>OY771474.1:3765000-6061752 GCA_963674605.1 uncultured Desulfobacterium sp. | reverse complement strand
TTCAACTCTGGATAAATACTACAAAAAATGTCTTTGGCCGACTGAAAATCGGCCAAAGCGCCAAGAGAGAAGGTACCAATGAAGAGAGAGAAGTTAGTAAACAATGCTGGAGGAGTGTTTTGATTTGATTTTAATTACAATTAGTTAACCTTAATAAAAAACAGGAGGCAGTATCATGCTGATCATAACGAACAGAAACATCCTTAAAAAAAATTTTAAGGAGGGGGTTGGAAATGAAAAGGCTTTTGGTGATGGTGTCAATGCCAAAGGGCCAAACGAAGTAAGGCTGGCTCATGCCGACAAGGTGAACGGAAGTTGGGAAATCAAACTACTTAAAGAGCCATCCGTGATCACGGAAAATAATATCCCTTCCAAAAAAGAATTTGGAAATCTGATTGAAAAACTGATTGCATCAAAAAAGAACTGTGTCTTTTTTGTCCACGGATTTAACCAGTCCTTTGAAAAAAACCTGGAAAAATCTTTAGCACTTGAAAAAAAGCATGATGTGGAAGTGGTTGCATTTTCCTGGCCGTCAAACCCAGGAGGATTCAAAACAAAAGAATACCGTCATGCCAAAAGAACGGCGAGTGCCTCGATCGGAGCACTGGATTCGACCTTGGAAAAACTCAGCCGGTTTCTTAAAATGCCGTTTAACAAAAAAGCATTGGAGTCCTGCAATATCAAATTTTCTTTCATGAGCTACAGTTTAGGAAATTATTTATTTCAGAATTATGTGATTGACTCAATCTATGAAAATGAAACTCAAATATTTGACAATGTCATTCTATGTCAGGCTGATGTTGACAATCCCGGCCATGAAAAGTGGGTCGACCTTATCGAGACAGGGAAACGCGTTTATGTGACAATCAATGAAAATGACTATGTTTTGAAATGGTCTGACGCCAACTTTCAGAAGGACCGCCTCGGGCGGACTGCAAAGGGACTTATCTCAACCAACGCGGTATATTTTGATTTTACCGATGGGGAAAATGTCGGAAATACCCATGGATTGTTTTACAAAGAGACCAATGACATTGTCAAAGATGTTTTTACAAACATGCTGAACGGCAGACGAGCGGAAATTGTGTCCGGTATGACATATGATTCCCGCTTGAATGCATATCGGTTTTAATATTTTTCGGTGGATCTTAGAAGGAATGGAGAGAGGGAAAGGTGCGTGAGTTCTCAATAAGTCCGGGCATTCATGGTATTCCTTTGAACAGCACCCGGCGTTTAAAGGCTAAGCAGGCTTTATCACCCCGGGTTATTGAGATCTTACAAAGGTGGTAGCTTCTCAATAAGTGCGGGTAGTAAAGGCTGGTTATCTCTGTAACCACCTGATATTATTGAGTCGGGATTTCAAAAAACCGTTTCCTACCCGAACTTATTGAGAAGTTACTATCTTCATTGTTCCGCATTTCCTTTATTGTCACGGGATTTATACGTCTCCCCTAAAAGAAACTCCTATGGCTGAACTCGTTACATCCGCTATTCTGAGAGTCCTTGTTCCTGTTACATGTTCCGCCCTTCGGCTCCGACATCCTTGTCACTTTCCGACAGTTTTACCCTCTGATACGTCACCGCATCTCCAACGGCTGCCAGCTTTACGCCTACTATGGCTTCATCTGAAGACCCTCTGTCCGTAACGGAGACATTGCTGTTCCGCTTAGGGCTTGGCTGTCGCAGTTACAACGGCCCAAATCAGACGTCCCTTCACCGGGTAAGATCATACACTTTCGTTGCCCACCCACCTCCTCTACCCAACGGAATACGGAGAGGATATCGGGCTTTGATAATCGCGGGTATCTCGCCCTTTCCGTTGAGCCTACCAGAGGTTCACACCAAGTTTGAGTGGCAAGTTTGACGCGGGCTTCCTTCAGATCCCTCATTGGGTTTCCATCACCGGTTATTCCTTCTTCAGGCAGATCTGGAAAGTTTCTTCGGGCACCCTTGCCGTTGTCTATATATTCCCTCCTTTCAGGGCTATAACTGGACTTTCACCAGTAAGTTTATGATCATGCCGGTCACACCACAACCAAACTGCGTTTGCTTGTGAGGCCACGGCGCCGGTCAGCACCGCGTTCGCTTCCAAAATATTGACATTAAAACATCACAACGTTATAATGTTAAAATAAAAAACTTGGAGGTGAAATTATGGCAACATTATCAAAACGTTCAACTATCTATTTAGATCCAGTCCTTCATCAGGCATTACGACTAAAATCTCTTGAAACATCACGTTCTATGTCAGAGATAATCAATGAAGCATTGAGAGAAGCACTTGCTGAGGATGCTGAAGACATTTCTGTCTTTGATGAAAGAGCTGATGAGTCCTTAATCAGCTACGAGCAAATGGTTAAGAGGCTTAAAAAAGATGGCCGCATATAAGATTTTTTTCAAATCTTCGGTTTGGAAAGATTTTAAATCAATACCGGATAAGGATTTAACAAAAATTCTTACCTGTATTGAATCTCTTGGTGATAACCCGCGTCAATCCGGGTGTAAAAAACTAAGTGGCCAGGAAAGATATCGTTTAAGATACGGTAGATATCGCATTATTTACTCCATCCAAGATCAAGAGCTTTCCATTTGGATTGTCAAAGTTGGACGTCGTAAAAACGTATATAGCTAAAGCGTACCAGCGGGTGAACCGGACAGCAAGGGTCTCCTTCTTTTTAAAGGTTGAAAAATTTTTAACTGATGTGCTTTCAATTAACTTTTTTGAAAACCCTTGCTGCCCGTTTCAGATAGCCCGGCAATTGGTCCACCGTCATTTTATCAATGCCGGGTACCCCTTTATTGCTGCGAACTCTTTTCAACGCCCTGAACAGATTCCCCCGTTCAAGGATGAACTCCATGAGCCGGTTACGCTCTGTCGGACTTTCGGTAACATGTGACGCTGTGAACATTTCCATCTGCTGTGGCAATATGTCCATAAATACACACCTCCTGTTGGTCCGTGAAACATTCTTTTTAAGTCTTTTTCATGGCTATATATTGATATTTATAAAAGGCAATGTATAATTGAAGTATGATAAACAATATGGAGAGAAAATATACCTACAATATCAATGTTTTACGGTATACTTATTCTAATGTACTTCTATGACGACAAAAAACATAAGATGCCCCATATCCATGCCGATTACTGTGAATATTCAGCATCTATAGCTATCGAAGACGGAAAAATTTTAAGTGGCAGTTTGCCTTCCGGTAAAATGAAGCTCGTGCAAGCTTGGATAGAAATCCACAAAGAAGATTTGTTGGCAAACTGGAAATTGGCTGTTGCAGGTGAACCTATTTTTAAGATAGCCCCCTTAAGGTAAAAGGACTTATATATGGATAAAATAATCAAAGCCGTCCCGTTAGATAATTATCAAATTGAGATTCTGACAAGTAGCGGGATATCGGGTACTTTTAATGTCAAACCATACTTGAAAGGAAGTGCATTTAAAGAGCTTCAAAACCAATCTTATTTTCGTCTTGTTCGTCCTGCACATCGTGGGATTATGTGGCCCAATGAGCAAGATTTTAGTTCGGATACAATAATATGGGATATAAAGAATGCCCAACCTAAGGCTTAACCAGACCGCGGTAAGCCTGCCGATTTCTGCGGATGGTAAGGCGCCGGTCAGCACCGCGATTATACATTTACAAGCTACATGGAAAGACAATGAAGAATAGTGGTCAGATGCCAAAATATCATGAACTTATGAATCCTCTTCTTGAGGCTCTCCATGAGTTAGGTGGTTCTGGTTCAATCGAAGAAATCTCCCAAAAGGTTTCAGAATTGTCTGGATTGCCAGAAGAAATATTGAATATTCCGCATAACCCAGAAAAAAGCAGCCAAACTGAAATTGAATATCGGTTAGCATGGGGATGTATATCGGGATAGGACTCCCCATCACTGAGGAGCCCTCCCACACCACCCGGCATACGGATCGCGTACCAAGGAGGTTCGGCTGATCAGGCAGATCAGTTCCCGGGCAAGAATAATCCAAGGGAAAGGAAATACTTGTTTGGCAGGGCCATGATGACCCATTTCACCCTGCTCATGCACCAGTGTTTCTTGCGGGAATTCCCGCAAGTAACCGCATATCGAAATGGTATGCCCCTTTTAAGCAGATTACGGACTTTAGTTCCGGGATTTATCCATTGCTTCCAGACAACACATCTCAGGCGCCGGATGATCCAGCCGTTCAAGGACTTGAATAAATGTGTATCCCAGAAACTTGTCCAGCCAGAGACGGCTGACCTTGTTTTTCTCCTCATTGACCTTGAGCCAGAGTTTTACAGTTATGAAACGTGTGATACTCTCCATAACCCGTTGCGCCGCTTTCTCACTTCTAAGGTATATGACAAAATCATCCGCATATCTGACGAATCGATGACCTCTGCGCTCCAATTCCTTGTCCAACTCGTCCAGGACAATGTTGGAAAGTACCGGCGACAATGGGCCAACATATTCCCCCGTTCAAGGATGAACTCCATGAACCGGTTACGCTCTGTCGGACTTTCGGTAACATGTGACGCTGTGAACATTTCCATCTGCTGTGGCAATATGTCCATAAGTACACACCTCCTATTGGTCTCTATCATTTACCCGTACCTATCGGTCCGGGCACCGTTCAGGCCTTCACCGGGGTGAGTCCTCCGTGCAGTGTTTCAACACGGCTCGTTTCCTCCGGCTACTATGCCCTCTGCTGACTTCTTCCATGCGGTCAAAGCAGGTTGCCCTGCCTTCAGCCAATTTCTGCTGCAAGCAGCATCCCAGGGCACATGGAAGACCTCCCGGGGTAAGTCACACGTCTTTCAGGACGTGAGCGCCACGTATACGGACATTGCTTATAATGGATAGAGGACTTTACCTTGTGTTGCAGGCTCGTCCCACAATGCACGCCTGACGCGATTCCTGTACGTCGCCCCGTACTTTTGTGCTGTTCCGCCTCGGCGGAGCCACTGCCTTCCGAAGCACCGTCACCGATACCGATACCCCGTTGTGATAACACTATACCGTGGCTTCGCGTCTTCGACCCGCCTCCATCAGGCTGGGTTTGGGACTTGCCTTGACCTTCATGATTCTAAGGTGTAGGCTCACCCTTAAGACGTGTGCCGTGCCCGGCACACAACAAATTAACTCGGATGCAAATTCCGCTGCGCTCCATTTGCACCGGTTATTTGCAGGTTCACGGCGGCTGCGCCGCGATTGTATGATATTATTTTAAAATGATATAATTGAGATCATATTCTAACCATGATATGGTTAGGTTAT
The DNA here is from genome assembly GCA_963674605.1 of uncultured Desulfobacterium sp. GTDB lineage: Bacteria > Desulfobacterota > Desulfobacteria > Desulfobacterales > Desulfobacteraceae > Desulfocicer. The sequence continues at coordinate 6,056,480 of OY771474.1, read as the reverse complement.
AAAATGCATTAAGAGTTTTTATAGATTATAGTTTATGAGAGGAAATTATGGGCAAAAAAGATATCATAAAAATTTTACGTAACTATAAAAATGAAGTTGCTAATCAATATAATATCTTGACCATTGGCGTTTTTGGTTCCGTTGCTCGTGGGGAATCAGGAGATGAGAGTGATGTCGACATAGTGATCCGTATTTCTGAACCCGATTTTTTCATGCTTGCAGGAATAAAAGAAGATTTAGAAAAAAGACTTAATAAATCTATTGATATTGTAACTTACACAGACTCAATGAACCCTTTTTTAAAAAATAGGATAGACCATGAGGCCGTGTATGCCTGACAATGAACTGATATTGGAAATTATTCAACAAATCGAAGATGCTGCCAAAAAGGTTGTTCTGCGATTTCAGGTAATCGATAATCCAAACGATTTTACTGATACTGCGGCTGGGATGGAAAAAATGGATGCCATCTGCATGATGCTCATCGTTATCGGGGAATCTTTAAAAAATCTTGATAAAGTTACGGAAGGAAAACTGTTATCGCGCTATCCAGATGTTGACTGGAAAAAAGCAAAAGGGATGAGGGATATTATTACACATCACTATGCCAATATTAATGCCGAAACAGTATTTTTCACATGCAAAAGAAAAATTCCTGCACTTCTGGATACTATCCAGAGAATTATCCACGAATTGAAATCCTAATTTTTTATATCAACTCAGAATTCCCAGATCAGTAAACAACCTACATTCTCAACAATGAAAATGCTGACGGGCGAGCCGCAGATTTTCATGTTAAGTGCGCCTGCGCCGCACTTAATGCCGAGTTGAGAATGGGTTTGACGCACGCCGCAGCGCACTTAACAACGAATTGGAGCAGTCAACCCACGTGGCTCGCTCCTCAACTCGGCATTATGTAGGAAAAAAGAAAATGACATTTCCAGGTGGACACGTTGAGTACTCATATGAAATGTTTATTGATCACATTGAACCAATAAAATTAGAAATTGATGATTCACGCATTAAAGAAATTGTTCTCACAAAAATAATGCCGAATGATCCATTTGATCACAAATGGAAACTGTCGATTATATGTTCAGAGGTTTCATCGATTAATGAAGTTGACTCTATAGCTGAAAAAAATAGAGAAAGTATTTTCAACCTTATCAGTTTTATGTTGAATACTGGTATCCATAACATTCGACAAACAGGTCACGGTGTTATCCCTATAGAAGGTGAAGGAGCTCAATGTCATTTGATTATGCCAGCAATGACTTGCCGTGGAGTCGCAAAAAGTAGCGGAAAGAAGCTAAACGAATCGGAAATTCAGGAATTAGCAAAAGTTCTTATTCAATCAAAAAGATTACAAAATCATCCTCTTGTAAATATCTTCAGTTATGCAATTAAGATTGATGGACCCATTGTTCAATACATGCTTTTATACTTGATCCTATACGAATTATTTAAGAATCAGAAATCAATTGACAAATACATTATGCCGGTTTCTCCAAATACTCTCCAGGTGCCAAGTCCACATAATAACAAACCAGAGACAATTTACACAAAACTAAGAAATGAAATCACGCATAGAGTGGACAGTTCGCCAGAAGAAACAAAAAATGGGATTTTGAGTAACATTCATGGTTTGAAGAATATTGTACACATTGCTATTTTAGAAGAAATAAAGCAATGACAAACAATTACATATCGGGATAGGACTCCCCATCACTGAGGAGCCCTCCCACACCACCCGGCATACGGATCGCGTACCAAGGCGGTTCGGCTGATCAGGCAGATCAGTTCCCGGGCAGGAATAATCCAAGGGAAAGGAAATACTTGTTTGGCAGGGCCATGATGACCCATTTTACCCTGCTCATGCGCCAGTGTTTCTTACGGGAATTCCCGCAAGTAACCGCATATTGAAACGGTATGCCTCTTTTAAGCAGGTTACGGACTTTAGTTCTGGGATTTTTCCATTGCTTCCAGACAACACATCTCAGGCGCCGGATGATCCAGCCGTTCAAGGACTTGAAAACTTGTCCAGCCAAGGACGGCTGACCTTGCCAGACGGCTCATGAACCTGTCCCTTTCTCTTAACCCTATCGGTCCGGGCACCGTTCAGACCTTCACCGAGGTGAGACCTCCGTGTGCTGTTTCAACACGAAACCGCCTAAAATTGATCAAAAAACTACCAATGTTAAATTCCAGATTACATATCCCTATATCCGATGATAATACCCTTATTTTACGTGAGCATCTCCTTGCCGACATGGCCCATGCACTGTCCAACGATCTGATACTGGTATGCGCGCCGGCTGGATTTGGAAAATCCACTTTTCTGGCACAGTGGATTCACTCAGCAGGCATTGCACCCCGCACCGGCTGGCTTTCCCTGGAACATGGCGACAATGATCCCCTGGTGTTCTGGTCCTATGTAATGGCCGCCTTTAACACCATTGCTCCGGGGATCTGTGATGCGCCCCTGATGCGACTGCAGGCCGGCCCTGTCCCCGCCGTTGAAGATATCCTCATCTCAATGATCAACCGGATTGATGCCGCTACCGGTTCTTTTGTGCTGGTGCTGGATGATTACCATCTGATCTCCAATCAACAGATCCGCGACGGAGTTCATTTTTTGATGGACCACCCCGTCAGCCATTTGACCCTGGTGATCAGTACCCGGAAAGTACCTTTCCACGGGCTTGCCAGACGTCGAACCACGGGTGGTTTAATGGAAATTACGGAAAACCGGTTGCGGTTTTCCCGGCAGGAAACAGAGGCTTATATCCGGCGCTGCACCGGCAGTGCCCCGGCCCCCGGGACCGTTGATGGCATTGCCCGCACCACTGAAGGTTGGGCTGCGGCCCTGAAGTTAACCCTGTTGGCCCGGATCAACAGAAAGGGTTCAGCCTTGAAATCGTTGTCCGGCACCCACAGGATGGTGCGGGACTACCTTATGGAAGAGGTGTTTTCCCAGCTTCCGGAACGTATCCGACGATTCTGTACCGGTGTCTGTTTTCTGGACCGGTTCTGCGCCCCTCTTTGCCGGACGGTTCTGGAAGATCCCAAAGCCGGCGACCACATACACTACATGGCAACCCACGGCCTTTTTCTCATCTCCCTGGACAACCGTCATCACTGGTACCGGTTTCACCACCTGTTTCAGGATTTTCTAAAGGCGCTGTTCCTGGAGGAGGACCATGAGAAACAATGCAAATATCATCAAGCAGCATCCCGATGGTTTGACAGCAACCTTTTTTTCAAACAGGCGTTCTCCCATGCCCTGAAGTCGGAACAGGAGTCCCTGGCAGTAAAGATCCTGGCCCGGCATATTGCCCGAATTTACGGCGAACAGGGGGAACAGGGGTTTGTCGGTCTGTTCACAGCCCTCTCCCGATCCGCCATCATGGGGGAGGCGGTGCTGGCCTGTTATTATTTCGGCATCCGTGTTTATCAGTGCGAATTTGACGTGATGCCGGCGTTCAAGACCTTGCTGGACAGACAATGGTCTCCCCAAGACCGGAACTTGCTGGCAGGCTTTTACGCCACGTTCCAAGCCTACCATGCCTTTTACCGCACAGGGGATCTTGATTATGCCGTTGCAAAGTGCAACCGGGCTCTGGCCCAAATTCCCCGGGAACACGGCACCATCCGCCGGATGATGGAATTTGTCCAGGCCATCTGCTACCGATTTTCCGGTGATATCCGGGCCGCCCTGACCCTGACCTGCCCCAAAGCCGGAGATACCCCCGTCATGGCGGCGCTCACCGCCATGAACCGTGCCAGTCTTGAACTGGAATTGGGAAACCTGGTGCAAGTGAGAAAGCTGGTGGGATCACACATTGCCCATATGGAGAACCTGTTCGGCAGGGATATCCCCCCTATCTGCGGGTTGCTCTATGTGTATCAGGGGCAGTTACGCATGGCGGAGAACCGGCTGGAAGAGGCATTACAGGCCTTTAAAAAGGGAGTACGTGCCATTGAAGACAGCGGATATACCGAACTTGTTATCATCTCATACAGTGAGTATGCCATGCTGCTATGCCATCTGCGGGCCTTTGACCGGGCACACCGCGCCATTGACCATGCCGTTTCCCTGGCAAGACAGAGTTCTTACTGGCTGGCGGATCTTTTCTCCCCTTATAAATATCGGATCTGGATGGCCGAAGGCCGGTACGCCCTTCTTGACGAATGGGCCGATTCCGTGGAAGACATCTCCTGCGCGCCGGACTCTTTTTTCCACACCATTGAAACTCTGACACGGATTCGGTATTGGATTCACCGCAAGGCGTGGAGCAAGGCATTCATGGCCCTGGACCTCCTGATTAGCCGGGATGAGCGGATGTCCCGCAACGGCCGCCTGCTGGAGTGTTACCTGTTAAAGGCAAAGGCCCTTTATTTGACCGGTGGGCAAAGGGACCAGGCTTCAGCACTTGTTTCAAAGGCCTTTGAGCTTTCCAGAAGCCAGGGCCATGTACTGATGTTCCTGGATGTGTTTGGCAAAGCAGCCCCCCTCTATGCCGTCAGTCACCAAAAAGGGGAGATCCCCCGCCATCTGCTGCCCCATCTGGTATTGAACGGCAACAATGAAAACAGCGATGCCCTGTCAGACAACAAGCGGCCAGTGCAGGTCCATGAGGTTGAGGAAACCTTTAACACCCGGGAAATCGACATCTTAAAGTTGTTTCAAAAAGGGTGCTCCAACAAGGAAGCAGCGGACCAACTCTATCTATCGGTAAACACCATCCGCTGGTATGCAGGAAAAATATTTGCCAAACTGGATGTCAAACGTCGGGGCCAGGCCGTCTCCAGGGCGGTTGAACTGGGGTTGATATAGACGCGAAACAATGATCACCGCAAGCCGGTTGAGCCTTCCATTGCCCGCCGGTCAGGATGGAAGCCCATTTCCATCCTTTTGGATGGTGATCTTTTGTTATGGATTTTATAAGGTGGACCTGATGCTGATGTCGTCCTGCACGCAGAGATGCTGCAGAATGTACCTGTAAAACCTTAAATCCATGGAGTCACCCATGAGTCCAGACATTCAATCCATTGGTACCTGGTTTAAAACGCTTCCGGACCGCCTGCGACGTTACCGGACACGCATTTTCGTTTTCCTTTGCCTTGCCACACTGCTGGTCGGTGCCGGCATGGGCAACGTGGTCATTGATGAGTCGTTGCTCAACTATTTTAAAGAGGATGATCCGGCAAAGCTTGCCTACGACCGATTCCGCCTGGCCTTTGAGGGGGACGAGTATGTTTATATCGTGTATGAGGCAAAAGACGGCGATATTTTTTCCCAAGCCTCCCTGGCTGCACTCCAAGGAGTGCACCAGGCTCTGAGTTCTCCACCCGATCCATCTTCTGCCGACCAGGGCCGTCCCCTGAACCACATCGTGGAAGTGAAAAGTCTGGTCAATGCCAAGTACATGACGGCGGCATCAGATGTGCTCTACTCCCGGAACTTCATCGGTGCAGCCCTGCCCGGACCCGAGAAGCGGGAACGCCTGAGACAAAACGCTCTGGACCATCCCGACTATCCGTTTCTCTACCTGTCCGAAGATTCAAGGTTCGGCGGGATTCTCATCCGGACCGATTTCAACGCCGCTGCACCGGCCCTGTCCCGGGAGGAGGGGACTGGATTGGAGGGGGCCGGGTTGGAGGGGATGTTCGAACTTTCGGATACCCGGGAAGCCGCATCGGCCCTAAAAGAAAATTTTGTACCGGACGAGGATAAAGTCTCGCCCTTTATCAAAACCGATGCTCGGGAATATCCTGCCTTTATGGACGCATTGCGAACCATTCTGAATCAGGACGAATTCACCCATTCCCTGACCTTTCATCCGGTGGGCAATCCCGTTCTCATGGATTTTTTCACCACCGCCGTAATCGGAGATATGGGGAGGCTCATGTCCCTCCTGCTGGTATTGATCGTGGGCATGCTCTGGCTGCTGTTCGGTTCCCTTTCCGCCGTGGTCTGGCCGGTGGTACTGGTGATGCTCACCGTTGTCTGGACACTTGGCATTGTGGGATGGGCACATATACCCATGAGTGCCATGCTGCAGGTGATCATTTTTCTGGCATTGTCCGTGGGCATTGCCGATGCCGTTCATATTTTGTCGGGATACCTGTTTTTCAGAAACCGGGGATATCCCCACGACAAGGCTCTGAACGCTGTGATGAAAAAATCCGGCCTGGCCTGCCTGTTGACCAGCACCACCACGGCCGTGGGCCTGCTCTCCCTGACCTTTGTCCCTTTAAGACCCATTGCCTCCTTTGGAGTGTTCGCCGCCATGGCCGTTATGCTGGCCTTTGTTTTTACCCTGGTACTCCTGCCCCTGCTGCTGGATCTGTGGGCCCCGGTGCCCCGGGGGGAATCGATGAAAAAGGATCACCTGCTGCTGGGATTCATCCGGCGCATAGAAGAGGTTGGAGTCAAACGACCGGTGGTGGTGATTCTTGTGTTTGCCGTTATCGCCGCCACCCTGGGGGTGGGGATGTCCCGGCTCCGGGTAGATTCCAACTTTGTTGAGATCATCAAGGAGGAGCTGCCCCTTCGCCAGACCTATCGTCTGGTGGACCAACACATGGGAGGGACCGGCACCATGGAAGTGATGATGTCCTTTGAGCAGGCGGATGCCTTTAAGGACCCGGCGGTACTCATGGCCGTGTCGTCCCTGCAGACCTTTCTGGAAGCCTATGACCCCCATCCCATTATCAAAACCATTTCCCTGGTCAACGTGGTCAAAGAGTCCTGGAAAGCCCTGAACAACGATGATCCGTCATATTACACCATTCCCCGGAATCCCGCCCTGCTGCGGCAGGTGGTGTTTTTACTTGACAATGCCAATCCAAAGGATCGCAAACGGCTGGTCAATGACGACTATTCCGCCGGGCGCATCGGGGTGCAGTGCGTCAATGCCGGCTCCACCATGTCAGAAAAAATCATGACAGACACCCAGGCCTTTATTGACCAGCGGTTTGCCGGGCTGAAAACGCAATATCCCGATCTGAAAGTCACCCTGACGGGCAACATGCCATTACTGGCCACCATGCTGGATTACATCGCCTGGGCACAGATCAAAAGTTTCGGCCTGGCCCTGGGGGTGATCTCCCTTATGTTGTTCCTGGTGCTGGGGTCCTTCCGTGCCGGAGTGGTGGCCCTGGTACCCAACCTGTTTCCCATTCTTGCCGCCTTTGGACTCATGGGGTTTTTAAAGGTGCCTCTGGATGCCGATACCCTGATCGTGGCCCCCATCATCATCGGGCTGGCCGTGGATGATACCATTCATTTTCTGACCCACCTGCGTATGGAGATGGAAAAGGAAAAGCGTTTTTCAACCGCCATGATCCAGACCCTGCGTGAGGCGGGACAGGCCATCACCTTTACCTCCCTGATTCTCTCCACGGGATTTCTGGTCTTTATTCTCTCGTTTCACAATGGGTTGAGCCGGTTCGGCATATTTGCCGCCATCGCCATCCTGACGGCCCTGGTATCGGACCTGGTGCTTCTGCCGGCATTGTGCAGCGTGGCACGTATCCGATTCGGTCGCCAGGTCATGGGAGTAAAAAAAATATCCCCTTTAGGAGGTCGCACATGAAAAAATTTCTAATTTTAACGGGTTGCCTTGTTTTTCTTACGTCATGGGCTTGGGCCGATGATGCCGCTGAAATTATGCAACGGGTGATGGATCGGGACGACGGTACCACTGAAATTTCCCGGGTACGCCTTTCCACCTGCCCGGTGGCCCGGAAGAACAACCGCATTGTCTGCACCGCCACTCCCCGGGTAAAGCTTATGGAGATGGTCCGCAAGGACTACGGTCCCCGGGAAAAGGACCATAAAACCGTCACCATCATCCTGGAACCGGCGGGTGAGCGAGGCATCGGATTTCTTCAGTATGATTATGCCGACAAGGAGAGGGAGGCGGACCAATGGCTTTACCTGTCCGCCCTGGGAAAAGTCAAGCGCATTGTATCCGCCAATGCGGATGAACCCAAAACCGGCAATTTTTTCGGATCTGAGCTGAGTTATGAAGACATGGAGCAGCGGTACCATGAGGACTACACCTATCGCACGGTGGACAGGGAAACCGTGGCCGGAGTGCCCTGTGTGGTGGTGGAATCCACTCCCGTCCCCCGGAGGGCCCGGAAAAGCAATTATGCCAAAGCCCTGGAGTGGGTGGATACAAAACGAAATATCATATTAAAATCGGTGCTGTACAACCGCCAGGGAAAACAGAACAAGCTGTTCTATTACGGGAGCATTACATTGGTAAACAACATTTTGGTGCCCATGCAGATTGCCGTTTTGAACATTGAAACCGGACGAAAAACCGTCCTGCGCTATGAAGCCATTGTCTTGAACCGTGGGGTGGACGATGCATTTCTCACCCAGCGCACCTTGACCGATGGGGCCTTCCGGGAGCAGCACCTGAAACGGTACCGCACCCACCTGGAGTGACCTCACATTGAAAACAGCTATATTATTAAAGTATTCAACGCCACAATGCAAAGCAGATACGCTCTGTTTCAGGAATCGAGGCATAATTGCCATGGCGGTTCCGCCCTGTGTCGTTGATGCGGTAAACCACCTTCTGCGTACCGGGCTGGGGCTTTTTCTGGCCGTTTTCATGATGATCCTGGTGCCTGTGACGGTACTCCACGGCAAAACGGTCCCCGCAGGAGAAAATGATCTGCTGGAGATAACCGAAGAAGATGAGAATGCCGGACTGTTTTCCGATGACCAGGCCCCATGGGAGACCCTGCCCGAAGGGGAAATTCCGACCCTTTTCGATACAGGGGAGGAGCTGCCTGCGACCAATGAACCAAAAGACCGGCCCCTGGGACTCTGGCATGATTTAATGGCGAATGCCGCCCTTGAGCTGGGATATCAGGTCTCCCACGGCATGGAAGGGGAGACCGGGCTCATCACTCATTACGGCTGGCTGGGGCTGGAGACGGAAACACTGGCGGCAAATCGGTATTTCATCCGGTTTGATGGAAAACTCTCGGTGATACCGGCATCCGACCACAGGACCAGGGCAAAAAACCGTCGTATTTTAACGGATGAATTTCTGCGGGAGTTTTATGTTCAGCGCAGCTTTGAACATGCAAGTTTTTCACTGGGACGTCGAATCATTGTATGGGGAAAGACCGACACAAGTGCCATCACCGACATAGTCTCCCCGCGGGATTTGTCCCGGTTTGTATTTGTGGAGCTTAAAGATGCCCGAAAGGGCCAGTTCATGGCCACCGCCACGGTGTACCATGACCTTTTCAACACCTTCCTGTTTATCTCACCGGATCCAGCCGTCAGTACCCTGCCGGCATCCGGCACCCGGTATGACCGGCCCCTTTCCGTACAGCAGAATGCCGTTGTCCGCAAACATGATCCCGCATGGGGCGATGTGGAGCTGGGAATTCGCTGTTTCGGTACCTTTTCCCGCCTGGATCTGGCCTTTATGGCCGGACGGTTTCATGTGAATACACCGGTTTTTTCATCACTGCAGACCCAACCGGACAGCGTCCTTGTGCTTGGAGAACAATACCCCCGGTTTTACATGGTCGGGATGGCTGCGGCTTTGGTAAAGAATAATGTGCTTCTGAAATATGAACTGGCGGTAAAAAAAGATTTTCCCCTTCAAGAATTTGACAGTTCAGGGGATGACACCGGGATCTTTATGACAGAAACGGACCTTTTGGACCACGCACTGGGCCTGGAGATCAATGTCAACGACCGCTGGCTTTTCACAATGGAGCTGACCCATCGCCACCTTTTCGGACACCTGAACGGCCATGATAATCTGAACCGGGATGTCACGGCCTTGTATGCCGTGCTTGAAAAGAAACTGTGCCACGACACCCTGACACTGGAATACGGTTTTTACTGCAGCCTGGATGACCAGGGCCATTACCATGATGCCCAGGCCACATGGCAGGCCACCGATCAGGTGGAACTAAAGGGAAACATAACGGTATTTACGGCCCGGGACAGGGAGGCAGAGCTCTGGCCCTACCGCCATGAAGACCGGGTGACCCTGGAGGTGCGTTACCACTTTTCCATGTAAATGCCGGCACGGAGCATCAAACCATCCGGAGATCAGCATAACCAGGCAGTATGCGTTGCTGGGAATTTCAAAAGGAATGAAAATCACAAAGATGGTTTTGTCCTACATTACGCGTAAAAGCCGTGTTTGTACAGAAAGGGGAAGGTCACCAATTTCATCGAGAAAAATCGTGCCGCCATGAGCCCTCTCAAATCGGCCTTGCCTTCAACATTCTCGCTCAAATTCTGTGAGCCCCTCTTCAACAGCAATCCGAATGGCATCCCGATATTCTTCAACGGAGACAGGTCTTAACAGAAACTCCTCTTGAGGCGCCGTTCCACAGGGGCGGTATTGAGACATGATATTGACATAGGTTTTTTTCGACACCTTGTTGCTCAAAAACCTCATAACACCTCTTGTTCCAGCTAACCCTTCAGGCAATACAAGATGTCTGACCAAAAGGCCCCTTTGGGCAAGTCCAACATCGTCCACGGTAAGATCACCCACCTGTCTGTACATCTCAAGGAGAGCCTTTTTTATCACATCCGGATAATCGCCAGGTACTTTCGCAATCTCTGCGGCTTCGGGGTCATGGAATTTGAAATCCGGCATATAGATATCAACAACCCCTTCCAGCAACCTCAAAGTTTCGATGGAATCATACCCGCCAGTGTTGTAAACAAGAGGAATCGACAGCCCTTTTGAAATTGCGATCTGCAGTGCGGAAAGGATCTGGGGAACCACATGGGAAGGGGTAACAAGATTGATATTGTGGCATCCCTGTTTCTGGAGGGTTAGCATCATAAATCCAAGCTGGTCGGCAGTGACGGCTTTCCCCTCTCCCTTATGACTGATTTCATAATTTTGACAAAAATTACATAGCATATTGCAAAAGGAAAAAAAGATGGTACCCGATCCGTTTTGACCGACCAAGGGGGCTTCTTCACCAAAGTGTGCATCAAAGCTGTAAACAATCGCCTCTACGCCTGTCATGCAAAAACCGATTTCTCCGGCGGTTCTATCGATACCACATCGTCTTGGGCACAGGTTACAGCACGTCAGTCGATCATAGGCCATGGCTATCTTTTGCTTAAGAAGCCAACTATTGCTGGTTTTTATGTAAGCAGGCTCAAATTTCATATATCGTCTCTTTCGCTAACACTTTGGAAAAAATATCTCAATCGCCCCCCCATTTCCTGGACTGGTTAAATGAGGTACTGGGATTATTATGCCATGACTTTTTGACTGTTACAAGATGGAAATTATTGAATAATTGAATTATTGAACGCTTACATAGAATCAAAAATTAGGCTTGGTCACAAAAATTTGACTTTATCTGGTGGCATGCTATCTTAAAAACAGATTGTTGATCTTAGGGTCCGTTAAAAATGAACTTAACGTTAGGGGTTTACATCGGCAATAAAAATATCGACGAACAGGAATTTATTGGAAAAAACATCAAAGATAGGGTCAAATGAATAATTGGTTTACAATAGATCAAGTTGACAGAGAAACTTTTATCATAAGCGAATACCGACACTGGGAAGAAACACATTGTTATCTTCTAAATGGCTCTGAACGTAGTTTGCTGATTGATACCGGGCTTGGAATCTGTAATATCTATGATGAGGTAATCAGGATAACTGACAAGCCGCTCACCGCCGTCGCTACCCACATTCATTGGGACCATATTGGGGGACATAAATTTTTTCCGGACTTTTACGCGCATGGGGCTGAACTGAACTGGCTTAACGGAGAATTCCCTCTGTCAATGGACCAGATTAAAGGTATGGTCGTTGACCGCTGCGACTTGCCGGAAGGTTATGACGTAAACAAATATGAGTTCTTTCAGGGCAATCCGACGAGAGTGCTGGAGGATGATAATACAATTGATATTGGTGACCGACTTGTTCAGGTAGTCCATACGCCCGGCCATTCGCCAGGGCATATGTGTTTCTGGGAAAAAGAACGCGGGTACCTTTTTACAGGTGATTTGGTTTATAAACACACGTTGTTTGCTTACTTTCCGTCCACTGATCCAGAGGCTTACCTCAATTCCTTGAAACGGATATCGGCGTTACCGGTTAAGCATGTGTTCCCTGCACATCACACTCTGGATATTCAGCCTGAGATTCTGGGCAGAATGCATGATGCCTTTAGGCAATTAAAGGCTGAGGGCAAATTGCATCATGGCGCTGGCACATTTGACTATGGCGACTGGGCATTATGGCTATAAAAGGCAAGACACCTATGGGGACAGGACTTTCCATCACTGAGGAGCCCTCCCATACCCCCCGGCATACGAATCACGTACCAGGGCGGTTCGGCGGATCAGGCGGATCAGTTCCCGGGCAGGAATAATCCAAGAGAAAGGCAACTTCATTTAAGAGCATAAAAAAGGGGGCCATAAAGGCGCCGGGCCAGCATGGGAAAGGCGTTGTTGTGGGCCTGCCACAGGGAATCAAAATCAGGATAGGCCCGCAGGGCACAGGGGGTATACCCTATTTCTCCGGAATGAAAGCCATCGCCCTGGTACACCTTGGCGGCATCGTTTCTGGCCATGGCCATGGCGGTTTCAAAGGCATCATCCACATGGCTTTCTCCATCCGAATCATTGTCTTCAGCCGGGGTGTTTTTTACGGAATCCGTCAAATCCGGTTCCGGCGCTTTTAAAAGCCAGGCCATGGCCGTGCGGGGGGTGATGGGCAACGGAAGGCAAAGCCCCTGCCACCACAGATCAATGATGTCATGGAGAAGTTCCCTGGCGGCATTTTTTCCCAAGGGACTCAGGGTCACGATACCATCCGGGGCCACAAGGCAGCTTGTTAAAGACATGCCCACGGCACAGGCAAGCACATGTTTTACCCATAGCCCCGTAAAGGGGGTCAGGCGCAGGGGGGTTCCCTTGGCATCCAGGATGTCATGGGAATAAAATTCCCATCTGGCAAGGGAGTCCATGGAAAAAGGGGAGATTGTACTCCGGGGATTTTTATCCGCTGGGTTTTCCCCGGCATGGGCTGATGGAGATTTTGAAGCATCCGGAACGTCTGGGACTTTTGCTGAGTCTGGAGCATCTGCGCTGTGAAGACCATCTAAAAATCCTTCAACTATCTTCCCCCGAAGGGGACCCTTTTTCACATGAAAAGATAGCTCCCGGGCCGGGATTTCATGGGGCCATTCGTGGCAAAGGGTTTCATTATAGTCCACCATGGCTGCCACGGGTGTTGTCAATGCATCCATGGCAAGCTGACCAAACCCTTTCATGGGCAGTTGTCCGGTGTTTAAAAGACGCAGGGCAGCTGTGTTTACTGCCTGATCAGGTTCTTCCGGGGCGGTAAGTCCCGCATCCAGCAATTGGCTTTTCAGGATATAAGGGGTAATGCCCTCCAGGGTAAAGGGTTCATCCCCGGTTTTAACGTCTTCCAGGGCATCATAGTAAATGGACAGGCGCTGCTGAAAGAAAAAGGTCAGGGGATTTTTCATGAGCTGGATCAATGGCCTGATACCCAGATTATCCAGGGGCACTGCAAGGGGTACAAGCGGCGCTTGGTTAATTTTTTCGTCAAAAGCCGTGCCGGATGGGTCACCAGCATCCGGGAATTTGGGGCTTTCTTGGTGTTCAAAGATCTCCCGCCATTCCCGGGCATAGGTAAAAAGCGGATTATTTTCCATGGCTGTAAAATATCGTTTACTGAAGGGCTGCAAGGGGTGTTCCAGGGTCAAGGTCCGGGCAACATTCGCCCCCTGCTCATTCGGCAAACAAAACCGCCACCCCGCGGACACATGATCCCGGAGCTGGGCAACCAGCACCGACGGGGCCTTTAAGCTGTTATCCACCACATCATGGCCGATGTAACTGATGTACAGACAATTGCGGGCCGACAGCAACGCCTCCAGAAACAGATATCGATCATCCTCCCGGCGGGAACGATCCCCGGGGCGGTAAAACCCTTTCAGGGCCATGAGATCAAAATCCAGGGCCACCCGGCTGCGGGGGTATTCTCCGTCGTTCATGCCCAGAAGGCAAACCACCTTAAAGGGAATGGCCCGCATGGGCATCATGGTGCAAAAATTCACCATCCCGGCCAGGAACCGCTGGGAGGTACTGGAATCGGTCATGGCAGCCATGACATGGTCCCGCACCACGGCAAGCTCCAGATCTGAATGAAAATCCCCACTGTCACAGGCCGTTTCCCAGGCCACCAGCACATCATTCACATGGGATAAAAACAGGCGCTCACTGCTGTCCCCGGGCATGAAAAAATCATTGAGCATTTGCCGGATGCGCCGGCACCAGATTTCCGGGGATGCCGGTGTGGTAATTGTCTGCCACAGGATTTCCAGGGTATCCATGAAATCCGTCAGTCCCCCCACCAAAGCCGCACTGAGGCCACCGATCTCGTCATAGGGTTCAATGCCGTTCCAGGCAAACCCATCTCCCACGGCATAGCCCAGCATCATCCGGCGAAGACCAAAATCCCAGGTATTGTGTTCCAGATCCGGTGGCAGATCAAAGGCCTTGCGGTGGGCACTGTTGAGCCCCCAGCAGATACCGGCCCCCTCCATCCACAGTTTCAACAACGGCAGATCCAGGGGTTTGATACCAAAGCGGCGCCCCAGGGCCGGCACCTCCACCAGGGCCATGATATCTGCGGTGGTCATGCGGATCTGGGGCAGATTCAACAGGGTTTCCAGGGCCTTTAACAGAGGGCGGTACGCGTTGTCCGGGCCATCGGCAATGGAAAAAGGGATATATCGTTCATCTGTCAGGGTGACATTACCGAACACCGCCTGGATATGGCAGGCATAGTTGTCAATGTCCGGTGTCATGACAATAACGTCCCGGGGGCAGAGATCGGGAATTTCTTCAAAAAAATTGAGCAGTTGATCCTGGAGGATTTCCACCTCCCGTTGGCGGCTGTGGGCCAGGTGAAACTGAATGGAGCGATCCAAAGGAGAAATGGTCTGTCTGTCACCAGGTAAAGCGGGCAAGGCGGTTAGATCCAGGATGTTCTGCTGCACCTGCATGAGCAGGGTTCTTCGGGGATCAAAAGCCGTATTATGCCGATGATGCTGACTTCCCTGACTATCCGGATCATCCGGGTTATCCACGTTTACATTATCCCCGTTGTCCCGACTTTCGGGGGTAATGATATCCCGAAACAGATCAATCTGGGAAAACCGGTCCTGGTAGGTTTCCGGCTGATCATACCGGTACAAGAGTCCGATATAGTCCCGGCCCTGTTTTCCCCAGGTAGCAAGCAGCGGATTCACCTGCTGGTGAAGGAGATCGGGGTCCAGATCCCCCGGCAGGGTTCCGGCTCTGCCATGGCGGGCCTGTTCAATTTTAAACAGTTCCCGGTCCTCAATAATATCAGCCCAGTAATGGCGGCAGGGGTTGTGCACAAATAAAAGTATCTGGCAATGGGCAGATAAAACATCCAGGGCTTCCAGCACCTGGGCCGGCAGGGAACAGATGCCAAACACAATCACCCGCCGGGGTAACCCGGCAAAAGGCCTTTGGGAATGTCTGGCCGTCGTTAAAAAGCGGCCATGGAGGTCTGCTCGGCCGGTGAATCTTAACTCCGGGGCAATATCTTCATGGACCCGCCGCCACAATGCCGGCTGCCAGAGCTGTTCTCCGGGCAGTTCCGCCCAGGCGCCACTGCCGGTGACAATGCCATCCCCCCCAGCCTGCCAGGCGGTGAGCCAGTCGGCCCGGTATACCTGGTATTGATCAAAAAGCGCTGACAGGTGTAAGGCCAGCTGATGGCGTTTCCGGGAATCTTCATCATTGGCAAGAAATCGCCTAAGAACAGAAAAAACCGGATCATCCCCCAGCTGGCTCAAAAGGCGCATAAGCCGCCAGATCAATCGTTCCCGGTCAAAGGGGGAGGCCGGGGGAACATCTCCCAAAACGGCCCGGTAAGCCTGCCACATGAATCGCCCGGGGAGCAGAAACTCAAGCCCGGCTCCAATGCCGCAACCGTCATCCGATGCCAGGGAGAGCTTCAGCCACTGGGCCATGCCGTTGCTCTGGACGATGAAACACTCTTTTTCCAGGGGAGCCACTGGATATCGACCAATCCACTCCACAACCACATCGCGCAGATCCTCCACATGGTTGGCATGGATGATGGAAAGGCCGGCTTGAAAAGGTTCTGCCATGTCAATTGCTCATTTTCATGGGAATCACGTTGTCCTTACGGTTATGCGCAAGATTCACCGGTACCCGCAATGCCTTAAGCCCTCTGACATCTGGAAGATCTTCCAGCTCCAGGGTCTCCATATCGTCATTAAATTTTTTCCGGCTCACCAGATATTCAATGTGCTGGCGAAGTTGTCTTCCCTCCAGGGAATTTGAATACACCACGGCAATTTTACCCGGTTGGGTAAGGCGCTGCCCTGTTCCTTTGACCAATGCTTTGTCAATGCGGGATTTGATGATCTCCTGGCGAGCATCATAGGCACCGTCCACATCAAATCGTTTTTCATCAAATCGGAAGCGAATGGATAAAGGCGTGTGATTCACCAGAATCAGATGCCCTGCATCCAGGGGAAGGGGCAGATCCGGTTTAATGGCTTCCAGTTCCCGGACAAGGCCCCAGGCCACCTGGAGTTGCCACAGGGTCATATTTTTCACATGAAAGGATGCAAGTCGCTGATTTTTCATCATGGACGACCCGATGTACATCATATAATCCACGCCGTCGGTCTGGTGTTTTTCAAAGTAATGGGGAAAGGAGGATTGTATCTCCTGATCTGCCTGCTCAAGGTACCGGGACAGGCCATCATTAATGATGGCAACGCTGTTTTCATAGGCCTTTCGTCGTTCATAAACAGTCCCGGTGGCGGGGTCCAGAGCCTGCCTGTACACCTGAATGGCCCTGTGAATATCGGCATTGATTTCCATCAACTCATCAAATACCGGTGCCACCTTATGTGTCAGAAAAGAAAACATGGCAGATTCATCACCGGACTGAATCCCCGAGGATGTCAGTGTCTTGATCCTTGCCTCAAGGCCGTGTTGATAGGCCTTTAAAAGGGGCCAGGAACGATGTCGGGCACCCAGGCTCATCACCTGGTAAGCCAGATTCAGCTGTTTTTTTAAATCCAGCTCAATGGCCCGGTTCCTTGCAAGGGAAGAATTTTTAATATCCACCTGGCCATAAAAGGGAATGACATCCTTGAAAATAATGGATTCCATCTCCGATGGTTCTCCCTTTCTCAGACGCTCCATATGATTTATGGCCGCCTGTTCAAAGCGCCATTCCACAGAAGGATGAACGGCGGTACATTTTTCCTTTATAAGGGTCTGAACCGTTTTATTCATTTCATCCACCCCCCGTTTCAGGGCCACGGAAAAAATGGGGGTGACCTGCTGCAACAGCTGGGCATCCACGGCATTGAGATCATTGGCATCGGGGGTAAAGATTTCAAGCACCCCAATGGTCTCTTTCTGGAACAGCAAGGGGGTCAAAAGCATGGACCTCACACCGGCGGCAATGTCCATGGCCTCCACAGGCACCGGATGGGGACGCAGGGAAAGATCCGGCACCCGCAGCACCGATGTCTGTTGTGCCGCTTCCATCCACACAGAGCCCTTCAGTGCTTCCAGGGAAAGGTGATCGGAGTTGGCAAAAAGACAATTAATGGTTTCATGGCAGTCACTCTTGATTTTCAGCACCCGATCATTGTGAATGGCACCGATACCTATGCGCAGCTGGGGTTTCTCAAAAAGAATTTTGAGACTTAGCTCCAGTTTTCGGATACCCTCCGGTGAAAAAATAGAGCCCTGGTCAATGAGTTGGTTTTCAAGGGAGGAGACAATGGCAGGCCGCGTCACATCCAAAGCCCTTGCAATGGTAAACCCTGACAATAAAAAGGCTTTGGGATCAATGTGTTTTTCCAGGAATTCAACATCCATCATGTTGTCACGGATTTCATCTTGTTGGGCCTGGGTCAATTTAGGTGGGGGTTCAAGGGGGATGACATCCACAAATTGAAAATCCAATTCAATGCGATAGTAACGGTCCAGCCCGGTTTTTTCATGGCTGACAATACGTATCGCTGCCATCTCCGGGTGAAGTTTTAAATCATAAATTCTGTCAAGGATAAGAAACAAAATCCGAAGACGCTGGCTTTGAGACACAAATCCGGGGTGTTCCTCCCCGGATCTTCCTGAAATAAACCGATTCTTTCGGATAAACAGACGCTCAAATCCCGGGGAAAAGTAAAAGGGGTCAAAGGTGCAGGGAGAGATGGCCCCGGCAATTGCTTTTTTAAAGGAAGCCGGGGCAAAAACCGCGGTCATAAGGGGGGTAATAATGTCTTGGTGTGCTTTTAAAAATGCCGAATCATGGACATTTTCCTCAAAATTGGGAACCTGGGCCATCTTTTCTTTGATCCGTTCATACATGTCCGCCATGTGGGAGCAATTTTTCACCAGGTTGTTTTCCCAGAAAGCCATGAGCGGCTGCAGGCTGATTTGTGATTTTACGTCTTCCAACATCATGACCTCCCCTTATTTTGCGGCATCATGCCATTTATATGAAAAGGCAGCCTTCAAGTCTACCTCAGCAGAGCCCCTCCCCCGACGGGCAATAGGAACCGGACAATTGAGCTGTCTACAGTTCCGGTCCGGGACCATTGCCCGTCGGGGGAGGGGCGGCATAATGCCATTTGGCTCCGCGTCTACGCCCCTGTCTTCGTTGTGTCCACCAGGACATGGCGGTTATATTATAATATTGATACAATGGGCATTTAAGCTATTTTGTCAACGGCTTTCTCCATGCGATCAAGTCCTTGTTTCAGGGTGGCCATGGGACAGCCGAAGTTCAGCCGTACAAATCCTTTTGCATCAAAGGTTGCCCCATCATTGAGTCCCACGCCCATGGATTCAAAATACCGGGCCGGGTTTTCCAAATTAAGGCCCCTTGCGTCAATCCATGCAAGATAGGTGGACGACACCGGTTTCATGGACAGTCCCGGCATTTTGTTTATGCGCTGATACACATAATCCCGGTTTGTTTTCAGATATTGAATCAGTTGGGCCAGCCATTCATCTCCGGATTCAAAGGCTGCCCGGGCGGCCAGAAGCCCCATGCAGTTCACATGGGGTAAAAGCCCCCGGCTGAAATCCTGGAATTTTTTTCGCAGGGCATCATTGGAAATCACGGCAAAGGAGCAGCTCAAGCCCGGGATGTTAAAGGTTTTGCTTGGGGCCATGAGGGTGATGGTCTGGTCCGGGGCCTTGGGGTCGCACATCCATGTGGGGCAATGACATGCATCTTCATCCAGGATAAAATCCGCATGGATTTCATCGGAAAGCAGCACTATATCATGGGCATGGCAGATGCTTACCAGGCGGGCAAGCTCTTGTTTTGTAAACACAGTTCCGCAGGGATTGTAGGGACTGCAGAGGATGAAAATACGGGTTTTATCGGTGATTGCCTGCTCCATGGCTTTAAAATCAAGCACATATCTGTCTTTTTCCAACACCATGGGAACCTTGATGCAGTTTTTACCGGAATTACCCGGGGCTGCCAGAAAAGGCGGGTACACTGGAATGGTGGTCATGATATCATCCCCGGGTTCACTGAAGGCATGGCACATGGCATTGATACCGCTGACAAGGCCCGGCAGCCATACAATCCAGTCTTTGTTGATCTTCCATCCAAAGCAGCGTTCCAGGCGCTGCACCACCACGGTTTCCAGGGCATGATCCCGCCCGGGATATCCATAAATACCATGATCCACACGCTCCTGAAGCGCCTTTGTCACCGCCGGTGACACCTTGAAATCCATGTCTGCCACCCACATGGGAATGACATCCTGCCCCTGGTATCTGTCCCACTTTTCACCGCCGGTTCCCCGCCGATCGATTATTTCATCAAAATTAAACATCGAAAAAATTCCTCTTTAATATTTTATTTTATGCTGTGACGGATGGCACATGTTGTGACAAGCCCAAAAATTGTCGACAGCAGAGCCCCCAACGGTTACCCGGTCCGGCCCATTCGGAGCCAAGGGCGGTCAGCCCTTTTGCCCTGCCGAGCGTTAAGAAACGCAGGCTGTTTGAGGACTGGTGTGGTGGACATCAATCCCATCAGCGGGTCCGTGTGTGTAAAAAGCATCATATTTTTCTTGCATATTGGCTCTGAATCTGACAGATAAAAAGTTTTCAGAAAGGATAGATTACTTTCTTGTCATTCATTATCTTCATGTCTCGTAAGTCATAAGTTCTCATCACGACTTACTTTAAGCTTGGGTAACCCATTGAAATGATTAAAACTGAATTTTGAAAAAGCATTTATTCGGGTTCAATAATTTCAGTAAGTTATGAAAACTTATGACTCCGGAGTTCATATGAAACATGATGTGATTATGGCCTTTCAGAATCAATTTACCGCCACACTCCTGTAACACATTTATCACCCTTTCTGCAACGGGCCAAACCGTTACTTTAAAAACAAAATGTGATGCCTGAAAATTGCATACAACGACGGGAGTAACCATTCAAAGAGGTTACCATGAAAATATCCCTGCACAAAAATCCCATGTACATTTATCTGATGCTCCTGGTCATCGCCTCCACTGCGGGTCTGCACGTATGGCGCACGCTTTTTGATAACTTTGCCGTGAATGTCATCCATCTGGATGGGGGGCATGTGGGGGTGCTGCAGTCGGTGCGGGAGTTTCCCGGATTCCTATCCCTTCTGGTGGTGTATCTTCTTTTAATCATCAAAGAGCACCGTCTGTCTGCCCTTTCCGTTATTATCATGGGCCTGGGGGTGGGTGCCACGGGGATATTTCCCACATTTTATGGATTGATGTTCACCACCTTGCTCATGAGTTTCGGCTTTCACTATTTTGAAACCACCAACCAATCGTTGACCCTGCAGTATTTTGATACCCAGACCGCCCCCATTGTTTTCGGCAAACTTCGAAGCCTTGCCGCTTTAAGCAATATCATGGCGGGAATACTGGTATTTCTGGCAGCCCCACATTTTTCCTACACAGGGCTTTATCTCCTGGCCGGTGGCGGCATGCTTGCCGTTGGCCTTTATGCCCTGACCCAAAACCCCACGGATAAATTCCTGCCCCCCCAGCGAAAGGATATGATTTTTAAAAAGCGCTACTGGCTCTACTATCTCCTGACATTCATGGCCGGGGCCCGACGTCAGATTTTCACCTCATTTGCGGTGTTTCTGCTGGTGAAAAAATTTGAGTTTTCCATCCGGGAGATTGTCATATTGTTCATGCTCAACAATATCATCAATTATTTTTTAAGCCCGTTCATTGGCCGATGCATTGTAAAATACGGGGAAAAAAAGGTACTTTCCCTGGAGTACTTCAACCTGATTTTTATTTTTGTTGCCTATGCGGTGGTGGATTCAAAACTTGTGGTGGGATTTCTTTATATTGCAGATCACATCTTTTTTAACTTTGCCATTGCCATCCGGACCTTTTTTCAGAAGATTGCATCCCCCGAAGACATTGCCCCCAGCATGGCCGTGGGATTTACCATTAACCACATTGCCGCCGTGGTACTGCCGGTGATCGGGGGGCTTTTGTGGCTGGTTGATTATCGGATTCCCTTCATCGGCGGGGCCGCCATGAGCTTTATCTCTTTGATTCTGGTGCAGCAGATCAACCATCAGCTGGCTAAAAACCAGCCAAATCAAGCCAAAGCTTAAGCCCATGGGCTCGAACGACAGGCCCATGTTGTGAGCAATCCCCCCACCAAATTATGAGGTCTGGCCGATGTCATGCTCCTTCCCATAAAGAGTGAAGATCAGGGCACGCTCAAATCGGATTAACATCAGGAGATCAGCGGGGGGGATTCACCATCAAAAGCACCAGGGCCGTACGGGTGGGAAGATAAAGACGCAGCAGATGCCGTTGTTCCCCCCGATCCCATGATGGCATGGTAAAATGCACCTGGCCGGCCGTCAGACGATCCTGGCCCCCAAAGGGTTTCTCATCCGTATTAAGGATCATGCCATACCTACCCGGTGGAACCATAAGCGGATAATCATTGTGGGAAACGGTGGCATTAAAATTAAACACAAATAAAAGATCTTCCCGGAAAAAAGCCATAACCTTGTCATCTTCATGGAGATGGCACAGTTGTGCCCTACCCCCCCGGGGAATGTTAAAGGGCTTTAATGTGTTTAACATGGCCCGGTCAAAGTTTGCCAGCCGGGAAAAGTAAAGATCGGGATTGTCTCCCAGGGACCACTGACGTCGGGCATAATGATAGGACCAGTTATTGTGTGCCCCGGGGAAATCAATCCATTCAGGATGCCCGAATTCATTGCCCATGAAATTTAGGTAACCGTCCCCGGCCGTTGCAAGGGTGATCAAGCGGATTATCCGGTGCAGGGCCAGGGCCCGGAAAGTATGAATATCGGGTGTGGTTCCCCACATGCCATGGTAAATGTGTTCCCCCATGAGACGCATGAAAAGGGTCTGATCCCCCACCAGAGCCTGGTCATGGGACTCGGCATAGCTGATGCTCTTTTCGTCCTCCCGGCGGGCATTGAGTTCATACCACAGGGAACCCAGGGACCAGTCTTCATCCTTTAGCTCTTTTAACAGCCGAATCCAGTAATCGGGAACCCCCATGGCAAACCGATAATCAAACCCGGTGCCCCCCAGGGATAAAGGTGCGGCAATGCCCGGGTATCCACTGACTTCCTCGGCAATGGTCAGTGCCTCCGGGGAAATGTCATGGATAAGTTTATTGGCAAGGAAAAGATAGCCGAGGGCATCTTCATCCACTTCCCCTTCCCGGTAATAGTCCTCGTAGCTTGTGAACGCTTTGCCGATGCCGTGGTCCATGAACAGCATGGAGGTGATACCGTCAAACCGGAAACCGTCCATTTTAAATTCTTCCAGCCAGTACCGGCAGTTGGACAGCAGAAAGCCAAGCACCTGGCGTTTACCATAATTAAAACAATAGGAATCCCACAGCGAATGAAGCCCCCGCTGCCCCCCATGGAAGAACTGATGCCGGGTACCATCAAAACAGCCCAAACCCTCCACTTCATTTTTAACGGCATGGGAGTGCACCAGATCCATGATGACCCGGATACCCATGCCGTGGGCCGTATCCACCAGCTGCTTTAACTCTTCCGGGGTACCGAACCGGGAGGATGGGGCAAAAAAACTGGATACATGGTAGCCAAAGGAGCCATAATAGGGATGTTCCTGGATGGCCATGAGCTGCAGCGTGTTATATCCGGCATGGGCCACCCGGGGCAGGACATGCTGTTCAAAGGCCTGGTAGGAACCCACCCTGCCTTGTTCCTGGGCCATGCCCACATGGGCTTCATATATAAGAAGGGGTTCGTCTGGGGGTGTAAAACGGGGATTTTTCCATGAATAGGGAACCGGCGGGCACCACACCTGGGCATTAAAAATAAGTGTATGGCTGTCTTGAACCACCCGGACAGCCGCCGTGGGGATGCGATCGCCCTCCCCCCCCGGCCACACCACCCGGAGCCGGTAATGCTGGCCATGGCAGAAAGTATTTGCATCAAACCATCCCTCCCAAATGCCCGGGTCCTGTGAAGGTTTCAGGCGGAACGATTCCATTTTCTGCCAGCCGGTCATGTCCCCGATGATATACACCGCCGTTGCATTGGGTGCCCATTCCCGGAAACGCCATTTATTCCCAGACAAATGCAGGCCGAATTTTTCATGATAGTCCGCCACCTCATAAAGGGTGGCAAACGCAGGTGAAATAAGGCTTTTTTCCATGGCCGTCACCCGATCCAGGCGATGGTGAATCACCTTTTGATGGGGCACAAGACCGGGGTCGTTGAAAAGTCCGAGATCAGACAATGAAGGGCCTTCTGAGCATTTTTTCATAGATTTCAATGTATTTGGCGGCACAGGCCGTGTGACTGAATTCAAGAACGCTCTGGGTCATTATCCGGGAAAGCTGCTGTTCTTTTAACTCAGGATCAAGGCGGTGAAAGGCCATGGCCTGGTCCACTGCCCAACGAAACCCCCCAGGATCATGCACCCCGAAAACAAATCCATTGCCGGTGTTGTTATATGGATCTATATGCCGGATGGTATCATGGAGACCACCGGTGTCAAATACAATGGGCAGGGTGCCATATATACACCCTGTCATCTGGGGAAGTCCGCAGGGTTCAAAGGAGGACGGCATCAAAAGAAAATCCGCCGCTGCAAAGGCCTGATGGGACAGGGCCTCGGTGAAATCGTTCACAGAAATTCGCCGGTGAAGCTGATGAAAGTCCACAATTTCAGTGAAATATTTCTGAAAGGGACCGTTGGCCACAAACACCAGCTGAATATTGGTATCCCAGTAGGCGGAAACCACCTCAAAGAGGGTATCCGCCATGAGCTGGCATCCCTTTTGAACCGGGTCCAGGCGAGAAGGCCAGAAGAAAAGAGGCGCATTATCATCGGGTTCCAGGTTTAGCATGTCCTGGAGATGACGCTTGTTTTCCAGCTTTTTAATTCTATGATTTTTCGGTCCGTAGTTGTAGACCACCATCTCATCTATGGCCGGATTAAACTCAGGGTCCGGGGCATTTAACACTCCGTCTGCACAACCGGCATGCCACTTATTAGCAAGCTCCCGGCGAATGCAGGGTTCCACAAAGGGATGCTGATCATTGATAATCTCAGTTAAAAAGGTGGGACTCACCGTGTTGACATGGTGGGCCGCAAATATGCCGGAGGTGAGAAAATCCACAGGATTGTGTCCCCGGCTCTCCTCGTAACAATCCGGGGGATTCCTGTAATACAAATGATGCCAGAAAGCTGCCGCGTCAATGCCCCGGTCTTCAATTTGTTCCAGGGTGGCCGTGACGGTGTGAATGTTATGGATGGTGAACAGACAGGGAATACCCATCTGTCTGGCCATGGCCGGCACCAGGCCGGTCATCCAGTCATTGCAGTGAATAATGTCCGGGTTCACCCGGGGAATGATGTAATTCATCACCTCCCGCTGGAAAGCCAGGGACACCTTGAGGTTGGTTTCATAATATCCGGAATACACATGGGTGAGATAATAAAAAACCCGATCCTCTGCCAGATGAATTCGCTCATCTTCTATACGTTGTTTAATGCGTTTCAATTCCTTATGAAACAGCTTGGGAAGATACCCGTCAAATAAAGATCGATAATCGGGGAGAGCCACATGCACATCCCCCCCCAGATCAAAAAGAGAACTGATAAGGGCGGCGGACACATCGGCAAGTCCCCCTGCCTTGGCACAAAAATTGGACATATTCCCCATGCCCTCGGGAAGATATGTCACCTCTGGGGTTACAATAAGAACACGAGGTTTGTTTTTTTTCATTTTAACCTGCCTTTAATTAAAGAACAGTAAAAAATGACAACTTTACACCTGCCATATGGCGTTTATTAAAGCAATTTATATTCCTGTGATCGATTTTTTGTCAAGTTTTATCCAAACCCGATACAGCTCGCTGCTCCCCCATGCCTGGGCATCGCATCCCCTTGGATGATGGGGGGAATTGCCATCCAGAATTTCAGGAACATGACCCACACAACCCTTTTTCATTAACTCCGAGGCGCTGCCCAGAAGGGACAGAGCCGTTTCTATTCCACCGGGATCATCATAAACCCCGGCCCAGGCTTCACAGAAACTCGGAAAGAGCCATGTCCAGGCAGTGCCGTTATGATAGGCGGGTTTTCGCTGGCTGTCTTCATCGCCCTTGTACTCACCGGCATAAGGGTGATGGGGATCGTTTAAAACATTGCCATTGGATACAATGGGAAGGGGAAGTGACACCGGGGCATCGGCAAGACTTCGTATGGCACCGGGAACCAGCAGGGTCATACAGGCATCCAGACAGGGTATGGCAAGGGACTGGTCTTTGACCACATCCAGGGTTAATAAAAACAGCTGATTGGGCCGAAGGGCGTCATCCACCCGGGCCTGGGCCGCTCCCACACCGGAATCCGCATGCAGACAATCGGCAAAATACCCCAAGTGCTCCAGAAAATAATACTGTGTTACACTTGCCTTGACCCGGGCAGCCAGGGCAGACCAGGCAGACTCTCCAGGGGAGGTATCAATGCGGGCCAGAAAACAAAGGGCATGAAACCACAGTGCCTGGATTTCCACGGGGTATCCATGACGCGGGGTGCCCGCCGGAAAATTGGTGTCCATCCAGGTAAAATGGGAAGGACTGAAAATAAGTGCTGTTTCAGGGTCCATGACCACACCCGTGTCTGTTCCCTTCACAAGGGACTCGGCCATGGAAATCAGAATCTGTCCCACCGTCCGCCCGGCCAGCACTTCATCAAGAAACCCTTTACCGTCCTTATCCACAAGCTCTTTGCAGGCGGCGAAAAACCACAGGGGGGCATCGGAGGTTTCTCTGTTTTCTGCATTTCTGCCGCAGATCATGTTGGGCAGAGTGCCGGCTTGTTCGTACTGACCAAACAGTCGTAAAATGGCCTTTGCATCTTCAAATCGCTCTCCTTCAATCAATGCCCGGCAGAAAATAAGGCTGTCCCGGCCCCAATCCAGAAACCAGGGGTATCCGGCAATAACACTTTTATTCCGACCCCGGTGCACCAGATAGGCATCCATATTTCTGGCCACCGTTTCCATGAAATGGGAAGATGCCGGGGAGGGGAGTAAAGATTGTCCGGTTTCCGTGGGAAGGTTTTCTTTATGGGTGCCAAACAGATCGGCATCGGCTTTGAGCGTAAAAACGGCCCTGCCCAACATGGAAACCTTAAAATAACCGGGACTGAACAGATCTGAATGGGCATCAAGGCCCCGCTCTTCTTCCAGGGGATGGTGCACCATGTAGGTCCACTCGGGTTCAAAGATAAATTCCCCGCCCTCCAGTTGAAGATCCACCCCCCGCTGCCCCGGCACCGGTTCAAAACGAACACCGTTAGTTCGGGAAACCAGGGCCGATCCCCAGGCATCTTCGGGACCGGTCCATGCCTTTACCGTATCGTGGAAGGAACGATCTTCAATGTCAGGACGGATAATAAGAGTCACCGGAACATCATCCTCCAAAAACAGGACATGGTCCCTGGCCGCCAACCGGGTCATTTTTAAAAACACCTGATTGTGTCCATGGGGCATCCACAGTTCAAGCTCTATTATAAAATGTCGTCCTTCACAGGTGGGCACATTAAACCGCCAGCGTCCGCCACCACCATCATGGGTATGGGTACAAGAAAAGGTTTCCAGACAATCCAGGGTCAGCTCCCGGGAATATCCCTGGTATACCGCCCAAATGCGATATCGGGCAAGGAACATCCATCGATTTTCCGGAAATTCCGAATTCAGATTGGCACACAACAATCCATCATACCGGCTTTCCAGACGTCCCCACCAGGCAGATGCACGCAACATTGCCCCCCGGCCGTTGACATCCAGAAATTTCAGAGATGGGTCAGACATGATCTTCTGCCTGGAAAAATGGGGCAGGAAGGTGAGTGTCCGGGGATATGCCAGATATAACAGGAAAGAAGACTGTTCCCGGGTATTACCGTTTTCAAACACCCGAATTCGGAAGGTGACCCACTGGTGAAAAGATTGAGTTTCCAGGGGAGAGAATATGGCAAAAAACATTCCGGATTCCATGGGAAGGGCCTCTTCATATCCCAGGGTTTCAACGAGCTCACCGTCGGTTCTCCTGATATCCGCACGAAAATTTTTATGGGCCAGAACCAGCAGGCAATACCCCGGGGGCACCATTACCGTGCGGCGGGTATCCACCTCCCAGTGCCAGGTCACCACCCGGCTTTCTTTTCCCTCAAAGTTCAGGGAACGGCAAAAGGCAACGGGGTCATGGATGAGCTGTGTTGCCCCGGCATTTACATCAAAATCTCCCAGGTCTTTAAAACCCTGGAATACTTTGAACAGCTTCATGGCCCGGGCTTTGAATTTTTGATCCAGCACCCGCCGGGGCATCCGGCACATAGGAGGACTTTCTTTAATCCAGGAATCATTGTTTTCCTTTTCTGGACAAAGGGCCATTACCTGGCCGGGTGCCAGGACAATGGACTGAAGGTCGGCAGAAAGATGGATGTCCATCCAGGTTTCCGTGATGAGATCCATGGCCCTTGTACCGGCCATATCCCACTTATCAGGTGTCCAGGACACAGTTTGAGTTTTCTCACAATCCAAATTTGCAACAATGAGCAGGCGACTTTGGGAGTCGTCATGGACTCGGGCCAGGGCCAGGCCGTTTTCCGTGCTCTGATGAACAAAGGCAAGCCGGGTATCCTGGGCAAAGGTGATATGATTTCTCAAAATAAAATTGAGTTGGCGGATGTGATCAATTTGATTTTCCTGGGCACCCCAGTTCAGGGATGTGGCTTCATGCACGTCGATTTTTTCCGTGGCAAACCACTCCACCCCGGCACTGAATCCAAATCCACCACACACGGAAAACAGGGCGGAAATGGCCGTTCGCATGCGTGCATACACCTGGGATACAGCCGCCAGACGGGGGTTATCATGGGTTTCTGCAAAATGAATCATCAGCCCATATTTCTCTGAAATTTCCAAGGCCTGGGGCAGATACGATTCTATCTCTTTTTGCCCGTAGTTCTGGAACAGTTCGGAATAAGCCCAGTTGAGATTGGCCGTGTTTAAAAGATCGCAGGTGGCATGAATGCCCCCCCCCAGCCCTTCCAGGAAGAAAACAGTATCCGGATACTCTTTTCTCACCCTTGCCACAATATACTCCCAGGCAGGCAGTGGAATCATATAAGCGGCGTCACACCGGAAACCATCAACTCGTCTTCTGCACCAGCACAGAAAAATCTCCGCCATGTACTGCCAAAGCTCCACCCGGGAATAATCAAGCTTGGTGAGATCCTCCCACTTAACCCCCCAGGCACCGGGGACTTCGATTTTTCCATCCTCACCCCTCACCAGCCATTCCGGATGGTGCTCATGGATGGTGGCAGCCCAGCCGGTGTGATTGATGGCAATGTCTAGAATCAGGTATCCGCAATGGAAATGCACGGCATCTGCAAGTTCCATGAACTGCTCCAGGGGAGTGGCCAGGGGGTCAAATTCCACCAGGGCCGGGTCCACATCTGTAAAATTAAGGGCCGCATAGGGACTGCCGTACCGGCCCATGCGGGCGTAGGTGGTGGGGGTGGGATGCACAGGCAGAAGCTGCAGCACCCGACAACCCAGCTCACCAAAGATAAAATCAACCTCTTTAATAAGATCCCGGAATTTCCCCGATTCCGGAATCACGGTGTACCCTTTGGCTTCAAGGGTCTGGATCACCTCCTGCTCCTGGGATGCAATGGGGTCCCGGGGCCATTTTGCAACTCCAAACTGGCGGACAAAGGCATTATAAATGATGTTGGCACAGCAGGAACCGGCGCTTTCAACGTTAATGACCGTGTTATCCCCCTGGGGCCATACGGGAACTTCCTTGTCCTTAGCCATGAAAAAACACTTGGCCCGGAAGTGCCCCAGTTCGTACAGGGGAAGGGTGATGGAAAATCGTGAAGAAGTCTGGCGGACCATCCTTATATCATGCCAGGCCCCATTAAGTTTTATATCACCCTTGTCCACCCGGTCTATGATTTCCTGGCGGGTAACCTCGGCCCGACCCAGATCGGTACGTATAAAGGCCTGTCCTGGTGTATCTGAAAAAAGATCAAGGCTGAAGGTGATACTGTCTCCACAGAACATGACAAGCGCCCTGCCGGGCTCGGGATACTGAACAACCATAACACCCCCATTAGAAGTAAATGACCTGTTGCTGTCAAATGACCCCGTTCTTTATCCCTATGAAACCCAACTCAAGAAAACGGGATCATGGGCGCATTCCCATTTTCCCGGTTCGAGGATTAATCACAGAGGGGTCAGGCTTGCGTTATGTGCGCTTTTGTTGAAATTTATCTTGAAACACAAGTAGTTGTCAAAAGCACAATAACACAAGCCTGACCCCATTGGCCCCACCAACTATGACAAATAAACCATATTGTGACCAAACCGGAAAAATGGGAATGCGCCCCGGGATCATCATATCATCAATCTTCTTTTTCCCACCCCCCCAGAAGATGGAGGTGAAGATGAAAAATCACCTGCCCTCCACCTTTTTCAACGTTAAATAAAAGCTTATATCCCGACTGATCCACCCCTTCTTTTTTGGCCATATCTCTGGCAACCATATGCATTTTTGAAACAGTTGCTGCGTCGGCCTCGGTGAGATCATTGATACTTCGGATGTGCCGTTTAGGCACAATGAGAAGATGCACCGGGGCATGGGGGTTGATATCCCGGAATACCACGCACATTTCATCTTCATAAATAAATTCCGATGGAATTTCGCCTTTGACAATTTTACAAAACAGGCAATCCTCTGCCATTTTCATCTCCTTTTGTGGAAAATTGGTTTATGATTTCTTGATTCTGGTTTCTTATCTCCGGGCTTGGTCATAAGATGGGCCATTCATCTCAATTGACGGACCAACGGGGTCAGGCTTGTGTTATTGTGTTTTTGACAAGTATCTAAGAATAACGCTAAATTCAAACTAAAACGTCAATAACGCAAGCCTGACCCCTCCCCAGGGTGGCCCATCTTGTGACCAAGCCCTTATCTCTGGGTCAGGAACCCTCAATGGTTTCCATCAATTGTTCCAAAACTTCTGTGGCCTTGCCCTGAAGAAAAATATGGGTAACAAAATCGGTGTAATCAGATGGTGCTGTGTTGATTTCAATTATTTTTGCTCCGTTTTCCCGGGCAAGCCGTGGAATCATGTTGGCGGGTGCCACCCCTCCGGTGGTGCCGATTATGATAAAGACATCTGCCCTGTCTGATTCGGCAAAGGCCGCCCGGTGGGCATGCCCGGGAATGGACTCCCCGAAAAAAACAGCATTGGGTTTTAAGAGCCCCCGACACTTTTCACACCGGGGTGGCAAAATGGACAGATCCACCTTTTCCACCTTGACGGTGCGGCCACAGCCAAGGCAGATCAATTTTCTCAAGGCACCATGAAATTCATGGATGGTTTTACTTCCTGCATCCTGGTGAAGGCTGTCCACATTCTGGGTGATAATCCCGTGAATGTGTGTTTTTGCCTCCATTTTCGCCAGAATATAATGAGCTGCATTGGGCTTTACCCTGCCAAACAGCTCATAGAAAATATCCCGCATCACCTCCCAGCAATGACCCGGGTATTCATGAAAATAAGAGATGTCAAAAATGGCGGGATCATACTTGTTCCACAATCCGTTCTCCCCCCGGAAGGGAGGAATACCGCTTTCCACAGAAATGCCGGCACCGGTGAAGGCCATTACACGCCTTGCCCCGGTTATTATTTTTGCCGCATGTTGATATTTTTTTATGTCCATCATATTCATTTTAACACCTTGGGTGTACCATGGATCAAAAACAGTCATAGAAGGGTCTAGTCTACCTTGCGTTATTGGCGCTTTTATTTGAGTTTGGCTTGGAACTCAG
This sequence comes from uncultured Desulfobacterium sp., assembly GCA_963674605.1. Classification (GTDB taxonomy): domain Bacteria; phylum Desulfobacterota; class Desulfobacteria; order Desulfobacterales; family Desulfobacteraceae; genus Desulfocicer. Next base: position 6,024,955 of record OY771474.1, on the reverse strand, counting down.
GTAGTTGTCAAAAACATGGACCCTGATAAAAACTCAGGATCTAATACCACATAGCCTGACCCCGTTGGCCCTGACCGGTGGCCCATGCTGTGATCAAGCCCAGCATCAGGATCTTGACAAAATTACAGAACCTGCCCCAATTGACCCCGCCGGCCATGACAAACAAACCATATTGTGACCAAACCGGAAAAATGGAAATGCGCCCTTTGGTTTTATATGAAAAGGTAGCCTTCAAGTCTACCTCAGCAGAGCCCCTCCCCCGATGGGCAATAGGAACCGGACAATCGAGCTGTCTACAGTTCCGGTCCGGTACCATTGCCCGTCGGGGGAGGGGCGGCTTAATGCCATTTGGCTCCGCGTCTACGACCCTATCTTCGTTGTGTCCGACAGGACATGTGGGTTATACCAGTTCCATAACCTCAAAGGTGTTGGTCATGAGATCACAGATGAGCAGGCGGTTTCTTAAAACCTCCCCATTACCCAGCACCACCTTGATTACCTCGGAACACTGAAGAGATGCCACCAGCAAGGCACAATGGGGCAGATTTCCCAGCTGTTTTTCAATGCCTTCCGCCTGGTGACCACGGGGATCGCCATAGATCAGTTGAAATCCCGGATCTTCAGGATAAATCACTGTTACCTGGCCGGAGGTACCGGCAATGGCACCGGATACCAGGGGGATACCCCGGGACCGGGCCAGATCCTGCAGTAAAAATCGACTCCCAATGGAGTCCAGGCAATCCACCACCACATGGGCGCTACCCATTATTTCATGGGCATTTTCCCGGTTCAAAAACGCATGAAAGTCATGTACCTTCACCGTTGAGTTAATGGCCGCCACCCGTTCCCGGGCCGCCCGGGCTTTTGAAGTGCCAATGCCTTGTTCCGTTGACAGCAACTGTCTGTTCAGATTGGTTTCATCAAAGACGTCACCATCCACCAGATCAAGGGTGCCAATGCCAATGCGGGCAAGCATTTCCACAACACCGCCTCCCAACCCCCCCAGCCCCACAACACACACCCTGGTATCTGCCAGAAGCGCCTGCTCAGACAGGCTGATGGATTGAAAATTTCTTGCATATCTTTTTTTCATATCCATGGTATCGACCTTGTCATCCTCCCCCCACCGGCGGGAAGATACCCACCCGGTCATTATGTTTCAATTCATAGGAGGGCAACTGTTTTTTGCCATTGATGAAAATAAGTTTCACATCGGTTTCCGGAATACCAAACTCTGCCACCAGGTCCTTGACACAGGTACCCTCCGGAATTTCCATATTTTTGGGGGAATCGGGCAGAAAAGATCTGAGGGTGGCAAAAAAATTCAAGTTAATGTTTATCATATTTCTCTCTTTCAGTCGATGGGCTTACCACTGTCAGAGGTGATAAATCCGTTTAACACTCAGGGGTTGATCACAACATCTGTAAGGCTGGATGGGGGTCTGGCCTTTGTTATCGACACGTGTGCTTAAAAAACCCCGGCACCGGCCCAGACGTTTACTTTATCATTTATAGATGATATAGACGCAAAATCAGTTTCTTTATCAAGGACATGGAATGCTGTCTATATGCAACTAATTACCATGGTAGATATTATGACACGCTTATTGAATTGTATGCAACAGGAAAAAAAGAGGAAATAATGGGGCAGGCCACCATGGAACCAATTACGATGGATCAATTTGCAGAAAATCTGGCAACCTTTGCCATCAACCGGGATGACTTAAAAATGCTTCTCCGGGCCATGCCCGCAGATGACACCGTGAATCGGAACTGCGTGGAATATGAACTTCAGATTTTAAAAATATTAAGTGTGGGCTGGGCCATCTCTTTCTATATGGAAGATGAGCCCATCAAAAAGGAACTTAATCAGCGATTCTGGAACAATATAAAGGACATTTCCAGAAATATTTCCCAGCTCACGGAAACCACCACCGGGCAGATGGTGGACTACTTTTCCATTCTGAAAAAACGCATGGACACCTATGTTGGCATAATGAAACAAAATACCATTGAGGGAACAGATCCCTCTTTTATCATGGGACCAGCCTTTGCCGAGGCCTGCCAGTGCCCTGATGATGCTGCGGTTATCCTCACCGGAACCAAGATGTTTACCTTGACCCTTGGGGGGATAAAAGAATACCTCAATGCCGTGGACATCCAGCCGTCACAGGTAGAAATGTCCTGAGTGGACATCTGCTCCCCTGGAGGATTTTATGACTTTTACCATACCCACCCCCCGGCAACTGCTCCGGGGTATCATCGGTGTGAATGGATTCATGTTCCTGGTTTGCCTGGTTGTAAGTGGCAGAAATACTGATTTTTCCATAAATCCCTTTACCGCTTTATCCCCCTCCACCAACGCCCTTATTTACATGGGAGCCACCGGTACCGTACCCGTTGATCATTACCAGCAATGGTGGTCATTGATAACGGCAAACTGGCTCCATGGAAGTCTTTTGCACATTATCTTCAACATGACAGCCCTGGTTCAAATCGGTCATCTGGTCATGGGGGCCTATGGGGTTCACCGGATGTTTATCATCTACACCATGAGCGGCGTTGCCGGATTTTATCTCTCCTATGTTGCCGGGGTCAGCGTGACCATTGGGGCCTCGGCATCCATATGCGGTCTCATCGGGGCCACCCTGTACTTTGGAAAGTCCAGAGGTGGCGCATTCGGCCAGGCGGTTTACAAGCAAACCATGGGCTGGGTATTGAGCCTTATCGTCATAGGTCTTGCCATCCCAAGCATCAATAACTGGGGACATGGTGGGGGACTTATTGCCGGCGCAGGATTTGGATGGTTGCTGGGATATAATGAGGTCCGACGGGAAACCGGATGGCATTTTGTTATTTCCGTGGGGGCCATGGCCATCACCGCATTGTTTCTGATCTGGACAGTTGTTACGGCAGTCTACCTGTTATAAACAAAGCCTTTACTGCCCTGTATACTTTTTTAGCTAAGCGGACATTGACAAATGCCAGATACAATACATATTACCGATGAAATAATATAGTACCCCAACACACCAAAATAAAGGAGAAAAAATGAAGGGAGATTTCAAAAAAATTTTATTTGCAACGGATTTATCCAACAATTGCAGACACGCCTTTGCCTATGCGGCAAACCTGGCATCCCGGTACGAGGGAGGCATCACGCTTTTGCATGTCATGGAAACCGTTTCTGAATCCCTGGATTCCAGACTCAAGGGACTGCTCGGCAAAGAACAATGGGAAATGCTTCACAGCAAGCATGAACATGATGCCAGGGCCACCCTCATTGGCAAAAGAAATGAACTTACAACCATTCATCAGGCCCTTGACACATTTTCCACCCCCGTCCAAAACGAAGAATACCGCTATGTGGTGGAAAATATCCTCGTCAAGGATGGCCATGTGGTGGACACTATTTTGGAAACCGCAGAGGAAGAAGGGTGTGATCTCATCGTAATCGGCTCCAACAAAACCATGTTTACCGATTCAAAATCCATGGGGCATCGCACCAAAAGCATCCTGAAACGTTCCCGGATTCCGGTCATGATGATTCCACCTGCGGACGAGTAAATGACGATAATTCAATGTCCGGTCTTCCATCAGGCCCTGTTCTGAGAACAGCCCACAGATCTGCACCACCGGCAAGCTGTCGGTGGTGCGCTCTGAGTTTTGCAAAATCAAATTCTTCCAGGGCTGTTTTTAACCCCTGAATCTCCGCCTCCAGCACCCCTGCAAGCCCCTGCTTGATGCCCATGGACACCCGTTTATTATATTGTTTTTTTATCTCCGTTTCTATGCAGTGATGCCGGAGATCCAGTTTAATTTCAATCTTTTCCAACGCAATCCTCCTGTTTTTTTAATTGGCTGAACCCTAACCTGGACAAGCCTGACCCCGTTGATCCATAAATGTGACGGGTGGCCCATGCTGTGACCAAGCCCAATGGTTGCGATATGCATTGGTCAATGCAGGTTTGAATTCCGTCCAAAGGGAATATTGAGCTTCTTCATTTTTTTTCTCAAGGTTGAGGGATGAATATTCAATAGTCTGGCCGCTCCTTTTTCTCCCTCCACCCGGCCCTTGCAAAGTGTCATAATCCTTTGAATGTGACCGGATATCACCTGGTTAAGATCAAGGAGTTGATCCATGTCCGTGGTGGTGGAAGAGGAGGTTTCGTATAATAAATCAGGCTGATTATCACCGATACCTTTAAAAAAAAGCAAATCTCCCCTGTCCAGAATCAAGGAACGTTCCACAGCATTTTCAAGTTCCCTGATATTCCCCGGCCAGTGATAGTCCATCAGGCGCTGAATGGCACCGGGTGCAGGATTTGGAGTAACAGCCCGTTTCATTTCTTTGGATTTTTTCATAATAAAATGCTGAATAAGATCCGGTATATCCTCTTTTCTATCCTTTAAAGGGGGAAGGATGATGGGAAAGACTCTGAGTCTGAAAAACAGATCCGCCCTGAATTGATATTGTGCCATCATCTTTTCAAGATTCTGATGGGTGGCCGCAATGATTCTTATATTCACCCGGATCGTCTCGGTGCCCCCCAGTCTGTCAATTTCCTTTTCCTGCAATACCCGCAAAAGGCGCACCTGGGCCTCGGGTGATAACTCCCCAATTTCATCTAAAAACAGAGTCCCCCCATTGGCACGTTCAATACGTCCTCGTTTCTGGGAAACCGCGCCGGTAAAGGCCCCTTTTTCATAGCCAAACAGCTCACTGTCCAGAAGGGAAGCCGGAATGGCACCACAATTAACCGGTATAAAGGGTCTGTTTTTTCTATGTGACAGGTTATGGATGGTATTTGCAATGACCTCTTTACCCGTGCCGGTTTCCCCCAGCAGCAATACCGGACTTTCCAGGGGAGCAACCTTTTGAACCAATTGCATGACCTTCTTCAATCCGCTTTGGGCACCGATGACCTTTGCACCTGAAAATTTATTGAGTTCATCCTGGAAGTATCTATTATCATCTATGAGGACTTCCTTAAAATTTTGCAACTCCCGAAATCGCAGGCTGTTGGTCAGAGCGATGGCACAGGGTTTGCTCAAAAGACTGAAGAGATGAACATGTTCCCTGGTAAATTTCTGGTTTCCATTGTTAAATACCGAAAGAACCCCCAGCATGGTCTTTTCCAGCACAAGATCCATGACCAGCCCAGATAAATCAGAAGCGCCAAAGGCTTCAGCCACAGGTCCCGTGACAGGATCATCCCCGAGTCGATCTATGACTTTGATCCGAAGGGAGCGTTGATCTTCCACCTGTTTCCGGCCCCTTTTTGTTAATACATTTTTGACTGAGGTCGCATCATATTCTGTTGGTGTTGCATGGGCAACCGTCTCCACAATTCCGGCTCTCTGGTGATATACATGGAAACTCATGTGGCCCACCGGCATAAACCTTCGAATATACAACAGACATTGATATAACGCCCTTTCAATCTCAAGGCTTCCACAAATTTTTAATGTCGCTTCACTGAAGAATTCTTTTTCATCAACCGGCATGGAGGACGCCTCATATTTAAAAATTTTCTGTTCTATTTAGCAGTTTATATCCAATATGGCAAATAGGACAGAATTTTCTTTTCCATGGTATGGTTTTATATCCAACCCCAATACATCCTCCTTTATTAACAGTTAATTTTTATATGGCACATTTTATGCTTTGCAATATCGGACTAATCAATTGGCCTGTATTACAAACAACTTGATAAAAAGGAAGGCTCCAATGGAAATCAAAAAAATTGCGGTTTTAGGTGCGGGTATTATGGGGGCAGGTATTGCCCAGACAGCGGCCCAGGCAGGATTTGATGTCATGATCCGGGATATGGAAGACCGTTTTGTGGAAAATGGACTGGCAACAATAAAAGGCAACCTTGACCGCTCCGTATCCAAAGGGAAAATGGAAGAAAGCACGGCCGCCGAGATAATGGGCCGCATCAAAGGCACCACGGATTTAAAAGAGGCCGCCCAGGATGCCGATATGATTATTGAAGCCATCATTGAAATCATGGCTGTTAAAAAACAGGTCTATCAGGAACTTGATAATATCTGCAAAAGAGAGACCATCTTTGCATCCAACACATCCGGTCTTTCCATCACTGAAATGGCAAGTGTTACCACAAAACCGGACAAGGTCATCGGCATGCATTTTTTCAACCCGGTGCCCGTCATGAAGCTTGTGGAACTGATCAAGGGTTATACCACCTCGGATGAAACCCTTGACATCGCCACGGCCTTTGTCAACACCATTAAAAAAACACCCATTGAAGTCAAGGAAGCACCGGGTTTTGCGGTGAACCGGATACTGTGTCCCATGATCAATGAAGCTATTTTTGTACTTGCAGAAGGGGTTGCTTCCGCCGAGGATATTGACCGGGGAATGACCCTGGGCGCCAATCATCCCATAGGGCCCCTTGCCCTGGCAGACATGATTGGACTTGACACCATGCTAATGGTCCTTGAAGGCTTTCATAAGGAACTGGGAGAAGACAAGTATCGCCCTGCCACCCTTCTTAGAAAAATGGTACGTGCAGGTCATCTTGGCAGAAAGAGCGGCAAGGGTTTTTACGACTACACAAGATAAATAAGGAAGTCAGAAATTTTCAATTTACCACTTATTTTTTTTTTCAAACAGGTAAATTGATTTAATCTGACCCCCTGAAAGATTTTTTTGGTCACAGCATCGACCCAGCTGTGCGACGGCTGCCCGGGTTATGACCACCCCCATCAAGGACATCCGTTTGTCCATACGGCATGCACTGATCTTCACTTTTGTGGGGGTGGCATCTGTGGCGCTGATCCGGATAAATTCGGACTGACAACCAACATGATAATTATGGAGTAAGAATAAAAAATGAAAGACATTGTGATTGTGTCTGCCTGCAGAACTGCCATTGGCTCCTTTGGTGGAACCCTGAAAGATATGAACGGTGCCGCCATTGCCGCCGTCACCATGAAAGAAGCCGTGAAAAGGGCCGGGATAGACCCCAATATTATTGATGATGTGCGATATGGCTGCTGCCTGGAACACCATGACACCCTTAATGTGGCCAGGATTGCTGCGCTCATGGCCGGAATTCCAAATACGGTTCCGGCAGTAACCGTGAACCGGGTCTGTATATCAGGAATGGAAGCGGCACTTTCCGGGGCGGCCATGATCCAGGCCGGCATGGCAGAGGTTATCCTTGCAGGGGGTGTGGAGCATATGTCCGGAGTACCCTATGCGGTTCCCAATGCAAGATGGGGGTGCCGTCTCCAGGACCAGCAATTTGTGGACAGCATGATCCATGCCCTGCACTGCGGTTCTCATCTTCTTCCCATGGCCGGGGACACGCCGTTAAATACCAATGAGGCACCGGCAAGCTATTTTATGGGAAAACCCTATATAATGGGACACACAGCAGAATTTGTGGCCCAGCATCTGGGGATTTCCAGGGAAGAGATGGATGAAATTGCCCTTCGAAGCCATAACAACAGTGAGCGGGCAACAAATGACGGCTCTTTTAAAGAGGAAATCGTTCCCATTGAGGTACCCCAGAGAAAAAAAGCCCCCCTTATTTTTGATAAGGATGAACATTTCAGGCCCGGCATAACAATGGAAAAATTGTCCAGCCTGCCGTCGGCATTTGTTCCTAAAACCGGAAAGATAACCGCAGGCAATGCCAGCGGTCTCAACGACGGGTCTTCCGGCATGATCATCATGTCATCGGACAAGGCAAAAGAACTGGGATTGACTCCCATTGCAAAAATTAAAGCCACGGGCATGGGGGCCTGTCACCCAACCATCATGGGGCTTTCACCGGTGCCCGCCGTGAAGCAGCTCATGGACAAAAGCGGGCTGTCCATCAAAGATTTTGAACTTGCAGAGGTTAATGAAGCCTTTGCCGCACAATATCTCGGGTGTGAAAAAGAACTGGGACTTAATCGTGAAATTACCAATATCAACGGTTCCGGCATCGGTCTTGGGCATCCCATCGGTTCCACGGGGTCAAGAATCATGGTCACCCTGATCCACGCCATGAAAAAACGGGGCAACACATTGGGACTTGCCACCCTGTGCGGCGGGGGAGGAGTATCTCTGGCCTGTGCCCTTGAAATGCTTTAGCATTGATTAGTCCAGACTCCCCGGACATTTTCAGGGGATACTCAAACAACTTATATCTGGCAACCATACAGAATACTAACAGCTAAGAAAAAGGAAATATTTGAATGGCTCAGCTAATTTCAGATCGAAGAGATATTGATTTTGTACTGCATGAACAACTCAAAGTGGAAAATTTAACCAAAGCGGATAAATTCAGCGAATTTGGTAAAAAAACCATTGACCTCATTATTTCCGAAGCCAGAACCCTGGCGGTGAAAGAAATGCTGCCCCTGCAAAAACCCAGCGACGAAGGGTGTACTTTTTCAAATGGTGTGGTGAAGGTCCCCGAAGGGTTTCACAAGGTCATGGAAACATACAACGATGGCGAATGGCTTGCCATGACCGATGACCCTCAATGGGGAGGCCAGGGCATGCCCAAAAGCGTGGCCATGGCTGCCAACGAGTATTTTTACGGTGCCTGCAACTCCTTTATGATCTATAATCTTTTAACCCACGGCGCAGCCAAGCTTGTGGAAACATTTGGGACAGAGGATCAAAAACAAAGTTATCTGAAAAACATGCTGTCCGGAAAATGGGCCGGAACCATGCTTCTCACCGAGCCCGATGCCGGGTCTGACCTGGCAGCTGTTTCCACCATTGCCAAGGACAACGGTGATGGAACTTACTCCCTGGAAGGTAATAAAATTTTTATTTCCGGTGGCGAACAGGATCTGACGGAGAACATTGTCCATCCGGTGCTGGCAAGACTGGAAGACGCCCCGGAGGGCATCAAGGGAATCTCTCTTTTCCTGGCACCCAAATACCGATTGAATGAGGATGGAACCCCGGGAGAATTCAATAATGTTGTCTGCACCGGCATTGAAGAAAAGATGGGACTTCATGGTTCGGCCACCTGTTCTCTGGAACTGGGGGGCAAAGGGGCATGCATTGCCACCCTTCTTGGGGAAAAGAACAAAGGTATGGCAGCCATGTTTCTGATGATGAACGAGGCCCGCCAGATGGTGGGACTCCAGGGCTTTGCCAATGCCTCGGCAGCCTATATCTATGCCGTAAACTATGCCAGAGAACGGGTGCAGAGCAAAGGGATGACAGATCCTGTGGGTTCCAAGGCCGTGGCCATCATCAATCATCCCGATGTTAAAAGGCAGCTTCTCATGATGAAGGCCTGGGTGGATGGGATGCGAAGTCTGATTTATTATGGCGGCTTGTGCCATGACCGCATTGCCATTGCAGCCGATGATGTGGAAAAAAAGCAAATTTCCACCCTGCTTGAGGTGCTGACCCCCATTATCAAAGGCTATATCACCGACAAAGCCTTTGAGGTATGTAATCATGGCATACAGATTTATGGCGGCTATGGGTTTATAGAAGAATTCCCCGTGGCCCAGTTATTACGTGATGCCCGAATCTTCATGCTTTATGAGGGAACCAACGGCATCCAGTCCATGGATCTCATGGGCCGCAAGCTCAGCATGTACAAGGGAGAACCTTTTAGATATTTTCTGGATCAAATTCAACAGACAATCACCCAGGCAAAAGAAGTAGGTGAGATTACACCACTTGTTCAAAGCGTGGAAAGTTTTTTTGCAGATTACACGGAAACCACCCAGGAAATTGCAAAACGCAGCCAGTCGGACAAAGTTTTGGAGGCCTTTGCCTTTTCCCATCCTTTTATGGAGGTGACCGGAGATCTGGTCATGGCATGGATGCTCTTGTGGCGGGCCAGCCTGGCAGCGCCCCAGATTGGAAAAAACAAAAAAGACACGGCCTTTTACCAGGGACAGGTTCAGACGGCCCGGTTCTTTATCAATACCATTTTACCCATCACCCGGGGTCGCCTTGAAGCCATCCGGAAAGGCGATGCCGTTGCTGTGGAAATGGAAGACGCAGCCTTTGGCGGGAAATAAATAGGTTTACTGATCTTCTTTCCGGCTTGAAAATCTAAGTCGCTTTCAAGGCCGTGGATAGGTGGAACACCTGTGCACGGTCTTGATCAGGCCGGCCCGATGGGGTGGAGCGCTCCGCGGTCCACCCCACCATACCCGTACAAGGACATCATAATGGATGAGCAAAAGATTAGTGAGGAATAAAATCAGTGGTCTTCATGAACATAAAAAGGCCATTTGTGAAAAAACCATTCATTCCATAATAATGGAATAATCCACCAGAAATTCCATATCAGGGATTCGCCATGGACAAATTTATGATCCCAATGGGGATTCCCAAGCCCCCACTCTCCCCACCCTGTGTAGTAAAAAATACCGTAATTGATGGCACAAAGAACCAGAACACCAAGGGTTCTAAACCAAAAGGCCATCCAGGAATCTTTATCCTTGACAGGAACCATGTCATCAAAATAATGATGCCATATCAAAAATGGGAGCAATGTAAATCCTGCAATTTCTGCTGAATGATACCAAAGGAAACGAAGCAATTCCGCATCATTTGGTTTGGCATTTTGAAGGTGATGAATAAGATCGTGGGGAAGCCATAACGGAGCAATTTTTATACAGATCAATGCAAGACCGTATGCCCCGGCTACGTTAATAACAAGGGATATAAGACCTTTCCAGGGCTGGGGCAAATCAATCAGGCTCCATGGTTTCATCCGCCATACGTTAACGGTCATGAACAATATAATAATCATCCACTCCCACCAACCAAAAACCCAATGGAGGTGGCTAAATCCCGCAACACCGCCCCACCAGGGTGTGTTGAGACCAAAAGCACTCCCCAAGGCAACTTCATAGACGTCCCCCCAGAAGGGAACGATTAAAATTGAATAAAAAAACATTGTCCATAAGGAGCACCATCCTATTTCAAGCAAACCTGCCTGGGGCTGGGGAAGATCACTGGGGCGAACGGGCCATTTACCAAAAAGGATAGTAACAAATGGGTAGCTGTAAAAACCAATTAAAACAAAACAAACCACGGCACTTTCAGCAAAATGTTTGGCCTGCATGGTGGCCAGATTTAATTTTCCGGCTTGACCTGCCGCAGCCAGGGCATTCAGATTATCCTGGCTCAAAAAATTAAAGCCCAATCCCAAAATTTTGTAAAAAACGATGTGGATAATAAACCAGACAAGTCCTAAATTAACGAGGGTTTCAACAATTCCCCGGGCGGGTTGAGGGATCTTCTCAAAAGGCCAGTCCCCCAGCAAAATATGCTGATACGCACCGACAAGGATCATCATTGCCAGATACATAATAAATGGATACGGGAACAAACCCACAGGGCCCCTGGGATCACTCAAAAGATACCAAAGCACCCAGGCTATCAATGTAAAAACTACCAGTGATATGATGCCGGTCAACGGCTGGCCCCATCTGGCAACCATCTCTCCGGGCGCTGTTGATGCTGTTTTTTCAACAGCTTGATTTATAGTACCACTTTCAGATTGAATGCTACCTGTTCTTTCCATTATTACCTCCCTTAAATTATTCCCCTTGATGATCAAGTTTTTTCTAAGCCCTTCCCTGTCAACATAAAAACTTGATCATCGAGCTCATGGATCAGTGGTTCGGTTTTAGATCGTAATCCTCCCTGATATCCTTTTTGCTGATTTTACCCACCGACGTTTTGGGGATAATTGCGTCTAATATGATTTTACTGGGGATCCCGTATTTTGGAATCTGCCCCTTTTCCACAAAGGTCATGCAGAATGCCTGGATATCAGACTCAGAAACCTTGCCTTTGAAGTCTTCTTTGAGTACCACCATTGCCATGGGGCGCTCCCCCCATTTTTCATCCGTAATGCCCACCACGGCAACCTCGTTAACCGCTTCATGCTGGCTGATAATATCTTCCAGCTCCAGAGACGAAATCCATTCTCCACCGGTCTTGATCACATCTTTCAGTCGATCCGTTATTTTCAGATATCCCTCCTGATCAATAACGCCGATGTCTCCGGTGTGAAGCCAGCCGTTTTTCCAGAGTTCTTCGCTCTTTTCCTCGGATTTGACATACCCCTGGCTGAGCCAGGGTGTCCGTGCAACCACCTCACCGGCTGTCTGTCCATCATGGGCAACAGGGTTCCCCTCGACGTCCACGATCTCCAGTTGAACCTCGGGTACGGGAAGACCGGTTTTGCAACGAATCTCCACCTGCTCATCCTCTCCCCATTCCAGCATGTGGGGTTTAAGATTGGCCAGCGTCAGTATCGGACAGGTTTCAGACATCCCGTATCCGGTAAAAAGGTTAATCCCATGGCCAAGGGCCTCTTTGCAAAGCCCCTTGGAAAGGGCTGATCCACCGATGATAACCTTCCAACCCCTGAGATCCATATCTTTAATGGATGGGCTTGTAATGAGCATATTCATGATGGTGGGTACACAATGGGAATAGGTTACCTGTTCCCCGACTATGAGCTTTAGTAACATTTCAGGTTCATACCGCCCCGGATAGACCTGTTTTGCTCCCAGCAGGGTCATAAGATAAGGCATGCCCCAGGCATGGACATGGAACATGGGGGTCATGGGCATGTAGACATCCGCCGAAGAAATATTGGCCTGGGAGGCATAAGCGGTGAGTCCTGCCATAACTCCGTAAGTATGAAGCACGATCTGGCGATGACTGAAAAATACCCCTTTGGGAAGGCCGGTGGTGCCGGTGGTGTAAAAGGTTGTGGCCATTGTGTTTTCGTCAAAATCGGGGAAGACATATTCAGGGAGCGATGCGGATATCAAGGCTTCGTATTCACCGCTGAATTCAATGGAAGAGGCAGGTATTTGACCTTTGTCAGACAACAAAATAACCTGTTTCACCGTCTCAAACCTGTCCTTGACAGATTCCAGCAGGGGCAGGAACTCCTCATTGACAAGAATGATGTCATCTTCGGCATGGTTAATCGTGTAAATAAGCTGCTCTGATGTTAAGCGGATATTCACGGTGTGGAGCACAGCCCCCATCATGGGCACGGCGAAAAAACACTCCAGGTAACGGTGGGAATCCCAGTCCATGACTGCAACGGTGTCTCCTGGCTTGACCCCCTGTTCTTTTAGCATGGATGCAAGCTGTTTTACCCGTTTTCCAAATGTCTTATAATCATAGCGCAAGCAGTCTCGATACACAATTTCCTGGTCCGGAGCGTAAATCAAGGGCGTATTTAAAAGATGCTTAATCAGAAGTGGATAGGTGTAGGCGCTCTGGGTGGGGGTAATGAGTTTTGTTGTCATCATATCTCCTTTGTCCATTCTTCGTTTGGTCATTTGACCGTTTGTTAATTTTGAAAATTCCGGAACACTATCTTTTCTCCAGACAATGGAACTCAATGATTAATTTTTTATGTTGATAAATATGGGAAAAAGATCAGCCCCAAAAACTTAATCATCGAGTAAAACCAAGCCCGACAATGATTTTGAACCTGCCTGCCATAATAGGGGATGTTTGAGGAGAAAAAAATCGGTTTAAAAACCATAATCGCGTAAGCAAAAAACGTAAAATCATGTAGGGAATTTCCCTATAGAGACAATTAAACTTTCAGAATGAATTTATTTGGGAAAATGGATTTATTCAGGAGGGGGCTGACAAAACAGCGTCCGAAGTTGGGTGGAAAAAACAGGGTTGATCATAAAATGGGGCACTGGCAAAACATTTACATCAGCAACACGAATACTTACATTGAACCTTAAATATCTCCTTTGAAAATGCCGGTTTCGACCCAGATCACAGCATATCGAACCAATTCAGTGGCGTTTTTTAAATTCAATTTTTCCTTGATCCGTTCCCGGTAGGTGCCGATGGTCTTGATGCTGATATTGAGCTGACATGCAATTTCCTTGGAGGAGCGTCCAGTACCAATGAGTTGGAAAATTTCAAGTTCCCTGTCCGTAATGTGTTTCAAGCGGGACTCATGGACCAAGGTGGGCTTTTTTTGAAAGGTGTGAAGAATCTGACTCATGATAGTGGGACTGACATGAATATGACCGTCCATAATTCGACGAATCGCGGTGACCACGGATTCAGAGGCTTCCTGTTTCATTATATAGCCCTTGGCCCCCGCCATGATGCACCTTTCGGCATGCATAGCTTCGTCGTGCATGGAAAGCACCAGAGATGCCATGGGCTTATGGTGGGCATGAATTTCCTTGACAAGATCCAAACCATTACTCTCTTTTAAAGAAAGATCCACAATAACAAGGTCCGGCCTTTCACGTTCAATGAGTTTTCCAGCCCCCGGTACATCTTCAGCATGCCCGCATATCGTCATATCACATTCCTGGTTGATCATTTCCTCCATTCCCATGCGAAAAATGGGGTGATCTTCAACAATAAGTATGCGAATCATGTCTGATGTAATCCTAAATGGTTTGAAAGTTTAATTCAAAGTTTATGGGTTTCTTTCCAGGGTAAGCAAGACAATGGTTCCCCCACCCGGAGCTTCTTTAACATCAAGTACCGCACCAATCCTTCCGGCTCGATATCTCATTATTTGCATGCCCATACCGCGGAACAGAGCAGACGTCCGGAATCCAATGCCGTCATCCTTAACCGCTAATCTGGCGGTTTCATCTTGATTCGTCAAGGAAATATATATGTTTTTTGCCCGGGCATGTTTGACGGCGTTGTGTACTGCTTCATGGACAATATAATAGGCATGGGTGGCAATAGTTGTATCATCAAAGGGTGAAATGACATCACAGGAGAGAATACAGGGAATGTTAAACACCTCCCTGATATATGTGGACAACTCTTCAAGGGAAGCATCAAATCCCAGCTCTGTAAGGTTCACAGGAGACAGCCCCTTTGACAGACGGCGGGTTTTCTCAATGGCATCCAGAATCAGGTCACGAATTCTGCCTGTACGCTGCGCTTCTGCGTCTAAGGAGATATTGCCTTTTTTTCCATGGAGACGCTGCTGCAACATTTTGGTCATCACCTCGATACCAATAAGCTGGGGGCAAAGATCATCATGCAGTTCCATTGCAAGTTTCTGACGTTCCCTTTCACTGATGATGATAATTTCCCGTTCCAGTCGCCGGGCGTCGGTCATGTCCTCAATTGCACCAAGAATGCATGATTCTCCCCACAAGGTTATCTGTTCCATGGAGATCCTTCCGGTTCGCTTTTCTCCGGTGGCAGTAAGAAAGGTGATCTCCCGATTATTAAGAAGATTTTTTTCCGTCAGGGATATTCTCATTTTTTTCCAATCCCCGGGATGGAAGAAAAACTTAATGGCCGACAGCTCTTTACCGATAAGTTCAAACAGGCTGTAGCCGGTAACTGCCAAAAAACGGTCATTGACATTAATAATTCGGCTGTCTTTTAATGCGGCGATAAACATACCTGAAGGACTGCTTCTAAAAGCTTTTGAAAACATCTCTTCCGACAGGCGAAGAGCCTTTTCATTTCTTTTTCGCTCACTGACATCCCGAAGAACTCCACTGAATCCCTTGGCGTTATTCTCTGAAGATCTCCTCAGAGACACCGAAGCTTCAACCGTACAAATGGTGCCGTCGGCTTTAATTAATTCAAGGTCCGGCAATTGCTTTGCCCGATCGGACAACTTTACTCTGGTAAAAATTTTTTCCAACGCTTCGTAGTTTTCAGGGTTCATGTAGCTACAGATCTTGCTACCCACCACATCTATTTCTTTTTTCCCCAAAATTCTACCCATGGAATGGTTACAAAAGCTGAAAGTTCCGTACGGATCCACTTCAAAATATCCTTCTTCCATGCGTTCCAGAATGGTTCGGTACTTTTCCTCGCTGGACCGAAGGGCCAGAGCCGTCATTTTGTGCTGATTCATTTCCAAATGTAAATTGGTAGCATACTTGTTCAAAGTGTCCATGAATTTATTAAAATAATTTGCAAGTTGTCCGATTTCATCGGTGGACTTCACGGGCATGCGAATATTAAAATTTCCGGATGCGCCCATGGCAAATTGGTTCATAAGGATCTGCAACGGCCGGATAACGGTGGTGTTAATCCACAGAGATGTACAAAAAACCAGAACACATATCAAAAAGACAATGGTGAAAATAATATCTCGAACGGTCTTTAATGGGGCAAAAATCTCGTCCAGGTATGTGGTGGAGGCCACAATCCAGTCATATTGAGGAATATATTTAAAAATGACCATTTTCCCCCGCTCAATGGTCTCTCCCGGATTTTTCCAGGTGTAAACGGCTTTTCCATTTTTCAAACGACATATATTGCGAACAAAATAAACACCGTCCCTGTCCTTTGCATCAAAAAAATTGCCGGTCATAAACGGATGAACAATAAGATTGCCACGGCTGTCATTTATGTAGGTATAACCGCTCTTTCCAAAGGTCAGACTCAGGATGCTTTCCCTGAAGTCAGAGATATTAATGAGTTCTGCAAATTCTTCTCTATAGGTGGAGGCGGCAATAATCCAGTCCCAGGGTTCAAAGTAGGAGATGTACATGGCTTTGGGTTTTAATGCGTCCTCTTCAGGATTCTTCCAGTCATACTCAAGATACCCGGTCTTCATTTGTATCATTTTCTTGACAAATTTCCGGTTTAAAAATTTTTTTCCGGCCACTCCGGGGTTGGGGTGTTCAATGGCGATGCCCGAGGAGCTGACGCAAAAAATATATCCGGTTCTACCAATGGTCTGACTAAAAAGAATTTTCCGACACAGAAGTTTGGCCTCTTTTTCCGTCATCAACCCCTTTAGAAAATCCCCATGAATGTTCTTTACAATTTCCTTATTTTTCTCTGCAATGGCCCTGAGGTGATTTTTAATGGAAGTGGCCGCTGCCGTTCGAACCATATTTTGAATGGCAGCTGTGGCATTGGTCAGTTCACTTTCAATATTGGCTTCAATGGTATTGCGAACCTGCTGGTAAATAACGGCTCCGCCCAGCAAAATGGCCAGTACGGAGACCAAGGTGTAACCGCCCAACAATTTTGTTCTAATCTTTAAATTTGTTAAAAACTGCATTCATCTGACCATTTTTAATGTCTTTAATATCTTTAATATCTTTAGGGGCTTGATCATAAGATGGGCCATTCTTCTCAATTGGCGGGCCAACGGGGTCAGGCTATGTGGTATTAGAGCCTGAGTTTTTTTATCAGGCTCTATGTTTTTGACAAGCATCTAAGAATAAAGATAATTTCAAACAAAAACGTCAATAACGCAAGCCTGACCCCTCCCCAGGGTGGCCCATCTTGTGACCAAGCCCATCTTTAGTTTCATGTGATTCTGGGCTTGATCACAACATCGGCCCATTGTGACGTCTGACCGATGTTATGACCAAGCCCCACCATGCATCCGATATTAAACAAACTGTGAATGCAGGGCCATCATGGTCTTTTCAAGATCCGTTTCATGGACAAGGAAATAAAGCGCGGCTCTGGAAGGACCAAAGGATATCATTTCAATGTTGACATCCACCTCGGAAACCGCGGTGAAACATCTGGCGGCAATACCCCGGTGATTATGCAGCCCATCGCCCACCACACTGATAAGTGCCGTGTTTGTTACCTGTTCGGTTTCCCGGAAAAGCCGGGGTTTCATTTCATTTATAACTGTGTGTGCCCGGCCAATATCTTTCCGGGACAAAAGCAGGCTGATACATGTCTGGGAGGTGACCACAGACTTGATATTAATACCTGCCTGGGAAAGCAATCCGGCAATGTGAGCCAGAATTCCCTGACGCAGTCCCACCCCCGAAGCGTATACTTTTAGCACGGCAATATCCATGGAGTGGGAGACGCTTTTGATCACATTTTTTGCAGATACGGCCTGTTCGGTGATGAGACTGCCGGGGCCATCGGGGTTCAGAGTGTTTTTAATGGCAATATTGATACCGGATTTGCGCACCGGCTCCACGGTTCTGGGATGAAGAATGGATGCGCCGGAATAGGCAAGCTCCGAGGCCTCTTCGTAGCTGAGCACTGAAATGAGTTTTGCATTGGGAATCACACGGGGATCTGCTGTCATGAATCCTTCAGTGTCCTTCCAGATCTCAAGGCTATCTGCTTTCAGGGCAGCTGCCACCACAGCGGCGGAATAGTCACTTCCCCCCCGCCCAAAGGTGGTGACTTCGTCGGATTCGCTGATGCCGAAAAAACCGGGAATAAACACAATGGTTTGCCCGGTTATGCGGGGCAATACATTGTTGTTAAAATTTTCAACGGTTTTTTCCATGTTTGCCGTTGCATCGGCAAATCGCCCGTCGGTGATGATCCCGGCCTCCCGGGGCATGATGCAAAAAGCGTTTTCCCCCCGGCTTTTCAGCACCCGGGATATCAGCATAACCGACAGGCGTTCTCCATAGCTGATGATGATGTCCCGCATCCGGGGGGTGGCTTCCCGGGTGAAGTTGATCCCGAAATAATACCGTTCAATTTTTAAAAAATGGGGAGCCAGCTCCTGTTCCAATGCCTTGTAATCCGCATTGCCCGGCATCAGGCCCCTGGCAATCCTGAGATGCTCTTCCCGAATGCCTTCAATTACTTCACTGATAAGGGCTTCATCTTTCAATGCCAGATCAATACCGTTGATCAGCCGGTCTGTAACACCGGAAAGGGCAGACAAAACAAACACATCCCCCCTGCCCCTTTTTGCAATCAAATCCACAATACTGCGGACAACCCCCTCTCCTTTTAAACAACCGCCACCAATTTTTATAACCTTCATTGACTTTTTTATGCCTTTCAAAATCAGAACTCGTACATGAAAATACTGGGCTTGGTCACAACTTGGGCCACCTGTCACAATTGGTGGGCCAAGGGGGTCAGGCTTGTGTTATTGTGTTTTTGACAACTGCCTTTGCATAAATAAGATTTTAAGCAAAAGCATCAATAACGCAAGCCTGACCCCACCCCAAAATGGCCCATGCTGTGACCAAGCCCAAAACACTCATTATTTCTGGCAGTCACACTTAATATTACCTGCCAGAATTTCTTTCCAGTCCCCCAGGACATCATGGGTCCAGCAATCATCTGCTCCGGCGGCCTCGCGCATCACAAGAGCCATAATATAAGAAAGTTCCTTAACCGTTGCTCCTGCCTCCAGGGCACCCTTGAAATGCTTTAACACACAGGGTTTGGATCTTCCCTTGATGGACAAGGCAAAACAAATAAATTGAAATGTTTTTTCATCAATGGTTCGTTTGTTCTCATAAAGTGCATCCATTTCATCAAGTTTTTCAGCAAACTCGGGGAAAAATTCTGCCAGCATTCTCATTTCAATCTCCTTTTTTAAAAAATATCGGACTTGCTCACAGCATGGGCCGCCCTGGGGAGTGTTCAGGGTTGCGATATTGACACTTTTGTTTATATTTACCTAAAAAAACAGGCAATTGTCAAAAGGACAATAACATAATCCGACCCGTTGGCACAACATTTATGACCAGTGCCCCATGTTATGTCCAAGCCCTGTTGATTTAATCTTCAGCAAAAATATTATAAACTCATTTTTTGTCCCTCATTACGCAGCCAGTGTAATCATGTTGGTTTCCACTGGAAAGTCATGATAACATCCCCTCACATTACAATTATCTGAAATGCGGCGCTGGTGAATAACAAAATCAAAGTCCTTGAGCCGCTCGTAGAAGGATTTAAACACCTGGGATCTGGTTTCAAGGCAGATCCTGCAGTCACAATGAATGTCAAACAAAGCCGCCGCATGGTGCATCATCATAAAAAAGCACACCGCAGACATATACCTTGGAAGTGCTTCCTTATAAATTTCCGGATAAAACTTGGAAACATTTATGGCTTTGGAAAAGACATCATGGGATACGATCAGGGAGGTTGAAATATCATGTTTTTTCTCCTTGCTGTAGAGAAAATACTCTATGCATTCCCCATCTTTTTTATAGGAAAGGGAAAATCGCTGGAAAAAGGCCGGCACATGGATTTCCATGAATGAAGATCCATATATTTCAGGTACAAAGACCGCCGGTGAGCTAATGTTAAAAAGGGCTGTTCCCTGAATCCATTGATTGAACAAATCATTTTGTGCAAAACAATAAGCCATTGCCCGTGGTAATTCCAGTGGCCGCCAGGCCCATCCACGTATTTTACATATCTTTTCAATGCTCTGCCTTGCCAGGGAATAAACAAAATTGCTGGAGCCGGAAGATTCTATTTCAGCGGTGGAATCCCCGGACGTAAATGCCTGCTTGCATATCATACCATCGTAGGATGTCCACGCTCTGCAGATGAGCGGACGTACCGGATATATGCTGCACACGCCCTTTTCCAGAAAAATACAGGGCGTCCGGTCTTTAACTCTCACACGATGTTCAAGGTCAACATCTTCGGTGAGCTGCCGGTTGTTGGTGATACGCTCTTTTAAAGTCATCTGCTGAGCTCTGGTAAATGTCTTTTTCATCCAAAAAAACAAAACCACTGCTTCCAGCGGCGTTAGTTTGACCTGGGCGTGACAACAATAGCTGCAACCGGAACTGCAGGCCACCGGCAGACCAGACTGTTCTGCGTGGACTCTGGACACAATGCTTTCAGACAATGTGGCTATTTTCTCCAGTGAACAACTGCACCCTTCAATTGTTAACTCTGCATTTAAACAGGGCATCAAAATATCTGAAAAAAGGTCACCCAAGGTCCGTTGTGCATCTGCATGCTCCATTTCCATCTGATTCTCTCCTTGGTAAATATGCGGGTATGGCAGAGAAGAGACCACAGGAATTTGTGGAGACATCAGAGCATACAGGTTGTCAATTTATTTGGTCGTGATCACAGCGCGGGCAATCCTTGACCGTCTGGGTTGCAACGGGGCCTGGCCTGAATTGTTTGTGCGCCCAATCCCGATGGAGCCTAACTTATCAAATAATTGTTTATTGTAAAGAGCAAACAACACAATAATGCAGTCTTGATCCCTTTGATCCACCAGTTTATTAGAAAATAAAACTTTGGGGCAACCTGTGCAGAGCCCCAACGGGCGACCGGTCCGGCACGATCGGACCTAAAGGCGATCAGCCCTTTTGCCCTGCCGATTGTAACGAAACGCAGGGTGTTTGAGGACAAACCTGCCCACAGTTCCTGCGCTTTAGACCGGCAGGGCAAAAGGGCCGCCGACGGTCCCGGGCCGGATCGGGCGGCCGTTGGGGGCGGCATATTAGCATTTTCATTATTCGTTGTGTCGGCAGGCAGACATGATCGTTATAAGAACCTGGCAATGCGTAAACCTCTTGGTTCTTTTTGACAAAGCCACATATCTATAGTATCAAAACAGATATTTTGGGTTTTGATCATTGAGTCCTATTTGCCAAGCTTGTAAATATTCGGGTTGATAATGTAAATGTTTGGCCGGGTTTGTTCACCATATGGGCCACGTTGATGTGCCTGCCGGATATTTACCTAATCTTTTAGCGTCATCCCTCAGGAGGATAAGGTGGAACTGGAAGAATTGTTAAAATGCCCGATGGATATAAAGCAGTGTCAATTTTATGACGATTATATTCGCTTGAAGAAAGAATGCGAGCGACTTAAAAGATTATCCATAAAAGATGAACTGACGGGTTATTATAACTATGCCTTTCTTCTGAATACACTTGATTGTGAAATGGAACGGACAAGACGTTCCGCTCTTCCCACCAGTATCATCATGGCAGACATTGATTTTTTCAAACGAATCAACGATCAGTTCGGTCATGAATGCGGCAACACCGCTCTTCGGTGGGCCAGCACGATATTTAAAAGAAATATTCGAAGAATGGATTTCCCCTGCCGGTATGGCGGTGAAGAATTTGTATTTGTCCTGCCCAACGAAGGTCTTGCCAATGCGGTAAAAATGGCAGAAAGACTTAGAAAGGCACTGGCAACCACCCCCTTGATACTCAAAAACGAATCTGTCACGCTTACGGCAAGTTTTGGGGTGGAATCATACAACGGCTTTCACAAGGATACCGTGAACCAATTTATCGAACGTGCTGATGCCTGGATGTACCAGGCAAAAAAGACAGGTCGTAACCGTATATGCTATAACAGGAAACCCCTGACCACGGAATCCAGACAGATCACCATGGAAGAACGAATGGCTCTCTTTTCATAAACCCTATTTTTCCCCAGAGGTCAAGATTTAAGGATGTCAGATTTTATTGATTTATAATTTATCAAGCCCGGGTTATTGGATTCTATGGATGCCACCCCTGGAAAACGGCGAATTAAAAACAGCCGAATACCGAATCATTGTTTTTCATGATGCCGGTTGTTTTTCATGTCTGCCACCTTTTGTTGCAGAATGTCGTCAAAACTTTTTTTTGTGACCCGCGCACCTGGACACTCTTCCCGAATGGGTTTCCCAGGATGTCCGGTCCGGAGTTGATGTCCCTGCTGAAAACTTAAAAAACCCCTGGCCTTCTTAAGCAGGGGTTTTGCAAAGTCCAGACTCCAGTTGAGCAGAAATAACCATGGGATAAGGTGAAATCCCTTTGCGGTATCACCATCAAGGCTATAAAAAGATGAGTCAACCGATTTCAACTGGGTGCAGACAAGGTTATAGGCAAGGTTAATCCGTGTCATCTCAACTTCGGCGGCTTTCATCAAAGACGGATCATGGGCAAAGCGGTCCGGATGACATTGTTTTGCCTTGCTTCTGTATTTTGCCTTTACCATTTCAAGGGAATCCCCCGGTACAACGCCAAGCAACCCAAATGCTTTTTCCCTGTTCATACACCGTCACCTATTCCTCTGCCGTATCCAGGGAGAAGGATGCGTTATTTTTTTTATCTTCATACATGGCCTGGTCGGCCCGGTGCACAAGCACTGCCCCGGAATCCCCCGGATTTGCCATGGCAAGGCCTGCGCTGATTTCTACCTTGATATTGGTTTTACGGGTATGGGAAATAAATTTTATGGCCTTTAAACGGGCTTTAAACCGTTGAATACCCGCCTGAACATCGTCGGCATCCAGGCCATCCACCAGCACAACAAACTCATCACCACCATAACGGGCCACAAAATCCGATTTTCGAAAATTAGCTTTCAGATTATTGGCTATGGCTTTAAGGACTTTATCGCCGGCCACGTGGCCAAAGGTATCATTAATCCACTTAAAACGATTGACATCAATCATGATCAGCGCCAGACATTCCCCGCCTTCAGATATCCGGGCAATGGATTTATTCAATTGCATCTCAAATGATTTGCGGTTGTGCACTTCGGTCAGGCCGTCAAATAAAGCCGCCTGCTGAAAGGTTTCCGCCTTGACAAACATTTTTCTGGCATCTGCCTGCACATCAGCCACTTTTTTCTTTAATTGATTGATTTTTTTATTGGCCCGTTCAAGTTGATCAATCTCCACCTGCTTTTTCCGGGCAATAATTCTTTTAATATTTCCCAGTTTCTTAAACACTGCCGTCTTAAGGTCTTGGATATTCTGCTTAAACTCAAAGGCCTGGGTGATGGCCCCCATTTCTTCACCGATGGTGTCTTCAAAATTTTGAAACGCTTTCGCCCGGACATCTGTATTGAATTCATCCTGGGTGATTTTTTCGATCATTTTAACCTGTTTCAGTAAATCTAAAAAAGTTTCATTGACCGCCATAAAATCACTGAAAATCTTTTGTTTCAATGCCACGCTGTATTCGGTAAAGGCTTCAACCTGTTGTCCAACAGTATCCATGGCAACACCTGCGTTGACATCAATGTGGATGGTGGATGCCTTTTTTTCAAGGGTTTCCTCCAATGGATAAAAACCTTCCAGAAAAAAATAAATAACACGCCTGAGCATACGCAGAATCTCTGTAATCTGCGTTGTTAAGGCATCTGTTTCCGCCTGGATGTCTCCAAGGGACAACTGTGTGGTACCCGCAAGTTCTCTTGCTAAAATCTCTTTACGCAGGAGTTTGATTGATTTTTCAATGGACTTCAGGGGCAGAGGAGACTCCTGTCCAAGCAGAGGTTTTATATTGTTTATTTCATTTACATACTCAGGAAAGGATTCTGCAAGCATACCATAGGTACTTATTACTCTGATCAGGCATTGTTTTTCTTCAAACCAGTTTTTCAGAAGGGTCTCTACATCCGCTTGAGTATAATTTTTTTCACTCATTTTATTCTTACCCATGCTGAACTCACTGAATGACAAAATCAAAATCATTTCAATCAGAAATCCAGACATCATGTTTCGGTATTCATCATAATTCTGGGGGCTTAATCACAAACTCGGCCATTCCGGGGTGGGTTCATTGCCTTGTTGGCACTTTTATTTAAATCTGACTTTAAACACAAAAGCGATTGATAAAAATATAAAATTCAACAACACAAGTCTGAGCCCATTGGTCCACCAAAATTGTGATGGCTGGCCGACGTTATGACCAAGCCCTGTTTTTTCAAAAACAGCGGGGCATTTTAAAAAAAATGCTCAAACCGAACAACCTGCATTAAAGATGCTGGCTTGACCTTACATTACACACGGGTTATAGTAAATGGTTTTAGAAAAAAATGGTATTTAAGGACAAAATCGACATTATACAATTAGATAAAAAACATCTAATAATCAAGAGATTACTCATCCAGACGCCTTTTATTACAACAAACACTCATTGTGGATTCCAGGGGATTGTCGGAAAAGAGGATCAGGCTCAGGTTACTTGAATTGTGAAACCAGGAAAAGGGGAATTAGCCCCAATCCTGAACCCCTTGGTTCACCAACAAATGCGACGGGTGACCCGTGTTGTGACCAAGCCAGGCTCACCCAAACCATAATGACTGGCCCAATATTATGCCCACACCCCAAAAAACAAGACTGAAGACACAATGGATATGCCACAAATAAATAAAGCCGATGCCCAAAAAAAAATCCATACATATATATCAAATATGCCCAGTCTTTCCACCACTGCCGCTAAAGTCATGCAGGTCTGCAACACCACCATGCCCTCCCCCAATGACTTGAACCGAGTGATCTCACTGGATCCTGTCCTCACGGGAAAGGTTCTGCAACTCATTAATTCAGCATATTATGCACGGCGTAATAAAGTGACATCCCTGACCCGGGCCATCATCATTCTTGGCATCAATACCATAAAAAATATTGTATTAAGCTCCGCCATTGTAAAATGTATTAACAGCAGCCCCGGCGGAGATGGTCTGGATATGGATGCTTTCTGGAACCACTCCATTCACGTGGGAGTCTCGGCAAAATTGATCGCAAGAGAAATGGCTGTTCCTGCAATGGAACAGGAATTATTCTTTCTGGCAGGCCTGATGCACGACCTTGGCAAAATCCCCTTGAGTCATCAATTTTCTGAAAATTACGCCCAGGCACTGAAAATTTCAAAAGCCCGGCGCATGGATATATGCATCATTGAAAATGCTTTATTGGGATTCACCCATTGCAGTGCCGGAAAAATGATTGCCGAAAAATGGCAACTGGGAGATCCCATAAGAGATGGCCTGGCGTTTCACCATCTCACCAGAATTAAGAAAAAAACAAATAACAGTCAATTAGGGTTAATAATTGAACTGGCAGACGTCTATTCAAATTTATGTGACGCACAGAACCCGTCCGGAAAAATGGAAGTTCCACTGGAAGAACTTTCCCCTGAATTTAAGATGCTTCTGGCGCATACAGGTATCCATTTTGAAAAGCTCACAGAATTTCATGCCATCATTTCCAAGGAAATCAAAAATGCTAAAAGCTTTTTAAATTTAGCTTAAGGAAAAGGGCGGTCAACAGGATCACATTGTCGATGAAAGCCCTGCTTGTCACACAGAAGCCCGTATGACCGACACAAGACACAACAATTTAAGGAAATACAATGAACATCAAATTTTGGGGAGTTCGTGGTTCCATACCATGTCCGGGACCCGACACCATTAAATATGGCGGCAACACTGCCTGTATTGAAATTTCACTTAAAAATCCGGATCGTTTGATTATTCTGGACGCTGGATCAGGGATAAGAGAGCTGGGAAACGCATTAATGGGCCGAATTCTGTCAGAAGGTCCCCTGAATCTTGAAATATTCCTTTCCCATACCCATTGGGATCACATCATGGGCTTTCCCTTTTTTACTCCGCTTTACATACCCGGTACAACCGTAAAGGTTTATGGGCCGGTATCCTGTGGTAGCAGCCCCCTTGAAAATGTTGTGGGCGGCCAGCTCACCTACGAATATTTTCCTGTCCGTCAGACGGAACTGGCGGCAGAAATAACTTATATTGAACTCCAGGAAGGATGCTATGACCTGGGTAACGGGGTCATTTTAAAGGTGCAATATCTGAATCACCCCCTGCTTTGCCTGGGTTATCGTTTTGAATATCATGACAAAGTCCTCTGCACGGCATTTGACACGGAACCCTTCAGAAATATTTTCTGCAATGATCCGGAAGACGCATCCTATGATGCAAATATGGCCTTGGAAGGAGAAGAAGTCGCCCAGCAGGAGAACCAACGACTGGAAGCCTTTTACCGAAATGCAGATCTACTTATCCATGATGCACAGTATACCAGTCAGGAATATAGCTCCTCAAAAATCGGCTGGGGACACAGTTCAGCCGAACATGCCATTGAAACTGCCCAAAAGGCCAATGCAAAACGATTGGCTCTGTTTCACCATGACCCCATGCGAACAGATAAAGAAATTGATGCTTTGAGTGCTCAATTTTGTAAAAACACTGCCAATGGAAAACTTGGGGTGTTTTTTGCCAGAGAAGGCATGGAAA
Organism: uncultured Desulfobacterium sp.; assembly: GCA_963674605.1. Classification (GTDB taxonomy): domain Bacteria; phylum Desulfobacterota; class Desulfobacteria; order Desulfobacterales; family Desulfobacteraceae; genus Desulfocicer. The sequence continues at coordinate 5,998,233 of OY771474.1, read as the reverse complement.
TCTCTTTATAATCGGTTGCCCTCCCTCCAAAAAAAAATATTTTTTTTCTAAAGTTTTTTACCTGGTGTGTCGAGGTATATATCGAATGAATTTTTCAGCTCATACAGGATGGCCCTGTTTTTTACAGCTAATTTCCTGAAAACCTGTGTTGGGCGGGCAGATGAAATAAAAATACAGCCCTGTGATTGGTGTTCTTAACAGATATTATTTTTCTGCCAGAGCTGGCGAACAAAAATTGGGGTAGAACTATGGTTATTTCCACATACCAGATAAACAACGTCTTAAGGGTTTATGGCAACCAGCTTCGTCAAGGACGTATCACAAATCAAACCAGACCAGGAAATCAACGCACCCCGGACATGGTCACCATTTCTGCCGGAAATAAAAGAGATGCGGTAATTGAAAAAGTCTCCACTGACATGCTGGACCAGATTGCCAGAAACGGCCCACAGAGTCATGATGAAAAACAAGCTTTTGAAAAACTTCAGCACGAATATGGGCACCCTTTGATCCTGACCAGAAAAAATGGGAATGGGTTAGAATTTAAAGCCATAGACAACACAGGTACCACAGCACTTGAAATTTCTGAAGAAACCTCTGGTGAGCTGTTGGAACAATTGAAAGGACATATCAGAAACACCGTCAGCCAAAACATGATTTAGAGATTTGTCATTGATTGATTTCAAGACAGCAGATTGTTAAAAATCCAGTGAGGCAGAGCCAGTTGATATGCCCCACCCAGAATTTCAGACTTGACCATGTATCTGGAGCATTTTTATATGAAAATTGACAACACCTACACAAACTACGATCTTGAAAAAATATCTCCAAAGGCTGGAAAGCCTGTCATGGCAACCCCTGAATCACCTTCCGAATCCGGCTCCCCGGACAAACAAGGTGCCCCCCGGGATGCTATTGTTAATTTGTCCCAGGCTTCAAAGGAAGCATCGCTCATGGAAAACGCCATTGCAGAGGCCCCGGATATCAGGCAGGACAAGGTTTTGGCCCTTAAAGAAAAAATTGCAACAGGGCAATATGAATTAAATCCCCAGGCCATTGCCGACAAAATGGTGGATCACTTTACAAATGATCTCATGAACTTCTGATATTAATGGGGGCCTGGTTTCAGGTTTAAAGCCAGTCCCCGGCTGAACACACCACTCCAATAAAAAACCCCATCCCCTCACACCGCCACTTCATTTTCCTTTTCTATTTTTTCTGTATCCTGAACAAACAAACGGGTCTTGTGTGAATACCCCCCTTCAGAAAGAACCACCTGTACCGCCTGCTGGCACAGGGGATTTACCACCAACGGCCCCATGAAGTTTCCGGTCATTTTGCCGGGGGCTCCCCTTGGAATATTCACCACCACATAGATTTCCAGCGATGTAAAAAATTGAGTGTCATCCATGTGCCAGAGCATATGGGCAACCCCCTCCTTGATCTGAGGATTATAATCGGGCATAAAAAGGTAGGGCCGGGTGATGACAAAGGCCAGATCCGGATCATCAAGGCTTTGATACCAGAAAAAAGGGGAATCTTTCTTGTTCTGTATGATTACATACCGTCTGTGTTCGGAAAAACCCAACATGCCATGGGGCATGTCTATCACCTGCTCATTATTCAGGGTTATCTGTCCAAATCTTGTGGTTTGAATCTTCACTTTTCTTCCTTTGTACTGGTAATCTGTGTGTAAAATTCAGATGCAAGGGAAAGCGCTTCGGCAGTCATGGCTGCCGCGGCCATATTTTCTTCCCTCACCCGCTCATATACTTCCTGACGATGAATGGTGACATCCCGAGGGGCTTCAATTCCCACTTTAATCTGCGTTCCCTTGATCTCAAGGAAGGTAATCACAATGTCATCGCCAATGGCAATTTGTTCTCCTGACTTCCGTGTCAGTATCAGCATGGCACATCCCTGGCCGTTAAGGTTTCAGTCAATTCTTGGATTTAATCATAACACAGGCCTGACACCGTTGGTCCATAAATTATGAAGGAGGACCAATCCCATGATCAAGCCCGGCTGCCCCCGTTACTCTACAAATGATGATGAGTAAACGATGTTATGAGCAAGGGCTACAGGTAATCCACCAGGCTCAATTGCATCACCTTTGAAGATGACGCAAGGGCTGCCTGGTATACCAGTTGCTTTTGTTGAAGATTGGTTATGGCCTCCGTAATATCGGCATCTTCAATGCCGGACAAACGTTCCGTTTCACTGATGGTCAAATCCTGATATATGGTTGACTTGATGTCCATGCGGTTCATTTTTGTTCCCACTGTACTGATGGCACTGTTTAATCGGTCAAAATCACCGTCAAGGGCATCCATGGCCGTCTGTATGCCCTCAAGGTCATCAGTTTCCAGGGCTGTTTTAAAGTCCTTCAACGTATTAAACAAATTACCAAAGATATCACCCCCGTCATTTCCAATGGCCACCTTGCTGTCTCCGATTTTTATGGAAAAAGGGTTGTCGTCTCCATGGTAGTTGACCGTGTTAGTCTCCGCATCCAGGGTAAAAGCAGGGGTATTGGTCTGGGAACCGGAAAAAAGATATCGATCATCTACTTTTATATTGGCAAGTGAAACAATCTCTTCCATGGTATTTTGAACAATACCGGCAGCCGATTGCCGTTCAGCAGAGCTGATGGGGGCATTAGACATCTGGATTGCCAGGGTCTTTGTGTCAGTAACCAGGTTCTGGGTCTGGGTCAGGGTGTTTTCAGAGGCAGTCAACCATGTATTACCAAGGGAAATACCCCTTTCCACCTGTTCGAATCCATCAAGGCTGGATCGGATACCCAGGGATTTGGTAACGCCTATGGGATCATCGGAAAGATTTAAAATCCGCTTACCGGTGATGGCCGTTTCCGTGGCCTCGTTCAAATCACTGGTAATATTTCCCAGGTTGGACCGAACCATATTATACACCATTGTATTGGCGATTCTCATTGGAGACTCCTTGATTTCCAGAAAATTTTTCCGGTTGCAAGCTTCATAGCGATGGGGTCAGGCTTGCCTTATTGCATTATCATTGATTTTGGCGTTTGCACATCCTGTGGTCGATAACGCCAATAACGCAAGCCTGACCCCGTTGAGCAACAATTATGACGGGTGGCCCATGTTATGACCAAGCCCCACTCTTATTTCATATTAAGCAGGGTGTCGAGCATCTCATCTGCGGTGGTAATCAATTTGGCAGCGGCCGCATAGGCACTCTGGGATGTCATCAGATTTATCATTTCTTCATCCAGGGAAACCCCAGAGAAGCTGTCGCGCATATCCGTCAATTGATTGACCATTGCTTCACTGGTTTCTTTATTCATGTTAATCCCCGAACCAAGGGTACCCATAGATCCCAGCATCCCATGATAAAAGTTTTCCGCAGTGGCATTGAGTTCCCCATCTGCGGACTTTATGGTCATGGTGGAAAACTGCAGCTCCGCAATGGCCATGGCATTGGAATTATCACCCAGTGCCCGATTACCGTCTCCATCAAGGATACCTGCCGCAATGAATTCTCCCCCGGACGTAACCATATCATTTACACCCATGTTTCCGGCGTCATCTCCGGTGAAAAAGGTATTTATTCCCAGGGCCGCCAGCACATTACTGGTATCGTCTGAAAAGCTAAATGAATACCCCCCTTGTGCGGTGATTTCAAGGCGGTTTTCATCACTTATCTTTGCGGAAATGCCATCCATAGCTGTGATCTCAGCGGCAAGGGAATCAAGCGTGGTATTACCATCAATGGTGATATTCTGGGAAGAAAGGGCACCATCACCATCCTCCACCCATAGTGTAAAACCAGAATCTCCATCGCCGTCATCGGTAATAATTTTGTCCTGATAGGTTAAACCGGAAGACTTCAGTGGCACGTCTGTATAAGTCGCCGCATAGGAACCCGAAACCGACTCAAAATTTTGAAGTCCTGTCCCTTGGCTATGCTGGCTGTTCACCTGCCAGACAAATGCCCGGGCAACCGCATCAAGATCCGTTTGATAGCCAGGGATTACATTATCCCGCACGTCCAGCCATCCGCCTATTTTTCCACTATCCGTGCTTTCCGTAATGTCCCACTTATTGCCTCCGGTGCCCGAAAGCAACACCTTACCATCGTTGATTTCCATATCAAAACTGCTGTTGCCCCGCACAATATCGATGCCGTTGCCAGCCATTATGGTAAGATTGCCCTCCTGGGTTTCAAAGGAGGAAATGTTCATGTATTCAGACAGCTTGCCCACCTTGGCATTGCGCACATCCCGCAGGGTATGGGCGGCTCCTCCTCCAGCTTCCGCCTCCATGATTTGCTCGTTTAGCCCGGCAATCTCCTGGGAAAGCACGTTGACAGCTTCAACCCCCCTCACAAGAGAGTCGTTGATGTCCTTCACCAAGCCCTGCATTTCTGAATCCAGACGGTTAAAGGCCTCGGACAATAAGGTACTGTTATCGGAAAGGACAATGCGCTCCGAGGTCCCGGAGGGATTGTTTGCCACCTCCTGCCATGAATTCCAAAAAGTTGACAACAATGAAGACACATCAGCGTCGGAATCCGGGCTGAAAATCTGCTCAATGTTTGACACATAGGTGTCCTGTTCCTGGTAAAAGGAAAGGGAGGTGCTCTGTTCTTGGAGTCTGCCTTCAATGAAACGATCGCTGGCACTGGTCACCGCATCAATTTCAACCCCGCGACCCAGAATCATATTGTTGCTTTTTTCCGGACTGGATGCCTGAAGCAATGCCGTCTGTCTGCTGTAACCGGGAGTATCAACATTGGCAATATTGTTGGAGGTCACCTCAATGCCGTATTTATGAACGGATAAGGCGGAACCTGCAATATTAAATATGGACCCCAGACCGGACATGATCAGACCTCCTGGCTCAAAAGATGGGTTGATTTTCCCTTATGAATATTGCACCGACGATTGTATACCATGGGCGCATTGGATCTGCCGGCCCTTGATATGATGGCCATCATGTCATCAAGGAATTGAAGGGAATCGTTCAAAAAAATCATGTTATGCCGCCTTACCCCCTCAATGTCTTTTTTTAAACTATCAATACGTTGTACAGAAATGTTAAAAAAACCAAGAGTTTCCCTTGGAATAATACTGCACAGTAATTTCAAATCAAAGGGTTCAAGATGAATCAAAGGGTCAACAACCGTGATAATTTCTTGCCTCAGCTGAGAGATTTCCAGACACAAGGCATCTTTTTTACTTGAAATATTCCACAAAGCCGTCACATCCACATTTATAAGGGCACAACGCTCTTCATTAAAGCAATGATGCAGGTCATGGTAAAGCGACATTTTCTTTTCAAGCATTTTTTCGATGGATTGAACCATTACCTCTTCCATAAAAATCCTTTGCCCCTTTATCTATTATCGACGTCACGTGGCATAACTTTACTGTTTTTGAAGCCTGGTCATACATCAGACCGCCATCATCATTCGCGGGGTTAACCGAATCAGACCTGAATTATTGAAGGCTGAAGGCTTAATCCGATGTTTTTTTTAATAAGCTGTTGTTCTCAATAGAGAATTATCAATCATAAGCCAACAACCCACGTTTGACCCCTTCCAAGCATGGGCAACGGTGTACCAAAACCCTTTTGATTCTTGTTAATCCTTTAACGCTCCTTTTACCTTGGGGGCTCAAAAAGGCTACTTTACTATGATTTTAACTTTTCAAAGAGTATTTCACCCAGACCAATCCCCCCCCCCGAAGACATGGTACCGGCCAGTTTCTCATTGAACATGGATTTAATGATTTTGCCATCATTGCCCTTCAAAAAACCACCCTCTCCCGAAATGCCGGTATCAGAAGCCTTGAGCATCTGGTTGATAAAAATAGATTCAAAATCACTGCAGGCTTTTTTAAGGCGTTGTGAATCATTGGTCTGACGGGGTGGTATTGGCGTTGAACTTGTCTGTGGGATTCCTGTTAACATTGCTCTGATCCTTTAAATGATTTCCAGTTCTGCCTGAAGTGCGCCCGCCGCCTTCATGGCCTGTAAAACAGTGATGAGATCTCTGGGGCTAATCCCGATGGCATTGAGAGCCTTGACCAGCTCATCAATGGTGCTGCCACCTTTAACTATCATCAGTTTATTGTCTTCCTCTGTCACGTTTACATCACTATCCGGAGCCACCACAGTGCTTCCACCGGGGGAGACCACCACCCCGCCACCCATCTGTGACGCAGGAGTTCCCCTGCCCGAAGGTGCAAAGGGAGCAGGTTGAGACACTGTCTGGCTTTCTTTGATCTGAATACTGAGGTTTCCATGGGCCACGGCCACTTTGGAAATCCGTACATTTTCGCCGATCACCACAGTTCCGGTGCGCTCATTGACAACAATTTTTGCCGTTCCGTCCGTTGCAACTTCCAGGGTTCCCATCTGGGCAATCAAATCCACCACCCGATTGCGAAATGCTTCGGGCACTTTAAACTCCAGGGTGCCGGAATCAATAGCTGTGGTGCTGCCTTCTCCATAGTTGGCATTAATTACCCGGGAAATGGCTGATGCAGTATTAAAATCCGGTTCATTTAATATCATAACCAGAGATTGTCTGGAGGACAGGGACAGGGGAATTTCCTTTTCCACGGTTGCCCCCCCGGAAATTCTGCCCACCGTGGGATGATTTTTCTGGACACCACCACCGGCTGCCCCCCCCACAGTATATCCACCCACGGAAAGGGGGCCCTGGGCCAATGCATAAACCTTATTATCAATGCCCTTCAAAGGTGTGAGCAAAAGGGTCCCTCCCACCAGACTTTTGGCGTCACCAATGGAAGAGATGGTAACATCAATTTTTTTACCAATTCTGGCAAAGGCTGGAAGCGTGGCACTGACAATAACAGCGGCAACATTTTTCACCTTTATGTCCGAAGCATTGACCCGAATACCCGTATGTTCAAGCATATTGGCAAGCCCTTGAAGGGTAAATTCGGTACCGCTCTTATCCCCACTTCCATTAAGCCCGATGACAAGGCCGTATCCAAACAACTGGTTGGATCGGACTCCCTGGATGGAAACAACATCTTTTATCCGTGCAGACATTGCAAAAGAAGGCATTATAAACAAAATCATACCCATCACAAGCCACAGATACCTAAAAGGGCCAAACATTATCCACCACCTTCCCCAGCCATCCGGGTTTCTGTTTATCGGCAACGGCACCCACTCCGGAATAATAAATCTGGGCATTTGCCACATAGGTTGAGGCAACCTCGTTGTTGGTGCTGATATCTTCGGGCCTGACCAGTCCGGAGAACACAATGTACTGGGCTTCATGGTTGACTTTGACTTCTCTTTTTCCATTGATGACCAGGTTACCATTGGGAAGCACCTGTACCACCACTGCAGAAACATAGGCTTTGATGTGTCCATCCCGGCCACTGGTACCGGAACCTGAAAAGTCCGATGCCAGTGTGGCATTGATAAGATCATCACTTCCCGGATTCTGGGGCAAATACGGATTTTTGGCTGCCAGGGACTCCATATATCCCAACAGTTTGAGCTTGGCATTGATGCCTGAGGATTTACTGGTGGTAGTGGTGGCATTGAGACTTGCTTCGGGATCTTCCACAATGCGAACCACAACAATATCCCCCACCTTTCTTGCCTTTTTATCAAGGTACAGTTCAACGCCGGTGGCCTCCGACCACAGAGAACCTTCTGCCCTTGGAGCGTAAACCGTTTTTGAAAATTCCGGCGTCACAACCTTTTTTACCTCGGTGACATCTGCGGGCGAAAGCGGAACCGTTGCGCACCCTGTCAGAGCCAGTATTCCCAATAACAGAAATCCGGCCGGCTTTAAAAAATTCATTTTTATCCCTGCCCTTTTAGATATCCACCTGAACCGTCAAATTATCAATGACTCGTGCAATGATTTTTTTACTGCTCATGGTATTGAGAACATTGACGGTCTGCCCCTTAAACCCGTCATCGAGAACCTTGCCGGGGGCCGTTACCCGTAATCCTCCAGACTGAACCAGAATGGTGACCATATCCCCCCGCTGGACAACGGGGGATTGCTTTAATACCCATCGTTTCAGAGTGTCATTGTCTTTAATATTATGCTTTGTCATAAGCCCCACCACCTGGTTCATGTCAACCAGCACATCATCCATCATACTTGAGATATTTCTTCGCTCCAGATAAATGTCTTTTGCCTTGATCACCGTTCCACGTTTAAGACTTCTGGATGCACACACAACTGTTTCAAAAACATCCAGCCATCCACATAACTCCACCTTGTTTTCCAAGGAACCATTAACCGTGACCACCGCTTTTAATCGAACATACTCAACCAGTTCATTGTGTCCCTTCTGAATTATCTGAATCTGTACTTTTCCCCGGGGCACCGGCTCATTATGAAGTACCTTGAATTTAGAAATTATAACATCGGCGGGAGCACGGCCTGACTGCTGAAAGACAAACTGGTCAAAGGCTTCTCTGAATCTGGCGCTATCAATTGTTTGATATGTATTTTCATTACCATCTATTACCTGTATGGATGTTGCCGAAACATCTTGAACACCCAAAAAAATAACCAGCACCAGCGTCATAAAATTCTTTATGCAGTCTGTTTTAGACATATTACTTACCTTTTAAGGTTATTGGCCGTCTGCAGCATGCTGTCGGCTGTCTGAATGGATTTGCTGTTCATCTCATACGCACGCTGGGCCATGATCATGTTCACCATCTCCTCCACTACATCCACATTTGATTTTTCAACAAATCCCTGGAGAATGGTCCCCATTCCCTCTGATCCCGGTGTTGCGAAAATTGCCTCCCCCGATGCGTCGGTACTCATGTACAGATTGTGCCCGAGGCTTGAAAGTCCTGCTGAATTGGGAAAACCATATATTTCTATTTCGCCCAGAACCACCCCGGTCCCTTCAGGATCAAAGGCTGTGACCTGGCCATACTTATCAATGGTCAGGGATAAGGTATCTGCCGGCACCGTCATCTCAGGCTGGAGTTTGTCCCCGTTGGGGGTGACAATATTGCCTTCACTGTCCATTTTGAAATTACCAGCTCTGGTATAGCGTTCCTGATCATTACTCATCACCTTGAAAAATCCCTGGCCTTCAATGGCAACGTCCAGCTCATTTTTTGTCTGTTCAAAATCCCCCTGCATGAACATTTTTTGAACCCCCAGGGTCTCTGTTCCCATGCCCACCTGAACCCCCGTGGGGATCTGATCACCCCCAGCGGTTTCGGCCCCGCCCTGATTCAAGGTCTGATACATCAAATCCTGGAACTCAGCACGACTTTTTTTAAAGCTGGTGGTATTGACATTGGCAAGGTTATTGGAAATAACATCAATGGTTGTCTGTTGGGCAGCCATTCCAGTTGCTGCGGACCACATTCCTCGTATCATATAATTTCCTCCTTATTCCAGCCCAAATCCAGAAAGCATTTTATCCGTCATTTCTCCCATGTTCTGAATAAGCCCCTGGGTGGATTCATAAATCCTGAACATTTCCATCATTTTAACCATTTCTTCGGTGGGATTAACATTGGACTTTTCCAGAAACCCCTGTTTCACCTGAATATTTTTAGCCTCAATGAGGTTATCAGGGGTTCCGGTATTGGAATAGGTGGAATTACCTTCTTTCACAAGATCCTGGAGACGATTAAAGTCCACCACCGCCAATTGATCAATCACCTGGCCATTTACAGACACCTTACCTTCGCTGGAAATACGCACTTCGCCTCCCCTAAGCTCCAGGGGACCGTTTTTACCCATCACCCGTTCCCCCTTGTCTGTAACCAGATATCCCTGGGAGTTCAGAGTAAAGGCACCATTTTGGGTATACCGCTCCCCCTTATCTGTTTGAATTTTAAAAAAGCCGGAAGCATCCAGTGCCACATCCAGTGGATTTCCTGTCTGAACGATATTTCCCCTGCTAAAATCAGTGGTTGATTTTTGAGCTAAACTCATGGCAAAGGATGAGGATTGAAACGAGCCATCATCTTTCTTAAATCCATTGGTGTTTACATTGGCAAGGTTGTTGGAAACTGCATCAAATCTGGTTTTTTGAACCAGAGCGCTGTCAATGGTGGTGAATAATCCTGATATCAAAGCGTCCTCCTTTTAAAACGGCATCCCCATGGGAATTCCCCTTGAGTGGTTGATCCCGCGATGTGTTCACAGTAAATCCCTTGTTGTTTCCCATACGTTTATACTGTGGAAGCCATTTTATTCATATGCAATATTAATGCCTATATCTTAAAAAAGACTGGGGTCTTTTAGAAAAAGTAAGAAACGCAAACTGTTTAACGAAACCTGACCCGGGATTTCAATGCTTTAAACCAGCAAGACAAAAGGACTTCAGATGGTTTTATTCCAGACAGGCCAACCGTCGGAATCAAGAACTATGGCATTTTCGTTATATTGAGGATGGAGCAGGCGGAAAAAATTGCCAGGTAAATATTCTTCCCACATGGAATACAAGTTGGATTTGGATAATTGAGATGACGCTTGGTCACACCCTTGCCCAATCCGGAAAGAAGTCAGGTGGGACTTGATGAAGCAGAGGGGAAACGCTTGGGTGTAAACGAAAGGCATTCTCTTCCGGTGCTTCTGTGCACCACCAAACTTGGCAGTTGAGGGCTCTTAAAGCCCATCTTACGACAGCCATATGGATGGCGTTTATCCCATGTTACATAATAATATCGGCATTGAAAACAACTAACAGGACTCATAATGGGCAAGACTTCCATAAAATGCAATATTGACGGATTCAAAGGAGAAGCATGTCATTTTTTTGACTCCTCTGAATTCAGCAGATAAATAAATGCCAGTAATTCTGCCACAACCTCATACAGGGAAGGTGGAATTTCCTTGTTCAGGTCCAACTGAGATAACATCTCAAGCAGATCTGGATCGTTATGGATATGAATTCTGTGCTTCCGGGCAAGCTTGATAATTTTTTCCGCCATGTCTCCCCTGCCGGAGGCCACAACTCTGGGTGCCTTTTCCTTTCCGGAATCATAGGTTAATGCCACCGCAGCCGTTTGCTGTTTTTTTCTTTTCATTCAAGCCACAAAGCAGACAGAACTGCCCTCCCGGGGAACAATTTCCTCAATAGGGCTTTGTGCTACAATTTCGGTGTCCGCCACCTGACATCCCATGTACCCGACGGTGAATCCACGATCCACAAGCATGGATGAAAAAGAAGGTAAGTGGGTTTCAATGGATTCAGCAGTGGCCTTTCTGTTCACCATAAATCGTCCCTGGATCTTTTTTCCTTTTAAAACAAGTTCCGCACGGATGGCACCCAATGAGGACATCTCCAACAACATCAAAAGTGAATATTGCCGATCCGACTCTTTTTTCCCCACCTCCTGTGATGCAGAGCCATTTTCCCGGGGAAACTTAAGCAGAATCTGAGCCAGACCCATGGCGCCACCGTCAAAGCTCAATGGCAGGGGGAGAAAAACGCTTCTGGTATGATCACTGCCGGGAAGATTGAGAAGCTGAATATTATCCAATGCATCAATAAAAGGTTTTAAAATTCTCTCCGAGGTGAGGGTATCCATTAAAACTTTTGATATAAGCCCTTTCAAATCACCATGAACCAGGGTATCCAAAGTATCTGGTCCCATACCCGAAACCATCCGGGCAAGTTTGTTTTCCCAGGCAAGCCCGGATAAGTCCACCAAGGCCTTGATGCATTCTCCCCCCGGACGGAGACGCACCATTTGATATATTTTTTCCATTAAGATCTTAATATCTTTGCGATCTTTTGGAGATAGAAGTGGGTCATCCAGAGATTCATATATATTGGCCCATATATTGTCATCAAGTGCGGCCCGGATGGCCCCAAGGTCCAAAGTTCGCCCCCGGGGTGAGTGGGTATCAATAATTTTCAAAGTAGGCATACCAATGTCTGATGAAAGCTTTAAAGACAGTCGCATGCCAGACTTAAGTGGCACTTGGGTATGAGCACGAATCTTTTTCCCCTGGATCAACAACATGATATTTCCCGGACTGGATTGTTTTAATACATATCCTTCAACGACATCTCCAAGCTTGAGACCTAGATCAGCCATAACGTCATGAAGCCGGGGCAATGGTACCTTCAGTTTTGAAAACAAATTAGATGCGGTATTGATCGGTATCAAAGCATTTTTCCTCAGTTCTTATTGCGGAGCAAGGCACAATTTAACTTACCAGCATAACCGGCACAAATTCTGACATTGTGTTCAAGAAGTTTTAAGGGAATATGAAAAATGCTCGTTATCTGTGACATTTTAAATTTGCAAACGCTCTGATCAATAATGGGCAAAAACATAAGGCTATTAACCCTTGGCGGGCACCTGCCAAGAAGGGTTAAGCCCATGATGTAATCAATTTTTTTTATTTAATTCTAAAACAAGCTTAACTGTTCCCCTTGGAATAGAAAGACGACCCGCTATATCCTCCAAATCCAATCCCTGTTTCACCATCAACAGAATCTGCTGGACCTGAGTTAATTCAGAAGAGACCGGTTTTTCATGAACAGCAGTATCAAAGGAAATAATTTTTTTATCTGCAATATCCATCAAGTGTTCCAGGCGATGAATGCGTTGATCAAGACTCTCTTCCAAATTTTTTAATGCTCGATATTTTTCCTCCAAATTTTTTTTCATGTGAATGGCCATCTGATCGGCATCCATCAGCAGAGATTCAAATACATCCATTTTTTTTTGAAGATCTTCTTCAATATTCAGGCTTCTATTTTTCCATAAAAAGCCCACAAAGACAATAACAATCAGAATATCCATGACAATCAATGCCATGATGATCCTGTTCAAATCCAGAACGGGCATAATCAAACCTTGATATCTACAAATATTCCACCTGCTGCATTGACTGATTTTTGTTTATCAGGGGAGACAATGCGTTCAAAGGGGGCAGGTATCAAAGCTTTTTTATCATCATCCGCCCTCATCTGTGGTTTGTATCCGGGCTCCATAGTTTTCACCTGAATTTGTTTTTTATTATTCAGAGCATGTGCCGCCTGTGAAATAAACTGCCGATTCAATTCAACATCCTGCTCAGCTGCAGCGCGCATCTGTTTAATGGCAGAGGCTTGCCCTATAACAATGTTCATATCTGAAATGTTTGGCATTTTTTCACCTCCGGAAATTTAAACCGCAAGAAATTGATGGACCTCCACGGAAATAATATGACGATCCGGCAGCAACTGGCGCACAGCCTGCTGGACCCATAGTCTGAACATCTCCAGTGAAGGGGTATCCGTCTCCTTTTCTATTTTTTTTACCAAGATATCATAAAGTCTGCCCCTGAGCCACTGTTTTTCATGGATCAGAGGTGAGACAAAGGTATTTTCCCAAGAATAGATCACCACAGAAAAAGTAATACAAGTATAAAGATGGGTGACCTTCAGTGGAATGATAAAATCTTTAAGATAAATTTCTTTTTTCGGGGAAATCGGTAACGTCAATGAAGAAATGGCCTGGGCAGCCATCTGTTGAGAAATCCTTTTCTGGTGGATCATAAATCCCCCCAGAGCACCAATGATAACCAGCATAATCATTATTCCCATGATCATGGGCCATCTCCCAGTGGTTTTATTTTTTTTTATTTTTCCAGGAAGTCCTGGAGGGGTTTTTGTCTTAAAATCGGGCTGCTGGTTATTTTTGCGTAAGTCAGCATCATCTTCACCGAGTTCAGTTCCGGTGAACATCGTATCATCCAGGGCGTCATCTTCACTGAGCTCACCTCCGGTGAACATCCCATCATCCAGGGCATACGCTTCATTGAGCTCACTTCCGGTGAAATTCTCATCATCCAGGACAGTATCAACAGCAACTTCTTCCCCGGTGGACATATCCTTTTTATCATCCATTGTCGTTATGCCTGATCACGACTGGACTGCAGCCGGCTCCTGAGCTTGGAAATCACTTTGGAATGAATCTGCGAAATTCGGGACTCCGTCAAATCCAGCACCTTCCCTATTTCCTTTAAAGTCAAATCTTCATAATAATAGAGAGAAATAACCAGTTGCTCATTTCTTGAAAGTGTTTCAATCTCCCGGGCAATCGTTTGTTTAAGCTCTTTGACTTTTAATGCGTCAAATGGAGATTCTCCCTCCGAGGTTTGACAGGCCATGCGGGGGGTATTGCCGTCAGGCAGCATCTCATCAAGACTCACAAGGGAAATTCTGCGGGTCCGCCACAGTATTTTATGATAGGCATCCAGATCCATGCCCAGCTGGTCTGCCACTTCAATATCTTTGGGTTCCCTGCCCAGCTTTAGTTTAAGGGCATCCCTTGATCTTTCAATCTGCTGGTTATCCCGAATAATGGATCGGGAGGCCCAGCCCATTTTACGAAGCTCATCCACCATGGCTCCCTTGATGCGATAGGTGGCATAGGTCTTGAATTTAACCCCTTTTTCCGCCTTGAATTTATCCATGGCATCGTTTAGGCCCATTACCCCGGCACTGATCAGATCTTCCCTGGAAATACCCGAGGGGAGATGCATGGTCATGCGATCCGCAATATATTTCACCACCGGTGCAAACTCCAGGATAAGGGTCTCCCGGCGATCATCACCCAGCTTATGCTTATCTGCGCCAGCCCGGGCAGCCTGGGAATATTTACGAATCTGTGCCTTCATTTTTTTATCAGGCAGCTCCGTCTATAAGCTGTTTCCAGAAAAATTTGATATTACCATCCACCGGACGGACATCTGCCTCATTGAGCAGATAGGTGGCCAGCATATTGATGCGCTGGCTTGAGTCTGCTCTGGGATAGGCACAGATCACCGGCTGGCGCTTGATCACCGCTTTTTTCAGGGTATCATCCGCAGGGATAAATCCGGCATAGTCAAGGGAAATTCCCACAAGAAACTTATCTGCCACATTACTCAGGTTTTTAAACACCGATTTGGCTTCTTTCTCATCCTTGACCATGTTCATTAAAATGGTAAATTCCTTGGTTCCATATCGACTGAACATCACCTTTAAAAGGGCATAGGCATCGGTGATGGATGTGGGTTCCGGGGTTACCACCACTAGACGCTCTTGGGCGGCCAGATTAAAATAGACCACATTGGATGAAATGCCGGCACCGGTGTCTATGAGCATGATATCAAATTTATCATTGAGATTATCAAATTCACCCAGAAGATTAAGTTTTTGTCCCTCTGTCAGGTTGGCCACCTCTTCAATGCCCGAGCTTGCAGGTATGATGGAGACCCCCTCCGGGCCCTGGACAATTATTTCAGATAACCTTTTTTCTCCCCGGATGACCGCATCAATATTATCCTGGGGATGAATACCAAAAATAATATCAATGTTGGCCAGACCCAGGTCTGCATCAAATATCAAAACTTTTTTTCCCATGCGCTGGAAGGCAATGGCAAGGTTACCCACAATATTTGTCTTGCCCACCCCTCCTTTACCACTGGTAACGGCAATCACCCGGGGCGCCCCCCCTGGTTCAGCGGAAAGAAAACCATCATCCTTCATCAAATTGGAAATTTTCTCAGATTCCCCTTTTATCATTTTTCTCAAATTGGCTGCCTGATCCATTGTCTGTTCTCCGATTATTTAAATTCTTCAAGGGTTTGTTCTGGTGTTTTTTCCCAAAAGTATGGAAACGAGCTTCTTTCTGTCTGCACGTTCTATGTCTTCCGGCACATTTTGTCCCGCCGTCACATAGGAGATGGGAATCTTATAGGTTGCCGTCTGATTTACAATATTACCCATCATTCGGGATTCATCAAGCTTTGTAAAGATACAGGTCTTAAAATTTAAGGGCATGAAGCTTTCAGCTGTTGCCTTCATCTCCGATGACGACATCCCCACACTCAACAGCAGATGGGTGTCAATGGCAGCATGATCTCCGATCATTGCCTTCAACCCTTCCAATCGAGGCATGTCATACTGACTTCTTCCGGCAGTGTCAATGAGAACCACCTCTTTTGAACGCAACCTTCCAAGGGCAAGAAGCAGATCCCTCCTTGTGAAGGCCTGAAAGCATGGAATTCCCAGAATATCGGCATAACTCTTCAACTGTTCCATGGCACCGATACGATAGGTATCAATGGAAATCAGCCCCACTTTTTTTCTCTGCTGAACCATAAGAGTTGCTGCTATTTTTGCAATGGTGGTAGTTTTGCCCACTCCAGTGGTCCCAACAAATGCTGCAATAATCTGCTTTGTGCCTCCCGTTAAAAAAGGATCTTTCACATCTATCATGTGCATTAACGAGGCGATCACTTTTTTTTTGATATCATCCGGTGATGAGGAAATATTATCTTTAAAAATCCCGGCCCGGGTGAGTATATCTTTAATCCAGATATCTTCAATCCCCTGTTCCATCATTTTTGCATAAAGATGCATGGCAATGGGATATTTAACCAGGTGGGGAATGGAAATTTGGGCACTTGGTATAAATGACATCATCTGTTTAATGCTCACCAGCTCATTCTTAATCTCTCCCAGGGATTCCGGACCTGGTTTCGATGGGCATGGCGGTGCCTGAGATGCCACAGATGCGCTTCCCGGAATCGCACAGATTTCAAAAAATTCCTTTCCATCCCTGCCCCTTAAGCGGTCTGTGGAAATTATCATTGCATCTGCTCCCAAGGAACTTCGAATCAATGCGGTGGCTTCTTCAATGGTAGCTGCACAATATTTATACTTTTGCATCACGCAGGTTCACCTCGCCAATGGATTTAAATCGAATATCATTCAAGAGTTCACTCTGGGACATCACCATGACTGAAGGCACAAAGGTTTCAATCAATTTCCTGAAATGCCGCCGAATCACAGGAGAGGTCATGATAATAGGCTGAATATTATTGACCATGGCCTTTTCCGTCTGTTTTTTGACGGAACGAATGATGGGCTCGGTAACTTTGGGATCCATGGACAGATAAACGCCATGATCCGTTTTCTGAAGGGCCTTTATCATTAAAGTTTCCACGTCCGGGGCAAGGGTGATAAGATTCAGAATTCCGTCTTCGCTGAGGTAAGGCGCCATGATGGATCGAGAAAGTTTATGTCGGACATATTCGGTTAAAAGCTCAGGATCCTTGCTCATCGGAGAATAATCTGCCAGGGTTTCCACAATGGTTAGCATGTCTTTAATGGACACATGCTCCTGCAAAAGGTTCTGCAGCACCTTTTGAACCCCGCCCAGTGTCAATTGTTTTGGCACCAGTTCTTCCACCACTTTTGGGTAACGGGTGGCAAGATTATCCAGCAAAGCCTGAACATCCTGCCTGCCCAGAAGTTCCGAGGCATATTTCCGAAGTACCTCGGTGAGATGGGTGGTCATGATGGTGACACTGTCCACCACCGTGTAACCGGCAAGTTTTGCCTCTTCTTTCCTGGCATCAGGAATCCACACCGCTGGCAGGTTAAAGGCCGGCTCCGTGGTGTTGATCCCTTCGATTTTTCGAATAGAGTCACCGGGGTCCATGGCCATATAATGGTTCACCATCAACTCTGAGGAGGCAATTTTAACCCCTTTAATTAAGATATTATACCTGTTTGATTTTATCTGAAGGTTATCCCGAATATGAATGGGCGGAATGATGATCCCCATATCTTGGGCAAATTGACGACGCAGGGAATGCACCCGATCCAGAAACTCACCGCCCTGATCCTTGTCCACCAGACTGATCAGCCCATATCCCACTTCCACCTCCAGGGCATCCACTGTCAAAAGATGTTCCACAGGTTCCGGGCCTGCCGGCACCTCATCAGCCAAAGGAGGCTGAAGCCCTTCTGGCTCCTGTTTTTTTTCTTCGCCCCTGGCCAGAAAGCTGATACCGGCAATGGCAATGGAAAGCAGAATAAATGACATATGGGGTAAACCGGGAATCAATCCAAATAAAAAGACCATCAGGGCAGCCATATTAACGGCCCGGGGGTATTTAACAAACTGTCTTGCAAAATCACCGCCCATGGTTCCCTCTGAGGTGGAGCGGGTGACCACAATACCCGAGGCAGTTGAAATAATCAGTGCCGGAATCTGGGACACCAGACCATCTCCCACGGTGAGCAGGGTGTAATTCTGGGCAGCATCAATGAAGTTCATGTTCTGCTGAAGCACACCAATGATCAAGCCCCCAAGGATATTTATAATGGTGATCACAATGCCGGCAATGGCATCCCCCCGGACAAATTTTGAAGCACCGTCCATGGCACCGTTGAATTCCGCCTCCCGGGTAATGATGCTTCTGCGCAATTTGGCCTGATTTTCATCAATCAAACCAGCGTTGAGATCGGCATCCACGGCCATCTGCTTTCCCGGCATGGCATCCAGGGTAAACCTGGCGGCCACCTCCGCCACCCTTGTGGCACCCTTGGTGATGACCACAAAATTAATGAGAACCAGTACAATAAAAACAATCAATCCCACCACATAATTGCCGCCCATGACAAAGCTGCCAAAGGATTTAATAACCTTTCCCGCCGCATCCATTCCCTCACTGCCATGCAGAAGAATCAACCGGGTGGATGCCACATTCAACGACAGCCGAAAAAGGGTTGTTACCAGAAGAAGGGAGGGGAAAATGGCAAAGTCCAAAGATTTTTCCGTGGACATGGCAATTAAAAGGATGGTCACGGCAACGGTGATATTCAATGCCAGCAGAAAATCCAGCAATATGGACGGCAACGGAATGATCATGACCATTAATATGGTCACAACCCCCAGGGCCGCCAGCACTTCTCCGCCTTCCACCTGAATGAATTTTAAATTTAACATTTTATCCATGGCCTGCTTTCAAGAGGAAACTTATCCTCCTATACCCTGTGCTTTTGTTTATATACATATGCCAAAACCTCGGCCACAGCCTGGTACAGCAATGGGGGTACTTCCTGGTTGATTTCCACCATTTTATAGAGACTTCTGGCAAGTTCTCTGTTTTCATATATCAAAATGGAATGTTCCCGGGCCAGCTCCTTGATTTTTCTGGCAATCTCCCCCTTGCCCTTGGCCAGCACCCGGGGAGCACCCATGCTGGTATCATCATATTTTAATGCCACGGCGTAATGGGTGGGGTTGGTTATGACCACATCTGCATTGGGTACGTCCTGCATCATTCTGTTTCTTGCCATCTGCATCTGGATATTTCGAATCCTGGATTTCACCATGGGATCGCCCTCTGACTCCTTGGATTCATCCTTGATTTCTTTTTTGCTCATCTTGAGTTTCTTTTCAAACTGCCATTTCTGGAAGGCATAATCCAGGATGACAATGACAATCATGGCCAGGGTACATCGGATAAACAGGGTAAAGGTTGTCTGAAATATATAGGAGACAATCTCATCAAAGGGCAGCTCCCCCAACAGCATGATCTGATCCATCTCGTGTTTGATGGTAACATAGCCGACCCAGCCCACAATCAAAAGTTTTGACACGCATTTCACCGCTTCCATCACCGACTGGCTTGAAAACAGTCTGCCCATGCCCTTAAACGGATCAAGTTTGGAAAATTTGGGCATTATATTTTCCGCCGTTATCATGAACCCCACCTGCATGATATTGGACAGGATACCCACAATAAAAATGACGGCAAACAAGGGAGCCATGATCATGAAAAAAAGACTTACCATCTCCCATGAAAAATCAAGAAAATCATTCAGGGCCAGCACCCTTGAAAGGGGTAGGCGAAAGGCCTTGATCATCAATTCCTGAATCTGGCTGTACATGTAGGTTCCAAAGATCATGAAAGTGAAAAGCCCGGACAGCAACACCGCCACAGAAGGCAATTCCCGACTTTTGGCAACCTCGCCTTTTTTTCTGGCATCCTCCCGTTTTTTGGGTGTCGCCTGTTCGGTTTTGTCCTCGGAACTTTCGTCTGCCATTTATCCATTCCTGTCGGGAGACAGCCTGATGACCTTAAAACCTGCCATTATTAAAATTTCCCCATTGGCCGGTGAAGATCTCAATCACCCATCAGGCCCATTATATTTATAAGAAAAAGCCCCAGGTCACTTACATATGCTTCCATGAAACTCATCAGCACTTCCAGGCAGATACCAAAAAAAAACAGGCCCATGGCAATCTGAACCGGAAAGCCAACGATCATGATGTTCATCTGGGGAATTAATTTGGTAATCAAACCGAATCCCACCTTGGTGAAAAGCAGAGCTGCAATGGCTGGCGCCCCTATCTTAATGGCAATGAGAAACATCCTTCCCGTTACGGAAAGCATTTCCTCAAAAATCCGCTGGTCCATAATCATGCTTCCCAATGGGATGATTTCAAAGCTTTCCTTCATGGCATGGATCAGCACATGATGCCCATTAATAAGCAAGAACAATGCCATGGCAGTAAAGTATGAAAAATTAGCCATAAGAGATACCTGTGCACCGCTCTGGGGATCAAATACATTGGCAATGGCAAAACCGGTTTCAAAGCCCACAAGATGTCCCATCAGACGAATACCCTCAAACACAAGCTGGACAAGCAGTCCCAGAATCAATCCAATGGTGAATTCCACAATAACGATGGCGGCAAGTTCCGGCAGGGCTTCAGGAAAGCCCGCCAGGTCCATGGTTACCACAGGAAAAAGGGTAATGGAAAGCAAAAGTGAAAGACCCGTCTTGACCATGGCTGGAAATATCCGGGAATTAAAAAAGGGAAGCATGAAGATCAGAACGCTTAATCGCATGAGTACAAGAAAAAAACGCTCAATGGTCTGAATATCAAAGGGCATGGCACACCTTTTATCACCTGATATAGGTCGGAATTTGTTCAATCACGTTAATAGTGAAGGTCATCAACTGTTCCAGCATCCAAGGTGCCATAAAAATTAAGCCCACAAGAACCACCAGGATCTTGGGGACAAAGGTAAGCGTCATTTCATTTATCTGGGTCACCGCCTGGAATACACTAACCACAAGCCCCACCACAAGCCCCATTATCAGAACCGGCAAAGATACTAAAATGGTGACCTTAATAGCCTCTTGTGCAAAGCTCACCACAAATTCAGGGGTCATAGCTTATCTCCTTTGGAAAAAATGGCCCAGACAATCTGCCTTGTGCCTGAGCCCTCCCCGGAATGGCTCAGATCACGATCAAGTCCTGTTTAAGATTATATCAGGAAAGCCATGCCAATATTTTGACACAAAGTATCCGCTGAAAAAAAACGCCAAAGGTCAAACATTTTATCCGGATATAAAACTATTGACCAGTGATCTGACAATTAAATTCCAGCCATCCACCAACACAAACAGCATCAGTTTAAATGGCAGAGAAATCATCACCGGGGGTAACATCATCATTCCCATGCTCAGTAGAACGCTTGCCACCACCATATCAATAATCAAAAAGGGTACAAACAAAACAAAGCCGATGATAAAAGCCGTTTTCAATTCACTGATCACAAAGGCCGGAATAAGCACAAACAGTGAAATAGCTTCCCGGTCAGCCGGTTTTGGATTCTCAGACAAACGTACAAACAGGGCCAGGTCTTTTTCCCGGGTCTGCTTGTACATGAACTGACGAATAGGTTGCATTGCATTATCCAAGGCCCTTTTCTGGGAAATTTCTTCATTAAGATAAGGTTGCAGGGCGGTATCGTTTATTTTTTGGCCCACGGGCATCATGATAAAAATCGTCAAAAAAAGGGCTATGCCTGCAATAATCTGATTTGAAGGAGTCTGCTGGGTCCCCAAGGCCTGTCTCAAAAAGGCAAAAACAATCACAAGTCTAGTAAAAGATGTCATCAGAATGAGAATGGAAGG
Organism: uncultured Desulfobacterium sp.; assembly: GCA_963674605.1. Classification (GTDB taxonomy): domain Bacteria; phylum Desulfobacterota; class Desulfobacteria; order Desulfobacterales; family Desulfobacteraceae; genus Desulfocicer. Next base: position 5,976,494 of record OY771474.1, on the reverse strand, counting down.
TGCCAGAGTCAGGACAGTTAAAAGAAAAACGGTCTGAAGAAGAATAGAGACATCGCCGGGATCACCGCTTCTTTCCACCCCCAACTGCACAGATGGAAAAAGAAAATCCGCTGCCATGGCCCGGGAAACGACCAGGAGCATAAGCAATAAAACAATCACTACTTTCCACCAGTGGTGGGTTAAACGTCTCCCCCAGGCGAATTTATCATTCAGAGGTCTTTTCATTTGTATCCTTGAGGGTGATAATGTAGTTGACAGATCCCGGAGCAACTCCCAGTACAATGCGCTCCCCGGATATTTCAACAACTTCAATTCTCTCCTTGGGTGAAAAATACAACGCACCAAGGCGTTTCATATCTACTTCTCCCTTGGTTCCGGCACCTATACTCAGGAATCTACGCATGATATAAAGCACAAAAATGACACAGGCAAGCACCAGAGCAAGCATGGCAAATGATTTTATGCCTGTGCCGATAAGATTAATATCAAAAAAATTAACTTTATCCATGGCGCCCCCCTCGGACTATACCCCTAAATGGCCTGATCACAAGCTTGAGATATTTGATATGGAATCAGGCGAGCGTAAAGTGATATGGAATCAGGCGAGCGTAAAGCCTGATAAAAACCTCAACATCTCAGAACGCAACTTTCGGACCTCATTTTAAAATTGGTATTTTTATACAATTCATGCGTCAACGGGGTCAGGCTTGTGTTATTGTGGTTTTGACAACAACCTTTGTTTTAAGGCAAATTGCAACAAAAGCATCAATAACGCAAACCTGACCCCACCCTGAAAGTCGAACACCGAAAGTTGAGTCAGAATAAATACGCCTGATCGAATTAATATAGCAATTATTACAATTTTCCATATTATAATCAAGCCCCACGAAATCGGTAAATGGAGTAATTGATTCAGCTCAAAGATTTTACCCGCTCAAGGGGGCTTGCAATGTCGGTGACACGAATACCATACTTTTCATCCACCACCACCACTTCTCCCCGGGCCACAAGCTTTCCATTGACGCAGATGTCAAGGGTTTCACCCGCCGGTTTATTTAAATCAATGATGGATCCCTGTCCCAGCTGAAGCAAATTGTTCACAAGCATTTTAGTCCGTCCCAATTCAACCGAAAGCTCAAGGGGAATATCTAGAATTAAATCAAGATCATTTTTCCCCCTTGGTTGTTCATCCATGTTCTGCTTATCCCCTGAGCTGTTTTCCATATTCTCTTCCTGGCCCATAACACCTTACTCCTTTTGAATTTTTTCACATATACGTACAGCTTTATTGTTGTTATAAGCACCTGGAAAGCCTTTGAACTTAGGCACACCCCCAATCTTGATCACAACGGGATCTGCGGTTTTCTGATCCAACATGATAACATCCTCGGTGCTCAATTCCAGCAATTCTCCGGCATTGATCCGTGCGGTGCCAAGGATACAGCTTACATTCAGGGCCACAGTCTGAATTTTCTGCAGCAGGGCTGCCTGCCACACCTTATCAACCTCCAGCGAGTCATAACCCGACTTTTGCTTAAACTTTTCCTTAAGGGGTTCAATGGTGGCATAGGGGATACAAAAAAAAAGGGTTCCGGATGTGTTAGGCAATGCCACAGAAAAACGAGTGGCAATCACCATATCTTCGGGCTTGGTAATCTGGGTAAATTGTGGATCTATCTCTGAATGTGAAAAAATCATTTTGACATCATGAACATCTGTCCACACCGTCTGCAGTTCATTCAAAATAATGCGACAGATTTTCTCAATAATCCTGGATTCAATGGGGGTAAAGGCCCTGCCTTCAAGCTTCCAGGGATTGAGCCCCTTTCCACCAAAGAAAATCTCAACAAATGAAAAAACAAGCCGTCCTTCAAGAACCAGCAAGGCTGCGCCCCTCAGTGGGTCAATCTTAAAAACATTAATACTTGCCGGCAGGGGAAGTGAACGGCAAAAGTCATTAAATCGAATCAATTCATTAGATACAAGTTTTACATCTATATTTTTGTTGGTCAGAAGAGACAGTTTCTCCCGCAAAAATCCGGTGAGGCGTTCATTTATGACCTGAAACGTAGGTAGATTTAAAGGGCCCGACTCCGAGGCAAAATTATACGCAATTGCCTCGTCACTGTTATCGGGAACATCTGTCTCTGTGGCTACGCTTCCAGCATCAATTCCGCCCAGAAGGGAATCTACTTCATCCTGTGATAAAACATTTGCCATGACTTACCCTGCTACTGCACCACAAATTCCGTAAAATAAATTTTTTTCACCATGGGGACACCCAGCACCTGATTCATTCTCATGATGAGCTCCTGTTTCAATTGGATTTTCCCCTCCACAGTTCCCAGCTCATTATATGTTTTACTGGACAGAAGTATCAACACGGAATCATTTATCAGGGGCTTATATTGATCAATACCAGATTTTTGTTCCTCTGAACTGATCCCCAACATGATACCAACCTTTAAATACTTTTTACTCATGCCGGTTTTTCCCATGAGATTAACAATGTAGGTATCCAGACTGTAGGTAATGGGAGTTGCATTAACGTTAAATTGGGGAGTGGGTTCAACCGCCTCTTTGGAAGGATCTTCCCCCCGGTTCATAAGTGTCCAGCCCACAAAACCTCCACCCCCTGCAACAAGGATCACCACCACAATGATAATAATTTTAATCATGGAACCACCGGATGATGATTTTTCCTCGGATGCCTCTTCCGCCATAAATATCTCCTCATAAGCTATAATAAAATGTGATGATAAAATATATCTATAGTTCTTTACAGTGCTTTGATCCTTTAATTTTTTAATTTTTCAAAACACACGCCCGAGCTCTTTGCCCCCTCCAATTATGATGCCTTGTCCATATTGTGATCACGCCCGAATCATGGGATCATAAATATTTAAAAATAATATCCACTCGGCGATTTTTCATCCTGTTCTCTGGAGTGTCATTGGGGACCAAAGGTCTTGATGGTCCATATCCCCCAACGGCAAATCTATTCGGAGCAAGGCGTTTGATTTCCACAAAATAATTAAGAACGGCAATGGCTCTTTTCAACGAAAGAATTCGATTGGAGTCATGACCACCACCTTGGCTGGCAACATTGTCGGTGTGGCCCACAATATCTATTTCATTGCTGCAGGCCTCAATTGCTTCGGCAATCGTGTCAAGAAAAGGCAACATTGTCTGTTTTATTTCAGACCGTCCCGGATGAAAAAACATCTCACCGTGGAAGGACACTGAAATGCCCATATTATCATCTTCAATGCTGATCAGATCAGCTATGATATCAAGACTTTCTTTGGAATTATCCGTCTGGCTGTCCCAGGTGGGCAACAGCATTTTTCTCATCAAGTCATGGTCCACCACCATGAGGTGATCACTGGCTGCATATTTTTTCACAAATTCGGCCAAGGCACTGACGCTCTGTTCGCTCCCAAGTTCCAGAACCCCCGGTGCTCCATGAAACTGGGAAAAGGATTCCCTTAAGGCCTTGGTATCCATGGAGGACATGGTTAACAACAGCACAAAAAAAGTTAAAAGCAGCATGACAAGATCTGCAAATGTGGTCAACCATCCCTGGGTATCTGGTTCCGGCCCGTCATCCTTCTTGTTTCGTCCCCGTCCCATCAGTCAAAGATCCTGAAATCAAAGGTGTCAAAGGTGAAAATATTGGAGGGTTTTTTCTTAAAAATACGCTGGATCACCTCCGGAATTTTGGTGTAAAGAATTATTTCCACCCGCTTATTCTGCGCCCGTGACAATTGGGTAAGATTGGAAACCACCGGACGATGACCGGCAGCCCCAAATCGTTCCAGACGTTTGGGATCAATCTCTCCGTTCAAACGAAAATAATCATACACTGCCATGGCCATGTGTGCAGAAATTTCCCAGTTGGTTTCCTGGGTATTATTACCGGCCGGGCTTGCTCCGGTGTGTCCTACAATTTCAATGGTGTAGGTGCCATTCCGAACCGCCCCACACAGTCGATTTAAAAGCAAATGACAGGAGGGATTGATGGTCATGGAATCAGGCTCAAAAAGAAAGTCGCTGTTGATGGTGATAACCTCTTTGTCTGCCATGGGAATAATACTGACCTGTTCTGCAACAGTCTTGTCTTCGAGGGTTAAAACCTGATTAAAATCAATTTCCGATTTTGTCATGGGCGCTGTGGGAGTGGTCACGGATTCCCCCGTTTTGTTGGCGGAATAGCCTCCGGTAAAACTGCCAAAAGCCCCCAGAATAGAACCCAGGCTGGCACGTACCCGACGTTCATCCACCACAGCAATGGAATTGAGCATGATAAAAAAGGTTAAAAGAATAAGAAACAGACTCACCGTCATCACAGGACCCAAATCAACGGGGCCTTTATCTTCTTCTTTTTTCTTTTTTGTCATGAAGCCACCGCCCGCTGTTTGGGAGACACAAAAGCATTGAGTTTCTGCTCAAGGATTCGGGGGTTGTCTCCGTTGGAAAGGGAAATAACACCGGTCAGGGTCATTTCCTTGGTTAACATTTCTTCCTTGCTCCGTGTCCTTAATTTCCCGGCAATGGGCATACAGATGATATTGGCCATGACAGACCCATAAAAGGTAGTGAGCAGTGCCACTGCCATGGCAGGACCGATGGAGCTGGGATCATCCATGCTCTGAAGCATCTGCACAAGCCCGATGAGTGTACCGATCATTCCCATGGCCGGGGCGTAGGTTCCCATGGTGGTGAACACCTCTGCCCCCAGCTGATGGCGACTTCGGATAAAATCCATTTCAATTTCAAGGAGATTGCTTATTTCAGAAGGTTCAAGCCCATCAATGGAAAGCTGTACCCCCTTTGATAAAAATTCATCATCCACATTTTTAATTTCAGCTTCCAGTGCCAGTATGCCCTCTTTTCTGGACTTGGCGGAAAAGGCCATCAGACGTTGAATTAAGATATCGGTATCGGATTTCTGAGTAAAAATTGCATTCTTGGCAACCCCGATAACCCCGATCACATCCTTCAGGGGATAATTGATCATTGTGGTCCCGATGGTGCCCCCCACAACGATCATTAAGGACGGAGCATTTATAAAAAGGCCCAGCCCGCTTCCCATAAATATTGCTACCAACACAAGTCCAAATGATGAAATAATGCCAAGAAGGGTGGCAATATCCATAATATCTCCTTTAATATCATCTATGATCTGCTCAAAATATCACATGCCGTATTAACTGACAGGCTTGATCATAAATGGGCCATCCGCCACAATTTATGTGCCAACGGGGTCACCCTTGTGTTATTGAAGACTAAGGCTTTTATCAGGTTCCATACTTTTATCAATAACCTGTATTAAAAAGCATATTCATACAAAAAAACCAATAACGCAAGCTCGACCTCCTCCCAAAACGGCCAATATTGTGACCAAGCCCCAACCGCCTCATGAGTCGCATGTCTTCATTCTTCATACCATATATGGCGCTTCAAATCTTGAGTTGAATACGCTATGCACTTTTAGAACGACAACCGTATGCCCGACAACCATTATCGTTTTAATATGAATAGCTGAAATGTCAACAGAATCTGGGACAAGTGGCGTTATGATAACACAACAGCACCCAATCTAACAGCAAACTTTATGCCATTAAATCCTTCAGAAAGCAATTGCTTAGTTCAATTTAGCATAATGCTTCTTCTGCGAAGAAGGAATTAATAAAGGGGAAAAAAAGAGAAGGCATGAATTTAAGGAGCAGTTATTGCACTGAGTTCAAGCGTATTATCAGTGGGGCATTAAATCATCTGTAATCAATACAAAGCCAAACCCACAATAAAAAGAAAAAAAGGATATCAGCCCTAAAACAATTAAGAAGCAAACCCACAAAGAAGCCAATTTTTCTGAGTCTGATGATGATCTTGACAATGATCGTCAAAAAAAAAGGGGCAGTTGTCAATGTCCTGGCATCTACCCCTTTCTATGATTTACCGTTTGAGATTCATAAGTTCTGACAACATGGTATCAACGGTGGTGATAATTTTTGAGTTGGCCTGGTATCCACGCTGGGTAGTGATCATTCTTACAAATTCATCGGCAATATCCACGTTGGACTGCTCAAGAGATCCCGGGGCAATGCTGCCAAGCCCGTTGGTTCCCGGCTTGTTGGTTATGGCATTGCCGCTTGCAATTGTGGCACTGAACAGGTTACCGCCTTCCTTTACAAGACCATCCTCGTTCTGGAAATCAGCCAAGGCGACTCTGTACAGCGCTGTCATCTGGCCATTAGAATAAGTTCCCGTAATAATACCTTCTTCATCCACATTGATATCCTGCAGTTCACCTGCAGAATAACCGTCACTTGTTTTATAAGTCGTGTTGGAGGCCACAGCAAACTGTGTGGTGGTAAGTGAATCAGAGACCCAATCACCTGTCTCATGGCTATAGCTTGCGCCAAAATCAAGGGCTATATTCATGGTGCTGTTCTCACCCCCCAGAAAATCGCACTCAAATGAAAACAGATCCTCTCCAATATTTGCAGGGTGATCTATACCTCCCATGGAAATACCTGTAATCTTACCGGACTCTGTTCCAAACTCAATGACGCCGGAAGCCAATAGACCGGAAAGGGTGGAACTGCCGGAAGACGTATCTAAAGCCTCAGCTTCGGCTGCAGCAGCAACGGCCTCCGCAGCATCGATTTCTGCTTGAGTGTATGTACCATCGGCAGCATTCACATAAACATCAGCAGCAGCTCTTGCAGCAGCCGCCACAGAATCAACGGTTCCCCCCGCGCTCTCTTCTGCTTCCGCGGCGGCAGCTACTGCCTGGGCAGCATCCATTTCTGCTTGGGTATATGTGCCACCATCAGCTGAATTGGCATAATCATCCGCAAGGGTTCTTACGACAGCGGCAACGCTGTCAACTGTGGCGGCTGGATCTGCAGCTTCTGTTTCTGCTGCAGTGGCGGCTGCAGCCGCCGCATCAATCTGTTCTTGGGTATATGTACCTGTCTGGACAGGATTCGTATAATCATCTGCGAGAGTTCTTGCCGCGGCGGCAACGCTGTCAACTGTGGCGGCTGGATCTGCAGCTTCTGTTTCTGCTGCAGTGGCGGCTGCAGCTGCCGCATCAATCTGTTCTTGACTATACGTACCACCATCAACAGCATTGGCATAATCATCCGCAGCAGTTCTTGCCGCAGCGGCAACACTGGCAAGGGTGGCGGCTGGATCTGCAGCTTCTGTTTCTGCTGCAGTGGCAGCTGCAGCTGCAGCCGCAATTGCTTCTTCAGTATATGTACCAACAGCTGCTGCAGCATAATCATCCGCAACTGTTCTTGCTGCAGCGGCAACACTGGCAAGGGTGGCAGCCGCGTCTGCAGCTTCTGTTTCAGCTGCACTTGCAGCAGCGGCAGCCGCATCGATCTCTTCTTGAGTATATGCGGTAGTAATGGGATCTGCGGCATAATCATCTGCAAGGGTTCTTGCTGCGTCTGCGACGCTGTCAGCTGTGGCAGCTGCGTCTGCAGCTTCTGTTTCAGCTGCACTTGCAGCAGCGGCAGCCGCATCGATCTCTTCTTGAGTATATGTTGTGGTGGTAATGGGATCTGCAGCATAATCATCTGCAAGGGTTCTTGCTGCAGCTGCGACGCTGTCAGCTGTGGCAGCTGGATCAGCAGCTTCTGTTTCAGCTGCAGTGGCAGCAGCGGCAACGGCATCAATCTCTTCTTGGGTATATGCCGTACCAGTGATGGGATCTGCGGCATAATCATCTGCAAGGGTTCTTGCTGCAGCTGCGACACTGTCAACTGTGGCGGCTGGATCTGCAGCTTCTGTTTCAGCTGCAGTGGCAGCAGCGGCAACGGCATCAATCTCTTCTTGAGTATACGTGCCCTCAGCGGCGGCGGCATAATCATCTGCGAGTGCTCTTGCTGCAGCGGCAACGCTGTCAACTGTGGCAACTGGGTCTGCAGCTTCTGTTTCAGCTGCAGTGGCAGCGGCGGCAGCCGCATCGATTTCTCCTTGCGTATATGTGCCTTCTGAAGCTCCAGTTGTATAGACATCCGCAGCTGTTCTGGCGGCACTTGCAATTGAATCGGCGGTGGCACCTGTGCTTCCACTACCATCTAAAGCTCTTTGATCTTCACTGGGGTTACATGTGACGATATACTCATATGAAGATCCATTTGTGGTTGCCTTGTCAAAATAGATCGTAATATCATGAGTACTTCCCAAGGAATCATAAACCTGTACCGTGGTCTGGTACTCATACATGCTATCAGCCAGGGGGGGGGTGGCAGTTCCATCCCAAGCATCAGTCAGATCAAGGGTGCCCGAATTATTAATACCAGTGGAATCAAGATTGGCAATTATCTGAATTTTGGTAGATTCTTCAGGGCTTGAGGTAAATGAATTCAGATGGATATCAGTGATGGACCCCACATCGGTTCCGGACAGCGTGTCAAGCTTCCAGCCTTGAACAATATAGCCGTCCGGATTTACCATATATCCATCTTCATCAAAACCAAAATTCCCCGCTCTGGAATAATAGTTACCTTGTCCATTGGTTTCTCTTAAAATAAAAAAGCCATCTCCACCGATGGCAAGGTCCGTGGCATTTCCGGTGGTTTCAAAAGAACCCTGCTCAAATGAGGCAGAAACATCTCCAATGGCACTGCCGCTGCCCACCTGTGTAGATCCGTTCATGGTGGACAGAGACTGACTTAATAGATCCTGAAAGTCCGCCTTGCTGCTTTTGAACCCAATCGTATTTACATTGGCTATGTTATCACCAATAATCTGCATGGTGTCACCCAATGAACTTAAACCACTGCTGCCGGCAAAAAGTGCGCTTGATAAGGCCATCTTTATTCCTCCTGTGTCACCCACGCGGCGATTTCCATTTTATAAATAAAACATTCCTCGGGAATGTCTGAAAAACCGCACGGAGCCCTCATTAATATTTAAATTTTATTTCATCTATAATTTTAATAAATTTCTCAAATTTCCGGAGAAAGTCGAATGTCCTTAACCTCGGAAAGCGCCACAGCAGTATTTCCCACATAAAGCATCGGGATATCACCTTCCAGGCTCACACGATCCACTTTTCCCATGGTATATGTTTCCACCGAGAGAGAGCGCCCATTGTCGCCCACGGCAGTCACTTCAAACGTATAAGTTCCGTCTGCAAGTGCATCACCACTTTCATTCAGACCATTCCAATCAAATCCATTGGCACCGGCCTCAAGATCTCCCAGGGAAATGATCTTCACCTTCTGTCCATTGGCATCCAAGATATTAACAGTACAATTAGCAGAGCTATCAAGGGAGAATCCACCTGAAACCTCAGCCCCCTGTTCCAAGGAAAAAGAATTGCCATCCACGCAAATTTCTTTCCCAATAAAATCAAGGGAATAAAAACTGGACATCCCGTTTTGCCCATCATTGATTGAAGTCAGATTATCATTAACATTGTAGAGCTGCTCTAGACTGCTATATTGAGCAAGCTGGGCCGTAAATTCGGTACCTTCCATGGGATTTAAAGGATCCTGATTTTCCATCTGGGCCACAAGCAGTGTCAAGAAAGCATCTTTGCCCAAGTCATCCCCTGAATTGGTTTTTGAAGATGCTGCTGGATATGTGGTGCCAAGGGTATCGATATACATGATTTTATCCTTATTTATTTGTTTATACTAACAAGTCCAGCAAAGACTCTTTGTTCTGCCCCATGGGCGAAATGGAATCCGCGCCATCTTCCTTTTTGTCCATGCGCGCAAAACGTGTTCCCCATCGCTGATTCCGCTGCCGGGCGGATTGATGGTCTCCATTGGCCATGGTCTGGGCAAAACCATCGTTCATCTGGATTTCGAGATTTTCCAGTCGGATTCCGTGTCCTTCCAAAACACGCCTGAGCTCATTGTGGTTGGACAAAAACAATTCCCTGGCAGAACTGGTTTCAGCCACAATGGACAACTTGATTACATTTTCTTTGGTGTCCATCTCAATATTCACCGTTCCCAGTTCAGCCGGTTTCAACTGAATTCTCAACATGCGTTCACCCCGTTGAAGGAATGCAGCAATTTCTTTGCCAACGGTTTCAACCACATTGGGAGGAAAAACAGTCCCTGATGTATCTTCTTTCTGAGAAAAAAAATGAACTGTAGTTGCATTTGACTGCGTTGCCATGGATAAACGCTCAAAGCCCCCTGGGGCCTCAAAATTAATACCTTTCTGAGCAGACGACTTTATGAACTTTTCTTCAGGATTTCGCGTTCCGGACAAGATATCATCAATTAACCCATTAATCTCCTTTGACATTCCCATGTTTCCATTTCGTGAAGGGCCATTTAATTCAACAATTGCCTGTGAGTCCATTCCCGCTCTATCCGTTTTATTTATTGGTAATGAATATCGATTTCCCAAAGTGTATTTATTCCCCTTCAGCTCCAGTAACACATCCTGTTGTGTTAATAATTGATCAGGAATTGCCACTTCCATCATCCCGGCATCTGGTACCGTTGGCAAACTTTCCATGGGAAGTTCAACGTGAGTTTTGGAAAAAGACTGAGTAACGTTAGAAATTGATTGAGATGTTGAAAAGGCAGGCGCTGAAGAACTGTATGATCTGTCTCTGCCATGCGCTGCCTGTATGGTGTTTCTTTCCGTGTGGATTTCAGAGCGTTCACCTGTCCGAAGCACTGGATCCGACAACCTGAATTCACCATTTTCTGTCCGGACTCTAATTTTATCCGTCAAGGGTACATCGCCTGTTTTTATCTGAACTTTTTGTGCTGAGGCCTGAATATTAACAGTATCTTCCCGGAACAGATCATCATCAATCCGGGACTCAGCAGCAGGAACCTTACCCATTAAAATACCTGTTAAACCCATGGAAACACTATTTGCATTATGAGAACGTTCCGGGGAAACAGGTGATACACCAACATTTGACTGAACAGCTCCATTGGACCGCTCATTTGCCTGAATCAAGCTGCCATCAAAATGGGGGGTTGGGGGAGCCATATTCTTGAAATGAGGAGATCCTTCATCCGCTGCACGAAGAGTGATAGATCCCTGTGAATAGGGGTTTAACTCAATAGCTACCCCACCATTTTTGTCAACAGGTAGTTGGTTGGAGGCAGGCGAAGAAAGCTGGCTCATTGCACTGTCAGATTTGAGTGTAATAATTGGTGAATGGAAACCTTCAACTTCCTGATTGATATCAGTTACACTCCTCGGTTGAATCATCTGATCCGGAAATTTAAATTCACCATTGTTTGCCTGAAGTAGGGCTTTATTTGTTAGGACGGAACCACCGGTATGGGGCTGAAATCCTTGGCCAGGGGACTCAATATTTACTGCTGAGGGCTTGTGCACGCCAGCTGAAACCTTAAATTCTCCGGCAAGCGCCTCAGTCATTGAAGTTTTCGGTGAATCCATAGAAGTTCTTTCCGCATTAAAGGAATCTTTAGGAAAATCAGGGGCAACAGAATTGGACTGAATTGCACCATTTTCATGTGTATCCAGGAAACCTTTCTTCCTTAAAACCGGGGCGACATCATCAGCTGCAGGTGGAGTGACAACTTCCTGATAATCCGCCCTGGCTTCAGCAACAGCTGCAGCATTTTTACCAGCCGCTACATAGCTGGATGGAGGCTGAGACTGAGGGGGCAGGATCTTTGGGCTGTCAGGATTATCCGCACGAAGTACAGACTGAAATTTATCTCTTTCCTGCAATGCATCAGGTGCATCTCCTGGGTAACGCATTTGGGTAGAATCTTTAAGTTCACCATTGGCTGCATGGGGATCGGCTTTATCAGTAATAATTATGCCCACTTCATTTGTCTGATTTTTTTGCCTGTCGGATTGAAGATTAACAGCGTTTGCTTTACGATGAGCATCGAAAATTTGGAATTCACCTGCAGATACCCTGCTCACTGCAGGTTCAGGCAACCCCATAGAAACAGAACGGTCAGGGGGAACAAGCACATCAGTATTTGAATGAACTTTTTCAGAAATTTGAATCTCAACAGTATCTTTTTTGAGCTGACCATCATCAGGTAAAGTTCCAGGTACATCGTCCAGATCCACACGGACACTATCTCCCACAACGGAAGCCGCCTTTGGGTCTGATTCTGATAAAGAAAGGGAGGCGCCGGTGGAATTCAGGTCTCCCGTAAGGGTATATTCCTGAAGATTTCGTCGAGTTTCAAAATTCTGACGAACCATCATGGCTTCAGCAAATGCAAAAAAAGTGTCAACCTGTCCATTATCCATTGACTGCTTTTCTGAAATCTCAGAAACTTCATCCAGAACAATGGAATCTTGTGGATCAAGCTTCGGGGAAACCAGTGAGACACTTTCAAGTTTTGTCTCCATGATACCGATGAGATTATCCAAGGAGAAAGCAGCGCCAATGGATTGACGGGGTTTCGGTAATCCCATTGTTTCCATGGCTTCAACCAGTTGGGGAGTCAAGACGGCATCATGATCCCGGCTTGCTTCAGGGGCATCTGGTGAAATGGAAGAACTTTGTATTTTCTTTAATTGATGGACAAGTTTTTTCAGATCCACATTACCATCCACATCACTTACCGAAGGCAGTAATGAATCCAAAATTTCAGGTGTTACCCCCAGGTCCCTTAACGAAGATTCAATGTGGGGAACAATAGATTTGTCCAGGTAAAGGACTTGTGCATCTCCTGCCCGGTGAGAGGACGTGGCATTAAATTCCTTCTCAAATTGAGTTAAGTCTTTAAAAAAATCAGATAATGTCGTCTTTCTTCCAGGGTTGTCCTGCACCATCTGCTGGAAAAAATTATCAATTGATGTCCGGGAAAAATCAAGTTTATCAAGAATGGTCCTCAGGGATTCAAAATCGTTTTTATCCAGTACCACTTGATCAAGAGGCACGCCTTTGGCCAGAAAAGCTCTTCGAACCATTTCAATAGGGGAATTCAAAGAATCAACCAGATTGTTGGACCTCGTTGCTGATTTTAACAATGATGCGGTATTCTTCTCAGACAATCGAGGATTTAAACGCCCATTCTCGTTCTGAGCCACATCACGAATCATGGAAAAAAAACTAATTCCTTTTTGGTCAATTGATTCAGACATATTACCTCTACGGGGAAACGAGGAATCACCGGATAATAAGAAATTTTTATTGAACACCACTGATTTCATTGTCATTTATTTTCCTGTTCCCATGTAGTTGGACTCGATACGTACAAAGGTTAATTTTTCCCTATAGCAACTTATTTTCAAGCAAAAGTCATGCCTCTCTCAAAAAAAACACTTTAGAACAATCAATACCTTCGCCAATTTTTAGAATGTGCCTGTAATCAGGATCATAAGCTTCTCTATGTTGTGTGTTTATGATTTAAAAAGTACATCATATCCCTGACAAGCTGATTGAACATGTAATTGGCGACGTTATTAATAAATAGATATTCATTGTTTTTCAGAAATGGTTTATTTAAAATACCAAGTTAGATCTGTTGGGAGGAAATAAAGCCCAAGGGGTTAACTCTTTCATAATGGAAAATTTTTCTGTGTTTCAATCCCATTGATGGGAATTTTTTTCCTCCTCTGAATCATGCTTCTCCGATGATCCAGCTTCGAATAACAGCTGCAGTTCTTTCCGGTTCTTTATTGCTCAATTCAATAACGCGCTGCCGGGGATTAGCTGTTTCCGGTTCTGAAATTTGTTTAATGTCCTGCCCGAGGGGTAATGCTTCTGCCTCTTCAACGATTTCGGCTTGAATTCCTTTGACGCTCTTGAGCAAAGGCCTCACCACAAGGAAAAATGCAGCTATAATTAAAAAGAGATTAAAAATAATTTTGCCGTAGGTTTCTATAAAGACCATAGGATTGAATTTATCACTCACAAATGGATCAGACATTTCCATTGCCACCGATGTGGAAAATGGGACCGATTGAACAGAAATCTGGTCCTCTCTGTTTTCATCATACCCCATTGCATTTCGGACTAATTTCTCAAAACTTTGCAGAGCGGCTCTGTCCCGTGGAATATATTTTGAAACAACCGATCCATCTTTTCGGGTTTCAGATTTATAAACCCCATCCACCACAGCAGCCACAGAAAGCCTTTTTATTCCCCCGGCCGGGCGTACTGTCTTGCGGCTTATTTTATTGATCTCGTAATTTGTGGTGGCATTTTTACTTGTTTTTGTTTTCTGTGAACCGGATGCTGGGGCGATTACACCGGCAATCTGCTCAATATTATTCGCCTCCGTCTGCTGCTGGCCACCCTGCTCACCACCAATGGTTTCCTCAATCATTTTATTACTTCTGACCACCACCACAGTTGGATCATATTCTTCCTCGCTGATAATCACTTCAGCGGTATTAATCTCGGCATTAACCCGAACAATGGCTTTTCCCACCCCAACAATTTCTTCCAACATGGTCTGAATATTATGGGTGATTTTTTTCTCGATATTTTTTTTATAGTCCAGCATACTGTCACCCAGCCCGGCGCTCATATTATCATCACCGGCATTTCCCCTGAAAATAACCCGCCCCTTGGTATCAACGACACTGACCCGGCTACTATCAAGGCCTTCCACGGCATTTGCCACCAATCGAACAATGGCTTCAACTCTGGCTTGGGACAGAGAACCTTCCAAATCCAACTGTATGGATGCAGAGGTCTGTTTTTCATCTTCAATAAAAAGGGATTCTTTGGGAATAGCCAGAAACACAGAGGCTTTTTTAACCTCTGTAAAATTCATGATAGTTCTTGCAAGCTCTCCCTGAAGGGCGCGCCTGTAGTTCAATTCCTGTACAAAATTGGTGGTTCTGAAATCAGGATTGTCAAAAAGTTCGAACCCGACGGTCCCCCCCCCTGGAAGGCCCTCGCCTGCTAGTGACAGGCGCAATTCATATACTTTGTTTCCGGGAACTAGAATGGCACCGCCGCCCCCCTCAATGCGGTAAGGAACATTCTGCTCCTTTAATTTGGCAACAATGGCACCACCGTCCTTGGGAGACAAGTTATTAAAAAGGAGCTGATAATTTTCCTGGTTTCCCAAATAAAACATCACACCAAAACCGGCGGCAATCAACAGCACCACAAGGGAAATACTTATTTTTTTGGAAAGCGGCAATGAACCGACAAACTTCATGAAGTGCGCAAAAGAACTGTTCATTATGCGGGTTTCCTTTTCTTAATTTTTTTTATATTAAAATACGGGTAAAAAAAAGGTTTGTTTTCTACCTTTGTTTTGGAAGAAACAAGCTAAGAAATCAAAATCTTAGCTCTGAAGACCAATTGTTAAAACTGCATACGACTAACTTCTTTGTAAGCTTCAATGGCCTTATTTCGCATGGAAAGAAAAAGCTGCATGGATATATCAAATTTTTGAAGTTCTATCATTGTTGCCGGCACATCTGCTTTGCCCTGAAGCATGTCCACAATTGCGTTATCAGCATTCTTCCCCATGCCATCAACATTGCCCATGGCCGTTTTCATAACCTGGGTAAAGGAAGCAGACTCCTTTTTGTCCGCCTGAAATACAGTCTTAAGGGATGGCTGATAAGCACCGTCAATACGGATATTATTCATGGTTTACCTTCCTATTTCAAGGGCTTTCAGTGTCATTTCTCTGACAGCCTTCACCGCTGCAATATTTGCTTCAAACGATCTTTTGGCCATGAGCATATCCACATTTTCCACAAACAAATCCACATTGGGTTTTAACACATAACCGTCTTCATTGGCATCGGGATGAAACGGGGCATACTCTTGTTTAAAAGGTGTGGAATCTTCCACAATTTCCTCAATCTCAACCCCCCCAAGGGCATGCTCCAAGGTATTTGAGAAATCCATGGTATTATCTCCTGGACGCATGACCAGCATTTTTCGACGATACGGGCCCCCTTCTTCTGTACGCGTGGTTTCAATATTAGCAAGGTTGTTACTGATAATATCCAGTCGTTGCCGTTGGGCGGAGATTCCAGAAAAACTGATATCAAAAGATTTCAAAAAATTCATTTTAACGGCCTCCCTCTTTTATCACATCCTTTAAAATGGTTATTTTTCTCAACATTGCTTCAACGGCCGTGCGGTATACCAGCTTGTTTTCCGTCAGTTTCTTCATTTCATTGTCCATATTCACCCAGTTAAGACCATCAAATGGCCCATCTTCTTCAAATGAATCCACAGATATTTCTCCAGGGGGCGGTCCGCCCATGTGATCACCATGGGTTTTTGTGAGCATGACATTATCCATATCTGAGCCCATGGCATCTTTCAAAGCTGATTTAAAATCAAGATCCCTGCCTTTGAAGCCGGGGGTATCCAGATTACTTATATTATTTGCAATCAATCCATGTCTTTGCTGAGAAATTCCCACCGCTTTTTCAAGCACCTGAAATGAATGATCAAAAAGCATTCGATTCGGCATCATATTTTCTCCCCACGTGCATATTCCAACACCGACTTGGCATTGGACTTTCGGTTTTAAAAAATATAATGCAAATTACGTTCCTAAACTTATTGAATTTCCATTTTTTCTTTGTATTCATTGAGTTTGTTTCGCAGGGTGCGAACGCTGATACCCAAAATTTTTGCGGCATGGGTGCGGTTATCATTGGTATGATCAAGGGTTTGAAAAATAACTTTTTCTTCCATTTCTTTCAATGAAACCACAGGCATAAAGGAAGGAGAGGGGGAATACATTGAATAGCGTTGAAGGCCTGTCAAAGAAAAATCTTCCAGTTCAAGCAAGGTACCTTCAGCCATGAGAAGAGCCCGTTCAATGACGTTTTCAAGTTCCCTTACATTACCAGGCCATGAACGGTTCATTAACAAATCCACAGAATCAAGTGTCAATCCCTTGACATCTTTTCCGTCAATTTTATTATATTTTTTAATAAAATGCTCCGCCAGTAGAGGAATGTCCTCACGGCGCTCCTCAAGGGGAGGCAATCTCAGAGGTACCACGTTTAATCTATAATAAAGATCTTCACGAAAACGTCCCCCCCGAACCATTTCTTCCAGATCTGCATTGGTAGTGGCAAGGATCCTCACATCAACGGGCACCGGCGCCACTCCGCCAATGCGATCAACCACGCGTTCCTGCAGTACTCGCAATAACTTGGCCTGAAGGGAATAATCCATTTCACCGATCTCATCAAGGAGCAGAGTTCCCCCATGGGCATGCTCAAACTTACCTTTTTTTCGTGCCAGTGCGCCGGTAAAGGTGCCCTTTTCATGACCGAACAATTCACTTTCCAGCAAGCTTTCCGGCAATGCCGCACAGTTTATGGCCACAAAGGGCTTATTCCTTCGGCAACTGCAGTTATGAATATATTTTGCCACAAGCTCCTTTCCCGTTCCAGATGCACCTTGAATCAGGACGGATGCCCGGCTGTCTGCCACCTTTCCTGCCATACGTAAAAGATGTTCCATGCCGGCATCCCGGGTAATAATGACAAAGGGATCGGTCTCCATGGGGGAAGATACAGACTCCCGGGGCGCATCCACGGGCCAAGAAATATTCTTTATCATATCCAAGTCCATGGGTTTAATAAAAAAATCGTCGGCACCGAGTTTCATGGCAGTCACCGCATCCCGGGCATTAACTCCGGATGCGGTAATCATAACGCGAAGATGGGGATGAATTTTTTTGATATCTTTTAAAAGGTCCATGGCGAGTTCAAGTCTGGCATCGACACCAATGAGCACAAGATCACAATCTTTTTCAGTTATCTGTCGAAAAAAAACTTCCTGGTCATCCAGCAATATCACTTCATGGTTTAATTTTTCAAGCACATCAAGTATGTGATTTTGATCATTGTGATCCCTTTCAAACACCACTATCTTCTTTTTAAACATTAATCTTTCGTATCCTTGTTCTCAGTAGCCTGAGGGTAGTGAAAGCATCGTTGAGAAAGGATTTGTCGTACAAAAAAATACACCCCGCAACGAAATATCCGCCACCCCGACTGTGTTGTCCTCAACTCGGCTCCACGGGATCCAGTTGCCTATTTATTCTGTGTGGGAATTTCATCTTTGAAGCCATGGGCAGCCACTTTTTCCCTGGCCAGATTACCCCAGAAAGGATCTTCCATCTCTGCCACCTCTTTATAATAGGCAAGGCTCTCCTGGTTCTGTCCCAGACGTTCCAGGCAGTGAGCAATCTTATATTTAAGGGAGACCTTTTCCACCTGGGTCTGCTCCATATCCAGCAGGCGGTTAAAAACGGCCATGGCTTCATCCGTTGCACCCAGCTCAAAAAAAAGATCTCCAATCTCATCTCCGAGATATCCGGAAACATCATCACAACTCCCATGATTTTTTTCAGCTTCCCTGACAGCAGCCATTGCCCTTTTTCGTTTATTGGTTTTAAGTGCTGCCTCTGCCAGATGCACCAGAAGCTTTGTCCGTTGGCAACGTGACAGATCATGTTTTAATGCAGCATCAAACAAATCCATGGCCTTGTCGTATGCCTTCTGCTTAAAAAATATTTCTGCCATTACCAATGTGGCCTCTCCGGCATATTTGCCCCCGGGATAGTTTTTTAAAAGCAGAGCCAGACGTTCCCGGGCTTTGTCCATTTCCTGATCCCAATAGGCCTGAGAACCCACAAAATAGAGTAGATCTTCGGGCTTTTCAGTGTCCGGAAGCAATTCATCCATACGTTTAAATTCATCCAGCCCTTTTTCCTTCAATCCCAAATCAAGATAAGCCCGGGCCACAACAAGATAAATGGTCTCTGAAACAAACAACTGATGAATCAATTCCTTTTCCTGCTCATAGATTGCAATGAGCTTTCCTGGATTTCCATTATCCCTCTCGGTTGTCAGCATGGACTCCAAAGTTTTTTGTAGTGCATACGTACCATTTTCCCTTAGCGCTCCCTGGGGTTTATAGCTAAAGAGTGTTTTCAAAGATTTAAGACTCTGTTCATAAGCTTTTTCTTTCTGATACAACACCCCAAGCTTCAACAATGCAAGCTTGGCAAGTGGATCACTTTCGTCCTTCTCCATGAAAAAACCATGCACTTTCTCATAAATCTGACGAGAGGACAATGGAATCAGGGAATCAATTTCAGGACTTACTTCCTGTTGTTCAGCAAGCCGAATCCAACTGATATTGGCACCCCTGGTACCTGGATATCGTTTACATACAAGCAAAAAAAACTTCACCGCATCCAGGATACGCCCATCTCTTAGATAGGTATCTCCAATACGGGCCAGAAGCAAATGATTTTCTTCACTATCAGGGGAACCGTTGTAATATTGAAATAATTGCTTCCTAGCCAGGGTGCCCTGCCCCAGTTGAAAATGATTATTCCCCATATAAAGGGCTACCTCGGGCAAACGAAATATCGCATCACCATCCATTTCCACAAGTCTGAAAAGCACATCAAGGGAGTCCTGAAATGCATTCTGATCATACAAAATTTTGGCAATTTCCATCATTGCCTGACTCTTTAAATAAAAATCCGTGGTGTTATCAATCACCGATTGCAAAAGTGCCTCAGCTTCCTGTTCTCTGCCTTTTAAACGAAAAATAACAGCTGTGTATAATTTTGCATCCAAAGCGATTGAGGAATCAGGAGGACTGCTTTTCAAGGCCAAATTATAATATCCCTGTGCTTCAGCATAATTTTTCATCTGATGATACAGCTTTCCCATCCGCAGCATGGCATCGCCTGTAAATGGAGAATCAGGGAAACGACTTACAGCGTCCCGGTAGCGCTCGGTGAGTTCCCTAAAGTGCGCCGGCAATGAATCAGCATACTTTTTTTCATACAGTATGGGCACCAGAAATTGTGCTTTTTGTGTATAAAAACTACCGGGATACTTGCCGATGAGCAGCTCCAGCTGGGAAATGGCGGCAGACCACTCATTATAATAATAATGGTCAATCCCCCCGGCAAAAAGAGCAGCATCAGGTCCAAGGTCCGACACAGGTACATGGAGAAGTGGATTTTCTTGTTCATCTCTTGTCAACCCTCTTCGTAAAGAACGACGACTATTCACATTTGTGTTAAATGGAGCAGAGCCAACAAAGTTGTCTGGTGATGCGCCGGATTCAGTATTGCCCGCATTTTTATTTCTTCCCGATGTAACATGGCTGAAACCGTCCGATTTTTCATTCATCGTATCAGCATACCGCTCCGGGGAGTTGACAACAAAGACAAAGCCATTGGAGTCATAAATCGTCTTGGTTTCTGGAATCAACGGACCTTTAATTTCCAGAACCAGCCTTACTTTTTCTGGATGATGCCCCACCCGCAATGCCATCACTTCCGGTGCATTCAAAGGCAGAATAACTGTTTTAAAGTTAGGAACCGCAATAAACATATCTATCAGAAGCCTGGCAGGATCATCCAGGGGAGTTACTTCCAGACGATTATTTGCCGGGAATCCCGATACTCGGATTCTTGTATCTGATTTTAATTTAATGGATGGAACAGAGATGGTTATGGGGGTTTCATAATTAAAAATGTTAAAGCTTTTTTCAGACGTCTTCAGCCTTACTTCAGATGTCCCAGATGCGGAAAAAACATTCTCCCGACTCAAGACAAAAACAAACACCATTGAGAGGATTCCCAACAGAATCGGTAATATTTTTTTATTATTTTTTATTAATAAAAACACGATCCACAATTTCCGATTCTTTAAGTTCGGGCTTAATTACAACATTGGCAGATCTCCACAGTAGCTGTGGCCACGGGGTCAAGCATGCATTATTATCACTTTTTGGCTTGTTTATAAAATCCGGTAGTTTGGGGTGGGCTCAGGCTTATCTTATTGACAATTTCATTTTAACTTAACTTAACTAAAAAAACCGGAACTTGTTAAAAAACAACATAAGTTTGAAGTCGTTGGCGGTAGCCCCTCTTGTGATCAAACCCACTATTTTATTTGACTTTTCCCTTAAAAACAGAGTTTCGATAAAAGCATGGAGCCAGATAAAGCCTGTCCAATAACTCAAGTCTGACTCCGTTAGCCCATCAATTGTGACGAGTGGCCCATCTTATAATCAAGCATTTTTTGGGGTTCCGGTCATCACAATTCAGTGTCAAACATCTTATTTTTTTTAATTTTTTCAACCAGGGTGGTTCTTTTGATGTTCAAAATTCTTGCCGCTTTAGCTTTAACACCGTCACTTTCTTCCAGAGCACTGAGAATCAATCTGTTTTCATAATCTTTCACCGCATCGGCAAGGGTCATTCCCTTATGAAGAAAAGGGAGATCAGGGGGCGATACCGGGTTCAAACAAGGCTCAGTGTGAAAATGCTCCGGCAGATCTTCCAGGGTCACCATGGGATTTTCACAAAGGATAATCATTCGCTTGATCATATTTTCAAGCTCTCGGACATTCCCCGGCCAGTCATAAGAAAGAAGTGCAGCCATGGCCCGGGGGGAAAATCCATGAATTTCCCGTTCTCGGCCCCGTTGAAATTTTTCCAGAAAAAAATCTATCAAAAGAGGAATGTCAGATTTACGATGAATCAGATCCGGAACATGTATGGGAATTACATTCAAACGATAAAACAAATCTTCACGAAAAGAACCCTCTTTCACTGCCGTGGTAAGTTCTTTATTGGTGGCGGCAATAACCCTGGCATTCACACTAATACTACAGGTACCCCCCACCCGTTCAATGACCCTTTCTTGAAGCACCCTAAGTAACTTCACCTGCAATGCCGGGCTCATCTCAGCAACTTCGTCTAGAAAAATAGTGCCTTCCCGGGCCATCTCAAAACGCCCCACCCGTTTTTTATGGGCACCGGTAAATGCACCTTTTTCATGACCAAAGATTTCACTTTCCAGTAAGGCTTCAGGAATAGCACCACAGTTAACGGCAATAAAGGGATGGTTCCGCCTGCTGCTGAGTCGGTGAATGGTCCTTACAATTAATTCCTTTCCGGTACCGGACGCTCCGGTGACAAAAACCGTCGTATCTGTGTCCGCTACTTTTTCAATCAGGCGATGTATTTTTTTTATGGCAGGGCTGGTGCCGATGAAATCTTTATACACGGAATCGCGCCCATTGTTCGCATTGAATTCATCGTCATTTTTTTTAAGCCACTTCACCTTCAGGGCATCTTCAACATGCTTCAAAAAATCCGTCGGACTCACCGGTTTGGTGACATAATCAAAAGCGCCTTTTTTCACAGCAACGACAGCACTGGAAATACTACCGTATCCGGTGAGTATAATACAAAGGGTTTCAGGGGTATAGTTCACCACATGGTCAAGAATTTCCATACCGCCGACATCTGGCATGTTTAAATCTGTAATAACCAGATCAAACGCGTCTGTGCTTAGGGAATTAAGCGCGCGTTTACTGTCTGAATTCGTTGTCACCTGATACTGTGGATTCCGGGCCAACATATCCGCCATGAACGCAAGTATATCCTCATCATCGTCCACAACCAGTATTTTTGCAATGGGTTTCATCAACACGCCCTTAGAGAAAATCTCCCCTGTGAAACTTGTACATGGCCACATCCGCTGTCATTTTCAATTCATCCATCAGACTCACAAGATCTTCATCCACCATAGGAGAATCAGCAACGGTCTCATGAATTCGGCACACCTCATTTTCAATGGAATTTACAAGGGGTGCAATCTGCTTGAGGGTCTTTCCAGGATTTTCCAGATCCGCTACATAGTCATCCAAAAGAGACAATAGTTTATCTCCCTGGGCAATAACCGTTGTTCTTGCATCGCACACGAATGCGGGCGATACTTCACCGGGAGGGGGCACCATTTTAATCTGCTGATCCAATACTCCCTTAAAGCCGGTTTCAGTTTCCTTGGTGGTTTTAGAAGCCCGATGTTCACGGGCCAAAAGCTCTCCACAGATACTATTGATTTTCATGATATTCCTTCCTGAAAAATCAACCGCCAAACACTTTTTCCAGTTTCTGAGTAATGGTTTCCGTGGTAAAGGGTTTCACGACATAATTGTTAACCCCTGCCTGAACCGCCTGTATGATATTTTCCTTCTGTGCTTCGGCCGTGACCATGACAAAGGGAATGGCCTTAAGTTCTTCATCTGCTCGGACGGCATTTAGAAGATCAAGACCGGTCATTACAGGCATATTCCAATCGCACATGATAAGATCAATCTTTTGATTTTTAAGCACCTTTAAGGCATTTTTTCCATCCCCGGCCTCATAGAGATTCGTAAAACCTATCTGGGTAAGAATATTTTTTAAAATTCTCCTCATGGTTGCAAAGTCATCAACAATAAGAACTTCCATATTCAGATCCATAGCATGCCACCTCTTTCTTAATATAGTTTATAAGTAATTCTTTAATTCAAACATATTACATTTTCAGGCTTGATCACAACACTGGCACCTACGGGAAGGATCAGGCTTGGGTTATTGACACTTTTGCTGTACTTTGCTTTTATACACAGGGTATCGTCAAAAGCCGGGTGCCTGATAAAAGCTTCAACCATCAATTAAACAAGCCTGACCCCCTTGCCTCACCTATTATCAGGAATGGCACAGGCTGTGATCAAGCTTGTCTCTTCGATACTATAATTGTTATACTATCATGTCAAGGTAAGCGCCCAAAGAAAATAACAGGACAAGAATCTGAAACCCTCCCCACTGTAAAGAGTTTCCGGCATCAATGATATCAGGGAATCTGTTTTTCCTCCATATCCTCCGGAAAAAGCCCTTGGGTTATTCTGGCACCAATTTCAGTATCCACAAAAGATAGGATCTGCCCCACCACATCCCCCTTCATTCTTGAAAAAAGTTCGGTGATCAAATTAATATCAAGTTTTTCTATCAGCTGGGCCACTTTTTGGGGTTTCATGGTGGAATAAATTTTAATCAAGTGTTTTACCTGATTTTCCTTTGCTGTTCTTTTGATCTCCATTTGCTCACGGATTTCATCCCGCAACCGGGTCAGATCTTCAATTTTTTTGTTAATTTCGTCCTGAAGAAGCAGAAGTTGCTGTTCACGTCGGGCAAGAAATTTTTCTCTTTCTTCAATTATCGCTGCTTGTGCCTCCCCCTGTTTTACACTCGGCTCTGGAGGCGGTACGGCATCTAGGTCAGCAGCATTGTCTGCAGATGCAGGTGCAGTATCCTCTGAAGGAACCATCATGTCCAAGGCATCTCCAGGTTCCGAAGCCGCAATGGCCACGGCACCGGTAAAAAAAGAACCAAAGGGGTGCTGGAATAGATACATGGAAATCAACACAACCTTCAGGCAGATTATACTGATTAAAAACACCTGCACATAAAACTTCACTGCGGGCCTCCTCTCTTCATCAGTATCATCTCATCCAGAATTTTTTGCTCTTCTTCTTCCACCCACGTTTTATGATTTTGTGCATAAAGGGATTTCAAGGAATCAAGGGTTTCTTTTGCCATGTATTGTTTTTTGAGAAGTACCCGACGATCTTCTACAATTCGGTTTTGTTTCTCCAGTTTTTTATGAACTTTTTCCAGTTCATCATCCAGTTGTCTGGCATAATTTTGACAGGCCATATACCAGGATGCTGCAATTCCTTCCATGGCATCCATCCGCAACTGATTCAGGAGATTTTCTTTTTTTTCCACAAGCTCGTCATGCATTTCTTGGGTTTTAATCCATGCATTGGTGGCATCGGTTAAATCTCTGCGGGCTTTTTCTTCCTGGTACTCCCTGTATTTAAGCACGCTATCCAGCTTAAAAGAAAATTTTTTCATTTTTTACCCTTCCCCTGAAAAAGTCTTCCCAGTTGATCCAGGCTTTCCTGGAATGAAATCTTCTCGTATATTCCCTGTTGAAGAAAGGCGTTCACTTTTCCGATGATTTTTTTGGCTGCATCAATTTCAGGATCACTGCCGTCCACATAGGCGCCAATGCGAATAAGGTCTTCGGCTTCCCGGTACACCGAGATAACTTTTAATAATTGCTTTGCATTTCTGGAATGTTCCGGGGAGACAATATCGTTCATCACCCGGCTGATGCTTGACGGTACATCCACAGCAGGATAATGACCCTTATGGGCCATGGCCCTTGACAAGACAATGTGTCCGTCGGTAATGGAGCGAACAGTGTCGGCCACCGGCTCGTTCATGTCATCGCCTTCCACCAGCACTGTGTAAATACCGGTAATACTTCCTCCTTTTTCCAGAATGCCGGCCCGTTCAAGGAGCTTGGGAATCCTGGCAAACACACTTGGCGTGTACCCCTTTGCAGAGGGGGGCTCTCCAACAGCAAGGCCGACCTCCCGCTGGGACATGGCAAACCGGGTAACCGAATCCATCATTAAAAGCACGTCCAGGCCCTTGTCCCGGAAAAATTCCGCCAGGGCCGTTGCCGTATAAGCACCCCGGATTCTTACCAGAGGGGGAGTATCGGATGTGGCCACCACCACCACTGATTTTTTAAGCCCCTCTTCTCCCAGTGTTCGCTCGATGAACTCGCGTACTTCACGGCCCCTTTCTCCAATCATGGCAATGATAATCACATCTGCGGTGGTGTTTCTGGCAATCATTCCCATGAGTACGCTTTTGCCCACACCGGATCCTGCCATGATGGCCATGCGCTGGCCTTTTCCCACAGTGATCATGGCATTTATGGCAGACACTCCCACATCAAGGACTTCATGGAGAATTTTTCGTTTCATGGGATTCAGGACGTTCCCATAAACCGGATAATATTTTTCCACCGGAATTTCACCTTTATCATCCATGGGATGTCCCAGACCATCCACCACCCGGCCCAGATATGCAGCACCCACGGGGACATCCGGTGTATCGCTAACGGCAAGGGTTTTACTGCCCGGTCTTATGCCCCCCATGTCACCAAAGGGCATGAGAATAATATTGTTCTCATTAAAACCGATGACCTCGGCCTTGATTGTATGACCATGTAATTCTTCAATGGAACAGATACTGCCCACACTCAGCCGTGGTCCATTGGCCTCGGCAATCATGCCCGCCACTTTAAGCACAGATCCGGTCAATTGAACCGTCCGGCAGGTTTGCAGTGCCTGGTGATATTTATCCCACAAGATGCTGATTGAATCCATTCTGACCTCTATTGCGATCCTTTTCCATCATCAGTCTTGTTCCTCAAACCGACGTATCAGGGTCTGGTAGACTCTTTTCAGACGGGTTTCAATGGATGCATCAATGTCCCCATGGGGGGTTTCCAGATGACAGCCTCCCCTGGACACCGAGGGATCTGCCTTCAATGACACCGCCGTCAATTTCCCGGACGGGTCGGCAGATGATGCCTGAAGGGTTTCTATAAAATGGACATCCTCAGGGTTTAGCCTTAAAATCAAGCCTTCTTTTTCAGAGGCCAGTTGAAGGGTGTGAAGGACTGTCTCCTGAATCACCCGGTGATCCAGGGAAATTTCACAATGAATGATTTTTTCAGACACCGAAAAAATAAGCTCCAGGATTTCCCGTTCATATTGGGTCAAAAGGGATGATTTTAACAAGGCAATTTCCGATAAAAGGGTATTCATGCTCGCAATCAGGGGCTGTGCTTTTCTTTCACCAGCCTTGATTCCTTCTGTCTCCCCATTTTTAAACCCCTTTTCCCAGGCATCCTTTTCCATGATTGTGCAGTTATGACAGGTTTCTTCTTTGAGACGCTCCATCTCCTCTTGGGCTTTACGGCGAATTTCAATTATCTCCGGAGTGGGTGATGCTTCGTCTGATTTTGCCTCAAAACGCTCCTGTTCAGGCTCAGACCCCGGACAGTGCATGGGTTCCGTTTTCAGATGCTGATGTTGAAGAGGTGAAAATGAGTGGGAAGCCGGCTCCGAAGAGTCCAGTGCCACAAAGGATGCCTGGGATCCCTTGCTTTGTGCATTCTCATCAACCTCCGTTGAAAGATCCGCATCAAACGCTTTGAGCTTATATGTTTCAAGGAGGTGAGCATTTTTAACAATTTTTGAGCCTTGATCAGACCAGGACATCATCCTTTCCTTTTCCCGGGAAAATCAGTCGTCCTTCGGTCTCCAGGCGTTTGGCAACCCCAAGCACTTCCAGCTGGGCACTTTCCACTTCACTCAGACGAACCGGCCCCATTACTTCCATATCTTCGCGCATCATTTCCGCTGCCCGCTGGGACAGGTTCCTGAAAACCTTTTCTTTTAATTCTTCTGAGGCCGCCTTTAACCCTTTGAGCAAAAGTTGACTATCTACATTTTGCAGTATTTCCCTAAAATTTTTATCATCAAAAGCCAGAAGATCTTCAAAAACAAACATTTTTTGTTTAATTGATACTGCAAGGTCAGAATCATGTTTTTCAAGAAAAGCCATGATGTTTTCTTCCGTTTTTCCATCCACCTGGTTTAAAATAGATGCCAGCGCCTCCACCCCATCAAATTGCCGGGAACTGGTCCCTGTGGTAGAAAGACTATTTTTAATGGTCTGATCCAGCTCATCAATAAATTCCGTGGGTACGTCCCCCAAATCAGTCAGACGATAGGCCACCTCAAGCTTAATATCTTCGGGCAACATTTTTAATACCTCTGCTGCCGTGCTTTCCGGAAGATAAGAAAGAATTAAAGCAATTGTCTGTGGGTGTTCTCCCTTGATTGCGCCGTTAAGATTTGCCGGTGGTAGATTGACAAGAGTTTCAAAGGGAATGGATTTTTCCTTCACGGGGGGTTCTTCACCCGGTGTGTCTTTGACGCTCTTGGCAAAAAAATCTTTTCCGGAAACCAGCAGATGGTCGTTATTGTCAAAGGCATATAAAAATTCATTGGTGACAGCATCCACCACTTCACTTGAAATATACGAAATTTCCGACATGTATTTGCCGATTTTTTTAATGCTTTCTTTGTCCAGATTTTTGAAAAAATAGGTGGAAAATTCTTCCCCCGCACTCAAAAGAAATATTGCCGCCTTTTGAAACCCGTTCAACTCACTGGGAACTAATTGTCCATTGGTCGCCATACGCTATTTTATTTCCCCATCCACAATTTCGTAACACCACTATCACCCCATTTTTTCATGAACATCCCAACGGGGTTATCAAAATACATGCCATTTAAAAAAGATCACCAAGCAGATCATCAATGTCTGACTGGTCCAGCCCTCCTCCCTTTTTCTGGGGACCGGCAAGTGCCTGGGCTTTTTCATCCACCATCTTCTGCAGTTCAACAGAAGTTATGCTTGGGTTTTTTTCCCTTTCCTTTAACTTGATACCAAAGGAAATAACCATATTTTTTATTTTACCTTCTATTTCACCCACCAGCTTAATGATGCGCTGGAGTCTTTGACCTGTAAGATCCTGGAAGCTCATCTGGGTGAAGGTATCCGTAATCAATGCCATACTCTCCTCGGCGTTGGATTCCAGGCAGTCCATGGCGGACATTACCCTGTCAAGGGATTCTTCATTAAGAGCGTTCGTTTCTCTGGAGACTGAATCCTGACGTGCATCAAGGCAAAGCTGTTTGATCTGTGAAGAAATCTTTTTATTTTCTCCGATCACCTGGCCCATACGATCAAGGTTGTCCATGATGGTATTGGCCGCCTGCTCCGTGGTTTCAATAATTCCCTCCAGCTGATCCGATGTCTGGGGAATATAATTTATGGCAATATCTTCAATATGGGGGCGAATTTTTAATTTAAAATCCTTCCTGAAATCAATCAATACAAGGGCAAGGTCCTTGACACTTCCCGTCATCTCCGAGGTCATTTCCTTGTAGAAATCATCATCATCCTGGTCCATGGCATGGGAAACTGCCTGTTTAAAAAAATAGGTCAGCTGCTCCATTTCATGCGCTGATAATTTATTTGCTACAATATTTTTGATTTCATCCTCAAAATTTTGTTTCATTGTTCACCCTTATCATATCGTTAAATGGCCTTGGGTCCCAACTGTACTGCCCGGGATCACTAAGCATGTCATGTATTTAACACCAGGCCTGTTAAATAAGATCTGTCTGGACAAGGCAGCTACCCATCAGAATGCCCCAAGGTCCGTCACCACCGCCAGCACCTCATTGTCTGTCATGACCCGAAGTACCTCTCCCTTCATTTTCAGCAGATCGCCTCCGGTCAGAGCAGTGATCATTCCTGGAATTCCAAGCTGTATTTCTCCGTCCCTGTCAAAAAAAGAAAACATGTGGCCGGCAATCATGTTGACAGCCTCTTTAATAGTATCCTGTGTTTGATTATCCGTCACGGCCTTCACATCAATGCCCAGAAAATCCGCAGTGAGATTCTTTACCCATGCATCTGGAGCCACGATGGAAACCGTTCCTGATAATTTACCGGAGAACTTTAAAAAAGAACCTGTTAATTCTGTGGAATTAAAAAAGGGTGTCCCCAGAGATTCTTTTGATGATTGAATTTCCACGGATTGAAAAAATGCAGTTTCAAACACATTAGAAATCGAGCGCGTCATCATCTCCATCAAACTCTGCCTGTCCATCTTTTACCCCCAGAATCCCATTGAGTGTCCGTTTAATGTCTTCGGGCACAAAGGGCTTTTTCACATACCCCAAAGCCCCCATGGCCATGGCTTCTCTCATCTTTTTTTCACTGCCCTCGGTGGAAACCACCACCACGGGAATGCCTGACATTTGATCATCTTGTTTCATCCGACCAATGAGCTCCATGCCGTTCATATTGGGCATATTGATATCGGTCAGCACAATATCCACCCATTGCTCTTTTAAAACCGACAGGGCTGCCAGACCATCGGATGCATCCCAGAATTCTCCGACATTAAAACCGGACAATCGGATTATCTTTTTTATAATGGCCCGGATTGAAGAAGAATCATCCACCACCAGAACATTAAAAGCCATTTATCTGTCTCCCCCTGAAATATTAATCAACGCATTAATCTCTTCATATTTTTCCCGGAACCGAACAATAATCCGCTGGATGTCCACTGCTGTCACCTTCAACTGATCCACGGCCTCCTGATAATATCTGTAGGCCAGGCCGTCGGCTCCCACCCCCTGACCAATCATCATGCAGATGCAGTCCGCCACATACACAGTACAAAGGGGCAAATGCATTCTGCTGGATTTTATCGGTTCATGGTGAAAGGCAATAATGTCCACCATCTCAGGATCAAATTGCCATTTTCTAGCCACCCGGGCACCCAGTTCAGCATGATCAATTCCCAGCACCGCTTTTTCTGCGTCCAGGAATGTCAGCCCTTTTTTTTCAACCGCATTGCGGATATCAGAAAATGCCTCTGAAATATAATCACTCATGATCACCTTTCCAATATCTTTGATCAATGCAGCTGTGAAAACCATGGAAATATTGTCAATGTTTTTTTCCATGGCAAGTTCCTGGGCAATAATAGCAGAGGAGACTGAATATTTCCACAATTCACCCAGCTCAAGATCATATCCTGCCTGGGCGGTTCTGAAATTTTCCGCATTGTTTGCCAGCATAATCAGAGAAATGACCTTATCCATGCCCAGCATGGCCACGGACTGCTGAATGGATGTAATTCTCCTGACGGCCCCCACATGGGCAGAATTACATAATTTCAGCAAATTAACCGTCAATCGTTGATCATATTTGACAAGGTCCACCAGATCCGCACTGGAACTATGGGGATTTGACACAATGGTCATTATCCTATCACTTATGCAGGAAGTCGGTGTCAGCGTATCAATTCCTGCAATGATTGCTTCCAGGGTATTCATATTTTTATGACCTCCGAACCGGACACCTTCAACCAGGCCTGCCCCGTTTCCACATCAAGTTTCAATGTGCGGTTAACAGTACCGCCCACATCTTCGTAATGGGTCATCACATTATTTTTCCAGAACATTTTTCGAAGCAGCGCATGGTTTCTTTTGCCGATATTAAACAGGCCCGTCTGATCAAGAATCTGTGAACCTCCAACAACTATGGTACGAATCCGATTCTTTTTTGCCCCGTATTGATACGCCGCCTTAAAAAGGGATGGAATACCGGTATCACCGAACATATAGGGATTGCGCCGGGCTTTTTCCTTGTCAATACTGGATTCGGGCAACATGTAATGAAGCAGGCCGCCCACCCTTGCAACCGGATCATGAATGGCAAGCCCGATGCAGGATCCAAGGGAATAGGTCACGAGAACATCGCCGGCCTCATTGCTGATTTTCATATCACCAACCCCAACAATCAGATTCATTCCGCATCTCCTGCAGAAGATAAATCGCTTTGATCTCTGTTTCTGATAAGCTTTCTCTGCTGCTGAAAAATACTGGAAATAATTTTCTCCCTGGTGCTTATATCCAAATCTGAAAATTTAATTCCAAGATAGAAGAAACCGGTCCCCCCGCCGGAAGGGGTATCCACCCGAACCACTTCCCCATAGACATCCACCATCATCATGGGCATCCTTGATAAAACAAGCTGTATATGAACCAGTTCACCCACATCAACAGGACTGTCCACAGACATTTTCATGCCGGCACCGCCGATGTCAAGGGCTGTCCCCTTCTTAAAACGCACCGTCTCTGGCTCATCCTGGGTTAAGAGGTTTAAGATCTGGTCCAGTTTATCATCCATCTGAATTAAAAAATCCATCAACTCCTGACTTATACCAGCACGTTCCAGATGAAGCGCAGGAACATCTGCGTCAATACTTTGACTCTTTGCCTTGTGGGGAGTCAATTGAGATATCCTTGTTTTTGAGGATGCGTATTCTTCCTTGGAAACAACTCTGAATTTAACGTCAAAGGTCAGGCTTGCCCTGACAAATTCCCTGTTTTCCTTTGGTTTTTCATCCATATAATTTTTACCCCTCCTGGAAAAATATAAAAATAGAATTCAATATCAAATGCTAGCAATTATCATGCCCACATCATATCAATTATTTTCCCAGACAAAGTACCTGAATATAAAACAATCAAGTTTCTGATTTAACCACTAAAAACGAGGTTGTATTTGTTGGGGCTGGAAATTCCTATCAGATGTAAAGTTCTTGATCAGGAAAAACGCACCGTCACAGACGTGAAATATACCTCCCACCGAAGGGCGACTGGTGCTTCCCTGATTCATTCAATGGCAAGGGCAAAAAGGCCATGAACATCCAAAATCAGGCCCACGGTGCCGTCACCGAGTATGGCCCCTCCGGAAACACCCTTTACATGTTCAAGGCTGTATCCAAGGTTTTTAATCACATATTCATCTCTTCCCAAGAGTTCATCCACAAGAAAACCCCTTTTTTCTTCCCTGGACTCCAGCACCACCACAAGCCCTTCCCAAGGATTTTCAAAATCATTTTCAATACGGGCGAAACGTGTCATTCGAATCAGTGGTATCAAAGTATCACCATCTTTCACAAGTTCACCTGTACCCTGCACTGTATTGCAATTGGCCTTTTCCGGTCGAAAGGAGCGGCTCACCGCCAATGTGGGAAGAATATATTTTTCTTTGCCGATGCGCACAAGCATGCCGTCAATGATGGCAAGGGTCAATGGAAGAGCTATGGTAAATTTAACCCCCTGACCGGGTCTGGAAATAATGGTCAACTGGCCTCTGAGTTTTTCAATGGCCTTTTTCACCACATCCATGCCCACCCCCCGACCCGATATATCGGTGATTTTGCTGGCCGTGGAAAATCCCGGAGCCATAATCAGCTGATCTATCTGTTGATCCGTGGGGGTATCATCGGATTTCAGCAGTCCCACAGAAATCGCTTTGTCAAATATCTTCCTTCGATCCAGTCCTTTTCCATCGTCCTCAATTTCAATGATGATGTTACCGCCCTTGTGAAAGGCCCGCAGCATTATTTTCCCCTGGGGAGATTTACCTGCCAATACTCTGTCTTCCCCGGGCTCAATGGCATGATCCACTGAATTCCTGATCATGTGAACCATGGGTTCATACAAGGCTTCCACCACATTGCGGTCTATTTCCGTGTCCTCCCCCTGCATTTCAAGCTTTACTTTTTTCCCAGATTTTCTGGAGAGATCCCGGACCAGCCGGATCATTTTCATGAAGGTGGATTTGATTTGCACCATTCGCATGGACATGGCCACCGACTGCATGCTGGTGACGATCTGTCCCAGCTGGGAAAGACTGTTGTGCAGCGCAGGATCCGCAGATGCCTTTTGCCTGAGCATGGACTGGGCAATGACCAATTCTCCGGCAAGGTCCACAAGATCATCAAGTTTATCGGTGCTGACCTTTACCTGGGAGACCACATTCTTTCGGAATGTTTTCTGATCCATCAGGGCGGAATTTACATCATTTTCATCCACATTTTCATCGGCTATCAGTATTTCACCAAGCGGCCTTGCCGGCATGATCCGCTGCTTTTCCAGGGCAGATTCCACGACACTGCGGGCCACCTTGTGCTTTCGCATCAAAATGCCCCCCACTTTTTCAGACTCATCGTTGATAATCTGGGCCGGCAGCTCTGTCAGCTGATAAATAATTGTTTCAATATCAATATCATCATCCTGGGGCATTGTTTTCCGGCGGACCCCTTCACTGGTTCGCTGCAACAGGTGTTTCATGATATCCACCGAAGTTAAAATGGCATCGGTGGCAATATCATTGATAAGAAATTCCCTGTTTCTGGCTCTGTCAAGAAAGGTTTCCGTTACATGGGCCAGTTTGTTCATCTTTTTCAGATCAAGAAAGGCGGATACCCCTTTTATGGTATGAAATGGACGAAAAATGTCATTGATTATTTCCTTGTTGGTGGGATCAGATTCCAGTTCCACCAGATTGATCTCTATGCTCTCAAGATTTTCAGTGGATTCAGAAACAAAATCAGTCAAAATTTCCAAATCATCTGCGGAAATGGTCTGCACCTGGTCACTTGGGTCATCCGGAATTTCCCCGGAAATTTGAGATACATCAATCGGGGATGGGGACGTATCTTCGGGAATTGCGCCGCCCAGCAACCGGGAAACCGTCACCATTTCAAAATCCAGGGATTCCCCGGTTTCAAAGCAATGCTGTGCCCTCCGGATAAACTCAAGTCCCTCTTCCAGAGGCAGCAGTTCCCCGGTTTCTCCAAGCACCACCTGCCCCACATAGCCTTTAAAGGCATCAAGGATTTCACCAAGCCGGGTTGCTCCGAGACTTGATGCTGAGACTTTCATCTCATCCAGAAGATTCAACATGCGGCCCATGCCATTAATATCGTCTGAACTGACAATGGTAACCTGACCGGCCAGATCTTCTATCTGATTTTTCAACGCTTTCATCTTCATATCCATATCACACGTCCGCATATCTCAAACATTGCTGTCATTTTCGGCTTCTACCGGATTCCAGGCTCTAATACTGAACAAAAGAAACTAAGAAAAACCCCTTGCAAGCCCCAGGGTCTTTATTGTCAAAAAAATATACCAGACTTCATATGCCGGTATATTATTTCCCGCCAACTGTGACGGGTGGCCCATGTTGTGAGCAGACTCCAATTTCCCTTTCAATTATCAGTGGTTTTCATACGGTGTCAAGCGAATATTGCTATATCAAAGTCGGGAGAACAGGTTCAAACACCATCTTTTGATTCTATTCTAAAGCTTTGACATTTACCATAATTTTCTTTATGATTGGACCAACAGTTTCAGAAATTAAGCTAAATATATTGCGCAGTATACATACACTATCCGTCCAGGTTTTTTAAAACTTCACCATTGGCCCGCTGATGATTACGGTTTGCCGATCTTGTGCACAAGTCCGAAAAGAACCTGAAATCTTCAATTTTGTGGTCTTCACCTGGGACAACCAGCACTGACAAGAGAAACAAATGACTTATACCACAGATATCACTCCTTCACAGCTTAATAATTTGTCCAGCCTCATATACAGAGAATGTGGTATTGTCATCGGAGAAAAAAAACTGGCCCTGCTGCGTGCCAGAATTGCAAAACGCATCCGGATCACACGAGCCGAAAATATTTC
Source organism: uncultured Desulfobacterium sp. (assembly GCA_963674605.1). Lineage (GTDB taxonomy): Bacteria > Desulfobacterota > Desulfobacteria > Desulfobacterales > Desulfobacteraceae > Desulfocicer. Next base: position 5,941,665 of record OY771474.1, on the reverse strand, counting down.
CGAGTATCTCAAACTGCTATCCCAGAGTCAGGAAGAATTTTTAAGTTTCATTGATGCCATCACCACCAACCACACGTATTTTTTCCGGGAAAACAAACATTGTGAATTTCTTGTAAAGCATTTAGATCCTTCCCAGCCCATAAAAATCTGGAGTGCTGCATCCTCCAGCGGCGAAGAACCCTATTCCATTGCCGCCCAGTTATTGGATGCCAATTTCAAGTTTTCCATTTTCGCATCAGATATTTCAGACACCATGCTTAAAATTGCAAGACAGGGTATTTATCCCCGGGAACGATTAAAAACCTTTCCACAACCCTCATTGTCAAAATATTTTCAAAAAGGGCGTGGGAAATGGGAAAACAGCATTCGGGTCAAACCCGAAACCCAGAGACATGTATCCTTTCATAAATTCAATCTCATCTCAGATCATCCCTCACAGCAATTTGATATTATTTTCTGTAGAAATGTCATGATCTATTTTGACAATGCCACAAGACAGCATGTGGTGGATAATCTGCTCACCGCTCTGAAACCCGGTGGTTATTTTTTTGTGGGGATGTCTGAAAGCCTTAACGGCATCAATCACCCCATGTCCCACGTGATTCCAAGTGCCTATCAAAAGAAATAACCACAAAGGAGAATCCTAAATTCATTATGGGCCATAAAATTAAAGTATTGATCGTGGATGACTCTGCCGTGGTTCGCAAAATCTTCTCCCAACAACTTGACAAAGACCCCGGCATACAGGTGGTGGGCACAGCCCCGGACCCTTATGTGGCCAGGGACAAAATTGTTAAACTCAGACCGGATGTGATAACCTTGGACATTGAAATGCCCCGCATGGATGGTATCACTTTTTTAAGACACCTTATGAAACACTATCCCCTTCCGGTGATCGTCGTAAGCTCCCTGACCCCCAAAAGCAGCAAGCTGGCTCTGGAAGCACTTGCCTTGGGTGCCCTGGAAGTTTTATCCAAACCATCTGTAGCCTATTCCGTGGGAGAAATGGGTACCCAGCTAAAAGAAAAAATTAAGGCCGTGGCCTTTGTTGATGTAAAATCCAGACTCAGGCAAGAGTCCAAACCTGCTGCCGGCAAAGCCACATTTACCCCTCGGGCACTATCTGAAACCACCAACAAACTCATTGCCATTGGTGCCTCCACCGGCGGCACAGAGGCATTAAAGAAGGTACTTACCCAGATGCCCCGATCTGCCCCAGGAATCCTGGTGGTACAGCACATGCCACCAAATTTCACGGCGGCCTTTGCAGAACGATTAAACAATGAGTGCGATATCACCGTATCTGAAGCCATTGACGGGGAAACCATCACCAATGGGAAAGCACTCATCGCGCCGGGCAACCTTCACATGCTGCTTAAAAGAAGCGGTGCCAGATATTATGTCCAGGTAAAATCCGGCCCCCGGGTGCATCACCAGCGGCCGGCCGTGGACGTGCTCTTTAAAACCGTTGCAATGAATGCCGGCGCCAATGCACTTGGAATTATTCTAACCGGCATGGGAGCCGATGGCGCAAAGGGTCTGCTGGCCATGAAAGAAGTGGGCTCCCCCACCATCGCCCAGGATGAAAAAACCTGCGTGGTGTATGGGATGCCCAAAGAAGCGGTGAAACTAAACGCTGTTGATAAAATTCTTCCCTTGAACCAGATTGCCCAGGCCGCCTTAAACATGATCGGAAGAATTTGAACAAAAATTCAGAAACACAATATAAGCCTGACATTACACCATGAAAAACAATACAAAAGACATTGTTGTTGCCGATTATTTCCTGAAACCTGGATTTATATATCTGCCCGAAGCACCCACTGCCATTTCAGCGGTGGTGGGATCCAGTGTGGCGGTTTGTCTCTTTGATAAAAAAAAGAAAACCGGGGGAATGAATTTATACAAACTGCCCATGAAGGGTACCACTGAAAAAGCCTATCCCATCTATGGAAATGTGGCCACCCGGGCACTGGTCACCATGATGATTCGTCAGGGCTCCAAGGCGAAACACATTCAGTCTCAGATTTTCGGCGGGGCATACAATGACGAGGTATCACCCCGGGATATCGGCAGAGATAACATCGCCATGGCAAGGCAGATATTAAACCGCATGCACATTAACATTGTATCTGAGGATGTGGGGGGCGTTCTGGGGAGAAAAATCATTTTTAATACCCTCACCAATGACGTTGCCATTCTTAAAACCGGTTCATTAAGGAGTTCGGACTGGTATCCCTATGACGAGGATTCCAGATGATAAATGAGACTCTCCAAACCTGGTCATAAGGGAGTCGGCAATTTTTAATTTACCCTTTTCCCGGGGCTGTATCCACATAGTACTCTCTCAGAAACAAATGACCTTTCTTTTTATTGGAACATGCTAAATTGAAAAGGAATATAAATTAAAAACCGTGTCTTTTATTTTGATGCGATTCCATAGTGCAATGACCCGGGATTTACAAATGGGAAATCAATAAGATCTGAACCCATAACCTCTGTAAGTTCGAATACAAACTCAGAAATTACGGACAAAAAACTGCCATGAAAACAGCCTGCGCTTCTGTAATTTACCGCTTAATCAATAACAAACATATAAAAAAACCATCCATTGGCTATTTCAAAAACGGTAAATCCATAAAAGCCGAAAGCCGGTTCTCTTAAAATGCCTCGAAATCATCATCAAAGGGAATAACCTGATCCGGTCTGATTTCTTTTTGCCGGTGCACTGTTTTTTTCTCGTCATATGGTCTGGTATCGGCAACATCAATCAATTGCGGGGATGAAATCATTTTATCCGTCCTTTTTTTATCCGCCCCCAGGAAACGGTCTTCCTTTCTGGCGGTGATGAGTATGACAAGTTTTTCCACATGCCCCCGCAGTTGTTGTGCCTGGGCACTCATTTCTTCGGCCGCAGAGGCGGATTCTTCCGCATTGGCTGCATTTTGCTGAACCACTCTGTCCATTTCGGCAATGGCTTTATTTACCTGCTCAATGCCATTGGACTGCTCTTTTGATGCATGGGAAATCTCTGACACCAGAGCACCCACCTTGGTAGTGCTTTCTGAAACTTTACCAAAGGCATTGTTTGCCGTAATAACCTGTTGTGCCCCCTCATTAATCTGTGCAGCGGTGCCCTGTATCAGGGTTGCTGTATTTTTTGCTGCTTCGGCTGCCCGCATGGCAAGGTTTCTTACCTCATCTGCCACCACGGCAAATCCCGCACCGGATTCGCCTGCCCGTGCTGCTTCCACCGCCGCATTAAGGGCCAGCAGGTTGGTTTGAAATGCAATTTCATCAATGCTTTTAATAATCCTGGAAGTCTCTTCACTGGCCTTGGCAATTCCTTCCATGGAACGACTCAGTCGTTCCATGGACCCATTGGCCTCATTGACTACCTGGTTCACATCTTTCATTAACCGGTCTGCCCGATCTGCATTCTGGGCATTATTCTTTGTCACGGAAGCCATCTGCTCCATGGAGGAAGCGGTTTCTTCAATGGTAGCCGCCTGCTCGGATGATCCTTCGGCCATGGACTGGCTGGCGGAAGAAACCTGTGTGGATGCCGATGCCACCTGACCGGCACCATCACTTAGGCCTTCCACAATATGTTTAACAGGTGCCGTGATGCTTCTTATGATAAAAAAAGCAGCCACTATGCCAAGGAGCAACGCGCCCGTCAATCCAATGACCATTAGACGGGACATATGGGAAATGGTCCTCACCGCATCTCCGGCAATCTGCTGTGTGGCTTGCATGCCTTCATCTGCGGTGGTCTTACAGGCAATGATCAATATCTTTCCGGCCTCTGATCGTCTATTCCCCAAATCCTGGAGCAAAAGCCAGTTTTCAAGACACTGGATCATGGTATCCCTGTAAACCTCAGATATTGACTGTACAGCGGTGATTTTTTCAAAATCATCGCTGTCGTAAGTAATTGATTTAAGACTCTCAAAGGATGTTGCCATGCTGGAAAAACCATGAAGGGCGTTTCTCAAAATCTGGGGATCACGGAGGGCCTGGGATTTATACACACTGACTCTGATCTCATGGCCAAGTTCAATGATTTCGTTGACCATTGTCGCCTTCACCTGGTTGTTCAATACATCCATGCTGAGCTTATTCTGCTGCGCTGCCAGAAAAGCATCGCAATTTTCCACATATATGGCTGCTGCTTCATCCATCTGTGTTTGAAGGTTTTCCAGGACGCGATTATCAGCCATGCGCCCCTTCCGGTGCTCCAGCATAAAAGTAGCCATTGCATCTTTATAATTCTGTGCAGCCGTTTCAGTGCCATCAATGTGTTTCAAGTTGGCCTTATCCCGGGTGATGGATCTGAGATATGGCAAAAGACCAGATATACTGTCAATGGTAGAGACAGCATTTTTCATCAATGCTTCATCACCAAGGGCTCGAAATTTATAATTAAAAACCCTGGCTGCTGATCCGTTTTCCACAAACTGGTTGACTATTTTTATTTTTTCCTGACGTTCACTGATAACACGCTTTAATTTTTCATTCTGCCCGCTGAGAAAAGCCGCTGCGTTGGCCATATACGATTCGGAAGAGGTCTCAAGAACGCCACGATTCTCATCCAGCTTCGCTGTTATATCAAGGGTCTGCCTCGACAGATCCTTATATGCATCCAACGCACCTGCAACTACTTCAATGCGGTTTTTGAGTTTTTTTAAATCCGTAGCAACCGCCGCAAGGGAGCGTGCTTTTTCAAGGCTGACTTCCACAATGGCAAGTTCTTTTAAAGCGGCATCGTAAAACCCCTGTTCTTCGGTGAATCCGTATCCTCTCATTTCATACATCAATCGATTCACCGCGCCCAGAAGTTCCGTTGCCACACCAACCTCCGGGATGTGTTCATCAGCCAGTATGCTGATCTGTACACGCTCCCGGTTCATGTCCCACACCGCTTTTCCAGCAAGCAAAACAAACATTACAATCAAAACTGCAAAGCCCAGCGAAATTTTCATTCCCAGACTGATTTTTTTCATTCTCACACCTTTCCAAGGCTTGCAATTTCATCTGTGGATAACACCTGATCAATATTTAAAAGAATTTTCACCCCCCCTTCCATCTTGGCCATGCCAAGGATATGCTCTGTGTTGAGCCGGGTGCCGAACCTTGGGGTTTCTTCAATCTCATCTTCCCGGATATTGAGTACCTCTGATACAGCGTCCACAACCACTCCGATTAGCACGGTGGCCCCATCGGACAGGATTTCCACCACAATAATGCAGGTACGCTCGGAATAAGGAACCGCTTCCATGGAAAATTTTAATCGCAGATCAAGAATCGGAATCACCTTTCCCCGAAGATTGATGACCCCCTTGACAAATTCCGGTGTCTGGGGTACCGAGGTAATGGGCATCATGCCGATGATTTCCTTTACTTTCAGGATACCGATACCATAGGTTTCATCTTCCAGGGTGAACGTAAGATATTTACCGGTTTTCATGGTCATTTGTTTTACTGCCTGATCCATTTGCTTGACACCGTCTGCCATTTGTCTTCCTCCCTTTGTTTAAAAAGAATCCAGTTTAATCGTAATATGGGGCTTGGTGACATTTGCTGGACCCACGGGGGTCAGGCCTGTGTTATTGTGCTTTTTTACAACCATCTGTATTCAAGCTAAGCTTGACGAAAGCTCCAATAATACAAGCCTGACCCCAGCCCAAACTGGCTCATGTTATGACCAAGCCCGAAATATGGACTTTATCCTAATGCTTGATAACAATCCTGTTTTTATTTACCCGTTTACCCCCAAGAGCACAAGCCCAAAAATTTTATACCGATGAAGGGCTCATTCCCATTTTACCGGTTCAAGCTTAAATAAGCATCTATGTAAAGGATTCATTGCTTTTATTGAAGTGAACAAATCAAAAAACCATTAATCCTGGCACGTATTGTGCTTTATTTGCTATCATTGATAACTTCACCAAAGCAAAACACCCTGTGCAGTTAACCTACCACATCTGACAATAGAGATTAAAAATGGACAGGAACATTAATACCCTTATCATCACAGACGCTGAAACAGACCGACAGTTGTTTGGCAAGCTTTTGAGCCCAAAAGGATATACTGTTCAGGAACATGGAATGGCCCTTGCGATTAAAGAAACCATGCACCAGGAAAGCTACGAAGCCATTATCATTGATTATAGCCTGGGCCAGAAAAAGGTAAATGTCTATCTGGATCAACTCCAGGCAAATCGTTCCAAGGCATGCATTATTCTTTATGGCGATCAGACATCACCGGACAACATTTCAAAAATACTGCAAAAAGGCGTATATGCCTTTATTGAAAGGCATCTGATCAAGGAACGAATATTTGACACCCTGCTGGGGGGGTTGGAGAACAGAAAGGCTTTTATACGCATTCTTAAAATGATGGATGATTTACAAGACGTCAATGAACGCCTGGAAATTGAAAAACAGGCACTGAAACGTAAAAATTCAGAACTCAATTTCATTAACCGACTCAGCAGCAAAATCGCCTATGATCTTCACTGGGATGAAATCATGTCCCGTATACTGGATGCCGGGCTCATGGATGTGGTGGATCTGGAATTATTTTCCCTGCTTTACCGTATTGGTGACAACTGGTATTTATCCTGTCATGCGCCGGATATACAGATAGGGCACCACATCGCCCGGGAGATGTCTGCCATTTTTTTGACGATCTCCGGCAATAATGTGCCTCCTGAAACCATTCACTGCATGGAATTTTCCCAGAAAATTAAAAACACGGCAGACATTGAAAACAAAACTCATCCCCCGACCCATGTTCTGCCCCTTCATACCGGAGGCAGTCTGTTGGGAATGGCATGCATCACACTCCGGGCAGACCCAAGTTCCCACGGCTCTGACACCGAGTTGATGTCCACATTCTCAAATATTCTTGCCATGTCCTTAAACAACGCCCAGAAATTCAACCGTCTGAAAGAAAAATCCGACATGGACGGCTTGACCGGACTGTATAACCACAAACGATTCAAAGAAATTCTTCACAATGAGTTTAAACGGGTCCATCGGTATGGCAAACCCCTTTCACTGGTTATGATTGACGGTGATAAATTCAAGGATGTGAACGATATTTATGGGCATTTAGCAGGGGATATGGTACTGCAGGAAATTGCGAATTGCTTAAAACAATCTGTTCGCACCACGGATGTTGTGGCCCGGTATGGAGGGGATGAGTTTGCCATTTTACTGCCGGAAACGGATCTGGAAATGGCGGAAATCATGACAAAACGTATCCAGGATAAAATTTCCCGGCATATTTTCCCATGGAAATCACATAAAATCCCCATAAAAATCAGCTATGGCATCTCAACTACTGTGAACAAAACCGATAACGGACATTTGGATAATGACATGTTCCAAGACGAACAGGACTTGCTCCATTCTGCAGATATGAAGCTGTATCTCATGAAAAAACAGCGCGCATAACATCAGGCAGGATTTTTATATAAAACGGCTCCCTGAGGTCACATCTTCATTCTTGCAGGTGATTACCGCCATTGGGGGTATTTAAAGCCCATGAGGAGAAGTATTTCAAGTATTTCTGAGTCCTGGCCTGATTAAACTGTAGGTTCCTGAGTCCCTTATGGCTGACGGGATTTTCAAATTTTCACATCAAACATCAAGCCGACCATTTTTTCAAATTTGGCAGCAAGATCCAGAAATTCCTGGGAGGGAATCTCCCGAATTACCTCACCAGAATCCGGATTTGTCACCTTCACCATCACCTGATCCGTCTGTTCATGTACAGAAAACCTCAGGTGTGTGGTCTGTTCCATGATCGTGTCAAGAGATTCCTGGACTGCATCCACAATTTCAGATACATCCTCCAGGTTGGGTTCGGATTTATCCGTAGTCCCCATTGAGGATTGAGAGTTTTCCGCTGCAGCAGTGGCCTCTTTTTTTTCTTCTGGATCGGGCAATTGTCCACCGGACACAGGTTGTTGAATCAGCGGGCTGGACACCGGTGGAATCTTTGCCGCTGTGCTTACAGATTCAATCATCATGACCTACCTTTTTTTGTGTTTATGTAAAAATAGTTTATTTAAATTTTACTAAATTTTATGATAGGCGTCAAATGCTCTTTTTCTGTTTCGGCTCTGCATTATCCGTCCTGCCAGATCATCACGCTGATGAGTTATCTGCCCCACCAATTCAAGTACCTTATCCCTTGCCTTACAGATGAGCTCTAAACTTTCCGGGTGGATCTCCGGCTCCAGTTGTTTCAACTGAACCACAACCTGCCGGTGTTGTTCCAACAGATTCACAAACACCTCGGGATCAGAATCTTCAGCCAGTGCAAGCTGTAACTGCTCCGCCGTTTCCATCAGGCGGTCATACAGCAGGCCCATGGCTTCAGACGGCAAGGGACAATCTCCCAGAGGATAAGAATTGACTCTCCCGGGAAATAGAAGGCATTGAGCCGGAAGCTTTGTGTTGGGACACAGCATCTTTAAACCCGTCATTGAGTGCAATAAGTACCCCCTCCGCTTCATCAAGGGCTGCAAGATCATATTTAATATTTGCAACGGTCAAGTTATTCATTACATAATGATATAACATGGAGAGATTTTCAGCAATGTCTCCCCCGGCATCATTGTCAAGGGCACAATCAAGCTCTGTGATAATGGAAAGTGCCTTGGAAATGCTCTCTCCTTTAACTTTCGGATTTCTCTCCTCAATACCCATGCGGGCTTTTTTCATTTCCGTTAACAGGTTCTCATAGAGAATCAGAAGGATATCTTCTTTGTTTTCAACGGTGGTGGCGACGACTCTGGTGTATGTGGCATATCCGGCAGGTATCATAAAAAGGTTCCTTTCTATCCCATTAACATTTTAAATCCAGGGCCACCCCGGACTGGAGTGTAATACCAACCATTGATCCATGAATCCGGGTGCAGACCTTTTTTTGTCAGCTGTCATTTCTATCGGACAAAAAGAAAAGAAACTTAAATCTTTTCATGAAAAAAAGGGGGACAAATTCACAACTTCGGGGACATGGAGGTGAGCTCAGGCTTGCGTAATTGGCAATATTGTTTAAATTTACCTTAAAATAAAGCAAGCGTGCCCCCTTCGGCACACCCAATTATAAGGTTTGGTAAATGTTATAAACAAAGCCCCAAAAGGGTTATGGAGGTATCAGACCCGCTGGGAAAGATTGACGGATGGGTTGCGCTGAAATCGGGAAAGTTTCGTGCTGTCAACCTCCCCCAGGGTAATGGTGAGGGGATTACCATCTTTTTGGGCGCGTCGAAGCCAATTTTTTATTTCTTCATTAAGACGCTCTTCCCCCACGGCCCTGCCCCCGTTTTTACCGGCCATATTATGATCCATGACACCGGAGTTAATATAGGTCCAGCTTTCTCCCTTTTTGGAGATCACCCCTGTGTGTCCACTGTTGGGTGTTGAGAAAGAGAGAATCTGACCTTCCTGGAGAACATCTGCCATCTTTTTCATTACGGCCCGGGCCTGGGAATTCACACGGCTGACACGGGGAATGGTTTCCATGAAAACACCAGATCCGATGGCTCCTATAAGTCCTTCACCAGAATGAAGACTGTATGATGATTTTCCTTCACGGTACGCTTGCTGCACCAAGTGCCTGGACAGCCCATTGCTACCTCCATACTGAACCCCCATACGTTTCAGTCCGCCCACCACCAGTTCATAGCAGTTCATCCGGGAATAGGAAGTCCCAATAAAAGCCCCCACAGCCTGATCAAGTCCCTGAGAAGATGGAGCCGGGTTTTCAGATATGGTTGCGGATGGAATCGGAGCTTTTTCTGAAACATTTTCAAACAAAAAATCAGATGGGGTAATATCCCCCACAACATTCATGTTCCGATCCGGTGTCATGGCAGATATAGTTGGTTTGGTTTCCGGTATTTTCTTTTTTGCATTAGAATCATTAGCTGGAGAGTCAGATACAGAGGATCCCCAGAGTATTTCAGATGTATGGAGGTCCATAAATATGGGCGTCCCTGAAGCAATACGGGTAAACTGTTTGTCTGCATTAACCTCACGGGCCAGGATGTTCCAGCATTTATCTTTATGGGAAGATGCATAAAGCAGATGGGAAACCGTTGGATGTTCAGGCGAAAGCGTTCCAAGACATACCCGCTGATTTTCCGAGTTGTTCTCCGATGTGGCGATCTCTGATGTGAGCGTGTTCCCGCCGGGGGGCGCAATTTTTTCCTGGAAAAGCATTTGAAATTGAGATGATTTTCCCGTTTCGGTTAATTGGAACACCTCACTTCCAGACTGGATAATATTATCTATATAATTTACCTGCATAATCCATCCTTGGGGCTTGTCGTCTGCACACGGGGCATTTGGCCGGTGTTATGATAAAGCCCGTCTTGACACTCCCTGTTAAAAAATCAAGGTACTCGTAATCGCCAGCAGGGCGGAATTCCTGTCAAGATACTGTAAATTTTCTCTCCAGAACAAACAATAATAATAGCAATTAAAAACATACAATTATCGTGCCAAAGGATATACTGAGTTGAGTTACCCTTGGTGTCCAGCGCAGGGATGGAATTAAGCTACAGGCATTGATCACCTTCCGGGTCACTTCTGGAAAACCACCCCTAAAAGCCCCAAAATCATTGATGTATTTTTTAGATTCATCACAAAACGCCGGATATCGTCATTATTTTGACACGACCAGCAGTCAGTTCAAAACGCCACTACAGTCAGGCCTAAGGGAATCAGCAGTTTTTAATTTACCGTTTTCCCAGGGCTGTATCCACATAGTGCAATGACCTGGGATTTATAAATGGGAAATCAATAAGATCTGAACCTTTAAGTCTTTTGCGACTTTTTATACTAAAACTTCCTAATTAGTGGAAAAAGAGTCTCCTATAAGCGCAATGGAATTTGCGCCGAACTGTACCCCACATTCCTTCTTCAACAAAACATAAAAATAGTGGGCATCCTGGCTCTGACCTCCCCTCATACAATGTATAAAGCACTATCAAAACATCTCCTTATTTTTCCAAAATTTTCTCAAAAAAAATACCAGGAACCCTTTTATAAAGGAACCTGGTATTTTCTATTCAATACCTATTGTTTAAGGAAAAACAATTAATCGGATTACAGCAGCTCACTGTAAAAATCATTTCCCTTATCATCCACAATAATAAAGGCAGGGAAATTCTCCACTGTCATCATGAAAACCGCTTCCATGCCAAGCTCCTCGTATTCCACCAGTTCTACCTTCTTGATGAAATCCTTACCCAGGCGGGCCGCAGGCCCTCCGGGAGACCCCAGATAAAAGCCGCCATATTTTTTGCAGGCATCGGTGACCTGCTGGGAGCGATTCCCCTTGGCCAGCATAATCATGGAACCGCCCTCTTTCTGAAAAACAGGCACATAGGGATCCATGCGACCGGCGGTGGTGGGTCCAAAAGAACCAGATGCCTGACCTTCAGGGGTCTTGGCAGGGCCTGCATAGTAAATAATATGATTTTTAAGATAATCCGGCAGCCCCTTGCCTGAGTCCAGACGTTCTTTGAACTTGGCATGAGCAATGTCTCTGCCCACAATTATCTTACCTGTGAGAAGCAATCTTGTGGACACAGGATACTGACTCAACTGTGCCCGGATTTCGTCCATGGGACGATTGAGATCCACCTGCACGGCTTCAGCCATTTCCGGTTCACCCTTGGGCAGGAATTTTCCAGGATTCTCTTCCAGCTGTTCAAGGAATACCCCGTCCCGGGTGATTTTACCCTTGATCTGACGATCTGCACTGCAGCTAACGCCAATGCCCACCGGACAGGAGGCCCCGTGGCGGGGCATTCTGACGATCCTTACATCCAGGGCAAAGTGCTTGCCTCCGAACTGTGCGCCCAGCCCAAGCTTTGCTGCCCGTTCCATGACCTTACCTTCAAGCTCCACATCCCTGAAGGCATGGCCGGTGTCATCCCCTGTCAGGGGAAGGGTGTCCAGATACCTGGCAGAGGCAAGCTTCACGGTTTTCAAGTTGGCCTCGGCGGAGGTTCCCCCTATGACAAAGGCAATATAATAGGGTGGACAGGCCGCGGTACCCAAAGATTTCATTTTTTCGGTCATAAAATCAAGCAGAATCTCTTCGGAATTCAAAACGGCCTTGGTCATCTGATAGAGAAAGGTCTTGTTGGCAGACCCTCCGCCCTTGGCCATGAAGAGAAACTTGTACTCATCCCCCTGGGTGGCATACAGATCAATCTGGGCTGGCAGATTACACTTGGTATTCTGCTCTTTAAACATGTTCAAGGGAGCATTCTGGGAATACCGAAGATAATTTTCGGTGTAGGCATTAAATACCCCCCGGGAAAGCTCTTCTTCATCATCGGACCAGGTCCATACTTTCTGCCCTTTTTTGCCCATGATGACGGCAGTTCCCGTATCCTGACACATGGGATAGACCTTGTCCGCCGCAATAACGGCGTTCTTTAAAAGCTCCAGGGCAATATATTTGTCATTATCCGAACTTTCAGCATCATCAATGATGCCTGCAAGTTTTTTAAGATGATCCGTTCTGTAGAGGTGAGCCACATCCTTGAACGCTGCCTGGGAAAGTTCCGTAAGGGCCTGGGGTTCCACAAAAATAACCTCGTTGCCCTCAAGCTCCCGGACCTTTACATACTCTTTGGTCAGTAGTCTATATTCGGTGGTATCTTCACCCAGGGGAAACATCTTTTCATACTTAAAATCAACCATTGAAAATCTCCTTAAGACTTACTTTACCAGCGCCATCTTCTTTCTCAAATAGGCAATCTGGGTCTGGTGGGGCAGATCTTTGGGACAATAATCCTGGCATCCCAGAAGGGTCATGCAGCCGAACACACCGTCGTCGTCACCGATGATCTCATAATAGTCGGGATCGGTACGTTTATCCCGGGGATCCAGATAGTACCGGGCAAGCCGCATGAAACCAACAGCACCCAGAAAACCATCGCGCATGCGCTTGGTGGCACAGGCGGAGATGCAGCAACCGCACTCCACGCACCGCTCAAGTTCATAGATCTCATCGGCTATGGCCGGATCCATGCGCTCTTCCAGGCGATCCAGATCCACATGTTCGGCCATGTCATCGTGTATCCAGCTCTCCACCCGTTCGCTCATCCCCCGCATGAATTTGCCGGTGTTCACGGACAGATCCCCGATGAGTTCAAATCCCGGCAGGGGCAGAAGGGTGATTTCCCCGTCGGGGAACTTGGAGGTCAGGGTCCGGCAGGCAAGGTCCGGGCTGCCGTTGATCACCATGCCGCAGGAACCGCAGATACCGGCCCGGCAGATGAAGTCAAACTGCAGGGATGGTTCCTGGGTTTCCCGGATGTCGTTCAAGGCAATAAAGATGGTCATCCCCGGGGCTTCGGTGACCTCATAGGTTTTCATCACAGGCTTGTCGCCCTTTACCTGGGGATTGAATCTCAAGATATTGAACTTAAGCACTCTTTCCTGATCCGTTTTTATTTCCTGGTCACTCATTATTTGAACCCCCTCCCGATGCGCTCGTTCTTTCCTTTAAATTTCTCCGGTATCTCAATGGGATTCAGGAGCCGCTGCAGCTTGAACCGATCGGCACCGGGGTTTTCCTTTTTAATTTCTTCAATTTCCGCCACCCGTTTTTCCGTGTCCGGATGATGGATGGTCTGGTCCACACCATAGCCACGGGATCCCGGAGGCATCTCCATCTTCATGACATCCAGGGCCTCGTATTCCACCTCGGGAAGATCGGCATTGTCGTCCTTCCAATAGGTGAGGGTTCGTTTGAGCCAGTCACGGTCGTTTCTTTCGGGAAAATCTTCCCGGGCATGGGCCCCACGGCTTTCCTTACGCAGCATGGCGCCATAGGCCACACACTGGGCAAGCTTGATCATCTTGGGCACCCTTATGGCTTCCACAAGCTCGGGGTTGGACGAGCTGATCTTGTTTCTAAGGGCCACGTTCTTGGAACGCTGGTGCAGCACTTTAAGTTCTTCCACGGCCTGGGCAAGATCGGTTTCATTTCTGAAAATACCCACCTTGTCCATCATGATCTGCTGCATCTCTTTTTTCAGCTCGTAGGGGTTTTCTCCCCGTTCTCTCTTGAGCAGGGTGGAAATCTTGGCCTTTTCCTGCTTCATGAAATGTTCAATGAGCTTGGTATTGATGTTAAGGGGGTTGTTCTGGCAGTGATCGGCCACGTATTCACCCACGATCATGCCGGCCACCACGGTTTCGGCAACGGAATTGCCCCCGAGGCGGTTAAATCCGTGCATGTCCCAGCAGGCGGCTTCACCGGCGGAGAAAAGACCCTTTAATGTGGGGCTTTCACCGGTGGACTTGGTACGGATACCCCCCATGGAATAATGCTGGGTGGGACGTACAGGAATATATTCCGTGACGGGATCAATGCCAAGGAAGTACTCGCATATTTCTTTGACTTCCCTCAGGTTCTTTTCAATGTGCTTACGGCCCAGAAGGGTGATGTCAAGCCAGAGATGATCACCGTAACGGGAGGGAATGCCTTTTCCTTTTCTCATGTGCTCGGTCATGCGCCGGGACACAACGTCCCTTGATGCCAGCTCTTTTTTGCCGGGCTCATAATCGGGCATGAATCGGTAACCGTCCTTGTCAAGCAGGAGTCCACCGTCTCCACGGCAGCCTTCGGTGGTGAGAATACCCACGGGCACGATGGCCGTGGGATGGAACTGCACCGCCTCCATGTTACCCAGACAAGCCACACCGGTTTCAAGGGCAATGGCATTACCGATACCTTCTGAGATCACCGCATTGGTGGTCACAGAATAAAGACGGCCATATCCGCCGGTGGCAATGGTGGTGGCTCTGGCCACATAGGCAATGAGTTCGCCGGTGATCAGATCCCGGACAATGGCCCCATAACACACACCGTCTTCGTGGATGAGAGCGATGGCTTCCTTTCTTTCGTGCACGGGAATGCCAAGCTCAATGGCCTTATTGTCCATGGCGTAAAGCATGGTATGGCCGGTACCGTCAGAGGTGTAGCAGGTTCGCCATTTCTTTGTGCCCCCAAAATCCCGGGAGGTGATCAACCCATGGGCTTCGGCCTTTTCGGTGATGGTTACCTTCTTACCATTTATAATAACATCCCGGTCACCCTTGTTCACCCGGCTCCAGGGAACGCCCCAGGCCGTCAGCTGACGGATGGCCTTGGGGGCAGTGTTTACAAACATCCGGGCCACGTCCTGGTCGCATCCCCAGTCACTGCCCTTTACCGTGTCTTCAAAATGGATTTCTTCATCATCGCCCTCACCCTTGATACCGGCACCAAGGCTTGCCTGCATGCCCCCCTGGGCCGCTGCGGAGTGGGATCTTTTGGCCGGCATCAGGGACAAAATGATGGAATCATACCCCCGCTGCTTTGCGGCAATGGCGATTCTCAACCCTGCCAGGCCGCCACCAATGACAAGTGAGTCCGTATATATAACTTTCATCTGTTGCTCCTCGTGTGTGTTTTTTTTTATTCTGCGGGTTTCGCTTCATCTGCGGCGGCATCCACCGCGGTCACTGCAGCATGGGGCATATAGCGCTGTCCTGCCTGATCCTTGTGCCGGATACCAATGACGGAAAATACAAGTAAGGCAAGAAGGCCCACGGTCAAAAAGAAAATGGTCAGCCGTTTTTTCCACATCTTGAGGTTAACGCGGGAGGCCCGGTAATCATCACCGGTGAACCATCCCCATTTCAGGCACAGACGATACAGACCAATGGTACCGTGGAGCTCCACGGATATCAAAAGGATGAGATAAAGGGGCCACATGTTGCCTGAGATCACACGATCGGCGGACAGGTAGGGATCAATCTGTCCCGGATGGGTGAGCATGACAAACAGATGCACAGACCCCAGAAAAAACATGATAAAGGCTGTCACCACCTGGATGTACCACAGGTTGGTATCATCGTGTTTCATCATCCCCATCTGCTGACGGAGTATGGCATGCTGTTTCCAGGAGATGGGAAATTTTCTCACCCCCAGAAGGGCATGGATAATAAAAAGGGTAAATACCCCCAAAACAGCAAAAAATACGGCGGCGGGATACCCATGGCCGGTGTCCGAAAGAAAAGACAGCTCCATGAATTTTGCCACAAAATTAAACGAACCCTTGCCCAGCAGAATACTGCCCACAAGCATCATGTGCACCCACATGAACAGCCCCAGCACCAAGCCGGTGCCGCTCTGGGCCAGATCCAGCCGTGCCGGTATCCGACTCTTTTTTACCTTGTCATTTTCTATCAAGCGTTCCATTCATCCTCCTTGATGACCCATTACAGATAAGATTTATATATCCTCAACACACCCTCTTTTAAAAAACAACACAGCAGGAACATGGATATCCACATTCCTGCTCTGTATCTTTAGCTAAGGGGGCAATCGTTGAAACAATTTATTGTGCATCCACAGATATACAGGTTAAAATACCCGCTTGCACACGTCTCCAATTTCTCCAAGATTTTCACATACATGGATACCGTTCTTTTTAAAGGCTTCCACCTTGGCCTGCCCTGTACCGCTGCTGCCACTGATGATGGCACCGGCATGCCCCATGCGCCTTCCGGGGGGGGCCGTCAATCCGGCTATGAATCCCACAACGGGCTTGGTCACATGGCTTTTAATGTAGGCTGCGGCCTCTTCTTCGGCATTACCGCCGATCTCTCCCACCATGACAATGGATTTAGTCTCGGGATCATTTTCAAAGGCTTCCAGAACATCAATAAAATTAGTGCCGTTCACCGGATCACCGCCGATGCCGATGCAGGTGGTTTGTCCCATGCCAAGCTTGGTGAGCTGATCCACCACTTCGTAGGTAAGGGTACCGGAGCGGGACACAACACCCACAGGACCGCCGGCCATGTGAATTTTACCCGGCATAATACCTATTTTACATTCGCCCGGTGTGATAATACCCGGGCAGTTGGGGCCGATGAGACGGCATTTTTTGGTGGCCAGAAAATTTTTCACCCGCACCATGTCCATCACCGGAATACCTTCCGTTATGGCCACAATAAGGTCCACACCGGCATCGGCAGCTTCCATGATGGCATCTGCCCCAAACGGCGGTGGCACAAAGATAAGGCTGGCGTTGGCCCCTGTGGTTTCCACAGCAGCCCTTACTGTATCAAACACAGGGATGCCGTCCATGTCCTGGCCTCCCTTGCCCGGTGTAACCCCGGCAACCACATTGGTCCCATATTCAACACACTGCCTTGTGTGGAACTGCCCTTCCTTGCCGGTAATTCCCTGCACAAGAAGCCTGGTGTCCTTGTTTACAAATATACTCACAGCGTTCTCCCCACGGTTCTTTCAGTAAAACACATCAATGTCTGGGACTTCCTGTTTCCCGGCAATCCATGCGTGAGGGATTTTTTATGCTCTCTATAGTAAAGCATGAAAAAAAATACCAGAAAAAACGCACTCAGACACCGATTTTTTTTCAACAAATGAACCGTCGTTATTTATATAATGGATCATGGCAAATTACAGAGCCACAATAAATTTCAATGACCACTTATAATTATGGATTTTTTTTATCGACTTAAGCGCCCTGGCAATGCAGGCCACTTATGTGGCCTATATGGCAGCTGCTATCTTTGCCGCCGCATCCTTTAAATCCACGGCACTGGTCAGGTTCAAGCCGGAATCAGCAAGAATTTTCTTTCCTTCATCCACATTGGTGCCTTCCATGCGCACCACAACAGGAATATTGATACCCGTTTTTTCAGCCGCCTGCACGACGCCCTCTGCAAACACATCACAGCGCAGAATCCCCCCGAAGATATTGATCAGCACCGCCTTGACTTTTTCATCCATCAGGATAATACGAAGAGCATTTTCCACCTGTTCGGCGGAGGCGCCGCCCCCCACATCCATGAAATTTGCAGGTTCAGCTCCGGCAAGTTTGATGATATCCATGGTGGCCATGGCAAGTCCGGCCCCATTGACAATGTTGCCCACATTGCCGTCCAGGTTGACATAATTGAGATTGAACTTTGAGGCCTCCACTTCCTGGGGATCTTCTTCATCAAGATCTCTATACTCCAGAAGATCTTTATGGCGGAACATGGCATTGGAATCAATGTCCACTTTGGCATCCAGGGCCAGCACCTGGTCATCCGCAGTTAAAATCAGGGGATTTATTTCCACCAGAGAACAGTCATTGGCAACAAAAAGGGTGTAAAGCCGGCGCACCAGACCACCAAACTGTTTTCTGGCAGCCTTGGGAATGGCAAGACCGAAGGCCAGCTCACCCAGTTGATAATTCTGAATACCCATGAGGGGATTGACATAAATTTTGATTATTTTTTCCGGGGTTTTGGCCGCCACCTCTTCAATATCCATACCGCCTTCACGGCTGGCCATGATAACCACCTTGGCTGTTTCCCGGTCCACCAGCATGCTCAGATACAATTCTTTTGCAATGTTCTGACCCGCTTCCACCAGAACTTTTTTAACCAGCCGACCTTCGGGTCCTGTCTGGTGAGTCACAAGGGTCATTCCCAGGATCTCATCGGCTATACTGCCTGCCGATTCCAGGGAAGAAGCAAGCTTTACCCCGCCGCCCTTGCCGCGTCCACCTGCATGTATCTGGGCCTTGACAACCACGGGATACCCGCCCAGCTGTTCAGCAACCTCCTGGGCCTCTTTCCGGGAAAACGCCACCCGGCCCTCTGGAACAGGCACATCATACTTTCTAAAAAGCTCCTTTGCCTGGTACTCATGTATCTTCATAATAAATCCTTAACACGTTTCAGATAGTTTTTTTATTTCCTGTGGCGACAGACCAACCTGCCGGGCATACCGGCTATGCCCTTCTGTCATTCCTGCAAAAAAAGGGAGGAAGAATGCCATGTCCAATACACCTGTTTCAATTTAACAATATTTATATTACATGAAATATTTCATGTCAATTTTTTATGTGTTTTTTTCGCCATCCTTCATGCCGGATCCCAAGCTCCAAAAGACTCATTCTTTCAGGGGGGAAATTTCCCGAAAGACAGGATTGTTGCCCCAGGAATTGTAAGCAGGCCAATGAACAATGCATTTTTTTCTACCATATTTTATTAATGACCATGGCAAGTTCATTTACCCCCTGGCACAACAAAAATCGACAAGCTAAACATAAGACAACAGACGTTGCGCGGCTGCCGTTGGGGACATCAACTCATTTTCCACCTGGTGGGAAATGTTTGCCATGTTGGCCATCACATCGGGGTTTTCCCGGAACCGGGTTTTTAACCCTGTTTCCACCAGATGCCACATCCAGTCTCTGGCCTGGGACTTTCGCCTCTGTTTAAATTCTCCTGTGGCCATCATTTTTTTACGATGATCCAGAACTGTTTCCCAGACATTCACCGTTCCCTTTTCCAGCATGGCACTGCAGGTGAGCACCGGAGGCCGCCAGGTGGGTGATGCCGGGGAGATCATATGCATGGCAATCTCGTATTCCTGGCGGGCATTGATGGCCCGCTCCAGATTGTCGCCATCGGCCTTGTTGATAGCAATGGCATCGGCCACTTCGAGAATACCTTTCTTGATGCCCTGGAGTTCATCCCCGGCCCCGGCGATCATCAGGGCCAGAAAGAAATCCACCATGGTGGATACCCGGGTCTCGGACTGCCCCACTCCCACGGTCTCCACCATGACCACATCAAACCCGGCGGCTTCACACACCAGCATCATCTCCCGTGTTTTTGCCGCCACCCCCCCCAGGGTTTCCCCTGAGGGAGATGGCCGGATAAAGGCGTTTTCATGGCAGGCAAGCCTTTCCATGCGGGTTTTATCCCCCAGGATACTTCCGCCGCTTCTCTGGCTTGAAGGGTCAACGGCCAGCACCGCCACCCGGTGCCCCTCATCGGCCAGATAGAGCCCCAGGTTTTCCACAAAGGTACTTTTACCCACACCGGGAACGCCGGTGATGCCCAGCCGAATGGAGTTGCCGGTACGGGGCAGCAATCCATCCATCACCCGGGCCGCCATGGCTCTGTGCCGGGGAAGGGAGCTTTCCACCAGTGTCATGGATTTGGCAATCCAGCGGCGATTTCCGGCAAAAACGCCTTCAACAAAGGCATCACATTCGTTCAAGTCCATAAATATCAGGCTCCCAGGGCGTTCAGGGTTCTATTGGCGCAATCGGTGACAACGCTACCCGGGCCAAACACCTCAACGGCACCGGCTGCCTTAAGCATGTCATAGTCTTTGGGTGGAATAATACCGCCCACCACCACTTTGATATCGGCAGCCCCCTCTTTTTCAAGGGCGGCAATCAATGCCGGCACCAGGGTTTTATGTCCGGCAGCCAGGCTGGAAACCCCCACCACATGGACATCGTTTTCCACGGCCATGCGGGCAGCCTCCTCCGGTGTCTGGAACATGGGACTGATATCCACATCAAAGCCAAAATCCGCATAGGCTGTGGCAATAACCTTTACGCCCCGGTCATGGCCATCCTGGCCCATCTTGGTCACCAGAATACGGGGTCGACGGCCGTGGTCTTTTTCAAAATTTTCCGTTCGTTTTCTCAGGGCGGTTATGATTTCAGTATCTTTGAATTCAGAGGCATATACCCCTGAGATACACTGGGTGGTGGCCACAAAACGACCAAATACCTTTTCCATTGCGTCGGATATTTCTCCCACTGTGGCCCTGGCCCTGACGGCTGTGATGGCAGCGGCCAGAAGATTGGACCCGTTTTCTGCAGCCTTTGTAACGTCCTCCAGGGCCTTTGCCACGGCCCCTGAATCCCTGTCGCGCCTGATCTGCTCCAGACGGGCAACCTGTTCTGTCCTTACTTCATCACTGATTTCAAGGACTTCAATGGGTTTTTCATCGGCGATGGTGTATTTGTTCACACCCACGATGACGTCTGTGCCACCATCAATTCTGGCCTGACGTCGGGCTGCCACTTCTTCAATGCGGCGTTTGGGCATACCGGTTTCAATGGCTTTTGCCATGCCGCCGAGATCCTCAACTTCCTTTAAAATCTTTCGAACCTCATTTACGATACTCTGGGTCAGTGACTCCACATAGTATGAGCCTCCAAGAGGATCCACAACGGAAGTGACTTTAGACTCTTCCTGGACGATGATCTGGGTGTTTCGAGCGATTCTGGCCGAGGTTTCCGTGGGTAGGCCCACCGCCTCATCAAAGGAGTTGGTGTGCAGAGACTGGGTGCCGCCAAGAACGGCTGACATGCATTCCAGGGTGGTTCTGATGATATTATTGTAGGGGTCCTGCTGGGTCAGGCTCCAGCCCGAGGTCTGACAATGGGTACGGAGCATGCTGGATTTAGGGTTTTTAGGGTTGAACTGCCCCATGATTTCAGCCCAGAGGAATCGGGCGGCCCGGAGCATGGCAATGTCCATGAAAAAATTCATGCCGATGCCAAAGAAGAAGGAAAGACGAGGGGCAAAGGCGTCAATGTCAAGACCGGTGGCAAGGGCTGCCTTGACATACTCAAGGCCGTCGGCCAGGGTAAAGGCAGTCTGGAGCACTGAATCGGCACCGGCCTCCATCATATGGTAGCCGCTGATGCTCACGGTGTTGAATTTGGGCATATGCTCGGAACAATAACCGATAATGTCGGCAATGATGCGCATGGAAGGGGTGGGAGGATAGATGTAGGTATTCCGGGTGAGGTACTCCTTTAAGATATCATTCTGGATGGTTCCTGAAAGCTGTTCCTGTTTTACACCCTGCTCTTCGGCAGCCACAATGTAACCGGCAAGGATGGGCAGCACCGCCCCGTTCATGGTCATGGAAACCGACATTTTATCCAGGGGAATCTGGTCAAAAAGGATCTTCATATCCTCAACGGAATCCACGGCCACACCGGCCTTTCCCACATCGCCGAATACCCGGGGATGGTCGGAATCGTACCCCCTGTGGGTGGCAAGGTCAAAGGCGACGGAAAGCCCCTTCTGACCTGCGGCAAGATTTTTCCGATAAAAGGCGTTGGACTCCTTGGCTGTGGAAAACCCGGCATATTGACGGATGGTCCAGGGACGTCCTGTGTACATGGTGGCTTTGGGGCCCCGGACAAAGGGTGAGAAACCCGGTAAAGACGATGTAAACTCCACCGCCTCAAGATCTTGGGCCGTATAAAGCGGTTTAATTTCAATCCCTTCCGGGGTCTGGGTATTCAATGATTCAAGGGGTTTCCCCCTGAGTTCCTTTTCAGCCAGAGTCTTCCAGCTGTTTACATCCGGTACTTGTGACATGTTCAATACCTTTCCTTTTAGAAGATAACGATGCGTATTTCATCCATCCGGTTCAAGCATAAAAGTCAGGGGGTGCCGGTTTTAATCCCGCTGACACAGCTCCACCAGGACACCTGAGGTGTCTTTGGGGTGCAAAAAAGCTATTTTGGCACCACCTGCCCCATTGCGAGGTTTTTCATCAATAAGGCGAATTCCCTTGGCTTTCAATTCTTCCAGGGCGGTTTCAATGTTTTCCACCCGGAAGGCGACATGCTGGATACCCTCACCTTTTTTATCAATATACTTGGCCACAGGACCATCGGGTGCTGTGGATTCCAGAAGTTCAACCTCACTTTCCCCCACGGGTAAAAATGCGGTGGTGACCTTCTGCGCTTCAACGGTTTCCGTACCGGCAAACTCCATGCCGAGAACATCTGTCCAGAAATTTTTACCTTGTTCTATGCTTTTAACGGCAATTCCAAGATGATCAATTTTAAGTACTTTCATTTTTCTCCTTCTTTTATTGTAAAATAAGAAATATCAAGTACCAGGCACAGACACAAAGACCATCTGATACCAGGCTAGGCCATTTTTTTCATATAATAAGGGTTGCTCATTCCTTGCCGGGCACGGTAATGGCCCGCCACACCATATCAAATAAAATATTGCTCTGGGCGGCAAGGTTTTCCTTGCAACCCCGCTGGACCCACATGAAAAAGGAGCGCTGCACCAGCCCCATCATAATGTCCAGCAAAACGCCGGAGCGAACCCGGGGATTTAGTATACCTTGTTCCTGCCCTTTTTTCAGGACTTCCAGATAGAGGTCAATCATTTTTTTTTGTTCAAATGTTTTATCGGCCATCCATGTGGCCATGGGAAGGGTCATGAAAAGCATGCGTCCCAGATAGGGATGCCGTTCATAATAGTCCAACTGAAGCCAGAGGACTTTACGCAGTTTTTCTTTCAGGTCTTCAATGCCCTGAAGATGATCTATGATTCGATTGGTGAGCCTGCCAAGCCAGATATCAACATAAGCAAACACCAACTGCTCCTTGCTGCCGAAATGCTTATATATGGTTGTGAAGCTCACCCCGGCAGCCTTTGCCACATCCCGTATGTTTGCTCTGTGAAAATCGGCATGGGAGAAAACCTCCATTACGGCCTTTTCCAGACGATCGCTGACCTCAGGGCGCAATTTGGGTAATAATGTTTTTTTATCTTCCGTCATGTTTTCAGCCGTCATTTATGGGCATAATTCCTTTAAAATTTATGATTGAAGACGTTTTTGGAAAATAAAACTTCAAAATCAAATCAAACACTGCGCATATTACTGAAAAAAAAGAAACATTGTTACTGTTCATGCCATATCACCAGGAGATCGGGACTGTCAAGGAAAAAATGGCAGCAATCAACAAACCGTCACGGGCTTATCATATCGTCGGTAAAAATTGCTTGCAAAAGCGCCTTGTTTTGTGCATACAAACACCCCATGACTCGTTGGAATGAACCCACACAGATCAAGACATGGTTCCGGGGAATCTTGTCACCGATACATGGTATCATGTTTATCTTCCTGGTGCTCACCATGGTATCGGAATTCCACACCAACTGGTGTGAATACCTTGTGGGAGAATATCTGGCATCCATAAACGAGAAAAGACCGGAAATCGGCACCGTGTGGGAAACCGGAGACCGCACAGACACGGCCAGATCCTACCTTAAAACCATCACAGACAGCAGAAAGGATGCCACCCGCTATGCCCGGGAGGCCTCTTCTTTTATCCAGCTTGCTTCGGGTCTTCTGCCAGGTCAATGGACCCACATCACCAAGGCGCATTTCAAACAACTTTATATGGCCCTGCCCGAACCCGCAGCCGTTTCCCTGATCCCCCCCCTGGAACTGGTATGGTTTTTCAACGGCAACACCGTGGACAAGGTTTTCTGTGAGGGCAAGGCCCACGGGCTTGACATCTATTTTCTTGCCCCGGAAAACCGGGTCGTCAGACAGCTCACTCTGACCCGGGTCACCCTGTCTGAACTTGACCAGGACAATACGATTTTTAACGGCTCCCTCAGGGATATTTCTGATTTCCAGGGCCCCATCATCCCAGCAGACAAATTTTTCAAAACTGCATTGACACTTGCCACCGACATACTTTCCGAATTAATCATCCGGCCGGAAACCCTCATGCCGGACCGGGGCGTTTTTTCACGGGTGGGCATCTGGCCCGCTGATCCGACGGGATATGTAAAGCTTGGATTTGAAGTCCAGGAACCTGGGGGAAACCTTGTGATTTTTGCAAAGGGCAGACAATGGGCCGTCCAGAAACTCATAACCCGGCTCCAAAAGGGCGTGCAATGAAAATCATATTTGACATTCTCCCATGGGCCATCACCCTGTTTTATGGCATTGTCACCGCCATTGCCTGCGGAATTCTGCTGCTGGTATTGTTTGTTTTTTATGGTGCCCAGAGCCTTCCCCGCCTGCCCCATCCCCTGGCACGCATCATTGAAACTCCCAAAACAGAAATCTTTGCCGCCTCCGGCGAAAAGCTCATTACCCTGGGCAGAAAAGAGCCCGTCCCTCTGTCCCGGGTATCTCCCCATTTCATCAACGCCATCCTGGCAGTGGAAGACCATAAATTCATGGATCACAGCGGGTTCAGCAAACTCAGAACCCTGAAAGCCCTTTATATTACCCTGGTCCAGCCCGGCCGGATTCAGGGGGCTTCCACCATCACCCAGCAGCTGGCCAAGAATCTTTTTTTCAGCTTTAAACAGACCTATCTGCGAAAATTTAAAGAACTCCTGGTGGCCCTGCAAATTGAATATACCTTTCCCAAATCAGAAATTCTCCATGCCTATGTCAACCAGATCGCCTTTGGTGCCGGGGCCCAGGGGGTGGAACGGGCCGCCCGGGTATTTTTCGGCAAACCTGCCGCAGATCTGACACTGGGTGAGGCAACGCTCCTGGCAGGACTTCCCCAGTCCCCCAGCCGTTACAATCCATATCGTCATTATGACCGGGCACTTAAACGAAGAGAGGTGGTCATTAATCGCATGGTGGCCACCGGTTATCTGACCCGGGAAAAGGCCGTAGATATTTTAAAGGAAAAACCCGTTCTTGCAGCCCTTCATGCCGATGCCAGAACCGGCAGTTACTTTCTGGACACCCTCATTGGACAACTCATCTTGCAATATGGCAGTGATGTGGTATTCCATGGGGGCATCAAGGTAACCGTAACACTGGATACCACCATGCAGCGGGCCGCAGAAATGGCTGTAACCAGGGGAATGAATTACCTGGATAAAATCATGGGACCAGATGCAAAAGACAAAACTGTTCCCCAGGCGGCTCTGGTGGCCATTGATAGCGGTTCCGGAGCGGTGAAAGCCCTGGTGGGGGGAAGAAACTACTACCGGTCGGAGTTTAACCGCACGCTTTCCAGCAAACGCCGGGCAGGATCTGCCTTCAATCCCTTTGTATTTTATGCAGCCATGAAAAAACATAACATCCACGGGGGTACGATGATGACGTCCCCCAACAGAGAGATTCCGCCCGGAAACTGTCTGTCCCCGGCCCTCAGCCGGGAACACCGAAATAAAATCATTTTAAAACAGGCCCTGGCCCTTTCGGAAAACAAAATTTTCGCAACGTTGATGAAATTCACCGACCCGGCAATGCTCACGGACATTGCCCAGCTTTGTGGTGTCACAGCGGCCATGGAATTCAATCCTTCCATGGAACCGGACAGCTGGGAAATTACCCCCCTTGAAATGGCTTCCGCCTGTGCCACCTTTGCCTCGGGGGGCATTCGTCATCTGCCTTTTTACATCTGGCGGGTGGAAGATCCCCTGGGGCATGTAATTTACGAGCACCTGGTGCAGGGAGAAAAAGTTCTGGATGATGCCACCGTATTTCAGGTGGTGGACATGATGCAGACCGTGGTGAATAAAGGTGCTGCCCGGGAAATTCGAAAAAAGGGCTTTTCCCGACCGGCGGCGGGGGTAACAGGAACTTCCTCCGGGTTTCAGGATGCCTGGTTCGCAGGCTTTACACCGGGTCTTTCCACATCGGTGTGGGCAGGATATGATATGCCAAAAAAATTAGAAACCGTTGACGGCAGGGGCATCACCGGTGCCATAGCCTCGGTTCCCATCTGGACGGAATTCATGAAAGAGGCCCTAAGGGTGGAACCTGTCAGACAATTCACCATACCCGACGGCATCTCCTTTAAAGCCGTAGATCCCACAACGGGATGTGCCCCCAAGACGGCACCCATCCCTCCTGTTATCATTCCCTTGAAACACGGTCAGATCATCTGCGGAGACGAAATCTTCTGATGCATCTTTTTTTCAAACACATGGCTTTTCGGTTATGGATAACGGCCGGAGTGGGCATTCCCCTTGCCTTTATATTGATTCCCAAGGCCAATCCGGTGATGCCGTCATCTTCTCCCCCGGTGCTCTATTCCTTTCTGATCTGCCTTGTCTTTGCCCTGACAGGAACCGGCATGCATTTTATTGCCGTGCAATGCATCAAGGGCTTTATCCGGAAAGCACATAAATGGGAACGATCGGCCAGAGCAGACCGGTGTGAAACCGCTCTGTTAAAGGCCCTGACAGTGTATAATACAGGATTTCTTATCCCCTGGAAAAGGAAAAAAACAATTAAAAAACTCACCGGTGCCATGGCCCGATTTGCCCTTGCCCATGACAGAAATACCCCGGTATTCATAAAAGCCACAACATATTTCTTAAAAAAATATCCCCATGAAACCGACATTGCAGCCCAGTGGCTGAAAAAGGATGCATTCTTTTCTCTCCATGATCCCGAGGATGCAAGCCTTTTAACCTTGCTTGCCAGAACCCACAAGGATCATTATCCCCTTTTACCCCTTCTTGCCCACCGTTTTCTGACCTGTCAACGATGCGATTTTGAAGCCCGCTGCCTTTACGAATCCTGCATTAACGCCCATGTTCTCAGTGCCGCCACCCACCAGAAAATCCTGGAATTGATTCCGGATATTGCCCACACGGATGCCTTTCCCATCACCCCCAATAACCACTTTTTAATTTAAAAAGATTTGACAGCCCACGATCAGGTATGTATAACCATAAAACAAATATAAACGGAGAAAAGAATGAATCAGAATTTTGCACCCAGCTATTATTATTTTAATACCTTCTATTTTAGGAGGCTGCCTGGGCTGTTCTGATTTTATTGATACATAATCAAAACATGAAAAGCCGCAGGCCAGAACCCTGCGGCTTTTTTTGTTTTTTGCCGCAGTAAAAATCCTGGTTGCTGATATTTTTCATGTTTTCAACGGGCTTGATCCCAACACTGCCCACTTGAATGATGGCTGTCTGTCGGATGCAAATGGCCGGTGTTGCCATCAAGCCCCTTTTAACCACCACAGGAGAATGAAAACATGCAACGCACCTACGATGTCAACGTGGAAAATTTCCAACCCCTTATCACCCCGGACGAATTCAAGGAAGCATACCCCCTTACAGAAGCCTCGGAAAGGACCGTCCTGGACGGCCGGGATGAAATCAAACAGATTCTGTCCGGCAAAGACAAAAGGCGACTGATCATCACCGGTCCCTGTTCTGTCCATGATGAAAAAGCGGCACTGGAATACGCTGAAAAACTGTGCCAGTTAAGGGAATCGGTAAAGGATACTTTTGCGGTTATCATGCGAGTGTACTTTGAAAAACCCCGAACCTCCATTGGCTGGAAGGGGCTTATCAACGACCCTTACATGGACGATTCCCGGGATTTAATGGAAGGCCTTCGCCGGGCCAGAAAACTGCTGCTTGCCATCACCGCCATGGGCATGCCCACCGCCACGGAAATGCTGGATCCCATCATCCCCCAGTACATTGCAGGTCTTGTGTGCTGGACCGCCATCGGTGCCAGAACCACCGAATCCCAGACCCACCGGGAAATGTCCAGCGGACTTTCCATGCCCGTGGGATTTAAAAACTGCACCGACGGTGCATTAAGCACGGCCATCAACTCCATGATTGCCGCCGGTGCCCCCCAGAGCTTTTTGGGCATCAATGAGCATGGTCTCGTGAGCATCGTAAACACAAAGGGCAATCCCTACTCCCACATTGTTTTAAGGGGAGGCAAACGCCCCAACTATGATTCGGTGAGCATCCGGGAAGCCGTGGAAACCCTGAAAAAGAAAAATCTCACCCAGGCCATCATCGTGGACTGTTCCCATGCAAACTCAAACAAAAAATATGAACGCCAGGCCATTGTGTGGGAGGATGTGATCAATCAGATCCTCATGGACACCGACACCGGCCATGCCATTAAAGGGCTGATGCTGGAAAGTAATCTTTGCCAGGGCAGTCAGAGCATGGAATGTGCGCCGGAGGAACTGGCCTATGGGGTTTCCGTCACCGATGAGTGTATCTCCTGGGAGACCACCGAGGCGTTGATACTGGATGCCCATGAAAAAATCAAGCATCATCAGGCAGGCTAAAGGGACTTCATGATAATAAAACTACCCACTTTTGAATGCAGCTCCAGATAGTCGGTGGGGTGCTCATTGGGGTCGGGTATATTATTTTCCAGGAACTCTCTAATACAGCTCGGCATAAATTCCATTACGCTTACCTGGAGTCCCTTTCCCCACGAACCTATGAGGTTGGTGTACAAAAAAAGCAGCAAAGGACTTACGCCGAGCCGTACCAAGCCCACACTATATCATTACCATGATATCCGGCCATGCACCTTTAAGCACTTGGTGTATGCCCATCCGTCCATACCATTATTCCCAATTTTTTGGATGGGATTCTGAAAATCGGTTCGATGAAAAATTTCCTTGGGTATCACAACTGTATCATATCTTTGTGTCTGTGAGGGCTATTAGCCCCCATTTTTTAAGGCGGATGAGAGCTCCTACTCTCTCCGCCTATTTTTTTTCATAAAAAAAGCCCTGATCCCAGGGACACTTAATCTGATATATTTTGTTTTTGGTCAACTTGTTCTGAAAATTGTTGCCTTCATCTGGTTATTTTATTGTGGCACTTAACAACCCGGGAGGGGCATGAAACATCCCCACGCCTGTGGGGAAGACGGGACGTGCATGGTTTGGGAGGTGGACGAATGAGAAACACCCCCACGCCTGTGGGGAAGACTATACGGCCTTGGCTTATAACTTCCGCTGTGAAGAAACACCCCCACGCCTGTGGGGAAGACAAATGACCTTCAAGCCCGGCCTATTATAAGTTGGAAACACCCCCACGCCTGTGGGGAAGACGCGCCACCGGGGCTCTTTTGATCCAGGAATCCAGAAACACCCCCACGCCTGTGGGGAAGACCAAATAACAGGCACAATTACTGTCCGGCCCCAGGAAACACCCCCACGCCTGTGGGGAAGACCAACTGGCATATGGCACCCTGAATGGCGTCAGGGAAACACCCCCACGCCTGTGGGGAAGACAAGAAATGGCCTGTGGCGGTGGGGGTTGTGAAAGAAACACCCCCACGCCTGTGGGGAAGACCCGTTGCCACCAGTGTTTTTGGAAGGGGCTGTGGAAACACCCCCACGCCTGTGGGGAAGACACATCAGCCTGGTCCACAGAATTGGTGGTGTCGGAAACACCCCCACGCCTGTGGGGAAGACGCTACACCCAGGATGAAAAGGTGCTGGCCAATGGAAACACCCCCACGCCTGTGGGGAAGACGCACCGTGAAAATTGTCGGGGAGCATCTGGGTGGAAACACCCCCACGCCTGTGGGGAAGACCTCTCCTTCACAAACCGAAGGGAGTATTTAGGGGAAACACCCCCACGCCTGTGGGGAAGACAACGTGGAAGATGTCATGGCGGAATATCCCGGGGAAACACCCCCACGCCTGTGGGGAAGACCTTTCCCATCCAGTATGCGACACCTTTTATTCAGAAACACCCCCACGCCTGTGGGGAAGACGCAAGGCCTTTGGGTCCTGGGATTCCCGGGCTGGAAACACCCCCACGCCTGTGGGGAAGACGCCAGCCTTGCACTTACCGGGTATCAATCATGGGAAACACCCCCACGCCTGTGGGGAAGACATCACTTTCGAGGTTACGCCGTCATGATGGACGGAAACACCCCCACGCCTGTGGGGAAGACATCCCACGGTGGCCATTTAAAATGCCACTTAGAGAAACACCCCCACGCCTGTGGGGAAGACACCAACATCCTGATATAAAAAAATGTAATACATCAAGATGTAGTAGTTACAACCAAGCCATCTTTCTCCTGAACCAATTGCATACCACTTATTTCCGTTAATGTCCTTACATGATCTCCCATCCCT
This sequence comes from uncultured Desulfobacterium sp., assembly GCA_963674605.1. GTDB lineage: Bacteria > Desulfobacterota > Desulfobacteria > Desulfobacterales > Desulfobacteraceae > Desulfocicer. The sequence goes on along the minus strand of OY771474.1, from coordinate 5,911,102 downwards.
GTAATTTTATATCCCGGTGCTGTGTGAATACGTTGAAAAATGATAAGACCAGATTCCGGAGGACAATGATCCATCAAATACTTGACAACACCATCGGCAACGGAATCTTTAATTCCGGAAACAAACACATTGGCCCGGGGTTCAACAAACCAAAGTTTCATACGTCCCCTGACCGCCGGTGGTAAATGATTGGCAATCACCACAATCATTTCTTAACTCCTTCCAGCATCTCCTTGATATCCTTTCCAATTTTGCCAAGAAGATCCATTTCAATGACTCTTTCTCTAAATGCTTCTGAAACCAGATATCTGTTATAACGTCCCCCCATGCGTTTTGATAATGAAAAAGCAAGTTCAATGCAAAGAGTGTCCTTGTAAAGATCTGACATATCATAAACAAAAGGTAAAGGGCTGCCGGAATGGATAAAACCGATGTGAGGAGAATAGCCCATGCTGTAAATAGACGACGATAAAATCCCATACAATGCAGCATTGGATGAAGTCAAAACCTGATTGGTAATATCGCTCAGTTCGAACTTACCGGGCTTATATGACCTGCCCTTCCATCCAACACTGTACTTTTCAGCCATTTCTGCATAATATTTGTTGACCCGGTACCCCTCCATTCCCATCATTTCTTTCAAACCCTTGTTTTTTAAATCCTCTCCGGGAAATCGACGCATATACATTCTTCTGGCCACTTCCAAGGCCTTTTTGGGATTAGCCGCAATTTGCATTTGCTTTCTGAAATTTCGGGAATCTGCAGTGGGACTTTGCCCCACTGCATAAAAAAGCAAACTATCTTCGCCCACCCAACAGACGGAACAATTGGCTGCTGCCATGACTTTGACAGCTTCATGGGTAACGCTGGTCCCCGGTCCCAACAGCAGTGTATTCACTGTGGCAATGGGCAAGCGTACCACATTGGCATCGCAATCTATCCATTTAATGCTGCTGTCATCAATTTCCAGTCGTCCCCGCTCCAGGTAAATAAACGGATATTTATCTTTTACCTGGAGTAAATTCTTCCGGTTAATTTTTATAAAGAGCCGCTTTCTTTCTTTTTTTGGTGAATTTGATCCACGAACTGCATTTGGACCGGCTGTATAGTTCCTCTCATCATTCATGAATCCACCACGGTAACTCTTCGATCCCGGTATTTTTTAACCGGACCCAATTGTATTGGTACATCATTCAAGGTCATTACATCGCCATCATGTTCGCCTTCCAGTACTCGGAAATCTTCAATAAGATTTTTTTCCTGCATCAATGTAAAAGCCATTTGTTCAGCAGCGTCGTTTGTATCAAAGAGTCCCTGAAAAACAAAATCTGTGGGAATACAATTTTTCCGTCCCAGAAAAATATTATAAACAGGATTCTTAAGAGCCATGGAGAAGGCTTCTCCATGTGTATCTGGAATTTCGAGGATAACAGCAAAGACGGCATCCTGGAGATAATAGCGGTAAGTAATTTTAGTGCCACCTCCCACGGCAGCTTTACCATCACTTGTTTTGGGGATATGAAATTTTTCCCAGAGATTTTTGTCATCATATCCGCTGCCAACCATATGAAAATCCATGAGCAAGGGTTCTCTGACTCTTTTTTTTAATTCACCATTTGCTCGTTTAAACGTTCTGACACAGGAAATAACCGTCTGGGATAAGGGTGCCATCTCGGAAAGAAATTCCTTTTGTTCCCCGGATGCACCCAGAGCGCAAAGTAACAGTCCCAGAACGCCGGATCTTGTGGGAAAGGGCAACGTATCCCGACGACCAAATTTTGAATCCGCACCCCAGGACTGAAGGGGAGATTCCAGCCAGAGCAACATATATGAACGATCCATTACTTCACCTTTTCAAATGAACACTTAATTCCCTCAACCAATTGATCAATATCAAAATCTTCATTTTCTCCGAAAGTGAATTCATTAATTTTACCAAAAAGTGAACCTGCAAGTTTTCCTTTTTTTGACAGATAATCACACAAGACTTCCTTGCTGGGTTCCAGAAATCCCCCATTTTTGGCCCTCACTGCGGTTTCAAATGGAATTTGAAGTGGTTGCCCTTTACGCACGAATATTTTGGCGAATTCCCAGGGACAATATCCGGACTGGGTTGTCTGCCGTGCCCCCGGTACCGCCAGATAAAGTGCTTTAACAAACACATCCACAGCTTCAGAAATATACTGTCCTGAAAGATTTTCCCACAACTGGCCCATATTCAGACAAATATAACGATAATAAGTGGCGGAATTAAATTCCAGGCTTCCCATGTGAGCGGAGCCGGGTTCTGTCTGACAATCATCAAGAGCGGTGAAAAACTCCACTTCGTTGGTGACTCTATGGGTGGATATGGCATGGCTGAAAGAGGTGGCCGCATGGATATTCATGGTGGCCGCCTGTGCCACCATTCTTCCAAAAAGAGCTATATCAAGACCATCCAAAGCCAGATTGGGTTTCCCCAGAAGAGACTTTAACTTCTTGTCAATCTTGGTCTTTATTGTTTTTAATTTTCCTTTTTTATCGATCTTATCCTCTGAAAACTCTGTTTCAAATTCATTTTCTTTTAATGCCTGCGCAACAAGATCTATTTCATTCTTGCTCAGAAAAATCAGTGCGTCACTTTTGCCGGTATCGGCAGCTTCAACGCCATCATCATCCTTCTTTTTTTTTGTTTTTGTTTCTTTTATAAATACGCCTGCCACATCTTTTCCACATTTTTCCGCCTGTTTTTCCGTTGCTCCCAGTTCGGAACAGGCATTGAAGATAAGGGTCTGAACAAGCTTTGTTCTCATTCCAAGAGATACTCCCAGCTCTTTCATGGCAAGTCGAATACTCCTTTTCCAGGATTGGCTGCTTACCCGGGCACGAGGCGTGCCTCCGATAACAGCCGTTTTAGGCGCGCCCACATCATCCCGGTTCAGGCAGGTAACAGGAAAAGACTGCAGGATATGAAATTCAACACGCACATTGCAAAACGGATTGTTCTGGTTCATTTTATGAACTCCTTTTTTCTTTTATTTGCTGTTGACTGTCAGCGGGACAAGCTGTAAAAGACCAAATCCAAACGCCTTGGCACGCCCCATGCCGTTTTCAAAATGTTTGATAAAATCACCTCTATGGATTACTTTTAATTTCCCTTTGAACGTGGATGAACCGTGGGTACACATCGTTCCATTTTTCATATACGTCACTACTTTTATATGACTTACCTGCAGGCTTTGATCATGCACTTCAAAACCGCATCCAAGTGATTTCTTCTTGAACCATTCCTGCAAATTTTCCCGACCACGGATGGGTTCAATTTTTCCATTGCGAATATTTTTTTTTACAGGGTTCATTACAATCTCAAAACCATAGTTATCCATCTCCAGAAAAGATTCCGGAACACTTTTGGTGATTATGCTACCCAGTTGAGGCGTAAGGGGAGCTTTTTTCGACAAAATAAGAATACGCCTGCCCCAAAAATCTCCCCCCTTGTCCACAAACAAAAAATGTCGACCACCTTGATTCTGTTTTGGAAACAGAGAATACACAACTTTATGAAGGCTGTAGATATCTTTTATTTTAAGTATTTTACAGTCCGAGCGACTGAGGTTAAGCATTGTAGCTATCATCATCCCCTCTCCTTCCATAAAAATCACTGGCCCACTTAAGTTTCTGTCTTTCACCGCTACGAAACCTAAGCAGTTGATCCAGTAATGCCCCATAACCAAGGGGTATCCCCCTTGATTGTATCAGGGAAAGGGCAGAACGTAGAACCCTGCAGGTTTCCTCTATTGAATTACAGGCCAGAAGTCTTCTGAGTTTTGCCTTTGCAGCATCAGATTCCCGGCCATCTTCATAACAGGCGGCAATGCATTTTCCGATGCCCAAAGTTCCATCTTTTTCCGGCTTGGCCCGGGCCAGTGCCGCAGCGACCACAACAAAGGGAAGTCGTTCCCACGGTCTTTCAATGTTGCACCATGGAACAAGATGTTCCCATGCCTGATATTCGGTATCTGGATTGTCCGCCCGGCGCAGTGCTGCACCAAAGGCATTATCTGTTTTTATTTTTTTTATGACATACGCTGTAAAGGACTCTCCCTTTTTTAAAACATTTCCCTCTGTACCCATTTTTCACCTGCTTTCTTTGTGGTTATTTCTTTTTTTTTAGATTCATCTGCTTTGTCATGTTTTGGAAAAAATTTTGATAAGTTAGGCCTGCTTGAAGCCCACGCATCCAATTGCCTTGCGGTATCCCTGGGACAAATGGTATTATATGCCCTGTTGACAAAATGGATAAAGGAAGGACGGATATTCGCCACTTCACAACCGCTTTTATCACCACAGGCATTGATGAGATCCTGGAACTTTTTTTCACTGAATTGCCAGAAAATTTCTGTGGCTTGGGCCGCATGTTTCTTGCCGTCAACTGTTAATTTTTTATAATAGCCCATGGTTGCCCCATATAAATGCTTGGCCATTTCTTCCAGGTTCAACATCTCCCTTTTGAGCTGGGAAAACCAGATTTCTCCCAACCACTCAGACACAAGAGATACCTCCGACTCTACAACATCATCACTGCCCGATGCATACTGCTCTCCGGCATTACTGCTGACTTTGAATCCTCCGGACCATACCCCAAAGCCAGGCACAACGCTTTTTGCACGCAACGCCCCTGCTCGTATCTGAAAACAATCAAAACTTCGATCCCCTGAAGAGCCAAAGAATGACAAAAGAGAATGTAATTGGCGCCATGGGCGTTTTTGAGGATCGGCCCAGATTACCCTGGGATTCTTGGATGAAAAATCAACGGAAATGCTAAGATCAAAACTGCCTTCCTTGTATGCAGGATATGAAATACCTTCAGAATAATGAATGCCCTTGTCAGATAACAAAACAAATCTACAAAGCGGTACAAGACGTCCCATGATACTTTGTTTAAGATCAGCGGCTATCGGACAGTTTTCTCCCTGGGGCATCTTTTCCCATGGGGGGGTTCCCATTCCTCCGGGGAACTGTTTCAATTTTTCAACATTGTCACTGGTGACCATATTGAGCCAAATGGTTTCACAAAGCCAATCCCCTGTAATGAAACTATGCAGATACCCGGCAAATCCCAGTGATGGCCCATATTTACCCGTGGGTGATTTCTCAATGTATCCTTCTGATAAAATTACGCTGTTGTCCGTTTTTTTACCGCCAAGGGCAAATCCTGACAGAAACACAAGAACAAGCGATTTTTCAGCATCGGTTAAATTTTGTTCAATCTGACTTTCCATGAGAATCGTGGTATTGCCTGTTGCAATGTTTGGAAGAACTGCACTGAAGTTTTGTATTTTAGCCTTTGCAATTCCCGGCATCTGCAAAAAAGGATTTTCTCCATAAAGCCAGAAACAATCTTTATTTACCTCAAGGTAATCCATTGCTTTGGTTGCCATACCCGATGCACCGAGTGCTGCCCATTCATTGTCATCCTCCGGGGTGTAGGCGGCCTGGGCAATGGCCAGAAGCAGCTTTGTCATGGCAATTTTTTCTACGGGTGTGCCCCCAAGGGCTTTGAGATTGACGTCAGTAAATACTTTTCTCAGACTGACTTTCCCCGCCCCTGCAACGGGAATCCAGTCCTCATCAATCAAATTAAAATGCGGTTCTACAACCTTTTTCATATTTGTTTTCTCCCGAATTCAAATCACGTCGGCCTGCCCCCAACTCAACTGGAAAGAATGAGAACCAGGCATTTATATATCAGCCAGCATAAGCCCCATGCATCAATAGATAATCAACTGTCTTTCTTTTCGGCAATGTATCCCAGGACCGAATCATACTGCAGTTTATAATCAGAAGAGACATCCTGATGTCCCACCCCCATCAACGCAGTACTCTCCTTGACCAGAGCGGCTCGAAAAGGGCGTTCGTGATCATTACCCAGATAGACCAATCCTTTTAAAAACCCCATGTCATTTTTTAAAAAATCAGGAGCCTTCTTCTCCGGCACACTGACACAATTCTTCTGCAATGCAACCGCAATGCCCCGCCCAATTTTTCCAGATCTGAACGATAGGTTGCGGGGTATCAGCCATTGAGAATTGTCCTGCAGACAAAGAGTGACTCCCTTGTCTCCATGATGTTTGCTTCTAATAAGCAGAACATCTACGCTTTCAGTTTCAGAAAAGCGGGTGGTTGCTTTAATTTCCGGTAATGTCTGACCGCCCCGGGACAAACCTACCCTTGCCAGCCCGGCCAATTTTTGACGTGTGGTTTCAACTTCATATTTGTATCGGGCAATGGTACCCTGCTCCCGTCTTTCACAATAGGTGGTTTCAATGAGTTCTCTTATGGTTTTACCATCCAGAATCATGTGATCTTTTGTCATCCATACTTCAAGGGAGCGACACAAAACATACGGGGAATAAACGTATGCACTGTTTCCAAACACACTGCGATCGGCAACGGCATCATGGAGTGCTGGAGACAAGATCCATATCTGACGACGGGCCTGGGGTGGTCGCACAGGGTCGTTACTTCTGTGACGCCACAATCTCCCCATGCGCTGTAAAATCATATCTGTGGGTGCCATGCGTGAAATCAAAAAATCGCCGTCAATATCAAGGGATTGCTCCAGCACCTGGGTGCCCACCAGAATACGCCCCTTTTCACATCGGTTTTCACCGCCCTCTTTCCCATAGAGACCGACCCAGTACTTTTCATTTTTTTCCCTGTCTGTTCGGGTAAAACGAGAATGCAGCAACCCGCATTCCACACCCAGATCCATTGCCCTTGCCCCAAGCAACCGGAAACTTTCCTGGGCTTCATCCACACTGTTTTCCAGCCAGAGTACCTGCTCACCTTTTTCAGCACGATCAAGAGCCTCTTCAATGGCCTTTTCATCATTGCCACAGACATGGATTTTTATTTCAGGCTCCTCCACCGCCGGTGCTGTAACGGAAATGATTCGCCCTTCATGGGGGCGTGCTGAAATAAGGGGATACCCTGCTGCGAGATGGGGTGAAACTGTTTTTTTTAACCCCAGAATATCTCCTCTTCTTTTAATACCCAGGGTTGCACTTAAAATAATCACCGTGCAGTGAAGTTTTTCAAGGGTTCTAACCAGGTAATCAATGATTGTACCGGTATATGTGTCATAACAGTGTACCTCATCCAAAATAACCACCTTGCCTGCCAGGCCAAAGGTGCGGACAAATCCATGCCTGACATTCATAACAGCCATCAATGCCTGATCAATTGTACCCACCGCAAAGGGTGCCAGAAGTCCCCTCTTTCGATAATCAAACCAGGATTTTCCCGGTTGCCCCTCTTCACCCATGCGGGTTTGCTGTAACCATGCCGCACCGTGGAGCAATAACGCATTGTGCGTGGAAGTATTTTCATGGAGAATCACCCTTAAGAAGCGATTCATTCGGTCAACCATCCGGTTGGATGTCAACTGGGTGGGCAGTGCAAAATAAATACCAGTGGCACGGTTCTCCTCCAAAGCCTTGTATGCTGCAAACAAGGCGGCCTCGGTTTTACCAAGTCCCATGGGTGCCTCAAGGATGTATATCCCTGGCCCCTCAACGCACTGAATCATTTTCTCTTGGATGGGATATGGCCGATAAGGTGTGAAAATTTCTTCAAAGGAAAGCCCACGGCAGATCACAGGCTTGATAAAACCGGCATTGTTCAGGGCATCACGGACCTTTTTCTGTAAAAGATCATCAGGCAAGTCGTTGTCGGTTATGTCCATTCCCGAGCCGATCCAGTCGGCCACCGTTGTCAGGCCGGATAAAAGATCTGCCTGATGATCATTCCCAATAACAGGCCAGGTGACTTTGAAGAATTTTTCCAATGCAGATACAAGCAATTCCCTTTGCATCTGCCAGTCAGGCCCACCATAAATATCATCCGACGGAAAACCAATTGCAGTGCAGGAGGCACCATGATGACGTCCCGCTATTCCAGCAATATAATCTCCCTTTTCCATCAATGCCGCCTGACTGACGGCGGCATGCCCCCCGATGGAACGATCAAGATCAGGACTGACCAATCCCAGAATTAATCCCAATGCACGGTAAATTTTTTCCTGAAAGCCCGGGCTTATTTTCCCCACATCATGAACCGCAGCAACAAGTTCACTACCCGGAGGAAATAATGAAAACAACAGCCAGACAGGTATCCGGGAAAGCAACTCCCTGGCAACCATTCCAACAATTTTACAATGGGTAAAAACCGTTATACCCTTTTGAATTCTGCCATCGGCCAGGATCATGGTTTTTGCAAGGAACTCATCGGGCAGAGAAGACTTCTGCGCGTTTGTTTTTATATTTTTGGGCGGTTTCATTGTTATAAATATTTCCTGAAAGCAAAGCTCCGCTCTTTAAGTGACTCAAGGAGTTATAAAAATGAGCTTTTCATTATAAATTGTACGAATTTGAAATATTGAAAATCAAATTATGTATTATTAACCCATACTTTTTAAGTCAAGAAGATAATATACAAATTTTTCATACCTGCACTATGGTATAATTAAATTTTCTTGACACGTAGAAGGCCCCTTGATACTTAAAAATTCAGTTTGATGTACGGTATTTCAGGAGGAGTCCTGTCTATCTTTTGGGGGCTTGATCACAACATCGGTCACTTCTGGGAGGGATCAGGCTTGCGTTATTGGCATTATCGGTGCTTTTAAAATTTCCACAGGCTGCGGCCGATAACGCCAACAACACACCCCTGCCCCCGTTGGCCCATCAATTGTGACGCGTGGCTTATTTTCTCCCAAGTCATCTTTTTGACATGGGCAAAACATGATCCAGAAAGCAATATATCTGCATTTACAACAAAAGGAGATGCTATCATGTTTAAAAAGATAATTATTACTGCATTTGCTATGGTTTTCATGGCGATGGGGGCTCCCAGTGAGGCAGCTTCAGACACCATTAAAATTGGTTTTAATGCCCCCCTCACCGGATTTGCCGCAAGCGACGGCAAATCCTCCACCGAAGGAGCAAAACTGGCAATAAACCAGCTCAATGCCGCCGGAGGCCTACTGGGCAAACAACTGGAACTTATCATCTACGACGACCAGGCAAAACCGGCCCAGGCCATCCCCATTGCCAACAAATTGATCGGACGGGACAAGGTCGTGGTGGGTATCAGTGGTTCTTATTCCGGTGCCACCCGCTCCGCTGCCGGTGTCTTCCAGGAAAACAAGATTCCCTATATCAGTGCCTATGGCATTCATCCGGATATCACAAGGGCTGGAGACTATGTCTTTCGCACCAGCTTTCTTGGCGAAATCCAGGGCAAAGCCGGTGCAAAACTGCTGGGCGACATGATGGGTAAAAAGAAAGTGGTGATCATCACCCTGCAGAACGATTTCGGACAATCCCTGGCTGCGGGATTTAAAGAGGTAGCTGAAAGATATGGCATCACCATCGTCAACGAGTACCAATACGCCATAAAAGATCGTCAATTTGGTGCCATCGTGGCCAAGGTTAAGGCTGATAATCCCGATGCCATTTATGCCTCCGGGTATTATTTCACCGCCGGCCCCCTGGTCAGCCAGCTTCGATCCGCAGGTATTGAGGTACCGGTCATCGGCCAGGAAGGCTACGACAGCCAGAAGTTCATAGAAATTGCCGGAAAAGCCGCCGAAGGTGTGATCATCACCACCAGCCTGGACCGGGATTCAACGGTTCCTGAAACCGCCAACTTTATCACGGCATTTGAAAAACAGGCGGGATTCAAGGCGGATATGGTGGCGGCCAGCGGTCACACAGCAGTAATGGTGGCAGCCAAAGCCATTGAGCAGGCAGGCACCACCGATCCTGCCGCCGTTCGAAAAGCCATGGCGGCAGTGGAGCTTAAAGTATCAACGGGCACCATCAAATTCAATGCCATGGGTGAAGTCATGAAGGCCGTGCAGGTGCAGATTGTCAAAGACGGCAACTGGCATCATTTTGGCACCATTGATGATCCGGCTTTATTGGCCCCCCCTGCCATATAAAAAAAGGGCTTGGTCACAAGATGGGCCACCCCGTTGACCCGCCAACGGTGACGCCCATCTTATGACCAAGCCCTAAAAAAACGATCCACGGCAGACGGGCTTTGAAAGCCGCCTGCCGTATCCGACTTTCTTACCTGGAAAAATATCATGCTGTACATTGAGCTTCTTGTCCAAGGTCTTATTTACGGCTGCATGTATGCCACCATTGCTGTGGGGCTTACCCTGGTTTACAGTCTGCTTCGCATTCTTCACATTGCCCATGCCGGGTTGTTTGCCCTGGGCGGGTACTTAGGTCTTCTTTTGACCAATGCCACCGGCAGTCTCATCCTTGCAACCCCTCTGTCCGCGGCAGTGGTGGGGATACTTGGCATGGCCATTTACAGGCTGTGTTATCAGCCCATTTTAAACCGCCCCCCCTATGTGGCCCTCATTGCTTCCATCGGTCTCTTCATTGCCATGGAAGAGCTGTTCCGTCTGATCTTCGGTCCCTATGGCCTCTCTTATGTCTCCCCTCCCCTGCAGACCACGTACACTGTTGCCGGCATCACCATCCGAAGCGTTGAGATGGTCATTATATTTGGCAGTGTATGCATGCTGGGAATTTTAAGCTGGCTGTCCCGGAAAACACGCCTGGGGATTGCCTGGCGGGCCACGGTGGATGATCCCCAGATGGCCGAGAGTTTCGGCATCAGCGTTTTAAATGTACGATACCTCAATTTTTTCATTGGATCTGCCCTGGCAGGGATAGCCGGGGTTTTTGTTTCCCTGCTGTCAAACCTGGTGGAGCCAACCATGGGTGGCGTTCCCAGTTATAAAGCATTGGCCATCATTGTCCTTGGGGGGCTTGGCAATGTTTCCGGCACCCTGTTTGCATCCCTTTTACTGGGCGTCATTGAGGCCTTTGGCACCATCTACATCGGCGAGTTCATGGACCGGGATGCCATTGCCTTTGCCTTTATGATCATCGTTTTGATGGTCCGGCCCCAGGGCCTTTTTTCAAGGAGATGATCCATGGGTATCTATGAACTGAGCCTGGCAACGGTGGTGTGCATCAATATTATTTTGTCTCTGGGGCTTAACCTTATCACCGGTTTCTGTGGTCAGATCAGTCTGGGGCATGCGGCATTTTACGGCATTGGTGCCTACACGGCGGCACTGCTTGCCAAGGCCGATTTTTCTGCTTTTATCAGCCTGCCATCGGCCATGCTCATGGCAGCCATGGTGGGGGGTGTCGTGGGATTAACCAGCCTGCGGGTCCGGGACGACTTTCTGGCCATCACCACCATGGGGGTAGGATTTCTTTTTCTTGGTATTGTTCGCCAGGAGGATACGTATCTGGGCGGGGAACTCGGCATCAGCGCCATTCCGTCCATGGGCCTTGACAAGACCGGCTATTTTGTTCTGGTACTGGTGCTTGCAGCCCTTGCAGCGGCCTTCAGCCTTTACATTAAACGCTCCTGGATGGGGTTTGCCTTTGAGGCCGTGGCCGATGACGAGGACACGGCAAAAATGCTCAGCGTAAACGTCACCGCTTACAAACTGGCTGCCTTTGCCATGGGAACGGCCTTGGCCGGGCTTGCCGGAGGATTGTACACCTATTTTGCCCGTTTTATCGTACCCGATGATTTTGGATTCATCACCTCCATCACTATTCTTTCCATGGTGGCCGTGGGGGGCATTGGCTCCGTCTTTGGGGTGATACTCGCCACTGCGGTTTTAACCCTGATGCCGGAATTTTTCAGGTTTGTGGGGGATTACAAGCTGTTGGTTTATGGCATTTTACTTTTTGGTGTCATGCGGTTTGCTCCGGATGGACTGGCCGGGCTTGGAAAATTGTTAATTAAAATAATCCCTTCCAGGAGACAAGCACCATGATATCGTCCCAGCATTTAACCCAGAACAAATTCACTGCCACAAATACCCAAGCCACCAGTCCATCCCCAGGGGCGGTCCTTCTGGATGTCCACAATATTACCATGCATTTTGGCGGGGTACATGCCCTCACGGATGTATCCTTCCAGGTCATGGCCCATGAATTTCTCTGCCTCATTGGTCCCAATGGTGCCGGCAAAACCACCATGTTAAAATCCATCACCGGTGTCATTCAACCCCAGGAAGGAAGAATCGTCCTTAATGGTTCAGACATCACAAAACTGCCCACCTTCCAGCGCATCCACAGGGGGCTTTCCCTGACCCACCAGATCGTACGGCCTTTTCACAGTATGACATTAAAGGATAATGTGGCTCTGGCCGTGGGGCACCGGCGCATCCGAAACATATGGGCTGCCCTGCTCAGCTCGGGACGGCAAAAAGAACATGAACGTTCCATGGAACTCTTGAAACTTGTGGGCATTGAAGACCATGCCAACGAAAAAGTCACAGGCCAGCCCCTGGGCATACTCAAACGCCTGGAAGTGGCCCGGGCACTGGCCCTGGAACCCCAACTGCTGCTGCTGGATGAACCGCTGGCCGGATTGAATCACATTGAGGCACAACGCCTGGCAGATACCCTGGTGATGATTAACCGGAAAGAAATGACCCTGGTGATGATCGAGCACAATTTAAGTCAGGTCATGCGGGTGGGCCACCGACTGGTGGTTCTGGACAATGGCAGAAAAATAGCAGAGGGATCCCCTGACAAAGTCATGCAGATGCCCCATGTGCGGGCTGCCTACGTTGGTAAAGGAGCAGAAGGTGTTACGACTTGAAAAATTAAGCTGCGGTTATGGTCCCATGCGCGCCGTTACAGAACTGGACCTTGAAATCAAGGAAGGCGAGATTCACGCCCTGCTGGGGGCCAATGGTGCTGGCAAGAGCTCCACCATCATGTGCATAGCCGGTCATGTGGAAACCCATGGCGGATTGATGTATTACAACGATGCAGAAATCACGAAAATGCCCCCACCCCTGCGGGTAAGGGCTGGTATCGGTCTGGTGCCCGAGGGACGTCGCCTTTTCAGTGAACTGACTGTGGAAGAGAACCTCATTGTGGGAGGATATTGCCGGGATAAAAAAGAAACCGCACCGGGGATTGAACGTGTGCTGACAACCTTTCCCCGGTTAAAGGAGCGCATAAATCAACAGGCAGGTACCCTGTCCGGGGGAGAGCAGCAGATGCTTTCCATGGGACGTGCGTTAATGAGTCAGCCCCGGTTGCTGCTGATAGATGAACTGAGCCTTGGCCTCATGCCCAAGGCCATTGATACCTGTTACAGCGTTATCAATAAGCTTAAAATGCAGGGTATGACCATCTTGCTGGTGGAACAGTCCACCAGCCGGGCACTGGAGGTGGCCGATAGTATTTCCGTGCTGGAAAGCGGCAAAAAAGTCTGGCAGGGAACCCCCAAAGAGGCCCGGGTTTCCAGCAGCATGATTGATGCCTGCCTGGGCGTCACATCACATTGAAATCACCTTGTCGGCAAGCTGCATGGCCGTCACAATATCAAGCATGTTGGTGGTCTGACCCACCCGCTTTTTGTCAAGGATATCAAAATGGTTCAGGCAGGTGCCGCACACCAGAATGGTGGTTCCCTGCGCTTCAATGTCCACCAGATCCGGCAGCAGCTCCGCCCCTTCAATGGCAAAATGAACGCCCCCGTTTACAAAAATGAGACGCCACAGATCCTCCCCCATTTCTTTGAGGGTTTTAATGAAACTGAGCATGAGTTTCTGCCCGAGCACATCGTCTCCTTCCCCAAAGGTTCGGGAACCGATCATGACAACAATCTTTTGGGTATCACTGGCCTTTGAACCGCCACCGGCCTTTGAAGCTGCACCAGCCTCGGGATTTCCGGAAGATTCTTCATCGGATTTTTCTTTAATTCCTTCCACAATGGAACCATCAACCATTGAATCCACAGACACCCCAAAGCCCTGATAGGTTAAGAACCGGCTGACGTTTTCCACAGCTGCATCATTGTCCACCTGAACCCGCACCACGGTTACCCCCGGTTGTTCAATGGCTGCTTTGGTCTTTAATACGGGTTCAGGGCATGCAAGACCCCGTGCATCTACTTCAAATTCCATTTTTATTTTTCCTCTGGTTTAAGTTTATATTTAAGCTTTATAAAATAGAATCACCCGTGGGGGTTGTCAAATTGAAAGCTTCAATTCCCCCATATCTGGATATAAAGATATTGAATACAAAAAAATAAACCCTTGATTCCAAAGGCTTTGGTCACAACATGGGCCACCTGGGGAGGGGTCAGGCTTGCGTTATTGGCATTATCGTTGGTTTCGGCGTTTGCACAGGCTGTGGCCGATAACGCCAATAACACAAGCCTGACCCCGTTGACCCATGACGAGTGGCCCATGTTGTGACCAAGCCCATTCCAGACAAGCATCATACACATTTCCGACTTTAAAAGAATCCCCTTGAATCTTACCCCGGCAGGGCTTACAATATCCGCCATGGGATATATATTTGATTTCAATGATACCAACGCCCACCTGACCTGGTGTGAACAGGCAGGCCAGCAGTATGATTTTCAGCTGCAGACGGCGTTAATGATGAAGATGCTCTCTCCGCTGGCGGACAGAAGTGTCCTTGATATTGGATGCGGCTGGGGCAGGTGCGCTCCTGCGTTGATGGCCCATGGCCTGCAGGTAACCGGAGTGGACCCGTCTCCCTATATGCTGGATATGGCCCTGGACCGGTTCGGAAGCCGGCTGGAACTTCACAGAGCCTTTGGTGAAGGGCTTCCCTTTGAAGACAATGCCTTTAATTACTCTGTTTTCATGACCAGCCTGGAGTTCATGGATCGCCCGGCCAAGGCCATTGAAGAGGCCTGCCGGGTAACCCGGGATAAAATTTTCATCGGGGTATTAAATAAATTTGCTCCTTTAAACATACACCGTCGAATCAAGGGTTTTTTCTGCCCAAACACCCTTTCCCATGGGAGATTTTTCGGCATCGGGGAGCTGAAAAAAATCATCTTTGCCATCATGGGGCCAGTCCCTGTTTACTGGAACACCACCCTGCAGTTTCCCTTTACCCGAAGTCGACCAGCGGCCTGGATGGAAAAATGTGCCCTGGTGCAAAAATCCCCCTGGGGCACCATGATCGGCATGACCATCATTCCGGTTCCCCGCTTTCGTACCCGCCCCCTGTCACTGGAAATCTCCAGAAAACGCCCCTGTGGCCAGGTAACCGGATTTGCCCGGGGAATCACCACGGAGAAACATGAAGACACTTTTCTATGAAAAAATATCCAATGACCGTGTAAAATGCGGCATGTGCCACCATTATTGTGTGATCCAGACAGGATCCCATGGTAAATGCAAGGTAAGGGAAAACAGAAATGGTGAGCTTTACACAATTGTGTATCCCTTCATCGTTGCAAGGGCCATTGATCCCATTGAAAAAAAACCATTTTTCCATGTAAAACCTGGCAGTTCAGCATTTTCCATTGCCACTGCCGGGTGTAACTTTACCTGCAGTTTCTGCCAAAATGCCGATATCTCCCAATATCCATCCCCGGGCAGAAGCATCAGAACAACTGCCCGGGATCTGGTGGCTCAAGCCATTAACAACCGTTGCAACAGCATTGCCTACACCTATACGGAACCCACAATATATTTTGAGCTTGCCCTGAAAACGGCTATGCTGGCCAAAGAAAACGGCCTTTTAAATCTCTTTGTCACCAACGGCTACATGTCCCCTGAAGTCATTCATGCAGCAGCACCCTATGTGGACGGGGCAAATGTGGACCTGAAAGCCTTTAATAATACCTTTTATAAGAACCTGTGCGGTGCCCGGCTTGAACCGGTGAAACAGAACCTGATCCTCATGAAATCCCTTGGCATACTTGTGGAGGTCACCACCCTTCTCATCCCGGGACACAACGACGATAAGAGTGAACTCCATGCCATGGCCACCTTTATTGCAGATAAACTGGGAACAGAAACCCCATGGCACATCAGTCGTTTTCACCCCAGTCACGATATGACCCAGGTCTCCCCCACCCCGGATACCAGTCTTAAAACGGCCTTCCAAGAAGGGAAAAAAGCCGGTCTGAAACATATTTACATCGGAAATGCGCCGCACCTTGGCCATGAAGATACCTTTTGCCATGCCTGCGGTACCCCACTGATCAAACGCACCGCTTACACGATAGACAACCGTATGACCATTCCGGGAGAATGCCCCCAATGCAGAGCCCGCCTCCATGGTATTTTTTAGTAAATATTCTATCAGCATCCATATTCACTTATTTTGGCCTGCTCACATAGCATTGGCATGCTACAAAGACCCAAATACGCGAATATGGGGCACTGGTCAGACATTTATTGTGCCAACCCGAATATTTACATTTTTTAACCCCAGAACCCAGAACCCAGCACCCAGAACCCAGAACCCAGAACCCAGAACCCAGAAAAATCACATCACCCCCTGTTTTAACCAAGGAAAAAATATCCATGCTTTCAAAAATAAAAGAAAAAATTATGATCTATGGCAAAATGATCAAATTCACCCACACTGTTTTTGCCCTGCCCTTTGCCCTTTCCGCCGTGGTCATGGCCTGGCGTGACCACCCCCCCCGCATGGCGGATCTTTTGTGGATACTTCTGGCCATGGTGGGAGCACGATCCGCCGCCATGGGGTTTAACCGCATCGTTGATGCCCCAATGGACGGTAAAAATCCCCGTACCGCCATCAGAGAAATCCCTTCCGGAAAACTGTCCGGCAAAGAGGCCATCCTCTTTGTGTGGGCATCTGCCGCCCTTTTTATATTTGCAGCGGCCATGCTGGGGACGCTTTGCTTCTGGCTGTCCTTTCCGGTGCTTTTCTTTCTTCTTTTTTATTCCTACACCAAACGATTCACCATGTATTGCCATCTTTATCTTGGATTTGCCATTTCCCTTGCCCCCCTGGGGGCCTGGATTGCCGTCACCGGAACGATCAGTGCAGCACCGATTTTCCTTACCCTGGCCCTGATGACCTATATCGCCGGATTTGATATTCTCTATGCCTGCCAGGACATTGATTTTGACCGGGACCAGGGCCTTTTTTCCCTGCCGGCACTGCTGGGTCCCCAAAATGCCATGACCATCTCCTCCCTGTTCCATGTGGCCACAATGATTTTTCTGGGGACCATGGCCATGATCTTTGACATGCACCCTGTTTTTTTCTTTTTCCTTGCTATCATCGGTGTCCTTTTAATCATTGAACATCGACTGGTGCGTCCCGACAATCTGTCCCGCATTAATATTGCCTTTTTTCATATCAACAGCCTGGTATCCGTGTGTCTTCTGGCAGGCGTTCTCATGGAGGCCGCTGTTGGCTGAAAAATCTGCTCCCATGAATCTGCCTGCTCCTGTTGAAAAGATCATCACCAGCCTTGGCCATGCCGGTTTCAAGGCCTTTCTTGTGGGGGGCTGGGTCCGGGATTTTCGTCTGAATCAAATGCCTGCCGACCATGACATTGTCACCAATTGTCCACCGGACACCCTTAAATCAATGTTCCGGAAAGACAATCCCAGGATGGCCGGTAAAACCTTTCCGGTTTTTCTGATCAACGGGGTGGAGGTTGCCCCCCAACGATGCCCGGAAGAAAATAAGCTTTTCCCCCGGACAGATCTTGGAGCAAGGGATTTCACCATCAACAGTATGGCACTTGATCCGGTTTCCGGTGATATCATTGATCCCTTCAACGGTGAAAAGGATCTCCGGCAAAAAATCATCCGCTTCACCGGAACCCCCGACCACAGAATCATGGAAGATCCCCTGAGAATGATCCGGGCCTGTAGATTCAAGGCCGCCATTAAAGGAGAGTTCTTTCCGGAAACTTTCCAGGCCATCAGGAAACACGCCCCATTATTGTCCACGTCCACGGCACCCGAACGAGTGCGCCTTGAAATCATGAAGGCCATGGTCCTTGGGCAGCCATCGGTTTTTTTCCAGGCCTTGAGTGACACAGATCTGCTGCAATACATCTTTCCCTGCCTGAACAGATGCGTGGGACTTGACGGCGGCCCCCACCACGGGGAAACCGTCTTTGAACATTGCCTGATGGTGGGAGATGCCCTTTCCCCCCGGGATCCGCTACTGAGACTTGCCGGATTTCTTCATGATGCCGGTAAGTTTGATGCAGCCCGCCTGGAAAATAATAAATTAAGCTTTAAAAATCATGAAACCATGCAGCAAGCCATTATTAAAGATCTTGAAGCCCTGCGCTTCAGCACCAGAGAAGTGGATTTTATAAAGGCCATGGTGCGGGTACACATGCGTCCCCTCACCGAAGAAAGCACTCCCAGGGCCGTGGGACGTCTGCTGGCATTCCTGGCGGCACACGGTGTCTCCCACCGCGAATTCATGCGCATGCGCATCGCCGACAAGGCAGCTAACCTTGCCAAACGACCCTACACCCTTTCTGAAATCAAAATCCGACTGCAGAAAATCCACGAAGCCCAGGCCCTGCACGGCCACCGGGAATTCACCCGGGCCGGCCTTGCCATCAACGGAAGTGATATCATGACCCTTATAAATTGCGGACCGGGAGCGCACATCGGAAAAATTCTGAATCAAGTGTTTGAGCGGGTTTTAGAAGATCCGTCTTTGAATACCCCGGACAAATTAAAATCGCTGGTGCTTGATTTTATGTAAAAAAGCAGGTATTGGATAATAGGTATTGGCAGCTGGCCCGCACATTAAAAATTATGGCCTTGCTCATAACATCTGCCCGCCTGAGTTTGTTGCCCCTTCAAATATGGCGGCTGTTCAAATATAACGCTAACCCATCTTGAAGCCCAACTTCAATAACTACCCCGGATTTTTTAAAAGTGGAGGCGAATATGTCCCATACCGTGACAATTTTCAAACCCTGTGAACTCAAACCAGGACAAAAAATCAGAATCGTCGGCTCCAGACGGGGAGGTGACTGGGAGGTAAAGGATGTGGGGGAGCTGAAAATGACCCTGCGCTGCCCGGTTTCCGGAAAAGAGATGACATGGGACCGGTTCTGTTACCTTGTGGAAGAAAAAGAAAATGAACCCTGGCCATTGCATGAAAAAGAATGATCTGTGCTGTGATCAACTCCCGGAAATATTTAAAAAAAAAGGGGTAATAACTGTGAAAGTAATTCTGGTAATGGCCATGACTCTGGATGGCAGAATCGCACGCCATGCCACCGATCCCGTGGACTGGACCGGATCGGCAGACAAACGCTATTTTGTTCAGATAACCCGCAGGGTTGGGGCCATGATCATGGGAAACAACACCTTTAATACCATCGGCCGCCCCCTGCCCGGCAGGCACAACATTGTCATGACCCGCACCCTTGAAGGCAAACAAAACAAAGAGAATCTGCAATTCACTGACCAGCCCCCGGCAGACATTCTTAAAGACCTTGAAGTGGCCGGATACAACGAGGTGGCTCTCATTGGCGGATCCCAGGTAAACACCCTGTTTGCCCGCCAGGGCCTCATCCATGAGGTGCATTTGACCCTTGCCCCACGGCTGTTTGGCCAGGGACTGGCACTTTTCAGTCAGGAACTTGATCTAAAATTAAACCTGCTGAGTGTGGATGCCCTTGAGGCGGATGTAGTACTTTTAAACTACAGGGTCTGCTGATATCAGCCTCCCATGACACACGCCAGCCCCCGCACCCACCCGATTATGAGCCCTGGCACAGGTTCTACCCCCCCTGGCTTATGACACTCGGGTATGCAGCACCAGAAAGGATTTATCCATGAGAAACATTGTAATATTGTGTATTTTTTCCATGTTCATTGGCGGCATAAGCCCCTGTGGGGCAACAGAACTTCTCCCCTGCGGAAGCTTTAAAAACGTGTCAGGCCAGGTGTTTGTCCAGCGCCAGGCAAATAAAATAACAGCGGTGACCGGGGACAGAATTTACCCCCTGGACCAGATTCAATCTGGTAAAGATGCCTCCGCCAGCCTTATACTCCAGGATGACACCATCATCTGCCTTGGCCCGGACAGCACCATGGACATGACGGAATTTATCTTCAACCCCAGCGTTTATGAATATTCCCTGGCAACCCGTATGCTCAAGGGCACCTTTCTTTTTTTGTCCGGGGTCATCGCAAAAATAGCGCCGGACAATGTGAAGATCCAGACCCCGGATGGCACCATTGCCGTTCGCGGCACTCGTTTTCTGGTGGAAGTACTCCCCTGACCCCCTGTGGATTTTCTGATTTCTGATGTAACGGACATGTTTTCACGGACACAACGAACAATGAAAATGGCATTATACCGCCTCCCCGAGGGGCAATGTGCCCGGTTCGGAACCGTAGACGGCTCAATTGGCCGGTTCCTATTGCCCCTCGGGGAGCTCTGCTGAGGTGGCCCGAAAGTTGTATTTTCTAATAAAAAAAGGAAAGGTTAAATGAGATCAAAACTTAATTTAACAATATCGTTCCCCCCTCGCCAACAGATATCCCTGGCTCCCCGGCCCCGGCAATGCTTTCGACATTATTGCATATTGCCAATGCTGGCACTCCTGGTTTTCTCTGCGGGATGTTCGTGCAACAGAACCACAGTGGTGCTGCTGCCGGATCATGACAACCATGTGGGCAAGGTGGAAATCACCAACCCCCATGGCACCACACAAATTGATCAGGCGGGTTACGGGGTTACACTGCGACAGCAATTTACCCCACCGCCAGCGACCCCCATTGAAGAAAAAGAGATAAAAAAACGATTTGCCACGGTGCTGGATGCAGAACCGTCTCTGCCCGCCACTTTTATTCTGCAGTTCAAGTCCGGATCTGATGTTCTCACAGAAGCCTCCCTTGCCCGCTTTCCTGAAATTGTAACCGAAATAAAAAAACGCTCATCCATGGACATCAGCGTATCCGGCCATTCCGACCGGGTGGGCAGTGAGGATGCCAATATTGCCCTTTCTTTAAAACGTGCCCAACGGGTGCTTACCCTTCTGGTGGACCAGGGCATTGAGGCCCGCTTTATTCATGCAACTTCCCATGGAGAGGGAAATCCTCTAATTCCAACGGCGGATGATATTCCTGAACCCAGAAACCGCCGGGTTAAAGTTATTGTAAGATGACAAAGGGATACCACATAATTGGAACCCGGAAATATCCAGGGTATTCCCGGGGTATGAAAACCATTCTCAAGACAGGTTTTCTGATCACCCTTTTTTTCATGGGTCTTTTTGTGTACCGTCCTGCCTTTGTAACGTTTCTGGACCAAAAGCTATATGATGTCATGCACCTTTCCCTCAGGGACAGGGGAACCCCCCAGCCCGTTATCGTGGATATTGATGACAAAACCCTTGAGGCATTTGGGCAATGGCCTTGGTCCCGGGATCTTCTTGCACGCCTTTGCACCATCATTATCCAGGGATCGCCCCAGGCCGTGGGCATGGATATTTTGTTGTCGGAGCCTGACAGAACTTCCATTTATCTTGCATTGAGAGCCCTGGAAAAACGTTCAGGCATATCCATTGCCCCCCTGTCATCAGGGGACATCATCCTTGATAATGATCTGATCCTGGCCCAGGTCCTGAAACAGGGCCCCTTTATTTTGGCAAGCAAATTTCTTGGGGGGAAAACCTTGGGACAACCCTCGGGCCTGCTGCCCCTTGATACCCGTCTTGTCTCCCCAGTGCCGGAATCAGACCTGTTCCAGAGGTTTTCTCCATGGAAAGGTATGCTCACAGCCCTGCCCCTTTTTATGCAGGCAACCAAAGGAAGCGGATTTGTCAATGCCCTGGTTGATAACGACGGAGTCATCCGGCACACCCCTTTTATCACAGGATACAGGGGTAAATTTTACCCCAGTTTATCCCTTGCCACCCTTATGTTGGCCATGGGCGTGGACAAAGTATCTCTTGAAGCAGGCCCAACAGGCCTTATATCTGTTTCCATTAAAAATCTCACCATACCAGTGACTCCCCAGGGAAATTTGCTTTTGCATTTTCGTAAAAAAACATCTGCTTTCACAACCCTGTCTGCAGGAGACTTGCTGCTGGGAAAAACAGACCCCGCAATAATGAAAAACCGGATCGTTTTCATGGGCACATCTGCCTCGGGACTTGGAGATCGCCACATCACCCCTCTGGAACAATATTTTTTCGGCGTGGGCATCCATGCCACGGCATTGGATAATATCCTGAACAAAAATCTTCTTTATCGACCACCCTGGGCCATGGGCATGGAATGGTTCATGATTCTTTTAACCGGGCTTTCATGCACGTTCATACTCATTCACTTAAAGCCCTGGTCCTGCACCTTGTCACTTATCGCCATAACTACAGGACTCTGGTTCATGGAATTGTTTTTTCTGCGTAAAATTCAGATCTTCATTTCAGTGACCTACCCGTTGATCACTTTGTTTGTCACCTTCTCTCTGTTAACTGTCATCAGGTTCAGAATGGAAGAAAAAAGAATGCTCAGAAGAACAAAGGAAATGGTGGTGGCCCAGAACCTGACCCTCATCGGCATCACCTCCCTTGCCGCCACAAGGGACAAAGAGACCGGCATGCACATCCGCCGCACTGCCACATTTGTGAAAATACTTGCCCAAAGACTGAGTCTCTCGCCTGAGTTCAGCTCTCTTCTGGATGACCACACCATTGAAGTCATGTTTAAATCCGCCCCCATGCACGACATCGGCAAGGTGGGGGTTCCCGATGCCGTTCTTTTAAAGCCGGGGAAACTCACGGAAGACGAATTCAAGGAAATTCAAAAACACACAGAGCACGGCTGGCTGGCCATTGAAGAAGCCGAAAATGTCTCGGGCATTGACGGGGACACCTCTTTTTTAAAGGTATCCAAAGAGATTATCCGATGCCACCATGAAAAATGGGACGGGTCCGGCTACAACCAGGGACTCAAAGGAGAAGAAATACCCCTATCCGCCAGAATCATGGCCGTGGCAGATGTATATGATGCCCTGACCTCCAGACGGGTATACAAAGACTCTTTTGACCATACCAAGGCCCGGGATATCATTGTGGAAGGACGGGGATCTCATTTTGATCCCCGGGTGGTGGATGCCTTTCTTGAAGAACTGGAACAATTTAAAGAAATAGCCATACAGATGGCGGATGAATAGAAACGGTCAATAAAGGAAAATCGGGCTTGGTAATAACTTGGGCCACTTGTCATAATCGTTGGCCCCGCCAACGATGACAAATAAACCATATTGTAACCAAACCGGAAAAATGGGAATACGTCCGCTACTTCACGGCTTCTAACATCCCCCCCTCCAGCCGATTCCTGCCGTTCTCCTTGGCCTGGTACAGATATTTATCGGCGGTGTCAATGAGGCGATCCGGGGAACAGTCATCAACGGCGCCGGGATCAAGGCAGGTAACCCCGAAACTTGCCGTGATGGGAATGGTATGCCCCTCGTGGGTGATGACAAGGTCTTCCACTGCCTGACGTAACCGCTCGGTGCAGGTGACGGCAGCCTTATAATCGCTTTCCGGCAGTACGATGAGAAATTCCTCACCCCCATACCTGGCCACCCAGTCAAGATCCTGCCTTATGGTGTCCTTAAGGATCTCAACAAAGGCGATGAGCACCTGATCTCCGGCACTGTGCCCCCAGGTATCGTTAACCTTTTTAAAAAAATCAATGTCCGTGAGGATCAGGGAAATGGGGCAGTCATATCGCTGGGTGCGTTTCAACTCCTTGGGCAGATGCTGGGTCATGTAATTACGGTTATAACAGCCCGTCAGGGGATCGGTGATGGACAGTTTCCGGATTTTTTCATTGGACTGTTTGAGGGCTTCAATTTTTTCTTTCAGCTGCCGGCTGAGGCGATATCGCTCCAGGTGCACGGTGATGCGGGCAAGCAACTCCTCTTTGGCAAAGGGTTTTACCAGATAATCAGACACCCCTGCCTTGAACACCTTTAAAAGCTCCGACTGATCGGGCATGGCTGTAAGACAGATGATGGGAAGATCCCACCGGTCAAGTTCTTTGCGGATTTTCCGGGACAGCACATCCCCGTTCATGCGGGGCATGAAAAGATCGGTGATCACCACATCAATGTCATCTACCCGTTTACTGAACACCTCAAACCCTTCCTGTCCGTCTTCGGCCTCAATGACAAGAAGCCCTTCCTGGACCAAGGCATCGGCCACAATTTTTCTGGCAAGGGTATTGTCCTCCACCACCAGGGCCGTCATTCCTTCGGACAGGGACACCGGCTTTAAAATCCGATCCACGGCTTCCAGCAGCTCGCCTTTGGCAAAGGGTTTGGGGATAAAATCCGCAGCCCCCACTTCAAATCCCTTTTTACGATCCTCCATGTTGTCTTGGCTGGTGACAAAGACAACGGGCAATCGTCCGTCCTTTTTATGGGTCATCAGGCGTGCATAGTGGGGACTTCGCAGTCGTTTACAGGTATCCCAGCCATTAAGACGGGGCATTTCCACATCCAGCGTCATGAGATCCGGGGGCCTTGGACCGGAAATCTTAACCAGCGCTTCCAGGCCATTGGCGGCTTCCAGCACTTCATATTCCCCGGCTTCAAGTTCTTCACGCAGGGTCATTCGCACCATGGAACTGTCATCCACCACCAGTATCCGCATTGGATCATCCATCTGTTATCATTCCTTTTTTCCTGATCAGCTCAGCTTTTTCAAGCAGGGTTCATAAAATATGGATTGAAGATGTCGTCTGGGTACCAGCCCATCACAGATACCCGATAAGGATTCCGTGGCACCGATAATCAGATACCCGTCCCGGGCCATGACCCGAATAATTTTTTCAAACAGATTTCTGCGGGTTTCCACATTAAAATAAATTGCCACATTTCGTAATAAAATAATGTCAAACCGTCCCATGAAGGTAAACGGATGAAGCAGATTCATTTTCCGAAATGACACCATGGCCCGGATCTCATCTTTGACCATCCAGTGGTTGCCCTGGCGGGTGAAATACCTGTCCTGTTGTTTCCGGGGCATACCCCGTCCCATTTCAAAGCTGGTGAATTTGCCAAGGCTTGCCTTTGCAATGGCTGTTCCTGAAATGTCTGAGCCCAGAAGGTATATGTCATAACCGGACATATCCGGCAGCAGATCTTTTAACACCATGGCGATGCTGTATATTTCCTGGCCTGTGGCACAGGCCGCACTCCAGATGCGGATGGGAACCGGTCCTGTCCGGTTCCGGGCCCGGCGTTTATCAATAAGATCCGGTATCAGCTTGTGTTGAAGCAGCTGAAAGGGTTTGGCATCCCGGAAGAACAGGGTTTCATTGGTTGAGATATTATCAACAATCTCATGCTCAAGGGCCTTTGTAACATCGAACCGAGCCATGTCATGAAGGGCTTTATAGGAAGAAAGGCAAAGGGATTCCACCATTCCTCCAAGGCGGGTTTCAAAAAGATATGCCTTGGACGGATCAATATCAATGCCCGAAACTTCCCGGATATACTTTGATAACAGCATGCATTCATCTGAAGTTATTTTTACCATGGATCATGGCGGCACAAAGCAATTTTCCCCCCTCCCGGCATCGGCAGGGTGAATTTCAGGCTTTTATTAGCTGCCCTACCTCACTGTTTTAAGAATTTCAAAGGACAACCGCTCAAGGGGTGCCACCACATCCACAATTTTCCAGGCAATGGGATTTCTGGCCATGCCGAACACGGCACTGGTCTTTTCATCCTGGGCAATGACAGCCGCCCCTTTTCTGCGCATAATTTTCAAGCCTTCTGCCCCGTCATGCCCCATGCCGGTCATGATGACACCGGTGGCCGCGTCACCAAAATGTTCTGCCACGGATCGAAATAAACAATCCGCCGAGGGTCTGCATCCGTTTTCCGGCGGATCATCGGTTATATGAACCACCAGCTGTTTTTCCGACCCACGGGTAATCACCTTCATGTGGCGGCCCCCCGGTGCAATATATGCCGTGCCCGGTGCCAGGACATCCCCCTCCAGAGCTTCTTTTACATGGATGGCCGATTGATTGTTCAGACTCTCGGCCAGGGCATGGGTGAATAAGGGCGGCATATGCTGCACAATTAAAATGGGAACGCCGATGTCCGGGGGAATGGCTGCCAATACCGTTTGAAGGGCTTTGGGGCCACCTGTGGAAACACCAATGGCCACCACCCGGGATTTTTTTCGGCTCGGGCGGGTCATTCCAACGGCAGGGGAAACAAAATCTTTTCTTTCAGATTTCATGGATGAAGACGGTGAGAGGTCTGCATTGTCAGACCTCTTACCCAGAATGGAGCGAATCTCCAACATGCGGGCACAGTTGCGCACAATGGGTGCCAACCCCTGGCGGAGCTTTTCTCTGTTTTCCCCATGGCTGACTTCCCCTGGCTTGAGAACAAAATCAAAGGCACCCCGCTCCAGTGCCTGGATGGTTTTTTTTCCGCCTTCTCCGGCAGATGCCGAAACCATGATGATTCCCACCCTGGGAAAACGTCGGGCCATCTCGGTGAGCACCTCCAGTCCATCCATAACGGGCATTTCAATATCAAGGGTTAACAGATCCGGCTTTAATGCAGCCACCTTGGCCAGGGCTGCCCTGCCATTGTGGGCAGTACCCACCACCTCCACTCCGTGCAGTTGCGAAAGCACATCGGAAATCATCATGCGATACACCACTGAATCATCCACCACCAGCACCCGAAGATTTTTCCCGACAATCATGACAACACCGCTTCCACGTCCAGCACCCCGATCAGGTGCCCGGCCTGTTTAATAACACCTTTAAAAAAACTCCCCTGGACTCCCCGAAGATTTCCCGGGGGTGCATCCATAAGGTTCCAGTCCACGGCAATGGCTTCCCCAATGGCAGTGACCATAAGTCCGATGAGTTCGTCCCTGTAATGAACAATGACATTTCGACCGGGTACAACAGGCGCATTTCCAGCACCCGAAAAAAGCCCCAGTCTTTTTCCAAGGTCAATCACCGTTACAATCTTCCCCCGCAGATTTATAATACCTGACACATAATCCGGGGCCAGGGGCACCGGGGTGATGTCCACAAGTTTATTCACCTCCTGGATGGTGAGGATGTCAATGCCGCAAAGGGCCGTACCAACGTAAAAGGTGGTCACTGTTCCCATGCGGGAAGAAAGGCTTTTGTCACGCTTGGATTTCATTGTATTTTGCACCGGCCCACTCTTATTTTCAACCTTTCCGCCAGATGACTCAAGGCATCGGCACTGTCACTTACCTGGGAACTGCTGGTGAAGATTTCATCTGCAGACTGGTTCACCTGGGCGATGTCCCGGGCAATCTCCGCGGCCACAGTGGAACTCTGGGCCACGTTTTCCGTCACCTCGGCCATGCCCTGGGCTGCATGGGTGACATTGCCTGCAATTTCCCGGGTGGTCACGGACTGCTCCTCCACGGCGGCGGCAATGGTGGAGACAATATCATTAACCTGGTTGATCACCTCTGTGATACGTCCAATCTGGGACACCGTGCCATCGGTGGATGCCTGTATGCGGTGGATGCGGTTTTTTATTTCATCACTGGCCAGGGCCGCCTGCTTGGCAAGCTCTTTGATTTCATTGGCCACAACGGCAAAGCCCCTTCCGGCATCACCGGCCCGGGCCGCCTCTATGGTGGCATTGAGGGCAAGAAGATTGGTCTGCTCGGAAATTTCGGTGATGGATTCGGTCACCTTACCGATTTCCCGGGCCGCAACCCCCAGTTGATCAACTGTGGCCGAGGCTTCCTTTGCTTCTGTCACCGCCGTAAGGGTTATGTTTCTTGCCTTTTCAGCACTCTCTGCAATTTCACTGATGGTGGCGGTCATCTGCTCCGATGCCGCTGCCACCATATTCATGTTTATGGAAGCTTCTTCGGTGGCCGCGGCCACGGATGTCATGTTGGTGCTCATCTCCTCTGATGCTGCGGCAACGGTATTGGATCTTGTGGAGGTCTGCTCTGCCCCCGTGGACATCTGACTGGATATGGCAGACAGTTGAGTGGAAGAACTGGAAAGGGTTTCAGCCCCCTGGGTCAATTCCTTAAACAAAGAACGAAGCCCCTTTATCATGCTGTTCAAGGCATCGGCAAGCACGCCTATTTCATCCCGTCTATGGATATCAAGCATCTGGGTGAAATCACCCCCGGCCATTTTTTCGGCAAATTGGGTACCCATTTTCAAAGGCCGGGTGATGGAATCGGCAAAGAAAAACGCAAACAGCACAATTAACACAATCCCCCCTGCACCGATCATCCCCATGGTTTTCTGCAGTCGGACCACCGGTGCCAGGGCTTCGGATTTGTGGACCTGGGCGATGACGGCCCAGGTTGTATCCCCAACCTTAAAAGGCGCATAGGCAGACAGAACCGGATTGCCATTATAATCCACACCTATCATCTCTCCGGTTTCTCCTGCCAGCGCTTCGTGCACCGGTTTAGTATCCACCTTGCCTTTTTCAGGATTGGCAAAGGAGGCGATGACCGTTCGATTTTCAGTATCCAGAAAAGCGTCCGAACGCATGCGTTTATCCGGTCCCACCAGAAAAACCTCACCCAGTTTGCCCATGCCGGTTCGGTCGGACATGATACTGGTAATGCTTTCAATGGAAATCTGCAGGGCCACGACACCAATGATGGTTCCATCCTCCCGGATGGGGGCGGCCATAAACTGGGCAGGCATATTTCCAGAAGGTTCATAGGGGCGAATATCAGAAACAGCCACCTTTCCCTGGGCTGCCAGCTGCCACACGGCCTTGAGTGAAGAATCCATGGCCGTCACCCGCTGACCGAAATCGCTATTTTTGTTCACATTAAATATAATATTTCCCTGGGTTGCATCCAGTAAAAAAAAATCGCTGTAACCATGATGTTTCATCTGATATTCAAACAGAGGATAATAACGATTATGGGTGGCCAGATATATGTCCGGTGCTTCAAAATGGCCATCTTTAAGCCCTCGGAACTGTCCCCCGGAAAAACCGCCGGCGGTTAAGAAACCGTTCTTAAAGGATTTAAATGCATCAATGATATAGGGGGTGTGGGCCATCATGTCCACATCCCCCAGGCAATCTGCAAAAAACAATTCCATCTGACTTTTTTTCAGGTTCCGGATACTCTTGTACTGATTAAATGCCTGTTCTGTCAGAGCGTTTACGGCATTGGTGTGCGAAATTATCCCCAGAACAATAAAAGGAATTACCCCCACGGCAAGCAACGCCATAATAAATTTTGCCTTCAGGCCTACAATACTTTTTTTCATTTCAACTCTCCTCCATAATCAAACTATCCGTTACCCTGACCGTCGGCCCCATATGATGAGTGGGCGATGGTGTAACCACGCCCGAATTATCGGCTGCCATATATCTGTTTTTTTATACTCTTTAAAAGCATTTCCCTGTCCAGTTTTAATTGATAATCATCCACTCCCACAGCATCCCCCCTTGCCATATTGGCATCATCGGCCAGGGTGGAAAGGGCAATCACCGGCAGATGGGCATAGCGGGGATCTGTCTTGATTTTTTCCGTCAATGCAAATCCGTCCAGGTTTGGCATTTCCAGATCCGTGACCACAAGGGAAAGCTCATCAACATGCTTTTTTATCAGATCCAGGCCAATCTGACCATCTTCAGCTGCAATCACATGATATCCCTCGGCCTCAATGTAGCCTTTAATCTGGTTTCTGAAAAAACCGGAATCTTCGGCAATCAATATGGTGGGTCCCTGGGAAGAAGATGACATGGGTGCTCTGGTTTCTTCCTTCTGCATCCACCGGGGCTGAAGCAGGTGCATCATTTCAACAATATTGACCACCATGGTGGTATGTGAATTAATGACAATAGATCCTGAAACCCCTTGCTTTTTCAAGGTTTTTTTATCAATCTTTTTATCCGTGTTAACGGCATCCACCGGTCCTGAACAAAGCAGGCCCACTTCCCCGTCATTACATTCAAATACAATAACAATAAAGCTGTCCTGGGATGACAGGGGGGCAACCGCGATGACGTCATCCACACTGAAAAGGGGCAGGGTTTTCCCCCGGGACTGCACCACCCGCATCTGTCCGATGGTTTCTATTTCCCTGGAAGCAATTTTTTCAATTCTCACCACCTGACTAAGGGGAACGGCAAACTGTTCGGCTGCTCCGCCCATGAAGGTAAGAAGGGAAGATGTTTTTTTATGGTACGCGGATGCCTTACCCCGGGTCTGGTGCATCAGTGTGGAGATACCTTCTTCCTCCACGGGCAGAACCCCGGCCATCTCGGCAATATTGGCCACATCCAGGATAAGGGAAACCCGTCCATCACCCATGATGGTGGCACCGGCATACGCCTTGCATTGCTGCAGATGCCGTCCCAGGGGTTTTACCACTATCTCTTCGGAATCATGGAGTTCATCCACAATGAGTCCATATTTAAGACTTCCGGTGGATAATACCGTGATATTCAATGCACTTGTGGCTCGGTAGCGTCGGTCTGTGCGATCATCCGGATGGATATCCGGGATTGATGCCGGATCTGTCGCCAAAGCTGTTATCACATCTGTGGACGCTGCGGCCATGCCGGTAACTTTCCCAGAAACATCATGCCGGGGGGAGCGGCGGTCTGCAATGTTTTTTCTCTGATCTTTTTTCCGATGCCCCGAGGCATCGCACACATAAGTGCGCTCCACACCAATGACATCGGTCAGTCGTACCAGGGGAAGCAGAGCTTCGCGTAATCTCACCACCTGGGCATCCCCCACATATTCTATCTTTTCCCGCACCCGGTTGGCCGGAATACGCACCAGTTCTTCCAGGTTCAACTGGGGAATGGCATAACGTTCCCCCTCTGCCACCACAATCTGGCTGGGAATAATGGCCAGGGTCAGGGGGACCTTGATCATGAAACGGGTACCGATGCCCGGCTGGGATTCAATGTCCACATGCCCGCCAATGGAACTTATATTGCTTTTAACCACATCCATGCCCACCCCCCGGCCGGACAGATCCGTGATCTTGGATGCCATGGAGAATCCCGGCAGAAAAACCAGATGAAGCTTCTCTCTGTCCGACATTTCCCGGGCACGCTCCCCTGTGATAATCCCAAGGGAAACGGCTCGATCTGCCAGAAGATTTGCATCCATACCCCGGCCATCATCGGAAATTTCAATGTTTACTTTTCCCGCCCCATGAAAAGCCCTTAAAAAAATCTGGCCTGAGGGCTTCTTTCCCTGGGAAAGGCGAATTTCAGGAGTTTCTATTCCATGGTCAATGGCGTTCCTGACCAGATGAATCAAGGGATCCGTCACCGCCTCAAGCAAGGTTTTATCCAGTTCCACCTGTCGACCCCGCATGGTGAGGTTTACCTCCTTGCTCATTTTTCCGGCAAGGTCCCTCACCAGTCGGGGGAACCGGTCAAACACCCTTGACATATGCTGCATGCGGGTGAACATAACCGTCTGCTGCAATTCAGATGTGATCAGATCAATGCGCTGTCCCACAATTTCCGTGGCATGGGTATCTTTACTTAACAGGGCCTGGAGCAGCTGGTTCCGGCTCAGCACCAGTTCTCCGGCCAGGGTCATGAGGGCATCTAAAAGTTTCAAGTCCACCCGAAGGCTGGTTTCAGCCCCCCCCGTTGCCTTTACGGGTGCCCGGTCCCGGGCCGCAACCATGCCACCTTCTGGCGATGTAATCAAAGGTATTGTTTCTTCCGGGGAAGATGACTGAACACTTAGTTCCCTGGAAAACAGGGATGAACCTGTCGGTTCGGGGTCTGATTCCGGTTCAGATTTTGTTTCCCCGGTGAGCCGACAGATAAATCGGGCATTCACCTCAAACAGCATCCGAATTTCATCCATGGCCAATACCGATGCAAAAACAATTAAAAAAAAGGGAGCCCCAGCCCCCATGGTTCCCCGGGGTACGTATTGAGCTTCCACCCGGCTTTGCAGCACGGTTCCATAGGACTCAATTTCTTTTAAAAAAGCCTGCAGTGCGGCTTCATAATCCGTTTTTTCATCTGTGTTTTTTTCAAGGGAAGTCAGGGGTTTTTCGATGAAAAAAATCTCCTGGTTTTCATCCCGGGCCGTTGTCAGACACGACGGTTTCAGGCAGAAAAGCACTGAGTTATCATCTGCGGTGATTTGTATGCTTTCGGGTATTGTGTCCTGTGTGCTTTCAAGGTCGGGTTCTTCGGAAAAAACGGAACCCCCGGCCCGGCTATCTGTACCTTTTCCCGGGAAGTCCGTCGCCTTATTACCGGCCTCTTTCATACCGGACGTGTCATTGCCGGACATATCACAGGAAACCGCAGAAGGCTCTCCGGTTGGCTCCATGGTCAAACGACGTAAGGCATTGATGTGCTGTGAGATATCAACCGTCTCACTTTCATCCATGTTATAGATCATATGCTCCAGGGCATCGGAGGCCAGGAGCAGAAAATGGATAACTTCAGCGGTGGGTACCAGTTTTCTGCTTCGAATACATCCAAGGACTGTCTCCATTTCATGGGAAAGGGATTTAATCCGGGTTAATCCCAGAAAACCGGCCCCCCCCTTGATGGAGTGAACCGTTCGAAAAACTTTATTAATCAGTTCTTCATCGACATTTTTTTCCCCTTCTTCCATGCGTAAGAGATCTGTCTCAATGGTGGACAGATGATCCATGGACTCTTCAATAAATACCTGTTTCATCTCATCATCTTTACTGCCCATGCCGCTCCTTAAAAAGCACCTGCTGGTTTTTGTAACTGGTTGATTGCAGGGTTACCGGTATTAAAAGATACCGTATTTTGACCTCCTTCATATCAGGCCCAAAGGAGTTTACACTTTTGGGGCAATATCTCCCGAAAAATGGGATTTTTACTCCAATCAATGTAAACTTGCAAATGAAGGACATCCGTATTTGTGGGCTTGGTCATAAGATGAGCCACCCTGGGGTGGGGTCAGGCTTGCGTTATTGACACTTTTGTTGAAAATTGTCTTTATACACAGTTACTTGTCAAAAGCAAAGAGCCTGCTAAAAAATGCAGCCTCTAATACCACATAGCCTGACACCGTTGGCCCATCAACAGTGACCGGTGGCCCATGCTGTGACCAAGCCCGTATTTCCTTGCTGATCGGAATGCACAAATCTTAATGAATTGGCAAACCTGAATATCAGCCTTGAGTATACAATTTCCTCAGGTTCACGGTTAACCGGATAAAACTTTAAATTCATTCCGTTCCTGCTGATTGCCCACCACCGCCACCAGATCTCCTTCTTTTAAAGCATACTCGGCGTTGGGATTGGAATGAAATATTTTTTCACGAAGAACGCCCACAATGGAGGCCCCGGTGCGACTGCGCACAGCCGATTCCTTGATGCTTTTATCAATAAGAGGACTGCCGCTGCCCAGGGCCACCCAGGAGATTTCCAGCATATCTTTTATGTTATCGAGCTTTGTTAACAGCTCATGACCTTCATTGGACTGATAAATGGGGCTGTAAACTTGACGTCGAACTGCATCTGTATACTGTTGAATGGCTATGGCGGGCACTTCCAGATGCAAAAGTGTCTGCCGGGCAATTTCAAGCCCTGCCTCCATTTCCGGCAATACCACCATATAAACTCCGATGTCATACAACTCCCGGGTCTGTTTCACCCCCTGGGCTCTTGCAATAATATGCAATGCGGGATTCAGGTGATGGGCATAATTTACAATGGTGTGGGTGGTAATGGCAAGGGGTGTGGTGATCAGCAGAAGTCTTGCCGCCGGAATTTCTGATACCTCAAGCACGGTGGACTGGCTCATGTCTCCATAAATCACGGGAAAGTTTGCCTGCTTGCATTCCATCATCCGCTGGTGATTAAGCTCTATGATAACAAAGGGAAGATCCAGTTTGGTCAGCACCTGGGCAATATGCTGTCCCACCCGTCCGCCACCGGCAATGATGACATGATTATTAAGCCCGGTGGGGGGGATGTTTTCCGTCTGCAGGGGTTCGTAATTGAAAACCTTTTTTTTCAGCTTGTAAAAGGGAGCAGCAAGGGCCGAGGCAAAAGGGGTAAAAACCATGCTGATAACGGAAATGGAAAGAACAAGGGAATAGATATGGTTGTCAATGGACCCGGTTTCAATGCCCACTCGAGCCAGAACAAAGGCAAATTCTCCCACCTGAAAAAGTCCCAGACCCACGGCCATGGGAATGATGTTGATGTAGCCGAACATCCGGGCAAGCCCATGGAAAATCATCCCTTTAAAGAGGGATATGACCAGTACAAGGGAAATAATTTCCCAGCCGTTTTCAAAGAAAAAAAGGGGGTCAAGGAGCATGCCCACCGATGTAAAAAACAAAAGCCCGAAAATATCCCTTAGAGGAATAATCTCACTCAGGGCCTGGTGACCATAATCAGATTCGCTTAAAACCATACCGGCAACAAAGGCACCAAAGGCAAAGGAAAGCCCGAACAGATAGGTGGCATATCCTATGCCAAGCCCCATGGCTGTGATGCAGAGAATAAAAAGCTCCCTTGAATTCCACTTGGCCACATGCATCAAAAGCCAGGGAAGTAATTTTCTGCCAAAGTACAGCATCACAAAAAGAAATACGATGGATTTTATGACGGCCACCGCCAATAAGGGTAGTCCCGCCTTGGGATTGCTCAGCTGGGGAAGGATGATCATCATTGGAATCACCGCCAGATCCTGCACAATGAGCATGCCGATCATCACCCGGCTGGAAAGGGTGCCCACAAGTCCCCGGCTCATGAGGGTTTTTAAGGTCACCATGGTACTGGAAAGGGAAATTAAGGCCCCCAGCCACACGGAGCTGGCAACGGACCAGCCCAGATATCTGCCAATGCCAAAGCCCACAGCAATGGTCAAAAGAATTTGAATGGGGGTTCCGATGAGGGCAATTTTGCGCACCGGCTTTAATTCTTTCATGGAAAATTCCAGCCCCAGTGCAAACAAAAGCAATGCCACCCCGATTTCCGCCAGAAGCTCGATTTCGTGGGTATCGCCAACGGTGATGCCACCGGTGTGCGGCCCCACCACAATCCCGGCAAAAATATAGCCCAGGATCAAAGGTTGCTTGATTCTCTGGGCAAGTAATGCACCTATCAATGCGGCAACAACTATAATAACAATATCAGCTGCAACTCCCATTTATTTTTTTTCTCCCATGGGTCGTCATTGACATCCGACCTGTTAAAAATAAGAAACAATGCTTGAGAATTCTTACTGTTTTTCCACAATGAGCCGCCAGGGTTGATCATAACATCTGATACTTCGGGGAGGGTTCAGACCGGCGTCATTGAGATGTAAGCCGTTAAAAACAAGCCTATTTGGAGTTTACAAGTGCTCTGCCCCGGGAGCTAAAAGAAATGCCCTGCCCGGATTTTGCGCCGATCATTATGCATTCTGCAATGGGTGAATTCACCGGGTCAAGCGACTGCCATTGAACAATGAAATTGGCACCAGAGCCTCCGGACTTGTCTTTTTCTGATATGACATAACGGACGGATTCCAGGGGTTTGAGCACAAGGGGCACCTCCAGTGTTTTTTTAAGATGTTTTCCCTGTGTTTCATAATAATCAATTGAAGTTATTTTGATTTCATGATTTAAATCAACATTTCGGATGCTTAACGTAACTGTAAGTAAAAATGGCCTTTCATTATTCCCGATATAGATGTGGGAATACGCTGGGACATAAATAATTTCTCCCCTGGACAAATGTGGATTTTCCTGGGCACAGGTATGCCAGGGCGACAGAAGAAAAAGTACCAGGCAAACAAAAAAATATTTTTTTTTCATGGATGCGCTCCTTTGCAGGTTCTACACGATGATCGCATTTTTATATATCCAAGTGTAACATCAAATACAATGCCAGAAAGCTTATCATGTCATTTAACGGATGAAAAGCACTGTTTAATCAACCCTCTCATTATGCTTCAAAATACGAAAGGACTATTTTTACATGACCCAGCAGACCATCATCAACAATGCCATGATACTTACCATGGAACCCGGAGAGAGTCCCATGGAAACGGGTTCCATCCTGATTGAGGACGGGCGCATTGCTGAAATCAGATGCGGCAACAGTTTTTCTCCCGGTCCCCACCGTCGGATCATTGATGGCACCGACCACCTTTTAATGCCGGGCCTTGTCAACTGCCATACCCATCTTCCCATGTCCCTGTTCCGGGGGCTTGCCGACGATCTGCCCCTGGATATCTGGCTCCAGGAACACATGTTTCCCGCCGAGGCCACCCAGATCAACCCCACCACCGCAGAAAAATGGGCATTACACTCCTGCCGGGAACTTTTGCTGTCCGGCACCACCTGCTGCTGTGATGGTTATTTTTATGAAGACCATGTGGCAGCAGGTGTTGAACGATCCGGCATCCGTGCAGTGCTGGGGCAGGGGGTCATGGATTTTCCCGCCCCGGGGGTGCCGGATCCCCACGAAAACGTTGCCACAGCCCAGGAGTTCATCCGCAAATGGAAAAACAGAAATCCCAGAATACAGCCGTCAATTTTTTGCCATGCGCCTTATACCTGCTCCCATGAAACCCTTAAAAAAGCAAAAAAAACAGCCAGAGACCTGGGCGTTCTCTTTCAAATTCATGTGGCGGAAACCCGCAATGAGATGGATCTTATTCCCTCCAGTAAAAAGAAAACCGGCCAGTCAGTGGTACAATATCTAAATGGGATAAACGTACTCGATGACAATACACTTATGGTGCACTGCGTATGGCTGGATGAAAACGACATCAAGATTGCCGGAAAACGAAAAACAGCAGTGGTTCACTGCCCGGCAAGTAATATGAAACTGGCATCGGGGGTGGCCCCTGTAACGGAATTTATGGGGGCGGGTATCCGGATGGGCCTTGGCACAGATGGCTGTGCCAGCAATAACACCCTGGATCTTTTTTCTGAAATGGACATGGCAGCAAAACTGCACAAGGTGGCCTGCAATGATCCCTGTGTCCTGAAGGCTGAAACCGTGGTTAGAATAGCCACCATAGGGGGGGCAAAGGCCCTGGGAATGGCCGATGACATCGGTTCCCTTGCCGTGGGTAAACAGGCAGATATTATTGCCATTAATCTGCGCCAACCCCACCTGGTGCCCATGTATGACCCCTTTTCCACCATTGTTTACAATGCCCGGGGATCTGATGTGGCCCTTGTCATGGTGGCCGGGGAAATTCTGGTCCGGGAGGGGTGTCTGGTTCCACACAGATTAAATCGGATTACATAAGGAGCAAAGCTTTGTCCCTGTTTTCAACAGACCGCATGCACCCGTCTAAACTCGCCGAGAAGGCTAATCCGATACATGCTCTGTCCGCAGACCTCACACCCCGGTCAAAAATATAATGTTGCTCCTTTCAATATAATGGTAAAGTATTCTCATCTTACTTGATAATGATTGTGTTTATTATGAATCTGGGCCTTTCGACAAAACAAATAAGGATTTTTTATGAATTTACGCTCCGTTCCCACCCGTGGCAGAACCCTTGATTATGCAGCAGGTGTATATGATGTTTTTGAACCCATGTGTCTACTGGGAAAACAGAACCGAATCAATAATCAACTGATCGAACTTCTGGAAATAAAACCGTGGCACAAAATTCTGGATATC
Source organism: uncultured Desulfobacterium sp. (assembly GCA_963674605.1). GTDB lineage: Bacteria > Desulfobacterota > Desulfobacteria > Desulfobacterales > Desulfobacteraceae > Desulfocicer. The sequence continues at coordinate 5,873,619 of OY771474.1, read as the reverse complement.
GGCTGTGGAACAGGTTTTGTAACCAGCAAAATTGCAGACAAGTTGAACGCAGATGCCAAGGGTTTTGCCGTGGGGATCGATGCCGCCGGCATGATGATTGAAGGCGCAAGAAAAAAAAGGGGAAACAGAACCTGTCGATTTGAAGTGGCCGCTGCTGAAGATCTGCCGTTTGAAAACAACTCCTTTAATTCTGTGATATCAACCCTCTTTTTTCATCACATTCAGCTTGATCTGAAACAAAGGGCATTGACAGAAGCATTCCGGGTGCTCAAACCGGGAGGCAAACTCATTATTTCGGATATGCATATCCCCACAACCTTCATGGGTGCACTGATCTCACACACCTCCCGCTGGCTTCTGTTCCAACCCCAGATCGGGGAAAATATCCGCGGTGTACTGCCCGGCCTGATGGAATCAAGCGGTTTTGCTCCCCCCCGGATCATCACCACCTATTTTGGGTACATTGCTGTGTTTTCCACCCAGAAACCTGGACAATAACCCCATGGACATGACTCAACAGGTTAAAGACCATGATGACAAAGAAGATAAATCCTCACTGTTTAAAATATTAACAGATGAGCTGCATCAAGCTTTGTCCCTCTATTGGAACATTGCAACTCAAATGTTAGATCAAAGCGGCATCATTGTTCTTCCCCCCGGGGCTGATTTTTTTTCTCTGGAAAAAAATTTCTTTTCAGCACTTTTCCTTTATTCCTATTTCAGGGTGGGAATTCCCACATCCAGAAGAATTTTATATGCAGCGGCAAATCAATGTTTACGGGGAATGGTAACTGGATGTGACAATATCCTTGATAATGAATATAAGAAGACCCTGGAAACAGACCTTCCGGAACAGGCAACACGATTTCGTTCCATACTGGATATAATGATTTCCGACCGCGTTTTATTTGCCATTCTTCAAAGGGGATATCTTTGCAAGGATCTGAGCTTTGATCAAATCCAGACAGCAAGCTTTGCATCCCTGAGGGCTCTGGTAAAAAGCGGTGCACAGGAAGCCTCGGAAGAGTGCGGGGCAGGAAAGATATTACCCCCTGACGATATCATCAATAAAATTCATCATTATAAAACAGGAGTTCTGTTCCAATCCCCCTGGGCATTTCCGGATATCATTGAGCCCCAACATTTAAAAAATACCGCCAATATAGCCAATATAAAAGAGGCCCTGTTTCACATCGGCATGGGCTGCCAAATTCTGGATGACATGGTAGATATAGCAATGGATTTTCGCATGAACCGCCATAATTATGTGATTTCACTGATCCACCATGGAAAAGAAATGAAAGAACGCACCTCACTTGCTCCAATACTTGGAACCGATGGTACAGCCCGGGAAGAGAAAACGCTTCTTCTTGCATTTCCCCATGCCGGGAAAATTGCAGCAACCACAGCACTGACCTATCTTTACAATGGAACCCGGGCACTTTTTGCAAAAAAACATGGATTTATGATAAATATATCCATATCCATGATCACCCAAAGAATCGGTGCTGATAATTTATTGTTTGAGTTTAAATCATGGCCAAAGAGTCCCATGTTGTGACCAAGCCCCAAAAAAAAGGATTCAACGTCCATGTTTTTCTGGATTAAAACGGCAAGTCATTTTCTCCTTCGCTCATGGCGATCCACCGGGCTTATAACCGTTATGGTGGTAAGTGCGGTATCATCTCTTATCTTCCTGTCATCCCTTGCCATGGGTGTGAATGACACCATGATTAAAAACGCGGTAAGCCTTTTTTCAGGTCATATTTCCGGCATAAACATTCCAGAAAATATCACTGAAAAAGAGTTTCTGACCCATGGGGTTGCAGGGGTTCTGAAACGAATTTACACCCCGGGCTTCCTCTATCATGGGGACTCCATGGAAATGGTTAGATTGATTTCCGTTAATCCGGATAAAGAGATACAATTCACAGCCATGGCAAAAAAGATTATTAAGGGAAGATACCTTGAAGCCCATAAAAATGAAATTATACTCAGTCAAACCACGGCAGAACGGTTAAACAGTCAACCTGGGGATCATATACGTTTCTCCACCGGGAAAAATTCAGCTGATGTGGAGCTGATCGTGGCAGGTATATATAAAACCGGAATTGATCAATTTGATCGTGGGGTTTCATTTTGCACCATGGGGGTAATTCCGGTACGATCAATGCCGTGGCAGGCGGCCATATTTCTGGACAACGGGGTGAATAAAGATCTCATTGCCGCCAACTACCGACAGAGGAAAACCGAGGGTATGGATTTTAAAACATGGTCGGATCTCATGCCGGATCTTGAGCAGCTCATTTCCCTTAACTATCTTTCCATGGGCATAGTCATCATCATGGTTTTCATGGTGGTCTCCTTTGGTATCGCATGTGCTTTTTCAATCTTCATTCTACGGGATATAAGGGAGTACGGCATCATGAAGGTCATGGGCATTACCCCCATGGAAACGGCTTTTCTTATTTTTTCTGAGGTCATTATCATCAATCTTCTGGCATCATCCATGGGGGTTATGATGGGTACGGCGGCAGTATTACTTTTTCAAAACATCGGCATTAACTTGAGCGCCTATACATCACATAATCAATATTTTATTGTGTCAGGGGTGATATTTCCCCGATTGACCCCCTTTTCCATATGGCTGCCACCAGCTTCGGCACTTTTATTCAGCATACCGGCGGCACTGTGGCCCACGCTATTTGTCATCAAAAAGAGTCCGGCTGATATTTTAAGGAGCATATGAAACCGATGATAAAAGTAACCCGCTTATCAAAAAGCTATCACTCCGGGAGGGGGGAAAGGCAGGTTCTTTGTAACGTTTCGTTATATGTTGCTCCCGGCGGTACCCTGGCAGTGATGGGAAAATCAGGATCAGGAAAAACCACATTGCTCAACTGTATCGGCGGTCTTGAACAGCCGGACATCGGAAGGATCAACTGTCTGGGAGTTGATCTTCATACCCTGTCCAGACGTGAGCTGTCTTCTTTTCAGCGGAAAAAAATGGGGTTTATATTTCAATCTGCCAATCTTCTCTCTTACCTGACTGTTTTTGAAAATATCGCCTTCCCCCTGGTGTTGAATCATCTGGAGAAAGAAAAACGGGTGGCGGAATTACTTGAAAAGGTGGGACTGCCTGGAGCAGGAAGTGCCATGCCCCATGAACTTTCCGGGGGCGAAACCCAGAGAATTGCCTTTGCAAGGGCCATTGCCCACCGCCCAGAAATGCTCCTTGCCGATGAGCCCACTGCAAACCTTGACACAGAAACAGGACAGACCCTGGTGGAATGGATGTTCACCATGTGCAAAGAAGAGGGATGCGCCATCATATTGTCCACCCACGACTTTGATCTGATGACGCTTTCTGACAAAACCATAACCCTTTTGGACGGAAAAATTATCCATGAAAACGACAATAAAAAAAATTAAAATATTTCTCTTATTGATATCAGGATTATCCATCTGTGGATGTTATGGTCATAAGGCTTATTTGGGCTTACATGGCATGTCCATCAGGCATCACCCTGTAATACATGATGGGGTAACCAAGGACAGTCAATGCCTTGACTGCCATCATCCTGACCATGCACAGGGGACGTCCACTCCCCACCCCGAATTTACAGGGTGCCTGAAATGTCACAATGATGAAATACAAAAATAGTGCCTTCCACCCTATTTGTAAATATTCGGCTTGGCACAGTAAATATTTGTGCAGTTTTCCATATTCCCCATGTTATGTCCAAACCCAAAAGCGACCTGTGTCCTGGATCACCGGGAAGCCATACCGGACAACAGGCTTTCAAACAAAGGAGTATGAACAGCGCCAGACGGTTTCAGATCACTTTTATAAAGTACCATGGATCTTATCATGCACTCTTTAGAAGTATGATTCTGAAAAATCAGGATGTCGTTAATCACCGTCCGGCTGTCAACGGCTCCTTTAAAACGTCCAATGGTGAAATGGGGGGAAAACCGACTCTTATCCCCCTTAAGCCCGACATTTACCAGATTGGTTTCAAGTTTTCTTTTAAGCTCTTGAAGTTGATCAACCTGCCCCTTTACCCCTGACCAGATAACCCTTGGTTTTTTCACACCGGGAAAGACTCCCAGTCCCCTGGCTGAGAGGGAAAAGGGCCTGCAGCCCACAGCGGTGGAGTCCATGGCCTTGATAATCGCCTTAATGTCATCTTGTCCTATGTCTCCGAAAAACCTCAAGGTAAGATGCATGGAGGTGCTTTTTATCCATGAGGCTTTAAGGCCCTTGTGTCTGATTTGATTCTGTATTCCACAAAGAAAAACGAGAATCTCTTCCGGTATGGGGATTGCTATGAATGTTCGCATGAAAAACCTGTTTTTATCTAAATCACCGGTCCCTTGTGACGACTGCAGCTGCGTACACGCTGTCTTGTATATCCGGCCAGATTTTGTAACTTGATCATATCCTCTTGGGGGAAACTTACGATTGACGAATTATGACCAAGTGTATTTTTTTATTCCCCTTGGGTGCACTTCATGAAATCCATTAAATTCTGGGCATTCTCAATACATGGAAGCATCTGTTCCATCTCTTCGATGCCTTCATCCAGATCAAAAAGAACCTGGGCCTTTGTTTCTTTATTCCACTCCAGCGGATCTTCTTCTTCGGTGAAATTATCCGGTAATCCCAGTTGGTTTGATAATTCTATGGATTTTTCCATGCAACTATCCGCTTGTGCCTGGGATGAGGCGTCATTCAAACATTGTCTCATGCTTTTCATCACCTTCAGCATCTTTGGCATCTGCTCTTTCTGCTGCTGCAACGGACCACCACCCTGCTCTGATTGTCCCATGGCCTGCATCATCATGGCAAGCTGCTGCTCATTGCTCATATCAGGATCTGATTCAAGTTCTGACTGCATGGTCTCCATCATGGTCTGAAATTCATCCGGGCTTTCCCCCGGGCCCCCTCCTTGACTATGGCTCAAATAATCAGGGACACTTTCAATCTCATAGGCTGGCAATTCAAATCGGCTGTCGGGAATTGATGTATTAAAAGTTGCTTTTTCAGCAATAAAGCTGGTTTTCATTCCCATGACATCCATTTCCAGCCGCAGAGGCACCTGCCCTTTGTACAGCCACTGCTTTCCCCCCAGAATGCTCCATACTTCACAGGGATAGCCCAAAACCGTGTCCGTTCCTGTTTTCTGCCCACCCATCTGTGTCAGTATCCTGTCACTGTCTTCAGCCATATTTTTACCCGAAGCAAGATATTGGCTTCCAACGGGATCTTTGCCTTTAATTATCTTTTTCCTTTCAAAATCAACCGTGTAAACCGTCACATTATCCACCTTTTTCATGGTGTGTGTGCTGGTCTGTTTATTTACAATTCCGGAAATGGTGGTTGCCGTATCTTCCGTTTCAAGACTGATGGAGCCATGATCCTTGAAATAGAGCGTCTTTTTCCCTTCCGTCTTTGTGACGGTTCCCATCATGTTTCCCCCACCGCTTATACGATATTCAATAATTCCGGAAGGTATGGTGTACCGCTTAACAGTATCTGCATGGGCCATTGGGGCTGTAAGTATCACTGCTGAAAACACAGCCAGAATTGTAATAAATTTAATTTGGATCTTCATTTAATGCTTCCTTTTTTGATAATCAGACTTACCTATAACTATTAACAATAATATTATCCGTTGAATAGAATATGCACATATATTTGTCAATATTTTACCTTTTGTTTTAGAACCATCGTAAAATTCACTCCTTATTCACTGCACGTCCCGCGAAGAGATATTTCTGAACCTTGCCGCAAAGGTCAAAAAGCTGCGTCTGCAGAAACGCTGGAAACATTTTTAGATCCTTACCTCTGATTTTCGTTTTATTTGGGCAAGAGCGTCGGAAATTTTTTTTGGGTCTGGCTTATCCAGGTTGGGGTTACCGATTTTAAAAAATGCCGTGGTGTACAGAGCATTCCCCACGGTTCCTTCCTTGTTTTCGGTCAATATATGTGGTGGTTATATACATAGACCATATCACGATGGTATATAATTAAATTCCTTGATTAAACACAATGATCCAATATTTTTACACATCACCCAGGCATTAAGAGCTTTTTACAGGCATTGCAAGATTTCATTACAGCAATTGTCCACCATCTTCCGGGACGGGGATTTACTTGAAATAGTTAAAAACAGGATCATCACGATGATTGATCAATGGTTGAAAAAAATAAAACCGGCTTATGCAGTGCAGGCAGCTTTGAGTCGATCTGCAAGGTATTCACTGAGAAACATGATGGCTTCAATATCAAGGTGACCGGTAACCTTCTCGTCAAAGAGAAGCTTGACATCCGCATCAAACCCCTCGCTTTTTTCCCAGAAAAGCAAAGCAACGGTAACAAAAGGAAATACCTGAAACGAAAAGGCAATATCGGGGGATTCATACACCCCCTTCACATCCGTTCCACCACTTTGCAGACACGCACGTTCCAGCTCAATAAGATGGCCGGAAAAGGCCATTTTCAAGGGTTCTTCCACACGATCGCGCATGGAAACGGTTTTGGACACAGTGTTTGGAAACTCCTTGAAACTCTTGAGATTGCCGGTGGGTTTTGCCGCCTGATCTTTGATCATCATGGCCATATGAATATAGACAAAGGTCTGCTCATTGCGTGTCAGTTCTTTGCCTTGATCATCTTTTATACCCTTGGGATCAATGTACAGATGTCCGTTGAAATAGGGAAGCACAAGCGTATCACCTTGGATTTCCCCCCCTGTCCGCTGAGCAATAATTTTCAAATCCCCGGTGGCAATATTATCCTTTGCCAACTGCAGGGCCTCCGCCGCCATATCCTTTTTCAGCCATTTTCCCTGACGATACTGCTCTTCAAGCTCCTTTTCCGCCCACTCCAGCACATCCTGAGCAATATAAGGACATCCTTTCAACGGATGTTTCTCCGACACCACCATACCGGCAAAGGCAAGGCAGGTCAGAAAACCGCATTCTTTACAGTTGGTCTTGGGCAATATTTTTTTATAAAGATCAACGACGGATAAGGCCATAGGGATGCTCCTCGGAAACGGGTCAATAATAATGTTTTTTGGATAATTTATTTGCCATGATACCCCTGCTGGACCAGTGAGTGGGCCTCAATTGCCTGAACAAACTCCGGGCGTACCAGTTTTGCCCGTTCCTGAAGCCATTCTCCCTGATCATAGCGAAGGTATATTCCTTCAGATGGCGTGTTGCTGAAACAAGAAGTTTTAAAAAATGATTTCAGATTCTCAAGGGTAAAACGCCCTCTTCCCAAACGGGGAGTCTGGCTGATCTTCATCTGCCGGAACAGATTATTCCGTGAACTGCAGGATAATTTTCATTATTTTCGGGGCAGCCCTTCTCCCCGGCCCTGTCAAGGGTCAAGATGAACGATCTGCAATCGCCCTTGACAGGGCCGGGGAGAAGAGCTTGGGGCTTGTGGTGGTGCTGCCATGGTTATTTTTCCTTATAATGCCAGGCCGCAAAGTTAAACGAGGTTATGACCCAGCCCCATCTTTATAAATGACGCGGTCATATACCAGCAAAACAAAAATAGTACCAAAAGGAATAGTTAGCAGCCAACCGATGGCCACCAGACTTCCGATCCAGCATAGTCCGATATAAATTAAGGCTGTTATAACATGGGTTTGAAAATCTTGTGTGATAATGTTAATACTGGTTCTAATGGCATCCACCAATCCCAGAGACTGATCCACCATTAACGGCACCATGTACAGACAGAAAAAAGATATGGCCACAGCCAGGATTATGCCGGGAACAAAAAAGAAAAGAAGCCCGAGCCCCACCACAATCAAGGTAAGAACCCCAAATCCCAGAAGTGGAAACAAAAGGTGCATCTGGGAAAAAAGATCTTGTATTTTCGGCTCCTGCTGATTCCGGACGAGTCTGAGAATGGCGTGGGTGTATCCTGCAAAAACAACCGGGCCAAGAATACCCAGTGTTAAGGTGCTGACCACTGCCATAAGCAAGGTAATGATGATAAGCATCACCAGATTATCTTTGAGCAGCAGCCATGCGTTTTCAAGGTATAATTTAAAGTCCATGAAACCTCCTTTTTATTTTGGTTTGGCTTGCAGTTTTCAGCCTGTATTTTCAAGGGGTGTCAGTCCCCATCAAAGAGCCTTCCAATGCCACCCAGCACAGACCCTTCTCCTTTGCTGCTTCCCCCGGCAGCTGGCGCATGGGCAAGCACGCGATCGGCCAGGCGTGAAAACGGAAGGCTTTGGAGATAGATGGTTCCGGTGCCGCTGAGGGTGGCCAGGAAAAGCCCTTCACCTCCAAAAAACATGGATTTTAAATTTCCGGCACGCTGGATATCATAATCTATTCCCGGAGTGAACCCAACGATACATCCGGTGTCAACCTTAATAGTTTCATTTACAAGCTCTTTTTTCACAATTGTGCCACCGGCATGGACAAAGGCCATGCCATCTCCACACAGACGTTGAAGAATAAACCCTTCTCCACCGAAAAAACCAGCGCCAAGCTTTTTATTAAAGGCGATGGTCACCTGGGTACCAAGAGCCGCACACAAAAAAGCGTCCTTCTGACAGATCAGTTCACCCCCCATGGTGGCCATGTCCACGGGAATAATTTTACCGGGATAGGGGGCACTGAAGGCCACTCTTTTTTTACCCATGCCCTGGTTGGTAAAATGGGTCAGGAAAAGGGATTCTCCGGTGATGGCCCTTTTACCGGTGTCCAAAAGTTTGCCGAACAATCCCCTTTCCGGCTGGGAACCGTCGCCCATCTTGGCTTCAAAGGAAATACCTTCCTGCATCCAGTTCATGGCGCCGGCTTCTGCAATGACGGTTTCTCCGGGGTCCAGTTCCACTTCAACCACCTGCATGTCATCTCCAAAAATTTCATAATCCACTTCATGACACTTCATTTTACGCCTCCTTTTTTTGACAACGCGCCTTGGGGTAATTAAAAAAATGTAACAGAGATATTCTCTAGCAATTTTAATTTTTTCTGTAAAGAGATTGTTGTCCATAATGTCAAGAAAAACGTTGACATTTTCATTGCTTTTTTTAAATATTACATATTCAGCGGGTAGTTAAAAAAACTCGTCATGCTTATCAGCAACTCAGGACAGTGCCGTTTTACCAGCAGAAAGCTGATAACGGGTCATAAATACCCTGTCAAATCTTAAATTCGCCACATCGTAAAACTACAATGATACTTTGATTTAAAACCGCACGCAATTGATTTCTTATGAGCTTAACCAGCATTAATCATGGGCAAATCAATTTACTTTTTTTATGTGGAAATTTAAATATCGCTGTGGTTTTAAAAGGAGAAGCAAATGAAATCTGACGCAAAAAAACGGTACATAAATTTGAAACGGATGTTTGTTGCAATTATCCTGGGGCTGTGTGTTGGGGCAAATCCAAGTTATGCCCTGTTCAGCGGAAAAGTGGATGCGTATACGGCTGATAATGTACATATCGACTCTAAAGGGAAAGTGATCCATTCATCCAAACTCTATGTAACTGAAGGTGCCGTCAGGATAGACGGCCTGCCGGCCGGGGGTATGCGCAACGGCCCTGAGATGAACTTGACCATGCTGATATTGAAAAATCAGAAAAAAACTTTTTTTTATAATCATGACAAAAAACTGGTGTTTGAGGCCCCTGCTGATGAAAAGGATTATTCGGCAGGCTACAAAGCCTTGGGTAATATAGAATCGGAAAAAGTGCTGGGCAAGGAAACAGTTTCTGGATACAAGTGCTTAAAAAAAGAAGTAATTACAAGTTTTAAAGCCATGGGCAGCAGCATGAAAAATCGGCTGTTTGTATGGGAAAGTGATAAATTTGATATCCCTTTGAGAACCATGGATGAAGACGGAGACATTGAAGAGATGCGTAATATCAAGACAGAAAAGCCGTCCAAAAAAATATTCCGTCCCATCTCAGGGTATAAAACAGTCGGCAGCATGATGGCAGTCATGGGTATGGATTTTGGTGCCATGATGGCACAGGAAGATCCCCTGGAAGAATCTCAATCCATTCCAAATCCTGCTGCCTCCAGATTGAAAAAGCCTGAAAAAAATCAGCAGTCCAAACAGCAGAATCTTGAAAATATGGATATCAACAACCTCATGGAACAGATGGGCGGCAATATGACTCCTGAGGAAAAAGAGCAGTTCATGCAGACCATGAACCAGGTCATGAATCGGGTCAATGATACCAAAGAAGGCGTTGGTTCCGCAGACAGAATCTGGCAAATCATCCCCAGAAGACAGGGAGATAAGGTGGGTGCTGAATTCAAAACCACAAATGTGCTCAATGTCACCATGGGAACCAATGCCCCGCTGGAGTCCATATTTAAATTTTATAAAAACAAGCTTACGGCCAGGGGGTGGAAAGATCAGGGCATGTATTTGCAGAACGGCGAAGGGTCCATGAACATGAGCAAAGGAGAACAGAGGCTGAGCATTACTTCGGCAGAGAATCCTGGGATAAAAGAAAATTATAGCCATTTTTACATGATGCAGCTGAACGGACCTGGTATTTAATTTTCATGCCTGCGTCAGCCAGGCCAGGTCTGGTAATATATTCGGAAAAAATAAGGAGAAAATCACAACAAAAGCAATTACAAGGCTTTTTTGTACCTTCCTGCTTATTTCCGTCTTGGTGATATCAATTACCCCAAGGTAAGAAAATAATGACGACCTGAAGTCACCCATATCGGATAAAGTCCTCCAATATATTTTTCGGGCTTGCTCACAAGATGGGGCACCCTGGGGAGGGGTCAGGCTTGCGTTATTGACGTTTTTGTTTTAAATTGTCTTTATTCTTAGACACTTGTCAAAAACACAATAACACAAGCCTGACCCCGTTGGCCCGCCAATTGAGAAGAATGGCCCATCTTATGAGCAAGCCCCATTTTTCAAAATCCGGATTCATTTCATTTGATGAAATAGGCCAGGAAATCAACATTGCCGGCATGGCAGAATTCCTGCTTCATTTGTGATGAGCAGGGAGGAATCACCCTAAAAGAAATAATCATCAATGCTTTAAAAAACACCTCAACCTTCCCCCACCCAAATCCCACGTTCTCCGGACAATCATACCTTCCCTTTTAATATGGAACACAAAAAAAGCTTGAAAAAAAACTCATTTGCTGTAGGTATCTCCAAAGAGAAACATTTCCCAGAGTGAAAAGAGATGGTGGAAAGCGTAAATTCTGTCATAAACATGGGAAAAATCACCACTCAGCCCTGTTGACCGGTGTAATGCCACCCCTGGAATTCACTCTGTTGAACATATCCGGCTTGAGCAGACCACTTGAAATTCAAGCATTTTGAAACAAGGAGTTATCTTAGTGACACAAACCAAAAGCAAACGACTAATGCTGGGAAACCAGGCCCTTGCCAGGGGCCTTGTGGAAAACGGCTGCCGCATGGCAACGGCCTACCCCGGCACCCCGGCATCGGAAATACTTACCTCTGTGGCCGCATGGAAAAAAGAAGAATCCCTGGATGACATGCATGTGCAATGGGGCATCAATGAAAAAGTGGCCTTTGAAATCGCCTATGCCGGCAGCATTGCAGGCCTTCGATGCGCCGTTGCCATGAAACAGGTGGGACTTAATGTGGCTTCGGACCCCTTCATGAGTGCGGCCTATCTTGGCGTCAAGGGTGGCTTTCTCGTGATCAGTGCCGATGATCCCGGCCCCCATTCTTCCCAGACCGAGCAGGACAGCCGTCTTTATGCCATGTCCGCCAAAGTACCGGTGCTGGACCCGGACTCCCCGGAGCAGGCAAGAAAAATGGCAGGTCTGGGGTTTGAACTGTCCGAAGCCTTTGAAATTCCCGTCATGCTCCGCCCCACCACCCGGGTGTGCCATGCCCGTCAGGATATTTCTCTTTCACCCATCACCCCCATGGACAGAGCAGCTGAATTTGAAAAAAATCCCGGCAGGTGGGCTGCCACCCCCAAGTTTCGGTATGCCCTTCACAACCAGCTGGAAGAAAAGCTTAAGAAAATAGCGGCCTGGGAACCCACAGCCCCGGTGTGCCTGAACCCATCGGTGAATTCGGATAAGGCCATTGTGGTGTCCGGCGTATCTGCGGCCCATGCCAGGGATATTATAAAGGAACTCCATCTCTGGGAAACCGTGCGCATGTACCAGGTGCTCCAGCCCTTTCCCCTGCACACGGACTTTATGGAGAAGCTGCTTGCCGATCACACGGAAATCCTTGTGCTGGAAGAGACCACCGGAGTCATTGAGATGCAGTTGGCAAGGCGGGACAGGGTAAAGGGCAAGAAAAGCGGTGCCGTTCCGGAAACCGGAGAGCTTTTACCGGAAATTATAGAAGGCATTATTGCCAAATTTATGTCCGTTGAATCCAGGTCCGGCATCATGGAATCCAAACCCGGCAGACGACCCACCCTGTGCGCCGGATGTCCCCACCGGGCAAGCTTTTTTGCCATCAAACGAGCCGCCCCCAAGGGCATTTATACCAGTGACATCGGCTGTTACACATTGGGCATGAACCTTGGTGCCGTGGACACCGTGCTGTGCATGGGGGCGGCCATCAGCCAGGCCGCAGGATTTGCCCATGCCTATACCAATGAGAAACGCCCCCCCATTGTGGCCACCATGGGGGATTCCACCTTTTTCCATTCCGGAGTTCCGGCACTCATTGATGCCGTGGTTCAAAAGGCCCCGTTTCTACTGGTTATTCTTGATAACCGCACCACGGCCATGACCGGCAATCAGCCCACCCCGGCAACGGGAAAGGGTGTCATGGGAGAACCCACCGTGGCCGTGGACATTGAAAAGCTTGTCATGGGTTGCGGCATTGAATACTGCATCACCGCAGATCCCATGGATTATACCACCTTTGTGGATCACATGAAGGCCGCCGTGGCCCATGCAAAGGAACACGGGCCCTGCGTATTGATTTCCCGGTCTCCCTGTGTGCTGTCCCTTTCAAAACAGCAGATAAAAGAACGATATCAGAAGGTTGAGGTCAATGACAAATGCGATGGATGCGGATACTGCGTCTCCCATTTTGAATGCCCGGCCCTGGTGATGGATGACAAGGCCGAACTGGTACACATTGACACGGCCCTTTGCACCGGCTGCGGGGTGTGCGTGAATGTCTGCCCCAAGAAATCCATTGAGCTCAAAATAAGTGAGGCATAAATGAATCATCAAATTGTTATCAGTGGCGTGGGGGGACAGGGGGTCCTTTTTATCACAGGGCTTCTGGCCACGGCGTGCATGGACAAGGGTTCCCATGTGCTCACCTCGGAAACCCACGGCATGGCCCAGCGGGGGGGAACGGTGATCTCCCATCTTAAAATCGGTGAATTTGCAAGCCCCCTGATCCGGCCGGGCAATGCCGATCTTCTCATTGTCCTGAAATCGGAGAACCTGATCCAGCACCAGGGGTTTTTAAAACCCCATGGCATGGCTGTTGTCAATTCCCAGACGGCGGCAGAGACCGCCACGGCCACGGTGATTTCCCTGGATGCGGACCAGCTGGCCACAGATGAAAACAATCCGGGATCTGTAAATCTTTACATGCTGGGGGCGGCACTGGCCGTAACGGATGTGTGCAGTCTTGGGGATGTGAAACAACAGGTTGAAATTCGCCTGAAGGGAAAGCCTGAGGCCCTTGTAACGGCAGCCCTGACGGCCCTTGATAAAGGTTTTCATGGCGTTAAACAGACCCGGTAAAAGGAAAAAGGTTCAAAAATGGGATTCATACCCGATAATTTAACAGACGAAAACATCAGAGACATTCAGCTTAAAGGACTGAAATGGACGCTCAATCACGCCCTGGACAATTCATCCTTTTATCAGAAAAAATACAGAGAAGCAGGGATCACTGCCCGGGATATCACCCAGCTGTCTGATCTTGAAAAACTGCCCTTCATTGATAAGCATGATCTGCAGAACGATTATCCCCTACCCCTGAAATCCGTGTCCGATGAAGAGGTGGTGAGAATCCACGGCTCTTCCGGCACCACGGGCAAACGAAAGGTAATGTGCTATACGCAAAAGGACATCGATACCTGGGCCAACATGTTTGCCAGATGCTACGAGATAGCTGGCATAACCCGGAAAGACCGGGTACACATTGCCGTGGGGTACGGGCTGTGGACCGCCGGGGTCGGCTTTCAGCTGGGGTGCGAGCGGTTCGGAGCCATGGCCGTTCCCCTGGGGCCCGTCAACACCGACATGCATGTGGAAATGCTGGTGGACATGCAGTGCACGGTGTTCTGCTCCACGGCTTCCATGGCTTTGCTCATGGCCGAAGAGGTGAAAAAAAGAAATCTGAAATCCCAGATTGCCCTGAAAAAGATCGTCCTGGGGGCCGAACGTCACAGTGATGCCATGCGGGCTCACATCAGTGAACTCCTGGGGGTTGAGGAAATTTATGATATTTATGGCCTGACAGAACTCTATGGCCCGGGCACCGGCCTTGACTGCGGATACCACGAAGGCATTCATTACTGGAACGATCTGTTTATCTATGAAATCATTGATCCTGACACCTTAAAACCTGTGCCCGAAGGCGAAGAAGGCGAACTTGTAATCACCTCCCTTGAAAAGGAGGGCAGTCCTCTGATCCGCTACCGCACCCATGACATCACCCGGCTCATCCCTGGCAAATGTCCCTGTGGATGTTCCTTTCCCCGCCATGGCAGAATCCGGGGCAGAAGTGATGACATGTTTATTTACCGGGCGGTGAATATCTACCCCAGCCAGATAGATATTGTTTTAAGTACTGTGGATAACGTCGGTAGCGAATACCAGATTCACCTGACCCATGAAGAAACTGGCCGGGATCTCATGACCATAAAGGTGGAAAGAGCACTGGGGGTAGCACCGGAAAATGATCTGGAAATTGCCCGGCTTATTTCAGATAAGATTCGACGTCGACTTCTGGTCCGCTGTGCCGTGGAAATTGTTGATTATCATACCCTTCCCCGAACACAGAGAAAAAACCAGCGGGTATTTGACAACCGCAACGGTAACGCAAGAAAGGACTGATCCTGAAATTCAGGGGTCGTTTTTACCATTTTGGGGCTTGGTCATAAGATGGGCCATTCTTCTCAATTGGCGGGCCAACGGGCGGGCCTTATTCTGACCTTGGTCCACCCACAACGAATATTGAAAATGATATCATGCCGCCCCCCCGACGGGCAATGGATCCGGACCGGAACCGTAGACGGCTCAATTGTCCGGTTCCATTGCCCATCGGGGGGGCTTCTGCAGAGGTTACCCGAAAATTTTATTTTCTAATAACACCCATGCCCTGGCGGGCACAACAATATCATGCAACGTGCAATCATAAAAAAAGGGTCGTAGACGCGGCGCCAAATGGTATTATACCGCCGCCCCCCCGACGGGCAATGGACCCGGACCGGAACTGTAGACAGCTCAATTGTCCGGTTCCCATTGCCCATCGGGGGGGCGGCTCTGCTGAGGTAGACTTGAAGGCTACCTTTTCATATAAAAAAAAACAGGTATGGCCCAGAACCAAGCACCCAAAACCCATTAACCCATCCAAGGGAGAAATCATGAAGCACTTATCTGGCAAAATCCTCATCGCATTGTTTGCAATGCTCACCATCATTCCCATAATGCCCGGCACTACATTTGCAGGCACCACCAAGTTAAATTATGCCAACTTTCCACCGGCCCCCACCTTTCCATGTGTTCAAATGGAACGCTGGAAAACCGAAGTGGAAAAACGCACCCAAGGCAGTGTGGCCATAAACACCTTTCCCGGGGGAACCTTACTGGGAGCCAAGGGCATGATGGACGGTGTCATTGCGGGCCAGGCAGATATTGGCTGCATATGCATGGCCTACCAGCCGGGACGATTTGTCATCACCAATGGCGTGAGTCTGCCCCTTGGCATTCCCAATTCTGAAACCGGCAGCCTGGTGCTGTTTGACCTTTTTGAAAAATACAAACCCGCCGCCTTTGACAAGGTAAAGGTGTTGACGCTTTTCACCACAGCCCCCACCAACATCATGAGCCGTCAGCCGGTGAGAACCCTGGAAGATATTAAAGGCATGGATTTAAGAGCCTCGGGGGGCGCTGCGGAAATTCTTAAAAGCTGGGGTGCCAACCAGATCGGCATGCCCATGTCCGCCACCCCGGAAGCCCTGCAGAAAGGCGTGGTCCAGGGTCTTTTTTCTTCCCTTGAGGTAATGAAAGATCTGAAGTTTGCCGAAGACTGCAAGTATGTCACCATGACCAACACCGTGGTGTATCCCTTTGCTGTCATCATGAACAAGGCAAAATGGAATGCCCTGCCCGATGATGTAAAAAAAGTCATGGACGATCTGGCACGGGAGCAGGCAAAATGGACCGGTACCTACATGGATGGCCATGTGAACGACGCCATTGCCTGGTCAAAGGAAACCCATGGGGTGGAGTTGATTACCCTGGATGCTGACGGCGTAAAAACCTGGAATGCCCCCCTGGTCCCCATCACGGAAAAATGGATCACAAAGGCCGAGGAAAAGGGTTTTCCGGGAAAAGCCATTGTGGATGACATTTCTGCCTTGATTGCCAGATAAGAAAAAGAATTATTATGACTGATTTATTTAAAAAATTCACCCGGATACAGCTGGCCATGGCAGGCTGTGCGTTGATCATGATGATCTGTCTCACCTGCGCCAATATCCTGTTACGGCAGTTTGGCATGCCGGTACGGGGAACCTTTGAAGTCATGGGATTCATGGGGGCACTTATTTTTGCCCTGTCCTTTGGGTATTCCCATGAAAAAAAAGAGCACATTTATGTGAGCATCCTGTTTGACCGGTTTCCCCCCAAGGTGCAGCGGGCCGCCCGCAGAATCAACTCACTTCTGACCATCGTGTTTTTCGCACTGCTTTCCTTTCAGCTGGTGAAAAATGCCCTGAATTTAAAGGCTGTGGAAGAGGTGTCAGAAACCCTGAGAATCGCCTACTACCCCGTTATTCTGGTGCTTGCCTTTGGTGCAGCCTACCTTGTTCTGCTGATTATCCTTGAACTTTTCAAACCATCTGGAGATCCATCTTGAGCCTTGCACTCATCGGTGTTACCGGTATTCTGGCACTTCTTTTCATTCTTTTTTTCCTTGGCATGCCCGTGGGATTTTCCATGGCCATTGTGGGATTTGCAGGCTTTTGCCACGTCATCAGTATCCAGGCGGGCATGAACATGGCAGGCTCGGTATTCTGGGATGTATGCTCCAAGTATGGGCTGACGGTGATTCCGCTGTTTGTGTTCATGGGGCAGATTGCCTTTTATTCCGGGGTGAATGAACGGCTTTACAAATCCGCCCATACCTGGGTGGGACACATCCGGGGGGGGCTTGCCATGGCAACGGTCATGGCCTGCAGTGCCTTTGCCGCCATCTGCGGTTCCAATACGGCAACGGCAGCCACCATGAGCACGGTGGCACTGCCGGAGATGAAAAAATACGGCTATGCCCCGGGCCTGAGCACCGGAGCCATTGCCTGCGGGTCCACACTGGGGGTGGTGATCCCCCCCAGTGTGGTTCTGATCATCATCGGTCTTGCCACGGAGCAATCCATTGCCAGGCTTTTTTACGGGGGCATCGGAGCCGGGGTCCTATTGACGCTGCTTTTAACCCTGTCCATCTCGGTGATATGCAGAATGCGCCCGGAATGGGGACCGGTGGTGGCCAAACGGTCATTAAAGGACAGAATCAATTCATTAAGCGGCGGGGCGGAGATGCTGATATTGTTTCTGCTAATCATGGCGGGCCTTTATTCGGGTTTTTTCACCCCGGCCGAAGCCGGTGCTGCCGGATCTTTTTTTGCCCTTGTCATCAGCCTGGTACGACGCACCCTTTCCCTTGAAAACTTCATCAAAGCAGTAAAGGACACCCTTCGCATATCCTGCATGGTCATCATGCTGGTGGCCGGGGCCATGATATTTGGCCGATTCCTTGCCATCACCCGGATTCCCTTTGACCTGGCCGATATTGTGGCTGGCCTTCATCTGCCCGACTGGGGCATCATGCTCATTATCAGCCTTATTTACATTGCAGGCGGAGCCATCATGGATGCCCTGGCCCTTCTGTTAATCACCATTCCCATCTTTTTTCCCCTGGCGGTTCAAATGGGATATGATCCGGTGTGGTTTGCCGTCACCATCACGGTGATCACCACATTGGGGGCTGTCACACCCCCGGTGGGGGCCACCACCTTTGTGGTGGCAGGGGTGGCCTCGGATGTGCCCATGACAGAGGTGTTTAAAGGGGTAACCCTGTTTTTGCCCGCCTATCTTGTGACCATTGCCCTTCTTATTCTCTTTCCCGGGATTGTTACATGGCTGCCTGGACTTCTTCAGTAACCCGGGATAATCTCTGCCAGGGTTGACAATCGGTGCGGAAGCAGGATCTGATTACTTTTTCCTGACCTGGACGAGCCAGAACCCAAAAAGTCTTCTGATGGGCGCATTCCCATTTTCCCGGTTAAACGCTTAGTCACAGAGGGGTCAGGCTTGCGTTATTGGCATTATCGTTGGTTTTGACGTTTGCACAGGCTGTGAAAAGATAACGCCAATAACACAAGCCTGACCCCGTTGGCCCCACCAACTATGAATGATAAACCATATTGAGACTCAACCGGGAAAATGGGAATGCACCTCTTGTGATTCCCTTGCCAAAACAACACGAAGATCAGAGATAAGAATCTAAATATCCAGAAATTTACAAGCGATGATCAAAGGAAAAAAAATCCCCCCATGCACGAAACATGGGGGGATTTTTTTTATATCTCAACTTTCGGTGTCCGCCTTTCGTGGTGGGGTCAGGCTTGAAATAAAATCCGAAAGTTGAGTTTATACCCTATATGGCAGAATCACCTGGCACACCAAAAACTGAAAAAGGAAGCTCACAACATGGCCTGTCTCCCCAGCCCAGAACCTTCGGTGGTCCCTGCACATCATGCCGCAGTTTTAACTTTCTGCAAAAATATATTGTTCTCCCCCCCAACCGGCATGGCAGGTATCCGATCTGCCATCACAGGTACAGGGTCTGCCACCGCAGACGGTGCCGATTTTATCTGACGGGTGAGCCATCCTGCCTTATGGGGTGTCATCAGGGCATAGGGTCTGATCCAGAACAAGGCTGTGAAAAAATAGAACCCATAGACAAATGCCCACAGTGAAGAAAAGCTGTTAAATTTCCATGCGTAGATGGCCGCTGCCAGACTTGAAGAAATAAGAATACCAATAAGGGTGTTCACCCCGAAGGTCATGGGGTGCCACAGAATAAATCCCCAGGTGATCAAAAGAAAGATCTGGGCTTTGGTCAAGGCCATCCACCCGGAAATAAGGTTTATTCTGGCTCCCAGTTTTGAGCCTTCACGGAAGGGTTTAAAAATAAACCGGGTCATGGCAATGGTTTCCCGGATATTACTCCTGGCCCATCGAAGGTACATTTTGCACAGGTTCACATATTTAACGGGCACCTCTGTGTAAACCCTGGCGTTCTGCTGAAACAGCACATAATATCCCTCACGCAGAATCAGGTTGGTCATGGCACGGTCTTCACCAATGTTGGCCGCTTGTCCGCAGAAGGTCTGGTTGAGCCATTCCTGCAAAATTTCCATCACCACCCCTCTTCGGTAGGCGGATAAAGCCCCCGGGGTACACATCACGGCCTTAACCATGCTCTGGCTGGCGCGGACAAAATCAAAACTGTACACAAACACCACGTCCAGCATTTTGGGAATGATTCCCTGGTCCATGTTCAGCACCCTGACATTGCCTGCCACGGCCCCCACTTTCTTATCTTTGACAAAGGGGGTTAAGAGGTTTCTCAGGGTTTCGGCATCAACGGTGGAGTCGCTGTCCACGGTGACAAGCACCTCTCCCACACTCTGCTGAAATCCGGCGTACAGGGCATGGCGTTTACCCATATTGCGAGGCTGTTTAATGGTGATCAAACGGTCTCCCAGGATTTCCTTTGCCTTTACAATCCACTGCCAGGTATCATCCACACTGCCGTCATCCACGGCAATCAGCCTGAGTTTATCCATGGGATAATCACTGGCCGCAAGGCTTTGAAGGGTCAGCAGTACCTGTTTTCCCTCATTATATGCCGGGACCACCACGGTACATGCCGGAAGCTCTTCATCTGTGCCGCCGGGAATGGGCCTGTACATCAGCACCAGAACGATTCGCCACACAAGTTCTGCAAATACAAGTACCAGGAACATCAGACAAACCCCCATGAAAACTTCTCCCCAGAAACTTCCTTTCAGGAAACTTGCCATGGAAGGACCATGAAAACGGGCTGCCAGCAAAACAATGGCCACACATAAAAAGACGGCCAGTTTATTTTTTATCTTTAAGAAAAGCCCGGAACCCCTGTTTTTTAAAAAGGATGACGGTCCGGGGAAAATAGTGTTGTCAACGTCTGTAATGGGTTTGAAAGTGGAATCAGGTTCCTCTTTCAATGATGGATTCGATTCTAATTGTGATTTTACAAACAATGCCATATTTCTTACCTCAATGTTGCATGTTTATGACAAAAATTATTTGCAGTCACGGTTAAGGATTGCAAATTTTGGGCTTGATCACAACACCGACCGATTCTGACCGATTGACACCTTCTCAAGTGACCGGTGTTGTGGTTAAACCCCAAATTTTTAGTCTTAGAAATATAGAATTTTCAGTAGTCTAGATAAAGCATCCATATTTTCGAATGCATTATAGGATCGAAAAAACTTTTGTCAATAAAAAGTATAAACCGTTAAGGTTTGAACGCCCTCTCTGATTTTGTCAAGCAAAATATGCTGAGTTCGTAAAAAGGCTGAATTTCCATTGTCGCCACAACCCATGGTGGATGACTGCAACTTGAATCCATGCATGATGTGACAAACAATTTAATTCTATGCACACACAGAGAATAAAGATATGATGGTAAAGTATCCTCCATTTCAGCCCCAAAGTACTTTACACTTTTAGATCAATACTTCCCGAAAAATGGGATTTTTGCTCCAAGAAGTCTAACCGGCAGATGAAGAATGCCGATGGTGAAATTTATTTTTTGGGCTTAAGTCACCCCATGGAGCCCCAATCTTTAAACAATTTTATTGATCAGGATATAAATGGACATAAGTCAACAAAAAAAATGTAAACGCTGCGGCACCTGCTGTGAAAACGGTGGGCCTGCATTGCACGGTAAAGACCTGCCATTAATAGAAAAAGGGCTTTTAATCATTGATGATCTGATCACCATCCGAAAAGGTGAACTGGCCCATGATCCGGTGAAAAACGCCATTGAGCCGGTGAAGGCTGAATTCATAAAAATCAGCGGCTCAAAGGGTTCATGGGCATGTACCTTTTACGACGTGAAGCAAAACGAATGTACCATCTATGGCAATCGCCCCATTGCCTGCGGGTTGCTTAAATGCTGGGATACAAAGGAAATTCTTGAAATTGCTGGTAGGGACCTTCTTTCAAGACAGGATATTGTAAAGGAAACCAGTCCGTTGAGAAAAAGACTGATTGAACATGAGTCTCTGTTTCCTTTGGGCAACTTAAGGTCAATTTCCCAGACAATTAGCCGGTCTTCCAAAAACACCATCAAAAAACTTGAGCGGGTTTGCAACAAAGAGATTACCCACCGCATTCAGTCCGTTGATATGTTTCATCTTTCTGTTGCACAGGAGTTGTTTTACTTTGGTCGTCCAATATTTGAACTGCTGCGTCCCCTTGGATTCAGCATCGCGGAGACCGCGTCCGGCATTAAACTTCGGTTTAAGTGAAGATGCATAGGTGGCAGATTTTCCCGGTCGGAGGCGGCATTGTCGATGGGGGGTCAGATCTTGTTGATTTACCATTTATAAATTCCGGGTTACTGCACTATATGGATGCAGCCCCGGAAAAATGATAAATTTAAAAACCGGTGACTCCCCTATGATTCTTGAGGTAAAATTCTTCATTTGAGGATAAAGGTGCCCGAATCCCGGTTCTCAATTTTCATGTTGCTGCCCACCAGATTCTGAACCTCAAAGGGGAACCACAATCTCTGCACCCGGGGCTGAGCCGCAAAGAAATTGGTGGCAAAGGCCCCCAGCATTTTGCTGTAAAAGGGACTGGCAGTGCCTTGTGTGGCCTCCTCATTGAAATCAATGAGATACCTCACCCGGCCTGTGGCAGTATCTGCCTCATCCATATGGACCGCCATAAAGGGCACCGCCGGTTTTCCATTAAAAACGCTGATCCTGGAAAAATCACACCCGGCATAGTCCGTAAGGTAATCCTGTACCTTTTCCCGGCCCAGCACCTGGTAACGTTTATTGAGCAGTACTCCCCCGGCCACGATAAAATTAAGGTTTTTAGCCTCTATGTATGCGACCAGCGTATCTAAAAGAGTGCCTTTTCCATGGGTTATTTCGTTGATATCTCTTAAATCCAACATGTTTTTTTACCCCCGAAAAATATTAAGCGATGGGACAAAATCCTATCTTCCCGGTATCATCATCGCATTCTATGAATCTGACTTTCAAGCAAGCCTGAGCCCACCCCAAACTGGCCCATGCTGTGACCAAGCACGTGATTCCTGATCAAGTCCGTAATTTTTTAAACATAACGTAAGAAAAAATACCCACCACCCCCATACCCGCCATGAAAAGCAACGGAAAAGAAACAAAGGCATCCTTGAAGACCTGAATTTCCAGCTGTTGGGTGTCCGGGATTATTTTTTCAAGCCCGGTGCGCTCAAACTTTAAAACCAGGGCATACAAGACACCCAGCACCCCATAGGAAATATTGTACACCAGTCCCTTGAAACTGAGCACCGTGGCCCGACGCCTGGAATCGGTTTCCCGGTTGATATAATAGCTTGCAAAAAAACCGGTGAAATACATGGCGCAGGATGCCAGCACGGCGGGCAAAAGGCCATAATAAGGCCAGAAAAAATTCATGCCCCACAATCCGGAAAAAGCCAATAGCGTGGTAACCACCAGGGCCGTGTGATGGCTTCTTTTTTCAACAATGGCAAGGGCCACCCGGGGAATCACCATGCCAAGCAGGGCCAACAGTGATCCAATGATTCCGAAAAGGGATTCCGGAATATCCACCAGTCGATAATATTGACTGGACAAGGTGATGGTCATACGGATAACACCGTCAAACACCATGCCAAACAGCATCACCGACAGCACAAAGGGATTTTTCAGGATCCATCCCCCGGCCATGAACGTAGCGGCAAAGGCCTTTTTCAGATTTTGTATCCAGGTATGGACAGGCACGGACTCATCTGTTTTTAGCGGAGCAGGAGACAGCACTCCTTTATTTCCGGATGAAGATTTTTTCTCTCCATTCAGCCCCTGTCTCTCCGGGGAATGGGATACCTCGTTTAATGCATCATTAAAACAAATCTCTTCCATGCCAAGGGTCGACCACAGGGCAAAAAGGGACATAAGAAAGGTAAGGTAAAGGGGAAACCGCATGGTTATTTCCTGGGATAAATGCACATCAAACCCCACCATGCGGCAAAGCGTTTCCATAAGATTCGGGTCATACACGGCACCCCCCATGGTCATGGCAAAGATAAATCCCACGGCCCGGTACCGCATCATATGATCCAGTACCCTGCCCCACTGGGATTCCATGTTCCGTGCCTTGAGTGAATCATAGGCAATGGCCTCATCGGCACCGCTTGCGGCAGCTTCGGCAACGCCGCTGAGAATACGATTCACCAGAAAAACAGAAAATATGACCCCGGGATTCATTAGGGGAACAAAGGCGATGATCCCGATTTCAACCACCATCACCGACGTGGCAAAGACCAGGAGTTGTTTTCGACCAATGACATCGGCAAGGGCACCCGAGGGCACCTCCAGAAGCACAATGGTGGCGGCCCAGGCCGCATTTAAAACGGCAAACTGTGCCACGCTCAACCCAAAATCAAGGAAGAGAATCGTAAATACCGGATAGTAAAATCTTGAGTTAAACAGCACACGAAAGGCAATGAATCGCCTGATATTTGAAATTGCAAAAGGAGAGGGGTCCTTTTGCCTTAAGGCTGAAATCACGGAGGCTTTTATCCTTTTATTTAACAGCCACGGACGGAACGGGATTACAAAATCCGATTGGTGCCGGTGGCAATGTTGTAGCAGTAATCCCCCATTTTCTCGTAATAGGAAATCAGAGCCACAAACAGGACACCGGTGTCAACGGAACAGCTGCTGGCCTGGAGTCTTGCAATGTGGGTGGCCCGCATTTTTTCCCGCATCTGGTCAATGAGATCTTCCTGGGCCAGGGCTTTCTGGTAAAACCCTTCTGTTTTTTCGTTCATTTCACGGATGACAAAGCCCAGAAAATGATCCACCTCATCGGAAATGGTCACCAGATCCTGGATGGCCTCCTCACTGAACTTAAATCCGCTTTCGTACATTTTTTCAAGGGTTTCAGAGACGTTTTCCATGGAATCGCCCAGACGTTCAATGTTATTGGTGATGCGTATCATTTCTGAGATTTCAATGGATTCAGGCTGGTTGATTTCACCCTGGGAAATGGTGATAAGATATTTGATGATCACCTTCTGAAACGAATCCAGATGCTCTTCAATGACTTCTCGTTCCCCCAGGATATCATCATCCCTGACCTTGAGACAGGTGGAGGTTTTTCTAAGACTCATGTGGGCAAAGTCCGCCATGCGAATGATTTCCGACTTTACCCTTGCAAGGGCGGCAATGGGGGAATCCATGAAACGGGTGTCAAATTCCGGCAGCTGATAGCGTTCCTTGGAAGTTTTTCCCCGGGGGGAAAGGAAAATGGTCAACTGGACCAGCCGGGGCAGAAACATCAAAAAAATAACCGCATTGACCACATTAAAGAGGGTATGACCGTTGGCAATGTACCGGGCCGCATTGATATACTCACCATCCACAAGAAGATCCACCGGTCCAGCACCAATTTTCAATGACAATACTTCCACAGCGCTTGCAAACATGGGAAAAATAAGCAAAATAATGCCCACCCCCACCACATTAAAAATCGTGTGGGCATTGGCGGTCTGGTGGGCTTCAAGATTTTTTGATCCAATGGTGGCAAGCTGGGCCGTGATGGTGGTACCGATATTTTCGCCAAGCACCAGGGCCAGGGCCGTGGGAAAGGTAAGAAGGCCGGATGTGGCAAGGGTCATGGTAAGCCCCACCGTGGCCGAAGAAGACTGCACCATGACGGTGAGCAATGCCCCCATGGCAACGCACAGCAGAATGCCCCCCATGCTCTCCGTGGAAAATGTGGTGAAAAAAGAGATGAACTGCGGGTCGGTTTTAATGGGGGCCAGCCCCTGTTTCATGACGGTCATGCCGTAAAACAAGAGCCCAAATCCCAGTATGACATCACCAACATGGCGATAGGCGCGTTTTTTGGAAAAATATTTCAATCCCACGCCCACGGCAATGGCGGGAAGGGCCACCTTGGTCAGCTTAAAGGCAATCATCTGACCTGTGATGGTGGTACCCACGTTGGCCCCGATAACCACCCCCACGGCATTTTCCAGAGACATGATACCGGCACTGACAAATCCGATGAGCATCACCGTGGTGGCAGATGAAGATTGAACCATGGCCGTTACTCCGGCTCCGGTGAGACACCCAAGGAACCGATTGGAGGATATGGCTTCAAGGATGGCTCGGATTTTCTGCCCGGCAGCTGCCTGCAGTCCCTCGGTCATCATTTTCATGCCAAGAATAAAAAGCCCAAGTCCACCAAGGGTTTGAAAAACAATGCCTGTTATATTCAAGGTATACTCCCCATGTATTCGTACATACTTCGTTGAGCCGCCAATTATGACGGGTGATCGATCTTGTGATAAAGCCTTTTTTAAAACATTGGTTGTGGGCAGACCGCCGACCGCAGTGGTCAAAATAACAGATAACTGCCCCATCAAGCTTATGCTTCCAAGGGGTATATATGTCAAATGCCGGGCTATTTCAATAGAATTAAGGCATTTTTTGGGCTTAACCGCAACACCTGCCACTGGGAGAGGGGCTCACAGATCAGTCCTTGTCAAGGGTTTGGAAATGATAATAAAATCCTTTTTTATCCATGAGGGCCGCATGATCTCCATACTCAATGATCCTCCCTGCCTTTAATACCATGATGATATCGGCGGTCATGGCAGATCTCAATCTATGGGCAATTGTTATGGAGGTACGGTTTTCTTTTAACTTTTCCGTGGCAACCCGGATCTTTTCTTCGGATTCTGTGTCCACATAGGAGGTGGCCTCATCAAAGATGATCAAGTCCGGCCGGCAGGCAAAGGCCCGGGCGATGGAAATCAACTGACGTTCACCGCTGGAAAGGGATGCTCCGCCTTGGGAAATATGGGTATCAAGCCCCCGGGGCATCTGATTGACAATGGTACTCACATGGGATCTGTCCAGAATGGCATTCAGTGCCTCCGGGTCCATAACCGTACCGGGGGGAATGATGTTGTCCCTGATGGTGCCGGAAAAAAGATAGGGGTCCTGGGTGACCAGGGCGATTTTTTTCCTGAGAGCCGAGGTGGCATAGTCGTCAATGTCCCTGCCGTTGATCTCTATATACCCATGGGTTCTTGGGTAAAATTTCACAATGAGATTAATCAGAGAGGTTTTTCCGGACCCTGTGGGCCCCAGAATGGCCAGGGACTGGCCGGCCTTTATTTCAAAGGACACATTTTTCAAGATTTCCTCCCCCGGAGTATAGGCAAATCCCACATCCTGGAATCGAAGGGATTCAAGTCTGTCAAGGGAAAGGCTGCCCCCGATCTCATCCACCTGTTTATCCAGAATCTGGGTAATACGCTCCCCGGAGGACAGGGCATTCTGCAGAATATTGTGTTTTTCCGACAGATCCCGCACCGGTCGGAAAAACATCTTGGTGTAGGAAATAAAGGCCACCAGGGTTCCAAGACTCAGGGCATCGGACACGGCCCGGCCTCCGCCATAAAAAATTACAATGGCAAGGGCAAGGGAACTCAACAGGTCAATCACCGGCATGAAAAGCCCGAATATCTTCACCTGGTTGACACCGGCCAGAAAATTTTCATGGTTGACCTCCCGGAATTGTTCCATCATATGTTTCTGTCGGGAAAACAGCTGGATCACTCGAATACCGCCGGTGGATTCTGAAAAAAGGGCATTGATTTCAGCAACGTTCACCCGGAGACGTCGAAACACCTCCCGGGATTGCCGGGAAAAAAACCAGGTGGTGAGCACCACCAGGGGCAGAATGAAAAAAAGTGCCAGGGACAGTTTCACATCCATGGCCACCACAATGATGACAATGCCTGTGAGGGTGAAAAGATCCTTCATGACAAAGGTAATCACCGTGGTGAACATCTCCTGCATGTTCTGGATGTCGTTGGTCACCCGGGTGGCAAGCTTTCCCACGGTGTTTTTGGTGAAAAAGGACACAGGCAATGCCTGGATGTGGGAAAATACCTTGACGCGCAGGTCGTGCATCATACGCTGTCCGGCAAGTTCCATCACCATGATCTGCACAAAGCTGAACACAAACCGGGCCAGGGCCACCCCGAACAGAATAATCCCGCCCCAGAAGGCCCCCAGAAGATACTGGGATTTATCTGTCTGTGCCATGGAAGGCATAATATAATCATCCACCACCGACCGGGTGACAAAGGGCACCACAATGTCAAGAAGCGACAACAGTACCATGAGCAGAACAGAGGCAATAATCATGGATCTGTTCCGGGTGAGAAGGGGCACAAACCGGCCCAGAAGGCGGATATCTTTCTGTTCTTCCAGTTTTTCTTCAGGGTGTCCGCCGATGTTGAATTTCATGAGTCACTCCTTACAAGGGCCGCTTCGGTCTCCTGCATCTGCCAGGAACGGGCATAATATCCTTTTTGTTCAATGAGCTGCAAATGGGTTCCCTGCTCCACCACCCGGCCCTGGTCCAGCACCACCACATGATCTGCGTTTTTAAAAATGGAAAACCGATGGGAAATAATCACAATGGTTTTTTTACCTGCCATACCATCAATGACTTTTATGATATCCGAGGCAGTACCCATGTCCACCTGGCTCACCGGGTCATCCAGAATTAAAATGGGCGCGTCCTTTAAAAATGCCCGGGCCAGGGCAATGCGCTGTTTCTGGCCCCCGGAGAGCATGACGCCCTTTTCTCCGATGAGGGTGTCAAGGCCCATGGGAAATTCTTCTATGGTTTGTGTAAGACCCGCCATGGCAAGGGCCTTTTCTATCTTTTCATCACCGGCATGGGGGTCTCCGAACAAAAGGTTGGCCTTGATGCTGCCGGAAAAGAGAAAGGGTTCCTGGGGCATGAAGGATATGGATTGCCGCAAAATTTCAAGGGATATCCGGTCGATGTCCATGCCATCAATTAAAACCTTGCCGCCTTGGGGATCATATATCCTGGGGATAAGGGCCGCCAGGGTGGTTTTACCACTTCCCGGGGGACCGGCAATGCCAAACACCGTACCCGGTTTTACATTGAAACTCACCTGGTCCAGCACCTTTTTATCAAAGGAAAAAGAAACCTTGTCCAGTGTGATTTCACCCTGGATATGTGGGGGGGTAAATACCTCTCCTTCCCTTACCGTTTCCCCGGGAACATCTAAAATGACATTCACACGGTCAATGGAGGCCTTGCCCCGCTGGATCAGGTTGGCCACCCAGCCCACGGCCATCACGGGCCAGGTCAGAAGGTTGAGATAACTGATGAAGGCCACAAAATCACCGGTGGAAATATCGGCAAGAATTACCCTTCGTCCGCCGGCCCCAAGGATGATGGCAAGGCTGACATTGGTCAGAAAAATCACCAGGGGAAAGATAATACCCCGAAGTTTTACAAGCTTCATGTTGCTTGTAATGTAGGCCTGGGATTCCTTTGTAATGCCGGCCACCTCTGTGTCCTCCCGATTAAAAGCCTTGATAATGCGAATGCCGGCAAACCGTTCCCGGGTGGACTCCATGAGATTGGAAAAGGATTCCTGGACCTCCCGGTAGGCCAGAAAAAGTTTTTTGCTCAATATTTTGGTAAAAAGCGCAATAAAGGGCATGGGCAAAAGGGCCAGAAGTGTGAGTTCAAGGTTAATGTACGCCATGAAAAAAATGGCGGCACATCCAAGGACAATGGTGTCGGTCAAGCCCACAATCCCCATGCCCAGGGCCATGCGGATATTGGCCATGTCATTGGTGGCGTGGGCCATGATATCACCCGAGGTGGTGGTGTCAAAAAACCGGGCGGGCAGGGTCTGTATATGATCAAACAACTGCCCCCTTATTCCCTCTTCCATGCGCCGGGCCGTTCCCATGATGAGATACCGCCAGCAGAACCGGAACACACCAATGGCAAGGGCGGACCCGGCAATGTAAAGGCCATACTTAAACAATCCCCCAAGGGCCACTGTGTGCAAGGTGATGTCGTCAATGGCCCATTTAATAATCCGGGGAATAAAAAGCTGAAACAGATCAACAATCAAAAGAGAAATCAGGCCGGCAATGATATGGAAGCGCCGTTCCATGAGATAGGGTTTCAGCAACTGGAATTGTTTCACATTCACCTCGTTTGGGGTTAACAGCGTTTTTTTTTATAAGAAACTCCTTCCAACATACTGCAATGATAAGAGTTTCAATTTTCGTTGTGGCTGGTAATCACAGCCATGTGGGTTATATGAAAAGGCAGCCTCCAAGGCAACCTCAGCAGAGCCGCCCCCCCGATGGGCAATAGGAACCGGACAATTGAACTGTCTACAGTTCCGGTCCGGGCCCATTGCCCATCGGGGGGGCGGCGGTATAATACCATTTGGCTCCGCGTCTACGACCCTATATTCGTTGTGTCGACGCGCCGACATGGCAGTTATTGGGTATCACCGGCCGACATCTGGTGCAGCTTTGTTTCCAGGAGACTTCGAAATGCCCTGACGGCGGCTTCCCGTTTTTTTGATTTTTTGTCCATAATGGCTTCAAAATACACCCGGCATATTTTTTTATCATGGGAATTCCAGCGGGCGGTATGGCCTTTTTTCAGTCGGCTAGCCATTTCGGCACCGTCCCAGGCATCCATATCCCTGCGCCCGTGGGCCCAGTTAATAACACTGCCATAATAAATCAAGGCCCGATCCAGCAATACATGGAGAAACGGCAAGGTTCCCGGGGGGCCCACCTGGACCTGATCCCTTCCCAGTCGTACCCCCTTAAATGAGATATCTGCCATGCGTCGTCCGCTGAGAGCCGCGGAACCCGCCCCGAGAATTCCCCCGATGGTGGAAAAAACACCAAAGGTGAGACCGGCAGCCGCCACATCCAGGGCCGCACCAGCCGCACCGCCTGCCATCCCGGCGGCCAGGACCACCTCCCCTGGTTTCAAGCCCAGAAACTGCCAGGTTTTTCGGCTGAACAGATTCTCATGGATAATGCTGTCCGGGGGAAGGGTGAGATTGAAAATATTATGCTTAAAACATTTGCGGATGCCGGCATGGGCTTTTTTCTCCATGGCCTCGCTCTTGTGCCGATGGGTCTGTGAAAGTTTCATGGATGCTTCTTCAGCATTGCCGCCGGATTTTATACTGGCCGTCAGGGTGAAGGTGAGCATTTCTTCGAGCATCTGCAAAATGATGTCCGCCGTCTGGGACACCCGCTGGTTCCATTCTTTTTTAAACACCTCAATGACAAAATTCAGGGCAGGCTGCCAGTCCTGATCCACCCGTTTCAGACTCTCCAGCAGCTCCAGGCGCTCGGCATAGGTGGCATGGTGGGCATTGAACTGGCGGATGGCATTAAATTGCCGTCTAAACTCGGTTTTCCAGACATCAAGATACTGGATATCGCTGTCCTTGGCGTTGATGATGGCCATGCGGGGACGGGCCGTCAACCGGAGGATCTCCATTTCCATACGATCCACCTTGCGCAACGGCCGGGAACCATCCACCACATAAATAATACCGGCCCCCCTTGCAATGGGACTTAACAGCTCGCATTCATCCATGAAATCAAGGTCATCTTTATGGGCGTCAATAAAGGCATCCACAATGCCATGGCCCGGCCCCTTATACCGCTGCATCCATGCCAGGGTCTGCCGGGGATTCTGAAATCCCGGGGTATCCACAAATCGAATGATCTCCTTTCCATCAACCACCACCGGAAAAGTCTGACACACAGTGGTTTCACCGGGATAGGGACCTATGCGCACCGTGTCGTCCTCACTTAATGTGGACACCACAGAGGATTTCCCCTCATTGGGATGACCGATGATGGCAAATTCCGGTACCCCTTGATTCATCATGATACTACCTCCAGAGTTTCAATGCGAAGCCAGGGATCTCCCAGGGCATCAATTTTTTTATGCCACACGGACAGATCCATGGCTCCGGGGGGTGTAAACACTGTGTGTGCCGTTGGTTTTCCCACCAGGGCCACCACAAGATCCATGCTCTCCCCGACATCCCTGCGAAGGGATTTTAAAAAAAACAGGCTTTCTTTTATGGGGGGTTGCCAAGCTTCCAGGACCCATACAACGGATGAAATCACACCGGGATTTTCTTCATACCGGTGGTCAGAAACCCCTTCGGAGGACAACGCATGCGCGGTCTTTTTGACGCTCTTGGGGACATTCCGAACCGTCATATCACGGTGGTCATGGCAAATGGTCCGTATCATTTCCAATTCTGCGTCAGCGTCCTCTCCCACGGTAAGGTGCCTCACCAAGGATGCTCCACAATGCATGAATACCTGCCGGGCCAGCTCATCCATATCCATGGTATCAGCCAGATCCTCTGAAATCAGGACCAGAGCGCCACGGGCCTTATGCAGTCTATCGGAAAAGGAACCCGAAGGGGGGGCAGAAAAAGAAGGGGGTGGAGGATGCTGATCACCATCGTTTGAAATAGAGTCCGGGGCCTGTTTTTTTGCGGGTTCAGGTTTGAGTTTTACTTCCGATTCCATTTTTTCACCGAAAGCCTCCTGTTTTTCTTTGGGCAGGGGAGATGGGACCTCCTGATTCAATGGTAAAATGGAATCCAACCCATGGGGGGACTTCTTATCTCGCCCACATGAAATAGTGCCCTGGTGGGACGCTTCAACCAAACCCTTCTTATGGGTGGAAGTATCCCTGGCAGGTGCAAAAACCTGTGAAGGCCCAATGGATGCATCAATGGAAAAAAGGGGCGTGGTCATGCGGGTAAGAAGGCGTTGGCAGGGTGCATGGTCAAAATTCAGGGCCGCAATGCTTTGTTTTTTCATCCATTGCCCCACACCCAACATGACAAGGCGGGGGATAACCCCATAAAAGAAGACACAAAGACACAAAAAAGGCCACCAGGAGATGAGATCCGCAGTGGTCAGATGATAGATGCCATCCTTTAATATCATGCGGCTGCCGGCAATCTGTTCCATGGTGGGAACACCAACACCCGCAGGAAACAGCCAGGACCAGGGCAAGGCCACCGCAGAAGCAAGCGCATGGACAAGCTCCGGTCCCACCTTGAGGGTGGACTGCCACCCAAAGGCTGTGTCCGAAAACACCACCCGGGCAAGGGTTGTGACAAGTACGCCGGTGTTAAAACCCAGGGCAAACACCTGCCCCAGGACAAACAGGGGCCATAAGAAAAGAGAGCCGTAAATCCGGTGTTTTGCCCGGACAAGACCCAGTGCCGAAGCCATGGCATCCTGACCTCCCCGGGGAATATGCCTTGAGGATTTTTCTTTTATTTTTCCCACAAGGGTGTGGGCAAAAACGCCGAACATATGCTGCAACACAGGCATTCTGGAAGCGCCACCAGTAGTTCCAGCCATAAAAAGACCTGCCATGGATAAAAAAAGCAGGAGCAGCTGACCCAGCAATGTCAGGGAAAGATAATAAGAAATATTCAGGGGCCGGGAACCGGCGTAGGAAAAAAAAGAGGCCACCACCGTGAGGCCCAGAAATACGCCTCCCAGAAAAAAAAGCCAGAGCATAAGCGGGGATGCCTCCCTGTAAATGGAACCGGGAAGCATTATCTGTTCTTTATGGTCATCACTTGCCTGGGAACGCCTCAATTCAAGCCATTTAAAAAGAATCTGTTTTCCCGGGGCTACCGCCCTTCCATCCGTCATGCCTGGTACATCCAATGCCTCCAGTTGGGGCACAATCCGGTCTAAATAAAATGTCCGATCCCTTTTTCTAAGGACGTCCTGTTTTTGTGTGTGCTGATCCTGCTCCAGAAAATATTCAAGATCCATAATATCTGGAAGGGTCCATTCCATTGATTTACGCGTATGCAGTGGTTTCACCTTATGGTTTAAATTTCCCTGTTTTCTGGACATTATTCACTCGATGAGCAGTAGTTGTGATCATGTCCCGGATTTGCAAGTAGAAACGTTGAGTTATTCATCATTTTCATTTACAATAACGCCTGTACGAAAATTATCAACCAATTTTCAATTCAAGGGTTATCCTTGATGATCAAGTTTTTTTATATTGACATTTAATGGAGAGGGGTCAAAACATGGACCACTCGTCACAGTTGGCGGGCCAATGCGTATCAGGGGCATCCGGGAAACTAAATTTTCCGACATAGAGTAAAAAAAATACTGACAAATCAGATGAAATCTGAAATAGATGGCACAGGTACGTAACATAACATTCTAAAATCCGTTTTTTTTACAGGCGGTATGTAATTAGAAAAACAAACAAAATACTCAAAATTCATGGTCTGCTCCTCCCGGGTATTTTCAGGACAAAAGACGGATCATCGGCCAAAAATATAGTCATCAAGTTTTAAAAAACGGAAACAGGTATTTTATGAGTGACATTATGAATATTTCCTACTGGTTGAAAAAAAGTGCACAGGCATTTCCTTATAAAAGAGCTGTGGTGGTGCCCCATTCCAGGGACAAGAAAGGACGGGTATTATACAGCCACATAACCTTCATTCAGCTGGACAGGGCCACGGATCAGCTGGCCTATGCCTTTGAAGAAAACGGCATCACCCGGGGTAGCAGAACCATCTTAATGGTCCCCCCTGGCATAGATTTTTTCACCATTACCTTTGCCCTTTTCAAGGTGGGGGCTGTCCCGGTGGTGGTGGACCCGGGCATGGGGATAAAACGCATGCTGTCATGTTTTGAACAGGGAAAGCCTGAAGCCTTCATCGGCATTGAAAAGGCCCATTATTTAAGGATATTCAACCCGTGGCGATTCAAAACCGTAAAAACCTGGGTCACCGTGGGCAAACGAAGATTCTGGGGAGGCCTGAGCCTTGATCAGCTGCTGGCCCGGGAAACACAGACCCCGTTTCCAGCGGCAGAAACCGCAAGCCATGAAACCGCGGCCATTCTCTTTACCACGGGCAGTACAGGACCTGCCAAAGGGGTGGTGTACACCCACGGTAATTTTGATGCCCAGCTGCGGCAGATCAGGGAGCATTTCAACATTGGAACCGATGAGATTGATCTGCCCACATTTCCACTGTTTGCCCTGTTTGACCCGGCCCTGGGCATGACCGCCGTCATTCCCGACATGGACCCCACAAAGCCTGCCTTGGTTAACCCTGAACGTATCATTGAAGCCATTGAAAACCAGGGAGTAACCAATATGTTCGCCTCCCCAGCCCTGCTCAACCGGGTGGGGAAATACGGTAAAGAAATGGGAATACAGCTGCCATCCCTTAAGCGGGTGGTGTCCGCAGGGGCTCCGGTGACCCCGGCGAACATTGAACAATTCTCCGCCATGCTCAATGAAGACACTGAGATCCACACCCCCTATGGTGCCACCGAGGCGGTGCCCATCATCTCCATTGGCAGCCGGGAAATTTTGACAGAAACCCGCCGGTTAAGCGAACAGGGGTTTGGCATGTGCGTGGGATACCCCATTGGTGATACCCCCGTTGAAATCATCACCATCACCGATGATCCCATTGCACAATGGCATGAGGATCTGAAAACGCAAACCAGTGAGGTGGGAGAAATTGTGGTAAAAGCACCCCTGGTCACCTCCGGTTATTTTAATAACCCCAGAGCCGAACTTTTGGCAAAGATTGAAGACGGTGACGGCGGCACATGGCACCGCATGGGTGATCTGGCCTGGCGGGACACCAAGGGACGATTCTGGTTCTGCGGCAGAAAAAGCCACCGGGTGCTCACCGGCAAGGGGCCGCTTTTCACCATCCCCGTTGAGGCGGTGTTCAACAATCATCCCCAGGTATTCAGAAGCGCCCTCACAGGGGTGGGTCCCCGGGACATGCAGACGGCCGTGATGTGCATTGAAGTGGAACCCGGTGTAACCAATACCGACATACTTGTGGATGAACTTTATGCCCTGGCCGACAAACATCCCCTGGCTGAGGCCATTGAGCATATATTAATCCATCCGGGCTTTCCCGTGGATATCCGCCACAATTCCAAAATTTTCAGGGAACAACTGGCGGTGTGGGCCGACAAGAAAATAAAGACCTGATCAATCCGGCAGAATATCATAGAAGTAAAGCATGGTGTCAGATCGGGTGACAATACCGATGATTTCACCGTCATGGAGGACGGGAATACGTCCGATGTCATGCTTGATCATCAGGCGTGCCGCATCAATGGCACTGCTCTGGGGTGAGATGGACACCACCTCCCGACTCATGAATGCCTTGATGGGGGATCGCATGTGGCTGTCCTTGCGAATTTTTTTAAAATCCCGTCGGGAAATAATTCCCACCATGTGGTTGTCATCATCCACCACGGGCATGCCCGTGCAGCCCTTTTCCCGCAGGATCATGGCCACATCATCCACACTGGTATCTTCATGAACCGTGGTGACCGGATAAGACATGATGTCGGACAGCATCACCGATGAATGCTGGTTGCCCTTCACCATCTCCACAACCATCTCTTTTATAACATCGGGGTTGGTTTTTTTCAGCAAGGCAGAGCCTGCACCCGGATGTCCACCCCCGCCCATGCTTCTCATGATAACGCCGATATTGATCCCCTCTATGTTGCTTCTGCCGATGACCATGCAACGATCCCGCTCCGCATCATTAAAAATGCCGAAGGCTGCATCCACATTAACAATTTCCCGGTACATCTGGACCACCATGGACAGATTCTGTATATGCCCGGTGATGTCCATGGACACAATGCTGACGTTATACCCGGATAATTCCGTGCGGGCCGCCTGCTGAATCATCTGAAATAAAATTTCCTTCTGCTGCTTACCATAGGCCTGGCGCAGGAATGTGGATAGAATCTGAAGATCTGCCTTTCTTTCCAGGAGATATGCTGCGGCAAGGGCATCTTCGGCTGTGGTGGAGGCAAAGGTCAGATTACCGGTGTCCTCATAAAGCCCCATGAGAAACAGGGTGGCCTGGATGGGGGTTATAAGTTTTCGCTGGGCCTTCAACTCTCTGATCATCAGAGTGATATTGGCCCCGCAGCTTTCCTGGTGGCGCTCATGGGCTTTGATGTCGCCATCCATGTGGTGATCCCAGATGGTGATGTGAATATCCCGTCGTTTTTTCAGGGCATCCACACCCTCCAGTCTACGCCAGCAATTGGTGTCCACCACCACAAGGGAAGTCACATCATCCATGGTTATCTCCCCGGGTGAACAACAACCGAAAACATCCTTGTGGATGGAAAGAAATCCCTTGAGATTGGGATTTATCACGTTGGGTAAAACAGCCCTGGCACCTGGATAAATAAGCGTCCCCGCCACCAGGGAGGCCAGGGCATCAAAATCCGTTCCCTTGTGGGTGGTGATAATCTTCATGTCTGATTTCCTGTGGTATCTTCTTCCACAACGCCATCTTCATATCCAATCAACTGGGTTTTTTCACCGCCATCATAGCCCAGGGCGGGCACACCACTTAAGTGTCTTTCATGTTGCAGCTGGAGTTCAAATTTACGAATCTCGGTCTGGGCATCCATACTTTTCCGGGCCAGCTGATATTTCATGTACATGAACCAGGCAAACAGCAAAAACAAGGCTCCCAGCACGGTCATGAAAAAATATTTATAATGCTCAAAGGTTTCAATACCTGCCTTGGCCAGAAAGGTGAGCATGTTGGGCACAATCCAGTACAGCAGCACTGCACTGATCAATAAAAACCCAATGATGAAGATATTAAGCTTGCCCATGCGGAACAGGAGAGTCTCCCCCCGGCCCCTGGGAGTTTTATCTTCTTTCGGGCTTTCCTCTTCCTGATCCTGCACCAGGGCCTTGGCCGCCTTGAGCACAAAGGCCAGCAGAAGAATCAGGCCCACCGGGATTCCCACCGATGCGGACAACCATGCCCGGAAAGGAAAAGGGATATCTTTGGTATAAAGTTTCACCTGATATTGATCCAGGGGTCCGAAGGTGTTTTCAAAATAATATTTGTTAAAGTTGGTCAGTGTAGAACCCTTAACCTCATATATGATCTGTCCATCATCCCCCAGGACCTTCAGCCAGGATTGCCTGCCTGATTTCATGGACGCCATCACCAGAATTTCCAGTTCAATGAGGAAAAAACCAATGATAACAATTAACAAAACAACCTTATAATCCCTGACAAACGATGACCAGCCTTTTTCCGACATTTAAATTTCATGCTCCACATAAATAGGTTATCACACCGGCCTTTCTTCATGACAACTCCGGGGTATCAGGCCTAAGTATAATCATACTTCCCCCAAACATCAATATTTTTCCATGGACAGCTTAAAGCCCCGTAAAACAGGCATCAGAGCTTTCAGAAGCACCGGGCACATCATTTTTTATGGTTTACCTCCATGCCGGAATGGTTTATTAAAGCGTTTTATAATGCAGACCCGGAATTACCTGGGCACAAACGTACATTCAGGAGTTTTAACCATGAAAAAATTGATCATCACCGTTCTGGGCAAGGATAAACCCGGCATCATCGCCAGGGTATCAGCCAGTTTATACGCCCTTGACTGCAACCTTCAAAATGTAAACCAAATGATCCTGCAGAACGAATTTTCAGGTTTTTTCATTGTGGAACCCCCTCCGGGACTGGACATGAAGACCCTGCATCAAAGACTTGAACGGGATCTGTCCACCCAAGGCCTTCAGATTTACATGGACCTGATTTCCCAGACAGATGAAACGCAGATCCCCGTAGCTGCAGAAACATTTCTTATCACCACCATCGGTCCTGACCAGAAGGGTCTGGTGGCCAGATTCACCCAGATAATTGCCGAGCATCAGGTGAACGTAACCAACCTGAAAGCGGTGTTCAAGGGGGGGGATGATCCAACGGCCAATATCATGGTCTATGAAATCGCCGTGACTCCCACCACCGACCAGGCTCACCTGTTTGAATGCCTGAGAACCAAAGCGGCGGAACTGGGGCTGGATATTTCCATTCAGCACAAAAATATTTTTGAAACCATCAATAAAATTTAATTCTGGAGCATCCTTTCCCGTATCCACAGAAAAAAACAGACCTATCTGCCGATTGTTTCCCCCTGGTTAACGGATAAGGGAGAGGTTACATCCCCCAAGGAAAACCCCATGTTTAATGAACAGGAAATCATATCAACCATAGAAATGGTTAAAAACGAACATCTTGATGTCCGGGCGGTAACACTGGGCATCAGCCTTTTTGACTGCGTCAGCCATGACCTTGAAGTGTTCAAGAAAAAAATTCGTGCCAAAATCCTCCGCAATGCCACAGATCTTGTAAGGGTCTGCGATGCCGTGGGGGACAAATACGGCATTTCCGTTGTGAACAAGCGCATCTCGGTGAGCCCCATCGGTCTGGTGGGGGCACCTTTTTCCGCTCACCAGATGGTGGAAATTGCCCATACCTTAAATGACATTGCAAAGACCGTGAACATTGATTTCATGGGGGGATTCTCGGCCCTGGTGGAAAAGGGCATTGCCCCGGGGGACCGTGCCCTCATGGATGCCCTTCCCCAGGCCCTGGCCGAAACCCAGCGCCTTTGCGCCTCGGTGAATGTGGCCACCACCCGATCGGGTATCAACATGGATGCCGTGTACGAAATGGCCCGGGTCATTAAAAAAGCCGCAGCCCTGACAGCCGATGATGACGGTCTTGCCTGCGCCAAGCTGTGCGTGTTTGCCAACATTCCCCAGGACATGCCATTCATGGCAGGGGCCTATCTCGGGGTGGGGGTAGCTGATGCCGTTATTAATGTGGGCGTCAGCGGCCCCGGGGTGGTGAAAAAGGCCATTGAACGTGCCCTGGAAAAATCCCCTGGCCTGCGCCTGGGGCAGATTGCCGAAATCATCAAAACAACAGCCTGCAAAGTTACAAGGGTGGGTGAACTCATCGGCCGGGAGGTGGCAGACACATTAAATATCCGGTTCGGGGTGGTGGATCTCTCCCTGGCACCCACCCCCACGGTGGGGGACAGCATCGGTGAAATTTTCCAGGCCCTGGGCCTTACCAGCATCGGGGTACCCGGCTCCACAGCGGCCCTTGCCATGTTAAACGATGCTGTGAAAAAAGGCGGTGCCTTTGCCAGCTCCCATGTGGGGGGATTAAGCGGTGCCTTTATTCCGGTGTGTGAGGATTTAAACATTGCCGAGGCCGCCGCCAACGGCTACCTCTCCATTGAGAAACTTGAAGCCATGACCTGCGTGTGCTCTGTGGGGCTTGACATGGTGCCCATCCCCGGGCATATCACAGAAGAGACCCTGGCCGGAATCATTGCCGACGAAATGGCCATCGGCATGATCAACAACAAAACCACAGCCACAAGACTTATCCCTGTGCCCGGTAAAAAGGCAGGGGACAAGGTTTATTTCGGGGGCCTTCTGGGAGAAGCCCGAATCATGGACGTTCCCCATGCACACCTTCGGGATTCCTTTGTGAAACAGGGCGGCAGAATTCCCGCTCCCATCCATAGCATGAAAAATTAAGGCCTGATCACAACACCGGCCACTTCTAACGGACCTGAAACTTGCATTATTGGCTCCTTTGCTGGTCTTTGCCTTTATGCAAAGGGACAAGAAAATAACACAAGGCAGCTCCCGTTGTCGCTCCAACGGTCAAAGAGTGGCCGAGGTTGTGATCAAGCCCAAAAATTCGTAAGGACTTATAATTCGTAAGGGGTAAGACTTTCAAACCCCGTCTCCGTCACCAGGATGGTCTGTTCAAACTGGGCAGACAGAGAGGCATCACTGGTGACGGCGGTCCAGCGATCCGGCAGAATATGAAGCTCTCGTCTTCCAAGGTTGATCATGGGCTCAATGGTAAACACCATGCCGGGTACCAGTTTTACCCCACGGCCCCGCTTGCCGAAATGGAGTACCTGGGGTTGTTCGTGGAAATCCAGTCCCACACCATGCCCCACAAACTCCCGGACAACAGAGCATCCCTGGCCTTCGGCGTAGGTCTGAATGGCCCAACCGATGTCTCCGAGGTTTCCCCCGGGTCTGACCATTTCCATGGCCCGTTTCAAAGATTCTGCGGCCACAGCCACCACTTTTTTTCCTTCCCTTGTGGGAGTGCCCACAAAAAAGGTTTTATTGGCATCGGCATAAAACCCGTTGAGTATGGGGGTGATGTCCACATTGACGATGTCGCCGTCCTTTAACACCCGGTCACCGGGAATCCCATGACAGATGACTTCATTGACGGAAACGCAGACACTTTTGGGAAATCCCCGGTAATTAAGGGGGGCAGGCACAGCACCGGCCTTCAGGGTCTCTTCATGGACCAGGGTGTTAATCTCCTCGGTTTTAATCCCCGGTGCGATCATGCGTTCCACCTTGTCCATGATATCCATAAGCAAACGTCCTGCAGCTCTTATACCCTCAATCTCATGGGGATCTTTAAGGGTAATATCAAATTTCTTTTTATATTCTTCCTTCAAGGTCATGGGGGCTGACACCCCATTCATGCAGCAGTTCTTAAATTTTTTTCCGCTTCCGCAGGGACAGGGGCTGTTTCTACCCACCTTTTCTCTACTGGATCTGATTTTCACTGTAATAACTCCCCTTCACGCGTTCCCCAGAGGGAATGGGAATAGGCTTGTACTATGTTTATATTTACCATTTCTCCCGGTGCCACGCCCGTGGCATTGAAATGGACAATCTTACCGGTATCCGTACGCCCGGTCATCTGGGATACTGGGACCCTCTCCCCAGGTTCCGTATGGCGTTTTTTAAGGCTATTACCTTCCACCAGTACTTTCTGCTTACTCCCGACAAGGGCCTGATTCTGCTGTTCTGTAAATGTTTCCTGGAGAGCAAGCAATTCGTTGAGGCGGGCCATCTTTTCCACCTCATCCACTGCTCCGGAAAAGTGCGCCGCCGGTGCATTGGGCCGGTCCGAATAGGCAAAGGCAAATAAACCATCAAATCCAACGGTGGAAATAAGAGACAGGGTCTGTTCAAAATCCTGCCTTGTTTCCGATGGAAAACCCACAATCATATCAGAAGAAAGCCCCACATCCGGGCAATGACGGCGAAGCGTGCCGATGCGTTCCAGATACATCTCCCTTGTGTACCCCCGGTGCATCTTTTTTAAAATGGCATTGGACCCCGACTGCACCGGCAGGTGAAGCTGGTTGCACACCTTGTCCAGATCCCGGATGGCAAAAATAAGTTCGTCGGATAAATCCTTGGGATGGGAGGTGGCAAACCGGACACGCTCTATACCGGCCACATTGTTAATCCTGGCCAGAAGCTCCGGAAAGGAACAGATGCCCTCTTTCTGTCCATAGGAGTTGACATTCTGGCCTAAAAGCGTCACCTCCTTCACTCCGGTTTCGGCCAGAAGGGTAATTTCCTCCACAATGCTTTCCGGGGCACGGCTTCGCTCCCGACCCCGGACATAGGGAACAACGCAATAGGTGCAATAATTGTCGCACCCCTGCATAATGGTGACAAAGCGGGATACTTTGTTTAACGCCTTGTCAGGTTCAATGCGGGGCGGCGTTTCAAAAATACCATGGGTTTCCCGGGTTTCACTGATGTGGGTACGACCGGCCTGCACCGCCTCAATGATGCGGGGAAGCTGGTCCACGGCATGGGTACCAAGCACCACATTCAAATGGGGAATGCGCTTGAACACATTGTCTTTTTCCTGCTGGGCCACACACCCGGCCATGATGGACACCAGATGGGGTTTTTTCTTTTTCTTATCGGCAAGTCTTCCCAGAAAACTATAAGCTTTTTCCTGGGCCTTCTCCCGAATGGAGCAGGTATTGCATATCACGATGTCTGCATCGTTGAGTTCATCTGTTTTTTCGTATCCCATCCTGTGCAGAA
The DNA here is from genome assembly GCA_963674605.1 of uncultured Desulfobacterium sp. Classification (GTDB taxonomy): domain Bacteria; phylum Desulfobacterota; class Desulfobacteria; order Desulfobacterales; family Desulfobacteraceae; genus Desulfocicer. The sequence goes on along the minus strand of OY771474.1, from coordinate 5,831,385 downwards.
TCACAAACAATTTCTCAGAATCATAGGTGTTCATCTGGCAGCCGATGGTATAAATATATACATAGCCCTTACACTTCATTAATTTTCACATCCTTTTTCAAATCTTCTAAAATGGCTTCCACATCGCAGAGGCACCCCGGAGCAATGGCAAACCGCACAAGCCCTGATCCTGAGTCCAGGGTGGTCAACACCCCCAGCCCGTCATGGGCCTCAAAAATAAATTTTAAAAACCCGATGCGGCTTTTTTCCACCTGATATTTTTTTATAATGGTATTCATACCTGCCCGATCCTAAGTGTTTGAGCAAAAAGTCTAAAATCTTTAATATAACATCAATAATAGGTTTGACCAATATATTTTTATATAACGTGCATGTCCTGTCGGACACTACAAATATAGAAGATGGTATTATACCGCCGCCCCCCCGACGGTCACCCGTTCCGGTCAGGGCAGACGTCGGGGCCGGCGTATTGCCATTTTAATGATTTACTGTGTACGGGAAGTCAGGCTGAAGCCCTGTTTATTAAAACCATAAATTCTTCCATGTACCCGCAAATGATGTCTACAATGAAAAACCCCAGGCATCCGGGCTGCCATCACTTGTAATGACTGGACTTTATGCTGACAATTAGATATAAAAGGCATTTTCAGGAAAAATATATGGATATGGAATGGGTACATAAATCTGCCGATCCCGGCATGGTGGCAAAGATTTCCCGCATCATCGGGTGCCATCCGGCCGTTGCCGCACTTCTGGTCAACCGGGGCATGACCTCTCCGGAAGCCGCTTTTTCTTTTCTGTCCCCAAGTTTTGACAACCTGACCCCGCCCTTTGTCATGAAGGACATGAACTGTGCGGTGGAACGCATTTATACAGCCCTCTGCAACCAGGAAAAAATTCTGATTTTTGGAGATTTTGATGCCGACGGTGTCACGGCCACCGCCATACTCCATGATTTTTTCACCCATGTAAATGCCGATGTTTCCTGGTACATCCCCCACCGGACCCAGGAAGGGTACAGCATGAAACCCGTCCACATTGACATGGCCGTGGAACGGCACATTGATCTGATCATCACCGTGGACTGCGGGTCAGACAACCACGATGCCGTGGCCAAAGCGGCCGAGGAAGACATTGACGTCATCATCACCGACCACCATGAGATTTCACAGCCCTTTCCCAGGGCCGTGGCCATTGTCAATCCCAAACGAAAAGACTGCCCCTCCCTCCTTGATCATCTGGCCGGTGTGGGTGTGGCATTTTATCTTGTCATTGCCCTGAGGCAATACCTGAGACAACAAAATTTCTGGACATCCATCACAGAACCCAACCTCATGGGTTATTGCGATCTGGTGGCCATCGGCACCATGGCGGACATGGTGCCTCTGAAAAACGAAAACCGCATTTTCACCATCGCCGGTATCCGGGTAATTCAACAGGGAAAAAGGCCCGGCCTGAAAGCCCTTGCCGACGTCAGTCGGGTGGATACATCTTTTTTTGACTCCGATGATATCTCCTTTCGCATCGCCCCGAGAATTAATGCCGCCGGGCGTATGGCCCATGCACAAATCTGTGTGGGCATGCTCACCACCCGGGAAAAAGGCAGTGCAGAGCAGACCGCAGCCCTGCTGGATCAGCTGAACCTAAAACGACAGCAGACGGAAAAAAGCATTGTGGAGGACATTGAAAATAAGATTGTGCGACACCCGGAGATCCTGGATCGCCAGGCCATTGTACTATCCGATGACAAATGGAATCCCGGTGTTCTGGGCATTGCCGCATCTAAAACCGCACGGAAATATTTTAGGCCGGTGGTGCTCATCTCCACGGCAGCTACTCCGGCCACAGGTTCGTGCAGAAGTGTGGCCTCGGTGGATATCCATGCCATTTTAACCCAGTGCACAAGTATGCTGGAAAAATTCGGTGGCCATGTCATGGCGGCTGGGATATCCCTTCTGGAAAAAAACATTGCAGCCTTTGCAGAAATGTTTGAAGAAAAGGTTGCCCGGGCTGTCCAGGAACATCCCTTGAAAAAACAATTAATTCTGGATTGTGTTCTGGAACCCCATGAAATAACCGAAGCGCTCATCAACGAGGTGGATGGCCTGCGCCCCTTTGGCACAGACAATCCCGAACCCCTCTTTCACTGCTCAAATCTCCAGGTGACATCCTCTGTCATCATCGCCGACAGACATCGAAAAATGATCCTGGAAAAAACATCCTCCTCTGGAATCAGCGCAACCATTGAAGCGTTTCAATTCAATATAGATAAGGAGCGACCCCTGCCGGTGTACTTTGACAAAATTGCATTCAGGGTACGAATGAATAGATTCAACCGCAAAAGCTTTCCCCAGATTATTATTGAAGCCATATGATTTTTATCTTGTAACCCATGTTCATTTCCGATTATACTCTTCGCCAGAGATAAATAAAGATTAACATATTGCGGCCTTGGCAAAAGATTTTTCCGGAGCCAGGCTCCATAAAACCATAAGAAGGACAGGCTATGGGTAAAACATTTAACGTGGGACACAGGGAAGCCAAGCTGCTTTCAAAAATAGAATCATCCAAAGAACGGGAAAAGGGCCGGGCCATCCACGCAGTCCGGGAAAATATTGACATGTTCAGCAACAGGGTGTCCATGACCCTGGTGGAAAATGGCATTGTGGAAACCGTTAGCAAGAATGCCATTCAGGAACAGATTGCCAAATGCCTTGACACGCTGTGCAAGGCCGAAGATTTTGACATTGATTTCCAAATTGCACCCTTTCGCACCCTGGTGCAGAATCCCAATGTGGTCAGTCTTTATCTCACCGCATTTATTCTTGAGAAACTGATCAACCACAAGGATGTCATTGATATTTTCGGCAGTGACGACGATATCTATCATTGTATCCAAAAAGAAACAGAAAAACTCCTGACAGGACCTACCCCCTGACCAAAACCGGCACACAGGGTCTCACTGTTCACCTTTGCTTTTCCCCGATGACATTTGAACCGGCAGCCCCTGGGCTGCCGGTTTCATTTACGCCTGCCCTTTATTCCCCTCTCACAGCTCCTTCTGACAATAGATCCATATTTCCCAGTTTTTTTCAATTTTTCCAGCTTGACTTATTTAGAAATTCATATATATTAAAAAAATAAACCACAAAGAATAAATCGTTCACTATTCAATGATCCAGACTCATTGCGTTTTTCAGCACAGACTGTATCCATTGATCAAATGGGCCTTGGTTGTCATTTCCGCCCACGCCTTCAAGCAGTTCATGATCCATCATGATCAGCCTTTGTTTTATTAAAGCCCGATTTTTTTAAACAACTGCCATGTTTGTAACCAAGTCCCCCACGGTGAAACCCGGTCCCTTCATGCTTTATGATAATCGCCATATTTTCAGGAGGTTTCATGAATGAATTTTTAAAAAATCTAAGGAATCCCCAACGAAACCCAAAAGTAAGACACAGTTCCGGTACCCGAAAAAGTGCCGAAGGTAATTTTCACCCAAGCATTGACAGACGAAAAAACAAAGAGCGCAGGGGATCGCAACTCAGTAATTTTGACGATCTGTCCCAGGAAAAAGATGCTCTGAACCAGTCAATGCCAGCAATCAAAGCCAATTTGGCGGCCATCGCCACCAGCATAGAAAGAATGTGTGAAACCGGAGAAAAACTGGCTGAAACCCAGATGAAATTTCACAGGGCCATAACTTGTTTTTTTAATAATATGAATGATCTGTTAACCGGGAAAATCATCCCCCAGGCCCTGTCTTCCGGTTCCCCGGCGGAAAGCACAGCCCCGACTGCTTCCCGAGATATGGATGCATCACGGCTCACCAAAACGGAGGTTGTTGACATCATCCAGGAAATGCGCAACAGTCGGTGTACCTTCGGGGAAATTGCTGAAGAATTGAAAAAACGGGGAATCCCTACATTTTCCGGGAGAGGAGAATGGCATGCCCAGACCATTCACAGATTATGCAGAAAATGATCCATAACTAAACTTTCCCCCCAATCCATAGTAGGATGCGGGGATCAATCAGGCCCGGGCATTTTAAAGTATCGCAACCTCGGATTTCTCGGCTCAGGAACGTGTTAAGCCAATGGCAATAAGTTCAAACGCCGTTTCCAGTGTCTGCTTTACAAAATCCTTCTCATTATTTAACAGGCGCTTGCTGTCCACCCACAAAACCACACCTGAATAAGTAGCCCAGATGATATCAGCCAGGGCCACGGGGTGCCGATCCACAAAAAGCCCCTGATCCAGACCTTCCTGAACAATGGCCGTAATGGCCCCAAGGGCATCGGCGGATGTCTTTTCTATTTCTGTCAAAACCGGTCCTGACAGATTCTTCAGGGTTTCACCGGATTGGAGATGAAACAGATTGATCAGCACCATGGCGTCATATTCATACACCTTTATAAAAACATCTTTTAATGCCATGAGTTTTGCCATGGCGTCGATATCTTTATTATGAACATAGGTGTTGATCTGATCCGTGAGATACTCAAGGATATTAATGGAAAGAGAGGTATGAAGCTCTTCCTTATTTTTAAAATAGAGATACAGGGTTCCCGGACTGAGTTCAGCCTCTCCTGCGATTTCCTCCATGGTTGCCCGATTGAATCCCTTGGCTGAGAAAACCGTTTTGGCCGCTTCCATGATCTGAATGCGCCGCTGTTCTTTCTCTCTCTGCTTCCGCTCATGTATTCCCATGTTACACCTCTTTATATTTTGAATCTTCTTTACTGTATACAAGCGGTTTATTTAATACATGGACAAGGCAAAAACCTCAAGGGAAAAATATATTTTCATATCTGACTTTCAATGCCCCAGATGTCCCGGGCATATTCCCGGATGGTTCGATCACTGGAGAAAATACCGGTACGAGCTGTGTTCAAAAGTGTCATCTCCCCCCATTTTTTCCTGTCAACATAATCCGTTGCCAGGCGTGCCTGGGCATCCACATAGGACTGAAAATCGGCAAGATTCATATAATAATCTCCGTGATTTACCACCGCGTCAAACACCGGGGAAAAGATGCCGGATTCCCAGCCGCAGAACCGGGGAGAATTAATGGCATCAAGCACCCGTCCGGCATGGGGAGTGGCTGTCAATATTTTCCCGGGATTGTAGTCTTTTCGCATGGCAGAAATCTCTTCCACCGAATGACCGAAAATATAAATATTTTCCATACCCACAGCGTCGGCAATTTCAATGTTGGCACCATCCATGGTACCCATGGTCACCGCCCCGTTAATGGCAAACTTCATGTTGCCGGTGCCGGAAGCCTCCATGCCAGCTGTGGAAATCTGTTCACTGACATCGGCACCCGGGATGATAATCTCAGCAAGGGACACTTTATAATCCGGAATAAAGGCCACCTTGATCCACTGGTTCACCAGGGGATCTTTATTGATGACATCGGCCACCCCATGAATCAGGCGAATAATAAGCTTTGCAATAAAATACCCGGGGGCTGCCTTGCCGGAAAAAATATAGGTCCGGGGACATGGCGGCAGCACGCCGTCCTCGTGGATCATGAAATAACTGTGCACAATGTGCATGATATTTAAAAGCTGACGCTTGTATTCATGAATTCTTTTGGCATGGATGTCAAAGATCGAATCCGGGTCCACATCAACGTAGGCCGTCTTTTTAATAAGGCGGGCCAGTCGCACCTTATTTTCCCGCTTCACCATGGAAAACCGTGTCATGAAAGCAGCATCATTCCTTAAGGGTTCAAGGGCCTTCAGTGCATCAAGATTGGTGATCCAATCATCCCCGATAACCTCTGAAACAAGACGGGCAAGGCCAGGATTGGCGGATAAAAGCCAGCGTCGGGGGGTGACTCCGTTGGTTTTGTTATTGAATTTTTCAGGCCACAGCTGATGAAATTCCGGAACCAAAAAGGTCTTGACCAGATGGGAATGAATCTTTGCCACCCCGTTCACCGAATGACTGCCCACAATGGCCAGATGGGCCATCTTCACATGTCTTTCCCCGCCTTCTTCAATGATGGCCATGCGCTGGAGGCGTTGGGGATCATCGGGAAAAGAAACGGCAAGGGTTTCCAGGAATCGCCGGTTGATCTCGTATATGATCTGCAAGTGCCGGGGAATCACCTTCTCCACGATGGCCAGAGGCCACTTTTCCAGGGCTTCCGGCAGCAGGGTATGGTTGGTATAAGCCAGGGTCTCGGTGGTTATTTTCCAGGCATTATCCCATTCCAGACCATGGACATCCACAAGAGAGCGCATAAGTTCTGCCACCGTCAAAGCAGGATGGGTGTCATTGAGCTGAATGGCCACTTTTCCGGCAAATTTACTGAAATCATCGTGCTGTTTTAAATAAATGCGAATGATATCCTGCACGGCGCAGGCCACCAGAAAATATTCCTGCACCAGGCGAAGCTCCCTTCCTGCCTCCTGGGAATCCGATGGATAGAGAATTTTGGAAATGTTTTCAGAGTTTATCTTTCGCTCCACGGCCCGGAAATAATCGCCTTCATTGAAAATGCGGATATCAAAATCCTCTGAGGCCCATGCAGAAAACAATCTCAAACGGTTTGCCGTGTGGCCCCCATACCCCACCACGGGGATATCGTGGGGTCTACCCACCACCAGCTGCCATTCTGACCACATGGGATTGTACCCGCCATTGGTATCTTCTGTGTCCACAATACGGCCATACACGGGGATCATACATTTTTCACCGGACCTGGCAATGAGCCAGGGGGAAGACTTGCTGGGCCAGTTATCGGGTTTTTCCCGCTGATACCCACCCATGATGCTCTGTTTGAAAAGTCCGTAATCATAGTTGATCCCATACCCGAATCCCGGCATGTCAAGGCTTGCCAGGGAATCCAGAAAACAGGCGGCCAACCTACCAAGGCCACCGTTTCCAAGGGAAGGGTCAGGTTCGCACTCCATGAGGGTGTCGAGATTCAGCCCCATATTGTCCAAAATTTCCCGAACATCTTCCAGTATTCCCATGTTTAAAAGATTATTGGCAAGAAGAGGCCCTGTGAGAAACTCCATGGAGATATAATGCATGCGCTTGACCTCTCTTACGGCATAGCGCTGCTCTGTGGCAATGCGGATATCCATGAGTAATTTACGAACCGCCGAGGACACACCGTTAAACAGATCCGTGGGACCGGCATCGGCCATGGGTTTTCCCAGCACATACCGAACATAATCACGAATGGTCTTCTCAAATCCGGAAATATCCGGTTTTATCATGGAATCCATATATGTCTCCTTAAATTCTCAACATGCTGATGAGGATCAATTTAGCTTGAGAACACAGGGTCTGCCCACTACCCAGAATCCAACGTCCAGAAAGAAATACCCCACAAAACCTATCAAACATCTGTTGTGAGTTCGTCAAGCAGCTCATTGCGGTACCGGGACACAAACTGTTCCACCCCGTGACGCCAGCCGGTCATGCGATTGATGTTTTCCAGCTTGAGACGTCTGTTTTCAAGAATGGAATTAGCAGGGCGGGCTGCCGGTGTGGGGTACTCTGCGGTGGTACAGGGAATCAGACAATGGGGCACCTCCATTTTTTTTAGAAAAAAGCAGGCCAGTTCATACCAGGAGCAATAGCCCTCCGAGGTGGCATGATAGATGCCCTGCCCCTGTTTCCGGAGCAGCCGCTGGATCTGAAGGGCCAGCCGCAAAGACCATGTGGGAGATCCATACTGGTCATTTACCACCTTGAATTCTTTTTCAGGATTGGCAAGGGTCAAACGCAGCATGGTTTTAAGAAAATTGCCCCCATGGGCACCATAAAGCCAGGCGGTGCGAAGTATTACATGGTCTTTACAGGCCCTGGCAATTCGTTTTTCCCCCTCAAGCTTGGTTTTTCCATATATGGACACGGGATGGGTTTCATCGGTTTCAGACCAGGACAGGGGGGGCTCCCGGTTTCCGTCAAACACATAGTCCGTTGATATGTGAATGAGTTTTACCTGGTGCCGGGCACAGGTCAGTGCCAGGTTTTCCGCCCCCAGGACATTGACATTAAACGCGGTCTGAGGTTCTGTTTCACACCGGTCCACCTGGGTAAAGGCGGCACAGTTGATGACCACATCCGGCATCACCTTTGCCATGGCAGCCTGTACCCCGGAAAGAGTGGTAATATCAAGCTGGGTGCGATTGAAGGGGAAAATGTCATTGTCAACTTCAAACACCCGGATGCAGTCCCATCCCAGCTGCCCGTCACTGCCACAAATCATTACTTTCATTTTAAAAGCTCCCCGGGGTTAGTCATCCATTCTCAGGACCTGACCATCACAATCAGGCCAGCTTCCCATACCGCAGTCAGCTTAATATCTTTTGTCCGGCCATACAAGTTTTTTTCGTTTGTAAAAAAAGAAAACAAAAGAAATTCCCTGCCCCATTCTTATGGTCAAAATCAAAATCACAGTACCGGCAAGGCTTTGCTTGACATTGATTTTTTCGTACATAATTTATCGACTCAATACGCCTTTTTCTCAATCTTGTTAATGCCTGGGACAGGCTAAGAGAGCCTTACCAGTCCAAGGCATGAAACAAAAATCGGCAAAAATACAGACAACTCTGCCCCGAATGCGCCATTGAACATAAACGGGCTCTAAACCCTTTTCACAGGAGTACAGTAGAATGAAAGTAGCATTTCCCACAAACAATGAAAATGGTCTCAACAGCGACGTATACAATCACTTTGGATCTGCGGCCTTTTTTATTCTGGTGGACACCGACACCCAGACCTTTGACATCCTTGAAAATCAGGACAGGGATCACGCACACGGCCAGTGCCAGCCATTAAAAGCCCTGGGAGACGTCAAGACCGACGCCATCGTGGTGGGTGGCATCGGGAAAGGTGCCCTTGGCAAACTGTCGGCAGGAGGCGTTAAAACTTACCGGGCCATGGAAGGAACTGTCCAGGCCAATCTGGACCTGCTCAATAAAGGAAAGCTTTCAGAATTTCTTCCCGGTCAGACATGTAAAGGACATGCCATCGGTGGTGGATGTGCCCACTAAACTATGGACATAGCCCTTAAATTAATTATGGATACAGCCTTTAAATTAAGCTGGCATACCCAATAATGATACCGTCCATTGGACGGAATTTTAAGCCTGTGTAGGAAAAAACAGGACCTGGGCAGTTAACTCAGACCGCTACGCAGGGATTTTTCATCGCTCGGATCAAGAATAGACAAGAGTGAGCAAGAAGAAAGGAACAGGAATCAACTATGGAAATAAGTGCCAAACCCAATGAAAGCGTCCGGGCAATGCTCGTGGACTCCGGCTATTCAGACACGGCCATCGACTATTACCTGAACCAGCCGGACATGGGAAGCCTTGCCGATGCCGATCATGTGAGCGAACTCACCGGTCAGTGCGGTGACACCATGAAAATCTTCCTGAAAATGAACAGCCGGATTATTGAAAACGCAAAAATCCAGGTATTGGGATGTCCCGGTGCCATTTCCGCAGCCATGGTGGCCATGGAGATGATCAAGGGGCAAAGCATAGAATATGCCCGCACCATCACCGATCGGGATATTTTTCGAAAATTGATCCAGATACCCGATCAAAAGCAGCATTGCATCCGCCTGGCAGTGAAAACCATGAACAAGGCTTTTGATGAAATCACGGAGGCCCACACCGCCAAGGTGTAACCTGGCACCACCACCGGAGAAGCCCATAAAACTTTATATCCCATTCAGTGAGATAACTGCATTTTTTCACAATTCAGATAAACTAGATCGCCATTGTCTCTCTGGGTATAAAGGCTGTGAGCTGATCCGGGCACTGTTACTCGATGTTTAAGTTTTTTATAACGGGGAGGTGTCAGGCTTGCGTTATGGGCATTATCGGTGGCGTTTCGGGTTGCCCCCGGCTTTGGTCGATAACACCAATAACACAAGCCTGACCCCGTTCTCGCAAAATTGTTAGAAAAAACTTGAACATCGAGTGGTAGAAGTGCCCCCCCTTTAATTAATCCCTCAAAACCCCCGGAAGTCCGGCATGGTTCTCACCGCAGGCCGGGGGGCACGACTCTCAAATTATAAACCCAGCATTCCCAAGCCTTCCTCAATTTCAAGGTAGGTCTTGATCTCATAATTGTACCCCGGCACACCGATGTAAACGGCCATGCTTTCCCCCACAGCGGTAAGACCCTGGGCAAGTCGTGCATTGTCCACTTCATAAAGGGTAATGGAATGAATGCCCCTTTTGACATCTGCAGAAATATAGGGGCCTTTTTTGATGAGATAGTCCGGCAGCACCGGTGCTGTTAAGAATCTTCTGGCCACTTCCTTTGCACTTTCCGGTGGATAGGTTACGTTGGAAATTATAATCATTTGTTTTTCCTTAAATTTATGGGTGAATGGATAAATAGATGAATGGGTACTGGATTCTGGATATTCGGTTCTGACGTCATGACTACAGGGTCTTGAGTCTCAAGTGACGGATATTAAAAACTCAATATCCCCATTGCCCTTATTTACCACAGCACTTTCAGCTGTCAAGGAGAACCTGTCTACCCCCCCCTGCAGATTCAATGTTCCATAATTAGATTTTCCGGGGCTGATTTTCCATCAACGAATAAGGAGAGCAATTAAACCTTGATCTTATTTCTCATGATGGTAAAAAAAGTAGAGCTGGCACAAGCTGGGCACCTCCCAGACAAATAAAATAAAGCTGTCCGATTAACAACACAAAGAACCTGGATCATCCATGACCACATTTGAATACACCGCCCTGAACCACAGGGGGAAAAAAGAACAAGGACTTATCACAGCAGACAGCAAAACCGCCGCCGGCATCCTGCTTCGAAGGAAAAATGTCTACCTGATTGCCATCAATGAAATCAATGCCGAAAATACACCCAGGAACACCGGCAACAAATGGTCAGATAGCAGAGGAATGGTCTTTTCCAGAATCTCCAGGGGTGAAATTTCCATGATGACCCGGCAGCTGGCCACACTGGTATCCGCCGGGTTTAACCTGACTTCGGCCCTGGAAACCCTGATCCTCCAGACCCGCTCCAGGGCGTTGATCAAGGTCATATCAAAACTGAGAAACGCCATAGAAGAGGGCAACAGCTTTTCCCTGGCTCTGGCACTTTACCCCTCGCTTTTTACCCCCATTTATATCAACATGGTTAAGGCTGGCGAATCTTCCGGTACCCTTGATATTGTGCTGGAACGCCTGGCAGATCTAATGGAAGCCCAGGAGGAAACCCGGTCAAAAATACAGGCATCCCTTGCCTATCCCGTTCTCATGGCCCTGGTGGGGGTTCTGGTGCTGTTGTTTCTGCTAACCTATATTGTGCCGGGGCTGGTGGGTATTTTTGCCGATATGAATCAGACGTTGCCGGGTCCCACCCGGTTTCTCATCACCGTGAGCGATTTTTTAAAATCCTTCTGGTGGGTACTGGTGTTGATTTTTTTGATTATCATGATGGGGTTTTATCTACTCAAAAAAACCGAGAAAGGGGCTTTTTGCATTGACCGGACCATTTTCATGCTTCCCAAAATCGGCTCTCTTCTGAAAAAATCAGCCGCTGCACGCTTTTCACGCATCCTGGGGTCTCTGCTGGAACATGGGGTTCCGGTTTTGACGGCCCTGGACATTGCCAAAAGCATCATAGGTAATCGAGTCCTTTTCAACATCATCACCAAGGCCCAGGTCGAGGTCCGGCAGGGAGGAGAACTTGGACTGGCACTGGAGCAGCACCGGGCCTTTCCTATCCTGGCCACCCAGATGATCAAGGTTGGGGAAAAAAGCGGGACCCTGGAAAAAATGCTGGAGCGCACAGCCGCCTTTTATGAAAAGGAAGTCGACACATCTCTCACCGCCATAACCGCCATGCTGGAACCCTTGATCATCCTTGTCATGGGAGTAGTTGTGGGATTTATTGTTCTGTCGGTGTGCCTTCCCATCTTTGAGATGAATCAGCTTGTCCGTTAAGAAGCTGATCGCACACCAAAATTAGAAGCAGGCCTTACTCAAACCATAATTTCAATGATATCATCCGGGCTTAGTCATAATATAGGCCGCCCGTCACAGGTGCCGGGACAACGAGGTCAGGCTCATGTTATTAGATCCTGGCTTTTTTATCAGACTCTGATGTTTTTGACAATCAGCTGTATTTCAAGGCAAAATTCAACAAAAGTCTCAATAGCGCAAGGCTGCCCCCCATACGGTGCATGATCACTGCCTGTCATCCTTTAACATATTTTCTAAATCGCTCCACCTGACTCCGGTAATAATCTTCTCTGTCCCGGGCCATTTTCAGGGCTTTTGTGGCCATCTCAAGGGCCTTCTCATAACGGCCATTGATAAAAAACGATTCGGCAAGGGTGTCCAGCACATGGGGGCTGTTGTCCAGAACCAGGGCCCTTTGTGCCAGGACAAGGGCATCTTCAGGGTTCCGAAAAATCGGATCTGTGCAGGTGGCATAAAGCCAGGCCAGATTGTTCAAAGCATGGGCATTGTTGGGATCATTATCAATGGCCATGCGGTAAAAGGATATGGCTTTTTCAAATGCCCCGGCATCATAGTAATAATCCCCGGCCAACACCTGAATTTGAGGGTCATGGCTGTTTGAGGAAAGCTCCCGTAGAATGAGCTTTTCCGTGACATAGCGGTCCATACCTGCCTTACCTGTGCCAAAATTAAGATAATACCCCATGGCACACACACACACCATGATCACAACATATCCCCACATCATGCGACGCACCTTTTGATGGTGCCCGTCTATGAGGGTGGCATCGCTTTCACACCTTGCCAGAAAATGAACCCGCTCCTTGATACTGAAATGATGCCAGTTGGGTTTATCCCAGGCCTGGCGGCTGTAGCTGGCTATTTTATGAAAGGTACTGATCATGGATCGAGCATCGGGCAGATAGCGATACACATGGATGTCTGCCTGGCGTTCAAAATTTCTCATGTAAAATCCGAATCCATACCGGAAGTACAAGAGGAAAAGGAGAATGAGTACCCCACTTAGCACCAGTGTCATCATGCCTTCCCGGGACACTTCAAAAAAACCCATGAAATCAAATATCGGACTGGAGATAATCAACATCACCAGGGGATCCAGAAAGGCATAAATGCATGCAATATATCCCGCAAAAAACAGAAGATAAAAATGAATATGGTGGTTTTCCACATGGCCGATCTCATGGACAATCACAGCATCGAGTTCATCGTTGCCCAGCATGGAAAGAAGGGACGGAGTCACCAGAATATACCGGAACCGTCCCCAGATACCCATGACACCGGCGGTGATCATGGAACCGCCAAAAAGATCCCATTTAAGAATATCCCGGTATTTCAGCCCCGCCCGTCGGCACAGAACTTCAATGCGGCATCTTGCAGGACCCGGTTTTAGGGAATGGCACCCCCATACTTTCTGGATCAGAAAAGGCCCCATGCCGGCTATGGCCATAAGAAAGACAAGGACATACACGATCTCTCCCATGGGGGTAGCAAGAAAGGCCCCGGGCTGTTCAAAGGGCAGCAGATCAATAACATCGGCAGTGAGGGAAATTAAAAACCAGGGCAACAGGGCCGGCAGAGAAAAGGCAATATTAGATCGAACAAAGGCCTTCCGGGAAACACCAGCGGAAAAATTTTTTTTCTGAACCGGCCAGGCCGATGACCAGACCATCACCAGATAGGACAGAAACAGCCCCAGAAACATCAAAGCTTTTAATGTGGGAAACTGTTCAAACACGGGTACCCCGTCCAGGAGATGATTCAACCGCAAAAGATAAAGATCCACGGCAAAGAGCACCAGGGCACCCATGGAAAGCCGGGAAATAAGCTTATCCATGGATTGATCCACCCTGAAGATCATCCCATATGCTTCCTTTTCTTCCATTTGCTCCTGTGCTGCCTGAAGACGGGCAAAGAGCAATCGGCACATCCCCCGGAAAGCAATGGCCAGTACCAGAGCCATCATAAAGGCATGGTCCGGCATGGCGCCCTCGGCACCGGGATACTCACAGGTGGAGTACAGAATCAATGCCACCAGAAAATAGATGAAATTGGAAAACATTTACACCGTCCCCGTGTCGGCAAAGTGCGCCAGCACAATCCATGATTTCACATCAAATTTCAGCCCCGGGGTATTAAGAATATTTTTTGCATCCTCCCTGGATAGAAACAATACGCTGATCTCTTCCGAGGCTTCGTTGCCAGCAAGATTCACATCTCCCCGGCAATCGGCAAAAACAAGGCTGATGGATTCATCGGTCATGCCCGAAGAGGAGTAGATGGGGGGGCTTGTTCTCATAACTGTTTCAAGATCAAGTCCAGTCTCCTCCTTGAGTTCCCTTGCCGCAGCCTTTTCCACTGTTTCACCTGGGTCCACCAACCCTGCAGGAAATCCATATTGAAATCCTCCCAGGGGTACCCGGAATTCCCGGATCATTACCAATTTTTTCTTTTCCCGGTGCAGGGGAACAATTACCACGGCATCGGCGGCAGGGGGTCTTTTGTCCACCACCTCCGGCAGTTTTTTCCGTGAAGCAAACACCCATGATTTTTCACTGCCCCGTTGGTCCAGATAGGACAAAGAGAAAAGATTCAAATGATGCTGATCGGTTATTTTTTTTATTTCCCTGATTTCCATATTTTCCTCCCAGACCTACGGCCCGTGTAATGAGTCCGGCCGAAACCTGTAATAAGTGAGTCAGAGCATATTTATTTACCGCTTATAAATCCCAGAGAATACTTAGCCCTGAGTTTTGACCCGATTAAACGGTGGATTAAAAACTGCTGAGTCCCTGAATTTAACGAAATAAAAGTCCAGGGCCTGGCTACAACAGCCCCGGATTTACGCCGATCATCCCGGCGTACCCGAAAGAATAAGGATGTAAGTGTAAAGAACATTGCCCCGTTTGACAAGTCATTATGGACATATGCCTGTTTTGTAAACATAATCTCTTGGAGAATGACAAATAATATCCCCTGCCAGGCAAATATTGAGCCTTCCTGTATTGAACAAAGAATAAGGTTACTATTACACACTTTATGGTTATTCGTGGTAATTTATATAAACAAACATAACGTAATTAAAAATCTTGATAATTCCAAAAACAAACCCATAATAACAATTAGGGTTGACGACTCACTGAATTCCCTATAGATACCCGGCGTAACGACAAATAAAACCGCTAAAATCGACTTATTTAGATTTCACAAAACAAGTCATGGAAAAAAACCAAAATCATAGAATCCGATTAATCAAAACAATTTATTAAAAATCAATGCCCCGGGGCATTGACACAGATTCAGGAGAAACCCATGAAAAAAAAACTGATTCTCTGGTCAGGTATTATCTTATATTTTATCTCTTCCAATGCATTGGCCCAGACACAAACGCCGTTTTACCAATTGGGTGAGGTGCTGGTCACCGATCAGGCCACCTCATCGGAATCCGTAGCTACGGTGCACGCGGTCACAGCCCTTGACATTGAACAAAAAGGCATCAGAACCCTGGATGAGGCATTGAAACTCATTCCGGGGATTTACATCCGATATGGGGCCTCGGGAGCCCCCCGCATCGACATCCGGGGACTTCGCACCCGTCATGTGATGTTATTACTCAACGGAATTCCCGTCAAAGATACCTATGACGGGCAGTTTGATCCCACCACCATACCGGTGGATCACATTGCCCGCATTAAGGTAACCACCGGTGGCGGATCTGTGCTTTACGGGGTCGGGGGAAGCGCCGGTATCATCAATATTATCACCAAAAAAGGCACGCAGGGGGGTCACGCAAGTATCCTCAACGAGTTTGGGTCTGACGGGTATTATTCCAGCAATGCCACCATAACCGGGGGATCTGATAAAATTGATGGTGTGGTAAGCATTGGCAATACTTCCCGGGATGCCGTGCCGGTGCCCGATGACTTCAACGACACATCTCTCCAGGACAATGACGACCGGGAAAATAGTGACTATGAACGTCAGACGGTATTTGCCGGTGTGAATTATGCCGTGTCAGACAGATTAAATCTGGGACTGACCATTAATTACCAAGATGGAGATAACGGAGTACCCCCTTCCACCATAGATGATAAAAAAGATAGTTTTGCCCCCAGTGTCAAGTATGACCGCATCGAAGAAATCAAATCCACCTCCTTTCAGGCCGCCTTTGATTATACCTTCCAGGCCCCTTTACAGCTGAGGGGCTGGATTTATACAACAACGGGCGATACCCTCACCAACCGGTATGACAACGACAAGTATACGTCCATCTCCAAAAAAAACAGCTACACCGAAGATGCCACCAGCAGCATCAATGGCGCAAATCTTCAGCTGTCCTGGCTTCCCCGGGCATCGGATCGCCTCACGGTTGCCGCCATGGTGGAAGAAGATTCCTGGAAATCCGACGGCTATGAAATAGACAAAAACGGAGATTCGGAGGATTTTTACATGGATTATGATTTGGGCTTTACCTCCCTGGCCCTGGAATACACAAGCCAGATCACGGACAAATTAAAAGGCGTTGCAGGGTATGGATTTCATACCATGGACAAGGATGGCGGCAGCGATGAAGATGATTTTTCCTGCATGATTGGCGCAATCGTTGATGCCACCGACAGCACAACTTTCAAGGGTTCCTGGAGCAGAAGCATCAAGTTTCCCACCACCAAGGAACTCTATGCCCAAGATGGCAGCAACCCGGATCTGACATCTGAAACCATCTATTCATGGGAACTGGGTGTGGAGCAGGCCCTGCCCGGATCCACAACTGTCCGCGTCACCGGGTACATCAAGGACGCCAAAGATTTCATTGAAAAAGATAACACTGACGATCTCTACAAAAACTTTGAAGAATATCGTTTCAAGGGAGTTGAGGTTGAAGTGGTCAACACATATATGGAAAATCTGACCATCACCGGTACCGCATCATTGATGACCTCGGAAGATCGATCCGGCAACACCGAAAAAGATGAACTCCAGAACCGTCCGGAACAAAAATTCTCCCTGGAAGGAAGCTATGTGTTTCCCTTTGGGCTCACGGCCCGACTGTCGTTTCTTCATGTGGCAGACCAGTATTATTACAGCAAAAGCGCTCCCCTTAAAAAAGCCGAATTGGATGATTTTACCGTCATTGACTGCAAGGTATCCCAGAGACTGTTCCAGGATACCCTGGAGGTTTTTTTAAGGGCTGAAAACCTGCTGGACGAAGACTACGAGCAAAGTTATGGATTTCCCTGCCAGGGTCGCACCGTTTATGCTGGAGCCGTCCTTCGGTTTTAATATAACGATCATGTCTGCCTGCCGACACAACGAATAATGAAAATGCTAACATGCCGCCCCCAACGGCCGCCCGATCCGGCCTAGGACGGTCGGCGGCCCGTTGGGGGCTCTACAGAGGTTGCCCCAAAGTCTTATTTTCTAATAAAATAATATGGTGATAAATGAACATTTTTGTATGCATTGACGACACAGACAACCTTGAAAGCAGAGGTACAGGACAGCTGTCACAGACATTTGCCGAGGCCATTGAAAAAAAAGGATGGGGAACCTGCTCCTCTATCAGCCGACACCAGTTGTTTGTGCATGAGGATATTCCCTACACCTCCCACAACAGTTCCATGTGCTTTAAAGCCCACATTGATAAAAACACCCTGCAACCCCTCATTGACTTCATGCAAAAAGGGCTGGAGATTGAAAGTGCACCGGGGTCCGATGCCGGGCTATGTGTGGCTGTGGACCAGCCTTCCCTTGACCGGCAACAACTCATGGCCTTTGGGCGTAAGGCCAAAGATACCGTATTAAATAAAACCATGGCCTATGAACTGGCTTCGGATCTGGGCGTACATCTGTCGGAACACGGGGGGACCGGGGACGGCATCATCGGGGCATTGGCGGGTGTGGGGCTCAGACTCGGGGGCAATGACGGTCGATTCCGGGGCTGGTACCATTTTGACATAGCAGGCAGTAGTATCTCGGTGAAAGCCCTTTGCCGTCATGCCTTTGTTGATGTGGTTAAACCCCTTAACGGAGAACCCCTGAAGATGGATCAACGCATTATTCTGGGAGATGACAAGGTAAAAATCATCCACCAGGCAGGTCAGCAGGTGCTGCCCGTAGAGGCAACAACGGACACATCTGGAGGGGCAGCCTGGGCAACCTTGACCAAGGATCGCATAAAGCAGCTCTGGCCCTGAAGCCCAAAATGAGCCTTTCCGGGCCCAATCTCAAAATGGACCGCCCTTTTTTATCTCCGGCTCAACCCCTTATATTGCCGCACCGCACCATACATAAAATAGGCGCACACCCCGCAGGCAATGCCAATGAGGGGATAGGTGACAAGGCCGGGATAAAACTTTATCAGCACCACCTCCCAGGGTTTTCCCGTTATAAGGTTCAAGCCTGATTTCACCACATGCATGGCAAGGGCCGCCAGCACCCCCTCCATCACCCGGTTCACAAGGGGGTGTCCCAGGGTGGGCAGATACCGGGTCAGCTCCAGAAAAATAGCCGGCATGACAAAACGCAGCACATCCAGCACCCCTTTTCTGGACCCGGCAATCACCGCAAATACCCCGGCCACAATGCCCATGTAAAAAGCTGCCCCCTTTTTGTTCACATAACACGGCCCGAACACCAAAAAAAAGAGATAGACAACATAGGAGTGGCCGGGAAGATTAAGATCCAGCCGCAGCATCTGTTTTACCGCCACGGAGACCAGGGCAAACACCGTCAGAAGAATGGTTTCAGAAATGAGCAGGCGTGATGTCTGCCTCTCTTTTTCAGAAAGGTTAAGAGGATTTGCCTGATTCTCATTGGTGTGCTTCACGGCCGGTCTCTCTTCAGGTTTTATGCTGTTATTTTCGGTATTCATCATATTACTCTTCCATACCCTTTAATTTCACAGACAGCCCCGCCAGGGTGGCAATATCCTCCATCAAAATCAGCAGCGGTATGAGCACCGACTTGATCCCCACAAACAGCTGACCTGGATGGAACAAATCCTTTTTATCGGGCACCAGGCCCTTCTGGCCCTGGATGCGCAGAATCTCCCTGGCATCGGCGGTGATACAGGGAAGCAGCCCAAAAGCTATGCCCATGGCAAGTTTCTTATCCCGGGAGAGAAACCTGGAAAACAAGGCCATCCATTCCCTCACTGTGGTGGTGCGCATCATCACCATTACGGGAATAAAAAAGAGCCACACCCGGACCCCGGCCAGGGCACCCTCCCCTGCGGCGGACACATCCCAGCGAAAAAGCGGCATAAAGATGGCAAACACAGTGGATTGAATCACAAAAAACCGGCTGTCCGCAAAAAAACGCCCCATTCCCATGCCCGACAGAAGATAATAAAGAAACAGCAGAAGGGCCAGCAACGGATAGGACGTCACACCAAGGGCATAAATCAAAAACCAGATACCCATGTTGATTGCCATTTTGACAAGGGGAGATGCCCGGTGAAGGGGAGAATCCCCGGCCACATAATCATAGGCAGGGGCCTTGAATATACGAAACAGACATTTAAAAACACCCCCTTTCTGCCGGACTTTTTTAGGGGCGTGGATCAGGTTCCTGCTGGTTTTTGTTTTATCTGATATCGGGGAACCTTTATCTGATGCCAGGGTATCTGCTGCGGCCTTTTCTTCCGGGAGCGGATGATAGTCGCTTAGCCGGATGAGCTGAACATGGGTATCATGGGCATATGTTCCCCGGCTGCTGGTGAAGATAACCCCGCAGTGAATCCGCTCCATGGCCATGCGAAGAAAAGCAAGCAGCCCCCGGCGTTCCCGAGCCTCCAGAAACCCCAGAATATCATCCACAAAGATAAAGTCCGGGCGCAGCAGCACGGCCTGGGCCGCAGCCAGGTGAATTTTTTCGCCAAACGAGAGCTTAAATGGAGAAACATGGGCTTTATGGACCAGCCCCACACCGGTTAGAAGCGCTTTTATTTCACCTTCTGCGGCCTCAAGTTTATCAAAGTTGCGCTGTTTACCCATTAATGCACCGGCCATCTCCCGTTGAACCGTGGGTTCAAAAAAATGCCTGTCCGGATTCTGGGTCAGGGTCATCACCCGGCACGGCCCCCCTGCCCCGGTGCGTTCCACCCTTCCCTTGTCCGGCTCCCGGTCCCCGGAAAGAATATGAAGCAAGGTGGTTTTACCAGAGCCGTTGACCCCCTCAATCCAAATCTCCTTTCCGCCGGTGAGGTTCAGCGACAGATCCACGGCCAAAAGGGGATTGCCTTCATAACCATATCCCACCCGGTGAAGGTGCAGACGTCGTTGTTCAGGGGCCACAGATAGTAAATCCGGAGAAATGGGAACAACAGGCAAAGGAGGCATGGGTTTGGAATATTCAATGGGAACCACCCGGTCCACCTGTCGGGACGAGATAATTCCGGGATGGGAGGTCAGCACCACACCGGCGCCCTTATTTCTGAGATAACTTATGTAATCAAGAACCTTACTGATATTGCCCGGGTCCAGGTACAAAAATGGTTCATCCATCAAGAAAAGGTCAAAGGGTATCATTCCGGCGGCACCAATGGCCACCAGATGTTTCTGACCCGAAGACAGAGTTCTTACTGATTTGTCAAGCAGGGCACCAAGCCCCAGCAGGTCCACGGTACACTGGAAGCGCTGGTTCACGTATGCCTTCCGGGCCGGGCTCTCTTCCACCCCCAACATCAGCTCTTCTCTTACCAGGGTGGAAATCATCTGGGAATGGGGATTCTGCAGCACAAGGCCCATGTGCTGCCGGGCCGCAGCATTTAAAGGACTGCCCTTGAACAGCACCCTGCCTGCATACACTTTTTCTTCATGACTGATGCCCCGGATACCAAAAAGAAGGGAGGATTTGCCCCGACCAGAGCTCCCTTCAATGCACACCAGCTCCCCGGGATTCACCCCAAAGGAGACGCCCGTGAAAATTTGTTTTTGTCTGATGCTGCAGCTTAATGACTGAACGTCCAGTAACACGCCATATCCTTATTGTCTGTGATCCCAATGCATATATTCATCCATTGGGGTAATTGTTTTCCCCTGTCATCCCGTAAAGGTGTTATCTACACAAATTAACGACAATTTTCAACTTTTTTGACAAGCGCTTCCGGAGCTGTTACTTGAAGGAGGGGACAAACATGGCATGGTTGGAGGTGAAAAAAGGCGGATCATTTCTTAGGATGGGGGCAATGGACGGATGTTTTTTAAATTTCCTGTCCAGGAAAAGGCGAATCTGCCGCCGATTCCACCCCCGGGGATGGTTGAAACTTAAATACAAAGACAGATCCCCATCATAAAAGGGTCGGGTATCAAGCATGGGCACCTCCGGGCTGAACCGGGGAAGATTAAAGATGGCAAGATTTAAAAAACTTATGTTTTCACTGTTGTCCGCCACATAGTCAAGGGTTCTGCCGGCGGCGGTTTCATCTTCAAAGGCGGTGCCGAACAGCAAATACACATAAGTGGCAATACCCGCTTTTTTAAGGGCGGCAAGGACCTGGGCGGCCATGTCCAGGCGGGTGCCCTTGTTCATCTGATTCAGAACATTTTGATCCCCGGACTCAAGACCCAGTTTCAGCATGCGGCACCCCGACCGGTAAAGCGCTCGGCAAAATTCGGGATCGGCAAGTTCCCTTGTAAACCGCACAAAACCATACCAGGTAAAGGGTTGGGGATCAGCCGCTAGGGCTTTTAGAAAAGAGGGGCTCACAGCATCATCCAGGAAGTGGACATGGGCCGGATTCACCCGCTCCTGGAACTGCTTTAAATCCGCCAGCAGATCGCTGTTTTTCTGGGGCTGATAGATTGCCCCCTCAACGGTTTCCGGGCAGAACCTGCATTTTCGCCAGTAGCATCCCGTGGCCGTTCGATAGGGAATAATGGAACCCGGAGCGAGATAATCCTTCCAGTTGCAGAAATCAAAATCCGGCACTACCCGCTTTATTGAGGTCAGCTCCCCTTTGATTGATTTTCCTTTCATGAGGGTCACCACGGCGGCCTCTCCCCTGCCCCGGACCATGACGTCCATCAGGGGATAAAAGGGATTTTTCCATGAAGGCGCACTCATCCAGGAGGAGATAAGCCCTCCGCCCACCACAATTTTTTTGCCGGGAAAGCTGGCCTTGATCCATCCGGCCAGGGCAAATCCGGTGAGAGCCTGACTCAAGTAGCAAATAGAAATCCCTACAAACAAATCGTCATTTTTTTCAATTTCCGGTGCAAGGACTTCCCTAAAATAACCATAAAAGGGGTTATCCCTGAAAGTTCTGGCAGAGGTCCAGAGATCGGCAATCTTCACAGGAGAGAGGTCCTCATCTCCATAATCCGACAACGAAATTTTGAACCGGGGTGTGCACCGGACCTGAATTACCCGGTTTACATCCATCACCCGCTGGCGGTAACGGTCCCGGTTGGTATAAAGAGTCGGGGTTTTGAGATCCGCCAGATTATCATTCAAATGAGAGACAGCCCGGCGGGTCCAGGAGTCATCCGGAGAAGGCTGACCATTTTCGGCAAGCCACAACAGGCCTCCGATATTGGCATCAATGGCAGTGCAGTCAAAACCGTTCTGTTTCAAGGCGCCGGCAAGCAAGGCCACACCGGCCGGGGGTTCACAGGGTTTTCCCACGGGGGGAAATATTAAAATCATATCTCAGAAACATCCTCATGCATGTAAATTTAAAAAGGCGCAAGAAGTTTACAAGATATTGTGGTGCAAAGCAAATTTATTTCGGACAATCTGTTTCTACAAAAAGAAACAAAAAATCTTGACAAAACTTCTTTTCACCTGTATTTGAAATGACATGCAATAGCTATAAGTTTCAAGAAAAGATTCATGACATTTGCCCTTTTGAGGGGCTGGCCAGATTTAACCAAACGAACAGTGGACACAAGGGCTTGGTCACAACATCGGCCACTTTGGGGTGGATCAAGCCCGAACATATCCACACAAAAAAGGCGTTCCGTAAAATGAAAAATACCCCCCCCATGACAACAAAATCCCACTGGTGGCACTGGTGGTGGTCTCTTCTCTATTCCGGCATGCCGCAATTGTAAACGCACACACATACATTTGACAAAGACCGCGGCTGCCACCATTGCCCGGTCTTTTTTTATGGAAAAAACAACAAAGGCCTTCATCCCCCCCGCCCCCTTCCCGAAGAAGGTAATGGTGTGGGAGCACACCTTCAAAAACGGACTGGAAAACAAAATGATACTCAACAGATATCCGACCCGAGAGACCTATGACGATTTGTGCCGGACCAGCAATGTAATACCGCTTTGTGCGGAACTCCTGGCGGACACGGAAACCCCGGTTTCCATTCTTCAAAAATTCTACCGGAAAGATAAACCACTTTTTCTGCTGGAAAGTGTGGAGGGTGGTGAGCACTGGGCACGCTACAGCTTCATGGGGATTTCCGCCAAGAGTCACATCACTGTCCTTGAAAATGAAATTGAAATGGCCACCACGGAGCACCATGAAAAAATCCCCCACCACGGTGATCCCCTGTCTGTTTTAAAGGAGATTACCCGGCAATTCCGGCCTGCAGACATCAAGACCCTTCCCCGATTCTGGAGCGGACTCACCGGATACATGACCTATGAAATGGTATCTTTTTTTGAAAATATTCCAACGGCCCTGCCCCAGGGATCCCCCTATGCCCATTTCATCATCCCCGATGCCATGATCATCTTTGACAACATGAAACACACCTTGACTTGTCTGAGCATCTGCTATACCAATGGCACTGACAAAACAGAGTGTTACGATGAGGCCATGGACCGTCTGAACAACATCATAGCCACCATCCAGGAACCGGGCCCCCGGGCGGAACCAGGGCAATCATCAACGGCAGGCTCCGCCGTTGCCGGTGACACAGAAACAACAGCCTTTGCCCTGAAGTCAAAAACCGACCATGACGTCTACATTAAAGGGGTTGAGACCATCAAGCACCATATTGTTGAGGGGGACATAATCCAGGCAGTGTATTCCCAGCCCTTTACCTCAACGGCCCCGGTGGACCCGGTCATGCTGTACAGGGCCCAGCGTTACATCAACCCGTCGCCCTACATGTTTTTCATGAATCTCGGGGATATGGCCATTGCAGGTTCTTCCCCGGAAACCATGGTACGTCTGGAAAATCGCACAGCCACCCTTCGTCCCATTGCAGGTACCCGGCATCGGGGTAAAACAGAGCAGGCGGACAGGGCACTGGCCGATGAGCTTTTAAACGATGAAAAGGAGCGGGCCGAACATCTCATGCTGGTGGATCTGGGCCGCAACGATCTGGGCCGGGTGGCGGACACCGGCACCGTGCAGGTAACGGATCTCATGTTTGTGGAGCGTTACTCCCATGTCATGCATCTGGTCTCCAACATCACCTGTGAGTTGGAGGAAGAAAAAGATGCCTGGGATCTGCTTCGGGCCACCTTCCCGGCGGGAACATTATCCGGGGCTCCCAAAATCAGGGCCATGGAGATCATATCAAAACTTGAACCCCTTCCCCGGGGGGTTTATGGCGGGGCTGCCGGTTACATTTCCTTTTCCGGCAACATGGATCTTGCCATCACCATCAGAACGGCAACCATCAAGGGTGGAGAAATGACGGTGCAGGCAGGAGCCGGCATTGTGGCGGACTCTGATCCGGAAAAGGAATACCAGGAATGCATCAACAAGGCCAGAAGCGTGGAACGGGCACTGGCCCTGGCCATGACCGGCAACAATGGAGGGACATCATGCTGATCGCCGTGATTGACAATTACGACTCGTTTACCTTTAATCTGGTGCATTATATCCGGCAGTGCGGGGCCATGGTCCATGTGTTCCGCAACGACAAGGCCAGCCTTGCCGACATCACGGCTCTGAACCCCGATGCCATTGTCATCTCCCCCGGTCCCGGACGACCCGAAGATGCCGGTATCTCCATGGAGGTCATTCGCGCCTTTTCAGGCAAACTGCCCATCCTGGGGGTATGTCTGGGACACCAGGCCATTGCCGCCTGCTTTGGGGCACGTATTATCCATGCCAAACGCATCATGCACGGCAAAACTTCCATGGTCACCGGTGACGACCAGGGTATTTTCAAGGGATTGAAAAAGCCCTTTGCCGCCATGCGCTATCACTCCCTGGCCGTGGATGAGGCAACCCTTCCCGACTGCCTGAAGGTAACCGCCCGCACCGATGACGGGGAGATCATGGGCCTTCGCCATGTGGAACACCCCACCTATGGGGTACAGTTTCATCCGGAATCCATCATGACCGTTGTGGGAAAACGACTGATTCGAAATTTTGTAAAAGGAGCTGAAAAATGAATTTCACCGACCACTTAAATACCATTATCCGGGGCGAAAATTTAAGCCACGAAAACATGACCTCCATGATGGGAGATATTTTTTCAGGGGACATTACCAGCTCCCAGATCGGGGCCTTTATGGCGGCTCTGGCCACCAAGGGAGAAACCTTTGAAGAACTGGCAGGGGCTGCACAGGCCATGCGCAGAAAAGCCGCCCGTATCCAGACCACCACCCAGCGGGTGGTGGACACCTGCGGCACCGGGGGTGATGCCTCCGGCACCTTCAATGTCTCCACCACCACAGCCTTTGTGGTGGCCGGCTGCGGCGTCACAGTGGCCAAACATGGCAATCGAAGCATCTCCAGCCAGTGCGGCAGTGCCGATGTACTTGAAGCACTGGGGGTGAACATCAACACCGACCCTGAAGTTGTGGAAGAAGCTGTCAATGACATCGGCATCGGTTTTCTCTTTGCCCCGAAATTTCACAGTGCCATGCGCCATGCGGCCCAGGCCCGTAAAGAGGTGGGCATAAAAAGCATCTTTAACATGCTGGGCCCCCTAACCAACCCGGCGGCCACCCGGCACCAGCTTTTAGGGGTGTTTGCCCCCCAGTTGACGGAGATGTTTGCCCAGGCCCTGAAATTACTGGGAGCAACAAAGGCCATGGTGGTCCACGGCCATGACGGCATGGATGAAATCACCGTATGCGCCCCCACAAGGGTGTCGGAATTAAATGAGGGCATGATCCGCACCTATGACATTGATCCACTGGAATTCTTTGAGGACTATGCCGAACCCGGAGACATAAAGGGCGGGGATGTCAAAACCAATGCCGGCATCACCCTTTCCATCCTCCGGGGGGAGCGGGGTCCCAAAAGAAATATTGTGCTCATCAACACAGCGGCGGCCCTGCTGGCGGCCAATGATGTGGACAATCTAAAACAAGGGATTGATAAGGCGGAAAATGCCATTAATTCCGGTAAAGCCATGGAAAAACTTAGCGCGCTGATTCAATTTACACAGGAGAATGCTTAACATGGCACCCCGGGGATTTTTAAAAACGGTCATTGCAGAAAAGAAGAAAGATATTGCCAGGGCCATGGCCCAGCGCTCCCTGAAGACACTGAGAAAGGATGCCGAAGAAACACGGCATGCAGCAAACTTTCTTTCCGCCATGGAAAAAAGCAGACCCGGCCAGGCCGGCATCATTGCTGAAATAAAAAAAGCATCCCCTTCCAAGGGCGACATCCGCATCGATCTTGACCCGGGTCCCTATGCCGAAAAATATACCCGGGCCGGGGCTGCCGCCATTTCCATACTCACCGAAGAACATTATTTCAAGGGCAGTCTCAACGACTTGATAAAAGTACGTCAGGCCACAAATCTTCCCATCCTTAGAAAAGACTTCACCATTTCTGAATATCAGATATATGAAGCCGCCGCCGCCGGGGCAAATGCCATTTTGCTGATTGTTTCCATTCTTTCAAAGCAGCAGTTGAAAGACTATGTACTGCTCACCCGTGAACTTGGCATGGAACCCCTGGTGGAAATTCATTCGGAATGGGAGCTTGAAAACGCCCTGTATGCCCATGCAAAAATCATCGGCATCAACAACCGGAACCTGGAAACCCTGGACACCGACACCACGGTGGCGGCAAGGGTGGTGCCTTTTTTCACAGCGGACCAGATCCCCATATCCGCAAGTGGGGTTAAAGGCCCCGACGATATTCAAAAGGGTATGGACGCCGGAATTTTTAATTTTCTGGTGGGGGAAAGTATTGTCCGGGCCGAGGACACGGAAAAATTCATCCAGGAATTGATTGCAACGGGAACACCCCGCACTGAAAATAATCAGCAGCCCCCCCTGGTAAAGGTATGCGGCCTCACAAGGCCCGATGAGGCCGCAGCATGTGCAGACCTTGGTGCTGATGCCATCGGCCTGGTGTTTTATCCCCGAAGCCCCCGCAATGTCACCACAGCCCAGGCCCGGGATATCTGCCGGGCATTGCCTGAAACCGTTATTACCACCGGTGTGTTTGTGGATGCCTCATTTGAATTTATCATGGAGCAGGTAAATGGCTGCGGTCTGAAGGCGGTGCAGCTTCACGGCAATGAAACACCCCAAATGGTGGAGCATCTTAAAAAAGAGGGGGTGATGGTGTTCAAGGCGCTGTTTGCGGGCAAAGCCCCCCACCTTGACATGGCTCATCAATACCGGAAGGCCTCTGCCATCCTGGTGGAATACGGCAAAGGCCCCCTTCCCGGGGGAAATGCCGAAACCTGGGACTGGGCCATGGCAAAGGGGACTGGAAAAGATCAGAAACTCATCGTTGCCGGGGGAATCACCCCGGAGAATGTGGCAGAGGTTATATCGGCCACCAATGCCTGGGCCGTGGATGTGAGTTCCGGCGTGGAAAGCGCTCCGGGCCGCAAGAATACAGACCGGGTCAAGGCCTTGATCCATGCGGTGCAAAAGGTTCGGCCGGCCTATTGAATGACTGTGAGCTCAGGTGGGGTGCCCGATGATGGGATAACCCCGGGTGTGGACCCCTGGAAGGCATGCAATACAGGCCGATGCGGGATATAGAATATTTTAGACAGCCCCTATTTTACAATCAATTTATCTCCGGGATAAATGGTGGGCTGTTTTGATAAATGGTTCAGTTTATGGAGATTCTCAACAGTTGTATTATATTTCCTGCTGATACTGTAAATGGTCTCTCCCTTTTGAATCACATGATATACATGGGTGGAAGCCGCTTTCGTTTCTGTGGCAGGTCTGTTTTTTTTCAGTGCAGTCTTTTTATCACCTGATTTGGCAGCAGAACTTTGAGAAGTTGTTTTTCCGGTGGGCACACTGGGTGCCACTGCTGCTTTTACCGACGTGGCTGAAGGCTGTGCTTTTTCCCGGACAACAGTGCTTCCACCCCGGCCCGCTTCAAGCGTTTTTATCCGACTGAGTGCATCTGCCATCTGGATGTCCAGTTTATCGAGATTTTCCACAATAATATTGAACTTGGCAGACATGGCGGTTTCCACTCGATCCACCCGGCCCGAAAACACATTTATATCTGCTTCCGATGCCGGTCCTGCATTGGTGGTTGTGGATACTTTTTCCAGCATCCCTGCAAAGGCACTTTCCATGCGTTCCATTCGCTGCTCCAGAAGACTGATCATGGCCATATTGCCGGCAATGGGGTCTCCCTGGATTTTTTCGGGAAGTGGTGCGTTACTACCGGTATTTTTAAAAACAATGACCATAACCACCAACAGGGCAATCACCACCCCCACCAGGGCAATCACCTTGATGGTACTCACGCCTCGGCTTCGCCGACGTGAATAGCGTGAATTTCCAGGCGCAGGGGCATCCTCCAGCGCCTGAGACTCTATTCGAAACCTTTCTTCAAAGGAGGTGTTTTCTTCGTTCAATTATTATAATCTCCTAATTTTTTTAGGGCCATGTTGTGTTTCAGGGTCTTATTTCCTTAAAAAGATGATAACCCATTGTATTTAAAGAGAATACCTTATGGCTTCAACACCCACAAGACCTTTGGTTAATTTTTATAAATTCAGTGCATTATACTAAATTTGAAGCTATAAGACCCCGGAATCCAACCTGAGCCTTTTTTTTAATGGTTCAGATTCAATTCCATCGCCAATTCATTCTCGCTCAATGTGCATGATGTTTTCCCGTCGGTCAGAAATTTCACCGATTTGCAGTTTCTCTTTTTCTTATTGACACTTCATCAGCGACTTGTCAACTATGTAAAAAAACAAGGCTTGATTTCCTGGGGAGACTGCATTACTTAACATAATCCATGATTTTAATACCTGTAATTTTAAAAAATGCTTAGACGTTCCCAACAATCAGGTGAAAGATGCCCCTTAACTTTATGAAAATATTAAGGCCGGGAAACCTGAAAATTTCCCATTATCTAACACTGATCTTCATGATTTTCTATATGGGGGTCAATATTATTTTCACCATCATCTGTTATAAAACCGCATCAACACAGGCAATGAATGAAATTGTCCACCGTCTGACAGACGTCGTTTCCATTGCGGCCCAGAGCCTTGACGGAGACCTTCACGCCGATATTGTCGCTTCAAAGGATGATAGATCCTCTGCATACACCACATTTAAAACCACTTTGCAAAAAATTCAACAGGCTTCTTCGGATATTCATTTTATTTACACCATGGAAAGATCCCCCAAGGGGGAAATTCTATTTATGGTGGATGCAGAAACAGATCCGGCACAGATGGCCACCCTGGGATCCATATACACCGATGCCAGCCATCTGTTGAAAAGCCATTTTGATCACATGACAGGGCCTGTGGTGGAAACGGCATTTTACACGGACCAATGGGGAACCTGGCTGTCTGGATATGCCGCTTTTAATACCTCCAACGGAACAAGAGCCGGGGTGCTGGCCATTGATATCTCAGCAGAAACTATTTTAAAGCATCAGAATAAACTTTTAATCATATCCCTTTGTGTATTCTTTTTTTCCCTTCCACTCATGTTTCTGCTGTCCATATATCTTGGACGAAAAATAGGCAACCCCATAAACGCCATGAAAATCGGTGCAGACGAAATCACCGCCGGAAATCTTGATATCCAGCTGAAAATCCCCCCATTTCAAGAACTGTCTTCCCTGGCCCATGCGTTGAATCACATGGGATCAGCTCTGAAGA
Source organism: uncultured Desulfobacterium sp. (assembly GCA_963674605.1). Taxonomy (GTDB): domain Bacteria; phylum Desulfobacterota; class Desulfobacteria; order Desulfobacterales; family Desulfobacteraceae; genus Desulfocicer. The sequence goes on along the minus strand of OY771474.1, from coordinate 5,801,399 downwards.
AGGAGCAGGAAAATCTCAGGGAGATGGCCCTGAAATACAGAAATATTTTTGACAATGCCTCGGAGGGTATATTCCAGACCACACCCGCAGGCCAATTACTCACCGCCAATGCCGCAATGATTAAGATGATGGGATACAAAGCCTTCGATGACTTTCAGCAGGGCATTGACAATAAAATCCACCGCATTTATGGAAATAAAAAAGACCGGGAAAATTTTCTGAAAGAACTTAAGGCCAAAGGTCAGGTTGACAATCTTCGTCTCCGGGCCAGGCACAGAAACGGTTCTTTATTCTGGGTGGAATTAACTGCCCATATGCAGGACTACAAAAGCAATGGTAATGCCATCATTGAAGGAAGCATTAAAGATATCACCAACCGTATTGAAAAGGAAGAAGCGCAACAACAAAAAAAGGTGGCAGAGGAGGCCTCCCTTGCCAAAAGTGAATTCCTGGCCAACATGAGCCATGAAATAAGAACCCCTTTGAACGCCGTCATGGGTCTGACCGATCTGGTTGCCAGAACTGATATGACACCCTCCCAGCAGGAATACCTTCGAAAAATCAAGATTGCCTCCCATACCCTGCTTTCGGTGATCAATGATATTCTGGATTTTTCAAAAATTGAAGCCGGCCGCATGAGCCTGGAAAAAACCAACTTCTCCATCCATGAAACCATGGCCAATCTGGCAGAACTGTTTGCCCACAGGGCTTATGAAAAAAATCTGGAACTGATCATTGACATTGATGAATCCACCCCGGCGGCCCTGGTGGGGGACCCGGTACGACTGGGTCAGATCCTCATCAACCTGGTGGGCAATGCCATTAAGTTCACGGAAAAAGGTGAAATCGTGGTCCACGTGGCCCCCCATGACACCCCCGATTCTGCCCCTTCCACAAGTATATCCCTTGATTTTTCTGTTTCCGACACAGGTATAGGCATTCCTGAAGACCGTATGAACCAGCTGTTTGAATCCTTTTCCCAGGCGGATGCGTCCACCACCCGGAAATACGGTGGCACCGGCCTGGGGCTTGCCATCTGTCGTAAACTGACCCGACTCATGGGGGGAGATATTACGGTTACCAGCCAACACGGCAGTGGCAGTATTTTTTCCTTCACCGTTAAGCTGGAATGCCAGCCTGCAAAAAATCAGATCGCCATGATTCCCCCCCGGGATCTCAGGGGCCTTCGGGTACTCATCGTTGATGACAACCATACCTCCCTTGAAATCCTATCCACAGCCATTAAATCATTTCAGATGGAGGCCCACACCGCATCTTCGGGAAATGCCGCCATTGCCCTTCTGGAAAACCCCAAAAATTTCTTTGATCTGGTTCTCATGGACTGGAAAATGCCCGGCCTTAACGGCATTGAAACCGCCAGACAGATTAAATCAAACCTGAACCTGGAACGGGTACCCATCATCTGCATGGTGTCCGCCCATGGCAGGGAAGATCTGATCCAGTATTCTGAAAAGAGATTTCTGGATGCGTTTTTGCACAAACCGGTGAACCTGTCATTGCTGTTTGACACCATCATGGAGCTGTTTGGTCGCCACGATGCCGTGGTGAACCCCACCGATGTGAAAAAAATGCAGCTGCCGGAGCAGAAACATGCCCTGCTCAAGGGAAAAAAAATCCTGCTGGTGGAAGACAATGAAATCAATCAGGAAGTTGCCCTGGAGTGGCTCCACACCGTGGGAATAGAAACAAGGGTTGCCGGCAATGGAAAAGAGGCTCTGGAAATTCTTGAAACCCACCTTCCCCACGGCGTACTCATGGATATTCAGATGCCGGTGATGGACGGATTTGAAGCCACCCGGCTGATTCGAAACCAGTCACAATTTAAAGATCTTCCCATTATTGCCATGACGGCCCATGCCCTGAAAGGCGACCGTGAACGGTGTGTCTCTGCGGGAATGAACGATCATGTGGCCAAACCCATTGATCCTGAAACCCTTTTTGACACATTGGCGAAATGGCTCATCAGAAATAAGAGGCCTGCCCCCCCGGATATTCATTCCTTGAAAGATGCCCCCGGCGAAATAAAGGAAACGACCTCACATGATGCGGCCCTGATGGCCGAAAAACACCAACACCTCGCATTGGAATCAAAGGAAATCCAGAAAGATCCCGGAGCGGAACACCCCCCGGAGCATCCGCATCCGCAACCTGTACTTAAATCAGAAGAAGTTGAGTCCGTCCTGGATCTGCCGGGCATTGATACCCGGACAGGACTGTTCCGGGTGAACCATAACCACCCATTGTACCTGAAACTGCTCAACAGTTTTGTCCGGGACTTTTCCAGTGCCCATGAGAAGATCTTAAGATACCTTGAAAACCATGACAAGGAATCTGCCAAACGCCTGGCCCACTCCATCAAAGGGGTGGCGGCCAACATCGGGGCAAATACCCTCTCCTCCCGGGCGGCGGATCTGGAGAGAGCTTTTTCCGGGGATATCCTTGAAACCCAGCCGGAAATGCTGAAGACTTTTTCCATGGAAATGACCCGGGTCATTGATGGTATCCACACCATTACTGAAATTGCCCCGCCCCGGCCAGCAAGGCAAAAGCCATCCTCGACACTCACCGTCAGCCAAAAAGAGAGCCTTTTAACCACACTTGAAACCGTCAGGGATTTACTGGACGACGACTTGGACGGTGCCGGAACCCTGCTTGAATCTGTGCTCCCGCAACTTGACAGCCTGCCGGATAAATTTCAAGTAACGGCTCTCATGGAGGATCTGGACAATTTCGACATAGACGGTGCCCAGGAAAAATTAACAACCATCTGTAATCGTTTAAAAATAAAAGAGGACAGCCATGTCTCAGGAAGATAATCGATCAAAGGTGCTCATTGTTGATGACAACCGACAAAACATTGAAATGCTCATGGCGCTTTTCAAGGATGACTACAAGATCGCCGCTGCCATAAATGCCCGACGTGCCATGAAAATTGCCCTGTCCGACGCGCCACCGGATCTCATCCTCATGGATATACTCATGCCGGAAATGGATGGATATGAGCTGTGCGCCACATTAAAGGAAAACCCGGCCACCAAAGACATCCCCATTATTTTTGTAACCGCCGTTTCCGAAATCATGGACGAAAACCGTGGATTTAACCTGGGGGCTGTGGATTATATCACCAAACCTTTTCATCCACCGGTGGTAAAGGCCCGGGTTAAACTGCATCTAAACCTGAAACGAAAACAGGAACTTCTGGAAAAATATGCCTTCATTGATGCCCTGGCCGAAATTCCCAACCGGCGCCGATTTGATGAAATTTTGGAAAAGGAGTGGAACCGGTCCATGCGATCCCACCTGCCCCTGTCCCTGGTGATGATCGACATTGATCATTTTAAATATTACAATGACACCTATGGCCACGGCATGGGAGATGAATGCCTGAAAAAGGTGGCGGCCACCCTGGAAAAAAGCCTGCGCCGGGGAAGTGATTTTGTGGCCCGGTACGGAGGGGAAGAGTTCATGGCCATACTGCCGGGTACCTCCGCCGAGGAAGCCATGGGTATCTGCCGGCACATTGCAGACAATATAAATGATCTTGCCATAGAACACCGCTCCTCTGAAATCAGCGGGCGCATCACTGTCAGTATGGGCGGGGTAACCATCCAGCCCGATGCCACCCTGTCCATCCGGGAATTTATTGAAGCCGCAGATAAAAAAATGTATGAAGCCAAGGCCGCTGGCAGAAACCAGATCATGCACGCAAACCTGAACACCTGAAAAAAATGGAGAGCAGATCGTCCTCTTTTCTTCCAGATCTCTTTTCAAAAGCCGAAAATTTACCAGGAACGAAGCTTTATTCTTATGACATCATTGCGTTAACGGAGTCCGGCGGTAAAACGGTCAAAGTGATGCCAGAAAAATGCCAATACCTCTTCGGATTCGTTGAGAATTTCATGCCGGGCCCGGGGAACGGAGACAAAGGTTCCCCGGGGTAACTGTTTACACAATTTTTCCTGGGCTTTGCAGGAGACCACCCGGTCCTGGGCGGCGGACAGGAGTAAAACCTGCGGGGTGATCCTTTGGACCACATCGGTTTTTGCCAGCGCATCAATGGATTCAAAGGCAGCATTAAGCCATCCCCAGGTTACACCCCCCAGGGCCAGGTCGCGATTTTTTTCAATGCACCGGTGCTCCTGCCAGAACCCATGACAATCATGGGTTAAGGGGTTATTTTTAAACTTCACCTTATCTGCGTTATAATCCCCATTTCCCGGGACATACAGTTCTTCTTGTCCCCATGAGACCATCTGCCGGGCCAGCACACCGGCCAGAACCCGGGGGATGGGGCTTGTGACAATGTCCACCATGGGAGAAAGCACAACGGCATTTTTCACACAAATTCCCCTGCCGGCCATGGATCTCAGGGCAATGTGTCCCCCCATGGAATGGGCAAGTATCGTGACGGATAACCCCAGCGGTGTGATCACTTTCATGAAAAAAAACGCCAGATCATCCAGGTAACATTGAAACGAACGGACATACCCTTTGTCTCTGTTTTCAAGTTCCCGCACGGAGAGTCCTTGCCCCCGCCAGTCCAGGCTGACTACAAGAAATCCCCGGGATACCAGCTGATCCGCCACATTTTCATACTTTTCCATGAACTCCGACCGCCCGTTCAAAAATAAAAGACAACCCCTGGTGCTGCCATGGGAGGGCTGTGCCATGCCATAACGCAGTAATTGATTGTCTCCTGCCCTGAAATAGTGAAATTGCATTTGTCTGTTTCCTCTCTTTTCTATTTTCCACCGGGATCTGTTTACAAAAAACGGTCTTGCCTTGGCCGGGCTTCTTGGTCATGTAAATGTTTGGGCAGTGCCTCATTTTGGCCTGTTTGGGGCTGCGTAGAACTCTAATGCTATGTGAGCTGACCAAAACAGGTGAAGATGGGGTGCTGGCCAAACCCACAAATCTTTATGGTCAATGCTATAAGGAAATCCTGTATGTTACCAGGCACCCGGATCCGGATTGTTGATGGATACACTTTAACCATGAATTTGTACATCTTTTATCCAGTGAAATTTCCTCATTTTTATGGTATACAATACTAGAACATTGACACACAACGAATAATGAAAAAGTAATTGCTGTTAATACCCAGTACCTGCTTTTTCATATAAAAAACTGGAACAAAGAAATGACTCAAATAAAATCACCCCCCCCGTCCCGGAAAAATATTCCCCCCAAAAAAGAAACCCATGACTTCATCCACCGTTACAAAGGCCTGGGGGCCTTTGGCATGAACCGGAAAACCGATGAGGAAACCATCATGTTTTATCTTCAGAAATTTTCCGAAGACACATTCATCTCCCACTTTGTCCCACGCCTGAATGACATGGAGCTGTCAGAAATTTATGATCTCATCCACCGCCTTTTAAAAAGGCATTTTTCCGAAGATGAATACCATGCGCTTTTCTTAAAGGATCGATAACACCATGCCAAAACTTCTCATCACCGCCGATGTCCATGGCAGTTACGGTACATGGATGGCCTTAAAATCCCTTCTTGAACCAGAGGATGCCCTGGTGGTGGCCGGTGACCTATTTGACACCCGCTATGGACATTGGAATTCCCCGGATTTCCAGCCCCGTTACATCAGAGATGATCTGGGAAAAATTAAAAACCAGGTGTATTATGTCCAGGGAAACTGTGATGAACCCGCCTTTTATCCCGATCAGGTCAATACGCTGGATTTTGAATTCATGGGCCTGAAAATTTTCCTTCACCATGGTCATCGTAATCCCGGTCCCATTCCATCCGGTGTAAACCTGGTTATCCAGGGACATACCCATCTGGCTGCCCTGGAAAAAATTGAAAATACTTTTTTTCTAAACCCCGGTTCCCTTTCCTATCCCCGGAACGGACTTTATACCTATGGCATTGTCACAGACACCAGAATTCAACTCCGAAACCTGAAAACAGGCATGGAACTGACTTCTCTTTCTTTGGTGGAAATTTGTCATCCAAGGTAACTTAAAGTAATTTGTTTTTTTATTCCAGGTAAAAAAGTCTAACTTTATTGACTTTAATGGTCGTTTTCGATTAAAAGACGTAAATGCTGTCATTGCTGATGAATTTTTGATTATCCGGTTTTGTTCCCTTGACAATGCCCGGAAGGGATACCTATTGCCTGTTTTGGATGCATAACTCTTTGCGTGTTGTTTGTCCTGACAGGAGAATCAAAAAGCCTTCCCGATTCCGGATTGACAGACTCGTGTCATTGAAAACGGGATAATCAATTAAAGAAATGTCACCGTCAGCCTGACCGAAATTAGAACCAAACTCAGAAAACGATTACAAGGAGTCACAACATGAAAAAAAGAATAACAATTACCCTGGCCATTATGTTTTGCCTGATGACCATCACCGGCATTGCAATTGCCGCAGAAAAATCCCTGATGATGGCCACCACCACCAGCACCGACAACACCGGTCTTCTGGATTACCTGATTCCCCACTTCACCACGGAAACCGGCATTGAGATGAAATGGACCGCCACCGGCACGGGAAAAGCTCTGAAACTGGGCTCCAAATGTGATGTGGACGTCCTCCTGGTCCATGCCCCGGGTGCCGAGAAAAAATTCATTAAAGAGGGGTTTGGCAAGGACCGTCGGGAAATCATGTACAACGATTTTGTCATCATCGGCCCTGCGGATGATCCGGCAGGCGTCAAGGGAAAAACCGTGGCTGAAGCCCTGAATGTCATCCGGGATGCCGGTGCCGCCTTTGCCAGCCGGGGGGATGACTCCGGCACGAACAAAAAAGAAAAAATTCTCTGGAAACAGACCGGTAAAGCCCTTCCTGAAAAAGAAACCTGGTACATCCAGACCGGCCAGGGCATGCTTGCCACCATCAACGTATGCGAAGAAAGGAATGCCTACACCATGACAGACCGGGGAACCTATATTAAATATCAGTCCCAAAAAGGCGGAAACGCCCCCCTGGTCGTTCTGGTGGAAAAGGATTCAATTCTGCTGAATCAGTACAGTGTCCTCACCCTGAATCCGGAAAACTGCCCCAATGCAAAATATGACCTTGCCATGGAATTTTCCAACTGGATGGCCGGAGAAAGCGCCCAGACCCTGATTAAAAATTTCCGTCTCCTGGATAAAAAATTATTTATCCCCAACGCAAAATAAGGATATGGATTTTATCATTCAAGGGGTTTTCACTGCCCTGCAACTGCTGACCACCGGTGACAGTGCCACTTGGTCGGCAGTTACTGCAACCCTTAAAGTCTCTTCTATTTCCATGGTGTTCAGCCTGGTGACAGGTATTCCCTGCGGCTTTGTCCTGGGATATTTTGACTTTAAATGGAAGCGGGGCGTACGAACCCTTTTAGATACCCTGCTGGCGCTTCCCACCGTATTCATCGGTCTTATGATTTATGCGCTGATCTCAAGCCGGGGCCCCCTGGGCAATCTAAACCTTTTGTTTACCCTTTCAGGCATTGCCATGGGCCAGGCCATTCTGGCCTTTCCCATCATCACGGCCCTCACCGCATCGGCGGTGGAAACCATCGACACCCAGCTGAAACTGACCCTGATGTCCCTGGGGGCCGGGAAAAAAGATATAATGCTCACCTGCATGTGGGAAGTTCGCTATGGCATTGTGGCGGCTTTGGTGACGGCCTATGGCAGGGTAATGACCGAGGTGGGCATCTCCATGATGGTGGGGGGTAATATCAAGTGGCACACAAGAACCATCACCACGGCCATTGCCCTTGAAACCGGCAAGGGCATGTTTGCCAACGGCATTGCCCTGGGTCTTGTGCTGGTGACCATTGCATTTGCCGTGAACATTTCCCTGTTTTTTCTGAGAAAAAGATGAGGCTCCCCAGCCAGAAATGACCAATACTTCCATATACGAACTCAAAAACATCCGCCAGTCATACAATGGTAAAATCGCACTGGATATCCCCGAGCTGTCCATTGCCCCCGGCTCCATCACCGGGCTTATGGGACCCAACGGCAGCGGCAAGAGTACCCTTTTAAAACTGCTGGCATTTGTGGTACCACCGCTCCAGGGGGAAATTTTATTCCTGGGAAAACCGGAGCTGCCTTTTTCATCCAGGGTGCGGTTCAATGTAACCCTTTTAACCCAGACCCCCTATCTTTTAAAGCGCTCGGTGCATGACAACATCACCCATGGATTAAAAATCAGGGGTAAGGCCCATGGCGTAAAAGACCCCGACGTCCGGGAGCAGGTAAAATCTGTGATGGCAGAGGTGGGGCTTTCCTTTGACGACTTTGCCCACCGCATGGACTACGAACTCTCCGGCGGTGAAGCCCAGCGGGTGGCCATGGCTGCCCGATTAATCCTGAAACCCCGGGTACTGCTGCTGGACGAACCCACGGCCAGTGTGGATGTAAACAGCGCCACCCTGATCCGGCGGGCGGCCCTTTATGCCAGAAAAAACTGGGAAACCACCATCGTCATTGCCAGCCATGACCGGGAGTGGCTCCAGGGTTCCTGCGACAAGCTGTTTCAGCTGTACCAAGGAAAAATTTTTCAGGCGGGGTCAAAAAATATCATTCCAGGCCCCTTTGTCCGGGATGAGCAGGGATTTTTTCACACCCTACAAGCGACCCCAACCCATCAGCCCATCCGGGTCTCCCCACCGCCCCGGGAAAACGCCTCTGCCATGCTGGATGCCCATCACATACTCCTCCACCGGGACAATCCCCCAACAGCAGCACCCACTGCCACCGGAAGAATACAAGGAGAAATACTGCGGCTCCTGGGAGATAAAAACAATGGGCAGATCATTGCCACCATCCGGATCAATGATCTGGATTTCACCATCCACCTGACCCGGGATGCGGTGATCGAGCAAAAGCTGCTTCCCGGAACCCGGGTGATCTTAAGCTATGATCTGGACAGCATTGAATGGATTTAGAAAAAATGGAGCTGGCAGCGGCATGGGCGTATTCTTTATTTTCCCCAGTGAAGCTTCACTGGGGGCTTGGCCATAAGATGGGCCAGCCATCACCCTTGTCTGGCCCCTCCCCAAAGTGGCCCATGTTGTGACCAAGGCCTTCACTGGTGATGGGATTCAGATGCCTGCTTTTTTTCAAGATCTCTCAGGGCAAGATAAAAAGCACCCACGGCCAGCTGGGCGCAATGCTCCTCATGGGCAGGAAGGGTTTTTAAAAGGGCTGACACATCTTCATGGGTGATGTTCCACAGCTCTTCCATGTTTTTTCCATTTGCCAGGACAATAACGGCATTGGCGCAGGCATTGGTGTTAATGCAACCATTGATATCATAGGAAATGGAAGAGATCTCACCGTCCGTTGCCATGATAAAAAATTCCACCGTATCTCCGCACTCCCCGGTGCGTTTCCCATATCCATCGGCATGGGTGACCCGTTCCTGATATTCATGTTTAAATGCCAGTTCAAGGTATTCTATGGAATGATCCTGCCAGAAATCTTTTGTTTTTGCTTCCATCTTTTTTACTCACTCATTTCAAATTATTTACGCAATATGATGATTGGGCTTGATCACAAGATCGGCCACCCGTCATAATTTAACAGGCCAACAGGGTCAGGCTTGTTTTATTGTGTCTTTTATCATAAAGTACTGCATCAAATAGGTAAAAAAAGCAATAATACAGACCCACCCCCAGCCAAAGTTGACAAATTGAGTTATTTAAAGCCATGGTCGGCTCAAGCTATCCCTCTGGGGACAAAAAAGGGGTTTCCACAAACTGGACACTTTATCACCGGGTCCATTGATTTTCAAGGAGAATTCCTGCCAATGCTGCATGTCATCATGGCCCTTAAAAAAGTTTTAACGCTGCTGCAACGTCACAATATGCACCGGGCGCTTATTGTGCTTCTGGTTGTTCTTCTGGGGGGAAGCGGCATGCTCTGTTACCTTGAAGACAACCTTGGTTTTTTTGATGCCATGTGGTGGTCCATTGTAACCATGACCACTGTGGGATATGGCGATATTTCTCCGGCAAGCCCGGGGGGGCGTATGGTTGCCATCCTCGTCATGCTGAGCGGCATCGGCCTTCTGGGGTTTGTAACCGCCACCCTTGCCGGTATTTTTATTGAAAACAGACTATTGGAGAAAAGAGGCATGAAGCAGACCCATATTGTGGATCATTTCATCATCTGCGGCTGGAATTTCAGGGGAAAAACCATTCTTGTGGAAATGAAGGCAGATCCCAAGTGCAGCAATATTCCCATTGTGGTGATTGCCGATGTAAATGAGATCCTGGAACAGGGAGATCAACTTGTTTTCATCAAAGGACAGGTGAACAAGGAAACCCTTGATAAGGCCAACGCAAAATCGGCATCGGCGGCCATTGTGCTGTCCGACGATAGCCTGGACACCTATGCAAGGGATGCCAAAGCCATTCTTGATACCATGACCCTGAAAACCCATTTTCCCGATCTTTACACCTGTGTTGAACTCATGGACCCTGCCAACATGGAGCATTGCCGTCTGGCAAAGGCAGATGAGATCATAGTTGCCGGAGAAATTTCCACCAACCTTCTGGTCCAGGCGGCCCTGGACCACGGCATCACCCGCCTGGTTAGTGAACTTGTGAGCAACAGGTACGGCCATGACCTTTACAAAGTACAATGCCCGCATTATCTTGTTGGGAAATCTTTTTTCCAGGTCATGTGCGATCTAAAGGAAAAACACAATATCATCTGTATCGGTATTGAAGATTCATCGGGCAAAACCCTGACGGCAAATCCAGACAAGGGCCATGTCCTGAAGGCCGATGATTTTTTAATGGTGATTTCCTGGGACAGACCGGAGATCAGCTGATGAAAAATGAATCAGACTGCCAAGTACCACAATAAATACCATGGCAGGCCCCCTTGTAATAACAGAAATCAAAACAACAATGTACCCAGAACCTGCTTTTTCATATGAACCGTTAAGCAAAAAGGGAGAACCCAATGGAAGACAAATTCAACCTTATCAAAGAATTCCTTCAGGAAATGTCCGTGTCCATCGTCAAAGAAGATGCTGCAGAAGAACTTGTGGTGGTGGAAGATGAGGAAAACGGTATTAAGAACCTTATCATTGACTGCGAAGCTCCCATTGTGGTGCTGGAACAGGTTATCATGAAGGTACCGGCAAAAACAGAAAAACTATACAAAAGACTGCTGCAGCTCAACAGGGAAGTTGTCCATGGGGCATTTGTTCTGGATGCAGATGAACAATACATTATTTTCAGGGATACCCTGCAACTGGAAAACCTTGATCGCAACGAACTGGAAGGCTCCATCCACGCCCTGACCCTGGCCCTTTCCGAGTATGGCGCAGAACTTCTGGAATACATATAACTCAATGATCAAGTTTTTTTTATATTGATATAATGGGGAGGGCTCAGGCTTGCGTTATGGGCATTATCTTTGGGCTTTTGGGTTCGCCCCGGCTTCGCTGGATGGCGCCAAGAACACAAGCCTGACCCCGTTCTCGCAAAATCGGCAGAAAAAACTTGAACATCGAGTATGAGCGTTAATAACTGAAATCAAAAAGATAAGTGATCTAAGGAGATAGACCATGTCATTTTTTAAAAGACTGTTTAAAGTGGGCGAGTCCAACGCCCATGCCATTGTGGATAAAATGGAAGACCCCATCAAAATGACGGAACAGGGGATAAGGGATCTGAAAAAGGATCTTTCCATGGCCATGCAGGGCCTTGCCGAAGTAAAGGGCATTGCCATTCGCACCCGAAAAGAAGCGGAAAAGAAAAAACATCTGGCCGCCGATTATGAAAGAAAGGCCATGCTGCTTCTCCAGAAAATGCAGAGCAATCAAATGGACCCTGCCGAGGCCGAACGTCTTGCCACGGAAGCCCTGAACCGCAAGGAAGAAAATGCCGCAGATGCCCAGAGACTGGATAAGGAAGCCACGGCCCACGAAACAAGGGGCAATGATCTGCAATCTAAGGTCAATAAGCTAAAATCCACCATCACCACCTACGAAAATGATCTCATCACCTTAAAGGCCCGATCCAGAACCGCATCCTCCACCAAAAAAATCAATGCCCAGCTGGCCAATATTGATTCATCATCCACCATCGGCATGCTGGAAAAGATGAAAGCCCGGGTGGAAGAAGATGAGGCCCTGGCCCAGGCATATGGTGAAGTGGCCAATGCCGGTGGGTCCATAGATTCCGAGATTGATGCGGCCCTGGGGGGTGCAGAAACGGCAAGTGCCTCGGAAAGCCTTCTTGAACTTAAAAAAAGGATGGGGATCTCCTGATCCCTTTAATTCACCATGGGCATAATGGATTTCTTTAAAAAAAAAAAGAAGGACAAGGGGCCTGACCCCCTTTCTGGTCTCACCCTGGATACCCTTAAAAAAGGGTACTACCTGGATTATGACATGAAGACCTGGGAAGTGATGGCCGTCAACACCTACGACTGGGGCGACAATGACATCACCTACGAATGGCAGCTCCAAAGCCACGATGACACCCTTTTTCTGGAAATGGAAAACGATGATGAGATGTTCTGGTCCATCAGCCGCAAAGTACCTTTACGAAAGCTTGACCAACGCATCATCACTCAGTTGAAAAACGGCCAGGAGCCTCCGGAAACCCTTCCCTTTGAAGGCGATGTTTTTTACCTGGAAGAAACCGGGGGCGGGCATTTCCATGCTGACGGGGCAGAACAGGGCCGGGAAATGCTTCAGTGGTGCTACGAAGACGATGACGGCACCCGGTTTCTTACCATTGAACAATGGGGTGAAACCGACTTTGAGCTAAGCCTTGGTAAAAAGGTGGAGGAGTATCAGTTTTCCGATATTCTACCCTCAGGGAAAACCGATATCTGATCTTTCAGGGGTACCTCCGGGCATTACGCCCGGGTGCCCCTTTTACTTTTTGGGCTTGGTCACAGCATAGGCCACTCGTTACATTTGGTGGAGCAACTATGACAAACAAACCATATTGTGACCAAACCGAAAAAATAGGAATACACCATCAAAAATTGTGCCTTTCTCCTTGATACGACGATTCCAAAATGAGAATTTACATACCAGATATTCGGCCTTGACTTGAGAGATTTAAACGAATAAAATCGTTATGTTATTGAGCAAAGTTGTTAACAGTTATCCTAAAAAAAAGCCCCCGGGCAAGGAGAAACGTATGTATGAAATCATAGCCAATCCAGAAGATTATCAAATAGATGACCTGATCAACGGTACTGGAAATGCCCCCATTGAATTCTCCCAGGATGAGCGGCAGAAATGGGCAGCTGAAATCGACGAGTTCAGTAAAAAACTCATTGATTTTTCTGAAAAATCAAAGGAATTATCCAAGGTATTATCCAGCTCCAGCACCATCACCACAACACCTGCATCTTTAAAAACCCTTAAAATTCAACTGTTCAACATCAACGACGCATTAAACAGCGCCCTTGACATTGCCAGAAAACTGGAATCTGATATTATTTCCAAATAACCTTCAAGCTAACCTCCCGCCATAAAATAAAGGCTGCCCTCCGGGGCAGTTTTTATTGTCTGAACCAGCCCCCAAGACAAATCAAATCTGGGAAAAAGTAACCTGCCAGACATCTTGTCACACCTGCCGTTAAGATCGGGCTTGTTTTATTGATATTTTTGTGCATTATTTAAAGGCTGCTTTCCCGGAAAGCCTCTGCTGTCCTGACATCAGCTCAAAGTGACCCCATGTTGTGAGCAAGCCTGGAAAATGTAAAGAGGAAAGAAAGCATGCCAAAAATGAAAAATTTACTAAAGCCCAAGTTCACAGCATAAATGGAAGGATCAGGTATAATGGAAACAGGAACAAGGCAATATCTTGCCAAAAATTTTGAATCCATATTTGTATTAACGGTGCTCTTAAGTATGAGTCTTATCAATTATTATATTCCCTACAAACTGGCATTCCTGAATTTTTATTATATTCCCATCCTGCTTGCATCTTATTATCTTGGCAAAAAAAGCACCGTATATGGAGCCATTCTGTGTATTTTGTGGGTGATTATTTTTGTCTTCCTGTCTCCGGAATCTTTTTACTTTGAAAAAAACCAACTTAACATCTTCTTAAACATCATTGCCTGGGCATTCTTTCTGCTCCTGGCCGCCATTATTCTTGGCAACGTCCAGGCGGAAAACAAGCGTCTCCGGAAACGGCATAAAATTCTGAATGAAAAATTATCAACCCATCTGGCCGTATCTGAAGATCTGAATTCAGAATTGGATTTTGATGCCCTTTTCCCTTTGATTATCCACAAATTAAGTGAAGCCATGAAGGCCGAACGTACCAGTCTTTATATCATTGATGAAGAAAATCAAGAGGTCTGGACCAAGGCGGCGGAACAAATCGAAGAAATACGCCTGCCCCTTGGAAAGGGAATCTGCGGTAAAGTTGCAGAAACCGGAGAAATCATAAATGTAAAAGATGCCTGGGATCTGCCTTACTTCAGTCGGGAATTCGACATCAAATACAACTTTCGAACTAAATCCATGCTCTGCATGCCCATCCACAATCGCTCAGGCAAACGCATCGGCATCATTCAGGTCATCAACAAGGTCAATGAGGGATACTTTGATAAAGATGATGAAAGCCTGTTAAAAGGACTTATTTCCCAGGTGGCCATTGCCCTTGAAAACTCTTTTCTCATGGATGAACTGGAACTTTCCTTTGAAAGCTCCGTTCGAACGCTGTCGGCCACCGTGGACGCAAGGCACCCCTTGACAGCAGGCCATTCACTGCGTGTCACCGAATATGCTCTCCTCATCGCCAGGGCAATGAACCTGGAAAAAAGCGAACAGGAGATCATCAAGTATGCCGCCCTTCTGCATGACATCGGCAAAATCGCCATCAGGGACAATATTTTGCTGAAAAATGGCCCATTTTCCCCCGAAGAACGGGCAGAAATGAATATTCATCCGGCAAAAACAAAAACCATCCTGGAAAAATTTCATTTTCCGGAAAACCTTAAATCCGTGCCTTTCATTGCCGCCTGCCACCACGAAAAAATCAATGGCAAGGGGTACCCTGAAGCCTTGAAAGGTGATGAGCTGCCCCTTGGGTCAAAAATTCTGGCAGTGGCGGATGTTTTTGATGCTCTGACATCCCCCAGAGATTACCCTAAATACGATGGTAAAGAAACATTGAGTCAGAAACCCATGCCCCTGTCCAAAGCCATCAATATCCTTAAAAAAGAACAGGAAAGCCATTTTGATTCACAGGTAGTGAAAGCATTTATGAACATACTGCCCCAGGCCCTTGAACTGTATCGGGGCACACACTTTCCCGAAGAATATATAGACGCATATTCTGACAAAGATATGACAGCAGAAAATTAACATTTTTGTATTTTCAATACCTTCACCGGCCATACAGGCACCAATCCTCCTGAATAATCATCGACATTATTGTCGAGCATAACGCTCAGTGTCGAATCCAAACCCATCGCCTTTCCTGGCCTTACCAGCCTAACTACTTAATATAAAAACTAAAAATATATTTTCTATCCTTGGCACGATTCCTGTAATAAAAAACACCAACAGGCCATTTTAAAACGGAAAACCGTTATTATCCATCCAAGTAACAAGGAGATTTTTTATGAAATTCACGTCCAGATTGAAAAAAGCCACACTGATTTCAGCCACACTGATCATGATCACCCTGCCCGCCATGGCAGGCCACGGACCTGGAGACGGCACCGGAAACGGAGGAAACGGACCCGGAGACGGCACTGGCAACGGCCCTGGTGACTGCAGCATAACCATGCAGACCCCGCTGGATTCATTCACCCTGGCCAGGGGCGGAAATGGAAACGGTTCCGGAAAAGGCGGTCATGGCCCCGGAGACGGCACAGGTAACGGCGGAGACGGACCCGGGGACGGCACTGGACATGGACCCGGTGACGGCACCGGCACCGGAGATTGCCCCAACGCCTGATAATTGAAGCGTGCATAAAAAAAGGCTGTCCTGCGGGGCAGCCTTTTTTGTCTTTAGCGTTTTTTCTGCCACGTGCCCTTCATGTCTGCAAAGCAGTTGCTAAAAAAATCGTGTTTTGTTAGATGTTGGGGGTGCCATATTATGACCAATTCCGAAATATCCACACCAGTGCTGCGTATTAAATGCCGGCAAAGGAATTTTCAGATGGGAAAATCACATTTTTTTTCAATTATAATTTTATGCTGTCTGATTTTTCCCCATGCGCTTGCCGCACAGGAATTCCTTTCCGGCCAGGTTCTGGAGATCAATGAAAAAAAAAATGAATTTGTGATGCACCTTGAATCCCCCCCTGAAAATGTGGAAGGGGGCTCCCATAAAAAAGAAAGTATCCGGGTTCGATCTGCCATGGAAAATGCCATCTCCCAACCTTCAGATGAAGCGTTTTTACCTGGATGCGTAACGGTGGGCAGCCATGTGCGTGTATGGGGTCACTGGGAAAACCCCGGCCAAGATCTACTTCTGGCCCATGACATCAAGGGATGTGCCGGTGGAGGATGCGCCGACCCCACGGGGATATTGTCCCGATTGAAAAAAGCATTGGGTCTCATGGAAAAACAAAGTGCAGACAACACCATGGAAAGGGCGGGCTCACGAAGAGCCTCCGGTGCTCCTTCTGCCAGCGGGTCCAATGGAAGTTCCGGTGGCAGGTCTGGATCAGGTAACGGCTCCGGTGGGGGTTCCGGCGGAGGAGGAGGAGGCGGCGGTGGTGGTGGTGGTGGTGGTGGCGGTGGTGGAGGGGGCAGCCATTGAAACAGAATCCAAGCTGGAAAGGCATTCTCTTTGTATTTGGAACCCTTATTGTGCTCCTTTTGGGCAATTTTTACTGGCAGACCCAACGCATCAATAAAAGTTTCAAAGAACACTCCTTGACCCACTCCACGGTTCTGGGGGCCGTGGTGGAATTAAATATCCGCAATTCCATGACAAACCATGGTGCCCTGGAAACCCTGATTGGGCATTCCCTTGAAAACACCGCCCGGTTTGTCCGCTATCTGAATCAGCTGGAACCCTTCACGGCCCAGGAGCTGGAAGCCTTTGCCAAAGGTTCCGGTCTAGCCGGCATCACCATCTTCAGCCCCCATGGAAAATCCGCTGTGGCAGGCCCCACAGGGTGGCTGCCACGCCCCCTGGACCACAGGGACAATGGGTTGATATGCCTGCCCAAATCCCATCTTTATCTTTTTACTGTTCCCCCTTTGAGCCAGGCCTCTTTTTCCCATGGAAATGAAGGCATTGTTGTGGGAATGTCATCAGAACAAATGGATAAAATCCAGGAAACCCAGTCCGTGGACCACCTGATCAAACGCCTGAACCAGATGAAGGGTATTGAATATGTACGATTTCAACCCATTGAAGCCATTGAAAACCAAAATACGCCCCTCCTTCCAGCACCCCATGACACCAGACTCATCCATATCAACGGCAGGCCCGTTTCCGAAACCCGGATTACCATGGGAGACAAAATCCTGGTGGTGGGTCTTGAGGCCAACTATTTTTTCCATCGCATGGCAACCCTGAAAAAAGAGCTCATGGTCTTTATTTCTCTGCTGGTGATCCTTGGCTGCATTTCATCCGGATGGCTTTACCGCCTGCAGCAGCAGAAACTGGAGCAGACCCGGATCTTTGAAAGAAAAATGGCCAGACAACTGGAGCAGGCGTCCCTTGGCCGGGCAGCGGCAACCATCACCCATGAAATGAGAAACCCCTTAAATGCCATCAGCATGGGGCTGCAACGCCTGGAGATGGAGTCCCGGGCACTGGATGATGATCATCGACAACTGATCAGCAGCATGAGACAGGCGGTGGAACGAAGTAACGGGGTCATCAGCCATCTGCAGCAATACGTCCATTCCTTTGAACCGGGTCGACAGAAGATCTTTCCGGCACCGCTTCTGGACTCCATTGGGGTGCTTTATCATCCCCAGTGCGCCCAAAATAATATTTCCCTTGATTTTCAACTTGATGCCACAGCTACGGTGAAAGGAGATGCAAATTACCTTGGCCAGGCCTTTGAAAATTTGTTAAAAAACGCAGTGGAGGCCCAACAGCATGGAGGCAGCATTAAAGTGACGCTGTCAAAAAAAGATAAATACAATATCATTTGCATGGAGAACCCATGCCATACCCTTACACCGGAACAAAGCCAACGGGTCCTGGACCCCTATTTTACAACAAAGACCTATGGCACAGGTCTGGGGCTTGTCATCAGCAAAAAAATAATAGAAGCCCATGGCGGACAGCTGGAAACCCATTATAAGGATTCTATTTTTTCAGTATCTGTTACACTTCCAGTGGCTTGATCACTCAACAGCCAGATACCCATTTCCCAGAAAAAATGAATATTGATGTCTGACAAAAAGATTCAGCCCGGAGTAGGAGAAAAGAACATGAACATATTGATTGTGGACGACGAGGAAATGCAGCGTAACATGCTCCAGGGATTCCTTGAAAAACAGGGATTTCAAACCCTGACCGCTTCCGGTGGAAAACAAGCCCTGGCCCTTTTTGAAACCCATCCGGTGCAGCTTGTCCTCATGGATCATCGCATGGGAGAGATGAACGGAGATGAGGTACTGGCAAAAATGAAGGCCCTGTCTCCCCTTGTTAAAGCCATCATGATAACCGCTTATGGCAATGTGGAAACCGCTGTCAAGGTCATGAAACTTGGGATCAATGATTTCCTTGAAAAACCCATTGATTTAAAAAAACTCCTGGACAAAATCCACTCCATGGAACAGGAGATCTCCATTGAAACGGAATCCGACCAGGTGACACAATCCATTGAGCAGCAGAAACTGCCCCTGGCCATCATCGGCACCAGCACCCAGATGCAGGAGCTGCTGTCCATGGTATATCGCATTGCCCCCACCGACTGGTCTGTTCTCATCCGGGGGGAAACCGGCACGGGCAAGGAACTGATTGCAAGGCTTCTGCATCTCATGAGCCACCGAAGGGATGCCCCTTTTATTGAGGTCAATTGTGCAGCCATACCGGAAAATCTTTTTGAATCCGAATTGTTCGGCCATGAAAAAGGCGCCTTCACCGGAGCATCATCCCGGAGAAAAGGACGCTTTGAACTGGCAGACAAAGGAACCCTGTTTCTGGATGAGGTGGGGGAACTTCCCCTGCAGCTCCAGGCAAAACTTTTGCGAACCCTCCAGGAAAAAAAAATCACCCGGGTGGGGGCAGAAACAGATATTGCTGTTGATATCCGGGTCATTGTGGCCACCAACAGGGATTTAAAGCAGATGGTCACACAGGGGCTGTTCAGAGAAGATCTTTATTTTCGGCTCAATGTGCTGGAGTTGATGATACCGCCTTTACGGGAACGGCGGGAGGATATCATGGAGCTGGTCGATCATTTTTTTGACAAATATAAGTTTACCGGTATCTCCTTTCATCCCGATGCTGCAGCCCAGCTGGTAAAATATGATTTCCCGGGAAATATCAGGGAACTTGAGCATATGATCCAGCGCATGGGTACCCTGGTGCGGGGAAAGGTCATCCGGCTTCAGGACCTGCCCCCCATGATCCGGGAACCCCAGACTTACACGGGCAAATTAAATGAACGCCTGGCAGCGGTGGAAAGGCAGATGCTGCTTGCGGCCCTGGAGGATCATAACTGGGTTCAGACCCGGGCAGCAGAAACCCTTGGCATCAGTGAGCGGGTGCTTCGGTATAAGATGGATAAAGCGGGGATCAAAAAAGAATGAGCCATCAGGGGCTTGGGATTTGGTTATTTTATCTTTCCATATCCTGCATTCCTGCCGACAACCGGCAAAATTGGGATTCCATCTCAGTTCTCAATCCTTTAATCCGGTTTATTGTTGCCATGAAAACCTCGCCCTTGACATCATCGCCTGACATGAGAACCTGCTTCTGATCCGGGCAAAGATACCAGGTGCACACAAAGGGCCGTTCCAGGCGGGACACGAGACACCCAGTACTTGAAAAATGACAACATTGACAATGGCCGGCATGGTCTTTATTTTTGGAAATCTGTGCATCGGGAAGTCTGCCAAAGGCAAAGTAAAGGTAGAGAAGATCCTTGAAATCAAACCAGATGGTGGCTTTCTTACAGCAGATATCTTGACAATGAATGCAGATGGCGGCGCACAGCTCATCCATGGGTCGGGAAAGGCTTATAAACAGTTGCCGGATGGTCTCAGCTTGTTGATAAAGAGGATTAAGATCTTTATAGTGAAGGTTTCTAATGGTATCAAAAAAGGGGGTTAACGCCTGCCATTGTTTTTGATTCTGCCAGGGAATGCATGTTGTCTGATCTGCCATGATAATTGAATGACTTCCTTTCACCTCGTTACAAATTACAATCAAATATGGAAAACGAAAATAAAGTTTGGCGCAAAATGCTTTGCTCAAATCAAAGGATTTTGTTAAATCTATCTGTATTCGTTAACAGATATCGGAGGCTCTATGACCATCAAAAAGATCACTTCATTAACCCTGCTCATTACCTTTGTGCTGCTCATCTCCACTTCAGTTATTTTGTACATCGTTCCCCAGGGAAGAATTGCCTATTGGGCGGACTGGCACCTGTTTGGCTTGTCCAAGACCCAGTGGGGAAATCTGCATATCAATCTGGGCGTTCTCATGCTCATTGTCGGATTGCTGCACATTTATTACAACTGGAAGCCCATCACAGCCTATCTCAAAAACAGGGCAAAGGAGATGAAGGTCTTCAGCCCCTCATTTAACGTGGCTCTGCTCATCACCCTGTTCACGGCCGTTGGCACCTATTATGAGATTCCTCCCATGAGCGCAATTATCTCCATGGGAGAAACCATCAAGGACAGGGCTGCAGTAAAGTATGGCGAACCCCCCTATGGACATGCAGAACTGTCCTCTTTAAAACTTTTTTCCAAAAAACAAGGTCTGGATCTGGATAAAAGCATGCAGCTTTTAAAGAGTGCTGGTATGGTCGTAACAGGGCCGGAGCAGACACTTGCAACCATTGCGGCTGCCAACCAAATGACCCCCATGCAGGTGTATGAAATTATCAAACCCGCCATGAAACCGGAAAAAATAGATGTCGGAAACGTATTCCCCGATTCTCCTCCTCCGGGGTTTGGAAATATGACCCTCGGGGCCGTGTGCAGTCAATATCATCTGGTGATTCCCACCATTTTAAGGGAGTTGAAAGAAAAAAACATCCAGGCGGAGGCAGGGCACCCCATCAAGGAGATTGCCGGAAATAACAGCATGGAACCCATGGCCGTTTTTGAAATCCTTCATGACCTTGCCAAAAGCCCTTGACATCGAAAAAACGGCGTAAGAGATCAATAAAGCCCATCTTTTCAGCTCAAAAAAAACCATGTCATAATAAAACTGGGGCGTGGTCATAAGATTGTGGCCCATTTATGACCACGATCTGAAACCCATGGAAATAAGAACTTATTATCAAGCCCTTTGCCAAAAAACAATAGCGTCCTGAATGATTCAAAATAAAAATTTGCGTGAGAAAGAGGAACGACTTCAATAATATTAAATCAGCAGAAATGAGAATATGAGAAAAATACCTATTCAACACCAACCGGTAAAGGGAAGAAAAAAATGAATGGACAGAAAAGAGCCGATATCCGCAAAGGCATGAGTGTGAAGGTGGTGAAAAAAGAGCATCAGCGCACCGGGGAACTCACCGAGGGGGTGGTCAAGGATCTTCTCACCAAATCAAGCACCCACCCCCATGGCATCAAGGTGCGTCTGGAATCCGGAGTGGTGGGCAGGGTAAAAGAGATACTTACCGGAACGGTGCAGGGAAATACCGAAAAATGAAGCAGTCCAGCAAAAACCGCCTGATGCCGCAACATGAATCCCTTTTCAACGGAGATACCCTGTTTGAAACCATCGCCCGTAGCGTGTGCCGGGCCGGTACCCTGCCCCGAAAGGAATTGTATGAGGCCTGGGAAACCGCCAAAAGGGTGCGGCGCAGATATAAGGGGGGACGGGTGGTGGATCTGGCATGTGGTCATGGGTTGCTGGCCCACATCATGCTGATCCTGGATGCCGGCTCGGATCATGCCCTGTGCGTTGACAGAAAACTGCCGGACAACGCACTAAAACTCTCCCAGGCCCTGGTGGCACAGTGGCCCCGGCTTTTGGGAAAAATCCATTTTAAAGAGATGGAAATCCAGGATGTAATCATTTTCCCAGATGATGTGGTGGTGTCAGCCCATGCCTGCGGAGCTTTAACAGATGTGGTCATTGACAAGGCCGTGGGAGGAAATGCCCGGGTGGCGGTGCTGCCCTGCTGCCATAATCTTAAAACCTGCCCCACAGGGAATCTGACCAACTGGATGGAACCCACCCTGGCCGTGGATGCCGTGCGGGCCATGAATCTTCAGTCCCGGGGGTACGAGATCACCACCGCAAAAATTCCCGATACCATCACCCCCAAAAATCGTCTGCTCATGGGGCATCCCCTTATGCCATAATCATTTTATATGAAAAGGCAGCCTCCAAGGCAACTTCAGCAGAGCCGCCCCCCCGATGGGCAATAGGAACCGGACAATTGAGCTGTCTACAGTTCCGGTCCGGGACCATTGCCCGTCGGGGGGGCGGCGGTATAATGCCATTTGGCTCCGCGTCTACGATCCATTGTTCGTTGGCGGTTATATTCTTTTTCGCCATTGGGCATTATGATCCACCAGTTTATCCCTGGTGGATCATATAATGGCTCTACAATCTACCTACCTACTTTCTGCCCTTACCCAAACCAATCTTAATCAAAGATTCTTCCATTTCACCCAGGATTGAAGGATCATCAATGGTCGCAGGTACTTTATACTCTTTCTGATCTGCGATTTTCTGAATGGTACCCCTCAAAATTTTACCGGAACGGGTTTTGGGAAGCCGTTTAACAACGGTGGCCATTTTAAAGGCAGCAACCGGCCCAATGCGATCGCGCACCATCTTGATAACGTCTTTAACAATTTCCGCCGCATCTTTTGTAACGCCTGCATTCAGCACCAAAAAGCCCACCGGAACCTGGCCTTTAAGCTTGTCTTCAACGCCTAAAACAGCACATTCCGCAACATCCGGATGGTCAGACAACACCTCTTCCATGGCACCCGTGGACAAACGATGACCGGCCACGTTGATGATGTCATCTGTTCTGGACATTACATAGATATAACCGTCTTCATCAATCACACCGGCATCGGCTGTTTTATAATATCCGGGGAACTCTTCCAGATAGGCTTCAACATAGCGTTTATCATTCTGCCAGAGTGTGGGCAGGGTCCCGGGAGGCAGGGGAAGTTTCACCACAAGCGCACCGATATCGCCTGCAGGCAGTTGTTTACAGGACTCATCCACCACCTGCACATCCCACCCCGGCACAGCCTTGGTGGGGGAACCGTATTTAACAGGAAAATGATGAAGCCCCATGCAGTTGGCGGCAATGGCCCATCCGGTTTCCGTCTGCCACCAGTGGTCAATGACCGGTACCTTTAAATGTCTTTCCGACCATTGGATGGTATCAGAATCAGAACGTTCACCGGCCAGGAATAAAATCTTAAAGCAGGACAGATCATAGTTCTTGATCAATTTTCCTTCGGAATCTTCACGTTTGATGGCACGGTATGCGGTGGGTGCCGTGAACATGCATTTAACCTTATGCTCTGAAATTATTCTCCAGAACACACCTGCATCGGGGGTGCCCACGGGTTTTCCCTCAAAGAAAATCGTTGTGCAGCCTTTGAAAAGGGGGGCATACACAATGTAAGAATGACCCACCACCCAGCCAACATCAGAGGCGGCCCACCACACATCATCTTCATCAATGTCATAAATGGCCTTCATGCTCCACTTCAATGCCACGGCATGACCGCCATTGTCCCGGACAACGCCCTTGGGCTGTCCTGTGGTGCCTGAGGTGTAAAGAATATACAGTGGGTCCGTGGCCGCCACGGGTACGCAGTCAACGGGCTTTGCATCCTTCATGGCCGCAACCCAGTCAATATCGCGCCCATCAATCATGGAGGCGGTTTCCTGAGGACGCTGATAAATAATACATTTAGCAGGTTTGGACGAAGATAACTCAATGGCCTGATCCAGCAGGGGTTTATATTTTATCACCCGGGCAACCTCAATACCGCAGGAAGCAGATACAATAACCTTTGGCTTGGCATCTTCAATACGGGTGGCCAATTCGTTGGCGGCAAAGCCACCAAACACCACGGAATGAATGGCCCCGATTCTTGCACAGGCAAGCATCGCAATGGCGGCTTCGGGAATCATGGGCATGTAGATGATAACCCGATCCCCCTTGACGACACCCTGGGCCGCAAGAATACCTGCGAATTTCGCAACTTCATCTCTTAATTCACTGTAGGTGTATTTTTTAATGGTGTTCGTTACCGGACTGTCATAGATAATTGCAAGCTTATCGCCTCTGCCTCTTTCAACATGGAGATCAAGGGCGTTGTAACAGGTATTCATCTCACCGCCTGTAAACCACCGATACATGGGCTTGTCACTGTCATCGAGTACCTTGTCCCATTTTTTATACCAATGGATATCTTCCGCAGCTTTACCCCAGAATTCGTCAGGATTACTAATCGATTGTTGATAAGCATCGTCGTAAAGATTACTCATTTTTTTTCCTCATTAATCCGTTAACATGTGAAGTGTGTTGATATGCTGCACACAGGAAGAACAGGTTTTTCCATGTCCATCTGATACGTCAACACGTTTTAACCCTGCACCTAAATGGTGTTTTTAATACACAATGACTGAGCACTCAATCAGGAGAAAATAACAAAAAAAAGAATTCTAAATATGGTGTCGTGGTACTTGACTCTTTGGGGAAAGAAGACCCCGCAAAACAGAAATATCGCACTTAAAGGCGTAAATCGAGAAACTAAGGAGGCGTTTCAAAAATTTAATTGTTTGGTCCTGGCTATTTTTTTTCGTTTTCGTTACTCGAGATTTCGGTTTACAAGGTAAATTTCAATTATGATGAAATGATCACTATCTAACTACAAAAAGTATAATGTTGTCAAACTTTTTTTGAATGGGGTTTACAAAAAATGGCTTATAAAGTTTTTTTATTGTCGCAAATAAAGTTTGGAGCAATATTTGATTCAGTGGTCAATTTACACTTCTTGGAGCAATAATTCCATTTTTCGGGAAATATTGCTCCAAAGGTGCAAAGTGCTTTGCAGCTGTTTTGAAGGACGCCAAATTTATTTATGTTTATTGCTCAAATAAAGATTTACAACGGCCAGAATTGAGGTGCCAAGGATCAGAAGAAAAGAGACTGCATTGATCACCGGGGTGCTGCCGTCCCGTACCTGGAGATAAAGATTGATGGGAAGTGTGGGCTGGGAGCCCACCAGGAAAAGAGTGGTATTGAAATTTTCAAAGGACATGAGAAAGGCCACGGCCCCGGCCCCCACGATGGCTGGCCGCAAAAATTTTAAGGTGATATACCAGATCACTTCCAGGCGGTTGGCCCCAAGGTTCAAGGCCGCCTCTTCCAGGGTCCGGTCAAATTTTTTCAGCCGGGCCGACACCACCAGAACAACAAAGGTGGTGATAAAGGAAAACTGCCCCAGCACCACCAGCCAGAACCCCGGCCGGAAAAGACCCACATCCAGATTAAAGGCGGATTCAAAAAACATCCCCAGGGTATTGGAAAAAAGCAAAATGGAGATGCCAAGGATCACCCCGGGGATCACCAGGGGCAACAGCATGAGAAAATACAAAAGCTGCTTGAATTTAAAATCTTCCTGCTCAAATAAAAATGCCCCAAGGGTTCCCACGGACGTTGCCAGGATGGCAACAAAAAAGGCCGTCCGGGCACTGACCCAGATGCTGTCAAGATTCATGCGGTCATGGAAAATTCCCACCCGGGACGACGTGTCGGCAAAAAACCAGTCAAGAGAAAACCCATTCCAGGGCAACGCCGGAAACTGGGAATCATTGAATGCCAGAATGGATGTCACCGCAAGGGGGGCAAAGAGAAAAATAAAATACAAGACCACATAAAGGGTAAAGGTAACGGAGTAGGTCTTTGATTTGGGAAGGCTTCGTATCATTTCACCACCTTGCTGAGCTTCTGCCCGGAGAGTTTCAGTCCCAGCCAGATGATCAGGGAAGACAGAATCAAAAGCAAAAATCCAAAGGCGCTGCCCTGGTTCCAGTTAAAGCTTGCAATGAACTGGTTGTAAATCTGCTCGGTGAACCATAAAGAATTCTTTCCCCCCATGAGATTGGGAGTGAGATAATTGCCAAGGGTGAGCATGAACACCACAATGGAGCCGGAAACAATGCCCGGCATGGCATGGGGGATGATGATTCTCACAAGGACAATCCACATATTGGCCCCCAGATCAAAGGCCGCCTCTATAAGGGCCTTGTCAAGGCTTTCCAACACCGATATCAAGGGCACCACCATAAACAGCATGGAGGTGTAAACCAGCCCCAAAATCATGGTGACGTCGTTGTACAGCATCTCCACGGGTTTATTCAAGATCCCCGATTGCACCAGAAAATGATTAATCACCCCGCTTTCCCTTAACAGAATCATCCAGCCATACACCCTTACCAGCTCACTGACCCAGAAGGGTAAAAGCAACAGCAGCATGAGAAAACCAGAAAATTTCGGCGACACCACATGGGTGATGTAAAAGGAAACCGGCAGGGCAATGGCAAAGGTGAGCACCGTCACCAGGATGGAGTAAAGTGCGGTTCTGGCAAAGGTGGCCCAGTAAATGGGCTCGGTGAAAAAAGTCAGATAGTTACCAATGCTCCACACCATGTCTCCGGCATCGTTCTCCATCCGGAAAGACATGATCAGAAGATCAATGTGGGGTAGCACAATGAGCAGAAAAAGCCAGAGCACAACGGGAGTAAGGAAAAAAAACAGATACCACCGGCTTTGATTTTTCATGGCTGTGCCTCGCTTTCCGGAAAGCAGATCCCCGAGGCCTCATGCCACCCGATTTCAAGTTTGTCCAAAGGTCTAACATGATCAAATTGTCGATTCTGGGGAAGCGCAATGATGAGTTCTTTTTCCGAATTTATGGGGGTGGCCAGAAGTCGGCTGTTGGCTCCATCAAAGAGAATTGACTTTACAATGACCTCAAACCGGTTCAGTTGATCCATGGCGGGGTCAGGCTGGATCACCATGGCTTCGGGTCGCAAGAAAAGGTCCACCCCGGCATCTATGGAAAACCCACGATCACCGGTGTTGACCATGAAGGTATTGCCATCGGGGGTCACCAGGGTGGTCCGGGTGTCTGACATTGCTGTAATGGTACCGGACCAGGCATTGTTGTCCCCCACAAACTGTGCGGTAAAGGGGGTTGCCGGATGGTTGTAGAGATTCTGGGGGGTGTCCACCTGCTCAAACCTGCCCTTGTTCATCACAGCCACGTAATCGGACATCACAAGGGCTTCGGACTGGTCATGGGTAATGTAAACAAAGGTGGTGCCCACCTTGGCCTGGAGTTTTTTCAGCTCCACCTTCATCTGATCCCGAAGCTTTAAATCCAGGGCTCCCAGGGGTTCGTCCAGGAGTAAAACCGTGGGTTCCAGCACCAGACATCTTGCAATGGCCACCCGTTGTTTCTGGCCCCCGGACAACTGGTCTATTTTTTTATTCTGGAATCCGGGAAGGCCCACGCGATCCAGGATGACATCAATTTTTTTTTGGATCTCAGCCTTAGCACAGCCCTGTCTCTGGAGGCCAAAGGCAATGTTTTGTGCCACATTCATCATGGGGAAAAGGGCCAGGTGCTGGAAAATAAGGTTCACCGGCCGTTTATTGGGGGCAATGCCCTGCATGTTGTTGCCCCGGATGGCGATAATCCCCTGACCGGGTTCTGTAAAACCTGCAATCATGCGCAAAAGGGTTGTCTTGCCGCATCCGGATGGACCCAGTATGGAAAAAAACCGTCCCTGTTCCACCTCAAAGGACACATTGTCCACGGCGATGAAGCGTTCAAACTTTTTTGTAACGTTTTGTACAGAAAGGTCAGTGTG
This sequence comes from uncultured Desulfobacterium sp., assembly GCA_963674605.1. Lineage (GTDB taxonomy): Bacteria > Desulfobacterota > Desulfobacteria > Desulfobacterales > Desulfobacteraceae > Desulfocicer. The sequence continues at coordinate 5,773,396 of OY771474.1, read as the reverse complement.
CATAGTTATCCTAAACCTGTCCCCGTCCCCGCTGGTCCGAACAGGATGGTTAAGGAAACGGGATCATCAAAGTGAATGGGACCCGGAAAAAACATGGAAACAGATCAAAAATCAAGCCATTTCTGCCCGGGCACAGTACGGGTTATTAAATATTCGGGTTGATAATGTGACGGTTTGGCCAGTGCCCCATACAGGTGAATCTGATGAGGCACTGGCCGAATAATTACACTTGTTAATTGGCCGCTTTCACCTTATCAAGGATCATACCCTCAATGGATTCCAGTTTGGCCGGTACCGGGGGATACCAATTGATGTTGTCAATGTCCTTTTGGGGAAAACAGCGCTCAAAATTATCCCGCACAGCAGCATCGGTGAGCTTGATGGCCCCATCGGAGGCCGTGGCACATTTTTCAATGTTGGTGAAAATGGCCGCATTTTCCGGTTTTAACATGAAGTTGATCCATTTATAGGCCGCATCCACATTTTTGGCCTTGGCAGGAATGGCAAAGGTGTCAATCCAGCCCAGGGCGCCGCTTGCAGGTGCCACAAAATCAATATCCGGGTTTTCCTGGTGGAGTTTCCATCCACCGTTGTCCCATGCCATGGCCACATACACCTCTTCGGATCGCATGGACTGAAGCAGGGCATCGCCGTTGGCCCAGTAATTCTTCACAAGGGATTTGCCTTCCACCAGTTTGTCCTGCACCTTGTTCATCAATGCTTCATAGGCGGTGACATCTGCATATTTTGCAAAGGGATCATCCCCAAGGGAAAATGCTGTGGCAATCAGGGTGGGCCGTTTCAGGCGGTAACTGACTCTGCCGGCATATTTTTTGTCAAAAAGCGCACTGTAATCCGTGGCATCCGGGGCCATTTTTTTATTTACGATGAGGCCGGAAGTTCCCCAGCAAAAGGGAACTGCATGGCTTTTGCCCTCCACCAGGGTATTTTTTTTAACGGCATTGAGCATGGAGGGAATAATCTGTGCAGTATTGATTTTTGAATAGTCCAGGGGCTGATAAATATTGTATTTTTCCTGCACCGATGAAATCCTGTCCTGGCTGGGCTGGGCAAGGTCAAAGCCTGCTCCCCTTGTGGCACGAAGCTTGGCAATCATCTCTTCATTATTGGTAAAAGTGGCCTTAACGATGATGCCGGTTTCTTTTTCAAACTGGTCCACCAAAACCTTGGGTGCGTAGCCTTTCCAGGTAAGCAGCTCAAGGGTTTCGGCTGAGACCTGAGACAGGCTTGTCATCAGAAACATGAAAAACAATGTCACAACAAAAAGTGTTTTTTTCATCTCTTTCTCCTTCTGATACTTATTATTATTAATAAAATAACGCCCTACCCTGAAATACTTGATGCTATTTTCAAGATAAAGTCAATGAAATTTATAACATTTTTGTCAGGATTTGATGAGATCAAGCCGAAATAATAAAACCGGAGCATTGCTTTATAATTTTTCCAGAAATTTATGGAATCGCTCCTTATGAGAACTGCTGATATTTTTAATCAGGATACCAATACCCGAAGGCTCTTTCCGGACCACTTCTGAAATAAACTCAAATTCTTCACCATCCCCGCTGATCAAACGAATAGCAATATTTTCGCCTTTATTTATGGCTTCTTGTGTACGTATAAATGCTCCGCAAAGGGACACATCCTGGGCAGTGGCCTTGATATGGGCTTTTCCGGTATCAATATCTGCATCCAGGGCCACAGGTTTTCGTTCGTGTTCGCGATCCTCCATGGAAATAACGGCTTCTTTAATTTCCTCGGCTTCAGCATTCTTTTCTTCACGCTCAATCAGGGCGAGAATTTTTTTATCAGTTGATTCATCGGTTTCAAGAATTTTTTTGATAAGTAAAAGCTTATATGACATTCACTCCCCCCTCACATCAAAATAACTTTTTGGGACTTGGTCATAAGATGGGCCACCCGACATAATTGACGGTCACCTCCCCAGCATGGTCCATCTTATGAACAAGCCCTTTTTTCGTCCCCGTTTATGAATATAACCCGTAACCAACTGCACCAAACAAGGTTGAAACATACCATCTTCATTATTCGTTGCGGCAGGTGGTTACAATCATTTATATTTACATATCTTTTAATACCGCCTTCACCTCATTACCATCGGCCTGTTTTCCAAAATGTTTCATGACGGCTCCCATGGCCTGCATGGGACTTTTAAACTGAGACAGGTCAACGTTATCCTGTATCCATTGTCTAATTTCAGCGGAGGTTGCCATCTGGGGCAGATAGGCATTTAACAGCTCCAGATAATCCGAGGTGGTCTCTTTTTTAATCTCAAGCACCGTTTTTTCGGATTTGGCAAACTTGCGGATGATGTCCAGGATATCATCATCGGTGATCTCCTCTGGTTTTTTCACCCGGGTGGTTTTCTTTCCGCTCTCCAAGGTCATGGAAACCGTCAGATCAGGAAAGGATCCCATAATAAGGCGCATGGTGTCCCGGACAGTGTTTTCTTTGTTGATCATGGCATGCTTCATATCTTGACGGATCTTATCATATAGGGACATTCCCATTGAGGCGTTCCATCCATATGACGAGGTAATCTCTGACATTGCTATCTTTCTCCTTATTTAAACTTATTTTAAAATCCGGCACACATCATTCCCATTTTATAGAGCAATGTCCTACCTGGGAACGCGGACCTCTCGTCTGCATTTTTACAAGGCATGCAGATATGCGGACGGGACGTCCGCGCTCCCGGATATAGCACAATGGGCAAAATATTTAAGACCGATTCCATTAAAAAGTGCAAACCACTTTTCAGCGAATATGATGGATGCCGAAAATCCATAGTAAAAAACTGGCAAAGAGCATATCACAGTAAAAAAAACTCCGCCACAGACTTGTCAACTTCTGCGAGGTCAAAAAAATGAAAAAAGTGGCTATTATTGAAGTGGTGCTAATGGTATAAAACTTGGAGCTTGCTCATAACATCGGCCATTTTTTGTGGAAAGGGGTCAGGCTTGCGTTATTGGCATAATATTTTATTTTGGCGTTTCCACAGGCTGTGGTCCATAACGTCAATAACTCAAGCCTGCCCCCGTTGAACCAATAATTATAAGTCGCTGCCCATAAATAACTTGAATAATGATGGCTCATGGTAATCTTAATTACCCATGATGTCTCGATAAAAATGTACAAATAATTTAAGGACAAGCACTAACGGGGGGCCATGATGTGGACAGCCCCCCAAAAGAGTTGTAGAGTTGAACAAAAATAAGGAGTCCCATTGATATGGCAAAATTCAACAACACCATGGAAATTTTTAAATTATTGGAAAAAACAAATTGCCGTAAATGCAATAAAGCCACCTGCCTTGCCTTTGCTGCAGCGGTATTCCAAGGCCAGGTTTCTTTAAGTGACTGTCCATATATTGATGAAAAGACACTTAAGGCCTACACTGATAAAGATGATAAAAGAGAGTTTGGGCCTGAGCAGGATTATCTGAAAGTGATGGCCGGTTTAAAAGAAAAGATCAAGCAAACGGACCTTGCGTCCAGGGCCGGTATACTGGGTGGAAAATTTTCCAATGGCAGGTTGACCATTAAAATCCTGGGAAAAAATTTAAACGTTGACACAAATGGGGAGATATCCACCGATATTCACGTCAATCACTGGATTGCCCCACCCGTTTTGAATTACATCCTTTTCAGCAAAGGACTGGCATTGACAGAGACCTGGGTTCCATTCCGGGAACTTGAGACATCCATGGACTGGTCCCGTTTTTTTGAGCATCAATGCGTTAAGCGATTTAAAAAGATAGCGGACTCAAGCCCCTCTTTTTTTGAAAACATCATTGAAATTTTCAACGGTAAACCCGTTGAAAATCATTATGATGCAGACATCTCCCTGATCATCAAACCCTTGCCACTTTTACCCATGCTCATCTGCTATAACAATCCAGAAGAAGGTATGGAATCGGATTTGAACCTTTTTTTCGATACAACGGCGGATAAAAATCTGCCCATTGAAAGCATTTACAGGCTTGGCACGGGGCTTGCCAATATGTTTGAAAAGCTGGCTGCCACGCATGGGTAAAAAAAATTAAAAAAGGAATATTCTTGAATGTCACAGATTAATAATCCCATGGAAATCTATAAGCTGTTGAATGGTTCCAACTGTAGGGAATGCAATGAACAAACCTGCCTGGCATTTGCTGTGGCTGTGTTTAAGGAAAAAAAGCCGATACAGGCATGTCCTTATCTGGACAAAGAAGTGGTGCAGCGATATGGGGGAGCAATAGAAAAACCCAATACCGTTGATGAATATAAGGCAGAAGCCATTGAAATGCTGAAACAAAAAATAGCGTTAATTGATCTTTCGCAAGCAGCCAGGCGTCTGGGAGCACAGTTTTCCAACAATAAACTGACCATAAAAATTTTTGGCAAGGAATTCGGTATTGATACCAGGGGAAACCTCTCTTCTGAGGTACATATCAATGCATATATGGTGGTTCCGGCATTGAACTATATCTTAAACGCATCGGGTAAGCCCCCCCGGGGAAACTGGATCACCTTTCGGGAACTGAAAGGCGGGCCTTCGAGATATGCCCATTTCCAACAACGCTGTGAAAAACCCTTAAAACGGGTTGCCGATACCTATACAGATCTGTTCAAAGACATGCTGGAAATATTTGATGGAAAACAAATCGTCAGCAACATTGATTCAGATATTTCAATTATTTTGCATCCCCTGCCCCTTTTTCCCATAATGGTCTGTTATTGGAAACCCGAAGAGGGTCTTGAGTCTGCCCTTCACATCTATTTTGATGACACCTCCGATGATACCCTTGACATTGAATCTAATTATACGATGAATGAAGGTATCGCCTTGATGTTTGAAAAAATCGCCCTGCGCCATGGTTCTTGAAGATTAGCAATACGTATCACGGGCAAACCACGGATGGTACCCGGGTTTCCCCATCGTACTTCAGGGCCTGGTCACTACATGGGCCAGTTTGATGAGTGGGGAGGGGTCAGGCTTGCGTTATTGGCATTATCGTCGATTTTGGCATTTGCACAGTCCGTGGTCGATAATGCCAATAACACAGACCTGACCCCGTTGGCCCATGGCCCATGTTGTGATCAAGCCCGTGCCTTACATCAGGTTTGAATTAATGAAAAGGTGAACCAGAATACTGGCTCCATACCCAAGCATAATAACCGGCACCCATTTAAAATGGGCACCAAAGGTATAGATCCCCCGGGCACTTCCCATTAAAGCGACCCCTGCCGCAGATCCAATGGAAAGCAGACTTCCGCCCACTCCGGCTGTCATGGTCACCAAAAGCCACTGGCCCTGGGACATTGCAGGACTCATCTTAAGAACGGCAAACATCACCGGAATATTGTCAACAATGGCTGATAAAACACCCACAAGAATATTTGCATTTGTGGGGCCCAGATCTCCATACATGAACATGGAAACCAGTCTAAGATAACCAAACTGCCCAAGACCGCCAACACAGAGGGTTACCCCGTAAAAGAAAAGCAGGGTATCCCACTCGGCCCTGGAGATGCTATCCATGATGTCAAAAAACGTCTTTGACTCCTGATTATCCGCCATATCTTCAATTATTTCGATAACCCCTGCCACCTGGCCATTTTCATCCTTAAGGGGAGCTGATGCAAAATAAGGCCGTTTTCCCTTTTCGCCAAGGGATGGGAGAAAATCTGACACCTCATAGGCAGAATCAAGGGAGTCGTTGGGCAGGTTTTTCCCATGGTAAAATTTATTGATCAATTTTTTTGAACCGCTTTCCAGAACCATGTCAGCAAGCATGGGACGTCCCTCGGGGTAAAAGGGTTTCCACTGATCCTTTGTTCCAATCCTATCCTCGGCAGGAGCGCCGGTCAACTTCACCATGGCATGGTTCCAGTGGGTGATGACATGCTCGGTGTTCAGGATAAAGGCAGGCGCTGGAAGATCGTCAATGAGTTCAAGAACCTGGGCATGTGTTTTACCCTGAAGCATAGACAGGGAGCGCTTGATCGTGCCCTTGTTCCTGGCCCCCAGGATATTATCAAAATAAAACAATCGCCCTTCTTTACGCTTGATGTGGTAACTGAAAAACCCCAGATACCCAAGGCCCAGCATCATGCCGGCAGCAGGGGGAAGGTGAAGAAAATTATGAAAGCTGACAGCCGTGATAATGGTCAGAACAAAGAGGCCGATCATCACCCCGCCCCCGTATTTCATTTCAACCTTTTCATCGAGCACCTTGGGAGAACCCTTGTCAATGGCAAAGCTCATACATATGGCAGGCACAAGCCAGTTGACCAGGGAGGGAATTAAAAGGTGAAAAAACTGGGAAAACGCCACCTTGCCATTCTGCCACACCATCAGGGTCGTGATGTCTCCAAAGGGGGAATATGCACCTCCGGCATTGGCCCCGACAACGATATTAATACATGACAGGGCAATAAAATTTTTATTATCGCCGCCAACGGACATGACCACCGCACCCATAAGAAGTGCGGTGGTGAGGTTATCGGCCACAGGAGAAATCAAGAAGGCCAGCAATCCAGTAATCCAGAATAAAGCCCGCAGGGAGAATCCCTTGGACACCAGAAACGCCCTCAAAGCCTGAAAGACCATCCGCTCCTCCATGGAGTTGATGTAAGTCATGGCGGCCAGCAGAAAAAGAAACAACTCTGCATACTCCAGCAGACTGTCCTTAATCGCTTCGTGGGCCGTATGGGTATCCCCTATCTGCATATAGGCAAGGGCCACCAGAATCCAGATAACGCCTGCGACAAGGAGCACAGGCTTGCTCTTGCGAAGATGAATGATGTTCTCAAGGGGTACCAGGAGATACGCGGCCACAAAAAGCCCAATGCCCAGGTAACCATAGATGGTTCGGGTAAAATCCATCAGCTCAGATGGATCGGACGTGCCATTGGAGGCCAGGGCCAGAGCCGGGATACCCAAAAAGACGAATAACAGACAAACTGATCTTTTCATGTGCGAAATTCCTTTTCAATTCCAAGGCCCGAATAAACCAGCAGGGGATAAAGGCCACCTCGATATCATGAAAAAAAGGGGGGAGGTCTGCATCCTGAACCAGGTTCAGGGGGTCTGGCAAAAATTATAAAAAAAACAGGCATCCTTCAGAATGACTTTGCACATTTTCAGAGCCCCCCCATTTGCAGGGGATTTTTCCCAAAAAACGGTAAGGTAATTCTGGGGTCATATGAAGGTTGGCCAAAAAACAGCCATGCTATTTAATCCCAATCTTACCAAATAGCAACAGTTTTGATTTATTAGCAGCTAAAATTTCTGCTTGAAATGGATTTTGCCGGGCTTGATCATAAGCCAGCCATTTTGGGGGGGCAGGGTTGTGTTTTTAACGTTATCGGATGGAAAGATTATGTATATAGTATCTTTTCCTTTTTTTGGATGGTATCCATTTAAGCCACTTTTAAGGCAGGCAAGAGGAGTCTTCTATCTTCAAGGACAATTTTCCCCGCTTCTTTAAGTGCTTTCATGGCCCGGGTAATACTGACTCTATGGGCACCGGTTAAAAAACCAAGGTCTTCATGGGTCAAAGGAAACTGAATCACCACCCCCCGAGGACTTTGTTCACCATGGGCTTTTGCAACATTGCACAATACCTGGTAGAGACGATCCTCAATGTTGGCAATGGCAAGATTGCCCACACGGGTTGTGAGCCATGAAATTCTTTCACTGAGGGTTTTTATGATCTGGAGACCAACCTTGGGATACTGCAGCACCAGTTCTTCAAATTGCTTTCGGCTGAAACCGCATGTCAGGGTATCTTCAAGACAAACCGCACTGACAGGGTACCGGCCTTCTTCGGAGAACATATTTTCCCCCACAAAATCACCGGCTTTTCGTATGTCAAGGGTCAATTCCATACCATCTTCAAGAAGCTTGGAAAGCTTAACACGGCCGCCTTTGATTAAAAACATTTCATTTGCAGGGTCCCCTTGCAAGAACAGGGATTCTCCCCGGTTTGATTTCTTTCTCAAGGCCTCATGGCTCAAGGCTTTGACTTCAGCAGGGTCAAGCCCTTCAAATATCCAGAGATTCCCAATACACACGGGTGATAGTTCAATGTCATCACCCGCGATTTGTTGACATAGACAAGGCATTTTTTACTTATCCCCATCCTTTTTATTTGATTCATAACGCACACAGCTCACCACACGATTATACAATAGTTCACCCCTGCCGGAATAAAAATGATCACATCCGTTGATTTGTTCAAAGGAAGAGATGTTCCACCGTTTCAGATGCGCCTTTAATTCAATCATATCCGCGTATTCATCCCTGTCACCGCAAATCACAAATCCAGGACACGCAAATCCCGGGACATCTGTAAAATCCATGAAACTCACCGGAGGTGATATCAGCAACTGATGCAGCAATGGGGTTCCTTTAAACTCCGTGTGGGCATTCACCCAGGACCCAAAGGAATATCCCGCAAGGGCAAGATTTAAAATGCCGCGATCTTGAAGAAAGGACTCTGCAGCATTCACATCCGCACATAAATCAAAAAAGGTGTCATAGACACCGGTGCTTTTTCCTGTGCCCCTGAAATTAAACCGCAGGGTTGCATAGCCATTGTCAAGATAAGCCTGCTCAAGGGTTCTGACAACCAGGTTGTTCATGTTTCCGCCATATTCCGGGTGGGGATGGGTGATAATCACCCCACGCTGTTTTTCAGCGCCCTGAAAAACCCCTTCCAGGGTCCCCTTTTCAAACTCAATATCAACTCTCTCCTTCATTTTGTTCCTTTCTCTTTCATGCTATGTCTTTTTAAATTTTGATATAAAAATGCCGACAGAAATGCCGACAGCAGAGCCCCCGACGGTCCGGGGCCGGTCCCATGGCCCGTCGGGGGCGGCATTATGCCATTTTCATTCTCGTTGTATCTGTCAGGACATGATCATTATATGAACGAACATAGTCCCCCGAACAAACTGAACAAGGCTCTGAAGTGGGCTTGATCACAACATCAGCCATTTTGAGAAGGGGTCAGGCTTGCGTTATTGGCATTATCGGTGGTTTTAGCGTTTGCACAGGCTGTGAAAGATAACGCCAATAACACAAGCCTGACCCCATTGACCCAATACTTATGACGAGTGGCCCATGTTATGATCAAGCCCTCTGAAGTTAATGCTACAGATTTTTTACAAGTCGTTTTTCCCCAAACCGAAGCGGCAGTATAACCATCATAATGCAGATGAAAAACGATGCTGTAAAGGACAAAACAATCCAAGAAACCGTGAGACCGGACAAATCTACTCCCCGGAACCGGCTGGCGAGAACAGCATAAACCGGTCCGGCCTGGAGCACAATAACCCCACCGATGAAAATGGCACTGTAAACCATGAACAAAAGTCCACCATAGCTGGTGACGGTCTGTGCGGGGTTTTCCGACTTGAACGAGGGAAATGCAGCCCCAAGGCCAACACCAAGGGCCACCACACCGGGAACCATTAAAACGGTGTTGATACAGGAAAGCAACTTCATAAAGGGCACGGCTTTAAGCAAGATATTGGTGGCGATGATCAAAAGCAAGGTCAACACCATCAAGGGTGCCAGGTACATGAGAAATTTGATCCATAAAAAAGAACGGGGGGATACCGGGCTCGACCGGATAAGCCAGATGGCCTCGCCTTCCATGCTAACAGCGGGAAAGGCAAATCGCCCGGTGATGGCAGTCAACACAAAAAAGGCAAGACCCATGTTGAGAAATGACAAAATATTTTGGAGATAAATGGTTTTAATGGGGGATCTGTCCAGGGGCAACACCTTGAAATTATAAATGTAGATGGCCATCAACGCCCCGATGAGAAACAGCTGGGACCACTGGGTCTGATCCCGGAAAAAGGTCTTGATCTCCTTTGTCACCAAGGCCTTCACCGGACCACTGAACCGGCGAATCAGGGGAAGTTCCAGTCGTCTTTTCACAAACAGCCTTGCCGCCGATGTCTGGGCCCGGGACACCCCTTTAAAATAAATGAGATCTGCTGTGAACATCAGCACAAAGATCATCACCAACACAAAACTTAACAGCAAGCCCATGTGAAAAAATGCTTCAAAAGCTGCCCCCTGCAATGCCGCCATCACGGCATCATAGCACCAGGTGCTGGGCAAAAAGGCCGAGGAAGGTGCTGTCATGGATTTAAAATAAAAAAGCGTTGCCGAAAAGGCGTCGGGGTCCACCAGACGTTCGGGCCGCAATATGCGAAGGACAACATAAAGCAAAATAAAAACAGACAACCCCAGAAAGACAAAAATGGTGCGGATGCGGCTGGCCGGTACCAGAATCACCACCCCCATGACCACAAAGGCCCCCAGGGCCGATGCCACAAAGGAGAGCAGCACCAGGGATACCACCACGGTGATGTAAAAAAACACCCCCGGATCATACACAACACCATAGGAAACAAACACCGGCAGGGTGAACAAAATAACCATCCAGGAGCTGTCCAGGGTAATCTCCATCCACCGGGCCAAAAAGATGGCGTACCCTTCCACGGGCATGGCATGAACCAGTTTCAGGTCCTTTGCCAGATACAGCTTGGAAAGGGAATTTAAAATACTGCTGAAAATCAGCAAAGAAAAAATGGTGACAATGACCATGGAAAGAAATTTCCAGGCAAGGATATCCCCCAGCTGTTCCACCCCGCTGAAATACCGGAGCATTCTCAGGCAAATTAACAATGCACCCACCCAGAACGCTGCGCCCAACCCGCCGATGATCATAAACTTTACGATCCCGGCCTTTCGTTTTTCTCCCCTTGCCTGGTTCAGGGTTCCCCACCACCTGGGCTTTAAAAGTGTTTGTATATTATTACACGCCACCGCCCTTTTCCTCCGTTAAAATCATAAATACCTGTTCCAGATCTCCTCCATCGGAACTGGCAAGGGATCTCAATTGGCCAATGGTTCCCTTTGCAATGAGCTGTCCCCGGTGAATGACCCCAATGCGGTCACACACATCCTGGGCCACCTGCAGGGTATGGGTGGACATAAAAATGGTAACACCTTTGGCAGCAAGTTCCCGAAGCAGCTGTTTCACCATCTTGATGGCAATGGGGTCCAGCCCCACCATGGGTTCATCCACCACCACCACTTCAGGATCATGCATCAGGGCCGCTGCCATGATCAGACGCTGTTTCATACCATGGGAAAAGGATTCAATGAGCTCATCGGCCCAGTCCAGGAGGGAAAATTTGGTTAAACTTGATTCTGCACGGTGTTCAAATCCATCAGAATCCATGTCGTACAGATCTCCCATGAACTTTAAGAATTCCATGGCGGTGAGTTTTTCATAAAGATAGGGCCTGTCCGGGATATAACCGATTTTCTTTTTGGCCTCCCGGGGAGATGTCAGCATATCAATGCCACAAATGCTTACGTCCCCGGAGGTGGGGACCAGAATGCCTGCCATCATGCTTATGGTGGTTGTTTTTCCGGCTCCGTTGGGACCGATGAAACCAAAAATCTCGCCCCGGGGTACCACAAGGCTCAACCCCTCCACGGCCATGAATTTTCCATATTTTTTGGTTAAATTTTTCAGTTCAATCACGTTTATCTCCGGTCATTCATAGAACAGCACCTCAAGTTTTATCTTTCCCATCATCCCCATCAAGTCCAGCTGGGATTCCTGGGAACCCGCCGTTAAAGAGATGTGGGTGACATCTGCCGGAATCTGGTTAAACAGGGCATCCACGGTGATCCATCGGCCAATGAACACCGTATTCCAGGCATGGTAATAAAAACGTTCATTGAGATACACCAACCCCGCCTCAATGCCCGCAGGGATACCCACGGAACGACAAAAAGCCGCCATCAAGGCCGCATGTTCATTACAATCTCCCACCCTGTTTTTTAAAGTGGACAGGGCGTTGGGCAGGGAAATCACAGGTTGCCTCCGGATATTGGCCTGAATCCAGCCCACCAGCCGCCCAATGTTTTCCAGGGGGGTATTGTCAGGAGACACCAACCGCCGGGCAATTTGCTGGATTTGATCATCATCTGACTGGATAAAAGGCCCTGGCAAAATAAATTTTTCATCCACCCCGGCAATTTCTTTGACGGGTATGGAAGCCGGCAGGGTGGCAAGGGTCTCTTTTTCAATGGTCAATATATCTTTATTCCAGGTTTGACGATGCTGTGACGGTCCCCTGGCAGCCAATGACATTTGTTTTATGTCCACGCCAGTCAGCTTGATTTGTAATTTTGTAAGCACACCCGGATCCTGAAACGTTACGTTGGAGGGCACGGACACCAGCGCGGTCAAATCAGCCATGCCTTCTGGATCAATATCCCCGATGGCCTCCCCGCGGGTGGTTTTCACAAGGGTGATGCCCAGCATGCCCTGCTCTTTCAGTATCAGCCCTTTTTCATCCACCCAGGCCGATTGACTGGCCCCTTTAAACGACAGGGTAATCTTCCGGGCCTCTATTTTTTCACCGTTGATAACAATGGGATCTGAACCCACCATTTTCACCGTGGCAGGGGCCTGCCCCATGGTGGAGGGATCAAACAGAAAAAGCGTCATTTCATTGCCGGGCTTAAGGCCGGATGCCACTGTGGCAGGAAGAATCGCACTGGTGAGATAGGGTCGATTTTCAAGGGGTATTTCAAGGGTGTTTACCTCCCCTGCCCCACCGGCATCGGTGGCGGAGTGGGTATAAAGAAGAAGGCTGTTTTCCTTCACCTTTCCGTTGACGACAAAATGAAAGGTTCCCGAAGCAATGGAAAATTTAAATCCTTCCAATGCAAAATCCTGGTTTGTGGTGCTTGAGGACTCCACCATAACTTCCTGGACCAGTCCCATGGTGTTTATGTTCATCACCGTTTTTTCATCAATGAGGTAGCCCCCACCGGCGGTGGTCAGCAGGCGGTGGCTATAGCCGATTTTGGTGTCATTCTGGAAGATATTCATCCATGTTTCACCCGGAGTCTGTTGTGTTTGCATGGCAGAAGAAAGGGCTTTATCATTTACAGTCACAGGATTGAGATGAAAGCCCAACCTAAAATACATCATTGCAGAAAACAGCACAAAGGCGGCTATGCCCGGTATCCAAAATGTTCGTTTTTTGTAAATCGCCACGTTGTTTTATTTACCTCCCACGGATCACCTTGCCCCCCCGGATCTCCCAATATGGCCCCGGCCCCCGGGCCTGCATGAAAAACGCCGTACCCAAAGACCTTTATCCCCTCCAGGGACAAAGGTGCATCATCACGGCAGTCTTTGTCATGCGACCTGATCTCCATCCACTCTCTCTTTGTTGACTCATGGGTTATAAGTTTTCCAAATTTTACACCACCTTATAACTCATTTAAGTGGAAATCAAGCGGGCTTTTTGATTCTTTGACAGTTCTTGAACTGACCGTGTGGGTATAGATCATTGTCGTTCTAACATCACTGTGTCCCAACATCTCCTGTATGGTGCGGATATCATAGTTGGCCGCCAGCAGATGACTGGCAAAACTGTGCCGAAAGGTGTGGGCACTTGCCCGCTTAAGGATTTTTGATTTGTTCACTGCTCGTTTAATCGCTTTCTGGACATGGGTTTCATGCAGATGATACCTCCGGTATTCATTTGTTTCTGCAACAAAAGTCAAGGTCTTAGCCGGAAAAAACCATTGCCATATCAATTCCCTGGGAGCATTTTTATACTTTTCCTCAAGCCTGCCCGGCATAAAAACACCAGAAGAGCCGCCTTTTAAATCTGCCTCATGCAATTCAATCACATAATTGACTTGATTTTGCAGGGCATCGCTGATTGATTCCGGAAGAGGTAACGTTCTATCCTTTTTGCCTTTCCCATCATGTATGGTCAGCACATGATGATCAAAATTAAAATTATGGATTCTCAGCTCCATGCATTCCGACAGCCGAAGCCCACAGCCATATAGCATTTTTACAATAAGGTCATATGGATATTTTAAATTTTGAAGGATACGATCAATCTCCTCCCAGGAAAGGACAACCGGAATATAGGGTTTCCTTTTTGCACGGACAACACCTTCAATTTTACCGAATTCTTTTTTCAATACGTGCCTGAAAAAAAATAATAATGCATTGAAACCCTGATTTTGGGAAGAGGCAGAAACTTTTTTCTTCACCGCAAGAAAAGTTAAGAATTCCTTTACATCATCAGGGGTCAAATTTTCCGGCAATTTATTTTTAATAAAATAACGAAATTTCTCCGCCCAAAGGGAATATGCCTTTAATGTTTTTTTTGAATAATGGCGGACCAGGATTTCATGTTTAAGCTTTTCCATGGCAATGTTCCATGGGTGCTGGGTTTGTTCTTCAGTGATATGCTCATTTGTTTTCTCCTGGACATGGTGCACCTGGTATAAAGGAGGAGGTCTTCTGGATTCTTGACTTAAACCGGAATAATATAATTTTACTGCCAGTTGCGCCTGCAAGCGCTGTGAATCATTCTGGTGTTTTTCTTTCAGTTTATCACAAAATAATAAAAGGCTTTTGGGCTCAGCATAAGGGTGATTGTATTTTTTACAAAAATCCAGATAATAAAGCAGCCATTTCTTATATGCAGCATATTCCTTTGACGGAACACTGCCAGTCGCTAACAAGTGGTCATATTTTTTGCGGAGTGCCTCTGGCATTTTGATCATGATATCTAATCCTGATAATATTCAAATTATGGTGTTATCCAGTTAGAAAAAACTATACTTGACTTATATATTATTGTCAAATATAACAAATAAATCATAATGAAGCGAGTTACACAGAACCACACAAGTACTTGTTCAACATGGACACCCGAGGGCGGGCTGGCAAATTGACTGATAATATGGTACGGCTGATGCTTTGCTTCACAGCCGCATAACTGAGTTATGACGAGCAAGGCGAAGCAAAGCATCAGCCGTAGTCAAGGGATAATTTTCCACCCCACTTCCTTGGGGCCTATGAACAAGCCACTACACTTATACAAGATAGTGAGTTGAATATTAGCTGTCATCCAAATATCCATTACCTATGAAAAAACAAAAAAAGAAAAAAATCCTCGATGGCCATAAAAAGGTGGGTAGCAAATTTATACCACCTATGAATCAATTGGAAATGATGAAAAGCTATAGTTATATTGATCAAATGCTACCGGAGCTCATTTGGATAGGCCTTATAAACGATAATCTTGGTTTTATAAAAGGAGCCAGGTTTATTGAAAAAATATTCTTAGCGATGGATGAGCTTAAAAAAGATGACCATAAAAATAACTATGTATTTGCATCTGCGTATAAATTATTGGACGAGGATAATAAAAATATTGTAATTCAAAAATTAAAAACCATAGATGTATTAGAGGACCTTCAAAATTTTATCGCTCCTTTAACCTTGTTATACGATGAGTTTCCGATGATGTTTATCGGTCCCCCATCAGTTATTTTATCCCAAGATCAATTAATCAAAAAAATATCGGTGTGCGTCGAAAAACATTACGACAAATACGAAACACCAGGCATTGTATTAAATGGATCAATTTTATTATCGCGATTGGTAACGAAAAAAATTCATTTCCCATCTGATATGAAATTACCAGATTTCAATGCGGTAATAGATAACCCAGATTCAAAAGAGGCTAGTAGAGCAGCATCTTTTATGAGAGCAAATGCGATGGCTGAATTTGGCATGTTAGGGATTGACAATTCTTGGGCTAAGTATTTTTGGAATAGAGGTTTTGAACTATCCCCTTGCGATTTACGATCGGAGCAAGAACACAATGAATGATCAAAAAAGAAATGAAGTTTGGGATTTCATAAATGAGTATTGCGAAAATGTTGAGCTAAGTTTTAAAGACAGATGGGCTCAAATAAAACCGGATCTATATGATAAACACATACATGAAACAATCGGCGGTCTATTGGCTAGGCAATGCACGTTAGCAATAGAACTCGCAACCTCTCCTTTGGCTTGGAATGGTAACATAGCTCCTCTTGTATTGAGATGTATGACCGATGCATACATCACTTTTGCTTGGATTCTTGAAGATGTTGAAGATCGCACAAAAAAATACATTGATTATGGTTTAGGACAGGAAAAACTTTTTATTGAACATTTAGAAGAGGCAATACAAGAAGAAACCGATCAACATATCAAAAAACGAATGAAGATCATGGTAAAGCATAAAAATAATTGGTTAAATGGACAATTAGCTGAGTGGGCAACTGACGTAAATGTTGGGTCTTGGTCTGGTATCTCAACTCGAGACATGGCAAAAGCTATTGGAAGGGAGTCTATCTATAAGTTTGCTTACGTCCCTTTTAGTGGAGCAGCCCACAATATGTGGCAACATGTTGGAGTCTACAATGTTGAACCATGTAGAAATCCACTCCACAATCGCCATGTAGTTCCAATCATTAAGCAAGCTCCAAATGATCCTGAATTCTTGTATCTTGCGTCCAAATATTTATCTCAAACATTTGATTTGTTTGACGAAAAAATGGGGCTTGCGATTCAAAGAGAGTTACCTATCGATTTTTTTGCTAACCATTCATTTTTCAAACTTGCTGATCAAGAAGTTAACGAAGAAGACAGCTAACAAATCACTGCAGCGGACAGCTTGGGGCGGCCTTCGGCCAAACATGCCCCAAGTTCCCTCCCTTCGGTCGGCTGCCCCTGAACTCCCCCGTTCCGGCGCCGCTGGCGCGCCGCCGGAATACCCGAGTTGCCCGACTCGGCCTAACATTTGCTCCCGCCGCCTGCGGCGCCGGAACCAAACGTTCGACTCGGCAATTTACCCCGTGTAATCAGTTCTTAAAAGCCCTACCACACAAGGAAAATTGCCGGTCAACTCGGGTATTATGTGAAGGATGAGAAGAAAGCAAAGTAAGACCTGCATAGAATGATAATTATTAAATATGATTAGATAAATGTTAGGAGATATGAATTGGAACCTATATCTGTTATTATCTGGACTTGTGTAATTGTATTCATAATTACTGCTACGTTAACACTTTTACATATAACAGGTCTGTATGAGTTGCCAAACCCAGATCACGGCAAAGTACTCTTTAAAGCCCTTATCGTTGAAATTGTAGTTATATCAGTTGCTGCCTTCGGAATCTATCTCAATAGTCAAAATTCTTCAGCTCAGAAAGCACAAGAGAAAGAGAAAATTGAGAAAGAAATTAAGGAGCCATCCACCCATCCTAAAGATAATCCAAAACCAGTAACTCCAGCTATTTACCCGGGAAAAGACAGTGACTTGATTTCCTTTGTTGCTTGGTATGGAACTGGGGCATTTTCATATATCGGTGGGTCATGTAAAGGGTGCCCAGATTTGGAAAAATATAGTGGGAGTGGAAATTTTCGACCGCAAGTTTTGATTGCTGACCCTAAGTACATTAAACGTTTAGATTTTATTAGAGATGAAGTTTCAATTGAAACTCAAACTACTGAGTCTTTAAAAGAAGGTTCCAATACGTTGTTTAGCGGAATCGGCCATGAAATTGTTAAAGTTGATGGTAGCAGAAATGATTTTTACGGCGGAATGACAAGCTATTGTTGGAGTGGAATTCATCAAACATGTGCTGCAAATGCAAGTAATACAGCGGAAATGATGAAATTTGTCACGTACAGATTAAACAAACATTCCTTTAAAATTAGAGTGACAAAATCAAACAATGAAGTATTTATAATGGACTTACCAGAAGTAAAATATTGAAAAAACATAACAAAACGTTTCACCATCGCTTCACTTCGTTACGCTGGACGCGCTGAAGCGCGCCGGTGAACTTAACGTTCGGATCATCTTTAGGAGATAATTAACAATGTCTGACAATGCAATGGTCGCTGTTTGCGATATTCTTGGTTACAGCAACCTTGTAAAATCGCGTACCCTTGCGGAACTGAAAGATTTTCACCAAAAAAACATTACAAATATTATGAAATCAGCTATTCACCATTTTGGAGAAGACGCTGGTTTTCCAACCCCAAAAGAAGTTTTTCAAAATCATTTGGTTGGTCACACAGTTTTTTCAGACACTATAATAATTTTTTCCTTAAGTGATGACCGTGATGGTTATAGAAATTTTTTGAACGCTGTTTATTCCTTAATAAGTCTGCCTATGTTCACGCCTATTTATAGATATAGAGTTGGGATTTCTTACGGTGAATTTTACCATAATTCCAAAAGAAGCTTATATATTGGCAAGGCACTCGTTGAGGCTAATGATTTGGAAAAAATTCAACAATGGAGCGGCGCAGCTCTAACAGAAAGTGCAGCGAGTAAATTCGAAGGTAAGTTTCCAGAAAGTAGCATCCTAGTAGATTATGATGTCCCGGTTAGAGAATCCTCGCAGAATAAATACAAAAGGTGTCGAGTTGTTAATTGGACCTTGGCAAATCATGATCCAATTAGAGAAGAACAAGGATGGATGTATCGAGAAGAAGATAAGTTAAAAGTAGCAGGATACACAAATAAAGACGTTGAACAAAAAATATTAAATACTGAGGAATTCCACACAGACTGCTGCGTACAATGTAAAGCTGCAAGGGGTATTGCAAGTTCAGAAAGAATAAAAGGAAAACATAACCTGGCTAATTCAGCCGACGCAAAAAGCCGAGCGGCTGATTAGCGATGTTATTTTTTAAGGTATCTATGAAAACAATAGTTAAATCACCATCCGAATGTTCGGTCTTAGAAATTGATGTATTTGAGCAGTTAGCAAGAGAGGGGAACCAAGTTTGTACTATTGGACTCAGAGACAGAATTATGCAAGCTGAGAAATTGGTTTTCATTTGGCAAGATGATGTTTGTGTTGCTATCGCCGGGCTAAAAAATCCATTACCAAGCTACAAAAGGAAAGTTTTCAGAGCTGCAGGAATGGAAGGTATGGGCAACCATTATCAATATGAGGTAGGCTATATTTTTGCCAAAGTAAAAGGTGTCGGCAATAAGTTAATGGAGACTGTTCTTAGTGCGAGTGAGGGAGCAATGACATTTGCAACCACTAAAGATGGGAATGAAGTGATGCAATATCTATTACCTAAATTTGGTTTTTCTAAACTAGGGTGTTCATATTCAAACGATAAAAAAGAATATCTTGGACTCTTTGGCAACAAAATATAACAAGGTGCTGCTGATATGAACTGGATAAACAATATCGCTGGAATTACAAAGATCCCTACCAAATTTTTTGCGGTTTTTTTTCTTGTATGCGCCGCACTAATTTTGGCTAATCAGGTAATTTTGGAGAAGTTACATTTAGCCGAGTTCATGGGAAAGTATGGCGCCTATGTGTCTGTCCTGTTCTTGTTTAGCGGAGCCATCTTGTTGGTGGAAGGAGTGATCAATATGCAGCGTAGAATCACTCATGGAAAAATCAAACGAGTAACTGAAAAGTTAATATTGGAAAAAATTCAAGTTTTAGATTCTGCAGAAGCATCTGTAATTCGAGAGCTTTTATTTGATGGAAACAGCACAACTGAATTGCCTATAGAAAATCCTACTGTTGCAGCGCTGCTCGAAAAAAGAGTTCTTAAACAAGTAGGGACTCTGGGCAAGCGGTCTGTTGTTGGGTCTCTGTTTCCGGTGCGCCTCTCAGATTTCGCGAGGAAAAATTTAAAAGCAGAGCACGTGGGTCTTACGCCATTTCTTATCGATAATTCAGAAAACAAAATGATGGTTAGCGATAGTGGTATAGAGTGGATAAGTAGCAATAGGCCGTCATTCATCCATAAAATTGAAAAAGATCGAGCCTTTTTTGAGGGAAGACTTTTTTAAAAGATAACTTAACGTTACATTAATAATTATAGGAAAATAATATGAGAGAAAAGGCTATTTCTAACGTTCTGAAGCGGCAAATGATCTTTATTAGTTATTCAAGGGTTGATCAAAAAATTGCCGATGACCTTGTAACTTTGCTTGATAACATAGGGGTCAGCTGTTTTTTGGATAGGAAAGACATCGACTGGGGCGTATCCGTTACCAACGAGATACATAAAGGCCTTTCTGAATGTTGGGCCGTAGTTGTTGTCCTTTCACCGGCAAGCCTCAAGTCACAATGGGTTCCATACGAGATTGGGCGTGCAGCCGGGCAAAAAAAAAGAATACTGCCTCTACTCACTCATCCCTCACTCGACATACCAGGATATATGAAAGATCTTAACTTTAAATTCAATTTGGACGAAGTGAAAGAATATTTCGAATTAAATGCACAGGACATTCAGTTAGCGTCAGTGCTTGTTTCTAACGGAAATGATATGCTTGGAGTAAAGACTGGTGATTTTGGCATTTTGAACATCTATTCTGACTCCTCTTCATACATAAAGGATTATCCCATAAAGAGTTTTGTCGACGATCTTAGCGAAGGGTCTGAACTGTTCATGTTTGGTAGAAACTTAATGTATAGTAGTCCCGGTTTCGATGAAACATACAAGAAAGCTTTGCGACGTGGCCTATCTATTAATCTCATCTGTCACAAACCAAACACTT
The DNA here is from genome assembly GCA_963674605.1 of uncultured Desulfobacterium sp. Taxonomy (GTDB): domain Bacteria; phylum Desulfobacterota; class Desulfobacteria; order Desulfobacterales; family Desulfobacteraceae; genus Desulfocicer. Next base: position 5,752,907 of record OY771474.1, on the reverse strand, counting down.
ATTCTGATTTCATCAGATGTGTTTCCGAACTCAATCCTGATGAGTCTCTAACCCCAATTAGTAAGTTCCGCTCATTTTTGGGTTGGATAGCGGAGGAAAAACCACCTGGCAAGCTTGCCCTCAAATACTACGTAGGCGATATGTTAGATAGTGTTTTCTGTATAAAAGAAAACCAAAAAGTCATCCATCTAAGCTGGGAACTAAGCTTCGGAAGGACTAGGGAAACCGACAAAAGGGTTCTACTCTTGGATCCAGATAAGATATTAGGGCAAGACATTATCAAGAGATACTTAATTAAAATTTTCAAGTTTGCAGACACCACTGCCAGCTATGATGGGCAAAACATTTCTATACAGGATGTGTAAGAAAAAGGTGAGTCGGTCCTTATTTGACCCTGCTTAAAGAATCAACAATCAAAATGCACCGGATTTCACCGGTGATTTTGGTGGTTAATTTAAGGTTTAGGTATGAACGATAAAATTAAAATTCATTGCTGCAATTGCAATTCTGATACATGGCAACAAATTCTCTTTAAAAAATCGTATCAGTCATCAAGTGATGAAAAGTATGATCATTGCTCAAAATGTATAGTTACAGAATGTTGTGGTTGTGAACAGCCACATTATAGGTGCAGTTCGTGGATGCAAAATAAAGATGGGACCGAAAAAGATATGGAAGATGAATGGGTGTTCCCGCCCAAACAATTAAGAGCAAAACCCTCATGGAATACGGACTTTGCTTTTTCTTCAGTGTTCTCAACGTTTTTTGAAGGTTCTTCAGAAAAGGAACACGCTTGGGATTTATTGAGGGAAGTCCATGTCTCTCTTCAAAATAATTGCCCAAGGCTTGGCGTAATGGGTATTAGAGCCCTATTAGAGCATATAATGGTCTCGAAAATTGGAGATCAAAAATCATTCAAAAAAAATATGAAAGAATTTCAGAATCAGGGTTATATATCAAGGATACAAGAGGAAGCACTAGGGCATGTGTTAGAGATTGGACATGCAGTAATACACCGGTCTTACAGCCCAAGCCAAGCTGAGCTAATTGCTGCCTTAGATATTGTCGAGAATCTTATTGAAATAATCTATATCTGTGATGAAAAGTCGAAACATATTGACCATAACGTTCCTAAACGGAAAAACACATAACCATGATGCCGGTCAACACCTCGATTAACTTAAAGTTAGCCCCAAACAAATTAAATATAGCCAAAAGAATGAGGTAATAATGAGTTCAGCAGTCAAGCAAGAGTTTTTTCGTTGGATTGAGAATCTTAATTCTTCAAAACTCACAGAAATCGAATGTAAGTTGCTTAATCTGTTGATTAATCATTTTGACACATTGGCCCCTCTCACAACTGTGAGAGGAAGTAACAATAGAGCCGCAAAGATAAATGAACTTATTCAAAAGCACCATGCGACTCTTTCAAACGAATTTCCTGATATTTTGAGTCAACGAACTGATAGCTCGAAAAAATCAGATCGAATTACCGAACTTAAAATCGGCCCATTCCGAGGCTTTGCAATAGGCGAGTCATTTTCATTTGATAAAAAGTACACCTTCATGTATGGACCCAATGGTTCCGGCAAATCAAGCTTTTGCGAAGGTCTTGAATATGCACTACTCGGTAGGATCGAAGAAGCTAACGCCAAACGAATTGCAATTAATGAATACATCCGAAATACTCAGAATAACTTTTTAACAACTCCAATCGCATATACTGTAAACAGTACCGGTCAGAAAGTGCAAATACCGCAAAATGAAAGTCTCTACCGGTTTGCTTTTGTCGAGAAAAATCGGATAGATGGCTTTGCACGAATAACCGCAACTACAGCAAGCACCCAGAAGGATCGTATTGCAACGCTCTTCGGGCTCGACGCATTCAGTTCATTTGTAGATGGTTTTACCAATGATTTCGAAAAGTATATCACTCTGACAAATGCAAAAGCTGAAGCATTCAAGACTGAATCTCAAAAATATGAAGATGACAAAAAAAGAATAGTTGAGATAGATTCCGAACTATCAGAAAATGTGAAGAACATAGAGTTGCTAATCAAAGAAGTCGCACAAAAAGGTGTTGAATCTGCTGATGACTTGAAACTGTTTCTCAACGGTACAGATGGAGTTTCCGGGCACATTGGAGAACTTCAGCGAAAAAAGACAGAACAGATACCAGATGATCTTAAAACCAAATCCCTTGATACCCTTCAGTCTGTTCTATTAAAAATTAATACTTCGCTGAAATCATTCAACATAGAACTCGACAGACTCAAGGACCTTTCATCGGATGTCAATTTTAAAGATTTGTATTCGGCGATAGAGTCAATTAGTTCAATTCCGGACGCAGACTTATCACATTGCCCTGCGTGTAAAACCCCGATTGCAAAAGTATTAGTCAATCCCTTTGAAAACGCAAAAACAGAACTTGACAAGTTGTCAAACCTTTCCGAGCTACAAAAACGAGTTTCGGAATGTGGCACTTTGATTTCCAAAGATGTTCGCAGTGTAATTTCAACCATAAAAACTGTACACGAATTGGGCAAGAGTTCCGGATATAAAGGCAGTTTGCTGACAGTGTTGACTGAATTTGTTTTTGACAATATTGAATCAATTGGAAATTGGAAGCCAGTTCTTGAGTCAGAGTTATTGGGTATAGGAAAACAGACGTCTCAGATTGAAGCAATCAGGGCTTCTGTTTCGGTTCATAACACTGAACTATCCGAAAAAAGAAGGTTTCAAAAGGCAGTTAACAGCGAGTTGAAGAAATACCAGGAATTCAATACCCGACTTATCGAATTGACTGCCAATGAGAAAAAACTTGCCGAGGAAAAAACGACAAACAAAAAGGCTGTCGATGACTTTACAAAAGCTAATGCGACAAAGCTAAAACAGATTGAAGATGAGAACAAGAGAATCACAATAAACCAGCAATATGCAGATGCGTACAAGCGATTAATACAGCAATTGAAGTTGACTCGTAATCAATTGCCGGCCAAGCTTTCAGCGGGTCTTTCAGAGAAGGTCAAAGAGTATTACAATACGATAAACGCACACGATCCTGAATTTGAACTATTTGATTCATTGACACTCCCTGCAAAGGCTGGCGCAAAAATTGAAATTAAATTCAAAGGGGACTCTCGAACCCATGATGCCCTGCATATTCTGAGTGAAGGACACATAAAAGTACTCGGGCTGTAACTACTCACCCCCAGGGATCAAAAAAAAATAAAAAAAAACTTGACAGGTTTTTTCGGTTTTTTTTTAGAAGTTTGAAATAACACATAAATGTAGTCATAGAGCTCGATAAAGCACGCTTATTCTTACGATCAAAGTGATAGTTATGAAATTTGTTTCCCATAGTTTGAAAAAGTAATTGTAGAAGGAATTAGGAGGTCGAAAAAAGCCGTGTTATAATATATCCATGGCAACAATGGATAAGACAAGTATTCGAGAAGAAGTAGAGCGCCTGAAACAGGAATTTAAACAACTGTGTTCGGCCGGTAAAGTATCGCCTGAGATACAGGCAATAATGAATAGTATGCTGCTTGTTGTGGAATTGATACTGACTGTGTTTTTGGAGAAGAAAACTCGTAAAAACAGCAAAAATTCAAGCCTGCCTTCTTCACAAACGCCAAAAGATGAAACTGCTAAATCTAATCCTAAAAGCAAGGGCAAAGGTAAAAAAGTAAGTGGTGAGGTCAACAACACCCGTACGAAAGAAACTGTCACCATTACTAAAGCTGAGACATGTGATGTTTGTGGTGTTTCACTGGATCAAACGCCCTGTAGTGACCATGAACGACGAACAAAAATAGACATCGTTTTTGAAAAAGTTGTAGAGCATATTGATGCCGAAATAAAACAGTGTCCCAACTGCACGGCAACGGTAAAAGGGGCTTTCCCAAAGGACATGCCCGGGACTCTGCAGTACGGCAATGGACTCAAGGCTTTTGCGATCCATTTGATAATCAGCCAAATGGTTGCTCTTAATCGGGTCCAAAAACAAATAGCAGCCATGATCGGATCGGTTATTTCTGAGGCAACTTTGCTCAAGTTCGTTTGGCGACTTCATCAAGCTCTTGAAACGTGGGAGGCAAAGGCTATTGAGAGCATTCTTCAAGCACCATCAATTCATGTAGATGAAACATCTTTCCGGGTGGATAAGAAAAATAACTGGATTCATGTCTATTCTTCCGGAGGAACCACGCTGAAACTACTTCATCGAAAGCGGGGCAAAGATGCGATTGTCGATTTGAATATAATTCCCCGCTATGGCGGGGTGATAATTCATGATTGCTGGGCGTCATATTTATCCTACGATCATTGTGGTCATGGCCTTTGCGGTTCCCATCTTTTGAGGGAGTTGGTGTTTGTTGTTGATTCCAATCAATATAGGTGGGCTGGCAATATGAAAAGGCTACTACAGGAAACTTGCCGTATTGTGGCAAAACGTGAGGAGAAATGCCTTACGGACAAAGAATATGCCAATCTGCAGAAACGTTACCGCAACATCCTTACACGTGGAGGCAAAGAGTTGCCTGAGATACCCCCGAAGCCTAAAGGCAAGCGTGGCAAGATGGCCAAGTCAGATGCTCACAACCTTTGGGAAAGGCTTAAAAAATATGAAACGGCCGTTCTGTTGTTTGCCAAGGACCCGTATGTTCCATTTACCAATAATCGTGCTGAGCGTGATCTTCGCATGGCAAAGGTGAAACAGAAAATATCAGGGTGTTTTCGACGCAAACAATATGCCCAAGCTTATTGTCGAATTTCAAGTTACTTGCAAACTATGGCAAACCATGGAGTAAATCCACTTGTGGCCATTCAGATGGCCTTGGTTGGTAAAATTACCGAACTTGAATTTGATGGGGGTGAGTAGTTACCTCGGGCTTTCAATACTACTCGCTAAAGCAATAAATGAGAATCTATGGTTCCTAATTTTTGATGATATTGTAAACGCCATTGACGACGACCATCGGAGCGGTATTGCGGATCTCTTGATATGCCACAATGATTTAAAAGACCGCCAGTACATTTTGACTTGTCATGGTGAGACATTCATCAATAAACTTGAACACAAACTTGGCACATCATTAGCTGGAAAACATGTGAAAAGTTATAGGTTTCTCCCAGTTGACACGGTAACAACACGCGGAGTTCGGGTTTCAATTGGTAATTCAAAGCACTATTTACTCAAGGCGAACGAATCTCTGAAGAAAAATGATTTAAAAGATTCAGCCACGGATTGTCGTCGAGCGGTCGAGAGTATTTCTTACCAACTCTGGAAAAAACTCAACAAGCGGCTAAAAATAAATCTGAAAGTTACCATGCGAGCTCCGGGCGTCCAACCTGATTTAGCTACTGTTGTTGATAGCTTGATAAAAGAACTGAAAAAAATAAGTGGAGTTGAAGATTTAATTAAGAATCTATCATCGCTTAAAACAAAATATCCTTGGAGTCTTCTCAATAAAGGCGTCCATGAAGATGAGAGTCAGCCAGAATTTGAGCGAAAAGATATTTCAGAACTTATCACGCTTGTTCAAACTATTGAAGCAAATGTTTCTACTTTCAAACTGGAAGTGGTAAAAGCAGAGGTAATGTAACAGTGATATTCCTGATAATTGGGGAACACCATTCTCAATCCCAACAATGCTCTTGCTACGGGTCGCAAAAAGCCGCGACCGCAGAAGAGCAGCGTTCACGGCGGCTGCGCCGCCGTGAATCGCGGTGCTGACTGCGTCCAGCTCCTTGTTCCGGCGCTCCGCGCCAGAACAAGGAGCTGGACCGGTCACCGTGAACCTCACAACCAAACTGCGTTTGCTTGTGAGGCCCACGGTGCCGGTCAGCACCGCGATTCACTCGAAGAGTGGGAAATAATTTCATGACTCCTAACCCAATATCACTTCAAAACAATTGGTTGCTTAATGACGGGATTTTTTAGATGAGGCCAGCAGAACAGGTAATAGATGATATAAAAAATTTGATCTTTAAAAAAGGATATATCTATGCCCTTTGTATGATTCTCTTTGAAGATTTCCATATTGACCCCGAAAAATTGCACGGAATGGATAATCACCAAAGACTTAGCGTAAAAGAAGCGTCTTTATTGTTGGGTTTTCTGGTTCAGAAAAAAATAGATTTCGCTACGCCAGACTCGCCATTTGATTTGATCAATATGAAACAAAAAACCTATGAATTAATGGAAGAATTGCATACCTCGTTCATGATCCCATTTTTGGAAAAGATGGAAAAGAGTTTTTCTGAAGAACATAAAGAAATAAATTTCAGAAAGGATCAAAAAGAATTTTTCGGAAAGGGCGATATGCTTGTAGAGCCGATTTTCTATTCTGGAACAGGTGTTTACGATTTCCAGTATTTAGACTTTTTAGAAAGAAAGTATAAGTATGACAAACATTGGCTTTCTGGGAACAAGAATTTCAACATCGAACAAACACAAAGCATTGTTAGACATATCAAGAGTGTTTTGCATGAAAAATCAAAAAGAGTCAATTTATATGCTACCAAGGAAAGAACACCTCAATTGATTGAGAAACTCAAAAAGAAAGACCCTGATCAAGACTGGGGTAAAATTGCAAACGAAACATTGCCGATGGTCGAAATTCATCAATATGTGGATTTGTTTTTCGATTACAAGGTAGAGGGGGAAGAAGTTACAAAAGAGGAACTTAGGGATAAAGGCTGGAAGTCTTTTTATAAAGGACTAATTGAATTGTTTGTTATCAGGAAGTCGGATTTTGATGATGATTTGGATATAAATTCTTTCTTGGACAACTTTTCTTTTTCTTTTGGAACTGGTTGTAACCACCATTTCCAAATGGTTGGTAGTTACAATATCATTAATTCACACCCCCTGATTAAACTTGATGAAGAAAGGTATTTTATCCCGATTGCCTTTTTACTATTTGAGACTGTTTACGAGACTCCTTTTTACTGGATGTGGTTGGAAGACAAATCTTACAGGAATCAACTTGCTGAAAATAGGGGCAAGGTTGGAGAAGAGATTGTTTATGAATTCCTAAAAAAAACATTTGGAATACATAGAACATTTAAGTCGGTTAAAATCAACAAAGGAAAGGGATATGATGTAACAGATATTGATGCTCTCTGTGTACTTGGGAGTAAAGCCTTATGCGTACAAGTCAAATCCAAAAAATTGACAGAGCTTTCTAGGACAGGTGATGACAAACAATTACATAAAGATTTTCAAGGGGCTGTCCAAGATGCCTATAAACAGGGTCTTGTATCTCGTTTAGAAGTTCTTGAAAGGACCTCGGAATTCTTTGATGAAAATGGGAACAAAATCACTCTGTCTGAAGGGATTAATGAAGCTTACATAATGGTAATTACGACTGAGAATTACCCCTCTTTGACTCATCAAGCCCATATTATGTTGGATAAAAAAAAGGAGGATCCATTTCCGATAGTATTAACAGTTTTTGATCTGGAGCTAATAATTGAGTACCTAAACGATCCGTATGATTTTTTGTATTACATCAAGCAAAGAACATTATTGATGGATTACTTCAGAGCTGATGAGGAAATTGTATACCTCGGATATCATTTGGATAGAAAACTATGGAAAAGCCCCAATACTGATTTTTTTGTTATCGATCATAGTTATGGCCAGGTAATAGATAGAAATTATTACCCCAAAAAAGCAGGTTTAGATGTATCCGATGAAGGCGATATTATCAAAAACAGATGGAAGAATGAGGGGTTTGACAATTTATGTGATCGACTAAAAACGTTAAATGTACCCAAAATAACGGATATTATCTTCCATCTTTTGGATTGGTCTGGGGATGCAAGGAAAAATTTGGTTGATTATCTTATCAGAACAAAAAAGCAAACCCTAAAAGATGGTAGAGTTCATGATTTTTCCATTCCTCCTGATGACAGTTATTCGCCTCGCGTCGGTGTTACATATTATTCGTTGAATTCTGGCAGTGTAAAAGATTTACAAAAAAGGTTACTCACACTTTGTCAAGTAAGGAAGTATAAAAGTAAAGGGGATGTTTGGATTGGTTTTGGTAGTCTGAATAACAGCCATGAAATGATAGATGTCGTAGCTTTCAATGAACAAAAATGGGAATATGACAAAGAACTTGAAACGATCTCAAATGCTTTGTTAGGTAAGGGCCGGAAAGTTTTGCTAACTGGGACTGGGAGGAAAATTGGACGAAACGAGAGATGTCCTTGCGGGAGTGGACTGAAATATAAAAAGTGTTGTGGTTTGAATAAATAATTCTTTTGGATGCCTGGGTCGGGCTCACGTAACGCTTTATATCGTAATATTTTTAAGTAAAATATATAGTTCATTTTAGGCTTAGGATAACGCTTTCGACCCAAAAAACAGTACTCTAAGAATTTAATTTGGATTTTAACCAGTCAAATGAACCGGGCAAGCCGGTTATTTGTGATGTTCACGGCGGCTGCGCCGCCGTGAATCGCGGTGCTGACTGCGTCCAGCTCCTTGTTCCGGCGCTCCGCGCCGGAACAAGGAGCTGGACCGGTCACCGTGAACCTCACAAGCAAACTGCGTTTGCTTGTGAGGCCCACGGTGCCGGTCAGCACCGCGATTACTAAACTTTTTTTATGAAGAACAGAAAATGTTAATAAACGATAAAGAATATCTTTCAGATGTTTTAGATGCCGCCCAACTGGTACGCATAGAGTCGGTACACAGGGGATTCCTATATCAACACTTATATGCTGTCGGTTGTTTGCTGCTAGCGCAGGCCGCAGCCGTCGATGTCGTTATGGTTGAGATTGATGAGGATATTGAACTTATTACTCAGCAGGGGCGAATCTATGTGCAGGTTAAAACCCGTTCAAAGCCAATTATCCCCAGTGACATTTCAGGAGCTTTAGAACGTTTTGATGACCTTCGAAAAGAACATTCTGATGGAAGACGTAAAGGTGAGGCATCTTATATTATACTTGCAAACCAATCACCGAGCAGTACTCTCCAGCAGAGTATCGACCATGATAAATTTCCGCCTGATGTCCATTTCATTTGGCCCCAATCGACTTCTAAATCTTACCCAGCACTACCACCAGCTTGGGTATCGTTAACTGATGCCGCAGAATGGTGTATAGCCCAAGCTGAGAAAATGAATTTTTCATTGTTGACTCCAGAAACCCTGATATGGAAGTTGGCCGGACTGGTGCAGCTTGCGGCCACTGGCAGTGCAGCAGACAGACAGCATGTTTTTTATACAAAAGACCTGCCAGGACTATTTGAACAACTCATAGTTCAACTGCAAGACTTTCCAGCGCCCCCAGTTTTTTACCGATCACAAAAAATGGAACCATCTCTCAATTCGGACAAGCGTGTACGCATAATTTGCGGGTTATCTGGTGCAGGCAAGACCGCTTGGGCAGCTCAGGCTGCTCTTCATAGTTCTCAGTTATGTGCCTACTATGACATTGGCGATTTGCCAGGCGACTCTTTAGCGAGTACTCTGGTTCGTGAGTTGGCAGGCAAATTTGCAATCCCGGATCGTGAAGGTCTGCGGAAGATTCTGCTGCCGGGCGCTAGTGGCTACGAGGCCCTCAGAACATTCGATACATATTTGAATCAGAACGATAAAGTTATTCTGCTGGTTTTAGATAATGCGCATCGCGTTCCTGTAGATAATATACGTGATGTCTTAAATGCCACCAAATGTATTCGCTTTGTTCTGCTGTCTCAACCCCATGATAGAGTCAGCGAATTGGAAGCAGTTATGGGACTCAACCGCGAAGGCCTTCAGGGCTGGGATATTGATACTGTAGCTTCAGTGGTAGATGATATCGGTGGTTTTGCTACCGCTCAAGGCTATGAGCAGATACGGATCTATACAGGTGGTCTTCCGCTGTATGTACAGAGTGCTGCTAAAATTGCAGTTACAGAATACGAAGGCGACGTTGATTCGATGTGTGGTGAACTCCATCTGCAGACGAATAGTGTAGAAACTGCTCAGGAAACCATTCTGTCCCGTGTTTATAATGGATTTAACGAATTAGTTCAGGATTCTATTGCAATGTTTAGCTTGGCTGATGTGGGTTTGAGTCAAGATGAAGTTTTTGAACTTTTAATCAATTCGTTAAATATATCCAAAAGCCGCGCTGCAATAATCCTAAAAAAGATGCGAGGCAAGGGGATCGTTGAGGTCTGTGGAAAGCAAACTTTAAAGGTACACGACGCCATCAGAGTACTGGGTCTGCAGCATTTAGAACTTCTTGACCCAGGATTGAAAGACAAAGCATTAATGACGCTGAAAAATATTTTGGTCGCAAGCCTCCAAAAAGATCAAGACACATCAAGATTTGCGCTGTTGACCCGGGTATACATCATGCTTAACGATGCCATGACACTCATTGCCATTTCAGGTGAAGAGCTGTTTTATGAGATGGGTATTGATGTTGACATTATGGCAAGTTTGGAGCGTGCATCGATTTCCGATACGATGGAACCTGTTCATAAATATTGGGCTCTGGATGGGCTTGTTTTCTCCGAATTAAAAGAAGGCCGCTCTGAGAAGCTTGTTGAGCGACTTGAAGCAATGAAGACTCTTATTGATGAGCATGAGTTAGGTTTCAAAGAACAAGTCGCGTATGCAATGAAACAGATGTTGGTCTTAGCCGAAAATGGTGACTTCCAGGGGGTTAAGCGACTTGCAGAAGAGGCCAGTGCCAAGTTGCCTGATGATGAGCATGAACGAATTTTTGAATATAACCATGCTATTGCTCTTTGGAAGCTACAAAAAAACAAGGAAGCAGAGTCTCTGTGCTGGAAAGTCATTAAAGGGTATTACGATCTGCTCGGCATCCAGCCGAAAGATGTGATGGGTAAAAACTCAGATGTCCTATGGACAATTATCAAACGACCTGAAAATGTACAGGAACATCTCAAGCATCTTGCCGACGCGCTGGAGTTATATGCACATACCTTAGAAGATCAGGGTAAGCCAACACATTTCATCCGTATTCATTCGATGAAATTTTACAATATGACAGCTGCTCCAGACTCAATGGTACGGGTTGGCCAAGATTTGGCAGATGAATTTCTTGCCATGAAAGACTATTTGGGGGCCAAAGAAACGATGGAGGAGTTCGTTTTGCCTGTTGTTAAGAAGGCAAGACTTGTGGGCAAACTGGTACAGGTCCGTAGCCAGTATGCGGTAATATTGGCTTTATGTGGTCTACACAATGATGCGAGAACAGAAATGCAACGCCTGGAGCCTTATTTCGATGGGTTGCCCTATGAACAGCGTCTTGAAGTTGAGAATCAATCAAATTATATTGCCAAGCTCGCTTATACTTCGCCAAAGCTCTCCAATGGAAAGATTTACGGTAAGGTAGGGAGAAATGAACGATGCCCATGTGGTTCTGGCTTGAAATATAAGAAATGTCATGGAGCCTGAATCCTGTAAAACTGCCCATACTGGAGTTTCGGAAACAGCACACTTAATTCAAACAATAAACATGCTACGGTCAAGCCGCAGATGTTCAAGTTACATCACCTAAACACTTCCATAGGATCAGGTATTACGGATTTTTGGCCAACGGCAAGGCAGGTCATCAACTTCAATCCATACGGCAACTTCTATCCGACCGGATTGAACCTGTTTTTGAAACGGCGGAGAATCTTAATTTAACCTCACACTGCAAGGCATGCAGCAAAGGAACAATGATAACCTTCCTGATCTTGGATGGATACGGAAAGGTGTTAAAAGAAACCAGCCTGGATGCCGACTCTGAGCAGGTGATGTCGGCGGCAGAATCGCCATAAAAGGCTTTACTTTAAAGGGGTTTACAGATATCAAATTATATGGTTTTTTCAGGGGCTCGTATCATTAGTCAAGTGGGTTTAACCGGTTTGTCCATTTTTTTTAAACCGGGTCACATGAATCAAAAGGGTGAATCCAGATGAACACTCAAATTTCCCAGGCAGATTTCAAGACTGCGTCAGTAAAAACCAGAGGTGGAATTTTTGTATCTTCTGCTTTTACCCCAGGAAAAGATCACCGAGCCTTCGACCCGGTTAATGTAACCACAAATTGGAGCGGCCAGATTAACAGCCTGGCAATTTTACGACCCAGTCTTGGCCGCTCAACTTAACGTTTTAACCCTTTGGTACAAATTTTATAAAGGATGTATATGAACAATCAACAATTAATCAATGACTTAAATTTATTCAGAGAGCGCCTGGCAGGTGAGGTGCTCTCTGCATTTGAACAAAGAGGTTCCTCTTTTGGTAGTGAACGGTTTTCAACTTGGAGAAGAAAATTCACTCAATTCTTACATGACCATATTCCTGGAGAAATCAAAATGTTAAACGCAAAACTATCGCATTTTGGATTTGTTATTCTTGATGGAGAATCAGATGCCCAACGTTTTTGGAGAGAGGATGGTGAAAAATTAGTTTCATACATTGATTCACTAATTATCGATATAGAAAATGATGAATGTAACTTATCAAAGATTAAAGAAATTGAGGATAAAATGAATGACAAAAACAATGATCAAATGATGGAATTGAATAGTGTGTTTATTGTCCACGGTCATGATGGTGAAGCAAAAGAGCGCACGGCCAGATTTATAGAAAAACTTGGATTTGAGGCCATAATTCTTCATGAACAGGCAAATAGAGGTTTGACTATAATTGAAAAAATCGAAAAGTACTCTAATGTAGGCTTCGGTATTGTTTTGTATACACCTGATGACCTTGGCAATGTAAAATCAGAGGCTGAAAAACAAAATGGTGATTTAAATCCAAGAGCTAGACAAAATGTCATTTTGGAACACGGATACCTTATGGGAAAAATCGGAAGAGAAAATGTGATTCCATTAGTAGCTGGTAATGTAGAACTCCCTAACGATATCAGTGGAATGGTATATATCTCTGATAAAGACTGGAAAGTAGATATCGCGAAAGAAATGAAAGATGCCGGATATGAGATTGACTTTAACAAGTTACTTTAAATAATAGCTGACATAAGAGAATAATGACCTTTATTTGACACCTTTTTCTTAACAAGATTCTTACCTAAGTATTCCAAATTATAGTGATGTTTATTGATCAAACAATATTAGGCTTCAAAATAGCCACAAATAAACCAAATATTTGTAGCTCTAATTATTCTGATTCAAAATCTGTTATTTTCTACGAAAAGAGATGTTTTACCCTAAAGTACATATTAATATTTAGAGAGAAAGTAAGTTAGTCAGCCACGATTAACTTAAAGGAGACTCAAAATGGAGAGCTTTGTTAATAAAGCTATTTCTGAAACACAATTGCCACCTACAGCAGATAAACCAAAAGGATGGAAACGCTGTCAGTTATTATTTTACTGGTTAGCGGGTGCACGGTGGTCTACACTTGCACACCTGCCCGAAAATGAACGAGAGCGTATTGCTATTATAGGTTCATCAGTTCTAATTCCAACATTATTAGCTTTTTTTGGTATGTATCTTTTTGCCTCAAGCCGCTTCAATACCCCCCGACCCGTAAGCTGCTTTATTTTAGCAGTCTGCTGGGCTCTTATTATCATGAATATTGATCGTATCCTTTTAGCAACCTATCGCCCTTTCCAGCCTTGGTTTAGAAAATTTATTCAAATCATCTTTCGAATCGGATTGGCTGGGGTTATAAGTATTGCGATAACCTTTCCATTCTGTTTGGATCAATATCGAGGTGCTATTAAAGAACGTCTGAAAAATGATTATATGGAACGTTTACAACACTTAGAAACCAATAAACAAAGTGAGTTTATCGAATTCAAAAAGCATTACGACAATTCGATAAAAAGCTTACAGACTGAACTCGAAAGAGAGAACGTCGCTGGTGCAATTGATCCTCAATTATACGCTGATGAACAGATTTTGTTGTACTTAAATAAAAAGGCAGAAAAAGTACGGACTCAAAACCTACAAACCCAAAAAGAATTACAGGTTGTATCAAATGATTTAAAAGAAATTATAAGTGAGGTAAGGCAGCTAAAACAGGATCTTAGAGATGAAGAAAATGGAGTTTTGGATAAAGAAAGGGGTGGAACTAATAAAACAGGAAGAGGACCAAAGTATGAAGAAATATTCCGAAATCTAGAATCAGCTATTTTGAGCGAGCAACATAAGAGAGATCAATATAGGCAATTGTTAAACGAAGCTTCAAAATTATCATCTGATGGGAATGAAAAAAAGTCAGCTTCTATCTCTGATACTCAGCGTGCTGCATTCATACGGGAAGGGCAACACCGCAAAGAAAAAATCGATGATATTAAGACGGCTATGAAAAAGGTTGAAGAGGACTATATGAAGAATCTTTCCGACCATGAATCGCGTTACAGTTCGTCTATTGAACGATATAAAGAAAAAATGAATGGCAACTTCGATTTGATGGAAGAAACCATAGGTTTATTCAAAGTAATTTTTATACCTGAACGCCATAGTGATAATGGAGATCCTATATTGGATAAATACAAGTGGATAGCAGCATTATTTCAGTTTAGTATAGTCTTCGGTACGCTATTTCTTCTTGATTTAATTGCCATCCTTTCAAAAGTTATGTCTCGACCCGGTCCCTATGATGTCTACCTGGAATTTTCAGAGTTTGTATCACAACAAAACATTATCGCTTTTAAGAAAGAATATCCTAGGTTTGCCGACAACTGGGCAGAATCATCAAGTTCCTATAATGCAAATGGCGCTGATGTTGAAATTAATGATTCTAAAAAAGTAAATAGTCTGCTTATGAATGCGCATCTACCGACAGCAGTTCGTGAGAGGATTAAAGCATCACCCTACACAACCTTCGAAAATACTCCTTCCAAAAATCATGAAGTTGATCCAGAAGCGGCTTAAATTAGAAAATCATATTTTGGTGGGTAGTCTGGACATTTTTTCACTCGATTGGTCGATTCTTTTAATGCAGAGAGTCCCAGTTTGAAACAACAAAGACGGAGATATTAATAATGGAAGATGAAAAGATTGATAAGCCAACACATAATGAAACGAATGTAATTGAGCAATCAGATCAGCTAACTCAACAAACGGACACCGACAAACCACCCAAAGATGAGGCAGGGGAAATGCCCGAGTCCGAGGATGACCATCAAGAAAATGAGCAAAAGCAGCAGAAGGAAGAGACTTCTTCGGATGATGAAAAAGTATCTTCAACAGAACGTCGATCTAGGATTCATATTGGTGACTTCATCAAAAACAATACGACTCTCAATCTTGAGGAAAACAACACCACATTAAATCTCAAAGAATCTTACCATCAAAAGATGGTTTACGAAGTGAGGGATCCAAGCCAACCCTTTGAACCAATAAAACCAAACTCTCAGATTCAACCCAGTTTTCAAAATATTGAAGCGCGTGCCAGTGAATATGCACATCTACTTAAAGAGCAGGGGATATTGATCATATCTTGCGCGCATGAAGTACTCTTGTATACAGCGACACTAAATATTCTTGATAATTATAGTTTTAAAAGTTTCGATCGCCGAACAATAGATTTAGATTTAGACGATGAAGAAATTTCCTTGAAAACGTTAGTTGATGCTAGCCGTCTACTCAGTATTGGAGAAACCGCACCAAGAAAAAATGATGGTGGGAGAAATAGTATCGTTGTTATTGATTTATGTGAGAATTCTAGTTTGACTAAATTTGAACGATACTCACGCAGATTGACTCGAAATAGGTTTTGGATAACTAGCGGCGTTTATTACCTTTTCAGGATCTCAGGGGTGGCATTAACAGCAGTAAATGATATCAACCTCTTGGCTGAATTTCCCAGGTGGCATATCAATGCATTAAATGAAATTCTTGAAGGATTCAGTGATCGTGGCGATAGAAAAATAATACAAGATAATCTTGATAAAAGCAGAAAGGCCGGAGAAGGGCTTTGGCCTATCGATGAATCTGATTTCCTTTATGATGTAGAGAAAATTCTTAGCCAAGGTGGTTTGGAAGTGTTAAAAAAGGAAATCGAAAATCGGCACAATGCACAGGCCGACCAAAGACCACCTGCTGTCGCTAAAGAGTTATTGAGAAAGGCGAATGTTGCTGAAAAAATAGTGCTTTTTACTGCCGTTTTCTTTCCAGAGTGTACGATCCATCAATTCTCCAAGATTATCAACGAGTTGTTTGAAGGAGAGAGTCTTGATGAAAAGTATCAAGAAGATTCTATACAGCCTTCTACTGGACAATGCATAACACTTGACAAAAAGCGAAAGGTTGCAGCTAAGAATTGGTGGGAGACAAATCAAGAGAATGCTATGGAGCGTCTATATCTCGAATACACGGTGCTTCCTGAAGGAAAAACAATCATAGGATTTGTTCAGCGGACATTAAAAGATGGGATTCGAGTCGCATTCCCACCCCCTTTAATGATTCAATTTTTTGATAAATTACATGCCACAAATTTGCTTTTAGATCCCAAAACGCATAAGACAATTATTGATTCTCTAGTTGCATTAACCACTGAAATGTCATTACGATACAGGGATGCATATAACGAGACATGGTTGATGAAAAGACTTGACGAGCTAATGTCTCGTATTGGAGAGTATGCCAGACAGGCAGGACATGTCCTCTCCAAAATCGACTCAGACTCTGCAACATTTGGTGCATTGCTGCAATTACTCGAAAAGGAATGGCGCTCCTATCACTCTCAATTAATAAGCCGACTATCTTCCCTTTGCAGAGGATTTCTGGATAAAAGCCGTTCTGCCCAGATTACACATGCTTTTTTAGATCAACTTATACTTAGAACCCAACCCAGCGGGATGACAGTTCTGAGAATTATAAGACATTTGAGAGGAGCTTTAGGATATAATTATTTACCTCGCTTGCAACACTTACTAAATGTAGGTGATATTGAGACATGCCAACATGTTACCCTCACCTTGCTTGAAGAAATGAGAGAATCACCTGAAATGTATTGGAAAATTTTACAAGATGTTGCAGAATGGCACCCTCCAAAAGATTCAATGCAAGAAAAAAAACCTTTATCATCCTCACAGTATTGGTCATTGGCTTTTTTATATTTTTCGTTTATTGCTATGCGTGATCAATATGAACAACTGCGAATCAGAAAAATAGAAATTCCGGTTACACCATTGTTTGTAGAACTTGATGAAACACCACCGCTGGATGAACAATTTACTCTGATTGCAAGTTGGATAGGGCATCCAGCTTTTTACCAAGGCTTATCGATAGTGTTAAAAAAATATAGCATTGACTTGTATAACAATATGAATAGTTGGGCGGGAGAAGCATGTGTCGGAGAATTCTGTACCGCAGAAATGTTAGAGTTTTGGACATGGGAATTGAACGATGACGCAGTCTTAAAGATGACTCCATTATTAGCGCAACACCTTCAAAAATCATCATTAATTCATATACGTATTTTAGTCAGGGAACAAGTCGCATTCCTAACTGATGAAGCTATTAGCAAAACTCTCAATTCAGATAAGAGAAAGGAGTTAAGTAAGCGTAGAAAAAAAGCGGATGCATTATATAGAAGCCTTATTAGACCCTAAAAAACATTATCTTAAATCACAACACTTTTTATTATTGGACAACCTTATAAGGAAGAGAAAGCTATGATCACAAGCCCATTTGATGCACTCGTAGTTCGATTGAACCCAGTGCAACGTAAACAGGAATGGAAAGGAAAAGAGGTTTATCGCTACAATCCACGAACTGCCAAAGCAGAACGGTACCGGCCTAATGTGGTTAGTGCATTGTTTGATAGAGACGGAATGGAGTATTACAGATTGGCTCCACAAGAGACAGTGACCTGTCCCCCGATCGAAATACTCATAAAAGACACCACTAACCAACAACGGTTATTAGAAGCCCTTTTTATCATACAGCGAGTCGAAACAGAGCGTATTTCAGACTTTGTCACGGCACTGGCAGAAAATGAAGGAACGCCATTTGAGATTTTCACAAATCTAGTGAGCAAATGGATTCAAGATTTTGCAAACCAAAAACGCTTAGCAAGGTTAGATGTATACACCAGTTTTTCTTCCGGAACTGAAAAAGCTACAGCTGCGCGGAAAGAGTGCGTGAAATATTGTCAGGACCAAGCGTTAAAAATTCTCGGGCTGAAACTTTCTGGAGAGATTCGTCTACCTGAGGCTGACTTAGTAATTGATCCGATAAGCCTTCGCTTTTCTGTATTTACAAAAGACTGCGAAGAAGAACTATCCGTAAACATAGAGCTTACGATGCTCCCTCCCGACAATGAAACAAAACGAAATTTAGCGTTGCAACAATTAATTCCAATTGAACGAATTCATGAAACATTAAAAAGGAGGGCTGCTATATGGTTTAGGTCCAACTGTACACTTGAAGAATTCTGCTATGAACCAGCTAAAGTACGTATAAAATTGGAAGCCGAACTCAGACCCTATGTTGAAGATGATTTGTACCGTATCCTTTTTAATTTTCGAGTTACCTGTTCCGCATCTTTCGAAAAAGAGTTCCCAATTCGCGAAGATTATGATGTCACATGCGAAGTTGAACCTGGTCAAACAAAAGTCCCGGTAAGGCATCGCGTATTATTAGACAGAAAAAATATCGCTGAGTTACGTAAATCTTCGATCCCTAATTTGGAGCAATGGGTTGAAAAAACACTTACACGTCATACACGTGCAGTACTATTTGGCAAAAAGTATGTTGATGTTATTCTCAAATTCGATGAGATTGTACAGGAAATTAAGCAATCGGTAAAAGAAGATGTAAAACGAATTGGATTTATTGTTAATCATTTGATGACAATTCCTACAGATGAGCAAATGCGCTCGTGCATAGAGGGTATTTTATCCTTCGAGACAGACGTATTATCATTTAAAACCAAAGACAGCCGAGTCGAATTCAGCCTAAGTGTTTCAGCGCGCGTGAAATTAGATAATTTAGAGAAGGCTAAAGATTTTCTTCGTCCCGGTGATTATCTACGAGATCAATTCAAACGAGCCACAGAGGAAGAAGCTGGGCGGGTAGTAAGACAATTAGAGCCAGAGTGGCTCTATACAATGTTTACTGAAAAAATTTCAGAAGGTAAGAAGGAAATAAATTCCCCTGAAATTACAATAAAAGATGCAATTGCACAGCGATTGAAGACAGAATTCGGCGCAATTACTGAAATACTAATTCTCAATCAAGAACCCACGGAACTTACACAATTGTTTAGTGCGATACAGCCACCAAAGAATCAAAATGTCAACGTGACTATTGAATCGCGTGGAGATATGGGTGAGAAGTTAAATTATAAAATAGGTTATCGTGTTGAATCAATTCCTAAGGGTGGATGGCGTAAATTCCAAGAGATAACTCAAAACTGTTTTAATAAGGATGTTCCTGGTAAAGCAAAAGAAATAATTGATGCAATTACCCAAAGAGTCAGTGATAATACGACAGAGTTCCTCGAAACTTTACCGCCTCACTTTCTTCTTAGCCCAAGTCCAGATATGACACAGAACATACAGAGGACAGCTTTGAGTGCTGTTATAAACGAAGTATCGAATGACTTTGGTCTAGACATCAAAATTACCAGTTTCAGAAGAGATCTTTCAAAATGGGAGGCAGAAGCCCGAAATCGTAAAAAAGACGATTATGATACAATCATTAACAAACTAAATGCATTTCGAGTTGAGCACTCCAAACTATTAACAAAACTCGCCCCCGATGACCCAACAATCGAAGAATTATCGAAAAAAATAAACAACTGTAATGAAGAACTTAAGCAATTTAGCACAGGCCATGAAACATACTTTTTTGGTTCAGAAAAAGCCATACCTGCTCCGAGATGGAACCAACTGAAACTACCACAAAGAAAATAACTTGAGGCAATGTAATTTAGCACAATTAGGGTCAATAAATGGGGAAAGAGGAGTCATTTTTTATTTAACCCATGCCGAAAGATTCAACAATCAACATGCACCGGATTTCACCGGTGATGTTGGGTGTTGACAGGACATCCGCAGGGCGGGCTGGAAAATTGCCCGATTATATGGTACAGCTGAAGCTTTAGCTTCGTAGCCGCTCAACCTTCGTTAACAGGAATTCTGAAAAAAACAATCTATCAAAGTTTTTGCATCTGAACGCAAAAAGCAGTGAAAGGCAAGGGAAATAGATGTCATCAATATTTATAAGTCATTCACACAAGGATAAAGGCATTGTTAGAAAATTAGCTCATGACCTAAAAAGCCATGGAGTTCGAGTCTGGGTAGATGAAGCAGAATTGAATGTTGGTGACTCACTAATTCAGAAAATTTCTGAAGGTATTGAAGGTGCCCAATATTTGGGAGCAGTTTTAACAAATAACTCAATCCACTCAGTATGGGTTCAAAGGGAACTTGAGATAGCAATTAATATGGAGATATCAGGTGACCAGGTTGTTGTGCTACCTCTACTATTTGATGACTGTTCAATGCCGCTTTTTCTAAGTGGAAAACTATACGCTGATTTCAGAGACAGTGTAAAATATGATGATGCACTGCTTTTACTTTTGAAGAGATTGGGCTATCAACAAGTTGATGAAGTCCAAAATAAGCAAAGGTTAAACAAAAAACCAACAGATAGTGGAATGGATAGAAACCTAAACATTTATGTTCATGGCGCGTTATATGATGAAGAGCCAACTCCTTGTTATAAACAAATTGGCCACTTGTCATTGTCAAGAAAACATTCATTAAAATGGGTAACCAAAGGATATTACATAAATAAACATTTTTGTGTTGATTTGATAATTCCTATAAAATTAGTTTCTTTGTACGATAGTAATGTATTTAGTAATTATAAGGTTGAAAAGAATGATGATGATGATTCCTGGGACTTAGTAAATGGACATGGCTGGATAGAGGTGTATTTTAAGCCCGAGAACAATAAAAAATGGCTTATTGAGGAAATTGAAAAAATTATTGAGATTCACAATAAGGAAATCGCCAGAAATAGTATTCTACTTGAATTGTAATCTTGCAAAATTCGCCTATCAAATTTCTAAAACCGGGGGTACCTGGCCGTTGGTCTCACAAGATTGGCCGTGTCACACAAAATGGAAATGCCATATCTGGCTATCTGGGGTCAAACCTTGATTATTTCATTATAGATTTCAACAATCCAAATCAAGACGGATAAACCGCTTATTTGGGGTGTTCACGGCGGCTGCGCCGCCGTGAATCGCGGTGCTGACTGCGTCCAGCTCCTTGTTCCGGCGCTCCGCGCCGGAACAAGGAGCTGGACCGGTCACCGTGAACCTCACAAGCAAACTGCGTTTGCTTGTGAGGCCCACGGTGCCGGTCAGCACCGCGATTAGCATAGGAAAAAATAAAAGCTACCCATCATTTATGTCCGTCAGTCAACGTGACCGTAAGG
Source organism: uncultured Desulfobacterium sp. (assembly GCA_963674605.1). Taxonomy (GTDB): domain Bacteria; phylum Desulfobacterota; class Desulfobacteria; order Desulfobacterales; family Desulfobacteraceae; genus Desulfocicer. Next base: position 5,731,511 of record OY771474.1, on the reverse strand, counting down.
GAAAAAAAGAGATGAAAACAGATGAATGAATCAGAAGCAGTAACCCGGAAAAACAGAATTGATTTAAAACTTAAATCTTCCCTATTGAACTGGATAATCATTCACAATGATAAGGTTACGGATACATCAAAACTGAACCGGCATGCAGTTGAAGAATTTCAGACAGAAACCGGGCCAGCTGATTATGCTTTATTCGTAGATGGCAAATTGTTGGGAATTATTGAAGCAAAAAAAATGGCCGTTGGTGCTGAGAATGTATTGGAGCAGGCAAAACGGTATTCCAAAAGCGTGCCCAATACTGTGGGCGTTTGGCGTGAATACAAGGTTCCTTTTTTATATTCCACAAATGGCGAGCTTATTTTTCATCTGGATGTGAGAAAAAAAGAAAACAGCTCTTATGAGATCCTTGATTTCCATTCCCCACAAGCCATGTTCGACAGATTTAACAGAAACACCCAGGCAGCAGAAGCATGGCTTGAAAACAGACCTGTTTCTGAGATCAAGCGTCTGAGGCCTTATCAAATTGAAGCGATTGAAGCGATTGAAAAAGGCTTGATTGACGGCAAGATGCGTATGCTTATCGCCATGGCAACGGGTACAGGGAAAACATTCACCCTTGTTTCTTCCATATATCGATTATTGAAATCGGGTCATGCAAAAAGGATTCTATTCCTGGTTGACCGAAGGGCATTGGCAGCTCAAGCAGTTTCTGCCATCTCAGCATTTGATACCCCGGAAGGTCTAAAGCTGGATAAAGATTATGAAGTGTACAGTCAGAAATTTAAACGGGAGGATCTGGAGGAGAACACGACCTTTGACCCTCAGGTCCTTCCTGAAGGCTACTTAACCCATCCCCAGGAAAAACATACCTTTATTTATGTCTCCACCATTCAGCGGATGGCCATAAATTTACTGGGCAAAGAAGCAGTCACAGATTTTGAATATGATGTGGATGCCAGAAAATTAGATATCCCCATCAATGCCTTTGATGTGATCATTGCCGATGAATGCCACCGAGGGTATTCTGCCAGTGAAACCGGCAAATGGAAACATGTGCTGGATTATTTTGATGCCGTAAAAATCGGGCTTACTGCAACACCAGCCACCCATACCTTAGCCATGTTTAAAAACAAGGTCTTCACTTACAGCACGGAACAGGCTGTCCTGGACGGCTATCTGGTGGATTATGATGCAGTGAAAATCACCTCTGACATTCATATCAACGGGGCTTTTTTAAAGGAAGGGGAGCTTGTCGGTGAAGTTGATACCACAACCGGGGCTGAAAAACTGGACGAACTTGAGGATGAAAGAGAATTTGGCGCAAGCGAGATAGAGACAAAAATCACATCTCCGGACAGCACCCGGAAAATCATCACTGCCATCAAAAAGTATACGGATCAGCACGAACAAGAAACCAACCGCTTTCCCAAAATGTTAATATTTGCGGTAAATGATCTGCCCCATATTTCCCATGCCGATGACGTTGTCCGAACGTGCAAAGAAATTTACGGCAAGGGAGATGATTTTGCCATGAAAATTACCGGCAGCCCAACGGTAGATCGTCCCCTGCAAAAGATAAGACAGTTCAGGAACAGACCTGAACCAAAGATTGTGGTCACCGTTGATATGCTGACCACAGGCGTGGATATCCCAGCCATTGAAATGGTGGTATTCATGCGCATGGTAAAGTCCCGTATCCTCTGGGTCCAGATGCTGGGCCGGGGAACCCGTCTGTGCCCTGAAATAAACAAAGATAAATTCACCCTCTTTGACTGCTTTGACGGGACGCTCATTGAATATTTTAAAAATGCCACGGATTTTGAGGTCAACTTAAAGCAGCAGACAGTTTCCCTGGCAGAAATTATTGAGCACATTTATGATAACCGCGATCAAGCCTACAATATCAAACGGCTGATCAAACGGCTGCGCCGCATTGAAAAAAATATGGGGGCTAAGGCTCGGGAACTGTTTGCCAAATATATTCCTGATGGTGATATGAAAGCCTATGTTGACAAGTTGAAAGACAATATTGAAAATAATTTTACCCAGACCATGAAATTGCTTCGGGATAAAGACTTTCAGAATCTTTTAGAAAACTATCCCCGGCCCTCGAAAGTATTTTTTAGGGGCTATGATATTGTCGATACTGTTGAAGATGAGGTGATGTTCCGAAAAGGGGATAAGTATCAAAAGCCTGCAGATTATCTCAAACTCTTTGAAGACTTTGTAAAACAGAATCCAGAGCAGATAGACGCCATTGAAATCCTCTTATCAAAACCAAAGGAATGGAATACCCGTGCCCTGGATGATTTAAGGGATAAACTGCGAAAAAATGACTTTTCGGAAAAAGACTTGCAAAAAGGCCATGAGCTGGTATTTAAAAAGCCGCTGGCAGACATTATCTCCATGATAAAGCATGCCGCCAATATTGAAGCCCCCATCTTCACCGCAGCAGAAAGGGTGGAGCAGGCAGTTATTAAAATTGTTCGGGCCCATGATTTCAGTCACGAGCAATTGATCTGGCTGGCCTATATCAAGGAGCATTTAATTGAAAATCTGGCTATTGCTGAAACAGATTTTGAAATCATGCCGGTGTTTGAACGGCATGGCGGGATTGGCAAGGCAAGACAACTATTTGGAAATGAATTGACTGCTCTGGTACATGAACTGAACGAAGCTCTCGCAGCTTAAGGAAATAGCAGATACAAAGGAAAAGCAATGTCTGATGTTGTTAACAAACTCTGGGGGTTCTGCCATACCCTGCGCCATGATGGTATTGATTATGGCGATTATATCGAGCAGCTCACCTATCTGCTGTTTTTGAAAATGGCCAATGAAAGAGGGATCGACCTTTCAAAAATGGTCTATGAGGAAAACAAGAAAAAGGTTGAAATTGATTGTTCCTGGCAGCCGTTTACCCTACTGTCCGGCACCGATCTGATTGATACGTTTGCCCGGATCATGCGGGCCTTAAGCCGGCAGTCGGGTTTGTTGGGCGATATTTTCACCCAGGCCATGCCCCGGTTTACCAATCCGGTGAATCTAAAAAAAGTCATTAATATGATTGATGAAGAGGACTGGTCTGCCATGGAGGTGGATGTCAAAGGGGCAGCCTTTGAAGGGCTTTTGGAAAAATCAGCCGCAGAAGGCAAAAAAGGCGCCGGACAATACTTTACCCCCCGTGTGCTGATCAGCACCATTGTCAATGTCATGCAGCCCGATCCCCGTGTGGCAAAAGAATACAAGATCTGTGACCCTGCCTGCGGCACATCCGGGTTTTTAATGATGGCCTATGAATGGCTCATGTCTCAAACAAAAGGTGCTTTGGACCGAAAAGATGTCCTGCGGATCAAAAAAGAGACCTATTTCGGCCAGGAACTGGTGCCCCGCCCCCGCAGGCTGGCCTTGATGAACCTGTTCCTGCACGGGCTTGAACCCCAGATTTATCTGGGGGACAGCATCTATGAACCCGAACGGGGTGAGCGGTATGACTGTATTCTGACCAATCCTCCCTTTGGCACCAAAGGGGCCAACCAGGCGCCGGTGCGGGATGATTTCACGGTCAGTACCAGCAATAAGCAGCTTAATTTTATCCAGCATGTGGTGACCATTTTAAAGCCCGGCGGACGGGCCGCCCTGGTGCTGCCGGACAATGTGCTGTTTTCCGATCAGGCAGGTGATGTATTCAAATACCTGATGGAAGACTGCAATGTCCATACGGTCCTGCGCCTGCCCAACGGCACCTTTACCCCTTACAGCCAGGGCGTGAAAGCCAATGTGATCTTCTTCCAGAAAGGGCTTCAAACCGAAAACTGCTGGATATATGACTGCCGGACCAATATCCCGGGCGTCACCAAGAAAGATAGGCCCCTGACAGCCCAGATGTTTGCCGAGTTTGAAAAGTGCTATGGCAAAGACCCCAACGGCCAGTCTAAACGAAAAGACCTGGGTGAAGAGGGGCGCTTTCGAAGTTTCAGTGTGTCTGCCATAAAAGAGCGAAATTACAACCTTGATATCACCTGGCTCAAAGATGACACTCTTGAAGACCCCAATTCACTTCCTGAACCACAAGTTCTGGCCAGTGATGCCATTACCGAACTCAATGCCTGTGTGGATGAGTTGCAGTTGATACTGGATCTGATTGAGTCTGAGGAAACGGAATGAGGGAGATGCTTCCAAAGGGGTGGGTTCAATGCAGCATAGGTGATGTTGTTGGAATACAAAATGGATATGCCTTTAAATCAAAAGATTTCACAACTGAAGGCGTCCCTTTAGTTAAGCAAACGAACCTAATTGGAGATACTGTCAATTTAAGTAAGTGTCAGTATTTAGATAAAAGATTCCTTAAAGACAAAAGCAATTTTATTATTAACAAAGATGAAATTCTTATAGGGATGTCGGGTTCGTTAGGCAAAGTGGCAATTTATAAATATAAGAGCCCCGCTCTGCAAAACCAGCGTACTGGGAAATTGGTTTTCTATTCTGATTCTTTATTGTCTCAATCACTATTTCTTCATTACTTCACAAATATTTCTTATATATTGGAAAAAAGTGGAAAAGGCTGTGGTGTGCAGAATATCAGCGCTACCGAAATTGAAAATTTGGAGTTCATCCTCCCTCCCCTCAACGAACAAAAACGCATTGTTGCCAAACTGAACGCCATCATTCCCCGCATTGATTCGTTGAAAACCCGACTGGACAAGATTCCCACCCTGATCAAACGATTCCGCCAGTCAGTGCTCACTGCTGCGGTTACCGGGAAACTGACTGAGAAGTGGCGGGCGGATCATCAGGAGATAGATAGTTTGGATGACTCTTTAAGCATCCTCCCGAAAAAACTAAACGATAGTTATTTGAATGTTTTTGAAGAATCTCAGTATTCAGATTTACCAGCAACATGGATACATGCACCATTGGTAAATGTAGGGCGAATTCAAGGGGGAGGAACACCGTCGAAGTCAAATGATTCTTTTTGGGAAGGGAATATCCCCTGGATAAGTCCTAAGGATATGAAGGTTGATAAAATATCTCGTGGGAGGGATTTTATTTCGGAAGAGGCAGTAAAAAATTCATCAACAAAATTAATTCCAAAAAATAGCATATTGTTCGTTGTTCGTGGCATGATTTTGATGCACACATTCCCAGTAGCATTAACTCAAAATGAAGTAACAATTAATCAAGACATGAAAGGTATAACTCCGATTAATCAGACTAATCCTGAATATTTGTTTCTTGTCCTCAAAAAGATGCAAAATAAAGTATTAAGTTATATTAAAGAAGCAACGCATGGAACATTAAGGCTTGAAATGCCCTTAATACAAACAATTGCTGTTCCCCTCCCACCCCTCGAAGAACAAAAAGAAATCGTCCGCCAGGTGGACAACCTCTTCGCCCTTGCCGACAAATTGGAAACCCATTTTCAGAATGCCAAAGCCCGTGTTGACAAACTTTCCCAATCGGTTCTTGCCAAGGCCTTTAGGGGAGAACTGGTGCCCCAGGACCCCAATGATGAGCCCGCAGAAAAACTGTTGGAGCGAATTATGGCACAGAAGGCAAAAATGGAAAAAGCGTTGAAGGGGGCAAAGAAAAAGGGGGACGTAAAAAAGCAAAAGCCGGGAGCAGGAAATGAGAAAAAAGAAAACAGCCCTTGTACCCAATAACAGTTTTACCGAATTTTTGTTGTACACAACCCCGAACGGCAAGGTGAAGCTTGAGATTTTTCTAAGGGATGAAACCATCTGGCTCACCCAGGAAAAAATCGCCCGGCTGTTTGGCGTGCAGCGGCCAGCCATCACCAAACATTTGAAAAATATTTTTGAAAGCAAGGAGCTTGTAGAAGGTTCAGTTAGTTCCATTTTGGAACATACTGCCGATGATGGGAAAGCTTACAAGACAAAATTCTACAATCTGGATGCCATTATTTCTGTGGGGTACCGGGTGAATTCACCTCACGCAGACCACTGTAGAGATAATTCATTATTGAGGTTACAAAATGAGCAAAACAAAAAAAATGGAGGTCTTGTCCAAACCTGTGACAGTTTATCAGCACAGGGAGGCAGATTTTATTTCTCTGACCGATATTGCCCGCCACAGGGATACTGAAAGGGGAGACTATATCATCCAGAACTGGATGCGCAATCGCAACAGTATTGAGTTCTTAGGGATATGGGAGCAGTTGAATAATCCGGATTTCAATTCCATCGAATTCGATGGGATTAGAAAACAGGCAGGTCTGAACAGCTTTTCTCTAACGCCAAAACGCTGGATCATCTCTACAGGGGCTGTTGGCATCATTTCCAAAACAGGTCGTTATGGCGGAACGTTTGCACACAAGGATATTGCATTTGAGTTCGCATCTTGGGTGTCTGTTGAATTCAAGCTGTACCTGATCAAAGAATTCCAGCGGTTAAAAGATGAAGAACTCAAACAGCTGGGGTGGGATATCAAACGGAATCTTACAAAAATCAATTACCGCATCCATACGGATGCCATCAGAACGCATCTTATTCCGCCGGAATTGTCAAAAAATCAGGTCAATATTGTATATACCTCAGAAGCAGATGTGTTAAATGTGGCCCTGTTTGGCAAAACGGCAAAACAATGGCGGGATGAATATCCGGACCAGAAGGGAAATATCCGTGACGATGCCACCATTTCCCAACTGGTGTGCCTGTCCAACCTGGAAAACCTGAATGCCCTTTTTATTAATGAAGGATTGCCACAAAAAGAACGGTTGAAAAGATTGAACACCATCGCTATTCATCAGATGAAATTGCTTATTGCCGATCGTGGCATTGAAAAATTAGGAGAAAGCAGATAGTGCTGTTGTATCCGGCTTGAAGGTAAAAAATGAAAAAGATAAAAGATCTGCCCAAAAAGGACAGACCCCGGGAAAAGCTTCTGGAAAAAGGCGCCAGAAACCTGTCTGACCAGGAATTGCTGGCCGTTATTCTGGGTCGGGGAACTCAAAAAGAGGATGTTCTGTCATTGTCAAAAAAGATTGTAAAGGTCATTGATGGCATTGGGTTGGACTTTCAGGCAAAAGACATCATTGAAATTGACGGCATCGGGGAAGCCAAGGCAACCTCCCTTTGTGCGGCCTTTGAATTTGTCAGAAGACGCATCAAACCGGAAGGGCTGAAAATAAAATTCCCGGCAGATATACTGCCGCTCATCCGGCACTATGGCGACAGAAAGCAGGAACATTTTATCTGCGTTTCCATAAACGGGGCAAACGAAGTCATGTCGGTCCGGGTAGTAACCATTGGCCTGATCAATAAAACCCATGTTCATCCCAGAGAGGTGTTTGCCGATGTGATCGCGGAAAGAGCTTCTGCCGTGATCGTGGCCCATAACCATCCAAGCGGAGAATTACACCCCGGCAAAGAAGATATCCAGATTACAAAAAGACTGAAAGAGGCTGCGGATATTCTTGGTTTGAACTTTTTTGATCATATTATCTTTAATGCAAAGGGGTATTATTCTTTTGCAGAAAATAATGAGATATAGAGGTGTGATATTCAATCGGGTAGCCGGGGGTTTTAATCCCCCAGCCCCCACACCACCCCACAAGCGGGTCCGCATAGGGCGGTTCATTAAATTTACCGGGCCGTGGCCGGGTAATGAATTTTCACCCACTGTTCTTTGACAGATATTAGTCCTTGCTCAGACAGCCAATTATTGGTCATACCGGCTTGTGTCGCCATGGTTCTGGACAAATGCCATGGCCCTTTGCGGCTGAGAGATGTCAAGATAGCCTCTCTTTTGAAAGTACCCAGTTTGAGAAGATTTCGAACTTTGGTACGGGTATAGCGCCACTGTTTCCAGTAGCACATCCGTATCCGTCGACGGAGCCATTCATCTATTCCCGGAATGGGTCGGTAATACTCCGAAATTCCGTAATAGTTCATCCAGCCCCTTATATACTCTGCCATCTTCTTATATCGGTACTCCATGGAGACAAACCAACTCCTTCCGGTAAACTGACGTAACCGCCGCTTAAATTCCAAAAAGGATTTCTCACTCCACCTGATTTTGCCGCGTACAAACACAAAACCAAGAAAACCGCATTCTCCCACCGGTGCTACTTTGCTTTTCTTTTCGTTGACCTGAAGCCGAAGCTTACGCTCAAGGAATCTTTTGATACTGGCCATTACCCGATTTCCGGCCCTCAGACTCTTCACCATAATGATAAAGTCATCTGCGTAGCGGACAAAACGGTGGTCACGTCTTTCCAACTCCTTGTCAAGGTCATCAAGAAGGATATTTGCAAGCAGCGGTGACAACGGGCCTCCTTATGCGAAGTAAGTAATTATGCAAAGTAAGACATAAAAATCATGATAATTAAAGGCTTTCTTGTTGATTTACTTAGCATAATATGCACTAATGATGACTGAGAAAAAGCTCAAAAAATCATTGAAAAAGATATTTTCATACAAAAGAAACCAAGGATGCTGCATTGCTGATTTGCTTTCAGGTCTGAAGTAGTCATGACATTATGCAAAGTAAATTTAGTGAAGGTGCTGGGAATCTGGTAACTTTAGCGATTTGCTTTGCATAATCGTTAACTTCGCATAAGGCGGCTTATGCAAAGCTTTGCATAAGCCTCCTTGGGGCACGCCTGTTGGCGTAGCCTGGAGACGGTTGTTAACCATGACACCGGCCCTGAGATATTTACCGATAAGCTTAAGCACTCGCTTATCGTTTATCTGGCGGGAAACTCTACACATAAGGACATCATGATTTACTTTATCAAAAAACTTTGATAAATCAGTATCAATGGCTACATTGAAGCCTTGCCCTATGTACTGTTTAACCTGCCGGACACCATCATGGGCCGACCTACCAGGTCTAAAGCCGCAACTTGATTCCGAAAACAAGGGATCAAATATTAGCCCCATGACCTGGGCTATTGATTGCTGGATGACTCTATCCAGCACTGTTGGAATACCAAGAGGACGCTTACTGCCATCGGGTTTTGGTATTTCCACCCTGAGAACAGGAGAAAGAACATATGCCCCTTCAAATAAATCTGAACGTATCTGCGGCCACAACTTGCGGAAACTGTCTGGAAATTGTTCAACAGTTACACCGTCGATTCCAGGAGCTCCTTTATTGGACCGCACCTGTTTCCAGGCCTGGCGGACATTTTCCGTAGAAAGAATACATTCCAGTAGATGATCCTTTGAAAATGGTTCTTTCATGACGCGCCTGTTTACTACTCCCCCAGTCGAGATCGCTGTATAAACAAAGCTCATGAACACCTCCTTTTCATTTTAATGTTCAGTCCTTCACCCTGTCCGGGGCATTACTCCCGGCATTTGGCTACTATGACTTCTGCTGACTTCTGCCCTGTCACCAGACAAGTTACCTTGAAAGGCGCAATGAAGTTTCTTTTGCAGGTGCTGCCCGTTGTTTGTATCTCATCACCGTCGGCAACAGCCGGTGATGCCTGGACCTTGATATCCCGGTATGGTCCTGCCCGGGAGTTATTGCAAAGGAAAATCAATGCATGCAAGACAGATCTCCCCGGACTCTTTTCAGTACCCCCTTGAGGGGTGAAAGAACGTGAACTTTCACTACACAACCGCAGCATTTACCCTGTCTCCTGAATCCTGGGCTTTGACATGTTGTGCCGGCTTACCCGGAGACCAGGCCTTATATGCTGTTTCTGTTCGTCGGCTCATAGTTTTGCACTCCAACTTCCTTCAGACGGTTCCTCACGGTTCCGCCCTTGTTTTCGGCTAATACTTGTGTTAACAGTAACTCTGTTAACAGGATTCACGTATAGGGGACTTGCACCCCATAAGTTCACGCCCATGCCGGGCGTACACAAATGCATACATTCAACTTTACCCGCCGCTCGTTCCACGCTCTGGGCAAAGCGGGTGATGCAGGCGTTATATGCTTGCATCCTAAAAAGATGTACCATATCTGAGGTATATGATGACGCAACGTAAAGAAATCCGCATTTTTATTTCATCGCCTGGCGACTGTGATGCCGAACGAGATGCTGTACAACGCGTTCTTGACGAGTTAAATCGAACAGTTGGTGAACGTGAACGATTGTTTTTTCAAGTTATTCGTTGGGAAGATTTGGTGCCCGGTCTCGGTAAAAACCCGCAAGCAGTTATTGATGAACAATTGGGCGATTATAACGTTCTTGTCGGCATTATGTGGATGCGCTTTGGGACGCCAATTCCAGGCGGTGCTGGTTCTGGAACTGAACACGAAGTTCAGATGGCAATATCCACTTGGACTCGTATTGGTGAACCGCGCGTCATGTTCTACTTTAAACAGGATCCCCCAGAAAATCTGTCTGCTCTCGACCCCCTGCAACTGGCGAAGGTACAAAACTTTACAAAGCAGCTCAAATCGAAAGGACTTACTCAATCATTTTGCGGAACTTCGGAGTTCGAATCCAAGCTCAGAATCCATTTACACAAACTCGTTGATCATTTCAGAAAATCGACCAAAGAACTGGAAACAAGCACCGAAATTTTAAGTGAGGAGCCGTATGACGGATTTTATAAATCGTTTCGAGAAGTTATTGCTGCCCAAAAAATAAATGAATCGGGTGCTTTTCTTCACGTTGTATTCGGTAGTTTGGCTGACATTCATGGTATTGCTCCTGTGATTCCAGTTGGGCAGGCCTTCGATTTTAGGCAACGAGGACATAGAAGTGTCCTCGCCTCATTTGAGGAAATAGACGTAAAAGGTGTTCCGTTCTTCGAGCAAGTCAAAAAGGACTGGCCGCATAGTAAGCGGCCGAAGGCTGCTGGAATAGGTCATACAAAGTACTTGCCACTCGCTGCTAACACCCACAGGCTGCCCGGAGTATTTTTTGTCGTTACAACAAGAGACCTAAGCACAGCTCAGCATCACTATGGACTCTACGCTAACACTCCAATAGAAGGCATTGATTACATAATTGACCAAATCATCCAAACAGCGAATACTTATCAGTTAAAATCACTTGCCATGCCGTTAATAGGGACTGGCTATGCAAATATTCGAAGAACCATGGATCATGTTCGCTTGAACCATCTTTTGAGGCGGGCTGTAACACTTATCGCAATCCAAAAATTACAAGAGAATCTTCGCTTGTCAACTTCCAGTTTAAAACGCGCAGTGATCGTTATTTGGTCCTCAAATCCGCAGGGGCCTGAGGAACATGAGCTTTGGGATTCTGTTACCCGATTCATAGGCACTAAAGTTACGCAGCGAAACACACAAATAGAAAAATCACTATCGGAAATCAATGAACTCTGCACATAACCAAACGCTGGAGAGGGACCGGGCTACCTGCGCGGCGTTTTGGAAACTATGTGGTTCAAGAAAATTTGACTTTTATCTGAGCTTTTGGGGTTTAAAAGCCCGGCCGGCACGCGGTGCCGGTCAGCACCGCATTATGCGTCAAAAAAACGATAAAACAATTCTTGTGTTACATATTTTTTATATTAGATAGCCTGACATAATCATTGATCATGAAATGCTGATAAATTCAATTAAAAATAATGGAGAAACTTAATGTCGTTTGTGGAGCCAATATCAATAAAACAAGCCGTAAGTAGCGTTCATAAAAAAGAATATCTTCTTCCAGCTATTCAGAGAGAATTTGTTTGGGATACGTATCAAATAGAAAGGCTTTTTGACTCCATAATGAGAGATTATCCAATTAGTTCATTTCTGTTTTGGGAAGTTGAAAAAAACAATATCAATAATTATCAATTCTATGAATTTGTACGTGAATTTCATGAAAGGGACAACAGACACAATCCAAAAGCAAACATTGATGGAGAAACTGGAATTACAGCTATCTTAGACGGACAACAACGTCTTACATCTTTGTATATAGGCTTAAAAGGAACTTATGCTTATAAACTTCCTCGTAAAAGATGGGACAACGACTCTGCTTTTCCCAAAAGAAAATTGTGCCTCAATTTGCTTTCGTCTCCAAAAAACGGCGAGCTAGAGTATGACTTTCGATTTTTAACAAGAAATGAAGCAGAGCAATTTGATGAAAATCATTTTTGGTTTGCTGTTGGTGATGTGCTCAATTTAAAAGAAGCTGTGGATGTGAATGACTATCTTCTTGAACATGATTTGGCAGAATATGGCAAAGATAAGTTCAGATTTGCCAATAAAACACTTTTTAAACTTTATGAAGTTGTTCACAAGGATAAGTCTATTAATTTTTTCTTAGAAAGGGGTGAAAGCCTCGATAAAGTACTCAATATCTTTATTCGAGTTAATAGTGGGGGAACCCAACTAAGCTATTCAGATCTTTTGCTTTCAATCGCCACAGCTCAATGGAAATATAAAGATGCAAGAGAGGAAATAACCTCATTCGTTGACGAAATCAACGCTATAGGCGATGGTTTCAATATCAATAAGGATTTTGTTTTAAAAAGCTGTCTTGTTCTTTCTGGTTTTAAAGATATTGCATTTAAAGTTGATAATTTCAACCAAAAAAATATGCTCACCATTGAAGAACAATGGGAGAAAATTAGCAAAGCAATTAAATCAGCAATTATTTTGCTTTCAAGTTTAGGCTATCACAGAGATACATTAACTTCAAATAATGCCCTAATACCGATAGCAGGCTATCTATATAAAATTGAAAGTCCAGAAAATTTTGCTGAATCAAATAAATATCAGAATGATCGGCAAAAAATTTTCAAATGGTTGGTAATGGTTCTTTTGAAAAGAACCTTTGGCGGACAGCCAGACAATGTTCTAAGGCCAATTCGTGAAATCATCAATTCCTCAGAAGACGGTTTTCCGTTTGTTGAAATAGTAAACAAATTAAAAGGTGGCACTAAAGCAATTTCGTTTGATGACGACGAAATAGACAACCTATTATATTATCAATATGCTCAAGCATACACCTATTCTGTACTTGCATTCATATATCCGTCACTTGATTTTAGAAACAGATTTCATCAAGACCACATATTCCCCAAGAAGCTGTTTACTAAAAAAAGACTCGAAAAACGAGGAATCAGTGAAGAGGACATAGAGTTCTATCTTAATAATTACAACTGTCTTGCAAATTTACAATTACTTGAAGGTGTCCCTAATCAAGAGAAATCAGGAAAAGATTTTAATCTTTGGATTAAAGAAAAGTATCCAAATGAGGTAGATAGAAAAACATATATGGAAAGGCATTATATACCTGATATTGATCTTCATTTGAAAAATTTTCGTTGTTTCATAGAAAAAAGAAAGAAGTTGATTGTATTGGCATTCAAAGAATTGCTTAAGCAACAAATCGCATAAACATTTCACTCAAGCGGACGTCGTGAACGAGAGCGGCTACCGCAAAACCCGTGTGCTGGGAAGACAGCAATACGATGCGGCAGGTTCTATCATGACCTGTCGGACAGCGGAACAAGGATACCCAATGCCTGCCCCAACGGGGACTATGAAGTCCTCGTGCACAACTCCTGCAAGCATCGCAGCTGTCCCCAATGCGGTATTACAGAAACCCAGCTTTGGCTGGAACGCCGGAAACGCCAGGCCCTTGACTGCCGGTATTTTCGGGTGTGTCCCACTTGTCCCACATGAGCATATGGTTTAAGTCACTGTTTTAATATTAAATATTGTTTAATATAGCAAGATTTGCAACCCCTCATAATTGGAGGCTGCAAATTTTAAAGCAATAAATCCGAATAGTTACGCATTGGTAAAAAAATCCAATATTTATGGTAAAGATTATCATTCAAATGAATGAAGATCCGATGGGATAGAAGGGACACACCCAACAAATAACAGTGGCTGATGGTATGATTTCGTATTCTTTAAAAATATGCCGGAACGAAGACTCTATTTTTAAATTATACCTTTGACAAAAATTAGGTTGTGTTTATTTTTTTAAAAAAACATAGCTTTTTAAATCCAAAACAGCAGGTTATTGAATATAACAAGAATGGGGTGGGGTCAGGCTTGCGTTATTGACGCTTTTGCTTAAAATCTTCTTTATGCAAAGGCACTTGTCAAAAACATAGAGCCTGATAAAAACTCAGGCTCTAATAACACAAGCCTGACCCCGTTGGCCCACCAATTGTGACAGGTGGCCCAAGTTGTGACCAAGCCCATAATTACGGAGGCACCATGAAAAATATAAATATCAAAAAAGTGATGACCCCAATTAATGAATATATTACTATTAGTGAAGACCAGACATTATATGATGTTTTCCGTTTGATTGACGAGGAAAAAAAATCCAAAGGTATCGTTCACCGGGATCTAATTGTCATGGATGAATCAGGCGTTTTTAAGGGAAAAATCACAATGATAGATGTTTTCAGAGCTCTTGAGCCAAAATACAAACAACTCGACAACCTCTCCTCAGCCGGTACTCTGACAAAAGAATACATGCTTGATGCTGTAAAATCATATGAATTATGGCTTGCTCCGGTTAGTGATCTTTGTGAAAGAGGCGGTGGGGTTTCGGTTCGTGAGATCATGCACACTCCCGCTAAGAACGAATATGTCCATGAAAAGGATTCTCTGGAAATTGCACTTCATAGATATGTCATGGGAAGCCATCAGCCGTTGATTGTTAGAGATGACGATCAGGTAACCGGTATTCTTCGATTTGAGGATCTCTTTGAAGTAGTTAAAAATCATATGTTGACATGCCGTTTAGCCGAATGATGTAAGCGCTCAATAAACCCCATCTTCTCATAGCCAAAACGTCATGGCATAATCCTTATCCCTGCCGGTATGCCGATCTACGGGTGTGAAAAACCGGATACCGCTGTGCAGATGTTCGTAGTTGTACCACCGGACAAAGGATGCTACCCATTGCCTTGATCCCTCTATCGATTCAAAGGGTTTCCCCGGATAATCCGGCCGATACTTGCAAGTCCGAAACAACGATTCAGAAAAAGGGTTGTCATTGCTGACCCTGGGGTGGCTGTAGGATTTTGTCACTCCCAGGGCGTCCATTTTCGCTCTGATGGTATATCCTTTCTGGGCACCGCCGTTGTCGGCATGGATCACCGGCGGTTTCAAGATGTACCTCTGAGTCCCCCCAAATCGCCTGGACTTTTTTTTGCAGCATCAGAAGAGCCGCAGCTTCTGCCAGGGCTTTTTCTTTGCGTTTCAGATCTTTTTCAAGGTCTCTGATGCGCCTTCTATCTTCTTTCAGGCTGGATTTGAGCCTGGCATTGGCATGTTTATCCCAGTCGTTGGCGCTCTCGCAGGCAAGGCGCACTGGTGAACCTGTTCCGGGAATATGCCTTTTTTACGGCAGTACTCACCCAGTTCTGTCTCGTTCAGCCCTGCAGTCTCAACAACCGCGGTAAACTTGTCCCGGGCATTCCATCCTTCCGGTTCGGTATCGGCATCCGGCAGCAGGACGCCTTTCTGACGGGCCTCCTGGCGCCATTTATATAATGTGGCCTCGCTGATACCCTCTTCTTTGGCCAACTGGCTGATCGGTCTGGGATGCGGTGGCATCATTTTTTTGAGTACAGCTTCTCTTCGTTCCGTTGTGTATCGCATGAACTTCCTCCTGTATTTCTATAATAGAGTTTTTCAGTTCATGTGACAACTATCCTAACAGTGGGGGGGTACCACCGACAATTTGATTATAGGCAATATTAAGGATATGGTCTGACTTATGGTAGGGCAAATACCGTTTAAGCACATTAACCTTTTCATTAATTTCATCAATTAAACCAATTTTTTGGGCCAAGAGATGAATAGCGCCAATACCTCCATGGGCTATACCTTGATAGCGACCATCCATTTCATAATGAATATTGGATGCCTGGAGTATGGGTAACAATTGCTCTTTCCAATTTCGTTTTTTAGTTCTTTTACGAATTTTTTGCTTGCGTTTGTTTAATTTTTTACCGATAATTCTCTTCACTCGAAATGTCCTTTTTTCTGTTACATTTTGTTTGTGGAAAATCACAATATACGCTGTAATTAAAGGTATTTCGAGCTTTTTTTTGATATTTTATAATTTAGGACACACTTGTTTTAGGTCTAATATCCTGTCAGGCGGTTGGGAAGGAGGTGTCTATTGGCGTAGAATGTTTCTCCTTTCCAACCTTTCCCTTTTTCAATGGTGTTGGTCAAAAATTCATTGTGACTTCCCTACATTAAAAAAATGACTATACACATATCAGCGGTTGAATTAATTTGCAATTTAGCTTTGAAAAGACGTAGAAATAATGTTGCAATCAACACTTTGAGAACTCTATATTTGTCAAAAAAACCGAGGAATTATTATGAATAAAAATGAATTTAGCCGGCAATACCCAAACTTGTTTGCTCAGGGATATAACTACCGTACTGCCCTTCGTGCAGCAAAGGCCATGGGCAACGGAAAGGAGTCGGAACAAACCGTCGATGCAATGGATGTAAAACTGTTTTGGCCCGGCACTCAGATACAGGTAAGCGATAGTACCTATAATAATGAACCGGTGTTTATCCTGAAGCATTTACTCGATAAAGCATGGTTTATTCACGGAGAAAAAAGCCAGAGCCAGGACACCAGTCATTTCCATTTGGGTGTTGATAAACAGGCCTGGGAGGTTGCCGTTCTGTTTAATTTGTCTGGAAATTTCGGGCTTAAGGTGCCTTGCGAGGCAGGCATCGTTTCTGCCGGATTTTCATTTGAATCGGAATTTGGCTTGGATTATAAACATGATGTCAACAAAATCACTGCTAATATCAGTTACACAAGAACTGGTGTCTTTTCAGAGATAAATACTGGGCCTGAGTTGTCTCCACATAATTTTACTCCATATATACTTGGCTCCCTGAAAGATCAGTATGAACACGACATTGTGATTGCAGACTACGTCAGCTCCAAAAAAGCGGAATACAGTTTCACGAAAGATGGAAAAAAGCAGACGGTTTCCTACCCTTCTAAAGTAAAACTGAATAAAATGCCGATAGAAGAGATTGATCTCGATAGTGATCACATTCACACCGGTCTATATGGTTTTAGCTCTGGCAACTACTTTGTTAATGTATATCTGATAGGACAAATGCAGCAGATTTTCTATAATCTGAAAGAGGCTTATCTGATCATTAAGGATGGCGATCCTCAAGCTACCACTTTACTTGAATCCTTATATAAAACCTTGTCTCAAGTGAAGAAAGCCATCGAACATGCTGTTCAGGATACAAAATCAATCATAGGTACCCACTTTGTCAGCAAGCTGTATTATGCGTCTGATGCACAGGGAATCGGCGAATTAAATGAAACATATATCGACGTTTCAACAGAGATGGGTCTGGGATCCACTCTTTCGGTTGGCGTCGGCGTTCCAGATGTTGTCGGGGTTCAAGGCGGGCTTTCCAGTTCCCTTTCTCTTAAAGGAGGATATAGCGGGGTTTTTAAAGATATGAATATCGATGCCCATTCGCATCCAGCGGATCTGATTGATACCAATGCATGGGTCAGCAATCTAAAAGAATCCCTTTCATCAGAATCCGGTAAGATTACTGTTCCATCACCGAACTTGCCTGATTCTCACATACCTGATCCAGCAAAGATTCCCGATATACCTGAAACCAAAAAGAAAAAAAAGGAACTGATGCCACCGGATTGCGTATTTTCCAGTTATGATGATTGGAAAAAATGGCAAAAAGATCGGCAAAAAGACCAAAAAGCGGACGCAGAAAAACAGCACGACGATCAGAAGAAAAAAGCTGAGAAGGCTCGCGAAGAGAAAGATTACGATATTTTTGACATCTTGTTCGGCGATGGTGACAGTTCAGAAAACGTCGCTGGGACGTGTGACCGTTTAAAAAAGGAGCTTTCTGCGTTGAGGAATGAAATCGACAACATGCCGCACACACAGAAAAACGACTCTCCCGAAACCTATAATCACTATTATATCTCAAACATGTATGGCAAAGATTATGAGACGACGGAGTATTCCAAGGTTATTCCCGAGCTACGAACAAGCCAATTGACCCTGCCGAGCCGTCCGCAAATGAGTGATTCTGGAAACAACGAGAAGACAAAACCCGAAAATACCTTCCATTACGCAAATAAGCTTCTTCTCAGCAGCAACCATCTCCGGCATGTCGTGGAATATATCCGGTTCATGAGCAAATTTACCGTTAGCAATATCAATTTCTACGAGTCGGTTTTTGCCTTTTATTCAAAGTTTATCAAGGAGGCAAATATCCATGTCAAAGCAGCAGTCTCTTCTGGCATCGACATGAGCAAGGCCGCATACAAAGATTTTCTTAACCAAGCTTTCGGTCCGAATCACAAACAAAAAGATTACAGTCACAGTTGGCTCACTAATCCGCAAGAAGGAACTGCTCTTAAAAAAGATCAAATATCGTACATCTTTTATTTGCTTCAAAGTAATGCTTTACCGCTTTGGAGAAATGCACCGGGCGGGTATGCTTCCTTCGTTTTCGGGCTCCACAACAAAACCGATCTGTATGCCGCCTGGATCCAGAAGATCAACTCCTATTCCCTTGAACAGAGTAAAGCACATAGCTATCGCACTTTTATTCAGTTCAACAATGATATGGAAGCCTACGTAGATGTAGGCACCAAGGTTTCGGAAATGCCGGATGATCTACTCTCCCTCTACGATATTAAAGATGTTCATCAATCGCCCTTCTTTCCGATTTTTAGATATGAGGCCGCAAAAACGCCCAAAATGATCTTCCTTCAACTCATCGGCCCTTATCAAATTATTTACGGAAAAAACGGAACTATCCAACCGTTCTCCATCGTTCCAGAAGACGAATCCATATATGTGGCTTTAATGCGTACCATGAAATATGAGCCGAAAAGGGTGACAACTATCACAGACGATATTCTGGATAATGTTATTGGTAAGCTGCAAGGATTTGATATTAACAAAGCCAACAATGAGAATGCACTCATTTTCCCCCACACGACACAAGGCCCGGAAGAACGGGAAAAAGCTCGGGTTCTCATAATGGAAATGGACCAGCTGGATCCACACCATGATCCTCGGAAATTCACCTCCGTTGTTGGTGGCGGTAAGATTCAGAAAATAGATGATACCTTCTCTGGTTATCTCCTTCGAGATGTTGAAAGCATCCAGGATTCCGGAAACGGAACCGTTCAGCGGGTAGATGATGGATCTCCAGTCCAGATTAAGAAACTGCGCTTCCCATTGCTACTTCCTATCACCTACGATAACGTAAGAAGTGGTGTTGGAAGCTTGCCAATAAACAGTAATTTTGGGCTCGAACAGATTCAGGATAGCCCATCTTTTCAGGTCGCAACGACCCAAAGTGGTCCCGCCTGAGTAGGAGTCAATAAACGTCCTTTGTAATACCAACCATTTAATTCTGGAAATCACCATGAACAAACAAATACTTGCATCACTGATTATCCTTATAAGTGCGGCCTTTACCACTAGCGCTTCTGATCAGGCTCCTCAAAAACAACCCCAGCCACCAAAAAGTATCCAAGTTACACTACCTTCACTTTGTGGAACCCCGGCTCAGACCTGTGTTTGGAAAGGTGTAGCACTCGAAGACGCTTCTAATACACTGCTCTATTTTCGGGAGTATCCGCAGGAAAATGTGTCGGCTCCAGGCTCATACAGCGCATTCCAGCGTTTTATTAACACCCACTACAGACCACAATCTGGAACCTCTGGGGAAAATCGAGACAAACTGAGCGATTTTCTGGCCTATCTCAATGAATCTGGCTTGGATCAGCACATTCTTCTGAATCAATACTATGCCAGCAATGAGGAGCTTTCTTACGATGAATTTTTCGAATTCATCGATATGTTGATCCAGATTAATGGAGAAGGCAATCTGAGTCATAACCTTGCAACCTTTGCCTCACCTCTTTTTTCGATTACTGACTTCTGCCAGGCGCTCAAAGATGCAGACAAAACACCGAATGACGTCGTTCAGGCAGTTCAACAGAAAAACATTCCATACGACAAATTCCATGCTGCTCTGGTTCTCTTCGACGCTGGAACAGATACTGAAACGGAAAAATTGGCGAAACTGTTCGCCTGGCTTTTTGCACCTCCATCGAACGCTTCGGCTAACGATGAAGATCCCCCCTCACCAACCACCCCAGAGGAACAGGCTAAAGCGCTGGGGCTATACATAAACACCTTTTCTTGGAATGTCATGAACGGCCGTGATGCTGTTCCTGAAACAAAGATACACGTATTGTCTAATTCTGATACAAATCCAGACAACTATTTATCGAATGCAGGTTATATAGATATCCCGGTCAAAGTTGCAAACATCCCATGGGGAACCAGTGAAATCCACTATTACATGCACTACACCACTGGTTCAAAAAACAAACGTATACGAAACCACCTGTTTTTAAGCGAGAATGCTTCGAGTGCATCTGTAAAATGGTCAGATCCTTGGCCCTACATCACCCGAGTTCAAACATCTACCTCAATCGTGGCTGTTAACTCAACTGTCTACCACGACAAAACCTATTACACAATAAGTCTGAAACTGACCCAGGTTTGGAGTCCGCTCGGTATTCCGGCTGTGACTCATACCTTTTCCTACGATCTTTCGAGCCGTAAAGGTTTTATCAATTACAAATATGAATAAGTGTGTCCTTTCGGCAAGCATGCGTAACTCAAACTTTTTTCAGTGGTATAACTCAGCCACATTAAATTGATCCAGATCACCGTTTCACGCCAATTAATCTCAATGCTTGAACGCTTTGGAATGAGGCTGTTCAAATGGAGTGGTTGGCTGAAAAATCTGTCAATGGAAATGAGACACACACTATTAAAAATTAGACTCTAATTCTTGTGTCGAAGGCGGGTTAATCCAAGCCGCCTTTGGCACGCTTTGTGGAACTGGGATCTTGTTCTTAAATCTGTTCTGATTTTTCCTGAAAGCAGCCTGCAAAACGGCTTCCCTTTGGCGGTAAATCTGGCCGCTTAAACCGTAATGAACCTGCTCAGGTGTCATAAGTGCAATGCCGGTATGGTGGTGAATTTTGTTGTACCAGTTGAAGAAATTCCGGCAAAAAGTCCTGGCATCCTGAATGGCTCCAAAGCGTTGAGGGAACTGTGGGCAATACTTGAGGGTTTTAAATTGAGCCTCAGAATAGGGATTATCATTGCTCACATGGGGACGACTATGTGTTTTGGTCACCCCGAGATCAGCCAGGAGGTGGGCGACGCATTTTGACTTCATGCTGGACCAACGATCTGTGTGTAGTGTGAGTTGTTCAGGGGGTATTTCTTGCTTATCACAGGTTTCATGAATAAGTTTTTCAGCCAGAGTTGCCTCCTCCCGACGGGCATCGGGATAGGACTCCCCATCACTGAGGAACCCTCCCACACCACCCGGCATACGGATCGCGTACCAAGGCGGTTCGGCTGATCAGGCAGATCAGTTCCCGGGCAGGAATAATCCAAGGGAAAGGAAGTACTTGTTTGGCAGGGCCATGATGACCCATTTTACCCTGCTCATGCGCCATTGTTTCTTGCGGGAATTCCCGCAAGTAACCGCATATTGAAACGGTATGCCTCTTTTAAGCAGGTTACGGACTTTAGTTCTGGGATTTTTCCATTGCTTCCAGACAATACATCTCAGGCGCCGGATGATCCAGCCGTTCAGGGACTTGAATATGTGTCTTGCTTCAGACAGGCAGTAATAGTTCCACCATCCTCTGAGGTACATATTCAGCTTATCCGTGATCCTGGTTGCCAGACGGCTCATGAGCCTGTCATGATTGACCCGGTCAAAGAATTTGGAAAGGTCCATGTTGACGGTATGCGCATACCCTGAAAGCAAGTGGGCTTTGCATTGAAGTATGGCATCGTGCTGGGACCTCCCCGGCCTGAACCCATGACTGGAGTCAGAAAAGTGAGGGTCCCATATTTGATACAATACCTCGCTGATTGCCTGCTGGATCAATCGATCCAGAACTGTTGTAATCAACACCCTGTCACCTGCCAAGTTACCTTGAAAGGCGCAATGAAATTTCTTTTGCAGGTGCTGCCCGTTGTTTGTGTCTCATCCCGTCGGCAACAGCCGGTGATGCCTGGACCTTGGTTCCCCGGTAGGTCCGGTCCGGGATTTGCTACAGTATGCTTCACAGCATGTGAACCAGATCTTCCCGGACTCTTTTCAGTACCCCCTTGAGGGGTGAAAGAACGTGAACTTTCACTACACAACCGCAGCATTTACCCTGTCTCCTGAATCCTGGGCTTTGTCATGTTGTGCTGACTTACCCGGAGACTGGGCCTTATATGCTGTTTCTGTTCGTCGGCTCATAGTTTTGCACTCGGGCTTCCTTCAGACCTTTCCTCGCGGAAACGCCCTTGCCGTCGGCTAATCTTTATGCCATAGTCAACAGAGCATGGCAGGATTCACACATAGGGGACTTGCGCCCCATAAGTTCACGCCCATGCCGGGCGTACCACCCATCATTCCACCGGACCTTGCGCACAAAGACGCGTAAGGCCGGTGAATTCAAACCTTAGCTGAAAATAAAATTATTAATGTGTGGGCAGGAACAGCAAAATTATTATGTATGGACATTTTGTCTACAACGATCAAAACTGGAAACATTACCTGTGATACTACCGGATGGTTTTTCATTTGAACCCGGGAAAACGCCACGTTTTTTATTATTTGCACTGTTCAAGAGAATCTTTATTGGGTTGTCCCCCCTTGATGACAAGAAAAATTATGGGGGACATTTTAATTTTCAAACAATTTATAAAAAAGAAAATTAAGGCTGCCAAACAAAATTATCTTTTCTGGAGTCAGCTCAATTCTCACCCTGCCCTTTTGCGGAACGGAAACCACCAAGACCTGCTGGCAGCTTTCTTGACGGAAGTCTCTTTGTTAATTTTTTTTAATTCCAGCACTTCCTTTTCAGTCATCTCTATCATCCGGATTTTTTCCAATTCAACCGTCATATCTCTGATGCGTTCCTTGATCATGAAATTAAAAACAATAGGGTGCATAGTCTTTGTTCTCCTCTGTTGACGGGTTGGTGTGAGTGCAAAAAAGAATATAAGTTGACTAAAAACAAAAAGATAATAGTATTATCTAATTCAAATCTTCGGAAAAACCGATGAAACCAGAGGATGATTCATGGAACTCTATCAAATCCGTACGTTTGTTGCCGTTGCCGAAGAAGAACACCTTACCCGGGCAGCCCAACGACTAAATACAAGTCAGCCTTCGGTCAGCGCCCATATCAAGGCTTTGGAACAGGAGCTGGGGATCACTTTGTTTGACCGGAGTAAAAAAGGGATGCATATCACGGGGAAAGGAGAGGTATTGCTGGAAAAGGCTTTATCCATTCTGGACGCCTCCCGGGATATGATGAGCATAGCTGATAAGCTCAAGGGAGAACTGGTGGGAAACGTGAGAATCGGGATGAATGTCCAGCCGGATCTGCTTCGGGTCACCCGGTTGTTCGAGGAAGGCAGGATTCTTTACCCGGGTTTGACATTCCAACTCATCCAGAAATCTTCCCAGCGGGTGGAAAAAGCCCTTAAGGCCGGGGCCATAATCTGCGGGTATCTTCTGGATGAGGCCATATCATCTGGCATCCAGACCAGACACCTTGGCAAGTTGGAGTTTCTAGTTGTCGGCCCTTCTTCCTGGCAGCAGAAGTTGGAAAATTCTGACATTCATAAAATTGCAGATCTTCCCTGGGTCGTAAACACAGACAGCTGCCGTATGGGCAGGCTTATCCGCCAGCATTTCTACCTGGGTAAAAAAGAACTGAACATTACTGTGGAAGCTGATGACGATGCCATGAACCAGCTGATCCGGGCCGGTGCAGGTCTGGGCTTCATGGAACGGGGTGAGGCCGAGGCGGCCCATCGGGAAGGACAGATCGCCCTCTGGCAAGGAGAGCCCTTATGCGTGGACCTGCTGTTTGCCTTTCTTGAAATCCGGCGTAATGACCCGATCATTGAGGCCATGAACCAGCTCCACGATACAGTTTGGGGATTGCCGGAGTAAGATCAAACATTTCGTTCGAGGGGACGCCGGAACGGGATCGGTTCCCGCAGGGGCTGTTGGCGCGGCCGCTCACCTTGCCGTTATGCTGTAAGGTTACAATACAAAATACAACAAACTACGGTGAAAGCGGAGGTAGCTTTGAAATCAAGTGACACTATTACCAAAAAAGAAACAATTGATCTTTTAAATAAGTGTTGGATGACACATGACGGTATGTGGTTTTTTCATTGTCTGCAAGAATTTGGGATTGAGGGAACGAACAAAATCAACAAATCCGCTATCAAATCAATGTCTTCAGTTGAATTAAAAAGAATTAAAAGTGTTTTTGGATTAAAAAAAGACATTGAAAGCTTTAAAGAATTTAGGCTGTTTTTTATTGAAGCTTCGAAATTAATGATACCTGATTTTATGAATGTTAGCTTTAGTTTTTCTGAAGAGAACAAAATGACATGGGTATTTAATCAAGGAAAATGCTTTGCCTATGAAGGTGTAAAAAAATTAGGTGCCATAGACAAGTATGAATGTGGTGTACTTTACAGAATTAAATGTTGGCTTGAAGAACTTGGAATAAAACATAAATTTTTCCCAGAGATCAACTTATGTCACATGCATCATAATGGGAATTGTTCAGGGCATATACAATTATTTTTCTAAAAACAGTAAAATAGGCATATCCGAATAGGACTCCCCATCACTGAGGAGCCCTCCCACACCACCCGGCATACGGATCGCGTACCAAGGCGGTTCGGCTGATCAGGCAGATCAGTTCCCGAGCAGGAATAATCCAAGGGAAAGGAAGTACTTGTTTGGCAGGGCCATGATGACCCATTTTACCCTGCTCATGCGCCAGTGTTTCTTGCGGGAATTCCCGCAAGTAACCGCATACCGAAACGGTATGCCTCTTTTAAGCAGGTTACGAACTTTAGTTCCGGTTAAGTTTTTTAATCTTGCAGGGAAATCCCCGCATATGCACAGAGCCGCTGATGGGATCTGTAAAGTCATTTTTATACAAAAGGTTCACATTGGCACCAGAAGATGCAAAGACCTCACTGCCGGGCAGACCCAGTTCCTGGCAGGGCTGCCACCATCCGTGCTGGGTGCAGACGACATCCGGGGCAATACCGTGGCTTAGCCTGGCTTGCAGTGTGATCTTACCGTATACGGTTTCCAGAGTCACAGGGTCCCCCTGGGCAATCCCCATTTTATTTGCCCTTTTCTCATTGATTTCCAAAAAAGGATAGGGATTCAGTTTTCTTAAAGATGGGATCCCCCGGTGCTGGGATTGGCAATATCCCCGCAGTTTTGAATTAGTAAGGACAAACGGGTAGTCGGATGTATTAATTCCGGCGGCCTGGAAAATGTCGCAGGGATTTCTCCATTCCGGAACAGGTGCCTGCCCGATCTCCTTTAAGTGCTGGGAAAATAACTCTACGCGGCCGGACATATTTCCAAATCCGTCTTTTTTATATTTTTGATAGTCACGGGGACCTTGGACAAAGATTCCGCCATCCGCCTTTTTTAAATCCTTAAGCTCAATATCAAGGGGTGCCAGCATGCTTTCAAAGGCGCCATCCAATTTCCCGTCCCAAAAATTCTCAGAAAACCCCAGACGTCTGGCCAACTCGAAAATGATCCACAACTCGTCTTTGCTTTCACCCCGTGGGGCGGCAGCAGGCTCGCGCCACTGCAATACCCAGTCTTCCTGAAAATCAAGGGGATATCCCATACGGGCTGTCTCCCAAAAACTTGCCGATGGCAGGACGATATCTGCAAATTCAGCGGTGGGATTAATGGTAAGATCAATATGAACGTGAAAATCCAATTTCTTTAATGCCTTTGCCGTCATCTTGCTGTCGGGATTGGCTGAGACAGTGTTGGCCCCAAAGACGATAAGTCCTTTTACAGGATAGGGATCTGCCTGTTCAATGGCTTTGCATACCAGGTATGGCGGAACCGACATGATAGATGCGGCAGGCCCCAATGGATGCACGGACAGGGCCATGTTTTTATTAAACATTTCTGGGGTGATAAATTCAAATCCAAACGGATAGTCCAGCGGGGGGAGAGGAGAATGCAGGGTATTACCCCCTTTTTTGTCCCAGTCTCCGGTCAATGCGTAAAAGATACACATGGCCCGGTTGGTCTGGGTGGCATTCAGGTTTTGTTCCACACCGTTAAACGAAAACCAGGATAAGGGCTTGTTTTCAGCCATCATGTGCACCGCTTTTTCCAGAAGCCCGCCGGAAACCCATGTCTGGGCCTGTACAAATTCAGGCGTGTACATGGCCACGGCTTCTTTAAGCAGTGAAAAAACCGTTTTATAACCGGCCGGTGCTTGATTGGGCAGTGTAATCTCTCCATTCCACTCAAGGCAGGGACGGCAATTCAATTTTGATTCGGGTGTGAAGGGGACGGGGGTGTTGTCGGCCTCATCCACCATCCAGAACCTATCCCGGGCCTTTTCTGAAGATTTATCACCAAAGGCCCGGGCCAGATCTTTGGTATCGTTTCTCACCAATAGGGGCGCATTGGTCCAGTTTCGAACAAATCCGTCATCATAGAGCTTGTGCTTGAGCATCAGATGAATCATACCCATGGCCAGGGCGCCGTCGGTACCCGGTTTGACCTGGAGCCAGACATCTGCCTTGGCTGCAATGTCGGTTAACCTGGGATCAATCACAATGATTTTGGCCCCGTTTTTCCGGGCGGTTTTGATTTGACAGTTAAAGGCATTCATTGTGGTCTTGGGATTATGACCCCAGAGAAGAATGGACTTGCTGTTTTTGAAATCCGGCCACCCCGCTGCAAACTCGTCTCCGGGTTTGCCAAAGGTCAATGCCGATCCATTGTCCCTGTGCCAATTGCAGATATGGGTTGTCGTCATATGGTTGGGTGTCCCGTAGAGATTGGCAAGCCGCCTTATAAATGGGGAGATCTCCCAGATGGGTGACGAAACATTGGTCTGTGAAAAGACAAAGGCCTCTGGCCCGTGTCTGTTCTTTATTTGCTCCATTTTATCCGCCACCGTATCCAACGCCTCCTTCCAGCTGATCCTTTGCCATCCGGGATCATCAGCGCCTTTGGGGGCGGTGCGCTTAAGGGGGTATCTGAGCCTGGCGCTGTTATATACCATCTCGGGCCCGGCCAGCCCTTTGGGACAAAGGGGCCTGTAAAACCGATGGAGCCTGTCCGGTGTCACTTTGATGAATTTGCCGTTTTCAATATGTGCCACAACCGGGCAGTTACTGAAACACTGAGCGCAATAGGTGCGAATTTTTTTGGTCAACGGGCTGCCTGGGGACAGATCAGTCATATTGAACTCCTTTTATTTGTCTGATATTCGGATGACGGGTGGGGTTGACCCAACACTTCATTTGCGACGTTAACCTGTGCTGGGCACAAAAACAACTAATTTCAAAATAAGCTATATTGATTTTATACTAACTTCGTTGCAAATATTTAAAAAAATTCCGGACAATGCTGCCCATGCCCGCTTTTTGCCCGGCATCACTTCATCAAAAATTAGCCTACCCGATTAACCCGGGATATTTTCAAGGCTTTTTATATGGATAGGCTGCTTGCAGTTCCCCAATTCAAGGGTTCCTGAAAAGCTTGATTTTAAAGGCTGTCCCACCTTAAGTGGGTAGCCCGAAATTAAATTTATCGGCCACCTTGGCAAACAGCCTGATAAATTCCTGTCTTTCGTCCGGTTCAAGGGATTGCAGAATGTGGCGATTCTGCTTCTCATCCAGCTCCATATGGGCTGCCATCATTTCTTTACCCTTGTCGGTGATCTTGAGTGAAAAAGAGCGGTAATCCCTGGGATTGATGACCCTTTGAACAAAGCCCTTTTTTTCCAGTTTGGCCACAATGCTACTTAAGGTTGTCTGGGGCAGCCTAAGTTTTTCCCGGATATCCTTTAAAATGATATCCGGTTCTTCATAGGCCATGCTAATCACATGCATATCCGAAAAGGTGAGCCCTTTGAGTTTATCAGATTTTGATTCCGGCCTGCTGGTCATGATTTTAAACCAAAGCGTGTGAAAGGCCTGGTTGAATCTGCTGATCTGATCGTCTGTTATTTTGTCTTTTTTCATTCCATTTCCCAATACGATTATTTAATTCGAAATTAGGATATAACGACAATCGGTATATTGTCAACAAAAAATTATGCGGGCAAGCCTCATATGTTCCCGTTCACGGCGGCTGCGCCGCCGTGAATCGCGGTGCTGACTGCGTCCAGTTCCTTGTCCCGGCGCTCCGCGCCAGAATCGGGTAGCCGGGGGTTTTAATCCCCCAGCCCCCACAACACCCTTGCAGGTGCTGCCCGTTGTTTGTATCTCATCACCGTCGGCAACAGCCGGTGATGCCTGGACCTTGGTATCCCGGTATGGTCCTGCCCGGGAGTTATTGCAAAAGAAAATCAATGCATGCAAAGCAGATCTCCCCGGACTCTTTTCAGTACCCCCTTGAGGGGTAAAAGAACGTGAACTGTCACTACACAACCGCAGCAGTTACCCTGCCTCCTGAACCCTGGGCTTTGACATGTTGTGCCGGCTTACCCGGAGACCAGGCCTTATATGCTGTTTCTGTTCGTCGGCTCATAGTTTTGCGCTCCAACTTCCTTCAGACAATTCCTCACGGTTCCGCCCTTGTTTTCGGCTAATACTTGTGTTAACAGGATTCACGTATAGGGGACTTGCACCCCATAAGTTCACGCCCATGCCGGGCGTACACAAGGAGCTGGACCGGTCGCCATGAACCTCACAAGCAAACTGCGTTTGCTTGTGAGGCCCACAGTGCCGGTCAGCACCGCGATTAATCACGAAACAAGAGGAAATAAGATGCAGCGATCTGCGTATCTGATCGCTGCATGCAAAAAGCTGACACGTGCACCCATATGGTAAATCAATAAGATGTGACTCCCATAATCAAAAAAAATAAGTGATCGAGGATAAAGGAAAAGATATGACCCCTAAAAGCGCACCTTTCACCATGACGATGGACATTCGTTTTGCCGATACCGATGCCAACGGCCATGTTTTTTTTGCCAATTACCAGACTTTTTTTGACACAGCTTTTTTAAAATATCTGGATCACATCGGTTGCAGTTTTAAGTGGTTCATTGATCATAATATGAATTTTTATTATGTGGAAGCCACTTCACAGTTTAAATCCGCACTGACCTATGGCGATAATATTGTTGTTTCCGTTCGTATTTCCAAATTTGGCAGAACCAGCTTTACCATTGCCTTTGAAGGCAGAGAGGCAAAAAGTGGTCGCCTTGCCGCCACCGGAGATATTGTTGCTGTTGTGGTGGACAAAGTCACTGAAGCCCCTGTTGAAATTCCGGAAGAATTCAAAAAAGCGGTCAACACCGTGCAAACCCCATAACTGACCCGTTTACTGGACGACCCCTTTCTCTTTCAATGCAACAATATCTTGGGCATCATATCCCAGTCCCCGGAGGATATCGTCGGTATGGGCTCCCTTGTCTGCCCCCCGGGTGCGGGTACCGGGACGGCATTTCCCGAAACGGGCCGGATAGCCCGGAACATTTATCTCGCCCAGGCCGGGGTATTGAGCCGGCCGAACATAGCCGTTGGCCTTTGCCTGGATATCATGTTCCACATCCATGACCTTCTGGATGGGGGCAAACATCAGCCTGGCTGCCATGAAATCTGCCATCCACTCATCCCGGGACCGGCTGGTAAAAAGTTCATCCAGAAGGGAAGTCAGTTCATCGGAGGTTATGGGTCCCCCTTTTTCATTGGTGAATTTCGGATCACGGGCAATTTCCGGGGCACCCATGACCCGGCAAAAGATTTCCCAGTACTTCTCCTCGGGATGGTGGGTGCACATCACCCATTGGCCGTCCCCGCAGCAGAACACATTCCGCAGGGGAGAATGATGGGAGCGGTCCGAAGGCACACAGGGGTCGATTTTCAACGCATTGGCCAGCATCAGATTGATATGTTGAAGCCATAATGACGAACTGTACAATGAGACATGGACTTCCTGGGAAATACCCTGGCGTTCCCTGGCCAGCAGGGCCGCAAGTATGGCATGGGAAAGGCTGATGGCCGTGGCCTGATCAAGCAGCCCAATATGCAACATGGCCGGTAACTCCCCGCCCGTGGTGTACATCAAACCGGAGCAGGCCTGTCCCAAAGGGTCAAAAGCGCCGATATCCTGCAGGGGGCCCTCCTGGCCGTAACCGGAAACACTGGCATGGATAATCCTGGGATTAATTGCGCAGATGGACGCATGGTCCAGCTTCATCTTATGGGTGGTGCTTTTGCGCAGGTTGATCATGAACACATCCGCATCCCGGATCAGGCGGTTGAAAATCCCCCGGCCCGCCTCAATGTTGATGTCCAGACAAATATTCTTTTTGTTCCGGTTAGACACTTCAAAGGTTACGCTCCGTCCGTCAGGCCCGGCCATGTCTACGGCCCCCACCTTGGTCCAATAACGGATACCGTCACCCACCGGGTCTTCCACTTTAATCACCTCTGCCCCCAGGTCGCCCAATATGGCCCCGCCCCCCGGGCCGGCATGAAACACGCCGTACTCAACGACCTTTATCCCTTCCAGGGGCAGAGGGGCCTCATCCCGGCCGTCTTTGTCATGGTAGCTGATTTCCATTCACTTTCTCCCTTGTTGACTCATAAGTTCCAGGTTCTCCAATTTAACATTACAAAAGCATATTTAATTGTATTTTTTGCACTTATTGCCTGATGGTGGCAAGTTTCAATGCAAGCCCCAAAAATACGGTTCCGGCCACACGGTTTAGAATTTTTTGTATGCTTGGGGATTGATTCATTCGTTCCCCAAGATACCCAGCCACCAAAGCAATTCCACCAAAAATCATAAAAGTGGCAAGGATAAAAATCCCCCCAAGCATCAGGATCTGGAGGGGAATACGTCCCTGTGAAGGGGAAACAAACTGGGGCAGGAATGCCAGAAAAAAAATGGAAACCTTTGGGTTGGTGATATTCATGATAATCCCCCGTCTGTAGAGCTTGCCATGGGAAATATCTCCCACGGAGTTGTCACCGGAAACCTCCTGGGCCGAAGCACGAAAGGCTTGCCAGGCCAGATAGACCAAATACCCTGCCCCCACAAATTTGAGCAAAGAAAAAGCCACCACCGACGTCTGAAAGATGGCGGCCACGCCCAGGGCAACGGCAGTACTGTGAAAAACAAGTCCGGTGCAAAGACCCATGGTGACCAGCATACCGGCCCAACGGCCCCGTAACGTAGATTGGGTCAAGACAAAAATATTATCCGGTCCAGGTGCCAGGGCTAAAAGTATGGCTGCTGCAAAAAATGTTAATATGCTTTCAATGGCTATCATTTTGTCGGGTTCCTTTCCAGGTAGGTTTAATGCCTTTACCGGGACATTTAAAGTGCTGGTTTAAAGATTTGGGCTGACAACCTCAAGGGTCATGAAAGGGCTGTCATCCCATGTTTACCAAGTGCATTAATATTATCTGGAATAGGAGTTTTATCCACTCCATGATCGGTGAACCGAATTTTCATGCCCAGGGTCTGGGAAAATGTTCAGGTCCTCTCAATGGCTTGATCAACAACCTTATTCCATTATAATAATAGCAATAATCATCATTTATCATTCACGCGGATAACCAATTTCCCAAAATTTTCACCGTTCAACATGCCAATAAAGGCCTCTGGGGCGCTTTCCAGCCCATCCACCAGATGCTCCCGGTATTTTATATCACCCTTGGCCACCCACTGGGACATATCCTTTGTAAATTCATGGTAACGATGACCATAATCATCAAAGATAATGAACCCTTGAACTTTTAAGCGTTTGACCAGAATGGTGCCCATCAAACGAGACAGCCGGTCCGGTCCTTCGGGAAGCTGTGTGGCATTATACTGGGAAACGAGCCCACACACGGGAATTCTGGCCTTTGTGTTCAGCCGTGGCAACACCGCATCAAACACCTTGCCCCCTACACTCTCAAAATATATATCAATTCCCTTGGGGCACGCAATTTTAAGCTGTTGGGCAAAATCCGAAGCATGATGGTCAAGGCAATCATCAAACCCAAGGACCTCTTTTGCGTATTTACATTTCTCAGCCCCCCCGGCAACACCCACAACATGGCAACCCTTTAACTTACCAATCTGTCCCACAGTGGCACCCACAGGACCTGTGGCCGCAGCCACCACAATAGTTTCTCCGGACTTGGGTTGGCCAATATCCAATAATCCCATGTAAGCTGTGAATCCCGGCATACCCAGTATTCCCAATGCATGGGAGGCATTTTGCGGGTTTTCCCCCAATGATGTCAAACCAATACCATCGGAAAGGGCATAATCCTGCCAGCCACTGAACCCAAGGACCCACTGGCCTGCCTTGTAATCAGGATGGCGGGAGGATTCAACCTGACAAACCGTCCCTCCCACCATCACCTCATCCAACTGAACAGGATCTGCATAGGAAGGGGCATCACTCATCCTGCCCCGCATATACGGATCAAGGGAAAGATACTCAGTACGCAAGAGCACCTGGCCCTCAGAGGGTTCCGGCACAGGGGTGGTCTCCAGGCGAAAGTCCCCGGGCTCCGGTGCCCCCTGGGGACGACGGGCCAATACGATACGGCGATTGTGTGCTTTATTTTGAGGCATGATCAACTTCCTTTTCCTTACGGATTAAAATTTTGATGACGGGTCATGACATCGAGCAGACATCATAATTGATGCCCTAAAATCAGGCATTTGAATAATAATGTCAATACCCCTTGGGGGAAAGAGTCAAAAGTGTTCCTGTCATTATTTTTATAAGATTGGCTTGACAAGGCCATTCTCAAGGTTCATATTCAGACAGTTGAATAGTGTTTGCTGGGGGCGCTGAAAGCGGCTGAGAAGGATTGTAATAATCCTGTCCCTTGGAACCTGATGCGGATAATTCCGACGTAGGGAAGCTGATATTTACTTTTCAAGATGATATCTTCCTTGTGAGTTTTCGTCCACCGTACTTTGTAATGTTTAATACTGCAAAAAGGGGGACGTTGGGTCACGGCATGTTTTACTGCCACAACACCCCAAAACTTACAACGGTCTTTTCTATTACATTACTTGCCATCTTGTTCCGATTTTAATTTATTTAAAAAAAACATGAAAAATCGTTCTGGAATTCGCCCAGGGCTTTTTTTATTGTTGATGGATTTTTTTTATGATGGAACACCACGCATTGGCCGGGCGGATATTCAATCTATGCGCCAAAATCCGTAAACAAAGGCCCCTTGTGCATGTGATCACCAATTTTGTGGTGATGAATCAGACGGCAAATGCACTGCTGGCCCTGGGGGCATCCCCCACCATGTCCTGGGCCAAAGAAGACGCCGCGCACATGTCAAGCATTTCAGATGCCCTGTGCATTAACATGGGCACCCCCCTGAAAGACCGCATTGAGGTGATGAAAACACTCATGGGTCATGCCCAGGAGATGGATAAACCCGTTGTTTTAGATCCGGTGGGGTCCGGGGCCGGTGCCCATAGAACAGGCATTGCAAAATCACTTTTTTCACTTGCGCCCCACAAGATAATCCGGGGCAATGCCTCTGAAGTCTGCTCCCTGGTGGATGATAATCACACAACAAGGGGGGTTGACAACACCATCTCCCTGAAAACCGCCAAGAACATATTGATGGGACATGGCAGAACCCAGGGCAGCGAAAACAAACTTAAAGAAGATCCGCCCGGATGGCAGGCCCTTTTGACATCGGCATCTGCTTTGATTATCAGCGGAGAAAAGGACATGATCCTTGGGGCGGATCAGCGCATGATCCTGAAAAACGGAACCCCATTGATGAACGCCGTCACCGGCACAGGATGCATATTGTCTGCCATGACAGCCGCCTTTTATGCCGTTGCCCAAAATGGGTTTGACGCTGCCGTTGCCGCCGCTGCGGTGGCCGCCATTGCCGGGGAGCTTGCCGCTGAAAAAGCGGCGGGACCGGGAACATTCATGCCCCATTTTATGGATGCATTATACCATATGGATCAGGAGACCCTGGTAAAACGCCTGAAAGCGGTTGATTGACGGCAACATCACTTATAATTTTCAAATAACAGGAAAAAAACATGGAAGAAATTCAAACAATAAAACCCTCCCGTCTGAAGGGAATTCTGTCCGCATTTGGCCCGGCATGGCTCATCAGTGCCGTGGCAGCCGGTCCCGGCACCACATTAAGCGTTGCAAAGGCCGGTGGAACATACGGCTACAGTTTTCTGTGGGTTATTATCCTAAGTGTTGTGCTGGCCTTTGTCTGTCAGTACATGGCCGCGAAAACCGCATTGATCGGGGGCAAAGGCATCGTCTCCATTGTTGAAGAAAAATGGGGAAAGGGTCTTGCCTGGTTCGTGGCCGTGGATGCCCTGGTTGTCATCTGGCTTTGCAACGTGATTTTATTAAAAATTCTGGTGGCGGTTACGGAATTTGTCACCGGATTTACCACGCCTTTGTGGGGACTTTTTTTCGTGGCTGTTTTCTATGGACTTGTGGCCATGGGCGGCTATAAACCCATAGAAAGGATCTGCAAGGTGGTTGTTTCCCTGCTGGTCATCTGTTTTATTGCCACCCTTTTCATTGCAAGACCGGATCTAGGGGCAATCATGGGGGGGCTTGTTCCGGATTTGACAAATTTCGGCGCAGCGGAGATCATGATGATGACAGCCATCATGGGCGGTTCCATCCATGTGACCATCCTTTCCATGCAGACCTATACGGTGCATGAAAGGGGATGGACAACCAGGGATTTATCCCTTGCCCTCACCGACACGGCGGTGTCCCTTCTGGGGGCCTTTGGTCTTTATTGCACAGCCATCTATCTCACCGGAGCAAGTGTGCTCAACCCTGCCGGTATTCAGGTATCAAGTCTTTTTGAAATGGCCGATGCCATCAAACCCGTTTTGGGTAACTATGCCCACGGATTTTTCTGCCTGGGTATCTGGTGTGCCGTTTTTTCAACCATCATGCCCACCTTTATCGCGGCATCCTATGTGGTTGGAGACAAAATGAAATGGGATCTTAAGCCGGGCGAAACAAAGTACAAAGGAATTATTCTTGCCGGGTGCCTCATTGCGTTGCCAGGGGCTTTTTTGCCGGGAAAACCGGTCAATCTTTTGATGCTCATGCTGGCCCTGTCATTTGTGGGCACCCCGCTCTTTGTGGGCATATTCATGAAACTGCTCAACGACAAAGGCTGGGCCAAGGAGCATAAAAACGGGTGGCTGCTAAACATCGGAGGTACCACGGCACTGCTGGTCACCCTGTTTCTTGGCGTGAAATGGGTAACCAAGATCCTTTAGAAACCGCTCTGAAATAGAATGCCTGTTTCAAAACACACGCGTGGTGAAGGGCGGTTTTTCTCTACTTTTAACAGATAAAAGTCACTTTTAACTCATTCATTAAACAGAACGGGGTCAGGCCTGGCCAATGGGTGTAATTTATTCGGATCCATGCAAAAACGGCATTTTCCAGAAATAATACCCATAAACCAAGCCTGACCCCACTGATTCCACAATTATGATGGCCGGCTGTCATGAAAAATAAGGTGGAATGGCCGGCATATATGGTCTTAGGGAGTCAGCGCATATTCATTTACCGTTTATGAATTTCAGGCAAACATCCGTTCAGAATATTACCTTGATTACATGGTAGATTAAAAATTTCTGATTCCCTTATACAGACGCTGTATATTAGAAAAGGAGATTGGGCAGCCACATAACCACACCGGGATACAGCAGAATAAAGACAACCACAGCCAATTGTATGAGCACAAAAGGCAAAATAGAGCGATAAATGTCTGCCATTGATACCTCCGGCGGTGCAACCCCTTTCATATAAAACAGGGTAAATCCAAAGGGCGGGGTCAGATAATCCATCTGCACCTGGGTCATGAACAGCACACCAAACCACACCGGATCATAACCAAGCTCCACAATAATGGGAAGAAATACCGGAACCGTGATCATCACCTGGGTGATTTCGTCCAGAAAAAAACCAAGAACAATCAATACCACAAGGATAAAGCCGAAAATCAGGGCCGGGTTCTCAAAACCCAGCAAAAGATCGGAAATCAGATCCTGCCCACCTGTACGGAAAAAGATACTGGTGAAACAGGCAGCTCCAAAAAGTATCCACATGACCATGCCGGTGATTCCCATGGATCGCACAGCAGCATCACTTAGCATCTCCCAATTAAGCCGGCGGTTTATCAAAGCACTTATGATAGCACCGGCAACACCCACAGCCGCAGCCTCCGTGGGAGAGGCAACCCCGGCAAAAATGGTACCCAGAACCGCAGCCACCACGCCAATGGGAAGAATCAGCCCCTTGGCAAGGATAATCAGTTCTTTAAAGGAGACTCGTTCCTCCTTGGGCAGGGCCGGTGCATAATCGGGTTGCAGGTAACTTCGTATGGCAATATAAGCCAGGAAAGCACCCACAAGGATCAAACCGGGGACAACACCACCGGCAAAAAGCTTGCCAATGGATACCCGGGCCACCATTCCGTAAACAATCAGCGAAATGCTTGGGGGAATTAAAAGCCCCAGGGCCCCGCCAGCCAGTATGGGACCTATGGCAATGCTCTTGTGATAGCCCTGTTTAAGCATAATGGGCAGGGCGATGATACCCATGGTGACCACTGCAGTGGTGCTTACCCCGGACATGGCCGCAATAATGGCACAGATCAGTACGGTACCCATGGATAATCCGCCACGAACCGGTCCCAGTGCCTGGTACATAAATGCGTAGAGGTCTTCAGCGACACCGGATTTTTCCAGTAAACATGCCATCAAAATAAAAAGGGGCATGGCAATGAGAACCATGCTGGACATCATGCCAAAAACATTGGTGGCGACAAAGGGAAGTGTCTGGGCACCAAAAAAGAAAAAAGCCGTGATAATAGCGCTGCTGGACAGGGTGAAGGCCATGGGAAATCCGGTGATAAGACCAAACAACAACCCCCCGACAAGGGTCAGCACAGGTAGTAATTCCGTCATGATAGTTCCTTCCCGGTAAACGCCATGTTAAGAGTTCTGATGTATTTGGCCAGCCCCTGGAGAAGCATCAAAAAAGCGGCCAGGGGGACGCATAGTTTCACCGGCCACAAAGGCGATGCCCAAGGGGAAGGAGAAACCGTCTGCTTCAACTCAAAGGCGCGAACACCGATGTGCAAACCATGCCAGAACAGCAGACCGATGAACATAAAGAAAAGAGGATAGGTAAAGCTATCGATAATAGCCCGACCTCTTGGTGAGAAAAGGTTATAAACAATATCTATTTTTACATGCTCATCGTGCAGTAGTACATAAGCTCCGGCAATTACGGCATAGGCACCGAAAAGATGGAGTGCCAGTTCGTGGCACCAGATGGTAGGCGCGTTAAATGCAAACCTCATAATGACATCATACAGCAGAAAAAAGGCAAGAAAAAAGACCAGAACACTGATCAATCTTCCGCTCCATTCGCTGATAGAATCTATTATGCTCAAAATTCGTCTCATTGTATTTTCCCTTTTACTTTTTTCCTCAATTAAGGCATCAAAGACACGCCGCCCTTTAAAGAGGCGGCGTTTTTTCCGGAAGAATTATTTTTTTTCCCAATATCCTTTTTCAATGGCCCATTTTTGTGTAATATCAAAAATTTCTTTAAAGGCTGGGTCTTTTAAATATTTTTCAGGTACAACTTCACTGGCAGTCTCTGACAGTATCCGGGCATCCTCTTCAGACCATTCTATAATTTCAATACCTTTGGCCTTAACTACTTTCCAGGCTTCTTCAATTTTTAATTCAGCCTGGAACTTGTTTCTTGCAGATCCGATTTCGCAGGCAGCTTCCAGAATGGCTTTAAGATCATCAGGCAGAGAATTCCAGGTATCAAGATTGACGATAAAGGCATCCGTGGCAGGACCTACAGCTGTGGGATTTTTTACCCAGTATTTTGTAACTTCATGAAAACCCATGTCCACCATGTCCGCAGCATGGGAGAAAGTGATGGCATCAACGCCACCGGTGGACAGCATGGTATAAATTTCGTCAGCCGGAGTCCAGATGGTTCCTGCGCCCAGTTTTGCCAACTGAAGTGCAATCAACTCAGAAGACCTGAACTTCAAACCTTTGATATCTTTTACACCCATGATGGGTTTTTTGGAAATCATCAAGTTGTCCAGGGTCCAGTAGACGTTGCCCACAAGATGCACACCATGTTTGGCATATTCTTCCCGCAAAATCTGCATAATACGTCCGCCTTCGTATTCTTCATACAGGTAACGCATCTCAGCGATGGTTTTGGGTGCAGCCATGCAATCGCCATGGGTAAAGGCGATGGGGAGCTGTCCGGGAAAATATCCCGGCCAGATAAAAGTAGCCTGCATAACGCCCATACCAACGGCATCCAATTGTTCAGCCACAGGAACGATGGACCCCGGTGCGCTGGGTTTCATGAGAATACGACCATTGGACATCCGTTTTACATAATCGGACATGTATGCGATGGTATCCCAGCTGATGCCGGAAGGCAGCCAGGACGAGGGTTGCCATCTGTAGGTCTTGGCAAATGCCGGCATGGAAGAAGCAATTATCAAAAAAGCGCCAACGAACGCGACCATCATACCACGGGTGAATTTAGCTTGAATTTTCATTTAATTCTCCTTGCAGAAAAACGTTTAAATTTAAATATCCGTAATTGCAATTATACCCTGTACCCTGCCTCACCTCCTTTTTTTGGAATTGACCACAACATGGAGTCATACACAAACGAAAAGGGACAATACCACCCTCAACTGAAAAACATTTTCTACATAAATCCCTTAAAGGGCGAGCGAACCATGGTGGTGTGTACATAGTTTATCATTGTAAAAAAATCAAACACAGGAAGCCCCACTGCAGCCTGAACCGCATGTGCATAGGGGGGCAAATCACTGCATTCCAGCAGGATACTGCCAATATCGGGATTTTTACTTACCAAGTCCCGGGCAACACCAACAACTTCTTCCTGGATCTTATCGGAATCAAGTGTCCCCTTTTCCTTTAGGACGGCATCCCTGAATTCCGGCTGATTTTCCATACCGGCGATGGCAAGAGGAAGGTCGTTGGGAACCCCTGTGGATGTAAAATGTTTGGTCTGAAGGCAGGTGGCATCGGCTGTTATCAGGCCTATTTTTTTGCCGGTTATCTGATACATGAAGGGAAGTTGTAAAAGCGTGGATAAAAAAACAGGTATTTCAAGATTTTGGGCAACTTCCTTCTGAAAAAGTGCCATAAAGCCACATGCGCCGGTAATGGCATGTACCCCACTGTTGTAAAGCCTTTTGGCTGCATTAATAAATGGCGTAACCAGCTCAGGGTCCTGTTGATTGAGCAGACGGTCAATGGAAGCCCCCTCAACTTTCTCATAACGAACAGGAAAAGGAAAGGTACTGGCATTACCAACATTCCCGGGAACACAGGGATAGGATGCGTCCAGTATTAAAATACCAATGGATTCTCCATACCATGCCTGTTCAGGCCTGGAAACAGAAAATATCGTCATAAGACCTCCTTTAATTGCATAAATTCCAGCATGTTTACCAATAGCATACTTATAATAAATTATAATGTCAACACTAATATACAAACAGAAATATTAGTATTGATGTTTTCATATCAACGCTACAATTACAAGCATGTCAGGTCTTAAGTATGACATGGGACAGGCATCAATCATTGTCGACACAATTTAACATAAAGGATTAAAATCATTAAATAAAATTTATACATAGTGAAAAGGTTCTGACAGAAATAAAGTAATATCATACGGCGCCTTGGTCATAACATGGGCCACTTTGGGATGGGGGCAGCCTTACGTTATTGGCAGTTTTATTTAAATTCGCCTAAAAAAAAGGCTTGTCAAAAACATAGAGGCTTTTATATGAAAAGGTTGCCTTCAAGTCTACCTCAGCAGAGCCCTTCCCCCGGTGGGCAATAGGAACCGGACAATCGAGCTGTCTACAGTTCCGGTCCGGGACCATTGCCCGTCGGGGGAGGGGCGGCATAATGCCATTTGGCTCCGCGTCTACGACCCTATTTTCGTTGTGTCCGACAGGACATGTGGGTTATAAAAAAACGTCAGGCTCTAACACCACATACTTTTACGTCGTTGAGCCACCAACAGTGACGGCCCATGCTGTGATTCAATCCCTTTATTTTTCTTTTGGCCATGAAATCAGCCATTTTAAATCCATCATTTATTTGCTATAGCATATTTCACGATTACACATGGCCCAACCAGCGGAAAAGACTCAACTGCCTGAGAAACAATTAAAGGGGATGGTCGCGACATGGAGCAATCGTCACAGTTGGCAGTCCAACGGGATCAGACGACAAAGGTTTTGAAAAACAACGGAGGCTGGCAGATAATGAAACTACATTTTGTTTTAATTTATTTTATAATCAGTTCAATTC
The DNA here is from genome assembly GCA_963674605.1 of uncultured Desulfobacterium sp. Classification (GTDB taxonomy): domain Bacteria; phylum Desulfobacterota; class Desulfobacteria; order Desulfobacterales; family Desulfobacteraceae; genus Desulfocicer. The sequence goes on along the minus strand of OY771474.1, from coordinate 5,691,065 downwards.
TGCTGTCCGATTCCGTTTTTTGCGAACAAATCAAGTTATCCGTCGGTTTAACTGTTGCTCCTTATGTTATCAACTTTCACAATTCTGATCAGGAAATATCTGGCTTTGAAGTGGATATTGTCCGCGAATCCTTTGCACTGAAAGGGTATGAAGTTAAATTTATCCCCCAACCACTTAAAAGAACAAAATTGTCTTTTAATGAAAAACAAGTTGATGGTGTGCTCACCATTAAAAAACATTATCCCCAAGTCAAAGGAACCTTTCTGTCTGATGACTACATTACTTATCATAATGTTGCTGTGACACTTGCCGGGGAAAACATGAATATTGATTCCATCAATGATCTGGCTGGGAAAAAAATCATTGCCTTTCAACAGGCTCAATTTGCATTGGGAAAAAAATTTCAGGCCATGGTGAATGAAAATCCGGATTATATGGAAATGGCAAGTCAGGAAAATCAAATTGGAATGTTTTTCTACAAACGAACAGAGGTGATCATTCTGGATGATCTCATATTTAAGTATTATAAAATCAAACTGAAGAATATCCCCACAGAACAAGCCGTCACATTCCATGATATTTTTGAAAAAAGTTCATACAAGATTGCTTTTCAGAAACAGAAAGTAAGAGATGCGTTTAATCAAGGATTAAAAACAATAAGGTCATCGGGCAGATACAACAAGATAATCAAATCCTACATTCAAGGTCTCCAGCCTGCTGAAACGCTCAATTCGATTGATGGAAATTAAAACCATGATCATTAAAAAATCTGCAGGCATCACTTTGATGGCGATCTTTATCTGTTTCACAGTCTTTTTTTTCTCTTACAATCAGTACACACAACAATGGACTATCCAGGAGATGGCAAAGCATGCGGAAATTATAAAAGCAGACATCTGGGAAACAAATTATGAGGGCACAAGGGCATACCTCACCCTGGTTGCGGACCGGGAGAACTATTCAAAAATCGAAATTAAATATGCAAACGTATTGCTTCTGGCCATTGAAGGTCCCCGTTTAAACGCCATTGATTCAATTTTAAACCAGATCGGACTTTTTCCTGAAAGAATAATTATCAATGACATCAATTATGATGGACAGATCATTGGAACTTTGACAGGTTATCACCGGGATACATCTTTTTATGTTCATTTTATCGCATTTGTGCTTTTTGTGTTGATATATATTATTATCCGAATGATTTTATATATCACCAAACGGAAAATTGCGGAAAATGAAATCAAATCAAAAAACAGGATACAGAGTGCTCAGCTCAGATTAATCAATAATGCTCAAGAACTATCTTCAACCGCACTTTTACAAAAATTTCTTGACGAAGCAGAGGTGCTCACACAAAGCGCAATTGGATTTTATCACTTCTTGAGCAAAGACGAAAAAATCATTTCCCTTCAAGCATGGTCCACCAATACGATGGAGACGGAATGTAACGCAGCAATCCCCGGCCACTATCCAGTTGATCAAGCCGGCATCTGGTGTGAGTGTGTTCAAAAAAGAAAAACGGTAATTCACAATAACTACAGAAATCTGGAAAATAAAAAGGGGCTTCCCGATGGCCATGCTCCTCTTATTCGAGAACTTGTGGTACCCATTTTCAGAAACAAAAAAATTGTGGCTATTCTGGGAGTGGGAAACAAACCGCTTGACTACACCCCGGCGGATGCACAGACCCTTGAAATAATTGCAGAACTGGCTTGGGAAACGGTAATCCGCAAAAAAACTGAAGAAAGGATCAGCACAAGTGAGGAAAAATTTCGCCTGGCCTTTTTGACAAGTCCGGATTCAATTACCTTGAGCAGAATTAAAGATGGTATATACCTGGAAATCAATGAAGGATTCTCACAATTAATGGGTTACTCAAGGCAGGAAGTGATGGGCAAATCCTCCATTGAGCTAAATATCTGGAAAAACATTGAAGATAGAGACCGTCTGGTGTTCATGTTAAAAAAAGACGGTATTGTTGAAAACCTTGAAATGGAATTTTTAACCAGATCAGGAACGGTAATATTGGGGATGACGTCAGCAAGAATGCTTTGCATTGAAAATGAAAATTGTATTCTTTCCATAACCCGCGATATCACCGAACAACGAAGACTTGAACTGCAATACCTCCAAAACCAAAAAATGGAATCCATCGGCACTCTGGCCGGTGGCATTGCCCATGATTTTAACAACATACTTTTTCCAATCCTTGGGCATTCAGAAATGCTTTTGAAAGATTTGCCTGTGGATGATTTCAATAGAAAAAGTATAAATGCAATCCACACAAGTGCCCTGAGGGCCAGGAACCTCGTAGGTCAGATACTTACCTTTTCCCGGCAACACAAAGATGAAATAAAATCAATGCAGATTCAACCCATTTTAAATGAATCATTACAAATCCTTAGAGCAACCATACCGGCCACCATAGAAATCAAACAGCATATAGCAACCGATTGTTGCCATATCAAGGCAGATCCCACTCAAATTCAGCAGATGATAATAAACCTTGCAACCAATGCTTTTCATGCCATGGAAGAAAAAGGAGGCATTCTTACCATTGGATTAAGCTCACTGCACCTTAACAAAAAGGACCTGATAACACCTTTGACCATGCCGGGACAATATGTCCTTTTGTCTGTAAAAGATACTGGAGAGGGCATACCGGACAATATAGCAGAAAAAATATTTGAACCGTTTTATACAACGAAAGCCAAAGGCAAGGGGACCGGATTGGGGCTGTCCGTGGTTCACGGGATTGTAAAAAAATTTGGCGGGGCCATTGAGTTAGAAACTAAAGTTGGTGGGGGTTCTGAATTCAAAATATATCTACCCATGGAATCAATGGATTATTACGCTCAGCCGGCATCTCCGGAACCTATTCACAAGGGTTCAGAGCGAATTTTAATTGTGGATGATGACGAAAGTGTCATTAAAATAGAAACTCAGATGCTTGAGCGCCTGGGATACAGCGTAAGCAGCACAACAGACAGTATTGATGCCCTTGAATGTTTTAAAACGGCTTATGATGATTTTGATTTGGTTATTTCAGATCTGGACATGCCGAAAATGGCCGGAGATAAACTGGCCCGGCAATTATTATCAATCAAACCGGATATACCCATCCTTTTATGTACAGGATTCAGTAATACCTTGACCCCCAGAACCTTACAGGAAATCGGAATAAAAGGGTTGCTGAACAAACCCATTATCCTGAAGGATCTTGCAAAAAAAATACGCGAAATTATCGACGAATAACGATACACATGCACACCCATTTCAATTTTAACAAAAAATGGCGATGGCGGACATGACAGCGACACCCATAACAAAACGGGGATTGGTCACAACTTGGGCCACCTGTCACAATTGATAGGCCAACCGGGTCAGGCTATGTGGTATTAGAGCCTGATTTTTTTATCAGACTCTATGTTTTTGACAAGTGCCTTTGCATAAAGAAGATTTTAAGCAAAAGCGTGGTCATGTTTTAATTCCCGGGCACCGGCAGTACACACCCGCTTTTGGACTCAACATGCCTGAAGCAGGCCAGCACTGCAAAGATATTAAACAAAGCGTATTTTTTTCAACATAAAACTCGATGATCAGTTTTTTTATGTTGACATATAATTGAGGAAGGGGCAGGCTTGCATTATTGGCATTATCGGTGGCGTTTTGGGTTCGCCCGGGTTTTGGTCGATACCCTCAATAACACAAGCCTGGTCCCGTTATCGCAAAATCAGCAGAAAAAACTTGATCATCGAGTAAAAGACAAGGAGGCTTGGCCTCAAGATCGGCCATAAAAACATGTCAACCTACATCAAATTGATACTCACGGCCATTTTCTGGGGAGGCACCTTTATTGCGGGCAGATCCATTGCCCCGGATGTCAACCCGGTCAACGCCGCTTTTTTGCGCTTCAGCATTGCGTCCATCTTTCTGATAATGTTTACGAAAAATATTGAGGGTACCCTGCCCCGGATTTCAAAAAAACAGGGGGTGCCCATTTTCCTGCTGGGTGCCACCGGGGTTTTTTCTTATAATATTCTCTTTTTTGAAGGGTTACATCACATCCATGCCGGACGAGCCGCGCTGATCATTGCCATGAACCCCATTGTTATAAGTGTTTTATCTGCGCTGATTTTCAGGGAAAGGCTTAATTTAATAAGAGGCATTGGAATTCTTCTGTCGGTGACCGGGGCCCTTGTGGTGATTTCCAACGGGCAGCTCACCCATGCCATGGGGTATGCGATGGGCAGAGGAGAAGTACTGATCTGCGGATGTGTGGCCAGCTGGGTGGCCTATTCCCTCATCGGAAAATCGGTGATGGGGGCCTTGTCCCCTCTTGTTTCCGTTTGTTATTCGTCCGTGGCAGGTACGCTCCTTCTGGCCATTCCGTTTATATTTAATGGTCAATTTATTGAAATTATGACCTATACCATGACGGATTGGTTCAGCCTTTTTTATCTCGGATTTTTCGGCACCGTCCTTGGATTTTTCTGGTATTATGAAGGCATCAATACCATTGGTCCCATGAAAGCCAGTGTGTTCATCAATCTGGTTCCGGTCAGTGCCATTATTTTGTCTTATTTTATTCTGGATGAAGCCATCACCCCGTCTCTTTTTTCAGGGGGGGTACTTGTGATTTCAGGTGTCTACGCCACCAATGCATCAGACCTGATCAGAAACTGCCTGGCACGGATTGCCCACAACCAGAGATAATTTCAGGTGGGCTGTCTCCGGCTCAATTTTTTGCAGGATAAAAAACAGGACAAGAAAGCCCCAGTATCCGCATTTGACGGTGGATGGTCTCCGGCTGGAACGGTTTAATGATATAATCATCACATCCGGAAAAAAGACTCTGGGAAAAGGTTTCTCTATCCCCCATGGCGGTGACCATCACAATTTTCATGGGTAAAAGTCCATCCCCATTAACAGCGTGGTGTTCCATTTCTCGAACCCGGGCAAGTACCTGCATCCCAGACATCTTTGGCATATCCACGTCCAATGTCATGAGCGTATACAAAAATCCCTTTGATTTTGCCTGCGAAATTTTGTCCATGGCCTGAATTCCATCTTCTGCTTCATCACACTGGCCATAACGACTCATGATTTTTTTCATCTTAGCACGACTGACAAGTTCGTCATCAACAATCAGAATTCTCAATATGCCCCTCTCTTTGGTAAAGGTATAATTTTAAATGCCGGGCTTCCCTGCACAGACATTGAAAGGCCAATTCACATTGAGTTCCTTTTTTTTCACTACTGGCCTTTTCAAGTAGTCCGGCAGCCTCTGCCAGAGGAAAAGCGCTCAGGTTGCCAGCCCCCCCTTTTATGGCATGGGACTGGGAATGGAGGATGGCAAAATTTTTATTGTCCATTGCTCCTTTAATCTCATCAATCTGCCGTTCAAGCTGATCCATGAACTGTTGAATCACAGTATCAAGAAGCTCATGGTCTCCATCAAATTCCTCAAGGGCCTGTTCCCGGTCAATGGGGGGCATCGGCAAAGCATCATTAATTATATCACAAGGGGATGCCGGAGTATTTTCGTCCTCCAATGGAGCCTGTTCCGGTAGTGATAATAAAACATCGGTGGGATGCTTGAGCCATTTATCTACTATTTTCAATAGAGCCACTCTGTTAACCGGCTTGGTTATTAAATCCGCCATACCGAGATTACGGCACTTTTCCAGGGTATGATTATCGGCACTGGCCGTCATGGCAATCACCGGTACCCGGCTGTTTCCCCCGCCGGAATTTTTTAAAATCTGAGTGGTCTGATACCCGTCCATCCCAGCCATATTGATATCCATGAGTATCAAATCAAAGGCCTGCTTATCACAGTATTCTATGGCTTTTATGCCCGTATCCACGGTTACAACCCCATGCCCCCCGGATTCCAGTTGACGACGGGCCAGGGTAAGATTAGATGCGTAATCATCCACCACCAGAATGGAAGCCTTGGGTTGCAGACCCACCACGGCTTTTGAACTTGAGGCAGCGTCTGGAATATCTTCGGCCATGGGCACAGTGCTTTTTTTAAATGGGATGTCAAACCAGAATCGACATCCCATGCTTTCATTGTTTTCAACCTGAATACGTCCCCCCATAAGAATCACCAATTGCCTTGCAATGGTGATTCCAAGGCCCGTACCGCCAAAGATACGTGAAGTTCCGTCGTCTGCTTGGACAAATGGTGAAAAAATGGCATCCAACTTATCCGGGGGAATGCCGATGCCGCTGTCCTTGACGGAAAAGGATACCCACACAATATCTTGTTTTCCCGGTTTACACGTCACATCAAGGTAAATGCAACCCTTTGGGGTAAATTTGAGTGCATTATTCATCAAGTTAAGCAGGATCTGACGTAAATGAAAGGGATCACCATCCACCCACCGGGGTAAGCTTTCGTCCACGGTATAAACCAATTCAAGGGTTTTTGTTCGTGCTGTTACCATTTCACTTTTCACCAGTCCATCCAGAAATTCCATGAGATCAAAGGGGCGTGCCATCATTTTTACCTGCCCGGAGGTAATCCGGGTATGATCCAGCAGCTGATCCACAAGCTTTGACAAGTGTTCACCGGATTGGTGAATAAAACCGGCATATTTGATGGATTCCTCCGGAGCGGAATTATTCTGAATCAATTCTGCAAATCCCAGAATGCTGTTAAGCGGGGTGCGAATCTCATGGGAAATATTGGCCATTAAAACACTTTTCAAACGATCGGAGGTCTCTGCCCGGCACTTTTGTTTTTCCAGTTCCATTGTTCTGGTGGACACCAGGGCTTCAAGGTGCTCCTGGTGATGGGCCAGTTTTTTATTGGTACGGCTCAAACGACGGTTGAAATGAAGGTAGGTCAAAGAAAAAGGCAGGGTCAATAATAAAAAATATCCGCTATGAAGAAACATCCGAAGATAGACCTTCCCCACAAGGGCATTGACAAAGCTGATATCCATGTCGGCGCATGACAGATAGGTTCTTCCCCCAGGAGTTTTCTGGGGAAGGGCCACAGATCGAAAGGCTCCCCATTGGTCATCATAACTGACATGGGCCGACTCCAGGGTATCAAATGCAGCCACAAATTCCTCAGGGATATCGGAATAGGGATAATAATACCAGTTCTGACGTTCTTTATATTCTGCTTCGGTCACCGTTGGTGCAGCAAAAAAAAACAAATCCCCCTGGCGAATGACCGTATACAGATAGGTAAATCCGGAATCCTGAGCATAACTTGATATAATTCGCTGGTTTTGAAGTATCTCCTCCAGGGCAATGGCATTGGCAGAGGTTGCCCGGTCATGGAAGTCGGCAGCCACCATGTACTTAAGCCCCCGGGCTGCCAGCAGCAGGTGCCGATCAATATCGGCAATGAGGGTCTTTTTTTCTTCTTTACCGGTGTACAGAGCAAATACGGCAACCCCCACCAGGTAAATCAGCAGACAGACCCCAAAAACAGCCGTTCTTTTAGTGTGAAATCGCATTTTTAAACGTCTCCCACAAACTTGGCAGTGTGTTGTGGACTGTCGAGGCCTGACCTCCCGGCGCAGGACGGAATGGGGACCGGGGCGAAAGACGCATATAAACGGCGGTGCCGGTATCATTGTGATGCATCTCACATGCACTGCGTCTGATCATGAAAATCCCACGACCCGATTCCGCCGTACGTGCACTTTTATCACAGGGACTTGGGAGCCTTGACACATCAAAGCCAGAGCCCTGATCTTCAATGGTGAGATGAAAATCATTGCCCCATCGATAATGAATCTCAATACCTTTATTCGGATCTTGTTTATTACCGTGTTTCCATGCGTTGACGATGGCCTCTTCCACACAGATCCGCAGACGCATGGAATTTGTAAAAGCCCTGCGCCGCCAGTGTTTTAACTGCAGATCAAAAAATTGATCTATCTTGTCCTGGAGATCTTCCAGATCCCGGGGATACCATGTTTCCATTATCATTTCCCCTTGATCTTCAATCTCCAGACCGATGACGGTGATATCATCGGGGTTCTGTTTTTTTTCTTCCCCTTTGATGCCAAGGCAGGAAAACGCAGATGCCACGGCAATCATTTCCGACACAATGTGTTCCACCGGGTCAGACAGATCAAGCCCTTTTTCCGTCTGGGCCCGGGACAGAATCCCAAGGGGAGTCAGGGTAGCGGTTGCCTCTTCGTAGCCCTTTTCTCCAATGCCCATCTCCGTCAGACCATCTGTGAAAACAATCAGTTTATCTGATGTCTGCAAAGTGATTTCACCACACTCAAAGGTCCGGCCAGGGGCAAAGCCCAGGGGCATGTTCATTCCCCGACGATCTGAACCCTCGGGCACATCCATGGCCTGTCCATTTCTGATCAGAATAAATCTGGGATGTCCGCACAAGGTATATTGCAACGACAGTGATTCATGGTCCAGACAAAGGGCCGCTGCCGTACAGAAACTGTCAGGATCTATGAATCCACACTGTCCCAGTTGTTCATTAAGTCGCCCCATGGCCTTTCCCACATCAACGAATTTTGCATCACACAAAATAGCCTGGTGCAGCAGATCAGTGATAATAGACCGAAGTATGCAGCCCACCTGATGGCCCGATTGGTCCTTAAGAGTGATCAGCGTTTTAAATGAAGGGTTATCCTGAGGTGTTTTCATGGTTCGAATGAAAAAATGATCCCCCCCTTCGGCCTGACAGGGGAGATAAAAGGCTGTGGAAAAAAGATTCAGATTTTTTTTTAATGATGTGTACCGGGGAAAAGGCCCGTTAATTACCGATAATAAACCCTTGGAGGTTTTAATATCAAGCTGCTGTTCATCCAGCAGCCGTTTCAAATCCCGGATATCGGTGAAACATTCCAGGAACAGCTCTTTTCCCTTGTGCTGTATTCGGGAAACACTTTTCAGTATGGGAATGGGACTGCCCTCACTGGTCAGCAAAAACCGTTCGGAATTATCCATTTCCTGTCCAAGATTAATAAGCGGACACTCCCCTTGGGCCTGGGGGCATATGAATTCATGGCAGATTTTCCCAGCAATCTGATCTTGAGCCAGACCCACCAATTTTGCCGCATAGGGATTAACATCCAGAATCCGACAATCCTCCGGATCAATTATAACCACCCCGGCTTTAAGAGAGACCATCACATCGGTTAGGAAGCGCTCACTATCTTCAAGTTTCTGTTGTGCATGGTAAAGATCTGTAATCTCTTCAACAATGAACTGAACCCCGGTGATCTTACGATCCCCTTCCCGCAGGGCCGTCATATGGGTTCGAAAATAATAGGTCTTTCTCCGGGAAACGGTGTAGGAGCGAATCGTTGGTGAAATCTCCTTTCCCTCCAGACAGGCAGCAAGATCTTTGGCCAGACCACTTTTTATAAAGGCTTTCCGGGTTAACATGTTGATGGGTCTGGAGAGATCAAATCCCAGCCGCACAATGATCCTCTCCATTTTGGGATTCAACTGACTAAGATAACCGTCTGTATTTACAGTAAAAATACCAAGAGGAGCTTTGTCCACCAATCGGCGATATTTTTCTTCGGTTTTGTGTTTATCCTGTTCTGCCTGTATGCGTGCCATGGTGGAGGCAAAATATTCGGCACTTCTTCGCAGAAGCTTTATATCTCCATCCTGCCACCGTTTATCAGGGGTGATAGATTCCATGCCCAGACATCCCAGGATGTCCCGGGCTTTAATAATGGGAACAATCACGGCCGATGAGCTGCAGGGATGAAAAAAGGCACTTCCATGATCCTGCTTGTGTCTTTTGGAAGTTCCGGTATTTAAAAAAAACAGTTCATGGGATGCCAACGAACTGGCCATGTCAGCAGGCAGATCAACGGGATGCCCCACATTCGGTGCCCATGTGTGGGGCTTCCATTGATGAAGCCATTGTGATAACAGATAATACTGAAGATCTTTTCCCTGCTGTAGAACAAAACAACCATCGGCCTGGCAGAAGGTTCCCAGAAGCCTCAGCACAGTGTTAAATTGATGGTGACAATTTTCAGTGTCAGCCTGAAGCAAATGGGTGGAAACCTTGGACAGCATCATCTGGGTTGCCAGGTGCCCGGAAAGGGCCTTTGCCTGATCCGGATTATTTGCCTTTTTCAATGAAAAAGATCTCATCTAATTTCATATCCATCAACAGGCTGTAAATATCCGGAGCAACATTGATCAACCGGATACTTGCATCATCAAGCACAAGATTTTTGTAAAGCAGTAAAATTTTACCCACACCGGCAGAACCGATATAGGAGACCTTTGCAAAATCCATTACCACCTCCTGTGTCTGTTCAAGGCTCAATCCATTTAAATATTTTTTTAATTCTTCTGCACCGGTCTGGTTGATGCTGCCTGTAATTTCAATGTGGATTTTTTTTTCATCCCCATGACTCTGGACTTTCATTGTTCTTTCCTCACATGTGTTGTGTGCCCCAACCGCATGGTTTTTTTCATGGTGTGGGCCGGGGCGGGCATTTCATCCAATTGATCAAAATCATCCACAGCGTATTGCTGTCTTATGGAGCGTTGCTTCAATTCTTTTTTTTGACCATGCACCAGTTGAGCCAGGGTTTTCACCATGGCCAGCATGGTTTCGGCCTGACTGGCCAGTTCTTCTGATGCGGCAGCCGTCTCTTCGGAATTGGCAGCCACCGCCTGGGTGGCCTGGTCAACATTCAAGGTGGCCTGACTGATCTGATCAATGCCCTGGGACTGCTGTCTGCTGGCTTCGGTGATGGCAGATGTCTGTTCGCCCATGACGGTGGCCGATTCCACTATACCTTCAAAATCAACGCTCATACTTCGAAGGGATTCAGCACCGGTGACAATCTGTGCCCGCATGCCCTCCAGCAGTTCCTGGGTTCCATTGGCCGCCTCCGAGGCCCGCAGTGCAAGATTACGTACTTCTTCGGCAACCACGGCAAAACCGGCACCGGCTTCTCCGGCCCGGGCCGCTTCCACTGCGGCATTCAATGCAAGCAGGTTGGTTTGAAAAGCAATTTCATCAATGGTTTTGGTCACCGTGCCGATTTTAGAACTGTCATTCTCAATGGAGGCCATATTTCCAGACAATTTTTTCAAGGCCTTCAACGACTGGGCAGTCTTGGCTATATTTTCATTCATCAGATTGGAGGCATCCCGGGTCAATTCGGTGGTTTCCTTGGCAGTGGCACTGATTTGTTCAATACTTGCTGAGGTTTCCTCCTGGGTGGCTGCCTGTTCACTGGATGTTTCAGCCAGGGATTGAGATGCACTGGCGATCTGATTGGCGGCGGAGGCCACCTCTTCTGCCCCGTTACGCAGGGATTCTGCCACCGTATTAATGGTCCGGGTAATGGAAAGCACAAAAACAAGTACAATGATGCAGGCAGCAATGGTGGCCATGCCGGTTGTCAGAAGAATCCAGTTCCGGATCTGAATCACCGGGGCCAGGAATTCCTCTGTGTTCTGGGTGGCACCAATGGACCATCCGGTGAGGGGCACAGGTGCATAACCGCAAACCTTTTTTGTTCCCTTGAAAACATAGTCTGTCACACCGGTTTTGCCGGCCAGCATGGCATCGGTGATGGTTTTCATGCCATCAAGATCAGCCAGGTTCAGGGTTAGCAGGTTCTCCGGAACAGGATGGGCAATGAGGGAACCGGTTTCATTAACCATCCATCCATAACCGGTTTTACCCAGCCGGGTACCGCTGATTTTCTCCACCAGAAAATCGGTTTTCATGATCATGGCCACCATGCCGATCATGGCTGTACTGGAGGATTTTACCTCGGCGGCAATCGAAGCCACCGGACCATTGGTTTTTTTGGACAGCACCACATCTCCCACGCTGACCCCTTTTTGAGTCACTTCTTTAAAATATCGACGTTGTGACAAATCAATTCCCACGTACCCGCCACCGGTATTATCCGCTACGACCTTACCATGGTCGTCGGTGACAAGAATCACCTCATATTCATCTGTCCACATCTTATTCATTCGATTGAAATTGCCCATTACTTCGGACAAATCCTTGGTGGCCTGCTCTTTTTCACCCTTGCTCAAGGTCTCCAGTGCGGCAATCAAACGTCCATCTGCGGTGAGACTGCGTACCAGTTTAACCTCCTCTTCCATGACCGCCTGGGTCATGTCAGCCAGACGCTGGGCAATATGAAGCGATTTATCAAAGGCTTCATTCTCAACGGCCGCCGTAGCCCGTAAATAGGTCAGGGACCCCAGAATCACCATGGGTACTAATACCAACAATACCCCGCCAACCAGCATTTTCATCCTCAATGTAAAATTTTTCATCGCCTTCCTTTCCTGATCGTTTAAAATAAGGGACAGTTTTAAATGGGTTTAAACTGTTCTAACCTGATTTCCAAATATTGGAAAAAACTGACCATTAAAAGTTCATCAAAACAGACCATGGGCCTGGTCACAACCCCGGGCGTTTAGACATTACCCCATCAAACCTACTGTCATGTCAATCGCATATAGTCGCTTCGTTCCCGCTGAAATCAGGTTAAAAATAACAGTATACATGCCACCCGATTTCAGCTCAATCCGCCATTAGATCTTTGACTCGACACTACCCACAATTAAGATCAGGGCTGGCTTATGGGCATTATTTGTTCAACTTAAGCCTTTCTGCGGGGCAGCGCATGGTCAATCTTGGTTATGCGATCATACATCACAAGGCTGCCGGCCACCGACACATTAAGGCTGAACTCCCCGGGCAGGCGCACCACCCCATGACAGGCTGAAAGCAAATCCGGAGGCAGGCCCACCTGCTCATTTCCCAGGAGGTACACCGCTCTTTGGGGATGATCGTACAGGGATAAGGGGTGGGCATCCGGAGAAAGTTCCACCCCAACAAGACGGGTATCAAAGGGAAGATGCTCCTTAAGGGCATCCACCGAAGTATAATTATAAAGGGGAATTTTCTGCCAGGTCAGGGTGACATCCCCCGCCTCCCGCCGGTATGGTTTACCCACTGTAAATATAAAAGAAGCCCCCAGAATATAGGCAGATCGCCAGAGGGTGCCGACATTAACACCTTTAACGCAGTTCACAAGGCCTATACCATAAAATCCCTGCTGTTCATATTGCTGTTGTAATCTTGCCATCCAGTTTCACCCAATAAGCCGTTTTTTTCAAGCACAGTTTTGTATTGTCCCATTTCCGGTTTTGTGGCTTGCTCATAAGATGGGCCACCCGTCAAAATTGCTGTACCAATGGGGTCAGGCTTGTGTTATTGTGCTTTTGACAACTACCTGTGTTTCAAGACAAATTTCAACAAAAGCGCCAATAACGCAAGCCTGACCCCTCCCCAGCATGGCCCATCTTATGACCAAACCCCGGTTTTGTAATCAACGGGACTATTTTAGAATACGGGCCTTAACATAGCAGATTTTGGGCTTGGTAACATGTTTTTATCTTTCAAAACCACGCCAATTCATTATGAAATGGCGTATAAAAGCCTGTTTGAAAATTATTATCAAGGGCTAAAAATAAGAAATTTTAGCAAAAAATATTCTTGTGTTATAGCATAATTAAATTATTATCAAATATTTTTTTGACACAATGTGGTATTTTAAAACAGACTATTTAAAAGTAGCAGGTAGTCTTTATGTGTCCTCAGATATAATGAAGAGTGGAGGGGGAAGAAATACCATAGGGCAGGTATTTGGATGGAAATGAGTTTATGCACAAAATTGGACAATTCCCGATTACTTCGTTTTCATACTATGCAAAAGAATCTCAAAGGCAAGCTTCAAAGTCGATTTCACAAAATCCTTCTGATCATCCAGCAAATGCTTGGAGTTCACCCAAAGCACAACTCCGGCATAGGATCCCCATAGAATATCGGCCAGAGCCGCCGGATATTTATTAATAAAAACAGCCGTGTCAACCCCTTCTTTAATTGTGTTAACAACTGCACCATAGGCCAGGGCAGATTTCTCTTTCAACTGCTGCAAAATTTTGTCTGAAAGATAATGCAAGGTTTCACCCGATTGAAGGTGAAAAAGATCAATTAAAATATCAGGATCATATGCATACATATCCACAAAAAGATCACAATATCCCTTCATTTTGTCTTCAACCGAAATATTATAATCCCTGATTTTTTTAATTTCAATTTCAAAACGATTTAAAATGTCAATGGACAAACAGGTATGCAACTCTTCTTTATTTTTAAAATAGCGATAAAGAGAGCCTGGGCTTAAGTTTGCTTCTGAAGTAATTTCTGCAACCGTGCACCCATTGAATCCCTTTGCAGCAAACACCTTTCGTGCGGCTGCCTTTATCTCATTTTTTCTTTTATTTTCTTGATTTTGCCTACGTTCACAAACCTCCATAAGCCCCCTCCAATTTTAATCTTAAGTCGTAACGCATTCCAGGGGTATCCAATGCCACCTTAATGCATTATTGTTGCATTCCTTGCAAACTCTGTTCAACCAGCTTGAACTTTTGCACCTTACCACTGGCGGTTGTGGGGTATTCCTTGATAAATACAAAACTTGACGGGATTTTATGAAAGGATATTTTATCTTTACAATAGTCTTTCAGCTCTTTTTCCGTGATAAATTTATGGGGGGACACTTTGACAAAGGCATGCACCTGCTCTCCATATTTTTCATCAGGAACACCAACCACCTGGACCTCCATGATATCCGGATGTGTGAGAAGAAAAGTTTCAATTTCAAGCGGATATATATTTTCGCCTCCCCTTATGATAACATCCTTGATTCTTCCGGTGATCGTGCAATACCCGTCTTCATCCAATGTTCCAAGATCTCCGGTGTGGAGCCATCCTGAATCGTTAACGGCTGCCCGGGTGGCTTCATGTTTTTTGTAATATCCCTTCATTACATTATACCCCCGCACGCACAATTCTCCCTGGGTACCTGGTGTTACTTTTTCTCCCGTAAGACCAACCACCTTAACTTCCACACCTGGCAGAGGACGTCCCACGGTTTCAAAACGTTTTTTAATTGAATCCTTCCGGTTTGTCGCACTAATGGCCGGCGAACTCTCGGTTTGCCCATAGGCAATGCTGAGCTCCGGAATACCCATTACCTCCGAAATCTGCCTCATTAATTGAGGAGTAACAGTGGCACCCGCAATAATGCCGGTTCTAAGGCTGCTTGTATCATATTCTCTTTTTGTCATTTCTTCCATTTCTGCAAGAAACATGGTGGCAACGCCATGGATGGCCGTGCATTGCATACTTTCAACGGTTTCAAGGACTTCCCGGGGAGAAAACAACGGAATCGGACATAGAGTGGCCCCGGACATAAGACAGGATAGAATGCCGGCCACACACCCAAAACAATGAAAAAACGGTACCGGCACGCAAACCCTGTCATGTCTTGACAACTCCATGTTAACGGCAAGGCTGTGGGCATTACCGATGATGTTGCTGTGCGATAACATAACCCCCTTGGGGGAACCTGTGGTACCCGAGGTATAAAGGATATTTACGATATCCTCAGGCCCAACTGAATCCTGACGATTTTTTAAGGCCTCATCGCTTATCCCAGTCCCCAGTCTGATCATATCCTTCCATGTAAACATTCCGGGATGACTTTCATCTCCCAAGAAAACAATATTTTTTAATCGGGGTAAAAGGCGACAATTTAAGTTACCGGGCAAACTTGTTTTCAACTCCGGACAAAGCGTATCAAGGATTTTCAAATATTCATCGCAATCTCTCACACCTCCCACCATAACAAGGGTGGTTGCATCGGATTGTTTCATAAGATATTCCATTTCAAAACACCGCAGACTGGTATTAACCGTTACAACAACCCCTCCAGCCTTGGCAATGGCAAACTTTGCATATATCCATTCAGGAATATTGTTGGCCCACAGGGCAACATGATCGTCTTTATTTATTCCCAGGGCCATGAATCCCTTGGCTGCATCATTGCATATTTTCCGAATTTGACTGTAGGTCTGATTCAAGTTTGTTCCATGATACTGCAAAAACGGGTGATCGCCGAAATTATCCGCTGCAATATCAAGCACTTGTCCAATATTAACGCTGTCTTTATCATACCGGGGTAACTGCATGGAGAGATATCCTTTTGCATGAATATTTTGAGCTTGCTCACAGCATGGGACACTTTGGGGTGGGATCAGGCTTGCGTTATTGACGCTTTTGCTTAACATCTTCTTTAGGCGAAGGCACTTGTCAAAAACATAGAGTCTGATAAAAAAATCAGGCTCTAATAACACAAGCCTGACCCCGTTGGCCCACCAATTGTGACAGGTGGCCCAAGTTATGACCAAGCCCAATATTTTTTATTGAAGTCAACTTTTAAACTTGGCAGACCATCAAGGATTCAGGCTATTGGAGATTTTGGTTGATTTCTGCCTTTATTACAATGCAACTTTCAGGGGAAAAGAGCATATTAATTTAGAGTGGTTGACACTTTTTAAAAGCAACAACTGAGTTTCTGGACGTTTCTTTAAAAAAGTGCCAACTACTTTTGAGGCAATATGAACAATGGCGAAGCTCCCCAGTTTACGCCATTGGTTAATAATCTTAACCAGATCCTAAAAATTAAAGCCCCCCAAAGGAATTTTCAGAAATCTGTATGGCGGCATCATCACTTGAAAGAATAACATCCATCTTTCCACGGGACACAGGAAGGATGGAATTAATAAAAAACTGGGCGCTGCGTATTTGTCCGGTATAAAAATCGGTATCTTTTCTTTTTGTACCCTTTTCCAGTCTTTCAACGGCAATGGTTGCCCGCCATAACAGCATCCAGGCCATCACCACATCACCTGTAACATCCAGAAGTGAATAGGCATGGGAAAAGGCTGTCAATGTTTTATCCGATTTAACCATTTTACCAATGTGTTCACTGGTTTTTTCCAGTTTAAGGATGGTATTTTCGGCTTCTGCAGCCAGATCATTAAGCACTTTCTGCCCCTTGGCGATTTCAACGATTTCCTTTATTTTACTGATAAGACCCTTAAAAGCCTCTCCCTTGTTCAGGTTTAATTTCCTTCCAAGAAGATCCATGGCCTGAATGCCGTTTGTCCCTTCATATATCTGGGTAATCTTGGAATCCCTGAGAAGCTGTTCCTGGAGATACTCTTTTGTATACCCGTATCCGCCGTATATCTGTACCCCATGGGCACATATATCAAAGGCTCTATCCGTCCCATACCCCTTGGCAACGGGGATGAGAAGATCAATAAGGCCCTGATACATTGCTTTTTCACCAGCATCATTGCTGACATGAATACAGTCTTCACAAAAAGCGATGAAGTATAAAAGACTTCGCATTCCTTCCGTATAAGATTTCATGGTCAGCAGCATTCGTCTGACATCAGGATGTTGAATAATGGGGACAGGCGGGGCATCCTTGGATGTGGCAAGAAGATGTTTGCCCTGAATGCGTTCCCTTGCATAGGATAATGCATTCATAAACGAGGTGGAGGCACAGCCCAGTCCCTGTAATCCCACATCCAGACGCGCCTCATTCATCATCACGAACATGGCACGCATTCCCTTGTTTTCCTGACCCAGCAAGACCCCTTTACACATGCCTTTACTTCCAAGGGCCATGGAACAGGTGGGACTTCCATGAAGCCCCATCTTTTCTTCAAGACCCGTGCATACGATGTCATTGGGTTCCCCAAGACTTCCGTCCTCATTGACCCATATTTTGGGAACAATGAACAAGGATATGCCGGCGGTGCCTTCCGGTGCGCCTTCAATGCGGGCAAGTACCGGATGAATAATGTTTTCCGTCAGATCGCTGTCACCACTTGAGATAAAAATCTTGTTTCCGGTGATGGAATAGGTTCCATCGTCATTTTTAACGGCTTTGGTGGTAAGTGCTCCCACATCCGACCCTGCTTCAGATTCAGTCAGAAGCATGGACCCACCCCATTGGCCGCTGTACATCTTTTTCAGGAAAAGATTTTTCTGGACCTCCGTTCCGTAATGTTCAATGAGTTTGGCTGCACCATGGACAAGGATAATGGCCATCATAAAGGGGAAATTGGCCCCATAAAAATAACTGTTCACCGCAAGTGCCAGTGTCATGGGCATGCCCTGCCCCCCCCACTTGGGATCATCGTACATGGCGATCCACTCACCTTCCGTGAAAAGCTTATATACTTTATGATAACATTCCGGAACCTTGACTTCACCCTTCTCAAGGCGACAGCCCTCTTCATCGCTGATTTTTAAAGTGGGCAGCATTTCTTTAATGGCCAGATTGCGTGCCTCGGACAGGATCAGGTTAATTGTTTTTTTATCAAATTCCTCGAATTGCGGATGTTTGGTTAAATAATCCAGCTGCAATTGTTCATGAAGAACAAATTCAACATCCCTTCGGTCTGCTATTAATTGTGCCATGAAATATTCCTTTTTTAGATGTCCCAGGAAGAGATATTGTCTGAGTTAAATTTTTCAGGTACCTTGAAGTCCCCTGAAGCAACTGCAACTTCCACAAGACGTTTTGTCTCTTCCATTCCCAGCTCATTCATCAGGGTAAAGGGACCTTTGGGCCAGGCAAGGGAGGTACGAATTCCCAGTTCAAAATCCTTTACGGAAACCACATCTTTTTCAACAAGATGGGTGGAAATGGCAAAGATTCCGCCCAGCAGACGGTCCTGTACCAGTTTTCTTTTTTCCGGATCCTCCAGAACAGGACCATCTTCCAGATTCCAGGGCTGTTTGCTGTTGAACTGTTCGGCCAAGGATGCAGGCAAGGCAGGATAACCGGTATCAGAATCACCAAGATACTCAACCATGGATCCTGCGGCGTGGTAACAGGTGCCAAGCCCGGAACCGTTTTGGACCCACATGATTCCGAATCGTAACCCAAGGGCTTTTTGAGAAATATCTTCCAGGGTTGCACAATTGTATTGATCTCCCTGGAAGGCATCAAGAATCATGTAACTTGATATAAATACCGGATTGATGGCAAAACCGGGGAAATCCTTCACCGTGATGGCCACCTTCCGATTTTTTTTCGCAAACCCCATGAGGGCATCATAGGTATCGTCACTGGTTGCCTTCTGTCTGATAACCTCCACAAGCTTGTTGATATTGGCCGGGAAAAAATAATGCAGACCTGCGGTTCTGCCGGGATTGGAAATGCCTTCCATTAATTTTTCAATTAAAAAGGTGGATGTGTTGCTCACCAAAATGGTGTCTTTCCGACATGCCGCATCCAGATCTTTAAAAATCTGTTTTTTAAGATCCATACTTTCCACTGCAGCTTCAATGACAAGATCACATGCTGCAAGATCGTTATAATTACTTGTACCTGAGATATTTTGGGTAATTGCATCCATATCGTCCTGGGTCATTTTACCCTTGGCAACCCTTTTATTTAAGGACTTAAGAACCCATTGATCGTACATGGATTTTACCAGTTCATCGTTGAGTTCCTTATAAATTACCTTATAACCTGAAGAGGCTGCATTAAGACCTATGGCTGCGCCCATTACGCCGAACCCGACAACACCTACTGTTTTAATTTCCGTCATTTTAATTTCTCCTTAAAAAACATTGAGTTATTTTTGCACAATACATTGCCAATACAAGCTCTCATGGCCGGAATGTATTATTATTTTACTTGATAAAGTCGGGCTTTCTTTTTTGCAAAAAGGCATTTACCCCTTCTTTGGAGGCGTCAATGCATGACATATCCCCGGACCCCTGGTAGTTAATTTCCAGTGCAGCTTCCAGCGTGTCACAAGCCGATGCCTCATTAATAACCCTGGCCACAATCCCAAGGGCTTGTTTGCTTAAAGGCAGTTTGCCGGCCATGGGTTTTTCCGAAACGATGAATTCCGGGATGGAAACAGGGGCATCACTTATACGGGGAATTGCTCCCTTAAGACGGTTTACCTCGGCAATGGCTGCCGCTATCATTTCCGGGTAGCCATTGGTGATCTGCTGTACCATGCCTATTTCTTTAGCTTCATCAACACTCAATCTGCGGGCCTCACCGATCATGGCATTGAATGTTCCAGCGGCATGGGGCCATTTTCTGTATGGAATAACAGCCCCGCCCATACCCGGTAAAATCCCCAGGGTAATTTCAGGCAATTGAAAAAAGGCTTTTTTGTCCGCCACCAGGCTGTGACAGCGAATGGCAAGTTCCACACCACCCCCCATGGCAAGCCCATTTATGGCCGCCACCACCGGTTTATCCATTTTATCCATAAAATGGAGTACCTCGGAATTGCCCCTTGCAAGGGCCACCCCCGCCTCTTTGTTGTCAAAGGTGGCAATGAAACCGCCGATGTCGGCACCGGCGCAAAAGGCTTTGTTTCCATAACCGGTGATGATAAATCCTTTTACACTGGGATCATCCGCGCCCTTTTCAAGTTCTTTTAAAATTTCAGCACATGTGCCGATTCCCAGGGCATTGACCGCCTGGGGCCTTCTGATGGTGATAATTCTTACGCCATCTTTGTCATCCACCAGAATATCACGATGAAAATCAAGGTATTTAGCAATGTCGGTTTTTGGCCGGGGGAATCCCGGACGTTCCTTTTCAAAGGTATCGGCAATGCGCATCACCTCTTTTTCACCCATATCCGCCATGATATCAAAAACCCCTCTTTTAAAACCAAGGGCCATGAGACTGCCAAGATTTAAGTCCGATTTTGTTCCGATATTTCTGTCGGCGATGTCAAAGCACTGGGAAAAAACAATGCCCATCATCCGGTCACGAATCCATGATTTAAGATCCGAAGGTACCTCTGTTTTTGTGCCGGGTTTTGCCGTATTCCACTGTCCCACAGAACAAAGGAGGGGGGATGGCGCATAGGCGGCACGTTCTGCCGTTCTTCGCACCTGGGATTCATAGGTCAGGGGATTGCCCCCTGTCATGTTCAATACAAAAAAAGGACCGGCACCCACAAATTCCTCGGTCACTGAATCCACCTGAAATGTCGTGGCACGATCCAGAAGATAAGTGGCTTCACTGGTCCAGTTTTCAAATATACGGTTCAGCATAAAGGAAAAAACATTATCGGTCACAACGGGGACTTTTCCAGTGCCGGCAAAAAACCAGAGCAGGTGATCAAGAACCTCACGGTCCGCACCCTCCCAGTTAATGACTTCCACAGCCATGCTTCGCCATGCCGGAGAAAAAAAATGGGTGACGGTGCTTCGTTCCGGATGCTGCAGGGACGTGAATATCTGGTCAGCCGGTATGGAGCTTGTATTGGAGGTTAAAACAGCCTTGGGGGAAACAATTTTCTCAAGGGTTGCAAAAATCTTTTTCTTAAGATCAAGGTTTTCCGTGGCGGCTTCTATAACCAGTTCGCAATTGGAAAGTTTTTCATAGTCATTTGTATAAACGATATTACCAAGAACCAGATCTGCTTTTTCCCTGGTCATCAGCCTTCGATCAATACCTTTCTGAGCATAATTTTGAAATCGTTTTTCAGCTTTTTTAAGCTGCTCTTCGGCCACATCCACCAGAAACAGTTTTGCATGGGGCAATGCCGTTCTAAGATAATAGGCAATATCCGGTCCAATGTTTCCAGCTCCGATTACCGCCATTTCTTCTGGCATGGATCTGCTGGATTCAATGAGAAAAGGGTTGTGATATGAATCGTAAAGCTTTTTGGTTTCAGACATGAATTTCCCCCTCACAATAGAGCCCCTCGGACACACGGGAACATTCAACATATTTCCTTCCACAGGACTTCAAGGGCAATATTTAGATAAAATATATGTAAGATTTGAAATATCTGTAAGATCTCAATAAGCATGGGCAATAAAACATGATTGGCATTTTAACCACCCGCCATCATTAAAAGCCCATTTTAAAACCATATTTTCCACCCACACTTATTGAGAACTTACTGATGCCTTCCTGAATTATCGGGGATTGCTAAGCATTTATCCTGATAATCCAGGAAGTACTGTCATTGGATCATGACAGGTGAACAACGAACTATTTTCAGTTCACCTTAACAATCAGTGCTGCACCGGTGTCCCCTGCCGCACATCCGGCAAGCAGACCGTATCCGCCACCAAGGATGACCAGTTCCTCTATAAGCTCCACCAGAAGACGCATGGTGGTGGAACCCTGGGGATGACCGAAAATCATGGAACTGCCGTAATTATTAAAGATCTTGTCATCAACCCCAAGCAGTTTGGCCATTGCCAGATCGTTGACACTGAAAGGATTATGGGTTTTCACCGCCGCAAGATCCGTCACCTTGATACCTGCATTGTCCATTGCCATTATGGCTGCTGGGGTGGGAGCTGCCGGCATATGGGCTTTCTTGGTACGGGCGTATCCATAGGAAAGAATCTGGATTTCCACAGCATTATCCGCTGAGAAATCACGTGCCCTTTCCCTGGAGGTCACAACCATTCCAGCATTACCATCAGCCGGATGGGTCTGGGCACCAAAGGTAAGGATACAATTGGGTTGGGTTTTCAGGCGGGCAAGGCCCTCCGTGGTGGTGGGCATAATGCCCTCATCGCCTTCAACCAGGATGGTTTTCTTTTTTGAAATTTTGATTTCCACAGGAATCATATATCTTTTCTGGAACGCCCGATCATCGGCAAGGGCATCAAGATATTTATTGTAACGATTAACCGCCAGGGCATCCGACTGTTCACGGGTAAATCCATGTTCCTTGGCTACATTTTCGGCGGTCTGCACCGGGCTGGTATCGGCACAGGGATCCCATGCAAAACTGTCAAGCATCCAGCTCTCAAAGTGTGGTCGTCCCCCGGGACCTTGGGGATTGGGCCATATCAGATTGGCGCAATTGGATGTGCGGTCCGTGGTGGCCACCAGAAGATTCTTATGGCTGCCAAGCTCAATGCAGCCTGCTGCATAGTTCATGGAAACGGTGGAAGTTGCACAGGCCTGGGCAACTCTCGGGCCACTTATATCAGGATTTCCGATCTGGGTTGCGAAATTGGGGGCATCGTAAAACCACTCTCTCTGGGGAATGGTGGAGCCGAAAACAATTCCATCAAACTGTTCAGGTTTATAGCCCCTTAATTCAAAAAACTTTTTTGCCGTGGCCGCTGCCAGATCCACAGCATTTTCATTTTGAAAAGATCCCTGCCATTTTGAAAAGGGTGAACTCCAGTATCCTTTGTATGGTACGAAAACATTTTTAAACATGATGTGCTCCTTTTTTCAGATTAAAGATTAAGCTGAATTTTATTTTTTTTAGGTACAATTTATGAGCCAGAAAAAATTGAACCGCCAAACTCTTCAATCAAGGTAGGTTCAGGACACGCTTGGGTGCCTTCCATCTTTCCATGTTTATCCTCACACTAAGGTACACTTCATTTTTTTGAAGTAACTCAGTTATAACGGCATCGTAATTTTGATCAATGGATTGTCAGGATATATAAATTGACAACTCTTATCACAGCATTCATTGGATCAATCTAATCTGCCTTATCCTGTGTCTTTACAGGGAAGCATCATGGGAGGCCGCAGCGGGGTTTCCTTCCCCCACAAATTAAATAAAAAATCAATTCAGCGAATTAGCTTTGTGAAATTTACAAAAAAGCATTTGATATCGGCAAAACGCGCCTTAAATTAAATGGCAAATCAATCAGTGATGATAAATAAAAGACGATTTAATATCGTTTCAATGGACTTGTATCTCTGGTTTTTACATCAGTGGCGATAGATGCGAACCCAAGGCATGGGGAATCCCCATGGCCGACATCACAACGAGATATGACAGCAAAAACACGTAAAGCATTATTGCGAATTGTGATCCTGACTTCCCTGAACCGGCAGATTTGTTCAGTCGTTCATGCCGACCCAGGAATTTGCTCAGTCAATGATGCTCTTTCCTTTCAGAGAATTGATCTCTTCATCACTATACCCCAGCAATTCTTTCATGATGGTTGGCGTATCCTGTCCCAGGCGGGGTGCGCCGCGCCATGCCTTTCCCGGGGTGTCGGAAAATTTGGGGACGAATCCAAAAGCTTCAACTTCCCGGTCCAGTGTTTGATCGTGGTATTTAACAAAGTTCTTTCTCTCATGCCAATGAGGATCCTCGTAAATTTCCTTTATATTTTTGACAATCCCCACTGGAATTTTATATTTATTCATATGCTCCTGGGCCTCCTGGGCCGGACGAGCCGCAAACCATTTGTTTGTTTCCTCGTATAATTCCTTACCCTTATCTGACCAGACCGCCTCAAAGGAATTTCCAGCCTCTTCCCACTTAAAATAGTCAGGATCCAATCCAAGACCTTCTATGGCGCGATAGTAAACCGATTTACCAAAAGCACCGATAAAACACCAGCGGCCGTCGCCGGCTTTATGCAAGGATGCCGGTTGGAATATAGGCACCCGGTTCCCAGCCCGTTTTTTCAAGACTCCGGCTTCAATATAACTGATCCATTGATCGTCCAGCACCCGGGCAAAAGCTTCAACCTGGGCCATATCCACTTCCTGTCCCATGCCGCCGTTCAGCACATTGACATATGCCGCGCAAATACCTCCAAACAGGAATGTTGCTGTTAGATAGTCATTAACAAAGGAAGCGGCATACCGCGGCGGCTCGGGTTCCGGATCCCCGTTAATGGACATAAAACCGCTTTCGGCCTGCCCGATGGGATCATAGGAAGGTCGGTTACAGGTATCCTCATTTCCACCGAACTGCGGCCTGCCAAATCCGCTTGCATGGCCGATAATAAGCTTGGGATTGACCTCCCAAAGCTCTTTCAGTTCAATTCCCAGTTTTTTCAACCACACCATGTTCTCCAGCCAGACGTCGACCTGTTTGATCAGGCAGAAAAATATTTCTTTGGCTTCCGGGATACTCATATTGGTATTTAATGTGAAACTCATACGGTTTCTGGCCCCCTGGGCCCAAGCCGCACTGGTTTGAGCCTCGCCGTCTTCCCTGAAAAGTTGTGGAGATTGATACCGATAGGCATCCCCGATTTTTGGAAATTCGACCTGGATCAATTCGGCGCCAAAATCAGCAAGCAATTGGGCTGCAAAGGGTGCTGCCACAACCGTTCCACTCAAAAGTACTCTCATTCCTGTAAGAGGACCAAATTTTGGTGCAAAATGTGGTGCGGGTATTCGGGATAGTTTTTCCCATCGTTTCATTTTCTTTCTCCTTTAACTGAGTTATTCATGGTCCGCCTCGCAGGCGACTACCGTAACAAACTCTAATCCATATTCATTGCGTGTGAAGTGATTGACAAAGATTCCTCCCAGGTACCTGCCCATGCATTCCGACGGAGAAACATCCACACCACTACAACGGGCACAACATCGTTCAATATATAAAATCAACCTTTCACAGCTGGAACAAACAGTGGCATGACTTCCCTTTCAAACACAGCGTTATTACACACCGCCCCCACAACATAGATGGCCAGTAATCCTGAGATTATGGCGAGATAGCCCACGCAATGGTGCCAGAACTTATCGGCATCCGATATTAATTGCAAATCCAGACCGGCGATTATCCACAAACAGGTCGTAAGCAGAACAACAATTAATGTAAGGGGCCTTGGTGCGGCCTTCACATACGATGGAATAATAATCGTTATGAATGATGCACCAGCAACCCAGCAATATCCCTCAATAACTTTGTAACTCGTAAAGTCAAAAAGTGCAGCCGATACCATGCCGTTTTTTATGGCAAGAATCATTGCGAATTTTGCAAGTACGCTCAGGGAGGCACTAAACATAAAAAATGCTGAAAAAAACAGGAAAACATTACCCGCCGTGATATTTTTATTCTTTAATTCAATGATAGCAGTAATGACCTGCACAATTCCGCCTCCGACCAACCAGGCTGCCAACAGCGGATAACCGGCCAAAGTCACTTTTTCTAAGTACACAGCACCAAAAGCGAAACATGCCACCGCCAGTGAGCCTAATCCGGCAGGAATCGGGTTTGCAAAACTTGATTGAGATTCTGACATAATTTACCTTCCTTTTTCAATTTAAGAGTTAAACGCAAGCTTTCGCAACCCCTTATTGAGATACAAAAGCATCAATTCGTACGGCATCGCATATAGTTTTTTGCACCTTCCCCAAAACACATCGTGTGGGTACTTTATAATTATCAGGATATCAAATGAAATGCTGAACAATCCTGGAATCCAATTCACAGAATCAATTCAGTGAATACATTCATACTTTATGAAAATTCCGTTGTCAAGGGGAAAATCCATGTAAATTTAAAAAAAATCAAGACATGATTAAAAGCGGCTTCAAGGGGCAGTCGTAAAGGGAGGACAAAAAACATATCGTGGCAATAAATCATTAAAAGACCTTGATTTAATGTTAGCCATCTTGTGATATAATCGCCACGAGTGGACCGATATTGCTACCCGGATCCGCCCACAACGAAAATTGAGACAAGAGTTATAATTCCAGAGACTTGTAAGAATTGTCAGTAAATTCTCAATAGATCCGGGCTTTCAGGAAATCCTTTTGAATACCACCGGATATTTAAAGGGTAAGCAGGTCTTATCAGCTCTGGTTATTGAGCACTTACGAGTTTCATATAAAAAAAATGGCATCCTTAATTTGAAGGATACCGAGATTTTTTATTTCTTTTACAGCAAATTTTGTGCTAAGCAGGGCTTAAATCAACAAAAAGGATTTCAAACTTGAGCCCCAGCATCAGCCAATGCTGAACATCGTCGGATCGAAGGAGACAGGCACGCTCCCCGTTTTACAGCAGGCATATCCAAAATACGATTCTCAAGCCTCGTAACATGCTGAATCCATCCACATAATTCAAAGTCCACATCGAATTACAGACTCTTATCGCAGAGGGTCTGGCTTGGATTAACTGTATTATCAGTGTGATCTACCCTTTACATGGATAGGGGCCGATAACGCAAAAAAATCAATGTGGACCATTAAAAAAACAATTGCAACTAAAAACACAAGATAAATCCATTCAAAACCCCAACATGGAGAACGACGAATGAAAATGATGAATCCAAAGAAAAATTGTTTTGAAATCCCCTCCAAAATTTTTAAAGAGATGCAGGCGACCCCCATTGAATATCAAGAAAACCACAAAATAAAAATTTCGTTTCCCATCATGGAAAAATATGAAAACCCGGCAAAACAAATGTTTGGAGGAATGATTGCGGCAGCCTTTGACAATACATTTGGTTATTTTTCTTATAAAATGCTACAAAAGGCCTGCACAACATTGGAACTCAACACCTCTTTTATCAGACCAACGAGCGTAACAGACAAAGAGTTAATTGTGGAAGCCTGTTTGATTGCAAAAAGCAGGGGCCAACTGGTATTGGAAGGTAAGGCGCATAATCCTCAGGGAAAGCTTATTGCGGTCTGCAAAACAAGAATGATGATTTTAGACGATTAATTACACAACACCGGGTTATTTTTTTTAGGGAGGGAGGGACTCGCCTTGATTATCGGCGCTTCTGGTTCACATGAAACACCGACAGCCGACAAAAACCTAAACAACGGGGCAGTCTGACCCATGGGCATTCTTTACAAAAAATTATCCTTCTTACATGGACCGTGATGGATAGGACCCAGAAGCCACGCTTGATCCCATTATGGAGAAGGGGTCAAGCGTGCTTGATGTGTGACAAGTCCTCGATTTTTCAAAGGGTGATAGATTTTAGCAAACGCGAGATATATCCATGCATGTCTTTCACCAAATCTGATTTCCCGTTATCAAAACACCAGTTAAGTCCGACACCTCTGGCACATGTAAAGAGAAATTTGGTGGTCTCTTCAGCAGAAAAATCTGGATCAAATTCACCCTCTTCAATGCCCAAAGCAACAATATTTTGCAGCATGACAAAACGAATCGAAGTTGTACAAAGGAAAAGTTTAGTTTGGGTTTTATATAGTGCTTTGACAACGTCTATGCCATAAAAGATATAGAGCTTGGCCAGATATTCAAAAAAAGATAAAATCTTGACACTTTGTGTAGTCCCCTGAAGTTTATCAATGGATTTACCTTCCATAAACTCATCGGCATTTTCAAATAACTTATATAGAATATCTTCCTTGGATTTAAAATAATGATAAAAAGCACCCACGGACACCCCGGCTTTCTTACTGATTTCATCAATGGTAATATTTTCAAAGCCTTTCAATTCCATTAATTCCACACCGGTTTCATAAATTCTATTTTTGGTTTCAATTGCCTGAAGTTTACGTTTGGTTAATTTTGCCATTTATTCACCTTACTCTGCATTAGTTCCGGCATATTTCACATGGTCGCAGGGGATCCATGAAGCACATTGACAATGTCAAGTATCCGGCATTACATATAAAAACAAATTACCCGTCCTGAAAATCGGGGCTGAATCAGAATCCGAACCCGGGTTGTAACTAATGGGGATGCTCAAAAAGGGTTTGGTCACAATTTGGGCCACCTGTCACAATTGTTGGGTCAACGGGGTCAGACTATGTGGTATTAGAGCCTGAGTTTTTTCAGGCTCTATGTTTTTGACAAGTGCCTTTGCATAAAGAAGATTTTAAGCAAAATCATCAATAAGCAAGGCTGCCCCCCCCCACCCCGAAGTGGTCCATGCTGTGACCAAGCCCCTCAAAACATAGGGCACTCGGGAAATGGGTCGGCTTGCCTTATCACGCTTTTGCAGAACATGTTCTTTCTGCGCAGTCAGTTGTCAAAATAGGGGCTGATACAATCCTCAACAACACAAGCCAGGCCCAGATCTCCCAAAATCAGCCACCCAAAACTCGAATATCGAATGGATAATTTTGTCAAGGAGGGTAAAGACAACATTGCTCCAGAAACATGACAATCTCTCTTGAAACAACGTTGAAAGCCTGGAGATGGGGCACATGACCGCAATGGGGAAGTAATACAAACCTTGAATACCCGCTCACCTTTTTCGCTATGGAAAACATTTGTCCGGGAAGGCCGTACTGATCATCTTCCCCTTGAAGCACCAAAGCAGGGCACTTGATGCTTGCAAGATAGGATTCAATGTTCCATGAAAAAAATGTATCCGCAAGCCATACTTTTCTCCAGCGGTTAAAGATTCCATCAATATTGTCTCCATGGTAACGTTTCAGTTTTTTTCTCAAATCAGTTTTTGCCCAAGCATCAACCGTTTTTTTAATCCCCTGAATGGTCAATTGATCCACATAGACATGGGCGGCTTCGGTAATTAAACCCGACACCCGATCCGGAAAGCGTGCCGCAAACAAAATGGCCATGGTTCCCCCATCGCTATGTCCCCACAGTAAAGCCTTCGGCACATTACACCTATCCATAACCCCGGGAAGCACTTTCCAGGCTTCATCAAACATATAGGATTCATGGATATGAGAATACGGCAAGGGGTCTGATTGGCCATGACCTAAGCGATCATATACTAAAATATCATATCCCGTCAATCCGGCAATTTTTTCAGGAACATCCCGCAACATTGAAACACAACCAAGGGCTTCATGGAGCATCACCAATACGGGGCGAGGTGCTGATTTTGTTCCATTATCCCTGACAATATGACAAAATTGTTTCACAAACAAACAATGTCCGTCCACATTAATATCAAAAGATTTCATTTTAAGCAAATGCTCAGGCATATATATTAATTATTCCTTCCTGGATATATTTCCTTCAGATCCTGCACCTTTTTCCGCCCCGGGTGCCAAAAATGCCGATATTTTCATCAAGCCGGATCTTTGATCCCATCAGCTTTCAACAAATTTTGTTATGGATGCCAAATCTTCAAAGACCTTCTGTTTTGTGACATCTTCCCAGTCATTGTCCTTTAAGCGGGCAAGCTCCCTTAAAAAATTTCCCAGAGCCTTGGTATATTTGGCACTATTGCCAAGCCCTGTCGTTGCCTTTCCCTTTAATTCACCGCTTTCCCGGCGTTGGGCCTGGACCTCCTGGTAGGCTTGATTAATGGATTTTTCCCCGGAGGTGACACTTTTCCTAATCTCTTCGCTACCATGTTCAAGCAATTTTCTTGCCTTTTCCGCCTTTGCAACACTGGTACCAAGCTCCTTTGCCCTAAGGACGTCCATCTCTTTTTTGCGGGGTGCGGCAGGATTTTCCTGATCCGCACTTTTTTTTCCGGACGAGGGAGCGATATTGTCCAGCACCTCCAGGCATCTTAAAATATCCTCATCTGCCAGGTTCCGGCGGTTACGCTGGATGTGAAAGCAATAGAGAATGGCATCATCTTCATTTTCAAAGGTTTTAAAGATAACCGGTATCCTGTCAAATGACAGTGACCGGGCCGCAGCAAATCGAGTATGGCCGTCTACAACGATATTTTTTTCTTCCCAGACTATTACGGGAAAGGTCTCATCAAAGCCCCTTGCTTCCATGTCCGTTCGTATGGAGTCCAGGGTATCGTTACCAATGGGAAAAAGAGATGAAAAAGGAGGTTCCACCTTAAGTTCTGAAATAGCTATCAATTCTGTGTGCAATGTCTTCTTACCTGTTTTTTTTATTTATAGTGTTTAATTATTCATATAACCCACATGTCCTGTCGGACACAACGAAACATGAAAATGGCATGATGCCGCCCCCAACGGCCACTCGGTCCGGCCCATTTGGAGCCAAAGGCGATCAGCCCACTTGCCCAGCCGATCGTTAAGGCAAAACCCGACCGCAGTTTCTGCGCTTTAGACCGGCAGGGCAACCGGGCCGCCGACGGGCAATGGGTCCGGACCGGAACTGTAGACAGCCCAATTGTCCGGTTACTATTGCCCATCGGGGGGGGGCGGCTCTGCTGAGGTTGCCTTGGAGGCTGCCTTTTCATATAAAATATACATGACTGTAACCCTACAACGTCACTTGTCAAAATAAACTCCACACATTGTGGGTAGATGTTTTTTGAAATACATTATATGACGCACCAGGGAATAAGTGGCGTTGCAGGGGGTAACCACCAGGTTTGCCCTCTAACAGCATCCGCCAATACCGCAGGATGCATTTTCTTTACCTTTTATCCAGACCTGGATAATATAAGCTGCTCAGCCCACTCCTGGGGTCACGGAAATAGCCCCGACAGGGCAATTGTTTACACAAGCCCCGCATTCCATGCATCCATTAAGATCTGCAATCCGCACAGTGCTGCCATCACGCTCAAACACACCATGGGGACAAACCTCCATACAAAGTCCGCAGCCCACACAATCTTCCCGGGAGAGCTGGAGGGTTGCCACATCATCTAAATATCTTAAATCCTTCATATTTTTCATTCTCTTAAAATGCCGAATAAATCCACAGAACCGTCGCCACCACCACCAGAACGACCTGCACCGGTATGAAACGCCTCATTTCTTTTTCCACGCCGGACGGTGAGGTAAAGGGAGTGGCACCGGTAAAGCTCATGGCCAGATAAGAACTGACGGCAACGGAAAACAAAAAAAGCGCCACCGAGCCGGCCGTCCCCCCCGAAAAAGGGGGTATAAAATAAAGACAAAGGCAACCCACCGCACTTCCGGCAACAATGCCCTTGGCAGCAAATTGCCGAAAAGGAAGCCAGGGCAGCAATACCGGCGTAAGTACCGCACCGGCAAACACCCCGGACAAAAGCATTGCAAACCCGGCACTGCCCCTTACCCATGCCTGTTCCATGGAAAAAACATTGGGCCCGATGCCCGACATCACCACTAATACCAGGGTAATCAACAAAACAGGTCGGGCAACGATACGCACCTCCACCGGGGTCAGAACAAAGCGTTCCCCCACAGTGAAGGTCACCTGCCGCATGGCAGAGCATGCCTGCTGGTGGTTCTGTAAAAATTCCGGGATATCCCGGGATCTGATGGGTCCATACACTACCCGGAAACCGGACCTGTTCTTCACCTCCCGGGCAGATATTCCCGTGGCACCGAGCTGGGGAACAATCACTGTTTTATGGGTGACCACCTGTCCAAGGGCACAGGTGTCAATGCGATGCACCAGCTCATCGGTTGAAAAGGTACCTTTGCCTGCGGCACACCAGACATTCACCCCCAGAGTATTTAGCACCAGCACCCAGACATTGAGCCCTTTAAGATTACTTCTTAAATGGTCAAAGCTGAGCTTGAAGTTAGCCGTGACCAGCACCTCGGATAAACTGTCCGGATCTCCCACGGCATACAATCCCGGGGCCACCCGGTAATCATTTCGACCAATACCGCACCGGACAAACAGTGTGGAAACAATGTCATCCCGGCCCAGTTCTACTTTAATTTTCGGCACCCTGCCTGCCGGGGTGACAATGAAATCCTCCACATGGGAACACAAGTGATATCCCGGAATTTCATGAATTTCCAGGCCGTGGGGAGACAAAAGCAAAGTTTTGTCCGTAAGGCCCGGCACCGGCAGGCAAGGCTGAATCTGTACATTCCTTGTGGACAGGGTAAAACCGACAGATTTACCCATCTGATTTGCAGAATTCGAAACTGTGTTCATTAAACTATTCTTAGAAACCTTCATTATTGTAACTCAATCATGCTATCTTAGGGAGTCTGCTGTTTTCAATTTACAGCTATACCGGGACAGCATCCATGGGATGCAGCAAACCGGGCTTGATAAGTGGTAAATCAATAAGATCAGACTCCCTTAGGGTGAATTTTAAAAAAGCAAATAAGACAGGTCTGCTCCCAGCGCAAGGGGCCTAAAGAAGAACTCCCCGTAAAACCGGCCTCCCCTGGGATGTCAATACAAACAAACTTCACCATGAAGTTTAATGCATTTTTCAGGCCATTGCATATTTGTGGATAAAAAAAAGACTTGCTCATAACATATGTTATTGTGCCTTTTTTAGCCTTCAAGGTCAAGGATAACGATAAATCCATGGATGCTTGACATTTATCCTCCAATCATATTTACTTTCATATAATGATCCCAATTTTTCATGCCGACCTTAAGAAAAAACGGGCTTGATCACAGCATGGGCCACCCGTCTCATTTAATGGACCAACGGGGTCAGGCTTGTGTTATTGGCGTTATCGACCACAGCCTGGGCAAAGGCCAAAAGCACCGATAATGCCAATAACGCAAGCCTGACCCCACCCCAAAGTGGCCCATGTTGTGACCAAGCCCGAAAAAACGCTAATGAGGTCTGATCACCCCATCTCCCCGGAAAGGAAAAAAAGATGTTTAAAATAAAAGCATGGTACTGGCTGGTATTTGCCATGATTCTCATCATGTCGGAATTGGTCATTCCAAGTTTCACCATTATCTGGTTCGGTCTGGGTGCTGTTATTGTGGCCGTCCTTTTATGGCTGATCCCGGATCTTACCCCCAGTTTTCAACTTTTCTTCTGGGCCATGGCCTCCATTACATTCACCATATTATGGTTCAAGGTGTTCAAAACCAGAATGGTGGATCGCACAAAAGCCGGCATCTCCCTTGAAGCCGTGCTGGGGGAATCGGGGCTTGTTGTAAAACCTGCAGAAACCGGAAAAAGAGGTATGGTAAAATTCACCACGCCAGTGCTGGGATCAGAGCAATGGTCGTTTATCTGTCAAGAAGAAACCCGCACCGGAGACCGGGTACGGGTGATTGATATATCCGGCAATACACTGATTGTTAAACCCATTAAGGAGATTTGACCATGACTGAAGGATTTATTGTTGCTTTGTTTTTCTTGATACTGGTGATTGTCACCATCAGCCTGGGGGTACGCATCGTTCCCCAGGGAAACAAACATGTGGTTCAGCGTCTGGGGAAATACAGAAAAACCCTGGGACCGGGCCTTAACATCATCATCCCCTACATGGATAAGGTGGCCTACAAGGTGGTCACCAAGGACATTGTGCTGGACATCCCCAGCCAGGAGGTTATCACCAAAGACAATGCCGTTATCATCACCAATGCCGTGGCCTACATCAACATCCTTTTCCCGGACAAGGCCGTCTATGGCGTGGATGATTATGAGGCGGCCATCAAAACCCTGGTCCAAACATCCCTTCGATCCATCGTAGGGGAAATGGATCTTGATGAAGCCCTTTCCAACAGGAATCTCATCAGAACCCGGCTCAAGGAAGCCATTTCAGATGATATCTCCGACTGGGGCATTGCCCTGAAAACCGTGGAAATCCAGGACATCAATCCCTCGCCCACTATGCAGGCGGCCATGGAAGAGCAGGCCGCAGCGGAACGGAAACGAAGAGCCACTGTAACCCGGGCCGAAGGGGACAAGTCCGCCGCCATTCTCCAGGCTGAAGGACGCGTCGAAGCTTCCCGACGCGATGGTGAGGCACAGATCGTCCTTGCCAAGGCAAGCCAGCTGGCCATAGAAAAGGTCACCGCCGCCATCCAGGACAAGGAGCTTCCCATGCTCTACCTGCTGGGAGAAAAATACATTGATGCCTTGAAAAAAGTGTCCGAATCCCAGAACTCAAAGGTGGTTATACTGCCTGCGGATCTGCCGGCAGCCGTTAAAGGGATCATCGGGGCCCTGAAATAGCACCCTCTTAAAACAAAGGAAGCACCCAACATTAATGACCAGCCACCTCCCGAATGAGCCTGCAATGGCTTCAAACATAAAAATAGAAATTCTCTCCGGCATCATACTGCTGGCCGGGCTTTTCTGGATCAGCCGGTATAACAACCTTCTTTTCCACAGCCTGGCGGAGCTGTTTTCCATCGCTGTTGCCTGGTCGGTATTTCTTGTGGTCTGGAACGTCCAACGGCATATCAGGACCGATGGGCTTTTTATTCTTGGGACTGGTTTCCTATTTATCGGACTGATAGATCTGCTTCACATGCTTGCCTACAAAGGCATGGGGGTTTTTCCGGAGTCCATTGATGCAGACCTTGCCACCCAGCTTTGGATTGCGGCACGCTACGTGGAAGCCCTCTGCATCCTGACTTTTGTCCTGTACGCCAGACGGCGGGTCAGTCCAGTACCCGTTACGCTTCTCTTTTCTGTTATCGCCTTGTTCTGCCTGTCAGCCGTCTTTATGAAAATTTTCCCCGTATGCTACATAGAGGGCCATGGATTCACCCTGTTTAAAAAGGCAAGTGAATATATCATCCGTGCTGTGTTGTTCATATCGGTGCTTATTCTCTTCAAGCAAAGAAAAAGTTTTAATTCCGGACTCATTGGCACCATGACTGCTGCCATTATAATGGGAATTGCCAGCGAACTTTCCTTCGGTTTATACAAAGATGTCTACGCCCATAACAGCCTGATGGGACATTTTTTTAAAATCATCTCCTTTTATTTTGTCTACACAACCCTTATCAGGTCCACTCTCAACCGGCCATATGAGATGTTGTTTTCAGACCTTTACCAGTCCCGGCAACAATTTGCCGCAACCTATAACAGCACCCCTCTGCTCATGGGAATCAGCACCATTGAAGACGGGGTTTATGTTGACGTCAACGACACCTTTGTTGCCGTCACCGGTTATTCGCGTCAAGAAATCATTGGCTCAAGCTCGGTGGCCATGGGCATTATCCCCTCCGAAGACAGACTCAGGCTTAAAAAAAGGATAAAAGAAAAGGGCCGTATTCATGCCATGGAAGTGACCATAAGGGTAAAGGACGGCTCCTGCCGAATCTGCCATTTATGGGGAGAAATCATCAACGTCAACGAAAAACCACACCTCCTGGCCATGGTCCACGATATTACAGATCTCAAAAAAACGGAAAAAAAATGGCAGGAGATTTCACGTACCCTTGAGACCCTGATGGATAATTTACCGGGCATGGTTTACCGTTGTAACAACGATCCCGACTGGACGATGGAATATGTCAGCCAGGGGTGCCTTAATATCACTGGATATCCCCCGGAGGCGTTCACTGTTCACAGCCAGTCCATTACATTTTCACAGATGATCCACCCTGATCACAGGACCCGGGTGTGGGAAGACATTCAAAGTGCAATAAGTCTAAACCGCCCCTTTGAGCTTGAATACCCCATTATACACAGAGATGGAAACCAAAGGTGGGTCTGGGAACGGGGACAAGTGCTTACAGACGATGAGACTCGCCGTTTCTTCCTGGAAGGCTTTATCACCGACATCACAGAAAAAGTGCATCAGGAAGATGAGGTGCGAAGATCTGCCATGGTGATTGATCAGTCAGTGGAATCCATCATCATCACCGATGAAACCGGCAAAATAGAGTATGTCAATCCTGCATTTGAAAAAAACACAGGATATACTGCCCATGAAGTGATGGGTAAAAATCCCAATATTCTGCAAAGCGGTGAACATGATGCAGCCTTTTACCGATCACTGTGGCAAACCATCGGCAGCGGAAACTCCTGGAGAGGAATTTTTATCAACCGGAAAAAAGACGGCACTCGTTTTACCCAGAAAGGTACTGTCTCCCCGGTGAGGGATAAAACCGGCCGGATCGTGAACCATGTTGCCGTCATGATGGACATCACCGATGAGCTTCTCATGGAGGAAAAACTGATCGAGGCCCAGCGCATGGAAGCCATCGGCACCCTGGCCGGAGGGATTGCCCACGACTTTAACAACATCCTTTTTCCCATGATGGGGTATTCGGAAATGCTCAAGGAAGATCTTCCCGGCGACAGCCCCCTTCAATCCCATGTTTCACAGATTCTCAAGGCCGGGGAACGGGCAACGGCTCTGGTCAGACAGATTCTGACCTTCAGCCGGCAGAAGGATATGGAATTCACCCCCATGCGAATTCAGAGCGTGGCAAAGGAAGTGATCAAACTGATCCATGCTTCTTTGCCCAGTACAATTACAATCGTTCAGGATATCGACAATGATTGCCCTACGGTTATGGCGGATCCCACACGAATTCATCAGATCTTCATGAATTTAATCACCAATGCCTTCCACTCCATGGAAGTATCGGGCGGCGTGCTTCATGTGTCACTGAAAACGCAAAGTGTGGATGAAGAATTTAAAAGATTCAAAGATGTAAAGGCTACTGAATATGTCTGCATAAAGATCTCTGACACCGGCTCTGGAATGGACAGGGAGGTTATGGACCGTATTTTCAATCCATATTTCACTACAAAACCAGAAGGCAAAGGAACCGGGCTTGGTTTATCCGTCATTCACGGCATTGTGAAGAGCCATAACGGACACATAACCGTTGAAAGCCAGCCAGGAACCGGCACCACCTTTAAAATTTATCTTCCCTGCCTGGCAGAGGATACGGTTTCTGAATCTCCCCTGGAATATGACCCGGTCATGGGCGGCAGTGAAAGGATTCTTCTGGTGGATGATGAGGCAAGCATTGTGTCCATGGTCACGGACATGCTGCAACGGCTGGGCTATCAGCTAACCTGCCGCACCTCAAGTCTGGAGGCCCTTGAGCTGTTCAGGGCCCAGCCGGACAACTTTGACCTTGTGATCACAGATCTCACCATGCCCAACATGACCGGTGACAGGCTGGCAAAGGAGATAAAGAAGATACGGCCCAATATACCAATAATTCTATGCACCGGCTTCAGCTCCAGGATAGACAAAACCGAAGCGGCAACTCTGAATGTGGACATATATATCCACAAACCGGTTATCCGGCGGGATTTAGACGCCGCCATCCGAAGGGTTTTAAAAAACAGACAGGCCATGGGATAAAACTTATTCAGACAATACTCACAAAAAAGGTACCACAATGAATCTCCACCTGAAGGGTGGACTTGTTCACAACATGATCCATAACCTGAATGGCCTGGCCGCACTCATTGGGTATTAAAACAGATAAAAACGGGTTAAAAATTGTCAAAATCCCCGTCCTCATCAAAGGGAATGAGCTGGTCGGGTCGCACTTCTTTGACTTGACGGGTCGAGATTTTTTCTTTCAGGGCTATTTTCTGTGGAACCCCTGCGCTGGACCTTTTCCGTTCAGAGTAGGTGAACGAAGATTTTCTTACACCTTTTTTCCCGGTCATCAGCCGAACAAGCCCCCCGACATACTCCTTGAGTTGTTCGGCCTGGGCATTCATCTCTTCTGATGCCGCGGCTGATTCTTCGGCATTGGCTGCATTCTGCTGGACAACTTTATCCATCTCGCTGATGGCCATATTAACCTGTTCAATTCCGCTGGACTGCTCCTTGGATGCTTCGGCTATCTCTGAAACGATATTTCCGACCTTGACGGAGCTTTCCGTCACCTGGTTAAAAGCCTCGTTGGTTGTTGACAC
Source organism: uncultured Desulfobacterium sp. (assembly GCA_963674605.1). Taxonomy (GTDB): domain Bacteria; phylum Desulfobacterota; class Desulfobacteria; order Desulfobacterales; family Desulfobacteraceae; genus Desulfocicer. The sequence goes on along the minus strand of OY771474.1, from coordinate 5,653,006 downwards.
AAGTATGGATCCATCATTGACCTTCTTTACGGTCCCTTCAATAAGCTGGGCTGTATTTTTTGCAGCTTCAGACGCTCTCATGGCAAGGTTTCTGACCTCATCTGCAACAACGGCAAAACCGGCGCCTGCCTCCCCTGCCCTGGCAGCCTCAACCGCAGCATTCAATGCCAGTAGATTGGTTTGAAAGGCTATCTCATCAATGGTTTTGATAATTTTTGAAGTCTCTTCGCTGGCGTTTGTGATATCCTGCATGGACCTAATCAGCTGCTCCATTGAACTGTTGGCTGTGAAAACAATCTGATTGGTCTCTTTCATGAGGATGTCCGCAAGATCGGCATTTTCCGCATTTTTTTTGGTCATTGACGACATTTCTTCCATGGAAGACGACGTTTCTTCAATGGAAGCAGCCTGCTCAGAAGCGCCTTCCGCCATGGACTGGCTGGATGAAGAGACCTGACCCGATGCCGAGGCAACCTGATCGGCGCCTTCACTCATGCCACGAATAATAACATTCAACGGTTTGGTAACCGCCCTTGTAATTAAAAAGGCAAACAAAAGACCCATAAAAATGGCAATGATCGTTCCTGCGAAAATGATATTGTTTGCCACAGATATCTGATTGTCCATTTTTGCTTTTTGGTCGCTTCGTGCCGCCATACATACATCATTGGCCCCCCTGGCAGCAGAAACCATGTCACCATCTGCCACCACCTGGGCTTTCATCAATTTTGCAAAAATATTAAAAGCCTTGTGATATGCCTCAATCCCATCGATAACCGCATCTATCTGCGCCATATTATCTGCCTTGGTGAACCGTGATTTTAACTCACTGGACAATTGAGAAATCTCACCCAGTCGGGCTTCAACATTTTTCATCCATTTGTTATCACCTTTTGATATGATAAATTCCTTTTCGTTCTTCCGGGCATCAAGAAACCATTTGATCATTCTGTTGGCATCATCGGCCTTGGCCAGTCGGTCGTTGATAATATCATCACCCGCATTTGCCTGACGTGCTTTTTCCAGTTCCTGCTTTTGGTCTACCCGGATGGCTTCGGCCTGGGCCAGGGCTTTTCTTGCCATGGATCGCATTTCTTCCATGGTTTCAGCCTTTTGATGATTCAATTTAACATAGACATTAAAGGCACTGAAATAGGCATTTACCTTTTCAATCACCTGATCCATCTGATCCTTATTAATTTTTTCCTTAAATTTTTCTTTTATCCGTGTCGCCTGATCAATAATGCCCGCCACATCGCCCCCAACCTTTTTTATATAGTCATTATCTCCCCGGATAATATAGTTTTTTTCCTTTTGACGCGCTTCCAGAAGGCTTGTAACAACACGGCTTACATCATCGGTCTTGCCCACTCGATCGACCACTTTTGATAAACTGTTAAATCCCATAAAAGCAACGGCACAAAGGCAAATGAGCACAAGGAAAAACCCCAGAAAAATTTTACTGGAAAGTTTTAAATTCTTAAACATTTGTTCTCCTTTCATTTAATGATTTCACCCTTAAATTTGATTAAAAGAGCATTTTGGATTAGTCACACATGTCCCAATCCGGAAGAGGCAAAACCTGGATAATTGGGGATTTTATTGAAATTCACCTTTACAGGAAATTGTTAAAATCGCAAGAATACAAGCCTGGCTCCTTTGGGATAGCCCATGTTGCAACCAACCTCAGGGATTTTGATATAAGACTTGACAACAAATAACACAACGTGTCTCAATTGGCAATTCAAGACTGTTTGTGTAATATCAAGCCCTTTTGATTCAGACGAAAAAATAGAACACAAAATACATACTAATACAAAAGATATAATAACAAATAGCTGATATCAAACAATTGCACAACGAAATCGTTTTTAAACAAATCCCATTAACGGGAAACCTCAACATCCGGTTTGGTCATAACATGGGCCACTTTGGGATGGGATAAGGTGCCCCATTTTGTGAACAATCCTTCAACAGGCATGCATGTTTATAGTCAACAAATCATTTTTTTCAGATGCTATGAGGTGGGTTAAGTGAGGACAATTTTGATAACAATATGCAAAATTAAGGGCTGGTTTAGATGGGCAGTCGCAAAAACCGGAATATCATTTTTTCGATCCCTGAGTGCTGGCAGATGAATACTCATGGAGAAAATTCTGAAAAAAAGGTCTTCCCTGAACTGTTTCTCTTGGACCATGGATTTCAAGTCACGATGGGTGGCGCAGACTAATATGAAATCACTTTCAACTTCATATTGGCCACCCACAGGTCTGAATTTTTTTCCTGAAGCGCCCGTAGAAATTTCCGCTGTATATTCAGGGGCAGTTCACCCACTTCATCTAGAAACAGGGTTCCTTTATGAGCCAGCGTCAACAGCCCTGTTTTATCTGAAACGGCACCGGTGAATGCCCCTTTTAGATGGCCAAAGAGCATCCCTTCAACAAGGTCCTCCGCCAAGGCCGCACAATCAATCACAATAAATTTGGCAGATGCTCTGCTACTGTTCATATGAATGGCCTGGGAAAACAGCTCCTTACCGGTTCCGGTTTCTCCGGTAATAAGGACGGAAAAATCGTGACTTGAAGCCTTGGCCACGTCACCAAGGCCTTTTTTATCAACGGACTTTCACCAACAATAATTCCCCTGTTCATTTTAATTTCTGGGGAATGGCCATGCTTTTGCTTCCGATAGGTCAATGCCCTGTTCAACGCGAACTTAAATTTTACATAGGACTCTTTTTTTGAAATGTAATCCCATACACCGGATCGCATGGCAACTTCGGCCCCGTCCACATTTTCCTCGCCGGTAAAAATTATGATTTCAGGAGGGTCATAGCGCTATTTTATGATTTCTATGGCATCAAGTCCATTACCATCCGGCAGCCCCACATCAAAAAAAACAACATCCATGGGACAGGAATCTATTTGAGCCACCCCCTCTTTCAATGTCTGTTGATACGATATTATATGCCCCATTCCATTGAAAATTGAGAGCAGGGTTTCACACACCATTGCATCATCATCTATGATAAGAATTTGAGCCATAAGATTTTTTTTAGCCTGGAAAACGATGATTGTTTTTTCTGATAAAAAAAAACGTCCGGCACCGATGATCAGGCCGGACGTTTGAATAAAAAAACAAGAGATCCTTAATTATAGTCGTAAAATCCCTTACCCACCTTGCGTCCAAGCCAGCCAGCTTCCACATATTTTCTCAAAAGCGGACAGGGTCTGTACTTGGAGTCCTTGAACCCGTCGTACAGGGTCTCCATGATGGCAAGACAGGTGTCAAGCCCGATGAGGTCAGCCAGGGCCAGGGGACCCATGGGATGATTCATGCCAAGCTTCATCACCGTATCAATGTCCTCTGCTTTTCCAACGCTCTGGTAAAGGCAGAAAACCGCCTCATTGATCATGGGCATGAGAATCCGGTTGGCGATAAAGCCGGGGAAATCATTGGCTTCGGCCGGAGTTTTTCCAAATTTTTTACTCAATTCCCAGGTGATGTCAAAGGTCTCTTCCGAGGTGGGAAGCCCCTTGATCACTTCCACAAGCTTCATCACCGGCACCGGATTCATGAAATGCATGCCGATAACCTTTTCCGGACGTTTGGTCCTGGCGGCAATGCGGCCGATGGGAATGGAAGAGGTGTTGGTGGAAAGAATAACATGGGGGGGACAGATGGCATCCAGATCTTCAAAAATCTTGAATTTCAGGTCTTCGCGTTCCACGGCAGCTTCCACCACAAAGTCAACGGAAGCCATATCTTTTAAATCCACGGTGGTTTTAATCCGGCCCAGGATGGCATCCATCTCCGCCTGGTCCAGCTTACCTTTTTTAACACTTCTTTCCAGGTTTTTAGTGATATTTGCCACCCCTTTTGCGGTGAACTCTTCCTTGATATCACTCATCAACACTTCAAGTCCGCTGGCAGCGGCCACCTGGGCAATACCATTACCCATCTGACCGGAACCGATAACACCGAATTTTTTAACTTCCATGATCTCTCCTGAATATTTTTTAATTATGAAGCGTTCATCACGGTTGTGCCGTCATGCCGTTTCATTTTGTCGTTATGGCAGTCACTTCTGCCATGGATGGTTCTATGTACCCGGAGGGGCTCACTGTTATAATCAGTGGAATGGGCAGATAAGCCCCGGGAATTCAAGATAAAACGTTTTTTACGCAGGTCTGTTTACTACCAGGGCCACAGCCTCTCCACCGCCAAGGCACAGGGATGCCAGCCCCTTTTTAAGATTGCGTTTCTCCATCTCATATAAAAGAGTGGTCAGCACCCGGGCACCACTGGCGCCGATGGGATGGCCAAGGGCCACACTTCCGCCATTGACATTCACCTTGTCTGGATCAAGCCCAAGAACGTTGTTGATACCCTGGGAACTGCCGCTGAAGGCCTCGTTGATCTCAAACAGATCAATATCGTCAAGGGTGCAGCCCTCTTTTTCAATCACCTTGGGAATGGCGTAAATGGGTGCCATGAGCACATACTTCATGTCAATACCATAGGAGGCCTGGGCCCCGATTTCTGCCATGATGTTACAACCAAGAGCCTTGGCCTTTTCTTTTTCCATGATGATGAGCGCCGATGCCCCGTCACTGATGATGGAGGCATTTCCAGCCGTGCCCACCCCGCCTTTTTTAAAGGCACCTTTCATTTTGGAAAGTTTTTCGAAACTGGTTTCCATGGGACATTCATCGGTATCAAAAACAATGGGATCTCCCTTTCTCTGGGGAATCTCAACGGGCACAATTTCATCCTTGAACCGGCCGGACTTGACGGCTGCGCAGGCACGCTGGTAAGACTGGGCCGCAAACTGGTCCTGGGCTTCCCGGGAGACATCCCATTTTTCACAGCATAGTTCATTGGACATGCCCATGTGAAAATCATTGATCACATCCCACAGACCGTCATGGACCATGTGATCTTCAATTTTTCCAGGTCCCATGCGATGGCCCCACCGGGCCTTTTCCATATAATAGGGTGCCATGCTCATGGTTTCCATGCCCCCTGCCACCACCACATCGGCATCGCCACACTGGATGGCCTGGGCCGCAAGCATCACCGCCTTCAGGGAAGACCCACACACTTTATTGATGGTAATGGATTCCACATCCCAGGGCAGGCCGGCCTTTACTGCTGCCAGTTTTCCAGGATTCTGTCCATAGCCGCAGGGCAGCACCATACCCATGATACATTCCTGAATTTGATCTTTATCTATACCGGCGCGATGGACGGCCTCTTTTATCACATGGGCACCCAGATCTGTGGCCCCAATCTTGCTCAATGACCCGCCAAAACTGCCCAGGGGCGTTCTAACGGCACTGACGATAACTGCCTGTCTCATATATGACCTCATTCATTTTAAGTTTCCGGTTTGCGGTTTCCTGACATCGTGTCCGTGGCAAACCCGTTTACCGCAACAACCTGTGAATTTATGTGATCAGATCACATGCCGTCGGGTATTGTTTTTTCTTACAAAAAACTAATGCCTTTGTTATGAAGGGTTGGTAACAACATGGAGCACCCTGCCTTAAATGGCCCATGTTATGAACAAGCCCATCTCTAATTAAGCGATTCCCCTCACTTTAAAAGCACAAAAACCAATTAAATACAATAGATTTCACCTTTTTTCATACACAGGTTCCAATGGGGAATTTCATATTGGATCACACTCATAAGGTGAAGCATTTTCATTAAAGACAAATGATTGAATTTATTACTATAAAAATCAAAGACAAATCCTATCCACCTCAAAAAACACACCGGATAATTACCCTTAAACCCAATAAAAAAATAAGGGGATAACATCGACATAAAAAGACTTGCGATGGAAGGGCCTGGTCACAGCATGGGCCACTTTGGGGAGGGGGAAAAGAAACATCGCCAGAGCATGAATTACCATAAAAACAGGTGTGCCGGAACAATGTACACACATCGCCCCGGCACACATCACACCCGCAAATCAAAATCTATCTACCCACTTGCCAAACACCCCCAATTACATATTTCGTCGATACTTGCCACCCACATCATAAAGAGCCTGGGTAATGGTCCCAAGGGAGCAGTGTTTAACGGTGTTCATCAATTCTGCAAACATGTTGCCCCCATCAAGGGCTGTCTGCTGCAGTTTTGCCAGAGCTTGGCCTGCAACATCCCCATGGGCCTCTTTAAATGCGGCCAGCCGTCTCAACTGCTCATCTTTCTGGGCATCATCGGAACGGGCAAGCTCCAGAAGGGCGGTCATCTCTTCATAATTGGCATTGGGATCAATAAAGGTATTCACTCCCACAATGGGGTAGTCGCCGGAATGCTTGAGCATTTCATAGTACATGGATTCTTCCTGAATCTTGCCCCGCTGGTATCCGGATTCCATGGCACCAAGTACCCCCCCCCTTTCGGTGATTCGCTCAAATTCCATCAAAACGGCCTCTTCCACCAGGTCGGTGAGTTCATCCACAATGAAACTACCCTGGAGGGTATTTTCGTTTTTGGCAAGTCCCCACTCCCTGTTGATGATCAGCTGCACGGCCAGAGCCCGGCGCACAGATTCACTGGTGGGGGTGGTGATGGCTTCATCAAAGGCATTTGTATGAAGGCTGTTGCAGTTATCATAGATGGCGCAAAGCGCCTGAAGGGTGGTTCTGATGTCGTTGAACTGAATATCCTGGCTGTGCAGGGATCGTCCCGAAGTCTGGATATGATATTTCAATTTCTGGGACTGTTCATTGCCCTTGTACAGATACTTCATGGCAACGGCCCAGATACGTCTGGCCACCCGGCCGATCACCGTGTATTCGGGGTCCATGCCATTGGAAAAGAAAAAGGAAAGAGATGGAGCAAAAGCATTGATATCCATGCCCCGGGACAGGTAATACTCCACATAGGTAAACCCGTTGGACAGGGTCAACGCAAGCTGGGTGATGGGATTTGCCCCGGCTTCGGCAATGTGGTACCCGGAGATGGAAACGGAATAAAAATTGCGGATTGCATTGTCAATGAAATACTGCTGGATGTCTCCCATCATTTTCAGGGCAAATTCTATGGAAAAAATGCAGGTATTCTGGCCCTGATCTTCCTTTAAGATATCCGCCTGAACCGTGCCACGGACACTGGAAATGGCCCGTTGACGAATTTCATCGGCCTCTTTTTCCCCGGGCTCTCTTCCCTCTTTCTCCCGGAACCTGTCCATCTGCTGGGAAATGGCGGTGTTCATGAACATGGCAAGCATCATGGGGGCCGGGCCGTTCACCGTCATGGACACCGAGGTGTTGGGGGCGCACAGATCAAAGCCGTCATAGAGCAGTTTCATGTCTTCCAGGGTACAGATGCTCACCCCGGAATTACCTATTTTACCGTATATATCGGGCCGAACCGCAGGGTCATACCCATACAGCGTCACCGAATCAAAAGCGGTTGACAACCGTTTGGCCGGATAAGTACTAGAAAGCAGTTTAAATCGTTTGTTGGTATCTCCGGGTCCCCCCTCCCCTGCAAACATGCGGGTGGGGTCTTCATCCACCCGTTTCAAAGGAAACACACCGGCGGTGTAAGGATAATGCCCGGGAACATTTTCCTTTCGCATCCATTTCAGTGCCTCCCCCGGGTCTTTATATCCGGGCACGCACACCTTGGGAATTTTAGAATGACTCAAAGACTCTGTATATAAAGGCAACTTGATTTCCCTGCCCCGCACCTGGTAGGATAATTCATCCTTGGCATAGGCCTCTTTCACGGTCTCCCATTCTTCCAGTATTTTTTTTGTTTCCGCATCAATGTCTGCCTCGGCACCGGCAATGGCATCCTTAAACTGAATCACCACATCTGTCAGATCCACTCCCTCAAAACTTTTCTCTGACTCTTTGAGGTGCCACACCCTTCGAACGGCATCCGCCTGTTCTTCGGTGTGCTTATGATAATTGCGCACAGTGTCGGCAATTTCGGCAAGATACCGGGTGCGTTCCGGCGGAATAATAATGGTTTTGGAACTGGAGCAGGTGACATCGGTTCTGGGGATACTGGAAACAAAGCCTTTCCCCATTTTTTCATTTAAAAGATCCAGGAGGCCATGATAAAAGGCCGTGACTCCGTCGTCATTAAACCGGGAGGCAATGGTACCGTACACCGGCATTTCATCCAATGGTGTGGTCCAGGCCTTGCGATTGCGCTGGACCTGTTTTCGCACGTCCCGCACCGCATCCTCACTGCCGCGTTTTTCAAATTTATTCACCACCACCAGATCTGCATAATCCAGCATGTCGATTTTTTCCAGCTGGGAGGGCGCACCAAATTCTGCGGTCATGACATAGATGGCAATGTCCACCAGATCAATGATCCTGGAATCCCCCTGGCCGATGCCTGCGGTTTCTGCAATGATGATGTCGTATCCCGACGCCTTGGCAACGGCAATGGCTTCCGGCAGGGAGGCCGGCAATTCAGACTGGGCTTCCCGGGTGGCAAGGGACCTCATATAGACCCGGCCTGTCTCAATGGCGTTCATGCGAATACGATCGCCAAGCAGGGCACCACCGGTTTTTCTCCGGGAGGGGTCGCAGCTGATAATGGCCACATTGACTTCGGTGAGATCCCGCAGGATTCGAAGAATCAGTTCATCGGTGAGAGATGATTTTCCTGCACCGCCGGTGCCTGTGATACCGATCACCGGAGGGGTATGACTGCCCTTCAGGTTTGCAAGACGTTCCATGATGGGGCCAAGGGAACCGTCATTTTTAAGCTTGGCTTCCTGCACCGCAGTGATGGTATTGGCCGTGATGTATTTTTCTTTAACAGTGAGTTTGTCGTAATCAATACTGTCAAGGTTCACTGTGGAAAAATCCATCCTTCGCATCTGATCATTGATAATGCCCTGGAGACCTATTTTGGCCCCGTCTTCCGGAGAATAAATCCGGGTAACCCCATAGGCCTGGAGTTCTTTTATTTCCGAAGGAATGATAACTCCGCCCCCACCGCCGAACACCTTAATGTGGGGAACATTTTTCTCTTTGAGCAGATCCACAATATACTTGAAAAACTCCACATGACCGCCTTGGTAGCTGGACACGGCAAGTCCCTGGGCATCCTCTTCAATGGCAGCCTGCACCACCTCTTCGGCAGATCGGCTGTGGCCGATGTGGATAACCTCCGCACCGGAATCCTGGAGCATTCGCCGCATGATATTAATGGAGGCATCATGGCCGTCAAAAAGGGCGGTGGCTGTAACCACCCTTACCGCATTCACAGGTTTATAGATCTCTTCAGGAACACTCATCACATCTCCTTTTTTAATTCCTTCGTCAGTTTCGTATCAGCTCATGTTTAAAATGTCCATAGGTCGACCATTTGACATCTTAACAACACAATATACAGCACTGTATACCGGTTAATTTTCAACCAACTCTAAGCCAGCGAAGGTTTTATTTTGAGGCTTGATTATTTTTGCTATGAAAAAAGGGGTACCGAAATACCGATACGCTCTTTTTCATTGTTTGTCAAAATATGTGAGTCAAGTCAGCCGGGGATAAGGCCTTGTAATGCATCACGGTCCCGGAGGCTGGAAAATCAACCCCAGAATAAAATCCGTCTGCAAATTAATATAGTCTTCAATGGTGAATGTCCGGGCCAAATACCATCGTCTGAATGCCCACATCTGTCCCAGCACGGAGATATTGTGCCCCACAAGGGAAATAACATTGGAATCAAGGCAGGGAATGTTGCCTTTCCCGGAAAGACGGGCAAGCAGACTGATAAAGATATCCGTGATGCCAAGCTCATTTTCCAGCACCTTTGCCTTCCATTTATCCGGAAGAAACTGGGTTACCTGGTACATCAGAAGGATATGATCATTCATTCTTTCACACACCAGAAAAAATTCACGGATTGCTTCGGCCAGGGTGTTTGTACCCTGTTCCGAGCAGGACAGGGTTTCTTCAACGGCCTTGTTCACCTCAATGTGAATGGCCTCACACACCAGATAAAGGACGTCCTCTTTGGAGCCCACATATTCATACAATGATCCAATGGAAAAACCTGCTTCCTTTGCAATCATGCGGGTGGTGGTTTTATGATACCCATGTTCCACAAACAAATGTACCGTGGAATCGACAATCTGACGTCGCCTTTCACGGACAAGGTCCGGATTTTTTATCTGGGTGGGAACCCCATTGTCATCCATCAGCTTATCTTTTTGGTTACGTTTCAAAATGGCTTCGTCTCCAGTGAACCATGAAGGTTGTTGAACGAGCGCTCAGTCATTCTTTTTCTACAATTTTTGTAAGGTCTTGTCAAGGAATTATGATGACAAAAAACCAGAACCGGATCACAACCGAGAAGGGGTTTTACAGGGGATGAATACAAACAGGATCAACCTGCCAGTTCTGCCTTAACTGCCGTTCCCAACTGATGGAGTGTGTAAGGTTTCTTAAGCAGGAAACCTGCTCCCAGAGACAAGGCCTTCTTTACTTCGTCATTTTCAGAAAAACCACTGGCAATAATGGCTTTCTGGGCCGGATGTATTTCAAGGATCGCTTCATAGGTTCTACGGCCATTCATACCGGGGTCCATGACCATATCCAGAACCAACAAATCAACTTTGGCCCCACGGATATATTCAACGGCCTTTTCTCCGGATGCCAGGGCATGGGGCGCATACCCGAGCAGACTAAGCATTCTCTGGGCAATATCCCGTTGCTGGGGTTCATCATCCACCACCAGTATGGTTTCACCATTACCCCTCACTGAATCAAAATCTTCCCCCTGGTATGTCTTTGCCTCCATGGGCACATCACTCGCCGCCGGCAGGTACAGCATGAACGTGGTCCCCAGAGCATCGGAGGTAACCATGACACCACCGTCGTGCTCCTTAATTATATTCCACACCACGGCAAGTTCAAGTCCAGTGCCACCTCTGCCCATGGTTTTCCGGGTGTAGAAAGGTTCAAAGATCCGGTTCAGATCCATCTGGGAAATGGATGATCCCGTGTCTGAAATCTGAATCACCACAAAGTCCCCTGTTTCCATGGACTGGTTTTCGTCCAGGGGGTCCTTTACGTAAGTATTCCGGATGGAAACAAGAACCCGCCCTTCCCCGTTTATGGATTCAGCTGCCGTTGCCATGATATTCATGAAGCATTTTTTAATATGCACGGGCGAACACCGAATCCGATGTACATCCGGTGCAAGATCCATTGTCCACAGGATCTCAGGATAATCTTGCCTCAGCTTCTGAAATTCAGGGGTATTTTGCTGTTCGTGGATTAGCCGATTCACATCAGAAACGACTCTTTCCACCGCAATGCCCCGGGAAACCGTGAGCAGATCCGCCACCACATCAGCGGCCCGCTTGCCGGATTTCTGAATGGCTTGCAGGGGAGATCGAAATGCACTATCCTCGGGAAGATCCATGAGAAGCAGTTCCGGATAGCCCACTATACCAGAAAGAAGATTGTTCAGGTCATGGGCCACGCCCCCGGCCATCAATCCGATAAATTCCATTTTCTGGGCCCGGTTCAACCGCTCCTGAATATCTTCCATTGCCGTGATATCCTTTGCGTAACAGATTATTTCAATGGATCTGCCCACAAGTCTATCCCCGGAATGGTCCGGTTCCATTGGCAAAGCCGTGAACAACAGCAACTTGTTCAACCGGCTGCTTCTGATTTTTCCGGAATTGGGTTTCCCCGTGGTACAGGCCAGAAGAATGGGGTTTTCATCATCCCCCATGCCCTGATCAAAGAGCAGATCCGGCAAAAATTTACCCGGCAGATCCGCCATGGAAAGGTCACACATGACCGCCGTGGTCTTATTGGCTCGAATGATTTTAAAATCCCTGTCCAACAGAACAATCATCGTGTCGATGGCATCAAAGGTAAATTGCCATTCTTCCCGGATGAGCAGATTTTCTTTTTCCTTGGCACGTAACCGCCGCATCTGCAAAGCATGGTTTCGAGTAATGAGCAAAATGGCCATGGCTCCCATGGATAACACAATGAAAAACAAGCTGATCACATAAAACCGCTGCTGTTTCACCGCCTGATTCAGAGGAGCCACTACTTCTTTTAAAAGATTGGAAATCGCAATTGACCATGTCTGATGGGGGAGATTAAGAGGTTTAAACGCCACCAGTTTTGTAACCTCTGCAGTTACATTGTCGTGGATGGCATAGGCATATCGTCCCACCCCGGTTTCTCCCTGTGTCATCTGTTCCATGATCCCCATAATCTCCTGAGAGCGCTCACCGGGCAGTCCTGGAGGGGGTAGGCGTAGCGAATGACATTGTTGGCATCCACCCTGTAGATGGCCTTCATCAGACGTTGATTTCTATTGAAAATCTGAATCATGTTGAGCATGCAGGTGTTTTTCTTTAAAGACTGAACTTCCACCCGCTGGGAAAGAGCGTAAAGATCGTCGTACAGGTTATTAAAACGCATCTCAACGGTGTCCACCACCTGTTTTAAATAGGACAACTGCTTTTCCTGGAATTCACGGATTTCACTGGTGATGAAGGCATTTTTTTTATGCCAGCTCACAAACCCAATGACGGCAACGGCAGTAATGGTGAAAACGGCAATCAGAAAAATCTGTTTTTTCAGATTCATGGGCATCAATCCAGAATAATGGCCGCCCGCCCCAGAATGGCAGGGCTGAATTCATAGTCCAGGTCCTGGGCGTATTTAAGGTTAATGATCAGATCGGGTTCCGGAATAAAGGCAAAGGGAATGTCCGAAGGTTTAGTTTTATCCACCAGGATTTGCCTGGCAATGGGCACCAGGAGCCGCCCCAGTTTATACGCATCTCCGAACAAGCCAGCCAGCGCACCGGAATCAACCCCCTGTTTACTCATGGAAACCACAGGAATTTTAAGGGGAATGGTTATTTTAAAAACCGCGTCCAGAAGGGCGTACAGCTCCTGATTGGTGGGAATAACGATAACGTCAACTCCGTTTTTCACAAGCTGCCGGGTGGCTTCGGTGAGGTCCGTTGGGGCCACAACACCCCGGGAAAAGAAAGACAGGCCCAAGTTTTCACACGCTTTTCGCATCAAGGGTTCTTCCGCCAGATATCCCGCAGGATTATTGCTGTCGTAGATCATCCCCACCCGGGACAAATGAGGGCAGATCTCCCGGTAAAGATTCAGTTGTTTTTCAGTATCCACATAATAGCTGGTTCCGGTGAGGGCAATTTTGTTGCGATTTTCTCCCCTTTGCATCCCCAGACTGATGGGATGGTTGATCACCGTTGCAATAACCGGTGTCTGCAATGCCATGGATTGGGCAATACGAATACCGGCAGAAGAAAAGGAAATTATAAGATCAAAGCCCATGCCCTCCATTTGCATTAAATTTTTACGTGCCAGTGCCCCATCTCGATGGGAGTGAAAAATAAAGGGCGTATAGCTCATGCCATCCAGCTTCAGGCCGTCAATCACCCCCTGGAATGCGTCTTCATAGATATCCCCCGATTTCCAGAAATGAAAGCCGATCCTAAACCCATCTGTTTTCACCTCTTTTGCATTGATAAAAAAAGGGAACATCAGCTGGCACAGACAAAGGCACACCAGCAAACCAATGCCTGTCCTCCTGAGAATCCCGAAAACCCGTTTTTCAAAATTCATTTAAAAGTACCTCCTTGCCAAGGAGCATTTTTAAAAATTTTTCCGATGAAACCGCCGGGCTGAACAATGACAGCAAAGCATAAATTCTTGATTTAAAACGAACTTTCGCACATTGTTTTCAAATTCAATTTTTCCCTTACCCGGAGGGCGCATTCCCATTTTCCCGGTTCGAGGATTAATCACAGAGGGGTCAGGCTTGCGTTATGTGCGCTTTTGTTGAAATTTATCTTGAAACACAAGTAGTTGTCAAAAGCACAATAACACAAGCCTGACCCCATTGGCCCCACCAACTATGACAAATAAACCATATTGTGACCAAACCGGAAAAATGGGAATGCGCCCTACCCGGATATTGAGGGATTTATCATAGAATTTGGAAACAATTCTTCCCATTTTCTTTGGAATGATACATTGCCACATCAGCATGTTTCATCAATATTTCCGCCGTGAATCCATCCATGGGGGAAAGGCTGATCCCGATACTGACTGAAACAAAGACCTCTTTGTTGTCAATCATAAACGGTTTTGAAAGAAAGCGCTGGATACGTTCAGCCACCCGCCCGGCATCTTCAGGTGCCTTCAGTCGGATCTCCCCGCATCAACGCCACCAGGCTGTTATAAAAGTCTATCTGACAAACCGGTTTGGTCAGGTAAATGCCAATCCCAGCCTCCCTTGCCAGCTGGGTATCTCCCCAGCAGGTCCCCTGATGGGCCGGCAGTTTACGGTTATTGGCATTATCATCCACAATTAATCCCCGAAAGTCTGGAGTCCGAAGGCTGGTGCCCTGGTGACCGTGCGTGCCCCCCTGGTTTTCTTCAACTTCAAATCAAACCAGAAGTGCGCTCCCTGTTGGTGAACTTCACTGCATTTAAGAGCATTTAAGATCAAATTGGTTAATATCTGGCGGATTCGGCTGGGATCAGAGATGACATCCGGACGCACATCATCTGACACATCAATAATCAGTTCAAGACCTTTGGAATGGGCATGGTGTGCCATCATCCGGGCCACATCGTCCACCAGGGCCGGAAGATTAAAGTGAATGCTTTCAACCTCCAGTTTTCCGGCTTCAATTTTAGAAAAATCAAGAATATCATTGATAATGGTCAAAAGAGAATTTGATCACAACCCCGGCCACTTTGGAAGTGAGATCAGATTTTTGTTGTGATCAATTCCCAAGAAATTACACCCGTATGGTTTCGCCAAATCGGGGAACCCTGGCGGCGATGCCCTGGTCGTTTAGCAGGTCTGCAAACTTCAGAGATACCTTTTCTTCACCGTGCACCACAGCAGCCCGTTTGATCTTCAGGTTGGATTGCTTGAAAAAACGCATCATTTCATTTTTGTCAGCGTGGGCACTGAACCCCCCCAGACGTACCACACGGGCTTTTAAAGGATACTCTTTGCCCAGAATTCTTACCAGGGGGGCATCTCCCTTTCCACCCTTTTTCTCATAGGCCTGACCCAGTTCAAGAATCCGACGTCCCAGGGTATGCTCGGCCATGAATCCCACAATGAGAATGGTATTATTCGGGTTATGAATTCTGTATCGCAGATGGTGAAGGACACGCCCCACCTCGCACATACCCGATGCTGAAATGATAATGCATGATTTCTTTTCCCGCATTAATTCCATGGATTCATCCACGGAACTGACAAAATTGACCTTGTCAAACAAAAATGGATTGAGTCCTTTTTCAAGAAAGGCCTTGTGGGTCTGCTTATCGTAGAGCTCCGGATGCTCCCCAAACACTTTGGTCAAAGACGCTGTGAGGGGACTGTCCACATATACCGGCATGCGGGGAACAAGTCCTTTTTCATACAGATCGTGGATAACATAAAGGATCTCCTGGGCCCGGCCCAGGGCAAAGGAGGGAATCACCACAGATCCTTTTCTGTCATGGGCACCATTAAGTTCTTTGATCATTCGAGTGTGGAGGTCTTCCGCAGTTTCATGGAGGCGATCCCCATAGGTGCTTTCCGTGATCAAAAGATCTATGTTTCTATCTTCTTCGTTGAAGTCGGTGCAGGGATCTTTTAAAATGGGCATCCCGAATCTTCCCAGATCCCCGGTGAAACAGATGGTTTTGTGTTCAGCCCCTTTCCCATACCTCACAATAGTGATGGCGGACCCAAGGATATGACCGGCCTCGTAGAAAGTGCAGGTCATGTCTTCCCCGATGGTAATGGGGGTTCTATAGGGTACACCGGAAAAAAAGCCCAGCGCAAGACGGGCGTCTTCTTCTCTATAAAGTGGGTCTATCTGCTTTAACCCATACTGATTACCAAGTTCAAGTATTGTCTGACGATTGAGCCGGTTATTTCCCTCTTTGAGCAACTTTTTAATATGGCTGCTCTCCCGGTTGGTAAGGTCATCTGCCAGTCCTTTTTTTCCATGGGTACGAAGGGCGGTACGCGCCGTCTTATAGTTGAGATAATCGGCATCGGATTCCTGAATATGGGCAGAATCCGGCAGCAGATAACCGCATACGTCTTGGGTGGCACGGGTGGTTACGATCTGCCCGTTGAAATTTTTTTTCACCAGCAGGGGAATTCTGCCCGAATGGTCAATGTGTGCATGGGAAAGCACCACATTGGTCAGAATGGCAGGATCAAAGGGCATAACCCTGTTTTTTTCCCCTGCATCCTGTCTGCGCCCCTGAAAAAGCCCGCAGTCCAAAAGTATCCTGTCGTTGTCTGTACTGACCATGTGCATGGAGCCGGTCACTTCCCTGACACCACCATAAAAGGTTACATTCATAAAACGCCTCCTTTTAATTCAATTGATTCCATATTTTTTTCAATTTAGACCCAAATCCGAAGAACCTGAAGAACCTATCGCTTGTAAGTCAGAATCCGCCCCCCAAACGGTGGCAATATAGCGTCTGCATCCGTATATTTTCTCTGGCTGTGACTGTATCCCAGAGCTACCATTTTTTTGCTGAATCGGGCATGGTGACCCCGCCCCGGATCAACCAGAACCACATCGCAATGAAAACCTGCATGCTGATCAATGAAATCGGACAAGGAATCAACGTGGCCACTTTCGTAGAGAAGATCACTGCCGATAATCAGGTCAAACAATCCCAGATTGCTGACCTTGTCATCCCAGCCCGTCCTAACAAACGGAATTTTTTTATCGTTATTGAGCATAACATTTTTTAAAAGAAAAGATTCAACCTCGGGATGATAGTCAGTGGCAGTTATATCTGCCAGGCGGTGATTCAACACCAGACTTGCCAGGCCAATCCCGCAGCCCACCTCCAAAATACGCTTACCGGCCACGTCATGGTGAAACATCAGGCGAGCCAGAATCTGGCCCGAGGCCCAGATAACGCCAAACAGCGGCCAGTTGGCAGATGAGATCCCCAGTTTTTCAGCTCTGCCATCTGCATCGGCATACTGCTGGTTGTCCCGTAAGGTCCGAACATGAATATCCGTGTCTCCAAACTCCAAAGTTTGATAGCGAATGCGAACTAAGGGCATAAAACTCCTGTCAGATCATTAAATGATAAGCAGTCTGTTGGGCTCGCATTACAAAAGAACAGCGACGCAAAAAAAACAATCAAGGGTAACCCCACTCACCAATGAGTGATAGTAAACCAATAGAAATTCAAACGCAAGGCAAGTATTATTGTAAATATCCGGCCAGCACCCCAAATTCAACTGTTTTGACATAACGGGGAGGGATTGGGAATGCGCCCATTGCCGATGTCTTGATTTTTTAATTCAGTTTCTGGTAGAAAGGGCCAATGTATTCAAACCAGACAAAGATACCCAGCAAAGGGATTTTCAATGCTCACTGATACCACCACATCCTCCCGCAGCGAACTCAACGTGGAAATCATGCCCACCCAGGAGCTGCGCCTCACCTGGGAAAGCAGTCCCCAGCGACCGGGCAAAAGACAGCAACTTCTTAACCAGGAAATTTTTAACAAATATACCGCTAACGAAGACCAGTGGCTGCTCTTTCTGGGCTGCTCCGATGCCGGTATCGCCCTTGAACCCTCCCTTGATTTTTTCAGGCATCTGGCCCGGACCTTTGTGGAATCCCTTAAAAAAATGCCGGCCCTGGAAGAGATCCGTGATCAGTCAGCGGTGCCCTGGGACAACCAGACCCTGGAAAATCTTTTAGCCGCAGCCCCCCTGATGATTGGTGCCGAATACCTGGACCTGGCGTTTATGACCCATCTGTGGCAGGAGATGAACCAGGGCTTTAACCGGGGAATCGGAGAATCGTCCCTCAGCGTGTCGGAATATCTCCATGGGTTCAGCCCCCACATCCATCTGGCAGGAAGGGTCTATTTTCACCTGGTGGAGCGCAAGGACGATACCCTGCCCTTTCAGTTCCTTGCCACCTACACTCCGGAAGCCGCCAATCCAGGTAAACACCGCCCCCTCCATTGGGCGCTGGAGGCCCATCGGGACAACCCTGAACAGCTGCTGGAACTTTTGACCACCGTCCATGCCGCAGCAAGATCAAGCCATCTTTTAAAGACACTTCTGGACTCAGGAGAACTTTTTCACCATCTGGCCTGGGATGCCGGGGAGGCTTTTGAATTTTTAAAACAACTGGAATCCTTTGAACACGCTGGCATCATCTGCCGCATTCCCGACTGGTGGAAAAAAAAGGGGACAACCCCCTCACTGAAGATCAGCCTTGGGGGCAAACCACCGTCTGTTGTGGGAATTGAGGCCCTTGTAACCGTTGACGTAGGCCTTTTCCTCGGGGAAGATCCCCTCACCAAAGAGGAGATCAAGACCTTGCTCAACCAGACCCAGGGGCTTGCCTGGATCAAAAACAGATGGATTGAGGTGGATCAGGAACGGCTGCAAAAACTGCTTGATGCCTATGAAACGGCCATGGGGCTTGTGGGTAACAGGGAATTGTCCATCTTTGAGGCCCTTCAGCTGCAACTTCATCCCCACCGACTCACCGGCTCTGTTGACACGGTTCTCCCGGACCTTCAAATCGGCAATGGAGAATGGCTGGAACAGGTGTTTTCGACCCTGAAAAACCCTGAGCGTATCAACGAGATTAAACCAGACAAAAATTTTCTGGCCACCCTTCGCCCCTACCAGCAGATGGGGTTGAACTGGCTTGCCTTTCTGGACAGCCTGGGATTCGGAGCCTGCCTGGCCGATGACATGGGCCTTGGAAAAACCATCCAGGTGCTGGCTTTTTTAAGCACCTTAAAGGCCAGGGAACCCGGCCAGACCTCCCTTTTGGTGGTACCCGCCTCCCTTTTATCCAACTGGGAAGGAGAAATCCATAGATTTTTCCCGGACCTTGACTATTTCATGGAACACCCCGAATACAAAAAAACAGGGCAATCCGGCAAAAAGCCCCCCCCATGGAAAAAATTTGATTTGGTCATCACCACCTACGCCATGGTCCAGCGCAACAAGGCCCTCCAGCAATTTCACTGGAGAACCCTCATTCTGGATGAAGCCCAGGCCATAAAGAACCCTTCCACCCGGCAATCCAAAACCGTAAAACTGCTCCATTCCGATACCCGTATCGCCATGACCGGAACCCCCATTGAAAATGCATTGTCAGATCTGTGGTCCCTGTTTGACTTTATGAACCCTGGCCTTTTGGGCAACATGGCAGAATTCAAGGCATTTTCAAAAAAGCTGAAAAAAGAACCCGCAGGGTATGCCCGATTAAAACAGGTGGTATCCCCTTATATTCTAAGACGCATGAAAACCGACAAACGCATCGCACCGGAGCTGCCGGACAAGGTGGAGATGCGCACCTTCCCGGAGCTGTCCAAAAAACAGCGGGTGCTCTACATCGACTTTGCCGCAGAGATTGAAAAACGCCTGGAAGACGTTGATGACGGTATCCAGAGAAAAGGCCTTGTCCTTTCCGCCCTCATGAAATTCAAACAGATCTGCAATCACCCGGATCAATATCTTGGCACAGGGGATTTTGTCCCCGCAGACAGCGGAAAATTTATACGGCTGGGAGAAATCTGTGATACCATCCATTCCAAACGGGAACGGGTGCTGGTTTTCACCCAGTTCAAGGAGATGGTAACCCCCCTTCAAACCTTTCTTTCCACCGTATTTCAACATCAAGGGGGCATTATCCACGGGGGAATCAATATTAAAAAACGGCAAGAAGCCATTGATAAATTCCAGGGAAGGGCATATTGCCCCTTTATGGTACTCTCTCTCAAGGCAGGAGGAACCGGGTTAAATCTTACCCGGGCAAACCATGTGATCCATTTTGACCGGTGGTGGAATCCGGCGGTGGAAAACCAGGCCACGGACAGGGCCTTTCGCATTGGCCAGACCCGAAAGGTGATCGTGCACAAGTTTATCTCCCGGGGAACCATTGAAGAAAAAATCGATCTGATGATTGAACAGAAAAAAAAGCTGGCAGAAGAAATTATCTCCGACTCCCAGGGCACATGGGTCACCGCCATGGATAACAGGGAACTCATGGAGCTGTTCACACTGAAAATTTAAAATGGAACAAAAGAATGAGTCGATATAGAAGACGACACGATTATGGCTACCCTGAATATGTCAGTGTCGGGGAAAGAAGGGCAAAAGCTGAAAAGAAAATCCAGCAGCTGAAGAAAAAAAATCCCGACATCTCCCCCGTTGAGATAAAGGGAAGGAAAATTGCCTGTTCCTGGTGGGGCATCTCCTGGAATAAAAATCTGGAAAGCTATGCAGACTATTCCAACCGCATCGGCAGGGGCCGCTCCTATGTGCGCCATGGGTCTGTGCTGGATCTTAAAATCAAGGAGGGAGAAATCCTTTCCCTGGTTCAGGGCTCCACATCCAGACCCTATGAGGTTGAAATTATAATCAAGAAGATAAAATCACAGGTGTGGCAGACGATCATTTCCGAATGCCGGGGCCAGATTGATTCCCTCCAGACCATCATGGACGGCAAACTTCCCAAAACCATGGAGACTCTGTTAACCCAACCCAGCAGCGGCATCTTTCCGGCACCGGCTGAAATACATTTCAACTGCTCCTGCCCGGACAGTGCCTACATGTGCAAGCATGTGGCCGCCACCCTTTACGGCGTGGGGGCAAGGCTGGACCAGGATCCGTCTCTTTTTTTCACCCTCCGGGGGGTTAAAATGACCGAGCTGGTATCCCAGGCCGTCAAGGACGAGGCCAAAACACTTCTGAAACGGGCAAAAACAAAAACCTCTGGTCGCATCATCAGTGAAGCAGATCTTTCAGCCACCTTTGGCATTGACATGGACCTGCCTTCACCTCCGTCACCGGTACCCATTAAAAAACTTGCCCGTACTGTTTCCCCGGCGAAACCACAGTCTTGCAGCACATCCACCAAACGTTCCGGGGGCAAGAAAGTCCCGAGTTCCGCAAGACCGACACAACAGCCAACACCACCAGAATTGCACATCTCTAAAAAAGCGGCACCACCGTCACCAGTGGAAAGCAAAGCTTTAAAAAACGCCACAGACTACGATGTGGTGGTGAACATGATCCGGCGCAGAAGGGTTAATGGTGTGGGATTCAAGGAGATAAAGGAACGTACCGGTATTGCCGATACAAAGATACGCAGCATCATCCAGCAGGCAAAACAGAAAAAAAAGATCCGAAACATCAGTCGGGGTCTTTACATTAAAGGCGCTGACGAATAACATGATCAACGTATAAGAGGTTCAAAAGACAAACAGGATCTGGTAACAAATTAGACCACCTTGGGGTGAAGTCAGGCTTGTGATCAATCCCAAAAATCCGGCACCGTATATATTTGGCACCATCGAACTTTTAAATGGATAAAGGACTTCCCATGGACACTGATATTAAACAGCATTATGGTTCTGACGCACTTTGTACCAGAATTTTCTCCGCCCTGGAACAAAGTGGAAAAAATCCCGACAAACTGGATCTTAAAGATCTGTCCACCATTGATCAACTGCACACGGGGGGACACGTGGCCACCCTGGAGCTGGCCCGGAAAACAGCCCTTCCCCCCGGGGCCGCCGTCCTGGATGCCGGATGCGGCATCGGGGGGTCCTGCCGACTCCTGGCCCGGGAATGCCAATTCAACATCACCGGCATGGATCTGGTGCCGGAGTTCATTGACGTGGCACAGGCTCTTACCCGGTCAACGGACTTGACCGATACCATCACCTACACCCCGGGCGATATTGTGGACACCGGCCTTGGGGCAGAGACCTTTGATGCCGTATGGTGCCAGCACACACTGATGAACATCAAGGACAAAAATGCTGTGTTTGGTGAATTTAAACGCATCCTGAAGCCCGGCGGCATCCTGGTGCTCCATGAAATTGTCCAGGGTACGACAACCCCCATCCACCTGCCCGTACCCTGGGCGGACAGGGCAAGCATCTCCTTTCTGATCCCCTGGCCGGAAATGTCCGATCTGCTGACCAAACACAATTTTATCTGCAATTTTGCAACAGATTGCACGGACCAGGCAAAAACATGGTGGAGTCGGGTCAAAACAGCCTTTGAAAAAAAGATGGACAAGCCATCCCCACTGGGGCCCCATATCATCTTTGGAGATCATGGCATGGCATTCGGCAACACCATGAGCGCCAACCTTGATGAGGATAGAATCCGACTCATGGAGGCCATATTTGTCAAAGGAAATAATTAATTATGTCAAGACTTAGCGAAACCCCAAAAAATGAAACTGCGTCCGGCATCACCATCACATTAAATGCTTTCTCCTTTTTACAGAAAAAATTAAAAAAAAATGGATTTGACTGCTACAATGTCTCCCTGGAAATCCCCCGGGGAATCACATCAAAAGCACTGGTGAGCCGATTGAATTTACTGCCCGAGGAGGTGGAAGGGGTTTTTGTCAACGGTCTTATTAAACCCTTTGACACCATCCTCCAGGATGGAGACCGCGTGGGATTGCTGCCCCCCGGCACCCCGGGTCCATACCGGGTTATGCTTGGGATTGTGCAAAACAAAAACCAGACGGGAACACCCCCGGAAAGGATCTGATCCATGTCATTTTTTAAACAAATGCTTTCCAAGATCGGCATTGGCGCAGCAACGGTGGAAACAACACTTTATAATAAAACATTTATTCCCGGAGAACCGGTTACAGGGGTTGTTAACATCACCGGGGGAAGTGTTGCCCAGGAAATCGACGCCATTTACCTGACCATCAAAAGCACCTATGAAGATGAGATTGACGTAAAGGCCACGGAAGATGAAGACGGCAAAACAGTCAATATCACCCGGGTAGCTGAAATCATATCCCGTCAGCTCTCCCAACCCTTTACACTGGCCCCGGAGGAGGTGCTTTCCTTTGATCTTGATTTCATACTCCCCTATGATACCCCGGCCACCATGGGAAAAACCACCACTTGGGTGGAAACAGGTCTGGATATAAAGATGTCACTGGACCCCGGGGACCGGGACGACATCAAGGTTTCCTTACATCCCATGGCTGCACAGGTCATTGAAAGTGCCAAGACCCTGGGATTTCGTATCAATGAGGTGACCTGTGAACCGGCACCGCTGGTCATGGATTTACGGGTTCCCTTTGTGCAGGAATTCGAGCTGAAGCCGGACCGGGGAACATTTAAAAATCGACTGGAAGAAATTGAACTGGTATTTAAACCCTTCCCGGATACCCTGCAGGTATTCATGGAGGTGGATCGCAAGGCAAAGGGATTATTCGGACATCTGTCGGAAATGATGGGCACCGATGAAACCATGGTTCATTTTCTGGTCAGACCGGAGGATCTGCCCGATTAACGGAAAAACTAAATGACATCATAGAGCAGTATTGCATGAATTAAACTGGGAATGCGATCCAGGGAACAGAGCGAAGTTATCCCTTAACGCTTCACATATCATTCAAACAAGAGAATCATACCATTAAAACATTCACTTGAGAGCAAACCCACCTTTTGAAAACCTGAAATCAAGAGATCTGTCAAAGCTTAAGCCCATTTAAGGGGGGCTTAAGCTTCATTATGTAACCCTTGGTCGCAACATGGGCAAGGGTGGTGAGGGTCAGGCTTGTGCTATTAAAGGTTGCATTTTTTAACAGGCTTTTTGCTTTTGACAACAGACTGTGCTTCAAGACAAGCTGCAACACAAATCTCAATAAGGCAAGAATGACCCCACCACGAAAGGCGAACACCGAAAGTTGAGATATTATTTATATTTTGTATTGACATAAAAAATTATTAAGGCTAAATCTATTTATATAAAATTAAGTTCGAAGCACAATGACGTGCTGGAAACTTAAACATAGATAAACGACGACGGCGTCTTTTTTCGGTTTTATTCCGGAAAGACGCCGTTTTGTTTTTTTAAACCCTGACAAATTTAAACCCTGACAAAAAAGATAAACCAAAAAAACAAATGCTCAATGAGGCGTTTTCATTTTGATGCCCTGGGAAGACAACAGGTGAATACATAATTTTTAAATTTAAAATTTTAACTATAATATCAGAATCTTATGTACCCTTACCTCAAAAAAGTCTCAGGTAATTTCAAGGGGATATGAAGAATGCCGGAACAAGTCACAAAACGTATCGTCGAGAATCACAAACAAAAGGAGACTCAGTCATGGACATGCGATTTTCAAAGGGTAATGATGTATTGGGAACAAGCAACCGAGGTAACACCGCAGAGTCGAGCCTGTGCACCTTGTGCCGAGCCGACTGCAAAGGCAAATGTGAAACCTGGCTTTCAAGCATGGTGGGAAGAAAACTACTTTATCCCAGAAGCTTCGGGCTGGTCACTGCCGGTGCAAACAATACAACCCATGTGGGGGTTTCCTACAATTCTTTAAGAATTCAGGGCTATGCCTATGGTGCCCATGGCCTTCCCGGAAATCTTACCAACAGTCCGGACGACAGCATTTTCCCCAATGTCAGCCTGGAAACAGAATTTGGCAAAAAGAAAAAAACAAAAATACGCATGCCCATAATGACAGGGGCTCTGGGTTCTACTTTTATTGCTGAAAAATACTGGAACGGCTTTGCCATAGGCGGAGCCTTAATTGGTATTCCCGTTGTTATTGGTGAAAATGTTGTGGGTGTTGACAGGAAATCAGAGATCAATTCCGGTGGTGAAAAAAAAGGAAAAATTAAAAGTGCACCGGAACTGGACCGCAGAATAGACACCTATCTCAGATATTATGACGGCTATGGTGCAATTATTGTTCAATTGAATGTGGAAGACACCCGCAACGGTGTTGCAGAATATGTTGTGGAGAAATATGGCGATAAATGTATTATTGAGCTAAAATGGGGTCAGGGAGCAAAAAATATTGGTGGAGAAATACAGGTACAAAGCCTTGATTATGCCCTATTTTTGAAAGAGAGGGGTTATGTGGTGGACCCGGATCCCTCACTGGCTGAGGTTAAGAAAGGGTTTGAACAAGGTGCCATAAAATCATTTGCCCGTCACAGCCGGTTGGGTGGAACTGAGCTTGACAGTGTGGAAAAAGTCCGGGAAGATTTCATGAACAGCGTGGAATATCTTCGGAGCCTTGGATTTGAAAGAATAACCCTTAAAACAGGATCTTATGGCATGGAAGAGCTTGCCATGGCCATTAAATTTTCCACAGATGCCAATCTTGATCTTCTGACCATTGACGGTTCCGGCGGTGGAACCGGAATGAGTCCATGGAATATGATGCAAAGCTGGGGCGTTCCATCCATCAACCTACATTCAAAGGCCCATCAATATGCCAGTATTCTTTCTGCCAAGGGAAAAAGCGTGGTGGACATGTCCTTTGCCGGTGGTTTTGCTTTGGAAGATCATATTTTCAAGGCCCTAGCCCTAGGTGCTCCTTACACAAAACTGATCTGCATGGGCAGGGCAATCATGATACCGGGTTTCCTTGGTGCCAACATTGAAGGTGCATTGAATCCAGAAAGAAGACCCGCTGTGAACGGTAACTGGAATGAGCTTCCCAAAACGGTTCTCCAGGAAGGCAAAACCGTGGATGAAATTTTTGCCGGGTACCATGATCTGGAGAAAAAGCTGGGCAAAGATGAAATGAAAAATATCCCCTACAGTGCCATTGCCTTCTATACCCTGGCAGACAAACTCGGGTGTGGTCTGCAACAGCTCATGGCCGGGGCAAGAAAATTTTCCATGAATCAGATCACCCGACAGGAAATTTTTGCCGGTAACAGAGAAACTGCCAAGGAGACAGGTATCCCCCATTGTTCAGATGTGAATGATGAGAGTGCAAGAAAAATTCTCAATTCATAACATATTAAACAAGATGACAACGCAGATTTTGGATTGAGGTACCTGCGTTAGGGCGCATTTCCATTTTCCAGGTTCGACGTTTAATCAGGGAGGGCTCAGGCTTGCGTTATTGGCGCTTTTGTTTAAATTTAACTTTAAATACAGGCTCTTGACAAAATCACAACAACACAGGCCTGCCCCCCGTTGGCCCCGCCGACTACGACAAATGAATTATATCGCAACCAAGGCGAAAAAATGGGAATGCGCCCCCTGCGTTATCTTTATCCCCATAATTGGCAAATTATCGTATTTTTAACCATAGGATGCTGGCGATATCAGGGCCGGGATTAACCCATTGGCTGGGAGTCACGGTCTTAAAATAAACTGTGTCTCCCTGGGTGATGGTCTCTGATTCATTCTGACTTGTTACGGTGAGAGTACCGGATATAAGATAACCTGCCTCTTCTCCCTTATGAACAAAAAAATGGGTCGGAATTTTTTTGCCGGGTAGAATATTGATAATATAAAGCCCCACCTTACCATCATGGTCCGGTGGGGTGAGGCAATCCATGGTCATACGATCTTTGGGTATTTCCGTTCTGTTTATCCGGAGGTTTTCCCCCCGGGGAAACACCGTTTTGACAGGCATGTTTTTATCCAGAAAAAAAGAACCAACGTCAACGGACAAGGTTTCTGCTATTTTATATAATGCCTGCAACGATGGATAAATCAGGTTATTTTCAATCTGCGAAATATTACTTGGGGTAACGCCAATGCGGCTGGACAGCTCTTTTTGAGAAATACCCTGATCCTTGCGGATATTTTTTATTCTAAATCCAAGATTATGATGAGCATTCTCCCCTTTTCCCCCTTCCAGAACAATGTTATTGCCTGTTCTTAAATAATAAAATGGTTTCCCAATGGCCCGGGGGGTACGTTTTTCTGCCTTTAAAATACTTATGGATGTTTTACCCTGTTTTATGGAAAGATCAATGGCAACCTGGGCGATCTGATTAATATGGGCCTTTAATTGTTTTGAATGGGCCTCTTTTTCGATGATCCAGTAAGCAATGGTATCAAGCTCATACAGTTTGGGGCAGGTCCTGGAATAAAATTTTGAGATGGATTTCTCACCCTCCCACAGATCCTGCATTCCGGTTAAACTTTCGATGACAAACCGGACATCCCCTGTGAGGGTCTTATGAATTCCATAAATGGCATCAGAAACGGTTTCCGGCTCCCATGGACGGGTCACCTTTATCACCTGATGTGGCCATTGTGCACCATTTTTCTCATAAAATTTATTAAACACATCTGCCTTATCCCCTTTACCATTGGTAAAACAGTCCAGTATGGTCAACTGCTGACTTTCTGCAAGGGGACCAAGTTTTGCAATTAAGTTTTTTGGCGAACGGTCAAAAGTCACATACACAATGGGTTTATTTTGCTTCTGGGATTCATTGATAAATTCTCTGCAAAATGCTGATGCCAGGCTTCCGGCATCATCGCACCAGATCACATTATCCCCTATAAAAAGACCATTGAGCAGATTGTCCAGTTCGCTGATACCTGAAGAAACCCGTTTTTTTTTATTCACCATATATATTCTTTATTTCAACACCTTTTTTAACATGCCATATTAATGAGACTGTAGGGTTTGGTCATAAGCTGGGATTCTACGCAGACAGAGCAGCATTAAGAACAGCCTCCGGTAAGATGTGATCGTCCAGCACCACTTGACGGATGGTCTTTCCTGTATTGTGAGCTTTTTTTGCAATATCTGCGGCTCGATCATACCCGATGTGGGGAATCAGGCCGGTGACCATGGCCAGACTTTTTTCAATAAAAGCGGCGCATCTCTCTTCATTGGCAGTGATGCCTTCAACACATTTTTCGGCAAATAAAATGGATACAGAAGAGAGAAGATCAATGGACTGAAGAAGATTATGCGCAATGACCGGCAGCATTACATTCAACTCAAAATTACCACTCTGCCCTCCCACCATGATGGTGGTATCATTGCCCATCACCTGGGCCGCCACCTGGATCACCGCTTCTGGAATTACGGGATTGACTTTTCCCGGCATAATGGAAGACCCCGGCTGCAGGGAGGGGATATTAATCTCTCCCACACCGCACCGGGGACCCGATGCCAGCCATCGGATATCATTGGCAATCTTCACAAGGGAAACTGCAATGGATTTTAACACTCCGCTGGTTTCAACAGCGGTGTCCTGGCAAGCCTGGGCCTGAAAATGGTTTTTGGCCTCACAAAATTCCAGGCCGGTATGGTGGGAAATGGCCTTGATCACCCCCGGGGCAAAATCGGGATGGGCATTCAATCCACTGCCAACGGCCGTTCCCCCCAGGGCAAGTTCCGTCAATCGTGGCCTCACGCATTTAAGGCGCTGGATGCCCAGGGCCACCTGACTTGCATAGCCGGAGAACTCCTGACCAAGGGTCATGGGCACAGCATCTTGAAGATGGGTTCTGCCAATCTTTTTTACATCCTTGAATTCAATTGTTTTTTCAGACAAAGCCTTTTCAAGGTTTTCAAGGGCAGGTAACAGCCGGGTGGTGATCCGGGTCAATGCCGACAAATGGATCACCGTTGGAATGACATCATTACTGGACTGACCGGCATTTACGTGATCATTGGGATGAACCGGTGATTTGCCGCCCTTTTTGCCTGTAAGAATCTCGTTGGCCCGGGAGGCCAGCACCTCGTTCATGTTCATGTTGGTGGAGGTGCCGGAACCCGTTTGAAACACATCCACCACAAATTGATCATCAAACAGGCCGTCCATTACCTCTTGGGCCGCCCTGGCAATGGCATTTCCCATGGGAGATTCAAGGATACCAAGGGATTCATTGATCAGGGCTGCGCATTTTTTCACCAGGGCAAGGGAATGGATGAATGAAATGGGCAATGTCATGCCGCTGATGGGAAAATTATCCACGGCCCGCTGGGTCTGTGCTCCATAATAGCTATTTTCCGGGACACGTACGATTCCCATGGTATCTTTTTCTTCTCGATATTCCATTTTATGCTCCTTTTGCCGCTTCTACACTGGTTTTACAAAAAACGGGTTTGCTACTCCCCACCTTACACTCTTTTCAGCTAAATTCCCGCAAAAAAATGACCTGCAACTCTATATTTAAGTTTTTTATGTTGATAAAAATGGAGGAGGAATCAGGCTTTCAAAAGCGCCCAACAAAAACTTGAACATCCAGTAAAAGTGTAAACAGATATATGGAAAATATCTGAAACCATATTGATTCTTGTCTTTAACAGCGTAATCTGTATAACTTACTTGGCACAGGGCTCAGTCACAACCAATAACAAAAATCAGGCTTGCTCACAACATGGGCCACCCTTCACACTTGGCGGTCTAAACCGCAGGAAATGCGAACAGGTTTACTGGAGAACTGAACTGTGGATACAAACATATACACCCATCTGTTAAAACGAATAGAAGAGCCCCACCTTGCCAAACGTCTCATCCGACAGGTAACCCTTGCTGCGAATTTTTATTCAAAAACCAGCCCGGCACCTTTTCATTTTGAAAATGTCCAGTGGATACACGTGGCTCTTAAAATTTTATTGAAGATGACAGGGCTATATAAAAAGGGGATGATGAACGCCATTGATTACAGACTGGAACGGATAAAGGTACCCATTAAAAACCTGCCCCCTTTGTTTAACGGATTTAAAATACTGCAGATTTCAGATATCCATGCAGATGCGCTGCTGGACAGAGGGGAACGTCTTAAAAAAATACTCCGGGGAATTACGGCAGACATTTGTGTATTCACAGGGGATTTTCGATTTATGACCCAAAATGTCCATGCAACAGCCCTTGCAATGACAAGGGAAATAGGTGACTGCATGGGCGAGGATTGTCCCAAATTCGGCATTCTGGGCAATCATGATTTCATTGAATTTGTTCCCGGTCTGGAATCTGGCGGGATTCAAATGCTTTTAAACGAGGCGGTTCCCATTGAAAAGAACGGCACAAGGATATGGCTGGCCGGCATCGACGATGCCCATCTCTATCGCTGCCATGACATTGAAAAGGCCTTGGCCAAAATCCCCGCAGGGGCCGTAAAAATAATGCTGTCCCATACCCCGGAGACCTATGCAGAGGCATCCACTGCCGGGGTTGACTACCTGCTTTGCGGACACACCCATGGGGGTCAGATATGCCTTCCCGGCGGAATTATCCTCATGACCAACGCAAAATGTCCTAAAAATTACTGTAAGGCTTCCTGGAACCATGAAGGCATGCAAGGCTATACCTCCAGGGGCACTGGATCATCAGGCGTTCCGGTGAGATTTTTCTGTCCACCGGAAATTACGGTCCATGAGCTTGTATGCGCCGGACATAAAGTTCTTGATGGTGGGGTTGAAAAATAATGGAGACATCAATTTTAATGTGGAATGTTGTATTTAGCTCAATCGGTTTGGGATTTATTGTTTATGGTAAAAAGCAAACCGCCATTGTCCCGCTTCTCAGCGGTATAGGCTTGATGCTGTCTCCATACTTTATTTCAAACCTGTACATTCTGATCATCATAGGTATCGTATTGATTGTATTGCCGTATTTTGTTCGTATATAACCGCCATGGGCAGACCGCATTCCGGGATACAGATCACCCCACAACCAAAATAGAAAGTCATGACTGTTTGTAATATTACATAGGAGACAGACCAGGTTTTTAAGCTGAAAAAAACGTGGTCAATCCCCAGTTTTATGATAACGGGGTAAGATCTCAATAACCCGGGGTGATAAAGCCTGCTTACCTTCTAAACGCCGGGTGCTATTCAAAAGGATGCTCTGAATGCCCGGACTTATTGAGAACTTACATAACGGGTGACAAACTGAGGCGGCAATGATATTAAAGCTTCATTTTAAATTCTCAACTTTCGGACTTCATCTCAAAGCCGGCGTATTTATACAGTTCATGCGCCAACGGGGTCAGGCTTATGTTATTGTGTTTTTGACGACATACGGTGTCTTATTTTAAATTGTAATAAAAATATCAATAACGAAAACCTGACCCACCACGAAAAGCGAACACCAAAAGTTGAGTTAAATTATCTTGGATGATCCATAATCCCATAAAATCCGGAGTGCAGCATGCCCCACACCGACGAAAAATTAAGGCCTGACCAGGCGGTTCTGAGAACCACCCTGGGAGCTATGATGATCAGCTTTTCCGCCGTATGGGTTAAGCTGGCACACGTTACCCCCACAGCCTCTGCCTTTTACCGGGTCTTTCTGGGTGGATTTTTTCTGCTGATACTTGTGTGTTTCCACAGAAAAAAAACAGGGACAGAAAAAGCATTTTCAGGATTGTCCCTGCTGACGGGACTGTTTTTTGCTCTGGATCTTTACGCCTGGCACCGCAGCATCCAGTACGTGGGGCCTGGGCTTGCCACCATTTTAAGCAGCTTTCAGGTTTTCTTTGTACCGGTGGCCAGCTTAATGCTTTATGGTGAACGACCAGGGCTTCGATTTGTTCTTTCAGTGCCACCGGCACTGGTGGGCCTTTTCATGATTGTGGGTATCCGATGGGAAATCTTGACCCCGGACTATCGCATGGGAATCTGGTATGGTATCCTCACCGCCGTTTTTTACACCGGATTTCTGATATCCCTTCGAAAACTCCAATCCCATGCTTCCAGCCCATCCCCCGCCTTTAATCTCATGGTAATATCCTTTGCAACGGCGGCCTTCCTTGCCGTGGAGATGATCCGCACCCATGACAGCTTTGCCATTCCAAATCTCCAGAGCGCTGCAGCTCTTGTGGGACTGGGCCTAATGAGTCAGACTGTGGGCTGGATGTTGATCACCCGATCCATACCACGGATTCCGGCGGCCATTGCCGGATTAGTTCTGCTGCTCCAGCCATCCCTGTCCTTTGTGTGGGACGTACTTTTTTTCCACCGGGAAACCTCCACCACCGCCTGGGTGGGGGTGGCCCTGGCATTGTCGGCCATTTACTTTGGCAGCAGCAGCAAACCTGCTTCTTTTCCCCCTGAATTTCATTTGAAGTCTACGGATTGAGCACATAGATAAAG
This sequence comes from uncultured Desulfobacterium sp., assembly GCA_963674605.1. Classification (GTDB taxonomy): domain Bacteria; phylum Desulfobacterota; class Desulfobacteria; order Desulfobacterales; family Desulfobacteraceae; genus Desulfocicer. The sequence goes on along the minus strand of OY771474.1, from coordinate 5,621,095 downwards.
CTTCAAATGAGGGTTAATGTGTCGTTTTTGACTAAATAAAGCAAAAGAGGCTTCGATTAAAGTTACATGAAAAATTTTAAAAAATAGATAAAACTCTCCCTGTAAAAATTTTCAAATACCAGGATCTGGGAATCTCAAATCATGAGTACAGGGCTGCATCAAAAGCCATCAGACTATACCCACCCAACTGCCCCCTGCCATCAAAGATCTTAATACAAAGGGAATATAGGATTAAAATTAACGATTTGCCTTGACTGGTGCAAATAACATAAATAATAGGGTCAGGCTTGAGTTGTCGGTTTTCTTGCAACCTTTGTGTTGTTTTTCTTTTACTCTCCCATATTAATAAAAAAAACAGCACAAACCTGATTTCCCTGGCCCGTTCATTGGCACGGGTGGCAGATAGTATGATCAAAAACTTAAATGGTTAAACAACAAAGGAGAGAATATGAAAATTTTTATAAACCCACTTAAACGCTTGGCATTACTGCTGACCTGCTGCTTGCTTCTGGTTTCCTCCAGCCCGGCAGCCGGCATTGATACCTTTACAGGAGAAAAAGGGACCCTACGGATATCAGGCGGAACAGCCCATATTCCGGTAATGAAGATCGCCGCACAAAAGATCATGGCCAATAATCCGGATATCCAGATCACCATTGCCGGGGGAGGATCCGGGGCAGGCATCAAACAGGTTGGAGAAGGACTGGTTCAAATCGGCAATTCAGGACGAAAGGCCAGTGATGCTGAAATCCAGAAATATGGTCTCTCCCTATATAAGTGGGCCATTGACGGTGTGGGTACGGTGGTGCACCCTGAAAATCCGGTCCAGGCTCTCACATCACAGCAGCTGCAGGATATTTTCGCAGGCCGTATCGACAACTGGAAAACACTTGGCGGCCCGGATCGCCCCATTACCGTGTACACCCGGGACGAGTCCAGCGGAACCCGCTCGGTCTTCTGGAAAAAAGCTCTTTCAAAAGGTGAAATTTTTCCCACGGCACAGTTTGTCGCCTCCAACGGCGCCATGAAAACAGCTGTTGCAAAAAATCCTTACGCCATCGGATATATGTCGGTGGGATATATTGACAAGAGCGTTGCAGCCGTTTCATTGGATGGGGTTCACCCGGACCTGGAAACCGTTAAATCCGGTAAATACAAAGTTGCAAGGGGCCTTTACAGCAACACCAAAGGACCTGCCACAGGACTGGCAGAAAAATTCATCACCTATCTTTTGAGCCCTGAAGGTCAAAAAATCGTTATTGAAAAAGGATTTGTGCCGGTTCGATGATGCTTGAAAATGACCGTGTTCCAAAAATTTTTCTTCAAGCGGCTGCATGGGGATGTGCGTTGATGACCCTTGCTGTTCTGGCGTTCATGGCATGGCTTAGCATTCCTGTGCTCAAAGCATCCGATACGCTCCACATTCTCACCATGCCCTGGTTACCGGACAAGGGACAGTTCGGCATAGGCCCCATGATCCTCGGCAGCCTTTATATTTCAGTGTTAAGCCTTGCCATTGCGGCACCTGTGAGTTTCGGCTGTGCGATCTTTATCCAGGTCACCCGACCCGGAGCTGCGGGAAAAATTTTCCAGCACCTGGTAGAGGCCATGACAGCCGTTCCCACGGTGGTATATGGTTTTGTGGGAATTTTCCTCATCGTTCCTTTTATACGTGAAACCTTTCTCCAGGGCTCGGGCATGTGCATTTTATCGGCTTCCATCATGCTCGCCCTTGTGATCTCTCCCACCATGATACTGATTTTTTCACAAAGTATCTCCAACGTTCCCCTGCAGTATACCATGGCGGTGGAAGCCATGGGGGCAACACCGGCACAGACATTTTTCATGATCATTGTGCCATATGCCTGTAAAGGGATACTCACCGGGGTAATTCTGGGGTTCGGCAGGGCTGTGGGAGACACCCTTATTGCACTGATGATCAGCGGGAATACCATTGCCTTTCCCGGTCATATCCTGGATTCTGCACGGACCTTGACCGCACACATCGCCCTGGTGACGGCGGCTGATTTTGACAGCATGGAATTCAAGACGATTTTTGTCTGCGCTCTGGCACTTTACCTGCTGACCTGCCTTGGCATTTTTTCTGCCCGTGCTGTGGGAAAAGGACAGAAATCATCATGAAAAACAGATCTGCCGGGATTTTTTTTTTAAATGCCTATGCCTGGTGCTGTGCACTGATCCTCACATTGGCGGTTTTGACCATTGCAGGATATCTTCTGTTTCACGGCTTCTCCTCCCTTAACATGGGGCTGATCTTTGCCGATACCCCGGTGCTGGAAGCCCTTCTTTTAAAAAAACAGGTGTTCGGCGGGCTGCTCCCGGCCATTGGCGGAACCCTGGCCCTGATTATTTTATCCATGTTTTTTGCCCTTCCGGTGGGCATTGCTTCTGGGGTTTTTTTGTCGGAATTGGCCCTGCCGGGAACCCGGCGTATTCTGGGGTTGATGTTTGATATCATGGCATCCCTGCCATCCATTGTGGTAGGGCTGTCCGGGTTTGCGGTCACTGTTTTTCTGCACCAGCATTTTTTTAAACAGCTCTACCCCTGCCTACTTATTTCCGCGGTGTGTCTGGCATTTCTGGTGGTACCATATATCATCCGTTCAACACAAATTGCACTGGAAAGTCTTCCTCCCGAGGTGCGGCTAACCGCTCCGGGGCTTGGTGCCACCCGATTCCAGAACCTGTGGTATGTCCTGATTCCCATGGCGGCAAAGGAGATTGTGGGCGGCATCATTCTCGCCATCGGCAGAAGTGCCGAGGATACAGCGGTGATAATGCTCACAGGGGCCGTTGCCACCGCCGGGATTCCAGGCTCCGTATTTTCCGGCTATGAAGCGCTGCCTTTTTTCATATACTATACCGCCGCTGAGTATGCCGATGCATCGGAATTGATGAAAGGATATGGGGCTGCCCTTATTCTGCTTTTTATCTGTGGGGGCTTGTACACCATTGCATACTCGATTAAAAGAAAGGTAAAATGACCGAGTTAAAAACAAAAATAAAGGTACGGGGCCTCAATTTTTTTTATGGGGCACAGAAGGTCCTTGACCATATTGATCTGGATATTCCGTCAGGCAGCATCACCGCTGTCAGCGGCCCATCGGGACAGGGGAAATCCAGCTTACTGACCGCCTTCAACCGGTTATGGGAAAACATTGACGGTGCCAGGGCCACGGGTCACATCTGGATTGATTTCGGTAAAGGGCTGGTGGAGGTGACCAAACCCGAATATGGTGTACACCACCTGCGCCGAAAGGTGGGGATGGTTTTTCAGATGCCCAACCCCCTTCCCATGAGTATATTTAAAAACATGCAGTTTCCTTTAAAGCTTGCCGGCATCTCAGAAAAAGACAGTGTTGATGAGAAAATCGAAACGGCATTGAAGCAGGCCCATCTGTGGGAGGAGGTGAAAAACAGGCTCTCCTGTGACGCCAGGATGCTTTCGGGGGGACAGCTCCAGCGTCTGTGCATTGCCAGAACCCTGGTGCTGCAGCCGGAGGTGCTTTTGATGGATGAGCCAACGGCTTCCCTGGACCCGGTTTCCGTTGAGAAAATTGAAGATCTGCTTCTGGATCTAAAAACACGCTGCACCATTGTCATGGTCTCCCATTACATGGATCAGATCCGGAGAATTGCCGACACAAACCTGAAATTGTCGGATGGAAAACTTTCTCTGGTGATGGCACAATAAAAAGAGAAAAAATATTGATAACATCAAAACGGCAGATGAAAAAAATATCTGCTTGAAGAAGAAGTGCCTCAAAGCCTTGAAATCATAATTGGCGGAAAAAATGATGATAGTTTTGGGCCAACGGTATTGCTGGGTATTGGAGGAACGGTGGCTGAAGCCGTGGATTATATCAGCATTCGTCTGCCACTCGTTCTCATACGGACCGTGTCTCCGGTGGCAACTGAGCTTTCAGCTGCCCGGTTCTTAATTGCCGGCAATCATTTCGCCCAGCACTTTGAGCGCCTGTGATTTTATCTGTGTGAAATGCGCTTTTAATGCCTTACCTGCCTCTTCCATATCATGGGATACCACTGCATTGAAAATTCGTTGGTGCTGGGACCCCACAGGCTCTTTGGACTGTATAAAAAGAAGGCTTCCCCCATACTTGAGATACAGCAGGTCAAAAAGATATCGGAGCATCTGCACTTGAATTCTTCTTCCTGACAACCCCGCCAAAGCTAAATGGAACTCCTTGTCGTTCAACAATCGTTCGTTGAGATAAGGCTCCTCTTCGCGGAAAGGTACCTCTTCTGATTTATCCCTGCTTTTTAAAAGTGCTTGAAGCGCTCTAATGCCGTCTTCATTGAGATTGTTAATGACATCCGGCAGCAGGGACACTTCAATCAGTTCCCTCATGTCATAGATTTCCGCAATCTCCTGCATGCTCATGGGTTCAGTGGAATAGCCCTTATTGGGCTCATACCTGACAAGCCCCTGGAATTCAAGTCGCTTAAGGGCTTGAATGATGGGCGTCAGGCTCATGCCAAGATGTTCTGCCAGCTGGCGATAGGATATTTTTCGGCCGGGAGGTATTTCATTGGTAAAAAGAATCTTTTTGATGCCTTCATAAGCAATTTGCGTGTGGTTGGAGTCTGACTTGGTGGGTTTATTTTTTTTTCCGGTCACGTATTTTTTTGCCTTCCATAAGAAACTCCGTTCAATAGGCTGTCATGATTGAAGTTTCATTTTTCGTTGTGGCAGGTGCTTCTACCATGTTGGTTATTCAAAATTAAGATCTTAATTCGTATGTCAAAAAGTTCTCCTTGCCCATGCTATACGTGTCTATTTTTGATTCGATATCCATTAAGCAAAAACGCAAAGAAGGTATGATTGACAAGATCATAATGTAAAATTTCAAATTTAATCAAAAACTAAAATACCTGTAACGATTCAAATTGTCAATCATCATATATTTTTTAAATTCATAATATGTTGAATATATATGATGTTATCTTCAAAGCATGATCATCGAAAATATAATATTCAAAAAAAGACTTGACACATACGAAAGCAATTGATTAATGTTTATTAAAATTTAATTAAATTTAAGAAAAAAACACATTTAAATAAATTATTAATTTTTATTCCCAATAAAACAAGATATTTAAAGTTATTAAATTTAATTAAAAACATATTTTTTTCTAGAATTCAAGGTCTGATTTTGCATAATACCAACACATTAAATCACAGGAATACAAATATGAAAGGTGCAGAAGTTCTTGTCAAAATGTTGGCGCTTTATGATGTCGAGGTGATATTCGGTGTACCCGGTGACACAAGTATCCCCTTATATGAGGCGCTCTATGATTCAAAGGACGGCCTTCGGCATATCATGGCCCGGGATGAGCGGTCCGCTTCATTTATGGCAGATGCCTATGCCAGGATCTCTCACAAGCCGGGCATCTGCGAATGCCCCAGCGGCGCCGGGGCGCTTTATTCTCTTCCCGGGGTGGCAGAGTCAGATGCCTCTTCCGTGCCCGTGATCCTTCTTACCTCGGATAACGCCATCAATGGGGAGGGTAAAAAGACCATTACAGAACTTGATTGCCAGAGATTGTTCGAGCCGGTTACCAAATGGTCCTGCCTGATCAAGGACACTTCCAGAATACCGGAGATTATCCGGCGGGGATTCCGGATTGCCACAACCGGTCGTCCCGGGGCTGTCCATCTGGCCATCCCCCAGGAGAGCCTGAAAAGTACATATGAGCAGGAAAGCGAAACGATTTATAGTGAGGATGAATGCGTAAGTTATCCGGCCTTCAGGACCCGGGGCAGTAGAACCGCTCTTGAACAGCTTGCCCGGTTACTGGATACCGGGGGGAAAACGGTTATCGTCGCAGGGGGAGGTGCCAAACATTCCCAGGCGGAAATGGAAGTGAAGTCATTGGCCGAGCGAATGCAGATACCGGTGGTGACAACCATTTCCGGTCAGGGGATCATGCCTGATGACCACCCCATGGCCCTGGGGGTGATCGGGGATAATGGGTTCCATCCCCATGCCATTCGGGCCGTTGAAGAGAGTGAGACCCTGCTGTATGTTGGGTGTAAAATCGGCTCCGTATCCACCATTAAGTGGACCCTTCCTTCCTATAATCCCCACAGAAAAATACTTCAGATAGATCTTGACCCGGTGATGCTGGGTAATAATTACAGAAACAGCATCAGTGTGGCCGGTGATGCCAAGCTGGTTCTCAGGGATCTGCTTCTCCTTTTGGAAACTGCCGAAAGCAGAGAATATCCAACAACTTGGCTCAATGATTTGAACCACAGTCGGGAAGTTTTCTGGCAGGAGTCAGAGAAAAATATACGCTCCACTGCCTCACCCATTAAGCCCCAGCAGGTGATTGAATGCATGAACAAATATCTGGCAGCGGGGGCCATTGTCATTTCCGATGCCGGCACACCGACTCCCTATATCACCCGGTATTTAAAACTGGTGGATCATCAATCCACATTTATTATCCCCAGGGCCTTTGGGGGGTTGGGGTATGCCATTCCCGCAGTAGTCGGAGCCCATTTTGCCCGGCCGGATGCGCCCCTGGTGGGATTGTTCGGTGACGGCAGCCTCGGCATGTCAGCCGGTGAGCTGGAAACCCTGGTTCGGCTGAATATTCCGGCGGTTCTGATTCACTTTAACAATGCCTGCTTTGGCTGGATCAAAGCCCTTCAGGCACTGCATGCAGATGGCAAGTTCTTTTCCGTTGATTTCTCACCCACGGACCCGGCAAAGGTGGCAGAGGGGTTTGGTATGACCGCCATGAGGGTTACATCGCCTGATATGCTTGATTCTGTTTTTAAAACAGCCTTTTCATCGTCAGGTCCTGTTTTCATTGATGTAATCACAGAGTCTGAGGTAACCGAACTGCCGCCGGTCTATTCCTGGATGGCCAAGCAAAACAAAATTTGATGAAAATCAAGCACATACAATAAGGCACAGCGCTCAAAAGGAGATATACAGAGATGGAAATACTAGTTATCGGCGGGGGATGGTCAGGATGTGCTGCAGCAATTGCGGCTAAAAAACAGGGGGCAAATGTCACCCTGCTGGAACGAACAGACATGCTTTTAGGCACAGGGCTTGTCGGCGGAATCATGCGAAATAACGGGCGATTTACGGCAACAGAGGAGTTGATTGCCATGGGAGGGGGTGAACTTTTCCAGCTGATTGATACCCATCTGCTGCACAAAAATATTGATTTTCCCGGTCATCGCCATGCCAGCTTGTACAATGTCAGCACCATGGAACCGGCAGTGCGCAAGTACCTGGCAGCCCGGGGCGTAACCTTGAAATTGAGCAGCCGCATCACCGATGTCGCCATGGATGAAAATCGAATCAAATCCGTTACTGGAAAGAGCCACAAGGAGCCGTTTGAACTTCAGGGAGATGTGTTCATTGACACAACCGGTACGGCCGGACCGCCTGCTTTGTGCATCCAGCATGGGCAAGGGTGTGCCATGTGTATTCTCCGGTGCCACAGTTTTGGGGGCCGGGTGAGCGTGGCCCAAAAAGCCGGAGTCATGGAGATGGTGGGCCGAAAACCCGATCAGATCGGAGCCATGAGCGGCTCCTGCAAATTGCACAAGGGGTCATTGTCTCCTGAAATTCAGGAGATGCTTGAAAAAGAGGGAAAGGCAGTTATCCCCATTCCTCCATCACTTCGAACCGGAGAGAAGTTGGCCATGAAGGCCTGCCAGCAATATGCCATCAAAGCGTTTTCAGAAAATATCGTGCTGCTCGATACCGGCCATGCCAAGCTTATGAGTCCATTTTTCCCCCTGGATCGGTTACGGGAAATTCCCGGTCTTGAAAATGCAAGATATGAAGATCCCTATGCCGGGGGCATTGGAAATTCAGTTCGGTTCATGGCCATGTCTCCCCGGGACAACCATCTCAGGGTGGAGGGGGTTGAGAATCTGTTTTGTGGCGGTGAAAAAGCAGGGCTTCTGGTGGGCCATACCGAGGCCATCTGTACCGGAACCCTGGCAGGATTTAATGCGGCCAGGAAAGAAAACAAAACCATGACATTACCTGAAAGCCTGGCAATCGGAGATGCCATTGCCTATGTACGAAATCAGATGATCGACCACAACCGGCTGGATTTAAAGTTTACGTTTTCAGGGTCGGTTCTTTTTGAACGAATGCAGGAAAAGGGGTTGTATACCACCGATATTGACGTCATTAAAAAGAGGGTATCAGATGCAGGCCTTACGGATATATTCCTAAAACAATAACCGCCACGGGCGGATCGAAATTCCATTCCGGGTTCGCCCATAACAAAGGATGAAAGCGATGTTAGGCACGCCTATGCTTTCATATGAAAAGGAGAAAGAAGGATGAAAGAGCATATTACTGTAAGGGATTTGGAAAAGGTGCTGGATGTGATTACCGGGGGGCGGGTCATTGGTTCGGGGGATGCGGCAACCGGCAGGAATCCCTTTGTGGTGACCAAATCATCGAATATTCCGGGAAAGGCCGTCACGGAAACCCCGGGCCTTGTGGTGGGTAATCCTGATCAACCGGTCAGAAAATTGGCCGTGATGATGACGCTGACGGAGAGTGCCATTGAACTTGCCGGTGCTTCTGGTGTTGATGCCATTGTGGCACATCATCCCGTTGCCGATGGTGCCAGCTCCGGCGGGGTATTGCTTCGAACCTATCTTGGACTCTACAATCTGGCTGTGCTGGAGCTTCATGAGGCATTTCACGGTCTTCATCCGGGAATTGCCTATCTTCACGGTCACGATGCTTCTTTTGTCGATATTAAATACAGTCATATACCGGGAAATATACTGTTTGTGGGCACGCCTGTTCAAGGGGTGAAAACCTTGGGAGATATGCTGTCAAGGCTGGATACTTTTATGGATCTGGAGACCGAAAAGAGACTTCTGAAACAAGAAAAACGGGTACGCGACTGTCAGGATATTGAAGAGACCGCTGTCTGTACAAGGGGGGTCATTCTTGAGGGGAGTCCTGGCAATCCCGTGAACAAGGTGATGCATATTTTTCCCCACACCGGCTTTACGCCGGAGCATATGGAACGTGTATTGGGCCAGCATCCGGGTGTGGATACGGTGCTTGCAACCATCTCCAGGGTGTTCCCCGACCATGATCTGGTTAAAAAAGCAAAAGAGCTGGGACTCAATTTCATCGTCGGCAATTCCCATGCCCTTGAAATCATGGAGAACGGGCTTCCCCTTGCCCGGGCCATCAGCATGCTTTTACCTCAACTTGAGGTGGTTATATTCAAAGAACGCATGACCAGTATACCCATAGATTCATTCGGAGGTCCGAAAGTCCAGGCGTATGCCCAACATATGGCAGAGACCTATCTGGTAAAAAAAGAACATAAACAGTAAGGAGGAGCACAAAATGAATGAAATTGCTGCACAAGTAAAACCTGGAAAGAAACTTCGCAAAATTGAGATTGTCGGGTTGATCCTGGTCGCCCTCTCGTTGTTAGGACTAATTTTTAACCCCCAGTTCATATCGGGTATTTTTGATGCCATGCTGAACAAAGCCTACCCCATTATGGTCAAGGTGTTTCTCACTGGAAAAGTAGGCGTTGCCATCATTATCAGCGTGCTCATCGGCCGTATCCTGGAACGCTTTGGTTTCACCGACGCCTTGATGCGAATTTTTTTGCCCATCACCCGGGTCATCGGAGTCAACTCATCGGTCATCGTACCGTCGGTCTATAATATTCTTGGCGATATCAATGCGGCCGGAAGAATTGCCGGTCCCATCCTGGTCAAAGCAGGGGCCACCAAGGATGAACAAAAGATCGCCATCTGCACCATGGTTCAGTCCCAGCAATCCTTTTCCACCTTCATGTTCTGTATTATCTCCCTTACCGCCATCCAGGCCAATGTGTTTGTGGTGATTGCACTTTCCGTGTTTGCCCCTCTCTTCATTGTTCCGGGCCTGCTTAAACTGACCATCTGGAGGAACACAAAGGCAGTGCCTCTGGAAGAGATGCCCTCCTTTACACCGGACACCGGCGTGCTGCCAACCATATTTGGTGCTGCCAAAGAGGGAGCAGAATTGCTTTTCTTGTTGATTATACCGGCGGTTGGAGTGATTTTTGCCTTGATCGGCGCTTTGGAGTTCATCGGAGTATGGCACCCCATTGAAACCGGACTAACCTCTCTTTTGTCAACCCTCTCCATTGATCCAAAAAGCGGTATTGTAAGCATTCTAGCCTCTCCGACCCTGGCCACAGCCCAACTTAAAGATGCTGTAACGACTCTTCCCCCTCAATTGGTTATCGGCTCTGTTGTGCTTGCAGCGTCTGGATTTCCCCTGTCAGTCATCTTTGGTCAGATCCCTGCCATCTGGTCGGATGCCACTGATTTAACCCACATGGAAGCCATGGGTGCGGCAGTGCTGGGTGCGGCCATGAGGTTGATTACCGCCGGTGCCATTGCCACCTTTCTTACCCCGTTTTTATTATAACCGCGCCATTCATACCTTTTCAGGTTCGCCGTTATGGCCTTGGACACAACATGGGCCACCCTGGGGAGGGGTCAGGCTTGCGTTATTGACGTTTTTATTTAAAATAATCTTTATTCTTAGATACTTGCCAAGAACACAATAACACAAGCCTGACCCCGTTGGCCCACAATTGTGACAGGTGGCCCAAGTTGTGACCAAGCCCGGCCATGACACACTTTGGGGGTCTTACGTTATTATCAGCTCAATCAACATATCACATAAAGGCTGTTGATTGAATTTTCGGGAAAAAACTATTGTCAATCCGCATATTTTCTGAGCAAATACGGAGATAGATCACATATTCAAGCTCAAAAAACGTGGTCTGCCCCCTATTTTTTAACAAAAAAATACAGGTGAACCCATGAGCCAGTACCGATTTACCATAGGCAGCCACAATTACCGCTTTTCTGATCTCAAAGAGCTGATGGCCAAGGCAAGCCCTTTAAAGTCAGGGGATGTCCTGGCAGGGTGTGGTGCCTCCTCGGAGGAAGAGCGAGTTGCTGCAAAATTTGCATTGGCGGATCTGCCGTTAAGGGTCTTTTTAAATGAAGCCGTCATTCCCTACGAGGCAGATAATGTCACCCGACTGATCGTTGATACCCATGACACAACGGCATTTTCATCTATCAGCAGCCTCACGGTGGGAGAGTTCCGCAACTGGCTGCTATCTTATGAAGCCCAGGCAGATCAGATTAAACACATTGCATCTGGAATTACACCGGAAATGGCGGCGGCGGTGTCCAAAATCATGCGCAACCAGGATCTGATTCTGGTTGCACGAAAGATTGAAACCGTAACCCGCTTCAGGACAACCATTGGTTTAAAAGGCCATTTTTCAACCCGGCTGCAGCCCAACCATCCCACAGATGACCCCAGGGGCGTGGTGGCCTCCATACTGGACGGCCTGCTCAACGGCATTGGCGATGCCGTCATCGGGATTAATCCTGCCTCCGATGATATTCAATCGGCCACCGTCATTCTGCAGATGCTCGATGATCTGCGTCAACGCTATGAGATGCCGGTCCAGTCCTGTGTTCTCACCCACATCACCAATGCCATGGCCATTATGGCGAACAACAGCCCGGTGGACATCGTCTTTCAATCCATTGCCGGCACACAAAAAGCCAACGACGGATTCGGCATTACCCTTAATCTGCTCAAGGAGGCAAGGGAGTCAGCCCTTTCCCTGCATCGGGGAACTATAGGCAACAATGTCATGTACTTTGAAACCGGTCAGGGGAGCGCCCTTTCGGCCAACGCAAGCCATGGGGTTGATCAACAGACCCTGGAAGCACGCACCTATGCCGTTGCCCGGCACTATGATCCCTTGCTGGTGAATACAGTGGTGGGATTCATTGGCCCTGAATATCTCTACGACGGAAAGCAGATCATCCGGGCCGGTATTGAAGATCATTTTTGTGGAAAACTGATGGGGCTACCCATGGGTTGTGATATATGCTACACCAATCACGCCGAGGCCGATCAGAATGACATGGACAACCTGCTAACATTGCTTGGTGTTGCAGGGGTAAATTTTATCATGGGGGTTCCCGGTGCCGACGACATCATGCTCAACTATCAAAGCACCTCCTTCCACGATGCTAATTACCTGAGACAGGTGATGGGTTTGCGATGTGCGCCTGAATTTGAAACCTGGTTAAAAAAGATGGGACTTCACCATGAAAGGCAGTTGCTTACATCTGACAATCACAATTCACCCCTGCTTGACTGTTTGAAGGAGATGCAGTAATGAAAAAATCACTGAAGATCCTGGGGGAACTGAACCGGGCAAACCAGCTGACACCGGCCCGCATCGCATTGGAACAGGCCGGATCAAGCATTGCAACCCGGCATATCCTCAACTTTGATCTGGACCACGCCCGGGCCCGGGATGCCGTGCACCTGCCCTTTGATGCAGCAAAGCTCAAAACCCAGCTTGATGCCCGAAAAATACCGTCAATAAAGGTCTACAGTGCGGCCACCGATCGAACCGTGTATCTGCAGAGGCCGGATCTTGGTCGGCAGCTGGATGAGGAATCAAGGAAAATATTAGAAACTGTGCCCTCCCCTACCCCACCGGGATTTGATATTGGCATTGTGATCGCCGACGGCCTGTCCACCTGCGCCATTCACAACAACGCCATCCCCTTTCTGGACAGCTTTCTTTCTCTAACATCCATACGTAAATTGAGCTGTTCACCGGTGGTCATCGCATCCCAGGCTCGGGTGGCTCTGGCAGATCAAATCGGAGAGATTCTGAATGTCCGTTTGAGTATTATTCTAATCGGAGAACGGCCGGGCCTTAGTGCATCAGACAGCATGGGCATATACCTTACCTGGTCCCCGAAACAAGGAAGAACTGATGCCGAAAGAAACTGTATATCCAATATCCGGAAAGGCGGCTTAAATCATGAAGACGCTTCCAAGCGGCTTAAAAATCTTATCTACTCTGCCTTTAAACTGAGCCTTTCCGGTGTGCATCTCAAAGAAACCGACCAACTCAAATTGAGCAGATAGTCTAATGTATTCAGTTCTTAAGACATCATCGAAATAGAAAAAAGGGCAAGATTACCCAGGCAATGGATAGTTACAGGTGCAGCAAGTTCTCCTCTTTTTTCATATGCCAGAGTAAAAACAATACTGCCGACAATCTGAGGCACGGGAACGGCAACACCCTGGGGATGCATGACAACAAACAGAAACGTTGTTACACTCAAGGCAATCCAGACACCCCATTGCCTGAAAAAGCCATAGAGAATACCCCGAAAAAAGATCTCTTCAGCCAACGGTCCGATGAGCCCACCTGCGATAAAAAAAAGAATCTGTGCCCCCATCGTTTCTGGCAGGGAGACATGCAGCAACACAAAGGGATTGAGCCTCGCTATGAACAACAAACCACACCCTGCCAATGAAACAAGAGCAAAAATAAGCGACCAGCAAAGCCCCTGAAGGAGCCCCCCCATAAGCTGGTCTCTGGCCAGGCCCACGGAAAAAAGACCCCGTCCGAAAACGTAGACAACCAAAACAAGAGAGACAATTTCAAGAATTCGAAGTCCCGTCAAGATAACCAGACCCGAACTCTGGGAAAAAATAAACAGGGCCGTTACTCCCCCGGATTCCAGCACCACAATGGCCATGAGAGCCATGACCACCGTTTTTATTTCAATGCGACCTGTTTCCATCCCAGTTGCTTCACTGCCCGATAACCATACCATTGGATATACCAGTGATCCGAAGTCGTTATTTTATGAATAATCTTCTGCAGATCTCGTTTGTCTCCTCGTTTTCCCAGGGCATATAATGCCTGGCACACCACGTTGGGGTGTGAATCCTCCAGCAGGGATAAAAGACTTTTTTTAACCCCATCCCCCCGGGAATAAGCAAGGGCACGGGCTGCCCAATACCGCTCTCCTACATGGGAACTTTCCAGCAAAGGAGCATAGATATTCAAGTCAACAATATCTATTTTCCCCCTGCAAATAACCTTTAACGCCGCAATACGTTCCTGCACATGGAAGGAGGTGAGGGATTGAATAGGGTTTTGCCCCACATGGGTGGGGATCGTTGACTCGTAAGACAAAATACCCGACATCACCATACCAACAAACACAACAAGTGCAGGAGCCCACATTCTTGTTCTGTTTTTAATCCATCCCATTTTTTCAAAAAAGATCTTCAGCAAAGCATACAAAAAAAAATACAAAAAAAATGGCAATCCCACCACCAGGCCAAGATAAATCATTTGCCGAAATCTAAAAAGACCATCGCTTTTCGAGGAAAATTGTTTTAACCAGGCAGATGGTTTCTTTAAAAAATCGCCAGTGCTGCATTGCAGTATCCTTTTTCCCCTGTGACTGAACCAGAGTTCTTTCCCTTCTTTTGTTATAGTCAGATCCACCTGGATACCCGGGAGCACAGGGAAAAAGTCAGCATTAACAAGGATTTTTTCAAACCTTTTTCCCAGTGCAAGTTCCTCTCCTACATCAATAAAACAGGTATTGACACTCCTTCGGTCAAGGGGTTTAAACACCCGAGCAGCGTGGAGGGTGTATCTGTAATAAAAATCATTGATCATTATGCCCACAGAATTGGACAACAGAAATGTATCCCTGAAATTGCTGAAGGTGATATTTCCCCCAAAACATCCCATGAAACCCACTAAAAGAAATACCAGCGAAATGTGAACTAAAAAAAAGGCTTTGTAAAAACGTTGACAACAGGGAGATCTATGCAACACAGTGAGAAAAAAAACTACAAAGGAACTTAGCAGCAATGTGCCACTGATGATAAGCTGGAAGCCATTATAATTGAGTATACCAACACATCCCACCCAGCAGATGATGACAGTGCACAAAATGGTTTTATTGCGAGCAAATAGGTTATGCCATAGCCACCCAAAGGAGAAAGCGATAACACTTAGGCCCGCCCCCAGGGTAAATGTAAAGAAAAGGCCGCCATTGAAGGCTGTGGATAATTCTCCAAGATGGGTTACAACATTGCCGGCAGGAATGGTAAAATATACTGGCACTGTTCCATGGACCGATTTCAGAGCGGCCAGGAGCTCATGATTGGATACGTACACCAGGAGCATGAACCCCACCTGCGCCGTAAAAAGGCCTGATAACAAAACCAACGGTGTTGGCAGGCCTTTTTTCATGGAAATCAATGGCAGCACCTTTTGCAGAAATTTAATCCCTTTGTTTCAATGCAATGCAGGTAATTGCAGCAAAAAACACAGAAACAACAAGCATGATCAGTGGGACTGCAGACACAGGCGCGTCCGCCTGTACTGAATTGATAAAACAAGAAGAATTATCATCATTTTTTTCTTCGGGATAAAGGGTTTCGCTCAGTTCATCTGCAATCATTTCATGTGCCCGTGTCGTGGGATGAATGCTGTCCCAGAACATGTAATCATCGGCATCTCCATTCACATTACCGGTCCTGTTGCCTTCGGCATCCAACTCCATATAGGTCCCAGTCACATTGGCAAATGCATTGGTATCGATAAGTTGTGTAAAAAAGGAAAACGAATCAAACAAATCTATTGAGATACCTGACAAATTAGCCTCAAGTGAGTCAACCATGGCTGCAAGAGCCGTATTATAGGTCTGAATCAAAGCGGTAACTGCCGCAATTTCCGCTTCACTTTTTAAGCTGTAAGCCGGCAGTTTTCCCAAATCCGGCAAATTGAGGATCAAAAAATTTACTGCACCCTCAGAATAAAGGGAAATAACAGCATCTGAAATATTATTTACTATATCAGCTATTAACACTGCAGGATCTGCAGTGTAGGATTCTCCCTTTCCGAATTCCAAAAAATCATTTCCACCAATCCATACGGTGAATAACGTCTCTTCTCCGTCAAACTGAGGATCGGTGGAAACAAAAAGATCCACCTGCCCCACAAGACCCAGCTGGGGAAAGGTTCCACTGTCGGACAGGGCCTGAATGTCAGCATTTTCATGCCCCAGTGACATGGCCCCACCAATGGCATTATTGTCAAGATTTGCCCCCCAATCCGCTGCAAGGTACTCCACCCACACGTCACCATTGGACCACACTTCCGGTACACCATTGGGATTGGTATCGGGATCATACACACCCATGTAAGACGACAATCCATTATGATCCGTCAGGCTGTCACCAAAAGCAATAATATTTTCGTAAGTTCGCGCGTGGGCAGAAGCGGAAAACGCCATCGCAAAGGCAACAAGCACACAAACAGTCAAGAAAACTCTTTTCATCAGCTGATTCCATTTAACCATTGTCACACTCCTTTAAATGTAATGTTTTTCCTTCAATATTTTGACGGATCAAAAGAACTATGTAATATATGAATTGATTTTTCAGAAACGAAACAGGACTATCATGAAGTTTGAAATAATTCAATAAGCAACATCAAGCATAAAACCAATAGGGAACAGACCTCGTTTTCATCACACCGTTATTTATTTCCAGTAAAAACATTGCCGATTTCACACCTTTCAAGGTGGAAAAACGTGCTCTGTCCCCCTATTACGGCTGTCCCCATTTCTCTTAATTCTTATCGGAGCCAAAATGCTGAATACACGTTTACCTGTAATAAATGATAAAGAGGACGATACAATCCCCAAAGAACTTCCACCCGTCATGGACACCCATGTGCATATTTTTCCGGGGCAAATTTTCTCTGCGGTGTGGCGATGGTTTGATGCCCATGCATGGCGCATCCGGTATCAGATGAACAGCTCTGATCTACTTGAATTTCTACTCTCCCGGGGCGTCGGTCACATTGTAGCCATGCAATATGCCCACAAACCCGGCATGGCAAGGTTCCTGAACCACTACATGGCTGAAAAATGTCGTGAATTTCCCGGAAAAGTCACTGGCCTTGCCACGGTGTTTCCCGGTGAGGACGATGCCGACATCATCCTGCAGGAGGCCTTTGACCTTGGTCTTAAAGGGGTAAAACTCCACGCCCATGTGCAATGTTTTGACATGAACAGCCCTGACATGAATCGGGTGTATGAGTGCTGTCTGAACCATCAGAAACCCATGGTCATGCACGTCAGCAGAGAACCCAAAAGTCCGGCATACAAGTGTGATCCCTATGAACTGTGCAGTGTTGACAAGCTGGAAACGGTGTTAAAAAATTTCCCGGGTCTCAAGATCTGTGTCCCCCACCTGGGATTTGATGAGATATTTGCTTACAAATCCCTGATAGAAAAATATGACACCCTCTGGCTGGATACTGCCATGGCCGTCACCAACTACTTTCCCATTAAAGAGGCCGTACTTCTCAATCAATACAGATCAGACAGAATCATGTACGGGTCTGATTTCCCCAACATCCCCTATGCCTGGGATAGAGAACTTAAAGTAATTCAGCAGGACAATCTTTCACAGGAATCTTTAGAAAAAATCTGCTGGCGAAATGGGGCGGAATTCTTTCAGGTCTGATCCCATTTTTAGTAACTATTCGGGGCTTGCTCACAGTATGGGTCACTTTGGGGTGGGGTCAGTATTTGGGATGGGGTCAGGCTTGGGCTATTGGTGCTTTTATTTAAATTTGCCTTGAAGCACATGTGGTTGTAAAAAGTATGGAGCCTGATAAAAGTCTCAGCCTCCAATAACACAAGCCTGAGCCCGTTGGTCTACCAGATGTGGCGGGTGGCCCATGCTGTGATCAAGCCCAATCTTTTCCTGTTTGGGACTGGGTGACATACAAATGCTGTGTGAGCAGGCCAAAACAGGTGAAGATGGGGTGCTGACCGAATATTTACCATTTTTATTTAGTTTGACACCGTCTGCCCAAACTGATATTTTAGCAAATTAATCAGGTACCCGTCATAAATTCACGGGTAAAAGGGAATCCGGTTAAAATCCGGAACGGGCCCGCCGCTGTAAAAGGGGACGAAAGTCAGAGAAAGTCACTGTGGAACACCATGGGAAGGCCTGACAAGTAGGATGATCCTGAAGTCAGAAGACCTGCCTGATTGCAGAAGATGGGATGTCACGGTAACGCTTTCCATCAAAGATCATAAGGACAAAAAGGGAAGCCCTTGATCGATAACGAATCGATTTGGGGCTTTTGTTGTTTCATGCCCCGAATCACAGACCATTGATAATTGTATACGCCATGACGGGTGCTTCATACCGACTTCCGGAAAAAAGTCCGAACACGCCATCACCGGTCATATACATATCAAAAAATGGAGGTTGATCACAAGATGGGTCACCCGTCACAATGGGCGGGTCAACGGATTCAGGCTTGAGATCAATCCTAAACAATGTTTTAAAGGGGCAAAAAAAAGATGAAACGCAAAATCATGTGCCTGGCAGGTTCTCTGCTGTTTCTGGCAATGAGTCACACGGCATTGGCCGCTGAAACCACCACGGACATGGGTGAAATGGTGATCACCGCCACCCGCACAGAAATTTCGCTGGATAAAATCGGCGGCAACAGCGTCACCGTTATCACATCCGAAGAAATTGAGGCAAAACAGCAAAACAGTGTGGGAGACCTTCTCCGGGGCATTCCCGGCATTGATGTTATTTCCAACGGCGGACCCGGCACCGCAACCACGGTGTTCACAAGGGGTGCCGATTCCAAGAACACCCTGATCCTGATTGATGGCATCATGTTAAATGATGTGTCCGGGTCCAACAGAGGGGCCGATCTTGGCAATATCAACGTGGATAATATCGAACAGATTGAAGTGATCCGAGGTGCCATGAGCGTCATGTACGGCAGCAATGCCACCGCCGGTGTCATCAACATCATCACCAAAAAGGGAAAGAAAACCCCCACGGGTTCGGTGAAAATTGAGGGCGGTTCCCACGGCACATGGAAGACCGGTGTCAATGCCGCCGGTGCCACCGATAAAATAAATTTAGCCCTGTCTGCATCTAAAACCCGGATAGACGGCTATTCCATTGCCAATGATGACAACAGCGCTATCACCCGGGGAGACAACACCGACGAAGACGACGCCTATGAAAACACCACGTTGTCAGGTAATGTGGGAGTCGATATCACCGACACCTTCAACATCAGCGCCCTGGCACGATACATTGACTCCGACGGGGACACCGATGCCTACAACTGGGGAGGCTATGCCGAGGATGGAGACGCCAACACAGAATCCACCCAGACCTTCGGCAAAATTAATATCAACAACAAATTTTTTAACAACCTGCTTGATTCCTCACTGTTCTGGCAGATAAGCCGCCAGGACAGAGACTACTATGAAGATGGCCGGAAAACTGCCACCTATGAGGGGGACACCGACACCTTTTCATGGCAGGGAGATCTTAATTTTGATGCCCATGTACTGTCCGTCGGGGCATCCTATCTTGATGAAAGCATGAAATCAGAATCCTTCGGCATCTATGGCTCGAAATTCAAAGAAAAAAGTGTCGACACCAAAAGTTACTGGGTTCAGGATCAATTCATGAACGTTGAAAACCTTGTCATTATCGCCGGTGTAAGACTGGATGACCATGAAACCTTTGGCAACAAAGCCACCTGGCGGGTGGCCCCCTCCTACACCATGGCCGGTACAGGAACGACGTTAAAGGCAAGCTACGGCACCGGTTTCAGGGCACCCTCCCTTTATGAACTTTATGATCCAAGTTATGGCAATGACAAACTTGATGCCGAAGAGAGCCAGGGCTGGGACGTGGGGATTGAACAACAATTTCTCAACGGCACAGCCAAAATGGGTATCACCTGGTTCTCCATGGATTATGACAACCGCATTGATTTTGACATTGCCACCTGGACCTATGATCAGGCAAAAGGCACAACAAAAACCAAAGGTATAGAATTTTTTGCCGGCTGGGACCCCCTGGACACTCTGGGATTCATGCTCAACTACACCTACACGGACACCGAAGATCCCGATGGAGAAACCCTTGTTCGCCGTCCGGAAAACAAAATTTCCCTGAACACCCGTTATATGTTCCTGGACAAAGGAATGCTGAACCTGGATGTCAGGTGGGTGGATGAACGAAAAGCCTCTCCCTATGCCAATGACAAAGACGGCAATGCCGTGGGCACGCTGGATGCCTATACGCTGGTGAATCTGGCTGCCTCCTGGGAGATGACCCCCCATGTCCAGCTGTTTGGCCGGGTGGACAATCTCTTTGATGAATTTTATGAAGAGGCCTTCAGTTATGCCACCGGCGGTGTATCTGCCTATGCCGGGTTAAAGCTAACCTATTAACCCAACGGATCTGCCCCACCCCAAAGTGGCCCATGTTGTGATCAAGCCCTTTGCGTTATTGAAGATTGATACCAACGCTTGCCAGAATTGGGGTGGGGTCATGCCTGCATTGACACAGCTGTTGATTTTTGTATTTATGCCCAACTTATTGTCAAACGCATGCCGCCCGATAAAAAAAGTCCACCTCCACTGACACAAGCCTGATCCCGTAGTCGTAACACCGCTGACTGATCGAGATGGACGAAGATAGAATCAAGCCCGAGAATTAAGTGCAATAGGAATTAGTATATGAAAAAGAATTTTTCCATGACAGCATTCCAGGCCATTGCCATGGTACTGACACTGATGGTGACATGGGCATCGGCAGGTGTGGATATCACCGACACCCGGGGCAGACAGATTCATTTTGATTCCCCGCCGGTGCGGGCCGTATCCATTGTCCCCTCCACCACCGAGGTGATCTGTAACCTGGGAGCCGCCAATGCCCTTGTCGGGGTAACCTACCACAGCACCCTGCCCCGTCAGAAAAACGACAAACCCATTGTGGGTGGATTTTCATCACCGGATATTCATAAAATCACAGCGCTGAATCCCGATGTGGTGTTTGTGTCAAGTTTCCAGCAAAACACAATTGATGAGCTGGAGACCCTGAACATTAAAACCGTGTGTCTCGACATCACCTCCTATGACCAGGGCATGAAAAACATTGAAATCCTGGCCGATATTTTTGATAAAGTCCAACAGGGCAATGCCATTCTTGCGGACATTGAAGACGACCTTGCCGTCATTGCGGCAAAGCTTGCTAAATCAAAGGACCTTAAACGAAAACGGGTCTTCCGTCTCATGGGGCGGGACACGGTGATGACCCCCACCGCCAGCGCCTTCTTAAACCAGCTGGTGATCCGGGCTGGCGGTATTCCCATGGCGCCCCAGGGCGATGGTCTGGTAACAGAAATAAGCCTTGACCAGTGGCAGGCGTTTAACCCCCAGCTGATCTTTGGGTGCGGAGACGATAAAAAAGCTGCACAACGATACTTTGACCAGGACGGCTGGAAGGATGTGGATGCCGTCAAGCATAGGAACATTATTTATTTCCCCTGTGAATATACATGCAGGATATCCTCCTACACCGGGTACTTTGTCAAGTGGCTGGCCGCCACCATTTATAAGGAGGAGTTCTTCCAGCCGGACAATCAGGTCTTCCCCGATGAGATTCTTAAATCAGAACCCATTCCCATTGCCCTGAACCTTGTAAAGGACAGTCAACGGATCACCACCCGCCTGGCCGATTTCAAACAAAAAACCCTGGTCATAGATTTCAAAACCCCCCAGTCGGTGCTGTCCACCCTGGAAGGATTTAAAACCGGCATCACCACCGTGGCCAATCATTACCTGTCGCCCCCGGCCTGGAACATGGCCCACACATTAAAAACAGATGAGATGACGGCCCGCATTCTCTCCACCGTTAAAAGAGACCCTGCCACCTCGGCCCTTCTCATGACAGGTGCCGACATGGACCATCTAACGGTGACACAAAAAAGCTATAAAAAAATGCAGGTAACAGCCGTTGTAACCGCCGGGGTCTGTTCCAATGCCCAGCGGGCCTCCCGGTCCACGGGGTTTTATTATGATCCCGGTACCATCAACATTATTATCATGAGTAACCGAAAGCTCTCCCACCGGGCCATGAGCCGGGCCATGATCTGTGTCACCGAAGGCAAAAGTGCAGCCATGGCGGATCTGGATATCAGAGCCACAGACGATCCCCTGCATCTCCAGGCAACGGGCACGGGCACTGACAACATCATTGTGGTCCAGGGAGAAGGTACTCCCATTGAGGGAGCCGGTGGGCACACCAAACTGGGAGAACTCATCGCCAGTGCAGTGTATGAGGGGGTTAAACAGGCGGTATTTCTTCAAAATGGCATTGCCGCCCAGCGTAATGTATTCCAGCGACTCCAGGAACGGGAAATATCCCTTCATGGCCTGGCAAAAAGTTCCCAGTGTCAATGCAGTAAAACCAAGGACAGCACCATGGCATTGGAGCTGGAACGACTGCTGCTGATGCCCCGGTATGCCGGTGTGGTGGAACAGGCCTTTGCCCTTTGTGATGCCATGGAGCGGGGACAGGTAAATAATTTGGCCGCCTTTTCCTCCCAGGTATTAAGCATGGCCAGGGACATTGCAATGGCCCCCGTTGATGTGCTGACAGATTTTTCATCCACCCGATCTTTGCCACAGCCCCTGGGCCTTGCCTTTAATGCGCTGATGACAGGTATTGCCACCCTGCATGACCTTTCCCCGGGACCTGATGAAACGGAATACACCGCCGGCAACCCGGCTGTTGCGCCAACTGAGATCACCCATGGGAAAACCGCTGTCACCCCGGTAAAAGAAGCGCCGGGGGTATCGCCACCGTCCCCGGTAAAAGATGAGGAAAAGGCAGAATTCACAGCAACACAGCCCCGACTTCTCCCCCTGCCCCGGCGTATTATCTCACTTGGCCCGGTACTGACAAAAACCATCTATCTGTTGGGAGCCGGAGACCGACTGCTGGCCGACACCACTTATTGTGATGATCCCCCCGGTGCCGAACCCAAAGAGAAGATCGGCTCCCTCATCCAGGTCAATGTGGAAAAAATTATCAGCCTGAAGCCTGACCTGGTACTGGCAAGCCAGTTCACCAAAGAAAAGCAGATCCGCATATTAAAACAGTTTAATATCAAGGTGGAACCCTTTAAAAATCCAAAAACCTTTGAGGAGATCTGCGCCAACACCCGACGATTGGCTCACCTCA
This sequence comes from uncultured Desulfobacterium sp., assembly GCA_963674605.1. GTDB lineage: Bacteria > Desulfobacterota > Desulfobacteria > Desulfobacterales > Desulfobacteraceae > Desulfocicer. Next base: position 5,598,062 of record OY771474.1, on the reverse strand, counting down.
TCGGTGCATCTGATAAAGCAGAAGAAATTATCTCAAAGGCCCAGTCAGAGCTGGCAGATGTCCAGGCACTCATCGCAGACCTGCCGCCCAGAAAGGTGTTCATCCAGATTGGTATTAAACCATTGCACACGGCCAATGAAGAAACCTTTGTCAATGAGTTCATCCGCTTTTCCGGGGGCATCAACATTGCGGCCCATGAAAACTCCGGGGTGTACAGCCGGGAAAAAGTGGTAAAGAAAAACCCCGATGTCATTCTCATCTCCACCATGGGGTCCAGCAAATCCGCCGGTATCACGGAAAAACAGCAGTGGATGGCCTTTGGCACCATGGGGGCTGTTCAGCGCAATGCCATCCATCTGCTGGACTCCGAAATCATCTGCAGCCCCACTCCCCTGATCTTTGCCAGGGGCGTAAGAGAAATCACCCGGCTGCTTTACCCATCACTGGATCTTAAGGGATAACATGGGACGCTCCCGATTCATCACCTGGGCATGGGTACTTGTGTTTCTGGTGGTACTGCTGTTCTTAGTGTGTGCCCTGGCCCTTTGCACGGGCAGTGCCGGTATTGCCATCAAGGACATTCCCGGCATTATTTTCCATGGCCGAGGAACCACCGATTACAATATTTTATTTAAAATCCGCATGCCCCGCATCCTTTTAGGCATTGCCACAGGCGGGGCCTTGAGCCTTGCCGGGGCCATTTTGCAGGGGCTTTTCAGAAATCCCCTGGTGGAACCCTACACCCTTGGCATCTCCGGCGGTGCCTCCCTTGGGGTGTGTCTGAACATTCTCTTTAAATGGCATTTAATCATCGGCATCATTGCCTATCCCCTGTCGGGATTTTTCGGGGCACTCACCGTGATCACCCTGGTATATCTCATCAGCATCAAAACCGGCATGGTCAAGACCGATACCATGCTGCTCACCGGGGTGATGATCAGCTTTGTGTGCTCCTCCCTTGTGATGCTGCTCATGGCCGTATCCAAAAGTGATGAGCTGCAGACCATTGTGTTCTGGATCATGGGGTCCCTGGATGAAACCAACCTGACCTTGATTAAGATCTGCTGCTTTGGCTCCCTTGCAGGCCTTGTGATCTCGCTTTTTTTCTGTCTGGATTTAAACGCGCTTTCCCTGGGTGAAGAGGAGGCCATGAACCTTGGCATTAACATTGAACGGTCCAAAAAGGTGCTGTTTGTCACTGCCTCCATCCTCACCGGGCTCAGCGTGTCCGTGGGGGGGATTATCATGTTTGCGGGACTGATTGTACCCCATTTCATGCGCATGACCGTGGGGTCGGACCATCGCATTCTGCTGTTGGGGTCATTTCTGGCAGGGGCCTCTTTTCTCACCTTGTGCGATGTCATTGCCCGCACCATCATCTCTCCCCTGGAATTGCCCGTGGGGGTGATCACCGGCATCATTGGCGGGGTGGTGTTTATTTATGTGCTGACCCGAAAGCGAGCCACATCATGAATGACCAGACAGCCATTTTAACGGCGGACCATCTTTACTGCGGATATGGAAAAGCCCCGGTGCTCAAAGATATCTGTTTTGAGGCACAAAAGGGGGAGATCATCAGCATCATCGGTCCCAACGGATCGGGGAAAACCACCCTTTTAAAGACGCTTTGCGGGGTGCTGAAACCCCGGCAGGGCAAAATTTTCATCAGGGGGGAAGAGATACGCCATCTCTCCCGGGCCTGCATTGCCAGAACCGTGGCCCGGGTCTCCCAGACCATTGACATGCCCCCCATGACGGTGTCGGCCTATGTGCTCATGGGACGGTTGCCCTATTTTAAACGGTATCAATTTTTTGAACGTAAGGCCGACGTTGACAAGGTAAAGGAAACCCTTGAACTGCTTGGCATCGCCCATCTTCAAGAAAAATCCATGGATGCCATCAGCGGCGGACAACAGCAGCTGGCGGCCATTGCCAGAGCCCTGGTGCAGGAGCCGGACCTGCTTTTGCTTGATGAACCCACCTCCCATCTGGACATCACCCACCAGGCGGTGATTTTAAATCAAATCAGACGGCTGAACCGGCAGTTTAACCTGTCGGTGATCATGGTGCTCCATGATCTGAATCTGGCAAGTGAGTATGCCCATCGGTTGATTTTACTCAATGGTAAGGCCGGGGAGGTGTTCTGCACAGGTTCTCCGGAAACTGTCATTACCAAGGAATACATTGAAACGGTGTATAAAACACCGGTTATTGTGGATCGGCATCCCCGATCCGGTAAGCCCTTTATTTTGCTGGATGGGTGAAAGGCCAATTTTTTTATATCTCTGGCCTTTTTCAGCCTTGGCATGTAGTTCTTTTATATGAAAAGGTAGCCTTCAAGTCTACCTCAGCAGAGCCCCTCCCCCGATGGGCAATAGGAACCGGACAATCGAGCTGTCTACAGTTCCGGTCCGGGACCATTGCCCGTCGGGGGAGGGGCGGCATAATGCCATTTACCATTTTCAATATTCGTTGTGTCCGACAGGACATGTGGGTTTATAAGAAAGTGTAGGCATGCCTAACATTACTTTCATGCTTGGTTGTGGGCAGGTCGGAGCCAGAATACGGTCTGCCCGTGGCAGTTATATTGATTGTCACTGCAATCCTGGTTGGGTGTCAAACTTCCGGAAGTTATCGAACCAAGATGGGTCTGAAAGCCCGGCGCATTATCATGGAAAAGCAGTCACATGTCCCGGGCATGGCCCTGGGCTTTTTCCGCCTCGCCTCCATTGATTCACAGACAGATCAGGTTGCAACACCGACTGGGCGCATTCCCATTTTCCCGGTTCGCGCTTAATCAGAGAGGGGTCAGGCTTGCGTTATTGGCGCTTGTGTTTAAATTTGCCTTTAAACACAAGCTTTTGACAAAATCACAATAACACAAGCCTGATCCCGTTGGCCCCGCCAACTATGACAAATAAACCATATTATGACCAAACCGGGAAAATGGAAATGCGCCCCACCGACTTTTGTTGTGAAACCCGGCCCCTTTTGGTGAATATTGTTGAAACCGGAACCATCAATTGGCCCCTGATTTCACAATAGAAAAACCTAAAAATCAAACCTAAACAAAAATGCTATAATACCCCCTTCTCCATTTGAGTCATAATCAGAATTGCTGAATCGAAAAATTACCCTTTGACAATTTTCATCAGGGCTGGTACTAAAATTCAGTGGTTACCCACCCCAATGTGACCGAATGTCAAATCTATCCCTTCCAAACATGCGCAAAACGGTCAGGGGGGGCAAGTCTCAATTTTTTATTAGGTAAAACTCCGCCCACAAATCTGGAATCATGGAAATTCCAAATTTTATTGTGGCAGAGGATTCTGCCAGTTGAAACCCGGCACAAATTGTACCACCCCTTTGACCCATCCCACAGGATGTTATCTCCTTTTGGTTTGATATGATTTCATGTGAAACTACATTCAGGTCAAGATGATTGCCAGGCCACAAAAATGCAGGTGTGGTGGGAACATCTCCCATAATCCTTTGACCTGATGATTATACATTTCAGGGCTTGGTCACAACATGGGCCAGTGGGGAGGGGTCAGGCTTGCGTTATTGGCATTATCGTTGGTTTTGGCGTTTTCACAGGCTCTGGTCGATAACGCAAATAACACAAGCCTGACCCCATTGGCCCGCCAACGGTGATGGGTGGCCCATATTGTGATCAAGCCCATATTTCATCCACAGGTTATCCCCTGAAAGCCTTACGTGCCCATTCTTGAGGATGGATAGAAAAGCATAAAAACAACAATGAAAAAGGAGGAAAGATGAAACGAATCGGAACCTTGCTGGTCATTTTCATGTTTTTGTTTTCTGGAGGGGTGTTTGCGGCGCCCAAGTCTGGCGGCACCCTTGTTTTTGGACGTGGGGGAGACAGTGTGGGGCTGGATCCCGCCTATGAGACCGATGGCAATTCTTTCATGATCTGCGACAACGTGTTTGAGGCATTGGTGGCCTATGCCGATGAGTCAACGGCCATTGAGCCGGGTTTGGCTGAATCATGGGATATTACCCCAGACGGCAAAACCTACACCTTTCATCTTAGAAAAGGCGTAATCTTTCACGACGGTACCCCCTTTGACGCCAATGCGGTGGTATTTTCCATCGGCAGAATGATGAAACAGCGAAATGTCAAATTTTTTGGACAGGGACATGAAATCCCTGAACAGACGCGCACCCCGGAGTACTGGGTCTCCATGGAAATGGATGAAACCGTGGATTCCATTGAAGCCGTGGACGCCCATACGGTGGTGTTTCACCTCAAACGGGTGGAAGCCCCGTTCCTGGCCAACATGGGAATGGATTTTGCCGACATCATCAGCCCCACCGCGTTTATAAAAAATCCCAAGGAGTTTTTGCGCCAACCAGTGGGAACCGGTCCTTTCCGTTTTGTCCAGTGGGTGAAAGATGATCGGATTGTTCTGGAAAAATTTAACGACTACTGGGATAAAACCGGTGGGCCATATCTTGACAAGGTTATTTTCCGGGCCATTCCTGAAAATTCCGTCCGTTTTCTGGAATTGAAAACCGGAAACATCAACATCTGCCAGTTCCCCAACCCGGCAGATATCCCCATGGCCAGGAGCGACAAGAACCTTCAGCTGTTTTCACAGCCGGGGATGAATGTGGGCTATCTGTCCTTTAATCACACCAAAGAACCCTGGAAAAGCAATGTTCATCTCCGGCGGGCCATTGCCCATGCCATCAACAGGAAAGCCATTGTGGACAATATTTATCAGGGACTTGGGCAGGTGGCAAAAAACCCCATCCCGCCCACCATGTGGGGATACAATGAGGATGTGCCGGGATTTGCCTATGATCCGGATCTGGCCAAAGAGGAACTGGTCAAGGCAGGATTCCCCAAGGGTGAAGGTCTTGGCGAAATTACCCTCTGGTCCATGCCGGTTCCCCGTCCCTACAACCCCGAGGGGCTGAAGGTGGGCGTGGCCATGATATCGGATCTTGCAAAAGTCGGTATCAGTGCCCGGATTGTCAGCTATGACTGGGGCACCTACCTGAAAAAACAGCGGGAGCAGCCCGAAGACATGGACCTCTTTCAGCTGGGCTGGACCGGAGATAACGGTGACCCGGATAATTTCCTGGCAGTTCTGTTTGACGGCATGGCATCTCCTTCCATCCGTACCCAGTGGCATAATCAGCAATACCATGATCTGATGATCAAGGGAAAAATCACCATTGATCAGACGGAGCGGTCAAATATTTATAAACAGGCACTCCAGGTGATTTTTGATGAAGTGGGCACCATTGCCATAGCTCACTCCACGGTTATCTGGCCGGCAACGGTGAATATCATGAACTTCAAACTTCACCCCACCGCCTCGGTGCGCATGAAAAATGTCTGGATGAAATAACCATCGCCGGGGCCGGATCTCTGCATCCGGCCCCTTTTCCCAACCGGTGCCCACCCGCCACTTTCGAGGGGAGAAAAAGACGACGATGCTTGCTTATATCATACGACGATTTTTTATCCTGATTCCCACACTGCTGGGAGTGACCTTCATTGTATTTATGATGCTGCGGCTCACCCCCGGCGATCCTGCGGAACTGATGCTGGGAGAGCGGGCAACAGAAAAGGCATTGCATGAGGTCCGGGAGCACCTGGGCTTGAACCAGCCCTTGCATGTTCAATACGGCATGTTCATGAAACGGCTCATGAAGGGGGATCTGGGCGAGACCATATTTACCCGGCAGAAGGTGTGGGTGGAGATTAAACATCGATTCCCCGCCACCATGGAACTGTCCCTGTGCGCCCTTTTCATCAGCTGCTTTGTCGGCGTGGTTCTGGGAATTATTTCTGCCACACGGCAAAACTCTTGGTTTGACTATCTTAGCATGCTGGCCGCGCTCACCGGGGTGAGCATGCCCATTTTCTGGCTGGGGCTGGTACTCATGCTGATCTTTTCCGTGAACCTTGGCTGGCTTCCCATCTCCGGGAGGCTCTCCATCATGACCAATCTGGAAGTTATCACCAATTTCTATGTTCTGGACAGCATACTTACGCAAAACTGGGGGGCATTGAAGGATTCAATCTGGCATCTGATCATGCCGGCTGTCACCCTGAGTACCATTCCCACCGCCATCATCGCACGAATGACCCGCTCCAGCATGCTGGAGGTGCTTCGTCAGGATTATATCAAGACAGCCAAAGCCAAGGGTTTATCAAAATTCAAAGTGGTCTATAAGCATGCCCTGAGAAACGCCCTTATCCCCGTTGTCACCACCATTGGACTCCAGTTCGGGGTCTTGTTATGCGGGGCCATCCTCACGGAGACCATTTTTGCCTGGCCAGGTGTGGGAAAATGGATGTACGAGGCAGTGATGCAGCGGGATTACATGGTGATCCAGGGCGGCACCTTGATTATCGCCACCATCTTTATTGTCATCAACCTGGCGGTGGATCTTCTCTATGCCGTCATTAACCCAAAAATCAGCGTGAAATAACTGCCACGGGAAAACTTTATTTTGATCCGGTTCCGCCCACAACGAAGCATGAAAGTTGTCTATTCTTTCTTATAACGGGCATGTCCCAGCGGACACAACGAATATAGGGTCGTAGACGCGGAGCCAAATGGTATTATACCGCCGCCCCCCCACGGGCAATGGGCCCGGACCGGAACTGTAGACAGCTCAATTGTCCGGTTCCTATTGCCCATCGGGGGGGCGGCTCTGCTGAGATTGCCTTGGAGGCTACTTTTCATATAAAAAGGTATTGCGGTTATGACAAAAAAAACTGCCATCAAAGACCCCCTGGACCGTCATCCCATGCTGGAACAGCTCAGCCAGCTGTGGCGCAACAAAATCGCCATTGCCGGCCTGGTCATAGTTGTTTTTTTTGTGCTGGCCGCCATTTTTGCCCCCCAGCTGAGTCCCTATGACCCCCTTAACACCTCCCTGTACGATCAGCTCAAACCGCCGGTGTGGCATGAAACCGGCACATGGGAACATATTCTGGGCACCGATGATCTGGGTCGTGATATCCTGTCTCGACTGGTGTTCGGCGCCCGCATCTCTTTGATGGTGTCCGTGGTCAGCGTGGGGCTGGCCTTTTTTACAGGAACCCTCATCGGTGCGGTGTCTGGATATAAAAAAGGTCGTCTGGACAATATTATCATGCGGTTAATGGATATTATTCTCTCGTTCCCCTATATTCTGCTTGCCATTGTCATTGTGGCCTATCTTGGACCCAGCCTGGCCAACGCCATGATCGCCATCGGCATCACCTATGTGCCTCGATTTGCAAGGATCGTAAGGGGCAGTGTCATCGAAGAGGCGGAAAAGGATTACGTGATGGCAGCAAGAGCCGTGGGTGCCCGGCATTGGCGCATCATTTTTCTTGCCATTCTGCCCAACTGCCTGGGTCCCCTCATCGTCCAGACCACCCTGAGTTTTGCAAGTGCAATACTTGATGCCGCAGCCTTGAGTTTTCTGGGGCTGGGAGCCCAGCCGCCCTCACCGGAATGGGGGGCCATGATTGCCCAGAGCCGCTCACTGATTCTCCGGGCACCCTGGGTTATGACATTGCCGGGCCTTGCCATTTTATTTGCTGTACTGGGTTTTAATTTGTTTGGTGACGGTCTCAGGGATGCCCTGGACCCACGGTTGAGGGATTAACTATGATGACCGAAACCCTTCTGGAAATAAAGAATCTCAAGACCCATTTTTTTGTCCGGGACCGCATTGCCAAGGCAGTGGACAATGTCTCCTTTACCGTTGCTCCGGGTGCCACCCTGGGTTTGGTGGGGGAGTCAGGCTGCGGTAAGAGTGTCACCGCCCATTCCATCATGCGTCTGATCCCCGAGCCACCGGGTAAAATCGTAGGTGGTTCTATTATGTTTGACGACCAGGACCTGGTCAAGGCATCAGAGCGCCGGATGAGAAGCATCCGGGGCAACCGTATCAGCATGATTTTCCAGGAGCCCATGACCGCTTTGAATCCGGTTTTCACCGTGGGAGATCAGGTGGGGGAAGTGATACACCTTCACAAACGGCTTTCAAAACACGAAGTGCGAAAAAGGGTAATCGAAATGTTCCAGCGGGTGGGGATTCCTGCCCCGGAAACCCGGCTGGATGAATACCCCCACCAGATGAGTGGCGGGATGCGGCAGCGGGTGATTATTGCCATGGCCCTTGCCTGCACCCCCCGGCTGATGATTGCCGATGAACCCACCACGGCCCTGGATGTCACCATCCAGGCCCAGATTCTGGACTTGATGAATGGCCTGAAGTCTGAAACAGGTGCCGCTATTTTATTTATCACCCATGATCTTGGGGTGATAGCCAAAATGGCCCAGCATGTGGCCGTCATGTATGCCGGCAGAATTGTAGAATATGCCGATGTCCGTTCGCTGTTTTCATCACCTGCCCATCCCTACACCGTGGGACTCATGCAGTCCATTCCTGTTTACGGGATAAAAAAAACAAGATCGCGGCTCATCACCATTGAGGGGACGGTGCCTTCTTTATTCAATCTGCCCCGGGGATGCGCCTTTTCCAACAGGTGTCCGGACGTGATGTCGGACTGCACGGCAACAGAACCCGGTATTTATTCCACTGGAAACAATCACATGGTACGGTGCCTGAAATATGCCTGATAAAAAAGAAAACATACCCCTGATTGAGATACAAAACCTTGTTAAATACTACCCCATCCTCGGGGGGGTATTTTTAAAAGAGGTGGCCGCTGTCAAGGCGGTGGATGATGTGAGTCTCACCATTTTCAAAGGCGAAACCCTTGGCCTGGTGGGAGAATCCGGCTGCGGCAAGTCCACCCTTGGGAAAAGCCTTTTGAAACTTGAGGAACCCACATCCGGAAAAATTCTCTTCAAGGGAGAGGAGATTCAGGATTACACCACTGATGAGATGCGGCCGTTGCGGAAAAAGATGCAGATAATATTCCAGGATCCGTTCTCCTCACTGAATCCGAGAAAAACGGTGGGCAGTATCATTGGTGAACCCATGAAAATTCATGGCATGTACACCGGCAAAGAGCGGAAAAATCGCGTCAGGGAAATTCTGGAAACCGTTGGCCTTGGAAAGGAGCACATGCGCCGCTATCCCCACCAGTTTTCCGGGGGCCAGCGCCAACGCATCGGCGTTGCAAGGGCTCTTGCTCTGGAACCGGAATTTATCGTCTGCGATGAAGCGGTCTCGGCCCTGGATGTTTCCATCCAGGCCCAGGTGATAAATCTGTTGAAAGATCTCCAGGAAACCTTCGGATTTACCTACCTGTTCATTTCCCATGATCTCCATGTGGTGGAGTTCATGAGCGATCGCGTGGCCGTCATGTATCTTGGCAAGATCGTGGAGTATACCCATGCAGACACCCTCTATGCCACCCCCCTTCACCCCTATACCCAGGCCCTCCTGTCCGCTTCTCCCGTGCCGGATCCGGACCATGTAAGCCGTGCCATTATCTTGCAGGGGGATGTGCCAAGCCCCATAGACCCACCGCAGGGGTGCCGTTTCCACACCCGCTGTCCCCTGTGTCAGGATATGTGCACCCAGAAGTCCCCTGAATTACGGGAGATCCATCCCAATCATTTTGCCGCCTGTTTTCTCCTCTGATGTCCACTGAAAGGTGATGATTTTAAAAAACGGAGCGAATCTTCTTCAAACAACTGGCTTAAATCCTGTGTGGTTGTGGCTAACACTATTTGTCAGGCTATTTGATGATGGCCCGACAGACACCAGCAATAATCCGAAGCATGGGCACAACAGCATCCAACTCTACATATTCGTCGTGTCTGTGTGAATTGCTGCCCACAAGTCCCATGCCGTCAATGGTGGGCGTTCCTTGTGCAGAAGTGTGATTCCCGTCTGAACAGCCTCCCGTGGCAATATAATCTGCTTCAATACCGACATTTTCTGCTGTTTTTCTGATAATCTCCCACAACGCCATGGTGTCGGAATCCGGCTCCATGGGAGGGCGATCAATGGAGCCCTCCACAGATACGGTAACCCCAGGCACGGTAACCTTGCCGGGCAGCTCTTTGAAAAACGTCTCTACCCGTTCTTTTTCAGCCCGTTTTTCGATACGAATATCCACAGAAGCAGATGCCAGGGCAGGAATAATATTAATCTTATCCCCACCATTGACGACAGTGACCTGGGCTGTGGTACCTGTGTCGGAATCATTGAGACCGGTGATGGCAATTACCTGGTGGGCAAGTTCCACCACCGCATTGGCCCCCTTGTGGGGATCAGCGCCTGCATGGGCTGCTGTGCCCGATGCTGTCACATGGAACCAGCCTCCACCCTTGCGACGAAGGACAAATCGATAGCCGGGACGACAGGGCTCGAACACAAAGACGCGCCTGCTCTTTTGCGCCAGACTGCGTATCCAGGGCCTGGAAGCCAGGGAACCGGTCTCTTCATCCCCGTTAAACCCCACACAGATCTTAAGAGAATTGAGAAGACCTGCCCTATGAAGTGCCTCCAGTGCATGCAGCGCTACCAGAAGTCCGCCTTTCATGTCACAGACGCCAGGGCCGAAGGCCTTGTTGCCGCTGATGGAAAAAGGACGACCCGCCACTTCTCCAGGAGGAAAAACAGTATCCATGTGCCCGAGAAACATGACATCAAATGAATCGTCTCCGGTTTTATTGACAGCCTCAAGGCAGGGAACGCCTGCATCGCCCAGATGTTGGATTTTAACCTTAAATCCCAGGGCGACCAGCCGTTTTTGAAAAAATGCTGCCACAGCCTCAATACCGGAAACAAGGTCACTGCTGGAATCGATATTGACAATGGTCTCAAGATCGCTGATAAACTGGTCGTATTGGCCTTCTATGGGTCTTAACAATGGGTCTGACATGATATTTATGAAATCCTAATCTGGACAAGCCAGAGCCAAAGAGGTTGTCTGATTCTCTTGCCAAAGATACTACTAAACAGCGAAGGCATCTTCTTCTCTCCTCTCATGGATGCCTCAAAATTAAGGTACTTTCCCACGCTAAATGCATACCAATCCCACCGTTAAAAGTCAACGTGAACACCCCAGCAATGCTGAAACATGCCTCAAACTGTCATAGGAGCGGCTGTTTGTGAAAAGTTCGTGCTGCAGAGACAGTGGATCCCTGCAAAACAACTTGACTTTTTTATTCGAGAATATTAGTTAGCATATGCTTGTAACATTTTCGGCAGAAGCCGTTTAAGACTAAAATTATGACCCTTATGATTTTTTTAGATTTAAAGACCATTTAAAGGTCCGGGACCCAAAACCGGGGATATTAATTCCCGGCAAAAAAAATTATTGTATCGCTAAATGAAGCCTGGAAGGCTTCCAAGGATAGGGAATTTATCCATGGAAGCCTTTCAGGCTTTTGTCGTTTTGAAATTTAGTTTTTCAGGCTGAATTTAAAGGAAAACATTGAACCAAAGGGAGAGAAAAGGAGAATGGTACACATGAAAAAAACATTTGTTTTTACAGCACTTTTGGTGTTGATCATGACCGGGACAGCCCTGTCCGATGCAAACAAGGTTTCCAATAAATCCTCGGATGATACTTTTACATTGGAGGAGATAAAGGTTACGGCCCAGAAGGTCAAACTCAGTCCCAACAAAACAGAAGTTTTCATGGAGGATTACAATATTGCAGGACAGCCAACCAATGTGCTGGATATCCTCAAGGATCGGGCAACCATTGATTTCAGGGGAGAAAGTGACCTGGTTCCAGAGTCCGACAGTATCCAGATGAGGGGGTTTGACGTCCGACAGTTCCTGATATCAGTGGATGGTCTGGTCATCCAAAAGACCGGTGGCTGGTGGGGGACCCATTATGTGGACTTCGGCATGATACCCCTTTCCCTTGTGGAGAGCATTGAATTTATTTCAGGCCCCCATTCCGCACTTTATGATGGTAAAAGTTTTGGAGGTGTTGTTAATTTTAAAACCAAAGCGCCGGTTTTTTATGAAACACCACAATTGGAAGGCAATATCTCCACAAGTTTCAGAAGTTATAACACCCAGAATCAAAGGGTGGACCTCAACGGTGGAAAAGGCGGTTTGAATTTAGGTTTCAGTTATGAAAAATACCATACAGACGGATATCTAAGAAACAATGAAGCAGACATAGATACGGTAACCGGAAGACTGGGCTACAAACTGCCGTCGGGTGGATATATACGTCTGACCGGCACGTACAGCGACCTTGAGCGGGAAATTCCCTGTGCCAATGATCCTGAGCGAAACAACTATGATAATGATTATCCCGTGGTTAAGGCAAAGGATGTCTCTTCCCGATGGCAGAATCCCGATGATGACAGCAATAGAGATTATGATGGTCACTCCATTCGTTTTGATTTCCAACAGCCATCCGCCATGGGAACATGGTCTTTTGGGGCATATTATACGGATGAGGGACAATCCTACCACCGTAACGGTTATGACTACAGCTCCTACACAACCAATTATGTCTCCCATGGGGCTCTGGTGAAAAACGAATTCAACATATCGGACAATCATCAAATCACCGTAGGCATGGACACGGCCCACCTGTACCAGAAATATTCGGAAAAAATAGTTGAAACCTGGGCCGGATATCTCCAGGACAAATGGCAGATCATTCCCCGTCTCTCCTGGACGGCCGGCCTGCGATACGAGAACATTGATGTCTGGTGGGACAACTGGTGGGAACCCTCGGCAAGTAAACCCGACGGGGCCTTCAAAGATCCTTCCCAGCCTTCAATGCATGTGAAACGAAACTACAATGAATTGGCACCCAAATCCTTTCTCACCTATCAGATGGACGACCTTGCTTCATGGCTCAGGGATACTTCCGTTTCCGTGGGTGTCAGCAAAATATGGACTCCCAGGGACTATTGCGAGGTGTGCAGCTGGGGATCGGGTGTTGAAATAGATCCCACCCATGGCATCGGATATGATGTGGTGTTTACCAGAAGATTGTGGAGTAATATTACCCTCAACGTGGATGTTTCCCATTATGAATTTAAGGATTACGGTATCTGGGCAAATGCGAACACGGATTATTTCAAGCAGGCCCTTTGGGGACGACGAATGGTGGAACTTGAAGATGTCCACAAGGAAGGCGTGGATGTGGAGATCAACGGCAATATCCTGGACAACCTCTACTTTTATATGAGCTACTCCTTTAATGAGTGGAAATACAAAGGTCCCCACAACGGAGGACCGGAGGAGTGGGCTGACCAGGATTTGAGCGACCGGGCCAAACATCGTTTAAACGCCGGGCTTCAATACAATCTTTTTGAAAATACACTGTTGCTTCTGGACTACAAATTCCAGGACAAACAGGTTCAGCAGGTGATCGGCATGGTTGACGATGATCCAAGTGACCTGTATGTGAACGAAGTCAGCCTGGACAGCTACCATGTGTTTGATTTAGCCGTGGAGCAGCAACTGTTCAAGAACCGCTATCATCTCAAAAAGGGTATCTTGAAACTTTACGTCAATAATTTGCTGGATGAGGAGTACTCCAACAGTCAGGGATATCCCATGACGGATCGAACCTTTGGAGCGACTTTAAGTCTTAATTTCTAACCGGCACGGCCGGCATGCCACTGAGCACTGTCACAAGAAATGATGGAAAAACATGCATCCGGCCGTAATAAATGGTGAAATATCCAAAGAAGCATAAGGGGCTCGGAGGCAAATAGTCAATTAAGATACCGTAGGAAACCCATATGTCCATGAAAGCTGGCTGCTTAAAATCTGCCGGACAGCGCAAGATCTGTCCCAAAGCCGGTTAAGAGGGAAAAATATGCCTACCATGGGGACATGTGCTTTCACATGGGTCGGTCTTTAATTGTCGGCAATCATCTCTCCCAGCGCTTTAAGCGCCTGGGATTTTATCTGTGTGAAATGCGCTTTTAATGCCCTGCCTGCCTCTTCCACATCATGGGGTACCACTGCATTGAAAATTCCTTGGTGCTGGGACCCCACAGGCTCTTTGGACTGTATAAAAAGAAAGCTTCCCCCATACTTGAGATACAGCAGGTCAAAAAAATCTTGAAGCATCTGCACTTGAATTTTTCTTCCTGACAATCCCGCCAAAGTTAAGTGGAATTCATTGTCGTTCAGCAATCGTTCATTTAGATAAGGCTCTTCTTTGTGACAAGGTACCTCTTCTGATTTGTTCCTGCTTTTTAAAAGCGCTTGCATATTTGGGTTTGGAGAACAACAAACAAAAGGAATTATTGGAGGCGTAAAATCACCCCTCCGAAAGTTGAGTCACCTACATAAGACCGGCCACCACACCTATTTCCACATCCAGATTATTGTATATCCCGGCTGAGGCCACAGTGATACGGGCCGGGGGAGCATCCTTAAAATACTCGCCATAAACCTGGTTCATTTCCTTAAAATACTCCATGGATGAAAGAAAAATAGTACATTTGAGAATGTTTTCCATGGTTGCCCCGGCGGCTGCCAGGACGGCTTTAATGTTTTCCATACAGCGCCGGGTTTGGATCGCGACACTTTCCTTTTCATATTCGCCTGTTTCAGGGTTGATGCAAATCTGGCCGGAAAGGTACAGCATGTCTTTGTAACGGACCGCCTGGGAGTACGGACCGACAGCCTTGGGCGCTTTATCGGTTGCAATGATTTCCTTCATTCGTTCTCCTTAATTTAATTCTTATCTCTGATTTTGGGCGCATTCCCATTTTCCCGGCTTGACGCTTAATCAGGGAGGGGTCAGGCTTGCGTTATTGGCGCTTTTGTTTAAGTTTGCCTTTAAACACAGGTTCTTGACAAAATCACAATAACACAAGCCTGACCCCGTTGGCCCCGCCAATTATGACAAATAAATCATATTGTGAGCAAAGCGGGAAAATGGGATTGCGCCCCTGATTTTCGACATCCTTGTATATTACTCGTGAGTCGTAATTTTTTTAAAAAAATGATGACATCTTGGAAAGGAGGATGCCTGATTTTCGTGTTATTTTGGCAAGAGAATCAAAAAGCCTTTTTGGTTCTGCCTTATCCAGCTTCGGCTAACCAAGGGGAACCCTGGCATAGAGTGCGGGATTTTTAGGGTTATAGTACTGGTCCATGGGACCATCCTCTTTAAACCTTTTGGCACAGCGTTTCATGCTCTCTTTGTCCAGAGAGACCCCCAGGCCGGAACCTTCGGGAACACAAACCAGGTTATTTTTGCAATTAAAGGGGCCTCCTTGAACTACATCTTCAGTCATAAACCGAAACAGGGACTGATGGGGTTCACATATATGACGGGTGGCGGCGGTGACCTGCATATAAGCGGCCGTTGCAACCCCTGTATCTCCGCTGTAAAACCAGAAATCAATACCCATCTGTTCGCAGGCCGCAATGAACTTCAAAGTCCTTGAAATCCCGCCCACGGCAGTCAGATTAAGTACAAAAGTATCCGGCACACCAATGCGTGCCGCAAGCCCCAAATCCGGGGTATGGGTGGAAAACGGAATGGCCGAATGTTTACGCAACTTTTCCATATCCCAGAAACTGCCCACGGGATCTTCAAAATTTCTGATGTTAAAAGGAGCAATCCCAGCCAAAAGTTCCCTGGCCGAGGCAACGGTCCAGGCCATGTTGCCGTCCAGGCGAATCATGGCATCTTCTCCTACGGCTTCCCGTACCGCCCGGGTCACTTCGATGTCCAATCGGGGATCACCTGTGGAACATTTGCCCTCAAAATAGGTGGAACCGTGTTCCTCTTTCATTCTGGCGCAATAGTCGGCAATATCCGCCACAGTTTGCAGTCCGCCAGCTGTACCCTTTAGGGGTCTGAAGGAATAGTATTCGGTAAAGGGAATTTCTTTGCGCACCGCACCGCCCAGAATTTTATATAATGGCATATTCCAAGCTTTTCCCCTGATATCCCACAGGGCCATTTCAATGCCCCCGAAGGCCTTAAGAGGGGTGTTTCCATCGGTATTGGCCAAAACCCGAATTTCAGGTAGGCACCGCAGCTCGCAGTCTTCAATGTCAAATGGGTCCGCACCCAAGAGCCGTGCAGCCATTTGATGGTTGATTTCAGCCTCACACTCCCAGGACGGGGCCTCGCCCAGTCCAACGATTCCATCATCCGTGAAGATTTCTACGATCACCCGGGTAATGCCGGTATATTCCCCCACCGACCAGGTGTAGGGGGCATCAAAAGGAATGCTGACCGCTGTTGCTTTGACTCGTTCTATTTTCATTATCTACTCTTCTTTATACGGGTTGATTCATTGGGCTCTGATCACAGCATGGGCCACTTTGGAGTGGGATCAGGCTGTGAGCAAGCCCATTCATTGGCCTTCTACTGGAACGAAAAGCAGGCCTATTTCGTATCTTTGATATATTTACTAAGCTCGGCATCCAGATGGGAATCCAGAAGTGGCTCGGTAGTATTTGCCAGCCGGGTTTGCCACTTTTCATGAGCGATTTGTACAATATCCGGCCGTTGTTTTTCCCAATCCTGGTATGGCTGCCAGAATGAGACATCTGGTTTCCAAGTATTCCTGCAGGCTGCAAAGGTTGATTTTTCCATGAGAAAACTTCCGCTGTGGGGAACGGCATCAATTATATCAAAGACGGTTTCCGGTTCAAAGCTCCCCAGGCCAGAGGCCAGACAATCCGTACGCCTTAAAAGCTCTTCATCAAGAATCCATTTTTCGTAACTGGTGCTCATCAATGAATCCATAACGCCTACGGTTTCATTAACCACCTGAACCCCGGCCATGCTCAAAGTCAGATAATTCTGGGCAGTTTCCATTCCTGCCTGGTAGTCAGTGCTTTTAGCTTCCGATATTCCGGCCATGGCCCTTGAAGGCAAATTATAGAACCTGGCAAGCTGTACGACAGCCATATTAATCAGACTGCCTTCGGGTCCTGCACCAATGCTGTTGGCCCAGCGCATATCGGATGTCAACCCACCACAGGAATAAATAAAGGGAGCGCCGGGATTGACCGCCTGACTGAGACAAAGTCCAGCCAGCACCTCGGCATTTATCATCGCTGCCATTCCGTACATATTCAAAGGGCCTGTAAGCCCGGCCATGGGGGCGGAAAGAACCATTGAAACCTGATTGCTCTGGGCATAGGCCATGAGGGCCTGACAGGTCAAAGGATCATAACATAATGGACTGGCCGGGTTGGGGCTGTATGCAATTACTGAATGATCTCTCAGGTATCCCTGTCCGTACACCAGTTCAAGCATGGCAAACAGCCGCCTGGATTCTTCCAGATCCGTTGCAACCCCAATCAGGGGTTTATTGCTGTGCCGCATGAGATGCTGGACCAATTTCAGATATCTGTTTTTTTCATCAACATCAGAGGGTTCCACCGGAACGGCCCCCACCATGTCCATAATGGGACTGGATTCACAAAGTTTTGTGATATTATCAAAATCTTCCATGGTGGCGTTTCGTTTACGCCCGTCTTTTTCTATTATAAATACCGTGCCGTTACCAGGACATATAACCGGTTTTTTCTGTACATTTCCTATGGATACCGGCTTACGCCCGCCCCTTGCCTGCAAGGAAAAATTTTTCGGGGCGGTTTCAAGGGCCTTTTGGACAATGCCTTCGTCGATATAGGCAATATTTCCAGATACCCTGACACCGTAGGCTGACAATGCCTGACAGGCACCTTCAAATTGAAATAAAATTCCCTTTTTAGACAGGATATCCATGGTCAGCCCATGGAGTTTTTCAAGATCTATTCTTGAAATCACTTCCAGGGGTGATTTAAAAAAAACACTATTATCATGTTCCATGATTTTTCTCTCAGATTGCGGCTCTGCCGCAGTTTTATTTTAAACTGTTTGGGTCAAAGATTAAAGATTAGCCCAAAAATTAGAACTGGTAAAAAACATGCCCCGGTTCAGGCTATTACGTTTTGGGCAGGCCGATTTAAGAACCTCCGGCCTGCCTGCCAACTAATTTGCGCTGTTACTCATCTCAGCCTGAAGTGTCTGTCTGATCAGTATTTTTTGTTCTTCAATTTCAGCCGTCCGTTTGTCTTTTTCTTCTTTTTCCCATTCCCGTTTAATCAGTTTAAACAAACTGAACATCATAAAAAGCATGAGAAGGGAAATGGGCAGTCCGGCCATAACAGCCATCATCTGGTAGGTGGAAAGCCCACCGGCAAGGGTCATGACAACTGCCATGCCACCCATTAACAGACCCTGAAGGTACCTGATAGGTGCGCTGGGCTCGGCAGAACCTCTGGACATCTGCATGGATGCAAAAAAGGAGGCGGAGTCGGCCGTGGTAACAATAAAGATAAAAACACTTAAAAAAACCAGCCAGCTGAAGGCATAACCGCCGTCAAAGACCATCATCAGCAAATAGATGGATTCGCCAAAATCTGTTTTGATGGATTCCACCATGGGAGCCAGTTTGTTTATTTCCGCCCACTGACCGGCACCGCCGATAACAGAAAACCAGATAATACTTACAAATGTCGGAATGACGGTTACACCCAGGACAAATTCTCTCAATGTCCTGCCCCGTGAAATTCTGGCGATAAAACCACCGGAAAAGGGCGCAAAAGCCGCCCAGAACATATAATAAAAAACCGTCCACCAGCCAAGCCATGCTCCGTTGTTGGGATAGTCCGTAAAAAAGCTCATGTAGATGATATTTTGGAGATAGGTACCGGTCGCCTGGGACATACCGTTAAGCAAAGTGGCAGTCGGGCCGGAGAAGAGGATGAAAAACAGCCAAACAAAGCCGACAAAAACACTTAGGGTTGAAAGATGCTTTATCCCTTTTTTAATTCCAGAAACAGCAGAGGCGATAAAGCAGATGGTAAGAATAAGGATGAAAATATACAAAGCCCAGTTGGACAGTTCTATTTTCATCAGGATTTTAAAGGCGGCCTTGGTACTCTGGATACCCAGCCCGATAACCGTAGAAATGCCCAGGATTGTGGAGGAAATCGTAACAATCTCAACAACCTTTAAAAGTTTGGAATTACGCCATTTTTCCCCAAGCAGACCGTAAAGGCTGGTGGAAATATTCAGGGGCAGGCCGTAACGGTAGGCCGGAAAAGCAATGGCCATACCTACCAAAGCGAAAATTCCCCAACTGTGGAATCCCCAGTGGAAAATGCCGATGGCAATACCAACAGACTGTGCTCCCTGGGAACCGGATTCGGCAAGATAGGGCGTATTCTGCCAGTGAAGCAAAGGCTCGCCGATGGTCCAGTAGGCATACCCTGCGCCAACTCCCACTGAAAAAAGCATGGCGATCCAGGAGAAGGTAGAGTACTCGGGCTTATCTTCAGCCTTACCTAATTTGAGATTACCGTATTTGCTGAATGCGATGTAATACAAGAATACAAGAACTGCGCTAAACAGATACATAAAGAACCATCGAAACTGAACCGTTACCCACCCATGCATGGCCCCCAGAACTTTCTCAAATGAGCCCAAATTCATGGAACCCCAGATAAGAATAGACAAAATGATGACCAAGGTTGACCCAAATAGAACCGGATCAAAATTTCTATTATTGAAATGATTTTTTATGGAACTGGTATCAGACACAACTACCTCCTAAAACAGATTTAAGTATCAAAATGAGATCTTTCATTACTGGTTTACACCTTACTGGACAATTGCCCCATTTTCGGATAAATCTTCAAAAAAGAACAAACTACTTTTGGAGCATATGATGAATGCCGTTAAAGTTAATATTTCTGAATAAACAAGAATATTACCCATGAGTCGTAAGTTCGGGCTTGGTCACAACTTGGGCCACCTGTCACAATTGGTGGGCCAACGGGGTCAGGCTTGTGTTATTGTGTTTTTGACAAGTCCCTTTGCATAAAGAATATTTTAAGCAAAAGCGTCAATAACGCAAGCCTGACCCCACCACAAACCGGCCCATGCTGTGACCAAGCCCGTAAGTTCTTACTTCTTCTTACTGCATGTTCTGTTTAGAAATTTCGAGACCTCATGCTATGGTGGCAAACCATAGAACTTATGACTGACGAGAACATTATTTTAGCTATAAAAATCAAAGTTTTTTTATTCTCACCTATTCAAACAGGTCCAGTTCCCTTAGTTTCGCCTCGGTGGGCGCACCTGTTTTTATATTCCAGCCAGAGGCCTCATAATATTCATCCAGAAGGTCATCATAGGCTTTAATGGTACATCGAGCTTCATCTTTAAAAGGGCCGGATTCCGGCATGGAAAGCACCCTTTCCGGCAGCATATCGTCCTTGCGCCCCAGGGATTCGCGCATATTAAACAACCGCTGGAGGTTGAGAACCCGTTCTCCAACTTTTAGAAGTTCCTTGCCGTCAATATCCCAGCCCGTGGTGGCACTGAGCATTCCAGCCCAGTGGTCCGGGGTGATGCCAGCATAGCCCATGAATTTACAGGTAGACAGGATGTTCGGCAGGATCTGTCCCTGCTGGAGTACCGCCAGGTCTTTTCCTTTGCCATTTTCATCCCACTGATCAACCGTTTCAGGGTCACGGACCCCATACTTCTGCAACCCATAATCCATTTTGCCTTTATCATAGGACATGCCGTCAACGGGATGAATGTGGCACATACCGCGACTTGCGGTGCCATAACCCAGGCCAAGGGTTTTACTTGAGCGCGGATCATGGGCCGCACCTTCCAGACCTTTCACGTGGATTGCAAATTTTTCTGAACCCTTACCGATTTTTTCAGCAGCATCTCTTACGCCCAAGGCCAATATATCGCCCAGACCCTGACGGAAAGCTATTTTTTCAAGCATAACGGGAAGGGCCAGGGTGTTGCCCCAGCTCAAATCCACACCTTGAACCTCTTGTGCAGACAACAGACCTTCTGTATAGCAATCCATAGCAAAAGAGATGACGGCGCCGGCAGAAATGGTATCCATTCCCCATTTATTGCACAGATAACCGCAATGGACTGCCGCATCCATGTCTTTGTTCAGGGCAAATGCGGTAAACGCAGCCACTGTTTCATACTCACCACCTTCATGTTCCGGGGTTTTATATGCCCCTTGCTTTACCTTGCAGACCCTTCCGCAGCCTATGGGGCATCCGGTGTAACATTGTGTGGGTTTAACAAGAATGTTCTTCTGGAAGTAATCAAACAATCGGGATCCCTCTCCCCAGCTGTTGGACCGCCAGTTCTTTGTTGGCAGATCTCCTGATTCATCGGCACCGGACAGATCTGCAGTGGTACCAAATTCGTTGAACCAGGCGCAGACCTCACTTTTTTTTACAGTTGTAACGGCATCTTTCACAGCTGTCATGAATGCTTTCCGGTTGGCATGGTTTGCCTTGGCACGCCCCCCCACCGCAACTGCCAAAATATTTTTTGCCCCCATGACCGCACCGCCGCCGCTTCTTCCTGCAGCTCTGTCCCGGCACATGATGGAGGCGAAGGCAACCCGTTTTTCACCGGCGGGTCCGATGCACATAACGGATTTTCGTTTCAGGTCCGCAGGCATCCACTCTTCGATGAGATCTGTTTTTTCATATACATCCTTGCCGAAAAGAGCTGCGGCATCCTTTAACGATGCAATTCCGTCTATCACTTCAAGGTAGACCGGTTTTTCGGATGCGCCTTCAATAATAAGCAGATCAAAACCTGCCCGACGAAGATCCGGGCCGAAGTTCCCACCGCTTCTGGATTCTCCCCATGCATTACTCATGGGGGATTTAAAACACACGCTGACGCTCCCCCCTCCGGGAACAAGGTTATCCGAAAGCGGGCTTGTGGCAAAAATAAGCTTGTTTTCAGAACCCATGGGATCAACCCCGGGCCTTACCTCGCTATACAATATCCTGGCAGCATACCCTACGCCGCCGACAAATTTCCTGGCTGTATCAGCATCAATTGCTTCTATGCTGCAATGGCCGGAACTCAGGTTCACCCTTAAAATTTGACCCATATAACCGCTATTCATGATGCATTCCCACTTTTTAATTCATCCGCCAACAACACACCGTCTTAACTCAATGCGCTGGCCGTTGAATAGTTTCTCTTTTTTATCTCTTAAAACCCTGCCGCCGGAGGTGATCAGAACCGGCCCCCTGAATCTATTTTCATCGTCATTCCATATAGATTCAGGAAGCTTGGAATCTTTGATGCGGCCAATAGACTGGAACAGATCCTGAAGCTCCCCATTATCCTTGATCTCCAGGATCAATATCTGTTGGGGATAGTATTTCTTCATCACATTATCAAATTCCAGTATAATTTTCATTTTTCGCCTATCTCAATGTTCTGGCAAAGGCTCTGATATCCTCCACCAACAGATCGCCGTCTTCCAGGGCGGCAAAGTGACCACCGTGGCTCATTTCTGTCCACCGGGTAAGATTGTACATCCGCTCACAATAGGATCGGGGAGGCCAGGGCAGCATTTCTGCTGGAAATACAGCGCAGGCTGTGGGGACTTCAACCTTGCGGCCTTCGGCACCCAACACCCGTCCGCAGCCTTCAAGTCCCCGTTTTCCGTCCGGGCCCATGATTTGCTCACCTTCTTCCCGTCGGCCAAAGTAGACCCAGGAAGCAGTGTTAAAAGTTCCGGTGACGATATAGACCATGATATTGGTCAACAGGGTATCCTTTGAGTGGGCGCTTTCAATGTTATCGCCTTCGGTGTCGGACCAGGTCTGAAATTTTTCCAGGATCCATGCAGCCACACCCACGGGGCTGTCTGCCATGGCATACCCCAAGGTCTGGGGCTTGGTCGCCTGCTGAGTTCTGTATCCATCTTCCATGATCTGATCCCGCTCAAGTTTTTCCTGCCAGGCGATTTCCTCTGGGGTCTGGGGGCCATCCACATGGCGCATTCCCAGACAATTGACATGGATAGCCATGCAGGACGGGGCATGATCATATCCCAACCAGTTGGAGACCACGCTGCCCCAGTCACCACCCTGGGCCAGATAATTTTTATACCCCAGGGTTTCGGTCATGAGTTTATTAAAAATATGGGCCATTTTACGGGGTCCCATGGGCCGGGAAGGACGTCCTGAAAATCCGAAGCCAGGCAGTGATGGCGCGATGACGTCAAAGGCGTCTTCCTCCTTTCCGCCAAATCGTTCCGGGTGTGCCAGGGGTTCAATAATGTCAAGAAATTCAACAACGGATCCTGGCCAGCCATGGCTGATAAGCAGAGGTGTCGGTGAGGAACCACTGCCCTTCTCCATGATAAAATGAATGTCAATGCCCTCAACGGACGCTTTAAAGTGGGAAAATTTATTAATCTTAGCTTCCCATTTACGCCAGTCATAGGTATTGACCCAGTAATCACAAAATTCCTTGAGGTAATCCATGTTGGTGCCGTAAAGCCAACCACCATCGTCGGGCATCTCAATGTTATCCCAGGGATAGTTTTTTACCCGGGTTTTAATATACTCTAATTTTTCATCTGACACGTTTACTTTAAATGGCCTAAGCATCTCTGCAAGACTCCTTTATTAATAATAATATCAACCGCTCCAACGCTGCAGGCGGTATATATAAACATACTATCTGGCCCAGTTCATTTAAGTTTTACAAAATAAAGGAAAGGATTTCCATGACCCCGGTCATGTTGGGGAAAAATTATTTAAAAAATTGATTTATTGCTTAAAGGAGGAGATTCAACAATGGGAAGGTGTAGGCGAAATAACAAAGTTAAACCGGCACAATTTAAACTAATGCATAGTCAAGGCTAAAGTTTAGAGTTAAGTGTTCAACGGGCTTGGTCATAAGATGGGCCACCCTGGGGTGGGGTCAGGCTTGCGTTATTGACACTTTTGTTGAAAATTGTCTTTATACACAGTCACTTGTCAAAAGCACAATAACACAAGCCTGACCCCGTTGGCCCACCAACAGTGACCGGTGGCCCATGCTGTGACCAAGCCCTGTTCAACAGTCTATTGCCCCATGACCTTATCCAGGATCAATTATCCTAAAATCAAGCCACGACATTGCACTAAGTTCTTTAGCAAATTTAAAGCGGGCATAAAAAAAAACATTGCCCCAAGTTGGATTTCAGAGGATGAACAGGCTTTTGTGCCTCAAATGGAAAGGTCTCCGAATTCCCTGTCATCCAAAGCCTTGGGATTCAGAATCCGGATCTGTCCCCGCCGGGTCTCTATCATACCCAGATCCCGGAGGTGACCCATGGCCCTGAGGGTGGATTCAGGGGTGGTGCCAGCGATTTCAGAAATTTCAACGCTGGTAAAATGAAGTGGGGAGCCAAATTTGTTATGGAGGGTGGACAGAACCCGCATAATACGATTTTCCACCTTTTTTTCCATAAAATCCAGGATTCTGGAATTTGCAGAATCAAAGGCAGAACCGATTATTTGAAGGAGGTTGGCAATAATAGTGGGGTGACTTTCCACAAAGGCAATAAAATTGCCTGCCTTAACCCTCAAGCATCGGGTAATTTCAAGTGCCTTTGCTTCCATAATACGGGAGTTGGCCAGGTAAGGACTCAACAAATTATAACATTCACCGCATTTTACCAGAAGCACTGTGACCCGCCGTCCCGAAGACGAACTCATGCTTACCCGTAGCAGCCCCGATACCACAAAAAGGACATCTGCATATCCATCCCCGGTGCTTGAGACAATGGTACCCTCAGGAAAGATAACAGGATCTGAGATGGCTGCCAGATCCATTATAATCTCCGGGGCCAGGCCCTGGCAGAAGCGGGAAGAATTTAAAAAGGCTTGTTTATCTTCCCTGATAAATTCTTTCATTTACGCTCCTTTAAAACGCCCCATTTAAGCAATACCTTCGCCAAATTAATAACAAGGTTGTGAATCACAAATTTCAATACACCATGTTGTATTTTGGATCCAACATCAACAAGATATAGACACAGTGATTTGGATCAAAATAAAATTGACGAAGGTATTATTAAGCCATGCTGATCTAAATCTTCTCAGTGCGGAGTTTCTTTCAAAAATGTGTTTATGCCTGACAATATAGGATGAACATGAAAAGTCAATTTTTTTTTGCATTGCCTTGTAGAAAACTCTGGAATTGCCCGTGGGGGCTGATTTTAAATCAGATCAGGCGGCTGAATCAGCAGTTTAACCTGTCGGTGATCATGGTGCTCCATGATCTGAATCTGGAGGCTTGGTCATAAGATGTGCTGGGGAGGGGTCAGTGGGGAGGGTCAGGCTTGCGTTATTGGCGCTTTTGTTGAAATTAACCTTGAAACACAGGTGGTTGTCAAAAGTACAATAACACAAGCCTGACCCCATTGACCCACCGGTTGTGACGGGTGGCCCATCTTGTGACCAAGCCCGAATCTGGCAAATGAATATGCCCATCGGTTGATTCTGTTGAGTGGAAAGGCCGGGGTTATTGACAACTTAGAAGGATGCACAGATTTTCAGATCAGGAAGTGCTGTTATTCTCAAGTTTATCGAGCATATCATTAAAGCTTTCTTCCATAAAAGTATAATACCGGATACCGAATTCCAGGGTGGTTCGCTTCCATGGCTCAACATTGTATTGACTGACACGATCTTTGATCTCATTGATGGCCTGCAACTGCTCTTTAATCTCTTTGTTGTAAACCGTCAGTTGCTCCTGGATCTGCTCCTTTTCAAGGTAATCATAAAAAAAGACCTTGAGCAATGCCTCATCCCTGATTCGACCGATACGGGGGGGTAATTCCAGCCATTGCCGGAACACCACCCTCCCCGAATCTGTAATGGTGTAAATCTTATTTAGCTTCCCATTCTTTATCCGCTGACTGACATTGACCCGGCCATCCTTTTCTAATTTTTTAAACTTGGGGTAGATGCTGCTGAACCCGGTGTTGAAAAAATAGTGGGTGCTGTTCTCCATATACTTTTTTATTTCATACCCGGTCTTCTCACCATCCATGAGAAATCCGAGCAGCATCATCTCAACCATACAATCCTCGAATCAGAATACGTCTGCCTGTTATTGGTGAGGGTTCACAATATGGGCCACTTTGGGGTGAGCTCAGGCTTGCGTAATTTACGCTTTTGTTGAAATTTATCTTTAAACACGAACCCTTGACAAGAGTAAATAGCCTGCTAAAGAATGCAACCTCTAATACCACATAGCCTGTGACGGGTAGTCCATTCTGTGATCAAACCCCCAATTCCTTATTGTTTTTACTGCATTTTAAGAGGAATAAGAGAGGTTCCCCTTTTTTCTGCGGTGATGTTCATGAGTTCCTGGCCGCTGGCTGGAGGAGCCACCTGAAGATCTTTGGCTTTTTCCTCCAGACGAATGGCATCTGTGGGACAGGTGGTGACGCAAAGGCCGCATCCGATACACCGGGCCTGGTCTATGACGGCAACATCATTTACCCCTATCTCAATGGCACCCATCTGGCAGCGATCCAGGCAGGTCTCACAGGCCGTACACGCCTCTTCATCAACAACGGCCCAGTACCTGTTGTATACCAGTTCTCCCGGGTTGGGAAGCAGGTTCAAGGCCCGCAGCACACCGCAGCAGTCTCCGCAGCAATTACACATCCCCCCCGGATTGACCATGTTGGCTGGCTGGTTCACAAGCCCGGCCTCCTCGCATTGATCCAAAATCTCACAGGCCTCTTCCTGGTCTATGAAACGCCCCATTTTGTTTTCAACATAGTAATCTGCATGGGAACCGAACATAAGGCAAACTTCCCGGGGTTTACCGCACCCCTTGTCCAAAAGACCCTGCTGGGTACGGCAGATGCAATTGGCCACGGCAATTTTTTTCTTTCCTTTAACAATGGCTTTTGCATCTTCGTAGGCCGCCACCTTATGGACCACATCAATGGATTTGCCCACCGGAATGGTTCTCAGGGGAACCACATTGTTGCCCATTTTCTTGAGAAAAACCTCTTCCATGTAGGAATTGGTCAGCTCCGCCAGCTCTTTGTCCATCCGTCCCAGCTGAAACTCATAGGAACCGATGACAAAAGGAATGGCCGAGTATCTTTTCTTCCCCTCTTTTACATGGCGAAAGAGAAGCCCCCTTTGTGCCATATCTTCGAGTTTCTCCGCGGTCTCTATGGGCGATTGCCTTGTTCGTTGAGCTAAGGATTCCGGGGATTCAAGCAGCATGGAAAGCTCCAGATACATCTCAGCATCCGCCTCGGTGTAAATTTTTTCCAGGATTTTAATCTCCACCCCCGAGTCGCTTGCCGGAAATCCAGTTGAGTATTGGTCCATCTGTTCCCGAAGACGCTGATAAATTTCAGCTGCCATAATACGCTCCTTTAATTCATATGGTTATATATCAATTTGATATATAACCACATATAAAAAGAGATCCTTTGTGTCAATCTGTTTTTTCCATTTAACGCTCGTGTCGTCCTGGTAACACAGCAAATAATTGGGTATGATCAAGGCGTAAAAATCAGATTATAGACCACTCATGACACGTAATTCATAACGCATCACCGTTTCCACAGGCCGTGGCTCCTGTGTTCCCCGTTTGAGATAAACCATGATATCGGCACTGACAATGCCTTTTTTACACTGCTTGGCCTTTTTTTTCAGACTGGCGATAATATTACCGGCCTTTTCGATGGAACAGTGACGACAGCTATGTCGGGGAAGTTCCAGAATGGCAACGGAAACGGTAATCAAATCAATTTTTTTAAGAATCCCCTCCCTGTCCTTTGCCACCATGAAACCTTTTTCCATGGTCTCCTTGTCATAAAAACTTTCCGCATTTTTTTTAAAACGACGGGCAAGCAGGGCCATCTCAGCCTCCACCTGGCAGCGATCCATATTTTGAAGCCCCATGAAAAAATCATCGCCCCCCACATGTCCCACAAACCGATTCTCTGAAAACTGGGATTTTCTCAGCAGATCGGCAAACATCAGTATCAACCGATCACCGCTTCTGAATCCGTACCTGTCATTGTAGGGCTTGAAATTATCAAAATCAAAATAGACCAGGTGATAGGTGGAGGAAAAATCAGCAAGGCTTTTACTGAAAAATTCGTGGATCATGGTATTCCCGGGCAGTTTGGTCAACGGATTCTGGTTTCTGGCAAGGGTGAGGTTTTTTTCGTTGATGATTTTCAACATGGCCTGGGTGCTCAAAACCCCGATATATTTCATATCATCCACAATGATCAATCCCTCGTTGTTACTGCATTGGGTGTATACCTCAATGAGTTTTTCCACCGAAGAATGGATATCCGCAATGGGCATTTTTTTGGTGAACTTTGAAATATTCTTGCCAAACGATGGATTTTCCAGCAGCTGACGTCCAAATTTGGAAAAAATATACTCATTGAAAGCGGTCTCGCAGACAACACCCACGGGCTCCTCATGCCGGTTCACCACCGGGAAAAATCCCCCATGCTCCACCTTTCTAAACAAATCAAGGACTCCAATGATATCGCTGTCGGCAAAAACAGGTTTTATGTACCTGATCTCACCGGCAATGAGGGATCTGTCCTTGAAGACACCGTTACGCTTTTCCTCCCGGGTTATGGTTTCAATCTTATCATAACGGATCTTTAACTCGTCAAGGGCCAGCTGGGGATGCTGAACAAAATATCCCTGGATCATGTCACAGCCGATCTCCTTGCACTGGTTATACTCGTCAACAGTTTCCACACCTTCTGCCAAAACAAGACTTCCCATAAAATGGGCAAAATTGACAATGGTGGAGACCACCAGGCGTTTTTTGGGATCATTGCCCATGTTCTGTATAAAAAAACGGTCAATCTTTATATAATCTGGTTCTGCATAGTAAAGCAGTTGAAGTCCTGAAAATCCTATTCCGCAATCATCCACCGCGATCTTATAGCCCTGCCTTCGATAGGCGCTGAAGGTTCTGGGTACATCCATACCATCGTGAAAGGGGTGCTTTTCTGATATTTCAAAACAGATTTCGTCATGGGAATAACCGTGTTCCTTGAGCATCCCCATGGTATTGCCCGGGGCATAATCCTTGGAATCAAACAGTCGGTTATCCAGGTTGTAGAACAATTTTACATGGCGATTCCCTTTAAAGCGGGCAAATTTCACAATGGCTTTTTTTCTGAGGAAGAGATCCACCTGGTGAAGCACCCCTTCCCGGTAGGCCGTGTCAAACACATCACCTATGGAAGAAAATCCACCAGATTCCCAGCATCTGAGCAGGGCTTCAAATCCAAAAGCATTACCCGTGTGGATATTGACTATCGGCTGGAATGCATAGTCCAGTCTTGAAAGTCTGTTTAACCATTCTTCATTGATGAACTTACCCATATTATTAACATTTTCCTCAAATTTTACCGGAAAGACACCTTGCTTATCCGACCATGGGAGGCTTGCGTTTTTCAGGTTACAGATATTCACAAACCAGGCTTGATCCGATGCTCTATCGCCCATCACAAATACCGGACCGGAGAACACCGGTTCTGCGGCAAAATAACGCTGACAGGAACTTGATCTGACAATTGAGACAAAAATCTATCTTGAAATCAAGTACAAATAACTTTTACCTGTCATACATGAGAATATGATCAGTTTTTTATTAGGCAATGATGAGACGTTGGCTCCGGGGAAGGAAGAGCAGCTAAAAAATCCATGCCGCCCATGGCCGGATATTAATCAATAAATAATAAACCGCCAATAAAACACGAACATTTCCCTGCTATTGTTGCCGCGACAGTCCAACAGATTATCCCCAGGCAGGCGTTTTACCTCAAGTTGGGGATTGGTCATAACATGGTTCACCAGACAGCTTGGTGGGCCGGCGGGGTCAGGCTTGTGTTATGCCCAAACCCCGATCATCAAACCTGATCTTTTTTATTCAAATTCAATAAGAAACAAAGGAGATGAAACATGAGCCAGGAAATAATTGCAACCTATCGTCCCACGGAAAAAGAGTCCTACATGAACCAGAGACAGTTGCTTTACTTCAAGCAGAAACTGCTGGAGCAGAAAACTGAAATTCAGGAAAAGGCATTGAAAATAAAAGCCCGGATAAAATGCTTTAAAACCAACCCTGCCGACCTGATCGATAAAAGTGATTTCTACATGGATATGGAGCGGAATCTCAGTAATTATGAACGCTATAACCAGAAACTCAAGCTGATCAATGGCGCATTGCAACGCATGAAAACAGGTCAGTTCGGCTATTGTGAACTCACCGGAAGCCCCATTGGTCTTGAACGACTGGAAATACTTCCCTATGCAAGCATGTCCGTGGAAGCCCTTGAACTCTTTGAAATGCCAGGGGGATTTTCTCCAGCCTTTTGCTATCAACCCTGCGCATGATTCAGGCCAAGTTCTCACCTCCAAGTGGCCCTTGTTGTGACAAGACCCAAACAGTCAATGCCTGAAAAAAAAGGAATCATCGTCCATGACAGCCCGTCCCATATTCCTGGAAAAGCAGGAGCCATCCTGCACACCTTCCATGGATTTAACGCATTTAATAAAAATACTGGAAATCAAGAATCCATCCAGCACCGATTATCCGGCCTCCCTGCCGTTTTCACCACGGGACGTCACAGCCGGTGTGGAAAATGAGTTTCAGACCATGGTTCAGGGCAAAAAACAGGACGTTGATCTTGCCATTGCCATTGAAGCGTCAAGCTTTTACAGGAACATGCTCCGTCGCACAGCTTCCGGTGACAGTCCCCGTAAAATGCTTGACGTCCTTGAAGAGCTGCTGACCCTTGGCAAAGACAACTGGCCCGGCAGCTGGGTAAGACTTCCCGTCAAGAGTCTCAACACCTATGCCCATCACATTTTCCAGTCGGATTTAAAATCGGACAAGACCGATCCCGGATCAATTCGCAGGAGTGATGCCGACAGCTTCACAATCCAATGGGATGGAGAAACATTCATCCGTGTCCCCGTCAGTTATCTGTTAAAACTTGCCCTGGCAGATGCCATGGGAGAAGACCAGGGCCGTCATCCCTTTATACGCATCACCGGCGAAAAAATGATGGGCCATTTCCTCAATGACAACACCTCTCCTGAAACCTTTTCCTTTTATCCCATACAGGGTATTTCTTCCCGGGGAGCAGGAAGCCTGACGGCCCGGGAAACCCTGATACGTTTCGTTTTCACCCAGCTGCTGGTGCAGTACGCCCAGATAAAATTTTATCTCAACACCCATGGACAGACGGTGAAGGTGTTTTTCTCGGCATCCCCTCCCCTGTGGCAAAAAGCCCTTAACGACGTTATCCCCGACACCTTTTACCGCCACCTTTTCATGAGCCCCTGTCTTTCAGGCTGGAACCGGGGCCAAGAAAAACACGAATACATGAAGGTGTGTCACAAGGTCCTGAGCCGCAGCCGCATAAACAGCCTGCCCAAATTAAAGGAAGCCGGTATAATAAACACCAATCTTGCTATTCTTCCCAACAGCTCCAACATCAGCCTTGCCAATAACGGAACCCATATCAGCATGGGAAGCAAAAAGCTTGGCCGTCTTCTTCAAAATCCAGATTCCGGTTTTACCCCCCTCCATGAAAAACAGCTGGGGGATCTGGTCATTAAAATTGTCGAGCACTTCCTCCCCCTTTTTCCAGGAACTTACAGTTCAGCTCCCTGCCGGCTGAACTTTGAAGAGTTTCATCCGGAACATGTCATGGGGTTTCTTCCCCACGAGATGGATTATACCCATCTTCGAATGATATGGCGACGCTGGAAAAAAAAAGCCAACATCAGCATTCTGGGCAAGCCGGTAACCCCCTTTGGACCGGTGTGGCTGGATCGGCTCATCGGCAGAATCTTCTGCCTGAAGGGAGATTTTATTCCCGATTACCGGCTCATAGACTATTTTGTTTCCCTTATGAGCACCCATGAAAGCCCCTGCCTTGACGGCACCATGGGAAACGGTGACAGACTTAAAAAAGATCTATCCCAGATGGGAATCTTTGATACCCGCATGCCCCTTTACCAGCTGGTTCGTATCCGCTCATTTTCTGACATGGGTTTCAGCGGGTTTGAGCATAGATACCACAGCATTTTTGAAAACATCATCACAGACATGGCCGGGGCGCTGGATCTCCAGAACCTCATCACCACCCTTGCCTGGCACTATATTGTTTCAGGGGAAATAACCCATGCCGATATCCCGGACACTCCCCATGTGGAAAGCGAACGCCGCCAGATTTTTTTCGGCAGTGCCGTTAATCTTCCCACCTTTTATGTCAAGGCCAATACCGGCAACCGGTTTTTAAAAAAAATCATATCAAAGGTACCCAAGACCCGTTCCAGCAGGCGATACCCCGGTTATATCAGAGTTCTGCGCACGGAGTACCTTAAAACTTTGGTAGAAATAATCCAATCCGACGGCCGTGAACTTGTGATCCAGCAGCGAATGAAATGCGTAATATCCGATCTTAAGGCCCGCCTTAATTCCCCAGAGGTTTTTTCATCGAGCGGACGTCTGATAACCGGGATTCTATCCCATGAAAAAAATAAATCCCCCATGGCTCACAAGGGAGAAGACTTTAATCACAAGGCAGAAAGATATTACATTGAAACCCTGCGTAAAAAACACATGGAACAGGGGATCAATCTTGTTCAGGAATCCTTCAGCCGTCTGGAGCTCTGGGCTGAATCCCGTGATCCAGCCTGCCGGGAGGCCATTTACAATATTCTTGACGGCGAAGATCTCATGAATTTCATTACATCCGTCAAAACGCCTTTTTTAGAAGAGACCATGTCCATGGAACAGCTCAAAAAATTAATTCACCTTATCATTTTATACGTGGACAGGGAAACCCGGACCTGCAGACCCCATGTATAACCGCCACGGGCGGACCGTATTCTGACCTTGGTCCGCCCACAACGAAGCATGAAAGAATGTTAGCCTTCCCTACTCTTTCATATAAACCCACATGGCAGTAAGCACCTGCCGCAACGAAGATAGAAAATGGCATTATGCCGCCCCTCCCCCGACGGGCAATGGGCCCGGACCGGAACTGTAGACAGCTCAATTGTCCGGTTCCTATTGCCCGTCGGGGGAGGGGCTCTGCTGAGGTAGACTTGAAGGCTACCTTTTCATATAAAAAAACCAGAATACCAGGAAACCTTCACGCATGAGTACCATAGCCCATCAATACATCGAAAGATCCACCGCAGCCGTCAGGACGGAAGCCCTCTTCGCTGATGCCGTGGTACAGACCCTCTACTCAACCATAAGGGAAAACATACCCTTTCTGTTCAACCAGATTTTGTCCCAAAGGGTTTCCCGGATGCTGGGTTTTTTAAATTATGATTTTCCCCTGGCGCAAATGGGTACAAAACCGGGGGCAGTGCTCAAAAAACTCGGCATCTCCCCAAAAGAGCTGTACACCCCCGTTGAATCCCTTACATCCTATCGCAAAATATTTGAAAGGCAGATCCGTTACTGGCAGGCGAGACCCATGTCAAACGAACCCGGAGCCGTGGTATCTCCGGCCGATGCCCGGGTGTTGATGGGCTCGTTCAAGGCGATGTCCAGCCTTTTCATAAAGGAAAAATTCTTTTCGTTCACCGAACTTATAAGCCATGACAAGGAAAAATGGCTGGAGGCTTTCCAGGGTGGAGATTACGCCGTATTCCGGTTAACCCCGGACAAGTACCACTATAATCATGCCCCCGTATCCGGCCGGGTGGTTGACATATACGAAATCAACGGTCAATACCATTCGTGCAACCCGGGAGCGGTGGTCCAGGCGGTGACCCCCATGTCCAAAAACCGGCGGGTGGTTACAATAATTGACACCGACGTGCAAGATGGAACCGGCATGGGATTTGTGGCCATGATCGAAATTGTGGCCCTGATGATCGGAAACATCCGGCAATGCTACAGCCACAAAAGGTACGATGATCCGGTAAACGTGACTCCGGGTCTTTTCATAAAGGCGGGGCAGCCCAAAAGTCTTTTCCGGCCCGGCAGTTCCACCACCGTTATCATCTTCCAGCAGGATCGATGTGAATTTTGCCGCGATCTTCTGGTAAACAGGAACAGGCAGGATGTAAAAAGCCGTTTCAGCCATCATTTCAACCATCCCCTGGTGGAAACGGAAATTCACCTGAGGGAAAACATGGGAACTGCCAAATAATGGATCAGTTTATCTTTATCTTTTCAATCGGCCTTGTGCTCGGGGTCTTCATATGGTGGGGGGTAAAACACCTTCCCGGAGAAAAATGGCA
This sequence comes from uncultured Desulfobacterium sp., assembly GCA_963674605.1. Lineage (GTDB taxonomy): Bacteria > Desulfobacterota > Desulfobacteria > Desulfobacterales > Desulfobacteraceae > Desulfocicer. The sequence goes on along the minus strand of OY771474.1, from coordinate 5,564,000 downwards.
GATCTTGGCCGTCATCCCCGGTGCCGTCACATCCCCCGGTAAACGGCGGGGATTGAACCTCACCTATTACGGGGTATTAAGCGCCAATGCCTACACCTTTGCCGTTTTCATTTTCCTGATTCTTACCACCGCCTCAGGACTTCCCCTGGCCGGTACGGCAACGTTCATAGTTCTGCTCCTGGCCGTGTGCATGCCTGCATCAAGCCTTGTTGCCAGGATTGTGGAAAAAAAGAGCGGGACCCTCACCGTGGGCGGGGCCGTGTTTGTGGGAATGCTTGCGTCCCCACTTCTTATATGGCTCATGAACATGATACCCGCCCTGACAAAGGGTACCCCCCTTAATGCCACCCTGATGCTTTCGGCCATATCCATCGCCTACGCTTTTGGTGAAGGCCTGGGACGTCTGGCGTGCCTGAGTTTCGGCTGCTGCTACGGTAAACAACTTGACCACTGCAGTCCATGGATGCAAAGGGTGATGAAAAAACAGTGCCTGGTATTTCACGGAAAAACGAAAAAAATCGCATATGCCTCGGGCCTGGACGGCAAAAAGGTGATTCCCATTCAGGTCATCACCGCCATCATATACTGTATCAGCGCACTTGCGGGTACCCTGCTTTTTCTCAACTGTCACTTTGGTGCAGCCCTTGTGGAAACCCTTGTCATCACCCAGGCATGGCGGATTGTTTCTGAATTTTTCCGGGCGGATTTCAGGGGAGATTTCAAGATAACGCCCTATCAGGTGATGGCGGCGGCTACCATTATCTTTGCACTTTGCATCACCATGGCTTTTCCGGAAAACGGCAATACGGCCCCTGATCTTTACCGTTCCATGGCCATGATAAGCGCGCCCTGGACGATCCTTGCCATGGAGGGAATATGGCTTGTATCCTTTGTTTTCACCGGCAGGAGTTCGGTTACAGGTGCGGAAATAAGCTTTCATGTCCAGGAAGACAAAATTTGATCTCCCAGCGAGTCATCAGGATCAGCACAAACAGCTCCATGGCGGCACTGCTGTTTTATGATACCATCAAATTTATCCTGGCCCATGATCTGATGCTGAGATCCGGCATTAACCCATGGCTCTTTTTCTTTCTGGATGTGGTGACCATTCCGGGCTATATCATGGGATGGGGGGTGCTGATTTCCGGCATGGGAAAAAATATAGCCCCCTTCCTTCACATGATAAAATGGGGAATCATTACTTTTTTCTGCACCACTGCCCCCTATGGATACGCATTGTGGGCCGGGAAAAACACCTCCTCCCTCCCGGTAATGCCGGCTCTGGCTGTAATTATCCTTATTCTTACCTTCAACATGCTGCGAAAAATTTGCAGAACTGCCATGCAAAAACCATAAGCCGGTCTGTTGCCTACACAATACAAAACAAACCAACTTCAAACAAATATTTAACCCTTAGGCGTCACGCAGAAATAAATGACGGGACTTGGTCATAAGATGGGCCACCTTGGGCTGGGGTCAGGCTTGCGTTATTGACACTTTTGTTGAAAATTGTCTTTATACACAGTTACTTGTCAAAAGCACAATAACACAAGCCTGACCCCGTTGGTCCGCCAATTGAGATGAATGGCCCACCTTATGACCAAGCCCAAATGACGTAACTTGGTTTTTATTTCACTTAAAAAACAAAATGTTATAAAAACAAAAAGTGCTATTTATTTGCATGTGACTCCTAAACTGTTGATGAAAACCTTATCACCACCACCTTTACCATCATCCTTTTATCCACCGTTATTATTTTCCTTGTTGCCAGCATCAATTCAAAGGGCCTCACTGCATTTATAGCTGCTGGCAAGAATTCCCGGCCAGCTGGTGATCCAGATAACAGACAAATGCAATGCCAGGTGTCCCCGGTGGTGGATTTAGTTACCCGGCCCCTTAATTTTGTTCAAAAAATCCGCCAGGATCCCCGGCACTTTAAATTGTGGGCTGAAGATCTGCTGTACTACAATGCCTGTGATTATTTTAACGGACGTATTCCCCCGGACTTCAAAAAAATGGGCTTGCTCTGAACATGAACCAGCCGCCACAATTGATTGGCAGACGGAATCAGGCTTGTGTGGACTTATAATGGGATTGGTTTGTCAGCCTCGGTGCGCTTTTTTCAGGAAGAATGTATTCTGAGGAGACGGCGTTAAAATAAGTATCTTCGTCTACCTCCCGGGGCCCATCATCAGGCAATTGTCTTTTAGATGCCGTGCCCCCCACAAGGGTAACCATGTCGGAGAGCAACGCCTGCATATGAAATGCCTTACGACGAAGCAGCTCCGAGGCGGATGCTGACTCTTCAGCGGCAGAGGCATTCCGGTGCACCACCTCGCTCATCTGCCCCACTTCTGTGTTTACCCGTTCAACATCATCGGCCTGCTTTCTGGATGATTGGGCAATTGCCCTGAGAAGTTCACCGACCTGGCCTGCCGACTCGATCACCTGGTTGAAGGTATCCCGTGCCTCGTCAACAACCAATGCACCATCATTTATCCGCTGGGATGTTTCTTTGATCAATGAGGCGGTTTCACGGGCTGATGCGGCCGTCCTCTGGGCCAGGGCGCGGACCTCTTCGGCCACCACGGAAAACCCGGCACCGGCTTCTCCTGCCCGGGCAGCTTCAACGGCAGCGTTCAATGCCAGAATATTTGTCTGAAAAGCAATCTCGTCAATGTTCTTGACGATTTTACCTGTTTTTTTACTTGATTGTGCAATATGAGCTATGGAACCGGTAAGGGCCTCCATCTTTACCCTGGCTTCGTCTGCAACGGCATTGGTTCTCTCCATAAATTCATCGGCCCTGGCGGCATCATGGGTATTGGTATGAATTGCACAGGCCATTTTTGACAGGGAGTCCCGGGTGTTCTCGATGGAAATCGTCTGGATGGAGGCTCCGGCTGCAAGGCTCTGGCTGGAAGCCTCAAACTCCCTGGAAGCCATGACGATTTGATCTGCCTCGGCCTGTACCCTGGTTACGGTCCCCTTGACGGGTTCTGATATGGTGGAAGCCAGAAAAAAAGCAACCACAAGGGAGATGAAAATGAAAACACCGCCAAAAATCAGATTGTCATTTCTGATTCCCATGGCCACGGCCATGAACTCGTCCCTATCCTGGGTGACGGCAATACTCCATTTTTTAAAAGGCACCGGAGCAAATCCTGCAACCTTTGTCTTTGAGCCATAAACATAATCAATTACGCCGGTTTCTCCGGCAATCATGGATTGTGATATCTGTTCCATACCGGGAACGGCTGTAATCTGAAGGTTCAGCACGTTGTGTTTATCAGGATGGCCCAGGATCAATCCCTCCCGGTCCACCAGAAATGCATAGCCGCTTTCGCCCATACGGATAGTTGACACAATGGAAACAATGGAATCCAGCCGAACCTGCATGCCGAAAACAGCGGCAAAATTATTGCGTTTGTCAAAAACAGGCGCACAGAAGGTTATAACCGGATTCTTATTCATATCCGAGGCAGTGACATCACCTATGGCAATGGTGCCGTTATCCCTGACCGCGGCAAACCAGTCGGTCTGTGCCACTGACATCCCCTTGTACGGTGTATCTCCGGAGGCGGTAACTCCGGCAAACAAATCACCTTTATCTGTGCCGAGGAAAAGACCTTCGCACTGATCGCCCAGGGCTTGAATATTTTTCAGCAGGCTCTCGTTAACCCGTTTTTCTGTGAGTTCATCAATTCCCAGGCCGCCGTAAAACCTGATATCCATGCCCCCAAAACTACTGTATCCGCTGGCCATGCCGCGACAGATAAGTTTCTGCTCATTTACTATCCGTTCAACGGTGGTGGCAAGGCTGCCTGCAATGCGTAACGACTGGGTTGTCCCCACATCTTCCATGGCTTTTGTGGCTCTGGTGCTGGTAAGATAACCCATGACCGAAAGGGGAACCAGAATAAGTAAAAAGGCTCCCAGAATCATTTTTATTCTTAAACCCAGCCCGGCATTAAAGCGGGCAATGCCAGATACATCCGTAAGGGAAATCATGTCAAACTCCTGAAATACCGAATTTAAATTCTGTTATTGAGTCAACTTTGATTATCAGCTTTTTCGTGCTGGATCAGGCTTGAATTATTGACGATTTTGTTGCAAATTATAGGCTTGGTCACAGCATGGGCCACTTTGGGGTGGGGTCAGGCTTGCGTTATTGACGCTTTTCTTAAAATCTTCTTTATGCAAAGGCACTTGTCAAAAACACAATAACACAAGCCTGACCCCGTTGGCCCACCAATTGTGACAGGTGGCCCAAGTTGTGACCAAGCCCCAAATTATCTTAAAACACCCCCCAGGCGTTGTTGTGGGCAGGTAGATAAGACCCAATGAGGTCTGCCGGTGACGGTTAATGAAATACGCCTCAAATCCGGGGGAGTATTTCAAGCTTTGATATGGACAGGCCGATAAAACGAAAGATGTCCGGTCAAGGCAATGCGCTCAAGTTCATGGCTGATTTTCATGGAAGTCAATATATGCCTTAAATCCTGGGCCAGGGGTTGACGTCCGGCCAGGATTGCAATGTGGGAATGGGTTTGCATGCGCCACTCCATGGGATATGTTCAGATCATCCAAAACGCCCGGTGATGTAATCATGGGTGAGCTGGTGCAGGGGATTGAGAAAAATCTGGTCCGTGGGACCGATCTCAATTAAATCACCCAGATGAAAATAGGCGGTTCTCTGGGAGACCCGGGATGCTTGCTGCATGGAATGGGTTACGATGGCAATGGCGTAATCTTTTCTTAATTCGTCAATCAGTTCTTCAATGATGGCCGTGGCGATGGGATCAAGGGCAGAACAGGGCTCATCCATCAGAATCACCTCGGGGTTGACGGCAATGGTACGTGCAATGCACAGCCTCTGCTGCTGGCCACCGGACAGGCCTGTCCCCGGCTGATCCAGACGGTCCTTGACCTCACTCCAGAGACCTGCCCGCTTAAGGGATTTTTCCACAAGTTCATCGGTTTCATCCCTGTTCTGGACCAGGCCGTGTATCCTGGGACCATAGGAGATGTTCTCGTAAATGGATTTGGGAAAGGGGTTGGGTTTTTGAAAGACCATGCCCACCCTGGCCCTCAAAGGCACCACATCCACTTTTTTTTCATATATATTGTTACCTTCAAGCAGGACATTGCCCTTGACCTGGCATCCCTCAATGGTATCGTTCATGCGGTTCAGACACCTTAAAAAGGTTGATTTTCCGCACCCGGAGGGTCCGATCAGGGCAATCACTTCCTTGTCACCTATGTCAAGGGAAACATCTTTTATGGCAGGCTTTTCACCGTTATCATAATAGACGTAAACATTTTCACATCTAATCTTGGGCTTACTGACGGTTTTTTCACCGACTGTAGCCCGGTTTCCCCTTTCAACCAAATGCTCCCGGCCATTTATCCCGGGCATCTTTTCAACCATGATATATTCCGTTTTAAATTTTTGCCCGGTCCTTGCTTAATTCTTGGCTAAGAATCCGCAGGACCGGGTACCGGCAGTTTACTTCAGTAAAAAAACCGGATCGTCATCAGGTGTTAACTCGAAAATTCAAAAATTTTCATCAGACTTCAACGCAAGCCTGGATCAGAGATCTGAAAATTTCATGGGTACAAGATTTTTCACGGCGTCACTGAACTGTTTTCTTTCCGCGTCGGGCATGGGAATCAGGCCTTTATCGGCAAGATAACCGTCGGTGCCCCAGGCTTTTTCGCTGGTGAACTCAGCAAGGAAAGCCTTGATACCGGGAATTTTCTCCACATGGGCTTTTTTTACATAAAAGAACAGGGGACGGGATACGGGATATTCTCCGCCGGCAATGGCATCAAAGGTGGGCTGTACGCCATCGATAAAAGAACCCTGAATTTTATCGGTATTCTGATCAAGAAAACTGAACCCGAAGATACCCAGTGCCAGGGGATTGGCCTGGAGTTTCTGGACGATCAGGTTATCGTTTTCACCGGCCTCGATATAGGCTCCGTCTTCACGGACAGTGTGGCAGACCGCCTTGTAGGCCTTCTTATCCTTCTTTTTCATGGCTTTTATGAACGGATAATGCTTTGCACCGGCCTCCATGGCCAGTTCCACAAACGCATCCCTTGTACCGGATGTGGGCGGGGGCCCAAGAACTTCAATGGCGGTATCGGGAAGGTTGGGGTTTACGTCCTTCCAGGTTCTGTAAGGATTGGGAACCAGGGTTTCGGTTCCATCGGGGTTGGGCACTCTGGCTGCCAGGGCCTTGTAAAGATCTTTTCTTGAAAGCCTCATGGGAGCGGCGGCTTTGGAGTTTGCAACCACGATGCCGTCATAACCGATCTTCACCTCAATAATCTCGGCGACCCCGTTACTCATGGCCTTTTCCAGCTCGGACTTTTTAATTCTCCTGGAGGAATTGGTGATATCAGGATACTGTACGCCCACGCCTGCGCCGAAAAGCTTATGGCCTCCACCTGAACCGGTGGACTCGATCTTGGGGGTCTTGAATTCAGTGGATTTTCCAAACTGCTCGGCCACAACCGTGGCAAACGGATAAACTGTGGATGAGCCCACAATCGAGATATAATCTCTTGAGGCTCCTGCAGATACGTTACCGATGCCCATGGCTGCAATAAAGGTCAGGGCCATGAGGGTTACTAATGCTTTTTTCATTTTTTCTCCTTGTTCATTAATATGGAGCTCCATCCATCAATGACCACCCAAAGGGAAGTCAGCACCGCTGAATTGTGAGCCCGGTTTTGTTCAATAGAACGACTGTTCAATCAAGGTTAACATCAAGGCTGTATATCCCGGAGAGCAGAGCTCAATGGCATCCCCAGGATGCGTAATTCTGAAATCAGGTGATTACAAAGACTACCAACGCCTTTCAAACTTCTTTCTAAGAAATACGGCCAATGCATTCATGGTGACCAGAAACATTAAAAGGATCATGATTGCCGCCGATGTTTTTTCCAGAAATGCCCGCTCGGGACTGTCCGCCCACAGGAATATCTGTACAGGCAGTACCGTAGACGGATCTGTAAATCCGCCGGGGATATCAACGATAAAGGCCACCATGCCGATCATAAGAAGCGGTGCTGTCTCCCCCAGGGCCTGGGCCATGCCGATGATGGTTCCGGTGAGCATGCCGGGAAGGGCCAGGGGCAACACATGGTGCATGACCATCTGGGTTTTGGATGCCCCGATACCCAGTGCTGCCTCCCGGATGGAAGGGGGAACCGATTTCAATGCGGCACGTCCTGAGATAATAATCGTTGGAAGGGTCATGAGTGTCAGCACAAGCCCCCCCACAAGGGGTGCAGAGCGTGGCAGCCCCAGGATATTTAAAAACATGGCAAGCCCCAGCAGGCCAAACACGATGGACGGCACTGCCGCAAGGTTGTTGATATTCACCTCAATAATGTCGGTGATCCAGTTTTTAGGGGCAAACTCTTCAAGATATATGGCGGCGCCCACCCCCATGGGAAACGAAAGAAGCAGGGTGATCATAAGGGTGAAAAAAGAGCCGCAGGTGGCTCCCCATACACCGGCAAGCTCTGGTTCCCTGGAGTCCCCTGACGTAAAAAAGGAAGTGTTGAACCGCTTTTTGATGCGTTTTTCTTCCATCAGGCGATCCACCCAGGCGATCTGCATATCGTCCATGCGACGATCGCTCTCTTTTCCTTCTCTTGAGATATGCCCTTTCATGAGCATGTCCACATCATCATCGGCCGGTACCCACAACTCTACGGTTTTACCGATATCTTCGGGGTGGGCTTTCACATGATCAAGCAACTCAAAAGATGCTCCGGAGCTGACCATGCCGTATAATTTTTTTCGATCCCGCCTGTTTTCCACCTCGGGGAACATCTCACGAAGGGTCTTTTTCACCATTCCCTGGTAATCTGCCCTTGCAAGGTTATGGGGGTTCAAACCGTCCGGATCCAGAAATATGGTCAGCTTCACTGCTGTCTGTTGAAACGCAGTGTACCCGTTACCAAAAATGGAGATAAAAAGAATGCCAAGAAACACAAGACTCACCACAATGGCCATCAATCCCAGAAATTTGAATCGTCTCTCAGACCTGTACCTTCGTGCCAGCCCCTGCTGGACAATATCAATGGTTTTTATTTTTGAATGTTTGGTGTCCGACTGGGAACACCCTCCTGCTGTAAAGGCTGATGCCTTGTCTGTCTTCATGGATGCGCTTCCAGAGAGGTTTACATCGGCATATCCGGCATCATTTTCAACAACACCTGTAAGGATCTGATTTCCAGTTGTTAGTACCATTTGCTTACTCATATTGCTCCCTGTACTTTCTAACGACATATAAGGCGATTACATTGAGTATCAAGGTCACCCCAAAAAGCATCAACCCCAGTGCAAAGGCTGCCAGAGTTTTGGGGCTGTCAAACTCCTGATCCCCCACCAGCAGAGTGACGATCTGCACCGTCACCGTGGTCACCGTCTTTAAAGGATTGGCCGTAAGATTGGCCGCAAGTCCCGCAGCCATCACCACAATCATGGTCTCGCCAATGGCCCTGGAGATCGCAAGCAGCACCCCGCCGACAATGCCGGGAAGTGCCGCCGGGATCACCACTTTTCTTATGGTTTCCGACTGGGTGGAACCAAGGCCGTAGGCTCCGTCCCTCAGGGATTGGGGCACGGCATTGATCACATCATCGGAAAGGGAAGAGACAAAGGGAATGATCATGATACCCATGACAAGACCTGCGGCAAGGGCACTCTCGGACGAGACATTCAACCCCACACCTGCACCGGCATTGCGAATCATGGGTGCCACCACAAGGGCTGCAAAAAATCCGTACACCACTGTGGGAATACCGGCCAGAATTTCAAGAAGGGGTTTAACCACCGCCCGGAAACGGCGACTGGCATACTCGGAAAGATATATGGCGGACATGAGCCCTATGGGGACTGCCACGGCCATGGCAATGGCGGAGATAAGCAGGGTTCCGGTAAAAACCGGTATGGAGCCGAAAGCGCCGGAGGAGCCCACCTGATCTGCCCTGATGGCCATCTGGGGACTCCAGTCCAGACCGAAAACAAATTCAGTCAGGGGAATCATTTTAAAAAAACGGATGGCCTCGTACAATACAGACAGGACAATTCCGATGGTGGTAAAAATCGCCACAGCAGAACAGGCCATGAGAAAATAACGCACCACCTGCTCAACATGATTTCTGGCCCGCAACTCGGGTGAAATCAGCTTCCACACCCCAACAATGCTCCCCATGGCAAAGACGGTGACGATCACGCTCATGGCCCCTCGGCTGACCTGACGAAGATGAATATAATGATCGGCAGCCGCACGCATAACCGCATCCACGTCCCCGGATACGATATTGCCGTTGACCAGATTTTTAATATCATTGAGAATCAGGTTCAGTCGATCCGGCGGCAGCTTACGGATACCATCGGGTAACCCTGAGATTACCATGTTCGTGATAACGCCCGACTCGGACATGAGCCAGATGGAAAAAACAATCACGGCAGGGACAGCGCACCACAGCGCCGTTAATGCTCCGTAATAGACCGGACGGGAGTGCAGTATTGATGGACCGCCGCCCTTTTCACTCACTGAGAATGCCTGTCTTTTACCCAGATGAAATCCCAGGGTAGATAACAGCAGCAGCCCGATTAACAGATTGAATGGTGTCACTTCGCTCCTCTTTTTTTTTGAATTTCAAAAAAAATATCATTGGGAGAACAATACATTCAATTTGTTAGGAATTGATTAAGGTTATATTAGAATTGGATGGCTTGTTTTCAAAACCGGAAAAAACTGCTGATTGCCTTCCGGTAGATATCTATCCTTTAAGGTGACTATCTTGATTGTTTTCATGCCCATAATGTCTGCAAGACAATGAAGGGCTTGGTCACAATGAAGAAGCTTGCCTGAGACACAAAGCTGCCCCTCCCTTAAATGGACGATACCAAAAAACAAAATCATTGAATTATAGGGGCTTGGTCACAGCATGGGCCACATGGACGTGGGGTCAGCGCAAGGCATACAAAGAACAGATGTCTGCGCTCCCTGCCCCGGAATATGTCTTACCTTCAGCCAGCAGATTATTATAGATCTCAAGGTCTTGTTGAGTATCAATATCAAACCAGACTTTTTCAACATGAACCTTCAAGTGTGCGGCATTGGCAATTGTATCCTGAAAGACGCCGCTGGAACTCCAGGCAATGTTTTGGAACAAAGGAGTAACATCTGTTTCATTCTGGAACCCGATCATATAATAACCGCCATCAATGGCAGGCCCAATGATCATCCCGGCTGTATGAAGATGACTGAAAAAGCAACGTACTGCAGGTGCATCCACCAGGGGGATATCGCTTCCCATCAATATGACCCGTGAATAGTTGCGCTGGAAGGAGTCCATGATGGCCCGGCACATTCTTTCCCCAAGATCCGAGCCTCTCTGATAAAAATAGTCCCCATCGTCACCAAATTTTTCTTTATATGAGTCAATATCGTGGCGGTCATCGACATAAAATGCCAGATCATAATGCTCACAGGTTAGATCTGATATCTGTTCTTTGACCATTTTTTCATATAATTGTGCGGCCTTTACATGGCCTATATCCCGGCCAAGCCTTGTTTTTACCCGATATACTTCCGGATATTTAATAAATATGATCAGCAGGTTTTCCATATTCCTCCAGAAGGCCATGGGGACGGGCCTGGGTTACAGTTTTTTCCCAATCTCGACAAGCCGGAACCAAAAAATTCTCTGATGCTTTGGCATGCTTGATTTCTGATTTACACTTTCCAGCGCAATGCCCCCATTTTAAGGATCAGTTGTCAAAAAAGTGCAAACTGCTTTGGCTCATGTTGTAACCAAGCCCGTTAAGTTAATAATAAAATTTAACCAGCGCCCGGGGGGAAACCCCCGCATAAAATAAAAGTGCCAGCAAAGGATTTCGAAGGCTGGTATAGATCATCCCATCCTTCATCCATTTTCTGGCAGAGGTGTACACCTTATGAGGCAAAATCTTAAAGCAGGCCCGGGATTTTTTGATTTTCTGCATCAAGGCAATGTCTTCCATAAGCGGAATTTCAGGAAATCCCTGGATATAAAAAAACAGCTCCCGGGTGACAAAGATCGCCTGATCCCCATAGGGTATCCCGGTTATCCGGGAACGAAGGGATGCCACCCGTGATACCAGCTTTAAAAAGGGATGTGGCGAATCAATGGAGAGATCAAAGGCTCCGCCGGCACATCCGGCATGGATGGTGTTTCGGATCAACCGGCAAAACCCATGGGGGAGAAGGGTATCGGCATGGAGAAACACAAAAAGATCACCGGTGGCATTTTCTACCCCTTTATTCTGCTGAATGGCACGCCCCCTGGATGATATTATCTTTTTAACCCTTTGATCAGATATCAAGACAAGTGTAGACCCCACAGGATCACCATCCACAAGAATTATCTCCACAGGCTCTTTGGCAGTTTTTTCAAAAAGATCTGCCAGAAAAGACTGAATCTCTTTTTCGTGCAGCACCGGAATAATAATGGAAATTAACATCTCAGCACGTTTTCCTTTTGGCTCATCTTTTGTTTCAGGGTGGGGCCGGACTTACGTTTATATGAAAAGGTAGCCTCCAGGTTTACCTCAGCAGAGCCCCCCCGATGGGCAATAGAAACCGCCCAATCGAACCGTCTACGGTTCCGGGCCGGGCCCGTTGGCCCCGCCAACTATGACAAATGAACCATATTGTGACCAAGCCCCTAAAATGCAACATGAGCCTTTCTTTTTAGTTGCGGACTTCACCAAACCTGACATCACAGCGACACAACCGCCAAAACCAACCCATGGCTGTTAAAGCCAGTTACGATAAAGCCTGATGACCGTCAAATCCAGAACCAGAAAAAGTAAAATGGGTACAATAATAAACACCAGGGTCAACCCCGAAGCCAGGGACCAGTCCGTGGAGTTTAGAAAGGGAAACAGGTACCCGGAATAGGACGGCACAGCTCCCCCACCGATGAGGAACACCAAAAAATAATCTGAAAATGCCACCAGAAACACTATGGATGCCCCGGCGGTCAAGGCCGGAAGCAGCATGGGGATCTCAATTTCCCAGAGAATCTGCCAGAATCCTGCCCCCAGATTTCCGGCGCATACAAGGGCATCGGGATGAATGGTTTTATAACCGGACATCAAGGCTCTCAACATATAGGGATAGCTGTAAACGGAAAGGATCAGGGCCACCCCCAGATGGGTATCGGCAAGACCCAATCGAATAAATATCAGATGTACCCCAACGGAAAAAGTCATCACCGGCAGCACGGCCGGTGCCAGCAGCAGGCTCTCAACGATTTTTTTCCCCTTAAAATCATGGCGGCTCAAGTATTCAGCCGGCAGCAGGGAATAGATGATGGAAAATATCACTGCAAGGGTTGAATAAAAAAAAGAGGAGGTGATGTGGACGAGAATCTGTCCTGCATTTTCTTTCAGATAAATGAGGGTCCGAAAGTTCATGGTGTCCGGCAACAGGGAAGGAAAAGCCCACTGCCCGGCAAAACTGTAAAGCACCAGCACCAGCAGGGGAAACAAAAAAACAAACCAGAGCCAAACCACCTTAAGTATATGTTTATTCAAGCTTTCCCCTTGTCCAGTCTGTTGTAAATCTGAAAATAGAGGAAGGTCACCACCGATGAAATCAAGAACAGAATCACAAGCAACGCCATGGCCACGGGCCGCTGGGAAAGATCATGACGGAAATAATAATCGTACACCTGAAGGCTGAGCATCCCCGGGGTGCTGCTGCCCAGGATATAGGGAATTTCAAAGGCCCCGAAACTGTAAATGAACAGAATCAGAAAGGTGGTGGTGAGAATCTCCTTCAAATGGGGCAGCACCACACTTGTAAAGATGCGTACCTCCCCTGCCCCCAGCTGCCGGGCCGTCTGGATATAGCGCTTGTCAAATTTCAGTAAAACAGACATTGCCATCAATGCCGCAAAGGAAGTCTCTTTGAAAATATAGGCAAAAATTTCCCCCATACCATACCGACTGAAAATCAGGTTGGGAAACTGCTCCAGGGCTGAAATAATACCCAGTTGATAACAAAGCGATGAAATAATGCCCGACCGGCTAAGAAAAATCATGGTGATAAAGGCGACGGCAATGTGGGGAAGCACAATGGGGATTTTATATACCACGGCTTTATCCTGTACCCCCCCGGGAAGATGCCACAATCCATAGGCCAGCAGGGTTCCCAAAACAGTGGAGATCACCCCGGAGACAAGGGCCACATAAAAGGAAAACAAAATCGATAGCATAAAATGACCATGGGTAAAGATTATTTTATAGGCCGTCCATATGGAATCATAATGTACCAGGGGATTCAACATCCCCAATGACTGACAAAGCGTCATCAAGATGCCGCCGGCAAAAAACAGCACAAAGGGAATCAATGCAGGCAGCAGTTTGAAGCAGGGTTTCATCTATTTTTTTTCCAGCACAAATCGGCTCCAGTCGTTTTCAAGCCGTGTCAGATAATCCGCCGGGATTTCCGGAACCCCATGTTGGTTCAACACGTCAAGGGCAAGCGTAGCCTCTCCCAGATCAAGGTTATCAAAGGCCCTGCGGTCTGCGGGTTCCAGCTTTTTCATGTCCAGCACCGTAAAGTCCCCCCAGTTTTCGGGGTTATTCTTTGAGAGCTGGGCTTCAGGAGAAAGCAGAAAATTGGTGACCACCATGGCCCCGGCAATGTTGGAGCTATTAAAGGCAATGGCCGTGAAATGGTTGTTGTAGATGGCACCTTCCTTCATCACAAAGGTTCTCACAGTGGGGGGGTATTTTCCCTCCATGATCTTGCTTGAGGCATAGGCCTGGTGGTAGGACATGTTCATGTCCACCTCCCCCCTTTCAAACAGAAGTCCCAATGCCGTAACATTTTTGGGATATGACCTTCCCTGCTGCCAGAGATAGGGTTTTATTTCATTTAAGTATGCCCACAGTGCCGGGGATTTTTTTAAATACAGGTCTTCATCAAACCCTTTCATGTACTGTTCATGCCCACCGGTGACGGCATAAAAAGCCTGTCGGATGAAAGCCGAACCTGTGAAATCAGGGGGCTGTGGATAGCTGAACCTTCCAGGATGGGAAATAATCCACTGTTTTAGTGCTGCAAAACTTTCAGGAGGGGACTGAATCTTGGCACTGTCATGGATAAAGACGAACTGGGCCTTGCCATAGGGGACTTCATAATTGTCAACGGGGAAACCAAAATCCGAGGCAACCGTACCCGGATCAATATAGTTTTTAAAATTGGGGAGTTTATCCGCCACCGGGCCATACAGCAGATCCGCTTCCCGGGCATTTTTAAAATTTTCCCCATTGATCCACATCACATCAATGGTGCCGTTTGTTTTCCCTGCCTGCTTTTCCGTGAGCAGTTTATTCACAAACACTGCAGCATCCATGGGCACCATATGAAGTGAGATCTTGTATTTTTCCTCAAGGGTTTTTGCCACATATCCTTCCACCCATTTGTTGATGGTGGCAGAACCGCCCCACATATAAAAATTAACGGTGGTGCCCCGGGCTTTTTCCAGGGCCTGATCGTAGGACAATACACTCTGTTCGGGGGTTTTCGGATTACAGGAAAAAAGTAGACAAATCAACACCAGACATAGACCAAATCTTTTCATTTAACGCTCCTATAATACTAGACAATCAATATTTTCATAAACACAAGGTTCAGGGCTGCATTGTCAGGGACTTGAACCGAACCCGGCTACTCTGGGTTGAGGGCAGAAATGCATTGGTGGCATTATCTACGGAGAAAAAATCAACAATGGTTTGCCGTCAATCAGGCCTATAAGCCAAGCCTGACCCATTTTCTTCCAATGGTTCTTTCAGGAGCCTGTCAATTGTGATATCCACCGCATCTCCTGATTTAAAATGATTATTAAGGCTGTTCACATGAAAACTTAAATTGTCATTTTTTATATGATAGCTGATATTCGCGCCAAAGAAAATGATTTGTGCAATTTTCCACTTACCCTTT
Source organism: uncultured Desulfobacterium sp. (assembly GCA_963674605.1). Lineage (GTDB taxonomy): Bacteria > Desulfobacterota > Desulfobacteria > Desulfobacterales > Desulfobacteraceae > Desulfocicer. The sequence goes on along the minus strand of OY771474.1, from coordinate 5,548,968 downwards.
AGATTGAAGGACATGGTGACGGCTTCAGCCCTGAAATAATAGCAATACCTGTCAAAATCCAACCCCTGTTCCATATCCATCTTCTGGGCAGCCTCCTTCGTAAGAATATTCACCTGTCCCAGAAAGGATGCAGCCCTGATGGATATGGGAGCATGATAGATCCGGCTTACCTTGTCAATCTGCACCAATTCACCGTCGAGCATCACCCCGATCTTGTCGGACATATGAAAGGCCTCCTCCTGGTCATGCATGACGGCAATGGTGGTGGTGTTAAACCGTTTCTGGGTATGGTGAATAAATGAGGCGGTATCCCCTTTAAGATTTTTGTCAAGGTTGGCAAAGGGTTCATCCAAAAGCAGGATGGAAGGGTTGATGACCATGGCCCTGGCAATGGCCACCCGCTGCTGCTGACCGGCGCTCAAGGCTTTGGGATACTGGTTGCGCTTCTCTCCGATCTGGAAACAGGCAAGCATCTCGTTTACCTTTATTTCAATTGTATTTTTATCTGTTCCGGCAGCCCTCAAGCCAAAGGCAATATTATCAAAAACCGTCATATTAGGAAAGAGCATGAAATCCTGAAACACCATGACCGCAGGGTTTTTACCGTTTTGGGTGTCGGAAAATAAAATTTCACCGGAATCTGGTTGTTCCAGTCCTGCAATCATTTTAAGCAGGGTGGTTTTTCCCACACCCGAAGGTCCCACAAAGGAGATGATATCGCCTTTTTCAGCCCCAAAGGAGATATTTTTCAACAACACCTTGTCTCCAAATGTTTTATTCAGGTTTTTTACTTCAAAAAACATTCCATATTTTCCATGTAATCTTGAATTTTATTAAAGGTGGTCCGGTCTTTTAAGCTCCTGTCCTGGCGGGTATACTCCACATGGGCCATGAAACACCAGCTTAAAGCCCTCAAGATGATGGTTTTTTCCAATATGGATGTTTTAAATTCCAGTTCATCAAAGAGAATCTCCGAAGATATCAGGCCATGATAATGCTTCAGAAAGCCTAGCCTGCCTTCCGGGGAGAAGCTGAAATTCGACTTCCACAGGGTGGTGGTGGGGATGATAAAATGGGCAAGATCCTGGTACCGACATGAGACAACAGCCTTTTCCCAGTCCACCAGAAAGGCCCTGTCGTCCTGTACGATGAAATTACCTGAATTCACTTCGGTGTTGACTATGCAAAGAGGCTCACGGTCAAACAGAGTCCGGTGCTGCTGTCTCAGTTGCAGAATTTCTTCATGGTAGTCCAGCAGCAATTGCTTCTGCCTTTTCAGGGGATGGTGGGGAAATCTCTGTATAAGCCCAAGGCTTTCCCGGGCAATATCTCCCATGGGATCTTTCTGGGACACCAGTTGCCCGGATATGGGAAGCTGGTGGATGGCGGCAAAGACGGGGGGTACCTTATCAAGATCCCTGTAAAATTCAAATTGGCCGCCGGGGATAAACTCCATGAGCAGCACCCCCCCCAAGGCCGTGTTCGATGCCACATGCCTGGGTTTAGGGGTCACCCCGGATGGTTCAACCGCCTTTAACACCCTATATTCATAGCGAATCTGATCTACCTGGTCCAACTGGGTGCCATGGTTAATGCGAAAGACATATTTTTGTCGACCTGCAATGACAAGATAATTTTCATTGTATTCTCCTGCCGCCAGAAAAGAGACACCATCCACGTTATCAAGCCATCTATTATCCATGATAATCTGTACAATGCAGGCGAATTTTTTATTTCTATTCATATTTTCTCATACCCGACAGTGTTACACATTCAGGGAGTGGTCATAATGGAGGGCCGGTCACAATTTAAGGGGCAAGGGGTCAGATACTATACCTTCTCCCCGAAGGCCTGGATGACATGGTCTGAAAAACATTCGATGATTTCCGAGGTCATCTTTCTGGTCTTGTGAAGAACGATGTTGGAGACCGTACGCAACGGCAGCCCGTCCCCAAGCCCAACGAGCTTGAGATCCGGGGGGGCTTTTGCCAGCAGCCGGGGCAGCACGCCTATGGTGTAATGCTCCGGTGCACCAAACCTTATAAAGCCCTCAAGATTCGGTTTTGACAACGCTCCAACGGCATCATCGTGATCCTTTACAATTTCCATGGCGTGCTTGAGCAGCATATTGCCTTCGGGTGTGGGTTTCACTGTTTTTCCAATGCGTTGAAGCAGCTTCTTTCCCACTTCATCCTCAAGGCGTTTTATCTGCATGCTCACGGCGGACTGGGATTTATTGACCTGGACCACGGCTTTGGTAAAGCCTTTGGTCTCGGCCAGGGCAATCAAGGTTTTTAGGTAATCTATCTGTAAATTCATAATGGCAATTTTTTGTGATGATTCACATCAAAACTATTCATTGAACAAATAATATTATCAGATATAATTTATCCTATCAAGGATAGAGCACAAGTTTTTATAAATGTTAAATTCCGTTATTTGGGCTTGCTCACAACATGTGCCCCCCTTGGTGGGGGGCAGACTTGCGTTATTGACGCTTTTGTTGATATTTGCTTTGAAACACAGGTAGTTGTCAAAAGCATAGATCCTTATAAAAACTCAACCTCTAATACCACATAGCCTGACCCCATCGAGCCGTGGCGGGGCGTGGCCTATCTTATGACCAAGCCCAAACTATTTCTAATTATGATGATAAATTTGTTTGCAACATGTAAAAAGATATGCAATGCACAGCATGTATTTTTAAAATAACATTTGACGCTTTCAAACGCATTATGTAATATGCCCGGACTTGACTAATAAAGGATGACTCTATGAAGCGCATGGCTGGAAAATTGTTGGGATGTCTGTTTTTTTGTATTTACGCTTTCTGTTTCTGCTCCGCAGCTTTATCAACTGAACTGTACCTTCTTGCAGGAGCAGGACTGAGGGGTCCCACAGATGTTGTTATCAGCCGATTTGAAGAAAAGACCGGTATCGCTGTGTTGGTCGAATATGGCGGTTCAGGAAAACTTCTGGCCCGTTATAATGTTTCAGGCAAAGGGGATATGTTTCTACCGGGTGATTATTTTGATATTAACCGGCTAAAAAAAGAGAATAAAATATCAGCTGACAGGCCATTTCTTTTTCATACACCGGTAATCGCCGTGAACAGGGCAAAAAACATCAGAATTTCCTCTGTTCAGGATCTGACAAAACCGGGGTTACGCCTGGCTCTGGGAGATCCCAAAGCCATGGCCATGGGCCGCACAGCTGATGAAATTTTAAAAAACTCAGGCCTTGAAAAAGAAATATTGAAAAACCTTGCCGTTTACGGCGCAACCGTTAAACAACTGGCCATGTACGTGGCCCAAGGAAGTGTGGACGCCGCCATTATTGCCCGGGCAGATGCGTTTCAGATGAAAGAAAAGATTATTCAAGTGGGCATAGATGAATCCCTTTACACCCCGTCAACCATCGGTATTGCTGTACTTTCCACAACACTGAACATTAAAGATAGTCTCCTGTTCTTAAACTATATCACTCAACCTGAAAACGTAAAACTCTTTAAGGATGCGGGTTTTCTGCCTTTTAAAGAAAAATGATTCACGGCATTTGGTGAAAATCCAATCCTCGATGATCAAGTTTTTTATATTAACATATAAGGGGGAGGGCTCAATTATCGTCCTCACAAAATCGGCAGAAAAAAACTTGAACCTCGAGTAATAACGTCATCACCGTTGACGGTGATAACAAATACTAAGATCGTACAGGGGGGATATTGCGTCTCTTTTATATTCCATTCATATGTTTCGTTCTGCTGGTGGCAGGTGTTCTGTTTGCCCTTGCCACCCGGACCACCCCTGGCGACATGGTAACTGCCCTTCTATCCCCCGAAACCCTTTTTGCCCTCCGGTTGAGCCTTGTGGTTTCCCTGACGGCCGTGGCCCTGTCACTTATCATCGGGTTACCCACTGCCTATCTTTTGGCCCGGTCCCGGTTTCCCGGCAAATTTTTAATTGAGATCTTTCTGGACCTACCCCTGGTGATGACACCCCTTGTGGCAGGTATGGGGCTGCTTTTTCTGTTTGGACCTGAACTTTTAGGGGATGTTGCGGTTTCGGCAGGACTTGATATCCTCTTTTCTCCATCAGGGGCGGTGGCAGCCCAGACCTTTATTGCCACCCCTATTGTTATCCGAAACTGCAAAACCGCCTTTGAGGAGCAGGATTACCATTATGCCTGGGCCGGGCAAAACATCGGTCTTAGCCCTTTCCAGATATTTGTATATATCACCCTTCCCATGATTGGGCATGAAATCACATCTTCTGCCATCCTTGCCTGGACAAGAGCAATGGGTGAATTTGGTGCCACGCTCATGGTGGCCGGTGCCACCCGGTTTAAAACGGAAACCCTTCCCGTGGCCGTTTATCTCAACATTACCAGTGGAGAGACAGGCATTGCCGTTGCCTGCTCCTGGCTGTTGATCCTCATGGGATTCTGTCTGCTGCTCCTGTTAAAGGCGCTTCAGAAAGACTCACCCCGAAAAAACAACCTTAATTTACAGGAGTTTTGATTTGTGCCGGATCGGTTTACATCATGTGTCAAACAGGGTGCTAAAGGACATCAACCTTGAGATTAAGAACAGGGAGTTAATGGTGATGATCGGTCCTTCCGGTGCCGGAAAATCAACACTTCTCAACGTTATCGCAGGATTTCTTCCCTGCACCGGAAAAATTTCCATGGGAAAGCGATGCGTGAATACCCTGCCTCCCCATCAACGAAGGGTGGGCTATGTACTGCAGGATCTTTATCTTTTCCCCCATCTGACTGTGGAAAAAAACATTTCGCTGGCCATGAAAAACCTGCCCTGCTCTGAAACAGAAAAAAAGCAGAAACGCGCCACCGTACTTCAGTGCTTCCAACTTGAAAAACTGGCGGCAAGAAAACCGGATAAACTCAGTGGCGGAGAAAAACAGAGGGCAGCCATGGCCAGAAGCATTGCCGCTGAGCCTTCGGTGCTTCTGCTTGATGAACCTTTTTCCCACCTTGATTGCACCACCGCCGACCACATGAGAACAGCATTTCGCCGAATACAGCAGAACCTAGGCATCACCACCCTTTTTGTCACCCATGATCTGAGCGAGGCAAAGGCCCTGGCAGATCGCATTGTCCTCATGAAAAAAGGAAAAATCTGCCTGTTGCCCCTGGAGAGCCGGGGATCTGCTATCACGGATTTTGAAATTCCCGAACGCCTTACCGCGTAACACTACGAGGGACTGGGGACAGACCGCGATTTACGGTCTGCCCCCGTTTTTTACTTAATCAGCTTTCTCAACACATAGGGCAGAATACCGCCATTTTCAAGGTATTTGACATCAATGTCGGTGTTCAGGCGGGCCAGCACTTCAAAGGTGGTGGACTTGTTTTTCTTCACGGCAATAACGCTGAGCATCTTCTGGGGCTCAAGGTGTGAAATCCCCGTTATGGAAAAAGTTTCTGAGCCGTCAAGACCAAGACTTTCCCAGGAATCACCTTCTTTAAACTGCAGGGGAAGAACCCCCATACCCACCAGATTACTTCTGTGAATACGTTCATAGGATCTTGCAATGACTGCCTTGACGCCCAAAAGATTGCTGCCCTTGGCTGCCCAGTCCCGGGAGGAACCGGTGCCGTATTCTTTACCCCCCAGCACCACCAGAGGTGTATTTTCCTGGCCATACCGGGATGCGGCATCAAACACGTACAGCTTTTCATTTTCAGGATATTTAATGGTAAAACTGCCCTCCTCCGGTGCCACCAGATGATTTTTGATGCGGATATTGCCGAAGGTGCCCCGCATCATCACCTCATGGTTTCCCCGGCGGGAGCCGTAGGAGTTAAAATCTGCCTTAGCCACCTTACGTTCCACCAGATATTGACCGGCAGGGTATTTTTCCGGGATGGCCCCGGCCGGGGAAATATGATCGGTGGTCACTGAATCCCCCATGACCAGAAGAGCCCTTGCATTGTCGATGTTTTCGGGTATGGACAGGTCAACGGAGAAATTATCAAAATAAGGCGGATTTTTGATATAGGTGGAATCCGGGTTCCAGTCAAAGGTAAGGCTTTCCCCCACCTCAAGTTCCTTCCAGAAGGTATCGCCATCAAAGATGGTGGCATACTGAGTGGCGAACTGCTGGGCCTTCACATGCTTCTTAACAAGGGCATCAATTTCCTCTTGTTTGGGCCAGATATCCTCAAGGAACACGGGGTTGCCATTGGGGTCCATGGCAATGGGACGTTTGAGCAGATCCACATCAATGCGACCGGCCATGGCAAAGGCCACCACCAGCATGGGGGAAGCCAGGAAATTGCCCTTGATACTCTGATGAATTCGGGCCTCAAAATTGCGATTGCCGGACAGCACCGATGCCACGGTGAGATCATTATCCTGGATGGCATGCTCAATGGCCGGTGCCAGGGGGCCGCTGTTGCCAATGCAGGTGGTACACCCGAACCCTGCCACATGGAAGCCCAATGCCTCAAAATAGGGCATCAGCCCGGCGGCCTCAAGGTAATCAAGCACCACCTTGGACCCCGGTGCAAGAGATGTTTTCACATGAAAAGGGGTTTTCAATCCTCTTTTTACGGCATTGCGAGCCAGAAGTCCTGCCCCCATAAGGCCATAGGGATTTGAGGTGTTGGTGCAGGATGTGATGGCGGCAATAACAATACTGCCATCCCCCAGTTTTACCTCGCGGCCATTCATATTAAGCGTCACCAGGCGTTTCCCCGATGGCTCGCAGGTGTTTTCCCGTTTGGTGACGGATCCGGACTCGTCCAGAAACTGGGACATATGATTCATGTGGGTGTCCCTTTCATGGCTGCACCCCAAAAGCGCATTAAAGGCATCTTCCAGTTCATTGATGACAATGCGGTCCTGGGGACGGGAGGGACCGGCCAGGCAGGGAACCACAGTTGCCAGGTCCACCTCCACCACATCCGAATAATCAATGGTTTCTTCCCCGGTGTAGAACAATGCGTTGGCCCGGGCGCAGGCCTCGGTGACAATGGCCTGATCCTTCCGATTGGTCATATTGAGGTATTCAATGGTTTTTTCATCCACCGGGAAAAAACCCATGGTGGCCCCATATTCCGGCCCCATATTGGCAATGGTGGCACGATCCGTGGCCCCCAGGGCCTTCATGCCCGGGCCAAAAAACTCCACAAATTTTTCCACCACATTGAGTTCCCGCAGTTTCTGGGTGATGGTTAACACCAGATCCGTGGCCGTAATCCCCGGCCTCAGGGCATTGACAAGTTTTACACCAATGACTTCGGGAATGGACATGACATAGGGCTGACCCAGCATAACAGCTTCAGCCTCAATGCCCCCAACCCCCCATCCCATGACGCCGATACCGTTGATCATGGTGGTGTGGGAATCCGTACCCACCAAAGAATCAGGATATAAAAGGGTGACGTCTTCTCCTTGTTCCTGGATCATCACCCGGGCAAGGTATTCCAAGTTCACCTGGTGACAGATACCCGAATTGGGAGGCACCACCTTGAAATTATCAAAACTCTTCTGGGCCCATTTTAATAACTGATACCGCTCAATGTTTCGCTGGTACTCCTTGGCCACATTCTGGGTCAAGGCATTGTCCGTGCCATAATAATCCAGCTGCACGGAATGATCCACCACCAGCTCCACGGGAATCAACGGATTAATGGCAGACGGATCCCCCCCTGCTTTTTTCACCGCATCCCTCATGGCGGCTAAATCCACCACCGCCGGAACCCCGGTGAAATCCTGCATGAGTACCCGGGCCGGATGATGGGGAATCTCCACGGGTTCGCCATAGGTGGGCTGCCAGTTGCAGATGTTTAACAGATCTTTTTCCTTGACCACATCCCCATCCATTTTGCGCAATAAGTTTTCCACCAGAATACGGATGGAAAAAGGAAGCCTTGACACGGCAGCAATACCCTGTGATTCCAGCCGGGTAATGTCATAGTATTGAAAAGGTTTTCCCTGAATTTCAATTGTCTTTAAAAATTCCGATCGATTCATTCTGTACCTCCAGATGGTCAAGGCAGCAACTTCCGGAGCCACCGCCCCCCGCGTAACCGGGTTATCTTAAAATTATAAGGTTAATCTGTATTCATACTCCACCAGGTCTTAACAATCAATGGAAGAAGACAATAAAAGCCCTGATAGAGTGAAGTGTCGTAAATAGAAATATCAAAAAACCCTGTTAATACATCATTCGGCCTTGTTTTTTTCCCTGAAATAATGTTAAAAAATGAGAAGTATTGTCTCGGATATGATCATAATTTACGATTTACGCAAATTTAAGCACATAATGTCCAAAGAAGTTTTTGATCAGTACCCGTTCATTATTCACCCCATATCCCTTCACCCCTGAAAAAGGAGAAAAGATGAAAATCCATCCCGCAGTCGAAAACTTGAAAAAAGATTTTGAAAAAGGAAAAATGAACCGCCGTGAATTCATTCGATTCACCACCCTTCTGGGGTTGTCCGTCACCGCAGCCGGACAAATGGCAGGCCTTGCCTTCCCCCGGAAAGCAGCAGCAAGTACCATTAAAAGAGGTGGATCACTTAGGGTTGCGGCACCGGTTCACAAGGTAACCCATCCGGCTCAGTTTTCATGGATATGCCCCACCAACCAGCTGCGCCAGGTGGCGGAATATCTCACCTACACCGACGGCGACAACGTCACCCACCCCTATCTGCTGGAAAACTGGGAAGCCAGTGCCGATCTCAAAACCTGGACCTTGAACCTTAGGAAAGGCATTAAATTCAACAACGGGGATGAGTTCACCGCAGATGATGTGGTCTTTACCATGAATCAGTGGCTCAACAAGGATGTGGGCTCTTCCATGATGGGCATGATCGGCCCTTATCTGGACAATACCGGCATTGAAAAGACCTCCAAATACCAGGTAAAACTCCACCTGAAAACCGCTGAAATTGCCGTTCCTGAACACCTGTTCCACTATCCGGCCATGATTCTTAACAGCCGGACCTTCCAGGGAGATTTCATCAAGGCCCCCCACGGCACCGGCCCCTATGTCATTGACCAGTATGTTGAAGGGGAACGCTGTCTTTTAAAACGCCGCAATGACTACTGGAAAAAGGGCGAAGACGGAGATCTGCTTCCCTACCTGGATCAAATTGAATTTGTGGATATGGGCACAGAAATGGCCCCCATGATCGCAGCCATCCAGTCCGGTGACATCGACATGATTGATTTTTCTGACTTAAGTGGCCCCGAAGCCTACCAGGCCCTGAAAAACGATGACCGGGTCAATATCTTTCCCTCCACCACCAACCAGACACGGGTCATGCGCATGCGTGTTGACATGAAACCCTGGTCTGATAACCGGGTACGTCAGGCCCTGAAGCTGTGCCAGAACCGCGAAAAAATTCTTGCCCTTGCCTATTTCGGCCAGGGAATGCTGGGTCAGGACATGCATGTCAGCCCCAAACATCCCGAATACTGTCCCATTGACACCCCCAAATATGATCCGGTCAAGGCAAAACAACTTCTGGCGGAAGCGGGTTATCCCAACGGCCTGGATGTGAACCTTGCCGTGGGCAGCGGCTGGAAAGAGATTGTGCGGTACGCTGAAATTGTTAAACAGGATGCATTGCCCGCCGGTTTCCGCATCAATATTCAGGTCATGCCCAACAGTCAGTACTGGGAGAAATGGACGGAGGTGGATCTTGGTATCACCACCTGGGCCCATCGCCCTGTGGGTACCATGGTGCTCAACCTTGGATATGTGGCAGACAAGGACGGCAAGCCTGCCCCCTGGAACGAAAGCCGCTGGGTGGACCAGGAGTTTTCTGACCTGCTCACCAAGGCCAACGGCACCCTGGACATTGAAGAGCGGCGCAAAATTTTTTGCAAGCTTGAAAAAATCCAGCAGGAAAGAGGCTCCATTGCCAATGCCTTCTGGATCAATGTATGGACCATTGCAGTTAAACGGGTTCAAAATGTCAAGGCCCATCCCAGCCTCTACCTGAAGCTGGATGAAACCTGGGTCAGTGCCTGATTGCCCCCGGGGGTTAGCACAAGATCCTTTGTGATTGTATGAAAAATGCCCCTGTCCGTCCCCCCAGGGGGAGGATCAGGGGCATATCAAGTTAAGGGATTGGTCATAGTTTGGGTCACTCATCATCGTTGGCAGGCCGACAGGTTCAGGCTTGTGTTATTAGAGCCTGGTTTTTTATAACCCACATGTCATAGGGACGAAACGAACAATGGGTCGTAAACGCGGAGCCAAATGGCATTATGCCGCCGGGGGCTCAGCTGTCGGCATTTTCATATAACCCGGATGTTCTGGCGGACACAACGAGTATTGAAAATGGTAAATGGTATTATGCCGCCCCTCCCCCGACGGGCAATGGTCCCGGACCGGAACTGTAGACAGCTCGATTGTCCGGTTCCTATTGCCCATCGGGGGAGGGGTTCTGCTGAGGTAGACTTGAAAGCGACCTTTTCATATAAAAAGGTTCTATGCTTTTGACAGCCTTCTTTGTGGCAAGGCAGATTTCAACAAAACCGTCAATAAGGCAAGCATGACCCCATGTGGCCTATGTTGTGACCAAGCCCCAATATTTAATGCACACATTTTTTCAAAACCTGTGTTTGCCGGTAACAAACACACCAGGAGCCAATATCATGATCTGGAATCTTCTCATACTCAGTGCGGCAGTGTTTATTGTTGCAAGCATTCTTCCCGGTATTTATATTAAAAATTTTTTCACTGCCATTGTGGTGGCCGTTGTTTATTCCATTGTCAGCTTTTTGATGGGGTGGCTTCTGGTTTTTCTGACACTTCCTTTTATCATCATCACCTTCGGGCTTTTCAAGTTTGTGATCAACGCCTTTTTATTGTACATCACGGACAAGTTCGTTGATGACTTCAAACTGAAGGACTTCATGACCACCCTGATGGCGGCACTGCTGATTACTCTGGTGGATGCAGGACTGCATCTTATTTTTTAAATATTTTTTCCATGAAACTTTGACAGCAGAACCCCCAACGGACATCCGATCCGGCCCATTGCCCGTCGGGGGGGGGGCGACGGTATAATACCATTTTCTATATAGGACATGCGGGTTTATATGAAACTCTGTACAACAGACTGAAATAAAAGAAATTTGATTTTTCTTTGTGGCTAATACTTACAGCCATGTAAGTGATAAGGATTTAGCATAGCACCACTGCCCCCGTCACAATTGGCTGGCCAATGGGTCAGAACGCGGCCTTGCCGGTGGAGTACCCCTGTTTTTTTAACCCTTCCCCTTTTTCTTTCTGCTCCCTTTCAAGAAGGGTATGCAATCGTCTGGTGAAGTAAATGGACACCTGATATTCGGGAACCCCAAACTGATTGGGAACAAAGGAGTAAAATAAAACATCTCCGTTTTTTTCCCAGCAAAGGGACTTGCCGTTCTGTGCTTTCCAGGACAATTCTTTGGGGGGGCCATATTTCTCTTTCAAGGAAGAAAGCACATTGAGTTGATCCTGACCCAAAAAAACACGTATCACCATGGGCATGCTGGAAAACTTTGAAAAAAGGAGTTCCACATAGTCAAAGGGAAGTCCTTTTTTCATGGAATAACGATAGGTAAGCTTTGTGGTATCATGTTCCACCCGTTCCCCTGAAGGCGTATTAAAAGCAATGCTAAGCTCATTAAGGGCGGGAAAATGATCTGCCAGAAAACCATCGGTATTGATCTGCAGGTCAATGGTATTGCGGGAGGATATGGCGTCATCGCCTAAAATCTCCTGGAGTGAATTTCTCAGGTTTCGGGAATAAGGCGTGTTCACCCCCACATCAAAAAAGCTGAAGCTTGGGGGCAGTTGGGCTTCAATAAACCCGCCGGTTTTTTCATCTCCTCTGCCGCAGGCACACAACAGAACCATAATTGCGACAAACAAGGAGGCATAAAGGAAAACAAAGCTGTGTGATAAAGGTTTCATACTTTTTTTTACACCAGTGTTTTCTTTTATGCAAGCGGGGGATAATCTTTTTTCTGTCCGATTCCAGAGGCCGGGTATGAAATGATAAGGAGGGGGCAAACTAAAAGAGGTACCCGGAACCCGGATACCTCTTTGTGAATATTGTGGATCACAACCTCGCCCACACAGAAATGTGCCGGCAAAATTGGGAACACGCATTTTTTTCTTCTTAAAAAATTATGCTTTTTTTCGATCTTCCACGTACTGGGTCAGCTTCTTTTCAATCTCAGGATCAATTTCGGGTTTCTCATAGGATGCCAGTCGCTGGGTCACTTTATCTTCTGCCACCTGGTCAATGCGTTTTTTCCCTTGTTTGAGCCAGGCATCTGCATTCATGCGGCTCATTAGGCCCGGCATATAAAATTCAGAACGGCACAGCTTAAAGGTTTTGGGGTGGGTGAGATATTGTCCGCCGATGCCCACCTGTTTAATGATGTCAAGATCAATGGACTCATCGGTCAATGCCAGGGGTTTGATCATGTTCTGCACCATACCGCAGATCTCTTCATCCACCATGAATTTTTCAAAACTCATGGCAATGTAAGATCCCAGAATACCACAGGAATGCAGCATGAAATTAATGCCGCTGCGCACAGAGGTGTAAAGGGCCAGGGCCGATTCCGCACCGGCCTGGGCATCGGGGAACAGGGCATCGGTCAAACCGCCGCCGGACCGGCTGGGAAGCCCGTAATACCGTGCAATCTGGGCCACACAATGAATGTTTTTAGAAAGCTCAGGGGCACCGATGGAAAGCGCACCTGTTTTCATATCCATGGCGGATGAGGTGGATCCGTACACCACAGGCGCTCCGGGGCGTACCAGCTGGGCCAGGGTGATCCCGGCCAGAATTTCAGCATTCTGAAGGGCAAGCACGCCGTCAAGGGTAACAGGACCTGATCCCCCGGCCATGATCAGAGAGGCCACCACGCAGGCCTGACCATGCCGTGCAAGTTCAATGAGTGCGCCTGCCATTTCATCGGAAAACTGCAGGGGAGAAAGGGAATTGATAAGGGAAACAGACACGGTTTTATCCATGATATTCTCCTTGCCTCCCCAGAGGATAGCGGCCATTTCAATGCCGTCCAGGGCACCCTGCCGGGATACGGGACTTCCCATGAAGGGCTTGTCGCAAAGAAGCATGTTGGACAGGTTCAAATCCAGGTGCACGGTTTCATGGGGCATGTCCGCGGGTTCAACCATCATCCATCCATTCATGTTAATAACCTTTGATGTCTGGACCAGCTTACAAAAATTATCATAATCCTCCATGGTGGCCTGGCGTTGATCCCCCTTGGCGTCAATGACGAAGGGAGCGCCATATCCCGGCAGAAATACAAAATCATCTTCGCCGATTTCAACATTTTTTTCAGGATTCCGGGCATGAACGGTGAAACGTTTCGGGGCGGTTTCAAGGGCCTTTTTAACATCGGATTCCTCAAAGTATACGGTGGTTCCCTCCACCCTGTGCCCATTTTTTTTAAATATTTCAATGGCTTCATCATCGTTAAATGCAACACCGGTGTTTTTTAAAATATCCATGGATGCTGCGTGGATTTTCTCACAATCTTTAATATCGAGTTCCTGCATTCTATCGTACATGTTTCATTTCTCCCCGGGAATCTTTCCTTCACATCCCCGTATTTAATTTTACGATTCTAATTATTTTTATATGAAACTCCGTCCAAGGTGCTGCAATGATGAGAGTTTCAACTTTTGTTGTGGCAGGTGTTTACTGCCATGTATGTTATATGAAAAGGTAGCCTTCAAGTCTACCTCAGCAGAGCCCCTCCCCCGATGGGCAATAGGAACCGGACAATCGAGCTGTCTACAGTTCCGGTCCGGGACCATTGCCCGTCGGGGGAGGGGCGGTATAATGCCATTTGGCCCCGCGTCTACGACCCTATCTTCGTTGTGTCCGACAGGACATGAGCGTTATATGAAACTTCGTATAAAATACTGCTATTATTAGAGGTACTCTTGTTGTTGCTGAACGCATATTCACTCAATTACGGCAAACAGTTCTGTCATACAAACTATATATTATTATCTTTTTTATACCTGCCAAGCCCCCTGAAGGTGCCGAAAATCACCAGCAGAAGAAGAAACATCAACGGAAAAGCCGTGGCAATGGAAGCGGTCTGAATGGCCTTTAAACTGCCGGTACCGGCCAGTACTGCGGCCACAGCACCAAGCGCAATACCCCAGAAGGCACGAAGATTTTTCCCGGGGTTTTCATGCCCTGACACAAACATGGCAAGGGAAATGGCCGCTGAATTGGCACTGGTGAGAAAAAACGTACCGATGAGAAAAATCAGGGCTATGGACAAAATACCGGTCATGGGAAGATGCTGGGCAATGGCAAAGATGGCACTTTCCACCCCGTGTTCCTTCAAGGTGGCGGTGACATCAAAACTGATACCCGCACCGCCGATAACCCCATACCACAGAAAATTTCCCAGGGTGGGCAGAATCAAGGTGGCGGCAACGGTTTCCCGAATACTTCTTCCCCGGGAAATTCTGGCAATGAACACTGCCACAAAAGGGGCCCAACTCATCCACCAGGCCCAGTAAAACACGGTCCAGCTGCCGATCCAGTTGCCCTCGTACCCCGGGGCGGTGAACAGACTCATGGGAATAAAATGAAGCAGGTATTGTCCAATGGCGTTGGTGGTAAGATTAATCAGAAAAATAGTAGGCCCAAAGATAAGGATGAAAAACCATACGGACACAAATACCCACATGTTGACATCGCCAATAATTTTCACTCCTTTTTCAAGTCCTGTGTAAACCGAAAAGGTAAAAATCGCCGTAAGCACGCCGATGATGATGTAAGTACTGCCAGGTCCCAGGGTCAGGCCGTATTGATATTTCAGACCACTTGAAAGTTGAAGCGCCACAAGACCCGTGGTGGTGGCAAGACCGCCCAATGTGGCAAACACGGCAAAGATATCAAGTACTTTACCCCAGGTGCCGTGGATTTTATCCCCGATGACATAATAAAATGCACTGGAAAATTTCAGCGGAAGATTTTTGGTAAAACAGGCATGACCAAGGGCAATGGTAAGCATGGCATAGATGGACCAGGCACTTAAGCCCCAGTGAAAAAACGAATAGGTCATGGCATTGGCCCCGGCTGCCGGACTAAGGGCCTCACCACCAAAGTAAGGCGGCGGACTCATGTAATGGTAAGCTGGCTCTGCCGGTCCCCAGAAAACAATGCCTGCGGCAATGGCCGATCCGAACAACATGGCAAACCAGGAAAAATTTGAAAATTCGGGTTTGTCATTTTCAAGACCAAGCTTAAGATGCCCATACCCGGGCCCCATGAGTACAAAGCAGCCAATGACCAGCAAAAATGCCGTTAACAGATAAAGCCATCCCCAATTGCTTGTGGTCCAGCTGAACACGGCGTTAATGGTTGTGCCCATGTTTTCCGGAAAAACAATGGCCCATAAAACAAAAAGTACAGTTAAAGATGCGGAGACCCAGAATACCATGGGGTCAAACGCTTTGGTGGGTGCTGTGGGTTGTGACACGAGAAACTCCTTTATGTTAGAATCATTAACTAAAGTTAAGTCACCCCCTGGGCACCTTCCTGAGCATCGGAACAATGGGCTTCGCCCGGCATCATGATCGCCGAGGGGATTTTTGCCGGAACCTCTTCAAGGCCCCGTGCATTTGACTAAACAAAAACATTTGATTCTTCATTATAGCAGATTCCGTGCCACTGTAATTGGACGCCTAAAAAGCAGGAATGACAATGGCCCTCCCCACAGGCCGGGAGGGCCATTGTCTATGATCAGCCGCCTATTTTTTTAAATACAAATCAAACAAAATCAGGCCATGGGGAAAGCCTGAAAAAAAGAAAATTATTTTTCCAATGAAAACAAATTCCCATGAAAATTTTTCTAATGAAAAATATTTTTCATATCAGCGATTGACACCTCAACGACGCATAAAATCAATACGGCTTAAGGCATGCTTCTTGATTTTATAGTGCAGCAACTGTCGGGAAATGCCCAGAATGGAAGCTGCCCGGGTGACATTGCCCCCGGAGGCGGTGAGTGCATTTTCAAGGGCCTGCTTCTCCTGTTCTGCCTGATTCCGGGCCAGGGGAATCTTTACATCCACCGCCGGTGAACCGGGCCATCGGGCAAGATCAGAAACGGTATCCGATGGGGAAAAGTTCCGCGAAACAGCCCCCTTTTCCGGGGATGGTAACCTTTCATCCCTCTTCTCAATCCCATGGGAAGACAAGGATGCGTGAGCGTCTGATTTTTTCCTAAATCCCCCGTCGGTGTCCATGCCAAGGGCACCTGTTTCAACGCTGTCCCAATATCCGGTACCCGAAGAAAAATGCTGAATCTTCAGCACATCTTCATGACCAACCATATTCATGGCACCTTCAATAAGATGCTCCAGTTCCCGGATATTGCCTGGCCACCGATAGGCCATAAAAAGATCCATCACCCCCGGAGAAATGGACTTCACATGGGTACCAAGGAAGGCATTGAGTTTTTCAATAAAATGAAAAACCAGCTCATTCATGCCCTCTCTTCGCTTTCTTAACGGAGGCAGTTTTATCAGGACAACCCCCAGGCGATAGAAGAGATCCATTCTAAGCAGATCGTTGTTCACCGCCATGCGGGGGTCTTCACTGACTGAACTGATGATTTTAATATCCACGGCGATCTCTGTGGATGCCCCCAGCCTGCGCACTGTTTTCTCCTGAATGACCCGCAGCAATTTGGCCTGAAGCACAAGGGGCATGGAAAGCAGTTCATCCAGAAAAAGGGTTCCCCCGGTGGCGCTTTCAAACAGACCCGGCTTATCAAGGGCACCGGTGAAGGCACCTTTGGAGGTACCAAACAAAAGTCCCTCCAATAAATCATGGGGAATGGCAGCACAATTTACCCCCACAAACTTCTTCCGTTTCCGAAAACTGTGATTATGGATGGACTGGGCAAACAATTCTTTACCGGTGCCGGTCTCTCCCTGGATCATAATGGGGGAAGACGAGCTGGAGGCTTTCCTGGCAGCACTGACCACCCGCTGAAAATCAGAGCTGTTACCTATAAGATCGGCAAAAGTATAGCGAGTACCATTGCCCAGATCAGAACGACAATGGACAATGGATGTTATGGGAGTTGATTTCTGGAGCAATTCATAATCTTTAACAAAACATATGGCACCATTGATTTCGGTGCCGTTGAAAAGCGGATAAACGCTGGTGATGGTGTTGGCCACCTTACCAGAACAGCTACGATAAAAAAACGTTTTGTTCTTAATGGGGGCGCGACGGCGAATGCATTGCATGATCATGCTGGTCTGGTTGTTCAGCTCATAGATATCTGTGACCTTCAGGCCCACCACATCCCTGGCATTCAGGTCATCAATTTTAGACTGGGTATGATTGTAAAACAAGATCTTGCCCTGACGGTCAGCAATAATAACACCATCATCCAGACCATCCAATATTGACAGAAAATCAATGCGGCCCATCTCCAGCGGGGAAAAAACAGCTTTATCATGAGGTGGACGGGCCATTTCTTAATCCTTATATCCGTATTCGAAATTACCAACACCCTTAGGCGTAACCAAATCACCTGCCTACCAGGGGATTTCCCTTGGAGAAGACGGATATATAAGAAAAAACGTCCCAGCCACCAGGCCTTTCGTCGCTTAAGGAATGTTGAGTCAATAAAAAGAAATTGTAAAAAAAATAGTCATGAAAGTCAATGATCAATCTAAGTGTCATGTGGATTTTTTTCACCATATTCATGTTTTGTGGTGTCGGCCTGGATATTTGGATTAATAAAAATCGGGCTTGGTAACAACATGGGCCACTTTGGGAGAGTTAAGAGGGGTCAGACATTATCGGTGTTGAGATCATGCTTATTTTTTTGCGTAGTGCTCATAACCACAGCCATAGCATCTTGCAGCCTCTGCAAATGCTGAAGGAAGATCAAAGGTCTCTTCCACCATTTCCATGACATTGTCAGCCCCGGCGCGCATTGATTGCGGAGCATCAATCCTGGCAGCAGGGTGAAACCCAGTGCGATCGATCTCTTGTTCAGTCACCACATGGCAACTGGCATGGCTGCGTTCTCCCAGCAAATAAATTTCCATGGAGTGGGCGGTACCGTTTCCCACCCGGGAAATTTCCACAGCTTCCCGGATGGCGCAGACACCTGTGTCAAAATAGGCATAAAGGGCAATGGCCGCTGTTTTTCCCGCACCCACAGCATGGGCAATGCTCTGGATACCGTTGTACCAGCCCCCCCCATACACCACGGGAATTTTACCAAGTTTGACAGTCACATTTCCAAGCTCAATGTGAATGGCATCCTCCCGGCTCTGGAGGGCACCATGCAGGGTACTCATGTCATTGCCGATACATTGGGAAAAGGTCATGAACTGGGAGATCCCTGATCCAACAACCACGGCATGGCACCGGGAGATCAATCCTTTGACAAAATGTGGGTCCAGGTGATGACCACATTGAATGGTCACACCCATGTTACGAATTCTATTGATCTCAATGTTCAGCACTTTTTCGGGCAGACGCGATTCCGGGATAGCCCATTGAACAGACTTTCCCGGAGTGGGGGCAGATTCATAAACTTCACATGAGAAACCAAACAGGCTTAAAAAATAGGCAGCTGACAAACCGGAGGGACCCGCTCCCAGGACGGCGATACGTTTTCCATTCAACGGAAGTTTTTTTATGGTGGGACAAAAATCCTGGTTCAAGGCACGGTCACCCACAAATCGCTCCATGCTGCGAATGGCAAGGGCCTCATCCTGGTTCATGCGATGGCAGGCGGTTTCGCACGAATTAAAACAGATGCGACCACAGGTGGAAGGGAAAGGGTTTTCCACAATAAGAGATTCAAATGCTTTTAAAAACTGACCATGGTTCACATAAAACTGCATCTTCGGTATATCCATTCCAGCGGGGCAGGCAGCACTGCAGGGTGATACGCTATGTTGGACTGCGGGTTTAACTGTGTGGAGACGATAAAGGCCTCTGGTGATGACCGACGGCTCATCATAAACGGCATCAAGCATGGTGCACACTCCCCCAAAAAACCAAAAATATGATTTAATTTATATATAAAGATATATTTTATGAATTTTATTTATTATAACTAAACATTTTTTGATAAAAATTAATATTGACAAATCAATGCCGTGTCAAGGAAAATATTGGAAACCGTTTCCAACCAATGCCACACGGGGGCAATCAGGTTACAGTTATTGAAATATTTTCATTAATTTTCCTGGACCCATCTTCTATTTCATTGATTATCCAGTACCTTTCGCACCGTTGCGAGAAGGGTCTCTTTATCGGATGGTTTGGGCATGAGTGTACGGGCACCGATCTCCACCGCACGGGATGCCGTCATTCTTCGACTGTAACCAGTTGATATAATAATAGGAATCTCCGGACGGATGGCCAGGATTTTCCTTGTCAGCTCATCACCGCTCATCCGTGGCATGCTCATGTCCGTAATAACCAGATCAAAGGCATCCGGTTGAGCATCAAAAAGTGCAAAGGCCTCTTCACTGCAGCTCTTTGATGTCACCTGATAACCAAATTTTTCAAGGGTACGGGAAGCGACCTTGCAGATCACCTGCTCATCATCAACAAAGAGTATCCGTTCCGTTCCTGTGGGCAATAGAGGGGCATCGACAGTGGGTTGAGATACTTGATTTTGTTGGGTTGTGGGCAGCAGGATGGTGAAAACAGTCCCCTTCCCCACTTCACTGGCAACGGAAATCACACCGCCACACCCCTTTACGATTTCATTCACCATGGCAAGTCCCATCCCCGTGCCTTCGTGGATCCCCTTGGTGGTGAAAAACGGATCAAAAATGGAATCAATGATATCTGCAGATATGCCACAGCCGGTATCGGAAATCTCAAGTTGCTGATACATGCCCGGTGACAGTGTTTTGCCGGGTGGCATATCAGGCATATTATCCGGCGTTATACTCACATCCCCCAGGGAAATGGAAAGAAGGCCACTGTCGCTCATGGCATGGGCAGCATTGGTGCAAATATTCATGATCAACTGGTGAATCTTGATGGGGTTTGCCAGAATAAGGGATACACTGAGAATATTTTCCTTGATCTCTATGGATGTGGGAATGGTGGAGCGAAGAAATTTCACAACCTCCTTTGCCACAAGATCCATCCGCACAAGCTTTGGGTCTTCATCTGTTTTCCGGGCAAAATTAAGAATCTGATTGACCAGATCCTTTGCCCGCAACCCGGCGGCATATACCTGTCCAAGATTTTCTTCCAGAGGAGAACCCTTGGGGGCACTGTCCATGGATAACTCAGTGTATCCCAGCACCGCAGCCAGAATATTGTTGAAATCATGGGCAATTCCTCCGGCCAGTGAGCCAATGGCCTCCATCTTGTGTGCCTGAATCAACTCTTTTTCAGCCAGTTCCCTTTTTTCTATCTCAACTTGAAGTTCATGGATGATGTTGTTCAACTTCCGGGTCCGCTCCTGAACCTGAAATTCCAGGATATCGTTGATTCCGGCAAGCCGATTCTGGGATGCCTCCAACATTTTTTTCTGGCGATCCAGGGTCAAAAACACATTGACCTTGCTTAACAACACCTTGGGATTGTAAGGCTTGACCAAAAAATCCACGGCACCGGCATCATATCCTTTGAATACATGGTGTTCACTGGAATACACGGCGGAGACAAAAATAATGGGCAGATCTTTTGTTTTTTCTTCACCGCGCAGAAATTCCGCCAGTTCATACCCATCCATCCCGGGCATCTGGACGTCCAGGAGGGCAATGGCGAACGAATGATTCAAAGAGGCTATCAAGGCATCGTTGCCATTGTCCGCCATAATAATTTTCGCATTGGTTTCCTTGAGAATCTGTTCAAGGCTGAACAGATTGGCAGCCTTGTCATCCACAATGAGAATTTTTTGCAACTCGTTCAATGCACTCCCTCCATTTTTGTATAACCCACAACGAATATCGGGTCGTAGACGCGTAGCCAAATGGCATTATGCCGCAGCCCCCCGACGGGCAATGGACCCGGACCGGAACTGTAGACAGCTCAATTGTCCGGTTCCTATTGCCCGTCGGAGGGCGGCTCTGCTGAGGTAAACTTGAAGGCTACCTTTTCATATAAAGAGTCCAACCAATAGACTGAAATCATTATTTTTTCAATTTTACTTGCGGCAGATGTCTGCAGGCTTGTTTTTTTTGGGATGCTGCTTTATCACAACCCATCCAGTTCAGGCCATCGACTTCAAAAAAAGGCCGATATCTTCCACACTAAGAATTTTATCCACTTTTCCAGTATCAATGGCCGCCTTGGGCATTAAATAAGAATCGGCGGTACCAGGGTCCTGGGCAATGGTAAGCCCCCCCCTGTCTTTGATGGAGCAAATACCCCGGGCCCCGTCACAGCTTGCACCGGTGAGTATAATCCCCGTCAGATCCCTGGTCCAGACCTCCGATGCACTCTCAAAAAACACATCAATGGATGGGCGGGAATAATTGACCTTGGGATCAACGGACAGGGCAAAGCTTTTTTCCTGCTCCACCAAAAGATGATAATTGGCCGGAGGAAAATAGATCATTCCCGATTGTACCTGCTCTTTGTCTTTTGCCTCCTTGATGTGATGGGGAAACCGCCTGGAAAAAAAATCAACCAGCCCCCCATTATCCTGGGGATGCAGATGACACACTACAATGACCGGAAACAAAAAATTCCGTGGCAGATACGAAAACAGCCGGACCAGCACCTCCAATGATCCCGCTGATCCTCCAATGGCAATGACAGCTTGTTTCTGGGTTTCCATTATTCTCTTTTTCACCCGCTCAGCTTCTGAAAAATTTTATTTTTGGAGTCAATCTCCTTAAACTTGTCCTGGTAAGATGAAAACAACAGGCTTTCCTTCATTCCGAGGCAAAGGAATCCGCCGTGGGTCAAACTCTCATAGAAAAGACGAATCACCCTTTCCTGGAGCTCTTTGTTAAAATAAATTAGCACGTTGCGACAAAGAATCAAATGGGTTTCTGTAAACACCTGGTCCATCACCAGATTATGATTGGCAAAGGTGATTTTTTCCTTTAAACGGCTCTTCATTGCCAGGGCCTCGTACCGGGCATAATAGTAATCGGAAAAGGAATGTCTGCCCCCGGCCAATTGATAATTCAGAGTATATTGCCGGGCATTATCAAGGCTGTAAATTCCCTGTCTGGCCTTTTCCAGGGCCGTGTCATTGAAATCCGTGGCAAAAAAAGTGGCGCGATCTCCCAATCCCTCTTCGGCCATTAAAACCGCAAGGGAATAGGCTTCTTCACCGGTGGAGCACCCGGCATGCCAGATTTTAATGTACGGATAACTTTTCAAAAGCGGAAGAATATTTTCCCGGAGTGCCAGAAACAGGGACGGATCACGGAACATCTCCGTCACGGTTATGGAAAAGCCCCTGAGCATTTCTTCAAAAAAGGATTCATCATGCATCAGCCGGGGAATCATCTCCGACACCCATGCAATCCTTTGATCTTTCATAAACTGTAAAATCCGACGACGAATGGATGCCCTTGCATAATTCCTGAAATCATATCCATATCGAAGAAATATGGCATCCAGCAGGAGCTGGATTTCCAGATTTTCAACCTCATTTGATGTCATACGAAAACATCCTGTTTTTTTTAAATGCTACCGATAAAGCCACACCCGCATCATGGACAGCAACCGATCAATGTCCACGGGTTTGGTGAGATAATCATTGGCCCCGGCAGCAATGCAGGCATCTTTGTCCCGGTGCATGGCTTTGGCAGTAAGGGCAATGATGGGCAGTTTGCTGAAACACGACTGCTCCCGAATTTTTTTCATGGTTTCATAGCCATCCATCACCGGCATCATGATATCCATGAGCACCAGATCCACATCCTTTTTTTGCGCCAGGATTTCAAGAGCCTTTATACCGTTTTCCGCCTTGATGGTGTGGATGCCTTTATCGTTCAATACCTTTGAAAGGGCAAACACATTGCGCATATCATCATCCACAATCAAGATCCTCCGATCCCTGAGCATCTGATCGGTATCATGCAGGTCCGAAATTATTTTACGTTTCTCTTCCGGCATTTTTTCCACCATTCGATGGAGGAAAAGAGAGGTCTCATCCAAAAGCCGTTCCTGGGATCGCACCCCTTTTATTATGATAAATTCCGAATACCTTCTAAGGTTTTGCTCCTCTTCCACGGTGAGTTCTTTACCGGTGTACACCACCACCGGTGGAAAGGTGATGTCCGGGGTGTTTTCCATTAATTTCAAAAGATCAAAACCGGACATGTCCGGCAGACCCAGATCCAGAATCATGCAGTCATATGACTTTTTCCGCAATGCGGCCATGGCCTCATTACCGGTGGCAACCTGGGTGATGGCCACATCTCCATCATCGATGAGACGGGTAATGGCCTGACGTTGGTTGGAATCATCTTCCACCAGAAGCAGATCCTTCATTTTCTTATTGATCATGGTGGTCATACCGGCGAGGGCTTTTTCAATATCTTCCCGGTTTACGGGTTTGGTGAGATAGCCGATGGCCCCCTTGGCAAAGGCCTCGGGCACGGGATCATCAGCGGACATGAAGTGCACTGGAATATGCCGGGTGGCCGGATTTTCTTTCAAATATTCCAAAACGGTCCATCCATCAATGCCCGGCAGGTGTATATCCAGAATAATGGCGTTCAACGGGTATAGTTCCACCAGTTTGAGCCCCTCTTCACCGGTAAAGGACACAAGGGTCTTAAAGCCCTTTTCCCTGCAGAAGGTGAGCAAGGTTGCGGCAAAAGAGACATCATCTTCAACAATGAGAATAGTCTTGTCCCCGTCATTGATAACATCCCTGTCATCTGCCAGGGGATTTTCCAAAGGTGCCTCTGCATCAAGTGCCGGCACAACAGATGGAGCCCTTGCAACAGACTCTTTTTCATTCTTGTTTGTGACAGATAAAACAGTTGTCCCTGCAGGGGATGCCTGGATGCTTTCCAGGGGAAGAAAAAGCGTAAAGACGGCTCCTTTATTTTCTTCACTCTGGAGGTGAACCTCTCCGCCCAGCAGATGGGCAATCTCCCGGGATATGGATAGGCCAAGTCCTGTACCGCCGTATTTTCGAGCCGTACCGGTTTCCAGCTGCTGAAAAGCCTCAAATATTTGTGTCTGTTTGTCTTTGGGGATACCGATACCGGTATCCCGGACATCCATGGCAATGGTATTGTCACAGTTAAGTTCCGGGCGGATAAAGGTGATCCCCGCCTCAGGCTTGTAAATCTCCACGGTGACTCCCCCCGAATCTGTGAACTTGAAGGCATTGGAAAGGAAATTTTTCAACACCTGCTCCACGCGCTGGCGGTCATTTACAATGATGTCAGGTGTATTATCCCTTACCACAATATTCAGGGAAAGCTCTTTTTCCCAGGCAATATGCTTAAAATTTCTCTCAAGGGTACTGGCAAATTCCCTAATCTCAATGTCACCCATGCGCAATTCCATCTTTCCGGCTTCAATTTTGGACAAATCCAGGATCTCATTGATGAGGTGGAGCAGATCATTACCACTGTTGTGGATAATCTGGGCGGAATCCACCTGATCCTCCAGGAGATTGCCCTCCTTATTGTCGGCCAGCATTTGGGAAAGCAGCAATAGACTGTTCAAGGGAGTTCTGAGTTCATGGGACATGTTGGCCAGAAATTCGGACTTGTATTTACTGGTGGTGGCGAGATCTGCGGCCTTTTTTTCAAGGTCGCTGCGCAATGTTTCAAGGGCATTGTTCTTCTCTTCAATGCTTTTTTTATTGCGCTCAAGATATTGTGTTTTTTCTTCCAGTTCTTCGTTGGCGGCCTGGAGTTCTTCCTGCTGTTCTTTAAGCTTGCTTTCCGAGGCCATGAGCATCTGGGTCTGCTCTTCCATCTCTTCGTTAAAGGCCTGCAGCTCTTTTTGCCGGCGCTGCAATTCTTCGGCCTGTTGCCGGGTGTGCACCAGGGCGCTGTTTAAATCCCGCCGCGAACGGGCCGAGGCAAAGATGATGGCTATGGTGTCAGCCGTTTCAATGAAAAATTGTTTTTTCAGCTCGGTGAATTCTTTGATGCCCCCAAGCTCCATGACAGCCTCCACCCCATCGTTGTATATAAAGGGCACAAAATTTAAGTGCCAGGGGGAGATGGAACCAAGCCCCGAGGTGACCGAGATATAGTCGGCAGGGATATCCCTGATATCCAGAATCTGCCTTTCCAGGACGGCCTGTCCGGCAAGCCCCTGGCCGGGCTGGAAATGCTCACAAAACCCCGGACCGGGTTGAAAGGCATAGCCGGTAACATATTGATAAGCTCCCCTGCCGTCATGGACGTAAATAACTCCCACCTGTTCTTCCAGGTACCGCGCCATGAATGTAATCACCTTTGAACACAACTCTTCCAGGGACTGATCCCCCCGGAGCAGATTATCCAGCTGGGTGACCCCCTGTTTTAACCAGTTCTGCTCATCTGCAAGGGTACGGGCCATTTCCAGTTCCCGGGCCATGCCGTTAAAGGAGCGTGCCACGCTGCCCAGTTCGTCCGAGGAGGTCACCGGTATCCGGTGGGAAAGAATCCCTTCGCCGATGCGCCTGGCCCCGGATTCCAGACGGCGCAGGGGGATAATTGTTTTCATGGTAAAATAGAGGGACAACAGGATGGCCACCCCCAGTACCGCCGCCAGGAGTATGGTTTGACGATGGGTAATAAGCGTCACCGTGGCAAGGGCCTCTGTCACGGACTGCACCACCACCACCAGAAGTTTTGGCTCAGACGTGGCACGTACATTGGTCAACACCTCCCCCTGCTGTCCATTGGCATAAATCTGATTGGGAACAAACGCCGTTCGGCCGGCGACAAAGGCCTTCACCTGGGGGTTGGCAAGGTCATCTTCCCCGGCCAGCACCACGCTGTGGTCGGGGTGCACAAGAATTTTTCCCCGGTCATTGACAACATAAACATACCCCGTGGTTCCCAGACGCAGATCAGCGGTGAAACTCAAGAGCTTTTCAACATCCACTTCAGCCACCAGCACCCCGGTGACATGGCGATCCATGGGGCTGAGCATGGGAATAAACACATTCAAAACCAGGAAATTACTCCGGGAGGAATGGATTCCACCAATGATGGCGTTATGATCACCGTCTTTTTCAAAATCCGGATAATCATCACGCAGTGCCAGATCTGCCTCATTATATACCCTATCCCGGCCCACCTTAGCCGTTTCTTTACCCGTGGCATCGGTGAGGGTCAGGGAATACAGATGGGGAATATTGCGTAACAGCTGCTGCAGGAACCACTCCTGATCAAACAGATCCGCAGTTTCCAGTTCATTGGTTTCAATAATGAGCTGAACCGATTTAATCATATGGGCAAGGGAATCTTCAATAAGGTGGGCCGAATGGCTGGCCACTCCTTTGTGAATCTCCGCAAGGGACTGCAACCGAACACGCCGGATATCATTGATTGTGGTAATGCCAAACCCGGCCAGGGGAACAATTGCCAGAAGCAGGATAAAGACCGTTAATCTGAAGCTCAGCCGATGCCACCATTTCATGGATGTTTCTCCCGAAGTTAAAATTGAATATCAACGATCTCATCAGCCATGCGCCAGGTGCGGCCGGTGAATTTCAATCCCAGCCGTTCCACCAGTGATTTATTGATGATAAGCTCCAGTTTTTCAGGAAATTCCACTGGAATATTTGTGGGATTAATGCCATTGACAACTTTATGAACCAGGCGGGCAGCCTGCTGGCCATTGGCGTATCGTGAACCGGCATAGGAGGCAAAGGCACCCGATTGGATGCTGTTTTGGCCATAACCGAAAATGGGAATTTTTTCAGCCATGGCCCGGGGAAAAATAACACTTTTAAGGGTGCGGTCAACCGGTGCCACGGGCAACTGGAGGATCACATCTGTGGTGCTACGGGATAAGGTCTCTGCAGCTTTGGTTATATCGGCATCGGATTCAACGCTTGACACCTGCAGCGTAACGCCCAGCTCATTGGCTGCCCGCCGGGCCACGTCAAGGGACTCCACAGAGGCCACAATGGAAGGAACATGAAAACAAAAAACTGTTTTTGTTTCGGGAAGCATCTTTTTAATAAACCAGAGACGCTTGGCGGTGAGATTAGTATCGTTAGTATCAATACCTGTGAAATTATTGCCGGAACTCACCATGCTGGCAACGAGTCCCCGGTGCACCGAAGAAGACACCGAAAGAAAAATGGCAGGTATCCCCGTACCGGCTGAAGCCACCAGCAGGGCATCGGCCTCTATTCCTCCTGCAGCAACGGCAACATCGGGTTTATCCGCAATGATCTCGGCGGCCTGTTCCGGCAGTTTTTTTCGATTACCCTGGGCATTTTTAATATCATAGATAAAGGTATGATGGCCTTCTGTTGCATGTTCCACCAGGGCATCCCTTAATCCCTTCACCGTCTCCAGTCGAATGTCACTGGCCATGAGAATACCGATGCGTATTTCCTTTGCCTGGGCCGCCGCCGAGAACAGAAGCGTACCCAGCAGACACAACAGGCATAAAAGAGCCATCCGGGAATCTTGCCCCCAAAAATCCACTGGCCGTTTTCCATGTTTTTGTCTCCCGAAGCGGTTTCCCATGGTCACCCCCCTTTTTTATATTTATTTGTATCCATTTATAAAATCTCGTCAGTCATAAGTTCTCACCATGGCTTCTTTTTACTTTAGATAACCCATTGAAATCATTAAATTTAAACCTTGAGAATCCACTGGGCCCGGTATAATAATTTCAAGATGTTATGAGAACTTATGACTCTGGAGTATAGGGCTTGGTCACAAGATGGGCCACCCTGGGGAGGGGTCAGGCTTGCGTTATTGACGTTTTTGTTTAAAATTATCTTTATTCTTAGATACTTGTCAAAAACACAATAACACAAGCCTGACCCCGTTGGCCCGCCAATGAGAAGAATGGCCCATCTTATGACCAAGCCCGGAGTATAAAATCGAGTCTATTTTGTAATAACCAGTTTAGATGAGATAATGAAGCAAGGCAATTCAAAAAAAAAATTCCCTGGCCTGTATTTTTTACAAAGATGCTTATATTCCATATGCTCATTGGGTTTCAATGAATGGTTTAACGTCCTTTACCACTCAGGATTTAAGGCGCTCGGATATGATCCATCACTCACAATCAAAGGAGAACGATCATGACAGACACCATTTTTTCCCCGTTTAAATTAAAGAATTTTACATTGAAAAACAGACTGGGGGTTGCCCCCATGACACGCATTTCCGCCGGTGAAGACAGCATTCCCCGGCAGGATGTGCTGGATTTTCTGGTCACCCGTGCCAAAAAAGATGTCGCCATTGTCTACACCGAAGCCATTGTCACCGATTATGAGAGCGCCCAGGGGTATCCCGGGCAAGCCCGCATGACCACCCAGCCCCAGATTGATGCCTGGAGAAAGGTCACCGATGCCATCAGAGAACAGGGAGCCGTATCCATATGCCAGATGTTCCATTGCGGGCGCATGGCATGGAAAGCCGTCAACCCCGCCGGCAGGGTCATTGCCCCAAGCCCCGTAACCCCGGCCCAGGACAATCCATTCACCGGCGGTCCCTACGAGATCCCCGATGAAATGAGTTCCTTTGACATGGCCCACGTAATAAACGGTTTTAAAGAAACGGCCAGGGGTGCCATGGCCGCAGGATTTGATGGGGTTGAAATCCATGCGGCCCACGGGTATCTCCTGAACCAGTTTCTCTCCACCTATTCCAATAAACGAACCGATGAATATGGCGGTTCCATGGAAAACCGATTCCGGTTTGTCCGGGAAGTCATTGAGGCCGTAAGAGAAGTGATTCCCCAGGACCGTCTGCTCATTGTCAGGGTTTCCAACTGGGGCATTGCCGACATGGATGTATCGCTGTTTGAAAATAAAGCACAGTGGCAGGAGATGATCCGCCTGTTTGATGCCCAACCCATAGATGCCATTTCTGTATCCACCTATGATTACGCCATGGATGCCTTTGGTTCCGGACACACCATGGCAGCCCTGACACGTCAGGTGACAACCCTTCCCCTGATGATCTGCGGCAAAATCCATGACCGAAAAACTGCAGAGGATGCCTTCAGGGATGCAGACATCGTCCTCAGTGGAAAATCAAGCCTGCTCAATCCCGACTGGGTGCAGGACCTCCGGGACGGAAAGGAAATGCCGGCCCACAAGTCCGAAGATGCCAACGTGGCTTATACCACCACCCCCCTGCCATAGCACAGCAGTATAAACATTGGATGGCGCACCACGGGGGTCAGAAATTCAAAGGAGTTTTATTCTTGTCAAAAACCAATGGATCTCAAATAGAACTGATCCGAAGCAAACGTATGATCACAGGGGTTCCAGGACAAAAAACCATTGATGACGCCTGTATGATCCATGACCATAAAAAACTGTTAGGCATTGGCAGATACAAAGAGTTAAAAACGCTGTACACTGGTGAAATCCAGGATCTGGGTGAAATCACCATCACCCCCGGACTTTTAAATGCCCATTGTCACATGAAACTGTCCGGCCTTAAAGACAAGACAGTGTCTGGTCAGGGCTTTGTTCCCTGGCTGATCAGCATGATCAAAAACAACTATACCGAAACCGATTACACTGCTGCAAGAAAAGCCGTCACTGAATTCATGGATCATGGAGGATGTGCTGTGGGAGATATAACATCTGTGGCGGATATTAAAATAACGGATATTTTCACACAGCAGGGGCTTTCTTTTACCTGTTTCTGTGAAGCTTTTGGCTTTGTCCCCCCGGGATTACCAATGGCGGATATCCCCTACAGTGCCAATGGCTGTGCCGCCATTGCCGGAGCGGGGCATGCACTTCACACCACCAGTGCCCAAACCCTTCAGCAGATTAAGGCCCAGGACAGTCAAAGGGGGCTGCCCTTTTCCATTCACCTGTCCGAACACGATGATGAAGTCGACATGCTCATGGGCAAACATACAGCATTCCATGATCTGCTGCTTAAAGGCAACCTGATAGACGCGTCTTACATCCCCCCCATGGAACGTCCGGTGGCCCACGCCGCCGGGCTTGGTTTACTTGACAGATCCACCCTTGCCGTGCATTGTGTAAAACTAAACGATGAAGACATTGAAATATTGTCAGCCCATGGCAGCCATGTCTGCCTTTGCCCCCGCAGCAACGCATTTATCGGCGTGGGACGGGCTCCCATGGAAAAGATATTGTCCGCCGGTATCAACATAAGTCTTGGAACGGACAGTTTGGCATCCAACCATGATTTAAATCTCTGGAATGAATTGTCATATTTTATCCAGGAACTTAATCAGGAACTATCCATTGAAACGGCCGTGGGTCTCATCACCTGGAATCCGGCAAAGGCACTTTTAATGAACAGGTGGCTGGGCTCCCTGGAAGAAGGAAAACGGTTTATCTATGCCGTGATGCCCCCGGAAGTGGAGAGGCTTTTTTGCTGAAACCGGATCACACAGTTGGAGCAAACACCTGCCACAATGAAAATCGAAAGAGGTATGATACCGCCTCCGGGGACTGCCCCCGGAGGCTCTGATATCGGTGGTTTAGGTATCAAAATCAATCATGAAAAATCAATGGCTGTAAGCACCCAAAACCCAGTAGCTACTTTAAAAAAACAACAGGAGGCAGCATGACCGAAAATAACACCTTGAATATTTTAAAAAAAGCAATCATTCTGGAGCAACGGGGGCATGCATTTTATAAAAAAGTTGCCCAACAGACTGAAAATAAAGCGGTGAAATCTTTTTTTGAGTCCATGGCCAGGGAAGAGACCCTTCATTTGAAGGTACTGGCGGAACAGTTCAAATCCTTCACCGCCAGCGGTAAGTTTGAACCAGGCTCCTTTAAAGATGCCCAAAAAAGTGAATTGCCCGATGCCATTCTAACCCCGGATGTGATCAAAGGGATTGCCGCAGCAGGGTTTGAAGCCTCGGCCATCTCCGCGGCCATGGCCATGGAGCAGCGGGCCGTGAACATCTATGCCGATCAGGCCGATGCCGCCCAGGATCCCGAGGAAAAAAAGCTTTATCTCTGGCTGTCCACCTGGGAGCGGGATCACTTAACCATGCTGATGGAAATGGATCAGTTATTGCTGGATCAGGTGTGGGGAGATAACAACTTCTGGCCATTTTAATCACCAAACGCAAAATCTCATGAGTCCTAAGTTCTCATTTCCTATACCGCATATGTAGATTTTAATTTTCGCGAAACAAATCATCTGCCGGTAAATTGGAAAACGGGCTTGGTCATAAGATGGGCCATTCATCTCAATTGGCGGCCCAACGGGATCAGGCTTGTGTTATTAGACCCTGAGTTTTTATCAGGGTCTATGTTTTTAACAAGTATCTAAGAATAAAGCTAAATTTAAACAAAAACGTCAATAACGCAAGCCTGACCCCTCCCCAGGGTGGCCCATCTTGTGACCAAGCCCTGGAAAACTTATGAGTGACCAGGCAATTTCATGCGTTGATTTATGTGGGGGGGCTATCTTCGACGGATTCCAGGCCAGAATTGTGCCTTTAAAAAAGGCTCTGAAACCAACCACATACGTCGAAATCAAAACCAGCCGCCCCCTTTTATATGCCACGGGAGATATTCTCACATGATACCTGATTATCCCGATGCAGTTGAGATCACCATGGATCTGAGAGACACGCTGCATCCCCTGTTCCAAAAACTGCCGGAAGGCATTTCAGAATTCACCTTTTCCAATATATATCTGTTTCGACGGGGCCACAACTACCGTGTTTCCCGGATGGGAAAAAAACACATTATCATCCTGGGAAAAGACAAGGGCATTCCCTTTTTCATGTGCCCCTTTGGCCTGCCTCCCCGGGAAGGCCTTGCCACCTTGTTTGCCGACCATGGCACCCTGAAATGTGCCACCCAGACCCAGGCGGGCATCCTTAAAGAAAAGGGCTGCATCGTCACCGAAGACCGGGATAATTTTGACTATCTCTATTTCCGTGACAGTCTTGCCGATCTTGCCGGCAGAAAATATCATAAAAAAAGAAACCTCATAAAAGCCTTTATCAACAACCACAACTATGAGGCTCGCCCCCTTCTGGAGTCGTACATGCCCCAGGCCCTGGAAGTGCTGGAGCAATGGCGGGAAGGCCGGAGTGAAGACGGCGATTACCATGCGGCCCGGGAGGCCCTGGAAAAGTGTGAAACCCTTCAGCTGTGCGGTGGTATCTATTACGTGGAAGACCGGCCCGTGGCCTACACTCTGGGAGAAGAGCTTGCCCTTGGCACCAGTTTTGTCATTCATTTTGAAAAGGCACTGGATGAGTACAAGGGGATCTATCAGTTTGTAAACCAGGCCTTTGCCACCATTATCACGGACCATTACCAGACCATAAACAGAGAGCAGGATCTGGGGAATCCGGGACTCAGGCAGGCCAAGATGAGTTACCAGCCCGATGGTTTTGTGGAGAAGTTTAAAATCACCAGTCCCTGATGTCGGGCAGCCCTCCCCCATGTCCGGCTGCCGACACAACGAAGCATGATAATGGTAATATGCCGCCCCCACCGGCCGTCCGGCGGGGGCTTTGCTGTCGATATTTTCATATTCCCGGTTCAGGCCACCACGGCCTCATTCTGGATGACGCCGGGTACCGGCTGCAATACCAGTTCCCGTCTCAAGCGCTCCAGGGCCATGGCGGTAAACATTTTTTTATTCATACCCCGGTCATCGTGGGAAAAGGTGTGGGTAAAGGCCCTGGCACCATCCGGGCCTGCCACGCCGATGCACACCATACCCACCGGCCGGGTATCGCTACCCCCCCCGGGCCCGGCAATGCCCGAGGTGGATATGCCCCAGTCCGCCCCGGCTTTTTTCCGCACTCCCAGTGCCATCTCCAGGGCCGTTTGTTCATGCACGGCCCCATGAAGGGCAAGTGTTTCTTTTTTCACACCCAGCACCGCCATTTTCGCTTCATTGGCATAGGTGACGGCGGACAGCAGAAAATAATCCGAACTGCCTGCAACATCTGTGATCTGGCTTGCAATAAGTCCGCCCGTGCAGCTTTCAGCAACGGCCAGGGTCTGCCCCCGCTGCTGTAACAGCTTTCCCACGGTGGCTTCCATGGACAATCCTTGGGTGGAAATAACAAAGCGACCAAGCCTTTCAAGAACCCAGTCCTTTGCCGCTGCCATTTTTTCCGGGCTCACCCCCCCCGCCTCTCCGGCAAAGGGATCACTGCCGAATTTCACCTGAATAAAGGGAAAGCTGGCCCGGAATCCCAATCGTATGCCGGGAAAATTTTCATGAAAATCTTTGAGTTTATGACCGGTTTTAGACTCGGGCAGGCCGAATACCGTTAATCGGCACAGCACCGCAGACGTGCGAACCGGATGCCGGGCATCCATTTCGGGAAGAATATGACGTTCAAACATAGCCTTCATTTCCCGGGGCACCCCGGGCATGAAATAAAACCTGGCCCGGCCATGGTCCAGGAAAAATCCCGGGGCCGTTCCGCAGATATTGTCCATCATGGTTGCCCGGGCCGGCAGCATGGCCTGTTTCTCGTTCCCCGTTGTCATCTCCCAGCCCTTGCGGGCAAAGTAAGACGCCATGGAATCAAAGGCCATCTGATTGAGTACCAGATCGTCTCCGGTGGCAACGGCTGCAGCCTGGGCCGACAGATCATCACTGGTGGGCCCCAGCCCCCCGGTGACCATCACCAAATCACACCGGGTGGAAATCTCCGTCATGACATCACTTATGGTATTTATATCATCACCAACACAGTTCACCCGTGTGACGTCCACCCCGCTTTCCCGCAACCGGCGGGAAAGCCAGCTGGCATTGGAATCATCAATGTCACCCCAGAGGACTTCATCCC
Organism: uncultured Desulfobacterium sp.; assembly: GCA_963674605.1. GTDB lineage: Bacteria > Desulfobacterota > Desulfobacteria > Desulfobacterales > Desulfobacteraceae > Desulfocicer. Next base: position 5,515,034 of record OY771474.1, on the reverse strand, counting down.
CTGTGGACAATATTTCTGCTTTCATAGAAATGACCTTTCTCTTAATACCTTCGCTAATTATGTTTTTGATCCGTTTTTCAGGCATATGATGTGTTTGCCATATTGGCAACACACACCATATTGAGTCTTAAAATTCTGATCAAAGCACATTCTAAAAATTGGCAAAGGTATTGTCTCTCAATGTTATTTTATATAAAACTCCGTCCAAGGTGCTGCAATGATGAGAGTTTCAACTTTCGTTGTGGCAGGTGTTTACTGCCATGTATGTTATTAGAAAATAAAACTTTGGGGCAACCTCTGCAGAGCCCCCAACGGGCGGCCGTTGGGGGCGGTATTATGGCATTTTCATACTTCGTTGTGGCAGTTATGTCAGCCATGTGGCTTACTCCAGAGTCATAAATTGTAAGTTCTCAATAAGTCAGGGCATTCAGAGAATTCTTTTGAATAGCACCCGGCGTTTAAAGGTTCAACAGGCTTTATAACCCCGGGTTATTGAGAACTTACCATAAGTTCTCATAACATCTTGAAATCATTATACCAGACCCAATGAATTCGCAAGACCCAGGCTTAATGATTTCAGTGGATTATCTAAAATCAAAAGAAACCATGGTGAGAACTTATGACTGTCGAGTGGCTTATAAAAAACACCGCTTAAGCATCGGTATCCGATGTCGGCGGTGAAGATCCGGAAATACCAAGCCACCGCCCCAGAACCGAAAAGACCTTTTTAATTCCCCGCCACAGCTTTGGCATCAGCCAGATCAAAAGCACAATAAAAAATGCCAGCAGCGCTATGAAAATCCAGGGATGGGTCAAAGATGCCCATATGCCCCCCACCACCACCACATCTTCCAGGATGGAGGCAATCCAGTTGGAAAAGGGTTCCGGAGAGGTGTTGATCAACACCCGGGAACCGGCCTTGGCCGCATGGGAACCGGCGGCAAGACCGCCCCCCAGAATGGCTGCGGCAACGGCCACAGACGTGTTCACCTCCCCCACGGCACCGGCGGCCAGCATCACCCCTGCCGGAATGCGCACAAAGGTATGAATGGCATCCCAGCCGGTGTCCACCCCCGGGGTTTTATCCGCCACAAACTCAACAAAATACATGACACCTGCAGCCCCCATCACCAGGGGATCCATGAGGATGTGAAGATTTTCAGGCAACACGATGTTCCCCGTTGTTCCCATGATTCCCAGCACCAGCAAAGTGGCATAAAGATTAATACCACTGGCCCAGGCTGCACCCATGGTCATGGACAGGGTGGATATGATCTGATCAAGATTTTCCATACGTACCTCACATCAGGGGGTTCAAATTAAATGTCAAACATTGGGGAAGAAATCGGCATCCTTCATTCTTACGTTGCACTTTCACGAGGGGAAATGCCCCATTTGTCGGGATCGATCTTAAAAAAGTGCAAAGTACCTTTGACGTGATATGAAGGATGCAAAAAAATTCACCCAATATTGGCAGCCAGGAATTCCCAAACCCGGATGGCCACAACAATTGATTTATTGCCCAAGGGAAAAGTTTTTCAGCAGATTTTTGGCCTTGTCTTTAATCTCTTTTACCTGTTCCCTGGAATCCCCTCGGTTCTCAATCAGAGCCTTTACCTCTTCTTTGATCTGCTTCACCTCGGGAACAGCCGTTTTTAACAAGGCTTCCATGTCCGGTCTGAATTTTGGTTGATCAAAGGTGCCGCTGACAAGCACCGGAACGGTGACTCCGGTGCGTTCTTCGGTGTCGCCCTGCCCTTTGAGAGTTGCCACAAACTTGGGCTGCACCTTGAAATCAAGGGTTTCTTTGACCAGATCCGCACTGCCAAGCACCAGAAGCCGGATTAAAGGCGAACTCATGCTGATGCCCGGGGTATTAAAAAGACCCCGGGTGAGGGTGAAGGGTGCCTTGAGTTCAGCAAAATCGGTCCTGGGTTTTTCCGTTGTTTGTTCGCCAAGCCCGAATTTGGCCTTCACATTTCTCACCATACCTGCCAGATCCACCCCCACAATGGCACCATCGGTGAAAATCAGCTCTCCGGTGCCGTTAAGGTTCTGCTTGATAACCTCCGGGGTATCTCCCAGGAAGCTGAGATTCACATCGGCCTTTAATGCCCCTTCAAGGAACTCTTTCTGGGCCGCATCTTTAAGAAGTGGTCCCACCTGGACACCGTCTGTCTTGAGTTCAAAGGTACCTTTGGGCGTATCCGTCTGGAGATTCAGGCCAAGGGCAGATGTCATCCTGCCCTGGTATAGATCCATTTTAAAGGGATCCAGATGAAATTTCCCTGTGGTGCCGGTAATTGCCATTTCCAGATTTTCCATCACCATGCCCCCGGCTTTGAGTTTTCCCACCCTGGCATGTCCATCCAGCACCAGTTTACGTAAAGGGGCATAGTCTGTTTTTGTGGTGGCAGAAGCAACGGGCGCTTTTCCTTGATCACCGGCGCTTGATGCCACCGGGGCATTTTTACCCGTGTCCCCTTGGGCCACCGGGGGTGTTTGGGTATGCGAAGGCGGAAGATATCTGTCCAGATCAAGGGTATCAAGGTCCATATTAAATTTTATATCGGGCCTGGCAAAGGCCTTGACCGCCCCTGAAAAAGAAAGCCTGGACTCATCCAGTACCATGAGAGCGTCGGCAATGGACAGGGCGGAGGGAGTCCCTGAAAGGTTCCCCTTAAAAGAAAATTGTTTAAAGGTATCCGTGGCGGGCAGCAGGTCTTCCTTTCCCAATTTTTTTAAAAGGCTCCGGGGAGAAAAGGATGCCAGGTCCAGGGCCAGTTGAAATCGGGGCATCGGGGTGGTGGCATCAACCACTTTTCCCTTAATTCCCAGGGAAATTTCTTTTAACAGCTTAACCGTTACATTCAAGGGAAGTTCCCCCTGTGCCGGGGGATTGCCCACCGGTCCCACCTGGCCTTTAACAGCAACAGGATTTCCATCCACCTGGGCTGAAAAATCAAGGGCCACGGGGCCGTCAAGGGAAATATCCGTTAACAGCAGATTAACATCGGAAAGGGTTGTGGATGTTTTTTGTACCCTGTCATGCCACTCTACGCTGCCATGGATGACGGAAAATTGATCCACCTTAAGAGCGGTCACCGGCAGACCCGTGGATGGGGCAGTTTCCCCTTTGGTCGTTGTTTCCGGAGAAGAGGGTTTTGTCGCCTTATCGGCACCCTGGGTGCCCGGAGCACCCGGCCCGGGCCCCAGATTTTCCCAGTTACCCACACCGTTTGCCCCTTTTACAAGCACCAGGCGTGGGCCATCCATTACAAATTCCTTCACCTGTATATCCCGGGACAACAGGGGTAAAAGCTTTACCTTGACATTAAATGAACGCACCGAAACAAAGGAGGGTTCTTTAAAGCCCGGCGGATTTCCCAGTTGAATATCAGACAGGGAAACCCCCACCCAGGGAAACAGGGACAGTTTAATGTCTTCTCCCAGGGAAAAGGGACGTCCTGTGGCCTGGGAAACCATCTGTTCCATGCGGGGTTTGTATTGCTGAACATCCACAAATCGGGGGATCAGCAACACAGCCGCCACCACGATAACAACAAGGGCAGCCATGCCCAGCAAGAACCATTTAAATATTTTTTTCATGGGAACCTCCGGATTAAAAAAATTGGAATGATCACAAAAATGGGGGGTGGTCACACCATCAGTCACTCTGGGCAAGGATCAGTGATTACAGGTGGACAATGTTATGACCACCATCCCAAAAGTGTTAAAAGCAAGATCACCAAGTTTAATCATTATTAGGTTTGTACAAAGCACTGTCAAGGAAAAGCCGTTATTCGGGATTTGTCATAGCATAAGCAGCCATCATTATTTGGTAGGCCAACAGTTACCAGGGCCGTTTTTATATAAAACTCCGTCCAAGGTGCTGCAATGATGAGATTCAACTTTCGTTGTGGCAGGTGCTTACTGCCATGTGGCTTTTTATATGAAAAGGTAGCCTTCAAGTCTACCTCAGCAGAGCCCCTCCCCCGATGGGCAATAGGAACCGGACAATCGAGCTGTCTACAGTTCCGGTCCGGGCCCATTGCCCGTCGGGGGAGGGGCGGCATAATACCATTTGGCTCCGCGTCTACGACCCAACATTCGTTGCCCGTTATAATCAAACCCCGAATCTTACCTTGAAAAGATATGCATTGTCTGATAAGCTTTATTATACTATCAAACCCTTTATAATAACTGGGTATTATTCTACTTTTTTCGCGATGGGAATAAAATGATTAAAACATGTATTGCAGGGGCAACAGGGTACACCGGCGCAGAGCTTGTAAAATTAATTTCAGGGCATCCCGATGCAGAGGTGACAGCGGTCACCTCCCGTTCCTATGCCGGTAAAAACCTGGTGGATATTTTTCCAGCCCTGAGAAAAATGGTGGACATCACCTGTGAACCCATGGATCCGGCATCCCTTAAGGGTCGCGTTGACTGTGTGTTTCTGGCCCTTCCCCACAAGGTGTCCATGGCCTATGCCCCCTTTTTTATTGAAAACGGCATCAAGGTAATTGATCTGTCCGCCGATTTCAGGTTCAAAGACGCCGGGGTGTATGCCTCAGCCTATCAGCCCCACAGTGCCCCGGAACTTCTGGAGCGTGCCGTTTACGGCTTAAGTGAAATTTATGGAGACGACATCGGACAAACCGATCTGGTGGGTAATCCGGGATGCTATCCCACAAGCCTTTTGCTGCCCCTTATTCCCCTGATCAAAGAGGGCGTGATAAGCCCCCGGGGAATTGTGTCAGACTCCAAGTCCGGGGTCAGCGGTGCCGGGCGTGCGCTCTCTCTGTCCTCCCATTTTTGTGAAGTCAACGAATCCTTCAAGCCGTATAAAGTGGGTGCCCATCGCCACGTGCCGGAGATGGAAGCCATCTTGTCCGCCCATGCCGGAGAATCGGTGAAGATCACCTTTGTGCCCCACCTGATCCCCCTGACCCGGGGAATGCTCACCACCATTTATGCCGAGGTGACCCAACCCACCTCCCATGGAGCGGTGATGGACATATTGAACCAGTACTATGGCCCGGATTCCTTTGTCCGCCTGCTGCCCCGGGGACAGTTTCCCGACACCGCCCATGTCCGGGGAACCAATTTCTGTGACATCGGCGTCCATGTGGATGCTGGCAGTAACAGAATTATCCTGGTTTCCGCCATTGACAACATCCTGAAAGGAGCGGCGGGCCAGGCCGTGCAGAACATGAATCTGATGTTTGGACTAAACCAGAGGCGGGGCCTTGAGCTGATTCCGGGAGCCATATAACTGCAAGGGGTAGACCGTATTCTGAAGGCCTGCCGACACAACGAATAATAGGTCTTAGACGCGGACCCAAATGGTATTATACCGCCGCCCCCCCCGACGGGCAATGGTCCCGGACCGGAACTGTAGCCAGCTCAATTGTCCGGTTCCTATTGCCCATCGGGGGGGCGGCTCTGCTGAGGTAGACTTGAAGGATACCTTTTCATATAAAAAAACCCCACATGCCTGTCTGGAGACATACCAAATAACAAAACCGGATCGGGTGACCGTTGTGACCCTACTATTGACATCAGCAGTATCCCCCAATATTGAAATAGCCTATGGAATCCAATATGCGCCTCCATAAAAAATTAAAGACATGCACACAATGCCGCATAGTTTACCATCACACAGAGGCCCTGCTTAAAAAATTTATACCCCAGTTTTCCATATGCTTACCCCGTCCGCAACTTCCGGTTATCCTCACCTTGCTTGTGGTAATTCTGGTTGTATATTGTGTGCATCAACACAGGCAACTGAATCAGATGACGGCCATCACCACCTGTCTGCAAAATACCATTCACAGGCAACATGACACCCTCCTGGAACAGGAAAACAAAATCATGGTCCAGCAGATAAAAACCCGGGATCAGTCACAAAAATTGATGGAACTTACCCGGCGCAGCCAAACCATGTCAGCACAGGTAAAACAAATGGGCCATGAGACCGCCCGACTTGGAGCCCTTGGGGAAAAAATTCGACAACTTGCCCATCTGAATCCACCTTTTCCTTCCCCGGATCCTGCACAAACCGCCATGACAGGAATGGGGGGCACTTCCCGGGAGCCCAACCCCGTTCTCTCCCTGTCTATTGATCTGCCCTCCCATGGACTGGTCCAGGAAATGGATTCCCTGGAAAGGGAAATAGCCCTCAACCGGCAAAAACTGAGCCGGCACATTGATAATTTTAATACCCTTAAAGACGATCTGAAAACCCAGAATGAGATCCGGGCACGTACCCCTGCTATTCGACCGGCTCCGGGGGTTATCAGCTGCGGATTTGGAAAGCGCCTGTCTCCGTTTTCAAACACACCCGAGTTTCACACGGGCATGGACATCGCCAACAACAAAGGTACCCCGGTGGTGGCCTCGGCCCGGGGCACCGTGATATTTGCCCGAAAGAAATGGCTCATAGGCAACCTTGTCGTCATTGATCACGGCAACGGAATTGTCACCAAATACGGACATCTTGATAAAATTCTGATAAAAAAAGAAGATCAGGTAAACCGTGGAGACACCATTGGTCTTATGGGCAACACCGGGAAAAGTACAGGTCCCCATGTCCATTATGAAGTGCTTGTGGATGGTGAATCCCAGGACCCTTCCCGGTACTTTTCCACTGAAATGGCCACGGCAAGTTCGTCAAACCGCCTTGAAAGAAAGGATTAAACCCGGTAAGTCGTCAAGTTGAAGACCCAAAAAAAAATATTTCATTTTTTTCAATTCGTGCTTATATATTGTTAACACATAATTTTTTTCAACTATTTAAGGTAATTTATCGACATGGTTTTCAGTTTACTCACCAGAATATTCGGCTCCAGCAACGATCGGGCAATTAAAAAACTGCTTCCCTTGGTGGAAAAAATAAACGCACTGGAATCGGAATTCCAGCAGCTTGAAGATATTGAACTCACCGCAAAAACCGCTGAATTCCAGCAGCGGTATCAGGGGGGGGAATCGCTGGATGATCTGCTGCCCGAAGCCTTTGCACTGGTGCGGGAAGCCTCCTGGCGCAAGCTCAACATGCGCCACTTTGATGTCCAGCTCATCGGCGGCATTGCACTGCACCAGGGGATTATCGCAGAAATGAAAACCGGAGAGGGAAAGACCCTCATGTCCACCCTGCCCGCTTATCTCAATGCCCTGTCCGGAAAAGGGGTTCATGTGGTGACGGTGAACGATTATCTTGCCAAGCGTGATGCCGAATGGATGGGTGAAATATACAGTTTTCTTGGCATGGAAGTGGGCGTCATCATCCATGACATGAATGACAAGGAGAGGAAAAAGGCCTACAACGCAGACATCACCTATGGTACCAACAATGAATTCGGGTTTGATTATCTCCGGGACAACATGAAGTTTGACCGGGAATCCCTGGCCCAGCGGGAACTCAACTTTGCCATTGTGGATGAGGTGGACAGTATTCTCATTGACGAGGCCAGAACGCCTTTGATCATCTCCGGACCTGCGGAAAAATCCACCCACCTGTACCAGCAGGCAGACACCATCATGCCTGCCTTTCAAAGGGAAGAAGATTACACCATTGATGAAGAGGCCAAAAGTGTCATGCTCACCGAAGCCGGTGTGGCCAAGGGCGAAAAACTTCTGGGGGTGGAAAACCTCTATGACCCCGCCAACATTGAGACCCTTCACCACCTGACCCAGGCCTTAAAGGCCCACACCCTGTTCAAGCGGGATGTGGACTATATTGTGAAAAACGACGAAGTGGTCATTGTGGACGAGTTCACCGGCAGGCTCATGGCTGGAAGGCGTTACAGTGAGGGGCTTCACCAGGCCCTGGAGGCCAAGGAAAAGGTAAAAATAGCCAATGAAAACCAGACCCTTGCCGCCATCACCTTTCAGAACTTCTTCCGCATGTACGACAAGCTCAGCGGCATGACCGGCACCGCCGAGACAGAGGCTGTGGAATTCAAGAAAATTTACAACCTGGATGTTCTGGTGATTCCCACCCATCGGCCCATGATACGAAAGGATTTTCCCGATGTCATATATAAAACCCAGAAGGAAAAATATGATGCAGCCATCCAGGAGATCATCCGGTTAAATCGAAAGGGCCAGCCCGTGCTGGTGGGCACCATCTCCATTGATGTGTCCGAAGATCTAAGTAAAAAACTTAAAAAAATGGGGGTGAAGCACACGGTCTTAAATGCCAAGCACCACCAGGCCGAGGCCGAAATTGTGGCCAATGCCGGTCAGCGGGGGGCTGTCACCATCTCCACCAACATGGCAGGCCGTGGAACGGATATTGTCCTTGGCGAAGGCGTTAAAGAGCTGGGGGGACTTCATATTCTGGGCACTTCCCGACACGAGTCCCGACGCATCGACAACCAGCTGAGGGGAAGGTCCGGCCGCCAGGGGGATGAAGGCTCATCCCGGTTTTATCTCTCCCTTGAAGATGATCTGCTGCGCATCTTCGGCGGAGAACGGATCACCGCCATCATGGACCGCATGGGCATTGACGAAGGCGAGCCCATTGAACACAAACTTATCAGCCGGGCCATTGAAAACGCCCAATCCAAGGTTGAAGGGCACAATTTTGAGATCAGAAAGCAGCTCATTGAATATGATGATGTCATGAATCAGCAACGGGAGGTGATCTACCGCCAGCGGCGCCAGGCATTGCAGGAGGGGGATCTCAAATCTGAAATCATTGAGATGATTGAAGAAAAAGCCTATGACATAATGGATCGCTTTAAGGAAGACAAATTGCCCATGGAAGAATGGGACTGGAAGGGTATCACCGATGCCGCAAAGCGTCAGTTTGATTTTAAAATCAACCCGGATACCATCACGGCCAAGGCTGCAGATGCCAATGAAGGCGCCCGGCTTATTTCCGACCAGGCTCTGGCCCGATATGCCACCAAAGAGGCCATGATCGGGGAAGAGGACGCCCGTCAACTGGAGCGTTACATCATGCTTCAGACCGTGGATACCCTGTGGAAAGAACATCTTTTAAACATGGATCATCTCAAGGAAGGCATCGGGCTTAGAAGTTACGCCCAGCAAAATCCCTTGATTATTTATAAAAAAGAAGGCTATGAAATGTTCCAGGGCCTCATTGAGCGGATTCGGGAAGAAACCCTGGGCATTCTGTTCAGAATTCAGATAGCCCCTTCCGCAGAGGTCCCTGTCATGAAAAAACCCGAAAACGATAACCTGATCCTGTCCGGCTCGGACAAATCTCTGCCCCGGCAACCGGTGAAACGATCCCAGGCAAAGATAGGCAGAAATGATCTCTGCCATTGCGGCAGCGGTAAAAAATACAAGAAATGCTGTGGAGCGTGATGTACACATGGGTATTACCAATCCGGAAATCCGGGAAGAAATCACATCAGATGCCTCGCACAGGGAAAAAGAACCCCCCATGTACAAGGTGTTTCTGCACAACGATGACTATACCACCATGGATTTTGTTGTGGAAATTTTAATGACCATTTTTGGAAAATCCCTTGATAAAGCAACCCGGATAATGCTTCATATTCATGAAAAAGGGATGGGCCTTTGCGGCGTATATACCCATGGGGTTGCAGAAACAAAAGTCAACACGGTACACAACCTTGCAAGGGAGCAGGGATTTCCCTTAAAAAGCACAATGGAGAAGGAGTAGCCATGATAAGCAAAGAATTGAGCGCAACATTGGGTGCGGCAGTCAAAGAGGCCAAAAAAAGACGGCACGAGTATGTCTGTGTGGAGCACGTCCTCTATGCCATCCTGACACATGGCAAAGGTGCTGAGACAGTCAAGGAATGCGGGGGAAACCCTGAAAATATAAAGAAAAATCTGGATACATTCTTCAAGGAAAAAATGGCTGCCATGGACGATGAAAAAGAATATGTTCTCCAGCAGACCATTGGATTTCAGCGCATGATCCAACGGGCCATCAACCATGCCCGATCCGCTGAAAAAGCAGAAGTAAACTTAGGGGATATCCTGGCATCCATTTTCCAGGAAAAAGACTCCCATGCCGCTTTTTACCTGGAAGCAGAGGGCATTACCCGCCTGGATGTTTTAAACTATATCTCCCACAGTGCAGGACCCGCCACCCCCCCCTCCGGTCCGGGACTTAATCCCATCCGACCGGCCCCCAGGCCTGGTCAGAAAACCAAAAAAGAAGGCCCCCTGGAACTGTTCACCATTGATCTGTTAAAAAAAGCGGAGGAGGGAAAGATTGACCCCCTCATCGGTCGAGAAAACGAAACGGACAGGGCCTTGCAGGTGCTGTGCCGGAGACGGAAAAATAACCCGATATTCGTGGGCGACCCCGGTGTGGGGAAAACCGCACTGGCAGAAGGCCTTGCCCTGAAGGCGTTTCAGGAGGAAGTCCCGCCGTTTCTCAAAGATGCCGAAATGTTTGCCCTGGACATGGGGGCACTACTTGCCGGTACCAAGTACCGCGGCGATTTTGAACAGCGGTTAAAGGATGTCATCACCGCCCTGGAAAACAAGAAAAACGCCCTTTTATTCATTGATGAAATCCACACAGTTGTGGGGGCCGGAGCCACCAGCAGCGGTTCCATGGATGCCTCCAATATTTTAAAACCGGCCCTGACCACCGGCAGTATCCGGTGCGTGGGCTCCACCACCTATGAGGAATACAAAAATCATTTTGAAAAAGACCGGGCCCTTTCCCGGCGGTTTGAAAAAATTGAGGTACCGGAACCCACGGTGGAAGAAACCATTGAGATTTTAAAGGGACTAAAGGGATGCTACGAGGAACACCATGGCCTGACATACACCGATGAGGCCCTGGAAGCCGCGGCCCGCCTGTCCGCCAAGCACATTAATGATCGGTTCCTTCCGGACAAGGCCATTGATGTCATTGACGAAACCGGCTCCCTGATCCGTCTGTCCGACAATGCCCGGCGTAAAAACATTCTGGTGGGAGACATTGAAAAAACCGTTGCCAAAATGGCCCGAATCCCGGCCACCAGCGTCACGGCAACGGACAAATCAAACCTTGAAAATCTGGATAAAAAGCTCTCCCAGGTGATTTTCGGCCAGGACAATGCCATTGACACCCTGGCCACGGCCATCAAGCGCTCCCGGGCTGGACTTTCCGCCCCGGACCGGCCCATCGGCTCCTTTCTTTTCACCGGTCCCACCGGGGTGGGCAAAACCGAAGTGGCAAGGCAGCTGGCCTTTCACATGGGGGTGAAATTTCTGCGCTTTGACATGAGCGAATACATGGAAAAGCATGCAGTGTCCCGGCTCATTGGTGCCCCGCCGGGTTATGTGGGCTTTGAACAGGGGGGAATCCTCACCGATAATATCCGCAAACACCCCCATTCGGTGCTCTTACTGGATGAAATAGAAAAGGCCCACCAGGATCTGTTCAATATCCTGCTCCAGGTCATGGACTATGCCACGTTGACGGACAATAACGGCAAATCAGCCGATTTCAGAAACGTGGTCATCATCATGACATCCAATGCCGGGGCAAGGGACATGACATCCAATACCATTGGATTCGGAGACCAGATAAAAGATGTAAAAGCAAAAGGGTCCCGGGCCGTTGAACGCACCTTCAGCCCTGAATTCAGGAATCGTCTGGATTCCACGATCCAGTTCAACGCCTTGTCCCATGAAGTCATGGAACTCATTGTGGACAAGGGCATGAAGGCGTTAAGGGAACTCTTAAAAGCCAAAAACGTCACCCTGAAGTACAATGCCAAGGTCAGGGCCTGGCTGGCCCGGGAAGGATATGATCCCAAGTTTGGTGCCCGTCCCCTGGATCGGGTGATTCAGACCCGCATTAAAGATATCCTCACCGATGAGATCCTTTTTGGTCAGCTGGAAAAGGGCGGCACCGTGTCCATGGGAATTCGCAACGACGAACTTTCCTTTAATTATAAAAAATAAATGCCGGTTTTCAGATTATCCGAAGCCCTTATTTTTCCCCCGCCCCACCTGGCACGGGAAGACGGACTGCTGGGTGTGGGGGGGGATTTATCCCCCCAGCGCCTCATCCTGGCCTATCAGAATGGTATTTTCCCCTGGTTTTCCCCTGGAGAACCCATTTTGTGGTGGTCCCCGGACCCCAGAATGGTGCTGTTTCCCCGCAAGGTTAATATCTCCCGAAGCCTTAAAAAATGCATCCGCAAAGGTCAGTTCACCATCACCATGGACACCTGTTTCAGGGAGGTTATCACGGCATGTGCAGATTCGCGCACCCGGAGAGGTGAAGAGACCTGGCTGGTGGACGGCATGATCCCGGCCTACATACATCTCTACGAAATGGGCCTGGCCCATTCCGTGGAAGCCTGGCAGAACAAGGTTCTTGTGGGGGGACTTTACGGGATTTCACTGGGACGCACCTTTTTTGGAGAATCCATGTTTTCCCTTGTGAGCAACAGCTCCAAGGTGGCCCTAGCGGCCCTGTGTCATCATCTGACGGCCCTGAAGTTTGATCTCATTGACTGCCAGGTGGCCACTAACCATCTGTCGTCCATGGGGGCTGTGGATATCCCTCGAAGCCTGTTTATACAAAAACTTGCCCAGTCTTTAAACAAAAAACCCGTCAAAGGACCCTGGTCCTTTAACGGGTTTTTCTAAAAAAAACTAAATATTAATCTTCATCGGGAAGACGCACCACCAGCACAGGCACATGGGATCGTCGAAGCACACGCTTGGTGATACTGCCCATCATCACATCGGCCAGGGTGGAGTGTCCCCGGCTTCCCATGACAATAAGATCACAGTTTCGCTCTTTACTCTGCTTTAAAATCTCTTTCACCGGGTTGCCCCGCTCAATGATGATCTCATCGGCAAGGCTGGTTTCATTATCCTTACGGACATCCTGGGAAAATTGATCCAGCACGTCCCGGATGATCACATGATCGCGTTTTTTTGCAATCAGGGACTCCCGGGTCTCATTATAATGGGAACTTTTAATCTCATCCCATTTTTCCTGCTTGATATATCCGGAAACATTGGCTTCCATAATGTTCTGTTCTTCGGGCATGACATGCAGGATGGTAATCTTTGCCTGGTAAAGATCGGCAAGGCTCACGGCATAGGCAAAGGCATACCGGGCATTGTCAGACAAATCTGTGGGATATAAAATATTGGATACGTTTACTTGGGGTAACTTCATTTTAACCTCTTATTATGGATATGGGTGGTGCTCAGCCCACGACTTTCAAATTTTAAAAAACACCTTACACCTTTGTGACATATTTTCCACAAATTAAAGAGATCTGTTCAGGAAGCGTAAAGTACTTTTGAAATCTTGTGATGATCAGGCAGCTTTTTTATGAAACATTCCTTTGATATAATCAATCCAGATAAAGCTGAAAAACCAGGAGTAAGCCCAGGTACCAAAAACGATGAAAATAAAGGCCTTGGTGATATCCATGGTGGAGCCGTCCAGGGAAAATCCCGGTACATACCCAAAAAGCAGCGGTCCAAGATAAAGAAATTTGGCAAACTTAAAGGCGGTGAAGGCCGTCTTCCACATATTGGCCTTGGCAATGGTGGCCCCGGCAAAGGCGGCAATGCACACAGGTGGCGTGATATTGGAATCCTGTGAAAGCCAGTACACAATCATGTGGGCGGCAAGTTCGTTGACCCCAAGGTGGGTAAGAGCCGGCACGGCCACAACAGCGGTGATCAGGTAAGCGGCTGTCACCGGAACCCCCATGCCCAGTACCAGGGAGGCCATGGCCACCATGATGATGGTCATCAAGAGAGAACCACCGGCAAGTTCAATCATGATGTCGGCAAAGGTAAGTACCAGACCGGAAAACGTCAGCACACCGATGATAATACCGATAATACCCACGGTGGCACCCACCTTGAGGCTGTTTTCCGTTCCTTCCCGGGAGGCTTCAACAAACTCCTTTAGCCCCATGCGGGTATCCTTTCTCACCCAGCTGATGGCAATGCAGGAAATAAGACCGATGATGGCGGAATATCCCGGGGAAAAACCCGTGAGCATGAAAACGGTAATCAGCACCAGGGGAAGAATATAGAACCATTCCTGTTTAAAAATTTCCATGGCGCTGTGTTCGGATTTTTCACCCACAATGTTGAAGCGCTTGGCTTCGTAGTGCACCATGACAAAAACGGAAAAGAAATACATGAAAGCGGGAAAAATAGCCACCAGCATGATTCTGGAATAGGGAAGCCCAGTGAGTTCTGCCATGATAAATCCCCCGGCACCCATAATAGGGGGCATGAACATGCCGCCAATGGAGGCAGCCGGCTCAATGGCACCGGCCACATGGGGTTTAAATCCGGCTTTTTTCATCATGGGGATGGTAAATGCCCCGGTGGAAACGGTATTGGCAATGGCACTGCCGGAAATGGACCCAAAAAGACCACTGGCAATAACAGATACCTTGGCAGGCCCCCCCAGCTTATGCCCCACAGCCGCCAGGGGCCAGTCAATGAAGAATCGCTGGGCACCGCATTTTTCCAGAAAGGCACCAAAAAGCACAAATAAAATCACATAGGTGGCAAGCACATTGGCCATGATGCCAAAGACACCGTCACTCTTATAAAAAATACTGGTGCAAAGCTCTGTGAAGGGTGCGCCTGCATGGGAAATCAGATCCGGGGCCTTATATCCATACACCCCGTAAAACAGCATGACAACACCAATTATAACAAACACATTTCCCACCACCCGACGGGCCAGTTCAATGCCGATCAAAACACCCACAATGGCCACCATCATGTCAAACTGGGTCTCGGCACCGGTGCGGTAATTGATGGCTTCAAAATTTAAAATCCAGTAGCCCACGCAAAAAATGGATGACAGTATTAACAGATAATCCACAATTCGCATGATGGCGGATTTGGATTTATAAAGTAAAAAAATGAGGATATAGGTGATGATAACATAGATGCCCCTGTGATACTGAGTGGATGCCGGCTGTATGACCGCGGCATAGGAATAAAACAGCACAAGAATCACCGAACAGACATCAAATACTATTTTTTCAAATCGATTTAATTTTTCGTACACTGTTGGCCGCCTGTTGTTATGGTTCTTTTTTTAAGTTTAAAGAAACCGGCTGGTAGGATTGAGTGGGGCGGTGCAGACGATATCGTCATCATAACCATCTCGTCTGCACCATGTAGAATTATGAATTATAAGAGACCTTTTTCTTTCCAGAATTTTTCAGCACCGGGGTGAAGGGGAGTAACGATTCCCTTGATACCGGTTTTAACGGCCATTTCTTTAAATGTTTTTTTCTGGCTGATCATGTGTTTAAGACCTTCGTCGCTGTAAATGATAGAAAGCATTTCATATACGACATCGGGGGAAACATCGGCGTTGGCAACCCACAGGGCAGAGTCCTGGAAGGAAGGAGAATCATAGTCAGCACCCTTGTAGGTACCGGCGGGGATAACAAGTTTTGAAAAATAAGGATATTCCTTGAAAAATCCAGCAGCTTCGGCATCGGCTCCAAGATTGACCAGATCAATGTCATTGGTCTGGGCCGCCATGATAACAGCACCACTTGGGAATGCGGTAAACAGCCAGAAGGCGTCCAGCTGATTGTTTCCAAAGGCCTGGGCAGCATCATTGTAACCCATGGCATTTCTTTCAATTTTATCCCAGACCCCCATGTAGGAAAAGAAAAGCTCACAATTGGCAAAGGCACCGGAACCGGCATTACCCACGCCCACTTTTTTACCCACAAGGTCTTTTACGCTTTTAATGCCGGAACCGGCACGGACAACCAGCTGACCTGGCGCACCATAAAGATAGGATACTGCCTTGACGTTCTCATATACCGTGGTGTCATTTTTCATCTTGCCTTTGCTGCCCAACCATACATGACCGGAATAGACAACGCTCATGTGCTGCCGACCGGCATTGGTTTTTCTTAAATTTTCCACGGATCCGGCTGAGGACTGGGCCTGTACCTTGAAGTTTTCGGCAGCTTTAATGGGCTTAAAAACCTGAATGGCATTGGCCACCACCTGGAAAGTACCACCGGCAGGACCGCCACCAAAAATAACTCTTTCTTTTTTGGCAAATGCAGATGCTGAAAAAATCAGTGACATGGCAGAAAAAAGACAGATTCCCGTAATAAGAGCAAGGTGTTTACTTTTCATGAAATTCTCCTTGAATTAATATGTAATGCGTTGTGTAAATGGATCTTGTTGGAAAATGCTGCATGTTATTTTTTTAACAGCACCATGGTGAAAGATCAATGCGGGTATTTCTGATTGTCATGTAGGTATTTTTCTTACACAGACACGCAAACATCTAAAATAAAACAATATTGTTTCATTTGTAGGGTTTTTACCTACATCACAATCCAAAATTCTCTTATTGCCTCAAAAATTCCTTGATTGTAAAATCCGAATCACCATTTTATTTCATGGTGGGGTTTAAGGCCTCGTCGCAGGAATCAATGATAAAAGGGAGGCAGGGGTGAAAATAAAATATGGGGTTTTCTTACTGGCTCTGATGATGGCGGTTATACTGGGCAGATCCATGGCATCCGATCCCCCCATCGTCATCCGCTTTTCCCATGTGGTGGCAGAAAACACTCCCAAGGGCTGGGGGGCAAAGGAATTTGCCCGGCGCGTGAACCAGGAGCTCCATGGAAAAGTGCGGGTGGATGTATTTCCCAATGGAACGCTATACCAGGACAATCAGGCCATTGAAGCCCTGGCTGCCGGGGAACTTGAAATGGCAGCACCCTCTTCTGCCAAATTCATGGGCATGGTCCCTGCCCTGCAGCTGTTTGACATGCCCTTTCTCTTTTCCGACATCCATTCGGTGCATGACACCATCGACGGTGCCATCGGACAGGAAATAAAGGATATTTTTCTGAACCGCCGCCTTGGCATAAGGCTTCTAAGCTTCTGGGACAATGCCTTTAAACAGTTCACCTGCAATGTAACCCCCCTTTTGTCCCCGGATGATTTCAAGGGACTTAAATTCAGAATCATGAGTTCCGACGTGCTGGAGTCTCAGATGACATCCCTGGGGGCTTCGGGAATCCGGCTGTCTTTCCAGGAGGTGTATGATGCCCTTGAACGGGGAATTGTAGATGGGCAGGAAAATACGGCCTCCAACATCTACACCGGTAATTTTCATAAAGTACAGCGGTACATGACCTTTTCAGATCATGGGTATCTGGGATATGTGGTCATCATTAATGATGCTTTCTGGAATACAATGCCCGGAAGTATTCAAATAAAACTCAACACCATTCTGGATGACGTGACACAAGATGTGAGACAAAAGGCCCGGGAGCTTGATATCAGGCAGTCGGCAATGATCAGGACCTATGCCGCTGCCCATGGTCAGCCGATAATAACCGTGCTCAATGCTGCCCAGAAAAAAGAAATTCAGAAAGTCATGGCACCTGTTTACCAAAAATTCTCCAGCATTGTACCGGAACGCTGGATATCCACCCTCAAAAACATGTAAGTCCTCAGCGGGCTTGATTACAATATCGCCGAACTGGGTCATAAGATGGGCCACATAGGCCCGGCTTAGTTTTACCTAATTATCACAAAGGATAAAAGACGTAGACAAAGTTCTCTTGCCAAGAGAGAACACGGAAATCTGGCATAAGAATCTAAATTATTGAGTTGCACCCGATTCAATACTATTCAAAAGATAGCTTTTTGGCAATATTTAACCTCCGCATCCTGGACTGAAGATTTTGACGTTGAATTCCTAAACTTTTTGCACTTTTAGTTATATTGCCTTTTTGTTCAGACAATACCGTTAATATACACTCTTTTTCCATTTTTCTAAGTCTTTCGGGAAGGGGTTTTTGAAGATCCTCCTGATATAGTCTCTTGGGAGAGTGGGATTCGTTTTTGTTGTTAATGTTGGGCTGAAAATAATCTGGAAGATGATCGGGTATTAGAGTATCTTCATTCTCAATTTTATTGTATGCACCCTCGATAATATGTAAAAGTTCTCGAACATTACCCGGCCAGCGATGATTTCTGAAAATAACCCTCAGCTCCGTTGAAATGTCCTTGATTTTTTTTCCATACAGTCTATTCATTTGTTTTAGAAAATGATTTGTTAGAAGAAAAATATCATCCGATCTTTGGCGTAAGGGTGGAATAGATATGACAATGCCGGCAAGCCGATAAAAAAGATCCTGGCGGAATAGCCCATTATTCATTAAATCCATTAGATTTTCATTTGTTGCACTGATGATACGGCATTTGATTGGGCGCTCTATGGAACCTCCAACTCGTCTCACAGTCCTCTCCTCAAGCACACGGAGTAACTTGGATTGCAGGTGAATTGGCATTGAGTTGATTTCATCGATAAATAGTGAGCCTTCTTTGGCCTGTTCAAACAAACCGATGGTGTCAACAGATCCTGTAAATGCCCCTTTTTTAGTTCCAAACAATGTGCTTTCCAGTAATGATTCCGGAATTGCTGAACAAACAGCTGCAATAAACGGTTTGTCTGCATTTTTTCCTTCATTGTGGATGCTTTGTGCAAACAATTCCTTTCCAATACCGGTTTCCCCCTGAATCAGAATATTCGCAAAACTATATGATGCCTTTATAGCTTTTTTGCGGACGGAATTAAATATAGGCGTATCCCCTAAAATATCGTCAAATTGATAGCGGGTACCGTTAATATTTCCGTTACTTATCAACGAACATTCCTGTATTTGACTCTGGAGGTCGACGGCTTTTTTTAACCACCTGCGGATTGTTGTGATAAATTTGTTAATGGATACCACTGCGATTGTTTTTCCATCCTTTTTAACCGGAAAATAGTTAGATAGAATGTCTACTTGTTTCCCGTCTACGGTTGTATAGTCCAGATATTTATCTTTTATCGCTTTCCCTGTTTTGAACACCGTTATCAGTTCTGCCAACATATTTTTACGATTTGTGTCATCATAACGTTTGATATTCTGATTGTGAAATAATTCTTTGCCATTTTCGTCGATGACATAAACTGCATCCTGCACTGCGTTCAAAGCTTGGGTTAAAATTAAGGTATACGTCTCGTTGTTTACATATGTTGTAATATCATTGAGAAGTAGAAGATGGGTATGAGGAAAGAGCCGAGATGCCATTAGAAATTCAATCTGTAAATGGTATCCATTGAATGAGTGGGAAAGGATTTTACCACTATTTTTTTTTATTTCGTTATCAATAAATTCAGGCACCCGGATCTCTTCTTGTTCTGAAATGCCAAGCATTTTTTGGGCTGAATTGTTTATAAAAAGAATCCGGGATTTTGTTTTAATGTTTAAGGACGATTGTTCTTTGAGCAGTAGGCAACCGGTCTCACTGTTTTTAAAAAACAAATTCAGGGTTTCAAAATTAGTGCTCATAAACGCCTCCATGAATATCTTTGTATTGAATAATTTTGCATTTAGCGCAAAAAAATGTTGCGCAACAATTGTTTGCATTTAGTTTGACCGTATATCATAAGTGAAGTGGTTTGTATGGATATTTTAATTAAATATGAAATATTCCATCATAAATAAATATTTGTTTTTAAATACTATATAGGTTTATTTATATTTTTATGGTGAGTCCTCATGTCTTCATTATTTATATGGCATATTATTTGCATTTGCACATCTAAAAAAAATAGAAGACCGTAATTTTTTTAAAATGCTTGCCAGATCACAGTGGAGATATGATGATTGAAAAAAACAGGTATATTGGTCAAACATACCCCATTCAGGATGCTGTCGCCAAAGCATGTGGCGAACAAATTTATGCAGGAGATCTAAAATTTCCCAAAATGCTCCATGCAAAGATATTGTTCAGCACCGTTGCCCACGCTCATATCCGATCCATTGATGCCTCAAAAGCTGAAAAACTTGAAGGTGTAGTAAAGATATTCACCCACCTGAATTCCCCTGAAAAAAAATTTAACAGTTATCATTTTTTTGCAGGCCAGGAACTAAAGGATGACGAACGTCTTTTTACGGACAAAGTTCGATTTGTTGGGGATAGAGTAGCTGGAATTGTTGCTGAAACAGAGGATGTCGCAGAAAAAGCGCTTGGATTGATTGAGGTTGAATATGATGAATTACCCGCAGCTGTCTCAACGACACAGGCCCTTTGCGGGGATGGACCTGATATCCACGAGGGAGGAAACCTCATCGACGAAAAAGAACTGAATGTCGGCAGGGCCAACGATATTATTAAGGAAGCACCCCTTACATTTAAAGATAGGGTATCCACCCAAAAGGTTCACCACGGTGCCATGGAGCCCCATGTCTGCCTTGCCCGTTATGAAATGCCGGATGAGATGACCCTCTATACCCCCTGCCAGAGTGCCTTTGCCGTGAGAAATGTCGTGGCTCAATTTCTGGGAATAAATTATTGTTCTCTCCGGGTCGTTAAAACGACTATGGGGGGATCATTTGGAGGTAAGCAGCATGTTATTCTTGAACTAATTGCCGCCTTTTTGGCAAAAGAGACAAAATCTAATGTGAGGCTTTGCTATTCAAGAACCAATGCCATCCTGAGTACCATCACGGGAACAGCAATGGAAATGGAGATGGAGTCCGCAGTTAATGAAGAGGGAATGATTGTTGCCAGCAAGATCAGTGCCGTTGTTGATTCCGGCAGCTATCTTGCAAACAGTATCGATCTTTCCATTGCTGCGGGTAAAAAACTTTTTCGAACATACAATATCCCGAATCTTAACTACAAAGCTAAAACCGTTTACACCAATACCCCCACATCAGGGGGCTTTCGGGGATGGGGGGCTCCCCAGATCACCACCGGATTTGAGCTCCACGTGGAGAGCATGGCCAGAAAGTTGGGTATGGACTCAATCTCTTTTAGATTGAAAAACCTTGTAAAACCCTATGACGAGGAGCGATTAAATCGATTTTCTCTGGGCAATGCACGGATCAGAGAGTGTCTTACCCTGGGAGCAGAGGCCTTTGATTGGTCTAAAAAGAGAAAAAAGAACAGGAAAAAAGGCCGGTATGCAAGGGGTACAGGACTCGCTTGCGGAGGCCATGTAAACGGATTTTATGGAAAAATTCAGGATTGTTCTTCCATGATTCTAAAAATGAATGAAGACGGCAGCTTTATCCTGAACACGGGAAGTCATGACCAGGGCTGTGGAACCGTTAGAAGTTTTATGCAGATTGTTGCAGAAGTTCTTGATGTGGACATGCAGAAGGTAAAAGTACTGGAGGCTGATACCCAAAGAAGCCCCTATGACACAGGGACATTTGCCAGCCGGGTAACCTATGTAAGTGGAAAATGCGCCTACAATGTTTCCTTGAAAATAAGGAATCAGATCTTGGAGACAGCCGCAAAATATTTTAATCGGTCAAAAACCTATATGGCCATTAAAGACGGTATGGTCCATGTAAAGGGCGAACCTGAAAAACAGATTGACTTTGCCCATCTGGCTACGCTCTCCCAGTCTGTGTATGAAAATGAAATTATCGCCCTTGAAACCTATTCCAATGTATCTAATCCCGGTGCCTATGCCGCACATTTTGCAGAGGTTGAGGTGGATACCCAGACCGGATTGGTGAGGGTGATTGATTATCTTGCTTCCCACGATGTTGGCAAGGCCATCAATCGGGGCATGGTTGAAGCACAGATTCAAGGTGGGGTACAGATGGGAATCGGTTATGCATTGACCGAAGAAATCAAAACAGACAGTGCAGGATATCCCAAGTCCAAAAATTTCAGTGACTATCATCTGATCAATGCCCCTGACATGCCGACAGTAAAAACCTTGACATTGGAATTTGGCGAAGATGATGGACCTTTCGGAGCCAAGAGTGTTGGGGAAATTGCCATTGTTCCCGTGATTGCGGCGGTTATGAATGCCGTAAACGATGCCCTTGGAACCAATTTATGTCATGCGCCTTTAACGCCGGAAAAGATAATCGCAGCCATTCATTAAAACTCGACCTCAAAGGGGATCATGAGGATAACCATGAAACTTGATATTGTTGTAAATGCAAAAAAATACAGTCTTGAAATCAACCCTACCATAAGGTTGCTTGATATCTTGAGGGACCATCTAAACCTGACAGGAGCAAAAGAGGGGTGTGGCGAAGGAGAATGCGGTGCCTGTACCGTTATTATGAATGGAAAAACCGTTAATTCCTGCCTTGTCATGGCAAGCCAGATAAACGGAAAAAACATTCAGACCATTGAAGGACTCCAGAATAATGGAAAAATGGACCGACTCCAGGAAAAATTTGTGGAACATGGTGCGATTCAATGCGGATTCTGTACACCCGGGATGATTATGTCATCCAAAGCGCTTCTCAGAGAAAATTCAGATCCGGATGATGAGGCTATTAAGAGGGGAATCGAAGGGAATCTATGTCGATGTTCAGGCTATGTCCAAATACTCAACGCGGTTAAAGACGCTTCAAAAACCAAGTGAGGTCTTTTAATGTCTAACGTAATATGCCCTGTAACTATGGATGAACTAAAATCGGCTCTTGGGAAAACAACCCCCCTTTCCAAAGTTCTGGCAGGAGGCACGGATCTAATGGTGAGCATGCGCCAAAGCAGGCTGAAACCCGATACCATTGTCGATCTTTCAGGTATTGATGCTCTAAGATTCATTGAACACGACAGCAGCATAATAAGGATAGGTGCCCTTACGACCTTTTCCGAGCTGGAAAAGAGTGAAATCCTTCGTAAACACGCCTTTTGCCTTGCAAGGGCAGCATCACAGGTTGGATCGGTTCAAATCAGAAACATGGGTACTCTGGGAGGGAATGTGGCCCATGCTTCTCCGGCAGGAGATTGCATCACCCCTCTCACTATGCTGGACGCAACAGTAGTTGTCATGGACAAAAATGGTTATCATTCAGAAAAAAAAGTTGAAGATCTTATCCTGTCACCGAACAAGACATCCCTGGCCCATGATGAGGTGATTATCGAATTCAAATTTAAAGGTCTCAATACAAACTGGCGATCGGATTTTATAAAAGTCGGAAGCAGGAGTACCGTAACCATATCAAAAATAAACATTGCACTGGCATGTAACGTAAAACAAAATTTTATTGAAGATATAAAAATCGCCTTGGGTGCTGTGGGCGTAAAACCCTTCAGGGATTATGAAACAGAGCAAAGGTTCAGAGAAAAAAATGTGGCGTATGATTCTGACTGTTTGTTTGCCTCTGAAATAAGAAAACGTGTTGAGACGTCCATACCAGGTAGAAGTTCACTTAGCTATAAGAGGCATGCTGTGGAGGGTATAGCCATTGATATTTTTCACAAAATTATTGCGCCATAGTTTGTGGACATTAGAACTTTGACATATCTGATTATTCATCAAGCAGGTCATGCTTTGTGGGAATCTCATGGGCGGGGTGGTCCGGAGCTCCTGGGCCAGGAATGAACATTTCATGGAAACCTGCGTGGCCTTTCACGACATTTGCCGGGGAGAAGCGCACATCACCATCCACTTTATCACCAATGAGGATATGATGGCCGACCTGGCGGAGAAGAAAATAGGAAAATAATAATCCAATACCCTTGTGAGGGGCTACAAAAAAAACAGCCATCACAATTGATTGCGCTGGCAATTGATATCAGGAAAAGGGGTTCGGCCAGAGTGGAGATCCGGGCAGTGCCGTTAGGGGTATGGTGCGGGTCAATGACAATTTAATAAGGAGAAATAGTTTTGGATTACTACGGTGTTATTGCGATTGGGTTTTTGGTATTTTATTTGTTTGTCGGCATATGGGCTGGCAGAAACACAAAGACAGTGGCGGACCATTATGTGATGAGCAGGAGCGCACCCGCCTTCCTGATCACAGGCACCTTGGTGGCCTCAAACCTGAGCAGTGTGACTTTTATCGGGTTTACCGGAACAGCCATCAAGGCCGGTCCCCATCTAATGATTGCTATGTTCGGCATGACCGTGATCGCAAGTCTCTGCATGGGGCTGTGGATCGGAAAGTATTTTTACCGGTTAAACTTGATGACTGTGCCTGATTTTTTCCAGAAACGGTACCCGTCAAAATCCGTCCAATTACTCGCGTCCCTGATTGTGCTGATCTCCATGACAGTATACATGGTAAGTGTCATGCTCGGTTCCACCGTTGCCGCCCAGAGTCTGTTTGGCTGGTCACCAAAGGTGTCCCTTATCGCAATCTTGTCCATTATTACCTTGTTTACGGTCATTGGGGGCATGCGCTCCGTGGTGATCACCGATGCCATCATGTTTGTCATTTTTCTGCTCGGCGCACTGGTCATCGGTCCGGCCATTATATTGAAGTTGGGGGGCATGCACACGGCCATTGAAAAGGCCACTCAGTCCATACCCCATATTTTTTCCTGGCATGGAAAAATGACCCCCTTCAAGGGCTTTATGATCCTTCTTGAAACCAATATCGTTTCTTTGATCAATGTGGCGGCGGCCCCCCACCTTTTAAGCCGGATCAGCATTGCCAAAAGTGAGAGGGAATTTGGTAAGGCCATGCTCTACCTTGCTGTTTCTCTACCCATACTGATCATTGGATTGCTCTACACCTTCGGGTATCTTCCCGCCCTCAACAGTCAGGTTGAACCGGTCAACGGATTTCCCTGGGTTGCCCGGAACCTGGTCCCTGCGTTTATCGGGGCCATCGGACTGTCCGGTGTTCTGGCAGCGGCCATTTCCACCACCACATCTTTGTTTCAGCAGGCGTCTGCCACCCTGAGTTCGGATCTTATCAAGACATATTTAAAACCGGATATGACCAATGACCAACTCCTTTCCTTGTCCAGATGGTGTGTGGTAATCATTGCCGTGGTGGTCTATGCAGGCTCTCTGACCCCCAATATCAGTGCCGGTTCCATCATGTATGCTTTTTTGTTTGCCACGGCCTGCTTTTCCGCCTGGCTCCCCTCTCTTATTCTCGGGGTCTTGTGGAAAGGCGCCACCACAAAAGGTGCGTTTTATTCAATGGCCATTTCCCTGCCCCTGATCGTCGCCCTTGGGATTGCCCGTAAAACCGGCCTGGTACCGGGGTGGCTGGCCCCCAATGTGATCGGACTTGTGGTGTCCACCGGTATCCTGGTTATTGTATCTAAATTGACCCAGGCTTCTTATGATCAAGAGCTGATCTTTGAAAGTATCAGATAGGAGATAAAATGAATAAAAACCTTGGCTTACAATGTTCTATTTTTGCAACTGCTTTTTATATTCTCATCAACGTGTTGCTGGTTTTCAGGCTTCCTGAAAAGTTGGATACTTTTTTGATATTCAGCTGGGTCACCGTGCCGGGTATCATTGGCGGACTGATTTTTTACAGAATGGATAAAAACGGTCTTTGGCGAGGAAATGATGAATAAAACAACGTTAATTGCCCTTGATGCGGTAAATGTGCGGTCAATTATGCCTTCGGGACTCAGCAGTTTCTGATCTACCATTTAACCATAATGGAAAAAACCATAAGCGAGTCAGCAGTTTTTAATTTCCCATTTTCCAGGTTCACACGCAATCAGAGAGGGGGCAGGCTTGCGTTATTGGCACTTTTGTTTAAAATTGCCTTTAAACACAGGCCCTTGACAAAATCACAATAAGACAAGCCTGCCCCCCCATACTGTTTATACCCGATGAGGCGGTGTGCCAGAAACAAGCCTGCCCCTTCCTTAAATAGCCGATACAAAAAAATAAGATCATTGAATTTATAGCGTATATTCATGGGATTGGACAACCGTAAAGCTTGCATACAAGATAGACTTCCCCTTGTTGCCAGACATCCCCATATCGGCCCCGCCGGGACAACAAAGAATGAAATTGGCATTATGCCGCCCCCAATGGCCGGTCGATATTATGACCAAGCCCCCATTAGATCTGAACAATTTTATTCTGCATGGCAAACCGGGACAGTTCGGCATTGTTTCTTAAATTAAGTTTTTTTAAAATCCGGGACCGATAGGTATCAACGGTTTTAACGCTCAGGTGATAGCTGTCCGCAATTTCATGGTTGGTCTGGCCCAGTGCCAGTTTTCGAAGCACCTGCAGTTCCCGCATGGAAAGGGATTCCGCATCGGATTTAAACTTATCGCCCTTGATAACCCGCAATGCCAAAGCTTCACTGGCTTTTTCCGTGAGATACAATCCACCGGCATACAATTTTTTGACGGCATCCACCAGCTGTTCCGGTGCCGCCTGTTTGGTGACATAGCCCATGGCACCGGATTCCACGGCCCGCACCACATATTGCTCTTCATCGTGCATGGTCAGAATCAGCACCGGCATGGAAGGTGCCAGAGCCTTTAACTGGGACACCACCTCAAGGCCATCCATACCCGGCATGGAAATATCCACCACGGCCACATCGGGTCGGGTGTCCAATGTTTTGGAAATGGCTTCATTGCCATCGGCGGCCTCGGCCACCACCTCCATTTCTCCACTTTCTTCTATTATCCGGCGCAAACCCTCCCGCACTATTTTGTGATCGTCGGCCAGCAGAACTTTGATCATCATATGTCTTATCCCTGTTTTTACTTTATTTCAGCTCGATTGCGCATCCCCATTGATCTTTACACGGCAGCACACCCGGGTACCCTGGCCATGTTCACTGTCAATACACAGATCCCCCCCCACCAGGGCAGCCCGCTCCTTCATGCCGGTGAGCCCCAGCCCATCGGAGTCGTTTTGTTCTGCTTCAATAAAACCCGAACCATTATCGGTTACGCACAACAAAAGGGTGCCTGCGGTTAATATCAGTTCCACCGTGATGGATGTGGCACCGGCATGGCGTACCGCATTGGTCACCGCCTCCTGGGCAATGCGATAAAAGGCCGTGGCCAGGGTGTCGTCCACCTCGGGTACATTGTCATGTTTAAAAATACAGGAAATGTCCGAACGATCCTCAAAATCACGGGTGAGAATCTCCAATGCCGCCACCAGCCCCAGATCATCCAGCACACCGGGTCGAAGCCGGAATGCCATGCGCCTGACATCCTCAATGGTATCATCAATGAGGGCTGAGATACGTCTGGCCCTGAGGGCAGCGGTTTCATTGGAAACCATGAGATTTTTTTCCAGCCACACGGTGTCCATTTTAAGGGCTGTGAGAATCTGCCCCAGGTGATCATGGAGTTCCCGTGCCACCTTTCGCCGCTCATTTTCATGGGCCGCCATGATTTTACCGGACAGTTGCCTGAGGGTGTCGCGCACCTTGCGCAATTCCAGGGTCCGGGTCTCCACCTGGTGTTCCAGATCCTGGGAATACCGGGCAAGCTTTTCCTTTGCCTGCTCAAGATCTTTCTGGACCTGATTTTTTTCCGTGACGTCCACACTAACGGCAAGGGATCGTACCACTTTCCCATCATCATCCCTCACCCCGAAACAGGAAAGCAGTATTTCAATGTGCTCACCGTTTTTCTTCACATAGGTATAGGGAACATCCTTACAGAAACCTGTCTTGAAAAACACCGGAAAGATCAGTTCTTCGGCAATCCTACGGGAAGATTCAGTGTAAAACCCGGTGAGGGGCTTTCCAATGACCTCGTTTCTTTCATACCCCATTTTGTCCAGCCAGTAATCGCTGACCCGGATGACCCGCCCAGTGGTATCAATGGAGTGCAGCATCACCGGGGTGTGATTGTAAATGTGGCGGTATCTTTCTTCACTGTATCGCAGCTCCTTTTCCGCCCGTTTTCTCCGGATGATCTCCTGCAGGGCCATGTGGTAAAGGATAAAAACCGAAATCCCCACAAAAAGCAGGACCACCACAATCACCGGGCCGATCACCTGGATAAAGGGATCTGCCAGGTGTTTGCCGATGTCTTCCCAACTCCTTAAATGTACAATTTTCCAGCCCGGAAATTTATCAAGTGCCATGTCGGAGTAGAGAAAGCCCGCTCCATTGCGATCCACAGCATTAATCTCGTCTTTTTTTTCAAACCCCGTCCAGAGCCACGGCCCATCCCCGAATTGCCGGGAGGCGTTGATGGCATCAATGCGTTCCCGGGAAAGCCCCCACAAAAGCATGAAACGCATCTCCGGTTTATTGGCAATAAAGATAACCCCATTGGCATCGGTGACAAGCAATACCCCTTCAGAACCGGCAAACAATTTTGATTCAATGCGCTCCACAGAGGATTTGATCACCGCCACCCCGATAATCATCATGGCATGGCGGTCATACACTGGGTAACTATAATAAATACCCCGCTTTCTGGAGGTTGTTCCCTGGGCAAGATACACCGCTGCAGATCCTGTGAGGGCATTCTGAAAATAGGGCCTGAAGGAAAAATCCTTGCCCACGAAACTGTCGTAATCGTTGCGATTACTGGATGCAATGGTGATACCCTTTGCATCCATGAGATAACACACCTCAACATTCAATGAATTTAAAAAATTATCAAGAATGCTGTCCACATTGGCCCGGGCCACCGGGTCATCCGCCTCCAGCACCATTCTGAGCTCTTTAAGACTGGCCAGAAGTTTCACCGGCCGGATATGTTCCGATAAAAAGCTGGTTAATTGCCGCTGAAGCAGCTCAAGACGGGTTCCGGCATAATCTTCGGCCTGGCTGAACACCATTTTTCTCAATGAGAGATAATAAAGCCCCCCTCCGGCGGACACCGACAGGAATGCAAGAATGGCAAGTACAAGAACAATGACTCTTAACCGCATAAACACCTTTCCTGAAAATCGGGACTGGTCACAAAGAGTGCCCTCCCCCGCCGTGGAAGTGAAGTACCCTTGGATTTATGGGGTTTCCTCCGCTTTGAGATCTTTTTTTTAAATTTTACCCACAGTGGATTTTGGCAGTGCATACCGGATCACCACCGCCACCGCTAATTTGGGGATTGGTCACAGCGTGGGCCACCCGTCACATTTAATGGACCAACGGGGTCAGTGGACCAACGGGGTCAGGCTTGTGTTATTGGCGTTATCGACCACAGCCTGAGTAAAGGCCAAAAATACCGATAATGCCAATAACGCAAGCCTGACCCCAGCCCCTCTGACCCAGCCCCTGACCACCCAGGTGGCCCATGTTGTGACCAAGCCCGTAATTTGTATGTTGCCAGTTTTCCCCTGCAGAAGTCAATGACTTCTTCCTGGGTTATAAAACTTCCCTCCCGGACCACCAGAAAGGTTTTGATAAATTCCCCCCAAGATGGGTCAAAAGCCCGCAGGTGGATACCGGTTAGTCCCGTTTTTTATCTTGACATATATTTTCCGCTCCTGTAGGAAATGATATTAACGATTGTATGGACAGATGATTTTCAAATATCAGGAATATGTTTACTGCAGTAAAGAGGTACCTCCCCTGTTTTCTTACAAACCAATGAAGCAGGCAAGGTACAATAAAAAATTATGATTAATATGCTTATTCTCAACGTGCTACTATCTCTCATTCTTGTGGAGGTGATTATTATCACCCGACGGAGACGGGGCTGACTGTGGCATAAGCAATAAGAATTATTAAAAAAGCCGTTATCAGCCCCGGATGCTGATAACGGCTTTTTTTAGTTTTATCAAACTTATTTTAACAGTGACAGGCAACCAAATCCAGAGCACATTTTAAAATTTGACCAAGGAGATTAAATATAATGAGAAGCGACATTGCCAAAAAAGGCGTTGCACGGGCACCCCACAGGAGTCTGATGAAAGCCGTGGGATTCACGGATGAAGAAATTAAAAGACCCCTGGTGGGCATTGCCAATTCTGCCAACGAATTGATTCCAGGCCATATGCACCTTGACACCATTGTGGCGGCGGTCAAGGCAGGCATTCGCATGGCAGGCGGTACCCCCATGGAATTTTCCACCATCGGGGTGTGTGACGGCATTGCCATGAACCATGCCGGCATGCACTACTCCCTGGCCAGCCGGGAACTCATTGCCGATTCCATTGAGGTCTCCGCCACAGCCCACCCCTTTGATGCCCTGGTGCTGGTGCCCAACTGCGACAAGATTGTTCCGGGCATGCTCATGGCCGCAGCCCGGTTGAACATCCCTGCCATCTGCATCAGCGGCGGTCCCATGCTGCCGGGCAGGCATCCCCATGACCACACAAAAAAAATAGATCTCATCTCCGTCTTTGAAGCCGTGGGGGCCGTCAGTGCCGGAAAAATGCCCGAAGCAGAACTGACCTGCATTGAAGATGCCGCCTGCCCCACCTGCGGGTCCTGCGCCGGGATGTTCACAGCCAATTCCATGAACTGCCTCACCGAGGCCATCGGCATGGGCCTGCCCGGCAACGGCACCATCCCCGGTCCCATGTCCGAACGCATCCGGCTGGCCAAAGAAGCGGGTATGGCTGTGATGGAACTTTACAGAAAAGATATCAAACCCCTGGATATTTTAACGGAACAAGCCTTTAGAAATTCCCTGGCCGTGGACATGGCCCTTGGCTGCTCCACCAACACCGTGCTTCATTTAAAGGCCATTGCCCACGAGGCAGGCCTTGACATTGCCCTTGAACTCATCAACGAGATCAGCAAAACAACCCCCCATCTGTGTTCTTTAAGCCCCGGGGGTAAGGACCACATTGTGGATCTTTACCACGCAGGTGGCATCGGAGCCGTCATGAAAATCCTGCTGGACCAGGGCCTGGTCCGGGGGGACTGCATCACTGCCACCGGCAAAACCCTTGGGGAAAATCTCAAAGGGGTAACGGTGAAGGATGCCGATGTGATCCGACCCTTTGATGATCCCTATCATAAAGAGGGGGGGCTTGCCGTTCTCTTTGGCAACATTGCCCCGGAGGGATGTGTGGTGAAACAATCTGCGGTGAAACCTGAAATGCTGGTCCACCAGGGACCGGCCCGGGTGTTTGATTCCGAAGAGGCGGGCACCGAGGCTATTTTGTCCAACACCATAAAAAAAGGCGATGTCATTGTCATCCGGTACGAAGGACCGGCGGGGGGACCTGGCATGAGAGAAATGCTAACCCCCACCTCAGCCATAGCTGGTATGGACCTTGACGGAGATGTGGCCCTGATCACCGATGGTCGGTTTTCCGGAGGCTCCAAAGGGGCATCCATCGGTCATATTTCCCCGGAAGCCATGCAGGGCGGCGTCCTTGCCGCTGTAAAAGAAAATGATCAGATTAAAATTGATATTCCGGGGAAATCCATTGAACTCTTAGTGTCCGATGAAGAAATCAATCATAGGCTTTCCCAGTGGAAGAAACCCGAACCCAAAATCAAAAAGGGATACATGGCAAGATATGCCCGGCAGGTGACCTCCGCCGGTAATGGTGCCATCTTAAAGGAGCAATAACATGAAACTGACAGGCGCGCAGATCCTGATAAAAATGATAAAAGACCAGGGTGTCACCACCATCTTCGGATACCCTGGTGGGGCGGTCATTGATATATATGACGAACTTGACAGACACGAGGATCTGCGTCACATCCTTGTCCGCCATGAGCAGGGGGCCGTTCACATGGCAGATGCCTATGCCCGGGCCAGGGGCGGTGTGGGGGTGGCCCTGGTAACTTCCGGTCCAGGTGCCACCAACACGGTCACCGGTATTGCATCGGCCTACATGGATTCCATCCCGGTGGTTATTTTCACCGGCCAGGTTCCCACGGGTCTCATCGGCAATGATGCCTTCCAGGAAGTGGACATTGTGGGCATCACCCGGCCCTGCACCAAACACAACTACCTGGTCAAGGATATCAAAAAACTTGCCAAAACCATCAAGGATGCCTTTTACATTGCCACCTCGGGCAGACCCGGGCCTGTGCTGGTGGATCTGCCCAAGGACATCATGGCAGCCACCGTTGAGTTTAAAGATCCCGGTGAGGTAAATCTGAAATCATATCGTCCCACCTATGATCCCAACAAGAAGCAACTGGCCAAGGTGGTGAAAATGATTAAAAAGGCAAAAAAGCCCCTTATTTTTGCAGGAGGGGGGGTGGTGCTTTCCAAGTCCGCCCCGGAACTCACCCGCCTGGCCCAGTTAACCCAGATGCCGGTGACAGCATCCTTGATGGGGCTTGGGGCCTTTCCAGGGTCAGATCCCCTGTGGCTTGGCATGCCCGGCATGCACGGCACCTACCGGGCCAACATGGCCATCAGCAATTGTGATCTCATGATTTCAGCAGGGGTGCGCTTTGATGACCGGGTCACCGGCCGCACCGACAAATTTGCCGCCGGGGCCACCATTGTGCAGATTGACATTGACCCCACCTCCATCCACAAGAATGTTGAAGCCACCTGCCCCATTGTGGGGGACTGCAAAATCAGCCTGGGACTGCTCAATGAACTGCTGGAAAAAGAAGAGATCTCCCAGATCAATGGAAGCACCACCCAACGAGACCTCTGGCTTGACCAGATTGCCCAGTGGAAAGCCACCTCTCCCCAGAAGTTTGAACAGGGCCCCGACGTGATCAAACCCCAGTTTGTCATTGACACCCTGCACAAGCTTGCAGGTCCCGAAGCCATCATCACCACCGAGGTGGGCCAGAATCAAATGTGGACGGCCCAGTATTATCATTTTGATCACCCCAACCACTTTATCACCTCCGGGGGGCTTGGGGTCATGGGATTTGGCCTGCCCGCCGCCATTGGTGCCAAGGCCGCCTGCCCGGACAAACTGGTGGTGTGTGTGGCCGGAGACGGCAGTATCCAGATGAACAGCCAGGAACTGATGACCGCCATTGAAGCAGACCTGCCCGTTAAGATCGTGATTCTCAATAACCGGTATCTTGGCATGGTGCGCCAGTGGCAGGAACTCTTTTATGAGAAACGCTACGCTTCCACCAATATGGAAAAAAGTCCCGATTTTATAAAGCTTGCCGAGGCCTATGGGGCTACGGGTCTTAGAACCCAACGACCAGAAGAGGTTGAATCCGTTCTTAAAGAGGGCCTTGAACGGCCGGGCACCGTAATCATGGAATTTGTGGTGGAACGCGAGGAACTGGTATACCCCATGGTACCGGCGGGTGGGGCCATAACAGAAATGATTCTGGTATAAAAAAACCTGGCAGGTGGATTCCAGCTGTCATTAATCACGGCAAGGGTGCAGGCACAATCAGCCCTGAAAATGGCTCTCACAGACCTGAACTCTTTCCGTCACTTGCCGGGGGCCTCAAAGGCGGCCCCCTAAAGGGATTAAATATGAAAATAGAAAAACACTTACTGTCCATACTGGTGGACAATGAACCGGGGGTGCTCTCCCGCATCGCCGGCCTGTTCAGTGGCAGGGGATACAATATTGAAAGTCTCAGCGTGGCCCAGACGGCGGAAAACCATCAGCTGTCCAGGGTGACCATGGTCACCAATGGGGATGAACACATCATTGAACAGATCAAAAAACAGCTCCATAAACTGATCAATGTCATCACCGTCAGTGATCTGACCGAAAAAAAATATGTCCAGCGGGACCTCATTCTCATCAAGGTCCATGCAAGGCCGGAACAGCGGGCTGAAATTCTCAGAATTGTGGATATTTTCCGGTGCCGGGTGGTGGATGTAGGGCCGGATCATTACACCATTGAAATGTCCGGGGACGAGGGCAAGCTGGAAGCCTTCATTGATCTTTTAAGACCCATGGGAATCATTGAAACAGCACGAACCGGCTCCATCGCACTGGCCCGGGAAAAGAAAAAATTATAGAAGGGCAAGAGATCCCATGAAAAAAATAACCTTGTACGACACCACCCTGCGGGACGGCATGCAGGGGGAAAATATTTTCTTCTCCCCCGAAGACAAAATAAGAATCGCCCTTCGACTGGATGATATGGGTATTTCCTATATTGAGGGGGGATGGCCGGGGGCCAATCCCAATGTCCGGCGTTTCTTTGAACTGGCGGCCAGCACCCGGTTTAAAAACAGTGAGATTACGGCCTTTGGTTCCACCCGGCGGCCCAACACCGCCCCGGAAGCGGATGCAAACCTCAACGCCCTTGTCAACTGCGGTGCCAAGACCCTGACTATTTTTGGAAAATCATGGGATCTCCATGTCAAAATCATGGAAAACACCCTTGAAGAAAACCTGGCTATGATCAAAGACAGTGTCGCCTTTCTCATTGATCATGGGATGACCGTTTTCTATGATGCAGAACATTTTTACGACGGGTATCTAGACAATCCGGAATATGCACTGAAAACCCTGAAAGCAGCTGTTGAAGGCGGTTGTACCACTTTGATCTTGTGCGACACCAACGGAGGTACCCTGCCCCATGACATCGAAAAAATCACCCGGGAGGTGGACCTCTTTTTTAAACAACACCATGATAAGCCCATCATGCTTGGCATCCATGCCCACAACGACTGTGCCATGGCAGTTGCCAACTCCATTGCTGCGGTGCGATGCGGAGCCACCATGGTACAGGGCACCATCAACGGATATGGAGAACGATGCGGCAATGCCGATCTCACCGCCATCATCCCGGTGCTGCGCTTAAAGCTTCACATGGACTGCTGCTCCCTTGACAACCTGAAAAAACTCAGAACCCTGTCCCGGTTTGTCAGTGAAACCGCCAACATGATTCCCCTTAACAGTCGTCCCTTTGTGGGGCAAAGCGCCTTTGCCCACAAAGGGGGCATCCATGTCAGTGCCGTCATGAAGGAGCCCCGGGCCTATGAGCACATGGACCCTGTCCTTGTGGGCAATACCCGGCGGGTACTGGTGTCCGAACAGTCCGGCAAGAGCAATATTCAATACAAAGCCCGGGAGTTGGGGGTTGGCATTGATCTGGATGCCAGGAAACAGCAAAGCATTGTTTCCATCATCAAAGATCTTGAGGATGACGGGTATCAGTTTGATGTGGCCGAAGGATCGCTCAAAATCATCATGGAAAAACTCACAGGTCAATTCCAGCCCCATTTTGATCTTGAATCCTTCCGGGTGACCATTGAAAAGGACAAGGAACGGCCCTGCTACGCCCATGCGCTGATTAAAATACGTGTGGGGGACACCGTTGAAATCACAGCAGCCGAAGGAGACGGCCCGGTAAGTGCCCTGGATAATGCCCTTCGAAAGGCCCTGACCAACATTTTTCCCGATCTCAATGCCATGCATCTGGTAGACTTCAAGGTTCGTGTGCTCGAAGGCGACGCCGGTACCAATGCCAAGGTACGTGTCATTATCTCATCCCGGGATGAAAACGATATATTCAACACCATCGGGGTTTCCGAAGATATCATCGAAGCCAGCTGGCAAGCCCTGGCCGACAGTTTTCAGTATAAACTGTCCCTGGACAATCAACCCGTAAAAAGGGCTTGATCACAACATCGGCCACTTTTGGGAGGGCTCAGGCTTGCGTTATTGGCATTATGCCGCCCCTCCCCCGACGGGCAATGCTCCCGGACCGGAACTGTAGACAGCTCGATTGTCCGGTTCCTATTGCCCCTCGGGGGAGGGGCTCTGCTGAGGTAGACTTGAAGGCTACCTTTTCATATAAAAAAAAAACCACATGCCCTGTCTGACACAACGAATTATGAAAAAGCAGCCGCGGTTAGTACCTATAACCCCGTAACCAGTAACTACTTTTTTATATGAACATTAACTCATAAATCAGGAATAATAAACATCCGATCCTGATATAAAACAGAAATTTTAACCACAAGACAATATATAGAAGGCAGCCATGAATAAAGACAACAGGATTATTATTTTTGACACCACCCTCAGGGACGGCGAGCAGTCGCCCGGAGCCAGTATGAACGAAGCGGAAAAAGTGCGTATTGCCACCCAGCTTGAAGCCCTGGGGGTGGATGTCGTTGAAGCAGGATTTCCCGCAGCATCGGAAGGGGACTTCAAGGCCGTACAGATGGTTTCCAAGGCCCTGAAAAAAACCCAGGTGGCGGCCCTGAGCCGGGCATCAGAACAGGATATAAACACGGCCTGGGATGCGGTGAAACATGCCGTAAATCCCAGAATTCATACCTTCATTGCCACCTCGGATATTCACATGCAGTATAAACTTAAAATGTCCCGGGATGAGGTGGTGGCAGCAGCCATAAAGGCCGTATCCCATGCCGCATCCCTGACATCCAATGTGGAATTTTCCGCTGAAGACGGGTCCAGAAGTGACCCGGATTTCCTGTGCAAAATTTTTGGGGCAGCCATTGAGGCCGGCGCCACCACCTTGAACCTGCCGGATACAGTGGGATACGCCATTCCCGGTGAGTTCAGTGATTTGGTGAGATATATACTAAAAAATACTCCCAACATGGATAAAGCCATATTAAGTGTTCACTGTCACAATGACCTGGGTCTTGCCACAGCCAACACCCTGGCCGCCATCCGGGCCGGGGCACGCCAGGCCGAGGTGACCATCAACGGCATCGGGGAGCGGGCCGGCAACACCTCCATGGAAGAGGTGGTGATGTCCCTGAACACCCGCCCCAATTTTTTCCCGGAAACAACATCCATTGACACCACACGGATTTATCCCACCAGCCGTCTTGTGAGCATGATCACCGGTATTCTGGTTCAACCCAACCGGGCCATTGTGGGGGCCAATGCCTTTGCCCACGAGGCCGGTATTCACCAGGACGGGGTATTAAAAAACCCCATGACCTACGAAATCATGAAACCTGAAACCATCGGGCTGAACAAGAACTCCCTGGTCCTTGGCAAACACTCCGGACGTCATGCCTTAAATACACACATTGCCGACATGGGATACAATCTTTCCGACGAGGAACTGGAAACGGTTTTTAAGAAATTCAAACATCTGTGCGACAGAAAAAAAACGATCCAGGATGAGGATATTGAGGCGCTGATCAATGAAGGTGTGCTGAGAAGCTCCAATGTTTTTAAACTTGAATATCTCCATGTATCCACGGGTACAACGGTGTTTCCCAGTGCCACGGTGCACATGAAAATCCATAACCGCACCGTTAAGGCCACCACCGAAGGCAATGGTCCCATTGACGCAATCTTTGACACCATTTCGAAACTTACAAATACAAAATCAGATCTGCTGCGCTTCTCCATCAGCGCACTCACCGCCGGCACCGATGCCCAGGGTGAAGTAACTGTTCGACTGAGCGAAGACGGCATTGTGGCCCTGGGCAAAGGGGCTGATCCCGACATCCTCACCGCCAGTGCCCTGGCCTACATCAATGGATTGAATCGTTTGGAATATCTGAAGGAAAATCCTGGAGCCATGCGAAAAGAAAGTCTGTAATTTTCAATAAAAAAAACCGTTTCCGGGGAATGCCTTTTGTGGCAATCCGGAAACGGTTAAATACAATTAACCGGCTCCAGGGCAGAAATACATTTCAGGCCGGCCAGATTTAAAATGGGAATGCAGCCAATCAAACCCTTTCCCGAAGCTGGAACAGATCATCCCCGCATGTTCACAACCCGAGGTAACCTTTTCTAAGCTTTGCGTCGGCTTTCTCACCCAGGCTGTAACGATAATACATCCGGGCAAAGGTGACATCGTTAATGGTGCCTTTTTCCTGTCCGTTTAAAATCAAGGTCAGCCCCTTGCCCGGAACATAGATGGATTCTGAGGTACCCCCGGGTTTCATGTCCTGATCCAGCCAGGAGGCATAAAGGGCGATGTTTTCCTTCTGAGCTTCAAGCAGTTCCGGAGGATTGGTTTTTTCCATGGCTTCCATGAACCCATGCTGAAGTTTTTTGGCCGTGGCCTTGGATGTGAGATATTCCAGATAAAAATACTTCACCTGTTCGGATTCTATGGCAATCTCCCCATCTGTTGTGGGGGTTTCCAGATAAAATCCCCCGGCAAATACCTTGATAAACCCCAGGGCCTTTCTCAGGGCCACCCCGTTAAGGGTTAAGGTCTTGCCCGCCACAACCTTTTCTTCGGGGAAATTAACCCCCTGAAGCTCTGCAGCATAAACTCCTGAAATTACACCAAAAACAAGTCCGGCCAGCACTAAAACAAATAGTTTTCTTACCATAAAACCTTCCTCCTGTGGATAAAAATGATGAGTTTAAAGCCATGAACGGTGTTCATGAATATATCAAGTTATCCACAGACTGACCAGAACTTTTAGTCAATGTTCACATTTTTTATCCTGGGCAGATGGTTGAACTTTCCTTCAACATTTCGCCAGGAAATCCCCCCTTTTGAATCTGGGGGGCCAACGTCGTCCCCCTCGGTCAGTCGGTGCCAGCAAGCCCCGACCCCACCCCAAATTGGCCAAGTTACAACGTAAGCCTTTAATAAGTTAGGGTATTCATGTATTTATTTTAAATATCATCCGGCATTTAAAGGCGAAACAAGCTTTATCACCCCGAGTTATTGAGTACATACGTTAGAACCAACTCCTGAATATGCGATCCAGGAGGGGTAGTCACTATTTACCGGACTTAAGCACCGAAAGAAAGGCCGACTGGGGAATTTCCACATTTCCAACCATTTTCATGCGTTTTTTCCCTTTCTTCTGTTTTTCAAGGAGTTTACGCTTTCTGGAAATATCACCGCCATAGCATTTGGCCGTTACATCCTTGCGATAGGCAGATACCGTTTCCCGGGCAATGATCTTACCACCAATGGCCCCCTGTATGGCAATCTTAAACATCTGGCGGGGAATTTCTTCCCTGAGCTGTTTACAGGCATTGCGAGCGCGATCCACGGCCTTGTCCCGGTGTACCAGCTGGGACAGGGCATCCACACGCTCTCCGTTGACCAGAAAATCCAGTTTCACAAGATCGGTTTCCTGGTATCCGGCAATTTCATAATCAAATGATCCATAGCCCTGGGTAACACTTTTGAGTCGATCATAAAACTCATACACCACCTCGGCCAGGGGAAGGGTGAATTTCATCTCAATACGGTTACTGGTAAGATACTGGTAGTTGGTGCTCACCCCCCGGTGTTCCAGGCACACCTGCATGACGGCCCCCATGTACCTGTCCGGAATAATAATGGATGCCTTGATGTAAGGTTCCCGGGTTTTCTCAATCTCCATGGGATCAGGATAAAGGGAGGGATTATCTATGATCTCAATGGTGCCGTCACTCCGGGTGATCTCATACTGAACAGAAGGTGAGGTAAGAATCAACGATATATTATATTCCCGTTCCAGCCGTTCCTGGACCACCTCCAGATGAAGCAAGCCCAGAAATCCACAGCGATAACCAAAGCCCAGGGCAGCAGAGGCATCCTTTTCAAACACCAGGGAGGCATCGTTGAGTTTTAGTTTCTCAAGGGCCTCTGTCAATTCGGCATAATCATCGGAGGCCACCGGATACATGGATGAAAACACCACCGGATTGGGTTCCCGGAATCCCGGCATGGGTTTCACACAAGGATTCTCTGCAAGGGTGACGGTGTCGCCACAGCTCACATCACGGATGGTCTTGATACCGGCAATGAGATAGCCCACCTGGCCTGCTTCCAGTTTATCCATGGGTTTTCTTAAAATCTGAAACAAGCCCACCTCTTCCACCTTGTACCGGGAATTATTGGATAAAAATTCGATCCTATCCCCCTTTTTTATGCTACCCTGGAAAACCCGCACATGGACAATGGTACCCCGGTAGGGATCATAATGGGAATCAAATATTAATGCCTGTAACGGAGCCGCCGGATCACCCGTGGGGGAGGGCATAAGATTAACTGCAGCCTCAAATACCGCTTCCACCCCCAGCCCTGTCTTGGCGGATACCTGCAGGGCCGTCTCTCCGTCAAGCCCCAGATCTTCATCAATCTGGTCCTTGGCCCACTGGATTTCCGCCGATGGCAGGTCAATTTTGTTGATCACCGGCACAATTTCCAGATTATGTTCCATGGCAAGGTAAATGTTGGCCAGGGTCTGGGCTTCCACCCCCTGGCTTGCATCCACCAGCAGAAAAGCCCCTTCACAGGAGGCCAGGGCCCGGGATACCTCATAGGAAAAATCCACATGACCGGGGGTATCGATGAGATTGAGCAAATATGTCTGACCATTTGCGGCCTTGTATGGCAGGCTCACCGTTTGGCTTTTAATGGTGATTCCCCGTTCCCTTTCTATGTCCATGGAATCCAAAATCTGATCCTTGAAGTCACGATCGGCAATAATTCCTGACAGCTGAATCAGGCGATCGGACAGGGTTGATTTTCCATGGTCAATGTGGGCAATAATACTGAAATTTCTAATATTTTCTATCTTTACAGACAAATTAACCTCAAGCAGAATGTTGATATCATTGTATAAAAGACATAGGAAAACAGCCACAGGCTCAATAAAAAAATGATTGGTCACAACTTAGGCCACATTGGGCTGGAGTCAGATCTTATCTGATTTACCAATAACAAAACCCGGGCAAGGATTCTTTTTTAAATTTTAACCTGATTAAACGGTGGATTTAAAACGGCTGACTCCCTTATCTCAGGGAATGTTGACTTCTAATTCGGGTATTGCAAATCAAGTCTTATTTTTAACAGTACAATTACATTGTGTCAAGAAAGATGCACAGGATGGGATGCAATTACAGGCATGACGGCCAATAAAATGCCGGGAAATAACCCGTGGCAAGGACAACCACGGAAGGGGGGAGCACAGATGAAGTCTCAGGGCAGAAAGGGGACAGGGACAGGCAATGCTGCCCCCCTGCCCCCGCCTGTTTATTTATCCGGCTATTTTATTGATACGCACAAGGTTTTCCTTAAGTTTATCATTTTTTTCTTCCAGACCCTGCTGGATGACCTTTACCTTATCCACCACGTCTTCAGGGGCTTTTTCAAGAAAGCTTTCATTATTAAGGCGTTTGGACACGGCAACCAGCTCTTTGGTGACCTTGGCAATCTCGGTTTCAAGGCGGGCCGCCTCCTTGGCAAAATCAATAACCCCCATCAAAGACACATAGATGGACGTACCGTTGACCACGGCAGTGGCCGAAGATGGGGGGGCCTCACCTGAATCCGTAACCTCAAGACGATTCAGCCGGGCCAAATTTTTGATCATGGCATGGTTTTCTTCAATAATTCTTCGTTCATGGGCATCCAGGGTCTGCATGTTCACCCCAAGCTCCATGGAGGGCGGAATGTTCATGGTGCTGCGAATATTTCGAATACCGGAAATCACCCCAAACACATGGGCCATGTCAGTTTCCACAGCTTCATCCCGTACCAGAAGGGCATTTTGGTCAATCCCTGGAAACCGGGCGGACATGATGGAACCCGCTGTGGTGGGAAGTTTATCCCATATTTCTTCTGTGACAAAGGGCATGAAGGGGTGCAGCATGATCAGGGTGTTTTTCAACACCTCGGTGATGACGGCCTTCACCGCCCGGCATCGTTTTTCCCCTTCCTTACCGTAAAGTGCGAGTTTGGCGGTTTCCACATACCAGTCACAGAACTCATGCCAGGTAAACTGGTACACGGCACTGGCCGCTTCATTGAACTTGAATGTTTCAATGGATTCATGCACAGCAAGGGCCGTGGCAGTGGCCCGGGACAGAATCCATCTTTCCGGGGCGGCAAACTGCTTACCATCCATTTCACCCTCCCCTTTTTCCAGATGCATCAGGGTAAACCGAGCCGCATTCCACAGCTTATTGACAAAATTGCGATAGCCCTCCACCCGGTCTTCGGACATTTTCACATCCCGACCCTGGGCGGCAAAGGCTGCCAGGGTAAACCTGAAGGCATCCGCACCATATTGATCAATCACCTTCAAAGGATCAATGACGTTACCTTTGGATTTACTCATTTTTTTGCCATGTTCATCCCTGACCAGGGCATGGATATAAACATCTTTAAAGGGGACTTCATCCATGAAATGAATTCCCATCATCATCATCCGGGCCACCCAGAAAAACAGGATATCAAACCCCGTCACCAGGGCATTGGTGGGATAAAAGGTTTTTAAAAGCTCAGTGTTTTCCGGCCATCCCATGGTGGAAAAGGGCCACAGGGCGCTGCTGAACCAGGTGTCCAGCACATCGGTTTCCTGAATCAGCTCCGCCGAGCCGCAGCTGTCACATACCGTGGGATCGATCTCTTCCACCATCATTTTACCGCAGGCCTGACAGGTCCATACAGGAATACGGTGCCCCCACCAGATCTGCCGGGATATACACCAGTCCTGGATGTTGTCCATCCATTCAAAATAGGTTTTAGACCAGTTCTCAGGGATAATGCGGGTTCTGCCGTCCCTTACGGCATCGCTTGCCTCTTTGGCCAAGGGTCCCACCTTCACAAACCATTGCTTGGAAAGGGAGGGTTCCACCACGCACTTACAGCGATAGCAGTGGCCCACGGAATTTTTCAGGGGTTCTTTTTTCACCAGAAAACCCTCGGCCTCCAGGGCTGCCAGTGCTTTTTTGCGGCACTCGAAACGATCAAGCCCCTTAAAAGGTCCGGCCCCATCGGTCATGTTGCCGTCATCATCAATGACCTTGATGCTTTCCAGCCCATGGCGATGGCCGATGTGAAAATCGTTGGGATCATGGGCCGGTGTCACCTTTAAAGCACCGGTACCAAAGCTGGTATCCACATAATCATCCCGGATAATGGGAATTTTACGGTCGGTGAGGGGCAGGCACACCTTTTCCTGGCTTAAATCCACATATCGTTCATCCGCAGGATTGAGTGCTACGGCGGTATCTCCAAACATGGTTTCAGGCCGGGTGGTGGCCACCACCAGCCCCCCTTTTCCATTTTCAAAGGGATACCGGATGTGATAAAGAAAACTGTCCTGTTCTTCATGGTCCACTTCAAGGTCGGACAGAGCGGTTTTACACCGGGGACACCAGTTGATGATATAAAGCCCCTGGTAAATAAGTTCTTCTTTATAGAGTCTTACAAACACCTTTCTGACGGCATCGGACAGCCCCTCGTCCATGGTAAATCGCTCTCTGTCCCAGTCACAGGAGGCACCCAGCCGTTTGAGCTGATTGATGATGGCCCCGCCGGATTGTTCCTTCCACTTCCAGACCTCTTCAATGAATTCTTCTCTCTTGAGCTGGTCCCTTGTCACCCCTTTTTGTGCAAGATTTTTTTCCACAACATTCTGGGTGGCAATACCGGCGTGATCCGTTCCCGGCATCCACAGGACGTTGTCTCCGCAAAGCCTTCTGTGGCGGCACATGATGTCCTGCACGGTGTTGTTCAGGGCATGGCCCATGTGGAGGACCCCCGTGACATTCGGGGGAGGAATCACAATGGCATAGGCCTTTTGATCACTCTTTTCACGGGCTTTGAAAAAACCGTTTTCCACCCAGTAGCTGTACCATTTTTCCTCAATTCCGGAAGGATCATATCCTTTGTCAAGAGAATCAGAACTCATACACTAACTCCTAAAAACATATTAATAAAAAAAGGGGACAGATAGTCTTTCCCCTTCAAAATCAAACACATTTGCAATACAACCCATTGCTCAGTCAAGGCTGAAACCAGGGAGTTTGTAATAACACCACGCCTGTTATTTCTCTTCAAGGGCGCTTAAGAAAGATTTTTTAAATCTTTCCATTTCTTTTTCCACCGCTTTATAAATCATTTCTGAAAAAAGGGCTTCCATGCGATGGCCATATTTTTCATCAATTATTTTTTCAAGCACACTGCGGATAGCCTCTTCGGAAAAGTCAGCTCCGCTCTGGTCCATGATCTCCTGGGGGGAATGCACATCCTCCGTCACAGGGTCTGTGAGCTCTATCACATCGTCAAGAAGGGCATCGTCGTCAACAATCTGGGTCAGTTCAATAATCTCCCCATCGGGATCAATTTCCAAGATATCATCCATTTCTGGGATATCATCCATTTTAAGGTCTTGTGCGTCCACCATGAATATCTCCTGACAAGCTGTTGACACCAGCTCATAATAAAATTATTGTTCACCTCGGACACAACTGAAATATCAAAGGCATCTTTTTGTGTCAAGCCCTGTCAACCAAACCGGAATGAAAAGGAAGCCCCATGCATCGATTTTATATAAGAGAGCAGGACATCAAAAAAAAAACAGCTGTCATCCAGGGACAGGATGCCAGACATCTGACCCATGTTCTTCGACTGTCCCCGGGAGACCATGTGGAACTTGCCGACGGCAAGGGGGTGTGCTGGGAGGCCCGCATCATTTCCATGGATTCCCAGGGTGTTACGATGGATCTGATCTCCCGGACCGTTTCACATGGTGAGTCCCCGGTGTCCATCACCCTGGCCCAGGGAATGCTCAAGGATAAAAAAATGGACATGGTGATCCGGCATCTCACAGAGCTTGGTATCACTCGATGGATTCCTTTTTTTGCCCATCGGTCCATTCCCCGTCCTGATCCGGGAAAGCTTTCAGCCCGGGTGGAAAGATGGCAACGGATTTCCCAAGAGGCCATGAAACAATGTAAACGAACCCGACTGCCGCAAATTGATACACCCGTCACCTTTGAAAAACTACTCACTCTCAGTCAGGAACATGATAAAAAAATTGCCTTCTGGGAAAAGGGCTGTGTTCCCTTTGGCAACATCACCGATGAACCAGGCTCCCTGCCCCGGAAAATAATTGTGCTCATCGGTCCCGAGGGAGGATTTACCCGGGAAGAAATCGACGCTGCCGGCAATGCCGGGTTTTCTGCCTTTTTTCTTGGAAAACGAATCCTACGGGCCGAAACAGCATCCCTGACAGCCTGTGCCCTTGTGCAGCATTACTTTGGGGACCTTGGCCAAAAAAGCCCTTGACACCCACACCGCATTAAACTATAACAGCATTGTTTTTGGCGGGCCCAGGTAGCTCAGTCGGTAGAGCAGGGGACTGAAAATCCCCGTGTCAGCAGTTCGATTCTGTTCCTGGGCACCACAAAAAAAGAGTTGTCATCTTCTGGGATGCAGCTCTTTTTTTATTTGTGGATATTTTTCTTGCCAAGGATTCGGCATTGCCTGATACCGTTCATCAACACCGAAGTTCAAAAATTGGGCATCCTGCATATCAACCCCAGAGTAATTTACAATTTTGAGCAATACTTCCCGAAAAATGGAATTCTTGCTCCAAGAT
This sequence comes from uncultured Desulfobacterium sp., assembly GCA_963674605.1. Lineage (GTDB taxonomy): Bacteria > Desulfobacterota > Desulfobacteria > Desulfobacterales > Desulfobacteraceae > Desulfocicer. The sequence goes on along the minus strand of OY771474.1, from coordinate 5,470,211 downwards.
GTGTAAACTGGCAAATGAAGGATGCCGAAAGTTGGGTTATTTATCAAAAAGGCATTTCAACAGAATATCTTCATCCAACTCGGAAGTGATCTTATACGGCAAGGTTTTAAACAACTTGACCATCTTGGTGTTCCCCGGTGAGGTGATGGCAAAAAGCCCTTTTATACCGCGATCCCGGGCAGCTTCTGCCAGCTTGCGGATAAGAATGCGGCCAAGCCCCATACTCTGATATTCCCGGCTGACGGAAAAAGCCACTTCTGCCATATTGGTGGACGGCTCCAGGTAGTAACTGCCGATGCCCACCACAGTGTCAAAGCCCATCTCTCCCACAAGGGCGATGATGGTTAGATTGCGTTTATAATCAATCTGGCTCATCACCTCCACATCATCCCTTAAGAAATGGGTACGCTCATTGAAAAACCGGGACACCACATCTTTTTTGTCCAGATGATAAAAATGCTCCTGGATTCTTCTTTCGTCCACCAGCTTTGCCGGACGAAAGGTAATAACCTGGCCTTTTATATCCAATACCTCTTCCAGTTTCACCGGATACACCCCATACACCGATTCGCCAAGACTTCTTTCTTTTCCCACCATTCCCAGTTCCTTGGCTTTTTTAAGCAGATCATCCCGAAATTTAGGGTGGGCAATGCTGATCAGTCCCATGGCTCTGTCCTGGGTACTTTTACCAAAAAGGTTTACCGCCCCATACTCTGTGACCACATATCTGACATCTTCCCTTGGAACGGTGATGACGGTGTTCTCCATAAAGGGAACTATGCGGCTTTCTTCTCCATCCTCCGTGGTGGAATTGAGCATGATGATGGATTTACCCCCTTTGGATCGATTGGCTCCCCGAATAAAATCAGATATTCCAGAGACCCCTGCAAAATGCGTATGGGCCTGGGCTTCACAGCTCACCTGGCCTGCCAGATCCACCCCCACAGCCACATTCATGGAGACCATTTTATTGTGTCGGGCAATAACTTCGATATCATTGACATACTCGGAAGACATGAATTCCACGGCGGGATTATGATGGAGAAATTCATAAAGGGACTGGCTTCCCACTGAACAACTGGCCACCAGCTTGCCATTTTTAAAGCCTTTTTTATGATTATTCACCACCCCGATGGCGTAAAGATGCATGATATCATCGGTGAGAAACTGTGAGTGAATACCCAGATCTTTTTTATTGGACAGAGCCTGGGTGGTGGCCTGGGAGGCAGCATCCAGACCAATTTGCAATGTGGAGCCATCTTCTATGAGCCTGGCAATATTGCGGCCGATACTTAAGGCCTCCTCGGAAGGGGGTGATGAAGTGACCGTCATCAACTCTTCATCATGTTCCACAATGGCATGCACATCATTGACATGGATAAAACTTTCCCCCAGCACCATGGGCATATTGTTGTTCACCTGGACGATGACCACATCGGCGGCCATGGCTGCAGACAGGGTAACATCAACGGAAACCCCCAGACTCATCCAGCCGAAATCATCCGGGGGACTCACCTGGATCAGCGCCACATCAATGGGAATCCTGCGGCTTGAAAAAAGCCCGGGAATGGCTGCCATGTTCACAGGGGTATAGAATCGCTTGTTCTTGGCCAGATCCTCGGATCTGGCAGATCCAAGGTAAATGGAACGTATGCTCATGCTTTTGTCAAGGGTTTCATCGGCAATGCGGGTAAGAGGGGTTATTTCCCGGGACATGAGTCGGACAATATCCACATCGGTGAGTCGCCGATGGTCATCTGCCAGGCCCTTGACAAGGGCCTGGGGCTCTCCACAATATGAACCGATGAACACACGGTGACCGGATTTTATCAGTTTAATGGCTTGGTCAATGGTTGTTTTCTTGGTGACAAAATCATCTGCCCAGTAACTGGAATTCGGCATGAAAAACTCCTTTTGCGATGGTTTTTATAAAACAGCAGGTGCTGGGTAATGGGTTTGGACAGCTTTAACATCCGGCAATGACGTACAACACTCAATCAGCCCATGATGTTTGACAAAAACAGGGCAATCTGGGGAAACACAGTAACTAGAATCACCACAACGAAGATGGCCAGCAGAAAGGGAAATGTTCCTTTGAACACAACCTCCATGGGAACCTCCGCCACCCCGGAAATAATAAAGATATTCAAGCCAAGGGGCGGTGTAATCAAGCCTGCCTCCATCATGAGAACCGAAATCACCCCGAACCAGATGGGATTAAATCCCAGTTCCACAATGGTGGGAAAAATCACCGGCAGGGTAAGCACCATCATGGCCGTGGCATCCAGAAAACAACCAAGCAGAAGATAAATAACTAAAATAACGGCAAGGATGAAATACCGGGACAGGCTCATCTTGCCAAGCCACATGGAAAGTTCCATGGGAATCATGGTAAGCGCCATGAAATAGGTGAAGACATAGGCCCCGGCAAGGATGATGAAAATCATCACCGAAACTTTTGTGGTGGCGGTCATGGCGGCCACAAGGGCCTTCCATGTGAGTTTTTTCCTGAAAAGGGTCACCACAAACAGAAAAAAAGCCCCCAGGGCGCCTGCCTCGGTGGGGGTAAAAAAACCAAAATAGATGCCCCCCATCACAAGAAAAAACACCACAATGAGTTCCCACACCTTTAAAAGCGAAAGAACCTTCTCTTTAAATAATACCCGTTGGGGATTATGGGGCGCTGCCAGGGGGCGGTGCATTACCCAAAATACAATGATCAGGGCATAGGTCAAAGCCAGAAGAAATCCCGGAACAAATCCTGAAATCAGCAGTTTACCAATGGACTGTTCCGTCAAAATCCCATATACCACAAAACCAATGCTGGGAGGGATTAAAAACCCCAGTGTCCCCCCTGCCGCCACACTTCCCGTGGCAAGGTATATGTCATAATTATACTTTTTCATTTCAGGAAGCGCCACGCGCCCCAGGGTGGCGGCAGTGGCCACCGAAGAGCCGCAGATGGCGGCAAAACCGGAACAGGCACCGATGGTGGCAATGGCCATCCCCCCCGGCAATCGCCGCAGCCATTTGTCTGCCACCTCATAGATTCCCTGGCTGAGACCGGAAACCGTGGCAAGTTCCCCCATGATGACAAAAAGGGGAATCACCGTGAACGAGTAAGTAGTAAAGGTGCCGAAAAAAGATCTCACCATGGCGGGCATGGCAACGGAGATGTCTGTCAAGAAACTGATTCCCCAAAATCCCACAAATGCCAGGGCAAACCCTATGGGCATTCCCAGAATCAGCAATAAAAACAATACAGCAATTCCCATCAATCCAACGGTGTGAGGATCCATTGCGGCGAAACCCTACCCCTTTACAGCATCATTGAAAATTTGTCCCCGACTGCCCCTTGCTGCCCCCACAAGGCAGATCATGAAATCTGTCAGGATTTCAAGGGCAAGCAGAAAAGCCCCCACTGCCAGCAAAACATATAATGGGTAAATGGGAATGGCAAGGGTATCAGTGGTGGTACCCCCTGTGAACTCCTCCACGGCCATGATCCCGGCATACCAGGCAAGCATGGAAACCATCTGCAGGCTCAGAAGATCCGTTACAGCCTTTATCCATAACCCGGGACGTCGGGGTAATCTGCCGGTGAAGAGGGTCACCCGGACATTGGCACCGATCCCATGGGTATAGGCCATGCCAAGGATACCGAAAACGGCAAGCATGAACTGGCTCATCTCAATGGCCCCGGGAACAGGTCGTGAAAAAAAATACCGACCGGCCACATCCAGGGTGGTCAGACACATCATGACCAGCACCCAGCCCATCCCCACGGCAAGGGCCCAGGCGTTGAGCTGACGGGTTCTTTTTTTACATCCGGCAAGGAAAAGGTCCAGGCGGGCATCAGTAGGGACAAGCATCAAAATGGACATCCACTTTTTCAAGTTCCTCTTTAAACTGCATCAATGCCTTTTTTGCAGGCAGACCCTTTGTCTCCAGATCCGATGCCCAGGCCAACAGCATGGCACTTAATTTTTCATCCCAGATTTTCTGTTCAGCAGGGGCCAGGGAAAGTATCTCAATTTTTTCTTCAAATCCCGCCATGGTGTCCTCATACCAGTGTTCGTCAAATATCCCGGCAATGCGGTAGGCATTTCGTCCCACGTCTTCAATGATGGGCTTCAGGTCCGCCGGCACTCTATTCCAGAATTTCTGATTCACAAAAAGACCTTCAGACACACAGCCAAAGGAAGTGGGCACGGCAAAGTTTGCCACTTCATGGAGTTTAAAAGCCTTGACAAGGGCCGGACAGGTCACCACCCCGTCAATGACACCGGTCTCCATGGACAGATACACATCGCCAAGGGGCATGAATATGGGGGTGGCTCCCAGGGCTTCAATGGCTCTGGTCTGAAGGCCACCGGGACTTCTGATTTTCATTCCCTTCAGGTCGTCAAGGCAGGTCACCTTCCGGGTGGTCCACAGATGGGCCATGACACAATTGTTAATGTGAAGCACCTTGACATCTTTAAACTCATCTTGCAGCAGCTTGTCATGCATGGCCATGCCCGCCTCAACCCCCTTCCATTTGGCCGGACAGACAATGGGGGACGAAAGAACATCGGTGAGGGGAAAACGTCCCGGGGTCCAGCTCAGGGTGGCATATCCCATGTCGGACAATCCGGTTTTTACAATATCATAGTGCTCCGGTCCCTTTCCCAGGGCTCCACCGGCGTAGATGGTGTAGGTAATCCGCCCGTCACTTCTTTTTTTCATCTCCTCAAGCATGGGAATCCATAATTTCCGGACATCCGCCCCGGCCGGTACATGCCAGGTGCTGAAACGAATATTAATCTTTTCCCCGGCGGCATTGGCAGAAACGCCAGAAAATACCAGTCCGGCCACACACACCGCCAGACCCATGAATAATATTTTTCGGATCATTTTCGGTTCTTCCTTTTTTTCTTTTTATCTTTCAGAAAAGATTCATTTTCTTCTATCATTTCCTGGATATCCATATTTTCCAAGGGCTTTTGCAGCACCGTATCATACTCGTAACGGGTGAGATGAATCACATCAATATCTTTTTGCAAAAACGCCTGAATTTCCCTGAGACGCTCTTTTTCACCCTCACTGCAAAAGGAAAGCGCAATACCCTTGGATACCCCACGACCGGTTCGACCCACCCGGTGGACATAGTTTTCATCCTTTTCCGGAAGATCGTAATTGATGACATAATCCACATTGGGCACATCTATTCCCCGGGCCGAGACATCCGTTGCAATGAGCACATTGAATTCACCCTGCTTGAATTGATCCATGGTATGGGTGCGCAAGGCCTGCTCCCTGCCCCCGTGGATATTACACGAAGCGATATCCTCTCGGGCCAGGGCCTTTTCCACCCTTTCGGCCCGGACACGGGTTCTGACAAAAACGATGATGCGACTCTGGGGATGCTCTTTGATAAAGCGGGAAAGAAAAAAACGTTTGTCATCCATCTCCACAAATACCACACCGTGGGTGACATTTCTGGACACGGGATCATCCGGGGAAATTTCAATGCGGATGGCCGAGGTTTTCACTTGGGAAAAGGCAAGTTTTTTGATTTCGGCATTGATGGTGGCGGAAAAGAAAAGCGTCTGATGTTTTCTTAACAGCCTCTTTTTAACTGCACGGATGTCTTTGATAAAGCCAAGATCGAGCATATGATCGGCTTCGTCCAGCACAAGGGTCTGGATATTGGCAAGGCGTATGTGGCCCTGGTGAATCAGATCAAACATGCGTCCCGGGGTGGAGATAAGCACATCAATGCCGTCCTGGAGCTTTTTGATCTGGGCATCCTGTTCCACCCCGCCAAACAGGGCAAAGGCCTTCACCCGGGTGTGTCGGGCAATGTCATTGAACACCCTGCCGATCTGCATGGCAAGCTCCCGGGTGGGAACCAGGACAATACACTTAATACCAAGGGAGCGCTTGCTGGATTTGGCCTTGTGGATTTGATCAATGATGGGAATGGCAAAGGCTGCGGTTTTGCCGGTGCCGGTCTGGGCGATGGCCAGCACATCTTCCCCTCTCTGGATGGCCGGGATGGATTTATACTGAATATCCGTGGGACGATTAAAGCCCAGCTGGGATAAATTATCTTTTATAACACTTGATATATGATATTTTTCGAACTTCATAGGACCTCAATGGGTGTTTAGTCAATCACTGTTTATGAAGTCCCAGCCTACCTTTTAATTATGAAAAAAACAACTTATTTCGGGCCTTATTCCAACCCAACCCCCCTTGATAAACCCAAAGGGAGATGGTTATTCTCCAAGATAGGCTTTCCGGATTTCCGGATTATGTAAAAGCGCGTCTGCTTTATCTTCCAGGGTAATCATTCCGGTTTCCAGCACATACCCCCTGGTGGCCGCCTGGAGTGCCAGATTGGCATTTTGTTCCACCAGTAAAATGGTGGTACCCTCTTTCTCATTGATATCTTTGATAATATGAAAAATCTGCTGAATAATGATGGGGGCAAGTCCCAGGGAGGGCTCATCAAGCAAAAGTACCTTTGGTTTTGTCATCAGTGCCCGGGCAATGGCAAGCATCTGCTGTTCCCCACCTGAAAGGGTTCCGCCATGTTGCTTGCACCGCTCCCCCAGAATGGGAAAAAGAGAATACATGTGTTGAATATCCGCATCAATCCCGGCCTGATCCCGTCGATAAAAGGCCCCTAGTATTAAATTTTCTTCAACGGTGAGCCGGGGAAAAATACGACGTCCTTCAGGTACCTGGCACAAACCCTGGGCGGGCAATTTTTCCGGAGAAACCTTAGTAATCACCCGCCCATTGTAAAGCACATCACCGGCCGTGGCAAAAACAATACCGCAAATGGTCATAAGGGTGGTGGATTTCCCGGCACCATTGGCGCCGATGATGGCAACCACTTCACCGGGATATACTCTCAAAGACACTCCCCGGAGGGCCTTGATGGTACCATAACCGGAATGGACATTTTTCAGTTCAAGAATGGGTTCAACCGACATGGCTTATCTTACTCCTTTTCTTCAGATCTTTTTCCAACACGTTTGGCAGGGATCAAGCCGGCCGGCCTGAACAGCATCATGATGATCATGGTGGCTCCGAAAATCAGCATGCGATAGGATTCAAACTCCCGAAAAACCTCGGGAAGCGCAATGAGGGCCACAACCCCCAATATGATACCCGGGATGGAGCCCATTCCCCCAAGTACCACCATACAAAGCACCATGGCCGATTCAAGGAAAGTGAAACTTTCCGGACTGACAAACCGCATTCTGGCTGCAAAAAATGCACCGGACAGACCGGCAAAAAAAGCACCCATGGCATAGGCCAGAAGTTTATAAACAAAGGTATTTACACCCATGAGTTCTGCTGCGGTTTCATCTTCCCGGATGGATTCCCAGGCCCTTCCAATGCGGGAAAAATTAAGGCGGTGAACACCGATGATGGTTAAAATGGCCAGCACCAGGGCGAAGTAATAAAAGAACTGAAGTTTTTTTACCCAGAAGATTTCAAAGGAGCATCCATTTTCAAAAACAGGAATTAAAATAGATATGGGCTTAACCCCCAGAATGCCGTTGGGACCATTGGTGAGTTCCATCCAGTTATTTAGAATAATGCGGACAATTTCGCCAAACCCCAAGGTGACAATGGCAAGATAATCCCCCCGCATGCGAAGGGTTGGATACCCAACAATACAACCGGCAAAGGATGCGAAACAGGCCGCAAGGGGCAGACAGATCCAGAACCCCACTCCATAGGTGACGTTAAGAACAGCATAGGTATAAGCCCCCACCCCATAAAAGGCAATGTAGCCCAGATCCAGCATGCCGGCAAGCCCCACCACCACGTTAAGGCCCAGTCCCAGGCAGATGTAAAGCAACACATTGATGGCCACATCCGTGGCATAACGGCCGGTAATCTGGGGAAAAATAAGGGCCAGCACGAAAACCACAACCAGCCACATCCATGTGGGCAGTGGGGTGGCCAGGGCCATTACACGTGTTCTAAGGGTTTTAACGGGGATGGTGATAAAATTGAGCTGCCCGCCATGATTGGCCAGATAGATAAGCAGGCACCCGGATATCCCAGCCAGAAGATAGAGCCACACCGTAAAAGTTTCTTCAAAGCTGAGGCTGCCATCGGGGTGTATTCCCAGTAAAGGCCATAAAAGCCCCAGCAGCCAGAGCATGCCGATGGCATATTGCTTCCAGATTCGTCTAAACTCTTGTATCATCTATATTCTCACCCATAATTCCAGTTGGTTTAAAATAGAGCACCGCAATTAATATGATAAATGCGAACACATCCTTGTATTCTCCGGAAAGATAACCGGCACCGAAAATTTCCACCATACCGATGATCAATCCCCCCACCATGGCACCGGTAATGTTTCCAATACCCCCCAGCACCGCCGCCGCAAAGGCCTTGATCCCGGGAACGAACCCCATGTCATACCGCACCGAGCCATAGTAAAGGCCCACCATGATACCTGCTGCCGCCGCAAGGCCAGCCCCGATGGCAAAGGTAAGGGAAATAATCCGGTTACTGCCGATGGCCACCAGTGCGGACATGGTCTTATCCTGGGCTGTGGCCCGCATGGCCATGCCGATTCTGGTCTTGAATACAAGAATATTGAGCCCGATGAGCAGGGCGCCGGTGAGAGAAACAATCAGCATCTGGAGATAACTGATGGTGACCATACCACCAAAATCAAAGCCCCCCTGGAACAACTCACTGGGATAAGCCTTGTCATATACGCCCTGGGTGAGCATAAGACCGTTTGAAAGAAAGATGGACATGCCCAGGGCTGACAGCAGTGCCGCCAGCCGGGACTCTTTTCTCAGGGGCTTATAAGCAATTTTCTCCACCCCAATGGCCAGGTATGCACAATATGCCATGGACAAGGCAAAGGAGGCTGTCAGACAAAAGACCGGATGGGTGTCCATATATCCACACCCGGCAAAATAACTTAAAATAATAACTCCCATGTAACCACCGGCGGCAAAAAATTCACCATGGGCGAAATTTATCAGCTGAATAACACCATAAACCATGGTGTATCCCAGGGCAATCAGTGCATACACACCGCCAAGTGTGAGCCCGTTGATCAATTGTTGTATAAAATATTCCATATTGTCTGCTTTTTTTTATTATGATAATGTCGACAGCAGAGTCCCCAACGGTCAGCCGATCCGGCCCATTCGGACCCAAAACCGATCATCACTTTTCCCCTGCGGTTTGTAACGAAGTGCAGATTTTTTTGAGGACTGTGCCCGAGAAGTGCACCGTCCCAAAGGTGTTGGGCAGTGCGCTTCTCATGGGGCATGGACTATTTAAGCAATCCTTTTTCAGGATCCCAGTAGGGAACAAATTTGCCGTCAACGATTTTAAAGGCGATATAGGAGGACCCGGTATCGCCATTGGCCTTGAATTTAACATGCTTGGAAACACCGTCAAATTCCATCTTCATCAATTCGGCCTTGATTTTTTCAGGTTCCGTGGAGCCGGCGGCTTTTATGGCCTTTAACAGGGCTGTGGCGGAATCATAGGCATAGGTGGCATAGGCAGCAATGGCTCCATACTTGGGCACATATCTTTGCTCAAAGGCCTTGTATTCAGGTGTGGTTGGATCTGTATATCCATAGGTCAGGTAAATGCCCTCGGCTGCATCCTTGGCCACTTCCATGAATTTGGGCTGAAACATGGCATCCTGGGTGACAATCTGGGATTTAACACCCAGGCGTTTTGCCTGAATGGCCATCATGGAACCCGGAGAGAATCCCTGGAGAGACATGTAGAGAATGTCAGCATCGGCTTCTTTGGCCATGGTCAGTATGGCGGAGAAATCCTTGTCGCCCTGGTTGACATGTTCATGGGCCACAACTTTAATACCCAGTTCATTACAGCTTTTTTTGACACCATCGGCAAGCCCTTGGGAATAGGTTGTTTTATCATCCACGATGAAAATCGACTTTGCGTTAAGGGCTTCTTTCATGAACCTTGCGGATGCCGGGGCCTGGTCATCGTCCCTGCCGCACATTCTGAACATATACGGAAGCCCCCTGTCTGTAACTTTTTCATTGGTGGAGGCAGGGGTTATCATGGGAATATTTTCTTCATCAAGGGTGGTGGAGGCCGGAATGGTTGAAGAAGAACAATAGGCACCGATGACTCCTGCCACTTCCAGGTTAATGAGCTTGTTGGCTGCAGCAACGGCCTGGCGCGGATCACATGCGGTATCCTGGGCATGGAGTTCAATCTTGTCATACCCCGGTATACCGCCGGCTTCCTCAAAAACCTCAATGGCGGTGAGGACACCATTTTTAATATCGGTTCCATCGGATGCATAGGGACCGGTCAGAGGACTCATAGAACCAATGTTCAGGGTTTTTGCAGAGGCAGTGGTTAACAGAAAAGGAACCACCATCATTCCCAAGGTCAACAGTGCAATGCGTTTCTTTTTCATCCTGATTCTCCTTATGATTTCTGTTGTTATTTCAACCTTCAAAGGCAGGCGGGAGCGATCCCATGGCTATATTATCAAAAACACATTGGGGTTTGATAAATATTCCAATTTAAAGCATGGTCCCGGAGAAATCCGTCACCGACAAAGGTTGGGTTATTAAATAGCCGGTTGGCCCAGGTACGCTTCAATCACCTTGGGATCATTCTGAATTTCCTGGGAAGTCCCTTCTGCAATCTTAACGCCATGGTCAACACAGACAATACGATCACACACACCCATAACCACTTTCATATCATGCTCCACCAAAAGTACTTCAATACCAAGATCCGAAATACGCGAAATATCTTTCATTAGTTCTGAGCTCTCGGAAGGATTCATGCCGGCGGCGGGTTCGTCCAGGAGCAGCACTTTGGGATCCGATGCAATGGCCCTTGCGATTTCAAGCCGCCGCTGCAATCCATAGGGAAGATTTGATGCCACCGTGTCTGCAAATTTACCCACCCCCATGAAGTCAAGGGCCTGCTGCCCTCTTTCCCGAATGGCATGCTCTTCTTCCCTCTGTGCACGAGTTCTGAACAAGGCACTGACAATCCCCTTGCGAGAACGACAATGCCTTGCGACCATGGCATTTTCCACAGCTGTCATATTGGAAAACAAGCGAATATTCTGAAAGGTCCTGGCAACCCCCCGGGAAAAGATCTCATGGGGGCGATGTCCGAGGATACTTTCTCCTTCAAAGAGCACATCTCCATGCGTTACCTGATACACACCGGTCAACACGTTGAAAACCGTTGTTTTTCCGGCACCATTGGGACCAATCAAGCCCAGTATTTCGCCGGAATGAATGGAAAAACTCAAATCAGACAAAGCAGAAAGTCCACCAAATTTCACAGTAATATTTTTCAATTCTAATTGTGGCATAATTTCAAACCGTTCGCTAAATGGATTCATCGACGATGCAGGGGGCCGCACCGCGATAGCTCAATACTGTTATCATCTGCAGGTAAAGAAGGGGGATAGATCGTCTTTATACAGCTTTAAAAGCTCCATTACCAGGCTTCCTGATAAAATCAAAAACCCCTTTGGATATGCGGGGCTGAAACATAAAGAATGGCCTGATGAAAATGGGGAGAGGTCAGGCTTTCATTATTGACATTTCTGCTTAAGGTATTTCTTTAAATACAAACCAGTGACTAAAACCTGATAAAAATCGCAGCCTTCAATAGCTCGGGCCTGAATTCATTGGGTCAGCTATTCTAATGACTGGTCGATGTTATGATCGACAGCATATAAGACCATGTTCAGTGCGCCTACGGCGCACTGAATGCCGAGTTGAGAATGGGTTTGATGCGCGCCGCAGCACACTGAACAACGAGTTGGAGCAGGCAACCCACGTGGGTCGCTCTTCAACTCGGCATTATCCCATATTTTTGTATATAGTATTGATAAGTATCTGCTTTTTCAAAACGTGTCAATAAAAACTTTTCATACCACAGGTATTTCAGTCTTAACATTAACTGTTGACTATTGAATTTTATATTTATATAATTCAACATTCAAGTATTTTATCTTGACTTGAAAAATATTAGGGAGGGGGCAGGCTTTTTGCTTCCGGCATGCCAAAGGGGACAAAGGCCCACCGGATATATATTGATCTGGCCCTGACCGCATTTGGCAGGTGTTCCCCCCTTCCGATAACCCAAGGACATACTGATGAATAAAGCCATATATGAAACCATTAAATCCCGGATACTTTTTCTGGAATATGCCCCCGGTGCCATCCTCAACGAGAACACCCTGTGCAAAGAATTTGATGTCAGCCGCACCCCCCTTCGCGAGGTGCTCAATCAGCTTCAGAATGAAAATCTGATTCGGATATTTCCCCGAATGGGTACCATGGTCACCGAGCTTGAATTTCAGCAGATGATGAATGCCCTGCAGGTCCGGGGGGAGATAGAGGGGCTGCTTGGCAAACTTGCCGCCGAAGAAATCACAGAACAGCATCTGGAAGAGTTAAGGAAAATACAGCGCTCATGCGCCACAGTGAAAGACAATAAAGACAAGAAAAAACTGGTTGGACTGGATTCTGACTTCAGGAATATATTATACGATGCATCCAAAAACAACGTATTAAACCGTCTGGCACAGTCTTTGTATGAATTAACCTTACGACTGTGGGTTATCACCATGGATAAGGGCATCTGGGAAGAAGAAGTACATTTCATTTCCAGGGAAATGGAAGATTTAATTGAGGTGCTGGCCCGGAGAGATTCTGCAAAAGCGGCACAACTTAAAAAAGATTTCTTAAGTTTTCATTACGATAGAATCAGTAAAAAATTCCTGGGCAATCCATGACCTCCACACCAGACAGATCAAAATCTGAGAAATAACAAACGCCGCCATGCATCATAAACTGCATGGCGGCGTCATTGTTTATACCCACCCGTTTTTCACCCTGCCAATCGGCTTACAGGGTCCATCAGGCCCATCTTACAAACCATGAATTACAAAAAAACAGGAGTATTTTACAGCGTAAAATGGCACCACAGCCGGAAACGCTTAAGAGATCTGCATCCCCGGCTGTTGAAAAAGGACATTGTCCGGATCAGTGGTGATCGCCACCGCCCTTTCCGGCCATGGTGTCCATAATGGTCTTAAAAATACACCAGGTCATTCCAAGGCTCAGGATAATAATGGTGTACCACATTCCGCCAAAGAAAAGTAGATGACCGGCATCCCAGGCCCATTCAAAGCAATTTGGCAACATATCAATGTCTCCCTGTGTTAAGGTCAATCCAGTTATTTTTCAGCAGACAATTCCTTCTCCTGGGGAAATACCGGCAGATACCGATAGGCCAGGGAGAGAAGAATAACGCCATAGGCAACGGGCAGAATGGTGGTGGCCACCTCCTGCCAGCTGGGGATATAAAGTGCCCAGGTATCAAAACTCATCACCGGTACCGCCATTACCTGAAGCACCATGACCCAGCGATTGAGGCAGACCCCCAGAACGCCCAGAATAATGGCCAGAAGCAACAGACGGGAATTTTCCCGGTATTTCTTTGTGATGAGAATAACAGCCGGAACAATACCGCCCAGAACAATTTCAGCAAAGAGAATCCAGATACCGTAGAAGGCATTGTCTGTATAAAAATCCATCACCGAAAAACCAAGAGATGGAGCCGTCACAAAAATCCAGTACAGGGTATCAATGATTTTGGCCACAATATAGGTGGTGATCATCCAGCCGGAGATTTTGGCCAGAAGATGAATAACATTATCCTTGATCAGCTTTTTCCGGGTAATTCCTTCCACCATCTTTGCCACAAGCAGAGTAAAGCAAGGCCCATAGGCAGCGGCGGACCAGGTGAACAGAAAAAAGGTCCAGGGCCAGATGAGAAGTCCTTCCCGGAAGGCAAAGGGTCTTCCGTAAAGCACACCGGCAACGCCACCAAGGGAACCCTGATGGAAGCAGGAAAGGAAGGCACCGGTGGCGGCAAAAACGGCCATGGCACCGTGCATGTTGTGGCTTAAGTTATGAAAAAATGGAACCTTGTCCACCTGACGATTTTCCAGAATCAGTGGAATGAACTCAATGGTCAACACACTGAAATAAAGAGACAGGCAGAAGGCCACCTCGGTGAGCATGGAATGCACATTGGCATGCCAGAAAATAAACCAGCCACGAAGGGGTTGTCCAATGTCAATGGCCAGGATGAGAAGGGCAGAACTGTAGCAGATAAACCCGATAACCACGGCCAGATTAATAATGTTTTTCAGTTCGTCTATGCCAAGCACATATCTCAAAAGACCGGTGAAAAAGGCCCCGCCACCGATGGCGATGACGGCAAGGTCCGCCCATATCCACAGGGCGAATCCATAATAGTCATCCATGTTGGTCTGGTTCAATCCTTTAAGCCAGCACAGCCCCATGGCATAAACGCCCCACAGAACGATCACACCAACCACCGCGATCCCGGTGGCAAACACAGGAAACGGACAGCGGTTTGCGCCCTTAGGTATTAATGCAGAATCCATATCTATTTACTCCTAACTGATGGTTGGTTATTCATGACCCTTGGTTTGCTTCATCTTTGCCTTTTCCCATTCGCCGTCCAGGTAATTGTCTCCGGCTTTACGAACCCATTCCCGCTCGGAAATATAATACACCTTGGGATTGGTCTGCAGTCGTTCCAGAATACGGAAAGCTTTGGGATTTCTGGGGCGGCCACAATAATGGGGATCAGGATTCACCAGCTGATGAACCGCATGATCGGGATTATTCAGATCACCAAAGGTGATGGCACCGGCGGGACAGGCCTGGGTGCACGCCGTCTGATACTCTTCCTCGGCGATGGTTTCCCGTTCTTCAAGATAGGCTTTGTCCTTTGCAGCCTGATAACGATGGAAGCAAAAGCTGCATTTTTCAACAACCCCGCGCATGCGGGGAGACACATCGGGGCTTAGATACTCTTCCATGCCTTCGGGCCACTTGGGATCCCACCAGTTGAAAAAACGAGCATGGTAGGGGCAGGCTCCCATGCAGTACCGGCACCCGAAGCATCGGGTATAAATCTGACTTACAATGCCGGTGCCATGATCATAATCGGTGGCCGTGGCCGGACACACCGACACACAGGGGGAATGGCCATGGTCACCCTTACCACCACAGTGCATGCAGGGCCGTGGCAGATAACAGATATCGGTGTCGGGAAAGGATTTTCCATTGGTCAGTTTGTACACCCGCATCCAGGTGATGCTGTCTTTTTTATTTGACTCATCTTCTTTAAATGGAACGTTATTCTCAGACATGCACGCCACCATGCAGGAGCCACAGCCGGTGCATTTGTCCAGATCAATCACCATTCCAAATTTATGCGCATTTCCGTGATTTTGTTGTGTCATCAGAACCTCTTTAGCAATTTATCCACATCTTTTGTTGAAAACCGCCCGGATCTTTCGGGGCAATGGTTTTCATGGCTTTAGTCCAGGGGAATTTCCTGGAAAACGTCTGCTTCAGAAATACCCATCAGACCCTGGAAAGCTTCGCCCGGATTCCCCAGGCGGCATCCAGACCGGATATGGCATCCATGACAGGCCCCACAAGTTCATTTACATTGACACCTTTACCACCTACATAACGGTTTTCCACCATGGTATGCCCAAGGCCCTGGGCCATGGCAAGCACACCGGGCATAATGCCGTCACACAGATTTACCTTCACAGTGGCGCTGGCCACGGGGGTTGTGATGAGCGCATCATCTCCCTGGGAAAAGCCGAGGGCATCTGCGGTTTCCGGATTGACGTCAACAAAGCTGTGGGTTCCTTTAAGCACTCTGTCAGACACGGTCTTAACAGCAAAGGGAGAGGCTGCCACCTGACGGCTCAAGCGCATATTATCCACAGGAATCAATACCAGGGGATAGGCTTTTTCTTCTCCTGCAGCGCCAATGGCGACGGCATCTTTTAAGAGCAATGAAAAATCCACCCGGGGAATTTTTTTAATCAGGGAGACGGGATCTTTCATGACAACGCCCTCCTGGGAAAGCGATTCCCACACAGGTGCCTTCACCGCTTCAAGGCAGGCATCATAGCTTTCCCAGGGAAAACTTGCCGCAATGGAACCTTCCATGGCTCCTGCCAGGGACAATACGCTGTCACCGGGATGACGGGTATCAAAAAGAGGTTTAACCATGGGGGTGGACAATGCGGTGATATCCAGGGGAAGGGTGTTAAAAAGCACAACATCCTCACGCCGTTCAAGGAACATGTGACTGGGAAGCACCACCGATGCAAGCTGGGTGGTTTCATCCATGTAGGAAGAAAAACTGATCACCAGCGGAATTTTCTTTACGGCTTCGGTGACGGCTTTTGCATTTTTCAAGGTGTGGCAGGGGTTGGCATTATAGACCAGCAATGCCTCCACCGGGCTTTTTTCCGATTCCGATACCATGGCCATTAAAGCGTCCACAGTGTTCTTATCGGAAAATCTGGCTCTGGCAAAACCATCTGTGGCCATGCCATCCATTTCAATTGCGGGCCATACTTCACCGGGATCTTTATCCATGAGCCACAGGCCCCCCGGGGCATTGATGTTACCGGCAAGGCAATTCAGGGCATACACTGCTGCAAATTCACGCATGCTTCCGGCGGTATCTCCCCGGCCTCTTCCGGCAATGGCAAGGGGTTTTTCAGCATCGGCAAAGGCCATGGCCAGATCCTGGATGACCCCCACATCTATGCCGGTGGTCCGTGCTACCTTTGCAGGGGCATAGGTATCTTTTACCATGGCGGCAAAGGCTGCAAAGGACTTGTCATCCGCCTTAACGCCTTGGGCATCATAGCGTCCTGAGGTAATCAGGATACCGCAGATGGCAAGGGCAAGGTCGGCTTCCGTGCCCGGTTTTGCCGGAACCCATTGATCGGCGGCGGCAGCGGTATTGGACAGCCGGGGCTCAATCTGAATCAATTTAACTGCATTGGTTTTTCTCTGGGCGTTGACATGGAAATTGTATATGGGTGCCCCCCAGCCTTCTATGAATCCGGTGCCGAAGCTTAAAATCAGATCACTGTTTTTCAGATCAAAGCCCACCTCAGCGTTGACGCCGTTGACGGCGTCAACGGTGGCAGTCCAGGTTTTTTCCATGGTATCCATGGTGTAGTAATTATTGGATCCAAGAACGGTGGTCAGGCGTTTAAACAGCCCGGGAACGGTTCCCCGGTCATTTCCGGTGACACAGGCAATGGCATTGGATTTACCGGCCTTTCTAACGTCTGCGAGGGCCTTTGCCGCATGGGCCAGGGCCTCTTCCCAGGTGACTTTCTTCCAGGCACCATCTATTTTAATCAGGGGGGATTGAATCCGGGAGGGATCATACAGATACTGCAGCGCAGAAAGCCCGTGAAGACACACACCGCCCCCATTGACCGGATGTCCTTCCGTGCCTTCTATTTTCACCGGACGTCCATCTATTTTTCTAATGCTGATCCCGCAGTTGCCGGAGCACAGACTGCACACCGTATTTTCAAATGTCACTTCTCCATCGATGGGAACGGGGGTCCACGGCCAGTTCTGGGTCCAGATGGATGAATCATCCATAAGTTTCCAGGTTGCCGGAGATACGGCCACACCAGCAGCTGCGCCAAGTCCCAGTCCCAAGAAGCTTCTTCTATCTACTTTCATAGGTTATATACCTCAATAAAGTTTAAAGCGTTCCAACGCAAAGGCAATTGTCTATTTATGACATTGAAAACATGCGCCCTTGCTTCCTGTTTCTTTTTCATGACATTCTGCACAGTCATCCATTTTCATGCGGTCCCAGGAGTTCTTTTTAAATCCCCAGATGTTTTTACCCCAGATGTCCCGGCTGTACCCGGTGATCCTGTTTTCTTCATAGGGTTTACAGGTGGTGGATTCGCCGATGTGTCCATGGCAGGAAACACAATCCATCTGGGCACCCACAACATGGGCAGAATGGGAGAAAAAGACACAGTCCGGCTGTTGGGAATAAACCAGCCATGGCACTTCTTTTTCCTTTTCTACATACTCTGCAATAAAAATGGCTTCATCTTCGGTTTCGCCCATGGCTTCGGCATGGCATTCCACACACTGGGAAAGCTTGGGAAGACCTGCAAAACTGCCATCTTCGCGGAAATAATGACAGGAATCGCACCCACCCATTTCCGACACATGCAGGGCATGATCAAAATTAAAGGGTTGCTCTTTTTTTGAATAAAGCAGGTTGGGAAACAGCAACCACCCCGATAGAAAGCAGACAGCAAAGGCTGCAATAAAAAAGAGGACCCCCGTTCCAACGCCGGAATCCCCTTCTGCCTTCTGGTCTTCAGATCCGCCCAACTCCAGGGCATCTGCAGAACCTTTTTCAGTTTTCTCTTCTAATTCGCTCATGAAAACCCCATCAATTAAATTGTTGATGCAACACACAAGTTGTGCCGGATGACACATCCACCCGGCATTATATCTACGCTGTGAAAAGTATTTCATACCCGCTTCACAGTCACTTCCGCAAAACAGTTTTCCACCCGATCAAATAACGTTAATCTATATTAAGAACTGTATTTGTTGTCAAGATAAAATCCTACGCATAACTGTGGAGACCGGGTAGCAGATTCACACCAAAATAGGTAAATAACACCGCCATGAATCCCACAATGGAGACCCATGCAATCTGTTTTCCGCTCCAGCCCCGCATCATTCTCAGATGAAGCAGGGTGGCATAGATAAGCCAGGTAATCAATGACCAGGTCTCTTTGGGGTCCCAGGACCAGTAGGTACCCCAGGCAGAATTGGCCCACACCGCCCCGGTGATGATACCAATGGAAAGAAACAGAAAACCGAACATGACCATCTGATGGGTCAATTCGTCAATCAGGCCAAGGGATGGCAGTCTTGCTGTCAGCCCACCTGCCTTGGGGTCTGCGGGTTTTACAAGATACATGATACTGAAGCCAAAGGCCACGGCAAAACCGGCATACCCCAGAAAACAGGTGATCACATGGGCAATAAGCCAGTTGCTTTTCAGGGCCGGGATAAGCGGTGTAATTCTGTCCCCGATGGAGGGAGACAAAGAGGCATAGGCAATGGCCAGGAAAATCAAAGGAGTGGCAAACACACCAATGATATGTTCGCGATATTTAAATTCCACAAAAATATAAAGTGCTGCCACGGTCCAGGAGAAAAACACCAGGGATTCATACATATTGGAAAACGGTGCATGGCCATACCCCATCTGGTAAGATTCAATCCACCGCAGAAGTATTCCCAGGGTATTGCCCACAAAACCGGCAATGAGAACATACAACCCCACCTTTGCCATGATTTCTTTTTTAAAGGTCCAGGCACCGATGTAAAGCACCGAAACAAAGGCATAGACAAACGTAACCACAGATAAAAGCATGGAACTGTTCATTATTTAATATCCTTAATTTTTTCTGCAAGTTTTTCAATTTTAAGCTTCATTCCCTGGGGATTTCGGTGGGAGGTTCCCGCCACCATGACTGCGCAGGCATTTCCTACCCCCCTGGTAATGTAAATGCAACTGGTCTGGTGGGACATGAAAAAGGTTATCCAGCAACCGAAAATCATGAGGAGGAACCCCAGATAGACATACCACACCCCGGGGTCCTTGTTTACCTGAAGACCTGTATAGTATTGCTTGTCAAAGCCATCGACCTCAAAGGCAAACTGTCCCTGTCGCATCTTATCAAACGTGGGGAATCTCACCGAAATAAAAATGTCCGTTTCCGGTCCGGCGTCGGGGATAATACGCCCCACAAACCCCTCTCCAAGGTTATGTCCCCGGAAGGGATAATCGTTGACAAAGCGATCCACCACCAGTTTTCCACCGGATTCAGGAAGGGTAAGCGCCTGGTTAAAGGACAGCGTATGCTCGTAGACCATCCCACTGTCTTTACTGGTATACTTTAAATGAACGTTTTTGGCCGAGGCTGTGCCATAGCTGGACTGATAAAAGCTGATTCCCCGGTATCGCAGGGGATCATTGACGATGATATCCCTTGTAAGAACCTCTTTTCCGCCATCAATGATGGTCAGGCTGGATTTAAACTCTTCGGGCTGCCCGGTGTCATAGAAACTTACGGAAAAGTCATTGCATCGCACGGAAAAGCCCAGCGGGATGTGCTCATGCTGGCCTTTCCTGGCCTCAATGGTATCGGCGACTTCACCTTCCACAATATTGACAAACCCCTTAAACCCCCAAAGGCCGCCTATCACCGCACCTGCAAGCATGAAAAGAATACTCAGGTGCACCACATAAACCCCCAGGCGGGTCCAGCGCCCCTTTTCTGAAAAAAGAGCAACACCGTTGTCTGTTTTTTTCAAAGTCACCGTCCCCATGGTTCTTTCCATGAGACTGTGGCAGACTTTTTGGAGGGCTCCGGCCTCATTTGCAACTTCAAATCTATGGGCAGTGTCCATACCCCGGAACCGATCCAGATTAAATGAGACTTTGGCAGGAAAGATAATCTTCCAGGTGCGCTGAAGCCTGTCAATGGAACAGACTATAATATTAAGAGCCAAAAGTCCCATGAGCAGGAGAAACCACCAGGAGTGGTACATATCGATGATGTTTAATCCACGAAAAAGAGAGGAAAAAACTTCTCCATATTTTTGAAGATAAAAGGCTTGGGATGCATTTTGTGGAATCAACGTTCCGATGACAGAGGTTGCGGCAAGCATGAGCAGCACAAACACTGTCAGTTTCACTGAGGTAAAAAATTGCCAGATCTTATTGTCAGATCCGATCTTTTTCTTTTTACGGGTCATACCAGATTTGTCCTTAAATTCTATTTAAATTGTGTGTTCACCGTACCGAATACTGACAGCACAAGATTTCATCGGTGACAGAGGATGTCAAACCAACCGCCCGGGCTCATAACAGTCACACTGGTTAGTGATTATTGGCTGGTAGGGATGATGGTAAAATCCATCCTATATATCAAATTCACCATGCAAGCGCAAAACCTTTTCAAGATCCATGAAATTCCCTTTATTTACGCACCTCCTCCATTAAATTCTTGACACATCAGAAGCATAAAGTTAAATTACACATATTACACGGATTCGGAGCAAGAAGAACTGCCTGCCCCGGAACCCCAATCAGTCAGGCTGTAAGACCTGAAAGGATGTCAGCATCCCACACCCCAAGAGAATCAGAAGAAATACAACCAGAAATTTTTAAAAGGAGGAATTTCATGGAAAAACGTATTATCAAAGGACTTATCGTTTTTATATCGTTGGTGTTCATGGTTGGCTGTGCTGCCCAGGGCCCCACGAAAACAACACCCGCGTTCTCACCCGTTAAAATAAATGCAGCCAACTACGATGCAAAGGTGAAAAATTTTATTGTTATTCTGGATGCATCAAGCTCCATGACAGAAACCTGCAAGGGCACCGACAAGTATATTCTTGCCGCTGATCTGGTTTCCAGATTCAATCAGACCCTTCCCGAAATGGGACAGACTGCCGGGTTACGCACCTTTGGAAACAATAAGTCCATGTCCACCAAACTTCAGTACGGCATGGCAACCTATTCCACTGCCGATTTTGATAAAGGCCTGAAAAAAATAAATAACATTGGTGGTTTTACCCCCATGGCCAAGGCCATTAACGCTGCAGGCATGGATCTGGACAAAGCAGAAGGCAAAACAGCCGTTATCATTGTCAGTGACGGTCTGCAGACCGCCGGCAGCGCCACTGCAGCCGCCCAGGCCCTTAAAGATAAATTTGGAACATCTTTGTGCATTTATCCCGTCCTCATCGGAGATGCTGCGGCCGGCATGGACCTGATGAAAAAACTTGCCGAAATCGGTGAATGCGGCTCATTCTACCAGGGTGAATCTCTCATGACCGGTGCAGGTATGGCCGCCTTTGTCAAAAAGGCATTCCTCACCAAAAAAGCTGCTCCCGCAGCAGCACCCAAAGACAGTGACAACGATGGCGTAATCGACGATAAAGATCTCTGCCCTGATACCCCTGCAGGTGTTGTGGTGGACGAGAATGGTTGTCCCCTTGACACAGATAAAGACGGCGTCTACGATTACATGGACAAATGCCCGGGAACACCCCTTGGAGCCAAGGTCAATGCCCAGGGTTGCTGGGTACTTGGATCTTTACTCTTTGATTTTGATAAAGCCGTCATTAAACCGGCTGGCTTTGCAGAACTCAACGGCGTCATGGCAATCTTGAAGAAAAACCCTGCCATGACCATTACCCTGATGGGTCACACGGACAATATAGGTACTGCTGCCTACAACAAGAAACTGTCCATCAAACGTGCCAATGCCGCCAAGGATTACCTTGTCAACAAGGGTGTCAGCGCCGGTCGCATTTCCTGTGAAGGATATGGTTTCAGCCAGCCGGTGGCCACCAACAAAACCGACTTCGGTCGTTCCTTGAACCGGCGTGTGGAAATCAAACCCAAAAAATAAGACCCCATTGACAGTGGTGATCTTCCTGCTTTCTTTTTAACGGCACGAGGCTGTGTGACATTTTGATTTACCTGACACAGTCAGCCCATCCACAGGCCAAAAAGACAAGATAGCCTGGAAATATCACTGGTGATGATACCAGTTCAAACCAACCCCCTGGAATATATTTTCCAGGGGGTTTTTAATTTAAGTGTACCCCATGCCAAAATCCAAAAAATAAGGATGATCATGTTTTCCATTGAGCAGTTCAAGCAGCAATATGATGTAGAGCTGACCACATTTTCCGTGGGCAGCCATCAATTACAACTTTTTGTCCCCCGCAAAATTGATGCTTTTATCAACCCGGATGATCTCTTCACTGATTTCCCCTTGTGGTCAAAAATATGGGAAGCCACTGCAGTGCTGGCCAACCATCTAAATACCATGAAGGTCATTCCAGATCATCGTTTACTTGAAATTGGCGCTGGAATGGGGGTGGCGGGCCTGTGTGGGAATAAAATGGGACATTGCATCACCATAACCGAGTACAATGAAGATGCCATCAATTTTGCCAGGGCCAACGCCCTGTTGAACGATATAGATCCGGCCAGCATCGCCAAACTGGACTGGAACCAGCCCATGGTCCAGGGGAAATTTGACTATATCATCGGATCAGAAGTGGTATTCAAGGAAACAGATTTTCCCGGCCTTTATTTTCTGTTTCAAAAATATCTTAAACCCGGCGGCAGGATTGTGCTTGCCGAAGGCATGAGAAAAACCTCACTCAAATTCATCCAGAAGATGGAAAAACACTACCAGATCCGCATGAAAAAACAGACCATCGGGCCTCCGGAAAAACAGGTTTCCGTGGTCCTCATGGAAATGAGAGAAAAGGCATAAGGACATCAGAATATATTTATTTACCGTTCATTCCCCCCAGAGGACCATTTACCATGCCTGACTTCTGGTCTTATTGAACGGTGGATTAAAAACGGCTGAGTGGGCTTGGTCATAAGATGGGCCACCCTGGGGTGGGGTCAGGCTTGCGTTATTGACACTTTTGTTGAAAATTGTCTTTATACACAGTTAGTTGTCAAAAGCACAATAACACAAGCCTGACCCCGTTGGCCCACCAACAGTGACCGGTGGCCCATGCTGTGACCAAGCCCGGCTGAGTCCCTAAGCCATGCCTGGCGCTGGAGGGGAATGCGCGTATGCCTGACAAGACACACCCGTCATTCGGAAGAAGCCCCCCTTCCCTCCTTCACCAGGTTCAGCAGCCACAACCCTGTCAGAAACAATACCAGCAGGCTCAATACCCCCCAGCGTGTATGGCCGGATATCCTTGCAACGCCTCCCATGATAAGGGGTCCTGAAATGGCGGCAAACTTTCCAAACACATTGAAAAACCCAAAGAATTCACCGCTCTTTTCCATGGGAATCAGCCGGGCAAAAAAGCTGCGGCTGAGGGCCTGAATTCCCCCCATGGAAGATGCCACCAGAAAGGCGATGACCCAGAACAATCCCACCTTGAGTTTCGGGTTCTGGATTTCCGGAAGCAGGAAGGCCATTACAGTAATCACGCAATAGACACAGATACCGGCGTTGAGCATGGTTTTGGTTGAAAACCGCCGGGCCAGCCGCCCATAGACAAGGGCAAAGGGAAAGGCAATGATCTGAATGAACAGGATCACAACAATAAGAAGGGTAATGCTGAAGCCAAGATCCCGGCCATAGGCGGTGGCCATACTTATGATGGTACCCACCCCGTCAATGTAGAAAAAATATGCACCCAGAAACATAAACACAGATGGATGGGTACGGACGCTCTGAAAGGTGTGCCACAGCCTTTTAAAGCTGTCCCGCACCGGGCGGGGGGGCCGGGGAAGAAAATGCCGTTGCCCAACGGTTCTAAGAAGGGGTAAAGAAAAGACAAACCACCACAGGGCCACCACCACAAATCCCATGCGAACAGCATCCAGGGGCAGACCGTCCCGGGAAATATCCCCGGCACGGGTGAGAAGCCACAGGATAAACACAAAAGGAATCACACTGCCGATGTATCCCCATGCATATCCCCGGGAAGACACAAGATCCATGCGTTCCCGGCTGGTTACATCCACCACAAATGCGTCATAGAACAAATTGGCCCCGGCCCAGCCCACCCGGCCCAGCACAAAAAATATCAGACATAGCATCCACATGCCGGGCCCAATACCGGCAAGGGCTATGGTGAAAATAAGACCCATTCCCATAAAAAAAACAAAAAAGGTCTTTTTTTTATCCTGGTAATCTGCCATGGCTCCAAGGACAGGGGATAACAATGCCAGAACAACAGAGGCACCGGCATTGGCAAATCCCCAGTAGGCCGTTGAAACCACATCCGGCAGCCCTGCCCCAGCCACATCCTTGAAAAAGATAGGCATGACGGCGGTTATCATCACCAGAACAAAGGCAGAATTACCCACATCATACAGAATCCAGGCAAGTTCCATCCTTGAAAGGCCCGGCCCGGAAGATTCCAGATTTTTATTCATCCTTAACTTCTTTAAATAATTGATACACCATGGAACTTTTATTTTTCAATATTTTTGACCCCCGGGTGATCTTGCACAGACTGATGCCGTATTTTTCGGCAATTTTTCGCTGGGTCAGGCCCTGATCAAGGTCTTTGAGTAATTTCCAGCGAAGGGAAAGATCTGCAAGCTCCCCCGGGGTGAACAGATCCTCAAACAGAGAATCAAGGTCTTCCACACTGTTAATGGATAAAATTGCGGTGAGCAGGTCTTTATCAACGGACATTTTTTCTCCTCGGTTATCTTCTGAATGGCAAGTATGGGCTACCTGGCCAGACATTTACATTGCCAACCCCAGATACTGAGCCGGAATAATTCTGTTTTTTAAAAAATCGGCGGATTGCAGGTATCATGAATATAAAATTACACTATTTTCTCAAAAGTTCAAAGGAAAGTGATAATTTTAATGGAATTATCGCCAATGGGAAAGCACCGGTGATCTTTCTTGGTTTTTGCATCACTTTGATGTATGAATACCTGACATTGATTTTACAACGCCTGCCCTCCCCAGAGTGGAAGAGCTTATGAGCAAACCCGAAAAAAACAATCGCCATCAGGGGGCTGTAACGGGTCAATCATTACCTTCCAGAGCAACCTAAGCGCGGGATACAACAATAACTGCCCAAGGATATTATGACATGAATGGCAAAATACTTGAAACAATTCTGAACCAGGTGGCCGAAGGAGCGATTTCCACGGCCAATGCCAGGCAAAAGCTGGAACACCTGGCCTTTGAAGACATTGACATCGCCCACGTTGACCACCACAGATCCCTTAGAAAGGGGTTTCCTGAAGTTATTTTCGGGCAGGGCAAAACAGCCGTTCAGATAACCCGGATACTCCAGGCCATGACCATGGCTGAGGATGTGGTGCTGGTTACCCGCATCGGCAAAAACAAAGCCGCCCAGGTGATGAAAAATATTCCCGGAGCGATCTATGATGCCGATGCCCGGATACTTCAGCTGCAAAACAGCCCTCCGGAAATACGCAACAACGGTGAAATCCTTGTTATTTCCGCCGGCACATCAGATATCCCCGTTGCCAAGGAAGCGGCCATAACTGCCCGGGCCATGGGTAACCGTGTCACCACCATTTTTGATGTGGGGGTTGCCGGTATCCACAGGCTCTTTGCCCACCGGAAAATCATTGAACAGGCAGCGGTGATCGTGGTGGTGGCCGGCATGGAGGGTGCCCTGCCAAGCGTGGTGGCCGGCATGGTAAAAGCACCTGTGATTGCCGTTCCCACAAGTGTGGGCTATGGGACCAGTTTCGGGGGAATGACGGCCCTTCTGGCCATGCTCAACGCCTGCAGTTCAAACATTGCCGTGGTGAACATAGACAATGGATTCGGAGGTGGGCACATGGCCGCCACCATCAATGGACTCACGGCCCTGCCCCGGGATAAAACAAAAGGTCATGGAGCAGCCCTGTGATGGAAAATGCACCCATAGATAAAAGCATACGCATCGTAAACTGCCCGGAAAACGCCATTGACATTGAAAATTCCGATTTCTACCAGGACACGGAATGTGTCACCATGACTCCGGAACAACTGCTGGAGGCCCTGTCACACAAACAACGACCGGTGATCCTTTTTGTGTACCTCAACGGAACCCATGTCATCAACTTTGAAACCTTAAAAAGACTCACCACCGGCATGCGCCCCACCATCATCATCGCCATGGTGTCTGCCACGGAAATTTCCATGGGTATCACCGCTCTGGGCATTGATGTGGCCGATTTCATGGTGCTACCGGCCGATGGCACCACCTTTGATATCTATGTAAAAAGGGCCATGGACAGAATCTGTATTCAAAAAGACCTGCTGTTTAAAAATGAATACTACAAAAGTCGTTACAATATATCGGAGAAAAAATACCAACAGCTCTTTGATGAAGTCCCCTGTTTTATTTTTACCCTGAACAAGGACTACCTGATCACCGATTCCAACAGAAAATTCAATGAGTATTTCGGAAGTCACATTGGTGAGTACTGTTTTGGTATCTGCAAAAACCGGGACGATCCCTGCCGAAAATGCCCCGTACAGCAGACTTATGAAGATGGGCAGAACCACGCCCTGGAATCGGAAATCATCTCCTCGGACGGGGTCAAGCACATTGTGCTGTCCTGGACGGCACCCATTCGTGACGGGGTCGGCAATATAAACAAAGTACTTGTCATGCTCACCGATATCACTGAAGTAAGACACCTTGAAGACCATCTTGCCTCCCTGGGGGTGATGATCGGCTCCATCTCCCATGGAATAAAAGGGCTTTTGACCAGCCTGGACAGTGGGATGTACCTGCTGAACACGGGATTTAAAAAGGGGGATATGACCCGTATCAGTGAAGGGCTTGATATCTCAAATCAGATGACCGAAAAGATAAAAAAACTGGTGCTTGATATCCTGTATTACACCAAAACAAGACGACCGGTGTGGCAGTCCGTTTCCGCCAGAAGCTTTATTGATGAAATTTTAATGCCCATTTTGCCTGCGACCACAAAACACAACATCCGGCTCCATGTGGATGTGCAGTGCGAAACCCGGGACGACACCTTTGAAATTGATGAGAAAAGCCTGCAGTCCGCCTTTATCAACATCCTTGAAAACAGCATAGATGCCTGCATTTCTGCAAAGAAATCCTCACCACGTATTATCCTTTTTCATTGCCGGATCAAGCCGGACAAAATCATCTTTCTGGTAAAAGATAATGGTAAAGGCATGGATGCCGCAACCTTGAAAAATATCTTCACCATATTTTTTTCATCCAAGGGAAAACAGGGGACAGGGCTTGGGCTTTACATCACAAACAAGGTGCTTGAGCAGCACAGCGGAGAAATCAAGGTAAAATCATCACCGGATATCGGCACCAAGTTTCTCATTAAAATGCCACGCAGGATTCCCTCCACCGCCAAGAAAAAACATTGATTCAGCCGGATCAAAAAAACCGGGCAGCCGGAACAAAATCATGTGTGCATACACAAAAGTGCCAGCAATTTTTCTTCGGTCAGCAAAAAAGGGTTGCCTTTCATGCTGCTGGACTTCAGTGCCTGTTTGCTTAATCTTTTGCAGTGATCTTTTGTGAGACCATAGTGCCGCAGGGGGGGCAGATCCAGATGGGTGGTCATTTCATGAATCCATTCCATGGCATCTCCGGCCCTGGATGCCGCATTTCCTGTTAACAGACCAGCCACTTGCCCAAGCTTTGTTTCAACAAGGCCGGCTGGTGTATCACAGGAACGGCTTTCGGCCAGATTCAATGCCATGCACGGTCCTAAAAGATGTGCGCAAATAACCCCGTGGGGAGCAGGAATCATGCCTCCCATGGGGCCGGCAATGGCGTGCACAACCCCAAGCCCGGCATTGGCAAGGGCAATGCCGCTGAAAAGGCCGGCGAGACTCATGTCTTCTCTGGCGTTTACATCATCTCCCCTGTCATGGGCCACCTTAAGGGAGCGCCCAACCCGTTTTATACCCTCCCGGCACAGGGCATCGGTGAGGGAATTGGCCGCATTGGAGATAAAGGCCTCAATAAGCTGGGTCAGGGCATCCATACCCGAGGCTGCCGTCACAGAAGGTGACATGGTCAGGCTCAACTCGGGGTCCACAATGGCCACATCCGGTGCCATGAAAGGACTTCTAAGACTTACCTTCACCCTGTGTTCCGGGGAGGCAAGCACACTGTTAAAGGTAACCTCCGCACCGGTCCCGGCGGTGGTGGGCAGCACCACAAGGGGAAGGGACGGACAGGTAAGGGGTCGGCCTTCACCGATGACTTCAAGATAGGTCATGGCAGCACCGGGATTAACCGCAAGGGCGGCAATGGCCTTGCCTGCGTCCATGACACTGCCCCCTCCAACGGCAATCACAAGATCCACCCCCAGATCCCCTGCAAGAACACACCCCCTTTCCACGTCCTCAATGGTGGGTTCCCCTTTCTGGGAGAAAAGGGTGTGGCGGATATTGTGCCGGTCAAGACAGGAAACCATCTCATTGATGCGGGAGGAGTCATTGCCTGAAATTAGCAGTGCATTTTGGCCCAGGCCTGATATAATACCCCCGATGCTGCGGGCCATTCCCCTTCCAAAATGTATTTTTGTGGGAAGACTCAAGGAAAAAAACATCTGTTTTGCCTCCGCCATCATCCTAAAAGCCCCCTTGATTTCTTTCGACTGCTGCTCATGCTTTTACCCATGAGCCACCCTGCCAGCAGCACACCGGCACCGGAAACGAACCATTTGATCATAGCGGTTTTAAGGGGATCATCCCCCTTGGCTGTCAGGGAAGCTATTTTCCCGGTCAAGGCTTCCACCTCGGTTTTAAGGGTCTCATTTTCCGTCACAAGTGCCCCGGATTCAAGGCTTGATTTCAACTGGTCAAGGGAAAACTTTAATTGCTCAACAGATGCATTCAGGCGGTCATTTGCCTCCTGAAGGGCCTTTTTCTCTGCTTGAATTTTGTCCAGTGATGCCCCAAGGACTTCAGCACGTTTTTTATAGTTCTCCAAATCTTTGCTAATCCCGGCAGAAGAGGCCATACCGGCGGCTTCACTATCCTGCAAGGCCTTTTGAAGGGCCGTTATTTTGCCGTTGAGTTTTTCAATGACCATGGCCTTGGGTATTTCCATGGTAATGTATTGTTTTTCAACCCATCCCTGATCTCCTTCTATGGTTCTGACCTTAAAATGAGTCTGACCTTTTTCCAGAATATCGAGGGAAGCATTACTCCTTAAAGTTCTGATAACATTAAAATTACTTCCAGGGCCTTCCCGCATCGTCAAAATGAGCATATCAGAAACATAACCGGTTTCAGCACAGGATATATCACAATAAATCATTGGGATCATTATCAACGTTATTAAACAGAAAGTCTTCACAGATGCTGTTATTTTCATTTACACGTCTCCTTTCCAAGAGGGTTTTGTGTTCAATACCAACACTTGGATAATTTTACAACATCATTTATAAGATAGTTGGCAACAACCACCCGCCGCAAAAAAGATTAAAATCCCTATTATTTCAAATGTCTGGATAATTTTTTACTACAATTCCACATCTCCTGGCGAACACAACGAAGCATGGAAATGAATTCATGCCGCCCCCAAAGGTCACCCGATCCGCCCCAGGGCACGGACATAATTGACGTTGAGGGCAAAAGTACTTGCAATGCATTAAAATGCAGTGTATCAATTCTTGATCATGAGACTTTTAAAAGAACGACAAGACATTATCTGCTTTGGCAATAAAATGCTGAAAGCAGGCCTGACCACGGGTTCCGGGGGAAATATTAGCTGTTTCAACAGAAAGGAACAATGCATTGCCATCACA
This sequence comes from uncultured Desulfobacterium sp., assembly GCA_963674605.1. GTDB lineage: Bacteria > Desulfobacterota > Desulfobacteria > Desulfobacterales > Desulfobacteraceae > Desulfocicer. The sequence continues at coordinate 5,439,908 of OY771474.1, read as the reverse complement.
CCAAGCGGCATTGAATACCCCCTTCTGAGCCCTGAAGATATTGTTCTTTTACACCCCGACGGTAGCCCCTGCAAGGCAGGCGGCAATCGCCCTTCCAGCGAGTTCGGATTTCATACGGCATTGTATGAGAAGCGAAAGGACGTCAATGCCGTGGTTCACACCCACTCCACCTATGCCACCACCTTTGCATGCCTGAACAGGGAAATTCCCGCCGTGCATTACCTGGTGGGATTTGCTGGTAAAAAGGTCCCCCTGGCCCCCTATGCCACCTACGGAACACCGGAACTGGCATTCAACATTGCAACCACCATTGAAAACCATAATGCCGTTCTTCTGGCCAACCATGGCCTGGTGGCGGTGGGAAAAAACCTGACGGCAGCCTTTAATACCGCAGAAGAGATTGAACTGGTGGCCAGAATCTGCTACCAGGCGGAGTGCATCGGAAAACCCGTTATCCTATCCGACGAAGAAATGGAGCGGGTCATGGAAAAATTTGCAGACTATGGCCCCCGGGAACCTAAAAATGCAAGATGAACCACCATGGCATTAAACAAAATGCCCATTGTGAGTGGAATTCCCTTCCCGGATTTCCCTCCGAACCACAACTGTTAACATCTTAATAGAAATGGAGTCTTACCATGAGCCATCATCACCACGACGATCATGATCACCACCACCACCATGAGCATGACCATCACACCCATTCCCACGACCATGGGCATGGGCACTCCCACACATCCCCCCATGAACCTGGTCATGAGATGACTTTTGAAGAAAAACTTTCCACCCTGCTCAACCACTGGATTGCCCACAACAACAGTCACCTTGACACCTACCGGGGCTGGGCACAAAAGGCCGAAGCCGCCAACCTTAAAGATGTGGCGGCCCGTCTGAAAGAAACGGCGGATATTTCCGAAAAAATAACCAGAACCCTGGAAGCTGCTCTTAAATCCATCCCCTGATCACCGGTCAGGGGGTAGTCTTGAGCCCCGGAATTCCGGGACCCTGACAAGAATCAGAGCTTTGCAGATTCGTATTCATGCGATTGGAAGAACTTACGGTGCGCAATTATCCGTATTTACGCATTGAAAATCATGAATTTTCATACAAATCCATGAGGCTCCGCCAATCATGCACTGGCCTCTTTCTTAAGCCTGGAACGCCTGGCATTGTTCCTGACAACATAGGGGTAAAGCTGGGAAACGAGCATGCCCGCCATCATCAAAGCACAGCCGAACAATGCCCGGCCTGACAATACTTCGTTAAGGATAAGCCAGCCCCCCAGGGCCGCGATGACAGATTCCAGACTAAGCAGAATGGCAGCATGGGCAGGATGACTGCCCTTCTGACCATAAATCTGAAGGGAATAGGCAATACCCACGGAAAACACACCACCGTAGAAAATGGGAAGGGCTGCAGCCTTGATTCCCTGCCAGGCGATCTCCTCAAAGGCAACCGCCACCAAAAGACTTAACGCAGAACAGATGCTGCATTGAATAATGGAAAGGGTCACAGTGTCAATGCGGTTGGTAACCCTGCCGATGATAACCACATGACACGCAAAGCAAAAAGCACCCAGGAACTCCAGGAAATCACCATATTCAATGGTCAACTCCTGGGTGATACTCAAAAAATAAAGTCCCAGGGCGGCAAGCAGGGCGCCGATCCAGGTGCCGGCACCTGATTTTTGTTTCCATAAAAGCCCGATGAAGGGCACAATCACCACATAAAGTCCAGTGATGAATCCAGCCTTACCCGCCGTTGTATGGACCAGACCCACCTGCTGAAGGGATGCCCCGATAAAAAGTACCCCCCCTGCAGCCAGTCCGCTTTTAACAATCAGTCCCATTGACGGAGGAGGCGAGACCATGACCAGCTTATTTTTTTTGCGTTTTATCCCCACCAGCAAAAACGGAAGCAGGGAGATACCGCCGAGGGCAAACCGAAGCCCGTTGTAGGTAAAAGGCCCCAAATGATCCATACCCAGGCGCTGGGCCACAAAGGCAAATCCCCATATGGCGGCGGCAAAAAGCAATATCAGTTCTGATTTGAGTGTTTTAACTTCCATGGTAAACGGCCCTTGTTTTTCCGGAATCACTAAATTCAAACAACAAGGCCAGCCCCGTTATACTCTGGATAACGGAATCAAGCCATCAAAATACAATTGGGAATTTAAATAACAGAACATAAAACAAGTCAAGACAATTCGGGGTTTGATCACACCATCTGCCATGCCGGGGGGATATTAAAGTCGTGATGGGAGGCCTAAGTTTTATTGTTACAGGGAAGCAGAAGGTTGAATCAATTCAGATAATACCATCAAAACCATTGACGGAAAAGAATATACCAGGATACAAAACTGTATTTGTGGGGCTTGGTCACAGCATGGGCCACTTTGGCGCGGGGATTTCACCCAGGGGATAAAAAAAATCATGACAGAAACGAATATAACCATTGAAACACTTGCAGGACAAAGACTTATGGCAGGATTTGACGGCACAGATCTGGACGATGAGCTTAAATTTCTCATTCATGATCTAAGGGTGGGAGGCATCATCCTTTTTACCCGGAATGTGGTAGATTCCAGCCAGGTGGCCCGGTTGTGCAAAAACGCCCAGGCCTTTGCCAGCCGGTGCAACTGCCCGCCGCTTTTTGTGGCCATTGACCAGGAAGGAGGACAGGTGGCCCGGCTTAAAAGGCCGATGTTCAGAGAATTTGAGGGCACACCGGCCATAACCAGTCCGGAAAAAGCAACCCTGTTTGGTGAAGAAATGGCAATCCTCTTAAAAGGACTTCACTTGAACATGAACCTTGCGCCGGTGATGGACACAGTTCCCCCTGAATTTGAAGGAATCATGACCCAACGGGTATTTCAGGGAAGCCCGGACACGGTTGCCGCGTTGGGCATGGGCGTTATCAATGCCCTTCAGGCACAGGGGATCATGGCCGTGGCCAAGCATTTCCCCGGCATAGGCAGAACCACCCTGGACTCCCATCTCCATCTTCCGGTGCTTGAAACCCCCGGAGAAGAGCTGATGCATACGGACCTGATCCCTTTTAAAGCGGCCATAAACGGCAGGGTTTCGGGCATCATGCTGTCCCATATCCTTTATACCGGGCTGGATTCCCAATGGCCGGCAAGTCTGTCCGTTAAAATTGCAGGCACGCTTTTAAGGGATCAGCTGGGATATGACGGGATTGTAATGACCGATGACCTCGACATGAAAGCCATTACATACGATATACCCACTGCGATTCAGCGCATATTAAAGGCCCGCATTGACATGTTTCTGATCTGCCACAGTGGCCCTGACATAGAAGCGGCCATTGTGGAAACACGAAAATGGCTGGATCAGGATGAAACAATGTATAAGCATGGATTAACATCGATGCGAAGGATTCTGAACACAAAAAGACAGTATCTGGAACCGGCACTGTGGCCGGTGAATGGGAAAAAATATTCCGGGGTTTGACGAGTGCAGCATGGCGCAAGTTTCTTGCTACTTTTCGGGCTTGGTCATAACATGGGCCGCCGACGGTCCGGGGCCGGATCGGGTGACCGTTGGGGGCGGCATCATTCCATTTTCATTATTCGTTTTGTCGGCAGGCCGACATAATCGTTATACTGGAACTCTTCTGAAGGCCTGATTATCAAACCTGGGAGGGGGTTAAGAGATTGCGCTATATCCGGGTCCGGGAAAACACATCATGGTCAAGTTGACAAAATACCCCATCTTGAATCAGTCGATGTCCCCGGGCAGCGATCATGGCGGCATTGTCACCACAAAGGGACGCAGGGGGCAATGCAAGGGTCATTCCTCTGTCGGCGGCATCCGTTGCCACCCGCCTGACAAGGGCTGTGTTGGCTGCCACACCACCAGCCAGCGCCACGGTGGTACATCCCCTTGCCATGGCACCATGGATGAGTTTAAAGGAAAGCACATCAAGTACCGCGGCCTGGAAGGAGGCGGCAATATCCGCCACATCCTGTCGGGATAAATCCCCTTCCCACAGCTGCACCTGCCGGGCAACGGCGGATTTTAAACCGCTGAAGCTGAAATCAAAGCCCTCTTTGTCAAGATAGCTTCTGGGAAACCGAATGCGGTTGGAATTTCCCTGCCGGGCCAACTGCTCAATGACAGCCCCGCCGGGATATCCCAGCCCCAGCATCTTTGCCACCTTGTCAAAGGCTTCACCGGCGGCATCATCCCGGGTCTGTCCCATCAATTGGAAATCATTGGCGGAGGTGACATGATATATATTGGTATGGCCACCGGAGGCCAGAAGGATTACAAAGGGTGGGCTGGGGGGCGTTTTCCCCAGAAAAACAGAATAGATATGACCTTCAAGGTGATTGACCCCGGTCCAGGGAATCCCCCGGGCCCAGGCAAAAGCTTTGGCAAAGGAAAATCCCACCAGAAGGGCACCCACCAGCCCCGGTCCCCGGGTGGCAGCCACCCCGTCAATATCATCCATGGAAATACCGGCGGTTTCAATGGCCTGACTGACAACGGGGAATATGGCCTCCATGTGCATTCGTGAGGCCAGCTCCGGAACAACGCCACCATATTTATGATGCACTTCCACCTGGGTGGAGACAACGGAAGAACGAATGATACAGCCATCTTCCACCACGGCGGCGGCGGTTTCATCACAGGAGGATTCAATGCCAAGAATTATCATGATATCCGGCGTTATACCCACTCAACCTGGGGGTCCGAGGCTTCCCTTGAAGCCACCTCACCCATGAGAAAGGCTTGCTCATCCATGGCACTGAGACGATCAAGTACCTCCTGTGCACTCTCTTCCGGCACCACAACCATCATGCCGATGCCATTATTAAAAGTACGATGCATTTCCCGGTCCGTTACATTTCCAGCCTTCTGCAGAAAGGTAAATACCGGTGGAATATCCCAGCTGTCCCTGAAAATGTTAACCTTGCAGGCATCGGGAATAACCCGGATAATATTCTCATCAATGCCGCCACCGGTGATATGGGCAAGGCCATGCACAGGTAGATCCCGGGCAAGCCCAAGCAAGGTCGTGCAGTAAATGCGGGTGGGGGTTATCAGCTCTTCTCCAAGGGTTTTACCAAGGTCGGGAATATGGGTATCCACCCCGTATCCACAGGCATCAAAACAGATCTTGCGTACCAGAGAGAACCCGTTACTGTGAACCCCGCTGGAAGCAATGCCGATTAATTTATGACCGTTGCGAATCTCTGAACCGTCAATGATCTTTGCATTGTCCACAATACCCACGGAAAAGCCTGACAGATCATACTCCCCATCCTGGTACATCCCAGGCATTTCAGCAGTTTCTCCACCGATGAGGGCACACTGGGCTTCACAGCATCCCTTGGCAATGCCTTCAATGATACTGGCGGCCTTTTTATTATCAAGGGCACCCATGGCAAGATAATCAAGGAAAAAAAGCGGTTTGGCCCCCTGCACCACAATGTCGTTGACACACATGGCCACCAGATCAATGCCGATGGTATCATGGCGATCCATTTTAAAGGCAATCTTAAGCTTTGTACCCACTCCATCCGTGGAGCTGACCAGCACCGGATTGGAGCAGTTGGATAAATTCAGGGAATAGAGGCCGCCAAAGCCACCGATTTCTCCCATGACACCGGTTCGTGGTGTGGATTTTGCAAGCTTTTTAATGACGCCGACAAGGTCATTGGCTTTATCAATATCAACGCCTGCATCGGCATAGGTTATGGACTCACCCATCTGATTCACTCCTAAGGTTTTATTGCATGTATTTTTGTTGTATCTATTATAGATTAAATTAAAGTCAAAAATTTTAAACTTATTCTCTCCAATTGTCAAAACCTTTTTGACATCGGGCAGCATATCATGTATTTCATTTCTATTTTAACCGCGGATTTACACGCAACGAACTTGTTTTTTCAGGCATGATCACTCCACCATCTGCATCCACAATGTCGGTGGCCCAACGGGATCAGCCTTGGGTTACAATCAAACCTCAGGAGATTTTGTAATGAAAAAAATTAATATAGGCATACTGGGCTGCGGTGTTGTTGGAACCGGTGTCGCAAAGCTCCTCATGGAAAACCATACATTGCTCACATCTCGTACCGGTGTGGATATAAACCTTAAATATGTGGCAGACTTAGACACCCATACCCCCCGGGGTATCACCTTTAAAGACGGGGTATTTATTTCCGATGCATCCCGGGTAATCAAAGACCCGGATGTAGATATTGTGGTGGAACTCATCGGTGGAAAAAACATAGCCCGGACATTTACCACAAAGGCCCTTGAAAATAAAAAACATGTGGTGACGGCGAATAAAGCCCTGATCGCAGCCCATGGCAATGATCTTGTCAAAACCGCCACGGACCATGGGGTGGACTACGCCTTTGAGGCCAGCTGCGGGGGCTGCATGCCCGTGATTAAAAGCATCAGAGAATCCCTGGTGGGCAACCGCATCAAATCTTTTACCGGCATCCTCAACGGTACCTGCAATTATATATTGACCAAAATTTCCAAAGAAGGGTGTCCCTTTGATCAAGCCCTGAAGGCGGCCCAGGAAAAGGGCTATGCCGAGGCAGACCCCTTTCTGGATGTGGAAGGCCATGACTCGGCCCACAAGCTTGCCATTCTGGCAGCCCTGGCCTATGGCATGGAAATCAATCTTGAAGATATCCATGTGGAGGGCATCACCCACATCACCCCCATGGATATTGAATTTGCAAGGGAATTCGGCTATTGCATCAAATTACTGGCCATCAGCAAAAATGAAGATGAATGCGTGGAAGCAAGGGTACATCCCACCATGATTCCTCTGGACAGCCCCCTTGCCCATGTGGACAAAGCCATGAACGCCATCACAATTGAAGGGGATGCCACAGGCCAGACCATGCTCTACGGGGCCGGAGCCGGCATGCTGCCCACGGCCAGTGCCGTTATCAGCGACATTGTGGACATTGCCCGCAACATTATTTCCGCTTGCGGGCAGCGAGTACCCATCCTGGGGTATCCCGCATCCAGCATCAAAGCCATTCCCATAAAACCGGTGGCCGACATTCACACCGGATATTATATCCGCCTGGCGGCCCTGGACCAGCCCGGTGTATTGTCCCGGGTATCAGGCATACTGGCGGATCACGGCATCAGCATCAAATCCGTTCACCAGAAGGGCCGAAGATCCAACGGCACCGTTCCCATTGTGATGACCACCCACATCGCAAAGGAAAAAGATGTCCAAAGTGCCCTGGCCGGCATTGCCACCCTGGATTCCATACCGGAAACACCCATAATCATTCGAATAGAAGACAAAGACAGCGATCAGTAGGATAAAAAACAATGATGAATCTCATATGCTCGGATCTGGAAGGGGTTTTCATCCCTGAAATCTGGATTAACGTTGCCGAAAAAACCGGCATTGAACAATTAAAACTCACCACCAGAGACATTTCTGATTATGATGTATTAATGCAGAAAAGACTCTCGGTCATGGCAGCCCATGGCCTGAAACTAAAGGACATTACAGATGTCATTGCCACCATGGACCCCCTGGACGGGGCCTTTGAAACGCTAAACTGGATTCGGGAAAGACATCAGATCATCATCTTGTCAGACACCTTTGAGGAATTTGCAAGACCCCTGATGAAAAAACTCAACTATCCGGCCCTGCTGTGCCACAGCCTTACCATTGGTCCCGATGGCAGCATCAGTGATTACAATCTGAGACAGGCCAACCAGAAGAAAAATGCCATCAAGGCTTTCAAGTCTTTGAATTACAGAACCATTGCCTTTGGTGACTCCTACAATGACACCGCCATGCTGAAGGCCGCAGACCACGGATTCCTGTTCTGCCCCCCGGCCAATGTCATAAAAGAGTTTCCCGAGCTGGACGTCACCAGAAATTATGATGAACTAAAGGCTAAGCTGTCCTCCCTTCTGCCCATGGGATGACAAAGACATAACAAAGGCCCCGGCCAGACAGAAAATTCCACCGGGACCATTCAATATCAAACCAAGGGTTTAATCCACATCATTATTCCCTGCACCTGTTTTTTGAATGTTCCTCACAAAGAATACAACGGGCTGAATTTATGCAAAAAAATCTCCAGGCACAATAAAAACGCCCTGGCGATAAAAAAAAGCTTGACTTGCACACCACTTTACTCTATCTTTATCGGGTTGTTGCGGGGTGGAGCAGTCTGGTAGCTCGTCGGGCTCATAACCCGAAGGTCAGAGGTTCGAATCCTCTCCCCGCTACCACAATGCAGTTATGCAGTAAGAAATGTAGGAAAAATTTGTGTTGCGGGGTGGAGCAGTCTGGTAGCTCGTCGGGCTCATAACCCGAAGGTCAGAGGTTCGAATCCTCTCCCCGCTACCACAATGCAATTGCAAAAATAAATATTAAGGTCAGCCTGGATCAGGTTGACCTTTTTTTATTTGGTCTTTTTATTTAATCAGACCTGAACGAAACATCTGCAAGCCTGTCAGCCATCACAATTAACAGACCAATGAAAGAATGGCTTTGTCGTCTAAAAAATGGTCGATATTACAGCCAAGGCACTTGAATCAAAGACCAGGACGCACCTGCACAATAGATCTCTGGTGATCGCCAAAGGGTAGATGATACCGATTAACCTCCAGATAAACATCGGACGACCCGAGGCCATCCAATTCCCCATGGGACAACTTCCCCTTCATGGCAATCACTGTTCCCGTATCTGACAGCAACGGAAGAGCCAGATCCACAAAACGCCCCAAGGCCGTGAATGCCCGGGAGACAACCACATCAAAACCGCCTGTAAATGCCGGGTCTTTTCCCAGGTCTTCCACCCGGGAATGAATACCCTCGGCATGGGTTAAGCCCAACATGCGGATCACATGGTTGATAAAGCTTATTTTTTTCCGGGAAGCATCCACCATGACCACATGGACATCCGGTCTGCAAACTTTAAGTGGAAGTCCTGGAAATCCTCCACCGGAACCCACATCAATCAAGGTAGATCCCCGGGGCACAAAGGGTACCAGGGCCAGGGAATCCACAAAATGTTTCACCGCCACTTCGTGGGGATCAGTGATGGCGGTGATGTTAAACTTTTTATTCCATTTTATGAGTTCAGCCCCATGGAAGGCCAGGTTATCCAGCCAGGCATCATCAAGGCTCAGCCCCATGGACTCAGCCCCCCGGGCCACCAACGCTTTCCAGTCCTCGTCAAATCCCTTTATCACCATGCCTCCCACAAACCCTTTTGATATCCCAGACGTTACCAAAGAGAACGCACAATCAGCCGACGTTTTAAACATAGTCCCATACCCCAAAAGGGGCTTGGTCACAACATGGGCCACCCTTGGTGGGAGGTCAGGCTTGTCCGCTCCGGCAAAAATCCATCACAGACAGATAATCAAAAGGTACCTTTTTGTATTGACTTCACCGTCCAATTTAATTATAATAACAAAATTTTTTACAATGTACTTTCAGTACCTGAAAAAGCTGATAATAGCAGAGCAACTTTCATTTATCAATATTAAAACGACTTAAGGCAACACAGACAATTTTCACCGGATTTCCCCATGGCGGGCAATGGTGACAGCTGAATTGTGTATTAATTTCAGTTAAAGGATTTAGTGATCATGTTAAAGGATTTAAAAAGAGTCAGGAATATCGGAATCAGTGCCCACATTGATTCAGGTAAAACAACCCTTACAGAACGAATTTTGTTTTATACAGACAGAATACATCAAATCCATGAAGTCAGAGGAAAGGATGGTGCCGGTGCCGTCATGGACTCCATGGAGCTTGAAAAGGAACGCGGTATCACCATCGCCTCCGCCGCCACCCATTGTGAATGGAAAAAAAATGATGTCAACATCATTGACACACCCGGCCATGTTGACTTCACAGTGGAGGTTGAACGTTCCCTGAGGGTACTTGACGGCGTGGTCCTGATTCTGTGCTCTGTTTCCGGTGTACAGTCCCAGTCCATCACCGTTGACCAGCAGATGAAACGCTACCAGGTTCCCTGCATCGCCTTTGTAAACAAATGTGATCGAAGTGGTGCCAATCCCTACCGGGTGGCCAAACAACTCAGGGACAAACTCGGACACAATTCCGTGCTCATGCAGATCCCCATCGGCCTTGAGGACCGCCTCAAGGGCGTGGTTGACCTCATCACCATGCAGGCCTATTACTTTGAAGGTGACAATGGGGAAAATGTAATCGTCAAGGAAATTCCCGAAGACCTGCGTGAAGAAGCCCAGGAAAAGCGGGAAATTATGATTGATGCGGCATCCATGTATTCCGACGATCTGACAGATGCCATTCTCGAAGACAAAGAAATCACCGAAGAACTCATTGTGGATGCCGTTAGAAAGGGCACCATATCCAGGCAAATGACCCCTGTCTTCATGGGTTCTGCTTACAAAAACACGGCTGTTCAACCCCTTCTGGATGCCGTCATCAAATTTCTGCCTGCCCCCATTGATATCCAGAATGAAGCCATTGATCTGGACAACAACGAAGAAACGGTCAACCTTTCAAGCGATTTTGACAAACCCACCGTGGCCCTTGGCTTCAAGCTTGAAGACGGGCAATATGGTCAGCTCACCTATATTCGTGTATACCAGGGCAGCCTGAAAAAAGGCGACACCGTCATCAATTCCAGGGATGGCAGAAAGGTGAAAGTTGGACGTCTTATCCGCATGCACTCTTCTGAAATGGAAGACATTGATGAAATCCCCGCAGGCCATATCGGTGCCATGTTCGGCGTTGACTGCGCCTCCGGTGACACCTTTGTCAGCCCGAGCATCAATTATTCCATGATTTCCATGCACATCATGGAGCCTGTTATCTCACTGTCCCTTAAACCGGTGGACAACAAATCCCAGATCAACATGTCCAAGGCCCTGAACCGTTTTACCAAGGAGGATCCCACCTTCAGAACCTATGTGGACAAGGAAACCAACGAAACCATCATCCAGGGAATGGGTGAGCTTCATCTGGAGGTGTATGTTGAGCGCATGAAGCGTGAATACAAGGCAGAGGTCATCACCGGCAAACCCCGGGTGGCCTACCGGGAAACCATCACCCGGAAAGCTGAGTACAACTATACACATAAAAAACAAACCGGTGGTTCCGGTCAGTATGGCCGGGTGTCCGGGTTCATGGAACCCTGTGAAGAAGAATTTGAATTTTCCAACAAGGTCACTGGCGGGCGGATTCCCACCCAGTTTATTTCTTCCTGCGAAAAAGGTTTTCAGTCCTGCATGGAAAAGGGCCCCAAAATGGAATTCCCCGTTACCGGCGTAAAGGTTACCCTGGTGGACGGTGCCTTCCATGCGGTGGACTCCTCTGAAATGGCATTTCAGGCAGCTGCCCGGGGTGGCTTTCTGGAAGCATACATGAAGGCGAAACCCGTTATACATGAGCCCATCATGAAGGTGGTCATCGAAACCCCCAATGAGTTTCAGGGTTCCTGCATGGGGCTGATCAACCAGCGCCGGGGAATCATCCAGGGCTCCCAGGAAGAAGGCGTCATGTCCGTGATTGAATCCCAGGTTCCCCTGTCTGAGATGTTCGGATTTTCCACAATTCTTCGATCCGCCACCCAGGGCAAGGCTCAGTTCACCATGGAATTTTCCACCTACAAGCAGGTGCCTCAGTCCGTGGCCGAGGAAATCATAAAAGCCAAAGAAGAAGAGAAGAAGAAAAAATAGACGTCCTTGGATATAACTTTATATTGAGGTGCAAAAGCACTTTAAGCTCTTAGGGGTAAATTCCCTGCCAACAGGAATTTACCTCGATAAAAGATACAAATTGCTTTTAAACCTTGCCAATAAACATAACACGGTTATGATAAACAATGAAATCCAAATGAAAGGCCCCACGCAGGCAGTTCGGGATTTCTTATGAATACATAAAGAGAGGAAAAAATGCTGAGAAAAGATCTCATCCCCAAAAGCCCGGTCATTCAAATACTGGGTAAAGAGAATCTTGAAAGTGGACGATTTGGCGCAGTGATCTCAAGGGCCGGTGTTGGAAAAACACAGTTTCTGGTCCAGATTGCCCTGTGCTGGCTGCTGGATGGCAAAAAAACCATTCATATCAGCCTTGACGAAGCCATTGACAAAATAAACATCAGATACAAAGAGGGTTACACCAACCTCATTGACAGTGTCGGTTACATTGATCCCATCAAGGCCAATCGGCTGTGGGAAGACATTGACACAGGCAAACTTGGCATCAGCTACAGTGAGGCATCCTTTTCTTCAGATAACATCCGCGACTACCTGACCACCCTGAAAAAAGAAAATCTGGAACTGCCTGCCATGATGGTCATTGACGGCATTAATTTTGACAATGACAATGCAGATCTTTTGAATGAACTTGCAACCCTCACTGCTGATTTTTCCATCAGTGCATGGTTTTCCATCCAAAGTCACCGGGAAGAACCCCTGACAGCCCAGGGATTTCCTCCCCAGCTGGACAAGGTCAAAGAGCGTTTTGATAAAGCCCTTTTTCTCAACCCCCAGGATGATAAGATCGAAATTGTTGTGCTCAAAGACGGAGACAGTGAAAACAGAACCTTTCTCCTTGATCCGGCAACCATGATGAAATCCTGATCACGCACTTCAGTTACAGTTTCTCCGGGTCCATGGAATACACCAACATCTCTAAGGACCCGGGGAGATTTCCTCTTCATGAACAGGGTTCATAACCGTCATCAGGAATCTGTAGATGGCCCCGAACATCCGTGCACTTCCCCGGGGATCTTCCCAGGGCAGACCATGCTGCCTGGTATCAAACAGGTAATACTCCTTTAGCTGTGAACCCAAGCTGCTGAACAATTTTTCACTGCCCTTTACATCAACAATGGGATTTTCCCGGGACTGTATTATCAGCCCAGGTGCCTTTAAGGTTTTCAAAAGAGGTTCCACCAGCTCCATAAGCTCTTCCACCTGCTTTATTCCTGTCTCTGGATTTTTGTCATAGGCCACCCGGGTATTTGCAGGAATATAGCGCCCCGTTGATTGATCATCGGATTTCATCCCGGCTTTTTTCATCACCTGATTCCACAATCCAGAAGATGCCACAAACGCGTCCGAAAAATCCTTCATGCGAAGGGGCGGTGCCACTGCAAAGAAGGCCAGACAGTCAGGAGCTTTTGCCTGCAGATACATGGCAATACGCCCACCGACGCCCACCCCTCCCACGGCAAAAGCCCGGCATAAATGCCTTATCACCACAAGGCCTTCTTCTGCGGATTCCAGCCATTCTTCAAAGCTGGTTCCTGCAAGATCCTCCACGGATGTGCCGTGCCCTTTATACCGTGGCACATACACGGTAAACCCTTTCTCATTGAGGTCTCTTGCCAATCCTTCCATTTCTCCAGGGGATGACAGATAATCATGGAGCAACACCACGCCGCGTTCCATATCTTTACCTTTAAGCAGAAGGGGGCAGCCCATGCGCTTGTCCCGAATGGCTTCAGGTGATGAGGTTTTCATGAAATCAATTTCAAATTCATTGAAATGCTTTTCCAAAATCCGTATTCGGACCTGATCAGAAATATCCTCTGGGGATTTCAATGCCAGCACCTGAAAATAATTCTGCAATGGCACAAGGGGTTCCACCTCATTGGCAATGACAGACACCGGGTTTTTAATCCTCACGGAATGAAACTCCGAATAAATGAGCAATTTTGCCTGATTTTTATAAATTTTATTGTTCTTAATCTCAATAATGCCCGTTTCACCGGCCACCTGCATGAAATCCTCATAACGATTAAACCGATCATCAATGAGCAAATGCACCTGATTACTATACAGACTCTTGTGAAAATGGCAATGGAGGGACATGGTACAGGCGGCGGTGGCAAGAAATGCCCGGCACCGGAAATCGTAGGTATCAACCCCCCGGCCGTCATCGGGCAGATATTTTAACAGAGAGGCGAAAATATGGTCATAGTTCAAGGTGGTCATGGCATACACCCGGGACATATATTCGTGCATGAGCCCCAGAGCCCCCTTTCGCATCACATGGCTTGAACTCAGACGGGGAGAAAATTCCACCGGTCTTCTGGATGTCACATCACTTTCCACAAAACCGTTGAAAAAAAGCTCCTTTACACCAATGGGCTTTCCAAATCGGATATCCACGTCCACACCGGAAAACACCATGGTGCCTTCGGTCATAAGTTCATCCATCATCCGCTGGGAAGGATTTTCCATCATATTCTGGGCAATGCGGCTCAACAGGTTTTCCCTGGCCCGCATGGGGTAGTAGGTGATATTCACCGGCACAATATAGGTTTCACTTTCACACACTGCCTCCGGTGATTTTATTTCATAGCATGTCAGCAACCGCTGATATTCTTCCGGGTTTATGGATTTCATTCGGCGAAGGCGTTCCCGGTAAAAGGCTGTTCGAAGTGCCAGGGTGGCAGCCCCGGTGTGGGGTCTTTGAAACTCGCCATCCTGGTAAATATGAAACCCCTCATCCACCAGAATTTTCTTGTTTTTCACCATAAGCCCTTCCGGGAAGATAATACATTCCGCCTCACCGGATAAAAGCCCTTTGACAATGAGAAAATCCCGTTGGGGATCCTTGGTGGACACCGCCCCCATGGCTTCCAGAGTTCCCTTGAGTCCTCCCTGGAACAACTCTGCTGCTGCAAGGGACCACACCGGTTTTCTGGTAATGGCATGGATGTAATAGGGCAGGAAAATGGTTTCAATGCGGGTGAAATGATTGGCGGTATAAATAATGGAACCCTGGGGAATATTTTCCTGGCCATGCAGGGTCACCCGGGTTTTTGACAATCCGCTGAAGGCCTTAAGCGCATAGCCGGACATGTAATAAGCAAATCTGTTCACAGTTTCCGTCTCTGAAGAGGTAGATTGTGGGTAAGGTGAAGGATGCTAAACTTTTCATTTAAAATCGGAATAATCAGCTTTCAAACTCAGGGTACAAATATAAGCCTTGACCGCAACCATAATATTTCTTAAATTATCTTTTTGTCAAAAAATTATTTCAAAAAAGCGGAGGAACTGCTTTGTACTCTAAGATATTAATTCTTCATTTTCCACCGGATGTGGCACAAAAAGCCGTGGTGTGCTACCTGACCAAAAAATACGATCTATTGTTCAACATCCTTGGTGCAAGGGTGTCCAACAGTAAAGATGGTTATATGGTACTTGAGATTTTCGGCACCCGGGACAATTACAAAAAAGGGGTTCAATTTCTTAAAAACCAAGGGGTTCGGGTCAGCTCCGCCGAACAGGAAATCTGGCGGGATACCTCAAAATGCACCCACTGCGGTGCCTGCACAGCTGTATGCCCCACCCAGGCCCTTTTTGTAAAACGGCCGGAGATGGAAGTCATCTATGACAAGGACAAATGCACTGTGTGTGAACTGTGCATAGTCACCTGCCCCACCCGGGCCATGGGACTTTACTCCAAAAACACCGAAGAAATGTTTCAGTGAAAAAAACCATCGCCATTGCCCTGAGCGGGGGGGTGGACTCCCTTGTGTCCGCCTTTCTGCTCCAGCAAAAGACCCGGGACGACCTGTTTGGTATCCATTTCACAACAGGGTATGAAACCCATCCTGTTGACATCCCTGCCCTTTCCCGACAGCTGGATCTGGAAATTTTCACCGTTGATCTGTCTTCTGCCTTCACCAGCAATGTGGTGGATTACTTCACCAGCACCTATCTCTCCGGCCGGACCCCCAACCCCTGCGTTGTGTGCAATCACACCATCAAATTCGACGCATTGGTACAGGCGGCAAAACAACGGGGAGCCACCCACATTGCAACGGGCCATTATGCCCGGATTCAAGGCAATGACAAGGGCAACCCCGCCCTTTACCGGGGCATGGACATCCTTAAAGAGCAATCCTATTTTCTGGCCATGCTCACAACCGATCAGCTGAAAAACGCAATTTTTCCATTGGGAGAGATGACCAAACAGTCTGTGGTGGCCCTGGCCCTGGCCAACGGTCTGACCCCAACTGAAAAAAAAGAAAGTCAGGATATCTGTTTTATTAAAGCAGGCTCCTTTGCTGAATTTATTGCCTCCCGTGCTTCCAAAAATGCATTTACCCCCGGTGCCATTGTCACCCCCGATGACACCATTGTGGGACAGCACAATGGCCTGCATCGCTACACCGTGGGGCAGCGCCGGGGATTGAACTGCCCGGGCCCGGCCCCCTATTATGTCAAAAAAATCGACATGAAAAATAACCGCCTTGTGGTGGGATTCAAGGAAGATCTTCTGGAAAGGCATTTTTTTGTAAACCAGGTGAACTGGCTGTTGTCAAGCCTTCTTAAAGACCCCATGACCGTTAAAGTTAGAATTCGATACAGCCACAAAGGAGAAACCGCACGCCTGACACCCTGTAGCCATGGCATCCAGGTAACATTCAACCAGCCGCAGCATGCCGTCACCCCGGGTCAGGCAGCTGTCTTTTATCTGGAAGACAGGGTAATCGGGGCGGGAATTATTCAATGAATTTATTTTACATCACCACATTGGGATGCAAGGTCAACCAATATGAATCCGACGGTATTGCATCGGAACTGGCAGCCCATGGATGGAACAGCACACCCCACAGTGAAAAGGCAGACATCTGCATCATCAACACCTGTGCCGTAACTGCCAGGGCTGCCCGGCAGTCCCGCCAGGAAATCCGAAGCATCATCCGGGGAAACCCCGGGGCCAAAGTCATTGTCACGGGCTGCCATGCCCAGACAGCGGCCCATGAAATCAGAAAAATCAAAGAAGTGGATCATGTCATTGGCCATAAGAACAAATTCAGCATCGCAGAGGCCATCCTGTCATCCACTTTTTCCCATGATCTGAATTCTGAAACGCTCCCCACCCCGGACGGCAACCGGAAAGAACCCCACCATGGCCCGGGGAAAGTTCCCGTCCAGAAAGGACTTGAAACCCTCAAAGATCCGGTATCCACAACCTGCCAGGACACCCATTTTCATTGTTTTTCCCCGGCAGTCACCGGGGACAACACCCGGGCCTACCTGAAAATCCAGGATGGATGCAACGCCTTCTGCACCTACTGCATCGTTCCCTATGCCCGGGGTCGCAGCCGGAGTATGCCCCAGGATGAGGTGATCTCCCACCTGCGGGCCCTGCACCAGGCAGGCTATGCCGAGGCCATCATCACAGGCATTCATACCGGAGCCTATGGTCTGGACTTTGAAAATAAAAGTTCCCTGGAGGTTCTTCTCCGGCGCATTGCCCGGGAAAAACCCATCCACCGCATTCGCCTCAGCTCAGTGGAGCCCCGGGAGTTCAGCGAGAACATTATTGAGCTCATGGCGGACAATGACATCTTCTGCGACCATTTTCACATCCCCCTGCAAAGCGGGGACGATGGTATCCTGGCACGCATGAAACGCCCCTATCACACAGCCCTGTTCGCCGACCTCGTTATTAAAATCCGAAAAAGAATGCCCATGGCCGCCATCGGGGTGGATATTCTCCAGGGATTTCCCGGAGAAACCAAGGCCGCCTTTGAAAACACCTTTGATTTTATCCAGTCCCTTCCCGTCACCCATCTCCATGTGTTTCCATTCTCCCCCCGGGAGGGAACTCCGGCCTTTAATTATCCGGACAAGGTGCCCCGGGATATCATCCGGGAACGGTGCAGCATGATGCGAAGCCTGGGTGAAGAAAAAACCAGGGCCTTTGAGCTAAGCCACGTGGGCAGATCCCTGGAAGCGGTGATCCAGGAGAAAAGAGATACCGACACAGGAAAATTAAAGGCTGTGACCACCAATTATCTCACCATTCAGGTGGATGGCCCCGATGCGCTGAAAAAAAAGGTGGTTTCCGTGCAGCTGGATCATGTCCAGACACAAGTGGATTCACCCTCCCTGCTTTCAGGGCATGTTTTACAGCTGTGAAACAACACATTCAAACTGTTGTGATCAAACCCGATCGTTGACATTTTGTAAAAAGATTCCCATAAAACAAGGGTATGCTCTGGAAAAATGTCACACAATAAATGAAGACTGCCCTTACTTTTTGTCGAATTTAAAAAGGAGGTATCATTATGACAAAAACCGCCCTTATTCGCTGTGAAAAAAATGAAAACAGCTGCCCTTTAACCGGCTGCTTTAAATGCATGATGGATCAGAAGCAGGGTTTCACCCGGTATGATGACACTTGTTTTCCCGGAGGAGTCTTTACCTGCAGATGCCCCGGAGATAATGTGGTGAATTTTGCAAAAATTCTGAAATCAAAAGGCGTGGAAGCCATCCACTTTGTCACCTGCACCTTTGCCCGTAAGAAAGATGGAAAATGGGAGGATGCACAAGGGGGATTCTGCGACAACATTGACGGCATCATTGAAAAAGTTCACCAGGAAACCGGTATGACCTGCGTCAAAGGCTCTGCCCATCTGCCGGCAAACTATACCCCCCGGGTATGGGAGAAAACAGCATGACCACCTACACAATTCATCCCATTGTGGTGGGCACCAAAGTGTTTGACAAGAGCATGATGACCTATCAGCACGGTGCCGGCCAGCCTTACACAATTCCCATTTACAGCTGGTACATCAAGGGAGGGGACAAAAATATTCTGGTGGACACCGGAGAGATGAGTCCCATCCAGTCCGAAGAGCGGGAAAAAGCCATTGGTGGAAAAATTTATACCTTTGAAACAGGCCTTGCCCGATTTGGGCTGACCCCGGAATCCATTGATATCATCATCCACACCCATCTGCACAACGATCACTGTGAGAATGACTATAAATGCAGTAATGCTGCCATTTATGTCCATGAGAAGGAACTCAAGCGGGTCCACAATCCCCACCCCCTTGATTTTCGATACCTGGAGGATTACATTGAGGACGTTGAAGAAAATGGCCAAATCCGGATCATGACACAAGATACGGAGGTGGTGCCGGGCATCACCTGCATGCATACACCGGTGCACACCGATGGCGGCATGAGTGTGCTAATCGATACACAAAAGGGCAAGGCCGTGATCACCGGATTTTGTGTGATCAAAGAAAATTTCAATCCGCCCAGGGAAGTCCGTGCCATGGAGATGGAAGTCATTCCGCCGGGAACCCTTGTCAACGCCTTTGATGCCTACGATATCATGCTCAAGGTCCGGGATATGGCAGATATTTTGCTACCCCTGCATGAACCTGAATTTGCAGGTGTGGATTGTATTCCCTGATTTCGGTTTAAAGCCGCCATTTGGGGCGGCATCTTACCATGTTCGGGCTTGGTCACAACATGGGCCACCCCTGGTGGGGGTCAGACTTGCGTTATTGACGCTTTTGCTTAAAATCTTCTTTATGCACAGGCACTTGTCAAAAACATAGAGCCTGATAAAGAAACTCAAGCTCTAATAACACAAGCCTGACCCCATCGGCCCGTGGCAGGTGGCCCATGTTGTGACCAAACCCCCAGTTATTGAACCTGGAGATGAAAATCACAATACCTAAATTCCCCGTTCGGTTTTAACGCTTTCCCAGGCTTCCTGGATTTCCCTGAATTTATCACTGGCAAGAGCGGTGAATTCCTCGGGCAGGCCCTTGGATGCGATCTTGTCCGGATGATATTCAGACACCAGTTTTCGATAACTTTTCTTAAGGTCCTCATTGCTGGCGTTTTCATCGCATTTGAGCACGGCATAGGCTTTATTGACGGTCTTTACATACCGTGCCTTGATTTTTTCATAGTCCATGGCATGAATATTAAAAATGCCCGCTGCCGATTGCAGGAGAAGTTCTTCCTGGGGGGACATGGCACCATCTGCCACGGACACCCGGAACAAAACGTCCATCATCAACTCAATGATTCTGGGCTGCATGCGAAATACCCGGTAAAACTGCAAAGCAAAGGCATCAAAGCTTTCCGGGGAATTCAGGGCCTGGCGAAAAATATTCACGGCACTGTTTCTGCCCTCGGCATCAAGGTTGAGATCCCTTGTCATGAAGGCCTCAATGGAGGCAATTTCAGAATCTGTAACCTTGCCGTCGGCCTTGGTCAGTTTGGCAAGCATGGAGAAAGCCGCTACAAAGAAGGTCATCTGGGCCTGTTCATCCGTGGAAAGATTAGGGGACATTTCCCCTTCCGAAAGATACAATTCCTCTTTTTTATCAAATGTATGACCAAAGGCCGCCCCTGCCACAGCACCAATGGGGCCACCCAATGCAAATCCGATGGTACCACCCACCACTTTTCCAAGCCATCCCATATCATCCCCCCTTTCTTGTGTTTCTTGCCATCATCAGTTTCCACCACTCCCATTTCTGGGATACCACTTTTTCTTTTTTGACCGGGTCTTCACCGGTGCACAGCGCGATTCAATGGCATCCGGCCCCAGGAGTGCCATGACATCCTTAAAAAGACCCGGAGCCGGTTCCAGACGATCGGCGTCGGAAAGCTGGATCACCACCGAAGATGTGTCGTCTATGTGAATGGTAAGATACACCGGACACTCCCCCGGATATCTATCCACAATGTTTTTCAGTTTTTCAAGCACACCCGTTTCAGTTCCATGGGCATGAAGGTGCATGAGAATGCTGGATGTCCACTCTTTTTCCGCCATTTCCATGGGCACAATGCGATCGGCAAGGAGCTTTACGGCATTCTCCTTTTTCTGGACCTGACCCTGGACAATCACCGGCACTTCATCGGAAATCAGCTGATGAAATTCCGCATAGGCTTCGGGAAATACCACCACCTCCACACTGCCCGTTATGTCTTCCAGGGCGGCGAAGGCCATGAGATCACCCTTTTTTGTTTTCAATATCTTCAAAGGTCGAATACTTCCCCCCACACGCACCCCCATGTTATCCATGGCATCATGAATGGTGGAGGAGTTGTAATTGGCGTAGGTGGCCAGAATTTTCCGGTATTTTTCCAGGGGATGGCCGGTGATATAAAACCCCAAGGTTTCCTTTTCCAGGGCCAGAAGATCATTGGTGTCCCATTCTTCAATGTCGGGCATGCGGGGAAGACTTGCGGGGGCCGCAACCCCGCCTTCCATATCAGCAAACAGATCCATCTGGGAATCGGCTTTTTCACGCTGGATGCGGTTACCATGGTCCAGAGCATCTTCCAGGGTGGCCATGAGCTGGCTGCGCCTGGCACCGGTGGAATCAAAGGCACCGCATTTAATAAGAGCCTCCAGCACACGCTTATTCACCTTGCCCAGGGCGACCCGTTCACAAAAATCAAAAATAGTTTTAAAGGTACCGCCACTGTCACGGGCCTCCACAATGGAATCAATGGCAGCAGCGCCCACATTTTTAACGGCGGCCATGCCGAAACGGATGGCCGTGCTGGTGACGGTGAAAACGGCATCGGATTCGTTTATATCCGGGGGCAACACCTCAATGGACTGATTCCGGCACTCCTCCATGTATTTGACCACACTGTCGGAGTTGCTCATTTCACTTGTCATCAGAGCTGCCATGTATTCCCTGGGATAGTGGGCTTTCAGATATGCCGTCTGGAAACAGATCAGGGCATAGGCCGCACTGTGGGATTTATTGAATCCATAGCCACCGAATTTTTCCATAAGATCAAACAGCTCGGCGGCTTTCTTCTCACACAGATTGTTTTCTTTGGCCCCTTTCAAAAACAGGGCCCGGTGCTCCTCCATCATGGCGGCAATTTTTTTACCCATGGCTTTTCGAAGACCGTCTGCATCGGCCATGGAATAGTTGGCCAGGACCCCGGCGATTTTCATCACCTGTTCCTGGTAGAGAATCACCCCATAGGTTTCTTTCAAGATGGGTTCCAGCTCGGGAAACAGATACACCACCTCTTCCCGGCCATGCTTTCTCTCCACATAGGAATCTGCCATTCCACTGTCCAAAGGGCCGGGTCGATACAGGGCCACCAGGGCCACAATGTCACTGAAACAGGCGGGCTGCAGCCGGGCAATGAGCTCCTTCATCCCCGAACTTTCAAGCTGAAACACCCCGGTGGTATCCGCCCTTGCCAGAAGGGCATAGGTTTCTTTATCTGAAAAATCAAGATTCAGAAGATCGGGAATGGGTTTTTTCTGCTTTTCAAGCAAGGCAAGGGTATTTTTAATGACGGTGAGGTTGCGAAGTCCCAGAAAATCGAATTTTACCAATCCCAGTTTTTCCACATAATTCATGTCAAACTGGGTGACCACCTCCCCTTCTTTGCCTTTATAAAGGGGCAGGTATTCCACCAGGGGTTTATCGGAAATCACAACCCCGGCGGCATGGGTGGATGCGTGGCGCGGCAGACCTTCCAGCAGCAGGGAAATATCCAGCAACTCCCGGATGGCCTCGTTATCATCAGCCTTGCCGGGAATGCCCGGCACTTCTTCCATGGCCTGGGTCAAATTTTTGGCACCATCTGGGACCATCTTGGCAATGACATCCACCTCGGGCAGGGGAATTCCAAGAGCTCTACCCACATCCCGAAGAACGGCCTTGGCCTTTAATTTTCCAAAGGTAATAATCTGGGACACATAGTCGCCGCCACCATATCTTTCAATGACATATTTATAAACCTGCTCCCGGCCCTCAATGCAGAAATCCACATCAATATCAGGCATGCTGATACGTGCGGGGTTTAAAAATCGCTCAAAGATCAGCCCATGCTCTATGGGGTCCAGGGCCGTTATTTCCATGGAGTAGGCCACCATGCTGCCCGCAGCAGATCCACGGCCCGGTCCCACGGGAATACCGCTCTCGTTGGAATACCTGATAAAATCCGCCACAATGAGAAAATACCCGGGAAAGCCCATATCCAGAATCACGCCGATTTCATAATCCAGGCGCTCCTGGTAGAGTTTCTCATCGATGTCCGGGTTTTTCTTTTTCAGAACCGCCATACGTTTTTTAAACCCCTCACGCACCTGACGGTCAAAGATCTGGTCCACGGTTTCATTGGTGCCGGTTTCATACCGGGGAAAATGATAGGTTTTATTATCAAATTCCACCCGGCACCGGGCTGCAATTTTACAGGTATTTTCAATGGCACCGGGATACTGCCCCAGGGAGTCCATCATCTCCTGGGGGGATTTAAAATAAAGCTGATCGGAATCAAACTTGAACCGATTTTCGTTGTTCAGGGTATCTCCGGTCTGGATACACAAAAGGGCCTCGTGGGCCCGGACATCGTTTTTGGAAAGATAGTGGCAGTCGTTGGTGGCCACCATGGGTATGGAAAGACGTTGGCTCAGGTCCAGCAGGCCCTGATTCACCGTTTCCTGGATGGCCATGCCGTTATACTGAACCTCCAGGAAAAAATTATCCTCCCCGAATGTTTTCAAAAAATAGCGGGCCGCCTCATCGGCCTCATCTATCTTTTTTTCCAGAATCCGCTGGGCCAGTTCTCCCTTGAGACAGGCAGACATGGCAATCAGCCCCTTGCTGTACCGGGTTAACAGCTCCTTGTCCACCCGGGGTTTATAGTAAAACCCCTCCAGTTGGGCCTTGGATGCCAGTTTACACAGATTGGAATAACCCTCCCGGTCTTTGGCAAGGAGCACCAGATGATTCAGACCTTTATTGTCCTGGGCGGTTTTATGGGTGATGGAGCGGGGAGCCACATACATTTCACACCCCAGGATGGGCCTTATACCGGCCTTTTCGGCTTTTTCATTAAAGGGGGCTGCGCCAAACATGGTGCCGTGGTCTGTCATGGCAACGGCATCCATGCCAAATTCCCGGCACCGCTGAAGCAATCCATCCAGGCGGATGGCCCCGTCCAGCAGGGAATACTCGGTGTGAACATGGAGGTGATAAAATTTTGATGCGGATGTGAATTCTGTCATGGGGATGGAAATCCTGTTACTCGATGACCCGGTTTTTCTCTTGATAAATCCTGAGCCTGCTCTTTCCTGAATCAATATGAAAAAGCAGGCTCATCGTGCGTTATAAGGGGGCGCCGGTCCCCGGCCCAATGCATACAAGTACTATTACAGGTGGTAGCGCAAAATGCGGGCTTGGTCACAAGATGGGCCACACTGGGGAGGGGTCAGGCTTGCGTTATTGACGTTTTTGTTTGAAATTATCTTTATTCTTAGATATTTGTCAAAAACACGATAACACAAGCCTGACCCCGTTGGCCCGCCAATTGAGAAGAATGGCCCATCTTATGACCAAGCCGTAAAATGCAACTATTGGGCCGGGCAAAAAGGATTGCAACAGCCTGACTCCGTCGGCCCGTAACAAGTGGCCCAGGTTATGAGCAAGCCCAAAAGGCAGCAGGCAGGCCATTCAGAACAGGCTGTCACAGGGTTTTTACTTCATATTGTCAATGCTGTAGTTGGGCGCTTCTTTTGTGATGATAACATCATGCACATGGCTTTCCTTGAGACCTGCGGCACTGATTCTGACAAAACTTGCCTTCTGACGGAGGTCTTCAATGGTTAAGGCCCCGATATATCCCATACCGGCTTTCAAGCCCCCCAGCATCTGGACAATATTTTCCTTAATGGTCCCTCTATAGGGAATTCTGCCCACAATGCCCTCTGGCACCAGGGTTTCATCTTCAGAGCTGTCCCGCTGGTAGTAGCGATCGCTGCTGCCCTTTCGCATGGCTTCCACAGATCCCATGCCCCGGTAGGCCTTATATTTTCTTCCCTGGAAAATCACAATCTCCCCGGGGCTCTCCTGGGTACCGGCCAGCAGGCTTCCAAGCATCACACAATGTGCACCGGCACCAATGGCCTTGGCAATGTCACCGGAAAATTTAATACCGCCATCTGCAATGATGGGCACACCGGTCTCATTGGAAATCTCCTTGCAGTTCATAATGGCCGACAGCTGGGGAACCCCCACACCGGCAACAATGCGGGTGGTACAAATGGATCCCGGCCCGATACCGATCTTGACACCGTCGGCACCGGCATCAATAAGAGCCTTGGCCCCTTTGGCCGTGGCCACATTACCGGCAATCACCTGGGCATCGGGAAAGCTGTGTTTGATTTTTTCCACGGCGCTCATGACATTCTGGGAATGACCATGGGAGGTATCAATCACCAGGGCATCCACACCGGCCCGGATGAGGGCCTCGGTGCGCTCCATCATGTCCGAGCCCACACCAATGGCAGCACCTGCCCTGAGTCTGCCCATGGCATCTTTACAGGCGTAGGGGTATTTTTTAATTTTTTCAATATCTTTTATGGTGATTAACCCTTTAAGGCCCCCCTCTTTGTCAACCACCAGCAGCTTTTCAATACGATGCTTGTGAAGCATTTTTTTTGATTCTTCCAGGGAACATCCCTCAGGAACGGTGACCAGGTTTTCTTTGGTCATGACATCCCTTGCCGGTTTATCCAGCTGGGTCTCAAATCGCAGATCCCGATTGGTGACAATGCCCACAAGCTTGGAACCTTCGGTGACCGGAATACCGGAAATACGATACCGGGCCATGATGGTCAACACCTCCTGGATGGAGGTTTCCGGTGAAATGACAATGGGGTCCACAATCATTCCACTTTCCGATTTTTTTACCCGGTCCACTTCCAGTACCTGTTCGTCAATGGAAAGGTTTCTATGAATGAATCCAAGCCCCCCTGCCCGGGCCATGCTGATGGCCGTCCGGGCTTCAGTGACGGTGTCCATGGCGGCACTGACAATGGGTATATTCAGATCAAGGTTCCGGGTCAACCGGGTTTTTGTCTGAACATCATCGGGTAATATTGAAGAGTAGTCCGGCAACAACAGCACATCATCAAAGGACAATCCGTCCTCTGTTATAATATTCACCATTTTTATCCTCCCGTGGGAATTTTTTGTAATCACGATTGATTTAATGTCTTTGACATGGCTCTAATATCGGCCACCCAGACCAATGCCTGGGTGGCCGACATTAAAAACATGCCCGAAATAATCAGAGCTGCCCCGCCGGCAAACACCGAAATCCAGCAGAACCCATTAATTAAAAAGCATGGCGACCTGTCACCCCATTTTTGTAAATCTGCTTTAATATCAAAAAATAAAGGACAAATCAAACGGATAATCCTATGACCCAATCCCCCGGGCCTGTTCTTGATTGTTCATTCCCGGCATTGCTTGAATACGAAAAAATTCTTGATGCTTTGCCTCATAAACGATATAGGTATCGGTGGTTTGAACCTGTTATCTATGGATGTTTTGGGCTTGGTCATAAGATGGGCCATTCATCTCAATTGGCGGACCAACGGGGTCAGGCTTGTGTTATTGTGTTTTTGACAAGCATCTAAGAATAATGGCTAAATTCAAGCGAAAACGTCAATAACGCAAGCCTGACCCCTCCCCAGGGTGGCCCATCTTGTGACCAAGCCCGATGTTTTCCATACATCCATTGCCCAGTACCCGGTTAAGCAAATCCATGGAATGGACAAAGGATCTTAACCATATCAACCCCCACGACGACCCCTGACCAGAACCGCTTTAACCTGAGAATGGAATGAAATCATGCTGCTCAACGTAAATCCAGATAATCCCCAGCCCAGATTAATTGACAAAATTGTGGATATCCTCCAGCAGGGGGGCCTCATCGCCTACCCCACTGACACCTTTTATGGTATAGGCTGTGATATCATGAACAAAAAAGCCATTGAGAAAGTCTATCGCCTGAAACAGAGGGATAAAGCCCAGCCCTTCAGCTTCATTTGTGCCGATCTTACCCATATCAGTGAGTATGCCAAGGTATCCAATTTTGCCTACCGAAACATGAAACGACTGCTGCCGGGGCCGTTTACCTTTATTCTGCCGGGATCAAAAATGGTACCCAAGATCATGCTGACCAAACGAAAAACCGCAGGCATCCGGGTACCGGACAATACCATCTCCCTTGCCATTGCCAGAAATCTGGGACATCCGGTATTGAGCACCAGCGCCACCGACCCCGATGGGCAGATATTTGAAGATCCCTCCCTGCTTCATGATTTTTTCGGCCCCCTTCTTGATGCCGTCATTGACGGTGGCCCCGTCACAGGCAAGGCATCCAGTGTGGTGTCTTTAATTGACGATGAACCCGAAATTATCCGTTATGGCGCCGGTGATGTCAGCACCTTTGAATAAAGAGCTTATCACCTTTTTAATCACGGTCATGCCATCCTCGGACGGATACACCGGTGTCACTTCTCCGGTGATACCGGCCAATGTACCTGCCCATTCAACGGCATCGCCAAGGTTCCCCAGGCGATCAACCAGCTGAAGATCCAGGGCCCTGGCACCGGTAAATATCCTACCATCGGCAAGGGTGGCCATTTTTTCTTCGTCCAGATTACGACCCGTGGCCACATCTTTTACAAACTGGTAATGAATTTCATCCACCACCCCCTGGAGAAGTTTTTTTTCGGAATCTTCCAGATCCCGCAGGGGGGAGCCCATATCTTTATACTCACCACTCTTTATAACCACCGGGGTCAGGCCGATTTTCTTGATAATATCCTTGAAACTGGCATATTCCATGATGACACCGATGCTGCCGGTGATGGTACCGGGATTTGCCATGATGCCGTCACAGGCCGATGCAGAATAATACCCACCTGAAGCTGCAACCGATCCCAGGGATGCCACCACCTTTTTAATCAATCGGGTCTTCATCACCTCCCGGTAGATCTCCTGGGAGGGTCCCACCCCCCCGCCCGGGGAATCAATGCGCAGTACGATGGCCTTGATATTAGAATCTTCCCGAAAGGTTTTCAGATCATTTATAATTTCCTTTGACGAGGCGATCATCCCGGAAATCTCCACAACACCCACATTCCCTGCCCCGCCCTGGCCGGCACCAAGGGATGATTGAAGAACAACACCTCCCCCCACGAGCAGACCCGTGGTGAGAACCAGCGCTGCCGATGCCACTGTCAGCGCCACAAGACAGAAAAATAAAAAAGGATGCCTTCTGGAAAACATGGAATGCCTCACTTGTGAAAATTATATATTTTTTGATAACGGCCATATCGACTGCCGAAATTGCTGTTAAGGATGAAAAAAAAGGCCGGACACAGAAACAGCTCTATGTCCGACCCACTTTTTTCAGTCTGGTATCATTCCCCGATCAAAGAGCAACCAAACTTAAAAATAAGGTTGCCCTACAGGATGGATTATTTATCTTCAGACCTGGCAGCCTCCTCAAGATTGTTCCGAAGCAGCTCACCAAAAGAAGAAGTTGCGGGCTTCATGTTCTTGGCAAAATCCTGGATAATATCCTCTTCTTCCTCTTCCTCAAGTCGTTTAATGGAAAGCCCAATGCGCCTTTCATCACTGTTGATGTTCATGACCCGTGCGGTAATGCTTTCGCTGACATTGAACTGGTCTGAAGGAGTTTTGATTTTTTCCTTGCTGATTTCAGACACATGAACAAGACCTTCAATGCCCTCTTCAAGCTCCACAAACACACCGAAATCAGTAATGTTGGTGATAACACCGGAAATTTCAGTACCCACTTCATAGCGCTGTCCCACGGTTTCCCAGGGATCGGGCTGGGTCTGTTTGATACCAAGGGAGAAACGCTCGCTTCCCTTGTCAATATCAAGAACCACTGCCTGGATCACATCACCCTTCTTGTAAACCTCGGAAGGATGTTTGATGCGTTTGGTCCAGGAAATGTCTGAGATATGTACCAGACCATCAATGTCATCATCAATACCGATGAAAAGACCAAAATCTGTGATATTTTTAATTTTTCCTTCAATGACGGTGCCCACAGGGTACTTGTCACTAATGACTTCCCAGGGATTCTCAACGGTCTGCTTGATACCAAGGGAAATTCTTCTGTTATCCGGTTTGAGATCAAGGACAACGGCCTCCACCTCTTCACCCACGGAAACCATCTTGGATGGGTGACGGATCTTGCGGGTCCAGGACATCTCAGACACATGAATGAGACCCTCAACACCTTCTTCAAGCTCCACAAAAGCACCATAATCAGTGAGGCTGACCACTTTTCCGATAACCTTGGAACCCACAGGATATTTTTCCTGTGCCATGGTCCAGGGATCAGGCGTCAGCTGTTTCATACCCAGAGATACCCGCTCTTTTTCCATATCGTAGGAAAGAATTTTCACATTGATCTTGTCGCCCACGGAAAACAACTCTGAGGGATGTTTTACGCGACCCCAGGAGATGTCCGTGATGTGAAGGAGTCCGTCAACACCGCCGAGATCAACAAAAACGCCATATTCTGTAATATTTTTAACAACACCTTCCATGACCTTTCCACTCTCAATGGAACTGAGGGTATTGGCCCTGGCTTCCTCACGCACCTTCTCAAGGATAACCCGTCGTGAAAGAACAATGTTGCTTCTTTTTCTGTTGTACTTAAGCACTTTAAAGGTATAGGTCTGACCCACCATTTCATCCATGTTCCGGATGGGCCGAAGATCTGCCTGGGAACCGGGCAGAAATGCCGGCAGGCCGATATCAACGGAAAATCCACCCTTGACACGGCTTGTGATGATACCTTCAATGGTTCCATCTTCTTCATAGATATCCCGAATGGCATCCCATACTTTAACCTTGGCGGCCTTTTCCTTGGACAGAATAACTGTTTCTTCTTCTTCGTCCCAGACCTCAACCATTACCTCAACCCGATCATTCAGGTTGACATTGACATTGCCTTCCTCGTCTCTGAACTCATGAATTGAGATCTGCCCTTCAGACTTGTATCCCACATCCACCAAGACGTGGTCTCTGTCCACGGCAATGATGGTACCGGTTACAACCTGGCCCTCTTCGAAGCGCTTGAAGCTCTCTTCATAAATACCCATTAATTCTTCCATGGTTTCTTCTCCGGTAAACACAGGTTCCGAAGCCATGGACGCCTCTAATTCTTCAGCAGTTTCTAATTCTTCATTCATTTCGTTGTTCTCGTTTGTTTCAGCAATGTTATTCATTAATATTAATCCCCCATAGACAAATTTTACACTTCTTCGCAAAAAAGTATAATCTAATATAAATATCAAAACAAAAGGGGAAAGACAATATAAAAAAAATATTTTTTTTACATGAGGAGGGTTCAGGCATGGGCTATGGGTATTATCTGCAGGGCTTCGGGTTCGCAAAAACCCTTATCAATAATAACCATAACACACGCCAGATATTTTTTTTAAAATAACCGGTTAAAAAAAACCAATCGTTTTTATTTCAGTGCCCGGGTGCTGAATTGCAGCACCATGCCCCCATCACCGACAGCATCTTGTCCACCACCTCTTTCAGGGTCATGTGAGTGGAATCAATCAAAACGGCATCCGCTGCCGGTTTCAGGGGGGCAATGTCACGGTTGCTGTCCATTTCATCCCGGCTGCTCATCAACTCTTTTACCTCTGAGATTTTCAGGGATGGCACCTGATTTTCCTTAAATCGGCGCAGGGCACGGGTATCCAGATCCGCAAAGAGAAAAAACTTGTAATCGGCATGGGGAAACACCACCGTCCCCATGTCCCTTCCCTCAAACACGGCATCATTTTTTTCAGCAATGGCGCGTTGAAGCCCCAGCAGTGCCTTTCTGACACAAGGACGAGCCGAAATGGCCGAGGCCAGCATGGCAATCTCCGGGGTGCGTATGAGTGAAGCAATATTTTCCTCCCCGCTTGTCAGCACCGGCTCATGACCATCCATGACAAACCCCAGGGAAATCTGATCTAAAAAAGGTTCCAATACTGCATCTTTTTCCCAATCAATGCCGGAGCGTTTCACCTCCAGGGCCACCCCCCGGTAAAGGGCGCCGGTGTCCACATATATAAAGCCAATACGCCGGGCAAGGGCGCTGCTCACACTGGTCTTACCGGCACCGGCCGGTCCATCAATGGTGATAATTCGATTTGTCATCCAGGCAACCCACCTTGTGCCAGCACCTGTTCAAGCACAGAAAGAAACCGCCTGTTTTCTGCTTCAGTCCCGGCGCTTATTCGCAGATAGGTGTCAAAGCCATAGGATTTCATGGAACGGGTAATAACGCCTTTTTCAAGCATTTTCTGAAACACCGCCGTGGCATCGGTTCTGACATCCAGTAGAAAAAAATTGGCCTGGGTGGGAAAGGATTCAATCCCCATGCCCGTCAATTCCGCCCGCAGAAAATCAATGCCCTGGTGCATGGCTCTGACACTTTCATCGAGAAACTCAAGATCATCCAGGGCCGCCGCCGCCGCCACCTGGGCAAGGGCATTGACATTAAAGGGCTGTCGCACCCGGTGAAGAATTTGTGCAACGGCATTGTCCATGATACCATACCCCACCCGGAAACCGGCAAGACCATAGGCTTTGGAAAAGGTTCTGAGAGAAATAATCCGGGGATCTTTCAATGGATCTGCCAGGGCGTCAAACACATCCTTATCCCTTGCAAACTCAATGTAGGCTTCATCCATGATCACCAGAACGTTTTCGGGCACCTCTTTCATGAAATCCGCCAGAGCCTTTCCTGTGATATGACTGCCCGTGGGATTGTTGGGATTTGTCAGAAAAATCATGGTGGTCCCGGAGGTAATCCCCGACAAAATGGCATCAAGATCAATATCAAGACCTTTCAGGGGCAGCATCACCGGAACACCGCCTGCAACCTTCACGGATATTTCATACATTAAAAAGGAAGGCAGAGGCATCAGTGCTTCGTTTCCCCGGCTGAGCAATCCCTGGGCCAACAGAGCAATAATATCATCAGAGCCGTTGCCGACAATCACATTTTCAGGTTTTACACCATATTTTTGCGCAAGCTTACCGGTTAAGACATGGGCACTGCCATCGGGGTAGCGATGCATGGATGCAAGATGGTTTTGAACGGCAGCCAGGGCTTTGGGGGAAGGTCCCAGGGGATTTTCGTTGGAGGCAAGCTTTACGGAATTTTTAATTCCATATTCACGCTCTATGGATTCTATGGGTCGGCCCGGCTCGTAGGGTTTAATGGACCTGATATACTCAGGAATATTTAATTTCATGAAGACTTTTATACACTCCTCTTCTGCTTTCATATAACCCGCATGTCCTGGCGGACACAACGAATATTGAAAATGGTAAATGGCATTATGCCGCCCCTCCCCCGACGGGCAATGGGCCCGGACCGGAACTGTAGACAGCTCGATTGTCCGGTTCCTATTGCCCATCGGGGGAGGGGCTCAGCTGAGGTAGACTTGAAGGCTACCTTTTCATATAAACATACATGGCAGTAAAAACCTGCCACAACGAAAATTGAAACTCTCATCATTACAGCATTTTGGACGGAGTTTCTTATAAAACCCGCATGTCCTGGCGGACACAACGAATATTGAAAATGGCATTTTGCGCCCCCATTTGATTAGTTTGGATTTGATATTTTGTCAATATTTATGCTAAGGGAGTCTTAAATCAAGGATGCCCCAAAAAGGAGATTACATGACACCCCCTGCAGTCAAAACAGGTCTTGAAATGCTTGCAACAAAGAAACCCCATGAATTAAATGGGAAAAGGCTGGGACTTCTGGCCAATCCGGCATCCGTGGACAGCAAATTCACCCATGCTTCCGGCATTATTGAAAATCTGTTTCCCGGCCAGTTAAAAGCTCTTTTTTCCCCCCAGCATGGATTTTATGCCGACAAGCAGGATAACATGATCGAGTCAGATCACGGGGTGGACCCACAATTGAATATCCCGGTTTTCAGCCTTTACAGCAACACCAGAATTCCCACCCGGGACATGATGGATCTCATTGATGTCCTTATCATTGATCTCCAGGATGTGGGTACCCGGGTCTACACCTTCATGTATACCATGTCTTACTGCCTGGAAGCAGCGGCCAAACAGGGCAAAAAGATATTTATTCTGGACAGGCCCAACCCTGTGGGGGGAGATTTTGTGGAAGGCAATATCCTTTCTGATGACTGCCGTTCCTTTGTGGGGCGATTTGACCTGCCCATGCGCCATGGTTTGACCATGGGGGAACTTGCCCTTTTTTTCAATCAGGAACACAGCATCCATGCCGATGTCACGGTGATCCCCATGGGGGGGTGGAAACGGGAAATGTTTTTTAAGGACACCGGCCTTAACTGGGTGGCGCCCTCCCCCAATCTCCCTACACCTGCCTCGGCCCTTGTTTACCCGGGCCAGGTGATCTTTGAAGGCACCAATATCTCCGAGGGAAGGGGAACCACCCAGCCCTTTGAATTTCTGGGTTCACCTTTTATTAACCCCTCTCCCATTGTGGAGGACATCGGTCAGGATATTTCAGGGGTTCACCTTCGATCCATCTGTTTTGAACCCACCTCCGGAAAATGGGCCGGGCAATGCTGCCGGGGATTCCAAATCCATGTCACAGATCCTCTGCAGTTTAAGCCCTATCGCACAGCCCTGCTTCTTTTGCAACAGATCATCAAACGACATAAAGATGATTTTCGGTGGAAAGAACCTCCCTATGAATATGAATTTCATAAATCCCCCATGGATCTGATCCTTGGCAGCCCAACCTTAAAACAACGCATTGCCGATCAGGAACCCATGGAAGACCTGGAACAGGCCTGGGGACAGGAACTGCTGGAGTTCAAACAGACAAAACAACAATATCATCTATATAAATGATGTCTGTTTTTTTATTTCCCATACCACATCGCAAGTCATAAACTCTCCGGTTTGCCATCACATGATGTGATGGCAAACTGAATAACCTATGACTGACAAGTACATGACAAAATCAATAAAAAAGGGGTTGGTCACAACATGGGGGAGGAAAGTGATAAGATCTTATCGTTGGGGGCTAAAACAAAACAGGGGCAACAGGCTGATACCTGAGGCCCCTGCAACGCTGGAAAGTACTTATTTCTTAAGGTCTGCCAGCTCTTTTTCCAGCTCAGCAATTCTATCTTTATCGTCAGCCACAGGGGCATCATCCCCGTCATTTTTTTTCCAGCTGTCCTTGAGTTCATCAAAACCCAGGTAAAGGGCAAGTCCGCCACCCAGCAAGAGAACCGGTGGAATGGCTCCGGCAAGAATCTGCAGAAACGCGCCAAACCAGACAGCAATACCAATAATACCCAATAGAACGGCAACCGCACCACCAATCAAAGTCTTCATAAATTAACCCTCCTTACCATGTTAATGATTGCAAAATATAAAATAACTATATAAAATCACAACTAAATCTTAATTTATTCCACTCTACGCCAATTAAGATCAATCAATTAGCATATGAAAACAAGTAAATCAAGGCAATTTTTAGATGGCAATTATTTTGTTGCCATGGGATCAAGGCCTGTGATAAAAAAATTTTTCTGTATCAAGCGTCAGACAAAAACAGAAGATCCCCATGGTACTCCATGGAACCCAAGGAAATAAGAATGAAACTCTTTTCAATATTCAGTGACATTTCACAGACAGCCAAAAGGCTTTATAACCGGGTGATCACCGCAACCCTCAGTGGACGGACAAATTATTTTGCCTGCTTTTATCCCGGGAATACCGGTTTTCTTACTCCTTTTTTATTTGACAAACTCTTTTCCCGAATTGGCCTGGACAAAAAAAAAGCAGCTAAACTGACCCGGCTTAATGAGACAGGGACGGTTATCTACGTGAGCAAGTACAAAAGTCTGATTGACTTTTGCTTTTACCGAACCATCTTTGAAAAAAACGCACTTCCCTACCCTGAAATTATTTTCGATGCCGCTTTTTTCTTTCTTTTACCGGTTAAACGCCTTTTCCAGATTTTCATCACCCAGCTTGACCATCTTCTTCGCCATTTCTCCTTTAAAGACCCTTACGCATCGGGATATTTTTTTGATGAGTTTTCCCGGGGCAGATCCGGATTTATTCATCTGGTGGAGAGCAAAAGTTTTAATAAACGCTTTATCCGTTCCCAACCAAGCCCCCTGCTCCACCTGATTCATTTTCAGAAAACCAGTGAGCGCCCGCTGTTACTGGTTCCCCAGACCATTGTATACAGCTTGAAACCCATTAGAAGCACCTCTTCTCTGTTTGACATTCTTCTGGGAAGCAATGAACGACCAGGGCGACTCAAACGTCTGGCAGCCATGTTCCAGAAACCCGATAAAATATGTATTGAAATTTCCGAACCGGTTAATCTCAAAGAATTTCTTGACCGGCCGGAGATCCGAAACATTGATGAGGATTTCCAGGCCTACAGCCTTAGAAGCCATCTCATAGATCTCTTGAATCGCCAGAAAAGAAGCTTCACCGGCCCGGTACTCAAAACCCGGGCGGAAATCACAGAAGATATACTGACCCAGAAATCTCTCCAGGAGTTCATGAAGACCCATTCAGAGCAGAATGAACAATCTCTGATGGTGACCCATAAAAAAGCAGCAAGCTATATTAAAGAAATCGCCGCAAGCTACAGCCTTCCGGTGATTTACATCCTTGAAAAAATTCTGACCTGGGCATTCAATAATATTTTTGAAGGGGTGGTGGTGGACCAGGACGGCCTTGACCGCATCCGGGAAGAGTCCAAAAAAGCCCCGGTGATCCTTGCCCCCTGCCACAAAAGTCATCTGGACTATCTGCTTTTGTCCTATCTCATGTTTAAAAACAACATGCCCTGCCCCCACATCGCCGCCGGTAAGAATTTATCCTTCTGGCCCCTTGGTCCCATTTTTAGAAGTGGCGGTGCTTTTTTTCTCCGTCGGACATTCAAGGGCGTACCCCTTTATTCAAAAATATTTGCCGCTTACATTGAAAAACTGCTGATTGAAGGCTTTAACCTGGAGTTTTTCATAGAAGGCGGAAGAAGCCGCACCGGCAAGCTGTTATCTCCCAAACTGGGTTTTTTAAGCATGATTATAAAGGCCCATCGCAACCAGGCCTGCGAAGACCTGATCTTTATTCCCACCTATGTGGGATATGACCGGGTGCTGGAAGAAGATGCCTACCTCCACGAAATTGAAGGGGGGAAAAAACAATCGGAAAACCTCACCCAGCTCATCAAGGCCAGAAAATTTCTCAAGAAAAAATACGGCAAGGTGTACATCAAATTTCACGAACCCATCTCCTTGAACGCCTATCTCCGGGAAAAGGATGAGTTTCAGCGGTATATGGGTGAAGATCAGCACAAAAAATTGTGCCGGAGCATGGGGTACAAGCTGATCAACGCCATCAACAATACCACCATCATTACCCCCCACGGTATTATTGCAAGCGGTATTTTAAACTCGCCCATAAGCCGGTTCTCTAAAAAAGAGCTGATGTTCCGGGTGAGCGCCTATATGAATATGCTCACCTTCTGCAAAGCAGAACTTGCAGACACCCTGACCATAGACCCGGACAATGCCCTTAACCGGGTACTGGAAAATTTCGTTTCCAGAAAATTCATTGAACTTGCCGATGAAGAAGACGATGAAATCACGGAAAATACCCGCTTTTTTGTAAAAGACAACAAACGCCCCATTCTGGATTACTACAAGAACAATGCCATTGCCTTCTTTATCCCGGCGGCCTACACAGCCCTTGCCATCTTAAAGATTGATCGCTTTCAGTTTTCTTCAACGGATCTCATTGAAACCTATGCCTTTCTCCAGGATTTTTTCATTGATGAGTTCTCCTACGATGATGAAAGAACCTGCAGTGAACTCATTGCCATAAGCATGAAAGCCTTTATGGAAGAAGGGGTGCTCGTTCCCCATCCCGATGCTCCAGACACCTTTAACCTCACCTCCGAGGGACTTAGAAAATTGCGCTCCTTTGCCGTATTTCTAAGACCGTTCCTGGAATCCTACAAAGTGGCCCTGCTTTATTTTGAGAAATATCCCAAAGACAAGCACGATGATAAGGAACGCATTAAAAAGATCCAGGCCAAGGGTCTTAAAATGTACAAACGCCAGGATATATTTCTCAAAGAATCCCTGTCCAAGATAAATTATATCAATGGGGTCACCTTTTTCTTGAAAAATGGGGTGTCAGGATCTGAAGACGAGGAAGCCATTTTAAAAAACAAAGAAATCATTGAAGGATTTCTGGCCATACTGGCGGTGTAAACGCCGGCATAAACAAGATGATATCGCTACCAGCAGCTGACCGGGGAGCCCAAGATCCGAACAACTCCATGGCACATGCACCAAAAAAACTGCCCCGGTCCAAAGGCAAGAGAAAAAATCCATGAAAGCACTTATTCTGGCAGCGGGACGGGGTACCCGGCTGATGCCCCACACCGCCCACCGCCCCAAACCCTTGTTTACCCTGTGCGGCACCCCCCTTCTGGGGCTGACCATTGACAGACTCATCCATGCGGGGTGTGAGCACATCGTTGTCAATACCCACCACCTGCATGGGCAGGTGAGGCAATTTATTCATCAGGAAACCTGGCCCGTTCCGGTGGAAACCCGGTATGAGCCCATCTTACTGGACACCGGCGGGGCCATTAAAAATGTGAGAGATATCATGGGAGATCACCCCTTTTGGGTGATCAACTCTGATATCGTCACGGATCTTGATCTGAGAAGGATGTGGGATTTTCATATGAACGGGAACTGGCCCGCCACCCTTGTGCTCCATGATTACCCCCGGTTTAACGGGGTGGCCGTCAATGATGCAGGATTTATAACGGGATTTCCCGGCCCCGGTGATATTTCTTTGATACCCGGGGAGCACACATCCCGAAATCAAGGAACGCAGAATCCATGCGAAGGCATGGCCGCCACCCCTTCCCCCCGGAAAATGGCCTTCACCGGTATTCAAATCCTGTCTCCGTCCATATTTGACCACCTGCCGGATACAAACATTTTCAGCAGCATTGATGTATACAAAAAACTGTGTCACCTGGGAAACAGTGTCAAAGCCTTTGTGGCGAATGATTTCTACTGGCAGGACATGGGCACCCCGGACACCTATAAAGATGCCGGTCTCCGGGAACTTTTCATGACGGCCCCCAGGGCGAACCAGAGGAAAACGGCCATCCAGGACAGCGCCACTTCCATGGCTGACACCCGGGATGAACAGCTGCGCCAGGAGATAGCCATCACCCCCCTTGCCGGGGATGGTTCCGATAGAAAATGGTACCGCCTGTGCCATTACGATACTTCATTTGTGGTGGCCGACCATGGCATTGACCCCTTACCAATGGGTAAGTTGCCCCCTTCCCCCCGGGAAGTGGATGCCTTTATTAATATCGGCTCCCATCTTTACAATCACCAGCTCCCCGTGCCGAAAATCATGGGCTATGATCTTTTTTCCGGCCTGGTGATGCTGGAGGATCTGGGGGATATTCATTTTCAAAAACTCATCCTTGACCTCCGGAACCATGAAAACCACGAACAGGAAATTTTTTCATGGTACAAAACCGCCCTGGATCTTGTCATGGATCTCTCCATAAAGGGTCGCCAGGGGTTTGATACGGCCTGGACCTTCCAGACCCCGGATTACTCCCGGGAACTTATTCTTGAAAAAGAATGCCGATATTTTGTGGATGCCTTTTTAAGGGGATACCTGAATCTTGACGTTGCATTTGAAGATCTCCTGCCCCCGTTTGAGTTCATAGCCGATAAATGTCTGGCCCATGCCTTCACCGGTCTCATGCATCGGGACCTGCAGTCCAGAAATATCATGGTCACCCGGGGTCGCCTCAGAATCATTGATTTTCAATCAGCAAGAACCGGACCGCTGCAGTACGATGTGGCCTCTTTGCTCATTGATCCCTATGTTAATCTTGGTACCAGGCTGAGACAGATGCTTCTTGACCATTGTGCAAAGGCTGTGAATCACCGCACAGGGTTTGATGAAAGCACATTTAAAACAGGATATTATTATTGTGCCCTCACCCGGAATTTTCAAATGCTGGGGGCCTTCAGTCATTTGAGCCGCAACCGGGGAAAGACCTGGTTTGAACCCTTTATCCGCCCCGCCCTTGAGACCCTTGCCACCGCCATTCATGCCGTTGCGATTCCCGGGGCCGAGGTACTGAAACAAAACATCGAAAAGACCCTTAAGGCCGTATCATAAAACTGTTGTTGCTCATAACATCGGCCAACTTGGGGAGAAAAACCCCTCCGATAACACAAGCCAGAGCCCATTGGCTCGTCACTTATGATGGCTGGCCGATGCTATGCCCCACACCAAAAATTAACTTAAACAGGAAATATTACCATGGAAAAAATACAAGTCATGATGAACGGTATCCCCGGAAACGTGGTCACCACCATTGCCGGACATATACAAAATGATCCCCGGTTTGACCTTTTACCCTATGCCATGACCGGCCCGGAAATAACGGCGGAAACCCATGTTCTGGGTGACACAAAAATTCGTCTCATTCGACCCGAGGACCGGGATGGTACCATGGAAGACATAAAAAAAGAGTTCCCCTACTTTATCTGCATTGATTTTACGCACCCCACGGCGGTGAATGACAATGCAAAATTTTATGTGTCCCACAACATCCCCTTTGTCATGGGAACCACCGGGGGGGACAGGAAACAACTTTATGAAACCATATTATCCGGCACAACCCCCGCGGTCATTGCCCCCAACATGGCAAAGCAAATCGTGGGATTCCAGGCCATGATGGAATATGCCGCCACCACGTTTCCCGATCTTTTTAAGGATTACAGTCTTACAATACGGGAAAGCCATCAAAAAACCAAGGCGGACACCAGCGGCACGGCAAAGGCCATGGTGGGCTATTTCAACCAGCTGGGCATTCCCTTCACCGACAGCGATATTCACCAGGAAAGAGATCCTGCCATCCAGAAAAACCAGTGGAAAATCCCGGAACGGCATATTAACGGCCATGCCTGGCACACCTATACCCTGACCTCACCGGACAACACCGTGTGTTTTGAATTTACCCACAACATTAACGGCAGGGATATCTATGCCCAGGGCACCATGGATGCTGTAATTTTTCTGCACGAAAAACTAAAGGGGATGAAAGACAAGCCCGCAAAGGGCCGGATTTTTACCATGATTGATGTGCTCAAGGGGAAATAATGGGGGAGGTATTGACGGCGCATCACCTACCCCAGGTTCACCAAGAGATATTTTCTTAGGCTCTTGTTGGATTCCGGGCTCTTATTTTTGTGTTTGACTATAAGCGTTTGGAATCACTAAGCAATACATTCAATAGGACAAAACAGTGCATTTCTTGATACTTTTTATATAAAACTCCGTCCAATATGCTGCAATAATTAGAGTTTCAACTTTCGTTGTGGCAGGTGCTTACAGCCATGTGGGTTTTATATGAAAAGGTAGCCTTCAAGTCTACCTCAGCAGAGCCCCTCCCCCGATGGGCAATAGGAACCGGACAATCGAGCTGTCTACAGTTCCGGTCCGGGACCATTGCCCGTCGGGGGAGGGGCGGCATAATGCCATTTGGCTCCACGTCTATGACCCTATATTCGTTGTGTCCGCCAGGACATAAGGATCAGGGGATAACAAAAAGATGCAGCTCCCGGGGGCCGTGGGCACCATGGACCATGACAAGCTCAATATCACCTGTTTTGCTTGGCCCTGAAACCAGGGAAAGGTTGTTGGTTAAACCCTCTTTTCTCTCCTTTTCATCCCATTTTAAAAGGGTATAAAGTTCCCGGAGATCGGCAAGGATGTCCACCTGCCTTACCACGGCCACATGGATGGACGGCACCAGAGATACCGACCGGGCATGTCCCGGGCGGGTTTTCATGGCCAGGGTAGCAGTGGCTGCAACGCAGTAATCCGCAGAGGTAATACCAATAAAGGAGTCCTGCACCTCTTTGCGAATCTCTTCTCTACGCCGGGGAGAGTCCGCCGCCATGCTGGTGGTATAAACATCAATTCCCTTGAGATTGGGAAGATCTGTGAGTTTCAGCTCTTTAATCAGGGGATGATCCCAGCATACCACGCTTTTTTTGGTTCCCCATTCCGGTTTTTTCTCAAGAATAAGTTTTTCAATACCCCGGGCCACATCCTGGATGCTCTCTTCCACATGAAGATCCATGTGAAGGCCAGGCACCACCCGCCTCAGCACCTCGATCAGGGGCT
This sequence comes from uncultured Desulfobacterium sp., assembly GCA_963674605.1. GTDB lineage: Bacteria > Desulfobacterota > Desulfobacteria > Desulfobacterales > Desulfobacteraceae > Desulfocicer. The sequence goes on along the minus strand of OY771474.1, from coordinate 5,399,023 downwards.
GTCTTTCCGGGTCTGTCCTTGTCCGGATTTTTTCAAGAAGGGTCACTTCCTCCGGGGAGGGCGTTGTGGTAAAAAGATCGTCAGGCACTTTGGTTTCCGGTCTATTCAAGGCCGTCTGAATGGTTTTGATAAACTCTTTTTCCATGTCCATCAGGATCTCCCCTCCTTTTTTTCTTTCCACTGTTCCATGAAGGTCTTGGCAGCCAGGGGTTTCATGTCGCGACTTTGTGTCCATCCGTTGAACGGGTAAGGCAGTTTCGTCAGCATCTGTTCACTTTTGGGCATGATTTTTTGAATCACCCGCCCAATGGCAAGGGATGCATCATAGACCCTGCGATGGGTGTTAATAAAATTCCACCCATTAAAAAGAAGTTTTTCCCAGCGGCTTTTGGGTTTGACATTCCATTTTGGGTCTCCCTGGGAGAGTTTGGAACGAAGGGCAAGAAGCATTCTGGGAAGATTCAGCTGCAGGGGACAGGCCTGACGGCAGGCCCCGCAAAGGGTTTCTCCCTGGCACAGATCCCCGGCCTCGTTTATCCCTCCCAGAAGGGGCGTTATCACAGCCCCCACAGGTCCAGTGTAGGCAGATCCATAGGTATGCCCGCCAACCTTTCCATAAACCGGACATACATTCAGGCAGGCCCCGCACCGGATACAGCAAAGCATTTCCCGGAACTCATCATCCGCCAGTATCCGGGATCGGCCATTGTCCACAATCACCAGATGAAACGCCCGGGGACCGTCAACATGGTCCGGAGCCGCCGGGCCACCGATGTAGCTCACATAACCGCCGATCTGCTGGGCTGCGGCCCCCATGGACATGAGCCTTAAAATGGCCTGGTGCTCCTCCAGGTTGGCGACAATACGTTCCATGCCCATGAAGGCCACATGTACCCGTGGCAGGGTGGTGGACATGCGGATGTTTCCCTCATTGGACACGGTGGTGATGTGGCCGGTTTCCGCACAGGCCAGATTGCACCCGGAAATCCCCATATCCGCTTCCATAAATTTTTTTCTCAGGGCCTGTCTGGCATCCCATGTCAGGGTGGGGGGATCATCGGTGTAGGGAGTACCCAGTTTTTCTGAAAAGAGCCTTCCGATTTCTTTACGGGTTTTGTGGATGGCCGGGGCAACAATATGAGAGGGTTTTTCCCCGGCCAGCTGGATAATATATTCCCCAAGATCGGTTTCATTGACTTCAATGCCCTTGTCCATGAGGGCGCGGTTCAGCCCAAGCTCTTCGGTGACCATGGATTTACCCTTGACCACCTTTTTAACATTGTTTCCGGCGGCAATATCAAGGCAGATGTCAACGGCATCCCGGGCTGTGGGGGCAAAATGAACTTCCCCACCCTGTTTTCGGATATTCTCAGCCAGGGTGGTGAGCATGACATCCAGGTTATCCACGGCTTTCCTGCGGTATTGGTAGGCCATATTTCGAAGGCCCGGGCCTTCCGGAAGATTCTTATAAAGTGTTGCCGTGGCCGGTCCCAGACGGCCCTGCAATCCGGTGAGGGCCGACTGAAGTACAGGGTCCCCAATGGCCTTTCTGGCCGATTTTTTATAGTCTTTACTTGTTAATTCCATCTTGGATACCTGCTATTTTCGAGAAAGAAGTTGGGCGATGTGCATCACCTGAACAGGGGCTTTTTTACGTGTCAACATGCCCTGGATGTTCATAAGACAGCTCATGTCGCACCCGGTGACCACCTCTGCACCTGAATCAATAATGTTGTTGACCTTTTCCTCAAGAATTGCCGTGGAGATATCGGAATATTTAACGGCAAAGGTGCCGCCGAAACCGCAGCATTTATCAGGAGCCTTCATTTCCACAAAGGTCAACTCCCGGATATTTGACAACAGGGTCCTTGGCTGGTGGTTAATGCCAAGATTGCGGTTGAGATGACAGGAATCGTGGTAGGTCACCCTGCCGGGAAATCGTGCATTGAGATCCTTCACCTTGAGTACATCCACCAAAAACTCACTGAATTCAAAAGTTTTTTCAGCAATGCCCCGGGCCTGTTTCAACAAAAGGGGATCATCCCTTAAAAGTTCAGGATAATGGTTTCTCACCATGTTGACGCAGGAACCGGACGGAGACACGATCACCTCGGCATCCTTGAAACATTCAAGAAACTTCACCGCAGCCTTCCGGGCCTGGGCCTGATGTCCGGCATTAAAGGCGGGTTGTCCACAACAGGTTTGATCTGTGGGACAGTCAAGTTTCAGTCCCAGATTTTCCAGAACAGAGACCATGGCTTCCCCCACCTCGGGATAAAGGGTGTCCACAAGACATTGGATAAACAGGGTTACTTTTTTATTGTACATCACAAACCTTCCATTGGTTGATTTTGGGGATTCGGGCTTGGTCACAGCATGGGCCACTTTGGGGTGGGGTCAGGCTTGCGTTATTGACGCTTTTGCTTAAAATCTTCTTTATGCACAGGCACTTGTCAAAAACACAATAACACAAGCCTGACCCCGTTGGCCCACCAATTGTGACAGGTGGCCCATGTTGTGACCAAGCCCGGGGATTCCATATGGTGTGGAACAAAAATACCATAAAACATGCCGGACCCGTCAAAGGATACAGGGCATGAAGCAGACCTCAATTAATAAAGTGACTGGGAAGCCACGTGATAATCCCGGGAATGAGTATACAAAGGATGATGGTCACCACCTGCAGCCCCACAAAGGGCATGACCCCTCGATAAATATCGGTTGTTTCCACTTCCGGGGGCGTTATCCCCTTTAAATAAAAAATAGAATAGGCAAAGGGCGGGGTCAGAAAGGAGATCTGCAGGTTTACCATGACCAGCACCGCAAACCACACGGGATCAAATCCCAGTTTTGCCGCAATGGGGGTAATCAGGGGTACAATAATAAAAAGGATACCCATCCAGTCAATGAACATGCCGCACAGAACAAGCAGAAGCATGATGGCCATTAATATGCCCCATTTACCCATGGGAAGATTTAAAAACAGATTGGTTATCACCTCATCTCCGCCAATGGCCACAAACACCGTGGAAAAAAAGCTTGCACCAATGGCAATCATCATGATCATGCAGGTGATGGTCAGGGTCTGCTGACAGGCCTCCCGGACCACGGCCATGTTCAGACGGCCATATCCTGCGGCAAGGATCATACTTGCCGCAGCGCCCACGGCGGCGGCCTCGGTCACGGCGGCTATGCCAAAAAAAATACTTCCCAGCACCGAAAAGATTATCAGGGCCGGGGGAATCACAGAGGTAAAAAGAATCCGCAGTTTTTCTTTAAACGAAACCTGGCGCTCTTCCCTGGGCATGGGAGGGCCATCCTGGGGATTTAAATAACATCTTATGCCAATGTAGAGCATGTAGAGGAAAGTCAGCAACAGCCCCGGCACCAGGGTGCCAAGGAAAAGTTTCCCCACGGATATGCGGGCAATGGGCCCATAAATAATGATCATGACACTGGGGGGAATCAGAATGCCCAGGGTACCGCCGGCACAGATGGCACCGCAGGCCATGGAGGTGTTGTATTTCTTTTCCAGCATGATGGGAAGTGCCATAAGACCGATGGTTATTTCAGACGCACCCACCACCCCCGTTGCCGCAGCAAAAATGGCGGAGATGGCAATGGTGGAAATGCCAAGCCCTCCTCTCATGCCCCCCCACAGCAGGTGCATGGCACTGAAAAGTCGTTCAGCCATTCCGGATTTTTCCATGAATACCCCCATGAAAAGGAAAAGGGGTACCGCCAGCAGGGTATAGTTTTTCATGAGGCCAAAAAGACGGGCAATAAAAAGCCCGAATATATCTCCCCCCATGAAAATGGTGCCGAAAACAACAGAGACACCCCCCAGCACGAACGCGGTGGGAAATCCCATGAAAATCCCTGTTAAAAGCATGATAAACATTAAAAGAACGGTTACTTCGGGACTCATTGAATTTCATCTCCCCCGCATGCGATGACAACGTTTTTTAAAAATTCCGCCACTCCCTGGAGAAGCAAAAGGAACACACCCACGGGCATGATGGTTTTAAATGGATAAAGAATGGGTTGCCAGTATCCCTGCATGGATCGCTCACCCATTTCCCAGGAAAACTGGACATAGGGAATCAGGGCATAAAGAAGCCCAGCCCAGAGGGGGAAAAAAAAGAGAAGGTAGAAAAAAATATCAATAAAGGCCCTTTTTCGTTCTGAAAACTGATTGTAAAAGATATCGATTCTTACATGCTGCTTTTTCTTCAGTGTCCAGGCTTCGCCCATGAGGAAAAAAGTTCCACCGATCATGTAGCTGATATCAAAGGCCCATTTTGTGGGTGTATTCAGGACATATCGGGAGAAAATTTCGTACCCGATCACCGCCGTGAGTACAACCACAAGCCAGATCATAATCTTTCCGGTAAATTCACTTAATCCATCTATAAATTTTATTATCGTCTGTATCTGGTTCATTATTTTGACCTGCCCTAAAAAAAGGAGCCTGCTCATAACATCGGCCAGCCGTCATCATTGGCGGGCCAAAGTGCCCGATGGTGTGAGCAAGCCCAGAAGAATACATAAAAGCCGCACGATGTGTCATGGCGGCTCTTATATGATTAAAATCTCAACACTGGATTTCCGGCACACACTTTCCAAGGTGGTTTATATGAAAAGGTAGCCTTCAAGTCTACTTCAGCAGAGCCCCTCCCCCGATGGGTAATAGGAACCGGACAATTGAACTGTCTACAGTTCCGGTCCGGGCCCATTGCCCGTCGGGGGAGGGGCGGCATAATGCCATTTGGCTCCGCGTCTACGACCCTATCTTCGTTGTGGCTGGTGGTTACAGCCATGTAGGTTATATGGAAAACTGAAAATCGGCCGGCTGTTCCAGGACGAGACCTTTACTGATAGGAGGGGGTCATAAGCGATTTATAATTATCATACCCTGCCCGAAATTTTTTCTGTGATTCCCACACTTCCTTAAAGAAGGGGTCATTGGCTGCTTTCTTTTCCATGAGTTCCCGGGAGGTCTTGGCAAGTTCCGTCTGAATCGTGGCATCCAAATACTGAATTTTTACGCCCTTGGCCTTAAAGAAATCCAGGGCGGGGATATCCCTGCTGATGGATCTGGTTAACAGGCGCATGGTGGCAGATTCACCGGCCACCCGGACGATCTCTTTAAGGTCTTCGGGCAATTTATTCCAGGAACGTTTATTGATTTTAATATCCATGAAGGTACTGGTCTGATGGATGCCGGGAACCAGAAGGTATTCGGCAATTTCATAAAAAGCCAGGTCCTTATCAATGCTGGGGATACTGAACTCACCGGCGTCCAGAACGTTTCTCTGGAGAGCTTCATAAACCTCGCCGGCAGGCAGCATCATCACCGATGCACCAGCGGCACTGAGGATTTCTCCCCAATAACCAGAGGTCCGGAACTTAAGTCCCTTAAAGTCTTCCATGCTTGTAATGGGCTTGTTGGACCAGGCCAGGTCCTCACTGGGAAGAATGCCGCAGGGGGCCACATAACCAAAATCATACTTCTCGTATAGCTTTGTTAACAGTGCTTTTCCTTCTCCTTCGTACATCCAGGTCAGGTAGGGAATGACTTCCATGCCAAAGGGAATATATCCAAAAAGCGGGGCGGCGGGAAGCTGTCCCACAGAGTAGCTCGGAGAACTGTGGGCAGCATCTATGGTTCCCATGCGTGTGGCTTCGGTCACTTCCAGAGCACCCATTAAAACACCGGCCGGGTAACTCTTAATGGTAAGTCGTCCATCACTCATTTTTGTGACCTGGGCTGCAAAATCATCGGCAATTTCCTGAAGTATGGTTCCCTTTGGCCAGGAACTGGCCATTTTCCAGACAATCTTGTCTGAAGCAAAGGCACTGCCGCCCATGACAGTAAAGAACAGCAAACTAACAGCAAGTGCAGATATGGAGGATCTAATTTTCATTCTAAAAACCTTCTCTTTGATAAAAAGTTAAAAAATAAATTCAGTAAACACCATGGAACCATCCGCTGTCCGACACATGGTTACGACTCCGGCAGCAGGGCATCTTTTAAGATAATCACCCGGGTTTTGTCAAGGGGTGTATAAAAATCAGAGGGTAATCACAGGGGAATGTTCAACTCAGGCTGAAGGGAATTGATCATCGCATACCAGATTTCAAACACCTCCCTGCGGTACCCCCCCCTTGAGTGAGCACTAATCCTAAAACAAAAAGGTGCCATGCGGACCTGCCTCAGTTTCCGATACACCCCGTGGCTATATTGCCCACCGAATGGAGGAAAGGACAACTGCAATCTGAAACCGCCCATCGCTACCTGGTAAAGGTTTTCCAGACCTGCCAGCACGAATGTGACCTCAGGGTACAGGAGATCCAGCTCCGTGGGGGGTAGAGGTAAGGTTACACGGGGGATGACTGAGAGTTTGTGGGGTCAGGCTTGCGTTATTGACGTTTTTGTTGCAATTTATTTTACACCTTTATATCCTGTATTCTGATATTTAAAGAAAATTTAAGGAAAGCGCCTTCCACAAACCTTATTTTTTTAATCAATTTAAGACCTTACGGATTAGGAGGAGATGATGAAAAGTAAAAACCACATAAAGGGAACAAATCTTTCTTTTATGACAACATCCATTTTTTTTCTATCAATTCTTCATCTTCTTTTTTTTATTCCCAGTGCGGAGGCCGGGAATGAAAAAACAATCGCTCTTGTCATGAAGGCGCTTTCCAATCCTTTTTTTTCAAGAATGGAAGAAGGCGCAAAAAAATATGCCATAGAAGAAAAAATTCTTTTGGAAGTTTTTGGCGTCGAACGAGAAACCGATGTCGAACGACAAATCGGTATTTGTGAAAATCTTATCTCACGGGGATACGGAGCCATTGTAATTGCTCCAGCCGACTCAGAAAAACTGGTCCCGGTTTGTAAAAAAGCCATGGAAAAGAACATCATTGTTGTCAATATTGACAATCCGCTTGATAAGGAGACAATGAAACAGCTGGGTATTTCCATTCCCTTCGTAGGATCTGACAATCGCATCGGGGCCGGAATGATTGGACAGTATATCAAAGAAAAATTGACCGGACAAGGACGAATTGTTGTAATTGAAGGGATTCGGGGCGTTGAAAACGCAGAATTGCGTAAAAAAGGATTTATCGAAACCGTCACCAAAAACGGCAGCATCCAAATTGTAAGCTCTGAGAGTGCAAACTGGCATACGGATGAAGCTCTATCCGTTACGACTGAAATATTCAAAAAACACAAAGCCATTGACGCCATTTTCTGTGCCAACGATCAAATGGCACTGGGTGCTCTACAGGCCATAGATATCATGGGTCTTACCGGGACAGTGCTATTAGCCGGATATGATAATATCGAATCGGCACGGGATGAAATGCGTAATGGCCGCATTCAAGCCACCATAGAACAACACCCGGAACTTATGGGGCAGTATGGTGTGGAACTGGCCTGGAAAGGCTTGAGGGGTCAAGAAATCCCCTCATACAAACCAACCCCCCTTGATTTGATAACCCATGAGTCTTTTGATAAAATAATTGCTTTGTCTGTTTCCAATTTAAATAATTCCTTTTTCCAAATCCTCCTTAAGGGAGCGCAGGAAGCCGCAGATCTATACGGAGCAAAACTTATTTTTAAGGATGCCCAAAACAGTGACTCGCAACAACTCTCAGACATTGCGGCGTTATTAACGAAAAATATTGATATCCTGATGGTTAATCCGACAAATACGGAATCGGTAATGCCGGGCATTGAAATGGCAAACAAAAAGAATATCCCCGTTATCACCGTTGATAGAAAATCGTCAGGAGGAAAAATTCTTTGCCACATTGAATCCGATAATATGGAGGGAGGCAGGATGGCTGCCAGGATATTGGCACAGCATTTTAAAGGAGATGTGAAGGTGGTCGAAATTGAAGGCATCCCAGGAACCTCTGTCTGTTATGAAAGGGGGATAGGATTCAATGAAGAACTTGAAAAATACCCAAGAATAAAAGTGATCACCCGTGAAGTTGCCAATTTTAATCGGAAAGAAGCACAGGAAGTGATGCAGCATATTCTGCAGGATTTTAAAGACTTTGATGCGGTGTTTGCACATAACGATAACATGATTCTGGGTGTGCTTGATACGCTTAAAAGATATAAAGATCAGCCCCAGCCAATCCTCATTGGCTTTGATGCCATCCGGGAGGCGAATGAGGCTGTTCAGCAGGGGCAGCTTACAGCAACAATAGCACAACAGCCTGAGATAATGGGAAAATTATCGATCAAAACTGCAGTTCAATATTTTCGTGGACAAGGAATAAAGCCGACACTCTTTGTTGATATTTCAGTAATTACCAAATAGGAGTTTTTTTTGTTTCATACGATTAACAGTAGGTTTTACACTATAGCAGTGGTGTTGATCATTTTATTTGGCCTGGGGTACAGCATATTGGCCGTCTTTTTGCGTGATCAGAACCTAAATACCATACGAATTCAGGAGGCTGTTACATTTGAGAGAGAAATTCGAACACTTCATGATATGTTCTATGAGGTACGTTTTTGGGAAAGGTCTGTCTTTTTTCAGCAACACCCGGATGCCGAAAAAAAATTTGGTGCTGTGATAGAGCAGTTTAGAAAACGCATATTGAACATGTCCAATATGCAACTTGACATATCTACAAGCGAAAAAGCCGGTTTGATTTTAGAAATCCTTACTCGATATGAAGAAGATTTTAACCAAATTATCCAATATATGACAGATCAAAGATTGAATAGGACGAGGATGGATACAGCATACCAATCCTTATCTTCCAATGTTCTGAGAAGCAGCCAGAGGCCTCTCCTAAAACCCTTGTTCAATCTAACACATTTTTTAACAAGTTATCGGATTGATAAAAGACAATCAGAATACCAGGCACTTTTGTTAGTTGTTGATTACCTTGAGAGCAAACTTTTGCAGGAACAGCTTATAGACAATAGAATGCAAGGATACTTAAAAAATTTTAAGGTGTTATTGATCAAAGCTTTTAAATTGGAACAAGAAATAACCATGATCAACAAACGCTTTGATGTGATTAGTGCTCATTTAATGAGCCTGATGGAAAATATTTCCAGGGACGCAAAAAATACGCTGAGACAGAAATTTCTGGAAACCGATAAAAGCAGAGAAGAATTAAATATAACCTTCTTCATTTCAACAGTCATCAGTATTGCTATACTTTTGCTGATTCTTTCCATAATGGCAAGAAAAATTATTTACCCTATAAGATCTTTGGCAAATGTCATGGAAGACGTCGAGAATAAAAACATTTCATCACGGTTTGATTACCAGGGGAATAAAAACAACGAGATCGTGAAACTTGGATTGGCCTTCAATAACATGCTGGACACGATTCAAGCAAATAATGAGGAACTCATCCGCTATCAAAACAAACTTGAAAAAAAGATTCTGGAACTGGCCTCCAGTGAAAAAAAATTGAAAGATCACCAAGAACAGCTGGAAATAACCGTACAACATCGTACATCTGAGTTGACCATTGCCAATACCCTGCTGAAAACCTTGTTAAATGAAAAAGACTGTCTCCTCAAAGAGATTCATCATCGTGTCAAGAACAACCTTCAGATTATTTCAAGTCTGTTAAAGCTTCAGGCAAACCAAACCAAAGAGGTACAATCAGCCGCATTGTTTAAAGACAGCCAGGACCGGATAACATCCATGGCCCTTATTCACGAGCAGCTTTATCAATCAAAAGATCTGTCTAATATTGATTTTGGACTGTATATCAAAACTTTAGTCAACAGCCTGATGCGTTCTTATCGGCATGAATCCAGGCGTATTCGTTCAGATATTGAGTCTAACAGTGTTTTTTTGGGAATTGATGTGGCAATTCCCTGCGGGTTGATTATCAATGAACTGGTATCAAATTCTCTAAAGTATGCTTTTTCTGGAGCCAAAGAAGGTGTTATCTCGATAAGCATACAATTGATTAATCATAATGAAATTCTTTTGGCAATAAGTGATGACGGAATCGGGCTTCCTGAAAACAATGATTTTAAAAGAGCCAAAACATTTGGTTTGCAACTCATAACCGGACTTGTGGAACACCAGCTTGCCGGAAAAATTGAGATGATCCGAAATCCAGGAACCCAATTTTATATCAGGTTTAAGAATGTAACCGGAAAGAAAAGGATATAGCAAATGGCAGCTTCACGTATTCTTATTGTTGAGGATGAATTTATTATTGCCAAGGACATTGAAACAAGCCTGGAAAATATGGGGTATCTTGTCTGTGCCATTGTTCCATCCGGTGAGGAGGCAATTGCAAAAGTCGAAAAAGAAAAACCGGATTTGGTGCTAATGGACATAATATTAAAGGGGCAAATTGACGGAATTGAAACTGCCAGGCGAATAATATCCCGATTTGAAATTCCGATTGTGTATCTGACTGCATATACTGATGAAAATACGCTTGAAAGAGCTAAAACAACCGAACCTTTCGGCTATATAATTAAACCCTTTAACAACAGGGAATTACGCACAGCCATCGAGATGGCCTTATATAAACACAAGATGGAGAACAAGTTCAAAAAGACCCAGGAACGATACAAATTCCTGACTGAGAACATGGCTGATATCGTATGGACCATTGATATGAATTTGCAGATAACTTTTATAAGCTCATCCATAGAAAAAGTCCTCGGGATCACGCCAGAAGAACGAAAACAGCAATCCCTTGAAGACATGGTTACCCCGGACTCTTTAAAACGAATTGCTGAAACTTTCTCCCGAGAGCTTGAAGCTGAAAAGACACAGAAAGATCCGGATCGTTCGATCTCAATCGAGCTGGAACACTACCATAAAAGCGGTACCATTGTCTGGATAGAAAGCAAGATTAAAGCAATGAGAGCGCCGGATGGCAAACTCATAGGCATGTACGGCTCTTCCCGCGACATTACAGAGCGTAAAAAAGCTCAAGATGCAATACTTCAGGCCAAAAAGGAATGGGAGCAGACCTTCGATGCTGTCCCAGATTTGGTAATGCTTTTGGATAAGGATCACAGAATCATCAGGGTCAATAAAGCAACAGCTGATAGAACAGGGATTCCTCCAGAAGCATTGATCGGGCAAGCATGTTATAAAGTTGTTCATGGAGCAACAGAACCACCGGCATATTGCCCCCACAATCAACTGCTGATGGATAGGCAAGAGCATTTTGTGGAAGTTTTTGAAGAACGATGGGGTGGTCATTTTATGGTTACGGTCAGCCCCATTTATAATGAAAACAAAGAGATTGGAAGCGTTCATGTCGCACGTGACATCACCCACCGAAAACAAATGGAAACAAAGCAGGAGGAGTTAATTGCCGACCTGCAAGGCGCATTAGCAGAAGTAAAAACACTGCATGGCCTTTTGCCCATATGTACTTCCTGTAAAAAAATCAGGGATGACCATGGATATTGGAACCAGATTGAATCCTATATCCAGAAACATTCAAAAGCTGTTTTCAGTCATAGTATGTGCCCTGATTGTTCAGACAAACTCTATGGCGATGAAGATTGGTATAAAGAGATGAAAAAAAATAAAGACCTTAAGGAGTCGCATCAAAATAAAAGACACGCTTTTTAATTTATATTCCTTTTCAATTTAGTATGTTCCAACAAAAAGAAAGGTCATTTGTTTCTGAGAGCCTACTAAGTGAATACTTTATCGATTTTCAAATTTTTTGACGGATTTTCAGGACGACTATTCGAAAGCAGTAATGTCCGGTTAATTTTTGCATAGATCCCTTCCCCCACTGTTAGGATAGTTGTCACATGAACTGAAAAACTCTATTATAGAAATACAGGAGGAAGTTCATGCGATATACAACGGAACGAAGAGAAGCTGTACTCAAAAAAATGATGCCACCGCATCCCAGACCGATCAGCCAGTTGGCCAAAGAAGAGGGTCTCAGCAACGGCATCGCCATCTACTAAAATATATAAGTTGTTCCCACACTGTTCAATGTGAAGTTGTCAGGCATTTCCCGTGAAAATCGATTGATCGCACGCCATCCGGTGCAGTGCATGGGAATGATATAATCGGGAGCAACCGATTTCATTTCACTGATCGTTGGATCGATGATTTTTTCATTCTCCCCTGAAAGATGAAATCCGCCCATCACAGCATGGATGTTATTGACTCCCGTTACCTGTTGAAGGTGTCTGATGGTATTAATGATCCCGGCATGGGAGCACCCGCCGATGACTACCAGCCCCTTCCCCTTAATATGTAGTGCTATCCCTTGATCATCGGTAAAAGGATCAGGTCCCCATACGCCGTCCATCTTTGCTTCTGTTCCGGCCATGCCTGATTCAAAATCAGTTTGTCTTTCAACTTTTCCCGACAGCAGAATTAAATCGGAAGCCAGGGTCGCAGGCCCTTCATTTTTATATAATTTTGCCCCCGCCTTTATTATGGTAGTTTCGTCCATCGCCGGAAGATCAACCGTGAACCCAGGTCTGATTTCAATACGTCGTTGAACAAATACATCTGTATGTAGATAGACCGGCAATTCTTTTCCGGTCTCTTTAAAAAATGTCATTAACCCGCCACAATGGTCAAAATGCCCGTGGCTGAGGATGACGGCTTCAATATCCTCAAATTTGGTCGTGACTTTCCCCGTCAGCACCGCTTTGCTGCCGGCCAGTATTTTGCCGTTATGGAAAAGGCAAGTGCCTGAAATACCTGTATCAAAAAGTAATGTATGAGAATGCCGGCCGGAAACAATTTTAATAAGAAAGGACAATCCTGGCTCAGACATGGGGGCTCCCGGAGGCGGAACTATCATTCTTTTTCCGATATCCGTATCAGGAAGAAACAGATCGGAATAATTATCTACCAATACAGTGATTTCAGCCTTATCTATCTCTTTTAAGGTTAAATTATCCATATTTTCTCCTTTTTAAATCTATTATTGTAAGGCAAAACAGCCTACCTCTTATGTAAGAATAAGGAATTTACCGGTTTTTGACTTGAACAAAACGGCTATTTTGATTTTTTCCTATACAAAAACTAATACTATGAGCGACTGGTAGAATTGTGACAGGATCGGTGGGTAGAAAATTAAAGATTCTGGCTACTTTTGGGCTTGGTCACAACATGGGCCACCCTTGGTGGGGGTCAGGCTTGCGTTATTGACGCTTTTGCTTAAAATCTTCTTTATGCACAGGCACTTGTCAAAAACACAATAACACAAGCCTGACCCCATAGGCCCGCCAATTGTGGTAAGTGGCCCATGCTATGACAAAGCCCCTACTTTTCTATTTCAATACAGAGGAAGGCACCAGGCCAAACATTTCTTTAAATGTTCGGCTCAAATGGGCGGAGTCCGAAAAACCGGCCATATGGGCGGCTTCTGTCAAACTGCCGCCGGTCATGCAGGCATATTTAACTGCCTCCATTATTTTAAGCCATTTGAGATATTGTGTGAAAGACACACCCGTTTGTTCCTTGAAAAGATGTCGGGCCCGGCTCTCGGAAAGGGCCGTCCACTCGGCTAAGTCTCTTGCGAAAAGTTTCTCTCCGCCTTTTGCCTGGCAACAGGTGATGGCATGACGAATGCGTTCATCTATTTGGCACTCGGACACTTTGGCAATCAAACGATTCAGGTGGGCAATTGTATTGTTTAAGAAATTAGCGGTTTCAAACTCGGACAGCCGTGTCTGGAGATAGGGATAGACCCTGTCAATGACAGCTCGGGTAAATGTTGTAAACGAATCTGGATTTTCCAAAAGGGCATTCAGCTTTCTTCCCAGAAGAGACAAGGGATCAACCAGAATGGAAAGATGTTTTCCTGCCGGACTGACCAATCGGTGTGGAACAAAGGCTGGGATAATGAAGAAGAATAATTCGGTTTCTTTGGATTCATCCATACGCAACAGAAAAGGAGCTTCGAAATTAAATGCAAGCTGGATGGCAAAATGCCCGTGTCGCCGGCTTTTAAGTTGATGGCACGTAAAGCTGAAAAAGTCGAATCCGATGTATATCCGATAAGCTGAGGGAAGGTGTAACAACTCATTTATTCCGGTTTTGCGGCTGTCATAGGCTTCATTCACGAACATGATATCGGAATACGATTCCCCGGGCACCCTTCCCTTTTCCAGGTGAATCCCAAATGGCTCCGGTTGGTTCCGATCCGGCAAAGGCTGGTCGGGAAGGCCATGTACCTCCATTTTTTCCATGCTGCGAATCAGCATATCCGTATTGGGCTGTTTTATCATTATGATTGCCTGACGCTGTTTTTTTAAAAAACCTTAAAAAAACTATTCCACTTCTGTACCCAGAGAAAGGTGCTTTTTTTTACGACTCCCCTTGGCCACATCGGGTCGCCTACAACGATACTGTTATGGTTTTATTTTATCGGAACTCTATAATAAACATTATCTTTATCCGTTTGGAAGCCAATTTCTGAATAAAGCATCTGAGCGTTTAAGTTATTTTTTGCAGTTTTTAATTCAATTCTGATGGCATCTGTCTCTTTAGCAAATTCAATGGATTTTTTTATTAGTGCTTGCGCAACGCCTAATCTTCGAAACTTAGAAGAAACACCTAAATCATTTAGTATCCATATTTTTCTTAATGATAGCGTTGAATATGACGGGTAGAGATTAACAAAACCCATAACTTCATCTTCTTCGCTGATAGTGATAAAAGTAGCAGCCTTATTTTCTTTATGAAGATTTTTAAAGAAATCTTTGGTTGCTTTTGGTGACACATTAAAACCGCAAAATTTTCGATACTCTTCTACGACGTTTACAAATTGATCAATATATTTTTCACTAAGAGTCTGTACCAACAATTATTTCACCATTTTTCTATTTAGATCTGTTCATCATGTTTTTGAGCATAACGCAAAAGTCAGCGGCAATTGGGACTGGAGCGAAGCGGTAGCCTCAATTATGCGCTGGCCTGCCAGGTTATGCTTTATCTGTTTTTATAAAAATATTTCTGGCTCTTTTCTATCCTGGCAGTTTTGTTGTAGTGCCTGAATAGCGGATTGAAAATTTGGTTCATTCATTTGCCTTGCTTCTTCCGGACAGATTTTCACACATGCAAAGCATATAAGGCATTGCCACCTGTCTGTCTGAGTTACTTCTTCAAGAGAAATTGCTCCGGTAGGACACACTTCGACACATTGTCCACACTGTGTGCATTTTGATACGTCTGTTTCCGGGGTCAGGGCTACAACCGATCGGGCTTTTTTTATCATATTTAAGTTTACAGGTTCGATATAGGGAGACTGTCCGGGAATTGTAATAGCTTTTAAATGTCTCGATGATTCCACATTCTGCAGTTTCTTTCGAATCGCAGCACCGAACTCCTGTGCTTTCCGGATATCACTTTCATCAGGGCGATTTGGTGCAATCGGATAAGTTTCTGAGGAATACGAATGCTCGGCAACAAAGGCTCCTCCAGCTACCGGAATAAATTCAGCATCCACAGCTATATCATATAATTCTTTGAGGGCATCTTCAAATGCTCTGTTTCCATATACTGCAACAAGCACAACAGGAGTCTGAGTCGCTTTTAATGAGGTTAAGTATGGTAAAATTTCCTCTGGGACACGACCGTAATATACCGGGGTTGCGAGAATAACAATATCGTCTTCAGCTAATAAGGATTGACCATTGCGTTGCGACCTTTTGGTTACATCAATCATTTCAATAAATTCAGCTCTAATACCCTGAGCAATACTTTCTGCAATTGTCTTTGTTGTTCCAGTTGGAGAGAAACATACACAGCGAACTGATTTGATTTTCATTCAATACCTCCATATTTAAAAGCATAACGCCGCTAATCAGCGGCGCGGCTTTTTACGTGCGCTGAATTAGCATTGTTAGTTGCGCAAACCTTATTGGTCCGATCCTTTATCTAATCTTGTGTTTCAATATAAACTGCGGACCCAGTTGTAGTCACAACATTGACTATTTGACAATGGGTAAAATTTTTCGAAAATCTTTGGTGTTCGCCCTTAAAGCCCATTGAAAAATAACAATCTCAGTGGAACTGATCACAGCCCCCGCCTGTTTCAGCAGATCAATTGCGATAGCTCGGTTCTCATCTACACGGGATGCAACTGCATCTGCCACCAAATGTACTTGGAAACCCGACTTCATAAGATCTAGGCAGGTTTGCAGGACGCATACATGGGCCTCCATTCCGACCACCACAATTTTTTTAGTATTATACGATTGAACCGTGGAAATAAAGTTTTTTTCCAGACAAGCACTGAAGTGTTCCTTTTGAAATATCTGTGGCGAATTGATTTCCTGAAGCAGTTCAGGCAAGGTTTCACCGAGTCCTTTTTTGTACTGTTCCGTCAGTAGAATCGGAATACCAAGAGCATTGGAGGACCTAATGAGTTGACCCACCTTACGGGCGATTTCCTCCCACGAATTAATGGCCTTGAGCATCGACTGCTGGAAATCAATAATCAGAAGTAAACTATTTTCACGGGTAGCCACATATTCGGAACGCAACATACATCAACCTCCATAATAGAAATTTAAAAAACTGAGCCTGAATAGATACGTTCAGGAAACCAAAAGGAACTATACAAAATGAAAAAAAGAAAGTCTCTATCGAAATGTAGGTATATAAAAAGAAGAATCCCCATGTCTTCTTAAGAAAAAGCCCAATCGAACCAGAAATCACCGATCCGAAGAGAACAATAACAAGTCCCTTCGCCCATAACTGCTGGAAATTTAATATCCCTAATAAGAATTTTATTTTGGTCAGGGCAGAAAGCAGTAACAGGCTGACAATTGTCCATAGGCAATAATCAATTTTTGTTTTTGATCGCATCTTCACCGTTGTTTCAAGATAACGTTCCAAATGGTTTGACCCCATTCATGATTAAACGCCCTGTGCGGACCCGCACGCAGGGTGTTGTGGGGGCTGGGGGATTAAAACCCCCGGCTACCCGATTATATATTTTTAATTTTGGGTTGCCCTAAGGGAAACTTTTAAATCAAAGGTTGTGGCCGTTATTGCCACTATATTGGCTTATGTGCTCTCATTTTGTGTTGAGGTTCTGTTCCCTAAAGCCCAAATACTTAGAACAAGGAGCACACCGCCTGCCCACTGCAGCGCACCTAAGTGCTGACCAAGTAGAAAAGCCGAAAGCAGGACAGCCGTTAATGGCTCGAGTAACGTGGCCACAGTTAATGCCATTGGCTTGAGTCGTGCCGCCCCCCAGTTAAAGGCAAGTAATGCTAAGGCTGCTGTTACAATTCCAAGATATAGGAACCAAGCTTGTGGTGGAATTTCTGCCGGCCAGGTGAATGGTCGAGAAAGAGCATACAAGCTCATAACTGCAGCTGCTACTACAGTCAGGCACGCCGTTGCTGGCCCAGCTCCAAGGGCAGTTGAGATACGCCCACTGATCATGGAAAATCCAGCGTACAGGAGCGCCGACCCAATTGAGAAAGCCACACCGATTAATGTGCTGTTTGAGTTAACGTTTTCAGTCATAGTTCCGTGTCGGGTGATGATTAACACTGTACCAATGATTGCCCCTGAAAGTATAAAAAATAGTTGTAGATCAGCTGTCTCTTGCCCGCGAATTATTGCAATTATTGTAACGATAACAGGAGGTAGGCAGAGTGCAATCAGTGTTGGAACAGCAGCACCTATTTTCTCAATTCCAATAAACCAAAATAATACGTAGCCAGCCATAGCTGTACCTGAGAGTAGTACCGTGAGTAGTAGAGGCCGTAGTCGACTCCACAAAATATCACGTCCAAATATTACAACGAGTACAATCGCGCCAATAACGAAACGCCAGAAGGAAACGTTCTCAGGTGTAAATCCATGCTTGGCGACAAGCACATTGACAACGAGTGCACCTGTCCCCCACATTACCCCTGCACCACACGCAGCTGTCAGCGCCATCGTATGAGAAGAAAGTATGAAACGGGATTGTAGGTTAGATATTTTCATGGCTTATTTTGCGCCCCCTGAATTTGATTATTGTGTGCCGGGCACGGCACACGTCTTAAGGGTGAGCCTACACCTTAGAATCATGAAGGTCAAGACAAGTCCCAAACCCAGCCTGATGGAGGCGGGTCGAAGACCCGAAGCCACGGTATAGTGTTATCACAACGGGGTATATCAGTTATTTCCATACCATTTTCAAGGCTTGTTTGCGAAGCTGTCTGTATCGGTTTTTCCGATATTTTTTATTGCGATAAGAACATTCCGGTGAAAAATTTTATAGGGAATATCTGTATTCAGATGACCGAGTTTTTCAATATATTCTTTTTCGGATATTCCGGCGAGATGAGGCAGATAAAAAAAGTTCTCCCACTCTCCGATTTTATTCTGAAACTTTTTTGTCATGTCCGTAGGTAAGGGATTTCTGAGGTGTTTTTTGTTCCACGGACAGACTTCCTGGCATATTTCGCAATCACCTATTCTGTTACCCGTAACGGTCCGGGCTTCTTCGGGGAGTTTTTCGATCTGTAACAGATATGAAAGGCACTGATTTTTATTCAATATGTACTGTCTGTCCAGAGCTCCCGCAGGGCATTTTTTTCGGCATTCATTGCATTTCCGGCATTTATCCTGAACTTTTTCTGTTTCATATTCAAAAACAGCGTCTGTTATTATTCCGCCGAGAGCAAGAAATGTTCCGTATTTTTCGGATATCAGCAAAGAATTTTTGCCCTGCCACCCCAGGCCTGCTCTTACCGCAGCCGATTTCAGAGGAAGAACCGACCCGTTTTCGGAGGAACCGTCACAGACAACAGCCTGAAACCCTTCTTTTTTTAACAGCTCCGCAACCGGTTCAAGCGGTTTTACAATATCAAGGAAAAATTCTGACAGATAGAGTCTGCTTGTTCTGCCGTATCGGGGATTTTCCCAGGCGGGAAGGGTCAGGCCGCCGATATAGATACCTGCAACAATAATTGTTTTTGCATCCGGTAAGGATTTTTTTGGATCTTTTCTTCGTGAATCACTCAGAGCATAATCTGAAAAGGGAGATGCTTCGGTAAAACCCAAAACATCTATCCCTACGGAATCGGCAAGGCTTCTGATTTTATCTGACAGCAATTTTCCTGCTCCCTCTACGGCTTCAATACATTGTAATGATTAGAAATAACATAAATACATAATGCCGAATTGAGGAGCAACCCACGTAGGTTGGCTGCTCCAACTCGTTGTTCAGTGTGCTGCGGGGCGCGTCAAACCCATTCAACGGGCCGGGCTGTTAAGCCGCGAGACTCGAAGGCCTTGAAAAGAAATGGTTTTTTATTTCTTTTCAAGGCTGAGAATCGCAGTCGGCTTCAACGCGGAGGTGAGCAGCCGCCGAAAGATGCGCGCAAAGAACCGCTCACGTTCTGGCGGTCTGCTCTACCGTCATGTTGTGTGCCGGGCACGGCACACGTCTTAAGGGTGAGCCTACACCTTAGAATCATGAAGGTCAAGGCAAGTCCCAAACCCAGCCTGATGGAGGCGGGTCGAAGACGCGAAGCCACGGTATAGTGTTATCACAACGGAGTATCGGTGACGGTGCTTCGGAAGGCAGTGGCTCCGCCGAGGCGGAACAGCACAAAAGTACGGGGCGACGTACAGGAATCGCGTCAGGCGTGCATTGTGGGACGAGCCTGCAACACAAGGTAAAGTCCTCTATCTGTTGATTGAAATTTTGTGTTGTTAGAAGTTGAACCAATTATTTTGACTGGAACATGTCCTTTAATGGCCTAAATTCTCAAAACCCAATCAAAGTTTATGTCCTTTTTTACAACATTATGCTGACCACATTTTTAAAAGAGGATTCGCTACGCTCATCCGTAGTGGGTTTTTTTAGGCATGGGTGGAGAGCATTTATATATCTGCCATTGGCGGGTAGATATTCTGATCGGATTCTTTTGTTATAAGATTTAGTATTTTCTATGAGTTACGGAAATTTTTGATAAAACTAAGGAGGGGGAAGCAGAAAAAACTGCTTCCCCCCCAAGGGCATTTATATAAATGCTCCCCACTTCGGCTATCCCTCGCCGGGTTGCTCCCCAGCAGAGCCCGACTCCGTTTCACCGAAACTGTTATTTCGTGGTTATGTCTTCGGTACTTTTGATTTTCAACACCATGTCAGCGTCCACCGTTTTTTTGTCGCAAAACATGGCATAGGTTAAAGCTTCTTCACAGATATTGCCGATCAATCGTGGAAACCCATAAGAATATTCATGTATGGCAGCCAAAGCATCCTCGCCAAAAATGGGTGATGTGCATCCAGCCCACTTGAGACGAGAATCAATATAATAGACAGTATCTTTCTCCGATAACCCTGTCATATGATAACGCATTCTTATCCTCTGGCTGAAGGGTTCCATGACGGCGTAGCCCATCATGCGTTTTAAATCGGATTGCCCCGATAAAATGAGCAAAAACGGATCAAAGGAGTCCATTTTAAAATTCGTCAGCAATCTGAGTTCTTCAAGAGGTCCCTGTTTAAGCAAATGAGCTTCATCGATAATGAGCACTATGGTGCGTCCCCGTTGTTCTTTGGCATCCAGGAATTCTTTCTGAATCTGCTGGTAATTGGCGCTTTTAGTGAACTTGTTGTTCAATCCCAGCAATGCATTGATATGACGAAGAATATCACTCCGGTTCAGAGTGCTTAGCGGCGTATAAACCACCTTGAAAATGTTTTCATTAAGAGAATCGGCAAAGCGCCGGATGGTAATGGTTTTTCCCACACCTGGATCACCGGTCAGCAGCATGATACCGCCCCTGCGTTTCATGTATTCCAGCCGTGCAAGCGCTTCCTTGATGACCGGTGTATCAACCATATCTGCGGTGCTGATCTCCTTGTCAAAGGGATATCGTTTAAAGCCGAACCAGGCCGGCAGGTCTTTCATTTTTTCACCTTTGCGTCGGCATAAGATATAACCGGCTCAGATTGACAGGGTTTAAACGTCCTTGCATTTTGTCTTTTATCAACGAACTTGATACGCCCGACCCTGATATCCTTGTCATAGATATAAAGTTCCCTGTCATTATCCACCGGATGGCGGATATCCACACGCTGCCGGATGTATGCGGTGGGGACTTCATAAATATGCCCTTTGAAGCTGATGGTGGCATCATTGTTTACGACCCGCTCATGGCGGACAAGAAAAATGTCGTTCAGTTCATCCTTTGTGGGGCGGGTAATTTCCGTGTGGTTGCATGATCGGTGATAGCGGTCAATGGGCCGTTCATCAATACCGGAATGCACCCTGTGATGGTAGTCGTCATTGAGCCAGGCGGAAAAAGAGGCATTAAGTTCTTCCAATGTAGGTTTTTCAGTAAAATCGGATAAAAATCTATCCCTCACGCTTCTAAAAAATCTTTCTATTTTTCCGCGGGACGAGGAATCATAAGCTTTAGAATGGATCAGCGATATGCCGGACAAGGCACAACATTTGGCCAGGAAATCTGAGTTGAACGATGGGCCATTATCAACGTAGATGCGTTTGGGAAACCCAAATGCCAGAAAGGCTTCCTTTAACACCAGGGTCAATGACAAAACCGTTTCCGAAGGGGCAAACGCATGCCCGACGATCATGCGGCTGTGGTCATCAATAATTGCGCATAAGATGGCCTTGTATGTTTTTCGATTCAAGGTCACCGGAGGGCCATGCATGAAATCACACATCCAAAGACTGTTTACGTGATCGGTTTCAAAAGCGGTTCTTGCATCCCGACGTTTATTCCCGAATCTGAGTAACTTTTCCTCCTTAACGATCCTCAACAACGTATTGTAATGAATGAACGACGTGTCGGTCAAATGCTCCTGCATGAGCTTTTCATGAAGCCGTTTGACGGTGATATGGGGATAGGCCCTGCATGTCACCCGAATGGCGTCCATCACCTGTGGATCGGCTTTCCTGGGTCTGCCTTTATCTTTTCTGACTTTGGGTTTTAATCCGTCAAAGCCGTTTTTCCGGTATGCCTTGAGCCAGGATTTGAGTGTAGACACTTTGACCTGCCGGTTGCCATAGCGTGGAAAGGCATGGCGTTCGGCGGCCTGGGTGCGAAAATATTCATTTTGCACTCTTCCAGGCTCCGCCAACACCGGGCTGATCAGCTTGTAGCGGACCAAAGCAATCTGTTCACGGGTTTCGTTGTCCATAATACCTCCGATTGTTGTAATTTATACCAAAAATCGTTGTAATTATGACCAGCATAACTCATTGAAATAAAAGATGTTATCAATCCTGTGTCTCGGCGCCACATAAATCGGTATCTGTGTTGATGGTCCATGGGGTGGTCAACAAAGCAATGAACATTTTTCGTCCGAGGGAGACGATACTTTACGGTGACCGCATGCGCTCACAGGATGTTCTTCCAAACAACCATTTCCCGGTTTGAATGAAATGATATCGTATGATGGGGACTACACTGTGGCGAGTCGGGCAATCGCCGTCAGCGCCACTTTGAAGATAAAGAAAAATCGTTGTGATCATATCCTTTGGGCCGACCCGGCGGAATGTCGGCAGGGGAAATTCTTCATGAAGAACATGATGTCCTCGGAGAAAGCCGGACAGCAATAATACGGCCCAGGTCTGAACCAGATAGGGGGTGACCCAGCAATCCGGATCGAGTTTGAGCGTTGCACCATGGTAACCGAGCTGTCCCATTTTCTGGAAATCATATACCATGAGCAAGGCTCCGACTACGGCATCGGTCGTGTATTGATGGTAAGGAATTAACTGGCGGGGCAATAGGGAAAGGGTTCTGCCGGTCTTGACGCATAGAAACCTGGCAACCGGCACTTTCTCCTTTTTATAAGGGAAAAGCTCAACGGCATAACGATAATACTCTTTGATTGGCTTGCAGCAGTCTTCACCCTCGCAAATCAGACATTTCCTGCCAATATACTCCTGAAAACAGATGTTAAAAAAATCAGCTTTATATTCCCAGATGCTTGGATATGTGTTATCGAAAAGGTATTGGATATCTAATATCCTGTCAGGGGGTTGGGAAGGAGGTGTCTATTGGCGTAGAATGTTTCTCCTTTCCAACCTTTCCCTTTTTCAATGGTGTTGGTCAAAAATTCATTGTGACTTCCCTACATTAAAAAAATGACTATACACATATCAGCGGTTGAATTAATTTGCAATTTTGCTTTGAAAAGACGTAGAAATAATGTTGTAATCAACACTTTATAAGCAATGTCCGTATACGCGGCGTTCAAGTGCTGAAAGACGTGTGACTTACCCCGGGAGATCTTCCATGTGCCCCGGGATGCTGCTTGCAGCAGAAATTGGCTGAAGGCAGGGCAACCTGCTTTGACCGCATGGAAGAAGTCAGCAGAGGGCATAGTAGCCGGAGGAAACGAGCCGTGTTGAAACACTGCACGGAGGACTCACCCCGGTGAAGCAGGGTGTTGTGGGGACTGTGGGACTAAAACCCCCGGCTACCCGATTAGCGATATGATTTTATTCACGCCAATGCTGCGGTTTATTCAGCATGTCTGCACATCTGACTTTTCCGAATACACTACCTATTACTCTTGGACGCAATTCCTGAACCATCCATGCATTAGCATGCTCTTCAGGGATTGGGTAAGGAGCTTCAAACCCTTGAATGCCGGCAGGTTTAAAACCATATTGAGGATAATATTCCGGATGTCCAAGTACAAATACCAAATCAACGTCAAAGGTTGTTAAATGTTGCAAACCGTGCTCTATAAGTTTTCCTCCCACACCCTGTTTTTGAAATTCAGGTATTACGGCTAAGGGAGCCAGGAGTGATATGGATACGTCTTCTTGAGTACCTTCCAATTGTGCTGAGGTAAACAAAATATGCCCCACGGCTCTATCATTGCTAAAAGCAAGGAAAGAAAAATAGGGTTTTGCACTTGAATCACCTAATAAATCCTTTACAAGATTTGCTTCTTTGTCATATCCAAATGCATCATTCTCTACTCGCAATACATCATTTAATTCTGAATCTGAAGCTTCTCTGATTTCCATGGTATTTTAGATACCTTTCTTTTTATCGTTAACGTGGAGGTGAGGTGCGCCGCCAACAGCCTCTGCGAAGTTCGGCAATTTTTCACAACGTCCCCTCTACTGATTTGTTGTGTGCCGGGCACGGCACACGTCTTAAGGGTGAGCCTACAACTTAGCATCATGAAGGTCAAGGCAAGTCGCAAACTCAGCCTGATGGAGGCGGGTCGAAGATGCGAAGCCAAGGTATAGTGTTATCACAAGGGGTATATCAGTTATTTACATACCATTTTCAAGGCTTGTTTGCGAAGCTGTCTGTATCGGTTTTTCCGATATTTTTTATTGCGATAAGAACATTCCGGTGAAAAATTTTATAGGGAATATCTGTATTCAGATGACCGAGTTTTTCAATATATTCTTTTTCGGACATTCCGACGAGATGAGGCAGATAAAAAAAGTTCTCCCACTCTCCGATTTTATTCTGAAACTTTTTTGTCATGTCCGTAGGTAAGGGATTTCTGAGGTGTTTTTTGTTCCACGGACAGACTTCCTGGCATATTTCGCAATCACCTATTCTGTTACCCGTAACGGTCCGGGCTTCTTCGGGGAGTTTTTCGATCTGTAACAGATATGAAAGGCACTGATTTTTATTCAATATGTACTGTCTGTCCAGAGCTCCCGCAGGGCATTTATTTTGGATCTTTTCTTCGTGAATCACTCAGAGCATAATCTGAAAAGGGATGATGCTTCGGTAAAACCCAAAACATCTATCCCTACGGAATCGGCAAGGCTTCTGATTTTATCTGACAGCAATTTTTCTGCTCCATCTACGGTTTCAATACTTTGTAATAATCAGAAATAACATAAATACATAATGCCGAGTTGAGGAGCGCCCCACGTAGGTTGGCTGCTCCAATGTCCATTGATAGCGTACAAGGTGCTTTTCGTCAGGCAAAAATTGCCGCCGGTATCACCAAGCGGCGCGTCTCCATCCACACCTTGCGGCACTCATACGCCACACATCTGCTGGAAGCTGGTACCAACCCCAGGCTTATTCAATGCTGCATGGGGCACAGACAGCTGGAAACCACCATGGTTTATTTCCATTTCACCAACAAAGGCATCGAAGATGCTTATGAAATCATAGATAAGACTATGAAAGGATTTGACCGTGTACTCAATTAATGAAATCTTTCAAACCTTTGGGCCGGAGTATATGGCTTCCTTTGGAACGTCCATGCCCAATGACCACAAAAAGGTTATTAAAGCCATCATGGAGTGTCGCACAGAAGCTTGCGGTCTGGTTGTTTATGAATGCACGGGCTTGGTCATAAGATGGGCCATTCTTCTCAATTGGCGGGCCAACGGGGTCAGGCTTGTGTTATTGTGTTTTTGACAAGCATCTAAGAATAAAGATAATTTTAAACAAAAACGTCAATAACGCAAGCCTGACCCCTCCCCAGGGTGGCCCATCTTGTGACCAAGCCCGAATGCACCAAGTGCCATGTTGAGCACATTTAATTCAGATCCTGCGGTAACCGCCGCCATTGCCCGGCATGTCAAAACCATAAAATCAAACAATGGGTGGAAGGACAGATAAATCGACAATTGCCGGGTCACCACTTTATGATTACCTTTGTTTTTAAGGTGGCCATCTCCGACCATCCCCACCGGAGGTTGTCCCACTTCGGTGGGATCTCCTTCCTGAACAATTCAAAGCAAAACCCTTATGGCAAAAAATTGGATTTGGCTTCGATACCGGGCTTCTTGAACAAAGGATTGAGATCGAGCTTACAGGTCGACACAATCCTAAGGTTTAAAGGTTAAGGTTGGACTATTCAGAATTTTCAATTTGATTTCCAACAACATATCCTATATTCATTATTCCTATTTCTCCAAAATCTATTTTAATTAACTCTTTAGTTCTTATGGTGAATCCACAACCCGTAATTAGCTCACAAAGCCTCTCAAGACTGTACAAATGAAACGATTTGTGTTTCGATTTTTCTGACCATGCCTGATAATTGTTTAAGCTTTCCTCTGTTTCAGCATGGCAATATGTTGGAGCAATCAGCAATCCATCCTTTTTTATGACACGTCTTGCCTCATTGATAGCATTTTCCGGTCTCTCCATGACATGTAACGCGTTTAGTATAATAGCTGCATCAAATAGATTGTTTGAGAAAGGCAATTGATAAGCACTCCCTATATGAAAGAAAATGTTTTTTATTTTTTCTGTCTTTGCTTTTTCTTTAGCTACGTCAATCATTTTTGGTTCAGCATCAAGCATGTCAATATGTTGAGTGTTACAAGCCAAACTAAATGAAACTTTTCCGGTACCTGCACCTATATCCAAAATTCTATGTGCATTATCAATATCTAATTTTATTTTTTCTAATATTATATCAGACTCTCTGCCTGTTTTTTTATCATAATGTGAAGCGTTGTTAGCCCAGTATGAATCTTTTGATAAAGTCATAATATCTAAATCAACCTTTTTAAAGGACCGAAATTTCTGCTAAGTTTTGTAATTTCGATCTTAATTTTTAAGTCCAACGACAAGCTCACCGGCGCAAAGGGTGGAAACCCTTTACGTCCGAGTGCAGCGCCGGGTTATACCGCTTTTTATGAACATGCTGGTTTTGTAGCAATTATAATGAAAGATCGTTCTGTCAACGGAGATACTTTTGCAATAATATAACCAGTTTTTTCAATTAATGCTTTGAGAGAAGGGAGAGTTATTATTTTTCTGTCTGAATTAATAACCAACTGATTAATCATAAATAAAGCTCCAAATAGCGGATTTGAGTTTTGAGGATCAAAATAATAACCGCGAAGAATCAATTGCCCTTTCTCTCGTAAACATTTCCATGCGTTTTGCAAAATTTTCTCTGCTTCAATTTCATCATAAGTCACATCAGACAAAAGAACAGTATCAATATCTTCTCCAAGTTTGTCTTTTGTTATATCACATTCCTGCAATTCAATGCGTTCACTCACTTTATGTTTTGAGACAAATTTTTTGGTAACGGTCAAAGTGTCATGGCTGTCTAAAATTATTGATTTCAATTCAGGGTATTTTTGACACAGTGCAATAGAATAGATTCCAGATCCACCGCCGGCATCTATCATATTTTGACAGGCGGAAAGACTCACACAGTTAGTAAGAGCATCAACTTCGCCTAACATAGCAATATTATTCATAGCTTTTATGAATGTTCTGTGTAATTCATTAGGATCATTAGGATTTTCTTTCCCTTCACTCACAATGGAAAATAATTTGTTCCATTTTGACGATTCATTAGCCAGTAGTTGTATAAAATCGCCAACATAATGAGGTTCACCCTCAACAAAATAGATTCGACTCAGATGTGAATTCTGATATTTTTCTTTCTCAAATTGTAATAATCCCATACAGACTAAGGCATTCAAAACTGGCTGAAGAAAGATTTCATTTGCATTGGTTTGACTAGCTAATTCTTTTACACTTAGCTGTCGATCCGATAAAACGGTAAAGACCTTCAATCGGATAGCAGTGTTCAGAACTGCTGTTTTCCATGGTGCTATCAAAAGATCAAAAATTGAATTGTTCATTTTTCACCTAATTTATTGTATGCGGTATAATGCCGAGTTGAGGAGCGACCCACGTGGGTTGACTGCTCCAACTCGTTGTTCGCATTTTATTCAACCCTTAACTTGCACATTTGAAAACATTTTTTTTGATGCATTTATTAAATCATTTTGTTCTTCATCCGTAGCCGCAAACTCTATTTTTACAACGAATTTATCATCAATGCCATATTTGATTGTAAATGTTCGATGGCCTATAATTACGTTGTTCACAACATAATGACCAATCAAAGATTCATCGTCACCCTCGATATAACAATCGTTTCCTGAAAATTCAAAACTGCATTGGATGAGAAAATACGGACCGAGTGAATCCATTACTTGATCAACATCTGTCGGGTCATCTGGCTCATTCGGTTCATCATCAAATAAAATTTGATAATAATCGCCACTTATTGAAATGTAAGATTTTTTAAATTTTAAAGTTATCATTTTTTTTTATTTATTGCGAACGGGTAGCTCAGCCGACCGGGGCATATAGCCGAGCAGGTTGTCGAAGCCAAGTTTTTTCAAAAACCAGGCACTTTGGAAAAGCCGCTACCCCCCCGGGTCGGCCTGCAGCGGATTGTTGTGTGCCGGGCACGGCACACGTCTTAAGGGTGAGCCTACACCTTAAAATCATCAAGGTCAAGGCAAGTCCCAAACCCAGCCTGATGGAGGCGGGTCTAAGACGCGAAGCCACGGTATAGTGTTATCACAACGGGGTACCGGTGACGGTGCTTCGGAAGGCAGTGGTTCCGCCGAGGCGGAGCAGCACAAAAGTACGGGGCGACGTACAGGAATCGCGTCAGGCGTGCATTGTGGGACGAGCCTGCAACACAAGGTAAAGTCCTCTATCCATTATAAGCAATGTCCGTATACGCGGCGCTCACGTGCTGAAAGACGTGTGACTTACCCCGGGAGGTCTTCCATGTGCCCTGGGATGCTGCTTGCAGCAGAAATTGGCTGAAGGCAGGGCAACCTGCTTTGACCGCATGGAAGAAGTCAGCAGAGGGCATAGTAGCCGGAGGAAACGAGCCGTATTGAAACACTGCACGGAGGACTCACCCCGGTGAAGGCCTGAACGGTGCCCGGACCGATGGGTACGGGTAAATGGTTAGTGGTGAGTAAGGAGAGTGTACTTGCCCGCATATAGCAGCGGTCGCTGAAATGCAGGCAGCGTCTTTCTTCCAAAAGCCCGGCGTATCGGAGGGATAACTCACATCCGATATGCTCACATCAGCCGAACCGCCTTGGTACGCGATCCGTATGCCGGGTGGTGTGGGAGGGCTCCTCAGTGATGGGGAGTCCTATCCCGATAGCAATATCATGTCGAAGTTTTGATTTTTAGGACATCAAAGCCCCTTTCTTTAATGGCCTGTTGTTTCAAGTTCACCAACCATTTTAAAAACATATCAAGTTGATCATAATGCATAACAATAAATTGGTCTTCATCGATTTCATATTTTTCTTCATCGTAAATTCTTACTACTTGTCCATCCAAGGATAACCAATATTTTCCTATGAATCTATCCCAAAAATCCATTTTACAGTGTTATTACCAGGTCTTATTTTTTGCCTGACAAGAAAGAACAACCTTTGAACAATGAGGAAGAGGATGTCAGGCAAATTTACTGGATTGACAGATGTCGAATGGGCAGTGATTGAACCACTTCTCCCGGAGCAACCCAAAAAATCGGGAAAAGGTCGTCCCCATGCATTCTTCAGGGATATACTGAACACCATACTTTGGGTCCTTATTACAGGAGCCAGGTGGATTGATGCCCCAAGAGGTAAAGGATTTGGAGCACGTTCAACATCACATCGTTGGTTGGGAATATGGACAACTGATGAAACATGGTCAAAGATCAAAGCCCTTCTTATGGGGCAGGCCCATGAACTGGGCCTTATAGACTGGAGTCGATCATCTGTAGATGGATCATTTGCTGCCGGCAAAGGCGGTGGCGAAGATGTCCAGTATGGCTTTAAAGGCAAGGGAGTTACAATCCATGCTCTGGTGGATGGCAACGGACTACCCCTTTCCGTTATTTCTACAGGAGCGGCAGAAAGCGAGAGGGCGCAAGTTGAACCGCTTATAGACCGAATAGAGACCATTACCGGAAAGACAGGGAGACCCAGAAAACGGCCTGATGCAATACAAGGAGACAAGGGATATGACTCTCGTACATTGAGGGATCACATCAGGCACCGAGGAATTACCCCCATGATCCCCCGTCGGTCATGGCAAAATCGAAAACCGCCCAAAGGCAGACCTCCCAATAAGCCGGTTGATCGTTGGAAGGTCGAAAGAACTTTCGCATGGCTACAGCGAAAGTACAGAAGGCTGGTTGTCCGATGGGAACGCCGTAACAAATATTGGAATGGTTTCGTTATGTTTGCTGTCTGTCTCCTCTGGGTTAATCCTCTCACGGGATTTTTGGGATAGGCTCATTGTTATTCCGTCTGTTCCTGACGCAGAAATATTCTTGAAAGCTTCTACTATATCAGCTACCTGATCAGGATTGATTGCAATCGAGGCTTTGGCGTGCCTCATTGGTATATCCTGTTCAACCAAAATGAAGTTATAATCTGTCAGCGACATTCGAAATTGCTCAGCTTCCAATATTAACTTTGTTTCAGTTTTTTTTGTCATTTTTTCCCTGTATTTATCTTTTTGAAATTTATGCAATCACAGCATCGCTGTAAATTTGCTCGGTGGTAGGCATGCCGGTTGCCCGGCACCCCCCACACAGACCCGGACGTGCGGTTTTCCCGCATCCGGTTCCTCGGTTGGACTCGCTTCCGTGCGGACCTTCACAGTTACCCGTCACAAGATCCAGTTGCTATTCCCCGCAGTGAGGTTGGCTCGTGTTATCCAGCCCTACATGTCCGGCACGAGTTTCCTTTGTGGGCTGCGTCCTTCCGTCAGGTCCTTTCCCTTACATGCATGGTGTACGCATGGGTGTGGCTGGCTTTCCCAACCTCTGAGTACTATGCCTGATAAGACACCCCAATGGCATATAGCCGCCTTGCGACGACCCACCTGTACTGTAAAAAATACATCAGGAGCACAATGGGGCTTCCCGAGTTCTTCAACGCATCTTTTCCTGCATGCCACGGCCTGATGACTCCGGTGGACCTCCACATCCTCGCCAATAACGGATGCTTCTGTGTTGCCTTCGGCGACCGCTAAAACCCTCGGCGTCCACAAGTTGCTCTTTCGAAGCTGTACCAGCACTTCAGGGAACACGGTTTCCCCTACGGCCTACAGGATTCTCTGCCTACGCTTAACCCATTTTGTTCAATACCCTCTTTCATTGTTACTACAGTTGGGTAAGTCCATCCGCGCTTGTATCCCAGTTTCCCGGGGCGCAGCTCGTTTCCAGCCGAGTTACCTCGACGTCCTAAACTTACAATAGCCGGAGTATCTCCGCCATGGGTCCAAGGCTCGATACGGGTGGATGACTAACCCTTAATGAAACCCATTACTGGATTTCAACCGACAGGGACTTGCACCCTGCAAGATGCGTCGAGCTTCGCTCGGCGCGATAACGCCGCCAATCAGCCGCGCTGCTTTTTGCGTCGGCTGAATTGGCATGGTTGGCACATTTAAAGGCACAGACTGTTGTCAACTGATGTGTGAACAATCTTAATGTTTTACTTTTTTTACCTTTATTATGGTAGGCGGGCATGAAGTCTGAGGCACTTCGATGGGCTTCCAATCTCCGGTTCTCATAGCTTTAATCCAGTAATCTTTTAAAAAGGTGTGGCCTTCTTTATCAACTGAAATCACACCAATATCGAAATTCCACCCAATATCCTGTGCCCCACCAAAGACCGCAGTCGCACCCCATTTTTTAGTTCGTGGGTCAATCTCAGCTTCACGTTGTGGCCACCAAAGAGGCTTAAAATCGCTTCGACGAGCAAGAACCCAAAGGTAGTTTCCTCTGGGTATATCCGCTTTACCTTTAACGGTTGTTTCTCTCCCGACGGTAACATTATTCTGAGGCTCTGTTATTGATATTATGCATGGTTCTTTTTCTTGCGCATAAATATTATTAATAAACAAATTGGCGGTAATAAATATTCCAATTAACATAATAGTAACAAATAAAGATCGAGCCATTAGTTTCCTCCTTAAATAGACAGTTAAATGTCTTAATCTGAAGCATTTACTTAATTTCCATATTCCTGAAATAATACTCGATACTTACGCGCAGCATGTTCCATGTGTTGTAGTCTTTCATCTTCTCTCGCATCTATTAGTAGCGATCGGTCAAGCTTCTCAAGAGCACTATCGGATAGTTGACTAATTACCTCATGGTAGATTTCTATGGCTTTTTCTATCCCACTTGGATTCCCGCCATCTATGTGGCCTTGAGCTTCAGATACGTTCTTTAATAATCCGCGCTCACGCAACTCGCTGACTAAATCATATTGATGCGCACCTTTTTGTGCCTTTTCTTTAATTTCATCGCTTCCGCTCTGAGAAACCATTCCAAGAATTAGGCGGGCCTTTTCACGCACACTTTTGTCGGAGTCACTCATTAATAAAGCTCTTGCAACCTCAACAGCGAACTCCTCATCAAGATTTTTCGCAAGAAATAGTCCGACTGCACGTTGACAGACATGTTTATTTGTAAATGCCGGTAACAGTGAGACTTGTAGCTGAGACTTTGATAACTCGATATTAGATCGTGCCAGCTGTATTGTCGCATCAGCATTCTTCTGCTGCATAATACCAAACAGTATTGTAAAAACTAATCCCACAAGCGCAATGATAGCCTGTGCGGAAATCTGGATTTTATGCCACGTATCAATTTTTTCTTTTGTTTCTTTATTTTCCATCCCGAAACCTTTTCAAAGCAAAATTAATTTCTATTTTGATACTGCTCTCGCGGTAGGAACGCCAGTTACCCAGCGCCCCCCGCACAGACCCGGACGTGCGGTTTTCCCGCATCCGGTTCCTCGGTTATACTCGCTTTAGTGTAAGACATCTGTTTATGTAAAAACCCGATGTTGCCTCCTGACCACTCGCATCTTTGGCTTGGCAATACCCAAAAGAGCCACTGCTTTGATAAAGACTTTCCAGGTGAAGCTTTTACGCTTCCCGCCCCGGCGATTCAACCATTTGAAGGCACACTCTTCGGCCCAGCTATAAAAATGCCATAATGCCGACAAGTTACCTGGTACATTATAATAGTTGTAATAGCCGCGTAACCGTCTATTCAGTGCTTTTATAAAAGCTCTCCCTTTTAAGTGACGATTTTTCTTTATCCATTCCTTGATTCGTCGACAGGCTCCTTGCAATTTCTTTGGTGTTGTCCGCAATTTAACTTTAACGGTACCGGTTCTGTCTCTTTCCCAGAAGATTTCAAAGCCTAAAAAGCTTATTCGTTTCTTCATGCCAGGATGAAAACGATTAAACCGAATCATTCCGGTTTTCTCCGGTGCCACCTCAAGATTGAACTTACTTAGCCTGCCGGCAAGCTCACGGTAAAACCGTGCAGCCTCATCTTTATAACTGAAAGCCGCATATAAAATCATCGGCATACCTCAGAATAAAGGCCGAACCCTTGCAGTTGGGTTTAACTCTCTTTTCAAACCATAAATCAAGGCCAAAATGCAGGTAAATATTTGCCAATACAGGCGATACAATACCACCCTGGGGTGTCCCGGACTCAGGATGAATTACTTTGCCATCCCGGTCCAGAATTCCAGCTTTCAGCCATTTGCGGATCAGGCTCAAAAATGCTTCATCATCAATTCGTTCCCGGAGCATTTGCAACATCCAGTCATGATCAATATTGTCGAAAAAGCCTCTGATATCGGCCTCAACAATATACCCGATTTTTCCGAACTGCAGATTAAACTGCAAATCCTCTATTGCCTCTCTAGCACTGCGTTTGGGTCTGTATCCATAACTGGTGTCCACAAAATCCGATTCGAAAATTAATGATAGAATCTTGGAACAGGCCAATTGCACCAGCCTATCTTCAAGCACCGGTATTCCCAGTGGCCTTTCTTTTCCATTCTCCTTTGGCATGTAACATCGTCGTACCAATTTAGCACGGTACCGCTTTTGTTTCAGCTTTTCAGCCAATGCCTGAATGTTGGCTTCCAGATTCTTCTCGTAAGCCTCTGCCGTTACCTGATCTACTCCACTGGCGGCTTTTTTGTTCAAATCCTTCCAGCAGTCCATCAAAAATCGGTAGTTCAAGCATTTATACAGATCCTGAAAGCGGTGTTGCCCAAAAACTTTTGCCTTAATTGCTATTCCCCGCAGTGAGGTTTGCTCGTATTGCTCCAGCCCTACTTTGTCCGGTACGAGTTTCCTTTGCGGGCTACGTACTTCCGTCAGGTCCTTCCCCATGTAGTGGGCTTTCCCCACCTCCGAGTAATATGCCTGATAAGACACCCCATCGGTATGTAGAGGTCCGTCGGCATCCCGATTTTCCTCCCACCAAAAATTATTTTCCAGCATTTCACTTGTATAGTGTATCATAATCTCCTGGAACCTTTGGGGCTTCCCGAGTTCTACAGCGCATCTCTTCTTGCATGCCACGGCCTGTGGACTCCGGCGGACCTCCACATCCTCGCCAGTTACGGATGCTTCTGTGTTGCCTTCGGCGACCGTTAAAACCCTCGGCGTCCGCGGGTTGCTCTCTCGAAGCTGTACCAGCACTTCAGGGTGCACGACCACCCCTGCGGCCTACAAGATTCTCTGCCTACGCTTAGCCCATTTTGTTCAATGGTCTTTATTTCCTATTGATCCTACAGTGGGGTGAGTCCTCCGCAATTCTCCAAGATTGCTCCGGGTTGCAGCTCGTTTCCAGCCGGGATTCCGGCGTCCTGCACTTACAATGAAAATAAAGTATCTCCGCCATGGACCCAAGGCTCGATACGGATGGGTGGCTAACCCTTACTGAAACCCATTACTGGATTTCAACCGACAGGGACTTGCACCCTGCAAGATGCGCCGAGCTTTCCTCGGCGCGACAACGGGTAGCTCAGCCGACCGGGGCATACAGCCGAGCAGGTTGTCGAAGCCAAGTTTTTTCAAAAACCAACAGCTTCCGAAAAGCCGATAGCCCCGGGTCGGCTTCCGGGTAAAGGCACCGGTTGCCCGACGCCCTCCCCACAGATCCGTACGTGAAGATTTCCCTCATACGGTTCCTCGACTCCGGCCCTTTTTACCGGGCCATCGACCAATCAGGCGACACCCCGATTGGCGCATAACTTTGCTGCCCTTGCAGCCTTTCAGATATTGTGAACAATGCGGGGCCTGGGCAGGGGATATACGGTAAGAAGTCTGCTGAACTTTTTGTAGTTCAGTCTCCCGTTCCGATGCCTTTGACCAAGCCAATGTTTCCAGGCTATGGCTGCATATTCGTATGCCACCTCCAGCACCTTAAAATTGCTCCGTACTCCGAAATATTGATAAAATCCCATCAACTTGCTGCACAACGTTTCCTGCTGACTGCGTATGGAGTCATGCCTGTGCTTCTTGCACCAGCTCCACAGCATCTGCATGAACCGATTGCGCCTTTTGCGGGCGGTTTTCTTCTTGATCACCCAGTTGCCTTTAAGGCTTTTGCCCCAGTAATAGGTAAATCCAAGGAAATCAAACGTCCCCTGTGGTTTTCCCTTCTGGGCCGGTTTTCCGAATGCAATCAGGCGTGTCTTTTTCGGATGAAGTTCAAGAGAGTAACGGTTGAACCGCTTTGGCAGTACTTCCATCAATCTTTGGGCATCTGATTCCAGTTGGAGTCCGATGATGAAGTCATCGGCAAACCTGATCAGAAAACTTTTACCCTTCAACCGGGGTTGAACCACTTTTACAAACCAGTCGTCCAGCACGTAGTGCAGGAAGATATTACTGAGTATCGGTGAAATCACTCCGCCCTGGGGCGTTCCCCTGTCCGGGTACTCTATGATGTCGCCCTCAAGTACCCCGGCTTTCAGCCATTTGCCGATCAGCCGCAGGATTCCCCCGTCATTTACCCGGGTTCGAATCAGATCCCGGAGCAGGTTATGGTCAATATTGTCAAATAGTCCGGTAATATCTGCGCTTAAAATCCAATTGGTATTCAGTGCGTAACACTTCTCTCTTATCTCGGCAATGGCCAGGTGCTGACTGTGCTTCGATCGAAAGCCGTGGGAAAAGTCATAAAATAGCGGTTCATAAACTTCACTGAGAATGGTTGTCACAGCCTTTTGGACTATCTTGTCCTCCAATGCCGTGATGCCTATTGGCCGCTTCTTCCCGTCCTCCTTGTTTATCCAGATGCGTTTCACCGGCAGTGCTGCGTACTGACCTCTTTTCAGCCGCAAGTACAGATTATAGAGGTTTTCATCAAGGTGGGCTGAGTATTCTTCGGCCGTGACCTTGTCTACTCCGGTGGCACTGTTTTTACGCAACTGTCGAAACGATTTGTTCAACAGGAACAGGTCGACTTTGTGGACCAGAGACGTAAACGTCATCTCCGGGTCCTCTTTTGCCAGCGACCTGATACGGACAAGCGACGACTCAGGCACCAGTATGGGTGGAGTTTCGGCTAACCGTTCTTTTGTGTTTTCCTTGAATTTCATAGCAGTCTGCGACGCAATTTTCCGGCTGTGCGTTGATATGGTTTGTGACCTCTGTGTGTCTCCCATAGTTCCTGCCGGAAAAACGTTATACCCTGCTTCTCCTTTCCTTCAGCGGGTCGCTTTGGGCATCGCTTCCCCGCCTTGCCGTTCAGGTTTCAATCCCCCGAACATCGGTATTATGATCAGCTAAGACTTCCGAATGTCCTTCCCGGGCTCGTTCGCTATTAACTATCCTCCCCCGGTACCTTATTTGCCCCTCACTTTTCTATTTTAAGCAACAGGAGTGAGAAATCCCCGTTGCCTCGGGTGTTTTACCTCCCGGACGGTATCCACCTAACCGTTTCTGCAAAAGGAGACATCCGGACCTCCCCAGTTCCCGAGCTACCCCTTTGAGAACATGCCCTGGTCTAAGACCCCGGTGGTGACTTGCAGGCTTGCCATACCGCCTGTAAGTCTGCTGCCTTCCACACGCCACAATGCGTCGGCTTTCCCCCCGCAAGTGCAGGGTTTATCCTTATGGACCACAACTATACATTTTTCGGAGTTCAATACAGAGCCTGCAATCTTGTTCCATCCAGCACCAGACTGCCGTTGCCGGTTTTGCCTGTGGATTTCACTAATGAGCTGCCGGCTAAGCTTTGCTCATGTGGGACTTGCACCCACTGGGTAACAATATCGAGTTTCATCCTCCTATTCGGTTGAATCCCAACGATTCGGATTTATCTGGGCACGAGCAGCGTTTTGTTCTTTTTAACCATCCTTAAATGTAAGGCTCGTTTTCTCAGCAGCGGAATGACAGCGATTGAATATTATAACAGCCTTCAATTAGGTAGGTCACCCGAAAACTACGATACGCTCCGATCATAAAAAAAATAAAAAAATTTCCAGCAAATGGCCTCGTGGACACTTCTTAACTTTTGTAAAGTACCATTTATCTTTTAACCCGTAACCAAATGGAAAAGGAGAAAAACATGTCAAAATCATCAGGTAGTGGAAGCAAAGGCGGCGGAAGAGGCCCATCAAGTCATCCCGCAACTGGAGGAAATTGGCCGAGTACGACTGGTAAACCTTCCGGCGGTGGCCGTGGAAATGCACCATCAAAAGGGAAATAAGTAACCTTGGCCGCTGTTTTTATTAAACTGCGGCCAAATTTTCATATTCTTCTACCAACGAATTAAAGTAATCATTATATTCTTCGAAAAATTCAACAATATCCTTGCTCTCAGCACTATAAACTGGTTTTTCCCTATGTATCAAATGGTCTAAAATACAATAAATGTGTTGAAAAGTTCTTGCAAAGTACCAGGATATAAATATTTGAATAAGCTCATCTTTGGAATATTTGTCTTCCGGGAATAAACACTGAAGTAATTTCTTAACAGTTTTTGGTTTGGGGACCTTTTCCCCATACCGCCATTTCCGCAGCAATCTTGGATTCAAGTAATTATCCCCATTATAGTTTTCAAACGCATCACTGAGACACATTTTTTCCCAGCTTTCGTCTCTTCCAGTTTTTTTTCGAATCGCCTCAAACCACATAAAGATCGGTGGGTAAATTTTCTCTTTCTTTAATTGTGGTAAAAATTTGTTCAACTGTGATTTTTTTGGGTTT
Organism: uncultured Desulfobacterium sp.; assembly: GCA_963674605.1. Taxonomy (GTDB): domain Bacteria; phylum Desulfobacterota; class Desulfobacteria; order Desulfobacterales; family Desulfobacteraceae; genus Desulfocicer. The sequence goes on along the minus strand of OY771474.1, from coordinate 5,361,248 downwards.
ACATCTACAATATCTTCAGCATCAAAAGAGGCCAGACAATACAAATTTGCCCTTAGTATTAATAACATGGCTTTGGTCAAAAAATCATAATCGCTTTTTGCTTTCTTTAGATATGGAATAATATTTTGATCGTTGAAATCAATGCCGGGAAGATTGACTCTGCATAGTAAATCAACTGCCTCCCTAAAACAGTTTTCTTTCAATAGTGAATCTATCTGTATCGATTTTTTTTCAAAAAATAGAATTAGTTTTTTTGTTTTTGGAAAATACTGCCATATACTTACTTCTGCACCTCTTTCCAAAGGACTGTCAAAGATGTGTTTCCAAGTTAATCCACGGCTTAACGGATATTTTTTAAAATGATCCTCAAGTTTATCAATAACTTTCGTGAAAGCTGGATGATAAATTCCTCCTGAAAATTCTTTTACCAGATCATTAAAATAGCGATCATAATTTTTTTTAGCCTTTCGGGCAGTTTTGTTATCTGGAATAAATCCTTTTTCATCCCAGGATTTCCAGGTCTTTCTATTAATCTTGCTGATGCGTTCATTTTCGGCGGCAGGACAATAACCTAATATTTCTTTTAAAATATAACTTGGTTGAAAAATCATTGTTTCTTGTCCCCAAAAAAGAACGTAAAGGTAACCAGCCGCGCCGATCACTTACGGGTGAGCGGCTATCTTTCTCGCGGTCTGGTTGACCGGATGGTTCGGTCTTTTTTGATTAACAGTTGAAAATCCGAAAACGAGTTAAATCATTTATTGTGAATCGTCTTCCTTAAATGGTTTTGTCAAAACCAAACGAAACCCTGATAAGTCATTGAATCCCATAGGCTTTGAGAATGCTCTAAACATTGTTTTCTTCAGCTTTTCAGTACCTCCTTCTCTTTCTAGAAAATAAAAGTAGTGTTGAGGATTATGACCAATACCTCCATGTATTAGTACGTTCATGTCTATTTGTGGAAAACTTTGAGCACAGCACCATTCGTTTACAACTCGTTCACTTTTTACCCTGTAAGGTATTTTGCCCTTTCGTGAAATATTTAGTTCCGCGACAGTTGGGAGTCGAAACGTCTGTCCAAGCCAAGTCGTAAAAGCCAATGCCTCGTACCAAGATATTTTTGAGACTGGTAGTTTCATTTGTATTGGGTCATCTTTGTTAATCCCATAATCACAAATATATTCTGGATCAAAAAAAGAATATAATTGAACAGATACTGGCAAATAGCTTATAGTGTATTTTTTGTAAAGAGTTATACTTTCAGTATTGCCTTCAATTTGAATATTACCAGGTTGTTGTGTCAACCATTTATATTCTGAACTTAAATATACAAGAGCAAGTTTACGATTTTTCCCTCTATCGTTGCTTGGGCCAAGTATTTGATCCGCAAGTATTAAAGCTTCTTTCCTAGCTTCTTGGCTATCATTGTCAATATGGGAGTTTTCTGTTTTTCCAATTTCCAATAGCAATAGTCGAGCATGCCACAATTCCGCACCGTGAGTTGTCATCTCACAGAACCTTTTAATTAAACGCACAGTGGATTCTATGTCATCAAGTACTGAGGGAAGTCTTTTTAAAAGCTTAATCCTTTCTGGCCAAGAACTTCTTTTGCGGTTGAATTTTAGGACTTGCCACACAGTATCATTTGGAATGCCTTCTGCATCTGCTAAAACTCGAAGTGCTAACTTTTCATTTGCTGTATCAGACCATAAGATTAACTCGCTTGCATTATTCGTTTTTGTCTCATCATCTTTGTTCTTTTTGGACAAAAGACCACATGATAAAGCTAGCACCTCAGACCAAACTTGAGGAGATTCACTAGCTTTTTCTAACAAATTCATTATTTGTGTTGACTCAACGCCTTTATCCATGATTATTCTGCATACAGAGGTAGCAGCGAGAAACTCCCTCAGCATCCTATGAGGAAAAACTATATAATCATTTTTTACTCCAAGTCTCTGATATAAAATACCTGTTACATACTCTGCTTCCTTAAAAAAACCTTTAATATCATTTAGTCCGATTCTGTCTAAAGCATTCACAGCCTTATCTATTGGCAACGCCTCCCCCGGTGTGCCATGCATGGCTACTGCAAGATCACCAAGAGCTTTGCGGGCTAATGCTGGATTTGAAAAACGTGGAGCATCGGGTGGGCGATATTTCGGATCAGTGAGAGCATATGATGTCAATTCAAAAAGATCAACTCGTTTCAACGGAAGTTCATTGGGATCATGTCCATAATGAACTAGCCATGCGACAAGTGTCAACATGAGAGGATTTCGTTTGAAATCCAAAAGTTTTGAGTGATTAAGTCGAGAAAGAGTTGCTTTCACAGTATGTTTTTCCTGAAGTCTTACTGAAAGAAGCTTTGTTGCTGAATGCTCCGAGAGAGGATGAAGGATAAGAGCACCAAAAGAACTACCTAATGGATTAGAATCCGTTCGAAAAGATATGTCTCTACCTGCTACTATTAATCGACACATGTCAATTTCATAAGAAATATCATTTATAACTCTTACCGCGCTTTCAACATCAGTAACCTCATCAAAGCCATCAATAAAAAAAATAGCTTTACTTCGAAGAATATAGGATCTGATTAACCTTCTACATTCTATATCAAATATTGCCTCAAGTGTTTTTTTTAGTCCTCCGTATTGTAGTAGTTCTGATACGCTTAACAAAACAGGAATATTATCTGAATCTTCTAATAAATTAAGTGTTTCGGCTTTGAGAAGCGTTGATTTGCCTGAGCCTGGTTCTCCCATTAAAATCCAACGATTATGCTCCATTTCTAAAACTCTGCGAAGGGTGGCCGTTTTTTGAGGGAGCCATTGATTTCCTTCGTATGCTTCTCCTAGATAAATATCAACATATATATCGACAGTAGTAAAAGCTTTAGGACCAAAGCGAAATAAAAGAGGAATATGTTCAGCACGACTTCTCATACGAGAAATATATTTTGATAGCCCTCTATCCCTTTGAGATATCTGGTCATTTGAAAAATAATTAATTGCTGGTGGGCTTACATCATTAGCTTTAGATCTATTTGTAAGCTCTGTTATTAGTCTATTAAGCTCAACCCTTCTTGTACTAGGTTGGAACAAATCGATATGTTGAAGTTTGTCAAGCATGCAATTTTCATATATTTTGATTGGTGGTATTTCACACTCAGACAAACGAATAGGAAAAATGAATGGTTGGCCAGGTTTATTTTTTTTGTATTTTGATATGGCATCAAATAGCTCTGGATACACGCCACAACTATTTCTATTTGACATTTCTTTAGATAAACATAATAAGAATGCATAACTTCTCTCAATAGCTTGGTTGATCTCTAACTCCCAATTATACCCAGGAGAAATATTTTTATCCCACCAAGTCGCTATTCCAGCAGCTTTCAGTTCCTCTCTTAAGTGTTGAACCTGAACTTCATTTTCGTGACAATATGAAATAAATACGTGACTGTTTAACATTTCAAATAGAGTTCCAATTTTTTCTTAAAAAAATACAAGCTAATTCCATTTAATACTATTTGTCCAAGACTTGAATTGATCCACCTTACCAACAGCCTTTGGTGGAAATCGGAAAATGTTCTCGCGGTGTCGGGTAGCTGGGGCTGTTACCAGTAATGCATGCCGAAGTATGAATCAAAAATAAATCATGAACTTTAGTTATACCAGATTAAGCGCCTTGCTAGATTTCAAAAATCTTCTAATTCAGTTAAATCTTCAACACCAGCCATATCAGACAACATTTTTGTATATTGTCTCAAAGTCGTTTGTAAAACCAATAATTCATCACGAAATTCTTTACGAACATCTTCATTTTCAAAGGCATGAGAGATAGAAAGGGGATGCCATTTTGCAGTAAATGGTCTAATAACTTGATTTAAAATTACAATAGCAATTTTAGTAAATTCTATACAGTCTCTGCCATGATGTTTAATTGTCTCTCTTGTAAGAGCAAATATATTAAAAACACTCTCAAGTGCAGTTTGTTCATCACCAAATTGATCTGGCAACTCTTGTGTGGTAATTCTTGTTAATAATTCGGTATATAATTCCCACGCAGCATCTTTATCAGCATCTTTTGGATTCCATTCCATATCCAAAAAAGGAGCTTTTATTTTTAATGATGTCATGCTCCAATTTTCAAGCCATTCTTTCCATTTCATTATATCCGCCTTTATCATAACGGTTGGCAGTAACAAAAAAATACTACTCACACCCTGAAATCATCTTAACCAATCATAAAGGGGAGCTGCAGTATTGTCATGGTGATTATGAACCATCCATTCGTTCTTTTTTCTACCTTTAAACCTTCCCCAAATTATTCTACGATAGAGTCCTAAATATTCCTGTTGTGTCCACTACAACTGGAAATAAAGCGACATTAGATATTTTAATAGCTTCATCGCCTAATCCAAGCTCCCATGGAATCCAACGACTTTCTTTTGTATTTGCACTGACAAGCACTACCATTTTTGGCATTCCCGAATAGTACTTCTGAAAATATCGGCTGTTTCTGGCGTTACGACATCTGGAAGTCTTCGGTAGCTGTCAAGACAGTTGTCGCATTTTTTGAAATTTTCTTCTCTTACAACAATACGTTTTCGGTACTTTCGGGGTAGCCCTTCTCCCCGGCCCTGTCAAGGGTCAAGATGAACGATCTGCAATCGCCCTTGACAGGGCCGGGGAGAAGGGCTTTTCGGTAATCACGAGATGATTATCATCATCTCGATTTAACAATCGATCTTTGATAACTGAATGATTGCCTCTCATCCTGTTTGTCTGAATCCATCGGGAAAGTGTTCACTGCCTTTAGAGTCGGACTCAGTTTTAGGTGGGTTGAGCCAGACCGGTCCTTTCGGCTCCCAGTTGCGGGTACCCCCACTCCAGCGTTTCGGGCACTTTTGCTTTGCTTCCCGATAAATTCGGTCCCGATTTTCAAGGATGTCTTTATCCCTGCCGGTATGCCGGTCCTCGGGTGTGACAAACCGGATACCGCTGTGCAGATGTTCGTAGTTGTACCACCGGACAAAGGATGCTACCCATTGCCTTGATCCCTCTATCGATTCAAAGGGTTTCCCCGGATAATCCGGCCGATACTTGCAAGTCCGAAACAACGATTCAGAAAAAGGGTTGTCATTGCTGACCCTGGGGCGGCTGTAGGATTTTGTCACTCCCAGGGCGTCCATTTTCGCTCTGATGGTATATCCTTTCTGGGCACCGCCGTTGTCGGCATGGATCACCGGCGGTTTCAAGATGCACCCCTGAGCCAGGATAGCCTTGTGGATAAAGGCGGCCCCCAGTTCAGCGCTCTCGGTAGAATGAACCTCCCAGCCGACAATTTTCCGGCTGTAGACATCAACGATCATATACAGGTAAAAGTACATGCCGCGGATCTGAGACGGCAGCCAGGTCACATCCCAGGACCACACCTGATTCGGTCCGGTGGCACAGAACCCTTTGGGAGGAGGGCTGTGCCGGGGCGCCCTACTGCGGCCCCGGTGATGCTGCTCACCTGCCTGATGCAGGATGCGGTAAAAGGTAGACTCGGAGGCAATATAGGTGGCATTGTCTGCCAGCCGGGGCACAATCTGTCCCGGCGGAAGGCTTGCAAACTCTGGATCATGGCAGATGCTGAGCACTTTTTCGGTCTCCTCTCTGGTTAGCTTATTGGCAGGTTCCGGCCGGACAGCTGTCGGGCGTCCATCTTCCCTGACATCCGATTGTCCGGTCCAGCGCTGATAGGTTCTGTTGCTGATACCAGCAACCTCACATGCCGGTTCAAGGCGCGCTCCAGCCTGCCTGGCTTCATTGATCAGCATAACAATTTTGCGGCGATCCGGGGCGCTGATCATTCGTCCTCTGAGTCCCCCCAAATCGCCTGGACTTTTTTTTGCAGCATCAGAAGAGCCGCAGCTTCTGCCAGGGCTTTTTCTTTGCGTTTCAGATCTTTTTCAAGGTCTCTGATGCGCCTTCTATCTTCTTTCAGGCTGGATTTGAGCCTGGCATTGGCATGTTTATCCCAGTCGTTGGCGCTCTCGCAGGCAAGGCGCCACTGGTGAACCTGTTCCGGGAATATGCCTTTTTTGCGGCAGTACTCACCCAGTTCTGTCTCGTTCAGCCCTGCAGTCTCAACAACCGCGGTAAACTTGTCCCGGGCATTCCATCCTTCCGGTTCGGTATCGGCATCCGGCAGCAGGACGCCTTTCTGACGGGCCTCCTGGCGCCATTTATATAATGTGGCCTCGCTGATACCCTCTTCTTTGGCCAACTGGCTGATCGGTCTGGGATGCGGTGGCATCATTTTTTTGAGTACAGCTTCTCTTCGTTCCGTTGTGTATCGCATGAACTTCCTCCTGTATTTCTATAATAGAGTTTTTCAGTTCATGTGACAACTATCCTAACAGTAGGGGTTAGCATGTTTCTTGTTTGATTTATACATTACAGATAGCAAGTTTCAAATCGAGACTTGACCCCGTTAGTTTTATTCTGCTCATCAAGGGAATAGATTGGGTAAAACTCTATTCTATCTTGTTTGCGTCATTCCATTTTTTGTTATTATTCCTTTTTTATACAACTCTTCTAACACTTTCTTCCCTGCTCCAGGCTCTACTCCACTTTTTGCAACAAAATATCTTTCATATACTGTCACTAATTGAGTTTCGTTTGCAGCAATATTCGGTCGATTTGGCTTGTTGTTAATATCACCAGATTGTAAAAGAGGACTACAATCTAAACCAATCAACTTTTTATTTTTTTCACACCCAGTATCGTAACCTTCAGATATGGCAGCAATCCTATCTTCTTTTGAAGGATATCCTTTAGAGATGTCTTTCGCGGTGAGTTCGCTCGCCCATCTTTGTGCGTCCCATTTATAAGCACGCATAAGGCCTATAATTTCTCCAGCAAATCTATCAGCGCTCAGTTCAATTTTCTCTTTTGTTTCACCTAAGTTGGTGTGTCTTAGAGCATGATGCCCAATTTCATGAGCCAAAATCCAAGCAACTGGCAATGATGAATCAAATTTTTCAATAATTATTTCAGCCCATTTCGGATCTATCAGGATAATACGTTTTTTATCATCATTAGCGTTTGAGTAGGCCCCATTTATGCCCGATATCCAATAAATTTTGTAATTTATTGGATAAATACCAGTTCTTTCTACCGTCCCTTCAATGAGAAATAAGGCAAATCGAGCAATAAATGAAGGATCTGCTGAGTCTAATTTTGAGATTTTCAGTTCTTCACCTTTCATTACTTTATTTTCTAATGCACCATGAAAAACTATATCTCCACAAACTCCTGCAGTTTTACATAATGTCTGCGCATATATTTGCGAAGACAAAAAAAATGATAATATAACAAACAGATAAATGAATAGTCTCTTCACATTTATTCTCCTCTTTGTTGAATTATTAAATCCTGAAAGCTTCCTCTTTTTTATTGTGGGCACTTTCACTAAGCTATTCGATGTTATTCCATATTTTTTCTATAATTACGTATTTGATCTAATGTTAGATTTTTTTCTTCAATCTCTTCTCTAAGCTTTTTAAAACCAACTTCATTTAAAGTTTGAGAAGGCGGTTTCACAATTACAGAAACAATTTCGAGCCCTGTAGGGAATTTAAAATCTTTTTGCACACCTTGCATAACTGTGTATTCTGGTTCTGAAGAAACTTCAAATGAACTATCTGGAAATTGCTTTTTAATTGAATCTACATAAGCCGTTGACATTTCTTTGTCCGTTGATTTTGTCATTACTATTTTCCACCTCGGTCCCAGGTGATAAACGGCACCATACATTGTTTTTGCTTTAAGCTCTTCAACACCATAGGCACGCATCGCATAATAAAAGGCCTCATGAACTTTGCTCCAGTCTCGATCTTTTTTTTTGCATGCAACATCATGAATTACAGAGGCATTACGGTATTTCCCTTCATATGGGCCTCCAATGAGCGACCAGGCAGCTTGTGGAATAGAAGCACCATCAATAATCGAATCTTTAGGAGCGATCCAGGAGATGCCATACGGGTCTATATAGTGATAATCCTCAAGCAGTTTCATTTTTCTACCATCGTTTAACCACTCTGATTTTATAACTCCGACATGTTGACCAAATTCATTGGCATTGGATAACCCAATGAAAAGCAATAAAAATGTAAGAATAAATATTGATTTTTTCATCGCTTGTTACTCCTTTTTTAAAAGTCAATACTCTATCAGTACTGCACCCTGACCCAAGGACTAAAAGTGAGATATTGAGGATTAATAAGATACCTACCCCCTTTTTAATGATCTAATAGCGGCGTTCATCCGCCAACACTTAAGTTGAAAAAACACTTAAGTTAAGCGGCTGCCACACAGCAAAAAAAATCCCTCGACGTCCGGTCCGGCTTCAACTTAATTGTTGGACGAACCCGATTTATCGGGTGAGTCTGACACAATATTTCCCCTTGGGTAAAAGTAAATTTTCTCTCTGCATGTCTGCCCGAAGGGCTTCGTCCAAACGCCGAGTTGAGTGGCGCCGCCAACAGCCTTCACCGGTAGCCGCTCTCGTTCACGGCGTCCACTCGGACGTTTTGTTCGCTTCTTCAATACATTTTCCGGTAGAATTATTCACAAACAATTCTTCAATTTTATTCCCTGATTTATCTTTAACAATAACGAGTAATTCCCTTTGCGGTAACATTAATGCCTTATTGCTTTTTGGACTTGATAAGATAATTTGATCTATTGGAACTGCTGTTACCCCCTCATTCTTAATAAAAGCAGAGACTAAATATGGAAATTCTCTATTAATATTTATATTTCCTAAATAGCATAAATTCCTTGAACCATTTAATGATAGCCAATTAGGCCTGCCATGATTAAAAGTAGTCCTGGGATGAAAGAGTTGTACATCATATTTTTCTTGAAGTTTCTTATGTGTCCAAATTTTGTTATTTGATGATTGAAGTATGATAGGTTAGTCAAACTTATATTTGTCAACAATGTATTTATAAATTTCATTCTCAAATTCAGGAGCGCTATGTTCTTTCATGGATTCTTGATCAATCGTAAATGGATTTATACCACTTATTTTCTTAAAATATTCACCCATTGGGGTTAAATATTCATTGCCTTTTTTGGAGATATGTCCATAGCCAGCATGAACGAATATTTTTGCTTGCGGATCTTTTTTTAGGATACGATTATAAAGATTTAGGGATTGATTATACTCTCGATGATTCTGACAATCCCAATTAAAATCTTTCTTGTTATTTTTTGCTGTAAGCATATCCTTCGCTGTGAGCGGCTTTTTACACGGGATTTCATTCTCATATGGTACAACTATATATCCCAAATCCAATGCGATACGTATCAAATCTCCATAAAGAGGTTCGTTGGAATAATACCCCGTCTCATTAATCAAAGGATAACCACGAAGATTCAAATCCGAGTCAAAATTATTTAAGGTTTCTGCTGAAAAGTAACGGAAACCTTTATCATATAAGAGACTTAACAATCTTATCGAAAATGCTCTGTGTAAAGGAACATGATGAGCTTCATTTATAAATATGACTTGATTTAAATCCGCTATGGTTTCAACAAAATTTATTGCATTTTGAGGCTTGTATTTGTCTAATTCCTTTGCCGTTTTAATATTGTTTTTCTTTATTTGTTTATTATATTTATCCATGTAGCGCAGAGATTCTTTGTAATTCCCTACAAATGAAAGCTCTTGTGCTATTGCTTCACACAAAAAACGGCTAATTTCCGGATTATTAGTCGAGGACTCTATTGCTTTCATTTCAGCTATGCGAGATATAGTTATTCCTTCATTAATATTTGTATTTATAATGGTTTGAATTTGTGTGATTTTATTTTCATTATTCGTCTTTTTGCTATGCAAATCGTTTTTTGAAGTACATGCCCCTAAGAAAAAGACTATTACAAATATTTTTAAACAATCAAAAACAAGTGATTTTAATCCAATATGGTTGTGCATTTATTTTCTCTCACAATCTATGAATTACATGTACACATTAATGAAAAGCTTAATACCTAAAAATTGCAGTCGCTACCTTGACTCTATTATAAAAACGAGGGGGTATGGAAAAATCGACTCAGAAGAGTTGAGAGTCTGCTTGCAATTCTTAGGTGACACTTCTGCTTCGTTTTTTTTATCTTTACATCAGATTATTTTATTAAAGCGAACACTTATGTTGAGCGGCACGCTCTCAGCGGCAACATGTACCCTTCAGAGTTCAAGAGCGTGTCCGCTCCAACTTACTGTTACATTAGCCGGGTTTTTGCCTCAACCGTCACGCCCTTGGTGAAAAGTAAAAGACGGCTCTATCTGATTCTCAAGTTCACCCTGCAATTTATACCGATTATTGTCGGAATATTCAACACGTGTCCTCTCTGGTTGTATATTTCAGGTGAAATTTACCCGTAATATGGTTATTCAAGGCAGCTGTTTCTCAATTTTTTCGCAATACTCCATACATATATCCCGATGTCATGATGATCCCTGTCAATTTAATTAATCCCTCCTTGTCAGGTAGAATCTGCAAAGACCACAGATGTCGGGTTTAAATTTCCGCCCATCTTTTCAGCAATGATATTTCCATATCCGTCGATGATAAGGAGGGTTATCATGGTGCCCTTGTTGCATTTAAGACATGTTCTGCCTTTTATATCCTGCATCTCTTCAGGTTGCACCCTCTCGTTTGACTCCTCTGCAAGATCCCTACGGACGGTTTCAATGGTTGCTGCGGCTTTGCCGTTGGCAAGGATTCCGTAATACCTAATGCGGTGAAACTGTGTCGGCAGCACATGGTACAGGAACCGCTCTATAAATGTTGTAACCGGCAGGGATGTTGTTTCCCACCGGGCCTTCTTTTTAGTATTTTTGAACCAGAATTCGATGTTGCCGTCTTTTTCTGCAATGATGCGGTTATTGCTGATGGCTGCTCGGTGAGTATACCGGCCGATATATTTGACCACTTCCTCGGGTCCTGCAAAGGGCGGTTTGGAAAAGACCACCCACTCTTTGGGGACTTCGTGGTACAGCCACTGCCTGAAGGTGTGGGCATCTGCAAGCTGCTTTAGTTTTTCCGGGAACTTCAGCATTCCTTTGTCATGGGACTTAAGGATGCCTTCCAGAAACTTGGCCCTGAATACGTTGGACAATGCCCTGACTGGAAAAAGAAAAGTTGCGGCATTGTCAAGGGCTCTCCATTTGCCGGTCGGATCAATTCCCCCTGCTGTGACGATATAGTGTACATGGGGATGGGGCCATAGTTTACCTCCCCAGGTGTGGAGGATGCCATAAAAGCCAATGGTAGCACCCAGGCGCTTGGGATTGTGCCCAAAATCCAGGAGGGTCCGGGAGGAATGTTCAAACAGCAAATCGTACATCACCTGTCTGTTATAGCTGCACAGGGTGTTGAACATATGGGGCAGGGTAAAGACACTGTGGTGATATGGTACCGGCAAGAGGTCACTGATCCGTGCGTCCACCCATTTCTTCCGGGCAATATTATTACAGCTGGGACAGTGGCGGTTCCTACAGGAGTTGTATCCTTTCTCCAGGTGACCGCAGGTGTCGCAAATCTCCCAGTGGGTGCCGAACTCGCCGCACCGGCAGTGTTCAATGTCGTACATGACCTTGTTCTGCCTGGGGTGCAGCCCATGCTCGGATCTGAATTGCTCGCCGTGTTTCCTGAAAATGTCACCGACGGTGAGGCTTGATTCGGATTTATCCGGGAGCCGTGTATGGCCGTGGCGTGTCTTCATAGTCCAAAGGAACCTTTGCAGAGGAGATGAGGGGGCAGCAAGGGTTTCCAAAAAAGTTCATTGGAAACAAATCATTTAAAAGTTTTTCAATCTTTAAAAAGAAGGAGACCCTTGCTGTCCGGTTCACCCGCCTGTTATGTGATATTCACAATATTTTTACATTTTGGATACTGAGAGCAGCCCCAAAATAAATTGCCTTTATTAGCGCCTTTTTTTGCCTGACGCTTCACCATAGGACTGCCGCATTTCTGACAAGTCATTTGATTCTCTTTTTCTCTTACAATTTCTTTTACATGCTGTACATGCTCTCGATGGGTTTTGAAAGATGGCGTTAAACGCTCTGTTTCAATCTTTGCCATGACTTCATTGACTTTTGACAAAGGTAAAATGTTTTCTCTTTTTGATTTGATATATCTGAGATAGCCAAAACCCTGAGTTACATTGTCTGGCATATCAGTTTTAAACGTACTGTCTCCAATAAAAACAATCAAAGAGTGTATAGACTCATCCGTTAAACCAAGTAATTCCTGTAATGTCTTGACATGCTTATAATTTTGGTGCAGTGGATTTTGAAATTGACTGGTATGTTTATAAATCTTTTGAGTCCACATTTTTTGTCCTGCACTGCCAAAGATCCAGCCTTTCATGTTCTTGGTTTCAACGACAAATACACCATACTGTGACACAATGATGTGATCTATTTGAGTCGTCCCGTTATTTGTCGGTACGGTCACATTTCTGACAAGATGATAGTCATTTTTGTTCAGAAAAATATTGGATAGCAAATTAACAACAAATTCTCCCCAAACCCCTTTGAACCAAGGTGTTTTTACCAGTAAAGCGAAAAGTGCAATTGGAATTAGGAGCCAGTAAGAAACCAACAAATGTTCAATCATTGAAAATAAATTCATAAATTTATCAACTTTCACTTCAATTTCTTAAAATTACGAAGAGGCAAACTGACCGATAATTGTTTTTATGCAGTCATCATCAAAGCTATACACTTCATATTTTACAATTAACACATAACGGGCCGGACTCTTAAGCCGCGAGACTCGCAGGCCTTGAAAGGAAATGGCTTTTTATTTCCTTTTAAGGCTGAGAATCGCAGTCGGCTTCAACGCCGTGGATGGGTGGAGCGCGCAGCGCGAAACCTGTGCACGGTGTTGATGTAAGTTCTCAATAAGTCCGGGCATTCAGAGCATCCTTTTGAATAGCACCCGGCGTTTAGAAGGTAAGCAGGCTTTATCACCCCAGGTTATTGAGATCTTACGTGTTGATCAGCCCGGCCCGCTAGGGTGGAGCGCGGAGCGGTCCACCCTAGCGCTTGGGTAACGGGCAGCAAGGGTTTCCAAAAAAGTTAATTAAAAACACATCATTTAAAAATTTTTTCAATCTTTAAAAAGAAGGAGACCCTTGCTGTCCGGTTCACCCGCCTGTTAAACCTTGTTTTTTGACTATTCAATCTATCAATTCTATCCCCAAACTTTCAAGCAATATTACAGCCTCATATCTGCTGAATTTTGCCTTGTTAATTTTATTGTAGTTGACGTCAATCCGATAATTTAAGGCTTCTGTGAAATCTGTTCCTGATAGATTTGTGTTATTAAAGAGACTATTTGCAAAGTCGGTGAATGTAAAGTTTGAATTACAAAAGCTACCTTCTCTAAAATCCACATCATGTGCTTTACAATCTTCAATTACTATTTCATTTAAATTCAGCCCCAAAAATGTAGAATCATTAATTATGCATTTAAAAAACTTTAGAGGTGAAGATAATGCAATATTTGGCCAATCAACTATGGTCCAATCGATACCTATGGCTTTACAGTCTTCAAAAACAACGTCGTTAAATCTACAATACATCATTTTTACGACACTTAGGTTGCATTTTAAAAAATGACAATCAATGAATTTACATTCTTTGAATATCGCTTCTTGAATATCACAGCTTGTAAAAGAACAGTCTTCGAAAACTATCGAATTAATTCTCTGACCAGGTAATTTGAGATCGTTGAAGTGTTCTTGATAATAATCTTTTTGCTTACCCTTGAAATTAATCATAGTAAGCCTCGCGAATGTACATATGCTTTGTCCTGAGTTTAACGTTATGAATTTTATCCTCCGTCCCGTCTCCGCAAGAAGACACCTTCCGGCCTTAAGAATAAAAACGGACAAAAAATTTCATCCGACCCTGCGACAAGGGATGGTGGATAAAATCCTGTTGAACTTAACCCTGGGTATGAGTACCAAATATATATGGGGATTGTAAATAGCTTTCAGGAATGTAAAAAGATAAAAATTTAACAATTTTTTAGAAAGGCTCTTTAATATGCTGTTATTTTATTCTTTTTTTCTATATCTGGTCAATATTTCATATTTGAGATAACAGTAAAATTGTGAAATAATGCCTTTCAGATGTTTCATAGTTAACTCTTTTCATGAATTTCCATTTTCATGGACGTACCTCTACCCTCCTTCATTTGAAGTATTAATAATATCTATTCAATTTTTTTTAATCGTCTTATTTTATGGAGAATCTCTTCTTTTAGGAGACTTTATGAATTCGCTTCCCCCCATACCGTAGATATATTTTTTTATCTCAATTTTCTTCTCCAGTATCCCTTTTTTACACAATGGGCAGCACCGGATATCAGTTCCGGTCAAGTCGAGCATAATCTCCTCGACGGATCTGTCATTTCCGTTTTCCTGGGATTTTGCTCCCAATAGTTTGAGACACAGGGTTATATTTTTTTGTTTGCACCGGTTTGCAAACAATCCAAAATGCCGGATACGCATAAAGTTCCGGGGGACTACATGGAGAAGAAAACGGCGGATAAACTCCACCGCTTCCAGGGTGATCTCCTCTGTGGTTTCTTTCCTGCGGTTTCGATATACAAAGGTGACTTTTCCACCTCCACAGGACTTGATCCTGTAATTTGAGATTGCCACCCGATGGGTATAACGCGCCATGTATTCCAAAACAGTTTCCGGCCCGGAAAAGGCGGTTTGGAATATACCACCCAATCTTTTGACCAAAGCTTGCGTGCCATTTTTCTGAATTCTGCAGGGGTTTCAAGGAAAGCTGTACGTCCATGAAATTCCAGCTTCTTTGTGTCAAATGCCGCCTTGAATTCTTCCATGAACTTGGCTCGGAACACCTTGGACAAGGCTTTGACAGGAAATAGAAAACTCTCGTTACTGGTCTTGAACTCTGACTTGTCAGGTGTCAGAACACCGCCCGGGATCAGACAATGAAGATGAATGTGGTCATTGAGCAGCTGATCCCAGGTATGCAGAACTGCAATGACACCAAGCTTGCCACCCAACCCGTTTTTCGGATTGTTGCCAAATGTCACCAGTGTTTCCGATGCTGCCTTGAACAGAAGATCATGTGGAGCGTTTTCTCTCAGACCTGGTGCTGAAAGGAGAGGTGTCCACATCCACCCAGCGTCAAGCCCTCAATGCCATCGTTTTCCTTTACCGTGAAGTGCTGGATCACCCGCTGGAAGGAAAAATTCTACCCATTCGTTCCAAAAAACGACCTATGTTACCCACTGTCCTTGGCAAAAAAGAGATCAAGGCCTTTTTTCAGCACATTGAGGGAACCCATGCCTTAATGGCAAAAATCCTGTATGGCTCAGGCTTGCGGCTCATGGAATGCGTAAGATTACGTATCAAGAATATTGATTTTGACCGAAAACGGATTCATGTACTGGGAAAGGGGGACAAATGGCGAAGCACCATATTGCCCCAACCGATTATCCGTGAACTTAAATACCACATTGAACAGGTAAAGGCATTGCACCACCGTGATCTTGAAGAAGGCTTCGGAGAGGTATACATTCCCGCAGCCCTGGGCCGAAAATATAAAAATGCCCCCATGGAGACCCAATGGCAATATGTGTTTCCATCAAAAAAGCGCTCCATTGATCCCCGACAGGGGATTGAACGACGGCATCACGTTCTGGAATCAGGACTGCAAAAGGCAGTAAAGAGAGCAGCCAACAGAGCAGGTATTGACAAAAGAGTCACCTGCCATACCTTACGACACAGCTTTGCCACCACCATGCTGGAAAATGGTATCAACATAAGAGTGCTGCAGGAACTCATGGGGCATGCAGATGTCAAAACCACGGAGCGTTACACCCATGTCATGGACAAAGACATCTCCCGCATCACAAGCCCCCTTGAAGGTCTGGGCATGTAACCTTTGGAGAGGATATTCCCACCAATGAGTCAGCTGACAAAATTTTTCATCACCCTGGCGGTGATGATCTATGTCATCAGTCCCATAGATCTCATCCCCGATTTTATGGTTCCCTTTCTTGGATGGATTGATGACACCGTTCTCATCTCCATGCTGATTTATTATCTGAGAACCGGAAAGTTTCCCGGCTTTTTTTCAAAAAAGGGCTCCCCCTACTATGGGGCTGGCAGTTTCCAGAGCGCCAGAACATCCCAGAGCACCCGCAAATCCCAGGATGCCGGGGACAACAGCCAACAGGAAACCTTTTCCGGCACCCGCAACCAAAAAACCAGCCAGGAAGACAGGACGGAAAACAAGCCCCGTCAAACCAAATCCCCCCATGAAATTCTGGGAATCTCCCCGGATGCCACCCGGGAGGAAATCCGGGCAGCCTACCTGAACCTTGCCAAGCAATACCACCCCGACCGGGTATCCCACCTGGGAGAAGAATTTAAAGAGCTGGCAGAAAAACGGTTCAAGGAAATACAACAGGCCTACGCAACCCTTTCCCCGACCACATCCCGCTAAAAAAAGAAAAGGCCTGACCCCACCCCGAAATCATCGGTGGTGCGATCAAGCCCCATGGATCAATTGGGATTGGTCATAAACATGGGCCAATCGTCATAATTATCGGGTCAACGGGGTCAGGCTTGTGTTATTGGCGTTATCGACCACAGTCTGTGCAAATGCCAAAACCAACGATAATGCCAATAACGCAAGCCTGACCCCTCCCCCAATGGCCCATTTTGTGATCAAGCCCGATCAATTAATGGTGGTTACAGGGCAATGTGCCTTTAATATCACATACCGGGCCGTGGACCCCATGATCAATTTCTGTGCCCTTGATTTTTTCTTGATCCCCAGAAAAATATGATCCATGTGATACTCTTTGGCAAATTCAACAATATCCTCACCCGGGGAAAAGCCCCGGACACTCTGCTTTGCAATGCAGGTGAGATGGGCGGATTCCATCAGCTCTCTTGCAAATTTCAGATCCGCGTCTGCCTTTTGCACATCGGTCAGTTTCTCCTTGGGTCCTCCCTCCATTGAGGTGATGACATACACCTCGGCATTGCACAGCAGCGCATAATCCCTGGCAAGCTCCAGCGCACGAATTCCCACCTCTCCGCCATTGTATCCGACCATTATTTTCATGGACATCTCCCTGAAATAACAGATTCAAATCAAAATTAAACCCTGGTTCAAAAGTCCTTATCTCGGGCTTGGTCACAACATGGGCCACTTTGGGGTGGGGTCAGGCTTGCGTTATTGGCATTATCGGTGCTTTTGGCCTTTGCCCAGGCTGTGGTCGATAACGCCAATAACACAAGCCTGACCCCGTTGGTCCATTAAATGAGACGGGTGGCCCATGCTGTGATCAAGCCCCTTATCTCCAATCCTACGGCTATGACCTCATCCATGTCGACGAAGGTAAAACATATGAAAAGGTAGCCTTCAAGTCTACCTCAGCAAAGCCCCTCCCCCGACGGGCAATAGGAACCGGACAATCGAGCTGTCTACAGTTCCGGTCCGGGACCATTGCCCGTCGGGGGAGGGGCGGCATAATGCCATTTGGCTCCGCGTCTACGACCCTATCTTCGTTGTGTTCGACAGGACATGTGGGTTATATATAAATTCACACCACAATTCCATCCCAACACACCCATCCGTGAAGGGGGCGCATTCCCATTTTCCCGGTTTGGTCACAATATGGTTTGTTTGTCATAGTTGGTGGGGCCAACGGGGTCAGGCTTGTGTTATTGTGATTTTGTCAAGACCCTGTGTTTAAAGGCAAATTTAAACAAAAGCGCCAATAACGCAAGCCTGACCCCTCTCTGACAAGCGCGAAGCGGGAAAATGGGAATGCGCCCCGTGAAGGCATACAAACATCACATCCACCGCTTACGCCTTTTGTAGGATTTCACATCCTTAAAGGATTTCCGGCCCCCGCCCTGGGTGATGCCCATGTAAAACTCCCGGACATCGGGATTGTCCTGAAGGGCTGCGGACTCCCCTTCCAGGACAATACGCCCCGATTCCATGATATAGGCATAATCGGAAATCCCAAGGGCGATGCGGGCATTCTGCTCCACCACCAGAATGGTGGTACCCATCTCCCGGTTGATGGTCTGAATATTTTCAAATATCTCCTTGACCAGCAGGGGTGCCAGCCCCAGGGAGGGTTCATCCAGCATGAGCATGGTGGGTGCAGCCATTAAAGCCCTGGCAATGGCAATCATCTGCTGCTCCCCCCCGGAGCTGTAACCTGCCATGCGGTTGGTAACATTGGATAAACGAGGAAAATGCCGATACATCAGTTCATTGTCTTTCCGGATATTGTCGGCACCGTCCCTTCGGGTGATGGAACCCACACGAATGTTTTCATTCACGGTGAGGTGTTTGAACACCCGACGGCTCTCGGGAACCATGACCGCCCCGCGTTTAACAATGTCTGTGCCGTTCAGGGCCGTGATGTCATCCCCATTGAAATGAATCACCCCTTCCCGGATGGCACCGTTCTCCGGTTTTAAAAGACCGCTGATGGCGCGAAGGGTGGTGGTTTTTCCGGCACCGTTGGTGCCCAGAAGAGACACAATGCTCCCCTCGGGCACGTTAAGGCTCACCCCCCGCAGCACCTGGATGATGTCATTGTACACCACCTCAATATTGTTCACTTCCAGTAATTTATCTTTCATTATCACCAACTTTTGGACGTTAGTCTGTTTAATGCCTTCCACACTGCAAAGTAAAAACCGGCCTTGCTAACAACATGGGACACCCTGGGGAGGGGTCAGGCTTGCGTTATTGGCATTATCGTTGGTTTCGACGTCTGCACAAACTATGGCCGATAACGCCAATAACACAAGCCTGACCCCGTTGACCCAACAATGATGACAAGTGGTCCATCTTATGACCAAGCCCTGAAAAACTAAGGAGTTATTGTATTTTTTTCATGTACTTGGAGGTGATGGGCTCTCCCACCTTTCTAAAGACACCTTCCTTTACGCAATAGATCTGAAGCATATCCACCCCGGCATGGTCTGTCTTTGAATAGGTCACCGGTCCCACCGTGGTGTAGGGAGAATAGGCATTGTCACCGTTCATGGCATTGAGTTCGTTGTAAAGATTCTCCCGGTTGATCTCAAGGCCCTTTTCCTTGGCCCGGCGAATGACTTCCGTTGCCACTTGGGCCACCATTATGCCATTGGCATAATTATGGGAATTGGCGGCTTTATCGTCCCGGTTGTACATTTTAGCCAGGGCCAGCTGCTTTATGGTACCTTCGTTTTGCTCCGAGGTAATATTGTAGGAGGTGGTCCAGTAAAAATTTTCTGCCGCCGTACCGGCCAGGTCAATGAGATCATTACCACCGGTGTAGTGGGCACCCATAAAGGTTATTTTACCTTCCTGCCCGAAGGTCTGGGCCACCATGCCCAGTCGGCTTGCATCTTTAATCATGGCCGCCACCGGTGACTGCACCGTGTGGCAGATCACATACTGAACTCCTTTACTCATGAGACGTTTGAGCATGGCGGTGCTGTCCAGATCCTTGCCATGTTCCACCACTTCCACAATCTCAATATTTAATCCGGCGGCAACTGATTTTTGTACATCTTCCACCGGCCCCCGGCCAAAGGCGGACGGATGGATGAACATGGCCACTTTGGCTTTTGCGCCTTTATGATGATCGGCAATGTATTCGGCCAGGCTCACCACCTGCTCGGAATAGGAGGCGATGGGTAAAAAGATATAATGGGAATCCGTCAGGTTTCCCGCATGGAAGGATGCGGGAATAACGGCAATTTTTTCCTCCTCAAAGTCTTTTTTCAACCCAAGGGTGCTGCCAGTGGAATAATTAAGGTAAAGCACAATGCCGTCATCCAGAAATTCTTCAAAATTTCGTTTGGTCACGGAGGTCTGGTACTGATCATCCCTGATGGTGCATTGAATGGTATCGTCTCCCAGTAGCTTGGTTTCATTTACAAAATTAAAATAATCCTCCACACCCTTGGCATAGGGATTCCCGGCATCGGAGGTGGGTCCGGTGATGGCAAGGGAAAGACCCAGTTTATACTCCTTTGCATGGGCCTGGCAGGTGAAGACCACAACCATCATCAACATCATCCACATGGCCAGCAATTCTTTTTTTCTGATTTCCATAGTTCTCTCCATTTTTAAAAATGTTTTTTTTATATGAAAAGGTAGCCTTCAAGTCTACCTCAGCAGAGCCCCTCCCCCGATGGGCAATAGGAACCGGACAATCGAGCTGTCTACAGTTCCGGTCCGGGACCATTGCCCGTCGGGGGAGGGGCGGCATAATGCCATTTGGCTCCGCATCTACGACCCTATCTTAGTTGTGTACGCCAGGACATGCGGGTTATATGAAAAGGGTGCATTTTCATCATTCATTGCATCCCCACCCAACACTGGGCATTCAATATCGAAAGGGCCACTTCTTGGTATAAGACTTTACAATACGCCACCAGTTGGCAATGCCCCGGGGTTCAAACATGAGAAACAAAACAATCACAAGCCCGAAGGTTAATGGCCGCAAAGCAGTGGCAAGGTTCATGCTGGAAGGAAGGAATTCTCCTGCAAAGGCTGCAAACCGCTCCACCTGAAGTTCCAGAAACTGAATGGCCACAGGACCCCAGAAGGAACCGTTCAAAGTACCAAGGCCCCCCACAATGGCCATGGCCAGATAGGAGATGGAGTGGTGCAGGGTAAAGGATTCAAACCCCACCCCCCGGTACAGATAGGCATGAAGTGCCCCTGCCAGGCCTGCCATGAATCCGGACAGGGCAAAGGCATACACCTTGGTAAATCCCGGATGCATGCCCATGGCATCGGCAGCCCTGTCATTATCCCGCACGGCAACAAGACATCGTCCATAACGGGTCTTCATGAGATTACGGATGCCAAACCCGGACAAAATAATGATAGTAAGAATCACATAGTACCAGAATTGATAATGGTCACCTCTGGACACCTTGCCGCCAACCCAGAACACCCGACCAACGGAAATGGTCTGTCCCTGGTTGAAAAAGGTCATGAAGTTGATGGTCCATTCAAAAATCATCTGGAACGAAAGTGTGGCAATGGCAAGGTACAAATGCTTGAGCCTCAATGCCGGCAGCCCCACCACCGCACCAAACACGGCCCCCACCCCTCCCCCCAGGAGAATCAAAATCGGCCAGAAATGGGTCACGGCCAGGGTGGTGTCCCCCAGCACCCGGCAGAAAGCAGCAATTGTGTAGGCCCCCACCCCCACAAAGGCGGCATGACCGATGGAGATAAGCCCGGCAAACCCGGTGACCAGATTAAGCCCCATCACCGCAACAATGGCGATGAGAGTGGAATCAATCACCAGCATGTATTTGTTGCTCAGGGAAAACATTAGGGGCCAGATAAAAAGCAGTGCAATGAACACGCAGAAAATGCATCGGTCAAGGCTTGTGAAAAAAGTGCGCTGCTCCTGTTTATATGTGGTGAAAAAATTACCCGTGGCCAGCCATTGATTTGATGACATGGATTACACCCTCTCAATTTCATGGATGCCGAACAGTCCATGGGGTTTAAACAGCAGAATAATTAAAAGAATAATATAGGGCATCACTTCGCCTGTGCCGTTGAGTCCCCAGTTGCCGTCCAGGTATCCACCGGCAAACTGCTGGATCAGACCCATGATGATCCCGGCCACCACGGCCCCCAGGATGGAATCAAGGCCCCCCAGTATCACCACGGGAAAGACCACCACCCCGAAGGCATGGAGGGTATCAAAGTTCAACCCCGTGATATTGCCGATGATGCATCCGGCGGCGGCGGCGGACAGACCCGCCGTTGCCCAGGCCAGGCCAAACACATGCTGAACGCTGATCCCCACGGACATGGCGGCAAACTGATCGTCGGAAACGGCCCGCATGGAAATACCCACCGTTGATTTTTTAAAAAACCAGGAAAACCCCGCGATGAGCACCATGGTGACAATCACCCCCACCAGCTGGGTCCAGGAGATGGACACCCCCCCATAACTCAGGGGTGTTGCCGGCAGAAACCTGGGAAAAGAAAAATTCTCACTGCCAAAGGGGGTAAGATAAATCAGCCCATCCAGAATGGAGGCAAGACCAATGGTCACCATGATCACCGATATGATGGGCTCTCCGATGAGTCGGCGCAGAAAAATTTTTTCCACACTCATGGCCAGGAAAAAGGTCACGGCCATGCTGATGATAAAGGAGAAAAAAATGGGAATCTCCGCCCACACGGTGAGGGCATAGGCCACAAAAGCCCCGGCGGCAATGAGCTGGCCATGGGCAAAATTGGCCACCCGGCTGGATTTATACACAAGCACCAGCCCCAGGGCGGCAAGGGCATAAATGGAGCCCACCACAATACCACTGACCACTATCTGCAAAAAATAAGTCATCAAACCTCCTCCAGGGTATAAAAGGCGATCTTTGTTTTAACGGTGGTGGACTGCCCATCCTGATACTGAAAAAAGGCCTCAACCTCTTTTTCGCTGCAGGTTTCGTCGTAGAGCCCGTCATAGAGATCCTGGTATTTATCCCGGACAAACTGCCTTCGGATCTTGCCGGTCTTGGTCAATTCGCCGTCGTCCACATCCAATAATTTGTACAAGAGGGCAAAGCGCCGGATACGGAAATGGGGTTTTTCCGCATTTTCATTCACCCGTCGTATCTCGTTCTGCACCAGGCGGGCAACCTCGGGATGGGCGGACAAAGCCATGTAGGTGGTATAGGAAATGCCGCGGTCCTCGGCCCATTTCCCCACCACAATGGGATCAATGTTGATCAGGGCCGCCACATAATCCATGTGATCCCCATAGATCACCGCCTCTTTAATGTAAGGGCTGAATTTCAACTTATTTTCAAGAAACATGGGGCTGAACATCTCATCTTTGTTGTTGTGCATCACATCGGATATGCGATCAATGACCACCAGGTGCCCCCGCTCATCAATATATCCGGCATCCCCGGAATGAAGCCAGCCGCCTTCAAGAAGTTCCGCGCTTTTTTCCGGCAAATCAAAATACCCGGGAGACACAGACAGAGAACGGGAAAGGATTTCCCCGGTCTCAGAGATTTTGCATTCAGTTCCGGGCAGGGGCATACCCACGGTGTCCGGCCGCACGTCGCCATCCCGGTGCATGTAAGCTATCCCTGTGATTTCCGTCTGACCATAAATCTGCTTTAAATTCACTCCGATGGCCTGGTAAAAGGTGAAAAGCTCCGGTCCCAGGGCGGCTCCCCCGGTATAGGCCCGGCGCAATCTTAAAAAACCGATCTGGTTGATCAGAGGACGAAAGATAATCTGTTTTCCCAGCCAGGCCTTGATCTTTAATCCCAGGGGCATGGGTTGGCCTGTCATGCCATAGCCGGCCGCCCTTTCCCCCACCTTTATGAAATAAGTGTAAAGCCTTTTATTAAGCCAATAGGACTGATCAATTTTCAGCCAGATTTCAGATCGAATGGTCTCATAAATCCGGGGAGCCCCGAACATGAAATGGGGGCCGATTTCCTTTAGATCTGCCATGGCTGTTTCAACGGATTCCGGAAAATTAATGGTGATACCTGTGGCCATGGCAATGCCAAAGGAATTCATCTGTTCGCCGATCCAGGCAAAGGGAAGAAAAGACACATACTCATCCGTGGGTTCCAGGGGGTCCACCCGGGTGATCTGAACCCCCATGTTTATATAATTTACATGGGTCATGATAGTACCCTTGGGAAGACCGGTGGTACCGGAGGTAAGGCACAGATGACAGGGATCATCGGGTCTGCCCTGGTCCACCAGAGACTCAAACAATTCCGGATCTTTTTTGTGCAGGATCTCGCCCCGTTCATACAATGCCTTGATATCCATGAACCAGGGATCTGTCTGATAGCTTCGCATGCCCCGGGGATCTTCATAAATCACCTGTTTTACGCCGGGAATCTCATTTCTTATGTCCACCAGTTTATCCACCTGCTCCTGGTTGTCGCAGAACACCACGGAGACCTTAAGGTATGTGAGGATCTGGGCGATTTCCCGGGGCATGCTGCTCTGGTACACACCGGCGGAAACAGCTCCCAGGCTGTGGGCACCAATGGCCATGAAAAGCAGTTCCGGGATGTTATCGCTGATGATGGCGATGGTGTCGCCCTTCCGGACCCCGAGGGATTTCAGTCCCAGACCCGTTTTTCGCACATGATCGTAATAGGCGTTCCATGTGTAGCAGTTCCAGATCCCGAAATCCTTTTCCCTCAGGGCCACCCACTCTCCGGATATTTTAACCCGCCACCGCAGAAGTTGAGGAATGGTGAAGGTTAACAGCTCATCGTTGTTTTCCATATGCAATTTACGCTTCTCCGATATAGGCTTCAATTACGGTGGGGTTTGCCGCCACCTCTTCAGGGGTGCCGGACCCGATGACCTGGCCGAAATCCAGCACATAAATCTGATCTGAAATATCCATTACGACCCCAAGATCATGCTCAACCAGCACCACGGTGGTGTTTCTTTCCTGCTGAATATCAATGATGAATCGGACAATATCTTCTTTTTCTTCAAGGTTCATCCCGGCCATGGGTTCATCCAGCAGCAGAAGTTCCGGCGCCAGGGTAAGCGCCCTTGCCACTTCTACTTTTTTTTGCACCCCGTAACTCAAATTGCCCACCATGCTTTTTCGGTAAGGTTCAAGCTCCATAAAATCAATGATTTTTTCCACAAAAGCCCTGTTTTCGGCCTCCATGCGGGAGGCTTTCCCATAAAATATCAGGGCCTGAAAAAAATTGTATTTCAAATTCTGATGCCGTGCCAGAAGAAGGTTATCCAGGACGGATAAACCGCTGAACAGCTCCAGATTCTGGAAAGCCCTTGCGATGCCCATGTTGGAAACTTCATGGGGGGAGCAATGGGTCAAGGGGGTATCTCCATAGTGGATCTCACCCCGGGTGGGATGATAAAAGCCTGAAATACAGTTAAGAATACTGGTTTTACCGGCACCATTGGGACCGATGATGGAGGTGATCAACCCGGGTTCTATTTTCATGTTCACCCTGGAAAGCGCGTTGAGACCGCCAAAGGAAAGGGTTACATTGGAAACTGTCAAATGGGACATGGGCAATTCCAATCCTGATTTAAAATTTTATTTTTTCGGGGTTCGTTATACTCGATGACCAGGGTTTACAACCTTGTTTTACGGGAACGGGGCCGTACGAGAATGGGTTCAGGTTGGCAGATTTTTGTTATCAAACCCATTATTCTAACAATTTATATCTTGCATGGATCTGGACGATTAACGCCCATAAGCCAAGCTGATCTCATTGCCCCACTGAAGTTTCATGGAATACAACATGCAGCAGCAAGTTGCAGGATTCATGATTGCAGTTCGAGTAATAAAATGTATTTAATTAACTTTGTTTGATGATATCAAAAAATGAAGAAAATTCATTAAGGTCAATATTGACAGCTGAGAAAAGACAAGTCAAGTAAAAATAAACTTCAGCTCGAAAAATGTACGCAGAAGCCCATAATCCTTTTACTCAGAGGATTATCGCAGATAATGGCAGAAGTTAATGTTGGGATAAAATCCTGATTGAATGGGTGAAGATGGGGAGACTGAGCCAATAGGGCGGATTCCCATTTTCCCGGTTCGCGCTTAATCATAGAGGAGTCAGGCTTGCGTTATTGGCGCTTTTGTTTGAATTTACCTCTAAACACAGGCTCTTGACAAAATCATAGAGCCTGATAAAAAACTCAGGCTCTAATACCACATAGCCTGACCCAGTTGGCCCCGCCAACTATGACAAATGAACCATATTGTGACCAAACCGGGAAAATGGAAATGCGCCCAGCCAATATTTACCTTGGAAATCAGGTATATATGGTATACATCCTGGGATCAAAGGCCTCTCTGATGGCCTCTCCGGTAAAGGTCACCACCATGAGGGTCAAAACCAGGGCACCCACCACGGATGAGGAAATCCACCACGCCTCCATGTTGGTCCAGCCCTGCTCCAGCAGTTCCCCCCAGCTGGGGGTGGGGGCCGGAAGTCCGAACCCAAGATAATCAAGAGAGGTCAAGGCCACGATCCCTCCGGAAATGGCAAAGGGGGCATAGGTAACGATGACGGAAAGGGTATTGGGAATAATGTGTTTAAAAATAATCCGGGCATGGGAGGCCCCAAGGGAGCGGGCCGCCAGAACATATTCACGCTCCTTTTCCCGGTAAGTCATGGTGCGCATGACCCAGGTCATGTTGATCCAACCGAAAAAGGCCATGATGAAAAGTAAAATCATAAAATCAGGTACAATGATGGATGAAACGATGATCACCACATACAAAAAAGGAATATTGCTCCACACCTCCAGAATCCGCTGGAAGATAAGATCAAATTTCCCGCCGAAATAGCCCATGCAGCACCCGAGGCTGATGCCGATGGAATAATTGAGCACCAGTAAAACAAGGGAAAAGGCCATGGCGGTACGGAATCCGTACAAAAGTCTTGCCAGCACATCCCTTCCCACATTGTCCGTGCCGAAATAATGCTGATCTGCAAGGGAGGGGGCAAAGGGCGGATAACTTCCCTCTTTAAGATCATTTTCATAAGCATTGTAGGGAACCGGGGGCATGAGAACAAAATCACCCGGATTTTTCCCCGACAACTGATTTTCTGCGATTTTTTGTTTCAGTTCCCGGTAACTGGTCTCATAATCATAGTCCAGCCCAAAGGTGGTGCCGGGGATCATCTTGCCATAGGTGGGAAAATAAAAGGTTCCCTGGTATCGCACCACCAGGGCCCGGCTGTTGACGAACACCTCGGCAAAAAGAGAAATAAAAATCAAGCCCATCAGAATCAGGAACGAAAAAAAGCCCCTTTTAATGGACACAAACCGTTTCCATTTTTTCCGGGTCAAGGGATTAATTTTCATTTAAACCTCACCCGGGGATCCACCAGGGCCACGCACACATCAGACAGAATGTTTCCCAGCATGAACAATAAAGAAGAAATCACCAGAATTCCCATGACCACAGGGTAATCCCGGTCCACCACGGATTCGTAACCCAAAAGCCCCATGCCGTTGATGTTAAACACCTTTTCAATGAGAAATGAGCCCATGAGAATAATGGAGACATTGTTGCCAAAGTGCGTGGCAATGGGAATCAGACTATTTCTGAATGCATGGCGAAACACCGCCTGCCGAAAGGACAATCCCTTGGCCACGGCGGTTCTGACATAATCCGCACCCAGGTTATCCATGAGCGTATTTTTCATTAACAGGGTCATGACGGTGAAAGAACCCAGCACATAGGCCAGAAGGGGCAAAAGGGTATGCCAGGCAATGTCTCGTATTTTTTCAAACAAGGTCAGATCAAAAAACAGGTCCGACACCAGGCCCCCCAGGGGGAAAAGGTCCATGCGGGAGGAAAATACCACCAGCAGCATCACCCCTGCCACCCAGCCGGGTATGGCGTACCCCGTAAAAATCACCACCGAGGTGATATTATCAAACCCGCTGCGATGGGCAATGGCCTTGGCAATGCCAAGGGGGATGCACACCCCATAGACAATCAGGGTGGTGAGCACCCCGAAGTACAGAGAAATGGGAATCCGCTCTTTTATCATGTCCCATACCGGATCATAATACCGGGTGGATCGGCCCAGGTCCCCCTTAAGCACCTTTCCAAGCCACAGCACATAACTTGTGAGAAGGGGCTTGTCAAACCCATAGTAAACCTTAAGTTTTTCAATCTGCTCCGGAGAAAGGGGCTGCCCTGCCCCGCCCCCCCCGGGCCCGGACATGGCACGGCCGCCGCCCGTGGCCTGCATCTGCCTTGCATCGGCAATGATACGCTCCATGGGGCCTCCGGGCACAAACCGGGTGATGGCAAACACCATGATGGTGATCCCCAGAAAGGTGGGGATCACCAGCAGAAGCCTTCTGATGAAATAGGCGGTCATGAATTAAAGAACATTGTCATGGGATTATTGGGCCACGGCATAGACCGATTCCAGGGCCTTTGCCAGATGTTCGGGAGCAGAACCACCGGCCTGGGCCATGTCCGGTCGGCCGCCACCGCCACCGCCCACAATGGCGGCTGCTTTTTTAACGATGTTTCCGGCATGGAATTCTTTGATCATGTCCTTGGTCACCACGCAGATCAACAGGGCCTTTCCATTGGATTCTGCGCCTAAAAGCACCACACCTGAACCGATTTTAAGCTTAAACTTGTCGGCCAGATCCCGCATCTGGGAGGGATTTTCCACCTCCACCTTTTTGGCCAGTACCTTGACTCCGTTGATCAGGCGAATGTCGTCATCCATATCCTCAACGGATTTGGAGGCGATTTTGGCCTTCAGGGAAACAATCTCCTTATCTGCGGCTTTCTTGTCCGCCACCAGGGTTTCCACCTTGGACAGCAGATCCTCCCGGGAGGATTTCACGGCGGCAGCCACATTGCGGATCAGGGCCATGCTCTGGTGAACATGCTCCAGGGCTTTAGGGCCTGTCAGGGCTTCTATACGCCGGATACCAGAGGCGATCCCGCCCTCGGACACAATGGTGAAAAAACCGATACTCCCTGTTCTGTCGGTGTGGGTTCCCCCGCACAGCTCCCGGGAAAAATCCCCCATGGACACCACCCGGACCCGATCACCGTATTTTTCTTCAAAAAGCGCGGTGGCACCGGATTTAACGGCCTCATCCATGCTCATTTCCAAGGTGGACAGGGCCGCATTCTCACGTATAAACCCGTTGACCTTTTCCTCAATGGCCTGGAGTTCTTCGTGGGATATGGCGGAAAAATGGGTAAAATCAAACCGAAGGCGATCACTTGTCACAAGGGACCCGGACTGTTTGACATGATCCCCCAGCACAGATCTTAACGCCGCATGTAAAAGATGGGTGGCGGAATGATTCTGGGCCGTCAGATCCCGACGTTGTTTATCAACGGTGAGCAGAACCTCTTTTCCGGCATCCATGCGTCCCTCTTCCACCACGCCCTGATGGATGCGCAGACCCGATGGATCGGCAATGGTATTGTGAATCTTCACCCGGCCGTTTTCCCCTTGAATCCATCCGGCATCACCTGCCTGGCCACCGGCCTCGGCATAAAAGGGGGTCTTTTCCGTAACGATCTCCACCGCATCACCCGCTACCACCGTCCCCGCTTTCTCGCCATCTTTAACCAGAAGCAGTACCCGGGAACGTAACTCAAGCCCATCATAGCCGGTGAAAGCTGTCCTGACTCCGGTGGATGTCAGTTCTTTATAGGCCTCCCCCACCCCGGCAAAGGTTTTTGAACTCCTGGAGCGGGCCCGTTGATCGGCCATGGCTGCTTCATACCCGTCCATATCCAGGGTAATATCCGTGTCTTTTATTACATCGGTGATGATGTCCACGGGAAAACCGTAGGTATCGTAGAGCATGAAAATGAGATTGCCCGGAATTTCCTTTTCCTGCCTGGCCTCCATGTCTTCGATGGTGGATCGAAGCAACTTTAAGCCCATGTCCAGGGTTTCAGAAAATTTTATCTCCTCGTTCTTCACCACATTGAGGATAAAAGCCGAGGATTCCTTAAGTTCAGGGTAGGCTTCGTCCATGATATCAAACACAGTGGCAACAGTTTCATGGAGAAAGGGTTTTGTAAGGCCAATGTGACGTCCATAGCGGATGGCCCGGCGCATGATGCGTCTCAGCACATATCCCCTGCCCTCGTTGGAGGGAAGGATACCGTCGCTGATAAGAAAGGCCGAGGCCCGGCTGTGATCGGCAATAACCTTCATGGCCACTTCAATCTCCCGGGAATCGGCTTTCTTCTTCCCCGTGAGTTTTTCCACCGTCTCCATGATGGGAATAAACAGATCCGTATCGTAATTGGTGGGAACATCCTGGAGCACAGATACAATGCGTTCAAGGCCAAGACCCGTATCAATGCTGGGTTTTGGCAGAGGGGTCATGGTACCGGTTTCATCCCTTTCAAACTGCATGAAAACAAGGTTCCAAAGCTCCAGATAACGATCGCACTCACAGCCCACGGCACAGTCAGGGTTGCCGCATCCAAAGGCTTCCCCCCGGTCAATGTGAATTTCGCTGCAGGGACCGCAGGGACCGGTGTCCCCCATGGACCAGAAGTTATCTTCTTCGCCCAGGCGTACAATTCGATCTTCGGGCACCCCGATGTGATCCCGCCACAGGTTGTAGGCCTCATCATCATCAAGGTAAACCGAAACCCAGAGTTTTGAAGGATCAAGCCCATACCCGTTGGTCAACAGGTCCCAGCCGAATTCCAGAGCATTCTCCTTGAAGTAATCGCCAAAGGAGAAATTCCCCAGCATTTCAAAAAAGGTGTGATGTCGGGCCGTGTAACCCACATTTTCCAGGTCGTTGTGCTTTCCGCCTGCCCTGACACATTTCTGGGATGTCACCGCCCGGTTGTAATCTCTTTTTTCATCACCGGTAAATACACGCTTGAACTGCACCATACCGGCGTTGGTGAACAAAAGCGTCGGATCATCCTGGGGAACAAGAGAAGAACTCCTCACGACCTGGTGATGATGTTTTTTAAAATATTCAATAAATATTCTGCGTGCTTCTTTACCTGTCATTAGTGTACTCCTGAGCCTTTTCCTTGGAAAGCCTTTCACGGCGTTGATATTATAATCTTTGGGCTTGGTCACAACTTGGGCCACCCGTCACAATTGTTGGGCCAACGGGGTCAGGCTTGTGTTATTGTGTTTTTGATAAGTGCCTTTGCATAAAGAAGATTTTAAGCAAAAGCGTCAATAACGCAAGCCTGACCCCACCCCAAAGTGGCCCATGCTGTGACCAAGCCCTCATCTTTCATGTGGGTTTTATTTTGAAAAAGCAGTTGCTCGGTACTGGATGCTGACATCAACTGGTTTTTCATTCTTTGTTGTGGCAGGCCCGGGTCCCGAATGGGTTCTGCCCATGGCAATTATATTATTTTTCTGGCTGGGCGGCAGGGATCACAGGTTTAGGGCCATTAACGGCAATACCGAGTTTTTCCCGCACCTGTTGCTGAATTTTCTCAAACAGGTCGGGATTATCCAGAAAGAATGCTTTAACATTCTGTCGTCCCTGGCCGATGCGCTCCCCGTCAAAGGAATACCAGGCCCCGCTTTTTTCTATGATTTCCAGGTCCACCCCCATGTCGAGCAAATCTCCGGTCCTGGAAATGCCTTCCCCGTACATGAGATCAAATTCCACACTTTTAAACGGGGGTGCCAGTTTGTTTTTTACCACCTTTACCTTGGTACGGTTACCGGTTACATCCTGGCCATCCTTGATGGCTGTGGCTTTTCTGATTTCCAGACGAACAGATGCATAAAATTTCAGGGCATTACCGCCGGTGGTGGTTTCCGGATTGCCATACACCACACCGATTTTCATGCGGATCTGGTTGATGAAAATCACCGTGGTATTGGTTTTGGACATGGTGGCCGTGAGTTTTCGCAATGCCTGGGACATGAGCCGTGCCTGGAGTCCCATGTGGGAATCCCCCATCTCCCCTTCAATTTCTGCCCGGGGAACCAGCGCTGCCACGGAGTCAACCACAATGATGTCAATGGCACCACTTCGCACCAGCATATCGGCTATTTCCAGGGCCTGCTCTCCGGTGTCCGGCTGGGAAACAAGCAATTCATCACAATCCACCCCGAGCTTTCTGGCGTAGGTGACGTCCAGGGCATGCTCGGCATCAATGAAAGCCACAATACCGCCCTGTCTCTGGGATTCGGCCACGGCATGGAGGGCCAGGGTGGTTTTACCCGAAGATTCCGGCCCATAAATTTCAATCACCCGGCCCCGGGGATATCCCCCCACACCAAGGGCTTTATCAAGGGCAAGTGAGCCCGTTGGAATCACCGGGACTGCCTGCACTTCCCTTGCACCGAGTTTCATGATGGAACCTTTTCCAAACTGCCGCTCTATCTGACTCATTGCCGATTTTACGGCTTTTTCTTTTTCCGTTGATTCCGCCATTTTCTTTATCTCCCAACCCATATTTATGGTAAAATATCATTTTCCGGCCTGATCATAATGCAGGTCAATTGACGGGGTTAGTGCCCCGGGCAACCTTCATAGGCCATGTGAACCAAGACTGAATTATGACCAAATTCTCAGTTTTTATCAAAAAAAGAGCTTCAAAACAAGCCCGGTATAGAGACCTGCAAAAATATCATCCAGCACAACCCCTGCTCCTCCTGAGAATTGTCGTTCAAAATATCTTATCGGGAAGGGTTTTACAATATCAAAAAATCGAAACACCAGAAAGCCCACCATCAGAGAAGAAAAGCTCAACGGCACACCACACAGGGCCACCAGATAGCCGGCCATCTCATCAATAACAATGGCACCGGGATCTTTTCTGGCAAATATTTTTTCTGCCTCCTGTGCCACCCAGATGGCACCCATGATGAACAGCACCACGGCAAAGGTCTGCCATGAGGCAGGCACAAGATTACAAAGCAAAACCAGGGGAATTCCCACCAGGGTTCCCCAGGTACCCGGGGCCACCGGGGCATATCCCACCATGGCACCGGTGGCCGCAAACATGAAAAGTCTTTGTCCCAGGGTCATCTTTCAGTCTCCTGTACTGTATCATGGCCATGGCCTTTGTCATGGGCAAGATCACAATTATGATGGTGGTCATGGTCATGGGCGTGGTCATGCATCTGCCCGTCGGCAATATCATGACACCCATCACAATAAGAAGCCGTATCCTGAACATCGGATAAAATTTGGGCATACACATCCCGCAGGGGTATATTTTTTTCTTCAGCCAGTCTACGGCACACCTCATACTCCGGAACAATGCGCGGCTTCCCTGTGGGATCAATGATTTTTTTTGCTTTTATCCGGCCAAAGCAGGTGGACACAGTGACAATTTCACGCTGAAGTACCCCCCGCCGAACCTTATTAAAACGCACGCCGATGGAGGAGCTCTGGGTTAAAATCAAATTCATTACTTCTTTGAGCCTCTCTTCATGACAGAGCACTTCCAGCCGGGTTCCAGGACGATTTTTCTTCATATGCACAGGAATATGGCACACATCCAGGGCGCCTCGTTCAAACAGCTTGTCCATGATGTAACCCGATACCTCGGGATTCATGTCATCAATGGTGGTTTCCACCACCCACACCGTTTCTTGTTTAACAAAGGGCGTATCCGGACAGGAATCTGAGGTTCCGGTGATGACACGAAGCAGATTAGGCACACCGGTGTCTGATTTTCGTTTGCCCGCTCCATATCCCACTTGACCCATCACCATGTCCGGCATGGGTCCAAAGGACTGGGCCAGGGTGCTGATAATGGCGGCACCGGTGGGGGTGACATTTTCCATGCCGATGTCCGAGGCTGTCACCGGGACCCCCTTTAAAATACCCAGGGTGGCAGGGGCCGGCACCGGGATAATCCCATGGCTGCAGGTGATAAATCCACGACCAAGGGGCACAGGAGATGCATGAACCCTTTCAATACCAAGGTATTCGACACAGAGAAAAGACCCCACAATGTCCACCAGGGCATCAATGCCGCCCACCTCATGGAAGTGTACGGATTCCAGATCTGAACCATGGATGGCGGATTCGGCCAGGGCAATCTTTTTAAAGGCCCCAAGGCTTTGCTCAATCACCCGGGAAGAAAAAGGCGCTTTGGATATCAACGCTTTGATATCCCTGTAATTTTTGGGGGGCACATTTTCTTGTTCCGTGACAGAGATATCCATGGCTTTAATGCCATTGCACCACACAGCACTGGTTTTAATGTCAAAACCAGTCAGGGGCATGGCGGCAAGCTGTTCTTTCAGCCATGCCGGGGGCACCCCCAGATCAATGAGAGCGCCCAGGGTCATATCACCGCTTGTGCCGGAAAACATATCAAAATAGGCAATCATGGCCACTTACAGATCTCCTTCAATATGGATGCGGATAATCTCCAGAAGCAGGCGGGTCGTTCCCACCATGTCTTCAAGTTGTATGGATTCCCGCACCGTGTGCACATCGGTCATGCCGGTGCACAAAACCCCGGTGACCACGCCTTTGCCAAAGAAAATATTGGCATCGGCCCCCCCCCCAATGGTTTTTATGGCCATGTCTTTTCCCAGATTTTCAGCGGCCCGGCAGGCCAGTTGAACCACCCGGTGATCATCGGGAACATGGGTGGCAGGAAAATCCTGTTCCAGATCCACCTCCACCCGGGGAAGGGCGGTATTATCTGCCTTGAAAGAATCGGCGGCCGTGTAAAAACTGTTAATGATGGTTTCTGTGACTGTTTTTAATTTTGCCGTATCATGGCTTCTGGCCTCCCCATGAATCGTCACCAGGTCCGGGACAATATTGGTGGCTTTGCCCCCTTGAATCAACCCGATGTTGCAGGTGGTTTCTCCATCAATTCTGCCAAGCTGAAGCCCGGAAATGGCCCGGGAGGCCACGGAGATGGCATTGATGCCGTTTTCCGGAAAGGCACCGGCATGGGCATCCTTGCCATGAATTTCAATGGTGAATCGGTTGGCCGCCGGTGCCCGGGTGACAATGCCATCCCGATCGGTGGAGTCCAGGATATATCCGATCTTTGCATCAATCATGGACAGATCAAAGGCCTTTGCCCCCAAAAGCCCCACCTCTTCGGCCACGGTGAACACCACATCAATGGGGGGATGGGGCAAATTATTTTCCTTTATGACATCCAGCACCTCAAAAATAATGGCCAGGGCAGACTTGTCATCGGAACCCAGGATGGTGGTGCCGTCACTTCTGAAAACCCCGTCTTCAAAGACCACCTTTACTCCCCTGCCCGGCTCCACGGTATCCATGTGCCCGGAAAGAAGAAGGGGTTCTGCATCCACAGTGCCCTTGAATTTTGCCACCAGGTTTCCGCAGTTGCCCCCGATGACTTTTCCTGCCCCATCCATGGTCACCGTGGCACCGCGTTGTTCCAGCATGTTTTTTAAAACTTCAGCAATCTGGGCCTCTTCCCTGGAAATGGAATCAATCTGGACAAATTGGGTGAAATTATCTGACAATCTCTGGCTGTTTATCATATACTCTCCTTATTTTTTGAGGCTTTACTACATCCCGGCCCCCCTTATGCAATGGATGCATCCCAGTCAATTTTAGGTCTTTGTCATAATGTCGGCCAATCTGGGGAGGAGGCAGAGTTGTATTATTGACGTTTTTGTGGAAAATTTTCTTTGTACACAGTGTGTTTATCAAAAACATGGAGTCTGATAAAAGCATCAGCCTCCAATAACACAAGCCTGAACCCATTGGACCGCCAATTATAACGGCTGGCCGATGTGATGGCCAATGCCCAACTTTACACAGTTAGAATTATTTCTCAAGTAAGGCGAAGAACTTTCCGTTTTTGAATTGAGTTCATACGATTACACAGATATATTCCCATAAAAAAAATTCATATTGGCAATAATCCTTACCACATTTTCCCTTGCAGTATGCATTGATTCTTCGTATAAAAAAGAAACATTATTAACCTTACAAGACAACTTACTGCATAATCTTTTGAATTCATGGGCTTTTTGCACAAGCTACCAGCCATTCAATCAACTGAATTTATGGGGTTTTATCGGCAAGTTGTGTTGTGGGGGTAGCCAACCCCACCATTGCGTCGAAGGAACTCAAGAATGGCCATTGATAGAATGATGAAAATTTTAGTTGTAGAAGATTCCAAAATCACGCGGAAGATGGAAATCAAAATTCTCAGTCAACTGGGATTTACAAATATTCTTGAATCAGATGACGGAAATGATGCCATTGAAAAACTGCTTTCCGAAGAGAATATCTCATTGGTTATCAGTGATTGGAATATGCCCAACAAAGATGGTTATGAGCTTCTGCTATGGGTGCGTTCCAGTGAGAAACATAGACAACTGCCTTTTATAATGGTTACGGCCCAGAGTGAAAAAAAACAAACCGCCAAAGCAATCCATGCAGGCGTTAGTAATTTTGTCTCCAAACCGTTTTCCCCGGATGAGTTAAGTCAGGTCATCACGGATACCTTTTCTCCCAAAACCGATGATATATCTGAATACACGCCCCGGACAGCCCCGTCGGGAAAACTTCTTTTAAGAACTGCGCATATTCAAATCACAGACCATCTTACATTGGGTGTTTTAAAAAACCGGATTGAATCAGAAAAGGTGGCAGCCCATCATTTTGAGCTGGAAACCCGGTGCATGCCAGGCTGGAATCCGGTACAAAAGGCCATTGAAACCGGAGAAGTGGATGTGGCATTTATTCTGGCACCCATTGCCATGGACAGTTTCAGCGACAATGTGCCCATCAAACTGATTCTTTTTGCCCACAAAAACGGCAGTATTTCAGTGAAAAAAGCCTCAAAAAGCACTGACAGCAATTCCTCTTTAAAGGAATCTTTCAAGGAAAAAACCTTTTATCTGCCCCATATTCTTTCCATTCACCACATGCTTTCCAGCATGTTTTTAAAAGAACTGGGGCTGACCCCCGGAATGACCGGCAATAAAGATGTGGATGTTTTTTTTGAAATCGTTCCCCCGGTGAAAATGCCCGAATTCCTTGCAAACAATCCCTCCGCCGGAGGCTTCACCGTGGCAGAACCCCTGGGTACAAAATCCATTGCCGGGGGAAGTGGTGAACTGTTGTTTCTCTCGGGTGAAATCTGGGAGTACCACCCCTGCTGCGTGGTGGTGGTGCGCCAGGAACTTATCAATCAATATCCGGATGCGATTCAGGAATTTACAGAACTGCTTGTTGACTCAGGTCAATTCATTTCCATGCATCCTGAAAAATCAGCAGAAATTGCCATTGATTTTCTGGACCCGGATAAAAAGCTGGGACTCAATGTTGCAGTACTTAAAAACGTACTCAAGGAGCCCCAGGGAATCAAAACAGATGACCTTTTTCCCAGCATTGAGGATCTTGATCGCATTCAGAGGTATATGTCAACAGAAATGGGCGTGGGCAGCCTTATTGATCTCAATGAATTTGTTGACACCCGATTCGCCCAAAAGGCCTGCGCCAAATTTGCCCACACCCGTCACCAGAGTATATTTCATGACATTAGCCACACAGTTAAAAAAATTCTCAGTCGTGAAACCCATGGGGATAAAACCAAAGTCCGGCTGGACCGGGAGGGCAAGTACCTTATTTTCTCCCTCTGCGGACAGACATACGGCATTAGCATTCACTCTGTTGTTGAAATAATACACATGGTTCCATTCCATCCGATTCCCAAAAGTCCACCCTTTGTAAAAGGGGTGATCAACCTGAGAGATCAAGTGATTCCGGTCATTGATCTCAGACTGCGGTTAAACAAAGAGGCCTGTGAATATAATGATCGTACGTGCATCATCATCCTTGAGGTGGTGGACAAAGGACAAAAAATAAAAACCGGCATCATCGTTGACACCGTTTCTGAAGTATTATCCATCATGGCCAATGATATCGAGGATCTCCCCTCCTTTGGAATGGATACCGACATAAACTATATCCTGGGCATGGCCAAGGTGAACAACGCCATTAATATTCTGATCAATACCGATAAACTTCTCAAAGATGAAGAACCTGTCACAACCCATTTACTGGCCTGAACCCAACATTATTCCCGAAGGAGACAAGATGATTGAATATGTGAATATGTTTGAAGGTGACTATAATCCCTTTGATGCCCTCTTTACCCTGCTGACCCAGGAAAAAGCACGGGTTGAAAAAGCCATCCAAACCAGAGGACAGTTTAATCCCGTGGCTTTGAGCACCAAACGACCGCTTAAGATTGGATTTGCCCCCGGGGACGGCATTGGTCCCATTGTGGCCGAGGCCGCCCGCACCATCCTTGAATCCCTTCTTGCCCAAGAGATTAAAGCCGGTGACATCTCCGTGGTGGAAATCCCGGACCTCACCATTGAAAAACGCCTGGAACTGGATGTGGTGGCACCACAAACATCCATTGATGTCATTGACCAGTGTGATGTGATCTTGAAAATGCCCCTGGAAACCCCGGACAGCTCCAAATATCCCAATGTACCCAGTGCCAATGTGTGGATGCGCCAGTACATGGACCTGTTTGCCTGCCAGCGCAATATTAAAAACGATGACATGGGTATCAACTTCACCGTGTTCCGGTGCAACCTTGGCACCCCCTACCAGGATGCAAAATCCGCCGGGGTTTCAAGCCTCAATGGACAGGAAGAATACGCCCTGTGCTTCTGGCCCCAGGCAAGAATAGACATTGAACGTCTCACCCACATGGCCTGTCTACATGCCGTGGAAAGAAAGTCCGGCGGTGTGGTGCTGAACTTTAAAGACAATGTAATCAAACCCGATGCGGCATCTCTGAACTGGGCCAAGGCCTACATTGATGCCAATTTTCCTGATCTTGACTATTTGAGCGTCAAACCCGATGATTTTTCCTACACAGTGACCCAGCCGGAAAAACTCAAAGCCATGAAGGGCGAAAAAACCGGCAAAGAATTTCCCTTAACAACCCTTGTGTGCAACAATATTGTGGGGGATATGGCAGGTGATGAGGCCGGCATGTATGTGGGCGGCATTGGCGGTGTGGGATCTGCCAATCTATCCTTTACCCAGGGCATGTTTGAAGCAGGCGGCGGCACCGGTACCCGCATGATGCAGGAAAACCGGGGCCATTTTTCTTCCCCTGTGGCCGTGGTCAAAGCCACGGGCGAACTGCTTGAGTTCATCGGATATCCGGAGTTGATGACCGATGTATTTAAGGCGGTGGATGCCCTGACAGCGGCAAACCTGGTGCCCAATGGTGGTAAAAACGGGGTTACCTGTGGACAGGCCACGGAATTTCTGCTGAAGCAGCTGCAGAATTAACAGGTAAACAAAAAGGCCCATGGGATATGCATGGGTCTTTTGGCATCCTTCATTTGCCGGAATAGCAATGCTTGTCAAGGGAATCTGTGAGATGGTTTTTTAAAATACCACATAAAAACCCCTGGACAGAAGTCAGTCTATCCGGGGGTTTTTATATTTTTTTACTTCTTGCGCTTCGCTTGTGTGCTACGTTTTTATTACACCTCAGGACGCGGATAGAGCCCGCTTCTCTCCACGATCTCCGGCACCTTCTCCTCCCACTCAATGGCCATGATGTGAAAGCCTGCGATGCCCTCCACCTCTTTCAAGCGCTGGATGTGCTCAACGCAGATGTCAATGCCCTCCTGGGCCTGTTTTTTCTTTTCCACCCCGGCAAGACGGGCGATGATCTCATCTGGCACATCCATGCCCGGCACCCGGTTTTTCATGAACTTGGCCATGGGTGCTGATTTCATGGGGGTCATACCGGCCATGATGAACGTCTTTTCATGCAATCCACGGTCTCTCACCCGTCTCATCCACTCCTCAAATTTATCAATATTGTAAATACACTGGGTCTGGATAAACTCCGCCCCGCAGGCAATCTTCTTGGCAAGTCTGGGCACCCGGATCTCAAAGGGATCGGCAAAGGGGTTGGCTGCGGCCCCCACAAACATCCTGGGTGGCCGTTTAATGTCATCCCCCCCCAGAAATTTTCCTTCA
Source organism: uncultured Desulfobacterium sp. (assembly GCA_963674605.1). Classification (GTDB taxonomy): domain Bacteria; phylum Desulfobacterota; class Desulfobacteria; order Desulfobacterales; family Desulfobacteraceae; genus Desulfocicer. The sequence continues at coordinate 5,321,648 of OY771474.1, read as the reverse complement.
TCCCTCATGTGACGCACCGTCTGGACCAGCTGCATGGAATCCAGATCATGGACATTCTGGCCCTGGGCACAGTCCCCGAAACTCTGGTGATCCCCGGAAAGGCACAGCACATTATGAATATCAAAGGAGGCTGCCCCCAGCAGATCACTCTGCAGGGCCACCCGGTTACGATCCCTTGTCACCATCTGTAAAATGGGTTCAAGGCCCATCTGTTTTAAATGAATACAGGCGGCAAGGGAACTCATGCGGGTCATGGCGGTCTGATTGTCGGTGATGTTCACCGCATCCACATGGTCTTTTATCAAAGCCCCTTTGGAGGTAACCGCTTCGGGGTCACTGCCCCGGGGGGGACCGCACTCCGAAGTCACTGCAATGTGCCCTGATTTAAAAACCTTCTCAAGCTTGCTTGGTGTGTTCATCTTCATACCTGGACATCCTCCCTTGACACAGTTCTGGGTCCACCGGCCCGCTCCGTTGACCAGTCCTTGATGGGGGTCACGATTTCGTAGTCATCCATGCGATCCAGATCCCTCAATCGATCAATGATCAGCTGCCATGCACAGTCCACATCCTTGTTGATCTCGCACTTGCCGCCGGTGGAACCGCCACAGGGACCGTTCATTACCCGTTTGGCGCACCGGGAGATGGGGCAAATACCGGCGGTGGTGGCCAGCACACAGGACCCGCAGGCCTGGCACCGCTCCGTCCACAGCCCTCTTTTTTCCGTGGCCCCCAGAAAGCAGGTGTTCACTCCGGGGATCAAGGGCGTGGTATGATATTTTTCCGCCATGAACTGCACCCCCACCCCGCAGGCCAGGGAAAGAACCGCATCATAGTTGTCCATGACGTTCCGGATTTCCTCCAGGTATTCATGGTCGCACTGCCGTTCCAGGGTCTGTTCATCAAAGGTTTTCTTCTGGCCCTGCTGGATAAAATGCATTCTAAGGGCCGATGCCAGCACCTCCACCTCTTTTTTTCCACCGGCCTCGCACACGGTGACACACTCATTGCACCCCAACACCAGGATTCGGTCGTAGGCCTTGACCGTTTCTATGATCTCTTCAATGGGCTTTTTATCGGCTACTATCATATCTCAAACCTCATTTAACAGGGTTATCATGCCGCAGTTTTCTGGGCTTCAAGGGCCGTTCTCACCGGGCTTGGTCCAAGGGCTCTGATCTTTTCGTCCATTTCCATGGCATACTGGGCAAACAAGGGGCCTTCGCCGGAGGACAGGTTATACATCTGAACCCGTTCGCCGCCCACACCCACCTTATCCAAAATGGTCGCCACCTGCTCCACCCGTTTTCTTGCCCTGAAATTACCGGTTTTAAAGTGACAATCTCCCTCCATGCATCCCACCACAAACACGCCGTCTGCCCCTTTTTCAAAGGCTCTGAGCATATGGATGACATCCACCTTGCCCGTGCAGGGCAAGCGAATGATTCTAAAGTTGGCGGGGCATTTCAATCTCATGGAACCTGCCAGGTCCGCAGCGGAGTACCCTCAGTAATTGCAGCAGAAAGCCAGAATGACCGGTTCAAAATCTGTGCTCATATTCCCCCCTCCAGCAAAGCTTCCACCTTGCTGAGCAATTGATTGTCTTCATACCAGTTGAGCTTGATGGTTTTGGCCGGGCACTCGGATACACACACCCCGCAGCCCTGGCACAGGGCCGGATCGATGTAACTTTTTCCCTCCTCATTGATCCGGGGAACGGAAAAGGGACAGGATCTGACACAGATAAGACACGATGCGCAATGGTCCGGGTCCACCAGTGCCGTCACCGCAGACAAGGTAAGAAAGTCCGAGGACAGATAGGTGGTGGCCCGGGAGGCCGCTGCCATGGCCTGGGCGATGGTCTCTGTGATGAGCTTGGGACTGTGGGCCGTTCCACAGATAAACACCCCTTCGGTGGCGGCATCCACCGGACGTAATTTCACATGGGCCTCAATGAAAAAACCCTCTCTGTTGCGACCGGTCTTGATGATGGTGGAAAGCTCTTCGGTGTCTGCTGCTGTCACACCGGCACTTAAAGCCACAAGATCGGCATCCACGGCAAGTTTTCTTCCCAGCACATGGTCGGTGAAGGTGACGGTGACGCCATCTGGGCCTTTTTCCACCACCGGGGGATCTTCGGGATCAAAGCGGAAGAAAAGCACCCCTTTATTCCGGGCTTCGGTGTAATAATGCTCCAACATGGAATACATGCGCATATCCCGGTACAGGATAAACACATCGGCATCGGGGTTGAGTTCTTTTATATGCAGTGCGTTTTTAATGGCACCCTGGCAGCACACCCGGGAACAATTGGGGTTGTTTTCATTTCGCGATCCCACACACTGGATCATCACCACCTGCTGGAGGTGATCGGCCCCCCTCTCTTCCAGCATTTCCCCCAGTTCCAGCTGGGTCACAACCGCATCACTGTCGGTGTACCCATATTCCGTTGGCACATACTCGTTGGCACCGGTGGCCACGATCATGACCCCGTGCTCTATTTTACGTTCATACATGCCGGGTCCCACCAGAACCTCTGTGGTAAAATTACCCTTATAACCGGTGAAATCCACAATCAATGCCTGTTTAAGCACCTGGATTTTATCATGGGCCTCCACCTTGCCGGCAAGTTCCGCCACAAATTTGCGGATATCGGCCCCTTCAATGGTGTGGTACAGTTTATTGCCAAGGCCGCCAAGGACGGCTTCCTTTTCCAGCAGCACCACCTCAAATCCCTGGTCTGCAAGGCCCAGGGCCGATGTCATACCGGCAATACCGCCACCAATAACAAGGGCCCTCACCGTCACGGTGATTTTCTTTTCGTGGAGGGGGGTCAATGTCGCTGCCCTTGCCACGGCCATTTTCACCAGATCCTTGGCCTTACTTGTGGCTTTTTCAGGCTCGTGGAAATGCATCCACGAATTCTGGTTGCGGATGTTGGCCATCTCAAACAGATATTTGTTAAGCCCGCTCTTTTCCAGGGTATCCATGAAAATCCCTTCATGGGTTTTGGGGGTACACGAGGCCACCACCACCCGGTTCAGGCGATGTTCCAGGATGATATCCTTCATGATATCCTGGGCATCCTGGGAGCAGGTAAACAGATTCAGGCCGGTGTACACCACCCCCGGCAATTTGTCGGCATAGGCGGCCACGGAATCCACATCCACAATACCTGCAATGTTGATACCGCATTTACACACGAACACGCCGATGCGGGGTTCTTCACCGGTGATGTCCCTTTCTTCTATCACCTCCACACTACGGGTGCAGGTATCCCTGGCCGCCACCAGGGCCATGCCCGCAGCACAGGCAGCCCCACTTGCCTCGGTGACGGATGAGGGGATATCCTTGGGTCCCTGGAACACACCGGAGACAAACACCCCAGGTCGGGTGGTCTCAAGGGGATGAAATGTGGATGTTTTTGCAAACCCGTATTGATCGGTCTCCACACCGATGCGTTGGGCAAGTTCCCGGTTTTCCTGGGGGATTTCAAGGCCCACCGAAAGGATGACCATGTCAAATTCTTCCCGGTGCATCTGTCCCTCTTCATCGGCATAATTTAAGATAAGATTGCCCGTTGTCCGGTCCTCGTCCACACTGTGGACCCGGGATTTAACGAACCTTACATTCTCCTCATCTTTGGCCCGGAGATAATATTTTTCATAATCCTTGCCAAAGGTACGCATGTCCATGTTAAAGATGGCGCAATCCAGGGGTTTTTCCGAATGCTCCTTGGCAATCATGGCATCTTTAATGGCATACATGCAGCACACAGAAGAGCAGTAACCGTTGCCGCAGCGATTGGTATCCCGGGAGCCGATGCACTGGAGCCAGGCAATTTTTTCCGGCTCCTTTTCATCGGAGGGACGCACCAGATGACCCATGGTGGGACCACCGGCACTTAAAATCCGCTCAAACTCCAGGCTGGTCATGACATTGGGCGATCGTTTGTACATGTACAGATCATCCAGGCCCGATGGATCAAAGGGTTTACTGCCGGAGGTCATGATCACCGAACCCACATCAAGATCCCGGTATTTCACCTGCTGAAAATGGTCAATGGCCCCGGCCAGGCAGACATCCACACATTGATAACATTCCGAACAGATACCGCAGGAAAGGCACCGGGTGACCTCTTCAAGGACAGCTGCCTCGGGAAGTCCCATGCCCACTTCCTTGAAATTTCCCTCGCGCTGTTCCACGGATAATTTTGCAGCCGTAACCCTTGCCCTCTTTGGCTCCTGGGACACATCGGGTTTCTCAAAGGTAAACACCTTTTCCCTGTCCTTGGCCAGATCTTCTCCCTGGATAAAGCGATGGATACTTTTGGCCGCCTCTTTACCGCAGGCCACGGCATCCACCACGGATTTGGGACCATAAAACACGTCCCCTCCGGCAAATACCCAGGGGATGGGAGTCTGCAGGGTAACCGGATCGGCGGCGATGCCACCGGGGGGAGTAAGTTTTATGGATTCTTTTTCGGCAAAGGGCAGCTCCGCCATCTGACCGATGGCAATGATCACATGATCGGCATCAAGGGTGATGAGATCCGTGGTATCGTACTGGGGATTAAAGCGACGATTTTCGTCAAAAACGGCGGTGCAGCGTTTAAACTCCGCCCCGGACACCCGGCCGCCCTCTTCAATGAACCGCACCGGTCCCCGGCTGTTGACGATGTTAACCTTTTCTTCCAGGGCCTCTTCCACCTCATAGTCCCAGGCCGGCATTTCGTCCCTGGCCTCCAGGCACACCATGGTGACATCCTGTGATCCCAGTCGCCGGGCCGTTAAGGCCACATCCACGGCCACGTTGCCACCGCCGATGACCACCACCTTTCCGTCCAGATTGGAAGCGGTCTTAAGGGCGGACTGCTGCAAAAAGGTAACGCCCTTCTGCACTCCGTTAAGGGATTCTCCGTCAATGCCAAGCCCCCTGCTGCCATGGAGGCCGGTACCCAGGAAAAGGGCCTGATATCCGTCTGCTTTAAGACTTTCCAGGGTGATGTCCTCTCCAAAGGTCACCCCGGTTTTGATCTCCACACCCATTTTTTCAATGACTTCAATTTCCCGGAGCAGTTCATCATTGGGAAGCCGGTACTCAGGGATACCCACAGCCATCATGCCCCCCTTCACCGGGAGTTTTTCAAACACCGTGACCCCATACCCCCGTTTTGCCAGATAATAAGCGGTGGTCAACCCCGCAGGGCCTGAGCCCACCACGGCAATCTTTTCGTCTCTTTTTTCTTCAGTTTCCGGGATATAGGGATCATCCGATGCGAAATCCTCATCGGCAAGGAAACGATGCAGATACTGGATGGCCACCGGGGATTCCACATCCCCCCGGGTACACTCGGATTCACAGGGGTGATGACACACCCGGCCGCAGGAGCCGGGAAAAGGATGTTCATCTTTAAATAATTTCAGGGCCTCCCGGTATTTGCCTTCGTTGATCAGGGCCACAAAGCCCTGGATACTCACATGGGCAGGACAAGTGGCCTTGCAGGGGGCCGTGGATCGTTTGGAGATACCATAAGCCCCGGGGATGGCCTGCTCATACTGTTTAAATATGGCCTTGCGAGTGGCAAGCTTCTGGTTATGCTCACTGGGGAAATCCACCGGGCAAACCTTGGTACACTCGCCGCAGCTGGTGCATTTTGAAATATCAATATATCTGGGATTTTCTTTAATGCGGGCGGTGAAATTACCCTGCTCGCCCTCAAGTTCAATGAGTTCCGTATTGGTTAACAATTCAATGTTCAGATGCCGGCCGACCTCGACCAGTTTTGGAGAAATCACTCACATGGTACAGTCATTGGTGGGAAAGGTCTTGTCCAGCTGGGCCATCATGCCGCCAATGGCCCAGGTTTTTTCCAAGAGATACACGTAATAACCGGAATTCGCCAGATCAATGGCAGACTGCATACCGGCGATACCGCCCCCCACAACCATGACGGATCCTGCGGGACTCCCATTTCCTTTTGCTTTGTCCAACATGTAATATCCTCCTAACCGTTCAAACCGTCCATGACACCCAACACCTCGGGAAGCTTGTGCTCCCAGCCCAGTGTGGAAACATTCACGCCACCAAAGCCTTCTTTTTTAACGGCTTCAATGGTCTCCCGGGCCATGCGGGTACACTCTCTTACCTTGTCCGATGCCTTTAACACACGGTTTACAATGGTATCGGGCATATTAACATAATTGACATTTCTGGCCATGTAACGGGCCATGCCAAGGGATTTTAAAAGTAATACCGTGGGAATTATCTTGGCGCCATATTTATCTGCGGTCTTAAAAAAAGGCTGGGTCATGCTGAATTCAAACAAAGGCTGGGTGATGAAAAACTTAACGCCTGCATCCATCATTGTCTTCATCCGATCCAGTTCTGCCTCCCTGTCTGCTCCCCGGAGACAGGTGTTTAAAGTACTTCCCTTTAAAAAATCCGGGGAACCGTTGAGCTCCACCCCCGCCATATCGCGGCCCTTTTCAAGGGAAGCCATCCCCGAAAGAAGGGTGTCAATGTCCACATCATACACGGCCTTTGCAGTGTGATGATCCCCAAAGCTTGGATCTTCACCGGTGACCACCATCATGCTGGTGATACCACAGGCCCCGGCGGCCAGGAGATCTCCTTGGAGCGCCAGACGGTTTCGATCACGGCAACTGACCTGCATCACCGCATCAAACCCCTTTGTTTTCAGCAGAAGAGACGCACCAAGCGAGCTCATGCGCATCACCGCATTGCCCATTTCCGGGATAATAAATGCATCGGCGACGCCTTTCACCCCCATGGCACCATCAACCATTGCTGAAACGTCTGTGCCCTTGGGAGGCTCAATTTGAACCAGACAGGCGAATTCTCCCGCCTCAAACCTTTTTCTAAACGCCATAAACACCTCCGAAAAAGTGGAATAGTTTAAATGTCCGGGAGGGCAGAGGCCTGCGATATTGGTGCTTTTGTCTGAATTATCCCCTGAACCCTACTCATGGATTCTGCCTGAAGAAAGTGAAACTGAAATTGGATCTGGATCACCGGTGTTAAGGAAACGGACATATCAACAGGAAAAGGACGGAGAATCATCAGAAACAACGCCGTTGAAATCAAGGCAGGAAAAATCAGAAAACTGCCCATTTCCAGGGGAACCACACGCCTTTCCCCTTTACTGTATATACAACCGGTATTTTTTATATCTATTTACTAATTGAATTAACATGTACTTGTCAAGAGTTATTTATTCACTGAATAAGATTTCGCAAGAATAGGGTCAGGCTTGTGTTATTGGCGTTATCGACCAAAGGCGGGACGAACTCGAAACGTCATCGATAATGCCCATAATGCAAGTCTGAGGCCAGCCCAAAGTGGCCCATGCAGTGATCAAACCCGATAAATTCAATCGTTTTTAATATTTATAAGACGTTGATAAATTTCCTGGCGGGGGATGTTCAATTTTCGCGATATCTCCTTAGCAAGACGAGAAGGAGGTTGATCGCTGGTGGCAAGAGCTTCTTTAAGCATGCGATCCATGTCATCTGCATCCGGGAGAAGCTCCGCAACGGGATCTTCCCAGGCCACAAAGACGACGCATTCCCCTTTGACAACGGGTTTTTCCTTCAGGGTGTCCATAATGGCGGATAGCTTTCCCCGAATAAACTCTTCATGAATTTTCGTGATCTCCCGGGCCACCATGGCCGGACGGTCACCCAAAACAAACAGCAGTTCCTCCAGAAGCGCAATGATTCGCCGGGGAGATTCATAAAATACAAGGGTGGCCGATTCATCTTTCAGGCCCTCCAGAATCCGGCGACGTTTTCCCTGTTTTCGATGGAGAAAGCCCATGAACATAAAGGCATCTGTGGGAAGACCGGCCACACTTAATCCGGCGATGACAGCCGAAGGTCCGGGAACGGGAACCACCCGGATACCCTGGTCAACCAGTTCTTTCACCAGCTGGTATCCCGGATCCGATATGGTGGGAGTTCCGGCATCGGACACAAGGGCAAGGTCTTGTCCCTGGCGCAGCTTTTCCAGAAACAATTTCAGGCGTTCCTGTTCATTATGCTCGTGGCATGAGATCAAGGGGTTCTTAATGTCGTAATGGGAGAGCAGCTTTGAAGTATGGCGGGTATCTTCGGCGGCAATGAGATCCACTTCTTTAAGTATCCGCACGGCCCGGAAGGTAATATCTTCCAGGTTACCAATGGGGGTGGCCACCACAAACAGGGTGCCTGTTTTGACGGGTTCTAAAAAATTCATCATACCCCCTGAAACGCATTGGGAATCAGTTCAAAGATAAATTGCCCCTTTTGTTCCACCATGGCCACCACATCAAATCGAATACGGGTATCATGAATCTGATGCTGTTTCAGGTAATGGGTGGCAACGGCAATTATCCTGTGCTGCTTGGAGACATTCACCGCTTCCCTGGGACTGCCATGGCGAAGTCCCCTGCGGGCCTTTACTTCAATGAAAACCAGGGTGTCTTCATGGCGGGCCACAATGTCAATCTCTCCATAACGGGTGGCGAAATTCTGCTCCACAAGGGTATAGCCCCGGGAGAGAAGGAATTGAACGGCAGCCGCTTCTGCCTGCTGGCCGAATATCTGAGCGCTGTTTTTCATTACCGGACACCCTGAAAGGTTTTCCGGTGAACCGGAGAAGGACCAAATTCAAGCAAAGCCGCCCGGTGCATGGCCGTGGGATATCCCTTGTGGCGATCAAAGCCATACCGGGGATATTGGTCATGGAGGGTTTTCATTATGCGATCCCGGGTCACCTTGGCAATGATGGATGCGGCGGCAATGGAAATACTTCTGGCATCACCCTTGATGATCGCCTCCTGGGGAAGATCGGAACCAATGGTGAATTTACCGTCAATAAGCAGATAATCCGGGGCGGGATCAAGGCCTTTCACCGCCCGGACCATGGACAGAAGAGATGCCTGCAAAATATTAATATCGTCGATCTCTTCCACCGTGGCAAGGCCCGTTGAAACAGAAAGGGCCTGTTCCATGAGAATATCAAAAAAAATGTCCCGCTTGCGAGGGGTTAATTTTTTGGAATCGGTGATGCCGGCAACGGCAAAGCCCGGGGGCAGTATCACCGCAGCAGAAACAACAGGACCGGCAAGGGGTCCCCTGCCGGCCTCATCAACACCGGCCACAGACCGGAATCCGGCCTGCAGCGCCTGTTCTTCAAATAACCACATGGTAGTCAAAATTAAACGATACGTCTTTCTTTAATTCTGGCAGCCTTACCCCGCAGATTTCTGAGGTAATAAATCTTGGATCGCCGAACGCGGCCATGGGTGACCACTTCAATCTTATCAATGGCAGGCGAATTCAGGGGGAAAATTCTCTCCACACCCACACCGCCGGATATTTTTCTGACGGTGAAACGGGCACCGGTCATTCCGCCGGTCTTTTTAATGACAACACCCTGGAATATCTGAATACGTTCTTTTTCACCCTCTTTGATTTTTGCATGAACCTTGATGGTATCACCTGCCCTGAAATCAGGCATATCAAGCCGCAACTGCTCCATTTCCAACCGTTGCAATACATTCATTTTTAAATTATCCTCCAAACTCTATTTTATTCAGCTCTCATGAGCCGACACAATTTCTGTCATGGCAGATCCGGTCCAGAATAATGGACACCGCAGATCGCACCGAAAGGTGATTATAGCCGTTGATCCCCTGAACAGGTTCAAGTATATAATCACAATTCTGTATAAATTCCGAAGACATCCCCCAGGCAGTACCAAAGGTAATGATATGGGAGGCATCATTTTCAAGCTGCCGTGCCATAGTTCCAAAGGGCACGGCATTATCATGGCGCACGGCACTGGTGGCAATGGTCACCACCGGCATGTGACGTTCATTTTTAATATCTTGAACCGCATCTTCAAAGGTGGACACCACCCGAATCAACTCCAGGGCCTGTTTCCGAAAAGGATTCAAAACTCCCCCCACGCCGTCGGTCCAATGGGCAATAACCTCATGGGCCAGCACCTGTTGATCCATGAGAGGGGTCACCACATAAAACCCCTTTACGCCAAAGGTAATGGCTGCCCTTGCAATATCATGCATATCAATGGTGGTCAGGGCCGATGCAATGGTATTTCCCTTTTTATTGGATACCGGGTAATGGATCAGCGCCAGATAAAGATTATTCTTTGACAAGTGCTTCAATCTCCCTGCACCATAGTTTAAGACAGGCCTTTTCATCGGCGGTCAGTTTCTCTTTATGGAAAAGATCAGGCCTTTTTATAAACGTACGCTTCAGAGAAGACGACTGACGCCATTTTTCAATTTCTCCATGGTTTCCGGACAACAACACCTCCGGCACCATCATGCCTTTGAATTCAAAGGGACGGGTATAATGGGCATGCTCCAGACGATGGTGCTGAAAAGAATCCTTTTCAGCAGACAGTTCTCCACCCAGCACACCCGGCAGTAAGCGGGTCACCGCATCCATGATCACCATGGAAGCAAGCTCACCACCGGTCATGACATAATCACCTATGGACACTTCTTCATCCACCAGATCATGGTAAATACGCTCGTCTATTCCCTCGTATCTGCCGCACACAAAAATGAGGTTTTCACCCCTGGCTGCAAACCGTTGGGCATGCTTCTGCTCAAAGGGTTTTCCCTGGGGAGACATAAGAAGCACCCGGGCATTTCCGGTTCTTTTCCTGGCTTCATCGATGGCCCGGGACAGTGGCTCCGGGGTCATAACCATGCCACATCCCCCGCCATAGGGCCTGTCATCAACACTTTTATGGCGATCAACGGCAAAATCCCGAATATTAATACAACTACCTGCAATCAAAGACTTTTCCCGGGCACGACCAATAATACCATGATCAAAAAAAGCAAACAGAAGTTCAGGAAAGAGGGTCAGAACGGTGAACTGCATGCCGTTTTCTGTCCCCGAATTTTCTATTTCCCCGGAGTTTGAAATTTCCAGAACCATGATTACAGGCCTTCCGGCAGATCAATGCGCATGGTGCGGGTCTCCAGATCAACATCCAGAACCACATGGGCAAGATAAGGAACCAGCACCTCTCTTTTCCCGCCTGTTACCACAAACACGTCATTGCTTCCCGTGGGCATTACATGATCAATGGTCCCCAGAATACCCTGATGGATATCGGTCACCGTCATGCCCACCAGATCTTTCCAGTAATAGGTATCCGGCTCCAGATCCGGCAGGTCATCTCCTGAAATAAGGATTTCATGCCCCACAAGGGTTTCTGCAACAGTGACGTCCACGTCTTCCAGCATCACCAGCAATCCTTTTTTGTGGGGGGATATCCGGATAACCGTGTACCACTGCCCCCGGCCTTCGGGTGGACGCAGAAACAGCCGGGAGCCGGGTTCAAAGGGCGCTGTGGAGTCTGCATGGGATTTCACCTTCAAATACCCTTTTAAACCGTGAACGCCCGAGACATAACCCATGGTCAGCAGAACAGATGAATCCATTTACTTATTCCACAATCTCCAGCACGGTTCGTTTTTTCAACTTTGCCGATGCCGCACTTAAAATGGTTCTCATGGCCCGGGCAGATCTGCCCTGTTTTCCAATCACTTTTCCCAAATCCTCTTTTGCCACCTTCAATTCCAGTACTGATGTCTTAGTCCCCTCAACTTCAGAAACTTCTACCGCCTCAGGATTATCAACCAGCGCCTTTGCAATGTATTCAATCAGATCCTTCATAAATCCATCTCCTTCTATTGGGGTGTTGAGAATTTGGACGATCCACACAACTTATCAGGCAGGATTGGAACCAAAACCCTGCTTTTTAAGCAGGCTTTTCACTGTGGTTGTCGGCTGTGCGCCTTCGCCCATCCAGTATTTGATTCTATCTTCTTTCAATGTCACAGCAGCAGGGTCCACCATGGGATCATAGGTTCCCAGGGTCTCAAGGAATCTGCCATCTCTGGGGTACTCTGAATCTGCTGCCACAATTCTGTAAAAAGGCTTCTTTTTTGCACCGCGCCTTGCCAATCTGATCTTTACCGACATATCGTTCTTTTCTCCTTAAAACGGCAGCATGCCCTTTAATGATCGCATGCCGCCTTTATTAAACTTCTTCACCATTTTCATTGTCTGGGTGTAACTTTTGAGAAGCTTGTTCACATCCTGCACCGTGACGCCGCTTCCCTTTGCTATTCTTTTTTTTCTGCTGCTCTTGATAATTCCATGATTTTTACGCTCATCCGGGGTCATGGAATTGATAATTGCCTCAATCCGCACAAATTCGCGTTCATCAATGTTCATATCCTTGAGCTGCTTGCTGTTCACCCCCGGCAGCATGCCGATGAGATCCTTGATGGAGCCCATTTTTTTAACGGATGCCATCTGATCCCGAAAATCTTCCAGGGTGAACTGATTTTTTTTCAGCTTCTTTTCAAGGGCTTCCGCCGCCTTGACATCCACCGCTTCCTGGGCCTTTTCAATAAAAGAAAGGGTATCTCCCATGCCCAGAATTCGGGAAGCCATGCGTTCGGGATGAAAGGGTTCAAGGTCCGTTGACTTTTCTCCCACACCAATGAACTTCAAGGGTTTTCCCGTGACCGCCTTGATGGAAAGGGCCGCACCGCCCCTGGCATCTCCATCCATCTTGGTCAGAACAACCCCGTCAAGCCCCACTGTTTTATCAAAGGAACCCGCAATATTCACCGCGTCCTGCCCGGTCATGGCATCCGCCACCAGAAGGATTTCCGACGGGTGAATCCCTTTTTTTATAACCTGAAGTTCCGCCATAAGCGCTTCATCCACATGAAGTCTGCCGGCGGTATCCAAGATTAGCGTATCATATCCTTTTTCCCTGCCCATGGCAACAGCCTGTTCACAGATGGAAAGGGGCAGCATGTCCGTGGTTGATGGAAACACGGGCAGATCCAGCTGTTTTCCAATTTTTTTTAATTGGTCAATGGCGGCGGGTCTGTACACATCCACGGGCACCAGAAAAGGTTTTTTCCCTTTTTTTCTCAAATAAAGACCCAGCTTACCTGCCGTGGTGGTTTTACCCGACCCCTGCAGGCCCACAAGCATGACAGCAGAAGGGGATCGCCCCTCAAGATTGAGTCCTTTATGGGAATCCCCCATCATTTGGGTAAACTCATCAAACACAATCTTGATAACCTGCTGTCCGGGACTGAGGCTGTCCATAACCTCCTGGCCCAAGGCTCTTTCTTTTATATCGGATATAACTTTTTTTGCAACCCTGTAATTAACGTCTGCCTCAAGAAGCGCCATGCGAACCTGCTTTAACCCTTCTTCAATGTTCTTTTCCGTCAGGGTCCCTCGGCCTCGCAGTTTCTTGAATGCTGAATTTAACTTGTCACTTAAGTTGTCAAACATGAAATAAAGTCACACCTCTGGCATTGATTAAAAATTCTTGAATTTAATATGAATCCCGTGATAAGTCAAGGAAAAACAAGTGCACATGAATGCAAAGGAATTACATAGAACATGATGGAAGATATAAAAAATTACAGCCGCACCGACCTGGAAAAATGGTTTACAGATCAAGGCATAAGATCCTTTCGGGCAGGCCAGATATTTAAATGGATTTATCTGCGCCAGGCGGATTCTTTTGAAGAAATGACCGACCTTGCCAAGGACTTAAGGCAACACCTTGAGACCCGGTTTACCATTCCACGTCTTGATATTGAACGCACCGAAGTCTCCGCGGACGGGACAGAAAAACTGCTGTTCCGGCTCATCGATGACAAATACATTGAGGCGGTGCTCATTCCCCAGAAAGACCATTACACCCTGTGCATTTCCTCCCAGGCCGGATGCCGTCAGGCCTGCAAATTCTGTCTCACGGCCAAGGGTGGATTTCAAAGGAACCTTACCTGCGCGGAAATCGTCTCCCAGGTGCGGGATGCCAGACGCTATCTCAAAGAAAAGCATGAAGACACTCCGCTTTCCAACATCGTTTTCATGGGCATGGGGGAACCCCTGGACAACTACGATGCCGTGATCAAGGCCCTTTCCATCATCACGGACAGTGATTACGGATTAAAGTTTTCCCCCCGCCGGGTAACAGTCTCCACCTGCGGCCTGGTACCGGAAATTCTTCGACTGGGGCAAGACACAGAGGCTAACCTTGCCGTCTCCCTCAACGCCACCGAAGACGCAACCAGGAGCGAACTGATGCCGGTGAACCGCAGGTACCCCATGGCGGATCTGCTGGCGGCCTGCCGCAATTATCACATGAAACCCCGCAATAAAATCACCTTTGAATATATTCTGATAAAGGGTATCAATGACACCGACGAAGACGCCCATCGCCTGGTACGCCTGCTGGCCCCCATCAAGTCCAAGGTGAACCTGATTCCCTTTAATCCCCATGAAAAAAGCCAATTTCAGCGCCCCACCCCCGGGGATGTAAGCCGATTCATGCAGATTCTTCTGGATCGACAGGTCACCGCCATTGTCCGGAAAAGTAAGGGAGACGATATTTCCGCCGCCTGTGGCCAGCTCAAGGCTAAAATGGGGTAACTATTCGGCCAGCACCCCATCTTCACTCATTTGGGCCTGTTCACATAGCAATAGTATGCTACGCAGTCCCAACTAAGCGAATATGGAGTACTGGCCAAACATTTACAGAACCAACCCTAATATTCACAAAATGGGATTTGATAATGACATTGCTCAGGAACTGCGATCCTAAAGATAAGAGATGAGATCCTTCAATGCCGCTGTTTTCAGTACCGGCACGGTGAGGATCTCCTTTTTTTGGGGAAACCGGGCCATTACCTGGGTGGGTTTATCAGGGTCTGCCTTGGTATATCCGGCACAGATGGAGGCGGCCAGACGTACCATATCTTCCCTGCCGCCGCCGGGCATGATCACCATGGGTCCCGGCAGAACGGCATGGCGCAACCGGATGTCTTTCCGGGGATTGTAAAGATCAAAAAGTGCCTGGTTTTCAGCCTTGGTTCGACCCACCACAATGCGGGTGTCCGGTGCCAGACGGATATGACGGCCATGGCTGAGCATATAAAGTTCCCGGGTGTCATAGGTTTTCTGCACATACAAAAGATCCCGAAGTCTCTGGGAAAATCCCTTGTCCGTGAGCAGACATCCCCCGGCCGGTGCCGGATATTGGGTTACCCCCATCTCCTTTGCCAGGGCAATCTGCACCTTCCTGGAGCGCCCGGATATATCCAGCAGTTTTTCCCGGTCCACCAGGCCCTGCTGCTCCATGGGGGTTTCAGGGAAAAGTCGGGCACTTAAAGGTCGCAGGATATGCCCCTTAAACCCGGAATTCTTTGCCACATAATTCATGGAATTTTTGGTCTGGGACATGGGACGCTGCCCCGCTACCTCACCGCTAAACAGAAAATCAAACCCTTCCCGTTCCATGATACCACCCGCCTGGGCAAACATCAGTGCATGACAATCCATACAGGGATTCATGTTCTTGCCATAACCTGCCGGCGGATTTTTCAGCATTTCCATATAAATGTCTGTAATGTCTTCCACTCGGATGGGAATATCGTTCTGTCCGGCTGCCAGAAGGGCCGCATCTGGGGAGAAAAAAGGGGTTTTAAAGGTTATCCAGGTTACATCTATCCCCTGATTTCTCAAAACCAGGGCCGCAAGAATACTGTCAAGCCCGCCGCTTGACAGACCCAATGCACGCACACATTTTTTTGTCATAATTTACAACTCATTCACGCCGCAAAAGGCGTTGAAGCTTTTACCTTTTATGTGATCAACCACAAAAAAAATTCAAATAAATACAGGGCCGTTCATCAAAACACGTATAATGGAAAAAACGCTTTAATATATAGTATATGGGTTGTGGGTTCACACAATCCCAGTAGCCGTTCAGCACGTTTATAAAAATATAAAGGGTGTGTTTAACTCAACAGTTGTGAGGCCATATAGTCTTCCAAAGCCCGACATTCCGTTTCAAGGGATTCAAGATCCGATGGGACTGTGGACAAATCGCCAGATCTACCAGAGGACTCCAGCCGCAACACAATATCAATTGCACGGACTGCCGCCAAATATTGCAGACTGCCCTTAAAGCTGTGAGCTGCATAGCAAAGCGCCATTGCATCATCAGCATCTGCCGCAGAGACAATCGCTTTAAAAAACTCCGGCCATGTTTCAATAAAATCAGCAAAACAGTCATGGATAAGTGATATGTCTCTGTCCATGATTTCCATGAGCTCGACCGTATCAATCCCGGCAAATGCCCCATCAGGTGCGTCCGCCATAAGAAACTTCTCCTTTTTTTATCCACACCTTTTATTTAGCAGAAAAAAATGGCTAAAATTACTTTTTATCTTCCCAAAAGGCACTACCATCATCGGCCATAGAGTCAAACTCGTCGTCATCTGACTTATCTTTAAAAAACAAGGTCTCCAGGTCAACATCCTCCTCATCAGAGGAGGATGTCAGATCTTCTTTGCGAGATGAAATGGAGGTCTTTTCCTCAGGTTTATGCTCATTCAAAAGGTCGTTGAGTTCCAGCACCCCTACGTCATCATCATGGGATTCAGAGCTCTTCTCAAGAACAGGGGGGCGACGATCAAAATCCTGTGCCTTCTTTTTTTTCTTTTCACCCTCAGAGATAGCAGGGGTAACCGCATGTTTCTGTCTTTCCGAATCAACGGAGGAACGATTGGCCATGCTAACGTTTGCCAGAGACACCTCATCGGAAACAAGAGTACCATTACGATCAAAGGTGATACTTACGTCCATAGCACAATAGAGATCCATTCTGAAAGCGACTTTGTTTTCATGTAAAACCAGTTCACCGCCTCTTGACTCAATGGCACACTGCTTCATCTTTCTTGTCACCACCTCTCGAATGGCATTCCAGTCAAGGTGGTCCTTGACAGCATTTAAAAAGGCCTTTTCTCCGGACTTTACCACTTTTGAATCCGTAATTTTCATGCAGCACCTCATTATGTCAACAAAATTAATCCGACTTTATTCAACCTGAACATTATTATTTTCAACTAAAACGGTTATCTTCATTCGATTGATTATATACATACCTACAATTTTTGTGACCCTTTGTCCAGCGCATTCAATTAAAAAAAAACGACCATTCCCAGTATGGAAATGGTCGGCGGATATAATTTAATTTAAAAATAGTACAGATTATCTGGAGCCAAAGGAAGCTTCCGGCATATCCTCCACTGCGGTTTCGCCTTCCACAATGGCATTCATTTTTGCAAGGGCCGAAGGCAGCAGGGTATTAATAAAAAAAGCAGCTGTCTTGATCTGTCCGGCATAATAGGCAACATCTTTATTCTTCTCAGCCTTGGCTGCGATGGTATCGGCATCCAGCCCACCTGCTTTTTTGGCAAGGCGGGGAGCTGCCACGGATGCCCGCCATAAAAGCATCCACGCCATGGTGAGATCTCCGGTGGCCTCCAGAAAAGGATGGGCAAAGGCATAGGCATTAAGGACTTCACCGGACCGGGCGCGTTTTCCGATGATTTCGGCAGTGTTTTTAAATGTTTCCATGGCGGATTCAACTTTCAGCGCAAGGGATTCAACCCCTTCAATGCCCTTGGCTTCAGCCACCGTCTCTGCCATCATGTCAACAAAATACCCGAAGGATTTTCCCTTTTTCATGGACAGCTTCCTGCCCAGAAGATCCATGGCCTGGATACCGTTGGTTCCCTCATAGATCATGAAAATCCTGGCATCACGCATAAGCTGTTCAACGGGAAATTCCTTGATGTATCCATAGCCGCCATACACCTGAACCCCGTGGCTGCAGACCTCAAGGGCTTTATCTGTCACATATCCCTTGACAATGGGGGTGAGCACTTCAATGAGATCACTGTATTTTTCCCGGTCTTCATCCGAGGTGGCCGTGGCTTTAAGATCAGCACATTTGGCATTGAGGTACAAAAGGCTTCTCATACCCTCCACCAGGGCCTTCATGTTCAACAATTGTCGTCTCACGTCGGGGTGCTGGATGATGGGCACACTCTTTGCCCCGGGTTCCCGACCGGAAACCATGTTTCTTCCCTGAATCCGGGTGCGGGCATAATCCAGGGCATACATATAGGATGCCGTGGCCACACCAAAGGCCTGGAGACCCACAAAGGCCCGGGCTTCATTCATCATCCGAAACATTTCCGGCATGCCCTTGTTGATCTCACCCAGAAGGGTACCGATGCATTCTCCCTTTTCTCCCATGGTCAGGGTACAGGTGGCATTACCGTGGATGCCCATTTTTTCTTCAATGCCGGTGCAGACAATATTGTTAAAATCCCCCAGACTGCCGTCGGGGTTGACGAAATATTTGGGTACCAGAAAAAGCGAAATCCCCTTGGTACCTTCGGGGGCACCCTCAATGCGGGCCAGCACTGGATGGATGATGTTATCCACCAGATTATGCTCCCCTGCGGAGATAAATATCTTGGTTCCCTTAATGCTGTAGGTACCATCGTCATTAAGGGTGGCCGTGGAGTTCAGAGCGCCCACATCGGAACCGGCTTCGGGCTCGGTGAGCAGCATGGTGCCGCCCCACTGTCCGGAAAACATCTTTTCCATGTAAAGGGCCTTCTGCTCTTCGGTGCCGAATTCTTCCACCAGTTTGGCCGCCCCATGGGTCATACCGCTGTAAAGCATAAAGGAAGGGTTGGCACCCACCAGATATTCATTGGCGGCAATCCCCGCAAGCTTTGGCATGCCCTGCCCCCCCACATCGGGATCATCACACATGGCAAGCCACTCACCCTCGCAATAAAGCTTCCAGGCACGTTGAAAGGATTCCGGCACGGTGACCTTTCCGTTTTCCAGCACACATCCCTCTTCGTCTCCGGGCTTTTGTGTGGGCAGAATTTCTTTCACCGCAAGATTCCTTGCCTCGGATACAATGAGATCCACGGTTTTTTTATTAAATTCAGCAAACAGTTCGTCTTCAACCAGCCCCAGCTGTTCGTGGAGTACAAAATCAATGTCTCTTCGGTCTGAAATCAACTGCGCCATAAGTGAATTCCCCCTTCTTTTACATTTTTTTCGTTTATTTTTTTCGCTCCAGATAGTAATGTCCTAAGCCAAGAAAAGGCGAATGTCAACATATGGTTGATTCATTTTTTTATGGACTATAAAACTATGATGTGGTAGCCAGATATTAGGGTGCGACGTCAATTTTTGAATAGGAAAAACCCATGAAGATTAAATGCTGGGGATCCAGAGGATCCATCGCCGTTGCCGGCAGTGAGTACAGCAAATTCGGAGGCGAAACCACCTGCATACAGGTAATTGCCAGTTCCGGAGAAAACATCATAATTGATGCAGGAACCGGTATACGAAAACTGGGAATTGACCTATTCTCCAGCATTCAGCGAAAATTTTATCTTCTTATCACCCATGCACACTGGGATCATATTTCAGGCTTTGCCTTTTTCAAACCGTTGCAAAATCCTGATGTCACGCTGGTGGTTCAAAACAGTCTGTTTTCCGACACCACCGTTGAAGAAATTTTTAAACGTCTGGTCCACCCCCCATTTTTTCCCATCACCATGAAAGATCTTGAGGCCACCATCCAGTATAGAAATAATATGACCAACCAGTTTTCCATAGGATCTTTAAATATCTCCACCATTGCCCTGAACCACCCGGGTGGCGGGCTGGGATACAAATTTACCGAAAATGGAAAATCCTTTGTATTTCTCACAGACAACGAACTTGGTTATATCCATCCCGGCGGACAGGGACAGGAGGTCTATGAACACTTCTGCCAAGATGCAGACCTTGTATTCCACGACGCGGAATTCACCCCTGGGGAATATCCAGGCAAGACCGGATGGGGGCATTCTGCCTACACAGATGTGGTGGATCTTGCCCTTAACGCCCGTGTAAAAACACTTGGCTTATTTCACATCAACCAGGAAAGAACCGATGCGGAAATGGACAAAATCGTGGACCATTGCCATCGGATCATCAAGGACAGGGGGGGAAAAACAGTCTGCATGGGTGTGGCATGCAACATGGAATTCACCCTTTAATTTTTCAGGGGGTTGTCATAAGGTCAGGCGTGATCAGGCCGGGGGGAACGCCTGGTTTACAGGGATTGCTCCCCCGCCCGGTTATTCAAATATTCATTTCCTCAGGATAACAGAAAATGGGTGGCCATCAATGCTGGTTCAATGTCTGATTCGTGGACTGTACCAAACTCTTCTTCAAGCTCATCAAACAGGGCCGTCACCACATCGGAAATGATATTGCAAAATTCCTTCTTTCCAGCGGTCTGCTCCAGCCACTGGATGAAATTGGTTCTGGTATCCTCTGAAATACGCCCCTTTTCTTCTCCGGATGTGCCAAAAAGTGCTGCAAAAAAAGTCCGAAACCGGGGATGGGGTATCATATCCACAACACAATCCATATCCATGCATGCCCGGGACCAGAGGGTCAGCAGAACAGATTTCCAGGTAACTATGGATGATATTTCCGGAGATAATTCAGGGTCCATGCTCCGCAACAAATTGTCCAGGGTCTGGATACGGGCAATATCCCGTGTAATTTTTACCAGGTCACCGGCAGTGGCAAACGGCCGGTACAGTACACCAGAAACATAGTTATCAAAATACAGGGGACGGGGCAGAAGAAGTCCCCCCACAACCCCCAGCCAATTTTCCCCGAGAAAAGTTAAAGAAAGCCCCCGGGAAGCAAGCCAGCTGTCTTCATACCATTTTTCGGCAGCTGTTTTAAGACGCACACCGGCGCCGGCACCCACCCGGAAAATATCCCCGAGACAATACCCCGTTATAATGGCCGATGCGTGGTGGGGCAGGCATTTTTCAGATTGTCCGTGGATGACTTCAAGCCCCACGGAAAGATAATCACAGGTTTTTCCAACCATTTTATCCATGTCCTGCCGTGAGTGAATGCGCACCTTGTCTGCGGAAATAACCTGGTTCACCAGGGCGGCAAATTCAGCCTGAAGATTCATCAGGATGTTTTCTTCCTGCACACCTTGAAGACCCTTTGCAAACAAACTCCCATGGGGCATAAGGGTTTCTGCAAAACCCGGAGCCGTCGGCAGATCCGTTCCCAGGCGGGGCAATTCAAGCCAGGATGTCCCCCGGGGGGCAAGATCCTCACGGGCCATGGGTTGGTACACACCGGCAGCTTCATAATGGGGCAAAAATCCCTTTTCCGCCAGGCGGACATTTCTGAGACGATACTGCTCTTCCTCCACCTCTGCGGGTATGATGGCGGCACTTTCCAGGAGCACTGCCTGACACACGGAAAGATCCATCTCTGCCAGGGAATTGAGCATCCCGGTGATGAGGGTTTCGGCCTGTTCCCGGTTCTTTTCCAGCTCACCTGCGGGATCGGCTTCGCCTTCATCCCCCATGGTCAAAAGGGCCATGCCCGTAACCACCTCCTTCACCCTCTCGGTTACTTCAGGAAATCTGAAATAAAATTGATGATCCAGCGTGGTAAAGTCATCTCCAAACTCCGATGGATCCTGGTCATGCTCCAGGATGCGGATATCCATGCTTTTAAAAAAATAATATTCCAGGAAATCGGGTTTTTCCATTATTATCCATCGAAGAAGGCGCTGGGGATCTGCCTTGAAAAGCAATTCCAGGGTCTCGGTCATCCGGGGAAGATCCATGCGATCCCCCTGCCAGACATCCATGTCCAGAAAATATTCCCACTGCCGGGAAGATGCCAGGGCAAGCACGGGAAAAAAATCATCGGAACCGATGTGGTGCATCAGATAGTAGAGATCCTGATCCGGAAAGGATTGGATAAGCGTGGCGGGCTGGTCAGCCCCCAGGATGGCCTCAAGGGCCTGTTCCGGCTCCCGGACAAGGATTTGTGATCGTTTTTCTGAAAGAGCCTTTTCTTTTCTGATGGCATTGGCCACCTGATAGTCCATGTTCTGCATCGTTATTTTCCAATGTTTGGACAGTACCCCATATTCGCCTGTTTGAGATTGCGCACCATACGAGGGCCATGTGAGCAGGCTAAAACAGGTGAAGATAGAGGTCTGACCGAATACTTACAAATAAGTGTCAATTAAATCATAAAGATAGGACAGTTGGTACAGGTGTCAATGGTCTGCCCCATTCCAGGGGGCACATTTCACCAACAGCACCATTCCGGGCAGGGCCACCAGGGTACAGGCAATAAAAAAAGCCTCCCATCCCAGATGTTTGGCAAAAAAACCCGTGGGGGCCGCAGCCAGGACCCGTGGTATTCCCATGAGGCTTGAAAGAAGTGCATACTGGGTGGCGGTAAACCGTTTGTCCGTCAAGGCCGCCATGAATGCCACATAGGCAGCGGTGCCCATGCCCGAAGACAGATTTTCAAAGGCAATGACCCCGGACAAAAGCCCTATGCTGTGTCCCACCACGGCAAGCCAGGCAAACCCGGCTGTGGAAAGGGCCTGAAGCCCCCCGAAAATCCAGAGACTTCTGTTAATACCCAGTTTCAACATTAAGATCCCCCCGGTGAAGGTACCGGCCAGGGTGGCCCAGAAACCAAAAATCTTCACCACTGCCCCCACCTCGGTCATGGTAAAACCCAGGTCCAGATAAAAGGGGGTGGTCATAGCAGAGGCCATGGTGTCCCCGATCTTATAGAGCATGATAAACAAAAGAATTAAAAGGGCTCCCTTCCGGGAAAAATACTCCCGCAGGGGTTCAAACACGGCCTGGGCCAGGGTGGCGGGCTGTCCCGGGGCTTTTTCCGGTTCCGGTGTCATCACCGTGGCCACCATGCCGGGAATCAGGGAGGCTGCCATGATCAGATAAACAAAGAAAAACGAAATGTGATCCGCAAGAATAAGTCCCCCCCCGGATGCCAGCAGCATGCCGGCCCGGTAGCCGTAAATATACAGGGAGGATCCCAGACCCAGCTCTTCATCGCTTAAATCTTCACGTCTGTAAGCATCCACCACAATGTCCTGGGAGGCACTGCAGAAGGTGACCAGAAATGCGGCAAAGGCCACCATCCAGGGGGATCTGGCCGGATCCATGCATCCCAGAAGGGCAATGGACACAATAAGGGCCACCTGGGCCACCAGAAGCCACCCCTTTCGCCTGCCAAGGAACGGCAGGGTAAACCGGTCAAACAGGGGTGCCCAGACAAATTTAAGTGTATAGGGAAGGCCCACCAGGGAAAAAACACCGATGACCGTTAAATCAACGCCTTCTTTTTTCATCCAGGCCTGGAGTACGGAGATGGTTAAAAGCAGCGGAACCCCACAGGAAAATCCCATAACAAGGGATACCCCCATTTTTCTGCTTAGCATCTGCCGTATCATGGATCTGTCAGGCATTTGATTATCATCTGATGTCATGTTTTTTTCAGGCTCCTTTACGTCTGCAGGCATCCACATAGGGTTTTACATCAACATGATCCTGAAATTTTTCAAGAAAGGGCATGGCATCGGCAAATCGTCCAAGGTTCATGAGGCTGACGGCCATGCAGATGTTAAGGTCTTTATTTTCCCCAAAATATTTCAAGGCCATTTCCATCAGTGCCACGGCTTTGTCAAAATGTCGCAGGCTTTGATGGAGCATGCCAGACCCCAGGAATGCCCTGGCATCCGGTGCATAGGAAAGTGCTCGCTCATAAAGAACCGCCGCTGTTTTCAATGGATTTTTCACCCGGGGGTGCCGGCTGTAATCCCCATGGCTGAAGGTCATGGCCAGCCGGGACAGGAAATCCGCATGAAAGGGATAAAGTTCCCGGTTGTCCACAAGCTCAATATCAAGGGCATACTGCTGCACCCGGGAAAAGAAGGTATTGCGAATTTTTTCACCGAAATGACCCACCTGCTCCAGATCCAGGTTCGGGTCCAGCTGGAACCAGGGAATATCCTCAATTTTTTCCTTCCACACATCCAAAGACAACTGCCCCTGGGATAAAAGATCATTGTAAAGCCCGGTACCGGGAAAAATCACCAGCATGTAAGCCACCATGCTCAGGGGTTTTATCTGTTCCATGAGATCAATGGTTTCCTTGATGGTGTCCGGGGTCTCCCCGGGGGAGCCATATATGATATAGGCCCGGGGCATCATGCCAAAGGCCCGGGTCATTTCAAAGGCCTTGACAATACGATTTGTTTTAAAGGGTTTGCCAAGGGTTTTGCGGATGGTTTCAGATCCGCTCTCCACTCCGAAACTGATCTGAATACAACCGGCCCGGCGCATGTGAAACAGCATCTCTTCATCAATGAAATCCACCCGGGAGATGGCCACCCAGGTGCACACAAGGTTTTGCTCTTGGATCTGTCTGCACACCTCAAGGACCCGGTCCTTGTCCATGGTGAAGGTATCGTCGGACACAAAAAAATGGGTGATGCCCCGCTGGATGAGCAGGGCCATTTCTTCCACAAACCAGGTGGCGGAATGAAAGCGTACCCGGGATCTGCCCCAGAAATCCGGGGAGCCGCAAAACCGACACCGCCCCGGGCACCCCCGGGAAAGGCTGATGTGCTGGTGATCATAATAAAGGGCCGGATGAACAAGGCTGTCAAGATCCGCCACAGGTACGGGATCGCCGGTGTTCACAAGGGCATTTCCCTGGCGGAACACAAGCCCTTTGATGTGATCCGGGGGGCTTGAAGCGCTGGAAGCAATATGATCCACCAGCTGACTGAAACTGATTTCTCCCTCCCCCTTTACAATGTAATCCAGGGCCGGGCACACGGAAAACAGATGGGCATCCAGAAAGGTGGCAGCAGGTCCCCCGAACACCACTGTTACATCCGGATGGATTTGCTTTGCAAGGAGTGCTGCGTCCATGGCACAATGCCTGCCGGCATTGAACACGGAAAAGCCCACAATGTCGGGGCGATGCTGTTTTAAAAGCATTTCCAGGTGGAGCAAGGGATCTGTTACCGTGGCAAGGTTTACCATGGTGACCTCAACGCCCTTATCTTTCAAAAGTGCCCCCAGGTAATAGATGCCCATGGGAACGACCCGGGCATCCTCGTCGGTGATGCGGGGGTCCAGGCAGGCGGGATTGATCAAAAAAATATGCAAGACTTAAATCCTTTTCAAACGATGATCCAGGTTTGGGGCTAATCATAACAGGGGCCAGGGCTCATAATGGATGGCGCAACAGGGTCAGGAATTTTCCCTCCCCCACACAGGTGGCCCGTGTGATGGGGGATACCGTCTGGGGCAGATCAATGGGCGGCAACAAGCACCTCTTCAAGGGATCTTTTGGGCACATGATGCACCTGGTTTTCATCCCGCCAGTACCGGATGCTGCCGTCTTTGCCCACCGGTTCCAGCATCACCTGTTCCAGGGGCTTTCCCATGGCAATCACCAGCAAAATTTCATGGTGGGAGGGTATGGAAAGAAAGGATCTGAGTTTTTTATGATCAATGGCAGCAAAAATGCATCCCCCAAGCCCCTGCTCCCGGGCCCCCAGAAGAAGGGTCTGGGCTGCAATGCCATGGTCACACCGGAAATTTTCCGTGATGGTCGTATCTCCCATGATCACCACATAGCCTGTGGGTCTTTGACCGGGCTCCGGACCTTTCCATTTGGGCAGGTAAGCGGCCCAGGCCAGACAGGAAAAAATCTCCCGGTTTTTTTCTTCATCCGTGGACACAATATATTTCAACGGCTGAAGGTTGCCCGCCGAGGCCACATTCCTTGCCAGATCAACCAATTCCTTCAAGGTATCGGTTTTGATTTTCACAGACTCATCAAAGCGTCGATAACTTCGATTTCCCATGACCAGCTCACGTATTGATTTTTTTTCCATTTTTTTACCTGTGTTGTTTAATGAAGGCCTGGTGGCGACATCTGTCACCGGTCATTGACAGAGCAATGGGGTCAGGATTTACAGGGAACCGTTTCCAGGCGTGGCATGTTGATATCCAGCCAGTCCAGAATTTTATCAAACTCCTGGGCCACCTCCTGCAATGCCTTTCCCCGGTGACTCACCCGGCTTTTTTCCGCCATGGGCACCTCGGCAAAACTTTTTCCAAAGGCCGGGAAAAAAAACAGGGGGTCATAGCCGAAACCATTGTCTCCCCGGGGAGATTCCAGGAGTTCGCCTTCACATCTGCCCTCGTAGGTCAGGGCCGCCCCGGTTGGAATTGCAATGGAAATAACACATTCAAAGGCAGCCCTTCGATCCTTTTTCCCCTGCATTTCCCGCAGCAGTTTTTCACAATTTTCGGCATCGGTGGCGGTCTCCCCGGCATACCGTGCAGATCTTACGCCGGGTTCACCGCCAAGGGCCTCCACCACAAGGCCGGAATCATCTGCCATGGCGGGATATCCCAAAACCCTGGCGGCAAAGGCTGCCTTTTTATAGGCATTGTCATCAAAGGTTTCACCGTCTTCTTCCACCTCGGGAATGGGACCAAAATCATCCAAATTTCTGATCTCTATGGGAAAGGATTTTAACATTTCCCGGATTTCCCTGGTTTTACCTTTATTTCTTGTTGCAAGTACAATGATATTCATTGGTTCACCTTTTTATATTTTCTGTTACGCTCTCGTCAGTCATAAGTTCTCCGGTTTGCCGGCACATAATATGCTTTTTGAAACCTTTAATCGGCACATGCAATATCAAAGATGAGAATTTACGGTTCATGGGTACTCTCCATGAACCAGTTTTTTAACCTTGATTTTTACTCAACTTTCGGACTTCATTTCATGCGCCAACGGGGTCAGACGGCACAACTCCCCAAAGTGGCCTGTGTTATGCTCAGGCCCGTTAACAGGACTGAATCAACATCCGGTTACACCGGCAAAATATACGTCACAGGCCGATTTTTGTAAAGGCGATATCCCCATTGCATCTCCGGGTGTTTCAATTTCGGTCCTGAGCAGCAAAACCCAGGCCCATTGAACCGGCAATTATGACGGGTGACAGAGATTGTGATAAACCCTGATTTTTATTTTAACTGTTGATAAAAGCCGCGACACAGATTAAATTCAGAAAAGAGAGTATAAAACGCAATGGTCCAATGCCATGTTGTGATCAAGTCCGTTTTTAAATTAAAATCAAATCTAAAACAATCGGGAGTATAACATGAAAAAATTTCATCTTGCCTGTGTGATTATTGTATGCTTTTTCATCGCAGCCTGTGCCGGCACAACAAACCAGGAACGAAAAACCAAGGAAGGGGTGGCCATCGGGGCCGGAGTGGGAGCTGTTCTGGGACAGGTCATCGGCGGAAACACCGAGGGCACATTGATCGGGGCCGGCATCGGGGCTGCTCTGGGTGGTCTTGCCGGTAACCAGATCGGTGCTTACATGGACCGCCAGGAAGCGGAACTGAGAAATGTGGTGGCAGCATCGGAATCGGCCAGTATCAGCCGGTCCCAGAACGTTTTGACGGCCACCTTCAAGTCAAACATGTTTTTTGACACCAATTCATCCATCTTAAAACCCGGCGCATATGCAGAACTGGACCGGGTGGCAAGGGTACTGCGGGAGTATCCCCAAACCCGCATCCGTGTGGAGGGCCATACAGATACCAAAGGCTCGGCAGAGTACAACATGGTGCTTTCTGAAAAAAGAGCCCAGGCGGTTGGTGATGCCCTAATCCAGCGCGGCGTGGACCCGGCAAGAATGCAGATGATGGGCTTTGGGGAATCCCAGCCCGTTTCCTCCAGCGACGCGGATAACCGCCGGGTGAATATTGTTATCATCCCCCTGGAAGCCTGATAATGAATAACCCCGTTCCCAGGAACGGGATATACCGTGTTCTGTCGGGCGCATTCCCATTTTCCCGACTTGACGCTTAATCAGGGAGGGGTCAGGCTTGCGTTATTGGCGCTTTTGTTTAAATTTGCCTTTAAACACAGGTTTTTGACAAAATCATAGAGCCTGATAAAAAAACTCAGGCTCTAATACCACATAGCCTGACCCCGTTGGCCCCGCCAATTATGACAAATAAACCATATTGTGAGCAAAGCGGGAAAAATGGGAGTGCGCCCTTTCTGTCTGTGGCTTTTTTTATATGAAACTCCGTCCAAGGTGCTGCAATGATGAGAGTTTCAACTTTCGTTGTAGCAGGTGTTTACTGCCATGGATGTTTATATGAAAAGGTAGCCTTCAAGTCTACCTCAGCAGAGCCCCTCCCCCGATGGGCAATAGGAACCGGACAATCGAGCTGTCTACAGTTCCGGTCCGGGCCCATTGCCCGTCGGGGGAGGGGCGGCATAATGCCATTTACCATTTTCAATATTCGTTGTATCCGCAAGGACATGCGGGTTATATGAAAACACTGCCTCAAAGTAGCGACAGCAGAGCCCCCAACGACCATCCGATCCGGCGCGATCGGATGGTCGTTGGGGGCGGCATAATGCCATTTTCAATCTTCGTTGTGACAGCTGGTTATAAAAAAAGCAACGTCAATCAAGCCTGAAAAAAACCCTCGGCAAGGATCTCTTTTGCAATGATCTCCTGCTCGTCGAGCACCTCATTGAGGATCTTTATATCCGTCATGGGATTCATGATCACTGCCCTGAGCACCACCTGCCCTTTCATATCTTCAAGGCTCCGCCGAATGCGGGTCCTTGACACAAAGCTTTTTCCGGCTTCCCGCTGTTGACGCTGCACCCGGATATTGAGCTGATCCACCCCCTCTTCCAGCTGTTTTATCTCCTGGGCAGATCCAGACATTATTTGTTCCCGTATCCATGGGGGTAAAATTCTATAGGTCAGAATATTGAGCTCAGGTTCTGTTACCACTTCAAACATGACCCGTGATCCTATGGCCATGCTGAACTCCCTGGCCGTTTCAATGCCATGGTCCACCATGAGACCATATCCCCTTGTACCCATAATCTTAAGGGAACTGTCCAGAATCAGTGAATTGGCCTCCCTGGAACCCTCCAGGGTTTTGATGCCCAGATCCACACTGCCCTGCCTGTTAACATAATTGGCATGGTAGGCAATGGCATCCATGGCCAGGGGATCACGGAAATACACCATGCCGCAGGTCATGGGCATGTAAAACTGCTTGTGCCCGTCAATGGTTACGGAATCCCCCCGCTCAATACCCTTGAGCTTATGGGCATATCGCTCGGACAGCATCACCGGCCCTCCCCAGGCGGCGTCCACATGGAAATGAATCCCATGTTCTCCGCAGACATCGGCAATGGCATCCAGGGGATCCACAATGCCTGTTTCCGTGGCACCTGCAATGCCCACCACTGCCACAATACCGGTATCTGCCTTTTGTTTCAGCTCACAGATGGTCTGGTTGAGTTTTACGGCATCCAGTCGGTGACGGGCATCCACATCAACGGGGATGACATTCTGGTGTCCGATGCCAAGAATACCCCCGGCTTTTTTCAGCGAGAAATGCCCCCGGGGGGAGGCCAGAATCACGGCCCGTTTCATGTTGTAAGCCCCCAGGGCTTCCACAATTCCCCGGGCCTCCACCCCCTTAAATCCGTCAAAGGGTTTCAGCAAGAGATTTCTGGCCACCCACAGGGCCGTAAGGTTTGCCGTTGTGCCCCCGGTGGTAAAAGATCCAAGGGAGGTATCCGTGCTCTGAACATGGGTCTGATAGAACCCTTCGCTGTTTTTATATATCAACCGGTGAATCTTGGCCAGCACCTGTTTTTCCAGCACAGACAGAACTTTTGAAGTTTCAAGCTTGATCACATTCTGGTTCAGGGCCGCCACAATGGCCTTTAAATGAACCATGAAAAAAGGAATGGCAGCCGTCATATGACCCACAAAGTAGGGGGAAGCCACATTAACGGCCCGGGGGGCGATACCTTCAATAATGTCAGATATCACATCGGCCAGTTTTTTCTCGGGATGGGGGCTGATCACCGTGTCCTTGTAAAGATTTGTCAAATCCTTGAGGCTGATGGCCTCAGTGACCCCCACATGGTTGTTTAAAAAATCATGGAGGCCGAAAAGTATCTGTTCCATGTACTTAATCAGGGTCTGTCTGGAAGCATCATCCTCCGGTCGTATGAATATCCGCTGCAGTGTCGCCCAGTCGGCAACCAGATCTTTCTTTGTCTGTTGTATTTCCATTTGTTTTATCACAATTTAATCCAATCCAGAATCTGGGTCCCCTTCCCGGGTGGCTTAAAAAATAAGCTTGATCACGAGCCTGCTCCCATTGGTCCAGCAATTGTGCCGGGTGGACAATCTTGTGATCAAGCGCACTTTATGTTATTCACTGAAAGCATTTTTCCGATAAAGATACATCATCACCATCCCCCCTGCCATGGCAACACCGGCACTTGCCAGAAACAGATATCCCTTCCAGGCATCATAAAAAAGACCGCTGAAAAAGAAACCCACCATCATGCCTGCACCATAGGTCACGGCATTGTTCAGCGCCTGCCCCACGGTTTTCCCGCCTTCGGGCGACAGTCTTTCAATGGCCAGAATACTTGCCACATGAAATGCTCCGTAGCTGAAAGCATGGAGCAACTGGGAAAATAAAATCACCACAGCAGAGGATGCAAAAAAAAGCAACGACCAGCGAATGGCTGCAGCGGCAAAGGAAAACACCAGCACGCTTCGAATTTGAAAATGACGAAAAATCCGGTCTGACCCCGCCATGACGCCGATTTCCGCAAGGGAAGCAAGCCCCCATGCAAGGCCGGTGAACCCGGTGGCATGGCCCATTCCCTCAAGATAAATGGAAAAAAATCCATAATAGGCGCCATGGCTGACCAGCATGAGAAATGCCGCCACAAGAAACAGGGTGGTGTTCAGAGAAAAGAACCGCCCCAAATCGCCATGGGAAACGGTCTTTCGCATCTTTCTTGTGCCCGGTGGCATGCCGAATGCCAGAACAAACTGCAAAAGGCCACCCACCAGAATGAGGGGAATGATAAGGTCAGTGTCGGTTTCTGATAATAGTCGACCCAGACCCACGGCCATCAAAATAAAGGCAATGGAACCCCAGACCCGGGAGGCCCCGTATTTTTTCTTTTCCGCCCCCAGAATATCCATGGCAAAGGCTTCAATAAAGGCAATCAGGGGAGAAAAAAATATGGAGTGTACAGCCAGAAGAATCAGGATGGGAAGAAATTCCCGGGAAAAGAAGAAAAAACACCACACCAGGGCGCTTGCCAGGGAACAGCACACCAGAATGGATTTCCGGGCATTGAACTTATCTGCGGCCATGGCCCACAGGATGGGAAAAATCACCACCCCGGCGGTTTTCACCGTGGAAAGAACACCAATCTGCATCCCTGAAAAGCCCAGATGGTGGCAAAACAGGTTAAAATAGGGAAGAAAAATGCCAAGGGTCCCAAAATAAACAAAATAATGGGACCCCAGTATTAATTTCAAAGGGTTCAATTTGCGCGCAGGGCCCCAAGTTCCATGCCAAGATCCAGGGCTTTCTGGTTCATTTCAATGAAATCTTCAGGTACCCTTGTTTTTAAAACCGCCATCACCGACGGTGGTTTTAAAATT
This sequence comes from uncultured Desulfobacterium sp., assembly GCA_963674605.1. GTDB lineage: Bacteria > Desulfobacterota > Desulfobacteria > Desulfobacterales > Desulfobacteraceae > Desulfocicer. The sequence goes on along the minus strand of OY771474.1, from coordinate 5,290,247 downwards.
TCCGTCACGCCAAGAACGGCCCCAAGCATGCACACATTAAACACAATGGGTTTTCCGATCTCTTTCATCACCGTTTCATACATGGGCAGTTCAATCTGCCTTGCATCCACTTTTTTGGTGATGGTCACAAACCGGGAATCGGTGATAACAATGCCACCGGGCCGCACCATATCTTTATAAGTGGCGTAGGCTTCCTGGGTGAGACACACCAGAATATTGGCCTGGTTGACCTCGGGAAACATAATTTCAGCATCGGAAATAATCACATCACTGCGGGTGGCACCGCCCCTGGCTGCAGCCCCATAGGTCTGGGACTGGGTGGCATTTTTCCCTTCATGGATCACGGCGGCTTCGGCCAGAATAATGGCGGCGGTGATAACCCCCTGGCCCCCGGAACCTGAAAAAATCAGTCTGCTTCGTTTCATTGCTTCCTCCCCTTCATGGCTCTTTCAATCACTTTATCATACTCCTGGCAATACTCGGGGGCATCAGTGTCCACAAATATGCCCCGGGGAATGAGTAATGGATTGGCTGCCAGGGCCTTGGAGCCGATCTTTGCCGTGGTGTTTTTCTGGAATTCCAGCATCTGGGAGGCATTGCCTTCCTTGTTTTTCCGCCCATAATGGGTGGGGCACTGGGAGAGAATCTCCACCACGGAAAAGCCCTTATGTTCAATGGCTTTTTTAAGGATATCAACGGTTTCAAGGACATGATAGGCCGTTGACCGGGCCACAAAGGAGGCCCCGGCCGCCGTGGCCAGCTTCACCACATCAAATTCACTGTCAATGGTGGAATAGGGGGCTGTGGTGGCTTTTTTTCCGGGACCGGACAGGGGGGAAAACTGCCCGCCGGTCATGCCGTAAATCCGGTTGTTCATTACAATGGCGGTGATATCGATATTTCGCCTTGCCGCATGGATGAAATGATTGCCGCCAATGGCCAGGGCGTCTCCGTCCCCCATGGGAACGATGAGTTTAAGTTCAGGCTTGCTCAGCTTTACCCCGGTGGCAAAGGCAAGTGCCCTGCCGTGGATGGTGTGAAGGGAGTGGAAATCCACATATCCTGAAATCCGGGCGGAACACCCGATGCCGGAGGTCATCACAAGATCTTTTTTGTCCAGCTGCAGCTGATCAACGGCCCGCAAAAGGGAATTTAAGATGGTTCCATGCCCACATCCCGGGCACCACATGTGGGGAAAAAACCGTTCTCTGATATAATCTTTGACACTCATGTTACACCCCCCTTCCCTGGATAACCCGAAGGAGTGATTTAATATCCGTCGGTGTGATCAATTTTCCATCTATGCGGTTCACAAGAAATACGTTTTCCGGACGATCCACGGCGGCCTTCACATGGCGCATCACCTGCCCCATGTTCATTTCCACCACCAGAACGGCTTTGGCTTTGGCACATTTTTCCCGGATCATGGCTTCGGGAAAGGGCCAGAGGGACTGAAGTTCCAGCACACCCATTTTTTCCCCCCGGGCCCGGCGGTTGGTGGCAATGTGTATGGCGGATCGGGCAGAAGAGCCATAGGAGATGAGGATATACTCGGCATCTTCCATAAAATGCTCTTTATACCGGGTAATGTTGTGTATATTGTTATCTATTTTATCGTTGAGATGATGGAGCAGTCCACTGACCACCTTGGGGTTGTTGGAGGGAAACCCCCACATGTCGTGGAACAGACCGGTGACATTATAGCGGTGATCTCCACCAAAATCGGACATGGGAAGACGTCCGTCCTCTCTTGGCAGGTAGGGATGATAATCAACCCCTTTGGCAAGGGATGTTCTTAAACGATCCACCCGGGGAATTTCTCCGACCTCCGGAATCACGAGCTTTTCACGCATATGACCCACGGCTTCATCAAAGAGAAGTATCACGGGAGTACGATATGTTTCTGCCATGTTAAACGCATCCACGGTCATGGCAAACACATCCTGATGATTGGATGCGGTGAGGGCAATGATGGAATGATCCCCATGGGTACCCCATCTGGCCTGATTGATGTCTCCCTGGCTGACATGGGTGGGATTGCCGGTGGATGGCCCCCCCCGCTGGACATTGACGATGACGCAGGGAATCTCGGCCATACAGGCATACCCGAGGGCCTCCTGTTTAAGGGAAAATCCCGGTCCGCTGGTGGCGGTCATGACCTTATGACCGGTCAATGATGCGCCGATGATGGCGCACATGGAGGCGATTTCATCCTCCATCTGGATAAATTTTCCCCCCTTTTCCGGCAGACGCTTGGACAACACCTCTGCAATTTCCGTTGAAGGGGTAATGGGGTAACCTGCAAAAAAATCCACACCTGCATACAGTGCCCCTTCCACACATGCCTCATTTCCCTGGACAAATTTTATTTTTTCAGTCATTTTTATCATCCTGGTCCGTAAGCACCTCAATTGCAAGATCCGGGCACCTTAATTCACATAATTTACAGCAGATGCAATCCTCTGGTCTTACTGCAATAACTTTTTCCTTGGAATCAAGTTCAAGAACCTGTTTGGGGCAGAAATCCACGCAGATTCCACAGCCCTTGCACCAGTCTCTGTTTATCACATGTTCCTTTAGTTTAAGCCTTGCCATACACTCCTCTTGGTGTCTGTCCATGCCATTCTATGGCATTAATAAGTATGGAGTCCGAAACCACGCTGTCCCGGAGTTCCACGCAACGGATTAAAGTTTTTTAATTGAATAAAATTTATTTAATCCATCAAGTAAAAATACTATTCATAAAATGAATCATGCGGTTTCGCGCATTTTGATGCATATATTTGATTTTACTGATTAAGTCAAGGAATACCTTGATTTTGATCTGGGCCATGATTTCCCCACCCGCCGGTGAAACCAAAGATTGGCAAGCCCTGCCAACTTCAGAACACATCGTATTGAAAATACTACAAAAAAACGGTTTGACAGACAATCTAAAAAAGCGTAAGCTAATAAATTTTCAATCAATAACCCTTGGCTTTACAAACAGCCATGTCCTGACGGACACAACAGCCAATAACCCGATGTTTTGGTTGACCAATTATGCAAAAACGGGAATGCCTCCCAGGCCTGCCCATTGGCCCGCCAACTCTGACGAGCGACCATGTTGTGACCAGAACCAATTTATTCAAACAGAGAGTAAGATGAAAAAGATAATCGTTCTTCATGGCATCAATTTAAATATGTTCGGGCAGCGTGATCCAAAGCAGTATGGCAACATCACCCTTGACAACATCAACGATCAGTTAAAACAGCTTGCCCGGGAGCTTGAACTTGAAATCGTCTGCTTTCAGACAAACCACGAAGGTGAGATGGTGGAAAAAATCCATGAAGCGCATAAAAACAACATGGATGGTGTTCTGATCAATCCCGGTGCATGGACTCACTACAGTTATGGCCTGCAGGATGCCCTGGCAATTTTAGATATACCCATTGTGGAGGTCCACATGTCCCATGTCCATTCAAGGGAGGAATTCAGACACATCTCCGTTGTGGCGCCGGTGGCCAAGGGTCAGATCAGTGGATTTGGCGTAAACAGTTACCTTCTTGGACTAAGGGCGCTTGCACAGATCATGTAACGTGGTGTTCAAGTACACCAGGGTGTGAATATCCCGGTTGCAGCACAACCATACCTGAAAAACCGGATCATCGCGCAAAACCTCAACAAGGACAAACTTTCCCCATGAATGTACACACAAGTCCCCCCCTGGTCACCGCCATTATCCCCACCTATAACCGGGGATGGGCCATCATCAGAGCGCTGACCTCGGTTCTGGAACAGACCTATCCCGCCCTGGAAATAATAGTGGTGGATGATGGCTCCACGGACAACACCGTCCAATTACTTGAACCCCATTTGAAAAAAATCATCCTTCTGGGCGTAAAAAACCGGGGTGTCAGTGCCGCAAGAAATGTAGGTATCAAAAAAAGCACCGGCCAATTTGTGGCCTTCCTGGACTCCGACGACCAGTGGACACCGGATAAAATCGCCTGCCAGGTGGACTTTTTTAAGCAGCATCCCGAAGCCATGATCTGCCAGACAGAAGAAATCTGGATCAGAAAAGGCAAACGGGTAAACCCGAAATTCAAACACAAAAAACCATCGGGAATGATTTTTGAACCCTCCCTGGAACTGTGCCTGGTAAGTCCTTCTGCGGTGATGATGCGCCGGGAATTCTTTGATATCAAGGGTCTTTTCAATGAAGACCTGCCCGCCTGTGAAGACTATGATCTCTGGTTAAGAACTGCCACGGACATGCCCATTTTCCTGGTGGACAAAACCTGCACCATCAAGCACGGGGGACATGAAGATCAGCTGTCATCGGCCCACTCCCTGGATCTTTATCGGATCATGTCCATGGAAGGGCTGCTCAGAGCCGGGGTTCTGACCCCAAAACAGCGCAGCGCCACCCTGGAGGTTCTGAAAAAGAAATATATCATTTACGGCCAAGGATGCATTAAACGGGGAAAACACGATGAAGGCAAGGTATTTCTTAACCGAGAAGCCACACTTTCCGCCCATTACCCCCCCATTGGCAAGCCGAAGACATTACAATCGGTTTAAAGATAAAAACCTAATCTGAACCAGCCAGACCCCAAAAAGCTTTCTGATTCTTTTGCCCAGATAACACGAAAATCGCAGATAAGAATTCAACCGCATAGATCCATAATTTCGGGGTTTGATCAAACCATAAGGGAGATGGCTCGGCAACGTTCATCCAGTCGTTTGGGAGATATCTTCACCGGAGTTTTCAGTTCCTGGGCAAACAGCGATACCTTGTATTCCTCAATCATCCAAAAAAATGCCTCGATGGCATCGGCTTTTTCCCGGGTGGATTCCATGGTCAGGGTATTTAGCATGGCATCCAGCCGGGTGGTGTATTTTTCCACGGCCTGGGCCTTTTGCTGGTCCCGACCGAAATCCACCATTCCCCGCTGGGCCCGGATGGCAATGGCTGTGATATATCGCTGAAGATGGGGAATTTTTTCCATGGCATACAACTCCAGAAAACCATCCGGAACCAGGGCACTGACCGCGGTGTTGAGCGCTGCCACCCAGGCTGTCACCTGGGGCCGGTTGATGTTTTTCAGCTGAATCTGCTTCAGAATATCCAGGGTGTTTTCATAAGCTTCACACAGCTGCGTCACCTCGGCAACCAGCTTTTGGCCAATATCATACAGCTGGGGGATAATCTGCCGGGCATGGGCCTCAAAATCAGCCTGGGTACGAATATCCTTGATGAACAGATGGCGCATGACACTGTTAAACAAGGCCTTGTCAACGGATAGCGTTCCCCCCAGAAACCCGGCATGGACTTTGAGGTGCTTTGCCCGTTTCAGGTCTTTTTTAAGGGCATTGATATCGGATTCATAAACGATTTCATAAAGCGCCCGAATCCCTTCACTGTGGGCGGCCCGGGCCGCAGCCTGTTTTTTAAAAAGGCGAAGATCCACCCTGTCCCCCTGCCGTGTCAGGGCCGGATACACCCCATAGGTATAGCCCTCTGCCCCGTCAACGGGTATGGAATCGGGCAGATCTCCCAGGGTCCAGGCAACAATATTTTCTTTCTCAAATTGATGGCACAATTTCTCAAAGGCATCTTCCCGGGGGGCCATGGTGTCTGAAAAGGTTTTTAAAACGGTCCGATTCCGGGAGGCCACAATCTCCTGATCCTTTTCATCGCGGATGGAAATCCGCATTTTAAGGTGTTCTTCAAGGCCCTCATCGGTCCAGGCAGATGCCGGCACATCCACCCCAAAACGCTGGTTGATAAACCGGCTCAGTTCGGAAAACAAAGGCCGGTCCCGACGGGGCATTTCCTTTACAATGATTTGGGCCTTGTGGGACACCGGCATGAGCCTGACCCGATATTTCTTGGGAAGATTTTTAATCAGTGCCGTCACCTTTTCCTTGAAAAGACCGGGCACCAGATACTCCAGGGAGGCATTTGTCACCGCGTCCGCAGACACGGCAGGTACCTTCAACGTAACGCCGTCATGATCTGCACCGGGATCAAATCCATATTCCAGCTGAAACCGGGTGGTTCCCATTTCAAGGATATCGGGTAAAGAGGCAAGGTGGTCCGCATCCGGCTCATTTTTCTGAAGATCGGCAAGGGTCATGCGTAAAAAACCGTCATCCCGACGTTCCTTGAGAAATCCGGCAAAGGTTTTCAGATTGAAAAATGGCCGGTCCAGTCGCTCCTTATAAAAAAGAAAAATTTCCTCATCCGTTGCCAGAATATCGCGCTTCCGGGTCTTTTCCTCCAGCTTACTCAAGTCATCCATCAGGGCCTGATTATGATCCATGAAGGCAAATCGCCGGGGAACTTCACCCTCCACAAGAGCGTGGCGGATAAATATATCACCGGCTTCTTCGGGATTTATGGGACCATAGGAGACCCGTCGTTCCGGAACAATCACCAGCCCGAAAAGAGAAACCTGTTCGGTGGCCACCACCTCCGAACGCTTTTTCTCCCAGTGGGGGGCGGAAAAGGTACGGGTACACAAATCCCCGGCCAGTTCCTCCAGCCATTGGGGATCAATATTGGCCGCGGTTCTGGCAAAGAGTTGACTGGTCTCCACAAACTCGGCGGCCACAATCCAGTCCCCGGCCTTATTAAAAATACCGGACCCGGGGAAAATCATGGCTGTCTGCCCTTTGGCGGCCTGGAAAAGATGTTTTTCTTTTTTATGAGCAATGTTGGCAAGATAGCCGCATAAAAGGGATTTATGAAGCTCAATGTACAATGGGCCGCCAATCTCAAATTCCTTTGATTTAAGCCCCTTTGTGCCGGAGGAAACAGTCAGTCTGTTTTTGCCGGTGATACCATGTTCCCGAAGCACCGACAGAATCTGACCATGGATATCTTTCCACTCCCGGAACCGTTTAAAAGACAGATAATGCTCTTTGCAAAATTTCCTGACCCCGGTGCGGGATTTAAGGGATTGTTCCGCTCCCTGGCAGGCCTTCCAGATGTTCAACAATGTGATGAAATCCGATGCCGGATCTTTAAAAAGAGCATGCTTCTGATCCGCCTGCTGGGTTTTATCCTGGGGTCTTTGCCTCACATCTGCAATGGAAAGGGCCGAGGCAATTATGGTTGCCTCTTCAAGACAGCCCCTTTCATCGGCTTCAATGAGAATTCTGGAAAGCTTGGGGTCCACGGGAATACTTGCCATGACCCTGCCCTTCTGGGTCAGCCGGTGGGCCTTTTTTCCAGGTCCGTTTTTCAGGCAGATGGCCCCGAGTTCCAGCAGGGTATCAAATCCATCCTTGATGGATTTCCCTGCCGGGGCGTCAATGAAGGGAAAGGAAGCCACATCCCCCAGACCCAGGGAAATCATCCGGAGAATTACTTCGGCAAGATTGCTTCTGAGAATTTCCGGGGAGGTGAACAATGCCCTTGATCCATAGTCTGCCTCGTCATAAAGCCGGATGCAGATACCGTTGGAAACACGCCCGCACCGCCCCTTTCGCTGGTCGGCACTGCTTCTGGAAATGGGGGACACCGGCAGGGCCGTGGTACGGGTTCTGGGAGAATAATGGGGAATCCTTGCAAGACCCGAGTCCACCACATATTTAATACCCGGGATGGTCAGGGAGGTTTCAGCCACATTGGTGGACACCACAATTTTTCGTCCCGGTCCCCGGGAAAACACCTTTGCCTGCTCGTGGGCCGACAGTCTGGCATACAGGGGCAGCACCGTCACCCCGGGGTATTGACGCCCCCGCAGCAACTCAATGGATTCGGTGATGTCCTGTTCCGTGGGCATGAACATCAGGATATCTCCCTGGCGGGACTCCCGGTGAATCCGATCCACTGCCTCCACGGCGGCTTCCACATACCCCTGGTCGTCCTGGTCCGGATCATCATGGTTGTTCACCGGCAGGTAGCGCACCTCCACCGGATACATCCGACCGGACACCTCAATCACCGGAGCATCATCAAAGGCCTTGGAAAATTTTTCCGTGTCAATGGTGGCAGAGGTGATCACCAGCTTCAGATCCCGGCGTTTTCTTACCAGATCCCGGAGAATCCCCAGGGTGAAATCAATATTAAGACTTCGCTCGTGGGCCTCGTCCACTATCAGGGTATCGTACTCGTTGAGAAAGGGATCTTTCTGGGTTTCCGCAAGCAGAATCCCATCGGTCATCACCTTAACAATGGCATTGTGGCTGGATTGATCATCAAAACGGATCTTATACCCCACAGATCGGCCAAGTTCCTCGCCAAGCTCTTCGGCAAGCCTTTTTGCCACAGTGATGGCGGCAATGCGCCGGGGTTGGGTACACCCGATACGACCGGCAGCCCCCCTGCCCGCCTCCATGCAGAACTTGGGAATCTGGGTGGTTTTCCCGGAACCGGTTTCCCCGGCAATGATCACCACTCGGTGATTTTTAAGGGCATGGACAATCTCGTCCTTTTTATGGCTGATGGGCAGATCCGGGAATTCAACAATGCGGGGCATGGCTTTCAGGCGGGCAGCCCGCTTATCGGCAGAGTGCCTGGCCTTTTTCAAGAGGTCAGCTGCCTGGGCAGCCCTTTTTTTCGAGTCCATGGCAGCCGATGCTTTCTTTTTAAGTGCGCGCACACCGCGGATCAACCGGGGACGGTCCACACACATCACCCGGTTAAGCAGTTGTTCTATTTTTTTTATCTCTTTCATAGGCTTTGCATATTAAGGACAGCTTCACAAAATGTCAAACACGATGTAACCATAAAAAAAGGGGTTCAATACTCTGCACCCCTCCATCTAATAAACAGATGATCTCCTCTGACAGTAAAGGAAAGTTCAATGATAATTTTCAGAGGGGTAAAAACAAAAGGGTCGCATAAAAAACAGGTTTTTTCTTAAATAGGTTGACAACATGCTGTTAATAAGCGAAAAATAGCGTGATATCCGTGTGATCAAAACATATTGATTACAATCAAAAAGCCCAAAAGAAGCCCAGAGAAAAGTGCCGTCAAACGCCCAAACTTTTGATGCACTTGAATGACAATAGGATACGGAGGAAGTTAAAGCATGGGTGAAGCAGCAATTAAGATTGGAAAAAAGCACAAAAGTGCTTTTAAAAACAAGGTGATGGAGATCCTGCCCGATGGCGGTAATCTCAACGCCTGTCTCACATGCGGTGCATGTGCTTCGGGGTGCCCGGCCACGGGACTTGAAGGCATGGACCCCAGAAAATTTCTGAGAATGGCGGCCCTTGGAATGGATGAAGAAATCCTGACCTCCAACTGGGTCTGGATGTGCTCCATGTGTCAGCGATGTGTGTATGTCTGCCCCATGGAAATCAACATTCCCCAGCTGGTTTTTTATGCCAGACAGTCCTGGGCCCGGGAAGACAAACCCAAGGGTATTGTGGGTTCATGTGACATGGCCCTTCGAAATGATACCTGCAGCGCCATGGGTGCCACGGAAGAAGATTTTGAATTTGTGGTAAGTGACGTTCTTGAAGAGTACCAGGAAGCCCAACCCGAATTTGCTGAAATGACAGCGGACGTTAACCGGGAAGGTGCCATGTATGTCCTGAACCAGAACTCCAGGGAACCGGTAACCGAACCCGATGAAATGGTACCCCTGTGGAAGATCCTGCACCTTGCCGGTGCCGACTGGACTTACAGCTCCAAGGGTTTTGCCGCAGAAAACTACTGCATGTTCATGGCAGAGGATGAAACCTGGGAAAAAATCGTCCGTACCAAGGCAAAAGCCGTGGATGATCTGGGGGCCAAATACTGGCTCAACACCGAGTGAGGGCACGAACTATTCGCAGTCCTGGCAGGACTGAAAAAATTTAAAATTGAGCATAAATTTGAAATTCTGAGCATCATCCAGCTCTACGCAAAGTGGATCCGGGAAGGAAAACTCAAACCCAGCAGTGACTGGAACAAGGACAGAAAGATCAAGTTCACCGTCCAGGATCCATGTCAGCTGGTAAGAAAAACATTGGGAGATCCCGTTGCCGATGATCTTCGGTACGTGGTCAAGGCAGTGGTGGGTGAAGAAAACTTCATCGACATGACTCCCAACAAATCCAACAACTTCTGCTGTGGCGGCGGCGGCGGTTTTCTCCAGTCCGGCTTCACCGAAGCAAGACGGGCCTATGGCGAAACCAAAGCCAACCAGATTCTGGCCACCAAGGCCGAATACTGCATCACCCCATGCCACAACTGCCACGCCCAGGTCCATGACATGAGTGATGTTCATGGCCATGCATGGCAGACCGTTCATCTGTGGACGCTTCTATGTCTTTCCCTTGGTATTCTGGGACCCAACGAACGGGAATACCTGGGAGATGATCTCAAAGAGGTGGACGTATTCCATCCTGAATCGGCCATGTAATCCAGAAACAAACTGATTTTTCATATTAAACGCCCTCTGCAAAGCATTTTGCAGAGGGCGTTTTTTTACCTTAAAAAAACTTGAAAAGGCCACCCAGAGAAACCAGGCAGCCTTTTATTTAGTCCAAATTATGTGATCAGATATGCTTATCTGAAAACAATTGATCAAATTCTCCAAAAATTAAAAATCGGAATTTCAAAACTGGTTATGGAGAAATTAAAGTCTTTCAAAAACGGCAGCAGAACCCATGCCCCCGCCAATGCACATGGAGACAACCCCATATCTGCCATTGACTTCTTTAAGATTGGCAAGGCAGGTGGCGGTGAGTTTAGCACCGGTACATCCCAGGGGATGTCCCAGGGCAATGGCGCCGCCATGGATGTTGATCTTGTCCATATACTGTTCCAGATTGAGTTCCCGGATGCAGTAGATGGCCTGGGAAGCAAAGGCCTCGTTGATCTCATAGATATCAATGTCATCAATGGTCAGACCGGCAAGTTCCAAAGCCTTGGGGATGGCGTACCGGGGCCCCACCCCCATCTCATCGGATCTGCATCCCACACTGGTGTAAGCCACCAGGCGGGCAATGGGTTTTAATCCCAGTTCTTCACATTTTTCCTTGGAGGCAATGATGGTGGCAGCAGCCCCGTCTGTGGTCTGGGAAGAGTTACCTGCCGTCACAGAACCGTTTACAGCAAACACGGTTCTAAGTTTTCCAAGTCCCTCGGGAGTTGATTCACGAATGCCGTCATCATGCTCAACAATAAAGCTCTCTTTTTTCATGGTCCCATCGGCCTGGGGCACATATTTATAGGCAGGGGTAGGTACAATTTCGGTGAACAGGCCGTTGTCCCGGGCTCGGGCTGCCTTGGCCTGGGATTTTGACGCGAAAATATCCTGGTCTTCCCGGCTGATCTTATAACGGTTGGCCACGTTTTCTGCGGTGATACCCATGGAAATGTACTTATCTGGGTTGGTCTTGGAATATTCCGGATGGGGTCGGGGTACATTGCCGCCCATGGGCACAAAGGTCATGGATTCCACACCGGCTCCCATGGTGATCTCAGACCATCCCATCTGGACCCGGGCCGATGCCAGGGCAATGGCTTCAAGGCCGGAGGCACAGAAACGGTTCACCGTGGCACCTGACACATGGTCGGGAAACCCGGCCATCTGGGCAGCCACCCGGCCAATGTTCAACCCCTGTTCTGCCTCGGGAAAGGCACATCCGCACATCACATCTTCAAGATCTTCGGCCTTTAAATTATCTGTTCTGTCCACGGCCTCTTTCATGATAAAGGAAAGGAGCTCTTCGGGTCGGGTCTCTTTAAATAATCCCCGTCTCTGTTTGCAGCCCGGGGTTCTTACAGATTGTACTATATATGCGTCTTTCATGGATATTCCTCTCTATTCCTGTTATCTTACATGTCATATTGGATGATTCACACTTCTTGCAAAATGTTCCCCAAATTTTTTTGACAAACAAGTGTGAATCAGCAAATTAAGAATGCACGGTAATTCTTAGTTTCTCAGGGGTTTACCGGTTTTCAGCATGTGATCAATTCTGGCAAGGGTCTTATCTTCCTTGACGAAATCCACAAAAGCTTCCCGTTCCAGCTTGAGAATGGCCTCTTCGGGTACCATGCTGTTTTTATTGGCATCCCCACCGCTCATGACATAGGCAATACGTCTGGCCAGAAAAGCGTCATACTCACTCATAAATTTACCATTGAGCATGTTGTAAATCTCGGCATTGACCATACCTTGTCCTGCATTCCCTATGACCCGCAGGGGTTTCTTCATGGGAGGTGCATAGGCATCATCCACCATTTTAAGTACCTCTTTCTTGGCCTCGCCCACCAGGTTATCCCGGTTGAACACAATTCGATCAGCCAGCCCCAGAAACCCATTGGCCCGGGCCTCGGCTGCGGACATGGAAACCTTGGCCATGGCCACATTCATGAAGGCAGGAATAAAAAGCTTGCCAAGATCGGTATCTTTGGCAACGCCTGCGGGAAGGGCGTCAATGAATTTTTTCCAGATATTCATGCAACCACCACCGGCGGGTAAAAGCCCCACACCGATTTCCACAAGTCCCATGTAAAGCTCAGCATGGGCCACGATGCGATCAGCCCCCAAACAAGTTTCACATCCGCCGCCCAGGGTCATGCCGTAGGGAGCTGCCACCACCGGGAAGGACGCATATTTTGTTTTCTGAATACCGGTCTGGGCTCTTTCAAGGAAACCATCAAGTTCTGCATATTTTTTATCATGGGCCAGCTTGGAAACAAAGGAAAGATCTGCTCCGGCGGAAAAAGCACCGGGCATGCCGCCTGCCTGGTTGCCGATGACAAGGCCCACCCCGTTGGCATCCACATAGTTAAGTGCATCATCAATGGAATCAATGATTTCAGCATTCAGGGCATTCATCTTTGTATGAAACTCAATGCAGAACACCCCGTCTCCGATGTCGATGAGACTTGCCGATTTGTTCTCCTGGACGACCTTATTGTTACCCCGTGCGGCGGCAAGGCTGACCATGGTTTTTCCCATGGGTACGGGTTTATAGGCGGCTGAGGCAAAATCATAGAAATAATTTTTCCCCTGGTCCAGTTTATAAAAACAGGTGTTGCCGGCGGCCAGCATGGCGGCAACGTTTTCAGGGATATCATATCCTTCTGCCTTCATTCTTTCAACGGCATCTGCCACCCCATAGGTATCCCACAGCTCAAAGGGACCCATCTCAAAATTATAGCCCCATTTCATGGAGTTATCAATTTCGATGACGGTATCGGAAATCTCCGGTATTCTATTGGCCGCATACTGAAAGCTTTTCACCGCCATTTTCCAGGCAAATTTTCCCCCCTTGTCCTCTCCGGTGAGGACACATTTGATTTTTTCAGGAAGGGTGGCCATTTTTTTGGCAGCATCCAGACAGGGAAAGGTGGGACGAGTGAGATCCTCGTACTCCATGGTCACAGGATTAATCACCTTGCGAATTTTTTTCCATTCCGGGGTGAGATCGGTTTTATAAAAACCTGCCCGGGTCTTGTTACCAAGAAGCTTTTTGTCAATCATCTGTTTGATGAATTCAGGCACAACAAAAGCCTCTCTCTGTTCATCATCGGGGCACAGGTCATAGGAGTTCTGGCAGACATGGGCCATGGTATCAAGGCCCACCAGATCGGTGGTTTTAAAAATCGCGGTCTTGGGCCGACCCAGGGCCGGGCCGAACAGAGCGTCCACTTCCGGGATGGTCAATCCATCTTCCAGCATGGAGGACATCACAGCCCCGATGCCATGGACCCCGATGCGGTTCCCCACAAAATTGGGGGTATCCTTGGCCCAGACAATGCCCTTGCCCAGATTTTTCTCACCAAACCCTGCAATGAATTCCAGCACCTCGGGAAGGGTTTCCTCTCCGGGGATAAGCTCCAGAAGATGCATATACCGGACAGGATTAAAAAAATGGGTACCCAGAAAATGTTGTTTAAACTCAGAACTCAAACCAGCGGACATATCTTTTAAAGGAATACCGGATGTATTGGAACTGACGATGGAACCGGGCTTTCTGATGCCTTCAATGCGACCGAAAAGATTCTGTTTAATTTTAAGATTTTCAACCACCACCTCAACAATCCAGTCACAGTCTGCCAATTTGTCAAAATCATCATCAAGGTTGCCGATTTTAATCAATGCGGCATCTTTTTTAGTCATGAACAGGGATGGAAAGGATGCAAGTGCCGCATCCATGCCCGCTTTAACCATGCGGTTTCTTGCCGTGGGATCTTTTTTTTCTTCATCCGTCAAATCAAAGGGAACAATGTCCAGCAAAAGCACATTTACGCCGGCACCGGCAAGAAGGGCGGCTATGCCTCCACCCATTATCCCGGAACCGATCACTGCAGCCTTTCTGATCTTTCTACTCATGACGACCTCCTATATATAATTTATCATACGATCCATTAACTATGAATAACTATTCATTGCTAATTAACAGAATCAATCCGGTTGTGTCAAGGATTTTCATATTTTTTTTAACCGGAATGTTTTTTTGTAAAATCTAATAATTATAATTATTTAAAAATACAATAAACTTTAAAAATCCCCAAAACAGACCCTTGTTCAAATCAAATAAATCATAATGAATATAAATTCATAAAGACTCCCATCGTTATGACCTTGCCATTCCATTCGGGTTTTGATAGAACCCAATAATCTGATTCTTTTCAGTTAAATTTCAGGCAAATGAATTCAGACCTGTGTTAGCCTTGGTTTTTAAATTCAATCTTGAAATCAATATCCCTCAGAAACAGAAATAAAAAACGCCGGATCACTTATGGTTATGTGCCGAAACAAAGGTCGCATTCAATGGATCAACAAAAACATTCACCAAGGACCAACACACTTTATAATCTATGAATATATTCCCAAAAAAATCCAACAGGAGAATTGAATGGATTTAGAAAATCGTCAGCCCCACCCCAAACTCTCCCTGAACATAGACTCAGTGACCGGTCTCATTTCCCAGTTGCAGTACAGAACCGGGGAAATTCCCTGGCACATTGACGGAAAAACAGATCCATGGGATCTTGTGGAATCAGCCATGGGCCTGAACATCGGGGGACAGGCACAATCCTCCCGGCGGGCCTTTCAATGGATGGCGGCCAACCAGAACCCCAACGGTTCCTGGTATTCATCCTATATAAAGGGTGCCCCCAAGGATCGGACCATGGAAACCAACATGTCTGCCTACATTGCCACGGGTCTTTTACACACCTGGCTTATCACCCGGGAGACAGCCTTTCTTAAAGCCATGTGGCCCTGCATGGAAAAAGCCATTGATTTCAGCATCAGTCTCCAGACGGACAGCGGCGAAATTTACTGGGCCAGAAGCCCCGAAGGCAACATTGACCCCATGGCCCTTTTAACCGGCTGCAGTTCCATATTCATGAGTTTGAAATGTGCCCTCACCGTGGCCTTTCTGCTCAGGAAAAAACGCCCCCTGTGGGAAACGGCCTTTCATAAGCTGGGACGATCCCTTAAAGAAGATATTTCCCTTTACAATATCAGTAAATCCCGGTTTTCCATGTACTGGTTCTACCCCATTTTAAGCGGTGCCCTCACCGGAGATGCCGCCAGTCGGCGCATTGAAAAATACTGGAAAAAATATGTCATTGAGGGCCAGGGGGTGCGGTGCGTGTCGGATCAGCCCTGGGTGACCATGGCCGAAACATCGGAATTTGTGCTGGCCCTGTCTGCCATGGGCAATACCAAACTTGCCCGCATCGTCTTTTCCTGGATACAGGAACGCACCTATGAAGATGGCACCTTCTGGTGCGGATACACCTTTCCGGATATGACCATCTGGCCCGAAGAGAAGATCTCCTGGACCAACGGTGTGGTGCTCATGGCCGCAGATGCCCTCTATGAGCTGACCCCGGCTTCCCGGCTCTTTGACCACAAGGCCTGGGACGGATTTATCTTTAAAGAGTGTATTCAGGATAGTGCATCATGAGGCGGGACCACAGACCTTATTTCATCAAAAAAATATGGTTCGGCATCCAGAAATTTCACCTGAGCCATTTTCTGGAACCCCAGATGCAGCACCTGGGGGCCAATGCCTTTGTGGTGAAACCCTGGCATGTGGAGATCTTCGGAGGACCTGTGACCATCGGGGATAACATTACGCTTCTGGCATCATCGGACAAAAAAACAAGACTCACCGTGTGGACCGATAAAAAAGAGGTTCCCGGCATCACCATCGGGGATCATGTGCTCATCTCCCCGGGGGTGCGTATCAGTGCGGCCCAACGTATTGTCATCGGAGACAATTGCATGATTGCCAGCAATGCCTATATTACAGACTCTGACTGGCATGGTATTTATGACCGGAGCCTGCCCCCGGCCACGGCCCACCCCGTAACCCTTGCCCCCAATGTGTGGATCGGAGACAGTGCCATTGTGTGCAAAGGTGTCCGTATTGGAGAAAACAGCATCATCGGGGCCGGCAGTGTGGTCACTGGGGATATTCCTGCCAATGTCATTGCTGCCGGCAATCCGGCAAAGATCATTAAACCCCTGGACACGTCAAGGGAGATCATCACCCGGAGGGATCGGTTCGGGGATACGGACACCATTTCCATGAATCTGGATCTCCAGGAACAGGCACTGCTTAAGGGAAATACCTTGTGGGGGTGGCTTCGACACCTTGTTATGCCTTCCAGAAACGATTAAGGAAAGGAAGACAAAATTTGACATTCAAACTGAAACTCAACTTTAAAGAACGCATCGGCATCGTGGCAGACATCTCCAATCTGCTTGCCGATCATAAATTTAATATCATCTCCATGGATGTAATACGAAGCGCCATTCAGGCCCATGTGTACATGGAAATTGAAAACCGGGAGACCCCGCTTGAAAAAGAAGAAATCCTGGGGTTTCTGGGGGGCATTCCCGGCCTTAAAGAAATCCGATTCATCGATATTCTGCCCCAGGAGGAACGGGCCAACCGTTTTCGCGTGGTCCTTGACAACATGCGGGACGGGGTCATCTCCATTGACCGGGAAGGATGTATCACCACCATAAATGAGGTGGCCTGCCAGGTATTCAACTGCAGGGCCGATGATATGCTGGGAAAAGCCATCCAGCAGCTGGAACTTCCGGAATATGCCATATTGCAGTCCCTGGAAGGACTCACCCTTGACAATGTAAAACAGAACATCATCACCCCGGCAGGACGGCGGTATCAGTATATTTCCACCTGTAAACCCATCCGGGACTCTTCGGACCGCATTGTGGGGGCCGTTGAAATTGCCAAAAACATGCAGGAGATTAAAAAACTGGCTCAGACCCTGTCCGAACCCGGCCTGACCACCTTCAGCGACATCATCGGCGATCACCCCACCATCAAGGAGGCCATTGCCTTTGCCCAGAAAATCGCAGCCACCGATGTCACCATTGCCATTCAGGGTGCCAGCGGCACCGGAAAAGAACTCTTTGCCCGGGCCATTCACACAGCTGCCAATTGTCCTGGTCCTTATATCCCCATCAATTGTGCAGCCCTGCCCGAACACCTGCTGGAAAGCGAATTGTTTGGGTATCTTGGCGGCAGCTTCACCGGTGGAAAAAGAAAAGGCAAAAAGGGCCTGTTTGAAAAAGCCTCCCAGGGCACCGTATTCCTGGATGAAATTGCGGAAATGCCCATGGGCTCCCAGGCAAAACTATTAAGACTTTTACAGGAAAAGGCGGTGAGACCCATCGGAGGGGACACTGAAATCCCCATCCATACGCGCATCATCACGGCCACCAACAAAAATCTGGTAAAACTTGTTGAAAAAAACGTTTTCCGGGAAGACCTCTACTATCGCATCAATGTTTTACCCATCCACATCCCCCCCCTGCGGCAACGGATCACAGATATTCCCATTCTGGCAGAGCACTTTTTGTTTCAACTGTTGATCAAGCTGAAAAAGAGAATGCCCCTGCTCACCCCCGGGGCACTGGAAAAGCTTGCTCACCATGACTGGCCGGGAAATGTCCGGGAGTTGAAAAATGTCATTGAACGGGCTGCCTTTTTAAGCAACGGGAATACCATCAACAAGGACAATATCCTTTTCAGCCACGAGATGAACCATTCTGTGGAGCAGGGTTCCCTGACACCTCCCAGGGAAAAACCCATCCGTCCCATCCGGGAACAGGTGGCGGAGCTTGAAAAAGACATTGTTCAAGACACCCTGAAACGTCTGGGCACCGTGAGAAAGGCTGCCCTTGGCCTGGGCATCTCCCATCCGGCCCTGTTAAAAAAAATGAAAAAGTACAACATCACGCTTATTCAAAAGGTTACCACTGGTAACCAGGATTAATGAAGATATTTTATCCTTAAATAATAAATACTTACAATAAGAACACCTCAACAACGGTAACCAAATCTACCACTCAACACATTGTTCCCACCCCCCTTTACTGCCTAGTAAAAAAGGTTTTACCCCATGGCGGGTGAAGAAAACCTGTCAAATCAAGATATATCAGATATCAGATCCATTGTTTCTTTTTTTTTTAATAATGTTGGCAAGGCTCTTGCATAAACATTACATAGAAATGATAAACGCCGACAATGTCATGGACCGTGCCTGGCAAGAATGACGGCGATGCTGGATGTAAAAAAACAGACATATTTTTTTATACTGATAAAAATTTAAGGAGCATTACAAAATGATCGTAGGTATTCTCAAAGAAATCAAAGTGGCTGAAAAACGTGTATGCATGACCCCCGCAGGTGTTGTTGCCATGGTACAGAACGGACACGAAGTGTTGGTGGAAAAAGATGCCGGTGCAGGCAGTGGTTTTGAAGATGCACTTTATGTTGAAGCGGGTGCAAGCATTGTGGACACCCCCGCCGAGGTTTATGCGAAATCCGACATGGTCATGCATGTCAAAGAACCCCAGCCATCAGAATATGACATGATCCGGGAAGGCCAGATCGTTTTCACCTACCTTCACCTGGCAGCAGATGAGCCACAGACCATGGCCTTGATGAAAAGCAAATCCGTTTGCATCGCCTATGAAACCGTGGAAAAAACCAATGGATCTCTTCCCCTGCTGCTGCCCATGAGTGAAGTGGCAGGACGCATGGCCACCCAGGAAGGCGCAAAATACCTTGAGATGCCCATGGGCGGACGGGGCATTCTTCTGGGCGGTGTTACCGGTGTTGAACCCGGAACCGTTGTGGTTATCGGTGGCGGTGTAGTGGGTCTAAATGCAGCAAAAATGGCCTGTGGTCTTGGCGCAAAGGTTTACATCCTGGATACCAACCTTGACAGACTGAGCTACCTGGATGACATCATGCCCGCCAACTGCTTCCCCATCATGTCCAATCCCGCCATTCTCAGGGAACTTGTCACCCAGGCAGACCTGGTAATCGGTGCGGTTCTGGTGGCCGGTGCCAAGGCACCAAAACTCTTGACCCGTGATATGCTCAAAGACATGAAAGACGGTTCCGTCATCGTGGATGTTGCCATTGACCAGGGCGGATGCTTTGAAACCTCCAAGGCCACCACCCATGCCGAGCCTACCTTTGTAATTGATGGTGTAACCCACTATTGTGTGGCCAATATGCCCGGCGCGGTTGCCCGTACCTCCACCATGGCACTGACCAACGCAACCCTTCCCTATGCCCTGCAGATTGCCAATAAAGGCTGGAAAAAAGCAGTTCAGGAAAATGAAGAGCTCAAAAAAGGCGTCAACGTCGTGGACGGTAAAATCACTTTCAAGGGTGTTGCCGAAGCCTGGAATCTGGATTACACAGATGTCAACGAACTGATCTAATTTTTTTCAGGACCTCTCCGTTGGGATGGGTTCTTCAGAAGTACTTCTGGGAGTCAGACCTTATCGATTTACCGCTTATGAATTTTCAAAGGGCAGTCATTTCTGAATTCTGTCTGGATTAAACGGTGGATAACAATTTACTGTTTCCTGGAATTTTCATGCACCACGGAAGCAAGCCTATTTCATAGGTTTGATTTCCGTGGTGTTTTTTATATCTTTCCGATAACTTACCCACATCATCTCACTCTCGGGCACAAAAAAACAGCCCAGAATTTTGTAAAAATCTCAACTTTCGAACTTCATCTCAAAGCCGGCGTTTTTATACAGTTCATGGGCCAACGGGGTCAGGCTTGTGTTATTGTACTTTTGAGCACAGGCGTGTGTCTTAACTCAAATTGCAACAAAATCGTCAATAACCCAAGCCTGAGCCCACCACGAACGGCGAACACCGAAAGTTCAGTAAAAAGGCTGCCATCCCATTATACCGTACCCGCCCATGGCGTATGCGACATCAGTTTTTCCAGATAACGAGATTTCACCTGCTTGCTTACCAGGAGGCGTTTGACCGGGGAAAGTCTGAGAATGACCCCGAACACTGCGGCCAGGGCACGGTGGCTGAAAAGAACCTTATTATCAAAAAGCATCTCATGTAAGGTTCCCCGCTCAATGGCCATGACCACGGCCCGGTGAACGCCGTCCAGGGGGGTGATAACCCTTCGTTCCCGGGAAATAAGCCCAATGAATTCTCCGGGACAGGCCCGGACGCAGACCCCGCACCCCAGGCACAGCGTTTCATCCACAACAGCCTTTTTCAGGCCTGGCTTGATCGGATCATTGGCTGTTACCAGAGACATGGCTTTCACCGGACATACGTCCACACATTTTCCACATCCGCAGCAATCGTCGTCATCCACCTGGGGAAGAAAATTGGTGGTGTGAACCGGATTAAGCATACCGAAACGCTGAGCCGCCAGCATGGCCTCACAGCAGCACCCACAGCAATTACAGATAAAATTAACCCGTTCCCGGACATTTTCTCCGAACTGTACCAGGTGATTATCGTATGCCCTCTGGAGCAGATCCAATCCTTCAAACACGTCCACGGAACGGGCATGACCATGCTTGATAAGGGATGCTGCAGAGGTATTGAATGTCATGCATATATCCAGAGGTGCTCCGCAGGCCTGATTCCTATGCAGCATTTTATGACGGCAATAGCACAAACTGATGCCCCGGTGGGAGGCTGTTTTTATCACCTCGCTTGCCCGCTCATAATCCAGTACCTGCACCATATTTTCCGCAGAGAGTGCCGGTTCGTGGACAAAGGTTCTTCCCAGTTGCGTCTCTCCAAGGGTAAAAAGGTTCTTTACAAAATCCTCTTCCACGTTGAGGTACTGATAAAAAAGCTCACTCAACACCTTCTGATCCACATCTGTCCGCACCCGCATCATGGAGAATTCAAAAAATCCAGCCATGGGTGGCGGCAACACATAATGGGTTTCTTTCTTCAAATTCATATCGACCAGGATGGCTTTTTCCGCAAGGGTATCAAGCACCCTGCGGGCCGATGGCCTGTCCATTTTCCAGATGCGGGCGGCCTTATCCACCGTAAAGGGTTTTATGGGCAGCAGGGAGACCAAGCCGGCCTCCTTTTCTGTGAAAAGAACTTTGAGAATTTTATAAAGCAGTTCCGAGGGAGGTGCGCCCTGGGGAAAACGGTTTAACCGATCCACCAGGCGGGCATGGGAGGACTTGGTAACATGATGCGCCATGGGTAACTCCAGAAAGGTTTCGTTTTTAAAAATACCACATAGCCGTATAAAAAAACCACCGGCAAATATGCCAACACACTATAATGAGCCATTGCTCATGTCAAGAAGAGAACCATGTCGCATAATTCTGATAGCCCAGACGTAGGATGGTAAGCAAAATCACCGTCAGAAACACCGGCCGGATGAACCGGGCACCTTTCTGAATGGCAAGGCTGGAGCCGATGACTGCCCCAAGAATCTGCCCGCACGCCATAACAAGACCTACAGAATAAAGGACATTGCCCCCGATAACAAAAGAAACAAGTGCCACGATATTGCTGGTGAAATTCATTATCTTGGTAAATCCCGATGCCCGGGTCATGTTCATTCCCAGCAGCACCATAAATCCCATGGTCCAGAAAGAGCCCGTTCCCGGTCCGAAAAAACCGTCATAAAATCCCAGTGTCACCCCCAAAAAAACAAAAACAATCCCATGGTGAAGCTTGGGCACACCAGTCGTTACGCCAAGATTTCTTGAAAAAAGGGTATAGATGAACACTAGAAACAACAACACGGGAATAACAGGAACCAGAAAGTCAGGGTTCAATTGCTGCACCAGTCCAGCACCGGCAGCGGCCCCCACCAGGGTAAACACGATGCCCACCCATGCCTCCTTTAAAGATGCCTGGCCCTTTCTGATATAGTTAACGGATGCAGTCAAGGTGCCGAAACTACCCTGGAGTTTATTGGTGCCCAGGGCCATCTGGGGGGGAATTCCTGCAAACAACAGTGCCGGAAGGGCAATCAGCCCGCCACCTCCGGCAACGGCATCCACAAGCCCGGCCAGGAAGGCAGAAAAAAACAAAAACACCAGTACATCCATTGTCAATGCAATCGGCTCCACAGATACCTCACAGGGACGCAATAGGAAGAAGACAGGTTTTAATTTTTCCCGAGGCCACAGTGTCATGGAACTCGGCAACAAGCACTTGAGATTGTTTACAGGCCAGGGACCACCGGGCAATGCGCTGCAGATTTTTCCCCTTATACCGGACAAAATCACCCCGTTCCGGGATCTGTTTTCCAGGAAGCAGATCCAGAAATTTCCGGGTGGGCACCACCAGCAGCACATTGGCCATGTTTTGGGCATTGGGGGTTCGCCAGAACAGTTTTTTATCCAACCAGCCGGGGATAATACGGTTTGTGTAATGGGGAAACAGCACAATGTTTCCCGGGGATGCATCATTAACAGAAGATGAAAAGGGAAGATCCTGGTGATAATCAACCACACCGCCATCCCTGTAGGCCCCCGGGGGAGCACCGGGGACATCTTCAACACCCGGCATCACCAAGGGGATGGACCCCGACGACAAAAGGGCCTGCCTGAAATTATCCCGTGTCAGGGGAACCGTACAGGTATCAAAAGCCGTCATATCGCCAAGTGGGGGCAATGGACCGGGGTGATGAAATAAAACCCGCTGGAAAAAATATTTCAGATAATCACGCTTCAAGGCATTCATAAGGGCTGCACCTGCCAGGCCTGCCCCCTGTACCAGGGGGTGTTCACTGCCTCCGCATCCCTTGGCCCTTGCGGAAATAAAATTAAGCCGGAAACATGGATGATTTAAAATACTCTCAATGGCACCCTCTGGCAGAAAGCCATTGAGCAGACGCCGGCACTCCCGATCAATATCATCCAGGCAGGGAGACATGCCATACCACTGATTAATGTAGGCTTCCCTGAAGGTTGCCATGGCAGCCCCGGGACACCTTTGACAGGCAGCGGCAAATCGCCAGGCCCCGGCGGAAGAGCCCATGAGAAAAAGAGGCTCCTGTCTATTTTTAAACCATTGGCCGAACAAAAATCCATCCAGTTGGGTTAAGATAAGGCATTTGGGACCTCCTGCCGCCCCGGCAACCCACTTCACATGGTGTGAACGAAGTCCCTGTTTCTGAATAAAATCCATGGCCCGGGGGCCTGCATAGAACGCAAGATACTTTGACAAGATGAATGATCCCCGCCCGATTAATACCACGGAAAATGCCGGTTCATATGTCACTCCAGCACACCATGGCATCTTCATGGGTCATAAGAAAAAGAAAATTTTAAACGAACTATCCAGTCACCGAATGGCCGGTAACCCATTTCTAAAACCAGCGCCATCAAAGGGGAAGAATATGCTTCTCCGTCCGGGTGGGATGGCGCCCCAACAGCACAAGGCCACTTCTGCCGTCAATGGACAACATATCTCCAAATCCAATGCGGTGCCCCAAAATTTCACAATACTGCCGGGACTCATGCACCTTCAGATCCCGGAGGCCCACCACACATGTTTTTTCCAGGCGTACCGCCACCACAGAGGCATGGGAGGTCTGCCCCCCCCGGGAGGTGAGAAGCCCATCTGCCATATCAATGACCTTTATGTCTTCGGGGACGGTGTCCTGACGAATAAGAATCAAGGGCATATCCGGGTCCTCCCGTCGTAATTGACTGATATTACCTTCGGAAAACACCGCCCTGCCGGACAGGGCTGAACCTGACACCCCGATGCCCTTGCCAAGTCCCCCGGCCTCCAGTGCCTGGGAGGCTACGAAGACATCAAACTGCTCCTGCTTTTTAATGGTGATCATGTCCCGGGTCTGAAGCAGATACAGATCCGTGGCGGCAGGACCCTCAAAGGTAAATTCAATTTCCTGGGGATTCCACCGCTCCTCATACACAAGTTCCCTTGCAATGCGCAACAGTTCATTGTAAATATCGGGAAAACTTTTTTCCAGACTCTTGTCCACGGACCGGCCATCAATCTGGGCCTGCTCCACGGAAACAGGATAACTTGTAACAAGCCCCGCCACAATGTCTTCCCCCTGATCCCCATAGGCATAGTCCCCCCAAAGGGCCACCCGCCGAACCTTTCTGTAAGGGTGGGCCGTGAACAACACCCCGGACCCCGACTGGCTGCTTTTATTACCAAACACCATGCTCTGCACAATGACGGCGGTCCCCCAGCTGTCGGAAAGATCCATGATTTCCCTGTAATCCACGGCCTTGGTGGCGTTCCAGGAATCCAGCACCATCTCAACGGCATGGGCCAGCTGAAGCCAGGGATCATCGGGGATGGTGATCCCCTGACGCCTCACCAGTTTCTGGTAATCAAGAGCCAGCTCCCGCATCTGGGCCGGAGAAAATTTCCATTTGAACTGCACATCATGACGCTGTTTTGCATCATCCATCAATTCCTGGAACTTGTCCCGGTCAACCCCGGAAATCATGGCCCAGGACTGTACAAACCGCCGGTAATTATCCCAGGCCAGATAGCCATGACCATGGTTTTTCACATAGGCTTCCACCAGTTCATCGTTGAGACCGATGTTGTGGATGGTGGCCATCATCCCGGGCATGGAAAGGGCCGCCCCGCTTCTGACGGAAAGAAGCAGAGGATTTTCCGAATCACCGAACACCTTGCCGGTGAGGCCCTGCAGTCTTGTAAGTGCAGTTCTCATCCGGCGCATGAACTCTTCCCTTGCCTTGCTGAATCCATGGATGATATCCCGGCAGCGAAACACTTCGGTGGTGATGATAAATGCGGGGGGCACCGGCAAATTCAGGTGGGTAAGGGTCACCAGATTATAGCCTTTGTTGCTCAGATGAATAAGATCATGGGTGTGCACATTCACATCGTGGAGCATGGACACCGTTTTTTCCGGATTATAGGACATGAGCAGATCCAGGTGCCGTTCATCCAGGATATCCCGCTGGCGTTCCAGGGTCTGTATGATCCGGGTAATGAAATTGTCCAGGTGCTGGAGACCGAAGGTGGAAGAGATAAGATCCCGGAAAAAGGCTTCGGAAAGACGATGGGTGGTATTTACGCCATCGTTGGGCAGCCATTTGGATCGGTAACGACTCAACAGATTGTCATGGCCGATCTGGGGAATGATGATGGAAAGATTGTTCTGGTGAATGTTGGTATAATAGGCATAAATCACATCCTTTACCCCTTCTGAAAGGCCCCGGAAAATATCCAGATACTGGGTGTAGGAAAAACGCCGGATCTTTAATGAACTGTCCAGGATGGACAGATAGGTGTCAAGACGTCGAGAGGTGATGCCGTCAATGGCCAGGGCCCGCATGAAAAGCTTTAAACAGGATACAATGCGAAAAAAAGTGGCCTGGGTGATAAAGGAAAGGTTCACGGTGCTCGGCAGTTTTTCAAGAAGAACCCCGGCCAGATTTTCCATGCGGAAGGTAAGACTCAGGCTGTCAAATTTACGTTCCTGGTACCGCCCGTATACCGAGGGAATATCCACGGCAATGTGGCGTTTATGATAAATAGCTTCCTTGGCGGGAAAGGTTTCGGTGGAAAGAATAATTTCCTTGAGGCCCTCAAGGCTTGTCAACAAAGCCTTCAAAGATTTTTCCGTATCCCCGTCCGCCAGTACATCGGCAAGGGCTTCCATGCCGGAAAAGCCTTCCCTGTCGGCTTCCAGAAGTTCTTCCCGGAGTTCCTGGAAGCTTAGATTATATTTCTGGTGGAGCAGTTTGTACATCTGAATCATGAGATCAAACCGCCGCCGTTCCCCACGGGAAATGTCCTTCTGGGCATCAAGGTATTGTTTTCGTTCCTTCTTATCCCAGGAAAGCAGATCTTCAAGGGCTTTAAAACTTAG
This sequence comes from uncultured Desulfobacterium sp., assembly GCA_963674605.1. Classification (GTDB taxonomy): domain Bacteria; phylum Desulfobacterota; class Desulfobacteria; order Desulfobacterales; family Desulfobacteraceae; genus Desulfocicer. The sequence continues at coordinate 5,264,154 of OY771474.1, read as the reverse complement.
TTCTTTTTGAATACGATGGCTCAGGATATACTGCTCATCTATGAAGGGGCCGGTGGTGGCCACCTCCTCCAGCACCTCCTGGGGAAGAATGGGTACCAGACGTTTCTTGTCCCTTGTTGCCCAGAAAATAAAAATTTCCTGGATAAACTCCACAATGAGATTGGAGCTTTCCACATGGCTTTGTTTTCTTAAAAAATGGATGAGGCGATCTTTACGTTTATGGATCTCATCCAGCTCGGTGGACACATACCGAAGCTCTCCTTCTGCCCCGATTTCATTATAAAAAACAGGCATGAGCTTGGCGAACTGCTTGACCAGGTTGTACACCGGCTCAATGGGATGGTTTAAAAGATGCGTGATGTCCCGCTGGAAAAGGTCTGTATCCTTTACACAGGTACCGGCAAGCTTTAAATGGATGATCAATGCGGAAAAAAGGGTGGCGCACCATTTGGGTTCCCGGGTGATCAGGTGCAGCCACACCCGGATATTGGTCAGATGTGCCGGATTGGTGATGGGCTGCCAGTCTTCGTCTATCCCCGTGACACCGGCATGCTGAAATCCAAACCGCACAGCCTCCCACAAAAAGGCCTCCACCATACGCGAATTGCCCCTTTTGAACACCTCTTCACCCAGGATTTCAATGCATTTCAGGGATGTGTGAGGAAATTTTCTGACATTGACTTTTAAGAGCTGAAACGTGGTGAGCAGAAAGGTTTCAATGTCTTCAAAGGACTGCTGCCGGATCAACCTCACAAGGCCCTGGTTAATGGTCCTCAGGGTTTCTTCGTGGATGAGATACAGGCCTCTGGTATCCATTATTCTAAATAAAAATAGAAGTTTCTGGTTTTCCAGAACCATATCTCCACCGTCATCGGAACCAGGAAGTTCAACTCCGGAAGATGGGGGCTGTCCCCGGTTGAGACGGGTGGAAATTTCTTTATAAACCTTTACAATATCCACATGGGCAGGAAGAGCCATTAATCTATTCAAGCCATTGTTTTCATCTGTTTCCAGGTTAATGGCTGAAAGGGTGCTGCAATATGATGCCAAGGATTTATGGGAAATGGTTTGAAACAATTCCATGGTGGGAATATCCCGGCATAAATCACGGCATTCTGCATGGAACCACACCATGGGGTCATCTTCCTGCTGCCAGTACCGGTAATTGTTTTCAAGAATAAAAATCATCAGGCGGGCCAGGCAACGATGATCAAGGGGCAGAGACAGATTTTTCTGAAGTGCCAGCAGACGATGGACCACCCGTTGCATGGGTATCCTGCCCTGCACCATGAACATCACCAAGCGTTCATGGCGGTTTCCCAGCTGGATCAATGATTCAAACAGACGATCAAAAGCCGTTTGATATACCAAAAGATCCTCACCGGAAAAAAGGGAAATGAACTTATCCACCCAGGAAAACAGAGCCTCCATCAAAAGGGCCGGAAGCGCGTCCCTTCTGATGGATTCCTCCAGGGCTTCCATGTAGATGTCGCTGAAAAGCCCAAAGGCTTCGGGACCACGGGGATGCACTTTATAATGAGAGCTGTTCTTTAGAGTAAAATTTCTCAACTGGGGCAGCAGCAGTTCCCAGTTGCGATAGGTATGACATACCTCAAAAAGCAGGGTCTCAAGCTGGTTATGAATACCCCGAAAATCCACTACAATATCCAGAAGCGGCTGGTATTCCGAGCGGATTACCACCTCCTGTGCGGTTTCAATGAGATTGGCCCGAAGGGCATCCGATGATTCAATAAACTGAGAAAATGAAACCCGCTCCATTTGCACTCCCCTTCAGACGGTATTCCTCAAAGGCAACGGGGTCAGTCAGCCCCGGCTTATGAGCACTATCCCTCCCGATCCATGCAACCCATGAAATCCTGGGAATAGTGCTCGTAAGTCAAGGCTGCCCCGTGCCCGATATATTTCAAAATAACGACCATGTCCTGACAGACACAACCAAGTATGGAAATGGCATAATACCGCCCCCAACGACCATCCGATCCGGCCCGGGAGCCTTGGCGGCCCCTTTGCCCTGCCGGTCTAAAGCGCAGGAACTGCGGGCAGGTTTGTCCTCAAACAGCCTGCGCTTCGTTACAATCGGCAGGGCAAAAGGGCTGATCGCCTTTAGGTCCGATCGTGCCGGACCGGCCGCCCGTTGGGGGCTCTGCAGAGGTTGCCCCAAAATTTTATTTTCTAATATAAAAAAAAACAAGAGCATCGCACATGCGTGGATACCCCGGTTTCTTTTATGGCCTGCCCGGCTGAATTACAGGGGCTTTGCAGCTTCCATGTGCAGGATAAGATCCAGCATGCGGTTGGAGTATCCCCATTCATTGTCGTACCAGCTCATCACCTTCACCGTGGTGCCGATGACCTTTGTGGAACCGGCATCCACCACCGACGAATGGGCATCACCCTGGTAATCAATGGAGACCAGGGGAAGATCCGAATACCCCAGATATCGATTGGCGGCGGCCTTAAGGGCCTGATTCACCTCCTGCACCGTTGCCTCTTTTTCCACCTCCATCACCACATCCACAAGGGATACATTGGGGGTGGGCACCCTTACGGCAAGGCCATCAAATTTATTTTTCAGTTCCGGAATGACAAGGGCTACGGCTGCCGCCGCACCGGTCTTGGTGGGAATCATGGAAAGGCCTGCGGCCCTTGCCCGTCTGAGATCACTGTGGGGAAAATCAAGCAGGCGCTGATCCCCGGTGTATGCATGGATGGTGGTCATCAAGCCCCGTTTAATGCCGAAATTATCCAGAATCACCCGGGCCACCGGTGCCAGGCAATTGGTGGTGCAGGAGGCATTGGAGACCACATGGTGCAGGGTGGGATCATACTCATCTTCATTTACCCCCATCACCAGGGTTTTAACACCGCCCTTGGCCGGTGCTGAGATAATCACCTTTTTTGCCCCGGCATCCAGGTGTCCCTGTGCGGACTCGCCGTCCCTAAAAATCCCGGTGCATTCAGCCACATAATCCACCCCGAGCTCTCCCCAGGGAATGTCCGAGGGAGATCGATGGTCAGACACTGCAATATGGCGACCATCCACCATGATACCGGTGTCATCTCCTGTTATTTCGCCGTCAAAGGTACCCATGACCGAATCATACTTCAACAGATGGGCCAGGGTTTTGTTGTCCGTCAAATCATTGATGCCCACCACCTGCACATCGGCAAAGGCTTTATCTTTACTAATGGCCCTGAAAATATTTCTACCAATTCTGCCAAATCCATTAATACCAATCTTTATTGTCATACCCCACCTCCTGTGGTTTGTTGTTGTTTCATGCACATTGGTTATAAACCCTGCATGGGATATAATCAATTTATAGTCACAACTATAGTTTAAAACATGTCGTCATCAAAGGGAATCACCTGATCCGGCCGAATTTCATTTTTTTGAGAATCTTGTTTTTCCGGTATCATGACAGCACGCCTCCCCGGCGAACGGCTGGAAAAATGACCGGAGGGAAACTCTTCCACGCTTTGCCCGGTACCCGTCACAAGGGCAATGAGCTGTTCCACATAGCCCCGGAGAAGTTCGGCCTGGGAGCGCATTTCTTCGGCGGCGGCGGCGGAGGAATCGGCATTGACCACGGCGCTTTGGGTAACCTTGTCCACATCGGCAATGGCGGTGTTTACCTGATCGATACCGCTGGATTGTTCCCTGGAGGCTTCGGATATTTCAAAAATTAGATTCCCCACTTTTTCAGTACGTTGGGAAACCTTTTGAAACGCCTCATTGGTGTCGTTAACCAGCGTGGAGCCGTCTTTGACCTTTATCAGGGTTTCCGCAATTAATTTTTCGGTGTTTTTTGCCGCATCTGCGGCCCGCATGGCAAGATTTCTCACTTCATCGGCCACCACGGCAAATCCTGCCCCGGCTTCACCGGCCCGGGCCGCTTCCACCGCTGCATTCAGTGCCAGCAGATTGGTCTGAAAGGCAATTTCATCAATGGTTTTAATAATCTTGGAGGTTTCCTCGCTGGCCTTGGAAATATCTGCCATGGATAGGGTCAACCGGTCCATGGATCCATTGGCAATATTTACCACCTGATTTGCCTCCTTCATCAAGGTATCGGCATGGGTTGCATTTTCAGCATTTTTTCGGGTCATGGATGCCATTTCTTCCATGGAAGAGGAGGTTTCCTCAATGGCTGCGGCCTGCCTGGAGGCCCCCTCAGCCATGGATTGACTGGAGGAAGAAACCTGGGCGGATGCCACGGCCACCTGGGTTGACCCTTCATTCATCCCCCGGGTAATATGATTAATGGCACCGGTTATCCCCCTGATGAGTATAAATGCCACCAGAATACCGGCCAGAAAGGCCACCACCACCCCTGCAATGATAATCTTTTTTGCTCTTTGCTCAACGGTCTGCATCCGGCTCACCGTCAATTGTCCAAGATCGGAAAAAAGCTTCTGCATCTCCTTCTGGGACTGATCCATCCGGGACAAAATCACATTACACATGTCATTGCCCTCGTGGTATTGGACAAGGCTTTCTGAAAAGGAAATGGAAAGCCGGGACAATTCCTGGGCAATGGGGGAAAGAGATTCAGAATTTTCCACCAGTTCCATCCATTTATTTACGGCTTCCTGCTGCTTCTGGGACAAGGCCTGAATACTCTGATACACCGACTCCTGTTTTTGAAGCATATAACGAACACTGTCTGCAAACAGTCTCTTGGAAATGTTGATGATATCCTCCACAAGCCACAGATCCTTTTCAAGGGTATCGGTCATGGTCTGCATGATATCATTCATTGCCTGCTCAACCGCAATCAAAGAAATTTCAGAGGTGTTCAATGCCCCGAAATCTTCAATGTATTGTTTGATATTTTCGCTGTTGACGGACAGATTCTCCTTGTAAAGGGCATCGGAAGCTCGGTTTTCTTGGGTATTGATCATTTCCTGGGTTTTTTTCAGGAGCGCCATGGCCTTTTGAAATGCCTGCTGCTGCTCTTCACGTCCTTCCGGAGAACGATGCATCATATACCTGGCCATTTCTTCCTTTGCCATGGAAAAAGCCACCTGGGATTCATTGACACTCTGATAGAATGCCCCCCCGCTGGTGGCTGTCCCCAGGGCATAATAGCCGGCAATGCCAACTATCAAGGTAAAAAGAAGGGACAGAGAAAAGCCTGAACTGATTTTTTTTCCAAGGGACAACTTCATCATGATTCACCCTTTTCGGGCTTGGTCACAGCATGGGCCACTTTGGGGTGGGGTCAGGCTTGCGTTATTGACGCTTTTGCTTAAAGTCTTCTTTATGCAAAAGCACTTGTCAAAAACACAATAACACAAGCCTGACCCCGTTTCCCCACCAATTGTGACAGGTGGCCCAAGTTGTGACCAAGCCCCCATTTTCATTCGATTATTGTGATTATATATACCGGTCGACGACAGAAATTCTCAAAACCCAACACAGATTGAGTTGAACATTAACGCTTTTCAACAATTAAATCAAATTGCTTTGATGACCCGGCACAATTTCAGGACCGGATTATCCCAACAGGCACATCATCGCACCAGACGGGCCATCCACATGGTCAGTGGCGAATAAAAGGAAATGATGATGAGATCCACTATTAGAACAAACAAAAAGGGCATCACCCGCCTGCTCACAGATCCCAGGGAATCCCGGGAAATACTGCAGGACACAATCAGACAAATACCCATGGGCGGGGTGAGCATGCCAATGGAAAGGTTGGTCACCACAATGACACCCAGCTGAACCATGTCAATGCCAAGGGAAGGCAGCATGGCGGAAATCATGGGAACCAGCAGAATCAAGGCGGCAGTTGTTTCCACAAAGGTCCCGGCAATAAGAAGCACGGCATTAATCAGCAAAAGCAGCAACACTGGATTATCCGTCATTTCAAGGAGGGTTCCGGCAAGGGCCGCAGGAAGATCTTCCATGGCGGCAATCCAGCTGAACACCGAGGCCGTGGCAATGATAAACATGACAACGGACGCGGTGACAGAACCATCCCGGAAGAGGTGAAACAGATCTCCGGGTTTAATATTGCCATAAATCACCATGGACACAAACAGGGCATAGGCCACCGCAACTGCCGCTGATTCCGTGGCGGTGAATACACCGGTTAAAATACCGCCAAGTATAATCAAGGGTGCCCCCAGGGCAAGAAAGGCTCTTTTAAAGGTGAGCACAATATTTTTAAAAGAAAATTGGGTATCCGGGGAATATCCCCTGCGCCGGGAAATAAATGTGGACACAGTAATAAGGGAGAACCCAATGAGCAGTCCCGGCAGGATACCGGCGGCAAAGAGCTGCCCTATGGAAGCACCTGTTAAAAATCCGAAAATTATCATGGGGATGGAAGGTGGAATCACCACCCCCAGTGATCCCCCGGCTGCCTGCACAGCAGCGGCAAAATCAGAATCATAGCCCGAGCGTTTCATGGCCGGAATCAACACAGCTCCCACGGCTGCAGCATCTGCCGCAGCAGATCCGGAAATACCGGCAAAAAACATGGCAGACACAATGGTGACTGCGGCAAGCCCGCCGGGGAGCCAGCCTGCCAGGGCATTGGCAAAATCAATGAGTCGGCGGCTGATGCCGCCTGCTTCCATGATTACACCTGCATACATGAAAAGGGGAACAGCCATGAGATGAAAAGAATCCGTACCCGAAACCATGCGCTGGATCATCACCATCAGGGGATAATCCCCTTGTATCAGGAGGGTCACCATGGACGAAACCCCAATGGCAATGGCAATGGGGGTATTCATGGCAAAGAGAAAAAACAGGGTAATAATCAACAGAGATGCGGTCACAATGCCATCCTATCCATCATTTTTATTCACCCCGCATGGCTTCCGCCAGAAACCGAACCCCATGCACCATGAGTACCGCTCCTGCAAGGGGAACAATGGCCATGATCACCCATTTGGGAAGGGAAAGGGCCGGAGAAATCTGGAGTCTGACAAACCAGGCAAATGAGACACCCTTCACCACCATGACCCCGAATAAAAAAAGGGATACCAGATGGATTCCCACCCGGGCACCCTGCTGCCACCGAAAAGACAGGCGGGTGAAAATAACATCCACCCCGGGATGCACCCCCCGGTGATATGCCACGGAAGCTCCCAGAAATGTCAGCCACACCAGAAGGTAACGTGCAAGTTCCTCGGACCAGAACAGCGAATGGTTAAGAACATATCTGGCAATTACCTGCACCACCACAACCAGGGTCATCAACGCCCCCATGGCAAAGAGCATTTTCTCCACGTTGTGATTTAGAGCATCACTTAAATTTTTTAAAAAAAACAACATCTTTAATTTCCCAGCCATTCCCGATCAAAATTTGATATTTCTGTTTATTGATGGAGGATTATCTGGCGGCCTCAATCATTTTAACAAGCAGCGCATTCACCCGGGGATCACTGTAAAGATCCATGTTTTTCATGTGCGCCACCCGTTCCCGGAAGGCAGCAAAATCAGGATTATTCTCAATGAGCATTCCTTTCTCCGCCAAAAGTGCCATGCGGCCCGCATCTTTTGCCCGGTTGTCCGCCCGCTGAAACAAGGCGGCATCCGCCATGGCACCGGCAATACGTGTCCTTGCATCCGGGGCAAGGGAATTCCACCATTTCAAACCGGCCACATCTATATGTGGAGAATATACATGTCGGGTCATGGTCATGTATTTTTGAATTTCATAGAACCGGTAAACCTCCATCACCCACAGGGGATTTTCCTGTCCATCTATGACTCCCTGCTCAAGCTCCGTATATATGGGCCAGGGCATGGGGGTGGGGTTGGCACCCAGGGTCTGCCAGATGGTCTTGTGCAGGGCCGAGGCCATCACCCGGATTTTAAGCCCGTTTATATCTTCAGGACCCTTCACCGGTCGTTTACTGTTGGTGAGATTGCGAAAACCGTTTTCCGAGAAATGCAGGCCCTTAAATCCCGAGGTTTCAAGGCTTTTCAAAATCTCCTGCCCCAGGGGACCGTCAAGTATCCGGTCGGCCTGCTCATTGCTCTGGAACAAAAAAGGATAGTTCACCACCCGGACAATGGGATCAAAGGTGTCAAAGGGACCTGCGGTGATGACCCCCATCTCCAGGGTTCCCATCTGGATCTGCTGGAGAATTTCCGTTTCATTGCCAAGGGACGCAGAGTGAAAAATCTTCACCTGAAATTCTCCCTGGGAACGTTCTTCAATGAACTTTTTAAAGGTGTCTGCCACAATATTCTGGGCGGATCCGGGTTTTGTTACAACGGCCAATCGGATCTTCATGGCGGCGGAGGCAGAGGTGGAAATCACCAACAGCAATGCACATAATAAGGCTATTCTTTTCACAATTATTTTTCCTTTTCTATGAGACCTTTGACAAACCAGCGTTGCATGAAAAGTACCACCAGCACCGGCGGCAGCATGACCAGAAGGGCCGCCCCCAGCGCCAGATTCCATTCAGGCAGATCGTCTGCCTGGGGAATAAGATTCTGCAATCCAATGACCGCTGTGGTCATTTTGGGGTTGGTGGTGATGAGAAGGGGCCACAGGTATTGATTGTAACCATAGACAAACTCAATAACCACCAGAGCAGCAATGTTGGTTTTGGACAAAGGAAATAAAATTTTTCTGAAAAATGTCATGGGCGACGCCCCGTCCATTTTGGCGGCCTCGCAAAGCTCTTCCGGCACCGTCAAAAAAAACTGCCGGAACAGAAAGGTGCAGGTGGCCGATGCCACCAGGGGAAGAATGAGCCCCGTGTAGCTGTCCAGAAGACTCCAGTCCAGGGCCAGCTCGAATTCATTCGTGGTGAACCAGGAAACCACGGCGTTCAGGTGCAGAAAATCCCACACGGACTGCAGGGGCCCAAGTACATTGGCGGCCACCTCATAGGTGGGCATGATACGTACCTCCACCGGAAGCATCAGGGTGCAGAACACAGAGGCAAAGGCCACCGCCCGGAAGCGATAATCAAAATACACAATGGAAAAAGCACCCAGTATGGAAATGGTTATCTTTCCCACAGTGATCCCCGTTGCCATGATAAAGGAATTCATGATCTGGGTACCCAGATTACCCCGGGCCCAGGCTTCCTGGATATTGGCCAAGAACTGATCCCCGGGAATCAGCGGCATGGGCACCCTGGAAACATCTTCAAGGGTCTGGGTGGCTGCCAGAATGCTGTAAATAATGGGAAACCCCACAATGAGAATACCCGCCATAAGGAACAGGTAGGTAAAAATATCCAGAATCGGTGTACGTTCAACCATAATGTTAACCTGTATATTGAACTTTCTTTTCAACAAATTTAAACTGAATCACCGTAATAACGATGATAAGGGTCATGAGCACCACGGACTGGGCAGATGACGAACCCATGTTTAAACCCACAAACCCATCCTGATAGACTTTGTACACCAGAATATTGGTGGAGCCTCCCGGCCCTCCTTGGGTCACTGTGTGAATCACCCCGAAAGTCTCAAAAAAAGAGTAGATGATGTTCATCACCGACAAAAAGAAAAAGGTGGGGGACAACAAGGGAAAGGTTATGGACCAGAAGCGCCGCAGGGGACTTGCCCCGTCAATGGCGGCGGCCTCAATCAGGGACTTGGGAATGGCCTGCATCCCAGCCACAAAAAAGACGAAATTATAGCTGATCTGTTTCCAGGCACTTGCCATGGTGATCATGATCATGGCATCACTTCCCTTGAGCACCGGATTCCAGTCAATACCCAGCCATTTTTTTATGCCAAGGGCCACAATGCCATAGGAGGGGTGCAAAAGAAAAAGCCATAAAATACCCGAAATAGCCGGAGCCACGGCATAGGGCCATATCAGCATGGTACGCACCACAGCCTTTGCCTTAAGGGCACGGTTGGCCATGGTGGCAATGAACAGTCCAAGAGAAATGGACACCGTTGCCACCATAAGACTGAACACCAAGGTGATCATGATGGATTTCAGGTACAACGGGTCTGTGAAGAGTTCAATGTAATTGTAAAACCACACAAAGGTGCTTCGACGTCCAAAGGGATCACTGAGCAGAAAAGACTGGCTCAGCCCCTGGATGGCCGGCCAGTAAAAGAAGGTAAGGGTAATGAGCACCTGGGGCAGAATCAGCAGATAAGGAAGATATTTTGATTTGAAAAATGAATGTTTAATCATGGGAAAAACACATATCTTTCGTTTCCCTTAAATTCAGGGTGGGTGCCGGATCTGTCCGGCTGTTATGAAAACAAAGGCAGTGCTGACAAAGCCACTGCCTTCCATGGACGATATTATTTATATGTTTTTTCAAAGGTTCTCAACTGCTCGTTGCTTCGGGTCACGGCATTATCCAGGGCTTCCTGGGGAGTTTTAGAACCATTCCATACCTGCTCCAGCTCTTCGTTGATGATGTTTCGAATCTGGACAAAATACCCCAGGCGCAATCCCCTGGAAATCTCTGTGGGAATGGCCCGGTTCAACTGCTTGATACCCACTTCCTGGAGGGGATTTTCAACATAGTAATTTTTTGCGATGAGATCATCGTAGGCATTAAGGGTGATGGGAAAATATCCGGTTTCCTTGTGCCAGTATTCCTGCATTTCATTGCCGGCCAGAAATTTCAGAAAGGTGGCAACGCCTTTGTATTCTTCTTTGGTGTGACCCTGAAGCACCCACAGAGATGCCCCGCCGATGATGCTGTTCTGGGGTTTTGCCATCCAGGCTTCCACCGGAAGGGGGGCCGCATCCCAGGTAAAATCCTTGGCCGCCTCCTTGAGCTTGGCAATGCCACTGATGGAATCAATGTAAAAGGCCGCATTCTGGGCGATGAACTCCGCCTTGGGTCCCTGGTATTTCTGACCGCCATACATGAAACGGTTGTCATCAATCCACTGTTTCAGTCGGGTGATGTGGGCCACCACCTTGGGGTTGTTTATCTTCAATTCACAGTCAAGACCTTTGTAACCGTTGGCCTTATCTGCGAACTCAAGATTATGAATGGCGCTGTAGTTTTCAATCTGGGTCCAGGACTGCCAGGCGGTGACCATTCCCGCCGGTGCAATGCCCTGGTCCACCAGTTTTTTGGTGATCTCCCCCAGCTGATCCCAGGTAATGGGTTCAGATTTTGACAACGGATCAATACCTGCCTTTTTCAACATATCTACATTGTAGTACATGATGGGCGTTGATGAGTTAAAAGGCATGGACATGAGTTTGCCATCGGCGTTCATGTAATAGGAAAGTACCGCCTGTAGATAATTGGTCCAGTCAATGTCAAACCCGGCATCTGCCATGAGCTGATATACGGGATAAATGGCGCCGGAGAGCATCATGGTCTGTGTTCCCACCTCAAACACCTGGAGGATGTGGGGCTGTTTCTTTGCCCGAAAGGCAGCCACCCCGGCATTCATGGTTTCATCATAATTGCCTTTATTGGTTCCCACCACCACATAATCGGACTGGGAGGCGTTGAACTTTTCAATCATGTTGTCCACCACTTTGCCCCTTGCGCTTCGCATGGCATGCCACCAGTTAATAGTAAGCGGTTTGGCAAAGGCGGATGTCCCAAATGTCAGACAGGCCGCCACAGCAGCAACAATTAAACTTTTTTGAATTTTCATTTTTCCCCCTTTATTTTTTTTCATCGCCAAGACGTCCAGGGACATCGCAGATAAATCACCCCCGGCACCCTCCCCTGATCAAGCCCATGCCTCCAGTCATGATCAGCCCCTTTCTCCATGGAATATTTCCGGGGCAATCACATCTTCATGATGTAATGGTTATACCCAAAATCGTCAAGATTAATATGATATTTCAAAAAAAAGAGTTGCATAATCAGGTAATTTAATGTTTTTTTACCATGAAACTAGATGATTAAGTTTTTGACTCATGTCGGACTCCAGGGTCTTATCCGGTTGGGGTCAGGCTTGCGTTATTTGTATTATCATTGGGGGCATTGGTTTGTATAGACAGACGGCGATAACACAAGTCTGCCCCCATCGCAAAAACGATTTTAATAAAAGACCCTGAAACACAACATGAGCTAAATTTTTATATTGACATATGATGGGGAAGGGGCAGGATCGAATCCCCCTTGAAAACAAATGGTCATCACCTCGCCGGGCCCACTGGCGGTACCCATAAATTTCAGGACAGTTAAACGGAATTTTTGCAATGACGGCACTTAAACTCAATCAGGTTGTTAAACGATATGGCAAGACAGAGGTGGTGCATGGCATCAACCTGGATATAAAAGATAAGGAATTTCTGGTTCTGGTGGGCCCTTCAGGATGCGGCAAATCCACCCTTCTGCGCATGGTGGCAGGGCTTGAAGTCATCTCCGAAGGCACCATTTCCATTGGGGGTAAAGTGGTCAATGATCTGGCCCCCAAGGACCGGGGACTTGCCATGGTATTTCAAAACTATGCCCTTTATCCCCACATGGATGTGTTCAACAACATGTCTTTTGGATTGAAACTTCGGAAAACCCCAAAACCTGAAATCCAGCAAAGAGTTCAGGAAGTGGCACGGATATTAGGGCTTGAAACACTATTAAAACGAAAACCCCATGAACTTTCCGGAGGCCAACGTCAGCGGGTGGCCATGGGCCGGGCCATGGTGCGCAAACCCTCGGTGTTTCTCTTTGATGAACCCTTGTCAAACCTTGATGCCAAGCTGCGCATTCAGATGCGGGCGGAAATCAAACGGCTTCATCACCGGGTGAACTCCACCATTATTTATGTCACCCACGACCAGGTGGAGGCCATGACCCTGGCCGACCGGATTGTGGTATTAAAGGACGGCTACATTGAGCAGGTGGGTACCCCCATGGAGCTGTTCTCCCAGCCGGCCAACATCTTTGTGGCAGGTTTTATCGGTACCCCGCCCATGAATCTTGTGCCCTGCCGGGCCGAAAAAAAAGACAAGGGATTTGTACTGGCCTTTGAAGGCGGCCTTGAAATTCCTGTTCCCCCAAGGGAGAAAGGAACCATAACGGATGGTCAGTCACTTGTCATGGGAATCCGCACAGAAGAAATTACCCCCACAGAAGCAGACGTCTCCCCATCTGAGGGTACGTTGTTCCAGGGCGTCGTTGATGTGGTGGAACCCCTTGGCAATGAAACACACATCCATGTGGATCTTAAAGGAGTCAGATTCATTGCCCGGTGTGAGGGCCGCAGGATCATCAAGCATAAGGATGACATTGCCCTTACCATGAATCTTAATCAGATGCATCTGTTTGATGCAAAAAGCACCCGGGTGGTTTATTGATCCATCAACTCAGGGGCTTGTTTTCTGCCAGAACCTGGAAAATTTCATGAAGATTATCCGGTGCGAGAGCACTTTCCATGCTGCACCCACCTGCACCGGCATGACCGCCCCCCCCGTATCGGGCCAGGAGATGCCCGATATTCACCTTCAACCCCTCCCGGAAAATGCTCTGCCCGATGCTTACAATGGTGGTGTCCCTGTCCTGCTCGTCATAGCGTATCTTTACGCTGGCAATGGCCTCTGAATAGATACAATACACCAGAAATCGGTTTCCCGAGGGTACCTTTTCAAGGGATCGAAAATCCGTCACAGTGACATTCCCATGGACCACTGTGTGGGCCTTTAAAATATCCACATAGGCACGGTTTTCCGTCACCACGGCTTGACACCGGACCTGGACCAGGGGATCTTTCATCACCTTTTCAATGGGGTTGTGCCGCAACATATCAACCAGACGATTCCAGTAGGGCGCATCCTCACCATTACGATTTTTAATGGTCATGGAAAGCAGCAGGTAGGCATATTTTTCAGGGTACAACACTTGATCCCTGTCCAGTTTTGCGGCATCAATGATATCCGTCCACTGGACAAGTTCATCAAAGTCCTTCTCCATCTTCTCCGTTTTACGATAATATTCATACACAAGGCCCGCAGCTGACGGTGCAACCCGGAACAGGCCATCGGGCATTTTTTTCATAACATTTGATATGTGGTGGTCAAACCACATGGAGCAACGAGGATCATAGGGAAGGTTGGCAATAATATCCCCGGCCATGATGTCGGCACGGCCATTCTGGATTTGACTGGGCTCCAGCCATTGGATGGGGGCATCCACCGTTTCCGCCTCATGAATCAACACCGCACACACCACGCCGTCAAAATCAGGTCTGGTCACAATTCTCATATTTTCCCCGTCACTCCATGCATTAAACTTTTGATTTATTTTCAATTCGATGATCACAGCCCATTTTGTATTAACACAGTCTCTGTTTTTTAACAACAGTCTGACTTTTCATGCTGTCTTTCCGATTGAGTCTTTTTCTGAACAAGTTTTCAGAAAACAGGAAAATATGTGAGACTGTATCGATCACTAAATAAAGGATGCCGATTTAAGCCAATATTATTCTTTACAGATGCTTTTTTCTTTTTTATAATGCCGTCAGTTTGTAATTTGAAGTGCTTTCAGGTTTTGATTTTCATCTGTCAAGATATTTTTCGGAAATACAAAAAAATATTTCACCCCGAGACCACGAAAAAAATTTTGACACGGCAATAGTGCATGTTCAAGGCTGTAAATTCAAGGTCACCTTACCCCAAGCGTCAGGCAACGCGCCATCATTCAAAAAAAGGGACCCTGAAATCAAGCCATGATAAAGCACTGGTCATCCAAGATGCAAGGAGGAAAAATGAGTAAAATTCTTAGAATAAACACCGGAAATCTGACATTTACCTATGAAGATGTCCCGGAAGAACTGGCAGGTCTTGGGGGCAGAGCCCTTACATCCAGAATGGTCCTGAACGAAGTACCGGCAACCTGTCATCCCCTGGGTGCCGCGAACAAGCTGGTCATGGCCCCTGGAATTCTATCCGGCTCACCTGCTGCCAACTCCGGCAGACTTTCCGTGGGGGCAAAATCTCCCCTGACAGGTGGTATCAAGGAAAGCAACTCCGGTGGATTTGTTTCCCAAAAGCTGGCTCGCATGGATATTGCCGCCCTGGTGCTTGAAGGCAAACCCGATGGTGATGCCTACAGCATGATCGTCATTAAAAAAGATTCCGTTGAATTCCTGCCCGCCGACGAGTATGTGGGACTTGGTAATTATGAAATGATGGAAAAAATGTGGGCCACCTATGGCAGCAGAACCGGCGTTATGAGCATTGGACCTGCCGGCGAACAACGCCTTAAAGCCGCCAGTATTCAGCAGGCAGATCTCAAGGGAACTCCCGGCCGAGCAGTGGGTAGAGGCGGACTTGGTGCCGTCATGGGCTCCAAAAAAATCAAAGCCATTATTGTGGATGACGCTGGATGTGATCGTCCAGTGATGGCGGACCCGGAAGCCTTTAAAGCTGCCAATAAACGCTGGGTGGACATGCTTAAAAACCACCCTGTAACCGGCCAGGGACTTCCCGGTCTTGGTACAGCAGTTCTTGTCAATGTCATCAACGAATCCGGCGCACTGCCCACCAAAAATTTCACATCAGGTCGCTTTGAACATGCCCATGACATCAGCGGTGAAAAAATGGTGGAAAACATTGAAGCCCGTGGCGGCATTGTAGCTGAAGGCTGTCACCCCGGATGCGTGATCAAGTGCTCCCAGGTATACAATGACAAGGAGGGCAAGCAACTCACCGCCGGTTTTGAGTATGAGACCCTGTGGGCTTTTGGCGCCCACACCACCATCAAGGATCTTGACGACATTGCCATGATGGATCGCCTGTGCGATGATTTTGGACTTGACACCATTGATACCGGTGTAGCCATCGGCATGGCCATGGAAGGCGGATTGATTCCCTGGGGAGACGGCAAGGCTGCCATTGACCTTTTGAAAGAAGTAGGTAAGGGAACCGGGCTGGGAAAAATTCTGGGAAATGGCGCAGCCTTTACCGGTGATGCCTTTGGTGTGGCCCGAATACCCGTTGTAAAAAGACAGGCTCTTCCCGCCTATGATCCCCGCTCCGTAAAGGGCGTGGGCGTTACCTATGCCACCACCCCCATGGGTGCTGATCACACCGCAGGTTATGGCGTCACCGCCAATATTCTCAAGGTGGGCGGAGATATTGACCCTTTAAAGAAAGAGGGGAATATTGAGCTGTCCCGGAACCTGCAGATTGCCACGGCCGCCATTGATGCCGCAGGCCTTTGCCTGTTTGTGGCCTTTGCCGTTCTGGACAACGAAGACGGCGTTCAAACCATTGTGGATATGATCAATGCCCGTTATGGACTGAGCCTGACCCCCGATGATGTGGTGAGTCTTGGCAAATCCATTCTCAATGATGAAAAAGAGTTTAACAGGCGTGCCGGTTTCACCAAGGTTGATGACCAGCTCCCGGACATGTTTGATGTAAAATTCCCGCCCCACAACACTGAATGGGACTTTTCCACAGATGAGCTCCAGGAAACCCTTAATTTCTAAGGATCACTCTTTATAACGAGATGATACCGGTTTAAAAATCAGGATTTGATTACGAGGGGGCAGAAATAGTTTTTTTATTTCTGTCCCCTTTTTTATATAACCCGCATGTCCTGGCGGACACAACGAATATTGAAAATGGTAAATGGCATTATGCCGCCGCCGCCCCCTTCAATTGGGAGCATCATAAATTTAATCGAATACCGTTCACCCAGGAAATACTTTTGCCCCACTTACCGATACTGCCGGAGCCCTGGGCCACCATGACCAGTCGCTCCAGTCCGAAACCAAGCCCCACCCAGGTATCGGTTACCCGCCAGGCCACATCCAGGGGATGGGGCCCCATGGCTCCCGATGCCACTTCAATTTTATCCTCACCGGCCACCACATCCAGGGTCTGACCATATACTGCGGAATCCTCGATTTCAAATTCATAGTCCAACAGACCGGCAGCATCGGCCACCAGGGATGCCAGCTCTTTTAAACGCTCCTGACGTTGATCTAAGGGGACTCCCATTTCCACCAGGTTCAGCATGGTGAATTCACTGTTGTGGCGGGCACCGTCGGACTCTTTTCGAAAACAGGAGCCAATTTCAAAAAAACGTATGGGCCGGGGTTTCAGACGGCCCAGACTCACCATGTACTGGTAAAGATTAGGGGCCAGCATGGGCCGGAGGCAATGCAGATCATCCAGCCAGTACACCTGTTTTGACAGGGGATGATCCCTGTCCACGGTCATTTTGTCAAGGGCATCCCGGGAAATGATCACAGGGGTGGTAACCCGGGCAAAGCCCTGCTGGTTGAGCACAACTGTAAGACGTTCCTCCAGACCAATCAATCGGGGTTTCAAATCAACGGTGAGAAAGTGTCTTAATTTTTGCTGCTGTTGTTTCACCAGGCGTTTTTCAATGCGTTGAAAACATTGGTTTCTATCCTGATTGCCGGCGGCGGTGCATATCAAATCATCTTCCCCGGCTTCAAGCTCCCTGAGGCGGGCCAATTGGGTATCTGTCCAGGTTGATATATTATTCAAAATAAAATCCTTTCTAGGCATCCTTCATATCTGCTTCAAATTACTTTTACACTTTTGGAACAATGCTTCCAGTAAAAGGGGTTGAGAAAAAAACCGGGGGGTCCCCGGAATCCAACTCAAGTCAGCACCTGATCACAGCATTGCAACCGCCATGCTGGCCACTCCGATTTCCAGTTTATCGTGGACCAATCGGCTGGCAATTTTTTCATATCCTGTGGGAGAAACTCCCAGGGGAACCCCCGGAGCTGCCACGCAGGTCGTGTCAGAAAGAACCGTGTCCGGGATGGCATTTGCCACGGGTGTGGCATCAAGGATATATCTTACCTGGTCAAGACCAGGTACCTTGTCATCGCCTGCCACAGAAACACGGGACAAGGTTTTGCCGGAATCACTGTTCACAGATCCTGACAAAAGGTCTCTGAGTAACCGGGCCGCCGGGGCAACCACATCGTACAATACCACATGGGCACCTGCATTCATCAACCACCCAGCCGCCGCACTACCCACGGGCCCGCATCCCACCACCCCGACGGTTTTTCCTTTTACGCCCCCTGCCATGAGGTCCAGGGCTGCGGCATATCCTCTGCCGGTGAACACGGAATTATCAATAACCCGTTGGGTATTCAGATTCAGGGCCACAAAGCGATTGTCATCGGACATCATTATTCCCCGAACCCCGGCTTCAAAGGCCTCTGCCAGACCAGATGTATCCATAGCTTCGGTGACAGATGCCGGAAAACCAAGGTAAACCAGGATAGATGCCACCGTATGGGAAAAGGTGGTAATGATGCCCTGCCCCGCAGTGACGGGCACCACCCCCACCGTAAATTCTTCCATCAAGGGCGTAATTTCAGACAGCTTACGTCCACAGGCATGGCAGGCCACACCCAGAAGTGATTGTCCTGTTTTTTCTATGAGTTCAACATTGTATGTGTCCAGATTTTCAGCAATGGTGTCAATATCACAGGTTTTTAAACGGGTCATAACAGGTCTTCTCCCCTGGCAATGGCATTAAAAACCGCTTGGCGTTTCTGTGCCAGCGCCTCTTCAGTTGGTGCTTTGTTTATCAGCGTGGCTACAAATTGAGTTTTTCGCTGCTGGTAATTGGTAATCACCTCATCTGCCCCAAAAAGATCTGGTATCACCTGTAAGGGTTCGTCAATGGACATGATGTGCTCACCCTGGCACAGCACCCCCTGATCGGAAACGGCAACATGCTCATAGCTCACCCATAGCGGAGCCACCGGCACCACCGGTGCACTAAGGGTTTTATGCACAAAAATATCCCCCAGTACAGACATCATATTAATGCCGGTGGAATGAAACACCGCCGTGGGGGTCTGGCTGGGCAGGCGGGCATCAATTTCCAGGACTTTGAGCTGCCCCTGATGCAATATCACCTCCACGTCCATGATACCCTTTAAATTAACTGCCCGGGCAAGTTCCAGGGATATGCGGATAAGTTCATCTTCAAGGTCCCGGGAAAACGGCACCGGTGCCGTCACACGACAGCAGTCATGGATGTCGTCCATGAAAAGTTCCGTGGTTTGCAGGGCAATGTAGTGTCCCGGCATTCCCATGACCTCCATGGAATAGGATGGACCTTGCACATACGCCTGGAGAACATCCGGGGCTTTGCCGAATGTTGCCAGAAAAGCCTCATAGGTCTGGGAATTCGGAAAAAGAGTAATCCCATGACTGCCACTGGCACTGTCGGGCTTTCCAATGGCCGGGAAACCGCACAGGGGCCAGGGCAGAGGTGCCGGGATATTTTTTTCCTGGAAAAGGGCATCCGATGTCACTTTGGAGGACGAAATGGCATAGGCTTCAGCATCAAAGGCCAGGGGAATATCATGTTTTTTGCTGAATACCACCAACCTGTCCAGGGCCGCCTGGTTTTCCAGGGCAGGCACAATGAAATCCACATGTTTAAAAGCCTTTGACAATCCCGCATCGTCGGCCACATCACACTGATAAAAATGATCACAAAGACCCGAGGCCGGAACATGGGCTCGCCTGTCCACCACATGGGTGGTCCAACCCGCCCGGGAAGCCAGATAAGAAGCCTCAACCCCCTGAAGATTCCCTCCTGCAATACCAACTATCATACATATACCTCCAACATTACTTCAACACTCATGGCTGGGTTAGCGGCTCTTTAAGATGGGACAAAATGGTCCTGTACCTTTGTTCACGCACCAGCATCAGGGCCGCCCAGACACCGCTAATCAGAAAAAGTCCGCCCCCGATACAAAACGTAAAGGGCACCCCCACAACATCCGCATGCCACCCAAGTACAGGCCCGATAATAACAAAGGAGAGCCGAATGGTCAGACTTCTGACGGAAAGCACCGTGGCCCGGATTTCCGACGGGGTAATTTCATTGATATAGTTTCTCAACACAGGGGTTGCAATCCCCCTTAGTATGTAGAACAGGAAAAGAAATACAATACCCCATGCAGCGGTAAAAATCCCAAGAAACAGATAACCGCAGCTGATGGATATGGCAATAAAAAAAACCATCCCGGCCATTCCCAGTCTTTTTTCCAGATGGTGTGCATGCATGGCCGTAAAACCGGTGGTTAAATTCAATACAGGAATAATGACTCCATAAAACCCCAGGGGAATGGCAAGAAAGACCAGATAGGGTTGAACAAACCACGCCATGGTCAAGGTGGCGGTTCCCATGACGGAAGAAAAGATGATGTTCCATTTAAGGGCACCGTTGCGCACCAGTGCATAATGGACAATGGCAAAAATATGACGAAATCCCTTCTGCTGGCCATTGTCCACGCGGTGGGGTTCAAACAGATAAAGGGCTGCCGGGATAGCGGTAAAAGCCACCACGGCCTGGCAATAAAAAGTAGTCCGAAGGGAAATCACCGCAAGAAGAACCCCAATGGGTGCCGCAATGGCTTCGGCAAAATTCCCAATGGAAATAAGCCGTCCTTCAACTTTCAAATATTTTTTTTCGCTGCCCGCCCACAGCAGGGTATCATATAAAATGGCCGAATCGGACCCGGAAATAAAACTCTGCCCCACCCCCAGAATGATTTCACACACCAGAAATCCCCAGAAACCATTGGACACACTGTAAAGAGCAAACCCGGCAAAGCCTAAACAACTGCCCAGTACCAGAGATTTTTTACGGCCCCACATATCCCCGAAATATCCCGAGGGAACCTCCATCAGCACAATGGCCACGGAGTAAACCGCTTTTAGAATAAAGAGCTCCTGGGTACCAAGGCCGTTTTCCCGGTAAAAAAGAAAGACAACAGGCATGGTGAGCATCAGCCATTTGGATATTTTAATGATGTAAAGCCTGAAAATATTGGCCTTGACCCGGCTTGCCACAGTTAGCTGGCTTGTCATGGAAATAATGTCCTGTTATTTGTGCTTAAGCATTCTTCATTCATCTTCTTCAATAGATGAAAAAAATGGTATCATGAAAAACCGGATTATTACGACAGCAATCAGAAATGACGACCGGCGAATGACGACCGGCGGCTGACGTCATGGTACATTTCAAAGCACACAGTAAAATTTCAATTTTTATCAATCAAAAACCATGAAGTCAAATCAAAAAAGCTCATGTTGTGTTTCAGAGTCTTATTTCCTAAATAACAACGATAATAATTGAGTTCAAAAAAATAGCAACGATATCTCCATAGGGTATAATACCTTGATGGCAATCATCAATTTCACAATGAACATCGGGCTCCTGAAGCATGGGTAACAATTATGCTTTTCAATTTCGGTTTTTTAATCTTATTACGATTTTTTTGCTTGCGTTTGTTTAGTTTTTTATCGATAATCCTTTTCACTCAAAATGTCTTTTTTTTATTATGTTATTTCATAACAAATCAAATACATACTGTAATCAGAGGCATTTGAAACTTTTTTATATTTTTATTTAGTACACACTGCGTGTTTTACGCCTAAGGGGAAAAAGCATCAACACCGAACAAAAACAAACAAGACGAAAAAAAGGCATGCAGGCCGTTAATGTGGGCCTTATCGCCAATACCTTTCTTGCTCTTGTAAAAACCGCCATCGGTATTGTGGGCCACAGCCCGGCCCTGCTGGCAGACGGCATAAATTCCACCTCGGATGTGGCCTATGGCATTGCCGTGAACATATTCATGCGCCTTTCAGGAAAACCTGCAGACCATGAACACCCCTATGGCCATGAACAGCTGGAAAGCATCGCCGCCGTGGTGGTGGGGGCCTTTGTAATTACAACCGCCATTGCCATTTTCTGGAACAGTATAAATACCATTTATGAAATTATATCAGCCCAGGAATTGTCTTCAGGGGCAAGCATCCAGGCATTGTGGGTGGCGCTTTTCACCGTGGTATTAAAACTTTGCCTCACCATCTGGACCCGGGCCATCGGCAGAAAGACAAAAAACACTGCCGTGATTGCCCTGGCAGCGGATCATCGAAATGATGTATTTGCTTCCCTTGCTGCCACCGCAGGTATTTTTTTCGGCCGCATGGGCCATGCCTGGATTGATCCTTTGGCAGGGGCAATTGTCTCTCTGATTATCCTGCACACCGGCATTGAAATTCTCCGGAACGCTGCAGGGGAACTCATGGACACCGTTCCGGGCCAGGCCCTGGGAAAACAGATAAAAAATATCATTGCAACGGTAAAAGAAGTGGAGCAGGTGGAGGAGATTAAAACCCATAGGTTCGGGCCTTATCTTGTGGCCAATATCACCATTGGGGTCAATGCCTGCCTCACCGTGGCCCAGGGGGATCACATTGCCACCCGGGTGGAAAAAATTCTCATTGATGAGATTGATCCCATGAGGCGGGTTTATGTCCATTATCATCCCACCCGGGAATTAAACCCTTAACTTGATGTCAAATTTCTCAGGATAGACTCCAGGGGGAGCAGGAAAATGAGGGGATTTGTTTTTTTGCAGGTTGCAATTCCAAGGATATTGAGGGTATTATAGTCGACTTTACAAGCTTGTTACAACCATGAACAAACAACCCAGGACATGCTCACACGCACTTGCAAAAAAGGGTTTATTTAAAATGCAGATATACCAATACCCCTCACCAGAGGGTGAAAAAAAAATTTGTGACACCATAGAAAGAGGCCTTGGCTACACCGAGGCGGATTACAAAAACGTACAGGCCTATATCAAAGATATAAAAGACAGGGGAGACGAGGCCTTGGTGGATTACACCCGGCAATTTGATTCCAAGAGCGTCACCCTTGAAACCCTCAAGGTCAGCGAGGCCGAATTCGACCAGGCCATGACAAAGGTGGATGATACCTTTTTAAAGGCCCTGGATCGTGCCGTGGCCCAGCTGACACAGTTTCATCAACAGCAGAAGGAAAAATCATGGATTGACACCCCCAGACCAGGGGTAATGGTGGGGCAACTTGTAAGACCCGTGGATGCGGCAGGTATCTATGCCCCCGGTGCCAAGGGTGGTAAAACCCCCCTGGTGTCATCGGTGCTCATGGGGGGCATTCCGGCCAAGGTGGCAGGGGTTAAAACCCTTGTTCTCATGACACCCCCCATGGACGATGGTACCATCA
Source organism: uncultured Desulfobacterium sp. (assembly GCA_963674605.1). Lineage (GTDB taxonomy): Bacteria > Desulfobacterota > Desulfobacteria > Desulfobacterales > Desulfobacteraceae > Desulfocicer. The sequence continues at coordinate 5,241,174 of OY771474.1, read as the reverse complement.
ACCCTCACATGCTGGCAGCGGCAAAAAAGGTGGGTATTGACCAGGTATTCAAAGCCGGCAGTGCCTGGGCCATCGGGGCCATGGCCCACGGAACCGAGCGGGTACCCCGGGTGGACGTCATCGTGGGACCCGGCAACATCTATGTCACCCTGGCCAAAAAAATTGTTTCCGGCACTGTGGGCATAGACATGATTGCAGGCCCCAGTGAGATTCTCATCATTGCAGACAAAACTGCTGACCCGGAATTTCTGGCAGCCGATCTGCTGTCCCAGGCCGAGCATGATGTCATGGCCTCGGCCATTCTCATAACCGATTCAAAAGCACTTGCCACTGCCACCAAACAGGCCGTAAACACACAGCTGAAGACCCTTTCCAGAAGAGACATAGCCGGCCGGTCCATGACGGATTTCGGTGCAGCCATGGTGGTTCCGGACATTGAAACAGCCATTGATCTTGCCAACCGCCTGGCACCGGAACATCTGGAACTGGTGGTGGATTCTCCCTTTGAATACCTTGACCGCATAAGAAACGCCGGGGCCATATTTATCGGTCCCTACACCCCGGAACCTGTGGGGGACTACATCGCAGGCCCCAACCATGTGTTACCCACGGCAGGAACCGCACGATTTTCCTCGGCCCTCGGTGTGGATAACTTCACCAAAAAGAGCAGTCTCATCAACTATTCCCGGTCAGCCTTCATGGCCGAAGCCGAGGATATTGTCACCCTGGCGGAAACCGAAGGGCTGGATGCCCATGCCCGGGCCATCAAGGTAAGAAGGCAAAATCAGGTATGATCATTGATTGCCGAATCCGTTCTGCTCACTGCAGTCCGGGCATTCCCAAGTAATCCCGTTGCATGTCATGCCCCACTCGTTTTCATACATGCACTCCTGACAGATGGAAAATCCGCACCGACAGTTCCAGCAGAATTTAAACTCTCTGCCACAGCAGTGGCAGAGATGAACTCTTTTGCTGCGCCTCTTTTCCTTCCGATTTTCAGATACTTCGGTCATATTTCCTCCTGTTAAAAAGGAATGGTTATACAGGCTTTACCTTTATTTTTGAAGTTTTTTATGAGATTCCCACAAGGAAAATATCCGCATGGAAAAAAAAGAACTCTTTCTCGTTGACGGAAGCGCCTACCTTTACCGGGCATTCCACGCCATTCGCAACCTGTCCAACTCCAAGGGGCTTCCCACCAATGCCACCTTCGGATTTACCCGGATGCTTTTAAAACTGATAAAGGAAAGAAATCCTGATTATATTGCCATGTTTTTTGATGTCAAAGGCCCCACCTTCCGCCATGAAATGTATGATCAATACAAGGCCACCCGCCCCCCCATGCCCGAAGACATGGCCCAGCAGATCCCCTGGATCAAAAAGGTGGTCACCGCCTTTGGCATCCCCATTGTGGAAAAACAAGGGTTTGAAGCAGATGATCTCATCGGTACCTGTGCCCGGCTGGGCGAAGAAAAAGGATTTTCAACCATCATGGTCACAGGGGACAAGGATTTCATGCAGCTGGTCACCGACCACTGTGTCATCTATGATCCCATGAAGGACAAGACCATTGACAAAGCAGCCATAAAACAAGACTTTAACCTGACCCCCACCCAGATCATTGACATGCTGGGCCTTGCCGGAGATACCTCGGACAATATTCCCGGGGTTCCCGGTGTGGGCCCCAAAACCGCCATGCAACTATTAAAAGACCATGGCTCCATCCAGGGAATCTACGATAACTTAGATGCGCTCAAGGGTAAAAAAGCCCTGCACAAGAAACTGTCAGACAACAGAGAACAGGCATTTTTAAGCCGACGACTGGTGGCCATTGATCAGAACGTGAACATTCCCTTTGTCATTGAAGATTTTAAAGCCGTTGAACCGAACACCCAGACCCTGACCGCTTTATTTAAAACCCTTGAATTCAGACAACTCCAGGAAGAATTCACCCCCCAAGCCGCCCCCATAAAAAAAACCTACATCTGCCTCACGGACCTTGACGACATAAAAAAAGAGCTGAACCGGGCCAGACAGGCCGGTCGAGTTGCCATTGACACAGAAACCACCTCCCAGCACCCCATGCTGGCCGAACTTGTGGGCATCTCCTTTTCTTACAAGCCCCATCACGCCTATTACATTCCCGTGGGCCACGTAACCTTTGGCAATGAAAAATTTGTGCAGCCGGATCCACAGGCGGTGCTGGATCTTTTTAAACCCCTGCTGGAAGATCCAACCATCCACAAGGTGGGCCAGAACATCAAATATGACTATATTGTACTGTTCCGCTGCGGCATTTCCATGCAGGGCATGATCTTTGACACCATGATTGCCTCCCACCTGCTCACCCCCTCCCACCGGGGACACAGCCTGGACCACATCGCACTGACCCTGCTTGGCCACAAAACCATCAAATATGAAGACATGGTGGGCAAGGGAAAAAACCGGATCACCTTCAACGAGGTGGAGATTGAAAAAGCCGTGGATTATGCAGCCGAAGATGCGGATATCACCTTACTTGCCAGTCAGATCCTGGAAAAACAGATCCAGAAAAATGATCTTTCCCCCCTGATGCAGGACATTGAAATGCCCCTGGTATCGGTGCTGGCACATATGGAAATGGCAGGCATAAAGGTGAATAAAGACAAATTATCCCACCTTTCCAGCACCTTTGAGCAGGAACTTTCAACCATTGAAGAAGAGATTTTTTCCCTTGCCGGAGAACGTTTCAACATTAACTCTTCCCAGCAGCTTGGAACCATTTTGTTTGAAAAACTCCAGTTGCCGGTGCAGAAAAAGACCAAAAAGAAGACCGGGTACTCCACGGATATTGATGTGTTGACAACCCTTGCCCAGTCCCATGAGCTGCCGGCCCTGATTGTGCGCCACCGGTCCCTTGGAAAGCTTAAATCCACCTACACCGATGCCCTGCAGCAGCTGATTCACCCCCAGACCGGCCGGATTCACACCTCGTTTAACCAGAGCATCACTGCCACAGGGCGTTTGAGCAGCTCCGATCCAAATCTTCAAAACATCCCCATCCGCACCCCGGAGGGCAGAGAGATCAGAGCCGCCTTTATCCCGGAAAAGGGCCATGTGCTGGTGGCGGCGGACTATTCCCAGATTGAGCTGCGAATCCTGGCCCATTGCGCCGAGGATGCCATCCTCATTGATGCCTTTACCAATGATGAAGACATCCACACCCGAACGGCAACCGAGGTATTCAATGCCCTGCCCGGATTCATCACCCCGGAGCTGCGCCGTCAGGCCAAGGCCATCAATTTCGGTATTGTATACGGCATGGGGGCCTTTAAACTCAGCAAAGAGCTGGGCATCAGCCGGAAAATGGCCCAGACCTACATTGACAATTATTTTGCACGGTATTCAGGTGTAAAATCCTACATTGACACCACCATTGCAAAGGCAAAAGAAACTGGGGAGGTCTCCACCCTGCTTGGCCGAAAAAGACGACTGGAGGACATCAATGCCGCCAATGCCAACATGCGCGGATTTGCCGAAAGGATGGCCATCAACACCCCCATCCAGGGCAGTGCCGCAGATCTGATCAAGCTTGCCATGATCCGCATGGAAAAAGCGCTGCTGGGCAAAAAAATGGCATCACGCATGCTGTTGTCCGTGCACGATGAAATTTTATTTGAAGTACCGGAACAAGAGATGGAAATCCTCATGGCCCTGGCCCGGGAGGTCATGGAAACCGTTTTTGATCTCAAGGTTCCCCTGAAGGTGAACATGGATGTGGGGAATAGCTGGGCCGAGGCCCATTGATATGAAAAACCAGTCCCTGGCCACCTCACCAAAATGTTGGAGTGGGGTAAACTTTTTATATGAAAATGCCGACAGCAGAGCCCCCGGCAGACCATCGGACCGGCCCATTCGGAGCTAAAGGCGATCAGCCCATTTGCCCTGCCGGTCGTTAAGAAGCGCAGGCTGTTTGAGGACAGACCTGCCCGCAGTTCCTGCGCTTTAGACCGGCGGGGCAAATGGGCCGCCGACGGTCCGCCGGGGGCGGCATAATGCCATTTTCTATATTCGTTGTGTCCGCCAAGACATGTGGGTTATTCAGATCAGCCCAGGGCGGCATAATTGAGGACGAATAAAATTGCAGCTATTGTTCGGATTCCGGCAACCCGGTATTGTCCTTAATCGCACCCTTAACGGTGTCAGACACCGTCCGATGAATATCCACAAAGGATTCATGAATGCTGGTGGGGGAAAGCCGGCCCATCTCAATGAATTTAACCACAATTTCTTTGGTGGTTCTGAGTATCTGTTCGTCTATTGATTTCATGACTTTCCTGATAGCAGAGATTTTTCACCTGGTCAAGCCCACATATGGATATGAACTGATTTCAGTTGCCAATACAAAAAAAATGATTATTATCCCCCTCAGTTTTCAGAATGTTTTTTCACACACAACGGTCTTCAAAGACCTTGCTTTATCCCAAGGGAACCCATTTCAATGGAAATAAATGCGCAGCATAAAGATGCAATGATTGACAGAATCCACCTGGACGGTAAAGAAATCATCCTCATTGGCACAGCCCATGTCTCCCGGGAAAGTGCCCGGCTTGTTACAGAGATCATCCACCAGGAAAAACCCGACACCGTGTGTGTGGAACTCTGTGATTCCCGGCTGAAAGCCATCCGGGACAATGAGAGCTGGCGCAACATGGACATTGTAAAGGTCATCAAGGAAAAAAAGGCCATGCTTGTCTTGATGAATCTGATGCTGGCCTCTTTTCAGAAAAAAATTGCGGAAAAATTCGATATCAAGCCCGGCCAGGAAATGATCAACGCCGTTGAGGCTGCAGAGCAAGAAGGTGCCGTCCTTATTCCCGCAGATCGGGAAATCCAGATCACCCTGACACGGGTATGGCGAAGCATGGGCACCTGGGAAAAAATAAAGCTGATGTTCCAGCTGATGCTCTCCATGGGCAGCTCCGACGAAATCACAGAAGAAGAGATTGAACAGATGAAGCAGGAAGATCTTTTGCAGAGTCTGCTTGCCGATGTAAAAAAATCCCATCCCATCATGGAAAAAGTACTCATTGCCGAGCGTGACCAGTTCCTTGCGGCAAAAATAAAAAGCGCCCCGGGAAAACGCATTGTGGCCGTGGTGGGGGCCGGTCATGCCCCCGGCATTAAAAAACATCTGGCCGCAGGAACAACCATTGACATCAATGATCTGACAAACATTCCCCCGGCGGGTAAAATCGGCAAGGTCTTGAAATGGTTGATCCCCGGCGCCATTGTTTTGCTCATGGCTGTGGGATTTTTCATGAAGGGGGCGGATGCCGGCACCGACATGATCTGGCTGTGGATCGCTGCCAACGGTATTTTTGCAGGGCTAGGTGCCATTGTGGCCCTGGCCCATCCCTACACCATCCTTTCAGCCATTGTGGCAGCCCCTATCACCTCTCTTAACCCCATGATTGCAGCAGGCTGGGTATCAGGACTTGTGGAGGCCATGTCCCGGAAGCCCAAGGTAAGGGATCTGGAATCCATCCCCGGGGATATTCTTTCCATCCGGGGATTCTGGCGAAACAATGTAACCCGAATTTTGCTTGTGGTGGTGTTCACCAACCTTGGCAGCACCATCGGGACCATGACGGCCATCCCGCTCATGCTGAGGGCAATACATTAAATTTTATTTTCAGCAAATTTCTGGATGCATTCCGGATAGAGTTCCCACTCCAGGGCCAGCCCTTTTTCCTTCACCGTTTCCAGGGTGTCATCATCGGTGATATCAAAGGCTCGCTGGCCGATTATGGGGCCGGTATCCTCGCCATAATCAATGAAATGAACGGTGCATCCCCCCACCTTGCACCCATGGCGAAAGGTATCGCCATACCCGTCAGTACCGGGAAACGAGGGCAGCAATGCCGGATGGATGTTCATGATTTTCCATTTTCCCGGCACGGTATTAATGCGATCTATAAAATACGGGGTAAGGGTCCGCATGAACCCTGCAAGAACCAGCAGATCAATGTCATAGGGGAGGATATGATCCAGCAAAGCCTTTTCCGCCACGGCCCGGGACCGCAGAAATGCGGTAACTTTCACGGGATCGGCAGAATCCTGAAAAAGAGTCTGGCTGGCACGGACGGCTTCCAGATCAAAATCTTCCGGCAATGCCAGGCCATGGGGATCTTTCTTTAATGTTTCTATAATCTTTTTATAATCCACCACAAAGGTATCCATGCCGGCTGATTTTGCCCGATCAAGACCTTTTACACCGGGGGTATCCGAGCCGGTGAACATCAATTGTGCATCAATGCGCCCCATTTTACATGCATCAATGATGGCCTGCAGATTGGTTCCGCCACCGGATATCAACGCACCGATCTTTATTTTCTTTTCCATTATGCACTCCTTTTCTGATAAAAAATAGCCGTTCCATGGCATGCTTCAATAGCATTGACACCCCATTTTGGCAACCCGTGAAGGTTTTTTCATTTATTGACAAAGCAAGTCCAAAACCCTATATTTACAAAAAAGTTTTTTCATATACGACATCCATGGCAGGACCGGCTGCCCTGACAACTTTTGAAACTTCATGATGACAGGACCTTGACCGGAGTTTCATGTAATAAACCCAAACAAGGAGACAGTTTGATGGCAAAAAATATAATTGAAATAGACGATGATTCATTTGAAACCGCAGTACTGAACGCAGACAAGCCGGTCATGGTGGATTTCTGGGCTCCCTGGTGCGGTCCCTGCAGGGCCATTGCCCCCATTGTGGACGAACTGGAAGGTGTTTATGGTGAAAAAATGAATTTTGTCAAGGTCAATGTCGATGAAAATCCCCTGACCCCAAGCAAATACGGCATAAAAGCCATTCCCACGCTGATTTTCTTTAAAAACGGTGAGGTGGCAGAACAGATCACCGGCATGGTTGCCAAAGGTAAACTCAAGGAAACCATCAAGGGTGTTCTGCAGGAGGGATAATGACCAGCACAGATTATGATGTGGTTATCATCGGCGGCGGTCCGGCAGGACTCACGGCAGGAATGTATGCCTCAAGGGCACGCCTCAACACCATCCTTTTTGAAAAAGCCTCCCCGGGCGGACAGGTGATCGTCACCGACTGGGTGGAAAATTATCCGGGCTTTCCGGAAGGAATAACCGGGTATGATCTGGGAGAACAGATGGTCGCCCAGGCTAAGAACCTGGGACTGACAATTGAATCCGATGAGATTGCCTCACTGAGTCTGTCCCCGGATGAAAAAAAGATTCACCTTGCAAGCGGCAAGACCGTCACTGCCCGAACGGTAATTATTGCATCGGGGGCATCTCCCAGAAAACTTGATGTGGGTGAAGCCAAATTCATGGGTAAAGGGGTTTCCTTTTGTGCCACCTGTGATGCCCCCTTTTTCCGGGACAAGGTCCTTGTGGCAGTGGGCGGCGGTGACACGGCGGTGCAGGAGTCCATTTATCTGACCAAATTTGCCAGCAAGGTCTATCTGGTACATCGTCGGGACGAACTGAGGGCCACCAAGGTGCTTCAGGAACGCGCCCTTAAAAACGATAAGATCGAAATGGTGTGGGATTCCATCGTAACCGGTATGGATGGTTTTTTCAATGTTGAAAACGTCCATGTGAAAAACCTGAAATCCAATGAACAGACCACCATTAAGGCAGACGGTTGTTTTATCTGGGTGGGAACCACCCCGAATACCGCCTATGCAAAGGGCAGTGTAGACATGGATAACGGCGGATTTATTATCACCGATGCCCACATGGAAACCTCCGTTCCCGGTGTTTATGCCGCAGGGGATGTCAGGACCACCCCCCTCAAACAGATCGCCACCGCCGTGGGTGATGGTGCCATTGCAGCCATGTCTGCCGAGCACTTCATTGAAAATCTCAAGGATGCAAAATGAGAAGTGCCGCCGTTGTCAGAATTGCTGCCATTGTGACCATGACCGTTGTTTTTTTCTCTTTTCCCGGGTGTTCATGGTTCAAGGAATCCAACCGGGAAATGGAAAAAAGTGCGGAAACCCTGGTAAAGGAAGGCACCTTGGCCTACAGAAATGCAGACTACCGGGATGCCATACGCTCCTTTACCACCCTGAGGGATTGGTACCCTTTCAGCAAGTATGCCATCCTGGCAGAGCTTAAGATTGCCGATTCCCACTATAAACTGGAGGCTTACGAAGAAGCTATACCCGCCTACCAGGAGTTTGAAAATCTGCATCCCCGGAACGAGGCCATTCCCTTTGTCATCTATCGCATCGGGATGTGCTGGTACAACAAAATTCGTTCTGCAGACAAGGATCAGACACCGGCGGCCAAGGCCATGGCCGAATTTCAACGCCTGGTCGACAGATTTCCCCAGGATAACCTGAGTGCCAAAGCCCGGAAAAAGATTCAAAAATGCATGGAAAGCCTGGCGGGACACGAAGCCTATGTGGCAGATTATTATTTCAAAACAAAGCGGTACAAAGCCGCATTAAAACGATATGAATCTTTGTTTGCCGTGTATCCGGACACAGAGTACGGGAAAAGGGCATTGGAAAAGATCCCCCTTTGCAAGGAAAAAATAAATCAGGAATAGCGTGTAAACAAAACAATACTGATTTTGTCAGTCCGGGGATGGTTTACGCCCCCCGCAATTTTTTAAGGTAAAATCAGAATTGCTTTTTGTTTACATTCCGCCCTTTTTGTTGTATAGGAATGTGTTTTGAAACTTCCGGTAATTAGTGATTGACCGAAAAGTCGTGTTTGGACGAAAACTTGCCCAGATGCAAGGCGGCAAGCAGGGCTGAAACCGGAGCGTACTGTAGTACGTGAGGATTTCAGCCTTGTGCAGCAACGCGGCAGGTGGGTGAATTTTCGTTCAAACACTAATTATTTCCAATAAGGAGAAAGACAAGAATGTCTAAAGAATGTAAGATATGCGGTAAGAAACCCATGGTTGGTAACAATGTCAGCCATGCCCATAACATTAACAAGCGTCGTTTCAACCCCAACCTGCAGCGGGTAAGAGCGGTGTATGAAGGACAGGTAAAAAAGATTGATGTATGCACCAGCTGCATCAAAGCAGGCCACGTGGTTAAAGCGCCCTAATCGGCAATGATCACGCGTTTTACCGCTTTAACCTGTTTCACGCGTTTTAGATCAGATATTATTTTACCCAATTGTCCGGTGCTTTCCACGCCAATGGTAAAATAACTGTTAACGACCCCGTCATCACTTGTTTCCGTGTGGGCGTTGATAATATTGGCTTTGGCCCTTGAAATGGTTGACGCCACATCGGCCAAAAGCCCCGATCTGTCAGTGGAGCGAATTCTTATCCTCACCGGGTAAGATTCGGTATAATCTTCGCTCCACTGAACCTCTATTTTCCTTTCCGGACTCATTTTCAGGCTGTTGACGCAATTTTTTCTATGCACCGCCACCCCCTGCCCCTGGGTAATAAATCCCACAATGGCATCCCCCGGCAGCGGATTACAGCACTTTGAAAATTTAACCAGAATATCATCAAGTCCCTTGACCACAATGCCTTCCCGGGTTCTTCGTCTGCTTTTTCCATCCAGTCCCTTATCCAGAAATCCCGGCTTATCTTCTTTTTCCTTTTCTTCATCGGGAAGGGTTTTATGAAGAACCTGAAGGGGAGTAATTTTTCCAAACCCCACCTGGGCGATGAGATCATCCACGAATCTAAATCCAAAGGATTCTGCGGCCTGAATTACCTCACCTGATTTTACAAAGGAATTAAAACTTAAATTCTTTTTCCGGAAAAGCTTTTCACACATTTCCCGGCCAAGGGTAATACTGCGTTCCTTTTCCTGGGTTTTAATCCAGTGACGAATCTTGGTTCGGGCTTTCACTGTTTTTACAAAATTAAGCCAGTCCGGACTGGGATGGTGCCCCTTGGTGGTGATAATACTCACGGTGCTCCCTGTTTCCAGGGGCTGGGCCAGGGGTACCAGCCGGCCGTTCACCCGGGCTCCGGTACACTGGTCCCCCACTTCCGTGTGGACCTGATAGGCAAAATCCACCGGTGTGGCACCCTTGGGCAGGGTACGGATATCTCCGCCGGGGGTAAATACATAGATTTCATTGGGGTAAAGATCTATTTTAACATTTTCCAGAAACTCATCGGGATCTGAAGCTTCTTCCTGGTTTTCCACCAGATTCCTAAGCCAGGCAAATGTTTTTCCCGTCTTTTCATCAATGGCGGCACCCTCTTTATAACTCCAGTGGGCCGCAATTCCCGATTCGGCGATGCTGTCCATCTCCCAGGTGCGAAGCTGGATTTCCACCCGTTGCCCCCGGGGGCCCATGACCGTGGTATGCAGTGACTGATACAGGTTGGGTTTGGGCACCCCAATGTAATCTTTAAACTTGTAATGAATGGGCTTCCACATGTCATGGATTACGCCCATGGCCTGGTAACACTGGGATTTTCGATCAAGAATCACCCGAAAGGCAATGATGTCATAAACCTGATCAAAGGGCAGATTCTGGGATATCATCTTCTGATAGATACTGTAATGCTGTTTGAAGCGCCCCTTTATGGAAAGATTTTCCATACCCTCAGCGACCAGTCTTTCCGTGAGTTCTTTCCGGACCTCTTCAATGTAATCTTCTTTTTCTTCCTTGGCCCGGTTCACCAAGGAATCAATGGCCGCATACTCTTCCGGAAGACTATAGTAAAAGGCAATATCCTCCAACTCCTGCTTGATCCAGAAAATTCCCAGGCGGGAGGCAATGGGGGCATAAATATCAAGGGTCTCCCGGGAAATGATCACCTGGGTTTCGTGGTTTTCATGGTATTTCAAGGTTCTCATATTGTGAAGGCGATCGGCAAGCTTGATCAGAACCACCCGGATATCATCGGCCATGGCAAGAATCATCTTTCGAAGACTTTCGGCCTGCTGCACCACCCTGTCTGAAACGGTGAGAAGCGACAGGCTTGTCACTCCGGCAACAATGTGGGCAATGCCCGGGCCAAAAACCTCCTGGATTTCTTCCCGTGTGGCATGGGTATCTTCAATGACATCGTGGAGAAGACCTGCGGCAATGCTTTCCACATCCAGTTTCATGTGGGCCAGAATGGCCGCCACCTCCAGGGGATGGGACAGATAAGGTTCACCGGACAGGCGCACCTGACCATCATGGACCCGGGCCGAGTAAATATAGGCGCGGTCAATGAGCCCAAAATCCGCATCGGGATTATATTCCATAATAATATCAATGATATCGGTAATTCTAATCATAGTGCGGTGAACCTTTTTCGGACTTGGTCAGAACCTCTGCCATTCTGGGGAGGGGTCAGGCCTCAATAACACAAGCCAGACCCCATTGACCCGCCCATCATGACTGCCGGCAGATGTTGTGACCAAATCTTTTTTTCGTTAATAAGCCTTTGAAAACAGTACCCTTTTATTACTGGGCTTGCCACAGCAGATGCACTCACCTTTTTCCGTGGGGGAATCAAAGGGAATACACCGGATGGTAACAGAAAGATCCTCTTTAATTTTGGCCTCACAGGCATCATTACCACACCAGTGGGACAGAGCAAACCCCCCGTGGATGCCGTTTCTGGATTTATAGAACGCATAAAAGGCCTTGTTGTCATCAATTTCCAGGGTATTGGCCGCCATGAAAGCCTTGGCCCGCTGGAAATAGGTATCTTGAATTTCATCCAGCAATTGGCACAGTCCCCCAAGAAAAGCATCCTTTTTTACCCCGGTCTTTTCCCTGGCGCTTTTATCCCTTCGGCCCAGAAAAACCGAATCATTGGCCATATCCTTGGGCCCTATCTCCGCTCTTAAGGGTATACCCTTCTTAATCCATTCCCAACCCCTGGCGCCGCCGGTGTCTCTGTCATCAATTTCCACAACAATTTTTCTGCCATGGTAACGAATAGCCCGCAGGGCCGTTGCCAGATCATTGGTGTAAGCCATCACATCGGTGCGTTCTTTATCATTTCTGAAAATGGGCAACAGCACCACATGGGCAGGAGCCACCCGGGGGGGCATGATCACCCCGTCATCATCGCCATGGGTCATGATCATCCCGCCGATCATTCTGGTGGATACACCCCAGGAGGTGGTCCAGGCATACTGCTCTTCTTTATCGGCATTCTGAAATTTTATATCCGATCCCTTGGCAAAATTCTGTCCCAGAAAATGGGAGGTTCCTGCCTGGAGGGCCTTTTTGTCCTGCATCATACCTTCAATGCACATGGTATCAACGGCCCCCGGAAATCGTTCCGACGGGGTTTTACTACCCCGGACCACGGGCATGGCAAGGCATTCTTCCACAAACTTAGTGTACACATTAAGCATCATCAAGGTGCGTTCCCTTGCCTCTTCTTCCGTGGCATGGGCTGTGTGGCCTTCCTGCCAGAGGAATTCACTGGTTCTCAGGAAAATTCGGGTACGCATTTCCCATCGAACCACGTTGGCCCACTGGTTGAGCAGCACCGGAAGATCGCGGTAACTTGACACCCACTTTGACATGGATTCTCCGATGATGGTCTCGGAGGTGGGGCGGACGATCAGGGGTTCGGCAAGTTCACCTGCGGGCACCAGTTTACCGTTTTCTCCCTGCTCCAGTTTGTGGTGGGTAACAACGGCACATTCCTTGGCAAACCCCTCCACATGCTCGGCCTCTTTTTCCAGATAACTCAATGGAATAAACAAAGGAAAATAGGCATTTTTAACCCCGGTCTCCTTGAACATTTCATCCAACTGGGAAGAAATGTTTTCCCACAGGGTATATCCCCAGGGACGAATGACCATACATCCCCTCACAGGGGATTTTTCGGCCATTTCAGAGGCTTTCACCACCTCCTGATACCACATCGGGTAATCTTCTTCTCTTGTTGGCGTAATTGCTGTTGTAACCTTTTTCCCCATTTACATTCCTCCAGATGATTTAGATTCTGATTCGTATTGTTTTATTTCGTCAAGCAGAACCGCCACAAGACGATCCTGACTTACTTTCCTGATCAGTTTTCCCTTTTTAAAAAGAATACCCAGGCCATCACCACCGGCAATGCCGATGTCTGCCTCCTTTGCTTCCCCCGGGCCATTGACCACACATCCCATGATGGCCACTTTTATGTCCGTTGTGCAGTTGAAAAGGGCATCCTCCACTGTCCTTGCAATGTCAAACAGATTAATTTTACATCTGCCGCAGGTGGGACAGGAAATGATCTCCGGCCCCCGCTTTCGAATGTTAAGCGCACGTAAAATTTCCCAACCCACACGGATCTCTTCCACGGGATCTCGGGTAAGAGACACCCTTATGGTATCACCGATGCCTTCTGCCAGAAGCATCCCGATACCAAGGGCGGACTTGGTAATACCGGCAAAAAGCCCTCCGGCCTCGGTGACTCCCACGTGCAGAGGCACATCGCATCGCTTTGAAAGCAAACGGTAAGCCTGCACCGTGCGTTCCACATCCGAGGCTTTTAAAGATATTTTAATATCATTAAAATCAAGATCTTCCAGTATGGCAATATTTTTAAGGGCACTTTCCACCATGCCTTGGGCAGTGGGACCCATGGCGGACAAAATCTCTTTTTCCAGTGATCCGGCATTCACCCCCACCCGAATGGGAATACCCAATGCCTTTGCGCAGTCTGCCACAGCTTTTACCTTGTAACGCGCACCGATGTTCCCGGGATTTATTCTCAGGGCATCAGCACCGGCATCGGCGGACGCCATGGCCAGTCGATAATCAAAGTGTATATCTGCAATGAGTGGAATCTCAATCTGTTCTTTTATTTCTTTAATGGCCCGGGCCGCTTCCATGTCAGGCACCGCCACCCGGATAATCTCGCATCCTGCCCGGGTTAACCCCACAATCTGAGCCACGGTGGCGGCCACATCCTGGGTGGGGGTATTGGTCATGGATTGCACGGCAACCGGGGCACCATTTCCCACAGGAACGTTACCAACCCTTATCTGCCGGGTCTTTTGTCTTGATTTTACAAAAGTCATTGTCTTTCTTATCCTCGCACCCTCACATGGTTCAGGGTTGACTTCCTCATCTGTTTTTTTTCGGACCTATGGATGTGTTAAATTGGGCTTGGTCACAACATGGGCCACTCTTGGTGGGGGGGCAGGCTTGCGTTATTAACACTTTTGATTAAATTTTATTGTAAATACAAAACCTTGTCAAAAGCACAATAACACAAGCCTGACCCCATCGATCCGTGGCCCATGTTGTGACCAAGCCCGTTAAATTCAGGTTAGGGTGAGCCCTTAAATATCCATCACACGCAAAGGTAAAACTCGATTTAAAGCAATCGAGTGGGGGTGGTCATTCACCACGAAACCCTGGGCCAGGAAATCCCAACCAGCAAATAAAAGATGCCAAAATTTCCAGTAACCATGAATATCAAAGGATGGATAAATATTCAAGTTTAATGGAGATGTCAAGAAGATGGCAATGACGCATCAAGGCAGTTTATTTTTTTTATATCGTTCTTTTTTCCAGACACATCGTACTCCCCCCTCCCCGGGAAATCCCATTTCAAGTAAAAGGGAACAGTGTTTTTTTATTGACAAACATCCCACAAACCAATACGACTCTATCAAGAAGTTTTCTTAACCTGACCCACGAGATACATACTTCGCACATACTTATCCAAAATAAGGAGACAGCTTTACAACAATGCGGCTCCCCCCCTTTCTTTCAACAATTATATATACAGCCCGCCTTTTATTATGGCCTTCGCACAATCTTTTATCCAATAATAAAAAACATTTAAAGGCATACCCCATGTAATAAAAATACCCATAACGGATTCATCAAACGGGATCTAATCACAACATGGGCCACTTTTGGGTAATGTCAGGCTTGCGGTATTGACGCTTTTGTTGAAATTTGGATTTAAACACAGACCTTTGACAAAGGCATGAAGCCTGAAAAAATATCAGACCTCAATAACACAGACCTGGCCCAGTCGCTCCGCCGAATTTTGATGGCGGGTAGATGTTGTAACCAACTCCAATAAAACAAACTCCTGATACGGGTTTATTCCTTCAATCAGGAAAATCTGAAATATACAACGACCGTCCCACAAGGCCCTATGCCGAACTTATAACCTGAACCGCATCAAGGAGTTGCTATGGAAAAAGAACATGAGAACCGGCAATTTTATGAAAACCTGGAAAAAAAAGGGGTTTCCAGACGCGCTTTTTTAAAGTACTGCACCGCACTCACAGCATCCATGGGCCTGTCAATATCCTGCACAGCCCAGGTGGTAAATGCCATTGAAACAGCTGCGGCAGCCCCACGTCCGCCGGTCATCTGGCTTCACTTTGCTGAATGTACCGGATGTTCAGAGGCCTTTTTAAGGACCCCCAATGTGGGAGCCATCATCCTTGAAATCATTTCCGTGGAATACCATGAAACCATCATGGCCGCCGCAGGACACCAGGCGGAAAAATCCCTGCACGATGCCGTTGAAAAATATGATGGAAAATTTGTATGCGTTGTGGAAGGCTCCATTGCCACAAAATTCAATGGCTCCTATGGTAAAGTGGCGGACAAAACCTTTCTGGAAATCGCCAGATCCATTATTCCCAGGGCTGCGGCCACCATCGCCCTTGGCACCTGCGCTGCCTATGGCGGCATCCCGGCGGCTGCTCCCAATCCCGGCGGATACAAAGGCGTAAAGGATGCCACAGGCATTACCACCATTAACCTGCCAGGATGTCCGCCCAACCCCCTGAATCTGCTGTCAACCATTGTGAAATATCTCAACAAGGAAAAGATTGAACTGGACGAACTGGGCCGTCCTCTGTTTGCCTATGCAGACACCGTCCACGACCGCTGTCCCAGACTGCCGCATTTTGAAAATGACGAATTTGTTGAGGAATTTGGCTCCAAAGAGGCTGAAATGGGGTATTGCCTCTATAAAATGGGATGCAGAGGACCTGAAACCTATAATAATTGTCCCACAGCAAAATTTAACGACGGTGCCAGTTTTCCCATCCAGGCAGGACACCCCTGCATTGGGTGCAGTGAGCCCGATTTCTGGGATGCCATGACACCGTTCTACGAAGAGGGATAAGAATCCAAGACATCATTCAAGATTTACCGTTTTTAAAGTCCATACAGAGATATTTTCCATTTTGTGCCCAGATTAAACGGAAAATCAAACACTGTTCAGTCCCTCAAAAAAATCAATTTTGCTGTAAAAATCTGAAAAATCTCATTATATAGAGGATATTATTATGGGTAAAAGAATTGTAATCGATCCCATCACACGGATCGAAGGCCATCTGAGAATAGAGGTGGAGATTGAAAATGGAAAGGTAAAAGATGCCTGGTGTTCCGGGCAGATGTTCCGGGGCATTGAAATGATGCTCAAAGGCAGAGACCCCCGGGATGCCCACCATTTTGTCCAGCGTTCCTGCGGTGTGTGTACCTATGTTCATGCCCTTGCCTCGGTGAAGGCCGTGGAAGATGCCTGTAACATCACCATCCCTGAAAATGCACGTCTCATCCGAAATTTAATGCATGGTGCACAGTTCCAGCACGATCATCTGGTTCATTTTTATCATCTCCACGCACTGGACTGGGTGGATATTGTCAGCGCATTAAGCGCAGACCCTGTAAAGACGGCAAAGCTTTCGGCCAATGTCAGTGGACGTCACCAGAAAAGCGAGTATTTCAAAAGCGTTCAGGAAAAACTCAAAACCTTTGTGTCCAGCGGACAGCTGGGCCCCTTTAATAATGGATACTGGGGACATCCCGCCTATGTGCTGCCGGCAGAAGCCAACCTGCTTGCCACGGCCCATTACCTTGAAGCCCTGCAGCTCCAGGCAAAGGCCGCGCGCATGCACGCCATCTTCGGCGGCAAAAATCCCCATCCCCAGTTTCTGGTGGTGGGCGGGGTCACCTCGGTGGCAGATCTCAATGTCACCCGCATTGCAGAATTTGAGTCCATCTGGAAGGAAACCACTGAATTCATCGATCAAATATATATACCGGATCTCCTGGCTGTGGCTTCCTTCTACAAGGACTGGGGTGCCATCGGTGGCAACAATAACGCCTTCCTTGCCTATGGTGATTTTGCCAATGACGCGGCGGAAAAAGAAAAACTCATGCCCGCCGGTTTCATCCGCAAGGGCCTTGAAGTGGAAGCCATGGACACCCAGCGGATCACCGAAGATGTGACCCGGGCATGGTATGAAAAGGGAAGCGCCAGACATCCCTTTGAGGGAGAGACAAAGCCCATCCAGGGAGAAACCAGTTACGACACGGCAAAACAGTACACATGGCTTAAAGCCCCTCGATACGACGGTCTTGCAGCAGAAGTCGGACCCCTTGCAAGGGTTCTTGTGGCCTATGGCAAGGGAGATCCTTCCGCAAAAACAGCCGTGGATGGCGTCCTAAAAACCCTTGGTGTGAGTGCCGAAGCTTTGTTTTCCACCCTGGGCAGAACCGCCGCCAGGGGCATTGAAACCCAGTTGATCGGAAATGCCATGGGTGGATGGATTGATACCCTGAAATCAAATATCGCCAAGGGTGATAAAAAGACCTATCAATCCTGGACCATGCCGGACAAGGGCAAGGGATTTGGTCTCAATGATGTCCCACGGGGAGCCCTTGGCCACTGGATAGAAATTGAAGGCGGTAAAATCAAAAATTACCAGTATGTGGTTCCCTCCACATGGAATTTCGGACCGGCCGATGCCAAGGGTAACAAGGGACCTGTGGAACGATCCCTCATCGGCACCCCCATTGCAGATGCCTCAAAACCACTGGAGATTTTAAGAACCGTTCATTCCTATGATCCCTGCATTGCCTGTGCTGTGCATGTCATTGATCCACACACCAACGAAACCTATAAAATCAAGGTTATTTAAGGCTAATATACCTGGATCTGAATAGACCACCGCATTAAACCAGGTCTTAACGCTTGATGTTCAAGTAAAAACAGGGCTTGGCCACAACAAACAAATCATCAAATGTTTATACATTAACATTCCAAAGCCCGGGCCATCAGATGGACCGGGCTTTATGCTTGCAATGCAGGGAGAAAATTTCATGGAATCGCAAATCATGGTGCTGGGGGTGGGTAATATACTCTACTCCGACGATGGTTTTGGCATCAAAGTCGTGGAACAGCTTGAAAAGGATTATATTTTCCCGGATCATGTCACCATTGTGGACGGCGGTGTGCTGGGGGTCAATTTATTGGGGGTCATCTCCCATGCCCACAAGCTCATTGTGGTGGACACGATTCTCAACAAAAGCAAACCCGGTGATTTCCACCGACTTGAGGGAGAAGAGATTCCCAACAGAATTCTGGGAAAAAACTCCATGCACCAGGTGGATCTTCTGGAGGCATTAAGCCTTTGCAGACTCATGGGTAATATCCCCGAAACAGTGATTCTGGGAGTTGAACCCCAGGACATATCCACCCTGCATCCCGAGCTTACCCCGGTGATTGAAGGTCGTCTAAATGCCATGGTTGAATGGGTATTGGAGGAACTTCAAAGCCTGGGGATTCCCCGGTCCCATAAAAACAACTGAGGATGAAGCACCAGCTCATGGGAGACATCACAGTCACCTTGCCCGACCCCATAAAAACAATTGAGTCCCCATGGGTTCCGAATAACAGGAATAATAAATGTTTGGCCAGTGCCCCAGATTCGCGTACCTGGGAGTGCATAGCATACTAATGCTATGTGAACAGGCCCCAACAGGTGAATCTGGGGTGCCGGCCGAATACTTACAATAAATCAATGGGCCCCAAGGGAAGTCTGAATAGTCCGGGCCATACGGGAAAGATTTTCCATGTAATCCCGGGCCAGGGGGTCCAGGGGAACCACGGCTCCCCCAATGGCAGATGCAATCTTGGCTGCCACCCGCTGGTCAAACTGGGGCTGCACAAAGATCACCCGCACCTGATTCTCCCGGGCCATCTGTATAAAAGACACCAGATCTTTTCCTTTCGGGGTTTTTCCCCCCCGCTCCACAGCAAGCTGTTTTAATCCATAGGCATCGGCAAGATAACCAAATACCGGATGAAATACAAAAAGGGTTTGTCCACGGAGGGGAAGAAGCACTTGCCTGATCTTCTGATCCAGAAAATCAAGATCCCGCTGGAATGCCTCCAGATTCTTTCTAAACAAAGACGCGTCAGCCGGGGCCAGAGAACAAAGGGCTTCGCACATGGTCCCTGCCTGCTGTTTCACCAGCTTTGGACTCATCCAGATATGAGGATCAATGTTTTCTCTACCATGGGAGTGCTCTTGTGCAGATTCGTGATCATCTGTGTCTTCATGGTTAAGTTCCCTGCTGTCAGCAAAGGTGCGCAGAGAAATACCCCGCCGGGTATCCACAATATCAACCCCCGGAGCCATGGCCTTTATTTTGGGTATCAAGGCAGATTCAAAGGGCACCCCCACGGTGAACAAAAGTGAAGCCCTGGACAGCTTTAGCATCTGCTCCGATGACGGTGCGTAGGTGGCAGGACTCTTGCCCGGCGGCACCAGCACAGAAACCTCAATGCGGTCCCCGCCGATGCGCTGCACAAAGTCTGCCTGGGGCGCGATGCTGACAAACACCTCTATTTTTTCACCCACGTCTCCCCAAACGGTAAAGGGGAGTATCATCAGACAAACCAATACCACCCCCCACATCGCCATGGATGCGGCCATGGACCGCCGGAATAAACCGGTAGAAATTTCCGGACGTATTGCTCTCATCAAAAAAACCTCCTTTCTTCCAGAAATGAAACAAGCCAGGCATGGTTATAGCATGGGTCACTCGTCACATTTGGTGGAGAAATGGGGTCAGGCTTGTGTTGTTGAGGACTGAGTCTTTTATCAGGCTTCATGCTTTTGACGAAAACTTGTATCCAAAGGGAAATTCAACCAAAAACATCAACAACGCAAGGCTGAGACCCACCAAGGATGACCCATGTTATGAGCAAGCCCAAAATCAAGTTATTCCCGGTCATCATCCTCCCAGTGTTCAGGGTGCAGGGAACTTATAACCGGTGATTTCCGAGGCATGGGCACATAGGCAGACAGATCCTTGGTATCCACACTCAGATGCCTCCTGAAGTAAAGGGCCATAACCCCGAGGATTGCAGAGCAAAGGCCACAAAAGAGATACAATCCCGAAGGCGCAGTGGCCTTCATTACACCAGAAGAAACAACCGGGCCAATGACGGAACCCACACTGTAGCAAAGAATCAGGGCAGCACTGATGGGCACAATGTTCTCCGTGTCAATATTATCCTGGGCCCTGGCAACTGCCACGGGATAAATGGAAAAAACAACCCCAAACAACGCGGTTAACCCCAAGAGCATACCATAATCCAGATGACCGGTAAGGGCAATGGCAGAGGATATAACTGCTGTAAAAAACCCCAGTACAGACAGCACTGCCAGCCGGTCAAACCGATCAGAAACAATGCCCACAGGCCATTGAAATACAAGACCGGCCCAGATGGTTACTGTCATAAATACCGTAACCCGGGCAATATCAAGGCCAATTCCAAGGGCATAAAGGGGTCCCATGACATAAAACGATCCATTGATCATGCCGGACACAAAACTGCCGAACATGGCAAAGGGTGCCAGTTTCAGCAGTTTTAAAAGATTGTAATGCACCACAGATAAAGGTTGGGGGTAAATGGCCCGGGTCAGAGAAATGGGAACAATGCAAAGAGAAAAGAGCATCCCCAGCACCATGAACAGGATATTTTCTTCAATGGGAGCCACATTAAGCATCATCTGCCCCAGTCCATTGCCAAAGTAGACAACAACCATATAAAGCGAAAGCACACGCCCCCTGACCTCGGAGGCCACCAGTTCATTTACCCAGCTTTCCACCACCATGTATAAAGAGGCAATGCAGATGCCGCTGCACACCCGCAGTACAAACCAAAAAAGGGGCAGATCATACAGACCATGGGCAATGGCAATAAAGGCTGTTGTGGCAGCAAAGGTGGTGAATGCCCTTATGTGGCCCACTCTTTTTACGATCTCCTGACAAATGAAAAATCCAAGGATCATCCCGACATAATACCCCGACATGGTGATGGCAATGATCTGCTCATCCCACCCGGCATAACTTAATCTGACACTCAACAGGGTATTTTGCAGGGCCCCTGCCATGGAAAGCATCAGGGTCGATAAAAACAAAAGAAAAAAAGGACTGGCTGCGGCGATTATGGACATGATTTTTTCCATTTTAAAAAGGACAAATTCTCCCTTTTAAACAAGGTGGACGATTATGTCAATATCAAAAAACAAAGAGATTTTTCCAAGGACATCACCCCGGAAAAATCTCTTTTAGTTAAAATTATGGGAGCTTGCTCAGAGATTTAGCAATCCGTCATTTCTGGCAGGCCTTCGCGATCAAACCAGTATACTTTTCATTGTTTCAATCTCCTTTCGACCGCCTTTTCAATTATCTCAACACAATCATCCATGGAGAGCACCCCGGTATTGATAACCAGCCCGTAGTTTTCAGGATCAGCAATGGATGCATTGAAATATTTCCAGATAAATGACTTTCTGGTGGATTCTGTCTTGGTGATTCGCCGGGCGGCTTCATCCGGTGTCAGGTTAAACTCCTTTGCCACATGGGCACAGCGAAACTCATAAGGAGCGATGATTCTGACACTGATCTTCACCTCGGGGGGTAGAATAAAATTGGCTCCCCGCCCCACAATGATACTGTTACCATGCTTTCCAATGGTTCCAATGACTTTCATCAGGTGATGCAGATACTGATCCGGCCAGAGATACCGTTCATCCACCAGTGAAGCGATCCAATTATCCAGGGTGTTTAGCCCCCTTTCATCCAGGGTTTCAATGAAACGGACACTGATATCAGCATTTTTTGCCATCTCATGGACCACTTCCTGGTGGAAAAGATCAAATCCAAGCTTCTGGGCAAGGCGCTCTGCAATGATTCGCCCACCGCTTCCCGCTTCCCTGGAAATGCTCACCACCGGTCTGATGGGAGCGGCTTTGGTTTGAAACTGGGTCTTTTCATATTCCCATTTCTTAACCCGATCTTCTATGATCTGATTGGTTTTCCGTCTTTTTGATTCCATGGTACCTCCTTTCACCTTGCGGGGTTCATCACACAACACCGACCACCAGGAACAATCATTGGAGCAGCAGAATCGAAAATTTAGCCGGAGGTGTGAGAAAGTTCCAGCTCTTTTATAGATAGGCTTATAAAATCACATCAAACAACGGTATACTTCATCTGAGACCGAAGGTAGTGGGGTCAACATTTTTCATGGAGAAAGATGGGGAAGAATTCCGTTTATAATCGTGTTGGAAACGGAAGAGCAACAATTCAAAAGAAATTTATGTCCATTCAAGAACAAACCTATGATGTGATTCGTACACCTTAGATTGCATTATAATGGATCAGAAGAGAGGGTGTCAACTGTAGAAACGCGCAATTGCCATCGGGAATACTCATGTGAGCGGGCGCATTCCCATTTTCCCGGTTTGGTCACAATATGGTTTGCTTGTCATAGTTGGTGGGGCCAACGGGGTCAGGCTTGTGTTATTGTGATTTTGTCAAAAGCCTGTATTTAAAGGCAAATTTAAACAAAAGCGCCAATAACGCAAGCCTGACCCCTCTCTGATTAAGCGCGAACCGGGAAAATGGGAATGCGCCCCATGTGAGCTTGTTCAAAACCTCTGCAACTACATGGAACGGTCATCCCTGGCCAGAAACCAAAGTAACCCTTTAAAAAAAACTGTCCAGATCCTGAAAAACATTGACAGTTTCCATGAAATCATTATTTTTATCGTGTTTTTAAAATAGTATCAGACTCAATATTTTAACGAACCGGCCAGTTTTTTTTGCCGGAAGCAAGGCCTATTTCCTGAATATGAATATTTGGGTTTCACGGCTTAAAGGTAATGATTTCATGATAACCATATGTGTGGAACCCATCGGGGTTACAGTGGAAATGAACCATGGAGAAACCCTCCATAATGGTCTGGAACGGGCGGGAATCGCCATTGAAACCCCCTGCGGCGGACAGGGAGTTTGCGGGGCATGCAAGGTGTGGGTGGATCCCCCGGAACATGTACCATCCACCCCCCATGAGGACATTTCAGAAACGGATGATAAAAAGGGCCTGCGACTGGCCTGCCAGGCAATTGCAGAAAAAGATATCACCATCCGCCTGGAAGACAATTTTGTATACGATAAAGCCGAACGTAATCAGGGACGTATCCTACTTCAAAACAACCTGATCAAACAAAATGGTGCCCAGCCCGCCGTTCAATTAATTAAAGAGCAGGAAAAATTTTTCCTGGTGCATGACAGAGCATCAGATAAAACACACCTTGATACCTGGCTTTCCCATTACACGCCCAAGGGTCTTGCCATTGACATCGGCACCACCACCATGGTTATCTCCCTTGTATCGCTTACAACAGGCGAAATCCTGGCATCGGGTTCCAGTCTTAATCCCCAGGTGGTACACGGCCATGATGTGCTCACCCGCATCCAGTACGCTGAAACCCCGGATGGCCTTGATGAAATGGGGTCTCTGGTGCAGAACAAATTAAACTCACTCCTTGCCCAGGCCTGCAAAACCACCCAGACCCATCCCGATGAAATAATAGATGTCACCATCGGCGCCAACACCACCATGCTCCAGCTGGCCGCCAAAATAGATCCCACCCCCCTGGGGCGGGTACCTTTTACCTTTGACATCAAGGGGGGCACCACCTACCCGGCAGACCAGTTCGGGCTTAAAGTGAACAAGGATGCCCGGGTGTACCTCCCCCCGGTGATGCATGCCTTTGTGGGGACAGATATCACCGCAGGGCTGATTTTATGCCCTGATTTTTTTGATGACAGTAAATCCATTCTCTACATTGACATGGGCACCAACGGAGAAATGTGCCTCAACGTAAAAGGGCAACGATTTACCACCTCCACCGCTGCAGGTCCGGCCTTTGAAGGCATGGGGCTTTCCACAGGTATGCGGGCCACGGACGGGGCTGTGGAAAAAGTAGAGGTTGTCAATGGGGAGATAAAATTCCAGACCATTGGCGGTGGCAGAGTAAAAGGCGTATGCGGCAGCGGGATTGTGGATTTTATTGCAGCCCTTCTGTCCACCGGTATTCTGGACACCTCGGGAAGAATTTCAGACAAAGATGAAAACAATACCTCCGTGGTGGCCCTGGATGATCAACTGGCCTTTGTCTACGGAGAAGGCATCCACCTGACCCAGAAAGACATCCGCCAGATACAGTTGGCCAAGGGCGCGGTGCGCACAGGCATTGATATTATCCTGCAAACCGGAGGGATCAGCTGCGATGATCTTGACAGCATCTATGTGGCAGGGGGATTCGGCAATTACCTGAAACCTTCAAACATGGAACGAATCGGCCTTCTTCCCCCCAACGCCGCAGATAAAGTGATATTTTGCGGCAATGCGTCCATTGACGGCAGTACCATCCTTTTAACCCATGGCTCCCAGCGACTTTTTCTGGAAACAGCCCTGGACAAGATGGAACATGTCCAGCTGGCGGATTCTCCGAATTTCATGAACAGTTTTGTCACAAGCATGGGATTTCCACCGGCAAAACAATACCACGGGATCAAGAACTGATGACTCAGCCTCAAACCAGTGCCTTACCCCATGCCGTCATTGCCTGTGGATCTCTTCTTCATGAGTTCACCTCCCTTATAACGGATGACAACGGGCCGGACATACACTTTCTGGATACGGATCTTCACAGAACCCCTGCCAGAATTCCGGAAGTCCTCCAGGAAAAGATTCATGGGATTTCAAACCGGTATGACAAAATTGTTTTAGGCTATGGCCTTTGTTCCAACGGAGTTGTGGGGGTCAGTTCTCCCCGGGCCACATTGATTGTGCCAAGGGTCCATGACTGCCTGGATCTTTTTCTGGGATTTGTGGGCAAGGGAAAATCCAGAATAGGTCTGGGCACAGCCCACTATTATCTTACCCCCGGGACCATTTTAAATAAAAAAGATCCCCTGGCCATCATGGAACAGGAATACACCCCTAAAATGGGACAGAAAATGTCGGAATGGGGCATGAAAGAAGAGCTGAAGCATTACAGCCATTTTGCCCTGATCACCTCCCCGGGAACGGACATGGCCCCCATATGGGATCAGGCAAATAAAAATGCCGCATTCTTTGACATGACCCTGACGGAGGTGACAAGCGATCTGGCTTTTTTCAAACAACTTCTTTATGGTCCCCATGACCCGGAATTTTTTCTTCATATTCCCCCGGGTGAGGCCATCAGCCAGGAGATGTTTATTTGAAAGGAGAAAAAATCTTATGACACCTGGTATCAATGCCGCAAAAAAAGCTAAGATTATCCATAATATACATAAATACACCCACGATCCCGCAAGCGAGTCCTATGGCATTGAAGCAGCTCTGAAACTTCAGGTGCCGGAAGAACAGGTGTTTAAAACACTTGTGGTGTGCCTGGACACCGGTGTCCTTGCCGTGGGAGTCATCCCGGTTGCTGCCATGATGAACATGAAGCGCATGGCAAAGGCCTGTGATGCCAAAAAAGCAACCATGGCAACCCCGGCGGAGGTGGAGCGTTCCACCGGTTATGTGCTGGGAGGGGTCAGCCCTCTGGGGCAGAAGAAACCCCTTCCCACCATCATTGATGGCGCAGCTAAAGACTTTCCCACCATTTATGTCAGTGCCGGTCGCAGGGGGCTTGATATTGAACTTGCCCCTGAAGACTTACTCCGGCTGACCCGGGGAAAATTTGAGACCATCACCGATGACCATCGGCGGGCTTGCTCATAAGATGGGCCATTCATCTCAATTGGCGGACCAACGGGGTCAGGCTTGTGTTATTGTGTTTTTGACAAGTATCTAAGAATAACGCTAAATTCAAACGAAAACGTCAATAACGCAAGCCTGACCCCTCCCCAGGGTGGCCCATCTTGTGACCAAGCCCCCACCGGCACTTGTGATCCCCAGATCAAAGATAAATCAGGCTTGGGTAATGGCTGGGCAAAGCCTGATTTTGTTCTCTTCACTTGACAGGAACAACCAATTCTATATAATAGAAACTATAATTTTCATAGGCTTCATCACGCCTGCATCTGATGTAAATAACTCTGATGTTCATCATCGGTAAAAGCAACCACCACAGCCGACTCACCGACTCATTTCAACCTGATTTTTCCCTTTCAGCAGACGCTCTCCAGGCCTCGACCAGAAAAACAGGGCAAAAGATCCACAGGGCCGGATCTGGTAAGCGTTGGGTGCTACATCATACCATTTCCCTGCTTATTTATGTCCTCCAGGACATATGGATTTACATTTAATCCGGCACAAGATTTTGAAATCATAGAGATTTTATTTTTCATTGTGGCGATTACAGCCATGTAGGTTATAGGGAAAGCATCTATCCCACCATTTAACTTTAAAACAAAGATACAAAGAATATCGCAGATTTCGGCAAATCATGGCAGGAAAAGGGGGGAATATGTATCTTACTCAAGGAGATCTTTTCTGGGGAATGGACGGTGAGTTTGTAAAAGACGTCATGAACCAGGCAGAAAAAGTGGATTTTGACGACGGGACTGTCATGTTCAACCAGGACGAGACAGCAGATTTTTTCTATGTACTGATTAAAGGTCGCATCAAGCTGAGCATCGGCACCGAGGGGCCTGTGGTTTTCATGGCAAAGGATGCGGGCATGGTTATTGGATGGTCCTCCCTGGTGGGCAGGGAAAAATATTCGGCAACGGCCCTGTGCGTGGAGCCGGTAAAAGCCATTAAAATTGAAAAAAACAGTTTTCTGGAGAATCTGGCAAAATCGCCTTCAAGCGAAAGCCTTCTTTACAAACGCCTGGCACAGATGCTGGGAGATCGTTTGGTAACACTTTATCCAAGTCTTGCCTGATGTGTTGCATACACACAGGGGTTTTAATAAGTTAATCCAATCCGCCTGATTTGCCGAAACAATCCAGATTAACCATGACATCGGCCCCCCTGACAATGGGTGATCCAGGGGGGCCGACTTTGTGATGGGGCTTAATTTTTTTTTTTGTTTGATTTTGATTCACGCCCGGTATAGCATTGTCTGGGCTTGATTATAACATGGGCCAGCCGTCACAATTGATGGGCCAAATAAACTTAGCCCCCATTTGATCTGGAAAAAAAGTGAACCTTGCCATTATCTCTGACATTCATGGAAACCTGGAAGCATTGACAGCAGTCTTGGAGCGCCTTCAATCCTGTGCCGTGGACCGCATCATCTCCCTGGGAGATAACATCGGATATGGCCCAAACCCCAATGAAGTCATGGGCATGCTTGCCCGGGAAAAAGTAGAATCCATCCTTGGCAACCACGAGATGGTCATCAAACATCCTCGTTTTCTTAACTGGTTCAACCCGGTGGCCCGCAACTCAGTTGTCAAAACCACTGCAGATCTATCTTTAAAGCATGTAAAATCCATCCACACCCATGAAACCGCCATGGTAAAAGATGCCCTTCGATTTGTCCATGGGGTGCCCCCCCGATCTCCTTTTTTATATCCCTTTCAATTGTCTGACAGACTCCTTGCCAAAAAAATTTCAGACATGGGCCAGTCCATCTGTTTCTGTGGCCATACCCATGAACTTGAAATCATTGAATGCACAAACCACGGAAAACTCCAGCGTCGGCCCCTGGCCCGGCAAGGTGAAGCGCTGAACAGAAAATATCGATATCTTATCAACGCCGGCAGTGTGGGACAGCCCCGGGACTCCAATAAAGACGCCAAAGTACTCATATATCACACCAGATCCCATAGCATTGAGGTCATCTATGTGCCCTACCCTTATAAAGTAACCATGCAGAAAATCATTGATGCGGGTCTTCCCGAATCTTTTGCAAATAAATTATCACCCTGATCCGGATTAAAAAAACTGAATGATCACACATTGCAATCCATAAACAAGACAAAAGAAGACCATGAAAAAAATAGGAAAATACACTGTAACAGGCCTGCTCGGCCAGGGCGGCATGGGGAAAGTCTTTAAAATCCAGTACCCGGTCACCGGGAAAATCGGTGCCCTGAAATATCTTGACCCCAATCCTCTTTTAATATCAGTGATGGGCCAGGAAGCCGTAGAAGCAATTTTCACCCAGGAAGCCATTACCATGGCAAAAATCCGCCACCCCAACATACTGGAACTCTTTGATTTTGATCGATCAGACGGTAAGCTGTTCTACACCATGGATTTCTACTGCAACAATCTGGGACAGTTGATGGGGGAATCCATGGAAACCGAACAGCCCACACGGATTTTAAGCCTTGAAAAAACCTTTGATTATGCCCGGCAGATCCTGGATGGCCTTGGCTGTCTGCACTGGTCAGGTATCATTCACCGGGATATAAAACCCTTCAATATTATGCTAACGGAACTTGATGGGGTTAAAATAGGGGATTTCGGCTTATCCAAACTACGGGGAGAAACAGTGAAGGTCCATGGCAGCGTCAAGGTGGGATCGCCCTATTATGCGGCACCAGAGCAGGAAAAAAACCCGGACCAGGCCACGGAAACCAGCGATCTTTACTCCATGGGGGTGATGCTGTTTCGCATGGTCACCGGCATATTGCCCGAAAACAACCAGGTATTGGCCAGCTTGTACAACGGTGATCTGAATGAACATTGGAATATGTTTTTTCAAAAAGCCATGCACCCCGAACCCTCCCGCCGATTCCAGACATCCGGGGACATGGCCATGGAACTGGAAAAATTAAAACACCAATGGCTTGAAAAAAAAGAGCTCATGTGCACCCTGCCAGAGGATTTTCTGGATGAACGGCCACTGCAGATATCCTGTGATCCCCCCCGAAAAACCCCCATTAAAACCTTTGAAGGCGATGCGCCTAAACGTTTCAACCTGACAGCCCTCATGACACCGACCACCTTTCTGAAAAACAATTTTGAAAAAATTGAAACCGATCAGGTGCTGGATCATGTCACCGGTCTGGTATGGCAGACATCGGGATCGCCCTACCCCATGAACTGGAAGGATGCCCATGATTACATTGCAGGACTGAACCACCAGGGAAAAACTGCATCGGCCTGGCGTCTGCCCACCATTGAGGAACTCATCACCATCCTGTCTCCCCTGCCCCAGGGCACCGGCCATTGCCTCGAACCCATATTTGACACCCGCCAGACCTATTTATGGAGCAGCGACCGCTGCACCTTTATTTCCGGATGGTATGTCAATCTGGAGATGGGCTTTGTGGGGAAAAATGATTTTTCAAGTTTTTATCATGTCAAGGGTGTGCGAGATCGTATGTGATGAATGGCATCATTGACCTGGTAATATTTTTCCAGATCTCACCTTCAAAAATTTTTTCCTCTTCCAGCAGATAGGTCTCCAGCTGATCCATCACCTTGTGGTTGACATTCTTAGCGACCAGAGCAGCGGCAGCCCCCATGGAGAGAATGTCGTCATTAAAATCATAACCTGGATGATGCAGGGGCCTGGCCTTGGCAATGCCGTTAGATGGCCCGGGGCAGCCACTCCCAGCGCATTGGGAGTGTAATAAGGATGATCAGTCCTGCGGCAATTAAAAGCATAAATTCACCTTTAAGCTCACAACTGGTCTGTATCAAGTTCAAACCAGTTTCAGCAACTCAATGGCTGATTCCATGGCCTCTTCCCGGACCCGCCCAAGAACATTTATTTATTGACAATAAAAAGACAGTTTTATATTATAATTTAAATTCAAGTTATAAATACGATTCAGAAAGATCATCTTCCTTGCACATCGACTTCTCAGGTTTGATATCTTGCTATATCAAATGCACTTGGTCTTAATTCTTCCAAAAATTATCTAATCCGCACTGCTTCCATAAAAATTAATACCCTAATACCCACTGATAAGCATTTTTGGCAGTGATTCTGCAAAAATGGTAATCACAAAGACAATATCTCAGCATTGCAGGCAGCAGATCCAGAACTGAATTTCCCCCAAAATGCTTGCAAAGGAAATGTCAAATCGCAATACCGCCGCTGAGTTTGGTATATCATTAAAGGAAAAGGAGGGAATCATGAATCTTTTTAAACTTTTAACGGCACTGTACCTAACCTTTTTGCTGCCGACCAGTGCATGGACAAGTGAAGATGTGGACCTGGCAGCGGCATCCAACGCTGTCACGTGCCTGGAAACATTTTATTTTACAATGGCGGAATTACCGAAGGTTAATACAAAAGAAAATGCTTATCCAGACAACAAAAAAAATGCAATATTTATTAAAAAAAACAGAGAAATGCTCATCAAAGAAATTGCAGGGGCCAATGCAGGATATGACATTAGCAAAGCAAATAGGATCATTCAAAACATACGCCAACAAAACACCACCGATTTTGAGTATAGAAGCAACTGGACCAGGGCAACTGGGAAGGCTTACTACGATACATCCACAAAGCATAAATATATCAAACTCAATGACAAGACCTACCTAGAATACACCAGAAAGGGCTGTTTCTTTAAGGCTGTTTCCTCCAGCCAACCACATCTTGCAAAAAGCCCGTACATTCGTCCCATCAACAAGGATAACTTTTTTCTCTATGTGAAACAAAGTGTTGAAAAAAAGCAATATTTAACACTGCCATGCAACACCCCCCATCCTGCAGGATGGCGTCTTGAAAAAATTTTTGTGGCCCTTAATTGATAAACCGGAAAAAATCAGTTGACCAATACCGGTCCCTGGAAAAAATAGGGGGGGCAATATAAAGTAGATGATTTCCATCTGGGCTTTTATAAGCCCCTTCTGAATCTCTGCTTTAGGAGGAGTAGGTGACCTCAAATGATAATCATAAGGCGCTATCACAATCCTAAAGGTCAGGGTTTATTCTATACGCGATCTGGCAACCTCGAGAGCAGTATCTTTATTCTTTGTAAACAGTCTCCACTTCATTTCTGATGAATGAATACCTGCTTTCTTGTCTTGGCCTTTACAATAATACCAATTCCCAAAAGGTTCAACCTTAGAAAATGGATGATTCTCTGTACATAAGAACCCACAAGGCTGAAATTTTTCTGAAAAAAACAATTTCATCGGGTTCTTCATCAAAAGGCATATTGGTGGCCAATTCGATTTGAGACACGTATAGGCCCTCTTCTTCCTTTTCATCCAACCAGTCGGAAATTTCCATATCTCCTTCTCCTCCAAAAATCAAGAAAACACAACCCCGTCAAACCTGTGAATCCCCAATAGAATCAAAGCTGATTTAAATAATTGACGGAATTTTGCAGATTATTGCGGTTGAACACCTCAAGGGAGAGCACACCGTGAAACTGCTTTAACACCTCCAATGTGGGCAGGAATCGGTCCATGGGGGTTTTATCAAGCCCCTGGTGATCCTTGGGATTTTCATGGGAAAAATCCACGCCATGGAGATGGATCAAGGGTACCCGGTGGCCATACCGATCAAACAATATCTTGATATCATAATTATATTTAATCAAATGACCGGCATCAATGCATAGATCCACTTCAATATTATCAAGTATTTTAAATAAATGTTCCGGAGGATATTCCAGGGTTTCTATGGAAATATCAGATGGATGATTCAAAAAGGGAGAAAGCGTTTCAAGGCTTTCCAAGGCACGATCCTGCCATAGTTCCAGACCCACTTTCTCCTTAGCCGCATCCTCCGGGGTAAATTCCAGATGCAGGGTATGGGTAGAAGGGGTCAGGGGCGAGCACAAATCCACCACCCGTTTGATGCTGTCCACCCCCAGGATACGTTCCTTTTTAGAGAGCGATGTCAGGGAAACATCCACAGGAAGATGGATATTGTAAGTCACGCCAAGCTCCCGGGAAAGCCGCTCCAGCACCTGTATTTCATGGGGCTGGGGCAGCACCGGCACAGGGCCATCCTTTGTCATAAAGGGCAGACTTTCAAATACAAGCAGTTCAATCTCATCAAACACCGGCCCCAGTTTTTTTACATTGTCAACAATGGGTCCCGGGTCAATAAAGGAAGTAGTGCCCACTTTAAAGGGCCATTTTTTTTTAATTTCAAGCATAATTGATAAAAATCCTGCTGAGAATATCTCACAAGTCCTAATTCTTTATGTACCCTACCTCAGGCATTGCCATGAATTTTCATTAAACGCCCATGCAAGGAATCAAAAGAATATGCATGACAATTCAATCAACCAGCGAGCTCAAGAGAATCCATCACAAAAGCCCCGGTGGGACACCCCGTGGCACAAAGTCCACACCCCCGACATAAATCCGTTTTCAGAGATAAACATGCCGATTCCGTCCTGTTTTTTTTTTGAAAATGTATGGCAGCAAAGGGACAACGCCTGCTGCACACCCCGCAAAAGGTGCAGTTTTCCGGCTGATATCTGGCCACATAACGACTGAAGGGCCATATTTTTTCCGCCTTTTTTTCCCGGGAAAGCTGATGGGGAAAGCAGCAGTCCGCACAGCAGTTGCAGATGGCACCAGACCGCTTTCCGTTTTTATCCCTGCCAAATTCACCACACTGCATCAGCCCCTTTTTATTGGCATCCCGCACGATTTCCCGGGCTTTTTCCCGGCTGATTTCAAACCCGATATTCCGGTTGTTATCAAAGCGCAGACAGGTGTAAAGGGGCTTTTTGCAGCCGTTAATCATGGACCGGCAATTGCAGGGCCACAGATAGACCCTATCGATTTCCTCTAAAACCTTCAGGGCTTCATCTAAAAGCAGATAGCGGGGAGTGGTGGCATCAACGGCATCGGGGTCTCGGTACTTACGGAGCTTTTCCACTGAAACTTCATGATTTTCACAATAATGCTGAAATTCCCAGGTATTGAGCTGCTGCCGGACCTCCCCGGGAATATCTTTAAAGCCTTCAAAGGTGGCCCAGATGTCGTACCGGGTGTGGAAATCAGCCATTTTATAATGCCCGTGGTCGTCTTTTTCCAGGACTCCCCGCACATAAGAGCGCTCAACTGCTTCCGGGCCCATGGGGAAAAAACCGGCAAGAAAGTTTATGGATTTTTCTTCCTGTTCCATGGCCAGGGCCATTTTAATTTCATCGGATTCATAAAAGCGATCCAGCCACGGCAATACAAACCCTGGGGCGTCAACAATCCCACCTATTTTTTTCAAAAAATCTCCCATCAAGCGTAAATAGCAACAAACCGTCCCAACCAGAAAACCACCATCCCCAGAAAGGAAGCGATAAGCATGAGATCACAGGCCATGGCAATCTTATCACGTCCGGGTCGGACAAACCTGATGCCGATAAAAGGCTTTTCCACCAATGTTCCATGGTAATAATTGGGGCCGCCCAGCTTGGCGGCCAGGGCTCCTGAAAAGGCAGCTTCGGGATATCCGGCATTGGGACTCTTGTGGCTTCGACCTTCCTTTATGGCCGTTGAGAATGCGCGCTTTCCCCGTTCACTGGACAGCAAAAAGGCCCCAAGGGAGATGATCACAACCGACAGCCGGGCCGGAATATAGTTAGCCGCATCATCAATGCGGGCTGCAACCCTGCCGAACAGCAGATACCGTTCGTTTTTATATCCCACCATGGAATCCAGAGTGTTCACCATTTTATAGGCAAGCGCCAGAGGAACACCGCCCAGGAAATAGAAAAACAGAGGCGACAGAAAGCCGTCCACATAATTTTCCGCCACGGTCTCCACGGCGGCACTGACCACCCCGGTTTCATCCAGGCTATTTACTTGCCGGCCAACGATCATGGAAACCTGTTTTCGTCCCGCATCAATCCCCCCGGTTTCAAGGGCCTTGCCCACCAGGGTGGCTTCCTTTTCCAGGGTTTTTGCCGAAAAGCAGTAGTAAAGCAGAATAATTTCCACAAAGATGCCAAGGTTGGGGTGAAGTGTCGAACTGAGACGCACCACCAGAAAGGAAATACCCCAGGTGACCGCAATGAGAAACAGGGCAAAGAAAAGCCCGGCCACCAATTCATTTTTAATCCCTCTTCGAAATATTTTTTCACACCGGGAAATGGCATTGCCCATCCACACAATGGGATGGGGCAACCACCGGGGATCGCCCAGGAGCAGATCCAAAGCAAAGGCCAGGGGCAGTACAATCAGATTCATATCAAAATGCATTTGTCTTCCTCGTATAACAGTCATGTCGGCCTGCCGACATAACGAATAATGAAAATGGCATTATGCGGCCCCCAACGGCCAGCCGATCCGGTCCTGGACCGTCGGCGGCACATTTGCGCTGCCGCTTCAAAGCGCAGAAACTTTCGGGCGGGTTTGTCCTCAAACAGCCTTCGCTTTTTAACGCCCGGCAGGGCAAATGAGCTGATCGCCTTTGGCACCGAATGGGCCGGTTCAGGTTCCCGTTGGGGGCTCTGATGAGGGCCTTTTCATATAAACCCTCTCTTAGACCACCTGCTTCATAATTTGAGCAAGCTGCAGGTTGGTCTCCCGATCCCTGAGGGAAAAGCGCACAAACCGATCAGACAGGCCTTGAAAATTGGCACAGTCTCTTATGAGAATCCGTTCATCCCCCACCAGGCGACACACATCAGTGGAATTCATCTTCCCCATGAGCTCGGCCAGCATGAAATACGTATCTGATGGATAAAGCTTCACCGCATCATTATCCACCATGGCCTCGGAAAAAACCTGCCTTTCGGTCATCACAAACTGCCGGGTGGTTTTAAGAAAGGGGGCAATGTGTTCGGGATTTTCCAGGATATGAACAATGGCAGCCTGGGAAAGCGCGTTCACCGACCAGGGTTGATAAAAGTTCATCATTTTTTCAATCACCCCGGGATCGGCGCACACATAGCCCGTGCGAAGGCCGGGAATCCTGAATATTTTAGACATGGAGGAAAGCACAATAAGATTGGAAAAACGGGTTTCTGCCACAAGGGAAATTTTTTCCGCATCATCCACAAAGGGAAGATAGGATTCATCCACCACAAACCAGGTATCCGGATGATTTTTTACAAGGCAGATTATCTCTTCAACGGGAATCAGGGTACCGGTGGGATTGTTGGGATTACAGATAATCACGGCATCCACATCGTCTGCCATGGCAGAAATGGTTGAAAGCTTTGGCTGAAAACCATTGTCCCCGGTTGACATGCAAAAGGAATAATCGGCATCGTTCATGATACACCCATCCCTGTAATCGGCATAGGTGGGACCGGCGATGAGCACTTTTTTCCAGGATAATGCCCGGGGAAGGGTATAAATAAACCAGGTGGTACCGTTGCCGCCCATGACCCTTCCGGCATCCACCTGATAATAGGTGCTGAAGGCGTTGACCATGTCCAGGGCATCGGCCTGGGGCAGGGAACGTATTTTATGAATATTTTCTATGATGAACGCCTCAAGTCCCTCCGGGGGACCCAGGGGGTTGATGTTGCTGCTCATGTCTATAATTTCATCCACGGTACAGCCGTTCCGCTGCGCCAGGGCCTGGACATTGCCGCCATGGCCTGTAATCATCTTAAAACTCCTGTTAAATTAAAATATTGACATCCCGGCACCCAGAAACAGCACGGCCTCGGTAATTTCGGTCATGGCTCCCAGCATATCGCCGGTGATACATCCCATTTTTTTCTTGTAAAACCACAGCAGCAAAAAAACCGTTGCAGCAAAAACCACATTCAGCACAAGCCCTCTTACCCCCATAAAAAAGGAGAAAAAAAGCGGTATGCCCATCCAAATAAAATCTTTCAGGGGAAGTCGTTTTTCAAAAAGATCATGCCCGGTGCCGGTGTTTTGTCTGCCATACTGCAGATACCGTATACCAAAAAGCATCCCCCCCCGGGCATAGGCCGGAACCATGATCATCAACACCAGAAAAACACCTCCTGTGCACACGGTTTTGGCGGCATAAATACCTCCTACTTTAAGGGAGAGCACGCAAAAAATGGCCACAAGACCCATCATGCCGGTGCGGCTGTCCTTCATGATCTCCAGGGCCCGCTCCCGGGATCGATGGCTGAAAAGACCATCCGCCGCATCCCCAAGGCCATCCAGATGAAAGGCCCCTGTCACACCCACCAGCAGCAGCACATCCACAAGGGCCACCACCGCCGGGGGCCAGAGCTGGGAAGCCAGCGTATCCACAAGGGCCAGCAGCACGCCTGCCATTAGGCCCACCACCGGAAAGAACCGGATCATACCCGTGGGGGAAAAGGTGTTGCCCCTGCCTGCGGGCAAAATGGTGATGAACATGATGGCGGATCTTAAATCCACCCAGAATCCTTTTTTTTCTTCCATAATACTTCCCCTATGCCCGGTTACTGCTTGCAGGTCTGATAAAAAACCCCTCTTTCCTGGCGAAGGGATTCAATGGTGCCCTCAAGTTCCAGGACGGAAAGATATTTATTAATGTCGTTTATATGGGTGCCCAATATGGATGCAAGATCCTCGGGGGTACATGGCCGTCGGTGAATGGTCTCTAAAATGGCAGACTCCATATCTTTTCGATAGGCCTTTGTCCCTTTACGCTTTACGGCTGCGGCAATGATCTCCACCCTATCTTTCCCCAGAAAAGACTCAATTTCCAATAAACGTTCGTGGGTGGCCGGGGATATATCAGCCACAGCCCCTGGTCGATCCAGGGTGTTGAGCTGTATCACATCGGGCAAGATAATCTCACAGGCAGACTTCAATGCCTGCAGATCTTCAAGGCTGTCGTTCACCCCAGGCAAAATAAGAATTTCCAGGGCCAGCTTTCCGGTATATACTTTTTTAAAATCGGCAATGCCCTTTATATACTGATCCAGATCAATGCCGGCACAGGGGCGATTGATTCTTTGAAATGCCGTAAAAACTGCCGCATCCAGGGAGGGCATGACCAGATCCGCAGGCAGTAAGGCATCCCGGACCTCCCTGTGGCAAAGCAGGGTACCATTGGTTAAAACGGCAATGCGCACCCCGGGTTTATTGTCCTTGATCCAGGAAATCACATCGCCAATGCGGGAACTCAATGTGGGCTCCCCTGATCCGGAAAAAGTTATATAGTCGGGGTCGGGGTTCTGTTTAAAATACATCTTCAATTCACCAATCACGGCATCATGGGAAACATATTCCTTCCTGTCAACAGTGAGTTCTGTGGTTCTGCCGCACTCACAATAGATACAATCCAGGGAACATATTTTATGAGTCACCAGATCCACACCCAGTGACATGCCAAGTCTCCGGGACGGCACAGGGCCGAAAAGGTATTTATACATGGCTTAACTCCTTTTTTGCCAAATAAAAAACAGGCTTCAAAAAACGTAAACCGCTACTGAACACAAGCCTGACAAATTATCAACCCGATGGGGTAAATGCAAGGAAAATAACTTTCTGCCAAATGTTTGCCCATGCTTTACAATCCATGAAGATACTGGTAAAAAGTCCCATGCATGAAAGACAACAAAAAATTATCAAACGGATACAAACCATGGGCTACGTATCCATTGAAGATCTTGCCGGGCAATTCAATGTAACTCCCCAGACCATTCGACGGGACATCAATGCCCTGGAACAGCAAGGTCTTCTAAAGCGTTACCATGGCGGTGCCGGACTTTCCACCAGCGTTGAAAATATCGGATACGCCACCCGGCAGATTCTGTGCCTGAGGGAAAAAAAAACCATTGCAAAAATGGTGGCGGCCCGGATTCCTTCCCGGGCATCGGTGTTCATCAACATCGGCACCACCACGGAAGAGGTGGCCAAAGAACTGTGCAAAAAAGATGGACTCCGGGTGATCACCAATAATCTTAACGTGGCGGTGACCCTTAGCCGAAATCCAGACATTGAGATTTTCATGGCAGGCGGGGTGGTCAGAAATAAGGACTGTGGCATCACCGGTCATGCCACCCTGGATTTTATCCGGCAATTCCGAGCTGATTTCTGCATCATCGGCATCAGCGGCATCGGAAAAAATGGGGAACTCCTGGAT
The DNA here is from genome assembly GCA_963674605.1 of uncultured Desulfobacterium sp. Taxonomy (GTDB): domain Bacteria; phylum Desulfobacterota; class Desulfobacteria; order Desulfobacterales; family Desulfobacteraceae; genus Desulfocicer. The sequence continues at coordinate 5,203,252 of OY771474.1, read as the reverse complement.
TTTGATTACAGAGAGGTGCGGGTGGCCCAGGCAATTATTAAAAACTCCGCCCGGGTCATGCTTGTTGCAGATCACACCAAATTCGGCAGAAATGCCATGGTACGGCTGGGGGAACTGTCTGACATTGACGAACTGTTCACAGACAAAAAACCTGGTGAAAACATGATTCAGCTTCTCAAAGACACGGAAGTGCAGCTTCACACGCCTTGAAATGGGACAAGAAAGATGCGGGCAGGCTCATGCAATGGGCAAACGAATGGTAAAACAGGCACCCCGCAGCCCCATATTCTCCACCCGAATACTCCCACCATGATTTTCCATGAATCCGTTGCACACAGAAAGTCCCATGCCCATGCCCAGCACATTCTTGGTGGTGTAAAAAGGGTCAAAAATATAGTCTATGTTTTCTTTTGCAATGCCCGGTCCGGTATCCTGGAATTGAATTTCAATGGCACCATCAAGGAAAAAAGATTTGATAAAAATCTGTTTTTCCTCGCTCTGTCCACACATGGCTTCCAGGGCATTGTTCACCAGATTTAAAATCACATGGCTGGTCTGTGAGGACGAGGCATGGACCAACGGAAGACTGGACGACAGATCCAATTTCAAAACCACCCCGGCCTGCTGAATATGGAGTCTCGCCAGCGCCACAGTGTCCTGGATCACCTTATTGATATCTATGAGCTGTTTTTCCTCCTTGCCCGGTCGGGTCAGATCCATCAGATTCTCCACTGTATTACGAATGGATTCAAATCCCCGGGTCAGGGCATCCAGACATTCCATCATTTCCACATCAGTTGATGCCGTTTCCTTCATCAATGATATAAAAGCAGAGATCCCCTGGAGTGGAGAGTTTATCTGATGTGCCACGGATGCCGCCAACTGACCTGTTACCGCCAGGCGATCCGATCGAAGTAACCGGCTCTGGAGTTCCTGGAATGAGGTGATGTCACGGGAAAAAAGAAGATAACCGATTACACTCTGCTTTCGGTTTCTCATGGGCATCAGCGTGGAGCTCACCACGTGCCTCCTTTGACTGACATCATAGTGCACCCATTCAAACCGGTATGATCCAATATTCCGGACCTGGTGGGCACCTTTTTCAAATTCAGCTGCACTGCCATTGTAATCTCCATGAATTTTTCGAATGTCCAGCCCCAGGGCCATTTCCACATCCGTGCCAAACATTGTTTCCGAAGCAGGGTTGTAATGCAGCACCCGGAACTGTAAATCCGTTACAAGAATGGCATATTCCGTGGATGAGTCAAATATGCTGTTTAGCATATCTGTCACCCTCAAGACTTTTTTCATCAATTCCGCCTCTGATTTGGCAGAAACTTCAAGGCGATCCACCATTCCATTAAAAGCCATACTCAGTTCTCCCAGTTCATCCTTTCGGTTTACCGGTACACGTATGGTAAAATCGCCATGGGTGACCTTTTCAATGGATTGAGTCAATTGTTTAACGGGCAAAACAAAAAGTCGAATCATCCAGTAGATAAACACCAGAACAAAAACAATAATCCCCACATGGAACATAACAAAATTATACTCCAGGGATTTTAATGTTTTATCAAGCTCCTTATGGGTCTGCTGGATGGAGCTAGTTAAATCATTTTCCCGCGTGACAATAACCAGATACCAGTCAAGGGACTTGAGAGAAGCGGTTACCAGAATATAATCTTCTCCTTCTATATTCAAATCCAGGATCTGTTCCGAGGGGCGGCATATTTTATCTGCCACTGCCCGGACCTTTGCAAGACGGGAATCGTGAAGCCTGTAATTCAGCGTATCACCGGAGTTGGTGAAACGATCCAGATCAACATCAAGCCCCCAAAGATCAAAATACTCCCGGGGAAACAAGATAAGTCGCCCCTTATCATTCATCAAAAAAGAGAATAAAATTTTTGACGAATCACGACCACGGTCTTGTGTGTTGAAAACTTCCTGGAGCAGATGGCCCAGGGAAACATCAATGCCCACAATGCCTTTAAATGTTCCGGATCCATCATAAATCGACGTGGATGCAGTCATGGTCATATCATTGTTCACATCATCTCTGTACAGACGGGTCCACCGGGTTTGGGAAACGCCGGAGGGATTGTCTAAAAACATGCTCATGGGCTCCCCGTCACGCAAATCAAAAACCAAAGGATTGGGTAATTCAAACAGCTGTTGTCGAAGCTCGGGAGTGGTGGCGCAATACATACCCACGCCACTTGCACTGATCATATGGGTGGCAAAACTTTCCGTCACCAGGTTTTTGGCTTTCAAAAGCAGGGGTTCCAGATGGGAAACTGCCTTGATCTCCTGGTCAACATCAGGGGTTATTTCTTTCCCCCCCCAGTAAAGGGTGACCACTTTTTCCGACGGCGATGAATAAAAGATATCCTGGGAAGGAGAAAAAACAAGGGATTTATCCGCCCAGCACTCCATACTGTGCTGCTCCAGGCTGCCGTAAATAGCCGTGGCCCGTTCCCCCATCAATGAAGAAACGGCGGTAATGCGTTGGAACATGGCATCTGCTTTCCTGGCCTGTTCAAAAACAATGCGGGCCAGATAGGTATTGGACAATTTCCAGATATGGGTTTCGTTCACCGAAGATGCATAGGAACCGAAATTTTCCAGGGATCTGACAGCAATGTAGGACAGGGGACCAATGACCATGAGAATGGCCATGGCGATAAACAAAAAGAGTCGGATTGCCATGGTGAACTTCCATGTTAAAGCTTTAGATTTATTTTGTAACATGCTTGGGCACATTCTCATTTTCCCGGTTCGCGCTTAATCAGAGAGAGATCAGGCTTGCGTTATTGGCGCTTTTGTTTAAATTTGCCTTTAAACACAGGCTCTTGACAAAATCACAACAACACAAGCCTGACCCCGTTGGCCCACCAATTGTGACAGGTTTCCCAAGTTATGACCAAGCCCAAAAGTAATATCACATACAGCGCACTTGACAACAAGTTCAAGCAAAAAACCCACGCGGGGTCGTTCCTCAACTCGGCATTGCCAAAATCAACACAAGACATATCTTCCAATGTGATTTTTTACAATAACAAGAACCACAAAAAAAGGCCAGGTCTGCAAAGGCAAGCAGACCTGACCCCATTATTGGCCTATAAACTATTATCAAAGATACAATGCAACAGCTCCGACCCCATTGACCCGCCAATTATTATGGCGGGGCCAATCTTGTAATCAAACCCAGAGAAATCATTTCTTGGGATGACAATTGCCACAGGAGGCCGGGGCCGCCTTGGAGTTATTCTTTTTGTTAAATTCTTTGTGACAGGTAATGCAGTTTTCGTGGAGGGCATCTGTATGATATGACAGCTGCTCTTCCCGGCTAAGGGTTTCGCCTTTCTTTTTGGGAGCCTTTCCGGGTTTGTCGTGGCAGTCAATGCAGCTTTCCACGGCATCGCCCATCTTCAGATCATTGAGCGGTGCACCACTGTCATCATGGTGACAGTCTCCGCATCCCAGGCCATAAGCCTCAATGTGTTTCTTATGGGTAAACTGAACAATTCCTTTTTTGTGTGCTTCATACGCTGGATTTTCCATGGCTATCACATCAGGGGCTGAAGTGGCTTCTGCTGCCGGAGTGGCTTCTACTGCAGGGGCTGCTTCTGCTGCCGGAGCTGCTTCTGCTTCAGGGGTTGCTTCTGCTGCTGGAGCTACTTCTGCTTCAGGGGTTGCTTCTGCTGCCGGAGCTGCTTCTGCTTCAGGGGTTGCTTCTGCTGCTGGAGCTACTTCTGCTTCAGGGGTTGCTTCTGCTGCTGGAGCTGCTTCTGCTGCCGGAGCTGCTTCTGCTGCTGGGGTTGCTTCTGCTGCAGGGGTTGCTTCTGCTGCTGGAGCTGCTTCTGCTTCAGGGGCTGCTTCTGCTGCAGGAGCTGCTTCTGCTGCTGGAGCTGCTTCTGCTGCTGGAGCTGCTTCTGCTGCCGGAACTGCTACGTCTACTGCTGGCGCAGCAGGGACTGCCACAGGCATGGTTTTGTCTTTGTCATGACAGGTATTACAGCTTGCCGGTGCGGCCTTGGAATTGTTCTGTTTATTAAATTCCTTATGGCAGTCAATGCAGTTCTGATGAAGGGCATCAGCGTGGTATTCAAGTTTTTCTGCATCGGTGAGTTTTTTATTGTCAACCTTGCCCGGTGCTTTACCTGGCTGTGCATGGCAGGCAATACAAGCCTCAACATCATCTCCCACTTTCAAATCAGACAGGGGTTGCCCGGCATCGTCATGATGACACTGACCGCAGGCAATGCCATAGTCTTCCATGTGTTTTTTATGGGTAAAGATCACAATGGGTTTTTTATGCTCGGCATAGGACGCATTTTCCATGGCCATGACATCGGCTGGTGTACCGGTTGTTGCAGCTGCAACGGGAGCGACTTGTGCGGTTTCGGTGGGAGCAGCTTTTTCCGGTGCCGCAGGGGCCGGGGTATCCACAACTGCCGGAGCAGCTTCATGGGCAACGGGTTCTGCTGCCACCGGTTCTTTGGTCTCCTTCACAACCGGCTCTGCATCCTGGGTCGGGACCTCGGTTTCATGGGCTTTCACCGGCGCTTCATGAACAGCTTCTTTTTCATGTGCCACCACCTTAGCCGGGGATTCCATGGCAGATTCAGTCAAGGTTTTTTCCGTTTCAACCACTTCCGGTGCATCCCCGTGGGTTTTACCATGGGCTGAATCTTTTTTGTCCGACGCAGCATGGTTTACGACAGTGCGTTTCATGTGCTCTATCTTTGCAGTTTCCCATGGATCCTGGGTCTTATCCCCATGGGGAATGGAACAATAACTTAACAGTACAATCAACGCCAGCATAATGATGAAAAGTAGATTTTGTCCTTCAAATTTACCACGCATTCAGCCCCTCCTGTCTTTTTCAATAAACAATTTCAATTAATTAATTTGTTGGTTCAGAGTTATTTTAACTTGTTCATCTCTGAAGAAACTTTGTTATATGACCTTTCACGCACCACAGTGCGTTACGTTCCAAAAACGTGATAGCAGATTTCTGTCAAATTAACAACTCAACTTTACCCTGTTACCCGGTCCAGTACCTGGCGTACCGTACTGGACAAGACACCTCTGTCCAAAGGCTTTTCAATACATTTGGAAATACCCATTTCCCGCAATTGTTCCCGGGGAATTTTCCGGGCAAGCCCCGTGCAAAGTACAATGGGAACCAGGGGACGTATTTTCATCATCTGGCGGGCAAGATCTTCCCCGCTCATAAACGGCATGGTCATGTCGGTGATAACAAGATCAATCGCCATGGGATCCGCCTGGAACAATTTCAGGGCATCATGGGGAAAGGTGGTTCCCATCACCTTATAACCCAAAGGGGTTAGCATGGCCCGGGCAATATTTACAAGGGAGACTTCATCATCCACCACCAGAACGGTTTCTGTACCCTTGGCAAGCGGTGCACTCTGCCCCTGGGTCTCAAGGGGTTGATCATCCGTTGCCGGGAAAAAAACGCTCACAGTGGTGCCCTGCCCCGGAAGGCTGTCCACCTGCACAGCGCCCTCATGGTTTTTCACAATACCCTGCACCACAAAAAGGCCCATGCCCGTGCCTTTGCCAACATCTTTTGTGGTAAAATAAGGGTCAAATAATTTTTTACTTATGAGGGGATCAATGCCATGACCGGTGTCGATGATCTCCAGCATCACATACTTCCCGGGTGGCATGGTACCAAACCCAACCACAGACATTTCTTCCATAAGCACATTTTTCAGGGCAATGGTTAATGTTCCAATACCCATTTCCTCCATGGCATGGGCGGCATTGGTGCAAAGATTGATGACAATCTGTTGAATCTGGGTTGCATCGGCCTTTATGGGCAAAAGATCTCCAGGTATCTTTGTTACAATTTTAATGGATGATGGAAAGGAAGATCTAAGCAGATTTTCAGATTCATGGACAATCTTACGGATATCCACCGCCACTTTGGCCACATGGGTCTTGCGACTGAAACTGAGTAGTTGGCGCACCACCTCCCGGGCCCGCAGTCCGGCGGTCTGGATTTCCTGGAGATTATTCCTGGCAGGGCTCCACCGGGGCACCTCATCCAGAGCAAGTTCCATATTTCCCAGAATTATACTCAAAATATTATTAAAATCATGGGCCACCCCTCCGGCCAGGGTGCCAATGGCCTCCATTTTCCGGGCCTGCTGCAGTTCATCTGCCAGCTGATGTCTTTCCGTGACATCAATAAGGGTAACAATGGCCCCATGGCTGAAGGGGGCAATATTAATATTCAGGTAACGTTCCTTATATTTTATTTCTGAAAATTCCCGGTGTTCATTGTTCCGGATACAGTTGATCAATGCACCATACATGTCCACTTGATGTTTGGATGCGTAATCCTTATATAAAACATCTCCAATGGCCGGAAGTGCACCATGGGTTTTTTTACCGGCAAAATTGTGCATGATGATCCCGGCATTTTTATCCACTATGATGGTCTGGATGGGATTGAGCTCAAACACCTTACCAAACAGGGTGTCCTCAAGGCGCATTTTTTCCGCTTCCTGTTTCCAGACGTTCATTTCCTTATTAAGGCGATGATAACGCCAGATAAAAAAAAGAAAAAAGAAAAAACCTATTCCACACAATAGCGGGGTGAACCACCGCGCAAATATGTCCAGGTTCAAAGACGTCCTGTATAAAAAAAACAAAAAAACAACAGAAATCCCCACGGACACACAAACAAAAAAATTTTTTTTATGGTCCGTCAAATTCATCGTATTTCATACATCATATTATTAAAAATCAGATTCAACATTCTGTGCCCCCCATCCAAACGTCATAAATTCCCTTGAGCCCCCTCCCGGAATCTGTTACTACCATTCACGGCAACCACCTTGAACCTTTGACCCCCGGGCCCGGCACACGGGTATGACTGCACACCATATACCAGGAAAAAAAGATATGCAACCAAACAAACCCCATGTCAAACAGACCGCCGCCTTCATCGGAAAATACTTTCAGACCCCACCACGTGTGGGTTTTCTCACCGGAACAGGCCTTGGCGGCAGCACCAAGGATATTGCCGTTAATGCCTGCCTTCCCTATGCCCGGATTCCCAACTTCCCGGTATCCACCGTGGAAAGCCACACTGGCCGGCTGCTTCTTGGCTCCCTTTCCGGCACTCCCATCATGGCCATGCAGGGAAGATTTCATCTGTATGAAGGATATTCACCGGCCCAGGTGACTTTCCCGGTGAGGGTCATGCAGGAACTGGGGGTTGAATATCTGATTATCAGCAATGCAGCAGGGGGTATCAATCTTGATTTTTCACCCGGCGAAATCATGCTCATCACCGATCACATCAACCTTACCGGTAAAAATCCTTTAAAGGGTCCCAATGATGATGACTGGGGCATCCGGTTTCCGGACATGACAAGGGTATACGACACCTCCCTTTCAACACTGGCCCAAAAAACAGCCACCAAAGCAGGTATCCCCTTAAAGCAGGGGGTGTATGCCGGTCTCATGGGGCCCAGCCTGGAAACCCCGGCAGAAACCCGTTACCTGAAAATCATCGGTGCAGATGCCGTTGGTTTTTCCACGGTGATGGAGGCCATTGTCGGAGTTCATGCCGGCATGAAAATACTGGGCCTTGCCACCATCACCAACATCAACAACCCTGATGCACCGGAAAAAGCCACGGTGGAAGACATTATTCATACGGCGGAAAAAGCCTCGGACAATCTGGGCAGGATGCTTTCCGGTGTGCTTTCAGGACTCTGAATCATACCCGGCAAACCTACCCATTCCCCGTAAAAGCCCTGGGGACTTGCTCATAACTATGGGCCATTCATCATAATTGATGGGCCAACGGGGTCAGGCTTCATGTCTTTGATAAGTACCCGTGGACAAAGAAGATTTGTAGGCAAAACCCTCAATAATACAAGCCTGAGCCCATTCCAAACCGGCTCATATTATGACCAAAACCGACCCTGGTATTGCAACCAGATTTCATGGGCGATGATTAACTGAACCCTTTGTGTTGTCAAACGCTGAAAAGGAAATGACCTTGCCCCGGCTACGGACACTGACACAATTCACAGGAGAAAAAAACAATTCATGGGAAAACTACCTGAAAATATTATCCAGATGCTCAACGATAACGCAGGCGGGTTCCACAATTTACTGGGACTGCAATTCACCGATGTCACCTTGGACCGCCTGGTGGCGGAACTTGAGGTTTCGGAAAAACATCACCAGGTTTACGGAATTGTCCATGGCGGGGTATATGCCGCAATTGCCGAAAGCATGTGCAGTGTGGGGGCCGTCATCAATGTCATGACAGAGCGGAAAAACGCCGTGGGTCTGGAGAACACCACCACCTTTCTCCGGGCTGTACGTTCCGGAATTCTGAAATGTATTGCTGTGCCCCTGGCCCGGGGCAGAAGGGCACATGTATGGGAAACCCGCATCTACGACAACCAGGATTGCCTGGCAGCCTCTGGCCGTGTACGTCTGATGATTCTGGCATCAGAAGACATCCTTGCAGGCCAGGCCGTTGAGTTTGATGCGGCATCCTGCAACACTCCCGGGGCACAATGAAGCAAGCTTGTGTGAAAAGATGTAATGCCAAAATTCTTATCTGAAGGGCTTGGCCATAATTGTTGGGCCAACGGGGTCAGGCCTGTGTTATTGGGGTCATGGACCACAGCCTGTACAAACGCCAAAACCAACGATAATGCCAATAACACAAGCCTGACCCCTCCCCATGGTCCATCTTATGACCAAGCCCTTTTTTTCCTTCCTGGCCTGATTTTTGTATTAGTTACAGGTAACCCCTGCTTAAACGCGATGATCAAGTTAAGGGGATATTTTTTCAGCCAAGGAAGGTGCACAATGAAATCCAAAACAACAAACATGAAATCCAAACACGGCCCCATGGTCTTTGACATGACTTCCAATCAGTGTGTCTGGTCAAAAGCAGGCCTGATGCCCCCCTTCCCCTGCATGAATGCCTTTAATTGTACCGATTGCCCCCTGGACACAAAAATGCAGGAGCGCCTCATAGATAAAACCCTGCCCAGGAAACTGTCATGGTCCCCCCGAATTTCTTCCGGTGAAACCGACATGCACATCCCCATTGATCGTAAATGCAGACACATGCTGTCCGGCAGGGTCTCGTATAAATACTGCATGCTCAATTACGATTGCGCCACCTGTACCTACCATCAGTTGATGGAAGAAGAAATCGCATGTCTTGACTCAGCCCCTGTGGAGCAGGACCATGCCGGAGGATTTTGTCTTGCCAGGAGATACTACTACCATCGTGGCCACACATGGGCCCGCATTGAGTATGGGGGTCGTGTGCGCATGGGCATGGATGATTTTTCCATGCGATTGCTGGGAGCACTGGACACCCTTGATCTGCCCTCACTTGGCACCACCGTTCACCAGGGTGAACCGGCCATGGGCCTTGGCAGGGGCCATTTAAAGGCCGAGGCATTGAGCCCCATGGAGGGCATTGTGGTTGCCGTAAATCCCCATGGGTTAAAACGGGCAGAAATGGCCGCCCGGGATCCCTATGGTCAGGGATGGCTTATGATCATTGAACCCACAAGGCTCAAAATGAATTTAAAGAATCTGATTTTCGGACAGGAGAGCATGGCCTGGATGGAGGAAGAAAGCAGCCGCCTTGCCGCCCTTGTCTGTGATAATACTGATTACAAACTGGCTGCAACCGGCGGCCGGGCCATCAGCGACATTTATGGACAGATGCCGGAACTGGGGTGGGACAGGCTGGTGAAGGCGTTTCTTTTAACCGGATAATAAGGTCCAGAGCCCCCCGGAGTAACCGCTATTATAACCGCCCTCTGCCTTTTCATCGTCCCAGGGCAATCCTGCAATAATGACAGAAGGCAAGGTCCAGGGTATCAAGTTTATCCAGTCCCACGGAAAAATTCATGATACACCGGGGGTTCTGACAATGGGACAGCCCCAGAAGATGGCCGGTTTCATGTATGGCAATTTTGGCCAGACGCTGGTAAACATATGATTTATCAGGCGTAACCCCGTTGCGGGGAAGTTGCAGGCGGTATGTGGAAATAACCGCCGCCTGGCCCCCGATGTGTGCCTCCCCGAAAACATGGGTCAAAAAGGGCAGACTGATATCTCCGGCCATAATTCCCATGCGCTTCATGGAACCCTGGACACCGGCACCAAGGGTTTTAATGATATGGGCGGCATTGTACTGATTCCGGGTGGGAAACAGCGCAGATGCAGGCGCAGGCCATGGCAAAGACACATCCGTGGCAATATCAAAAACCGCCTGTATGTTGGCTGCAACCACCCGTACCGCCACTGCATCCACCTCTCCCAGAGGAATCACAACCATGGGCCCCGGCCCATGGGGAAGATATATATCAGGCAGCGGTGTGTCGATGGTGATCAAGCCCCGTATTTTTCTGCCGTTGGGAAAACCGTCCCCTGCCCTGCTGTGTTATAATCCATCCCCGGAACGACATCATTGATTTTTAAGTCCATATTTTTTAATTTTCCTGGAAAGGGTGCCCCGGTCAATGTGAAGCATTTCCGCACATCGGGAAATATTCCAATCACATGCACCAAGCATATTTCTGATATGACTGGCCTCCACTTCACTTAAGGCTGCCCCGGGATGACTTGTCATGTCTGCGGTTGATGGCACCTGTCCTTCGGGTCGGATAAAGGTTAAAAGCTCCTGTTTTACCAGAGGCGTTTTCGTCAATACCACGGCCCTTTCCATGACATTTTTCAGTTCACGCACGTTCCCCGGCCAGTCGTAAGCATTTAACAGACCAAAGGCCTCCGGGGAAAGTCCCTCAACGGACTTTCCCATTTCCCTTGAAAATTTTCCCAGAAAATGAAGGGCCAGCAAGGAGATATCATCCACCCGGTCCCGCAACGGTGGAATATGAATATTAATCACATTTATCCTGAAATAAAAATCCTGACGAAAATCACTGGCGGCAATCAGGGCGGGAATATCCCGATGGGTGGCACAGATCAGTCGAAAATCACTTTCAATCTCCCGGCTTCCCCCCAGTCTGAAAAAGGTGTTTTTTTCCAGCACCCTTAAAAGCGTCACCTGCATCCGGGGAGATATTTCCCCCACCTCATCCAGAAACAAGGTACCGGTATGGGCAAGTTCAATGCGCCCTCTTCTCACCTTTGTGGCACCGGTGAAGGCACCCCGTTCATGACCAAACAATTCACTTTCAAGCAAGGTCTGGCTGACCGCACCACAGTTGATGGCCACAAACGGAGAAAAAAGCCTTTTACTGCGGGAATGGATGGCCCGGGCCACAAGTTCCTTGCCGGTGCCGGTTTCTCCGGTGATGAAAACCGGTGCATTGGTCTGGGCAATGTCCTCAATCTGCTGGAAAACCCTCCGCATGGCCTGGCTTTGTCCCAAAAGATCTTCCATCCAGATTTCATCCTGCTGACTCAAACGGGTACGCAGGTGTTCATTTTCATCTTTCAGGGCCTTCTGGGCGGAGAGCTTTTCAATCAAGAGAATAAGCTGTTCCGGGTCAAAGGGTTTTAAAAGGTAATCGCTGGCCCCCTGCTTCATGGCCTTGATGGCCGATTCTATGGAGCCATAGGCCGTAATCATCACCACCATGGTTCCGGGATGGGCCGTTTTAATTTCTTCAAGGAGCTCAAGCCCATCCATACCGGGCATGCGCATATCCACCAGCACCAGTTCACAGGGATATTTTTCAAGGCAATCAAGGGCCTGTCTGCCGGAACCCGCCGTTTTTATGCGGTAGCCTTCCCGCATCAGCCAGGCAGACAGCGATTCACGCATGGCCTCTTCATCATCAACAATTAAAATATTAAAGGCGTTCATGGCCCTCCTCCACCCCCAATTCTGTTTCAATGCCGGATGCCGGCAGGATGATACGAAAGGTGGTTCCTTTGTTCACCTCACTTTCCACGACGATGTGCCCCTTGTGGGCCGTGATGATGCCATGCACCATGGCAAGCCCCAGCCCCACCCCGCTGACCTGGGTTTTGGTGGAAAAAAACGGCTCAAAAATTCTATCCATATTTTCCCTTGGAATCCCCACACCCGTATCGGTCACCGTTACCCATACCCCCGGAGGAATATTGTTGATACCTGCCTTGATGCTAAGACTGCCCCCCCGGGGCATGGCCTCCATGGCATTGAACACAAAATTAGTAAAGCATTGCTGGATCTGGGTATAATCCCCCGTCACTTCAAGGGGGCTTTTCTCCACATCAAGGTGCAGATCAATATTTGACAGGATCATTTTATGCTGGGTCAGGGCAATGATACGATGAAACATTTCCTTTAAGTCAATTGTTTTGGTTTCTATCTGCTGCTGCCGGGAAAAAGAAAGCAGATTATTCACAATTTTGCCGCATCGCTGGGCTTCACGGATGGTTAAATGAAGATATCGTTTAAAATCATCAAGGTCGTTGTCCGTGATTTTTCCTTCCTCAAGAATCTTTAGAATAAGTTTGTTAAAATTAATAATGGAGCCGATGGGATTATTGATCTCATGGGCCACAGAGGCAACCATTTTACCAAGTGAAATTATCTTATCCTCGTGCACCAGCCGCGCCAGGTCATTTTTAATGGCCCGGGTCCGGTGATCCAGCCGGTCGTTCATTTCTGCGGTGATATCCCTGACCACCTCCAGTACCTGGGCCACATCTCCCTTGTCATTAAAAATGGGGAAGGTGGTCACATCGCAATATCTTGCCTGCTCATGGAGAATATGTTCATGGATGGCATGGGCTGATTGGCCTGTTTTTAAGGTTTCTTTCATGGGACAAGGGCAGTCGGGGCTGTCACAGGGGGTGATGGCGTTATGGGAAATCTGGAAGCAATAACGGCCCAGAACCTCGGATTTTCGTAATCCGATCTTTTTCAGTGCCGATTCATTGACCCACACCACTTTATAATGGATATCAATAACCATGGCACCCACCACAGTCACCTCTGCCAGAGCCTGGATAAAGGAATGATTCAGGCTCAAGGCTTCTCTTTGCTGGGCAATCTGCTGGGTGGAACTAAACACGTCCTGCACAATTTCCTGGAACAGCCGGGAGGCTGTGTGGTTTAAAACCGGAAGATCCTCCGGGGTGGCGGCATTTAATTCATGGGAAAAATCCATATCTCCAGTGAGGTTCAAAATTAATTCAAGGCCTGGGATATCAAAAAGCTGCTGGTACCTGGTGGTGGTAAATATCCCTTTGTCCCTTGCATACTGCCATCCCACAGCCCGGCTATGGACATCAGCCACCCCTGCAATGTCAACCTTCAGGCGATTGAGTTTTTTTAATTCAAGGAGTTTGAGAAAGGAAAGGCAGCGCCGCCCACCTCCCACAATGGCAATTTTAAATGTATGAAATGCAGTTGCATCCCGAAAAGGCATGACAATACCTCATTTTTTTCGGAGCTGATCACAATATCTGGCCCCCCTGAAGCAGGATCAGGTTTGAGTAATTGACGGGCCTGGTCACAACATGGGCCACCCTTGGTGGGGGTCAGGCCCTGATTGACCCTTTTGTTTAAAATCTTCTGGGGCTGATAAAAGCACAATAACACAAGCCTGTCCTGGTTGTCCCATAAAAATTGAAGATAATAGCAGGTTGGACTTGACATGAAAGAAAGCATGTGCTTATAGATACTGTTATATAAAACAGCGTTTCACCATACAAAACAAACAAGGACGTTATACAGCATGAATTTAAAACAAGACAAGGTCATGGACCTTAAAACGGCTGTGAGCACCTATGTAAAAGACAACTGTCATCTTTCCATAGGCGGATTTACCATCAACCGGAATCCCATGGCTGCCGTTTACGAAATCATCCGGCAAAAGGTTAAAAATATTCATCTTTACGCCCACTCCAACGGCCAGGGTGTGGATGAACTCATTGGGGGGGGCTGCGTATCGCGCCTGGAAATCGCCTATGGGGGTAATGGTAAATTTGCCTCCACCTGCATCCGATTTCGCCAAGCGGTGGAGAAAAAGCAGATTCAGGTGGAGGACTACACCAATTATCAGATGACCCTGCGGTTTCTGGCAGGGTCCATGGGAGTTCCCTTTCTTCCCTGCCGATCTTCCATGGGAACCGATATTATCAACAAATGGGGTTTTTCACCGGAGATGCGCCAAGATTCAGATAAACTTCCCGACGAGAAAGTCGTCACCATGGACAATCCCTTTTCAGGATGGATGGACACCGAAAAAGTGGTACTGGTTCCGGCCATTCAGACCGATGTCACTATTATACACGTTCAGAAAGCCGACCGGCGGGGCAACTGCCGGATTCAGGGCTTGACCTTTGCCGATGCGGAACAGGCAAAATCGGCGAAACACCTCATCGTCACCTGTGAAGAGCTCTGCGATAATGGTGAATTAAAAACCAACTCCGACCAGAACCAGATCCCCTTCATCCATGTGGATGCCGTTGTCCATGTACCCCATGGGGCCTTTCCCACGGCATGCTATCATTACTATGATTACGCCCCCCAATATCTTAAAACCTATGGACAAAAGGCCAAGGACGACGTGGCCCACAGGGAATATCTTGAAGAAATGGTCCATGGGTGCGAAACCCACCAGGACCTTATTGCCAAGGCGGGCCCGGAACAGATGGCCGCCATTGCCGCTGATCCCATAACCGGTTATGCCAGAAATCTGGACCGTAAATGATGAAGGAATCCCCAATGGAATACACATTAAAAGAGATGATGGCCATCACCGCCGCAAGGGAAATTAAAAACGAGGATATCGTGTTCTGCGGAACGGGTATCTCCATGCTGGCTGCCATGGCCGCCAAAAACATCAACGCCCCGGAAAGCGTGATTTTTTTTGAAACAGGTGCCATTGATTCAAAACTGGAAGAAATCCCCCTGGCCGTGGGAGATCCCCGGGTGATGTATTATTCTTCGGCCAACGGCGGCTTGCTTGACGCCTTTGCAACCATGCAGAACCCCATCACCGGGCAGCATGTGCTGGGCATCCTCGGTGCGGCCCAGGTGGATAAGTTCGGCAACCTGAACTCCACGGTGATCGGCGATTACCACGCTCCGAAAACCCGTTTTTCCGGCAGCGGTGGGGGGTGCGACATGGCCTCTTTTGTCCCCAGAAGCATCATCTTCATGCAGCATGAAAAGCGAAAATTTGTAAATAAGCTTGATTATCTTACAAGCCCCGGTTATCTCGATGGTCCAGGGGCCCGGGAAAAAGCAGGATTCCCCCCGGGGGGACCTGTCATGGTGATCACCAACATGGGGGTGATGCGATTCCATGACACCACCAAAGAGATGTATCTGTCGGCCTATTATCCCGGCATTTCCCCGGAAATGATTCTGGAACGGATGGAGTTCAGCGTGGACATCTCCCGGGCAGTGGAAGCCACCCCCCCCACCGCCCAAGAGTTGACCCTGTTAAGGGAAAAATGTGACCACCAGCGGTTGATCCTGTAAATCCTTCCGGGACGGGGTTCTGATATATGATTTTTTTATAAAAAACTCCGCCCAACATGCTGCAATGATTAGAGTTTCAACTTTCGTTGTGGCAGGTGTTTACTGCCATGTGGGTTTATATGAAAAGGTAGCCTTCAAGTCTACCTCAGCAGAGCCCCTCCCCCGATGGGCAATAGGAACCGGACAATCGAGCTGTCTACAGTTCCGGTCCGGGACCATTGCCCGTCGGGGGAGGGGCGGCATAATACCATTTGGCTCCGCGTCTACGACCCTATCTTCGTTGTGTCCGTGAGGAGATGCCTGTTATAAGAAAGTCCCGGCATAAGAGCCACAACATCTGGTAGTGCAATGTCAAATCTTGATTTTAGGATGACTGATTTTGAACATATCAATGCTACAATGATCCGGGCGATACGGCATCCTAAATCTTAGCCTTGACTATGCAGTAGTGGGTAAATGCTGTCTTGTTTACCCATGGCCAAGTGCATAAGAAAAAAAACGGGCTGCCGCCATAAGTGAATCAATACACTTGCGCCGATGATCCCCCTGGGAAAAACGAATCTCAGGCAGGGCAAGGCTCAGGCTTGCAATTATTTTTCCCTGATGATTCATCACCGGGGCACTCAAAGATCCCAGCCCCGGGGTTCTTTCCCCCAGGCTTTCTGCGTAGCCCTGGGTGCGTATTCGGGAAATCTCCGCCTCCATGGAATGAATGTCCACCAGGGTATTTTCCGTCAATGGGGTAAGTTGGGTGGATGCCAGATAGGTATCAATGAACTCCTGGGAAGAAAAAGCCAGAAGACATTTGGCCGAAGCCCCGGCATGAAGGGGCGAGCGGTGCCCCAGGGGCATGCCGGCCCGAAGCGGCATGGGGGACTCCATGGTATCAATGCAGATACGGTGGCCGTCCTCAAGGATATTTAAATGAACAGTCTCCCTTGTTTCCGATGCCACCTGCTCCATGTATTTCCGGGCACCCCGGGTGACTTGATTCACCTGTTGAAGGGGCTCAATGAACCTGTAAAAGATATTCCCCAGATGGTACTGGCGTGTACCTGCATCCTGATTGACAAACCCATAGGTCTTGTAGGTCTGCAGAATTCGCTGCACCGTTGCCGGGCTGAAGCCCAGTTCCTGGCTCAACTCCCGCACCCCCCAGCTGGATTTATCTTCACGGAATGCCAGCAGGGTCAGGATGGCTTTCTCAATGGCATTATATTTTTTTTCATCATTTTGTTTCATATTGTCAAACACTGTTTTTTTTTAACCGAAAGTCTCATACCAGAATGAAGATGTCAACTCAATGATGAGATTTTTTTTACATTGATTGAAAACCACACAAGCATGACTTTATTGTCCCATCATGGGGCTTGCAATTCCAGACAGATATGTTTAGTCTGATCTGGGAAAAGGGAGGTCCCGGATTCCTTCCTTTTTTAAAGTTAAAAAAGCAGGAGACATGGGAATGAATTTCACAACAGACCAGCTTTATTGGAATAATGGGAAAGAAGATCAGCAGGCCCTGGACTGGAAACAGTTCAGCAAAGCCCTTTTAAATGCTTCACCCAACGGCATTGCCGCCCTTGACGTCTCCCTCAAGATCATGATTTCAAATCGAATTGCCCAGGGAGGCCTGGACCTGTTTCCGGGGGCCATGGTGGCCACCACCCTGCCGGAACTGTCTGAACCCGCAAGTCGGGTATTAATCTCGGGAAAAACCGTGAAAGGCCTTGACATCACCAAAAAAAATGTCCGGTATTCGGTTCTCTTAAATCCCATACGCCACCAGGGCAGCCTCCTGGGAATTTTCTGTATTTTTGAAGATATGACGAAAATGGAACAGGTCATCTCCCAGATGGAATCCTTTCAGAAACTTTCCATGGAACTTGACTCCATCATTGACTCCAGCAACGATGGCCTGTGGATTTGTGACGGAGACGGCATTGTTTTAAAAATCAACCCGGCCTCGGAATATATGACCCATGTCAAATCAGAAGACATGGTGGGAAGGAGCATGACGGAACTGGTGAAGGAAGGACTCATCAATCAATCCGTTACCCTTGAAGTACTTAAAACAAAAAAAAAGGTCAGCATTCTTCAAAAGACCAGCCACGGAAAGGAACTTTTTTTAACGGGGAACCCTATTTTTGATGCCCAGGGCAACCTGTTCCGGGTGGTGGTCAATGAAAGGGATATCACCGAAATAAAAGCCCTTCAAAAAGAACTGGATGAAAAAGAAGCTTTGAACAATCAGTACCGACAGGATCTTTTGGAAATGCAGATTGAAGAAATGGAATCCCGCCAGATAATTGCCAGAACTCCCGAATATGTAAACATCATTCAACAGGCGGTGAAACTTGGCACGGTGGATTCCACGGTGCTGCTCCTGGGAGAATCCGGAACCGGCAAAGGGGTACTGGCAGATCTCATCCACAAATATTCCCCCCGGAAAAACAACCCCATGATAAAACTCAATTGCGGGTCCATTCCGGAAGCCCTGGTGGAAAGTGAGCTGTTCGGCTATGAAAAAGGAGCCTTCACCGGTGCCGGCAAAACGGGTAAAGCCGGTAAATTTGAAATGGCCCACAAGGGTATTATTTTCCTGGACGAAATCGCAGAACTGCCCCTTTCCTCCCAGGTCAAACTGCTGCGGTTTCTGGAAGACGGGCAAATCAGCCGGGTGGGCGGTACCACCTGCAAAACCGTTGATGTAAGGATCATTGCCGCCACCAATCGAAATCTAAAAGACATGGTGGCCCGGGAACAATTCAGAAGTGACCTCTTCTATCGCCTCAACGTCATTCCGCTGACCCTGCCGCCACTGCGCAATCGGCGAAATTGCATTTTACCCCTGATCAACCATTTTACGGATCAATTCCGACGACGATACAACAAAAAAGAGGTTATGCTTTCCCGGAAAGCCCTGTCCGCACTGCTGGAATACAATTACCCGGGAAATGTAAGGGAAATGATCAACATCTGTGAGCGAATGGTGGTCATGTCCCATGACGGACATGTCCGCCTTGAAGACCTGCCCGCAAGTATTCGTGAAAGCCTTTCCCCCGAGGCTTCCGAGTCGGACGTATGGCATCCGGGACAGACCCTTAAAGAAAGGGTGGATGCCATTGAAAAAGAAATTCTTGAAAAGGCCCTGTCCTTCCACGGGACCCAGGCCAAAATGGCTGAGTCCCTTGGATTAAACCAATCCACTGTAGCCCGGAAACTGAAAAAACATCTGCTGATCTGATGGGGGACGCGTTCTCATTTTCCCGGTTTGCTCACAACATGGTTTGGTTGTCATGGTTGACGGGGGCGTTTAACTCAAAGGAACACCCTTTGTATCCCATCCCCTTAGCTTATAATAATCCTGTACCAGATAATCCATGTCTGCTTCAGTGATACCCTTGCCGGTTTCCAGTTTTTCTTTCAAAAACCGCCGGGGCAACCGATCATCTTTAAGGGTAAGCCCCTCTCTGATATTAAACCGCCTGGTGTCATCGGTGATGCGGGCGGCCATGGCCTTGAGATCCTCCTTGGAAAGCACTTCCCCGGTAGTCATTTCAAAGACGGATGCCAGCTCCTCCCAGGTATAGAAATCCCGGTAAAAACGGCAAAAGATAATGGTGTCAAAAAGGGTACAACGGTCTTCAAAATCAAGGAACATTTCAGCCTTATCCTCAATTTGATCGGGATCAATCATGCCCGCCAGCTCCGGTTTATAAAAGGTGCTTCTCAAATGGCATGCTCCCCGGGGGCTGATGGCATAGGCAAGGCCCATACCCTTTAACACCCTGGGGTCATATCCCGCCGGTTCAAGCCCCTTAACATGGATGGCCACGTCTTCCATATCCAGTTCCGCAGCGGCAATTTTAATACCATCAGCAATGAGTCCGCCAAGCCCCTCCCTGCGGGCAATCTTATGCAGAAGGTCTGCCACCACTTCGGCATCCCCATAGGGAAGATCTTCCTTTATTTTACCCCGCTGGGAGGCTTCAATGGCAAGGGCCGCAAGATTACCGGCGGTCATGGTATCCATGCCCAGACGATCACAGATATCATTGAGCCACACGATATCCTCAATGCTGTCAATCATGCAAAGCCCCCCAAAGGCGTAGATGGTTTCGTACTCCGGACCTTCGATCTGAAGCCCCTTATGACGTCCTTCCTTGACAGTGACAAATTTACCGCAGCCCATGAAACAGGTTTTGCAGGATCTGGGTTTGGGGTCCAGACGTTCTTTCATGCTCTGGGCATTGATCTTTTCCCAGTGCTCGCATTTTCCCATGGACCAGTACTTGGTGGGAAAGGCTCCGGCATTGTTCAGGCCTGCCACCATCACAGGGGTTCCCTGGGTTCGATAGATTGTGGTGGCC
The DNA here is from genome assembly GCA_963674605.1 of uncultured Desulfobacterium sp. Classification (GTDB taxonomy): domain Bacteria; phylum Desulfobacterota; class Desulfobacteria; order Desulfobacterales; family Desulfobacteraceae; genus Desulfocicer. The sequence continues at coordinate 5,183,392 of OY771474.1, read as the reverse complement.
GCATGGCCTTTAAGCTCCTGGAGCATGTCTTTTGAATATTGTTTGATTTTATCCGGATCATGGAATTCTCTGCGGGTACTGCCATGGAACACCAGGGCCTTTACTTTTTTAGACCCCAGAACCGCACCCATGCCGCACCGGCCCGCTGAACGCCAGTAATCGTTTTCCACCACGGCAAACCGCACCAGGTTTTCTCCGGCAGGTCCAATGACCAATGCACCGCAGTCCTTGACACCACATCGTTCCTTAACAATATCCTCGGTTTCGTAGCTTTCCTTTCCCCAGAGATCATCGGCCCTGTGAAATTTCACATCGGTGTCTGAAATCTCCAGCCACACGGGATGGGCAGAGGCCCCTTTCAGAATAACAAAGTCATATCCCGTCCGGCTCATGGCAATGGCAACGCTGCCTCCTGAATAGGATTCACCATAAAAACCGGTAAGAGGGGATTTGGTGTAAATGCCATACCTGCAGCTGCCGTAAAGCCTGCTGTCCGTTGCAGGCCCAAGCCCCATGATAAAACTGTTATCAGGGGAAAGCGGGTCCACTCTGGGGGGGGTATGGTCCAGCAGCAGCCGGGTTCCAAGGCCCTTGCCACCCATATATTTTTTTAATACGTCCTCTTTAATGGGCTCTACAATAACTTTTTGAAGGGTCACATCTATGATGATGAGACGTTTGAAAAAACCTTTCATGGGGGGATTCCTTATCCGGTTAAGCCGGTCTTCTTAAATCATAAAGGAGACTGATCCCGCCAGCGGCCGCAATGAGGGTGCTGTGGGATCAAGTCCAATGGGGCCGGCCGCCCAAAGGGGCCGCAGCCAACCCGGGATATTTACTTACAGACTTCTTCCAGACTCTCTTCAAGAATGGCAAGGCCCTTATCCAGCTGCTCATCGGTGATGACAAAGGGCATCAGCGTTCTGATAACATTTCCGTAATTACCGCAGGAAAGCACGATAAGGCCCTTGTCGTAGCAGATCTGGGTCAATTTTTTGGCCTGTTCCGTGGCCGGAGCTTTGGTCTCTCTGTCCTTGACAAGTTCCAGAGCCAGCATGGGGCCTTTGCCCCGGACTTCGCCGATGATTTCATGGGATTTCTGCATGGTGGTAAACCGATCCCAAAGGGTCTCACCCAGGGCTCTGGATCTTTCCATGAGTTTATCTTCAAAAAGGATTTCAAGAACGGCAAGGGCAGCCCTGCAGGAAATGGGGTTACCACTGTATGTGCCGCCAAGACCACCAATGTGGGGCAGATCCATGATTTCTTTTCTACCGGTGACGGCACTCAATGGCATACCGCCGGCAAGACTCTTGGCCTGGGTAACCAGATCCGGCTCAATGCCCCAGTGCTCGATGGCCAGAAATTTACCGGTACGACCGGCACCTGCCTGGACCTCATCAATTATGAGCATGATGCCGTATTTTTTGCACAGCTGGGACAGTTTCGGGAAATATTCCGGCGGAGGCGTCACAAACCCACCCTCTCCCTGTATGGGCTCGGCAATGATGGCTGCCGTGGATTCGGGGTTCACATTGGTGATAAAGAAATCTTCAAGGTAATCTGCACAATAGGTGTTGCATTTGGGGTGGGTTAACCCAAAGGGACAGCGATAGCAATAGGGATAGGGCATGCGATACACTTCCGGTGCAAAGGGGCCGAACCCGTATTTATAGGGTTTCACCTTGCTGGTCAGGGACATGGTGAGAAGCGTTCTGCCGTGAAAGCCATTCTCAAAACAGATAACGGCTGGCCTTTTGGTGGCATATCTTGCAATTTTAACTGCATTTTCAACGGCTTCTGCGCCACTGTTGGCAAACATGGTCATCTTCTCAAAATCGCCGGGAACCAGTTTATTGAGCTTATCAGCCAATTCCACATAGGAATCATACATACCCACATGAAAACAGGTATGAATAAATTTATCAGCCTGATCTTTAATGGCAGCCACAACTTTAGGATGACAATGGCCCACATTATTAACACCAATCCCACCGGCGAAATCGATGAAATCACGTCCGTCAATATCGGTCATGACAGCACCAGAGGCGTGGCTTATAACGGCCGGAGTAATATTGGCAGGTCCCTGGGGAACGCTTGATTTACGCAGTGTCATGAAACGATCATGCTTCTCTGAACTCATATTATTTATCTCCCATTCTGATTGATGATGCGATTACGATTATCGCTTTGATTCGGGCCTGGTATTGCTTTATGCCTTGTAGAGCAAAAAATATGCCATATTACTGATATTCCAGAATCAATACCCCACGCCTGCCCACCACCACACTTGTCCCCACCCCCAAAGCAAGCCATGTTGAACCCAGGGCCAGCAGGTTTAATGCTGAAAGCTTTATCACTAAAAGCGGCACGCCCATGACCCACCAGCTCTGCAAGGATTTATATGGTGTATTTTCCCTTGCGAATCCGTCAGCACCGCAAGTTAAGGGAACAGGCAAAATATTGCAGTACTGTTATTTGAATCGCCGATATGCTGCCAGGACCATTACCTGACAATGCACAAACGCATTTTTATGCATTTGCGCATTAAGCCCCCGTAAAAAAAGCATTTGTTTTAATATATAATCAATGATTACAGCGCTTTTACCTATAAAATAAAATACATAAACCGACAAAAAGAGCAAAGGGTTCCAAAACAAGATATGCATTATTGCATACAAACCACTGCAAAAAGCAAGCATCATCCAGCCCAGCCATTTATTATTGAAGCCCACTTTCAACAAAACTGAAATCAATGCAAAAATCGTCAAAAATTCATCAAAAAACCCAAATATCATAAGGCACCCCCTTTGGTCCACCAGGTGTGACAGCCGGCCCATGCTATAACCAAGCCCCCATTGTAAATATACCAATGACAAATTGGGGAAGAAAAAAAAGTCTATTTGCCCCCCCAATTTTATATGGTATAAACTTTGCATATTTATTCAGGCATCTATAGCATTGATCATTGCAGACGAACAGAGGTCACCGGCGGGTCGATTGAGAAGCTCCTTAGATATCCGCACCCATCCGGACACTCTGCAGGGAAAATGATCATTAACCGAACATCGTATAATGGAGACAAAACAGCATGTTAAAAAGAAGCAAATTTAATTTTTTGAAAAACATTCTTTTCGTTATGGTGCTCTCACTCATTATCACCGGCTTTGGCACAGGGTTTACAGATTATGCCCATGCCGCCAAGACGCATAAATTCACCATGCAGAACATGTTTTCATTAAATCACCCCATCACCCTGGCAGTGACGGAAATGGCAAAGAACGTTAAGAAGAGCAGTGATGGTCAGATTAACATTCAGATTCTTCCCTCCGGTGCACTGGTAAAAGGCCCTAACATCTTTGAAACCGTTGGCAATGGCGCCATTGACATGGGCACCACCTGTTCCTGTTACCATGGCGGTATCCTTCCCGTTGCCGCAACGGCCTTTGCTCTGCCCGGCGACCCCCGGGGTGTGGACCAGATTCTTGACTTTATCTATGATGAAGAAGTTCTGAAATTTTATCGGGACGCCTATGCCAAGGTAAATGTCTTCTATGGCGCCCCCCTTGTCATGGACGGCTACACCATTGTTTCCAAAAAACCCATCAACACCTGGGAAGACTTGAAAAAAATCAAGGTCCGGGCCTCGGGGTCCATCGCAAAGACCTTCCAAAAAATGGGAATCAACACCGTTTTCATCCCTTTTTCAGAAATTTATGTGGCCCTTTCCCGGGGCACCATTGATGCGGAAATCAGTGGAAGTCATACGGAAAGCTTTCTTGCCAAGACCTTTGAAGTGGCAAAATACCAGACGGTTCCCGATATCTCCGGTGCCCAGAACTGCGAAGTTATCATCAACCAGGATCGTTGGAACGAGCTGCCTGAGAATCTGCAGCTCATCTTTGAAAAAGAACTCAAAGCCTGTTCAACCCATGTGGCTGCACTGTTTGCAGCAGAAAACCAGGTAGTTAAAGAGAAAATGGAGGCCCAGGGTGCAGAATATGTTCAACTTCCCCCGGATGTGGTTGAAAAATGGATCAGCACCGCCGTTGGCATGTGGGATGAAGAACTTGCCAAGGACGAACTGTCTGCAGAATACCTGAAGCTTGTTAAGAAAGACCTGAAAAAAAGAGGTTACGACCTGTAATGTCCATGGGTGGATCAAATGATCCGCCATGGCCTTGACATGACGATTTTCCCGGATATCGCCTGCGATATCCGGGAACAAACAATAAACCAGCGTATATCGACTGATCTTTAACCTCTTACTCTCATTATGTTCCATATGAACATCATAAAGAGCGTCTGGTTCTGGTTTGTCCAGGTTAGGATTCAATATGCAAGCGTTAAAAAAGTTAATCAATATCATTGAAAAAATAAATCTCAAGGTGGGAAAGGCTTCCAGTTATCTGATTTTCGTATTCATGACCCTCATGGTGTACGAAGTCATCTCACGATATTTTTTTCAAAGCCCCACAATCTGGGTCCACGAAATCTGCGGCCAGATATTTGCCGCCTATGTTGCGCTTACAGGGGGATGGGTGTTGCTGGAAAAAGGCCATGTGGCCGTTGATATTATCTATCAGCGTTTTCCCAAATCCGGAAAACTTTTTGCCAACATCGTGGTTTCACTCATCGGTTTTTTCATGTTCACCATCCTGTTCTGGCAGGGATATAAATTCGCCTGGCATGCCGTCACCACAAATCAGCACTCCCACACCATTTTTGGCCCTCCCATGTGGCCGGTTAAAATGATGATTCCGGCTGGGGCGTTGCTTTTCCTTCTTCAGATAGCGGCAGACCTGGCAAAAACCATCGTCAAGCACCAGGAAAGGAGTGTTCGATGAATCCCGGTATAATAGTTGCCCTCATGTTTCTTGCCGTTATTGTTCTCTTTATTCTCAGAACACCTGTGGCCTTTACCCTTGGTGTGGTGGGAATCGGCTTTCTTTTGATGCTCAACGGCCCCCGCTTTCTTCTGATGCTTCCCCCGGCCATCCTTGAAACCATGACCAGTATCATTCTTCTGGCCATTCCCCTGTTTATTTTCATAGGCTGTATGCTGGAGAAATCGGGCATTGCCGATGAAATTTTTGAAATGATATATAAATGGCTGGGACCTGTACCCGGCGGACTTGCCATCGGCACGGTTTTTATCTGTGTGGTATTTGCCGCCATGGTGGGTGTTGTGGGAGCTGCAACGGTTACCATGGGGCTTATTGCCCTTCCTGCCATGTTGAAACGAAACTACAAATCCACCCTGGCCATTGGCTGTATTTCCGGTGGCGGTGCCCTGGGATTTTTGATTCCCCCCAGTGTCACCATGATTGTTTACGCCTCCCTGTCCAATCTTTCCATTGGTAAAATGTTTCTGGCCGGTGTGATTCCGGGATTTCTTCTGGCAGGCCTTTTCATGAGCTATATTCTCATCAGAAGTCTTATCGATCCCACCCTGGCACCGCCCATTCCCGTGGAAGAACGGGCCACCTGGGCGGAAAAATTTGCCTCCATTAAGAATCTGGCCATGCCCTTTGTATTAATCTTTTCCATCATGGGAACCATTTTTTCAGGCCTTGCCACCCCCACCGAAGCCGCTGCTGTGGGTGCCTTTGTTTCCATGGGTATTGTTCTTATCCGGGAAAGGTCCGGCAAGAAAACCCTGAAGGTGGTCACGGATGCTGCAGAAAAAACTGCCCTTTTAACCAGCATGGTATTGTGGATCATCATCGGATGTCTTGCCTTTTCCGCCGTGGTCAACACATTGGGCCTGCCGCTTATGTTAAAGGATTTCATCGACTCCCTGGGTATCAACAGATGGGTGGTGCTGATTGCCATGCAGCTGAGCTTCTTCCTGCTGGGCATGGTCATGGACGATCTGCCCATCATCATGATCACCGTGCCCATTTATGTGCCCCTGGTTACCCTATTGGGATTTGATCCGTTGTGGTTCGGGATTCTTTTTATTGTGAACATGCAGATGGCATACCTGACACCGCCCTTTGGCTTTGTGCTCTTCTACATGAAGGGGGTGGTACCTCCCCACATCACCATGGGGGATATTTACCGATCGGTGTGGCCTTTTATTGGCCTGCAAGCCCTCTGCCTGCTTATCATCATCTTTTTTCCCCAGGTGGTTTTGTGGCTGCCTTCGGTGGTGGGCATGTAAGCATGTTAATTATTTAAATAGACATACCCGTTCACTTGATGTTCAAGTTCCAGTACAAAAAAACCGCTGCATCCCTACCCAGGTGATGCAGCGGTTTTTTTGGTTATCATTTCTACTCCCCAGCATGGCCCATCCTATGACCAAGCCCAACAAAATCATTACCTGGATCATCATATTTGCCTGATCACAACATAGGGCATGACCCCGTTGCTCCATGACGGATGCCCCATGCTGTGATTAAATCCAATTAGGAACCGAACCTAAATGTGTTCACGACTACAGTCCCCCCTCCCAAACAACAGTAAATCCATTTTCCTCTCCCAAAAAAAATTCACCACAGGTCTATCCTTATTAAAAACAAGCAATTAACCACCACACAAAAGTCCAATTTAAAAGAGTAGATATTTTTATTCATCCTCCACTGGCCATGATAAATCCAAAAAATTTTATTTTTCACAGCCATCCCCCCCACAGCCCCAGGTTTGAATAAAAAACGAATCAACAATCCCCGAAAATTCGAGTCCTAATCGTTTCATCAAGAAAATTCCCAAGGAGACTACAAAGCATAACATACTAAAATAACTACATTAACAACGGACAGACACCCGCTGGCACATGCCTTGCTATATGAGTATAGCATCTGATTAAAGACAGGATCGCCCCAGGGTTTTGGACGCTCCTTTTAAAAGGCAAACAATATAGGAAAGGAAAGTGCCGATGCCTCCATTTTACGAGATGTACACCAATGAAGAAATTATTAAAATTTACGATGCCGCCCTTGAAGTACTTGAAAAGGGAGGCATGGAAATAACCCATCCCCGGGCACTTGAAATGCTGTCAGGTGCAGGAGCAAGGGTGGACGCTTCCAAAAAAAGGGTTTTCTTCCCCCGTGATATGGTTGAAAAATGCCTTGCCATGGCTCCGGAAGAATTTACCTGCAGCGGTCGGACAAAAGAATTTGACTACCAGGCAGGACTCAACGTGGATGCCAGGATTCGAACGGCATCCGGTGCCATTGATCGCTTTGATTTGTACAGAGATACCACTGCCAGACTCACCTGCGCCGACATTGCCGAGCAGGCCCACATTTCAGATGCCCTTACCAATGTGGGGTGTGTGGGATCATTGACCCCTTCCGATGCACCCAATGCCACCTATGACATTTATTCTCTCAGAGCCATCATTGAAAACACCCGGAAAAACGTCTGGGTACTTACATCCAGTTCCAAAAACCTTGCCTATCAGCTGAAAATGCTGGAAGCGATATTTGGGGATAAAAAAACCATGCAGGGGGGACGAAACCAGGGTTCTGGAATTTTTTGTGTCATTTCACCCCTGACCATCCCCGATGATGAAATCGAACGGGCCTTTCTCTATGCCGACTACGGCCTTCCGGTGAAAGTGCCCATCACCACCCTCATGGGAGGCAATGCCCCCTACACCATGGCAGGCATTCTGGCCCAGGCAACGGCGGAATTCATGGGGTGCACCACCATTTTACAAACCATCAAACCCGGCATGCCGGTGTGGTACTATGCCCTGTTTCAGTCCCTTGACATGTCAACGGGAGGAGTGCAGTACACTTCGGCGGAACTCCAGGCACTGTTTGCCGCCGTGGCACAGGTGTCCCGTCACTGCAAAATCCCCCCCACAACAACCTGCACCACAAGCTCCAGCTGCCAGGCCCAGCAGACCATTTTCAATCTGACCCAGGGAACGCTGTTTAACACCATGCTCGGCGTGGGAGAACAGGGCGGCTCCGGGCTGGACGGCAACAATGCCTATTCTCCCCATTCCCTGATACTGCAAAATGAAATCATGGATTACGCCAAACGGATTTTACGGGGATGCGACATCAGCGATGCCACCCTTGGGGTGGATGCCATCTGCCAGGTGGCCATGGGTAAAAAGGAGTATGTCTCCGCCCCCCACACCCTGAAACATCTTCGAACAGAAGAGCGATTCCGTTCAAAACTGTTTAATTACATCGGTTCCAAGCAGTGGTTTGATAACCCCACCACCCTGATGCAGAGAACCGACGCATATCTGGAAAAACTTAAAACCACCCATGAAGTCCCCCCCCTTGAAGCCCACGTACTCAAGGAGATTGACGACATTGTCAAGGCCGCGGACAAAGCGCTCATTTCATAATAAAACACATGGCTGTAAACACCAGCCACAACGAATAATAACCAAACCAGATCAATAAATATTAACCAAGGAGGTAGCTTTGAGACGAAACAGTCATGCAGGCAAGGCCTTAAACGGCGGATTCGGTGCGCCCCTTTTCACCGATGATGAGCTGGAGGAGATACATCTGGCCACCCTGGAGGTGCTGGAAAACACCGGCGTATTTGTGGAAGATCCCGAGGCCTTTGAAATCTTCAAGGAGGCAGGGGCAACGGTTGATCCCGATAAAAAGATTGTAAAACTTCCACCCTATCTGGTGGAAGAGGCCATTCAGTCCGCCCCATCCAAACTTTTCCTGGCGGGTCGAGATCCCAAAAATGATGTCATTCTGGAAAGTAATCGGGTGGGTTTTACCACATTTGGTGAGGGGGTGAAGGTTCGCGATCCCTACACAGGGGATCTTCGTCCTCCCACCAAGCAGGATGTGGCCAATGCCGCAAAGCTTGCAGATGCCATGGATGAAGTGGATGTCTATGAACGGGCAGTGGGAGCCCATGAAGTGCCCCAGGCAGTGGGCCAGCTGCACAATGCGGAAGCAAGCTTTAACAATACCAGCAAACATGTGTTCATGGGACCCTTTGACGGGTATCAGCTGAATAAAATCGTGGAAATGGCCACGGCCATTGCCGGCAGTAAAGAAAAACTGCTGGAGCGACCGCTGATCACCTTTATCACCTGTCCGGTGAGTCCCCTTAAACTGGTTCAGGACACCTGTGAAGTAATCATGGGAGCGGCCCGTTCCGGCATGGCCGTTAATATTCTCTCCATGGCCATGTCCGGCGGGTCTTCCCCGGTGACCCTGGCCGGAACCCTGGTGAACCACAATGCCGAGGTGCTGTCCGGCATTGTATTGAGTCAGCTGACCCGCAAAGGGGCCAAGGTGATCTACGGTAGTTCCACCACAGCCATGGATTTAAGGCTTGCAACAGCCTCGGTGGGCTCCCCCGAATGCGCCATGATAAGCGGGGCCGTGGCAAGACTTGCCAGGTATTATGCGCTTCCAAGTTTTGTCGCCGGTGGTTAGGCTGACAGTAAAATTTCCGATATCCAGACAGGCCATGAAAAAACCCTTACAGCCTTGTTACCGGCGTTGGCAGGTGCCAACCTCATTTACGGCTTGGGTATGGTTGAGTCGGGTATGACCTTTGATTTTGGTCAGCTTGTAATAGACAACGATTTTGCAAAAATGATTCGATATGTGGTGGGTGGAATCCCTGTGAACGATGAAACCCTTGCCGTGGACGTCACCCGGGAAGTGGGACAGTTCAAAGACTTTTTAAGCCACCCGGCCACCTTTAAAAACATGCGTATCCAGTCCCAGCCAAAGCTCATCAATCGACAGGGTATCGATAGATGGCAGGCTGCCGGATCCAAGAGTTTATACGAGGTGGCCACGGAAAAAGCCCGGCATATCCTGGAAAATCATCAACCCACACCATTGTCCGAAGACGTGCAGCAACAGATTCGGGACATTGTCCTGGCCGCTGAAAAAGAGAAAGGGGTTTAAAGAGAAAAAATGACAAAGATACTCACCCGTTATGGAGACGGCTCTGCCGTTGAACTGACGGAAGCCGAATTAATGGAAGACCTCATCGCAGGGACAGAAGATGCGGCGGACAGAGGTAATATCCCCGTCATGACCCAGGATGATCTGAACCATCTGGCGGATATTTTTAAATGCACCCACAGAGTTGTGGGAGTGGATCCAGGATACGAATGCGTTCTCAGTTACGATGGTGCTCCCATAAAAATGCTTCGCACCACGGTGACGGCAGACCGCCTCCAGGCCCTGATGATCTACGAAAAACTAATGGGAGCAGACACCCTGGAGATGGGGTTTGTGGATTACAGTTACAAACCCATCAAACCCATCCTCACCTTTGAAGAGCCCTTGATGGAGCAGGCCCTTCTCATGACAACCGCCCCCATCATGTACGGTGCCCAGCCCAATCTTGGTCGCTACAGCCAGCCCGATGGCCCCTTTCCCAACCCTGCGGAACTCATGCCCATGGGCAAGATCAAAGAAGCCCAGGAATCCTATGAACTGGCCGTGGAAGAAGCAATTAAGGACATGGTGGATGTGGCAAGCAGCATGTACGAATCCGGTGTGGATTGTATTCTGCTCGACACCGTGGGAGCCGCCGGTGATGCCGATGCCCTTGCAGGGCTCATGACGGCAGAAATCCTGCGCAAAAAATATCCGGACATCGGTATTGAGATGGGCATGGCAGGTGAATTTGTCCTTGGCATGCACGGCGCACTGGAATACGACGGCGTGCGCCTGGCAGGTCTTTACAACCACCAGATGCTGGAACTGGCCCAGAAGGCAGGGGTCAATATATTTGGAACCGTAATGAACACCAGCACCACGGAAAGCACCCCCTGGAACATTGCCCGGGCTGTGACCTTCACCAAGGCCTGCAGTGACATTGCAACCATTCCCATCCACGCCAACATCGGTATGGGCGTTGGCGGTGTCACCGTCCATGACCATACCCCCATTGATGTAACCTCCCGGGCCTCCAAGGCCCTGGTGGAACTTTGCAACCTTGACGGGCTGTAGGTTGGCGTCGGCGATCCCCTTGGAATGGCGGTAACCCACGCACTTGCCTCTGGAATGGGCGGAATGCGAGCGGCCGGAGATCTGGTTGCCCGTATGCAAATCCAGGGAATGAGACTTGTGGAAGCCAAAGCATATGTTGCACAAAAACTGGGTGTAGCAGTAAAGGATCTCACCGATCCCATCATCATGACGGAAGTCCGCACTGATTTAAAGCTTGGAACCCTCCATGCCGGCGCAAGGAGCGCCAAGGGTATAGAGGCCAAGCATAACATTTCAGATCTTCTGGGCATAAACATTAACTGCGTTCGAAATTTCAAAAAAAACACCAGTAGATAATGTTCATAAAAAATGTGCCGGCCCCTTGGCCGGCACATTTTTAGGTTAAATAACCCAATTTTCGGACGGGGTTACATTTACAGGGGGGGAAAGCAGGCATTTTTAGTGAGGGTGTCAATACCCGAAAGAGCATCAGACATAGCAGACTAAAGGGTTCACGACAAACGACTGATCCCGCCCATGGCCACTGGAATTTAAACGAGAAACGAACAAGGAGACGCATTATGGAAACTGCCGCGATAAACAAGGGCATTTCAGAAACACCAATGGTTGAAAAAGAGACCGGAGCCCCCATTGCAAAGGGAATATTCTGGCCGGCTGTGATCACCGTTGTGGCCTTAATTCTATTCATGATTGTGTTTGAGGCCGAGTCCAAAAAGGCCATCAGCGCTATGTTCACTTATTGCACCGATCAATTAGGATTTCTCTACATCTGGTTTGGTATCTTTGCCCTGGTTATCTGTTTATGGATGGGGTTTGGAAAATATGGCGATATCCGCCTGGGGGGCCCAGATGCCAAGCCCGAATTCAGCAGATGGAGCTGGATTGCCATGTTTTTCTGCTCCGGCGTGGGCACATCTCTGATTTTCTGGTCTTCCATTGAATGGTCATACTACTATGGTGCACCGCCGTTTGGCATTGAAAAAAACACCCAGGCAGCCGCCGAGTGGGCCGGCATGTACGGCATTTTTCACTGGGGACCATCGGGGTGGGCCATTTATCTCTTGTCTGCCTTTCCCATCGGTTATGCCTATTACAATCGAAAAATGTCCGGACTGAGACTGAGTACGGCCTGCGCCGGTATCATTGGCGAAAAACGAGCCCTGGGCGTTGTTGGCAAGATCATTGATATTCTTATGATATTCGGTCTTGTGGGGGGCACCGGAACCACTCTGGCCGCAGGGACCCCCATGCTGGCAGAAGCCATTTGTCAAATGTTCGGCATAACCCACACCCCTGGGGTGGATCTCATGGTGGTTGTGATCTGGACGGCTATTTTCACCATTTCCGTCACCCTGGGCCTCAAACGGGGTATTAAAATCTTAAGTGACATCAACGTGGTGGCAGTATTTTTTCTCTGTGCCATCATCTTTGTTCTTGGACCGACTTTTTTCATGGTCAATGTGTTCACCGACAGCATGGGACTTTTGGCGACAAATTACGCCCGCATGGCCCTTTATACCGATCCCATCAGAAGAAGCATGTTTCCCCAGTGGTGGACCATTTTCTACTGGGCATGGTGGGTGGCTTATGGTCCCTACATGGGCATTTTTATTGCGCGGATTTCCAAGGGACGTACCTTCAGGGATCTTACCAGTACGGTGATTCTGGCCGGCAGCGGTGGGTGCGCCCTGTTTTTCCTGATCTTTGGCAACAATGCCATGCATGCACAGTTAAATGATATTTTTCCCGTCATTGAGGTGATGAACAATCAGTCTCCTTCGGCTGCCATCATCGGAGTGCTCATGACAATGCCCATGAAATGGTTGATCTTGCCCTTGTTCATCTTTGTGGGATTTGTCTACTCCGGCACCACTGTGGATTCCTCGGCCTATGCCCTTGCCACCGTCTCTTCAGAGGAGATGAAAGAAGGACAGGAGCCCATATTGTTCAACCGTGGATTCTGGGCCATCGCTCTGGGCGGCATCGCCCTGGTGCTGATGAAAATTGGAGGATTGGGACCATTAAAAACCGCCAGCCTTGTGGTCAGTGTCCCCCTGATCTTCTTGATGATTATCTCTGTCTTTTCCCTTTTAAAATGGCTCAGACAGGATTATTCCCACCTTCATCAAGCGCGTCGCATTGAAACCGATGCGGAAAAGGCCGCAAGTCAAAACATCTGATGAATATTCTTTTTGAACAGGAAATGTGAAATCCGGAAAATAACGCCCTGCTTCTAAAGCGGGTCGTTATTTTTCTGGATCTTTATTGTATCTGCAAGGTTTGATCATAACACCGGCCACTTTGCTTCACCCATTTTGCAGGGTGCCCGGTGTTGAGGTCAACCCCATATGCCCAAACCGGGTAAACGTCTTAACCGAAATCGCACAAATTTGATCTCGTGGATTCGCCCATTGTGACGGGCACTCGGCATTATTATTAAGTTTTTTTTAAAAAATCAGGAGAATAAAGATGGAGAAAACAAATACCAATGCAACACTCCAGGCGTTGCGAAATGAAAGCATCCCCAATGCCCACTGCAGCTCCACCCAGGCCTATATCAAGTCTGCCAAGGGGGCGATTGTCACCGATGTGGAAGGCAAAGAATACATTGATTTTGCCGGTGGGATTGCCGTGATGAATGTGGGACACAGCCATCCCAAAGTGGTCAAGGCCATCCAGGATCAGGCAGCAGAATTTACCCACACCTGCTTTATGGTGCATCCCTATGAGTCCGCTGTAACCTTAGCCCACCGGTTAGCCAAACTCACACCAGGGGATTTTGAAAAAAAGGTATTGTTTCTCAACAGCGGGGCTGAGGCTGTGGAAAATGCTGTAAAAGTGGCACGATACTATACAAAACGACCAGGGATTATTGTATTTGACAATGCCTACCATGGCCGGACCCTTCTCACCATGAGCATGACCGCCAAGGTGCAGCCCTATAAAAAAGGGTTTGGCCCCTTTGCGCCGGAAATTTACCGGGCACCATATGGAGACATTGATGCCCTGAAAAAACTCTTGATCACCGGTGTGGATCCTTCTGAAGTGGCTGCCATTGTGGCGGAACCGGTCCAGGGAGAAGGCGGTTTTATTGCCCCACCCGAAGGGTTCTTCAAGGAAGTGGCAGCCCTTTGTAAACAACATGGTATTTTGTTTGTGGCCGATGAAATCCAGAGCGGCATGGGCCGCACCGGAAAAATGTTTGCCATGGAGCACTGGGGCGTGGAACCGGATCTGGTCACCGTTGCCAAAAGTCTTGCCGCCGGCATGCCTTTAAGTGCCGTGGTGGGTAAGAAAGAGATCATGGACAGTGTGCACCTTGCAGGCCTTGGAGGAACGTACAGTGCCAATCCCCTGGCCTGCGCCGCAGCCCTGGCCGTTCTGGATATCTTTGAAGAAGAAAATATGCTGGAAAAATCAATGTTTCTGGGGCAGAAGCTCCAGACTCGGTTCGGCATGTGGAAGGATCAATTTGATGGGGTGGGAGAGGTACGGGGCGTGGGCGCCATGGCCGGTATCACTCTTATTAACGCCGATGGATCTCCGGCAGCGGACAAGGCCAAAGCCCTTTGTGCCCATTGTCTGGACTTGGGCCTGGTGATTCTTGCCTGCGGCATTTACGGCAATGTGATCCGGGTACTGGCACCCTTTGTCATCACAGATGAGCAGCTGGGTCGGGCCTTTGAGATTATTGAAGAGGGCTTGAAAAAAATATAGACCACTCAACGATGACGGGCGAGCCAAGTTATGACCAAGCCCGGAATAAAGCATGTCCAATTTAAAATACAATGTGAAAAAAAGTGAATTTCAACATAATCAATACGTATTACACCGAGGACGCAACAAAATGATAGATAACGCACTGATAGAAGACGCAAAAAAAATGCTGGTGGCCCAAAATAAGGACAGGGTGGAGGAGATTGCAAAAAAAGTTATCGCCGATGGTCAAGATCCCCTGGAGCTGATGAATAAGGCCTTTATCCCTGGAATTAACGAGGTGGGTGATCTTTTTGGTCGGGGTCAGCTCTTTCTACCGGAGCTGATGCAGGCTGCCGATGCCATGAAAGTGGCCACGGATATCATCAATGAAGCTCTTGCTGCCAAGGGCGGTGGTGGTGCCAAGGAGGCTGCCGCATCGGTGGTGGTTGCAACGGTAAAAGGCGATGTCCACGATATCGGAAAATGTATCGTGGTATCGTTGATGAAAGCCAATGGGTTCACCGTCCATGACCTGGGTCGGGATGTGGACATCGACACCATTATTGAAAAGGCCGTGGAAGTCAATGCCGATGTCATCGGCACCAGTGCCTTGCTCACCACCACCATGAACCAGCAGAAAACCCTTGAAGAGGCTCTGAAATCAGCCGGGCTCAAGGACCGGTTCCGCACTGTGGTGGGGGGCGCTCCTGTAACCCCCCGATGGGCCGCCCGCATCGGGGCCGATGCCTATGCCGAGGACGCCCATGATGGCGTGGTTAAAATTCGTGAAATGATGGCACAAAAATAGTCCTTCACCCATTTTTCTGTCATGGTACCATGGCAGAAAAATGGCTTTTTATCAAACTGTTGACCATATGCCCTATCCCAGATTGATCTCATCCCAAAAGAGAAGATTCATCCCATAAGCTAATCAATTGGGAGAGGACTTTCTTAAGACTGCCAGGGACGGTGACTTAATTGAGATCGGCGAGGACGGTACAATAAAGATTGGGGTTTAAAAAATACCACAAAAACAGGGTTTCCTTCGCAGGTTGAAGAAACGAACATGATCAACATCATTATCCTGCAAGGAAATCCATGGAGTAATTGCGGCATATTATATTTGGTCTATTTGAGCGGTGTGAAATATTGGGTTTAAATGTGTGGGTAGGGTTAACGGAGTGGGACACGATCAAGTAAACGGGGCGGACTGGCAAAACAGTATCCGCCTCGTTTTTTTACCTAAAATGTTGATCCGGCACTTGTAAAAGAATGTCATTAAAACAATTTATTGGGGCGCAGGGGAGATGCTGTTTGTGAGTATTTGATATTTCCAGTGAATATGATAGACTGGTTAGTTATAAATTCTGTGTGGGGGGGCGGAAACCAGCTCTCAATAGCATTACAAATTATTAATAAATTCATATATTAATAAATTCATATATTTATATATTTATAAAACTTTACAACTCTGGAGTGATGGAAAAAAGTACAAGGGGAAAAGGATGTAGGACTTGGAGGAGAATCATTTGCCAAATTATCAGTCTAAAAGTGAAATTATAGAGCTCAACCGGGTTTTACACAATGCTATATCCCAGGTGCCCGTGGGGGTGGTTGTAACCCGGACCGGGGAACGTCGGGTGATGGTTGCCAACTCTGAATTCCATCGTATCATGGGAATTTCCCATGGCAGCCTCATCAACAGTACCCTTAAAGATGCTTTTTTTAATGCCGGCGGCAAGTGTTTTTATCCAGATCCCGGGGTACTAAACGAAGACCTGCTAGTTCATCATCTTTTATCCCGGAAACATTATATCGCAAGGGGCTATGAGGCAAGAATTCACCAGCCCGGTGGCAGACAACTCAATGTGCTCATGCACTCATCTCCGGTGCTGGATGATAATAAACAGTCCATTGCCATGGTCACCATTGTCCAGGATATCACCACAATAAAACAAAAAGAAGAGGCCCAGCTAAGGAAAGAGGCCCAGCTGGAATATGCCCTTTCCGCCACAGTGGATGGTCTGTGGGACTGGGATATTCCGGAGGACAAGGGTTTTTTAAGTCCCCGGTACAGTGAAATATACGGATATGAAGAGGGGGAACTGCCCGGAGACATTAAAAAATGGGCAGAGATGCTCCACCCCGATGATAAATCACAGGCTCTGAAACGGTTGGTAGACATCATAAAAAAGAAAAAAGAAACCTATCGATCCGAGTACCGTCTGCGCCAGAAGGATGGCAACTATCGCTGGATTCGCTCCCGGGCCATTGTCACGGAAAAAGATAAGAATGGCGTTCCCGTCAAAATGGTGGGTACCCACCAGGACATCACCCAGGAGATGGAGTTAAAGCAGGCCCAGAAGCTTATTAATCAAAAACTTGCCATTGAAGTGGAACGGCAGACAAAAACGCTTAAAAGCACCAATCAGCAATTGGAAACAATTCTCAATGAATCCTCTGAAAGTATATGGGTGTTTGATGGAAGAGGCTGTGTGATAAGTCTGAACAGGGCTGCAGAAAAAAGCATTGGATGCAGGGCGTCCGAAATAATGGGATGGTCATATAAAAGGCTTCTTGACGAGGGGCACATCAATGAAAGCGTCACCCAACGGGTGTTAAAAAAGAAAAAGCAGATCAGCATGATGCAGCATCTGATAAAACAGCAAAGGGAAATGCTCATCACCGGAACACCCGTATTTGATGATCATGGAGAGATCAGCATGGTCATCGTCAATGAACGGGATCTCACCCAGCTGAATCATCTAAAAACTGAGTTGGAAAATCAACGTCATATCAATCGGCGTTTTCAAGATGAACTGACCAAATTAAATCTCATGGAGTTGAAAAAGCAGAAGATCATTGCCGTCAGCAGAGAAATGCGGAAAATTCTATCCACGGCCCTGAAACTGTCTGAAATGGATATTTCCAATATTCTCATCCTGGGAGAATCCGGCACCGGGAAAGGCCTGCTGGCCAAATTTATACACAATAACGGGGTGCGAAAAGACAAACCATTTGTCCAGATAAACTGTGCGGCATTGCCGGAAAATCTTCTGGAAGCCGAGCTGTTCGGTTATGAAAAAGGGGCATTTACAGGTGCCAATGAAAAAGGGAAAATAGGGCTCTTTGAAATGGCAAGGGGAGGAACGCTGTTCCTGGATGAGATTGGAGAACTTTCCATGACGGTGCAGGCCAAATTGCTCAAATCCCTGGAAGACAAGGAGGTCATGCACCTTGGGGGATTAAAACCAATTAAGATCAACTGCAACATCATTGCCGCCACCAACCTTAATCTGGAGAAAGCAGTTAAGAACGGCGGATTCCGTCAGGATCTTTATTATCGTTTAAATGTGTTTACCCTCAACATTGCCCCTTTACGCCAACGACCCGAAGATATGATGGCGCTGGGCCGCTTTTTTATGGAAAAGTATAACAAGGAATTTGACATGGCCTGCACATTCGAACAGTTGGAGCTGGACAAACTGCCCCGATATGGCTTCCCGGGCAATGTCCGGGAACTTCAAAACATCATCAAAAAAGCCGTGGTCATGGGCGAAGCCGGTGCCATCAATGGTTTGATGACAACTGAAAAACAAAGAAAAGAAAGGTTCCCCGGAGAAAACAGCCAGGGAAAAAGTCTCACCCAGCGGGTCATGGCAGTGGAAAGACAAATGCTGCTACAGGCCCTGGAAAGCTGCGGTTCCACCAGGAGCCTTGCCGCTTTCCTTAAAATCAGTCAGACCTCCGTGGTGCGCAAGCTTAAGAAGCATGATCTGACCCACCATTTAGAACGACAGAAAGGATAAGTATCCGACAAGTTGTGTCCTGACCCCGTTAACCCCATTATTTGATTTCTCTGTTGACAAAGGCATTACATAATTACAATATTACTTGATGTTCAAGTTTTTTCTGACGATTTTGCGAGAACGGGGTCCGGCTTGTGTGATGGGCCTTATCGACCAAAGCCGGGGCCAATCCAAGGCATGACCGATAATACTAATAACAAGTCTTACCCATCCCCGTTATATGTCTCTCTATATATAAACTTGATCATCGAGTATTAAGGAAAAAATATTATAAAAGGATCATGGCATGGAAAACCTGTTAAACAACATTGAAGACATAATCCTCATGGGTCCGGGGCCCTCCTGTGTGGATCAAAGCGTCTTAAATGCCCTGGCAAAAAGCACCATCGGGCATCTGGACCCTTATTTTATAACCATCATGGACACCATGAAGGATCAGCTGAAAACGCTTCTTCACACAGAAAATCAACTCACCCTACCCATTTCCGGCACCGGTTCCGCCGGTATGGAGTGCTGTTTTGTCAATGTGGTGGAAAAGGATGATCCCGTTCTGATCCTCATCAACGGGGTATTTGGCATGCGCATGGAAGATGTGGCAACCAGGCTGGGAGCCCGGGTGGATACCTTAAATTTTGAGTGGGGTACCCCGGTAGTGCTGGAGGAAGTCCAGAAAAAACTCACCGAAAAAACCTATAAAATGGTGGCCGTGGTCCATGCAGAAACCTCCACCGGCGTCAGAAACCCCGTGGCGGAAATCGGCGAACTGCTGAAAGGCAAAGACACCCTTTATCTGGTGGATGCCGTCACCAGTTTTGGCGGCATTGAAATCGCCTTGGATGACTGGGGCATTGACATTCTCTACAGCGGCACCCAGAAATGTCTCTCCTGTCCGCCGGGTTTGTCCCCGGTTTCCATGTCCTTAAAGGCCGTGGAAGCCATTAAAAATCGGGCAACCAAGGTGCCCAACTGGTACCTGGATCTGACCATGATCATGAACTATTGGCAGGGAGCCACAAGGGCCTATCACCACACCGCCCCCATCAACATGCTTTACGGCCTGTACCAGGCCCTCTATCTGATCTTTGAGGAAGGTGAAATCGCTGTTCATCAGCGCCACATGGACACCCACAAACAACTGGTAAAGGGACTTGAAGAAGCAGGTATTACCATGGTGGTGGATGAAAACTGCCGCCTTCCCATGCTCAATTCTGTTTATATTCCCAAGGGAATTGATGATGCAGGTGTCAGAAGCCGTCTGCTCAAGGAGCATAAAATAGAAATCGGTGCCGGACTTGGTCCCCTTGCGGGAAAAATCTGGCGCATCGGGCTTATGGGTCACACGGCCCGACCCGCCAATGTTGAAAAACTTCTGGAAGCCTTGAAAGCTGTTTTATAGCGGAATGGGGTCAGGCTTGCCTTACGGGCGTTATTATATTCCTTGAATCCTCAACAATAACGCGCATAAGTCAAGCCTGACCCCGCTCTTCATTAAAGCAAAGAATACTGATAAAACCTGTTGCGACCCAATTCCTTTGCCCGGTACAGGGCCTTGTCTGCCCGTTTGATCAAGTCCATTCCGCACTCACAGGGGGGCCTTCCCATGGAGGCAACCCCCAGCGTAATGGTGATATCCAGTATCCCTTCATCACATTCCCATACCTTGTCAGACACAGCATGGCAAAGACGCTCCGCCGTCATGGCTGCATGGTGCTCTTCGGTCATGGGTTGAATGATAACAAACTCATCCCCCCCATACCGTGCCAGAATATCGGCATGACGCAGGTGATATTTCAGGATTGTCGCCGTCTCTTTCAACACCCAGTCGCCAATGTCATGGCCATGAAGGGTATTAAATTCCCTGAAATGATCCACATCCACCATGATGCAGGACAAAGGATTGCGATATCGCCGGGCCTTTTCAAATTCAGCAGCCAGCACCTCGGACAGATAGTGTCTGTTATAGACATTCGTCAGATGATCCACCAGGGCCACCCGTTTTAAAATATTAAGTGATTCCCGCTCTTTGTTCAGCATGGCCTGGAGATCATCCTGGAGTTTTTTTATCCTTAGAAGCACCTTGATCCTGGCCAGAAATTCCCTGCTTTCCAGGGGTTTGATCATATAATCATCCGCACCCAGCTCAAGCCCATCCACCCGGTCTTCCACCTTGTCCCTTGAGGTCAGCATCAAAATGGGGATATACTGTTTCATTTTTTTCTTCATCCGGCGGCACACCGTAAATCCATCCAGATCCGGCAACACCACATCCAGGATAACCAGGTCTGCTTGAAACAGTTCAAACTTTTCAATCCCGTCCATACCGTTGGTGGCAACATCAACGAGATATCCCTCGTCTTTTAATATAAGCTCTATCAATTGGGCCTGGGTGGGGCTATCTTCAATCACCAGTATTCTCACGTTAGAGGTCATGGTTGCTTCCTTTTATCTTCTATCAACATCTAAATTAGGGTGTTCTTCATATTGTCTCAAAAACAGTTCAGAACTTACAAAGAACAAAAACTTACAACGCATGCATTGCGTTAAAAATTCATTTCCAGGGAAAAATGGTAGCAGGGGATTTCAGCCTTTTTCCACCAGCCGTCTCAATTTCAGCCCAATGTGATTTAACGGCAGAATATCCCGGGCCGCCCCCAGGGCCACGGCCTCTCCAGGCATACCAAAAACAACACAACTTTTCTCATCCTGCGCAATGGTATAAGCCCCTTTCCGGTGCATGGTATCCAGCCCGTCGGCACCATCACGTCCCATGCCGGTCAACAACACCCCAATGGCCGAGGCACCCCGGTGATGGGCCACGGAATTAAACAGGGCCGTCACCGATGGGCGATGACCGTCCAGGGGCGGTTCATTGCTGAGTACCACCCGGCCATCCCGGGAAATTTCAAAATGGGCATCATCGGGGGCAATGTAAACAGTCCCCTCTTTTAACGGTTCTTTGTTCTGGGCAACTTTCACCGCCAGTGCAATGATGTCATTGAGCCATTTGGCAAGCCCCATCGTAAAGCCCTTGGTAATATGCTGCACCACCACAATGGGAACAGGAAATGTGGCAGGCAAAGTCTCCAGAATCGTTTTAAGGGCGGGTGGCCCCCCGGTTGACGTCCCAATGGCTACAAGGGTGTATTCGTTGGATGATTTTCTAACCAGAGGTGCTTTCTGCAGGGATGATTTATATAAGCGATTATGCACCGGCCATCTGCGTCGAACCACCTTTACATCGGCCATGGCCTTGATGGCCTCAATCAATTCACCGGCCTCCGCGTCATCTTCCGGCAGGCCATGGGGTTTACCAAACACCATCAATGCGCCTGATTCCACTGCTTTATAGGTTATCCCCAGTCGAATGTCCGATTCCGTACTGGTCAACACAATGATGGGCCTGGGATTTTCGGCCATGATATGACGAATGGCGCTGTATCCATCCATTTTGGGCATATGGATATCCATGGTGATGATATCGGGGTCCAGATTCCGGACCATCTTTAAAGCCTCTTCCCCATTTTTCGCCTCTCCCACCACGTTCAACTCCAAATCCGTTGTCAGGATACATCGAATCAGATGACGCATGGTCGGAGAATCATCGACCAGTAAGATGTTTATCATGTCAGTTCCCACATTGAAATTGAAAAAAATCAACCAATTAATCGTTCAATGGTCTCCAGCAATTCTTTCTGGTCAAACGAGCCCTTGGTAATATAGGCATCGGCACCTGCTTCCATTCCCTTGATTTTATCCATGGATCCCCCAAGAGAGGTAACCAGAATGATGGGCATATTGTCAAAACGTGTATCTTGTCTGACCTTTTCCGTCAATTGCAATCCATTCATGCGGGGCATTTCAATATCAAACACCACGGCATCAAAGGGTTCTTCCTGTAACAAGTCCCAGCCCTGCATACCATCGGCAGCCTGACAAACCTGATATCCATGATTTTCAAGAATATTTTTTTCCAGGAGGCGTGTGGTGATGGAATCATCCACCACAAGTATTTTTGGGGCCGCCGTTTTTTTCACCTGTGGTCGAACCGGATATGAACGCTGTGAAGCTCCCTTTGCCCACTGCATCATACTGCCGGCATTCAAAATCATCACCACCTGACCGGTACCCAGAAGGGTGGCACCGGCAATGTGACGTACCCCGTTTAACTGAGGTCCAAGGGATTTCACAACCACTTGCTGATCTCCTATGAATTTATCCACCTGGAAGGCCATCCTTTTTTCAACTGCCCCCAGCACCACCACAGACAATTTTTCATTCCCGTTCATCCCGTCTTCGGCATGGTGCAGTTCAAGCACCTGGGCCATGGAAATCAATGGAAGCGCCTGGTTGTTGATGGTGATGGCAGGTTTGCCCTCCATGCTGCCGATATCGGTGGAATCAATGGATAAAATCCGCTCCACGGAGGTGGTGGGGATGGCAAGGGTTTCACCGGAAACAGACAGCATCAGCACGTGACTGGTGGCCAGGGTAAGGGGAAGAATCAGATGAAATGTGGTTCCCCTGTCCGGTTCTGTGGTGGTTTTCACTTGGCCGTGGAGTTTTTCCAGTTGTTCGCGAACCACATCCATTCCCACCCCTCTACCGGAAAGTTCCGTAACGGTTTTATGGGTGGACAGACCGGAATGAAAAATAAGATCCACAGTTTCCCGGGGGGACAGATTACTTATATCCGCCGGTGTCATGAGATTTTTTTCAACGGCAGCCTTTTTTACAGCAGCCAGATGAATCCCGGCACCATCATCGCTGACCTCAATAACCACCTGGTTACCCTGCTGGAAGGCCTTCAGGAGAATGGTTCCCTGATCGGGTTTGTTATTTTTCCTTCGGGCATCGGGCGGTTCAATCCCGTGATCCACGGCATTTCTCAACAGATGAATCAAAGGGTCCTTCAACCCTTCAAGCACCTGGCGATCCATTTCCGTCTTCATGCCTTCAAGCCTCAGCTGAACCGATTTTCCCCTGTCCTTTCCAATATCCCGGATCATTCTTGGAAACAGATCAAACAGGGTGGACACCGGAACCATGCGTATCTGTCTAACCCCATTTTGCATATCATCGGTGAGCAGGGTCATATCCCGGTAATCATTTTCCACACGGGCAGTGATTCCGTCAAATTCGCGTCGAATCTCCTTAAGATAGCGTTCATTGAGTTCACAAAACCCCATCAGCGTCTCCAGGGCATTTTCATTGTCAGGCCGCAAAACAGTTCTTTTATGATGTTTGACTTTTCGCCATGATTTTTCCCAGGCACCAAATTGCTCCTGAACCGCCTTAAATTCCCCCAGGCGTTGTTCCATTCTCATGCGGGACACCTGCAGCTGCCCCATGAAGGCCATTAATTCATCCAATTTTTTCGTGGCAACCCGTATGGTGTCCCCGCCGACCCCAGACGTCATGCTGTCCAATGTCGATGATTTCAAATCCGGGATGGGAACCTCAGGCTCGTCAGATGCCGGCATTGCCCGGGACGGCTTTATGGGGTCCTCGTTTTTTTCTGATCCTGCAGTATCTTTGAATCCATCAGAGACATCGGGCATGGGGTTTGTCAATGCCCGGTCCAGACGATTCATGATCTCAGGTATGGTTCCAGGGGGCATTTTTTTATCCTGGAGATGCAGGGTCATGGTCTCACTTAGAATATCGGTGGCACGAAGCAATCCATCCACCAACCCCGAAGAAAAGGACAGGTCCCCCTGCTTAAGAGCCTCAAAAACATCCTCCATTTTGTGGGATAGCACCTCAATGTCTCGCATTTCAACGGCCCGTGCAGAACCCTTGACACTGTGAGCCGCACGGAAGAGTTCCTTTAATACCTTGTCTCCTTCCTCCGTGGACAAGCCCTCTTCCATGGCCAGAAGGCCTTTGTTCAACGTGGCTACATGCTCATCCAGTTCCAACTTGAATGTCTCCATCAATTGACGAAGGAGTTCATTGCGATCCATTATTGACTCCCAACTTTCATATCAACTCCCATGGCTATAACTACCAACCATAACGAATAATGAAAAAACGGTTGCTGTCAGCACCCAATATCCAAGAACCTGCTTTTTCATATAACATACATGGCTGCTACCACCAGCCACAACGAAAAAATGAAACTCTAATAATTGCAGTCCTTTAAACGGAGTTTCATATAAACCCGCATGTCCTGGCGGACACAACGAATATTGAAAATGGTAAATGGTATTATGCCGCCCCTCCCCCGACGGGCAATGGGTCCGGACCGGAACTGTAGACAGCTCGATTGTCCGGTTCCTATTGCCCATCGGGGGAGGGGCTCAGCTGAGGTAGACTTGAAAGCGACCTTTTCATATAAAACCCACTGCCACAACGAAAATTGAAACTCTCATTATTGCAGCACCTTGGACGGAGTTTCACATAAAAAAAACAGCCTTCATCATGCCAGGCGATACTTTTCCACAATCCGTTGTAAATGCTCACCCAGTTCGTTGAGATTTCTGGAAGCTTCCTCCACCTGCCGGGTACCGGCTTCGGACTGGTGGGTGGCCTGGTTGATGTTGTCCATGGCCCCGGAAATCTGATCCATGCCTGCCAGCTGTTCCCGGCTACTTGCGGCGATCTGCTGTATGGTCTGGGTCACCTTCTGGATATTGCTGTTTATGGTATCAATGGCCGTTCCTGTCTTGCGGGCCTGATCCACCCCGGCATCCGCCCGCTTGATCCCCTCTTCGGTGACCATGACGGCGGTGTTGGCAGCCTTCTGTATGTCACCCAAAATTTCCTTTACTTTGGCCGTGGCATGGCGGGACTGCTCGGCCAGACTTCTGACCTCTCCTGCCACCACGGCAAACCCTTTGCCTGCCTCACCGGCCCGGGCCGCTTCAATGGCGGCATTGAGGGCCAGCAGATTGGACTGATCGGCAATATCATTGACGGTCTCAATGATTTCGCCGATCTGCTGGGTCTGTTCGCTCAGGGCCAGAATATTTTCAGCAATGCTTCCCACCTGCTCTTTTATACGGCTGACACCGGACAGAGTCTCCTGAACCGCCACAAGCCCCAAATCCGCCTCTTTCATGGAATCCCTGGCCATCAACGCCACCTGGTTGGCACGCTCTGAGCTCTGCCGAGCCGTCTGCCGGGCCTGATCCACGGTGCTGGATGTCTGGGATACACCGGCAGCCTGCTCGCTGGCCGTGGCTGCCTGCTCCTGGGTTGCCGCCAGGATTTCACTGGTGGCAGAAGACAGATCCTGAACCCCGGAAATTACCTGGGCCGCAAGTTCCCCTAAATTCTGTGTCATCTGGTTCAGGTGGTTGCCAAGGGTGGTCAGTTCATCCCCCCGGTCGGGCGGGGTTACCCGGGCCGTCAGATCCCCTGCCCCCACGGCAGCCACACATTCCACATAATCTCTGATGGTGGATTCCAGGTAAATTTTGGCATTTCGATCCACTTCCGCCTGATCTTCAACGGCCTGGGTCATCTGTCTCAAACTGGCAACGGTCAGATTAAAACTTCTGGCCAGCACGCCGGTTTCATCGTTGGTATTTACCTCTGCCACGACATTCAAATCTCCGGCCCCCAATTTTTCTGCCGCCATGGTAATTTTACGGATGGGGTTGGCAATTTTAGAGGCAAGCAGTAACAATACCGCCAGGGCCAGAAGAGTCAAGCCCACCCCCAGACCAATGATCTGCCACATCAGCCGCACAGCATCACGAAAAACAACCGCTTTTGGCAAATCAATGTTCACGCACCATGGTGCCCGGCTGTTGCCCATGGTAACCGGCACAAATGCGGAAAACTGATCTTCATATATCTGAAAAATTGTTTTGCCAGCCTGAATATTTTTTAAATCTTCCTCCCAGTCCTTATGGATATCCCGCAGATTTTTCCCCAGATTTTCATCATGTCCTGACGATGCCGCAATCAGACCGTCATAACTGATCAAATTCACAATCCCCTTGCCCATATAGGGATTATTTTTTTCCACATAGGTCTGCAGCGTATTCAGTTCAATGTCCACCCCTGCAATTCCGGCAAAATCCCCATCAATAAGAATGGGCACCACCATGGATGTCAGCAGCATATCCTTTCCCTGAACTTCATAGTGATAGGGATCAATAATGGACTCTCTTTTGGTTTTTCTGGGAATCTGATAATATTCCCCCTTGCCCTCAACCCCATAATCCACCAGGGGTTCCAGCTTGATTTCCCCGGAATTTCCCCGGCTCCAGTAGGGAATAAAACGCCCGGTGTCATCATGAAAAGCCCTTCCGGCAAATTGGGCATCCCTGCCGTCAAAGGCCCCGGGCTCCCACAGGGTATAGGTGCCCAGGAAACCCGGGTTGGCAATGAGCAGCCGTTTGAGCATGGCATTCACCTGATCCCGGGTCAGCGACACCTCGTTTCCATTTACACTGTCCAGATTTACCTTGCCCACAGCCCCCAGGGTCTGGGCCATGGTACGTGACGCATTCAGGGGGATCTCCAGGTAAGCTTTAATAAAATTTGCAAGGGCTTCTCCCTGGCTGACAATCTCTTTTTCGGCACTTTCCGCGGCCATTCGGTACTGATTGACCGCCGCATAGGTTATAATCATACCAAAGATAACCACCATGGAAATCCCCACCCAGAGAATAATTTTTCCACGTATCGATGTAAAAACTGATCCTGCCATATATTTCTCCCCTTAATTTTATATGAAAAGGTCGCTTTGAAGTCTACCTCAGCTGAGCCCCTCCCCCGATGGGCAATAGGAACCGGACAATCGAGCTGTCTACAGTTCCGGTCCGGGCCCATTGCCCGTCGCGGGAGGGGCGGCATAATGCCATTTACCATTTTCAATATTCGTTGTGTCCGCCAGGACATGCGGGTTTATATGCAAAAACGTCCCCAGACGTTTTTTAATGGTTGACGTCCGGCTGGCCTTTATAACAATTGAATTCTTTAATCCTCTACTGTTTTGTGATCAAGCCCCATTTATTCACCGGCCCCTTCATTAACAATAATGCCCGGATCTGCAAAGAGTTTTTCAAGATCCAGGATCATGAGAAGGTTACTGGTAACCCCTTTTATATATTGCTGTGCCCGTGGGGACACGGAGGCAGACGACGAGTGGACATGGTCCAGGGGAATCGTTTCCAGACGAGGTATGGTATCTGAAAAAAGACAAAATTCCATGGCCTCACCTCTTTCCCGAGGATGATCCCGGACAAGGAGAGTATGGGCACCTTCTCCGGGTACAGATGCCGAAATACCCAGGTAAACGGCAATGTTCATCATGGCATAAATACGCCCGCGGATGTTCACGGCCCCCACAATAAATCCGGGGGTACAGGGAACAAGGGACCACAGCTCCCGGACCAGAGGCTGAACCTCCCGGACAAATTGAATATCCACACCAAACCGCTCCCCCCCTGCCTGGAAGGTGATCAGATCCAGTACATCCCGGGACAGTTTTGCTTTATTATCCGTTTTAGCCAGTTTACGGGCCCGATCCGCCAGAATTTCATGTGCACGTTTATCTTTGTCTGTCTGATTTATTCTATCATTCATATGCTTCCTGATTTGTGTCTGCCCCATTGCATCTCCCGGGGTTGATCGAACCACCATCGGCCATTCCGGACAGGGGCTCCATCTGCAGTGGAGATAATATCAACCCATGAACTGTGCCAACAAAGTGCACCGTCCTGAAAATGTTCTATGGCATTGTTTTAAGCATGGTCAGTAAGGTTCTGGCCGTAAGGTCGTCGGAACCAAACAAAACCGCATCGGGATCAAGGTCCAATGCCAGCTGCATGGCCCGTTGCCGGTGTCTGCGGGCTTTTTCCATTTGTCCTTCCTGCCGGCAAAAAAGTGCCAGGGTAAAATGGGCCAGGGTAAAACGATTATCAATAAACACAGCTTGTTTTAACTGGGCCACCGCAGATGACATATCTCCGGTTTCCTGATAAATCAACGCCAGGATATAATGGGCCTCCGGATTAAGGGGATCTATATCAATGGCCTGCTGACAAAAAGAGGCGGCAACATCCATTTGTCCAAGGTTGGCGTAAATCCGGGCCAGTTGATAAAAGGAGGCTCCATCCCCGGGATTGGAGGCAATACATGTTTTAAAACAGTCAATTGCCGCCTCATATCTTTTTTCTTTTATTAATTGTCTCCCCTGCCCGAAAGCATCCACCTCATCGTGTTTTTCCATTAATTCCCCGGATAATATTTCTGGGGATGATACTACCTGGCCCCAGGTCTCCGGGAGGGGCTCAATGGCGATATCAGGAAGCTGTGGAAGCTCAGAAATCTGCGGAAGTTCAAAAATCTGAGGGGTTATGGTGCTTTCCCGACAATGTATATTGAATTTAGAGGGAGGTAAAACTGTTTCCCGGTGACCATATTCTCCCATGAGATTCATATCAAAACGAACGCTGGGGGAAACAGGTCCATCACATTTTTGAAACACCGTGGCACCCAGAAAGTTGCAGGGGGTATATTGATGAAATACCGGAATACTGGTTTCAGAAGCCCCCATCATAAGCCATCCTCCGGAAATCAGACACCGGTGAAATCGCTCTGCCACCCGTCCAATAACGGCCTCGGAATAGTAGATGGCCACATTACGGCACAAAATCAGATCCAGCGCGTTGGTATTGGTGGCAAGGGATGGATACACGGTTTCATTGAGATTCAGATAAAAAAAGTGAACCTGCTTTTGAATCTGCGGAACCAGCTGGTAAACATCTGCCTGCTTTCTGAAATAACGGGTTTTATAGATATCATCGGTTTGCCGGAAAGACCAACTTCGATAGCGTGCCCGGCGGGCTTTTTCCAGAACGGCCTTGTCAATGTCCGAGGCCAGGATGGTGATATGCCATTTATCCAGGTCGACAATCAACTCCGACAGCAACATGGCCAGAGTGTATGGTTCTTCACCCGATGCACACCCGGCACTCCAGATGCGGATTCGCCGATCATGTTGATGGGCGGCAATGATCCGGGGCAGAATATGTTGCTCAAGTGTCCTGATCTGACTTTTATCCCGAAAAAAATAGGTTTCACCAATGGTAAGTTCCTGAATCAGGGCATCCCACAGGGGCGTATCGGTCTGTGTCTGTTCCAGCATGTTAAAATAACGGTCCACATCACCGTGTGCAGCTGTGTGTGCCTGTCCAATCACCCCTCGCCCCAGGGCATGTTGTCTTCTCTGTCCAAACAGCATGCCGGTGCGATTGAGAATCAATGTCTGAAACCGATGATAATGGTCCGCACTTAAAAAATAATTATTGATCTGCTGAACCACCATGGGACCTTTTACTATGGGAATCGGAATGTTCCGGATCAAGGGCATCGGCGGACAACACAAGATAGATATCGTCTGCCTTTCGAATCAGGGACTGCAGTAAATGCGATTTTACCAGGCTGCCCCGGGGCGGTTCTATCTGATCCTCAGTAACCGCCAGAACTTCCTCTACCTTTTCCACGATGAGTCCCAGGGTTCTGTCACCGGTTTTTATCAGCACAATACGATCGTTGACATCCGCTGCGCATGGATTACCAAGGCCCAGTCGAACCTTTAAACTGATTACAGGCATCACTTTGCCATGGATATTAATCAATCCGGCGATCACCTGGGGTGCTTCGGGTACAGGTATCAGTGCCACCCTGCGCAATACCCGCTGCACCTGTTTCAGGGGAAGGGCAAATCGTTGATGGGCAACCTGGAAGGCTAAGAAATGAGCGATATCCTTTTCAGATTCATCCTCATAAAAATTGGCGGATGCAGAACACGGCAAGGGATTGATCCCACTGCTTTGCCGCAGAATTTTTTCATTTTCTATTTCCCCCTCAAAAAGGTCGGAATTCATCACAACAGCCGCCTGACAGCCATCATTCGTTCCCCCTGCTCCTTCTCGGACAACGCCTGCCATGGCGTATCAAAAAAGGGATCGAAGGACTGGGGATTATCCTCAAGTTCAAGGTCCAGCCATGCCATGGGATTAAACATCCCGCTGGTATCTTCCCTGGCTGCCAGCGCTGCCGATGCCCGAACATATTCCTGCAAGCTGGGTGTCGCGGCCTGCTTCTTGTTTTCTGCTTTCTGGGAAAAGGGGTTATACCCGGGTTTTTTAGACAATGTCTCTTGCTTATCAAGTATATCCGGCCTATAGACCTTTTCTGTCCAGTCATGGGGTTCAAACTCTTCAATGGCAACTGAAACCGAAGCCTCTTTACACGCTGTGACCTCAACAACACTTTTCACTATTTTTTCGGTCAATTCTTTTTTCTGTTGCTCAGATCTCCCGGCATACAGCTTTACTATGATGTGTGGCATATAATTGTTTCATCCTTAATGTCTTTTTTCAGTGTAGGTACCCAAATGCCTCCACGGGCTGTTAATCCGTATCTTTATATCATAAAATCCGCACTGACAATGCCTTTCTTGAAATGCCTGCTCTGTTTTCTTAAGCTTGATTGGCTCGATGCGTATCATCAATAAAGTGGTGCTAACATCCGGTTGACGCTTATATCCATGCGGATCAGCATCACGGAATCACCAGTCACCTGGTCAAGATGGTCGATCAGTGCTTCATCATAATGATTGATTCCACAGAAAACAACCGGAGGATTTGTTTTGAAGGTGAGTTTTCCCTCATTTAATAAATTCAATGCATTGTTCAGTGCGCCTGGGGCGCACTGAATGCCGAGTTGAGAATTGGTTTGATGCGCACCGCAGCACACTGCACAACGAATTGGAGCAGCCACCCCACGTGGATCAAATACAGACTTGATTCCTCTTTAATTTAAAGAGTCTCTATAATCCGTCAATATATAATATTATCAGCAACTGCACATGACATATTACCCAGACTGGGGAAATATTTCAACCACAAAGAAAAGCGTTGTAACCCACATTTCCTGCCCCCCTTTTCCTTGACATAAAATGCCCTCCGACGTACGTTTGATTCAATTTAAAAAACAACCGCCCGCTGTTAAAAGCACAATAAAAAAGAGCATTGGAACACGCAATATATGAATCAACGGACAAACAATCTTGCGGCTTATATCTGGTCCCTGGCCGAGCTGCTGCGCGGAGACTTCAAACAGAGCCAATATGGCCGAATCATCCTGCATTTGATCAGCAAATTAAGGGATAGCCCCCAGGGCGGTGACCGCATCGGTATCATCCTCAACAGATCGCCCCTGTTTACTGGCAGGGCAGGTTACGGGGAGTCACAGATCCGCCGCTATATTCTGGAAGCAAATCTCTTGGAAACCATTGTGGCCCTGCCCACGGACATGTTCTTAAGCTTACACAGGCAGAAGCCGCAAATCTAATGGGGACAAAAACATCCCAGTAAATTAAGGATAAAAAGATTATGATCAACATTGATATTCCCGGTTTCGGACCGGTGAGCATCCAGCATGTGGTGCTGGATTTTAATGGCACCATTGCAGAAGACGGCTGCCTGCTTCCAGGACTTGGAAAGGCCATGGCATCCCTTGCCGGACAGGTTGAATTCCATGTACTTACGGCAGACACCTTCGGGTCTGTAAAAAAGGAACTTGAAGGAATAAACTGCACCCTGAAAGTAATCTCAGAAAAGGCCCAGGATAAAAAAAAACAGGATTATGTATCGTCCCTTGGCGCAGAAAAAACCCTGGCCGCCGGCAACGGGGCCAATGATGCACTGATGCTTAAAACCGCAAAAATAGGTGTCGGTGTAATGCTCAAGGAAGGAATGGCGGTGGCTGCCATGACAGCTGCGGACATCGTTGTCCGGGACATTCTGGATCTTTTTGGCCTGCTGTCTGTTCCCAATCGCCTCATAGCGGGCTTAAGGACCTGAGAGCATGGGGAGGGGTCCACGTTGTGACCAAACCCGGAGTTTGGCATTCGCTGCCGGGTTAAAGTTGCGAAGCGTCGCTGTAATGTTAAGCTATCAGCCATTAACAATACAGCGACACTTTCATGATAATTATTTTTACAACACCTTCTTAAACTTGATGATCAAGCCCCAAAAAAACGTTATAATCAAAGTAACATAATCATTAAATGGGGGAACTCATGGAAGCTGTTCACCTCTCCTGATTTTCAGCAGCCAGCAAGGCGGCCCCATAGGCCCCATTCATTTGTGGATCCGAGGAGACCCGAATTTTTCGATTAAGCTTTTCCGACAACAGTTCCACCATACAGGGATTTTTAGCCACCCCGCCAGTGAAAACAATATCCCCCTCAGCGGAAACCCGATTGAGCATGCCGGCGGCCCTGCGGATGACACTGGTGTGAAGGCCCCGGGCAATCTCCTGCCGATCTTCTCCCCTGGCGATAAGAGAGGTCACTTCGGACTCGGCAAACACAGTACACATGCTGGAAATATGGAGATCTTTTAAAGCAGAAAGGGCGGCCCTGCCAAAATCCTCAATGCTAAATCCCAATGCCCTGGCCATAATTTCAAGAAATTTACCGGTGCCGGCGGCACAGCGATCGTTCATTTCAAATTTTTTAACCCGACCGGTATTCGACAGTGCAATGGCCTTGCTGTCCTGCCCCCCGATGTCCAGAATGGTTTCAACGTCGGGAAAAAAAGCCCGCGCCCCCCGGGCATGTGCCTTAATTTCCGTCACCGTGGGGGCGTCAAAGGAAATCTCAAAAAGATTGCGCCCATAACCGGTGGCCATGATGCCGTCGTACCGAACACCGTCCATGAGTTTTTTTGTTTCGGTCATGGGATCAAATCCCGTGTCCGCCTGGGCGGAGTGGTGAATTTTTCCCGATTCATCCACAATTACAAATTCTATAGTCCGGGACCCGATATCAATTCCGGCAAAACGCATGATATTCTCCTATCTGAGTTGCTCCACAAAAGCTTCCACCCGGGTTTTGAGCTGCCCCATATCCTCCATGCCGTAGTCGGTTTCAATGCGAAGACAGGGGATACCTTTTTCTTCCAGGGCCTTTTCCACTGGGATGGATTCCATGAGATAGGGCTGACAGAACTGCAGGCCGTAATGGATCACTCCGTCGGCTTGATAGGATGCCGCCATTTCCTGGATATTTAAAAGACGCTGTTCATTGGGAGTAAAGATGGCACAGTCCACCTGAAAATAGCGATCCACCAGAGCATCCATCATCTCGTCCACAGTGTTGCCGGTGTCGGCTGTGAGGTGACGGGTGCCCCGTTCCCCAACACACGACTCTTCCCCCACGATGACGGCTCCGGATGTCTCCACAATCATGGGCAGTTTCCAGTTGGGCACCGCCTGGGGACATCCCGAAACCAGTATGCGCGGGGTCTTTTCCGGAAAGGCCCCTTTTTTATCCTGTATGCGTTTTTCCAGTTCATCACATATTTTATGAACCGACTCCGTGAACCGGGCAGGGTTATCATAAAAAAACACCTGGTTGGCCAGCAGAGCATCCAGCCCGGAAATCGGGGCAGGATCTGCCTTGCGCAGGCTGGAAAGACGATGAATGGCGGCCCGTTTGGCATTGACCACGTCAATGGCAGACTTGAGGGATTCCGCTGTAACTGTGACACCGGTTAGGGCTTCAACCGCATCCTTGAATCGCAGATATTCTCCTTTGAGAAGGGCTCTTCCGTTTTCGGTTTTCATCTGGGGCAGATCCATGACATAGAGATTGTCCACCAGATGCCCCAGGGATTCATAGGCTTTTTTCTTGCCGTCGCAGGTGTTCTCCCCTACGATCATGTCTGCGCTTTCAAGATAGGGACACACCTTACCAAGCTTAAACCCAAAGGAAGATTTAATCAACGCGCAGGTGTTTCTGGGCAACAATTGCTCAACCGCTTCCATTGCAAAATCCGCCCCGGAGCAGAGCCCCACCAGCGTGGCATTGGCCGCAAGGGCGATCTCTTCGGGGACAAAGACGCAATATGAACCGATGATCTTTCGACCGGATGCCTTTTCATCCATGAGTTCCTTGATGCGCAGTCCATGGACTTCACTCATCACAAAATCAAAATACCCCATTCCCTCCGGCCGATTTCTCTGGGCCAGGTAGATATCTTTATAAGCGTTTCCCAGCACTTCCAGCAATGCGTCGTGGCCATCCAGATCCAGTCCAAGATCCGTCCACATGGATCGATAATCTTCACTCATTTTTCTTCCTTTCATGGTAAATCAGTAATTCTAATTATTACTTTTAACTAACACCTTCGCCAATTATATTTTTGATCAGCTTGCCTGCCATATGATGCAATTTTAAAATCATAAACACACAACATACAGAACCTTGTGATCCTGATCACAATCACATTCTAAAAATTGGCGAAGGTATTGTTAGCCGAGCTCATTTATGTGGTACAACTCATTGCAATCACCTTGATGAAAATTGTCATTTTCTCGATTTCAAACCCATATTGTTTCCATGGGCTAAGACAACGCATTGACAATTCCCTGGAAAACGACTCTCAGATCCTTTTGAGAAATTCTCGGCAGGGGATCTGCCTCTTTATCTATCCCGTCCCATGAATCATTGCTCCCCCCTATTTCAGATCTTGTACAATGGGGAGGACGCACGGCACAGGCCGGAAACGAACTGCCGCCAAAGGGGATCATCTGTTCCATGATACTCTCAATTTTAAGGCTCCGGTGCTTGTCCAGCCAGGTGTGGCAACTGTCGTGATTGCCGCTAAACAGCACGTAAATATTATTTTTTTCTTTTACACAGACCAGTCGATACCCTTTGCCAAGATTATATTTCAGACAGTTTCGAATGCGGGCATCTCCCTTTCTGGAGAGTCTTCCGGCATTGATCAGGGATTCTCCTCCGGCAAGGGAGCAGATGATCTGACGGGCCCTTTCCGCAGCAAATCCCGGTGTATTTTCCTGTTCTTTCAGACGTTCCAGCTCTTTTTCAACCCGGGTGTGTATATATATTCTTCGTTTCATTATATTTACATTCCCTTTGAAATCGTTTTTTGGTCTTGGTCACAACAAGGGTCATGGGGGTGGGGTCAGGCTTGCGTTATTGGCATTATCGTTGTTTCTGGCGTTTGCACCGGCTGTGAAAAGATAACGCCAATAACACAAGCCTGACCCCGTTGACCCATGACGGGTGGCCCATGTTGTGACCACCCCTTATTTTCCCAAGCGCGTAAAGCATTTTGGAGATGATATGAAGGCTCCCCCCCCCAAAAAAATCACCCGCCTTTACTCCCATGATTATGAACAGCAGGAACCGTGACTGCCGCAGGAGGAGCACCCGGATGAAAGCTCCAGGCGGGAAGAAATTTGGAATCCCGTTCCGGAAAAATCAATTTCAACCGGTGTTGCGTCGTTCAGTAGCTCGGTGTCCATGAGGTAGGTGACCCCGGCGATTTCTGTTGCGGAGTCGCTCTCTTTTTTGTCGTCCAGGGCCATAGCCAGCTGGGCTCCACCGCACCCCTGATTTAAAAAAATCCGAACGGGCTTAATGTCTCTGCCTTCAAAAAAGGCCTTGATCTGTTCCTGTGCTTTTTCAGTGACGTTGATCATTGTTTTCTCCTTTATTCCAGTCCATGATCGGCCAGGTCCGGCCCGAGGTAAGTTCTTTCATTTTCTCCCAATATTCCCAGTGATAAACAGATCAGGGTCCATAGATGAACTGTCTGATATCCGCCGCTGAAGTGATGGGAGAGATCTTCAATCTGGGCGTGGCAGTTGTGACAGGGAGTGACCACATAGGTGGCCCCGGTGGCCATGATCTGATCAAACTTGGTTCTGCCATAGGCATGCCGCTCATCATTGAGCCCTGATTGCAGAGACCCGCCGCCGCCCCCGCAGCAAAAGTTGTTGGACAGGTTGGGGGTCATGTCCACAAAATTGTTTTCTCCTACGACCTGTTTCACCACGAATCGCAGGTCCTGGGCCATGTCGTCCCCCCGGGATTTGCGGATGAGGTTGCAGGGATCTTGGACAGTAAATTTAATGTTTGTTTTATTCCAGTCGGAATTCACCTTGAGTTTTCCTTCTCTGATCCACTGGGCATAGAGTTCCACAATACTTTTCAACTCAAAATTATGGGGGATGTTGAAACGCTGCAGACCTTCCCACAGGGCAAAAAAGGAATGGCCGCACTCGGTGTTGATGAGCACTTTGCATCCCAGCCGGTCAATGTGTTCCGCCTGCTCACGGATAATTTTTTCCCAGGAAGGATCATCGGCCAGAAACATGCAGTAGTTCTCTCCTGCCCACATGGTGGAGTAGTAGGTCCAGTCGGCTCCCACGGTGTGAAGGATTTTCCACAGGGGCAAAAGCTCATCGGGCTCTGTCACCGGTTCCCGGGAGTTCTGGTTCAGGGCAAAGAAGGCACCCTCACGGTCGATGTCGGCTTTAAGGTCTTCAAAACCGGGCTGCTCTTCCCGACACTCCTGGGCCAGATCCTCCACTGTGAAGGTAAAGTCATCTAAAGGAACGCCCATGGCCCCGCCCCGGGATTTCAGATGATGATCACAGGAGCCAAGAATCCCCTTGGGCCGCTCTTCTCTGGGCCATTGGGAGCGCAAATAGTAAATGAGCTGGGGGATATTGAGGTGCATGGGGCAGAGGTCATAGCATCTTTTACACATGGTGCAGGTCCAGATCCATGGATTTCTTTCCAGCTCCGCATCCATGCCCAATGTGGCCATCCGGACAAATTTACGAGGATCCATATCCAGGATACCCGTGGCAGGGCAACCGCTGGCGCAGGCGCCGCAGGTCAGGCAGATGTTGAAATTTCCATCGGGCAGCAGCTCCCGGACCTTGTTTTTAATTTCTGTTTTCTGGTGGGTGATATTCAACCGATCCAGCATAGTGAGTTTCCTTTTGCAAAAAACTGGGAATATGTTTCTCCCAGATAAGTTGATGACGGCATGGCAGATACATCTGCCACAAAATCATTAATCCCCTGTTAAACATTCTGTAAATGGGGTTTTATAAATTACAAACTGCAAAAGGAATGAGACAGTGAAGAGCGGTCAATCGGAAAGATGGTGAAAGGACACGCATGTCTGCATTCCCCATGCAGCAGAGCAGCAGCCACCAGCACGGGCAGCAGAGCAGCATCTACGTCAACGAATTATGGGGAAAATGTCCATGGGTAATCCTTTGTTTATTGGTTTGTACCCGTTGGGTCAGTCGTATGGAACAGGTACAAAATTGATGGTTTATGGATAAAATAAAATCAAACTACATGGAAAAAATCATTATTGCAAATCGATATTTCATATAATGCCGGGTGACAATATTGAATCTGCTGATCCCTCCAAGTCCGCCGTTAACAGGGTTTGGTCACAGCATGGGCCATTTTGGGGAGGGGTCAGGCTTGCGTTATTGGCATTATCGTTTATTTTGAGGTTTGCACAGACTGTGGGCGATAACGCCAATAACACAAGCCTGACCCCGTTGGCCCAACAATTGTGACAGGTGGCCCAAGTTGTGACCAAGTCCCCCGTGAACAATATGGACACAATGAGCAAAAGAAATAAAAAAACCTTTAATTCCAGAAAATTTACCTTATCCCATTAACAAATTATAATAAGATTCAAGTACTGCAAATAAGGGTTTGCGGACAAACCGTATTATCGTCATGAAAAGGATACCATCATGCTTTACATTCAATTTTTATTTCTGCTGTTGATACTTTATATGGGTAGCCGTTACGGAGGAATCGGCCTTGGCGTTGTTTCCGGAATCGGTCTTGTGGTTGAAGTTTTTGTTTTCCAGATGCCCCCCACATCCCCCCCCATCACGGTGATGCTGATCATCATGGCCGTGGTGACCTGTGCGTCCATCCTTGAAGCAGCAGGTGGATTGAAATACATGCTGCAACTTGCGGAAAAACTGCTCCGCTCCAATCCCCGGATGATCTCCTTGTTAGGCCCCCTGGTCACCTACGCCATGACCTTTATGCTCGGTACCGGCCATGCGGTTTATTCGGTGATGCCCATTATTGCCGATGTAGCTCTTAAAAATGATATCCGCCCGGAACGCCCCATGGCAGCGGCTTCGGTTGCCTCCCAGCTGGGCATCACGGCCAGCCCCATTTCAGCCGCTGTGGTCTATTATCTTTCCCAGCTGACCAATGTCAATGCCGAGCTCACCCTTTTGTCCATTCTCGGGGTGACCATTCCTGCCACACTGGCAGGGGTTGTTGCCATATCCCTGTACAGCATGCGCCGGGGGGTTGAACTTGCGGATGATCCCGAATACCAAAGACGAATGAAGGACCCCACATGGCGCAAACGAATTGAGGAAACAACATCCACAACCCTGGATGAATCCCTGCCCGCATCGTCACGCCAGGCCGTCATTCTGTTTGCCCTGGCTTTGATCACCATCGTCATCATCGCCATGTTCCCGGAGATCCGAACCATCGGCGACAGCCCCACCAAGGCCATCAAGATGTCTGTTATCATCCAGATGATGATGCTTGCCTTTGGCGGGTTGATTCTGCTGGTGACCAAAACCCAGGCCTCCCGGGTTCCGGACGGTGTGGTCTTTAAATCCGGTATGGTGGCTGCCATTGCCATCTTCGGTATTGCCTGGATGAGCGACACCTACTTTAAATTTGCCCTGCCAAGCTTCCAGGCCGGCATCATCGACATGGTCCAGCAATATCCCTGGACCTTTGCCCTGGCCATGTTCACCGTTTCCGTGGTGGTCAACAGCCAGGCAGCCACCTGCCGCATGATGCTGCCCGTGGCCATGGGCATGGGCCTCTCCCCGGCCCTGGTGATCGGTATCATGCCCTCCTGCTATGGATACTTTTTCATCCCCAATTACCCTTCGGATATCGCCACCTGCACCTTTGATGTCACCGGAACAACCAAAATAGGAAAATACTATTTCAACCACAGTTTCATGGTGCCCGGTCTCATCGGGGTCATCACCGCCTGTGGCGTGGGATATCCCCTGGCACAGGTGCTCATCTAATTTTAATTTTTGGATTTATGCGTTGAGATGCGGGGGCAGGCTTTTTGAAATAAAGCCTGCCCCATGTAATTAGAGGATTAGAGGCCCTTATCTTTGTTGCGGAAAATACCGACGCTCGGGTCGACCAACACTTCCGTAAACCACATCCGCTTTGACCTCGCCTGTGGTAATCATATATTCGAGATATCGCCGGGCCGTGGAACGACTGGCGCCGATCCTTTCCCCCACCTCTTCTGCACTGAATCCTGATGCCGGATTCCCCGTAAACACCTGCCTGACCTTGCCCAGTGTCAGCACATCGATCCCCTTGGGAACCTCATCGGAAACGGACGATGCCTGATGGGGATGGCGTAATTGATCAATATCCTGCTGCTCCAGTGTCTGTCCCTGCTGTAATTGACGGTGGAAGGCAAGAAAGCTGTTCATTGCCTTTTCAAAACGGGAAAAAATCACCGGTTTAACCAGATAGTCAAAGGCACCTGCCCGCAACGCCTGCTGCACGGCGGCCACATTCCTGGCCGCAGTGATCAAAATCACATCAACGGCCTTACCCTCCCCCCGCAACTGATGCAGGATGTCCATGCCATGGCCATCGGGCAGATAAAGATCCAGCAACAGCAGATCAGGTGCCAAAAGCGTTACCATTTCAATAGCTTCGCCCAGATTCAAGGCGATACCCACCACCTCAAACCCTTCCACCTTCTCAACAAAAAACCGATGCATATCTGCTATCCTTGCATCGTCTTCAATAATCAATACACGTATGGGTTTCATCTTATGCCTTTTTAATCGGATCTTTGGGCAGTATCAAGGTAAACAAGGCCCCTCCCAGATCACCGGTTGCCAGGGTTAAATCCCCATTTAAATATTCCACATGACGGTGCACCAGGTAGAGACCGACCCCGTGGATATCGGGTTGAACAGAATCCGATGTTTTACTTGAATACCCTTTGCTGAAAATCTTGTCCTGAATTTCCAGGGGGACACCAGGGCCGGAATCTTCAATTTCAAAAATCAAATCATGGCCAATATCGGTCATGAAAAGTTGAATGCAGGGGGGGCGCTGTTTCTGACAGCGCAATGCCGCTTCAAGGGCGTTGTCAATGAGATTTCCAAGGATGGTCACCAGTCTGCCAACCTCATACCCCTCCGGGATCTGCCCCATGGTACTGTCCGGATTGAGCAGAAATTCCACCTTCATTTCCAGGGCTCGATTGTATTTGCCCATGATAATGGCCGCAAGGGTTGGATGGGGCACGGCCCGGGAAAGAAATTGGATCAGACTCTGGAGACCGGAAGATTCCCGGGTCACAAGATCCAGGGCCTCCTGGTAGGCCTCCATCTGCAGCAGGCCGGCCAGGGTATGCAGTTTATTGGAATATTCGTGGGCCTGCACCCGCAACATTTCGCTGAACTGCCGGGTCTGGCCCAACTCCTTTTGCAGGCGATACAAATCCTCTATGGGCCGAAAACTTGCCACCACACCGGTTGCTTTATCTGAGTATGCAATGGGAACGCTGGTAAACAAAAACTCCTGCCCGTCCACTTCTATCTCACGAAAGGACTCTTTGTTGTCCAAATGTAAAAGCGTACTGAAATCGCTGTGGGCAAAAACGGCATCAACACTTTTTCCGATGAGCTCTTTGTCCGACTCAAAGCCAAAATGTTTCAAGGCAACCTGGTTGATCAGGCTGATCTTGCCCTGGCCATCCACGGCAACAATTCCGGTTTGGATGGATTCCAGAATCGCCTGCCGTTCCAGATACAGAGATGCGATCTGCCTGGGTTCCAGCCCCAATGTCTGCCGTTTGACGTAACCGGAAATCCCGGTGGCTCCCAAAAGCATCACCACAAACAACATAAAAATAAGGGTTGCCGGTTCTCGCTGGTATCCCTGCACGATCTGAATTATCTCGGTTTGCAGATATCCAACAGCCACAAAACCGATCACAGCTTCCTGGTTGTTGAAAACAGGGACGATGCTCCGCAGAGAAGGTCCCAAAGTACCAATGGCTTCAGATACATAGGCCTGCCCCTTGCTCAGGGCCAGGTTTTCATCCCCGCCCACAAAATACTGTCCAATTTTTTCAGGATTCGGATGGGAGAACCGCCGGCTGTTACTGTCTGCAACGACCACAAATTCAGCCCCTGTCTGCCTGCGCACCGCTTCGGTAAATTGTTGAATACGGCCCTGGGGGTCATCCCCGTTTTCAAGGATCTGGCGCACAAGGGGGGCACTTGCCACGGTGTAACCAATATCCAGGGCGCGCTTGTTGATTTGAGCCTTGGAGGTATTGCCAATAAACGTCGCAAAAATGGCTCCGCTGACAAACAACTGGCCAATCACCACCATGGAGACCAGAATCCGCATCTGTCCCTGGAGGCTGACCGGATAAAAAAATTCAAGAAGCAATTTTGTAAATTTAAGCATGTAAACAATCCTTTTGCCTCTTTTACAGATTTTGCGGCACATTTTAAAGCTGAGGGTTATGTTCCGGGCCTGCGGGAGAGTTCAGGGTTGTGTTATCGACACTTTTATTTCAATTTGGCTTTAAATATAACACCTTCGCCCATTTTGTTTTGATCCAAATCACACAGATCCTTAATATCCATGATCAAAATTTCCTTATCAACACCACCCCGGCGATGATCAGACCAATGCCAGTCATACGCATCCAGGACATGGGCTGGGTCTGGATGCCTAAAGTACCGAAATGATCCATGAGAACTCCCATTAATAACTGCCCGGCCACCAGCAGAGAAAAGGTCAGAGCAGCCCCCAGCCGGGGGTCAGAATAATGGTGGCGGCCACAAAAACAGCCCCCAGACAACCGGCGGCCCATACCATCCAGGAAAGAATTAAATAACTGCATTTTCACATTCTGTTTTTTTAACGGTTCTATGACAATAACGGATTTTTAACAAAGCCATAGCCGGATTCTGTGTAGGCCCCGCCCAGTCCTTCTGAAAAGTTGTATAAAAGACCATATTGCGGCTGAACCACAAAAACACCAGCCCGATTTATAAAGCCATATGGTCCTTCAAATTCTGATATTTCCAGGGCACAAAGACCTTCAGAAAACCAGTGATCCTGTAAACCAGGCAGCGCAATTGTGATCTGAAATTCTCCATTTTTGTCGATAAAACCATGGTCACGACCATCTTTTACCGAACAGAGGCCTTCATGGAAATCTCCACAGAAATTCCAACCCTTATCATTAATCAGCTCCCCTTGTTTATTAATAAAGGACCTATTGCCGTTATCTAAACGCACCTTTGCCAGACCGTCTATGAATTCAAAACTGAAATCATAAATCGGGGGAATGACCTCCGCTTCATCGGAATTATGAAACCCGTATTTACCTTTATCATTTTTAAAACAGAATAATCCTTCGGAAAACCACAAAACATCATCTGATGGCCGGTTAAAGGAAAAAACCTCATTGCCTTTTAAGTCAAGAAAAACTGTAACGGGTTCGTCTTTAACAGCAGCTTTTATAAGTCCGTCAGAAATTACTATGGGATCTAAATTTTCATCCAGTTTAAAAAGGTTCCCCTTTGTATCTATGATATGCCTGTTCAATTTGTCTTTATCTATAATTTCTTCTACGATTGCCAATCCGTTTTGAAAGGAAGTAATTGTTTTATAATGTTTATCATTCAACAAGGTCCCGTCTGTTTTTAAAAAGGACCAGTAGGGAGTCTCCGCATGCAGGCGAACTCTAGCGAGTCCATTAGAAAATCGTTTGGAATTAGAATATTTTAAATCACAAATCTT
Organism: uncultured Desulfobacterium sp.; assembly: GCA_963674605.1. Taxonomy (GTDB): domain Bacteria; phylum Desulfobacterota; class Desulfobacteria; order Desulfobacterales; family Desulfobacteraceae; genus Desulfocicer. The sequence goes on along the minus strand of OY771474.1, from coordinate 5,140,286 downwards.
ATTTCCTTTTTTGTCAATAAAACCGACATATCCATCTTTCTCCACATCGGCGAATCCCTCCGAAAAGAATCCGACAAAATCAAACTGGGGATCAATAATAAATTCCAGAGTGTATTTTCCATAATCATCAGGATAGGAATCTGATCCGTGGATTATCGATTTACATCCATAAAATGCCTCCTTGCCAACGTCATTCACGGTTTTTGGGATGTTGGGATAAAACGATTCACACCCTTGAAAAGCCCTTTCCCCAATATGGGAAACAGAGTCGGGAATCACAGCTTTTTTTAACGACTTGCAATTTGAAAACGCCCTGCTTCCAATACTGGTAACAGAATCGGGAATAGTAATACCTTTAAGACCTGTGCCGCAAAACACATTGTCTTCGATATTTATCAGATTCTCCGGAATGTCTATGTGCAATAAAGACTTGCAACCTTCGAATGCGCCATACTCAATTATTGAGACTGATTTAGGAATCGATATGCTCTCCAATGATTCGCATCCGTGAAAAGCGCTTCTTCCAATACGTTTCAGTGTATTGGGCAACGTTATATTTTTTAGTGATCTGCAATTGTCGAAAATCCAATCCCCCATACTGATGATCTCTTTTGATAAGGTTATGTTTTCTATGGAAGTGCAGTTATTAAAAACTCCATCCCCAAGACTTTCAACAGAATCAGGCAGCGTTACGCTTGTCAGTGATTCGCAGCCCAGGAAGGCGTTTTCTTCGATCCGGGTTACCGAATCCGGTATAATGATATTTTCTAATGACCGGCAGTTATAAAAAGCGCCTTCTTCTATGGCAGTAACAGAATCAGGAAGAATGATACTTGTCAGGTGATGACACTCTTTGAATATCCGGGGCCTTATAATTGTTATTGATGTCGAAATAGTTACATTTTTCAAGAACCTGCAGTTTTCAAAAACATTATTCCCAAGACTTTCAACAGAATCAGGCAGCGTTACGCTTGTCAGTGATTCGCAGTCCAGAAAGGCGTATTTTTCGATCCGGGTTACCGAATCCGGTATAGTGATGTTTTCTAATGACCGACAGTTGTGAAAGGTACCTTCCTCTATGGCAGTAACGGAATCAGGCAGCGTTACGCTTGTCAGTGATTTGCAGTCCAGGAAAGCGTATTCTTCGATCCGGGTTACCGAATCCGGAATGGTTACATCTTTCAGCCCATAACATGCTGCAAACGCGTGTCGCCCAATCTCTTTTATTGAATTCGGAATGATGACCTTTTCATCAGATCCTTTGTATTCGATTAATTTCCCATAACGATTTTTTTTAAATTTAAAGAAATCAAATAGCCCCATCCATTCTCCTCCAAATTAGATACTGTATCTCAATGTCATTAATCTAAGAAGTTATTGATTTTAAGAAGCTTGATCCATTATACCGGATCACGATTGATGCCATTATTAACCGAAGTCAATTGGCGAACGTGAACTGGCGGCCTTCCATTTTTTAAAATTGATGCCTGATGACATGATCCTGCTTGAGCGTGGTTACCCTGCGTACTGCCTCTTCAATCTGATTCAGTCTAAAGGCTCATCCTTTTGTTCTCGTTTTCAGCAAAAAAGATGGAAAATCATACGCTGATTTTTATCATTCCGGTAAGACGGAAGACATCATCTCTCTGCCGGCAATCTCAAGCTCATTTAAAAAATGCAAAGAGATGGGACTGGATCTGAAGTCTCTGAAATTAAAATTGAATCGGGACGAGAACTTCTCCGGAAAATCCGTCCTATCAGTTTATCAGGATTTCCACGCAAAGGTGTTTTCAAAAAATTTGATTTCAGCGCTTGGTTTTCCAATGCAACTGTTTCTATTAAAAATCCGTCTTTACAACCCCAAAGCAAATGAAGTTCAGATTCAATGCAAGGATGCGATTGCGTCTGTTCTGTGCATTGACAGGTCAAGCCTGTTTTCACCCGCCATATTGGAACCAATTTCCTTCAAGAAATCTTTCGCTGGTGTCAAATTCGGGTTGTTTTTTTGCAACAGATTTTTAACATATATTTAATATCTAAAGTGTTTCATTTTTGCGGTTTCCATTCATATTTTTTATCCATGCCGGTTTCTACAAGGCTCTTCTGTATCACTGTTCCTGTCACCATCAGTAATCTTGATGCACCACCTATCTTGATTGTTACATAATTAGAATCTGAATGCTGTTTAGACATGCCTTCATCGAAAATTTTATCGAAAAAAGACTGAAAATCTGCTTGATTGTCACTCAATCGTTCTCCATGGATAGAACGAAGATGGTAAGTCCAATCAGGAACCTCAAGGTAACCTTCATGTAATTTTTGTGCATAGTCTCTTCCATGCCTTGCTGTATTATCAGCGACAAGATCGGTTAGCCAGCTTGGGGAACTAATTGAGTTTATCGCAGTCCTTTTTGTAAATATCTTCTTGAACCAGTTCATTTCATTCTTCCTCAAAGTAATTATTTATTATAACGAACATTGTGCTGTCGCTGATAAAGCTTCAGCGGTAATATTTTATCAAAAAAATGGCTCCTCGCTGTTTCATTTAACAACAGGAGGCAAGATCTTTATGACATAAAAAGCTTTGAAAGAATCCCATGTTGTGGTATCGACTTAAAGCATCCCTTGGCAGGAACAGCCTTTTGGGAACTACCATCAAATCAGCAGCACATTTACCCCAGCATCTTTCTGCTGATGAAAAGCACACCCGGCTATTAGGCAACAAAACCCACATTTTCAAGGGTTTCTCTATGTAGAGCTAAGCATATCCACTGCTTGTTTCTCTTGCTAACAACAAAAGAACACATTTCATCACACTCGACGATCAAACAGCATTTTTTGAGGGACAACAGACACTTTTTGAGGTACTGTCTCATATTTTTCATTAACATAATATTATAGCCATAGCCATCGTTCAGACACTTCTTGTTATACGTCTTCTTTAAATTTCATTTCACCATTCTCTGTAAACTCAAACATTGGCCCCCAAGCCACCTCCCAGTAATAACCATCAAGGTCAGAGAAGTATCCGCTGAATCCTCCCCAGAAAGTATCTTGCGGTTCTTTTATAATCCTGGCACCCACCGACTCCGCGCGTTTTAAAATCTCAACGACTTCGTTCTTGCTACGAGCATTATGAGCAATTGTAACCCCATTAAAACCACTGCGGGTGATAGGAACATCGGGAGAAATGTCTTCTGCTAGTTTTTCAAAAGGATAGAGAGCAACCCAGGTTCCAGGAAACTCAATGAAAGTAATCCCATCCGATATATTCGGAGGAGTATCAAGTACGGCTTTATAAAATTCTGTAGCTTTGCCTAAATCGGCTACGCCAAGCGTTAAAATTGTAACCCTTGAAATTTTCATTGTTCTCGTCCTTTTAGCGAATAACGGAGAGCTGTGGGAGCGGGCTTTAAACCCCAAAAGCTCAGATAAAAGTTAAATTTTCCTGAAGAACCACATACTTTCCAAAACGCCGCGCAGGCAGCCCGGTCCCCCTCCAGCGTTTTGTTGTGTGCCGGGCACGGCACACGTCTTAAGGGTGAGCCTACACCTTAGAATCATGAAGGTCAAGGCATCACCGGCTGTTGCCGACGGTGATGAGACACAAACAACGGGCCGCACCTGCAAAAGAAACTTCATTGCGCCTTTCAAGGTAACTTGTGTGGTCACAGGGCAGGGTCGAGGAACGAGACAACTGTCCGGAGGACAGCCCCCAGGGTGGGCGAAGCCCATCAAGCAGCAGATGCCATAGTAGCCAAATGCCGGGAGTAATGGGCCGGACATGGTAAAGGGCTGAAAGTCAGGAGCGAAGAAAAGGTATCCATTTGCTCTGTACATACAATGAATCCGAATGGATGAGTAGTGTTAGGCGCATGATGGGAAAACCCTTCTTTATACAACTTACGGGCTTGGTCACAACATGGGCCACTTTGGGGTGGGGTCAGGCTTGCGTTATTGGCATTATCGGTGCTTCTGGCCTTTGCACAGGCTGTGGTCGATAACGCCAATAACACAAGCCTGACCCCGTTGATCCATTAAATGTGACGGGTAGCCCATGCTGTGACCAAGCCCCAACTTACCCGGCTACGGCCCGGTACTCTTGATTAAACGCCCTGTGCGGAACCGCATGCAGGGTGTTGTGGGGGCTGGGGATTAAAACTCCCGGCTACCCGATTATCTTTTTATTCAAAAATGGGGCTCATAAAACTACGTTCATAACTTACGATACACCTTGTTTTTTCAGAATGTTCAAATGCTTTTAAACAATCTGGATCTTTCCACATTTCATTTCGATAAGTTTCATAATCTGCGAGAGATGGAAAACTGAATAAAGCAACCGCAATGTTGTTTGCCCCTTCATGTGGTAGATAATATCCATGATGTATTCCACCAAATTTATTTACCAAAGGTATCCACATTTTTGCATATACTTCGAACTCTTTGAGTTTATAAGGATCAATCACATATTTTAGATAGCAAGTAATCATAGTTTCCCCGTTTCAAAATTAATCTCTTCAGGTTGCACCCTCTCGTTTGACTCCTCTGCAAGATCCCTGCGGACGGTTTCAATGGTTGTTGCGACTTTGCCGTTGGCCAGGATTCCGTAATACCTGATGCGGTGAAACTGTGTCGGCAGCACATGGTACAGGAACCAGTCTATAAATGTTGTAACCGGCAGGGTTGTTGTTTCCCAACGGGCCTTTTTTTTGGTATTTTTGAACCAGAATTCTATGTTGCCATCTTTTTCTGCAATGATGCGGTTATTGCTGATGGCGGCTCGGTGGGTATACCGGCCGATATATTAGACCACTTCCTCGGGTCCTGCAAAGGGTGGTTTGGAAAAGACCACCCACTCTTTGGGGACTTCGTGGTATAGCCACTGCCTGAAGGTGTGGGGATCTGCGAGCTGGCTCAGTTCTCCCGGAAACTTGATCATTTCTTTGTCATGGGCCTTCAGGATGCCTTCCAGGAACTTGGCCTTGAACACGTTGGACAATGCCCTGACTGGAAAAAGACTCCCCCTCCCCACAAACGTATGGCTGTGGCTCATACCTTAAAAAAGAAACACTACGACAAAAACCTCACCGAATCTTCCAGCGCCACCCTTTCCGTACGCGTGATGTTTACTTTGGCGGTTGTATCTTCATAACCAAAGGACATACCAAAAAGGATACCATGGGTGTCTGGCATCGATAAAAATTCTCGAACAGGGTCGGGATACTGCCCGAGGGCACCCTGCATGCAGCATGATATACCGGCCTCCATCATCAAAAGAGACAGGGTCTGGGCATAAATACCCATGTCCACAGCCCCCATGATCTTCAGGTACTTTTCCATGGTAAAGAACAACACATGGGGTGCATCAAAAAACATCCAGTTCCGAAGCATCGCCTTCATTCTGGCCTCTTTATCGCTTCTTTCAATATCCATGGCATCATAAAGAGTAAAGGCAGCGCCATACTGGCGCTCCTTGTGAATCCCTTCATATTTAATCTGCCAGTCAAAATCAGGGTTTGGGGGGTTACCCTTCATCACGGCTTCCACCAATTTATCCTTTAACTCATTTTTTTTTGCACCCGATACCACATAAATCTGCCATGGTTGAACATTACAGTTGGACGGTGACCTCTGGGCGCTGCTGAAAATACGGTTCAAGGTTTCCTCTGGTACCGGTTTATCCAGAAAGGCCCGGACTGAAAAACGTTTTCTCAATATTTCATCAATGCTCATTGTACACCTTCCCTTTTTAGCTGAAAATTTAAATACTTGACACACTCATACTCAATCAATACCAAAGTGTCTATAATACCTCTGCAAACACTGGAGCATGACAAATGGCATGAGTTTAAATCGGCCCATGAATTAAAGCCTGTAAAATAAAATATCATGGACAAGGTTTCCGTGGGGGCCGATTAGCACATTCTTTAGTTTTTTAACTCTCGTTTGATCTGACGCTTGGATTGTGAGGCTCCTTGACAAATATAATGGGGATTAAAAGCCTTGCAAGGCAGATGTCAACAAAATCGTCAATAACGCAAGGCTGACCCCACCCCAAAGTGGCCCATGTTATGACCAAGCCCAAATTTGTCAATATAAGAAAACCGGCTGCCTAAAAATCAATGGTCAAGTGGGAAGTGTCTTCTTTAAGCTTTATATGAACCTCCCAGTCGATTTTTTGAATTACCCGTAATATTTTTGTATTTCTGGAAAGGATGTATCCCTTAAACCCCTTGAACTGTCTTTCTCTGGCAAGCCGCATGAGCAGGGTACAGATAAATGTGGCAATGCCGGCATTTTTATGATTCTCATCCACAACAATGGCAAATTCAGGATGTGTGTCCAGGGCATCGAGTATTACAAACCTGGCTTCGGCAATGATTTTGCCATTTTTATTCTCCCCCACAATGGACAGGGTTGTATTGTAATCAATATTGACATACTCCTGCATTCTTGCATGGGGCATGGCCTTGATCCGGGTGAAATAGCGATAATAGACGGATTCATCGGAAAAACGATAAAAAAGTCTTCGCATATTTTCTTCATCAGAGGGTTTTATGGCCCTGAAAAGAACTTCAAAATTATTTTTAAAGGTATGCTTTACATGAATATCCGATGGATAGAGATAGGCGCTTTCCTTGATATAAATTTGATCCGGATAAATAATTTTGTTTTTTCTGGCCTCTTCAATGAGTTTGGGCCGATCATCTGGATGGGCAATGTCAATGAGCCCCTGGGCACGTTCCCGCACGGTTCTACCGCTTATCTTGACAATTCCGTACTCTGTGACAACGGCATTGATGGATTCCCATGAACTGAACTGATTGGGATATTCAACAACAGAGGACAAAATATTGGGTTCATTTTTTCGATTGCGACTGGGCAATGCAAGGATGGTGGCCCCTCCTTCTGACAGCAGGGCCGCATTAATGAAATCAATCACTTCCCCGGGCCCTGTTCCCACATTCCCCCGCCCCGTATGAAGAGCCACCCTGCCGTACAAACCAATTTTACGGGCAGACAGAATGGTTATAAATTTAGGATTCTGGCTGATGAGTACAGGATTGAAAACCTGCTCTATGGATTGAAATTCAACCATGGGATTATTGTCAAGCCATGCCATGAGTTCCGGTGTGCCAATGGCATAGGAGGTCAGGGATTTACCCTGGTAGTTTTTTTTATACTGATTGCTCACCGCACCGCTTTTAATAAGATCCATCAGGTTATCAAATAAAAAAGGGGTGTGAATCCCCAGATCTTTTTTATGGATTAGATGGGTGGCAAGGGCTTCGTACAAAGGACCGATGGAGAAACCGATGCAGCTGCGATCTTCAATCATTGAACTTACATTTTCCGCAATTTTGTCGTACACGGGATCAAATTTCCATCGATCAAAATAGATGGGCGGTTCCTCGGCTTCCACCAGCATATCAAAATCAGAAATATTGACAAAGGTATCGCCATAGGTCCGCGGAATCCAGCGGTTGATTTCGCCGACAACAAAGGTGGCCTGGTCGATTGCCAGAGGGGCCACATCCGAGCAGACCCCCAGACTGCAAAAACCTGCCTCATTGGGAGGTGTGATCTGAACAAAGGCAGTGTCAATATTGATCTGTTTTGATCTGAAAAGGCCGGGGATCTGATGATATCTGCTGGGGATAAAATCGGCCAGCCCCTTGGTAATGGCTTCGTCTGCATCCCATCCTGAAAAAAAAGTTTTCAGGCGGTAGCGTGATGAGTGTTCTTCTTCCATTCGAATGGCATCCCCCAGACTCACCAGTTGAAACACCTCCAGGTCCAGGACATTGCCCGATTTACAATGTTTAAGATGTCGAAATAATGTCCGGGGCTCGGAAACCCCTGTACCGATAAAAAGACTCATGCCCGGCGTAATTTTTTCAATTGCCTTTTCAGGGGTAACAATTTTTTGTTTCCACTTAAGCATGTTCTCATTTTCCATTAGAAACCACCATATCAAAGTCATAAAGGGTAAGCGGCTTGTAAGAACGAGTAATTTTCATTTTTTGCAAATTGCTTTTTTCATGGATTTTCCCTTCATGGGCAACATTTTTGTACGGTTTAAACGGAACTTCCTATCCGATGTCGATAAGCAGAATACCGCGCCAGCAGGCTCATGGCCTGGCGGGATGTATTAAAAACAGGGATGCCCTGTTGCCTTAACCAGTTATTAATGGGCTCGTGGGCCCTGCCGGCATCATTGAAAACCACCAGCGGTTTATCAGACCTGGCTATGATACCCGGCAACAATGAGGTCAGACTGTTTTTATCCGTTGTAAATCCTTTGGGATCATCAGGGTCAGGTGTATCCGAGGTGGCAGGGGCCAATGACCCAAGGGAGGTGACAATGACATCAATCCCATCATCCTGCATCATGGCCTTGATCACCTCAACAAAAATTTTATCCGGCGCTGCCGGGGTAATGTCCAGGGGATTTTTAATGTCCATGATTTCTGCAAGACCGGATTTTTCAAAGAGAGCGGCAATTATCTGCCGGGTTTTAAAGGAAAACAAAGGCAGTTCAAGACTGGAATCCCGGGCCTCAAGGGCATCGGCCACCCCCACACACTCAAAACCCGCCGAACTCAAGGCCCCCACTCTATACCCTGATATTGTTTTTGCGTGCAGGGATAACGCCATATTCGCAAGGCCGTCAAACTCTTCGAGACTCTCCGCCACCAGGGCACCTGCCTGTCGGAGACAGGAGGTGCAGACCATATAATCCCCTGCAACGGATGCGGTATGACCGGAGGTGGCCTGTTTTCCTTCCGGGGTGCGCCCGGCCTTATACACCAGAACCTCTTTTTTATTTTGCACCGCTTTTCTGATTCCCCGGCAGGTGTGAAGGCCGTCAAGGTCCTGAAACCCCTCCACATAGACACAGATCACACCGATATTATCCGCATCGGCCAGCCATGTAATACAATCTCCGATGGTGAGATCCAGCTGGTTTCCAACGGTGATATTGTACGCCGGATCTCCAGACACAAGGGATGTCATCCTCACCAGAGCAAAGGCACCACTCTGACTCACCAGGGCCACCGGCCCGGCATCCTGGTTTCGTCGCTGGGGGGAACACGCCTCGGGGGTAAAAAAAGAATCCAGCTTACCGGGCCTTGAAATAACCCCCAGACAATTACCTCCCAGAAAAACAGGTCCTCCCTGTTCCCGGGAATGGGCCTTGGAAATCTTTTCCACCACCTGCCGGGCCTTTTCCTGGCTGTCCAGCGTTTCCCCCAGGCCACCGGAAATGAGAATAACACTTTTGGCGCGATCATTATCAATGATCTCATCAATGAGCTGCGGTACCTGGTCTGCCCCCACTGCAAGGATTATCAGGTCTGAATCATGGATATGGCTAATATCTTTGACGCATGCCACCCCGTCAATCTCTTTTACACTTGGCGATACAATGGTGATCTTATCTTTGGGAAAGCCTGACTTGATCATATTTTGCAGAATATTTCGTCCAAAGTTCATTTTTGTTGAACTCACCCCGATGATGACGACATCTTCAGGATGAAGAAGGTAGCTGATGCGTTGCACACTGCGGGAGGCCCTGGGGGAAAAGGGTTCTGAAAATCGGCACAGCCCATCCAGGGGAACCATTTCATAGTCCACCAGGGCAAAAGGATTTACCTCCAGCTCTTCAATTATATAAGGTGCCGTCTCATTTAATGGAGAAAAGTAGTTGCCCACGGCAATGAAGGCGCTGAAACATTCCATGAGCTGTTCATCGGAAATCAGACGGGTTGCCCCCCGGGTCTGGCCAGAGAGTTTTTCATAGGCAATGGTTTTTTTAAATATCTCAAAAAAGGCTTCTCCGGACACATCCGCCGTGGAGGCAGACACAACAGCCTGGCCCAGGCGAAACCGTTCTGCATAAAGTTCAGTATCGGTGCCCCCAAGCCCTGCGGTAATGACCATACCAAATTCCCTTGTCCACCGGAGACTGACCAGCAACTCATTGCCCAGGGAATCCGACTCCGGGGGCAAAAACTGGGTGATCAGGACACCTTTTATCTTTTTATTAATGGTATTGCACAACTCATCCCCAGAAAGTGCTGAGTATTCCTGCAATGACGGATCATGATTTCCATTTTTTTCCAGAAAGGCGGCAAATTTACCACACACCATATCCACCATGCGGCGGCTTTCGCTTCTGACCTTTCCAAGAATCCGGGGCACCACTTTTACCCCCCCAACGTCGGACTTATGGACAATATCCGGGCTGACTATCTTGAGTACCACCTTGTCTTCCATGAACTGGGAGAGCAGTTCAGAGGTCAGGCGATGATTCCTGGCCAGCAGGTGATGCTGGGGAACGGACTCGGACCCCAGGGCACTTAATATTTCATATGTTTCATATTCAAACAGCTGGAATCGGCCTTCACTTGCTGCCGCAGCAAACACCCCGGTCATTTTGTCAAAATCGATAAATAATTTCATGTCAGCCCCTGTGGATTCTATTTATTGCATAAAAATTACATTAACGGGTTTACCTTTTAAATGATATCACAACCAGGGCTTGGTCATAACATGGACCACTTTGAAGCAACTTTTTTTGACATAAAAATAAAGTCATTAATTACAGCCGATTAGCAATAAAATATGTAAAATCTCAATAACCCGGGGTGATAAAGCCTGCTTACCCTTTAAACACCGGGTGCTATTCAAAAGAATGCTTGGACTTATTGAGAACATACTAAAATATATTCTATTCCCGTATAGTGGCCCATCTTATGAGCAACCCCTCATTAAACAATAGATTTGATAGAGCAAGAGAATTTTTTATATTTATCGTAAATTTAGAGACTTAGTCGTGCTGCGCATAAAAAGACCCTGAAACATAACATGAGCCAAAGGCCAATGGTTTTTATATTAACTCACTAAGGGCGCATTCCCATTTTCCCGGTTCGCGCTTAATCAGAGAGGGGTCAGACTTGCGTTATTGGCGCTTTTGTTTAAATTTACCTTTAAACACAGGCTCTTGACAAAATCACAATAAGACAAGCCTGACCCCGTTGGCCCCACCGACTATGACAAATAAATCATATTATGGCCAAACCGAAAAAATGGGAATGCGCCTTTTGAATCAGGGCAAGGGCCTGCTTTAATTCTATTGCATTTTCTTCAAACCACTGCTGATTGATGCTATAGCCCCTAATTAAATAGTCTCGCAACCGCTGAGTGGCCCACCGACGAAACTTGACATCCACACAGGTTTCGCCGTCTGGACTCTGGTAGATCTGTATGCTGTTGTAATCTGTCATCGGCTAATCCTCATATATAGCAAGGCTTAGTCCATCAAACACGGTCTGGCTTTACAAATTCACTACAAGTAAAAAACAAAGTCATCATTCCTTACACCCATGACTATTTTGTGTCAATAATGTTTCCCAATGTGCAAGCAGTATCACAACCGGCCCAAATACCCAGTTAAGATATTATTTACCTACAAGAATATGCACATTAAGAGCCCCCCTCCACAGGCTTGCCCACCCAGGCTGCCCAGGCCGACATGATGCAGATTAAGTGGGGCTCCCACTGCGATGATGAGATCATTGCCTTGGCACCCTCTTCCCCCCCAGGAGATGTTCGACCTCACCATCACCGCCTTTTTTAAAATCCCTTATTTTAATTCAACCCAGTTTTCCAATCGCAAGCCTTCGACTCTCACAAACTCCCGCATATTATTTGTGACCAGGATCAAAGATTCACTTCGGGCATGACCGGCAATGTGCAAATCATTAACGCCTATAAGAGTGCCTTTTTTTTCTAAATCAGCTCTTATATTCCCATAGTGGGCAGCGGCATTATTGTCATAGGGCAAGACCTCCAAACGGGAGACAAAATCTTCGACCTTGCGTAGGTTATGGGAAACCATAGCGCTTTTTTCGACACCATGTAAGAGTTCGGCCAATGTGATTGAGCTTATGCACATCTGCCCTGCATGGACATTGAAAATGTCCAGCATTTCGATTGGGCGGCGTTTAATCACATAAATAACGATGTTGGTATCCAGCATGTATTTCAGCATTAAAAGGATTCCCTTTCAGGTTGTTCTTGTGAAGCACGTTTCTGCATGAAATCATCAGTAACGCCATCATCCGAAAGAAAAAAGCTATCCCATCTATTATCTACTGGTGAAAGCACCCGATCCTTACCGATGACACGCACAACCACTTTTTTCACATTTTCAGGAAACCTGCTGCCAACAGGTAATCTCACCGCTTGGGTTCTATTGTTTACAAAGACGGTTCCTACATCCATCATCAATCTCCTTATATTCACTCCACTATATACATAGAGTATATGGCACCAAGTCATATATGGCAAGTGTGTATAGTATCTGTTTTTTTTAAAAAAATATGACTTATCCCCAAGCATTTAAAACCATCCTACGCGTTTCAACACCTGCGAAGCATTGCAGATTCATGATGGGGACCACACAGTCAAATCCCATGACTGACAAACACAGCGTGAACAATACAAACTCAATGAACACAAAAAAATTCTCTTTTAACACTACAGCGACACTTAGGAGTCACATGCAAATAAATAGCACTTTTTGTTTTTATAACATTTTGTTTTTTAAGTGAAATAAAAACCAAGTTGCGTCATTTATTTCTGCGTGACGCCTTAGCTTATTTCACTAAAAATCGAATGTCGAAAGGTGGGGACATACGCTTTAGAATTCCTTCCAAACAGAGTTGATCATGAAAGTGTCGCTGTAGTGTTAATTCTCAAAAAGATAGCACCCACGATGCTGTGGTGTATTTAAGCGTTGGCAGCGTTGGCCTTCCAAGGGGTTAATCTGGAAAGTCAACCTGCTAAACTGGTGTTTTTAAATGGGATATATCAACGAAGGGAAACTGATTATAACAGGGAGGATCCCCCGTTGGGAGGATCCCTACGTACCACCCCTGCCCATTGATCAGGGGTCAGATTTTGTTAACGTCCACTACTCATGTCTGTGAACAATAAAGTGCCGTCCCTTGATCTTATTTTTCGACAGCGCTTTTTCGGCTTCATCAGCCATGGTTCGTTCAATGGCAACGTAGGAATAAAATTCAAAGCAGTTGATCTTGCCCACGCTGCTGCCATGGATTCTTGCGTCCTTGGTCAGCGCACCCAGGATATCTCCAGGCCGAAGTTTGGCCTTTCGCCCCCCATTGATGGAGAAGGTCACCATGGGAGGAGTGACGCTCTCTTGGGTTAAAGGCTCAAGAGCTTCGATGTCAGACACCTCAAAAGCCGTGCCCATAAGGGTGTTTATCTCTTCCAGTCTGAAACGCTCTTTGGGTGTCATCAGGGAAAAAGCCATCCCCTCTTTGCCGGCCCGGCCTGTGCGACCGATGCGGTGGATATACACCTCCGGCTCAAAGGGAAGATCAAAGTTGATCACCGCACTTAAGGCTGAAATATCAAGCCCCCTGGCTGCCACGTCCGTGGCCACCAGAATGGGGGTGCTGCCATTGGAAAAACGCACCAATACCTCGGTTCGCTCCTTTTGCTCAAGATCGCCGTGAATGGCAAGGGATGAAAAGCCTTTTGTCCCAAGAAACGTTGAAAGGGATTTGCACTGCAGTTTGGTGTTGCAAAAAATCAGTGCAGATGCAGGTTTGCATACATCTAAAATATGAGCCGTAACAACAGGCTTCCAATCCCACCCGGATTCGTAAAAATATTGGCGAATAACATTTTCTTCGTGTTCTACATCCACCACCACCCGGTGCGCGTTTTTCTGGAACCGCGTGCTCAAGTCAAGGATCGGCTTTGGAAATGTAGCAGAAAAAAGAAGGGTCTGGCGGGCTTCAGGAACGTACCCCATGATGGCTTCAATGCTGTCGCTAAAGCCAATATCCAGCATTCGATCCGCCTCATCCAGAACAAGGGTGGTGACATGATCAAGGTTCATTGTCCCCCGTTTTAAATGCTGTTCAATGCGCCCGGGAGTTCCCACCACAATGTGGCCCTGGTGCTCCAGAGAAATTTGCTGGGGAAGAAAGGGCACTCCGCCGCAGACGGTGACAATTTTAATATTGTGTTTAAATCGAGCGATGCGCCGCAGTTCTCCTGCCACCTGCTCTGCTAACTCCCGGGTGGGACACATCACCAGGGCCTGCACCCGGAAGCGCTTCACCTTCAGGTTGTGCAGCACGCCGATGCCAAAGGCTGCGGTCTTTCCGCTTCCTGTCTTGGCCTGGGCCAGCAGGTCCTCCCCTTTCAGCACATGGGGTAAACTGCCTGCCTGGACCGGGGTCATCTCCTGGTATCCCAGGGTCTTCAGGTTTTCGATCATTGATTTGCTTAGTGCTAACGCGGTAAAAGCGCTCATGAAATCCTTTTTATTATTATTTTAGATGGGATTCATTCTTGATAAACTTAAATAGTTTTCTCACAATATAAGACACATCTGTTATTATATCACCAATTTCCGGAATGTGCTCATGGGAAAATCTAAAACAACCTGAAAACAAAAGCAGGGTGGGAAATAAAGCCACTGCAAAAGCAATATTCCAGTATTCCAGTTCATAACCATCCTGTAAATACCTTGCCAAAACCGAGGCCAAGGGCATCCCGAATAAAACAAATCGTCCGAATAATCCTCTTGGTAAATAGAAATATCGAAGAAGATAAACCAGTTGACAAACAGCGCTTATGAATAGACAAAAGAGAAAGGTGCTGACAGTGACTTCCATGGAAAAAGTCACCACATCAAGGTCAAGAAGGTCGGAAACAGCAAGGGAAATACCGGGATACATTTCAAGAAACTGCTGCCCCATGGGCGTATAAGCGTAAAGTTCCCAAAATATATTAATAAAATACATCAATCCCATGCTCAATACAGCTGTCATGGATAAAAGCATGCCAAGCTGAATCACCCCACTCCATATTTTCCATTGATGTATGGGAATAAAAAGTAAACGTTTCAACCACACCACTCTAAAAAGGTTACATATTTTTGTTGTATTAAGATTTCCCATGCACTATACATCACTCCTTTTACTTTATTATCATCCATGAATGACATATATAACCAAACTCAAAGAAAATCAACCCATCTTCCCATGGAAGCCATGCATTCTTCTCTCTTTTGGTTCTGGCTTGTCCAGGTTAGAAATTATTCAAAGATTTTATGGATTGGAAACTGCAAAAGGAATGAAACGCCAAAAACAAAAGCAGACACCCCCAGCCTTTTAATCACCCCATCACACCCAAAACCTACCAACCACAAAAAATTCCCTTCCAATTATCAAAAAGATGATATATGCATTGCCCAGCAAATAACCAACCGCGACATTAATGCGCCAATACAGGGAAAGGGCTATGAAATATTGGAGAGTTCCTCTCGACTCAGAAGAGATTGAAGTAACACAGGGGGTTGTCCACATCATTGAGGACCGCTGCAAGGGATGCGGCTACTGCATTGAGTACTGCCCAAGGGGTGTCCTTGAATTTTCAAAGGCATTCAACAAAAACGGCTACCATCCCCCCCGCTTAAAGGCAGAGGGGTGCCTGAACTGCCACTATTGCGAGCTTCTCTGTCCCGAGTTTGCCATTTTCTCCACAGAAGCCATGGCAGAAAAAGCCACCGTTTAGATAAAATTTCCAGGGAATATGCCAGGAGAAGAAGATCAACTACCCCTCCTGAAACAGAGATTCAAAAGGAGACTCCCTGGTGAAAAGTTGAACCCGCAAAGAAAATTCAAGGGTCTGTTTTTCCATGATCCACACAACAGACAGGCAGAAGTTGCCTGTCCAATGTCGAATAAGGGACTATTGAGGTAAGGATGAAACCAGCAGTCGATACAGGTAAGCATTTTATCAACGGAGACATTGCATGTGCCGAAGGGGCCATTGCGGCAGGGTGCCTTTTTTTTGGGGGGTATCCCATCACACCCGCCACTGAGGTGGCAGAGCACATGTCCCAGCGCCTTCCCCATGTGGGAGGCACCTATATACAGATGGAAGATGAGATTGCGGCCATGACCTCCATTCTTGGCGGGGCATGGACAGGCAAGAAAACCATGACGGCAACGTCAGGTCCCGGCTTCAGCCTTATGATGGAGACCGTGGGACTTGCCATTGTGACGGAAACCCCCTGTGTGGTGGTCAATGTCCAGCGGGGAGGCCCTTCCACAGGTCTGCCCACCCAGGGTGCCCAGGCCGACATGATGCAAGCCAAGTGGGGCTCCCACGGCGATTATGAGATCATTGCCCTGGCACCGTCATCCCCCCAGGAGATGTTTGACCTCACCATCACCGCCTTTAACCTGAGCGAAAAATATCGCACCCCGGTTTTCATCATGTCCGACGAGATTGTGGGTCACATGAGTGAAAAGGTAGTTATCCCGGAAAAAGAGGCCATAAAAACCTTTTCCAGGATTCAACCCCGGGGAAAAAAGGAAAACTTTCACCCCTTCAGACCCGGTCCCAACGGGGTCGCCCCCATGCCCGCCATCGGCCAGGGATATAAGGTCCATGTGACAGGATTGACCCACGATGAAAAAGGGTACCCGGTGATGAGTGTGGATACCCAGGCCGAAATGATGGAGCGGCTGCTGGGCAAGATCCGAAATAACCTGGACGACATTATCATGACCGATCAATACCTTCTTGACGATGCCGACATCGTCATTGTCTCCTATGGGGTATCCTCCAGAACAAGCTACACCGCCGTTGACATGGCAAGGGCCCAGGGTATCAAGGCAGGTCTTTTAAGGCTCATCACCGTGTGGCCCTTCCCGGACCATTTAATAAAGGAACTGGCCACAAGGGTGAAGGGTTTTGTCACCGTGGAGATCAACATGGGCCAGATCAGCCGGGAAGTGGAGCGCTGCGCGGGCTATAAAGCACCTTCCTACCTTGCGGGCCATCCCGGAGGGGCAGTGGTCTCCCCGGAAAAGGTGATTTCCATTATAAAGGAGGCTTTTTAACATGGGTAATCCAGCACTGAAAGAAAAGGAACCCGTCTCCCATCCCCTGGAAGATCTTGTCCGCATGGAGCGGATTCCCCACATCTGGTGTTCAGGATGCGGTACGGGGTCTGTTTTCACGGCATGTCTGACGGCCATGAAAAACACGGGGATAGATTATAATGATTTTGCCATGGTCTCGGGCATCGGCTGTTCCGGCAGGGGGGCCGGTTATATCAACATCGACAGTTTCCACACCACCCACGGCCGGGCCATCCCCTTTGCCACGGGCATCAAAATGGCAAGACCCGAAACCAATGTCATTGTCTTTTCAGGAGATGGAGATCTCTTTGCCATTGGCGGCAACCATTTTATCCATGCAGCCCGGCGGAACATGGACATCACCGTAATCTGCGTCAACAATTTCATTTACGGCATGACCGGGGGGCAGGCTGCGGCCACAACCCCCCACGAGGCCCGATCTTCCACCTCCATGGAGGGTAATGCAGAGTCCCCCTTTAATCTGCCACTGCTTGCCTATGCCGCCGGTGCCACCTATGTGGCAAGATGGACCATGCTCCACTCAAGGGATCTGGCCGACAGCATCGAAGAGGCCATTAATCACAAGGGATTTTCCTTTATTGAGGCCCTGTCCCCCTGCCCCATCAACTATGGTCGGCGAAATAAACAAAAACCCCTGGATACATTAAGGGAATACCATGACAACACCATCATAAAGAACAATGCCGACCCCGGTGAACTGGGCATTGATTTCAAGAAAAAGGTGATACTGGGTAAATTTGTGGATGTTGAAAAACCATCCCACGATGAACAATACCATCGAATTTATCACCAATCGTCAGCAAAATAGTGATCAGGCCAAACGTTTAATGCCATCTTCAACAGTAAACGTAAATATTCGCCTTGGTCATCTAACTGTATGGAAAGTATCCCATATTCGCGTATTTGGGACTGCGTAGCATACGAATGCTGTGTGAGCAGACCGGAATGGGGGAATATGGATGCTTGCCGAAGCGTTACCATTGAAAACAAATTTTTGACAGGTTAAACCATATGTCTGATAAAAAAGAGAAACTTGAGATCATCGTGACGGGCTTTGGTGGTCAGGGCATCATCCTTGCCGGGCGCATCATCGGCATGGCAGCGGCCTTAAAGGATGACAGGGAGAGCACCCTTGTACAATCCTATGGCCCGGAATCCAGGGGAGGTGCCTGCTGTGCCCAGGTGGTGATCTCCGACACCATCATTCAATATCCCTACATCACCACCCCTGATATCCTGGTGTGCATGTCCCAGTCCGCCTATGAAAAATATTACCAATGCCTGAAACCCGAAGGATTTCTCCTCACGGACAAGGACCTTGTGACCCCCCTTGATGACAGGCCCTTTTTTGCCATCCCGGCCACGCGCATGGCAGAAGAGCTGGGCAGAAAAATGATGGCCAATATCATCATGGTGGGATTTTCCACTTCAGTCACCGGGCTTGTCACCAGGGATGCGGCACTTTTTGCCGTTACCTCCTCTGTTCCAAAAGGCACAGAAAAGATGAACACCAAGGCGTTCAACCTGGGATTTGACTATGGACTTTCCAAACTCAAGGGACTTGAAAAAAGGGCCGGCGGCCACACAGGAGCAAGACAATGAAGCGTAAGAAAGACCGTCTTCGAAGGGTCATGGTGGTGGGTGCCACGCCGTCGGGTATCTTAGCGGCAAACAAACTGGGAGAACTGGGCATCCCTGTCACCCTGGTGGATTGTGATCCCGACATGGATAAAAAACTTGCAGACCCCCAGTTTACCTTAAGGTCCGGGGTTCCATTTAACCATGCCCACAGGCCGGGGCTGGTGCGTCTCATGAGAAACCCGGATATCAATTGTATTCTCCCGGCAAGGGTGACCGGCATCAAGCACAACATGCAGGGATTCAAAATCTCGGTGGTAAAAGAGCAGACCTTTGTGGATACCGACACCTGCACCCTTTGCGGGCGTTGCGTTGAGACCTGCCCTGTGACCCTGGATGACGGCACAAAGCCTGTGATGGTTGCAGGCAGAAGAAGCCTGCCCGGCCGAGCCATCATTGACAAAAGAAAAACACCCCTTTGCAGCACCGGGTGTCCCCTGGGGGTCAATGTCCAGGGATATGTTGCCCTGGCAGGCCAGGGACAATTTCAAAACGCCCTGGACCTCATCCGCAAAAACAACATTCTGCCGGGCATCTGCGGTCGCATCTGCACCCACCCCTGTGAAGATGAGTGCCGACGCACTGAGGTGGATGAACCGCTGTCCATCCGGGCCATCAAGCGGTTTCTTGCCGATGTTGAAACAGATCAGGAGGTTTCAAGCCGCCCTGCCCCCGTATTTGTGGAGGGCAGAAAAATAGCCGTCATCGGCTCCGGTCCCGGGGGACTTGCCGCAGCCCATGAACTTGCATCCAACGGCTGCAGGGCCGTTATCTTTGAGGAAAAACCCGAAGCAGGTGGTCTGCTCCGCTACGGCATAGGCCCCCATCGTCTTCCCCGGAAAATCCTTGAACGGGAACTTGATTATATTAAAACCTCCGGGGTGGAGATCAGAACCGACTGCCCCATGGACCTTAAGACCGATCTTGCCGGACTTCAAAAGGAGTATGATGCCATTATCCTGGCCACAGGCTCCTGGTGTGACAGAAAACTCGGAATTCCCGGCGAAGATCTTGAGGGGGTTCAGGGGTGCATCTCTTTTCTTTCCGCCTTCCACGGGAAAGAGATAAATGAACTGCCCCCCCATGTGATCGTCATCGGTGACGGCAATGCCGCCTTTGATCTTGCCCGGGTGGTGTCAAGAACGGGGGCCGGCGTGACCATGATATCATGGTTTGGAAAAGACGAAATCCCCGCAGACCATGATGAGATAAGGGAAGCCCTGGAAGAAGGCATCGCCATCCGGGACAGAAGCCAGGTGGTGGCTTTCCTGGGGGAAAACAACAGGGTCACCGGAGTGATGTGCAAGGCCACACGCCCGGGAAAACCCGTTGACAACGGTATTGCCTGGCCTGAAATCATAGCGGATTCACAGCCCGAAACGCTTGCTGCAAATCTTGTTCTGGTGGCCATCGGGCAGGCAGGGGCCTACAGAAAATCAGGCGCCACAAAGGGCTTTAAGGTCACCGAAAAAGGCTACCTGGAATCGAAGAAAAGCGGGGCAAAAAACAGCCATATCTATGTGGCAGGTGATGCCACGGGACAGGCAGCCACGGTGGTGCACGCCATGGCCCAGGGAAAATCAGCGGCCCGCCAGGCATTGAATGATCTTTATGATCTGGGCCTTAAAGATGAAAACCGGCGGGTTTCCTGCCGGGAGTTCCCGGAGATAGGGGATTCCCTTCCTGTGATGCCACGGGCCGTTATGCCGGAAAAAACAGCGGCACAAAGGATAAAGGGATATGACGAGGTGGCCCTGGGGCTTTCAGAAAAACAGGTGGTTGACGAGGCGGCCCGGTGCCTGCAGTGCGGGGTCTGCTCTGAATGCATGGAATGCGTGGATGCCTGCAGTGCCATCAGGGCCATTGATCACCGTGAAACCGATGAGGAGCTGTCTGTCCATGCCGGTGTGGTTATCCTGGCCGATCCGTCCATGGCCCCCGCCGTCAAAGGAGACGACATCATCCGGGCCTATGGCCCCAAAATCTCCCACCCCGATGTCCATGCCATGATGATGCGCGGATTTGCCGCCGCAGCCGAGGCCATGATTCTTTTAAAGAACGGTTCCTGGGCCAGAAAGGGCACCGGGGTTGCCCATGCCGCCCCCACGGCCTCCTTCTCTGCGGAAGTTGCAAGAACCGGGGTGTTTGTCTGTCGCTGCAACGACTCCCTTGGCTGGGACGGTGCCATGGATCAGTTTGTGGACTCATTAACCAATCATGATTCGGTGGTCTATTCAACCACCATGCCATCTGCCTGCACCCCCGGGGGAATCTCGGAAATCATTAAAACCGTGCGGACAAAATCCCTCACCCGCATTGTCCTTGCTTCTTGTGTCTGCTGCCCGTTAAACTTTGTGTGCAGTGCCTGCACAGACCAGCGAAGCCGCCTTAAATACGGGCTTTTCACCGGTACCGGCATCGGCAGATCCATGGTGGAAACCTGTAATATCCGGGGGGAGGCCCTCTCGTTGCTCAAGCAGGACAAAGATCTTGCCATTGAACGATTAAAGGGGCTGATCACCCGCTCCATCGGCAGGGCACAACAGCTGCGGGCCTTTGCCTCTCCCATGCGCAATTACAACTTCACCACCGCTGTTATCGGGGACTCTGAATCGTCGGTGACAAGCGCCCTGATGCTTGCCGAAACCGGCACTGACGTGGTGATGTTCGGCACCACGGACAAACCCCTTGAAACGGAAATCTCCCATGCAAACATTTTCTGTTTTAAAGGATCATCCGTGCGGGAGATGACAGGCACCCTGGGTAATTTTCAGATCAATGTGGATGTGGATGGCCAACCCCAGGAGTTCAACGCCGGCACCGTGATAATGGGGGAACGGTCGCGGCGGCAGATAAAATATCTCCACCAGCAGAAACTGACCTACAGGACCGTCTCTTCGGCCATGCAGGAAAAAGAGATGATCGGCCGACCCTATATCCTGCCGGGCATGACCTCCATTCCCGGAATATTTCTTGCGGAACCCTCCAATATCAGTGTGTCCAACAGAAAAAAAGGGGCTTCAGCCGCCGTACTGGCAGCGGCCATCATGCCAAGAAGACCCCGAAAGAGCAAGGGGTTCACCGTGGTGGTGGATGCAGACAAATGCCGGGGATGCGGACGATGCGTGGCGGAATGCGCCTACCAGGCCGTGACCCTGAACCCCAATGGTGTGGGAGGATGGACCGCATCGGTGGATGAGGCCTTCTGCAAAGGGTGCGGCAACTGCATTTCGGTATGTCCCACCAATGCGGCGGACAGTCCTTACCGGGATCAGGCGTTCCTGGAGCGCTCACTTGAAGAGATCCTGTTGTAGACCCCATGCCATCCCTGACAGCGGCATGATATCCTGTGACAGAAATCGGGTGGTCTGATGATTAATTATGATGAGCAAGGCTTAAAGGTTGCGGTGCAAGACCCATGGAAAATTATAAAATAGTTCTGTTTTTATGCAACTGGGGCCCCCACGGGGCCTTCCAGACCCTCCAGGAAGATGGCTACAAAATTCCCGGAGAGATCAAGATGATACGTATCCCCTGCACAGGCCGGATCAGCAAGGCATTGTTGTTCAAAGCCTTTGAAATGGGTGCCGACGGAGTGGCGCTGGCGGGGTGTTCGCCGGGCACCTGCCGCTATGGCAGCGGAACGGACAATGCCATTAAAAACACCGAAGATACAAGGGAGATCATAGAGGTGCTGGGCCTTGGCAGGGAGCGACTGCGCCTTGCCACTTTTCTGCCCGATGATGTTGAACCTTTACAGCAATTTCTGGCAGACTTTGTTTCTGATATCAAAATTATGGGAAAGAGCCCCATTGTCAACGCGTCTCCCCGTGGAGATGCCCCGGAAAAACCCTTTTCTGAATCCGGCATGGAGCTCCTTGAAATGGCCCCGCCCACCGCCGGGGAGACCATCCGGAAGATCATTGAAAAACACGATGCCTTTGCCTGCCAGGATTGCGGCAAATGTACCTCTTCATGTCCCCTTGCTCTGTGCGGCAAAGAGTTTTCACCCCGGACCCTGGTGGGAAGCCTCATAGCAGGAGAGATAGATTCCGGGAATGTGAAAAATAATATCTGGTCCTGTCTCACCTGCGGCACCTGCTATGAACGATGCCCCTCCGAGGTGAATTTCCCCCTTCTGATCCAGGATCTTAGAAGTGTGCTGTTCAACGGCAAGGAGAGCCACCAGACCCACGGCGGTTTTTTCCATTCCCTCATGCGTTCCATGACAAGCCCCGGTCTCCAGCAAAAACGGTGGACGGATCTTCCCACCACCATAAAAACAGACCCGGAAAGCAAGACGCTTTTTTACGGGGGATGCGCGCCGTATTTTGACCTGTTTTTCCGGAATCACCAGCAGGTAAAAAACACCAGAGTCCTCAACGATTCCCTGCGGCTGTTGAACTTTTTCGATGTCACCCCCCGCATTCTTGACAATGAGCGATGTTGCGGCCACGACCTTCTCTGGTCGGGAGATCGGGACAACTTCATTAAAATTGCAAGGCTCAACAGCGAGTATCTCAATGCCCTTGGAATTGAAAAAATGATAACCGCCTGTCCTGAATGCTACAAAACATTTGTTCAGACCTACAAGGAGAACGGCATTGAGCTGAACTTCAAGGTGATGCATCTCTACGAATTTCTGGACGCGGAACTGGAAAGGGGGGCTGTGACCATTGAAAACCCGGATATCACCTTTACATACCAGGATTCATGCCGGTTGAACACCATGGAAACGGTACGGAATCTGCCGCGAAAATTGATCCGGCGTTTCAGCAACGGCAATTTTGTGGAGATGCAAAACAACGGCAATACGGCATTGTGTTGCGGTAACAGCGCCTGGATCGGCTGCGATGCATTCAGCAAAGCCCTCCAGGTAAAACGCCTGACCCAGGGCAGGAATACCAACAGCGATGTGATGCTCACCTCCTGCGGCAAGTGCAGGATTCATCTGGGTTGCGCCATGGAAGATCCCTTTGCCGGGGATCAACTGAAAATGGAACTGGTGGATCTGACCAGCATCATTGCCGACCATGTGCGCTGGGAATAATATAAAAAGGAACCAGGATCAATGCAAATCAGTGCAGTAAACAGATCTTTTAATACAGCGGAGAGTGTGCCGGCCATTGGGGTGTATGTCTGCCAATGCGGCCTGAACATCGGAAAAACCGTAGATTGCAAGGCGGTGGCAGAAAAAGCTGCCTTCCTTCCCGGGGTGGTCCTGGCAAGGGACATTACCTATGCCTGCTCCGAGCCCGGTCAGATGGAAATTCTGGAAGACATAAAAACCCATGGTCTGGACCGGGTGGTGGTGGCCTCCTGTTCCCCGCGCCTCCACGAGGCAACCTTTCGCAATATGATGAAACAGGCAGGCCTGAACCCCTATCTCATGGAAATGGCCAATATCCGGGAGCAGTGCTCCTGGGTACACATGGACCAGCCCCAGGCCGCAACGGCAAAGGCCCTGGATCTTGTCACCATGGCCATCAACAGGGCACGCCTGCTGATGCCCCTGAAAGAAGAAGTGGTTCCCGTTGAAAAGAAAACCCTGGTCATCGGCGGCGGCATTGCCGGTATCCAGGCGGCCCTTGATCTGGCCGACAACGGTTATCAGGTGACCCTGCTGGAAAAGACAGGCTCCATTGGCGGCATGATGGCACGGCTTGACAAGACCTTTCCCACCATGGACTGCTCCATCTGAATCCTCGGTCCTAAGATGACGGATGCCGGTCGGCATCCCAATATTGAGCTTCACACCCTGGCTGAAGTCTCCGGGGTTTCAGGATACGTGGGTAACTTTGAGATTGAGATCATAAAACGGGCCAAGTACGTGGATGAAACCGCCTGCACCTCCTGCGGAGAGTGCGCTGCGGTCTGCCCCGTTGTGTTCCCTGATGAATTCAACGAAGGACTTTCATCCAGAAAGGCCATACATATCCCCTTTCCCCAGGCCGTTCCCTCTTCCTATCTCATCCGCATGGACGAATGCATGGGCCGGGGCTGTTCCAAATGCATGGAGGTCTGCGATAAAAACTGCATAGATTTTAATATGTCAGACAAGATCATCAAAGAGAAGGTGGGCACCATTGTGGTGGCAACGGGCATTGAACCCTATGATCCCAAAGCCATGGACGAATACGGCTACACCCGGTTTGAAAATGTGGTGACAAGCGTTGAGTTTGAACGTCTTGTCAATGCCGGTGGTCCCACAAAGGGTGAACTTGTGCGTCCCCTGGACCGAAAAGTTCCCAAAAGTGTCGGCTTTGTCCAGTGCGTGGGCTCCCGTTCCCGCCGACGGGGAGGAGAACACTGCTCCAACATCTGCTGCATGAACACAATAAAGAGCACCCTGATCCTGAAGGAGCATTATCCGGACATGGAGATCACCGTCTTCTACATAGATATCCGGGCTTTTGGAAAGGGATTTGAAGATTTATACAATCGCAGCAGAAGGCTCGGGGTGAAATATCTCCGGGGTCTTCCCGGCTCGGTGGAGGAGCTGCCGGATGGATCTTTACAGGTGGCTGTGGAGAACATGGCCACGGCCCGGGTGGATTTTCACGCGCTTGACATGCTGGTGCTGGCATTGGGAATCAATGCCGCCAAAGGCACCCAACAGCTCCAGGAGATGCTGGGGCTCCAGCTCACTCCGGACGGATTCTATCTGGAAGCCCACCCCAAACTTCTGCCCGTGGATGCGGCCACAAGGGGTGTCTTTTATGCCGGGTGTGCCGAGGGTCCAAAGGATATCAAGGAAAGCGTCACCCAAGGAACGGCTGCGGCCTCCCGGGCGATACGCCTCATGCACAAGGGTGAAATCGCCTCGGAACCCATCACCGCCTCGGTGGTAACAGAACTTTGCAACTCCTGCGGCATCTGCGCCAGGGTCTGCCCCTACAACGCCATTGTGGTGGATGTGAAAAAGAAAACCCCGGCGGTGGTTAACGCAGCGGCCTGCGCCGGTTGCGGCACCTGTGGGGCCGAATGCCGAAGCAACGCCATTATTTTAAACCATTTCACAGATCAGCAGATCAACGCCCAGACCGATGCCCTCCTGGAAAACAGGCCCGATGAAAAAATCGTGGTGTTTGCCTGCAACTGGTGCTCCTATGCCGGGGCTGATTTTGCCGGGGTGTCAAGGCTCAGCTATCCCGCCAATGTAAGGCTCATCCGCACCATGTGTTCAGGAAGGGTGGACGAAAGCTTTATCTGGCGGGCCTTTGAAAACGGTGCGCCCGTGGTGCTGGTCAGTGGCTGTCACATTGGCGACTGCCACTACATTGATGCCAATAAATGGACGGTGAAACGGGTGGAACGTATCCATAAAAAAATGGTCAAAAAAGGTATACGACCGGAACGACTGCAGCTCTCCTGGATCAGTGCCGCCGAGGGGGTAAGGTTTGCCAGGGTCATGGCGGACATGGAAGCTATTCGAAAAAAAGTCACAGCAGAAGAGATCCATGAGACCATTTCTGTGTTGGCTGAATCCTGAAAATCAGAAAATTAAATCAATATATGGGTTGGCTTTCCAGATTTATAAATGGAAAGCCAACATACACTAAAACTCAACTTTCGGACTTCATTTCAAAGCCGTCTTTTTTATACAATTCATGTTCCGACGGGGTCAGGCTTGTGTTATTGATGTTATCGACCAAGGCCTTTGCAAATGAAAAACACCTCGATAATGTCAATAACGCAAGCCTGACCCCACCACGAAAGGCGAACACCGAAAGTTGAGCAGTAAAACCTACATTTCGTCCTTTTAGTAAAATCTCAATAATCCGGGATGATAAAACCTGCTTACCCTTTAAACGCCGGGTGCTAATTAAAAGGATGCCCTGAATGGCCAGACTTATTGAGAACTTACCCCCTTTTATTTATAACCGTCTGAATTTATTAATAACCAAATTAACATCAAGCAAGGATACAGATTC
Organism: uncultured Desulfobacterium sp.; assembly: GCA_963674605.1. GTDB lineage: Bacteria > Desulfobacterota > Desulfobacteria > Desulfobacterales > Desulfobacteraceae > Desulfocicer. The sequence continues at coordinate 5,113,711 of OY771474.1, read as the reverse complement.
TAATGTCTTATCAACTCTGACACTTACATAAACAAGCGAAAAGAAGTTTAAGAGGTAAAAAGGGCCAACAAATCATACTTATTGCTTTAATATCAACACATTATCGTGGGTAGGCCCTATCATAGTGCCATCATAAATGATCGTCATATTATGGCAGCCGAACCTTGATTTCACCGATATCCCATATCTCTGTGGGACCATATCCAGACAAGGTACTTAACTGCCGGAAACTGACATTACACCAATATTCTCCTTTATTATCTTTGGACAATACCGCAGTGCTCACATAACGGAATTCCCCAGACTGAACCCACCAGTCTTTATCAACGATAACAAGATCCGTTATTTTAACACCCCTGTCTTCCAGCAATCCTGCCATCTCTTTTTCCAGTTTTTTGCTTTTCATGTTTGCCTGTGGAAAGGGTCGGGGTCGTTCTTGCCAGGTGCGTTTTTTCTCAATCCAGGTTATATTTTCTTTTTCTAGGAGTTCTAAACGTTTGCTGAACCCGGATGCACTATCAGGGGAAACCCTGCGCAAGTCATCAATCTGTTTTTTCTGATGCAGCAATTTCTTATCGGTAATGACAAAAAGTCCCTTCTCAGATTTTTCATTCCATTTTTTGTTTTCTTCAAATCGCTTTTCCCAACCTGACAGCATATTATCAATTGGCTGTAAACGATTCCTGTTATCTGCTTTTTTCTCATCCTCATAGACCTGCAAAGCAAAAAGCAATTTTTCAACTGCAATTTTAAGTTCATGGGGCTGATTAACTTCGGAAACCTCGTTTTTTACATCTCCAAGTAGATTTTGGGCCTGAGCATACAGTTTCTCTTGCCTGTCCAGTTCTTGCTCATTGTATGATCCTGGAAACTGCAAACGAGACTGTGACGAGGCATCGATAAACGGAGTTATCTTTGGAAGCCACTTCTTGTTCAATTTATCCTCATCTTCCTTTGCCTGGGCTACTGCCTGCCTGATATCCTCTTCTTTTCCATGGGCTTTGCCGGTAAATGCCCTAAGCTTATCCTGCAAAATTTTGTGACGTTGAAAGGCTGAAGCAACATCTGGATGATCCGGATCGGCCTTATTATTTTTTACAACTCTATCAAGCAAACCACCAGCAGTTTCAAGCTTACTATTGGCATTATAGATGTATGATTCAACCAGATTAAAATCTTTGTTTTGCAAACTATCTTCAGCTTTGGCAAACTCCTTTTCAGCAAAATCCATCTCTTTTTCAGCTTTTTTCAGGTTGTTTTGGGCACCGTTACTCAGCCCTTTTGATGCGGTAGATGATTTTTTCAAGGCAGATGCGCCGGCTTCTTTTGTTGTTTTAAGCCCGGATGAGGAGGCAGTGTTTCCCAATTTCTTATCCACTCTGGCCTTTAGGCGATCATACTTTGTCTGCAGAGATTTTAATGATCTATGGGCAGGATCTTGAGATTTCAGCTGGATAAGCACACCTTCTGCCTCCTGCAATATGCTCGCAGCCTCTTTTGTTTTTCCTTTGAAATACTGACTTTCTGCAGAACGGATTAAACTGTTCAGATTTTTCGAAACATCTTCTGACGATGAAGCAAACGCGGTAGTAGCCAAAAACAAAAATACCAAAACCGACAAAATTTTTTTCATAAGATACTCCACTATAAAGTTTTGGGTCTATAAAAAGCATCTATCCTACTTCCTTCAATTTTAACATTCTTTCCATTGGCTGGGTTATTATCCATTTATATATTGTATTCGACTCTATTGCAAACCCCTATTCTCCCCAGGAGCGATTTTTGTACCAATCTATCGGCTGGATATATTTTTTACTGCAATGTCTTCTGTGGAAATACCTAACCTGGAAAGCCAACGTCGGGCATGACCACAATCTCTGCCACCTGGCCCGGGTCAGTTCGTTTCCTTTTCCAATATCTCCAATGCCTCTTTAAATTTGTACCGTTTGACCAAGGCTTTTACCTCCTTATGTCCGGTCAATTCTTCAAGCAGGGGAGCATAGATATTTTTCCGTCGCGATTTCAGTGCAGATTTGAGTTCCTGCAGCAATTCCACCTCACGTTCTTCCGAAAGCGGTTCTTGCATCGTTAAATCTTCTTTGCATTTCACTGTCCGTACGATCTCATCACATACCAGATTTAATTGTTCCTGAAATGCGGTAAGATTGTAAACATTTGGATCATCTTCTAAGGTTTTGGATACCTCACTGAGATTTCTTGCACCGATGGCTGCGCTGAGTCCCTTGATCGTATGGATAATCCTCTTAAAATCCTCATTTTGGGGAGAAATTATTAAAGTTTTGTAATTGTTTGCAAAATCACCCAGCAGTTTTTCATAGAGCTTTGCATCACCCATGACCCTTGACAGACCGGCCCGGGTATCCACATGGATCATATCAGGCAGTGTGTCGTTGGAATCCTCTTTCGGTTTTGCTTTACCGGGTCCAGCTTTTACCTCACCTTTTTTACTGATGTACTTCAGCAGCGTGGCAAACAACTTTTCCACATCAATGGGTTTGTTGAGATGCTCCTGCATCCCGGCCGCTTTGGTTTTAGCAATATCGCTGACCAGTGCATTGGCGGTTAGTGCAATGATCGGCATCGTGCTGTTTTGCTTCCGAATAATACCTGCGGCTTCATATCCATCCATCTCCGGCATCTGGATATCCATCAAGATCAGCTCATATTTGTCCGGTTCCGCCTCCACCATTTGAACCGCCTCCCTGCCGTTGGTGGCATCCACGATTAGAATCCCGCTGTGAGAAAGCATGCCATGCACAATTTCCCGATTCATGCTGTTGTCTTCGGCCAATAGAATTGTGCTTCCACCCAGGGTTGTAAGCTCATTTTTAAGGCAGGAGCTCTGAACCGTTTTATGGTATTCATGCCTGATTTTCTCGCCAAACACCTCCATGATCACGCTGTAAAGCAGGGACGGATTGACGGGTTTTTGCAAAAAGATCTCTATACCTTGCTCTTTGGCTGCATTGACCAGGCCATCCTGGCGATAGGCCGATACCATGATGATGGTAGGCGGGAGACTTTGGCATTGTTCACGGATCTTTTTAGTGGTCTCAATCCCGTCAAGTCCCGGCATTTTCCAATCCATCAGCACCAGATCAAAATTCTGTTTCTGATGGCAGATCATAGAAATGGCTTCTTCCCCGCTGTCAGCTGTTGTGACACCAATATTAAACTCTTTGAGAAGGCGGGTCAGTATCTTTTGCCAGCTTGGCGTATCGTCCACAATCAGCACCTTTTTGCCCGGGAATTGCCTAAGCGTTTCCGACTTGCTCTCCTGTTCCCCCAGGGTCACCTCAAATGTAAAGGTGCTGCCCCTGCCAGGCTCACTTTCAACCCAGATACGGCCTGCCATCATTTCCACAAGCTGCCTGGAAATTGCAAGACCCAGACCGGTTCCCCCATATTTGCGGGTCGTTCCGGCATCCGCCTGGGAAAAGGATTCAAAAAGGCGCAACTGCTGTTCGGGTGTCATCCCGATACCCGTATCACGAACCTTGAAGCGGTAACGGTCCTGTTCCAAACGGGTGATGTAAATACCCACCTCCCCTGTCTGGGTAAATTTTACAGCATTGTTGGCAAGATTTGTAAGTACCTGTCCCAGCCGCAGGGGGTCACCGTGGAGATTCATATGCATCCCCTGATCATAGCTGACAACAAACTCCAAACCTTTTTCAATGGCTTTGAGTTCCACCAGGGTAGTGACGTTGTCGATGACTGTGTGCAGGTCGAAATCAATTTCTTCAATGGCAAGCTTTCCAGCTTCGATCTTGGAAAAATCAAGAATGTCGTTGATCAGTCCCAACAGTGAGTTGGCCGAGTTCTCAATCTTATGCACATATCCGCTTTGAGTTGAATCCAAAGGGGTTTGTTTCATCAAATAGAGCATGCCGGTAATGGCGTTCATGGGCGTACGAATTTCATGACTCATATTGGCCAGAAAGGTTGACTTTGTTACGGTGGCATCTTCTGCCTTTTTTTTGGCCGCCGCAAGCTGCATGTTGATATAACTGAGTTTACGATTCCAGTAAATTCCACCCATCAGGATCAGCGCAACGCCGGCCAAGATTTTCCAGATCAGACGGTAGTCCGTTCCTTTTTCCATGCGAACCGAAAGCCATTTATTCCTGATCTCTTCAACCTCATCGTCCGTCAGGGACTGCACCGCTTTTTCCATAATGCCCTGCAGTATGACGTCATTTTGGTTCACTCCAACACCATAGCGATTTTTAATGCCTGTCTCACCAATGATCTTAATATCAAACAGCCGCTCTTTGGCAATCAGGTATGCCGCTCCTACCAGGGGAGTGATTCCGGCATCCAGCTTTCCTCCGGAAACCATTCGCATGGCTTTGGTATGGTTTTCCACATCAACAACCCGGATTCCCGGATACTCATTGCGGAGAATTCCCGCCGTCCGGGAACCTTTGACCACCCCCACTGTTTTTCCTTTTAAAGCATTGAGGCCGCCAAGATAGGAAACATCATTTTTAACGATGATCACTTCGGGCTCCTCATAGATGGGACTGGTGAAGTTTAAAAAGGCTTTGCAGTCGGTGGTTGGTTCCATAAATGAAATAATATCGCACTTCCCGGCTTTGGCCTTTTCCAATGACTCCTGCCAGGTTTTGGTGTGCAACAGGGTAAATGGTTTTCCGATTTTCTGGGCGATGAGCTGCATGTATTCCGCCGCCAGCCCTTCGTGTTTTTCCTGTTCGTTGATCTTTTCATAGGGCTCCCAGTCGGGATTAACGCACATGGTGATAGCTTCCTTTTCGACCAGATAGCCATCCTCTTTTGTGCTGAATTTTAAAAGGCTGGCTCTGCTGTTCTGTGTCGCACCAACCCAAAGGTTGGCCAATGCCTCCTTTTCTTTTTCGGAAATGGAATCCAGCCCCTTTTGCATGATCGAACGTAGAATGGGTTTGTCCGGACCTATGCCAAAACGCAGATCCTCCCTATTGATACCCGGCAGTTGAAGTTCACCGGCCAGTTTTAAATTTGTATAGACATGCTTTTTGATCAAATGGTTGATATTAGGCAGATTCTGAATAAGTGCATTGATTTTTCCAAATACCAGGGCTTTGGTTATCTCATCATATGTTTCATAGACCACAAGCTCCATGGTTCCCATTCTTTCCAGCTCTTTGCTATAAAAAATGTCCTTGAGCACTCCCACCTTCTTACCCGCCAGGCTTTCTAACCCCTGATAATCTCCAAAATCATCCCGCACAAATATCATAATGGGGATTTCATAATAGGGTTTAGTGAAAAGGGTAAAAGCCTCCCGCTCTTTTTTGTAGGAAATACTGGCTATCGCATCCATTTTTTTGGCTTTAAAAGCCGTCAGGTTCGAATTCCAGTTGCCCAGCCGCTTGCTAAACTTCAAACCCGTTCTTTGGGAAAGTAATGCGAGCAGGTCGTGTTCGAATCCGCCGATTTCATCATGAATTATGTATGAGAATGGGGAAAAATCCGGCATCACGGCAATCCTGATTTCAGGAGCTGAGGTGATGAATGCCTTTTCCTCGGGGGTAAATTCCAAAGCACCCACTGACATGGGAAATAAAACTACCAGATAAATGATTATGTGGTTCAGAATTGATTTCAGCATAATTCCTTAACTTAACTTTCGGACTTCATTTTAAAATTGGTATTTTTATAAAGTTCATGCATCAACGGGGTCAGGCTTGTGTTATTGTGGTCTTGACAACAGCCTTTATTTTAAGACAAACTGCAACAAAAACGTCAATAACGCAACCCTGGCCCCACCCTGAAAGTCGAACATTGAAAGTTGAGTCCTTAAATTATACATCCCTGAAAATACTTCGATTCCGACCACCCTCCTTGGCTTTGTATAAGGCCTTATCAGCCAACCTTAACAAATGATCCAACGAGACGATATCTTCCTGTTTGCGTGTAACACCGCTGCTGATGGTGCAGGAGATGGTCAAACCCCCCTCGGTATTAATGGGAATTTCACGTACTTTCTGTTGAAGCAAGGAGGTCATTTCCATGGCCTGGTTCTGATCACTTGCCTTTAGAAGAACCGCAAACTCTTCTCCTCCCATACGGCCAAAAAGCGATGAATCCGGAAGCGCCTGGGAAATAGTGGAGGTTATAGTTTTCAACGCTATATCTCCAGTTTGATGACCATATTTGTCATTGACGCGTTTGAAGTGATCAATGTCTATCATCACGACGTAAAGATCATCGGATGCATCAGCATACATTTGTTCAGCCAGTTGAAAAAATTTCCTTCGATTGTAAATGCCGGTGAGGCTGTCACGGGTGGCCAAAAAATCCAGCTCTCTGAGTACATCCTGAAGTTTAAGCTGAACCTTCACCCGGGCCAGAAGTTCTTTGGGCTTGAAAGGTTTGGTCACATAGTCGGTACCACCCATATCATAGGCTTTTTCAATGCTTTCCTCATCACTTTTTGCCGTAATAAATATGATCGGGATATCCTTTGTATCCGGTTGATTCTTCAGCCTTTGGCACACCGTATATCCGTCCATTCCAGGCATAAGTATGTCCAGCAACACCAGGTCAATGGATTCTTCTTTGATCAATGCAAGGGCATCCTCACCGGAAGTTGAGGGAATAACGTCATATTCCTTTAAAATGGCAAGGATCATATCAATATTGCTTTCGTTATCATCCACCACCAGAATCGTCTTTTCTATATTTTCATTCATTTTTTCCCATGCTCCAGGAACCTTTTTGAATTTATTTTTTGGGTGTTGATCATAATATCGGCAAACCATCACAATCGGTGACCAACTAAGGTCAGGCTTGCGCTATTGACACTTTTGTAAAAATTCATCTTGAAACACAGGTAGTTGTCAAAAGCATAAAGCCTGACCCCGTTGGCCCATCAAATATGATAAATGGCCCATTTTGTAACCAAGCCCCAAATGTGTAAAAATTAGAAGGACTTACAAAGCATCTATCAGGGGATTGATCGTTTGTTGAATTTGCAGGCAGTGGGCGGTTATTTTATTTTTGTCCATGAAAGCATCTTTTTCCAATTCTTTTATCATATTGCCTGTTATACCCTTCAATTGTAGTAAACCCTGCTTAAATTGAGATAGATCTTTTATGAACGCCAATTGAGCCTGCTGTTTCACAGTCTCTTCCAGCCGGACCTGATAATTTCGCAATTTCAGATGCGTTCGGACCCTTGCCAGAAGTTCTATGGCATTAAAGGGTTTCGCAACATAATCCACGACCCCGAGTTCAAAACATTTCTGTATGTCCTGTTCGCTGTTTTTAACGGTAATGAAGATCACGGGTATCTCCCGGGTCCTCTCATCAGACTTAATTCGATGGCAGACCTCAAAGCCATCCATTTTCGGCATTAGAATATCCAGGAGAATCAGATCCACTTTCTCTTCCTGCAGAATTTCCAAGGCTTCTTCGCCGGAAAGTGCCGGAATGACATCATACTTTTTTAATATACCCACAAGTATGTCAAGGTTTATTTCTGAATCGTCAACAGCTAAAATGGTTGTTTCTTTCCCCATTTATTCCTCACGAATTTTTTAGTCCATTCATTACCTAAAAAAAACACATTAATACCACAATTTAACAAAAAAGAAATAGCCGGCTACTCATGACCCCTCCCCACTAACCCTACAACGCTACTTATTCCCTGGTGCGTCATATAATGTATTTCAAAAAACATCTACCCACAATATGCGGGGTTGATTTTGACAAGTGAGGTTGTAGGGCTAATATCCATGTTCAAAATCAATCCGATGTACCAAGGGCTCATTGTTAATGAACAGTTTATAATTTTCAACAAATATGGGGGCAATGTCTCCTGGAAAACTCAATGCCGCCGTGTGGGAGGTGATGATGGTATTAGGGGTTTGCCAGAATCCATGATCCGGAGGCAGGGGTTCCTCCTGGAACACATCCAGCACAGCCCCTGAGATATCTTTATTTTTCAATGCCTGGATCAAGGCCGGTTCATTGATGACATTCCCCCTGCCAACGTTTATGATAAGGGCGGTATCCGGCATGGCCTTTAACAGGCTTTCATCAATGAGTCCGGTGGTCCCTGGCGTATCCGGCAGCACACACACCAGATAGTCCAGTCCCTTAATAAAGGATGTCAGCTCCCGGGGCAAATAACAGCGATCAATGTGCCTGCATTGAGTTTTTGTCCGGGAAAATCCCCGGGTTTCCAGGCCAAAAAACTTTGCGGCCCCGGCAATGGCCGTCCCAATGGAACCAATTCCCATGATTCCCACGCATTTTCCCATAAGTATTCCCGGTGGTGTGGTATCCCATTGTTTTTCAAGCTGGCTCTTAAAACGATCAAGGGAACGGCGCTCATGCATTATCATATGACAGATCACGTACTCTGCCATCATGGGACCGAACACCTCTTTTACCCCTGTTAAAAGATAGTCCCGTCGCATGTCGGGCTCAAGAAAAGGGGTGATGCCCGCCCACATGGACTGAACCCATTTTAACCGGGGGGCCTGGGACAACAACGGGCAGACAAGGGCCGGGGTTCCAAAAATAATATCGCTGTCTTTCAGATGGGGTAAGGCCTGATCCGCATCCCGGCAAGCTTCAATGGAAAGCCCCGGCAAATTTTCACCCAACAAAATTTTCTCATAAGTATCAGCATCTCCGGACAAAATAATTGCTTTTTTTTTTCCCATTAAATCTCCTTTTCTGATGAAATTCCTTCATGTTATTTAGATCTGAAATTTGTTGTTTTAATACCGACATCTTGTCGTGACCCACTACCCAAATAGAAACTACGTGTACATTTTTGGGAATCCATGGAAACAGTCATGTCTCGATGGTTCATGTTTATCACTCAACTTTCAGACTTCATTTCAAAGCCGGTGTTTTTATACAGTTCGTGCGCCAACGGGGTCAGGTTTGTCTTCTTGTGCTTTTGACAACAGGCTGTGTATAAAGGCAAATTAAAACAAAAGCGCCAATAACGCAAGCCTGCCCCCCTCCCCCACTGACCCCTCACCCAAATGGCCCATGTTGTGACCAAGGCCCCGATTTGGACGTGGGAATAGTCTCGTAACCGCTGAGTGCCCCACCGACTAAACTGCAGGCCCTCTGGGGATTTCACACTGATACCAGGTTTAGGAATAAATTTTTCCAAATGACCGGACCCGACAGTATAAAGCTCTCAAGAACTTTATATATATCACAATATTGCTTTTGCCTTTTCCGGGTTTCACGATAGCTTTTATGGCTCAGGCACATAATGCGTAAAAAACTACCGCATTATTGCTGTATTTTTATTGCATTGATTAAAATGATGGTATTAGATATTCATAGCATGCTTTAATGCGTAAATTTTTCATACATTATTACCCTGATAAGGTTGGGGTAGCATGATGTAATCCATATGGAGGCACACCCTCCATATGGAAATTGGGGCTTGATCACAACTTGGGCCACCTGTCACAAATGGTGGGCCAACGGAGTCAGGCTATGTGCTATTAGAGCCTGAGTTTTTATCAGGCTCTATGTTTTTGACAAGTGCCTTTGCATAAAGAAAATTTTAAGCAAAAGCGTCAATAACGCAAGCCTGCACCCACCCCAAGGTGGCCCATGCTGTGACCAAGCCCGAAAATTGAATATTTGGACCGGGGCTCCACATGTTAACAAGCGAAAAAAACAGCAAATTTCATGCCCGCACCGATACCTATCGGGATATCATGGCCTATGAAATCAAGGAAATACTTCTGATTTCAAGTCCATACAACATCTTCAATATGGAAGAAGATGGAAGCCTTACATCAAAAATAATCAATGAATATCGCGGGCTGAACCTGCGCTATCCCCCGGTGATCACCGGTGTATCTTCCGCCGGAGAAGCCCTTGCCCTGCTGACTGAAAAGCGATTTGACATGGTTCTTATCGTACCCCATCTCAAGGAAACGGATATTTTTTCCCTGGGAAGGGAAATAAAGCTTATTCAGCCGGATTTAAAAGTCATTCTCCTTTCTCCAAGCATCCGTGCACTTCCATCTCCTCATAATGGCCTGTACGATGACAGTATTGATACTATTTATATCTGGTCCGGAAACTCCGATCTTCTCATCACCCTGATCAAGAATGCGGAGGATCACATCAATGTGGACAACGATACCCTTCTGGCCAATGTACGGGTGGTTATCCTGGTGGAGGATTGCCCGGAATATTACTCTTTTATGCTGCCCATCATCTACAAGGAAATCGTCACCCAGACCCAGGCCCTTCTTGCGACGGATTTAAATGACAACACCAAGCTTCTGACCATGCGTGCAAGACCCAAACTGCTCCTGGCCAAAAATTATGAGCAGGCACAGGCGCTGTATGAACGTTACAAAAATTTTCTGCTGTGCGTCATCTCAGACACCCGATTTCCTCGAAACGGCAGCCTTGATCCCGAAGCGGGCATTAGATTGTTTACCACCATTCGCCAAGAAACCCGGGGTATACCTTTACTCCTGATGAGTTCAGAAAAAGAAAACCGCAAAAAAGCAGAGCAGATCCCGGCCCTGTTTTTAGACAAAAATCACCCCAAACTCCTCCATGCAACCCGCATGTTTTTCCTGAAACATCTGGGATTCGGTAATTTTGTGTTCTGCATGCCCAACGGTCGCAACATAGACATTGCAACCAACCTGATGCAGTTGGAAGCAAAACTGCCCGGCATTCCAGATGAATCACTGATATACCATGCCGATCGGGATCATTTTTCATCATGGCTTATGGCCCGGTCAGAAATTGATCTTGCCCTTAAATTCAGGGCCTGCAAGAGCGACGATTTCAGCAGCCCGGACGAACTCCGGCAATTTGTCATAAAAAATATCCATGCCTTGAGGAAATTTCAAAACAAAGGACTGGTATCAACGTTTAACGAGAATTCCTTTGATTCAGAGGTCAAGGAATTCGTCAAAATCGGCCAGGGTTCCCTGGGGGGCAAGGGCCGGGGCCTTGCCTTCATGTCAGGTCTTCTGCAACAGACGGAGGATCTGCAGAAAAAGTATCCTCAATTTAAGATTCAAATCCCAAAAACCCTTGTACTTTGTACCGATGTTTTTGAGGCATTCATCACCCAGAATAAACTGGAAAACCTGGAAAGCCAGAAACACCCGGTGGAACAAGTGGTGAAGATTTTTCTCCAGGCAGAATTACCGCAATGCCTGATTCGACAGCTCAAGGTCTTTTTATCCCAGGTCAAAGTTCCCCTGGCGGTACGATCCTCCAGCCAGTTGGAAGATGCCCAGTTTCAACCCTATGCAGGTCTTTACAAAACTTATAAGATACCCAATAATCACCCTGACTTGGCCATGCGCATTGTCCATTTGTCCAACGCCATCAAGCTGGTATTTGCATCCACCTATTACGATGATGCCAAGGCCTTTCATAGAAGCACCTCCAGTCATCCCTTCCATGATTCCATGGCTGTTATTGTACAGGCCCTTGCCGGACAACAATATGGCGATTATTTTTATCCTGCGGTATCAGGTGTGGCTCAATCCATTAATTACTACCCCTTTTCCCACATGAAATCGGAACATGGTATCGCCCACATTGCCCTGGGACTTGGCAAAACTGTGGTGGACGGTGAAAAAAGCCTGCGTTTTTCCCCCGGAAATCCCAAAATGCTGCCGCAGTTTTCAATGGTGGAAGATATTTTAAAAAACGCCCAGACAACTTTTTATGCTTTAAAGACAAACCACTATGCCGACGGACTTAATTTCGGACGCTATTCAAACCTTGAGAAACGCACCCTGGATGAAGCTCTTAACGATTATCCGGTGCAGGCATTGTCCAGCACTTATGTTCCTGAAGAAAACCGCATCCGTGACACCTGGGGTGCCGCAGGCCCTAAGCTGTTGACCTTTGCCCGTATTCTGAAATATAATACTCCGCCATTGGCTCCGTTGCTTTGTGACCTTCTTGAACTTGGGGGGAAAGTTTTTGGCGGTCCGGTTGAAATTGAATTTTCCATCAATCTTTATCCGGACCCGAAGGAACCCAGTGACTTCTATTTTCTACAGATACGTCCCATGGCGGATCACAATACCCAGCAGACAACACGTATCACCCAGCAGGACATGGAAACTGCCGTGTGCCACTCTTCCACCTCCCTTGGTAACGGAGTCATACAAGATATCACCGACATTTTATATGTCATCCCCCAGTCTTTTTCCGTATCTGCAACCCCGGAAATTGCCGAGGAAATCGGTAAAATCAATGCCGGTCTGGTGGAAGCACAGCGGCGTTATCTGCTCATTGGACCCGGGCGCTGGGGGGGGGCTGACAGGTGGCTTGGCATACCGGTTAAATGGCATCATATTTCCGGTATCGGTGCTATCATAGAACTGAAAAACCAACAACTCAATGCAGATCCCTCACAGGGCTCGCATTTTTTTCACAATATCACATCCCTTAACATTCCCTATATTACGGTAAATGAACTCAACAGGGGTGCCCCGAAATCCAATAAGGATTTCATTGACTGGAAATGGCTTAACACATGTGAATCGGTGTGCGAGACCAAATATTTACGTCATGTCAGGTTATCGAGCCCCATGGTTATCAAACTGGACGGGAAAAAATCCAGATGTGTCATTACAAGTCCATGAAAACGAACCCACAGGCCGGCAGTTGATAATATTGCCATAACACAGAACCCATTGACTTGGAACAGACAATCGCCTGCACCGGTCATCATTATTAAACCTCATCAGGAGACACCAAATGTCAGATGTTTTAAACATTATCATGGAAAAAGACCCCCACGAAAAGGAATTTCACCAAGCAGTTATTGAGGTTATGGAAACCATTGGGCCGGTGCTTGACCGTAACCCGGAATACCGACAGCTCAAAATCATGGAACGAATGGTGGAACCGGAACGAACATTGATGTTCCGGGTGCCATGGATGGATGACACCGGTGAAATCCATGTAAACCGTGGTTTCAGAATTGAAATGAACAGCGCCATTGGTCCTTACAAAGGAGGACTTCGCTTCCACCCCTCGGTGAATTTAAGTATTTTAAAATTTCTGGCCTTTGAGCAGGTCTTTAAAAATGCGCTGACCACCCTGCCCATGGGTGGTGGAAAAGGAGGGTCCGATTTTGACCCCAAGGGAAAATCAGACAATGAGGTCATGCGATTCTGCCAGAGTTTCATGTCTGAACTTTTCCGTCACATCGGCCCTAACACTGATGTTCCGGCAGGGGATATCGGCGTGGGTGCCAGGGAAATTGGTTTCATGTTCGGCATGTATAAAAAACTTCGCAACGAATTTTCCGGTGTTCTCACAGGGAAAAGTCTTGCCTGGGGCGGCAGTCTTATCAGGCCCGAAGCAACTGGATACGGCTGCGTCTACTTTGCAGGAGAAATGCTGGCCACCCGGGGAGAAAGCCTGCAGGGAAAGACATGTCTGGTTTCAGGGTCCGGAAACGTGGCCCAGTATACGGTGGAAAAAATTCTGGATCTGGGCGGAAAAGTTGTCACCCTGTCGGATTCCGAAGGGTATATCTATGATGAAAAAGGCATCGACAGGGAAAAACTCAATTTTGTCATGCGCCTTAAAAATGTCCAGCGGGGACGGATCAAAGCCTATGTAGATGAATACCCCGAAGCGGTTTATACCCAGCGGGACGGCTCCCAGGATATGAATCCCCTGTGGGACCACAAGGCAGACTGTGCCTTTCCCAGTGCCACCCAGAACGAAATCAATGCCAAGGATGCCGCCAACCTCATCCGCAACGGGGTAACCCTGGTGGCAGAGGGTGCCAATATGCCGTCCATGCCGGAGGCCGTTGATATCTTTCTTGACAACCAGATCCTGTATGCCCCGGGTAAAGCAGCCAATGCCGGAGGTGTTGCTGTTTCCGGTCTGGAAATGTCACAGAACGGCATGCGTCTTAACTGGCCCAGGAAAGAAGTGGATACCCGCCTCCAGGGAATCATGAAAAGTATTCATCACTCCTGTACAGATGCCGCAGAAGAATACGGCAAACCCGGTAATTATGTTGCCGGTGCCAACATTGCAGGTTTTGTCAAAGTGGTAAATGCCATGCTGGACCAGGGTCTGGTATAAAATCCTTAGCGATGGGGCTCAGGCTTGCCTTAAAACCCATAAGCCAAGCCTGACCCCGTTTATCTGAAAATCAGATTCATAGAACAATATGATGATGCCTGGAAAACAGGAATGCGTCATGGAAAATATTCGGGATAAAAATGATGAAAAACATGCAAAAACATCCACTGTCCCCGGACAGTGGATCCGGGTCTATTAAACAGGTTCCCGAACATCAGGACATGGATAACAGCCCTGAAGCCAAATTCATAAAACAGGCCCATGAGTTAAACGAAAGAATCAAGGAAATCAACTGCCTGTACGGCATCTCAAAAATAGTTGAACAGAATGATATTTCCCTGGAAGAAATCTATCAAAAGGTGATGACGCTTATCCCCTGCTCCTGGCAATACCCGGAAATTACCTGTGCCCGGTGTATCATCCAGGGAAAGGTTTATCAGACAGACAATTACCAGGATACCTGCTGGAAACAATCCGCAGAGATTATTGCCTACCGCGAAGTCATTGGTGTTATCAGTGTCTGCTATCTGGAAAAGATGCCCGACAGCCACGAGGGTGCGTTTTTAAAAGAAGAACGCTCCCTTCTCAATGCCATTGCCGAACGACTGGGACGTACCAGCGAGCAGAAACATGCGGAAAAAGCACTGCATGAGAGCGAACAGCAGCTCAAACATCAGAACCAGCTCCTTAAGGAGAAAAACATTGCTCTTCGGGAAATCATGAACCAGGTTATCATGGAAAAAAAGAATCTCGAAGAACGGGTCATGGACAACGTGGATCAGTTCATCATCCCCCTTCTGGATAAATTAAAAAACAACGGTTCCCAGATTGACATCGGATATATTAACCTGCTGGAGGATACGCTGACGCAATTGACATCAGACTTTGGAAGTAACATGGTCCGGCGAATGCCCAGGCTCACCCCCCGGGAAAACGAAATCTGCAATATGATACGTTCAGGTCTCAGTTCCAAGGAGATTGCCAAATTGCTTAATATCTCCCACCGAAGCGTTGAAACCTACCGGAACTACATCCGTAAAAAACTGGGTATTATCAATCAAAAGGTTAATCTTGCCACCTTTCTTTCAAGGTTACAATAAGGCAGTCTTCCGGGATAAAAGCCCATAGCCATGAAATATGCCCCCGGACCGAAGACCTTTGATATCTTATGATCGCTGATAATTTAGGTCTGCCGATGTTCCGGCCTGCCAAATCCTATCCTTTGATTTCTTATGATTGCTGATAATCCCTGCCAAACTGCTCAAGTCTGGGCGCTAATATCTCGAACTCATCCTTTCCAACCTGGGACATGCACACCCGCATGCCTTCATATTCACTTCCCGTTCCGGAAAGGGCAATGGCACTGATGCCGTAGTATAAAAGTCTTTCCACAAGTTCCGCCCCTGTCATGCCGGGAAAGGACACTGTGAAATAAAAACCGTCGCCAAGGACTTCTTCCAGATCCATACTGTAGACAATTTCAAAGCCTGCTTTTTTAAACAGCTCTTTGATGGCAACGGCCCTTTGGCCATACACCCTGATATCTTCCACAAAATTAAAATCACCGTCGTTGGCGGCCTTTAACATGGCGGCAAGACCATACTGGGCGGAATGGGAGGTGCCTGATGAAAAGGAGTAAAGAATTTTGTAAATCAAGGTGTATCCGAATTTGTCAGCCCCAAATCTTTCATTCAAGTTAGGATACTGCCGGGCATAAACATCCGGGGAGATGGCAAGCAACCCCACCCGCTGTCCGGCGTAACTGAAAGCTTTGGAACTTGAGATAAGCAAAATATAGTTTCTGGTGTATTTTGCAATGGTGGCTTGAAAAGGAGCTTTGCCCGGCATGGAAAGATCCTTTCTGAAATCCATGGCAAAGTAGGCCAGATCTTCAATGACGATGGCATCATATTTATCTGCCACCTTGGCAATGGTTTTAAGTTCATCGTCGTTAAAGCATATCCAGGAAGGGTTGTTGGGGTTGGAATATATGATCCCGGCAATATTGCCCTTGGAAAGATAGGATTCAAGCTTTGCCTCAAGCCTGTCTCCTCTGTGATTATAGACATCAAAGGCTTCGTACTTCTGGCCTAACACATTCAACTGCTGTTTTTGAACAGGAAAGCCCGGATCAAGAAAAAGAATGGTATTCTTTTGGGCATCCATATTTCCAAGGATCATGAAACTTGCATATCCCCCCTGCATGGAACCTACGGTGGGGATACAGCAGGCTTCAGGCACATCCACATCCATAAACAGCTTTATAAATCTGGAGGCTTCCTTTTTAAGGGGTAAAATTCCCTCAAGCATTGGATATTTTGAGGCCACCCCATTTTTCAGCGCCTCAATTTCACCGTTAATGCCCACTTCCGGGGGGGCAAGCCCTGGAACCCCCATCTCCATTCGAATGAATTTCTCACCAGATGCCTGTTGAATTTCATTGGCAATTTTAACAATTTCGCGGATGGTTCCATTACCAATGGATGGAATACCCGAGGCTTCTATTTTTTCTTTCACTAACTCAAAATCAACGGGGGTATTCTGGTTTTTAAAATCCGTTATCATGACGACAATGACCCTTTCTGTTATGATTTAAATACAATATTTTTTTGATTATAAATATAATCAAAAATATGATCAAATCGAGTATAAAAGCCCTGGGCCTATTTGTCCAACGAATAATTTACATACATTTCATGACACCCTTCATATCACATCAAAAGTACTTTGCGTTTTTCAGAGTCGAGCACCACAAGATGCCTATTGTGCGACAATTACCTTGGCCGATGACGACAATTATCTTGTCCGCTTAAAGATGTAATAAAACCCCCGATATTTAAACTCCGCTTTAAGCAAACTTGTCCAACGTTGGCAACTTGATATCCTCGGCATGATTTTCAATTCTTGAAATTGCCGATTTCTTGGTATTAAGCCTTAAGGACAGTTCTTCCTGTGTTAAACCGCTTTCTTCCCGGGCCTGCTATAACAGAACACCAATTTTTTATTGGTATCAGTTAACATCATTGATCATTTTTCCATTGTCGTTATAATCAGCCATTAAATCCAGCCTGCTCCGCTTCAAAAGCCTAACAAACGTAGATTGAGTGTCTTGACAGGGTGATTATTGCCATGGCCCTTGCCTGCACCCCCCGCTAACAAACGTAGATTGAGTGTCTTGACAGGTTCGACCCATTCTCAGGTGAGGGTAACATTCCCTATTTTTCTAAAAGGCTTACCGCCAAAAAGGTAATAATATTTTCAGTGATGTAAAGACAAACGTTGCTTTGCGGCACTACATGCAATCAAAAAACACAGGTCGGATTTTAACTTTGTTTTCTCTTCAGCAGCATATCGGAAATGTAGATATCAGTTGATGAAAACTTTACAATTTTTTTAAAGGTTGTTAAAAAAATCAATATTCTGACTTGTTCTTTTCCAGTTGTATGAAGTGTAAGGATGAATTCTAAAAATCATGATAGATCAAACACTCAATTCTTTTATTGGGAGGTATCAAACATGGAATGCCTGATGGACCACATTGTTTTAAACATGAAGACCGATGAAAAAATGATCCATTTTTATACAAAAGTGTTGCAGCTGGCTTCTGAGAGGCTTGAGGAATATCATGCTGGGAAAGTGCCGTTTCCATCTGTGCGGCTGAATACAAATACCATCATCGATCTATTCCCAAAGAGGATGTGGCAACATGATACCCAAACCGAAGAAATCAACACCAATTTGAATCATTTCTGCATCGCTGTAAAGAAGCCAGCCTGGGAGGACCTTTGGAAGCGGCTTCAGGTCAATAATATAGATATAGAAGAAGGCCCGGTGCTGCGGTGGGGCTCTCGCGGAACCGGCACCTCAATATATTTTCGAGACCCGGAAAAAAATCTAATTGAAGCCCGTTACTATGATGCAAAAGATGATAACGAGAAATGCCTGCTAAGTTCATAACAGGCGAGGTTAAAGCATTCTGAGACCTAATAGGCCTGTTGGAAAGATGGTTATGGTGTCGTTACAGTTCACTCAAAACAAAGAAAGGAGATACAAAATGGCAGAAAAATACGCTATCTACAAATGTGAAAAATGTGGAAACATTGTTCAGGTTCTTCATGGAGAAAAACCACCGGTCATGTGTTGCGGCCAGGCCATGGATAAATTAGTAGCCAATACCGTTGATGCTGCACAGGAAAAGCATGTTCCAGTTGTCGAAAAAATTAACGGGGGGTATATTGTTAGAGTCGGCTCAGTTGATCACCCCATGACACCGGAGCATTATATCCAATGGATAGAATTGGCCTCAGAGGACGGAACCCTGATTGAAAGAAAGTTTTTGGATCCATCTGATGCTCCCCGGGCTTCCTTCAAGACTGATGCTGACCAGGTTACTGCCAGGGAGTATTGCAACCTTCACGGACTATGGGAACATTAAAAGAAAAAATGTGAGATTCTATTCACTTAACTTGAGAAAAAGGTGAGGAAATAATTATGGATAAATATGAATGCACGTTATGTGGTTATATCTATGATCCTGAAGTTGGTGATCCGGATGCCGGCGTAGAACCTGGAACAGCGTTTGAAGAGTTGCCTGATGATTGGGTTTGTCCAACATGTGGAGCGGGTAAGGACGAATTTGAAAAAGTTTAGTTTGATTTAGAATTTCATTTTCATCTTACTATGACAGAGGGAAGGTGTATTTAAAAGCCTTCCCCCTGATTTATAAGGAAGTCTCAGTTAACACACTGAGATCTTTCAACCTTTGTTGTGGGCCGCACCTCAAATGAAATGTCAAGGCGGCCCGTGGCCGTTATAGAAAAACTGCAATTCGACTTGGCCCGACCCGCATCATCACATTAACATGCAAGTTTTGGAACGAAGGCCTTCATCCTTGGCAACCGCCTTATAGCAGGCACTTCGTTCATCCATACTCGTCGTGCAATAGTCACACACCCTAAGTGCATCGGCCAGTCTTTTTTTACCGATGGCACAACACATAGCAACTTTTTTTTTAACATATGATTTCATATCGACCTCCAAAGCGTATTGATTAGCATGAAGCATGTCAACCATGCTATATCATTTAAAAATAGTACTGAATTGCCATAAATCAATGGTGGTTAATCGTCCCTAATTATCGTTTTTCAAGATAGTCAGTGGCAGTTACCGTTATTGTATATTGGGATATGCGTGATATGAAAGCGGCAAAATAATAAGTATGCTAATCTCAGAAAATAGGGGATTGTGTAATAATTAAAAAAGGATCAACTAATGAAATATCAAGGATCGTGTCTTTGTGGTGAAGTTACCTTTGAGGTTGTCGGTGATTTTGATAATTTTTTCCTTTGCCATTGTGAGCGATGCAGAAAGGATACTGGTTCGGCTCATGCCGCAAACATGTTTTCTTCAACCGCTAAGCTGGAATGGTTGTCTGGAGAAAATAAAGTAAAAAGATTTGACTTCAATTCAGAGGGTCATATAAAAAGTTTTTGTTCCGAATGCGGGTCAGCCCTTCCAAATATCCAAATGGAGGGAGCCTTGTTAGTTGTTCCAGCAGGCTCTCTCGATAGTGAAGTGGGCTTGAAACCTCAAGGTCACATTTATATAGCAAACAAAGCAGATTGGGATGAAGGATTGGAAAAATTACCCCGATATGAGCATCTACCCCCATCTTAATCCTGTTTATTTTTAAGGGAAAATTAGCAAAAAATCGGTTTGCAAATGGGCGAGCTTTATGTCTATCATTATGGGAGCCGAGCGCCAATGCAGTGGAAATTGAGTGGCTGTAGGACGGTCAATTTCGTGCCACCATATTACCCCACAAAAACCGGTCGGCAAAGGATGAATGTCAGAAAATATATTGACCCCGTTGATTTGTTGGATGATACTTTGAACGGCCCTGATTTTGATAAACTGGAAGGTGCGGAGATTGATTATGAGAATTCAAAGGAGGTGGCTGAACAGATGGCATGGCACCTTGCCAGGATTTTTCGCGCTACATTCAGAGACAAGCTGGAAATGGAGGTTGAAAAATTGAAAAATCCGAAGGGCTAAAATTGTTGAGGGTTACACAATAAAAAAAGCGTTGACTGGAAGAACAGGCAGTCGCTGAAAGAAGCCATTCCAGCATTAATGCCTATGGACCGTTATGAAAACCAAGGGATAACCATCATTGATCCGGCTTTGAATTGATTTCAAATTCTTGATATTTATTCGGTTTCAACAGAATCCACTGTTTTTTATGGTGAATTCTGTCTTAGAAAGTTGATTCTTGAATCAAATAAGGAAATAACAATTTAAAAAATAAAACGCTCAATCATGGTATTTTCCGAGAATTTTCAAGCTATCGGGCAGCGATAAACAACAGAAGTAGCCAACGCTAAGAATAATATGGATCACATCGTCCAAGATAGAAGTATTGTGCTCTTCTCAGCCGATGGATCTTAACTGAGCTGGTCCTCTATTTATTGAACGAAATTCGTCAATAATATATTGGGACAGGTGATCTATAATTCGAGTATTATGATTTTCTGATTTATGCAAATAAATCTTGGCTGATGGCAACGCAGGTAATGTTTCTATAGAAATCGTACGCAAATCAGACACAAGTGTACTCACACCTATTGGGGCAACTGCAAGTCCCGCTTTCACGGCGGATAAAACCCCTGAGATGCTTGGACATGAATATGCAATTCTATATTTTATATTTTGCTTTTCCAGTGCCTGGATGGCCCATTTGCGATATAGACATCCTTCTTGAAATACAGCGATGGGTAATGGGGATTTTTTTTCAGGTTCTAAGTCCTTTGGTCCAGCCCATACAACCGGCTCATCTTTTAGAAATTCGCCTTCAGTTTCATTGTCCGGGGTGTTTCTTAAACATAGATCTAATTTACCCTGCCGGACCATTTTCAAAAGATCATTCGAAAGATCACAGCACAAATCCACTTGAACCAAAGGATACCTTTCTGCAAGCCGTTTCAAAATCCCGGGTAAATATAATTCTGCGAAATCTTCAACCGCTCCAATCCGAATGAGTCCGATCATATCCGGTTTTTTAAATGCCTCCAATGTCTCATTATGTAATTGCAACAGATGTTTTGCAGATTTTAGAAAACACTCCCCATGTGGTGTTAATTCAACTCCTCGTGGTATTCGTCTAAAAAGGGAGCTCCCTAAATTTTCTTCTAATTTCCGCACCTGGCTACTAACTGCGGATTGTGTAAGGTTTACTTCCTGTGCAGCCTGAGTGAAGTTTAAAGATTGTGCGGCGGCAATAAACGTTCTGAGTATATCTGGTGTCAAATCCATGGTCATATCCATTAATTGAATTTATGGCAGATATAATAAATATTTGTTTGTGGAATGTCAAAATATAATGCATCATACCAATTTGTGAAATTTATGGGGTTACCAATGCAGACATTCTGGGAGAGTGAGATGGATATAGAGGAATTAAGAAAAAGTGTTGTTGATTTCTGTGAGAAACAAATACAAATCGGCCAACTTCCGGGTTGGTGGCGAAAACCAATTCTGGTAACAGCAAAAGCCGATGAAAGATTCAATATTCTACCTGATATTGCAGCCGAAAACCATATGCTGCCCAGAGAACTCCTACCATCGTGCAAAACGGTCATTGTTTTTTTTATACCCTTTAATACTGAACTCACTGCTGGCAATATAGGCGGTAAATCCCCCAGTAAAAACTGGGGCCGCTCCCTTTCTCTGACCAATAATCTTATTCAAATGATAAGTGAATACATCAAAGAATCCTTAATGGAAAACGGATATCATTCAGAATTAACCCCAGCAACCTACAATTTTGATCCCAAATCCCTAACCGCTCGCTGGTCCCACAAGCACCTGGCCCACGTTGCCGGACTGGGCCGTTTTGGCATAAATGCCCAGATGATAACCCCAGCAGGCTGCTCGGGACGATTGGGCAGTTTGGTTACGGATGCAGATTTAGGAAACAATCCATTGGTAACGGTTGAACATCTTTGCCTGCACAAAGTAGGTCAGGACTGCGCTGAGTGCATTAGAAACTGTCCGGTAAAAGCGGTCTCTTTTGAAGGTATAGATCGTCACCGGTGTAATCAGCGATTACAGGTCAATTTAAAACGGTTTGCAGCGATGCCGGATATGAGAGATGATATGGAAGTTTGCGCTAAATGCGTAGCAGGCATGCCCTGCAGCCTGAAATCTCCTGTAGCACCAACAGTGTCTGAAGCTTAATCACAGCCTATGATTTAAATAATATGGCCGAATCATAATAATTTTCACCTGTTTTTAACGAGGGATCTGATGAAATCTATTGTTTTAAATAACATACCATTCAAACCCAACCTCACATATTTATACAAACACCTCCATGTGCCCAATGGCCCCAAAGAAAGGCAGGCGTTTGATGACCTGGCCGCCGAGGCTTCCAGGATCGCCCGACCTAAGGCTCTCTATGGTTTAGCTGTAATTGAAGAACATGGAGAGGATTTCCTCATTATTGAAAACAGGCGTTTTGAAAGCCGTGTTTTGGCTGTTAATGTAAACGAACTAAATCGTGTTTTTCCTTTTGTTGTTACGTGTGGGCAGGAGCTTGTGGAATGGACTGACGGCCTATCCGATATGCTATTAAAATATTATGCCGATGGTTTAAAACTGGCAGCATTACGTATGGCAACTCGTTTCCTTGAAAAAGAAATAAAAACGAAGTTTGATACCGGTCGAATTTCCCAGATGTGTCCGGGCTCCATATCAGATTGGCCCCTGGATCAGCAGCGCCCATTATTTAATCTTATTGGTGAAACACAAAATACCATTGGCGTACGTTTGAAATCCAGCATGCTGATGATGCCGGACAAATCCGAATCGGGATTATATTTCCAGAATGACAGCGGATTTGCCAGTTGCCAGTTATGCCCTGTTGAAAATTGTCCTTCACGAAAAGCTCCTTTTGACAAGGATATGTATGATCAAAAATACAAAATGTAAAGCGTTGACTAATGGTATTGAACCGGGGTTTTTGAAGCTCAGAGCCCCTCATCAATAACAGATCAAGTACACATGGCCAGAGCCAAGGCGATTTCTGGACAATTTACCTAATAAGTCCCATTTTTTCAAAAATCCAAAAACTTTATCGGTATTCTCATTTTTCAGGGTCAATGGAATGCTCTTAATTCCCAACAATGGAAACGCCAGTGCTATGTGCATTTTCGGAACAATATAGACAGGTCGTAGACACATTTGTCGCTTTTTATATTTTTCAAATGGGTAAAAATGGCCCAGGAAATAACCCTATCCATCTGATGTTAAGTTTTTCAAAATCAACAATTATCATACATTCTGATGATTTCTCCGGTACCAGCCCCCTCGACGCTTTTCACAAACCCATTCACAACTTTTTCCATTGGAATTGGGTTATGACCTGGGAAATAATCTTCGTAATGCTCTACTGCATCCTCAACAAGCCCGGATGAAACTACGTTTATCCTGATATAATTTTCTAATTCAAGACAAACCGCTTTGACAAAGCTATGGATTGCACCGTTAACCATTGCAGCACTCGTGGTCATAAGAACTGGATGATCTGCGAGGATTCCAGTAGAAAGAGTAAAAGACCCTCTTGGATTTATATAGTCCTTACCGATTCTTACCAAGTTTACCTGCCCCATTAGCTTGCTTTTGATGCCGATATAAAAATCCTCCTCCGCCATAGAATCGAAAGCCGCCCATTTTGCTTCCCCTGCGGTGCAGACCACGGCATCCACTTTTCCGACCGCTTCAAACATCCGTTTAATTGAAGCGCTGTCAGCCATGTCCAACTGGACATCGCCTGAATTTCGACCGGCAATAATGACTTTATGCTTTTTTGAAAAATGCGCACTGACCTTTGACCCGATGGTCCCTTTTCCGCCGATGATTAATATTTTCATGAGATCTCCTTACTATTAAATAAGTTACGGTTACTGTAAATTATGTCTGCTAAAATCATTTGTCCAATGAATGGTTTTGATATTTATAAACACAATCCGTTATGATCTTGGGTTTGCACAGAGATTTGAAAAAGACAGGGAGGGGGAAAGTTTACCATAATGATGACGAGTCATTACCGCCATCATTATGGTGTTGGGAAATTATCTATGAAACAATCTTTTTTGCAAATTCAACAGCCTGTTTCTGAACGGATTCTCCCAAGACATCGGGTGTGGTGCAGGAGCCGATAAAAAGCGTCCCCACATTGACCGCTTTGTGATATTCCTGCATCCGTTCAAAAGCATCAATCATTCCTTCGGCATTCTTCTCATAGCCGCCTGCACCGGTTGCGACCAAGGCCTGGCGCTGCCCCTCGACAAGAGAGGCATGATTCGGCTGGTGGGCATTGGTATAAAAACAATAGGTTCTGTCGATAACCGCCTTGATTTGAGCCGAAAAACCCCAGAAATAAAGAGGCGAACTGAAAATTACCAATTGAGACTGGATCATCTTTTCAAGGACACCCGGCACATCATCCTTTTGGATACACCCTGTGGGTTCGGGCTTTTCCTTGCACTTGCCGCAGGCCATGCACCCTTTTAGGTTCTTGGAGTTCAGATAGATGCTATCGACATCATGGCCCATGGCGGTTAATTCTTCCTCGACCCAAGTTAAGACCCTGGCAGTGTTCCCTTTTTTCCTGGCACTTCCCTGTAAAAT
The DNA here is from genome assembly GCA_963674605.1 of uncultured Desulfobacterium sp. Taxonomy (GTDB): domain Bacteria; phylum Desulfobacterota; class Desulfobacteria; order Desulfobacterales; family Desulfobacteraceae; genus Desulfocicer. Next base: position 5,088,910 of record OY771474.1, on the reverse strand, counting down.
CGTGATTTGCATTTTATCCTCCTTTTCATTTAAAATACAACAGGCTTCCATTCCGGTTGTGAAGGTTTCAAGCTTGCAATGCTCATACATGGGTATGGTTTAAACCCTGTTATAGAATTAGTCTAATGAATTGTTTTGATATTAACGATTATAATTCGTTATGATTTTCCAGAAAAGTTGAATCGGATTATCATAAGATTTCTTCGTTGACGTTGACGGAGAACGGCCTTAAACTATTCAGATAACGATTTCTTTCAACTATAATGATTAAGATTTGTGATTGTTATGAATTTGCAAATTGACTATTTGAGAACATTTACAGCCTTAGCTGAGGCAAAAAATTTCACTAAAACCGGGAAACTGGTCAATCTGTCCCAATCTGCCGTCAGCATGCAGATCAAGCGGCTTGAAAATGAAGTGGGCAGAAAGCTCTTTGACCGGATCGGCAAAACCGTAAAGCTGACAACAGACGGCAATATCCTAATCAAATACGCCATGCGTATCATCAAAGAACATGATGAAGCCGTGGCAGCACTGTCCAAACCCAATCTTGAAGGCAATATCCGGTTTGGGTCACCGGAGCATTACACTGCCGGTAGGCTGCCGAGACTCCTGGCAGGTTTTTCAAAGGCATACCCCGATGTGACCATTGAAATGAGGTGCGAAAACAGTGATGTCATAAAAGCGGCTGTGGATGTCGGCGAACTGGATGTGGGAATCTGTACCCAGATCAGCGAAGGCGGACAGGTCATCGCCCATGACCCTGTGGTCTGGACAGCCAACCCTGATTTTGTCCTGCAAAAGCATAAAACCATTGCATTGGCAACATTTGAGGAAGACTGCATTTTCAGAGGCTGGGCGCTTGAGAGTTTGGAAAAAGCGGGGATAGACTACAAAATCGTTTATGTCAGCAGAAGCATATCCGGGCTTCTGGATGCTGTAAAATCGGGGTTTGCCATTGCCCCTGTCATCGGCAGCAACGTCCCTGCAGATTTAAAAATTTTAGGTATAGAGGACGGCCTGCCGGTATTACCGGTCTCCAACATCGTTCTGCACAAATCAAAAAAACATCCCTCGGAAATTATCGACTGCTTTTCAGAGCACATCATACGTGCTTTCAGGAAAAAGACCGCATCATAATAGACCAATGAAGCATTCAGAATATTGAAACCGATTCAGGGACGAGGAGTTTGAAATCTTAGTTTTCAACAGGGATAGAAAGAGAGCAATAATGGTATGATTGCGGTGGCAGAGCACCTATGCAGTTGGAATTGACTGGCTGTAATAGTACTCTCCGCATCTACCCAAAAAATTCAAGCATTCCGGTCCAAAACAGCCCTGACAGTGTTCGGTGAAATCGACATCCCCTGGTTTTTCAGAATCCGGCTGATTTTTTTCTTTCCATATTCAGGTTTTTCAGCGGCCAATCTCAGGACAGCCTCTTCAATCTCATCAGGCACCCGATTTTTTAGATTTGGAACTTGCCGATATTTCGGGGGCAAGGCTTCAACCCCACCCTCATCATAAGCCGTTTTAAGGCGGTAGTATGTGTCCCGGCTGACGTTCATGTAAGCACAGGCGTTCGAGACACTGCTAATCGTAGCAAGTTCCAGAAGCATCAATTTTTCTTTGATGGTCAATTTCATGGCACCATATTATCCCACAAAAATAGATCGGTAAAGGACAAATGTCAGAAAATATATTGACCCCTTACTTGACATTTTGTAGACTGCCAAAAAAATAAACCCCCAAAGGCGTTCATTTATTTTTTTATACTTGTTGTAATTGCTTGATTTTAAACTAAAATTTTGGATATTATTAAAGAGAAGAAGCGTTCAGGCAAAATAAAAGGGCAGCCGAAGCTGCCCTAAAATTTTCAAAGTGGCGTCCCCAAGGGGATTCGAACCCCTGTCGCCGGCGTGAAAGGCCGGTGTCCTGGACCGGGCTAGACGATGGGGACTAAACTCATTTGTTTTTCTATTGTGGATGGTGGCGGGAGCGACCGGACTCGAACCGGCGACCTCCTGCGTGACAGGCAGGCGTTCTAACCAAACTGAACTACGCCCCCGCAACCTTATCTTGTGTGTGGTGCCCAGGAACAGAATCGAACTGCTGACACGGGGATTTTCAGTCCCCTGCTCTACCGACTGAGCTACCTGGGCTCAACAAGATGAGAGAGGTTTTAAAGGTTTTTCTTCCATCTGTCAACCTTTTTTAATTCCATTTGAAAAATATTGAATCCAATGCCCTGCCATGATAGGTTGACTCCCAAGTTTGTAATCGTAATTAAGAAGGCTTTAGAGCACCCATTAACAGCTTTTTCATACAAAGAAAGGCATAAAAGAAAACCAAACATGAGCAAAATCATTCTGATCAACATTTCAGGCCAGGACAACAAGGGTCTGGACACATGCTTCTCCGCAATCTTGGCCCATTACAATGTCAATGTACTGGATATTGGTCAATCCGTAATCCATGAACACATCTCCTTGGGTATTCTTGTGGAAATCCCCGTTGACACGGATTTCTCTTCCATTTTCAAAGACATGCTTTATGAAGGGCATAAAAGAAATCTGGCAGTGGAAATCAAACCCGTTGAGAATGAAGAGTATGAACGGTGGGTAAAGGCCCAGGGTAAAGAGCGCCGGGTGATCACCCTGCTGGGTAAAAAGGTTACTGCGCTTCAGATTTCCAGGGTCACCGCCGTTATTGCCGAAAATGATCTCAACATTGACGGCATCACCCGCCTCACCGGCAGGATTTCCCTGAAAAATGATCTGGATCTTCCCACCCGGGCCAGTGTCCAATTGACAGTTAGCGGCACCCCGGCCAACATAAAATCCATGCGGGGGGAATTTATGGAAATTTCCCAGCAGACCGGCATAGACATCTCCTTTCACATAGACAACATCTACAGCAAGAACAGAAAACTTGTGGTTTTTGACATGGATTCCACTCTGATCCAGGCCGAAGTCATTGATGAGCTTGCCAAACTTGCCGGTGTGGGGGATGCCGTGGCAAAAATCACGGAATCGGCCATGCGGGGGGAAATTGATTTTAAAGAAAGCTTTAAAAGACGGGTGGCACTGCTCAAAGGTCTCAAAGAGGAGGCCTTAAAGGACATGGCAGCCAACCTGCCCCTTTCTGAAGGGGTGGAACTGGTCACCCGCACCTTGAAAGGTCTGGGCTACAAGCTTGGCATTCTTTCCGGAGGCTTCACCTTTGTGGGCAACTATTTAAAGGAGAAGCTTGGCTTTGATTATCTCCATGCCAATGAGCTTGTGATCCGTGATGGTGTCGTCACAGGAGAGGTAACCGGTGACATCATTGACGGTGAAAAAAAGGCCTGCCTGCTGAAACAACTGGCCAAAAAAGAAAATATATCCATAGAACAGACCATCGCCGTGGGGGATGGGGCCAACGACCTTCCCATGATCACCATTGCAGGCCTGGGCGTGGCCTTTAACGCCAAACCCATTGTCCGGGCAAAGGCAGAAACAGCCATTTCCAGTGTGGGCCTGGATGGACTTTTATATCTCATCGGCATGCACGATCGAGAAATACCCAAGGATCGGTGAGCCATGCTCCTTCAATGCCGGCATCTTGGGTACCATTATCCACTGTCTCCGGAACCTGTTTTCAAGGATATTTCCCTGAATCTGGATACCCCGGGCTTTCATGCTTTGTTTGGTCCTTCCGGTGTGGGAAAAACCTCCTTTGCAAAACTTCTGACCGGTGACATCACCGGATATACCGGCGAAATTATTAAAAAGGAAAACGCTGTTTTTCTATACACTTACAATCAGGAGCGCTTGCCGGGATGGTCTTCCATCGGCCATCACCTGGAAAAAGTCACCCCCCCCGGCATGACCGCGCTTTGCCTGGAACTTGTGGACACCTTTGGCATGGCCCCGTTCATGAATCAGAAATTTTCCCAGCTGTCCCTGGGCCAGCAGAATCGCATTAATCTGATCCGGTACCTGCTTCAGGAATTTGATCTCCTGGTCATGGATGAAAGCCTTGCCAACGTGGATGAACGCTCCAAGGAAAATATTATTTTTAAAATAAAAGAACAATTCCCCGATAAATATTTTCTGTACATTTCCCATAATCTCATGGAAGTATCTAAATTCAGCGACATGATCCTGGTGTTGTTAAAGGCAGGCAAACTGCCCCAGACAAGTCTGATAAAAGGATTGAATATCCAGCGCAATGATGCCATAAACAGCCATGAACTGGATAGCGTTTTATTGGGGATAATGAATGCTTGTTAGACGAATCTCACAATTTTTCATTGTATATGGTGCAGGGATTGCCTTTCTGCTGGCACTGAAATCAATTCTGGGTCTGTCTGATTATGTGATTCCCGGCCCCCTGGAAATATGGTCCACAGGCCTTGCCGTAGTCAACGGTTATCTGTACGATGTCTTAAACACCCTTGGGGTTGCCATGATCGGCCAGATTCTGTCCATTATCATGGCCTTTTCCATTGGCACAGCTGCCCGGAAAAGCTCCTGGCTGGGCTCATTCATCAAGGCCGCCGCCTATAATATCCAGGCATATCCCATTGTGGCCGTGGCCCCCATTATTTTTATCCTGCTGGGGGACGGGTTTACCTCAAGATTAATCATTGCTGCCATGATCTGCTATTTTCCGCTGCTTTTATCCGTGGTGAGCATCATGTCCGAACCCATCACCAGCATTGAACATTTTTATCTGGCCACGGGCAGGATGCGCTGGCAGCTGGAAATAAAAATCCGGGCCTTTGAAAACATCCGAAAGCTCACCACTGTTATTTCCGGCAGTGCCACGCTTGCCATGGCCGGCACCATTGTGGCTGAATTCATTGCCGCCAACGCGGGCATCGGCCATGCCATCCGCATAGCCCTTTACCAGAGCGATCTTTCAAGGATCCTGGCGGCCCTGTTTCTCATTGGCATTTTTCTTTCCCTTTACCAGGGCACCCTGGAATGGATGGGAGAAAAAATAATCAAAAAATGGGTCATTGTTGACCAAGAGGAACTTCCATGAAAAAAAATATCATGTATCTGTTTTTCATTCTTTTTGTTTCATGCACCATTTTTGCCGTTGCCATGGCTTCACCCATTCGTGCAGAAGAAAGCCTTAACTATCGTCTAAAATGGCTTTTCAATGCCAGTGTCACAGGAGATATTCTGGCCGAAGACCAGAACCTGTTTACCGATGAGGGCCTGGATGTCACCGTCAAGGCCGGTGGCCCGGAAAGAGATGCCATCAGAGAACTTGAAATGGGGTATGCCGCATTCGGGGTGGCATCCGCCGACCAGGTGATCCGTGCCCGGGCCAAGGGCGCCCCCGTGGTGGTCATTGCCCAGCTGTTCCAGATCAACCCCCTGCAGTGGATCTGCAAAAGCAGCAAACCGGCCATCGACACGGTTAAAGATCTCCGGGGACGCACCGTGGGCATCACCTATGGCGGCAATGATGAGACCATCATGAAAACCCTGCTTGCCCGGGCGGGCATAAAGGAAAATGAACTGACCCTTTCAAGTGTCCGATACGATTACACGCCCTTTTACATGGATAAAATTGAAGTCTGGCCGGTGTACAAAAATGCCCAGGGCATCATCATCGGTGAAAAGCTCAGAAAGGAAGGGGAGGATATTCGATTTTTAAATCCCGCAGATCACGGGGTTCAGTTTGTGGCCAACTCTGTGGTGACATCGGAAAAAATGATGAAGGAACGGCCGGACACCGTGGCCAGATTTAAAAAAGCCCTGTTAAAGGGATGGCACATGGCCATGGAGCCCGCCAACCAGGACCTGGCCCTGAGCATACTTCAAAAATATGACAAAAACACCCCCGGAGATCTCCAGGAAAAACAGCTCATATCCACCCGGGAACTGGTGTGGCCGGACCGCAGCGTGGAAATCGGACGCATGGATGTAAAGGCCTGGCAGCAGACCGAACAGATCATGCTGGAACAGGGTGTAATTAAATCAGAGGTGAAGATTGAGGCGGCATTGATGATTCCCTGAGGAATTGGTAACAACAGGCGTATTTCCATTTTCCCGACCGGGGGGCATCAACGACGGGGATCAGGCTTTTGCGGATGCTGCCAGGGCCGCCTGGGTCTGGTCGTCCACCAGAACCATAAGGCGGTCCCCTCCCAGAACAACGTATTGAATTTTGAGATATTTTAATACTTTTTTTCCGTGAACCACAAATTCCTTTACCACCGTATATTCACCCGCCGAGCTGCCCGTATGTACCTTTGAAGCAATATCTGAAATCATGTCGATGGAAATGCGAAATTCACAATGCCGACAGGCCCCCCTGCCCTCTGAAGCATTCCCGGAACCATTGTGGCTGCATCCAAGGATATGACCCATGCAGGCGGGTGCTTTTTTCCGATCCATGGGCAGCAGTTGTGCCGCTGGTGGATCAAATATCTCCCGGACCCTCGGATTCATGTACCGGACATTAAGGGCATGGTCAATGACTACGATGCCCCAGGGCAACCGGTCCACAATTTCCCGAATCAGCAGCTCATCATCAGTGTCTTTTATTTTTTTAATATCCATTTTTCAATCCTGGTATACAAGGCCTTTTGTTGAATGGGTTTGGTGGTAAGGTCATCCATACCGGCCTGGATGGCTTCCTGCTGGATATCTTCAAAGACGCTGGCAGTCAGGGCAATGATGGGAAGATGGCCCCGGGGGGATGCGTTTTCCTGCTCCCGCTGCCGAATAATTCCGGTGGCTTCAACTCCACCCATCACCGGCATCTGAAGATCCATGAGTACCAGATCATAGGACCCGTCTGCCACCATGTCCACGGCCTCCTGACCGGTGTTGGCAATTTCCACATCAAGTCCCCAGCTTTTTAAAAACTTTGCGGCAACAAACTGATTGATTTTATTGTCTTCCGCCAGCAGCACCCGTCGTCCCTGGAGCAGAGGACTTGCAACCATGGATTTCCCGTCATCCGGATCAGTCGGGGGACGTCCCGGGCCAAAGGAAAGTTGAAAATAAAAATGTGCGCCCTGGTTACGTTCACTCTCAAAAGCGATGCTTCCCCCCTGCAGGTCTATGAGCCGACGGGTGATGGCAAGCCCCAGGCCGGTGCCACCATATTTTCGCGCCGTATCTTTTTCCGACTGGCTGAAACTGTGAAAAATGCGATGATGGTGGGAGGAAGGAATGCCCACCCCGGTATCCTTCACGGAAAACTGCAGGCAGTACTCCTCCGCACTTTGGCTTAACAGTGTCACCCGCACCCGGATTTCACCCTGGGAGGTGAATTTAAAGGCGTTACCCACCAGATTGATCAGCATCTGATTGAGTTTCACCCGATCCCCGGCAAGCCATTGGGGCACATCTGCTGCCTTTTCCACAATAAAAGCCAAATTTTTTTCTTCCTTGCGGAATCGAAAGGTTTCCCGCAGTCCGTCAAGCAGTGCATCAAGGGAAAAGTCCATGCGCTCAAAGGTGATTTTACCGGCTTCAATCTTGGAAAAATCCAGAATATCATTGATAATGACCAGCAGATTATCCGCTGAATATTTCATACTGGCCAGCATCTCTTCCAGGCGTTCATCTCCATTGATCTGCATCATCAGCTCGGTAATGCCGATGATGCCGTTTAAGGGCGTTCGGATCTCATGGCTCATGGTGGAAAGGAAAAGGGATTTGGCTTTGGTGGCGGCTTCGGCCTCTTCCTTGGCCAGAATCAGATCTTTTTTAGAGGCTTCAATCTCCCGGGTTCTTTCCTGGATACGCAGTTCAAGGCTTTGATTCAATTCCCTCAACTCCTGGTTGGCCCGGTAAATTTCCAGAGATTTCTGCTCGATGATGCGCTCGGCCTCTTTTCTGGCTTTTCGCTCCCGATCCAGTGCTCTTTTTAAAATTTCAGGGTCCATATCACATTTTCTTTATGGTAAATCTGACTTCGCTTGCATCCATCACCAGATTCTCCATCTGAATTTCCATGGTTTCACCAAAACAAGCGGCACATCCCATAATCAACCCGTGGGCCAGATGACCCAGTTTTCGACGGGAACGGTAAATCAATTCCATGGTATCCGGTCCCACCATGTGGGTATCAATGGCGGGCAGCTGTGCATCGGGATAAAGCTTTTTTACCTCCACATGAATAAAAGATTCAATGTTCTCCAGAAGCCCGAAGGTATCTTTTATGTCTGCTATCAGATGGGCATAAAGCCTGGAAAAACTATTGAACAGATGTTCTCCAAAATGAAGCAGCAGATCATCAGCCGGTTTCTTTGTTTCCGTTGACAACTGGGTTAAAAGTGCCACCATGTCCCGGGATGGATAGGTTCCCACCCCGGTGAAAACGCCCTTGCTGCTGGTATCGGAATTTTCAATTACCCGGTCTGCCACCTCAAATCCGAAATCTTTTTCCATCATTTCAATGAATTCTGTAAATACCACGCCTTTCATATATTATATTCCCCTCCCAAAAGTGGCCGATGTTGTGACCAAGCACTCGGAATCACCATAATACATGTCAAGCACAATGTGTAGAAAATAAATTATCGGAAAAAAAGAGAAAAGAACACGCCCCCACAAAAAGCACCTGCTACGGACTCAAGCCCAAACAGGCAATCGTGGGGGGATAGATATAAAGAATTTTACATATATTTAGAAATAGCCATCTGTCGGGATTTCACCCAGGTTTTTTTCAATTCCATGAACACCACTTTGGGCATGCCCGTGGGAAGATCCACCAGTGAAAATTCCGGGTTGATGTCAATGTTTCCTATATATTTGCTTTCAAGACCGGCCTCATTGGCAATGGCACCAACAATATCCCGGGGCAGAACCCCGTGCTGCCGTCCCACCTCAATGCGATATCGTTCCATTCCCCTTTCCGGCGGTGCCATGCGTTTTTTTGCCGAAGATCCGATGTCTTTTCCCTGGGGTTTACCCTTGTTTTCAGTCCGGGAATTATCCTTAAATTCCAATCCAGAAGCCTTTTCACTCTGGGGCTTATTTTTTCCGTTCTCCCTTTTTGCCCCTGGAGCAACTTTACCCCCGCGGGCCTTGTTATCCGACCCGGAACGCTTTTCCCTGAGGATCTTTTTTTCAGGATCAGATGCCTGACGGACCGGGGTCTTTTTCTGCTGGGTCTTTGCCCCGGCAGCGGGTATTGGAAGCAAAAACGGCATGGTCCCATGGGCCTTTTTTCCAAGGGCTGCAGCCACCATGGACACAGGGACCTCATGCTCCAGAGCATAGGTTTCAACCAGTTCCTGAAAAATGCTGATATCCTCCGAGGTCATAATCCGGGTAATATCTTCTTTAAAGTCCCGCACCCTTTTTTCGTTGATATCCCGGTTGGAGGGCAGCATTATCTCCCGAAGCCGTTGTTTGGTGGCCCGTTCAATATTTTTAATCATCCAGCGCTCGTTGCGATTGACAAAGAGAATGGCCTCTCCCGCGCGACCGGCCCGGCCGGTTCTGCCGATGCGGTGGATATAAGGATCCACCTTGGATGGCATATCGTAGTTGATCACATGGGAAATACGCTCCACATCCAGACCCCGGGCCGCCACATCCGTAGCCACCAGAATATCAATATGGCCTGTTTTCAAGCGGGAAATGGTGCGTTCCCGGGCGGTCTGGGCCATGTCCCCGTTCAGGGCCTCGGCCTTGAATCCTTTTTCTTCAAGGATTTTGGCAACCTCCACCGTGGCAACTCGGGTTTTGGCAAAGACAATCACCCCGTCAAAGGATGTGGCTTCCAGTATCCGAATCAGGGCATTGGCTTTTCTTTCGCCTTTTACCATCCAGAACTGCTGGTTAATGGTGCTGATAACATCCACATCCGAACGCACCAGAATTTCTTCCGGATCAGTGAGATATTTCTGGGCGATCTTTCGGATGGGCCCCGGCATGGTGGCCGAAAAAAGTGCAGTCTGGGCATCGGTGGGGGTCCGGTCCAGTATCCACTGCACATCCTCGATGAATCCCATGTGAAGCATTTCATCTGCCTCATCCAGCACCACACAAAAAAGATCAGATAACACAAGGGTTTTACGCTGAAGATGATCCATGAGTCGACCGGGGGTTCCCACCACCACATGAACCCCGCGCTTTAATTCCGTTAACTGAACCCCATAACTCTGCCCTCCGTAAATGGACAAAACATTCAGCCCCCTCATGCCGGCCCCATAGGTTTTAAAGGATTCCGCCACCTGGATGGCAAGTTCCCGGGTGGGGGTGAGCACCAGCACCTGGGGAGAACGTCTGGTCAGATCAATGCGGGACAGCAGTGGCAGCGCAAAGGCTGCTGTTTTGCCGGTGCCGGTTCTTGCCTGGCCCAGCACATCCCGCCCCTGAAGCATGTGGGGAATGGTCAAGGATTGAATGGGGGTGGGGGTTTCATAACCCACCTTCTGCAGTGTATTACACAGCAGGGGGGCCAGGTTCATTTCGTCAAATCCGATCAAGGACGAATCTTTCTGGGACATGGTATTCCTTTATATAAAAGCCAGCCGAACAGACTGCAATGATTGAAGTTTCAATGTTTGTTGTGGCAGGTAGCTGCTGCCCTGTGGGTTATATTAAAAATAAAAAGGGCCGGGATCACCGGCCAGGGACATTGAAATTAAAATATTTAGTATACATTTCTATTTAAAATTATTCAAGTAATTATTACTCAATATTCAAGTTCTTTATGGAGAGCATGGGGACAGTATAATCAAATATGGGCAAGAGACACGAGAAATTTACTGAAAGAGATCAATATTGCAGAGGATGATGCCGGGGGGAAACTCAATCCGGCGCATTGGGTATTCTATTGAAAGGCAATCTTCCCGATTTTTATTATGAAGCCTGATTCAATGTGCAGAATTTCCCTGCTGCTTTTTCGACAAATCAGCAGGGAGCTGTTTTTCGACGCTGAATAGATACTACGAATTTAAGTTTTTATGCCGTGACTATAGGTATATTGCATCTCTCAGGCAAAGGCCTTTTCCGTCTTGGAAACCCGCCGGACAAGATCTCTGTAATCTGCAGATGCCGTTGAACCCGGTGCAAACTCAAAGATAGTCTTGCCAAAGGAAGGGGCTTCGGACAGGCTGTCACAATAACGAATGGGCTTACACATGGAATCGGGGTATAATTTCTTAAGTTCAATGTACAGCCGTTCCGGTCCCTTGACGCGTGAATCCAGGAAGGTGGGGACAATGTATTCCAGTGTCACATCCTTGCGATATTTCTGGATGGCTCCCAGGCTTTTCATGAACTCGGAAAGGCCGTGCAATGCCATCACCTCCAGGGCCACCGGCACCAGTACCTCCGTGGCATAAAACAATACATTCACAATAAGCTGATCCCACCCCGGTGAGGTATCCATGATGATGAAATCATATTGTTCATCCTGGGATTTCATGGCCTCGGACAATGCCCATTCCGCCCCGAAACTCTTCCGATCAATAATGCGTTTGATGCCGGCCAGGGATTTGCCGCCACTCAACAACCAAAGATTATTCCGGGCAGGAATAATACACTCCTCTGCAGTGAGCTCCCCGGTGAGAAGCTCTGTGAGCCCGGCCATGGGCTTTTTTCCCAGAATATATGCAGACTGTCCCTGGGTATCAGTGTCCACAAGCAGCACCCGATAACCGGCCAGTGCCAGTCCTGCCGAAAGGTTCACCGCAGTGGTGGTTTTTCCCACCCCCCCTTTACTGAGGGTTACACATATTTTTCTGGCCGTTGTGCCGGGGGGATGTCTTTTAACGAAAGCCTGGTCATTCAGCTGATTCAATGGCACTGGGAATTTGTATTTGCAGATCCTGCAGGTGGCGGAAATATTCCGACCGGCATCAATATAAGTTTTAATGGTTTCCGGATTGACCCGATGTTTCCTGGAACATTTGGGACAGGTAATAATCATCACGGTGTTTCCTTTTTCAATGCCTCAAGAATCGCATCCACGGCAATGGTGGCAATTTTTTCCATGGAAATCCCGGTATCTATTCCCGGGGAAACCTTGACTTTTATTTTTGCACGCCCCTCCCAGATTTCAACAGAAACATTGCCTTTGGAAACCTTGATGGATTTTTGATCATGGGTGTCGGGCAGTCCGGCACCTTCACCCTGTACCCCGTCACCGCATTGATAAATTAAAAAATCCAAATCTTTGCTCCTGTCAGCCAATGCATCATCGGCATCTGAAAGGATACTGTTCATGATATCTTTTTTTTCTTCAGTCATGTTTTAAAAATCTTGTATGGGGGAAATATTACGATCATTATTACCAAGAACCTGTGCTTTCATGCAGGCTACTGCACCGTCAATGGCGACTTTTTGTGTTTCTTCAAGATCAATCCATTGTATGCCGCAAACAAAACGGCCCGATGCCATGGACGAGACGTGGATGACCCTGGCAGACAAATTGTACAATTGTATATTCCCCAGTTTTAATTCCCAGCCCCCACAGACATCATCGCATTCCACATCAAATGCCTCATCACAGACAACACAGACACCCCCCGGACTGATATTCAAGACAGCGCATTGCTTCTCTCTCCAAAACACCTGCACATTTTCACTGTCCGCCACAGGCACACGAAAGGCCTTGCGAACCGCCGAGAGAGATTCTTTTTCTCCGGAAATGGGCTGAAACACAATTGAGTCTTTTTCCATTCACCACCTTCCCATCTTGCAAACCACCATTTATCCCGGTTAAAGTTATAAACCTGACCCGGGAGGCAAGCTTTGTTCACCCCTTGTTTTCCACACGATAACAAGCTTATTCAGCTGCAAAAAAACGCATTATTTAACATTATAATCAGCTGGAATCCGCCGGGGTGTTCATATTTTCAAAAAAGCATATCAACTCTGATACTCACAGGCAAGCAAAAAACAGATGATATTCTTTGAACTAGCCAACGACAGGATGGGCTTGGTTACAGCATGGTCCAGTTTGGGGTGGAATCAGGCTTGCCTCATTGGCGCTTTTAATAAATATTCGGCTTGGTTCTGTAAATGTTTGGTCAGTGAGCCATATTCGCTTAGTTGGGACTGCGTAGCATACTATTGCTATGTGAGCAGGCCCAAATGAGCGAAGATGGGGTGCTGGCCGAATATTTACCGCTTTTATTCAAATTAACCTTGAAACACGGGTGGTTGCAAAAACATAGATCCTGATCACAAACTCAGGCCCTAATACCATATATCCTGACCCCGTTGCTCCACCACATGTGATGGGCGGGCTATGCTGTGACCAAGCCCGATATCCTTGCAATTCATGCCGTTTTTTTATACCATGCACGGGATTTATTCCCAACTGTATAACTCGATGAACTGGAATTTAAAAATGAGCATTGCCATCACACCGGACAAAGAAAGCTTCATCAAACTGTCAACCACCAGAATGCCCTTTGGCAAATACAAAGGCGTACCGCTGGTGGACCTGCCGGAAGACTACCTGGTGTGGTTTTCCCGGAAAGGATTTCCCACAGGAAATTTAGGAGATTTATTGCAGACGGTTTATGAAATCAAGCGCAATGGCCTTGAATATCTATTTCATCCGGGTCAGGCACCCACAGAAAAAGGCCACCAACGATGAAAATAAAATACAATTCCCCGGTGATTCTTACCTATGCCATTATTTCCATCTGTGTTCTGGCTTTTTCCAGCACCGGGATCTTATCCGGATATTTTTCTTCCCCGGCCCGGCTGTCATTTTTCAACCCTGTTTTTTATTTCAAATCCGTTTCTTACATCACCGCCCACGGCAGCTGGTCCCATCTTGTGGGAAATTTCATGATCATTCTTCTGGTTGGACCATTGCTGGAAGAAAAATACGGATCCGGCACCCTGCTGGAAATGATATTTATCACCGCCATCACCACCGCCTTGTTAAACGCTTTTTTGTTTTCCAACTCCCTGATCGGCGGCAGCGGTATTGCCTTTATGCTGATTCTTTTGAGCTCTTTTTCAAATATCAGCTCCAAAGAGATTCCACTTACCTTTATCATCATTGCCACCCTTTACATCGGCAGTGAAATAATCTCCACCCTGAAGGTGGATAGAATTTCACAGTTCAGTCACCTTGCCGGTGGTTTTATCGGGGCCGGGTATGGTTTTTTGCGGGGTGGTAAAAGGGGGATATAAAATCTGGTGACGGCTTCTCTGATAATGGGAGGCGCATTCCCACACCACTAACATCAGCCCTTTGAATCCACAATTGTAACACTGCCTGCCAAGCCAAGAAAACAGGCAGCAGAAATACCCGCAGCACCAAAAATCATGCACATGACCATGATCTGATACCGGGCAGCAATAAGTGGCGACACCCCGGATAGAATCTGCCCGGTCATCATGCCGGGAATGGACACAAGGCCCACGGCAAACAGGGAATTTACAATGGGAATCAGTGCTGCCTGAAGGGCAATCTTACGGGCCTCTAAAAATGGCACATCCCGTGCCAGTTCCGCAGACAATCTTTCTGCAGCAAGACTGACACTATTCATGGAGTTGGAAAAAATCATGCCCGCCAGTGGAACCATATACCGGGGAAAATACCAGGGGTCAAGATTCAGCACCCATTGGGTAATGACAAACAAAACACTGCCGCCCCCCAGGGCAATGGCAAAAAAGGCGTTGCGAAACAAGGTCCGCCGGTGGGCCTTGACCATTCCCAGGGCAATCCAGCTGGATGAAAGCAGCATGACCGTCAGAATGATCATGATAATCAGGGCATTGTCAGACTCAAAAATATAGGTCAGAAAATACCCCACCAGCAACAGCTGACCCAGCATCCGGGAAACAGCATAAGCGGCGGATCGTATGTCCAGTGACCATTTAAAAAGGATGACCAGAATCACCCCAACGGGGATAAAAGCGATCATGAGATGAATCAGAGAGATGCTCTGGATGGTATTGTTCATATTCATTTCCCCCAAAAAACAAATTTGTTAATAACAGGCATGTCCTGTCGGACACAGCAAATATAGGGTCGTAGACGCGGAGCCGAATGGTATTATACCGCCGTCCCCCCGACGGGCAATGGGCCCGGACCGGAACTGTAGACAGCTCAATTGTCCGGTTCCTATTGCCCATCGGAGGGGCGGCTCTGTTGAAGTTGCCTTGGAGGCTGCCTTTTCATATAAGCCACATGTCCTGTCGGACACAACGAACATTGAAAATGGTAAATGGCATTATGCCGCCCCTCCCCCGACGGGCAATGGGCCCGGACCGGAACTGTAGACAGCTCGATTGTCCGGTTCCTATTGCCCATCGGGGGAGGGGCTCAGCTGAGGTAGACTTGAAAGCGACCTTTTCATATAAAAAGTTACATGGACTAAAGTTTATTCCTGTTATAACGTTTAAGATGGACTCAAAATCAGGTGAATTCAAAGTGCAACAGAGAGAAAAAAGGTATGTCCGAACAGTTAAAGGCTGATCACGGGCTTCCCAGGTTATTTAAGGTTATGTTCACACAACAATTTCCCAGCCCCCTGTTCCAGACACCGGGTCAAGGCATCAATCATGGGAGAGGCAATATTCCAGCGGTGCCAGTAAAGGTCAACCCGAACATGCTCATGGGGGCATAGATCCACAAGAACCCCCTCGTTCAACAGAGCAAAACGCTGCTGGTCCGGCAGCATACCATATCCAAAACCCGATGCAATCATCCATGCAAATTGTTCTGGAGACGGTACATAATGACTTGAAATCGGGCGCAGTTCCCCCTTAAATATTTGCGATAACACCATGGCATGCAATCTATCCCTGCGATTGAAAATCACTGCCGGCGCTTTTTGAACGGCCTGGGCATCCAGGCCATGGGGAAACCACTGCCTTGCAAATTCCGGTGTGGCCACCAGCCGGTAATTCATGCTCCCAAGAAAAGAAACCGTACAGCCCTGTACGGCTTCCGACCGGGAACTGATGCATCCCACCACCTGACCATCACTTAAAAATTGATGGGTCTGTTCCTGGTCATCCACCTGCAGATCCATGAGTACCGGATACTGCGTCAAAAAAGGGGCAATGCATGGGGGAAACCATGTGGCAAGGGAATCTTCGTTTAAAGCGATGGCAAGGGAAACCACACTTCCCTTTGAGCCAGGGGCTATTTCACGGGTGACATCGCTCTCCAGCAATTTCACCTGGAGATAATGTTTTAACAGACGTCCCCCGGCCGGGGTAGGCTTTGGAGGGGTTGTTCGAATGAGCAGCACCTGCCCCATGTGAGCTTCAAGGAGTTTCACGCGCTGGGACACGGCGGACTGGGTCAGGTGAATTACTTTGGCTGCCTTGTCAAAACCACCCTCCCTGATGACAGCCTCAAAGGCCTCTAAAAGTTTATAATCAAGCATGTCTTATTATTAACACAATTAATCCATAATAAAATCTATTAATTTTATTTATTTAAATTCACATGCTATATCCACCCAGTTACATGGGAAATAGGGGGCATTCCCATTTTCCCGGTTTAGTCACAATATGGTTTATCTGCCATAGTTGGTGGGGCCAACGGGGTCAGGCTTGTGTTATTGGCGTTATTTTTTCACCGCCTGTGCAAACGCCAAACCCACCGATAATGCCAATAACGCAAGCCTGACCCCTCTCTGATTAACCGTCGAACCGGGAAAATGGGAATGCGCCCTGGGAAATATGTGGGGAGGGATCAAGCTTGTGGCCAAGACCATAATACGGAACAGGTCCGGAAATTTATCTGGCATACGCTTGAACATGCAAGAAATGAAACTCAGGAGATAATCTATGTGGGGACCATTTTTACAGGGAATGGGGGTCAGCGGCGGATTGATCGTTGCCATCGGCGCACAAAATGCCTTTGTACTTTCACAGGGGGTCAGAAAAAACCATCATCTGCTCATTGCCTTGATGTGCAGCGTCTGTGATGCCCTGCTTATCACCATTGGTATTTCCGGTGTGGGCACCGTGATTGCATCATCTCCCCGGTTGGCGGCGGCAGGGGCCTGGGGCGGCGCGGCATTCCTCTTCTGGTATGGATTCAAGGCCTTTCAATCTGCCTTCCAGGGGAATGTACTGAATGCAGAACAAAAGAAATGCAGCCTTCGCACGGCCATAGCCACCACCATGGCGGTGACCTGGCTCAATCCCCATTGCTATATTGACACCCTGCTTCTCATCGGCAGTATTGGTGGGCAATTTAATGGACAAAGTCGTCTTTTTTTCGGGGTGGGAGCCGCATCTGCATCTTTTCTATGGTTTTTCTCTTTGAGCTTTTGCGGTCAGATGTTGGCACCAGTTTTTAAAAACCCCACTGCCTGGCGAATTTTGGATACGCTGATTGGCATTATCATGTGCAGCATTGCCCTTTCCCTGATCACGTAATTACTGTGATTAAGCCGAAAAAAGGGCTTGATCACACCATCGGTTATTCTGGGGTGGGCTCAGACTTGATGAAAACAGGATCAGCGACTGTCACAATTAAGTATGGTGTCCCCGGAATTTATAATTTATGCCGCCCCGCATTAATTTGATTCAGTCGTTGATCAATCATGTGGATATAGGCACGGATATGGGCTTCCATGATTTTTTTACAATTGATTTTATCCCTTTTCCCAATGGCCTGCAACATCTGTCGCTGGCTTTCAAACTGTTTGAACAGCTCTTCTCTGTTGTACGCAACGTAATGCCAGAATCTGGCACCAATACTCTGGTAATTTTTAAGCAAAACCTCTAATTTTTCATTTTTTGTTGCGGCATAGATAACATTGTGAAACTGGGATTCACATGTGATGAGTTCTTCACTGTTCAAGGGCTCTTCCGTTTCAAGCCTGGCCGCCTTTTCCAATATATCTGCCAGTTCTTTTTCCTGTTTTGGCGAAATTCTTTCTGCCGCCAGCTCACCGGCAATACCTTCCAGACCGATCCTTATTTCTGTAATCTCCTTTAAAAAATTAAAATCCATGGGTGCCACCCAGGTTCCGGCCCTGGGAACCCTGTTAATGAGACCTTCTTTCTGAAGTTCAATAATAATTTCCCGCAGGGGGGTACGACCGATTCCATATTGATCCATTAATTCCTTATCTTTCAGAAGTGCGCCGGGTGCAAGCTTCTGGGTAATGATTCGATATCTAAGGTCTTCATATGCTTTTTTTTTGGTAAAATTCGTTTTCATAAATTTTTCCCTTTAGCTGTGGAAACCCAATCCTTTAGGTTTGGGAGGAAACAGTGCTTTAGCACGTCGTGTTGTAGGAGTACCCATCGGATAAATGAAGCACGCGACAGTATTTCCAGCCAATGCCCTGTATCGTTTTTCCCACAGTTTTCCGCAAAGGCTTTGGGTTTGCTTCCACAACGTCTTCTTTCAGAATGATCGTTAACGGATATTGTCTGAAAACTGCTGCTTTACCTTCTGATAAAAGCAATCGGGCTTTTGCCGGATTAACCGGATTTTGTGTTTTTTTGTTTGTATCTAAAACAAATACTTTCAATTTAAAATTCCTCCCGTTTCCGGGGTAATGTTTGCCTCGTCAATGTTATGACCGGGTTTGGCGCAAGTAGCACCGGTTTAACCCCTTAGACCTGTTTAACTACTTGCCGTAGAGCATGAGACTGGCACGCATCCCATAGTACCTATTTCCGATCTAACGTAGTGCTCGAAACACTTAGACTGGTCAGCATGGGGCTTTTACAAGCCCAATGGCCTTGGCCTTGGGTAGCTGACCGCTGATATATATAAATCCCTGCATGCTTGTACAGCAAAAAACAAGATTTCTCAAGAATCAGCAACCACAACAAATATGTAATTTGCAGCAATGTAAAAACATATATGAAACCAATAAAAAATGCTTTAAAAATAAGCCCTGAAACAATTTGACAGTTAATATATTTATTGATATATCAATTGCAATACTAACTTACAAATCAACAGGTTTTTAACATGGGCTTGCATGGGTAATCAGCCAGAAACATTAAATTCAAATAACACTGTAAAAATGATCGGGCTGGATTTTGGATCAACCACCAGTAGCGCCATGGTTGCTGTTGCCGGCGTGGGACTTAATTCCATCACCGGCAGAATGGCTTTTGGAAATCCCCGGGTTATCTATCGTTCCAATACGGTGTTCACGCCTTTTAAAGGGGATATGATTGATGAAGAGCAGTTAAAAGTCTGTCTGGGAAACTGGCTCCATGAAGGCAAGATAAAAAACGATGCTCTGTTTGCAGGTGGGGTGATCATCACCGGACTTGCTGCCAGACAGCGAAATGCCAGGGCCATTGCAAAACTTGTGGGAGAACGGGTGGGCCAGGCCGTTATTGCAACGGCAGATGACCCGAATCTTGAATCATGGCTGTCATTTATGGGCTGTGCCGCCACCTTGTCTCGTCACCATTACCAATTACCCATCATTAATCTTGACATTGGCGGAGGCACCACCAACCCGGCAATGGGCAAGGCCGGTCAGGTCTTTGAGACAGGTTGTTTTTTTGTGGGCGCCAGGCATTTTCAATTTGAACCCGGAACTTATCGCCTGACCCAGGTTTCCTGTTATGGACAAAAACTCATGGATCATCTGGGCATCTGCAGGCAAAAGGCAGAAATCCTGGAAGCCGGGGAAATTGATGCCATTCTTGATTTTTATATTGCTGTACTGGAAGCCATGGTCCGGGGGGACAAATCTTTTTTTTTAAGCCCCATGGGAAAACTTCACCAGCAGACATCCTTTAACATCACCCCGCCAACGGGGGAAACCGGCATCACCTTTTCCGGGGGAGTTGGCGAGCTTATCTATCGGTCTGTACAGGGCAAACAACTGCCTGGCACCACATTTTATGGCGATCTTGGCATTGATCTTGCCATGCGCATCATCGCCTCGCCCATATTGTCCACTCATATAAAAAAACTTCTCCCGGAGAACATGGGGCGCGCCACGGTTTACGGCTTGACCCTTCACAACACCGAAATTTCCGGATCAACCATGTTTCTGCCGTCTCCAAACCGACTGCCCCTGAAGGATATCCCCATTGTGGCCCGGCTGGATATTGGGGCAGATGCCAATGAAGTGCTGCGCGTATTATCCATTGCGAGCAAACACCCCAAAGGTGCCTGCATCCAGATTATGGCAAGCCATAATAAAAGCAATGAAAAAGACAATGCTCAAGGTATTTTACCCCCTGCCGGATACGAACCCCTTACCACCATTAAAGGTCTGGGGATGGGGCTGGCCGAAGGATTAAAAAAGATATCGTTTTCTCCAGAGATGCCGTTGATAATTCTGGCACCGGACAATTATGGAAAGGCCCTTGGAAACTATGCCACCAATTGGCGGCAATCCCGGAGAAATTTAATTGTAATTGACGAAATTCCGGATCGGAATGCTCACTTTGTTAATATTGGTCAATTACACCGAAATATTGTGCCGGTGTCTTTTTACGGGGTCCATTGAGCCATCGGGAGGGGGTCAGGCTTGCGTTATTGGCATTATCGTTGGTTTTGACGTTTGCACAGGCTGTGCTCAATAACGCCGATAACACAAGCCTGACCCTGTTGCCCCATGAAGAGTGGCCCATGTTGTATAATCAAGCCCATGACCTGCATGGATCGATATCAATAACACCCCATAAGCCAAGCCTGAACCCATGATTCCATGGCTATAACTATAATAACGAAATGGAGGCGGCAATTTTGATCCCGGGCTGAAAAACCCGGGGATTTTCTTGCCGATTTTTTTATGAAAGAACTCGTACCACTTAAAGAAATTGCCATACCTTTTCCCAGACCGGAAGAAATGTATTCCTGCACGATCCTGAACAAAGATTTCAATTTCAAGGGTCTCAAAAAACTTCTGGGTGCCGCTGATATCAGCAAGGCAGGGGATAGAACCACGGGCCTGACCGCTGAAAATGAGATGGCCAGGGAAGCGGCGCGCTCAATTCTGTCTTCATTGACCCTGCAGCACATCTATGACAATCCCCTCACCACTGAAACGGGCAAAATTGATTCCGTGATGCGTGCAGGCTATGAAATCGATAAAACCGTTTTTGATACCATCTCATCGCTGAGCCTTGGCCAGTTAAAAGATCTTATCCTGAAAAGCAACGGCACCAGGATCATGGCCATTGGCCGGGCATTAACCCCTGTAATGGCGGCGGCCCTGGCCAAGTTGATGGACATCCATGAGCTGGTTTTTGTGCCAAGACAGCTGTTCCGCCCCACCCGGGCACGTACCTTGATCGGAACCCCCAAAACCCTGTCCTTTCGTCTGCAGCCTAACCATCCCAAAGACAATCTGGATGCCATCTCAATGATGGTATACACAGACCTTTCCATGGGCATGGGGGATTGTCTCATCGGGGTGAACCCTTCGGATGGGTCCGTGGATAATATTGTTTCCATACTCTGGCATCTGGATAAACTTAGAAGAGAAACCGGGGCCCCCACACAGATATGTGTGCTGGGTCATGTAAAATCCCAATTGACAGCCCTGAAACAGGGTGCCCCCGTTGAAATCTTATTCCAGAGTTTTGCCGGAACAGAGCAGACCCTCACCGAAGAATTTGATGTGACCGTGGAATTCATGGATGAGGCATATCGCACCATGGCAAAAAAGGGGCCGCTGAAGGATATGGCCGCCCAGTTCATGTATTTTGAAACGGGCCAGGGCAGTGAAATGAGTTATCGCAAACACAATGGCATGGATATGACCACCTGTGAAGCCCTGTGTTATGGCCTGTGCCGCAGATATGACCCCTTTATGGTCAACAATGCCACAGGCTTCATCGGACCGGAAACCCATCTCAATGATTTTGAACTCATGGTGTCCACCCTCCAGGACAATTTCATGGGCAAACTGCTGGGGCTTCCCATGGGAATCAGTCCCAGTTATACCATGCATTCGGAATCCCATCTGGAAGGCCAGCAAATGGCTGTACAGCTTGCGGCGGCGGCCGGAGCCGGTTTTTTCATGGATGTGTATCTGGGTGCGGACAGGATGCTGGCCCATTTTGTAAACAGCGGACACGACGACCAGACCCTGCGGGAAATCTACGATCGACACCCGGCACCGGAGTTTTTAACCTGGGCCGTGGACAAAGGTATTTTTGTTCAATCCCCCTGTGGCAATGTCCGCCGGGGACCCAACTGGGGTGATCCGAGACTGTTTATCACCTCCGATATTGAATTCCAGAGGCTCCACGAATCACTGCCCAACGCGCCTGGTTTTGAGAATGCAGGCCCACGGCCGGCCAATAAGATACAGCAGTTTCTTCGGATCAATCAATCCGCCGGCAGAGCCGCTGTTCACAGCAGACTTAACGTTGATCAATTTACTGAATTTTCCTTCAGGGAATTTCAATCAAACGCCCAGACCCAGGCAGAACACCTGAGAAACCCGGAAGCAGGTTCCAGGCTGCCCGCAGAAGCATTAAAAACGCTTTCAGCGGAAAACAATGATGTGCAGATTGTCATCACAGACGGACTCAGTGCCGAAGCCATTCATCATAATGTTTCAGAAATGCTTCCGGTGCTCATGGACGGATTAAAAAGCAAAAACCATTCAATGGGCCAGGTCATGGTGGTACATTATGGCAGGGTCAAGCTTGCGGAATGTATAGGCAACGCCCTTAACTGCAATCTTGTCATTCTGCTTGCAGGGGAACGCCCGGGTGGGGATGCACTGTCTTCCAAAAGCATGTCCGCCTATCTTGTTCTTAAATTAAAAGATGCCAACGCGCAAAAGAAAGCAGCCAGATACAGCGATGTACCCGATATCGGGTATGAATACACCCTTATTACAAATATCTACCAGGGCGGATTACCCCCCGTTGAAGGCGGCAGTGTTGTTGCAGAAAAAGCCATGGAGATATTACAATATCAGGCGGCGGGTAATCGACTTGAAGATCTTTTAAAAGCAGATCATTGACTTCCAGCAAAAAAAGGGGACTTGGTCGCAGCATGGGCCACTCGTCACATTTGGTGGCCCAACGGGGTCAGGCTTGTGTTATTGGCGTTATCGACCATAGCCTGTGTAAAGGCCAAAAGCACCGATAATGCCAATAACGCAAGCCTGACCCCACCCCAAAGTGGGCCATGTTGTAACCAAGCCCGAAAAAGGAGGTGATGCCGAAAATCGGATACCCCCGTTTACACATAGAAGCCGATCAACCCAGTGTTAATTATTTTAAAGGAGATGAAACCATGACCCATGAAAAAAAAATTAAATTCAGAATCACCCGCAAAACGGTGCTGGCAGTTATCTGCATGGCTGTCTTTGGGGTAACCCATGCCGGTGCCGGCACCATTTCAATGAAATTTGCCCATCAGAACAATGTCTATGATGCAGATCAACTGCTGGCAGAGACATTCAAGACCCTGATTGAAGAAAAGACCGACGGCGCAATAAAGGTTTCCATCTATCCTGCCACACTCACCGGCAGCGAAGAAGAGGCCCTGGAGTTTGCCAAAGCCGGTACCGTTGATCTTGCCGCAACCAGCGCCGGGCACATCGCAGGGTACTATGATGATATCCAGTTCTTACAACTTCCCTACCTGTTTAAAAGCATAGAGCATTACAAAGTTGCAAGAAGTTCCGGTGTTGTGCAGGAAATTCTCAAAAAAGTCAGTGATGCAACCGGAATGATTGCCCTTGGCATATATTCTGACTGCAACGGTTTTGCTGTTGCCAGCAAAAAGCCCATAAATAACCTGGCAGACTGCAAAGGCGTTAAACTTCGATGCATGCAGAACCCCCTGTTCATTGATATTTACGAATCCTTTGGATTCACCGTTACGCCAACGGACTGGGGAGAGCTGTACACCTCATTACAGACAGGCATGGTGGAAGCCGATGACCTCGGAGTGTATTGTAACTGCATCTTTAAAATGAGTGAAGTTGTTTCAAGTTATGCCATTTTAAACCAGATGTGGACACAAAAAATTCTCTTTGTTTCACCCAAGGCCTGGAAAAAATTAAATGACGAACAAAAAGTAGTTGTTAAAGAAATTGCCGATGCGTCCATTGAATTAACGGATGCATGGCAGTACACAAGGGAAGCTGAATTTATTAAAAAGGTAAAGGCAGAAGGCAGTACGGTGACCTATCCGGATACTTCTGAATTCAAGAAAGCTTCGGAAAAAGTATATGACAAATGGTTTGAGAAAAAACCACAGTGGAAAGCCTGGTACAAGGAAATTCAATACCTTGATCCCAATGCCCGACTGCCAGAAGCATATAAAAAGTAACAAAAGGGGAAAATGCTGTCAGACCTGGCGTATGGACGATATTAACCAGGTCTGACACCGTTGCTCCACCGATTTTAAGGGGTGGTCAATGTTATGACCAAGCCCGGATGTAGCTTTACGGAGATTTTTGCAATGGCAAACAGCAGTAAAAAAGAAAAAGCTTTATCAATGATTGGCGGCGGTATGAATAAACTCAAAGCTGCAAGCGACCTCTTTGTATTCATATTGATGGTTGGATTAATTTTTGTGCTGGGGGTAAATATCGTTCTGCGATATTTTTTCGACAGCCCCATTGCATGGTCAAATACCGCCTCCCGATACGCATATATCTTTATCGTGTTAGTGGGAAGCGGGATCTCATACATTGAAGGCAGTCATGCACAAATTGATCTGATCTATGACAGGGTTTCTGCAAAAATGAAATTTATCTTTAACCTGTGCCACTACATCATCATGACAGGTGTTTGTGTCTTGTTCATCGTAAAGGGTGTGACACATTCCATTTCCATGTGGGGGGTCCACGCACCCATTATCCCATGGTTTTCGGTGGGCATTGTATATCTTTCCATTCCCCTGTGCGCGCTTTTGATTTTGCTTTTTCTAATCAAGAAAATGCTTGAACTGTAAATACCCGGAGACCTGTTATGACCTATTTAATTCTGATGTTAATATGCTTTTTCATTTTCATGGCAATCAGAATCCCCATACCCTTTGCGTTGATCGCCTCAACCCTGGTGTATTTTATCGGTTCAGATATTTCTTTAAGCATTGTAATTGTAAGGCTTTTGAGATCCTTTGACTCTTTTGTGCTGCTGGCCATCCCCTTTTTTATTCTTGCAGGTAAAATCATGTCAGAGGGCGGCATCAGTGACCGGATCATTCGCCTTGCAGATTTGCTGGTGGGCAGGGTCAAGGGCAATCTTGCCTATGTCAATATCGTTGTCAGCATGTTCTTTGGGGGAATCACGGGAACGGCCATCTCCGATACCACTGCCATCGGGTCTGTGATGATCCCGTCAATGGCCAAAAAAGGCTATTTAAAAAGCTTCAGTGCCGCCGTCACCGCTGCCTCTTCCACAATGGGTCCCATTATTCCGCCAAGTATCATGTTTATCATCTATGGCTCCATTGCCCAGGTTTCCATCCGGGATATGTTTCTTGCCGGTGCCATTCCCGGGATAATGGTGGGTGTGGCCCAGATGACGGTTGTAAAGTTACACGGCATAAAGCATGAACTGCCAAGAAGGGAAGAAAAAATTGAGGTCAAGGAAGGATTGAAAATCATCCGGGATGCCTCCCTTGCCGTTCTCCTGCCGGTTATTATCCTGGGCGGCATCTTGCTTGGCGTGGTCAGCCCCACGGAAGCCGCCGTAATTGCAACATTTTATTCCATTTTCATTGCTCTTTTTGTGTATCGATCCCTGTCATTTAAAAGACTGTTGTGGGTGATTAAGGATGCGGCGGTGGAAACCGGCAGTGTTTCCATTATTATTGCGGCAGCGGCATTGTTTGGCTGGGCATTGTCCAACGAACAGCTTCCCATGCAATTTGCTGAAATCCTCACAGACAATGTGCAGTCCAAGTGGCAGATACTGCTTTTTATCAATTTCCTGCTGTTTTTCCTGGGGATGTTCATGGACAGCATACCGGCCCTGATGATTGTCACCCCTGTTTTTATTCCGTTGTTTAACCTGCTGCACATTGATCCGCTGCATGCGGGTATTTTCATGAGTATCAACCTGATAACAGGCCTGGCAACGCCTCCGGTGGGCTGCTGTCTATTTGCTGCATCAATCATTTCAGAAGAACCCATGGAAAAAATAAGCAGGGCCATTCTGCCCTTTATCATGGCAAATATTATCATTGTACTTTTGATCACTTATATTCCGGCCATTACCTTATTTATCCCTGGACTTTTTAATTAAACAAATGGGCTGATCGCCCTTGGCGAAGCTGCTATCGACATTTTCATATAACCCGCATGTCCTGTCGGACACAACGAATATTGAAAATGGGAAATGGCATTATGCCGCCCCACCCCCGACGGGCAATGGGCCCGGACCGGAACTGTAGACAGTTCGATTGTCCGGTTCCTATTGCCCATCGGGGGAGGGGCTCAGCTGAGGTAGACTTGAAAGCGACCTTTTCATATAAAAACCCACATGGCTGTGGGCAGCAGCCACAACGAACAACGAAAGTCCTTTGATTCCAGATCGGTGGTGGGACTTTCATATAAAAAAAATCATAAAAAACCACCTTGGACCGGTTAATTCTCCCGATACAAGGTGGTTTTTTCTTTCAGGGCACAAATTGCGTTGCGATGGTTGTGGCTGGAGTGAGCGATTAAAAATTAAAAACCTTTGCCTCGGCTGCCATGTCAATCAGATGCGGTCCGCCATCGAGCTGCATATTACTGAAAAAAGACGCTTCATCCAATTTACGATTCTTGGCGCAGGGGGTACAAATACCCGTTGTCACTTCATTTTCCACCAGATAGGGAAGGTAATCTGCCGGACAATCTCCTGTGGTGGTTTTGATGCTCAGATCTCTATCCTTATTAGCCCACATAACACCTCCGTCAATGAAAAACATATCCACATGGTGCCCCTTTGAATGGGCAATTTTGGCAAATTGAAAACATCTTGTGGCAGCTTCGTTGTCGTCTTTACTGAGAACAAACAGAAAATTTTGCATAACTTAACTCCTTTTTGATTGTAATCGGCCTTAAATTTCTGGTATTTAAACATGCAGGGAATGTCAAACCTCGTCAGTCATAAGTTCTCATCATGACCGACCTTGAGCTTGGGTAATCCATTGAAATCACTAAAACTGAATTTTGGAAAAAACATTTATTCGGGTCCAATAATTTCAGTGACTTATGAGAACTCATAACTCTGGAGTCAAACCAAGGGCATTTATTTTCCTTGAACCGGATATTTTTTGACCCGTTACCATCTGTTGACTGTTATTGCTTATGAGCGAATCCTCATTTCTATTGATACTTTTTAGTCAAGCAATCCAAACATGTCAAGGTCAAACTACATGCCCCTGGTCACAACATGGGCCAATTACTCAAAAAGGGTTTCCACCCATCCCCTGGAGTCCTGAATGAATACACCCATATCCCATGGAGGTCTCATGCAAAAAAAATATGCATTCACCCTGCTGGCAATCATAATGTTGACAACAGTCCTCTCACCTGGTTCCGCCCCTGCTGCCCCCACGCCATTACAGATAACCCGCATCACCCCGGGGGGAGAAAATGTCCAGTCCCTGCGGCAGATTGTCATCGAGTTTGACCGGGATGTGGTGCCTTTGGGGGCCATGGAACGCTCCCGGGAGGAGATACCTGTCACCATCACGCCGGATGTAAAAGGTCAATGGCGGTGGCTTGACACCTCGGCCCTGGCCCTGCAGCTGGATAAATCACAGGCCCTGCAGCCTGCCACGCGTTATACCCTTATCATGAATCCCGGCATCACCGCCCTGGACGGCACCAGCCTTACAGATCCTGTCGTTCATACATTCACCACCCAGCATCCCCGGATATCCTGGGTGGATTTCCAGACTTGGCGCTCCCCGGGAACGCCTGTGATGGGCCTTCATTTTAATCAGCCTGTCACCCCGGAATCTGTGAAAGCCTGCGTAAAAATCATCCGGCACACCGATGGTAAATTCATGTCACCGGTGCGGGTGGAGCCCCACCCGGAGAACACCTCCGGTCGTATCTGGTGGATATCCCCGACAAAAGAGCTGCCCCTGGACACTGCCATGGAGATGTGGGTATCCCCGGGTATTGTCTCCACCCAGGGATCGGAACCGGGCATGGAAAAAAGAGTGGTGGTGAAATTTCATACCTTTCCGGAATTTAAATTCCTGGGGCTGCGGTGCTATACCCTCCAAGGGAAGAACCCCATCATCATTTCCCCGGATCAGTTTCAGAAATTGGCTAAGTCGAACCATTTCAAGACCGCGCCCACACCGGACATACACCCCCTTGCCAACCCCGACACATACACAGAGTTGCTGTTCACAGCCCCGGTGGCCTTCCAGGAGATCCGGGACCAGGTCACTATAAGCCCGGACCTGGCCGGTAATCGTAAGGACTATGACCCCTGGGCCAACAACTACAGCGGTGGACTCCTGAGAACCCGTCACCACAACAATGCACACTACACCATTTCACTGCCGGAAGATCTTATCCCCTGGCAGCAATACCATCTTAAAGAGAAGGGAAACGGCATCCGTGATGCCTTTGGCAGATCCTTGTCCACCCCCATGGATTTTACCTTTTTCACCGACCATCGCAAACCCGATTATCAGCTGCTGCACCCCACCGGGGTTCTGGAAAAGGACCTGGATTCCCGGCTGCCCATGGCCGTAACCAATATGGAACGCATGGACTTCAGCTTCCGGACCATCACTGCCGAACAAATGAATGTGGATGAAACACAATCCGTGGACAAACCAGATGATGATGATGATAAAAATCTCCGGAAAACACCCTCCCCCGATGAGGTCCCAAACACCCTCACCAAAGACAATCTCATGGCCCGGGATATCACCTACCACACCCCCATGGGCATCCGGGAAATGCTTGCCGGGCGCACCGGTGCCGTGTATGGCAAGGTGCACAATACCATGCCATCTGTAAAAAAACATGCCGGTGAAAAACAATTCTTCGCCCAGGTCACCCCTTGGCAGGTCCATGCCAAGATCGGTCATTTTAATTCACTGGTGTGGGTGACAAGCCTTGCAACGGGTCTGCCCGTACCCGGGGCCCGGGTGACTATTCATAAGGATGCCATGGAAAACCTCACCCGCAACACAAAAATCCTGGCCCGAAAAAGCACCGATGACAACGGTGTTGCCCTGCTGCCCGGTGTTGTCACCCTGGACCCGGAGCGAAAAACCTTTGACCGCTGGTGGGAACAAGGCAATGAGCAAGGCCTTTTTGTCCGGGTGGCGAAAGACAATGACCTGGCCCTGCTGCCCCTGAACAACCGATTTACCATTGACACCTGGCAGGTGTCCGGAGAGGCCTTTGATTCGCGCATGCAGGCCCGCCACGGCCACCTCAATGCCTGGGGCACCACAGCCCAGGGAATTTACCGGGCCGGGGATACCATCCAATACAAGATTTATGTCCGGGATCAGGATAACACCCGATTCATCAGTCCCCCAAAATCACATTATACCCTTACCTTGATTGACCCCACAGGGAAAACCGTGCTTACCCGCAAAGCGCTCACACTGTCCCGGTTTGGTGCCATCCATGGCGAATATGAAGTGCCCGAAAACGGCAGCGTGGGCTGGTATAGATTTGAGCTGTCCGCTGATTTTACACAGCAAAGCTGGAATCCGCTGCGGGTGCTGGTCAGTGATTTTACCCCGTCGCCATTTAAAGTCACCACCGAACTTAACGGCGATGCCTTTAAAATGGGGGACACCCTCCGTGTGACCTCCCGGGCAAGCCTCCATGCCGGTGGTCCCTACACCGATGCCAATGCCCGGGTTATGATTGGGCTCAAGGAAAAAATATTTCGGTCCAATCATCCCGTTGCCAGAACCTTCTCATTTTACAGGCCATTTAAGGATGGAGAGGATGAGGAAAACAACGGATATTTTCGTTCCGGTGACATGGAAACCCTTCTGGAAAAAACAGATACCCTCAACGACCAGGGCATTCTGGAAAATACCATCCAGCTGAATCCGCGGGATGTGGCATACGGCACCCTCGCCGTGGAAACAGCGGTGCAGGATGACCGGGGTAAATTTGTGGCAGCCACCGCCACTGCCCCTTATTTTGGGAGGGATCGATTTGTGGGCCTGAAAAGCCTGAAATGGGTGTATGATGCCAATCAAGTCGCCACCCTGGAAACCCTGGTGGTGGATGACCAGGGCAATCCTGTTGATGGCACAAAAATCAATATCCAGGTGCAGCGCCTGGAGACCAAGGCCACACGGGTGAAAGGAGCGGGCAATGCCTATCTTACTCAATATCTCCACCAGTGGATCACCACCCATAATCTGGAATTGACGGCCACTAAAGAGCCTTTGCCCTTTTCTTTTACCCCGGAAACACCCGGGGATTATCGCATCAGCGCCACGGTGACCGATACCCGGGGAAGACAACACGCTTCGGGCATCACCACCTGGGTGACGGGCCAGGGTCATGTGGTATGGCAGGAACCCACCGATTATCGATTGCAGATTATTCCGGAAAAAGAGACAGTAAACCTGGGGGAAACCGCACAATATCTCATTAAAAATCCCTTTCCCGGGGCATATGCCCTGATCACCCTGGAACGATATGGCATCCTGCAGCAATGGGTTAAAAAAATGGAAACCGCCACAGAGATGATTAAAGTGCCGGTGTCCGCGGATCTTCAACCGGGATTTTTTCTTTCCGCCACCATCCTCTCCCCCCGGGTGGCAAAACCCCTGGGAAAACACCAGGTCGACCTGGGAAAACCCACCTTTCGCACAGGGTATGTGGAAACCAGGGTCATTGATCCCGGCAAGGGTATGACAGTTACGGTGGACACAGACCGAAAAATTTACAAACCCGGCGACGTCGTGACCGTTGACATCAACGCCCACCTGCCGGATTCACCTCCAAATGCCCCGGTGGAGTTTGCCGTTGCCGTTCTGGATGAGGCGGTGTTTGACCTCATTGCCGGCAAAAAACAGCATTTTGACGTCCGCAAAGGCTTTTACACACTGGATGGACTGGATGTGAACAACTACAGCCTTTTAACCAACATCGTTGGCCGCCGCATGTTTGAAGCAAAAGGTGCCAATGTGGGGGGAGACGGCGGTGGCAACATTGCCATGAGATCTTTTTTTAAATTTGTGAGCCATTGGAACCCCAGTCTCATGGCCGATGATAAGGGCCATGCCCGGGTCACCTTCACCGTGCCTGACAACCTAACGGGCTGGCGTATATTTGCCATGGCTGTCACCCCGGATGAGGTCATGGGCCTGGGGGAGGGTCAGTTCAAGGTCAACCGTCCCACAGAAGTACGGCCGGTGATGCCCAACCAGGTAACGGCCGGGGATACCTTCCAGGCAGGGTTCTCCATCATGAACCGCACCCCGGAGATTCGGGATCTTGTGGTGTCCATTTCTGTGACCCATCATGGCAATGCTGAAAGCGCTGAAGATGGTAATACCACCGGCAGCAGTGGTGAAGATGTTGATAATAATAATGAAGAAGAAGAAGAAGAAGAAGGTGATGCTGGTGGTGGTGGAAACCATGTCGAGTATGCCTTGAAAGACACCAAAACAGAAACCATTCACCTGCCACCATATAAACGTAAAACTGTCTATCTTCCTGTGGAAACCGTTTTGCCGGGTACCCTGATATTCAAGGCAACAGCCCGGGATAATGTGGATGCAGACGGAACCATCCACATGCTGAAGGTCATCCCCAGGCAGAATCACACCACCAGTGCCAGCCACGGCATGGTCATGGACAACACTCCTGCCACCATACCCGTCCAGTATCCGGAAAACATGGACCCCCGCACCGGAAATACCCGGCTGATTCTCTCCCCCACACTGCTTGACAATGTGGACGGGGCGTTTACCTATATGAGGGATTACGCTTACACCTGCTGGGAACAAAAACTCACCCGGGCCGTCATGGCCAGCCATTATAAGGCCCTTGAAAATCGCCTGGAACACCGACTGACATGGGAGGATGCCGCACAAGTGCCGGACAATATGCTGAAACAGGCACCCTCGTTCCAGGCCCCCAACGGTGGCATGGCGTATTTTAAACCCGAAGATAACAGGGTAAGTCCTTATCTGTCCGCCTACACGGCCCTGGCATTGAGCTGGCTCAAGGAACGGGGATATCAACCGCCGCAAGCAGTGGAAACCCGCCTCCAGGAGTATCTGAAAACCCTTTTAAGACAGAACATACTGCCTGATTTCTATTCCAGGGGCATGGCAGCCACGGTGCGGGCCGTTGCCCTGTCGGCCCTGGCCCGGGAAGGAAAACTCACATTGACGGACATCCAGCGATATGAACCCCATGTCAAATCCATGAGCCTTTTTGGCAAGGCCCAGTTTCTCATGGCCGCCACCCGGGTGGCAGGGGCAGCACCAATTGCCCAGCTTACCTGGGAAACAATATCAGCCCAATCCGTGCAAAGTGCCGGGAAACTCAGATTCAATGAAACCCTGGACAAGGCCAGTAATCTGCTTCTGGAATCATCGGCCCGGACCCAGGGGGCTGTTTTATCTGCCATGATTGATTATGCCCGTAAATACAACCGGCAAAAAGAGATGAAGGATCTGGCCCTGAAACTTGTGCGCACCATCACCCAGACCCGGCAGAGTTCAGGCACCTGGTACAATACCCAGGACAATATTTTCTGCACCAATGGCCTGATTGACTACGCCCGGGCCTTTGAAAATCAAACACCGGACATGGAAATCATGGCCCATGTGAATGAAACCCTGATGGGAGAAGCGCGTTTCAAGGATATCAACGCCCCGGCAGTGACCCTTGAAACGGTCATGACAGAAGAAAAATCCGGAAAAAGGACAGACCTTATAATCCGGAAAAATGGCCCCGGCACCCTCTATTACACGGCAGCAGTCAGTTATGTTCCCCGGGAGACATCACCCCAGGCCATCAATGCGGGCATGGAAATCCACAAGGAGTTCAGCGTGGAACGAGAGGGGAAATGGGTGCTTTTGACCGATCCCCTTACAATTGTTCCGGGGGAGCTGGTGCGGGTGGATCTGTTCATATCCCTTCCGGCTGCCGGAAATTTTGTGGTGGTGGATGATCCCCTGCCCGGCGGTTTAGAAGCGGTGAACCGGGATCTGGCCACGGCATCCATGGTGGATGCCGACAAAACAGGGATTATGCCCCCCAATGATACCGACACCCCTGCTGACAACGCATGGCCTCCAAGGAACTCCAGATGGAACGACGGGGCATTCCGGGATCGCCATGGCGTATCCCAATGGTATTTTTATCACCGGGAAATGGGGCATGACGGGGTACGGTTTTATGCCGATGGCCTGCCCCCGGGTCGATATGTGCTTTCCTACACGGCCCAGGCCATTGCCCGGGGACATTTTGCTGCCCTGCCCGCCCGGATTCTGGAGATGTATGATCCCGATGTCTTTGGAAAGAGTGTGGAAAAGACCCTTATTGTGGATCAATAGATGCCCCCAATTGAGACATGTCATGTACGGAAAAAACATATTTATCGTTGCTGTCCTGTTGATCATGGCAGCAGCCATGATTGCTGTGGGGGTAAAAACCCGCATGGATATGAAAACCCTGCCCGGTGCTTTGTCCGGTGTGACGGGGCTCGCTAAAAAACCCCGGCTTCTGGATCGCCGGGGCATTCCCCTGACCACCACCTATACCGGGACATGGAACACCCATGACCAGAGATCCCTTTATGAGATACCCACATTTTTAAAACAGGCCTTTGTTTTTTCCGAGGACAGGCGATTTTATGAGCATTCCGGGGTGGACTGGTTGGCCCGTCTCCATGCCCTGTTCCAGAACATAAAAGCAGGACGGGCCGTCAGGGGGGCCAGCACCATCACAGAGCAGGTGGTGCGGCTGATCCACCCCAGACCCAGGACGCTGTGGTCCCGATGGATTGAAGGCTTTGAAGCCCATGAACTGGAAAAGACCAACGCCAAGCAGGATATCTTATGGTTTTATCTCAACCAGGTACCCTATGCCTCCCGACGTCGGGGCATTGCCCAGGCCGCCCGGTTTTATTTTGACCGGGATGTGGATTCCCTTAACCTGAAGGAAAGCATGGCCCTGGCCGTTCTGGTGCGGGCACCGGATTATTATGATCTTTATCGCCATCCCGGACGTATAAACGCCCCCATTGCAGCCCTGGCCGGGGAAATGATAAAACAGGGGCAACTGTCAGACACCCAACATCAGGCCATCACGGCACTGACCTTTGAGCTCAAACCCCCGGCATTATACGTCACGGCACCGCACTTTGCCCGGTTTGTTTTAAACCATCTGAATACATTCAATGGAACACATCCGGGCAAAATTCACACCACCCTGGATGCTTCCCTCCAGCAGCAGGTGCAGACTTTTCTGGATACGGCCCTGGCATCCCACCGGGACAGAAAGGTTCACAATGGAGCAGCCCTGGTGGTGGATCATAAAACCGGCGAAATCCTGGTCTGGGCCGTGGGGGCAGACAAGGAAGATACCGACCCGGAGCAGAAAAATGGGTTTTACCGATCCCGTTCTGACAAAAACACCCTGCAGGGTCCCACAGGCCAATACCCGGAGCAAACTCACCCACAAACCCATGGCCAGGCCATCAATGCCGTAACCGCCCTTCGCCAGCCCGGATCTGCCATGAAACCCTTTGTCTATGCCATGGCCCTGGAAAAAGGATGGACCGCCGCCACCCTGATCCAGGACAGTCCTCTGGCCGCAAAGGTGGGTCTGGGAATGCATGCCTACCATAATTACAGCGGGCAATACTATGGTGCGGTGACCCTTCGCAACGCCCTTGGTAATTCATTAAACATCCCTGCGGTGCGCACCATTCAGTTTGTGGGAGTGGAAAATTACCTGATCCGCCTCCGGGCACTGGGATTTACCACCTTGAACCAGCATCCTGATTTTTACGGGGATGGCCTGGCCCTTGGCAATGGAGAGG
Source organism: uncultured Desulfobacterium sp. (assembly GCA_963674605.1). Classification (GTDB taxonomy): domain Bacteria; phylum Desulfobacterota; class Desulfobacteria; order Desulfobacterales; family Desulfobacteraceae; genus Desulfocicer. The sequence continues at coordinate 5,054,036 of OY771474.1, read as the reverse complement.
TTTCTTTATATGAACTGGTCCAGGCATACACGGTGCTGGCCAACCAGGGCAGATTCATTGCCCTTCGCAGCATTTCAGGTGAACTAATCCCGCACACCCGTCAGGTTTTTCCCAGGGAGGTGGCATCCCTCATGGGAAACATTTTATCCGATTCCGGGGCCAGAACACTGGAATTCGGGGAAGGAGGTCTGTTAAATTTTCCTGTCCAGACGGCGGTGAAAACCGGTACATCCAGTGATTACAGAGATGCCTGGGCCATGGGATATAATTATAATTTCACCGTGGGGGTATGGATGGGAAACCTCGATGGCAGCCCCACCAGAGGCATGACCGGTTCCCGGGGGCCTGCCTTTGTGCTCAGAAGTATCTTTGCACGGCTCAATCAGATAAGAGACACCCGGCCCCTTTACATGAGTCCCCGGCTGGTGCGCCGGGAAATCATCAATGAGGACACCTGCCCTGCCCGGCACAGCCCCCCCCCCCGGCAACCCTGCTGCCGCAGGTCTGTGAAAACAGAGTGGTTCATCCCCGAAACAGAACCTGTTAAAGCCTTGACAACCACCATGCAGGACATCATAAAATGGGAAGCATCTGTCCAGCGCCATGCAGAAGAATTAAGATTTATTCAACCATTAAACGGCATGCACCTGGCCATGGACCCGCGCATCCCCGACGATCACGAAGTACTGGCATGCCGGGTTACAGGCGTTCCACCCGGTGATCAGCTCACCTGGTATCTGGATGGACAGCTTTTGACAACAACCGGATCCCAGTTTAACTGGCAGATTCAACCGGGAAGCCACGTGCTTGAAGTGGCAATGATCCGCTCTGAACCCCATGGGCAGTCACCAGAAAAAAAAGAGGTATTAAGGGACCGGGTGCGATTCCTGGTAAAATAAACATCCGGACCTGGTCACCACATGGGCCACGATTACCCCCTTGGAATATGCTGTTTTTTATAAATTTTTATGGAATCCACACTGTAAATCCCAAGGGCCGACCAGATAAATATAAAAGCCACCAGCTGGTGCCGGGACATGGGTTCATGGTAAAGAAACACTGCCAGCAACAGCGTAACCGACGGCGCAATATACTGGAGAAAACCCACGGCAGTAAAGGTAATACGATTGGCGGCAATGTTAAACAGCATCAGAGGCAATGCCGTTAAAAAGGCCGTACCCATGAGAAACAGATCAATGGAGAGCCCCCGGTGGCCAAAGGAGCCGGTACCCTGGCTTTCCAGCCATACCAGATAGACAATGCCGGGAAGGGTTAACAGCAGAGTCTCAATAAAGAGCCCCACTGCCGCATTGATACCAAGCACTTTACGCAGCAGGCCATAGAGACTGAAGGTAACGGCAAGGGTGAGGGCAATGACGGGAAACCGCCCATATTGAAGGGTAAGATAAAGCACCCCAATCATGGCCAGAGCCACGGCAATACCCTGGGATTTATTGAGCCGTTCCCGCAAGACAATCACCCCGAACACCACGTTGACAATGGGATTGGTGTAATAACCAAGACTGGTTTCAATGATGTGATTGTTATTGACGGCCCAGATAAAGAGCAGCCAGTTGGATGCCACCAGAAGGGTGGTGAGGCACAGAATGGCAATTTTCCGGGGCTCCCGGATCACCTGAAAAAACTCAGGCCATTTCCCCTGCATGAAAATAACGGGGACAAGGAATAAAAACGACCACACCACCCGGTGGGTGATGGTTTCAAAGGCTGGCACCTCGGCCAGCATCTTCCAGTAAATAGGGCACAGTCCCCAAATGAGAAAGGCCACCGTTCCGCTTAGAAACCCGGAAAAGGTGCTGCTGTGTACGGCGTTGTTCAATGTGCTTTATTCCCTGATTTAATATCTAAAACTTGGTAACAACATGGACCACCCGGGGGAGAATTCAGGCTTGCGTCATTGACGCTTTTACCTAAAATTATCTTTATTCTTAAGTTCTTGCAAAAAACACAACAATACAAGACTGCCCCCGTTGGTCCGCCAATTGGAGCTTGGTCATAAAGTGGTCCACTTTGGGGTGGGGTCAGGCTTGCGTTATTGACGCTTTTGCTTAAAATCTTCTTTATGCAAAGGCACTTATCAAAAACACAATAACACAAGCCTGACCCCGTTGGCCCACCAATTGTGACAGGTGGCCCAAGTTGTGACCAAGTCCGCCAATTGTGATGAATAGGCCATCTTATGACCAGGCCCGATTTTTGACATCAATTCCGGAATAGTCAAGACTTTTTCGGAATTGATGTCGAATAAGTCTAAACAAAGAATGGCCAATGGAGAGTCCCACCCGAAACGCAAAGATCCTGATTTTCATCTGCAAGGACCCGGGAAATGGACATGATCTCCATGTAAAGGGTATTTTTAATATGGACCACCTTTGCCGCTTCCGGGGCCTTGAGACCGATGATTTTCAAAGCCGTTTCAATGCCCTCCCGATCCGTGTCAAAATAGGGGGGAATGGCGGCCATGGGCGGCTCGCAGGAGCACAAACAGTTGGTGGGGCCAATTGTGGCAAGTGACCCATGTTGTGATCAAGCCCGGTAATTGTGATTTCCCAGTCTTGACTTCTTATTACATCCAAGTTATTGCAACACAGTAATTGGGCTTGGTCATAAGATGGGCCATGCTGGGGAGGGGTCAGGCTTGCGTTATTGGCGCTTTTGTTAAAATTCATCTTGAAACACAGGCAGTTGTCAAAAGCATAGAGCCTGCTAAAAACTCAGGCTCTAATACCACATAGCCTGACCCCATTGGCACAGCAATTGTGACGGGTGGCCCATTTTATGACCAAGCCCCAGTAATTCAAACAAAAGAAAACGGCATAATTCATTCACACGTTACACTTTCCAGAACAATGGCCCCATTTTGAGGAAACGTTTTTAAAAACTGCAAACTACGTTTGGGGCCATATGAAGGATGTCCGGAAAGCGAATAATTTCATACCCAATCCCTTTATCAGACGGATTCAGGACAGACTGATAAAAGAACATGACAAACTAATCAGTTACACCGATTTTTTCGGGTCTTTTCCGTTAAGGAGAACTCAATTAAACCATGACACATCCAATGCGAAAAATCGCAATACACGGACTTAAAACAAACGACGAATTCACCTACACAAGAAAATTCACTAAAACCGAAACCATGGTATTCGGGGATCTAACCCGGGATTACAATCCCGTACACTACGATACCAGATGGACCGATACAAAGGGATTCAAGGGCCTCATCTGCCATGGGCTTCTCATCGGTGGCATGATCTGTGAATTCGGGGGACAGGTGGGATGGCTGGCCACAGGGATGAACTTTAAATTTCTGGGTCCTGTGTATTTTGATGACACAGTGCAATGCCGTGTCACCATCACCGACATCCAGGAAAACGGCCGGGCCGAAGCCGAGGCCGTTTTCACCAATCAGCATGGTACCATGGTGGGAAAGGCAAGCATGACCGGAAGACTGCCCCTGGAAAAGGAAAAATCAATCCTGGAGCAGATGGTAAGCGAGGGTGATCCCACCAACAAACTACGATGTCAGGACCAGAATTTATAAAAATGATGCACCGGACCATGGCCTTTGCCGGTGCGATATTCGGCCCCGGCCCTCAGGGCATGGGTGATGTAAACCTTGGCCATTTTCACCGCCGGTTCCAGGACCATGCCCCGTGCAAGATTGGCGGTAATGGCTGAAGACAGCGTACATCCGGTGCCGTGGGAATTTTTGGTATCAATGCGCTCCCCGGGAAGATTAATCATGGCCTGATTCTGTTTATCAAACAGAAGATCTCCACTGTTTTCTCCGGTGAGGTGACCGCCCTTGACCAGCACATTGGCACATCCAAGTTCTGCAAGATCCTGGGCTGCCCGGGACATATCTCCGGCTGTTTCAACGGGTCGATCCAGCAGCACCGAGACTTCCGGCAGATTGGGGGTGATCAGGGTGGCCAGGGGAATCAGGGTCTGTTTCAGGGCTTTCACCGCATCTTCCCGGAGAAGTTTATCCCCGCTTTTGGACACCATCACCGGGTCCACTACCACATTGGGGCATTTCCACTGGACAAGTTTTTGTGCCACGGTTTCAATGACCTCCGGGGAATGGAGCATGCCGATTTTTACTGCATCCACGCCGATATCTTCCAGCACGGCATCCATCTGGGCCGCGATAAAGGCCGTCGGCACCGGCAAAATATCAGTAACCACACAGGTATTCTGGGCAGTAAGGGCTGTGATAACGGACATACCAAAACAGCCAAGAGCTGAAAAGGTTTTAAGATCTGCCTGTATACCAGCACCACCGCCACTGTCCGAACCGGCTATGGTCAAAACTCTGTAATACGCGTTCATGGGTTGCTGGGCCATGTTACTTTCCCCCCTTACGCCTTGAAAAAGGCCTGGATATCGATTTCTGACAATTGATAAAGGGCATCAATGAAATTAACCTGAAGGCTGGCCGGTCCCTTGGCGGTTTCGGCAGCCATTTCTCCGGCAATTCCCATCACAGCCATGGCATGGGCTGTGGCCTGGGCCGGATCAGGGTTTACAGCAGCAAAGGCTCCGCAAAGAGCCGTGGCCGTGCAGCCAAGACCGGTGACCCGGGGCATCATGTAATGTCCGTTTTTAACGGAAATAAGGGATTCTCCGGATACGATATAGTCCGTTTCTCCGGTGATGCACACCACCGCACCCAGTTCCCTGCTCAGAGCAATGGCTGAATCAATGGCCAGATCCGATGCAGTGGTGGTATCCACGCCTTTGGTGGCCACATCCTGTTCATAAAGGGCCATTATTTCGGATGCATTTCCCCGTATTATGGTTGGGGATGCGGCGTACATTAGGTCCCTGGCCGTCTGGGTCCGGTAAATGGTGGCCCCCACCCCCACCGGGTCCAGCACAATGGGAATATTTAATTCCTTTGCCCGGGCAGCAGCCATGAACATGGCCCTGATCCAGGGATCACTCAGGGTGCCGATGTTGATGACCAGGGCACCGGCAATACCTGCCATGTCTGTCACTTCAGGTTCCGCATGGGCCATCACCGGGGAGGCTCCCAGGGCCAGCAAGGCATTGGCGGTGTTGTTCATCACCACATAATTGGTGATATTATGGACCAGGGGACTTTTTTTTCTTATGGTTTCAACATCATTCCAGATGCTGGATGGATTTATTATCATTTATGCTTTTCCTTGTTCCGCATTTAGGGCTTGGTCACAACATGGGCCATTCATTCTAATTGGCGGGCCAACGGGGTCAGGTTAATGTGGTATTAGAGCCTGGGTTTTTATAAGGCTCTATGCTTTTGACAACCACCTGTGTTTCAAAGCAAATATCAACAAAAGCGCCAATAACACAAGCCTGACCCCACCCCAAAGTGGCCTATGTTGTGGCCAATCCCCGGATTTACGCAGGTGAATACAGGGTGATGGCCAAATAGTTACTTCCAGATGTGGATTAACGAGTTCACATCAACCTTGTTGCCAATGAGTCCGTGGGCCAGGGCAAAATCAGTAAAGGTCTGCCATTTTGCAACATCATGGGCCATACTTTCGGCAAAATAAGGACGGGTGAGTTCCAAGGCATCGGTTTCCATGCTTTTATCGGCCTGGGGCACCGCCGTCAGATACAGAGCCAGGGCCTTTTCTGAATTGGCCCTTGTATAGGCCTGGGCCTTATCCACGGCCTTTACAAATCCATGAATGGCCTGTGATTTATCCGCCAGAGCCTTGGGACCACACACAAAAATCAACTCTTCATAATCCGGGATACCCCATTTTTCCAGTTCAAAAAATCCGGCGGTATACCCCTGCTGGGCCATGCCCACTGTTTCATAGGTTTTAAAGGGACCCATGACAGCATCCACCTGGTTGGAAACAAGGGCCGGCAGAATGGTGAATCCCACATTTACAGGGGTGTAATCCTTCACATGGTTAATGTCTGCAAAGGCCTTTAAGAGTACATCCATAAGTCCGGGCACGGTGTAACCAATTTTTTTACCGGAAAGGTCGGCGGGGGTTTTTATGCCCTTGCCGTCCAGAAACAGCAGGGTGGTCAGGGGATGTACCACCAGAGGGGCCACAGCCTTTACGGGAAGTCCCTGGCTTGCGGCAATAATGGTCTGGGGCTGGTAGGAGACTGCCATATCCACGTTACCCGAGGCGGCCAATTTCAGGGCATCGGCGGTTTCAGAAGGCGTGATGATCTCCACATCAATGCCGTTATCGGCAAAATAACCCAATTCCCGGGCCACATATATGGGCAGATGATCCACATTGGGAAACCAGTCCAGCATGAGGGTTAATTTTTCCGCTGCCCACAGTGACGGGGTGAACAATAATGATACCACAAGCATAAATGTGCAAAATACTTTTTTCATAAGTTTCAATCCTTAAAATTTATTATAATTATCATATAACGGGCATGTCCTGTCGGACACAACGAATATTGAAAATGGTAAATGGCATTATGCCGCCCCTCCCCCGACGGGCAATGGTCCCGGACCGGAACTGTAGACAGCTCGATTGTCCGGTTCCTATTGCCCATCGGGGGAGGGGCTCAGCTGAGGTAGACTTGAAAGCGACCTTTTCATATAAAAAAAATGCGACACCATACCCCAACGATCACCCGGTCCCAGGCCGAATCTGGTCAGTGTTGGGGAGCGGCACCATGGCATTTGGCTCCGCGTCTACGACCCATCATTCGTTGTGCCCGTGTGGACACAGTCTGTTTATAAGAAACTCCGTCCAAAATGCTGTAATAATGAGAGTTTCAATTTTCGTTGTGGCAGGTAATTACTGCCATGTGGGTTATATCGGTTTCCATTTTACAACTCTTTTTTCAAGCAGTCCAACCAGGGTCCACATGCCAAGCCCCATGACAGACAACCACAAAATGACGGCAAACACCAGATCCACCTGGAGACGGGCATTGGACTGAATCATGAGAAAGCCCAGGCCCTGCTGTGCCCCCACCCATTCGCCGATGACGGCCCCGATGGTGGCCACAGATACCCCCACCCGCAGACCTGAAAAAAATTGGGGCAATGCCCAGGGCCAGTAAAGACGTATGAAGGTGTCATAAAAAGAAGCCCCCATGAGCCGGAACAACACCCGATAAGCGGGATCACAATTTTTCAGCCCCGACAGCAGACTCACCGTGATGGGAAAAAAAATAATAATCCAGGCCATGAACACCTTGGAGGCAATACCATATCCCAACCACACCACCAGAAGCGGCGCCAGGGCAAAAACAGGCACGGCCTGGGATGCCACCAGAAAGGGAGCCAGGGCCTTTTCCAGTGCCGGTTTTGCAAACATCAGGGTGGCAAGGGGCACCGCCGTGCAAAGAGCCAGCAAGATTCCCAGGACAATTTCAAGCAGCGTGATGGCCGCATGGGGAAGAATCAGTGAGGCCCGGGTCACCGCCGTGACAAGTATAACGGAAGGCGGCGGCAGGATGAATACCGGAATGTCCATGAGCCGTGTGGCCCCTTCCCACACCCCCAGAATCACCACCACCAGGGCCAGGGAAAGATAATCAGAAGAGGTCACAGCTCTTTTCCCTCCAGCTGTATCAGTACCTGCTCCTTGATGGCCATAAGTCCGGGATCGGTGAACTTTCGGGGTTTTTTCTGATCCAGCACAAACCGCTGGGTAATCTCCATGGGGGAAGGGCTGAGCAGATACACTTCATCGGCCAGAAGCAGGGCTTCTTCTATGTCATGGGTGATCATGAGGATGGTTTTGTTAAATTCCGTCTGGAGCAGCAACAAAAGGGACTGCAGCCGTCGGCGGGTGATGGCGTCCAGGGCGGACAGAGGTTCATCCAGCAGGATCAGATCCCGATTAAACATAAGGGTTCTCACAAGGGCACATCGCTGGCGCATGCCCCCGGACACTTCATGGGGCAGATAATTTTCATAACCGGCAAGTCCCATGCGCTTAAAAAGAAATTTTGCCGTTAGTGTCATTTCAGGTATGGGTGATTTTCCGACTTTTGCCGGCAGCAGGGCATTGTCAAGCAGGGAAAACCAGGGCAAAAGCAAGTCTTTCTGCTGCATGTAAGCGGCGTGGTTACCCAGATGGGGCAAAGAGATTCCCTTCCAGGAAATGTCTCCCCGATCCAGGCTTATCACTTGGGTTAAACCGTCAAACAGGGTACTTTTTCCGCACCCCGAAGGCCCCACAAGGACATTGAACCGCCCCTGCCCCACGGTCAGGCAGAACTGGGAAAAAATTGGCTGCCCTCCATATGTTTTTGCTGCACCTGAAATTTTAAGCATACATCCCTCGAACCTGATGAAAACAAAAGCCGTCAACGGTCCGCCAGCGGAACGGGTGACCATTGGGAGCGGCATCATGCCATTTGGCTCCGCGTCTACGACCCATCATTCATTGTATCGGCAGGCCGACATAATCGTTTTATATGAAACTCCGTCCAAGGTACTGCAATGATGAGAGTTTCAATTCTCGTTGTGGCAGGTAATTACTGCCATGTGGGTTTATATGAAAAGGTAGCCTTCAAGTCTACCCCAGCAGAGCCCCTCCCCCGATGGGCAATAGGAACCGGACAATCGAGCTGTCTACAGTTCCGGTCCGGGACCATTGCCCGTCGGGGGAGGGGCGGCATAATGCCATTTACCATTTTCAATATTTGTTGTGTCCGCCAGGACATGCCCGTTATTTTAAAAGTTCAAAGGGAAGGAACAGGGGAGGAAAACAAAAAAAGACTTTCCTTCGCCAGAATTATCTGGATCAGGTTCCAGGAGTCGAGACACAGATAAGTCTCCTCTCAGCCGATTTCCACCGGCTCCCCCAGCCTACCATCGCTTTTTGCGCTGGTTTTTGTGAAATATCACGGCCATAACAAGATTGTCAACGCCAGTTATTTATTCTTCTTCAACCATTCAATGATATCCTCGGACTCATACAGGGCCGTTCCATCTATAATAAGACACGGTACCTGGGCTTTACCACCGATATCAAGCAAGGCCTGTCGATTTTCAGGGGAAAAATCCCGATCTGCCAGGGGAATGGAAATATCATTTTCCTTCATGAAATTAAGTACTTTTTGGCAATAGGGACAGGTGGGGGTCATATAAAGTTTCAATTCAGCCATTTAATTCCTCTTGAGCTAATAAGGGCTTGGTCACAACATGGGCCACTTTGGGGTGGGGTCAGGCTTGCGTTATTGGCATTATCGTTGGTTTCAGCGTTTGCACTGGCTGTGGCCGATAACGCCAATAACACAAGCCTGACCCCATTGGCCCGCCAACGGTGACGAGTGGCTCATGCCGTGACCAAGCCCGCTAATAATTATGGGGTAATCCTGATCCAGACACCGTTGTACCATGGGGGCCTGATCAAAAAATCTGCCATTCTGGGATACCATAACGTTTTCACATGGATAATTCCAGTTCTGAAATATAAGGTTCTATGTTATATATGGGCCTTGCTCATAACATGGGCACCCTGGGGAGGGGTCAGGCTTACGTTATTGGCATTATCGGTATTTTTAGCGTTTGCGCAGGATGTGGTCGATAACGCCAATAACACAAGCCTGACCCCGTTGACCCAATACTTATGACAAGTGGACCATGTTATGATCAAGCCCTATATATGCCAGATCATCGGGGAAATCATAGGGTAAATCCCCTCATTTTTGAAAAACATTCAGGAAACGGTTTATGACAGACAAAGACGTAATCATCATCGGGGCAGGGGCATCCGGCCTGATGTGTGCCATGGCAGCGGGAAGACGTAACCGCCGGGTGGTGGTGCTGGACCATGGCAAACAGCCGGGACGTAAAATTCTCATGTCCGGCGGGGGGCGCTGCAATTTCACCAACACCGGGGTGGAGGCAGATAATTTCATCTCCCACAACCCCCATTTTGTAAAATCAGCCCTGAGCCGTTTTTCCCAGTGGGATTTTCTGGCGATGATAGATGCCCACCACATCCCCTATCATGAACGGGATCATGGGCAGCTGTTCTGCAACAACAGCAGTGAAGACATCATGGAAATGCTTTTAAAGGAGTGTAAAAAGGCCAACGTGGATGTCCGGTTGGGGATCACCATTGATAAAATCAACCAACTGGAATCCGTGGGCTTTTCAGTTTCAACACATCAGGGGGTATTCCAGGGTGAATCCCTGGTGGTGGCGACAGGCGGGCTTTCCATTCCCGGGGCCGGGGCCACGCCATTGGGGTATCGCATTGCCGAACAGTTTAACATCAAGGTGTGGCCCACCCGGGCCGGCTTGGTACCGTTTACCCTGCAACCGCCGGACAAGGCAAAATTATCAGATCTGCCCGGCATCAGTGTGGATGCCACGGTGACGGTGGGGCAGCACCGCTTCCGGGAGAACATCCTCTTTACCCACAGGGGATTGAGTGGCCCGGCCATTCTACAGATTTCTTCCCTGTGGCATCCAGGGGAAGAGGTGACCATTAACCTGCTGCCGGACATGGATCTTGAACAAACTTTAAAAGAGGCCCAGTCAATATCCCCCAAACGAAAGGTAAAGTCCCTGCTGGCAGATTTCCTGCCCAAACGGCTGGTGACGGCCATGGTGGATGCGTCTCTGGCAGATCAAGCCCTGCACGCCCTTTCCCATAATAAATTCAGAGCCATTGCCAACAGCCTTCAGCAATGGCAACTCAAACCCGGCGGCACCGAAGGATACCGTACAGCAGAAGTGACCCTGGGCGGGGTGGACTGTGATGCCATCTCCTCAAAAACCATGGAGACCCGCCAGGTGAAAGGACTCTTTTTCACCGGTGAGGTACTGGATGTCACCGGCTGGCTGGGGGGATATAATCTACAATGGGCCTGGTCTTCGGGATGGTGTGCGGGGCAATATGTTTAATTAATAAATACCTTCGCCACTTATATTCTGGATCAGTTTATCAGGCATATGATGCGCTCTCAAAACCACAAATACGCACCATATTCAATCTTATCCTTCTGATCAAAGAACGTTTTTAAAATTGGCGAAGGTATTACAGTTACAACCCGTTTTTATACAAATCATCATTAAAGCCAATGATAAAACGATTTTCCAGGCGAAGGGTCGGAGCCCTGAGGTTTCCACTGGGTCCCATCACCTGTTTTAAAATTTTATCTTTATCGTCCGTGGCCGGATTCCAGTTTTGAACCTTTTTCCCCTTTGCCGTTGTAACCACGTCTGCACCTTTGATCATTTCCCAGGCAGCATCGGCATCAAATCGCTCTTTTCTTGCATCCACAACCGTTTCCATGGTTACCTCTTTTTTCCCAAGAGCCTCCTGGGCTTTTTTACAAGAAGCTCATCCCTTACGAATATATGCCCACGCTATGTCCATCTTGTCCTCCTGAATCAACAAGTTAAGGCTTGGTCATAGCATGATTGCTGACCCCACCCCAAAATGGCCGAGGTTTTGACCACGCCTGCAATTTAACTTAACAATGACTGCAACCCTTGTGGTTGGGCTTAACTACAAGCCTTTTCACCAGGGGTTTTAAAATAAGAAACAGCAATGTCACCGCTGCCAATATGGCCACCGGGCCATGGTTTTCATGGGTCTGGGACTGCACCCAGGAACTGATATCAAGCCCCAGAAATCCATAGATTTCATTGACCAGTACCCCCATCACCAGGGAGCATATTACAATGGCCGACAGGTAAATTACCATGGTTTTTTTCCCCAGTAACTTTGACACCACGGTGATGGTGGCCATATTGGTGGCCGGTCCTGCCAGAAGAAACACCAGGGCAGCTCCTGGTGAAAGCCCTTTTAAAGCCAGGGCCGCCGCAATGGGAGTGGATGCGGTGGCGCACACATAAAGGGGGGTGGACAGGGCAATCATGACGAGCATGGAAAAAAGCCCATCCCCCAGATATGATTCAATGAAATGGGGGGAAATATACACCGTTATAACCCCGGCAAGACCAATGCCCACCAGCAGCCAGGTGCCGATGTCCTCAAGAAGATCCCCAAAGGCAAACCCCATGCCCTCTTTTAACTTCATCCCCATGGTTTTCTTTTCTGCCTTGTGAGATCCACAGCCGCAGCCGCAGGATGGTGCCATGGTAAAAGGCGTGGCTTTGGGGGTTGGGGGTGCTTTGTCCAGCAGATTCACCCCGATGCCTGTGATGAGTGCCGTAAAAAATGCCGCCACCGGCCGGATCATCGTCATTACAGGGTCCAGCAGAGCATAGGTCACCGCAATGGAATCCACCCCCGTTTCCGGCGTGGAAATCAGAAAGGAGGCGGTGGCTCCCTTACTTGCCCCCTGCTCCCGCAATCCCGCAGCCGCAGGAATCACCCCACAGCTGCAAAGGGGAATGGGTACACCAAACATCGATGCTTTGAGAACACTTGAGGTTTTGCCCTGCCCCAGATGTTTCTGGATAAAATCATTGGGAATGAATGCCTTGAGCAACCCTGCCATGAAAAAACCAAACAAAATAAATGGGGAAGATTCAAGAAGAATGCCCCAGCATGCGGTTATAATATTATAAATAGTGTCAACCATGATCTCTCCAATCAATTAATACATGATAATAGATTCGTATGAAAAACCGTAAAAAAAAACAGGGTCAGGCTTGCTCTTCCTGAATATGGGCCAGTCCATCACTTAAAAGTTCACGCACATGTTCATCATCCAGGCTGTAATAAACCATCTTTCCCTCTTTGCGAAATTTCACCACCTTTGCCCCCCGCAACACTCTAAGCTGATGGGATACCGCCGACTGATTCATGCCCAGCACTTCCACCAGATCACACACACACAACTCCTGCTCATACAGGGCATTGAGGATACGGATACGGGTGTGATCTCCGAAAACTTTAAAAAAATCAGCCAGATCCATTAAAACCTGACGGGCCGGCATTTTTTCTTTTACCCGATCCACGGCTTCCGGATGAACACATTGAATCTGGCATAGCTCCGATCTTACATCCTTGATCTTTCTCATTTTTATTCCTCTAAACCGGTCTTGGTCACAACATGGGCCACCTGTCACAATTGCTGGATCAACGGGGTGGCCCATCTTGTGAGCAAGACCATAGAATCCAACAATCAATACAGGCCGAACATTAAATTAATATATGAGCATTTATTCACATAATCAACAATTATTTTACGGCAATGTAAAAGAACCGTTAAAAAACACATGGTAAATGCCTGAAGGCATGGTAGCTTATACATTGTCTTTTTAACCCCATTCCCTTATAATTACGATGAATATGGTGATCAACAACAGCACCCCTTCAACGGAGGGTTCATCCATGAAAACACTCAACACCCTGCAAAAAAATTATCAACACGCATCAGACCTTTTCGCCCATAATCATCAGGCTCAGGCCCTTTGCTGCTGCAAAGAGATACTCCACCAATGGCCCTGCCATGCAGATACCCTGCACCTGATGGGAGACATTGCATTTGAAAAACAAAACTTTGCCCAAGCAGCAGGATATTTTCAACGGGCATTAAAAAAGCATGAAGACAAGGCAAACGATTATTTTGCTCTGGCAAAAACTTTCATGAAAATGAAAAAATTCAAACCTGCGGAAAATGCATTTTTAAAAGCAATACAACTGGCCCCGGGGAATATCGATATCCTTATAGACCTTGGCAATTTCATGGAAGGACAGCACCGCATCCGGGCAGCGGCGGCATGTTTCAACCGGGCCATCACCATCAACCCCTCCCTTCCGGAACTCTATCTTAAACTTGGCACCCTGCAAAGTATACTGGGGGAAATCCAATCTGCCATTTTCAATTTCCAGGTGGTCTGTGAAATGGAACCAGAAAACATGAGGGCAAAACACATGCTGGCCGCCCTTGAAGGGAAAAACACAGATGCCGCCCCCGAAGCATATGTAAAGGCCATTTTTGATCCGGGCTCAAGCGCCTATGACCGTCACATGCTCAAGGGTCTTGATTATCGGGTACCGGAGTTGATGGTGGATCTGTTAAATACCACTGATGCGGCCCGTCGCAAATTTGATAATGCCCTGGACCTGGGATGTGGTACCGGCCTTGGCGGCATGATATTTAAAGAAAAATGCCACCGCCTGACGGGCATTGATCTAGCCCCTAAAATGGTTGAAATCTCCCGCCGGAAATCAATTTATGAGGTATTGCATGTGGGCAATATCCTGGAATTGCCCAGGCTCTGCAACGAAACATTTGACCTTTTTATCGCATCTGATGTGCTGGTTTACATAGGGAAATTAATCCCCCTGTTTAACGCTGTCAGCCAATGCATCCGTCCCCGGGCACTGTTTATTTTTTCCACCGAAAGCTTTGCCGGAAAAGGGTATAAACTTCAGGCCAGCGGACGCTACGCCCATTCAAGACAATATATTAAAACAATTGCCAGCGCCTATGGTTTTGAATGCAAGGCCATTAAAGCAGAATGGATCCGAAAGGAAAGGGGCAATGAGATGCAAGGAGATATCTGGGTCCTGATTTTCAATGAGGACTTCCCGGGAGAATTCGGGCACGATACCAGCGGTTTCTTTAATGCATAAACAGTGTTTAGCAATCGACATCTAATTGCCTGACATTATTTTAGATTAATGTAATATCGCAGAACCCGAGTAAATATTCGGCCAGCACCCCATCTTCACTCATTTGGGCCTGCTCACATAGCAATAGTATGCTACGCAGTCCCAACTAAGCGAATATGGGGCACTGACCAAACATTTACAAAACCAAGCCTAATATTTACGAACCCGAGATCGCATATCAATAATTTCAAATATTTATCCTGAATTTAATCGGAACAGCTGATGTATAAGGAGGATGTTATGTCAAAAAACCATACCACCGCAAAAGAAGAAACCATCATCGTACACGGCATCAACCAATGTCACACCACCAGCATGGATCTGGTTTCCCCCATTCACATGACATCCACCTTTAAATTCACAGATCAGCCCCATGCCCAGGCCGTTTTTGAGGGCAGCAGCCCCGGTTACCTCTACTCCCGCATCTCCAATCCCACCGTGGATCAGCTCCAGGAAAAAATGGCCCTGCTTGAAGGTACCCAGAATGCCATTGCCACATCCTCCGGCATGTCCGCTGTGGCATCCGTGGTCATGTCCCTGGCCCGACCCGGGGACAATATTGTGGCCTGCAATGCGGTATATGGCGGCACCTTTGCCCTGTTCCACAATCACCTTGCCGATTTTAACATTGAAACCCGTTTTCTTTCACCACAGGACAGTAATGACACCGCCAACATTGCCCCCCTGATCGATGAAAAAACCCGGCTGCTTTATCTGGAAACCCCTGCCAATCCCACCCTTGATATCATCGACATTGCCCTGTGGGCATCCGTTGCCGGAACCCATGCTATTCCTCTTGTGGTGGACAACACCTTTGCTTCCCCCTGGCTTCAGAAACCCATAAAACTGGGGGCGGATATTGTGGTCCACTCCGCCACCAAATATCTGGGGGGCCATGGGGATATCATCGGCGGTGTTATTGCCGGAGAAAAAGCCATGATCACCAGAATCCGGGAAGCCTATGTCAATCATTTTGGTCCCTCCATGAGTCCGTTTAATGCCTGGCTGGTTCTTCGAGGCATCAAGACCCTTGTGGTGCGAATGGAGCGTCACTGCCGGTCTGCCATGAGCATTGCCCGATGGCTTGATACCCATCCCGATGTCAGCCATGTCTATTACCCCGGGTTGCCCTCCCATGCCAATCATGACATTGCCGTCAGGCAGATGAAAGCATTCAGCGGCATCATATCCTTTGAGATCAAAGGCGGAATGGAAGCCGGAAAAACCATGCTCAATGCAGTGAAACTGTGCACCCTTGCCGTAAGCCTCGGGGATTGTGAAACACTGATCCAGCACCCGGCATCCATGACCCATGCCACTTACTCGCCGGAGGATTTAAAAAAAGCGGGAATTTCTCCGGGGTTGATTCGCCTGTCCGTGGGACTTGAACATCCCGATGACATCATTGCCGATCTTGACCAGGCCCTGGCAGTCAACGTCCCCTGAACTAAAGCCTTAGCATGGCGGCCATTAAATACCACATTGTATTATTAAAATATTTAAAATGGGTTAAATCCAGACGGCTTTCAGTCATGGATTTCCTGGAAGCATCCATATTTAACCCACTTAAAATACGTTCAAAATCCCCTAACACCCCCCATCAAGATCATTAACATGCCACAGGTTGCATCTCTCCTTGTCTGCCGGAGGTCATCTTTACAATTCCCGAGATGTGATTATCATGTTTTTCTGACATGACTTCACACCTGCTCTTTCATCAAAGTGACTTGCTGTATTGGCAGGCAGACATGATCGTTTTTATATAAAACTCCGTCCAAGGTGCCGCAATAATGAGAGTTTCAACTTTCGTTGTGGCAGGTGTTTACTGCCATGTATGTTATATAAAAAGGTAGCCGTCAAGTCTACCTCAGCAGAGCCGCCCCCCCGATGGGCAATAGGAACCGGACAATTGAGCTGTCTACAGTTCCGGTCCGGGACCATTGCCCGTCGGGGGGGCGGCGGCGGTATAATACCATTTGGCTCCGAGTCTACGACCCTATATTTGTTGTGTCCGACAAGACATGCGGGTTTATATGAATATGAAAAGGTAGCCTTCAAGTCTACCTCAGCAGAGTCCCTCCCCCGATGGGCAATAGGAACCGGACAATCGAGCTGTCTACAGTTCCGGTCCGGGACCATTGCCCGTCGGGGGAGGGGCGGCATAATGCCATTTTCATTATTCGTTGTGTCCGTCAGGACATGCCCGTTATAAAAAAATCAGCCAGTATTAAAACCAGGCCTTATCCAATAGAACAGGAGCCGATATCGCACATGAAAGGAAATCTTGCTTCCATCCATACCGTCCCCGAAACCGATGCATTCAATGAAGAATTCAGCAGCCGGGAACTCAATGCCATCATCGTCAAGGGTGCCCGGGAACACAACCTGAAAAATATAGATGTTGAACTGCCCAAGAAAAAGCTCATCGTGTTCACAGGTGTCTCCGGCTCAGGAAAATCCAGCCTGGCATTTGACACTATCTTTGCCGAAGGCCAGCGGCGATATGTGGAATCCTTGTCCGCCTATGCCCGGCAGTTCATCGGCCAGATGGTTAAACCCCGGTACGAAACCATCAGGGGCTTGTCCCCCACCATTGCCATTGAACAGAAGGCGGCCAGTAAAAACCCCCGATCCACCGTGGGTACCATCACCGAAATCTATGATTATCTCAGGGTGCTGTTTGCCCGCATCGGAGAGCAGTACTGCATCAAATGCGGTAAAAAAGTGGGAAGGGGCAATGCCCAGAGCATGGTCACCCAACTGCTTGAACTGCCCCGATCTTCTAAAATCATGCTGCTGGCCCCCATTGTGGAAAACCGCAAGGGAGAGCACAAAGAGATGCTGGAAAACCTGAAAAAAGAGGGCTACGCCCGCATCCGCATTGACGGTGTGGTGCAAAACATTGAAGATGTCCAGACCCTGGCCCGGCATAAAAAGCACAACATTGAGGTGGTGGTGGACCGCCTGGTGATCAAGGAAGACGAGGTGTTTAAAAAACGCCTCACCGATTCCGTTGAGGCAGCTCTTAAGCTTGGCAACAGTGAACTCATCGTTCACATACCCGGCAGGGAAGACATGAAGATGAGCGAGGCCCGCTCCTGCTGCGGCATTGCCTACCCAGAACCCGAGCCCAGCCTGTTTTCCTTCAACTCCCCCCTGGGTATGTGCCCTGCCTGCAACGGCATCGGTACATTGCTGTCCATGGACCCGGATAAAATTGTGCCGGACCCCACGCTCACCATCCGCCAGGGAGCTGTGCTTCCCTGGAAAAACTATTTTTTAAAGAAAAGCAAATACAATGACCACAACAATGCATGGGGCCTTGGCCAGCTGCTGGCCATGGAAGAACAATGGGGCATTGAATTTGATACGCCCTGGAAGGATCTGCCCCAAAAACAGAAGGATTTGATCCTTAAAGGAGCCGGTAACAGGACATTGACGGTGACCTGGAACTCGGAGAAGATAAAAGGCGAAGTGGAAAGAACCCACGAAGGCGTCATGAACACCCTGATGCGCCGCTACCGCATGACCCAGTCCGAAGGAGCCAAAAAATATTACGCCAACTTCATGGCCGAACGTACCTGCACCGCCTGCGGGGGAAAACGATTAAAGCCCGAGGTGCTCCATGTGTTCATTGAGGGAAAATCCATCATTGATATCACCGAGATGACCATCCGCCAGGCCCATGATTTCATCCGCACCCTGGAACTTTCCGGAAACAAACAGCTCATTGCCGGGGAACTGTTAAAGGAGATCACCAATCGCCTGGGATTTCTGGTGAATGTAGGGCTGGATTATCTGTCCCTGGATCGCAAGGGTCCCACCCTGTCCGGTGGGGAATCCCAACGTATCCGCCTGGCCTCCCAGGTGGGATCGGAACTCACCGGGGTACTTTATATTCTGGACGAACCCTCCATTGGCCTGCACCAGCGGGACAATGCAAAACTATTAAAAACCCTGCGCCATTTAAGGGACATCGGCAACACCCTCATTGTGGTGGAGCACGATGAGGAAACCATGCAGCAGGCGGACTGGATTCTGGACATAGGCCCCGGGGCCGGACGTCTGGGGGGACAGGTCATTGCCCAGGGCACCCCGGAGGAAATCCGGAATAACCCGGCTTCAGTGACCGGGGCCTTTTTGAACGGCAGTGAAAAGATTGAGATCCCCGGAACCAGAAAAAAACCAGAAAAAGACAGTGATCACTGGATCACCATCCACCGGGCCGCCGAAAATAACCTGCAGAACATTAATGTAAAAATACCCCTGGGACTTATGGTTGGCATCACCGGGGTCTCCGGGGCTGGCAAATCCACCCTAATCAATCAGATCCTCTATCCTGCCCTGGCAAGGAAGCTGCACAACGTCACCCTGGAGGTGGGCAAACACAGGGAAATCACTGGCTTGTCTTTGATGGACAAGATCATCAACATTGACCAGAAACCCATCGGCCGCACCCCCCGGAGCAATCCGGCCACCTACACCAAGGTGTTTGATCCCATAAGAGATCTGTTTGCCCTGCTCCCGGAATCCCGGGCCAGGGGTTATCAGAAGGGGCGGTACTCGTTCAACGTCAAGGGAGGACGCTGCGAATCCTGCCAGGGAGATGGGTATATCAAGGTGGAGATGCATTTTCTGGCAGACGTGTTTGTCCCCTGCGAAGTGTGCAGAGGCAAACGGTTTAACCAGGCCACCCTGGAGATCAAATACCGGGATCACTCCATTGCGGACATCCTGGAGTTATCCGTGGTGGAGGCCATGGAATTGTTTGCCAGCCACCCCAAAATTACCCGGATACTGCAGACCCTCATGGATGTGGGGCTATCCTACATTAAACTTGGCCAGGCGGCCACCACCCTGTCCGGCGGCGAGGCCCAGCGCATCAAGCTGGCCCGGGAACTTGCCAAACGGGACACGGGCCAGACCCTGTACATACTGGATGAACCCACCACCGGGCTTCATTTCCGGGACATCCGCATGCTGCTTGAAGTGCTGAAGCGACTGCGGGATTCCGGCAACACGGTGCTGGTCATTGAGCACAACCTGGATGTCATTAAAACCATGGACTGGCTCATTGACCTGGGTCCCGAGGGGGGCAGCCTGGGGGGTAAAATCGTGGCCCAGGGAACACCGGAAAAGGTGGCAAAATCAAAAAAAAGCCATACCGGATACTATCTGAGTCAGGTACTCTGACAACGGGGTCAGGCTTGGCTTATGGGCCTTATTCATCCGGTTGGGACTGCTGGTCCCACAGCAGTGATGGATGGCCCATGTTGTAACCAGACCCGAATACATCCTGTTACTCCCGCCGGATACCCAGCACCTCCCGGCAATAGACCACACTCCTGCGGATGGCATCCACTTCCATTTCCATGGCCTTTTCCATGTCATCAAGGGGTGTCTCAAGCTCCGTCTCAATGTTGATACGATCCATGTTCGAGTGATCCCGGAAGATCTCATAGGCACGTTTCATGTCGATGTCGCCCTCGCCCACGGCCTCACCGATCAGCTTGAAGCCCCAGCGCTGGAACTCAATGCGGTCATCCCGGAAATGGTTTGTAAAGGCTCTGGGGGCAAGGTTTTCAATGGCAGTCATGGGGTCTTCGGTGACATGGAGCGCGTTGACGGTGTCAATGCAGGCCCCCACAAATGGATGATCCACCTGATTCAGAAGCCAGAGGATTTCCTCGGAAAAACTGTCGCAATGGTTTTCCACGGCAATACGGATGCCCATGTCCCGTGCCAGGGGGGCCACCTGCTTGAGCTGGCTGGAAAAGGCAGTCATCTGCTGTACCACGTCCGGGTGAAATCGACTGGCAGACACTGGTCGGGGCCGTTTAATATCCATGCTCACCTTGACAATATCCGCCCCCATGGCCTGGGCCGTGTGCAGGGCCTCTGATAAATCGTGCTGGATACCGATGCCAAATTTCCCAAAATCCATGGAAAAATTATATTCAAGATAGAGATTGCGCTCCCGGGCCGCGGCCCCCACTTCTTTGAGAAAATTTATATCCAGGGTTTCAAGCACCCCGTCATCCAGATGAATACCCTCCAGATCCAGATCCACCACCATGTCCATCAATTGAAATGTGGATATCTGTCGGGGCCAAGGCCATTCAAATCCGGCCCAGTCCTGGCCGATACCGTGCAGATTGAGGCTATAGGTGTGCAAGCCGATTTTCATTTTTATTTCCTTTCTTGATTTATGATCAGGGCTTGATCGTAACAGGGACAGCCATGGATAAACATGTTATGGGCAAATAAATAATTGTGGTAAATATGGGGGCAGCACCCCATATTCACCTGTTTTGGGCTGCTCACATAGCATTAAGTATCTACACCGTGCCCCATACGCGAATATGGGGCACGGTCCAGACAAATACAATAGCAACCCGAATATTTACGAATTGATGGTTCCATTAAAAAAAAGGTTTAATATTCAAAAAATCATGATTAATGTGTATATTGATTTTTTAAAAAATAACATCAATTTTTCAATTTCCCACCTGAATGTCATTGAATGTTCCGGCACTGTTTAAAATGGCAGGAGAGACTTGATCAAAACACCATAAAGGAAAAAATACCTTGAGTATTTACTTCGGCACCATACTGCACATTGATTTAACCACAGGTATAATCAAGACCACCCCTTTTCCAGAAAAAAATTTTTATGGATTTCTCACCGGAAGGGGGTTCAATGTCCATCACCTGTACCATCACCTCCCCAAGGGGGTTGATGCCCTGGATGCAGAAAACATTCTTATTTTTTCCTGCGGTATGCTCACAGGTACCTCCGCCCCCACAGGTGCCCGGCTTCACATCAATGCCCTGTCCCCCATGACCGGCATGCTGGGCAGTTCCAACATCGGTGGATCTGCAGGGGCCTGGCTGAGATCCTGTGGTATCATGAGCCTTATCATCACCGGTAAAAGTAAAGCCCCTGTGTGGCTCCACATAGATGAAAACACGGCCGAACTTCGGGATGCAGCGTCCCTGTGGGGACTGGATGCCATGGAGACCCAGGAACGGCTGAAAACAGAAAAAAGGAAACAGCCCAAAATGTTCACCATCGGCACGGCCGGCGAAAACGGATGCCGGTTTGCCAACATCATCAGCGGCAATGACCACGCCGCCGGCCGCACGGGTATGGGGGCTGTCATGGGTGCCAAAAACCTGAAGGTTATTGGCATTGAAAAGGGACACCGCAAACTTCAAACCCCGAATGCCGAGGCATTCCGCAGGGCCGGCAAGGCCTATGTGGATGCTTTGAAAGCCACATCAGATTTTGATATTTTTTCCCGACTGGGGGGGGCCGGATATGTGAACTGGGCCAATGACAAGGGCATCATTTCCGCCTACAACTACCGGGACAGCACCTTTAAGGAAATGGATCAGCTGGATGGAAAGCATCTGGTGGAAGATGTGGTGAAAAAAAGGGGATGTTTTGGCTGTCCGGTGCAATGCAAGGCCCAGCTTCTTTTATCCAAAGGAAATCACAAAGGAGAAACCGCCCACCGTCCGGAATTTGAGCCCATGATCAATCTGGGTTCCAAATGCGGACTCAAGGACATCGACGCAGTGGTACATCTGGATAATCTGTGCACCCGGCTGGGCATGGACTCCACCTCCGCCGCCACCACCATCGCCTTTGCCATGGATCTGTTTGAACGGGGAATTTTAACAAAAGCTGATACAGACGGACTGGACCTGACCTGGGGCAATGCCAGCGCAATGGAGAGCATCATCCGCCAGATGGCCAGAAACCAGGGGGCCCTGGGAACTTTGCTATCCCAGGGAGTCATGAGGGCCGCCCAAATCATCGGGAAGGGATCGGAAAAATTTGCCGCCCATGTCAAGGGGCTTGAACTCACAGCCTACAACCCCGGAGCCATCATGGGTTCAGCCCTGGGATATGCCATTTCAAGCAGGGGCGGAGATTACAACAATGTATATGCATCCTTAGAGTATGGATGGCCGCCGGAAAAAGCAATGGAGGTATTTGGCACGGCAGATGCCGTGGATATCACCCTGCCGGGTGGCAAAGGTGCGCTGGTGAAACGAGCAGTTCTGGTTAATATAATGGTGGATTGTCTGGGGCTTTGCAAGGTGCCGGTGCTGTCTCTGCTTGGCACATTTAACCTGGAATATGAAGCCTCCCTGGTTTCCGGGCTCATGGGTGAAACCATCACCCCGGAAACACTTTTCAGTGCCGCCGCCCGTGTGGCGGCACTGGAACGAAAATTTAACCTTCGCCATGCCCCGGAAAAGGCGGAAGACACCCTGCCGGAAATGTTTTTCAACACAGCAAAAAGCATCCTTTCAGAAAAAACGGTTCAGGGGATGGTCCTGGATTTCTACAACGCCATGGGCTGGGACAGCAACGGCGTTCCGCCGGATGACCTGGAATATATATAGACCTGGGGTACGGGCACCAAGATCATAGATCTGAAACAACACCCCCCTGAGCTCACAGCCACACCGGATGCACATCTGCCAAGGTTTCTCTGATGGTTTCAACCGTGGTGATCAGACGAAAATATTTCAACGCCATCCCAAGATTCAAGGCCAGCGATTCCAGCAGGCTTTTTTCAAGTGGGGTGATTGTCCACACCTCAGAATGATACAGGCGCAATGCCCCAATGGTTTTGCCCTTTACATTTATGGGCAGAGAAACAATGGAACGAATTCCCTCCTGTTTTGCCTTTTCAGGATACTGAAGTTTATCGGACGCATGGGTGTCAGGGATGATCACGGTCTCCCGGTTGGAGGGAAGCTCTATACTCTTATCCACCAGTATGGGACCTTTATTAAGATAATCGGAGCTAAGCCCCTGGGTAGCCACAATTTCCAGTTCGCCTTCCATGGCGTTCAGCATAAAGAACGTGGCACCTTTCACTTTCATGCTGCCGATGAGCAGCTGAATGAGCTGATTACTCATGGCATCCAAGGTATTGGACGATGTCACTGTTTCCAGAATAAACTGGTAAATATCCAGATCAATTTTATTATGTGACGACATGGGTTCCTCCTTTTAAATCAAGTCAGAATAATCACTTCAACGCCCTTGCCAATACTGCCAGCCACTTTTTTTGAAACACTGGGAGTGAAAAAACGGATAACCCGGCTGGGGGTTCGGCTCAGAACAATCAGATCCATACCCTCTGCCTTTGCAAATTTTAGAATTTCCTGGGCCACATCCATTTTAATGGGTATAAAAACACACTGAATCTGTGTCTTGTTGAACCCCTTAGTCAAAAGCCTGAGCATTGTCTGCTGAAGGGCTGCTTTCTTATCATCCAAAACCCCCCTTTGATAGCTCAAATTTTGATTCATTCTCTCCATGATGGGGTTATTTCGTACATCAATTTCCAGAACAGGAGTATAGGCATGAAAAAGGGTAAGTGTAACCGCTGTGTCCATGGAAAAACGATCAATGATAAAATTCAAAGACTTTTCATCGTTGAGAGTCAAACTCAAAGGGATGAGAATATTCTTATTGATCATCTTGTCCTCCTTTCTTCAATGAAAAATTGCTACAATCTCTTTTTACGATGAACACCCGGTATGCAGTGACATGAAGACCCCTGACAGCCACGATGCCCGGCAGAACACCTGCCAGGTCTGACCCATTGAAAGATTGCCAGGCGCCGTGGAGTCACAAGTCACCACCGGTGGAAAAATGACCAGGGCCCGCCACCTGCTGACCGGAAGTGATGATTGTCTGTATACAGATCACCACGAATTCATCATATTAATACCCACAAATTTAACGACTTCTTCCTGCATCTGTTTGTACCGGTATCCCACCACCTGGACAAGGTATGTCATTATTTTAAAACCGATCAACGGATCCGATTCCATGAGATTTTTGAGCAGAATACTTTTAATTTTAACCACCTGGCATCGACGTGACACGCAATAGGCGGACAAACTCATTTTATATGGCGGAATAAAGCAGGACCACCCGAAAACCTGTGATTCCGGTTTTTCATTATAATGGGACGACATGGACTGCTCTGTGCTGCTGGGTTTTGAATCTGGCATTTCAAAACGAAGCTGAACTTCCCCCTCTTTGACGATCCACATTTCTTTGGCAGCATCGCCTTCGCAAAAGAGCCTGTTTCCTTTTTGGTACTCCTCAAGGGTACAGAGTTCGAGAATTTTTTTTAATTCCGATTTTTCAAAGTCTTTAAAAATACTCAAATCCTCAATCATTTCAAGCTTCAACATAATTTCCCTCCTCATTTTCAGGTAAATAGAAAACAAACTAAGGGTGAATCCCCGGACTAGCTCACAACATGGTCCACTTTGGGCTGGGGTCATATGACGGCTCATGTATATTGAATATCGAACTTATAACCTTATTACATTCCGAAAAAATCAATTTAAATGGCCGAAATTAGATCAAGCCCTCCCCGACACGAGGTCGTCCACTATATGTTATGATCAAAACCGGGCATCCTGGAACCACAGGTCACAGCCGTAAAAAACAATGCCATAAAGCGCGAACCAAGGGAGTGCTGTTGATTCTTCGATGCCCGGTGTTTAAACAGATAATTTAAATATTTATTGCAGATCAACCCGGATAATTCTAATACGAAATCATAAGGAGAAGGAGAAAGAGAAAGAGAAGAAACAATCAGAAACACTTAACAGATTAGAATAGGCTCATATTGTGTTTCAGGGTCTTTTATCAAAATGGTTATTGCGACGGGGTCAGGCTTGTGTTATTGGCGTTATCGCCGTCTGTTTATACAAACCAAAGCCCCCAATGATAATGCCAATAACGCAAGCCTGACCCAAACCGGATAAGCCCCTGAAATCCGAGATGAGCCTTAGAATATTAATGATGAGAAGAGGAAGAAACCGGTATGTACAAATAAAGGATATCGTGACACAGAGGTGGTGTCAAGCAAGATTTAGGCAGGGACGCAATTCGGATTTGAAAAAACACAGACCCGGGCGCATTCCCATTTTCCCGGTTCGCGCTTAATCAGAGAGGGGTCAGGCTTGCGTTATTGGCGCTTTTATTTAAATTTGCCTTTAAACACAGGCTCTTGACAAAATCATAGAGCCTGATAAAAAACTCAGGCTCTAATACCACATAGCCTGACCCCGTTGGCCCCACCAACTATGACAAACAAACCATATGGTGACCAAACCGGAAAAATGGAAATGCGCCCACAGACCCAATACCCGGAACAGCCCCTTTAAACTGAAAGAATCATATTTTTAAAAGGTGTCGCAATAAAGGGGCCGGATACGCAGACCCCTCCCGGACATTTGATCATCAAGTGAAAGCACACAGGCCTGTACAAGGTGGACGATTATGACTTCAATCGATAGTTGGGCTGATCAAACACCTCAATATAATTCTGCCACAGGGTCTCTTTGCGAATCCGTCTGGATTTAATGCGTGTTTTTTCAACAATATCCATGGGAATTTTCTTCTGGACATACCATTTATCCGGATCCTCCAGAAACTGAATCACCACCTGCACGGCATCCACGGCGGTGCCGCAGGAATGAATCAAGTGTGGGGCAAAGGACGGACCATATTTTTTTTCGGCGATTTTAATGGTCTGGTTCCGGGCATCTTCCCACAGATTATCCGGGTCCAGCAGGACAATGGGTGCCAGGGGATTTTCATGGAGCTTCATGGAGGTGATGGAAATGGCCAGCTCTTCTGCCGTGCCATACCCGCCGGTGTTGATGATGGGCAGGTTGCTCAGTTTCTGGATATGGTCCTGGCGGGGCAGTCTCAGGCCCTCTTTGTACTTCATCAATCCGTCACAGGTGGTAAGGGATGCCTGGTTTTCCCCCTCCAGATCAATGGCCACCCCCACGCTCATGATATTGTGTTTCCGGGCCAGATCATTGGACTCTTTCATAAGCCCCGGTCCCCCGCCGTGGACAATGCCCATCTCATCCCCCAGCCGTGCGGCCAGGCGGTTCAAGAGATCTATGGTCAAGCGATTATCGGCCTCATTGCTGTGGGACCCGTAAAAGGCAAACCAGTACCTTACCCGGTCAAACCGCTCCTTGTCGTCGGGCTCCATGAAACAGCCGTGGTAAAAGGTGTAAATCTTATCAATCTGGGTATCATAGCGCAGAAACTCACAGTCCGACTGGTCGGCATGGGTGAGTTTGATCATCTTTTTGACATAATCATCTTCAAAGGAGGGGGTGTCGGCATTGATGAGAAAGGTTCTCAGCCCACTTCGCTTTAATGCGTCCATCACCTCGGTTTCAGGAAAAGCGCGGCCGATGAACACCCGGCTGTTCACCCCCCCCAGCACGGACAGTTTCTGCAGGGTGTTTTTAAACGCTCCGTTTCCGTCCATGGGATGTACCGGGTGGGCTTTTCGCTGGGTACTTTCCACCACGCAGTTTTTGATCATCTCCAGCTGGGCCTCGCCATGGGGATTCAGGGCCTTGGGGATGGGCACAAAGTTGCCCTTGTTTAAAATCATGCCCAGGGAATCAGGCTCAATGGTCTGGAGCAGATTACTCACCTCGGCGTTGGTTAACAGATCACACAGCCGATAACCCTCTTTTACCTTACTTTTCTCCAGGGGGACGGTGAGGGGATTCTGGGTGCGGAAAAACCGGATCTTTATTCTGATGGTGTTCAGTGCCATGTCCGTGTCGCCATAATTGTACAGCTCCACCTGGCGGTCCCGGAAGGTTCGGAACGGGTCCAGCACCATGGCTGACAGATGGCGCACGCCCCCGTCAACAGACTTGTCTCCGGGTCCAGCTCCGGTCTGGCCCACAGACTCAATCACAGGATCAATCACCGCATAGATATCCCCCAGAGAAATCTTGATGGCCCCCACAAACAGCTCCCCGGGATGCAGCAGGGCGGTTTTAAGGTTCAGGGGAATTCTGGAGCGAATACGGTTCAGAGCAATGCGCCCTTTTTTAATGACGGCATTGATGCTGGAGGGATTTATGGCATGGGGTTCAAATCGATATTGATAAGGCTCCAGAGCCACGGAAATATAATCGCAGGCCTTGCCGGTGAGGGGATCAATTTCCTGCTGAATCTCAAATCCGTCATAATACCCTTTTCGGACCTTCCGGCCCACAAACAGCCGCTTGTGGAGATAATGGCGCACATCCTGAATTCTCAGATCCGGGTCCATGATCACCAGGCGGCCGATTTCATCTCCCTTGTGAAACTGATCCAGTACATTGTCAAGCAGGGGATTTAAATTATGAATGGAACCGTCCAGGAGGACATCCTGCCCTTCCACCACCGGAATTGTCTCCGGGGTACGGGGCACGGTGTTAAGACCAATCTGGGCATTGCCGCTTCTACCGGTGAAACAGAAGGGTTTTTTCTCATTGACGGCAGCTCTGATATAATCTGACACACCGGTGAAATGAAATACGGCATTGCGAACCTCCTGGTCTTCTTCCCGGGGTTCTATGGTGAATATGTGCCCGTCCGGGCTTATTATCTGGGGTATTTCCATGGGTATTTGCTTTCTTTTACAAGTGATAAGGCACCTATTAAATCTATATTTCCTGTTGAGGAATCTAAAAGATTCATCCACACTTGTCAACTATAGTAAATAAGGGGCTTGCTCACAGCATGGGCCACTTTGGGCTGGGGTCAGGCTTGCGTTATTGGCATTATAGTTGGCTTTGGCGTTTGCACAGGCTGTTGTCAATAACGCCAATAACACAAGCCTGACCCCGTTGACCCGCCAACGGTGACGGCTGGCCCATCTTATGACCAAACCCAAAATGAAAACTTAGGACTTATGAGCGCCTTATTACCCGGGTTTATTGAGAACTTACGAATCCATATCGTAACACCCTGCAATTAAAATATTTATTTTTTAGACCTAAACAATTATATTCAACATGGCCGAAGTTATAATCAAGCCAGATATAATCATCTGGCAAATTGTAAAATTTAAAAAAGGGACGAAATGAAAAAGCCAATTATTTTTTTAATATGCATTATTTTCATGGGATTATCACTTAATGCTTTTGCTCAAGATGTAGAGGATTTAGTCTATATGACTGAAGATTATCCACCTTTGAATTACATGGAGGATGGAGAAATAAAAGGACTGACGGTTGACTTGTTAAAGCTGATGTGGAAAGAAATGGGATATCCCGAACAAAAAATAAAATTATTACCCTGGCCTCGAGGATATAATCTAATACAGTCGAATAAAAACCATGTTCTTTTTAGTATGGTGCGAACAAAAGAAAGAGAGCCTCTCTTTAAATGGGTTGGCCCAATATCAAAATCTGAATATGCACTTGTGAGTTTAAAGAAGAGTAAAATAAAAATCAGTTCCTTTGAAGATGCAAAAAAATACTCTATTGGAGTAATAAGAGATGATGCTTCTGAACAAATATTAAAGTCAGCTGGACTAAGCAGACTCATGACCGTAAATAGTTTAAAGCAGAATATTAAAAAGGCAAAAAACGGAAGAATAGATCTTTTTATTTATGATAAAAAAAACGTGTTTGATGAAATCAAAAAAATATATGATCCAGAAGAATTTGAAATTGTCTTTGTGATGAATACCGAAAGCGATTATTACGCTTTTCATAAAGACACGCCTGACTCACTAATCCGTAAGTTCCAAGAAGCATTAGATAATATTTCTGATAAACATCAAGCTATTTTAAAAAAATATGGATGGTATTAAGGCATCAGCCCCTTTGCTGGTCACATACCCAAGATGCCAGACGACTCTGTCACTGATAATCATTGGTAGTGCATAGTCAAGGCTAAAATTTAGGATTGTACATACCGCAGAGTGTTACACCACGGCATCTTTGGAAATCGGCAATCCTAAAATTAAGCTTTGACCGTGCAGCAGATAAATTTCCTGCCATATCTTTCAGTGGCCGTTATCAATGTCTGGATAATGTATTTTTTCACAATCCGGACAGATCCCATGGCTGAATTTAGCATCGGAATGCTTCTGAATATAGCTTTCCAATCTCTCCCATGCTTGGATATCGTTACGGATTTTATGGCAGAAAGAACAGATGGGAATGATTCCCTGGAGTGTTTTTACATGTTTCAGGGTCTGGCTGAGTTCCATTGCTTTTTGGGATAATGCAAACTGAGTCTCCACCATCCTTTTGGCCACATTGATGCGAGCCCGCAGTTCGTTCTCGTCAAACGGCTTGGTTATGTAATCATCTGCACCGGCCTCAAGCCCTTTTACGATGTCATCTTTGCTGTCACGCACCGTCAGCATGATAATATATACTGGAACCTGTACCTGAATTGTTTGTGCCCGTCGGCAGACATCTATGCCATCCATTTCGGGCATGTTCCAGTCCAGAAGGGCAATGGGGGGGAAGTTTTTTTTTTGCAGGATGGCCAAGGCATCCTTCCCGTTGACGGCCGAGACCGAGTTAAATCCCCATTTGTTCAATATCCCTTGAAGCATCATTCTCGTGGTGGAATCATCTTCAGCAATTAATATGTCCATTCGGTTTTTCCTCCATATTTTTGGTCTGTATCCCTATTTTTCACTGAAAATGGTCCGAAAACTTAAGTCATATTTCTTGCGGAATTTTCAGCGGTTATTATACTCATCAATGAACGCCTCCATGGCATGTTTTAATTGATCAAATGCGGTTGAAAGCTTCGGCGTAAGCCGTTTAAGTCTATCCAGATCCCCGGCTTTTGCCGCGTTCTCCATATCATGGGCAAGCGCTCTTAAGGTATCAGCCCCTACATTGCCTGCAGCGCCCTTGATTTGATGGCACTGTCTGCCTGCATCATCCGTATTTTTGTCATCAACAAAAAATACAAGTGCTTGAATCTGTCGGGGCATATCACCTAAAAAACCATCCAGGACCTTCTGGATAAGCTCGGTGTCATTCATGAGGCGTTCTTTTAAAATATCTGCATCAAATATCTTTAAATAGGCTTTGTCCGCTGTTACAGGACTAATTGTTTCAGGTATATGACCACCAGGTTTAGGGGCCTTGGGATTTGTTGATGCTTTTTTGTTGGGCAGCCACCGTTCCAGGGCTTCTAAAAGGGTTGTGGGATCGATGGGTTTGCAGATATAATCATCCATTCCAGATTCAATGCATTTGTCCCGATCTTCTTTCATGGCATGGGCGGTCATGGCGATGATGGGGATTCGTTTCCTGCCTGATTCGACTTCAATTATACGAATATTCCGACTGGCCTCATGACCATCCATGACCGGCATCTGCACATCCATTAACACAAGATCAAAAGATGCTTCTTCAAGGGCATTTACCGCTTCAGCACCGTTTGCGGCAGTTCTTACAGAAACAAGTCCCAGTTTTTTCAGGATGCCTGTGGCCACCTGCTGGTTGGTAATATTGTCTTCTACCAGAAGAATGTGGCTGTTTTTCCGTTCAAGTTTCCGAACCGTGTGCGGAGTGATAATGCTTTTTCCATGCCGGGTGTCCATCTCACCCGCAATAATCCCAGACAGGCAGCCCAACAGTTCTGAATGACTTACCGGTTTTGCTAAATAGGCGGCAAATCCTATTTCTTTAAATTGGATGGCATCACCCATTTGTCCCATTGAGGTCATTATGACCAAATGGACCGATCTGATATTTTCATCAGCCTTGATGATTTTGCCCAGGATCAGGCCATCCATGACCGGCATCTGCATATCCAGGACAGCGATGTTAAACGGATCTTTTTCTTCCATGGCCTGATTGAGCTTTTGCAGGGCCTGGGCGCCTGCGGATGCCAGTTCTACTCGGCACCCCCAGGAACAAATCTGCCGCTGGAGTATCTCGCGGTTGGTCTCATTGTCATCCACTACGAGGACATGCAATCCCTGCATATTCAATTTTTGTACAGCGGGATCGGGTACTGCAGGTTCCGCCACCCGTTGAAACCAGGCGGTGAACCAGAACTCAGACCCCTTACCGGCTTCACTGTTCACACCGATTTTCCCCCCCATCATTTCAGACAGTTTTTTGCTGATGGTTAAGCCCAGACCGGTGCCCCCGAATTTCCGGGTGGTGGAGGCATCCGCCTGGGTAAAACTTTGAAAAAGCAGCTCATGTTTTTCTTTGGGTATTCCGATACCGGTGTCTTTGACGGAAAACATCAACATAACATCTGTCGCTGTCTCTTGTTCCAGAGATATGAGTATGGATATTTCCCCTTTTTCAGTAAATTTAACGGCATTTCCCAGAAGATTGACAAGTATCTGTCGAAGACGCCCCGGATCACCCTGGAGAAAAGATGGCACATCCGGGGAGGCGGCACAGATCAGTTCAAGGTTCTTTTGCTCAACCCTTAACGCCATCATGGATGAAAAATCATCCAGCAGCGATCGCAGATCAAAATCAATGTTTTCCATCTCAAGCTTGCCGGCTTCTATTTTTGAAAAATCAAGGATATCATTAATAACGGTTAATAAAGATTCTCCGCTGTTTTTTATGATGTCGGCAAAATGTTTCTGTTCTTTGGTAAGGCTGGTGTCCAGCAAAAGACCGGTCATCCCGATGACACCGTTTAAGGGGGTGCGGATTTCATGGCTCATATTGGCAAGGAATTCACTTTTTGACCGGGTGGCAGCTTTGGCTTCTTCCCCGGAGGTCATAAGGTCTTCCATCATATTGATGGATGCGATCTGTATCTGCTCAAGGCGTTTTTTTTCTCTGGCAAGCTCCTTTGTTCGTTCAGAGAGCTGGAGTAACTGAGCTTCAAGATTGGTTTGCAACTCTTTTTCACGAATGATTTTTTCTTCCAAATGCCGGTTTGATTCCTCAAGTTCAGCAGTCCGGTGTTTGACCTGTGTCTCCAGTTCAATTTGGGATTGGTGGAGTTTGGCCATTTGTGAGGAGATTTTTCCACCCATTATTTTGAGAATCTCTATAAAATGCTCAAATTCTTTAACAGGCACCTCTTTTTCTGGAAAATCATAATACCCTTCCCCGTACTGGGCAACAATTTTGCTGAAATAAAGGATGGGCTTGTTTAAATAGCGTCTTAAAAGCAACTTGACGGCAACAATCAAAAAAAACAAATTGATAAGCGTAAGGATTCCCGACAAAATTAATTGTTGGTTCCTTTCCTTGATATAATCTGATGTCAGTTCAATATCAACACGGCCGACACGTGTACTTTGATAGAATACTTTTTGCGTTCTGTTTATCAAATGGGAGGCATTCCCTTTGTACATATCAAAAAACGGTTTTTCTTTAGAATCAATGATTTTGAGTCTTGAAATCCTTTCATTTAAGGCAAAGGCATACCCAATATTCTGTACGGCCTCCTCATCAAAATTCCATAAAGAAAATGCAACCAGTTTGGATATGGAATCAATCAGATTATCTGCATTGGTCTCCATCTGTGCTTTGGCATTTTTTGACGTAAAATAATAGGTTGCCAAAATAGTACAAAGCGATACAACCACAATGGTTATGATCATACCAATGGTAAGATTCCTGGCAATGGAACGTTGTTTTGGATGATATTCAGTAATGGATATATCTCCTACTAATCCGGACAAGCCAGAACCAAAAAGTTTTTTTAATTCTCTTGCCAAAATAACACGAAACTCAGAAATAAAAATCTAAATCCGTTTATAGTTTAAATCCCTGGTCATGGATCTCACCGGGAGCCTTGTATTTTCGTTTACGATTTGATTTGAGTAGCAGATCGTTGACCTCCTGTTTTAACAAAACCATTCTTTTTTCCCGCTCCACAGTACCTGAAACCAGTACCTTAAGGCGCTTGTTTGACTCGGACAGCGTTTTTAAATTGTCTGCCAGTACGGTTTCTATTTTTTTTCTTTCCGTAATATCCACAAAGGTTTCAAGCACCAGATCTTCTCCTTCCAGCCGGATGGGCAGGCAGGTCTTCAAAATGGAGAGTTCTTCATTGCCTTTTGTTAACAAAGTGGTTTCAGTGTTCTCCATTTTCTGGCCCAGGTTAAAAACAGGACACTGTCTGGTTTCAGCCGGGCAGATACTATGATGATGACACAAAGAGCCGATAATCTCCTGATCGGAATCTATCCCTATCATTTTAAGGACGGTGTTATTTGCTTTGCGTATCCGTTTGTCCGGCCCCACCAGGATGATGCCCACAGGGATATTCTCAACAAGGGTTTGGGTGGTTTCCAGGGCCTGCTGTGTCCGTTGCTCAAGTTCCCGGCGTTTTTGGATCTCTTTTTCCTTGCTTTTCATGGATACTTTTAAATTATGAATCATTTCATTGAAATTTCTGGCCAAAGTCCCGATTTCATTGTCGGAATTTATACGAATGACCTCATCGTAATTGCCTTTTGCCACCCGGGCGGCACTGTGGGTCAGATCAATTATGGGAATCGTGATATGCCGGGCCACCTTGACGGCAAGCAGGCTGACCATAACCACTATAAAAATAGTTACAACAAGTATATATTTTAGAAGATCTACAACGGCTTTGAAAATATGTTTTTTATCGATCTCAGTAACCAGGGCATAACGCTTGTCCAGAATATGAATTTCATAAAGAAATCCAATCACCTCTTTGCCGGTTTTGTTATTATAAAACATGATATTGTGGTACAGTTCGCGATCAGTGTCATCTATGCCCATGTGTACTGTATACCATTTTTTTGCCAATGCCGTGTCAAGATAATTTGCCAGATCTATGTTTTTTTTTTCAAGTGACGCACTGAACAGAATCACCAGATTATCTTTAATCAGATAACTTTTGACATTTTCCGCCACGCCGAATTCACTGACAAGGGAGGGGATAAAGGGTTCCGGGTTGACCCTAAATACGATGAAACCGATTCTTTGCCCGGTTATATCAATCATGTCCCTGACAAAGAACCCGGCAACTCCACTGTTGGATGATGAATACCTCTCAAAACCAGAAAATGACGGTCTATTCTCATTCTGAACATTTTTTACAGCTTTGGCCAACAGGGTATCACCATTCTGGTCTTTAAAAATATTGATACCCAGGTCATCCTCCTGTGACACTGAAAAAAGGATATTTCCGTTGGGGTCAATAAAGAGGATGTCGGCATAATTATATATTTTTTGAAAATCTCTTAACATGCCGCCTTCCTGATCGGCCATTTCCATCCATTCATAGGACTTGGTAAATAGTATTGGCGATTGGCCGCTTATTTCAAATGCCTTTTTAATTTTATTAAAAAATAGCAGGTTGTTTTGATTTTTTGATTGAATTTCCAGTTCAAGCATTATTTGGGAAACATGTGATTCCATACGTTTGGCTTCGGCATAGGTTTTTATGGTCAGTATGGTTTGAGCATCACTGGTAATAACCTCTTTTGAAGTGAAATATCCAATGCTGATGATGATGAACAAGGGGATAAACATGATCAGGATAAACCAGAAAATCATTGTTTTTTCCAGACCGGAGAATATTACCGGTAATGTCCATGTTTTTTTCATTTAAATATTTTTCCTGCCTCTTGTATGGCCATTTCTCCTGAAAAATAATCGTCAGGGTTATCCGTTCTGACAATCATTCCTTGGTCCTTCATGAATGAGAGCAGCTCTTTTAAATAGGTCTGCATCCCTTTAGTATCTGCATATTTGATGTCATCCAGGGTTCGGTGCAGTTTTCCGCTGGCCATGATTTCTATAAACTCCTGATCTGTCCGGGGATTTTTTTTAAACATGGTTTTATTGAGAAGCTTAAAATAGACCTGGGTGTTTTCCGGATCATTCTGCCACTTGATACTGCGAAACCATGCCCTTAGAAATCTGGCAACATCATTGGGAAATTCTGTAAAAATATCTTTTTGCACCACAATACCCTCGGGGATGACACCTGGAAAATCAGCGGATGTATTTGAAAGCTTTCCTGTTCCGTCTTTTATCACAATAGATGCATCCGTATCATAGCTGATAATGGCGGAGAAGATACCCTCCCTGAACGCCTGATTTAGCTGAATGGTGTTGCTGACTTCCACCAGATCAAAGTCGGCAAAGGAAAGAAATTTTTGTTCAAGCACCTTGTTCAGAAAAAAAAGGACAGGAACCTGGGTGGTATACATGCCGATTTTTCTGTTTTTGATCTGGCTGATATCTGAAAATTTTGATGACAGAATAAATAAATCTCCACCGTGGGACCAGCAATGCTCATGAATAATGATATATCTGGGCCGTTTTTCAATCATGTCGGCGGCAGAGCCGATCATCATGATGGAAAAATCGGTCTTCCCATATTTAAAGGCTTTGACACTGCCGTTTTTATACTCGGGGAACTGGATCACCTTAACATTGATTCCTTCTGATTTGAAAAATCCATTTTGTTCGGCAACATAGGCGGTTCCCCAGGGTTCCCACTCCACAAGCCCCAAGGTATATTGTCTGGCACTGCACACGCTGGCAGACAACATCATCCAGAAAAAATAAAGAATGATGGCGCCTGATTTGTAAGAGTGTTTCATACGAGAGTTCCTTTTGGGTAATAATTATTCGGGTTGGTGATGTAAATTTTTGGCCAGCGTTTCATATTTGACTATTTGGACCGCTGGCCGAATATTTACTTTGGATATTAAGATTTGTTTTTTATATCAGCAGCATAAATCACACGGTCTCTGCCAGTTTCTTTTGCATGATATAATGCTATGTCTGCGGCAGCCAACAATAGGTCACCACTTTCAACCCCTGTATATCGGGCCACACCTATACTGACTGAAATGGAGATATCGCCTGCTTCTGTGTTGATGTGAGTATTTCGAATATAATCGCAGACCCGTTCAAACATGGTCTGTTTTTCTATTCCGGTTGATCCGGGTGCCACAATCAGGAACTCTTCGCCGCCATACCGGCCCAGGTGATCGTTCTCCCTCAATTTTTCCTGGGTCAGCCGGGTAAAGGCGATTAACACCTCATCGCCGGCCCGATGCCCATATATATCATTTACCAGTTTAAATTTATCCAAATCACAGATGGCAATGCACAGATGGGATTTTTCCCGCCTTGCTCGAGCCATCTCTTTTTCCATCAGTTTTAAAATGGCCCGGCGGTTGTAAATGTTGGTCAGCGGATCATGCATGGCTTCATGTTCCAGTGCCCTGAATGCCTTTCCCAGGGCGGCCTGTAATTCTACCATCCGTTTACCGACATTGATCCTGGCTCTCAACTCTTCATTGTTATAGGGCTTTGAAATAAAATCGTTTGCACCGGCATCAAGAGCCGTGACAATATCTTTTTTTTCATCCTTTGAGGTCAAGATGATTACATGGGGGGGATCAGTTGTTTCCACCTTACGGATCATCTGACACACCTCAATTCCGTTCATTTCAGGCATCTGCCAGTCTAAAATGACAAGTTTCGGGGCATCGTCGGACTGCATGATATTCCATGCCTCTTTTCCGTCGCATGCCAGAACGGGAATAAAACCCCATTTTTTCAGTATAGAATCCAGAATGATACGGGAGGTCATGTCATCTTCGCCAATCAATATTTTCATCAGATTATTTCTCCCTGGCTTTCTTAGGCTACCTACTTAAGTCAGGATTTTTAAAATCAAACATCTTGATATCCTGAAACTTAGGGATCAAAAGCTAATTATCCACATAAGAATCTTTAAAAATATCCCGGCTTAGATGGGTAGCCATTAAAATTGAATAAAAACATTCCCCTGTAAGTTCTCAATAAGTCCAGGCATTCAGGGCATCCTTTTGAATAGCACCCGGTGTTTAAAGGGTAAGCAGGCTTTATAACCCCGGGTTATTGAGATCTTACATTCCCCTTCAAGCTTGATCCTCAAGTTAAACCTCGAATACAAAAAAATCATAAAAATATTCACCAATTGAAGAAGAAAAATCCCAGATATCAAAACTTATCATAAAAAATCATATCCTCATCCACCCCGAAGCTGTCCAGGGTCTCCACAATGGAGTCCACCATTTCCGGGGGACCGCAAAGGTAAAACTCAATCTCGGAAGGATCTTCATGCTGGGCCAGGTACTCCTTTGCCAGATTATCCTGGACATAGCCGCACAATCCCTCCCAGCAGCCCGCTTCCGGGTCGGGCCGGGAAAGACACACATGGTAGGAAAAATTATGGTAGGTTTTCTCCATGTTGGTGAAGGTGTCATGGTAACAGATATCCTTGCGGGTCCGGGCACCATACCACAGACTCACCTTCCGGGTGCTCTTGGCTCCCTCCAGCTGATCCAGCACATGGCTTCTCAGGGGGGCAATTCCGGCACCACCGCCCATGAAGCATTTTTCACAGTCGGTGTCCTTAACAAAAAAATCGCCATAGGGACCACTGACGGATACGCGATCGCCGGGTTTCAATCCAAACACATAAGAGGACCCGAATCCCGGGGGAATTCCCATGGTTCCGGCAGGGGGGGTGGCGATTTTCACCGTCATCTTTAAAATATCATTCTCATGGGGGGGGTTGGCCAGGGAATAGGCTCTAAATCCCGGACTCATGCCGGTGGATGTCAATTCCAGAAGATTGTATTTTTTCCATTCACTCACATACCGGCTGTCAATGGAAAAATCCTTGAAACACAACTCATATTCGGGCACGTCAATCTGGATATAACTTCCGGCTTTAAAAACCATGGGCTCATCGGGCCGGAGAACCAGCTCCTTGATGTAGGTGGAAATATTGTTGTTGGATACCACCTGGGCACCCACCTTTGTGATGCCGAAGATGGATTCCGGCACCTGGATTTTCATATCATCTTTTACCTTGAGCTGACAGGACAGCCGTCGGCCCATCTGTTTATCCCTGGGACTTAAATGGGCCAGCTCCGTGGGCAGGATGGCCCCGCCGCCCTCTTGTACCACACACTTGCACATGCCGCAGGAACCGCTGCCGCCGCAGGCCGATGGCAGAAAAATGCCATTGCTTCCCAGGGCGGACAAAAGAGACGGGGTGCCCGTCACCGTCAAGCTGTTCTGGGTATTTCCATTGATGGTGATGCTTTTCTCTCCGGTGGACGAAACCCTGGCATCCACAAACAAAAGCATGCCCACCAGCAGCAAAATCACCATGGAAAAAACAATCAGACTGACCAGGTAAATCACATCAATCCCCCTTTATAACGGGCAACGAATATTGGCTCGTAGACGCGGAGCCAAAGGGTATTATGCCGCCCCACCCACTCAAAGCGTAATACCGGAAAACATCATAAACGCCATGGCCATAAGTCCCCCCACAATCATGGTAATCCCAAAGCCCGAAAGCCCCTGGGGAACATCTGCATAGCGCATTTTCTTTTTAATGGTGGCCATGGCCGTGATGGCCAGCATCCAGCCCGTTCCGGAGCCTGCCCCAAACACAATGGACTCCACAAGGGTGTATTCCCGCTCCACCATGAAAAGAGCCGTTCCCAGAATGGCGCAGTTAACAGCGATCAAAGGCAGAAAAACCCCCAGGGCTGAATAAAGCACCGGAGAATATTTATCAATGATCATCTCCACGGCCTGGACAATGGCGGCAATGACGGCAATAAAGGTGATGTATTTAAGAAAACTTAAATCAAGATGTCCCAGGCCCGCCCAGGACAATGCCCCCGGGGCCAGCAGCCAGTGGTAGATGGCCCAGTTGGCGGGGGCCGTGATGGTGAGCACAAAAATCACCGCAAACCCCAGCCCCACGGAGGTTTCAATGTTGTTGGACACGGCAATGAACGAACACATCCCCAAAAAATAGGAGAGCAGGATATTACCGATGAACACCGAATTGATGAACAGGCTCAGAAGATCCGTCATACCACCTCTTTATACATAAAGACCCATCCCGTAAAACTGCTCGTCAGTCATGGTTTTTCCATGGTCGACGCCTGGCTTGGGTTATTGACACGTTTGTTGATTTCTTCCGGGCGTCATAACAACCCGATCCGAAATTATTACTGTCCGGTTTTTTCTTCGTGGGAGGCCCCGGGCAGGCTGTTTTTCAGCCACACCAGAAGCCCGATGATAAAAAAAGCGCCGGGGGCCAGCACCATTAAGCCCATGTGGGCATAGCCTGCATCCATCCACGCCTGGGGCACCACAGAAATACCGATGATTTTCCCGGCCCCCAGAAGTTCCCGCACAAAGGCCACGGCCACCAGGATCAGTCCATATCCCAGACCGTTTCCCAGCCCATCAAGCAGGGCGGGCAACGGCGGATTGGCCAGGGCAAAGGCCTCGGCCCGGCCCAGAACAATGCAGTTGGTGATGATCAGCCCCACAAACACCGACAACTGCTTGCTGATATCATACAAAAAGGCCTGGAGCACCTGGTCAATGACAATGACAAGGGAGGCGATCACCGTCAGTTCCACAATGATGCGGATGGTGGAAGGGATCTGTTTGCGCAACAGGGAAATAATAAAATTGGACAAGCCCGTCACCACGGTCAAGGCAAGCCCCATGACAATGGCGGTCTTCATCTGTACGGTGACCGCCAGGGCCGAACAGATGCCAAGCACCTGGTACGCCACTGGGTTTTCCTTCCATATCCCCCGGAAAAAAGTCTCTTTCAGCGTTAGATTCTCACTGCCCATACCTTGTATTTCCCTTTATGTAAATCTCCACACCAGCCCCCCGTCGGTGGGCGGTATAATGTCATTTGACTCCGCGTCTACGACCCATTTTTTTTTATATGAAAAGGTCGCTTTCAAGTCTACCTCAGCTGAGCCCCTCCCCCGATGGGCAATAGGAACCGGACAATCGAGCTGTCTACAGTTCCGGTCCGGGACCATTGCCCGTCGGGGGAGGGGCGGCATAATGCCATTTACCATTTTCAATATTCGTTGTGTCCGCCAGGACATGCGGGTTTATATGAAAAGACAGCCTCCAAGGCAACCTCAGCAGAGCCGCCCCCCCGATGGGCAATAGGAACCGGACAATCGAGCTGTCTACAGTTCCGGTCCGGGACCATTGCCCGTCGGGGGGGCGGCGGCATAATGCCATTTGGCTCCGCGTCTACGACCCATTATTCGTTGTGTCCACCAGGAGATGCAGGTTATATTGCCCCTATTGCTGCCCCTGGCGAAGTCTCACCGACACCGCCTCATACCGCTCCAGGTTTTGTTTAAGCCCCTGGGTGAGATATTTCCCCGTGAGGGTGGCTCCGCTGATGCCGTCCACATGGTTGGCCCGGGCATCTTCGGCCAGTGCATCCACACTGCCTTTGGCAATGCCAATGGATACAAATTCATGGGCAGCATTAAAAATTTTCTTGCCGATGAAGTTTTTCTGAAACCATGCCTTTTCAATCTCTCCCCCCAGACCCGGGGTTTCCGAATGACTGTACACGGTGAACCCGGCAACGGTTTCCCCATCGGCTTTCAGGGCCATGTAACCCTTTATTTTTCCCCACAACCCCCTGGACTCAATGGGAATAACATAGGCCTTCAGGGTCTGATCTTCCTGATATAGATAAAGGCTCAGTCCCTCCCCCGTCCCTTTTTCCATGAAATTTCCCCTGGCATCCACCGTAACTTCATGGATTTTATACTGAAACAGCGACTGGATCTGAACCCGGGAGGTTGTGGTCTCCATGGTTATGATTCCTGCAGCCCGGAGAATGTTTTTCTGCCGGTCCAGGGTTTGATTCTCCTGTTGAAAGGGTTTCAATCCCGTGGAAGCGCCGGTGATGAGAAGACAACACACCGCAGAAACAAGGGCTGCAAATTTAACGGCATGGATTCTTTTGGCCTTTTCGGATTTTTCATATTTTTCAGACATTGGGAATCCTCCGGGCTGCCTTGATCTTCATCGTCACATGATCTATCAGCGGAGAAAAAACATTCATGAACAAAATGGAAAGCATCACCCCCTCCACATAGGCAGGATTCACCGCCCGGAGGAGCACCGTGAAAAATCCGATGAAAAACCCGTAAATCCACCGCCCACTGTCCGTACCCGGGGCGGACACCGGGTCCGTTGCCATGAATGAAATGCCAAGGGCAAAGCCCCCGGAAAAAAGATGATACAAGGGCCCTGCGGAAAACCAGGTATCTGCGGGTCCGGGCAAAGCCTGGAAAACCAGTGCTGTGCTTATCACCCCGGCAATGCCGCCAAGGATAATACGAAAACTTGCCACCCGGGTGATCATTAAAAATACAGCACCGGCAAAGCATAAAAAAGCCGAGGTCTCACCGATACTGCCCGGATGCAGGCCAAAGAACAATCGATCCAGGGAAAATCCGGCGTTAACAATCATCTCCTGGATATGTCCACCGGTACCCCCCACGGAAAGCGCGGTGGCAGAACTAACCCCATCCACCCCGGGGACCGTCACCTGCCACACGGCATTGCCGGACATGGAAACCGGATAGGAGAAAAACACAAAGGCCCGGGCCGTCAGCGCGGGATTTAAGAGGTTTCGTCCCGTACCCCCAAACACCTCCTTTCCCATGACCACCCCGAAGGAGATCCCCAATGCCACCTGCCACAGGGGAATGGTGGGCGGCAGGGTCAAGGGAAATAAAAGCCCTGTGATAAGAAGACCCTCTGTGACCTCATGCCCCCTCACCGTGGCAAAGACAATTTCCCAGAAAAACCCCACCCCATAGGACACCGCAATGATGGGAAGCACATGGGAAGCGCCGGTTAAAAACATTTCAAGCAAACCGGCTTGGCCCCCGTGGTATTGGTATCCCACATTGAACATGCCAAACAGCGTCACCGGCAGCAGGGCCAGAATAACAAAACTCATGAACCGCTTCAGATCAATATTGTCCCGGACATGGGGAGCTGTTTGTGTCACCGGAGAGGGCAGAAAAAAGAAGGTGCGGGTGGCCGTGTATATGCCCTTGAAGCGTGAAAATCGTCCGTGTTTTTTAAAATGGGGATCTGTTTTTTCAAACAAACTTTTTAATGGATTCATGACATCATCCGATCCCTGTAACAGGTCTGTGCGGCCAGGTCCATGATGGCGGCCAGGTCAATTTTTGATGGACACACAAAGGTGCAAAGGCCGCACCCGGTGCAGTCCAGCAATCCAAGGGAAAGGGCCTCGTCCATCTCCCCTGCCCCCGCAGCCTTCATGATGAACTGGGGCAGCAGATCCACCGGGCATTTTTTATCGCACCAGCCGCAGTTGACGCAGGCCCTTTCTTCTCCATGGAGGGTGGCATCCATGGAAAGGGATGCTGATCCCAGGCTGGATAAAAAAGTGTGGGATTCAGACAGCAGATCCCGCCCCGGCCATGCAAATCCGAAGAAGGCATCTTT
This sequence comes from uncultured Desulfobacterium sp., assembly GCA_963674605.1. Taxonomy (GTDB): domain Bacteria; phylum Desulfobacterota; class Desulfobacteria; order Desulfobacterales; family Desulfobacteraceae; genus Desulfocicer. The sequence goes on along the minus strand of OY771474.1, from coordinate 5,011,305 downwards.
GTCCACGGCATCCATGACAATGGCCGAAGAAGTTTGTATCCCCATGTGATCATTGATCCGGGTAAGTTCGCCCGTGAACAAACCGCCGGTAATCACCCCCCTGCCTGCCTGGATATCCCCCAAAAGATGGGTAAGCGGAGTTCCCATACGGGTCATATAATGGGCCGGTGGCCTTTCTGATGTGCCTCCAACCGCGTAGATGCGTTTTGTATAATACTGCCCGGTTAAAAAAAGGCTGCCCATGGCAATGAGATCCTGGGGCGCCATGGTACAGGCGCGATTATCGGCGACACTTTTTTTAATCTGATACAGAATAACACCGGGATCTCCGGCGGGATACTGGTTCTGAGTAACATGGGTCACCTCATGGGACAGACCCATTATTTTAAGTGGAGAAAGAAATTGCTGGGGAGTGGTCACAACCAGTTTTTCGGAGAGCTTTTCAAGAATGGCAAGGCCATGAAGAAAGCTAGCCTGCTGGTCTTTTAAATAAACAGACGGTGACGGGGCAAAGGGATCACCGGTATGAAGGGATATCACGGCCATGGGAAACCGAGAGGTGGCATCGGGAATATCCATAAAGGGAAACTGCCGGATAAGGGACCAGACACCCCGTTGTTTCAGTAATTCAACAAGGGCTTCCCGGGGCATGCCATCAAAGATTTCACTGGGAATGGGGGCAAAGGTGTCAGCGGGTTCGCTATCGCTGTCCAGGCGAATAATAATTTCCTTAACCACCCGTCGAGGCCCCCGAACAATGGCCTCAATGGTGCCGCCACCGGGGGAAACCCATTGAACCATGGGATCTCGTTTATCCTCAAGCAGCGGAGTACCTGTTTGAACGACATCGTTTTCCCGCACCAGGAGTTTTAATTTTACGAAAGGTGGTGCGCCGGGTACCAGGGCCACGGTATCCGGCGACCCGAGGTAAGTCAGTGTTGTATCCGGAACGCCATTGAGTTTTGAATAAAAGGTCTTGGCAAGTTTTAATCGTTTCATACATCCTGGACCGCTTTTTCATCTGTTGGTGAGTTTGCTGCAAATGTAATCACTTAAACGCATTCCCATGCAGTATACCGTTTTCAACAACGCGGTCAAACAATAAATGGTATTTAATCACACCCTGTGCCCCATGACACACGATGAGCCACCATATGGACGAATTGTGACCAAGCCCAAAATCCAGAATATTAGAGACTGGCCTTTCTGGCCTTTTCAATGAGATCGTAGAGTGTGGAAACCTTATCCTGGGGAGGAATCAGCAGGGCCTTGATCTCTTGGGGTGTGTAATGGGATGCCATGAACTCCTTGATGTCAAAACGTTCGTACCAGCAGTCAAAAATCTTAAAGCAGGGAATGCCTTGACCTGCCATGCGACAATAAGAAAAATCCACATCATGGCCCAGACGTCTACAATATCCCCGTTCCATATCAAACTTATCTTCATCCATGTAAACACCCCTCAATAACTATTTATAGCTCCTGTGAAGAGCTATAAAAAAATAAGGGCGACCCAACGGACCGCCCCAAAAATTTAAACCACCCGGGCATTCCAGCACATGGTCACAAAAACGCCCATAAGCCAAGCCTGCCCCCCAATATTAAAGTTTGGGAACAGGGTTGCCCTTTATGCTTCTTTCCAGGGTGGCATCAAGCTCTTCCTGGGAGAGTTCAAGATTAACCAGTTCCCCGGCCATATAACGGCTGTACCCATTGAGATCCATGAGTCCATGGCCGCTCAAGTTAAAGATGATAACCTTTTCTTTTCCCTCTTCCTTGGCCTCCTTTGCCTTTCTGATGGTGGCGGCAATGGCGTGGCTGGTTTCCGGGGCCACAATCATGCCCTCTGTTCTGGCAAAGATCATGGCCGCTTCATAGCATTCCAGCTGCTTGATGGACATGGGATTCATCAATCCATGGGCCACGGCCTGGGAAACCAGGGGAGCCATGCCATGATAACGCAACCCGCCGGCATGGATGGGGGCCGGCACAAAATCATGGCCCAGGGAGTGCATGGCCAGCATGGGGGTCATTTTTGCCACATCGCCATGGTCATAGGCAAAGGGTGCCCGGGTCAGGGTGGGACAGGAGGCCGGTTCCACGGGAATGATCTCAATGTCCTGGCCGTTGATCTTGTCCTGGGCAAAGGGAAAGGCAAGACCGGCAAAATTACTGCCGCCGCCGGCACAGCCGATAACCGTATCCACTTTTTTAATGCCCGCTATTTTCAGCTGTTTCTGGGCCTCAAGGCCGATGATGGTCTGGTGGAGCATCACATGGTTCATGACACTGCCAAGGGAATAACGGGTCTGTCCGGTGGTGTCGGTTACGGCTGCCTCCACCGCCTCGCTGATGGCCATGCCAAGGCTTCCCGGGGTGTCCGGGTATTTAGCCAGAATCTCCCGGCCCGCATTGGTTTCCATGGAAGGACTGGCAATGCAGGTGCCCCCCCAGGTTTCCATCATGGCCTTTCTGAAGGGTTTCTGGTCAAAACTGATTTTCACCATGAATACCTTGCATTCCATGTCCAGCAAGGCACAGGCATGGGAAAGCGCACTGCCCCACTGCCCTGCCCCGGTCTCGGTGGTGAGTTTTTTAATGCCGAATTCTTTGTTATACCAGGCCTGGGCCACGGCGGTGTTGGGTTTATGGCTGCCCGCCGGGGAGACACTCTCATCCTTAAAAAATATTTTGGCCGGGGTGCCCAGGTACTTTTCCAGATGAACGGCCCGGCGCAAGGGAGATGGACGCCATCGATACAGAAGATCCAGAACGCCTCCGGGGATATCAATCCAGCGTTCCTGACTCATCTCCTGTTCAATGAGGTTCATGGGGAAAACAGGGGCCAGCATGTCCGGGCTGATGGGATTGCCGTCAGGTCCCAGGGGGGGATTGGGGGTTCCGGGCAGATCTGCTGCAATGTTGTACCATTGTTTGGGGATGTCTGTTTCATCCAGGAATATTTTTACGGCCACGCTGCTCTCCTTTAAATAAAAAATTATCTATACATTCAACGTTTCTTTTGGTAGAAACAAAATCTCAGTTTTCACTTTTTTTGTCAAGATGATTTTTGGGGCATGATCATAACATCTGCCACCCGCCATGCTTGATGTGGCAACGGGCTTGGGTTTGTCTTGTTGTTTTTTTGACAAGTCTTTAAAAAATAAAGACTTTTTTCAACAAAAACCTCATGGGGCAAGCCTGTCCCCCCCCAATGTGAACAATATTATGATCAAGCCCGATTTTTTCAGCAAAGGAGATCCCCAATGAAACGACTTGTTCTGCCGGCTTTACTATTGTTGTGCTGTACCCTCATTCTCCCCACCGGGACGGCCCGGGCCTATGACCTGCCATCGGTGAACCTTGGATTCACAAGTTTTCTGGATGGTGGTCCCCCGGCCGGGCCAGGCTTTTATTTTTCCCAGTATTTACAGTTGTGGACATCCGATAAATTCACCAACGTTGACGGGGATGCGGCACTTCCCCCCTTTGCCGACGAAGATCTCACGGCCTGGATCGGCCTTTCCCAATTTATATATCAATCCAATCAAACGCTTTTGCTGGGGGGAAAATGGGGGGTCAATGTGATGATCCCGGAAGTGGGGCTGGATCTGGATTATGGAACAGACAATGCCAATTTCCCCCAGGACAACGGCAACGGCATCGGCGATATTCTGGTGGGACCCTTTCTCCAGTGGGATCCTGTCATGGGAACCCAAGGGCCTTTGTTCATGCATCGCATAGAACTGCAGATGATTTTCCCCACGGGGGAATACGACGAAAACAAAGAACTCAACCCCGGCAGCAATTTTTTCTCCTTTAACCCTTACTGGGCCTTCACCGCCTTTCTGGGTCCGAAACTCACCGCCAGCGGGCGCATCCACTATCTGTGGAACGGAAAAAACCATGATCCCGGCCGGGGATATCAGGCCCTGGGGGCCGATGACACCCAGGCAGGACAGGCCTTCCATGCCAACTTTGCCATGGCATATGAAATCTTGCCCCACCGGCTGAGACTGGGAATCAATGGATACTACCTGAAACAGATGACAGACACCCAGATGGATGGCAGGGATGTGGCCGACAGTAAAGAGCAGGTCTTTGCCATGGGTCCGGGGATGATCTACCATTTCTCCCAGGATGATCACCTGATTTTTAACACCTATTTTGAAACCGCTGCTGAAAACCGACCCGAGGGAAAACGGTTTAATGTCCGGTGGATTCACCACTTTTAAGCGCCTCTGTTTTTCTCCCATGAATCCATGGGAGAAAAACCCATCCAAACCCGCCCCAATTGCATTACCATTTATCCCGCGATGCCCTCAATGCGCTGAATTCTTTCAGTGTCCGGACCTGGAGAAAGGGATTGATTTCCCGCTCAAGGCCCATGGTGGTATTTTTACCGACCCAGTCTTCAAATTGAGACATGAACACACTTGCCTTTTCATTACCGTTGGCCATGGCAAACCCCAGGTTGGTCTCCATGTAATCATGGCCGGGATAAAGGATGCACTCATCGGGCAAAACATCGTTAAGACTCTGGATGGTATCAAACAATGTTGCCACATCCCCGCCGTTATGGCAGTTTCCCACCCCGAAATTAAACAGCACATCTCCTGCGATAATACCGGTGATAACGCCCCGTTCCCACAGCAGAAACACAAGATGATCCATGGTGTGTCCGTTGGCGGCTTTCACCTCAATGGTGGTGTGAATATCCAGAGGGATAAGGGTTTTTTCCAGAAGCGCCTCCCGGGACAGGATGGGGGCACCGGAAAGAGTTGCCAACTCGTCATTACCCCGGGTATGATCCGGATGCGTATGGGTATTGATAATCCCCTCAATGGTTATGGACTGTCCATCCAGTTGATCATACACCTCTTTCCCATCCCAGGGGTCCACGCACCAAGCCTTTTTATTGTCTCCCACAACTGCATAGGAATAATTGGCCCAACCATCCCGGGACAGCATCTGAATTACCTTCATTCTCTCCTCCATAAATACAATTAATTTCAAAACTGCGGTTGATTTTTGCATAAAAACCATCATAATGCAAATTCACCCCCATGGCCTGTTGAGGCCTGTTGAGGCCTGTCCGTGGCAGCTTTTTTTATAAGAAACTCCATCCAAAGCGCTGTAATAATGAGAGTTTCAATTTTCGTTGTGGCAGGTAATTACTGCCATGTGGGTTTATATGAAAAGGTCGCTTTCAAGTCTACCTCAGCTGAGCCCCTCCCCCGATGGGCAATAGGAACCGGACAATCGAACTGTCTACAGTTCCGGTCCGGGCCCATTGCCCGTCGGGGGAGGGGCGGCATCATGCCATTTACCATTTTCAATATTCGTTGTGGCCGACAGGACATGCGGGTTATATTAAAGGTGTCAACAGCAGAGCCCCCAACGGTCAGGCGGTCCGACCCATTCGGAGCCAAAGGCGATCAGCCTTTTTGCCCTGCCGATTGTAACGAAGCGCAGGCTGTTTGAGGGCGGTGCCCGCTGCAATAGCGCTTTAGACCGGCAGGGGAAAATGGCCGCCGACGGTCCGGGGCCGGATGGGGTGACCGTTGGAGGCGGCATCATGCCATTTTCATTGTTCGTTATGCCAGGTGCCCGGCCTATCATGCAGATTATATTAATTCATAACTCCGGAGAAATTATTGAAATATGTTTTAAAACTCATATGTTTTATACTGATATGCTTGGGAGCATTCCCTTATCCTTCAACATCAGGGGAGATCCCGACAGAAATTTCACCACAGCAGCCAAACCAGAAAAACCCCGCCCGGGCCATCCTGCGCATGGGAATCCATGTATCAAAATTTAACACACTGGATCCCCACAGGGCAGCCTCCACCAGTGATCGAATCCTGGCGGACATGCTGTACAATGGACTCATTCGTTTTAAGCCCGGCAACTCCCGACAGATGGAACCGGACCTGGCAGTTGAAATTCCAGAACCCGTCATGGTTCGGGGAAAACAGACCTGGACCTTTAAATTAAAAGAAAATATTTTTTTCCAGGCATACCCCGGAGAATCACCCGAAAAACTAACAGCCCTGGAAGTATGCAAGTCCTTTATCAAAGCGGCTGATCCCCAGAGATCTGCCTACGCCGGTGGGTATGAGGGCATTTCTGTTGTGGTAACAGGCCCCCATACCCTTCGGTTCACCGTGGACCCGCCCCAGTCTCCCCTGCTCTTTCTTCCCAAGGTGGCCAATTATGCCGGGGGATTCATTGTCAAGGAGACAGTTGATGAAAGGGGAATGCTGCGCCTCAAGGGCACAGGTCCCTTTTACTTCATCAACGCCCCCGATGACCGCCATCTTCTGCTTAATCCCCATGATGACTACTTCCGGGGAAAGCCCCTTCTGGGGGGCGTGGACATTTATTTCCTGCCCGATGCAGATCAACGTTTGTCATCCATCGTGGACCAAAAAATGCATGTCATTGTGGGAGAGACCGACGCCCGATGGTTGCAGCGGATCAAAGATAAAAAAGATCTCAGGCTGGACAGTTTCGGGGTATCGGAAATCGTCAACATCTATTTCAACACCTCAACCCCCCCTTTTTCCGACATCCGGGTGAGAAAGGCCGTGGCCTATGCCGTGGACCGCAATCAGTTTCTGGCCCCCTTTGGCCCGGGGCTGGTTTATTCTGTTTTTTCCCCGGTTCCGCCTTATATGCCGGGTGGATTAAAGGAACAGGAGATAAAAGCCCTGGGGCTGGATTATGACACAAACATTAACAGGGCAAAGCAATTGATGGCCGAAGCAGGATTAACACATGGATTTAAGATGGATGTGGTGGTGTCCGAGGTGGGCTCTTTTTCCAATAATTATCGTACCCTTCAAACCCAGCTGGCCGCCATCAATATCACCATGACCCTGCACCTGGTGGACCATGCCACCATGCACCGCCTCATCCGCCAGGATTTTAATCCCATTGTGATTTACGAAGCATTCAGGCCCAACACCGACGAATTTTTAAGTCGTTTTTTTCACTCCAGCGCCACCATATCTTCCGGGAAAACCCCTGCCACCAACTTCAGTCATTACAAGGGGATTGATGAGCTCATTGAAACGGCACGGCTGGAACGGTTCACCTCCCGGCAGATCAAACTATGGGAATATGCCCAGATAAAGCTGTTGGAAGAGATGGTGGTCTACCCCCTCCACCACAAAAATCAAATCTATGTCCGCTGGGACACCGTGGATTATGGCCACCCCATTATTTCCACCACAGCGCTTTACCCCCAGTTCACCGAAAAAACAACCATTCAAACCCAGCGGGACACCCTGCAATGAAAATCCATCACAAATTACTGGGGGTCACCCTGCCCATTGCCCTCATCGCCCTTCTCATGGGATCCTATGTCACCTTTCATCTTTCCCAGCAGGCATTGCACCAGATCGCCCAGCGCTGGCTTAAAACCCGTCTCGATGAGGCAATCAACGTCATTCATCAACAGGAAACCTTCCTTAGAATGTACGGGATCACCAACATCCATGCAGGTACCCACAAGGCACAATACGATGCCAAACAGGGACTTGCGGCCATTCAAATCGGAAAACGTGGCTATGTTTATATCCTTGATAAAAATGGAGATATCCTGTTCCATCCCGATCCGAAACTCATTGGCACTTCCATGGGACAACGTCCATGGTTTGCCCTTGTTCAACAACAAACAAAAGGCGAACTTAACTATACCTGGCAGGGGGAAAAGCACCTGGGGAAATTTGACTTTTTTGAACCCTGGGGATGGATTGTCGTGGCAACAGACCCCTACAACGAAATCTATGGTTCGCTTAACAAGACAAGGGATTATCTCCTGGGCATGGCCCTGTGGGGGTCCATACTCATCTCGTTTTTCATCGTTGTGATGACACGAAAGATTTTTAACCCCCTCCAGCTGCTTGTAAAGGGTGCAGAAAAGGTGAAACAAGGAGATCTAAACATTCAAATTCCCATAAAAAGCACCGATGAAATGGGCAATCTCTCCCGGGTATTCAATGCCATGGCCCAGGAGATGAAAAAAAACCTGGAAACCCTTCAAACATCGGAACAGCAACTCCATTATCTCAATTCACAACTGCTGACGGCCCAGGAGGATGAACGAAAAAGAATATCCACAGAACTCCACGACGAGGTGGGGCAATCCCTCACCGTTATGAAGCTTAAAATGATCATGGTGGAAGAAGGGCTTACTTCCAAAGATCATGCCGCAAAACAAGAATGTGAAGAAATGGTGCAGTACATAGACATGACCATTGAAAATGTCCGACGACTGTGCCGGGATTTAACCCCCACGGTGATCGCCGATCTGGGTCTGGCGGCAGCGTTGATGTGGCTCATTGAAAACATGGAACATCATTTTGACATTGCAGCAGATATTGACCTTAACAATGTGGATGAGATATTATCCCTGGAAAGACAGCTCCTGGTGTATCGAATTTTCCAGGAGGCGCTGTCCAATGCCGTTAAACATGCCCGGGCCACAAGACTTGAACTCACCGCCAGCCAGGCACAGCACAAACTTATGTTTTCCATTAAAGACAACGGAAAAGGCTTTGACATGGGTCATGTTCGATGCAGAGGATTTGAAGAACGGGGCCTGGGGCTTGCCACCATGCAGGAACGGGCACGCATGCTGGGGGGCAACATTGAAATTAAAACCAGCCCCGGATGCGGAACCCAGTTGCAATTTACCGTACCCGTTGATAAAGGAAGTAAGCATGGGAACTTATAAGATCATACTGGCCGACGACCATAAGCTGCTGCGCCACGGCATCAAGCAGATTATTGAAAAAAACCAGGAAATCAAGGTCATTGCCGAAGCCGGTGATGGGCTGGAGCTTTTAAAACTCCTGACCACACAAATCCCGGACATGATTGTTCTGGACATTGCCATGCCAAAGCTGCGGGGCATTGAAGCAGCCATAGAGATCAAGATGCTCCATCCGGAAATCAAAATTCTCATCCTGTCCATGCACAAAAGCCTTCAATACCTTCACCATGCCCTGTCCGCCGGGGTGGACGGCTATCTTTTAAAGGAGGATGCCCCCCGGGAGCTTGCCTCGGCCATTGATACCATCCGCAACAATGACACCTATATTTCTCCTTTAATGAGCAAAGAGCTCAACAATGACATTGCCCAGTCCTACCGCACGGGTAAATCATCGACCCCCTTTGAGCCCCTGACCCTGCGGGAGCGGGAAGTGCTTAAACTCATTTCAGAAGAGAAATCCAACAAGGACATTGCGGAACTATTAAACATCAGCCTGGCCACGGTGAAACACCACCGGGCCGCCATCAAGAAAAAGCTTAATATCCGAAAAACCGCCGGTCTTGTAAAATATGCCATTCGCAAAGGATTGACCACTTCGGGATAATGCCCAGTTAAGGAGCGACGCACTTGGGTTGACTGCTCCAGATCCTTGTTCAGGGTTCTGCAACGCGGATCAAGCCCATTCTCAACTCGGCATCAAGTGCACTGCAGGCCCACTTAACAATATGAATATAATCCTGCACATACCGGTGGCAATGACCGGGCTGGGTCATTGCATGGGCCATTTATCATGTTTGATGGGGCCAACGGGATAAGATCCTAAAATCCGACATGAGCCATCCAGTTCTGATCTGTGTTCCAATTTTTTTAATTCTTAAACAGGTGTTGATTCTTTACATTTGGTTTGATTTATTTTAAGCCATAACATACAGTAAGATATCTGAACGGCAATATGCAAACAATGTTGCGGGCTTGGTCATAAGATGGGCCATTCATCTCAATTGACGGACCAACGGGGTCAGGCTTGTGTTATTGTATTTTTGACAAGCATCTAATAATAAAGCTAAATTCAAACTAAAATGTCAATAACGCAAGCCTGACCCCTCCCCAGGGTGGCCCATCTTGTGACCAAGCCCAATGTTGCCAAATTTTCAAATACCCCGCTTGGGGGATCTCATTTCCAGTGTACACTTGTTGGAACGACAACGCCATTGTCCGGAAATCCTTCCATAATAATTGCGAAAGGATAAAAATCATGGGTGATCCTGTTAAACTACTTAGATTTTCCCTCGCCGGTCTCCAATATGCTTTACATCTTGACTCCGTTGACAGGGTGGTACGCTCGGTGGATGTCACGCCATTGCCCAAGGCCCCGGAGAGCGTTCTTGGTGTAGTTGATGTTCAAGGCCAAATTTTTCCGGTCTTTAATATCAGAAAGCGTTTTGGAATTCCGGACAAGGAAATTGATGTGACGGACCAGTTGATTATTGCTTCCACCATAAGACGGACGGTGATTCTTTTGGTGGACAGCGTCAGCGGAGTCATGGAATGTTCCAACCAGGAGATTACCAAAGCAAAAGAAATCATCCCGGACATGGAATACATTGAAGGCGTAACCAGGTTCAAGAATGGCATGATCCTCATCCATGATCTCGATACATTTCTATCTCTTGATGAAGAAAAAGCCCTGGAAAATGCCATGACAGAAGAAAACAAATTCAATAAAGACCAATGATGCATTCGATTTCAAAATCATCACTTTTCTTGATTAGTGAGTTTATCTCCGCTAATATGGGTATTTCTTTTCCCAAAGAACGGTGGAATGATCTTAAAAGGGGTATCGCGTCCGCCACCCTTGAGTTCAATCATAAAGATCCGGAATCTTTCATTCGCTGGTTGACCTCCGCACCACTTACAAAAGATCAGATTGGGATACTGGCAACTCATCTCACCGTGGGAGAAACCTATTTTTTTCGAGACAAAAACGTTTTTAATGCCCTTGAAATGCACATTCTTCCTAAGCTGATAGACGCGCGGTGCAATACCGGCAAACAATTGCGATTCTGGAGCGCAGGCTGCGCAACAGGTGAAGAGCCATACTCCCTGGCCATATTACTTTCAAAAATGATCCCTGATCTGAGTGATTGGAATATCACCATTTTGGCTACGGATATCAATCCTCGATCTTTGAAAACCGCTTTAAACGGGGTATACACCCAATGGTCCTTCCGAAGTACCCCCCAGTGGGTCAAAAACAAATACTTCATAAGAACAGAAGACGGTTATCTCAAAATCCATCCACTGATCAGAAATATGGTCAAATTTTCATACCTTAACCTTATGGACGATTGTTATCCCTCAAGGACAAACAATACCAATGCCATGGATGTAATTTTTTGTCAAAACGTGCTCATGTATTTTCCCCGGAAATATACCAGACAGGTCATCAGACGCATATACCGAGCCCACGTCAATGGTGGGTGGTTGGTGGTAAGCCCGGGAGAAATGCCCCTCAAATTTCGTTCACCATTTACCACTGAGCACCTCCATGGCGCTATTTTATACAGAAAAGATAAATATCAAACTCCTTTAGAAAACAATCTTAAACCAAAGCAGATATTCCCTATCCCGGAAATTTGCCTTGATTCTCAAAAAGGTTTTCAGCAGCAAATTGTCTTCCCGGAGCAGAGCGAGACCATTGATGAAATCATACCCCAGCCCAAGGAAGCTCAGCCGGAATCTTCCAAATCCATGGGGCTCGAGCAGCCTTCCTATGGACATTCCCTGGAACTATTTGAGAAGGGCGATTATACCCAGGCCGCCGAATCTCTCCATGAATTATTGTCACACAACCCAAACGACATCAATGCCATGATCTTATTAGCGCGGGCATACGCCAATAAAGGCTACCTTGCCAAGGCAGCCAAGTGGTGTGAGAATGCGATCCACACTGATAAACTGAATCCGTCCTTTCATTATCTATTATCAACCATCATGGCCGAGCAGGGCCGGGTGGAGGAGGCGGTGGTCGCGCTGAAAAGGGTGCTCTATCTCGACGATAACTTCGTGCTTGCCTATTTCTCCCTGGGAAATATCAACCGCCAACTGGGTAAGCTGAAAGAATCAAAAAAGAATTTTGATAATGCCACTTCACTTTTGGGCAAACTGCAAACAAAGGAAATATTGCCTGAATCGGGGGGAATAACAGCAGGGCGGCTCAAAGAGATTATAAAATCCTTATCCAGCCAGGGGGCAGTAGATGACTAATGATGATGATATAAATTCTAAAAAAACACACTGGAAGCAGGTCCATCGCCGCCTGGACGTGGCAAAGACGGCTATTGAACAAGGATTTGCAGTAACCCCGGAGGAAAGAATCAAAATCCTTAAAAAAAGAGCTGAACTGCTTTCCAGGAAGGCAAAACCCATTGGGGAAAAAGAGGAGGAGATTCCAGTGGTGGAATTTGTCCTGGCCCATGAGAATTATGCCATTGAATCCAAATACATCAGCGAGGTTTATCCGTTAAAGGAATTCACCCCCATACCGTGCACTCCGGACTTTGTCCTGGGTGTCATCAACCTGCGTGGAAGTATTCTTTCAATCTTAGACTTCAAAAAATTCTTTGGTTTGCCCAACAAGGGAATTGCCGACTTCAATAAAATTATCATCATAAATTCAGAGTTCAACAGGTTCGGTATTCTATCGGACAGCATAATAGGCGTTCGCTCCGTCCGGGCAAATGAAATTCAACCCCCGCTGCCGACTTTAACCGGAATCGGCAGGGAATATCTCAAGGGCGTTTTAGAGGATAGGATCATTGTTCTTGATGCGGCAAAAATAATATCCGATCCCAAAATAATCGTGCACGAAGAGGTTGGTTAGGATTGGGGTGCATTCCCATTTTCCCGGTTCAACGCTTAATCAAAGAGGGGTCAGGCTTGCGTTATTTGCATTATGGGTGGTTTTTGCCTTTGCAAAGGCTGTGATCGATAATGCCAATAACACAAGCCTGACCCCGTTGGCCCCACCAACTATGACAAACAAACCATATTGTGAGCAAACCGGGAAAATAGGAGTGCGCCCCAGGATTGTTGCTTGCCGGTTCTAATTTTTTAAAAAGGAGGGGAGCAAATGTTCAAAGACTTGAAAATAAGCATGAAAATCGGATTTGGTTTTTTCGTCATTATGCTTCTTGCGGCAGGGTTGGCGTTTTTAGGTTCCTCCGGAGTGATTGCCGTAAAGGACCGGGTTGACAAGGCGGACGACGTCAACCGCCTGGTCAAATATAATCTTGAGGTGCGCAGGTCAGAGAAGAACTATATCCTGCGGCATGAGCAGCAGGACTTAAATGATGTTTTAGACAAACTGGAGGAAATGAAGAAACAAACCAAGGAGACCAAAGCAAAATTTACACAGGATGTCAACAAAATCCAGATGGAGGAGGTGGCAGCTGCCGTAAATGATTATGATAAAGCCTTTCATGGCTACCTGGATATTGAAGTAAAGCAGAAAGAACAAGAAGCCAATATGGTCCGAGTGGCCCGTGAACTTGAAAAAATAGCCATTGCATTAAGAGAAAACGAAAGAAAAGAATACTCCCAGTTACGCGCGCAAAATGCAAGCAAGGCGGACTTGGACAAGAAGTTGAACAGGGCGGATGCTGCCAACCGGATGATCGAGTGGATGCTTGAATGCAGGCAGAATGAAAAAGACTTCATCTTGAGCAACGATATCGTATCGTCTCAACAGGTAATTAAAAACATAGAAAGCATCATCAACCAGGCAAATGCCCTTAAAACCCATTTTAATAAAGAAGAAAACAAGGAAATGGTCGAGCAGATTATCGTTAATGCCGAGAAATACCAAGATGCATTTTTCACCTACAATGAACTGAACAAAAGACTCAATGCAAATTTAGAGATAATGGTGGACGCCGCAAGATCGGTGGAGAATACTTGTGCCGATGCAAGGACTGACCAGAAGGCTAAAATGTTAAATGAGATGAACTTGGCAATCGATCTGATGATAGGCGGCACAATTGCCATCATTATTTTAGGAATATTCATTTCATATATCATTATCAGAGCCATTGCCATACCCATTGACAGAATTACTGTGATCGCAAAAAAGATCTCCAATGGAGACCTTGATCACGAGGTGGGAATTATACAAAAAGATGAGATCGGGCAACTGGCAGATGCTTTCAGGAACATGAAAAAAAGCATGCAGGAGCAGGCTGAAGTGGCCCAGAAGATATCCCAAGGCCATTTAAATATTGAAGTAAGGCCAAAATCCCCAAAGGATGTGCTGGGCAACGCACTGGTCGATATGATCAAAAATATTCAGGAGCAGGCTGAAGTGGCCAAAAAGATATCCCAAGGCCATTTAAATATTGAAGTAATTCCCAAATCAACAAAGGATGTGCTGGGCAATGCCCTGGCTGCCATGACCAGAAATCTTCAGAAACAGACCGGCGCATTAAAGGAAGCGGTCAATGTCCTTTCCTCTTCCACTTCTGAAATTGCCACCACGGTAACCCAGCTTGCCGCCAGTGTGTCGGAGACGGCAACATCGGCCAATGAAACCACCACCACCGTGGAGGAGGTAAGGCAGACGGCAGATCTCACCAATAAAAAGTCAAAGGCCGTTTCCGAGGGTGCACAAAAGGCCCAGCAAATATCAATTGACGGCAAAAAGGCCACGGATGAAACCATTGATGGAATGGGCCGGATAAAAGTCCAGATGAACTCCATTGCCGAGTCCATTGTAATTTTGAGCGAGCAAAGCCAGGCCATCGGAGAGATTATCGCCACGGTGGACGACATTGCCGAGCAGACAAATCTGCTGGCGGTTAACGCCTCCATTGAAGCGGTTAAAGCCGGCGATATGGGCAAGGGCTTTTCCGTTGTGGCCCAGGAAATCAAGGATCTGGCAAAACAATCCAAGCAGGCCACAAAAAGGGTACGTGTGATACTCAATGAAATTCAAAGGGCCACCGGAAAGGCGGTGATGGTAACCGAAGAGGGAAGTAAAACCGTTGAAACGGGAGTAAAGCAGGCCAGGCAATCAGGAGTGGCAATCTCTACTCTTACCGGCAGTATCACAGAAGCGGTTCAGTCAGCCATTCAAATCGCGGCGTCAAGCCAGCAGCAATTGGTGGGAATGGACCAGATAGGAACCATAATGATGGACATCAAAGAAGCCTGCTCGCAAAACGACGCCGGCACCAGACAGCTTGAAACAGCGGTCCAGAATCTGAACGAGCTTGGTCAGAAACTCAAGCAGGTAATGGAATGGTATAAATTTAATACATAAAACGGGGAAACCCCATGGGCAATATCGATCTGCTGAAAAAACTTCAAGCGGCATTTAAAATCGAAGCGGAAGAACGTCTGAGGGATCTGAGCTCCGACCTGATCAAGCTGGAAAAAATGCCTGCCGGTGAAGCCTGGGATGAAGTGATTGAATCCATGTTCCGACAGGCTCACAGCCTGAAAGGTGCCTCCCGCTCGGCCAGTCTGCCGGAGATAGAAAAAATCACAAAAGCCCTTGAGAATGTCTTTTCGGCATTGAAAAGAAAAAAAATAAAAATCTTACCTGAAATGATGGATACGCTTCATTATGCAACCGACACATTGGCCGATTTTGCTGGCAAGCTTGGCAGCAAAGGTCCAAGGGTTGATAAGAATCAGGCCATGGAAATTGTGGAACAAATCAACGCTCTATGTTCAGAAAAAAGCGTGGGTGAAACTAAAGCTGTTGAAAAGGAATCCGAGCCTGCCAAAGAAGCTATTTCACCCATGGAAATGGAAGAGAGCCATAAAGAAGACATCCCTCCCCCCCAGGAATCTCCTGAAGGAATTTTAAAAAACCCGGACCGTCCCAAAGACAAGGTCCAAACGGTAAGGGTCTCCTTGAACAAACTGGATCTGCTCATGCTGCAAGCCGAGGAAATGCTTCAGGCGAAGCTTCTGGCGAATCAACACAAGAATGAAGTTCAGAACATCATTGAAATGCTGGAGGTATGGAAAAAGGACTGGACCAAGATTGCAGATGCTGTGCGTGTTTTAACGCAGAGCATTAAAAAGTATGGGGAGTCGGGTAGCCTGGAAAACTCGGCTATGAAGTCTGCATCCAAGCTGATGGAACTTGTCGAGTCCAACCAAAATCAGTCCGGAATATTTGAATCCAGACTCTTTTCTCTTGCCAAGTCAGCCGATCAGGATAATCGGCTGATCGGTGAGCTGGTGGACAGGCTGCTCAAAGACATGAAAAATGTGTTGATGCTGCCCTTCTCAATTTTTCTTGAAATTATTCCCAAAATAGTGCGGGATCTTTCCCGGGATCAAAACAAGAACGTCAAGGTCTCAATGGAGGGAGGAGAGATTGAAATTGACAGGAAAATCCTGGAGGAGATGAAAGACCCGCTCATACATCTATTGCGCAACTGCGTGGATCACGGAATTGAAAAATACGAGTTGAGAAAGAAAAATAAAAAGCCGAAAACCGGAACCATTAAGATCATCATCAGCCAGGTAAAGGGTGACAGGATCGAAATTTCCATCTCCGATGATGGCGGGGGAATTGACATAGAACAATTAAAAAAAGCGGCCATTAAGAAAAAAATCATATCCAGGCAGACCGCAAGTAAACTTTCCGAAAAAGAGGCGCTTGATCTTATTTTTCAATCAGAGGTAACCACAAACTCAATCGTAACGGACTTTTCCGGAAGGGGCCTGGGTATGGCCATCGTTCGCGAAAAAGTTGAAAGGCTCGGCGGTGAGGTATCCGTTGAAACCCGCCCCGGTGAGGGGACGACAATCCGGGCGCTTCTTCCCATAACCCTTGCCACCTTCAGGGGAATCCTGGTTGAGGCCGGCAGCCAGCAGTTTGTTGTTCCCACAGCAAATGTTGGCCAGGTGGTGAGAATCAATGCCGATGATGTTAAAACCGTTGAAAACAGGGAGACCATCCCCTTAAACGGGCAAACAGTTCCTATGGTTCGCCTTGATGAGGTTCTGGAAATCCCACACAGAGAACAGGCATCCCCATCAAAATTGATTCCGGCAATGGTTCTGGGAACCCGGGAGAAACGGATTGCATTCAGCCTGGACCGTGTCCTGGGTGAGGAGGAAATCCTGTTTAAGAGTCTTGGAAATCAACTCTCCCGGGTCAGAAACATCCACGGAGCAACGGTTCTGGGAAACAGAAAGGTTGTACCCATCCTGAACGTCACAGACTTGATAAAATCTGCAGTGCAACTGAGCCCCATGGCAGCAAGGGTAGCTGTAAGCACGGAAGCAGCACGGATATCTGTGCTGGTTGCCGAGGATTCCATTACCTCACGCATGCTCTTAAAAAGCATTCTGGAGTCGGCCGGGTACCAGGCAAAAACAGTAACTGACGGCCTTGAGGCACTCACAGAACTCAAGGCGAATAAATACGATTTATTAGTATCTGATATTGACATGCCCAGGATGAACGGGCTTGTGCTCACCGAAAAAATCCGTGAGGACAAGACACTTGGCGATTTGCCCATAATACTGGTGACGGCGCTTCATTCCCGGGAAGACCGTGAGCGGGGAATTGATGTCGGTGCCAACGCATACATTGTCAAGAGCAGCTTTGACCAGAGCAATCTATTGGAAGTAATTAAGAAATATATATAGCAATCAGGAGATTGCCATGATTAAAGTTTTAATAGCCGATGATTCACACACAACCATGGAGTATCTAAAATATCTGCTGGATTCAGACGATGAGACCACGATCGTGGGAATTGCCGAAAACGGTAAAGAGGCGGTGGCCTTAGCAAAAACAACCCATCCGGATGTGATCTTAATGGACATTGATATGCCCCAAATGGACGGGTTCGAGGCAACACGCATAATTATGGAAAACAACCCCGTGCCCATCATTATTATGAGCGCAATTCACGATGTTAAAGAGACTGCCGTGGTATTCCGCGCCATGGAAGCGGGTGCGGTCAGCATTTTAAATAAACCATGGGGAATAGACCACCCGGACCATGAACGTGATTATGAAGAACTGCTTCAAAATGTAAAGTTAATGTCGGAAATAACCATGGTCAGACGTCATAAGCCCATGAAGGAAATGACAGGAAGGCCAAGGGTGAAACCGCCAGAGATCAGGGCTGCGGCAAAACATGGCAACATACATGTCATAGCCATGGGCGCGTCCGCAGGTGGTCCCCCTGTGTTGAAAGAAATTCTTTTGAAAATACCTGAAAATTTTCCCATACCCATATTGATTGTCCAGCACATATCAAGGGGCTTCATAGACTGCTTAATAAACTGGCTTGGCCAGACCACGGGTTGTGCCATCCACCTTGCCTCCCACGGAAAGATGCTGCTTCCGGGTCACATCTATTTTGCACCGGATGGTTATCACATGGGAGTCCAGTGCCCAGACCGGATACGCTTGAGCAGGGCCAAACCGGAAAACAGCTCCCGACCCTCCATATCCTTTCTCTTCCGGAGCGTAGCAGATGTATATGGCCCGTCTGCGGCAGGTGTCCTGCTTACGGGCATGGGTAAAGACGGGGCCGACGGACTGAAAATAATGAGAGATAAAGGAGCCGTCACCTTTGCCCAGAACAAAGAAAGCTCGTTGGTACACGGCATGGCGGGAGAGGCGATAAAACGTGATGCTGCCATGTATGTATTTTCTCCGGAACACATCGCCAAAGCACTGACAAGTTTGGTTGATAAGGAAATCAGACCCAATGAATTTGCCTTCAAATCCGGCTGAAAAGTTGATATCTCTTGGTTTTAAAAAATAAGTGACAAATGCAAAAACATCCAAGGCCCTGATAAAAATGCAACAAGCTGAATCTCCAAAAAAGGAGTGAATTATGAACAATGATGTCTCTTTATTAGTAGTAGAGGACAGTCCCACCCAGGCTATGGAAATTCAATATTTTCTGGAACAGAACGGCTACAAGGTTTTAATTGCTGAAAACGGTGAGCAGGCCTTTGCCATGTTGAATGATTTCAGGCCCGACATCATTATATCAGACATTGTCATGCCAAGGATGAATGGGTACGAACTCTGTGAAAAAATCAAGAACAGCAAGACACTGAAAGATATCCCGGTGATTCTTTTGACAAGCCTTTCCGAACCGGAGGATGTTATCAACGGACTGGTTTGCGGAGCCAATAATTTTATTATCAAGCCCTTTGACAAAAAATTAATGCTTTCCCAAATCAAATACACCATCATCAACATGGAAATGAGAAAAGGTGTCACGTCCCAGATGGGAGTTAAAATATTTTTCAGAAAGAAAGAATATTTTTTATCTTCCGAACGAATACAGATGATCGACCTTTTGCTCTCCACCTATGAAGCCGCCATTCAAAAAAACAATGATTTTAAAAAGGCCAACCATGAACTTGAACAAATCAAGGAAGAGCTGGAAAAAAGGGTACAGGAACGAACCTCCGAGCTTTTAAAATCCAACCTTAACTTGCAAAAAGAAATCGAGGAGAGAAAAAGCATTGAGAAAGCGCTGCGGCGTTCCGAAAATGAGCTGGCCATCAAGAATCAGATTTCCCAAGCCTTTATTACTTCGCCCGACGATGAGTTGTTCAAAGATGTTTTAAATATTGTATTAACGGCCTTAATAAGCAAATATGGCATCTTTGGGTACATCGACGAAGATGGGGCATTGGTGTGCCCTTCCATGACAAAGGACATCTGGGAAGAGTGCAAAATCCAGGACAAGGATATCAAGTTCCCCCGCAAGTCATGGACAGGGATCTGGGGCCAATCTCTTATCAAGGAAAAACCATTGTATTCCAATGAACCATTACAGGTGCCGGAAGGCCATATTAAAATAACAAGAACACTGAATGTCCCCATAATTCACAGTGGAAACCTCATCGGTAATCTGCTGGTTGGCAATAAAGAGACGGACTATGACAAGAGCGATGTCCGGTTAATGGAGGCCATCGCCGGCCATCTTGCGCCCCTCCTGAATGCAAGGCTGCAAAGGGATAAACAGGCAAAAAAACGCCAAAACCTCGAAGATCAACTCCGCCAGACCCAAAAGATGGAATCCGTGGGACGTCTGGCAGGCGGGGTGGCCCATGATTACAACAATGTACTCAGCGTGATCATGGGTTTCACCGAACTTGCCATGGAGGATAAGGACCTCACCGAGCCAGTACGTGCCGACCTCGAAGAAATCCTCAAGGCTGCAAAACGTGCAACGGACATCACCCGGCACCTGTTGGCCTTTGCCCGCAAGCAGACCATTTCCCCCAAGGTCCTTGACCTAAACAAGGGTGTGGAAAGTATGATTAAAATGCTCCGGCGCCTTATCGGTGAGGATATCGATTTTGCATGGTCCCCGGGGGCGGATATGTGGCCCATCAAGATGGATCCATCCCAGATTGACCAGATCCTGGTCAACCTGTGCGTTAACGCCCGGGACGCCATCACCGGAGTTGGCAAGATTACCATAGAAACAAAAACCATATCTTTTGACACAGCCTACTGTGCCGATCATCACGGTTTTATTCCAGGGGAATTTGTCATGCTGGCCGTAAGCGACAATGGCTGCGGCATAGACAAAAAAATATTGAACAACATTTTTGAACCATTTTTCACCACAAAGGATTTGGATAAAGGCACCGGGCTTGGATTATCCACGGTCTACGGCATTGTGAAACAAAACAACGGGTTCATTAACGTCTACAGTGAACCGGGCATAGGGACAACCATCAAGATTTACCTGGCCCGGCATAAAGGCAATGCCGTCAATATCCCGAAAGAAACCACAGAAAAAATCCTGGCAGGCCATGGTGAAACCATCCTGATTGTGGAGGATGACCCATCAATTCTAAAACTTGCCCGACAAATACTTGATAAATTGAACTACATCGTATTGACACAAGACACACCAGAAGGGGCAATCAGCCTGGCCGAAAAATATACCGGTGAAATACACCTGGTCATAACGGATGTGATCATGCCTGAAATGAACGGCCTTGAACTGACCAACAGGCTGCAATCCATTTACCCGAACCTCAAGCGCATCTTCATGTCCGGATACACGAGTAATACCATCGCCCACCATGGCGTTCTTGACGAAGGGGTGCACTTCCTTCAGAAACCATTCTCCCAAAAAGATCTGGCAATAATTGTCAGAAAGGTTCTATACGAGTAGATTTTACAATCGGGCTTTTACACCTGGGGGTCCCGGGGCATACCCATCGGGGGGAATGTGATGATATTTTTTCATACTTTTGTTGACAAAAAGCAAGCTCCCATCCTAAAAGCAGGGGCTATTATGTCTTGGGATAGAGTATTATCATTTTTTTTAGGGAGAACAAGTGAAAGAAACAGATACATACCGTTTGGAACTGAGCCCGGATTTCAGCCGGGATCTACCGATCATCAAACTTCGCGGCAGTGAGCATAAAATTGCTTCATTTGTGATGCTGGGGGATGTGGAACTCAATAAAAAATGTGCCGCCATCCTGGTGGATAAAATGAAGGAAAAAAACCTTCTGGAAAAATTTGACTACCTGGTAACCCTGGAGGCCAAAGGCATCACATTAGCCCATGAGGTTGCAGATATTCTGAATTTTCCGCGTTTCGTTGTTATCCGGAAAACGCCTAAAAAATATATGCAGCGTCCGTTGATGGTGCCGTCGGAGTCCATTACCAGCGGTAAAGATCAGACCATTGTTCTGGACGGCCTGGATATTGATCGACTCCGGGGAAAGAAGGTCTGTCTTGTGGAAGATGTGATTGCCACGGGGGGTTCTGTGGAAGCTGCCTGCAACCTGCTCAGTGCCATTGGAGCTGAAGTCACTGTTATTGCCGCAGTTCTTCTGAAAGGAAAATTTGAAGATCCCCGGCTGCTTTATCTGGCTGCCCCGGAAATGTAACCGGCACCCACAAAAAATAAAGGGAGCCATGGCATGCTGCCATGACTCCCTTTTGTCTTTTTCTTATATGAATGAAGGTAGCCTTCAAGTCTACCTCAGCAGAGCCGCCCCCCCGATGGGCAATAGGAACCGGACAATTGAGCTGTCTACAGTTCCGGTCCGGGACCATTGCCCGTCGGGGGAGGGGCGGCATAATGCCATTTACCATTTTCAATATTCGTTGTGTCCGACAGGACATGCGGGTTATATGAAACTACTGGGGACCCAGTCATTGATTTTTAGGGCTTGGTCACAGCATGGGCCACTTTGGGGTGGGCAAAATCTGGTATCCCCAGGGCAATTATTCCATGGGATACGCTATTTGTTCATTTCTTTTTCATAGGCTGCCATGACTTCTTTTCCGCTATCACCCGCCATTTTAATATAAATATCTTTCACAGGTTCCATGATGGCTTTAAACTCGGCAACGGCGTCGGCAGAAAGTGCTGTAACCATGGTGCCCTTGTGAGCCCTTATCTTATTTTCGTTTTCTTTGTCAATTTCAAGTTCGGCTTCCAGCTGATAGGGCAGGATTTCATTGGCTGTTTTTATGACAATTTCTTGATAATCCCCAGGTAAGCCTGAAAGCATGGCCTTATTCATGAAAAAAATCGTGGCCAGATACGCATGATTACTTTGGACAATATACTTCTGGACTTCATAAAATTTCATTTCTCCGATGGCCCAGAACGGGTTCTCTTCACCGTCCACTGTACCAAGCTGCAATGCCGTATAAACTTCATGATAATTGATGGGAACAGGGGTTGCCCCCAGCAGCTTATAACTTTCCACGATCAGTGGTGATGCCATGGTACGAATTTTCTGTCCCTTGAAATCTGAGGGCATTTTAATGGGTTTGTTTGAAGTAAACTGTTTGGGTGCATGGGGAAGAACAGCCAAAAGTTCAATATCTTTTTTTGAAAAGTTCTTGTTCAGCACATTAATGGCCGGGCCGTTAACGATTCTGGCCATTTCATGGACATCCCCGGGGAATAAAAACGGAATCGTAAATATCTGCACTTCAGGGACGATTGTTGCAACGTGCCCTGCCGGGAGCATGGCCATTGAAATGGCGCCACTTTGAACCATCTGGGCCTGATCCGCAGCTGCACCTAATTCAGAATTCGGGTGAATCATGATCTCTATGTCGCCATTTGTTCTTTCTGAAATAAGCTCGGCAAATTTCAGTGCTGCCAGATGGGTGGACACGTTGGTGGGTTCTGTATGTCCCAGGGTAAATTTATGTTTGGCTTTCGCAAAGGTTGTACCGCAGACGCCAAAGGTCAGGCTGAGGCAGACTGCAAAAATCAGGATCAAATTAATTTTTTTCATGGTTAATACTTCCTCTCTTTTATTCATTTTTAATATATCATTAAATTTCATACTTAATGGGTATAAGTACAAAACAGACTCCTTAGGGACTCAGATCTTATTGATTTACCAGTTATCAAATCCGGAATGCTGGATTCGATGGATACTGCCCCGGTAAAATGGTAAATTGAAAAATACTGACTCCCTTACAATTAAACGCAGACAGCATTAAGCCAAAACGATTTCAAAGCAATAGTTTTGGCAAAAACGTAACCACATCAGGAAATACCGTCAGCACAATCAAAACGATTATGCCACAGATAACAAATGGGGCCACCCCTTTTACCACAGTATTAAACGGCAGCCTGAAAATAGCGCAGGCCGTAAACAGATCCACCCCAAAGGGTGGAGTCGCAGAACCGATGGCAGCATTCAGGGTAATCAAAACCCCCAAGTGAACAGGGTCGATGCCCATGGCCTTTGTGACGGGCAGAAATAACGGGGTGATCACAACAACAGCAGAAATCGGGTTAAAAAACATCAAGGCAATAAAAAAGGAAATATTGATCAGGAACAACAACGCCAGGGGAGATGAATTCAGCCCAATGATAAACGTGGATACCGTAATGGGAATTCTTGATATGGTCAGCAGCCAGACCATTGCTTCTGCTCCTCCGATGAGTACAAACACCAGTGCAGTGGTCGTTCCGGATTTTAAAGCAATGGCCCCCATATCTTTTATTTTTATGGAACGAAAAACAAATGTTTCCATGATGAAACTATATCCCACAGCAACAGCCGCCGCTTCAGTGGGGCTGAATGTCCCCGAATAAATCCCCCCGATAATAATAAAGGTGAACCCAAGCGGACCAATGGCATCAATGGTTGCCTGTTTTACTTGAGCGAATGTGGGCTTTTGCGTCTTTGGAATATTGTTTTTTTTAGCCCAGTACCATGAATATACCATGAATGCCAGACCCAGGAATAAACCGGGAATAATCCCTGCGATAAACAGGCTTGAAATTGAAGTCCCCGTCACCACGCCATAAACGATTAACATGATACTCGGCGGGATCAATTGGGAAACATCGCTTGCGTTTACAATCAGGGCCGTGGAAAAAGAACGAGAATATCCACGTTTTATAAGGGTGGGATACATGTTCGACCCAATGGCAGCCACAGTTGCCTGGGTTGATCCGGAAACCGCGCCGAAAATAAGGGAGGCCAATATGGTTGTATGGGCAAGTCCACCGGTAAGATGCCCCACAAGAACCTCTGCAAACCGGGTGAGCCGTTTGGCCATTTCCCCTTGGAGCATGATGTCCGCAGCCAGTATAAAAAGCGGCACTGCCGTAAGGGGAAACGGACTGATTCCGCCGATCATTCGCTGTACAAGCGTAAAGACAGGAATATGACTCTGAAAAATTGCCAAGGCCGTTACAGAGGGAAACATCATGACGATGAACATGGGAAGGCCCAGGATCAGCAGAACAACCAGGGATGAGATTAAATACCACGCCATAAGAAACTCCTTTTCAGTCTATTTCCGATTTTTCCAACCCGTAATATATTCCTTTACGGGTCAGATTTTTCAAACACCCGCCGATATAATAAATGCCGGTCAAAAAGAACCCCACCGGTGTTGCAACATACATATACCAGAGGGGAATTCTAAGGGCAGGGGTGACTTGCCCCCGACTGAAAACACTATGGGTGAGTTGAAAGGAATATATGGCCAATACAAGACAAAAACATCCGCTGAACAAACATATCCCGGTTATGAGCTTTTTTCTTTTTTCCAATGGAATGGTATCAAGCACGGCAGACATCAATATATGATTTCCTTTTCTGGCGCATAATGCCATACCACAGAAAGTGAGCCAGACAACTGTAAATTGAGCAATCTCTTCCCCTCCGACCATAACAATATTCAGGTGCCTGCAAAGCACGGAGGTTAATAGAATCACAGCCATTATAATCATACAGGATGAGACGATTGCCTTTTCAATGTGAGAAAGCCAAGCATCAATCAAGGTAAAAAATTTCATATTTCCTCTATTACTTTCGTTTAGACAAAAAGGGGTAATTACCCTTTTTCCGACCTATATTGCAAGTTTTTTTATATAACCCACATGTCCTGGCGGACACAACGAATATTGAAAATGGTAAATGGCATTATGCCGCCCCTCCCCCGACGGACAATGGGCCCGGACCGGAACTGTAGACAGCTCGATTGTCCGGTTCCTATTGCCCATCGGGGGAGGGGCTCAGCTGAGGTAGACTTGAAAGGGGCGCATTCCCATTTTCCTGGTTTGGTCACAATATGGTTTGTTTGTCATAGTTGGTGGGGCCAACGGGGTCAGGCTTGTGTTATTGTGTTTTTGACAAGTATCTAAGAATAAAGCTAAATTCAAACGAAAACGTCAATAACGCAAGCCTGACCCCTCCCCAAGGGTGGCCCATCTTATGACCAAGCCCCATAACGAAAGCTGAAACTCTAATCATTGCAGCACCTTGGACAGAATTTCTTATAAAAACCGCCACGGGCGGACCTGATTTTATTTGTCCAGATCAGCCATGACCGGCATTTTCTATGCTGCGTTGTGGACTGGGGGATGAACAGTTCAATGTTGCCTGGATGGCCATATTCTGATACCCCTCTATGGATTTTAGGCTGTTATGACGGGATAAGAATATGGGGTAAAAATGAAAAAGATAATTTTAATACTGGTCCTGATGGGTTGTACTGCCCTTTTTACGGGATATTTTTATAAATTCGATGCCCTGGTCCAGGAACGGTTCCAGGGCCGGTTGTGGGAACTGCCGGCCCTGGTCTATGCCAGGCCCCTGGAAATTTATCCTGCCATGCATCTGGTGCCGGACCTGTTTGAAAAAGAGTTGCGCCTCATGGGATATCAGCAGACAAAGGATCAAAAAAACCTTGAAAGCCCTGGTACCTATGCTCGAATGCAAAATACCTTTGACCTGTTCTGCCGGTCCTTTGATTTCGGGGATGAGCAGGTTGACAAACGCCGCATCCGCATCCGCATAAGAAACAATCAGGTGGTTGATGTGAAAAATGCAGGGACCGGTGTGTACAGGGAAATGGTTCGCCTGGATCCGGTGGTGATTGGCCGGTTTTACCCTTCGTCCATGGAAGACCGGGTTCTGGTCACCCTGGACCGCCTGCCCTCCCTGCTGGGTAAGGCCATTGTTGCCGTGGAGGACAGAAATTTTTATACCCATCACGGCATTGATCCGAAATCCATCTTCCGTGCCATCCTGGTCAACCTGAAAAACCAAAATTTGTCCCAGGGGGCAAGTACCTTGACCCAGCAGTTGGCCAAAAACTTTTTCCTGACCCGGGAGAAATCCCTTGTTCGGAAGATCAATGAAGCTTTCATGGCTGCGGCCCTGGAGCTTCATTTTTCCAAGGAGCAGATTCTCGAAGCTTATATAAACGAGGTCTACCTGGGACAGGATGGAAAACGGGCCATCCACGGATTTGGCCTGGCTGCCGACTTTTATTTCGGCAAACCTCTGGCGGACCTTGCCCCCCATGAGATGGCGCTACTGGTGGGAATGCTCAAGGGGCCCTCCCGTTATAATCCCAGGGCCTATCCAGACCGATCAAAAAAACGGCGAAACCTTGTTTTGACCCTGATGGCAGACCAGGGTCTGCTTTCCCCGGCGGGCCTTAAAAATGCCCTGGCAGCTCCGCTGAATGTGATTGAAAAACCACGGTTTGGATATTCTCCGTTTCCCCATTATCTGGACCTGGCCAAACGCCAACTTTTAAAGGAGTATAATGAAGCTGATCTTGGAAGCATGGGGTTGCGGATATTCACCACTTTGGATCCCCAGGTTCAGCTGGCCGCTGAGCAGGCGGTGGCAGGATTTCTTACAAAAAGGGACAAACACCTTGAGACCGGCCTGGTTGTAACGTCCAGGGCCTCCAACGAAATCCAGGCGCTGGTGGGGGGAAGGCAGTCCAGAAATGGAGGATTTAACCGTGCCCTGGATGCCATGCGTCCCATAGGTTCTCTGGTTAAACCAGCCATTTATTTTACTGCCCTGGACCGGCCGGACATGTTTACCATGCTTACCCCGGTCAGTGACGCTCCCATAAAAATAAAAAATTCCGACGGCAGTTTCTGGGAACCTGAAAATTATGGCAAAAAATCCCATGGCAATGTTAATCTCTATCAGGCCCTGGCCAATTCCTATAAT
This sequence comes from uncultured Desulfobacterium sp., assembly GCA_963674605.1. Classification (GTDB taxonomy): domain Bacteria; phylum Desulfobacterota; class Desulfobacteria; order Desulfobacterales; family Desulfobacteraceae; genus Desulfocicer. The sequence continues at coordinate 4,984,022 of OY771474.1, read as the reverse complement.
ATCTCCACTGTGAGACTGGGCATGGACCTGGGCCTTGATGCAATTGCAGATACCCTTAAAAAAATGGGACACCCCCCCAAAAAGCCCTGGTTGCCTTCCATGCTTCTGGGCAGTATCGAGATGTCACCGGTCCAGGTGGCCCGGATTTATCATACCCTGGCTTCAGGGGGATTTTTTACCCCGGCCCGGGCCATCCGGGTAATTTACAGGCCCGACGGTGAGCGTCTTCAGCGGTATCAACTGAGCATTGAGCAGCGCCTGGATCCCGGGGCGGTTTTTTTGTTGAACAAAATACTCCAGGGCGCGGTTTCCCAGGGAACCGGAAAATCCCTGGCCGGCTGGGTCTCCCCGGACCTTGCCTTTGCCGGGAAGACCGGGACCTCCAATGGTCTCCGGGACAGCTGGTTTGCAGGATTCTCAGGCAGTCGCCTGGCCGTGGTCTGGATTGGCCGGGACGATAACCACCCCTGCGGTCTCACCGGTGCCACCGGTGCCTTGCAGGTCTTTGGCCGACTCATGTCAACGATTCCCAATTCCCCCCTGGTCCTGGCCGTTCCGGGAAATGTTGAATGGGGAATCATTGATCCTGAAACCGGAATGCGAACGGATGAAGACTGCCCCAATGCCATGTCTGTTCCATTTATCCGGGGATCCGTACCGGAGGGATACCGTCCCTGTAGCCGGGATTCCCGGTTCCGGGAAAAGCAAGAAACACTATTTCCCCAAAAACTCAAGCCCGGGAATATTATAAACTGGTTAAAGGAGGTTTTTAAATGAAACTGTTTTCATCCGTCCAATGGATTATTCTGTTAATAATTTTATTTTTTACGGCCTCATGTGCCGATCACCGGGTGGTATCTGTTCCCCGGACCCATTTGCCTCCGGAAATCGGCAGCCCGCCACCCCAGGCAGGGCCTGAAATGCTTCCCCAAATGAGTAAAAAAAAGCCTCTGCTTCCCCATGAAAAAAAACGTCCGCCCATTCTGGATACGCTTATCGGTAAGGCCCGAAAACAATTGAACCACAGCCGACCAGAAGCCGCTTTCCAAACCCTGGAACGTGCCCTGAATGTTGACGGGCAGGATCCTTTGATCTGGCACCTCATGGCAAAGGCCAGGACCATGCAGGGCCAATACAACCAGGCCGAGTCCCTGGCAAAAAAATCCAACTCCCTGTCAGCCGGCAGCCCATCCCTTAAAAAAAAGAACTGGCAGGTGATTGCCAATGCATTGGAAAAACAGGGACGGACCCAGGAAGCGGCCATGGCCCGGGTTATGGAGAACTCACAATATTAAATTCCCCGCTAATTTTAATTCTTGCCTGATTAATAATGAAAAGCACTGGCTGTCCTGAACTTTATTTTTTAGCTGCGCGATTTTTTGAGCTACGCTGCAAAAGCCTTTTTGGACAAGTTTGATTTTTTGATGGAAATGAATTCCATCCGCCAATAGTACCCGTTATGAAAAGAAATCCTATCACCAACGCACCAATCGAAAAAAGGACAAAACGAGGGGCCACAGGAATAGAGCTTTGAGCCCCCCCCATGATAATCAAAAACTCGGGAATTACCAAAAGTCCACGTAGAATAAATATGCCGCTTATTAACAAAAGTATCTGTTTTAACCATGGTAATGCACGAATATAACCAGCGCCTGACATGGCGTACAATCCAAATATCCCTATGATTCCGGCAACAACGAAACTGACGAAAATAAGCATATGAATATTTTTTGTTAATGCTTCGGGTGCGCCAAAGTACAAACTTAGAGATGGTGAAAAACCTATTATTATTTGAAAAATTGCTATGGCAAAACTTAGTACGCCGGAAAGTACGAGCATGTGTTTAAATTTTTTCAACTGCAACCTCCCTCACTTTTCATAACCTGCATGGCAGGGCTTGGTCATAAGATGGGCCACCCTGGGGAGGGTCAGGCTTGCGTTATTGACGTTTCCGTTTAAATTCAGCTTTATTCTTAGATACTTGTCAAAAACAAAGAGCCTGCTAAAAAATGCAGCCTCTAATACCACATAGCCTGACCCCGTTGGTCCGCCAATTGAGATGAATGGCCCATTTTATGACCAAGCCCGCATGGCAGATTGTCCTGACACAATTAAATAATGAAATTCTAATGATCACGTTTCCTCTTTTGCATAGTGGTAATAGGCAATCGCCACAGTGCGGTAAACCAGATGGGCCAGTTTGGTATAAGGCAGAAAGGCCACCAGGTTAAATGCAAAAATAAGGTGGATAAAATACATAAAATAGGCTGCCCAGGATATATCTGCCAACCGGAGCGTTTGGGTGAGCATGCCGGTGATTCCCAAAAAAAGGACAAGGCCCAGCAGATACCAGTCAAAATACCCATTGCTCTGCCTTATGTTTGCCCTTCGGTCCCTGATCAGAAGCAGGCTGCCGGCAATAAGGGCGATGCCTGATACATTGGCCAGGATTTTCACAGGGTTGATCTGGTCATAGGGACCGTGACTGTTAAGAACATAAAGGGCAAAAACAAAGGCACCGGCCACAAAGGCCAGGCTGGTAAAGGAAAAGGCCACCATCATGTGGGAAATCTTCCGGCCCTTGTTTTCGGAACAGCTGGAAAACCGCTCGTGTCTTATGATGGCGGGAAGTTGCCTGACAAGGGTGATGAGAAAGCGTTTAAAATCAATGGGTCCGGGGGTTGCCTTACCCAGCTTTGCACAGGTAGCCTGCATATCCTTAAGAAAGCGCCTGACCCCCAGAAAAAATACCAGGGTCACCCCCAGGGACAGGGGAATAAAAATCATCTCGATCAGGGGCACGGGGAAAAAATGGGCAAAAACAATGTGTTCCCCGCCAGGAGACAGGTTCATCAAGCCTGTGGCAAGACCCATGATGATTATGATCAGGGCGGGAATGATAAAAAGCCATGGCAGCTTCCGACTGTCATTTAACAACCGGTGCATGACAGCGGGTTTTGAATATTCTCCGATGGACATTTTTCTCAAAGTATTGAGCACATCACCCGGTCTGGCATCCCGCGGACAAAGCGTGGAGCAATCCCCGCAATTGTAACAAAGCCAGATATCGGGGTTTGCAATGAGCCTGTCCTTTAATCCCCAGGAGGCATAGATCATCTCCTTTCTGGGAAAAGGCTGGTCATCGTGGGATAGGGTACAGGCCACAGAACATGTGCCGCATTGATAACATTTCTTAAGGTCCAGACCTGATACTGAGTTAACTTGGGCAATAAAATCCAGATCAGGTTCAATAAATGCAGGTGAGGTCATAACAACGCTCCTAATTATAAAAGGGTCTGTTCAACAAGGGTTTCAAGCAGAGATGCCAATTGATCGGGATCCGTCATTTTGTCCCGCAAAAAGCAATTGGCCAGAACAAAAAAATAATTGGACATCAGGGCAAGTGCCAGAGTATGGCTGTCTTTTTCAGGGTTGATCTCGCCCCAGTCCTGGGCTGCCCGGATCAGTTCCGCCATCTTTTGTGCATAGCTATCATCAAATGCATTGATCTCATCCAACCATTCTCGTTCATAAAAAAACAGATGACTCAAATAGGCCCGGGAGAGAGAATAGTGGCTGGTATAAAAAATGAAAAATTGTTTTGAAATATGAATAAACTGGGTTTGGAAGGATTGGTCACCAGGCACAGTGGCCATGGCATCCAGGTAAAGATTTTTCAAATCATCTGAAAAAGCCCCCGCCAGCATGGACAGCTTATTGGGGAAATGCTTGTAAATGGTCCCAAGGCCGATCCGGGCCAGGGCTGCCACACTCCGCATGGTTACTTTATCATAGTCCTGGGTTTCAAAAAGCTTTCTGGCACTTTCTAAAATCAAGGTACGGGTCTCAGCCTTCTGCACTTCTCTTCTGTTTCCTTTTGGTTGTCCCATTGCCATCCTTTTCAATAACAAGTTTCATTAAGAGAACGTGTTCACTTAATAAAACTCGTTATCCCCATTGTCAAGGAAAATTTCAGATATCCTAACCTGAACAACCCAGAAGCAAAGAGGTTCTGCAATCCTCTTGCCAAAACAACACGAAAATCAGAGATAAGAATCTAAAAGGCACAAGAGGCAATGGCAGGGCGCATTCCCATTTTCCCGGTTTGGTCATAATCTGGTTTATTTGCCATAGTTGGTGGGACAACGGGGTCAGGCTTGTGTTATTGGCGTTATTGACCACAGCCTGTGCAAACGCCAAAACCAGCCATAATGCCAATAACGGGGCTTGGTCACAGCATGGGCCACTCGTCACATTTGGTGGACCAACGGGGTCAGGCTTGTTTTATTGGCGTTATCGACCACAGCCTGTGCAAAGGCCAAAAACACCGATAATGCCAATAACGCAAGCCTGACCCCCTCTGTGATTGAGCGTCTAACCGGGAAAATGGGATTGCGCCCCAATGGCAAAACATTTTTTTCATATCTACACATTAGACAAAATAGATGGATTATTTTGAAAAAATGGTGTAATAAAAGCTTATTCATTTTCAATGATTTATAAATAAAATTCAAACAGATATAGTGCCACAACACACCATTCAACAATCCTAAGTAATTGAAATTATACCAAAGGACATCTCACCGTCAAAAGATGGGCTATAATACAAGAAAAACATTAAAGTTATCGCCCTTCCGGCAAACAAATAAGGCCGTGCCATGTTGTATAAATCTATTCAGAATCTGTTTTCCTTGATTCTCTCAAGAGCGATGTACGCCCGATGTTTTTTCTTTGTATTTAAGGCTTTTGTTGTTGGAAGTATTTTGGGGATATGGATACTCCCTGTAAGCGCTTCACAAAAAAGCACCCACTTAATCCAGATATCGCATATAAATCAGGCGCATCAGACACTTCAAATGTCTCAAGTGTCATCACAGGTGTTGCAGAGTTCTGCATCCCATGCATCACGGCCTGCCGTTACAGCAATGTTTTCCGGCAATCCGGTCTCAACTGATAATCCGAAAACGCCTGATCCTGTAAAGGGTTCAAATAATCCGACAACACTCACACTGGCTGTTCCAATCGACTCCCCTCCGTTCTTTTTTGTGGATGCGGATAAAGGACAACCAAAAGGATTACTTATCGATTTATGGGAGATGTGGTCTGATAAGACCGGTGTGTCGATATCCTACCGGCCCGGCACTTGGACCCAGACCTTGGACTGGATGAAAAACGGAACCGTGGATGCCCACCCAGGACTTATTTTTACGGAAGAACGATCAGATTTCATTGATTTTATATATCCAATAACTAACACCAGCATTGCATTTTTTGTCCATAAATCAATTTCAGGAACAAGCACGATTGAAGAAATGAAGGGGCTTGTCATCGGGGTTATTCAAGGGAGCTATTCGGATAATTATCTCAAACAGAACCTTCCTGATAGCTTTCGCCTTACCTATCCGGATGCGAATACGCTATTCGATGCGGCCCGTAAAAGAGAAATTCGAGTGTTTCTCAGATCAAAAAGGCATGCCATGTGGGGGATGCGTGAGTCTGGCTTAACCGCCCTGTTTCATACCCATCCAAACCTGACTTTGAATCAACGGGATATTGTCATCGGGGTGTCAAAAAAAAGACCAGGCATATCAGAGATCATCAAAGATGGAATGGAGATGATTTCACCCGATGAACGAAATTCCATTGAGGAAAAATGGAATTTTTCACCCCCAAACACCCCCCCAAATGTGTTAACAATAGCGATGCATCACAACATGCCCCCCCTCACTTTTCTGGACAGAGAAGGTCGTCCTGTGGGATTATTTGTGGACATTTGGCGGCTCTGGTCCGAAAAAACCGGAAGAAAAATCGAATTTTTACCAACTTCCTGGGTTGATACACTCAAGCTGTTAAAGAACGGCAAAGCGGACATTCATGCCGGATTGTATTATTCCAAAAAGCGGTCGGACTGGATGGCTTTTTCACAAAGTTATTATGAAAGCGATGCCAGCCTGTATTTTCCCGTTAAAGGCCCCTCCGTTAGCCGGATTGAGGCCTTGAACGGAAAAAGAGTCGGGGTCGTGAATAAGACCTTTCATGAATCCTATTTAAAAAAAAATTATCCCGGCCTGATCGTTGTCCCCTGCCAGACAACCCAGCACATGGTGGATGCCATTGAAAAACAGGAGATCGATGCATTTTTTGCCGTGCCCTACATGACGTCAAGAATACTCTCAAACATGGGATTGACCGGCAAGTATAATCGAATGAATGAAAGGCATGGACGTCAGAAATTCAGAGCGGGTGTTTTAAAACAACATGGGAACCTGCTTCAAGAAGTGGATAAAGGCTTGGGGCAAATTTCCCACCAGGAATTGGTCACCATCGAAGAGATATGGATTCCAAACCCTAAAGAGCGGGTATTTAATCAACGACACAACCAGATCCGCATGACCCCCATGGAGGAAGATTGGCTCCGGGATCATCCTGTCCATCACCTGGCGGTGGCCCTTCATCAGCAACCTTATGTTTTTAAAAATGATAACCACTTATCCGGTATTGTCTTTGATTACCTTGACATCCTGGCCGAACGCCTCGGCGTGTTTTTCAAACCGGACTTTATTCCCCAGAAAGACATCAATGATGCGCTTCAAAACAGAGATTTTGATCTTTTCATCGGAATGGAAATGCCGGAACACTATCCGGAAATCCATTTCAGCGAGAAATTATTTGCAGTATCCCATGTTATCGTCAACCGGCTTGAAACGCCCTATATTGAGGGGGTCAGCCAACTGATGGGAAAAACCGTTTCCACGGTTGAAAATTCCATCATATCCGATCATATCCATTCTGTTTATCCGGACATCCGTATTATCCCTGCCTCAACGCCACTTGATGCCCTGCTGTCCACATCCAACGGTACCTCTGCTGCAACCATCTGCGATCTGAAAATTGCCGGACATCTCATAGCTGACAAGCAGCTGCCCCATTTAAAAATTGCAGCCCCTTTTCAGGCACCTGAAGTTTCCATAAGATTGGGCGTAGCCGGAGAAGAACTGACTTTTTTAAGTCTATTGAACAAGGCCATTCAGTCTATTACCCCTGAACAACATGAACAGATCAACCGGAAATGGAGCCCGGTTCGCTATGAAAAAGGAATCAACTGGCAGGTTTTAAGACAGTGGATATTCGGCGGCAGTGCAATATTTGTCCTTATTATTGGCGGGATACTGCTCTGGAATCGCCGTCTTTCCCTTGAAGTAAGTGAGCGTAAAAAAGCCCAGAGAGCCTTAAAAGAGAGTGAAGAACGATACCGTGACGTTTTTGAATTCACGAATAACGGTGTCGTTGTTTACACTGTCGTGGACGACGGACGCGATTTTATTTTTGCCAAGTGTAACCGATTTGTCGAGCAAATTGAAAACATTTCCAGGGAGACACTCATTGGACAACGGGTTTGCGCCATATTTCCCGGATATAAAGAGATGGGATTGATCAGTCTTTTTCAACAGGTTCACCAGACCGGAGAACCCCGGACCCTTCCTGTATCCTATTATAAAGACGACAGGATATCCGGATGGCGAAAATATTTTATTTATCGCTTGCCTGCAGATGAGATTGCAGTGGTTTACAGCGATGAAACCCAACGAATTTTAAATGAAAGTGAAAAGAAAAAATTGGTGCGCCAGCTCCATCAATCTCAAAAAATGGAGAGCATCGGAACCCTGGCAGGGGGGATTGCCCACGATTTCAACAATATTTTAGGCATTATCATGGGATTTATTGATCTGGCCATTGAAGAAAAAACGGAACCGAAAGTGGTCTATGACAGACTTTCAAAAGCCCAGGAAGGTTGTAATAGGGCCAAAGAGGTTGTCCAGCTGTTGCTTCGCTTCAGCCGGCAGACGGAAGAAAAGAAAGAACCTGTTTGCATGAAAACACTGCTCAAAGATTCTTTGAAACTGATCCGATCCCTTCTTCCTGCCACCATCGATATCCAGACGGAAATAACGACGCATAATGAGATGATATTTGCAGATGCCACGCAACTCCATCAGTTACTGCTGAATTTGTGTACCAATGCGGCCCATGCCATGGAGGCGTCAGGGGGGCGCTTAACCGTCCACTTATCAACCATTGATCTGGAACAATCAGGTATTAATCCGGGTGAACCCCAAATTGCTCCGGATGACCCAATTATTAATTCTAATGAATTAAGTCTCCATGGGGATGAAAATGGAGAAGCTGCCCGGAAATATCAAAATTTGCCGTCGGGAAAATATTTGCAACTGGTGATTTCAGATACCGGAACAGGAATGCCTCCAGAGATGCGGGAACGAATATTTGACCCTTATTTTACGACCAAAGAGGTGGGTAAGGGAACCGGCATGGGACTTGCTATTGTCTCCGGAGTGGTCCTGGCTCATAAAGGCTTTATTACGGTTGAAAGTGAACCGGATCAAGGAACGGCCTTTACGATTCAATTACCTGTTTTTACCGGTACGACCCAGATGACAAAGCCTCCTCTGCATGAGGCTATTGCAGATGGTAATGAACGAATTTTGCTGGTGGATGACGAACGGATGATCCTTGAATTGGAAAAAGAAATGCTTGAAAGGAACGGTTATGATATCACCATAAAAGAAGATCCCGTTCAAGCCCTGGAGCTTCTAACACGGAGTCCGGACTCTTTTGACCTTCTGATCACGGATATGACCATGCCGCAAATGACCGGAGATCAATTGATCAAAGCCGTTCTGGCCGTTCGTTCGACAATGCCCATTATTGTCTGCACAGGATTCAGTGAAAGAATGAGCAAGGAGGAGGCGTTGCGTATCGGCGCAAAGCACTACATGGAAAAGCCCCTTGGGTTTGAACAGTTAACCCGAACGGTACGCCAGGTTCTGGATCAGGAAAAATATGGATAACGTGGCTTCCGCCCCTCCGCCATGACAAATTCCTGCTTGATTTTTTGCCCCCACACATAGGCACTTGTGACCACAAGCCTTTACACACTAATGGCCCCATGAGATTTATCCTTTTGGGGAATTTACAATGGATGTCCAATTCATGTAATTTACATGCAAGGATCAAAATAGAAGATTCGGCCACCCTCCGTGGTGCTGAAAAAGTGGGATAATTCCCAGCCTATATTTTTCACAACAACGTTACGATGCATATATAGCAAACTTAGCCCCGATGATTAATTCATCGGGGGACCGAACCAAGCCCTGAAAATCCAGTGGCAACTCGTCTCTGTATATATAAAACAGGACGTTTTACATACAGACAAGTCCGATTTTGCAGTTAACCATTCATTATTGTACACAGGAGAATTTTTGGTATGAAAAAAATCAGTCTCATTATCTGCACACTGTTCTGCATGACCCTTTTGACCTCGGCAACAGCCTTTTCCGCTGATCGAATTTTTTTTGGTATCGCCACCGGCGGTACCGGCGGCACCTACTACCCCCTGGGTGGTATGCTGGCCCAGATGATCTCCAACAAGGTGGTCATTGGTGACAAGAAACTGTCCGCCACCGCAGAAACCGGCAACGCCTCCGTGGCCAACGCCACCTTGTTAAGCCGTGGCGGCATTGAGTCCGCCTTTGTTGCCGCCGATATCCTGGACGCCGCCTACAAAGGCATAAAACAATTTGAAGGCAAAGATCTCAAAAACATCCGTGCACTGGGAGCCCTTTATCCCGAAGCCGTTCAGATAGTTGTGCGAGCCAACTCCGGCATTAACACCTTTGCCGACATCAAAGGACATTCTGTGTCTTCCGGTTCCCCCGGTTCCGGTCAGTGGCAGCTCCTGGGCGATCTCATGGTAGCCCATGGAATGGATCGTAAATCCCTTGCCGAAGACTACTCCTCCTTTTCCCAGTCCGTTGAAAAAATCAAAGACGGCAACCTGGATGCCTCCCTGATCACCGCTGGTACCCCCACTGCCTCCATTCTGGAGCTTGCCAACTACCATGAGATTAAAATTCTTCCCCTCACCGGCCCTGCCATTGCGGAGCTGCAGAAAGTTCAGCCCTATTATGCCAACACCATCCTGCCGGCCAACACCTACAAAGGTCAAACTGAAGATGTGAAAACGATTGCCGTACGCGCCATCTGGGCCACCCATGCAGGTCTGGACGATGCCACTGCCTACAATGTGGTCAAGGCATTATATGAAAACACGGAAACCCTTGCCAAGGTTCATGTAAAGGGGAAAGAGATTTCCCTTGAGACAGCTCTGGAATCCGTGTCTGTGCCCCTGCACCCCGGTGCTGAAAAATACTACCGTGAAAAAGGGCTGATCAAGTAAGATGAATTTCAGACATACAGGCGTGTCGTTCCATACAAAATCACTATCAGGATTGCAGGCTCTGATAATATTGATCCTGCTGCTGATAATGATGTCCATGGTCAGCGCCTGTATGCCCTCATATCGGGAAAAAGAGACACCCCATTCACCGGAGTACTGCCTGACCATCCGGCAGTACCCCGGCATGGCCCTTCTGGCAGCCGTGCCCATGACCGCATCTGACATATTTTCCTTGTCCTTTATTCATTCGGTGACCCGAACTCCGGTACAGGACATCTATCGGATTGAGTCCGGGGGCATCTGCCAGACATCCGAAATCTTTGAATCCCATTGTGCCGGTCTTCCTTACAGCGATCAGGAAACCAATGCCACCAGATGGGAACAGCAGGACGGCAAGTTCATCCTGCACATGGAAAGAAAAATCCCCAGGCTGGTGGTGCGCACAGACCGAAATTACAAAAACCGGCTGCACCTTCCGGACCGGGTCATTGATTTAAACCAATGGGAGGATCAGGCCCTCCTGCTGGACATAACCCCTGCCGGCACCTGTCGGTGATAACCAACAATCAAGAGGAAAATAATATGGCTGTGGATGTTGATAATCATCTGAAATCAGACAGGCCACCGACAGAGGAAGAAGAACGGCAGATGGATGCCGCAGACGTGGAGGCCATTGTCAAAAAATACGATGCAGAGTCCAATTTCCGGAACCTTGGCGGCATCACCGCAAAAATAACCGGTATCCTGTGTATTTTGTTGAGTCTTTTCCATGTGTACACAGCGGGATTCGGGCTGCTCAACGAGGTTATTCACCGAACGGTGCACTTATCCTTTGTTCTGGGCCTTGTGTTTCTGGTGTTTCCCAGAAGAAAACCGGGCAATCCCGTCCACGACTGGGGATTTGGTACCTGCTTTGCCCTGTTCTACATGTTTCTGGCCTGGCAGCTCATCAACCGGTTTGCCGGAGATATCCCCCTGTGGATGGAAGTTGGCATCACAGGCATGATCTTTTTCATTGCCCTGACCGCCCTTCCCATTCGACAATTCAAGGGTGAAGGCGATGAACTGTCCTTTGCCGACTGGCCCCTGGCCATTGCCGCCGGCGGGATATCGCTGTATCTTATCATCTTTTTTAAACAGATCTTCATCATCAACATCGGCTTTCCCCAGATTGAAGAGTATGTCATGGGGCTTCTGGCCATCATCATGGTTACAGAGGCCTGCCGCCGGGTCATGGGCAACACCCTACCCGTCATCGGCGGTCTTGCCATGATGTACGGCCTTCTGGGTCCCTGGCTCCCCGGGGTTCTGGGCCACAGAGGCTACGACATTGTGCGCATTGTGGAACACCTATATCTGGGCACTGAAGGTATCTATGGTGTGGCAGTGGGGGTTGTGGCCACCTATGTATTTCATTTTGTACTGTTCGGCGTCATGGCCCAGGCATCGGGTCTGGGACAGTTATTCATTGATCTTGCCATGATCCTTGCCGGTAAATATGCCGGTGGCCCTGCCAAGGTGTCCGTGGTATCCTCGGGATTTTTTGGCATGATTTCAGGCTCTCCCATTGCCAACACCGCCACCACAGGTTCCTTCACCATTCCCATGATGAAAAAGAACGGATTTTCCGCAGAATTTTCATCGGCGGTGGAGGCCTCCGCCTCCTGCGGCGGCCAGGTAACCCCCCCCATCATGGGCGCATCGGCCTTTGTCATGACGGAAATGCTGGGTATTCCCTACAATGAAATCATTCTCATTGCCATCATCCCGGCCATGTTTCATTATCTTGCCTGCATCAGCATGGTACACCTTGAAGCCAAACGTCTGGGTCTTAAAGGCATGGCAAAGGAACAGATCCCCCAGTTTCTCCATGTTCTCAAACGTTCCTGGCACCTGATGATTCCCCTCACCGTCATGGTGACCCTGCTGTTGATGCAGTTTACGCCCTATCTGGCCGCCTTCTGGGGCATTATTCTCACCATTGTCTGTTCCTGGATTCCCCCCATCACAAAGAAAATGGGCATCGGAGATCTGGACGACAGTAATACCCTTACCCCCAAACGCATTGCCGACGGCCTGGATGAAGGTGCCAGGTACGCCCTGGCCATTGGTGCGGCATGTGCCTGCGTGGGATTCATCCTTGGCATGATCACCTTGACAGGTATGGGCTTTAAATTCTCCGGGGCCGTGCTGCAGATCGCCTCTTCCATGGGCGCTTTTATCTCTTCCTGGGTACCCTTTGGATTGATCACCCTCCAAGGTTCCACCCTGTTCTTTGGCCTTATCATGGTGGCCATTGCCTGCATCGTCATGGGTGCCGGCATTCCCACCACCCCTTGCTATATCATCCTTGCCTCCATTGCAGGGCCTGCCCTGGACAACCTGGGGGTACCCCTGGTGGCCACCCACTTTTTTGTCTTTTATTATGGAGTACTTGCCGATGTGACACCGCCGGTGGCCCTGGCGGCCTATGCCGGTGCCGGTATCGGCGGGGCGGACCCCATGAAAACCGGCGTCACGGCCTTTCGACTCTCCATGGGCAAGGCCCTGGTGCCCTTCATGTTCGTATATGCGCCAAGCATGCTGTTCATCAACTTTACCTGGGGTGAGTTTTCCATTGCCATGATCAGTGGCATACTGGGTGTCATTGCCCTGTCCGCCGCCTACATCGGCCATTTCCGAAGTGAAATAAACTTCCTTGGCAAAACACTTCTCACCGTGGGGGGGCTGCTCCTGGTATCCAACGATGTAAAGGTTATCATTGTGGGCGCGGTGATGGTATTGTCGGTGCTCATTCCCAAATTTTTAAAAGAAGAAAGTGTTGCAATGGCCAATGTGGTGGAAATTTAAATTCACCGTTTGCATGGGGACACTTAAAATCGCACCCTGGAAATCAGCGCGAAAAACCCGACTTCCAGGCTCATCAGCCCACCCTGAGTAAAATACAAATGGGCCATGAACTAAACTTCCCGGTTCATGGCCCCTCCCCAAAATTGCCTATCTTGTGACCAATTTCTTTTTTGGGCTTGGTCACAAGATAGGCAATTTTGGGGGGATGGCTCCACTGAGTGAAGCATGGGGCAATTTCTCTTCAAAACGTGGTGATTCCGCCACAACACCATCTATATTCTTTTTTATCAAGCACTTAACCTGCCATGGTTTTCCTGGTGTGGCCATATGACCACATATATGTTTTCCTTTTTTTTATGATATCAGCACATGAAGCAAAACACAAAACAAAATTTTTCCTTTTAAAGAAAAGCACTTATAAAATTTATTTTTTTATGGCATCCTCATTGCATTCTCCAGTTGCATTATACGATCATCCAACGTCAGTGTGTTCAACACCGAATATTCTTACAGTAACAGGAGAAAATATCCAAATGAATTTTTCGTCAAAGATTTTCAGTGAATACCAGGCAAAGACAACAAGTGCAAAAAATGCGGTTCAGGTTGTGAATTCCGGTGATTGGATTGATTATGGGGGATTTTGCACCAGTCCGGAAACACTGGATGCAGCACTGGCAGAAAGGGTAGATGAACTCCAAGACGTCAAAATAAGAGCACTGGCATTCCCGGGAAAAGCCAAGGTGGCCATGGCTGAGAACGCTCCGGGACGATTAATTTATAACAACTGGCATTTCAGCAGCGGGGATCGAAAAGCCCATGACAATGGTAATGGTTACTACATTCCCTTTGTCTACAACGAAGGCCCCTCCTTTTATGAAGGAAATCTTAAAACAGATGTCTGCATGCTTAGAACCACCCCCATGGATGCCTTTGGTAATTTTAATTTCGGTGTATCAAATTCATTCCAGAGAGCCATCATTGAAAATGCGAAAACGGTTATTGTGGAGGTCAATGACACCCTGCCCCTGTGTCTGGGCGGCACCGGGGAATCCCTGCACATCTCCGAAGTGGACTACATCGTAGAATCGGATAACAAACCCATTTTGACCATCGGGAGTCCTCGCATCACGGACATTGATCGAAAAATCGCAGATTATATTGTTTCAGAAATACACGATGGCTCCTGCATCCAGCTGGGCATCGGTGGATTGCCCAACGCCGTGGGAAAATTAATTTCCCAATCAGACCTTAAGGACTTGGGTGTACACACAGAGATGCTGGCCGACTCCTATCTGGAAATGTTCAAGGCGGGCAAGATCACCAATTTGAAAAAAAATCTGGACCCGGGACGCATGGTTTACACATTTGCTCTTGGTAGCCAGGAACTTTATGATTTCATTGACAAAAACCCTGTATGTGCCAGTTATTCAGTAGGGTATACCAATAAATTATCAAATATTTCAGCCAATGATAATGTGGCATCCATCAACAACGCCATTGAGGTGGACCTTTATGGCCAGGTGTCTTCAGAGTCTTCCGGATTCCGCCACATCACCGGCACAGGCGGACAGTTTGATTTTGCCTATGGTGCCTACCATTCCCGGGGAGGCAAATCCTTCATCTGCCTGTCCTCCACGGTGACGGCCAAGGACGGCACTGTGAAATCCCGCATCCGACCGGTTTTTGATCCCGGCAGCATTGTCACCCTGCCAAGAACCATCACCCAGTATGTGGTCACGGAGTTCGGCATGGTAAACCTGAAGGGTAAATCCACCTGGGAAAGGGCCGAAGCACTTATCAGCATTGCCCATCCCGATTTCAGGGACGAGCTGATCCGGGAAGCCGAACATATGAACATCTGGGTCAACCAGCACAAAAAAGATCGTATCAGCGCAGCTGCCTGATCAAGCCTTTTTTTATCCCCCCCAACACGATTATACCAAAAGCCCCCGTTTTTGGGATTTGATTGCAACATCTGCCAATCTGGGGAGAAATCAGGCTTGCGTTATTGATGTTTTTGTTAAAATTTTTCTTTACACATACAAGCACTTGTCAAAAACATGGAGTCTGATGAAATCATCAGCCTCCAATAACACAGGCCTGACCTCGCTGGCCCACCAAATTATGACGTTTGGCCAATGTTATGACCAGGTCCCCGTTTTTTTCTCTCGCCAATTCCAGAGATATCGCCGGAATGGCGAGAGTAAACCAAATCATTGATTCTCCAATATCTCCATACCCAACTGAAAGGAAAAAAAGAAATGGCACAACTGATTGCAGACCGACGAGACATTGATTTTGTACTCCACGAGCAACTGAATGTTGAAAAGCTGACAGAGGCAGAAAAGTTCAGCGAATTTGGTAAAAAAACCATTGATCTCATCATATCTGAAGCCAGAAATCTGGCAGTGAAAGAAATGCTGCCCCTGCAGAAGCCAAGCGATGAAGGGTGTACCTTTAATAATGGAGAGGTAAAAGTTCCAGAAGGCTTTCACAAAGCCATGGAAACATACAACGATGGCGAATGGCTGGCCATGACCGATGAGCCCCAATGGGGGGGACAAGGCATGCCCAAAAGCGTGGCCATGGCGGCCAACGAATATTTTTACGGGGCCTGCAATTCATTTATGCTGTACAATCTGTTGACCCACGGGGCAGCAATGCTGGTGAAGGCCTTCGGCACCGAGGAACAGAAAGAAACCTATCTTAAAAATATGCTGTCCGGCAAATGGGCAGGCACCATGCTGCTCACCGAACCCGATGCAGGCTCGGACCTGGCAGCGGTTGCAACCATTGCCAAAGACAATGGTGACGGCACATATTCCCTTGAGGGCAACAAAATCTTCATTTCCGGCGGCGAGCATGATCTAACGGAAAATATTATTCATCCGGTACTGGCACGCCTGGAAGATGCACCGGCGGGCATCAAGGGGATTTCGCTTTTCCTGGCCCCCAAATATCGATTAAATGAGGATGGCACCCCCGGCGAATTCAACCATGTTGTGTGCACCGGCATTGAAGAAAAGATGGGACTCCACGGCTCTGCCACCTGTTCCCTGGAACTGGGGGGAAAGGGGCAGTGCATAGCCACCTTACTGGGAGAAAAAAACAAGGGCATGGCCGCCATGTTTCTGATGATGAACGAGGCCCGGCAGATGGTGGGACTCCAGGGATTTGCCAATGCCTCGGCATCCTATATATATGCCGTCAATTATGCCAGAGACCGTGTGCAAAGCAAGGCTCTCACCGATCCTGCGGGGGCAAAGGCCGTATCCATCATCAATCATCCCGATGTAAAACGTCAGCTGCTCATGATGAAAGCCTGGGTGGAGGGCATGCGAAGCCTGGTGTATTATGGCGGGTTATGCCATGACCGCATGGCCATTGCAGCTGATGAAGCGGAAAAACAGCAGATTTCCACCCTGCTTGAGGTGTTAACCCCCATCATCAAGGGCTATGTCACAGACAAGGCCTTTGAAGTCTGCAACCACGGCATCCAGATTTACGGCGGTTATGGATTCATAGAGGAATTTCCCGTGGCCCAGCTGTTGCGTGATTCCCGAATTTTCATGCTCTATGAAGGTACCAACGGCATCCAGTCCATGGATCTCATGGGCCGCAAATTAACCATGTACAACGGGGAACCGTTCAAGCATTTTCTGGATCAGATCCAGCGGGTGATCACGGTATCTAAAACCGTGGACCAGGTTGACAGCCTGGCGCAATCCCTGGAAACATTTTTTGAAGCATACAAGGAAACAGCAAACCACCTTGCCCACATGCCCCAGTCGGGAAAAGTGCTGGAGGCCTTTGCCTTCTCCCATCCCTTCATGGAGGTCACCGGGGATCTGGTCATGGCCTGGATGCTGTTGTGGCGGGCCGGTGTGGCAGCGCCCAAAATCGGGGTAAAGAAAAAAGACACCGCCTTTTACCAGGGACAGGTGCAGACGGCCCGGTTTTTTATAAACACCATTTTACCCATCACCCGGGGACGGCTTGAAGCCATCCGAAAAGGCGATGCCGTTGCCGCAGAAATGGATGATGCTGCCTTTGGCGGTAAATAATAAATATTTTCGGCATAATGCCGCCCCCAACACCTGGTCCTTTCCCCAAGGGCCAGGCGTTGGGATGAAGCTTGTTTTTTTGTTAACACTTGATTTTTTACAGTACCATGCTAATTATATTACCCATGAACAATCCCATGGATCATGAAAATAATATCCCGTGTGCCCCGGATACAGAGGTGAATGAACAGATAGAAACCATTCGCCTGGAAAAAGAGATGTACCGAAGTGTCTTTGAAAACACGGGCACAGGCACCATAATCATTGACAAGGATATGCTGATCCTTTTTGCCAATGCCCAGTTTGCCGCCCTGACCGGCTATGATAAAAATGAAATTGAAAATGCCATGCGCTGGTCGGAATTTGTCATTCCCGAAGACAATAAAAAAATGCAGTACTATCACTATGGTCGGCGAAAAGGAATCCCGGACATACCCACCGAGTATGAGTGCCGGATTTTTAATAAAGACGGGGATATAAAAAATATATACATGAAAGTGGGCATGATTCCCGGAACCACCCGGAGCATTGCCTCCTTCATGGATATCACCCAGCGTAAAATCGCAGAAAAAAGATTAAGCGAAAGTGAATCCCGGCTAAAAGGCATTGTCAGTGCCTTTGAAGGTTTTATTTTCACCCTTTCCTGGGATTACAAAATCACCTTCATGAATACCACACTGACAGCCCGGGTGGGATACAATGCCGTGGGGGAAAAATGCTATCGCGTGGTCCATGGACTGAAGTTTCCCTGTCCCTGGTGCCGATTAAAGGAAGTCTTCATGGGGGATGTGTCCAAAAGAGAGGATAAAAGCCCCCGGGACGGGCGTTGGTATTCGGTGATTCAATCCCCCAGCTACAGCCGGTTTGACAAGATCTCCGGTGTCCAGACCATCATGATGGATATTACCGACCGCAAGCAGCGGGAAGAAAAAATTGCTGAAAATGCCAATTATTATCGAAGTGAAAATAAAATTCTTCGTTCCGTGATGAAGGATCGCTACAGGTTCGGGGACATCATCGGCAAAAGCACGGCCATGCAGAGCGTATACGACCTGATTTTAAGGGCCGCCGCCAGCGATGCCCATGTCATCATTTCCGGTGAATCGGGCACGGGGAAAGAGCTGGTTGCCAGTGCCATACATAAACTCAGCGCCCGTTCCAGCCAGCGATTTGTGCCGGTGAACTGTGCCGCCATCAGTGAACATATCATTGAAAGTGAATTTTTCGGATACCGCAAGGGTGCCTTCACCGGCGCAGACAAGGACAAAAACGGATTTCTGGACATTGCCGACAAAGGCACCCTGTTTCTGGATGAAATCGGGGATATCGGCCTGAATATACAGGTCAAGCTTTTACGAAGCATTGAAGGGGGCGGCTTTACCCCGGTGGGGGGCAATCAACTGAAAAAGCCAGATCTTCGCATTGTGGCCGCCACCAATAAAAATCTGAAACAGCTGGTAAAACAGGGGCTCATGCGGGAGGATTTCTTCTACAGAATTAATATTATCCCCATCAAACTGCCCCCCCTAAGGGAGCGAAAAGAAGATCTTCCCCTGCTGATTGACCATTTTTTATCCAAATATGATAAAAATCTTATTCCCACCATAGACAAACATGTCATGGATGCCTTTATCAACCATAACTGGCCGGGCAATGTCCGGGAACTGCAAAATACCCTGGACAGGTATGTAACCTTAAACGAATGTGAATTTCTTGACACATTTTCAGATCCCGAGCACCACAAAGACATGGCACTTGCCACCCACGACATGGATGCAAACAAAGGGGAACTTAACCTCACCGCCATGCTGGACACTGTGGAAAAACGCCTGATTACCAAAGCCCTGGAAGATAATAGATGGCTTAAATCCAAAACCGCTGCCTACCTTGGCATCCATCGCAAGACCCTTTTCACAAAAATGAAAAAATACAATCTGGAGTAACACCACCTTCCATCCCTTCCATCCCTTCCATCCCTGCCATTCCTTCCCCCTCCCCCAATGCCCTTTGCTGTACCCCCGTCCATTTCCCCGGACCCAACATTATAATATGTTTCATTAAAATCAAATAAACACGTATGGCATGGAAAATGAGAACTCAGGACTCATGAGACCACCATTAAAACCCCTTTTAATTCAATGAAAATCCGGGCTTGGGCACAGCCTCGGCCACCTTGGGTCGGGGTCATGCTTCATTTTTTTATTTTACTATGATAATAAACGTCCACAGTAAATAAGGGACTCACAAATTTTTGATCTACCATTCAAAGAGGAAGGCAAAGTCAGAAAACATGCTCATCTGAATTTAAAAAACCGGGGGTGCATTCCCGTTTTCCCGCTCGGGACTTTATTAACGATGGGGGGCAGACATGCCTTATTAAAATTTTCACAGGCTGTGCATAAGCCAGAGCCCGTTTGCCTAAAAATCAGATTCATAGAATGCCATGATGATGCCGGAAAAATAGGAATGCGCCCAAGCCAAGTGTCTCTATACTGAAAGCCGGATAAAAACACCCTTTAATGAAACTTTTCAAAAAGATAAAATCTTTATTTTTGAGGAAATAATGAAATACAGCTTTAAAGAAACGGTTGACCTCTCTAAATTACAAGAAATAACCGATGATTTATTCAGGCTCGCCGGTATTCCCTCTTCCATTACCACCATGGATGGAGAGCTTCTGACCCGTTCGGGGTGGCAACGGATATGTATGGATTTTCACAGGCAGCATCCACAAACCAAAAAAGAATGCACTAAAAGTGATGTAAAACTTAGAAAGATTTCAAATGCACAAGACGATTTTGTTATATACAAATGTCCGCGTGGATTGGTTGATGGATCATATCCAATTATCATCGCCGGGGAACATGTTGCAAATATTCTTTCCGGGCAGATATTTCTGGAGCCACCAGGCAAAATACAAGAAGATTTTTTCAGAGAGCAGGCACGAACATTTGGGTTTGACGAATTATCCTACATGGAGGCTTTCCGAGAAATCCCTGTGGTTACAGAGGAAAAATTCCGATCCTTTCTCTCTTTCCTTGCCAAATTAGCTCAAATGCTTTCTCAAATGAGCTTTATACGACACAATGAGCTGGAATCAGGAAAGAAACTGAAAGAGAGTGAGACCAGATTTAAAAGATTATTTGAAGAATCCGGTGACGCGGCTCTTTTACACAGGGACGGTGGTTTTATTGATTGTAATAAGGCTATTGTCAACATGCTTTGCATGGATTCCAAAGAACAGGTGCTAAATTATACTCCGGTGGATATTTCTTCCAAATTTCAGCCCGATGGCCGTCGATCAGAGGAAAAATACATCGAAATGATCAATTTGGCTTATATCCACGGACATCATCGCTTTGAATGGACCTGTAAACGTGCCAATGGCGAAGAATTTCCTGTGGAGGTGATGCTTACATCAATGGAAATGAATGGGGTTCCTTTTTCCCATGCGCTTTTGCGGGACATCACCGAGAACAAGTTGGCCCAGGAAGCTGTACGTAAAGCCAGCAGGGCATTGAGGTTGCTCAGTGAAACCAACAGAATTATCGGGCGAGCAAAAAATGAACCTCATATTCTTAATCATATCTGCCGCCTCCTTGTTATAAAGGGAAATTACAGGTTTGCATGGATAGGGTATGCCGACCAGGACAAAAAAAAAACCGTACGTCCCATAGCCCAGTATGGTTTTGGGCAAGAGTTTCTTGACAACCTGCATATTACCTGGGCTGATACAAAATGGGGTCAAGGCCCTGCAGGCAGGTCAATACGGGAGTGCAAACCGATTATCTGTCCTACAATCTCGTCTGACACTAATTTTATCCCCTGGAAAAAATTAGCAAAAGAGCAAGGCTTCCTTTCAGGCATTGCCCTGCCACTGCTTTTCGGAAATCAGGTCTTTGGCTCTTTGTGTATTTATGCTGCCGAAGAGGATGCCTTTGGTGCTGAAGAGGCAGAATTTTTAGAGGAGCTTGCAAATGATATAGCCCATGGCATTATGGCAATCCGGGCCCAGGAAAATCTTCGCCAGGCTGAAAAATTCTTGCGCACCGAACATGAAAAACTCCAAAGCGTTTTAAATGCCATTGGAGACAGTCTGTATATTGTCAACAAGGACTACCTCATTGAATTTCAAAATATGGTTTCCAGAAAAGCCTTTGGAAAACTGGTTGGCAAGAAGTGTTATCAAGGAATTTTCAAACGGAATAAACCTTGCGAATTCTGCCTTATGCAAAAGACATTGGGTGAAAATCGCATTCATCAACTGGAAACGACTCCTTTAAATCAAAAACAATATGATGTTATTTTTTCGCCATTTCAGGAAGCAGACGGATTGATGAAATCTATCGTTGTCATAAGGGACATAACCGAAAAAAAATATATTCAGGCAGAGACCCTGTGTGCAGACCGTCTTGCTTCCCTGGGTGAACTTGCCGCCGGTGTTGCCCATGAGATTAATAATCCCGTTACCAGCATCATCAGTCTTGCTGAAATTCTTACGGATAAATTCCACAAGCTTGGCGGAGACAAAAAAATTCCCGAACGAATCATCCATGAAGGAGAACGGATTGGAAATATTGTCAAGAACCTGCTTTCATTTGCAAGGGATAAAAAAGAAGAGCACAGTCCTGTCCATATAAAAGATATCCTTCAATCGACACTTGAACTTGTGGAAAAACAGATCCATAAGGACGGTATACATTTAGCGGTAAATATTCCCTCTGATCTGCCGAAAATCAAAGCGCGCAGCCAGGAAATTCAACAGGTTTTTTTGAATATCATCAGTAATGCACGGTATGCGTTAAAGAAAAAATACACAGGGTTCAATGAGAATAAAACCCTTGAAATCATTGGAGAAAAAATCAAAATGGAAAAAAATGAATTTGTCCGTCTAACCTTTTATGACAGAGGCACGGGAATTGCCCCAAATTATGTCGATCGCGTGGCTGATCCTTTTTTTTCCACCAAACCCCATGGGGAGGGAACAGGATTAGGGCTTTCCGTCAGCCATGGCATCATAAAAGCCCATGGAGGGAAACTCAGATTTGAAAGCCAATCAAATGAGTATACAAAAGTCATGATCGACCTGCCCATCAATACCAAATGGCCATCAAGGGGGAAATGTGAAAGCCAAAATCCTTGTGGTTGATGATGAAGAAAATATCCGTTTTGCCTTTGAAATAATTCTTGGGGAACAGGACTATGAGGTAATGACGGCCATGGACTATGATTCAGCGCTTAAAATCATTTCAGAAACGGAACCGGATCTGATAATCACCGATATTATCCTTGGGGGCCACACCGGAATTGATTTTCTCCATGAAATAAAAAACAGGGGGTTGGACTGCCCGGTTATCATGATAACGGGTGAACCCAATCTTGAAACCTCAACAGAAGCCGTCCGACTTGGGGCCTTTGACTATGTTGCCAAACCCATTAGAAAAGAGACTCTTTTACGCATCATCCATCATGGGCTTCGACACAAAAAACTTTTGGACAATAAAAGGCAACTGGAATCGGAGAATCTAAGGGTTCGTCGTAATATGGAGGCCATCTTCAGAAGTTTAAAGGATGGGATTATCACGGTGGACAATACCCTGCAGGTGATTGAAATCAATGAAGCGGCAAATAATATTTGCAGATTTTCCATGAAAAATATCATTGGAAAAAATATTGAACAGCTCCCAACAGAGTGCAGCAGATCCTGCATTGAACTGTTGAAAGAAACCTTGAAAACAAAAAAAACAACCGAGGAAATTCCAGTTGAATGCAGACATTTAGACAACCCGCAGCAGGTAGTGCTTTTAACCAGTTCACCTCTAAGAGATGACGGGATTAACTCCCTTGGAGCTGTCCTTGTTGTAAGGGATATTACAAGACTTACCCATCTTGAATCCCAGTTAAAAGAGCGACATCAGTTTCACCGGATCATCGGGAAAAGCAGCCGAATGCAAAAAATTTATACCATCCTGGACAATCTTGCAGAAACGGACAGTACCGTTTTGATTACCGGTGAAACCGGAACAGGCAAAGAACTTGTGGCCCATGCCATTCATTATAACAGCATCCTTAAAAAAGGCCCTTTTGTAAAAATAAATTGCAGTGCCCTTGCTGAAAATCTTCTTGAAAGTGAATTGTTCGGACACGTTAAAGGCGCATTTACAGGTGCTGTTAATAACAAGAAGGGTCGATTTGAAATGGCAGACAATGGGTCAATTTTTCTGGATGAAATCGGAGATATTTCTCCTTCAATCCAGCTTAAACTATTAAGGGTGCTCCAGGAACAGGAGGTTGAAAGGGTTGGGGATTCAAACCCGATAAAAATTAATGTACGCATTATTTCTGCTACAAATTGCAATCTAAAAGAAAAGGTTAAAAATGGTGAGTTCAGAGAAGATTTATATTATCGGATCAAGGTTGTGGAGCTTCCGATTCCTTCACTTGCCCAAAGACGTGAAGACATACCTCTTTTGTCAAAACACTTTTTGGATTTGTTTAACGCCCGGTTCAAAAAACAGATTAACGGACTGTCCAATGAGGTAATGACTGCATTCATGAATTATTCCTGGCCCGGAAACATCAGAGAGTTGAATCATGCAATAGAACATGGTTTTGTTTTATGTCAGGGGGAAACCATGCTTTTAGAGCATCTACCTGTGGAATTAAAAGAACATTTCATCAATGAAAAAACCTTATGTTCAAAAAAACTCCCCCTCTCTAAAGAAGACATATTCAATGCCTTGACACAAACTGACTGGAACAAATCCAAAGCGGCCCGCCTGCTTGGCATCGGCCGCAGAACAATCTATCGAAAGATTGAGGAATTCCAAATTTCAAATAAAATAAAATAACTGTGTGCAGCACACACCTGTGCCTGGCACAGATGTGTGCCGCACACAGTTATGCCACGCACATCTTTTCCAGCCCCTCCTTACCCCAAGTATTGCCCCAAGCATTAGCATAACAACTTGATAAAACGATAAAAAAGCTCTGCCTAATATTTTTTATATGCTTTGGCACGCAAATTGAATTAAGATATCTATTTTTGTAAATTCAATAACAAAACAAGGTATTATAAATATGAAAAATCTCAGTTTAGGCCTGAAAATTTCATCTGGGTTTGCATTACTGATTCTTATTACCGGTTCATTGGGCATAATGTCTATTTGGCACATGAATAAAGTCCAAATCCAGAGCACCATGCTGGCCCAGGAGTATATCCCGGAAGTTGATGTGGCGGTTGAACTCAGGGGGGCGGTAAACCGTTTGATGTTTGAAATGAGAGGATATGGATTAACAGAAGACAAAAAATACTATACGGCGGCCCTGAAAGAATTAACCTCCGTGGAAAAAGCCCTGGAAAAAGCCAGCCACCTTGAAGCAAACTCGCCAAACCTTAAAATGCTCAAAGGGCAGATACAAAAAGCAACCAAGGAAGTTAATGGGTATAAAACACTTATTCAGGCAACGGTAAGTATTAATGACAGGTTGACTGAAAACAAAACCCTGCTCAATTCATCTGCAACGCAATACATCATAACCTGCAATGAATTCCTGGCAGTTCAAAACAAGTTGCTCCAGACAGAAATTGGTAACCACCAGGCATTGCCGGCCCAGGATCTCTTGGAGAGGCAGTCCAAAATTTCAATGGTAACTCAGCTTATTACTCTCATGGAAGAAGCCAGAATCTCTGTGCTGAAATCCCAAGCCTTTCACGATCACAAACTATTGGAAGATGCAATTAAAAATTTTTCAATAGTGGCAAAGTTACTTGAACAATTTAAAGCCATAACCCATACCGCCCAAAATATTGAAAAGATTGATAATATCAAAACCGCCGCTGATTCCTATAAAAAGATCATGGTTGAATTCCTTGAAAACGGACTTGCTTTACAAGATCTGGGAACAAAAAGAGAACTGGCAAGTCAGAAGATAGTTGAAACCAGCAAAATCACTGCCAATTCGGGAATGGATACCACAACCAGGATTGCCAGAGAAGCTGTGACATCACTTTCTTCTGCATCCACAATCATGATTATTGGATTAATTGCAGCCCTTGTGGTGGGTGTTCTGGTGGCTTTTTTTATCACCAGAAGTATTACCGCTCCAATTAAATTTATTATAGCAGGTCTTAATGAAGGATCGGAACAGGTGGCATCCGCATCCATCCAGGTATCTTCATCCAGCCAGTCCATGGCTGAAGGCGCTTCGGAACAGGCTGCATCCATAGAACAAACATCTTCCTCCATGGAAGAGATGGCCTCCATGACCAAGAGAAATACTGAAAATGCAAATCAAGCTGACAGCCTGATGTCAGAAGCAAATCAGGTGGTCAATACTGCCAATGAATCCATGGCGAAGTTGACCAAATCAATGGAAGATATTTCAACCACAAGTGAAGAAACCTTTCAAGTAATTAAAACCATTGATGAAATTGCATTTCAGACCAATCTGCTGGCATTGAATGCTGCTGTGGAAGCTGCAAGAGCAGGTGAAGCAGGTGCAGGATTTGCAGTGGTGGCAGATGAAGTCAGAAATCTTGCCATGAGGGCTGCAGCTGCGGCTAAGAATACTGCCGAGCTGATCCAGGGAACGGTAAAAAAAATCCAAAGTGGTTCTGCATTGGTTTCCACCACAAATGAAGCATTTAATAAAGTTGCGGGAAGCTCAGCCAAAGTAGGTGCGCTGGTGTCAGAAATATCCCAGGCTTCTGTGGAGCAATCAAGCGGAATTGAGCAAGTGAACAAAGCCATAAGCGAGATGGATAAAGTCGTCCAGCAAAACGCTGCAAATGCCGAGGAATCTGCTTCTGCATCCGAAGAAATGGCTGCACAGGCAGAGCAAGTCAGGGATTATGTGGACGAACTTGTCGTACTGGTTACGGGCAAGAAAGATAAAAACAATAGTTTAAGGTATCATCACAAGACAAAACCCATTTTTGTTACCCCTCAATCACTTACAACAGGAAATCGAAAAACACTGGTGCACAATCAAAAAGAAATAAGGCCGGATCAGATCATACCTTTTGATGATGATGTTAGGCTGGAGAATTTTTAAGGGCATTATTTTTGACTGCTCTGGAAATCCATGGGTTTAGAATACAATATTAGCACCACTGGCGGGCTTGGTGAGAAGATGAAGCATTCATAACAATTGGCGGGCCAACAGGGTCAGGCTTGTGTTATTGAAGGCTGAGGGTTTTATCAGGCTCCATGCTTTTGACAATCACCTGAAAAGGGCCAAGAACGCAAACCTGTCCGCTCCCCAGAGTGGCCCTGTTATGATCAAGCCCGCGCTTATGCCTGACAAGATTATGTTTAAAAGAAAAAATATATGAACATCAACCCGACTTCAAAAAAAAACTCAAACCCACTAGCCGTTCCCTCTTTTGAAGAACTTTTCAATATATCCGACATCCAGGCCATACAGGATGCCTTTGCCAGAGCAATGGGTGTAGCTTCCATTATAACTGATACAAAAGGCATTCCCCTGACAAAGCCGAGTAATTTTTGCAGGCTCTGTAAAGATGTTATTCGCAAAACAGAAAAGGGATTATTAAATTGTTTTCAATCCGATGCAATGAAAGGGAAAGTACACCCACACGGACCGGTAATCCATCAATGCTTAAGTGGTGGGTTATGGGATTCAAGTGCGGGAATTTATGTTAAAGGACACCATATCGCAAATTGGCTGGTTGGCCAGGTTCAAAATGCCCACGTGGACAAAACCCAAATAATGGCATACGCCAAAGTCATTGGGGCTGATCAGGAGGAATTCAACAATGCCCTTGAAGAAGTAACCCGCATGCCAATTGAGCAGTTTAAGAACATCAGTGAAATGCTGTTCTTAATGGCAAACCAATTGTCCAAATTAGCATTTCAAAAATTAGAACAAAAACAGATCGTATTAAAACAAAAAGAAGTGGAAAAGCAACTGACCTTTTACAAAAATCACCTTGAAAAAAGGGAGTTTGAACTAAAAAACGCCAATTTATGTTTGAAACAAAAAATTGATGCTAAAAATAAGATCGAAAAAGAACTTAAACAAAAAAACGAATATCTCTCAGCACTTCATGAAATTTCACTTGGAATGTTCAGCCGACTTGATTTGTCACGTTTATTAAACGGCATACTGAAAAGAGCATCCAATCTGACCCAGATAAAAGATGGCTTTTTACATATTTATAATTCAAAAAAAGATATTCTGGAACTGAAAGCCGCATGTGGGAAATATTCCAGTTTAAGCGGTTTTACACTCAAACCGGATCAGGGACTTGCCGGGAAAGTCTGGGAAACGGGAAAATCCATAATAATAAATGATTATCAAAACTGGAGTGGAAAAAGCATTGAACCGGAAATTAATTTTACCACATCCGTTATCGGGGTACCTTTAAGATCAGGATCAAATATCGAAGGCACAATAGGTTTAAGCTATTGTGTAAAGGATAAAAAAATTGGGCCGGAAATAATATCCATACTGGAACCCTTTGCCGAACTTGCTACCATTGCCATTGATAACGCAAAATTATTCACAAACATGCAAGAAGAGCTTGAAAAAAGAATTGCCCTTGAAAATGAACAACGGGAAATGGAAGCCATGCTGCGTCAATCACAAAAAATGGAAGCAATTGGTACCCTGGCCGGGGGTATTGCCCATGATTTCAATAACATTTTGTCTCCCATCATTGGTGTTTCCGAAATGATTGATTATGACTTGCCCTGCCACAGCCCCATGAAGAGTCAAATAAAAATGGTGCTGGATGCTGCCTTCAGAGCAAAGGACCTTGTGCAGCAAATTCTGACCATCAGTCGACAGAAGGAGCAACAATATCACCCCCTGAAATTGCAATATGCTCTAAAGGAAGTTTTAGATTTATCAAGGTCAACATTGCCTTCAAGTATCCAGATCACCCAGAATATTTCCAATGACATTGGCATGGTAATGGCTGATTCAACCCAAATTCATCAAATTATAATGAACTTGATCACCAATGCCTCCCATGCAATGGAAGATAACGGTGGACAACTCACCGTCAATCTTACAAAAGTTGATTTTTCTGAAAAAACAATTCCCACACCCGATGTGCGCCCCGGTAAATATATTTGCCTTGAAATTACAGACACGGGCAAAGGAATGGACAATCATACAATTAAAAGGATTTTTGACCCTTATTTTACAACCAAGGAAAATGGTAAAGGAACCGGGTTGGGGCTTGCCGTTGTTCATGGTATTGTGAAAAATTATCATGGCGAAATTATGGTTCGCAGCAAACCCGGCAAAGGCACATCGTTTTTTGTGTATCTTCCTGAAATTAGCCCCACCAAACAAAAACTGTCTGCCAGGCATCATCCCGGCCATCAACTTAATGGCCAAGAGAGCATTCTTGTGGTTGATGATGAAAAAGCAATTCTTATGATGATGGAGCAGATACTGACCCGTTATGGTTATCGGGTCTGTTCCTATGACAACAGCATCAAAGCCCTCAATGAATTTCACTCTTTTCCGGAAGACTATGATTTGATCATAACGGATATGACCATGCCACACATGACCGGCGACAAACTTATAATTGAATTGAAAAAAATACGGCCAGCCATCCCCGTCATATTATGCTCTGGATTCAGTGAAAAAATAACCAACGGAATGGCTGATGGGGTTAAACCTGACAAGATTTTAATGAAACCAGTATTAAATGACGAATTATTAATAGCTATCCGACACATTTTTGACAGCAGATCCATCGCGTTCTCCCCCTCGAAATCCCCTTCGCCTCAATGGAAAGCATAATTTAGTATACATTATTCTCAACTTTTGGACTTCATCTCAAAGCCGGCGTTTTTATACAGTTCATGCGCCAACGGGGTCAGGCTTGTGTTATTGCACTTTTGACGACAGGCGGTGTCTTAACTCAAATGGCAATAAAAGTGCTAATAACGCAAGCCTGACCCACCCCAAAATGGCCCATGCTGTGACCAAGCCCTAAAGTTGTGATCAGGTCCATTTTAACAAATACCCCCCAAACGGGTGATGTTTCATTGTCGAAGTTAAATTAGAATCCTACTTGTTCAAATTAATCAAAAAATAAAAGGAGAATGAACTATGGATTTCTTTCAAATGACAGCACCCTGTGGTTTGGACTGCTTCAACTGCCATTTTTATCTGGCCCTCGAAAACAATGAAGCAAAGGCCTCCGTTGAAAAAATGTCCAAAGAATATAATGTACCTGTTGAGATAATGTTGTGCAATGGATGCCGAAATCACAATGGCAAAATACCATTACAAAAACATATTTTTGGCGATTCGCATAGTTGTGCTGCATATGAATGTGCTCAAAGCAAAGGCATGGATTTTTGTGGTGATTGTGAGGACTTTCCATGTGATAACCTACATCCTTATGCTGACAGAGCCACTGAGTTGCCTCATAATATGAAGGTTTTTAATCTGTGTTTAATAAATAAAATGGGATTGGAAAATTGGGCAACCTCAAAGGCATCTGAAGTCCGCGGAACATACTTTACAAAACCGTGGACGCTGTCAGATAAATAATATCATACTGAACCTGTTGTTTTTAGCCCCCGGAGAGTCAGCTTAAACGTTATAAAAATGATGGCTCATTCAGTATTTTTTAAAAAGGAAAGGAAAGTGATGTTTAAATTTGCCTTTAAACACAGGTTCTTGACAAAATCACAATAACACAAGCCTGACCCCGTTGGCCCCGCCAATTATGACAAATAAATCATATTGTGAGCAAAGCGGGAAAATGGGATTGCGCCCCGATGGTTTCTTTGCATATTTAGGGGAAAACTAATACACAAGGATATTAACCAAACCCCAGAATTAAAAAATGAAAAATTGTGGTGTTTAAGATCTCATTATTTGATTGGAATTGCATTAGCGGGAATTTATCTGTATCTGGAATCAATCATACCGATAATACAGAAGCAAATATGGATGCCGTTGATGTTTGGAATAGTAACGATTCTTCTTCCTTGGTTTTGGCTGCTCCCAAGCATCGGTCTTGGCTTTATGGCTTCGAAATCATCAAACAGATCTCTCATTATTAGGACCAGTCTTGTTAATCATACAAATTTTGGATTGGGATTATTTATATGGATTATCTCCTGTCATCGCTTATTTTTCATATGAAACGGTAAGATCTTAATAACCCGGTGTTATAAAACCTACTTACCCTTTAAACACCGGGTGGTATTCAAAAGGATGTCCTGAATGCCCGGACTTATTGAGAACTTACAGATTATTCTGTAAAATTAAAAATTATTCACTTGACTAAATTTGTTCAAATGAATAGATTTAATGCCATCAAAGCTCAAGAATTAATTTTCCAAAACAACTTTCGGGGATGGTTGATGAAAAGCGGCCAGACCTGCATTCACCAACAGGGAGAACCGTGTGGCCACCTACACCAGCAGTCAACAGACCAAGGAAATATTAATTGATGCGGCAGGAGCCCTTGTGGCGGAGCTCGGGTTCAGCAACGTCTCCACCCGGGCCATTGCCGACAAGGCCGGACAGAACATCGGCAGCATCCACTATCATTTCAAATCCAAAGAAAACCTTTTCCAGGCGGTGATCCGCAATGCCACCAGACCCGTCCGAGAACACCCCCTTGCCGCCATTGTTCAGGCCCACGAAGATCAACTGGATTCCCCCATGGGCCAGTCCCTGGTGTTACGTGACATCATTAAAACCAAAATAAATGAGCTATTTGATCCTGAAAGGCGCTGCTGGCACCGAAAAATTATTTATCAGGTACTCAGGGCCGAGGAGAATCTCTTGAAAATTTTGCGGGACGAGGTAATCGTTCCAGAAATCCAGGCCCTGAAAAAATTGTTTCTGAAAATCGACCCGGACATGGATGCACAAGAGGCTTTCATACAGACACTTCTCACCATGACCCCCATCATATACCATGCGGAAAACTCAGAAAACATTTTAAGAATCATGGGAAAAACCAAGTACAGCAATGCCTATCTGCAGAAACTGGAAGACAAAATTGTACTTCAAAACCAGCTTCTCCTGGGGCTTCCCCCGGACAAAATCGTTTAACCCGATAATCCGGTGTCTGGGCTTGGTCACAACATCAGCCAACCATCATGATTGCTGGACCTATGGGATCAGGCCTGTTTAAAACACAGGGAAAAAACTGGACCACCGAGTGTCAATATTTTTTTAGGGGATATGAAAATGAAGAAATATATATTTACCATGATCGCTCTGGCTGCGCTGATTTTGGCCTCAAGCGTGGCTTATACCCAGAAAACAAAGAAAAACGATCCCCCCATACCATCTGCGCCCATGGCCACAGATCCGGCGCAGATGCAGACCCCATCCCGAACGGTGTTACTTGAAAAAGTCACCCGGACCCAGGTGGAAAACAGTAAACAATATCCGGGAAGTGTAAAGGCATGCAAAGAAACCCGCCTGGCCTTCCGGGTGGGGGGGCCACTTACCAGGGTGAATGTCAAAGCCGGAGATGAGGTTAAAAAGGGGGATATTCTCATGCAGATTGATCCCCAGGATTTTAAGGACAGAATAAATGTGCTGGAAGCCCAGCTGTCAGGTGCCCTGGCACAGCTGGACAATGCAAAACAGGATTTCAGGCGCATCAAGCAGCTCTTTGATGAAAAGGTAATTCCCGTGGCGGATTTCGATCATGTCACCACCGGCAGAAATACGGCCCAGGCCGCAGTCAAAGGTATTCGGGCACAATTAAACATTGCCCGTCACCAACTGGACTATACCACCTTGAAAGCCCCCTATGACGGTATTATCACCCAAACCCACATTGAAAACTTTGAAATGGTGGCACCGGGCCAGGTCATGGTGGGTCTCCATGATATTTCCAGCCTGGAAATTAAAATAAACGTACCGGAAAACGAAATCATCAACCATCCCCTGGTCACCGGCACAAAGGCCTTTGTGCGGTTTTCTTCCCTGGGCCGAAAACAGTTTCCTGCAAGCCTGAAAGAATGGAACACCAGCGCAGACAAAGCCACCCGAACCTATGGGGCCACCTTCTCCCTGCCCCGTCCCCCGGGTGTGCAGATTCTTCCGGGCATGACAGCGGAAATCCAATGGCCCGGCAATGACAATGAAAACAACACCCTCACGGTTCCGGCCAAGGCCGTTGTCAACGACAATACCGGCACCGCCCATGTATGGCTGTTTGATCCCACCACATCCACGGCATCAAAAGTACCGGTGACCCTGGGGCAATTATGCGGCACCTCCCGCATTGTCATTGAATCTGGCCTGATGCCCGGGGATTTCATTGTCACCGATGGCGTAGATTTCATCACCGAAACAATGAAACTCACCGCCACACTTGCCAACAATGACGCACCCCAAACCAATTCAGAAGGGAGCATTCAATGAACCTTGCGGCATTTGCCCTGCGAAAACAGACCCTGATGGTGGTGCTGATCCTTATGATTGCAGGCATGGGCCTTCTCTCCTTTGAGAAACTGGGACGACTGGAAGACCCCACCTTCACCATTAAAACCGCTTTGATCGTCACCCCCTACCCCGGGGCAACACCCCTGGAGGTGGAAGAGGAAGTCACCCAGACCATTGAAGAGGCCATCAAGGCCATGGGACAGGTCAAAGAGATCTACAGTACCTCCCAGGAAGGCCTGTCCTATGTATATGTGGACATGAAGGACACCTACAAGGCCCCGGATCTGCCCCAGATCTGGGATGCCCTGAGAAAAAAAATCAACGATGTGCAAGGCTCTCTTCCCCCCGGGGCCGGTCCTTCCATTGTCCGGGATGATTTCGGGGATGTGTACGGGGTGTTTTTTGCCGTCCACGGGGCTGGCTATTCCCAGGCCCAGCTCCGGGACTATGCCCAGTATCTGAAAAAAGAACTGCTGTTGTGCAGGGATGTGGCCAAAATTGACTTCTGGGGCATCCAGCAGGAGGCCGTGTACATTGAATTTGAACGGGCACGGCTGGCGGAACTGGGAATTTCCAGGGATCAGATTTACCGCACGCTTCAACTTCAAAACGTGGTGCAGAAAAGCGGTCATGTGGATGTGGACAGCGAATACATGCGCATCACCCCCACCGGTGAGTTCAAAAATGAACAGGCCATTGCCGATCTTCTGGTGGGTGGTGCCACAGGACTCATCCGCCTGGGGGACATTGCCACGGTTTACCGCGACTACATGGACCCCCCGCGCAATCTCTTGAGATTCAACGGACAGCCCGCCATAGGCCTTGGCATTTCCACCGTGGCCCGGGGCAACGTCATCACCATGGGCGACAGTGTGGCTAAAAAACTGGAGCAGTTAAAAAACCGGCAACCGCCCGGCATGTCCCTTGATATCATCTACTACCAGAGCCGGGTGGTCACGGCATCGGTGAATGCATTTCTCATGAACCTGGCCGAGGCCGTGATCATTGTCATCGGGCTTTTAATGGTATTCATGGGATGGCAGACAGGTCTGCTCATCGGAATCACCCTTATTCTGACCATCCTTGCCACATTGATCGGCATGTTCATCTTGGGCATTGACCTGCAGAAAGTATCCCTTGGTGCCCTTATTCTGGCCCTTGGCATGCTGGTGGATAACGCCATTGTGGTGGCCGACGGTATTCTGGTGCGGGTGCAGGGCGGAAGCAGAAGAAGACCCGCCGCCGTGGATGTGGTTCAGGAAAATGCATGGCCTCTTCTGGGTGCCACCCTGGTGGCCGTTCTGGCCTTTGCCGCCATCGGATTTTCTCCGGGCAATGTGGGGGAATTCTGCCGATCCCTGTTTGATGTCATGGCCCTGTCCCTTTCCATCAGCTGGATTGTGGCCGTCACCATCACCCCGCTGCTGTGCATCTGGTTTCTAAGGGTTCCCGATGAATTTAACCCTAAAGAACCCTATGCCGGACCCATTTTCCGGCTATATCGAAAACTGCTTGAAACCACCATTCGATTCCGATTTTTAACGGTGTGCTTAACCCTGCTGATGCTGTGGACGGCCATGGTGGGCTTTTCCCGTATTCCCCAGGCCTTTTTCTCCCCGTCCACCCAGAAATATTTTTTCATCAATTACTGGAAACCCCAGGGAACCCACATCCAGTATACCTCCCGGGACATGGAAAAAATTGAAGCCCAAGTGGCACAGATGCCGGGGGTTAAAAACGTGACCTCATTTGTGGGAGAAGGAGCCATGCGATTTATCCTCTCCTATGACTACCAGGTACCCAATTCAAGCTATGGGCAACTGCTGGTGGAGGTGGAAGACTGCCGCCTCATTGATGATCTGATTCACAAAACGGAAAGCTACCTGGATGCAAATTTCCCCGATGCCGAACCCCATGCCCTGAAAATAATCTCCGGGCCGGCCATCACCTATCTGGTGGAGGCACAGTTCCGGGGCCCCGACATTGATATTCTGCAGGACATGGCAAAACAGGCCATGACCATCATGCAGGAAACCCCCAACACCCGGGATATCAGAACGGACTGGCGTCAACAGGTCCGGGTGCTGCGTCCGGAATTTTCCGAATCCCAGGCCCGGCGCATCGGCGTCACCCGAAGTGATCTTTCCCAGGCCCTGCAATGGAATTTCGGGGGCATCATCACCGGGGTTTATCGGGAAAAGGATGAGTTGATTCCCATCATCACCCGGCCCCCCCGGCGGGAACGCACCTCGGTTACCAATCTTGAAAATGTCCAGGTCTGGTCTTCAGCTGTTCAATCCTTTGTGCCCATCGGCCAGGTGGTTACAAAGACAAATCAGGTGTGGGAATGGCCCATCATCAGACGACAGGATCAACAACGGGCCATCACGGTGAAATGCAATCCCGTTTACGGCAATGCAGAGACGGTGCGTCAATCCATGGTGGAGCGCATGGCCGCCATTGAAATGCCACCGGGGTACACCCTGACCTGGAAGGGTGAATTCAGTGAATCCAATGACGGCAGGGACCCTTTAAAAAAGATATTTCCCCTGTGTATCCTTGGGATGTTCATCACCGTGGTGGGACTTTTTAACTCCATCCGGCGGCCCCTGGTCATCTTTTTAACGGTGCCCCTTTCCATCATCGGCATTGCCGCCGGATTACTTCTGGTGGGACTGCCCTTTGGATTCATGGCCATTCTGGGCTTCCTGGGGCTTTCCGGCATGCTCATCAAAAATGCCATTGTGCTGGTGGAACAGATTGAAATCTGCCTGCGATCAGGTACGGCACCCCTCCAGTCCATTCTGGATGCGGCAGTGAGTCGCATGCGGCCGGTGTTCATGGCATCGGGTACCACCATTCTGGGTATGATCCCCCTGGTCTATGATCCCATGTTTTCGGCCATGGCCGTGACCATCATGGGCGGGCTTCTGGTATCCACCTTGCTGACGCTGATTGTGGTACCGGTGTTTTACAGCATTGCCTACGGCATCAAATGGAAAAGGATATCGGTAAAATGAAATATAAAATAATGATTGTAATCTTTCTTATTTTCCAGGCATCCCTGGTCCATGCCGGGGGAACCCAGACCATGGCCCCAAAGGCTTTAACGTTTTCACCGGGGAGCCTGACCCTGGAGCGGGCCTGCGAAATAACCCTGAAAAACAACCCGGGCATGGGCCAGGCAAAGGAACGCATTGAGGGGGCAAAGGCCGTGCTTCTCCAGGCACAATCGGCCTGGAAGCCCACCATCACCGCCGGTGCAGGGGCCACGGCCATCCAGGCCACCAGCCAGCCGGACTGGGCCCAGACCATACGCACAGATGAGGCTTTCAATGAATACTCCGCCAAACTTCAGATGGCATGGCTGATGTTTGACGGCTTCAATCGGGAGGCCAACATCCTGGCATCCACCCATGCCATTGAACAGCAGGAGCAGGCACGCCATGAGGTTCAGCGGCTGCTGGTACAGGCGGTTTCCGCAACCTTTTACCAGGCCCAGCTGGCTCTTGAGAAAATGACCATTGCCCGGCAGAACCAACAGTTCAACCAGACCCAGGAAAAGGATGCCACTGTGAAATGGCGGGTGGGAACGGTGCCCGAGGCGGAGGTGATGAATTTCTCGGTGCGGGCACTCCAGGCGGAAAGTGACTATCTGGTGGCACAGCGGGATTTCAAACTTACCGGCACAGCACTGACAAAGCTCATGGCCCTTCCCCACACCATTCTCACCCCGGAGATGTTTCCCCCTTCAGAAAACCGCACAATTTCAAAACAGACCCATACCCATGAAAAAGCCATGGAAGAGGCCATGAACTCCCGGCCGGATCTCAAGGCCATAAATCAAGGTATTCTGGCGTTAAGGGAAAAAATCCAGGCAGAAAAGGGAAGCTATTATCCTAAGGTTTATTTTGTTTCCGGCATGGAATATCTCTACCAGCAGGATAAGCTGGCTGTGAATGAAGAGGAGCACAACACCTACGCCGGGGTAAATGTCAGCTGGGATATTTACACCGGGGGACGGCGAAAAGGCAAAGTAGAGGCACTGGCTGCAGAACTTAAGGCACTTGAGGAGAGGCGGAGGGAAACCTTCATCTCCATGGGTGCTGAAATACAGGAAGCCCTGGACATTGCCGACACGGCCTGGGCCACCTGGGAAAACCAGGAAAAAACCCGGGAGTTGACGGCCAGGGTAAGAAACCATGTGGAAAAGGCCTACCGGGCCGGGGTGGCCACTCTCACAAGACTCAATGAGGCCCAGACCGATCTGGTACGGGCCTCCGGAGCTGCCGCAGCCAGCCGTATTCAGTATCACATTGCCCTTGTTAATCTGAATACTGCCATGGGGATGATAACGCCCTCTGGTCGGTGAAAGCACAGAATCAGGACATGATCGTTTTATATGAAAAGGTAACCTTCAAGTCTACCTCAGCAGAGCCCCTCCCCCGATGGGCAATAGGAACCGGACAATCGAGCTGTCTACAGTTCCGGTCCGGGACCATTGCCCGTCGGGGGAGGGGCGGCATAATGCCATTTGGCTCCGCGTCTACGACCCTATCTTCGTTGTGTCCGACAGGACATGTGGGTTATATGGCAAGCATTTCCCGGCTCCGTTTAACTGCACAAAATTCACCGCACATGGTGCACACAGATTCCTCTTCCGGCTGGGAAGATGCCCGATATGCCCGGGCCTTTTCAGGGTCCATGGCAACCTCAAACTGTCCCTCCCAGTCAAGCTCAAACCGGGCCTTACCCATTTTAATATCAGGGTCCATGGCACCGGGGATGCCCTTGGCAATATCAGCGGCATGGGCTGCAATGCGAGACGCCATGATCCCCTCTTTCACATCGGAAAGCTCGGGCAGGCGCAGATGTTCCGCCGGGGTGACATAACAGAGAAAATCCGCCCCGTGCATGGCAGCCAATGCCCCCCCGATGGCCGAGGTGATGTGGTCATATCCCGGTGCAATGTCTGTGACCAGTGGTCCCAGCACATAGAAAGGCGCATTGTGGCAGAGTTTTTTCTGAAGCTTCATGTTCATTTCAATCTCATTCAACGGCACATGGCCCGGCCCTTCGATCATCACCTGCACGTTCTTTTTCCAGGCTCTTTTGGTCAGTTCTCCCAAGGTGATAAGCTCTTCAATCTGGGGACCGTCCGTGGCATCTTTCAGGCAGCCTGGTCGCAGGCCATCTCCAAGGCTGATGCAGATATCATTTTTTTCACAGATGTCCAAAAGCCTGTCAAAATGCTCGTAAAAGGGATTTTCTTTTTTGTTTTTAATCATCCATTCCATGAGAATCGCCCCGCCCCTGCTCACCACCCCTGTCAATCTGGGGTTGGTGTGGATACTCTTTACCACTTTCTGGGTTAACCCTGCATGGATGGTGATAAAATCAATGCCGTCCGCGGCGTGAATCTCAACGGTTTCAAACCACTCTTCAAGGGTAATATCCCACCCCTTTTTGCCCGTGCGGGTGAGGGTGTCATATATGGGAACCGTGCCGATCATCACGGGTATTTTATCCACCAGTTTTTTTCTAAAGGCACGGGTATCGCCGGACACCGAAAGATCCATCACCGAATGGGCCTTCATGGCAACGGCCATGTCTGCTTTTTCAAGCTCCAGATCAAAGCTGCAGCAATCCTTAGACACCCCAAGGTTGACATTTACCTTGGTTGTCAATCCCCTGCCAATGGCAATGCCCTTAAGATTTTTATGGTGAATATTGGCAGGAAGGGTAATCTCTCCTGCGGCCATTCCCTCAAGAAGTTCTTTTTCAGAAATGCTTTCCATGGCAAGAACATCTTTCATCTGGGGGGTAATAATCCCTTTTCTGGCCGCATCCATCTGTGTGGTATATGTTTTCATGAATTCTTTTATTCCTTAAATTGAGTTCTTAAATATTGTTTTTATTTCTCGAATGGTTCCCGGAATATCAGATGCCCCCACAATTTCCGTCACAAGACAGACACAGCGGGCACCCTGCCCCAGGACATCTGCAAGGTTATCCTTTTTAATGCCACCAATGGCCGCAAAGGGAATTGTATGGCGGGTGGCAACATGATTAAGATAGGATAAGCCCACAACATCTGAAACATCCTCTTTGGTTTGGGTGGCAAAAATCGGTCCCACACCGATGTAGTCAGCACCATCTTTAATGGCTTTTTCCGCATGGGCCGGACAGTTGGTGGAACACCCGATCATCATCTGCTCCCCCACCAGATCCCGCAACGCAGTCACCGGCAGATCATCCTGGCCCACATGGACACCATCAGCCTTTACCATCAGCGCCAGGTCTGCAAAATCATTGACAATGAAAGGAACCCCCGCTTCCCGGGTAATTTCCCGGATGGCCAGACATTCCTCATACATCTTCTGCATGCTTTTTTCATGGCGCTTTTCCCGGTATTGAATGACATCAATGCCTCCTTCAATCATCAGCCTGGCCACGGTGACATTGTCCCTTCCCATGGAAAATTTTTCTGCCAAGATTCCATAAATACCCTGGGGTAATGCCTTTTTTTTTAGTGGCTTAATACTTTCAATGCTTTTCATTTTCATATCCTTCATTGAACCCATCAATTTCAAGATTTCAGCGGCCATGAGGGCCGCCACCATGTGAACTTTGGGAGGAAACAAGGGATTGTCCACCTCATCGCTGATTAAATCCCCCACGATTGTGATGTTACCCATGGATTTTATCCCAATGCCGGTTAAATCTTTCCCGGCAATGCCCGATGCACAGATCACCGGAATGGATGTCCCGGCAAAGGCTTCCACAACCTTTTTTTTGATCTTTTTATCATCCACCCCCTCCACAATGATGTCGCAATGACTAAAACAGACCTTGATATTATGAACATCCAGCCGTTCACACACCTCTTCAATGATCAATTGAGGGTTGATTTGCTTAAGGTTGCGGGAAAGCATTACTGTTTTATCCATGCCGATCTGATCATGGAAATAAAACTGCCGATTTAGGTTGGAAGCCTCCACCCGGTCAAAATCAACCAGGGTTAAATGCCGGACCCCGGAACGAACCAGGAGATGGGCCACACTGGACCCAATCCCCCCGGCACCGGCAATGCCAACTTTAATTTGCCCATCTTGCTGCAAATTCATATCCGATCCCAATCCTTGAACACAGGCTGGTACCCACTGTTCTGGATCATGGCCACCACCTGCTCCACACTGCGCTCATCGGCAATGTCAAACTGGGCACTTTCCTCTTTGGCTGCCGCAGCATAGCCTCCCACATCGGTTTTAGAACCCGCAGAAAGCCGGGTCACTCCAAGATGGAGCAGTTTATCTCTGAAATCAGCACCTTCCCGGGTGGAGATACTCATGCCGATGCGGGGCAGATAGATGCGAAGAGCTGTCATAAACTGCACAAATTGAAAATCAGATAAAATATTCCGGGGAGAAATGGCACCGGTTGCAGTTCTCATGCGGGGCATGGACAAACCAACTTCCACATGGGGATACTTTTTCTCCAGAAACCTGGCATGACAGGCCGTTATAAACACCTCCTGACACAGATCCCCCAGGCCGAACAAGGTGCCGATATTCACCGAGCGAAACCCGGCCCTGGCTCCCCGCTCGGGTGTTTCCAGACGATAGGCATAGTCGGCCTTTTTACCCGAAGGATGAACCTCCTGGTACACTTTTTTATTGTAGGTTTCCTGGTACACGGTCAAGGCATCGGCACCGGCACGGTTCAGCACCTCATAATCCGGCTGATCCATGGGGAAAATTTCCAGTGAAATGGAGGAAAAATATTGTTTTATTATCTTAACCGCAGATTCAAGGTAATCCAGGGGCGTTTTTAAAGGGGCCTCACCGGTTAGAATCATGGTATGGCGAATCCCCGTGGCGGCAAGTATCCGGCACTCCTGTTCAATCTCTTCCAAAGACAGTTTGGTGCGCTTAAAGTGGTTGCCTGAATTAAACCCGCAATACACACAGCCATTGGCACAATAATCGGAGATGTAAATGGGGGCATAGAGTCCCACTGTGCGACCAAAATACTGGATGGTCTCCCTCCTGGCCCGGGCGGCCATATCTTCTAAAAACGGCTCTGCTGCCGGGGAGATCAGGTTTAAAAAATCAAACCGATTGAGCAAGGATTTATTAAGGGTTTTCTTTACCTGATCCGGCGTGACATCCGCCAGGTATCCATGGACATCAAAGGCAATAAGTTCATCAACCTGATCCAGAAACATCATGCCGTCTCCCTTAAAAACCCTGTCAAAGGGGAAGATGCCTGGGCCTGGTTTGTTTCCCCGGCCATATCAGCACAAAAAGCCATGCGACCGGCAGCCACACCCATGGCAAAGGCCCGGGCGGCCATCACCGGATCAAGGCTTGTGGCAATGGCAGTGTTCACAAGAACTGCATCCGCCCCCATTTCCATGGCCTGGGCCGCCTGGGAAGGTCTTCCGATACCAGCGTCCACAATCACGGGAATATCCATGGATTCAATGATGATGCGAATCATCTCTTCCATCTTTATGCCCCGGTTGGAACCAATGGGAGAACCCAATGGCATAACAGCTGCAGCCCCGGCATCCTGGAGGCGATG
The DNA here is from genome assembly GCA_963674605.1 of uncultured Desulfobacterium sp. GTDB lineage: Bacteria > Desulfobacterota > Desulfobacteria > Desulfobacterales > Desulfobacteraceae > Desulfocicer. The sequence continues at coordinate 4,942,850 of OY771474.1, read as the reverse complement.
GGCCAGGGTCAGATCCGGCATGATATAGGGCAATACCTTAAAGCCTTCTGCTGCCAGAATCCGTGTGGCTTTAAGGGTTTCATAATTATCCGGCATGAGGTATTTCATTTCGGTGATCACCTCGATTTTGATAAAATCGCCACAACCTGCGGCCTTTGCGATGCGGGCGATGCGTACGGCCTCGTCTGCGGTTCTGGCTCCGGATGTATTGGGAAGCAAGGTTACACCCTTGGGAATATAGGACAATATATTTTTTGCACCGGCACCGGCATCCACCCGGCGAAGGGCCACTGTGATAATCTCAGAGCCACAGCCATTTAGCATGGGGGCAATGATCTCCCGGGATGCAAATTTGCCGGTTCCGGTGAGCAGACGACTGTTAAAGGTTTGTCCACCCAGGCAGAACGGGTCATCCATGTTCATTGTTTCGTTATTATTTTCCCCAGTCGCTTCCATTCATCCACCTCCAACAAAACTTAATAATTCAAGGATATCCCCTGGACGCACAGGGGTTTTATCCCAGGCATCCTGTTTGATCACATTATGATTGTATTCGATAATTACAGAACCGGGATCAAGCCCCTGGGCTTTAACCAATGCCATGAGATGGGGGACGGATGTGTTGACCATCGCCCCGTTCAATTGAATTTCCATGTAATTCTCCTTGTTGGTTAACAAAAAGAACCTTGACGGATATGCCCCTGTCAGGACAGTAAATGGCGATGTGAGTGGATTGGATTTCTCTTGGGATAAAATACGAAGTAATTCTTGAGAGCGTCCATAGCTTCCCTACGCCGGTATTAACCGTGTCAGGTTCCAAGGGTCAGGTTTTAACCTTCTCAGCTTTTTACAGCTCCCCCAGCAAACATAAATTTTGGACGAGTATGAAATCTTTGGGTTAACTTGTCAATGTTTTTTTAAGCCATATATCTGAAAATGCCGAAAGCTTTTGATTTTCTAAAAATCGAGAACAATCTGCTTCAATTCTTTTTTCAGATTCAGATCAATGGGCGGAAGGGTATAGGCCGCCAGCATTTCATCTGCCCGGTCCGAGGCCTGCTGAACCAGGGATTTTTCCCGGGCAGCCCATTTGTCATAGTTGGTCCGGGGAAACAGTCGGGGATGAAACAGCTCGGTTTTAAATCCGGCAAGGGTGTGTGGGTTGGTCATAAAACTGTCATGGGGTCCTAAATTGATGAGCAGTTCCACCACATTGTCCAGGGAATCCAGTCGGCTTTCTCTAAATGCCGTGTACCCCCGGACATAATCGGCCAGTTCCGCATCCATGATCAGCTTCTCCCGGGAGGCCGAAGCAAAACCCGCCAGAATACCGCAGCCGGGGAGGAAATTGATGCGATTTCTGGTATCGCACACAAAGTTAAACATGGACTCCGCGCCGGCATGGAAATCACACTCCTGGGAATCGTTCATGCCCACGTTACCCCGGGTAAGGAGCCCATAGCGCTTGGCCACATCCGCAGCCAGATCTGCCATGGTCCGGCTCTCCGGTCCTCCCAGGGTAACACACATGGAACGCATGTCCGTACCACAGGGAAATGCACCATAAAAAACAGGCAGTCCCGGCTGAATCAGCTGAATCAGCACAAGGGTGCTCAGCACCTCACAGTTATTAAGAACCACATTCCCCATGACGGAACAGGGACCAGTCATGCCCGCCGACGGGCAGGGAGATATGCATATGGCAATGTTATGACGGGCCATGGCCATGAGCATTTCCCCCTGATCCCCGGCCAGTGCCAGGGGAGACAGGGTATTTATGGTGGCCTGGGCAAACACCTTGTCAGGAGAACTTTGAAGCTCGTCCAGCGTTACGTCAAAGGCCCGGCACAGCAATTTTAAATCATCAATGCACGACACAATGTAAGGCTTATCAGAATAAAGGATTTGTGCTGCCATCATGAATTCGTAAAGCCGTTCCATGGGAAGGCCCATGGGATAAACCAGGGTCCCGACCAGGGCAATGGCATCCAGCATTTGCCCCAGCTTCATGGTGTCCACATAATCCCGGCAGGTGGCCTGACGTCGCTTTCCCGTGGGGGACATGATAAAAGGAGCGGATCTGCCCATGCCGTAAAAAACAGAATCCAAATCAAAATTCACATGGAAAGACGGGTTACGGGCCAGCAAGGTAAAGCTGCCCGGAGTCTGGGCAATGGCCCTTTCCACCTGGGCTTCGGTGAAAAAAAGGATATTCCCATCACTTCTGATGCCGTGTCGAGTGGCAAGTTCCACCAGTATCGGGGATTCCACCCGGATCCCCCGTTTTTCAAGGATGGCCATGGTGGCATTGTGTATAAGCCGAAAACGGGAATCATCCAGGATTTCCTCGGCGGAACTTGACGGATATTGATTATGTGCCATTGCACAATACTCCATTTAAATCAATTTTTTACGTTAAGCAAAGGGCCAGATAATGGAGCATAACTACTATGTTCACCATACCGTGTAAATACTAAATTAATATATCACATATAAACATTAAAATTTCTGATTATAACGAATTTGAGGGAGGGCTGGTTCAATATGGAAAAAAGCCATATATTCATGGGTAAACTGCCATTTAAAATTGACAAACAATTCGTAAAAAGGAGTTTGGAGGTATCAGGAAATTATTTACCACATCAATTATTTAAGCAAGTTATACCCATCCCCCAAAAATCACTTACAACCAGCATATCCCAAATTAAATTTGTTTATCATTTTAAATACCGCTGTAGATACTTCACATAAATTTTATTGACATAACCAGAAACCTTAATTATAATTGTGGTAAAATGCATCATAAAGATGCTAATTGCGTCTACAATAGGAGGTTATGATGGCCACCGTATCTTTAAGAATTGACCAAGACTTGGCGTTGCAAGCGGAACGTGAAGCCAGGATTCAGAATAGGTCAAAAACAAAACAACTTGAGTACTGGGCAAAATTAGGGAAAGCCATTTCATCTAAATTGAATATCGCAGATGCTTTTGCCGTAGCACAAGGCATAAAAACGATTAAATTAGAGATCACCTCATCTGTTCAATCGGTTCCTGTTGATTCAGATGCAATCTTTAATGATCTGGAACGGGAACGGGCTGAAGGACTTATCGAAAACAATGTAACGACGGCCAAAATATACTATGAGGCAAGTATTGAACAGCCAGGTTATCTTGATCGAGTGAACTCTGCCACTGGAAAAAGGCAGACCGGTTCGTTTGAACACGGTGAATTTAAGGTGCTCTAATGTCGAATTACAAACAGCTATGGGTGTTAGCAGGCGGAAATGGTGCAGGCAAATCTACATTTTACAACCTGTATCTTGCTAAATATGGAATCAAATTTGTGAATGCTGACCTGATAGCCAAAGACTTAGATTCTCAAAATCCGGAAGGCGTAAGCTATCATGCGGCAACCTTGGCTGCTAAAATCAGAGAAGACTTGATATCCCAAGGAGTGTCTTTTTGTTTTGAAACAGTCTTTTCCCATGAATCAAAAATTGATTTTCTTGCTCAGGCAAAGGCGAATGGCTATACAATCATCCTTGTATATATTCATTTATTTGATTCAAGTCTGAATGAGGCAAGAGTTAAACAACGTATATCAGAAGGAGGGCATAGCGTTCCAATCGAAAAAATTCATTCTCGGATACCCAGGACTATACAACTTATAAAAACAGCATTCTGTATAGTCGATGAAGCCAGAATCTTAGATAATTCTTCTAAAGCTAATCCATTTCAACAAATCATTGTTATGAAGTCCGGAAATTATGAAGCAAAAGCAGATCCCCTACCGGAGTGGGCAATGAATCTGCTTCCAATATAGCAAAAATTCAACAAGGAACATGCTGTGCACAAGCCGCAGATGTTCAGCGTTAGGTGAGTATTGCTGCATCTTAGGTGCTTATATCAGCGCCTAAACCTAAAACAAGCGCATTTGCCATTTCTTCTTTTGCGAATAGCCTGAAAAAAATTAACATTCAGACATAAAGTCACTTTTTTATGCTCACCCGAAATAATGTCTTCGTCAAAATAGCATATAAGATTGATAGATAATATCTGTGCCTTGCAAAAGAACATAGATAAGCATACTTATTTTAGGCTTGAAGCGACGGCAACAAGAAATTAAACTGATCTGGGCCAAAAGGGAATCCTGATCAAAACCGAAAAACTTAAAAGCACCCGATACGAATTAAATTTAACTCCCTTTAAAAACAAATTCACACACTATAATCCAAATGAAATTTTAACCATACTGGACACTTCGCCTCCACCGGTTACAAACTCAAGGCTGGTCCTGCCACCAATGTAAGTATTGAGCAAATGGCTTGTCACCTCCAAGCCACACTCTCCATTACCGGGTATGAATTCCATGTTGGTGCTGATACCGTAATAGGTGGAATTGATCTCCATGGAAAAGCCAGGAATGATACGGGGCAGCTGATCATAAAGGTGGGCAGAAAAAATAATTTCATATAATTTTTCCTGTTCATTGGTCTGGGAATCCAAGTCCTGGCCGGGCAGATAGAGGAAGGGCTTTTCGTCTTTGCCTGGTTTTAAATATCGCATCCTCAAATGCCTTGATATTTTTTTGCCAAATTTATCAATTTTTTGGACGATGGGGATTTCCATCGACACTTTTTCTGCCATTTCAACGACGTACTTTTCCGCCATTTTTTCTCTTATATAGTTAATTTCCTTGAATTTTCCTTTGTAGAGCTCATATTCCATGACACCGGGTTGAAAATAGGCCCCTTCTTCAAACAATTCCCCATTGTTCCAGGGTAAAAACCTGTTTTCGTCAACCATCTTGGACCATAGAACTTCCAGAAGCGTATAATCATCCTCATTTTCCAGGGGCATCCTGCTTTGAAATTGATTGGAGTAGGCCTCAAATGAAGCCTCATGATTGGATTGCTGAGTTAGAGGTAAGGAATCGGCTGCCAGGACGGCACCCAAAAGCAGGAGAGACAGCGCAGCCATGATGCCGGCCGCCACTATGTTTTTTTTGAAGTTTATTAATATTATAGTCATGGGACGCTCCTCTTTTTTCAGAAGATATGGCCCACATTTGACAATTCTATGAAGGCCCGTCTCGATTTCTTTTTTCAAAGGTCAATGCCATTTTAATTTCCATTGTCTTTTAAATTGATTGCGGATTTTTTCTCTTCTCAAGAATCATAAGTTCAGGCTTGATCATAAGGTTTGGTAAACAGTTGAAATTATCAGATCCGAACAAATGTTTTTTCGGGCTTGGTCACAACATGGGCCACCCTGGGAAGGGGTCAGGCTTGCGTTATTGACGTTTCCGTTTAAATTTAGCTTTATTCTTAGATACTTGTCAAAAACACAATAACACAAGCCTGACCCCGTTGGTCCGCCAATTGAGATGAATGGCCCATCTTATGACCAAGCCCGTTTTTTCAAAACTCAGCTTTAATAATTTAGTGGGTTAAAGCAAATCTTGATGAGAATTTATAAGTGACGAGTTTCCTTGAATTATGACTTATTATAATACACTTACGGCCACACATCAATCATGATTTTTGGCACCATTCATTTCCCGGGCACATTTTCTTGTTTACTCTTGCTGGACCAAGGGCCCATTCCCATTTTTATGGTAGGTCATGGGGCACTGGCCGCCATGGCTGGTACCCCATGGGGATGGGCTTTACAAGGCAGCAAAGCCCCCTTCTGTCCTCGGTACAGAAGGGAACGGATATTAATCCCTATAACATTGCACTTATGTATTTGGGGCGGTTGAGTTTTATTTTTTTTGAAGACTTTCCCAAACACCTTCAATCTGTTGTTGGGTATGTGCAAGATCCTTGGTATTATCGACCACAAAATCAGCAAACTGCAGCTTTTCATCTATGGGCAGCTGGGCCTTAAGGATATTGGCCGCATCTTCCTTGCTGATACCATCCCGGAGGGCAAGGCGTTCTATCTGCACCTGGGCCGGGACATGGATAATCAGAAGCTTGTCAAACAAATACTGCAGATTCAGTTCAATGAGCAGGGGCACCGCCACTTGAATAATGGCCTCCGGGTCTTTTTCTGTAATTTCTTTCACCTGCTCAAAGAATGCTTCATAAATGGGTGGATGGGTAAACCCTTCAAGTTTTTTGCGTTTTTCCATATCCCCGAACACAATATCAGACATTTTCTTGCGATCCAGAGAGCCGTCTTCAGCCAGCACCTGACGACCAAAATAATCCACAATCTTTGCCAGGCCCGGGGTTCCCGGTTCCACCACCTGGCGGGCAATCAGATCAAAATCAATCAATGGGGAACCCAATTTCCCCAGCATTTCCGACACCGTACTTTTACCACTGGCAATGCCGCCGGTCACCCCCAACAGAAAATGGCGACCTTCCCCTTTGACTTTTTTCATCATTTCATCAAGCCCCAGATAGGTGGGGGGAAACACAGGGGTAACATCAGATTCTGCTCCTGCAAAACTGATGGGATATCGTACGCCGCGTCGATAAAGGGCCTCCAGCCCGGAAAGGGCTTTTTCCATCAAACCCGCCGGGACCGCCATCACCATTTCGTCATCCTGGGCATGGCCATAACGGCGCTCTCCATAGCAGGGAATGCCCACAGACGGTTTGCCGCTCTCATAACAACGCACAATGGCATCGGAGCAGGAAGACTCCCCCACGCAGGCAAAGTGCATGACTTCGTAATCGCAGAACTGCAGGGCATTGATCAACATCATTATCTGTGCAGGATTGGCATAAATCAGCACAATATCTGGTGAAAACGGATTATAAACCAGCGGTGCCATGGCCAGGGCCTGGTATTTTCCCAGGGGAAGACGGGGGATTGAGGCCTCAAATTTACGGCCATCGGCCTTGGTGGCTACCCAGACAATATTTCTGAAAGTTCCATCTTTATGGGTTTCGGGCAGCTCTCCCAAGCCCAGAATCGACGAGCAGGAGGAGAAGAGAAAATCATCCAGATCCGCTCCCACACTCCAATCAAAATTGCGCACCAGATTAATCATCTGGCACATGGTCATTTTGCTCTGGGGACGTCGAAGAAAGGGAATGGTCTCAAGACTGTCCTTTTCTTCCAGCATTTTAAAGGCCACGGGAAATGATTTCAAGCGCAGGAGCCGCTCAAACCGTCTGATTATTTTTTCCCAATCCTGTTTGTCTTTACGCTGCATAATTAATTTCTCCTTGACCACTTGATAAGACGCAATGAGCCATTTATATGAAAAAGCAGGTAATGGGTTTTGGGTCCTGGGTTCTGGGTGCTAACAGCAACTGCTTTTTCATTATTCGTTTTGACAAAATAGCCTGTCATGTGACTTTTTTTTATATGAAAAGGCAGCCTCCAAGGCAACCTCAGCAGAGCCGCCCCCCCCGATGGTCAATAAGAACCGGACAATTGAACTGTCTACAGTTCCGGTCCGGGCCCATTGCCCGTCGGGGGGGCGGCGGTATAATGCCATTTGGCTCCGCGTCTATGACCCATTGTTCGTTGTATCCGGCAGGACATCACCGTTATAAATAATGGTGGGATATTAACGAAAAACAATCGGGTGGTATCTACCCTGCTTCAATGCGGCCAGAAGCGATGCTTCACTGTCAATGGTCTCATCAAAAGCGGTGGCATACACCCCAACGGTTGAGGCATCATGGGCATCACTGCCCCCCGTTGACGGCAACCCAAGCCCTTTGGCCACATCCCGGGCAAATTTATTCTCGGTGTCCGTCACCTTACCGTTTAAGGTTTCCACACCATTGACCCATTTAAACACCTCCCGGGCCATGGCACTGTCCGGAGTCAGCCCCACATCATCGGCCCCAAAGGTCAGAAACCCCCGGAAGGGATGGGCCGCAACAATAAAACCGTCCACGGCCGCAACCTGTTTATTCAGATCTGCAAGTTTGGTAATACCCTGAAGATTCTCATGGAAACCAAACACCAGCATATCGCCCTGTTCGGTAATAACCTCATTGGCCCGCAACACCAGAAAATCATGTTTTTCGCGCAGGGCCAGAACGGCTTCCGCTGACCACACATAATTATGATCCGTCAGACAGATGCCCTGCAGACCGATATTCTTGGCCGCTTGGATCATGTCATCCACCGAATCGGACGCACAGGGTGACGCAGGCCACGTGTGCACATGCATGTCAATGACAAAACTGCCCTGCCCCGAATGGGTTTTTCCGGATACCCCGGGGGATGTTTGCCCCTCTGATGATGTTACGGAAACAGCCTCCTTTTCCGTCACGCCACCGGATGATTGTTTCTGTTCTTCCATACCCACCGATGATTCCGCTACGGGCACAGCTTCTTCAGTGCGGCCCATAAACTGTTGAAAGGTAAGTTCAGGATTCTCTTTCCGGGTATCTTCCCATGCCAGCAGTTTGACAGTTTCCCGAACCGCATAACCACATTCAATAAAAAGATTGGCAAAATGGCGACAGGAATGCCGACCAACGGTCTTATGAATTTTATCATCAATTCCGGCTTTCAGACAAAACCCTTCGGCCTCATGGAGAAAATCTATGGCCCGGGGACATTCCGGGGTTGTCCAGCGCAGCCAGCGCCCCTTGACGTCAGAACAGATCAGATTGCTGATATCGACCTTGAAATCCAGCTCCAGGCTGTAGATGGAATCATCCAGAATCCCATGCACCTCAAGGGTATCCTTGTCCAGACGCGCCACATCCACCACTTTATTACGCATAAAATCAAACATCACACCCCTCCTTCACCCTTCTCAGACTCAAGTTCACGAACCAAAGGGGTCCCTTTGGCAAAAGCCGCACAGCGATCATAGAGGCGGATACTTTTTTTGACCATATTTGAATAAAAGGAAAACTTGCCAGCTTCGTCATCGGGTGCTTTTAAAAGCACTTTCCGGGTCAAGGTCAAGATCACGCCGTGACAGCACTCTTCCACCATATAGACGATCTGTTGAATCTTTTCTTCTTCACCCATGAGTCCCTTAATGATTTTCAACATCCCGGCGGCCACCCGCACCCCGATAACGGTCTGCAGACGCTGGTCAAGATCTTCAATCTCTCCGAAACCGGCGTGGCGGAAATGGCCGGATATGGCACAAATCTCCATATCCGGCATTTTCACATCAATCATAACTTCGGCATCGGTGAAGGTATCACGTAACCGACACACAGAGCGCAGATTGCCACCATTGATTTTTTCCACACTGGTATTACGATTCATGGCAAATTTAAGAATATTGTTGGACATGGCAAGGTTTCCTCTTTTTTATTCAGCAGGCATTCTATTCAACAACCGTGAACTTCCAGGCACAGAACCAGTCTTCGGGATGCTCATCCGGGGGACAGCCGACACATTCGGTGACAATGCGCGAATCAATGGTGCTGGCAAAATAGGGATATTCCACCAGACCCACGGATTTACAGGGATAATCTGCCAGTCCCTTTCGTTTCCTTGCCACCTGAACCCGGCATTCATTCATGCGAAAGATAATGCAGTTTTCGTTCACATCTTCAATGGATTGTTTGTTGATCAAGGCATACATTCTGAACGCCAAGGCTTTTTTCAGGGCAGGGATGCCCCCCTGTTCCGGCAATTCAAGCAGCTGTTTGATCCGCTCTGCCTCAAAGGGAGAATACCTTGTCCAGCAGGAGTCATTACAACGTTTGGCATCGTTCATGCCATATTTTTTCTCCACCGCCTGGAACCAGATCCCATCATTGGCCAGCCAGTTTACCCCAAGGTTTTTCAACAGATCAATCAATTCCTCGCGGGAAAGCGTATGCAAGTGGGCGGGTACCCCATCTTTGATTTCAAATCCAAAAATCTTTGACAATCGCTTCAATTGATTCTGGAAACTGGCTTCCCATACGTCTGCTTCAACCGCCATTGCTTTTTCCATACCCAGCTGATGCTCCACCTGGGCAAACCACTGTCCATAATGAACCATGGTCCGTCGAAAAGAATCCACAACTCTTTTCATCAACAACGCATCATCTGCCTCTCCAATAATCTTATCAATCTCGTTCATCGCTTTGTTTTTCCTTTCTCTGTTTGACATGTCTACGATGCAATCAACAGCCGTCTTGAGCTTTAACATCGCCTTTTTTGGGGACCTGGTTCAACTTCGGTCACCAGGGAATGGGATCAGGCTTGTATAATCAAGCCCATAATACCTTCTTAGCAACAAAAAACAACACCAAATCTTTACCAGTAGACTACCAGCAAAAAACTGGTAGACAACCTTGAAATACCAACACTTTTAAAACAGCAGCAGCTGGGATCTTAAATTGATCTTTTTATTGACCAGGCCGATTTTTTTTCTGATATTCTCCCGATGAAACTCCACCGTTCGTAAAGAAATATTAAAAAAACCGGCAATTTCTTTATTGCCAAGACCCTCTTTAATCAGGTTGGCGATCTGAATTTCCCGGGGGGTCAAATTAAGTAAGGGTGAAGAAAGTCGCTGGGAAAACGGGGAAACCAGGTTTTCCAGATTGGTCTGTAATGCCGACAGACATGTGCGCTGGGAGTCGTCCAGGCGGGTGGTATTAAGTTTTTCCAGATAGGGCAGTACAAGCTTTTTGATATTGGCCAGCACCTTAGATTCAAGCTCGTCCTTATCATCTTCCCGGGCTTTAAGAATAACCCGTAAAGCGATATTTGCTTCTTCAAGTGTCTTGGATTTCAAATCAAGTTCTGCGGTACGCCGGATCAGGCCCGCTTCGGCTTTTTTTCGCTCCGCAATCTCGGCGTACAACCGCTCATTCAAGATGGTCAATTCCCGGGTTCTCTCCGCAACCCGGGCTTCAAGCTGGGATCGTGCTTCAATCAAAGCATTTTCAGCTTTTTTACGATCCGTTATATCCTTGGTCACATGAACCATGCCCACAATATCATTATTATCATCAAATATCGGTGAAGCGGAGATCACAAATGTTTTTCCTATACGATAATTCTCCACCTCAATTGTATGGGTTTTTAGATCCTTCAGTACTTTTTCCACCGGACAAATACGACAATTTTTATCCCTATCCCACAGGGCTTCATAACATTTACAATTGACAATCTGACTCAACTCCACCTGAAATCCCTTAAGCAGGGAGTGGTTTGCCGAAACAATGCGCTTGTCAAGATCAAGAATCGTGACATAATCATCAATGGCATCAAAAATTCTCCAGCACTGCCCCAGGATCGTTGCGGTATCTGTCTCATCTGTGTTTTCAGAAGTCATATCGCCTTCGTAATCACCCATATTTATGGAAGTTTTCAGATAGTGAACCTTAACCTCTCAGTTCCCGGGGAATGGTGCACACGGGGATGGCTTCCATCTTATGTTTATTGGCCCGGTGAAATCCCCTGTAAATATCGAGCACTTTTTTTTGACGGGGGGACAGATCAGATTCATTACCTGGGTTTTCTTCAAAGGTCATGGCCCACTCCAGTTCAGGATAGCTTGCCCCGATCTGGGATTCGTCGGTGCGATCATCTTCCCACAATCCATCGGTGGGAGCGGCGGTGAGGATGGCCTCATTTATTCCCAGAAAACGCCCCAGAGCATAAACTTCGGTTTTGAACAGATCCGCAATGGGGGACAGATCCACACCGCCATCCCCATACTTGGTATAAAAACCCACCCCGAAATCTTCCACCTTATTCCCCGTACCTGCCACCATCATGCGGTGGTGACCGGCAAAGGCATACAGGGTCACCATGCGCAGCCGGGACCGGGTGTTGGCCATGGTCAGTCCGTCCTGGATATCCCGGGGCAAGGTGGTGCAAAGGGTCTGGAAGGGGGGGGTCAGATCCACGGTGACCCCGGTGACATTATCATATGTTGCTTCCAACCATTTAATGTGAGCATCGGAAAGGGATATCTGGGACGGGGCCTGATGAATGGGCATGTTCAACACAATTGTTTTTTTACCGGTTTGTGCGCAAAGGGTCGAGGTGACGGCGGAATCAATGCCCCCGGACACCCCCACCACAAAGCCTTGAAGTCCTGCAGATTCGCAATGGGTGACAAGCCAGTTTTTAATATATGAAACTGTTTTTTCCATGAGTTCTCCTGTACAATTCAAAGGGCAAGACCACCTGCCACAACAAAAATAAGGGGGATTGATCAGCATCCCCCCTGAAATCAGGAAGGGTCCAGAATGCCTTCAAAGCAAAGCTTTCCCCCATCCTGAAATTCCGTTAATAATTTTTCCAGGGCCGGTGCCAGATGATCTTCCACCGCCACCCAGTGGATGACCTTGTCTGTGTAATCCGTGTGGGACACCGTGGCATCATACAAGTTCAACTGATACAGCAGGGTGTCGTTAAAGGCATAGGGCACTGTAACCAGATAGGTACGGATCTTCACGAGCTTCATAAGTTTTTCCATGGCCAGGGCCGCTTCAACAGCCTCTCCATAGGCATCAATAAGCCCCCTTATTCCCAGCTTGACCCCACCGAAATACCGGGTCACCACGGCGGCAATTCTGGTCATATTATGCCGCTGAAGTACATTAAGCATGGGTTTACCGGCTGTTCCGGCAGGCTCCCCATTGTCGGAAGCATGAAACATCTGCCCCGCCTCCCCCACAATATAGGCCCAGCAGTTGTGGGTGGCGGTTTTATGTTCAGCGGAAACGGCAGAAATAAAGGCTTTGGCCTCTTCCATGGAATCCACAGGGGCCAGGGAACAGATAAATGTGGATCGTTTGATCTTTATCTCCTGACATCTTGGTTCCCTGATTGAATAAAAATATTCCATGGCAGCCCCCCCTTTTTTCCTTCATCTCCAACACAGCTGTCAGCACCAGAAAGCCCTGGGCCACAAAAAACATTCCCTGTAATAAATCATGAGTCCGGGCATTTCAAGCACTAAGTTTGAAAACCAGCCACTGTTTACACGACATCGGGCTGAATCAAACGCCCAATAATGCTCATGTGGGTCTGCCGACACAAAGAATAATGGATCGTAGACGCGGAGCCAAATGGCATTATGCCGCCCCTCCCCCGACGGGCAATGGTCCCGGACCGAAACTGTAGACAGCTCGATTGGACGGTTCCTATTGCCCATCGGGGGAGGGGCTCAGCTGAGGTGGACTTGAAAGAGACCTTTTCATATAAAACATACATGGCAGTAACCACCTGCCACAACGAATAATGAAAAAGTAGTTGCGGTTACCACCCAGTACCCAAAAAACAGAACCTTCTTTTTCATATAAAAAAAATGGGGGAACCATTGTGATGTCATGGTTCCCCCACATTCAATCTGCATCAGATACAGCAGGCCTATGCCAAAAATATTTTTCTCACCACAGGCCTGGTATCATCTCCGTTTAAAATCAACCGATAAGCGCCAGAACGGCATCCTTGGGTACGGAATCACCGGAACCAAAGTTGATGGCTGTAATTTCACCATCCGCCGGCGCCGGAAGCGCATTTTCCATCTTCATGGCTTCCAGGATAACCACAATATCGCCTTTTTTAACCACATCTCCCACGTTTTTCTCATATTTGATGATCATACCCGGCATGGGAGCTTTTACAGGAGTACCGGAACCGGAACCGGCCGCCGGGGCCGGGGCAGCAGCTGCTGGCTTGGGTTTACTGGGTGCAGGGGCCGGTGCTGCAGGAGCAGCAGGTTTTGGCGCTGCGGCCCGCGGCGGCGGCGGTGGAACAAGACCCGGTGCACCAGCGGCCTGAAGAACGGGTGCCGTGGAGGCAGGTGCAGGGGCAGGTGCAGGCGCTGCTGCAGGGGCCGGCTGGGCATAGGCAATCACAGGAGCACCACCAACTTCATCCACGCCCACTTCAAAATATTCGCCTTCCACAAACACGTTAAAAGTGCGAAGTGCGTCTGTTTTTTCCGGGGCCTCTTTGGTGGTGTTTTTTTCAACCAGCAGTCCGGCTTTTGCCTTGCGGAGGAGTTCATCCCTTGCTGCCACTTCTTCCATGGTGATGGGTTTCATGGAATTGGGCACGGCTTCCTTACCATACTTGATCTGGAGAAATTTTTTACCCGTCACAGGGAATAAGGTGTAGAGGATGAGATCATCATCATCCACGGCCAGATCACCGATGATCTTCTTGGCATCTTCAAGTTCCGGCTTGAGTACTTCAGCGGGCTTGCAGGTAATGGGGGTTTCACCCCGTTCGTATCCCTTGAGGGCCTTTTTCTGTACCTCGGGATCAATGGGGATGGCCGTCTTTCCATAGAGGCCGTAGCACAGATCTTTTACCTGGGCAGTAATCATCTTGTAGCGCTCTTCCTTGGTGTCAAAGAGCACATTGTTCACGGTCTGGGTGCCCACGATCTGACTTGTGGGGGTGACCAGGGGAATCTGTCCCAGATCTTTACGAACCTTGGGCAGTTCTTTGTACACATCACCGATTCTGTCCAGAGCATCCATTTCTTTGAGCTGATTAACCAGGTTGGAAAGCATGCCACCCGGGGTCTGATGCAGCAGCACGTTTATGTCAATCACAGACACCTTGCTGTCATCCAGCAGGTGTTTGTACTTGGGCAGAATCTCTTTTTCCAGGGTTTCGTTTATGGAAGCCAAGGTTTCAATGTCAAATCCGGTGTCTCTGTCGGTGCCGATGAGGGACATGACCAGGGGTTCCAGAGCCGGATGGGAGGTTCTGTACGCATAGGGTGTCAGGCAGGTATCCAGAATATCAACGCCTGCTTCCACGGCCTTTAAATGGGTCATGGATGCCATGCCCGAAGTAAAATGGCTGTGCAGATGAATCAGGGGCTTGACATTTTCCTTCAGAGCCTTGATCAGCTCGTAGGCGTCATAGGGGGCCATGAGTCCTGCCATATCTTTAATGCAGATACTGTCTGCGCCCATGGCTTCGAGTTCTTTGGCCTTTTTGATATAATAATCCAGTGTATAAACCGTTCCGCCCATGCGGGGCTCGGTGAGGGAGTAGCAGATGCAGCCCTGGAAATGCTTGCCGCAGGATTTAATAACCGGCACCACACATTCAAAATTGCGATAGTCGTTCAGGGCATCAAAGGTACGGAAGATATCCATGCCGTTTTCTGCCGCCCTTTTGACAAACAGTTCTGCCACATCATCGGCATAATTTCTGTAACCCACCAGATTCTGGCCCCGGAGCAGCATGGAAAGGGGGGTTTTTTTCAAATAGCGTTTCAGGGTGCGAAGGCGTTCCCAGGGATCTTCATTTAAAAACCGATGCATGGTGTCAAAGGTGGCACCGCCCCAAACTTCCATGGCCCAGAAGCCGATGTCATCCATACGCTCGGCCACGGGGATCATGTCTTCGGTTCGGCCCCTGGTGGCAAAAAGAGATTGATGACCGTCACGCAGGGACAAGTCTTCAATCTTCAGGGGATTTTTGGCAGCAGGCCTCTCTTTTTCACAATTCAATTCGCACATGTTTATTTTGCCGTGTTCACTCATTTATGCTCTCCTAAATTATTTTTTCACCTGACATCCTTTAATGCGCTACAGGGCAAGAAAGAAAGTGGCGGTTTTCTTTATTTATCTGAACACCCTTGTCTGCATTAAAAAACGCCCCTGCATCTGATCTGTACGTCCTGCAGTGCCCCAGGCATTAAACATTACCGGAGCTGGAGCAGGCACTTTTGGGGCAGTCTCCTCAACGGGGGCGCCGCCGGATGCAAAAAAGGCGGCCTCCTCCTGGGTTTTAATGTAGGTAAATACTGCCGCCGTGGCTGCAGCAAGTTTTTTCTTGTCCATATATTGCCTCCGAATTAGACGGGAATATTACCATGTTTTTTGGCGGGCCGGGTCTCACGTTTGGTGCCCAGGGCTTCCAGGGCATCAATAAGACGCATGCGGGTCTGGGCCGGTTGAATCACGGCATCCACAAATCCGCGGCTGGCCGCACAATAGGGATTGGAAAAGAGTTCTTCATACTCTGCTATCTTTTCTTTTCGTTTGGCAACAGGATCTTCAGCGCCTTTGATTTCCCTGGCATGGATAATATTGGCAGCCCCTTCTGCCCCCATCACGGCAATCTGAGCACTGGGCCATGCAAAGGCCATGTCCGCCCCCAGGTGCTTGGAGCACATGGCAAGGTATGATCCACCATAATCCTTCCTGGTTATGAGCAGAAGTTTGGGTACCGTGGCTTCGGAATAACACCAGAGCAGCTTGGCACCATGTCGGATAATACCGCCCCACTCCTGATCACTGCCCGGCAGATAGCCCGGCACATCTGCAATGGTGAGCATGGGAATATTAAAGGCATCGCAAAAGCGGATGAACCGTGTGGCCTTGTCCGAGGCATTTATGTCCAGACATCCGGCCATGAAAAGGGGCTGGTTGGCAATAATGCCGATGGGACGGCCATTGAGCCTGGCAAAGCAGGTCAGAATGTTTTTGGCAAAATGGGCATGGGGTTCAAAAAATTCTCCATCATCCACAATGGAGGTGATGACGGTTTTAATGTCATAGGCTTGGTTGGGATTGTCCGGAATAAGGACATCCAGCTCCGGATCCATGCGGCACCGATCATCCGATGTGGGCTTTAACGGCGGATCTTCCATGTTATTGGAGGGCAGATAGGACAAAAGGGTGCGAATCTCTTCCAGGGCATGCTCATCATTGTCACATGCAAACTGTGCAACACCACTCTTTTCGTTGTGGGCCATGGCACCACCGAGGTCTTCAAAGGAAATTTCCTCACCGGTGACGGATTTGATCACCTGGGGGCCAGTGATGAACATATAACTGGTGTCCTTAACCATGAAGATAAAGTCGGTCATGGCAGGAGAATAGACAGCGCCACCTGCGGTGGGTCCCATAATGGCGGAAATCTGTGGAATCACACCGGATGCTGACGCATTACGAAAGAAAATTTCCCCATATCCGGAAAGGGAATCCACACCTTCCTGGATGCGGGCTCCGCCGGAGTCGTTGATGCCCACCACCGGGGCACCGGCCTTCATGGCCAGATCCATGATCTTGCAGATCTTTTTGGCCTGCATTTCACCCATGGAACCTGCCCGGGAGGTAAAATCCTGGGAATAGGCAAATACGGTCCTTCCCGCCACAAGGCCATGGCCGGTGACCACACCATCTGCGGCAATTTCTTTTTTTTCCATGCCGAAATTGGTACATCGATGGGTTACAAACATATCAATTTCACGAAAGGTCCCCTGGTCAAACAGCAGATCAAGCCGTTCCCTGGCATTGAGCTTGCCCTGTTCTTTTCGTTTAGCAAGGGCTTTCTCGCCCCCCATGCCAAGGATCTTTTTTTCCCGTTCCTTAAGATCCTTGATTTTATCAGCTACAACTCCCATAATATCACCCTTTCTTTTGCTATATTTTAATTAAGCCGTTCACCGATCAATGGAAAACACCAGGTGCAATACCACATTTCGGGATATTCATCCCAAGGCCAATCAATACATTTATTTCAGTAAACCTGAAGGCGTAGTGAACTACAATTCCATTGGGGCTGTCAACAACTAAACACGCACCTTCAACTAAATATAATTCTTCATACAGATTCAGCCACAAGGACGTTTTCATACTATTCAAAGAAATTAAGGCGCAATCACAACGGAAACACCCCTGGGGGCCGGGGGCTCAGGCTTACATTTAAAAAGATTTTGTCAAAGTTGTAGATAAAAAAGCAGGGCATGTCAAGCAATCAAGGCAAAAGAAGAGCATTCATATAATGAACAAGCCTCTAATATCATTAATAACAGGGCTTGATAACAACATGGGGGTGGGGTCAGGTTATGATCAGAGCCGGAATTATTTTTTCAGCACCAGTACATAAATACGTCCTGTATGGTTCATATGGCCTGCCGCATGCTCCGCCCAGGGACCATGGCCACAGAAAAAATCCACCCGACCCGGGCCTTTAATGGCACCACCGGTATCCTGGTTGACCACAAAGCCTGATACCGCGTTAAAGTGCTCTGCCAAGGTTCCCGGTAGTTCCATGGAAGGCATGCTGGTTTCCACAAAGCAAAGCGCCCCCCGGGGAAAAACAGACCGGTCCGTTGCAATGGATCGAAGGGGGGTTAAGGGCACCCCGATGCTGCCATAGGGCCCGCCTTTTTCCTGCCGAAAAAAAACAAAACTGGTATTATGATGAAACACCTCTTGCCGGCGATGGGGATACGCCTTGAGCCATGCCCGGATGGCCTGCATGGACATCTCTTCTTTTGGGATTTCGCCCTGATCAATGAGATATCGCCCGATTGACTGGTAGGGATGCCCGTTTTTGCCATCATAATGAACCCGCAGCACCTCCCCGTTGTCCAGTTCCACCCGGCCTGAACCCTGTATTTCCAGAAAAAACCGGTCTGTAAGGCTGGATACCCAGGCCACAGGCGGTGCCAGAAGATGAAAATCGCTTCGCCCGTTGATCTCCGCCCGGGTAAAATAAGGCACCACCTGATTATCCGGAGTCACCCTGGCGGTGAGGATGGCATCTTTATTGTATTTTGACGAAAACCGGGAAAGATCCACCCGCACCAGATCCCGGGGAAGACTGTACAGGGGCACCGGGTATTTTGTTTCGTCCCGGGTCAGACTTCCCCGGAGACTTGGCTCATAATATCCTGTGAACAGCACTTCTTTATTGCGATCCCGGCCCATGGACTGGAACACATCGTAATACCTTTTGACAAATCGGGTGACCGCATCCGATGAAGGCTTTGTCTCAATGAATTGAAGAAAATATTCCAGGGATCGCTTCATGTGTGCGGCCGAAAAGGTCTCTTCTCCCAGTTTAAACATCCGGTTTGCGGGGATTTTACCATAGTACACAAGACTCTGTGCCAGCGCCCGGTCCAGATCCGGGTTGGCCAGGGTGTCTTCGAAATCAGGAAAGGCCCTTTCCGGCAGCTTTATAAAAGACACCGACGGCAGGGAATCCGGGGTTCTTGAAGAAAAAAGGCAGCCCCCTCCGGAAAGAAGCATGCTGCACACACCAACCACAAGGCACCATTTTTTAAACCAGTTTTTTATCATGAAATTTTCGCGTCTTATTCCTGATATCGCCGGGCCAGAAAGCTGCCGCTTTTACCACCGGTCTTACTTTTTAAATGAATGTCGGAAATGACCATGGCCTTATCATAGGATTTACACATGTCATAAATGGTCAGGGCCGCCACAGACACCGCCGTCAAAGCCTCCATTTCCACACCGGTCTGACCGTTCAAAGAGGCGCTTGCCTCAATTTCCACGGCATTGTTTTCCGGATCAGGGAAAAAATCCACGCTTACATGGGTCAAATTCAGGGGATGACACATGGGAATGAGATCCGCTGTTTTTTTGGCGGCCATGACCCCGGCAATGCGGGCCGCCTCCAGCACATTTCCCTTTTTCACCGTGGCATCCATGATGCGGGCAAGGGTATCTCCGGTCATGGTGACACATCCCCGGGCCACGGCCACCCGCTTGGTCATTCCCTTGTCTGCCACATCCACCATTCTGACCCGCCCATCCTGGTCCAGGTGTGTAAAATCCGTCATTTCAAACTCCTTATATTTTTCATATAAACCTGCATGGCTGTAACCACCAGCCACAACAAAAGATAAAATCCTAATTATTACAGCACTTTAGACAAAGCCTAATATAAACTCACATGGCTGTGAGCACCAGCCACAACGAATATTAAAAATGGTGTTATGCCGCCGCCCCCCCGACGGGCAATGGGCCCGGACCGGAACTGTAGACAGCTCAATTGTCCGGTTCCTATTGCCCATCGGGGGGGCGGCTCTGCTGAGGTAGACTTGAAGACTACCTTTTCATATAAACCCACATGGCAGTAATCACCTGCCACAACGAAAATTGAAACTCTCATTATTACAGCATTTTGGACGGAGTTTCTTATAAAAAAAAGCAATCAACAGCCCTGTCAAATCTTCAAAGTAAACCGGCCTGACTATATCCACAGTGCCTTTTCAAGGCAAGATTATTTTTGCACCTGCCGGCATTTCAAAAAGGCCATGGCCCTTTTCTCTGACCAGTATTCGCAGGTTTTATTAAAAGCTACAAATCCCACATGCCCCCCGGAACGGGGCATTTCCAGGGTTATCCGGCTGTTTTCTTCCGCTGCCTTTACAGGATAACACGCCGGGGATAAAAAAGGATCATCAAGGGCGCTGACAATCAATGTGGGTACGCGGATATGGGGGATAAACTGAAGACTGCTGGATTTTTCCCAATAATCTTCAGCATCCAGGAATCCATGCAGGGGGGCTGTATATCGATCATCAAAGCCCTTGAAATCCTTTATCTGCTCATAGCCATGATCATCTATTTTCCCCGGCATCAGACGCATTTTTGCTCGTATTTTTTTTCTCAGTTTGCGCAAAAAACGTTCCATATAAATGCGGTTGGAAGGCCTGGCAAGGACGCCGGCACTGGTGGCCAGATCACAGGGTACAGAAAACACCACGGCTTTTTTAACCGCCGGATGCACCGTGTCCCGCCCCAGATGCACCAGGGTGAGATTCCCTCCCAGGCTGAACCCCACCAGATAAACCGACTGGTAACGCCCCCGATTCAGGGCATGGTCAATCACAAAGGACAGATCTTCTGTAACTCCATTGTGATAGGAACGCAGATACCGGTTGGGTTCACCGCTGCAGGAGCGATAGTTCCAGGCCAGGGCATCCCAACCCATGCCGTTGACGGCCCTGGCCATGCCCGTGACATAGGGCCTGTGGGTATTGCCTTCAAGGCCGTGGGAAATAATAACAAGGGTGGTACTTTTTCTTCTGGCCCAGTCCAGATCCAGAAAATCACCGTCCGGGGTATTTACGCGCTCCCGCTGGTAAAGCCCGTTTATATCCATTTTTCGGCACATGGAGGCAAAAACGGATTGAATATGACCGTTATCCATGCCCCATGGCGGTGTGTAGTCCATTGGCTTTTTTCTCCTTATTTTTCTTTATATAACATACATGGCAGTAAGCACCGGCCACAACGAACAATGGGTCGTAGACGCGGAGCCAAATGGTATTATACCGCCGCCCCCCGACGGGCAATGGGCCCGGACCGGAACTGTAGACAGCTCAATTGTCCGGTTCCTATTGCCCATCGGGGGGGGGCGCCTCTGCTGAGGTTGCCTTGGAGGCTGCCTTTTCATATAAACCCACATGGCTGTGAATACCAGCCACAACGAATATTGAAAATGGGGCTTGGTCATAAGTGTTGGGTCAACGGGGTCAGGCTTGTGTTATTGGCGTTATCGGCCACAACCTGTGCAAACGCCAGAACCAACGATAATGCCAATAACGCAAGCCTGACCCCACCCCAAAGTGGCCCATGTCGTGACCAAGCCCAAATAATCCTATCCGCCCTGCATGGATTTTTCAAGCCCTGGTGCCCCTGATGCCTCTAAACATTGATGGATAGGCTTGTGTAAAAGCTGAGGATTTAAATTCCTCCCATTGACATAAAAAACAAACAGCAGTAGTTTGAATTGTGATTGTGGGACCTGGTCAGAACATGGGCCATTTTGGGGTGGGGTCAGGCTTGCGTTATGACCAAGCCCTGATTGTGTCATTTAAAAACCAAATAAAAGGAGGAGCCACCATGGGTTTTGCACCGACAAAAATGCAGTTGAAAAGTAACGCATTTAAACATGATACGCTGATGCCGTCCAAGTTCACCGGCGAAGGAGAAGATGTTTCTCCGGCATTATCATGGGAAGACCCGCCCGAAGGAACCAGGGCCTTTGCCGTTATCTGTCACGACCCGGATGCCCCGCTGGTAAGCAGCACAGGCACCTATGGGTTTGTTCACTGGGTACTTTATAATATTCCCGGTGATGTGACGCACCTGGATGAAGGCACCCCATTATATACAAATGGTATTACTGATTTCGGACAAACCGGTTACAACGGTCCCATGCCGCCCAACGGACATGGGGTGCACAATTATTATTTCTGGGTACTGGCACTAAATAAGGCTGTGGAGCTGGAACCAGGCCTGAACCTGTGGCAGCTGCTGGCAAAAATAGAACCCCATCTTATTGGAATGAACCGACTGATGGGACGCTATAAAAGAGATTGAGAAAACTTGGGTTTGGTCACAACCTCGGCCAAACATTTCCATTTCCAACCCCAATATTTACGACTGGCCACTGTTATGAGCAAGCCCCCAAAAAATATCCCCCATCCTGGAGGTAACATGAGTTCTGAAGAAATTTTTGTGTCCGCACTGGCCTTTGAAAAGAAGAACAGAGACCTATACCTGTCAGCTGTTAATACCATTGATGATAAAAGAGGGAAAAGCATTTTCAAGGCCCTGGCAGACGACGAACAATCCCATGTTGATTTTCTGGAATACAGCCTTGAAATGTTAAAATCCAAAGGGCAGATTGATATTGCAAAGCTTGATTCGTCCATACCCCAGCCCTCAGACCTTGAGAATAAAATTGAAAACATGAAGGCAAAAATTCCCCAGCAGTTTCTGGGCAATGTCCAGCGGGTCTTAAATACGGCCCTGCAATTTGAAATTGAAACCACTGAATTCTATCAGGATGCCTGTGAAAAGACACAAGGCTCCATCCAAGAAATATTCAAAAAATTCGTAACCATAGAACAACGTCACGAAAAAATTGTGCAGATAGAACTCGATCATGCCTCAAACAATGGACACTGGTTTGATTTCATGGAAATTGATATGGAAGAAGGCTGATTTTTCCGGACGACAGAACGGCACAGGCATGGGAGTACGGAGTTGAAAAAAATATATCGCCCCCCCTTGACTGTTTGGTATGTATCACTATATTCAGCGAAAAAACAGTGAGGTCGTCTTTTTTCTCCCCACACCGTCACTTCCTTAACACTTCTTACAGGAGCTTTCTTGTGACTCAACCTTGCATGCGTTGTGCCCGCGTCGGAACATCGTGTTGTAAAAACTATCAGATCAGTCTGACAACAGGTGACATTCAACGGGTATCCGATTTCCTCGGGCATCAGAATTTTTTCACCCTTGAACCCCCGGTTCTTGAAGAGATCAACCCGGAGTATGATCCCCAATGGCTGCCGTTGATCATGGAATCCATGGGCAGGGTTCGCGTATTAAAAAGAACTGCGGAAAAGAACTGCTCCATGCTCACGGAAAACGGGTGTCAACTCCCCTATGACTGTCGTCCCTTGATCTGCAGACTTTATCCTTATACCTATACGGAGGAAGGAATTGTGGGAATTGATGCATCCTGCCCCATATCAAGGGAAAAAGACTGGGGTGCCATCCTTGAGCAGCTGGACATGCCGGCAGACAAAGCAAGACAATGGCTCTGTCTCCTGTACACAGAGGTCAGAAAAAGCCATAAACCGTGCGAGGTGATTGCCCCGCAGGTCTGACCCCGTCTGCCTGCCATGCCCGATGCTGAAAGCCGCAATTTGAGCCTGGGTCTGACTTCGTTTAGTTCTTATTTCTGATTTTCGTATTCTTCGGCCATGAACATCGGAAAACCTTTATGGTTCCGGCTCGTCCAGCAGACTGGACGAAGTCAGAACCAGGCCCATCAATTTTAAGAGGAGAACAATAATGACCTTCAATGAAATCGAAGCACTGCTTGGCAATGATGCAGACTCCCTGCTCAATCACACCTGCAAAACCATCTCAAAAGAACAGCTCCATCTGCCCGGAAAGGACTGGGTGGATCGGATTTTTCTAAACTCAGACCGCTCCATTCCCGTTTTGAAAAACCTCCAGGCCCTTTTCAGCCATGGCAGACTTCAGAACACAGGCTATCTGTCCATCCTGCCCGTTGACCAGGGCATTGAGCATTCGGCCGGGGCCTCCTTTGCCCCCAACCCCATCTATTTTGATCCGGAAAACATTGTCAAGCTGGCCATTGAAGGGGGATGCAATGCCGTGGCATCCACCCTGGGTGCCCTTGGCAGTGTTGCCAGAAAATATGCCCACAAGATTCCCTTTGTTTTAAAGATCAATCACAATCAGCTGCTAAGCTGCCCCAACGGCTTTGATCAGATCCAGTTTGCATCCATCAAACAGGCCCGGGACATGGGGGCCGCCGCCGTGGGCGCAACCATTTATTTCGGCAGCCCGGAAAGTAACCGCCAGATCGTGGAAATTGCCCGGCTGTTTTCCCAGGCCCATGACATGGGGCTTGCCACCATTTTGTGGTGTTATCTGAGAAACAATGCCTTTAAGCAGGATGGCACCGATTATCACAGCAGTGCAGACCTCACCGGCCAGGCCAACCATCTGGGGGTCACCCTGGGGGCGGATATCATCAAGCAAAAACTGCCGGAAAACAACTCTGGATATAAAGCCTTGAACCAGAACGGCAGCTTTGGGAAATTCGACGAAAAAATGTATACCCAGCTTTCAAGTGATCACCCCATTGATCTGACCCGGTACCAGGTGGCAAACAATTTCATGGGCCGCATGGGATTGATCAATTCCGGAGGCGCCTCGGGCAAAGACGATCTTGCCCAGGCCGTGAAAACCGCCGTTATTAACAAGAGGGCCGGCGGCATGGGGCTTATCAGCGGGCGTAAAGCCTTTCAGAAGCCCATGGCAGAAGGAATCACCCTTTTAAATGCCATCCAGGATGTCTATCTTAACCGGGAAATTACCATTGCATAAACTGTGATCAATAGTACAGCTTGGCATAAATTCCATTACGCTTATTGGAGCCCCTTTTTCCACCAATATATGAAGTTTCGGTATAAAAAAAAGCAGCAAAAGACTTACGCCGAGCTGTACTATCCCTAAAACAAGCGTGTTCATTAAAGTTCGATCGTATATAGATTCGATAATTGCAATGAATTACTTTTAAAACATAATTGAAAAAGGCTAAAGTGGACCCCATGTCAAGACCGATTTTAAGTTTTTTTAAGCTACATTTTAATGAAATATTCCCAGCCTGTCATGGCAATCCTCAACTATTCTGTCTGGTCAAAATTTGAATTGTTAAAATCATAAATGAATCATTTCTGAGGCTCACAATATTTAAAACCAGCCTTTTCCAAAATATCTTCCAAGACGATACCAGGCTCTCCTTTTGCTTTTAATTGTTCAAGCATCCATTTTTGAATACGAGCATTCACGTGAACCCGCTTGAGATGCGGGGGTAACTTTTGTTTTGGTTTTCCTCTGTATCCTCCACGTTTAGTCTGCTTATTACCTCATACTGTTTTCACAAGCCCTAAGATCCTTGTTAATCGGGCATTATAGAAAAGCGTGGCACGCTTTACAAAAAAAGGAGCTCATTTTCAGGTAAAAAATCAAGAAACTCTCTTTGGGCTTGAAATTATTTGCCCCCGTGATAGCATAGGCCCACCAGTTCAGAGGATAGGGCAATGCTGGGAAGCAACCCGAGCGCTGTAGCTGGTGACCGAAGCATGGGGCAGCGCCATTGCGAAGACTTGTCGCTGCCTTTGTCTCTATTCAGCGACTCATGCTTTGGTCCCCAATGCGTTAAATCCCGGGGGTATGAGGGCTGGCCCCCATTCAAATCAGATAGAATTCCTTTTTTTTAAAACTGATCATCCCTGATACCACAGTTTCGGGACATCATATGCAAGGGACTGGTGAGGTCTTTCCTTGTTGTAAAAATTCAGGTAATCCCGTAATGACCTGTACGCTTGGGACATTGTTTGATAATCTTTCAAGTATACTTCTTCATACTTGACAGATCGCCACAATCTTTCCACAAAAATATTATCCAGTGCCCGCCCTTTTGAATCCATACTGATTTTGATATCCTTTGCAATCAGTGGTGCCAGGAAGTTTGTTGCAGTATACTGACTCCCTTGGACTGTGTTGAAAATTTCGGGGATAGCAATATCCAAAGCCTCCTCCAGAGCCTCAATGCAAAACCTATTTTCAAGCGTATTACTGAGTTTCCAGGATAATACGTATCTGCTATACCAATCTATCACCGCAGTTAAATAGCCGAAACCTTTACCTATTTCAATATAGGCAATATCTGTACTCCATACTTGATTGGGTCGTGTAATCTTCAATCCCTTCAATAAATAGGGGTATATTTTATGGTTTTCATTCCTCCTGGTGAGTTTGGGTTTGGGGTAAATGGCTTCGATTCTCATTTTTTTCATTAAGCGCTGTACCCGTTTACGATTTACCTCATGGTCGACTGATTTCAAGTAGACTGCCAGGCGACGGCTCCCGTAAAAAGGAGCCTTTGTGTGCTGTGCATCAACCAAATCCATGAGTAAAAGTGTATATGGATCAATGGGACGTGGCTCATAGTAAAGGGCTCCCTTTGATACTTCCAGCAAATCACACTGCCTGTTAATACTGAGTCTTTCATGAGTTTTATCAATCAGATGCCTTCTGTCAGAGACCGACTGTATCAACCTTTTTTTTTAGCCAGTCATTCTCAACTTTGAGCTGACCGATCTGCTTGTACAATTCATTGATTAAGTTTTCATCATCATTCTTTGTCTTTTTTCTTTTTGTTGAAAAAATTTCCGGTAACCCCTCTAAGGCATCCTTTTTCCATCTGGTAAGAAGTGAGCGATGAATCTCATATTTTTGGCCTAACTCAGCAACAGTTTCCTGCTCCCGGATCATGGCCACTGCAATTCTGGTTTTAAAATTCCCGCTGTAATTTTTTCTCATGGACCTCCTTTTTCAGGTTAAATTTGAACCCTGGATTTAACATCCCTTATGTCGCTTAGCAACTGGTTCAGATTATGGGGTCCATTATAGTATTATTTAGGTCAAGATATTGGATTGCAAGTTAAGATATTCATGGGGTCACCCCCAATACATGCCAAGGTCTGTATCCAGCCCCCCCCCTGATGGGAACTGGCACTTTTTTAAACAGCCTCTTATGCTTGCTTGACAAAAAGCCAGATTCCATCCTAAGATTCCCCAACAATTTGATTTTTCAATTCTTTAAACCCAAAACCAAAGGATATATTCATGACCAGCCACCATTCAAATCAGGATAGAGATATGAAGAAGAACGATGGTGTTACCCGGCGTTATTTCATAAAAGCCGTCACTGGAACAGCCGTATGTGTTTCATTCTCTCCATTGATATTTGGTTGCAACAGTGGTGGTAACGGCGCAGCGCAGGTTTCGGGCTACCCCATTGATTCCAGGGTTGTCAAAACAACCGAAAGGATGATCACATTTCCATATATCAAGCCGAATGATCCTCCCCTTCCCGGGGAAATGCCGGACCCGCCTGACCCGGCGGTAAGCCCCAATGGCGGAACAGCTCTGACCTGGGCTGAACTCAATCAGGTGCCGCAATATGAGCAGCTGGGATATGGTTATTGGGAATATCTGGATCAACCCTTGCCCATCGTTTCCCGTACAGATATCATGGCCAATGATTATGATGATTCATCCATTGAGACCAAGACAAGACTGGTGAACTTTTTTGCAATGACCGATATCCATCTCACCGACAAGGAAGCTCCCAACCAGCTGATTTTCCTTCAGCAATCGAATCCGGGCTTTGCCGGAGTAAACACATCCATCTACTCGGGGGTCATGCCCTATACCCCCCATGTTTTTGATGCGGCCATTCAAACGGCAAACGCCCTGCACAAAGAAAATCCCTTTGATTTTTTCATTTCTCTGGGGGATGTGAGCAATACCAGCTGTTATAACGAACTGAGGTGGTACCTTGACATCATTGACGGCGAGGTCATTACCCCCAGCTCCGGAGCTCACATCGGCGCAGACACCATTGATTATCAGAAACAGTTCAAGGCAGCAGGGCTGGATAAATCCATCCCGTTCTATCAGACCCTGGGTAACCATGACCATTTCATGATCGGTTCCTTCCCTGTCTATGAATCCGGCCTTGAGGATTCGTACATCTCAGATACGGTGTGGGCGGTGCCCAACGAATTGCTGACTCCGGATTTAAATACATTTCCAGCCCTGTTCGATAAAAATAATTTGACGAATTCAAGCTCACCGCAGTTTTACCAGGGAGTTATCGATGGTTCAACCCCTGACGGCACAATCATCAACTCAGGATCAACAGATGAGTACACCACCCCGCCAAAAGTGACAGCTGATCCCGACCGGCGCTCACTGCCCAGGGAGGAATTTATCCAGGAATTCTTTAATACAGCCACCAGCCCGGTGGGACATGGGTTCAACCTGGTTGCATCCAATCCGAATTTTCATTTGGTGCCAGATGGGGAGAAAGCGGGCTTTGCCTGTTACAGCTTTGAACCCAAGTCCGATGTACCGCTCAAGGTGATTGTACTGGACGATACCCAGCGGGAGGACGACGGATCTATCGATATCCATGGCCACGGATTTCTTGATGAAACTCGCTGGGCCTGGCTGCAAGCCGAGCTTGATGATGGCCAGGCAGCCAATCAGCTGATGATCATCGCCGCCCATATCCCCATTGCCGTTGCCAACATGGGCAGTGAGCTGGAGTGGTGGGTGGGTCAAGGTGACGATACATATGGCGACAAATCCGCCACGATGAGCAACGCTGTGGACCTGACTGGGCTTGTAGATAAACTTCAAAACACCACCAACCTGCTAATGTGGATTGCCGGGCATCGTCATCTCAATCATGTCAAGGCTTTTATATCACCAGACCCGATAAATGAACCTGAAAAAGGGTTCTGGCAGGTTGAAACCTCTTCTCTGCGTGATTTTCCCCAGCAGTTCCGAACCTTTGAAATTTTCCTCAACAGCGATTACTCTGTCTCAATTGAGGCGGTGAATGTTGATCCGGCCATTGCAGAGGAGACACCTGCAGCCAAATCCAGACGAAATGCCATTGCCACCCAACAGATAGTTCATACCAATTTAACATCGGGTTCTGCTAACTATGAGACATTTTTAGGCAATCCCATACCGCCTACGGATCCGACAAGGAACCCCCAAGTTGGTGAGCAGACCACAGTAACCAGCGGGATTCCCGATCCATCCATTCAATTTGTGGATCTGACATCCCATGGGATACCATACAATGCTTCTTACAATGCCCGGCTGTTCAAACAATTGAGTCCGACCATGAAGGCCCATATGCAGACGTTGTTCCCAACAGTGTAAGCAGATATGACCTGAATTCGGGGTGTTTGCTCACAACATTAAGGATTGTGTCGACCGACAAAGTAGATCTCAATCCTTATATTCGATAATCCCGTCTTCAGAACCAACGCAAAACAGGTTACAAATAAAGATACGACCACCACATCCCATTG
Organism: uncultured Desulfobacterium sp.; assembly: GCA_963674605.1. GTDB lineage: Bacteria > Desulfobacterota > Desulfobacteria > Desulfobacterales > Desulfobacteraceae > Desulfocicer. The sequence continues at coordinate 4,913,705 of OY771474.1, read as the reverse complement.
AAAGAACAAGGACATACTGACTTTGAACAAACCTAAAACCAAAATCACAACCCGCAAATGGCGAAAAGAAGACATTCCACAGATCATTGAATGCAGCAGAGCCACCTACCATGATTATCCCGAAGAATTTATCTTCACCCAACGCCACTATGAAATGCAGTTTGCCGCCTTTCCCCAGGGCCAGTTTGTGGCCGTGTGCGGAGACAAGGTAGTTGGCTATGCCACCTCCCTTATTGTCAGCATTGACGATGATTTCTGGTACGATGTGGATGAATTGACCGGAGCCGGCACCTTCAGCACCCACAACCCCGACGGGGACACCCTTTATGGTGCGGATATTGCCGTCCATCCCGACTTCCAGCGCCGGGGGGTGGCCATGCTGTTGTACAAACGGCGGCGCAGCATCCTGAAACGATACAATTTAAAGCAGATGATGGCCTATGGCAGAATTCCCGGCTACAAGCACCATGCAGGGAAAATGTCGGCGGAGCAATATGTGGAAAAAGTCATCCAGGGGGAACTGCAGGACTCGGCCCTGAATGCCCACCTGAAAGCCGGATACCATGTTAAGAAAGTACAGCTTGACATCACCATTGATAACTCCAGTCTCAACTACTCCACGTTTCTGGTCATGCCCAATCCGGAATACAATGTAAGCAAAAAGAGAATCTCTTCGGCGGTGTTTCCCAAAATCCAGGCCCGCCGGGTACGGGTGTGCGGAGCCCAATACCAGATGCGGCCCATTCAGACCTTTGAAGACCTGGAACGCTCCGTTGAATTTTTTGTGGACACCGCCGATTCTTATCACTGCCATTTTCTGCTGTTCCCGGAATACTTCACCTATCAGCTGTTAAGTTACCACCCGCGCATGTCCATGAAGGAAGCCACCCTGGCCCTGGCTGGATTGACGGATCGTTATGTAGAGATGTTCAAACGCTTTGCCCAGAAGTACAATATTTATATCATCGGTGGCTCCCACCCGGTATTAAGGGAGGGTAAATGCTACAACACGGCCCACCTGTTCACCCCCACCGGCAATGTCTATACCCAGGATAAACTGCATATTACCCCGGCGGAACGAAATGAAGGGGGCATTGAACCGGGGAACGCCATCCGGATCTTTCGCACCCCCCTTGCCCGGATTGCCATCCAGGTGTGTTATGACATTGAATTTCCCGAAGTCTCGCGGCTTTTAACCCTTGCCGGGGCGGAAATCATCTTTGTTCCCTTTTACACCGAAGAAAAAAAGGCCTATTACCGTGTGCGACATTGCGCCCAGGCAAGGGCCGTGGAAAACTTCACCTATGTGGTCATGACCGGCAGTGTGGGCAACATGCTCACCCCGTCGGGTTCTTTTTTAAATTACAGCCAGGCGGCCATTCTCACCCCCAGTGATTTCTCCTTTCCGGAAAAGGGAATAGAAGGCGAAGCCGACCCCAATGTGGAGGCCGTTGTGGTATCGGAGCTTGCCCTTTCATCCCTGTCCCAGCAGAGACATGTGGCAACTGTGCGGCCCCTGCATGATATACGCTCGGATCTTTATAATCTGTGTCCTAAAAATAAAATTGAAATTGTGCCTGTGGAGTAAATCAAGTGAACGCCTGGTACACAGACAGACTCAATTTCTGTAGAACAACACTCAGGGAGCTCATGATAATAAAACTCGATGATCAAGTTTTTTTGTATTGAAATATGGGGAGGTCAGGCTTGCACGGACCCCGTTCTCGGAAAATCTGCAGAAAAAACTTGAACATCGCGTAAAACTACCTGCTTTTGCATGGAGAACTGCTGATAATGACTATGGACTTCATTTAAATACCGGGTAGAATATTTTTCCCATGAACGCCCTTACATGCAAGGATGGCGACGACTATGGGCTCAAAAACCGTATGGACATTGTTTTGTCTGTTTTGTATTCTTTGCACACCCCAAACCACACAAGCCTTTAAATCTGTAAAAATAGCGGTTATTTATTCAAAAACAGGAATAGCGGCTAATGACAACATTGCCATGGGCCAGGCAGCAAGCATGGCGGTTGATGAAATAAATCAACACGGCGGGCTGCTGGGCAGACCTGTGGAATTGCTTTTCATTGACAATGAGAGCACTTCTCTTGGATCAAAAGCCGCAGCCATGGAGGCTGTACGCCTTAATGTAACAGGCGTTATTGGTGCCTCCTGGACTTCCCACTCACTTGCCATGGCACCAGTTCTGCAATCGGCCGGCATTCCCATGATCACACCTGTTTCAACAAATCCAGATGTCACTGAAATTGGCGATTATATTTTCCGGGTCTGCTTCACAGATGAACTCCAGGCAAAAACCATGGCAAATTTTGCCGTGGAAGATCTTAAGGCCGGCACCGCCGTGATTTTGCAAAATATCAATCAGCAATACAGCCTGAGCCTGGCTGATTTTTTCCGAAACTGGTTTATCAAAAAGGGGGGCAAGGTCTTGCTTCAAGGATGCTACAAAGGCAGAAGTGTTGATTTTACCGACCTTCTTACAACTGTGAAAGAATTAAATCCTGACCTCATCTTCATCCCCGGCTATTCCAGAGACAGTGCCCTTGTGATCAAACAGGCGGTTGACATGGGCATTACAACCACCTTTCTTGGGGGAGATGCCTGGACAACAGAGATGTTTAATTATGCAGGTGATGCCTTAAACGGCAGTTATACCGCCGCCAACTGGCACGCAGACTTTCCCTATCCAAAATCCAGGCATCTTAAAGCCTTGTTCCATGAAAAATTTAATAACACCCCTGTATATAACTCGGATATCCCCTTGACCTATGACGCAGTGGGACTTTTTGCCCGGGCCGTGAAAAAAGCGGGAAGCCTTGATAAAAAAAGAATTCGGGACGCACTGGCAAAAACCGTTGACTTTCATGGTGCAACCGGGAATATAACCTTTGATGGAAAAGGTAATCCCATGGGAAAGGAAGTTGTCATTGTTCAATTTGATCAAAGGAGCTCCAGATTTGTAAAATCAGTTAAAGAGGACACCATTAACATAGCGGCAATTTTTGCATTAACCGGCAACGCGGCAGACTCAAACACACATTCCCTTGACGGCGTTATCTGTGCCGTGAATCACATCAATGCCGCAGGGGGCATTGCAGATAAGAAGATAAAACTATATGTTTTTGATAATAAAAGTACCCCCATTGGTTCAAAGATCAGTGCAGACAAAGCAGTTTCCCAAAATGTGACCGCCATCATCGGAGCGGATTGGAGTGCCCATTCTCTGGCCATAGCCAGGGTGGCCCAGGCTGCCGGTATTCCCATGATCACCAATATTTCAACCAATGAAGGGGTTACCAGAACAGGGGATTATATATTCAGGGTCTGTTTTATTGACTCATTTCAGGGCCAGGTAATGGCCCAGTTTGCCCTTGATGATTTAAAGGCAACGTCTGCGGTTATTTTTACAAACATCACAAGCAATTACAGCATGGGCCTGTCCCGGGAGTTTCAAAAAATCTTTGAGGGTTCAGGGGGTAAAATTTTATTCACGGCATCATATAAATCAGACTTGAAAAATCATAAAGAGCTAATTTTACAGACAAAGGCACAAAAGCCTGATGTAATTTTCTTTTCAGGACATGACGAAGGCGGGTTTCTGGCACAACAGGCACAAGTTTACGGCATCCAGTCGGTTTTTCTGGGGGGGGATGACTGGGACACGGAAAGTTTTTTATCAAAGGGCGGCCAGGTGATCAAAAAGGGGTATTATTGTACACATTGGTCAAAAGAATCTGACACGCCCATCTCCCGTGACTTTGTAAAAGCTCACCCGACCCAGGAAGAAATTCCTTCGGCCTTTGCACTTTCCCATGATGCGGTGTTTCTGTTGGCAGATGCCATAAAACGGGCAAATTCCATGGACAGAGATAAAATCCGGGATGCATTGAAAAAAACGCCTCCCTTTAACGGCATCACCGGAAAGATAATTTTCGATAAAAACCGAAATCCTGTAAAAAATGCGGTCATCAAAGAAATTAATAATGGTAAAATCAAATATTTTGAAACCATTTTTCCTGCCCCCCAATAGAGCAGCAGGGCAAGCCTGACCCCATTCAAATTGAGTAAAAAAAAGAGACGAATTGATGAATGAGCAAAGAAAAACTGCAAGCCTTGGCCTTAAAATCAACACCATTGTTTTAACCTCATGCCTGATATTCGCCCTGGTGTGCTGCTTTATGCTGTATTTTACAGGCAACACCCTCCTGGAACAAAAATATGATGAAAATCATACGCTTTTAAGTGTTGTGGTCGAACAAAACAGAGAAGATATTGCAAATGAGATATTTGCATCACAAGAAATGGCGCTCCATGAATCCGTCAAAGACATCTTAAAGGTTAAAGGCATTGCCGGAGTGGGCATATATAATAAACAAGGGGTGTTACTGCTCTCATCGGGAACAGATTTTACAAATAAACTCTCCACAGATGAAATAAAAACCCTTGATAAAAAAGCGGTTTTTAAAAAGCGGCTGGAGACCAATAAAAACATGGCTTCCTACGCATCCACCATTAAAGTTATTGGGGAGCAACTGGGATATATAAGATTATATTATGATTCCAGCAAGACAAACCGGCAATTGAATCGCGTTGCTATTTTTTTTATTGTTTTCTTTATTGTATTAACGGTTTTTTTCTCACTGCTTCTGCGCACATTACTATCGCGTTTTATTATCAAACCAGTTTTAACCCTGAAAGATTCCATGCAAAAACTGGACAATGGGCTCCTGGGTATCAAGGTGGACCTCCCGTTCAATGATGAAATCGGCGAAATGGGAGCGGTTTTTAATAAAATGTCCGACACCTTGCTTCAAAATAACACTGCACTTCAAAATGCAGTAAAAACGGAGGTCGATTCCGCCATAAAGCTTGCAAATGCCAACAGGGAATTAAAAAGACTGAATACCGCCCTTGAAAAATCAAATGGTGCATTGGCACAACTAAATATTGATCTTGAAAAAAAGATAAAAAAACGCACCGAAGCACTGATGGAGTCAAACAAACGTCTTCAAAGGGAAATAGACGAAAAAGAAAAAATGCAGGAGGATCTTATCCGAGTGGAAAAGCTCGAATCAACCGGAGTGCTTGCAGGTGGTATCGCTCATGATTTCAATAACCTTTTAAGTATCATCATTGGCAATTTATCCCTTGCCCATATATATGCAAAAAAGGATGAGAACATTTCAAAAATTTTAACAGATACTGAAAAATCCTGTTTCAGGGCCAGGGACCTCACAAAACAGCTGCTCACCTTTTCCAAAGGGGGAAGCCCTGTAAAAAAAACAATGTCCGTCATTGAGCTTATTAAAGAGACCGCCATCTTTGCGTTAAGAGGTTCCAATGTGGGCTATGCATTTTCCATTACACCCGAGTTATTTTCTGTAAAGGTGGATGAAGGTCAAATGAACCAGGTGATAAGCAATATTGTCATCAATGCCGGCCATGCCATGCCGGAAGGAGGTACAGTTATCATAACGGGGGAAAATATAGAAATAGCCCCTGAGAAGACATTTACCACACCGCTTCAACCTGGAGCATACATAAGAATCAGCATCAAGGATCATGGCACAGGCATTGCCAAAAAAAATCTGCAATCTATTTTCGATCCTTACTTTACAACAAAGCCCACGGGAAGCGGACTTGGTCTTGCCACTGCCCATTCAATAATTGAAAAACATAAAGGATTCATCTCCGTAGAATCCCAGGAAGCAAAGGGAAGTACTTTTCATATCTATCTGCCGGCATCAACGGATGAAATTCATGGAAGCATTGACCACCCAGACAAGCTCACGGAGACACTGTTCAAAGGCCGGGGGAAAGTATTGATAATGGATGATGAAGAAATGATAAGAAACATTGTTGGGGATATGCTGAAACATATGGGTTATGAACCTGATTTTGCCGAAAATGGGCTTGAGGCCCGGCAAAAGTACCTGGATGCCATGGAAACGCATGACAAGTTCAACGCAGTTATTATGGATTTGACCATTCCAGGCGGGATGGGAGGAAAAGAGGCGGTAAAGGAGATCCTGAAAATTGACCCCCACGCAAAGGTCATCGTCTCCAGTGGATTTTCCAATGACCCGGTGATGGCAGATTATAAATCATATGGATTCTCCGGTGTGGTTGCCAAACCGTTTATGATCCAGGAGTTAAACTCGGCTTTGCGACAGATTGTTTAAAACTGTATGGAGATAAAACAACGGGATGCCCTTGACACTCTCAGCGCCAGCCCGCAGCACCCACACCCGGGGGTGACATCATATGCAAATTGTGGTAAAATCCCCATGGAATTTGTGGGCATGCTTGAGATCAGCTCATCCAAACAAATAAGGAAAAAAATATAATGAAACTCGGAATCATCGGTCTTGCACAGACCGGTAAAAAAACGCTGTTCCAAATCTTGACGGGCAGTGAACTCAAAGAACAGGGGGGTGCCCCCAAACCCATACCGGGGGTTGCAGATATCCTGGACTTCCGTTTTGACAACATGGTGAACATGTACCACCCCAAAAAGGAAGTCCGGGCCCGCATTGATCTGGTGCTGTTGCCCAGAATGGAACAGGAAAACATAGCCCGGGGGGATATTTTCCGGGACATTGCCGACATGGACGCCATCTGCCATGTGGTAAGGGCCTTTGAAGACGATGCCATCTACCATGCCGAAGGATCTGTTGATCCATTGAGGGACACCGAAATGGTCAACGGAGAGCTTTTGATGCACGACCAGATCTTTGTGGAAAAACGCATTGAACGTATTAAAGAAATGGCAAAAAAGAAAAAAGATGAGGATCAGCAGAAAGAACTGATACTCATGGAAAAAATGCAGACCCACCTAGAGCAGGAAAAACCCCTTCGACTAATGGAACTTTCCGATGACGAAGAACTATTGATAAGAAGTTACCCCTTTATCACCCGAAAACAGATGATTCTGGCGGTGAATGTTTCCGAAGATGATCTGGGAGACACCGCCCTGCTTGAACGCCTAAAGGCCCCGTGCGAAAGCCAGGCCATGGAGGCCATGCTGGTGTCTGCCAAGGTGGAATCGGAAATTGCTCTTCTGGACGATGAGGAAGAAAAAGCCGAATTCCTGGCGGACATGGGCATTAAAGAAACCGCCCTGGGGGTCCTGACCCGACTATGTCTAAAGGCCCTGGGACTTATCTCTTTTCTCACCGTGGGTGAGGACGAGGTAAGACAATGGCTGGTCAGAAAAAATTCTCCGGCACCCGTTGCAGCCGGAGTGATCCATTCGGATCTCCAGCGGGGATTCATCCGGGCCGAGGTCATCAAATATGATGAACTCATGACATACGGCTCTGAAGCCGAGCTTAAAAAGGTAGGCAAAATGTATGTCCAGGGTAAGGACTACACCGTTGAAGACGGAGATATCCTAAACATCCGATTCAAGGTGTGACAAAATTGGAAATTGGGGTCAGGCTTGGCTTATTGGTGTTATTTACATTGCCATGTCAAGCCACGACTTCCCATTAGAAACGGAGGAGGCGCACCTACATGGTCTTTCTCCTCCACCGGAGATTCTACCCGTGATGATCCCCATTTTCAAAACTTAATTATACCTTCGGCCATTGGGCACCATTTATAGATCAGGCTTGGTCACAACATGGGCCATTTTGGGGAGGGGTCAGGCTTACGTTATTGGCATTATCGGTGGTTTTAGCCTTTACACAGGCTGTGGTCAATAACGCCAATAACACAAGCCTGACCCCGTTGACCCGAGGATTATGACGAGTGGCCCATGTTATGACCAAGCCCTATAGACCAATGGGATTCCAGTCTTATCTGAAAAAAAGGAATCGTAGGGCCAGCGGTTTTCAGGATGCTGCCGATTCACAGGCTTCCGTGAGACGGGCCTTAATATATGCCACGGCATCCTCATCATACTCATCAAGATCAAAGCAGTAACCATCTTCTCCAAGCAACCCTTCAGGAATAAGATCACCCACCTCATCGGGGTCTGTGATCATATCGCCATAAAAACACACGGACAGCCAACGTTCTGAAGGATCATCATCAATGACATCGGCCATGGCAAACAGTTTTCTATCGGTCTGATTGTTATGGCGAGGTCGCAGGGAATAACTCACGCCGGGCCGGGCATTGAATTCCAGGGTAATGCCTTCCATGGCCATGATGTGTTCTTTAATGGCCACAAAGGCCTTGCGGGTTTGTGTTTCAGTGTCTTCCCATTGGTCAAGTAATGCGTCAAGTGCTTCCATAATTCACCTCATGTTTTCAGGTTATGGGGAGCGTGATCAAAAAACAGGCCGCATGTAAATGGAAGCCGGGAGCTGGTATCGACATTTTTGTTGAATGCCGGATGCAAAAAGCGACAACACGAAACCGGAATTATGATCATGCCGGGTAAAGGGCCTTGGTCACAACATGGACCACCCTGGGGAGGGGTCAGGCTTGCGTTATTGGCATTATCGGTGGTTTGAGCGCTTGCACAGACTGTGATCGATAACGCCAATAACACAAGCCTGACCCCGTTGACTCAACAATGACGAGTGCCCATATGACCAAGCCCGGATAAAGGATACAACAAAACGAAATCAGGGGGCTTCGGACAGATGTTTTACCATATGCCCAAGCTCCGGAAAAATAAGACTTCCGCAGGCAAGCTTGCAGGCGTTAAGACTTCCGGGCATGCAAAAGACGATGGTGTTTTTGATAATCCCGGCCGTGGCCCGGGACATGATGGCCGCCGAATCAATCTGCTCAAAGCTGAGCTGGGCAAACAAGGGACCAAAGGCGGTGAGTTCTTTGTCAAACAGCGCAGAAACCGCCTCCACCGTGACATCCCGGGGGCTTAAGCCCGTGCCGCCGGACATGAGGATGACATGGGGTGCCACATCATTCACCACATGATTCACCATGTCTCGAATGGCATCAATTTCATCGGTGACCACATGGTGCACCACAGTCTCATGACCTTCTTTTTTGATCTCCTTTTTCATCCAGATACCGCTTTTATCCTCAGCGATTCCCCGGGTGGTGGAAACAGAGACAATGGCCACCCGGATATTCCGGGGTGTTTCTTTTTTATGCAGTAATGTACTCACAATAAATTATCCTGTTTATCAATCATCCTGTTCAATGAAGACCCTGTCTTCACCATCATGCTCCTTTAAAAAGACATTGACGGTGTCACTGTGCAGGGTTGCCACGGTGATCCCCTTGTAATCAGCCTGGAGGGGCAGCTCCCGATGCCCCCGATCCACAAGCACGGCAAGCTCAATGCGGGGAGGACGGCCAAAATCCATGAGGGCATCCATGGCGGCCCGGATGGTTCTGCCGGTGAACAGCACATCATCCACCAGAATCACCTGCTTGTCATCCACGGTAAAAGGCATTTTTGAAGGCCGGACAATGGGATGATGGCTGATGCGGGTCCAGTCGTCCCGGTAGAGATTAATGTCCATGTGCCCCATGGGAATTTTTATCCCTTCCAGCTGCACGATCTTTTGCTGAATCCGCTTTGCCAGAGAATCCCCCCTGGTGAGAATCCCTGCCAGGGCAATGTCCTTTACCCCCTTGTGGGCCTCAATAATCTCATAGGACATCCGGGTGATGGCACGCTCTATATCTTCTGCGGTGAAGATGGTTCTCTCTCTTTTCATAAAAAAACATCCTGTTCCATGGTTTCCCCTCCGGCGATGCGGCATCGCCACCGAATTGAACAATTATCACTTTTTATTCACCCGGGCAAGCCCTTAGAGGGTGCATTTCCATTTTCCCGGTTTGGTCACAATATGGTGTATTTATCATCGTTGGTGGGGACAACGGGAATGTCCCCGTCCTTAGATGCACCCATTGACTTTACTGGGCTTGATCACAGCATGGGGCACCGGTCACTGTTGGTGGGCCAAGGGGGTCAGGCTTGTGTTATTGTGCTTTTGACAAGTAACTGTGTATAAAGACAATTTTCAACAAAAGTGTCAATAACGCAAGCCTGACCCCACCCCAGGGTGGCCCATCTTATGGCCAAGCCCACTTTACTATTCCTGAAAAAGCCCTTATGTTAATTTTCATCCTTGGTCACAACATGGGCCACCTTGGTCGGCGTTTGCACAGGCTGTGGCCGATAACCTCAATAACACAAGCCTGACCCCGCTGATCCATGATGAGTGGACCATTTTATGACCAAGCCGTAATTTCCAGCTGTATTTATTTAGAAGTTGATGCTTATTTTTTATAAGGAGAAAACCACATGAATGTTCAAGAAATGATCAACCGACTAAAAGCCCACCCGGATTACCATAAAGCGGGTATGATTTTATGTCACAACGGTGTGGTGAGGGCCACTTCCAGAGAAGGCCAGGAGGTGACGGGCCTGAAGGTAAGCGTAAACCATGACAGGCTGAAAGAAATTGTGGATGCCCAGAAAAACAAACCGGGCATTGTGGATGTCATCGTGGAAATTGCCGAAGAAAAGGTGCTGAAGGTGGGTGATGATGTCATGTACATTGTGGTGGGAGGCGATATCCGGGAAAATGTCATTGAGACCCTGACAGAAACCCTGAACCAGGTCAAGGCAGAAGTCACCTCCAAAACCCAGTTTTTCAAATAATTCCGGCCATAAGCGACAGCCCCCTGGGGGTGCATTCCTATTTTACAGGCATCTTCAGCGGGTTCCATGCTGATTTTCAGACCCATGGGAATGCGTCCACTCATGGCGTATCCGATTTTTTCAAAACGGGCCTGTCAATCCCAGGCAGGTCCGGCCAGAACAGAAGTGCCCCCAGGGCACTTCCCACCATATCCGCCGCAACATCCATGACATCGGCCTGCCTGCCGGGAACCAGTGCCTGGTGAAGCTCATCGGACACCCCGTAAAGCGTACCCGCCAGCACAACCATACAGATGATCTTCCAGGCACTACGTCCGGGCAGTTCACGCTTGAGCATGCGCACCGTCAATCCCCCGAGAAGGGCATACCCTCCCAGGTGCAGAGACTTGTCCGACCAGTGCAAATGCCTGATGACCTCGGGTGACGGAAAGCATGACTGTACAAAGATCATCACGCAATAAATCACCAAAGGCCACCGGTAAACAAGGGCATGTCTATTAAAACAACCGAGCATCCAGGGTTCTTTCCTTGATATGCTTCAATACAACCTGTGAAAAATCTTCCATGGTCAATCCCATTCTGACCTTTCCATCCAGGGTTCGCACCGACAGGGTATTTGACTCTTTTTCTTTTTCCCCGATGGTGATAATCAGGGGAACATAATTGACCTGGGCCTCCCGGATTTTCTTTTTAAGGCTTTCGGTTCTTTTGTCCACCTCACACCGGATACCAAGGGCCGCCATTTCTTTTTGAAGGCTTTGTGCATGGTCATTGAGATCGTCATTGATGGGCAGAAGAACAGCCTGAACAGGGGCCAGCCACAGGGGAAATTTCCCTGCAAAGTGCTCCACAAGAATACCGAAAAACCGTTCAATGGACCCGTAAATCACCCGGTGGATCATGACCGGACGATGTTTTTCGTTATCTGCCCCCTTGTAGGTGAGATCAAAGCGTTCGGGCAGGGCCATGTCCAGCTGGATGGTGCCGCACTGCCAGGTTCTGCCCAAGGCATCCTTTATATGAATGTCAATCTTGGGACCATAAAAGGCGCCATCCCCTTCATTGATGAGATATTCCTGACCATACTTGTCAAGGGCATTCTTCAAGCCATTGGTGGCCTGTTCCCATTTTTCATCGGAACCAATGGATTTTTCAGGACGGGTGGACAATTCCAGATGAAACCCAAGACCAAAGCGACTGTACACCTTTTCCACCAGCTGAAGCACGCCTAAAATTTCATCCTCAATCTGGTCCGGGGTCATGAAAATATGGGCATCATCCTGGTGAAAGGCCCGGACCCGGAACAGCCCGGACAGTGCCCCGGACAGTTCATGGCGATGAACCAGACCGATTTCCCCGGCCCGCAGGGGCAGATCCCGGTAGGAGTGGGATCCTGTTTTATAAAGCAGCATGCCACCTGGGCAGTTCATGGGTTTGATGGCGTATTCTTCTTCGTCCACCACCGAGGTGTACATGTTTTCCCGGTAATTTTCCCAGTGACCGCTTTTTTCCCACAGGTGACGGCTGAGCATCACCGGGGTTTTGGTCTCCACATACCCGGCCTCTCTGTGGGCTTCCCGCCAGTACTCAAGCAGTACATTCCACATGTCCATGCCCCGGGCATGGAAAAACGGCATACCCGCCGCTTCCTGGTGAAAACTGAACAGATCCATCCGGGTCCCGATTTTTCGATGATCCCGTTTTTTTGCCTCTTCAATGAGATGAAGATATTTATTGAGTTCCTTTTTATCAAAAAAGGCCGTGCCATAGAGACGCTGGAGCTGCTGCCTGGTCTGATCGGCCCGCCAGTAGGCCCCGGAAGTTTTCATGAGTTTTAACCCCTTGATCATGCCGGTGTGGGGAATATGGGGTCCCCGGCACAGATCAACAAAGTTCCCTTGGCGATACAGGGAAATTTCCTGGTCTTCCAGGGCCTCAATGAGTTCCACCTTGTATGGATTGTCCTTGAACAGCTCAAGGGCCTCATCCCGGGATACCACACTGCGTTCAAAGGTTTTTTTGGCCTTGATGATTTTCTGAATTTCAGCCTCAATGGCCGGAAAATCCTCTTCAGATACCGGGTCCATATCAATATCATAGTAAAAGCCGTCTTCCACCACCGGGCCGATGGTGAGGGCTGCCTTCTCGTAAAGATTCTGCACAGCTTCGGCCATGACATGGGCTGCACTGTGCCGCAAAATCTCCAGGGCTTCGTCATCCCGGGTGGTAATAAACTTAACACCGCAATCCCGGATCAAACTACTGCCCAAATCCATGGGCTTTTCGTCAACGACCATGGCCACACAGTTCCGGGCAAATCCCTCGGAAATTGCTTTTGCCACGTCCATTCCAGTGGGAAAGGCTTCAAAAGCCTTTATACTATTATCAGGAAGTGTTATATTGATCATGATTTTAATCCATTGTTAAAATGTTCAATTAAAATTTTTTATAAATTCCTGTGAAATCCACTGGAAACACAGGAATTTCAATCCGGCATAATGTCCTTAAATGTATTATGCCGATTCTTTGTGTAAAACCCAAACACTAAGGCAACTGCCTGAAACGGTCAAGAAAAAAATGATTGAGTATACGCTGATCAGCTCAGATGAGGAGTTAGCAAGCATATGTAACAAGCTCAAAACAAAAAAACACATTGCCATGGACCTTGAAGCGGATTCCATGCATCATTTCAAAGAGAAGGTCTGCCTGATCCAGATTGCGGATGATACGGAAAATATCCTCATTGACCCCTTGCTGCTCACGGATTTTTCCCCCCTGAAACTGTTCTGTGAAGACCCCGGCATCACCAAGGTGTTTCATGGAGCGGATTTTGACATCAGAAGCATGGAAAGGGATTTCAATGTCCGGATTCACAACCTCTTTGACACGGAAATCGCCTGTCGATTTCTTGGTATTCAAAGGCGCAGCCTTGCGGCATTATTGAAAAAGCATTTCAATCTATGCCTGGACAAACGCTTCCAGAAAACCGACTGGTCCCAAAGGCCCCTATCCGAAGAAATGATTGCATACAGCATCAATGATGTGGCACATCTTCTGGAACTGTCCCAGATCCTTAAAAAAAAGCTGGAAGACTGCGGCAGACTGGCCTGGGCCGAAGAAGAATTTTACCTGCAGACCCTTGTAAAACATGACAACAACAACACAGATCCCCTGTTCATAAAATTCAAGGGTGCCGGAAAAATGTCCCGCCGGAGCTTGGCGGTTCTGGAAAATTTACTCCAGGTACGCATGGAGATTGCCGGCCAGAAAGATCTCCCCCTGTTTAAAATCATGGGAGCAGACCCCGTTTCCCGCATGGCCACCCTTCGACCGGCCACCCTTGTGGAACTCAAACAATCCAAGGCTCTGAGCCCCAAACAGATCAACATGTACGGCGACAAATGCCTTAAAGCCATCCAAGGCGGTCTTTCCGTCCCCAGTGATGAACTGCCGTCGTATCCCCGGAAAAGAGCACCGGAGGTCATCCCTGAAATTTCGGGAAGAATCCGGGCACTCAAGGAGATGCGGGAAGAAATGAGTAAAAAAACCGGTATAGAACCGGGCTTTCTCATCAATAATGCCATGATCACCAGCATCGCCATGATATCTCCCGCCACGGAGCAGGAGCTGATGGAAATCAACGGTGCCCGGCAATGGCAGATGGAAATCCTGGGAAAAGAGATTCTCCACATTTTAAAAATATGCGCCTGAAAAAGAATTCCGGGGGCTTGATCATGGCATCTGCCACCTTGGCAAGTTGTGATAAACGACAAAGCTTATGAACACCCCCAAGAATTCCAACAGCAGAGGACTGCTATCATGGAAGTTACGTTCACAAAAATGGAAGGTCTGGGAAATGATTTCATTATCCTGGACGACCGAACAGGTGCCCTTGAAAGGCACCTGCCGTACCCTGACATGGCCCGCCGACTATGTTCCCGACATTTCGGCATCGGGGCCGACGGCATTATTCTGATTCTTAACTCCTTAACCGAGGATATCCGATTCAGGATTTTCAATTCCGACGGCTCCGAGGCTCAGATGTGCGGCAACGGCATGCGCTGCTTTGCCAAATTTTTATTTGAAACCAGCATCATGGGGCAGCCACGATTCCATGTGGAAACCCTTGCCGGACGGGTGACACCAGAAGTGATCCTTGACAATAAAAACCAGGTCACCGCCGTCCGGGTGGACATGGGAGAGACCTTTCTTGAACCCCACCGGGTGCCCTTCCGCACTGACGAACCCCAAAAACTTAAATACCCTTTCACCGTGGGAAACCAGACCTTATATCTCACGCCTGTTTCCATGGGTAATCCCCATGCCGTGGTCATTGTACCGGATGTAAAAAAAATGGATGTGGAGAAAGTCGGCCGGGCCATTGAAACCCACCCCTGTTTTCCCGAAAAAACCAATGTGGAATTCATCGATATTGTAAATCCGAATGAAATAAACATGAGGGTTTGGGAGCGCGGAGCCGGTGAAACCCTGGCATGTGGTACCGGGGCCTGCGCCGCAGTGGTGGCAGCCCATCTTAACGGAAAAACCCAAGCAGATGTCATGGTACACCTGGCTGGCGGAAATCTGAGCATCCAATGGGATCGTCAAACCAATCATCTGCACAAAACCGGGCCTGCCACCCTTGTTTTCAGCGGAACCATACGACTGTGACCGATTCATCTCCGACGCAGCAATGCGTATGGGCGGATTTTAAATATTTCCAATGACAAACCGGACAAACAATAGTATAGGGGTAGACAAAAATTTTTCACTATCGCTTGGTTAACGAACAACAGGCGCTGATGCCTTAACAGACAACAGGCAGGGGAGACCGAAAATGTACGTACTCAGATTTTTGGACATGGATGATGAGCTCCACACGGGGTTTGCTTTTGACGGAGACACAGCCCGGATAATCAAAGGGAATATTTTCGATGTCTTTGACACCACCAATAAAAAAGCGGCTGTTCAGAAAATACTGGCACCCGTTCATCCCACCGCCATTTTCTGCATCGGGCTCAATTACAGACTCCATGCCAAAGAAACCGGTATGCCCATCCCTGAACATCCTGTGGTTTTCATGAAAAACCCAGGGGCCATCACCGGTCCCCGGGACGTCATAACCATTCCCCGTTCCTGCATTGATCCCCCACAGGTGGATTACGAGGCAGAACTTGCGGTGGTCATTGGCAGACGCTGTAAAGATGTGACACCCGATGAGGCCATGGACTATATCTTCGGCTACACCTGTGCCAATGACATCTCGGCCCGACGATGGCAGAAACATGCCGGGGGCGGACAATGGGTCAGGGGCAAGAGTTTTGATACCTTCTGTCCCATGGGTCCCACCCTGGTAACGGCGGATGAGATCACCAACCCCCAGTCTCTCACCGTTGAATGTCGGTTAAATGGAAAATTAATGCAGGAAAGCTCTACCTCGGACATGATCTTCACCATTGGTGAAATCATATCCTATCTATCCGAGAGCACCACCTTGTTGCCGGGCACTGTTATTCTCACCGGTACCCCAAGCGGTGTGGGATTTACCAGAAAACCTCAGGTGTATCTGAAACCCGGAGATGTTCTGGAAACCTCCATCACCGGCATGGGATACCTGGAAAATCGGGTGGTGTTAGAGTCTGATTGTGAAGAAGACGACAACGAATAATCAGGCCACCATGGCCATCAGCTTTTCTAAAACCCCTTTGTCGGCAGGATCATTAGCCGGCAAAGGGAACGACTTTGGAATATTTCTCCCCAGAGTGGCCCATCTTACGACCAAGCCCTGTTATAACCAACCCCAAATAATATCTGGCCCTTTTATTGACCGATCAATCGGCCGGAATTGCCCCCCTGGGAAGTAATCCCCTTGGAAATATTAAGGTTTCGCCCCTGCTCTTTTCCCGACTCATAGGCGGAACTACTGGCACTGCTGTGGGTGAAGGAAGTCGTTCGCATACGGGGGTATCTCATCTGAAAATGCCGTGCCAAGCGTTTATCCCCCATGGCAACAAGGGCGTTTAATTCATGGCCGTCCGTTGTCCGGGCCATGGATCTCCTGTGCTGTTCATCAAGTTTTTCCCTGAATCCCGCCACCACACCGCTCATGTATCCGGATCTGCTCCGGCAGGAGGGATGAGCCTTTTTGTATTCCCTCCAGCTGGATTCCGCATATTTTAAAATATAATGAAACACATAATCGGCAATCTTTATATTGGTCACTGTTCCGGTGATCTCAAGGACATAGCCTGCCCGTCCATGGGAGGACACGAAGGATGTTATCCACACCGTCTCCACAAAATAAAATGAATTCAAAATCACTGCGGCCAGACATGCCGACTGACTGCGTTTCAACACCGGATCGGTGAGAATAATGGACTCAAAATGCCGGGGTTTATCATGGCGGATCAAATCAATGTTATACCGGGAAATAAGCTGATTTGCCTTGGCCGCTGCCGCCGCTGCCTCAAATCTGTTCTTTGAAGCGGCAAGTCCCATGAGTTTTTTGACTTTCCCCATGATCCTGTCCGGTTCATTGCCGGTATCTTCCCACACCCGCTGTTCCAGAGTCTGATAATTACCCGAAGCCCGGGGATTGGCATTTATTTTTTGACAGCAGGCCTTGAAGACATCGCCATGGGGGGGCTGCAGTTGATATTCCGGATATAAGCTTGCCATCTGATGGGCCACTTCATGGCGCAGCACCTCACAAACAGAATCCCAGCGACCGTTCATCAGCAGACTGCGATTCAGGCGAATTTCCTGTACATCCGGCACCCATTGGCCCAGACAGGCCTTCATATCCATCAGTACAATGGAAGGCAGTCTCAATCGCAATGCCAAAGCATGGTCTGCATATCCCACATCATGGTAAATCCTTTTCCATTCATATTGAAGCCGTTCAAGCATCTGACGTTCCAGTCTTTCCTGGACTTGGCCTGATTTTTCCGTCACAAAATCTCCATATTTATTTCAATTCATAAAATTCAATGTCAATGAATCCTCCGACCGGGTTACAATGCCGCTCCACCGGGGATTCAATCTATCAAAGGAAACAATAATTTCATGGCAAAAACCACTTTGTGGTATATATCCATTGACTCCGGCCGGCAATGGTATATTTTAAATCATTAAGATAAAGTAAGATCAAGAAAGTTGCAACCATCCCAGAACCACAAAAAAATAAAGGAAAGCATCATGGAAAAACAAACCTTTAACATTCCCAACATCAGCTGTGGTCATTGTGTCAATGCCATCAAGAATGAATTGATGGAACAAAAAGGCATCACAGGCGTGGCAGGTGATCCCGTGGCCCGCAGCATTACAGTCGAATTTGATGATTCGCAGACAGTGGAGAAAATTAAGGCCGTACTCAAAGAAATCAATTATCCAGCCACATAATCAAAAAAGATGAGGAGATTCATTCTATGGAACCCACCACTGTTTCTTTTCCCGTCACCGGCATGACCTGTGCCAACTGTGCGGCCAACATTGAGCGGATCTTAAACCGCAAAGTTCCCGGTGTCATAAAGGCATCGGTGAATTTTGCCTCGGAACAGGTATCCATCACCCACATCCCCTCCGAAGCCCCGGTGGAAATCATGGCAGCCGCCATAGAAAAGGCAGGATTTCATCTCATTGTTCCCGATGCCTTCACCACGGCAGAGGACGCACACACCGCAGCCCAGGAAACAGAAATAAAGGATCAGACCCGAAAATTTCTGGTGGGTATCATTTTTACTCTGCCTCTTTTTATATTGAGCATGGCAAGGGATTTTTCCCTCACAGGCTCCTGGAGTCATGCTCCCTTTATGAACTGGCTGTTTCTGTGCCTGGCGACACCTGTGCAATTTTATACCGGCTGGGATTATTATGTGGGCGGATTTAAAAGTATCGTTAATAAAAGCGCCAACATGGATGTGCTGGTCGCACTGGGATCTTCCGTGGCATATTTTTATTCCTTTTTTCTTCTTTTCATGCCATGGCTCGGGGATCATGTGTACTTTGAAACCGCAGCCATGATTATCACCCTGATCAAACTTGGCAAGCTGATGGAGGCAAGAACCAAGGGAAAAACCGGGGGTGCCATAAAGAAACTCATGGGGCTGCAACCCAAAACCGCCACCATCCTCAAGGCCGATCAGGAAAAACAAATACCCATTTCCCAGGTTCAGCTAAATGATCAGGTGCTGGTGCATGCCGGAGAGCGCATTCCCGTGGATGGCCAAATCCTTTCCGGCGGATCTGCTGTGGATGAATCCATGCTCACCGGGGAACCCCTGCCCGTGGACAAAAAACCGGGGGATCTGGTGACGGGAGGCACCATCAACGGCCAGGGCATGTTGATGGTGAAGGCCACCCGGGTGGGACGGGACACAGTGCTTGCCCAGATCATCCGCATGGTACAGGAAGCCCAGGGCAGCAAAGCTCCTATACAGGCCCTGGCCGACAAGGTGGCCGCTATTTTTGTGCCTTCGGTGATTCTCATTGCCCTTGTCACCATGGCGGTTTGGTATTTCATCACCGGAGACCCTGTCACGGCCATGATCCGGATGGTGGCGGTTCTGGTCATCGCATGCCCCTGCGCACTGGGTCTTGCCACTCCCACTGCCATCATGGCGGGAACGGGCAAGGGTGCAGAACACGGCATTCTTTTTAAAAGCAGTGCATCCCTGGAAAATACCACCCGCCTGAACACCATCGTTCTGGACAAAACAGGCACTCTCACCCGGGGAAAACCCGTGGTGGGGGATGTGATTCCTTTGGGAGACGTCTCATTCACCGCCCAAAACCTTCTTCTATGGGCGGCATCCCTGGAAAAGGGATCTGAGCATCCCATTGGAAAGGCCATTGTCAAGGCAGCCCGGGCCGAAGATCTTACCCTGATTTCGCCACAGCAGTTCATGGCCCATGAAGGACACGGGGTATCGGGCTTCCTTGACGGCGTTTATCACCGTCTGGGCAACCCCCAGTGGTTCATATCCGAAGGCCCGGATATAAAGGCCTTTGCCGATGACATCAAGGAGCTGCAGGACCAGGGCAAAACCGTCATGGTCCTGGTGCAAGACAACACCCCCCTGGGACTCATCTCCGTCACCGATGAACTCAAGATCGATTCCAGACAAGCCATTGATCGTTTAAAGTCAAAACACATGTCCGTGGCCATGATCACCGGGGATAATCCCCAGACGGCCCTGGCCATTGCCAACCAGGCGGGAATTGACACCTTTTTTGCAGAAGTAAAACCCGGGGACAAAGCTGTAATTGTCAAACAGCTTCAGGAAAAAGGAAAACAGGTGGGCATGGTGGGGGATGGAATTAACGACGCACCGGCCCTGGCCCAGGCCCAGGTGGGTTTTGCCATTGGCACCGGAACGGATGTGGCCATTGAAACCGGAGAGGTAATCCTGGCAGGCGGCAGCCTCATGGGGATTCCAATGGCACTGGATCTCGGGCAAAAAACCATGGGCACTGTGCGACAAAATCTATTTTTTGCCTTCTGCTACAATATTATTCTAATTCCCGTTGCCGCCGGTGTTCTGGCACCCGTGTCATGGGCACCGACATTTTTACAGCAACTTCATCCCATACTGGCGGCCATGGCCATGGCCATGAGCAGTTTGTCCGTGGTGGCCAACAGTCTTCGGTTGACCCGGATAAATCTGGATTGAGTGTCCATTTTTCAAGTCAGCGTCAGACCCCGGAAATAAGGGATTCTCAAAACAGCTTACGAAGCAGGCTATGGACCTCATTGCGGGTATAAGGTTTAATAAGGGCCGAATCAAATCCGAACTCCTTATAATTGGTCATGGTGGGGCTGTGGGGAGAACCACTGATCACAACGGATTTCACTGTTTCATCAATGTCTTTTAATTTTTTAAGGGTGTCACTGCCGCAAATGTCGCCGCAGATTATCTGGTCCAGAATCACGGCTTCAAAGGGATCACCCCCATTGACGGCGGCGGTAAATGCTTTTATGGCAGATGCACTGTCCTCCACCAGTTCCACCCGGTATCCCACGCTCTGAAGGATGTTTCCCATGAGTCGCCGCATGGCAATCTCATCATCCATTACCATGATTTTAATACCTTCCTTTTTCATGCCCTTCTCGTTTCCAAACAGACGAATCATCCGTTTGGGGTCGTAGGCAGGTATTAATACAGACATACGGGTACCCTTTTCTGGCTGGGAATCAATGGAAATAGTTCCCCCATGGCTTTCTAATATGGAACTGACCACGGCAAGGCCAAGCCCCATGCCCTTTTGTATCCCCCGCTGCTTGGTGGAAAAATAGGGGTCAAAAATTTTAGGCAGTATCTGCTCAGGAATACCGGAGCCGGTGTCTTCTATATCAATCCTAACAAACCGTCCCCCCCCTGGTGTTTTAAAATAGTTCATGCAGGAAAGATTCTGGGGTATCATGTGGTTTTTGGCTCGGAGGGTGAGTATGCCTCCATGGGGCATGGACTCCACAGCATTGATCACCAGGTTCTGAAACACGATCCCCATCTGGGCCACATCAAAATTCACCGGCCACAGGTCGGTATCTATGTCCATCACCATCTTAAGGTTTTCAATACGTAAAAGATCCCCCACGGCTGCCTTGAGGGCATCATTGAGCTTGCCGATATTTTTCTGGCTGTACTCATAGCCGGAGATGGCCAGAAACTTATGACTCAAATCCCTGGCCATTCGCACGGAAACTTCGGCTTCTTTAAGAAAGGAAAGGCGCTCATCATCCCCGGAAAAAGAATCAATGGCCAGGGAAAGATTGCCCATGATCACGGCCAGCAGATTATTATAATCGTGGGCGATGCCACCGGCCAGCACCCTGAAAGCGGCATTCTTCTTGGACTGTACGTTCTGTTTTTCCCGGAACTTCAACATGGTGATATCCCGGACAATATGAACCGCCTGACAGGGCTTTTCCCCCTTTTTCAAAAGGGGATCCACGGTGATGAGCCACCATTTTCCATCGGGTTGCTGGATTTCATGGGACACCCGTTGTGATGTTGCCAGGGCCTGTTCCAGGGGACAGGGCTCAATGTCAAGGCAACTGGCAATGATATCATGGCAATGTCTGCCAACGATCTCTTCGGGGGATTGCCGGATAAAGGACTGACTGCTTTCATTGGTTTTAAGGATTCGGCAATCATCATCAAGGATGCTTACCCAGTCAGAAATAGAGTCAAAGGTGTGCTGCCAGTGTTCCTGGGCCCAGGCCAGCGCATTTTCCTTCTGCTTGAGTTCGGAGATATCCCGGATACAACTTATAATGGTGGGAATATGTCCTTTTTTGTCCATCTCCGGTGAAACCTCCGCCTGGAACACACTTACCCCATCAGCGGGCGTGGGATATTCAAATTCAAACGTCAGCGGGGAACCGGTCTCAAATACGTAAAGGTGTTTTTCCCTAAACAGCTCACACAGCTCTCTGGAAATGCCGATTTCTTCATTGGTACTTCCCAGATACTGGTCAGGGGAAAAGCCCGTGGTATCGTAAAATACCTGGTTGGCATAGACATTACGAAGTTGACGGTCAATGCGGACAATGGCATCGGACTTTCCCTTGAGAGTCATGGCAAGTTGTGTTTCTTTTTCTTTCAGGACTTTGTTCAAGGCCTCATGTTTCTGCTGAAGCTTATCCAACTGCTGTTTTAAGTCATGGTCTGTCTGGGAGGATGGCATTGTATACACTCATATATTACGTGGGTTTCAGATTGTCAGTCTTTATGGAATCAAGCAGCATGCCTATTCCATTCAAAAGCACTGATATCTTACACAATTATCGTAAGTGCTTAATTACCTCAGGCTGATTAAGCCTGGTTGTCCTTTAAACACCGGGCGTCATTGAAAATGCTCAGAGAAATGCCCGGAGTTATTGAGAACCTAACTATAATTTCAGTAAACTATTTAAAATGCCAAGAAAAGCGTTTAAAGTAAAGCGAAAAGTAAAGGGCTCCCAGAAGAACAAAATTCCTGATTATAACGGATTTTTTGGGGGGGCTGGTGTCGAGGACAGTAAGATAGGCTGGAAAGATCTATCTTTTGTGATAAAGTTGAATCGCCAAACACAACTTTTAACAAAAGGCTTTATGATGACTCCAGCTTCAGATACCACCCCCCGCATGAATCGAACTATTTGTATGCACTTTTGTCAAGCACAATATTACATCCTTATCCAACATTCCATGCAATTTAGGATGATAGTAGACTTGGCAATCAAGGAAAACCCCGAGCTTTTTTCCAGCTAAAATCAGTTCCGGTTACAAAATGAAAGAGATCAGATTTTCAAAAAAATTGAAAATTAAAACCGGCATCCTTGTCGAATTGAAAACGCAATTGATGGCCCGAGGGGAGGCTTCAGACCAGTTTGCCAAATCTTCCAGACCGGACAGCCTGACCGGTATTTTCGGCAACCTGGATCAGACCGTATTTGGGGAACCCGCATACCCTACCATTGAAAGTAAAGCTGCTCACCTGCTTTACTTTGTCGTGAAAAATCATCCATTCATTGATGGTAACAAGCGAAGCGGTGCCTTTTTATTTGTGGATTTCCTTCAAAAAAAAGACCGCTTATTGACCCCTTCCGGGCAATCGGTAATCAATGATACTGGTTTGGCTGCATCAACATTGCTGGTGGCTGAGTCTTCCCCAAGGCAAAAGGACACACTGATTAAATTGGTTATGAACCTTTTGGGTGACGCACCATTGCCGGAGGACAATCATCATGGCTGATCCCTGGTGGCAGGAAATATACAAAAAAATATGTGAATATGAAACTTCAAGAATTCTGGAAGAAAGCCGGGCAGGAAGGCTCAATGCCCCCGGGACACATGGAAAGCTGAAAAAAGAATTCCAAGCTTATGCCTGCCAACATTATTTTAAAAGGATCAGATCTATCTGAAAAAACTGCTGCAGGTAATCAAAAAAAAGACTAACAAAAAAAAAGGGCTAACCAATTTCGGCTAACCCCTTGATTTTTATGGTGCCGGAGGAGAGACTTGAACTCTCAAGGGCGCAAGGCCCGGAGGATTTTGAGTCCTCTGCGTCTACCAATTCCACCACTCCGGCGTATTTTTTATTCTGTCCTTTTAAGGCAAAAGAACGGTTTTGTCAATGAATTCCTGAAACACATTGTAAAATTTCAGTCTCCCCGATTTCTCCCCGTCGCAAAACCCTGGGTGGAAACTGGGTAACATCCACAACTGTGGACCCCTGCCCCCCCTTCAACGTCCCTGCATCAAGCACCATATCAACCCCCTGCAACAGGCGGATATCAAGGGCATCAGCCCTGACACAGCCCTTTTCACCGGAAATATTAGCGCTGGTACCGGTCACCGGCACACCGACGGCCTTCACCAGTGCCCGGGCAACCGGATGCTGGGGCAGACGTACACCGATCTTGCCGGTTGAAGCGGTTAACACATAGGGCAGATCCGGGCCGGCCTCAAACACCAGAGTGACATCACCGGGCCAGAATCGATCCATGATGGCCCGGGCCGCAGAAGACACCTCTGTCACCAGCTGTTCCAGGGCAGACACATCGGGAATCAATACCAGAATGGGATTGGTCGGGGGGCGCTGTTTCACCTTGAATATCCGGGCAACCGCTTCAGGATTAAAGGCATCCACTGCCAGGCCATAAAGGCATTTGGCCGGGAATACCACCATTCCCCCTTTTTTAATGAGATCAGCTGCCCGTTCCACAACCACTTCATGGGGAAAAACAGGGTCCACGGTTATTATTTTATGGCTACCAGGCAAGGTTCTCTGCCCTTTTATTGACCTTATCTGCCATTTCCTGCTTGTAATCTGCCAATTTCTTTGCCAACACCTCATCGGACACGGCCAAAATCTGGGCTGCAAAAATTCCGGCATTCATGGCACCTGATTTTCCCAGCGCCATGGTACCCACAGGAACCCCCGGTGGCATCTGCACCGTTGCCAGCAGAGAATCCATACCCTTTAATGCAGATGAATCAATGGGGACCCCCAAAACAGGGAGGGTGGTGTGGGCTGCAAGCACTCCTGCAAGGTGAGCTGCATGCCCTGCTCCGGCAATAATCACCCCCATGCCCTTTTCCCGGGCCGTTCTGGCAAACGCTTCTGCCCGGGCAGGGGTACGATGGGCCGAAGCCACGGTGACCTCATAGGGAATATCAAATTTTTTAAGCATCTTCAGGGCCTGCTCCATCACCGGCAGATCGGAATCGCTGCCCATGATCACCCCCACCCTGGGGGGCACGGACAATCGTACAAGGGCCTTGGCCCCGATGTCCTTTCGGTAAAAACAATCCTTCCAGGAAATTTTTGCACAGGCGGCATAGGCCTTGTCCATGGCATCCTGTACCCCGTTCCCCCGGGCTGTAACCCCCAGCACCCGGCCACCCACGGCAGTGACTTTATCCCCTGCCATGGCTGTTCCGGCATGGAACACCACGGTGTCTTCAAGCTCTGCGGCAGCATCAAGGCCATCAATGACAGCCCCCTTTTCATAACTGCCCGGATACCCTCCGGCGGCCATGACAACACACATGGTGCTTTTACGATCAATGTCCGTGGTAAATTTATGCAGATTGCCATCCACACAGGCTTCCATGAGGGGCACCAGATCACTTTTTAAACGCATAAGAATGGGCTGGGTTTCAGGGTCACCCAGGCGTACATTGAATTCCAGAACCTTGATCTGATCCTTGTGAATCATAAGGCCGGCATAAAGCACGCCCTTAAAGGGAATACCCTCTGCAGCCATACCCTTTACCGCGGGGATCATCACCTCTTTCATGGCCCGGTCCCGGAGCATGAAATCCAGCACCGGTGCCGGAGAATAAGCCCCCATGCCACCAGTATTGGGCCCTTCATCATTATCAAAGATCCGCTTGTGATCCTGGGAGGTTGGCATGGGCAGCACGGTTTTTCCGTCAGTCAATGCGATGAATGAGGCCTCTTCGCCTTCAAGGCATTCTTCCACCACCACCAGGGAACCGGCATCGCCAAATATACCGTCTTTCATCATGGCATCCAGGGCATTGAAGGCCTCATCTTCGGTGGCGCATACAAACACCCCCTTGCCGGCTGCCAGACCGTCGGCCTTCACCACCAGGGGAGCGCCCATGGTGCGGATGTAATCCCGGGCCTTGCCCACATCTGCGAAGGCCCTTCCCCGGGCTGTGGGAATCCCGTATTTTTCCATGATGTTTTTGGCAAAAATTTTACTGGCCTCCAGCTGGGCTCCTTTTCCGGAGGCACCAAAGGCCTTGAGCCCCTTTTCTTCAAACACATCCACAATGCCCATGGCCAGGGGCGCTTCGGGCCCCACAACGGTGAGATCAATGTTATTGTCTCCGGCAAAGGCGGCAAGAGCCTCAATGTCTTCTGAACCAATGGCCACATTTTCTGCAGCAATGGCCGTACCGGCATTACCCGGTGCACAATAAATTTTATCCACCAGAGGGCTCTGGGCAATCTTCCACACAAGGGCATGCTCTCGGCCGCCACTTCCCACCACAAGAATCTTCATTTTTTATTTTCTCCTGATCTGTTATTTTTTATATAAAACTGCCGACAGCAGAGCCCTCAACGGGCGGCCGGGGCGGCATATTACCATTTTCACGCTTTGTTGTGGCAGAAACTTGCTGCCACATGGATTTATTTAAAGAACTATTCCATGGCCAGCGCAATCAGACGATCCAGAAGCGCTGAAAAGGAATATCCGGCCTCCCGGGCACTCTGGGGATAAAGACTGGTGGCGGTCATTCCGGGAATTGTGTTGGTTTCCAGAACAAACAGTCCGCCATGGGAAAGGATCATGTCCGTGCGGCTGTATCCCTTAAGAAACAATGCCCTGTGGGCGGCCATGGCATGGGCCTGGGCCTGATCCCGGATGACATCGTCTATACGGGCCGGGCAGATCTCCTCGGTGGCTCCGGCGGTATATTTGGCGGTGTAGTCAAAAAACTCAAACCCTTCACCGGGCAAAATTTCAATGATGGGCAGAGCCTCCAGGGTCTCGTTTCCCAGCACCCCGCAGGTAAGCTCCACCCCGTCCACATAGGATTCAATCATCACCACATCATCAAATTCCAGGGCCTTTTGCACCGCATCCACAAGGTTTTCTGCATCTCTTACAATGGACATCCCCACACTGGAACCGGCACAGACCGGCTTTACCACCAGAGGCAGCCCCAGTTGTCCAACATACCATGCCGTGTCCTGGATCATGGTTTTATGAATCACCCGGTGATCCGGCACTGGAATACCGGCTTGAATATACATCTGCTTGGCTGCCAGCTTGTTCATGGCAAGGGCACTGCCGAGCACCCCGGCCCCCTGATAGGGAATTTTCAACAGATCCAAAAGTCCCTGCACGGTGCCGTCCTCTCCGTTGGGGCCATGGAGAATCAACAGGGCCACATCAATGACTGAGGCATTGGCCACAAGCCGTGCCAAATCCGTCTTGGGATCATACCGGGTAATATCGTATTTATTCTTGTCCAGGGCCGCATACACCTGTTCGCCACTGTTCAAAGAAACGTCTCGTTCCGGGGTGTCTCCCCCGGACAAGAGTGCCAGCCTAATTTTCTGCATCACATTCCCCCTGCATCTTTGTTCAGATGAATGGTTTCATTATGGATGGTTTCGTCATTATCCTTGTTATTGAATATCTCCTGCTTGGCCAGGTCAAACTCTTCTCTGGTAATCAGATCGTTCAAGTAGAGCTGGGCCAAATCAGAAAGACGTTTATCCGTTGATTCTGATCCCATCTCAAGCATGGGAAGTTCATTACCATGGGATTGCGGGGTATGCCCAATGGCCATCACGTCCGAAGAGCCGGGGGCACCCCCACCGATTTTCACCGAAGCCATGCCCCCCAGCAGCCGGATCTCAACATTGCGACCCTGAAACTGGGGAAAGGCAAGAATGTCCTTTATTTCCCGGGTGCTTTTTTTCATGCGCAGATAAAAAATCCAGAAAAGAGCGACAATAAGCAGGGCAAGCCCGGCCATAATCCAGGGAAGATAATGGTACACCCCCCTGAAAAGCACAACGGTGATGCCGGTACCGGCCAGGAGAAAAACATGGAGAAGCAATACAAAATAGGCGGCAAAAAGGCTTTTAAAAATACCTTCCTGATCTCGTTTTTTAAATTTCATAATATCCTTAATGGGTTGTTAACGCTACGGCTTGGGAATGTAAATGTTTGGCCAGCCTTTAACAGGCCCGACGGCGAAAGGGTCCGTTAAAAACTCAGATCATCACGGTTCACAAAATCTTTTTAATCACACGGTGCACATAGTCTCCGGGGATATGACATTTTCGGTGGGGTCCCCGGGAAAGATTCAACCGGGTCAGCATAAAATTTAATTTTTTCTCCAGGGCCAGCCTTTCCGGCGCATCCCATGACAGATCAGCCAGCAGCGACTCCACATTTTCAATCTCCTTTCTTAATTGCACCTCCGGTGGCAAGAAACCAGCATTTTTAAGCACCCGATAGGCCATGCGGAAATCCTCTGGTACTGCCATATCTTCCAGGTTCAAGGGTTTCCCCTCACCGGGAAGATTGTCCAACTCACCCTTCTGCCGGGCCTCAGCAATTCTCTGCTCCACCAGTTTCTCAAATCCGGGTATCATGCAGGCCTCCACTTTCTGATAACCAGTGCCTGATTACAACACCCGCCCGTTGAAGAAGGCAGACGGATAGTAATAAGGTCTGACAATTAAATTGTTAATCTTATAGAAAACAGGCTTTATTTGCAAGACAAAAGCCCTTTAAATGTTTATTTTCTTGACACTTTTTATCCATTGCTGTATCCAATACCATTTAATCAAATTAAATAGTTTGAGGGGTTGGTCACCACATGAGCCTCCCGTCACAATTGATGGGCCAATGGGGTCAGGCTTGTGTTAATGTGTTTTTGACAAATAGCTGTGCATAAAGAAAGTTTTAGCAAAAACGTCAATAACGTAAGCCTTACCCCACCCCAAGGTGGCCCATGTTGTGACCAACCCCCACTTTGATGATCCGGTTTTTGAATAAGCAAAGCGCATCACCCTGCAAAATAAGGGCGATGAAAAATCAAGCCCGATTCTTTTGATCTAATCCCTCAAATATTCAAGCAGGCAGGAATCATGAGTAAAAAAACACCTATTTCCCAGATACGAAACATCGGCATCATGGCCCACATTGACGCCGGTAAAACCACTGTCACCGAGCGCATCCTTTACTACACCGGAAAATCCCATAAAATAGGAGAAGTCCACGACGGTGAGGCCATCATGGACTGGATGGAAGATGAACAGAACCGGGGGATCACCATAACCTCTGCAGTCACCACCTGCCAGTGGAACAGATCTCTGATCCAGATCATTGATACCCCGGGTCATGTGGATTTCACCATTGAGGTGGAGCGGGCATTAAGGGTCCTTGATGGTGCCGTGGGGGTTTTCTGTGCCGTGGGCGGCGTGGAACCCCAGTCGGAAACCGTGTGGCGCCAGGCAGATAAATACAAGGTTCCCCGCATTGCCTTTATTAATAAAATGGACCGCATCGGAGCCGATTTTTTCAATGTGGTTAATATGATTAAAGACCTTCTCCATGCCACTCCGCTGATCATTCAGATCCCCGTGGGGGCTGAAGATCAGTTTTCAGGGGTCATTGATCTCATCACCATGGAGCAGATTACCTGGAACGATGAAACCCAGGGAGCGGAGTTCACCAAAGGCCCCATTGCCCCGGACATGGAAGAGGCCGCTCAAAAATACAGGGAAACCCTTCTGGAAACCCTGTCTGAGGTCAACGACACCATCATGGAAAAGTATCTGGGTGAAGAGGAAATCTCTTTACAGGAACTAAAAGAGGCTGTCCGGGCAGCCACCATTGCAAGACACCTGGTGCCGATGATGTGCGGCACCGCCTTGAAAAACAAGGGAATACAACCCCTTCTGGATGGAATTGAAAGCTTCCTGCCAAGCCCCAAGGACATTCCGCCGGTGAAGGGTATCCATCCCCACACGGAAGAAATTGTGGAATACCCTCCCAATAAAACCGCCCCCTTGGCGGCACTTATCTTCAAAGTATCCATGATTGAAGGGCGCAAACTGTCCTTTGTCAGAATTTATAGCGGTACCCTCAAGGCCGGCGAAGACATATTTAATCCCACCCTGAATAAAAAAGAAAAGATTTCCCGGATTCTGAAAATGCACGCCAACAAGCGCGAACGGGTGGAAGAAGCATATGCCGGAGACATTGTGGGTGTTTTGGGCCTGAAAAACAGCTCCACCGGTGAAACCCTCTGCTCTTCCAAAGACCAGGTGCTTCTGGAAAAAATGGAATTTGACAAACCCGTTATATCCATCGCCATAGAGCCCAAAACCCATGCAGATCAGGAAAAACTTGAAGAGGTGCTGGAAAAATTCACCATTGAAGACCCCACCCTCAAGGTCACCACCGACAATGATACCGGCCAGACCCTTCTTTCCGGCATGGGAGAACTCCATCTGGAAATTATCATCAGCCGCATGAAAAGAGAATTTAACACCGATGTCAATGTGGGAAGCCCGCAGGTGGTGTACCGGGAAAGCCTGGATACCACCTCCGCCGGGCATGCCGTCTTTGACAGGGAAATTGCCGGAAAACACCATTTTGCAGAGATCAGCCTGGAACTGTCACCCCTGGAACGGGACAAGGGCATTGAATTTGTGTACAAGGCTCCTGCAGAATCCATCCCGGAAGCCCACATCCCTGCCATTGAAAAGGGCGCAAGGGAGGCCCTTGAAAGTGGTTTTCTTAAAGGCTACCCCATGGTGGATACCCGGATAACCATCAAGGACGGTTCCTGTCGGGAATCCCAGAGTTCGGATCTTGGATTCTCCGTTTGTGCCTCCATGGCCTGCAGAAACGCCATGGAAGAAGGATCTGTGTATCTGCTCCAGCCCATCATGGATGTGGAGGTACTGGTACCTGATAATTTCATGGGAGAGGCCATTGCCGATCTCAACACCCGGGGGGGGCGCATTGAGTCCATCCAGCCCAAGCAGAGCATACAGATTGTCAAGGCAACTGTTCCGCTATCAAAAATGTTCGGATACTCCACGGCATTGAGATCCGCCACCCAGGGCCGGGGCACTTTTACCATGAAATTCTCCCGATTTGATAAAGAATAAAGCAGCAAAAGATTTACGCCGTACTTTTTTTTTACAAGAGACTCCGTCCAAGCTGCTGCAATAATTAGAGTTTCAACTTTCGTTGTGGCAGGTATTTACTGCCATGTATGTTATATGAAAAGGTAGCCTTCAAGTCTACCTCGGCAGAGCCCCTCCCCCGATGGGCAATAGGTACCGGACAATCGAGCTGTCTACAGTTCCGGTCCGGGAACATTGCCCGTCGGGGGAGTGGCGGCATAATGCCGTTTGGCTTCGCGTCTACGACCCTATCTTCGTTGTGTCCGACAGGACATGGGGGTTTATATGAAAAACTGCCTCAAAACACCGTGGAACCCCCAACTGCGCACCCGACCAGTCCATCATCCCCTGTTTTTTTTCTTCTGCTTTTCCATCTCCCCAAGCAGCTCCAGCGCCTGGGTTTTCATGGGGCCCTCCGAAAGCAGTTCAACACTTTTTCTCAAGTGAAACATTGCATTCTTAAATGATTTTATTTCATGGTAATAGCGCCCCAGGTAATAGTGACTCTCATCGTTGCGCCCCTTTTGCCGGGCCACATCCGCCATGAAATAAAATGACCTGGGAAAGGCATCCCCTGAGGTCTGGATGGTTTTTAAAAGCCCCCGTTCCGCCTGGACAGCATCCCCCATCAACCACCTGGCCCAGGCCTGATAGTAAGTGACCTGGACAGCCACTTCCGGTATTTTTTCAAGCCCGTTCATCAGGCTGAAGGCTTTTTCGCCATCTTCAGCCAGGAGATGAATGTGCCCGGCTTCCAGAAGCAGATAGGGATCAAACACCTGTTTTGCCAGGGCCAGGCGAACGTGATCAAGGGCCTCCTCCAGGCGGGACGTCCGGGATAATAAAATGGCCATGCCGTAATGAAGTGCCGGATCATCCGGTGTTTTTTTCAGAAGAAGCATGAATTTCTTTTCTGTTTCATCCACAGGACCATACAGGGCGGCCAGTCGGTATTTCACCAGATCAAACCGGAAAGGGTCAATGCCGTTATCGGTGATCACATCATTTTTATGTTTATCCAGCCAGGAAGATATAAAAATAATCCGCTCACCGGAACCGGGGTGGGTTTTTAGATATCCGGGGATCTTTTCTGTGCCATACCAGTCCGTGGAACGAATTTTCTCAAGACCGGTGAGCAATCCCCCGGGGGAGAACCCCGCGTCCCGGGTTATCAGCAATCCCTTCTGGTCTGCTTCGGTTTCATTTTCTCTGCTGTAGGCCAGCATGGACGTCTGCCCCACGGCCATGGAACCCACCACCACGGCCTGGGCCGCATCCCCGCCCCCGCTGGCCCCCACCAGAACACCGGCCAGAACCCCTGCCAGGGTACCGATATTCACCACCTTTGATCTGTCAATCATCTGGGAGACATGCCGACATACGGCATGGGCCGATTCATGGCCCAGAATGCCGGCCAGTTCATCCACATTATCAAGGGCGGTGATCAGACCCCGATGTACGAAAATATTGCCTCCGGGACTGGCAAAGGCATTGAACTGACCATCATCCACAATATAAAACGAAAAGGGAAACGGCTGGGGGGGCAACTGATCCACAATGCGTTTTCCCACTTCGGTCACCAGGGCAACCGCCATGGGATCTTTAATTAATTGATTCTGCATGCGGATGGCTTCCATGAACTCCCCGGCTATCTTTTTTTCTTCGGGAATGGAAATGGCCCCTGCCGGACAATTGAGTATCAGCACCAGCATCAGGGTGAGCACCCATGGTTTCTTTCGGTTAAACATTCAGTAAACTCCTTTTTTATCCTGGGCCGGGGGCCTGATCACAACGGTTGTGACCAAGCCTTCAAATGGGAACATACTCCTTCAAGCGTTAATGAATATTATCCAACAGCGCCTGTTTAAGATCAACCCGATTTATCATTTTTATGGAACGAGAATACGTTTCCAGGACAGCTGCTTCAATAAGGGCCCCAAACATCCCCATAAATATCAATACATTTTTTGTAAACTCTCAATACTTCAGCCCATCTATATTGAATAGCACCCGGAGTTTAAAATCCAAGCACACCTTTCTGCCCCAGGTTATTGAGAGGTTACCATTTTTTTTGACAAGCCTGCTTTTTTTCAATATAAATAAATCTTTTTACTTTTCAATCCCCACAAGGAGGAACAATGCAAACCGGAAAAGTGAGCCAGCGCATCACCTATTTCATGGAAAAAAGAGACATAGATCTGGAAAACCTGTCCCAGCTCACAGGACTTGAAACCGCATTTTTAAAAACCATGCTCACCGATAATGTGTACCCGCCCCTGGGACCCCTGATGAAAATTGCCAGGGCGCTGGGGGTACGCCTTGGGACCTTTCTCGATGACCAGGACAGCACTGACCCCTTTATTGTCCGCCGTGCGGACCGGGAATCTGAAATCAGCGTCCTTGGGGGTAAGGGCAAACCCACCGCCCTGAAATTCTACTCCCTTGGAAGGGGAAAGACCGATCGTCACATGGAACCCTTTTTTGTGGAAATACTGCCTGAATCCGCCAGGGAAAAGAACCTGTCCTCCCATGAGGGAGAAGAGTTCATTGTGGTGGAAAAGGGGTGCATTGAAATCATTTACGGCAAAGAAACCTATCTGCTGAACCAGGGTGACAGTGTCTATTACAACTCCGTGGTACCGCACTATGTAAGCTGTGTGGGGAATGAGAACGCGGAAATTTATGCGGTTATTTATATTCCCAAATAAAGTTCAGATCATAACACCAGCCATGGAGAAGACAAAATGGAAATGCACAACGGCTTAAGGGAGCGCACCCTGGGCCAGATCCTTGATGAAACCGTCAGTAAATATCCGGACAATGAAGCCATTGTCTATGTGGACAGAGATTTTCGGCTCACCTACCGGCAATTTGCCGACGGGGTGGATGAAATTGCCAGGGGACTCATGGCCCTGGGGGTTGAACGGGGCGAGAAAGTGGCTGTCTGGGCCACAAACATTCCCTATTGGGTCACCCTGCAGTTTGCAACGGCCAAGATCGGTGCCATTCTTTTAACGGTGAACACCAATTATAAAAAAGCAGAACTTTCCTACCTGCTGGAGCAGTCGGAAACCGAAAACATTTTTCTCATTGACGGCTTCCAGGACACCGATTACATCAACACCATTTACGAACTGGTACCGGAATTAAAAACCCAGCAACGCGGAAGCCTTTGTTCAGAAAAATATCCCCACCTTAAACGGGTGTGCTTTCTGGGTCATGAAAAACACCGGGGCATGTATTCCATCCCGGAAATCCGGGGGCTTCACCCCATCATTTCCCCGGAAAAATATCAGGAAAGACAGGATAGTTTAACCCCCCACGATGTGGTGAACATGCAGTATACCTCCGGCACCACTGGATTTCCCAAGGGAGTGATGCTGACCCATTACAACATCGGCAACAATGGGTTCTGGATCGGTGAAAACCAGAATTTTTCCAACAAGGACCGCCTGTGCCTGCCCGTGCCGCTATTTCACTGCTTTGGCTGTGTGCTCGGGGTGCTTGCGGCAGTTACCCACGGCACGTCCATGGTGATCCTGGAAGGATTTGATCCCCTGCTGGTCATGGGCTCCGTGGAACAGGAGGGCTGCACCGCCCTTTATGGGGTACCCACCATGTTCATTGCCCTGCTGGAACATCCCCTGTTTGCCAAATTTGATTTTTCCACCCTCAGAACCGGCATCATGGCAGGCTCAAACTGCCCGGTGGAAATCATGAAGCAGGTGATTGAAAAAATGAACATGTCGGAGATCACCATCTGTTACGGCCTCACCGAAGGCTCTCCTGTGATGACCTACACCCGTATCCATGATGCGCTGGAAAAAAGGGTGGAAACCGTGGGCCAGGCCCTGCCCCACATTGAGGTAAAGGTCATTGATGTAGAAACCGGTGCAACACTGCCCCCCGGTGCCCAGGGAGAAGTATGCTGCAGGGGCTACAACGTCATGAAAGGCTACTATAATAATCCCCAGGCCACGGCAGATGCCATTGACAATGACGGATGGCTTCACTCCGGAGATCTGGGCGTAATGGACAAGGAAGGATTTCTTTCCATCACCGGTCGATATAAAGATATGATCATTCGTGGGGGTGAGAATATCTACCCCAAGGAAATTGAAGAATTTCTTTACCGTATGGAGGGAGTCCAGGATATTCAGGTGGCGGCGGTTCCCAGCCAGAAGTATGGTGAAGAGGTGGGGGCTTTTATTATTCGCAAAAAAGACTCAGACATTGAAGAAAGCGATGTAAAGGATTTTTGCAGAGGAAATATCAGTCGGCACAAAATCCCCCGGTATGTAACCTTTGTGGAAGGTTACCCCATGACCGCCAGCGGCAAAATTCAAAAATACAAATTATCGGAAATGTCGGAAACCATCTGGCCGGATCGTCGATAATCAGGGGGGGTGTGGCCATCTGTTTTAAAGGGATGGAACGGTTTCCATGGGAAGATGTTTGGCGGCCCACAAGGCCGCCTGGAGCCTTCCGGTGACATCAATTTTCTGGAAAATATTGTGCAGATGGGTTTTGACTGTGTGGGGGCTGATGTAAAGCCCCTCGGCAATCTGACGATTGGAAGCCCCCTGGGCAATCTGTTCCAGGATTTCCCGTTCCCGGGGAGTGAGCTTAGCATTTGGCTGGCAAAGCTTTTCTTTTTCTGCCTCATACTCAAAATTTGCTTCTCCCTGGAAGGAAAAAGCAGTCCCCGTTTCCGTACATCGCACCACCTTTCCCCGCACCGACACCCTGGCTCGACGTCCCGCCCCCTGCCCCAGATAACCCATTGGAATATCAAGATTAAGCTCCATCAAGGTTCCCACTGCCAGACCGGAAGCGGAATCAAGCAGGGCACCAGTGGAAGAAATATCCTTACTGCGAAGATTCATGGTGCCCCGGGGCTCGGTGTCTCCCCCCACAAATTTTAATTGAACCGGGATTTGAAGCTCAAACCGTTCAACCGCTCTTTTATTACTGCTGATGGATTCCATGAAGCTCGCCCCCTGTTTTGTATCCCCCATCCATTTTCATGTAACGTCAGTATATCTTAGAGAACCAGATCATCCCTGTCAATGCATGGAAAAACATTTTTCTATGCCCTGCCATACAGCTTGAGCTTTTTCAACAGGGTTTTTCTGGTAATCCCCAGTCTCCTTGCCGCTTCACTGCGGTTCCCCTCCGCGGACTCCAGGGTCTGCAGCACGGCTTCCCGCTCCACTTCCGAAAGAGGTATATCCCTGACGGATGAAATATCTGCTTGACCGGCTTCTCCGCTTTTACCCTCGCCCACCGTGGCAAAGGGAAGATCGGCAAGGGTGATATATTGAGACCGGGCAAGAACCACACAGCGCTCCACGCAGTTCATAAGCTCCCTTACATTGCCCGGCCATGCATAACGGATCATGGCATCCATGGCTTCCGGGGTAAAACCTTTGATATCACGGTGATTTTTTTCAGAAAACCGCTGCAGAAAATAAAGGGCCAGTTCCGGTACGTCCTCCTGACGTTCACTTAATGGGGGAATGGAAAGAGCCACCACATTGAGCCTGAAAAAAAGATCTTCTCTAAAGGTTCCATCTGCCACCATTTGTTCCGGTGCCCTGTTGGTGGCAGCGATCACCCGGACATCCACCTTGATGCTTTTATCTCCTCCCACCGGGGTGACTTCCTTTTCCTGGAGTACCCGCAGGAGTTTCACCTGCATGGCAAGGTTCATTTCTCCGATTTCATCCAGCAGAATACTGCCGCCATGGGCCTCCCGGAATTTGCCCTTTCGCTGAC
The DNA here is from genome assembly GCA_963674605.1 of uncultured Desulfobacterium sp. Lineage (GTDB taxonomy): Bacteria > Desulfobacterota > Desulfobacteria > Desulfobacterales > Desulfobacteraceae > Desulfocicer. The sequence continues at coordinate 4,877,123 of OY771474.1, read as the reverse complement.
GTTCCGCCCCGGTAAAGGCACCCCGCTCATGGCCGAACAGCTCTGATTCCAGAAGGCTTTCCGTTATGGCAGCGCAGTTAATACGCACAAAGGGAGCATTTTTTCTGGGACTGTTATAATGAACTGCCCCGGCAATGAGTTCCTTGCCGGTACCGGACGGGCCTGTGATAAGAATACTGGCATCGGAAGACGCCACCATTTCAACGGTGTCAAGCAGGGCTGTCATGGCAGGACTGCGCCCAATGATTCGCTCCCGCTGAAATCCCTTTCCCAGGCGCTGTTTCAGGCTCTCATTTTCCTGTTTCAGGTAAATGGTTTCCAGTATCCGGGCCATGGTCAGTTTTAATTTTTCAAAATCCAGGGGCTTGGTCAGATAATCACAGGCCCCCTGTTTCAGGGCATCCACCGCCGTTTCCACCGATGAATAGGCCGTCATGATTACCACCGGCAGGGAGGGATTATGGCGATGAATGGCCCCAAGGGCCTCCATGCCCGACATTTTGACCATGCGCATGTCCATAAGCACAATATCAAAGGTTTCCTCCTGGACAATCTGCACCCCTGTCATACCGTCATCGGCCAGGGAAATGTCGTACCCCCACCCGGTGAGAAGGGTTTTTAACATGCTTCTGTGTCCGGCATCATCATCCACCACCAGCACCCGTTTTCTTTCTTTCATATCTACCTTTATTCCCTGTCTTACCGTAAAAACCTTTTGAATTGATTATTGCCATTTCATATAAACGATCATGTCTGCCTGCCCACACAACGAATAATGGTTCGTAAACGCAGAGCCAAATGGCATTATGCCGCCCCTCCCCCGACGGGCAATGGTCCCGGACCGGAACTGTAGACAGCTCGATTGTCCGGTTCCTATTGCCCATCGGGGGAGGGGCTCTGCCGAGGTAGACTTGAAGGCTACCTTTTCATATAACCCACATGGCAGTAAGCACCTGCCACAACGAAGATTGAAACTCTAATTATTGGAGCATCTTAGGCGGAGTTTCATATAAAACCCACATGGCAGTAATTACCTGCCACAACGAAAATTAAAACTCTCATTATTACAGCACTTTGGACGGAGTTTCTTATAAAAAGACATCATGCAGCTCAATAAAAAACCGTGTACCGGAACCGGGTGTGCTTTCCACCCGGATATCCCCGCCAAGGGCTTCCACGGCACGATATACCATGGCAAGCCCCAGGCCGGTGCCATCGGACCGGGTGGTAAAATAGGGATCAAAAATTTTGTCCACATCCCCCAGGGGGATACCCCGTCCGGTATCTGCCACCTCAATTACAATGCCCCCCCGTTGACGTCCATCCGTAACCGTGACGCAAAGGCGGCCCATGCTGTCCATGGCCTGGAGGGCATTTAAGTAAAGGTTCAGCAAAATCTGGTTGAGCCTGTCCGGATCGGTGTTCAGCCACACCACCTCTGTGTCAAGCCGGGTTTCCAGCAAAACCTGCTGTTTTTTTACATCCGGTGCGATCAGTCGCAAAGAATGATCAATTATCTCAGAAATTTTCACACGTTTCTTAACCACCGGCATGGGTCTGGCAAATTCCAGGAGCTGGGTCACTGCCCGGTTCAGACGCTCCACCTCCTGGATCATGATGCCTGCCACCTCCCGGTCTTCGGGGATCTGTTCATACCGCTCAAGAAACCAGGTGGCAAACCCCTTGATGGAACTTAAGGGATTTCTGATTTCATGGGCCACCCCGGCGGCCAGCTTTCCCACCGCGGCAAGGCGGCGGTTCCGGTCCACCTCGTTTTTCATGGCTTTAAATTGTGTTAAATCATGGAACAGGAACAAGTATCCCGATAACACCCCTCCTTCACTTAAAATGGATGACACCGTGACGTCCAGCAGCAATTGATGCTCTCCATGAACGGTGCAGGCAATCTCCCCGGCCGCCTTTGGCGGACTTCCCTTGATCTTGTCCACCATCGCTTTCATTTCGGGGGGTAATTGCATGGGGAAAGTCTGTTTCTCATAACCCAGAATTTCCCGGGCCGCCCCATTGCGAGAGGTGATTTCCATTTCTCTGTCAACGGTTATCAGCCCTGCCGGCATGTTGGCAATGACATCATCGGAGAATGCCTTGATCCGGGAAAGGGAACTTCTGGCGGATCGGTATCCCTGCAGGGCCACCACACATACCACCCCCACCACCCCCAGGGCAAGAAACAGACAGCCCATAAAAATCGCATGGGTCACGGCCCGTTGCTTGATCTGTTCAATTTCCTTCATATTTATGGCCGCAAAGATCACCTGCTCACGGCTGTCCTCCCCACCGTCATCCGGTGAAAAATGGGATTGAAACCAGTCTTTATCAGGAGACCGGAAAGGATGTTGTTTCCGGACGTCATCCATGGATGGCAACGGCGGGCACCGCCAGGCATTACCCTTTGCATCAAAGGCGCACCCCGGAGGCGGGGGGGACTTTTCCGACCTGAATCGTCTCCGAGCCGGGGTAAATTCCTTATACAGCTCAAAAACCTTCACCCCCCCGGGGGACATCACCTCCCGGTGAAACAGCGGGGATACACCTTGTTCAAATACCACGTCAGGCATCCCTTCATAACGCTTTCCCACTTGATTCTCATCGCTGTGGGCAAGGATATGGCCTTTGCGGTCGGTGATCATCATGTATTCGATCTCCGGTTGCTCCGCCGTTTCGGCAAGCAAGCGCTGCACGCGCTTCCCCCCCCACCGGGTGGTGATCATTCCGGTTCTGGTACCCGCCTCAAAGGCCCGGATCAGCAGCAACCCCTTCCCCGTCAGTTTTTCCTTTATCCTGCCGTTCTGCTCCCGGATATTGTCAATGGTCATCAACACAAAAATAGGAACCAGTATTGCAAATATACCGATGATCACCAGAGGGGAAAGTCCGGGCAAGCCCTTTATTTTTTTTAATTTTAACATCATTCCTTTCTGCTACTCAATGATCCGGCCCTGGGTGGGCTCGATCATATTGTCTGCAACCCAGCACAATTGGAGCCCTTGCAGGATCTGGTTTACCTTATTGTGCTTTTAATACCTATCTGTGTTTCAAGACAATTTCCAACACAAGTGTCAATAATACAAACCTGAACCCACCCCAAAATGGCAGGGCTTGTGCCCAAGCCCCAAGCCTCCGGTTGTTCATCAACGGAGAAATTGGATATTTTTTACACTATTGGATATATCAAAATGGGTAATAAATATCCAATCAATTCACTTCCCCCCCAGACCCAACCGAGGATCCCCCCGATGTATCTTCCATATTCCGGGGATTATACCACCATGGGCCGATTTGGGCGAAACCTGGTTTTCGACACCGTCCGTACCATTTATTTTTTTCAATTAAATACAAACACTTATAACAAAAAATAGCACACAGATTCAGCCCCATTGACACACCTGCCATGACATTTTTAGAAGTTAATCCATTTTTATTTTTTCAAGCCTTCAGGGACAAAAAAACAAACCTGGCACGCCATTTGCTTTAACATTCAACAGAAGAAAAAATATTTTTTCCCGTAAGATAACGGGTCAACTTCCGCTCTTCGTTGGCATTGGAAACAATAAAGCAATACCAATGCCAGAGATTAAAAAAAAGATTATTTAAAACCATAATTACAAGGAGATATCCCATGAAAAAGCAGGCATTGATCTTCACAGCCATCGTCGTCACCCTTATGACCCTCACCAGCTTCGCATTTGCCGGCAACTGCAATGGCAAAAGAAACCGGGGCAACAATGATTGTCCACGGTTTATGAACAATCCCGGGCAGCAATGGGCAGCCCTGACCCAGGAACAGAAAAACCAGATCATGGATCTGCGGCAAAAATTTGTTGATGAAACAGCCCCCCAGCGCGTTATCATGGTATCAAACCACGAAGCCATCCGTATTCTCATGGAAACCACCTCACCGGATCGGAATCAGCTGGCTTCCCTCACAGCTGAGCTTGCAGATGCCCAGAAAATCATGATGACCAGAGGCGTTGAGTTTGCATTGCAAGTTAAGGCAATTGCACCGGAATTGCAGGTTCCCATGATGTTCAACGGCATGGGAAAAGGAATGGGAATGTTTGAAGGCAGGGGCAAATTTCATGGCCCCAAAAAAGGGCGCGCCTATTGCTCCCCCAAGCCCAATTGTCCTTGGCTGCAGGAAACACCGGGACTGACCTCCGGCGATGAGGCCCCCCCTGCAAATGAGGCAATACCCGCCGCTGAATAAGGCTTAATCCCCGGACATAAACCTTGTCCACAGAAAACATAAAGGGGTTGATTTGTGGATGGCGTTGTAGCCATCCACAAATCCATCCATGAAGAAAAGCGGGCTTTTCCAGGCCCGCTTTTCTTCCGGCCTGTCCGGCTTCTCCCTGCCCTGCCGGGCTTATCTTCTTTCATCCGACTTTTTCCTTGATCCCCTGGAGATTTTTTTGTACAGTCTTTGTCCTTTGCTCTGACGTTCCAGGCAAGGCATCAGATCCAAAAAAAACATATACACAACGGGGGACAGGAATGCGGCTATTTGACAGCCATGCACACATAGATGATATAAGTTTTAAGAATGATTTTCCAGAAACCCTTCAAAGAGCAAGGGAAGCAGGGGTGAAAGCCATCATGGTGGCGGGTATAGACCTTGCGACATCTCAAAAAGCCATGGAAATGGTGGAAAAACACCCGCACATATTCACCTCCGTGGGAGTCCATCCCCATGACGCAAAGCATTGCTCCGAGGATGTAATGGCAGAACTTACGTCCCTTGCGACCCATGAAAAGGTAAAGGCCTGGGGGGAAACCGGACTTGATTTCAACCGCATGCATTCGCCCATGGATGTCCAGGAGAAATGGTTCATCCGTCAGATTGAGGCCGCCGATGCACTGGAACTTCCCATGATATTCCACGAGCGGGACTCCGGGGGGAGACTGCTTGAAATTCTCACGGACATGGACAATCAGAAACGCCGGGGGGTGGTCCACTGTTTCAGCGGGACCAGGGAGGAAATGTTTAAGTATCTTGACCTGGGATATCACATCGGCGTCACCGGCATTGTCACCCTTCAACAGCGCGGGGCGCTTCTAAGGCAACTGATTTCTCTCATCCCGGAAGATCGACTGCTCATTGAAACAGACGCTCCCTATCTGACCCCGGCCCCCATGAAAAACAAAACCCGAAGAAACGAACCTGCCTTTGTGGCCGCTGTGCTTCATAAAATTGCAGACATCACCCACAAAGATCCCCATGAACTTTCCGAAATCATCTGGAACAACACCCTGGAGCTTTATAACATTTCCCACATTTCCTGACATTTGAGGATCAAATGTTTTTGGGTTTAATGGATCTGCTCACAACATGGGTCACCCGACACCGTTGGGCAATCAACGGAATCAGGAAGACCTGCCCCGACATCGCCAGGGAGATCCCAGCCCACCAAAAGGAAAATATTCCCGACTCAGGACATCATGTGCGCCACAGCATTTTCAAGTCCGTCCAGGGAAAGTTCAAACATGGGAAAAATGGACGCAATGGTCATGATGGAATGGGTATAGCCCCACATCCGGCTTGGCACTGGATTGAGCCACACGGCATGGGGAAAGGTATCGGCAATGAATTTAAGTCTTTCTATACTTGGCTTTCCGCTGCGTTCCTGGATATGAATGGAACCATCCCGGGCCATGAGTTCATAGGGTGCCATGCTGGCATCCCCCACCACTATGAAACGGGTTTCAGGGTCCATCTTTAAAAATCCGTCAATGGCCCGGGGGTTCCGATACCGGGCCGGATCATCCCAGACACAATCATAAATGGTATTATGAAAGAAACAGGTTCTGAGCTCCTTGAACTGGGATCTTGCATAATCAAACAGAGTCTGAACCACTGGTATATGGGGGTCCATGGACCACCCACCGTTATCAATGGCAAGCATTACCTTGAGTCGATCCCTTAACGAACGATCAAAGACTAGTTCAATTTCTCCTCCGTTTTTCATGGTCTGATAAATGGTTTCATCCACATTCACCTGATCCCTGGGGCCACTGGGTACCAGATTGCGAAGACGTTTTAATGCTTCCCCCATCATGGCCTGGGTCAAAGGTCCTCTGCCGGAGTAATCTTTATACCGTCTTTCCCCGGCCACTTTCAGGGCCGATTTATTCCGGGATTCGCCTGCCACCCGCATGCCCCCGGGGTGATAGCCCGAATGCCCCACCGGAGAGGTACCGCCGGTGCCGATCCACTTGTTTCCGCCCTGGTGCCTTCCCTTCTGATCTTTTAACCGCTCTTTAAAATAATCAATGAGTTCCTCCGGGGTCAAATTTTTAAGTGTCTTCGGATCAATTCCCAGGGCATCACTTAACTGCTTTGGGTCTTTTAACCATTCGTCCAGCATGGCCCGGGCCAGTTCATCAATTTCAAACCCCTGATTTTCCGGCAGGGGCACCCCCTCAAAATAAAAGGAAAACACCTGGTCATAGAGGTCAAAATAGCGCTCACTTTTGATAAGGATGGCCCGGGCGCAGGTATAGAAGTCATCCAGGGAGTCCACAAGCCCCCGGTTCAATGCCCGTTGAAGCGTCAGAAATGAAGTGGGGGTAACGGGTATCCCGACTTCCTTTAATTTATAAAAAAAAGAGATAAACATTATGTCTGCATCCCTGTCCCGTAAAAACGGACCGCCCCGCTTGAAAAGCCGAGGCCCTGAAAAAGGTTTCCATCTCCAGCCGTAATGATTCACTCCGGGTTTGGTCACAACATGGGCCACACTCCTGATCCCAGGCAGCCCCAGAAGCGTTCAAAAAAAGAGAATCAAAAGCCACATGCACGCAAAAAATAGATACTAAAAGAATCTACGTCTGGTGGAAAGGGACTGTACTTTTTCATAATCCGGGCTTTTTTTGAACAATACCCCAAGAAAGGGGACGGCCCCCTTTACCAGATCCCTGGCCCGGAAATCCGGATCCGCATCCAGGGCCCGAATCCAGTTGATGAGCTCCCTGGTGGCAGGTTTTTTCTCAATGCCGTCCACATCCCGGAGGGTATAAAAAGACGAAATGGCATGCTCTGCCAGTGTGGTATCAATGTCCGGAAAATGAACAGATATAATTTTGCGCATCATTTTAGGATCGGGAAAGGCAATGTGATGAAAATTGCATCGGCCCAGAAAGGGATCTGACAGATCTTTCTTGGCGTTGGAGGTAATGATGATCACCGGCCGGTGCCGGGCCTGGACAGTGCGGTCGGTTTCTATTATATCAAACTGCATCTGATCCAGCACGTCCAGCATGTCGTCCTGGAAATCGGTGTCTGCCTTGTCTATCTCGTCTATGAGCAGCACGGTTCGCTTTTCTGCCATGAAGGCCTGGCCGATCTTCCCCATTTTAATGTAGGCGTCAATGTCGCTCACATCCCGTTTGGAATCTCCGAACCGACTGTCATTAAGGCGGGTGAGGGTATCGTATTGATAAAGGGCTTCAATGAGTTTCATGCTTGATTTTACATTGAGAACCATAAGGGGCATGCCCAGGCTCTCTGCAATGGCGTGGGCCAGCATGGTTTTACCGGTGCCGGGTTCTCCTTTAAGGAGAAGGGGCATTTCAAGGGCCATGGAAATATTCACGATGCCGGCAAGTTCGGGATCAAGGACATATTTATGGGCGCCTGAAAACTGCAGTTTCTTTTCTCTGTTGGGTGTCATGGGAACTCCTGGTGTGGGTTCGTGTGTTTATTGCCTGATTGGTTTATGGTCATATTTTGTGGCAGGATAAAGCATCTTTCAACGGCACTCAAGGATTTTATTGTCTTATGTTCTGTGGGGGGGGACAGCACATCTGTCTTTTATCATATATGGGATTGATCACAAAATGGGCCACCCGTTAAAGTGGGCGGCCCAATGGGATCAGAAAAAGCCAAGCTGCCCCCTTCCCAGGAAGGACCGGAGATTATGATTCCCCTCCCAAGTCCTTTAAATGATTGACACCGAACACGCCGGATGCTATAAATTTGCGCTATACGTTATGATTTTATTTTGCTGTATTCACAGGCTGTCCAGGACAGCACTTGTGAATACCTGTCACAAAAAGTCTTTTTGCTGTTTTTTCGTTTTCACATAGAACCTGATGAGGCACATCAGATACAGGAGTGCGCTATGATTGGTGGAATTGGCATGCCGGAGCTGATAATTATCCTTGTAATTATTCTTATTATTTTTGGTGCAGGGAAACTTCCAGAAATCGGTTCGGGTATTGGAAAGGGCATTAAAAATTTTAAAAAAGCCACAAAAGAAGTGGAAACCGAAGACAAAGAACCTGAAAAACTGGAGAATGACAAAAAATAATTACCAGAACATCCACTGTTTCCAGCCGTATAAAAATTTCATGATCTGCCCTGTCACGCGACATATGAAATCCACGTCGTCATAACATCAACGCGGAAAAATTGGGTTTAGTCACAATGGAGGCCACCTCCGAAAAGAACGTAGGGGGTGGGCAGATATTTTGGACACGCTCCCATTTTCCCGGCATTTTCTTTGTGCACCACCCACCGTCCTGTCTGTCTGCCATCCCAGACAGGGTTGTCCAGGCAGCGGCCCAATGTCATTGTCCGGCATATCCACAGCACAAATTTGCAATTTACCACGAAATACGCATAACAAATTTGCAATAAAATCATGCTGTCCCATGGTTCAAACCCTGAATGCCCGCGTCGTCGTCGCCATATTTCAGTGGCACCTTCTTTGCATGACAAATCACTAACCGAAAAACCATTACAGAGCAGCGGACCCCATGAAAAACAAGACAGACGCCAGCATATTGATCCAGAACCGGGATCAACTGATTAAAAATTTCCTGAACCAGAAAGAACCCCGGTTTCTGGAATCCTTTTCCAGAATTCTGGATGAATATTTTCAGTCCGCCCTTGGAAAAAGCCCGGCTGCAGCCGCCATGAGCTCCCAGGGAAATCCCGTGGTCCTGGTGGCATTGGGTGGATATGGCCGCCAAGAGCAGTGCGTCCATTCCGATGTGGACCTGTTGCTGCTGTTTGAAAAAAAAATACCCCGGGAAACAGAACAGCTGGTAAAGGAAATTCTATACCCCCTGTGGGACATCCACCTTGAAACCGGATACGCCATCAGGACAGTTAAAGAATGTCTATCCATGGCCTGGAAACAGTTTGATATCCTCACCACCATGCTTGATGTGCGCTTTATCTGCGGGTCGTCCCCCATCTATTTTAAACTCAGAGAGCAATTTCGAAAAAAACTGTCCGCCCGATACCAGGAAAAAAGCCTTAATCGCCTCATTGACAACGGCAGGCAGCGCCATCGGGATTTTGGAGATTCCACATACCTGCTGGAGCCCAATCTTAAATCCGGCCACGGGGGGTTAAGGGACTACCACACCCTGCTATGGTATGCGCGCATCAAAGCAGATATTCGCTGCAGAAGAGACCTGGAGCGCAATGGTTTTTTATCCCACGAAGAATATGAAACCCTTGAAGAAGCCCTGGCCTTTATCTGGAGCATCCGCAATCGGCTCCATTACATCACCGGCAGAAAATGTGATCAGCTCCATTTTGAGCACCAGGTGGAATTGGCAAAACTACTTGGATTTAAAGGAAGATACCGCCACCAGGCAGTGGAAAGCTTCATGGGGGAACTCCATGCCCGGATGGATTTTCTAAAAGAGACAAACCAGCGGGTAACTGAAACCATCTTACTGGATAAACGGGGAAAACGGTTCTCTTTTCCCGCCCGACCCACCTCCACCCGGGGGATTCAAATTCAGCGCCGACGTCTGGAATTTTCATCCATCAGTGACATCCCCAGAGATCCCCGGCTGCTGTTGAAAATATTTGTGGAAAGCGGCAGGTCAAAAACCCCCCTCTCCATTGAATCCAGACGAATCGTTGGGGAATTTGTTCATCTGGTGGACGACAAATTCAGAAAGAATCCCTCCCATGTCAAAGATTTTGAGAAAATACTGGCCACATCCTTCTGGGAATTCAATGTACTCAACGTCATGCTCACCACCGGCCTTCTAGTGAAATTTATTCCGGAGTTTTCCCGGCTTCTGCACAAAATTCAATACAATCAGTACCATCTTTTTCCCGTGGACAAGCACTCCATTCGATGTGTACAGGAAATCAACGGCCTTAAAAAAGATACCGAAAACGGAGATAAAGGTGCATTTTATCATGCCATACACAAAGAGGTTCGAAACCGAAAAAACCTTTTGATGGCGGCCCTGCTCCACGACATCGGAAAAGGAGATCCGGCCCTGGAACACTCCGTCCGGGGAGCCGAAATTTCCGCAAAGATTCTCAAAAGATGTGGCTATGCCCAGGCGGACATTGATGAAACCTGCTTTCTCATTGAAAATCATCTGTTTCTCATCAAGGCCGCCACCCGCCGGGATATCAGTGACGAGGAAACCATTATTCTTTGCGCCAAGCGAATCAACCGGGTGGGGCGACTGCGGATGTTATACCTTCTCACCGTGGCCGATTCCCGGGCCACCGGCCCCAAAGCCTGGAACGACTGGACGGAAAATCTACTCAAAGAACTGTTTCTGAAAATTCTGGGTATCCTGAAAAAAGGTGAGCTGGCCTCCCGTAAAGCCGTAAAGATCATACAAAAGAAAAAAACAGATGTACTGGCACTCAGGAAACCCTCATGGGATGAAACAGAGCTGACCCGGGCCCTGGATTCCATGGCCCACAGATATCTGCTCTACGTGCCCCCGGAAGAAATCATTGAACACCTTGACCTTCATAAAAAACTCGGTAATAATGACTTTCTGTGGACGGTTAAGAAGGACCCCGACACCGACATCCGAACCATTGCCATCTGCGGAAAAGACACCCCGGGTTTTTTTTTCAAACTGGCTGGTGTTTTTTTCCTGAACGGTCTCAACATCGTGGCTTCCCAAGCCTATGCTTGGGGTGACAATACGGCCCTTGATATTTTCAAGGTAATGCCCCCCCGGGATCGGCTCTTTGAAACGGAAAAATGGGAAAAAGCAGAAAAAGATCTGCACCTTGCCATTGCCGACGACTGCTTTCTTGATCGATTAAAAAAGAAACTGCCTGAAACCCTGACCCTTTCATCGGGTCAGACCGCCAGACCCAACCGGGTGGAAATCGACAATGAGACCTCCAGTTTTTTCACCATAATTGAAGTATTCACCTATGATTTTCCTGGCCTTTTGTTTGCCATTACCCATGTCCTTTACCTCCAGGGCATTGATGTGAGAATTGCCATGGCAGCCACCAAGGTGGATCAGGTGGTGGATATCTTTTATGTCAAGACCCTGCAAAATGAGAAACTATCCGACCCCCCGGATGTGGAAGCCACAAGACTTGCCATCCTTAATGCACTGCCGCAGATTACTCTTGAAAAAGAACCCCGTTGAACGCCCCGCAAAGGCCGGCACATGACAAGGTCCAAAAAAAGGAGATACCAATGAAAAAAATAGAAGCTATTATCAAACCCTTTAAACTCGATGATGTAAAAGAATCCCTCAATGAAATCGGTATTCAGGGAATGACCATCTCCGAGGTCAAAGGCTATGGCCGCCAGAAAGGCCACAAGGAAATTTACCGGGGGGCCGAATATGTGGTGGATTTTGTCCCCAAAATTAAAATTGAAATCCTTGTGGACAAGGAACGGGCAGAGGAAGTGGTGGAAACCATCTGCAAAGCCGCCAACACCGGAAAAATAGGTGACGGCAAAATCTTTGTACTTCCCGTTGACCAAGTTATCCGGGTCCGAACCGGAGAACGGGGCCCCCAGGCACTGTAACAATACTATTTGGGAATTGATCAAAACACCATCGTAAAAGCCCGACCTTACTGACTCAGTACAAACCCGAAGGCGCCGGTGGTGTTGTCAACGCCCATCATCGCAAGGAGATGAAAATGACACCGGAACAGATTATTTCCAGAATAAAGGATGAAAACATAAGGGTTATTGATATCCGATACATGGATTTTCCCGGCACCTGGCAGCATTTCACCGTACCGGCATGTGAGGTCACGGAATCCTCATTTGAAGATGGATTCGGATTTGACGGCTCCAGCATGCGGGCATGGCAAAACATTGACAACAGCGATATGGTGGTGGTTCCGGACCCGTCAACGGCAAAGATGGACCCCTTTTTTGAAGAACCCACCCTGGTACTTTTAGGGGACATAAAAGACCCCATCACCGGCGAACCCTACAGCCGGGACCCCCGGTACATCGCCCGAAAGACCGAGCAATACATTAAAAGCACCGGCATCGGAGATACCATTTTTGTGGGTCCGGAACCGGAGTTTTTTATTTTCAACAACATCCGGTTTGCCTCGGAAAACAATGCGGCTTTTTATGAAATTGATTCCGATGAAGGCATCTGGAATTCCGGCCGGGAAGAAATTCCCAACACCGGATACAAAATCCGCCACAAACAGGGATATTTCCCGCTTCCCCCCGCAGATAAATACCAGGACATGCGAACGGAAATGATGCTGACCCTGGAAGACATGGGCATTGAAATGGAATGCCAGCACCACGAGGTGGCCACGGCGGGTCAGGCGGAAATCGACCTTAAATACAGCACGCTTCTAAACATGGGAGACACCCTGGCCTGGTTTAAGTATGTGCTTAAAAATGTTGCTGCAAAATATGATCACACCGTCACTTTCATGCCCAAACCCCTCTTTGAGGACAACGGAACAGGCATGCACACGCATCTGAGCATCTGGAAGGACGGTAAGCCTCTGTTTGCCGGCAACAAGTATGCCGGTGTTTCCCAGGAAGCCCTTTGGGCCATCGGTGGAATTATCAAACACTGCAAGGCCCTTTGCGCCATAACCAACCCCACCACCAATTCTTATAAACGACTGGTACCCGGCTTTGAAGCCCCCATTAACCTTGCCTACTCCAGCAGAAACCGCAGCGCCTCCATCCGAATTCCCATGTACTCCAGCGCTCCTGCAGCCAAACGCATTGAGTTCAGAACCCCGGACCCCTCCTGCAACGGATATCTTGCCTTTTCCGCCATGACCATGGCCATGCTGGACGGTATTCAAAATAAGATTGATCCCGGTGATCCCATGGATAAAAACATCTATGACCTGCCCCCGGAGGAACTGGCGGAAATGGCCTCGGCCCCAGGTTCCCTGGGAGAAGCCCTGGATGCCCTGGAAGCAGACCACGACTTTCTACTCAAAGGGGATGTATTTACCAAAGATGTCATTGAAAAATGGATTAATTACAAACGGGAAAACGAGGTAACGCCGGTGAACAGTCGTCCCCATCCCCATGAATTTTTCCTTTACTATGATATTTAGCAGCCCAATCAGAAACGGGGTCAGGCTTGGCTTATGGGCGTTATTGATTCGAACCCATGCAAGCCTGCCCCCTATAACCCACATGGCAGTAAGCATCTGCCACAACGAAAATTGAAACTCTCATTTTTACAGCACCTTGGACGGAGTTTCATATAAAAAACCACATGTCCTGGCGGACACAACGAATCTTGAAAATGGTAAATGGCATTATGCCGCCCCTCCCCCGACGGGCAATGGTCCCGGACCGGAACTGTAGACAACTCAATTGTCCGGTTTCTATTGCCCATCGGGGGGGGCGGCTCTGCTGAGGTAAACTTGAAGCCTCCCCTTTCATATAACTGCCACGGGCAGACCGTATTCTGCTCCCGGCCTGCCCACAACCAAGCACGAAAGTAATGTTAGGCATGCCTACACTTTCTTATAAAACTGACTTCCCTGGGGATGCATGCATCTTCATAAGGACCCTTCTCCATGGCACCCCATGAAAATAAGTTTCACACCCAGCACGTTCTTCTGCTGTCCTTTTCCCACTTCATCCATGATATCTACACAAGCTTTCTGGCCCCGGTACTGCCACTGATCATTGAAAAGCTTTCCATATCCCTGTCCCAGGCGGGATTATTATCCACCGTCATGCAGATACCGGCCCTGATGAACCCTTTTATCGGTGCTCTGGCCGACCGCAGAGGCCTTGCGCGGTGGGCCATTATTCTGGCCCCCAGTTTGACGGCCATCCCCATGTGCCTCATCGGCATGGCATCCTCCTACTGGATGCTGCTGGTGATGTTTTTTGTGTCAGGTATCAGTGTGGCGTTCTACCATGTCCCAGCCCCCGGCGTCATTGCCAGAGTATCGGGCAACAAAAAGGGTCGAGGTATGAGTTTTTACATGACAGGGGGAGAGGCTGCACGCATGGCAGGCCCCATCATTGCCGTTGGCATCGTATCCATGGGAGGACTTACCGGATTTTACCCCATGATGATTTTTGCCCTGATAACATCGGTGATGCTCTATATTAAACTTGCCCCCCTGGAAATGGACAACGCTCGTTCCCCCCAAAAAACATCTATTTTTGCCACCACCAGGGACATTGGGCATGTGCTTTTTCCCCTTGCCGGTATTCTCACAGCCAGGGCCTTCATGCACTCTGCCATGGGGGTATTTCTTCCTGTGTTCATAGAACGACAGACTGGAAATCTCTGGCTTGCCGGCAGTGCCCTTGCCCTTTACGAAGCCTTTGGGGTTGCCGGGGTATTGAGTGCAGGTATTTTAAGTGACACCCTGGGAAGAAAGAAAATTCTCTGTGCTGCCGTCGTACTGGCACCGGCAAGTCTTTTTCTGTTCATCATCACCACCGGGGCACTCAAAGCAATATTGCTGTGCCTCACCGGTTTCAGCATCCTTTCCACCACCCCGGTGATGCTGGCCATCATCCAGGAACAATCCAGGGGAAATCCGTCGGCGGCCAACGGTCTTTTCATGATGATCTCCTTTATCACCCGTTCCATTGCCATTGTTATGGTGGGGGGCATTGCAGACTTCATAGGACTTGAAAAGATGTACCTGGTCTGCGCCTTAATCGGACTTATGGGGCTGCCGTTTATTTTAAAGCTTAAGGATTGACACCGGCATCATCCCATGATATTTTTGCCACCCAAATTAGCACTGTATCGGGCGGCACCTTGCCTTAATAGGGAATCCGGTTAAAATCCGGAACGGTCCCGCCGCTGTGAACGGGGAGAAAACTGCACCCATGTCACTGCAGCGTCATTAAAAAACGTTGTGGGAAGACGCAGAAATTTTCAATGATCCGTCAGTCAGAAGACCTGCCCGATACGGTAATGAAACCCCTTTGGTGAAATGGTAAATCCCAGGGCTGACACCACAGTCAGTTCCGGGAAACTGTCCGGAACATGACCATGAAAGGACAGAAAACCAATGAAAACCCAACTTGAAATTGCCAGGGACGGGATCATCTCTGAGCAAATGACCCAGGTAGCCACCGACGAAAACATTTCCCCCGAGCTCATCCGCGACCGTGTGGCCCGGGGTGAAATAGTCATCCCCTGCAACCCCGCAAGAAAAAGCCAGAGAGCCGTGGGCATTGGTACCGGGCTTCGCACAAAAATCAATGCATCCATCGGTACATCTTCAGATATCTGCAACATTGATGCAGAGGTCAGAAAAGCCATCATCGCCCAGGAAGAAGGGGCTGACACCCTCATGGAACTCTCCGCCGGGGGAGATCTGGACGCCATCCGTCGGGAAGTATTGAAGGCCGTGAACCTGCCCGTGGGCAATGTTCCCCTTTACCAGGCCTTTAAAGAAACCGGACGAAAATATAAAGACCCCTCCAAACTGGACCCGGAATTTCTCTTTGACCTCATCGAAAAACAGCTGGCAGACGGCTTAAGCTTCATGGCCATCCACTGCGGTATCAACCAGTACACCATTGAACGTTTAAGAAAACAAGGCTTTCGCTATGGCGGCCTTGCATCCAAGGGCGGTACCTTCATGGTGGCCTGGATGGATGCAACCGGCAAAGAAAATCCCCTGTATGAACAGTTTGACCGGGTGTGTGACCTCATGAAAAAATACGATGCCGTTCTGTCCCTGGGCAACGGCATCCGGGCAGGTGCCATCCATGACAGCCACGATCGTGCCCAGATGGCTGAAATGATCATTAACTGCGAACTGGCAGAACTGGGAAGGGAACGAGGCTGTCAGATGATGGTGGAAGGCCCCGGTCATGTGCCCCTGGATGAAATACAGGGCAATATCATGCTGGAAAAGAGAATGAGCGGCAATGCCCCTTACTATGTGCTGGGTCCATTGCCGGCAGATACCGGTGCCGGTTATGATCACATCACCTCGGCCATTGGAGCTGCCACCTCATCCTGGCATGGCGCGGATCTGGTGTGTTATATCACGCCTGCCGAACATCTTGCCCTCCCCACTGAAGCGGATGTAAGAGAAGGTGTCCGGGCCACCCGCCTGGCCGTGAGAATCGGTGATATTGCCAAATACCCGGACAGAAGGGAAAATGAAAAAATGGCATCCATGGCCCGACGGGACATGCGCTGGGGCGATCTTGAAAAATATCTCCTCTTTCCTGAAGTTGCAAGGCAAATGCGACAGGAGCGCTGCCCCCAGGAAGAGAAAACCTGCACCATGTGCGGTGACTTCTGTGCCATGAAAAAGGGAATGGAAGTGTTTGCCAATGACATCAAAAACGATAAAATAAGCAGATAATTTAAAGCCTGATCATGGCGTTATGAAGGACATAAAATGGAAAAACTGACACAGACATTAAACAAAATCAACCCATCTGATTTAAAGACAAAAGAAAAGGCCCTGCAGAGACTGGCAGAACAGGCAAGGCCCGCCGGCAGCCTTGGCATTCTGGAGGGGGTGGGTGCCAAACTTGCCGCCATTGCCGGAACCCTTGACGTGTCTTTCAAGAAAAAGATGATCATCACCTGTGCCGGAGATCATGGGGTGGTTGAAGAAGGTGTCAGCCTTTTCCCCCAAGAGGTAACCCCCCAGATGGTGGAAAACTTTGTCAACGAGGGGGCCTCCATCAATGTCCTTGCAAAGCATGTGGGTGCCGGGGTAAAGGTGGCGGATCTGGGGGTGAATTTTGACTTCAGCCCCACCCTTCCCATTTTTCACAAAAAGGTGAGAAAGGGCACCGCCAATTTTGCAAAAACCCCTGCCATGACAAGACAAGAGGCCATTGAAAGCATCACCGCCGGCATTGAAATCGTTGATGAACTGGTGGAAAAAGGAGGGGTGGATCTTCTGGGTACAGGAGACATGGGCATCGGCAACACCACACCTTCCACTGCCATCATTGCGGCTTTTTCCGGTATCAGCGTTTCGGAACTCACCGGCCGGGGTACCGGCATTGATGATGACATGCTGAAAAATAAAATCACCGTCATTGAAAAAGGGCTTGCCCTGCACGCTCCGAACCCCAAAGATCCCATTGATGTGCTGGCCAAGGTGGGAGGACTGGAAATTGGAGGACTGGCAGGCCTGGTGCTGGGGGCTGCGGCCCATGGCATCCCCGTGGTGTGTGACGGCATTATTTCAACGGCGGGTGCTTTAATTGCCTGTGAGCTTGCCCCCCATGCAAAAGATTATCTCTTTGCCGGTCATCGCTCCGTTGAAGTGGGACACGCCTTCATGCACAACAGAATGGGGCTTGAACCTCTGCTGGATCTGAAGTTCAGGCTGGGTGAGGGCACCGGTGCAGCCCTGGCCTTTCAGCTGGTGGAAGCCGCCACCCGGGTTCTGGCAGAGATCAAAACCTTTGAAGAGGTGGCCATCAAGAACGCCCAGGTACAATAATCATCCATCCAGGATACGGACCGGACTGACAGCAAAGCCCCCTTTTATATAATGAAGAGGGGGCTTTGCTTGGAACGGGCTTGACCATAGGGAGGGGTCAGGCTTGCCTTATTGATACTTTTACTTAAATTCACCTTTAAAAACAGGTTGTTTACAAAAGTAACAATAATACAAACCTGACCCTATTGGTCCGCCGAATATTACGGAGGCACCATTTTAGAACCGATATGTGATCAATAAATTTAAGCTATTCAATCAGAGCTCCATCTGCAGCACATCCTTCCCGTGGAGATCATGCTCTCTTTCTAGGCGCAGCACCCGCCTTTCCAGAGTTAGGAGGTAGGTTTCCATCATTTCAATGTATTCTGAGAATTCAGGGGAAATCCCCAGTTCCTCACTTCGATCTTTTAAACGAGCTTTCAGCTTCTTCTTTGTTTCCGCTTTTCTTTCTTCCAGTGTAGGCATCTAAAAAATCTCCTGTTGCATTCCCGAATTCATTTTAATGTTTATTGGATTTTCATATAACCCGCATGTCCTGGCGGACACAACGACTATTGAAAATGGTAAATGGCATTATGCCGCCCCTCCCCCGACGGGCAATGGGCTCGGACCGGAACTGTAGACAGCTCGATTGTCCGGTTCCTATTGCCCATCGGGGGAGGGGCTCAGCTGAGGTAGGCTTGAAAGCGACCTTTTCATATAAACATACATGGCAGTAAACACCTGCCACAACGAAAGTTGAAACTCTAATCATTACAATATCTTGGACGGAGTTTCATATAACGCACACGCAGTAAGCACCAGCCCAAACGAATGATGAAAAAGTCGTTGCTGTTAGCACACAGCCCCCAATAACCGTTTTTTGATATCAAAACTCAACCAGCTTGAGTTATAAAAAAAATAGAAAAAAAATCAAGTAAAATATCCAGCATATCCATTTGAGGTTCTTAAAAATCAATACTTCCCGGGGTTCGGGGAAAGGGCACCACATCCCGGATATTGGTAACACCGGTGATGAGCATGAGAAACCGCTCAAATCCCATGCCAAATCCGGCATGGGGAACAGACCCGAACCGCCTGGAATCCAGGTACCACCAATAAGCTTCCCCGGGCAGATTCATTTCCGCCATGCGTTCCTCCAGCACATCCAGGCGTTCCTCGCGCTGACTACCACCAATGATTTCCCCGATGCGGGGAACCAGCAGATCCACGGCGGCCACCGTTTCACCATCGTCATTTAACCGCATATAAAAGGGCTTGATGGTTTTGGGATAATGGGTTAAAAACACTGGTTTTTTGAAGTATTCCTCGGCAAGAAAACGCTCATGTTCAGACTGAAGATCCATGCCCGGGGTTACCTTGTAGTCAAATTGCCTGCCGGACTTTACCAGAATGGACACCGCATCGGCATAACTGATGCGCTCATAGGGTTCCCGGACAAGGATATCAAGCATCTGCTGCAATCCTTTATCCACAAACCGGCTAAACAAAGAAAGATCTTCCCCACAGTGCTCCATGGCATGACGGGTCAGGTATTTAATGAGCTCTTCCCCATGGTCCATGTCGCCGTCAAGGTCGCAAAAGGCCATTTCCGGTTCCAGCATCCAGAATTCAGCCACATGACGACTGGTGTTGGAATTTTCCGCCCGGAAGGTGGGACCAAAGGTATAAACATCTCCCAGCGCCATGGCAAACATCTCCGCAGACAGCTGCCCGGACACCGTCAGGTTGGATTCCTGGCCGAAAAAATCCTCCGCTGCATTCAACTTCCCCGATTGTGCCACCCGGTCAAGATCCAGGCTGGTGACCCGGAACATTTCTCCTGCCCCTTCACAATCAGAACCGGTGATCACCGGGGCGTGGAGGTAGAAAAATCCCCGATCCCGGTAAAACTGATGAATGGCAAAGGCCATTTCCGATCGAATGCGGAACATGGCACCATATTTATTGGTGCGGGGC
Organism: uncultured Desulfobacterium sp.; assembly: GCA_963674605.1. Classification (GTDB taxonomy): domain Bacteria; phylum Desulfobacterota; class Desulfobacteria; order Desulfobacterales; family Desulfobacteraceae; genus Desulfocicer. The sequence goes on along the minus strand of OY771474.1, from coordinate 4,857,487 downwards.
CGCAGGTGGGCAATGGATCTTAAAAACTCATCGGAATGGCGTTTTTTCTGCAGGGGATAGTCTTCGGGGGCCGCACTGACAATTTCCAGATTATCCGCATGGATTTCCCATTTCTGGCCCTTGCCCGGGGAGGGCAGCAACCGTCCCTGGACACACAGGGCCGAGCCCGTGGCGATTTTTACAATTCTGGCGTAATTATCAAGGGATTCATCCGCTATCACCTGGATATTCTGCAGACAGGACCCATCGTTTAATTCCATAAACGAAAAGGTCTTAGAGTCACGCTTGGTTCGCACCCAGCCTTTTACCAGCACACGATCCATGGCGGTTGTTCCACCAAGGAGTTGTTTTATTTTCAGTCTCTGCATTGTGTCTCCTTAACATGACAAATCAGCCCGGCAATTTTAATGCCGACTGTCCAAGGACAGCGCCGGGGCACAATCGACATCACAATTGCGGCATTCGGCTGGAACCCATCATTTTACCATTGCTTTATCCAAGATAAAATGTAATAATTCTTATTCACACTAAACACTCAAACAACATGGATTTATTAAAAGTTCTCTATCATGAACCAACAAAATATACAAGCCATCCTCCCCTTTGTGGAGATGCCCAGCAGATATTTAGGATCTGAGGTCAACACCGTTAAAAAAGATTTCAGCCATATGGACCTGACCTTTGCCCTGGCATTCCCCGACCTGTACGAAATCGGCACCTCCCATTTTGGCATGCAGATTCTCTACACCATTTTAAATCAGCAGGAAAACATTGCCGCCGAGCGCTTTTTCACCCCGGCTCCGGACATGGAGCAGCAACTTCTGGACAAGGGTCTGCCTCTTTTTTCCCTGGAATCGGGAATAAGTTTAAAGGATTTTCACATCATTGGATTCAGCCTGCTGTACGAACTCAATTTCACCAATATTTTGACCATGCTCCATGTGTCCGGCATTCCCTTTTATGCAAGGGACAGAAACGACTGCTTTCCCCTGGTTATTGGCGGCGGCCCCTGTGCCTTTAACCCGGAGCCCCTGGCCGATTTTTTTGATGCCTTTGTCGTCGGGGACGGGGAAGAAATCATTCTGGAACTGTCCCAACTGGTGATCCAATGGAAAAAACAGGGGGGTACAGACAAACAGGCACTTTTAAAAGAGCTTTCCACCCTGCAGGGCGTTTATGTGCCCTCTTTTTTCACGGTGAATTACGACAATGAAGGCATTCAGCAGATGACACCCCTTTATGCCGATTATCAGCAGATAAAAAGGGCCATCCTGCCTGACCTTGCCAATGTTGCCTTTCCCACAGCGCCGGTGGTGCCCTTTGGCAAACCGGTGCATGACCGGTTGCGCCTGGAGATTGCCCGGGGATGCTCCAGGGGATGCCGGTTCTGCCAGGCAGGCATGATCTACCGACCGGTGAGGGAACGCGCAACATCGGACTTGCTTGACATCACCCGCCAATCTTTAAAAGAAACCGGTTACAGTGATGTATCCCTGCTTTCCCTCAGCACCGGGGATTATGGGGACCTGGCCAATCTCATGGAAAATCTTCTCAGCATAAATGCCAACCATTGTACCGCCATCTCCCTTCCCTCGGTGCGGGCCGGTCGATTGACACCCGAGCTGATGAGAATCATTAAAAAGGTGAAAAAAACCGGCTTCACCATTGCCCCGGAGGCAGGAACCCAGCGACTGCGGGATGTAATCAACAAAAACATCACCCAAGAAGATATTTTCAACACCGTGAACAGCGCCTTTGAGCTTGGCTGGAGACGGATCAAGCTCTACTTCATGAACGGGCTGCCAACGGAAACCATTGAAGATATAAAAGGCATCTGTGACATGGCAAGGACACTTGCCGCCATTAAAGTCAAAGGGAAAAGCCAGATCAATGTCAGTTTTGCCACCTTCATTCCCAAAGCACACACCCCTTTCCAGCGCTGCAGCCAGATCCCTGCGGAAAAATCCCGGGAAAACCTTCTATACCTTAAAGAACACCTGCGCCATCCCGGCATCAACCTTAAATGGCAGGACCCCAACATGAGCGTACTTGAAGGGGTATGGGCCAGGGGGGACAGAAAACTTTCCCGGGTACTTGTCACAGCATGGAACATGGGATGCCGTCTGGACGGGTGGTCCGACAGTTTTAACTTTGACACCTGGCAGGCGGCCTTTGAAAAGGAAGGAGTAGACCCCCTGTTTTATACAACCCGGCAACGCACCCCGGAAGAACGTCTGCCCTGGGCACACATTGACTGCGGCGTTTCAGACAAATTCATGGAAAAGGAATACCAGCGTGCCCTTGTTCCCCAGCTGACCCCGGATTGCCGGGAAGACGAGTGCATGGGCTGCGGTATCTGTGATTTTAAAAAAATCCAGCCGGTGCTCCATCCCCCGGGGGACATTTTGCCGTTGTCAGATGCCAGGCCTTCAATGATGGACAGCACCCCCGAGCATTTTACCCAGTTTCGATGTTTTTATACCCGTCTTGACAATGCCAGACATTTCGGTCACCTGGAACTTGCCAAAATCATCCGGCGGGCCATACGCCGTATCGGCATCACGGTAAAATATTCCAAAGGGTTTTCGCCGGCCATGAAACTGTCCTTTGACAATCCCCTGCCCGTGGGCATGGAAAGTGAAGAGGAATTTTTTAATATCCATGCCCACATTAAAACCGATCCCATGGACATCACGGAAAAACTCAACCGGATACTACCCCGGGGACTTTCCATCACCCGGTGTGTTCCCGTGGCTTTGCTCAACAAAAAAACAGCTGATCTGCCCACCACCTACCGGGTATTTCTTTCTGACTACACCATTGATGCCACCCGGATAGAAAAATTCCTGGAAACAGATCAGTTCATTGTGGAAAAGCGTAATTTCAAGGGAAAAACCCGCACCACAGACCTTCGGAAGGTCACGGATGGATTGAAAATAATTGACAGTTCTCACCTTGAAATTGTATTAAAAAAAGATCAAAATCGAATCATCAGACCGGCGGAGATATTGCAGGACGCACTAAAAATTCCAGAGGACATTCTCCGCACGGCCCGGATTCTCAAAATAAGGCAGGATACCCTCCCATGCTGAAAGAACTCGTAGTCAATGCCGCCGAACATGAAACCCGGGTTGCCGTGCTTGAAAATGGAAACATCGTGGAATTGTTCATGGAACGGGGAGATGAATCCAATATCACGGGTAATATTTACAAAGGACGGGTGCAGCGGGTACTGCCGGGAATGCAGGCGGCATTTGTGGACATCGGCCTGAACCAGGCGGCATTTCTCTATGTGGATGATATCCTCGATGATACCACTGCGGCCCTGGCCCAGCGATTTGAGCAGGAAAATGACTCCGATGCCGATGCCGATGCCGATGCGGCGGAACTTAAAGAAGAAGAGATCCCCCCTCCTGTGAACTGGAGGTCCAACCGTACAACCGACTGCCCCATTGAAGATCTCATCACCGAGGGCCAGGAAATTCTGGTGCAGATATCAAAATCTCCCATCGGCACCAAGGGGCCCCGGGTTACCACCCATATTTCCCTGCCCGGTCGATTCATGGTCTTGATGCCCACGGTGGATCACATAGGCATATCCAAGCGCATTGTGGATGAAAGGGAACGCACCCGGCTCAAAGAACTTTTGCTTTCCCTGAGAAAGGATAATTTCGGGTATATATTCAGAACCGCTGCCCAGGGCATCCAGGAACGAAAACTGAAAAAAGAAATCTCCTTTCTCAACAAAACCTGGGAGGATATCCAGAAAAAAAACAAAACCGTATCCGCGCCCTGCCTGGTGTACCGGGACCTCACCGTCACCTTCCGGGCGGTACGGGATCTGTTAAACGATGAGGCAGACAAACTCATCATAGATTCCCGGGAAGGCTATGATAATGTATTAAATTTCCTTGAAAAGCTCATGCCGGATCTCAAGGTGTCCGTGGAGCATTACACCGGAGTGGAACCCATTTTTGATGCCTACAACATTGAAGGGGACATCGCACGGGCACTTAAAAAAAAGGTATGGCTTAAATCCGGGGGATATATCATCATTGAGCAGACAGAGGCCCTGGTGGCCATTGATGTAAACACCGGACGTTATGTGGGAAAACACAATTTTGAAGAAACCATTGTCAAGACCAACCTTGAAGCCGTCAAGGAGATCGCCTACCAGATTCGCTTAAGAAACATCGGGGGCATCATCATCATTGATTTCATCGACATGAAAAAAAGTCAGCACAGGGAAAAAGTCATGTCACACCTCAATGAAGCCCTGAAAAAAGATAAAAGCCAGACCAATGTGCTGCCCCTGTCAGAACTTGGGCTGGTGCAGATGACACGCAAAAGGGTGCGTAAAAACCTCACCCGGACCCTGTGCGAGCCCTGTTTTTACTGCAACGGCGACGGCATGCTCCTATCCGGGAAATCCATCTGCCACAAGATCTATCGGGATCTGCTAAATGAAGCCACGGATATGATGGGCAACCGGTTCACGGTAAAGGTGCACCCCGAAATTGCCCAGCTGCTCCACGGAGAAGAAAAACATCTTATTTCTTCTCTGGAAGTCAAGGTTAAAAGCCCCATTGCCATTTATCCCGAGCCCCATTACCACATTGAAGAATATCACATTTTTGAAACACTGGTAAAATAGCCCTGACCTTCTTAATTGTATTAAAAAAACATACAAAAAAATAAGGCGAACTGGCCCCCAATGCCGGGACGCTTACCGGATTAAATCAAGGGGGGCTGTCTTGGCCGCCACAGCAGTTTTTTGACCACTTTTCGATACATTCCGCTGCCATCCCCACCGGTATTCATTTCTCCTGAACCCTGTCCCGGAAAAGGAGCACCAGACATTTTATCCCGGTTTCTTATAAAATGAAGCAGCCGGGGCCCCTTATCAACCATCCCACTCTTTGCGGTCTTCAATGAGCGTTCCCGCACAAGAAGTTCCACCACAATTTCCAGTTCATCGTTTTTATTACGAAGCACCAGATCTGCAAAGGGAGAAATGGTAAGGGCTCGGGCCTGTTTCATGGCGCCTTTCATGAAATCAACAAAACGATCCCGCTCTTCCATGGACTCAGAATCCTGTATCCGTCCAGCAAAGTTTGTCTGGTAGGTATCAAAAAAATAATTCAGACTGTCCATGGTATTATCCATGGATGAAATATCCAAGGACACCCGGCATAACTCGCCGTTTTTTCCCCTGTTGGCTGCAGGTCCATCCTTTTCTTCTGCTTTATCTGCATCCACGACACCCCCGGAAAGGCCGCCCGATTCGGGTGGAGACGCCGGCCCCTGGGCCATGGCAGTAATTTCATCTGCTGAACGCAGCATATCGTCATCGGTGTCCTGCCAGGGAAGTACCCGGGAAATCTCGTCAAAGGAGGTTACCCCGTTCATCAATTTATAAAACCCGTCCTCCCGCATGGTCATCAGACCCGCTTTGGATCTTGCCACCCGTCGTATATCACTTACGGTACTGTGGCGCAGCAATACATCCCTGATTTTATCGTTCATGCACAGCAATTCATGGATGCCGGTGCGGCCCCGGTAGCCCATGTGATCACAGGAACTGCATCCCACGGCTTTATAAAAAGTTACCTTTTCTGAAACAGTGGGGTCCACCCCCAGTATGGCCAACTGGGCCGCGTCCGGCGTATAAGCTTTTCTGCAACGAGGACAAAGCACCCGGACCAGTCGCTGGGCCATCACCGCCGTCACCGTGGACGTGATGAGAAAAGCATCAATACCCATGTCCATCAAGCGCAATAGACCACCGGTGGCATCTTCGGTGTGCAAGGTGGTCAGCACCTTATGTCCGGTCAGAGAGGCCTGAATCACCGCTTCTGCGGATAGGGGGTCTCGGACCTCCCCCACCATGATTACATCGGGGTCCTGGCGCATCATGGATTTGATGAAATCCACATAGGTATGACCAAGCTTATGATTGAGCTGTCCCTGGACCACGCCTTCCATGACATACTCCACCGGATCTTCCACGGTGATAATGGATTTTGACCCGTCATTGATGTGATTTATGGCAGAATAAAGGGTGGTGGTCTTACCGCTGCCGGTGGGACCCGTCACAAGAATAATGCCCGAGGGCAGCGCCATGAATTCAAGAAATTTCCGCTTGTTTGCCGGGGTGATACCCAGTTGATCAATGTCAATGAAATTGCTCTGACGATACAGTATCCGAATGACAATGTTTTCACCAAAGGCCGCCGCATACACCGACACCCTCATGTCCACATCCCGGTCCATAACCTGGGCACGAAGCCTGCCGTCCTGGTGTTTTCGTTTCTCGGAAATATCAAGTTTGCACAAAATTTTAATGCGGGAACTCAGGCCCGGCGCCATGGAAACCGGCAGGTCTGTTTTATGATGCAGCATCCCGTCAATGCGGTACCGGACCTGGAGGCTGGATTCCTTGGGCTCTATGTGGACATCACTTGCCCCTTCTGCAATGGCATTACTGATAATAAAATCAAGGACCCCCACCACTCCGTCCTGGTTACCAAAGGAAAGTCCCTTGTCTCCCACCACCAGGTCCTTATCATCCACGGCCTTGAGTGCCATACGGGGCATTACATCCAGGGATACTTTCTGAAAATGCTGCTGCAGTGCCCGTTTGATATCCATGGAGGTGGCAATGGCAGGGCGTATTCTGCATTGAAACACGCGGGCCACATCCTGGATGAGCTCATGGTTAAAGGGGTCTGCCATGATGACGGTGACCTCCCCCTTTTCCTTGAATGCCGGCAGCACCAGATTTTTCTTAAGGAAATCTTCGCTCCATCCCTTTAAAAGCATGCGATCAATGATATGAAAATCCGGAAATATTTTTAAAATACCCATCTGGGTGGCCAGGGTGTCCACCAGGACTTTCTCATTGATAAATCCTCTTTTGAGAAAAATCGTTCCGATTTTTTCACCGGTTTGTTTCTGTTCCTGCAGGGCATCCTTGAGCTGATGGCTGGTGATCATGCCAAGATTCATTAAAAGCATGCCAAGGGGAATACGTTTATGATACTTGGCCAGGACCCGATTGAGATCCCGCCGGGAAAGAAATTTTTCCTCCAGGCAGATTTCCCCCAGGGTCTTGTATATGGGAAGGCTTTTTTGAATGGCCAGGGCCTGATCTCTGTGTGCTTCTGAAAGAATGCCTTCCTTAACCAGAAGTTCTCCCAGGCGAAGTTTATTGCCTTTATGATCGTTTTTTTTATTTTCCATATTTCCTGTCAACCGGACTCACGGTAATGGTGTTATCAGGGGGCACTCCTGAACATTTATGGTGAGGTCAGGAGCTCTTTTTCTTATTCCGGGGCATGGCATTTTTAAGAAAAATTTCCGCCGTTTTATCACGATTGGCATTAAACTGGCAGATGCCGAAATCCAGCTGAAGCTGTCGCACATCCATCCCCATACCGGACAAATCCGTTAAAAGATTTTTTTTCACCCTCACAATGGCCTCCCTTGAACCTTCCAGGGCTGTGTGGGTTAATAAAAATGCAAAATTGGCCTGATTCCACCGGGCCACCACATCGGTTTTACGCATACTTCTTAAAATAGATGTCTGCACGGCTTTGATGAGAATTTTGAGCTGTTCGGTGTCCATGCCCTTTGTGAGTGCGGAAAAATTAACAAACAGCAGGGTAAAAAGCGTAATGATATAATTATGGCGTGTGGCATTTTCCATTTCCCGGCCCAGGACTTCCATGAAAAATGTAATGGAATACCCCCGGGTTGTAATGTCAATTAAAGACAGCTCCTGATTCATCCGAAAAAAAATCTTTTTTTCTATAACCCCCCGGGCAAGATCCAGGGCCACATGAAAAATAGATTTCTCTTCCCGATTATACCCTTCCAGATGAATATTCTCAAACGCCAGGGCCGTCTGTACCGGCCCCTGGGGCTCACCGATGTGAAGATACACGTCTTCATTGTCATCGGATGCCGGCCAGGAGAGCTCTGATTCAAGGAAAATATCAACCACCATTTCAGGATCAATGTACACATCCTGGCGACGCTTTAACTGATCAAGGATTAAGGATTTAATCTCAGTGGCGCGGCTGAGCCCGGTGGTTCCCTTTCTGCAGAAATAAAAGTCAATGTGATCCTCGTAAATCAGCAGCGCCGATCCCGAAGAAAAGGGATAAAGGGAATTAATGATGGCAAACACTGAAGAGACCAGCTCTCCGGGAGTACCGGAAATGGTGTCCACCATATTGATCTCTTTTAAAATATTTAGCCGCAGCAGATCCTGCTCAAGTATATTGGTGGCAAGCCCCAGAATCGCCTGATCGCTCATTTCAGGAATAATATTTGCGGAGGTAACGGGTCTAGACCGCTTGGCAGTCTCCGACACCAGTGAGCCTATGGCGCTCTCCAGAACTCCCGGCCCAAGAGGCAGATCAAGAAACAGGTCTCCTCCGCACACCTTGCTCCAGTAATGGTCCACGGGGCTTGCGCCCATCCCAAAATGAATAATGGGCGTATTACGGGTGACGGAATCATATTTCAACAATCTTGCACACTGATATCCGTTCAGGCGGGCAAGTGAGACATCAATAAGAATTACATCTGGATTTTTTAAAATTGCCCGTCGGACCAGGTCAATACCATTGGCACAGGTAAAGCACCGCATCCCGTTTTTTTCCAGCAGCGTTAAAAGAGATCCATCAATTTCAGTTGAATCTTCTCCAAGGAGTACCATTATTTTTTGAGTCATATAATTCATTCCCTTATCAGGGCAAACAAAATGAGAAAAAGGCAAACACAGCCGAATACAGCTCTCCTGAAATTCAAAAAAAAGACTGCATCCTTAAATTTAAGGGGATTTGGTAATAAAATCTGCCACTTTTGGGTGGGGCCAGGCAATTATGATGAATGGCCGAAGTTCCAGATGTTATGGCCAATCCCAATTAAAGGTTATCAAGGTCCGACATACAGGTACTGGGTTAAATCAGTATACAGAAAATTAATTTTCCGGCAAGTGCAATCATGGGAAGAAAAATAAGAAACATGGCACAAAATCCCTAAAGCTTCCGACAAACAGGCATCAGAGTATTTTCAGATGACTTGGCCTGTCCGAAAAAATCAATTGATTCTTGACACTTGAAGAATAATGATTTAAAGTTTCATGTTTATGGCAGCAGGGGATTTACCCAACTTGGAACCCCCTCCCCTGCGGCAACACCATGACTAAACAAAAACGAAACATAAGGATTTACAGATGAAAAGAACCTTCCAGCCCAGCAGAATTAAACGTGCCAGAAAACATGGCTTCCTGAAAAGAATGTCCACCGCTGCCGGACGACGCATTGTGAACAGCAGAAGGGCCAAGGGCCGCAAAAAGCTGTCGGCCTGATAGAGAACGCTTGACCATTGGGCAAGTATCTATTTACAAAAGAGCAGCGGCTCCTGAAAAGAGCTCAATTTTTACTTTTATCCAGACATGGGAAAAGGATACAGACACGTTTCTTCCTGGCCAACTATGAGGAAAATGCCTTGGGAAGAAGTCGCATCGGGATAACTGTATCCAAAAAAGTGGGAAACGCGGTGGCGCGGAATAGAATCAAACGGCTGGTCAGAGAATTTTACAGACTAAACAGAGATTTTCTGCCGGGGAAATGGGATATCAATATTATTGCAAGAAAATATGCAGCCCATCTGACCAACCAACAGATTCCCAACGAACTTGATAGACTTTTTAAAAAAATCGAAGGAGCCTCTGAATGATCCAGCAGGCAATCCTATTCTTTATAAAAGTTTATCAATGCTTGATATCCCCCCTGACAGGACCGGTATGCCGTTTCTATCCGACATGTTCAGAATATGCGTTTGAGGCTGTCAAAAAGCATGGCAGCCTTAAAGGCAGCTTTCTTGCTCTAAAGCGGATACTCAAATGCCACCCTTTTCATCCGGGAGGGGTTGATCCTGTTCCCTGAAGACACGTATATCATGATCTCTTCCCCATTTTCCCTTTCATTCTAAAACACATACCATAATATTCATCACGCATCGCGGGAGACAAGATGGAAGAGCAAAAACGGTTATTCATTGCCATTATTCTTTCTATAGTTATTATCGTCGGCTGGAACACCCTCTTTGTTAACAATGAGGAGGTGATGGATCCTTCGTCCGGGACTATCCAGGAGACCGGGAAAACAACCGTTGCCCCCCTGACTGTAACGTCACAGACATCCTCCACCGAAACCGGGATTCAAAACCGCCAAGGCACTATGACGGCAATGGATGCCACCCTGAGGAAAAACGCCAGAACCCTGACAGTGGAAACCCCCCTGTACAACATCGACATATCTGAGTTCGGGGCAGCTGTGACAAGCTTTACTCTAAATGACTACCGGGAACGTGTTGAAGCTGACTCTCCTTTAAAACAGATAGTCCCCGCCGATCTTCCCACTGGCATATTCACCGTTAATCTTGAGGGAAAAAGCATTCCCGGGCTTGATACCGCTGTTTTCACCGCCCACACGGACACTTTGAAAAATCGGGTGGGCAGCGGGGAAAAAACCATGGTTTTTTCCTGGACATCTCCCCATGGTATCACAGTGGAAAAGGTATTCACATTTTCCGCTGACACCTATCTCATCAACATGGATGTCATTGTTAAGAACAGTTCTCCGTTACCGATGAAAGATGCCCTGGAAATTATTCTGCCCCACCGCCTGAACCAAGACAAATCCAGCACAGCCCAATTCGGTGCCAATGGCCCCGTGGCCCTTATCAACACCAAGCTTGAAGAAATTGATCCCGACGACATTGCTGAAAAAGACACTTTTTCAGGCACCGTTGAATGGATCGGCAACAGTGCGAGATATTTTATTGCTGCCCTTGTACCGGTGACCCCCGCAGACGCAAAACTTAAACTTGCCCTGAATGGAGACATCGTCAACAGCATCTACATCCAGCCCATGGATCGCATTGATCCGGGACAACAGGCAACCCTTGCCTTTCAGCTGTACATGGGACCCAAAAGCCTGAAAATCCTCAGTGCCTACGACAACAACCTGAAAAAATCAATCAATTTCGGATGGTTTGATATTCTGGCCAAACCCTGCCTCATCGGCATGAATCTGATCCACGATATCATTCCCAATTACGGCATTGCCATCATTTTACTCACCCTTCTGATTAAAATCATATTCTGGCCCCTTGGCAGCAAAAGCTACAAGTCCATGAGTGATATGAAACGGCTTCAGCCCCTGATGATGGAACTTCGGGAAAAATACAAGGATGACAAACAGCGCATGAATCAAGAAGTGATGGGCCTTTACAAGACATACAAGGTCAATCCCATGAGCGGCTGTCTTCCCATGATTGTTCAGATGCCCATTTTCTTTGCCCTTTATCGCATGCTGTACCAGGCCATAGAATTGCGCCATGCCCCCTTCATGGGATGGATCGTGGATCTTTCAGCCCCGGACCGCCTTTTTACCTTTGATCTTGCCATTCCCTTCATGCAGGCACCCTATGGTATCCCGGTGCTCACCATCATCATGGGGGGCTCCATGTTTCTGCAGCAGAAGATGTCCCCTACCACCGGTGATCCCACCCAGGCAAAGATGATGATGCTGATGCCCATATTCATGACCGTTATTTTTGTGAACTTTCCTGCCGGACTTGTACTTTACTGGCTTGTTAATAACGTTCTCTCCATTGGCCAGCAGTATTATATTCAAAAGAAATTTGCCTAACCCGGAGGTGTAATGAAACAGACCCAGGAATTTAATGGAAAAAATATTGACGCGGCCATTGAAAAAGCCTGCTCAGAATTAAACGTATCCAAAAAACAGCTGGTTTATGACGTAATTTCTTCTGGTTCCTCCGGAATTTTCGGCATAGTCGGTGTAAAAAAAGCCAGAATTCGGGTAACCCTGCCGGAAAAAAAGACAGCTAACTCTTCGCCTGCATCCGATGCGGGAGATGCCGATCTCCAGGGCATCATGTCCATTGTGGATGAGGCCTTTGCTGAAGATCCGCCGCCAGCGCCGGAGCCTGTTGTACCTTCCGGAAAAAAATTCAAGGCCACCGGAACCAAGAAAAAAACGCCCAGAAAACCCGCACCCAGGTCTGAAAAAACCTCTGGTGACTCCCCGACTCCACGGAAAAAACCGGCTCCGGCCCCCAGGGCTAAACGACCTGCCCCGAAGGTTCCGACCCAGGCATCCCAAACCTTGCCACCGGAAGCCGAGCCCATGTTCATGGAGCAGGTAAAACCGGAAAACGAAACGCCGCACAAAAAGGAAAAGGTGTTTTCCGAAAAACCTGAAAAAGAACCGGAATTTTCACCCGTCCTTTCCAGGACCGATGATACACCCGTTGTCAATGACCAAGATAAAGGTTTCCTTTCCCAAACAGATGACGAGCCCGTGCTGGATGACCGGGATGAAGGTTTTCCCCCCAAGTACGTTGACGAAATTGCGGTTGATGTGTCTGAAACCGCCATGGAATTGGGCCGGAAAACCCTCCAGAAAATGGTGGACCTAATGACCTCTGATGCCACAGTGGTGGCCCTTCGGGACGAGGACAGGCTGCTTTTAAGGGTGGAAGGCGGTAACTCCGGGGTTCTCATCGGCAGAAGAGGACAGACCCTGGAGGCCATGCAGTTCCTCACCGATAAAATCATCAACCGGTACAGCGAATCCCGGGTACGCCTGAAGGTGGACATAGAAGGCTACATGGAAACCCGGAAGGAAAACCTGAGAACTCTGGCCCATAAAATGGCTGACAAGGCACACAAAACAGGAAAGCCGGCCACCATTAATCAAATGACAGCCCAGGACCGCCGCATTGTACATCTGGCCTTGAAGGACGATGCCCGGGTGAGAACCCAGAGCATGGGAGACGGCTATTACCGAAGGCTGGTCATTTTCCCCAAAAAAAGGGGCTACAAAAAAAGAAGGAACACCCAGAAATAGTTCCATGATCCAAGACACCATTGCAGCCATTGCCACCCCCCCCGGAATGGGGGGAATCGGTATCATCCGCATTTCCGGCCCCCTGACCCTGTCCGTCATATCCGGACTGTTCGGAACAAGCCTTCAGGGCCCCATGGATTGCCACCAGCTGGAATCCCACCGGGTACTCCACGGATATGTCTTCCACCCCCAAAACAAACTTCTTCTGGACGAGGTGCTTCTCATTCCCATGCGGGCACCGAAATCCTACACCCGGGAAGATGTGGTGGAAATCCATGCCCATGCCGGTCCCATGGTGATGCGTGCCATCCTGGAATGCCTTACCACCGCAGGTGCCCGCCTTGCTGAACCCGGTGAATTCACCAAACGTGCCTTCTTAAACGGGCGCATAGATCTCACCCAGGCCGAGGCCATCTGCGACATCATATCCGCCAGATCCACAGCGTCCATGAAAATAGCGGCAACCCAGGCCACAGGCCAACTCAAAGATGCCATTAATGATGGGCGGGAACGCCTCCTTGGTATGTTGACCCTCATTGAGGCAGCAATTGATTTCCCGGATGAAGGCGTGGATCTCATACGGGTAAAACCGTTTCTGGAACACATGGATGCGGTGATTGCCATCTGCGATGGAGGCATCAAAGCCTATGAAAACAGCCATTTTTTAAGGGATGGCATCAAACTTGTCATATGTGGCGCTCCCAATGTGGGAAAATCCAGTCTCATGAACTGTCTCCTGGAATCCGAAAGATCCATCGTCACCGCCATACCGGGAACCACCCGGGATCTCATTGAAGAGGGACTCAACATTGACGGAGTGCCCTTTATGATTTCCGACACCGCAGGCATGCACGACACAACGGACCCGGTGGAGCAGATCGGCATTAAAAAGGCAAAGGAACGCATTGCCCTGTCAGACATGGTGCTTTTCATGGGAACCGCCGGGGAAGAAACAGATGCCCAGGCGCTCAAAAGCATTTCCGACTCCCATGACAAGGTTCTTCTTGTATTTAACAAAATGGATCTCATGCCCCCGGGCTTTACACCACAACTGCCCCATGAGCTACACCACCTGCCCCATGCCCTGATATCCGCCCGCACCGGCATGGGAATCAACGATCTGAAAAAACAGATCCTGGAAATTTCAGCGGCGGACAGGATAGACCCCACCAGTGTGGTCCCCAACCTGAGGCATAAACTTGCCCTTGAAAAAACCAGAACCGCCCTTTACTGTGCCAGACAGAATTTAAAGCAGCACAAAGAGGAGGAAACCCTTGCCATTGACATCCGGATGGCAGCGACTTCACTTGGAGAAATAACCGGAGATACCGCAGATATTGATATCCTGGACAGAATTTTCAGTCAATTCTGCATCGGGAAATAAAAGGATTAACTTTCATGGATTTTAAAGAACATTTTGCAAAGTATGAAGCACTGGTATCCATCATTGACGGCATTTTTGAAAAGGTAAAATCTGAATATCCCAGGGAGGTGGCCTGCCGTGAAAAGTGCTGCGACTGCTGTTACGCCATTTTTGATATCCCCCTCATTGAAGCCGTCTACCTCAATCATAAATTCCGGGAGAAATTTTCAGGTACGGAAAAAAGTACTCTCATTGACCAGGCAGCCAGGGTTGACAGAGCATTGTTTAAAATGAAACGAGATGCCCATAAAGCCGTGCGAGCAGGCGGAGAAGAACTGGAAGTGCTGGCCACCATGTCCCAGGAACGCATGCGCTGTCCACTTTTAGGGGAAGATAACCTGTGTATTCTCTATGACTCAAGACCCATAACCTGCAGAATCTACGGCATTCCCACGGCAACAGCCGGAAAAAGCCACATCTGCGGAAGCACCAACTTCGAACAGGGGGGCAAATACCCCACAGTGAACATGGATGCACTCTATGCCCAGCTCCAGCTGATATCTGCGGAACTCACCGCCGCAGTAAAGGCCGAAAACGTAAAGGTCTGTGAGATGCTCATACCGGTTTCCATGGCCTTGATCACCGATTTCAATGAAGATTTTTTTGGGATGAAAAAAAATGGATAACTTTACCGATGAAGAAATAGCGGCCCGGAAAAAAGCTATTTTTGACGCCATGGGCAAACGGGGTCAAAAACAGATCATGAACAAAATCGGGTATGATAAATGGGACCCCATCCAGACCCCCAAAGACCCCATTGACATCCGCATGGACGGAACCAAACGCACCTCCCAGATGCTGATCAGCCAATTTCTCCAGCAGACCAGCCACGACGATTATTCCAACTCCTTTGCCCAGGGAGCCTTTGAAATGTGCCTCGGGATCATCAACAATGATGAAAAAATCAGGGGAATGTTTGAATTTTCCAACTGGTACAGTCAATTGCTGAAAAAAGAAGGGAAAACGCTTAAATAAGAGATTTCATTGAATACATATTCCCTTCCTGACCACATTCTGACCACAGTCACGGATGCTGAAACCCGGCTGACCCCCCAGGCACTTATCCGGCAGACCTGCCGGGAACGGGGGGCCACCCCAGGTGAGGTAAAATCCGCCATCCGGACACTTTTAGACAATGGTGCCCTGAGCTACAGCTATGTGTTTGGCGCCACCTGCATTGAGCCGTCCTTTGCAAAGCCCGTTCGGATCACCGATCATTTCATCCTGTCTCCACTGGGTTTTCCCTGGGCGCAGGAAAAGGACACCTTTGAAATCCGAATCCGGCCGGGGATTTCCTTTGGGTCCGGTCGACATCCCACCACACGGTTATGCCTCCGGGCCATGGAATATGCCCTTATTGAGAACTCATTCCTGCCTTCGGATAATATGACCCGCAAGGCCGTGGATGTGGGCACCGGCTCCGGGGTGCTGGCCATTGCCGCTGCTAAGGCGGGTATGAGCCACTGCCTTGCCCTGGACAATGATCCCGTGGCCGCTGCAGAGGCCGAAAAAAATATTGCCTTGAACCATTTAAGTGATCAGATAACGGTGTCCCACCGGGAACTATCCCCGACTTCCACGGCATTTTCCCTGGTATGTGCCAACCTGCGCTTTCCCACCCTGACATCCCTGTCGGAACTTTTCGACACCATCACCGAAAAAGGGGCTGTGATGATTTTTTCCGGTATCCGCCCGGAAGAGGCCCCTCTCCTGATGCAAACGTATAAATCAAGGGGATTTAACGAGAAATGGCGGGCCGATGAAAAAAACTGGACCGGGCTGGTCCTCGTTAAATCATGACCCCGCCTCCCAACGGAAAATTGAAAAAATTTTTAAAGCAGGTGGCCCAAGTTGTGACCAAGCCCGATTTTCCTGCCCCAATAATGCCAAGTTGAGGAACGACCCACGTGGGTTGACTGTTCCAACTCAGCATTAAGTGCACCGCAGGCGCACTTAACACGAAGTTAATCAGCGATAAAAATCTATCGGTTTCCCCGTTTATAAGGTTCCCCCAGCTGGGCCGGTGCGCTTAATTTTCGCTTGTCCCCCAGACCGATGAGAATCAAAATCAATAAGGTGGCCCCGTAGGGCAGCATGGCCAGGAAATTGGGGGAAATACCAAGGGGCTGCAGCAGATACTGGAGCACAAAAATACCGCCGAATAAAAAAGCGCCGCCAATGGCCTTGCCGGGATTCCACAGGGCAAATATGGTCAGGGCAATGACGATCCAGCCCCGGCCGGCGGTCATTCCCTCAATCCATGATTTACTGTAAGAGGTGGACAGATGTGCCCCGGCCATGGCGGAAAACCCGCCGCCGATCATCACACAGAAATACCGAATCAGGGTGACATTCACCCCTTGTGTTTCAGCGGCCCGGGGATGCTCGCCGGTGGCCCGCACCTTGATTCCCAGCCGGGTCCGCTCCAGAAAAAACCAGGCCACCAGGGCCAGTAAAACGGCCATATAGAAAAAGGGAGTCTGCCGGAAAAACACCGCCCCCACAACAGGGATATCGCACAAGAAAGGAATGGCCACATCATTCATTTTCACGGCCAGGGGTTTTCCCACATAGGCTTTCCCAAGCATTCCGGATAATCCCAGGCCAATCATGGTAAGGGCAAGTCCCGATACCACTTGATTGGCCTGGAGGGTCACCGAGGCAAAGGCATGGAGAAGGGAAATCACCATGCCCACGCCAATGGCCGCCATGAGCCCCAGCCAGGGGTTGCCCGTGGTGTAGGTCACAATAAAGGCCACCACGGCCCCCAGGGACATCACCCCTTCCACCCCCAGATTTAATATCCCGGATCGTTCGCAGATCACTTCACCCACCGTACCCAGAAGCAGGGGCGTCCCCGCCACCATGGTGCGCTGGAGCACTGAAATTATTACATCATCCATACAGGTTCCTATATTTTATCTAACATTCTGCCGCTGTGTTTCGATGAAATGTCAGTTTATTTTTGATAAAGAAATCCCCCATGATGAGAAACACCAGAAGGGTTCCGTTGACAATCTGAACCGTGGCCGCCGGCAGCCCAAGAGACATCTGAATGGCATCCCCACCCACCAGGATACCTGCAAAAAACACCCCGGATACAATGGCATAAAGGGGATTGAGCTTGGCAAGCCAGGCCACAATAATGGCCGTAAATCCATACCCTGATGAGATGGCCGAAGGATACCCGAGGTAGTGATGGATACCGGCCACTTCACCCACCCCGGCAAGACCGGCAAGACCGCCGCTGATGAACATGATCACCATACTGGTTTTAAAAAAATTAATGCCGGCATAACGCCCGGCTTCAGGGTTTTCTCCGATGACACGCACCTCATAGCCGAACCGGCTGCGATAAACAATGATGGTTAAAATCACAACACAGATAATGGCAAGGACCAGGGTTACATAATGAATTCTGGAGCCGGGAATCACCCCCAGAATTGCGGCATCAGGCAGATTATCCGTGCCGGGGAATCCAAACCGGCTCTTCCCCTTCCAGGGGCCCACAATGAGAAGGGTAAGAAATTCAGCACAGATATAGTTCAGCATTAAAGTGGAAATCACCTCATTGATGGCAAACTTTATCTTGAGAAATGCCGGAATCAGCCCGCACAATGCCCCCCCCAGGAAACCTGCGGCAAACATCAGGGGTACAATGAGAAAAGGCGGCAGGTACGCCCCCCATGCCAGCCCCACCCATGCACCGCAGACGGCACCCATGAGTAGCTGACCTTCAGCCCCGATGTTCCAGAATTTGGCCCGAAAAGCCAGGGTAAGCCCCCCCCCTATGAGCACCAGGGGAATGGCTTTGGTCACTGTCTCTTTAAAACCGTACATGGAGCCGAACGAACCCATGAAAATCTTTGAAATGGCAAAGAAAGGATTCACCCCGCACACCATAAAAATGATGCCCACAGCCACCAGGGCCGCCAGCAGGGAGAGGATATTGGTCACAAGGGACTGAATCGGGGTAATGCGATCCCGATCAGTTACTTTAATTCTAAGCATAATATCTTAATCCAGAACCGTCCAGGGGATTTATCTGTGGGGCCTTGCCGCACAAGACAAACTTACTGGAACAGTGGTTAAAATCGTAGAGAACCCGCCATCATCAATCCGATGTCCGAGGCTCGTTTATCATCCGCCGAATCCAGGATTCCGGTGAATTCTCCCTGGAACATCACGGCGATGCGGTCACAAAGTTCAAAAATTTCTTCCAGATCCTCGGAAAATAAGAGCACTGCCCCTCCTTCCTTACGGCGTTTAAGCAGCTGCTCCCTCAGATATTCCGTGGCACCCACATCAAGTCCGTAAGTGGGATGGGAGGCCACCAGAAGTGCAGGGGCCTCACTGATCTCACGTCCAAGTATCAATTTTTGAATATTTCCGCCGGAAAGATTTTTTATTTCCACATCTATGGAGGGAGTTGCCACCCGGTAATCGTCCACCAGGGCGCTTGTGTGCTGTTTAATGCGGTCATATTCCAGAAACATGTTTCTGGAGAATTTCTTGAGATGATGCTGCTTTAAGATGGCATTGTCGTAGAGGTAGAGTCCAGGGGCAATGCCAAATTTGATGCGTTCTTCAGGTACATGGCTCACCCCGCTGTCATAGATACGCCGGGGGCACATATTGGTGATGTCCATCCCCTGGGAAAACACCTTTCCCGAAGTAACCTGACGTATGCCGGTGATGGCTTCTGCCAGTTCCCGCTGCCCATTACCGGACACCCCGGCCACCCCGAAAATCTCATTGCGATGGATGTCAAAGGAAACATCCTTCACACAGGGAAGGCCCTTGTCGCCCAGCACATGAAGATGTTGAACACAAAGCACCTTTTCACCGGCGGTGATCTTTTCCCTGTGCACATTAAAAAGCACATCTCTTCCGATCATCATGCGGGCAAGGGACTGCTTGTCCATGCCTTTGGTGTCGGCATTGCCCACAATTTTTCCCTTCTGGAGCACAGTGACCCGGTCGCATACATCCATGATTTCATCGAGTTTATGACTGATGAGGATCACCATGTGCCCCTGGGCCTTCATGTCCTTTAAAATGCGAAACAGCTCTTCAATTTCCTGGGGGGTCAGCACGGAAGTGGGTTCATCCAGTATCAAGAGATCAGCACCGTTTAAAAGGGCCTTGATGATCTCCACCCGCTGCTGCTCCCCTGCGGAAAGCTGCCAGACCTTTTTTGCGGGATCAATGGTGAAATTAAATTTTTCCGCAAAGGCCACCACCTGGTCCCGGATACGGATCTTGGGAAAGAAAAAGGGGGTGTTTTTATATCCCAGGGCGATGTTTTCAATCACCGAATGATTCTGCACAAGCATGAAGTGCTGATGCACCATGCCGATGCCATGGGCAATGGAAGAGGTGGGGGAGTCAATTTTAACCGACTTTCCATTGATCAGAATCTCCCCCCCGTCGGGCTGGTACAACCCATAAAGGATATTCATCAACGTCGTCTTGCCGGCACCGTTCTCCCCCAGAAGCCCCAGAATTTCTCCTGACTTCACCTGGAGATGAATTCCCTGGTTGGCGGGAACGCCCTGAAATGATTTTGAAATATCCCGCATTTCAAGCGTATCTATTTTTTTCATATATCTCCTGAAACAACAGGGATTTGTTCTAATTTCTGCCACACTGGGCAATTTATCCAAAAAACAGGACCGAATGGCCTGTGGTACGGATGATTCCGGGCAGATAAAACCACCCTGTTCTTTCACCCGGCACCTGCCACCCGGTCCTTTTTTCAAAACGACACCATAGGTACCCGGAAACGGCGAGGACTGAGCCTTGCGGTTCCGGTCACCAGCACGGCATACTTATTGGGGAACAGATCCCTTGACATTGTCCACATAGTACATGATACCCAGAAGGTCTTCCTTGGAAGCACGTTCACCTTTCTTTACCTTGACGGCACCGGTGTTATCCACAATGGGGCCATTAAAAGGATCAAAAATATCAACGCCCTCCTTCATCTGGGCATACCGTTTGACCACAAGATCATACACGGACAGTTTTCCCAAGTCCGGGGTATTTACCTCTACTTTTTTCAGATCGTCCACGAATTTGGGGTTGATGATATCATCCTCACTGCCACCAAGAAGGGCCGCACCTTCGGCCGCAAGCCACCACATGTCTTCATTGGTCCAGGTACCGTTGTACACATCCTGAAGAACTTTGGCATACATGCCGCTCCAGTTCATGAGCTGCCCTGAGACCACAGAGTCTTTTCCATAGGGCTGCATGGGGCTGTAATGGCTGAAGGTGTAAATCTGCTCGCCCTTTTCACTGTGATCCTGGCCCACCTCAATGACAGCAGGAGTATCTTCGGTAAAGGCAATGGCATCACATCCGGAAGCAATGAGGGATTCTGTGGCTTCCTTGGCCTTGTCCGGCCCATACCATGCGTAGATCCAGCGCACATCCACCTTTGCAGCAGGATTCACGGCCTTGACTCCCAGGGCAAAGGCATTGATGTGACGAACCACCTCGGGAATGGGGAAGGCACCCACGTACCCCACTTTGTTGCTTTTGGTCAACGCACCGGCCATGAGTCCGTTGAGATAATACATCTGATAAAGATCCCCGAAATAGGTGCCCACATTGTCTCCATTTTTAAAACCGGAACAATGCATGAAAATCTTATCGGGATATTTTTTACCGGCCGCCACGGTGTCGTCCATGTACCCGAAACTTGTGGTAAACACCACATCGCACTTCTGCTCCTGAATAAAACGATCAATGATTCGGGCAGAATCCGATTCGGGCACGGATTCGATATAAACGGTTTCAAGCCAGGGAAATTTTTGCTGCACAAACTGTCTTCCCTGGTCGTGGCCATAGGAAAATCCATAGTCTCCCACCGGCCCCACATAAATAAAACCGGCTTTTATTTTCTTGTCCGCAGCAAAGACGCTTCCTGCCGCAAAAATCAGGCAAAGACAGAATAACAGTATCCGTCGGGTCAAATCCATATTATGCTCCTGTTGTTGAAGTGAACTTTCCAATTGTCTGGGAAACACACCCATGTATCCCCCTGCTGTTTATATAAATTTGGGCATTTTACGATATTTTTTCCAATGCCGTCAACCATTATGATCCAAAAAAAACAGCCTGAAAAATTCTGCGCCCAGTGTAAGGCTTTCATATGCATAAATCGGCCATGGATATGCATATTTTCGGGGTCAGTAACCACATGAAGGCATATTGTGAAAAGGTCCACATTTTATCCCATGGCTAAAAATTTTATCGACAGATGTCCTGTTTTGTGCTTATTTAATTGATTTGTATTAAATTAATCCCCCCACACAAAATCGAATGAGGAGAGAATGGAAAGCGCAATCAACATCCTTAAAAAAAGTGAGCTCTTCAGTAATCTTGCAGAAAATGACCTCGCCGGACTCAGGGAAGTCATGGAAACAAGGACTGTTCAAGCCGGAGAAACCCTTACTACCCAGGGCGACACCGCCACCTTCTTTTTTGTGCTGCACACAGGAACCATCCTTGTTGCATTGCAAGATGGAAAATCGGCTGTCATGAAAAAACCAGGGGATTTCATCGGCCTGGAACTGTTATCATCAAAGGGGATATACATCGCCACCCTCACTGCCCTGACTTACTGTGAAATTGCCGTAATCCCCAGAGATGCCTTCCTGACCTTCATCCAGGAGGATTCACCGGCGGCGGAGATGTTCATGCAGTCTTGGGTCAGGCATCACACCCTTATGTATCCCTTTATTACAGAACAAAATCTTCCCGACGAGGATTACCACTATTAACATGGAGGCAAATGTGTACGGTTTAAACGCGATCAATGCACACAATGGATGGGCCATCTCCGTTGTGGGCGTAACCATTGTATTTACGGGTCTGGTAATGTTATCCATGGCCATCGCCCAGATTCATAAACTGCTGGATCTGTGGGAACACAGGAATGAACTGTCCCTGTTCCGAAAAAAAGAACCCGTCATGACCCAACCCCAGGTTCAACTTACCCCCGGACAGAAGGAAAGCGCACGGCAGTTCAAGCTTCTGGCCGAAACCCTCAACGAACATTTTTCCCTGCCACGACTGTTAAGCCTGGCCCGGGTCAGTGGTATTGATCATCCCCATACGACCCTTGCCATTCTCCTTGAAACAAATATCATTGTGGATGATACCCAGGGCTATCATATCTGGGACATTTCTCAATTTAAGACCCTGGTTTCATAACAAACCCTAACCATCCACGCAGAGGCATACGCTATGGAGCACTTATTTGTAGATTTCTTTCAAAATACCGGTTTTTATCTTTGCGACTACCGCAACATTGTCATGATCCTTGTGGGCATGACGTTTATATACCTTGGCATTGCCAAGCATTACGAACCCCTCTTACTGGTTCCCATCGGATTTGGCATGCTCATGGGCAACATCCCTGTATTTCAGGGACTGGGATTGGGGATTTATGAAGACAACAGTGTCCTTCACTATCTCTATTTCGGAGTTACCCAAGGGATTTATCCACCCCTGATCTTCCTTGGCATAGGGGCAATGACCGATTTTTCAACCCTGCTGGCCAGGCCGGTGCTGATGCTTCTGGGTGCTGCAGCCCAGGCAGGTATTTTTATCACATTTCTTGGAGCGCTGGCACTGGGGTTTGCCCCCAATGAAGCGGCATCCATAGGCATCATCGGTGGTGCCGACGGCCCCACAGCCATCTTCCTCACCGCCAAACTGGCCCCCACACTCATCGGCCCCATTGCCGTGGCTGCGTACTCTTACATGGCCCTGGTACCGGTGATCCAACCCCCCATCATGAAGCTGCTCACCACTCGAAAAGAACGTCTCATCCGCATGGAAGAGCCCCGGGAAGTCTCCAAAAGAGAAAAAATGCTTTTCCCCATTGTTGCTTTTCTGCTGTGCTGCTTTCTGGCACCTGCTGCCCTGCCCCTGCTTGGCATGCTGTGCTTTGGTAATCTCTTGAAAGAAGCCGTGGTAACCGAACGTCTGGCAGTTGCAGCAAGAAATGCCATCATTGATTCCGTCACCATTCTGCTTGGGGTCACCGTGGGTGCCAGCACCCAGGGCAATGTGTTTCTCACCAGCCAGTCCGTGGGCATATTTGTGCTTGGTGCGCTGTCCTTCTGCGTTGCCACAGCCTGCGGTCTGCTGTTTGCCAAATTCATGAACCTGTTCTTAAAAAGCAAAATCAACCCCCTCCTGGGGGCAGCCGGTGTCTCCGCAGTCCCCGATTCGGCAAGGGTGGTGCAAATCGTTGGTCAGAAGGAAGACCCCACCAATTTTCTGCTCATGCATGCCATGGCCCCCAACATATCCGGCGTCATCGGCTCCGCCGTGGCAGCCGGTGTTCTCTGGAGTTTCATGTCATAGGCAAGAAGCCGACTCTTAAGCTTTTTTGGGCTTGGTCATAAGATGGGCCACCCGTCACCGTTGGCGGGCCAACGGGGTCAGGCTTGTGTTATTGGCGTTATTGACAACAGCCTGTGCAAACGCCAAAGCCAACGATAATGCCAATAACGCAAGCCTGACCCCACCCCAAAGTGGCCCATGTTGTGACCAAGCCCGCTTTTTTTACTGTGGGCAGGCCCGGATCAGAATGCGGCCTGCCCGTGGCGTTTTTTTAATATAACGGGCATGTCCTGGCGGACACAACGAAGTATGAAAATGGCATTATGCCGCCGCCAACGACCATCCGATCCGACCCGGGACCGTCGGCGGCCCTTTTGCAATACATACTTCGGCATAGTCCCCCAAAGACCTGAGCATCAAGATTCAAGGAGTTTTATCCATGCTGAAAACACACATTGAAGACAAGATCCTCATTGCGCAACTGGCAGGCGGAAAAACCAGTGCCATGGATCTGCAGACCCTGAGAGACCTTCTACAGGCCGTGGATCAGGTAAACACCAAAGCTGAAATCAAGGGAATGATCCTCACCGGACAAAACCGCTTTTTTTCCACCGGCTTTGATCTGAATACCTTCATCGCCTTTGAAACCCTGGAAGAAGCCGGAGGGTTCATTGCTCTGGCAGATCAGGTATTTTTTAAGGTATTCAGCTGTGCCAAACCCGTTGTATGCGCCATGAACGGTCATGCCGTTGCCGGCGGCCTGCTCATCGGCATGGCATCAGATTACCGACTTTTGTCCAACCATCCCAAAACCAGGGTGGGCATGTCGGAAATCAACATTGGGGTGCCGTTATCAGCGGTGCAGACCGCCGTCATGAGATTCGGTCTTGATACCGATATAACCTACCGGGATCTTATTTATTTTGGTGAACTCATGGGCCCAGAAGATGCCTTGAAAAAGAAAATAGTTGATGAACTCCTCCCCCCGGAGGCACTCATGGACCGGGCAAAAACAATTGTTTCGTCATGGATGGATACCCCAGGAACCCCCTTCATACGATTAAAGCAGGAGTTCAGACGGGATGCGGCGGTGGACATGGAAAAAAAGCTGTTGGACAAAGAACGGTATCAGAAACTTGATTTCTTCCTGAATAAGGAGGTCAAGGCAACCCTTATAAAAGTCCAGGCATCCATGGCATAAAGAGGGCTTGGTCACAACATGGCCTGGGGTGAATTATTGAAAATGGCTCAATCCCAGACCAACATACCCCACAAAAGAAAACGCCGCTCCATTGTTCAATGGAAACGGCGTTTTGCTTTTGACTTGTGTATTTGCGTGAAATAGTCATCACATCAACCAGTCGTCATAATTAGGGGACCGGTCTTGTGAACAGGCCCTTGTGTTTTATTCCACAGAGGGAATATATGTGGCACAGGCATCTGCAGACTCCCAGGCCGATACCCGGGACACTCGCACATCAAGCTTATCCGCTTCCAGACAGGCCTGCAGCCTTCCGGCAATGTAGATGGCTATCTGCTCCGATGACGGCTGAATGTTTTTGAAGGCATCCAGTTCATTGAGAAACTTGTGATCCAGTTCCGTCATGATGGCCCGCACATGTTTTTTGATATCCCCAAAATCCACCAGTACACCGGCGGCATTGAGATTTTCTCCCGTGACATACACCTCCACAATCCAGTTGTGTCCATGAAGGTTTTCACACTTTTCTCCCACCATGGTAAGCTGGTGAGCGGCGGCAAAATCGGTTTTTACCTTTAATTCAAACATCTGTATCTCCCCTGGATGAGCACTGCATCCATATAACCCGCATGTCCTGGCGGACACAACGAAGATAGAAAATGGCATTATGCCGCCCCTCCCCCGACGGGCAATGGGCCCGGACCGGAACTGTAGACAGCTCGATTGTCCGGTTCCTATTGCCCATCGGGGGAGGGGCTCTGCTGAGATAGACTTGAAGGCTACCTTTTCATATAAACATGCATGGCTGTGGACACCAGCCAAAACCAAAAAGAAATTCTCTAACAATTCCAAACTCTTGGATAAAATTTCACACAAAAACAATCATGTCTGCCTGCCGACACAATGAAAATGGCATGGTGCCCCCCTTCACATGCCCTTGAAGAGTCGCTTCAGCTTATTTGATATCTTATCCGAATCCAGTTTATCAAATTCACGCAGGAGTTTTTCCTGTTTTTTGGACAATCGGGTGGGGGTCTTGATATCCACCTGGATAATCTGATCGCCACGTCTGCCGGACCTCAGGGAGGGAATGCCTTCTCCTTTGAAGCGAAAGGTTTCTCCATACTGGGTCCCCTTGGGAATTTTCAGCTCTTTTTCACTTTCAAGGGTGGGGATGGTAATTTCATCGCCCAGGGCCGCCTGGACAAAAGAAATATCCACAAGACAGATAATATTTGTGCCATCTCGTTTAAACAGCTTGTGGGGCTTTACGCTGACAAACACATAAAGATCCCCGGAAGGCCCGCCTGAAGCACTGCTTTCGCCTTCACCGGTCAAGCGCAGCTTGGCCCCGGTATCCACACCGGCAGGCACCTTGACCGACACTTTTTTGGAAATTTCCATGCGGCCACTGCCCACGCATTTGGGACAGGGATGGGGAATGGACTTGCCTTTGCCCCGACAATATGGGCAAGTGGTTTTTACCTTGAAAAAACCCTGGCTCTGGATAAACTGCCCGGTGCCATTACAATGATTGCAGGTTTCAGGGGAGGTCCCCTCCTTGCATCCACTGCCCCCGCACACATCACAACTATCGAGCTTCTTAACGTCTATGATCTTCTCAACCCCAAAGGCGGCTTCCATAAAGTCAAGTGTCATATCATAGCGAAGGTCAGCGCCTCTCTGCACCCGGGGACCGCCACGCCCCCCCCGGCCTCCACCGAAACCAAAAAAATCCTCAAAAACATCTCCAAAACTGGAAAAGACGTCCTCAAAACCGCCACCACCCGAGGCACCTGCGCCTTCAAGCCCCTGGTGCCCGAATTGATCATAAATTTGACGTTTCTGATCATCTGAAAGCACCCCGTATGCTTCCGAGGCTTCTTTAAATTTTTCTTCGGCGGCTTTATCTCCGGGATTTTTATCCGGATGAAATTTTATGGCAAGTTTTCGATACTTAGACTTGAGTTCATCCTTTGAGGCATCTCTGGAAGCCCCCAGGATTTCATAATAATCACGTTTATCTAACATATATTCCCTGTCTCAGCTGCTCAAATTAACGGGCGTTATAACAACCCCGGCTGCTTTGGGGGCAGGACCGTTTTTCGTTATTGCACGGCTGTTGATCCTGTGCTTTGTATAAACCTAATCTTGTCAAAAGCACACCGACACAAAACGGCTCACTGGTCGGCCCATTGCCCCGGGCCACCGATGTTGATATCATACCCAAATTAACGCATGGGAATCTCAAGAGATTCTCACCATGCCTGCAACGGTACGTATAATGATTGATAAATTAAATCGATTGTGTTACTCGATGATCCAGTTTTTTTATTTTAATACTGCCCGGGAAGGCTCAGAAAAAGCAAGCACCTCAGCCCTTTTCATGCACTTCATGAAAAGGGTGCCACACCATATACCAGCCAGTCCCGGATCTATTCCCAATAAACATTTAAAACTAAAACATAAATCTGGAATGTCAACAATGAGTATGGAACTTGATTTTATTAAAGGAATGTTTGACAGCATTGCGCCCAAATATGATTTTCTAAACCGATGTCTGAGCCTTCGTCAGGACGTCATGTGGCGGCGGCATATGGTTAAGGCAGCACAAATACCCGATGGCGGGGTGGTACTGGATGTCGCCTGTGGTACCTGTGATGTGGGCTTGGAAATCAAAAGGCAGAAAGGAAGCCGTGTATCTGTGTTGGGTACGGACTTTTCCCCGGGTATGCTGTTTCTGGGAAAACAAAAAATTATGTCCTGTTACGGCTCCATGAAAATAGGGCTGGCCGCCGGCAATGCCCTTGCCCTGCCCTTCAAAGACAACAGCGTTGATGCTGTCCTCATTGCCTTTGGCATTCGGAACATCATGGACCGGCAACGAGCTCTGATCTCATTTCACCGGGCACTTAAAAAAAACGGGAAGGTGGTGATCCTGGAACTTTCCGCCCCGGAACAGAAGGGATTCAGAAGGCTGTATCTCACCTATTTTGAAAAGATACTGCCATTGATCGGCGGGCTGTTTTCAAAAAACAAAAATGCCTACCATTATCTTCCGGCATCGGTATTAAGGTTCCCGGATGCCCCCACCTTTGCCGGCACCATGAAATCTGCGGGATTCAGCAATATTAAATGGAAACAGATGACCCTGGGTATTGTCACCCTGTTTGTGGGAACCAGATAAAAAAGGACTGGTAGATCCCAGGTCGGCCCGGATAATATGTGCCACGGTTCAAGGCTATAAACGGGAACGCGTCTTTTTTCTGCTGCTAACCCCCAGAAGAAGGCCCACCACAAGGACACCGGCACCGCTTAAAAACCACTTAATATCTTCCTTGCTCAAGCGACTTTCCAGTAGAACCACCCTTTCTTTCTGCCGGGTAAATGCTTGGGTCATCTCTTCATGGGCTGTCTCCAGGGAAAGAAAATCCGCAGATTTCTGCTTTAATTCATTGTAGGCATTTTCAATGAATTCAAGTTTTTTCCGGGTGGCTTCAAGATCTTTGTTTTCTTCCCTGATTTTTTCCACCTGCTCTGTCAGTGCCCTGTTTTTTGCCTCCAGCTCATCCACCTGGCGTTTCATGGGCACTTCCCGGGTAATGAAGCGGGTCAAGACCCATCCATCCTGCCCATCGGCGTTACGCACCCGGGTCCAGTCCCTGCCGTTTTCAAGGATTTGCAGACTATCCCCGGTGGCCACCATGGCAAGGATTTTATGTTTGGTACCCGGACCGGTCCTCAGGGTGATTTTCATCACCCCTCCCACATAAACGGTTTCTGCCAAGGCACTGCCCGCAAAAAGAACAAGGCACAATACAAGTGCCAGGAAACCATTTTTTGCAACCCTCGTCATCCATCTCCTCCATTTTTTTCGATCTGTGCGGTTAATTTTAGGATTGGTCATCGCATTGGACACACACTTAGATTACCAACCCGAATATTTACCAAATGGGGTCAGATTTATGAGCAATCCCTTAATTTTGCATGGGAGAGGCCTTTACAACCCATCCCACACCCATATCCCCGGGGAATCTACACAGTGGCAGCTGCCACTGCTGTTTCCCCCAGATGAAACGCATTGAGGTTCATCTCCACAAAGGCTTTTTTTGTGCGAAGTGCAATGGCTTTTTCAATACTTTCCCGGGACAATGCCAGGGCTCCGGAGGCAATCAATGCTCCCAGAAGCACAATGTTCAGGGTCATGGGGCTTCCCGCCTGCCGTGCCAGGGCCAGGGCATCAATGGCGATAAGTTCTGCCACCCGCCCCCTCACCAGGGACATCATATCATCCACATCGGGATAGACCCCCTGGCCGATGGCCACCGTAAAGGGGCGAAGGGGAGCCGTATTGGTGATCACCCGGGTTCGGGCGTTGCAGCGTCCCATGGCCCGCACCACCTCGGAGGGTTCAAATCCCAGGAGAATATCCGCCTCTCCATCTGAAATAATAGTACTCTGGGCATCTCCGAACACGATGGCGGATTCCACTACCCCTCCCCGCTGGGCCATGCCGTGTATTTCACTCATGCGAACCGGCACCCCGTCAAGGAGGGCCGCCTCTCCCAGCACCTTGGATGCCAGGAGATTTCCCTGACCACCAACGGCAACAACAATCAATCTTGTGGTTTCCATATCTTTGTTTATCCTAATTTTTTTTCAAGGGCATAATGGCATTTTCAGGACAGATCTGGGCGCACACCGCGCAGCCCACACAGGTATCGGCATCAATGTGCACCCGTCCACCGTCCAGGTAAAAGGAAGGACAGGCAATATCATTGATGCAGTCCCGGTGATCCAGGCATTTGTCCGTCACGGTAAAGGCCCGGGGTTTCAAGAGTTTTAAACCTTTGGCGTGCAGGGCACAGGGCTCCTGGGAAATAATCACGGACACACCTTTAAAGGCCAGTGCCTCCCTGATGGCTTCAATGCTTTTCTTCACCTTAAAGGGTTTTATCAGGGTCACATGGCCCACCCCCAGGGATCTCACCAGCTTTTCAATGGAAATGGGAGTGTAGCCCGGAAAATTCATCTGGTCCATATCCACCCCGGGATTGGGCTGATGCCCGGTCATGGCGGTGATGCCGTTATCCAGAATTACAAGCGTAAAATTATGATTGTTGAACACGGCATTCACAAGCCCGGTGATGCCGGAATGGAAAAAGGTGGAATCCCCGATAAAGGCCACCACTTTTTTGTTCGTGGCCCGGGAAAATCCGCAGGCACTGCTCACAGAGGCTCCCATGCAGAGGACAAAATCCCCCATGGAAAGGGGGGGCAGGAAACCCAGGGTATAGCACCCGATATCCGATGGAAACATGGCATCCATGCCCCTGGCTGCCTTTTTAACCTCGTAAAAGGTGGCCCGGTGGGAACAGCCGGAACACAGATTGGGGGGACGCTGGGGAATATCGGGCAGGCCCGTGGTATCCACGGACAAGCCCTCTGAACAGGCAACATCAAAGAAACGGGCCATGCGGGTACGTACCATGGCGGGATCAAACTCTGAAAGCCTTGAAAAAAGATCGTCTGACTTTCCCTTAATGGAAAGGGTTTGTCCGGCTTCCTGGGCCAGAGCCTTGACCGCCTCTTCCATGAAGGGTTCACCTTCTTCTATCACAAGTACCTTGCAGCAACCTTTGATAAAATCCTTGATCTTCGTTGCCGGCATGGGATTGGAAAAACCCACACGCAATATTTTCACCTGGTCTTCAAGACCCAGTTCTTTCACCGCATCGCCGGCATAAAGATAACTGACCCCGTTGCAGATCACCCCCAGGGTGCCGTTCCCGGAGATAAAATTAAAGGGTGAATCCTCGGACAATTCTGCGGCCTTTTTCAGATTCTCCAGCAGTTTCACATGGAGTTTTCTGGATACCGCAGGTACAGTCACATACCCCATGGGGTTGGGTATGAATGTCCCGGTGGACACCGGTTTTTTCATGTCTTTAAGGGTGACAAAGGCACTGGAATGATTGATGCGCGTGGTGGTGCGAAGCAGCACCGGTTCCCCAAGGGCTTCAGACAACTCAAAGGCGGCCCGGGTCATTTCCTTTGCCTCTTCCACGGAGGAGGGTTCCAGAACCGGAAGACCGGCAAGCTTACCATAATAGCGATTATCCTGTTCGTTCTGGCTGGAAAACATGGCCGGATCATCGGCGGTGAGTATTACAAGACCTGCAGTAACACCAATGTAGGCCAGGGTCACCAGGGGATCGGCTGCCACATTAAGCCCCACATGCTTCATCATGCACATGGTTCTCACGCCGGAATTGGCAGCAGCTGCAGCAACTTCCAGGGCCACTTTTTCATTGGTGCTGTATTCAAAGTAGAGATCTGTTTCCCGGGAAATCTGGAACAAATTCAGCGACAATTCGGATGAAGGGGTTCCCGGATAGGTGGTGGCAAAACCCACCCCGGCCTCAACAGCCCCCCGGGCAATGGCTTCATTGCCCAGGAGCAGCACCGCCTCATCGGTTTTTTCACTTAAAAGCTTATGCATATTGTTTGCTTCCTCAACGATTTTTTAGTAAATACTCAAATGCGGTAATAATCTGCGGTATGTGCAATCTTAAGTCTTAAGTCTTGACTATGCACTGCCATACATTTTTTCAGCATGGGCAAGGGAGGAGGCATACCCCCTGAATCCCTCAATATCTTCACAGGATTGAACAGAGCTGGAGGCAAAAAAGCCTTCCACCATGGTCTTTTCTCCATGCCGGATCAGCCCCATGAAAAGGACCGGCATTAAACAAATCCCCCCTGCACCGGTTTCCACGGCATGCAAAGAAGGCTCATCTCCCTGATACACGGCATAAAGGGGCTGCTGGGCCGGCATGATCTGCACAATTTCAGGATGATGATGGTGGTGGTGGTCATGGCTGTGGTCGCTGCAACTATTACACATGATAGACTCCTCAAAATTAATGGTGGCCAAAGGTGCAGTTAAATCCTTACATATCGCGGTTCAACACTGCCCTGCCCACCATCCCAGATAATGTATTTTGCACGGTCATCTTCATCCCTGGACTGACCGACGCTCCCTGCATTGATAATATATCTGCACGCTTTGTCAAGGAATAGAATTTTTTTCCCCATGTAAAATCGGGTGATGACAGTGTTTTTCATTTCCACAATTCCCAGAAGATGGGTGTGGCCCACAAAGGAAATTTCCTGGTCAAGCAATGCCATGATTCGAGCCAGACGTTGATCCGATGTCCGGGACAGATACCCCATGACAGAATCCGGGGGAAGTCCATGTACAAACCGAGCCCCCCCTTCAACCAGAAAAAAGGGCCAGCTGGCAATAGAATCAACATCCTCCCGGGGCAACATGGTTTGTGTGTGCTGGATGCCCGCAAGCGCCATCCCCCGGAATCGCTGTCTATAATCCGGGTCCAGCAGGGCCAGCTCATGGTTTCCCAGGGTGGATGAAATCCCCTTGTCTTTGAGTAACTGAATCACTCCGCAGGGATCTGGACCGTATCCGACATTGTCTCCCAGGGAGATAATACGGTCCACACGGTTTTGATCCATGTCTTCCAGCACACGGCAAAGGGCATTATAATTGCTGTGCACATCGGAAATGACGGCAATCCTCACCGCCGAAACTCCAGCACATCAGAACGGCTGAACCCATAGGTGGTATTGCAGTTATGACATCGTATTTCCAATGGGAACGGGCCATTTTCAAGGATATCATCAATGTCTTTGGCCGGCAGCCGGGAAAGATAGCCCCGCATGCGATCCTCGGTGCAACGGCAGAAGAATTCCACCCGATGATTGCCAAGAAAGATGGGCATCATGTTTTCAAAATGCTCCATGACAAGCTTCTGGGCACCTGCACCGTCGGCAAAGGCCTCTCCCAGGGATGGCAGGCCCGATACCGCCTTTTCAACATCGGCAATCACGGCATCTCCGGCACCGGGCATGGCCTGGAGGAAAAGACCACCGGCACCGGTCATCATACCCTTGGAATCAAAGTAAACACTGAGATTAAAAGCGGTGGGGGTCTGTTCAGACTGGAGGAAATAATTGGCCAAATCCTGGGCCAGGGTACCAAATTCCATCATCACCTGCCCGGAATAGGGTTTTCCGGCATCTTCAAGGTATTTGGTCACCGTTAGAAATCCGGCACCAAAAAGTGCGGAAACCCCGGCATCGGCAGGCAGTTCATCCAGGGGAAAAACATTGTTTTTCAGGCACCCCCTCACCTCACCAAAGACGTTGGACTCCACATCCAGACCCTTCACAGGGCCGGAACACTGGATATGAATACTGATCCGGTCCCTGGATTTAAGATTGGCCGTGAGCAATGCCCCAGCAATATAGGCCTGGCCCAATACCAGGGTTTCCATGCCGCCAAGCTCGTGGTTGGCCTGCATCTCTTTGACCATCCGAGTGCCGTTGACCACGGCCCCTCTTATCATTCCGTCGGCCATCATGAAACGGTGAAGCCGATCACTTGCAGCTGCTTTGAGCTGGGCCTTTACATCACCGTTGAACACATCTTTTTTTATCATAGGTGTATTTATCCAAAATTTATCGTTTTTCCAGGGGATGGCTCAAGAGCCGTTGCTTCTGTCCAGGTTTCTATACTGAATTGCCTCGGCAATATGCTGCCGGCGGATCTCCCGGGACGAGTGAAGGTCCGCGATTGTTCTGGCTATTTTAAGGATACGGCTGTATGCCCTGGCAGAAAATCCCAGTTGATTTATTGCCTTTTCAAGCAGGTCGGCGGCATTGTCATCCAGGAGACAAAACGATTTAATATGCCGGGAGCCCATGGCCGCATTGCAAAAAATGTTTTCCCCGGAGAATCGAAGCAATTGAATCTTTCTTGCAGCTTCGACTCGTTCCCGAATCACCGAAGATGTTTCGGGCAGCGCTTTGTTTGAAAGCTCCTGGTAGGGCACGGCAGGAACATTGATGTGAATGTCGATCCTGTCAAGCAGGGGACCTGAAATTCTGGAGCGGTACCTCTGTATCTGAGAATGGGTACACACACATTCCCGCCGGGCATCCCCATCATAGCCGCAAGGACATGGGTTCATGGCGGCAATGAGCATGAATTCCGCCGGAAAATTCAGCTGGTTTCCGGCCCGGGAAATGGTCACGGTGCCGTCCTCCATGGGCTGGCGCAGCACCTCCAGCACATTATGCCTGAACTCCGGAAGTTCATCCAGAAAAAGTACTCCATTGTGCGCCAGGGTCACCTCTCCGGGCTGGGGGCGAAGCCCGCCCCCCACAAGCCCCGGGGCAGAAATGGTATGATGGGGAGAACGAAAAGGCCGGGTGCTCACAAAGGGGCGGTTTTCCCGGAGAAGCCCGGCTGCGGAATAAATCCGGGTGGTTTCCATGGCCTCATCATAACTCAGGCCCGGCAGAATTGAAGGGAGGCGTTTGGCCATCATACTTTTCCCGGAACCAGGGGGCCCAATCATGAGAAGATTATGCCTTCCGGTTGCCGCAATTTCCAGGGCCCTTTTCACATGGTTCTGCCCCATAACGTGGCAAAAATCAACCCCTCCGTCCCCATGGATTTCCCCCAGGATAGCAGCCAGATCACAGGTTAACGGAGCAATGGTTTCAAAGCCTGAAAAAAAATTAACCGCCCGGTTCAGGCTATCCACGGGCAATATATCAAGCCCCTGGACCACGGAGGCCTCCTTGCCGTTCTCCCGGGGAACAAGAATGCCCTGAAGTCCTTGTTCCCTTGCGGACAAAGCCGCGGCCATCACCCCTGCCACCGGTTTAACCCTTCCATCCAGGGACAGTTCTCCCACCATGCTGTAACGGGCACAGAGATCTGCGGAAACAATTTTCGATGCGGCAAGGATACCCATGGCCACGGGCAGGTCAAAGCCTGTTCCTTCCTTCCGGATATCCGCCGGTGCCAGGTTTACAGTAATTCGATCCATGGGGAAGGTGTATCCCGAGTTTTTAACCGCCGCCTTGACCCGTTCACGACTTTCCCGCACCGAGGTTTCCGGCAGCCCAACAATGTTAAATACCGGCAACCCATAGGAAATGTCCACCTCCACCTCAACAAAACAGGCATCCACTCCGGAAACAACGCTGCAGTTTATCCGTGCAAGCACACCGCCTCCTTTTCTTTCCTGCAAATATATCTTCAGGCTGATTCATATCAGGATCTTCCTGAATGCCACCAAGGCAAATCTGCCAGTTCCCCGATTCAACAAAGGCCTCCCTCATTGGCCATCAGCCGTGGCGGGTGCCCCATGTTGTGACCAAAGCAAAAATAACCATAACACATTCATTTTAAAATAAGAACATAAGGAGATTATTTTGCCAATTATTTTGCCTTCATCAATGAAATCAGGTATAAGCAACTCTTAAGATGGATTTTGGATCACAGACACTTTTGTCATCTGTTTTGACATGGCTTTTCATATAACGGGCATGTCCTGGCGGACACAACGAATATTATGTCGTAGACGCGGAGCCAAATGGTATTATGCCGCCCCCCGGCGGGCCAACATGGCGGTTTTTATATGAAAAGGTCGCTTTCAAGTCTACCTCAGCTGAGCCCCTCCCCCGATGGGCAATAGGAACCGGACAATCGAGCTGTCTACAGTTCCGGGCCGGGCCCATTGCCCGTCGGGGGAGGGGCGGCATTAGGCCATTTGGCTCCGCGTCTACGACCCATTCTTCGTTGTGTCGGAGGGCCGACATGGCGGTTATACAGCAACTTGGGGCTTGATCATAACATCCGCCACCTATGGGGGAAGTCAGGCACAATCAAATAAAAAAGTAACGTTGAACGCAAAGGAGCAGCCCAGGAAGCACCATATATCCTGATTTATAATAACAATGACCAATTACTACCCACAACAAACCCTGGCCCGGAAAGTCACCTGTAAAGGCATAGGAGTCCACTCCGGCAAACAGGCCACCATCACCATTCATCCAGCCCCGGAAAACCACGGCATACGATTCAAACGGGTTGATCTGCCTGGAACCCCCGATATTCCAGCCCTGTTTAAGATGGTGGTGGATACCAGTCTTGCCACGGTGGTGGGCAACGAAGGGGCCATTGTATCGACCATTGAACATATCATGGCCACTTTTTCCGGTCTTGGCATTGACAATGCCCTGGTGGAAATAGACGGATACGAAATGCCCATCATGGATGGCAGTGCTGCTGTTTTCACAGACAAGCTCATCCAGGCCGGGCTTAAATCCCAGGACAAACCCCGATGGTTTTTTGTTGCCACCCGGCCCATGGAAATCATACAGGATGATAAATTTGTATCCGTCACCCCCGCCCGGGGACTCACCATCACCTGTTCCATCACCTTCGACTCTCCCCTCATCGGTACCCAGAAGCGAACCTTCCATCTTTCGGCCCAGGCATTTCAAAAAGAAATCAGCCCGGCCAGAACCTTTGGATTCACAAGGGATCTCATCTATCTAAAGCAGTTCAGTCTGGGACGCGGCGGCAGCCTTGATAACGCCGTGGTCATTGACCATGACAAGATTCTAAACGACGGAGGCCTCAGGTTCCCGGACGAATTTGTCAGGCATAAACTGCTTGACTGCCTCGGCGATTTTTCCCTGCTTGGCATGCCCATCCAGGGCCACATTGTCACCCACAAGTCCGGTCATGCCCTGAACCATGCATTTATCCGGAAATTTCTCGGGTCCACGGATGCCTGGGAAACCCGCCCTGTTGAAATGATGAATTAACCATGAAACTTCCCGGACATCTCCGACA
Organism: uncultured Desulfobacterium sp.; assembly: GCA_963674605.1. GTDB lineage: Bacteria > Desulfobacterota > Desulfobacteria > Desulfobacterales > Desulfobacteraceae > Desulfocicer. The sequence goes on along the minus strand of OY771474.1, from coordinate 4,820,810 downwards.
TTCTCCAGGGTTTGCCCTGATCTTCTTTTTTGTTACCCTGCTTTATGCCACAAATGCCCTGGCAGAAAAAGCATTTTTGGACAATGTCACCATCACCAACACCCGGGATCATCTGGTGGCCTACTTTAATGTGGAAAACGCCTTTACGCCCAAAATAAATGAGGCGGTGCTCAACGGTATCCCCACCACATTTACCTTTTACATCTCGTTGTACCGGGCCAGGGAAAGCTGGTTTGACAAAAAAATTGCCTCTCATACAATATCCAACACCCTGAAATACAATGCCATCAGGGAAAATTTTTCCCTGACAAGGCCATGGAAATCACAAGACCCCCTTGTGATTAAAACCCTGGATATCGCAGAAAAGCAGATGACAGACATCTCCGGATTCATTATCATACCCATTGATCAGGTGATTCCCGGGAAAAAATATCAGATCCGTATAAAAGCGGAAATGAAAAAAATCAAACTGCCGCTGTACCTGCACCATGTTTTCTTTTTTCTGTCCCTCTGGAACTTTGAGACAGACTGGTACACCATGGATTTCATATACTGACGGGCCGATTCCATGACACATCCCCACACATTTTCTCCACCGCCCGCCACGGACAGCACCCCTGGCAAGTCCAGATTCAGGAAAGAGGGGCTTGTCATGCTCATGCTCCTGTTCCTTGTGGGAATCTTGACATTTGCAGAAACAAGGATCACCGATATTGGGGATCAGTTTCCCATTTCCAATGCCGTTCTGGTCTTTATTCTCATCAACACCAACCTGTTGCTGCTGCTCTCCCTGATTCTGCTGGTATTCAGAAATCTTGTAAAGCTCTACTACGAAAAGAAAAACAAACAGTTCGGCACCCGGTTTAAAACAAAACTGGTCATGGCGTTTGTGGCGCTGGCCCTTTTACCCACCACTGTGCTGTTTTACTTTTCCATTCATTTCATCTCCCGAAGCCTCACTTTCTGGTTCGATGCTCCGGTGGAGCAGACCCTGGAAAACGCCCTCACCCTGGGACGAGAGCTCTATGATTTTGTAGAAGACCGTAACCTGTTTTTTGCCAGACGAGCCATTTACCACATCGAATCCCGGGAATTGCTCTCCCCGGACAAAATCCAGGACCTCACCCGTTATATTCAGGTGGTCCAGCGGGCATTCAACCTGCATGGGGTGGAACTTTATACCCCGAATGCCAAACGGGTAACGCTGTCCCTGACCCACGAACTGGGGCAGCACCATTTTGGCATACTGACCAGTAATGATCTTGTGGATTTCCATGAAAATCAAACGGGTCGATCCGTAGTCCAGAATATCAATGCCGGAGAAATCGTAAGAACCATAGCCCGAATTCCCCTGGATGCCGCTCCGGATAAAACCATGGGATTCCTGGTGACCACCACCTTGCTGCCCCGGGAAATCTCCCGACACCTTGTCTCCATTTCCCAGGGAACAGAAACCTACCGACAGATTAAAATGCTCAAAAAACCCATCCAGTGGTCCAACTATATGGCCCTTTCCATTGTGGCGCTGCTGGCAGTGTTCTGTGCGGTGTGGTTCGGGTTTTACCTTGCCAAATATATTACCATTCCTCTGATGAAATTTGCAGAAGGCACAGAAAGGGTCACCCGGGGGGATTTAAATTATCAAATTGACTTTATTGCAGACGATGAGATCGGCACCCTCATAAACTCCTTTAATTCCATGACCCGGGAGCTGGCCACCGGTCGTGAAAAGCTTGCACTGTCAGAAAAAAAAATGAGACAGCAAAACAGGGAGATGGAAAAAAGTCGTCAGTACATGGAGGTGGTTTTGAAAAACATTTCCGCAGGGGTGATCTCCGTTGATGCCCAGGGCACCATCACCACCATCAACAAAGCCGCCGAAGCCATGTTAAGCATTTCCTCCAATCAGATCATGGGAAAAAATTTCAGGGAAACCCTTAGCAAAGATCACCTTGAACTGGCGGACAAGATCAGCCGTCAGATTCCCCACTCCCTTGCCAGCGTTGCCTTTCCCCTGTCCATCACCATCAATGGAAGCCCCCGGCATTTTGCCGCCCATTTTAATGCCCTGCACAACGAGGACCGGGAACACATGGGGGCGGTCATGGTGTTTGATGATCTCACGGAACTTGAAAAAGCCCAGCGCATGGCGGCCTGGCGGGAAGTGGCAAGGCGCATCGCCCATGAGGTGAAAAACCCCCTGACCCCCATCAAGCTGTCGGCCCAGCGCCTGAAACGCAAGTACTCAAAACAGATCAATGAAAGCGTGTTTGACCAGTGCACCGAAATGATTGTGGAACATGTGGATCTCATCCGAAACCTGGTAAATGAATTTGCCACCTTTGCCAGATTTCCAGACACCCTTATGAAACCGTGCGGTCTTAAAAAAATCATCACAGAAACCATGGCACTTTACAGTGAAGGACTGACCCATGTGTCTTTGCAACTTTCCATTCCCCCGGATCTGCCCCTGCTGAACCTGGATCGTCAACAGATCAAGCAGGCCTTTATAAATCTCATTGATAATGCCGTGTCCGCCATTCATAAAAACGGCATCATCTCCATAGATGTCTCCCAGGATACCATTTTAAAACGGGTAAGAATTGAGGTGTCTGACAACGGCAAAGGAATTTCCGATGAAGAAAAGACCAGGCTGTTTGAGCCCTATTTTTCCACCAAAAAATCAGGTATGGGGTTGGGACTTGCCATTGTCAACTCCATCATCTCAGACCACGGTGGAATGATCCGGGTACAGGATAACAAGCCCAGAGGTGCCACGTTTATCATTGAACTCCCTGTTTAAACCACCAATTCGAGGGCCCCAGCGGCCCTTAAACCCTTATCCCCATAGGAGATACCATGTTTCCTGCAATATTGATCGTTGATGACAATGCATCCATCATCGACTCCCTTGAAGGCATTCTTGCCGATGATGGGTTTGAAGTCTTTCATGCATTTAACGGATATGAAGCATTAAAAAAGATCCACACAGAATCACCGGACATTGTGCTTTTAGACATCTGGATGCCCGGCATGGACGGCATTGAAACCTTGAAAGAAATCAAAAAGGAATACCCCCACCTTCCGGTGATAATGATCACGGGCCATGGCACCATTGAGGCCGCAGTGGATGCCACAAAATCCGGGGCCTTTGATTTTCTTGAAAAACCTCTGTCCATTGACCGGGTCATCGTGACCATCAACAACGCCTTGAATTTCCGACGACTGGAAGAAGAAAACCGATATCTGAGGAAAAAAAGCATTGAAAAACATTCGGTGAATGGGTTCAGCAACGCCATAAAGACCCTGAACCTGGAAATCATGAATGCTGCCCCATCGGATGCATCCATCCTCATCACAGGGGAAAACGGCACCGGTAAAGAACTGGTGGCCAGAACCATTCATCATTTCAGTTCCCGCCCCGAGGGTCCTTTCATCATTGTGAATTGTGCCGCCATCCCGGAAGAAAATATTAACAGTGAGCTGTTCGGTCACGAAAAAGGTGCATTTCCCGAAGCCGTTGCCAAAAACAAGGGGAAATTTGAACTGGCCTCGGGGGGAACCCTGTTTCTGGATGAAATCGGCGACATGAACCTTGCCACCCAGGCCATGATGCTTAGAACCATTGAGACCAAAACCTTCCAGAGAATCGGAGGGGGCAGAACCATCCACACCGACGTGAGAATCATTGCCGCATCAAACAAAAACCTGGCGTCGGAAATCCAGAAAGGGCGTTTCAGAGAAGACCTTTTTTATCGGCTAAATGTGGTCCCTGTCCACGTCCCCCCCCTGCGGGAAAGAAAGGAAGATATTCCCATCCTCACCAAAATCTTTCTTTCAGGATGCGCCAGGGACTCCAGTAATTCCGAAAAAACCATTGACAAGGAAGCCATGGCTCTCTTGGATCATTATAACTGGCCGGGCAATGTGAGGGAGCTGAAAAACCTGGTGGAGCGTCTCCACATCATGGTATCCGCAGACATCATCACCCCCGGGGATATTCCGGCACCATACAACGGTGCAGATACCATGGAAAACCCCGGTCTCTTCACCATTGAAACCCTTAAAGAAGCCACCCGGCAATTTGAAATTGAATTTTTAAAACAGAAACTCTCCCTTGAAAACGGCGACATTGACGCCGCTGCAAAAAGGTCAGGCATTGATCCAGGCTATCTTAAGGAAGCCATTAAAGAAAACAATGAAGAAAAACAGGATATAAAATGAGAATCATCGCCGGACAATATAAAGGTAGACGGCTTGAAGCGGTGACAGCCCAGGGTATTCGACCCACATCGGACCGAGTCCGTGAAGCTGTTTTCAGCATTATTGCGGACAGAATTCCCGGGGCACGGGTACTTGATATATTTGCGGGCACCGGGGCATTGGGGCTTGAGGCATTAAGCCGCGGGGCAAGTCACACCACCTTCATAGATGTTTCCCCCCAGTCCTGTGAACTTATCAAGAAAAACGCTGACAGATGTGGCATCCATGACAAGGCCTGCATTATCTGCCATGACATGTCCCGGGGCATCCTGCCGGAGCACATCAAAGGGAAACCTTTTTCCATTATTTTCATGGATCCCCCCTATGGCACCTCCCTTCTTGAAACCGCTTTGAACAGCGGCATCCTCAACCAGATCCTGGCCCGGGACGGCATAATCATTGCCGAACATTCCATCAAGGCGGCACTGCCCCATACCATAACAGGCCTTGACATTCATGATCAAAGGAAATATGGAAAAACCCAGATTTCATTTTTAACACCCTCCCCATCCATGGCGGGGACCCCTTGACTCTTAACCAGGATCCCCCCTTTACGGAGGCTTCATCTGATCCCTCCCGCAGGTGGATCTTAGAATCGCATCCCAACCTTGCGTTTACAAGGAACTTCACATTATGAGCAGTAAAATTGAAAAAATCGCCATCTACCCCGGCTCCTTTGATCCCCTGACCAACGGACACATGGATATCATACAACGGGCTTTGCACCTTTTTGACAAAGTCATTGTGGCCATCTTGCACAATCCCAATAAGAAAGCCTTGTTTTCCGTGGAAGAACGGGTGGAAATGATAGAAAAAAGCCTTCCCAACGAATCAGGACTCAAGGTGGATGCCTTTGATGGACTCCTTGTGGATTATGCCAAGCAGCAGAACGCCGTTGCTATTATCCGGGGCATGCGGGCCATATCGGATTTTGAGAATGAATTTCAGATGGCATTGATGAACCGGCGGCTCAACCGGGATGTCCAGACCATTTTTCTCATGACCGGGCTTCGCTGGATTTTCACAAGCTCTTCCATCATCAAGGAAGTGGCTGCCTTTGGGGGAGATATCACGGGCATGGCACCAGGGCCGGTGAAATTAAAAATGAAAGAAAAATTCAATTCAACGAGGATTTGAACCCATGGATCTGTGGCAACTGAAAGTATTTACCAGCGTGGTAAAGGAAAAAAGCTTTTCCCGGGCAGGAGAAGCCATATTTCTTTCCCAGCCCACCGTCAGCAGCCACATTAAAGATCTGGAAACCCATTTTGGATGCCGGCTCATTGACCGGTTGGGAAGGGAGGCTGTCCCCACTAAAGCCGGGGAACTGCTTTATGGATATGCCCTTAAAATGCTCCAGCTCAAGGCGGAAACAGAGGCCGGGATATCCCATTTTCTGGGACATGCCAAAGGCCATCTCACCATGGGCGGCAGTACCATACCCGCGGGGTATATTATTCCCAGGATCATCGGCCCCTTCAATGCCCGCTATCCTGACATTTCCCTTTCGGTGCTGACCAGGGACAGTGCTGAAATTATTGAAAAGGTGGTCAATGGAGAGGTTGAGCTGGGCATTGTGGGGGCAAAGGCAAACACAGCCCAGATTTACCAGGAAAAACTATCAGGGGATGACATGCGCCTTATCGTAGCCGCAGACCACCCCTGGACTGAACAGAAAAGTATACATTACACCCAACTGCCCGGGGAGCCATTTCTGGCAAGGGAAGAGGGCTCCGGCACCTGGCAGGCCATCAGCCACAGCATGAAAAGGGCCGGAATCCATCCGGACCAGTTAAACATTGTTGCCCGCCTTGGCAGCACAACGGCCGTGGTTCAGGGGATTTTAAACCATGCCGGCATCTCCATTCTATCCCCCATTGCCGTGGCTGATGAGCTTCAGCAGCAAAGGCTTTTTGCCATAAAGATAGAAGGAATGGACCTGACCCGGCACTTTTTTATGACAACCCATGGAAAACGCACCATCTCCCCCCTTGCCCAGCTTTTCATACAATTCATCAAAGACTGGTACCATGCCCCCGGGCAGGCTCAATAACAATACCCGGACATTCCTTTTCAGGGCAAACGATATTTTGTTTAAAATGAGGCCAAAAGGGAAACTGACGGCACTGCAGGGGGCGCACAGGATAAATACCGCATTTTGTCCCGGACTCCAGAAAAATACAATGCCACTCCCCTGCCAGATTCTTTTCCCTGATGGAAAACCTATTCTGACGTTTGATAAAATACGCTCCAAGCCCATCAATGATATTGGTGCCTGAAAAATGGCAGATGGCTGCCATCTCCCGGGAGTTGACCCAGATATTTCCCGACATCCCCCGACAGCATCGGCTGTTGCAGGTATTGCAGGCAGCAGGGTTAAATCCGAAGGAAAAGCCATCTTGATGTACCAATTGTTGTTTCATTGGCTTTTATTCCCCTCCCGGATAACGATCAGAAAAGATACCCAATGGCCAGAAAACCCACCACCAGAAGAACGGTAAATGCCGTGGCAATGAGATTAAAATAACGTTCAATGAACTGCTGGATACCCGGCCCGAAAAAAGAGATCAATCCCCCCACCAGAAAAAACCGCAGACTTCTTGAAAGCGCCGAAGAAATAAAAAAAACCGGAAAGCTCACCCCAAAGGCACCGGCGGAAATGGTGAATAATTTATAGGGGAGCGGGGTAAAACCGGCTATACCCACCGCCCATGCATCCCATGTTCGATAAAGAGATGCAATATAATCCGCCTTATCGGCCAGACCATAAAAAGCAATGATGCCGTTGCCCACAGCCTCCATGAACTGCCATCCGATGAGATACCCCAGACAACCGCCCAAAAGAGAGCCCAAACTGCAGATCAGGGCAAATTGCCAGGCTTTTTTCGGTGCACCCACGGCAAGGGCAATGAGCAGCACATCCGGGGGAATGGGAAAAAAAGAAGATTCACAGAAAGCAAGAATAAAAAGAGCCCATGCCCCCCCGGGCCGATTTGCCCACCCCAATACCCAGTCGTACGCTTTTTTCAACATGTTTATACCTTCCATCCGTGCTGACCGATGAGCTTTACAAAACGGCAGCCGCCCAGGTTATTAATGGAAATTCCCTGTTTGTTTTTTGTGGCCAGCAACAGTTCCTGACTCACCAGGCCCCCCACGGGCATGATCAGTTTTCCCCCCATGGCCAGCTGATCCAGCAAAGGCGGCGGAATCTGCTCCCCTCCGGCGGTGACAATGATGGCATCAAAGGGACTTTCATCTTTCCAGCCCTGGGTACCGTCACCATAATGGGTAACAATATTGTGGTAACGTAATTGATCAAACAACTTACGTGTCCGCATGAACAGCGTATTATTGCGTTCAATGGTATACACCCGGAAAACAATGTGGGCAAGTATTGCTGCCTGGAATCCTGAACCGGTACCGATCTCCAGGACCCTTTCATCTCCTTTGAGTTCAAGGGCCTGGGTCATCTCGGAGATGATATAAGGCTGGGAAATGGTCTGTCCTTCACCGATGGGCAGGGGAAAATCGCCGTAGGCACTGTCTGCAAGGGCTTCATTAACAAACAGATGCCTTGGAACCGTGGACATGGCCCGGATGACGGCTGCATCGGTAACCCCCCTGGCAATGATCTGTTTTTCCACCATCTGCTGCCTGAGCATCTCAAATTTTCTATGCGCAGTATTCATGCTCATCTTCCTGTCTTAACTTTTGGAGTTGGGCCATGTGATGACCTGTCCCTGCTTTTCACTGACACAGGGCGACGATCCATAACTGCCTGGGTCCATACTAAATTAGATCGAAAAAATTGAGTTATTATCAGTCCCCCGGAGACCCGTCAAGCAGAACCCTTGTTCACCTATGGTTTAAATAAAACCATACGAATCAAATGGACTATTGATTTTTATTTTACTAACCGCTATAAAATTCAAACCATGACAAAAGTTCAGCAAATAACCCTGGCATTTATCTTTTCTTCCGTAATAGTCATTATCGGCATCGTCGGTTATATGACCATTGAGAAGTGGAGTTTCATTGACGCCGCATACATGACCGCCATCACCCTAAGCACCGTGGGCTTTTCCGAAGTAAACGGCATCAGCACCGCCGGTCGTATTTTCACCATCTTTCTAATTTTTACAGGCGTGGGTTATTTTCTATATCTTGCCGGTGTGATCATGCAGTTTGTGGTTGAAGGAGAAATAAAATCCATCCTCGGGAGAAGAAAATTGGACACCAATATCAGCAAACTCAAAAACCATTACATTATCTGCGGTTACGGCCGCATCGGCAGAATACTCTGTGATCAGCTGCGGGAGGATGTGCCCAATCTTGTGGTGCTGGAAAAGGATGAATCCTTAAATCCCATCATGGACAAGGACCGAGTGCTTTACCTCAATGGAGACGCTTCGGAGGAAGGGCTGCTGATCAAGGCAGGTATTCACAAGGCAAAACATTTGATTGCCGCCCTGGCAACGGATATGGACAATGTCTTTCTGGTATTAACGGCACGTCAGCTTAACCCCGGCATCAACATCATGGCCCGGGCGGGCAGCAACAATGTAAAAAGTAAGCTACTGGCCGCCGGTGCCAACCGCGTGGAATCACCCTATGACATCGGCGCAGTATCCATGGGGCTCAAACTTTTACGACCCAGCGTGAGCAGTTTTCTGGACATTGCATTGTCCCGGAAGAAAAAAGCCATCCAGATTGAGGAAACCACCGTTTCCGAAAATGCCCCCCTTGCCAACATCATGCTCAAGGACTCCGGCATCCGCCAGAATTTTGATCTCATCATCATTGCCATTCGCAAAAAAGACGGTGAGATGATATTCAACCCCTCCTTTGATACCCGCATGGAATGCGGAGACACCGTCATTGTCATGGGGCAGCCCGACAATCTTGCCAGGTTTAATGTGGCCTTGAATCCGCAGTCGCAGTAAAGCCCCCCCCGCTGATTCAGGGGACACATCTCCCCCTCCCCAAAGTGGCTCATGTTGTGATCAACCCCCAATGTCATGACCAGGGCCAAGTCCGTTATACCGACATCACCGGAGAAGGGGAGCCTCCACTAAATCTTATAGATGGTTCGATGATCCGTTATAATGATATCCAGATTATGTTTTCTGGAATCCATGGGCACATGTTCCACAATCTGCTCTTCAAAGCCAATGGCAATCTTTCTGGTGGTCTCCGGCAGTTTTGCAATCAATCGATTGTAAAATCCCTCGCCAAATCCAATCCGTCCTCCTTTTTCATCAAAGGCAAGCCCTGGAATCACAGCAATATCAATTTGATCCAGAGCCACTTTTTTGCAGGAATCCGGGTTGGGCTCCATACGATCCGAAGTGCTCTTTCTCAAATCCGTATCCAGATCATTAATCCTAAACAATGAAATGGCATGCTTTGATTCAGAAAAGGATGGTAAAACAATACCCTTTTTTGCAGCAAGGCTGATCCGAAGGATTTTATCAGTGGCCATCTCACTGGCCCGCTGCACATAAAGAAGTGCAAGCTCTGCTTCCAGAAAATTGGCAAATTCCAAGAGTTTATTCTCAATGGTTTCCTGCTTTTTTGCCATCTCTTCAGGAGAAAAACCGGCCAGCCGTTCTGCTATCCCGGTCAAAATACTTTTCTTGCTATCTCTGGTCTCATGCATATAAAAAACGCTCCCCGCTCAAAACAGTTTCCTGGAATATTATACACCGCGAAACAATTGTCAATATTCAATAATGATTGACGGATTTCCACCGCCATGATATTTTTCCCGAATTGATTCAATTAACTAATAATAATTAACAGTTCTCACATATCACATACAGGGATTGAAATGCTGGAAATAAAATATGTTAGAGAGAATATTGAAGAAGTGAGAAACGCACTGGGCAAAAGAGCGGCGGCCCTTGACTTTGATACCTTTATCCAGGCGGAAAAAAAAAGAAGACAGCTCCTCCAGGAGATTGAAACCTTAAGGCACCAGCGCAATGTGGTTTCAGACACCATTGCCGTCATGAAAAAATCAGGACAGAATGCCGATGAAAGTATTCAGGAGATGCGCAAAGTTGCAGAGACCATAAAATCTTTGGATTATGAACTTGCAGCAACAGAGCACTCCATCAACAAGTTCATGATATCCATGCCCAACATTCCCCACCCCGATGTTCCCCAGGGACTCACCGAAGACGACAATCGTCTGGAAAGACAGGTGGGTACCCCACGAACCTTTGACTTTCCCATCCAGGCCCACTGGGATCTTGGAGAATCACTGGGAATCCTGGATTTTGCAAGGGCCGCCAAGATCACCGGTGCCAGATTTCCGCTGTATCTGGGCGCCGGTGCCCGACTGGAACGCGCACTGATCAACCTCATGCTGGACATCCACATCAATGAACATGGGTACACCGAAGTACTGCCCCCCTTTATTGTGAGCAGAAAAAGCCTCACCGGCACCGGCCAGCTGCCCAAGTTTGAAGAGGATCTGTTCAAACTTGAAAATAGCGATTACTTCATGATTCCCACATCGGAAGTCCCCCTGACCAATATTTACAGTGATGAAATTCTTGATGAGGAAAAACTGCCCATTAAATTTACGGCCTATACGCCCTGTTTCAGGTCCGAAGCCGGATCCCACGGCAGGGATACCCGGGGACTTATCCGTCAGCATCAATTCAACAAGGTGGAGATGGTGAAATACACCACCCCGGAAACCAGCTTTGATGAACTTGAAAGTCTGGTGGCAAATGCAGAAACCATTTTAAAGCGCCTGGGCCTTCCCTATCAGGTGGTGACGCTTTGCACCGGTGATCTGGGATTTTCAGCAGCAAAAACCTATGACATTGAGGTGTGGATGCCAGGCCAGAACACCTACCGGGAAATCTCATCCTGCAGCAATTGTGTGGATTTTCAGGCCCGCCGGGCCGGCATTAAATTTCGACGTCCCGGGGCCAAAAAACCGGAACTGGTACATACCCTCAATGGCTCCGGACTTGCCGTGGGCCGATGTGTGGCAGCCATAATTGAAAACTATCAACAACCCGACGGCTCCGTGGAAATCCCCGAAGCCCTTATCCCCTATATGGGAGGCAAAAAGGTAATCACCCATGAGACCCGATAATTTTCCAGAAGCCATTCAACCCTTTCTTGTGCCAAAACCCACCGGTACGCTTTATTATCAGTGCCTTGGCTGTTCGGCTCAGTTTTCCATGGAAAAACTTTTGTACGTGTGTCCCCAGTGCGGGCAGGTATTGCTCATTGAGAACAGAAACGCCGAGGATCTTAAAAAAATCCCCGGCACCACCTGGCAGCAGATTTTTGATTATCGGCGCATGCTCAACATTCCGGCTCTGAAGGGCATCTACCGGTTCCATGAGTTCATTGGTCCCACCCTGCCCCTGGAGTCCATTGTATACCTTGGGGAAGGACATACCCCGGTGGTGGAAGCCAATGCCCTGTTGCAGGAAAAGGCGGGCGTTCGATTCTACTACAAGAACGACGGCCAGAACCCCAGTGCTTCCTTTAAAGACCGCGGCATGGCAAGCGCCCTGTCCTACATCAAGTATCTCCTGGATCAAAATCTGGCATCCGATGTCATTGCCGTGTGTGCCTCCACCGGGGATACCTCTGCGGCGGCAGCCCTTTATGCGGCCTATCTACAGCCCCACATCAAATCCGCCGTACTGCTGCCCCATAAAAAAGTTACCCCCCAGCAGCTGTCCCAGCCCCTGGGAAGTGGTGCCAGGGTATTTGAAATTCCCGGGGTCTTTGACGACTGCATGAAAATCGTTGAAAAGCTTTCCGAGGAATACCCCGTGGCGTTGCTCAATTCCAAAAACGCCTGGCGAATACTGGGACAGGAGTCTTACTCCTATGAAATTGCCCAGGAGTTTGAGTATGAGATGAAAAACAAGGTGGTGGTGGTGCCCATCGGCAATGCCGGGAACATCTCTGCCGTGATCAACGGCTTCATGAAATTTCATGCCGTGGGCATCATTGATGAACTGCCCAAAATCATCGGAGTCCAGTCAGAACACGCCGATCCGGTGTATCAGTACTATCTGGAGCCGGACCCGAAAAAAAGACAATTCAAACCCGTCACCGTTCAACCCAGTGTGGCCCAGGCTGCCATGATCGGTAATCCTGTTTCCATGCCCCGGGTGATGCAGCTGGTGGAAAAATACAATGCCACTGCCGGTGAAAAACGGGTTTTCTTCACCCAGGTCACCGAGCAAGAGATCATGGACTGGGGTCTTGAGGCCAACCGCAACGGACACATTGCCTGCACCCAGGGGGGCGAATGCCTGGCCGGCCTTGTCCGGGCCGTAAAGCTGGGTATTGTAAACACTGATGAAACCGCCATTGTGGATGCCACGGCCCATGCCATAAAATTTTCCGGATTTCAGGATCTTTATTACAATGGCCAAATCCCAGAAGATTACGGCATCACATCAAGGGCAGAACTGATAAATGCCCCCCGGCTTGTGCTTCCCGGAAACCCGGAAAAAGTACCGGTCCAGGGTGTCCCATTGAGCGATGCGGATTTTAAAGTATTTGCTGAAGAGATTGCCGGTCGCATTGCATCGGAACTGAATCTTTAAAACACAAACCACACAAGGTCATAATGAAACGATCAGGACTGCTTGTTGCCATATATTTACTCACAACCATGGTAGTGTGTCCTGATCGTTGTTACACCGCCACCAGACTTCTTAAAACCTCCTATAAGAACTATACGGTTCATACATTTCGTGGTGTTGATATATTGTGTGAACCCTACCGGATCAAAAAAGGAGACTGGATCAGCAAAATATTGAGACGAAAAGGGGATATATCAAACACCAATTTTCCTCTTTTCCTGGCCATGTTTAAAAGTTTCAATCCCCATATCCCCAATCCCAACGATATTGTTCCCGGTCAGCAGATCATCCTCCCCCTTAGAGAATTTGACTCCCGGCAATTTCAACCTGGCAAAAAAAGACAAATTATTGTGCCCATGCTTCAGCTCAGCGAGATTTCCAATGAACTTACCGGGCTTGTCGAACAAAAAAAGGTAAAAGAGGGGGACCGGATTGAAGCGCTTATGGATCGCTTTTTTCTGGACCATGAGGGTCGCCTCATGGCAAAGGGTGATTTTGCCCTGAAACTGGCCAACCCAAACCTTAAAACCTTCAGCCCCCTGGTTCCGAACACCTTCATTAATATCCCCCTGCCGGCCATGTGCCTTCAGCCATGGTTTCCCCAGAAATTTCAGGCCAGTCATTCAACCACGCTCAGTCGATCTGCACTCACCCCGGCAAACATGCCTTTACCTGCAATATCTCTTTCTAAAGACGAAAAAACAAAGCAAACGCCTCTGGTAACAGAAAAAAGACACCCCGTAACTTCCCGGGTGCCCGCCATGAAAAGGATTCAACAATATGCAACGATGGTGGACGGGCAGTTAATCAATCAAGGGATCTATCATTTTCCAGACACAGACACCCGGAAAAACATGATGCTGGATCTGGCATTCACCCCCATCATTGAACTCGAAAACAATTCAAAAATCATTATCTTTCCCCGGGAAAGACCGGATGAGGATCTTCTCAAAGCCCTTAAATTATTCTGGAAGGATATTACCGTCATGGACATGGAAATGGTGGATATAAAGCTTGCGCCTCCCCCCCCCACAATATCCATGCCCCCAGACAGACGTAAAGCCGTAACCATGCTTCTTGAAAAAAGCGGTCAAACCGTTTGGTCACATGCCACATACACCGTCATGGTGGGTGGCGTGGAAATCATTATAGATGCGGATCGGGTGGAAAGAACACCTGGCCCGGATTTATTAATCCTGTTCGATCAAATATATGGCAATGCCTTGAATCTACTGCAACAACAGGGGTATACCATCCTTCCCATCTCCCCCAGGGATGAGGAGATGAACACTGCGCGGGAATTATTTGGAGCACTGGATATATCCACAGTTCTGAATCCTGTTTTTATGAATCGTTCCACCCGGCAATCCCTATCCATTCCAGGGCTTTTTATTGCCGGGTCTTCCCCTTTGTTTCTATCGACCCAGGACCTGAACTCCGCCACCCAGGACTTTTTTTCACGCAATGGTGTGGCGGTTATACGCACAAGTGCTCCCAGCCCCCTTTGAACCCCTGCAAAATTCAGAGAGAGCCTCATGACAGGAGAACACCCATGACAAAACTGATCCCATGCTGTTTCATCCTCATCCTGATGGCAGGATGTGCTTCTCACACCCAAGAGCCCCCCCAGGACCGGCAGGTTGCCGCATCCACCAAGGCTTTGGGAGAAGCATACATGGCCCAGGGCAATTACATCGCTGCCCTGAGAGAATTGCTCAATGCAGAAAAAAAACTCCCCAAGGATCCTTCTCTGCAATATGATCTGGGGCTGGTGTATCTGGCAAGGGAAAAATATGGTCTGGCAGAAAGCCGTTTTAAAAAAGCGATTTCCATGAAAAAAAATTATACGGCTGCAAAAAACAGCCTGGGTGTGGTTTTTTTAAAACAACGGAAATGGGATGCTGCCATCAGCATGTTCCGGGAAATATCCGAGGATCTGCTATATGCCACCCCCCACTACCCCCTGTCCAACATGGGGTGGGCCTATCTTGGCAAAGGCGATTACATGGGGGCACAGGCCAATTTTAAAAGGGCATTAAAAGCCAAACCCGACTTTATCAATGCCATCCACGGCCTGGCCACCACCTATCTGGCTGGGGGTCAGCCCCAGCGTTCCCGGCAGGTGCTGGACAAGGCTGTTTCTAAATACCCCGACTCGCCGGTGCTTTATTCGGATCTTGCCAGAACGCTGGAAATGATGGGAGAGTTTACGGCGGCAAAAACATCCTGGCAGCAGGTTATCCGCCTTGCACCGGACAGTGGACTGGCTGATGAGGCCAGAAAACAGTTAGAATAACAGAGACCTTTGTATATTATCCCCAAAGTCCTTCACACTTTTTTAAAGAATGCTGAGTTGAGGAGTAAAGCACGTGGGTTGGCTGCTCCAACTCATTGTTCAGTGTGCTGGGGCGCGCGTGAAATCCATACTCAACTCGGCAATCGGGTCAAAGGAAGCCCATCGGCTCCCGTCTGCCCACAGAAACAGTGGGTACGGGTCCGTACATGTCTCTTCACCGGGTATTCCCTCTTCGGACAGATCCGGAAAAAGTTTCTTCGAGCATCCTTGCCATTGTCTATACATTCCCTCCTTTCAGGGCTGCAGCTGGACTTTCACCAGCAAGTTTATGATCATGCCGGTCACACTTCAGTGCGCCGCAGGCGCACTGAAGTTGAAGTATGCCCAAAATTAAATAAAAATAGTACCCCAAACTCTGTTTCAGAGTCGTTTTCAAAATCATTGTATCCACGAAGTCAGGCTTATGTTATTGACCTTAGCATTTTAGCATTTATGCAAAAAAAATCTCCCAGCGATAATGACAATAATGCAAATCGACCCCTTTCCCCAGTAAAACTCTAAAATCCAACATGAGCCCCAAAGATAAGGTAATATACATCTGCTGTATCAGATCCAGCGCTGTAATAAAGTGATTTAAGAATGAAGCTTATAATCAGATAAGCAAAAAGGGGCAACATCAGATCAAGATGCCACCCCTTTTTGATTCACCCTTTTATATCTTTACTCCCAAGGGTTTTAAGGTCCCCAAGGTGAATTCGGAATATTCTTTTTCTCACTCTCCATCCAGCCAAGGGATATATTCAGAACAGATGAAGTTTCGCTACCATATACCAGAGTTGTTGCCCTGATTTCAACGTCAAGCCAGCCTGCGTAATTTTTCAGATAAATATAATCAAACGGGGCCACACCGTTCTCATCCGTTGTCACCGATGCTGGCACAGTACCGGCAGTGGACTTTTCCGGATCAATCTGACCATTTCCGGAGGTTGAGTTCGCCCCTGCCGGATGTCCATAAGTATCTTCTCCGATATCCAGGATATCATTACGGTTGAGATCTTCGTTGGGGTATCTGTTCGTACGAAAGGGGCCGTCATCTGTGGTAACGCCGGTGTAATACCAGGTGGGCCAGAGACTCAAATTCACCGTGGCACCGGCCACCGGATTACCATTGGAGTCTGACACCAGCACGGACATGGGGTATTTATATGTGCTGGAATTAAAGGATTCAATAATCGTGGCACCACCGATGGCAACAGAACTGGCATCACCGGATATCACAACAGAAACCACATCAGTGTCCTCTGATGTGCCAATGACCAGAGAAGAACCTGAATTCTCATCTATCAAATGGTCGGTGGCGATGAGTTGCAATGTCGTATCAGTCACATTTAGAAGTGTATAAGTGTCATCATTGCTGTTAGAACCCGTGACGGTGACCACATCTCCGACAACAAATCCGTCCGTTAAAAAATTTCCACCGTCGCTGCGGATAATCGTATCTTCATTGGGGTTGTTGTCGAGAAAGGAAAATTTATTACCAGGCCCTGCCACTGAAGCCCCAGCAATGCGCCCCAGGCAGAAAACCCCCCTGGAATCTGAGACAAGGACACCCGAAGCAAAGGTACTCTGGGCCTGCCCCGTGAAATCGGTGTAGACAATGGGTGGATTAATGGTTTCCCCCCCACCGGTGGTCCGAAACAGAGATAGCATCACAGGTGCGTCTGAGACAATCTGGCTGGCATCATTCCTCACAGTGGCACGAAGTGTAGTTACGTTGGTAACACCAGCCGGAGAAGGCGCTATTACCGACGGGGCCACCTGCATGGTAAGCCTGGCTGCTTCACCTGATGCAGCTGAAATGGCCACATAAAGGGTAGCGTTAATATCAGGGTTAGTGGCATCTTCAACAAGAATTGTGGACACTCCGGCGGTGTTGCCGGTATTAAACACAGCTATTGCGGTATTCTCTGTATCAGGTATAGATGTTGCGGCTCCATCAGGGTTAAGAGTTATAACAGTTGCACCCTCAGTTGAAACCACCGTGTCATCAACCTCATCGGGCACATTTTCCCAGAAGCCCATGGTCGTGGTAAATTTAATATTGTTTTTTTCAGGGCTTCTTACCCGAATCTGAATCTGTTGCCCTGTATTTTCCGAGACATAATCATCTGTTGGGGCAATGATTTCGAATGGTTCACCACTTACCATCAAAGTCAAATCCTTGCTATCCCCCAGAGCCGTAGCCGTCAAAACAACAGATCCAGAACTCCCCCCTGTAACCGTTATCTCAAGCTCGCCATTAACATCAGTGGAACCTATTTCAGGATATAGTGTAACGATTCCTGTGGCGGACAATGCGGTCTGAACCAAAGCGTCGAAGACCGGTTGGCCCCCTCCATCTGTGACGGTTACGGTCAAAGTAGTTTCATCTAATGCCTGCAATGAAGTATTGCCGATATTGAGATCAACAGTACTACCGGAAAGTTGGACCGGAATGTTCTTTACAGGTAAGTTCTGGACTGTTGCCGTGATGGTTGCCAAGGCATTGGTTTTATCGCTACCTGATGAAAGAACCACAGTGGCATCCCCATTTTCATCGGTCTGGCTTGATGAAGTGTTGATCTGGCCAGCATTGGTTGCAAAAGAAACCATAAGGTTCTCAATGGGAACTCTATTGACGTCAAGAACATGGGCGGTAACGATGGCAGAATCCACCCCATCGGTTTTAATGGATGTTTTTGATGTCGAGAGGGATAAAAAGGCTGCGGTTTCAATATCAATTTTTTCAATGGTGATATTAATGCGCTGGGACACACCGCCCGATGTGGCGGTTATCACAGCTATTCCGGTTTCTGACAACGGGGCAATCAGTGATGTCAGGATCTGGCCGCTGGCGCTATTGGTGTTAAGAAGGAGCCTGCTGGTAATGGGCCCAGCTCCATCCGGATCCACACCACCGGGGAAGGTGCCCAGTGTGGTGGTCAGTATAATCGGTGTTCCCGAAGGCATCGGTGCATTATTGATGTCCAGAACCTTAACCGTAATTGCCGCTGAACTGCTTCCATCCGCCGGAAGTTGATTTTCATCGGAAGTCAAGGTCACCCTGCCCACAACGATGGCATTGACGTCCACAAGGATATCCACGTCTTCGGAAAAAATTCCACTGGTTACGGTGATGCGGTCAGTTGCCGGGTTGGAGTAACCTGCCGTATAAACGATACTGGCGTCACCGTTTAAGTCTGTCGCAGCACTGGTGGCGCCCAGAGCCCCCCCACTGTTATTTGCTGTGACCACAAAATTAACGGTTTCTCCGGCAACGGGATTATAATTACTATCCACGATCCTGGCTGTCACCGTGGTGTCGGTGCCTGGATGCATGGGATTTGGTGAAGCAAAAACAGACATGGAAGCAGCGGAACCGGCAATTTGTTCAATGGAGGCATATACCAGCACGTCTATTGCTTTAATGCCTATTGAAACCGCCTGTGCCGCCATGGTACTGGTGTAGGTATATATTGCCTGGCCTGCAGCATTTGTAAATTGGGTGCTCAATGTGGGCAAATCATCAAAAGCATCCGATACAAGGGTGCCGCCAAGTTCACTGTCCAGCTTAATCTTCCAATTACCATCCGCCTGAACATTCAAATAATATTCCCCAGCTGGCAAGCCCTGCTTTAAGGTTGTTTCTTCTGCTATTGGCCCAATTGTATTTTTGAGAAGATCGATATAATCTCCATTATTGTCATATAACTTCACCCAAAAGTTTGAAGAACCAGTATAAGTCATTGTAACCGTTAACGCCCCTCCGCTATGGGTAAAAAGAGAGGTATCTGTACTATCTATCCCTTCAAATATATTGCTTTCCACCGTGGTCAAGTCCTTCCCCGTAAGGTTTTTAAAAACCACGGGAACACCAGCCACGGGATTTCCACCACCATCTTTAACCGTTGCCGTAAAAATGGCGGTGGATGTGCCGTCTGCAATGATGGAACTGGGTGATGCCACCAATGACACCTCGCCATTTCCATTCACTGTGATCGTGATTTCCCGCAACTGGGACACTCCGCCCGAGGTGGCGGTTATCACAGCCGTTCCGGTTTGGGATAACGGGGCGATCAGCGAGGTCATGACCTGGCCATTTGAGCCACTAATACTGAAAATACGACGACTGGAAATCGGACCTGCTCCATCTGGATCTATTCCACCAGGAAAGGTACCAAGGGTTGTTGTCAAGGTCACCGGTGTTCCCGCAGGCATTGGCATATTTTCAAGGTCAGATACGGTGACCGTGATGGCCGTTGAACTGCTTCCATCCGCCGGAAGCGTTTCAGATTCAGCGTCAATGTCGATTTTACTTACCTCAGGGATTACAGAACCTTCAAAGGTCACCGTCGTACTTTGGGAAACGCCACCGGACAGGGCAGTAACCTTGGCATCTCCCGGAATGGTTCCGGCAATCAAAGAAACTATCAAAGTCCCGGAATCATCAATGGTTGCAAGAGTCAGGGTCTGGGGATCATTGTCCTGGTCCCGGTTATCCGGAAAAAAGGTGCCCAGATCCGTTGAGAAGTAAAACAGCGTGCCCTGGGGAACGGGATTCCCGCCCACATCCAGGGCAGTGGCGGTGATGGTGGTGGAGCTGGCACCATCCGCCGGAAGGGTTGAGGGATCGGCAGTGAGAGCTACACTTCCCACATCGGGAGCGCCGATGTCGGTGAGGGTCACCACAACGACCTGGGAAACCCCGCCCACTGTGGCCGTAACCCGCGTAAAACCAGCTGTATTCCCGGCAATGAGAGATACGGACAGGGTCCCGGTATCATCCACGGTTTCCAATACCAATGTACGGGCGTTACCATCCCCATCCAGATTTTCAGGGTCCAGGATGCCCAGGGTGTCCGTTGCAAAACGAACGGGCGTACCCTGGGGCACGGGGGTTCCCCCCACATCCAGAGCAACTGCGGTGATGGTGGTGGAGCTGGCCCCATCGGCGGGAATGGCTGTGGGATCGACCGTGAGAGAAACACTTCCCACAGCTGGTGCATTAATATCTGAAATGGTCACCACAACACTCTGGGAGATACCACCCGAGGTAACGGTAACCAGGGCAAAACCAGGGGTGACACCGGCATTTAGAGACGTGATCAATTGACCGCTGTCATCGGTGGTGGCAAGTTCAATGCTCCTGGCCCCATTGGAAAAGGTCCCAAGATCCGTAGCCACATAAACGGGATGACCTGCCAGAACCGGATTGCCCGCTGTATCATTAATGGTGATGCTCAACCTTGAAGAGCTGCCCCCATTGGCAAAAATCTCCGTGGGATCGGCATCAATCAAAATGTTCCCCACAGCTGAAGCATCCGTGCTTGCCAGGGTCACCACAACGCTCTGGGAGATACCACCGGCCGTTGCGGTTACAATTGCAAAGCCGGGCACTGTGCCGGCGTTGAGTGACGTAATAATAGTGCCGGTATCATCCCCTGTATTTAACTCATATCGGGTACTTCCATCGGCAAAGGTGCCAAGGGTGGTGGTAAAGACCACTGTCTGCCCCTGGGGCATGGGGGTACCCGTGGTATCGTTGATAATGGCATTGATGGTGGTGGAGCTGGTGCCATTTGCCGGGATGACTGTGGGGTTTGCGTTGAGGGCTATGGTTCCCACAACGGGTTCTATGGTGATGGCAAACGCCACTGTCACGCTCTGGGAGACACCCCCAGCCACGGCCGAGACCTTGGCATCCCCTGTAACTAGGGCGGATATCAAAGAAACCGTGATGTTGCCGGTATCATCCGTGGTCTCCACGGTAAGGGTAGTTCCACCGTTGGAAAACAGACCCAGGGTAGTAGAAAAGGTGACCTCCGTTCCAGCCGGAACCGGTGCCCCCGAAATATCTTTTATGTTCACGCTGATGGCAGATGAACTGCTGCCATCGGCTTTAATGACTTCGGGATCGGCATTGATGGTCATGGACCCCACGGTCACTGTTTTTTCAATCACCGCCATGCGGGCTGTGTTGGAAATGGACGAATTACTGTCCAGGGTGGCTTTTAACACATCAACGCCCGGATCAGCACCGGCCGTATAGTTCACCAGGGCGATACCGCTGCTATTGGTGATGGCTGTGCTTACACTCAAGCTTGCCCCACTGGTGTTACCATTATCAGTAAAGGTAAAATTAATCTGCTGATTGGAAACAGGATTTCCACGGCTGTCGCGCAATGTGGCATTAAAATCAATGCTATCTCCTGCTTGAATGGTGCCGTCATTGGTAACGGCCGGTTGCAGAGAAAGATTCATGGATGCGCCGGGGGTGAAATTAATACTCAGGTTTTTAAGAAATCCATGGGCATTGGCAGTTATCACTGCAGTGCCGGAAGAGGTACTTCGCAGCTGGACTTCTGCGATACCATCGCTGCGGGTCCAGGCAACGCTTTCAGATAAGGTGCCAAGGGTGGTGGAAAAATTCACATCCACGGCAGGCATGGGATCGCCGGATTTATCCAGCACAGTGGCCCGCACGGTTACCTGGCTCTGGCCGTCGGCGGGTACAATAATACTGCCGGAACTCAAAGAAATGGATCCGATGGATTCGGACAAGGGGGTCTCTTCAATGGAAATGTTTCCAGACAATGTGGAAATGGAAGTTTCTTTTGAAGTGGCTTTTACCCGGACAGATGTGGCCACGGTCCCCGATTTGACAAGGGCGGTCACCTCACCGTTTTCATCGCTTTCCCGGCTGAGAGGAGATACGGTAATCCCCCCCGTTGTGGTGGTCAGGGAGAAAAAGATCAGTTCCCGGGCCATGGCATGTCCTTTGTCATCTTTTACTTTAAAGGTGACAAGGGCATTTTCCGGTTTTGAAGCGGTGGCGGTCCCGGCAACAGCAATATTTGACGGCTGCACAGAAACAAATTCAATGGAACCGGTGGCTTCTTCGGCCAGGGGAACGGCAACCATGGCTGTTAAATCGGTGCCCCCTTTAACACTGTGGCGGTTACCACGTCCTGGGCGCTGCTGCACCCGTTGGAAGTATACACACAAACGGCCCGTCCGTTTTCCGACAGTACAGATTCTGTGAGCGTTGCACCACATTGGGAGGAAAATTGCACCGTTACCGGCTGATCAAAGGGACTTCCATCTCCATCCACAAGATCTGCCACGATTAAGGCAGTTCCACCATAGGAAAGATTTTCCCCGGGAACAAGACTTGAGGAGAGTACGCCCCCCTGGAAAGAACCATCTATAAAAGCCCCCAGGCGTGTGGAATCGGGCACACCGATTTGAAAGGCAAAGGGCGTTTCAAGGACGTATTCACCGGACTTTACAGAAATCTCACCGGCACCGGTGACACTTTCTCCGTCCGCATTTACAGCCACCAGCTTTATTTCAGCCACCCCGTTGGCATCGGTACTGTCAGTGCCATCCGCTGCAACAGAAAAACTCCCCTTGGTGGGGGTTGCCGTCACCAGCTTACCTGGTGCAGGCTTATTTTTATCGTTGTCATAGGTGACGGTAATCTGAAGAATTCCGGGATTGCCTTCACTGATTGCATCGGTTTCACTGCCTGTTGCCTCATTAATCAGTTTTACCGAAAAATGAAGATGGTTGAGATCCACATCCGGATCGCCAGGAGAACCCGATGAACCGCATCCGGATATTATAAATATAAACAGAAGACAAAAAAACACATAAATACTTCTTAACTCTATCCGCCCGGCCATTTTTACCCTCATGCAATTTTCCTCTTACCTTCAAGTATCAATCATAAATATCGCGGTTCATCTATTCTCTACGGCAGCAATGGTAAAGAATATGCTTTTTTAATTCTGCATTTTCTGATCAAGCTGCACTATGGTCGGTGTCAGAAAAATCAGCAATTCATTTTTTTTCTCAGTATCTTTATCTGATCTGAAAAGGTGTCCCAGAACGGGGATATCTGACAGCAAGGGAAACCCGGTGGAGCTATCCGTGGTACTGGTTTTAACAATACCCCCGATGACAATTGTATTCCCGTCATTTACCAGTAATTCGGTTTCCGCTTCATTGGTGGACAGAGAAGGAATTCCGTCAGTGATGGAATCAAGGTCGTTTTTCGTAATATGAACGGTCATGGTGACACGCTTATCCGGGGTCACATGGGGGGTCACCTCCAGCAAAAGATCAATGTCTTTAAATTTTACCGATGACCCGCCGGTGTCATCTCGTTCAAGATAGGCATATTCAATTCCCTGCTTTATACTTGCCTTTTTATTGTCCATGGTTAAAATTCTGGGAGAAGAAACGATTTTAACGTCACCCTTGGCCTCTGCTGCTGTCAATTTAGCATTGATTGAAAAAGGCGTTCCAACGATACGATTAAAGGTATAACTGAGGCTGGAATTGGATGTTGCCGGATAATTCATGGCCACATCAAACCCATAGGTCCCCCCCAGGTCATCTCTGTACACATCCTGGCTGGATACCCCCCATTCAATGCCCAATTCCCGGGAAAAATCTTTACTGACCTCCACCACCCTTGCGGAAATCATAATCTGGGGGGTGACTGTATCCAGTCGGTTTATCATATTTTTTGCTTCAGCAATTTTTCCCCGGACATCTGTTATAAGAATCATGTTGGTCCGGGTATCCACACTGAGCTGCCCCCTTTCGGGGGTGAGAAGTTTTTCCAGATGGGGCTTAATATCTTTTTCAGCATCGGAGTAATTGATGGGAATATATTCTGTAATAAGGGGTTCCAGTTGCTTTTGCTGCTCAATGGCCTTCTGTCTGGCAGCCAATGCTTCCTGGCGTATAGTCAACTCTTTTTTCAAGGTTGCCTGGGTGGCTATGCGGATAATATCGCCCTCTCTTACCTTGCCCAGTCCATTCATTTTCAAGACAAGGTCCAGGACCTGGTCCCATGGAACCGGATTGTCAAGGGCAAGGGTGACATTTCCAGTGACATCCTTGTCCACCGCAAAATTCTCGCCACTGATGGTTCGCAGAATTCGAAATACATTTTTAATATCGGTTTCATAAAAATCAAGGCTGATCTTTTCTCCCGTGTAAACCGGTTTCTCTCCATTAAGAGCGGACAAATGGTCGATATTGGTTTCTGGTTCTGTGGAAAAGGTGTTCAACTGAACCGGCTCCCTGAAAGCCGTATTTGAGACAGGCGGTTTCAAGGGAGAAAGGGACGCACCCACAGCCACAGCGGGTTGCACCCCAGCATTGACTTTTGTTTTTGCCTGTTCAAAACGTGGACCGGCCTTTGTGATTGGATCAAAAACAAGCTTTAATTGATTCGACTCTCTATAAATGCGGTATGGGGTCGGTTGTTTTAAATCAATCAATATACACGACAAGGTCTGACCTGGAATTCCTTGTATCGGCAGTGCCTGGGCCACTGCGGAATTAAAATAGGTCATGATCAGCGGCCGCTGGTGATGGGGCGGAATCAGAGTATTATATAAATAAAGTTTAAGGCTATCGTTCCTATCTTTTTGAAGATCATATTTCACAGGCGTCAATGTCTCAACGGTGAGAACAGATTCTCCTGATTCCTTGGCACTGAAACTAATATCCGCAAGTTTTGTCTCTTCATTGGAAAAAACCACTGGTTCCTGGGGAGACATCGCCAATGGAATCTCCGTACTCAAAGGATTTAAGGGTGAATCTGAAGAATCCGACAAATTTTGAGGAAGTGTTTGCTGGGTAAAAATAACCGTGTTTCCATGGCTGTCTTCACCAAGAACAAAAGGTTGGCCACTATCGCCGGAAACGTCCTTTTTCGGGGGGGTAGCCAAGCTCTTCTCCTGGTATCCGGATTCCATGAAAAACAGGATATTGATACCATTTTCTGTTTCCACCACTTCATACTGGAAATCATCTTGCAACAAAATCTCAATTTTAGCGGTATTTCTATTTTCATCGGCATACAATGCAGAAATTAATTTAACGGGTTCACCCACCAAAGAGATATCTGTGACTGCATCATCAATGCCTGTAGCAGGAAGATATAAAACCACACCATAGGGATCGGTCTGTTTAATGGAGGTATAGACCAATTTACCATCTGCTGACAGGTTAACGGCCGGTTGCTCCGGCTTGTATTCCAAGCCCGTAACAATTCTTTTTTCAGCATGCATTTTCAAGGAAGAAGTACTGGTTTCCTGCTGTTGTCCAGACAGACAACCCATAAATAAAAACAGAAATAACACCAGCCACAAGGCCTTTAAAAAACATGTAAGGTATTTTTCGGAAGTATAAATCATCATAAGCTCCCATCTTCCGTTTTATTTAGTTTCATCTCCTGGGTACGTGTAATTATTTCACCCTTGTAGTCCCTTAATCGTTCCAATATAACAATTTTATCTTTCTGGATTTCCACCACAGTTCCACCATCTCGACCAATATTTGTCCCCAAGCCCACAACATATCCCTTGCCACCTGCTTCTTCCACCATGGCAACACTACCGGCATAAGCATTTATGATGGCTACCAGTTTCATTTGACTGTAATCAAGTTTTTCAAGGGGCGTTAATATCCTTTCTGGTTTTTCCATCAGTTTCACGGGTTCCCCTTTAGCAACCCCCTTCTTTATTTCAACTTTTATAAGGGGTTCAAAAGGGTCTATTTTTCCCTCTCCGCTATATTCTTCAATCTCAGAGATACTATTTTCTTTTTCAGAAGAAAGAGGCGATTCATTAATTTTCATCACTTCTTGATTTGTTATTTTTTTTGGGGAAGAAGGTGCAGGAGGTTTATCCGATATGGGAACTTTAAAGGCAACTGTCACCACTGTTTTGTCAGGCAAAGGTTGTACGCTATCGTCTCTGCAGGCAGAAAGGAAAGCACACAGTATCAACAAAATAGCAAAAGCCATTATTTTAACTATGGAATTTATCATTTATTATTTCTTTTTGCCCTTATTCTTCTTGTCCTTATCTTCTTGTTTTTCAACAAACATATAAGTCACCGCAGTGCAGGTGGCAAAAAGGCTTCCTTCCTGCTTTCCGGGCATCATGCTAATATCCTTGATATTAACTATGCGATGAAGACGTGACACCTTATCAAAAAAAGAACCCATTTGATGATATGTACCCTGGACCTTTATATCGACTGGTATTTCTGCATAAAATTCAGTCTTCAACTCCGACTTGGGTTGAAACAACATAAATTCCAAACCCGCATTATTGCCGGAATTTGAAATTTCCGTCAAAAGAGAGGGAATCTCTTTTTTTTCAGGCAGCGCTGTCATGGCGGAATCAAATCGATTCTGAGCCTCTGCCATCTTTTTAGTAAATTTAGGCAGGAGAGCTGCTTTGCTTTGATATAAATCAAGCTGGTTTTTTAAACGAGTTTGTTCGTCAGACAAACGACTCATTTCTTCATGCCTTGGCATGTAAAAAAAATAGTAGAAAATACCCCCTACCGTGATAAAGGAGAAAACGCAGATCAATATTCGATGCATTCGAGACATATTGCCCACCTTTACAAAAATAGGTGCAGCCCTTTGCCTGACAACATCAATAATTTTTTTTCTCTCTTTTCGTTTCATTTCTTTATAGTTTTTCCGCTATTGACATTATGAGTATTTTTATTCTCTTTTTTATTCCAGCATATTACTTGAAAGGCTTTGATCCGCAAGTCTTCTTTTATTTGTTTCATCTGGAGGGTCTTCAGATCAACACCCGAAAAAAAAGGTGATTTCTCAATACCGGTCATGAAATCAGCAACGGTTTTATTATCAAAGGCAAGGCCGGTGAGCACCACATTTTTATCGTCGGTTTTCAGACTGGTAAGCCACATTCGCTCCGGAATCATAAGTTGACTTATGGATTCAACAAGCATTACGGGTAACCGTCTTTTTGCTTCCAGCGATTGGACAATATCCAGCTTAAGCTCAAGATTTTTTAATTTTTTCTTAATTTCATTGACCTTGTCTGCCTTGTCTTTATAGAGGGTGATATCATTTTCTATCCGAATTATATTTTTATGCAAAATATCAATTTTGCGATCCACCCATGTCGTATAGTAGAATAGACTGACGATCATAAATATCAACAACAAAGAAAAAATGGAGATTTGCTTTCTTATGTTTTCTTTTTTCCGTGCGGCCCGAAAAGGCAATAGATTAATTCGTATCATTTATCATTCAACCTTCTCAAAGAGAGTCCCATGGCGATGGAGACTTGGGGTCTTAAGGAAGCCAGAAGTGAAGGAGAAAATTGTTTGGGATTAAAACTTACCCCCTGAAAAGGATCCAAAACAGAGGCTCTGGCGGATAGATCCAATGCTAATGTATCTATAAATCCATCAACAAGAGTGCCACCGCCGGAAACGAGTATTTGTTCAAGTTCTCCTTCACTTGCTTTCGCCAAATAACTTTTAACGACGGCTTGAATTTCCGAACAGCATGTGTGGATCCAATTAGAAAAAATTTCTTTAATGCGAGCTTCTGAAATTTCACCGCCCCTGGCTCCTTCCAGAATTTTTTCAGCTCTGCTCGCAGAGCATCCAAGTTCCGACATAATTTCGTCTCGAATCTGCCCAGTCCCCGAAGCGACATCTCGCATCATAAGAGACTGATTCCCCTTTAAAATATTCAATGATATTTTAGACATGCCCACGTCAACTAAAAGAACCATCTCTTCAGCAACTGGCCGATAAACCATTTCATAAATATTCTGCAGAGCAAAGCTGTCCACATCAATGACGCAAGGATTTAAGCCGGCCTGATTGATAAGATCAATGTATTCGGCCACAAGATCTTTTTTCACAGCAACCAGAAGAACATTCATCTGGTCATCTGAGAACTCGCTGGTTCCCATTATCTGAAAATCAATATTGACATCTTCAATATCATAAGGGATATACTGTTCTGCTTGGACTCTGATGGAACCAAGTAATTCTTTCTCCGATGCAGTTGGCACTACAATGGTTTTAATAACCACTGAGTACCCCCCCGTGGATATGGCAACATTTTTACATTTTATCTTCTGAGTTCGAAACAGCATACGAATAATCTCGGCCAACGCATCAGGATCCATGACACGCCCGTCTTCAACAAGACCATCCTGGAGATCTGCCATCCCCAATTTGTTTAGTACATAACCCTTACCGAACGACTTTAATTCAGCCACCTTAATACTTGATGACCCAATATCAATTCCTATAAGTTGATCTTTTTTTCTAAAAATCATAAAGTTAAGCTCAAATCAGTGGGGTATTTGGGGGTATATCCGGCAAAGCTGCCCTTTATCACATAATGGATGTGGTATATTACCAGATTAAGGAAACTTAATCTGATCGAACTATACAACACAGGCTAACTCTATCGAATATACGTGTTAAGTCAAGCACAATTGTTAATTGATGTTTTATAATTTTGATGTTTTATGTTAGTTTCAATGATGTATAAAAGCCTAAAATAATTTAAGCATTTAATTTAATATATATTAATACTTTTTAAAATTAAAAATATCAAAAAAATATGGCATGGAATTCCATTATTAACAACATGATATGGGGTTGCCATCAGACGGCAAAATGACACAGAGAAACGGAGCAGAAAAAAGGCCCTTCCGCCTGGTAAAATTTTTCACATTTTCCAGCCTGGTGGTGATGTTCACGGCAACCATTGCCCTGTCCGCCATCAATACCCACTGGGTAAAACGCATCCTCCAGCAGAAGAATGAAGAGTATGCACATCTATTAGTGGAAAACCTTAACCATCAGATATTTATGCAGTTTATCATCCCTGTGGTATTAAAATACGGCAAGGTACAGCTCAGGGAAGAAAACCAGTATACCCGCATGGACAGGGTCATCCGGTCCACCATCCACAGCTTTAATGTGGAAATGGTCAACATCTATGACCTGAAAAATATCATTTCTTACAGTCTGGACAAGGAAAGAATCGGAAAACAGGAAGCAGGGGGCACCGCCTATGACAGGGCCATTGACAACCAGTCTTCTTCAAGCCTGGTACGCACCGGTAATTTTTTTCAACTTTTTTTAGGCATTCCCAGCACCACGCGCATGGTCACCTTTGCACCGCTCCGGGCGGAAAAACCGCTGTCGGCAATTTCCGGGCCTGTTTTAGGGGTGGTGGAAATTGTACAGGATGTGTCCCGGGACTATGAAAAGATTTTCAAGCTCCAGCTGCTCATCATAATTTCCTGCACCTTTATTATGGCTTCCCTTTTTATTGTACTGAGATTTGTGGTGAAACAGGGAGAAATTATTATTGAAAAAAGAGCGGCGGAACGCCTGAAACTGGAAGAAAAACTGCAACGGGCTGAACACCTTTCCGCCATCGGAGAAATGACCGCCGGGGTATCCCATGAAATCCGCAATCCCCTTGGCATCATTAAAAGCTCGGCGGAACTGCTGCGGAAAAAAATGACAAAACTCAAGGAATCCACCACCATTGTGGATATCATCGTTGAAGAGTCCATCCGATTGAACAATATCATCCGGGATTTTCTTGACTTTGCCCGCCCCATGACACCGGACCTGAAACCCTGCGCCATGGAGGAACTCATTGAAAAAAACATTCATTTTCTAAAGCCCCAGGCCCAGGAAAAAAACATCTTCATTCAAAAAAATATCCAGGGCACAATCCCTCTTATCATGGGGGACGCCAACCGCCTCTACCAGGCACTTTTAAATTTACTGCTCAATGCACTGCAGGCCGTGGACGACGGCCAACGCATTTTGATCTGCCTTGATGCGGATAAAACCCATGTACACCTCACCATCCAGGATGAAGGCAGCGGCATTGACCCGGAACAGCTCAAAAAGATTTGGACTCCTTTCTTCACCACCAAAGAGCTTGGTACAGGTCTGGGACTTGGCATTGTCAAAAACATCATTGAATCCCACCGGGGAAGCATTCAAATTGACAATGCGATCCCCAAAGGAACCCGGGTAACCATTGCCCTGCCCATAACGGAGGAATAAGACATGGACAAAATTCTCATTGTGGATGATGAAAAAAATTATCCCACAATTCTTGGAGAGGTACTCAAAGAAGAAGGCTTTGAACCCGTCACCGCAGCAAGCGGTCTCATGGCCCTTGAGATCCTGAAAAGCGAAACCATTGATCTGGTATTAACAGATGTGATGATGCCCGGGATGGACGGCATTGAACTGCTGGATCAGATCAAAGAGTTCAACGCCACACTTCCGGTGATTGTGATGACGGCCCACGGCAGTGTTGAAAGGGCAGTGGAGGCCATGCAGAAAGGTGCATTCACCTATATTTTAAAACCCTTTGACAATGACACCCTGGTGGCACATATCACCAAGGCCCTTGCCATCCATGAGATTGTCAAGGAAAACTCCCGGCTCCGGGAAGAGATTTCCACCCGGTACAACTTTGATAATATCATCGGAAAAAGCAAGCCCATGAAGGAGCTGTACAATGTTATCCAGAAGGTGGCACCCACCAATGCCAGTGTTCTCATTGAAGGAGAAAGCGGCACCGGAAAGGAGTTGGCGGCCCGCTCCATTCATTACAACAGCCTCAGAGGAGAGTTTCCCCTGGTGGCAGTGAACTGCACGGCCTTTGCAGAGTCCCTTCTGGAAAGCGAGCTGTTCGGCCATGAAAAAGGAGCCTTCACCGGGGCTGCCGCCATGAAAAAAGGCCGATTTGAACTGGCAGGTCAGGGAACCCTGTTTCTGGATGAAATCGGGGAACTACCCACCAGTATTCAGGTTAAACTGCTACGGGTGCTCCAGGAAAAAACCATTGAACGGGTGGGGGGTACCACGCCATTGCCCGTGGATTTTAGACTCATCGCCGCCACCAACAAAAATCTTGAAAAAGAAGTTGAACGGGGACATTTCAGGGAGGATCTTTACTATCGCCTCAACGTTGTCAAAGCTGTAATGCCACCCTTGAGGGAACGGGAGGGAGATATTCCGTTGCTGGTGAACTATTTTATCCAGAAATACGCCCATGAACGCAAGAGTTCCCAGGCCCTGAACGGTGTGGATCCCCAGGCAGCACGCCTTTTATTTGAATATGCCTGGCCCGGCAACGTAAGGGAACTTGAAAATATCATTGAGCGGGCTGTAATCCTTGCCACAGGAGACAGCATCACCGCGGATGACCTTCCCATGAAACTGAGATCCTCATCCAGCGCCCCTTCACTGCAGCTGGAGGACATACCAGAAAATGCAGGGCTTTCAGAAACCCTCATGGCGGTGGAAAAACGCATGATCAAGAGAGCCATGGCTCTTTCCGGCAATGTTCAAACCCGGGCCGCTGAAATTCTGGGAATCGGAAAAAGCGGGCTGAATCAAAAATTAAAAAAATATGGGATGTAAGCGGTTTATTTTTTTGAACCTGGCCCTGATAAGTTCACGATTATGAACCAACAAATATATACAGCTAAAATTCTTTTATTTGAGGCACTTACACGTACAAGCGAAGAAAATAAATCATTTTAAAGTTCAAAATTTTAAACTTTATGGCAAATTCTGCCAATATCCATGATGAAAAAAATCGCGCATATTTTTATAAACGCCCAGATGTTTCATGTATAAGCACTTGATTTAAAAGCCTTTTTTAAAAAAACACCTTACATCATTAAATAATATTAATATTTTCTAAATATTTGGCATGCAATCTGCATTATATAAAATCAAACTAACCGATAAAGTTGGTTTTTCATCTTTTTCCTCCTTTAAAAAAGGCCGACACGTTACAACGTGCCGGCCTTTTTTAATTTAATGCATCCTTATTTTGACATCTTTCATTTGCCGGCTTACTGCTCTTGGAGCAATAATCCCATTTTTCGGAAAGTCTTGCTCTAAAAGTGTAAAGTATTTTGGGGCTGATATGAAGGATGGCCTTATTTTTATGTCAAAATCACGTGGCGGTGTCAGCCACCCGGGACTTGGCCATGGAACTGTAAATGGACTGGGCATGATCGGACACAATTTCATTAAAATAAGCAAACCCTTTGTCCCCCTCCCCGGTCTTTTCCGCCAGAAGTCCCAAATTAAACAAGGCCTCATCCTTCAGGAAATCAGCCTTTCCCTGGACCACGGCCTTAAACAGGGAAACAGCCCTGTCATCCTTTCCAAGCATCTGACAGGTATGTCCCAGGGCCACCTGTATTAGATTGGCCATGACAGGATCATCGGAAAAATCCGCCAGCACGCCTTCATAGAGGGTCAGAGCCTTATCAAATTTTCCAGCATCATAGCAGATCTGGGCAAACCGAATCTGCCCCATTTTACCAGCACCTGTATTGGGATATTCAGAAATCAGCCGGGTCAAATTCTCCTGAACCGCATCATAGCCTTCCGCAGGTTCCATGGAGCCATAGGTCTCAAGGGCCTGGGCAAGAAGACTGACCGCCTTTTCATCGGAGGATCGGATGCTGTAAAATGTCCCGGAAACTATCAAAACCACCGCCAAAAGAGCACCCCCTGCCCATAGGAGTTGTTTTTGGTACTCCCGTGCAAGGGCTATCCCCCTGTAAAGAGATTCTATGAACGGATCGGGTTGCTCAAGTTCTTTTTTGCGCGCATTGGAAATTTTGTCTGACATATTCACTCCTCTATGATTATTTTATTCAACTTTCGGACTTTATTTCATGGCTGGCGTTTTTATACAGTTCATGCGCCAACGGGGTCAGGCTTGTGTTATTGTGTTTTTGACAACAGACTGTGTCTTAACTCAAATTGCAGCAAAAGCGTCAATAATGCAAGCCTGACCCCACCACGGAAGGCGAACACCGAAAGTTGAGTTATTTTATATATCATTTCAGAATCTGGCATGCTTCATTTTCGCTTTACACTTTCCAGAGCAATGTTCCCATTTCGAGGAAAAGTGCGCAAAAACAATTTTAATAAAAGACCCTGAAACACAACATGATCCTTAATTTTTACCACACAAGGGTTTTAAAAATCCACCCACGGTCTCCGTCGGCATGCTCAATATTCAACCAGTCCCCCCGGGTTTGAAGAAGCTTGAATGGCACCCCTTTTTCCACAGTAAATACAATGGCGGAATCGGTGGTGGGTTCTGCGCGAACATTGCAATCATCCTTTAAACTGATAACAGAAGGGACATTACCCACAAGGGAATTGTGAATCCAGGCTTTATCTCCTTCAAAATCCTTAAAATGAACCCAGCCCTCTTTTTTTTCCAGCACAATAAAGGGATTATACTTTTCCACCTGCCACAGGATATCATAGCCGGTACCCGGTCCTGATCGAACATTGGCAATCTTTGAAATAACGGTGAGTCGCTCTTGTGCCAGAGACACCGCGGGCAGTACCAGCAACTGCAACAGCAGCATTGTAAAAATAAAAATTTGCAGAAAGCCCTGGCCTGTAAGTTTTTTGAACATAAATTCAGAAACCTTCATTCTTGTCTCCCACTCGTTGTCATGGCCGCATATACAGCCTTATAAAAAATTTTTTTATCAAAATCCCAGAAGCGATCCGCCCTGGTAAACCAGAAAAGCCCCCCCCCATGCAATGCCTGTGGTGTATACCAGATTAAACCAGGCCCAACCGGCCGAAGTCTCCCTCCATATGGTAAAAATAGTGGCAAGACAGGGCACATACAACAGTACAAACACCATCATGGACAATGCCGATAATGGGGTCATGCCTGATTTCTTCAAAGCCGCCTTTAATGCATCGGACTCACCATCTCCGATGCCGTACAATACCCCCATGGTGCTCACCACCACCTCCTTTGCCACCAGACCTGTAATCAAAGCAACTCCGCATCTCCAGTCAATGCCAATGGGACTGAACAGCGGCTCCATGGCTTTACCCAGGGTGCCGATGAAGGAATGGGCCACCTGTTCCTGGTTTTTCATTTTTTCCAGATCTGAAATTTTTTCAGCCATATCAGGGGGGGGCTCCACACCCGGGGTAAGCAGCTCTCCGGCAGATGCCGTGTCGGTGGCCTGGGCCGTTATTTTTTCAATTTCACCGGCGTAGTCCATGGTGTAATTTTCCAGACGGGGAAAGGTGGACAATGCCCAAATGATAATGGAACCTACCAGAATCACCCCTCCCATTTTTTTCAAAAACATCTTACTGCGGTCCCACATATGAATCACAAGGCTCTTCGCCATGGGAACCCGATAGGGTGGCAGTTCCATGACAAAGGGAGCATCCTGCCCTTTTAAAAGGGTGGAACGAAACAAGCGCCCTGACACAATGGCCACCACAATGCCGGTGAAATAAAGTCCAAAAATCACGGTGCCGGCCCGGGCCCCAAAAAAAGTCCCGGCCAGAATAATGTACACCGGAAGACGGGCCGAGCAGGACATGAAAGGGGTAATAAGGATGGTAAGAATTCGATCTTTTGGATTTTCCAGGGAACGGGTGGCCATGATGGCAGGCACATTACACCCAAACCCCATGAGCATGGGAATAAAAGATTTTCCATGCAGGCCCACCATGTGCATTACCCGATCCATGAGAAAGGCCGTACGGGCCATATAACCGGTGTCCTCAAACAGGGCAATACAGAAAAAAAGGATGAGAATATTGGGCAGAAAAACAATGACACTACCGATACCAGCCACAATACCATCCAGAAACAGGTCTTTTAACAGACCGGGAGGGAGCAACATATCAAGTCGGGCGGACAAAAAGCCCACCCCGGACTCAATCCATTCCATGGGATGCGCCCCCAGGGAAAAAGTCAGCTGAAACATGGCCCAGATAAAAAATATGAAAATGGGAAATCCCAGGAAACGGTTGGTCAGCACCAGGTCGATGTTTCTGGACATATCCGCCCGTTTCCGGGGAGACAAGGTGACCACCTCCTTGACAATGCCGGCAATAAATC
This sequence comes from uncultured Desulfobacterium sp., assembly GCA_963674605.1. Lineage (GTDB taxonomy): Bacteria > Desulfobacterota > Desulfobacteria > Desulfobacterales > Desulfobacteraceae > Desulfocicer. The sequence continues at coordinate 4,785,796 of OY771474.1, read as the reverse complement.
CGTAACGATCGTCGGTGAGCACAATTTCCGGATCATCATGGAAAATATTTTCCAGACGGGAACGACTCCGGGCTGCCATCTGGTTGATTTTTTCTTCCAGCTCCGGCGAAAGTTCCTCCAGACTTTTCTTCACCATCTGATCCGATTCCAGTAACTTGATGGCTGTCCAGCGCACCGGATGGGGATGATGGTCATGAAATTGGGCTTCCAGCACCTGGATCAACTCTGAAATCAGGGTCTCAATGTCCCGGTTATATTTGACCTTTCTGCCGGATTTTCCCCCGGGGGAGGACTGGGCCGCATGAATGGCGGTTTCCACCAGAGTGTCCATGCCCTGGTCCCGGTTGCCCACTGTGAAAATCACCGGGACATCCAGAAGCATGGACAACCGCTCGGCATCAATGGTAATCCCCTTGGACCTGGCAAGATCGGCCATATTCAGCACAAACACCACCGGTCGATCCAATTCCATGATCTGCATGGCAAGGTAGAGGCTTCTTTCAAGATTGGCAGCATCAATAATGTTCACCACCACATCGGGCTTTTCATCCAGAATAAAATCCCGGGCAGCAATCTCTTCAATGGAAAAAGGAGTCAGACTGTAGGTGCCGGGCAGATCCACAATCTTTAACTGATGTTCTCTCCATTTCAGAGTACCCTCTTTTTTTTCCACTGTAACACCGGGCCAGTTTCCCACCTTCTGGCGGGCCCCGGTGAGATTGTTGAAGATGGTGGTCTTGCCGGAATTGGGATTACCGGCCAGGGCCATGGTCAATGTTTTCATGGATGTTTCACCGTTTTCACATGTTCAACTATAATATTGGCCGCCTCCTCCACCCGAAGCGAGACGTGATAACCTTTGACAATCAACTCCAACGGGTCTTTGAGTGGGGCATATTTCTCAACATAAATCCGGGTTCCCCGATTAATACCCATTTCCATCAGTCGACGGCGGAGAACCGATTCCCCCCCCACCCGGACAATAATGCCTTCCTGGCCTTGCTTCATGGCACTTAAGAATATTTTTTCCTCCGTTTCCAAGGGAAAATGCCCGGAAATGCGGGGGATGTCATAATCTATTTCAGGCGGAGCATGGTGAACAAAAATTTTTTCTGCAAGCCCATGGCAGATGGCAAACCGACTGTCACCGGTGGCCACCACCATCTGACCACCACCCTGGGAAGCCACCACTTCAATGCGGTCTCCGCATCTGAGCCCCATGGAGGACAGCCGCATCTGGGCCCGACATCCCCCTTCAAAGGATTTAATGATACAGGTTTCTCCCTGCCGGGCACGACAAAGGGGCATGAGCAGTTCCCGGGTACTGAGGCATTTTGAACAGATACCATAAATTTCCATGCGATGCTGAAGCATATGGAATCCATAGGCGGCTGCCACATGGGCCTGTTTCTGTTCCAGGACTTCATCCTTGAATTCAAGAATATCCCCACACTTTACGCAGACCATATGGTCATGGTGCATTCCCAGGTGCCGATGCTCATAGCGCCTGGGACCGGACTCAAACTGCACCCTGTGGGCAAATCCGAACTGACACAGTAATTCCATGGTTTCTTCCACAAAATCACTGTCCATGTCATTGCCATCCTTTCTAAGAAGGGCTGTTATTTCCCGGCATGTGAGATGCTGTTCTGTTTTTAAAAAACAATCCAGCACCTTAAAGCGTTTCTCAAAGGCATCAACACCCTCTTTCTGAAACAACTGCTTAAATTGTTTTTTTTCCTGTTCATGTCTGCTATTCATAGACCCGGTCCTGTTATTAATTCAGATGTTGGGAAGGGTGCGTGTAAAAAAATACCGATGCTTACCTGGGGAGGCTGCTCACAACCCTGACCCTTTCCCAAGGTGGCCCGTGTTGTGACCAGGCCCATCAAGCATCATTTGTGTTTATTTCATTTTTGCTGTAAATAACACCTTTTCCTGAAAAAAAAATGCATTTTTAAATTATTACAGGCATGAACAGATGTCAACATGCGCCTTCCAATGATGGCCCAACACATGGAAACACAATCTCAATGACACCATCAACAGATTTTACCGCTTTTCTTAACAGCCCAGTCACCATCAAGGACACTTGCCTTCCCAACCGGCTGTTACTGGCCCCTATGGCAGGGCTGGGGCACATGGCCTTCAGGGAACTTGTGTCTGAATTTGGAGGATATGGACTGCTTTTCACCGGCATGTGCAGTGCCAAGGCAATCCCACATGAAAACCCGTCAGTCTCCCAGGTGTTTACTTGGCGAAGGGCTGAGCTGCCCCGTCTGGTGTGCCAGATTTTCGGCCCTGATCCCATCAGCATGGCCCGGGCAGCCCAACGCATCGAAAAAGAGGGATTTTTCGGGGTGGATCTCAATTTCGGCTGTGCCGTGTCCGCCATCTGCAAAAAGGGAAGCGGTGCCATCCTTTTAAAAACCCCGGACCGGGCCGTTGACATTGTCCGGCAGGTACGGCAGGCGGTAAGTTTCCCTGTCTTTGTTAAGTTTCGCACCGGTTGGGAAAACAATGTTTCAGCTGCGGCGGATCTGGCCCGGCGATTTGAGGATGCCGGGGCTGATGCCCTGGTGTTCCACCCCAGAATCGCCCCGGACAGGCGATCCCGCCCCCCGTTGTGGGATCATATCACCCAGGTGAAACAGGCGGTGTCCATTCCTGTATTTGGAAACGGCAATCTGTTTGAAAGGGCAGACTGCGAGACCATGCATAACCGCACCGGGTGCGACGGCTTTTCCATCGGTCGCATGGCAGTGGCCCGTCCATGGCTGTTTGCCCAATGGTCCCGGGGATTTATTCCCGATGAACTCACCGATTTTAGTACCGCCCTGAGGCTGACCCAACTGCTGATGCAATATCACGATGAAAGAACCGCCGTGAAACTGTTTAAAAAATACACCCCCTATTTTGCCGCAGGATTCAAATTCGGCCACGCCATCTGCAAAGAGATATTAAAGGGAGAAAATATGGCGGATATCCAGGAAATCGTTGCCCGCATTGCCGAAAAAAATCCGGAAATTTCCCTGCGGCCCAATCTTCATCTTTTCTGCTGATCGGCCATAATTCGGGACAATTGTCCCATTAATGGACCCAGCTGTTCCCTGTGTTCCGGTGGCACCATGAACACCGGCGCCCTGGAATTATTGATCAGATGTGCCGCAAGGGGAGGAGAATATCCGGAGCCTTCATTCTCCCGCTGTGAATGCCACAAAATCATGTCCGTCAAATTCCCGGATACTCCCCGGGCATCAAGGTGTTCCACCACCTGCATGAACAGGTTATTCAAGGTAAGAACAAGGGGTGGCATCTGTGCATATCCCAGCTGACGGCATTGAACCTGGGATAAAAGCATGCGACAGGCCAGGGGTCTTGTTTCATAAATGGTGCACATATATTCCCGGAGCAGGGGGCAAATTCCCCAGGCGGGATCATTTTCTTCTTCCGGGGGTTCCTGCCCGGCAAGGCAAAGGGCAGCCATGTTGTTAATGGTATACCCCGGTCGAAATCGTTTGCCGGCACCGCCCTTTAACGCCCTTTCCTCCAGGCGTTTTTTTTCTTGTTCACCCATGCCGTTAACCATAAAAGCATACTCCATAGAGGTCAGCGTGACATTACAGGTGCAGCAGGCAGAGCATCCTTTTTCACACACCATTCCATGTCCACGGGTATATTGTTCATGGAGCAGATAAATCTGCCCCAGCACCTCAGCGTTGTCTTCCAAAATAATCTTCCTTTCCGGGGATGAGCATAAAACCCACTATCGGCATATTGTTTTATGAAGGAGCAGGCTTGGTCACAAGATGGGCCACTTTGGGGTGGGGTCAGGCTTGCAAATCTGACGGGTGCCCATGTTCTGATCAAGCCTGAAAGGCATATCTGCTCACCGACTAAACAAACATAGAAAATAGCATGGTGCCCACCCCCCAACGGGTGAACGATCCTGCCCCGCATCGTCGGTTGACTTTTCGCCCTTTTTTTACCATACTTATTTTGTGGAATAAACAATGAAAAAACAGGAAGTGGGGGCTGGGTGTCGACAACAGAGCCCCCGGCGGGCCATCGGACCGGCCCCGGACCGTCGGGGGCGGTATTACGCCATTTTCATTATTCGTTGTGGCAGGTAATTACTGCCATGTATGTGTAGATATTAAAGGAGATTTTCCATGACAAGCACCGTTTATATAACAGACTTCAAGGCAACCTCCAGGGAAAATCTCCCTGAAAAGCTCACAAGGCTGCTGCAGGAAGCAGGCATTGACGGCATACTGAACAAAGATGACTTAACAGCCGTCAAGCTTCACTTTGGAGAAAAAGGAAACACGGCGTTCATCCGACCCCCCTACATCAGAAGCATTGTCAAGGCCGTAAGACAAAGAAAGGCCATCCCCTTTCTGACAGACGCCAACACCCTGTATGCAGGAGCACGCAGTGACACCCCCACCCACATCAAGACCGCAATTGAAAATGGCTTTTCCTTTTCCAGCATGGACGGTGCCCCCATTATCATTGCCGATGGTTTGAGGGGAAAAAGTGACAAGGCCGTTCAAATCAATCAGAAACATTGCAGGCAGGTGTATATTGGCACTGAAATCGTTTCCGCCGATGCCCTGATATCCGTGGCCCATTTTAAAGGCCATGAGCTGTCCGGCTTTGGCGGCACCCTGAAAAATCTTGGCATGGGATGCGCTTCCCGGCGGGGAAAACTTGATCAGCACTCCACGGTGAGTCCCAAGGTAAAACGAAAAACATGCATAGGGTGTGGAGAATGTGGGGCCCATTGCCCGGTTGAGGCCATTGTCATTGAGGAAAAAATTGCGGCCATTGATCCGGAAAAATGCATCGGATGCGGAGAATGCATTATCCGCTGTCCCACAAGTTCGGTGAACATTCGCTGGAACCAGACCATACCGGTTTTTCTGGAAAAAATGATGGAATACACCCTGGGGGTTCTGAAAAACAAGCAGGGAAAAGCCCTTTTTATAAACTTTATTTCAGACATTTCCCCGGCCTGCGACTGCCTGCCATATAACGATGTTCCCATTGTGAGAGACATCGGCATTGCAGCTTCCACAGACCCCGTTGCCCTGGATCAGGCCTCGGCGGACCTGGTGAATGCGGAAGCGGCCCTTCCCGGATGCTGCCTAAAACACAACCTTATGCCGGGGGAGGATAAGTTCAAAGGACTTTACCCCGAGGTGCCCTGGGAACTTCAATTAAGTTATGGAGAAACCATTGGACTGGGTTCCCGGAAATACACCTTGAAACGCCTGGAAACATTATCCTGGGAAAAATGAGGAGGGAACCGACACCAGGGTACCCGGGGCATGGGGCATGGCCACCTCCACCGGAAGACCCGCGGTGTTCAGGCGTTCCCGGAAGGTCTGAAGGGCTTGTGCGGGGGTATTATTTTCATGACTCAGATGGGCCAGAATTACATGACGCAGGCTGTCATCCCGGACCTCATTGACCAGATCACCGGCGGCGGCGTTGGAAAGGTGTCCCAGACGACTTCTCACCCGCTGCTTTAAATACCAGGGATAGGGACCCCGGGTGAGCATGTCCGGATCATGGTTGGCCTCTACATACAGAAGGGCGCAGCCTTTTAAATGGTTCTTCACCAGATGGGTGGCCACCCCCAGATCCGTGGCAAGGCCAAACTTCACCCCACCATGCTCCAGTGTGAACCCCGAGGGATCCGCGGCATCATGGGAGATGGAAAAAGGGTCTATTTTCAGATCACCGATGTGAAAACAGACCCCGCATTTGAAATCCTGAACATCATGGAGGGTGCCAAGTTTTTGTGAAGCCGCCTTAAGGGTCTGCCGGTTAATGTAAAGTGGAATCTTATACCGGCGGCTCAAGACCCCGGCACCCCGGATGTGATCGGTGTGCTCATGGGTAATCACCACAGCGGAAAGCATCTCCGGGGATAATCCCTTTTCAGCCATGCGCCGTTCCAGTTCAATGCCGGAAAGACCGGCATCCACCAGAACAGCACTGTCTCCACCGGAAACAAAAACAGCATTACCCTTGCTGCCACTGGCAAGGGAGCAGACACTTAAGCCCGGAGTATTCATTATTCCGTGGCGGTAACAGCTTTATGGCTCAAACGAATCTTGCCGTCCCGGGTGATATCAAGCACTTTTACCTTGATGACATCTCCTTCTTTCACCACATCGGTGACCTTTTTCACCCGGTGGTCTGCCAGTTCAGAGATATGCACCAGGCCATCGGTGCCGGTTTTAATACGCACAAAGGCACCGAAATCCATGGTTTTAACCACTTCACCTTCATAGATACCACCGATTTCGGGGTCCATACCGATGTCATTTACGATTCTACAGGCGGCTTCGCCATCTTCCTGGTTTGTAGCGGCAATCTTCACAAGACCTGTATCATCCACTTCAATGACGGTGTTGGTATCCGCTTGGATGGAGCGGATCATTTTACCACCAGGGCCGATGATTTCCCGGATTTTATCAGGATTAATCTTGACAACGATAATCTTGGGGGCATGGGGGGACATTTCCGTTCTGGCCGCATCAAGGGTTGTCAGCATCCGGTCAAGAATATGAATCCGTCCTTCCCTTGCCTGGGTCAATGCCTTTATCAGTACATCCCGTGACAATTCCCGGATTTTAATGTCCATCTGAAGGGCAGTGATACCGGTACGGGTACCGGCCACTTTAAAATCCATGTCACCAAAATGATCTTCATCCCCAAGGATATCAGACAAAACCACCGTGTTATCACCATCCTTTACAAGGCCCATGGCAATACCTGAGACCGGTGCTTTTATGGGCACACCACCGTCCATCAAAGCCAGGGTACCGGCACACACAGTTCCCATGGAAGAGCTGCCGTTGGATTCCATGACTTCGCCCACAAGGCGTATGGTGTATTCAAAATCTTCAGCATCGGGCAATACCCGCTCCAGGGCCCGGGTGGCCAGATTCCCATGGCCCACATCCCGCCTGCTGGGACCGCCGGGACGCTTACATTCCCCCACGGAATAGGGAGGAAAGTTGTAATGAAGCATGAAAGAACGGGTTTCTTCCCCGCCAAGGGTTTCCACCCGCTGCTCATCCCGTCCGGAGCCCAGGGTCAAGGTGCCAAGCACCTGGGTTTCCCCTCTTGTAAACAGGGCGCTGCCATGGGGCCGGGGCAGATTACCCACTTCACAGGTAATTTCTCTTACCTCATCAAAGGGACGACCATCAATTCGTTTGTTTTCATTCAACACAATGTCCCTGCAGATGGTTTTCACAAGGCCGGAAAAAAGATCTTTGATGTCACGGACCCTGTCGGCATAATCCTCTCCCAGCGCTTCAATCAGGTCGGTTTTCACCGTATCAAGGGCTTTATTACGTGCCATCTTTCCCTGGGTCTGGACAGCTGAATGAATTTTATCACCCGCCAGGGTTTTGATTTTGTCAAGAAGCCCCTCATCCACCTCCGGGGGTGCAATCACTCTTTTTTCTTTACCCATGGCCGCCTGGAGGGCTTCCTGGATATCAATGAGGGGCTGCATGGCCTTATGACCAAAGAAAATGGCATCCAGCATCTCTTCTTCAGATACCATGGCAGCACCGCCTTCCACCATGATCACTCCGGTTCTGGAACCTGCAACCACAAGCTCTATATCACTTTCCGTCAATTGCTCCACGGTGGGATTGGCCACAAACTCACCATTAATGCGACCCACACGAACCCCTGCAATGGGTCCGGCAAAGGGAATATCGGAAAGACCAAGGGCAGCCGATGCGCCGATAAGGGCAAGGGTATCTGGCTCATTTTCCTTGTCCATGGACAAAACTGTGGCAATGACCTGGGTTTCAAAGTTGTACCCTTTATCAAACAGGGGGCGGATGGGACGGTCAATGAGGCGGCAGGTCAGGGTCTCTTTTTCACTGGGACGACCTATTTCCCGACGGAAATAATTGCCCGGAATTCTGCCGGCTGCATATATTTTTTCCTGGTATTCCACGGTGAGGGGCAGAAAACTTGCGTCCGGTTTGGGATCTTTGGCGCTCACGGCTGTTACCAGCACCATGGTATCGCCATATTGAACCACCACGGAACCCGATGCCTGTTTGGCCATTTTACCGGATCGAATGCTGAATTCTTTGTCATTTAGTTGGGTTTTAAATACTTGTTCCATAAATTCTCCTGTAAAAAAGGGCGGTTCTAAAAGCATCTTTATACAGAATAAACCCGCACATCCACCATCAGGGAACCCTGCATGGTGCATGTGCGAACTTATTCAGGCATCTGCCAAAGAATTACCGCCCGTTAATATAAATCATGTCGACACCTGAATATCAGGTGTCGACGCTTTGTTCTCCAGGGGATCTGTTTTACGCAAATGGCCCGTTTTTTTCATTTTGAAGCACCTTGAAAAGAAATCATCCAAGCTGCACGGAAAACCCCGGGATCACCGCATTTTAATTCCCATCACCTTGCGTGGAATGGAAAAACATCCCCCCTTTTTTTTATCTTCTCAGTCCCAGTCTTTCAATGAGGGTTCTATATCTTTCAATATCTTTTTTCTTAACATAATCCAGAAGACGACGTCTGCGACCAACCAAGATCAAGAGTCCTCTTCTTGAATGATGATCTTTTTTGTGCATTTTAAGATGCTCCGTCAGGTAACTGATGCGGTGGGTCAAAAGGGCCACCTGCACCTCCGGCGAACCGGTATCGGAATCATGGAGCTTAAAATTTGCAATCATTTCTTCTTTGTTTTCTGCCAGTAAAACCACGGTAATACTCCTTATCTGGAATAAATTAATACGGGGTATTCAACCCAACACACGGTCCTTTTCGGTGTTATCTGTCATCCAATATTCCATTCAGAAAAACAGATAAACGGACATCGCTGGAATACCCCTGCCATTGCATCTGCCTCCGGATATATTTTTCCGGGGCAAAAACAGTTTATACTATCGATTAATCCATAAAAACACAACAATAATTATATGTCTGGGCACTGACATCATACGAGACGATGGCAACAAGGCATCCTTCGGGATCAAGTATCCGAAGGAAATTATCTTCACCGACAGCATGGGCCCAGAAAGATGGGCCGGGAAGCAGGTCACCCAGAGGCTGACCAAAACCAATTTTTTTCAGCATGGGTTCATCGGCAGAAATGCCGGGTAAACCCGAAACGGCCCGGGCCATGGGAATGACCTGTTGATTGAAGGAATTGTCATCCATCTGTTCAAGGCTGGAAAGAGAGATGGTTTTATCCAGGGAAATGCCACAACAGGATGTCCGGCACAAACTTGCCAGATGGGCACCGCAACCAAGCTGGACACCGATATCCCTTGCCAGGCTTCGAATATAAGTACCGGAAGAACAATGTATATTGATTTCAACCATGGGCAGATCCATGGCTGTGATATCAATAGTATATATTTCAATGTCCCTGGCAGGCTTTTCAACGGGCCTGCCCTGGCGGGCCAGGCGGTAAAGGGGAACGCCCTGGTGCTTTAACGCAGAATAAATCGGAGGAATTTGTTTCTGGGGACCTTTAAACCGGGCCACCACCTCTGACACCCGGGTCCTGGAAATGCCAGCCACACCAACATCTCCCACAGATGCCGTGATTTCTCCCTCGGCATCAAGGGTGTCGGTCTCCACACCAAGACAGACACCTGCCTGGTAGGATTTTTCTCCACCCAGAAGAAATCGTGAAAGGCGGGTTCCCTTATTTATACCACACAGCATCACACCGGTGGCAAAGGGATCCAGGGTACCGGTGTGGCCTATTTTATTTACCCCGGATCGTTTTTTCAACCGGGCCACCACCCGGGCCGAAGACATACCTGCAGGCTTGTTAACGGCAACAATGCCGTCCATCACTGGGGTCAATGGTCATCCTTTAATGCATCATCAGAAAAACTTCCCTTGAGCAGACTGTCAATGCGACTGCCCCGATCAAAGGATGCGTCATGGATGAATTTCAAATCAGGCATGTAGCGCAGACCAAGTTTGGGCGCAAGACTTTTTTTAATAAATCCGCAGGAACTTTTAAATCCTTCCAGAGCCTCTTGAACCCGTTTATCATCCCCGAAAACAGAAAAGTAAACATAGGCAATCCGCAGATCCGGTGTCAGTTTAACCCCGCTGATGGTGGCCATCTCAATCCGTGGATCCTGTATTTTTTTGGTCATCAGCTCGGTGAGGGATGACTGAATCTGCACCCCCACCCGGTCTGCCCTTGGATATGGTTTCATTTATTTTATCTGCTCCAGCGTGGCTTTTCGTTCTTCAATCTCATAGCACTCAAAAATGTCGCCCATTTTGATATCGTTGTATTTTTCAAGACCAATACCGCACTCATACCCCTGGGCCACCTCTTTGACATCATCTTTAAAGCGCCGCAGGGAAGCCAGTGTGGATTTACATTTCACAACACCATCACGCAGCAGGCGGATCTTGTCTCCTCTTGTAATTTTTCCGTCCAGCACAAAAGAACCTGCCACAGTACCCTTATTGGGAATGACAAAGGTTTCTCTGACCTCGGCACGTCCCAGGATATTCTCATGGAAGGTGGAGGGCATCAAACCGGTAAGAGCAGCCTTGATATCGTTGATGACATTATAAATAATGTCGTAGAAACGCATATCAATATTTTCTTCTTTGGCAAGATCTCTCACCTTGGGGGTGGGCCGAACGTTAAATCCAATGATAATGGCATCGGAAACCGCTGCAAGGGAAACATCAGATTCGTTGATGGCACCGGTACCGGAATGGACGATCTTGATGTCCACCTCTTCCTGGGTCAATTTCATCACCGAATCATTCAGAGCTTCAAGGGATCCATGAACATCCGCCTTAATAATGAGTTTGAGCTCCCGGACCTCATCGGCACCCATGTTGGCAAAAAGTTTTTCAAGGTTGGCCCGGCTCTTTTTGGCAAGTTCTTTGGCCCGCTCTTTCTGCATGCGGTGTTCACTGATCTGCTTGGCATCTTTTTCAGATGAAAGGGCTATAAATTCATCTCCCGCCTCGGGCACACCGCTTAACCCCACAATTTCCACCGGGGTACTCGGGCCTGCCTCGGTGACCGTCTGCCCCACGTCTCCGATCATGGTACGAATTTTTCCAGAATGCAGACCACACACCAAGGGTGCACCCGCTTTCAGGGTTCCCTGCTCCACCAGCACCGTGGCCACAGGTCCTCTGCCGGCATCCAGTCGTGCCTCCACCACATGACCCATGGCAGGACGGGTGGGATTGGCTTTGAGTTCAAGAACTTCTGCCTGGAGGAGTATCATTTCAAGGAGCTCATCAATTCCGGTTTCCGCCTTGGCTGACACCCTGGCAAAAATAACATCCCCGCCCCAGTCCTCGGAGACCAGGCCGTGCTCTGACAACTCCCGCATGACCCGTTCAGGATCGGCATCGGGTTTATCCATCTTGTTCACTGCCACAATCACGGGCACCTTGGCCGCCTTGGAGTGGTTAATGGCCTCTATGGTCTGGGGCATTACCCCGTCATCGGCGGCAACCACCAGTACAACAAGGTCCGTCACCTGGGCACCTCTGGATCGCATGGCCGTAAAAGCGGCATGGCCCGGGGTATCGAGAAAGGTAATAACGCCCTTGGGGGTTTCCACACTATAAGCACCGATATGCTGGGTAATACCGCCTGCCTCACCGGTGGTGATTTTGGATTTTCGAATAACATCCAGCAAGGAAGTTTTACCATGATCCACATGGCCCATAATGGTCACAACCGGCGAGCGGCTGATGAGATCATCGGGGTTTTCGTCCACATGAAGGTCCATGAGCAGATCCTCTTCAAAGGATGCCCTCTCAACCTCATAATCGAATTCTGCGGCCACCAGGGCTGCAGTATCATAATCAATGGTCTGGTTCACAGTTGCCATGACACCCATGCCCATGAGCTTGACAATCATTTCATTGGCCTTGATCCCCATGCGTTTGGCAAGTTCTGAAAGCTCAATGGTGTCATCAATCTTGACACGCCGTTTAATGGCTTTGGGGATGGTAATCTGGGTTTTCTGGGCCTTGATTCGCTGTTTATTACGGGCATCTTTTTTCCGTCCCTTTTTCCCGCCACGACCACCGTCATAAAGGTCTTTTCCTTCAACCACAGATCTTTTCTTGCGGAGATTTCCCTTGGGTGCGGCCCCATCAGCGCCATCGGCCTGATCCCATTTTTTGCGTTTATCCTTTTTGGGCCGGGCCTTACCGGAGACATCTCCCCCCACGGGCATTTCACCGGGGTCCACACGTGGTGCAACAATCCTGGCATTGGGGGTGAATTCAGAGGGTCTTGCAGCAGAAGGCTTATTTATCCTTTTTCGATGCTTTGGTGCATCCGCTGCCACCGTCGGGCTTGCTTCCTTTTTTCGAGCAGGTGGGATAACAGGAGGCACGGCAAGTTTAATAATTTTTGCCGGCTCGGATTTTTTCATTTTCTTTTTGCGACGGCGCTTTTTATCACCGGCATCGGAATTATCGCCATTGTCTTCAGTCTCAGAACCATTGTCGTCGTCAACTATATCCAGGGCACCGCCCTCCTCTTTGGTATCGTCTTTGGTATTATCCATCGTTGGTGTTTTTTCTTGATCAGGTATATTTTTTTCCACCGGAGGCTGATCTTCCTTGATGGTTTTAACCTTATCATCAGGAGAAGATGGCTCAGGATCAGGCGTCACCGCTTCGGAAACCTCTGAAACAGTGGAAGCAGGTGCCTCTTCAGCAGTATCCACAGCCGGAGACTGTGGTTCACTTACGTCTTTAGCAATGATCTCAGCGGGTTTTACCGGAACAGAAATAACTCTGGCAGGAGTGGACTTCTTCTTGGGTCTGGAATTTTTAGATCCCGGGAAAGCGCTTTTCTTTAATGGGGGCTCTGCAGGATTTTCGTTTTCTGTTTCAGCAGATGATTCCGTCAAGGTTTCTTCCGGCCGGGTTTCAGGGGAAAGGGAAGGTGTTTTTTCAGACCCATTGGCATCTATAGATATGCCGGAATTCAGAACCCCATTTTCCCGGGAATCCGTATCCCCAGGAGCAGCACTTTTTTGCTGGGCCGGTCCGGATTCTGTCTCTGAAACGGCTTCCACCGAAGTCAAACCCGGTTTCACATCATCACCATCGGAAATCTCTGCTTCTTTTCCTTTACCAGCCACGGCCATTTCTTTTTTCATGGGTTTTCGTCTTCGAATAACAGAAGGTTTCACCCTGGTCTCTGCCCGTTTGTTCTTTTGCCCGAACATGCTTGCCTTAACTTTGCTGACGTCCTCATCTTCCAGAGAACTCATATGGCTTTTTACTTCAATATCCAACGCCTTCAGCTTTGTAAGGAGGGCTCTGTTCGTCAAATTAAGCTTTTTGGCCAGCTCATATACCCTGATTTTTGCCATCCGTTCCCCCAAGTATTCTCTCTTTTTATTCTGTTTATAAGGCTTATTTTACTCAACTTTCCAGATTTAAGCCTGCAAAAGGTTGAGCCCGCGGGGTCAGGCTTGTATTATGATCCTTTTTAGCGATCAGCATATGCTGCCGAAAAAACTGCCATAATACAAGCCTGACCTGACCCCGTTTATATCAACCGGGAAAGTTGAATTATTTTACGTCATCTGCTTCATCATCGTCTGATTCGGAGACAGCGATTTGAGCGTCACTTTCCACAATCTCCTGTTCAATGTCATCCGGGGAGGTGGCCTCAGCGGGCACCGCTTTTCCTCCGGAAGCAATTTTCTTTGCATCTTCAATCAGCTGTGTCACATCCGCTTCTGGAAGTTCAAGGATAGACGCAAGATTTTCTTTCCCGCCGGATGCAACATCTGCAGATGAGCAGAACCCATTTTTATACAATGCCTCCGCCATGGACAGGGTGACATGGGGGATATCCATCAAAGAATCATATCCCTTTTTAAGACTGCGGCTGTATTCATCTTCACTCATCACTTCAAGGTGCCAGCCGGTGAGGCGGCAGGCAAGACGGACATTCTGACCGTTTTTTCCAATGGCAATGGAAAGATAATCATCAACAACGATGATCTCCATGTTCTTGTTATCTTCATCTATGATCACCCGTGCAACTTCAGCAGGTGCCAGGGCGTTACACACAAACTTGGCCACATCGGGATTCCATTGAACAATGTCAATTTTCTCCCCCCGGAGTTCCTGCACAATGCTCTGCACACGGTTGCCCTTCATACCCACGCAGGCACCCACAGGATCCACATCGGAATCCGTGGAACTCACAGCAATCTTTGAACGAACACCGGCTTCCCTGGCTGCACCTCGTATGGTCACGATGGACTCGGCAATCTCCGGCACTTCGGTGGCAAACAGCTTCACCAGAAATTCCGGATGGGTCCGTGACAAGAGAATCTGGGACCCCCTGGCGTCTTCGAGAACATCCAGCACATAGGCCCGGATGCGATCCCCCCGGCGATACATTTCCCGGGGAATCTGTTCCCGGGAGGTCAGTACGGCCTCTGCCTGACCAAGGTTCACAATGATATTTCCCCGATCCACCCGCTGGACAATACCATTTATAATTTCACCCTTTTTATGGATAAAATTCTCATAAACCGCACTTTTTTCAGCTTCTTTCATCTTCTGGATGATGACCTGTTTTGCCGACTGGGCTGCAATACGTCCAAAAGAAGATGTATCCACCTTGATGCCCAGGCTGTCCCCGATCTCACATTCGGCATCATAACCAAGGCCCTCTTCATAGGTCAATTCAATATCAGGATCCTGAACATTTTCAACAACTTCTTTAAACTGAAAAACATCAACTTCGCCGGTTTTATCATCATAGTGAACTTCAACATCCGCCCGTGGCCCCAGTTTCTTTCTGGCAGCTGACTCAATGGCTTCTTTCAGGGTAACAACAAGTACCTCCCTGCTGATTCCCTTTTCCCGGCTAACCTGATCTATGACCCGCTTAATATCTGTAATTAACATCATGACTCCCCGTGTGAACCAGCCAGTCTTGCCTTGCCGATCTGTTCATATCGAATCTTCACCGTTTCCTGATTCACCTCAATGGTGACAAGATCATCACAGATCCCCTGGAGAATGCCGGTGAATTTCCGCCTGCCCTGAATCGGTTGTTTGACTTCTATCTTAATTCGATGCCCTGAAAACCGATCAAAATCAGTCGATTTTCTTAAAATTCTCTTGGGCCCCGGAGAAGATACTTCAAGGCGATATGCACCCATTTCTTCAAAATGCACATCCATCAAATCCCCAATCTGCCGACTCATGTGAGTACAATCACTGATGTTGACCCCACCGGGCTTATCAATGCATACTCTCAAAATAGCCCCGCCCCTGTCCGACAGGAATTCAAGACTCACAAACTCAATATTTTCTGATGTACACAACGGGTCCAGCAGTGCTTCCACCCTCCCTGCAACCGATTGTGTCTCCTGCTGTTTTTGCGTCACCATACCTTTGTAACCCGCCTTTATCCACACAGACACCACTTTTTGGATTCAACAAATTCCATGGCCGGCGGCTGTGTATTGTCAATCTTCCAGAACGGAAGCAAGCGTGCATCGTCGCCAAAATTGGGTTTCAGCCACCACGACAGTATGCGCCACTCACCCAAAAAAAAAACGGGCTAACGCCCGTTCCCTGATACCCTGTAAATCCGTGCCGACACGATTTATCAGCCACCCACTGCAAATTCCCATTGATGCAATCTTTTGCAATGGATATTTCTGCTTCATTGAGGACAAAAAATGCCAGAGGCATTACCACACATGCCTGTTCAACACCGGGTGAAGAAATTCAAAATCTCTCCACCGCCAAGAACACCGGACCTGAAACAGAAAAACATCCATTAAGAACAAGGATGATTTACACTCCCATTCCAAGCATAAAAGTCTGGAGTTTTACGACCTGAAGGCAGGATCATACCCCATGGCGTCTGAACATCCCAAAAACACATTGATCTGTTCAAAAAAATGGAGCGGGCAACGAGATTCGAACTCGCGACACCAAGCTTGGGAAGCTTGTACTCTACCAACTGAGCTATGCCCGCAAACAATGTGCAACTTTAAAGCAAAAAAAGAAAATTGTCAACCATAAGTCATTTATTTTTTCTTAGACACCGGGACACAAACCCCTTGTCCCGGTGTGTTTTTTTGCCCTCTCATGCAGGCAGATCGGCATCATATTTGTCAATAAGCCATTGGGAAATGGTGGTATGAAGGCCTTTTACTTTTTTCTCCTTCAATGTTTTTTCCGAAGATCTGTAAACGATACGGAAAGAAAGAGATTTTTTACCCTCGGCCAGGGGAGCACCCTGGTACACATCAAACAACAACACATCCTCCACAAGGGAGATGCTTTGGGTATGACGGGAAAGGTCATCACGAATGTCCCCGGCAGCCACGGCATTATCCACAATCAAGGTTAGATCCCTTTCCACGGAAGGATACCGGGGCAATGGTACGGAGACAATGGATTGGGGGGTTACCGAATGGAGGGCAGTCATATCCAGATCAAACACAAAGGCCTCCAGCTTGAGCCCCCAGCAGGATCGAACCACCTGGGAAATCTCACCCAGAGTCCCCATACAGGTACCCTTGATTTCCACCAGCGCTCCGGATCCCTTTTTAAAATAAGGATAAAGGATCTCTGGAGCCCTTGAAAAGACCACATCCTTTTCAGAGATCCCCAAACCGGCAAAAAGCCCCTCCACAATGCCCTTGATATCAAAAAAATCACAGGGTACGTCTTTCTCGTGCCATGAAAGCGTGGAACGGTTTCCAGCCCAGATACCCGCCAGCATTTCTTTTTCCCGGGGCTGAATGCCCTTTTCCCTGGCCATAAAAATCTTACCGATTTCAAAAAGCTTCAGAGAGCTGACTTGCTTGGCAGCATTACGTCCCAGGTTTTCAAAAAGCCCTGGCAGAAGAGAAGTGCGAAGCACTGACATATCTTCTGAAATGGGATTAAGGATATGCTCCAGGGCCCACCGCTCATCATTGGGGGGCAGTTGAAGCTTTTCACAGATTCCAGCATCGGTGAAACTGTAATTAACGGCCTCGGAAAAACCAAATCCGTTCATCATATCTTTAATTGATTCTCGAAAGGCAATTTCAGGAGCCGCTTGTCGTCTCAGGGATGGCACCATGGGAAAACTGGTTTTGATATTATCATACCCCCAGAGCCTTGCCACCTCTTCTGACAGATCTTCAGGCCGAGTCACATCCACACGGAAACCGGGAACATTTATTTTAAGCTTTCCCTGGCCAAGACAAGTCACCCCAAACCCCACAGACATCAGCATTTTCTGGATGCGGTCATCGTCCAGATCAGTCCCCAGACGACGGTTCAAGGCGGCAGTGTCAAGCTCAATGGCATGGGGGGTAAAAGGAGTTGGATGCACATCCACAAAACCGGGAACAAGGGTACCTCCGGACACTTCAACCATCAGGGAGACAGCACGACTCAAGGCGGCAAAACAACCCTCAGGATCAATGCCCCGTTCAAATCGATGGGAGGCATCACTATTGATTCCACAAAGCTTTGCAGTTCGACGGACAGAAACCGGATCAAAATAGGCGCTCTCCACAAGAACCCGGGTGGTTTTGGGAATAATTTCAGAATTCTCCCCACCCATAACGCCGGCAATACCCACTGGACGCCCGCCATCACAGATCATGAGCATATCCGGATCAAGGACATGGGTCTTACTGTCAAGGGTAACAAACTCCTGCCGGGAGCCGGCCCTGCCCACCTCAATACGCGCCTGGGTCAAAAAATCGTAGTCAAAAGCATGGAGGGGTTGCCCCATTTCCATCATAACAAAATTAGTAACATCAACGATGTTGTTTATGGGTTTAAGCCCCACCGACTCAAGGCGATCCTGCAGCCAGTAAGGGGATGGCCCCACCGTGACATCCACCACCATGGCTGCCATGTAGCGATGGCACAGTTCAGGATCATGGATCAGCACATTTATATACTCAGAAATGCCTGAATCCTGGAAAGAGGGCACTAAAAGATCCGGAGAACTCGGCGTAAAAGGCCTGCCGGTGAAAGCCGCCACTTCCCTTGCCACCCCGATGACGCTGAGGCAGTCAGGACGATTGGGGGTCAAATCAATTTCAAGAACGGCATCAAAGAGGCCAAGGGCCTGGGCAAG
The DNA here is from genome assembly GCA_963674605.1 of uncultured Desulfobacterium sp. GTDB lineage: Bacteria > Desulfobacterota > Desulfobacteria > Desulfobacterales > Desulfobacteraceae > Desulfocicer. Next base: position 4,767,630 of record OY771474.1, on the reverse strand, counting down.
GGGGGTTCCAGGAATTAAATCCGGAGCCAGCTCCATGATACCGGAACCATCAAGACCCAGTTTTAATTCTGTTTTACTGCACAGCATCCCTTGGGACACCTGACCCCGCAGCTTGCTTTTTTTAATTTCAAGCCCTCCGGGGAGCACTGCCCCCACCCGGGCACAGGCCACCATCATGCCGGATTTCACATTGGGTGCCCCACATACAATACTGAGGACCTCATCACCCACATCCACCCGACAGCAGCTGAGCCTGTCCGCCTCCGGATGTTTTTCCGCAGCATCCACTCTACCCACCACCACGTTATCCAGAAAGGCGTATCGATTTTCAACGGCCTCAACTTCAAGACCCGCCATGGTGAGCTTTGCCGCAATGTCTGCCGGATCATCCGTCACCGATGTATATTCTTTTAACCAGCTTAAACTGACTTTCATATCAAAACTGCCTTAAAAAGCGCATATCATTTTCAAAGAATTTCCTGAGATCATCGATCCCATATTTGAGCATCGCAAGGCGCTCAATCCCCATGCCAAAGGCAAAACCGGAATATTTTTCCGTGTCATAGCCCACGTTTTCAAACACCGCCGGATGAACCATGCCACTGCCCAGCACTTCAAGCCACCCGGTTCGAGAGCAGATCCTGCATCCCTTTCCCCGACACATGACGCACTGAATATCCACTTCAGCACTGGGCTCGGTAAAGGGAAAAAAGCTGGGGCGAAAGCGCACGGCAATATCGGGATCAAACAATTGATGAATAAAGGTTGTAATGGTTCCCTTGAGATCTCCGAAGGAAACATTTTCATCCACCATCAAACCCTCCACCTGGTGAAACATGGGGGTATGGGTAAGATCCGAATCACATCTGTACACCTTCCCCGGGGCAATAATTCTCACCGGCGGATCGGTTTTTTCCATCACGCGAGGCTGGGTGGGAGACGTATGGGTTCTGAGCACTATATTGTCAGACACATAAAAAGTATCCTGCATATCCCGGGCCGGGTGATACTTAGGTATGTTGAGTGCCTCAAAATTATAATAATCCGTCTCAATTTCGGGCCCCTCCACCACATCAAATCCCAGCCTTGAAAAAATACCGATAATCTCCCTGGAAATTTTTGTTACAGGGTGGAGAGAGCCCCTTAAAGCCGGCCGGCCAGGCAGGGTTACGTCGACGTATTCCCCGGTATCCTGATCTTCAAAACGCCCACCGATCTCTTCAAAAGCCTCTTCAAGCTTAATTTTCAATGCATTTGCATCTTTGCCCGCACCCGGCCGATCTTCAACAGGGAGTTTTGAAATATTTCTCAAAAATGCGGTCAGAACTCCCTTGCGTCCGAGATACCTTGTCTCAAGGCTGTTTACATCCTCTCTGGATACCGCCTTATCAAGGTCAGTCAGGGCATCCTGCTCAATTTTTTGCAAACTCTTTTCCACAGCAATCTCCACCTTTCAATAAAGACCGGTCAACGGCGGCCTAAAGTTGAGCTGCGGCAGCTGCAGCAACCTGGGTAAATCCCTTGGGATCACACACGGCAAGTTCCGCCAGAACCTTTCTGTCCAGCTCAATCCCGGCCAACTGAAGTCCGTGCATAAATTTGCTGTAAGAAAGATCATTCATACGAGCTGCGGCATTAATTCTGGCAATCCATAATTTTCGATATTCCCGTTTACGCACTCTGCGATCACGATATGCGTACATCAACGCCTTGTCAACGGCATCTGCCGCCGTGCGGTACAACTTGCTGCGCCCGCCCCGGAAGCCCTTGGCAAGCTTTAAAACCTTATTCCTGCGTCTTCTTGCTTTAAACCCTCTTTTTACTCTCATTTCATATGCTCCTTATATCCTGATCAGCCATTGGGCAGCAGGCGTTTAACCTCTTTGATATCACTTTTACCAATGATCTGGTCCAAGCGAAGGGACCGTTTCCGTTTTGTGGTTTTTTTGGTCAGAATATGACTTGCGTGTGATTTCCTGAACTTATATTTCCCCGTCCCTGTCTTAGTAAACCGCTTGGCAGCAGCCCTGTTGGTTTTTATCTTAGGCATTTCATTATCTCCCTGGTACGCATTTAACTCAAAAAAAAGATATGGCAGCAAAGTAACGCCCTAGGGCGCACCACGCCACCATACAGGTTCAAACACATTTTGATTCCATCCTGAAATCCCGGCAGCATGGCGCACAAAAACACACCGGTCATTCAGAATAAAATTTATCTCTCAGCAGATATCCTGGACATCCCGACAAAAAACAAAATTTTCAAACAATTCCCGTCGACCTCAAATCATTTAGGTGACAGAATCATGGTCATGGTCCGCCCTTCAAACTTGGGGTGCTGCTCCACTTGAGCAAAGCCATCGGTCATCTGCGCCACTTTTTCAAGAACAAGCCTGGCCTGCTTGGCAAGGGTTATTTCACGCCCACGGAAAACCAGGGTCACCTTTACCTTGTCATTATTGCCGATGAACTTTTCAATATGCTTGACTTTGGTCTCAAGATCGTGGGTATCTGTCTTGGGCCTAACCTTGATCTCCTTAATCTGGGATGTTTTCTGCTTTTTCCTGGCCTCCTGCAATTTTTTGGTCAGCTCGTATTTATACCGGCCGTAATCCATTATTTTGCAGACAGGCGGCGTTGCATTGGGTGAGACTTCCACGAGATCCAGTGCATGCTCAGCAGCCTTTTCAAGGGCATTCCGTATGGGCATGACACCTATCTGCTCTCCATCAGCGCCGATAACTCGCACCTCTTCAGCCCTGATACCCCTGTTTATATTTATCCTGTCCCGATTGCTCTGCCTGGCTATCCCACACCTCCTCTGTTTTTTGTCGTATCCACAACATCCACAATAATTCCATATTAATCAACGGGTAATTATATAAACTTTATCGAAAATTGCAAGAACTATTTCTTTTTCTCTCATCCCCATAGAATTCAGACCCGCAATCCAGGGTATACCTTTCCAGCAGACTTCCCTTCCAATAACGATTGTCCGGTTGGCTAAAAAACCGATAAAAAAGCAAAAGACTTTCCCGGCGCAGTATCCCCGGCACCACCTCAATATCGGCATCCCGATAAAGAGGGGGCAGAGACTGTCGATCACACCCGCTCCCCCCGCCCATGACGTCTTCATAGGCAAATACCACTTTTCCGATACCGGAAAGCATAATGGCGGCAAAACACATAAGACAGGGCTCCATGGTGCAGTACAATACCAATTCCTGCCTGTCCACATCCCCTGCCTCCAGCTGATGCAAAGCCAGGATTTCGGCATGATCAAGTTCTCCGGCCCTTTTTTTCATATCCCCGGTGCCCCGCCTCGCCCCGGTGGCAACCACCTTACCTCTCTGCACCACAACACACCCCACCGGGAATTCACCCTGAGCCAGGGCAGTCTCAGCTGATTTAAGGGCCAGGGCCATATATTTTTCATCGTTGGACATATTATCTCCCCTGTTCCGGAGCACCCGCCCGGACAATTTGAAAAGTTTTCCCTTTACAAACAGTTCACAATATGTGCAGTTCTTAAAGCACCTTGCCAGAATAGAATACAGCATCGGCAAGCATCCGGCAGCCACAAACAAAAACATCATCATTCAACATGAAAATGACATGAAAGCGATAAAAAAACAACTGATAGACCAAAAACCATCCTGCCCTGAAAACAAACATGGATCAGAGCCTCCGCCGGGCCTTTCCATAAGAGAAACCTATCAGGCAAGAGAAAACAACTTTCTTTCTCCCTTTGGATGTCCCAGCGCCATGGCCGGAGAACGGGCAAGAGAAGAAACCTCCTGCAGCATACGCACCCCCTTTCAGATGGACAGAGACAGAATTGTCTATTCCAATGCGTTTCGAAGGCTGAAACATAAAACCCAGGTATTTCTTTCCCCCTTGGGTGATCACTACAGAACCCGGATGACGCACACACTGGAGGTATCTGAAACCGCCAGAAACATTGCAAGAGCCATGCGACTCAACGAAGACCTTGCAGAAGCCATCTCACTGGGGCACGATCTGGGACACACCCCCTTTGGCCACGGCGGAGAAGCGGCATTAAAAGAGATTCACCATTCCGGATTCTCCCACAACGAGCAAAGCCTTCGTGTGGTGGACAGCCTTGAAAACAAAGGCGCAGGACTGAACCTGACCCTGGAAACCAGGGATGGTATCCTCAAACACTCCAAAGGATTTGGAGACATAATGCCCTCCACCCCCGGAGCCACAGCCGCCACCATGGAGGGCAAGATTGTCCGCATTGCCGACATCATTGCTTACTTAAATCACGACCTTGATGATGCTTTGAGAAGCGGTGTCATCAAAAGAAGTGAAATCCCCACCATCTGCACCACGGAACTGGGAGAAAACCATCCCCAGCGAGCCCGAGCCATGATCGAATCCCTTGTATATTCAAGCGGCCCCCATGAAAACGAATTTCGACTCTGCATGGGAGAAAAAACATACACGGCCATGACCACCCTGAGGGGATTTCTTTACGAGAACGTCTATAGATCCCCATCAGTTCACAAGGAATTCATCAAAGCCAAAAAAATTTTAAAGGAACTATATCGTTATTTCATTAAAGATCCCGATGCCATGCAGGCGGAGCTGGAAAAAATGGAAATGGCTCCCTGGGATGAAGATCCCGGTCTTCTGGAACGCACCGCCTGTGATATCATTGCCAGCATGACCGATCGATACGCCCTGGAACTTTATTCCAAGCTGTTTTTTCCGCACCCCCATGTATAGTAATAACCCACCGTAGCTTTTACCCTGTGAGATACAATGACAAAAACCAACCCCTTTTCCAGCCTCGTTGCCCTGTACGAAAAAATGGATGCCGCCTGGAATGCCACCGCCTCCAGATACGAATTCACCTGTAATGGATGCCATGACAACTGCTGCGCCACCCTGTTTTTCCACCACACCCACATGGAACGCGCCTATCTACGCCATGGATTTAAAACCCTGGGACCCGCCCTGAAAAAAGAAATACGAAAAAATGCAAAACTGTTCATTCAGGCCATGGCGGAGGCAAAAAACAACACAGAAGCAATCCGCATAATGTGTCCCGTCAATAAAAACGGCCGGTGTACCCTGTACCCATACCGGCCCATGATATGCCGCCTCCACGGCATTCCCCACCAATTAAAAAAACCAGGACACCCCATGGTCAAAGCACCAGGGTGCCATGCGGGTGAAGCTCTTTTCAAAGCGGCGGACCACCCCTTTGACCGCACACCCTTTTATAAAGAAATGAGCCTTGCTGAAATGCAGTTCTGCAGAACCCACGGCAAAACCAGCCGCATCCGACAAACCATTGCCCAGATGCTGGTTTAATTCAGACCTGAGGGCTTGGTCATAAGATGGGCCACCCTGGGGTGGGGTCAGGCTTGCGTTATTAACACTTTTGTTGAAAATTGTCTTTATACACAGTTACTCGCCAAAAGCACAATAACACAAGCCTGACCCCGTTGGCCCACCAACAGTGACCGGTGGCCCATGCTGTGACCAAGCCCAGACGTGGCGACTATAAAACACCGGGGGGCATTGGGGGGACCCCTTCGCCCCCCAGAAGATAACCGCCGTCCAGGCGCAGAACAGAACCGGTCATATATGGCGCATCCTTCACCATGAACAGCACAGCTTTAACCACATCATCAATGCTTCCGGTTCTTTTAAGCAGGGTATGATCAATGATGGCCTTCTGCTCCCCGGGGCTCAACACCGTCTCCCAGCCCCTGGTTCCCCGGGCATGACGGGTATCCACCACCCCCAGCATAATTTCATTGACACGGACATGGGGAGCCCCCATGCGGGCCCAGGTTTCCGTTAACAGAGAAATCCCCCGGCTTGCGGCAGCATACCCATCATTGAATAACACGGCCGCAGGCCCTGAACGCCCACACACACCGGCAATGGATGAAAAATTAATCACCACGGCGTCCCTGCTGCATTTAAGCAGAGGCAATGCATGATCAAACACCCAGCGCTTGGCCCTGAGCGTGGTTGCCATCTCAAGATCCCACTGCTCCGGCACATAGGGACCATGTACCACGGGCCACCCCCCCCGCTCAATATTATTTATTAAAATATCCAGCCGTCCAAACCGGGCACGGACATCCTCCATCAAACGTTCAATGGAAGATGTTTCCAGCAGATTCACATCAAAAATAACATGTTCCACACCGGTTTCTTCAAAGGCGGATTCCATCTGTGAAAAACTCTCAGGCCAGTCATGCCGGGTCAAAGCCAGACGAACCCCCTGGCGGGCCAGGGCCAGCCCGACCTCACGACCAATACCTTTTACGGCCCCCAGTACAAGGGCCACTTTTCCGTTGAGCATCATTTTTTATCTCCCTGGATTATCATGCCCCGTGGACCGGCACACCAAACAAGGCATACTTCACCCACGTCACACCCAGCTCCAACAATGCCACATCATCTGTCATTGCCCCCTCTATCTGTGCCGCAGAAAAAGCAATCCCCGATAAGAGACCATCATCTCGGACATTGGCCCGAAAGACGTCCAGGTCATAACAGGCCGTATAGAAACGATCGGCATCCGCACCATCCAGGGGGCCCGGAATAATGCGGTTTTTAAGCCCGATCACCTCCAGCAGTTGATCATTTATTTTATTGTAAAGCCCCACATCCTGACCCGCCAGCCATTGCCCGACTGTCTGTCCTGATTGTCGATTAAATCCGTGACAGTGGGGTTCTTCAATCAAGGCAAAATACTCCTCCATTTTCCCCGTCTGGCGGGACCTCACCACAGCCCTTGCAAGGGGATACATCCGGCACGACGCCGGACGGTCCATGTAAACGGTGCAGCCGTTTTCCGCCACAAAGGGGCAGGCATACCCGTTACTTGGATCCATCTTGAAGGTCACCACCGGCAATCCCGATTCCGGACCGTTATGCCGCAGGGTATATTTTTTTAGAAAATCATGGGAACTCATTCCCATGGCATTTTTCAAACGAAGCACATCATAGGGGGTCAAAAACTGGTTCAGATCTCGACAGCATTGATTAAAACAGGACACATCTGGGGAACACACAAAGGTAAAATCATCATTCAGGGAAACCGGAATCATCTCATCACTCATATTTCAAACACCTTTATCTTAAAATTTATTCAGCGTCGAACACCTGCAAATCAGGGGCACATTCCAATGCCATATCAAGCTGGATACACGGCCGGTAAAATCGGCTCAACAGGATGTCAAACCCCAGTGGGGAACGGCACACTTTATCACATCCTTCAAAAAAAGAAACCCACTGGTCCCCAAAGCATTCCACCCGGAAATGAATTTAACGAGCACTCCTTCCAAAAATGCTTGACAAGGATATTAGCTGGTGCTACGTTTTCAATCGTTTTATGAAATAAGACAATATACCTCTTATTTCAACACGCCGTTAGAGACTTTCGAAATCTGGATGAATAGGTCCTGTCAAGTGAGACCTACTTTTATATTGAAGTGCGACACAACGTGTTTGAATGTCGCAATATGATTAACAGCAGTGCATGTGTCCGGATGGGCCTTGCACCAAAGTGTAACGGAGGTATTTTTAATGCCATCTTTTGTAATCGCTGAGAAATGCGACGGCTGCAAGGGCGGGGATAAAACAGCATGTATGTACATCTGCCCCAATGACCTGATGGTTCTTGATCCCAACGCAATGAAAGCTTACAACCAGGAGCCCGATCAGTGCTGGGAATGCTATTCCTGCGTTAAAATCTGTCCGTCCCAGGCCATCGAAGTAAGAGGATACTCTGACTTTGTACCCATGGGAGCAAGCGTTGTTCCCATGATGGGCACAGAAGACATTATGTGGACCTGTAAGTTCAGAAACGGTGTTGTAAAACGTTTCAAGTTCCCCATCAGAACCACTCCCGAAGGCGAGGCCAATGCCTACCTTGATCTTAAGGGCAAAGACCTGAACAGCGGTCTTCTTTCTACACAAGAAGCTGACGGTTATGTGCTGAAGACTCCCGAGGAGTTGGCATAATCACCAGGTAATTAATTTGAGTATTAATTTTTTTTAAGATTATTCGGAGGTATATATAAATGGCATTACCTAATAAGCCTGTTGGTGAGCTAAAGGCAGTAAGGGATCCGGAAGTTGACAAAAGAGATGTTGACGTTCTGATTATCGGCGGCGGTATGGCTGCCTGTGGAACAGCATTTGAGATTAAAAAATGGGCCAGCGATGACACAAAGATCCTTCTTTGTGATAAAGCAGCTCTGGAAAGAAGCGGCGCGGTTGCCCAGGGTCTTTCCGCCATCAATACTTACATTGGTGAAAACAAGGTTGAAGATTATGTCCGCATGGTCCGTAATGACCTTATGGGTATTGTTCGTGAGGATTTGATCTACGACCTGGGTCGTCATGTTGATGATTCCGTTCATCTGTTTGAAGAATGGGGACTGCCCATCTGGAAAAAAACCGATGACGGTAAAAACCTTGACGGTAAAAAAGGCCAGAAAGCCGGAACACTGAAGGGCGGCGCAACGCCTGTACGTACCGGTAAATGGCAGATCATGATCAATGGTGAATCCTACAAGAGAATCGTTGCAGAAGCCGGAAAACTGGCCCTGGGCGAAGACAACATCATTGAAAGATGCTTCATCGTTGAAATTCTCAACGACAAAGATGATCCTTCAAGAGTTGCCGGAGCTGTTGGTTTCTCCCTGCGTGAAAACAAAGTTTACATCATCACAGCCAAGGTTATGATGGTTGCCTGCGGTGGCGCGGTAAATATTTATCAGCCCCGTTCAGTTGGTGAGGGAAAAGGTCGTGCATGGTATCCCGTATGGAATGCCGGTTCCACCTACACCATGGCCCTTCGTGCCGGTGCTGAACTTTCCATGATGGAAAACCGTTTCACGCCTGCTCGTTTTAAAGATGGATACGGACCTGTAGGTGCTTGGTTCCTTCTGTTTAAAGCTAAAACCGTCAACGGTCTTGGTGAAAATTATGCCGCCAGCGATGATGCCAAGGCTGAGCTTGCAAAATATGCTCCCTATGGAACAGCTGCTGTTACTCCCACATGCCTGAGAAACCATCTCATGATGAAAGAGTACAAAGAAGGTCGCGGTCCCATCATCATGGAAACCTCAAAAGCCCTCGCAGCTCTTGGTGAGACCATGAGCAAAAAAGAACTCAAGCATCTTGAGTCAGAAGCATGGGAAGATTTCCTTGACATGTCCGTTGGCCAGGCCGGTCTCTGGTGCGCAACCAACACAGAGCCTGAGAAGAAAGACTCTGAGGTTATGCCCACCGAACCGTACCTGCTTGGATCACACTCCGGTTGCTGTGGTATCTGGTGTTCCGGTCCCGAAGAAGACTGGGTCCCTGAAAGCTACAAATGGGGCTACAACAGAATGACCACCGTTAAGGGTCTGTTCACTGCTGGTGACGGCGTTGGCTGCTCCGGTCATAAATTCTCTTCCGGTTCCCATGCAGAAGGCCGTATCATAGCCAAGTCCATGCTGCAGTATCTTGCCGCTGAAGGTGACAAGGTTTCCGGTATCAAAGAAACAGATCAGGAACTTGTTGACATGGTTTACAAACCTGTCAGAAATTACCTTGACCACTGTGAATATTCCACAGCTGTGGATGTGAACCCCAACTACTGCAAACCTGCCGGCATGGCCATGCGTCTGATGAAGATGACCAGTGAATACGGTGCAGGTACAGGTACTTTCTACATGACTTCCGGCAAGAGCCTTGAAGTTCTCATGGATCTGTTTGAAATGTTCCGTGAAGACCTTGATAAGATTGCTGCCGGCGATCTGCATGAGCTGCTCAGAGCATGGGAAATTTTCCATCGTCTCTTCACTGTACAGGCTCATACCCGTCACATCCAGTTCCGTGAAGAAACCCGCTTCCCCGGTTTCTACTACAGAGGCGACTTCATGGGTCAGAATGACGAAGAGTGGTTCTGCTTTGTTAACTCTACATACAACAAAGAGACCAATGAATGGACTCTTAAAAAAGAACCCTACCACAAGATCATCGCTGATTAATCAAGGATGCTTGTAGTACGTTTCGTTAAGTAACACAATAACCTCCAGGTGCATTCTGTATGTGCCTGGGGGTTTTTTCAGATTCTGATACATGGGAATTTCACGCCTGTGTCCTTTCGTGAAAAAGACTGGCAAAGGGGAACTGGCAGCGGGCGAGCTCCCTTTTGCGAATTTGATTTCCAAAGGGCACAGGATTCCGGATTACACGCCTTGGTTCCCGGGATTCTCAGTCAAATCATATTATTTTTACATATGCACGGAGGAATAGCATGACAACAGACAAATCAGCCCCGGCCGGCGGAAGCATCATGGTTGTTGGCGGCGGTATCAGCGGCCTGACAACGGCTCTGGAAGCTGCGGAAGTGGGGTATGAGGTGTTCCTGATTGAAAAGGAACCTTCCCTGGGCGGCAGAGTTTCACAATTGAAACAATATTTTCCCAAACTTTGCCCTCCCACCTGCGGGCTTGAAATCAACTACCGGAGAATAAAAGATAATCCAAAGATCAAGGTTATCACCCTGGCCGAGGTTGAAAAAGTGGATGGCACCCCCGGTGACTACACCGTCAAAGTAAAAATCAGCCCGAGATATGTCAATGAAAACTGCACAGCCTGCGGCGAATGCGCCAAGGTCTGTGAATCTGAGATCTCCAATGAGTTCAACTTTGGCATGGACAGAAGAAAGGCTGCCTACCTGCCCCACAACATGGCTTTCCCCTCACGCTACGTCATTGCCCCGTCCATGGGTGCCGATGATCGGGAAAAATGCAAGGAAGCCTGTAAATTTGATGCCATTGACTTTGACATGCAGGAAAAAACCCTGGATTTCAAAGTGGGCGCCATTGTATGGGCCACCGGCTGGAAACCCTATGATGCCGCACGTATCGACAATCTGGGATTCGGCAGATACCAGAATATCATCACCAACATGATGCTGGAACGTCTCGCATCCAGCAACGGCCCCACCCAGGGTAAAATTCTTCGTCCCTCGGATGACAAAGCCCCGGAAACCATCGGATTTGTACAATGCGCCGGTTCCAGGGATGAAAATCATCTTCCCTATTGCTCCTATATCTGCTGCATGGCTTCCTTGAAACATGCCACCTACCTGAGAGCCCAGTACCCGGATGCCAAGATCTACATCTATTATATTGATCTGAGAACCCCGGGCAGAAAATACGAAAACTTTTACAAAAAACTTAAAGAAGACAAAAACGTCTTCTTCGTAAAGGGCAAAGTCGCCGAAGTGGGCGAGGACAGTGCCACCGGTAACGTGAATCTTGTTGCTGAAGACACCATTTCCGGTGAAAAAATTCGCCAGACCGTGGATCTTCTTGTCCTTGCAACGGGTATGCAGCCCACCGCATCCATTGATAAACCCAATGCGGATCTGAAGTTCAACGCAGACGGCTTTATTATTAATGACTTTAAAAAGGGCGGTATGTTCGGTGCCGGGTGTGCCAATAAACCCGCTGATGTTGTAACATCCAACCAGAATGCAACCGGCATGGCATTAAAGGCCATTCAGACGCTGGTGAGGAGGTAAGGGATAACCATGGCTAAGAAATTTGGAGTATATATCTGCACAGGCTGCAGCATTGGCGATGTCCTTGACATGGAAGACCTTGTTGACGTGCCCGAAGAAGAGGGCGTTAACTGCACAACCCACCCGTTCCTGTGCAGTAAGGAAGGGGTTGCCCTCATCCAGAAAGATGTGGATGACGGCAAGGTAAATGCAATGGTCATTGGTGCCTGTTCCCGCCGGGTCAATTTCGATGTATTCAATTTTGACGGTTGTATTGTGGAACGAGTCAATTTAAGAGAAGGCGTTGTCTGGCCCCACTCCCGGGAAAAATATCCGGCACTCACCGAAGATCAAAAGGATGATGAAGAGCATTTTGATCAAATCCAGATGAAGGCCGAAGATTACATTAAAATGGGCATGATCCGTGTTGAAAAAGTCAAATTGCCCGAGCCTTATAAAACAGAAACGTTTTCCAAAAAAATTCTGGTTCTGGGTGGTGGAATCACTGGTGTTTCAGCGGCCCTTGATGCGGCCAAAGCCGGTTATGAAGTCACCATTGTGGAAAAAACCAACGCACTGGGTGGATATGCGGCCCAGATGCGCAGCCAGATGCCCGTTGTGGAACCCTTTGATGCCCTGATTCCCACAGTCATCCAGGACAAACTGGCTGAGTTGGAGCAATATCCCAACATTGAGGTAAGAACCGCCACCGAAGTTGCCCGTATTGCCGGTCAGCCCGGTGAGTTCACCGTGACCTTTAAAAAACCCGGTGAAAAAATTCCCTTTGACGTTCCCTTTCCACTGCCCCACGAGATGACCTTGGATGAAAAGGGCGATGAGCTGGATGCAGAAACCCAGCACGCCAGGTACCTTGAGTACAATAAAGGCCGTGAAGATATCCTTCAACTGGACCCCGCTGGTGAACTTTACGGTGCTGTGGTTCTGGCCGCCGGATGGCGCCCGGACAAACTTAAAGGAGAGGCCTACGCCCATCTGGGCATTGATCTTCCCGACGTTATCACCAATGATGAATTTGAGAAAATTGCCGCCAAGGGTAAAATTGTAAGACCCTCCGATGGCAAAGAGGCCAAATCCGTTGTCTTTATCCAGTCACCTGGAAAAGATGAGGATGACGCAGACTTTCCCTATTGCGGTGCCGTCACCAGCCAGGTGGCCCTGAAACAGGCCAAATATGTCCGTGACGACTACCCCGATGGCAAAGCATACATTATCTACCAGCACATGAGAACCCCGGGCCTCCAGGAAAATTTTTACAAGGGTATCCAGCAGGACCGCGGTATTTTCATGAGCAAGGGTGCTGTCACCGAAGTCAGCAAGAGCGGCGACAGTCTCATTGTGGAAGCCACCAACACCCTGTTGGGAGACAACCTGAACCTCAAGGCAGACCTTGTGGTTTTGGCCTCTGGTATGGTTCCAGCCACTGTGGATGACCCCATTGTCAATCTGGCCTATCGCCAGGGTCCGGGCTTCCGGGACAATGATATCTTTGGTGGATATGCCGATTCCAACTACATCTGCTTCCCCTATGAGACCCAGAGAACCGGGGTTTATGCAGCCGGTGCCATCCGCCGAAGCATGACCATTGAAGAGTCCATGGAAGATGCCACCGGTGCCGCCCTCAAGGCTATCCAGTGTATCTCATCCGCCGATCGTGGCGTGGCGGTTCATCCCCGCTCCGGTGACCAGACCTATCCGGAATTCTTCTTCCAGAGATGTACCCAGTGCAAACGCTGCACCGTGGAATGTCCCTTTGGTGCCCTGGATGACGATGCAAAGGGAACGCCCAAGATCAATCCCACCCGGTGCAGAAGATGCGGTACCTGCATGGGTGCATGTCCGGAACGAATCATCAGTTTTGCCGATTACACCATTGACAGCATCGGTTCCCAGATCAAGGCCATTGGCGTGCCCTCAGAGGATGATTTTGATGAACCTCCCTTCCGAATCCTGGCCCTGGTATGCGAGAATGACGCCTATCCGGCCCTTGATATGGTGGGCATGAATCGGGTTGATTATTCCCCCGATGTCCGGGTAATCCCCGTACGCTGCCTGGGATCTGTCAACACCATCTGGATCAAAGATGCCCTGGCCCAGGGTATGGACGGTGTTATTCTCGTGGGTTGTAAGCACGGAGATGACTACCAATGCCATTTCATGAAAGGCAGCGAACTTGCCGAAGTGAGGGTGAAAAAGATAGGAGATGCCCTGGCAAGTCTGGCCCTGGAAGAAGAGCGCGTCAGATTCGAAGAGATTGCCATTGATGAATATGACAAACTTCCCGGACTGCTCAGTGACTTTGTGGAAGAAATAGAAGCGCTGGGTCCCAACCCGTTCAAGGGATTCTGATCCCGTCATGTACCTTGCCCGTCACAGTTTTATCTTGTGGCGGGCTTTTCTTAATTTTCATGACAGAAAAATGCTATTATATACCGAAATTTTAGGAGGTATCGCAGTATGAGTGAAAAATACCTTGCCCAACCGGATCTTGCCTTCATTGACGAGGTTGTGGGTTTTGGCGCAGAGGATCTCAAAAAATGCTATCAATGCGCCACCTGTTCCGTGGCATGCCCCATTGCACCAGACAACAGTCCTTTCCCCAGAAAAGAGATGATCGCCGCCTCCTGGGGTCTTAAGGACAAACTGATCTCCAATGGAGATATCTGGCTGTGCCACCAGTGTGGTGACTGCTCGGATCTGTGCCCCCGGGGTGCCAAACCCGGTGATGTACTGGCCGCTGTCCGATATGCCGCCATCAACGAATATGCCCAGCCCAAATTCCTGGCAAATGCCGTAAAAGATCAGAAAAAACTGCCCTTTCTTCTGGGTATTCCGGCCATCTGGTTCGCCATTCTGGCCTACATCACCATCACCGGCGGTGAAGGCATGACAAAACTGTTTCACAGCTTTGGTCTGGAATGGTCCCATGGCGGACATGATGTCATTGCCCATGCAAATTTCATCTCCACCTGGTTTGTGGATCTCACCTTTGTGCCCCTTGCCGCATTTGCTGTGATCGTGTTTGCTCTGGGCCTGAAACGCTTTATCACGGATATCCATGCCAATGCCGTGGCAGAGGGTAAAACGGACAAAGAAAAAATTGATCCCAAAGGCTTTTTACAGGCCATCATCAAAGTTATTCCCAAGGTGCTAAAGCATGACAAATTTAACGAGTGTACCACCAACCAGGATCGTGCCACCCCGCACATGATGGTGCTTTATTCGTTTATTGGTCTATTTATTGTCACCAATATCTTTTTTGTGGTACTTTATGTGTTCCACATTCCTGGACCCTATTCCCAACTTAACCCGGTTAAATGGCTGGCCAATATCTGTGGTGCTGCCCTTGTCATCGGCAGTATCCTCATGATCAAAAATCGCATGGATAAAAAAGACCAGGTGTCATCCTACAAAGACTGGTATATCCTGGGCCTGGTACTGGCATTGGGTGTAACAGGACTTCTGTCTGAAATGAGCCGACTGGCCGGTGCAGAGTATGTTTCTTATTTCATTTACTACCTGCATCTCATCGCCATCTTCAACCTGTTTGCCTTTCTGCCGTTTTCCAAAATGGCTCATCTGGTTTACCGATTGACAGCCATGTCCTATGCCGAATATGGAAATCGCAAATAACCTGTTGTAAGCCATCTGTAACTTACAGATACGGAAGATCTAAAGAAGGTCTGCTTTTATTTTTTAAAGCAGACCTTTTTTTTTGCACTTTTGTGGTAATCATTATCACACAGCTCAGAATGCTTGCCCGGATTGTCCTCCCGTTTTTGAGAAATGAAATGAGTGCTGCAACTGGTGGAAAAGTAAGTACGGGCCAACACCCATGGATAAATCTTCCTTTTCTAATTTTGACTCAGAAATCACAATTGAGGTTTTTTTTACTTGATTTTTTCTGCTACTATGGATAATCCTATTATATTAGAATTCATCATCATCGGTCACATTGTTCCAGGAATACATAATTCCATAATATGGCTCAAAATCTGCAGCCTGTAGACCATCGCCACTCCCGGTCAATGAAGTTTTAAACATCCAGGAAAGAAGGTCTTCCATGCGGATCAGCCGCCCAGCACACAGGGCAATGGGAATAGATGATTTTAAATTCAATGGGAGCCGCCCTGGTTGCCCAGGGCAACCGGCCTGACAGCCACATCATGATATTTTTTAAGGAGGAAAACGGTTTGGCACAAGGAACAGTAAAATGGTTTAGCGACAAGAAGGGGTTCGGATTCATTGAGCAGGATGAGGGAAGTGACGTGTTTGTCCACCATACAGCCATTGATATGCCAGGATTTAAAACCCTTTCCGAAGGAGAACGGGTAACCTTTGACATTGAAGAAAATGACAGGGGGCCTGCTGCCAGAAATGTAGTCAAGCAGTAACTAACTCCTCCAATAATATCCCACTAAAACACCAAAGGGCGGATGCCACACGGCACCCGCCCTTTTTTTCATCATCCACTGTTGCTGAAGAATTCTGACGCGCTGGAAGTCTAACGTTCGATACCATCCCGGGCCAGCACCCCTTTGGTATAATAATGCTTTATCTCCCTCATCTCCGTCACAAGATCAGCGCTGTCGATGAGTTCTTTAGGTGCCCTTCTACCGGTTAAAACCAATTCAATATCATCTGGTTTCTCTCTTATCACGGTCATGACCTCAGCCAGGGTAAGAATACCGAACCACAAGGTAACGCAAATTTCATCCATGATCACCACCTTGTGTTTTTTCCGTGCCATGACCTCTTCAATCACTTTAAGCCCCCGGCGGCCATGCTCTCTGTGCATGTCAGTGACATCTTCCCTGCGTATGCACACCTCGTCCCCGAACTGCTCTATTTCAATACCGGGAATATGGGAAAGGGCATGGATCTCACCGTATTGAATACCCTTCATGAACTGGCCGATAAATACCCCCATGCCATGACCTGCGCTTCTCAGGGCAAGTCCCAATGCTGCTGTGGTTTTGCCTTTTCCGTCCCCGGTATACACATGAATATATCCCTTTGACGTCATACAAGCCCCCCCAAAAAATCAGATGATAGAAATCAACTCAAGGCATCCTTCATTTGTCAGTTTACACTTTTTAGCACAAGAATCCCATTCTTAGGAAGCTGTTGCCCGCCTAAATGTACACTAGTTTGGTGCTGATATCAAGGATGCCCAACACGACATTATTTTTTTATTTGCCAGAGCCAAAGCGAAAGGTCTGGTCAGGATCAACCACAGCAAGCACGCGAACAATACATCCATCACCACCGGTCCACCGCCATGGAAATGCCATAAAAAAACAGCGTTTACCCGTTACTTCATCAATATCGCCACCAATATTTTCGATGCCGGGTATTCCACCCTTGACCATCAGGGTTTTGTGTGCCGGTTCCCAATCGGGAAAATCTTCCTTGGGGTCACGCCCCGTGACCTGTTTATATTCCTCAATGAGATGGGGCTGGGAGGGACCAAGACCATGATCCACCAGTTTGGTCGCAAGGGGATGATCATTGGCCTGGCAGCCATAGCCCACGCATTTTACTTTTTTATCCACCAGCCACTGGGCACCAGCTCCGGAAATTCCACAGCCATGGGCAAAATAATCATCACAGTCGGCCCATTTATGGTGGAAACCGGTGTTGATCATGACCATGTCGCCTTCTTGAATGGCAGGCGCGGCTTTTTCAAGATCTTCGGGGGTAATGACTCCCCATTTTTCCTTGGGAATGGATACAGCAACACCGGTACCGCACAGGCGCCACAGGGGATAATCACTAATGCCGGGTGTGTTTTCCGTTACATGAATGGGCGCATCCATGTGGGTACCCCGGTGCATAATACCCTCCCAGTTGACCTGGTAAACACCATCCTTGGCGTGAAATTTATTAACGGTGACATTGACACCCGGAGTGGACGGCCATTCCGGCATATGTTGATGGAAGGCATGACTTAAATTATATATTTTCAGGCTCATTTTCCTTATTCCATATTTAAAGTTTTTTGAAAAACCCCAATTAAAAATTCCATGACAATACGTTTTTTAATCTTTTTTCGGCCAGATGATCCAGCAGATAAGGATCTCAATTACCCGCATCAATGCGGCAATTACCGGAGGGATCAATCATGGCAACAAAGCGAACCGGACAGGCATCTCCATACTTAAATTTCCATGGCGTGGCAGCAAAAGTGGCCCGCATGCCTGCAACGGCATCCACATTTCCCCCCACCTGTTCAATGGTGGGAATACCGGCTGCCAATATGGTTTTATGGGCAATATTCCATTCTGGATGTTCTTTTTCAGGATCAAGGCCGGTTCCTTCTTTGTAGGCGGTCACCAGCCTGTTCATTGTGGGGCCACCGCGATGGGAAGCCAATGAGGTCGCCAGGGGATGATCGATCTGGGGAGTATCCACTGCCACCATTCTACACTCTTTATCCACCAGCCACTTTGCCGCATCCTTGGATAATCCCGGCGAAGCACCATAATATTCAAGACCATCGGCGTATTGATGGTGCCAACCTGTGACAATAACCACGACGTCTCCCTTCTGAACTTCTGGGCTGGCTGCTGCAAGATCCTTGGCAGTAATAACCTCAAATCGTTTTTTAGGAATGCTCAAAACAACCCCATTGCCAAAGAGACGATCAACGGGTAGCTCTGCCAGATCCGCCCCACGCTGTACCAGGTGCAACGGTGCGTTCATATGGGTCCCGGTGTGCATTACGGTATTAATTTTCCATGCAAGTACACCGTGCTGGGCGTGTTTTACCCCCCTGGCCATTTTCACATCTTCCTGTCCGGGGTAGGATGGTACACCATGACCCCATTCATGGCTCAATTCAACCAGTTGCAGCCCTGAATAAGGGTCTGTTGTCGTTGTCATAATAACCTCTGCTTTTATGGGTTTAGGTTTATTGTAATTTATATGAAAAGATAAACTCCAGGTTTACCTCAGCCGAGCCCCCCCGATGGGCAATAGGCACCGGCCAATCGAGCCGTCTACGGTTCCGGGCCGGGCCCATTGCCCGTCGGGGGCGGCATGATACCATTTTCAATATTCGTTGTGTTCGTCAGGACATGCCCGTTATAAGAAAATCTGCACAAGTGCCCGGGGACCGAATTACATTGCCCCCCTGGGCTGTAAAAATTTCGGCATGGGCCATAATTGACTTGGACTGCCCAATCTCAGAAAGACAGATCTTATTGATTCAGCGTTTGTCAAGCCCAGTTGGCTGTATCCCATGGGTACCGCCCAGGATGAAATACTAAATCAAAAACTGCTGACTTCCTCAAGCTCCTATTGTTTTTCAATTTATGCAAAAAAATGCAGTAAATATTCGGCCAACACCCCATATTCACTCATTTGGGCCTGCTCACATAGCAATAGTATGCTACGCAGTCCCAACTAAACGAATATGGGCACTGATCAAACATTTACAGAACCAAGCCGAATATTTACAAAATGCACACTGATTTTGGAGTCACACAAAGGATGCCTGAATCACTGAATGCACAACCTTATCTTTCATGTCATATTACATGCAATTAAAAATAAAAAAAAGTTTTTTTTATTTTTTTCTACTTGATTACCATCGCCAATTATTAAATCCCTTTAAAAACACATTCTGGACCAATCAATCGTTCATCCAGTTAGTTGCCGGAATTATTCATCAATTCAAACATTTTCAGTCGAACCAATGTCCGACTTGTCTGCCCATCACTGGACAGCATTTTCAATGCCTTTGCTTTCAACAGACGATATTCTGAGGGGAAAAGTGCATCCAAGGTATCTTGAACATTGTTCTGTAGATCAAAAAGCCCCTGGCTTTCTCCATTGGACTTGAAAAAAAAAGGAAACTCCGGTTGCAGCCAAAGCTGAAAAGGCCGACATTTACGACGAAACGGACAGGTCCTGCAGAGGATTTCCCGGGTGATTCGCTTTGATTTTCTAAAACAATAAATATTCAATAGCCCCTACCCCATCATGACACAGCCCACACAGCCCATTGACCAACAACCAATTCAAATTATGCGTCGGCAATTGTACGTGTTTACATGAATGTCTGTCAAGGCAGATATCTATTTTTCGGCAATTCTATTTCCGGATGCCCAACTAACTTCATGATTCATAGGGGTAAAAAATCATTGCTGTTACCAATCCCAATTGGTGTTACCCACCAATACTCACCATTTTTGTTTTCAGGGCATCTGCTCCATGAAAATTCAATCCATGCTCTCCTTTTTTCATTGACAATGCTCGACAAAACAGTTTCTCCAATGTCTCATCACAATCCCCTCTGCGCAGCCTAGTGCCCAGATCCACCTGATCATCGGCCAATAAACAGGGTCTTAAAAATCCCCTGGCGGTGAGACGCATACGATTGCATCTATCGCAGAAATGGTCGCTCATGGAACTGATAAATCCAATTTCCCCGGGAGCACCTGCAAATTTGAACCGTCTGGCCGGACCATCATTTTCCTCACTGTCAAGGGGAATAAGTTCTTCCACCTCCACAAGACGCTTTCTAAGGGAATTTCCAGAAATAAAGAACCCCTGTGCTCCACGAGGATCTGTTCCAATGGGCATATACTCAATGAATCTCACATGAAATGGATATTTCAAGGTCAACCGAGCCAGATCCACAATCTCATCGTCATTAACGCCCTTCATCACCACCGTATTAATTTTTATTGGCGCAAATCCAAGTTCATGTGCAGCCATAATGCCATTCCAAACCTTATCCCAGTAATTTCTTCCGGTTATTCGTTCAAATTTCTCAGCATCAAGGGTATCCAGACTGATATTTATACGTTTCATTCCGGCCTGTCTTAACCCGGCAGCCATCTGTTCCAGGAGCACCCCATTGGTTGTCAATCCAACGTCCTTAAGCTGGGGAATGCGGCATAATTCTGCAACAAACGAGGTAATATCCCGGCGACAAAGTGGTTCCCCCCCGGTGAGACGGACCTTGGTAATCCCCAGCCCCACGCCGACCTTCACCGCACGAAACATCTCTTCAAAGGACATCAATCCGTCCAGTGGCACCAGATTGGGCCTTGAAGGTGCACAATAACAGCAATGAAGGTTACACCGATCGGTCACAGAAAGCCGAAGATAGGTTACCCTTCGGTTAAAGGCATCCGTCAAACTATCTTGATCCAGTTTATTCATAATTTCATACCTCAACTTAAAAGGATAACACCTGTATATCTGTCATCGTTCCCCGGGAGATAGCCGTGGTTCCTTCGGGGATTGAAGCAATGGCCGTTGCCTTTGCCATGGATTGAAGTCTGCCCTTCTGCCCCAGGGAGCGAAACAATGGTGTATCACCGTCCAGATCGATCATTCCGAAAATAAACTGGGTCCACTGGCTGTCACGTCCATGTAGATCAGAGGCCAGGGCAGCCCGCATGGTCGGCAGGCACGGACGTTGATATCCTGCCAGGGCACGGAGCCCCGGAAATGCAATCTGAAGAAATCCCATGAGGTTGGACGGAGGGCCTCCGGGTAAAATAAAAACCGGAATATGATCAAGCATGCCAAAGCCCACGGCCTTGCCGGGTCCGATGCGGATGCGGTGAAATGCCTTTTGCCACCCCAGCTCCAGAAGAATTTTTGCCACAAGATCCCGGTCTCCGGTCCAGGCCCCTCCGCTTGTGATGATGGCATCACTTTGATCCATGGCCTTTTCCAGCACATTTTGTATTTCCCGGGGATCATCCTTGGCTGTAAACAGCAGCGTCTCCATACCCCATTGTCGGCAAAAGGCACTCAAGGTCACCATGTTACTGGCATAAAGCTTTCCCTGGGGAAGGGGATGTCCCGGTGCCACCACCTCATCTCCCGTGGCAATAATGGCCACCCTGGGCTGTTTAAAAACAGGCAACTCACTGAATCCTGATGCGGCAATGATGCCGGCCAACCCCGGGATAACGGCATCCCCCTTCCGGGCAATACATTGCCCCTTCTCCACATCGGTTCCCTTTGGCATGATGTTGCGCCCCACCCCGGCACTGTTGCTGACCACAAGAGTGTTCCCGGAAACATCCGTAAATTCTTCGGCCACCACCGCATCGGCACCCCGGGGAATTTGAGCCCCTGTTAAAATCCGCATGGCTGTTCCGGGAAAAAGACGCTGGGCCTGCCCGCCCCCTGCAGCGGCCACCGTCTCAACCAGTGCTAAATGGACGGGGGCCTCCGGGCAGGCAAAAGCCAGATCACCAGACACAACCGCGTATCCATCCTTAAGGGAAGCATCAATGGATGGAGAATCAATGGTTGAAATTAATGGTTGTGCCAGAATTCGACCCGTGGATTGTGACAGAGCAATCGTGTCTTTACCCAACGGACTGATGCTTTCAAGGGTAATTCGCAGCGCTTCTTGAAACCCCATGGGCAGCCATGAAATCATATCAAACTCCTTTTACTTTCCAAATGCACAGCGGGGATAGGTGCAGGTTTTACATCCAAGACACAGTCCCCCATGCCCCTTTGCAGCAATATCCGAACGTGAAATTTTATTCCCTGCCAGTACCCGGGGATAAATCAAATCAAACATGGTGGTGGTGGAAAAAAGACCGCATGCGGGAATACCCAGTACCGGCACGTCCTTTAAATATGCGATCATGAACATGGCACCTGGCAGCACGGGAGTACCATAAACCATATTACAGGCTCCAGCTTCTTTTAAAGCGAAACGGGTGCGATCATCAGGATCCACGGACATACCACCGGTGGTAATAAGGACATTGGCCCCTTGTTCCACCAAATCAAGTGCTGCGGCAGCAATCATTTTATCATCATCCGGCAGAAAAACCACTTCCAGCACACTTCCCCCAAGGGCCGTCACTTTTTTGCGGATAATGCCTTCAAACTTGTCCTCTATGCGGCCATAATACACTTCACTGCCCGTAATCATCACCCCGACTTTGGCAGTCATCATGGGTTGTACCTGCAAAATAGCTTCCGGTGCACTTTTAGCAATGGCAACCGCGGCATCCACATAATCGCTTGCAATTAAAAGGGGAATGGCCCGGGTTGCCGCCACCTGCTCACCCTTTTTAACAATGCTGTTGGTGTGACGGGTGGCACACATGACAATGCCCATTTCGTTGAACTGCTCCAGGGCATCCACATTCACTTTAAGCAAACCATCCCGGGTGGCCTTTAAGGAAATTTTACCCTCCCTGGGAGCTTCATCCCATGCCACCCCATCACCGCAAAGGGCATCGGCCATGGCAATGGCGGCATCATCTTCGTGCATTTCATTAATTTCGGGTTTGATGATATAAAGATGATCTTTTCCCAGTCGTCTCAAATGATCCAAATCCCGGCAGGTCAGCAGATGACCCCTTTGAAATGCAGGACCCTTGAATTCACCTGCTCTAATTTCCGTTATATCATGGGCCAACGGGTATCCCACAGCATCTTCTATGTTTACAACTTGAATCATCAGCATCCTCCCTGTCCCAAACAATTTTAGTTTAAAAAATAATTGGCATTCTTCATATCAGTTCCAAATCACTTTACATTTTGGGAGCAATCCTTCCCGAAACACAGATTTTTTGCTCCAAGAAGTGTAGGCTGGCAAAGAAGGATACCAGATAATTATTGCTTACTTATCTCATGAATCCGCATATCTCATTTTCCACAGCACATGCGCTGGTTTTAACTTCAACGAAACATATCATGTGCTACTCAATTGAATGGTTTATGACGGACAAATACTTATCTCTCACAGGCTTCGTCACAACGGACCACTTAGATTCTTATCTCTTATTTTCGTGTTGATTTGGCAAAAGAATCAGAAAACCCTTTTGGTTTTGGCTTGTCCAGCTTAGGGGTGAGCAACCGAGTCACAGAATCACTGGCCCCACAGCTTTAAAATACCCTTTACCTGCACAAATTCTGCATAGGGTTTCTTTCTCCACCACCACCTCCCTGGAATCCCTGACCACCTGACCGCATCGGTTACACGTGGCATGGGTCCGGGGGGGACCGGGCATATCTTGATCCGGCAAATCCACCGTTACCCACTGAACATCAAACAGTTCGCTCTCCGGCATGATTTTATAACCTTTGAGCTGCTGCTGATAATGGTGGGTCTCTTCGGGGGCATACCTTTTGACAAGTTCCCTTGAGGCCTCTGTTGAAACAATCCGCACGGCCTTTCGGGTCTCCAAATTTACAAAGGTTGCGGCATTAATGCCGTAATCTTTAAATTTCATGGTACGTTTGCCAAGGCGACACCCTGTTACACTGCCAATGGCATCGGTGGCGCATCTGTCCATCTCCACATATACGATCAATTTTTTCTTAAACTCTGGTGATGTGGGCTCTTCTATTCCCAGCAGGCGACATCCCAACATGGCCATACGCACCCCGATAATCTGACCGGCACACAAATGGCCATGGGCAATGGCAGACGATTCCAACAAAGCTTTAAAAGATTTCATTGTGGTATACTCACCCTCCCATGACCACCGAATGGCAGAATCTGCCATTCGGTGATAAATTTTTTATGTTAGCAGATTTCCCTTGAATGGATGCCGCATCCCGAAATTCCCGACAGACCCGTATATAATCTTCAACAAGTGAGTGGGCATGGGGGGTAAGACAAGCACCACCGCCATGGCCACCGCCCCGATGGGTCTTTACCAGGGATTTACCCACAGATGCTTCCATGTCGGCTATGGCACCTCGAATCTTACGATAAGACATTCCCAAGGCTCTTGCAGCATCAATGATGGAACCATTATCATCAATGGCACTTAACATGGCCACCCGACCCTCGCCAATGACGGGGCGACCATCAATCTCAAGCCATACCTTGAGTCGAACCCTCCAGCGATCACAATTATTGTCAGTCATGGTTTGTTTTTTCCTGAATTTCATTTTGAATATTATATTACATGCAATCACATGCTTGTCAAATTAAATTTAACCCCAGGCCTAAAAATAAAACGGGCTTGTTCATAAGATGGGCCATTCATATCAATTGGCGGACCAACGGGGTCAGGCTATGTGGTATTAGAGCCTGAGTTTTTATCAGGCTCTATGTTTTTGACAAGTATCTAAGAATAACGCTAAATTCAAACGAAAACGTCAATAACGCAAGCCTGACCCCTCCCCAGGGTGGCCCATCTTGTGACCAAGCCCAATAAAACCAAAGCATGAATCCGGCATCCTTCAGGGATGGCCCAAGTAATGACCAAGCCCAATTATTAATTGTGGGTATCTCATTTTCAAATAATTTCCACAAGGAGGAAACAAAAATATTGGGCCTGATCACAACATGAGCGCATTTTTTTAATGGTAACTCATACACCTAACCTGGGCAAACCAGAACTAAAAAGATTTTCTGAGTCTTTTTTCAGGCGCTATTCTTATTACAAGCATCTGTATTTTAAATAAAAGTCAAACAATAACGCCAATAACCCAAGCCTGGCCACACTCCAAAATGCCCCATGTTGTGACCAATCCCGATTTTCCATACGACATGTGCTGTATTAAATGCCCATGGGATGCATCACATGATGGCAAATCGAAAAACCTATGACCGACGAGGCATAATGATTTGACATTTGTGTATTTGTTTTGTAATGTAAAAAGATAGAAAAATTTTGAATATAGTAGATTTAAACCACCTTACATACAAAATCAAACACTCTTTTTAAATGTAATTACCATCACACCCGGACTTAATTTTAAAAAAATGATCCCTGTGGAACGACTTTCAAAATGGAGTTATAAGGATTCTCCGGTTCAAGAAAATCATCCCAAACAAACGCCCAGGGGACTGAAAGCAATACTCCGGTTCAGGAGGTTATAAATGGCCGAGCAAAAGAATCTAACATTACGGGTATATGACAATATCAAACAGATGATGCTAAACTATGATATTGTTCCCGGTCAACGCCTGGTATTTGTTGATCTGGCTAAAGAGCTGGGTGTCAGTCGCACCCCCGTCAACAATGCACTGTCCATCCTTGCCAAGGAAGGATATCTTGATTTCATACCCAACCAGGGGTACTCGGTTCATAAGCTGACCAGGGAGGAGGCAGAATCCCTCTACGAAATCAAATTGCTCATGGAGCTTGGCTGCATTGAAAAGGCAATCAAAAAGGCAACCCCGAAAAAACTGGCCATCCTTGAAGAAAAAAAAAACAAGCATGCATCATCTGTAAAAAGTCATGTCTATCGACACCTTTTTATTCTTGATATGGAGTTCCATGCGGCCATCGGGGAGATGATCGAAAACAATTATTTTGTGGACATCTACAAGGATATTTATCAGCGAATATTTCTGCGTTTCCGCACAGAGCACCTCGAAACTCCCCGGCTGTTTGAAATTATTGAAGAACACGACAATCTTTATGAAGCCATTGCCAGCCAGAACGTAAAAGCCGCCAAGGCATTAATAAAAGAACACAGCGCACTTTCCATGGCAAATCTGTTTCCCATTATTTTTGATTGAATCCCGGAGTTGCTCATCACATGGACCGGTCATCTTACCGACAAATTCGGCTAAAACGCCCATATCTCTAAGGGGCGCACTCCCATTTTCCCGGCTTGCTCACAATATAATTTATTTATCACAGTTGCCCTGGGGGGGGGGACGGGCGCATTCCCATTTTCCCGGTTTGGTCACAATATGGTTTGTTTGTCATAGTTGCTGGGGCCAACGGGGTCAGGCTTGTGTTATTGTGATTTTGTCAAGAGCCTGTGTTTAAAGGCAAATTTAAACAAAAGCGCCAATAACGCAAGCCTGACCCCTCTCTGGTTAAGCGCGAACCGGGAAAATGGGAATGCGCCCGGGGGGACCCATGTCCGAGAAGTTTATTATGGGAGGCGGGGAAGTTGGGGACCTGATCATAAAATTGCCCGAGGGGCAAGCCGCCCCCCAGGCAATAACAACTTTTGAAAATTAAAGCGTCATGGGGATGTCCCCGAGACTTAAATCCTTATCAGTGACAATACCGTCCACAATTTTTTGTTTTCCATCCTTGTCAATGGTCAGGGTGAATTTACGATCATCGGCAAGTTTCCGGAACCAGAAATCCCCAAAATTATCCGTGGTGGCTGTGAATATTTCTCCACTGTCATCATCCTTGAGACTGCAGGTGGCTCCGATGATCACCTCTTTTTCCACGGGGTCATAGACAGTTCCACCCACGAATTTTTTGGGAAGATTTTTGTAATAAACCCGCGATTTCGTGCCGGCTTCGGGGTTTAAAAACTCCGCATCCTTGATGAAATCCGCAAAATCAGCCTCTTCTCCGAATTTCAGGGCCTCGGTGGGGCACTGGTCCACACACCGGGGAACTGTCCATTCCTCATCATTGTCCAGCAGGTGGGAACACCCGGTGCACTTCTGGGCAATATTAAGATTTTCATTGAAAAAGATGGCATCATGGGGACAGGTATCCTTACACAGCTTGCACCCGGTGCATTTGTCCGGATGAATGATCACAAGTCCGTCGTCTCTTTTTTCTATGGCATCAAACTGGCATTGCTCAATGCAGGGGGCATCATCACAATGCTGGCATAATTTGGGAATATAAGTGACCTTCACCTTGGGGACCTGGCCCCGCACCAGCTCGGTGATGCCGATCCAGAACTGACCGGTATCCGGCTGGGGTTTGGCATAGGGGGTCCAGTCATTGGCCACATGTTCGTCCTTGCAGGCAATCTGACAGCAATAGCACCCATTACAAATCGACAAATCCAGAAAAAAAGCTTTCATTATTTTTTACCTCCCACAACCCATGCATCAAATCTCAAGCCTGCATCGGGATCATATTCTCTTTCAAATGCCTCGGGATGATCCTTTTTCCACTGATCCATCTCTTTTCCCGTCACCCGCTGCACATCTATCAGATAGCCCTGGACCACGTTGCCCACACAATTCTTTGATGTGATGGGACTGGGAGAAATAGTATTAATGGCACCACCCCTTTCAATTTCACCTGTCTTCAAGGGATCATGGCGGGCACCATGATCAATGGAAACAACACCAGGACGAATTCGTTCCGTCACATAGGCACCGGCAAGAACAATCCCCCGTTCATTGAAGATCTTAACGATATCGCCGTTTTTAATTCCGCGTTTTTCCGCTTCGGACGTATGCATCCACACCGGCTCATATTTATAGCCATCGTAGCCCAACACTTTGCAAGTTGGGGCTTCTCTGGTCCAGGTAATGTCGTCACACTGGGCATGCACACGCCATCGACCATGGTTGGACATTAACAGCATGGGAAACATCTTTGCCCTGTGGCTGGACATACGTTCATCATGACTTTCGCTTTTTTCAATCCATTTGGGGATGGGCGGACGTTCCACATCATCGGGAAAGGCTTTTTCCAGGCTTTCGGAATAAAATTCCAATTTTCCAGTGGGTGTTCCCAAGGGAGATTTCTCCGGATCATCATAAAACTTTCTGAAGCCAGGTGTATCTTCTTCCCAATCCTCCGCAGTGTTGTATATCCAGTATTTCTTCTCTAAAAGCTGTTCCCAAGTAACCAGTTTTTCACCACCCATGTATTCCCACACCTTTTTTTGCATATCAGCAATGGTTTTATTGTCGGTGAGGGCTTCTTCCATATCAAACTGCTTACCGATTTCCACCACGATCTCAAAATCACTTTTAGACTCCCCGATGGGCTCAATGGCTTTATCGGCGATCATGATGTTGGGCTGCTGGGTCCCCTGGCGGATATTGGTCAAAATATCATCCACTTCCATGAATGTATTGGCAGGTAAAATGATATCCGCATACAGACAGTCATTTTCCAGCCAGGGATGCTGGGCCACAATGCATTCAATCTGAGAACTCTGCATGGCAAGCTCTGTTTCATTGCCGTAGTTCCAACAGGTGATGCGACAGGGGGTATCTGTCCAGATCATGTGAATGTCCACCCCACCCTTTTCTTTTTCAATGGGGTAGGTATATTCGTTAAACTGATCTGCCACCAGTGCATTCTGGGCACCCGTACCCCGGAAGGTGATGGGTCCATCCCGGTTAATGGCATGCTGAATCAAGGTTTTGGGAATCACCTGCTCCTGCCATGCCGTTACCGATGAGAAAACCGGAATGGAGAGGCGTTCCTCAATTTCAGGATTCCAGAAGAAGGTACCGCCCAGTCCTTCGGCACGGGGCATGCCAAAATAGGTCAACTGATGCTGATGCACCCCAGGACCGCCAAGGCCCTGCATGCCCAAGAGCACACATTCAAGACGGGCCGGCTCATGGGCAAAGGCACCACGGATCATGCCACCGCCAAAGTAATGGGCAATGGAAGTGGTTTTATCAGCGAACTCCCTGGCAAGGGCCTTGATGGTCCATTCAGGGACACCGCATTTTTTAGATGCCCATGCAGGGGTCTTGGGAACCCCGTCTTCTTCTCCCATGACATAGGCTTCTATCTTATCCATACCAACGGCATGGGTGGCCACATATTCTTTGTCATAGGCGTCTTCTTTGATCCACATGTAAATGATGGCCAGCTGCAGCGCCGCATCGGTGTTGGGAAGCACGGGTATCCATTTATCGGCGTGGACGGCGGCACCATAATTGAGGTCCGGACAGATATAGATCTGTTTAATCTTGGCCTCTGTCCAGAAATAGCAAAGCCTGCTGGCAAACTGACCGGTGAATCCCCAGGGAGTTGTTTCCGGATCACATCCCCAGAAAAGAACCATGTCCGCATGCTCAGTGGTGTCTTTAACGATGTTTGCCGCCGGATACATGATACCCTGGGCACCCTGACCCCAGACATGTTTGGCTCCCCAGTACCAGCCCTCCCATGAATCTGGATTACGCACCTGGAGGGTAAAACCACCAAGGTTATCCAGCAGAACTCCTGCATGACCATGAGGGGTATTTATGGTCTTGCATTCACCATGACCATCCCCCTGGAGCAGAACAGCATTGTGTCCATAAGTTTTATGAACACGCCTGATTTCGTCGGCCACAATTTTTGAGGCTTCATCCCATGAAATGCGCACATACTTACTTTTACCACGATTCTGGGTATTACGATCTCCATTGGGGTCCCAGTCAACTCGTTTCAGTGGATATTTAATTCTATTGGGAGAATAAACTCGTTTTTTATATGCCAGAGAAAAGGGGCCGGGAAGGGATTTCCAGGACGGTTTGATGGTCTTGCCGTTTCGTTTCATCTCCCACTGACGAACATCTTCTTGGTCATATTTCCAGCCATATTGCATGGGACGAACGCGTACAATTTTACCATCCTTCACATCCACCATGCCCTCAGCGCCGCCGCCAAAATATCCGCCGAGCCCAAGGGATCGTAAAACTGTCTTGTCTTTCGTTTTTATGGGTTCCATTGAAAATTGCCTCCTCATTATTGACCGTGTACTGTCTGGTTCAAGCATTCATTCCTGAACATCACGAATCATTCATATTTTAAGGATTTATTCATTATTCCAAATCAAAAAGAAATAACGACAACCCCTCCGTAACACTACGAATGACAGCGGAAATTCAAAAAAACAGCGGCTTGTTCCAACACTTGACATAACTTATAATGCGTTAAACTTTTATGCAATATTACATGCAATAAAATGCATGTCAACTTCTTTTTATGTAATGTCTGGGTTTTATAAGGCTTGACCAGTACATCTGCCACTCATTATGATGACTGCCCAATGTCACGCCCAATATTCTTTTATAACCCTTTTTGCTATCTATTCCCACTGAACACGACTTAATCTCCATTATTTTTTACTTGACATCCAATTATATTACGAATAATTATAAAATCTACTTAGGTGTGGTTCGCATGAAGCATACGCAACCGGGCATCATACCACAACATGTCCCGGCCGAATGTCAAAGACTTGACATCCCCAGTCATTGCCCAAAATAAGGAAGCAACACATTGATCTAGGCATAAAAATTACATGAAATATTGCATTTAGATACTGAATTGTGCAAGACAAGGTTGAATTGTTTTATCCGCAAAGCAACTCATTTGATCCACATCAAAATGGGCTGCTTTGCTTTTCTCTAACCCGGGGAAACGGGCAGTAGACAAAAAACTGATCCGGAATACCCAAATAGAACAACGGGAGGTTTACACATGCAGGCAAAAAAACTTATTACTTTTCTGTCATTGGCTATTATTCCGCTCCTCATGCTGGGGGGCACCAGCCCGGTTCATGCAAAAACCATGAAGTTGACCTATGCCAGTTTTTTTCCACCGTTTCACGGACAGTCCCAGCTTGCTGAATCCTGGTGCAAAGAAGTGGAAAAACGCACCAAAGGTGATATCTCCATTGACTTTTACCCGGGCAGTACCCTGGCCAAGGCTCCCCAGACCTACGACGCCGTTGAGCAGGGCATGGCGGACATCGGCATGACGGTACTTGCCTATTCCAGGGGTAGATTCCCCGTATTGGGCGCAGTTGACCTTCCCATGGGATATCCCAACGGCGTAACCGCCACCAAGATTGCCAATGCCGTACTTGAAAAATTCGATCCCAAAGAGTTTCATGACACCAAAGTAATGTACCTGCATGCCCATGGTCCCGGATATATACATACCATCAAAGAACCGGTTCGAACCCTTGAAGATTTAAAAGGTAAAAAGATCAGATCCACCGGCATGAGCACCATTCTGGTCAAAGCCCTTGGGGCATCCCCTGTAGCCCAAAGTATGCGGGATGCCTACCAGAGCCTTCAAAAGGGCGTTGTGGACGGTTGTGCCCATCCCATGGAAGCCAATAAAGGCTGGAAGCTTGGAGAAGTTGTGGATTATTGTGTTGCGGAAAATTCCGTGGCTTATACCACAGCCATGATTGTTACCATGAACAAAAATAAATGGGCTGCCATTTCCCCTGAAAATCAGAAAATCATTCTGGATCTCAATAAAGAATGGGCCGAAAAACATGGACAGGCCTGGGACGACATTGATGCAGAAGGAAAAGCTTTTTTCCTTGAGAAAGGCCGTGAAATCATCACCCTTTCAGCTGAGGAATCTGCAAGATGGAAGGAAGCCGTTCGTCCCGAGCTCTTCAACTATGCGAAAAAACTTGACGAAAAAGGCATTAAAGGAACAGAGGTGGTTAATTTCATAATTGAAAGCTTGAAATAAAAACAATTAATACCCTGGAAAATCAACATAATAAGAAAAACCGAATCGTTTACGGCTCGGTTTTTCTTAAGGTTTAAAGGCTCCTTATGAAATCATTCTGGTCGCTCCTGGATAAGCTTCAGGATAAAATGAAAATGCTTGGTGCCATCTGCCTGATGGGGATGTGTTCGGTGACCTGTGCCGACGTATTTCTGAGGGGGGCATTTAATATGCCCATCTATGGTTCCGAAGAAATTGTAACCATTTTCGCAACGCTCACCATTGCCTTATCGCTTCCATATTCACACATCAAGGACGTACACATCGGTGTTGAAATACTGGTGAGACTGCTGTCAAAAAACGTACAGGGCATTGTTCGTGTTATCACACAGTTTTTTGCCCTGATACTAATGGCAATTATCACCTGGCGCATGTCTTTTTATGCCAGCACCATGTCGGAATCAGGGGTTCTATCCATGAACCTGGAACTGCCCATGTACTATCTTGTTCATGTCCTCTCCTTCTGCTTTTTAATTTTCTCATTGATGATCTTAAAAGATATCATAACCTTTTTCAAAGGAGTGAAAGAAAAGATATGAGCCCCACCACAATTGGTATTATCGGCATTGTGATCATGCTGGCCATATTCATGACAAAAATGCCTGTGGCCTATGTGATGACCCTGGTTGGATTTGTTGGTTTTGGGATTCTCATATCATTTCCGGCAGCTCTGGCCCTTTTACCCCGCAATTTCTACGATTCATTTTCTTCCTACGAGCTGACCACCATTCCGCTTTTTGTTCTCATGGGTCAATTGGCATTCAACGGGGGTATCAGCAGAAAACTGTATAACACCGCATACAGTTTTATGGGAAATATCAAGGGGGGGCTGGCCATGGCAACGGTGTCCACCTGCACGGCTTTTGGTGCAGTGTGTGGATCAAGCCCAGCCACTGCGGCCACCATGGCAACAGTGGGTATGCCGGAGATGAAACGATTTGGGTATGCAGATTCCCTGTCCGCCGGGTCCGTTGCCTCGGGGGGGGGGCTTGGGATGATCATGCCCCCCAGTGTGGTATTGATCATTTACGGAATCCTCACCGAGCAGTCCATTGGTGCCTTGTTCGTATCAGGGATTCTACCCGCATTTCTCATGACCTTTCTATTTATTGTCTGCGTTTACATAACCTGCAGAATTGACCCGAAACAGGGTCCCAGGGGAGAAAAATTCACAGTGACGCAAAAGATAAAATCGCTCTTGGGGCTTGCAGATACCCTGGCGGTTTTCGCCTTGGTCATGAGTGGCCTCTTTTACGGTTTTTTCACCCCAACCGAATCGGCTGCAGTGGGAGTTTTCGGTGTCCTGGTCGTATCCATCATCCGACGGCAGCTCACCTGGAAGGCTTTTGTAAAATCACTGTACGAGACCCTCCAGACATCCACCATGATTCTTTTTCTCATCGCAGGTGCCGTGGTTTTCGGAAAATTTCTTGCAGTCACCCGCATTCCCTTTGAAGTGGCCACCTGGGTCAGCGGTCTGGATCTTCCCTCTTTTCTCATCATGGGAATTATTATTGCTATCTACTTCATCGGTGGATGCTTCATGGATTCCCTGGGCCTGATCATGTTGACCATCCCTATATTTTATCCCATTGTTACCAATCTTGGATATGATCCCATCTGGTTTGGAGTCATTATTGTCCTGGTAACGGAAATGGGGGTAATCACCCCCCCTGTGGGTATAAATGTCTATGTTGTTTACGGCGTTTCAAGGGGGGTGGTGGGAGATATTTCCCTGGAAGATATTTTTCGGGGAATCGTGCCCTTTCTTGCGGCCACTGTGGTGGGTATCATCATTTTGATGATTTTTCCCCGCATCATTTTATTTTTACCCGAGCTTATGTATTAAAAAGCCCCGAGCCCCTCTACCACGGGGCTTAATCACAACATTGGTCAAGACTATCCCCCGTGATTCGACACTACCAGGGCGAATCAACACGATAATCCCCCCAATTATTCAACTGCTTTTTTCGTAAAATCAGGCTAAATTTTCCATGGCATAATCCATCCTGCTATGATATTAATTTTCAGGAAAATGTAAGCACATATGCCAAAGCTATTGGGCATGCATCGTTTCCGTTTTACACTTTCCAGAGCAATGTCCCCATTTTGAGGATAAGTTTTCAAAAAGTGCAACATTGATATTTTTTGGGTTCACGGCATCAACTTTACTTCAGATCCATATGTCAGGTCAGGTTACTTACTATGAAATATCCTTATACCGGTATTATTCTTTCCGGAGGGCTGAGCACGCGGCTTTCCGGAAAAAACAAAGCTTTTATTGAAATAAACGGCCAGAAAATAATCGAAAATACGTATACCATTTTCAAGCGCCTCTTCCAGGAGGTCATTCTGGTGACCAATAAACCAGAACTTTATCAGCAGTGGGATTTTAAAATTGTCTCTGATATTTTCCAGGTGAGGAGTTCCATGACCGGGCTCCACGCAGGACTTTACCATGCAAAATATCCCTTTGCCTTTGCTGTTGCCTGCGATTCTCCTTTTTTAAATGAGGGCCTCATTGAAACGGTACTGGCACAGGTAACAGATGCCACCTATGTGGTGGTACCCAAAATGGCACGCGGATATGAACCCTTATGCGCCGTGTATTCCAAAAAATGCCTGGTGGAACTTGAAACCTGTATTCTCAATAAAAACTACCGCATCCTAGAAATTTTCGACAAAGGTCCCACCACACTCTTATCTGAAACTATCTTACGGAAATCAGACCCCCACCTTCTATCCTTTTTCAACATCAATACCCCCGAAGACATGGAAAAAGCAAAAACCCGTCTGGCGGGACTATATCGCCCATAGATCACATTTTCAGAAATACCCCTTCATGGACAAGATATCAGGGGGGGACAACAGCACCTTTGCCTTAATAACTATGGGGCTTGATCACAACAGGGGGGCACTTTGAGGCGGGGT
The DNA here is from genome assembly GCA_963674605.1 of uncultured Desulfobacterium sp. Taxonomy (GTDB): domain Bacteria; phylum Desulfobacterota; class Desulfobacteria; order Desulfobacterales; family Desulfobacteraceae; genus Desulfocicer. The sequence goes on along the minus strand of OY771474.1, from coordinate 4,732,957 downwards.
CAGGCTTGCGCTATTGACCTTTTGATTAAATTTTTCCTTATGCACAGGCAGTTGTCAAAAATATGGAGCCTGATAAAAGCCTCAACCTCCAATAACGCATTCCTGGGCCCATTGGTCCAGAAATTGTAACAGCCGCCAATTTTGTGACCAAGCCCCCAAACATAAAATTCATATAATTGTATTATATAATCCCGAGCAAATGGGAATGGGCACATATAATCCGCCGGAAATAAAAGGAAGGGCATCATGAGTATTTTTTCAACTATTTTTGAATCTGTGGGTATGCTTCTTGGACTGGGAGTATTGGGATTTTACATCATCGGAAGGCGTATAATGCCGGGGAACATACTGATATTTCTTTCACCACTGGCCCTTGACATCGCATTGCCCTGCCTGATTTTTATCAGTATCATCAAAAATTTTTCCCTGGAAAAACTTCCGGATTGGTGGACCATCCCCCTGTGGTGGATCGGCTTTACTTTAACAGCTCTCTTGCTGACACGAATCTCCATGTTTATTTCCCGGAAAGAAACGCGCAGGGAATTTGGCATAAGCCTGTTTTATCAAAACGGCATTTTCTTCCCACTTGCCATCATCTCTGGGTTATACGGCGACAACAGTGCCTATCTGGTTGTATTGTTTTTATTTATTTCATTTCATCCTGCCATGTTTTTCAGCACCTATCGCTTTTTTTTCAACAATCAAAAAAACGAAACCGTGAACTGGCACAGAATCATTCATCCCGCCCTGGTAATGACCCTGACGGCACTTTGCCTTCGCCTTCTGGACGTACACCGGTTTATCCCAGGAGTGATAATTTCACAGTTTTCCATCATCGGGGCCATGGCACTGCCGTTGGTGATGATTATACTGGGCGGTAATATTTTCATGGATTTCAAGGCAAAAGGAAAATTTCAAACCATTGAGATCATTAAATTTGTTCTGGTAAAAAACTTTGTTTTTCCAATCATTTTCCTTGGTATATTGCTGATGGTTCGCCCCGCCTATCCCATTGCGCTGATCATTTTTTTACAGAGTACCGTGCCGCCCATCACGGCCATTCCCATCGTCACCCAACGTCAGGGGGGAAACTTTGCCATCACCAACCAGTTTATTGTGGCAAGTTATGTTTCCCTTTTGATCTCCATCCCCACAATGTTTTCTCTTTTCGCCATTTACTTTCCAGAAAAATAGAAATATCAGATCATACCGCGCTTAATTCAGGAAGGCAAAATGAAAAATCATACCCACTGTTCTCATGACACCGGGAACAGTTAATATTGACGATGAGCCGCTCACACTTAATCCCCCTTTCACGTTCAAAGGAAATACCAAGGGGACTGTAACAGTTTTCACAAAACCGGGGCAGCACAAGAATCAGGGGAATGATATCATCGGGTCCCTTGCAGCAATTGATCTCCATTTCTTTTATTTCATAATCTGAAATACCCGTATCCCTTAACTCTTCCAGGTAATTTTTAAACAGAGCCACTGTAACAGCTGCCTTTTTCCGGGCCATTTCTTTCCCAGTGGGAGTGAACATGTTTGCCTCCAGGGAGGCGGCATAGGTCAGTTCTTTGCTCATGGCCTTGAGAATACTGTTGCGGATCACCATTCCACGGAGAACCGATTTTTCAAAGAAATTGGCAAAACCCATGTGGCCGAATTTAATCAGGAAATCAGAATCATGGACGATGCGGGTGTTTATATTATCCACCTTGTCTTCATTGTAAAGCGCCAGCAGACTTTCCCTTACCACATGACGATCCGCACCAGGAAACCCAGCCTTTTGAAGCAGGCGTGATGCAATTTCAGCACCGGCTTCCTCTTCGGGTTTTTCACCTTCATGGTACTTGCCGTTTTCAAATTTTCCACAATCATGGAACAGTGCAGTCACCACCGGCAATACTGGATCAATGCCTTCGGCATAGGCAATTTTCATGGCCATGGATGAGACGTAAACCGTGTGCTGCCACAGGAAACTCTCGTTGCGACTCCCCCTGCAGTATTTGAATTCAGAATCTTCAATAACTTTTTTTATGTCACTTATTAATCCAGGATACCGATCATGGAGTAATTCATATATATTTCTTTTCTGATCCCTCAATTGTACCGTTGAATACCCATGGGAAAGAAGATCCCGGGAAACCGGCATACCATCATTTAAAATTAACATTCTCGTCACTTCATCCATGTGAAAAACCGGAAAAACATATTTGCCGAGGCCGGGGCATCCCCGGAAAAAAAGGAAGCACAGACCACGGCAATGAATAAACACTCGATGCGCCAGTTTTCAATCCTGACAATCCCTGGGCACAAAAGGCATCGAGTAATTAACACATCAAGGTTTATCGTCCCGGTATGATTTTTGATTTATTTCCCATTTTTGCCTGGTTCTGCATCTGTTTTACCTTTTCCACAAGCGACGCAAGGGCCTTTTCCATGGCTGCAGGAAAGCCGTCTATGGCTTCTTCAAGGGTGGTGGCAGACAGCATGGAACGTACAGGGATAGGTCCCTCGGGAGAAACCATCTGGGTCTCACCGAAATAACGTTTTGTTCGCGTCTCATCATCGCTTCCGTCCAATTTAATGGGACACAATACTTTGATGGTGGCAATTTTAAAATCCGTTAGGGTTTCTTCACGATATAAATTATTTTTGTCCACAGTAAAGTCATCGTGCTTGATCTGATCGTTCATTAAAAGTCATCCTTGTTTTTTCGTTTTTTTCACCGTAAACAACCGATAAAAAAAGGGTTAATTATTTTCAGCTACGAAAGGTCGCCCATCGGGCACTAAACCGTTACCCCCCAAAATGAGTCCTGCATGGTGAAAAGCATTGCCTAACCCCGTTGGCCCAGCAATTGTGGCGGGTGGCAAATCCTGCAATCAAGCCACATCGACACCCATGGAACAGGATAAAAGCTTAATTTATATGTCAATCCCTTTAAAAGAACAAGGAATAAACGCCTGTTTTGCGCAAAGCCGCATCATCCATTCATCAAATTGGGTAAAAATAAAATAATCTGTGGAAAAGCTATCATCAAAACTATCTGAAGAAAATCTGCAATGAGAAACGGAAAAACCCCTTTAAAAACGGTTTCCATGGGAACGTTGGTGATCCCCTTTATGATAAACACATTAAGGCCCACAGGCGGCGTTATCAGACCCATTTCCGTTACCCGCACCACCAGGATACCAAACCAGATGGGATTAAACCCCAGATCAATGATCAACGGATAAAATACCGGCACCGTCAACAGCACAATGGCCAGGGAATCCATGAGACATCCCAGAACCAGAACCACCAAAAGAATCAAAGCAAGGATAACATAGCGATTCACGGGCAGAGCCGACACGGCAGAAGATAATTCAAAGGGCAAACGGGTAATGGAGAAAAAATATCCCAAAATCATGGCACCAAGCACAATAAGAAACAGCATTCCCGAGGTCTGCATGGTACTGCCAAGACTTTCCGTGAAATTTTTCCAGTTCATTTTTTTTCGAAGCAGGGCAAAAAGAAACGTGCAGAAGGCACCTATACCCGCAGCTTCAGTGGGGGTAAACAATCCGGTATAAATTCCTCCGATGACCAGCATGAAAAGAACGATAACTTCCCAGGTTTTTAACAATGCCATCAATTTTTCACTGGTAGTGGTTCGAGGTCCAGGAGGACCCAGTTCGGGGTTGAATCGGGTCAATACCATGATGGTGATGATGTAAAAAACGGCTTCAAGTATCCCCGGAACAAAACCTGCCAGAAACAGTTTACCAATGGACTGTTCCGTCAATATCCCGTAGATGATTAAAATAACGCTGGGTGGAATCAGAATCCCGATGCTGCCACCGGCAGCAATGGAACCTGTTGCCAGGGCATCATCATATTTATATTTTTTCATTTCCGGCATGGCCACCCGGCCCAGGGTTGCTGCCGTGGCTAGGCTGGAACCGCTGATGGCTGCAAAGCACGCACAGGCCGCAACTGTTGCCATGGCAAGGCCACCCCGGAGACTGCCAAACAGCTTATGCACGGCCCGGTAAAGATCTTCACTCATGCCGGCGGCAAAGGCAAATGAACCCATGAGAATGAACAAAGGAATCACACTCATGCCATGGCTTGCAAAGGTGGTATAAGGCACTGTTTTAAGAATCCCCAATGCCGGTTCCAGACCCGTTATCCAGGCAAATCCCACAAACCCCACAAGCCCCATGCAGATACCGATATGCATCCGCAATAAAATCAATACAATCAGCACACATATCCCGATAAAACCAATGGTGGTAGGGTTCATTTTTTCCCCCTTTTCAGCGCGTTTTTAATCAGATCATTTAATATTACCAGGGAAAAAACCGCCATACCCAGGGCAATGGGAATCACAAAGGGATAAGCAACGATAAGCAATACCGAGGAGGTTAATCTGGATTCAAATGTTTCCACAACATAAAGACATGTCTGCCATGTGATCACCATCAGAAAAACCAGGGTGATGATACCCATGCAAACGTCAACAAAACCTTGAAGTTTTTTGGGGAATTGATTCATAATAAATTCCACGGCAACATGGGATTTACAAAAACCACAATAGGCCACACTGAAGGGAATCAAAACAGCCATCATGTATTCCACCAGTTCCAGTGCACCGGCAATGGGACTGTTAAATAAATATCGGCAGGCCACATCCACCGCCGTGAGGAACATCATCAGGGCCAAAGACACTGAACCGACCCATTTTAATAAGACAATGATCCCGGCAATAATCTTTTCCAGCATATTTTGGGGATAATCTGTATCCAAAATTTTACTCTCCTGTCCACCAAGGACCTATACATAAAAGGGGTACACTGGGCTTGGTCATAAGATGGGCCACCCTGGGGTGGGGTCAGGCTTGCGTTATTGACACTTTTGTTGAAAATTGTCTTTACACACAGTTACTTGTCAAAAGCACAATAACACAAGCCTGACCCCGTTGGCCCACCAACAGTGACCGGTAGCCCATGCTGTGACCAAGCCCGGTACACTCAAATCAAATCATCATGGCAAGGCACTTAACCTCACCTGCCATGATTTAATTATTATTTTCCGGAATTCAAAACAAAATTAAGAATTTCGCGGGCATTTTTATGGCCCTGCCCTTCCATTTTTTTCACCCAGTTCTCCCAGATGGGCTCTCCACCGGCCTTGAGCCAGCGCTTCTTTTCATCGGCTGTCAAGGTATATATGTTATCCCCATGTCCCTGTTCTTTGACTTTATTCACCCCCTCTTCCTTCATCTTGTCAAAGAAGTTCCGGCCCCAATAACGTGATCCATATTCACCGGAAACCTTTGTAATGGCATCCTTCACATCCGTGGGAAGGCTGTCCCATTTTCGTTTGTTCATGGAAATGGAAAAGTAAACCGCCGGGAAGGGAACCTGGGTATAGTAGTTCACCACTTCATAAAACCGCCACACATTAATGGCTTCCCAGGGTGCTCCCATACCGTCAATAACACCCTTTTGCAGAGAGATATAATTATCAGGCATGGGAATAAGCATGGGAATACCGCCAATGGCCTGCATCATCTCAGTTGGCGGCCCACCGGACATTCTGATTTTCATGCCCTTGATGTCCTCAAGGGTTTTCACCGGTTTGCCAACGGTGATCAGAGAATAAGGTTCGCTGGTATAAAAAAGCAGCACCTTGACATCTTTGTACTCATTTTGGATTTCAGGAAAATTTTCATATAAATTCCAGAGCATTGCACTGCCGTCCTCGGCACTTTCAAAGGGCATGGCAGGCAAACTGATGACATCGGACAGGGGTGTCATTCCAGGCCAGTATCCATGAAAACACCAGCCGATATCGGTAATGCCCATTTTAGTAGCATTCCAGATGTCCTTCCCCTTGGAAAGGGTCTGACCATAATAGCGCTCTATCTTGACCTTTCCCCCGGTTGCTTCTTCCACCTTATCCAGCCAAGGATCCACACAGTTAATGGAACTCAATCCCGTGGCAGGATTTTGATGGGCAAACCGCAAGGTAATGGGTTTTGCCGAGCAGAGCCCTGAAACAAAAAGGACCATGACACCGGCAGCAAGAACATTCAATATCTGCTTTTTCATGTTTTTCTCCTCATCAACAATTGTTTTCTAATGTTGCATAGATACTGACAAGCATAGACTGACAAACCGTTTTATTTAAAATTCAACTTTCGGTGTTCGCCTTTCGTGGTGGGGCCGGTTTTATGTTATCAGAGGGTGAATTTTCCATCAGTCTCTATGCTTTTTGCAAGGTGCCGGCCCGGAAACACCGTCTCCCAGGTGACCTATGCTATTACCAAGTCCAAAATACCGAATCAACACTGTCTGGACGGAAAACCATGATTGAATGAAAATATGCCCATATGCAGAGTGCTAAGAAGTCTAAAATCGAAGCATACCGGAGTAAATTATGATTTCAGACTTCCACCGAAACCCAGCTGATGGGGGAATTTTCGTTCAATCACTAAACAGACAAAATAGTGGTACCACTATTACCCATCAGACCATACGTCTGTGCCATTCCAACCTTTGCACCTTCCACCTGGCGATCGCCGCATCTTCCTCTGAGTTGGTTTGCAACCTCAATAACCTGCCAGAGTGCCTGGGCCGAAAGTGCTTCACCATGAGAAGAGAATCCACCACTTGGATTTACGGGCAATTTTCCACCGATTTTCGTCTGGCCGTCGCGCAACATCTTGTCCGCTTCACCCTCTTTACAGAACCCGCAGGTTTCCAGATACACCAGGTAATGCCAGGAGCTGTTGTCCGGCAATTCGAGGATATCGATGTCCTCGGGACCAATGCCGGCTTTTTTGTAAGCCTGCTGGGAAGCGGAATAACTTTCACTGAGCATGGGCGCTTCGGCAACAGCCGGACAAGACAGGGCGGAAATTCTTATGGTGGGATCACCATAAATGGAGCTTCCCATGGTGGTGGCGTTAATTTTCACCGGATTGTCGGCCTTAGCTATCAATTCCTCGTCAGCTGTCACAATAACAGCAGCACCACCGGTACTCACCGGACAAATCTCATAAAGTCTCAGGGGATCACAGACATAGACGGAGTTCAGAACCTCTTCCATGGAGTAGGTTTTTTTAAATCTGGCATGGGGGTTTTTGGAACCATACTCACTCATCAATACCTTAACCCTTGCAAGATCTTCCTCGGTGGTATCGTATTTTTCCATTCTTTTCCGGCATTCCAGTGCCCAGTAAATGGGATTAGGCAGCCCCCCCATTTTCCATCTGATCACATCTCTGTCCTGCACGGCATTATCAGATTTAGCGGTGAGAAAGCCTTTGGGTGATACATCGGCACCAAAGGCCAGGGCCGTATCGGTTTCGCCTGCAGCAACACTGTTGTAGGCCATCCTCATGGAGGCAGATCCTGTGGCGCACGCGTTGTATACGTTAACCACCGGAATACCGGTTTCGCCAAAAATGCTTTCCAGGTATTGACCGGAAAGATGCCCTGCATTACCGCCATAAATAAAAATACCTGCCATGATGGCCTGGATCTTTTTCCATTCAATGTTAGCATCTTTTAAAGCACCATCCACAGCCACAGCTGCGAAATCTGCAAATACCTGCTCAGAGAAACCCATCCACGGGTGAATTCCTGTTCCAATTATATATACATCTCTCATTGTAATTATCCCTTATTATATTTATAGCTCATAACCCCTGAGTTCTCATTTTTTATGCCGGATGTGCTGTTTATAATTTTAAACAGATTCCTTTTATACCGTAAAGCAGAGAACTTATGACTGACGAATGTATTATCATTCCAGCTTATTTAACCGCTCGAAACGCCCAGGTCACCACCTGCTGTTTTTCCTCATTGGTAAACATCTCAAGAATGGTGGTTTCCATTTCCATTCCGATCTTGAGAGATTTCAGATCGGTTTCCGTGATGATGCCGGTAACCTGAATTTTTTCGTCTTCAAATTCAACCAGACCAATACCGTATGGGGTAATTTTCTTGTCTGTTTTAAATGGTGCGGGGCAGGGATAATACTGAATGGTATAACTTGCAAGCTTACCCTTATTGGACAGCAGAACATCTTCCACCCCCTCCCTTGAACAGCCGGGGCGATGCTGATAATGTTCTTTGGGAAAAAAGTAAGTATCGCAAGAATTGCATTTTGCGCTCATTAATCTTACTTCGCCTGTGGACCAGTCTACTAAATTCGGAATTCGGGCTACTTTATTTGCCATGTTTTCCATTATCATGTTCCTCACTACACTATGGTTGATATCCTGATATAATATACGAAATCACTTTAATATATTGCCATAAAAGTGCTTTCAACTTTTTCTATGGTGGATTAACCGCCGTGACCATCAATAAAAATTTTGTCAACCACCGACAAAAAAGGGTCGGCGACCGAAAAAATATTATCAGCGACCGACAAATTTTGGTTCTCTTTTTTCAAGAAATGCATTCACGCCTTCGGCCTTATCCTCCAGGGACAACGACAAGGCATACATTTCATATTCGTAGTCAAGTCCGTCCTGCAGGCTGGTCTGCATCCCCTTGTTTATGGCCTGTTTAGCCAGTTTCAATGCGGCTGAGCTCTTCATGGCTATTTTGGCTGCGATCTCTTTTGCCGTGGACATCAGTTCATCCATGGGCACCACACGGTTGACAAGGCCAATTCTGTCCGCCTCATCGGCCCGGATGATATCTCCTGTAAAAATAAGTTCCTTGGCCCGGCACGGTCCAATCAATCGCTGCAGACGCTGGGTGCCGCCACCGCCGGGAATGATGCCAAGTTTTATCTCCGGCTGACCGAATTTCGCCTTTTCAGAGGCGATAATCAGATCACAGGCCATGGCAATTTCGCATCCACCACCAAGACAGAAGCCATTAACCGCCGCAATAACCGGTTTACCAAGTTTCTCCACAATGGAGCCCAAACGTACAATATTATGAGCAGCAAAGGATGTTGTGGCATGGAACTCTTTGATGTCGGAACCGGCAACAAAGGCCTTTCCCGCACCTGTTAAAATCAACACTTTAATGGCATCATCTTGTTCCACGTCCTTGACAGCTTGGGTAAATTCGGCCCGTGTCTGGATATTGAGAGAATTCATCGCCTCAGGGCGGTTAAAGGTAATAACGGCAATATTGTCTTCTTTTTCTAAAATTATGTTCTCGTAACCCATTGGATTCCCCCTCAGGATAACATCTTTTGTTTACGGATACCGTACTGGCACAATTTGCTCAGGGCTTTTACCCCTGAAATCAAAGAAGGGAACACCGGCAGTTCTTTTCCCATCTCGTCCATGATGACGTTTTTATACTTGTTGTATCCGACGATCATACACACAACCACGGGTTTACCCACATCTTTAACGATCTTCTGAATGATTTTTTTCTGAACCGCTTCCTGGGTATATTCAAAGCCTGCCAGAATCAGTACGGCAGCGTCTATGTTGGGATCTCTGAAGGCATCGGGGAAGGTGGTTTCCAGGGTTTTTGTAAAACCGATCTTGGTTACGGAAAAATACAGGTCCACAGGATTTCCCACGGGTGTGTCAAACATGTCTTTTAACTTCTCTGTGGTTTCAGATGTCAATTTAGGCAACTCCAGACCATGGGCGGCGCACAGATCAGACACATTTACCCCAACACTTCCGGCCAGGGTGATCACTGCGATGCGGTTGCCCTTGGGAAGGGGCTGGGTGGAAAACACCTTGGCAAAATCTTTTAATTCCGTGAAATCATCGGCCATGATCATGCCGCTTTGTTTCACTGCCGCTTCCACAATCTTGGCATTGCTGGCAATACTGCCCGTATGACTCATGGCCGCTTTGGCACCGGCTTCCGTACGGCCTCCACTTAGAAAAACAACTGGTTTTTTGGCAGAGACTTTCTTGGCAATCTGGGTTAAATTTCTTCCATCGGCAATTGTTTCCAGATACATTGAAATCACATCAACGCCCTCTTCATCACCGAAATATTCCAGCAGATCGTTTTCATTGACATCGCATTTATTGCCAAAGGAACATACCTTGCTGATATTTAAACTCTCATTTTCCACGATATCAGAAGCCATTCCAGCGGCCAAAAGTCCGGATTGTCCGATGAGGACCACATTACCCTCGGGCACTTTCCTGGTCATGGGGTAAATGGATGTGACAATATTTTTAGAAACTATACCAGAGCAGTTGGGTCCCATGACCCGGATATTGTTTTTCTTGGCAATATCCACAATCTGCTGTTGATAAACCTTCCCCTCACCACCCATTTCAGCAAATCCGGCAGACTCAATAATAACGGCTTTCACCCCTTTTTTACCGCACTCTTCCAGGGTTGCCACCGTCATTTTAGGCGTTGGAAGGGCCGTGACAACCAGATCAACCTCACCGGGTATTTCCATTACGGAGCGATATACCTTATATCCCAGTATTTCATCTGATTTTGGATTTACCGGGTACACATCTCCGGCAAAATCACTGTCGGCAATATTTTTTACAATGACATATCCCAGTTTTCCAGGTTTTCCGCTGGCTCCGATGACTGCAACCGATTTCGGTTTAAAAAATAATTCTATCATGGACGTACCATCCTTTATGTCCTTTCATTTGACTCATTGGTGTTGATTCATTGGATTCAGTGAGCAGATCTGCCTCATTCGGCACTGAGAATGATCCGTGCATCCACCACCGCTGCGCCCTCTTTGTAGGCAAACACCGGATTCATATCAATCTCTTCGATTCCGGGTGTCTGATCAACAAAATCAGAGAGCTTGACCAGCATGTCCTGCAAATAAGGAAGATCTGCCGGGTCCTGTCCACGGTACCCTTCGAGCATCTTCTTTCCCTGAATTTCATTGATCATCTCAACGGCATCATTTTTCTCAATGGGAACAATACGAAAGGAAACATCTTTGAGAATTTCCACCAGTACGCCTCCAAGACCAAACATCACAACGGGGCCGAAACTTGGGTCCTTGATCATCCCCATGATAATCTCTGTTCCGATCTTGGCCATGCCCTGAACGGCGATGCCTTCAATGTCGGCATCGGGACATGCAGCCCTGCATGATGTCATGATCTCATCGTAGGCCTTTTCCATTTCTTCCTGGTTTTTCAGATTTACCTTTACCCCGCCGGCATCACTTTTGTGGGTAATATCCACGGAAGAGATTTTCAACACAATGGGGTATCCAATTTTTTCACTCAGGGCAACGGCCTCTTCCTTGGTGGCGGCAAGTTTTGTTTCCGTACAGTTTATGCCGATTTCACCAAGAATTTCTTTGGCCTCAATCTCGGTGAGCACCGTTCTTTTTTCTTGTCTGGCCTTTTTAATTATATCCAATCCAGTCATGGATTCTCCTTCATCAACTGATTGTTTTCTTATCTCCGATTTTCGTGTTTTTTGGGCAAGATAATCGGAAAGCCTCTTTGGTTATGGCTTGTCCAGGTTAGGTTATGGCTCACCGGAACTTTGGATGCCTGGCCCTTTAAAATCGTTATTGAGGAGATCTCCGCAACATAAGCGTCGTTGGGCACAGCATCCCTTAACCCCGGAAAAGACATACATCGTGTGGGATGATGGCTTACTGCGCCGTCAACCCACCGTCCACGTAAATAGTCTGGCCGGAAATAAAACCGGCAGCTTCAGATGCCAGAAATACGCAGGCCCCGGACAGATCTTCGGGAAGACCGATGCGCCCCATGGGTACGGCAGCGGCATATTTTTTGGCAAGCTCGGGATTTTCAGCAATGTGTTTGGTACCCGGAGTAATGATCAAAGCAGGACCAATGGCATTGACACGAATACCCAAAGAGGCCCATTCCAGAGCCAGGGCTTTGGTTATCAATTCCACAGCTCCCTTGGTGGCACAATAGCCTGAGTTACCGCCTGTATATCCCCGGATACCCCTCACCGATGAAAGATTGATGATGGATCCGCCGTTGTTATTTTTCATGGCCTTGCCGGCTGCCTTGCAGGCAATCATGGTTCCTTTCACATTTACATCAAACAGCTTGTCCCAATCTTCCACGGGATATTCAAAGGCATCATGCTTGATGTTCATTCCCATGGCATTGACCATGATATCCAGTTTGCCATATTTTTTTACCACCGTGTCCACAAGGGCTGCCATGCTGTCTTCACTTGTCACATCGCAGGTAATGGCAATGGCCTCATTGCCGGATGCCTTGGTGATGTTGGCAGCCACCTTGTCTATGGCTTCTTGTCTCCGACTGGATACAATGACAGTGGCCCCATGGATGCCAAGTCCCATGGCAAGAGCTTCTCCGATGCCGCCTGCACCGCCTGTAACAATGGCTACCTTTCCGTCCAACTTAAAAAAATCTTTCATATTCTTTGCCTTTTCCCTTTTTTTATCCACCTGTCCGACTTATGCATTTTTTCAGCGGAGTCAGGCTTGTCCTATCGGCCTGACAAATTCATTTATATCTGCCGATCCCCTGTTTCCGGTATTTTTCCTGTCATGGTATTTCTTAAAAAATACAATTTTACATACCTCGATCCATACAATCAGGAGCATTTAACCCCCAAATTAAGGGGTCACGATAAAAACCAGTACTTCCGCAGGTTTTCCATTATTTATGACCATATCACGCTCCTCACCTGGGGCAATGTAGACCATGCCCCCCTCATCAACAACATGGCTTTCACCGTCCTTGCCATTGACAGTGATGGAACCTTTGGTGACATAATAAACTCTTTCTTTGGGAGAAGGACACATCTCCGCGCCGCCATCCGGCTGAAAATAGGAATAACATACCGTAATTCTCTTTGAATCTGCCTCGGTTAATTTTTGCAGACCATACACACCGGAATGTTTGGCTGCATCGTAGGGGGTACCCTTTGCATCTTTAACACTTATCATTTGGGGCTCTCCTTGAAGTTCCCTGAATGATCACATAAGGGAACTTTTATTAATTATAATCCCTGGGAAGAGGTCAGCCGTGATCCACAGGAAAGGTAAGCCGGCATTATACTCACCCCTCTTTCAGGATACGGCTGCCACATTTATAAAGAACCTGTTTAAAGCGCTGAAATCACAATTTCACCCAAATTGACATCGGTGCGGGTAAAAATTTGCGTGGTATAGGGGGCATACCCCTCTTTTTCAACGGTGAGGGTATAGGAAGTATTCTTCTCCAACCCTTCAAACTCAAAATCGCCATATGAGTCCGACAAAATCTGCCATTTTTCACCATTGCCATCCAGCACCACCTTAACCCCCTGGGCACATTCACCGGGATTGTCGGCAAGCACCACTTCTCCGGCCACAAATTTCTTCGGTATGCCCGCATAGAGCACGGAGGGATCAGTGCTGTATTCGGGATGGAAGGCAGCGGCATTGAGTTCCTTTGCCTTGATGGCAATCTCACTTGTGGCATCATCAAGATCACCGAAGTACATGGCACCCGTGGGGCAGGATTCCACACACCTGGGTCTTTTTTCCCCTTCATCCAGTCGATGGGCGCAAAGGGTACACTTCTGGGCAATCTGTTTTTCTTCATTCCAGAAAATGGCCCGGTAGGGACAGGCATTGACAACATCTTTCTGCCCTTTTATTTTTTCCGGATCAATGACCACCACACCGTCATCTCTTTTATAAATCGCCCCGTTGGTTGCAGCGCTGATGCATGGAGCATCCTTGCACTGCATGCAGGGAATGGGAATATAAGACAGTTTCGGGCGGGGGAATTTACCCCGTTCAATCTCTTTGATCTGCATCCAGAACTGTCCGTTCAAGGGCTGGGCCGCAGACAGGGGAAGATAATCATTCCCAAAATGCTCATCTCTGCAGGCAAGAAAACAATTGTAGCAGCCCGTACATCTGTTTACATCAATTAAAATACCTTTACGTGCCATATCGTATCAACCCTCCCACTTTTCAATTTCAATGAGGCAGGAATTCGGTGTCATGCCCGGTACATTTTTGGACAGCATCCGTGACGGTGTCAAAATATTTACACATCCGCCCCGGTCCACAGAATCCGCATTTCCCGGAGAAAGGGGATCGTACTTTGCCGATGAGGCATAACTGTGAATCACGCCGGGTTTGATTCTTTCTGTGACAACGGCGCAGCAAAGAACCCCGCCACGGTCATTGTAAAGCCTTACAATATCCCCATTATTAATATTGCGTGCCGACGCATCTGTGGGATGAATTCGTGCCGGCCACCAGGCATAGCCATCTTTTTTGATGCGATGGATGGGGATGTCATCGAGCCAGTCCGTGTGTTTGTCATAATGGCAATGAAATGAAAACCGCGGATGGGGACTTAAAAGCTGCAGACCATATTTCTTGAAACTATCTGATCGATGCCCTTCAAAGCTGGGTATGTAATGGGGAGATACCGGCCGCTCTTCATCATCGGGGAAATGTTTACGCAGGCTTTCCGATGCAAATTCAATTTTACCGGAATAGGTACCAAGTTCTTTGGCCTTGTCCGTTCCCCGTTTGGCATTGTTGGGGTCAGGAGTATCACAGTCCCTTCCTTCGGCAAACCATCTAAGGGCCGGGGTGGGCTTGTAATCTTCCTTGATATTGATGATGTGATAGCCCTTTTTATTAAAGGTCTCCCAGTCAATCACCTTGGGAAGGTCCGAATGGTTGAAAAAGGTTTCCACCCACTCAAGCTCGGTTTTACCGTCGGTGAACTCCTCTTTTCTTCCCAGCTTGTCAGCAATCAAGGTAAAAATTTCATAGTCGGACTTGGACTCCCACATGGGTTCCAGACATTTCTGCTGGCGCACCACAATGCGGAAGTTACTTCCACTGCTGGCATGGCAGGTATATCCGCCACAGGCCCCCCATTCCCCCACATCGTCCCGCTCAAAATTGGTGCAGGCCGGCAGGATGATGTCAGCCATGCGGGTCTCACCGTTGTACCAGACATCCTGGTTCACCACAAACTCAAGCTTGGGGCTCTGGTACATGCGCACCCATTTGGAGGTGTCACTAAGGGTTCCCATGAACGATCCGCCATAGCGATAGAACATCTTGATTTCGGAGTAGCCCTTCATGGGATATTCAAAGTGGATGAACTGCTGATCCAGTGACTGGCCGCAAAACCCCTCTCCGTACCAGCTCACCGGAGGATTGAGCACGGCATCGGGAAGGGTCAATCGCCACAGTCTCTGTTTGGTGGGATTAAAGGGCAGAAAACCTGCCACACTGGAGGTGGCGATCCTGCCTTCGGGATCGGCATAGGCCGGAAACCAGATGTCCACATCCGAGGGAGCACCCATGGTGGTTCCCCAGATACTTCGGCCCGGTTTGCCAAGGCCTTGCATGGCCTGGAGCAGCACCATCATCCTTGCCCATTCCGTACCAAAGGCCGTGCGACATGCACCACCCTCGCCGCCCCTGGAGCCGCCGGAAAGAATGGTTCTCTTGGCCGCCCACTCCCGGGCCAGGGTGCGAATGGTTCTGGCCTTGATGCCGGACTCTTCCTCTGCCCACTCCGGGGTCTTGGGAACGCCGTCCGTCTCGCCCAGCACATAGGGTTTGAACTCGTCAAATCCAATGGTGCGGTCTTTCACATATTCTTTATCATACAGGTCTTCGGTGATCCAGACATGGGCAATGGCCATGGCCATGGCTGTGTCCGTGCCGATGCGGGGGGCCAGCCACTTGCCTTCCATGGCTCCTGCCGTGTAGTTATGGAAGGGGTCAATGAAAATTGTTTTCACCCCTTTTTCCTTGAGCCATGTCCGCCACAGGGCAGAATCCTGTCCCGTGTAGGTTCCCCGGGTGGTGTCAGGATCATTGGACCAGAATACAATCATTTCGGCATTCTGAAGGGCATCCCCCAGCATGTCATAGGGTTCAGGCATGCCAAGCCGCCAGTAAAACCCGTAGGTGTGGGTGGCACCCCAGTGCCAGCCTTCCCAGGAATCGGGATTGTCCAGAACCGGTGTGAACTCCAGCATGTTCATGAACCGGGCAAAGGGTCCCATTTTGTAGCCCACGATGCCCCAGTTATGATGGGAGGAAGTCATACCGCTGATGGCGGACCCACCATAGGTATCCTTTACCCGGGTGATCTCCTTGGCAATAATGTCAATGGCCTCATCCCAGGAGATCCGCTCATAGGCTGATTTACCTCGATTCTGGGCATTTCGTTCTCCATCGGGATCAAAATCCACCCGTTTCATGGGATATTTAATCCGTTCATCGGAGTAGAGACGACGTCTCTCTCCATGGACATAGGGTGCAATGTTAAATTTCTTTTTCGGCGAATACTTCTGCCCGTCTGCCTCAATCACCCAGGGCTTGAAATCTTTCTCGTCCGCCACCAGCGGGCGGATTCGTTGAACCTTACCGTCCTTTACATACACACTGACGGGTCCTGCATTGGTGCAATTGGTAAATACTTGTTCTGTCATCATTAACCTCCCGGCTTTCCCGGTATTAATCGTTAACCTTCCGGCATCATACGCGCGGCATTTTTCGCTGGATGATCACAGCGTCGGACGTGATACGATCAAATGATGTGCTACACTCATATAGATCAGTGATTTTGCCAGTCGCAAACTTTCATACTATATTACATGCAATTTAAAATAAAAAAAAGTTATTTTTTATTTTTTAAACAAACACTATATACAGTATGAAATAACTTCATTAACCAACAAGATATATACATCAACCGCTACGAACGAGGATTCACAAAGGCTGTCCCAGCCAAAAATCAAGGACATCTTTTCAAGCTACTAACTATTTTAATAAAAGAAGTCAAGCGCAAACTTAGCCCACCTTCCACAGGCACATTCCCACACAACATCCATCTGTACCTGACAAAAGGAATGTGGTATGCATCCATGGTTCTGCTGACTTGATCACAACACCAGAAAAAAACAGAGGTAAAAATGAATACAAAAAAAGAACATCCCCCCGTGGTATCCATTGTAAGCAAAAAGGATTCTGGAAAAACAACTCTGCTTGTCAAACTTATTCCGGAACTTAAAAAAAGGGGTTACACTGTGGGCACCTTAAAGCACGATACCCATGGCTTTGACATCGACCATGAAGGCAAAGATACCTGGCGACATAAAAAGGCCGGCTCCGATGTGGTGGTTATTTCCTGCCCCTGGAAAATCTCTCTTATTAAAGATGTTGAAAAAGAACTCTCCATTGATGAACTGGTGGAAAATTTTTTCATGGATACAGACCTTGTCATCACTGAAGGATATAAACGGGCAGACAAGCCCAAGATTGAACTGTTCAGAAAAGCGGCCCACTCCAGCCCTGTATATTCCAGCAGCAAAAATTCCACCCTGATTGCAATGATTTCAGATGTTGATATAGACATTGATGTGCCACTGTTTCACATTGATAACATCAGTGCCATTGCCGATTTTATTGAAATTACCTTTCTTGGAAAAGAATAAGCCTGACATCTTACAGATAGCCATTCAGACAGACTTTGGAGTGGGATCAGGCTTGCGTTATCGGCATTATCCATGAGGTTTTGACTTTGCATCAAATCTGGTGGATAACGCCCTAACCATATAGATTTTAAAACAAATACAAGAAAACTTTTCATTTACCACTCAATATACAATACCATATTACATGCAAAAAAAGCTTGACTTTCCCCGTTAAGGACCTATAAAGTCTCTAAAGCAATGGCAGCATAATTATCCGGAGTATATTGAATTTTAAGATTTCACAAGACTCTGGGGGCACACCTAATCGTAATTTAACCAGTTGATATTAAAGGACACCGCTGTTTTAATAAAACGACATTTTAAACACCCATTATCAAGGATGGATTTTAAATCGTATGATCACAGCATGGATCGTATCCCCCCGACCATGAACCGTCGAGGCCTATCATGTTCTTTTCATCCAAGTTTAAAAGGAAGAACAGACCAGTGCATATTCAAGATTATATTCAGCGTTGCACATACCGCTGACCATTACCGCACCTGAATATTGATAATCGACAACCCTGAAATCAGGTAATGACAACGCACTGGTGCATTTTTCCGTTTGAGCAAATTTTAAACCCATCCCCCACTGCTCTTACGATAATTTTTTCGCAAAGGAGGTTTTCATAGTATGGCGGACATTAAGACAAAAGACAAAACAGTTCTGCGAAGTCTTGGACTTGGTGGTTTCTTCGGCGGCGGTGCCGAAGGAATGATTGATGTCAAAGATGGCAAAATTGTTCGTATTCGTCCCATGAGGTATGGCTGGAAATACAAAAAAGAAGATGTCAGACAATGGAAAATGGAACGTAACGGAAAATCCATTTCGCCAACCTGGAAATCTCTGCCAGGCCCCTTCTCCCTTGCTTATAAAAAAAGAGTATACTCCCCCAACCGCATCAAATATCCATTAAAACGGGTGGACTGGGATCCCAACGGAGAGCGTAACCCCCAGAATCGGGGGAAAAGCAAATATGTACGCATTTCCTGGGATGAAGCCACCGACATTATTGCCTCTGAAATCACGAGAATTCACAAAAAATACGGGTACTATGCCATATTGATGCAGGGCGATGGCCACGGCGAATGCAAGACCATCAACACCCCCCACGGCCATTCCGGAACCCTGCTTGACAACATGGGCGGGTTTACCATTCAGGTGCGGAACCCCGACTCCTGGGAAGGCTGGTACTGGGGAGCCAAACATGTATGGGGCCAGGGTGTCCAGGGTAATATGTGGCCCGCCGCCAACATCGTCAACGACACAACCAAACACTCGGAGCAGGTTCTTTTCTGGGGCTGTGACCCGGAAACCACCCCCTGGGGATTCACCGGACAGTTCCCTTCCCTTCTGACTTATTTCTGGGCCGAAGTCGGCATCAAACAGATTTACATCTGTCCGGACCTCAACTATGGTGCCGCAGTCCATGCCGATAAATGGATACCAGTGCTGCCCAACACCGATGCAGCCCTGCAGCTGGCCATCGCCTATATTTGGATCACCGAAGGGCTTTACGATAAAGAATATGTGGCCACCCATGTGGTGGGTATGGAACAGTTTTCAGCGTACGTACTGGGCGACGATGATGGGATTCCCAAGACAGCCGCCTGGGCATCAAAAAAATGTGGTGTCCCCGAATGGACCATCAAGGCCCTGGCACGAGAATTTGCAGCCAAGGTAACCTCCATTGCCCATTATTTTGGCGGCGGATTCATCAGAGGTCCCTTTTCCCATGAAAATGCACGACTTGAAGTCATTCTTCTGGGCATGCAGGGTCTTGGTAAACCAGGTGTTCATCACCATCAGCTCACCTATTTCGGCATGCCCCGTAAAGAAGGCTTGGGAGGAACATTCTTCTGGAATCCGGAAATCGAAGAGCGTCTTTCCATACCGGTGATGTCCTCTGTAACGGCATGGCAGGAGCAGGTTATTCCCAAAACACTCATCCACAAAGCCATTGAATCCGATGAACCCATCAGCTTCCATGGTACCGGCGCCATTGAAGCCCTGGCCATGGACCAGTTCAACGAATACACATATCCCATTCCCAAGGAAGATGGTGGTTCTGAAATTCACATGATGTGGACGGATACACCCTGCAGAATCACCTGCTGGAATGGCGGCAATGAGACCCAGCTGGCCCTTCGAAATCCGAAAATCGAAACCATCGTCTCCCAGCACCCCTGGCTGGAAAATGACTGTATTTATTCCGACATTATTCTACCGGCCAACACCTACATGGAAGTGGATGATATTTTGACCAACATCCGCCAGGGAACCTCCCAGCCCAATATAATGATAGCAGACAAGGCCATTGAACCCATCGGGGAATCCAAGAGCGATTTTGAAATCGTTGTGGAAATTGCCAAAAAGCTGGGCTTTGAAGACGAAGTGACAGGAGGTCAGTCCACCCAGGATATGCAGAAAAAAGTCTGGGGTTACATGGACGGTGAAAAACTGGTTCCCTTTGAAGAACTCATGGAAAAGAAATACTGGATGTACAACACCGCAGAGGACTGGGAGGATGACCCCGCAGGTTTTGAGAAATTTGCCAAGGATCCCGAAAAAAACCAGCTGCCCACCCCTTCCGGAAAACTTGAATTCTACTCGGAAGCCCTGGCTGAAAACTTTCCCCATGACCTGGAAAGACCTCCGGTGCCCAAGTGGATTGAAAAGAGCGCCATGCATGACGAACGCCTTTCCAGCCATCGTGCCAAGATGTTTCCATTACTGTTGATGTCCAACCATGGGCGGTGGCGGGTACACTCCCAGTGTGACGACATCACCTGGACCAGAGAAGCACCCACTTGTAAGGTAATGGGGCCGGACGGATACAAATACGAACCCCTGTGGCTGCATCCTTCAGAGGCAGAAAAACGAGGCATTAAAGGCGGCGATATTGTTAAAATTTTCAATGAACGCGGCATTGTTCTGGCAGGGGCCTATGTAACCGAACGTCTGCGCCCCGGTGTGGTCTACATCGACCATGGAGCCCGACATGATCCCATCATAACAGGCCAGGTGGAACGTGGCGGTGCCATCAACACCATTTCTCCGGCCGGTATAACATCGGCAAACTGTGTGGGACAGGCCACCAGCGGTTACCTGGTTCAGGTGGAACGTCTGAAAGGCGAAGAGATGGACCAGTGGAGAAGAGATTATCCCGAAGCGTTTGAAAGAGAATATAATCCCGATGCAGGCCTGAGATTTGATGCATGGGTTGTGGGAGGTGACAAATAATGAAAGCTTTTTATCTGGATCTATCCATCTGCAATGGCTGCTACTGCTGCCAGATTGCCTGCAAGGACGAACATGTGGCCAATGACTGGACCCCCTATGCCAAACCCCAGCCGGATACCGGTCAGTTCTGGATCGGCATCACCGAGCTGGTGCGGGGCCAGGTGCCCAAGGTAAAGGTCACCTATATTCCCAAATTATGCCAGCATTGTGATGATGCCCCCTGCATTGAGCAATGCCAGTTTGATGCCATAGAAAAAAGAGACGACGGACTTGTGATCATTCATCCGGACAAATGCACCGGGTGCAAGCTGTGCAAGGATACCTGTCCCCACGATGCTATATTTTTCAACGAAAATCTCAACATTGCCCAGAAGTGCACCGGGTGTTCCCACCTGCTGGACAATGATGAGGAATGGACAGTGCCCCGGTGTGTGGACCAGTGTCCCACCGAAGCCCTTAAATTTGGAGAAGAATCTGATTTTGCCGATTTCATCAAGGATGCGGAGTTTTTAAACCCTGAAGCCGGCACGAAATCGCGGGTTTATTACAAAAATCTTCCCAAAAAATTCGTGGGTGGAACGGTCTATGACCCCGTGGAAAAAGAGGTGATCATCGGAGCCACCTGCACCCTGAAGGATGATGAAAGTGGAGAAATATTCACAGCCATAACGGATAATTTCGGGGATTTCTGGTTCCGGAAACTTGCCGATGATCGTAAATTCACCCTGACCATTGACAAGAACGGAAAACAAAAAATTGTGGACAGCATTGTAACCGATAAGGATTTGAGTCTCGGGGATATCCCCATGACGATGTAAAAAAAAGAAACAAGGCGTTTTTACAACCGTTCGGGAAATGCTGTATTTCTCCCGAACGGTTGTAAAATTTAATGGAAAAAATAAAGATTATCTTCTAATCCAGATCTCCGGCGCAGTCAATGATATATTCCGCCATCTGTTTTTTATTTTTGGGAAGATTTTCTTCGCTTTCAATGGCCGCCTTGAGCTGGTCTTTCAAGTTGCCGACCTTCTCACGATTTTTCCATTTTGCCCCAAAAATACGGCCAGCTTCAAATTCAATCTGTTTGGCTGTCATTCTTTTCATCTGATCCTCCTTTGACGATTATATGTTCCGGGGTGATTATACATGCCATGGCTGCACACCTTGGGTGTGACGATTATAGACGATTTATTACATGTAATTATTCATTTATTCAATGAAATAACAAGTTCTCCAGTGTAATGTCAAGAACATTGTCAATTAGTGGAATAAATAAATTAATCGCTAGACCTGGCCATTATCCAACAGGGTCAGTCTGATTTTTTAACAGGCTCCATGATTTTCTCATGAATCCAAAATGCTTAAATTACCTATCACATAGATGCTAGATGCTCTCAATTTCAAAGGATCACATCATATGATGATACATTAAAAACAGTATAGATGATAAGATAATTTTTCAAATAAAATTTCTTCAAAAGGCAAAAAGACCAATAATGCAGTACAGCTCCCCCCGAAAGTTTAAATAGGAGATATCCCAATATGAGAATTATGGTTTATTGTAAAAACGTCAAAACAATATCAAAGGCCCTTGACATTGCACGGGAACATGCCAAAGCCTTTAATGCCTCCGTGGATCTGGTTACAACCTTTGAAGATAGACCAGACCTTCCCGAAGAAGTTGTCGAAAAAAGCAACGAGGAATTGAAAAAGATTGCATCGGAAATGTTCACCAATGAAGGTATCCGCTGCATTTCCCAGGTCATCGTCAGCACCCTTTCCACCGGAGAAGCTGTGGTTCAATATGCCGAAAAGAATGAAATCACTGAAATTATCATGACACTTCGAAAACGTTCAAAAGTGGGAAAACTCTTTTTTGGATCCAATACACAGTACATTATACTGGAAGCACCGTGCAGGGTTGTCACCATTAAAGAGTAAGCTCTGGGTCAAAATTCCCCCCGATGCTCTCCCATTCTGGTCAAGGTAGAGGTCGGGGATGCCGTGAAATAAATAGTAATAACAGCACTCTTTGGCAAGTTTGTGCAATAAGTGGGACACACCCGAAAATAGTTGTGCAAAAAGTGGGACACACCCATTATTATAATGGACCCCATAATCTGAACCAGTTGCTAAGCGACATAAGGGATGTTAAATCCAGGGTTCAAATTTAACCTGAAAAAGGAGGTCCATGAGAAAAAATTACAGCGGGAACTTTAAAACCAGAATTGCAGTGGCCATGATCCGGGAGCAGGAAACTGTTGCTGAGTTAGCCCAAAAATATGAGATTCATCGCTCACTTCTTACCAGATGGAAAAAGGAGGCCTTAGAGGGGTTACCGGAAATTTTTTCAACAAAAAGAAAAAAGACAAAGAATGATGATGAAAACTTAATCAATGAATTGTACAAGCAGATCGGTCAGCTCAAAGTTGAGAATGACTGGCTAAAAAAAAAGGTTGATACAGTCGGTCTCTGATAGAAGGCATCTGATTGATAAAACTCATGAAAGACTCAGTATTAACAGGCGGTGTGATTTGCTGGAAGTATCAAAGGGAGCCCTTTACTATGAGCCACGTCCCATTGATCCATATACACTTTTACTCATGGATTTGATTGATGCACAGCACACAAAGACTCCTTTTTACGGAAGCCGTCGCCTGGCAGTCTACTTGAAATCAGTCGGCCATGAGGTAAATCGTAAACGGGTACAACGCTTAATGAGAAAAATGAGAATCGAAGCCATTTACCCCAAACCCAAATTCACCAGGAGGAATGAAAACCATAAAATATACCCCTATTTATTGAAGGGATTGAAGATTACACGACCCAATCAAGTATGGAGTACAGATATTACCTATATCAAAATAGGTAAAGGTTTCGGTTATTTAACTGTGGTGATAGATTGGTATAGCAGATACGTATTATCCTGGAAACTCAGTAATACGCTTGAAAATACGTTTTGCATTGAGGCTCTGGAGGAGGCTTTGGATATTGCTATCCCCGAAATTTTCAACACAGACCAAGGGAGTCAGTATACTGCAACAAACTTCCTGGCACCACTGATTGCAAAGGATATCAAAATCAGTATGGATTCAAAAGGGCGGGCACTGGATAATATTTTTGTGGAAAGATTGTGGCGATCTGTCAAGTATGAAGAAGTATACTTGAAAGATTATCAAACAATGTCCCAAGCGTACAGGTCATTACGGGATTACCTGAATTTTTACAACAAGGAAAGACCTCACCAGTCCCTTGCATATGATGTCCCGAAACTGTGGTATCAGGGATGATCAGTTTTAAAAAAAAGGAATTCTATCTGATTTGAATGGGGGCCAGCCCCCATGCCCCCGGGATTTAACGCATTGGGGACCAAAGCATGAGTCGCTGAATAGAAACAAAGGCAGCGCCAAGTCTTCGCAATGGCGCTGCCCCATGCTTCGGTCACCAGCTACAGCGCTCGGGTTGCTTCCCAGCATTGCCCTATCCTCTGAACTGGTGGGCCTATGCTATCACGGGGGCAAATAATTTCAAGCCCAGAGAGAGTCTCTTGATTTTTTACCTGAAAATGAGCTCCTTTTTTTGTAAAGCGTGCCACGCTTTTCTATAATGCCCGATTAACAAGGATCTTAGGGCTTGTGAAAACAGTATGAGGTAATAAAATGCAGACTAAACGTGGAGGATACAGAGGAAAACCAAAACAAAAGTTACCCCCGCATCTCAAGCGGGTTCACGTGAATGCTCGTATTCAAAAATGGATGCTTGACCAATTAAAAGCAAAAGGAGAGCCTGGTATTGTCTTGGAAGATATTTTGGAAAAGGCTGGTTTTAAATATTGTGAGCCTCAAAAATGATTCATTTATGATTTTAACAATTCAAATTTTGGCCAGACAGAATAGTTGAGGATTGCCATGACAGGCTGGGAATATTTCATTAAAATGTAGCTTAAAAAAAGTTAAAATCGGTCTTGACATGGGGTCCCGGCTGTAATCCGTGACCGCAAGATTCTGGCAACATGGCGGGAGCATCCAGGATACGGGCCGAGTCAGGTTCGTCTGGCGCTAAAGCGTAAAGGATTTAAGGTATCGGTGGGCACTGTCCGCCATGTCATGGAAGGAAACGGCTATCTTCCTCCGAAACTGAAGCGAAAGGAACGCACCGGCCGGTATGAGGCCAATCGGCCAAGAGAACTGTACCACCTGGATTTCTATCATTTTTACGTCCACAAACAAAAGACCTGTGTCCTGTTCATTGAGGACGATTTTTCCAGGTTCATCCCCGGCTGGGCCATGGCCCCTGCCGAATCCGCAGAACCGGTTATCAGGTGCCTTGAAGATTCGATACAACGCTATGGCAGGCCCGAGGGAGCCATGTCGGATCGGGGTTCAGCATTTCATTCATGGAAGGGCTTGTCCCGGTTTGAAGCCCTGCTGGAGGAGTATGAAGTCAACTACTATCTGGCTAAAAACGCATCTGTTAACGGCAAGGTTGAAGCACTGAATGCAAGTTTTCAAAAGGAATGTGTACGGCAGACCGAGTTCATGGACATGACGGATGCAGCCCGTTCCATTGGCCGATGGGTAGATCACTACAATCATCGCCGCCCCCACCATGGCCTGGGAGGTCTTTTGGTGCCTGCCGACCGATTTTACGGGATTGCCGATCAGAGCCTACAGCGCATTGAGCAGGGGCTTGGTGCAGATGTCTGCGACCTGGTCAGTACGGATAACCGAGGCCTGGAGCTTTTCAGGGTGGTGTCATACGCTGGAAAACCTCAGGTCTGGCTGATGGGCGAAAAAATATTGGGTTAAGAAAAAGGTTGATTAGCAGGTTGAGTTTTGAGAAGTTATGAATTTTTTCCAGAAAGCCATTAACCACAAAACAAAACCTGCCGACATGAACATACAAGAAGAACTTAAAGAAAACAAGCTTTCAATGATCGCCATGCACCTTATAATAAGAGATAATGCCGCACAGATAGACCTCAGCCTGAAAGGAACGGTCACCGAGATCTGTAGGAAAGCCTGCGTAAACCGTACCCAGGTATACGAACAAAAGTCCCAGATAAATAAGGCATTAGGGCAGATGACCTTGCCGGGTCCCGGACGGCCCCTGCCACAGGAGGTTCCTGCATTGGACAGCGCCATTGCTGAATGGCACCTCCAGGTGGCCCTTTTGAACTACCGCCTGGATAATCCTGGTGCCTTTGTTCAACACAGAAGTGGGCGTACGATCTACAGCTCCGGGTACATACGTACCGTTCTCAATCACCTGGACCAGTGGGCCGGGTCCCTGGAACGCTTCTGCACATTGTCCGAAGTACCCTATCCGACATTGGAGGGCTGGAAAAGAAAGAATGCTGTCCAACCGTACATACCCGCTCCCCAACGGCCGATTCCGCCCATTGATTCCAATCTCAGTGATATCGCACGTATGATCATTGAAGACTATGCCCGATGGCAAGGAAGTTTGGGGGATTTTTTAACCCAGGAACCCCAGCGTGTCAATGTTTCACCTAACCAGATACGCAATGTCCTGGAGATCACAGGTGTTGATTACAACATTATTTCTACGTCTTTTCAAAGCAAAATTGCAAATTAATTCAACCGCTGATATGTGTATAGTCATTTTTTTTAATGTAGGGAAGTCACAATGAATTTTTGACCAACACCATTGAAAAAGGGAAAGGTTGGAAAGGAGAAACATTCTACGCCAATAGACACCTCCTTCCCAACCCCCTGACAGGATATTAGATATCCAATACCTTTTCGATAACACATATCCAAGCATCTGGGAATATAAAGCTGATTTTTTTAACATCTGTTTTCAGGAGTATATTGGCAGGAAATGTCTGATTTGCGAGGGTGAAGACTGCTGCAAGCCAATCAAAGAGTATTATCGTTATGCCGTTGAGCTTTTCCCTTATAAAAAGGAGAAAGTGCCGGTTGCCAGGTTTCTATGCGTCAAGACCGGCAGAACCCTTTCCCTATTGCCCCGCCAGTTAATTCCTTACCATCAATACACGACCGATGCCGTAGTCGGAGCCTTGCTCATGGTATATGATTTCCAGAAAATGGGACAGGTCGGTTACGGTAGCTGTCAAGACAGTTGTCGGTGTGCCAAGAAGGCAAGCCAAGATGATTGGTTAGCCATGCTATATCAGTGATGAGAGTAGGTCTCTCGGTGTCGTCTATCAGGAGAAGATACCAAACCACCTTGAGCTGCATCCGTAAAGAGCGGTTATGGTAAGCGTCAAAGGAAAAGGTGGAAGTGAATTCCGTAAGGTAAGAACAAAAGAGATGAACGCAAGTGAACCACCGAAGAAGTGTCGATAATTGCAACCGATGTCAAAACCAGGATCTCGACATCATCCTGGGAGAAATCAGACGGACACCTGAGTTCTGGTCTGGTGGCATCCGGCATAGAGATGGCATGACCTTTGTTCAGGCGCTGATATGGAACTTGGGAAACTGTCGTTCCGATGTTAAGGGAGCGATTCAAGCAGTGAACCTGCAAGAATCTGAGTACCAATGCGGAGCACAGTGGCGGAGTCATGCATAGTAGCGTTGAGACTGCTGTAATGGCAGAGGAGCGAAGGCATGACCTTATTCGGCCAACGGAGGGTGACAACTGTGAAACAGGATGATCCCCGGCCCACGGCCAAACCTTTTGAGATCCCCAAACGTATTGTCTATGATGCCTGGAAGCGTGTGGCCGCCAACAAAGGTGCGCCGGGCGTGGATAATGAAAGCATACAGGCATACCAGGAAAATTTGGGAGGTAACCTTTACAAATTATGGAATCGCATGAGCTCTGGAAGTTATCATCCCCAGCCGGTTAAGCAGGTGTTGATACCCAAAGGAGATGGGTTCCGGTCTCTGGGAGTGCCAACTGTTGCAGATAGAACCGCGCAGATGGCCGTAAAGATAGTACTTGAACCACGGCTGGAAGAAATTTTCCATCCGGGTTCATATGGGTATCGTCCCGGAGTAGGAGCGAAAGATGCGGTTTTAAAGGTGCGAGGGAACTGCTGGCGGTATGATTGGGTACTGGACATGGACATCAAAGCCTTTTTTGACACCATTGACCATGACCTGATGATGCGGGCAGTTGAGAAACATGCACCGGAAAAATGGATACGGTTATACATACGACGCTGGTTGGAATGCCCAATTTACAGGTTTCAATCCAGGGGTCAGCAGGAAATCACTTAAACGCATGAATGAGAGTATCCGAGAACTCAATATAAACCGTAGTACGCAATCAACAATGTCAGAATTGGCAGAGAAAATTAACCCCATGGTAAGGGGTTGGATTGAGTATTATGGGGCCTTTTATCCAGAACCATTGAAACGGTTTTTGATAAGAATTGACTTGAGGCTCGGACGCTGGGCAAGGAATAAATACAAAAAGCTGCGTGGACATAAACGCCGGTCTTGGGACTGGGTTAAAAAATGCCGTGCCACATATCCAAATATGTTTGTACACTGGGAATACCTGTTCCTGAAAGGTCAAGGATAAGAAGAGCCGTATGAAGCGAGAGTTTCACGTACGGTTCTGTGAGAGCCTGAGGGGGAAGTTCCCTTGGGCCACTCGACCATTTTTTGAAATTTTCTTCTCTTACAACAATACGTTTTCGGTACTTTCGGGGTAGCCCTTCTCCCCGGCCCTGTCAAGGGTCAAGATGAACGATCTGCAATCGCCCTTGACAGGGCCGGGGAGAAGGGCTTTTCGGTAATCACGAGATGATTATCATCATCTCGATTTAACAATCGATCTTTGATAACTGAATGATTGCCTCTCATCCTGTTTGTCTGAATCCATCAGGAAAGTGCTCACCGCCTTTAGAGTCAGAGTCAGTTTTAGGTGGGTTGAGCCAGACCGGTCCTTTCGGCTCCCAGTTGCGGGTGTCCCCACTCCAGCGTTTCGGGCACTTTTGCTTTGCTTCCCGATAAATTCGGTCCCGATTTTCAAGGATGTCTTTATCCCTGCCGGTATGCCGGTCCTCGGGTGTGACAAACCGGATACCGCTGTGCAGATGTTCGTAGTTGTACCACCGGACAAAGGATGCTACCCATTGCCTTGATCCCTCTATCGATTCAAAGGGTTTCCCCGGATAATCCGGCCGATATTTGCAAGTCCGAAACAACGATTCAGAAAAAGGGTTGTCATTGCTGACCCTGGGGCGGCTGTAGGATTTTGTCACTCCCAGGGCGTCCATTTTCGCTCTGATGGTATATCCTTTCCGGGCACCGCCGTTGTCGGCATGGATCACCGGCGGTTTCAAGATGCACCCCTGAGCCAGGATAGCCTTGTGGATAAAGGCGGCCCCCAGTTCAGCGCTCTCGGTAGAATGAACCTCCCAGCCGACAATTTTCCGGCTGTAGACATCAACGATCATATACAGGTAAAAGTACATGCCGCGGATCTGAGACGGCAGCCAGGTCACATCCCAGGACCACACCTGATTCGGTCCGGTGGCACAGAACCCTTTGGGAGGAGGGCTGTGCCGGGGCGCCCTACTGCGGCCCCGGTGATGCTGCTCACCTGCCTGATGCAGGATGCGGTAAAAGGTAGACTCGGAGGCAATATAGGTGTCATTGTCTGCCAGCCGGGGCACAATCTGTCCCGGCGGAAGGCTTGCAAACTCTGGATCATGGCAGATGCTGAGCACTTTTTCGGTCTCCTCTCTGGTTAGCTTATTGGCAGGTTCCGGCCGGACAGCTGTCGGGCGTCCATCTTCCCTGACATCCGATTGTCCGGTCCAGCGCTGATAGGTTCTGTTGCTGATACCAGCAACCTCACATGCCGGTTCAAGGCGCGCTCCAGCCTGCCTGGCTTCATTGATCAGCATAACAATTTTGCGGCGATCCGGGGCGCTGATCATTCGTCCTCTGAGTCCCCCCAAATCGCCTGGACTTTTTTTTGCAGCATCAGAAGAGCCGCAGCTTCTGCCAGGGCTTTTTCTTTGCGTTTCAGATCTTTTTCAAGGTCTCTGATGCGCCTTCTATCTTCTTTCAGGCTGGATTTGAGCCTGGCATTGGCATGTTTATCCCAGTCGTTGGCGCTCTCGCAGGCAAGGCGCCACTGGTGAACCTGTTCCGGGAATATGCCTTTTTTGCGGCAGTACTCACCCAGTTCTGTCTCGTTCAGCCCTGCAGTCTCAACAACCGCGGTAAACTTGTCCCGGGCATTCCATCCTTCCGGTTCGGTATCGGCATCCGGCAGCAGGACGCCTTTCTGACGGGCCTCCTGGCGCCATTTATATAATGTGGCCTCGCTGACACCCTCTTCTTTGGCCAACTGGCTGATCGGTCTGGGATGCGGTGGCATCATTTTTTTGAGTACAGCTTCTCTTCGTTCCGTTGTGTATCGCATGAACTTCCTCCTGTATTTCTATAATAGAGTTTTTCAGTTCATGTGACAACTATCCTAACAGTGGGGGCCTATGCCATGTTTTGCGACAAAAAAACGGTGGACGCTGACATGGTGTTGAAAATCAAAAGCACCGAAGACATAACCACGAAATAACAGTTTCGGTGAAACGGAGTCGGGCTCTGCTGGGGAGCAACCCGGCGAGGGATAGCCGAAGTGGGGAGCATTTATATAAATGCCTTTGGGGGGGAAGCAGTTTTTTCTGCTTCCCCCTCCTTAGTTTGATCAAAAATTTCCGTAAGTCATAGAAAATACTAAATCTTATAATAAAAGAATCCGATCAGAATATCTACCCGCCAATGGCAGATATATAAATGCTCTCCACCCATGCCTAAAAAACCCACTACGGATGAGCGTAGCGAATCCTCTTTTAAAAATGTGGTCAGCATAATGTTGTGAAAACGGACATAAACTTTGATTGGGTTTTGAGAATTTAGGCCATTAAAGGACATGTTCCAGTCAAAATAATTGGTTCAACTTCTAACAACACAAAATTTCAATCAACATCATGGAACTAAAAAATTTTTAACTTATTGATTTTAAATAGAATAAAAGCAATATAATGAGAGTTGAAGTGTTTTGAAAAGCGTTATAGTATTTGCATCTTATCAGATCACCCCAAAAGTACTTTACACTTTTGGGGGAATGATTTCCTAAAAATGGGGTTGTCGCTTAAATAAGTGTAAACTGAAAAATGAAGGACGCCGAGAATTTGCACTACTTTCCCTCAAAGCTGGCTTTCCTTTTCTCGACAAAAGCGGAGACGCCTTCCTTGCTGTCCTGGGATGAGAGTAGCCACATAACTGCTCCCCGTTCAACAGAAAGAGCGGCTTCTATGCTCTCACAGGTGATGGAGTTGTTTATTACGTTTTTTGCCGCCCTCAAGGATAAGGGAGGCTTTGCTATCATCTCGGAAACAATTTTCTCAACCTCATCGTAAAGCTCCTCTTTCGACGGAAGAACTCTGTTGAGTAGTCCCCATCTAAAGGCCTCTTCAGCATTAACAACTTCACCTCTATAGATCATTTCTTTCGCCCTGTTAACGGGTATTTTTCTGGGAAGTCTTACCGTTCCTCCCCAGCCGGCTAAAAGGCCCAAATTAATTTCAAGGAGTCCGAACTTTGCGCTGCTGGACGCATAAATAAAATCGCAGCACAGAGCAAGCTCCATTCCCCCTGCAAAACAGTATCCGTTTACTGCGGCAATGACCGGCTTCTCCATATAATTCATCAAGTGTTGTATTCTGTTACCGCGCTCATAAGAAAAATCATAAGCGCTGACAACATTTAAGGTTTGGAAAAGATTGATATCTCCTCCACTACAAAAGGATTTATCTCCAGCTCCTTTTAAAACAACACATCTTATTTCATTATCAAATGCTATATCCTCAAGAGCATTGAGAAGTTCCTGTTGCATGACATCTGAAAGTGAATTCATTTTTTTTTCATCATTCAAGGTGATCCAAAGCACTTCCTCTTTGGGGCCTTTTCTTTCGCAAATAAGATTCTTATATTCTTTCATTTTTTTATCCTCATATTTTTGGTCACATCGTAATGTATGGAAGGTTTGCTAAATATTCAAAGTCGATACCTTCTGATTAGCTGTGGGCTAATAACACTTTTAAATCGAATACATATAAATAGTAGGGCTTGGTTCTAACTTCGCCCACAAACTTCTAAGCAACTAATTTTTTACAATTTCTTGGTCGTGCTGGATAATCCATTTTATCCAGTAAAAATTCAAATAAGTCATTCGGTTCAGCCTCAAAAAATCTTCCGGCAGCGGTTGTTCCGTCCCGTCTTTTAACGTAATAATTGTGTATGACTGTGAGCGCTTGCAAATGTCGGTTGCTCAGTTGATGAATCCCTTGGTGCAGCAGAGCAAGTTGTGCGTTCCTCCCTTCAACGCAGGAACTTGATCTTTGAAAAAACTGAGCGCAATCCTTAGCGGCTTTGTCCAGTTTTTCAATTTCACAATCGCAGATTATTTTACCCAAGTTTTCATAATCTTCAATAATCGAAAGCAATTCCCTGGCTTTTTTAAGGATATTCGCTTTGCGATCGAGATCCCTTTCCTTACCTGCAGCCTGTTTCAAGTAATAACCCGGAATCAGGTAGTTGTACATTAAGGACTTGTCACGAACAGACAATTGCATATTATCAAGGTAAATATCGACCATATTAAAATAGAAAGCAATCGTTGCCACCATGTCGATTACAACGCGTTGCGCTTTATTGACACGATCCTTACACCGGTCAGAAAGCCCCATCGTTGCATTGTGGATTTTTTCAAAACTGTCTGCCAATAGTTTAGAAACCGTTTCAGCATCCTGCTTTTGGCCAGTTTCCAAGTCGTATGGATGATAGACTTTTCCTATCTTAGCCTTTTCATTTACAATTGTTTCGTGGTTTAAGCGGGCCTGCTCTAAATCTTCTTTGGCCTGTTGCTCCATTGGTCTTGCTTTTTTAATTTTTTCCTCAAAGTGGGGTCTGCGACCCCGGGGACGTTTTTCAGCGCAATCGAAATTTTTCTTTTCTGTCTCTATTTTGAGGGTTTGTTCAATCAAATTTTCGTGTTCTTTTTCTGCTTTCCTCACTTTTGACATCAAGGCCCCGCAAGTGCCCCTACCGATTTCATAAATGACGTGGAAGCAGTCCGGAGAATGGTGAACTTTTAGCCCTTTTAGGGCGTAGCTAATCAGGCTACGCCCCTCATCACTTGCAACTAGAATAATCTTAACCGGTAAACCGTCGAGGGCATCACTAACAGCTTGATCCCATGTTTTGGTCTTGCGATCCATGGCGTATCTTTCAACAAGGATAAAATTTGACACCGGTTCAATGGCAACCAGGCAAATTTCAGGATGAAACGTTTCATCCTCACAAAGTGTGATTATTTTTTTCGGCATTTGCCGGGCAAGCCTTTTTGCCTCAATTTCTCCGAACTGAATGATGTTATCATCCAGTTGCTGAGAAACTCTTCGCTGAGATGAGTAGGATGATGCAGCAAATGGGGCCAAACCTGATTTTTCCAAAAAATCACTAATATTGTGGATACTGGCTGTTCCATTCTTTGTGAACGATACGTGGGCAGACGTTATCAGTCTATGCAAAAAAGCAATGCCAACTGGATTTTCAAAAAAATCAATTAAGGCAGGATGGGCATCAATGCTATTCTTTCTGGTAAGCCAATACCTCAAGATTGATCTTGGGACATCGGCCATTTTTGCAAAATCACGCTGGCTAATAGTTTGATCTCTCGTTTCAAAATCAGAAAGAAGTTCTCCCGCATCAACGCGTTCCCATTTGTCTTTTCCATTTACTAACTCAGTCGATTCGTTATATATAGTTTTCAAGGCTCGATTTGATTTCTATATTAAAATAAATAAGTTGGCGCTAATTTATTTTTTTAGTATCAAATCGAGCCTAAAGTGTTCCATATTTTTTTAAACATTTTTTTTTGCGGTAACCATCCGTCTAAGTGGGCGAAGTTAGGACCAAGCCCAAATAGTATTTCCTGAAAATCAGAATATGCATATTTTATGCCTTGTGTCTTTATAACTATTTAAAAATACCAAGTATCGATTTGAAAAAATGGTCAAAATGTTGACTTTGAGTAAATACGATATGGCGTGTTGGGAAATTCAGGGCCGATTTTTTACATGTTCGTCATATTTAAATTTTAAATATCTGCACAGGTTCTAAAGGGACCCACCTGTACAGCAATATTCGGTTACCGCGGTGATGACCGGTTTATTTAAAAAGTCCATAAAGTCCCGTATTTGCTTACCCCCAAAACAAGTGTTATCTCCAGCTTTTTTAAAAACCACACATTTTATTTCATTATTGCACAATACATTTTCCAGAACGTTGAGAAATTCCTGCCGCATGTCATTTGATAGTGGCTTTACCATTTTTTCATTATTCAGGGTAACCCAAAGTACTTCCTTTTTGGGACCTCTTTTTTCACAAATAAGACTTTTATAATTTTTGATCATTTTTCCCCTTTATTTAAGGGCTTAATTTTTTGCCAAATTTTCATATATAAATTAAAAAAAAGAGTTTTAGGAAGTTCATAAGAAGCAAATCACCCATTTTCAAAGCAAAGGCTCTTTAATTATAGCTGTGTTTCATTATGAACTCCCTTACTCTATAGTCATAAGTTCTATGGTGGCTTTGGGTTGTTATGGAAAATTTTTTGAAATCATTAAAACCAATTTTTTATAAATGATTTTATTGGCATCAATAAGTATTAATTGCTTATGAGAACTTATGACTATTGAGGCTTTAGTTGGTGCAATAAAATTTACGCCTGAATGTGCCAAAGTAATGAATTGATTTATGTTCCCATCGGTTTCCACTTTGGAAGGGTTATTTCATCAGTGATTTTTTCAAAAACAACCTCCACATTCATACCAATGCTTACCTCTTCAGGTTTGCAGCCTACAACATTGGTCATCATGCGTACGCCTTCTTCCAAATCAACCAAAGCCAGAACAAAGGGAAGATCCTCCGCAAATCTCTCTTCCACTCCGGCAAGGGTTACGGAATATGAGAAAATTGTGGCCTTGCCGCTGGCTTCGGACCAGAATAACTGAGAAGACCAACATTCAGGACAATGTTTTCTGGGGTAGAAAATCTTTGCACCACAGTCTTTGCATTCCTGGATCAGCAACTTTTTTTCCTTTGTGCCTTCCCAGAACTTTTTGCTCCAAGGTTGAATTTCAGGTAATGGTTTTTTGTATTCACTCATGCTATTTTATTCCCCCATACTGTCATTAATGTATTCATTCCGGATCCGCCAGCTGCGGATGCAAGGATGTATTCACAGTCTTTAACCTGTCTTTCTCCTGCCTTCCCCATAAGTTGACGGGCACACTCAATATAATTTGCCATACTTACCCCAGAACCGGTATGGCCTCTGCCAGCCGCATCTCCAATGGTGGAACAGGGACATTTACCACCTGGAGAGATATGACCATCCATGACAAATTTACCGCCTTCACCCGGCTCGGTTATGCCGACCGCCTCGAGTGCCACTATCTGATTAAAGGGATAGGCTACATAGAATTCAAAAATATCCATATCCTCTTTGGTTAATCCAGCTTCATTAAGGGCCTCTTTTGCCGCATCGCGCCAACCTTCAAACATAAAATAGTCTTTTCGAAGAATATTACAGGCACCGGTATACCGCCCCCCATGTCCAAGTTTAAATACAGGGGTTTCAACAATGTCCCTTGCACGTTCAGCAGAAGTTACGATCATTGCACCTCCACCATCAGCCAAAATATTGCATTCCTTGCTGTGGAGCGGCGTACTGATCATTTTTGATGATAAAACTTCTTCAAGGGTTACGGGTTTTTTATAAAACATTGAATTTGGATCCAAGGCAGCCCATTTTCTGAGAGCTACAACTGTGGATGCCATTTCTTCCGGCGTTGTTCCTGTTTCATGCATGTAGCGCTGTGCCACCATGCCCATCATACCGTTAAATGTCGCTCCAAAAGGATATTCCCATTGGGTGTCTATGCCGGCTGTAGCGAAAAAACTGATAACATCCTGAATGGGGAGGGTCGAGTGCACCGTGACATGGGGTATCAAAACAATTTTTGCCAAACCGCTGTCAATCCATTGCTCGGCAAGCCTGAGGCAGTTGGTCGTAGAAGCGCCTCCTGCATTACAGATGCAGACATCTTTGCATCCGTTCAATCCCAGTTCTTCAGGGATTTTCCCGAAGGATATCTCTGATGTGAGCCTGCCCTGTGCCTGGGGTGCAACCGTGATCACCCCTTCAACATCGTTTTTGTTGATGCCTGCATCCCCTATCGCCTGCATGCATACATCATAAAGGATATCCCAGCGCGTTCGCTCAGGGTATCTTCCGGTAGGCACTTCGCCCACACCAATAATAGCAAGGTTTCCTTTACTCATAGTTTCTCCTTATTTGATCTTCTTTATAGAGTTTAGGTGCCTAACGTGCTGTTTTGTAAGCATATCGTTAGCTGATAATTTGGGGCTAAATTAAAAAACAATTTTCCCTATCGTGTGCTGTGATCGTTCGTAGATACAATTTATTTAATACGAAATATCAATTCAAAGCCCGATTTAGCAAAGACATGGTCCACGCAGAGCTATTCTTTAAGCACATTTCAACAAATATATTGTGAGATACAGATTTTTAAATACAGTTATCTATTTCCTGTGCATAAGTCCCGACTACAGATAGATTAAGTGTCAAACCGTTCAACAACAATAGCGGTACCCGGACCGCCTCCGGCGCATAAAGATGCACATCCAAACCGATTTCCACTACGTCGCATTTCGTGGAGCAATGAAACAATCAGGCGAGCTCCGGTGCAACTGACTGGGTGGCCCAATGAAACGCCTGATCCATTTTTATTTACTTTGTCCATATCTATATTTAGTTCCCGGTTAACTGCTATAAACTGAGCTGCAAAGGCTTCATTGATTTCCCAGTAATCGATATCATCAATGGTTAAACCGGCAAATGTTAATGCACGTTTTACTGCGGGGACCACCCCAATTCCCATGATTTTCGGATCCACTGCTGCTGAGGCAGTGGCAACAATTCTTGCAAGCGGTTTAAGCCCAAGTTCCTCGGCTTTTTGAGTCGACATCAGGATAAGTGCGGCTCCTGCATCATTCAGACCCGAAGCGTTGCCCGCTGTCACACTCCCTTCCCTATCGAAAGCTGGACGGAGTTTAGCCAAGGACTCCAGGGTGATGCTGGGTCTGGGCCGCTCGTCTGTATCGAAAAGAGCTACACCCTTTTTTGTCTTGATTTCAACAGGGGTAATCTCTTCTTTAAACTTACCTTCTTCAATTGCTCGACAAGCCCGTTGATGGCTAAGCAGTGCAAGTTCATCTTGTTCCTCCCGGCTGATTTCATACTGTTTTGCAAGATTCTCTGCGGTGATCCCCATGTGACAATTATTAAAAACATCTATCAACCCGTCACAAAACATGGAATCAACAACTTTATTATCGTTGCCCATTCGATACCCCATGCGTGCTCCAGGCAACAGGAAGGGAGAATTGGTCATGCTTTCAGGGCCTACTGCCGCTCCAATAGAGACTTTTCCCAATGCAATTTCATGATATAAAATTTCTGTTGCTCTCATGGAAGAGGCACATTGCTGGTTAACCGTAGCCCCAACAGTCTCGATAGAGCAGCCGGCACCTATTGCTATCTGTCGACCAGGATTGGCTTTAGTTCCAGCCATATTGCCCATACCCGCTACAACTTCTTCGATTAATTCCGGTGCTATTTCGGCTTTGTTTAATGCTGCTTTAAGGGCATGAATACCTAACTCAACTGCCGAAAAACGCTTCAAAGAACCCATGAAATCTCCGATAGGAGTACGCATGGCACCGACAATAACAACTTCATTCAATGTGTTATTTTTTTTGTTAAAATTTTTCACCACAGTTCCCTTTTTTTAATTAACGCGGTAAACCCGCAACCATAGACCTTTTCTTATTTTCTTGCCGTTTTGACAGAAATAAAAGAGTAAGCCACTAATGAACCTTAAATTTTCTGAAAAGTTTACTCTATTGTTTTATAATCTTAGAAATTTGCTGTTTAGAGTGACAAGTGAGTCTATATATACCCGTTTTAGGTATCTAAGCAGAAATAATCATGTAAAATCATCTAAGGAAACTTGAGGATTAATTTTGCTTAGGCAACAAGTATTAATAACCTATTCATGAGTGTGTTATTATTTTCAATAATAAGAATGAAATCAGTAGCGGAACTGTAAATGTTATTTTTACTTAACGCCTTAGCTTAGGTTCATTCAAAAATAAATTATCAGTTTTGGGAGTTGAGTTGCCTGTTCTGCAAGGCATAAAAATACAGGCATCTCGGGGATAAGCCGAATTTTCGCAATGCAGCAGGACAGGATAAATCGGCTTCCAAAATGTAAAGTTCTTTTTGAGTTAGCCATTAGGCTATTTAATCCTTTTTTTCATCATCAAAACGAAGTGTTTTTACGTCTTTCAGTTCAATAGAAAATTTTCCAAATTCAGATTCTCCATAAAGCATGGGGCAAGTGTTGATTTCTCCTATTACTTTTTGCCCTTTCTTTGTGATCAATTCAACGTTAAGGTTTAAAGATTGCTTGATGCATTTGATTTGTTCAAGTTTTGATATATCAATTTCAACCTGAGCTTTTCCTATTTTTGCAGGAAAGAGAGTCTTATTATCAATGGTGATATTCGTAATTTTAGTTTTTACCCCATTCAGATCAATGACTTCTCCAGCAGCTAATACTCTATTCATAGCAACAGAATCCCCGATATCATTATTTGGCAAAAGCCACCTATTTAATAACTCAAGGTGAACTTTAAGAATCGACTCAATATCATGACGATCATCCAACATTAAGCAAAATCCCAACCCTTCCCCAATGGATAAGGTAAGGTGAGAAATAAGTTCTATGTCAATATCATGACGAAAAAATCCATTATTTACCCCCCATCTAAGATCCCTAAGGGTAGGTTGCGTCATCAGTATTAATATTTCCTTGGCTTTTTGAGCCAGTTTTAGATTGTTGCTCATCAAGGCTGCTCTGGCCATGTTCAAAACACCCTTGTAAGTTGGAAATCCTTTCAAAAAGTAATAGCATCTTTTATGAATTCTGATCAGGGGGTTTTTTTCATTTCGAATATTGTCCCAATCAGTTTCGGGTATTGCCACTATTGTGAGTCTTTCCATACAACTCAAAAACAGATCTTCTTTATTGTTGAAGTAAAGATATACTGTACTTTTAGCCATCTGAAGAGAGTCTGCGATGGCTTCAAGTGTTGTATTATCGTATCCTTTCTCTGAAAAAAGAGCGATA
The DNA here is from genome assembly GCA_963674605.1 of uncultured Desulfobacterium sp. GTDB lineage: Bacteria > Desulfobacterota > Desulfobacteria > Desulfobacterales > Desulfobacteraceae > Desulfocicer. The sequence goes on along the minus strand of OY771474.1, from coordinate 4,693,968 downwards.
GAAGCGTCTAAGATTTCATGTTTTTTCTTATCAATTTTATGGGAGCGGATGCTCTCTTGTTTTTCTTTCATCTCAGACACCACCTGGCCCGTGTCATCCTCATGGGAGTCCAGTATTTTTTGTGTATCCATGGTTGATAATTTTTGTTTGATTTCAGAGAGTGATAGTTTTTGAACCTCTTTTAACTCACGGATCTGTTTTAATTTGACAAGATGGCTCGAATCATAAAAAGAACGACCGAGGCTGGCTTTAAAGGGTTTGTGAATCAATCCTATTTTCAAATAATTATATATAGTTGCCTTACTGAAGCCGGAAAGAGCTTCCAGTTCAGTCATTTTAATTCGATTGTTGGACGAGATTACATTTTCATCATGGTCTTTCATCTATCTTACTTCCTTTTTATAGCTATAATATCAAAAGTTATTCAAATCAATAAAAAATTTTAGGTAAAAATGCTAAAAAAAACACATGTGCAAAAATACCTTTAGTAAATATTTTTTTCCAGTTTTATTTACCAGAATACAGCGTTTGATAGAATACTTCATCTATAAAATGAAAGAAAGATCTTGAATATTTTACAAATATCCATATTAAAAATTTTACACTTAAGTGCCTTATATTTTTAAAAAATTAAAACAGGCAGTACGTTAAAAAAGCGCTGTTTAAACCCAAGAGCTCAGGGTCTATTTCACAAAAATATTTCGAAACTAAATGACCATATTTACAACGCATCAGTAGCTTTTGGGTAGCCCGAAGGATTGTCCGATATAGTTTTTAGCCATTTCATCCGAGATGGGAGAAAACATCATTTGTTTATAGTCTCTAAAATGGCGTTGCATCTCGTATTCGGTAGTCATGCCGTAGCCGCCCATTATTTCCATTCCATATCGTGCAGCTTGTTCGGAGGCCCGGCAAGCGACGATTTTTGCCATGCTCGCCTCGACATCATAGCGTTTTCCATTATCATAAAGCCAAGCGCATTTGTATATAAGGTTTTGTGCGTTTTCGATTTCAATTGCAATGTCGGCAAGATAGTGTTGAAGGCTCTGAAAACTTCCGATGGGTTTACCAAAGGCCTCTCGCTCTTTGGCATACTGCAGGGCGTCCCTAAAAGCTGCCTTGGCAATACCAAGAGAAAAAAGAGAAGTTCCGATTCTTTCCGGGTTTAGAGTTGATAATAGACTGTACCAGCCTTTATTTTTTTCACCAAGCATGTTTTCTTTCGGAACTCGCACATCTTTAAAGAAAATTTCGGTTGCACCACATGATCTGATGCTTATTTTATTTATCAAATTGATAGTAATTCCGGGTGTTTTGGCATCTACTATAAAAAGCGAAAGTCCGTTTTTCCTTTTTACACTTTCATCGGTAATTGCTACCAGCAATATATAATCGGCAACATGTCCTCCTGAAATAAAAATCTTTGAGCCGTTGACGATATATTCATCCCCTTTTTCTACGGCTGTTGTGCCGATGGCTCCAAGAATATCCGTTCCTCCTGCGGGTTCGGTCAAGGCCATGCACCACTTTTCCCTTCCTTCGGTGATTTCAGGAAGATGTTTCTCTTTTTGTTCTTTCGTCCCCAGTTCAAGGATGGGGGTTGCACCAAAAGATATATTAATTCCGGCGGCAAATGCCACTGCCACACTCCCTGTGCAAAGCTCTTCCATTACAAGGCAATAATCAAAATAGCTTGAGCCGATTCCGCCATACTCCTCTGGAATGAATATAGAGCAAAATCCCAAATCAACTGTTTTTTGCAGCATTTCATCGGGAACCCACTTACAATTTTCATCTAACCACAGGTTATAATCGCTCGTTAGCTCTTTTTTACAGAACTCTCGGCATGCAGATTGTAACATTTTTTGTTCTTTTGTAAGTTCAAAATTCATTTGCTACCTCCAAATTATTTAAATATTTTAGGTCGTCAGCACTTGTTAAAATATCGCTTTAACAATTTAGGACATCTATTTTTTAATTGAGTTTTTTTTGTGATCATCTTTTTTGTACCTTGGCTTACAAGATAGATATTCAAAATGAATGAATGGTCAGTAAAGACAATCGAGTATTATTCTATCTATTTTATGTTGTCAAGAAAAAAATATGGATATTTAACTTTATTTTTTTAGAAGTTAGGAGGGCTTTCCTCTCCCTAAATAAGTATCTTCACCCTTATTGTATGCTAAGTCATAATACTGTTTTATATATGTATTGGATCTGTAAATCATATATGTTTTTTATATAAAAGCTCCACCAACATCCTGGAATAAAAGGACTTTATTTTTTTCTTGAGGTAGGTGCTTCTGCTATGCAAATTACGTGGATTAGTCTTTAAAGAATAATTTGATTTCCATTTATCCATTGAATAAGAATTAAAAATAAAAATTATTGTAGTTTTTTGGCTTGACATTTGATTTTTTATTGATTATGACTCTACTAAAATTCTGACCAGTCGATCATTTGGTAGAGAATCCCTTAAGACTCTCTTTCTATTTTGGGTCTTATTTGAAAAACAACTGGCCAGTAAACTAATGTCAAATAAGTATAACGAGTGAGAAAGCAACTTTTTGCCAGAACTGAAAATTTTATTTAATTTGCTTGCGCTACCTGCATAAATTTGAAGGCTATTCAATCTTTGCGGGTGGGTTATAAAAACACTTTTATTCTGGGTTCTCCAGATTAGAAAGGAAAATTAATGGAAAGATGGAAAGAAATAGAACGTGTTCCTGCACCGGTTTTGATCCCCGCTTATGGACCAATGTCGGGCATGAGAATACTGGCAACCGGGAGTTTGGTGTCGGTTCCTTTTAGTGCTAGTTTGTTAGCAGAATTTGGTGCTGAAGTTATTCATGTCGAAAGAGTTGGATCTGGTGACCCTCTCCGTAGTCAGTCTCCTGTGATAATGAAAGAGGGCAATGAGTACGTCGTCGCACCTCACTCTGTACCTATTAATGAAAAGGTCAGCACCGGCTGGATACAGGAAGCCAGGAATCGACTGAGTTTATGCCTTGATTTAAATATGAAAAGAGCTGAGTCCAAGGAAATATTCCTCTCTTTAATTAAACAATCTGATGTTTGGATGGAAAATCTTGTCTGGATAGAAAAACTCGGAATTACTGAAGAGATGATTTTTGAGGTCAACCCTTCCATTGTGATTCTCCATTGCAGTGGATTTGGGAGGCCTCAGTTTGGAGGCGTACCAGAGGAATGTGATCGTCCTTCATATGATCCTATTGGTCAGGCAGAAGGGGGATGGATGACCCTGGTTGGAGAACCTGAACCTAATCCTCCAACTTACGGAGCTTCATATATAAATGACTATTTAAGTGCTGCATATGCTACTATCGGTATTCTTATGGCTTATTACCATGCACAGAAAACCGGAAAAGGACAATCCATAGATGTAACTCAGATAGAAGTGATGAGTAAGGCTCTTAATGATTCGTTTGTTAATTATTTTACATTAGGAACGTTAAAAAAAAGGGTCGGCAACCAAATTCCCAACTGGCAGCCTGCCGGTCTATTCAAAACAAAAGATGATGATTGGCTCTATATAGCAACTTATGGTCCGCATGTTTATGCACGCTGTATGAAAGCAATGGGTATCGACCTGGAGAAGTATCCGCATCATCTGGCAGGTGCGTCTATTGAAGCCGTAAATTCTCCATTAGGCCAGGAACTGAAGCAATTGATTGTTGATTGGGCTGCGTCACGTAATGCCGAAGAAGGCTTGAGGGAACTCTTAAAGTATAAGGTTCCGTGTGGGATTCCTCGCAAGGCAGATTATCTTGCCAACTGTGAACACTACAATTCAAGAGGAAATTTTGTGGAGTATGAAGACCAGACGTTAGGAGAAACATTTAAAGCATTCGGTTCTGTTCCGAAGTTAAGTAAAACGCCAGGCCACGTCTGGCGTGGCGCTCCCAGCATTGGACAAGATACGGATACAATACTGGCGACCTTGGTTGGCTATAGCGATGATGAAATTGACGCATTGAAGGGAAAAGGCATTATTGATCCAGCTATTTAAATGAAAAGTGAAGAGCAAGAACTGGCATGAAAAATTCATCAAGGAAAGTCTTTGGTGAGTATGCACTTATAATATATATTAATTAAAGGGATGTAAAACGATGGCAAAAAAGAAAATGGAAAACGCAATGCTCCAAAACCTGACGTTACCCATAAAAATCGGTCCCATTGAATTGAAAAACAGAATGGCCCTTTCGCCGATAAACGAGACCATGTCCGACGCAAATGGTCAGTCCACCGCGCAATGTAATGCCTATTTTGGGGCCCGGGCCAAGGGGGGAGCGGGCTTGGTAGTGACCGGTGCTATTATGGGAACAAGAATGGGTTCACAATTTGTGTGGGGAAGGAATTTGTTCTGTTTTCATCCCGGTCATCTTCATGGCCTTGGCATGTTGACGACAAATATACATCATTTTGGAAGCTTGGCATGTGCCCAGATGAGTCTGGGATTTGGCCGCCAAGGCCACTCCTATGATCACTCTCTCCTTGCACCCGCTCCTACAGGCGGACTTCCTTATGAAGGCTCTATAGAAACAACAAGTACGTTACTTGATATGGGCCTTGAGAAAAACGAAAGCGCCCGGGATTTTCTTGTCGGTCAAATGACCCGGGAAATGACTATCTCCGAGATCCACAGTGAACAAAAGGAGTATGCCAGAAGTTGCCAGCTTGCCGTATCTGCTGGATTTGATGCCATTGAAATCCATGGGCCCCATGGGTATCTTGAACATCAGTTCCTTTCTCCTTTCTCTAATAAAAGAACCGATATGTACGGTGGGGAGTGGCGAAATCGTAAGAGACTGCTAAATGAATGTATGGAACAGGTTCGCTATGCCTGTCCAGGTGTAGCCGTCGGAGTGAGAATCAGCGCTGAAGAGCACTTTGAAGGGGGGTTGACCCGGGAAGAAATGATTGATCTTGCACTGGATTTGGAAGCCCGCGGTGCGGATTATATCAGCCTTTCTGATGGAGGCGGTTATGAAGAAACCACTCACCTGGTCGGTACCCTTGAGGCGGCAGCTCACATCCCTGAAGCCGGCGAAGACTTTAAGAAAGCACTCAAGATTCCCGTAATAGTTGCTTCTCAACATGATCCGATTAAAGCGGACGCTGATATTGCAGCAGGAAAATATGATATATCCGGTCTTGGACGTCAGTTGTTTATTGATCCGGAATATCCCAACAAGGTGATGGAAGGACGTCTTAGTGAAATCAAAATATGCAAACGATGCAATATGTGTCTACTGCGTTGCCTTTCCGGCATTACACCGGAATGTCCCCACAACAAATGGCTTGGCAGGGAGTATGCCAACGACGAATATAAAATTGGCATGCGTGCGAAACATGAATCTGTCATGATGAAGGGGGCAACAAACGCACCAATGCCAGCCTTAAGCAGACCGTGGTGGAAACCTGAACTTCCCGCATTGGAAAAGCACTGGAGACCCTTTCGCGGCCCAGGACCAAGGAAATAATCAATGAATACGATTTTTTCGCAAACCAATTTAACTCTATAGCAATATCTTATAACACCTTCGCCAATTCTATTTAAGGGTGTTAAAACGATTGTTATTTTAAATAATGAAATCAAGCGATTATATTAAAATCTGTTTTCTTAGATATAACGTGTTGAAATGATTAGTATTTTAAAAATATTTTTTTAACGCCCTTTATTTGGGTTTAAATCTCAATTTGTATGTTGTGATTTATTCTGCGCTATTGGCACAAGATCTGGTTCTTTGATTGCCAAGTTTTAAATTGATTTTGAATTTGGCGAAGGTATTGAAAAAACAAATTATTTCAAGTTTTTTTGAAAAAAGGCCTCATAGTATAGGGTAAAATTAATTTCGGACAAATCTTTAGTATTTCTATTTGCTGGACAAAAGATAAGGATTGAAAATATGGCAAAAGAATTTAAAAAAGACGATTTTTTTAAAATTGATTGTGAAGCTCATATCATGGGAGAAGATCACCCTGATTATTTCCCCGGTGTAAAACTCTGGTGGCTCTCATGCATGGCCATAAAACGTCCACTGATGTTGGGGATACCCCAATCGGTTACGGATATGTTTGATGCCAGCGAACTGAGTCCGGATGTCAACCCTGAATCACTTATTGCAGCAATGGATAAATATGGTGTGGACATAGCTTGTCTGCTGCCGGAATCCATGATGGATTGCACAGGCTATACATCTCGTTTCTGTACAAACACCGAAATGGCAAAGTGGGTTGATAAATATCCAGACCGTTTTATGTATCAACCAAATCTTTCGCCGATCAATTTTAAAGGGGTGAAAAATACCATAGCCGAATTGGAATACTGGGTAAAAGAGAGAGGTGCGAAAATATTTAAATATTATCCCCCTGAAGACAATACGGTTATGAATGACAAAGATCTTTGGCCTTTTTATGAAAAAGCCCAGGAACTTGGCATCGTATTGGACATTCATACCGGTTTCGGCTGGGTGGCCCCGGGGAAATTTAAAAATGGGTTACCCATGTATCTGGACGACATTGCCCGTGATTTTCCTGAGCTGGTGATCAATGCTTTTCATTTGGGCTATCCTTACTGCGACGATCTTTTTATGGTGGCAATGGCGCATAAAAATGTTTATGTCTGCATGAGTCTTGTGGTTACCTGGGCATTATCCGCTCCGTATAAATTTGCCAAAATGCTCGGTGAGGCCATGCGATGGGTAGGACCCGATAAGATCACCTGGGGCACTGACGATCCGGGACTTCATATGCAGACGGGATGTGCAGTTATGGGGTTAAGAGATTTCCAGATGCCCAAAGAACTCCAGGAAAAGTACGGATACCCTGAAATTACAGAGGAAGATAAACAAAAGATGTTCGGTGGGAATCTCGGCAGGCTTTTAGGCATCGATACATCAAAACGAAGAGTTAAAATGTAGCCCTTTTTTTTCAGCATTAAGAGCCTGTTTAAAAATTGAGGTTCTAACAGCACTACAGCGACACTTTGACCTAAAACAGTATTACAATTGATTTTTCATGAGCTGAATCAGCATTAATCATAGGCAAAACGGCACACATTTTTTATGTAAATAGTTAAGGTTTCACTCAAAAATAACTTTACATTTTGGAAACCGACTCATCCTGTCCTGCTGGGTTGTGAAAATTCGGCGTATTCCCGATATCCTTGTCTTTTCACGCCTTACAGAATAGGTGATTCAACTCCTCAAAATTGCTAATTTAATTTTTGAATGGACTCTAAATGTCGCTGTAGCGCTAAAGATAGATAGGAATTTCGACAATGAAATTTAATAACCTTTTCAAACCCATAACCATAAACCGATTGTCAATCAAGAATAGAATTGTAATGCCGGCAATGGCACTCTTTTTCACAGATAATTATACTTTTAGTAATCCGTATAAAGAGTTTTATCGAGAAAGAGCAAATGGTGGAGTCGGTCTTATGTTCATCGGGCCTGTGGCTATTGACAAGGTGGGAAGTACGCCGCATATGCTTGGACTCTTTGAGGAAGATCATATCAAACCTTTCAAGCAATTCAATAAAGAACTCCACAGCCTTACGGATGTTAAAGTTGGAATACAATTGATGCATCAAGGCCGTTATGCCAATGGAAAATTAACGGGAATGACCCCCATCGCACCTTCACCCATCCCAAGTCCATTGACTCGGGAAACGCCAAGGGAAATGACACAAAGCGATATCGAAGAGGTCAAAAATTCTTTTACCAAAAGTGCTTTATGGGCTAAGGAGGCAGGCTTTGACTATATTGAGCTTATTGCAGGTGGAGGATATCTGATCGGAGAATTTCTCTCTCCTTTGACCAATCACCGTACGGATGAATATGGCGGTTCTATAGAAAAACGGATGCGATTCGGTCTGGAAGTGATCCGAAAAGTTCGTAAGGCAATCGGAGAAGACGTATGCATGGGGATCAGGGTTTCCGGCCACGACTATCTTGAGGGCGGCAATACCAATGTCGAATCTTCCCTTTTTTGTGTTGAGGCTGAGAAGGCTGGGGTAAACGCTATTAATGTAACCGGTGGGTGGCATGAGACAAACATTCCACAGGTTAGCAGCGATGTACCACCCGGCGCATTTCTTTATCTTGCTCGTAACATTAAGGAAAAAGTGGGAATTCCTGTCTTTGCTTCCAATCGCCTGGGAGATCCTGTTTTAGCTGAGAAGGCCTTGCGTGCAGGTGCATCAGATATGATCTGCTGGGGTAGGCCTTTGATTGCTGATCCGGAATTGGCTTTAAAAGTGAAGAACGGCAAGCTCAAAGAAGTTGTTCCCTGCATTGCGTGCAATCAGGGATGTCTGGATGCTATTTTTCTAAAAAATCAGGTCAGCTGTACAGTCAATCCAAACGTGGGCTTGGAGGGAAAAAGGGTCTTAAGTGATGCTTTAACTAAAAAGCGTATATTTGTGGCTGGTGGTGGACCCGCAGGAATGCAATTCGCTGTAAACGCAAGTCGGCAGGGTCATGATGTGACCCTATATGAAATGTCGGATACTCTTGGAGGTCAGGTGAATCTGATTGAAGCTATCCCGGGAAAAGAAGCGTATTCTGGTGTGGTGAAAAGCCTTGAGAATCGTCTGGAAGTCTATGGCGTAACAGTGAAACTAAAAACGGTTTTAACCGCTGAAATGATCGAAAAAAAGAGACCGGATCTGTTGGTTGTGGCAACAGGTGCCCAACCTGCCAAATTGAACATTTTTGGAATAGATCAGCCAAAGGTTGTAAGTGCATGGGATCTTCTCAACGGTACCGTATCGGAGATCGGCAATCAAGTGGTCGTTATAGGAGGTGGTGCCACAGGGTGTGAAACCGCATTGATGATAGCGAAACTGGATATCCCTTCTGCTGATACTTTCAGATTCCTCTCATTTCAATCGGCAGAATCACCTGATAATCTTAAACATATGTTGTATCGTTCCGGTAGAAAAATCACGGTGCTTGAGATGGCACCCCACATGGCAAGCAATATGGGGGCTACCACACGATGGGCTCTGATAAAAAGTCTGAAACTGCTGTCAGTGGATCTGCGTACTAAGACAAAAATTATCAGAATTGAGGAAAATGGGGTTGTCATAGAATCAAAACACGGAGAAGAGTTATTACTCTCTGATACAATCGTCATTGCTACTGGGTCACGATCTGTGAATAGCCTTGCTCAGGAAGTTAAAGATTTAGAGATAGAGGTGATCACCATAGGTGATGCAAAACAACCCAGAAAGATTTCGGATGCTATATTCGAAGGGTTTGATGAGGCATATAAACTTTAGATAGATTCAAAAAATTGTCAAAGAATTGGTTTATTCAATAATCAAAAGTGAGAATTCAAAAAAATGACTCAACAAGTAAATGAGAAAGGGAGAATGGAAAATTTTGATCACGGGATTGGGCCGTTGTTCATGAATCCTGATCCTGATTTAATCCGCTCTTTTTATCAAAAAAAAGACCGAAAAATGACGAACAAAGTCATGGGCCTGAAAGAAGCTGTAGAGAAATTTGTACATGATGGTGATTATCTTGCGATAGGCGGCTTTGGAGTAAATAGAACGCCCTTAGCAGCCTGTCATGAAATCGTCCGACAGGGAAAAAAACATATGGGATTTGCCGGTCACACTGCCACACACGATATGCAGGTATTGAGTGCTGGAGAGGTCTATGACCGTCTTGATGTAGCCTATGTGATTGGACTTGAAGCACGTGGCCTTTCCAGTTGCTCACGTAAATATGTGGAAAGCGGCAAAGTTAATGTAACAGAATGGACCAATTATGCCCTCACCCTCCGCCTGAAAGCTGCAGCCATGGGAGTGCCCTATCTACCTACGCGGAATATGATGGGAACAGATACCTTTAAATATAGTGCAGCCAAGATTGCCATGTGTCCTTACACTGGAAAAAAATTAGTCCTGCTACCCGCCTTGTCTCCGGACGTATCAATAGTCCATGTGCATGAAGCCGATATTTATGGCAATTGTCGTTTTAAGGGGATAGCTGTATCAGATCTGGACCTGGTTAATGCATCAAAACGACTCATCATTACCACAGAGCGATTGATCCCCAATGATACGATTAAACAAGATCCTTCATCTACAAAAATTCCCTACCACTTGGTTGATGCAGTGTGCGAAGTGCCTTTCGGAGCTTATCCGGGAACCATGTATGATGAATACTTTTCCGATGAGGAACATCTGAAAGAATGGCTTACAGTGGAAAAAGAGCCTGAAAAATTTAAGAATTTCCTGAACCGGAATATTTATGACTGCAAAGATCATGAAGAGTACATTCGGCTTAACGGTGGTGGAGCAAAGATGCGAGATCTTCGCGCCAAAGAACTGCTTTTGTATAGGGAGGCCTAAATCGTGACAGACTATAATGCAATGGAATTAATGATTTCAGTGGCCTCCCGGGAACTTGAAAACGGTGCCACAGTAGGTGTGGGTACCGGAGCGCCCTGCGCTGCCGCCATGCTGGCGCAGAAAATAAGTGCTCCAGATTTGGTGATAATTTTTGAAGCCGGAGGATTTGCTCCACATCTGCCGGAGATGCCGATTTCCGTTGGTGACTCACGGACTACATTCCATGCTGTCATGGCAGGCAGTATGGGAGACACTATGGAATACTGTGCACGGGGGTTTGTGGATTATACATTTTTGGGGGGAGCACAAATTGACATGTATGGAAATCTTAACTCCACGGTGATTGGTGATCATGCAAGCCCAAAAGTGCGATTCCCAGGAAGTGGCGGTGCTAACGATTTTGCATCTTTTTGCTGGAAAACAATGGTGATGACGCCGCAGGACTCGAAACGATTCGTAGAAAAAATTGATTTTGTTACCACGCCGGGCTGGTTGCAAGGTGGGCTATCCAGAGAAGAATCAGGACTGCCCCTGGGCACTGGACCTAATAAAATTATCACGAACATGGCGGTGATGGATTTTGAGCCGGAATCAAAACGAATGCGAATTATTTCTATCAACCCGGGTTATTCACTAAAAGATGTTAAAGAGAATTGTGGATTTGAACTTTTAGAAGCTCAAAAAATTGGAGAGACATTACCACCCAGTGAGAATGAGCTTCGCGTACTGAGGGAAGACGTAGATCCATATGGCTATGTAATTGGACGAAAATGATTAATTGCGACTATTTAAAATGTCAGTTAGTTCAATGATTTGATAAATTGGTATGTAAGTTCTCAATAACCCTGGGCAATAAGGGACTTCATCATAATAAAACTACCCACTCTTGCATGCAGCACTCTGGAGAGTCGGTATGAACCTTATTGATGTTGGGTATATTATTTTTAATGAACTCCCTAAAGCCTGTTGGTGCTATGCGAAAGCAGCCTTTTAATACCCGATTTTTTGAGAATTTACATCGGTATTTGGGACAGAATAACACGATGACAAGATTTTATGCTTCCCTACCAGAGAGTCCTGTTTCATAATTTTTAACCTCTATATTTTTTCAAACAAGTTAATTGGCAGATCGGCCCGTCCGGGGACTTCCCTGAAAATAGGCTACCACTATGTTCAGTTTAATATGCTGATATTGCAATATAAAAAAATTTAATTTGGTAGTTTATTATCGTCCAAGTCCCTATAAGGTATTCGCTGGTTTTTGTCACCTTCATTATTTGCCCTTCTTAACACCTGGTGCGACTTCTATCTTAACACAGTGGAAGCACCTTCACAGAACAACATAAAAAGAACAAGGAGAAAAAAAATGCTAAAGAGAGCCAAAAAAGACATTTGTTTTATGGATTGCAGACAACCTTTTTTTGGGACAAAAGGAGAGGGACAAAAGACAAAGAGGTCGATCATGAAAAGAATAAAGATGTCGGTATTAGTATTAGTCATAGTACCACAATTACTATCCCCTATTTTATCTTTTGCTACCATGAACGACCCAAGGGACCCTTGGCCAGCACCTGATGGGTCAAAGATTTTTCTCTATTATCAAAGATTTATAAGCGCGGATTCTTTTTATAAAAATGGCACTAAACTCGATGGGAACGCTGATCTTGATTTTACGTTTGGACTCGCCAGATATGTTCAATTTTGGGGGTTGGGGGATGACTGGACATTAGAAGACGGTTGGACATTCAGTGCAGATATCATACAGGTTTTTGGGCAGCTGGATCTTGAATCAAATATTCTTGGTATTGATGCACAGTCAAATGCGATAGGAGATACAACCTTAGGATTGCACATAGATTTTCCTTGCCTGATAAATACAAATAAAGTTCAATATAGAATCTCTCCTTCAATTTTCATAACGGCACCCACCGGAGATTACGATAATGACGATGCTGTAAATATCGCGGAAAACATGTGGGCCGTGGAATTTGAATTTTACCCAATGATGTTGCATTTTGGAAAAACTTATATCGAAATAGCTGCAAGCGCCAAATTTTTTTCTGACAATGACGATTATTCTCCAGCATCTGTAACCTTAGAGCGAGATCCAGAATATTTGGTTCAAGGTCATATAAGCTACGATATTACAGACTCAGGCTCATTTTGGGTAGGAACAAGTTATTACTTCAAGAAAGGAAATGAGAATGAGGCCGACGGTGTGAATCTGGATAACGAGACAGAAACACAAATAATTAGATTTACTGCTGCCATGCAGTTGTCCCCGCAAACCCTACTCTCCATTCAATATCAGACTGACCTGGAAGTTGAAAATGGCACAAAAGAAAATTTTATCGGAGCCAGAATAGCATACCTATTCTAACATGGCGGTGATGAATTTTGAGCCGGAATCAAAACGAATGCGAATTATTTCTATCAACCCGGGTTATTCACTAAAAGATGTTCAAGACAATTGTAGGTTTAAACTTTTAGAAGGCCCAAAAAATGGAGAGACACTACCACCCAGTGAAAATGAACTTTGTGTATTAAGATGAAGACGTTGGTCCATATGGATATGTGATCGGACGAGGCTAACTTGTAGTGGTCTGGATCAAATCTGAACTATTTTATTTTTTATTGAGGAAAGAAAAGATGAAACAACTAATGCATTATATCACCATCGCAATGACGAGTCTTTGTTTTATGGCAGCCGGTGCCGGTGCCATGAGCTTTAAAACCGGAAATACGGGAGAGATGCAGGTCAATGGAGCCATCAAGGCCACATTTGGAGCCACCCAATATTTTGATTTTGTGGACGACAATACCGAAGGAGATGATGCCGATTTTGATGCCACGCGGGAATTGGGTGTAACATTCCACTGGATTCTCGATGAAAACCTCAAGGGCGTGGTTAGTTTCGAAATCGGTGAAGGATCAAACGGTGGATATTTCGGCTCCACAGATGCCTTGGTGGGTGGTGAAGAAGATGGGGATATTAGCCTGGAACTGAATGAACTCTACATTGACTTCACCACCGACGCGGGCATAAAATTTAAAATCGGCTCCCAAGCATTTAATATGGGCGAAATCGTCTACGGCAGTCACCTCTTCTATGAAGTGCCGACAGGGGCCACCGTTTCCGCCACCCTCACCGACACCTCAACTATCCAGGCCGGTTGGTTCCGCATGGCAGACCTCATGGATGACACCGAGACCAACACCGACGATCAGGCAGATTTTCTGTTTGTCAAGCTGCCCGTTACCATGAATGCCCTCAGCTTTACGCCCTGGACCGCCTATGCCAATATCCAGAAAGATGTAATTGACAATGCGCCCTACTACAAATATTCCTACTTCAACTATCCTGGACTCCTCACCGGTGCCAACGGTTCCGTAACTGATCCCACTGCCACGGACGATGTGTCTGCCTGGTATCTTGGATTGAGTTTTGGATATACCATGAACGCCCTTTCCGTTAAAGCCAGTGCCACCTACGGCGATATGGACTGGGAAACCGCCACGCTGAATGCCACCATCGCCGGTTATTTTACAGATCTCGTCATAGACTATAAAATGGACGGTTTCACCCCTGAGTTTTTTGCCTTTTACGGCAATGGACCCGATGCAAATGATAAAGACTTCAACATGATGCCAGTACTCATCGGTGGCCCCACCTACACCACCTCCTACTGTGGTGGCAGCCGGTTCAACGATAACATGTTTGACTCCTACAATGCAAATTATGTCACCTCTATGTGGGCAGTGGGTTTTAAACTCAAGGACATTAAAATCGGCGACAATAAGCTATCCCATGAGTTTCAGATCATGTATGCCGAAGGTACGGCGGAAGATTCTATTTTTGAATCCCCCAACGACATTCTCATGAACGAAGATGAAAGTGTTGTGGAAATAAACTTCAACTCGGAATATCAAATTATGGCCCATTTGCTTTTTGCAACGGAACTGGGATATATGACCTTTGACCAGGATTCCGATTACAACGAGGCAGTAAAAGGATCAGTGGAAGATTTCTGGAAAGTGGCCTGCTCCATTGAACTGACATTCTAAAAGACGTTGAAATTCCAAAAGAAAATTAAAACCGTATGACAATTGATTTTTAATGAGCCGAATCAGCATAAACATAGACAAAATAGTATGCTCGTCAGTCATAAGTTTTCATAATTTATTGAAACGATTAGGCCCCAATAAATGCTTTTTTAAAGCTCAGGTTTAATTATTTCAATGGGTTAACCAAACTCAAAGCAAGTCATGATGAGAACTTATGACTTGCGAGGAGTATGCATTTCTTATGCAAATAGTTAAGTGCCGCTGCAGTGCTAAGGATATATAATCCCAAATTTTGTCACCATTAACCCATGTCTTTTTATCTAAATGCAATACAGTTAATAAAGGAGATGAGCATGTACACAATAGGTGATGTTTCACGGAAATACAGAAAACTTTGTCCAGATAATGAGGCAATGATATTTGAGGGTATAAGGATAACATATAGGCAGATGGATGACAGAGTAAACCAGCTGGCCAATGCGCTCCTCAATTTAGGCTGCAAAAAAGGCGACAGGCTGACAATCCTTGCCGAAAACACTTATAAATATATGGAAGTGTACTATGCCGCGGGTAAGCTCGGGATGAGCGTTACGCCATTAAATTTTCGTCTTAGCGATAACGAGATCATACATATAGTTAATGATAGTGAAGCAACCTTGTTTATAGTAGGTGACGGTTATGAAGAGCGCAGTATCGGGTTGAAAACAGGTCTAATAAATATTAGACACTGGATATCCATGGATATTCAGAAAAATCAATTTCTATTTTATGAAGATTTACTTAAGGTATCTTCAAATATCGATCCACTTACGGATGTCGATGAAAATGACATGGTCATCCTGATGTATACGGGTGGAACAACTGGTTTGCCCAAAGGAGTCATGCTTTCCCACCGTAATTTGTTAACATCCTCTTATTCAGCAATATTTGATTACTCAGTTACAAAAAAAGATACAGCTTGTTTTGTTTTGCCGTTTTTTCACATAGCGTTATGGGCTGTGCTTTGTATACACATGGTGGGGGGGAAAGTGGTAATTGCACGACGACCCGAATTAATAGAGATTTTAAAATTGATCCAGGATGAAAAATGTACATGGATTAATATGGTTCCCACTCTTTATACCTGGCTCCTGAACGTGCCTGAATTAGATTTCTTCGATCTTTCCAGTTTAAGGTTGATGAACTACTCAGGAAGCCCTATCCCACCGGATGTACTCAAGAGATTGATAGAAAAATTTGGCAATATTTTTTCCCAGGGCTACGGGTTGACCGAGGCAGCCCCAGTGGTATCCATTCTTTTACCTGAAGATCATATTCTGGAAGGATCAGAAAAAGTAACCAGACGTCTCTCCAGTGCCGGCAGGGAATCTTTTATGGTTAATGCAACGGTGGTTGATAAAAACGATCAAGAGGTCAAACCGGGTGAAGCCGGAGAAGTTGTTGCACGGGGCAAAAACATCATGATGGGATACTGGAAGAATCCGGAACTGACCAAACAGGTTTTAAGGAATGGATGGCTTCACACCGGGGACATGGGTACTGTTGATGAAGACGGCTATATTTATATGCTTGATCGTAAAGCAGATATGATTGTTACCGGAGGTGAAAACGTCTATCCCAAGGAGGTCGAAGATGTCCTTTACGAAAATTCGGAGGTGATGGAGTGCGCAGTGACCTCAGCCCCTGACACAAAGTGGGGCGAAAAAATTGTTGCTGTGGTTACAATCAAAGAAGGGGCCTCTGTCTTACCCGATGAATTAATGTTTTTTTGCAAAAAAAAGCTGGCTGGTTACAAGTGTCCAAAGGAAATTATAGTTTGGAAATCTTTACCAAAAACAGCTGTGGGCAAAATATTAAGAAGAGAGGTCAAAAGACATTTTTGGGCAGACAAAGACAGATCAATTGGATGATATCGATAGGATAGGAACTTTTTTTTGTCCATCACCTGCCTGTCGATGACGAATGTCTAAACTTTAAATGAGATATTGCAGTGGCAATCGCATTATATTGGCCATGGCTAACGTAGAACCAATGATAAAAACCTAAGTTGAGCGATTATTTGGCTTCACCTATTGGGTGAAATAATAAAACCAGGGAAACCCTTGTATGGCGGCTTCTTATCCAGTTTTGATGACAAGAAGAGTCAGTTTAGGAAAAAGACTAATTCTCCTTTTTACACGAGTTTCATCTTGTTTCATAAGAGCTGCACCCAAAACATTTCCTTATCCTGTATTCTACTTGACAAAAAATATTTTTTTTTATCCTAAATAATAAAGTGAGGAGATTTTTATGTTTAAAGATAACACCAGATGGAAAACTATTTTGTGGCTTTTTTTAATTGGCGTATTGGCGTATATGGATCGTACCAACTTTTCAATATCGGTTCCTCTTCTCATGGAAGAGTTTGCCCTGGATTCCGGGCAAATTGGCTTGATTATGAGTGCTTTTACGATCGGATATACAATTTTTAACATTCCTGGAGGATTCCTGGCACATAAATTTGGTGGCAAGAAGACACTGGTTGGGGTTGTACTCTTCTGGTCAATAATGACTGCTGTAACTGGTTTGGCCTTTTCATTTGCAAGCTTGGTTGTTATTCGTGTGGTGTTTGGAATTTTCGAGGGGCCACATTATCCGGCTACTTCAGCAGTGGCAGACCAATGGATTAAACCAAAGGAGAGAGGTTTGGCCAACGGGCTGTGGATTGCTTCGTTGCCGGTTGGCATCGTAGTCGGTAATCTGGTGAGCGCCTACATTGTCTCCACATTTGGCTGGCGGTTTGTATTTTATGCGTTTGGTGCATTGGGACTAATAGTTGCTTGGCTTACCTACATTATCATCTATGATCGTCCGTCGGTACATCCTACTGTAAGTAAAGCAGAAGTGGATGCTATTGCCGAAGCGAATAAAATTGCGCATGCTGCGGCCGGCACCTCCACAAGTGACATGAGTTCGATGACATTTGTTAAGCTAATCTCAAACCCCTGGTCATGGTGTATGTTGCTCGTCATGTTCGCATCAGGTATTGTTTATTGGGGAAACCTGAACTGGCTTCCCACCTACTTCATGAAAGCGAGAGGGTACAACTTGGTAGCTGCAGGTTTTTTCTCGTCAATTCCCTGGGTCTTATTCTTTGTCGGCGTTCTGTCCATGGGTGGTATATCCGACTGGGCAAAGATAGGACGGGCACCCTGGCTCATTATTGTGGCTCTAATTCAAATACCTTGTATTATTTATGCCGTTTTAACACCGGATATAACCACCTGTCTGGTTATGTTTTGTATCGCCCAATTCTGCTCAGCGGCAACGCTTCCGCTGTGTTGGTCACTGGTATTTGAAATATTTGCCCGTGTAGATGGCCCCAAGGTAGGCGGAATGATGATGATGGGGTCATCTATAGGTGGGATCATTGCCCCAACATTAATGGGATTTGTATTGAAGTCCACAGGTTCATTTAATATAGCCTACTATGTTTTCGCAGGTTGTTGTGCCATTTCAGCCATTATTGCTGCTATTTTGACGGTTAAGGAAAGATCTGTTATAAAAAAAAAATTGGCCCCCGCATAGATGGATCTATTGATAATTCGTGATTTCCATATTTCAGGCACCATCACTGCCGATATGATGTATACTTAAGCCGTTAATCAACAATATTTTGTGGCAATAAAATTGAATCAGACTGAAATCGCCTTTAAATCAACAGACTCATAGATGGTTTATTTATCCATTTATATCTATTTCAGCGTCGAAAAAAAATAGGTTGGAATTCATTTTTTGCTTGACAGGGTTTTTGTGCAAAAAATGAATTTTTGAGATGTGTTTCAGGCTCTCTTAATTTAAAGAGAACACCCCCTAAAACAGGACAATACAACAACAAAACGACTACTGTCAATGGCCTAGCCATATGGGAAAAAATAAATACAATCAGAGGCAACCTGAAGCGAAAATTTTGCCTCTGAAAACCTGTGTTATAATACCTCCATCATGGAAAATGGTTCGTATCTATTCAGCGTCGAAAAACAGTCCCCTGCTGATTTATCGAAAAACCAGCAGGGGCAACTCATTAATTTGATTAATTTTCATAGCAAAAATCGGGAAGCTTACCTTCGAACAAAACGCGCAATGCTTCGCTTGCCATCAATCCATGAATCTATCCCAAAAATCCATTTTACAGTGTTATTACCAGGTCTTATTTTTTGCCTGACAAGAGAGAACAACCTTTGAACAATGAGGAAGAGGATGGCAGGCAAATTTACTGGATTGACAGATGTCGAATGGGCAGTGATTGAACCACTTCTCCCGGAGCAACCCAAAAAATCGGGAAAAGGTCGTCCCCATGCATTCTTCAGGGATATACTGAACACCATACTTTGGGTCCTTATTACAGGAGCCAGGTGGATTGATGCCCCAAGAGGTAAAGGATTTGGAGCACGTTCAACATCACATCGTTGGTTGGGAATATGGACAACTGATGAAACATGGTCAAAGATCAAAGCCCTTCTTATGGGGCAGGCCCATGAACTGGGCCTTATAGACTGGAGTCGATCATCTGTAGATGGATCATTTGCTGCCGGCAAAGGCGGTGGCGAAGATGTCCAGTATGGCTTTAAAGGCAAGGGAGTTACAATCCATGCTCTGGTGGATGGCAACGGACTACCCCTTTCCGTTATTTCTACAGGAGCGGCAGAAAGCGAGAGGGCGCAAGTTGAACCGCTTATAGACCGAATAGAGACCATTACCGGAAAGACAGGGAGACCCAGAAAACGGCCTGATGCAATACAAGGAGACAAGGGATATGACTCTCGTACATTGAGGGATAACATCAGGCACCGAGGAATTACCCCCATGATCCCCCGTCGGTCATGGCAAAATCGAAAACCGCCCAAAGGCAGACCTCCCAATAAGCCGGTTGATCGTTGGAAGGTCGAAAGAACTTTCGCATGGCTACAGCGAAAGTACAGAAGGCTGGTTGTCCGATGGGAACGCCGTAACAAATATTGGAATGGTTTCGTTATGTTTGCTGTCTGTCTCCTCTGGGTTAATCCTCTCACGGGATTTTTGGGATAGGCTCATGTTTTTTGCACGTGGAAATATAGCTTCGAACCCGACAAAAAATTTGAGCCCCCATCCATGGAGCGAAAGCATCCGGATATCTTCTGCTGAACTTTGGTCATTCTGAGATCATTTTCACCCTGGTTGTTGGTGAAGGGTACCACTGGGTTATCCATGAATCTCAGGGTTTCCGTTTCATATTCTATCAGCCGTTCCAGAAGACTTCTTGATTTGGAGCGCTTGAGTCGGCTCCGTTGCCCTTTTTTCCTCTGGCTTTCATCCGGTGGTGGGCACTCTAATTGGGCTTTTTCCAACAGATCACGATATTTTCCCCTGTATTTTTCAGAATCTGCCGGATTGAGTTTACCCCCGGCATCATCCACCGCAATATTGATCTCTTTCAACAAATCCCTCATGTCTCTGGCCCATATTTGATCATCCTGTTCCCACGACCGCTGCAGTTCCCTCAAATGATGCGCATTGCAAAGGGCATACAGACAACCATATTTCAAGTATGGTTTCCAGTGATCATGGCAGAGAACTCCTTTGAACTGGGGGAGAATCCCTATTTCATCCATGGCCGCCTTGCCTCTTTTTTCATGGGGGTAAAAATAGGTTCAGAGCGCATTGGATGTGCAATGCAGCCAGCGTCTGACACTGTTTATATTGATGCCGGTTTCGTTGGCATGGCATAAATCCGAATGAAACAGTCTGAGTTTGACAATTTGGTCAAACTCCTCCAGCCTTTCAAAGGCCTCTTTATTGAAGTTATAGATAGACCCTTTACTGATGGGAATATCCAACTGATCACGGAAGGTTTCTTCTACCCTGTCGTAGGGAATTAATTGATACTGAGAAAAAAATGTAGACCAAGCCTTCACACTGACACCATACTGAACAGCTTTGGTAACACCTTCGGGGAAAACAGCAGTATAGCGTATGCCATTTTCATCCTCAAGCACTTGAGCACGGTATTCTGTAATGACTTTTATTATGTCGATGTCAATCACCTGCCTGACAACAGGGTCTATCTCTTTGTATGTACCCTCGGGAAGGGTGGCTCGGTCAATCTTTATCGGTTCTACAAAATCAGGATTCGGGTCTCTCTCCAGAGTGCTGCCGTTATGACCAGCTTGTCCGCCGGGCTTTTTTTCCCGGGCTCCCGTTTTGTTTTCTTTCGATTGGGGTCTGAAGAGGGAGGCTTGCTGCTGTTACTGCTGTTAAGATTCAGGCGATTGCACAATAAAGTGACCAACAAAAACAAAACATCAAGCGCAGCTTTCAATGCGGGAGAAACCTGTTCCTCCTCCAGCAATTTTCTGGCTACTTTAACTGTTTCATCTACGTCGATCGAATTCACCGTTACTCCCAACAAATACCTCCCTGTAAATCATTTTTAATGATGGAGATATTATAACACAGGTTTTCGGAGGCAAAATTTTCGCTTCAGGTTGCCTCTGATTGTATTTATTTTTTCCCATATGGCTAGGCCATTGACAGTAGTCGTTTTGTTGTTGTATTGTCCTGTTTTAGGGGGTGTTCTCTTTAAATTAAGAGAGCCTGAAACACATCTCAAAAATTCATTTTTTGCACAAAAACCCTGTCAAGCAAAAAATGAATTCCAACCTATTTTTTTTCGACGCTGAATAGATACATATTTTATTTGGTTGTCTAAATTTGTTTTAAATATATAAAATTTTGTGCGGTGGTGCTGGGCTTGGCTGTTTTCTATATATGATATGGGTTGGGCTTCAAAATAATACTCTATATTGTATTTGACTTGATGATTTAGAACGGTTCGAGTCCAACACCGAAACGCAACATGAGCTGAATTGATTTGTTCTCTGACGGGTGTGACCCACTTTTTGCGCAACTATTTTCGTGTCAATTATCGGGAGCTGGTATTGTGCGACAATTACCTTGGCCGATGACGACAATTATCTTGTCCGGTTAAAGATGTGATAAAACCCCCGACATTTAACCTTCACTTTAAGGAGAGATAATTGTCGGGAGTACCCATCAATGAAACCCAAAAAAGGATTTACATGTCATTACGGAATCAAGGTAAACCACAAATCACAGCGGCAGCCAAAGCAGGTATCAGCGAGAGGTCAGGCCGCAGGATAGAAAACAATGAAATTTTGCCCGGCAATAAGCCCAAAAGGCATTGGCGTACCCGCCAAAATCCATTTTCCGATATCTGGGAATCAGAGATTGTGCCCATGCTCATCAAAACCCCGGAATTAAAACCCAAAACCCTTTTTGAGTATTTGCAGGGCAAGTACCCAGGTCAGTATGGCAGTTCAAAAGAGCGGACATTCCAACAAAAAAATCGTCTGCAAAAGCAAAATTGAGAATTTATGATTTCTCTTTGTATGCTACCCCACTGAATCTGGAAGTTTATCTTCAAATGGCATGTGGATTTCAATATCCCCTGTGTTGGAGGTGCTTTTCGCATGGGGGTAATACTTGGTAAACACATGGAGCATGGCCCGGTTCTCGGGCAGGACAGAGGCAATAAAACCAATGTATCCGTTGGCTCTTGCGATTTTTTCAAGGGATTGCAGAAGATGACCGGCAATGCCCTGGCCATGGAAATCCTCCCGGACCACAAAGGCCACCTCTGCCCAGTCTTTGTCCAATTCTGCATAGGTGCCAATGGCCATCACCTCTTTATTGCCTTTATTTCTCACCATACCGATGAGGGAAATAAAACTGCGGTAATCCATATTGGCCCAATGGGCCTGGGCCATTTTTCTGGAAAAAATGGTGATTGAATGGAAAAAACGTAAAAACACGGTCTCTTCTTTTAACGAATAAAAGAAATTTCGATAGGCAATCTCATCGGATGGAAGCAGGGGTCTCACTGCCATGGATTTTCCATTTTTCAAGTTCATCCGACTTTTGTACGCTTCCAGAAAAATAAGATCCTCGGCCGGTAGGGGCATTTGATCAGCAAAAATATAATGATTTTTCTTGGCCGCATCCATGAGTCCGGCCCGGAAATCAGGGTGGGCAATCTGGGTCAGTTCAATGACCCTCTGGTAAATACTTTTTCCCTTTAACTGGGCAATGCCGTATTCGGTGACCACAAAATTGACATCTGCCCGCAGGGTGGCCACACCGGCACCGGCACTTAAAGTGGGGACAATACGCGATCTTTTACCATTGTTTGCTGTTGAGGCCAGAACAATAATGGAAAAGCCCCCCTTTGACAAGGTGGCTCCCCGGACAAAATTGGACTGGTCGCCGGTGCCGCTGAAAAACTGCCGCCCCACCGAATCAGAACACACCTGTCCGGTGAGATCCACCTCCAGGGCCGAGCTGATGGAAACAAAATTATCATTTCTACTGATAATTCCGGGGGTGTTCACAAAATCCGCCGTACCAAAATAAAATTGAATATTGTTATCAATGTAATCATAAGCAATTCGTGAACCCATGCAGAAAGTGGCAACCGCACGATCTTTCATGAAATTCTTTTTTTTATTGTTGATAATCCCCTTTTCAAACAGCGGAATAAAGGCATCGGAAATCATGTGGGTATGAATACCCAGATCATTTTTATTATCAATGTACTTTAAAAGCGCATAGGGCATATGCCCATACCCCACCTGGAGGGTGCACCCATCGTCTATAAGTTCCTTGACATAGCCTGCAATACGTTCAGCGGTGTTTTCGTTCACATCCTCCCTATTGTTATGCAGCAGCTCTTCTTCAAAGGGAACCAGATAATCAATATCATCAACATGAATAAATCCGTCCCCATGGGTCCGGGGCATGCGGGGATTCACCTGGGCAATGACCAGACGGGCGCTTTTCACCGCTTCCAGGGTAACATCCACGGAAATACCCAGGCTGGCTATGCCAAAACGATCCGGCGGGCTGATCTGTACCAGCACGGCATCAATGCCGATCTGGTTACTCTTGAAAAAATTGGGAATCTGGGACAGATAGGTGGGGATATAATCAATTTTTCCCTCAAAGGCGGCCTTCTGCATGGGACTTGTGACAAAAAACAACTTCACGGCAAAGCGATCCAGAAAATCCCCGTCATCCAGATACTGTCCCAGGGTAAAGGAAAGCATCTGAAAAAGCATGGCATCCTGGATATTGCGATTTTTAACCATTTCATGGATCAGGTGCTGGGGCTCTCCGCATGCGGATCCGATGTAAATTCGACTGCCGTTTCTAATTTTTGAGGTAGCCTCTGCCCCTGTCACAACCTTATGCTGGTATGCCTTACTATACACTGACATCAGGTCTCCTTTCCCGGTTCACCCGGAATCCAATGGTTTATTGTTGCTGCCCGAGAATGATTATGCCATCATCCAACTTTTTGGGCTTGGTCACAGCATGGGCCACCCGTCACATTTGGTGGACCAACGGGGTCAGGCTTGTGTTATTGTGCTTTTGACAACCACCTGTGCTTCAAGATGAATTTCAACAAAAGCGCCAATAACGCAAGCCTGACCCCAGCCCAAAGTGGCCCATGCTGTGACCAAGCCCAACTTTTTATTTTGAGCCGTTCCGCCGGTACAATGGACCTGGGAACTGAATCTGCAAAGATTATCATACGGATGACACTTTGTATATGCGAAGCACATCACTTAAAAGCATGTATATTTTTTTCCCGGCGATAGGCTCTGCCATAAATAATATCAAGTTTTTTCATTCTATTTCTCAGTGTGTTGGGGTGAATACCCAATATGGCGGCGGCACCATCCGGCCCATTGATCTTGCCCTGGGTCATGGAAAGTACTTTTTCAATATATCGTTTAACCACATGGTCCAGGGTAGCTCCTTTGGATTTTCTTTTCAACGGCACATAAAGCTCATGACCATCATTTTCAATGGCGGCATCCAGAAAATGCAGGGGCCCCTGCCGGTGTTGAATAAGTGCACGTTCAACGGTATTTTCAAGTTCCCGCACATTTCCCGGCCAATCCCACTCAATCAACTGAGCAAGATCCTCCGGTGCAATTTCGGGGATTTTATGAATGCCCATCTCCCGGGATTTCTTTTCCAGAAAATGATTCACCAGAAGGGGAATATCCGATCTTCTGTTGCGCAAAGGAGGAATAACTATGGGAAAGGCGTTAATGCGAAACCACAGGTCTTCCCGAAAGGTACCCGCTTCCACCATATTTTTCAAATTCCGATGGGTAGCCACAATCACCCGTATATCCAACTGGATGGCCGGGGAGCCCCCCACCCGTTCAATTTCCTGGGTCTGAAGCACCCGGAGCAGACGAATCTGTGCCCAGGGCGGAAGCTCTCCGATCTCATCTAAAAAAATAGTTCCTCGGTGAGCCCGTTCAAAACGCCCTTTTTTCTGGGATACGGCACCGGTGAAAGCACCTTTTTCATGGCCGAACAGCTCACTGTCAATGAGACTTTCCGGTATGGCACCGCAGTTTACCTTTATGAAAGGTTTATCCCGCCGGGGGGACAGACGATGGATGGCATTGGCTATCACTTCTTTACCCACCCCGGTTTCACCCAGAATCAGCACGGTGTTTTTAAGATAGGCAACCTGATCCACCTTCTTAAACACCCCATGAAGTCCATGGTCTGCCCCCACCACTTCATCTCCTGACCGGGAAAACAGCTCACTGTTAAGATATCGGTTGTCGGCGATCAACTGCTCCTGGAGCCTCAGCAGTTCCTGGTGTTTCAAGGCATTGGCCATGGCAATGGCAAAGGGCTCTTTTAAAAGGGAAAACAATTTTAAGTGCGTCTCTGTGAAGCAATCCACCCCCTTGGCAAAAAGATCAATCACCCCCAGACGTTCCACTTCAATGTGCAGGCGCAATGCAATAAACGAGTACTCCCCAAGATTCAACTCCCGGGTGATAATGCGTCCCATGGGATCCAGCTCAGGGCGGTTAATGATCATGGCATTGGTAAGCCGTTCACCGCTTTCAATGGAACGAATAAGTTCCCGGGGAAGCTGTATGGTTGTTTCCATCTTTTCCCCCCCGTTGGCATCGGCCTTGGCCACATACCGCAGTTGCCCCTGACCGGGCTCATAGATGTTAAGATATATCTTATCTGCAGGCAGGTACTGGGAAATATAGGATCTGCACCGGCTTAATGCGACTTCAATGTCAAGACTGCTGCATATCAGCAGGGTGGCTTTTCTAAAAAAAACGTCTTTATCCATTAAAAACATCCTGGGTATTGAGAATAAAATTCAGGGGAACGATGGTATTTCACCATATATGGGTGTATAACACATAATTTACCATATATGGTAATACAAATAACCAAATACGGTTATTTATATCAATACTTTTCATAAAGGTTTGTTTTTACAAAACTAAAATCAATGGCACGACTTTTGCTAAGGTTTAGATAAAAAATCAATACATCCCCCAGGAAGGAGAACCAGCATGGGAATTTTTAGAAAATCCATACAGTCGCTGCTCGTTGTCGCAGGCCCCCATCTGTTAAGGCTGATGCTTTTCAGTCTGGCCTTGATGCTCAAAACCAGGAGCCTTGTGGATCCTGTCTTCAGAAAACGCCTGAAGGAAAAAAATTTAACGGCCCGGATAAGAATCAAAGACAAGAGCATCGGGCGCACTTTTTATTTAAAAAAAGGCTCCATCTCCAGCACCAGTGACATGGCTAAAGATGTGGATGTCACCATGACCTTCCTGGATGCCGCCACCGCCGTATATCTCATGCTGCGCAGAAGCAACCTCCACGTGCAAATCCATGCCCTAAAAAACTTTCACATCGAAGTGGAAGGCCCGGATGACTTGACCATCTGGTTCATGCAGACCCTTGTCATGGTGGAAAAGTTTGATTCACCCAGGGATTTTGGAACCCCCCTTAAAAACGGGGTCATGCGCTACACCAGCAACACCAACGGCGGCCCGGTATTCGTCCATGTAAAAGACGATAAAATCATCCGCATCATTCCCATTGAATTTGATGAAGAAGATGCAAGGCCCTGGACTATCTCCGCCCGGGGTAGAGAGTTCACGCCCCCCCGAAAAGGCAGCTTGAGCCCCTACGTCTTTGCACTGAAATCCCTTATTTATTCCCCGGATCGCCTGCTTTACCCCATGAAACGGGTGGATTTCAACCCCCATGGAGATCGCAACTGCCAGAACAGAGGCATATCAGGATACCAGCGCATCAGCTGGGATGAAGCCCTTGATATTGTGGCCGGAGAAATCCAGAGAGTCAAGCAAACCTACGGCCCCGGTTCCATCATGAACGGCAGCGGCTCCCATCACACCTGGGGCAATCTGGGATACTGGCTGAGCAGCCGCAACCGTTTCATGAACACCATCGGTTACAGTCCCGTGGCCCACAACCCCGACTCCTGGGAAGGATGGTACTGGGGTGCCATGCACCATTGGGGCAACAGCATGAGAAACGGGGGTTCCGACACCTATGGTACCATCGAAGATTGTCTGAAAGAAGCCGAAATGATTGTTTTTTGGTCCAGTGACCCCGAAAGCACCAGCGGGGTTTACGGCGCCTTTGAAGGCACAGTCCGACGTCAGTGGGCCAAAGAGCTGGGGATAAAAATGGTGCACATTGATCCCTATTACAACCACACGGCGGCCCTTTTGGGTGGCAAATGGCTGGCTCCTCTCCCGGACACAGGCAATGCCATGGGCCTTGCCATTGCCCATGTGTGGATCACCGAAGATCTCTACGACAAAGAATATGTGGCCACCCGCACCAATGGATTTGAAATCTGGCAAGATTATATTATGGGGAAAGAGGACGGCATTGAAAAAACCCCGGAATGGCAGGAACTGGAAACCCATGTCCCGGCCAAGGATGTCAGGGCCCTTGCAAGACAATGGGGAAATAAAAAAACCTATCTCTCCCCGGGGGGACTTGTGGGATTCGGGGGGGCCTGCAGAAGCGCCACCGGCATTGAATGGGCACGCTCCATGGTATGTCTCATGGCCATGCAGGGGCTTGGCAAACCCGGTGTAAATCTGGGATGCCTCCAGCAGGGCACCCCGGTGGACACCAATTTCTTTTTCCCGGGATATGCCGAAGGCGGTCTTTCCGGAGACCTTTACGGCACGGCCCTGAGCATGAATCTGTACCAAAGAATGCCCCAGCTGCCCACCATGAACACCGTGGCCCAGCTTATCCCCCGCCTGCGCATCCCCGAGGTATTTCTCAACGGCAAATGCGAAGGGTATCCCACAGACCCCAAAAACATTGAAGGCCAATTCAGAAATTTCAAATACCCGGCACCGGGCTACTCGCCTGTTAAGATGTACTATAAATACGGTGGGTCTCATTTTGGCACCATGCCCGAATCCAATCGGTATGCCAGGGCCTATAAAAGTGACAACCTGGAATTTGTGGTGAACCAGTCCATCTGGTTTGAAGGGGAATCCAAATTTGCTGATATCATCCTTCCTGCCTGTACCAATTTTGAACGGTATGACATCGGAGAAACCGCCAATTCCGGTGGTTACAGCCACCAACAGTTTACCCAGTGGAACCACCGGGTGATAACCTTCCAGCACAAATGCATTGAACCATTAGGGGAATCCAAATCCGATTATCAGATTTTTCTGGAGCTGGCGCAACGCATGGATCTGGGAGCCCCCTTTTCCGAAGGTAAAACCGAACTTGAGTGGTGCAAACGACTCTTTGATGCCAGCGACATGCCCACTGTCATGACCTGGAAAAAATTCCTTAAAAAAGGCTACTATGTGGTGCCGGCCCCCAAGGAAGAACTCAGGGCACCGGTATCCTACCGCTGGTTTGCCGAGGGTCGGAAAAAGGATGTACCCGAGCTTTCTCCGTTGCCGGCGGATTACAGCGGCAAATGGAGAGAAGGCCTCCAGACCCAGACCGGAAAACTGGAATTTGAATGTTCAAGCCTTAAACGGTTTGCACCGGATGATCCCGAACGACCCGTCATCTCAAAATATATTCCCTCGTGGGAAGGCCCCCGCTCCACCGAAATGCTAAAAAAATATCCGTTGCAGATGATCTCACCCCATCCCCGGTACAGCTTTCATACCATGTTTGACGCCAAGGACGGGCACATCAATGATGTAAAAGACCATCGGGTCCTCATTGATGGACACTATTACTGGATTGTTCGCATCAACTCTCTGGATGCCCGATCCCGGAAAATTCAAAACAATCAGCTGGTGGAAATGTTCAACGACCGGGGCAGCGTGGTGTGTGCAGCCCAGGTAACGGAACGGATTCCACCGGGGGTGGTTCACTCCTGTGAAGGGTCTGCCCAGTACAACCCATTGGGAGAACCGGGGAACTCCACGGACATCGGCGGCTGCATCAACCTGTTGACGCCGGGAAAGGGCATCATCAAAAAATCCCACTCATCTGCACCCAACTCCTGCCTTATTGAGGTGAGGCTCTGGGATAAAAAGATATCAGAAAAATCGCACACCCAAGGTTCAGCCCATGGAGAGGAAAAATAAAATGAAACAATGGTGCATGGTCATCGACATTGAAAAATGTGAAAACTGCAACAACTGCTTTCTTGCCTGCAAGGATGAACACGTGGACAACGATTGGGAAGGCGTTACCATGGCCCAGCCCAGCCACGGTCATCGCTGGATGAATATACTGAGAAAAGAGCAGGGAACCTTTCCTGATATCAGTGTGGCCTACCTGCCAAAGCCCTGTTATCATTGTACCGATGCCCCCTGTGTACAGCACAGCCCCAATGGAGAAGTCATCAAAAGACAGGATGGCATTGTTCTCATTGATCCCCGCCGGTCCAGGGGGAAAAAGGACCTGGTAAAGGCCTGCCCCCATGGCGCCATTTTCTGGAACGAGGAGCATCAAATCCCCCAGAAATGCACTCTGTGCGCCCATCTTCTGGATGATGGATGGAAGACCCCCCGGTGTGTCCAGGCCTGTCCCACAGGAGCACTGACCTTTCATTGCCTGGAGGCGGAAGAGATGACGGCCTTTATTGCAGACAATGCTCTGGAGAATCCGGCAGGTACCGCCAATGGAGCTGGAGGAGTGGTCTATTACAAAAACAGCCATCTCTTTTATAAAGGGTTCATTGCCGGCAGCGTGGCCACCCGGGAAAAAGGAATTGAAGAATGCGTACCGGATCTCACTGTGAGCCTTTTTAAAGACGAAAAAAAAATGGCCCAGACCACCACCGATGGATTTGGGGATTATCGATTTCAGAATATTCCATTAAACAGTGGTACCTATGAAATAAAACTTTCCCGAGGGGAACAGCTGATAAAAAAATTCGAATTTACAATGGGGAAAAGTGGTTTTTCAGAAACCAGCTGGATATGATACAAGGCGCAAGCCGATCAGGCATAAACAGTCAAAGCTCCAAGGAATCGTCGGGCTTGTTCACAACATGGACCACTTTGGGGTGGGATGGTCCACCTTGTGATCAAGCCCGAATCGTGTTATTGCAGTGTCCGAGCCTTCAACCATTTAATAGAGGAGTTAGGCCATGAATGATGTTAATGTTTTTTCCACGGTTACATGGTCTGCCGGCCCGGGATGCCACGGCGGATGCGGACAGAAACTGTACATAAAGGACGACAAATTGATAAAGGTGGAAGGTGATGAGAATCACCCCTTTAACCAGGGTCGTTCCTGCCCCAGAGTGCTGGCCTTGACCCAGTACATGTATCATCCTGACCGTATCACCCGCCCCTTAAAACGCGTGGGCCAAAGGGGGGAAGGCAAGTTTGAACCCATCTCCTGGGATGAAGCCTTTGACATCTGTGAATCGAGAATGAAGGAAATCAAGAAAAATTTCGGTGCCGAAGCCGTCATTTTTGCCCAGGGAACAGGCCGGGACATCGGTGGCCCCATCTCCTTTCTGACCTATAGTTTCGGCAGCCCCAACTGGGCACAACTGGGACTTTCCGGACAGTCCTGCTATACCCCCCGCCTGGGGGCCATGAAATCGGTCATGGGGGATTTCACCGTTGCAGACTGCTCACAATTCCTTGAAAAACGCTATGAGGACCCCGCCTGGAAACGCCCGGAGGTAATTCTGGTATGGGGACAGAATCCACCCAATGGTTGCCCGGACGCTTTCATGGGCCACTGGGTGGTGGACTGCATGAAGATGGGAACCAAAATCATCACTGTGGATCCCAGACACACCTGGATGACCACCCGGTCCCGGCACCACCTCCAGCTCAGAGCCGGCACCGACGGTGCCATGGCCATGGGCATGCTCAACGTCATCATCAACCAGGATCTTTATGACAAGGCGTTTGTGGAAAAATGGACCTCGGGTTTTGACAAGCTCAAGAAAAGAGTACAGGATTATCCCCTGGACAAAGTATCTGCCATTACCGGCGTTCCGGCCCAGACCATTGAAGCTGCGGCAACCCTCTATGCCAAAAGTAAACCCGCGGCCCTTCATTGGGGGCTTCCCATTGATATGGCCCCGGACGGAACCTCGGTGGCCCACGCCCTTATCTGCCTCTGGACCATCACCGGCAACATAGATGTTCCCGGCGGAAATGTCATTGCCCGGCCCTCCCATGGTGTCTCCTCCTACCCCTATTCCACCGAAGAACTGGTGGACCTTTATGGGGAAGAACTGGTCAACAAGCTCACCAAAAAACGCATTGGGGCCGATGTCTATCCCATGGTGAAAAATTTCAGGGGGTGGGCCCATCCAGACATGGCCATTGATCAGATCAATACGGGAAAACCCTATCCCATCAAGGGGGCATGGGTTCAGACGGCCAATATTTTAGGAGGCCAGGCGGCCCGGGCCAGGTTCCACTACGATGCGTTGAAAAAACTCGATTTTGTGGCGGTGGTGGATCTATTTCACAATCCCACCACCATGGCCCTTGCAGATATTGTGCTTCCGGCAGCGACCTTTGCCGAAAAAGACAGCTTCCGGGCCTGGTGGGCGCCTTTGTCCATCATCAAAAAACGGGTTCAGGTGGGGGAGTGCCGATCCGACTGGGAAATCAACTTTGAAATGGCCAAACGATTCAACCCCGAAGGCATGAAAAAGTGGAACAGCGTGGAGGACCTTTTCAATGAGCGCCTGGCATCCTCGGGCATGACCTTCAAGGAAATCCATGAAAGAGGCGGATGGGTTATGCCAGAGGAAGGCCCTTTTAAACCCTATCTCCGCCATGAAAAAGGAACCCTTAGAAAGGATGGTCAACCTGGATTTGAAACACCCACCGGTAAAGTAGAACTCCATTGCAAGGCATATGAATCCTGGGATCTGGATCCCCTGCCCCACTATACTGAGCCACCCCAAAGTCCCACATCCACGCCAAAGCTGTTTGAAAAATATCCCTTGATCATGATCACCGGGGCCCGAAGCCAGTTATTTTTCCATTCTGAACACCGGGGCATTCCCTGGCTGCGGGAAAAACAACCGGATCCACTGGTGGAAATTCATCCTGAAACCGCCGGTATTTTCCAGATTTACGACGGGGAATGGATTTATATCAAAAATGATATGGGCCGGGTCAAACGCAAGGTAAAGATTACCCGGCAGATTCGTAAGGATCATATTCAAACACTCCACGGCTGGTGGATGCCGGAACTTAAAGGCCCTGAACCGGATCTGTTCGGCGTTTGGGACTACCAGATTAACCAGTTGATTCCCGGCCCCCAATGCAGCAAATCAGGATTTGGCGGAGGACAGTATAAAACCACCTTGGTGACCCTTGAAAAAATAACAAGCGCAGGAGAGAATAATGGGTAAATACGGATTATTAATCGACTACAACTATTGTACCGGGTGCCACGCCTGCGAGGTAGCCTGCCAGCAGGAACACGGATTCCCGGCGGGTAAGAATGGAATCATCGTCACCGAACTGGAATATGAAACCTTAACGGGTGGGATTGCCATTGATTATTTGCCGTATCCAACGGATCTTTGCGACCTTTGCATTTCTCGACACAATGAAGGGGAGAAACCTACTTGTGTTAAGCATTGTCAATCCCAATGCATGGCTTTCGGATTCCTGCAAGACCTGGTCAAAGAGATGGAAAAACGCCCTAAAATGGTGCTCTTTGCCGCCCGGTAGTTCACTAAAAAGCCTGCTAGCAACGGATACTGTATCGGGTCGATATTCCGGATTAACGCATTTGGATGATTCAACGTCATCACAAAGAATTGATATTTCCAGCCTGTTTTACCGCCCCCGACATCAGTCAATCCCCCAGATTCGTTACAATCAGCATATTTAACCGCAAAAAAATATGCTTGCATTTTTGAGCCCATTGTATATATCATGTATCTAATGGAATAATTTCATAACCTCTTTCATTTATGATGGGTTCATAAAAAATTCAAGATCATTTTTTCAACACATTCTGTGGTGGATTCCTCAATTTTTAACACCAACAGAACGCAGATTAAAACGCACCGGCCAACTTTTTTCACGCACATCATTATAAAAGCTGTAATACAATCGGCGAAGATCATGAAAAGACATAAATGGAAAAACATATCTTCAAAGAGCTTCTTTTTTGTGATCCTGGCATCTGGAATGATGTTTTTATCCAATTTCAGGCCAGCGCTGCTGAATGCCGCCCCATCACCAGACCATTCGAATCATTTCTCACATTCACCCCCCACAACACATGATTCCGAACAATTGTTTTCTCTGCCCCTGGAAGATTTAATGAACGTCCGAATCCAGGCCGGAACCATAACAGGTATGTCCGCAGCAAAGGCACCGGTTGCAAGAACACTCATAACCACCGAAGACATCAGACGAACACCGGCCAGAAACATCATGGATCTCATTGAAGTGTATGTACCTGGTGCCACCTTTGTGAACCATATGAATGGTCCCCGGTTTGGTTTCAGGGGCGTTCTGGGGGACCAGAACTATCACTACCTGTTGCTGGTCAACGGTAAAAATATGAATTTTAAAACCCAGGATGGAGCTCTGGTGGAAATTTTCAACCGGGACATGAACGATATCAAAGAAATTGAAATCATCCGGGGCCCCGGCTCTGTCACCTACGGTTCCGGTGCCATCGGGGGCGTTATCAATATTATCACCCACACTGCCGGAACCAGCAAGGGAAGCCTGGCAGGCATTGAAGCAAATGCCCGTTACCGATATCAAACCGTCTATGCCTCCCAGGGATATGAAAATGATAAATTTCAATGCTATCTTTACGGCAGTTACAGCCGTTCCGATGGAGAAAATAACACGAAGTGGTTATACGTGGATCGCGCCCATGGGTATGGATACGGCTTTATGTCAGACCATTGGGGAAACAAAGGATTGGGATCCAATGAACCGTCCTACCTGTCTGATTTCATCGACGCACCCCAGGTCAAACTCCATCTTGACCTCTCTTTTTTGAATAACTGGCATCTATGGTGCAGATATTCCTCTTACAGCTGGCAAAGACTGTCCGAGGAAACCGCTTATGCCGACGGTGACAAATTTGCAGGCTCACGCACCCGCAGTGCTGTGATTGAACTTGAAAAGACCCACTCCTTTTCAGATCGCCTTTCTCTGGAAACCCGCATTGGTTTTGACTCCATCTCTTTCAGGGAAATTGCCGGTTACCAGGGGATAAATCAGCCCCAGGAAGATATCACCCAATACAACAACTCCTTTTCCGAGAATGAAATAAATGCAAAAGTAATGCTGCATTATGAACACAATGAAAATTTTCGTTTTGCCTTGGGCGGCATCTACTCCCATGAGTACTGGCTGCCGGAATGGGGAGAGGAGAATAATACCTTTGTTCTTAATATGAGGAATCCCATTCGCTTTGCCGTTCTCACGGATGATTCAAAGTTTTACCAGACTTACGGAGACGAGGTCTCAACTGTGATGCCCCATCTCAAATCCAATTCCTATTCCATTCTGACCGAAGCCAATCTGGCCTTCCACCCCTATTTCCATGTACTTCTCTCCGGCAGAGCAGATAAAAATGACTATACAAACTGGTATTATTCCCCCCGGTTGGCCATTATCTCCAGCATAACGGATAAAGACATTGTACGCCTTGTCTGGCAAAGATCCGTTCGTATTCCCAATTTCCCTGAACTTTACACCATGCATTACAATGGCCAGGAACCACCGGACCCGGAAACCCTGCTCAACTATGAACTCATGTATGAGCATAATTTTGGAAATATGAATTTTAATACCAATTTTTATTATAATATTCTGGACGAAGTCTCCTGGACGGAATCAGGGGCTGATGTGGTGGGAAGTCTCAAACTGTGCGGCATTGAAGCTGGGCTTACCATTAAAGGGGAAAAAAATACCACAGGTCTCACTTACGCCTGGACCCATCAACTGGATTATGATCCCGAGATTATCATTCCTGCAGATTTGACAAATCCTGATGGCGACCCCATGCCTGTTGATAATTATGCAGAAAACCGCATTAACAATTTTCCCAGCCACACCATTAAATTCTTCTGGCATCATATGTGGTCATCCACCCTGAAATCACACATCAATGGCCGGTTCTCCTGGGGACAGAATCAAATTGACCTGCTGGACATGTTCAAGAATGCACACAATGCATATGGCAATGAGGCCTCAAAAGAAGAGATGAATGATATTTATGATGCCCTGACGGATCACGGTTACGGCAAACCCTCTTTTACATTGAACACCTCTTTTTCCTGGAGACTTCCCTGTAAAACCCCTGCAGAATTAACCTTGTATGCCATGAATCTGGTCAGTTGGAATCATGTTCGCTATGCCATACAATTTTATGAAAATCTGTCCCGACAATATCCCCGCCAGGCATCATTCATTGAAGAGCCGGTTTCCCTGGGCATGAAACTGGAATTTCGGTTTTGATTTTTTTTAACCATTACTCCCCCGGCAGACGTCTGAATATGGGCGGTCTTATTCGATTATTGCAGATAAAAGTCAGATATTTACTGTTTATATTGATTGCAGCCCACAGCCTTGTATCCATTCCCGGAGATAATTATTTTTCCGTGACACCCTCCCTGGCACAGCCGTCAAAACAGAACGAATACCTTTTAAAATCGGTGTTTATGGAGCGTTTTACCCGCTTCATTCAATGGCCGGAACCTTTCATTGAAAATGATAAAAATCAGCATTTTATCATCGGTGTTATCGGTTCCAACCCCTTTGAGGATATCCTCCAGACCGTTTTTTCCCGGCAGCCCATCAAAGGAAAGCCCGTTGAAATTCGGTTGCTGAATAACCTGTCTGAAATTGCCGGATGCCACATGCTTTTCATCGGAAAAACAGACCATCAATCCCTGTCAAGTATTTTGAATTATTCACGAAACTTTCCGGTTCTCACAATTTCGGACAATAAAGGCTATGCAAGCAGGGGCGTTCACATAAACATGTATGTTGAGAATGAACAGATTCGATTTGAAATCAACAATGAAGCCGCTTCGGCATCTAACCTGAACATCAGTTATTTACTGCTCAAAGTAGCCCGCATCGTGAAAACCATGGAGGAAAAGAGCTAATGAGTTCTCTTTTTGTTTCCATTCGAACAAAACTCATTGCCATTATTCTGCTGGTGGCCATATTGACCATCGTTCCCGTCTATATGTTGAGCGGATGGTTGCAATACCAGAGCTTAAAAAACGAACTGGTACAAAATATATTAATCAATGCCAAAGTCGTAGGTGAATATTGCGTTTCTCCCCTAATTTTTGAAGACCGGCCGGGTGCCACAGATATTCTGAACAAAATGGCCCATGTGGCATATATCCAATCGGCATCTCTGTATGATAAATCCGGCAGCATATTTTCCTTTTTTAACCGCAACAACGAGATCCCCCCATCTGAAGCCCCGGATTATAATGATGGATATTTTATGGGGAACACCTTTCACATTGCTGTTCCTGTGGTGTATCAGGGGGAAAATTACGGTACCATTGTTATTAAAGCACTCACCAATGAGATGATCCAGAAGACCCGATCCTTCTACTTGACGCTTTTCCCCGGAACCCTGTTAATTCTGGCCCTTGCCGTCTTTCTGGCCATCTGTGTTCAAAAACAGATATCTGGCCCCATTACCCAGCTTGCAGACATCACACGAACCATTACCACCCAAACGGATTACTCCATCCGTGCCCCCCAGGGGAAGAATGATGAAATCGGCTATCTTTGCACCGGTTTCAACAATATGCTGGACCATGTTTCGCAGCGGAAAAAACAACGGGATGAGGCCATTGCAAAACTCAGGCAGAGTGAAACAAAATTTCGTGAAATGGTTGAGAATATCAATGACTGGGTATGGGAATGTGACCTGGATGGTAAATTTACCTATTCCAGTCCGGCCGTGACAAAAATTTTGGGTTATACCCCTGAAGAGGTGGTCCATAAAATTTTTACGAATTTTGTCCACGACGATTTGAAACCTGGGGCAGAAAAACGTTTCAAAGCCCTTGTCTCTTCAAAAGAAAGCAGCACCAACGAGATGAGAATCAATGTTCATAAGAACGGTGATTATATTTATCTGGAAACATCGGCTCACCCTGTTTACGACAATCAAGATGAACTGATCGGATATCGGGGGATTGACCGGGACATCACCCAGCGGGTTGAGGCTGAAAAGCAGCAGACCCGGCTGGAAAACCAATTGCACCAGGCCCAGAAAATGGAATCCGTGGGGCGACTTGCCGGTGGCGTGGCCCATGATTTTAACAATATTCTCAGTGTCATCATTGGTTATGCGGAACTCTCCTTGCCGGACATTGATAAAACAAATCCCCTTTATGAAAACATTGCCACCATCCTGGAATCCGGACATAGAGCAGCCAGGTTGACCCAGCAATTGCTGGCTTTCAGCAGAAAACAGATCGTTCAAAAGAAAACCCTCAATCTTAAGAAAGAAATCGACAATATCATTAAAATGATCGGTCGCCTTTTGGGTGAAGATATACACATCAGTGTTATTCACGGGGGAGAAAATTTTCTGATCAGAGCAGACAGATCCCAACTGGAACAGATTATTCTGAACTTGAGCATAAACGCCAGGGATGCCATGCCCCAGGGTGGACAATTGACCATTGAAACAGAGGAAATCAGCCTGGAAGAGGCGACGTTGAATTACCATTTTGATATTACGCCTGGGGACTATATCCGCATCACCGTTTCTGATACCGGCGAGGGGATATCAAAGGAGAATCTTGAACATATCTTTGAACCTTTTTATACAACAAAGGGTCAGGGAAGGGGCACGGGGCTGGGGCTCTCCACGGTGTATGGCATCATCAAACAAAACAACGGAGATATTGATGTATACAGTGAACCCTCACAGGGCACCGCCTTTAAAATATATCTGCCCCGGGTATATGAAACATCTAATAAAGAAAGCATGGCGATGTTCAAGAAGCCCATGGAAAATCGAAAATGTACGGAAACCATTCTTCTGGTGGAAGATGATGACATGGTTCGTAACATGGTCAATAAAACCCTTTCATCCCTGGGATATACCATTATTGAAGCAAAAAACGGGAAACAGGGAGAAACGGTTTTTAACGCCTTCAAGGGAGCCATAAACCTGCTGCTCACCGATGTTGTCATGCCGGAACAAAATGGTATTGAACTGGCAAAGGCGCTTCAAAGACTGGCTCCGGGACTGAGGGTGCTTTTAATGTCCGGCTACACTGAAAATACCCTTATTCGCAGCGGTCTTACAGACCTTAATACCCACTTTATCCAGAAGCCCGTCACCCCCAAAACCATTTCACTGGCGGTTCAAAACGTTCTTGACAATTGACGACAGATTCCTCAAAGGCAACATTGGGACTTGATCATCACAGAACACCCGTCTCAATTCTGGTGATTGATCATAACCAACTTTTTGAGCGCCTCATAGGGCTGAGCCCCCACAAGCCTGTCTGTTCCCATGAAAAACGTTGGGACAGCGGTAACGTTCTTTGCCTTTGAAAGCGCCCAATCCGCATCCACAGCATCTGAAAACGCTCTGGTTTCAATGATTTGCATCCCCTCTTCCGGATCCAGGCCGGACCGATTTATCAGGTCTGACAGCACAACTTGGTCAGCAATGTTTCGTCCCTGTGCAAAATAGGCCTTGAAGGCTTCCATGTGGAACTGATGACCTCTTTTTTTTGTCTCTGCCCACAGGCCGATCTCCTGGGCAAAGCGACTGTTATAAGTCATCTTTCTGTCACACAGCTCAAGCCCAAGTTTTGTGGCGGTGCGTTTCAGATGGGCCATCATTTCATCCACATTCACCTGTAAGCCCTTTTTCTGGAACAGTTCATCCAGGGTACGGCCCTGTTGTGGGGTGTCTGGATGCAGGGGAAAAGCCCGCCATTTGACATGGATGCCGTACTCATTTTTCAGTCTTTCAACACTCCCGGTGATGAAGTAACACCAGGGTCAGACATAGTCAGAAAATATTTCAAGTGCCAGGGATGGTGCCATGTGTAATCTCCTTTTATATTTTCTTTTTAATATCCTGCACAGCGTCTTTCAAAATTTCCAAGACATTGCCGCCGGTTTTTTTTGCTATAATATGCGCATCATCAACAATTTGTCTGGCATGAACGGATATGGTCTTCTCATCGGGCAAAGCCATACCAGATTTTTCATATTTCCAAACAAGCAGCTTCTTTGCGAAAGCAACCTCTTGTTTTCTAACGAATCCGTTCTTTCCAAAAATGCTCATGGGCTGAATCCTTTTTATGCCATCAGAGACAAGGACTTTGATGGTCTTTTTATCCGACGAATAGAAAATGTGAGCACACACCTCCCTTTATTATCCTGTTCCCAGATGGATAGGAAGGTATTTAGCATTTCTATCTTGTTCATCACAGTTATAAAAACTAACAATTTGCCATAGTGAGTCCACCCCTTGTATTGTGCATATTCTGATCAGGCTGTGACATGCCTGCAAACGAAAACACGACCAAGGAAACAGGTATTCGATAATGGGTTTAGATAAAAGACCAATGACCGGAAAATGGATTATTGTCATCCTGATCATCGGGTCGATCATCCTATTTTTTTCCACAGGGATGCACCACTATTTAACATTGGACTTTATCAAGGCCTCCCGGATACGCTACCAGGAAATTTATGTTCAACATCCAATTAGAGTCATCTGTGCCTTTGTTGCTTTTTATATCCCGGCAATTGCCCTGAACCTGCCCGGCGCAGCGGTATTGGGGCTGGCTGCCGGGGCACTGTTCGGCCCCCTGACCGGCACGATCATCATTTCCTTTGCAAGCAGTATCGGTGCTGTTCTGGCTTGTCTGCTCTCACGCTATCTGTTGCGGGACTGGATTCAAAACAGATTCGGAGCAGCCCTTACGACGATCAATCAAGGCATCCGCAAAGAGGGCGTTTTTTACCTCTTTTCCCTACGTCTCATCCCGGTGATTCCTTTTTTCCTTATTAACATGGCCATGGGACTTATGCCCATACGATTATGGACATTTTACTGGGTCTCTCAACTGGGGATGCTACCGGGAACGGCCATCGTTGTCAATGCGGGCAGTCAGCTGTCCCAGATCGAATCCATGGACAACATTGTTTCCCCCGGATTTCTCGTTTCTCTGGCCCTGCTTGGGCTGTTCCCGCTGGTCATAAAAAAATCACTTGCCTTTTACCGCAGTCAGTCCCCCCAAAAGCCCTGGAACCGCTTATGAATCCTGTTGACCCTGATCGTATCCCTGACATGACGGCCCAACAGGAAATCGATGGCACCGAACAGGTCTCTTGATCGGTCGGTACCCCTTTCAGACATGGCATGACAGAAGCGATTTTCAATACAGGTTTCAGATGGATGGACAATGATACAAATGTTTTTTGACCTATTAACAGCAGTGCATTTTATTTCCATTGGCGGCCTTGCCTTATACGGGTTCCATCGTATCTGGATGATCTGGTGTTGGTACAACCGCACCAGGGTAACGATCAATCCAGATCGGTCATGGCACCCATCCCTGCCCTTAGTCACAGTCCAAATTCCCCTATACAACGAGTCCCTGGTCGCAGCACGCATCATTGACGCAGTTGCGGTCTTTGACTGGCCAGAGGATAGACTCCAGATCCAGGTCCTTGATGATTCTACGGACGGCACGTGCCAGATTGTGAAAGAACGGGTGGCTTACTGGTCCGGTCTGGGAAAAGATATATATACCGTTCACCGAACCCAACGTACCGGTTACAAGGCCGGCGCACTGGGTGAAGGCCTGAGGCAGGCAACCGGAGAATTCATTGCTGTCTTTGATGCGGACTTTTTTCCCAAACCCGATTTCCTAAAACAGACCATTGTGTATTTTAACAGACCGGACATCGGTCTGGTCCAGGCCCGGTGGGGATTTCTCAATACCGGGTATTCCTGGGTGACCCGCCTCCAGTCCCTGCTGCTTTCCGCCCATTTTTCCATTGAACATGCCGTCCGCCATTCACGGGGGTTGTTTTTCAATTTCAACGGGACTGCGGGAATATGGCGGAAAAGTGCCATTGACAATTCCGGGGGATGGTCATCGGACACTGTTACCGAGGATCTGGATCTCAGCTACCGAGCCCAGATTGCCGGGTGGCGGTTCGTGTATGTGGACCACATCGTTGTACCATCTGAACTTCCGGTAACTCTGTCAGATTTCCGGCGCCAGCAGGAGCGCTGGGTTAAAGGTGCCATACAGACTGGGGTAAAGCTGCTTCCCGGAATAGCGCACTCAGCCCTGCCCCTCCGCATCAAACTCGAAGCGGCCGCCCATCTTCTGGCAAATTTCTGCTGGATCTTTGGATTTCTTGCAACTCTAACCCTTTACCCAATGCTCATGCACAGGGTCGGAATCGGTATACATGAAATTCTCTGGTTTGACCTGCCCCTGTTTCTGCTCACAGGGGTTGCCGTTGTGGCCTACTACATGATTTTTGGATTATGGAAAGGGCTGGGACGACATATAGGGACAATCTTCCTGCTTCCTGCCTTGAGTATCGGGCTGGCCCCCTATTTTTCCCTGGCGGTTATCAAGGGCCTGTTATTCAAAGGTGGTGTATTCCGGAGAACACCCAAATTCGGGATAACGGCTAATCAAGTTGGTACCTGCCATCCTGTCTACCACAGCCATGTGCTGTTGAACCTGGGAATCAATCTTCCATTATTGATGTATTCCCTGGTTCCGGTTTCTTTTGCCTGGCAGCGGGGAACCTGGCCAGCCATTCCCTTTCTGTGCTTTTTCCCCCTGGGATTTGCTTTCGTGATTGCCCATGATGGGGTTGAACTCGTGAAAGGGTTGCTAAACGATAGGCGGATCTGTAACGCCCGCTGACACCGAAAACGACTGGTCAATGGACCCAGAAATCAGGGATAGACAATCTTCCATTCTTCAAATCCCCCCTCGAAATTGAAGGCCCCGGGTAGACCGGCCAGCCCATGGACCATCCATGCATAAGCAGAGCGGACACCGCCGGAACAATAGTAGATCACCGGCTTATCCAGTGTTATTCCATGCTTCGTAAACAGGGCCAAGACTGATTCCCGGTCCAGGGGCTGCCGGGTCCTGCCGGTAAAAAATTCTTCCCATGGAATATGTACCGCTCCGGGGATCCGCCCCCGGAACCATTCCAGGGTGGAACGGGTATCCACAAGCTGAATGGTTCCGGAACTTTGATGGAGCCCCTGGGCAGAGACCATCATGGTTGAGATTGGACGGGTCAGGTAAACGACCTTTGTCCGGTTCGAAGACTCCCGGCCGGTGAGCAATGCAAAACCTGCACCGGTCCATGCCTGTACCCCCCCGTCCACAATGGCAATTGGCCCCTGGTGACCCAGCCATGCCAGGGTCCAGCAGGTCCAGCCTTCCCCACCCCAGCTCGTATCGGCATCACCATACACGGCTACCGGTGTATCAACGCTGACGCCGAGGCTGCCAAGGGCCTTAGCCAGAATGTCCGGTTCTTGAACCCGGTACGGGATATTCTGCACATCTGTCCGGGTATGGGTCTCCCAGGAAAAAGGGTATGCCCCTGGGATATGAGCCTTTTCCCAAACCGCCATGGGCCGTGCATCCAGGACGATCCAATCGGCCCTGTTCCGGCTCAAGGTCTGGACGTCAATACGTTGCAGCTCCACCCCGTGACACACCTCCGAACTGGTCAGCGCAACTGCTATCATGATGAAAAGGGGCAGAAACAGTTCTGTTCCCCTCCCGATCCAGCCCATGCAGACCGGTTCACTCGTTTTTGTTTTCATGCCTGGTTACTTCTCCTGCCTTGATTTACTACCTTGATTTTCCCCAGCTGCTCCCAGGGCCAATTCAGAAATTTTATCCCAAACGAGACGCGACGTCCAATTGATAGTTTCCATTAAATCCAGGAACCCAATCGCAACAGACAATGCCGGACATAACACGATAACCACCAGGAATGTATGCATATCGAAATTTAAAATACCATGAGAGCTATGAATATGAACAAACGATTGGACCCAGGGTTAATTTGTCCGTATATTTCAGCTTTTTTATTCAACTATTTAAATACAAAAACATGGGGGAAGTTCATGAAAATCACAGGGAAATGGCTATTGTTAGCCCTGATAATCGTGGGTCTGGCAGCAGGTTCCTGTTATGCAGGGGCCTGGACCGCAGACAAAGGAGTAGTATATCACAAATTGTCGGGCAATGCATATAGCGCAGACAAGGCATTCAATAATTCAGGGAGCAGGCAATCCTTTCCTGATCACGGTGAATTTTCAGACACCAATATCACCTACTACATGGAATACGGTGTTTTAGATAATCTGACAATCCTGGCATCGGTGGCCGCCAAACAACTGAAATCCGAAGACGATCTCCAGATTGCCAGGACCCGGGGATTTTCCGATCTGGACCTGGGCTTGAAATACCGCTTCTTGTCCGGGGACTTTGGCGTGATGTCTATCCAGGGTCTCATCAAAGTCCCGGAATTCTATGATGACACGGATGCCGTTCCCATGGGCAACGGTCAGTACGATACGGAATTGAGAATTCTATACGGCCGATCATTGTATCCCTTCATACCGGGTTACTTTAATATTGAGGCCGGATATCGCTTCAGAGCCCAAGAACCGGCTGATGAATTTCGCTACCTGGTGGAACTGGGTATGGATATCACCCCGATCATTTACACCCGCGTGAAACTTGACGGCATTACCGGCATGGATAACGCTGATCTCCAGGTTGGTCCAACGGGTAATCCAACCACAACCCTTGACTATGACCTTGGAAAATTGGATCTGGCCCTGGGGTTCAAATTATCCAAGCCATTCAGCCTGGAGCTGGGATACAGAAAGGACATCTACGGGAAAAATACGGCTGCAGGCGAGAATTTCAGCCTATCCATGATCGTCTCTTATTAACAGACGATGCCATGCTTGGAACGGCAATTTTCAGCATATCTTCCCAATAACTCACATGTCCTGGCGGACACAACGAACAATGAAAATGGCATTATACCGCCGCCCATTCATTTTTTTCGACCAGGGTTGATGGCATTCACCAGCGAGTTACCAATCAAAATCGCTGCCGGAGCCGCCACAATCATCAACGGTGTGAGATCATCCTCTACCCACAAACCGGTGAGGTTCCGGACCAGGAGAATCCGGTAGGAGAGCATCACCGACCAGGCAAAAA
Source organism: uncultured Desulfobacterium sp. (assembly GCA_963674605.1). Taxonomy (GTDB): domain Bacteria; phylum Desulfobacterota; class Desulfobacteria; order Desulfobacterales; family Desulfobacteraceae; genus Desulfocicer. Next base: position 4,649,881 of record OY771474.1, on the reverse strand, counting down.
CCAAACCTGCAGGCTTCGGGACCATGGGTAGAAAGGCAGCCAGGTAAAGGGCATACCATGGATAGACCGTGGGGGATAGAATCAGGTATGCGCCGCCCAGAGTTGCCATACAGGCAAATGTAAATTCCGAATTCCTGGGCCGGCAGAAATGCTTTAAAAGCAGCACGCCTGAAGTGCTGGCAAACAGCACCATAAGCCAGATCCGGGCCATCTCACCAGAACCGGTCAAATTCCGGAATGCCCGGAACAGGAGTCCTGAAAACTCCCAGTGACGGAGATACTGACCCAGGGTTGTCATGCCGTTGGTCAGATCAGGCCAGAACAGGGCTGCCATCAGACATCCGGAAGCACTAAATGTCCCCAGGGCCATTGCCCGTGTCTTACCGAGTAGCAGGAGCAGCCAGAAGGGAACAAACATCAAGGGAACCCACTTGGTCAGAACGGCCAAGGCCATGAATACCCCGGAAAAAAAGCCTTTCCCAGGCTGGATTGCCAGGATAAGGGCGCCAAGGACAAAAAAAACGGCAGCACCGTCAACGTGGCCTGATCCAGCGATTTCCAGAATGGGCAGGGGATTCCAGGCATAGAGAGCCACCCTTGATATCGGCAGGCCCAACTCTTTGAGCAGAACGATCAGGAGAATGCACGACCCCATATCCATGGCTGAAAGCACCAATTTCATGCCCACCAAGGGGCCGATCAAGATGCCGAGGGCCGCACCTGCGCCAAACACGAACTGGGCAACCGGCGGATACAGGGTCACCAGATGAGAATGGTTAACCAGGGGCAAGAGATCAACCAATGCCGGGGTGAAAAGTCGGGCTGTATCCGGGGCTGCGCTGTAGGGGTTGACTCCATGGAGCACCATGAGACCGTCAAACAGATAACGATAGATGTCATCAGACAAGACCGGAGCACGCCAGATAAACATAAGCCTGAAAACCAGGGCAAAACCAAGTACAAGGCCCGGAGCCCAGCAATGCATCCCCTGATTGATCAAATACTGATCCAGTGCAAGAAGAATGACAATGACCCCACTGATACCCACAAGCATGGCAACAGACATGGAGAGATCCGGTTCCATGGCCAGCATGGCGTACAGGAGACCGATGGTCACCGGTATCATTAACCGGATTCCTGTCCACCCGTAACGGCCTTGTTGTCTTATCTCTATTGTCATCATGGTAGGTGGTGCTGTTAGCAAAATACCCAGGGCCTGTCAATGGACGGCCCATGTTATGACCAAGCCACAATTATTATTGTAAAAAGAACTATAACATTATCATGGAAGGAGAATCCTGATGAACAAGAAACAACGGATGGTCCTGGCAGGAGCTGTGGTGCTTATATTATCAGCACTGTTCATGGCCTGCAACAGTTCCAGTGTCACCCAGAAAAGTTATCCAAATGCAAATCTGCTGGCGAACTCAGACGATCTGAGCCAGGCCGGAGTCGTCATCCTTGACACCAGGTCCACCGCTGCATATTCCCAGGGCCATATAACCGGAGCCATCAGCATTCCCTGGCAGCAGTTCCTGGGCACGGACAGCAATCTTCTTCCCACGGAGCAGATTGAACAGGCCCTGGGCCAGATGGGACTGACCCGGACCTTATCCATGATTATCTATGATGACACCACCGCTTCCTTTGGCGGTGCCGGACGTCTGTTCTGGATGCTGGAAGTCCTGGGATGCCCATCGGTCAGCATACTCAACGGAGGCTGGGACAAATGGCTGGCTGACGGTAACACCGCCCAGATAGAGGCAAATACACGGCCCGCTTCTGTATTTACAGCCCAATTAAATACAAGCATTACCTCTGACAAGGAGTACATTGCAGCGCATATGAGCAACAGTAATTTTGCCATGGTGGACACCCGGGAGGACGAGGAATTTAACGGATGGCAAAGGTATGGAGAAGCCAGAGGCGGTCATATTCCCGGTGCTGTTCAGATCCCTTACGCCTGGTATTTCAGCGAGGACAAGACTGTTCTGCCCTATGAAAATCTGAAAGACCTGTTCGAATCCAGGGGTATTACCCAAGACAAAGAAGTAACTGCATACTGCACCATTGGTATTCGCAGTGGCTTTGCCTATTTCCTGTTCCGCCTCCTGGGGTATGACAAGGCCAGCAATTACGACGGCTCCATCAGTGAATGGGCTGGATCTGACCCTGCAGCCTTTCCCATGGAAACGCTGCCCCAGTACCAGAAACTGGTCTATCCAGCCTGGATAAAACAGGTGATGGAATATCATGCCCCGGGCAGCACCACTGCGGCACCTGCGGGTTATGATTACGACAGGGACCACAAATACATGATCTTTGAAACCCAGTGGGGTACCCTGGAATGGGCAGATGCATACAAGAACGGTCATATCCCCGGAGCTATCCATTCCGATTCCGATATTTACGAAAATGACTATCCGCGATGGTTCCTGCTGCCCGACGACCAGCTGCATGCCGCCATGGCAGATATGGGGATAACCGAAGATACCACCGTCATCGTTTACAGCGATTCCAATATTTTTGCCGCACGCCTGTGGTGGATATTGACCTATGCCGGAGTCAAGGATGTCCGTTACCTGAACGGCGGTTACTCCGCCTGGATCAATGCAGGCTACGACGGAGAAACCCAGATCAACGAAGCGGTCCCCGCTGCAGAATTCACCGGAACGGTTTGCCCAGAACACCTGGCCACCGTGACCGAAATGGCCCAAATATACGAGGATACAGACACCGTTGTGGTCGCCGATGTACGCAGCTACCCCGAATACATAGGAGAAATTTCAGGCTACAATTACGTGGTCCAGAAAGGCCGCATTCCCAATGCCGTGTGGGCCCATGACGCAGATGACTACACCCTGGAATACACCGATTCAGACGGAAGTCTCCGGAGCTTTACTGAAGTAAAAAATCTGTGGGAGTCTGTTGGGATAAGTTCAGGAATGACAGCAGGCCAATTTGACAGGAATGTCTATTTCTATTGTGGCAGCGGTTACCGGTCTGCGTTAAGCTTCCTCCATGCCCATCTCATGGGATTTTCCAATGTGAAGAACTTTTCCGATGGTTGGGAAGGTTGGAGCACCGAGTACACGAACGACGAAGACGCCTGTGCGGACAGTCTCACCCCTGGTTGGTGTCAGGACCCCTCCGGTCGACCCGTTGAGTATGGTGAATTCTAATGCCAAAATTGTCCGGCATGGGAAGATCTGAAGAGTTTATTTATCAGGCCTTCCCTGCCGACTTTAGTTGTCGGAGTATCTCTGTGGTTATCCCCACACTCAATGAGGCCGGCCACCTTGGCCCCTGCCTTGAACGGATTCTTGCTTCGCCCTGGGTCAAAGAAGCCATCGTGGTGGACGGCGGATCCTGGGATGAGACCCTGACCATAGCCCAAAAGGCAGGTGCCCGGTACCTGGTCATGGATGCCCCGTTCTGGGCAGGGGGTGGAAGGGGTGGTCAAATCAGGGCGGGCCTGGAAAAAGCCACCGGGGATGTGGCGGTCATCATCCATGCCGACACCCGGGTTCCCTCCAGAATTTTTTATAAAATTATCCAGGTTTTGCGTACCAGGAAAAAAGTCATCGGAGGGGCCGTCGGCTGTCGGTTCGACACCGACGATTCCGATCGCTACACCCGTTTCCGGTGTCGGATCATCGAAATTTTAAATCATGCAAGAGTAAAAATTTCAGGTATCAGTTTCGGAGACCAGGTACAATTTTTCCGGCGAAAACCGGTAATGCAAAGAAACCTGTTCCCGGCCATTCCCCTCATGGAAGACGTGGAACTTGCCATCCGACTGCGCTCTCTTGGACAGCGGGTCTACCTGAACGGAAAAGCCCAGGTGTCACCACGACGCTGGCAGAAAAAGGGCGCAGGCAACGCCGGTCTGATTATCTGCCTCTTTTTTCTGTACCTGATACTGCGACTTGGGGGCAAAACCGACCCCGCTTTGTTCTATGGTATCTACTACGGCAAAACAAGATTGTCTTTGTAATGCCAAATCTCAAAAAACTTCACCGAGATATTTCCACAGCTGGCCCAGAACAATTTCGTCCTGGGCCGGCGACTGGGATATTACCAGCGACTTTCGGACATGGACATCTCCATGAACCGCGACTTTGTCGGTAAAAAGCTGGACACGGTCAAGGGACAGGATCAAATGATCAATTCTCCAAGACACGGATTTCATGAATTAGATAATCATTGAAAAATGCATCAGACCATAGACTCAGCTCATCTTTCTGTCTTGAAGTTTTTAAAAAGGGTTCAACATCGTTTTTGGCCAGGGAAAAATCAATCTCTTTAATCTTTTTGGATATCAGTCCAACAAGCTTCTCATGGGTCAACACCTCTGAACAATTAATATGGCCTGTTTGTACCATTTTATTCTGAAGATAATGCAGGTCACAAGGGATATTATTCTTCACAAACCAGATTAAATCATACCAATCCCGACCTTTGATATTGGTTCTTATTGTACGGCATAACAAAGCATGCATTTTGCCTGCAAACAAGCTGGGCAATGTCATGGTTTTAATGGTAAAGGGGATCGGATGGAGATGATACTTGAGGTCGCTGGCAAACCCGATAGCCGGTTCCAGATCGATTTCAAGTTTTATTTTCATCACAGCATTTTTATGGGTTTTCAAATTTGAATCAATTTTTAATAAGTGAATCAATGTATTTGCTTTGATGAAAGCGGAATCAATCGTGCTTTTATTCTTCTTGTCTTTTTCTTCCGCATGAACCTCAAAACCCCATAGTTCGAGTTCTGATTTTATCGCATCGAGATATCTTTTGAGATTGAATGCTTTTTCTGGCTTGATCAGTGAAAAATCCAAATCCTCAGAGAAACGGTCCAGTTTATGTAGAATTCGCAAAGCACTCCCCCCGTAGAAAACAGCTTTCTCATAAAATTTGGACCGCCAGAGACCAAGCAAAACGATTTCTTGTATAATTTCTTTAAGTGAATTTTCATGATCCTGAATCGTTTGTAACTCATACCTGCGCAGCATTTGTTCAATTTTTTCATCAAACATAATTTTCCTTTAAACAATTGACCAGCAGTCTTATGCTTTGCCTTCCATATCCAGTCTTGATTTCTTCCAATAAAGGCAGATCAAATTTTTTGTAAACGCTGTAATCCAATCGCATCAATTCAAGGAATTCCTTCATCGCCTTTTTCGTTGAAATATGGGTTTGCATAGCTATAATGTCGCACAGCGCCTTTTCAGGAGAAGCGATTAAAAATTTTTTTTGATCTCCTGTATCTTCAAGCTGAATACCAATGTTGAATACTTTTTTGGGGCAATACAAATAAGAGAATCTACCAATCGGGGTTTCAAACGCCTTCTTTCTTTTGGCTGTCATGCTGATCATCAGTTCAACACGTTCCGGAATCATGTTCCAAAAGGCTAAACCCGTCTGACCTGTGATGTAGGAAGGTCCATAAATCAGATTAGCCAGAACAAATTTGTTATAAGGTTTATTATATTCTTTGCCCAACACATAAAGGCCCTTTTTAACCCTTATGATATCCTTATCCCTGAGGAGGCTTCTGATTTTATCTCTTGGTTTTTTATAATCCCTCAAAGCGTGTAACAGTAAATTGTAATCAAATTCCGAGGGAAGCTGGATCAAGTTTTTCATAAAATATAAACCAATATGTCTAATATAATGGACTTACTGGTTTTTTATATGCAACGATTTAAAAAATGTCAAGAAAATTTAACGTCTGCATCACCGGCAAATTTTACGAACAGAGGGTAACCTCCTTTTATTAAGATACCTTATCTTTCAATTACTTCCCAATGACCTTCTTTTATGCACCAGTGCATTAAGCAGCATTTCGCGCAGCGCAGCCACTGGATACTCCAGCTCCTCAATCCGCTGAATCCCTTAAAGGTTCATTTAAAGGTTCAGATCCACTGCTATTTTGAACCTTTAAATTTCGGTGAACAATTACAAAAATCCTTTTGTTTAAGCATGATAGACGTGAAATATGGGGTCCACTTTACCCCGGGTTATTGAGAACTTACAATATTTCTCGTCTATGGCACCAAACCCCATACTTGTTCGTTTAAACAAGGTGCTCCTGAAAAAAAGAGACCGTACGTTCCCAGGCAACTTTTGCCTGGGTTTCATTGTAACGTGGCGTTGAGTTATTATGAAATCCGTGGCGAGTGCCTTCATAGGTATGCATGATAAAATTTTTATTGCTTGCTTCCAACGCTTTTTTATATTCTTTTTGTGAAGCATTTACCCGTGGATCATCCTCGGCATAGTGCATCATGAGGGGGGCCTGAATTTTAACAACATCTTCCGTTGCCGGGGCTATACCATAAAATGGCACGCCTGCATTCAAGTCTGCAGCCATGCTCACCGCAAGTTTATTAACAACACCCCCGCCGTAGCAAAAACCGGTTGCTCCCAATTTACCTGTGGATAATTCGTGGCTCTTTAAGAACATGGCACTGTTGAGCATGTCCGTGAACAGTTTGTCTGGGGCCAATGACTTCTGCATAATCTTGCCATCATCATCGTTACCCGGATACCCACCGATGGGTGATAATCCATCAGGTGCAAGGGCCAGGAAGCCTTCAACTGCCATGCGACGGGCTACATCCTCTATGTATGGATTCAATCCTCTATTCTCGTGAACAACCAGGACGGCTGGGAACGGACCTTTTCCCGCAGGTTTCACCAGATATCCACGCATCTTGCCCGATGTACCACCGGGAGAATCGTACTCAACATATTGTGGTTTGATACGTTCATCCGTAAAAGAGATCATTTGAGCTTTGGCGTACCTCGGCAACAGTGCTTCAGCCATGACAAGTGCGGACCCGCTGGTGACAACAACTGCTGAGGCTTTAGTAAAAAATTCACGCCGCGTCATCTGTGTATGACAATAGTCATCGTATAAGTCGTATACTTTAGGATCGATATGGTCTTCCGTCATAATCTGCCTCCGATAATTAGTCTGTTATTCGTCGGTTTAAAAAAGCTACTGTTATGCCTTTGGTCGCCTTGTACTGTTGGGCAAGGGCCACCTCAAGGGGGCTTGATCCCATTACGTCCATTAAGTTGGCTAAAAAAGTTACGATTGATAAAATCAATATTGACATTTTTGTGTAGTCCGAAAGTCAACATAATAGCCTCTATCTTTATTTTATGACACTTGAACCCTATAAATAGGTTAGACAGGCGCCAATCAAGCGCTTCCAGAGGACTGTGACAGCAGCTTTGCTATCCCTTATTGAGGGTGAATAGCGTGTGAGGATATCCGGGTCCTCGCTGATTTTCCAGGAGAAAATATACTGCCATTCGTCTGATGGGGCGTTTATTCTTGAGCGAAATTCTCCAAATCTAAGATCAGAGAGTGTAACAACATCGTTTTGCATTTGGGCCACCCAAAATCCCTTTGAAAACCATTTAACAGCTTTAACATTGCGTTGGTCTTTAAATGGCGCGAGTAGAGAGTCATTCCTTTTAACAAGATCGAAAGAAATCTCTTCACAAGGATGGTTTCCGATAATGGAAAAATAGCCGATCAGGATTCCCTCATCGGTTCTTGCAATATGTCTCCACAGCAGTGTATTCATGGGGCTAGCACCTGTAATTGAATCGAACACCTCAACCTTATTTTCTTCAAGTTGTTGTTTGAAGGTGTAATCAGCGTATGTGTGAGATACTATTGAAAAAAGCGCATACAGACTGCTTATGATCAGACCAACAGTATTCCCCTTCCAGCCGAATTTTCCAGTGTCGATTCCTGCTAAAAATATTCCCGCAAGCAGAGGCAATGTATACAAAGGGTCGATGATGAACATATTGCCATGTGCGAATCCGTATCGTGAGAAAGGCGCCAGCAATTGAGTTCCATAGACGTTAAAGTAGTCAATTGTGATATGTGTGGCAATGACCAGAAATACCCCTGTAATGACACGATAAAAGGTTATCTTGTCCTTCCACCTTCTTTTCCAGAGCAGCCAACTTATTAAAAAACTGCCAATAATTGTAAAGGCTAAAGAATGTGACTCGCCGCGGTGCCAGTAAAGCCTTTGGATATCATCCAGGAAGGGATACAAAAGGACATCCAGATCTGGAATGGTTCCTATCGCGGCCCCCCAAAACAAAGCCGGTTTACCCAATTGACGATACCAACTGGCATAGGCTACCGCAGCTCCCAGTGAAGCTTGTGTTATAGAATCCATAGCATTGCTTTATAATAATGATGACATTCTTGGAAGGAAATGTCCGGCGATGGAGCCAAGTGAACCAATTGCATTTCAAGTATTTTATATAAACTCAAAAATTTATTCAATGGTTTTAAACTTTTCCCTGGGTGCGCCACAGACCGGACATTCTTTGGGAGCTTTTTTGTGGGTCACATAACCGCAGATCTGACAAACAAGGGAGTCAGCAGTTTTTAATTTACCGTTTTCCCATGGCTGTATCCATATAGCGCTGTAATCCAGGCTTTATAAACGGGAAATCAATAAGATCTGACTCCCCAAGAAACTGCAAAGTATTTTTGAGGTCATATGAAGGATGTCTAAAATTCCTTGAAAATTCTGGCCAACGGGTGTCCTTTGGCTTCAATATGCAAATCATTAAAATGTCCATAGGCGGTCTGGGTTGCCTCATACCCGGAATTAACAAGTCTTTCCTGCACCCGATCCAAAAGTAATTTTGCCTGGTCTGGTTCTGCTTTCTCCTCGGCCAGATGGGTAAAAGAGTGGAGCAAAATTTTCTTTACATCCCATTTCCGGGCAAGCCATTTGGCATTTTTTACAAGTTTTGTCTCTGACGAACCACCATTTTCAATATCCCTTGACTCCACATGAACAAAGGCAACCACAACATCTTCCTTTGCTTCCGGCCCAGATTCTGGAACAGAATCAAGGGTCTTTATTGTGGGAGTCCAGGCAAATTTATCACAATACCAGAATAGCACTCTCATAATATCACTGTAATCCTAATTGCCGGGCAATTATGGTATTTCGGCCAGCTGATTCATAATATAGACATGCATTTGGGTAATCTCAGCTTGTCCATAGACGGGAACCGCGAAACGGCAAAACAGTGTTTGCCTTGTTAAGTTATTACTCAAACACATTTTTGATGACCACATCATTGAGGCTGAGTTGCCCCGGACGTGACCATGCCTGTTTCGTGCCTTTTCCAATTGCCACAAACATGGCAATTACATGATCATCTGGAAGGTGAATTAACTGCGCAACTTTCTCAAAATCAAAACCATCCATAGGACAGGAGTCATACCCCAATGACTTTGCAGCAAGCATTATCGTCTGGGCAGCAATGCCACAGGATCGCATGGCTTCATCTCTTTGCACCTGTTCCTTGCCTCGATAATAGTTATCTATAGCTGGCAGCATAAACTCCTGAACTTCTTTTGGACCATTTGCCCAATAACGCTCAGGTTCCTTTTCCCAAGCCTTGAGATCTGCACAAAGAATTATAAACAAAGATGTATCGGTAACTTGTGACTGATCCCAGGCCACCTCTCTGATCTTTTTCCTCAAGTCGGCATCATCCACTACAACAAAACGCCAGTTCTGGATATTAAAGGCTGTTGGTGAAAGAACCGCTAACGATAAAATCTCGTTTGCTTCTTCAGCGGTCATAACGTGGTTAGCATCAAAATGTTTGACAGCTCGACGTGCACGTATCGCTTCTATCGTTTTCATAATTTCTCCTTTTATTGCCTATTGATTTTATTGCCTATTGAATAGAGGGCGGATCATAGGAGTTAGGTAGTAATTTAACTACATAGCACCGCTCATCATATTTTCAAACATATTAAACATTTCCATTTGTTCGGGTGTTAGATATTTTTGAAGCATTGCTTTTAATTCTTCTGGATTATTAATTATTTGATAAGCCTGATATCCCGAATAAGTGGAATACACCGCAACAATACATATAATAGAAATGATCCATTTTGATGTTTTTATTAAACTGTGGTGCTCGTATTAAAAATGGCAATGCAAAAGGGCCAATGGAAAGTATGAATACCCAAACCCCAAAAGGTCTATAATACCATTTACAATTTGTTATCTCGGATTTGGACATTTTATTCCCATTTTTAAATGCTATAGGACGAAATTAAATTTGGCAACCTTTCTCTTTTACCTTCAATGAGTTGCAACTTGTTTCAACCATTACTTTCGCCCCAATAATAAAACAAGTATGAGAAATTTAACAAAGGCCAAATTTTTTCTTTAGGATACGATCAAGCAACCAGGTGGGCAACCATTTTTTCATCAGGGGCATGAGGGTGCTGATGTTTCCAATACGGATGATCTCAGGTGGCCGTTCAGCCATAAGGTTCTTTACCAATTTACCTGCAAAAATCTCAACCGGGGTGGCATTGTCCTGGGAGGCTTCTGCCCGGGCATTTATGGCCCCTTCCATGGATTGATACCAGGAATCCTGTCGCAGAACCCGCGCAATGTGTTTTTTTGCGGATACACCAAAGTGCGACTCAATTTTTCCCGGCTGAACCGTAACCACTTTGATGCCAAACATGCCAAGTTCCATGCGCAGGGCATCGGAAAAGGCATGGAGTGCAGCCTTGGAGGCGCAGTAGGCTCCAGAAAAAGGCGTTGTAGAGATGCCGGATACGCTGCCGACATTGACAATCATACCGCTGTTCTGCTGTTTCATGATGGGGGCAACCTGCTGAATCAATGCCAGCGGCGCAAACACGTTGGTCAGAAATTGGGCTGCCACCTCGTCCCCGGGAAGTTCAACCGTCGGACCCATCAGGGCATAACCGGCATTGTTCACAAGGATGTCAATGCGCTTTTCTTCGGTAAGAATAGTGCTGACCACTTGGTGAATCTGGTCCATCTGATTGACATCCAGGGACAGGGTTTTGATTCCTTTATCCCGGAGATCGGCAATGAAGTCAAGATTTCTGGCCGTGGCAACGACGTACATTCCCAATTTGTGAAATTCCTCAGCAAGGGCACGCCCGATACCAGTTGAACACCCAGTGATCAGCACCAGTTTTTTATCCATAATCGCTCCTGTTAGTGATATTTAATACTTGTAACCTTATTAATACCCATACCACATCCATCTCAAGGGATGCAAATGGGCATCATTCTTAAAATCAAGCTCAAGAAAAGAAAGCCGGCGATGGTACCCTGGCCGCAGAAGGTGCACCGATGATGACTGTCCTTGAATCAAAAGCGCTTGGGGCCTCATCGAGCTACATGGATATTGATGTGTTCAGGCCGGCAGGACAGTGGGCCGAAGATCCCATGTCCATAGGCACGAATTCAGGTGCCCGTTATGCGTATTGTGCAAGGCGGGCAGAGGTACAAAGCGAATGCCGTTATAACATTGCTCTTTAGCATTTATTTTAAAGCCAAGCCGCTCACCCCCACTGTTAGGATAGTTGTCACATGAACTGAAAAGTTTTATTATAGAACCACAGGAGAAAGTTCATGCGATACACACCCGAAAAAAAAGAAGCCGTGATCAAAAGAGTGATGCCAAGGCTGCCCGGTAACTGATCTGCCTGATCAGCCCAACCGCCTTGGTACGCAATCCGTATGCCGGGTGGTGTGGGAGGGGAAAATAAACCACGCAGTTCTACTTGAGGAGGAATATAGATTAACATTGATGGTGTAATTAGTTTTTTGTCATCGTCGTTATAAATAACACACCTTTCGGCACAGTTTTGCCAGTCACCTGCTTCAGGCAAACTACGATATCCGAACGATCCAGGAACTGTTAGGTCACAGTGGTATACGAACCACCATGATTTACACCCATACGGTTAAATCAAAGACCATCAAGAAAACCAAAAGCCCGCTGGATATTGATCCGTCAGGGATGAAACATCAAGATAAGTAAAAAAACCAAAGTTTTTCCCTTTTTTGCCACAACTTACAGAATTGATACCGGCAAAACCACACAATATCACCCCTATAATAATGGCCATGGCACAAAAGATAATGATTGCGTTGTTTAATATAATCGCTGCACCCCCCCTGATAAAATACGTTATCTATACCATATTACCAATGGTTGTCCTGCCTACCATCATGGTGAAAAGTCAGTTTTGCAAATATCAACGACTGATTTAAACAAACGTTTAAATAATCCATTGACAACACATTTTTGCCATGATAAAAAATTAAACATATGTTTAACTAACACCATCGGAGACAAAATGGGAAAAAAAAATACACCTGAATCCCGGGATCGTATAATAAAAACAGCAGTGGTTCTATTTGCCAAAAGAGGATACGCCAGCATTGGATTGCGGGAATTGGCCGAAAAGGCCGAGGTAAATCTGGCCATGATCAACTATTTTTTCGGCGGCAAGAAAAAACTGCTCATGGTCATCCTGGACACCTTTTTTTCCGGTTATCTGGAGATCCTGGAACAAGAGCTATGCCGGGACGTTCCCATTGAGGAAAAGATCCGAACATTTATCCACCGGGCCGTGGCATATATTTCCAGAAACCGGGAGTATATGATCGTCACCTTGGCGGAATTGCCCCATGATGATCCAGATATCACCGAGCACAAATCCCAATGGGGAAAAAAAGCTATGGCCATCATAGAGCAAGGTATCTGCAAGCCTCTGGCTGTCAGAATCGGCAAAAAAATCTCTCCTGCAGCCATTGGTCCCCTTATCATCAGCATGATGACGTCACGTTTTCTCTTTGCACCCATTCTGGAAAAAGTTCAACCACCGGGGTATGGAGACTCCTTTTTTGCTGAATACCCAGATCTCATTGCAACCATTTTCCTCAATGGAATAAATGGGTTTGATAAAGACTAATATGAGTCAGGCTGAATCCCGCAGCTTTTACAAAAGTCCCTGGAGTCCAACATGCACCTTAACAAATTTAACAAAGTAAAATTAAAACAGACAGGAAAAAAGATGAACACTTCCGGAAAAACCTCGGAACTTTTTTTTAACCGCATGGCAGAGTTGGTAATTCGATTCCGACTGCCAGTGGTAATTATGATAATTATTTTTACAGTGATTTTGGGCTCCCAGATACGATTTTTAACCATTAACACCTCCAATGAGGGCATGTTGCGGGAAAATGATCCCATCCTGGGCATCTACAATGAGTTCCGGGATCAGTTTGGCCGGGACGATATGATGGCCATTGTCATTCATAGCAAAGACATCTTTTCAGACGGCTTTCTCACCCGGCTCAAGGCATTGCACCAGGCTATGGAACAAGAAATCCCCCACGTTAAGGAGATTACCTCCATGGTCAATGCCAGAAATACCCGGGGAGAGAAAGATACCCTTCTGGTGGACGATCTTTTGGCAAAATTTCCCGAAGATGCAAAGGCTTTCATGGTGTTGAGAAAAAGGGTCATGGAAAACCCCTTGTACCGTAACCAACTCATCTCCGTGGATGGTACCTTCACTTCCATGGTGGTGGAGAGCCTTGTTTACAGTGACACCGACAATGAAATGGATCTGTTGTCAGGGTTTGATGAGCCCAATGCAGGCGATGGTGACACGGCCCCCCTGAAATATATCACCGACAAAGAAAACGGAGAGATGGTCACCCAGACAAGGGAACTTATCCAGCGTTTTAACGACAAGGATTTTGATATTCATCTGGCAGGAACGCCGGTGGTGACCCACGTCGTAAAACAATTCATGATGAAGGACATGAAACAATTTCTCCGCCTTGCGGTCCTGGTCATCTCCCTGTGTCTCTTTTTAATGTTCCGACGACTAAGTGGCGTGGTATTACCCCTTGTGGTGGTGGCCTTTTCCCTTATATCCACCCTGGGCACCATGGCCCTTTTTTCCATTGAATTTAAAACCCCCACCATTATTCTCCCCTCTTTTTTACTTGCAGTGGGGGTGGGGGCCGGCGTCCATGTCCTCTCCCTTGTGTTTCAAGAACTCAGGAAAGGCACAGACAAAGACGCGGCCATCAAGGTAAGCTATGCCCACTCGGGTCTTGCCATTGTCATGACCTCTCTAACCACGGCTGCGGGTCTTGCCTCGTTCAGCACCGCCAAGGTGGCTCCCATTGGTGACCTGGGTATTTTTTCAGCTCTGGGAGTACTTTTCTCCCTGGGTTATACCCTGATGCTGCTGCCGGCCCTCCTGTCATTGATACCCCTGAAAGAGAAAAAAGAAAACCATCACAGCCAGCCCTCCAAGATGGATCGACTGATTGACTGGATCATCCTAACTTCCATGAAACGAAGTAAATTCATTGTCACCGTCACCGTCATCCTTATCCTTGCCGGTGTATCCGGGGTTGCCCAGTTACGATTCTCCCATAACCTTTTAAACTGGCTGCCGTCAGAGCTGGATGTTCGAAAGGACACCGAGTTGATCGATGCAAACCTCAAGGGAAGCGTGGTCCTTGAGGTCGTTGTGGACACGGGCAAAGAAAATGGGGTGTATGATCAACAATTTTTAAAAGATCTGGATAAACTGACAGGGGAACTTGAGCTGTATGACATCAATGGGCTGTTTGTGGGCAAGGTGATGTCGGTGACCACCATATTAAAAGAGATCCACCAGGCCCTGCATGGCAATGATCCTGCTTTCTATAAAATTCCTGACAATGGAAAACTGATTCCCCAGGAGTTTCTGCTGTTTGAGAATTCCGGTTCCGACGATCTTGAAGATGTGGTGGATTCACAGTTTCGCCTGACCCGGATCACCTTAAAGGTTCCCTGGCGGGATGCCCTTGCCTATGTGCCTTTTATGGAAGACATGAACAATCAATTTAACGCTGTTTTCAAGGATCGCAAGCTCCAAGGCGGTGCGCCCATGTCCGTTCAGATCACGGGCATCATGGCCCTTTTCGGGCGTATACTCCATGCGGCCATCCATGCCGCAGCCCAGAGTTATCTCATTGCCATGGGGGTGATCACCCTGATGATGATATTGCTCATCGGGGAGCTGAGATTGGGCTTGATCAGCATGATCCCCAATCTGGGGCCCATTCTGGTGGTGCTGGGAGTCATGGGCTGGTTTGACATCCCCCTTGATATGTTCACCATGCTCATCGCTTCCATTGCCATGGGCCTGGCTGTGGATGACACGGTGCATTTCATGTACCATTTCAAACAATATTTCAATAAAACAGGCAGCATAAAAGACGCGGTGACCCATACCCTGCACACGGCGGGACGGGCCATGCTCACCACCAGTATCGTACTTTCTGCCGGCTTTTTCATCTTTATGTTTGCCTCCATGAATAATGTCTTTTTCTTTGGAGCAATGACAGGGCTGGCCATTCTTCTGGCTCTGGCCGGAGATCTCTTTCTGGCCCCGGCCCTCATGACCCTGGTGATCCGGGAAAAAAATCCCATGAAAACGTCGGTATCAGCACTTTCGAAATAATATCTTCGTTTTGTTGGCAAACAATTACTTCATGAAGGTACTTATCCAGCTCGGCTGGGTCAGGCAAAAGCCAAAAATTCAAAGGAGAGCCCATGACCATTAAATCGATATTTCCATTTTCAAAGACACCACATTTTCCCAACGCTTCCAGGCAAGATGTACAGGGGTATTTTCCATCTCTAATGAGGTACACCATGGCATTGATCCTGGTGGGGGCCGTTCTTATAACTCTCCCCTCCCCGACCATGGCCAAAGATTCGGCACGAACCATCATGGAAAAGGTGGATGCCAGGGACGACGGAGACAACATGACCGCCGATGTGGATATGATCCTCATTGATAAAAACAACCATGAACGTCGACGGGAAATGAAAATATTCACCAAGGACAAGGGGATGGACACCCTTAAACTTCAATTTTTCCTCTCCCCTGCGGATGTAAAGGATACCGGGTTTCTCACCGTTGATTATTATGCCGGAGAAAAGGACGATGATCAGTGGCTCTATCTTCCGGATCTGCACAAAACCAAGCGCATTGCCACCTCGGATAAATCCTCTTCCTTCATGGGGTCGGATTTTTCCTATGCAGACATGACGGACCGGGTGCTTGATGAGTGGACCTATACGCTTTTGAAAGAAGATGCCATCGACGGTGACAAGGTCTGGCTCATCCAAGCCCTTCCCGCATCCAAGGCCGTGGAAGATCGCTATGGTTATAAAAAGTCCATCCTCTTTGTGCGCCAGGATATCTTTCTGGTTGCCCGGGCCATCCACCTGTTAACCGAGGGGCAAAAGATCAAATATATGGAATCAAAGAAAATAGAGCAAATTGACGGCATCTGGGTAGCCACGGAACGCTGGATGAAGACCACCGTCAATAAGCGGACCACCCATCGCACCATTCTCAAATGGAATAACGTTAAGTTTAATACCCCCCTTGATGAAGCGTATTTTTCCATTCGTCAATTGGAAAAAGGATTGTAACCCACATCTCCTGGCGGACACAACGAATATAGGGTCGTAGACGCGGAGCCAAATGGTATTATGCCGCCGCCCCCCCCGAGGGGCAATGGGCCCGGACCGGAACTGTAGACAGCTCAATTGTCCGGTTCCTATTGCCCGTCGGGGGGGCGGCTCTGCTGAGGTTGCCTTGGAGACTATCCTTTCATATAAAAAAAACACATATAAAACGGACACCAAAGGTGACCATGCGAATTATAATTTTATTGTTCTTAACTTGGATGACATGCTTGGGAATACCTCTTTGCCATGGGGATGAGATGGCTGATCTACTCACAGGCTTTGATGACGAAGGTGTCGTTGTTGAGGAGACAGGAGAACTGGATCAGCTCCTTGGGGGATTTGATGATGCCTCCGCTCAGCTGGAAAAAGAGAAGATCACCCCCCCGTTGCTTCCCAGCTGGCTGGAACTGCAGGGCAGTATCAGCCTCCAGACGGCGGTGGGATTCGCCCACAAATCTCCCCCGGAAAACACCCCTGATTACCGGGGACTGTCCATGCTCAGAACCCGGGGGGAGCTCATAGGTGATATCAGCTTTGACACCTGGCAGGCAAGGATCGGCACCCGGGGATTTTATGATGCCGCCTATTCATTGGATGACCGATCGAACTACACCCATAAAATGCTTGATGACTATGAACAGGAACTGGAGATCACCGAAGCCTGGATACAGACGGCCCTGGGCGATCACCTTGATTTTAAAACAGGACGACAGATTGTGGTGTGGGGTAAATCAGACAATATTCGCATCACAGACGTCCTGAACCCCCTGGATATGCGCCAGCCGGGTATGCTGGACATCCGTGATCTTCGACTGCCCGTGGCCATGTCAAAATTGGATTTTTACACGGGAAACTGGAACATCAGCACCATGGTGATCCATGAACCCAGATTTAACAAGCCCCCTGTTTACAACGGCGAATTTTATCCTGAAAGCGCATCGGCTCCACCAGAAGACGAACCCTCCACAAGCCTTGACAATCAACAGTTTGCGGCAGCCCTCAATGGGGTTTTCAGTGGCTGGGACCTCTCCATTTACTCAGCTTACATATTTGATAACCAGGCCCATGTGGATGCCACAGAAAATAGTGGACTTGTCCGCAGATACAGCCGGATAAAAATGGGAGGCGTAAGTGGTGATATTGCCTTTGGCAACTGGCTTTTTAAAACCGAAGCCGCTTTGTTGCATGGTCTCAATTTTTATGCTGTGCCGGATAAAGATTATGCTCGATTTGATTTTCTCATGGCCATGGAATACAGCGGCTTTACAGAAACGATCATCTCCATTGAGCTTGCCAATCGCCATTTATTTGATTTTGACACCCGTTTGGAAGCGCTCCCCGATGGCCAGATGAGAAATCTTTCTCAGTCGGCCCTGCGGGTGAACCGGGACTTCATGCACGACACCCTTCACCTGACCATGCTTCTCTCTTTATACGGTTTAGCAGGAGAAGACGGGGCCTTTGAAAGATACCAGGTGGAATACGATGTAAGGGACAATGTCATGGTAAAGGGCGGTGTTGTGTTCTATCAATCAGGGACGGTTGTGGCCTTTCAGAACATTGGTGATAATGACCGGCTCTTTTTTGAACTTGAATACCGGTTTTAGTTTCAACAAAGTGATTCTCCCCCACCCCGGAAAATAACCAACAAGGAACCATCATGGAACGACAAATCTTCACCACCCCTGAATCCCGAAAAAAAGTTTACCAAAATCTCTTTCACCCTAAAAGCATCGCCGTTATAGGTGCTTCCAACAATGACCTGAAACCTGGCGGTCGGGTAATCGAAAAAATAAAAGAGCATGGTTATGAAGGGCACTTGTGGCCGGTGAACCCCAAATCACCTGAAATCCTGAACATTAAAGCATATCCATCCATTTCAGAGCTCCCGGCGACTCCGGACCTTGCAATTATTGCCATTCCGTCCAGATTTGTCCTGCCCGCCATCCAGGAGCTGGCAACCATGGGAGCAGGCGCTGTCATCGTTCTCACAGCCGGATTCGGGGAAAAGGATGAAGCAGGAAAAAAGATTGAACAAGAGATGCTCAAAATCGCAGCCTCGGCAAATATGGCACTCATCGGCCCCAACTGCTCCGGATTTCTGACAAAATGCTATAAAGGCAAATTTGCCGGCATTGTTCCCCATCTCCCGGGTGGGGTGGTTGATGTCATCAGCGGCTCTGGAGCCACAGTGGACTATGTCATGGAGATGGGTCTTAACCGGGGACTGTCCTTTGGCAACGTGGTAAACCTTGGCAACTCCATCCAAATGGGCGTGGAAGACCTTCTGGAGCTTTACAATGAAAACTATGGGCCGGACAATGCCAGAATATTAATGCTCTACATGGAGACGGTGAAAAAACCGGCCAAGCTGCTTTACCACGCCAGAAGCCTTGTTAAAAAAGGCTGCGCCATTGTGGGAATCAAATCCGGTGCCACTGAAGCTGGCAAACGGGCCGCTGCCAGCCACACCGGGGCCATTGCCAACAGCGACACGGCGGTGGCGGCTTTATTTAAAAAAGCCGGGATTATTCGGGTGGAAGGGCGTTCACTCATGGTGAATGTGGCCTGTGCACTGTCCGCTGCCAAGGGTCCCCTCAAAGGAGGCCGGGCCTGTATTCTCACGGATGCCGGAGGTCCGGGTGTAATGATGTCCGATGAGCTGTATCGTCAGGGAATGCAACTTGCTCAATTAAAGGAAAAAACCGTTTCCCTCCTGGCCCAGGTGCTGCCGGCTGAAAGTTCGCTCATAAATCCCATCGATACCCTGCCCTCCAGAACCCCCGAACAGATGAAGGCGATCTTTGAAATTCTGGCCAGGGAAGAGGGTAATAATATTGATGTCATTGCCGTATTGCTCGGCAATTCCGGCATGTCACCCAACGGCGAGATCTACCGTGAACTCGCCAAAGCCATGGACACCAGCCCCATTCCCATCATGCCCATGTTAAGCAGTATCACCTCCTGCCGGGAAGAAATTAAAGAGATGATAAATCTTGGCAAAATTTACATGCCAGATGAGGTCCCCCTGGCCCAGGCCCTGGCCAGAATCGCTGGATGGCAGGCCCCCCAGGAGGATCTACCCAACCTTAACGGGTATGACAAAACCGCCATTGCCAAGGCCCTTGAAGGCCAGGCAGGTATTCTGTCACCGGAAACAGTGGAACAGGTGATAAAGGCATGTGGGTTTAAATTACCGGAACAATGCGAGGTCCGAGATGATAAAAAACTTGCCGCTTCTTGTGATGCCATCGGATTTCCCCTGGTGATGAAAGTAATCGGCCCATTGCACAAAAGTGATGTGGGTGGTGTTAAGGTGGGCATACAGAACATGCCCCAGGCAAAAGCGGCCTGGGATGCGCTCATGGAAATACCCGATGCCGGGGGGGCTCTGCTCCAGACAATGGTCCAGGGAACCGAAGTCATCGCAGGTGCAAGCCGGGAAGGGGATTTCGGCCATCTCATCATGTTTGGTCTGGGCGGCATTTATGTGGAGGTGTTAAAGGATGTCCAGTTTGGCCTGGCCCCCCTCTCCCCCCGGGAGAGCATGAATCTGATCCAGGGCATCAACAGCTATGCCGTGCTTGAAGGTGTTCGTGGAGAAGCCGGCATGGACATCCCCATGCTATCTGATTATCTCCAGCGACTGGGCCGCCTTGTCACAGACTTTCCCCAGATCAGAGAGATTGACTTAAATCCCATCAAAGGAACCGAAAAAGCCCTCTATGCCGTGGATGCAAGAATAATTATTTCGTAAAACAGATGCAGGGAGCTCTGTTTTTCTAAAAACGGGTAAAGCCCGCTCAATTCACCATGATTTTATTAGAAAATAAAACCATGGAAATTTCGACAGCAGATCCCACGGCAGGCGAGTGCTCAAGTCCATTCGAACCGAAAAACGATAAGCCCTTTTGCCCTCAGTGATAAAGAAAGACAGAGGGTGCTTGACTTACTCCATATGGTGGATTCTTTGAAACACTATATATCGTATACCTTGACACCTAATACCATCTTTCGTAGTTATAAACGTGTTATTTTGAATTTATATTATTATAACGCAAATTCAATATGTAAATAAATGACATATATTTTGAACATTATGATTCTAATAAATACTATAAACCAGTTGTAAAAGCTAAAACCGGGAGAAATCAAATGAAAATTGGTATTCGCGTAAAATCTGCTTTTTTTATTCTTTTTTTTGTCCAGACGCTGAATCTTCCCACAGCAGGGGCCGATAACTGGTTTATCGACTACCAGGGATTTTCGGTTTTCCACGGCCGAAGCGAAGGGACCGGTATCGGACCTGATACTGTCGACGAATATGAATGGACTACCTTCAACTATACACTGGGAAAAAATCTGACCACCTGGGCCGCTCTTGAAACCCTGCTCGGGGCCGGTTACCTGGAAACCGAACATTACGGGGATACCCAGACCCTGGAGGCTAGGGTGCTTGCCGACGTCCATTATAAATTCCTCTTTTTAAAATTCGGGGCCGGAATCGCCCATCTTTTCGACGATGATAATCTTCCCGGTATTGCAGAGTCCGGCATTCACGGTATTATCTCAGGATCAGCGGGGTTCCGCTTCCGGTTTCACCGGGAGAAAAAGCCCCCGCTGGCGGTCTCCCTGGGATACGGGGTCGAGCATATTTCAGCACCGTTCAAGGATGGGGATAACGGGGATGACGGCTGGAATACCGGCGGCTTACTCTTTACCCTTTCATGTCCTTTATGACGGGAGATTTTTCGGAATTGGTCACAACATGGGCCACCTGCCACAATTGGCGGGCCGACGGCGGTGGCATCATTTTTTTGATTACAGCTTCTTTTCTTTCGGATGTGTATCGCATGAACTTCCTCCTGTATTTCTATAATAGAGTTTTTCAGTTCATGTGACAACTATCCTAACAGTGGGTGCAATCCTTTGAAGACTGCTCTTGATAATTGTTTCAATTCCACTCTGGTCTGATTAAAAGTTGAAGGGCAAGACTGGGCCAATCCTAAAATAGTGTTTCAATTCCACTCTGGTCTGATTAAAAGCAAATCCGCTGCTGGGCATAGCTCCACTGAACGCAGGTTTCAATTCCACTCTGGTCTGATTAAAAGATTTCTAAACATTGACCGAATCTGTTTATCGGTGTTGTTTCAATTCCACTCTGGTCTGATTAAAAGCCCCAGTAACAGAGCACATGACCCAGGTATATATGTTTCAATTCCACTCTGGTCTGATTAAAAGGGAGTTGCCGCGGCTGTTTCCGACGCGACTCACAAGTTTCAATTCCACTCTGGTCTGATTAAAAGCCGGTGGATCGCTACGAGGCACTGCTGTCAAAACTCAGTTTCAATTCCACTCTGGTCTGATTAAAAGCCCTCCGCTTAGAACCAGAAAGCCTTAACCTACCCCCGTTTCAATTCCACTCTGGTCTGATTAAAAGAGCGGCCAAGCTCCGCATTGCCGATGAGCTGTTCGGGTTTCAATTCCACTCTGGTCTGATTAAAAGTATGTTTTTCTACTCTGTATTAGCAGATTCATCTAAGTTTCAATTCCACTCTGGTCTGATTAAAAGGGTGGCCATGTTCGCCTCTTGATCATGTTCAACCCTGTTTCAATTCCACTCTGGTCTGATTAAAAGCTGATAAAACAAGATCTTCCGGATGTCCTTGGAAAAGTTTCAATTCCACTCTGGTCTGATTAAAAGCACAGATAGGATTGTTGAAAAATAAGAGGTAACACAGTTTCAATTCCACTCTGGTCTGATTAAAAGAAAAATATAACACAGTGTAAGTCTAAGGATTTCTTAGTTTCAATTCCACTCTGGTCTGATTAAAAGAAGGCACCCATAATCTTAGAAAGAAGGTGAACCAGTTTCAATTCCACCCTGGTCTGATTAAAAGCAGAAGTCTATTCAAAATTTGTAGTGTAAGAAAAATGGTTTCAATTCCACTCTGGTCTGATTAAAAGTGGGCTTTTCCCCCCGCATGTCCAGCACCGGGTTGAGTTTCAATTCCACTCTGGTCTGATTAAAAGACTGCCCCTGGGATTTCATCACGTCCGGTCAATACGTGTTTCAATTCCACTCTGGTCTGATTAAAAGTTTGAGCGTACTTAAAAATGATCTTGTCCTTATTTAGTTTCAATTCCACTCTGGTCTGATTAAAAGCAGACCGCACAGTTTTAGATGCTGCAGCCTACGCAAGTTTCAATTCCACTCTGGTCTGATTAAAAGGTTGTTATTGCCTGGCATCTGCCCGGCGAAGAGTAAGTTTCAATTCCACTCTGGTCTGATTAAAAGCCCGGGTGGCTATCAACCGCTTTATCCAGTCTTCGTTTCAATTCCACTCTGGTCTGATTAAAAGCGGTTAACAATCCGATAAATAGCGCATTCCAGGGCAGTTTCAATTCCACTCTGGTCTGATTAAAAGATTTTAAAACCGGAAAACCTGGGTGTCCTGATATCAGTTTCAATTCCACTCTGGTCTGATTAAAAGATTCCTGCTTTAAATCCATAATAGTTTAAATACTTTGTTTCAATTCCACTCTGGTCTGATTAAAAGTGGGAGCCACTGAAATATATAAGGTCTTTGAGGAAGTTTCAATTCCACTCTGGTCTGATTAAAAGACCGATATGTCCAAAGTTTCTTCCTGGATGACTTTGGTTTCAATTCCACTCTGGTCTGATTAAAAGCACGGCATACACCCGGGAAGCAGGGACAAATCCCTAGTTTCAATTCCACTCTGGTCTGATTAAAAGCTGGTGAACCAGACATCTGATGTTTTTCAAACTTAGTTTCAATTCCACTCTGGTCTGATTAAAAGCGGAGCTTATAAGATTATAAACCCTGCTTTCTCTTACAGTTTCAATTCCACTCTGGTCTGATTAAAAGGATGCGCTCAGCTGGGTAACCGTGATCCGCGGCCAGTTTCAATTCCACTCTGGTCTGATTAAAAGCACCTACAATCACATCTCTTCAGTCGCTGCAAACAGGTTTCAATTCCACTCTGGTCTGATTAAAAGCAAATATTGTATCTCCCAATCGCTCTTTAATAAATATGTTTCAATTCCACTCTGGTCTGATTAAAAGTAATCTTCACTCGCCACGCCTTGGCCAGGATGATTGTTTCAATTCCACTCTGGTCTGATTAAAAGCAGATGGGAACCAGATACATCAATTTATCAGGGGTTTGGTTTCAATTCCACTCTGGTCTGATTAAAAGAAATAAAAAAGAAAATGCATTCGATCCAAGCAATTTGTTTCAATTCCACTCTGGTCTGATTAAAAGTTGGAGTAGCAGTACGAAACCACCTGATATCTTTCTCGTTTCAATTCCACTCTGGTCTGATTAAAAGGTTGTTGATCTGGTGGTGATGGATGACGGGACAAGAGTTTCAATTCCACTCTGGTCTGATTAAAAGGCTCATGTATGAAATTTCAATCGGAGTGACATATGAGTTTCAATTCCACTCTGGTCTGATTAAAAGACAACCTCATCCCCGGAATCAAAGCCGTGTACGACAGTTTCAATTCCACTCTGGTCTGATTAAAAGGACCTGAACTTCCCCACACGGCTTGCCAGTTATGTGTTTCAATTCCACTCTGGTCTGATTAAAAGCATTCATTATGCCCCCAGGTATTGTTCAACTTCTAGTTTCAATTCCACTCTGGTCTGATTAAAAGCATTTCCAAAAAAATTTTCAACACCCCGGTATGAATGTTTCAATTCCACTCTGGTCTGATTAAAAGGCGTTAAAGCACTACCACGCTCTCAACGGTGTGATGTTTCAATTCCACTCTGGTCTGATTAAAAGAAACAATTCACAACATGTACGGCGAACTGGTCCCCTGTTTCAATTCCACTCTGGTCTGATTAAAAGCCCCAAAAGCAAAAACAATGTCACTTGCATCCGGAGTTTCAATTCCACTCTGGTCTGATTAAAAGCTACAAACTGGGTGGTCCAGTCGCTCAACCGGGCATTGTTTCAATTCCACTCTGGTCTGATTAAAAGAATATTGGTCTTGCAATTGAAACCGAAACTCATATGTTTCAATTCCACTCTGGTCTGATTAAAAGTAATCTTCACTCGCCACGCCTTGGCCAGGATGATTGTTTCAATTCCACTCTGGTCTGATTAAAAGTGGATGAATTGCTGGAATATAACCTCGTGGATTGCAGTTTCAATTCCACTCTGGTCTGATTAAAAGCTGGAAAGTGGGCCCGTCCACCAATTGCAGGGTGTCGGTTTCAATTCCACTCTGGTCTGATTAAAAGATGCTCTCCAGGGCTTCTCTACCTTCATGTTTCTGAGTTTCAATTCCACTCTGGTCTGATTAAAAGCAGCTTCACAGCCAACGATGACACTAAGGATCTGTGTTTCAATTCCACTCTGGTCTGATTAAAAGAGGCATCAGACCGGCACAACCATCAACATTTATCACAGTTTCAATTCCACTCTGGTCTGATTAAAAGGAGCTGGATCAAAGGTGGCTGCTTCATCTAATTTGGGTTTCAATTCCACTCTGGTCTGATTAAAAGGAGCTGGATCAAAGGTGGCTGCTTCATCTAATTTGGGTTTCAATTCCACTCTGGTCTGATTAAAAGACGGTTAACCCTGTTTTTTCAGTTGCTCCTGCCGAGTTTCAATTCCACTCTGGTCTGATTAAAAGAAACCATGTAGGCATGTATTTGTGGATGATATGTGTGTTTCAATTCCACTCTGGTCTGATTAAAAGGATGACGTGGTGGCGGTCACAGAGGGTAAAAACGGTGTTTCAATTCCACTCTGGTCTGATTAAAAGACAGAGCCTTTCCAAAATTAGCGTCCACTAAGTTATGTTTCAATTCCACTCTGGTCTGATTAAAAGGCCCCCTGTAATCCCATGATACCTATGTCGTTGTAATGTTTCAATTCCACTCTGGTCTGATTAAAAGGTATCTGGCATTGACATTGTAATGTTCCATAATATGTTTCAATTCCACTCTGGTCTGATTAAAAGTGGTGCCACATCATGTAAAACAGGTTTCTATTGAAAGTTTCAATTCCACTCTGGTCTGATTAAAAGCAAAAGAAAAGCCTTTATTAATGCTGGTCTTCAACTCGTTTCAATTCCACTCTGGTCTGATTAAAAGTAAATTGATCAAGAATAATCCATACTGTTTTGCCGAGTTTCAATTCCACTCTGGTCTGATTAAAAGTATAAAAGAAATGTTCATCAGGTTGAGGCATCAAGGTTTCAATTCCACTCTGGTCTGATTAAAAGCGATGACCCGTTCTGGGACGTCTGGTTTCCGCCCAAGTTTCAATTCCACTCTGGTCTGATTAAAAGTGAAGATCGGTAGATTGTTTTATTTGATCCTCCAAAGTTTCAATTCCACTCTGGTCTGATTAAAAGTTTGATACCGCATTAATCCAGGCTGCCCCGGTGTCCGTTTCAATTCCACTCTGGTCTGATTAAAAGCCTGCTGGCGATGGTTTTTGTCCCAGTCTTTTCCGGGTTTCAATTCCACTCTGGTCTGATTAAAAGGAAAAACTCTTCGATATTGTCTCTGTGGGCCAGCCATGTTTCAATTCCACTCTGGTCTGATTAAAAGCTTTCAAGGGAGTGGGCTTCCCTCTGGCGGACAAGGGTTTCAATTCCACTCTGGTCTGATTAAAAGCGTGGAACTGGTGACCGATGACGAGACCTGGCCCTGGTTTCAATTCCACTCTGGTCTGATTAAAAGAATGGCCGAGGAGCATGGCTTCACATCGTCCGATATGTTTCAATTCCACTCTGGTCTGATTAAAAGCAAAGATAAGTCAGCCCATATATGATTCAGGGTCTGGTTTCAATTCCACTCTGGTCTGATTAAAAGTTGGCCACTTTCGTTTTTTATGGCATCGAAAGAAGTTTCAATTCCACTCTGGTCTGATTAAAAGCTCAACGTGCGCCAGTTGCAGCTCAATGAGGTGTGAGTTTCAATTCCACTCTGGTCTGATTAAAAGCCATGGTCAAGGCCATAAAAGCCAGGATTAAAAACGTTTCAATTCCACTCTGGTCTGATTAAAAGATTCAGATAACCGAACCCTGCTTGAGTGCCATTCGAGTTTCAATTCCACTCTGGTCTGATTAAAAGTCACTCCACTGAAGGCGGCAGGAACTGCGCCGCTTGGTTTCAATTCCACTCTGGTCTGATTAAAAGACCGTTGTCTCCAGCCATCCGCGAATGCCTTCTTCTCGTTTCAATTCCACTCTGGTCTGATTAAAAGGCCCTTGCTTTGCTCTTTTGCCAGCTTATACGCCTGTTTCAATTCCACTCTGGTCTGATTAAAAGTCAATGTCACCACTCGGCATCTGCACCCCCATCCATGTTTCAATTCCACTCTGGTCTGATTAAAAGTCCTTCCATTTTTTTATTTCCTTTTCGCAGATGCAGTTTCAATTCCACTCTGGTCTGATTAAAAGGCAGCTGAAAAGGCTCGTCTTGACAGTATTTTTGAAGTTTCAATTCCACTCTGGTCTGATTAAAAGCCCAAATTGTGAAACTCAAGACAAAGACAAAAACAGGTTTCAATTCCACTCTGGTCTGATTAAAAGTGCCACCGGAAGACTGAATATTTACATGCTCCAGGCCTGTTTCAATTCCACTCTGGTCTGATTAAAAGCTGCAATTTTGCCGTTATCCAAAACTTTGTATTCAAAGTTTCAATTCCACTCTGGTCTGATTAAAAGGTAAACCAGTTATCAGCAGGCCAACAAAGCAAGATAGTTTCAATTCCACTCTGGTCTGATTAAAAGGGGTCTTTACCTGCTGGTAAAGATGTCCGGGAAATATGTTTCAATTCCACTCTGGTCTGATTAAAAGCGTCGTGGACCATATCCGTCCGCACCGTGGGGATATGTTTCAATTCCACTCTGGTCTGATTAAAAGTTCGATTGCAAGATTGATTGCCGCTGTTGCAATGTGTTTCAATTCCACTCTGGTCTGATTAAAAGCCCGAGCGCTTGGTTCCAGTTCGTGCCCCCGATCCAGTTTCAATTCCACTCTGGTCTGATTAAAAGATTTCCGCATCAGTTGCCATCGGGTACGGTCTCCCAGTTTCAATTCCACTCTGGTCTGATTAAAAGCCGAAATTAAGGCCTGTAAAAACCAAATGATGTTGCGTTTCAATTCCACTCTGGTCTGATTAAAAGCTCCAATAAATTCGGCGTGAAGTTCCGGCTGAGCCTGTTTCAATTCCACTCTGGTCTGATTAAAAGGAACGTATGATCTTATAAAAAACGCATCCGGCGAAGTTTCAATTCCACTCTGGTCTGATTAAAAGCAATATCTACATGCTCCAGGCCCTTGCATTTTTTCAAGTTTCAATTCCACTCTGGTCTGATTAAAAGCTGGTTGGGCACAAAGACAAAATGTATGCAAGTCATGTTTCAATTCCACTCTGGTCTGATTAAAAGTCAAAACTGTTGCGGAGTTTGATATATTCATTACCAGTTTCAATTCCACTCTGGTCTGATTAAAAGTGGTAGCTGGTATCACATAATTAAAGCTTGCACATACTTGTTTCAATTCCACTCTGGTCTGATTAAAAGTACCACCTTCAAGACCAAGAAGAGAAATATCATAAAGGTTTCAATTCCACTCTGGTCTGATTAAAAGGCATTTTCTTTGAACGATTTATCAAGTAGTTATACGAACTTTGCGTAAAAAAATTCCGTCAACCGTCAATGATGCAATCTTTTCGGGAGAACGACAGAAAATGATAAAATTCACAAATTATCAAAGAACAAGAAATCTATTTTAGATAAAATTATCCGTGGCATCTTTTCCAAGTCCATAAATTTCTTTATCAAGCCATCTACTGTTCCGGCTTGAAAAATATATAACAGAATCGCAGTTCGGGTCAATGATCTGCATGATCTCTAATTTCATTTTTTGAAACTGGGCTTTTGTCAATTCACCTTCAAATACAGACTTCTGAATGTGGATCAAATATTTTTTCATTACCTTAAAAACTTTATTCAGTGCTCTTCGTCCCTGTTTTGTTTCCGTGTTGATATCGTAAATTGCTATAATATACATGCTACCACCACATTTTAAACCCTGAATACTGGGATTCCCCAAGGATATGTTTAACCAGTTTATAGCAGTCGAGACGAATCAGGCGTTGGTAGGACACAGGCTTTTTTAATGTTTTATGCTGAATAGTTTTACGCATTCGCTCATCAAATTTCCGTAAAAATTTCTTTCGTCCGGTAGTTTTCAGGTAGCAATGGTTAACCGACTGATCTGCATCTTTTTCAGACAACTCAACTTTGTTAAGCATGGAAAACAAAAGGCGGTCCGCCAGGATGGGTTTGAAGATTTCAGCAATGTCCAAGGCCAGGGAATAACGCCGATATCCTGGTTCATGGAGAAAACTAATGGTAGGATCAAGCTGGGTTCTATAGATCTCCGACAAAACTGTGGTGTATACAAGTGAATTACCAAAGGAAATCATGGCGTTCATGAAATTATCTGGTGGATGGTAGACCCGTTTTTTAAAATCATAATCCTGACGGATAATTTTGCTAAAGGCTGAATAGTACAGATCCCGGATATTCCCTTCTATTCCCATAATTTCCATGGGTTTAGAGGTGATCTTTAATTTTTTCTTAAGCGCTTTTATGGAGCCAATCTGTTTTTCAACATCCCGGTCCCTGTTTTTGTAATAAGTTAAATTTGACAGAATGTTGGATGCGGCTGCATCCAGAAATTTCTGGGCGATTTCCATTCTCAGGGCTGGATCCAAGTAATGGGCCGCCTGCTGGACCGTAACATGGCCGGATAGATAGACTTCCCTGGGAAAGAAGGAGCCTGAGTAAAATCCATAGTAGTTGAAAATATGAACCGGAATTTTATTCTGGGAAAGGAAATTGAGCAATTTTGTGTTCAAGGTGTGTTCCCCGAACAAATACAAATCGCTTACGTTTTCCACCGGCCTGTCAATATTGGCTTCACCGGTTTCGATTCTAAGGGTGTTGTCTTTGCGCTTGATTGTGGAATTTGAAAAAAGATACAGAGACTGCTTCAATCAGGGCCTCCTATACATAGCAGAATTCAAAATAGGCGCATTTTTTACAAAACGGCCGGTTAATGACCAAAGGAGGACGGGGCAATTCAAGAATCTTTTTGATTTCATCAAAGATAATGTTGAATTCCAATGCATCGCTTTCTGTCAGAACGATGGCTTCCTTCTTCTTGAGCTTTGGATAATCAATTTCCCCTGTGATGTTTTCAATCCCCCTGATTTTCAGCCAGTACAGGTAGTATTTAAGCTGCCAGATATGGGCTTTTTCAATCTTTCTGGATTTTTTCACCTCATGAATCACCCCGTTTTTTCCATCCATAAAATCAATTTTAATCCTACCCAACTCAATCTGTTTTTTCTTTCTTGGATAAGAAAATTCATCAATGAGCCGTCCTAACTGGACATATTCATTTTCGTTTTCAAATCGGATATCTTTGGTAAAAAGCCAAAGTTTTCGTTTGCAGACAAAAAAATAATTGATTTGGGTTCCTGTATATTCAAGTTCCTGCAATGATCTCTCCGGTTTGGCCTTAAGCCTTTAATAAATTAACGCATCCGAATCCAGCACTGTTTTTTTCTCCCCAGCCACATTCATAGCCGATTTTAATAAGTTTTGGATCTGCTTCAACTGTGAACGGGGCTTCCATTGCCTTAATTTTAATACCGTTTTTAAATTCAATCAATTTAGAGATACGACCGTTTTTACGGGTAATATAATTCAGGTCAAAATCAAACTTAAAGGGTCGGTGTTCCCCTTTGTATGCTCCATTTTGCAAGGTCTCATATTTGTTCACCAAATTTTTTTTCACGTTTTCAATAAAATGATCTCTTTCACAAGGATTCATATAATCCAGATAGTGGGGAACCCTTCGTCCTTTTTCATTTTCTTTCATGGTGGATACTGCAATGGGGGAGATGCAGATAAATTTTTCTTTGTCGGTAAACATAGGGTCTTCCAATACATCCACACTCACAATGTTCAGGACAATATTTTTTCCACTGAGAAAGAGCCTGATTTTATGGTTTGAAAATATTCCCAGGATGATGTGCTTGAAATTTTTTTCAAGTGTGGTGGAAAAAATAAATTCAATCATTCTAACCTTTGAAAACCCTTTTTTTTCAATGATATTCGGTGTGAATATAAGTTTTGAAAAGGTGAAAAATTTAAAGAATTTGTTAATTCCATCTTTGACATATCCTTTTTCATGAAGAAAGGATGCATATTCGGATGATGATTTGCGGATAAAGTCATACAGTACTGCCTGAAGTACCTGTTGGTAATTGAAAGGAAAGAAAGACGGAAGCTCGGTCTGGGCTTTGATTTTGATACGCAAACGATTTGATCTCCTATAGAAATAAGGATTGAGGTCTACCCCTATATAAAGTTTTGATCATCATAAAAGGCTTCGAATTCATCGGTCATTCCCAAATCCTTGTCATAGCGACATTGGGCCACTGGCACCCAATAATTTTCTTCCTCATCTTTGGTTGAAATCATGGGGATACGTTGGAATAGGATCTGGTCATTGGCCATCAATTTCCTGTAGCCGGATTCCTGGAGGCTTACCAGCAGTTGATCGGCCTTAATGAAATTTTTTTGTGAAACTTGAGTTCTGTATTCAGGAAAAATAGAGGCTGGCAGAACCTGAACTCCTGTGAATTGTTCGTAGAACTTTTCCTCCTTATCTCTATGCATAGAAAAAGGATAGAGATGGGTGATGGATTCTTCAAACGCAGCCAAAGTGTCCAGGTATTCTTGTTTTTCTTTTTCCGGCCAGTCGTTCTGGTAGACTTCATCCATCATTTCCTGAACCATATGTTCATGGATTAAATCCTTTTGGGCAAGGCATTGCAACGTTTTATCCACAAGATCTTGGGGGTAAATCCAATGATCATGTTCCCCGCCCTGATTAAAGATATGAACCGGACAGGGTGGGTGTTTATAATTTCTGTTAATCCTTCCGAATCGTTGAAGCAGGCGATCCATTGGTGCAGGCTCGGTGAACATTACGTGGAAGTCGATATCCAGGCTGACTTCAATGGCCTGAGTTCCCACCAGCACCCGGGTCGTATCACTGAATATTTTCTTTTCATTAAGTTGCCTGTCTTTGCTGGTGAATCTACTGTGAAGCAGTACCCTCTCTTTTGGGTCAAGTTTATGGGACAACATCTGATAAATGGTCTGTGCCTGGAGCACGGTATTACAGACCACCAGAATTTTTTTTGCAGGATCCGTCATTGCAGCTTCAATCCTGTGGATATGGTCTCCAATTTTGCCATCCAAGATCACTATTCTGTGCCGGGGTTGCCGTTCAAGAAAAGATTGGTCAGCCCTGATTTCAGATCCTATTTCCAAGGTGTTTTTTAAAGTATCCAGCATGAATCTGGGCAGGGTCGCAGTCATGATCATAACCCGGCACTTCAGATGTGTGATGAGATATTTGAGGAAAAGTTGCAGCTGGGCGAAGGTTCTGGCATCATAGGCATGAATTTCATCAAAAATAAGCTTTGCCCCGCTCAGGTGGGCAAATCCAGTCTCAAAGCCTTTGACGCCATATGCGTATTTCAGAATCTGGAAAGGGGTAACGATTTTCAGGGGGGATATGATTTTTCGGTATTGATCTGCCAGATTCTTTAAAGTCGTAATATCTGGGCGCCCTTCATCCTCCATGCTGGTATAAAGGTAATCCAAAAGTTTTCCATGCTGAATTCCTACAATTGCTTCTTCTTCTGCACCCGTATCCCGGCTCAACCGGCGGTGCATTGCATTAATGGAGGCTGTGTAGGGTAGAATATAGTAGGCTCTACCCTGGTTTTCCTGCAGCTGGGTTTTGAGCCAAGCCATTGCAGCCTCTGTTTTCCCCGAGCCTGTGGGAGCTATCAGCATTAGGTTCCCATTGGTAACCGCGCAGCTTTCCTGGTGATTATACAGCCTGCCGTATTTGGCTTTAAGGCGGTCCAGGAAGGAAAAATGATCATCTGTAAGCTGATAAATCTTTTTGATCCTGGCTGATCCGTAATGATCACAAATTTTCAAACTCCCCCAGAGCATCATCTGTTGCCAATAAATATCGGTCTGGGGAGTAGGTTCCTGATAAGCCTTGGCGATGGCCTCAAAGGGATGGCAGTCATTTAAGGGCACATCAGTTATTGAGATGGATGAACATGGGGCGCTGAATCCCAGTTTCCGGGCCAAATCATGAATACCGTCCCAAAAGGGTATCCAATGTGGACTTTGCATGATACGCTCCATACCTTTGGCAAAATCTGCCGGATGATAGCCCAGTGCCTGGTACCTTCTTTCTACATCCAATTCCATGTCAAGTAACCACTCAGGTTTGAACTTTTCTCCCAATGTTTTGAAATCCTTGTGATGGGCAAGGACAGCTTGGCTAATCAACTTGATATCTGCTTTTGACATCCGTCCCTCATCTGCAAGGGCAATAAAGGGAATTGAATACAATTCGTGGCGCTGTAATTCCCAGAGATTTTTTTTGCTTTGCAGCACGTTTTGAAATTCCGGATGCAGTTTGCCCATGTCATGGAAGAGGAGTGCCCAGAAAAGCAGATCCCAGAAATTGTCTGTCCGGGAGGTGATTGGCAAAAGGGGGATCTGAATCTTAATAGAGGTATAAATATCCATGCAATCCTGGATATGATCCAGCAAAGATGAGCCGTCGGACTTGCCCCATGGATAATTCTCCCGAATTGAGCAATGATATGCGCTATTGCCAGAATATGTCGATGCCAAGTCCTTCATCGTGGATACCTTTTGCCGGAATGGCAGTCTGCTGAGTATGGGTTTTATCCAGAATATAAAAAGGGGCAGTGCCGATGTTCCGCCTGGGAAGTCCATGGTCAAAGGATCTTGGAAGTGCCTGTATAGGTGCTGCAAGCACAAAAATTTCTTTGTCCGTTGTATCAGGATTGTTGAGCGGTACCAAAGTGCCCCGTAATTTTGTTAATTGACTTTTTTCTTCCGGGTAGACCATGGTTGTGATCTGTCTTACTGAAGCAAGATCCCCGGATCGCCCTAATACCAGCTGAAAATATGGGGAGGAAAAGGCCTGGGCGATTTTTTCCTCTGAGGTATATAAAAAAAGGGAGGCATTAATTAGAAATTCCCGGTTCAGGACATTTTGCTTGATTCCGGTCAGTTTCCGCCCCATCTGATAAATGGTTTCAAGGTCCATGCCTTTTCCCTCATAGGTAAAAAAGAAACCAAACCGTTCTTCTATAGGCTGGACCGCATATGGTACACCCATGGCAGCAGAGATCAGGCCATTTAACGTACTCAAGGGCGGAACAGGAAGGGTGGGCTGGGTACCGCTGATGATATTGGGATATCGAAACGAAGCGGTCCAGCAGGTCAGATGGATTCTGTATATGGGGACTGGTGCTGTCATGGCATCAATCTTTAATGGAAAGGGTCTCAAGAAACCCGTCAATAGCTTGGCCGATGGAACACATAACAAGGTTATCATCCCCGGAGACCAACTTTTCAAGGTCGGCATCCATCCTGATCTCATTGAAAAACCCTGACCTGACCCCGATGAATATTTTGCCGTCAAACTGACTTTTGTAATCGGAGAGGATTTCCTTGAATGCCTCAACGGAAAAAAGTGTCTGTTTTCCGGGTTCTAAGTTTTCCTGAATAATGGATGAAAAGGGGTGATTTCCACTTTTAAATTTTGCCAGTAGGATCAGTTTGGGGGTGACATCAGCCATATTGGTGGCCTGTTTAGCACCACCGGAAAGCAAAACCAGGGACTTTATGGTATCAGATATACGTTTTTGCCGAATAGAATTAGGCAATCGGATAAGTTTTAGGGGAGCACCTTTGGCATTACGGCAAAGAGGATCTTCCACTTCTCTTGCCCCGTTTTCCAGGGCAATTTTGGCCATAACCTGGTTGATATTCATAAAACCGCTTTTATTCTGACTGGAAAACGTACCCACCTGGTCCACGTCTATGGAAAACTGACCCTTCATCACAGCCGAATACTCATCCTTGCCGTAGGGGATTGGGTCTCCATCACTGCGGGTCATGGAAGAAAAATGCTGGACCATTCCTGTGGCTGCTGTTGCAATCAATGCCGAATTTTTCAAGGGGGATACCCGGGTCAGGGTAATGTTCTCCTTGATTTTTTTACCTGATTCCGGATCAATCACTTCTTTTTTGGCGGCACGCATATATCCGAAAATATCGTCATCCGGGTAAGTAAATGGATCCGCCTCAGTATAGGCAATTTTTTTATCCCGGGTCACAGGAGACATCTGCCAGCCCATATTTTTTACCAGACTTTCCCGCCACCAATACCGCCAGGCTTGGCCGGAGACATAGGCATAGGTCTTTCTGTTTTTAACGATTTTTTTCGTGGTAACGGCATTTTCCAGAGTAGAGGCATCTGAATTCCCTGCGTTGTTTAAGGCAGCCACATCCACGTCGATCAGCATTAAGCCCTGAATGGTAGTCATATTTATATCTCCTTATCATGATCCCCGGCATTGGCTGGGTTATTTTTCTTTGTCATCTTCCTGATTCAGACGGATATTCTCTTCATGAAGGCGCTGGTAAAAAAAGATCAGCATCAAATCCCTGATTTCGCTCCAATATTGACCTGGAGGAAAAAGAAAATCCATATATTCATCCAGGGTGACAAGTGCTTTTGGATCATCCGGGTGAAGACGGTGGTGGCGTTTGATCATCCATACCAAGGTATTTCTCAATTGATAGGGATTTTGGGGTTCCTGGAGTTTGTTGAGATATTTTTTAACGGCATCTTCTTCTTTGGCCATTTCAAGGATATCATTGGTTATTCTCATGAGCACGTGGACTCTGTCTTTTTCCATTCGCATCACCTCCTTTAGGTAGATTCGTACAATGCGTATATCAATGCCAGATAAATGTTTTTGGTATTTTCGCCTGGTATAAGCTGCAAAAAAACTGATAATGGATTCTCCGGCCAGAAGTTTTTCATAAATCAGGTTGGGGTTGTTGCGATACTCGGATTTTGCCAATGGGCTTTTATTTTTTCCTGAACGCTGCCAGGACTCGGATTCATCCTGCCAGGCCGCCCCGGAAATTCTGTAATAGGCCCGCACAAAGTTGTACCATCCTTGTTTATAATGCTTGAGTACAAAATTCAAAAATATAAACACCGGGCCGGGCAATCTGTAAATTTCGCAATCAGGAGATGCACCGAAATTAGTGAAATGATAAAGTTCCAGAAATTCAGAAGGTTGCTCTGTGTCGAAGGCTTCTATGATGTCCTTGGCCAAATCAAACAGCGCATTCTTAGGATTGGCAAATTTTGATTTTAAAATGGCCTCACTGCTGCCATTGCCTATGGATATGAAATTGGCTTGAACGGTTTTTTTTAGCCAGAACTCCCGGATATTAGGGCTGTTGAGTTGGAGCAGGGCCAGTTTTGCCCCCATCTGGAGCACGCTGAAAGGCAAAAAAAACAATTTGGTGATGCATTGGGCGCAGAGCATGAGACCCCATTCATGCCCGTGGTGAAAGTTGGCATAATCGCCGGAGCCAGTCAGGCTAAAGATATCCCTCCCTGCCCTGAAAAGCCCCCCTTCATATCCGCAGATCCTGCAAAAACCAAATGCATCTGCCTGGCTTGGATTTAAAAGCGATTGATAGTACTCCTTGGTTTTTTCTTTTTTTTGGGGCGCCTTGAATGCTGGCTGAGTGATTTTTGAATTTAACACCAGGGCGTTGATCTTTGCCTTCCATCGATCCACAAAGATATCGCAGCCATATTCGATCAGATCCGAATCATTGTTTTTTTTTAGCTTGTCTGCAAGATAGGATTTGGCAAGAGCGCCATTATCTACGAATGGATCTCCGGTGATGGGAATTTGTTTATTCATGGAGAAAGCCTCTTTAGATTCTTATCTCTTATTTTCGTGTTATTCTGGCAAGAGAATAAGAAACGCTTTTTGGTTCTGGCTTGTCCAGGTTAGGGGCTTAAAAATTAAGAATCTCTTGAACCTGAAATTTTTTTATGATCAAAGATCAATTATTTCTCTATCCTTTTTTTAAATCCTACACAAGAAAAAAAATAATTTGTAACTACCCAGCACATATTTAGATTCTCATCTGTGATTTTCGTATTATTTTGGCAAAAGAATCAGAAAACCTGTTGGGTTATGGCTTGTACAGGTTAGGCTTATAGAATATTGAGCATACCAAATATTGTGGTTATGGCATGATATTTTAGTTTTTAGCCGTAAATTTTGGCATCCTTCATATCAGCCCCAAAGTACTTTACACTTTTGGAGCAACACTTCCCGAAAAATGGGATCATTGCCCCCATATTCGCCTGTTTGGGACTGCGTAGCATACGAATGCTATCTGAACAGACCAAAACAGGTGAAGATGGGGTAGTAAACGAATATTTACGAAATAATTGGGATTGATCATAAGATGGGCCAACAGTCACATTTGGCAGCCCAACGGTCAGGCAAACGGGGACAGCCATGTTATGACCAGGCTCCCCTTTTAAAATTCAGACCAATGCCGCCGCAAAAATGGAGATGGGATGCTGTGCCCTTTGCCTTGTACCATCCTTGATCTGCTCCCGGCAGGAAGTGCCGGGCGCTGCTATCATCACCCCGGGAGCAGCAGCCCTCACCGCTGGAAACAAAGAAAGCTCCCCAATGGCCATGGAGGTATGGTAATGCTCCTTTTCATATCCAAAGGAGCCGGCCATGCCACAGCACCCACTTTCTATCATCGTGACCTCGGTTTCCGGAATCGCTTGAAGCATGGTTATGACGGGATCAGATGTTCCCAATGCCTTTTGATAGCAATGGGTGTGCACCATGACCGTCTGCTTGTCCAATGGCTGTTTAAAGGCAAATTTAACGCCCCCCTCCAACATCAGACCCGCGATGAACTCTTCAATGAAGAAACTGTTCTGTGCCACCAGACGGGCATCCTGAGTTTTAAGAAGATCCGGATATTCGTCTCTGAAACAGGCAATGCAGCTGGGTTCCACACCCACAATGGGGGTTCCCTTACGGACATGGGGCAGAAGCCTTGCCACATTGTGCATGGCATGTTCCATGGCCTTGTCAAGCATTCCCTTGGAGATCAAGGGACGACCGCAACAACGACGATCCGCCACCAGTATGACTTCAAACCCGGCCGCTTCCAGGATGCGTACGGCATCTTTGCCAAGCTCGGGCTGGTGATAACTGATGTGGCAATCATCCCACAGCACAACAGGCCCCCGGGGGGATGAAAAAGGTTTGCTTCGATGCTTAAACCAATGCTGAAAGGGCACAGATGCAATGGTCGGCAATGTTCGCCGACGGTCAATTTTAACGGTTTTCTCAAGCAGTTCCCGGAACAGGCTGTTTTTATAGAAATAATTCACCAGACCCGGCAGGAGACTTCCCAGACGACTGGATACATCCATGTGACCCACCATACGACTTCTCAGCGGAACTCCATGCTGGGACTGATACTGGGCCAGAAACTCAAATTTCAATTTGGCCATGTCCACCCGGGTGGAGCATTCGTTGCGACAGGCCTTGCATGCCACACAAAGATCCATCACCTTGTAGAGCTCGCGGCTCCCAAGGCCTTGAGAACCAAGCCTGCCGGTGATGGCGGCCCGAAGGGCATTGGCCCGTCCCCTTGTGGAATCCATCTCTTCACCAGTAACCCGGAAGGTGGGGCACATGGTACCACTGACCCGGGAACGACATCCCCCCTGGCCGTTGCACATCTCCACCAAGCCTTGGAATCCGTTGTGAGATGAAAAATCAAAGAATGTTTTTTCAGGGGAGAAAGGGGTCGCATATCCCGGTTTATATTTCAACCACTCCTTATCCCAGGGCTTGGGTGCATTGATCATTTTATGGGGGTTAAACAAATTATCGGGATCAAACAGGGCCTTAACCTCCCCAAAGGCCTGGTGGAGGCGTTCTCCATAAAGCTGCTTATTAAAATAAGAGCGGGCAATCCCCTCACCATGCTCACCGGTGGTGGTGCCCTTATGGGCAATGGCTATGTCCATGATCTTTTGGGCCAACCGCTCAAGGGAGGCAAGGCCTTCCACGGTTTTCAGATTGATTTCCGGCCCCATGTGAAGACACCCCGCCGAGGCATGAGCATCAAAATTAAGTTCAAACCCCAGCTTTCTTCCCGCCTCAAGGATATCCTGGGTGAATCCCACCATGCGATCCACGGGAACGGTGGCATCATCAATTATCCAGATCCGCCGGTTATTGTCTCCGGGTTTACTCATCAACAGTCCCAGTACGGATTTTCGGACCCACCATACCTGGCCCATTTCTTCGGGTGTAACGCAATGGGTCAGGGGGGTATCATAGCCGGTGTCCATCAGGGCCTGTTCAAGTCCCTCAACGCTTTCTGCAATGGACTGTCCGTCTTCTCCGGCAAATTCCACAACGAGAACGGCCCCGGGGAGCCCATGGACAAAGCCATGTAAGCTGTCTCGATAGGCACTGTTTTCATGGGCCATCTTCAAAATGGGCCGGCTCATGAGCTCCACCGCCGACGGATCATGTTCCAGGATAAAGGGCACCTGCTCCAGAGCTGTCTTGAGATCGTTGAAATGAAGCACCATGAGACGAACCACCCGGGGCCGAGGGACCAGCCCCACTCGAATGCGGGTAATGGCGGCCAGCGTACCTTCGGCCCCCACCACCAGGGGCATCAGGTTCAAAGGTTTTCCTGCCTTTTGATCCTCCACCAGACGTTGGAGGTTATATCCCGCCACATTGCGCCAGGTATCGGGGTACCCCGTCTCAATGTCGGTTTTATACGCCTCTAATATTTCAAGCATTCCCCGGTATAAGCTTCCCTCTGCCGTGGCCTGTTCCAGCAGTTCTGCCACCTCTTCAGGGGTTTTGGGACCCAGGGTGGCCCTGGAGCCATCGGCCAACACCACATCCACCTCATGGATGTGGTCCACAATCATACGATATTTGATGGAGTGGGAGCCGGTGGAGTTATTACCGGTCATGCCCCCCAGGGTGGCCACGGCGCTGGAGGAGGGGTCCGGTCCCACCATGAGCCCATGGGGCATAAGGGCCGCATTCAACACATCCAGCACCACACCACTCTCTACATCTGCCCATTGTTCTTCCACATTGATGTCAAGAATATGATTAAGATATTTTGAAAGATCAAGGACAATCCCCGGCCCCACGGTCTGACCCGAAAGACTGGAACCGCCCCCCCGGGGGATAATGGAAACGCCATATTTTCCGGCAATGTCCACAACGGCACAGATATCATCTATATTGGCGGGAACCACCACCCCCATGGGGAGTTTCTGGTAATCTGAGGCATCGGTACTGTAAAGCTGTCGTGAAATCCCATCAAAACGGATCTCTCCTTGAATTGCTACTTCCAACGCCTGGCGCAGCCCTTGTCTTAATTGTTCATCTTTCATATTCATTCAACTCTTTATCATTTATTGGGTTTGATTCTAACGCCGACCACCTCGGTCAGTTAGTCGTACCACGGGGCCAGGTTTATGTGGGGATTGATCTTATTGAGCAAAAGCCAGTGTAAACTCCAAATGTCACGATAATGCAAATAGCAAAAGCCTGAGGGCTTCCCCAGTGACCAACCGTAGCCCCCCATTTATTTTAAGTGCTGACCATCTGCCACTTTATGGGAAAGCCAATATTTAAGAAGGCATAAGAGAGACCTTCCCAAAAAATTTAACCCTACAGGATATCACGGCATCAAAATTTTTCGAACTAAGTTAGCAAATTTTGAGATATCAATCGGTTTCATCAAAAAAGCTCTTACTCCTATCGCATCGGCCTTCTCCTTATCAATCCTCTGGCTGAAACCGGTACATAAAATTATGGGAATGTCCGGACGGATTGAAATCAATTCCCGTGCGAGCTCATCCCCTGTCAGTTTAGGCATTGTAACATCAGAGATAACCAGATCAAACGAACCTGGATCAGATTTAAAGGCTTCAAGCGCTTCGATACTGCTTAATTTCGAAGTGATTTGGTAACCCAGCCTTTCAAGAATTTGTTTTTCAAGCTTTAATACGGCATACTCATCGTCCACAAGCAAAATTCGTTCGTTTCCTGTTGGACTGGATTTTACCTCTTTCTTAATTTCGGTTTGGCCAGATTGTCTGTACAATGGAAAATAAAATTCAAATGTCGCACCTTTGCCAATTTCACTGTTGACAAAAACAGCCCCTTTATGGTCCTGAATAATTCCATAAACAACTGAAAGTCCTAATCCGGTCCCCTTACCCGTTTCCTTTGTGGTGAAGTACGGATCGAAAATTTTATCAATAACATCAGGAGAAATACCATGCCCGGTGTCAGCGACGGAAAGAACAGCATATCTTCCCGGCTCAAGGTCGGTTTTCATGGGAAATGAGTCCATCACAGTCTCCGTTAGTTTGACTGAAATTATTCCGCCTTTTGATTCTATGGCATGATAAGCATTTGTAATGATATTCATGGCCACCTGATGTATTTGTGTCGGGTCAGCCAAAACCATACCGCAGTCCATCTGGATATCCTGATTCAGTTCAATATTTGCAGGGATTGTGGATCTGCATAATTTCATGACCTCTCTGAGTATATTTTGAATATGGATCGGCACCATGATTCTTTCGGATTGACGACTGAAAGCAAGTATCTGTTTTACAAGCTCGCTTCCCCTTTTCCCTGCTCTACAAATTTCTTCAGCATTTTCATATTCACGGCTGCTGGGAGGCAAGTCTTCTAAAAGTAATTCAGACATACCAATGATTGGAGATAAAATATTGTTGAAATCATGTGCAATACCTCCTGCAAGCTTTCCAATGGATTCCACCTTTTGCGCCTGCAGGAGTCGCTGCTTTAATTTTATCTGCTGTGTTATATCTCGCCAGATAGAACGGCTTCTGATAATATTACCTTTTCCATCCCGGATAGCCGTCGTATTTAAAGAAACATATAATGGGCTACCATTTTTTCGTTTTAATTGTATCTCCTCTACAGTTACAGCTCCAGTTTTTAAAAACCTTGGGAACACGATATCCTTTACATAATTAACACTATCAGACATATACAGGCTAAAGACGGATCTACCTATCAGTTCTTCTCTTGAGTAGCCCAGTTCATTGGAAATAGTATGATTGCACTCAAGAATATTTGCCGTTTTTGCACAAACAGAAACGTACATATCCGGTGCATTATTATAGAGATCCTGATATCTTTCTTCACTTTCTTTTAAATCTGTCTGGGTTTTTAAATGCAGAAAGGACTGTCCGATTTGATTGGTGATGGTTTCAAGGATCATACGGGTGGATATCGGTATCTTTTCTATGGATTTTGAAGCAACATTCAAACAACCCAAAATTTGATTCTGAAATTTTATTGGAATGATGGCCACAGCCTTTAAATTTTCTTTTCTTTCAGAATGTGAAACATTCAATTCTAAATCTTCATGCTTAACGTATATAGGCTGACCTTTCATTAAAAGGCGGGTATTTGGAGAATTATTTTCATATCTTGAAACGCTGTTGATAAAATCATTGGAAAAACCTTTTTGTAATACAATATTGAGGTCTTTGTTTTCTTCATCAAAAAGATATATGGCTCCACCATCCATATTCGAAGCCTTTAGAGCAGAGTCAAGAATTATTTTAAGCCCTTCATCAAATACAACTGTATGGCTAAGCTTAATTGCCAAATCGTGCTGAATGCGCAATAGATCCTCTGACTGTTTACGAGCTGTTATATCATGCATCGTAACAAAAACTTGATAGGGATGATCTTCGCCTTCTTTAAATTGTGGGATGGCATTTATTGAGACCCATATATAACACCCTTGCTTGACATTATAGATACCCG
The DNA here is from genome assembly GCA_963674605.1 of uncultured Desulfobacterium sp. GTDB lineage: Bacteria > Desulfobacterota > Desulfobacteria > Desulfobacterales > Desulfobacteraceae > Desulfocicer. Next base: position 4,607,544 of record OY771474.1, on the reverse strand, counting down.
CCACAACATCTCTACATTCTTTTCCTGTTCTGAGCGAAACCATTGAAGGATGTTCCTCAGCTGTGAAATCAGTTCCATCCTCGTGTATGATTTTCCATTGAGGATCTTTTGATGTTTTTCCAACAAACTGATCGTATGTCAGGCCGAACATTTTAAGTGCTGCGTAATTTACGTTAAACAATTTACCATCGTTAGATTGATAAAAAACGCCTTGAGCCATACTCACAAAGAGCTCCCTGTACTTTTCTTCACTATTTTTCAAAGCCAGTTCATAGTTTTTTTGCTCAGTGACATCATTATAGATGGTAACCACTTCTCCGGATGGAAGCCTGAAGACAAAATTTTCATAGTAATTTGAAAATTTTTCATCTTTGTAGATGGTGATTGGAAAATAGTCAGGTTCCCCGGTCTCCCAAACCTTTTTTAAAATGGGGATCAATCCAAAATCATCTATATTGGGCCTGAGATCGTACAAGCTTTTGCCAATAACCTGTTCGATTGTTTTCCCTTCGATCTTTAAACTGATTTTATTAAAGCCTTTTATTATGTAATCTGAACCTTTCAATCCGTCATTGATAACTTCGTAAATGGCGGAACCACTGCTCATATTATTGAAAAGCCCCCTGAAAAGAGCCTCGCTTTTTTCCAGCCTGTTTTGTTTGGCTGTTATTTCCTTTTCTTTTTCCTGTATAATTTTCTCAGTTAATTTTCGTTCGGTGATGTCTGTTGATATACCACAGACACCGTCAATATTAAGATCCGCTGATATCAGGGGAAATTTAAATGAAATCAAACTGTGAATTTCACCCTGAACAGGTACAAATTCTTCAATTTCAATTGGATTGGCGGTTTCGATGACCTTTCTATCATTATTGACATATTTTCTGGCGACATCCCCTGGAAAAAGGTCAAAATCAGTTTTTCCGATTATTTCAAACCTTTTAAATCCGGCCAACGCTTCAAAAGCCCTGTTAACTATGGTGTATTGCCCATTTAAATCTTTAGTGTAAATTGCAGATTTAGTGCAATCTATAATTTGACGGCAACGATCAAGCTCTTGTTCGTTCTTCAAAAGGGATTGTTTTAATTCATGGACTTTTTTTCTCAATTCTTCATAGGTTGGCTTTTCTGGCATAAATTATGGACCTCAATAAAACAAAAAATATGATAGAAACCGCAATAATTCTTTCTGGGGATCAAAAACATACATCAGTTCTCAATAAATCCGGGGGTATAAAACCTGTCTGACCTTCAGTCCCACCGTTGCAGCCATTTCCATGCGTCCTTAAATGTGTTGCTGCGCAACTTTCAGAGTTGACTTGTTTGGGAAAGGCCAAACCCAAACGAATTTGAAAATAACCTTATTATCATGTAATGTTTTCAGCCCGGAAACATTTTCCGGGAAAAACGCTATTGTACCCACAAAACGGCTTAGTTTCCACTAAAAAAACGCCCTTTCTTCACAGCATCATTACGGATTTCCTTGAAAATTTCATCAGAAGTGTTAAACCTGCAGAAAATCACCTCCACAATACTCATGAACATGTGGTTATTTATGATGCCATATCAGGAGAACCGTCGAATCTGGCATTTAACTTTTTAAAACACAATTTTAATTAAGGTTTTCGCCCGATGAAACACTCCACACAATCACCGCATGCTGACAGTTCCCCCGGCGCTGTATTGTTCATCGTTACCAGCGTTCAATTTCTCACCCCCTTCATGTCCTCCTCCGTGGGCATTGCCCTGCCGGTGATCGGCCATGGGGCTTGTGGGCATTATTTTTTCCCTGGGCAGACGATTCAGAGCTGTTAGCCACTGATCAACAGACAGATCATTAATATCTGCGAACACTCCAGCCCCCTACGCATACGCTCTCATACACTGGATATTGCGTTTGTTATAAGCCCGATTTTATTGATTCAGTTATGCTTGGTAACAAGATCCATAGATTTTAATGATTTAGAGTCTGCCACAGAGTATTGACGATCCGCTGGTCTGTACGGAGTCAACAAGGCCATAGATTGTGATAAAACCACCCAACCCAATATGGAGATTTCATGAACATTCCCATAGATTTTAACAGTATTACCCGAATGCTCATCCAGGCAGACCAGGAAGGCCGGAATTTTTTATATGAATATGAGGTATACGCACTGCTATCCCGCTCGGGTTCGGAAACCCCGCCCAAATGCAATTTCATCCCCCGGGGGGCCAGATCCTCAGATGAAGAGCTTTCAGCCTTTCCCGGAGAAAAAACCGTCCTGAAAATCGTCTCACCCACCATCATCCACAAGACCGAAGTGGGGGGGGTACGCATTGTAAAAAAAGAGACCAATGCCATTCGTTCGGCTGTGCGGCGCATGCTCTATGAAGTGCCGGAAAACTACACCGCCTGGATACAGGCGCAACCCCATGCGGCTCCGGCCCCGTACAAAGGACTGTCCGGAGAGGCATTGACGGCGGCCATCAGCCGGGATTTAAAAGGGGTTCTCCAGGTGCAGTTCATGCCGCCGGACTCCTCTGCTTTTGGCAATGAACTCATTGTGGGACTGCGACATACCCGGGAATTTGGCACCATCATCAGCGCAGGACTGGGGGGAACCGATACGGAACTCTATGCCGAACGGTTTCGAAAAGGCCAGGCCATTGTGGCGGCCTCCACGGCCATGAACGACGGGCAGTCTTTTTTCCAACTATTTAAACAGACCATCTCCTATCGTAAAATGGCAGGTCTCACAAGGGGACAGCGGCGCATTGTCACCGACGAGCAGCTCATCGAATGCTTTGAAAGTTTCATTCAAATGGGCAATTTCTACTCCCAGGCAAACCCCAATGCTCCCTTTGTCATTGAAGAACTGGAGATCAACCCCTTTGCCTTCACCGACTACCTCATGGTACCGTTGGACGGCATGTGTCGCTTCACCAGGGCATCAGGCATTAAAACCGCCCGTCCCATCGCCAAAATCCATCAGCTGCTCCATCCCAAAACCATCGGTATCATAGGGGTCTCTACCACCCGGAAAAACTTTGGGCGCATCATTCTGGACAATGTTCTGGCAGAAGGCTTTCCCCGGGAAAATATTGTGATTTTGCGGGAAGGGGTAAAGGACATTGACGGCATTGCCTGCATACCCAATCTTGGTGCCCTGGATAAAAAACTGGATCTCTTCATCGTTGCAGTGGGCGCGATCCAGGTTCCAGAGTTGGTGGATGAGGTCATCCGCCTGGATGCCGCCAATGGGGTCATGCTCATCCCCGGGGGCATGGGCGAGACCGAAGACAGTAAAGAGATAGCCATTGAAGTGATGTCAAAAATCAATGAAATCCACGGCACCAAACAAGGAGGCCCCGTGTTTCTGGGGGCCAACTGCATGGGGGTTGTGTCCGGTCCCGGGGGATATGACACCTGGTTCATCCCCGAAGAAAAACTGCCCAAGGATCGAAACCGAAAATATCGCCGGGCCGCCCTCATCAGCCAGAGCGGAGCCTTCATGCTCCACAGAAGCAACCAGTGCCCGGAATTGAAACCAGGATACATGATCTCCATGGGCAACCAGACAGACCTGACCCTGGGGGACATGGTGCACTATTTTAAAACATCTGAAAAGGTGGATGTCATTGCCGTGTACGCAGAAGGATTCAACGATCTTGACGGCCTTGAATTTTGTAAAGCCGTGCGGGAGGCCGTCCTTGAAGGTAAAGAAGTGATATTTTACAAAGCCGGACGGACCCTGGAGGGAAAGGCTGCCACCAGTGGTCACACCGCTTCTCTGGCCGGCGATTACATGGTGTGTGAAAGCTGTGTGGGCCAGGCCGGGGCCATTGTGGCCAGAAATTTCTCTGAATTCCAGGAGCTGTTGCTGTTATCTGAAAATCTGAGTTGTAAAACCGTCAACGGCAACCGCCTGGCCGCGGTGAGCGGAGCCGGATTTGAGGCCGTGGGCATGGCGGATTCCATCCAGTCCGATGATTTTCACATGACATTGGCAAGTTTTGAAGAGAGCACCCGGCAGACCATTACCACCCTGCTTGCAGAAAAAAAACTATCCGCCTTTATCACCCTGTCCAATCCCCTGGATATCAACCCCGCCGCCGACGATGAGACCCACACCCTGGTGGCAAGGGCCCTGGCCCATGATCCCAACGTGGATGCCATTGTGGTGAGCCTGGACCCCATGTCTCCTGCCATGAAAACCCTGGCTGACACCGGTCTGCCCCACTATGACCTGAACCATGAAAAGGGGATCAAAAACTTGATGATCAAGCTTACCCAGGAGGTAAACACACCCATTGTGGCCGTGGTGGATGGCGGACGGCTTTATGATCCATTGCGGGATGCCCTCATGGACAACGGGGTGCCTGTGTTCACTGTGTGCGACAAGGCCATTGCGGCGCTATCGCTTTACATCCAGGGACGGCTGGCCGCCGATGCCATCCGGAGCACCCATGGATTTCAAGATTAAAAACGCTCACCCTTCATTGACGGATTGACAGTCTTTAAGGGTTTGATTTGGGTTTGGTACAAATCTCCTGCTTGTGAGGAGATGGGAAGTATGCCTGAAAATCAAAAAATCCACTTGTGAAACGCACGGCACCCGTGTTAAACAAGCGTTTTTATTTTGCTCATGTGGAATTTCAGGGTTATATCATATGATATCAAAATATCGACATGACAATAACACTCAGAAATTCCGCATGAGCCTTTTTTTTGTGAATATTTATTTTTTCCAGCCATAAACCAGGATTGATTCAATATGCATAACAGCAGTACACACATTACCATCTCCTTTTCCAGGGGATGGGTGGTCACCTTTGCCGCAGCCGGGCTGGGTCTTGTTTTTGGTATTCTTTACGTATGGAGTGTCATCAAGGGCGGTATCCCCGACGTCTGGGGCTGGTCCAATGCTGACAAGGCTCTGCCGTACTCCACCATGGCCGTTATTTTTTCCTTTATCATGGTGCCTGCCGGACAGTTTCAGGACCGATTCGGCCCCCGTCCCTCCATCATGCTGGGGGGATTACTGGCGGGTGCGGGATGCATTGTTGCCGGTTTGGGCGGATCTTTCCTGCCCGCTTATATAATCGGTTTCGGCATCATCACCGGTACCGGTGTGGGTCTTGCCTACGCATCTTTGACCCCGGCTGCCATGAAATGGTTTCCCGCGGAAAAAACAGGTATCACCGTGGGAATTGTGGTGGCAGGAGCTGGACTTGCGCCCCTGCCCCTGGCCCCCTTCACGGCCTGGCTGTTGAATTTTTTTTCCACCACCAGCCCCCAAGGTGTCCTTATGCCGGGAATCAGTGCCACCATGATCACCCTTGGCATCACCATCTGGATTGCCGTTTCATGCCTCTCATGGTTTGTCTACAATCCCCCCCCGGGATTTGTACCCATGTCCCGGTATTCTAAAACAAGCACCTCCACACTTCAGGAGTTCAACTGGAAACAGATGATGAGCACCCCCCAGTTCTGGCTGTTGTTTTTCATGTATTTTTCCGGGGCATCGGCGGGGCTGGTTTTCATCAGTGTGGCTGCGGATTTTGGCCGACAGGCCCTGGGTCAATGGGCCTTTTTGGCTGTGGTGCTTCTTTCCCTTGGCAATACGCTTGGCCGTATTCTTGGCGGTATTATTTCAGACAAAATCGGTCGTCCCCTTACCCTTTTTGGCGCCTTCCTGTGCCAGGCATCGATCATTGGAATCCTGTACGGGTTAACCCGGAATGGTGGGGCTTCCTGGCCCATGGTGCTTGTGGTGGTCTTCATGATCGGCCTTAATTACGGTGCAAACTTGACGATTTTTCCGGCAGCCTGTAAAGATAACTTCGGGATAAGAAATTTCGGACTCAACTATGGATGGCTTTTCACCGCATTTGGTGCCGCAGGTTTAATCATGCCCTGGGTCAACGGACTGATCCGGGACATCACCGGTAAACCAGACATCTCCTATCTACTGATCATATCCATGCTGGCATTATCCGCCATACTGGCTCTTATCACCCGGGGGATGGGTCTACCTGTTATCCAAACCCAGAAAGGAACTCAATAAAATGGCAATCATCACCATTTCAAGGGGAACATTCGGCGGTGGTAAAGCCGTTGCCGAAGCCCTTGCAAAACATATGAACTACATCTGTGTCAGTCGTGAAATGCTGATTAAACGGGCGGCAAAAATATTTGAGGTACCCGAAGAAAAACTTAGAAACTCCATCCTGCAGGCCCCGGGGCCTCTGGGTCTCCATGCGGCAGAAAACATTATCAACGTAAAATATGTCCGGACCGCCATTCTGGAACTGGGTAGAGAACATCATTACAACATGGTTTACCATGGCTTCGCAGGCCAACTGCTTTTGCAGGGCGTGCCCCGACTGCTCCGGGTAAAGATCATCGCCGGCATGGAATACCGAATTGAACACGCCATGCATAACAAAGAACTTTCCCGGGAACAGGCCATTGATCACATCCAGGAAATGGACAAAGACAGAGCCCACTGGGGCCGCACCGTATGGGGTGTGGAAGTCAATGATCCTGCAAGTTTTGATCTGGTGATCAACCTGGATCACATTACCATCCATGGTGCAGCAAAAATTATCGCAAAAACCCTGGAGCAGGAAGCCTTCCAGAACAGGGAAGAAGATCATGAGGTCTTTGAAGATGAACTCACCATCGCCAGGGTGTGGGCAGCACTTACGCTGAATAAACCCACCCGGTCAGTGCGCATTCAAGTGAGGTGCTGCAGGGGACATGTCACCATCAGCGGGGATGTGGGCTCCCACAAAATGATGGCCGCCGTTACAGGCATTGCGGAACAGGTTGAAGGTGTTAAATCCGTTAACAACACCATAAGTGTGGGCTCCAACTGGCTGTGGTAAGAAAAAATGCAACATTCTTTTCAGCCAATTCCATAGGGCACATTCCATATGCATTTTTCCGAAATGCTGCCAGGCATGAACAAAAGATCTTCACCTGTTAAAAAAAGTTGGTGACGGCCGGATTTAACACTGAGAAGTTAACACAAACATCTTGGCATAAATCTATGCCATTACCGGCTCTTCCACCATGAATTCCTTAATTTGCCAACTGACCCCCCGACGCGTATTTGACCTTTGAATATATTCTTCTGCCGCATCCTTTTCCTTGAAAATCTTATCAAGGTGCCCATTTCCACATGCGCCGCATTGCATGGGGTCAAATCTCATCACCACAAAAACGCTCATTTCATCCTTCCTTATCTTTTTTATTGAATTTGCCAATATTTCAATGCAATATTACATGTATTATAGCACGCAACAACAAAACGGCAATATTTTTTTACTATCAACCTCTGACAAAACAGTGATAAATTAATATCGGAACAGAGGCAGACCCACCTTTTCGGAATTATTCCCAAAATTTCCGGTTTGCATGGATCTCGACAAATACTCCGCAATAGGACAGGCCTGCCCCCGTTCTCGCAACATCTGCAGAAAAATTTTGAACATCGAGTATCAGGACAAATTGTAATCATTACGTATAACACACAAGATCAACACAGGAAAAAGACATGTCAAATAATTTCAGTGGACTGAATCTGCTAATGTACTGGTTGTGCAGTTTTGATAATATCTTATGGGAAAAGGTTTCTTCAGGTGGACTGGATAAGTCCCAATGGGCCATCACCATAACCGACGGAGATGTTAACTTTCTTTATGCCAATGAAGCCTTCTGTAAAATGATTGGTTATTCGCGTGAAGCCCTTCTTTCCATGAAAGCTTTTGATGTACTGCCGGTCGATACATTCCACCGATTTAAAAATCATATTACAAACTTCATTGAAACAAAATCCAGATTCCGTTGCGATGTAGCAGAGCTTGATTATATTCGAAAAAACGGTAAACCCGCCACGGTTGAAGAGATCATCCGGGTGGTGACCCACAATGGCAATCAGTATATTTTCAGTCTCATCTATCTTCCCGACCAGAAGGACAACAAAGACCATGCACTGGTCAATTACCTCAACAGTCTGGAAACTGAATTCATCCGCCTGAAGGATGAGAACATCGTTCTAAAGCAAGAGCTTGTCCTGAAGAACAATTATGGAACCGTCATTGGAAAAAGCAAAAATTTCCGACGTGTTTTAAAAGAGGTGGAACAGGTGGCACCCATGGATACCACTGTATTGATTCAGGGGGAAACCGGAACCGGCAAAGAGCTGCTTGCCCGTTCCATTCACGGGTTAAGCCGCCGCAAAGATCTCCCTTTGATAAAAGTTAATTGTGGTGCCCTTCCCCCTGGATTAATGGAAGCAGAACTTTTTGGTCATGTCAAAGGCGCTTTTACAGGCGCCATCCAGAATCGCAAGGGCCGGTTTGAACTGGCGGACAAGGGCACCCTTTTTTTGGATGAAATCGGTGAACTTCCCATGGAATTCCAGACAAAGCTGCTCCGGGTGCTTCAGGAAGGAGAACTCAACCGGGTGGGAGAGGGAAAAAACATCACTGTTGATGTCAGAATCATTGCCGCCACCAATCGTGACCTTAAAAAAGAGGTCAAAAAGGGACGTTTCCGGCAAGACCTTTTTTATCGCCTCAATGTCTTCCCCATCACAAGTCCCCCTTTAAGAAACCGAAAGGAGGATATCCCCTCCCTGATTCGATATTTCCTTGAGCATTATAACCGAAAACTTGGTAAGCACGTGGATATCATTCCTCGAACCACTCTTAATCAGCTGTTGTCCTACCATTGGCCGGGAAATATCCGGGAGCTGGAAAATATTCTGGAGCGGGCCATCATCCTTGCCAGGGGCCAGGTGCTTTCCCTGGAAGGCCTCCGTCCAAAAGACGACGAGCCAATGGCTGAGAAAACGAATCTCACCCTTGAAGCCCACCAGCGAAATTACATACTGAAAATTCTCCATCAAACCGGCTGGCGCGTCAGTGGTGAAAACGGCGCTGCCAAAATACTGGGACTTAATCCCAAAACACTGGAGTCCCGAATGAAAAAACTTTCCATACATCGCCCCGGCCTTTTCTGACTTTTCAATCCTTATCTCAACTTTCGGTGTTCGCCTTTCGTGGTGGGGTCAGGCTTGCGTTATTGACATTATCAAGGCGTTTTTCGTTTGCAAAGCCTTGGTCGATAACATCAATAACACAAGCCTGACCCCGTCGGAACATGTATAAAAACGACGGCTTTGAAATGAAGCCCGAAAGTTGAGTCCTTATATTTAGGATTATTCCTTAAATATAAGGATCAAGTGTTGATCTCCTTTGCATCTTTAATTTTTACACATCCCAGACCAATACAAAAATTATTTTATTTTAAGCATGTTATGAAAAATTTTATTTTAAATATTCCTCTGGAATAAATATTGCATTCAACAAATGACAGCCATTCAGAATCTCAATTATTGGGCTTGGTCACAACTTGGGCCACCTATCACAATTGGTGGGCCAACGGGGTCAGGCTTGTGTTATTGTGCTTTTGGCAAGTAGCTGTGTATAAAGACATTTTTCAATAAAAGTATCAATAACGCAAGCCTGCCCCCCACCCCAGGGTGGCCCATGTTGTGACCAAGCCCCATTTCACAATATTGTACTTTAGTAGTATTGACCGGACAAAAAAAATAAAATAGCATTAAGTTTGTATCTGCTTAATACGTGGACAGATATAAACCTTGCAAAAGGAGATCCCCATGAACAACGATCAAAGAGAACAGGCCCTTGAAGCATTAAGTCACCCCGAAGCACCGAAACAGGTTACAGAAACCATCCCCGGGCCCCGGGCCGCAAAAATCTTTCAGGAAATGTTGTCCCTTGAAAGCCCCCAACGACCGGCGGCCACGGTGTTTCCCCTGGTGGCAGAAGAGGCAAAGGGTGTCACCATAAAAGACGTGGACGGTAATATTTTCATTGATTTCGGTGCCGGTGTGGGGGTTAAAAGCACAGGCAGTTGCCACCCCAAGGTGGTTAAGGCCATTCAGGAACAGGCCCCCAAAATGGGACACATGATTGATGCCCTTACCCCCCTGAAGTATGAAGTCGTCAAAATCATGCGGGAAACCGCCCCCCATGATCTGAAGGACAACTGCTTCATGACCTACTTCCAGAGCGGTACCGGTGCAGCAGAAGCCTGTATAAAACAAGGCAAAATGATCACCGGAAAAAACCAGATAGTGGCGTTTGAGGGCGGCTACCATGGTGTTTTCGGACACACCAATGCCATGACCGTGGGCGAAAACTATCGTCAGGGATATGGCGCACTCATGCCCTATGTCCATCATCTGCCCTATGCTTACTGCTACCGCTGTCCCTTCAACATGGAGTACCCCAAATGCGGTGTTGAGTGCGCAAAATATGTGGATTACAAACTGAACACGCCATACACCGGCCTTGATGATGTGGCCGTTGTTATCTGCGAATCATTCCAGGGAGAAGGCGGTTACATTGTCCCCCCCAAAGAGTGGTGGCCCATGGTGAAAAAGGCAGCTGAAAAGGCAGGGGCTCTCTGTGTTGCGGACGAAGTGCAGTCCGGCTTTGGCCGCAGCGGCAAAATGTGGGCCTGCGAACATTACGACTTCAATCCGGACATGATCACCTTTGGCAAGGGTGTGGGGAATGACCAGCCCTTTGCCGGGGTCATGACCAATTCCAAATATCTGGATAAACTCACGCCCCAGTCCCAGCCCAATACCTTTACCGGCAACTCCATCACACTGGCGGCAGTCAAGGCCAATTATGAAATTGTTTTGGACCCGGAAATGGATCTGCTCAACCGGGCCACCGAGCTGGGCGAATACATGCAGTCCCGATTTAAAGAGGCCCAGAAAAGCATTGAACAGATTGGCGATATCCGTGGTCAGGGGCTGTGGCAGGCCATTGAACTGGTGAAAGATCCTGCAACCAAAGAACCCACACGACCTGAATTCCTGGGTGATCTATTCCCGGCTCTTTTTGCAAAGGGCTTGTTCTCTGTTCCCTGTGGCCGCCACGCCAATGTATTGCGATTCATGCCCTCATTGACCATTTCAAAAAAGCATCTGGACATATCCCTGGATATTCTCCTTGAAACCCTTGAAGAATTAAAGGATAAGATGACACAATAACAGAATTGCAAATATTTACACAAGCACCCCCTTCACAAAAGGTGAATTTCTAATGGACAAACTTCTCAGAATAAACGTGGATGAAAAAAAAGCAGTATTTGAAAGCGTGCCCGAATCAATGATCCTGTTCGGAGGACGGGGAACCGTGGCAGCGATTCTCTCCCATGAGGTGAACCCTGCCTGTGATGCGCTGGGACCCGACAACAAACTGATAATATGCCCGGGAATGATGGCAGACACATCTGCCCCCTGTTCCGGACGGATCTCCATTGGCGGCAAAAGTCCCCTGACCGGCACCATAAAAGAAGCCAATGCCGGCGGTATGGCCGCTAAAAAACTGGCAGCCCTTGATATTTATGCCATTGTTGTGGAAGGGGTGCCTTCAAATGAAGACAAATGGTCCCTGCTGATGCTGGATGATTCCGGTGCAAAATTGATTCCTGCATTAAAATACATGGGCATGAACAACTATGAACTGGTGGCGCAGCTGCGAAGGGATTTCGGCGAAGATATCGCCACCATCTCCATCGGTCAGGCCGGGGAACGCGGATACCTTAATTCCACGGTGCAGATGTCCGATCCCGAAGGACGTCCTGCCCGGGCCGCTGCAAGAGGCGGGCTTGGCGCAGTCATGGGTTCCAAGGGAATAAAAGCGGTTGTGATTTCCACGTCACAAAAGCTTAAAGCTCCCTACCAGGACAAAGAAGCTTTTCGCACAAACAGCAAAGCGTACACCAAGGCCATCATGGATAACCCCATTTCCGGCCAGGGATTACCCGCCTTGGGAACGCCGGTCCTGGTCAATGCCACCAATGCCCAGGGTTTTCTGCCCACCAACAACTTCCGGAAGGGACGCTTTGATCAGGCAGAAGCCCTCAGTGGAGAGCACATCGCCCAGCTCCAGGGAAATCGCAAAGGAAATATGACCCATCGCTGTTCCCCCGGATGTGTTATCCAGTGTTCCAGTGTATACAACGGACCTGACAGCAAGTATCTTACCTCGGGGTTTGAATACGAAACCATCGGACTCATGGGTGCCAACTGCGGCATTGACGACATTGATACCGTGGCACTTATGGACCAAATGTGTGATGATCTGGGTATTGATACCATGGAAACCGGCGTCTCCATCGGGGTATGCATGGAAGCCGGCAAACTCAAATTCGGAGATGCAAAGGGGGCCGTTGACCTGGTGCAGGAGATGAAAGATGCAACCGAATTTGGAAAAATTCTTGGGCAGGGAACCCTTGCCGTTGGCACCCATCTAGGTGTAAAACGCATCCCCGTTGTAAAGGGCCAGGCCCTGGCTGCCTACGACCCCAGGGGACTCAAGGGAACCGGGGTCACCTATGCCACCTCTCCCATGGGGGCCGACCACACTGCGGGAAATTCCCTGGGTGACCCTTCGGTGGAACCCTCAAAAAAAGAAGGCCAGGTGGGACTTTCCACCCAGCTCCAGGTGGGTATGTGTCTGTTTGACAATCTGGGAATGTGCATCTTTTCCGGTTTCTGCCTTGCCGCCCCGGAAAATCTTCAGCTGCTGGTAAACATGGTTGCCGCCAGATTCGGCGGCCAATGGGATGTGGACCGGCTCATGGGCATTGCCGTTGCAACCATTGCCATGGAAAAGGCCTTTAACAAAAAGGCAGGATTTACACCCAAGGACGACAAACTGCCTGACTTCTTCTATGTTGAAACACTGGATTCCGTGGATACCGTGTTTGACATCAGCGAAGAAGAGCTGAAAGAAGCGATTCCCTTTTAATCCAGTCATCGCCAACAACCTCTGAGCTAAAAATTCAGGGGTTGTTCTGACATTTTTTTATTTGAAACTCCGACCAGATATTTGCAATAATCAGCGTTTCAAGATTCGTTGTGGCAGGTGCTTACTGCCATGTATGTTATAAAAAACTTGCTCGGCAATTATGGGCTTGGTCACAAGATGGGCCACCCTGGGGAGGGGTCAGGCTTGCGTTATTGACGTTTTTGTTTGAAATTATCTTTATTCTTAGATACTTGTCAAAAACAAAGAGCCTGCTAAAAGATGCAGCCTCTAATAACACAAGCCTGACCCCGTTGACCCGCCAATTGAGAAGAATGGCCCATCTTATGACCAAGCCCGCAATTATCAATTGCAACAGAAAATCATGCTATAAAGAGCCGTGATTATTTTTCGGATAAAATAGCCGGGAAATAATTTTCATACATAACCTTATGTTTTCTTAAACACGACAAAAAGGAAAAATTATGAAAAAACCCCATTGGTCCCTCACAACATTGTTATCAGCAATAAGTGTTATAGCCCTTTTAATTGCAGGTCCGCAGATTGAAAAGGCCAATGCCAAGGTGTACCGGATGAAAATCCAATCCCTGTATCCCCATGGAGATACCTCCATGGAAGAATTAAAGATCTTTTCCGAATCCGCTGAAAAGCACAGCAACGGCCAATTAAAAATCAAAGTATTTGCCGAGCCGGAAATCATTCCCGGAGATCAACTGTTCGGCGGCACCAGACAGGGTGTGGTGGACATGCTCCACGGCATGGGCGGTATGTGGGGTGGCATGGTACCCGTGGGTTATGTGGAGTTCAATTTGCCCATGGCCTTCCGCATTGATGAGGAAAGTACGTGGGAAGGCAAAGCCCAGGCAATACGGGATTTTTATTTTAAAAAGGGGTTTGCGGAACTGCTTAGAAAAGAATATGCCAAGCAAGGGCTCTATTTTCTTGATATTCATACCTATGGCCCTGTTCCCTTTGTACTGTCCACCAAGCCCGCCACATCCTGCGCCGATTTCCAGGGATGGAAAATCAAGGCAGACGGCGGTAATATGGCCTACCACAGCGCTTTGGGCATGCAGGCCACTGCCATATCCCCCACGGAAACATATATGGGGTTAAAGCTTGGCACTGTGGATGCAGCCGAATGGGATGTAAGCGCCGTCACCGGTTTAAAATGGCATGAAGTGGCTCCTTACTGGATTCGAGGAATGGAGTGCGACCACACCATCGGCCACATTCTCATCAATCTGACAAAATGGAACAAGTTGCCGGACGATCTAAAGGCAGCGCTCCACGCAGCAGGTGAAGACTATTGGCATGCAACAGTGGCTGCCTATAAAAAAGAGATGGATGTGGTGCAGGGGCTGATCAAAGAGGGAAAGGTCATCGAGAACGTTCTTGATGCCGACTGCCAGGAGCAGTACAAAAAAGCCGCTTATAAAATCTGGGAGGAATTGGCCACCCAGGATGAAGCCAGTGCAGCGGCCATCAAGATGATAAAGGAATGGAGAGGCCTTAACAAATGACCGGAAAATCGTCTATTTTCATTGCCTGACTGAGTCGCTCAAATTTCCTGTAATAATATAACAGGGCGGTGCAGACCAATGATATCTGCACCGCCACTTCATGGAAATAAACTATGCATACTTTTTCCGACAGCATCAAACGCCTCATTGAAAACGTTGGCAAAGCCGGCAGTTTTTTAATTCTCATCATAATGGCCATTGTCACCTTTGAGGTGATTTCACGATATGCCTTTAACGCCCCGACCTCGTGGGCATGGTTAATCAACAAACAGCTGTTTGGCGTTTTTGTACTGCTTGCCGGGGGATATACCTTGATTCACAAAAGCCATATCCGCATCGAAATGCTATACGAGCACTATCCCCCTGCCGTAAAAACTTTTGTTCGATGGCTCACCCTTATCATCGCCATTATTTTTCTGGGCACACTTCTGTGGAAAAGCAGTATCATGGGCATGGATGCCTGGCAGATGAGAGAAAAGGCCATGGGAGTTTTTAAATTACCACTCTACCCCCTCAAAATGTTCATGCCCATTGGCACCGCTCTGTTTATACTGGCTTGTATTGCAGTGTATGGCCCTAAGAAATAAAGGATGATGATTATCCTCATATCATTGGCCATTTAAATTTTGAAAAAACTTTCGTCGCTCTTTGTTGTGGGCAAAGCGACATGAGCTCAGGTCCGTCTGGGGCGGCATATTAGCATTTTCATTATTTGTTGTGTCTGCCAGGACATGACCGTTATAGGAATTATTTATCAATGAGTATTGAACTGATTACCTTTGTTTTATTCGGCGGTCTTTTGTTATTGCTTGCCCTTGGTATTCCTGTCACCTTTGCATTGGGCGGAATCACCGTTGTGATGACATACATACTTGATGGACCGGATGCGGTATACACCGTTGCCACCACCACCTACCAGCAAATGACCAGCCCCACATTAATGACCATACCACTGTTTCTGATCATGGGCAATTTTCTGGTACAGTCCGGCATTTCAGAGAGAATGTATAATGGGTTAAGTTATTGGTTATCCGGCCTTCGCGGAGGCCTTGCCATTGTCTCCATTGGCGTATGCGTTTCCCTTGCCATGTGCGGGGGCTTTGGCCCCGGTATTTTGACCATGGGGCTGGTGGCGGTTCCGGCCATGCTAAAACACAATTACAGTAAATCAATTGCATTGGGTTCTGTTATGGCAGGCGGTGTACTGGGAGAAATCATCCCCCCTGCCATCATCATGATTATCTTTGCT
Source organism: uncultured Desulfobacterium sp. (assembly GCA_963674605.1). GTDB lineage: Bacteria > Desulfobacterota > Desulfobacteria > Desulfobacterales > Desulfobacteraceae > Desulfocicer. The sequence goes on along the minus strand of OY771474.1, from coordinate 4,591,905 downwards.
TTCATTGCCCGCATCTCCATTGGGAAACTTTTTTTTGGAGGTATGGTACCAGGACTTATACTGGCACTGTGCTATGTGGCTTACATCATTTTCATCGGTATTATCCGACCCAGCGATCTACCCAAAATATCAATAGATGTCACCTGGGGCATGCGCTGGAAAGCACTTGGTGAAATTTTCCTTCCGTGCATGCTTGTGGTGCTGGTACTGGGTTCCATTTTTCTTGGCGTTGCCACCCCCACGGAAGCTGCCGGGGTGGGGGCACTTGGTGCCATATTTATATGTGCTGTCCACCGCAGACTAACTTGGCAGGTTATTACCGATTCCTGCACAGAAACCCTTAAGATAACCGGCATGGCGCTGTGGATACTCATTCCAGCCACATTGTTCGGGGTATTTTATGCCAGTGCCGGGGCCCAGGATATGATCATGGAACTTATCCAGTCCCTGGAGGTAAATCGCTGGATTGTGCTCATCTGCATGCAGTTTGTACTGCTGATTTTCGGCATGTTCATGGATGATTATGCGGTGGTGACCATCTGCGCCCCCATCATGCTTCCCATTGCAAGGTTGCTTGGTTTTGATCCCATATGGTTCTCCATTCTGTTTATCTTAAACATGCAGGTGGCCTATCTAACCCCTCCCTTTGGATGGGCACTGATCATGATGAAAGGGGTCGCCCCTGCGGGCATCACCACAAAAGACATCTGGCGGTCAGTTCCTCCCTTTGTCATGATTCAGCTGGCGGTGCTCCTGCTGGTCATGATCTTTCCTAAAATCGCAACCTGGCTTCCCAATGCCATCTTTTAAATATTAAAAATGCCTTCATTGCCGAATAGATTTTCGGTTCTTTTTTCATCATGAAAACCACCGGTGAGTTATTCGGTCATAAGACAATAATTTCGAAAAACGGCCCCCAAATCACTTTGAGGGGGCTATGATGCACACACTTCAACGTAATTCAATACAACCCATTATCACTCAATAATCCAGTTTGTCAGCTGTACTGATATCTGGATAGGGCCAAATTTGCGTTATCAAGGCATCTATAAATTTTTCCTCTATCCACAGACTGTCATCATCGGGGTTGATCAATAAAATTATAGGGCTTGGTCATAAGATGGGCCATTCATCTCAATTGGCGGACCAACGGGGTCAGGCTATGTGGTATTAGAGGCTGCATTTTTTAGCAGGCTCTTTGTTTTTGACAAGTATCTAAGAATAACGGCTAAATTCAAACAAAAACGTCAATAACGCAAGCCTGACCCCTGCCCAGAACGGCCCACCTTGTGACCAAGCCCAAATTATACTTTAGTGGAATTGATTTCACGCATTTTTTAGTAAATCACTAAACTATTAAAAAAATATCTACATCCTTCATATGCCTCTGAAAATCACTTTACATTTAACGTGACGGAGATTTCCAGAAAACAGCGTTATGCTTACAAAAAAATGAAGAATGCTGATTTTTTTTTGAGGAGAAGAAAAAATCGTAATTCAAACAAAAGGAGATTTAAGATGAAAAAAAGTTTATTAAGTGGCCTTTCAATCTTGTTGATGGCCGCCACATTTTTTATCAGTGCATCAATGCCCCTGTATGCTGACGTGGAAGTCCAGGAACTGTCCAAGGTATTTGATAAATTCACTGTGGGGGGAGAAGTGAATCTTTTCTATCGATATGATTCAAACCCCTGGTTTGGGACAGATCTTTCAAATATCAACCCGGGATTTGATTCAGACACAGATACCTCTTATGGCGAAAGTTTCAGCAGAATTCGCTTCACAGCCACCAAAGACATCGGATGGGCTCAACTGACCGGGCAATTTGCCCCTTATTTCGCAGAAACCATTGGTCAGGATTTTTACGGAGTTTACGACAATGAAGATAAGATAGGCATCGACCAGGCATGGCTTAAATTTGCAAAAATAGCCGGTACCAGCCTGGACCTTACCCTGGGACGTCAGGAGATCAAACTTGAAAAATGGTTTGTGGTGGCTGATGGGGAAGATCAAGGGGCAGCCAACTGGCTCTACTTCCACTCCAGTTTCCCGTTTGCCGTCAGATTGGACGGTGATTTCGGTGCTGTAAAAGGGTCGCTTTTTTATGCAGATGCCGGTGATTACGTCAAAGATTGGAGCGATCTTTTTGCCGGTGGCCCTGAAGAGGAAGTCAGCCTTACCGGCTTGAACATCCACTGGGACATCAACGAAAAAATATTTATTTACGGCGGTGTTTTCAACAAAGATGAAGACAGTGCCGCCAACGGCGGTGTGGGAAACGAAGATGACACCACAGCCTTTGACATCGGTGTGGACATAACTGTTGCCGGCCTGCAGCTTGAAGGTGAATACGTCCATGAGACCGGAGACACAGGTATTTCAGGAAATGCAGATCGTGATGCCGACGCATTTTTTGCCAGTGCCACATACCGTTTTAACACCCCAATGGCCCCTTATCTGCGCGGGATGTATGTCTCCTTTTCCGGCGATGATCCAGACACAGATGACAACGAAGAATATGATCCCATGTTTTTTGATTTCCAGAGCTGGAACCACTGGATCATCGGAGAGTTAGTGGGTGAAGCCCAGTTACCCAATCAGAACAAAAATGATTTTATCCTGGAAGCCGGTTTCAGTCCCATGGAACCCATGACCATCTCTTTAATGTATATAAAACATACCCTTGAGGAAAAAAACACTTCTGTCTATGGTCCTGTCTCTTCCGACGACTGGGCCAGCGAATGGAACCTGTTTGTGGACTGGCCCATTGGCGATCATCTTTTTGCCAGTACCTGTCTTGGTGTTGTAAGCCCCGATGATGCGGCCAAGGAAGTTTTTGGCAATGACGATGCGTTTTTTGCCCAGTTGTTTCTCAACTTCAGCTTCTGATCCATTGATCTGATATAAAACCCACTGCATATAAAAATCCCACGCTGTTTAAAAAAACAGCGTGGGATTTTTCGGGCTTGGTCACAACATGGGCCACCCTTGGTGGGGGTCAGGCTTGCGTTGTTGACGCTTTTGCTTAAATTTCCCTTTAAATATAGCCCTTGTCAAAAGCACAACAACACAAGCCTGACCCCATCGGCCCGCCAATTGTGGCAAGTTGCCCATGCTATGACCAAGCCCAATTTTTCATTTTATGCATCTTTGGTTATCCACCCAAGAAAGCCCTCAATATAGTTCTGGAGCCGATTCTGAACACGTTCATCCATCAGCGTTCCATGGTCGTCAAATTTCTCCGGAGCTGAGCTCACAAGACATTCCGTTGAAGGATAAAGAGGGGATAACAGGCTGTCCAGCACAAGCTTCAGATGTTCCTGGGCCCGGACTCCCCCTAAAAACCCCTTGGATGCACTGATGATTGCACTGGGTTTACCGGCCATAGGTGATTTGAATCCCGGGCGGGATACCCAGTCAATGGTATTCTTCAGCACCCCTGGAATACTGTGGTTGTATTCCGGGGTTGCAAACAATACGCCATCGCACCCTGTTATGGCAGTTCTCAAACGTTCAACAGCAGGGGGTTTTTCATCGCCGTCCACGTCTGAATTATAAAGTGGAATGCCATCACAGGTAAATATTTCCATTTCAACGCCAGGAGGAAGGTTTTTTTCAATGGCTCTGAGCAATGCGGTATTGTATGAACCCTTACGAAGACTGCCACTGATTCCAATAAGTTTCACCATAATATATCCTCATTTATTCGTGTTTCATAATTCCTTGTATCGGCGGGCCGACATACCCGTCAATTAGAAGCTGGAGAAGGTGGTGTGGGTTTATCCGCAGGCAACTTATCCAGGATTTCCTTGCCGATGCCCATCTCCTGTGAAAGAAAAAGATGATGGGCTTCAGAAGACATGGGCCTTCGCTTTATATTACCCCGGGAGTCAAAGGAAAACCTGTCTCCAAATGCCACGCCGGTGACGGTGTTCCCCCGATTAATACGAAAATATAGGGAGTAGTTAAAGGGTCCCCATTTTCGTGTCTCCTCATTTAACGCCTTAAAGGTGTTATGGGAGGCATTTATATCATCAATGCGGCAGGTGCATCCATCCAGCATATGAAACGGTCTCCATCGGACATACCAATTGTCCTTTTCCGGATAACCATCAATGCCCCAGGCCGGATGATCAATTTTTGTGGGCAGCTTATCGTCTATTTTAATGGGGGTACCATGCAGTATGGAAGTATCTGCCAGAAAACGCTCTCCATCACAGTTCACAATAACACTTCCGTGATTGGGGGGTGCTCCCGGTGCGATCAGCATACTTCCCGTGGCCCTGCAGACCTTGAAACCAAGGGATAAAAGAAGACTGTAAAGGGCATTGCTGCCGGCCCAACAGGTACCACCCGTCCCGAATCGAAGCCATCCTTCAAAAAAAACTGTAGGATCATCCCCGGGAAGGGGCGCCTGGTTCCTGGATTCAAGATGAATAAGTTTTTGGATGTTGTCAAAGGGTATTTTCCTGCACCATGCGCCATAAATAGCCTTTAACCCTTCCAAATCATTGGACAGAGATAGCCCGTCTAACCCCAGCTTTGACACCACGGCCCCAACAAGCTTTCTGTCAAGACCGTTTTTTTTTATTGTCATTGAAATTTCCTTGAAATATGTAATGCTTTGACAAGTTAAATGCGATTGGGGGCGTTTTTTAAATCTGGCCCCACCTCTTCTAACCCTTGGGAAAACTGGTACCCGCACAGCTCGCAATTATAAAGAGTGGGCCATACTATGACCAAGCCCGGTAAAGATGGAGATCTGGCCGAATGTTTACATCAAAAATAAAAAAGATTACTCTAATCCTGTCATCCATGTCAAGGACCCCTCAATGATGAAAAAACGGGTATCCGCTCACCTGAAAATTCTGGGGATAATCAGTTCCTGCGGCGGGGGCGACTGGCCCCCGCTTCTTTCTCTGGCCCTTGGTATGAAGGCCCGGGGGCATGATGTGTTGATGGTGTGCGATAAAGGCACCAAGACCGCCGTACTTTCGGCTGGCCTTTCCGCTTTGTGTCTTCCTCCCGGGCTTGATCTTTCCGGCTTTTTCAACCCGGCACTTCAAATTATATTTAACACGGGAGAACCGCTTACCCCCATGACTCCCAACCCCCTGCTGAAATGGGCGAAAAAAACGGCAGTATACGTGGAAAAAAAATTGGGAATTTGGAGGCCTGACTGGATACTCGGGTCTTTATTATGCATAGAATTGGGGCGGATGATGGCCGAAAAATGTAAATGCCCCTGGTGCTTTGTCAATCCCGGATTTCATTTTGGAGATACAACCAATCGTCCCCGGAAAGAAGATTTTTCTTATATCGGTGCATTAATGTATGAACACTGGCTGCTTCCCCCTCTTCAAAAAGCAACACTGGTTCTGCATGCCACGGATCCGATGTTTGACAAAGGGAGTGGCTCTCTTCCGTCAAATCATTTTTATACCGGTCCGCTATTCTGGGAGATGCCTGCCCCAGTTCCGACATATCTTCATGATCCTGGTCCCCCGTGGATTTTAATATCTCTGAGCACCGCCCCCCAGGAAGACGATATAAAAATCGTACAGGCCAGTCTAAGCGCGCTTGAAAATCAACCGCTGAGGGTAATTGTGACACTTCCCCCAGGCCAAGGACAAATCCCGTTTTCAACACTGCCCGACAATGTCTTTATGGAGCGTTATATTCCCCACAGTGTTGTCCTGCAAATCAGTACCCTTGCAATCTGCCATGCCGGGCACGGCATTGTCATAAAATCCATTTACTACGGTACCCCAATGGTTCTGGTACCCTGGGGACGGGATCAACCGGGAGTGGCATCCCGGGCCAAAGCCATGGGGGTTGCTTCTGTGGTCCACCGAAATGACTGCAATGCATCCACCCTTCAAAGGGCAATACAAAAAACCATGGCATCACCCGAGATTGGTTTGCGATCCCGTTGTGAATCTCACCGACTAAAAAAAATAAATTCCCTTGAATTCGCCTGCACCCGACTGGAGAATATCAACAATCAATAACCATTGATTGGGCAAATCCGTAGCAATCAAAATATTTTCAAAATCCGGTTTGATGCTGCCTCCGTTTAATATTTATCTGGATTAATCACGGCATCCTCTTCAGCCGATGGATATTTCCCATCAAGCCCCACGACCACCAGTAGAAATGGTCGATCAACCCGTTTATGGATAAAGGGGCAATGGGGCAAATTCCTGGGTAGATAGATCACAGTTGTCGTGTCAAAAGTGTGTTTTTCTCCGTCAATTTCAAATTCCACCTCCCCCCCCAGGTCGTGGGGATTTTCAGGATCTGTGCCAATGAAAAGTAACGCTTCATCAAACTCATGGGAGTGGGACCATTCAACCGGATCAGGATCAGGCACTTCAAACCGCCAACCGATATCAATAACCATGGGAGCACCCTCCACGATGTCGGAATCCAGCCAAATCTCATCAGGAAAGGTGACCCCTTTCACCGGAATTTTCGTGGGATGATATGCGACGTTCTCAATCCTGGGTTTTCGAATAACGTATTTTTCATATTTACTTTCAGACACTCGGACTCCCCCTCTCATTTTAATTTTGAGTTTTTTTATGTGTTAGGTCAACTCACAACACTGGAATACGACACGATAGATCCTAAATAACCGCATGAAGATATACAATGGTACGAAAGTAGTATTTTGGGCTTGGTGGGGAGGAGTCAGGCCGGGGAGGGGTGGCCCATCTTATGATCAAGCCCAGTATTTTTAATGCGAAAAAATGATTACGACAGAAAACAACAGCAAACTGATCCAACCAGACAATAAAACTATACTTTAGTAGAATTGACCCGACTGTACAGATCTCGTAATCAATGACAAACCTCAAAAAAAGGAGATTGATTCATGACTTCGAACAGTTTTTTTCGCAATACCCTCAACTGGACAATTTTATCCACGCTCCTCATCGCATTGCTGATTATGGCAGTGATGGTACTTCCAGTGCAAGCCAAGGATAAGGTCTATCGGTTAAAAATTCAATCGGCCTTTCCAAGGGGAGATGTTTCTGTGCCCCTTTTAGACGTATTTACCAAGTCCGCTGAAAAACGAAGTAACGGCAGATTGAAAATAAAATGGTATGCAGCACCGGAACTTGTTCCGTCAGAGCAGCTTCTGGAAGCTGTTAAAATGGGCGTTCTGGACATGATGCACATGGTAGGTGCCTATTGGGCCGGCACCATGCCGGTGGGAGATGTGGAGTTTGGTCTTCCCATGTCATATAACATGCCCTGGCTCACCGGATATACCGCCAAGGCCCAAGGCCTCCGGGATCTCTATTTTAAAGAGGGTCTGATTGATGTCATGCGGGAGGCCTATGCCAAGGAAGGGCATTATTATCTGGGCATGTTCACCCCGGGACCCGTGGTGGTTCTATCCACCCATCCCGTCAAAACCATCGGAGACTGGCAGGGCAAAAAACTCCGGGCCGACGGCATGAACATGATGTATTACGAAACTGCCGGTGCCAAGTCCACCACCATTCCCGGCACAGATACCTACCTGTCACTGAAACTGGGTGCCATTGACATGGCGGAATGGGACATCAGCGCCATCACCGGTCTTAACTGGCACGAGGTGGCACCTTACTGGGTTATTGGCATGGAATCCTACCTGACCATGGGCATCACCATCAATCTTAAGAAATGGAATAAACTTCCCGAAGACCTGAAAGAGGCATTGCGGGATGCGGAACAAGATTACTACAACGCCACCCTGGAGATGTATGCCAAGGAGTTTCAGGTGGTGGAAAAACTGATTGAGGAAAAAAAGGTCGTCGTTTCTGAACTGGATTCCCAGGCAAAAAAATTCTTTAAAAAACAATCTGAAAAATTCATGGACCACCAGGCTGCTAAAGATACGGACTGTGCCAAGGCCGTTGACATCATCAAGCAGTGGATCTCCAAAAATACGAAATAATTTCTGGTCGGTACTGCATTCTTTTAAATCGCTTTATTCATCCGCAATTCCGACCTCATGATGAATAAAGCGTTCAATCAAGATGGGATGTAAACATGGACGACATTTTAACGAAAATAAAAAATATCCTCAACCGAGTGTGCGAATGGGCCGCCTATATCCCCATTGTTATTTTTGTGATCATCACCTATGAGGTCATTGCACGATATTTTTTCAACAACCCCACCTCCTGGGCCTGGGTTATTGCAAAGCACCTGTTTCTGGTCATGTGTCTTTTCGGAGGTATTTATGCCTTTATTCAAAAAAGTCATATCCGCATTGAAATGCTCTATGAACGATTTTCTCCAACCATGCGAATAATATCACGATCATTAACACTGATTCTTTTTGTTTTCTTCATGGGCGTATTCGTCTGGAAAAGCACCTACATGGCCATGGCATCCATAAACGGTGCAGAGGTGACCCGGGGTGCCTTTCCCATGCCGGTGTACCCCTTTAAGGCATTGATGCCCCTGATAGGTATGTTTCTATTACTCCAGGGTATTATTTCCATAATTAAAGAAAAGTAAAGACCATTGACGAACATGGCCAACGCCTGCCGATAATTTATCTTCATTATTTGTCGTATCGGTGGGCCTGCATGGCTGTTATTTGCAAGTCAGGATTGGAGAAACAATGAGTACCGAGTGGATCACACTGCTATTTTTCGGAAGTATGATAGGTGCCCTGTTTGTGGGCGTGCCCATTTTCATCGCAATGGGGGGCATTGCAGCCATTTTTGCCCTTGTTTTCAATGGAGCGGACATGCTTTATGTTCTCCCCACCTCGTTATTTTCCCAGGGAACCAGCACGACCCTTTTGACCATCCCCATGTTTACACTTATGGGAAATTTCCTGGTTCATTCCGGGGTGTCGGTGAAAATGTTCAAGGGGTTGAGTCTATGGGTAAAAGGACTCCGGGGAGGACTTGCCGTGGTTTCCCTTATCATATGTGTAGCCCTTGCCATGTGCGGCGGATTCGGCCCCGGTATTCTAACCATGGGACTCATTGCCGTTCCGGCCATGCTTAAAAACAACTATGCCAAGGGCATCACCCTTGGTTGTGTCATGGCTGGCGGTACCCTTGGCGAAATTATTCCTCCCTCCATTGCCATGATTATTTTTGCCGATGTGGGGCGCATGTCCATTGGAAAAATCTTTGCCGCCGGCATCGTTCCAGGACTGATGCTGTCAATCCTCTTCCTTATCTATATTCTGATATTCAGCAGACTTCGTCCCAATGAAGTCCCCATGATCGACCAGGACATCAAAGCCTCATGGGCAGAAAAAATGGTGGCACTCAGGGATGTGGCCGTTACATTCGGGTTTGTGGCCGCGGTGCTGGGATCCATTATCTCCGGGTTTGCCACCCCCACGGAAGCCTCCTGTGTGGGAGCTTCAGGTTCGGTCCTCATCTGCAGTTTTTATAAAAAACTGACCCTTGATGTCGTTAAAGCCTCCTGCCAGGCAACCCTTTCCATCATCGGCATGGTAATGCTGATCATTGTAACCGCCTCTTTATTCAACGTGGTATACACCAGCATCGGTGCCGGGGATATGATCCAGGAGTTTGTTGAAAATCTTGAAATAAATCGCTGGTGGATTCTGTTTGCCATGCAGATGATTCTGGTTCTCTTTGGCATGTTCATGGATGATGCCGCCATTATCATCCTGTGTGCCCCCATCTTTCTGCCCATTGTGCAATTGCTGGATTTTGACACCTACTGGTTTGCCGTCATCTTTATCCTCAATCTTCAGATGGCCTTTTTATCTCCCCCGTTTGGATATGGCCTGATCATGATGAAAAGCGTGGCCCCACCGGAGGTTAAAACCGTGGATCTGTGGAAGGCGGTGCCACCGTTCATGATCATGCAGCTTCTGGTGATGCTGCTGGTGATGCTTTTTCCTGATCTGGCATTGTGGCTGCCCCATAAATATTTTTGAGCTGTGAGGTCAGCACTTTGCTAACTTGATTTGAAGCAGAATTTTCGTACACGTCTTGGGGGACAGATTTTTAAATCTGTGTCCCCGCCTCTAAACGTGGGGAAGGGGTCAGGCTTGCGTTATGGGCATTATCCATGATGTTTTGGGCTCGCACCGGCTTTGGAGAATACCTCCAATAACACAAGCCTGACCCCGTTATCTCAAAAATCGATCAACAAAAACTTGAACATTGATTATAAACTTATAAAAGGAGACGTTAAACCATGGAAGAAAAGCTTGCAGCACTGTCCTATCCGGAAGCCCCGGTTTTAATCACGGAGATTCCAGGACCCAAATCAAAAGCGATCCTTGAAAAATCCATTGACACCGAATCCATGGCAAGGGGTGGTGGGCGATTTCCCTTTGTCTTTGATGAGGGAAAGGGGACCACGGTGAAAGACCCCGACGGTAATATTCTAATTGATATAACCGCTGGTGTGGCTGTCAATTCCGTGGGTCGCTGCCATCCCAGGGTCATAGCCGCCATGAAAGAACAGATGGGCAAATTAATGCATGCCAGTGACATCTCAAGTACCCCCAGAACCGCCCTGGCTAAAAAAGTAGCCAATGTCATGCCCGGCAATCTTAAGAACAACTGCATCACCTATTTTACCCAGAGCGGCAGCGGAGCCGTGGAAACCGCCCTGAAGTTTGCCAGGAAAATCACCGGTCGCAACCAGGTCATTGCATTTCATGGAGCCTACCACGGTGTATGGAGCGGGTGCGGTTCCCTGACCACGGGGGAACAATATCGAAAAGGATTTGGCCCATTCATCCCCGGTGTTATCCATCTACCCTATCCCTATTGTTATCGTTGCGCCTTTGGCCTTACCTATCCTGGGTGTAAACTCCAATGCGCAAAATACGTGGATTATGTTCTGAACACTCCCTACACCGGTGCCGATGATGTGGGAGCCCTTATCATCGAAGCCCAGCAGGGAGAAGGGGGCTATGTGGCACCCCCACCGGAATATTTTTCCATTGTGAAAAAAGCCTGTGAAAAACACGGAGCCCTTTATATCAGCGATGAAGTCCAGGCCGGAGCCGGACGTACCGGAAAAATGTGGTGCATTGAGCACACCCATGTACAGCCGGACATGATCACCTGGGGCAAAGGCATGGGCGGGGACATGCCCATGGCGGGCCTTTCCATCCGAAAAGACCTTGCCCTTAAAATTAATGATCATTCACAACCCAATACCTTTGCCGGAAACGCGGTAACAGCAGCGGCCTGCATGACAAATATTGAGATCATCACGGAAAATGACGGTGCCCTTATTAAAAGAGCCGGAACCCTGGGAGCTGAAATCAAAGAATGGATTAAAGAAGGTGCAAAAGACATTCGCATCATCGGGGATGTCCGTGGTAACGGCTTGATGATCGGTATTGAAATGGTGGAAGATAAGGAAACACGCACCCCCCTGAACGGTGATGACGTGGGAAAAATCATCATGGGGATGCTCGGCCGGGGGATGCTGATGGTACCCTGCGGCAGGTTCGGCAATGTATTTCGTTTCATGCCCTCATTGATCATCACAAGGAAAATGGCAAAAAAAGCCACTGGAATTCTCCTGGAAACTGCCAGGGGAATTTAGACGATCCAGTGATCAGACATTTAACATCCATGGATTCCTGCTTCCGGGCGGGGATGCATGGACTCCGACTACAGCACTCCAAAAGTTTGAAGGATCAAATAAATAATTGCGGTACGACTTTTCACCTTAAGCTTGGCGCAGATATTTTGAATATGTTTTTTCACCGTGGTTTCACTGATATACAGGCGATCTGCAATCTCAACATTTTTCAAGCCTTTGAAAATGGCATAAATAATTTCCACTTCCCTGTTGGTCAGCTGGAATTGTTCCTGAATTTTCTGTTTGTTAAATCGGGGGGGACGTGATGGCTCAAGGGAAACGGTAAAATAAATCTGATGGGGAAATTTCTGATTTTTTGAAAAACATCGCACCTCCATGTCAAAGGAATGATCTTTTACCTTTATGGAAGATTTCACCGGAGGCCCAATGGGGTTCTTCCCCAGCAAAGCCCCCTTTTTTTCCTGCAAGAATCGACATTTCTCCATGATAATTCCAGGTACAGGAGCGGTTGGTGCTGCACCCATCTCAAAAAGAATTTCCCGTGCGATGTCATTCAAATAAAGGACATTCATAGCCGCATCCAGGACAAGCATACCGCTGGAACTATGTCCCTCATGCAGATGCAGAATATGCTCGTCCAGGCCCACCTGTTTTTTCAAGTTTACATTTTCAAGAAACGTCGCCAGAAAAGGGGCCAGCACACGCAACGATTCAATGGTGTCATTTTTAAATCCACTGGTTCCCCTGCGCATGAAAGAAATGACACCCAATATACGTTCATAGGATTTCAGGTAAACAATGGTTTCGTGGGAGATGCCCTGGGGATTGAGAAAATTCTGATAATATTCTGTGTTGTGAAGTTGGGACGGAGGCATAACATCGGCCAGCTCTACAACCGTCTGCCTGGCCCGGGGTCCCTTTGCCAGGGTCAAACCCGAAGCATCACTTACCAGATATTTAAGTGGATCAAGTTTATAATAATAATCCAGATAGGCATCGTTAAATGTTTTGTTGGGATTCCTGGCCAGCTGCAATGGGAAAGATTCCCCCTGCTGGGAAATAAACACCGCCTGATCGGCATAAATACTTTCGCTGATAAGATCCAGCACATTGGATTTCCACTGTTCAACATTGGAATCTGGATCAATTTTTCCCAACTTTTCCAGAATCTTCATGAGCCTTTGTCGATTCATCCCCATTCTCCCCTTGATATCTTAACCCTTTCTGCAATCATGCCCTACATTGGCGCTATGATTTTTGACACTTGATGATCATTTTTTTTATCACAGATATTCAAAAGGGATCAGCCTTTTTTTGGGTGCCACTTTTTTTGGCCTTGGTCACAACATGAGCCACCCTGGGAGGGGTCAGGCTTGTGGAGAGGCTATTGAAGCATGCCCGGCCTAAAAAAGAAAAACTTTTTGAGGAAGGCCTCAACGCCATTGAGAGAACAATAGAGGCCCTTAATACCACCGATGGAGAGAGCGTGAGGCAACTTCGTAGTACCATCATGGGACTTGAAGGTACAGCGGCACGATTCTACTTTAAGGTCCTTTCAAAACTAATGCCGGAAAAATATCAATTTAAAGGACGCTCCCGCAGACCTGCAAAAGACCCATTCAATGCAGTTCTAAATTATTGCTATGGAATGCTCTATAGCAAAGTAGAAAAAGCTTGCATTATTGCTGGCTTGGACCCTTTTATTGGCTTCCTTCATACCGATAATTATAACAAGAAATCACTGGTCTTTGACCTAATAGAGCCTTTCAGGATTTTTGCTGAGATGACGACGGTCTATCTTTTTACAGGGAAAAAAATCAAAGATGATTTTTTTGATGTGAAAGAACATTCAGTTTTTCTCAACAAAAAAGGGAAACCATTGGTGGTTGAGGCCATGGACAAACACCTTGATCAGAGTATCCGGTACAGAAGAAAAAATGTAAAACGGGGCTATGTTATTCACCATGAGGCTCACCGACTTGCAAATTTCATGATTGACGAAGATGAAATGAAGAAACCGGAGTGGTTATCCATTAAAGAATTTTAAAGGGATTTAAATTATGAGCGTTCTGGTCTGGATAATTTACGATATCTCGAAGAATAAGGTTAGAAACAGGGTGGCCAAAGAATGCAAAAAGGCCGGTTTGATCCGTGTCCAAAAAAGTGTTTTTCTGGGACGGACCGAAAGCAATCGATTTGATGAGTTGGCAGAATTTTGCCATGAATACATCAATGAAGAGACTGACAGCGTCTATATTTTCCCCTTTTGTCAGGATAATTTTCAGAAGATCCGGGTCCTGGGTCAGGGGTTTGATCGGAAAATGGTTAATGATGAGATACTGTCTACTTTTTTCTGATATGTCTGCAATCCTTATTATGTTGGATAAATCTGTCAAACATATAAACTCAGATATTTCAATCCCTATTGCTTTGGATGATGTAGGATTCTCATTCCGCGTTAGTCACATAAGCACAAATAATTCTTGGGCTTGGTCACAACATGGGCCACCCTGGGGAGAGGTCAGGCTTGCGTTATTGGCGTTTTCGTTTAAGATTATCTTTATTCTTAGACACTTGTCAAACACACAATAACACAAGCCTAACCCCATAGGCCCGCCAATTGTGGCAGGTGGCCCATGTTGAGACCAAGCCCTAATCCTTTTATTCCATTGTAAGTTCATTTTCAAGAGATGATTTTATGCCTTTAATTTTTTCAGGGATAGTTGACATTGTCTATAAACTTTCATATTGATATTCACAATATTATTTTGATCTGCGTTTAATGTTAATCTAAGTCAAATTAAACATGACTACTTCTCGCCCAAAAGCCTAAACTGTTAAAACAATGACACCCAATATTACAATGTTCTATCAATGATAAGGGAAATAAAACCTCATGAAGAAATCAATCTTATATTTTAATAGCATTTCCCTTAAAGCATATCAGATTCACAAATTACGAGGATATGTGGGGAATTTATTCAAAGAGAATGATTTGGTTCACAACCATGACATTGAGACAGGAAAAATGATTTACCGATACCCTCTGATTCAATTCAAAATTATTAATGATATTCCTGTCATCATTGCTCTCACTGAAAGGGCTATTAACGTTTTTAGTAAAATTTTCATGAGCTTGGATGAAATCGTAATAGATAATAGATCTATCCCGGTGTTGGAAAAAGATCTGACCATTGAAAATTGCAATTTTTGTTTTTCAGAGGAAACTTATCTTTATAAATTTACGTCCCCCTGGATTGCTTTAAATCAAAATAATTTCAGAATATATACGGCATCTAAAACCCAAAAAGAAAAAAGTGATTTGTTAAAAAGCGTATTAACTGGAAACTTGCTTTCCATGGCTAAATATCTCGGTCTTCATTTGGAATCAGATCAAAGAATTCGGACAGATCTTCAAGTGAAAGAAGTTACGGTTAATCTTAAAGGAAAACAGATGGTGGGGTTTATAGGGATCTTTAAAGTCAATTTTGAAATTCCGGATTATGTGGGGCTGGGAAAATCGGTGAGCAGAGGTTATGGAACAGTCAAAAAGCTCTTGTAATAAGTATTTATATTTTTTGAAGGAGTCTAAAAATGCTTGTGACCATGCAGAATCTGGCACTTTATCATCTATGGAAGGAGTTTGGTAAAACACAAATTCCACCTGAAGATTTGCGGGGGTGGTTTAAACAAAAAAAAACTTCTGGAATATTTTTCCCTTTTTTAGTGGAATCCCCCGGGAAAATTGAAAATTTTTATACTCTTTCTCCAGATCCCGACGATGATACCGTCGCAATCCTTGAAGGGGGTAATATTGCAAGTTTGGGAAAAAGGGCAGTGACAAGACTTCCTTTTAATAAGCCCAGCGGCCCCAATTCTCCTCAAATTGGACCGGTGATAAAACGCTCTTATTCTAAACAGGCAGGTGCTGGCCCCAAAATTGTTATTTTGAATCGAACTTTGGCCAAATTTAAAGATTTATCAGAATCCGAGCAAGAATGGGCACCCTACTTTGAATTTATCTATGATCTCCTGGCCCGAAAATCCCTTTCCTTTGCCGGGAAACTCTTTGAATGCGAACATCATACTTTTCATGAGGCTGTAAAGCAGATTAATGAGAACAAGCCCGTTTTCCTTGCAGCAAAAGATTCCCAGGGTAGACTTCCGGGAGATATTCCGGAGTATCTCGCCTACCTGACAACCATGCTGGATGCCGATGAAAAGTATGCCATTGGCAAGGCAAAAGCGGTAAATATTGATGTCTGCCCCTGTTGTGGCGAAAAAGGTGTGAAAGGATATCCTGCCGGGCTTTCCAAAGCGGGCGTGAATATATCCAATATTGACAGAGAAGGAGCCTTTCCGGGAATATTAAGCGGCAATGCCCATCTCTCCTATGCAATTTGTGAGCTTTGCGCGGACCTGTTGTATGTTTTTAAATTTCATGTATTAGAGAATTACATCACCTATATTGCTGGTCAGGAATCCTTGGTGCTTCCGACGATGAACCTGGAACCCCAATACCTGGGGAAATTTTTGAATCAATTCAAATCTTACCTGGAAAATATTTCAAAAGTTGGCGATTCTGTCGCAGGGTTTGAAAAAAAGAAGCTCATTAAATTATTAACCAGGGAGGAGGCGGTATGTACCATTGATATCTTATGGTCCAAAGATAGTTTCAAAGGTCAGTCAATGGGTAATCTTTCTGGACAGATTATAGATATTCTGCCTTCAAGGTTACGGATAATTGAAGAGAAAAATAAAATTTTCAAGAACCTTGAATCACCTCTTTTCCCCAAACATATAGTAAAACATTTTGAATTTGATTTAAACCTCTCCTTTATTCAAGAACTTCTGTTGAGGCCCGGTGGAAAAAAAGCAAAGAATGCCAATCAAAGCCAGAAGCTCATTGAATTCAAACGATTACTTGTTGAGGCCATTTACAAAGAGAAAACCATACCAGAAGAACGCTTCTGGGAAGAAATAATGACTACGGCAAATTGGTACTTCCTTACCTTGCTTGAAAAGGATAAGCCGGAAATGGAATGCCTTTACGAGGGATATTCGGAAAAAAAGGGAAGTTCATGGATGACTTTTGCCGGATGGATAAAACACCTGGCCATGACGTTACACTATTGGAATTATATGGGGGCGATAAAAAGCATGGAAAACAAACGGAACTATTTTCCTGAAATGGAAAAATTAAAAAAATTCTTTGATGATGCTTGCGGTATTAACAGCGATGAAAAGGCCTTTGCTTTTATTCTTGGTATTCTTTATGGAAAAGTTATGCAAGTTCAGGGAGCCAAAGGGGTCAATGTCGGAGCCAACGCGTTGACCTGGCTTAAGAGGCTTACATTGAGTGGCAAAGATCTGCCGGAACTCTATGTAAAAATTAGAGAAAAGCTCCTTTCATATGATGCAGAAAAAAACAAAGTAGTACGGGATGTCATAAAGGAGGCTGGGACTTTGGGAAATAAGCTTGGAGACGACATTGTGCTTTCAAAGACCACCTGTTGCTATTTTCTACTTCTCGGGCAATCACTTGCAGCAGATCTATTTTTAACAGATAAAAAGACCAATTAACCCCATTATATATCAAAGGAGAATGACATCATGAGTCAGGAAACATTAACCTCTCGGCGAGAACTTTTTTTTGCTTATGATATAAAAATGGGAAATCCCAATGGCGATCCTGATGAAAATCGCCCCAGGGTATTGCCCGATGGTACTTACTATGTAACGGATGTCCGGTTGAAGCGATTTATCAGGGATTATTTCAAATCCCAAGGTAGAGATATTCTTGTGGACACGATAGACTCCAAAACCACAAATCTTACAGGTCGAGTAGCCCATTATTTACAAGAAAAAAGTAAACCTGAACTCTCTGGAAGTGAGCTTGTTGATATCCTGCTTGATAGTTTTATTGACGCACGAGTTTTTGGAAGTTCCTTTGCTTTTAAAAAAGAGGGAACATGGGAACCTAAAACGGTACCTAAAACATTAACAGGTGCCCTTCAATTCAATCACGGAGAAGTGATGCACCCAGCTGAAGCGGTGGATATCCATGGCACCACAACCTTTGGCTCAGGAGGAGAAAAAACCCAGGGAACCTTCACCACCTATTTTGCTCTGCGTTATGCTCTTATCGGATTTAATGGAATAGCCAATGAAAATTCCGCAAAGATTTCAAGAATGACAGAAGATGATTACAAGGACGTTCTGGATGCCATGTGGAAATCTGTAAGAGGGGCTGCGAACACCCGTACAAAGGTCGGGCAAATACCCAGATTTTTAATTTCACTGGTTTATAAAAAAGGGGTTGAATTTCAGTTTGGAAATTTGTCTGATTATATCAAACTGGAAGCTGTTTCTGGAAAGGAGCCAAAGGCATGGAGTTCACCTGAGGATTACAAAATGGATTTTTCACTGCTGATAAAGCGACTTGATATGTATGGGGATAAAATTGAATCCGTTTCTTATGCGGTCTCCCCGGATATGAATTTTAAACAGCAAATTCCGGTTGATTGGATTGATCTTAAAATTGATTAGGTGCGGATACCCAGAAATATCTTTGGCATCCTTCATGATCCAGTACGCAATCTTTATTGGAAGGACTCAATATCTCAGGATTTTATTAAAAAAACTGTGAAACACAGTTTAAATAATATGAAGGATTCCATCTTTTTTGATTTTGTTGAAGGATGGTATCATCATGAACAACGGTTGTATTATTTTTGAATACAAAGGAAAGTTCGCACATTTTTTACGGGCAGAGGCAAATGCATCTGCGCCCAGCTATCCTTTCCCCTCCCGGACCAATATTCTTGGTCTCACCGGTGCGGTATTGGGATTGGAGAAGGATTCCCCCCAACGATTATTGAAAGATGCCAATTTTGCGGTTTCTGGAAGGGCACAAGGAACCCATTGGCATACCGCAAATTTCAGGAAAGATCCTCCGACTCCACTTCCAAAGTCGGTAAAAAAAAGAGATCTTGGCTCATCCAAAGCACAGCGAAATACCATCATTACCCAGGAATGGCTTTTGTCTCCTGAGTTTACAGTCTTTGCACAACTGCCAGCGCCTTACCATAAAGAGTTTTGTGATAGAATTAAGAATAAAGCCTGGCACTTTACCCCTTGCTTGGGTTTGTCTGAAATGATGGCGGATCTTACCTTGATGGATATTGTACCTCTGGAACCTTTAAACGATGGCATTCATTTTGTTGACAGTGTTGTCAGAAAGTCACTGGTCACTCTGGATATGGAAAAAATTTTGGATACCGGTGCGGTTATGAAATTGATTCGTATGCCAAGGACTGTCACAGAAGAAAGGGCATTTCTACATGAGTCCTACATTTATGAGATTCATGGCAACAAATTGCCTGTTAAAACAGCCCATTCACTCAAAGCTGGAAAGAGGATTATCCAATGGTTGTGATTCAATCTCATACAAACCCTGATAAATCCCTTAAACAGCATGTCCTGGAAGTGGAGGTGGCTGCCCAATCTATATTAAGCACTCACTCTTCCACTGTGAGAAAGCTTATTGAAGATGAGATCAAGTTAGCTGTTTTTTTCCATGATCTTGGGAAGGCAATGCCTGCATTTCAGAAGTACATTGCCGACCCCAAAAAATACAACAAAAAAAATGGACTGAAGAATCATACGCCGGTTTCTTTTTTATTTTGGCTTCTTTTTGCCCGGGAAAATAGAATTTCAAAAGAAAAGACACTTCTTATCGCTGTTGCTGTCTGGATGCACCATGGGGACTTTCCAACCTTTCAATCATTTTTAGATGGAATGACACGTTATGATTATGAAAAGGACTATGATATTTCAAAGTACCCATTATCAACCGTTACCAAAGAGTTGAACCTGGAATTAGTCATTGCGCCTGATGCAGTTGATTTTGATGTTGAGGACCTCTTTGATGATGATTTTATTTCCCAGCTTTCTTTTGAAAAAGCAGCAGTTTTAAAGGTAAGAGCAATTTTATTATTTTCTGTGCTCTTGGAATCAGACCGGACGTTCCTTGCTCTATCTGGAGTGTTTTTGGACAAACATTTGAACCCAGCCCCACCCATACAGATAGATCCTGAAATTGTTGATAATTTTTTGATTGAAAAATCATCTCAAGGTAATCAAAATCTCAAACTGAATCAATACAGAACAAATTTACGACGCAAAATTATCCAAAATAGCAGCCAGGGTGCAGCCATTGAAAGTGTTACGCTCCCCACAGGTCTTGGCAAAACCATGGTGGCGGCACAATGGGCCTTGAAAAATAGACATGGTGGGAGTACCAGACAAAAAGTCATTGTTGTCCTTCCTTTTTTATCCATCATTGATCAGACGCTCAAAGACTATAAAAATTTATTCGGTCATCTTGATGTTGAATCCATGCTCCTTGAATCCCACTCCATTGCAAATAGAAAGTACGCCGAAGATTCATATGACGATCAGAACAATAAATTTAATGATAGCATTGATTTCATGTCAGAAACCTGGAATTTTGATTTCATTTTTACCACATTTGATCAATTGCTTTATTCTCTGCTGTCATCTAAAAAAAATAACATCATGCGATTCCATAATATGGCGGACGCGTTAATTATCATTGATGAAATTCAAGCTTTACCGCCTATTCTATGGAAACCTCTCTCCCTTGCTTTAAATACTATCGCAGAAATCATGAATACCAAAATTTTGATTATGTCGGCAACCCAACCGGAATTCTTGGAAACATCGGAACTGGTTCCCCACCCTGGAGATATTTTTAAAAATCAGAATCGATATCAATTGCTTTTAAATCAAAAAGTTGGAATATCTCTTGATGATTTCATTACAATGTGTAAGCGCAGAATAGAATCTGAAAATTGGCATCAAAAAAGGATTCTGCTGGTGTTTAACACCAGAGCCTCTGCCAGGGAGGTTCTTGATGCTCTGGAAAAAGATATCCGGTGTGATCTTTTTTTTCTGAGTGCAGATGTGATACCAAAGGAGCGCCTTGAAAACATAGAAAAAATTAAAACAAACGAGCCATGCCTGGTGATCGCCACCCAGTGCATAGAAGCCGGAGTGGATATTGATATGGATTTTGCCATTCGGGATTTTGCACCTCTGGACTCCATTGTTCAATGCGCGGGAAGATGCAACCGAAATGGATTAAAGGATAGAGCACATATTGAGGTTGTTTCATTGCTTAATGAGAATGGAAGAGCCTTTTCCGGTTTTGTGTATGACAGTATCCTTCTGGAAAAAACGGCAACCATATTAAGTAATGTAGGAAAGATTGTCAGTGAGGAGGAGATATTCCCATTGGTTACTAATTATTTTTCAGAGATAAAAAAATCTAAAAACATTGGTGAGGCTGAAGCGGAAGCGTGGGCTTACTGGAAAAAAGATTTGAATGTCAAAAAAATGCTGAGAGGCGATAATCAGAAATTTAGCTTCATCGTCTCATCCCAGGATAAACCTGAAGCGGGCGATCTTAATATAAAAGAGGCTATCATTAATGCTTTGGAAATCGATGATCCCTGGGACAGAAGGAGAAAAATTCGCTCTTTGAGGGGTCGGATTGCCTCACTTTCAATTTCTGTCTGGGAGAATGGGAATTTTGATTCAGATGATATTTCTGAAACTGTCGGATGTTTTTGTTTTTTAAAAGAGCCTTTTTATTGCCGAGGCAAGGGTTTTTCTTTGAAGGGCGACACTATAAATTGCCCTTCAGTCTCGTTTTGAGTGTTTTTCAGTCTCAAAAATTAATGCAAAATCAAATTGTATTAACCTTTCTAAGCAGTGCACTGAACATAGATGTCTCTTGACAATTCGCCTAAGACCTCAATGACAGAGGAAATTATGGATCATTATACAATCACTGCCACCCACCTTATCGAATATTTGTATTGTCCAAGATTTACTTATTACGAATATGTTTTGGACATACCAGAACACCAGGAAACAAGATTTAAGGTAATTAAGGGCAGAGGTATCCACGAAGAGATAAGAAAAACAAATACAAAGTATTTGCGCAAAAAACTAAAACTTAGTGTTATTGATAAAAAATCGGATGTTTATCTTGCCAGTGATATTGGTATTCGGGGAATTGTTGACGAAATCCTTTTTTTTAATGATGGCACGGCAGCGCCTTTGGATTACAAATATTCAGAATACAAGGGGAAAATATACAAAACCCATCGATATCAGCTTGTTTTTTATGCTAAACTGATTAAGGACAATTTTAATATTGATGTCAATAAAGGATATATTGTATATACCAGAAGCAAAAACAAACTCATGGAAATCGAATTAAAGGAAAAAGATTTTAAAGAATTTCATGAAATTGTTTTGAGTATTATTGCGATTATATATAAATGCCGATATCCTGATGCAACAAAATATAAAAAAAGTTGCTTGGATTGCTGCTACAAAAATATCTGCGAATCGGATGTTTGAGTATTAATGTCCTAAATTAACAAGGTGTTAACATTTGCTTGATTCTCTTCAAATAGGTTTATTTTTATTTTTTTCACAAGAAAAACTGTGTTTTTTGTTCTTTGACAAATTATGTAAATTAGTGTATTTAAACAAGAAAAGTTTAAAATGAGCCCACAGCGGTAATTCCAGAACAATAAGGATTGAAACAGAGAATGATTACGGATATTCATATTGAATTAAATACCCACAGCGGTAATTCCAGAACAATAAGGATTGAAACATGAAACATATGATAAAGTTAAAAGAATTATAAATGATCCCACAGCGGTAATTCCAGAACAATAAGGATTGAAACTATATATTGGGTCATATTGTGTTTCCGGTTCATTAAACCCACAGCGGTAATTCCAGAACAATAAGGATTGAAACCTGGGGAGCTTTATTGGTCAGACTGGCGCATCCCAACCCACAGCGGTAATTCCAGAACAATAAGGATTGAAACCGGTAAGTGTTCTCCGAAACAAAAAGGCCATCTTCCCCACAGCGGTAATTCCAGAACAATAAGGATTGAAACATCAAGATGAAAAGCCCCAATCTTTCCCAGTTCCACCCACAGCGGTAATTCCAGAACAATAAGGATTGAAACTTATATATTTTTACAAAAAGGGAAAAACAATGAAACCCACAGCGGTAATTCCAGAACAATAAGGATTGAAACTGCGTTCCTATTTGGTGCAACAATTGAGCTATGAACTCCCACAGCGGTAATTCCAGAACAATAAGGATTGAAACTCCTTAACGCTTTATCTTTAGGATGACCGACTTCTTCCCACAGCGGTAATTCCAGAACAATAAGGATTGAAACGCCGCCCACGCCCACGTTTTTTTATCGTGGTTTCAGACCCACAGCGGTAATTCCAGAACAATAAGGATTGAAACTTGTAGCGCTCTTTTTGTACCATCACCTGGCCTGTGCTCCCACAGCGGTAATTCCAGAACAATAAGGATTGAAACTTCAGGAAAGAGCTGTTGAACTTCTCCTGTGCAACGGCCCACAGCGGTAATTCCAGAACAATAAGGATTGAAACACTCTGGAATCGTATCTGGGATATCTACATCTCCGGCCCACAGCGGTAATTCCAGAACAATAAGGATTGAAACATCCTGGAAACATCACATCGCAAATAGAGGCTGCAACCCACAGCGGTAATTCCAGAACAATAAGGATTGAAACCCAGTTTCAACTTCAGCACCGAATCCACTTTTATCCCCCCACAGCGGTAATTCCAGAACAATAAGGATTGAAACTTCGCACCATGAGAGTTTCCCGATGATCCAGGCATCCCCACAGCGGTAATTCCAGAACAATAAGGATTGAAACATCAGCAACAAGACCTTTTTCGCCCCACGAGTCCACCGCCCACAGCGGTAATTCCAGAACAATAAGGATTGAAACTTTATTATTTTCATATAATTCTTTCAATGCATTTTTACCCACAGCGGTAATTCCAGAACAATAAGGATTGAAACATACTAAAAGATTTGCTCGTGCTGTGTGGGCTCGTCCCACAGCGGTAATTCCAGAACAATAAGGATTGAAACTTGTGGTTTGTTAAACTTGATTAAATGAATATCAGCCCACAGCGGTAATTCCAGAACAATAAGGATTGAAACGTCCACTCATGGGTTGTAGACCAAAGATTTTATTCCCACAGCGGTAATTCCAGAACAATAAGGATTGAAACAATGAATCGGGTTTACCAATATCATGAAAAAGTGCGGCCCACAGCGGTAATTCCAGAACAATAAGGATTGAAACTTTTGAATGGGAGTGCTGTTTCTACAGAATCCCAACCCACAGCGGTAATTCCAGAACAATAAGGATTGAAACTTTGAAGAATATGTTGGTTCTGCCCCTGATGCCGATCCCACAGCGGTAATTCCAGAACAATAAGGATTGAAACTCAATATTGCAGATATGTTGAATAATAGTTTGACTCCCCACAGCGGTAATTCCAGAACAATAAGGATTGAAACTTCAATTGTGATGAGCATCTGGTTGAGCTGCATGGCCCCACAGCGGTAATTCCAGAACAATAAGGATTGAAACAACCAGCGAATTGAAGATGAACGTCGTGAAAGCGATCTCCCACAGCGGTAATTCCAGAACAATAAGGATTGAAACCCCTTGTTTTCCTTCGTTTCCAGAGCCTGGAGATGGCCCACAGCGGTAATTCCAGAACAATAAGGATTGAAACACCATATATACTTATAAGACCGAGGGATTATGAGGCGGATACGAAAAGCCCGTCCCGGATAGCCGGTAGCCGAATTCTCGTTATCCATATCCATGAGGGATTATCAGCACCTTGACATTGCCATGACCGAAATTCTTAACAATACCTATTGTAAGTTTGATCCAACATTTTGTGGTGGGATAGATAATTTTATCTCATTCACTAATCAAACTTAATTCATCAGAAAATTCAATTCAGAGGATACCATACCCAGACTTAGGGATGAATTTTTTACTAACTTGCCCATTTCAGAACCCGTTGCAGTTGAAGGACAGTGTGTCTGGGCGCATTTCTTATCTCCAGCTATCTTTGGGGTTACAGCTATACCAATAAAAATTTCATAGCAGAAAATTGTCTGAAAGGAACAACCTGCCCCCAAATCAAATTGTTTGAAATCTTCTTTTTGGCATCAAAAAATAACCGCCAAGGCGTTTTCTGCCCATATTCATAACGATATTACATACAAAAAGATAGTAATGGTCAATATTTCAGTCTGTCGCAACAAAGTTAAAATTCATGAAACTATTTGAGATTAAAGCTTATTATGCAAGATTACATTTTAGAATTACCTTGAAACCAATATCCTTTATCTGATATGGTGATATCTTACACAATAACATTTCAACCATTCATTACCGGGACACTCGTAGGTCCCTCAAATCAAGGATTAATGCGAATTGGAAAAAAATATTGCCCTGCTGCCTGGAGATGGAATCGGACCAGAAGTAATGAAAGAGGCAGTGAAAGTACTGGACGCCGCCTCAAAAAAATTTGGATTCAAACTCAACTATCAGGAAGCCGATGTGGGGGGATGTGCCATTGACAATCATGGCGAGGCCCTGCCCGCCTCCACACTTGAGGTGTGTGAAAAAAGCGATGCCATCCTATTTGGTTCCGTGGGCGGTCCCAAATGGGAAAGCCTGCCCCCAGCCCAGCAGCCCGAACGGGCAGCCCTTCTCCCCTTACGCAAGCACTTTAGTCTTTACTGCAATTTAAGGCCTGCGAAGGTGTTTAAATCACTGGCATCGGCGTCACCATTGAAACCAGAAATTGTAAAAGACGGGTTTGACATCCTCTGTGTCCGGGAACTCACCGGGGGTATCTATTTTGGCCAGCCCAAGGGCAGGGAGGGAGAAGGACCAACAGAAAAAGCCTATGACACACTGGTGTACTCACGATTTGAAATTGAACGTATTGCCAGAAAAGCCTTTGAAGCTGCCAGGAAAAGGCGGGGGATCGTCACATCCGTGGACAAGGCCAATGTGCTTTTTTCCATGGTGCTGTGGCGGGAGGTGGTCATAGAGATCGCCAAAGAATACCCCGATGTCACCCTGAATCACATCTATGTGGACAACGCCACCATGCAACTGGTAAAAAATCCCCACCAGTTTGACGTAATGCTGTGCGGCAACATGTTCGGAGACATCATCTCCGATGAGTGCGCCATGATCACCGGCTCCATGGGACTTCTGGCATCGGCCAGCCTGAATGAAGACAATTTCGGCCTGTACGAACCCGCGGGCGGTAGTGCACCGGACATTGCCGGTAAAGGCATAGCCAACCCCATTGCCCAGATTTTGTCTGCTGCCATGATGCTTCGATACAGCCTGGACCTTCCAGCGGCAGCCGATGCCATTGTCAATGCCGTGGCTGATGTTCTGGAGCAGGGCATCCTGACGGCAGACCTCACCGAGAACGCAGCATCCGCAGTGGGCACCGCCGCCATGGGTGATGCCATTGTCCAACGCCTGGCCTGATCCTGGCTTAATCATTATATCTGCAAGCCATTGTAATGGTCTTCCGGTGCATTCCCATCTTATGATCAAACTGGCATGAACGAATGACTGCCCAATATCCCATAAAAAACCCGGAACAGCCCCCAACAGGGGGGATATTCCGGGAAAAGGAAACAGCTTGAGCCGTCCAAACCAGCGGCTCAAGCCATTTATAAGGACAAGATAAAAAACTATTTCCAGAATTTTTCCATGCGTTTTCTCAATCCTGCACGGTAGGCATCCCAGTCCTCAATGGCATTGGTGGCAAGCCCTTCGTCCATGGCAGCCTTGGCAACGGCCACGGCTTCATACTCAATTACCCGGGGATCAAAGGGTTTGGGAACAATATATTCTCTTCCATAGGAAAAGGATTTACCGCCATAGGCTTTTGCCACGGACTCCGGCACAGGTTCCCTGGCAAGCTCTGCCAATGCCTTGGCAGCGGCAATCTTCATGCCTTCAGAAATCTTGGTGGCTCCCACATCCAGGGCACCACGGAAGATGAAAGGAAAGCCAAGGACATTGTTGATCTGGTTGGGATAATCAGAGCGGCCGGTGGCCATGATAAGATCATCTCTGGCTGCAATGGCATCTTCATAGGCAATTTCAGGATCAGGATTGGCCATGGCAAATACAATGGGGTCCTTGGCCATGGATTTGAGCATATCCTGGCTCACCACATCTTTCTGGGAAACGCCAATGAAAACATCGGCACCCACCATGGCATCGGCCAGGGTTCTGGCGGCGGTATCCACAGCAAAAATTTCCTTGTATTTGTTCATGCCGGCTTCCCGGCCCTTATAAATCACGCCCCTGGAGTCACACATGGTGAGATTTTCATACTTAACACCCATGGAAACAAACAATTTTGCACAGGAAATACCCGCAGCACCGGCACCGTTGAAAACAACCTTCAACTCATCCATTTTTTTACCGGTGATATCAACGGCACTGATGAGTCCGGCCGCACAGATGATGGCGGTGCCATGCTGATCATCATGAAAAACAGGGATATTGCAAAGTTCAATGAGAGTCTCTTCAATTTCAAAACATTCCGGGGCCTTGATGTCTTCCAGGTTTATACCCCCAAAGGTAGGCTCCATGGTTTTGACGATGTCAATTATCTTTTTGGGATCTTCGGTGTCAAGCTCAATATCAAACACATCCACATCGGCAAAGCGTTTGAACAATACACCTTTTCCTTCCATCACCGGCTTACTTGCCAGGGCTCCCAGGTTACCAAGCCCCAGAATGGCGGTACCATTGGAAATAACACCCACAAGATTCTGTCGGCTGGTGAAGGTTTTTGCACATTCAGAATTTTCTGCAATGGCTTTCACCGGAAGAGCAACACCCGGGGTGTAGGCCATGGAAAGATCATCGGCTGTCTGGCAGGGTTTGGTGGGCATTACCTCAATTTTTCCTGGAACCGGATAAGAATGATAACTGAACACATCGTCTTTGAAATTTGTAACAGGACACGCTTCCTTGTACATGATAGAGACTTCCTCGTAAAAATTAATTATGGTTATAGGGAAAAAGGCACCCGGCAAAAAAACATGCAACCATGGCTGGCCGCCTGCCCGTCGAACACCTGTTCTGCTATTTTTTCAAGGGAAGGAATCCACTGTATTTTTGATTCCCTGGCAGGGAAGTATACAACCTCCCCCGGCACCCTCAATACAATTTTAATAAAAGCCCGTCAGTATATGAACGAGCAACAGACCATACCAGCTTTTCATGAAATATTCCATGGAATATTTCATGAAAATGAAAATTTATCCCCTGTTTTTTTACTGTGCCGTCACAAGCGCCCACTGGGGGATGATGCCGGGATCAATGGCAAACACCGTAACCCCGAACACCAGGAAAACGGCGGTGATAACAGCCACGCCAATGAAGTTAATGAGAATACCGGCCCGGACCATTTCAATCATCTTGATACGTCCGCTGCTGAACACAATGGCATTGGGGGGTGTTGCAATGGGCATCATGAAGGCGCAGGAGGCGGACAGGGTGGCGGGAATCAGCAACATCAGCGGGTTGATTTTCATGGCCACGGCAATGGAGGACAGAATGGGCAGAATCATCTGGGTGGTGGCCGTATTGGAGGTCAGCTCGGTTAAAAAGGTCAGGGTCCCGCAGATACTGGAAATCATGGCCACGGTGCTGGTGCCTTCCAATATCTGAAGTTTCTGACCGATGAAAACGGAAAGCCCGGAGGTCTGAAATCCCTTGGCCAGGGCAAACCCGCCGCCAAATAAAAGGATGATGCCCCAGGGCAGCTTGGTAAACACATCGGCATCCAACAACGTAGGGGTGTCTGCATCCTTTCTGGTGGTGGGCAAAAAAAACAGGGTGATGGCCATGGCAATGGCAACGGTGCCGTCATCCACCATGCCTTTAAAGGGAAGTAATGAGGCCCATCCCGGCACCACGGCGAACCCAAGGTTCAGATCTTTTCTGAAAATCCATAAAAGGGCTGTCATGGCAAAAACAATCAGCACCTTTTTTTCTTCCGCAGATATGGGGCCAAGATCGGCATATTCTTTATGCACAACACCCTGATCCACCCGGACATGGGCCGGGGTACGATAAAACACCTGGGTGAGCAGCAACCAGATAATCATGATCATTATGAAAGAAAGCGGCAGGGCCATGATCATCCAGGTACCAAAGGAGATGGCCGGAGCCGTGGGAAACAATTGCTCAAAGGTACGGGTCAGCACCAGGTTGGGCGGTGTCCCCACCAGGGTGGCAGCGCCCCCCATGGAAGCAGCATAGGCAATTCCTAAAAGCAACGGCAATGCAAAGGTTTTGGCTTCGTCTTTTCCAAACTGCTCTTCCATTTTCAATACAATGGAAAGGGCAATGGGAAGCATCATCACAGCCGTTGCCGTGTTGGAGATCCACATGGAAAGAAAGGCAGATGCCATCATAAACCCGAAAACAATACGGGCGGGGCCCCCTCCAATGGTTTTGACCACAAAGAGAGCAATTCGCTTGTGCAGATTCCATTTTTCCATGGCAAGGGCAATGAGAAAACCGCCCATAAATAAAAAGATGGTGCTGTTAAAATAAACCGCTGCAGCTTCTTTGCCCTTCATGATACCCAGAATCGGGTAACAAATCACCGGCAGGAGGGATGTGGCGGCAAGGGGAACTGCCTCTGTGACCCACATGACGGCCATGAGTACGGCAACGGCGGCCATACGGGTTACTTCCGGATGGGCAGGATCAAAATCCATCATCCATACCAGCAAAAATAGTAATGGGCCAAGGATAAGGCCGCTGACTTGCAGTTTTGATCGATTATTAAGTACATAGGGTGCCATGGGGTAACCTCCGATTCCAGGTAATGGATAATAGACTGATTTCGTTTTTTCTGTTTATGGACAGTCTGCAAAGGGTGTACCATTCTCATTTCTGGAAATGAAATAATGCGAATTGCCGGGGAGGATGCCGGATATCCAAAGGGTTTTGACATAGAAAAAGAAAAAGAGAAGATAGTGCAAAGACCCCCTTCCAGCCCATGACAGGCTTTTGAAAAGACCAAAATCCACCGACCAGGGGCGGATTTCCGCCGCCTTAAAACGCCTTTTTTAAAAAGCCTTTGTGGATCCTGTCTAAACATATTAATGTGGTGTTACAGGATGTGCTGTAAAAAGCAGAATTGGGGCATGATCACAGCAAAGGCCAGCTTTCATTGTGGCTGGGTCAACCTGGTCAGGCCCTGCTGTGGTATTTTTTTTGCATCACCCCATGTCATGGAACATAATAAAAAGACAACGCGGAAAATGAAGTTCGGCATATTAAAGAAATTTCTGGCAGGTTTTCTGGTGCTCTCCCTGGTACCCATGATGGTTCTGGGCCTCTATACCTGGGTGCGCATGAACCACGTGGTGGAACTTCTTGTGGACAGCAGTCGTACGGCCCTGACCCAGACATCCATGTCCCTGCTCCAGGCCAGAGCCGGTGCCATTGCCACCCAGGTGGAACAATTCCTGGATGCCGCCGTGGCAGACCTGAACATGCTGGCCACCCTGCCCCCGGATTCCGGGATCTACAACAGTTTTTTTCAGGTCCACCAGCGGACCATATGGCTTCCCACCGGAGATTCACTGGACACCCGGGGTATAACAAGCACCCTGCCCCTTTATGCTGAAATCTCATTTGTGGACCTTGAAGGCAACGAACAGATTCTCATCCGGGAAGGCCGGCCCCTCTCTTCCCGGCGGAATGTTGCCACCCCTTTTTTAAGTGCCTACGGCCGGGAGGATTTCTTTGAAAAGACCATGGCCATGACCGGGGATGCACCCCATGTCTCCCATCTTCTGGGATTCCATGTGGCACGGCCGGAACCGCCTGCCGGGGTGAACCAGCTCTCGGACACCGAAGTTCCCCCCTGGCCGGACAGGAGCCCCGCTTTTTCCGGCATCATCCGATTTTCCAGAAAAATTTACGACCACGGCACGCCTGTGGGCGTGGTCTCCATTGCCCTTGATCACCGACATCTCATGGAATTTACCCAGCATGTACAGCCCTTCGGCAATGAAAAGGTGCTCTCCCCCAATTATTTCAGTGGCGACTATGCCTTTATGTTTGATGACCAGGGATGGATGATAACCCATCCCAAACCCTGGGATATCCGGGGTGTTAATTCTGAGGGCATCCTTGTTGACCCCACCACGGACGCCTACCGGAAAAGAGAAATACAGGCGGGGAAACTGCCGTTTAACCTGCTCCATGTCCCCTTTGTCCACGAAAACTACGGCACCATTGCCAGGCAGGTAATAAACGGACTTTCCGGGGTTCAGCAGACCGCCAGTGTGGGCGGCATTCCCCGGATTCTGGCCTATGCTCCCATCAAATTCAATCTGGGTGAGTACCGTGACACCGGCTGTTTCGGCGGGGTCACTCTGGGTGTTCAGACCGGCCGGTTTCACAATACCGTCAACGGCACCTCTATGACCATCCGTGCCATCCTTAAAAAGATTGCCCACAACTATCTTTTACTGGTTGCTTTCACCGCCATTGTGGTGGCCGCCGTGGCCGTATTCTTATCCCGCACCTTCACCCGCCCCATCCGCCTGCTCTCCAGCCATATGGGCGAAATCAGCCGAGGTAACTATGATGTCAGCATTGCCATCAACAGCGGGGACGAGCTGGAAATCCTGGTTCAGGAATTCCGATCCATGGGCCGGAAGTTAAAGCAGAACGAAAAAAATCTTGTCAAATCTTTGAAGGACCTGGAAAAACAGGCCCATATGCTAAACAGCATCTTCTCCAACATGCTGTCCGGCCTCATGGTGTTTGACAAAAACGGCACCATCCTTTCTGCCAACCCCAAGGCTGCCCGATTTTTCAGGCAATCCCGGGAGGAACTCACCGGCCGGAACATCCAGGAACTTCTGGCCCCGTACCCTGCCTGGCTGGAACTGATCAAGGACAATACCCCGGACATCAGACGTCAGGCAGTTCCCCTTGATATCAAACGCCCGGACAACAGGCCCCTGCACCTGGAAACCGCCATGGCGGCCCTATTGAATGACGACACCGGTACCAGTTCCTCGACCCTGCTCATCTTCCGGGATATCACCCGACGCAAAAACATGGAAAAACACATTGCCCGGTCAGACAAACTGGTCTCCCTTGGCATCCTGGCCGCCGGCATTGCCCACGAGATCCGCAACCCCCTGACAGGGATCACATTGATGCTGGATGATTTCCATGATCGCATTGCCAACCGCACCAGTGACCGCCTTTTGATCCAGCGGGCCCTGGAAGAGATTGAAAAACTTGAAAACATTGTCAACCGCCTGCTGGACTTTGCCGCAAAACCCGGCCATACTCCCACCCTGGAGGACATCAATCATGTCATTGACGATACCATGTTCTTTGTCTCCAAACAGTGCAGAAAACAGGGGGTCCTTCTCAACCGGAAGCCCGGGGAAAACCTGCCCCGCATCCACATGGACAGAGAACGCATCCGTCAGGCCATCATCAACATCGTACTCAATGCCCTGAATGTACTGCAGAAGGGCGGCACCATCACCATCACCACCACCCTGTCCCGGGAAGAAGCCGATGACTTTATCCTTCTTGCCATTGCCGACGACGGACCGGGCATTGCCAAGGAAGACATGGAACTGATATTTGACCCGTTTTTCAGTCACAACCCCGAAGGGTTCGGTCTCGGGTTATCCATCACCCACACCATCGTGGAAGAGCACGGTGGAAAGATCACAGTGGAAAGCGATCTGGCCCGTGGGACCTGTTTTACCATCCATCTGCCGGTGACATGAAACGGACCTGCTCAAGGAGCAAAAAAATTTGATCATTGATGATTTACCATAACGCATTAACATCACAAAATGGAGGCGGCAGTGTCTCCCCTGAAGCATGGACTTAAGGGCTTCACTGCTGATTTTTTTTATGAAAAAAATTCTTGTTGTGGATGATGAGGCCATCATCCGGGAAAACCTGCACCGCATCCTCACCGAAGAGGGCTATGATGTCTCCACCGAAGCCTCGGGACAGGCGGGGCTTGATTTCATGGCGGCCAATGATGTGGACATTGTGCTCCTGGATCTAAATCTTCCGGACATCCACGGCCTGGATGTGTTGAAACAGGCAAAAGCCCTGGACCCGGATCTTCTGGTGATCATCATCACAGGATACGCCTCCATTGAATCGGCAGTAAAGGCCCTTAAAATGGGGGCCTATGACTACATCAAAAAACCCTTCAAGGCGGATGCCATAAAGCTGATCCTGCGGCTTGCCATGGAGACCAGCCACCTGAAACAGCAGGTGGGGATTTTAAAAAAGAGCCTGAACCTGCCGGACAGACCTGGCATTGTGGCCCAGAGTCCCCAGATGCAGGTCATTGTGGCCCAGTCCCGGGAGGTGGCCCAGCACGAAAGTGCCAATGTGCTGATAACGGGGGAAAGCGGCTGCGGCAAGGAGGTGGTGGCCCAGACCATCCACCATGCAAGCCCCCGCCACGGCATGCCCATGGTGATCATAAACTGTGCGGCTTTGCCTGAAAACCTGCTGGAAAGTGAACTATTCGGCCATGAAAAAGGAGCATTCACCGATGCGGTGAAAAAGACCAAAGGGCTTTTTGAGATGGCAGAAGGGGGCACTGTGTTCCTGGATGAAATCGGGGAGATGCCCATCCAGCTCCAGGCCAAGCTTTTGGGGGTACTGGAGAGAAGGTTATTCCGGCGCATCGGCGGCAACCGGGATATCAAAACCGATGTAAAAATCATTGCCGCCACCAACATTGATCTCAAACAAGCCATTGCCGAAAAAAAATTCCGGCAGGATCTCTATTATCGCCTCAGCGTTTTTCCCATCCACATCCCGCCCCTGCGGGAGCGACCCGAGGATATTTCGGCCCTTGCCGTGCTGTTTCTGGAAAAATTTGCCCGGCAGTTTCACAAACAGTTCACCCGCATTGATGACCGTGCCCGGGCACGGCTTCTGGAATACCCCTGGCCCGGCAATGTACGGGAGTTGAAAAATGTATTTGAACGTATCTGTATCATGCACAACGGTGATATTCTGGGATTGAACCACCTCCCCTCTGAAATTGAGGATGCCCCCCCGGCACCGGATGCCTTTGTAGAGATCCCCGATGAACTGTACGATCTGGAGTCCGTGCTGGAGGAAGTAACCATACGCATGGTGCACAAGGCCCTTAAAAAGAGTGACGGTAACACCACCAAGGCGGCCCTGTTGCTGGGGATTCCCCGGGGGACCTTGCGATATAAGATTGATAAGCTTAAAATTCAGTAGTATCTACCCGGTTTAATTTCCTTTCTGCGGGGCTCCGGCCCCGCATCTTTAATATCTGATAGATTTTACCCGCTCTGCTTTAAAAAATCGGATAATGCTCCCATCCGTACACGCATAAAAAAATTTTGATTAAACTTTTTAAATACGTCCCAATGTGTTGATAAAATTTTTTTGATATTTATTCAATTACCTTTATTCCCCAGGCCTTGTTCCGAAAAAAAATTACATTCAAACAACTGTAATAATGAAGATATCGCATTTGATTGCGATTATTCATCCCACAACAAACAATCTGGCACTTTCCTTGCTTATGCTTGCGTCTATCATTTAAAGCGAAGCTGAAATCATCAGCTCGTCTGGCGTTTTTTTTATGAGTATAGGAGTTTGATAATGAATAAAAATTCGGCAAGTGTCACACCAAGAAAGATAGAGCTGGACAAGGCTGTATTCTGGCCATCGGTTCTCATTCTCTGCCTGATCATGGTCCCCTGCTTTATCTTTCCTGAGGCAGGGTCCAATTGGGGCAAGAAAATTTTCCATTTCATCAGTTTTGATTTTGACTCGGTTTTTGAATGGTTTACCCTTGTCATGTTTATCCTCGGGCTTGGGATTTCCTTTTCAAAATACGGGACCATCAAGATGGGATTGCCCGAGGAAACTCCGGACTACTCCACCGGCACCTGGGCCTTCATGCTGATCACCGGCTGTTCCAGTGCCGGTCTCTTCTACTGGGGAATGGTGGAACCCATGTACCACATCACAGCCCCGCCCTTCGGCATTGAACCCAACTCTGCTGCGGCCGCCACCTGGGGGGTCACCTATGCCATGTTCCACTGGGGCCCTGCACCCTGGGCCTACTACGGCTTTACCGGAGCCTTGGTGGCCTACTTCTACTATGTCAGAAGGGAACCCCAGCTCAAGGGCAGCCTTGCATGTGAAGGTTTCTTAGGCAAACGGGTCAGGGGCCCCCTGGGCAACATGATCGACACCATCGTCATCATCAGCCTTGCTGCCGGCACCGCAGCTTCCCTTGCCATACTTGTCCCCATGATCGCGGTCTGGGCTGAAAAACTCCTGGGCATTCCCCGGGGGCTCCCCCTGAACATCGGCATAATCGTCTGCTGGGTCGCCCTTTTTGCCTATTCGGTTCTTTCCGGCATCAACAAGGGTATGAAATGGCTCAGCGACATCAATGTATGGGCGGTCTTCGGCCTGGTGGCCTTTCTGCTCATCTTTGGGCCAGGGGTCTATATTCTCTCATTTACCACCGAAAGTCTGGGGCAGATGTTCCAGAACTTCATCAAAATGAGCACCTGGACCGATCCTGTGGGCAAGAGCGGTTTCCCCCAGAACTGGACTGTTTTCTGGTGGGCATTCTGGGCGGTATATGCCGTGTTCCTTGGAATCTTTGTCGCCAGGATATCCAAGGCCAGAACCTTCCGCCAGATCTACCTCATGGTTGTGGGCTGCGGCACCATCGGAAGTGTTCTCATGTGCGGGCTTCTGGGCAGCTATACCATGTATCTTACCACGGAAAATATTATTCCCATGGTGGAAATTTTCACCACCAAGGGGCCGGAATACATGATCTACGAACTCTTTTGCACTCTTCCCCATCAATGGATTGTCTGGCCATTGGTTATCATTGTGGGTTTCCTGAGTACGGCCACACTTTATCAGTCCTGTGCCTGGACCCTGGCATCCACCTGTTCCAAAAATCTCTACCAGGATCAAGAACCACCCAAATGGCACCGGCTATTCTGGGCAGTCCTGCTTGGAGCACTTGCGGTAATGCTCACCGTGCTCGGCGGATTGAGTGCCGTACAGGCAGCCGCTGTAATCTTTGCGCTTCCCGTGCTCCTTGTATTGATATTCATGCTTCTGTCTTTTTTCAAATGGACAAGGGAAGATTTCGGCGACCAACTGGAATCTCCGGTATTAAGCATATCCAAAAAAGTTACCAACACAAATTAAGGACGTGGTCACAGCATGGGCTACCCGTCGCAATTGGTGGACCAACGGGGTCTGTCTATGTGGTCTTAGAGCCTGAGGTCTTATCAGGCTCTATGCTTTTTACAAGCACCTGTGTTTCACAAGGTAAACTTAAATAAAAACGCCAATAACCCAACCCAAGCCAAGCCAAGCCTGAGCCCACCTCAAATTTCTGAAAAGGTTTCCAGTGGCAAAAGGCGTTCGGGCTCCCCTTTGGGGAACCCGAACGCTTAAAATAGCTTATACCCCGTGGGGGCGGGAAAAACCCAAAGCACCCGTCCACGGACTTGTTGGAGCCTAGATAATGCATCCAAGGGCAGATGCCCCAGATACGGTTTACAATGCGGGGGAGCTCTTCAGCGGACTTTCTTTCCCTCCACAAATTTTTCAAATCCCCTCAGGGACATGATATTCACCCTTGCATCTGCCACATCCCCCTATGCCGATGTCTTCCAGAACTCAAGTTTCAGGAGTTTTGCGCCGATAACATATAAAATTGTAAAGGAGGTAAATATGCATTTTGTCATCGGTGCTCCCCAACGTATCGGCCCCCCCGCACAAAAGTGGAAAACAAACAACGAACAATTGGAAGCACGAATCCTGAACGTTCGCTCTCCCCGAAAACGTCCACGACGAAAATCATCCCGGCCCCAGGACAGACGACACAGAAGCCCGGACCATGACACTGCCTCGGGACGTGTCATGGTCTTGCTGGTACCGGAAGGTTATCAAATTCCAAGGGATATCAATTCCGGAGAGTACCGGGTCTTTGTAAGGTTTACACGACGTCGCAAGGGATAGGCCGTTTGTGTTATTTTGAAAAAGTATTTTAAAAGTTCTGGGAAAAGCCTACCTGATTATGTATAACGGGCATGTCCCAGCCGACGCAACGAATATTGAAAATGCTATCATGCCGCCCCCCCGAGGGGCAATGGGCCCGGCCCGGAACCGTAGACGGCTCAATTGGCCGGTTCCTATTGCCCCTCGGGGGGGGCTCTGCTGAGGTGACCCGAAAGTTTTATTTTCTAATAAACAATTGATGTCGGAGAACTGAGTTAAAAAATAACAAAAGGATGCACGAAAATGCCCATTATCCCAGGCCAGGATTCCATAAACAGTCTTCCCTTGGGAGCCTCACTGTATGCAACATTTCTGTGTATTCTGTTTGGAGCCAACCCAACGGCAATTAAAATAAGTCTGGGCGGATTTGGTATCTTCACCGTGGCAGGACTCAGATTCTCCATTGCTGCACTGGCCCTTATCCTGTGGGCGACGCTGACCCAAAGACCCCTGGCACTGAAAAACCGAAAACAGGTTTTGCAGATGGGAACCCTTGCCCTGATTTTCTTCAGCCAGATCACCTGTTTTTATATTGGTTTAAGCAAAACAACGGCATCCCATGGCACCCTGATCGCCAATATGCTGCCCTTTATTGTGTTGATCCTGGCCCATTTTTACATTCCCGGAGACCACATTACCCTGAAAAAAACCGTTGGCATTGTGTTTGGATTCAGTGGCGTGTTATGCTTGTTGCTGGATAAGGGAGGGCTTTCCGGAGAAATTCACAAGGGTGATCTCTTTGTGATTGTGGCGGTTTTTATGTGGGGATGCAATGCCATCTACCTCAAACGAATTATTGCCGACTTTCATGCGGTTCAGGTCACGGTCTACCCCATGCTTTTCTCCATTCCCTTCTTTTTTATGGCGGGGTGGTTCTGGGATGATCCCATGGTGGGCAATCTGGACATGTCTGTTTTACTATCCATGCTGTATCAGTCACTGGTCACCGCAGCTTATGGATTTATTTCCTGGAACCTGATGCTCCAAAAATTCGGGGCCACGGCTGTGCACACCTTTGTTTTTATCATGCCCGTCTCCGGGGTTTTCTTTGGGGTATCTCTTCTGGGAGAACCCCTGTCCGTGGCATTGCTTATGTCCATTTTTCTGATTGTCACCGGCATCCTGGTGGTGCACTGCCATTTACCCCGGCAGAAGAAACAGAGTCTGCCCATTGTAAATCAGTGATTTTCGTCATTATAAAATTTGGGCTTGGCCATAATGTATGCCATTTGTCATAAATATTGGGTCAACGGGGTCAGCCTTGTGTTATTGGCGTTATCGACCACGGCCTGTGTAAACGTTAAAATTAACGATAATGCCAATAACACAAGGCTGACCCCTCCCCAGAATGGCCCATGCTATGACCAAGCCCTAAAATTTCAAGAGGATCAAAATACATATGTCAGCATCCATACTTTACATTCCCCACGGCGGTGGACCGCTCCCCCTCATGGGACACCCGGGACATACAGCCCTGACAGAATTTCTTAAAAACATTCCCACCCGGATTCCCAAACCAGAAGCCATTGTGGTGATAAGTGCCCACTGGGAAAGAGATATACCGGTGATAACGGCCAACCCCGCCCCGGAATTGATTTACGATTATTTCGGATTTCCCGAAGCCGCCTATGAAATCACCTATCCAGCCATGGGGGCAACTGATCTGGCCCATACCATGCAGACGCTTCTGAGCCAGGCCCGGATCAAAGCCAGAACAGATAATCGCCGGGGATTTGACCATGGCTTGTTTATCCCCCTGAAACACATGTATCCGGATGCAAACATTCCATGCCTGCAACTCTCATTGACTGCAGACCTGGACCCTGCTGCCCATCTGGCCACTGGCAATGCCCTTTCCCCACTATGCCGCAAGAATATTCTGATTCTGGGATCGGGATTTTCATTTCATAACATGGGGGCATTTGCCGATTACGATCCAGAAGTTGGCATGGAAGACCCGAAAAACCATGCCTTCCAGCAATGGCTGATACAGAGCTGCACAGATCCTGACATGAGCCCGGAACAACGCCGGGAACGACTTATCCACTGGGAGCAGACATCCCATTCCCGTTACTGTCATCCCCGGGAAGAGCATCTGCTGCCCCTCCATGTCTGTGCCGGCATGGCTGGCTATGGACAAGCCGAAACCGTTTTTCAGGATAAAATCATGGGAAAGGAGGCTGTGGCCTTTTTGTGGCAGCATATTTAGTGGTGTTTACCTGGATGCAAATTCATGGTAAATCTTTGTTCACCACCCCATCTTCACCTGTTTTGGTCTGTTCACATCGCATTTGTATGCTCCGCAGCCCCAAACAGGCGCATATGGGCCACTGTCCAAACATTTACACAAACAAGCTGATTTTTTTACAAATTATGCCTGACACATATAGAAATTATGCTCAATTAAGCCAAAATGAAAGACAGGATGTGGATTACACCATCTTCCATCGTGAGGGTCCTTCCCCAATTACTGTAATGGCCCCCCATGGTGGAGGCATAGAGCCGGGCACCATTGATATAGCTGATTCCATGGCCGGATGTGATCATACCTTTTATGCGTTCAAAGGTCTGAAAAAAACAGCAAACAAGGTCTTACATATAAGCAGCAACCGATTTGATGAGCCCCTGGGAATCCAGGTTTCACAGAATGCCCTCATGGTCATTTCTGTTCACGGATCCAGATTCAAAACAGAAACAGTTCATGTCGGCGGGAAGAATCAAAGATTAAAACAAAACATTACCCATGCACTCACCGCAGCGGGATTTAATGCCGAAATCAGTACGATAACGGGCCTTAAAGGCATCAGCCCTGAAAACATATGCAACCGATGCAAAAGCAGGAAAGGTGTGCAACTGGAAATATCAAGGGGATTAAGAGAAAAAATATTTCACAACCTTAATCATCGTAATTTGAGACAGCGAACTATTTATTTTTTTAAATTCGTCAATACGCTGAAAGAGGTGCTGTCAACATTTTGGGCTTGCTCATAACATCGGCCACGCATCCCAATTGATGGACCAACGGGGTCAGGCTTGTGTTATTGGGGTTATCTTTTCACAGCCTGTGCAAACGCTAAAACCAACGATAATGCCAATAACGCAAGGCTGACCCCTCCCCCAAATGGCCGAGGTTATGACCAACCCCAGCATTTTCAGCCTTGAAGACAAATAATAATACAATACCAGAAAGGAGGGGTACCAGATAGTGGAGAAGCAAAATCAAACCGCAAGGCCTTCTTATACGGGAATCAACCATCTGGCCATGGCCACGGCAGACATTGACATGACCATCGCCTTCTGGAGAGATCTTCTGGGGATGCGCCTTGTGGCGGGCCTTGGGCATCCGGGATACCGCCACTATTTTTTTGAAATTTCGCCACAGGATATGATCGCTTTTTTTGAATGGCCGGAGGTAAAAAAAATCCCTGAAAAAGACCATGGGGCTCCGGTGAAAACCCCATTGGCATTTGACCATGTTTCCATTGGCGTTGAATCAGAGGAAGATCTCTGGTCTTTAAAGCAAAAACTTGAAGCCGCAGACTTCTGGGTATCTGAGGTGATTGACCATGGATTTATATACTCCATCTACTCCTTTGATCCCAACCATATTCCCATTGAATTCAGTTATGCCATTGCAGGGGTGGACCTTCGAAAGCATCCGAAAATGGCAGACGATACGCCATCGCCCCTGGCCCTTGAAGGATCTGAGCCACAGAAAAACCGATGGCCGGAAGTAAAGAAAACCATTCCAGTTACAGACAGACGCATTTATCCGGGAGAGGGAATCGCTTTAAGGGAAAATAAAAACATATCTTAGGAATCAACACATATTGATTTACCATTTCTAAACCCCAGACAGACATTATTTTGGAATTTTGCCCGGACCAAATGGTATATTGAAAATGGGAAGCGCCCTATTGAAAACGACTGAATCCCTTAAATTTAATGGTCTGTTCCCTGGTAGATCCACATGGGCACCGTTTTACCCGCCCTTTCAAAGCCGCAATTTTTATAAAACTGGACGGCTTTACCGTCGGCGGTGAGCATCTGCTGATGGAACTGTCTGTATTTTTTTTGCATGGCTGCCATCATTTTACGCCCTACCCCCTTTCCCTGATAGTCTGGATGAACCAGCATGTGGGGATAATAAACCACAAGACACCCATCGGATATGGCATTGGCAATTCCCACCATCCGATCCCCCACCCATGCCGAAACAAGGGCATGGGAATTTACCAGTGCTTTGTAAAGCAGATCCGGTTTTTCGGCGGACGACCACTGATTCTGTTTATACAGCTCCATGAGCTGGTCTTTTGGGATTTCACGTACTTCTTTGATGACTACTTCCATTTTTACTCCTGCTAAAATTTTGTATCCCTTTCACAAATTTTTGATGATTTTGCCACAATGCATATATTCTTACCATTTTACAATAGAAATATGCCACACCCCAACAAATCCCTTATGTCAAACAAGGCACCTGAGACTGTTTGACTAACTTGATCAGCGTACACTAAAAAAGTGTAAGGAATTTTTACCACCGACCTGGATGTTGAATGTTTGTGGGATAGCGTATTTTCATGTACTATGACTACTTTCCGTTCTTTTGATCTTGATAACGGTAAAATATCCACTGCTATCTGTGCCATTCCATGATCAAAAGCTGATTTAGAATTATGACAGCCAACAACATGAAAAAAGGAAAAATGCAAATGAGGTTTCAAAAGGTAAATCCATGGCAAAAGTATCTTCAAATAATTAAAAAGCAGGTATTATTCTACACATTGGCCATGCTTATGCTGATGTACTGGGGTTGTGTAATCACTGCCGGGGCTGCAACAACTTCCGAAGAGCCCCCCCAGAGCCCCGATTATGACAAGGCATCTTCCTGGGTATTCCAGGCACCAGCGCCGGACAAACCGGTGGATGTCTTTTACATTTATCCCACGATTTATGGTGATGCCTCTCCGGCGAACATGGACACAACCAATGCCTCCTTGAGAAAAATCGCTGAGCATCTCATGGATGCCCAGGCCGGTGCCTATTCAAAAACGGCCAATCTGTTTGCACCCTACTATCGTCAGATGTCATTTGCCAAACTGGACCCCGAGACAGACATGTTCCAGAACACATATTTTAAACTGGGTTATGCCGACGTCTCCCGGGCCTTTGAATATTATCTTAAACACCTCAACCAGGGACGTCCTTTTATCCTTGCCGGTCACAGCCAGGGGGCCATGGTGCTGATGACCCTGATGCGGGAGCAGTTCAACAATCCACAATTGCAAAAAAAGCTGGTGGCAGCCTATTTGATCGGATATTCCGTGACCCAGAAAGATTTCACCACTTATCCCTGGATGAAACCCGCCACCGGTGCCACTGACACCGGGGTGATTATCTCCTATAATACCCAGTCTCCCGATGCCACAGATTCTCCGGTATTACTGCCGGGAGCATACTGCATTAACCCCTTGAACTGGACAACAGATGGAACACCGGCGGACAAAAGCCTAAACCTTGGTGCCGTGTTCTTCAATGATACCACCAGCCACATTGACCGGGAAGTTGTCCATTATGTCGGTGCCAGGGTGAATCCCAAAACAGGTGCTCTTATGGCCACTCCTCCAGATACCTTGAACGTTGGCGACTTCCCTCCAGGGGTATACCACCGATTTGATTATGCCTTGTGGTATCGCAACCTTCAGGCCAATGTGGCCCTTCGGTGCCAGCGCTATCTCGATCAAAACAAATAAGGGCTTGGTCATAAGATGGGCCATTCATCTCAATTGGCGGACCAACGGGGTCAGGCTATGTGGTATTAGAGGCTGCATTTTTTAGCAGGCTCTTTGTTTTTGACAAGTATCTAAGAATAAAGCTAAATTTAAACGGAAACGTCAATAACGCAAGCCTGACCCCTCCCCAGGGTGGCCCATCTTGTGACCAAGCCCGCAAATAACAAACGTTAATGCCGGCAAACATTACCTGGGAGGTCCCATTGGCGGGGACTTCCCAGAGTAAGATCGCGCCATCAATAAAGCAATAAAAGCTGTAATTTAACCGCTGATTTGGGTATAAGACAACCCATGCATAAACTTTTAAACCCCTTTTATCTGAAATATATCCGTCCGGCAGATCCCGGTTTTTTTATTACAAAGTACGCTGCAAAAGCCGCAATTTCATGCCTGCTAGCCTTTTTTGCCGCGCTTCTCATCGGTCTGAAAGGTGAAAGCTTTTTCTGGTGTATGGCAGGGGCCGTGAGCACAGTCCTGTTCCGCACGGGTAGCACATTAAAAAGACGAAA
Source organism: uncultured Desulfobacterium sp. (assembly GCA_963674605.1). Classification (GTDB taxonomy): domain Bacteria; phylum Desulfobacterota; class Desulfobacteria; order Desulfobacterales; family Desulfobacteraceae; genus Desulfocicer. The sequence goes on along the minus strand of OY771474.1, from coordinate 4,548,898 downwards.
AATATATGCCCTTATTCTACTGGCATTGATAGCCGTCTTAGTTCCGGTTGCAGCCATGGTGGGTCAGCATGATTACCTGAGCCTGGGATTCATTTTTATTTTATCTTTTACATGTTTTTTTGTCTCTTCGGCCGGGGTGTCCGCATCCACCATCGGCCATGGCTGTCTCCTTGTTTCCCTTCTTTCGCTGTTTTCACCGGCAGGGCCTGTCCAGGGACTCATCCGGACCATCAGTCTTCTTTTCGGGGGCCTGATATCCTATGTCACCAACTTTTATATATGGCCCTTTGATCCTGAGAAAATTTTATTTTCATCTGCAAAGCTTGCCATTGAAGATATGGGATTTCTTTTGGAAGGCGTCTGCCTCAGGGTTAAAAATCCCAATGTTTCCGAGGAACAACTGGCTTTTTTAAGCAAGGAAGCCATCAACTCCGTCAAAAGATACAGAACATTCATGAATCTATCCCAAAAATCCATTTTACAGTGTTATTACCAGGTCTTATTTTTTGCCTGACAAGAAAGAACAACCTTTGAACAATGAGGAAGAGGATGGCAGGCAAATTTACTGGATTGACAGATGTCGAATGGGCAGTGATTGAACCACTTCTCCCGGAACAACCCAAAAAATCGGGAAAAGGTCGTCCCCATGCATTCTTCAGGGATATACTGAACACCATACTTTGGGTCCTTATTACAGGAGCCAGGTGGATTGATGCCCCAAGAGGTAAAGGATTTGGAGCACGTTCAACATCACATCGTTGGTTGGGAATATGGACAACTGATGAAACATGGTCAAAGATCAAAGCCCTTCTTATGGGGCAGGCCCATGAACTGGGCCTTATAGACTGGAGTCGATCATCTGTAGATGGATCATTTGCTGCCGGCAAAGGCGGTGGCGAAGATGTCCAGTATGGCTTTAAAGGCAAGGGAGTTACAATCCATGCTCTGGTGGATGGCAACGGACTACCCCTTTCCGTTATTTCTACAGGAGCGGCAGAAAGCGAGAGGGCGCAAGTTGAACCGCTTATAGACCGAATAGAGACCATTACCGGAAAGACAGGGAGACCCAGAAAACGGCCTGATGCAATACAAGGAGACAAGGGATATGACTCTCGTACATTGAGGGATAACATCAGGCACCGAGGAATTACCCCCATGATCCCCCGTCGGTCATGGCAAAATCGAAAACCGCCCAAAGGCAGACCTCCCAATAAGCCGGTTGATCGTTGGAAGGTCGAAAGAACTTTCGCATGGCTACAGCGAAAGTACAGAAGGCTGGTTGTCCGATGGGAACGCCGTAACAAATATTGGAATGGTTTCGTTATGTTTGCTGTCTGTCTCCTCTGGGTTAATCCTCTCACGGGATTTTTGGGATAGGCTCATGGAAAGCTTTAATATTGATCCCTTAAAAGGCTCCGGTGCCTCCGGGGGACCTGGCCTTTTTTATTTTGCTTTAATCAGAATGTTTGAATCCATTGTCGGCCTGTCCAATCACATTCATTTTGCCGACAATCAACCTGAATTGAATCAGATAAGGGACGATTTCTACGAAACCGCCGCCGAGGTTTCCCACGAGTTTGATAAATTTTCTAAAATTGAGCGTAAGCAACCCGTTTATCACGGCACCGATTTTGATGCAATAAACAATAAAATAAGGGAACTCCAGACGTTTCTTTTAAACATGGGGGGATATAAACGAGGCGATGAGGTCCAAAATAAATTTCTGGAAGTCTGGGCGGCCATATATGAACTGAAAACAGTTGTAAACGAGTTCAGGGAAATGACACATCTGGCCGAAGCAAAGTTCAAATTAAGGAAAGAATAAGTGGCTTTTAAACACGCATCGCGTCTGACCCGTGAATTCAGACACGCCTCCCCGGTTTTCCGCCATGCATTAAGGGCGGCCATCGCCATCACCGTTGCCATAGCTGCTGCAAAAATTCTGGCACTGTCTCACTCCGTCTGGATTCCCATCAGTGTCATGGTGGTGATGCGTCCTTCCCTGGGTGGCACCCTGCAGATCAGCTGGAAACGACTTACAGGAACCGTTGTCGGTGCCCTCACCAGCATTATACTGATATACCTGAATCTGACCATTCCCACTGTTTTTATCCTTGTATCCATGCTCTCTTTTATCATGCTGTATTATAAGGGCAAAAACTACGTCATTTTCACCGGCACCCTGACCATATCGGTGGTTTTGATTTTAGGCACATTGTTCTCTCACACCTGGCAAAACGGCATGGAACGGGTGCTTGATACGTTTTTAGGGATATCCATCGGACTGGGTGCGTCTTTATTCATCTGGCCCAATTTTGCCCGGAAAAACCTGAGAAAAGAAATGGGCGACTTAATTCATTCCCAGTACGAACACTTCAAACAATTACGCGCGTCATATTTTAACCACACATTAAAAAAATCGGTGTTGCTGGGGGGACGATTAAAAGCTTCGGAGAAACTTGAATCATGCACGGAAAAATTTAAGGACGCAAGCATAGAACCGGGTTTAAGAACGGCCCAGCGCCAGGAACTGATCAATTTAATAGAGATCTTTACCAGAATTCATAGAACCTTGACGGCCCTGTCTTCCATTGTCAGTAAATCCACCGGGGTATTCCACGGAAATATTCGCCCAAAATTTGAGGAATTAATGGATGCCGTGGAAGACCAGTTTCAAACCCTGGAAACCTATGCAAGAACAGGCCGGTTTTTAACAACCAGGAAAAATTTCAATACCACCTTCAATACATTTATGATTTTTGTCGGCAAAATGCGTTCCCAGGGAGAATTTGAAAATTTTACCCTGGACAGCCGAAACAACGCATCCGCTTTTATCCGCCAGATCAATCGACTTGGTGTTGAATTGACACGGGCCAAAGAAGGCATTGAAGCCTTGAGAAAATAACAACAATGACAACGCAAGCCTGCCCCCTCTCTCATTGGAGTGCCAAGTGTTATGGGTGAGCGATCTTGTGATCAAGCCCGTAATTTTTAAATCAATTTACTTCTGATTATTTCATGGTATAGTGCTCCTTTTTTTTTATGTCTGCCCTGCATGGGCACAAAGAACAGGGAGTATAATACCATTTTCATCAATCCAAGCCCCGCAACAGCCTTGTATAACAACCCAATAACACCTCATCCCATAAAAAGAAAGATGGAACTCCTGGCACCCGGCGGAGACGTGGATTCAATCAAGGCAGCCATAACAGCAGGAGCGGATGCCGTGTACTGTGGGCTCAATAAATTCAATGCCCGGGATCGTGCCACCAATATTGATTTTGATGATTTGAACGGGATATTAAATTTTGCCCATCGAAATACCTGCAAGGTGTTTCTCACCCTTAATATCATGGTGGTGGGAAGTGAAATCCCCCTTCTCATGAGTTTACTGAACAAACTTGTAAACACATCAATAGATGGGGTCATTGTCCAGGATCTGGGCCTGCTCTATCTTTTGTCAACATATTTTAAAACCCTTGAAATCCATGCATCCACCCAGTTGACAACCCACAATAAAGGCCAGATCCTTTTTTTAAGCAAATTCACTGCAGCCCGGGTGAATCTGTCCAGGGAATTAAATTTAAAGGAGATCAAGGCCCTTACCAGCAAGGCCAATGGACACAATATCCAGACAGAAGTCTTTGTCCATGGTTCCCAGTGCATCTCCTTTTCCGGTATCTGTTATATGAGTTCTGTGATGGGAGGCAACTCCGGAAATCGTGGCAGGTGCAGTCAACCCTGCAGAGACCGATATTTAACCACCCCCCAAGGAAAAAATTTCCCCCTTAATCTCAAAGATAATTGTGCATACCAGGATTTAAGGCAAATATACGATGCAGGGGTTACCTCATTAAAGATTGAAGGACGGATAAAAAAATCTGACTATGTATATACGGTGGTCAATGCCTGGAGGAAACAACTCCAGGGGTTTTACACCAAAGATACCCTGAGCCATGACACAAGTGATCTTTATAATGTGTTTAACCGTGATTTTTCAGATGGATATTTAAAAAGCGATATTAACCGGTCCATGTTCATTGATAATCCCCGGGATAATTCCATCAAGCATCTTATTGAAGTCAACGCGCTTTCCAGGGAAAGAAAATGGGTAAAAGGCCGGAAAGATATCTTTGAAGAAAAAGCAGAAATAAAAACCGTTGTGAATAATGAAATAGCATCGGTAACCATCTCAAAGCAACCTCTAACCCTGACGGTTTCAGGAAGGCTGGGAACCCCTTTAAACATATCTGTCAAGACACCAGAGACTTCCTTTGAAGTACTTTCAAAAACCCCTCTGGTCAATGCAGTCAATACCACCCCAAGAAGTCACCACTGTCACCCAGGACATAAAACCGTTGTCCCGGCAAAACACCACAACAAAAAGAAAAATGCATCTAACACCCTGAATCACGATGATTTATTTGTCCGCCTGAGTGCCATAAACGATACGGAATATTACATTGAAAATCTGAACACAGCCGGGCTTCAAAGAAATCTGTTCATATCTTTTAATGAATTCTCCGCAATAAAGAAAAAAATTCTATTTTGTCTGAATGGTTCAAGACAGATCATTGAACCCGTTGAGCTGCCCTTCTTAAAGAAACAACCAAAGTTGGAAGACAAGCCTGCACTGGGCGTACTGATCTCATCCCGGGAAGATGTGTATCTTGCCAATAAGAGCTCAGCCGACATCTACTTTCAACTGCCCAATGGTTTCAAAAGACAACAGGAAACATGCACGGCGCTTTTCCTGAAAAACACAAATTTAATTCCCTGGTTTCCTTCCATTTTAATCGGAGAGGACTACACAGCTGCTGTGGAATTCCTTGAGCAGCTTCGCCCCCGAATCATCGTGACAAACAACACCGGCATCGCCCATGAGGCCTGGCAAAAGGCAATCCCCTGGATAGCAGGACCCCATCTTAATATTGCAAACTCATTCAGCCTTTTATGCTTAAAAAAAGAATTTAACTGCCATGGCTCTTTTATTTCCAATGAGCTTAGCAAATTTCAGATCAAGTGCATGATTCAGCCTGAAAATTTCAAGCTCTACTACAGCATCTATCACCCGATTTTACTTATGACCAGCAGACAATGTCTGATTCATCAGGTAACCGGATGTGAAAAAGACAGCATTGATAAAGACTGTATTCAAAATTGTAATAGACATTCAACCCTAATAAATTTAAAAAATAATCCGCTTTTTATTCAAAAGACAAAGGGGAATTATCATTCCATCTATCACCGGAACAATTTCCTGAATACAGGTATTCTCAAAGACATACCTGGTATTTTTTCATGTTTTTTCATTGACTTAAGGGATATAAAAACAGAAACTCAAATTGAGACGGACAAAGCCGGCCTGATTGATCTTTTTGAAAATTTCCTAAGGGGTTTCCCAGGTTCAGAAGAAAGCCTCAAACACAACCTTCATCCAACGACTTGCACCCAATACAAAAAAGGGGTTTGAGCCGCTTGAGCATCAAGTATCAAAGAAAGTAAATGCAGATAATATAAAAAATGAAAAAATACATCGGATGGATCATCCTTGGCACCCTTATCCTGTATCTCTTAAGCGTTCCTTTTCCCTTTGTGCGGGCAGTGCCGACGCTATTTGCATGGCTTGTGCCGATTGTGATGTGGAGCACCCTTGGCAAGAGCGCGCGCAACCAGACATTATTGCTCATGGCAATCGGCTCCTTGCTCCTGATTTTTTCGGCCTGGCGGGGTGTCTTCCCCGGTTGGCAGCAGATTCTTGCACCTAATCTGCCAGTGCTTGGCATGTTCGTTGCCGTGTCTTTTCTTGGCCTGACAAACACAGGCATGGAAGACAACACCCTGCCCAAAGGCAAAAAAGCCGTCATCATAACAGCCTTTGGCACCCATATGCTGGCAGCCGTGATTAATCTGTCTGTGCTGTTTGTGTTTGGAGACCGGCTCCAGAAAAACGGTACCTTAACCCGGCCCCAGTTGATTATCCTTGCCCGCTCGTTCTGCGCTGCGGCATGGTGGTCCCCCTTTTTTGTGGCCACCGGTGTTGCGCTTACCTATGCGCCGGGTATGCTGTGGCAGAAAACATTGATCCCGGGTGTTTTAATGAGTCTCATTGCCATTTTCTACTCCATCATTGACGTAAACTGTTTTAGGAAAGAAGAATTTTCCGGTTATCCCATCAAGGTGGAAAGCCTCACCATTCCGGCATTCTTTGCCGTTGCCGTCATTGTTGCCCATTACTTCCGGCCGGATATCAGTATTTTAAATCTCATCTGCCTGCTTTCCCCCGTGGGTGCAATTGTCTTCATGAAATCAAAGCCACGGCTGACAGCCCTTCGCAGTTTTATAAACACCCGTCTAACATCGGTAACCAGTCAGTTTGCCCTGTTTCTTGCCGCCGGGGTTTTTTCCACCGGTATCAAGGCCATCACCCATGTCTATCCCGCTGTGTTCAGTCTGGAAGGCACAGCCTTTACCGGCACCCTGTTTTCTGTAATTCTGGGAGTGATGATCCTCATCGGCATCATGGGGGTACACCCCATTGTCAGCATATCGGTGCTCAGCCCCCTGCTTTTACCCCTTCATCCGGGCAATTCCCAACTGGGCTTTTTGTTTCTCAGCAGTTGGGCCATATCAACGGGCTGCAGTCCCCTGTCAGGGGTGGGGCTGGCACTGGTAAGCAGATACCGGGCATCGGCCCGGGGAATTATCCAGAACAACTGGCATTATGCCCTTGTGATGTGGGCCATTACCTCTGTGGTGAATGCTATTTTTTTTGGCGGGGTGTGATAATCCCCTCTTCACCCCCTGAGGGCGTATTCCCATTTTCCCGGTTTACTCACAATATGGGTTATTGGTCATAGTTGGTGGGGTCAACGGGGTCAGGCACCACAGGCACCGGCCAGGCATTATGGTCCAGGACGTCAATGCCTGAACCGTGAGATGTCCATGTTCAGGCGTTTGATGATTTTTTGGATGGAGGCCCGTTCAAGTCCGCTCAGCCGGGAGCTTTCAGATATATTGCCGTGGGTTTTCATTAAAAGCTGGGTCAGATAATTTTTTGAAAAAATATCCAGGGCTTCCTTTTTTGCATCCTTGTACAGCATGGCGGTTTCAGAAAGAGTGGGCTTTTCAAGATCTCCCTGGACAAAATTGATCAAGGGAAGATCAATGGTCTTTCCATTGGAAAACACAGCCAGTCGCCGGACATAATTAAGCAACTCCCGGACATTCCCGGGCCAGGGTTGACGGGAAAGAAATCCCAGGGCTGACGGATCAATGGCCATGGGCGGCAGTCCCATTTCCTGGCAGGTCTTTACAATAAAATCCCTGACCAGCAGCGGAATATCCTCCCGCCTTTCCCGGAGCGGAGGAACCCGCACAGAAAGCACGTTCAAACGATAGTAGAGATCTTCCCGAAAGGTATTGTCCAGAATTTTCTGCTCCAGATTCTGGTTGGTCAGGGCAATGATGCGGACATCGGTCTTTCTGGAAAGACTGCTTCCCACAGGCTTCACCTCCTTATCCTGCAGAAATTTCAACAGTTTACTCTGGATGGCAAGGCTGATATCCCCTATTTCGTCAAGGATCAGGGTGCCCTTATCTGCCATCATGAAAAAACCCTCACGGTTTCGCTCCGCCCCGGTGAAGGCCCCCTTCACGTGTCCGAACAACTCACTTTCAAGGAGGGGTTCCGGTATGGCAGGACAATTAAGGGCATGGCAGGCATCCTGTTTTCTTTTGGACAGATTATGGATATCCCTTGCAATCCATTCTTTGCCGCACCCCGACTCACCGGTAACAAGAACCGTGTAATCCGTGACGGCAATGGCGCTTATCTTGTCCTGGAGGATCTTCATTGCCCGGCTTTCCCACTCCACACTTCCACCGGGACGAAGGCGCTTGATGATCTCATGCAGGTGTTTATTTTCAATGGCAAGGGTATAATGCTCCAGCGCCTTTTCAACCACATGGTACAGGGTATCTCTTTCCACCGGTTTGGTAACAAAATCCCATGCCCCTTTTTTCAATGCCATAACGGCGTTTTCCACGGTGCCGTGCCCGGTTATCATGATGACGCAGAGGTGCGGATTGAGTTCCAGCCCTTTGATCAAGAGTTCATGGCCGGAAATTCCCGGCATTCTAAGATCTGACAGCATCACCCCGACCTCTTTTTCTGCAAGGATCTCCATGGCTTCACTTCCGGAGGCGGCACCCAGAATTTGGGTTTCAGTGAATTTTCTACCAAGATTTCTGATAATGCCCTTCAAAAAATCCGCGTCATCGTCCACCACCAGTATGGAAAAATTGTTCATGGGCCTTGTTCCTTAAGTTGATGAGTCGTTATTTTCATTTTAACGATTCCCGGAGGAATTAAGGGGAAATCGAATACAAAATCGGGTTAGGTCATTACTTTTCACATCAATGTGCCCCCCCAGCTCATTGACGAATCCATAAACCACGGAAAGCCCAAGTCCAGTCCCCTTACCGATTTCCTTTGTGGTGTAGAAGGGATCAAATATATGGGGAATCACCGCTTCGGGAATCCCCTGACCATTGTCTTCCATGGACAGCTCCACCTGTTTTCCGGGGGAAAATCGCGTGGCTATGCCTATCTGTCCATCTATTTCTGCCAGGGCATCAAAGGCGTTCAACCATAGATTGGTCAATATCTGCTCAAGAATGGCGGCATCACACTTAATATCGGGAAGGTTCTCTGCCAGATCCAGGGAAATCCGGACATTTTTGGAGGCCCCCTGGGCTTTAAACACCTCCACCAGAGACCTGACAACACCATTGACATTGCATCTGCCCGACAGCACGTTCTTGGGCCTGGACAGATTCAAGAGATTTTGAATGATCTTCTGCACCGATCGCGTATGTTTTGAAATAATATCAAGGTCATCGTGAATATCTGCATCATCCACCGCATCTTTAACAAGCTCTGTGTAAAGTTGAATAACCCCCAGGGGATTGTTTATTTCATGGGCAATGCCGGCGGCAAGTTTGCCAATGGCGCTTAACCGCTCGGTCTGCTGCATTTTCTCAATTATCTTTTTTTCATGGGTGATGTCCCGGATATAAACCACAATGCGCAATCCCAATTGATCCTGCCGGGGCAAGGGATAAAGATCCACGGAAAGATACCGGTTATCCCGGGTTTTGACCTCTTCTGTCACGGGGTTTTCCCGTTTTATGACCTGATCCAGAATGCTTTCCGTGTCATGGCTCATGGATTTTTCACCAAGCAGTTTTTTTAAGGATGCTTCCTGGGCGCCTCGCCGGGAATCCGGAAAAATCCGGTCACAGCCCCTGTTGGCAATGATGATATGACCCTCAAGGTCAATGAGCAGCAGGGGGTCGCAGATGCCTTCAAAAACCGATTGCAGCATGTCGTTTTGAAACCGAATGCTTGAAAAGGCATGGATATTTTCAATAAGAATGGCGATCTGATGCCCCAGGGCCAGAAGAACCGCCGAATCAAGATCCTGAATATCAGGCGCTGTTGTCCAGGAAATGGACAGGATGCCCCAGTGGGTTTCCGGTGATTTAATGGGAACATGCAGATGATTATTTTGAAACAGGATCTCATCGGTCCACAAAAGGTTCTGGATTTTTTTATCCGGCATTTCCACGGGGACATCTTTCTTCCATGTATAATAGTTTTCCGAAGCCACAGTGCAAAAATATGCCACCTGGGCGGCACAAAACCGTTTGCCGACACTTTCCACCACCCCGGAAATAAGCTGGGCTGTATTTTGAAAACCGCTGAAACCAGACAGCAGACGGACAAACAGATGAACATCGGACAGATGTCTTTTGGATTCAAGGTGCAGTTTCTGTGTCCGATCTTCCACCCTTTTTTCAAGGTTCTGGGCATATCCTTCCAGCTCAATCCGGGCCGTTGAAAGGCAAACAGCAAGTTCATCCACCCCCTCAATGAGCCCTTCAATTTCATCTTTCTGGCTGAGACGGTGAATAATGCCCTGTTCCTGCTCCCCGGAAAAACGGGTCTTAAAAATCCCGGAAAGGGCACGCAGGTTTTTCATCACAAGACGATCAAACAAGAGACTGATCATACTTGCAAACAAAAGGATGCCCAAAAGATAAAGGCTCAGGTAATGCAGGGTCAGATCCAGGGCCGGTCCCCGGATCATATCCACAGGAAAACCCGCCACCACAACCCCAGCAAGATCCCCCACAGAATAATTAAACCCATTGGTCTTTCCATAAATTTCAATCATTTCTCCGGGGGCATCCCCGGGGTTTCCATGGCATTGCATACATGACGCGGTGAACACCACAGGCCTTGCCACCATATGATACGCCTTATCATTGACCATGGTGTTGTCTTCCCAGATTTCCAGGTATGGATTTTTATGAAACATTTTGATGATCCGGGTCTCAAAGGCATTGGCCCTGGAATCGGGGTTTCTGGGGTTCATGGACACCCGCCGGTAATGGTATTCCAGCGCATCCGGGGTATTCATGCTCCCCATGATCTGCCTTGAAATATGGGAAGAAGACATGGACTGAAGAATGAACCTGCCCTCTGGTAATATTTTAAACATCTCAGGGCGTAGAACATTTTTGACATAATCCTGAATGGCATTGGACTGGGCCAGAAGCATCCTGGCCCGCTGACTGATTTCCGATTCCAGGATGGAATTAAAATGAAAATACATGATAACGGAGATACAAAGCCCAAGGGCCAGGGCAAACAGAACAACGCCGGTAATGAACTTGAATCTCAAGTTAAATGAAGACAAACCCACTACCATTTCTCCTTTTGAAGCTGCACCAACTGGTGACCAGTGTTGTAATCAGAATCGGGCTTGGTCACAGCATGGGCCACTCGTCACAGTTGGCGGGCACGCCTGAGCCCAGAGTGGCCCATGTAGTGACCAACCTCCGGCTTAATGATCACCCCAACTATTTATGAAAACAGGAGAAAAACACCATGACGGCAGAAAGTAATGTAGTTGTGGACCACGGACACAGTCAGTGGTCGGATTTATGGAAAAAAGAAGATTTCCTGGCCATATGGCTTGGATTTACCATCATTGCGGTGTGTATGATCGCATACTTTAATTTTGGTCCAAAAGCTGATTTTGAGCAGAAAATTGAGGCGGCAAACCAGATACAGATGGCCGAATCCGCCAAAGCCCCCTTTAAAACCACAGCCTGGTACAAGGCCCAGGATGACAAGAAAAAGTTAAAGGCCTCCGGATCATCGGCCTTTGGTAAATTCATCGCCCATTGGACAAAAAAACCCGGATCATGGAAAACCAATCCCATGGATGCCTTTATACGCACCGAGGCCCAGGCCAACGCATTGAATGAAAAGGCCATGCCAAAGTACGAAAATGCAAAAATGGCCATGGATGCCGCCCTTGCAACAGCAATAGTTGCAGAAAAAGCAGCGGAGGAGGCACTCTTTAAAGAGCAAGCCCTCAACGATGCTGCCAAGTCCCGAATTTCGGACTGGCGTAACGCCCACAGGGACGTCAGTGCAGCCAAAAAGAAAATCGGGAATAAAGCATACAATTATTTTCCCAGCCTGATCGGGCTTTGTATTTTTATGGCACTGGCCTTTGGACTGGGTATTAAAATGATGGGGGAAAAGTTTCTAAGCTTTGTCAAAGGTTTTATCATGGTTTTTCTGGTGGCGGTGCTGGCCTATATGCTGGGGGGGCAGGCCATTTCCAAACAATATGGCATCGGTGCCGAGGCCTGGGGGGTGCTGCTGGGTATGATCATCGCCAATACCCTTGGTACGCCCCAATGGGTACTGCCTTCGTGCAAGGTGGAATTTTTCATCAAAACCGGACTGGTGCTGCTGGGAGCGGAAGTTTTGTTCAATAAGATCATCGCCATAGGCCTGCCCGGTATTTTTGTGGCCTGGGTGGTCACCCCCATTGTATTGATCAGTACCTACATCTTCGGCCAGAAGGTATTGAAAATACCCTCCAAGACTCTGAATATCGTTATTTCAGCAGACATGTCCGTGTGCGGCACCTCTGCTGCCATTGCCACCGCAGCGGCATGCCGGGCCAAAAAAGAAGAGCTTACCCTTTCCATCGGTCTGTCCCTGGTGTTCACCGCCATCATGATGATTGCCATGCCCGCAGTCATCAAGGCCCTTGGCATGGCGGAAATCCTGGGAGGGGCATGGATGGGCGGTACCATTGACGCCACAGGGGCGGTGGCCGCAGCCGGTGCTTTTTTGGGTGAAAAGGCCATGTATGTGGCGGCAACCATCAAGATGATTCAGAACGTGCTCATTGGCGTCACCGCCTTTTGTGTGGCCCTGTACTGGACCATGAAGGTGGAGCGCGAAGCCGGTAGAGAAGTAGGGGCCATGGAAATCTGGAACCGTTTCCCGAAATTCGTATTGGGATTTCTTGCCGCATCCATTATCTTTTCAATCCTTGACGGCAGTCTTGGAAAAGATCTGGGAACCGCCATGCTGGATCAAGGTGTGGTCCGCGGGGGCACACGTCTCATGCGCGGCTGGTTCTTTGCGCTTTCCTTTGCCGCCATCGGTCTGTCCACCAATTTCCGTGAGCTTGCCAAGTATTTCAAGGGTGGAAAGCCCCTGATTCTCTATGTCTGCGGCCAGAGTTTCAATCTTATTCTGACCCTGACCATGGCCTATATCATGTTCTACCTGGTATTTCCGGAGATCACTGCAAAAATTTAATGGATCGTACCACTTGATGATCCTTTTTTTTACTGGTAGAATTTTTCGAGTTGATACATCTAAACAGGGTCAGGCCTATGACCAAGTCCCACAGGCCAGACCCCGTTGGCCTCGATGGGCTTGGTCACAACTTGGGCCACCTGTCACAATTGATGGGCCAACGGGGTCTGGCTATGTGGTATTAGAGCCTGAGTTTTTATCAGGCGCTATGTTTTTGACAACTGCCTTTGCATAAAGAAGATGTTAAGCAAAAGCGTCAATAACCCAAGCCTGACCTCACCCCAAAGTGGCCCATGCTGTAACCAAGCCCCCCTCGATTAACAGACTGATGAGCTCACCCTCACCTTAATATAAAGGATATAATCCATGATTGAAAAGAATCTGCCCCACCGCATAACCGGGTTTATCTTTGTTTTTGGACTGACCCTTGCCATTGTATATGGCCTGCTTCCCTGGATGACCGGCTCATTTGATGTGCTCAACCGCATGTCGCAATCCCTTGAAGAGACCGGCATAAACCCCAGCAGCTATTATTACACGGATGTGGAACAGGTCATAGAATCTGAACAGTATCTTCGCAATGTTCTTTTTGAGAAATAACCCTTGATTAAAATTGATTTCTCAATTATGCACATGGAGACGTGTGTACAGAGAACGCCCCCTTTTTCCCTTGCAGTTGCACACCAATTCTCACCCACTTACTTTCAGGAGAAACTATGACACCCGACAAAATAATGGATGGCATTTCAAAGCAGATAATGACATCTCTAAACGAGATGGAAAAGGCAAGCACAACTGACGAAAAACTAAAGCACAGCAAAATCATCAAAAATCTATGCAACTCCCTTGATGTCTTCTTTGGTTTAATGGACGACATGGCACCATATGAAGAGAATGGGGATGACGACATTCCATTTTAACAAAAAACCTGGATTGGTCATAACGTCGGCCATCTCGGGATGGGCTCAGGCGGCCTTTCCAACAGAGGCCCCCCTGTCATCCACAGGAATAATGATGGGAAAGCCGTTGTGATTTATAATATCCACCTGAACCCCATAGACATCTGCCACCATTTCCGGGGTGATGTCCCGTATATCTCCGGCGGAATAGATGGTGGTATCCTTTAAAAAAATATAGTTGTCCGCATATCTCATGGCCGCATTGAGATCATGCATGGTCATCACCGCCGCCATGTTATGATCTTTTATGATGTGCCGGATCAGCCCCAATATATGGGTCTGGTTTTTCAGATCCAGGCTGGCCGTGGGCTCGTCCAGAAGCAACAGATCTGTCTGCTGCACCAGTGCCCTTGCAATGCAGACCTTCTGCAGCTCGCCGCCGCTCATCTCATTAAGATATTTAAGCCTTAAATCAGAAAGATTCAAATGCCGGATCACAGCATCCACCTTCATTAAATCCTCGGTTGATACCCGAAAATTTATATGGGGCCTTCGGCCCATCAAGATGGCATCAAATACGGTTATCCGGGCGGATTCACTCTGCTGGGCCACGTAGGAAATCTGTCTGGCAATCTCCTTGATGTTCATAGCTGTAATGTTTTCACCCTTGACAAGGATCTCACCTTTCTGGGGAGACAAGATGCCGTTGAGGCATTTTAACAGGGTGGTTTTACCCACCCCGTTGGGCCCCAGAATCACGGTGAGTTCCCCCTGCTTTATGGAAAATTGGATATGTTTCAGGGTATTTTTGCTTTTATAGGTAAAGGACACATCGTTTACATTAAGAATCATTTTCGCCTTCCTTTGTGAATATTATGAGGCTTGGTTCTGTAAATGTTTGGCCAGCATATTCCCCTGTTTGGGGATGCGTAGCATACTGATGCTATGTGAACAGGCCAAAACAGGTGAAGATGGGGCGCTTTGTATATTTTGTAAATGTTTGACCAGTGCTCCATATTCCCCTGTTTGGGGCTGCGTAGCATACTGATGCTATGTGAGCAGGCCAAAACAGATGAAGATGGAGTACTGGTCGAATATTTACTTTCCTTTTATGATGAGATAAATAAATACAGGGGCTCCCAGAAAGGAGGTAAATATGGACACCGGCAGCACATGGGGCAGCAAGACCAGCCGGGCTGCAATATCGGCTGCCAGAAGAATCAAGGCCCCGGCAAGAATGGATGCCGGCATGAGAAACCGGTGATCATCCCCGATGACCCGCCGGACAATGTGGGGGGCCACAAGGCCAATAAAGCCAATTATCCCGGCAAAGGAAATGATGACAGACGTCACCAGAGAGGCGGCCATCATGCCGGACAATCTCACCCACTCCACCCGTACCCCAAGTCCCCGGGCGGTTTCATCCCCGATGTCCATGGCATTGTAATTCCAGGAATTAAACAAAAAATAACAAAGGGCCAGGATGGTTATCACCGATAGAAAGGCAAGATCTTGCCAGTCGGTGCGGGCCACATCCCCGAAGGTCCAGAACACCATGGCCGCCAGCTGGACATCATCGGCAAAAAACTGCAGCATCATGGTACCCGCCGTGAACAATGCCCCCAAAGCCACCCCGGTGAGCACCATGACCTCGGGGGATGATCCCCTTATCTTTGCAATGTAGGTGATGATACAGGCTGTTCCCATGGAAAAAAGAAAGGCGGACATCAGGGTCATCATGGGGTGGGAGATGGTGATGGCATCCCCCAGGCTGCTTGCCATGACACCGGAACCCAGGATCATGACGGAAAAGGCGGCCCCGAAGGCAGCGGCATGGGCAATACCAAGGGTAAATGGCGAGGCCAGGGGATTTCTTAACACCGACTGCATCACCGTGCCTGCCCCGGCAAGGCCGGCTCCTGCCACCACCGCCGTCAGGGTCTGGGGCAGACGGATGTTCCAGATAATAAGATCCAGCCGGCGGATCACATCCGTTTTCAACAGAGTTTTAAATACATCCATGAACCTGATGTGCACGGCCCCCGATGAAATACTTGCCACAATGGTGAAAACAAGCGAAATCGCAATAAGACCTATAAACAAAGACTTCCCCAGGGTATAACGAGCGTAATCCTTTGGCACCACCCCGTCTTCAAAATGCATACTGCCTCCCTGACTGATGCGCCTTTTAATTCTTCAAATTTATGCGCTTAAACGCCATGTATTTAAACGCCTCGTCCATCTGCTGAAACAATGGCTTTGACAAAAGAAAAGTATAGATTTCATCCGCTTTTTCTTGAGGCACAATATCTGCAAACTGCTCGGGATAGACAATTTTTCCCATGAACCAGGCATCGGCAAGGATGGAACCGAAATTCTGGGTATACCAGTTGTAGGGCAGCACACCGTACACATCCCCATTTTTAACGGCGGAAAGGTTCTGGTACACCGGGTCATGTTTAAGTTCATACAGACCGCCCTGATCCTCCCCCATCTGAAGGGTGGAAAGATCCAGGAAAAGAGCCTGGGGGTCCAGGGTGAGGATTTTCTCCTTGGAAAAATTGCTTTGCCGGACCTTTGTTTCATTGATACCCGGCCGGGCGATGTTTCTTGCATTGATGAATTCAAAGGGCGGATACCCGGGTTCCGTGGAGCTGAACCCATGGGGTCCCTTGAAAGCAATTCCCCCCACAAAGCATGTCTTCTTAACGGCATCGGGGATATCCCGGGTTCTGCGTTGCAGCTCAGTTATCTCCCGATCAAAAAACGAGATCAAGTCCCCGGCCCTTTCCTTACGATCCAGCACCTGGCCCATGAGGGTTAGGGAATTGTAAAAGTCCCGGCGATTATGAAGAAGATCTCCATATTCCAGGCTGATGACGGGAATGCCGGTTTTCTGGGAAAGTTTTTCAGGATCATAGCCTGTAGAGCCATTGGTTTTAAAAATCACCTGGGGTAATGTGGGCAGACTGATGATTTTTTCAGGAATATCCCGGCCCCGGAATCCGCCGAAAACCGGAAGGGTTTTAAATTGCGGATTGGCAAAGGCATAAGGTCGGGCATCAAATTGATTGTTTCGTTTTTCAATGTCATCTACCCCCACCACAAGATCCTGGACCCCAAGATAGGTGGCAAGCCTTAAACATCCGGAGCCGGAGCAGATGATATGGTCCACTTTTTCCGGTATGTCAATGGTTCTGCCGGCGGCATCTGTTATCTGTCTTATACCTTGGGCCAATGCGACGCTGTTAAAAATAATAAGCAGCAGACAAAGCCATATCCCTGATATGAATCTATTCATTTCCCCTCCAAACAAAAAAAGCCACTAAGGAACCCGTTTCCCCAAAAACAAGGAAATGCAAGGCCTTCGTGGCTTTTATAATTAATTATGCTATCTTTTTCGTCTTATTTTTCTGCCTTCAGACAGAAGCTGTTCATACCTAATCCATTATCCATTTGCTGTCAAGAAAATTAGAAACCTGCATGCAGCATCCGGGGCCTGGTGATAAGATGGACCACCCCTCACAATTGGCGAGCCAATGGGGTCAGGCTTGTGTTATTGTGATTTTGTCAAGAGCCTGTGTTTAAAGGCAAATTTAAACAAAAGCGCCAATAACGCAAGCCTGGCCCCTCTCTGATTAAGCGTGAACCGGAAAAATGGGAATGCGCCCCCCCCCACCAAGGGTGGCCCATGTTGTAAGCAAGCCCCCATAATATATTAGTTAAAAGTAATGCGCCAGACCCGGAGTAAAGTGTTCATAGGCGCTTATGTCCTCCAGCACATCACAGGAAAGGGGTGCCGTTAATTTTGTGGACAGCCCCGGCCCAGCCAGGACAAATCTATTTCCGAATTCATGGATCAGATCGCCTTGAAGAAGCACCCCGGGTTGTTTCACATATCTTTCCATGACAATTTTCTTTTTTCTGCCAAGAGACAGCTCTTTAAAGGCATGACGATAGGAAACTTTGGATTTCAAGGCAGTTGTGGTGTAAGCCACCTTGAGAATGACTGTGGAAAAATCAAGATAAGGCCACAGTTTTTCATTAAAAAAAAGTTCATCACCGGCCTTTGACATTTTCCACAAACCGGGATCCACATGACATGAAAGAAGATGGGCATGAATGGTATTTATTTCTTTTTCCCCGCCGCACAGGCTCATGGTGCGGATATGTCCGGTGGCAGTCACATTTTCATGGGAGGATTTCATCATGGGCGCAATCCTTTTTCTTGCACCTGCCGCCTGGAATTGGTTGCGGTATGTGAACGAACAATAGTTGATGGGCAGGTCAATATTTTCGTCCAGGGCAAACAGAATCAACTTTAATGCGGTGATTTCAGTCTCAAGGATCGTAACCCCGGGGCCATGGACAAAGGTGTACCCTCTTTCCATAAAGGCACCCTTATTAAATTGTGTACACCGCAACTGATGAAGATTCAGAAAATTGACCCCCAGGCCATGCAGTTTCCTGATCACCTGCTTCATGGTTTCCAGATCTTCCGGAATGGCCGGAATCTCCACAGTGACATGGGGAATAATACCCACGGCCTTTGTTACCGCATCCAGCCGATATCCGTTGGCACTGAGGTCAAACCGAATTTCATCGAGCCCACCGTCCCTTAACCTCATCAGTTTTTCCTCGGTGACCAGAAGCCCATTGGTATACATCCAGATATAAAGCGGATGACTCACCTTTTCCCGCAGGGTCTTTAAAAACAAAAGCACCCTGTCAAAGGTCATGAAAGGCTCTCCACCGCTGAAACTGACGGCCTTGATATTAAAGGTATTTATATACTTAGCATATTCGATGGGATTGGAAAATTCCACAGAACTTGTCATGGGCTGCCCCTTTTCCTTCTGTGACGAGGGGCAGTAAAAACACCTTGCATTGCAGATACCATTGATGAAGAGACAGGACCAGTCGCCTTTACCGCACAGGTCACACCCCGGAGAAATATCATGGGTAAACAGCTTGGTTTGGGCAAACCGCCATTCCGGACCTGATCCTTCATGGGCAAAAATGCTATCAATAAGTGCTTCACGGGTATGGGCTGCTGCTGTTGCCTTTTCCGGGGTGAGCCAGTTCATGGATTCATAGGAATCTGAATATGCCTGCTGATTCTGACGGATAAACCCAAGGGTGTGATCTGTTGACATGAATGTGTCCTGTTTTAAAATAGATAATTTATAGAATAAACCGGGCTTGTTCACAACATGGGCCATTTTGGGAAGGGGTCATCAGGCTTGCGTTATTGGCATTATCGTTTGTTTTGGCCTTTGCACAGGCTGTGGGCGATAAAGCCAACAACACAAGCCTGACCCCGTGACCCGCAAGCCTGACCCCGTGACCCGACAATTATGACGAGTGGCCCATGTTATGACCAAGCCCAATAAATAGCAAAATCAGGTAAGAAGAACCGATCCCATATATGAGAATGGTCAGAAAGACAATGGAAAAATGAAAGAGGGTGTGCAAGGCATGATTGCCTGGGTTATACAGACAAGACTTTTTTAAGATCTATTCCATATTTTTTCATGCGGTTCCAAACAGTTACCCGATTGATATCAAGAAGTTGAGCAGCCTTTGTCTGATTGCCTCCTGTCTGCTGAAGCGCCTGGATCAATTGATCTCTTTGGCTGAAAAAAGGGCTGTATTCCGTCAATTTTTCCCGGCTTTCCCCCATCCCGGTGTGGGGGGAATTTATTTTTCTGGGCAGATCTTCCAGCTGGATAACTGTACCATCTATGGTGACAAAGGCATATTCCATGGCATTTTTCAATTCCCGGACATTGCCCGGCCAGTTGTAATCCATAATGGTTTCCATGGCATCATGGCTTAATCCGGTGATGGCTTTGCCGGTTGATGTGTTCAGACGACGAATAAAGGTGCTGATCAAAAGGGGGATATCCTGTTTTCTCTCCCGCAATGGGGGCAGGTGAATGGGGATGACGTTGATCCTGAAAAACAGATCCTGGCGGAATTGTTTTTTTTCAATGAGCTCTTCAAGATCCCGGTTTGTGGCGGTGATGATGCGTACGTCAACATTCAACGGAGAAATATCCCCCACCCGTTCAAATTGTCCGGATTCAAGCACCCGGAGCAGCTTGGTCTGAATGGACAATGGAATATCGCCAATCTCATCCAGGAAAAAATCCCCATGATTGGCAGCCTGAAATCGACCGATACGATGGGTATAGGCTCCGGTAAAGGCTCCCCTGGCATGTCCGAAGAGCTCACTTTCAAGGACAGCCTCATTTAATGCCGCACAATTGAGCTGGATAAAGGGGGCATGCTTTCTTTCCCCGCACAGGTGAATGGCGTTTGCCACCAGTTCCTTGCCGGTACCGCTTTCCCCCAGAATAATGACGGGGGCACGGCTTAAAGCGGCTTTTCTGATCATCTCAAACACCTTTTCCATCTCCGAAGATTTGCCGATAAGTCCCCAGAACCCGCCTTCACGGTCCCATTGTCTGGAAAGAATCTGCATTTTTTCATCCAGACGGGTAATCTCTGAAATGTCTGTGAGTGTTTCCACCACCCCCACCACCTGGGTTCTGTTTTCATCCCACAGGATGGAGGCATTTTTCAGCACCGGCAGAAACGTACCGTCTTTACATTTTAAAAGGCAGCGACATTTTTTCATGTCCTGTTCTCCCGGTTCAAACATCTTGCACCACGCCGACTGTTTGCGTGTCTCCATGGTCTTTTCGCAGGCATCACATCCAAGCAGGGTGCAGGACATACCAACGGCCTCTTTTGAACTGTAACCGGTGAGGGTCTCAAACGCCTTGTTGACCATTAAAATGGAACCATCGGGATTGATGACCATAAGCCCGTCATTAATGGTATTAACGATTTTTTTCCAGAATGCATTTATTTCATGTTCGTCCATGGGCAGGTTTCCTTACATTCGATGTTCAAGTTTTTCTTGGCCAATTATGCAAGGCTGACACCATTCCGAAATGGCCCATGTTGTGACCACGCTCAACTGGAACACCGAGTTACAAGTGTTTAAACGTTTAATCACTTGTTTAAATACCACGATGATGCTCCAGGGTCAATGCATGGAAGCATATATAAATATTATTAAAAAAAACAGCAGGTTACCATTTAAAATCTTTTCATTCGCAACTTCGGTACATCTGTTGCTTACTTGGTTTGTTTCTGATTTTAATATCACCCACAGCATAATGGAGGAAAAATGCAACTCAGTAGAAGGAAATTTTTTAAATTAATGGGTGCGGCCGGTGCATCGGTGGCAACCCTGCCCCCATCTGCCGGGGCCTGGGAATCCAAGGCACCACCAGATCCCTATGGATGCCTGGTGGATCTGACCCGGTGCGTCGGGTGCCGCAAGTGTGAAGAGGCCTGCAGTGAGGTAAACCATCTGCCCAAACCGGAACGGCCCAACTGTCAATGTACCATTTTTGAAAAAAAACGACGACCGGATCATAAAGCCTTCACAGTGGTCAATCGCTATTTCACAGGGAAACTGGATCAATTTGACAAACCCCTTCCCACCTTTGCCAAAGTCCAGTGCATGCACTGCCAGGACCCGGCCTGTGTATCCGCCTGCATCGTGGGAGCACTTACCAAGGATGACACCGGCAGTGTCAGATACGATGCCAGTAAATGCATCGGCTGCCGATACTGCATGGTGGCCTGCCCCTTTGAGATCCCTGCCTACGAATACAATGATCCCATTACCCCACGGGTGATGAAATGCACATTTTGCTATGACAGAATATCAAAAGAGGGTACTGCTCCAGGCTGTGCCACCATCTGCCCCACCGAGGCCCTGACCTTCGGTAAAAGAAAAACGCTTTTGAAAATTGCAAAAAAAAGGCTCAACGAGAACCCGGGCAAGTACATAAATCACGTTTATGGGGAAAAAGAAGTGGGGGGAACCTCCTGGCTCTACATCTCTTCGGTTCCCTTTGAGGCCGTGAACCTGCCCACCCTGTCTGACACGCCTTCCCCCAAGCTGTCTGAAACCATCCAGCATTCCCTGTTCAGTTATCTGTGGTCTCCAGTGGCACTTTTCGGTCTTTTAGGTGCAGTCATGTATCGATCAAATAAAACCCAGGAAACCAAAGGGCAAAAAGGAGGTGAAAAATGAAACCTGCACCTTTAAGAAAACCCTTCTGGACACCGGGTGTGCTTGTACTGCTGGTGTTCATGGCGGCAGGGGGAATTGCCATTTTGTCCCGCTTCATCGGCGGTATTGGTTATGTCACCAACCTTACCAATGCCAGACCCTGGGGACTCTGGGTGGGGGTTGATGTGGCAACCGGAGTGGCCCTGGCCGCAGGCGGATTCACAACGGCGGCCCTGGCCCATATTCTGGGAAAACACCATTATGAACCCATCACCCGCCCGGCCCTTTTAACGGCGGTGCTGGGATACACCTTTGTGGTGCTGGGCTTGCTGGTGGATATCGGTCGCTCCTGGGCCATCTGGAAACCCATGTTCAACTGGAACACCAACTCCGTTCTATTTGAAGTGGCCATGTGCGTGATGGTGTATTTACATGTGCTTTACATTGAATTCTTTCCCATTGTTTCCGAACAATTCAAGGGCCGGGTAAACCTTCCGGGGGTACTTGCCCCTTTGAACGGAGTTTTGGAAATCATCTTGACCGTGGGGGATGCCATCCTGGACAAAACCATGTGGATATTTATCATCCTTGGGGTGGTGCTTTCGTGCATGCACCAGTCAAGCCTTGGCTCTCTCATGCTGGTTGCCCCCACCAAGCTGCATCCCCTGTGGTACACCCCCATTCTACCGCTGCTGTTTCTCACCTCTGCCATTGCCGTGGGCTATCCCATGGTGGTCTTTGAAACCACCATTGCCACCACCTCATTCAAGCTGGACTCGGAGATGCACAT
This sequence comes from uncultured Desulfobacterium sp., assembly GCA_963674605.1. Taxonomy (GTDB): domain Bacteria; phylum Desulfobacterota; class Desulfobacteria; order Desulfobacterales; family Desulfobacteraceae; genus Desulfocicer. The sequence goes on along the minus strand of OY771474.1, from coordinate 4,526,411 downwards.
CATTGCCCCCTTAACCCGGATTACGGTTTTTCTTCTGGGGCTATACCTGTTTCTGAAGCTGGGTGACATGCTTGTCCGGGGCACCTATGTCTATCTTTTTGACGGTACCCACCAGACCAATTCTTTTATTGTGGAGATGCTTTTCGGGGTGATTCTCCCCTGGACCATGCTTGTCTTTAAACAGGTGAGGCAATCCAGAAGAGGCGTTTTCACGGCCGCCTGCCTGATTGTGGGCGGCGTGGTGCTAAACCGCATCAACGTCTTTATTGTGGGATATAAACCGCCATTGAGTGAAAACGGTTACTTCCCGGCAGCCGGCGAAATCCTGGTCACCCTGGGACTCATTGCCACCCTCATGTTCATCTACCGCGCGGTTGTGACATGGCTGCCGGTTCTACAGGAATCCAGAGAGGTATCTTCATGATAAAAAAAATTATTTTACCGGCAGTCCTTGCCCTGATTGCCACAGGCATTGCAATGGCAGGGGTGTGGACAGCACCGGACCAGGAAAAAGCAAAGGAGCGGGCCAGGCAGCTGGTTCCGTTCATCAAAGAATATAAGGATGAAGGCAAGATCAATCGGAAAATATCCCTCATGGATGCCGGTGTTTCTTTAAAGGACGTAACCGATGTCTATTTTCTCCTGGACAGTCCCATTATTAAAAAAACCGAAGATCATTATGAACCGGTAAGGTTTTCCCACCAGCGCCATGCAGCCCTGACAAAGGATTGCTCCAAGTGTCATCATTTTCGGCCAAAAGATGAAAATGCCCTGGAAACCACCCGGTGCTCCGCCTGTCATCAGGAGGCATTCAATGCAGAGCACCCCGAACGTATCGGTCTCAAGGCGGCCTATCATCAGCAGTGCATGGCCTGTCATCAAGAACAGGCCAAGGGACCCGTGGACTGCAAGGGCTGTCATCAACAGAAGGTACCAGACCATAAACAACTGGTGAAACTTGGCGATAATCCCGACCCGTTCCAGGTGACAAAGGAGTGCTTGCGGTGCCACGACACCCAGGCCACGGACATGCTTCAAACTGCCCATTGGAACTGGCGGGGCCCATCACCCTACACCACGGAACACAGAAAGGACATCATGCATGGCAAGGGCACCACAGCCCTGAACAACTACTGAATCAGCCCCATCAGCAACGAGGCTCGTTGCACAAGCTGTCATGCAGGATATGGTTGGAAAGACAATTCCTTTGATTTTACAGACAAAACAAAAATGGACTGCCTGGTGTGCCATGACACCACAGGCACCTACAAAAAAGATCCGCCGGGTGCCGGCATGCCCCAAAAAGATGTGGATCTTAAATTTGTGGCACAAAATGTAGGGCATTCCAGCCGTGCCAGCTGCGGGGCCTGTCATTTCAATGGTGGCGGCGGGGATGCCATCAAGCATGCGGACATGTCCCGGCAGCTCCTGGAACCCAACAGAAGCTGTGATGTCCACATGGGCGGTTATGATTTTGCCTGCACGGAATGCCATAAAACCCGCAACCACAAGATTGCCGGCAGAAGCTCATCGGTACCCGTTGCCGAAGGCAAGGTCTCCTGCGAGCAATGCCATTCCGCCACGCCCCATTATTGCGGAAGCCTTTTGGATCATCATTTAAATGAACATGCCAAGACCCTCGACTGCAATGTTTGTCATTCCCCGGTGTTTGCAAAATGTAAACCCACCAAAACCTGGTGGGACTGGTCCAAGGCAGGGGATAAAAAAAGAAAACCCAAAAAGGACAAGTATGGTCAACCCGATTACAACTGGAAAAAGGGGGAATTCAAATGGGAAGAATCTGTGGTTCCCGATTACGCATGGAGTTCAGGGTATATGAAACGAGTGCTCATCGGCGATAAGGTGGACATGACTGAAGATGTAATCAACCTGACTGAACCCGTGGGTTCCATACATGACCCCGGCTCCAAAATCACCCCCTTCAAAATCATGAAGGGTATCCAGCCCGTTGATGCAGAGCATAATTACATCATTGTGCCCCATCTGTTCCCCCGGGATAAAGAAGACAAAACCGCCTACTGGAAAAATCTTGACTGGGAAAAGGCCATCACAGACGGCATGGATGCGGTGGGCCTTGACTACAGCGGAGCCTTTAAATGGAAGGAAACCTGGATGTACTGGCGACTGGAACACGAAGTCATGCCATCCAACATGGCCCTTTCCTGTGTGCAGTGCCATGACAGTCTTAAACAGGAAGACAAGACCTGCAATCGCTGTCACCAGGACCATCGAGAAATTGATTTTAACAAGATTGCCCACAAAGGAACCGATTTTTCCTTCATGAAATCCCAGGGACGGGATGTGGAGCATTTGATCAATAAAACCGATTACATTAATTTTAAAGCGCTGGGATATGAGGGCGACCCCATTATTTATGGTGGACGGTTTAAAAAACTGCCTATGGGATACAAATAGTTCTAAGAATTGACCGGAGGGACAGGCCTGTTCCATGGATGTCTGACATTGTTAACAGATGCCCATAAAACGGGTCTGTCCCTGCAGCCTCAACAATTGAAAACAATTCATCTTTCCTTTGCATCATTCAAAAAATATGATATATTCATTTCCATTATTTTTTTCACATTGCCGTTGGAATATTAACGCAGCCTCCTAAGCCTGATTACATCCGTTAACACGAAAGGTTGCCTTAAATAAACGGGATCATCGCGTGTTTAGCTCTCCAGGGCTTGGTCACAACATTGGCCGATCCCGAAAGGCTCCATCAACAGACCGGGGTGACCAGTATCGGAAACACACCCTCAAAAAATGCAAAGGGATTTATTGAACATGGAAATCAGACATTACGAATTTGAATATGGACAGTACGGCGATACCATTGGCGTCACCATCAATTTGAGGGGATATCATGTCCTGCGTTATAATTACGTTAGTAAAGGCACTGCTTTTACCCTTGAAGAACGTGCAAAACTCAAGTTGAACGGGTATCTGCCGCCACGGGTGAAAACCCTGGCAGAACAGGTCCAGTCAAGCCTTAATATCATTGACAAAAAAGATTCCGACATTGAGAAATTCATTTACATCAGAAGTCTTTATGACAGAAACGTGGTGCTGGCACATGCCGTCATCGCAAGTGATGTGATCCGCTTTTTACCCATTATCTACACCCCCACCGTGGGCCTTGCCTGTCAGCTGTATTCCACCATGTTCCGAAAAGCCAATGGCATCCACCTTTATCCCGGCAATATTGATCAGGCAGAAGAAATCCTTCGCAATTACACGGCACAGGATATCCGTGTGGCTGTTATCACCGACAACCAGGGAATTCTGGGTATCGGTGATCAGGGTGCCGGCGGCATGCCCATCTGCCTTGGCAAGCTCATGCTTTACACCCAGGGTGCCGGTATTGCTCCCTGGCATTGCCTGCCCGTCTCCCTTGATGTGGGCACAGACAACAAAGAACTGCTCGATGATCCCGATTATCTGGGACACCGCGAAAAAAGACTCACCGGCGAGGCCTACGATATCTTTATTGAAAAATTCGTCAAGGCTTTTAAACGCATCTTCCCCACGGCCCTGTGCCAGTGGGAGGATTTTTCCAAACAGACTGCCTTTGATGTCCGGGACAGATATATTGACAGTGTTATTTCCTTTAACGATGATATCCAGGGAACCGGCTCCGTTGCACTGGCCGGCATCCTTGCCGCCATGAGAGTCAAAAAAGAGAAAATGACCGATCAGGTGTATCTGGTACACGGGGCCGGGGCTGGCGGCATCGGAATTGCGGAACAGATTCTCACTGAACTCACAGAACAGGGCATGGACGATGCCGCAGCCCGGGCACGAATTTTCACCCTGGATTCCAGGGGGGTTGTCACCTCCGACAGAGATATTGAACCCTACAAGCTTAAATTTGCCCATGATCCCAAAACCCTTGGCTGGTTAAAGACCCCCCAAGACAACACCCTTATCAATGTGATTAAAAATGAAAAGGTCACGGTTCTCATCGGCACCTCGGGCCAGCCCGGATGCTTTACCAGAGAAGTTGTTGACGCGGTGGGACAAAACACTGAGCGCCCTGCAATTTTACCCCTGAGCAATCCCACCACAAAGGCTGAAGCCCTTCCCACAGACATCTATAAGTGGACCGACGGCAAAGCCCTTGTGGCCACAGGCTCGCCCTTTGATCCGGTGACCCACAACGGCAAAACCCGCCGCATCGGACAGATGAACAATGCCTTTGTGTTCCCCGGCGTGGGGCTTGGGATTCTGGCCTCCGGGGCCACCACTGTGCTGCCGGTATTCTTCTCTGCCGCGGCCCACGCCGTGGCGGAATACATCACCGAGGAAGATATTAAAGACGGCATTCTCTGTCCCCCCCTGGATCAACTTAAAAAAGTGTCCCTTGAAGTGGCCCGACGGGTGGGTGCTGAAGCCATTAAAGCCGGGGTTACAGAAAAAGACTGTCCCTTTTCCACATTTAAACATAAAAATGACCCGGAGCGACTTAATCTGCTCATTGACAAAATGCGCTGGAACCCTGAATATCTATAACCCACATGTCCTGTCGGACACAACGAAGATAGGCTCGTAGACGCGGAGCCAAATGGCATTATGCCGCCCCTCCCCCGACGGGCAATGGTCCCGGACCGGAACTGTAGACAGCTCGATTGTCCGGTTCCTATTGCCCATCGGGGGAGGGGCTCTGCTGAGGTAGACTTGAAGGCGCCCTTTTCATATAACATACATGGCAGTAACACCTACCACAACGAAAGTTGAAACTCTCATCATTGCAGCACCTTGGACGGAGTTTCATATAAAAAACAAAATGTCGGGGGTGGTCATAGTCATAACATGGGCCCGCCCCCGTTGACCCGAAAACTGTGACGGCTGCCCCATGTTGTGACCAATCCCAAAATCCCACATGGAACAAAAAGGACTGGAATGAGACTTTTAGCGCTCTTCACAATTATGTTGCTGGCGGTAACCATTTTTTCTGGATGTGGAATTCCTGACCTTCCCGGCCCCATCGGCATTCCAGGGTTTTAAACAGGGGGACCTAAAAAAAGACTTGACCCGCCGGAAAGAATCATTTATACAGGTGTTCAGCTGAACGGGCGATTAACTCAGCGGGAGAGTGCTACCTTCACACGGTAGAAGTCACTGGTTCAATCCCAGTATCGCCCACCATATGAAATCAAGGGTTTACAGAATTTTTCTGTAAGCCCTTTTTTGATTTTGCTACCATATTGCTACCACTTTATTTTTCTTTGTTGTTAATCTGCTACCACCTGCTACCAGATTAATTGCATAGAATTATTCTTTCTAATCTCTGTGCCGACTCTTGATTTGTTGACTTCATCAAGTGTGCATAAACATTTAATGTCACGGTGGGGTTGCTGTGCCCTAATTGAGTTTGAATATATTTGATGTTCTCCCCCTGGTCAATTAACAAGCTGGCATATGTGTGCCTGAGATCATGAAAACGAATTTGATCAAGATTAGCAGATTTTAAAGCTGGCCTGAAATACCTGTTAACCATATTATTATGATTAATTGGATTTCCCGTATTTGATGGAAACACAAGATCAAGATCCCCTGGTGGACAAGCTATTTTCCATTCCTTTAAAGCTTTAATAGTACTGGGGCCTATATCTATCTTCCTATTTCCACCCTTTGTTTTTGTAGAAAAAAAAGCACCATTATTAAAAGTTCTCTGGATATGGATTTGATTATTTTCCCAATCAATATCAGACCATTTCAAGGCCAAAAGTTCACCTTGCCTTGCTCCACTAAATATTGCCAATGCAAAAAGTATTTTATATTTCTGCTGCTTAGGCTGATTAAGGAAAAGATTTATTTCTGGCGGTGTTAATACCTGAATCTTTGAATCCCCTTCTTTTTCATCACCTTGAGTTCTGGGTCTGTCGGCTTCTGTGAGAGGATTCTTGAGGCAATACCCCCTTTTAGTTGCCAATGCAAAGATTTGTCCCATAGAAACAAGAACCTTTCTTAATGTTGATATATTCATCCCCTTGCTTTGTCGCTCGTTTATATACTCTTCAATCATCTGGGTATTGATCTGGTTAATTTTCAAATCAACAAATTCATTAAAGTGATTTCTGGTGTGTCCCTCATAAACAGATAAAGTAGAGGATCTAAGATTAAGCTTTTTATTTTCAAGCCATTCCTTAGCCACTTCTTTAAAAGTTGGTATTTTTCTAATGGGTATATAGTTTGTCACCTTTAAGGTTTCAAGGATCTTGTTCAATTCATCCTGTGCATTCTTTTTGGTGATACCCTTTGGCATAGTCTTCCAAACTCTTTTCCCTGTTTGATCATAGAAATCTAATACATATCTCCCACGCCTTTTAGCAACTTTAGCCATAAACCCCTCCATCTAAAATACATCAACTTTGACACAATCAAGTTTAGTATAAATTTTTTTAACTTTACGAAAATGAAATTTCAGAAATGATATGCTAACGACAATCAGCATTTAAGCGCTATTCTTAAGCCTTATGGCTTGTTTACGACTTGTTTAAACAAAACGAATAGGGGACCAAGGGGCAAGATACTTTACTTCTAAACAAGGGCTAAACAGCGCCTATTTAATACTTAAACGACATAAATAACAAAACACTTTCGATTCGCAATGTCAATGATTATTAAATAATATAATCATGAAAGACAAGGTTCTAATTCTGCAACACTTTCAGGGTATGGCTCAATAGAAACCCCTTCAGCTCTGCTATATCCCCATTCAGCATACCTTACAGGTTCTTCCTTGCTAACATATTCTGTCATTGTAAGAGGTTGTTTAGCCTTGTATAGCTCAACCTCTTTATTGGTAGCTCTGCTTATTTTCTGCCATGCCCTGATGGAATCATGGCTTGATGGTAAAATTCTTATAGTGTTATCTTCTTTATCAACATATTTAACATAATTGTACCTATCATCACAAAACTCTGATTCATCAATATACTCCACTCTATTATTGACATCAGGTTGCCATACCGCATAGGATTTTTTATCATTAGACCCTGCATTCAATTCAATAACACCGAATGGTTCAGACAAAGAATCATTGTGCTGTTCAACAGACTGATAAAGATGTTTGTGTTCTTTAAGAACAAGACTCACCTCATTAGAATAATCCCCAACAACCCAAGCATACCTACCTGAATCTAACATCTGCTGCTCTTCATTTGTTATTATTGTTGGTATCTCAGCCAACCTTTTTTCAGGTGTATTAGCTAAGGTGAAATAATCAATAGGAGTCTTCTTAAAGATTCCTTTATTGCTTATTATACTTTTGGGTCCCTTATGTAATAAATAAAATAAATTAATCTTAAGAAAAGAAGAATAACTATAATTAGAAATATTAGTGGATTTTAATTTATTTATATCAGTCATCTCTACTTCTACTTTATTATTATTACTGTTCTTGTTGTTATTCTTTTTTTTTTTATTATTAGGTATTTCTATATACTCTCTAAGCTCTTCTACTTCTCTTATGTATTCTTGTGTATCCCCTTTATTGTCATCTCTCTCTAACTCTTCTACATCGTATCTATATCCACTTTTATCAAATATATCCTTTAACTCTTGTTGTTGTGATGCCTTAACCATACAACCATCATGTATTGGTAATATTGCTATATCTCTCTTCAGACATTCTTCCATTACCTTTCTCATTATATTACTTTCTTTGTATTGGATATCAAGTCCCATACCTGAATAAAAGAAATGATTAATGGGTTTGTGAAATACTTCTAAGTCAATTATAAGATCCTCCAATTCATCATATTTTGTTTTATATTCATCACCATAACAACCTTTAAGAATCTTTGATGCCCAAATAACATTCTTTCTTTTATTGAATTCTGATTCTTTTTCCTTTCTAACCTTTGGAGTATAATTCACCATAGTTAATAAAAGTTTCTTTGCATATTCTCGCTTAGGATCTTTACGTTCAAATAGATATGGCTTTTCAGGCATATTTCTTTTTTCCCAAATCTTCTTATAAAGCAAAGCGATATGACAAGCCACCAAATCTACATCTACTAAATATTCACCATCTAATTTTAACCATGGCCTGGATTCTTTAGGCATATTTACCCACACCGCCTTGTACATCCGCCCCCCATGGTTCATATCCCCTGTAAAGACTGCAACTAAATACTTCTTACTCAAATCAGGAAAACTACCCTTATTCTTTGCAAGGTAAAGTTGTTGTATATAATATGGGGCATCCCAAGTTAAAGTATGATTCAGCATTTCATTGTTATACCTGCTAAGAAGTTCTGAAATGCTTTGTACTTCTGGGGATGGATTTTCAACTTTTAAAAACTTGCCTTTGACTCTTTTTTGTTTTTTCTTACCTGTCTTCTTATCCGTGTACGATACCTTTTTGGGGTAATCTCTAAGAAGGATTGTTTTAGATGGGATGCAGCTTATATTATTTGGTTGAATGTTTATGCTCTCAAAAGCTGACAATAGTTTTCTGGTGAGTGAGAAACAAGAGAAAACATCTCCAATATCTTTAAACTTACCACCTTGATATATATCCACATATCCAGCTTCTTTTAACTTATTGAGCACCCTTGTAAAGGGTTTATGACCAATCTTTTCAAAAGAACAATAAGATCCTGGATCAAAATGTTTATGACTTCTTAAATAGATTACCCTATCTGGTCGGGAGTACAGGTTTGTTAAAATTCTATTTGCAATGTGTCGCCAGTTTGCCCTACATCCTTTCCCACCTATAATCCCAGCAGACAAATAAATGTCTTCAAAAATGCCATCATCTTTTAATTTCTTCCAACATGTAAAGCTTATGATTCTCATCTTTGATCTATCTGTTTTTTCTTTCAAAAAATCTCCTTATAAAACATTATGACAAATCAATTGACATCACAAAAAACAAATGTTAAAGTTTGAAAAGTGGTATTGTAGATACAATGCCATACCCAAAGGCGCACCAATCCGAATATCGCAAGGACACCACTTGCAATAAAAAGCCTTCACCCCACTGCACAACAAAACCACTCTCTAAAACTAACTGCCTTTACCTAATCAATTTGTACGAGTTCTTTTATTGTTCCCCCTTACGAATTTTATATACCGAAGAACGACTAATACCAAAGGTTTCTTGAACTTCAAGAACGTTGCATTCTTGGTAATAAGTTCTAATTAAGAATTTCGCCATTAGACAGATTCTCGTCCTTTTAATTTTTTTCTTGCCCATAACACCCACCTCTCATTTATTGAAGTTTACTCCGCAACACCGCACAAACACGAACACCGTTTTGATCATTTTCTATTTTAATAAATTTTCATAGTCACACCTCCTTATTTAATCGTATTTAGCATTTGTCTTTTAAATTTATTTCCTATTTTTAAAAAATAGTTGTTGACACGGCACTATAACCATAATATACTTAAGAGATAAGAGTTTCTAATTTGACTAAAAGCATAGTTGGTGTTTATACCATTGTTTTATGTACTTGTCAAGCCATAATTCTACTTCAACACCCCTACCTATCCGAATCATCACTAAATCCAGCTGCAATACAACCCATATTAAAATCTAATTTATTGCTGTTATTATAAAGCTTTATGACCACCAATAGGCTTTGCAAATATCACCAAATATTAAGATAGTTGGCATTGTAAATTTTATAAATATGCAGTATATACAAGGTTCTTAGAGTATGACTTTGTGGTATTTATTTTTTTATATTGGGAAGAAATCAAAGGAATAGAGGACTAATTTATTCTTTATATTTTTTTTATTGCGAATGAGGGAGAGGGCTTAACACAGTAAGATAAAAACAGATGAAATATCGTATATTGGCTGTGATTGTTTGATGAAGAGGTGGGTGGGGATATGGGGATATGTACAAAGCGGTGCGGGTAGACAGATAGGCACTTAACACTTAGATATGGTGTTGGGGAGGAGGGTTCTGCTAATCGACAAATATCGTAAGCATTTGTTTTTACTACTAATATCAACATAGAGATATCTATCAATTACACATCAATAGTCTACTTAAAGATAGAGACGGTTTCTTATGGTACCTCTCCCATCTATAGCTGGTTCCACCGGGTTATCCCTGATAGAATATATCCCTTATACAGACCGTTAAGCATACCATAGGGCCTGATATTATCTTTCAGAGTACAATGGAGTACAAGGGCCTACTTACTGTTAAAACAGCTACCTTGCCACCGCTTCACCCTTAATGGTTTTTGTGGTTGTGGTATGACCTATTTGGATAATATTTTATCCAGATTCAAAACCTGATTCTGGAATAGAAATCATCCTTGAACAAATCATCATACAAACTGGATAATTTTTTATCCATAATTGATTCAACCATCTTTTCTTGAAGGAATTGTGAATAATTTATGGCATGTTCATCGTAATTCCATTCTTTCAATGTTTCATTGCACCAGACTCTTATTCTTTGGTGAAGATCTTTCTGGTTGTCCAGGTTCCACCCCTGCTTTAAAGAAAACATCGTCAAAAGATACTTAGGGAATGAAACCGTGGATCTTTTCTTTTCTCCGATGGTGACATGAAAGCGGTATATATTTGTTGACATAAGACTCGCTCCTTTTTGGATAAATATTTATCCATAAGATAGCAAGGATTATTTTAAAAGTCTACAGTTGGATAAATATTTATCCTAAACTTATTGTTTTATTTTTCAAGGTCTGCTTTCAAAAACACCATACACAAAAAGAAGGGGGTATTCCCCCCACATTGATTTAAAGCTCATTCAAATAAACACTTTTGATCTCTTCAGGCTGGATACAGAGATAATCAAGGGTCTGGCGCTGGGTAGAATGATTAAAACAAACCATCAATTCAGGTATCCCAACATTATGTTTGACTCTCTGGTGGTATCCCCATGTCTTTCTCAGGCTGTGGCTTGCATAGTTACCCTTGAGGTTGATGAGCTTACACCATGACTTTACCAGTCGGGATAATGAAGGTACTGTCAACACTGCACCACGTTGGGATCTGAAAAGAAAGGCGTCATCATCTGTGGGTATCGCATCTAAATATTGTTGAATGGCGGTATGCACTGCTTTGTTCATGGTTATTCTTCTGTCCTTCCCTGTTTTCTTTTCCTTCAGGGTGAACTCTTCCCCAGGTTGAAGGGTTGCCATCTGCCCCACTGTGATGGATAGCAGATCAATTGCACGTAGGTTTGTGTTTATGCCCATGACAAACAAACACAGATCCCGGGGTTTGTCTGCCAGAAGTTTTTTAATCGCCTTGATGTCTTTCAATTCTTTGATGGGTGCCACTGCTATTTGACTGTTTTTTTTGGGGTGATTCGGATTATTCATGTCATCCTCCAACTTGTTAAGTTTTTGTTTAAAACTAATCAATACTTAGCAAGTTAAAAATACAATGTCAAGCCCTTTTTTCCCAAAAACAGCTCATAGCCTTTATTATCAACGGTTTTAGCCATTTTGACACTTGCTAACTTTTATAGTAAAGTTAGCCAGTCCATATTGATACCCTGACAAGCTTTTATGATCCCTGCACACCATCAGCATTTTTAAAATCTACATTTCAAGTTAAGCCAATATCCTTATTTTTTACCACATATTTTGTTGTAGGCTGTCTTTATTTCTTCTTCCAACTCTGGGTCTTCAACTTTGTTTTTTTGAATAGGGAGAACAGCACTACAAACCACTTTATCTTTATTGGGATCAGGTATTATCTTACCGTCAAGGCATCACGTACATCTGCCAAAAGTTCGTTTTGTTTCTTCAATGCACAGATGATTTCATTTTGTTTGAAGTACCAGCATGTAAACTCACGGGAGACTAAAAACAAACCCAAAATTATCAATAAGACATAAGTGTTGGTATCCATCTAATTCTCCATATACCCGGTAACCATATCCCTCCCAAGGTATTATCCTAAATAATTTTTAATAAATTTCCCAACTATTAATATCTTGATCACTCCCTTGTCCCCCTGGGGCACCATCTGCACCATAAGAGATAATATCATACTCACCGTAGATCCCTGGGGAAAGGTAAAGATATTCCCGGCCCCAGGGATCTTTGGGAACCTTTTTCTTTTCAAGGTATCCATCAGTGACCCATTTTTTTGGAATTGGTTTACTTTCAGGCCGTTCCACCAGGGCCAAAAGCCCCTGCTCCGTTGTGGGATAGTTACCGTTATCCAGGCGGTAGATTTTTAAACTCGTCTCCATGGCAACAATGTCAGTGCGGGCTTTTATTTGTTTATCCTCACCACTGGGCATAGAATGAAAGATCCCAGTAATTAAACCACTCACAACACCACCAAAAATAGATAACGCAAATAATGTACAAACTACTGTTATGGTAATTATGATTGTTATCTTGATTATTTTCTTCAAAGCAACCCCCTATATATTAGGTTTGATCTAAAAAAATTAAATACATTTAAATGCATTTTTTACCATAAGCATATGCTCTATATAAACACAAGTATTTCAAACACAAAAATAGTTGATACTCTCTAAATTGTTTGGGGGGAAACAAGAAAAGGATACCTTCAAAAAGTGCTACCACTTTGCTACCAAACCTTTTAATTTGCACTTATTTTATTAAATTCAAAACAACTCAAACATAAGCCATAAAGCATTGAATTAAAAAACATATCAATCCACAACCAATAAACACAGACCTTTTGATTTTCTGCAATATTGAGATTCACACGGTAGAAGTCACTGGTTCAATCCCAGTATCGCCCACCATATGAAATCAAGGGTTTACAGAATTTTTCTGTAAGCCCTTTTTTGATTTTGCTACCATTTTGTGACCTGTTGGAAAATCAGATAGGCAACTCGCTTCCTTCATTCATAATCCGAATGTATTCCACATAGGAATAAAGGCGGTTTCGTATCGTCCAGCCAGCACAGCAGCACCCGCCAGTAATCTTCTGGATTCAGGGGTGCTGATGAGGGATGCAGCTCGTTTTGCATGGTCAAACATTTCTGAAAAGGCCTGCCGGTGAAAAGCGTCCATGGCCTTTTGCCCGAATTCCGCTGCCTGATCCATGGATGCGGGATCGGGCATATATTCCATGGCCTGTTTCTGAAGGGAAGCAGCCTCCAGCGTCATATTTTTTTCATCGAGTTCCTTTATCCGATCCAGATATGCCAGGAACATTTTATGGTGAAGTCTTTGGGTCTGTTCCGGTGATTTTAAATCCTTGATGGCCATTTTATAAAGTTTGATGGCTTCACGTGGTTTGCCGGAAGCTGTGGCTGTATCCCCTTTCGGCATAAGTTCATCAAAGGAGAACGCCATGACGTGTTGCTGTTTTTTCTTTCTCAATTTTTTATTTAAATTCTTTTTTTTTGCCATTTACTTTACCTTAGGATGCCCCTTACATCGGACAAATCACTTTCCTTGTGGATTAAAAAGAGTCTTACATCATTGCGGGCTTTGATTCCATCAGCACGGCAGTTGTGACCATGCCCTGAATTTTTTGTTTTCATACAACCCCCATCCATTAATGACATGGCATCCCCCCCCCTAAAGATCAAGTCTGCATATTCAATTTCAATTATTTTTCAAATGTGTTAAAAAATTGGGGTAAAAATTCCTGGCAAACGTGGGGTCTGTCAGGGAGAGCCAGGAGAAAAAGGGCGTTATCAAAACATCTGTCACTTACGGGGAGCACATTTCCATTTTCCCCATCGAAGGCATCCTTAACGATGGGGTGGTGACCGAATTTTTACTCAGGCCCAGATAAAAACCATAGATTATCCAGTGGAAGGAAATCATTATTACCGTGGAACCCACCCAGGCTGTTGAAATAAAAAACATGTCCTTTGCCTACCAAAACAGGAATGTGTTAAAGGACGTCAATCTCACCGTTCCCCGGGGGGACTTTGCCACCATTGTCGGTCCCAACGGCGGGGGCAAAACCACCCTTTTAAAATTGCTGTTAGGATTGTTAACCCCAAGTAGCGGCACCATCAGAATCTTTGACACCACGCCTGTAAAGAGCCGGACTAAAATCGGTTATATGCCCCAGTATTCCCACCTGGACATGCAATTCCCCGTGACGGTGATGGATGTGGCTCTCATGGGACGGTTGGGAAAAGGCGGGTGGGACCGTTATTCGTCAAGGGACACCGCATGTGCCGCAATGGCCCTTGAAGAAGTAAAAATGGATACCTTTAAAAACAGTCATTTTAATGCCCTGTCCGGGGGACAGAAGCAGCGGGTATTGATTGCCCGGGCCCTTTGCAGTGAGCCGGAACTTCTCCTGCTGGATGAACCCACCTCCAACATCGACCAGGAATCAGAGCAGGATCTGTTTAAAATCCTGAGCCGCCTGAACCAGCGCATGACCATTCTTCTGGTATCCCATGATCTGGGATTCACCTCCCAGGTGGTTAAAAGCGTTATCTGCGTCAACCGTCAGGTGGTCATTCATCCCACCACCACCATGGATGGCACCATGATCAAAGATATTTACGGCGGGGATCTCAAGATGATACGCCACGACCACCGCTGCTGTGAAATGGGACATATACATGACTGATTTTATCAATATCCTAACCCAGCCGGATTTTCAATTCCTGAGAAATGCCCTCATGGTGGGACTCCTGGCCAGTATTTCCTTTGGCATCATAGGCACCTATGTGGTTACACGGCGCATCAGCTACCTTGCCGGTGCCATATCCCACTCTGCCTTCGGTGGTATTGGTGCGGCCCTCTACCTTAACCGCACCTTTGGCTTATCCTGGCTTTCCCCCATGATGGGTGCCGTGGCATCGGCCCTGGCCGCCGCCATCATCACAGGCCTTGTATCTCTTTATGCCCGGGAAAGGGAAGACACCGTCATCGGGGCCATCTGGTCCGTGGGAATGGCAGCAGGGCTTATTTTCATTGATCTCACCCCCGGTTATTTTGAGATTTCAAGTTTTCTGTTCGGGGATATCCTGCTCATTTCCAGCAATGACATCACCCTGGTTCTGGTACTGGATGCCTTTATTGTGACGGCAGTTCTTCTTTTTTATAACCGCCTTCTTGCCGTTTGTTTTGATGATGAATTTGCAACTTTAAGAGGGGTAAATGCCCATGGCTACTATATTTTTCTTTTATGCCTCACGGCCCTGACCATTGTTTTACTGGTAAGAATTGTGGGCATTGTCATGGTGATTGCGCTTTTGACCCTGCCGGCAGCGGTGGCGGGAAAATTCACCACCCGCATGGGGCAGATGATGCTCTTGTCAATTTTTTTCTGCATGGCTTTTAACACAGCAGGTCTTGCCTTCAGTTTTTATAAAGGATTATCCTCCGGTCCTTCAATTATTCTCATTGCCGGGCTGACCTATCTCATTGTCCTTTCCCTGCAAAAGATAAAAGCCGTCATTAAAAGCGCGTGATGCCAAAGTCCTTATTTCTCATACCATATATATTGATTTCAATTTTAACGCCGAACCTTATATGGTTACAAATTGAAGAACTTATGGAGATTGGACATCAAGTGAAAGGAGAAACCCATGGGAGCTCAATGTATTGCCGGTTTAATTGTATTTGTGGCCCTGTCCTGGGCGGCAAGTGAAAACCGTTCTGCAGTACAGGCAAAAACCATCTTCACCGGAATACTCGCCCAGATTATGCTGGCGGTTATCCTGCTTAAGGTTCCATTTTTCAGGCATATTTTCATGGGCCTTAACGCTGGGGTAATGGGTCTGGTTCAGGCATGCCGGGCCGGCACATCCATGGTGTTTGGCTACCTTGGGGGAGCCCCCCTGCCTTTTTCCGAATCCTCCCCGGGTGCCTCCTATATTCTAGGATTCCAGGCCCTGCCCCTTTTAATCCTCATGAGTGCCATCTCATCTTTACTCTTTTACTGGAAAATCCTGCCTGCCCTGGTCCGAATATTCTCCTGGGCCTTAAAGAAAAGCTTTGGGCTGGGGGGAGCAGAAGGGGTGGGGGTAAGTGCCAATATTTTTGTGGGCATGGTGGAATCACCGCTTTTTATACGCCCTTATTTTCCGGATCTCACCAGAAGTGAGCTCTTTTCGCTAATGACCACGGGGATGGCCACCATTGCCGGAACGGTGATGGTGCTCTACGCCAGCCTTTTAAAGGACACCGTCCCCGATGTACTGGGCCATATTCTGGTGGCCTCCATCATCAGCGCACCGGCGGCCATCACTGTTGCAAAAATCATGATTCCGGAAACCCGACCTGTCACCTCCGGGGATGCCATCCCACCCGAAACTGCCTCAAGTTCCATGGATGCCATCACCCAGGGCACCATGCAGGGGGTCACGCTTTTCATCAACATTGCTGCCATGCTGGTGGTACTGGTGGCCCTTGTTTACATTGTGGACCTGTTTCTGGAGCTGCTACCCCATTTCCAGGGAGATGCACTTACCCTGAAACGGTTTCTGGGATGGATCATGGCCCCTGTGGCCTGGCTCATGGGAATCCCCTGGCAGGAAGCCCACACCGCAGGGGCGTTGATGGGGACCAAAACCGTTTTAAATGAATTTCTGGCCTACATGGAGCTTGGCAATCTTCCCAAAGAAGCCTTAAGCCAGAACAGTCGTCTGATCCTCACCTATGCCATGTGCGGCTTTGCCAATCCCGGCAGCCTTGGCATCATGATCGGGGGCATGGGTACCATGGCCCCTGACCGCAGAAGCGAAATTGCATCACTGGGATTGCGCGCCATCTTGGCCGGCACCATTGCCACCTGCATGACCGGTGCCGTGGTGGGCTTGCTCACCGCCTTAACCCCTTAACCCAAAGGAGATAAAAAAAATGGGATGCACCATAGACAAAGAAACCATAGAAAAAACCATTGCCTTTCACGGACATACCTGCCCGGGACTGGCCATTGGCATCCGCCTTTCCGAACTTGCCATCCAGAAGCTTGAAATCCATAACGCAAAAAAACCGGTGTGCGTGGCAGAAACGGACATGTGCGCTCTGGATGCCGTGCAGTTTCTGACGGGATGCAGCTTTGGCAAGGGCAATCTCATACACAAAGATTATGGGAAATCGGGATTTACTTTTTTTGACAGAGATGCCGAAAAGGGCTTCCGGGCACTTTTTCAGGACAGTTTCAGAAACAACGATCCTGACAGAGGAACCCTTGGTAAACTCATGGGAAAAATAACGGCGGGAACAGCCACTCCGGCGGAGCAGGAGCAGTGTAAAGCACTGCGGGAATCGGCCATAACCCGCATCATGGAGGCCGATCTGGACGAACTGTTCAGCGTTGAAGAAGTCTCCACCCCGCCGGTGCGACCGGCCCAGATCCTTGAAAGCATTAAATGTGATATCTGCGGTGAGGCCACCATGGAATCCAGGATAAGACGGTATGGGGGACAGTATATGTGTATCCCCTGCTTCATGCAGCACGAACAGAAAATATAGACGGACATAGGCAATGGTTCTGTTCCGGCAAGCACCTGCGGAACAGGCCAAAGTGGAACTGCTGCCGTTTGCAGAACATAATCATGGGGCCAGCACCCAGCACCCAGCACCCAGCACCCAGCACCCAGCACCCAGCACCCAAAAAACCACAAAAAAAAGGGAATGCCAACGTATTAACGTTGAAATTCCCTTTTTTTTGATCTTTTTAATGGCGGGAGCGACCGGACTCGAACCGGCGACCTCCTGCGTGACAGGCAGGCGTTCTAACCAAACTGAACTACGCCCCCGCAAAGACCATTTTTTGAGAGTGGTGGGCGAAACAGGGCTCGAACCTGTGACTTCAACCTTGTAAGGGTTGCACTCTACCAACTGAGTTATTCGCCCCCTCAAAAACGAGACAATATATATAGTTAATCACTCCCGGTGTCAAGCAAAAAAAACAGAGTCTTTATTTTTTATTCACCAGGGCCAGATCCAGCACCTCGTCCATTTCCTCCACCAGAACAATATCCAGCTGCTTTCGAATGGAAGCGGGCAGTTCGGTAATGTCCTTCTCATTTTCCCGGGAAATAATCACCCGCTTGATGCCGCTTGCATGGGCTGCCAGCAATTTTTCTTTAAGGCCCCCAATGGGCAGAACCCGTCCCCTCAGGGTAATCTCTCCGGTCATGGCGGTTTTTCTATCCACAGCCTTTCCCGACAATACGGACACCACAGCCGTGCAGATGGCAATACCCGCCGATGGCCCATCCTTGGGGATGGCCCCTTCGGGCACATGGATATGGATATCCAATTCTTTATAAAATTTTTCGGGGATATCCAGGGACTGACTCCGGGATCTGACATAACTCACCGCCGCAGATGCCGATTCCTGCATCACTTCCCCGAGTTTTCCGGTGACCTTTACATTGCCCTTACCCGGCATGGTGACCGTTTCTATGGTTAACAGCTGCCCCCCGGCCTGGGTCCAGGCAAGTCCGGTGACAATGCCGATACCATCCTTTTTTTCAAGGACCCCGTTTCTGAAACGGGGCTGCCCCAGATGTTTTGCAACGGTTCTGGCAGTGATGTTTTTCAGTTTATCATCACCGGTCTGGACAATGTGCCGGGCAATCTTTCTAAGCACCGATGAGATTTCCCGCTCAAGGTTTCTAACCCCGGCTTCCCGTGTGTATTCCTTGATGATGGACAACACGGCATTGGAAGAAAAAACCGCACGCTTTTCATCCAGCCCGTTGAGTTCCAGCTGCTTGGGAATCAGAAAACCATGGGCAATTTTTTCTTTTTCATACTCTGTGTATCCGGAGATACGGATCACCTCCATGCGATCCTGCAAAGGTGCAGGGATATCATGGAGAGTATTGGCCGTTGTGATAAACAAAATATCAGAAAGATCATAATCCACATCCAGATAATGATCATTAAAGGTCTGATTCTGTTCCGGGTCCAGCACCTCCAGAAGGGCGGAAGACGGGTCACCCCTGAAATCGGTGCTCATCTTGTCCACCTCATCCAGGCAGAACACCGGATTGCTGTAACCGGTTTTCTTCAAGGTCTGGATAATCTTGCCGGGCATGGCACCGATATAGGTACGCCGATGCCCCCGGATTTCCGCTTCATCCCGCACCCCGCCAAGGGATATACGGGCAAAGGAACGTCCCATGGCCCGGGCCACTGAGCGGGCAAGGGATGTTTTTCCCACACCCGGAGGCCCCACCAGGCACAGAATGGGACCCCTGATTTTTTTCACCAGCACCTGGACAGCCAGAAACTCAAGAATCCGTTCCTTGGGTTTTTCAAGACCATAGTGATCTTGATTCAAGATGGTTTGCGCCAGGGCAATATCGGTTTTTACCCGACTTTTCCGATACCAGGGCAAAGACAGAATCCACTCAATATAATTTCTCACCACGGTGGCCTCGGAGGACATGGGAGACATCATCTTGAGTTTTTCAAACTCCCGTCTCACCACGGCTGCAGCCTCTTTGGGCAAGCGTTTTTTCTTGATATCCCGCTCAAGATCCTGATATTCCTGCTGTGCAGATCCCTCATCCCCCATTTCTTTCTGGATGGCCCGCATCTGCTCATTGAGATAGTGTTTTTTCTGGAGCGCTTCCATCTGCTCCTTGACCCGGCCCTTGATTTTCTCGGACATGGCCACCACTTCACTTTCCTCTTCAATGAGCTTCAGAAGCAGAACAAAACGGTCCTCAAGCCTGGACGTTTCCAGAAGTATCTGTTTGTCCGCAACTTTCAAGGGAATCTGGGTGGCCATGGTGTCCACCAGTGTCCCTGGATCTTTGGAGATCTCGGTTAAGCTCTGGAGAAAGCTTTTGCCGATGGTTCCTGAAAGCCGAGCATATTTTTCAAAGGCCTCTATCAGGGTACGCACCGATGCCTTGGTAAGTGACGCAGGCATGGGCTCATCTGCCAGGAGTAAAAACTCAGCAGATACATACCCGTCCATATTCCGCAGCCGGGTAATTTTTCCCCGGCTCTGCCCTTCCACAAGCACCTTCACCGTACCATCGGGAAGTCGAAGCAATTGATTAATCTTTGCCTGGGTTCCCACAGAATAAATATCATTCATTTTGGGCTTCAGGGTTTCAGGGGATTGCTGGGTAACCAGGAATATCATTTTATCCCTGGCCATGGCTTCGGACAGTGCCTTGATGGAGGATTCCCTTCCCACAAATATCGGAGAAATCATATGGGGAAAAACAACCATATCCCGCAAAGGCACCATGGGTAATTCCGTGGGAGCGGCCTCGGAACCGTCGGGATTAAACAATTTGGTGATATTGATCATTCTTATCTCTATTTCCTGTGGTGTTGTTAGGCTTTTTTCTGATTCTGCTCAAACAGGAGGATGGGTTTTTCCTTTTTCAACACCACTTCTTCCCCCACAATACACTCTTTTACGCCCTTCATGGAAGGCAGCTCATACATGATATCAAGCATGGTCTCTTCCATGATGGCTCTAAGCCCACGGGCACCGGCCTTGCGACCCACGGCTTCTTTTGCCATGGCCACCAGGGCCTCATCGGTGAATTTAAGATCAACCCCTTCAAATTCCATCAATCTCTGGTATTGTTTTACCAGGGCATTTTTGGGTTCTTTTAAAATCTTGATCAGGGAAGACTCATTGAGCTCACCAAGGGATGTAACAATGGGAAGTCGCCCGAGGAATTCCGGAATCAACCCGAATTTAATGAGGTCTTCGGGTTTCAGCTGCTCCAGAAGTTCTCCAATGGGCCGCTCCTTCTTGTAGGTCATTTCAGCACCAAACCCCATGGATTTGGTGCTGATGCGTCGCTGTACCACCTTCTCAAGACCGGTGAAAGTTCCCCCACAGATGAACAGAATATTGGAGGTATCCACCTTTACAAAATCCTGCTGGGGATGCTTTCTTCCGCCCTTGGGGGGGATGCTTGCCGTGGTGCCTTCAATGATCTTCAGCAGTGCCTGCTGCACCCCTTCACCGGACACATCCCGGGTGATGGACGGGTTATCTCCCCGCTGGGAAATCTTGTCCACCTCATCAATGTAAATGATGCCCCGCTGGGCCTTTTCAATGTCATAATCGGCGTTCTGCACCAGGGCAAGGACTATGTTTTCCACATCCTCACCCACATAACCTGCCTCGGTGAGGGCCGTGGCATCGGCCAGGGCAAAGGGCACATCCAGAAAACGGGCCAGGGTCTGGGCCAGCAGGGTTTTACCGCAACCTGTGGGTCCGATGAGCAAAATATTGCTCTTCTGGATCTCCACATCGTCACGCTGGTTGTCTGCATCAAGGCGTTTGTAATGGTTATAAACCGCCACGGAAAGCACCTTTTTGGCCTGGTCCTGCTCAATCACATAGGTGTCAAGCAGGTTCTTGATTTCCCGGGGGGGCAGCCGTTTTGAGGCAGCTTTCTTCTTTCCGGTGGTATCTTCTTCCCTGCCGTCATCTTCAATGATCTCACCGCAGAGCCCCACGCACTCATCGCAGATGTAGACACCTGGACCTGCAATGAGCTTTTTCACATCTTTTTGATGTTTTCCACAGAATGAACAATGCAGCTTATCATTTTTATCTTCTTTTTTGGCCATATTACTTCTCCTTTGGCGCGCCTTCCTTTTCCACATCCGAGCGGTTTACCACCACATGGTCCACAAGGCCATAGGCCTTTGCTTCCTCACCGGACATGAAAAAATCGCGATCCGTATCCACAGCAACTTTTTCAATGGACTGTCCGGTGTGTCTGGCCAGAATGCCATTGAGTGAGTCCTTCATGCGAAGGATCTCGTTGGCCTGGATCTGAATATCAGACGCCTGCCCCTGGGCGCCTCCCAGGGGCTGATGGATCATAATTCTTGAATTGGGAAGAGAATATCGTTTACCATCGGCTCCGGCAGCAAGGAGAAGAGCTCCCATGCTGGCAGCCTGACCAATACATACGGTTACCACATCGGGCTTGATGTACTGCATGGTATCATATATGGCCATACCGGCAGTGACAACGCCACCCGGGGAATTGACATAGAAGTTGATATCCTTTTCAGGATCTTCTGATTCCAGAAACAGAAGCTGGGCCACAATGAGATTGGCAATCTCATCGTTGATGGCGGAGCCAAGAAAAATAATCCGGTCTTTCAGAAGCCTTGAGTAGATATCATAGGCACGCTCTCCCCTGTTACTCTGTTCAACTACCATTGGAACTAAAGGCACTTTTCTCTCCTTGTATCTTTACTGATTGGCATCATGGAAACATCAAACACAAAAATTATGCCGTGGTATCAGGTGCCGGGGTTTCCGCCACGGGTTCTGCTGTTTCAACGGGGGTATCGACCGGGGTATCAGCATTGGCGTTGGCTGCTTCAGCAGCCTTTGCAACTTCTGCATCCTTAGCTGCCTGGGCTTCTTCCGGTGTCACCTCTGTGATGTTTCCACTTTGTATAATAATGTCAGCTGCCTTTTTTTCAAGCTGGTTATGTTTGAAATAACTCAGTTGACGATCATCCATCTTGAAGAAATTCTTCACGGCATCCACAGAAGCGTTCATGCCAAGGGCCATTTCTTCAAAGCCTTTTTCCAGCTCTTCATCTGTCAGTTCCAGACTTTCCTGCTCAATGATTTTAGCAAGCAGAACATGTCTTCTGGCCTGTTTTTCCGCAACATGACGATACTGGCTCTTCAGAAAATCCTTGCCAAGGCCAACGGCTTCCAGATCCACATTATTCTGGGCATAGGCCTGCTCGGCTTCGGCCACAATGCCGTCAAGTTCAGCATCCACCATGACATCGGGGACCTCAAACTGATTTTTTTCAAGAAGTGCGGAAAATACCTGCTCGGAAAGCTCATGCTTGATGCGCTGGGCATAGCCTTTTTCCAGATTATCACGAATGGCTGCCTTGACAGCCTCCAAATCTTTATAATCTCCAAGCTTTGCTGCCAGGGAATCATCTTCTGGGGGCAACTCTTCCTTCTGGATTTCCTTGAGTTCAACCTTGTAGAGGATGGTTTTACCGGCAAGCTCTTTATCCTTGGCATCTTCACCATAGACAGCTTCAATTTCAAGCTTCTGGCCGGGGAAAGTGCCTGTGAGTTTTTCAGAAAATGCTTCGTGAATCACGTTTCCACCGATGGCCATGACATAATTTTCCACCAGAGGCGTTTTGTCAAAGGGCTGTCCATCCACAAATCCCTGGTAATCAATGAGCACAAAGTCGTCTGCGGCCACGGCTCGTTCTTCTGTAACGGTCTCTTTAGTGGCCATGGTTTTACGGATCATCTGAATCTGGGCATCAATCTCGTCCTCGGAAACTTCATACATGGTCTTTTTCAGCTCAAGACCCTTGAAATCAACATCGGCAAGTTCGGGGTTCACTTCCACAGTCATATCAAAAACATAGGGCTGACCCGGTACCAGCTCCGGGGGATCCAGCTGGGGACCACCGGCCAGATTAAGTTTGTGCTCTTCCACAATTTCGGCAAAGGCATTCTGAATCAAGCGGGGGGTGACATCGGCATGGACATCCTTGGAAAATTTAGCCTCCAGAACCTTGCGGGGCGCTTTTCCCTTTCTAAATCCCTTGATATCCACCGTTTTTTTTAACTCTTTGTAGGCGTCATTGAGTTCCTTTGACACCTGCTCTTCCGAAATTTCAATGTGAATCACTTTCTTGACAGTACTTTTATCTTCAATACTTACCTGCATTTGTTTCCTTCCTGTAACCCAAAAGCTTTGAAGCACGGATTGCTTTGAATCCGCATACTTCTCAAACTTCATGAATGAATTTTCACAGTTTTTTCAAGGCATTTCCATGGGAACACCTACCCGTTGGAGCCGGAAATGCAAAGAATGTTCATACGCCAAATAAAATGTAATAAGTTAATCTTTAAATGGGGTGGTGTCAAGATAATTGCGCCAAGGTTTTTTTTCCGAAAATTTAATTTTAGTCTTGCATAAACTCAAAGACAGTGATAATTTACCGTTCTGTGTTTGACGGGGCGTAGCGCAGCCTGGTAGCGCGCCTGCTTTGGGAGCAGGATGTCGGAGGTTCGAATCCTCTCGCCCCGACCATATCCAGCGATGTAGAACATTAAAAGGGTTACGACAGACGTCGTAACCCTTTTTTGCTTGAGTCGTGTTGGATTCCAGAAAAAATGGCAAAACATGGGCTGCCCCCCCTATTGGGTCACTATTTTCAAAAATCCTCCATGAGACGTCGAAGTCTGAAATAGCTGCCAAATACTTCGGTGTGGGCCGTCACCAGGTTAAATCTTGCCCGGGACAAATTAAAAATGGCATCCAGCACATCCGATGAGGTGCCGATGCCCTGACCGAATGCAAGATCGGTGATTCTCATGTTTTCCCGCGCCTCCGCCGTTCCGGTTTTTGCCACAGCCAGATTGTCAAAGGCAACATGAATATCAAGCAGGATGTTTTTAAGATCTGTTTTCAGAGTCTCTTCAAGCTCTCTGATATCAAAGCGGATTTTCTGCTGCTCAAGGCGTGCCTGCCTGGTGACGGCATACTTTTTCATGCCGTCAAACAGATTCATGGAGATCACCGCCTGGCAGCGCACCTCGTCATCGGAGTTCTCAAAGGAGGCAGGGAAAAAATCGTCCCGGGTATGGGAACTGTACCCAAGAGAAATATCAGCCCGGGGGTACAAAGATGCCCGGGAGGCAGCAACGGCCATCTCCGCAGCATCAAAGGACATCTTCAATGCCTTGAGATCACTTCTGTTTGCCAGAAGAAGCGCCTCACATTCTCCGGGGGGTTTAATTTCAGGCAGCTGATCAAAAAGTAAAAAATCAAGTTGACTGCTTTCAATGGGTTCTCCAATGTCAAAAGCCAGTCGATTAAGCCCTGAAGCCACAGCTGCCTCCACCCGTCGCCGGGTCTGCACCGCATTATCAAGTTCCACCTTTACCTTGAGAAAATCGGTCTGCTTCAATACCCCCACCTTCACCTTGAGGGCGATCTGCCGCAACCGGTCTCCATAAAGCTTAACGGCAGCCTCGGCCACCTTCAGGTTCTCCAGGGAGCGATAAATGCCAAGAAAATCCATGGCAACAGCAAGATAAATATCCTGCTGTATGAGATCCAGCCGGGATTGCCCTGCCCGGGTCATAATCCGGGCCGCCTTCAGGCTGTAATAGTCTTTAAAGCCGGCAAACAGGTTCCAGGAGATCGCACCGGAAAAAGTATCGTTTTCACGGCCTTCACCAATGGCAGTGTCATGGTTCAACTGATTTAAAGTGTATCCCAGATCCAGTGATGGCAAAAATTCACCCCGAACCTTTTTTTCCTGCTCCAAAAGGATATCCAGATCAGCCTGGTAGCGTCTTACCAGATCCCGGTTTTCACAGGCCTGCTTCTGCAAGATTTCAAGGGATTGGGCTCCCAAAGCCATGGATACCCAGGACATCACCAGGGTCAGAATCAAGATGCAACTCAAGATACTAAATGTTTTTTTCATAGGTTTTAAGCTTCCATATCAATTAGGACCTCAGCCGTTTTCAATCCACCGTTTAAGCAAGGCAACATGCAAAAAATATCAGTCGTCATGGTGTTATAAACGTTTAATCAATCAAGGCTGAGTCCTTTAAAATAAGGGCTTGGTCACAACATGGGCCACCTGCCACAATTGGCGGGCCGATGGGGTCAGGTGCCCCATGTTGTGACTAAGCCCGAAAATAATGACCACATTTAATGGGCTTGATCACAGCATCTCCACAGTGGGCAGGGCCACCAACCACCCAGCCCAGAGGCCTGCCCAGAGTTCCACATAAAAGAATCAGCTTCGCTTTACCACCTGTTTTTCCAGCCCGATGAAAAAGGCAAGCAGGGCAGGTATCACAAAAAGAGTAAACACCGTTGACACGGCAAGCCCCCCGAGAATAACACTGCCGATGCCCCGGTACAGCTCACTGCCGGAACCCGTGGCAACCACCAGGGGCATCAGGGCAAAAATGCTGGTGCAGGCACTCATGAATATCGGCCGGATACGGGTTCTCACCGCTTCTGAAATGGCCATCAATTCCACCATACCATTGTATCTGACATTGTTAAGGGACTGGTGGACAATAAGGATGGCGTTGTTCACCACCGTTCCCACCAGAATAATAAAGCCTAACATGGTCAGCACATCCAGGGGCTGGGGCGCAATAAACACATTCACCAGGCGAAGGCCCCCAAGCCCCCCCGCCGCAGCCAGGGGAACACTGAACATGATAATCAAGGGATACAAAAAATTTTCAAACAGGGCCGCCATAAGCAGATAGGTAATCATCAGGGCCAGCAGCAGATTCCACTTCAGGGCGTCAAAGGTCTCTTCCAGTTTGTCGGCATTGCCCCCCAGATCCAGAGAAACATCCTTTATTGTACCCGATGCAAGCAGTCCTTCACAGGTGGACTTGATGGTTTCAATGGCTGTTTGCAGGGGAACCTCCAGGGGCGGGGTAATCTCCAGGCGGATGTTTCGCTTTTTTTCCAGGCGGTCAATCTGGGTCATCCCGGAGTCATAGGAGATACCGGCCACATCCCCCACCCGGACCTGCCGCCCGATGTTGCTCACAATGGGTGCATTTAAGATATCCTCCGGGGTTTTAAACCGCTCCTTGGCCCCCCGGACCACCAGATCAATACGGTCCTTGCCCTCTGGTCCGAATTCATCCACCTTTCTGCCGTTCATCAAGACATCCACATAGATCCCGAGTTCCCGCTCGGTGAGTCCGTTGGCCGCAAGCTTCATCTTGTCTGCCACCACCCTGCCCTCGGGGTAAGAGATCTCCATGGAAGGCACAGGGCGGATCTGGGAACCGGGAATGGCGTTGCCCACGGCCCCGAACAGCATCCGGGCGGAGTTAACTATGGTATTCATGTCTTCCCCGGAAATATTCAAATCCACGGTGCGGCCTTTTCCAATGCCATGCTCAAAGATACCGGGCTGGATACTGATGCCAAACATGCCCGGTAAGGAATTGATCAACCGGGTAAGGGTGGGAATAAAGCGGCCGGCCTGGGTCTCAAATTCATCCGTGGCGGACAGTCCAAACCCGGAAAGAAAATCCGAGGAAAAATAGAACATGTTTTTAATCAGGGGCAGATCATGATCACCGGGTTGCCTGTATTTATCCGTATGAGCAAAAAGATATTCCCCCACCTCCCGGCGTTTTTCCGCAGAGTATCCCGGGGGCGGCACCAGAATATTCATGATGAAATTCCGGTTCCCCTGGGGCAGGTATTCGGCCTTGGGCATAAGACTTACTGCCCCGGCAACGGAAAGAGCGGTAAAAACCACAATGCACAGCAGGCGGGTCATCGCATTTTTCTGAAAAAAACCAGATACTCCCATGATAATCTTCACAAAAAAGCCACCAACGTATGCGGAAAGCCCTTTTTTAGTGCTTCCCGTCTTCACAACGGGACGATTGCGATAGATAAAATGCATGAAGGACGGAATCACGGTGACCGACACCAGAAGACTCAGGGCAATGGAGGCGGTGATGGCAATGGCGATGTCCTTAAACAACTGCCCGGCTTCCTGGCGGATGAAGATAACCGGTAAAAACACAGCCACCGTGGTAAGGGTAGAGGCCACCACGGCCCCGAACACCTCGCTTGCGCCCTGGTAAACGGCATCAAAGATCTGTTTTCCCATCTGACGGTGACGATCAATGTTTTCCAGCACCACAATGGCATTGTCCACAAGCATGCCCACGGCAAAGGAAATACCTGCAAGACTCACCACATTAAGGTTTCTGTCCAGGAGCCACAGAAAAATAAAGGTGCCGATGGCGGAGATGGGAATGGCAAGACTGATGGTGAGGGTGGAACGAAGGCTGCCAAGGAAAATCAGCAGGACAGTAACGGCAAGAACGGCCCCGATGAGCACATTGGTTTTCATGTTGTCAATGGAGGTCAGAATATACGGAGCTTCATCATGGGCCCAGCTGATATAAAGATTTTTTGGGGCCAGGATCTCTTTGTTAAGGCGATCCACCTCTGCCTTCACCCTCTGCACAATATCAATGACATTGCCCCCCTTTTCCTTTTTCACCCCCACCACAATGCCCTCCCGGCCGTTTTCCATGACCGAAACGAATTGAGGCTCATACCCGATGGCTGTGGTGGCAACATCCCTTAAGAAAACCCGGTTAATGCCGTCATCATAGATAACCACATCCAAAGGATCTGCCACTGTTTGAAATTTTGCCACGGTACGGATGCGGTAGTTTTTACGATCAATGCCCAGAACACCTGCGGAAATATCAGCGTTGGCCGCCACCAACCGGGAAATAACCTGGTTGATGGTGATACCCCGACGGGTCATTTTTTCAGGATCAATGATGATTTCCAGCTGGTCTTCGGTGCCGCCGAAAACCAGCAGGGAGGCAACGCCTTCAATGCGCTCCAGATACTGGCGAACCTCATTTTCAAAAAAACTTTTGTACTTCAGAATCTCCGTATCCGGCCCATCCTTGGTTTTTAAAAGCATCCAAATAATGGGCTGGGAAGAACCGCCGGAGCTGGACAAAACCGGCTGCATGACGTTATCCGGATATTCAGAGACCTCGTTGAGCTTGTTTGATACCCGGAAAAGGGCGGTATCAATATCGATGTCAAGATCAAAGGTCAATGTAATGGTGGCATAATCATTGTAAGAAGAGCTCTCCATTTTCTGGAGGTTCTGAAGACTTTTAAGCTTATCTTCCTGACGTTCCACCACTTCACTTTCCATCTCCGTGGGGCTGGCACCGGACCACACGGTTCGCACTTCAATTTCGGGCAGATCCGTGTCCGGGGCCAGCTGAACCGGCAACCGGGTAAGACCGATGGTTCCAAACAATACAATGAGTATCACCATGACCGCCATGGTAACCGGCCTGGCAATGGCAGTTTTAATGACATTCATATCACATCATCCTTTAACGATATTATTTTTTTGAATTTCATTTTTTACCTTTCCAAGGAGTTATGTTAAACATCCGGGGATGATGGAGGTTATGGGTCTTGGGCTGTGGATGCAGACACAGGATGGACGCATTCCCATTTTCCCGGCTTGACGCTTAATCAGGGAGGGGTCAGGCTTGCGTTATTGGCGCTTTTGTTTAAATTTACCTTTAAACACAGCTTCTTGACAAAATCACAATAACACAAGCCTGACCCCGTTGGCCCCGCCAATTGTGACAAATAAATCATATTGTGAGCAAAGCGGGAAAATGGGAGTGCGCCCCACAGGATACCGATCCATTATTCGTTGGGGTCAAATCCGTACGCCATGGATGTTATTTCACAGCCTTGATCACCTCAACGGCCTGGCCGGGCCGGAGGCGATCATTACCGTCCACCACCACGGGCATCCCCTTTTTGATCCCTCCAGGGCCAATGGCAACCGCGTCCCCCACATAGGATAAAATGGTCACAGGAATGGGGGTAGCCTTGGTCTGATCCACCGTATACACCATGTACTGGCCGTTGTAGCTGACCAGGGCATCCCGTGGAATCAGCAGCATATTTTTCTTCTGCCCCACGGGCATGGATACGGTGGAGGACATGTTCAACACAGGGTGCTCCATTTCCGGCAGCCTGACCTTGACAAACACAGTGCGGGTCTGGGGATCAGCCACTGGAATAATGCCGTCAATGGTTCCCATTATTTTTACGCCCAGGGCTTCAATGGACACCGGCACCCGTTTTCCGGGCCGGGCAAAGGCAAGAAGACTCTCCGACAGCGGTACCTTGACAAAAAGATCGGAAATGGACCCAACAACGCAGAGTCGGGAACCAGGAGAGACCCAGTTGCCCACATCAACATTTTTTTCAATGACGACCCCGTCAAAAGGTGCCCGTATAAGGCTTTTATATTGTTTCAGCTGAGCCAGGGCAAGCTGTTTTTCAAGGATCACGATTTGCCGGACAAGGTCCTCCCGGGACAGAACAATGTCGTCATATTCGGATTCACTGACCGCATTTTGATTAAAAAGGGTTTCATATCGTTTAAGCCCCTTCTCGGCCCTGGCAAGACGCACCTTCACCTGTTCCATGGTCGCTTGGACCGAGGCAATTTCATTGTCAATGAAATCGGTGCTCAACCCGAACATCAGGTCCCCTTTTTTCACCCGGTCTCCCTCCCGGACATGGACCGCATTGACAAGCCCCCCCACTTCAGAGGAAAGATTGCTCATGCGATCAAAAAAAAGCGTCCCCAGCACCTGTGTGGTTTCCGCAACATGATCCTCCACCACCAGAGCCGTAACCACCCGGGTTGGCGGTGGCCCTTCTGCTGCGGCCATAAAAGGCACCGACATCATAAGGGCAAATCCCAGCCATAATACCAGCTTTATTTGCATTTTTCTCATATTGCCGCCTCAACGGTAAATCGCCGATTCAGGCGCATGGTGCTGAAAAGACCAAAAACATGACGGGACACATTGATCACTTTAAGGTCTCTTGCCGCCCGGGCCAATTTATTGTGAATGGAAATAATGACACCAATACCAATGGAATCAACCATTTCCACCCCCTTGAGATCTATGACAAGATCTCCAGGATTGCCATCAATGGTTAACATCAATTCAGTTTTAAAATCTTCTGCCATGGAAGCCACAATATCCATATTCGGCCTCACAACCGTCCGATTTTCCTCGATGATAATTTCGCTCATCACTGCCTCCTGGATAATTTTATTTAAGTTTTTTCACCGTCTCTGGTAAAAACAGGGGCTTGGTCATAAGATGGGCCACCCTGGGGTGGGGTCAGGCTTGCGTTATTGACACTTTTGTTGAAAATTGTCTTTATACACAGTTACTTGTCAAAAGCACAATAACACAAGCCTGACCCCGTTGGCCCACCAACAGTGACCGATGGCCCATGCTGTGACCAAGCCCTAAAAAAACAGCATGGTGCTTTTTTCACACAGGCCAGAGCAGGGCCGCCGCATTTTCCCCACTGACCATGGCCCGCTGTTCCGGGGACATTCCCGAATTTTCAAAATCCTTATAGTACCTTGCAGGTTTAAGCAGAGGAAAATCAGTACCAAACAGCACCTTGTCAATGACCCCGAGCTCCCCGGCCACCCGGTAAATATCAGAATCATAAAGATAGGGCGAAGCTGCCGTATCATACCATATATTTTTGAGCACCTTTTTGGCATCTTTTTTCAAGAGATGATAAAACAGCACCCCGCCTCCCCAATGGGCCAGGACAATCCTGTTTTCAGGAAATCGCTGGGCCAGGCCATAAATCTGCTCTATGGTCACCGGGGTTTTTCCGGGATACACATGCCCCACGGGCTCATTGGTATGAATCATCACCGGCAGGTTACCCGCAGCAAGACAGATCTCCATCACCGGCTCAAGCCTGTCCAGAGCATCTTCATCAATACCCGAAAGGTAAAAGGCAAGTTCCCCCACCCCGGAAAGCCCGGCATCTATACAACGTTTTGCCTCACCGGCGGCACCGTCCCAGGACATGTCAAAACAGGCAAACCCCTTTAATCGCTCCGGATAACGAGTCACCGCCTCCAGAATATAATCATTGTTCAGCCGGGCAGTATCCCCGTTGATCCAGGGAAATCCAAAAACCGCTGCAAAATCCACACCCTGTTCATCCATGGTGTCTACAAGGGTGTCAACCCCCACCAGGTTGGATGTGGGCATGTCATAAAGAAGTTTGAAGGCCGGTTCATTGTCAAAAAAATTCTCCCGGGCCATTCGAATCTCTCCGGGAAAAATATGGGTATGAAAGTCAATAATCATAACAGGAATTTCTCCACTTCATGGTTTGACAATATGGGCCTGGTCACAGCATGGACCACTTTGGGGTGGGGTCAGGCTTGCGTTATTGGCACTTTTATTTAAGTTTGCCTTGAAACACAGGTAGTTGCAAAAAGCACATTAACACAAGCCTGACCCCGTTGGTCCCCCAACTGTGACGGGTGGCCCATGCTGTGACCAGGCCCGAAAATATTTTCGTATTGAGTTAAACATTGAAAATTCAAAACAGTTTACATATAATGACTCTCTTTTGCAAACTAAGGAGCGTTTTCATTGAGTGATATTTCATACTATCCTGTTCATCTCAACGTCAAGGGAAAAACCTGTCTTGTGGTGGGGGGAGGCAGGGTTGGCATACGCAAGACCCGGTCTCTTTTAAAAAGCGGTGCCCGGGTGACCATGATCACCCCCAGGATCAGTGCCGATCATGCTGAAGAACTCACGGACAAGATCAACTGGGTATCAACCCCCTATGCCCCCCACCACCTTAAAGGTGTGTGTCTTGTGTTTGCAGCCACAGACCAGAGGGAACTGAACCACCAGATTGCACAAGATGCAAAAAAAGCGGGCATCCCCTGCAACATTGCAGATGATCCCCCGGCATCGGATTTTATTGTGCCCGCCGTTGTTCACCGGGGAGATTTGATCCTCACCGTATCAACATCAGGAACCAGTCCCGCCTTTGCAAAAAAACTGCGCCAGGACCTGGAAGCCCAGTTCGGTGAAGAGTATGCTGAGTTTCTGTTTCTCATGGGCCGGATTCGCAACCAGCTGCTGGCCCAGGGGCATGCCCCGGAAAAACACAAAATACTTTTTTCCACCCTGCTCAAGGAAGATTTGCCTGGCATGGTCATGGAAAAAGATATTGAACGTATCAACCATCTGCTGGGTGTTACCCTTGGCAGTTCATATACATATCAGAACCTGATTGCCGGAGACCCGTCATGACCCTGGAAACCATAAGCACCGGACTGTTCTTTATTGCCACAGTCCTATACACCGCAAGTACCGTGGGCTACGCCCTCTATCTTTTCATGCAGAAAGACAAAATGCAGCATCTGGCATTTTCCCTTGTTTTTGCCGGATGCATTTTTCATTTCTTTGCCACGTTGATGGTCACCATTAATCTGGGTACCCTGCCCGTGCATAATTTAAGGGAGACTCTGTCCATTGCGGCCCTGGCCCTGGCCGTTATGTTTCTGGTGCTCAAAGGAAAATTCAACTTGAAAATACTGGGTATTTTTGCAGCCCCCCTGATCACGGTGATGATGGTGGCCATGATGGCGCTTCCCCAGAGCCTGGCCCCGGGCAACTCGTTTTTAAAAGGATTCTGGCTGATCTCCCACATTGTGCTGATCTTTTCAGGAGAAGCGGCCCTGGCCCTGGCATGCGGTGCAGGAATTCTTTATATTCTGCAGGAGAATGCCATTAAAGATAAAAAAAGAGGGTTTTTCTTTAAACGACTGCCCTCCCTGGACCTCCTGGACAGTACCAGTTACACCTGTGTGGTCACAGGCTTTGCCATGCTCACCGCAGGACTTATCACCGGTCTTGTCTATGCAAAGGCCATCTGGGGCAGCTTCTGGAACTGGGACCCCA
Source organism: uncultured Desulfobacterium sp. (assembly GCA_963674605.1). Classification (GTDB taxonomy): domain Bacteria; phylum Desulfobacterota; class Desulfobacteria; order Desulfobacterales; family Desulfobacteraceae; genus Desulfocicer. The sequence continues at coordinate 4,493,128 of OY771474.1, read as the reverse complement.
AAGAAATCTGGTCGGCGGTGACCTGGCTGGTCTATGCCGCCCTCTTACACGGCCGCCTCACCGCCGGATGGCAGGGCAGAAAATCGGCCATCATGACCATCATCGGTTTTGCCGCCCTTGTATTCACCTTTCTGGGTGTTAACTTTCTCATTGGAGGTCACCACCGGGGATTTACCATGTGATGCGGTGGGATAACCTTTTTGATTTGAACGGCATTCTAACCCGGCCTGCCGGACGGGGCAGCCACATAAATAACCGAGCGGCCCATGATTACAACCCTCTGATCGGAGTTTCATACAACCTTTGGCAGCAGATGCCTGGCACAATAAAGGTTGAAACTTCAGTTATTGCAGTTTTTAGACGGAGTTTCATATAAAAAAATGAATACAGAATCATCCCATGCGTTTTCCTGTGAACCAGGGCCTGCCCCACTGGACACCCCATTTATAAATAAAGGCAAAATGTCAGACATAACACTTGTTGGCATCAATCACAAAACAGCCCCCGTGGCCCTGAGGGAAGTTCTCTCCCTCACCGGAGACGAGGCGGACATTGCCTTAAGAGACATGTTTCAACTGCCTGACATTAGTGAACTGGTACTCCTTTCCACCTGTAACAGGATGGAAATACTTTTTATTCCGGCCTTGGGTGATGGTATAGATTGCGTTAAAACCTTTATTTCCCGGTTTAAATCCGTTCCCGTGGAACGCTTCCAGGATTCACTCTATATTTATACCGGTGATGAGGCCATCCGCCACCTTTTCCGGGTGGCCTGCAGCCTGGACTCCATGATGGTGGGAGAACCCCAGATTCTGGGCCAGGTTAAAAAAGCCTATCGCAGCAGTGTAACGGCAAATACCTCCGGTGTAATTTTAAACCGACTCATGCACAAGGCCTTCAACATCGCCAAAAAAGTTCGAAGAGAAACCGGCATTGGGGACAATGCCGTGTCCATAAGTTATGCCGCAACGGAGCTTGCCAACAAGATATTCAGTGATATCAGCACCCGAAGCGTCATGCTGCTGGGGGCAGGAGAAATGGCGGAACTGGCCGTGGAGCACCTCATATCAAGCGGGGTAACAAAAATCGTGGTGGCCAACCGCACCTTCTCCAATGCCGTTGCTCTTTCTGAAAAATTCAATGGTCAAGCCGTTAAATTTGAAGAAATGGAAGACTTTCTGAAAGAGGTGGACATCATCATCAGTTCCACCGGGGCCACACAATTTATCCTCACCGCCTCCCAGATCAAAAAAATCATGCGCTCACGGAAAAATCGCCCCCTGTTTTTCATCGACATTGCCGTGCCTCGGGATCTGGACCCGGACATCAACAAAATCAGCAATTGTTTTCTTTATGATATTGATGATCTCCAGGACATTGTCAATGACAACATTGAGGAACGAAACAAGGAAGCTGTCAAGGGAGAACGGTTGGTGGATGAGGCCGTAATCAAGTTTCTTAACTGGATGGAATGCCTTGATATGGTTCCCACCATTGTGGCCATTCGCAAAAAAATAGATGACATTGCCGATGCTGAACTCAAAAAGACCCTGGGTTCCATGCATCATCTTTCCAGTGAAGACCATAAGGCCATAAAACGCATGACCCGCTCCATTGCAGACAAGCTCATGCACGATCCCATCCGCTTTCTAAAACACATGGGAAACCACAGAGATGATGCTCGGTATTTAAATGCCGCCAGACATCTGTTTAACCTTGATGACCTTGACGGGCAATGATAAAATCAAGTACTGGTCACAGGGGTTTGGGCTCGGCATAAGCCCTTGCAGGGCCTGACCGAATCTCCAATTTTATACTTTACTTTGTAATTTAAAAACATTACAATGCTGAATTCAACTTTCAGAGTTAATTGAAGAAGCGGCACAACACATGCTATATCAGGACACAAGAAAGTTAAATAATAATAAAATCAAGCAGTTTTACATGAAAAAACTCTGGCTAGTGGTTATGGACTTCGTTAGCATCGGGTAGATTATTTACCATGAACTTCCTATATTCTGTTGACATTTTGTATATTCCTCATAACTTTAAGTCCAGATTTGACCAATTGGCGGAAAAGAGTGTAGCGGGATGATCTGAGCCCAGCCCCAGCAGGCTGCCTTGCGAGTAAACCCGGAACTTGATGTTTTTGTTTTTTATCTGATCGGAAGCAACCCCCAAAGTTGAAGGATAGAACCATGGAAGAAAAAGAGATACAGTTTTTTAAAACCCTTTTGACCGAAAGACTCAACGATCTGCTTTCCCATGCCGACAGTACTGTAAACGGAATGACTCTTCCCAAAGACAATTTTGCAGATCCCACGGACCGTGCCTCCCACGAAGCGGAACGCAACTTTGAACTCAGAATCAGAGATCGGGAGCATAAGCTGATCAAAAAGGTAAAAAAGGCCTTGATTCGCATTGAAAACAACACTTTTGGTATCTGTGAAACCTGCGGGGATGACATCTCTTCGGCACGCTTGAAGGCCCGTCCGGTGACCACCCAGTGCATTGAGTGCAAAACCAGAGAAGAAATGATGGAAAAAGCTCTTGGTATTTAAGGCACCCTCCCCTGTGATTGATCTTCATATCCATTCCACTGCTTCGGACGGAACCTGTGCGCCCGGAGAAATTGTCCAGCAGGCCCGGGACTTAGGCCTTACGGCCATTGCCATTGCCGACCATGACACCATTGACGGAGTGTGCCAGGCCATGGACGCCGGTATCCCCCACTGTCTGGAATTCATAACCGGCATTGAAATCAGTGCCCAGCCCCTTCCCCGCATGAACGGAGGGGGCAGTTTTCACATTCTTGGATATGGATTCAGTATTTATGATAATTTTCTGCACAAAACATTAAAAACTCTCCAGCAGGCCCGGGAAGACAGAAATCCTAAAATCATTGAAAAACTCCAGCAGTCAGGCATTGACATTTCCATGGAAGATGTCCGGAGACACAGTGGTACCGGTCAGCCAGGCCGCCCCCACATTGCCCTGGCACTCATGGAAAAAAAAGTGGTGGACACCTTTGACCAGGCCTTTGATCTTTACCTGGCCACAGGCCGTCCGGCCCATGTGGACAAAGCCCGTCTGTCCTGTCAGCAGGCCATCGAGCTCATCAACCGGGCCGGTGGTATTGCCGTCCTGGCACATCCCGGGCTCATTGAAACCACCGAAGACTACCCCATGGGAGAGATTATTGATACCCTTGCGGCCATGGGACTCAACGGCATTGAAGCCTATCACACCGATCATTCACCGGAACAGACCAGATACTTTGAGAAAATGGCGCAGAACCGGGGCCTGCTTGTCACCGGTGGATCTGATTTCCATGGAGACCTGAAACCCGAGGTGCAGATGGGAAAAGGAGCCGGAGATCTCCATGTTCCCTGTCATCTGTTTGAAGCGCTTTCCAATGCGGTGACAGATCTTCACAGATCCCCTGCCCCCATTGATATCCTTGAAGAAAATCTGGGCCATGTATTTCAGAACAAAGAACTGATAACAACGGCCCTGCGTCACAGCTCCTATGTCAATGAGGCCCAGAGCCCGGATTTCACGGACAACCAGCGGCTGGAATTTCTGGGTGATGCCGTTCTGGGGCTGGTCATCGGCGAATTTCTAATGGAACAGTCGCCGGACATGAAAGAAGGCGAGCTTTCCAAAATGCGTGCCGGACTTGTCAGCGAACCCGGACTTGCAGCCATGGCCCGTAAAATTGACCTGGGACGGTTCATTTACCTTGGCAAGGGAGAGTACCTGTCCGGCGGAGCAGAAAAGAACTCCATTCTTTCCGATACATTTGAGGCGGTGATGGCCGCCATCTATCTGGATATGGGATTCACCCGGGCAGCGGATCTGATCAAAGGACTTTTCCAGGAGCAGATGGACTACATCACCAGCAGCACCACCCAGGTGGATGATTATAAAAGTCTTTTGCAGGAGTACGTACAGGAGATGGGCCACAGGGCACCCCTTTACACTGTGTGCGGTGAACGGGGCCCGGATCATGCCAAAGTATTTGAAATAAAGCTAAAGGTCTGCAACATCCAGACCACCGGGGCCGGGAGAAGCAAAAAGGCTGCTGAACAGGATGCGGCGGAAAATGCCCTGAAACGCCTGGAAAAAGAAAAAAACCTGGAAATGGAAAAGCAGAAAACCGAGCAAGTTTTGCAGGATCAAACGAGCTTGGCAAATGGACATAATAGCGAAACAATGGAAAACCAGTGTCTTCAGGCGGATTCTGCCCATCAGGACAGTCAGGATCACAAAGAAAATCAGCTTCACCATGTCAGTAAGGACCATCAGGGATGATCCCGGAAAAACCCCTGGTCATTCCCGTTTTCATTCCCCAGTCCGGATGCCCCCACCAGTGTGCCTTCTGTAATCAATCCATCATCACCAGTGAAACCCACCCCCTGCCCGATGAAAAAACTATCCGGGCGGTGGTAAATCAGTTTCTGGAATTCAAGGGAAATCGTCGCAAGGTCCAGCTGGCCTTTTTCGGCGGTAATTTTCTGGGGCTGGATGAAAAGATCGTTGTTGATCTTCTGGGGTTGGCCCGGGAACTGGTGCGGGAAAACAAAATTGATGATGTTCGATGTTCCACCCGGCCGGACACCATCTCTGAATCCATCCTTAACACCATTAAAGCGTATCCGCTGACCACCGTGGAACTTGGGGTTCAGTCCATGGATGACGCCGTACTCCAACAGGCCAGAAGGGGGCATACCAGAGAGGATACAATGAAAGCTGCCCATCTTCTGAAAACCCATGGTATGGAGCTGGGCCTGCAGATGATGGTGGGCCTGCCCGGGGATAGCCCGGATGCGGCCCTTGACTCTGCGGCGGCCATGTGCCGATTAAAGCCGGATTTCGTGAGGATTTATCCGTTGATTGTCCTGGCGGGAAGCCCCCTTGCCAGGTGGTATGATCAGGGTAGATATACCCCCATGAAACTGCCTGAAAGCGTCACCCTGGTCAAGGAACTGTACAAAATATTTGATAAAAATGATATTCCGGTGATCCGCATGGGACTGCAGGCATCGGATCTTCTCCAGGACCCGTCATCCATGGTGGCCGGCCCCTGGCACCCGGCCTTCGGGCATCTGGTGTTTTCTGAGCTGTTTCTTGATAAAACCCTGGATGCAATTGAAACAAGATACCCCATGGGTACGCCCGAAATGAATATGCCTGATCAGATAACCCTCACAGTGCATCCGGCGGCCCAGGCCCGCCTGCGGGGGGATAAAAATCATAACATTACAATGCTTCAGGCTCGGTATCCCCACACCACCTTCATGGTGAAAACCAATGGAAAAATGCCCAGGGATGAAGTTTTGATCCACAACAGCATATAACGGGTATGTCCTGTCGGACAGAACGAAGATAGGGTCGTAGACGCGGAGCCAAATGGCATTATGCCGCCCCTCCCCCGACGGGCAATGGGCCCGGACCGGAACTGTAGACAGCTCGATTGTCCGGTTCCTATTGCCCATCGGGGGAGGGGCTCTGCTGAGGTAGACTTGAAGGCTACCTTTTCATATAAAAAAATACTCACTTCCGATGTCGCATCCCAAGCCCCTTCAAAAAATTACGCAGAAACTGATCCTGGCAGGGCCGATAATTTTTGTGTCCCTCTTTTCGAAACAGGGCAGTTAATTCGCCTTTAGAAACCGTCACTCCGGCCAAAGAAAAAATTTCCATGAGGTCTTCCTGTTGCAGTTCCAGGGCAATTTTTAGTTTTTTTAATATGAGATTATTGTTTAAAATTTGGCTATTTGGCGACAAAGAGGACTCTGTCCCGTCACGGGGTCCCCGGTTATAGATGATAAGACCCTCCAGAAACAAAGCCAGAACATCATCTTTACAAATTCTGTAGCCCGGTTCATCTTCCTTTTTCAACAGGGCACTTACGCCAGCAAGATCCACATTGCATTTGCCCATTTCAAAAATTTTCACCATGGTGGTATCTTTCACATCCAGGGCATAGCGAAACCGACGCAATACATCATTATTATCCATCAAATCATCTCCCAGTTTTCTTCAATCCCATGGCAGGCAACAAAGGTTCCTTCTCCAAGGGGCAGAAGCTTTGGTACTTCCTTGACACATCGCTCCCGGGCATAGACGCACCGGCCATGGAAAACGCAGCCTGTGGGCAGATTCACCGGGGTGGGCACCTCTCCCTTTAATTTAATATGCTTTGCCTTTTTTTCACCCACCCGGGGAATGGCACTGAGCAAGGCCCGGGTATAGGGATGCCGGGCCGTGGCAAATAAAGCATCGGCCTTTGCCACCTCGCAAAGGGTACCCAGATACATCACCGCCACACGACTGCTGATGTGCTGAACCACGGACAGATCATGGGTGATGAAAAGATAGGTCAGGCCCCGCTCCCTTCCCGCTTCCATGAGCAGATTCAAAATCTGGGCCTGGATGGAAACATCCAGGGCCGACACCGGCTCATCGGCCACAATGAATTCCGGATCAAGAATCAGAGCCCGAGCAATACTGATGCGCTGGCGCTGGCCCCCGGAAAATTCATGGGGATAGCGGCCCTGCCAGGCGGGATTCACCCCCACCTGATCCATCACTGAGGCAATTTTATCTTCCACCGCCGAAGTGGCAATGCCCGGATTATGGAAACGCAGGGGTTCAGCCAGGGTCTGCCAGACGGTTTTTCTGGGATTTAACGAGGCATAGGGGTCCTGGAAAATCATCTGCAGTTTTTTACGAAAGGGCAGCATTTTTTCATGGGTCAGGTGATCAATGCGCTCTCCCTTGTAAAGCACCTGTCCGGAATTGGGAGGATAAAGCCCCATGACCACCCGGGCCAGGGTGGATTTACCGCAGCCGCTTTCCCCCACCACGCTGAGGGTTTCGCCTTCATCAATGGCAAGGCTGACATCATTTACAGCCTTCACCGTGGTTTTCTTTCTGACAAGTTTTCCACTCTCAAGGCTCAACTGGTCCAGCAGGCCCCCGGAGATGTCAAAATGTTTAACAATATTTTTTATGGTAAGAATTGAATTTTTGGTGTCCATAATATCCTTAACTCAATTTTCAAACATCCGCTTTCATCTAAAGTGTGTGGCCAGATTCACGGCATCTGCCAATTTCTGGATGGAGCAGGGTTTTGATTCCAGAGTTTTTTTATATGAGAATGCGGCAGCAGAGCCCCCAACGGTGACCCTGTCCGGCCCATTCGGAGCCAAAGGCGATCAGCCCATTTGCCCTGCCGGGCGTTAAGAAGCGCAGGCTGTTTGAGGACAAACCTGCCCGCAGTTCCTGCGCTTTAGACCGGCAGGGCAAATGGGCCGCCGACGGTCCGGGGCCGGATCGGGTGACCGTTGGGGGCGGCATAATCCCATTTTCATTATTCGTTGTGTCGGCAGGCCGACATGATCATTTATATAAAAAGGTAACCTCCACGTTTACCTCAGCAGAGCCCCTCCCCCGATGGGCAATAGGAACCGGACAATGGAGCTGTCTACAGTTCCGGTCCGGGACCATTGCCCGTCGGGGGAGGGGCGGCATAATGCCATTTGGCTCCGCGTCTACGACCCTATCTTCGTTGTGTCCGGCAGGACATGCCCGTTATATGAAATCCTTAACAACTGCTTATTTATTCACCATGTGGCATGCAGCCAGAACCCCTCGATCCCCAGGAATAAGCGGCGGTTCCTTTTCCAGGCAAACGGCCTCTTTAATGGGACACCTGGGATTAAAGGCGCACCCCGGCGGAATATCCGTAAGATTGGGCATCATGCCGGGAATCTGATACAGATCTTCGCCGGGCTTGATCATGCCGGGCAATGATTTAATAAGCCCTTTGGTATAGGGGTGGGTGGGGTGTATCACCACGTCATCTGTGGGGCCTGACTCAATGATCTTTCCAGCATACATCACCGCCATTTTTTCCGTCACCTGGGACACCACCCCCAGGTCATGGGTGATGAGGATCAACCCCATCTCATCGGTGTCACAAAGCTCCTGCAAAAGGTCCATAATCTCGGCCTGGATGGTTACATCAAGGGCCGTGGTGGGCTCATCTGCAATGATCAGGGCCGGATCGGTGAGCAACGACATGGCAATGATAATGCGCTGACGCATGCCGCCGGAAAACTCGTGGGGATACTGGGAAAGACGTTTTTCCGGTGAGGGAATATAAACTTTTTTTAATTTTTCAAGGACAATCTTTTCGGCATCATGGCGGGAAATGTTTCGATGGGCCTTCAGAGTTTCCACCATCTGAGTTCCGATGGTGAACACGGGATTTAAGGTCATCATGGGGTCCTGGAAAATCATACTGATGCGGTTACCCCGGATCTTTCGCATTTTCTCATCGGAAAAAGAGCTGATTTCCTCCCCGTTGAACAATATCCGACCACCGGAGATGAATCCGGGCTTGCTGATGAGATTGATAATGGCAAAACCGGTGACGGATTTCCCGGCCCCGCTTTCACCCACAATACCCATTTTTTCTCCCCGGTCCAGGGTGAAGCTTGCCCCGTTGATGGCGATGAGATCTCCGCCCCTCAGGGCAAATTTAACTTCCAGATCCTCTACTTCCAAAAGGTGAGACATACGATACTATCCTTTATACAATTTCGGGTTAAGGACATCGCGCATCCAGTCCCCCAGAAGGTTGATCACCAGCACAAACAAAATAAGAAAAATCCCTGGAAAAATGGTGATCCACCATACACCGGAGAAAATATATTCAAACCCGGATTTAATCAAAGAACCAAGAGACGGCATGGTAACGGGCATGCCAAGACCCAGAAACGAAAGGGCTGCCTCACTCATGACGGCATTGGCCACCTGGATAGTTGAAATAACCATCACAGAAGTCAGGGTATTGGGAAGCACATGGCGCACCATGATCACCGGGCGGGACAGCCCGATGACCCTTGCTGCTTCCACATACTCCTTGTTTTTTTCACCCATCACCGAAGCCCTGATAGTTCTGGCATACACCGGCCATTCAGACAGCCCGATGATGACAACCAACAGGGGAATGGCAAGTTTCTCATAGCTGCCGATGCCAAACAAAATCTGAAACACGGCACTGATGAATATGGCCACCATGAGATATGGGAAGGAAAACTGAATATCTGCCACCCGCATGAGAAGCGCATCCACCTTACCTCCCATATAGCCTGCCGTAAGACCCACCACAATGCCGATGAAGGCTTGGAGAAACACGGCCCCAAGCCCTATCATCACCGAAATACGCAACCCGTATATCATGGTGGACAACAGATCCCGGCCCATGTTGTCCGTACCCAGAAGAAAATCCGATGTTCCCTCTTCGTACCAGGCCGGAGGCATTTCAGAATTCATGATATCAATGCTGGTGGAATCATAGGGATTATAGGGGGACACAAGGGGAGCTGCAAGGCTTAACAGAAGGAATACCACAAGGACTGCAAAGCTGACCATGGCAACCTTGTCCCGCTTGAAACTGTAATAAAAATAGGATGATTTAAATCGTTTAAGGGATGCTTTCATTTGCGACCTGCTATTCTCACTGTGGGGTTAATAAAACCATACAGAATGTCCACCAGGGTATTTACCATCACAAACACCGATCCCACCACAATGAGATAGGCAATAAGCAGGGAAATATCCGATCGTTCCACCGCCTCCAGGAACATATACCCCATGCCCTGCCATTGAAAAACAGTTTCTGTCAGGATGGTGAAGGCAAACATGATGCCGATCTGTACGCCAAATACCGTAACCACGGGGAGCAGGGTATTTTTAAAGGCATGGACCAGCCAGATGCGCATGGGGCTCAAGCCCTTGGCCCAGGCATACTTTATATATTCGGTTTCCAGCACTTCCATCATCTCCGAACGGATAAGGCGGATGAACAGGGGCAACATGATGGATGCAAGGGAAATACACGGTAATATCAAATGCATCAGGCCGTCTGTGGTTAAAAAACCTGTGTACCACCAGCCGTTGCCGAACAGGTCCACGGTTTCTCCCCTGCCATAGGAGGGAAGCCAGTGAAGGTTCACCCCGAAAATATAGATGAGCATGATGGCGGTGAGAAACACCGGCATGGAAACGCCCAAAGTACTGAACCCCATTACAAACCGGGACATGAAGCTTCTGGGTTTCAAAGCCGTGTAAACCCCAAGGGGCATGGAAACCAGCACAATAATAAGTGCTGCGCCAAATACCAGCTCCAGGGTGGCCGGGGCCTTGCCAACAATTACGTCAAGGGCGGGTTTTTTGTAAAAAAAGGATTGCCCCAGATCTCCTTTGGCCACATTGCCCAGAAAACGTACATATTGGACGGCAAAGGAATCGTTGAGGCCCAGGCGATCCCGGATCAGGGCCCGCTCATCCGCCGTCACCCTTTCGCCCACCAGATCCCGCACCGGGTCACCGATCTTGTTTTTAATGGCAAATCCCACCATGCTGATAATCAGCATGACAAAGACGGCCTGGGTAATTCTTCTGATAATAAATGCAAACATAGAAAGTCTTCTTCATGTCTGGATGCATGCCACCGGGCAACAATATCAAAAGCGCTGCCCGGTGGGATGATCATGGATTATTCTACAACAAGATCGCCAAAATAGGGGAAGTTCATGGAGTTAATCACCGGTGCAATGCCAAGGGCTTTTTTCCCGGCATAGGAGTGATTCTGCCAATGAAAGGGAATAAACGCGGCTTCATCATAAAGGATCTGCTCGATCTCCTTTAAAAGATCCGCCCGTTTTACAAGATCCACTTCAGACTGGGCAGCAAGGGCAAGTTCATCCACCTTCTTATTACAATAAAGTCCGCTGTTGTACTGGCCATACCCGGTGGCCTTGTCGGCACACATCATGAGAAATTCCGTAAAATTGCCGGAATCTTCGGTATCTGAATGCCATCCGATCATCTGGATATCTGCGACCTTGGCGTCAAACTCATCCCAGTACTGAGCCTTGGGCATGGTTTTCAGGTTCACTTTGATATTGATCTTTGCCAGCATCTGAACGGCGGCTTCAGCAATTTTTTCATCATTGACATAGCGGTTGTTGGGGGCAATCATGGTGCATTCAAAACCATTTTCAAGGCCGGCTTCTTTCATCAAGGCCTTTGCTTTGGCAAGGTCATATCTCGGGGTGAGCTCGGGTTTATAACCGGCATAGCCTTCCGGGCCCTGCTGGGCTGCCACGGTGGCGGTTCCCTTCATGATTTTGGAAACGATACCGGCATTATTAATGGCATACACCATGGCCTGACGGACCCTTACATCCTTGAACTCCGGCCGTCTTTCCTGATTCATCTGCAAAGTGATGATGCGACCGCCGTTGCAGGTAACCAGTTTGACATTGGGATCGGATTCAATGCGTTTAAAATCCTGGGGGGGTACCGGGGTAATAAAATCCACATCACCGGACAGGAGTGCTGCCACGCGGGTGGCATCTTCTTTAATGGGTGTAAGGATCATTTTTTCCACATTGCCGGGGGATTTTGTATCCCAATAGTCCTTGAATCGCTCGAACACAACTTTAACACCATGCTCCCTTGAGGTCACAATAAAGGGACCGGTACCAGAGGCATTGTTCAAAGCAAAGGAGGGGCCGATCTTGACAATGGCATCCTTGGGCTGGCCGTTTTCATCCATGCCGGTGTAAAAGGCACTGTCCATGGCAAAAAAGTAGGTGGCCATGTTCAAAAGAAGGGCATAGGGTTTTGCCGTTACGATGTCAACTGTGTAATCGTCGATGATGGCAACCCCCACAAAGGGTTCAATGAGACCTTTATAGTCCACACTGTTTCTCATGCGGTCAAAGGTCCATTTCACGTCCTTGGCGGTAAAGGTGTTCCCGCTGTGAAATTTAACCCCTTTACGCAGATGAAAGCGCATGCGGTACTCATTTATTCGTTCCCAGCTGGTGGCAAGCCTGGGTTCAAAGGTCATCTCCTTTGTCCAACGGACCAGGGGATCAAAGCACCAGTGGGACAGCTGCAGCATGCCACCTGACAGTTGAACATGGATATCCAGGGAAACCGGATCAGCATCCAGCCCTACGGTGATGGTTTTAGCGTTGGCGGAAAAGCCCACGGACATGACCATAAAAAGTCCCAGGACCAGCATCATCATTTTTTTCATTGTAACCTCCTTTTTTTGAATAACCCACATGGCTGTAAGCACCAGCCACAAGAAAGACTGAAACCCCAATTATTTCAAATGTCTGAACGGAGCTTCAGATAACGGTCATGTCGGCTTGCCGACACAACGAATAACGAAAAATGGCACTATGCCGCCCACAACGGCCATCGGACCGGCCCCGGACCGTCGGCGGCCCACTGGCTCCGAATGGGCCGGTCCGGCCGCCCGTTGGGGGCTCTGCAGAGGTTGCCCCAAAGTTTTATTTTCTAATAAACCGCCATGTCGGCCTGGCGACACATCGAAGATAGGGTCGTAGACGCGGAGCCAAATGGCATTATGCCGCCCCTCCCCCGACGGGCAATGAAAAAGTAGTTGCGGTTAACACCCAGTACCCAGTACCCAAAACCCAGCACCTTCTTTTTCATATAAAAATCCACATGGCAGAAAGTCTGCCACAATAAGTAATCGGGCTTGATCAGTAAGATGGGCCTCCGTCACAATTGGCGGGCCAATGGGGTCAGGCTATGTGGTATTAGAGGCTGCATTTTTTAGCAGGCTCTTTGTTTTTGACAACCACTTGTGTTTCAAGACATTTTTCAACAAAAGCGCCAATAACGCAAGCCTGACCACTCCCCAGCATGGCCCTTCCTATGACCAAGCCCAACGTTGAATGAATATTGAAGGGTGCATTGTCATGATGAAAACAATTGCGAATCACACAAAACAACATATGTATAAAAAGAGAAATAATTAAACAAATTAGCAGACCCCGAAAAATCGGTCAAGACATATCAATAGGCCTTAAAAGAAATCACGGGGGTGATCATACCTCTGCCACTATCAGATGGGGTCATCAGGACGCACAAAACGGGGCCACCTGTGCCCGTTGAACCTCCACTTTAACCCATACCTTGCCGGTGATATAGGCTTCATTCTTCAGCCACTGGGATTCCAGATCTTCCCTGGATTCAAAATCACAAACAATCATGGAGCCCACCATTTTACCGTCGTCATCCAGAAGGGCTGCGGCATAAAGCCAGCGCCCCGCAGCATACAATTTCTGGGCCATATCAAGGTGATCCTTACGAGCCGACATGCGACGGTTCAGTGCATCTTCATCGGTACCATCATATCCCATTACAATAAACTGCATTTTTTACTCCTCTCTTTATTGATAATTTACCCGTTCATGGGATTGCCCATGCATACGGGGTAAATATATTGAAATTCATATATTTTATCCAGTTCTTTTTGGGCATCGGGGTTTCCAGACCACATTGTCATATTATTCCCCATGGGCCCATTAAAGCATTCCAAGAAATTCACAGGCAAGCACCACGTCCTTTTCACTGAAAACAGCCACACCGTTCCTTATTAAAAGTGCCGCAGTCACCCCCCTGCCGGGAATCAGCCGACGACTGAAACTGCCGTCATAGATAAAATGTGAACCGCATGAGGGACTTTTCTCCTTTAATATGGCCATGCGGATGTGAAATTGTTGCACCAGATCCAGGGCTTCCTGGGCACCTGTGATAAATGCCCGGGTCACATCCCCCCCCGCTGAATTGTGGATACAGGCATCGCCGGTGAGAACATCTTCACCTGAACCAGCCATGATTTCCGCAGGTGGTCTTGGGGTAGACAGACCGCCCTTTACCTCTGGACACACAACAACAAGACGTCCTTCCTTGTGCCATTTCTGAACGCATTCATTTTCAACAGGCTGTATTTTATTATCATACCGTACAGGTAACCCCAAAAGACAGGCACTGATCAGAATTTTTTCCATAAGTTTTTTTCCGGAATAAATAAAATTTTTGTTGACTATCCACTTTGCGCATGCAATGAATAGATATTCATTTTTTATTTTAGGAGCGAAACACCCTTTCATCCCAAAAATAATTCATGACTTCAAAGTTAAAAATAGATGTTTATACAAATAATTATAACAAAACCGATTCCATGTCCACAGAAAATAAAAGCAAAAAAGAAACATAAATATTAAAATGAAGGCATATTCACTCATCATTTAATTAATTTTGAACAGCTGCCCGCCCCCATCCCCCAGGACAGCCACCATAAGGAGAACCTCACCATGGCACAATTTATTTCCGATCGAAGGGAAATCGATTTTTTACTCCATGAAATACTGAATGCTGAATCCCTTGCCAAAAAAAGTGAAGACTTTGCTGAATTCAATAAAAAAACCATCGACCTCATTGTGTCCGAGGCAAGAAATCTGGCCATAAAAGAGATCCTGCCCACCCAGCAGGAAGGAGACCAGGAAGGCTGCACCTTAAAAGACGGTGCGGTGACCACACCAAAATCCTTCAAACGCCTCTACGATCTCTTTAATGAAGGCGAGTGGCTTGCCATGACCGAAGACCCGGAATGGGGTGGACAGGGCATGCCAAGAACCATTGCCTCGGCTGCCATGGAATATTTCAACGGTGCCAACTATCCCTTCATGATGTACCCCGGTCTCACCCATGGTGCCGGCAAGCTTGTGGAAGAATTTGGAACCGATGAACAAAAGAAAGTGTTTCTCAAAAACATGTACTCCGGTAAATGGGCAGGCACCATGCTCTTAACCGAACCCGGTGCCGGTTCCGATGTGGGGGCCTTGACCACATCTGCAAAGAAAAATGATGACGGTACCTACAGCATCACCGGTGAAAAAATATTCATTTCCGGTGGGGAACATGATCTTACAGAAAACATCATCCATCCGGTACTGGCCCGCATTGAAGGCGCACCGGAAGGCACCAAGGGCATCTCTTTGTTTCTGGTTCCCAAATTCAGGGTCAACGAGGATGGTACCCCGGGTGAATTTAATGATGTGATCTGCACCGGCATTGAGCACAAACTTGGCATCCACGGCAACAGCACCTGTTCCCTTGCCCTTGGCAGCAACGGTAATTGCGTGGGTACGCTTCTGGGTGAAGAAAACAAGGGCATGAAGGCCATGTTTGTCATGATGAACGAGGCAAGGCTCCTGGTGGGATATCAGGGATTTGCCTGTGCCACATCTGCCTACATGTATGCACTTAACTATGCAAGGGAAAGGGTCCAGGGAAAAAATCTCCTGGAGATGATGAACCCCGATGCCAAATCAGTTGCCATCATCAATCACCCCGATGTCCGCAGGCAGCTGATGAAAATGAAGGTATTCGTGGAGGGCATGCGAAGCATTCTTTACTATGTCAACTACTGCGCTGATATGGCCGCCATCGGTGAAACCGCCGAAGAAAGAGCCAAATACCAGGGTATGGTGGAAATCCTTACCCCCATTGCCAAGGGCTATGTCACGGACCGGGCCTTTGAGGTGTGCAGCCAGGGCATGCAGGTGTATGGCGGATATGGTTTCATCGAAGAATATCCCATGGCTCAACTCCTTAGGGACTGCCGCATCACCCTTATCTATGAGGGCACCAACGGCATCCAGGCCATGGATCTTCTGGGCAGAAAACTTGGCATGAACAAGGGAAAACCGGTGATGGATCTCTTTGGTGAGATGCAAAAAACCCTTGGGGCTGCCAAGGCAATAGATGCCCTGAAAGAGCAGGTAGAAAAAATAGAAACAGCTCTGAACACCCTGGGCGAAGTGGCCCTGCACATGGGTCAGACTGCCATGTCCGCCAAGGTTCTCAACGCCTTTGCCAATGCGCACCCTTTCCAGGATGCCGTGGGCGATGTGGTGGTGGCCTGGATGCTTCTATGGAGAGCTTCCGTTGCGGCCCCCAAGGTTGAAAAGGCCAAAAAGAATGACAAAGCCTTTTATGAGGGTGTTGTTAAATCCCTTCAGTTCTTTGTGGAAACCCAGCTGCCCATCACCATGGGTAATCTTACAGCCCTCAAGACCACAAGTTCCGTGGCTGTGGACATGGATGATGCTTCTTTTGGAGGATAAACCTTAAAAACAGAAGCCATTTCCAATAAATTGTAGGGCTTGGTCATAAGATGGGCCACCCTGGGGAGGGGTCAGGCTTGCGTTATTGACGTTTTCGTTTGAATTTAGCTTTATTCTTAGACACTTGTCAAAAACATAGAGCCTGATAAAAACTCAGGCTCTAATACCACATAGCCTGACCCCGTTGGTCCGCCAATTGAAATAAATGGCCCATCTTATGACCAAGCCCAAATTGTGAAACGTAAAAATCCCCTGAGCGGTTAAAATGGTTCAGGGGATTTTTTTATGGACTTAAATTTTAAACAAAGACAAAGGAGACGGACAGATGCCATCCATGACCGCCAGATCCCCGGCCGTGCAATAACCCTTGGAGACCCAGCCCTGTTCGTACCCCTTCTGGGTAATCACCTGAAGATGGGTGTGGTAAAACCAGTTGCCGTTTTCGTGGAAATCACCAATCACAGCAAAGACCTCCCCTGCCTCAAAGGCCTCCCCCACCGATGGTAATTGTTTCCGGTTTAAATGCCCATACAGTGAATAAAAGGTTTCAAACCCCTCCCCATCATGGCGCAGCAGCACATTACCACCATAATTTCCCGGCCCTTCTTCATAATCACTGTGAACCACCGTGGCAGAAAGGGGAGCATGTAAAGGGGTATCCAGATCCACAATAATGTCCAGACCCAGATGATAATACCGCTGTTCCCCACGCATCTGGGGGTAGGTATCAAGCAAGGGCTCCCGGTTTTCCAGGTAGGAGGCAACCCCCCAGGAAGTACCCTGTTGAGCCATGGCAGTGTCAAGCCATTTCTGAAAAACCTTCTGGTCCTTAAGATCCACCTTGCCATACACCGGCGCACCGGCACCGAGATCCAGCACCAGGGGATCACCGGTCAGATCTTCAAAAATCGGACAGATCTTTACCAGATCACAATAGTCAATATAGGGATATCTCATCGTACCTCCGGATCAGGAAATGGGAAAATCATTGGTTTTAACAAGCCCTGGCAGTTCCAGGACGGGCCGACCATCGGAAGCCTCTTCAACACCTGCGGGAAAGACAAAATCCGGATCCATGGCTCGGTAATATGCCGCATCATAACAGGTGAGTTTCACCTTTACGGCATCCCCCTCCCGTACAAATGCCGAGGTCAATCCATAATCCACCTCCCCCAGGGGGGTTGCAATGATGTATCTGGGAATTTCTCTGCCCGACCCTTCCCGTCTCACCATGGTGGCAATGTCAATGATATCGTAGGAATCCACAGGATATTTGACATTCCATTGGCGCTGGAGGGGAAGACCTGCCACATACAAATGGTGAAACTCAATGCCGGATCTCCTAAGAGCATAGGCCAGATCATGCATGGCGGTATCGGTGTCATTCACTCCGCCAAGCAAGGGCACATTGGCGTAAACGGTGATTCCCTTGTTATTGAGCCGCCTTGCCAGGGCCGCATGGATGGGCTTAACGTCGCCGTCCTGTAAAAACCAGGTTTCAATCTCAAGACGAAGGGGATCGGCAATCGTTAACCGATTGAGATCTCCCAGGCTATTGATAACCCCAAGGGTATAGGCTTCGGGATTCAGAGCAAAGGCCATGGAACAAAGCCTGACGGCATTGACATGGGAAATATCCTGTAAATGCCGCACAATCCGGGTAATATCATACAGATGATCCACGGCATCACCACCGGCAGTGATCACCACATCGGTGATGCGAAAATCAGCTGCAATGTAAGCCATTTCCTTTGCTCCTGCCTGATCCGCCGTTATCAGCACCCTTGTTTCATGGAGCCTAGCCACACCTTCAAGGCCGGTGTCCACCATGGAAAAACGGGTCTGGCAATTGGCGGACAGGCTTTTTTGAAGTTCCTGCACCTGTGTCTGGGTGGCCAATACATTTTTCGGGGCCACCCGGGAAGGCCGATTGCCGATCAGCAGTGCATCATCCCCGATCTTTGCCATGTACTGGATGTCAATGGTGCCTTCGGCATTGGCCCGGATATTGGTCAATTTTTCAGTCAGGGGGGCAAAGGCCTTGAAATATGCCGGGGTATAGGGGGTTCTGATCCAGACAAAATTCTCATTGTCCGCCACCCGTTCCACGGCCCAGCCACTGGTGTGCCAGTCCATTTTGCCAATGGGGGTGGCCGTGCAGATCCGGGGCATGACCCTGTCTGACAGATGTGCCCGGAGGTGCTTTGCCATGTAGATGCCGTCGGACAGGGGCTTCCAGTATATGGAGTTCCCATGGATGGGGCTGCAGGGAATGTAAATATAATGCAGCTCTGCCCCGGCCCCCCGGAGGAGATGAAACAATTTTACAAGTTCGGGGCCAGCATCATTGCAGTCACTTAAAAACGGAGTCTGGATATATACGGCGATGCCGCTTTTAACCAGATCCGTTATAATGTCAAGGCTCTCAGGGGACACCTCATCTGGATGAATAAAGTGGGTGGCAAGCTCCATGCGCTTGCCGTTCTGCTGGAGTTCCAGGCTTTTCTGCTTGAGGTATTTAAGATAAGCCCCTTCGTTTTCCAGAAACAGATCCGGATAGTAAGCCACCGACCGGGTGGCAAGGCGCAGGGTCTGGACATGATCCACGGTCATGAGTCCGTCAATGGTGGCCGCCATGTTTGCCCGATTCATGAAGGGATCACCCCCGGTGACCACAATTTCTTTGATGGCCGGGGAATTTCTCACATGGGCCACCGCTGCCTGGACATCCTCCACCGTGGGATTGTTTTCACTTCTGGATTCTTTGTGCTTCCTGAAACAGAAACGACAGTACACCGGACAGCTCATGTTGAGCAGAAAAATAACCCGGTTCTGGTACATCTGCTCCAGCAGACCTTCATGGAACTGACCAATCCAGGTATTCACATGACCCACGTCATCCAGTTCTTCCACAAAGGGCATGTATTGATACGCCACATCCCGGGAAACCATCATCTGGCGAATGGTATGCCGGGAAAGGCGCACGGGATATTTATCCATGACGTTCTGGAGATCTTCCCGCTGGTCATCGGGGATATCCAGATTGGTGCTCTCTTCCAGGCCTTGGGGTCCTTTAATGGAAAGATACCCATGCCCCGGCATTACCCGCTCCAGCAGTGCCACCAGCAGCATATGAGGCAGCTTCACACCATTTAAAACCAGATGACGGGCTTGCCCACTGCCAATGGCATCAAACACCGCCGAGAAAAAACCCATGGCATCGTTTTCATGTTTTGCTGCCTGCAAGAGTGCGGAAAATTTGCTTTCACCATTTCCTTGTCCCACAATGCCAACAAAACCCCGGCCACAAAACTGCGCATTCCCGTAAAATTCCAGAAACTTAACCGCACCATCCACCAGACTGGACAATGACACATCTGCCTTTTTTTTTGAATGCTCAAACCGGATATTGAGCCACCCATCCAGATTTTCTTTCATTTTCTTATCTCTTCAGCTTTGTATAAATAATACACTGTATTTCCAGGAAACCCAAAACCCATGATCCCGCCAAGGCGTTTTTCCTCATTATCCGGCGGAATCCGGATCACCAGATATTCCCTGGAAACATCCATGTCAATTACCTGTTGCCAGGTATACTTCTCTTTTTCTAAACAGGTGTAAACCCCATGATCCAGCCTTAAAAAGGACGATTCCCGGGGATTTCCATCATTTTCAATGACGATATAGCTCCAGGATGGATCCAGATGTTGCTTAATCCACAGAAAACTCTTTTTCAAGGGTCCGGAAGCCAAAAAATCTGCCACGCTGTTTTCACCTTTGCCTTTGTCAAGACGAAACACTCCTGTTGGTATGGGGTCTGCGCTGGTGTGGGGTCAAGCTTGAGTTGTTGGTGCTTTTCTTGAGATTCACCCTAAAACACAAGCGGTTGTAAAAAACAAAAAGTCTGATAAAAACCTCAGCCTTCAATAACACAAGCCCATCCCCGTTGCTCCGCCAGATGTGACGGCTGGCCCTTGTTGTGACCAAACCCGGAAGATCATCTCATGACTGCAGTAACCGGCAGTGAAATGGATCTACTTTTACAAAGACATCTTCTCCCCGACGATAGGGTGATCGTTTCACAAAATTAATGACATGCAGCACCTGTTTACCGGGGAGTTCCACAAAATAACTCACCTCGCCCCCCATGTAACTGCGGTCCACAATTGTGCCATGGAAAAAATTCATATCTTCTTCCGGCGAGTGTTCGCTCTTATAACCAAGTTTCATTTTCTGGGCACGGATAACTATTTCCGCCTTATCCCCTTTTTCAAAATTTCCCACCGGACTTACCAGACAGCGGCTTTGATCATCTAAACGGACCTTCAGGAAATCCTTATGTTTTTCTTCAACCACAGCATTTAAAAAATTGGAGTGGCCCAGGAAATCGGCAACAAAATGGTTTGCCGAATTGTTATATACCTCTTCGGGGGTTCCCTCCTGCTGAATAAACCCATCCTTCATCACCACCACCTTGTCCGACATGGAAAGGGCTTCCCGTTGATCATGGGTTACAAAGATGGTGGTCACCCCCAGTTCCTGCTGAAGGTTATCGATTTCCCGGCGCATGTCTTCCCTTAAATTTTCATCCAGGGCAGACAGAGGCTCGTCCATCAACAGCACATCCGGTTCAATGACAATGGCTCGGGCCAGGGCAATGCGCTGCTGCTGTCCCCCGGACAACTGGGATGGATTCCGGTCTCCCACCCCGGGAAGGCGCACCGTTTCCAGGGCCTTTTCAACCTTTGCCTTGATTTCAGATTTGGGAACATTGCGATACTTCAATCCAAAGGCCACGTTGTCAAAAATGCTCTTATGGGGAAACAGGGCATAGTTCTGGAAAATCATCCCCAGATTGCGTTTATGGATGGGGGTATCGTTGATCCGTTTTCCCTTGATAAATATCTCCCCGCTGGTGGGCTCTTCAAGCCCCGCCAGCATGCGAAGCAAGGTGGTTTTCCCACACCCGGAAGGCCCCAGCAGGGTCACAAAGGCGCCTTCCGGAATCTCCAGATCCATTTTTTTCACGGCCACCACACGGCCAAACCGTTTCTCAATTCCCTGGAACTTCACAAATGCCGGATTTTTTTCTTGTGTCAAACCACTTTCTCCCACTGTTTTCAATAAAGCCCCCGCCGCTTTGTTTCCAAAACCGAAAGGGGGCACTGGGTTATCCGATTATCATTAATCAGCCAGCCATGATCCGATCCCACTTTTCTGCCCAGTCCAGTTGATGGGCGTTCCAGTACGCCGGATCGGCAAACAGGTATCCGTCAAGTTTTCCGGTGGGATCAAAGGCGGGAAGTTTTTTGACCTCTTCGGGCATTTCAACCATGGTGGGATCAAGGCTTGTGGGATAGTTCTGCCCCTTGGCAACGGCGATGGCTGCGTCCGGCTCCAGCATGAAATTAAGCAACTGCTGGGCCACGTCAAGATCGGTGCCCTTGAGCACGTACATGTACTCCATCCAGGAATATGTACCGTCTGGAGCCAGGTATCCAATGGGATGGCCCTGTTTCTGCAAGGCTGCCACCCGTCCGGACCATGCCACCGTGGCATAGATATCACCGTTGGCCAGCAGACTCATGAGTTCAGATCCAGATGCCCAGTACTTCTTGATCAGGCCCCGCTGCTCTTTCAAGGCATTCCACACGGCCTTTTCATCCGTGATATTATTAGGACTCTGGCCGGTGTGCAGGGCCGCATACCACATGTTTGTCCTGAAGTCCCCACCCCAGGAGCCAACTTTTCCCTTCAAATCTTTGTCATACAGCAGTGAAGCTCCAAGCTTTTCGGCTTTTTCCCTGGATATTTTCTCCGTGTTATAGGCAATACCGGTCTGACCGAGATCGTAGGGCACGGCGGAGAGGCTGCCCTTGGAAATTTTTCTTAGGGTTTCCGTCATTTTTGTCATGACATTTTGCAGATTGGGAATCTTGGCCTCGTCCAGGGCCACCCCGAATCCAAGATCGGTGTACCTGGCATAATCATACACGGCACTTAAATGGGCAATATTAAACTCTCCCCCCGGTGGAATGGAGGCTTTTACCTGGGTTAAAAAAGCATCCATACCGGTGAAGGCCGCATCAATCACCTTAATTCCCGTGGCCTTGGTAAAGGGATCAAAGGCAAATTTTCTCAATGCTTCGGAGGTGGTGCCGCCCCAGGAGTGACAGGTAATGGATTTATCAGCGGCAAAGGCCCGGCTCACCAGACCAGTGGGGCCGGCCATGATACCAAGGGATGCACCGGCAATACCGACGAATTTAACAAAATCCCTGCGGGAGATATTGCCGTTTCTGTAATTTTCATACACGTCGTTAATTTGTTTTTCCAGATCTTTTCCCATTCTTTTCTCCTTATTATTTCAGGTTAAACACCAGGTACATCGCAAATATTCAGCCAGCGCCCCATCTTCACCTATTTTGGCCAAGTCACATAGCATAAGTATGCTACGCAGTCCCAAATAGGCGAATATGGGAAACTGGCCAAACATTTATAAAACGGAAGGCTGACCCCGTTTGGGCCGCCGGGGTGACCCATGTTGTGATCAAGGCCGTTTGTTTCAGATAGCCTTGCTCCCTCTGGCAAAGCGCCGGCTCACATAACCCGCAGCAAGGGGAATGGAAACGGTGAGAACGATCATCACCGCACCCAGGGCATTGATTTCCGGGCTGATGGAATTTCTAAGCATGCCGAATATTTTCACGGGTACCGTCTGATTCTGGGCCGTTGCCCAGAAAAGGGTTGCCGTAACATCATCAAAGGAGATGGTAAAAGAAAAAAGCATACCGGCAAAAATGGCAGGCGCAAGCAACGGAAAGGTAATCTCCTTGAAAGTCTGAAAGGGATTGGCCCCCAGGGACAGCGCCGCTTCCTCATATTCTCTCTTTATCCCCACAAGTCTTGCCTGGACAATGAGCAACACATAGGGCAAGGTAAGCACCACATGTCCGATGAGCAGCAATGCAAAACTTTTGGGCTGCTGCAGCCACCGGATGAACAGAAGCAAGGCCACCCCCAGTACCACCTCGGGAATCATGATGGGGGCAATGAGCAGCGTATTTAAAAATTCCTTACCCTTGAAATCATATCGAATAAAGGCCATGGCCGCAGGCACCCCAATGGCTGTTGAAAACACCGCAGTAAAGCCACCCAGCACCAGGGAATTTTTGAAGGCGTCCAGAATGGTGGCGTTGTGGGACAGCTTGACGAACCACTTGAAACTGAAGCCTTCCATGGGAAAGGTTCCAAACTGCTGGGGATTAAATGCCAGGATCACCACTGCGGCTATGGGTGTAAACATCCACACATAAACCAGCAGGGTGTATACTTTTATCAAGGTCCATCCGGAAATCAGTTTTTTCATATTAGATCCTTAGTCTGTTTTTCCATCACCCACATGGCAATGAGCACCGGCCTCAAAGAATAATAGAAATGGGAGGTTGATCACAACATGGGCCACCCTTGGTGGGAGTCAGGCTTGCGTTATTGACATTCTTGCTTAATTTTTCCTTTAAATATAGGAGCTTGTCAAAAGCACAACGACACAAGCCTGACCCCGTCGGCACATCAAATATGATAAATTCCCCATGCTGTGAGCAAGCCCAGAAACGGCATCATGCCGCCTCCAACAGTCCCAGAGCGTCGGCTGCCCATTTTCCAATCCGATCAGGTATTACTCATGGATTTAAAAATCTGATTGATACCCAGGTAGCGGTTATAGGTATAAACAATGAGAATCAGCAGCAAGAGCAAGATGGTGCTGATGGCTGATCCAAAGGGCCAGTCCAGAGTTCCGATGACCCGTTTAAATATCAGGTTGGCGATCATGCCGTTCCCCGGCCCGCCAAGAATCATGGGAGGTAGATAGGTACCGCAGGTGAGCACAAATACCAGAAGGCACCCGGCACTGACCCCGGGCATGCTCAAGGGCAGAGTCACTTCCCGGAAAGCCTGCCATTCTGTGCACCCGAGACTCTTGGCTGCTTCTGTCAGGCTTTTATCAATACCATCCAGGCTCACATAGATATTCATGATCATGAAGGGCAGAAGATATTGTAAAAGCCCCATGATCACGGCGCCCTCATTGTACAGCATGGCAAAAGGTGTGCTGATGAGGCCCATCTTCAGCAGGACATGATTAATCAGACCGGAATCCCCAAGGATGTTAATCCAGCTTAAGGTCCGGATGATAAAACTGATCCAGAAGGGAAGCATGACCAGAACCATCAGATAGGGCTTAAGGCGGGATTCTGTTCTATAAAAAAAATACGCAGGGATATATCCCATGATCAGGCAAAGGATAACGGTTTCCAGGGCCACTCTCAGGGTCTTTAAAAGAACAGACGGATAAAAAAAATCTGCGAAGAACTTGGCATAATTTCCCATCTGAAATGCAGGAATATCCTGACCACTGGGGGCTCTGAGCCAGAAACTGTACACGATGACAAAACACACCGGAACCACAAGAAGTAAAAAAACAGCCGCCAATGAAGGCGATAACAGCAACCACGGTTTCCATGTTTTTTCTTTCATAAATAAAATCCTGTTTATTGGGCCATCAAACTCGATGATCAAGTTTTTTATATTGACATATAACGGGTAAGGTTCAGGCTTGCGCTATGCGCATTATCGGTGGCGTTTCAGGTTCGCCAGGGCTTTGGACGATACCCCCAATCACACAAGCCTGACCTCTTTTTCGCAAAATCGGCATAAAAAAACTTGAACATAGAGTCAAAGCGAATTCAACACTCCATATTAAAAACTACAAATAGCATGCCCCTTTGAATATTATTTCGTATAACACTGAATTTATAAGTTATTTGATCATTTGAGACATCACAACACACCTGCAGCACAGGGGGGTAATTCATTAATGAATCAATCAGCCAACCATAACACACCAGATTAACTGGATATCGTTTTAGATTCATAGTTAAATCAAATCATAATATCCAAGAGAGCTTTATATAACAAAGATTTATGGGATTTTGATTTACGAGTGAATCAAGGCTGTCCGTTGAGACGTCCCATGCCATGTTTTTTCAATTTTCTTACAACGGTGGGCTGGCTGACTCCGAGAAAGACTGCTGCCTCCCGGGTGGTCCGGCATTGCTGCACCGCCTGCAAGAGCATGTCATGCTCCACGGCCATGAGCCTTCCGGGAAGGTCGGTGGGATTTGTGGCGGCTTTAACCGGTGGTGGGCATATCCTGGGGGGGGCAGTGACATGGATAATATAATCATCAAGTAACCTTCGATCGCACATGACCACGGCCTGTTTAACGATGTTGATCAACTCCCGGACATTCCCGGGAAAGGCATATGCTTTCAGAGCTTCAAAAGCCTTATAGCCCATATGAGTCCGACGATTATATTTCTTGTTATATTTTTTCAGGCACAGTCTCACCAGCTCCAGGATATCCTCGGGCCGCTCCCGCAAAGGGGGAATTGACAAAGGAAAGGTGTTCAGGCGATGGAGCAGATCCAGCCGGAACTGTTTATTGAAAACCCGCTGATTCAAATCCCGGTTGGTGGCAGCGATGATGGAACAATCAATTTTCCTGGCAGTGGTCCCTCCAATGGGCATGATTTCATGATCATCCAGGCATTTTAACAATTTAGCCTGAACGCCCGGGGGCATTTCTCCGATTTCATCCAAAAACAGTGTACCCCCGGATGCCAGGGTAAAAAGGCCGGGTTTACCCGTTTCCTTTGCCCCGGTAAAGGCCCCTTTTTCGTAACCAAAGAGTTCCGCCTCCAGAAGATTTTCCGGCAGGGCAGCACAATTGATCTGGATAAATGTTTGGCGTCTCCGGGAACTGTGGGCATGAATAAATTTCGCAAGTAATCCCTTGCCCGTCCCGGACTCTCCCTGGATCAGAATACTGGATGCGTCAATGCCGGAAAGCTTCAGAGCCAGGTGCAGGGTCTGTTTCATGGGACTGCTCTGGGCCACGATATTGTTTTCTTTTAATTCCAGCAGATTCAGTTCTGTGAGTTCATTTCTGATTTTTTCCGATTCCTGAAGGGTCCGGGTCAGCTCCTGCTGCATGTTCTCTATCAGGGAAATATCGCGTTCATTTACCACCACAAAGGCAATGTCATGGTTGTCATCAAACACCGGTGTCCCGGTAACCAGAAGGGTATAGCCTGATTTGGGAGTCAGCTGAACCACACTGACCTGCCGCCTTGTTTCCAGCACTTCCTGGGTGGCGGAGCGATCCACCCTTCCCTCTTTTACCAGGGTACTGACCTTCTTTCCCAGCACATCTTGGGCACGGATCCCATTTAGTCTTTCAGCACTGCGGTTAAGCTTGAGTATGCGCCCCTCTGCATCACAGATCATCAATCCATCGGCAGATCGTTCAAAGATGGTTTCCAGATACTGGAATTTGCGCTGGTTGTCATCCATGGACCACCTGGCCGTTGAAAAGGGTCATAACCACTTTGGTTGCAATGATTTCTTCCGGCGGGATTTCAAAAATATTCCGGTCCGTCACCACCATATCCCCAAGCTTCCCCACAGAAATGGAGCCCAGAACACCACCGCACCCGGAGGCAAGTGCCGGGCTAAGGGTATATGCCTTCACGGCCTCAGCCACATCAAGGGCCTGTTCCATGTACCAGCCCTGCCGGGGGGTCTTATCCATACGTTTGCGATTCACAGCAGCATAAATACCGGCAAATGGGTTGGGGTCGGCCACCGGAGCATCGGAGCTGAGCATCAGGGGAACCCCGGTGTTTAATATATGTTTAAAGGCATAGGCAAATCTGCCCCGCTCTCCGGCGCACTGGTCAATCATGGTAATATCCAGACTCAGGTTGGCGGGCTGACAGGAAACCGCCAGATTTTTCAATGTGCTCAGACGCTGAAGATCTTCGGGCAAAATCATCTGCACATGTTCCACACGATGGGGAATGGTGCACCGGCTTTTTCCCCGGGCTTCAACCCGGGCATACATGGCGATGATCTCATGGCAGGCACGATCTCCCACGGCATGGACCATGCAAGAAAGCCCGGCACTGTCGGCCAGGGTAACAGCGGCTTCAATATCGTCCACCGACGTCAATGCCATGCCGTAATCCGCATCCAGATATTTTTCCGTGACCCATGCCGTGCGTGCCCCCATGCCGCCATCGGCAAAGAATTTCAAATGCCCTATTTTCAGCAATTCATCTCCAAATCCGGTGTGAAGACCCAGCTCCACGGCCTGGCTTGTCATTTCGCCGGGGAGGGACACATGACAGCGAAGCCTTAATTTTTCCCGGGCGTTCAGGGTCTGCCAGGCCCCAAGGGCCTTGGCTCCTTCTTTGCCTCCCATGAGACGAATGTCATGAATTCCCGTCAATCCCAGGGCATGGGCCCGGGACATGCATTTTTCCATATTGGCAAGAAGGGCCGTTTCAGACAGTTCCGGCAGGGCCTCCCGCACCAGGTTAGGGGCCAGCTCTTTGAGCACACCGGTGGGATTGCCGACGGCATCCCTTTCAATCACTCCATCGGCGGGGTCTGGTGTATGTCTGTCAATACCGGCACATTCAAGGGCCATGGAATTGGCCACGGCCAGGTGAAGATCGCATCGCCAAATGCACACCGGATGATGGGGGGCCACCCGGTCCAGGTCATCACGCAGGGGCATTTTGTTTTCGGGCCAGTCGGATTCATTAAATCCCTGGCCCAGTATCCAGCTGCCGGGGGCAAGTTCTTCTGCCCTTGCCCCAATGGCGTTTTCCATATCTTTAAAACTGAAAACCGTTGAGAAATCAATGCTGTTCACATTCAGTGCCCACTCGTAAAAATGGAAATGGGTATCTGTAAACCCCGGCAGTACCAGCTTCTTTTTCAGATCAATTTTCCGGGTGTCAGGACCTGCCAGGGCAAGGATCTCCCTGTCGTTACCCAGGGCCTGAATATGCTTCCCGCATATGGCCACGGCGGTGGCAAAGGATAGGTCAGTATCCAGGGTATAAATCGTTCCATTGAACAAAATTAAATCAGGAGTGGGGATCATCAGATGATAAATCCTTCTTTAAAAGGGTCCGTCCTGTCAAGGACAAAATGATGAATACCGGTGACCCAGGCCCGGCCCTTTATCCTGGTGACCATGGCATCCAGATTATTGATTTTTGTTCTGCCCACAAGTTTTGCTTCAAAGGTGGTACCCAGGGGACTTGCATTGATATAGGACTGGTGCATCTCTATTTTACCGTAATGGTGGAGCAGGGTCAGCTTGGCGGCGGTGCCGGTGCCGCAGGGGGAATGATCCATGTGGGATTCGCCGTAGATCACCATGCCCTGGCCCGATGTTGCCGGAATCTCATCCGTTGATGCATAAAACTCCGTGACATCCACGGTGTTGACATCCGGCCTTTGGGGATGCACCACCTTAAGCTGTTCATTGGCGGCATCAATGATCTTCATGCCAAGGTCCACCAGCACATGTTTATTTTCAATCAACGGAGAGATACCCAATTGTCTGGTATCCACCATGGCAAAAAATCCCCCGGTACACACCAGATCAATGGATATTTTTCCAAAACCCTCCACTGTGATCTCCCTGCCGGTATCATACACAAAGGAAGGCACCATATCCATGGCCACCGTTTTCACCTCCCCCTCCCGGACATTAACCGTCACTGTCATGACGCCGGAAGGCGTATCCACCGGCACCATGTTTTCCCCTTCCTTCAGAACAAGATAGCCACACTGGACAAGGCTCACCACCGCCCCGATGGTGGCGTGTCCACACAGATATGGATATCTTCTGGCATCCATATACAGGAGACCAAAGGCCGCATCCTCGGTCACGTTATTCGTGACCATGGCCGCCAGGATTTCATCCCCCCTGGGTGCTCTGGTTAAAAGGCATCGAACCCTGTCATGATGGGTTTTGAAATAGTTAAGCTTTTCCATCATGGTGGCGCCGGGAATCTCCGGCAGGCCATCCACAATCAATCGGGTCCCCTCCCCTTCTGTATGGGAATCAATTGTGGTGATGACATCATCAAAACGATCACATTTTTCTGGAAGGTGTTTGGAAGAAACCATAAAGAAACCTCACGGAAGAATTAAAAAGACGTCTTCCCAATTTTCCCGGTTCAACGATTAATCACAGAAGGCTCAGGCTTGCGCTATTGGCATTTTTGCTGGAATTCATCTCTAAACAGAGGTACTTGACAAAATCACAACAACACAAGCCAGATCTCGTTGGTCCGCCAATCATGACAAACAAATCATATTGTGACCAACCCGGGAAAATGGGAATGCGCCCGAATTAAAATTAAACCCCTCATTATCCCATCAATTCGCTTTAAATCTTTGCAACGGCTGCATAAAGATCCAGCCCCCCATGGAACAGAGGCACCCATCGACAGGGAAAAGAAAAAGAGTCTGCCAGGTTTTTATCAGGCATGATAATAACAACCGTCCACCCCTTAAAATCAGATACCAGTTTTTCGCCGATTCGTTCAAACAGTGCCTGTATGGTTTCAGGACTTCCGATGCGTTTACCATAGGGCGGATTCAGGGCCACCACGCCGGGGTCAGGGCTTGCCGGGGTCAGATCAAAAAAATCCTTTTGAAATACAGAGATGCTGGAAGAAAAATCAAAGGTGTTCACCGTTTTTTCCAGGGCATCAATACATTGTGAATCAAGATCCGATGCAAAGATAAGCGGCTGCACAGGCGAAACCACTTGCTTTGCTGCCTCATTTTTCAAATATTGCCATTGGCTCTCACTGAAGCAGGGCCAGTTTTCAAAGGTAAACGCACGAAACATCCCCGGGGGTATGTTCCGATTGATCATGGCCGCCTCCAGAGAAAAGGTACCGGACCCGCACATGCCATCAATAAGGGCCTGTCCCGGGGTATATCCAGCCGCTGAAAGAAGGGCAAAGGCCAGGGTTTCCCTGAGGGGTGCGGCCCCCACATATTTTTTTATCCCCCGCTTGTAAAGCCCCTCACCACTGCTGTCCAGGGAAATCTCAAAGCGATCATCAACGCCCCGTATTAAAATCCGCTGCCCCGCATCCTGAAGCCGATGGGCAACCAGAGCACCCTGCCCCTGCAATTTCTCAAAATAATCAATAATACAGTTTTCCACCCGGCTGGCAACGGCATCACTGTGATATAATCGGCAATGGCTTGTGCTCACATCACAGGAAAAGGGCACCCCCTTTTTTAAAAAAAGTTCCCACTCTACTTCCAGGATTTTTTTTTCCAGGCTTCTGAAATTCTCCGCCTTGATGGTCCCGACACGCATGATAATCCGGGAAGGACTTCTCAGATAAAGATTGGCTTTATAACAGTCTTCAACACTGCCTGAAAACTCAACACCGCCAGGAATCATGGCGATACTTTCCCGTCCGGGCAGCAGCTGGGTAAGTTCCCGGTGGCATAGTCTCTGCATTCCCGGTGCACAGGCGGCAAAAAAAACATGCTCCCGGGCGGTGATTCGTCTCTTGATTCTTTTTTCCAAAGCTGTTTTTTTCATCTATTTTATATATCCCGGCTTTTTTGCCATGTAAACAATAAACTAAAAAGGGGGCTTGGTTACACATGAGCCTGAAGCCACATCTCCACCAGGGCCAGGTGCCACAGTTTGGAACCCTGGAGGCGGGTAAAGTGTTCATCCGGAGCATCCAGCACCCCCTGGACATAAGAACGGGAAAAAAGTCCCCGTTGACGACAGGCATGGGAGTTGAGGGTATCACGCATCATCTCCAGGAATGGTCCACGCACATATTTCAGGGCCGGCACCGGGAAATAGCCCTTCTTTCGATCCACCACCGCATCGGGAATTAATCCACGGGAAATCTGCTTCAACACATACTTGAAATCATCTCCCCTGGGGCCCAGCTTCATGGCAGGGGGCATCTGCATGGCCAGTTCAACCAGCTCGTGATCTAAAAAAGGGACCCGGGCTTCCAGTCCCCAGGCCATGGTCATGTTATCAACCCGTTTGACCGGATCATCAACAATGAGGGTGGTGACATCCAGGCGCAACACCTGATCAAGATAATCATCCGCACCCGGCAAGGACAGAAGTTGGGCTATCAAAGCCGAAGTGTGATCTTCCCCACGGTATGGTGCGGTAACGGTCTGCAAAAACTCCGGATGATCCCGATCAAAATATTGCCGTGAGAAACGTTCCAAGTCACTGCCCATTGACTGCACCATGCGTGGATACCAGAAGTAACCGCCAAAAACCTCGTCGGCCCCCTGGCCACTTAACACCACCTTTACCTGCTTTGAGACCTGCTCGGCCAACAGGTAAAAAGCCACGGCATCCTGCCCCACCATGGGCTCGGCCATCTCGCCAATGGCCTCGGGAAGCCGTGTGATCACCTCTTCATTGGGAATGATGATCTTGTGGTGCCGGGTGCCATACATCTGAGCAACCTGATCAGAATATTCAAACTCGTTACCCTGCTCTTCAGGTTGATCCTCAAAACCAATGGAAAAGGTAAGTATATCCTTAACCCCCTGTTCTGCCAGCAGCCCCACAAGCAGGCTTGAATCAAGCCCCCCGGAAAGGAGCACGCCCACAGGCACATCGGCAATGTCAAGACGACGTTTCACCGACCGTTGAAGGCTCCTGTGGATCGCTTCCTGCCATTGTTTCGGGCTCCTTACCCCGGGGGGACGCTGGGCATTGAGATTCCAATACGGATGCATCCGCTGGGTCCCATCAGTTCCAACAACCAGTGTCTGACCGGGGGCCAGTTTCTGGATCCCCTTGAAAATGGTGCGGGGTGCGGGAATAACCCCATGCAGGGTAAATTGATGGTGCAGTGCCACAGGATCAATGGTGGTATCCACATCCCCAGCTGCCAACAGAGCCTGGGTATTGGAAGCAAAGCGTAATCCACGCCGGGTGACCGTGTAATAAAGGGGTTTAATTCCGAGACGATCCCGGGCCATGAACAGTCGCTGACGCGGGGCATCCCAGATGGCAAAGGCAAACATGCCGTTAAAACGCTCAACGCACTGCTCACCCCATACCGCATAAGCGTGCAAAATCACTTCACTGTCACCGGCTGAATGAAATAATTCCCCCTGCTCAATCAACTCACGGCGAAGCTCCGGATAGTTATAAATGGTGCCGTTAAAGACCAATGTAAGGCCCCGTTCTTCTGCCACCAGGGGTTGATTGGCGTGTTCGGAAAGATCAATCACCTTTAGCCTGCGATGTCCCATCCCCACGTGGCCGTCACATTTAAAAGCCCCAAAATCGGGACCACGGCGCTCCAGGCGCGTCATCATCCGTTCAATTGTACCGACCTCTACCCTATTCCGATCAAATCTTATCTCACCACAAATACCGCACATGACAGATGTCTGATCTCCCTGTAAAAAATATCATATGAGCGCCACGGACGGAGTATATTTCGTGACCCAGGTCCGCCCACAACAAAGATTGAAAATGCCAAGATGCTGTCCATACTTTAACACCAGGGCTTGATCACAACATGGGCCCCCCCCTAATACCACATGAACCAACATGTTTGCGTCTTATCTCATAAGAAATCAGATTATGCAAAATCCAGGCTTGGTCACAACATGGACCACCCCTGTTGGGGGTCAGGCTTGCGTCATTGACACTTTTGCTTAAATCTTCGTTTGAATACAAGATCTTGCCAAAAGCAAAGAGCCTGTTAAAAAATGCAGCCTCTAACAACACAAACCTGCCCCCGTTGGCCCATCAAATATGATAAATGGCCCATGCTATGACCAAGCCCGAAATTTTCAATTGCAAGGCACAATTGACGGATCTTTCAGATTAAGGTACAAAAACAAAAGTGGCCTTGTTCACAGCATGGGCCACCCGTCACAACCTGGGCCCCATTGGCCCGCTAAATATAACGGGCCAATGGGGCCAGACTGGAACCAAGCCTACAAAAGCAGAACAAACTCTAACCATTAATATATAGGAGTATTTCATGGCAGGCGTCAATAAAGCAATTATTGTTGGAAGACTTGGGCGAGACCCGGAAATCCGATATTCCCCCCAGGGAATGGCCGTGGTAAAATTGGCCGTTGCCACCAGCGAAAACTGGACAGATAAGAATACGGGGCAAAAGCAGGAAAAAACAGAATGGCATAGAATCACCGTGTTCGGCAAACAGGGTGAAAACTGCGAACGGTATCTTTCCAAGGGCAGCCAGGTTTATGTGGAGGGAAAACTTCAGACATCAACCTACGAAAAGGAAGGACAGACCCACTATTCAACGGATATTATTGCCAATGTTGTTCAATTCCTTGGCAGCCCCGGCGGTGCAGGTGGCGGTGCTCCTGGTGGATATCAGGGGGGACAGGGCGGTGGTGGTGGATATCAACCCCAGGGTGGTGGTGGATATCAACCTCAAGGCGGTGGTGGATATCAAGGTGGTGGATACCAACCCCCGAAAGCACCCCAGGGTGGTGCTCCCGCCGGCGGTGGATATCAGGGGGGCCCAGGACCCGGTGCCAGTCCGGCGGACCCGGGTATGACCGGACCTCAGGGTGGGGATGATGATATCCCGTTCTAACCGTTCTAAAAACAACCGAACATAAATATGCAAACAAAATGGCGTAATTTATTTAAATTACGCCATTTTTAGCTCACATCGCCATAACATTGTGTAGTAAACACTACCCCACCCACGTCATGGACTGGGATATCACGGATGAGGCAGAATCCCCTCAAATATTTTTCCCAGAAAATTACATATCCCCACCGGATCATCAATAAAATACCTGCCCGTGGAAAAACTTTTTTTGGCATTTTCAGGGGGCTCAACATCCCGGCCAAGGACAAGAACCGGACACTCCTGGTTTTCAAGCCCCAACTTTTCAACCACCTCTTGACGCGGCCTTTTAAAATCCACATGAACAATATCAATGGCTGCTTTCACCTCCATGGAATAGGCAAAAAAACCTTCCACAACACCGCAACCCGGGCAATAATAAGGGCCTTGGCCATCGGTATCCATCCAGGGATTCAACATAAAAAGTGTGTGTTTTTCCATTTTTATTCTCCTGTTAACGATTAAAGCTTTCCCAGCGCAGCCCCTGAAATACAACATGATAAGAGTAGCCAATGAATACCAAATAGTCCATAAAGAAATAAGTGACTTGCTCATTTGCCGGCTTACGGTTCTTGGAGCAACAATCACATTTTTCGGGAAGTATTACCCCAAAAGTGTGAATTACTTTTACTTCAGAGCTGATATGAAGGATGGCAAAAAATACCCCATAAATGACTGTCCATGCTAACCCTGCGCCAATGGTTGACATCCCCAACCAAGGCCTGTATTATCAACAATATAGCGGCATGGGATATTTTACTTCCATTTAATACCCGTCATTCAGGAACCTTAGAACCTCCCCCCCACGGTTCCATTGTCGCATCTTTTAAAGGAAATATTCGGCTTGCTACTGTAAATGTTTGGCCAGTGTCCCATATTCGCTTAATTGGGACTGCGTAGCATGCTAATGCTATGTGAGCAGGCCCAAATGAGTGAAGATGGGGTGCCGGCCGAATATTTACCTTTTAAACGACTCAATATTTGTGACTCCAAGGAGTTGCGATGAATACAGAAAATCAACAAAAACTATTCCGCACCATGGCAACGCCAGCCTTTTATCCCCATGAGACATCCCTTATAAGATCATTGGAAACCCACATCTCAAAGGTATTTTTAACCGGGCCCTATGCCTATAAGATTAAAAAACCCATGGATCTGGGCTTTCTTGATTTTTCAAGCATTGACAAAAGGCGATTCTATTGCGACCAGGAAGTCATGTTAAACCGCAGATTAACCAAAGATATTTATCTGGATGTTGTTCCCATATCTTTCAAGCAGAGTACATATGCCCTTGGCGGAAAACGAGACATTGTGGAATATGCCGTCAAAATGCGTCAATTAAATGATTCCCAGTCATTGTGCCGGATGATAAATCGCCAGGAAATCAACCGGGACGATATCACCGATCTTGGTCGAAAACTTGCTCAGTTTTATGTGCATGCACCCATCAGTGAACACCTGACTGCCGAAGAGGGATGGCAAAATATCCTGGAGGCCTGCCGTGAAAATTTCAGGCAAACCCAGGCCTTCAGCAAAACCTTGCGTTATAAAGAAACCTGGGAAACAGTTCAGAAGGCAACGCTCTGCTTTTTACAGACCCGGAAATCTTATTTCATTCATCGGTTCAAGACGGGAAAAGTCCGGGATTGCCACGGTGATCTGCGCACCGAGCACATTTACTTTACCGATACGGGAATTCAAATCATTGACTGCATTGAATTCAATGAGCGCTTACGTCATATTGACATGATCAGCGATATTGCCTTTTTGTTGATGGATCTGGACTTTCGTGGAGAGCCTGGGATTGGGGACGGTCTTTTAAATGAATACCTTAAAGGCACGGATGATTTAAAGGGTTTTTTAATGCTGAACTTTTATAAATGCTACCGTGCATTTGTAAGGTACAAAGTCAATTGTATTTTTCTTGCTTCATCGGAAATAACAGCCCGGGAACGGAAAGAAAAAACCCTGGAGATGCACAAACACCTTGATCTTGCCCATGAATATGCACTTGAATTTTCCCGGCCCGGCATCTGGATCATCTGCGGAATGCCTGCAACGGGAAAGAGCACCATCGCCAACGCCCTGGGCCAAGCCCTTGAAATTGAACCCCTGCACTCCGATAT
Organism: uncultured Desulfobacterium sp.; assembly: GCA_963674605.1. Taxonomy (GTDB): domain Bacteria; phylum Desulfobacterota; class Desulfobacteria; order Desulfobacterales; family Desulfobacteraceae; genus Desulfocicer. The sequence continues at coordinate 4,457,392 of OY771474.1, read as the reverse complement.
CATTCGCAAAACCCTTTTTGGCCTGGAGCCCCATGAATGCGGCGGCACCCGGTTTAAAGAAAAAATATATTCATCGTCAGGCACACAATTAACCTATAAAACTCTTTTACACCGTGCCCGACAGGAGCTCGCAAAGGGTTCTTCCGTAATTCTGGATGCAACCTTCAGCAGGGCAAGTCAGCGTGAGCAGCTGATTGCCCTTACAAAAAAAAAGGGCATAACACCTGTTTTTATTGAGTGTCAAACCACAGAGAGCATCATGAAAGAACGGCTTTTAGAGCGGCAGTTCACCCCATCGGTTTCCGATGCCAGGCTTGAAAATTTCAATGCCTTGAAATCTCGATACCAACATCTTTCCTGTGACGACAGTATCCGTCATTTCATTGTAAATACCGCACTTCCCCTTGAAAAATGCATCCGGCATTTATTAGTCAAAGCCTTTGGGAAGGCGAAAGGAGGAAAATATGTTTAAACGAATTCTGGTTGCAACTGATATGGTAACGCAGGCTGACACACCAATATTAACCGCCATTGACCTGGCAAACCAGTATCAGGCGAACTTGAACATCCTCCATGTTCTGGAATCCGCGTCCACGGTCAACCGGGATCTGGTTCAACATTTCAGGACAAATGAAGAGATACCCGTCAGCCATGGTTACATTGATGAAGTCAGAGCAGCATTGAAAAAGACTTATGGAACAGAGTTGATGCCATCTGAAACAAGGCAGTTAAGCATCTGCACCGGATATCCCTGGGAAAAAATTATCTTTCATGCAGACACCACTGATGCAGATCTCATCGTCCTTGGACCCCACTCAGGAGCGGCTGAAAAAAAAGGTGTCATCCGGGTGGCCGGAAAAATAGGAAGTACGGTCCAGGAGGTTATCTCCCGGCAGGATTGTCCCGTGATGATAGTCAACAAGGCCGTTAATACAGAAAAACTTAAATTTAAAAACATCGTTGTGGGAATAGACTTTTCGCTGTCATGCGAATGTGGATTATGCTTTTCCGTAAAATTGTCCCATAATTTCAATTCAATCCTGTATCCTTTTTTCATGCTCCCCATTCTGCCCTATCCCAAATACAACCGCTCCAATTTCGAAACAGATATGGAAATTCTTAAGGAAAGACTCAAAGAGTTCTGCCACACATACCTTGATGGCACGCCGCACAACTACAAAATATGGCCCGGGGTTCTTCCCCATAAAGAAATATTGAAATGTGCAGAGCAGATAGATGCCGATTTAATCATTCTCGGCTCTCATACAAAAGTTTCTTCCGGCAAGTGGTATGGTGGAAGCGTTGTGGAACGAGTCAGTTTCCAGGCAGACTGCCCTGTTTTTGTGGTCAATGACCCCAAAGTGCTTCAAAAGTGGGAGGACATGCAGATACCACAGTTAAATGAAGCCTCGGATGCGGATCGCTCCATTCATCTGTTCAATGGGTAATCAAAATAGGGATTGGTCACCGCATGGACCATTTTGGGGTGGGGTCAGGCCCTCAAAATAGACTCTCATTGCCGGGCAAACCGGGTATTGGAGAAATGGGTTTCAGCGGTGGAACGACAAGGATTAATATCAAGCCCTCCCCGCCGGGTGAATCTGGCCTGCACGGTAAGAAACTCCGGGGAGCATTGATTTAAAATATCCATGAAAATCAGCTCCACGCAATTTTCATGGAAACCTTCGTGCTGCCGGAGGGAAATAATATAACGAAGCAGGCCTTCGTGGTCCATGGTATTGCCCCTGTAATGAATCATAACGGTTGCCCAGTCGGGCTGTCCGGTCACCGGGCAGTTGGTCCTTAAAAGATTTGAAAAAAGCGTTTCCTCCACCTTGCCGGGTAGTGTTTTCAAAAAAGAGGGGTTCAACTCATATGCGTCAATTTCATCTTTAATATCAATGCAATCAAGGCATGTTCCCCGGGGTGGTTTGATTGCAAGCATATCAAAGGCTTCGGGCATAAAAAGACTGACTTTTACCCTTGCCCCTCCCTCTGGCCCTGCAACTGAATCTGTCCCTCCAGCTGAAGCTGCACCTGAATCCCTCCCTTCCACCCTGCCTGAACCTGCAACGGCCCCGGCCTGGCAGCTTAAATCCCTGATAATGGTTTCTTTGACTTTTTCAGGTGATTCAAACCGGGTGAAATTAAATGAATTGAGGTAAAGCTTAAGGGATTTGGACTCAATAATGTTTTCACTGGTGCATGGAAACAGGATCTCACCTGCGGCAACACAGGGTTTTCCATTTTTGTCCAGCCAGGACACTTCATAGGCATTCCAGATATCAACCCCGTAAAAAGGAAGCGATTCAGTAATTCCCAGGTTTTTTCTGGCATCCCGGCGTGGTACACGAAAAAGTTGTGATGGATCGTAGGTTTTACTGTGGCCCACTTGTCTGCCCAGGGGAATGCCGGGGGCTGTATTTTTTTGCATGGGGTTATTGCTCATATTTTGTAACATCAAGTCCTTCTTCATGGCGCAGGGCAAATTTTCTCTCATCACAGGCCCCGCAGGTACCGCAATGAATCTCTCCACCCTTGTAACAGGTCCATGTCCGGCTGAAATCAAGCCCCAGTGTTCTGCCAAGATCACCAATATCTCTTTTATTGAGATCCGAAAACGGAAAACAGATACGAACCTTGCCATCGGTGCCGATATGAACGGCATCGGAAAAGGCTTTGTTAAATTCCGGGCGGCAGTCCGGATAAATATGATGATCCCCGGAATGGGAACCCAGAAGCACCTCAGAAGCATCCACCGATTCGGCATACCCGGCGGCAATGGAAAGCATGATCCCGTTTCTGAAGGGAACAACGGTGCTCTTCATATTTGATGCCATATAACTTCCATCCGGAACCGCATCTCCGCTTGACAGAAGACTGGAAGAAAAGAGTTCATTGATAAAGGGCAGTGAAATAATCTGATGCCGCACCTTAAATTTTTTACACAGTTCCCGGGCCATGGGAAGTTCCCGGCCATTGTGTTTGGAGCCATAGTCAAAGCTTATGGCTTCAAGGGTTTTTCCCTTTTTCAGGGCATCTGCCATAAGCACGGCTGAATCCATGCCGCCGGACAGGACAATTATTGCATCAACCATGTCAGACTCCTTGCTGGTTGTTAAAAATCAACGTATGAAGACGTGGTGAGAAATTATAATGGTTTTTCACACAAAAATCCCATATCATAGAAGCCCGCTCCAGCTGTTCATTCCTGTGGGCACCCATGGGCATGATCCACACGTCGTTTGCAAGAATATGGTATTTTTTTATAAAGGCCTTCACAGCTGTAAAGTCATCCCTGAGAACAAACTTAAAACAATGTGCAAGGGCTGTGTTTTCCGGGATATAATGCCAGACATCGGAAAGATACTTGGGTGAGCAGACCTTAAAGCCCCTGGAATCCTCCGGGATTAATACCTTTCCACTGGTTTCATATTGAACGGTCAAACCCTTTTCAATGAGATATTTTTCCAGACAATTCAAACCGGTATTCCATTGCAGATAGGGTTCTCCCCCCGTGATCACACAAAGGCTGTTTCCAGATGCCATTATCCTGGCTGCCACGGTTTTAATGGATATCCATTTACCCGGTTCCCAGGCGTGCTTGGTGTCACACCAGGGACAAAGGGGAGGCAGACATTTACTGAGCCGCAAAAAACAAGCAGGTCGTCCCATAAAGGGGCCTTCTCCCTGGATGGATGTGAATATTTCCGAGACCTCAAGGGTCATATCCGGCAGGGGTTGTGTCAGGTAAGATTTAACATCCGGGCCAGATTCAGGGGATAAAAAGCCTTTTGAAAACGTAAATTCATTTCCGGGTTGCAACCCACAAACTGACTTCAACCCATCCGCTGGATTCAACTTGTCTCCAGGCTCAGACATCCGGAGTCACCGTTGCCCATGAATCCGGAGTCTCATAAAGCTCAACACAGGTCAGCGTCAAATCCCTGTCCTTAAGGCAGGAGGACAATTCCTTGAAGATATAAAGGGCCATGTTCTCTGCCGTGGTGGGCAAATCTTTATATTCTTCAAGATCGTTGAGAAAACAATGATCATAGCGGGAGAGAATCCGGGTTTCAACAATTTTTTTAAGGTCAGTGAAGTTCAGGATCATCCCGGTGGGCTGAACCTTGCCGGAAATGGTGATCTTTAAACAATAGGTATGCCCATGAACCTTGCTGCATTTGCCGAAGATCTCATGGTTTTCCTGGTCGGTGAGGGTTTTGAGGAACAGCCGATGGGCTGCATCAAATTTAAACTGTCTGGTAATTGTAAGCATAGCCACCTTTACATGTTGCCCGGGCACCGGCACCATGATCTGATTATCATTAAGTGAGGGAGAATTTATTACGCGGGATTCCACTCGTCCGCCATAAAAATAAAAACCTGCAAAAAAATAAAAAGGGATTATACACGTTTTCAGGAATGGATCAACTCTATTTTTTCACCCGTTGATCTGATTTCAGCCTTTGCACTTTTGGGGCTTATACCATTGCCCGGACCTCATAATGCTATGATAATGCCGGAAAAATTGGGAATACATCCTGTCAAAAGTAAATATTCGGTTTATTCGGGCTTGGTCATAAGATGGGCCATTCATCTCAATTGGCGGACCAACGGGGTCAGGCTTGTGTTATTGTGTTTTTGACAAGTATCTAAGAATAATGGCTAAATTCAAGCGAAAACGTCAATAACGCAAGCCTGACCCCTCCCCAGGGTGGCCCATCTTGTGACCAAGCCCGTTTATTCACGTAAATGTTTGGCCAGTGCCCCATATTCCCTTAGTTGGGACTGCGTAGCATACTATTGCTATGTGAGCAGGCCCAAATGAGTGAAGATGGGGTGCTGACCGAATATTTACTGTCAAAACCAGCGAAACAGATAAGACATCATGGCACCCAATCGCCCATGCTGTTTTAATGTAGCAGACCCGTTAAAAGCTGCCAGCAATTCAGGTCGTTTGTTTAAAATAAGCAGGGCTGCCATTTCCGTGGCATCCGCCGTCAAACCGGCACACTGCGTGAAGTGTGCTTTTTTATCATGCTTGACTTTTTTAGACAATACCCGGCAGCAGGTGGCACCATTGGCGGCCTTAAAAGCATTGTGAAGGGCAAGCCCACTTTTTCGCATCTCCCGGCGATGGGCATAGGGATGACTGTTACCGATAAACAGGCCGGCCCCCAGCACCGCCCCGCTCAGGGCTCCGCACAGACAGCCGCTGTCTCCCATGGCCACGCAGAAAGGTGCGGCCATGGCCACGGCCTGCTGTTCGGTAAGCCCCCCGTTCAAACCCTTGTTCAAGGCCACCAGCACGGCTTCCGAGCACAAAAGCTGCCGGGTCTCATACAGATTTCTGGCATATTCCTTCAGGGAAACAGCAACATCCATGGCCGCAGGATTACCCTCATCTTCCATGGGACTAAGTATCAAGGGTTTCATCGCTGTTATTTCACACTTTCCGCAGAGAAACCGGCACCCTTCCAGGCAAAAATACCTCCGGTGTACCGATATACATGTTTATATCCCAATTTGGCGGCCCAGGCGGCACCATTGTGACTCCGGGTGCATTTGACAAATCCGCAGTAAATCACAAGGACCTTGTCCTTGTCGTTTCCCAGCAGATTAACATAATCGGCCTGGGATTTTCCGTCGGTCTCATTGGCATCCCACTGATTCATGTCCGGAATGGGAAACAAAAACTGAACCGCACCGGGCACATGATTTTTTTTGTAGCTGGCTTCGTAGGGCATGGTGTCCACGATGACCATGTCTTTACCCTCGTCAATCCATTTTTTAAGCTCAGCGGTTGTCACCACATCATAATTGCCCCGCTGGATTTCGCGCACCAGTTTCACTGCGTCTGCTTCTTTTTCCAGTTCTTTTTCAAACTTATTGCCCAGAAAGGCAGATGCAGGGGAAGCAACGCTCACCACAAGACATGCCAGCACCATCCATTTAATAGCCTGTTTCACATTTTTCATCTTTTTTCTCCTGTTAATTGAACTTTTTTGGGGGGATTTAAAACATCCGGTACTCTGGGCCGGGTCATTATTCCCAGAATTTCCCGGCCTGCATGGATTTGGACAAATAACGCCCACAGATCAGCCCGGCCTGACTTCTCTGTGCCCCTGTCCTCATAAATATCCAGTTAAAGGGCCGGGGACGAATGCATTGATACCTACGCCAGATATAAAGGAATATAATATCTGCCAGCATGACACCATCCCGGACAAATGCCTGCCTCAAACCATGAAAGGCCTGTGCTTCAGGGTCTTCAGGACCAAAACAGCCGCAGTCCACATCCAGTCCCATGTGAATGCCGTACCCGAGAATTATCATAAAAAAAATCGTCAATCCACAGATGATGGCAAGACTGCCCCTGACATCCATGAGAATAAAGGTACCTGCCACCACCTCAAGAAGGGGCAGAAAGACCGCCAAGGGATAAATAAAGAGGTCCGGTACAATGCCATAGGCCTCAATTAAAACGGCAAAAACCCGGGGCTCCACCAGCTTGGTCGCTCCGGCATAAATAAAAATAATGCCCAGCAGCCATCTGCTCCACAGATATATTTGATTGATAATTTTCATTATCCACGGAGTTACCACGGATACCAGCCCTGGTCCAATTGATAATGTTAATCTACATTCAAATTCAAAATTGAGATGTTCTATCAGGCATCTTTCAAAAATTTTATGGGGGAGGGGTCAAGCTGAAAAAGGGTGGGCATCCAGCCTCAACTGATGGGTAAGACACCCCAGATGATCCCTGGGATCATGGCTCACAAACAGAATATGGGTATTGCTGTTGTGACTGATATAATCAATCAGAGCAAGCACCCGGGCACGGTTGATGTTGTCAAGCCCCTGGCAGGGTTCATCCAGGATAAGAATCAACGGTAATTTCACCACGGCCCGGGCAATGAGGGCCAGACGCTGTTCCCCATAGGAAAGGTTGGAAAAATATGTCTGGGCTTTATCTCCGAGATCCAGCAAATCAATCCACTGGTTTGCCACGGCAATCTGGGTGGATGTGGGGGTATCATAAAGGCCGATGGTGTCAAAAAAGCCGGAAAGCACCACCCCTGTAAGTGTCACACCCGCCCGGTAATCCCGATGCAGCTCCGCCCCCACAATGCCGTAATGCCGCTTGATATCCCAGATGCTTTCCCCACTGCCCCGTTTGATGCCAAACAAGGTCAGATCCTGGCCATAGGCCTTGGTACTGTCTCCGGAGATGAGCTTTAACAGGGTAGACTTGCCGCAACCGTTGGGGCCCAGAATATGCCAGTTTTCCCCGGGCCTGAACGTCCAGTTCAAATTGGTAAAAACCGGGATATCATTAAAGGACACCGATAGATTTCTTGCCAGCACAAAGGGGGCTTCAGGATTCAGATGATCATAGGTGAAGCAGTCGGGCAGATGGTGGGGCAGACAAATGTCATGGCGATTGAGATCCTGCCATTCCTGGGAAGCCACCACGGCATCACGTTTTCCATTCAGGGCAATTTTCCCCTTTTCAAGATAAATCATGTTTTCAATGGCACAGGGCAGATCCGGGTGATAGAAATCCACCAGAATCACCGCTGTTCCCTGGCCGATGATGGTATTTATAATGTGGGTAAGCTGTTCCCGGGACTGTATGTCCAGACCGGCATAGGGAGCATCCAGTATGAGCAGATCCGGATCGGCTGCCAGGGCCCGGGCCATGAGCACCTTGCGGATTTCTCCGGTGGACAGGATTTTAAAAGGTTTTTCCAGAAGATTTCTGATGTCCGACAATTCAATGGCCGCCGTGCGGTTCCGACCATGTCCGATGATTTCTCCGGCACTGCGGCCCCAGTCAATGCCCCCTTCCATCTCCTCGCTGCAGTCATTTTTTCGATCCTCTTCCAGAATATCTGCTTCCAGGTCAAATCCCAGGAATGACACCCGGGATGGAAGAGTCACCCCCCCCTGGTCCGGAACAATGCCCCCTGTGAGCACTCCGACCAGAAGGGATTTGCCACTGCCGTTTCTACCGCACACCAGGAGGGATTCTCCCCGGGGCAATTCAAAATGATCAATGGTGAGGGTGAGATTATTTTTTCCGGTATGGCTAAGATTTTGGATCTTCAAATGCTTTTTTCTCCTGATGAATACGACTTGGGGGCCTGGTCATGGGCGGGCAGTGGAATCAGGGTTGGCTTATGGACCTTATCGTCTCCATCCATGCAAACCGAAAATTCCTTGGAATATATGGGTTCACAAATTAATTCAAAAACGGATAATCAATCAATATACCCCCGGGACCGGGGTTAATTACGGGAACAGTTCCAATGATGTCCCGGCAGTTCCAGGTTTCATGGATATGTCCGCACACGGCAAGGCCCGGGTGCCGGGTTTCAATAAATTCCCGGATGGCCCGGCTGCCAAGATGCTGGTTGTTCCGGGCAAGATCCAAACAGTTCATGGGGGGGGAGTGGGTAATGAGAACACAGTTATCAGGCGCTTTGGCAAGCAGAGCTTCCGCCACATCTTCTGGTACATCCACGGACCACTCACCAAAGGGGGTCACCGGGGTTGAGCCGCCAATGCCAAAGAAGGTCTGCCCATTTACGGTGGCTGCCTCTCCATGAAGCATACTGGCAGATGGCCACGATGCACAGGCCCGGGCAAGCTCATCAGGACTTTCATGATTTCCAAACACAAGCAAGGTTGGAGTTTCAATGATGGCAAGGCTGGCAATGGTTTTCTCAAGGCCTTTGCGGAAGGTGGCATAATCACCTACGCCAATGACAACATCCGCCTGCCTTGACAATTCCACAATGTGCTTGCAGACATTTTCATCACAATGGACATCACCAAACAATAATAATTTCACAAATCCATCCTGTAACTCGATGATAAAGTTTTTTTTATATGAAAAGGTAGCCTTCAAGTCTACCTCAGCAGAGCCCCTCCCCCGATGGGCAATAGGAACCGCACAATCGATCTGTCTACAGTTCCGGTCCGGGACCATTGCCCGTCGGGGGAGGGGCGGTATAATGCCATTTGGCTCCGCGTCTACGACCCATTGTTCGTTGTGTCCACCAGGACATGTGGGTTATATTGACATGTTGTTGATGGGGGCAAGGCAGGCCTATATTCTGATCAATGACTCCCGGACGACTTCCATAATGCATCGGTGCGGGCATACAGCTGATTCAAGGTTGTTTCCAGCACCTGTCTCTTTGTCTCAAATTCCTCCGGCGTAAGGCCCTCTTGAACAAAAACCGGCCTGCCAAAACGAATGATCACCCGGGAAAAAGGCCGGGGCACCATGAATCTATCCCAGCTGTTAAATACAAAGGGCCGGAAAGAAGAAGTAATGGTGGGAATAATGGGCAGCCCCGATGCCTGGGCAATGCGAAGCAGACCCGGCTTCACAACCCCGAAAGGTCCCCGGGGTCCGTCAACAATATGGCCGATGTTAAAGCCTTGACGGGCAAGCTTTTTGATTTCCTGGAGGGCACGGGAACCGCCCCGGGAGGAGGACCCCCTCACCGACAGCCATCCCAGAACATCCACCACACGAGAAATCATTTCCCCGTCCCGGCTATGGCTGATCATGATGGCAATGGGCCTTCGCCGGGAAAAAAAGGTAATGCCGGGAAAAAATCTCTGGTGCCAGGATGCATACACAATCCCTCCCCCCCGGTTCCGGATGCTTGTTTCATTCTCTGAATCAATAATCCTTACCCGGTAGGTAAGGGACAGTAAACGAACCAGTATCAACCCGGCATAGGGGAAAAGATAATGGTACAGCAGCTGATTGGGTTTCTTTTTCATGTAATTACAACAAATATTAAAAACAATTTCAGTTTTTTATGACCAGACCGGGAAAATGGGAATGCACCTTTCAAATCAACTCATTAAGCCTTCACGAACCATTTTTCCCAGTTACGGATCAGGTCAATAAAGGTGCGAACGCCCATGCCTGAAGGGCCTTTGGGAATATAGGATTTTTCAGTGAAATCCCAGGCAGTTCCAGCAATGTCCAGGTGTGCCCAGGGAGTCTTTCCTACAAAATGCTCAAGATAGGCCGCCGCCGTTATGGTACCTGCGGATTTACCTCCGACATTTTTAATGTCCGCCACCTTGGATTCAATCTGTTTGGTGTATTCCTTGCCAAGGGGCAGTCGCCACATGGGTTCACCGGCTCGATTTCCGGCATCTTCCAGTCGCTGGACCAGGTCATCGTTGTTGCTTAGCAGACAGGAATAATGATGCCCCAGTCCCACAATGGCGGCACCGGTCAGGGTGGCAATGTCCACAACGCAGGTGGGAGTATAGGTCTTAATACCATAGGCCAGGGCATCGGCCAGAATCATCCTGCCCTCGGCATCTGTATTTATGATCTCCGAAGTGGTACCATCGTAATGACGGATGATATCCCCGGGCTTTACGGCTCCGCCACCGGCCATGTTGTCGGTGGTGGGAATAATGGCCACAACGCCCAGTTTGGGTTTTTCACGGCCCACGGCTTCCATGGCGGCAAGCACGGCGGCTCCCCCGCACATGTCATACTTCATATCCTCCATACCTGGGGCCTGTTTCAGGCTGACACCTCCGGAATCAAAAGTAATGCCCTTGCCCACCAAAAGCAGGGTGTCACATTTTCCTGAGGGTCGATATTCCAGAATCACCATCTTGGCAGGTTCTATGGAACCCTGGTTCACCGCCAGGATTCCTCCCATGCCCAGCTGCTCCATATCCACCCGGTTGAGCACGCTGATCTTGAACATAAATTGCTCCGCCAGCTTAGCGGCATATGTGGCAAAATCAGAGGCTGTCCACCCATTGCCAGGCTCATTGGCCATATCCCTTGCCGAGCAGGCGGCCCGGGCTGCCACACCACCTTTTTTAACACCTTTTCTAACAATTTCAGGGGATTGCTCGGTAAAAAATCGAACATCCTGAATGCCGGAAAATGCCTTTTCTTCGGGTTTATCTTTTTTATAGCGGTTAAACCGATAATCCCCCAGAACAATGCCCTCTGCCAGGCATTCGCCCATATCTTCAGGAGGACAAATGGTCAGAGTGGGGAGACGTACCATGACGGAAGTCGACTTTGTTTTCTCAGCAATTTTGGCAATCACTCCACCGGCCTTTCGCAGCGCCTCCCTTACGGTTTTGTCATCCATTACCTCTTTTTCCTTACCAAGGCCCAGGATCAATACTCTCCTGGCTGAAAAGGCTGGACTGATCTTACTCTGCTCCGGATAAAATAAAAGACTTTCCTCTGCCTTGCCTGAAAAGTCTCCCAGCTCATGGGCATGGGTCACCATGGGGGTAATCTCTTCATCGCACCAGGGGGCGTTATCTTCCCGTTTCAGCGCACAAAACACAAGCAGGTCCCCTTTAAAGTCAAAAATATCTTTCTGGACCACCATTAATCGGGTTGATTTCATTGTTGTTGGATCCTCTGAAAGGCAATGTACATGAAATACCTGCACCATTGCACGTTTATAGATTGATAAATATAGTTTATTATTTCCGGATTGGGCCTGGTCACAACATGGGTCATCCGTCACAGTTGGCGGGCCAATGGGGATCAGCCCTGCCCCCGTTACACCACCGACGGTTAAGGGTGGCTGACATTGTGAGCAATCCTCTTATTTTCAATATTAAATGGGCCGGGGTAAGAATAAAAGAACAGTGGGGATGGGGTCAACCCTTATTTTAATTTGATAATTTTCCACAATCGGGGAGCCCAATAGGGGTTTTTTAGGCTGGACACAATAACCCCCATTTTTGCAGAGGCATGTAAAAACTCATGGTTCCCCAGATAAATACCCACATGGCGAGATCTGGCACCGGTTTTAAAAAAGACAAGATTACCGGGCTGGATATTTTTTTTGGTGATTTTCTGACCCATCCGGACCTGATGCTTCACCGTTCGGGGCAATTCAATGCCGAACTGCTGGGAAAAAATCATTCTTACCAGGCCGGAACAATCAACACCTTTCCGGCTCATCCCCCCGCTTCTGTATGGGGTCTTTGCCCATTTTTTGTACTGGTCTATGAGTAATTGCCTTATGTGTCCAGGGTGATCAAGCTGTTTTGTTGCCGTTGCAACTGCAATGCCCGGAGTTTCGCCTGCACATCCGGTGGACCCTCCGATACAGGCAAAAACAATTACCATCAGTGCCATCAACGATATTGCTCTCATGGTTTAACCAATCTCCTGTGATCTTCAGTTAAAATTTCTGGGCCATCCTTCCTATGAGCATTAAAATCAAACAATCGGCCGGCATTTAAAAACGTGGCATTGGCCAGCACATCAAGGGGTTCATCCCGCAAAGACGCCAGGGTTTTTAACACCAGATGCACATGGGTGGGTTCATTAAGACCTTCCGGTGCGCCGGTGGGCAGAATATCCGGGGTATCCGTTTCAATAAGAAGACGTTCCAGACTGACAGCCCGGGCCGCCAGCCGGGCTTTTTTGTTTTGGGGACGGGTCACCGAACCTGAAAAAGAAATATATGCCCCGAATTTTTCAAAAACCTTTACCATTTCCGCCGACCCGGAATAGGAATGAATCACACCCCCATGGGAAAGCCCGCCATTTTTTTTAAGAAAATCCACCAGCAGGCCGAATGCATTTCTGCAGTGAAGATTCACTGGCCTTTCATATTTTTCGGCAAGCTTGAGCTGGGAGATAAATACAGCCATCTGATCCTGATCATTACGGGGAGAAATCGCCCTGTCCAGCCCGATTTCTCCCACGGCTGCGGGGCTGTTTTGCAAAAAAGATTCAAGGAGATCCAGCCAGTCCGGGGACCTTGATTCAATAAACCAGGGATGAAGTCCAAAGGCTGGAAAAATGCCGGTGTACTGATCTGCGAGTTCTGCAACCCGGGGCCAGTCGCTCTCCTGAACCCCACAGCACACCATGCGGATAACCCCCGCCTTCATGCTTGTCTGGATCACCTTATCAATGCTCCCGGAAAGACGCAGATCCTGAAGATGGGTATGCACATCACATAGATTCACGGTAACACCCTTCTTCTTCAGGGGCTTGATAAGAACATCCGTTACTTTGGAAAGTCAAGTGGTTTGCCTCCAACAATGATTTCCGCTCCAGAAAATCTGATTTTATTTCGTTTGACGACCCTTGCTGGATCATGGTTTAATCATTCTTAATCTGAATATTTTTAACAGATACATATCTTGGTCACAAAATGGGCCATCCTTGATGGGGGTCAGGCAGGAAGCCCATCTTGTGACCAAGCCCCAGACACAATAACACAACACTGAGCCTGATGAAAACAAATTGTCCGCCATGACCCGCGTTTCCCCCGGGTCCTGAAACCCATATTTATTTTTTATAAAGGGAAATCCCATGAAAACAAAAGAATATATTGAGCTTGAAGATAAACTCGGTGCCCACAACTACAAACCCCTGGATGTGGTATTGTGCCGGGGAGAAGGTATATGGGTTTGGGATGTGGATGGCAACCGCTATCTGGATTGCCTGTCTGCATATTCAGCTGTGAACCAGGGCCATGCCCACCCGAAAATCCGTCAGGCCCTGCTGGATCAGTCAGAACGTCTGACACTTACCTCCCGGGCCTTTAGAAATGACCAGCTGGCACTCTTATATCAGGAACTTTGCGACCTTACCCGATCCCACAAGGTTCTGCCCATGAATTCCGGTGCCGAGGCCGTGGAAACCGCCATTAAATGCGTTCGAAAATGGGGATATGAATCCAAGGGCGTGGAAGAAAACAAGGCTGAAGTCATTGTGTGTAATAATAATTTCCACGGCAGAACCCTGGCCATCATCGGATTCAGCACCGATGACAACGCCCGGAAAAGTTTCGGACCCTTTGCCCCGGGATTTAAAACCATTCCCTTTGGGGATACAGATGCCCTGGAAGCCGCCATTACCCCCAACACCGTTGCCTTTATGGTGGAACCCATCCAGGGCGAGGCCGGGGTCATCATTCCCCCGGACGGCTATCTGAAAAAAGTCAGGGAAATCTGCACCAGAAACAATGTGATCCTCATCCTGGATGAAATCCAGACGGGCCTTGGCCGCACGGGAAAATTCCTGGCAGAAGAACACGAGGGCATTGAAGCGGATCTCACCCTCATCGGCAAGGCCCTTTCCGGCGGATTCTATCCGGTGTCGGCGGTGCTTTCCAATGAGGCGGTTCTGGGGCTTCTGCAACCAGGGCAGCACGGCAGTACCTTTGGTGGCAACCCGCTTGCCTGCGCTGTGGCCCGGCAGGCCTTAAAGGTATTGGTGGAAGAAAAGATGGTTGAAAATGCAGCGACCATGGGCACCTATTTCCTTGACCAGCTCAAACAGATTGATCACCCATCCATCAAAGAGATCCGGGGCCGTGGATTAATGATTGCCGTTGAACTGTTTAAAGGCACAGCCGGCGGTGCCAGGGCCATCTGCGAAAAACTCATGAGAATGGGCATTCTGTGCAAGGAAACCCATACCTACACCATCCGGTTTGCCCCCCCGCTTGTTATCACCAAACCAGATATTGACTGGGCCGTGGATAAAATTAAAGCCGCTTTTGCCGCCAGTTAAACATTAATAAGCTCTACATTAACTCTGAAAGGAGACAGGTGCCCATTCCCAACGCCATAAAAAAAGGCATTTTGATATGTTTTAACTCGTCAGTCATAAGTTCTCCAATTTGCCACCACATAATGTGTTCTGTTAAAATTAAAACCATCGGGCTTGGTCACAACATGGGCCACCCTGGTGGGGGTCAGGCTTGCGTTATTGACACTTTTGTTTGAGTTTTAATTGTAAATACAGAGCGTTGTCAAAAGCACAATAACACAAGCCTGACCCCATCGGCCCGCCAATTGTGGCAAGTGGCTCATGTTGTGACCAAGCCCAAACCATCACATGTGGTATGGAAAATGAGAACTCGAAACCCATGAGGTTTTAATCAAAATGCCTTTTTTTTTGTTTCGAATTTTTTCACAGTAGAATAATTATCGTTTTTTGAAAAATAGAGATCATTTTGGGTTGCGCATCCAGTTAACAAGCTCTTAAAAACAGTTGAATGTTCTGGAATTGAAATCAGCCCACAAGCCCAACAGAAAAAGCCAAAAGAAATTGCCCCACATAATACAAAG
Source organism: uncultured Desulfobacterium sp. (assembly GCA_963674605.1). Classification (GTDB taxonomy): domain Bacteria; phylum Desulfobacterota; class Desulfobacteria; order Desulfobacterales; family Desulfobacteraceae; genus Desulfocicer. Next base: position 4,442,260 of record OY771474.1, on the reverse strand, counting down.
GCAGTCCAAAGAACCGATTGACAAAGGATTTTCCCAGAAAACGATCCCGGGCCACAAAAAAATCCGAAAGATAAAAAAGCATGGCCCCGGCAAAAACCACTGCCCTGCCCTCACCCGGTACCCCCGGATCAAGAACCACTCTTCCAGCACCGGCCAGCATACAGGAAATCACCACCATATAGGCAATGGCCGGCACTTTCATATTCCCCAGATGGGGTTTTAACCAGAAATATACCCCGCCACCCGCCAGAATCAGAATCCCACACATCAAAAACCAAATCAAAGACAGGCCCGTGCCAAGACTAAACAGGGCCAGAACAAAGAATACATGGGCCAGCAAAAAAGAGAGCAGCCCCCCCAGAAACAAAGCTCTCTGGTAAAACACCAACAGAGTATCCCCCAGAAGGCTCAAAAAAAATCCCGCCGTCATAAGTCGATAATAAAACGGGTCCGGCCGTGGCTGAACCAATGCCACCAGCACAAAAAGCATGGACAAAGGGGTTTTTGTGATGAGTTTTCCCGCAATACTTTCCTGTTTTTCCGCCAGAAGAAGCCCTCCCAGCAGACAAATCGCACCAATCAAGATCAATGCATTCATATAATGCTCCTGATAATCCATAAAAACGGCATACCGTTTGGCAAGACACTCCCTAAGTCTTTCGCTCAAGGGTTGTTGACATTATATTTCCAGCTATAACAAGATGATCGGGTATTAATGGGGTATTATACCTATCAATCATCTCCCCTTTCTCAAGCATTGCGCAATCTTCCTGGGTGCGTAGATTGTTTACAACAAAGAAACACTGCAGTACATGAGAAACAAATGCTGCTGAAAAAAATCCTGCCCGAGTATGGCAGGAAATAATACAAGAATAAACTTAAAACTATAAATACACATTCAATATATGGAGGCTGCCATGGAAGATACAGAAAAAAATTACATCGAATCAGACAATGAAAGAGAAGAAGGACATGTAGATACCCGTCATCACAACTTTGAGTGCAGCAACCCGGACAAGCATCTGGGATGTGACCCCGGCATTGATGTGGCTGGATAACACAAAACATCAATAAGATTTCGTCAGAAATACTTTCGGTAAATGAAATTACACCTCAATTTCAATCCCATGATTAGATGTTCACCTGAATACACGAAAACTACCCTTCTGAACTTGACCGGATAAATTTTAAATCTGATGAAACAAATAAAAGGCAGGCCCTGGGTTGGGGGTCTGCCTTTTATGGTTCGTAATCTGCTTGATAATTTATCTTTGGTGAAGCTCAGCTGCCCCACTCTCACAAGATCGGCAAAAAAAACTCCTTGACAGACATATCGCGTGTAATATATCACATACATTATGTTTTGTTAAAAATTTAAGTGGTCTTCATTTACCCATCAAAAGTACCCGAAATGTTTCATGGGAGTATCTCTGAACATAAGGGAACGATTTGGTAAGGCTGAAACCGGCAAGGAAAGCCCATGCTTAACTTTACGCCCTTAAATCAACCAGAGTCCCTTTCTAAGATGGCTTACACTGCCATCCGGCGCTCCATTTTGTCCGGTGAAATAAAAATCGACGAAACGTACAACGAAGTCCAGATTGCGAAAAACCTGGGGATTTCCAGAACACCGGTCAGGGAAGCTCTTTTAGAGCTTTCATCCCAGGGCCTGATCTGTCTGTTGCCACGCAAAGGCTTTATTGTTAAAAAATTTACCTGCAAGGACATTGAAGAGATATTTGAAATCCGCAGCGCCATTGAACTGGCCACGGTGGAAAAAATTTGTCAAACCGCTTCTTTGCTTCAATTTGAAACCCTGGATGAAATCCTGAATTTCCAGCGCTGTGCAATAAAAGAAAACGCCCCCAATAAATTTGTGGAGATTGATCGTTCTTTCCATGTACTTCTGGGTAAACTCACAGATAACACCCGAATTGAGGTTATTATGCAGAATATCAGAGACTATATGCACCTGATGGGATTACACGCAGTAGCGATTGAAGGGCGGATGGACGAAGTGATCACGGAACATGAGAATCTGCTGCATGCTATTCGCCAGGGGATGATCATGGAGTCAAGGGTCTTGATGAATTATCATTTAAAACGAAGTAAAGATGCTATGCTAAAGGCCTATGTAACCTCGCCTTCCGAAAGAGAACACATTAAAAAAAAGGAGTCTTAAAATGGGAAATTTGGTTAAAATTTTTTTTTCAGGTTTGTTTATTTTATGTATTACGATACCGGCATTTGGCGAACATTTTAGAGTCGTTGGAAGTTGGAGTTTTCTCTCCATTCATAAAAATATTGAAGGTCCTTTCTGGTCAAAAGGCATTAACGAACAAAGTGGTGGTAAACTTACCGCGGAAATTGTTTCAACCCTCGGACAGATCAACGTTAATGGCGTTGGTTTGTTAAGGCAGATGGACAACGGTATTTTTGATGTTGGGCACACCTTAACCAACTATATTGTCTCCGATTGTCCAGAACTGGCAGGTCTGGATATGCCGGCACTATCGTGGAATCTGGAAACCGCAGACAAGGTGGTGCGGGCATATAGACCGGTTATGGAAGAGGCTTTTAAACGTTGTTTCAATGTTAAATTACTCGGTATTACGCCATATCCTGCTCAAATGGTTTTTTCCAAAGTGCCCATAAACAGCCTTGCTGACCTCAAAGGAAAAAAAGTACGTGGCAGTGGTTGGACAACAGCGGCTTTTCTGGATGCTCTGGGAGCCACAGGTGTTACAACAGAATTTTCCGAAGTCGTTCAAGCCCTGAATCGCGGTGTTATTGATGCTGCCATTGCCGGAAGTCTGCCTGGTTATAATGCTGGATGGGGTGAGGTAACCGAATTTTTGCAACCAATTCCTGTTGGTGGTTGGGCACTTATGGCAGCCGTTATGAACATGAACACCTGGAATGCTCTTGGGGATGCAAAACAAAAAATGTTCATGGAAATGTATGAAAAGAGTGTGATCGCCCCAGCTTGGGCTGTGGCTGAAGCTGAAACGACGGAAGGTATTCAACGTCTCACAGCTACCGGTGCATTTGAAGGGACAAACGCTCAAATGAAAGCGATTGAGGTTTCTGATGGAGATGTGGAACTTTCTAAAAAAATACTGCAGGAGTATGTGCTTCCCAAATATGCTGAACAGGTGGGCCCGGAAGCTACAGAACGCTGGAACAACACAATTGGAAAGGTGGTTGGATTAAAAGCCGTTCCCAAAAAGTAATCCGGCCTTAAGCACAACATCTCCCACATTGGGAAGGGGTCAGGTTTGTGTTATTAACGCTTTTGTTGAAGGTTTTTCGTATTCACAGACACTTGGCAAAAGCTGGAGGCGGATCCCCCCCCAGCCTCCAACTAAAACACAAATCTGAACCCATTAAAGCACCACCTGTTTTTGAACCTTACCACTATTGAGAAGCGCATTTAGCGAGTCAGTTCTTATTGATTTACCGTTTGTCAAGCCCAGTTTGCGGTATCCCATGGTAAAACGATAAATTGAAAACGACTGACTCCCTTAGAGTGCTGAAAGGCATAAAAGGACATTTATGATGGGATTTGTAAAAAGTCTTGAAAAGGTGTCGCACTGTTCTGTCATTGTGTGTGGTTTTTTGTTAATGGGCATGTCTGTCTTCATCGCCCTTGAAGTTGTTTTAAGAAAATTCTTTTCCGTTTCCACCAAGGGCGCCGACGAATTATCTGCGTATACCTTCGCCATCATATGTGCATGGTCACTGTCCTATACACTCATAAAAAAAGGGCATATCCGAATTGATTTTTTATACTCGAAACTATCGTTTCAGGTACAGCGACTTCTTGATATAATCTCTTTTATAGCCCTTGCCGTGTTTGTGTCTCCAATGACATATTACACTTTCAAAACTTTAAACACATCGATTACAAGGCTCTCCAGGGCCAACACCCCCCTTCAGACCCCCATGTGGATACCACAGGTATTGTGGTTCTCAGGGATTTTGTTCTTTTTTATCGTTGTGATTGTATTTACGGTGGTGCTCCTGAAAATGGCCTGGAATCGTCAATTTCAGGACATTGCTGATTTTGCAGGCTGCACTGTTCTGGATGAAGAAATTAAAGAAGAAAGCGGAATTGATATAAAAAAGATTCAAGGGCTGAGAGGGGACAAGAAATGATCTGGATTGTTACACTTACCGTACTGATTCTGTTTTTACTGGCCAGCATGACAGTGGGAGCAGCAATGGGAAATCTGGGATTTGTCCTGACAAAAGTCTTTTCTACATTGCCATTTCACAGAGCCATGGGAGAGGTAATCTGGCATGTCAGTTCAGATTATAATCTTTTTGCCATTCCGCTTTATATAATGCTTGGACAACTCCTGGTGAAATCGGGGATTGCACAGCGGACATACAGAGCCATGGATAAATGGTTGTCATGGTTACCCGGGGGACTGCTGCATGCAAACATTGCATCCTCTGCAATATTTGCCGCCACATCGGGATCAAGTGTGGCAACCGCAGCAACCATGGGTACCATCTCATTTCCTGAATGCAGAAGATTTGGATACAATGAAGGTTTCTTTGCCGCATCCATTGCCGCGGGAGGTACCCTGGGTATTTTAATCCCCCCCTCAATAAACCTTATTGTATATGGTTTTTTGACCAATACCTCCATTCCAAAATTATTTTTGGCCGGGATTGTTCCCGGGGTGCTCCTTGCGATTCTTTTCATGGTTATCATTTTTATGGTTTGTGTTATCAACCCTTCCATAGGAAGCGACAGCACAAAGGCTACCATGGCAGAGCGTCTTGCCAGCATTAAAGACTTGATTCCCATTTTTATGGTTTTTATAGTTGTGCTGGGTTCCATATACACTGGACTTGCAACACCAACAGAATCAGCGGCTTTAGGGGTACTTGTTTCCACAGCCATTACCGCCTACTACGGAAAATTAAACTGGAAGACATTTGTTGAGGCCACAGAAGGTACAGTAAAAACCACCGGTATGATCATGCTGATTCTGTTTGCCGCGTATTTTTTAAACTTTATTTTTCTTTCTCTTGGGGTGACCCGGCAAATCACAGATTTTATTGATGCTCTTGGGTTTTCTGCCTCCAACACACTGTTTGCCATTATCTGCATGTATATTATTTTGGGAATTTTTATTGAAACCCTCTCAATGATGGCATTAACCATTCCGGTGGTTCATCCCATCATTGTAAGCCTGGGTTATGATCCTATCTGGTTTGGTGTGGTGATGATTCTTCTGGTTGAAATGGCATTAATAACGCCACCTGTGGGGTTAAACCTATATGTCACCCAGGGGGTGCGCGGAAAAGGAAGTATTCGAGATATTATTTTATGGATTATTCCCTTTGTAATGGCAATTGCTTTAATGATCGTGCTTTTGGTCAAATTTCCAGCACTGGCACTTATGCTAACCTGATGATCCCATCGGAGACATCACACTGCCATTGGATGAGCAAATTTTTTCAAAAAAACATTAAAAAATAAGGCCCATACCGAATTTCAGGGTCTAATCCGGTTGGGGTCAGGCTTGCGTTATTTGCATTATCCTTGGGGACTTTGGTTTGTATAAACAGATGGCGATAACACAAGCCTGACCCCGTCGCAAAAACGATTTTAATAAAAAAACCTGAAACACAACATGAGCCAAAAACAAATGATGACCGGCAAAAACAAAATTTCGATATGGACCTGGATCCTTATTTAAAGTGATATATTAAATTTAATACAAAACTCAAATAATGAAATAGAAACAATGGAGCATCGTTATGAAACCTTCGATCAAATTTTTATCACAAGCGGAAATACTTTCTCTCCATAACCAATCCCTTTTAATGCTCCGTGAAATCGGCATGAAAATGCCCCACGAAGAGACATTGACTCTTTTAAAAAAGGCCGGCGCCGATATCGTGGACGGCAATATCGTAAGAATTCCGGAGAACATGGTTGTATCCGCCCTTTCCACAGTTCCGAAAAGAGATGAAGTGGTACTTTATGCCCGGGATGCTGCCAAGGATATTCATTTTAAAACCCATGATCCCAGCCTTGCCTGCATGACCATGGCCGTGAATGTCATGGACCCTCACACCCGCTTGAAACGGCCAGCCACCAATGAAGATCTTGCCGTTCTCACCCGCATGGCCGATCAGCTTGAAAATGTGGGCGTGAACGGTGGGTTGGTAACTCCCCAGGAGGTCCCCGGTGCCTATAACGACTGGTATACCTGGGCCACCACCATCAAAAACACCACAAAGCACATAACAGGGGGTATGTTCGGCGCACGCTGTGTTCAAGATGCCGCAAAAATGGCATCCATTGCCGTGGGCGGAGAAGCTGAATTTCGCAAACGCCCCTTTATATCCGGCTGGGTGCTGACCCTGCCCCCCTTTGGTCTCAGCTCGGAAACCATCGATTCCCTTGTGGAAATGAACAAGTGGAATATCCCGGCCATCGTCAGTTCCGGCCCCATACTGGGCACCTCCTCTCCCGTCACCATTGCAGGCACCATTGCCCAGGCCCATGCGGAAATTCTGGCATGCATCGTGGTCTCCCAGCTTGTCAATCCGGGTTCCCCCGTGATCTATACCAGCTTTGCCCGGGGCATTGACATGAAAACCGGCAACATCTCCATGGCCTGTCCGGAATTCGGCATTCTCAAGGTGGCCATGTCCCAGATGGGCCGATACCTTGATCTTCCCATTCGCATGCCGTCCCTGCTGCGGGACGCCAAAGTGCTGGATGCCCAGGCGGGATTTGAAACAGGCATGATCGGCACCATGGGGGGTATGAGCGCGGATCTGCTGGATTCCATGCAGCTGGATATGGATATGGTGGTGGATTTTGCCGATCTTATTTTCTGTGATGACTGCATGGCCGCCATCAAACGTGTGACACGGGAACTTGTGGTGGACACCTCAACCATTGCCATGGATGTCATGAAAAATGTCGGACCCGGAGGCAATTTTCTGGCACAGCCCCACACCTTCCAGAATTTCAGAAAAGAGCTGTGGCTTCCCGGATTGCTGGAACGCCGCAACTGGGACCTATGGGAAAAGGACGGTGCCAAAGATATTTACACCGTTGCCCGGGAACGAATGCTGGACATGATCAAAGCAAGGCCTGAAAATCGCCTTTCAACATCAATTGAACAAAAGATTGATACCATCGTTGACCAAGCCCAGGCTTGAAATACATATTCTTAATTAAACCGAATAAAAGGAGGTAACAGTGGCAAACGAACAAGAAGCAACATCAAAGGGCATTGACTGGCCCGTGTTTGGATGGAGTGGCGGCATTGTGCTGGCATTTGTTGTGGCAGCCCTTGTGAACATTGATTTTGTATCGGGGATGGTAAACAAATCCTTTGGCTTTTCATGTAAATATTTCGGTGCCTACTGGCAGGTGCTGTTATTGCTGACCTTTTTGATCAGCATTGTGCTGGCATGCTCCAAATACGGCAGTATCAAACTGGGAAACGTCGACAAACCGGAAATGAGCACTTTTCGCTGGATCGCCATCATCATGTGTACACTGCTTGCAGGCGGTGGGGTGTTCTGGTCCGCCGCCGAGCCCATGTATCATTTCACCTCCACCCCCCCGTTGTTCCAGGGCATTGAATCTGCAACAAAGGCGGCGGTGGCACCGGCCCTTGCCCAGAGTTACCTGCACTGGGGGTTTCTTGCCTGGGCCATTCTGGGAACACTAAGCGCCGTAGTACTGATGTACAGCCATTACCATAAAGGGGTAGCGTTAAAACCCCGCGCGCTGCTGTATCCCCTTTTCGGTGAAAAAATCATGAACAACTGGCTGGGGGTGGCCGTTGATGCGGCATCCATTATCGCCGTGGCAGCCGGAACCATTGGTCCCATTGGTTTTCTGGGCCTCCAGCTGAGTTTTTCCCTTCAGCAGCTTTTCAGTATTCCCGATGTTTACTTAACCCAACTGTGCATCATCATTGGCCTTGTGATCATCTACACGATTTCAGCTGTCAGCGGACTTGAAAAGGGTATTCAGATATTAAGCAGATTCAACGTCTTGCTTACCATTGCCCTCATCGCCATCATTCTGGTTCTGGGACCCGGCGGGTTTATCATTGACTCTTTTCTTACGGGGTTTGGCACCTATATAAAAGAATTTCCCCTGTTGACACTTTACCGGGGTGATGAGGGATGGCTTGGCTGGTGGACGGTTTTTTTCTGGGGATGGTTCCTTGGGTATGGTCCCATGATGGCCGTGTTCATCTCCCGCATTTCACGGGGACGATCCATCCGTGAAATCATAATGGCCGTGGGTGTCATTGCCCCCATCGTCACCAATTTCTGGTTTTCCGTCCTGGGCGGCTCCGGTATTTTTTATGAACTGGCCAACCCCGGTTCCGTATCCAAGGCCCTAAGTGATTCCGGACTGCCGGCCGCTTTACTTGCCATTGTCCAGCAACTGCCTTTGTCCTTTATCATGGTTCCGGCATTCCTGGTACTCATTATCATTTTTCTCACCACCACCGGCGATTCCATGGCCTTGACCATTTCCATTGCCGTAACCGGTGAAGATGATCCCCCGACGGGCATGCGGGTTTTCTGGGCCGTGATGATGGGGGCTGTGGCAGCCGTGCTGCTGGCCATTGGTCAGGGGGGTATTTCAGCGCTGCAGTCCTTTATTGTGGTGACGGCTGTGCCTGTTGGCTTTATTCTGCTGCCCAGTCTGTGGCTGGGACCACAGGTGGCAGCAGAGCTTTATAAAGAGCAGTTCCCAACTGAAAAATAAAATAGTGCAATAACCTATGGCATCCTTCATCCCCACTTCACACTTTCATGGGGCGAATAGCCATTTTCCGGTGCTCGCCCCTGAAAAGTGTAAAGTAGTTTTGATGTGATATGAAGAATGCCTAACCGATATACCGAAAAAGGCCATGTTACCTTGAAGGTATCATGGCCTTTTTTTCCATTTATTTCTGGGACCTGGGTATAACATACATGGCTGTAACCACCAGCCACAACGAACAATGAAAAAGTAGTTGCTTTTAGAACCCAGTATCTATAACCCAAAACCCAGTAACCACTTTTTAACCCGCATGTCCTGGCGGACACAACGAATCTTGAAAATGGTAAATGGCATTATGCCGCCCCTCCCCCGACGGGCAATGGTCCCGGACCGGAACTGTAGACAGCTCGATTGTCCGGTTCCTATTGCCCATCGGGGGAGGGGCTCTGCTGAGGTAGACTTGAAGGCTACCTTTTCATATAAACCCACATGTCCTGGCGGACACAACTTAAACGCTATTTTCCAAAACCACAAACGGGAAACCTGCAATCTTTGCAGTTTGAGCAATAGCCCCCATGCCCCATGCCTGCAATGGTGGTGCGATCCACCGGTTCCCCTGCCAGGAGCCGGGGCACAATGAGATCAAAAATGCTGGCCCTGTGGTACATGACGCAGCCAGGCAAACCGATGACGGGAATTTTATCAAGAAAGGAAAGCATGAACATGGCGCCGGGAAGAACAGGAGCACCATAGGTGACCACACGGCCACCGGCGGCACGGATGGAGCCCGGGGTCTGATCATCGGGATCAACGGACATACCGCCGGTAAGAGCGATCATCTGGGCACCATCCGCCACCAGATCATGGATGGCTTTAAGGGTCATGTCACGATCATCTGACACCAGAATTTCACGGAACACATGACTTCCCAGCTCCTTGAACTTTCTCTTCACCACCGGACCGAATTTATCTTTTATTCTGCCACTGAACACCTCGCTGCCGGTGATAATCATTCCCACCTTAAGCGGTGCAAAGGGTTTTATTTCAATGATGGGAAAATGGGCCCGGCAGATATCTTCCACCGCGTTTATTTTTTCCTCTTCAATGGACAGGGGGATAATGCGGGTGCCTGCCAGATCCTGTTTTTCTTCAACGGTCTGGAGGGAATGAAGTGTGGCAAACATAACTTCATCAATGGCATTGATTTTTTCAAGGGCTTCAATGTTTATTTTTAAAAGCCCCTTGTGTTTTGCTACAAAGGTAACCTTTCCCTCCACCGGTGCGGTTAATTCAAGCCCCCGTCCACAGGCTGCCGAAGCCATGCGCAGGGCAGCATCATTTTCGTGGATTCTACCTTTGAAATCAGACACATAAATATGCCGCTTCCCCATATCCAGCAATCGGGGGATATCTGCTTGTGTAATTACATGCCCCTTTTTAAAGGCAGGGCCCTTGAATATATCCGGAACAATCTCCGTGATGTCATGGCACAGAATCATTCCAACGGCCTGTTCAACAGGAATACTTTTCATTTGCTATGTTTCCTCATGGATTTGATGGCTGTCCCCAATGGGGGATGGGAAAAAGAAAATGATCAATTACCGGGGATGGGAGTCGATCTTGTGGCTCACTGCCGATTTGCTTTGATCCAGATGAGCTGAAAGAAGTGTTAATGTGTTTTCGACATCTCCAGCTTTAACGGCGTTTAAAATATTTTTATGTTCCTGCACCACCTCAAGCATACGTCCCTTCACCACAAGGGCGTAGCTGCCCATAATATGGAGAATATCCCTGATATTATCCATGATGGCAATAAGTCTTTGATTTCCCGTTTGCCGGGCAAAGGCCATGTGAAAGGTGCGATCAATTTCCATGAACTTTGAAATCTCACCGGATTCCATGGCAATACGACGCTGGGCTTCAACACATTGCTCCATTTCAGTAAAATCTATTTTGGGAGATCTGGTACAGGCCATTTTAAAGGCATGGGTTTCAATAATCTGGCGAAGCTCAAAGATCTCGTTGATATCCTGCTCTTTAAAACTGTTCACCACCACCCCCTTGCGGGGAAGAAATTCGATGAGTCCCTGGGAAGAAAGCTCCAGCAGGGCTTCCCTGACCGGGGTTCGGGATATACCCAGCTGTTGAGCCAGATTTTTTTCGTTATAGATAGTGCCGCTGGTAAGGGTGTTGGACAAAATTGAATCACGAAGGGCATTGTATGCCATTTTGGCCAAGGGTTCCGGTTTATTTAACTCAGTTAATTCCATCTTACTCCTGATTGATCTTAATATTGTTTGTTTGATATATTGCACGTAACCATTAATACTGTCAAGAAATAAGCCCTTCAGCACCCCATCGGCCATAAAAAAACCGCACCAGACAATTAAAATAGCTTGACATGGTTAATTACACATGTAATATATCACATTAAACATGCTAACAAAGGACATTTTCTAATATGGTACTGACTGACTTAGAGGGATTGGCAGAACTAAAAAAACCAGCACCCCTGGCAAAAATGGCATACGATGCCCTTCGCAGCTCCATATTGACCAACAATTTGACATCCGACGTAATTTATAACGAAAAGGGCCTTGCCGAACAGCTTGGTATTTCACGAACACCGGTCAGGGAAGCCCTGCTGGAGCTTTCTTCCCAGGGGTTGGTTTCCTTTCTGCCCCGCAAAGGGGTGATGGTGAATAAATTCAGCCGGGAAGATATTGAAGAAATTTTTGAACTTCGATATGTCATTGAGCTGGCATCGGTTAAAAAAATATGTCACACCTGGAAGGGCGATGAGCTTTCCGCTCTGGAACAATGCCTTGAAAAGCAAAAACAGCTTTTAGACCAGGTGGAAAACCCCATTACCTTCATGGAAATTGATCGTAACTTCCATGTGGCCATCAGCCGCCTCACCGGCAATGGCCGCATGGTATCCATCATCCAAAACATCAGAGATATCCTGCAACTCATGGGGATTCGAGCCCTTACGGCCCGGGGACGAATGAAGGAAGTCATCGTTGAACATTCCAATATCTTTGATGCAATAAGAAAACGAGATGTAGAGGAGGCACTTTTGCACATGACGGTCCATCTGGACCAGAGCAAATCTGCCGTTAAAATAATCAAATCAAAACAATAAAGGAAGGTTGTCATGGCAAAACCGGAAATAGAATTTATTGATTACGACACCGAGTATGAGTGGAGACCAGTGGAAGGGGATACCCTTGGAATCAAGGAGAAAATTTTAAGCCTTGACCCTGAAACCGGTGATTATACCCGCATGCTTAAATTCCCCCCGGGCATTGAAACCTCGGAAACCCTGGTACACGAATTCTGGGAAGAGGTACTGCTCATTGAAGGCACCCTCACCGACATCGCCAAGAAAGAGACCTATCTACCGGGGTACTATGCCTGTCGTCCTCCGGGAATGCTCCATGGACCCTACAAAATTCCCAACGGCTGCGTCACATTTGAAATCAGGTATCATAAGAAATAGGTCTGATTTTTTGCTTGTATCCGGGCGATTTTCAATGGACATGAAAATCGCCGGACAACGATTTTGCAGTCCACCGGGCTGGATACGGTGGCTATAACGCTTTTTTACGGGGAGGAAATGAATTTTGGAGATAGATCTTACACTGGAAACTAAAGAAGGCGCCAGGCCATTGCGATTCAGCTATACCAAAATGGTCAATGCCGGTTTCACAGGAAAAAATCAGGAAGAAGTGCGACACCATTTAACTGAGCTTGCAGAAAAAGGCATTGAAGTCCCGGACAGCACCCCGACGCTGTATCCGGTGGTAACGCGTGCGCTGTCCACGGATTCCGCCATGGAGGTGTTTGGCGATGAAACCTCAGGAGAGCTTGAATATGTGTTGTTCATAAAAAATGAAGATGAAGTATACGTAGGGGTGGGCAGTGATCACACCGACCGAAATCTGGAAGAATTCCATATTCCCAGATCCAAACAGATCTGCCCCAACATCGCTTCTAAAACCGTGTGGCCCCTGGATGAAATCAAAGATCATTGGGATACCCTGACCATGCGGTGCTCGGTTGTCAAGGATGGAAAAACCACACTTTACCAGGAAGGTGAACTGGGACTTTTGCTCAATCCTTCCGAATTGATAACCTTTGTTAAAGGAAAAATAGAAGGCCCTCTGGACGGCACGGTGATTTATTCGGGTACCTTTAAAATGCTCACCGATGAGTTTATCTTTGCAGATAAGTTTTCAGGGGAGCTGGTGGACATCAAATTAAATCGCAGGATTGAATTTTCCTACGATGTGCTGCCCCTTGATTACATGGAAATTTAATGGATAAATCAGAGGTGCCCATGCGTCGTAAGTTCTCATTTTTCATACTGCATATATTATTTTGATTTATGATAAAATCAGGTATGTAGTGACAAATTGAAAAACTTATCAATGACGAGAGAGGAAAACAAAATGAAAATTGCCTCAATTCAGATGTCGGTTATTGAAGGAGACAAGGCGGCAACCATTGAAAAGGCGGCAGCTAAGATTCAAGCCTGTGCCGATGCCGACCTCATCATGCTGCCGGAGATGTGGAATCTGGGATTTTTAAGCTTTGACAGCTATGCAACAGAAGCCGAAAAAAAAGACGGACCCACCCTGACCATGCTTCGCACCATGGCAGAAAAAACCAATTCCTGGCTCCATTCCGGCAGTTTTGTGGAAAAAGAAGGAGAGCATCTTTTCAACTCCAGCTATCTGATTTCTCCCAAAGGAGAGATCGCCGGCAGTTATCGTAAAATTCATCTTTTTGGATTCAATTCAAAAGAAACCCAGATTTTAACCCCCGGAGATGCCGTTTCCGTGGTGGACACCCCCCTGGGGAAAATCGGCATGGCCACCTGCTTTGATCTGCGATTTCCCGAACTGTTTCGAAAAATGGTGGACAAAGGCGCAGAAATCTTTCTGGTGTGTTCGGCATGGCCCTATCCAAGGCTGGAAGCCTGGCAGATGCTGAATCGGGTCCGGGCCATGGAAAATCAGTGTTTTCTTGTTTCTTCCAATGCCGTGGGCATGAACCAGGGGGTTCAGTTTGTGGGCCACAGCATGGTGGTTGATCCATGGGGTATTGTTATGGCCGGTGGCGGAGATGAAGAAACCGTTGTCCGCACCGAAATCGATATTGAAAAGGTTGCCGCAGCCAGAAAAACATTTCCCGGCCTTGCCGGCAGGGTGAACTGGCTCAACTGATGCAAAAATCAGAAATAAAAATCTAAATATTATAAGGATATGAATAATGGCAAATTTAGGAATTGATTTTTGTGGTGTTCACTTTAAAAATCCCGTGGCGGCCGCATCTGCTGAACCCACCTTGAACGCTGCAAACATGAAAAAATGTATTGATGCCGGAGCTGGCTCCGTCATTGCAAAAACCATGACCGATTCCCCGGCCATGCGTGAACTCACCACCCGGGCCAAATGGCGATTTCTCAACGAAAAACACGAGGTATGCCGGGGAAAAGTACCCCGGGCCTTCAGCCTTTACAGTAGAAGTGGCCTTGCCCTTGAAACCCCCAAGGAGTTCATGAAGGAAATCCGGGAGACGGTGAAATATGCGGAGCAGAATAAGGCCGTGGTCATCGGCAGCATCGGCTCCACCGAAATAGACGGCTGGGTGGATCTGGGCAAACAGATGGAAGACGGCGGGGTGCCCCTCATTGAATTGAACTTTGGCTGCCCCCATCCCAAACTGATGCCCGGCGTTCGCACCGGCATGAACGTGGGACAGGATTTTAACTATGCCTGCGAAATCACCAATGCCGTTTCCAGTGCCGTAAAAGTGCCCATCATCATTAAAGTTACCCCCCAAGTCACCGATCTGGTTCAGTTTTCCGGCATGCTCAAGGACGCCGGTGCCGGTGCCGTTACCCTGACCAACCGATTCATCGGATTTGTCCCGGACATTGAAACGGGAAAACCCCTGATTTACGGCAAGGCAGGCATTGGCGGTCCCTGGGTGAAACCTTTGACCCTTCGCTGGATCAACGAGGTACGCACCGCATTTGGTAAAGACCTTCCCATCACCGGTACCAATGGTGCCTACGACTGGCGGGACATTGTCATGTTCATCATGACCGGAGCCAGTGTGGTTCAAATCTGTTCCGCCGTCATGTGCTATGGATATGAGTGGCTGGGCAAACAGGTTCGGGGCCTTGAAAAATTCATGGATGATAAAGGCTATGCCACCATTGACGATATGCTGGGTATTGCCACGGACGCTGCCATTGAATATTCCCAGATGCCCGCAGAAAAAGCCCGTGTCAATGAAGAGATCTGCAAGGATTGCGGCATATGCCTCAAGGCTTGCTTTTCCGATGCCATGCAGCAGGGCGACGGCCATGTGTATGTCAAACAGGAAAACTGTGTGGGTTGCGGTGGCTGCCTGTCCGTGTGCCCTGTGAATAATGTCATCGAAATTTCGCCCAATAAATAAGCCCCTGCAGATCTGCCCGTAACGGTTCATATTTGAATTTGCGGGTTTGGTCATAAGATGGGCCATGATGGGAAGGGGTCAGGCTTGCGTTATGGGCGCTTTTGTTGAAATTCACCTTGAGACACAGGTAGATGCCAAAAGCACAATAACACAACCCTGACCCCATTGACCCACCAATTGTGACGGGTGGCCCATCTTATGACCAAGCCTGAATTTACACAGAGGATGAGGAGGATAGTGTGGAAAACAGAGAAACAAGGTTAATATCAGGAAAGGGCCAGTATGCCGATGACCTTGATTTTCCCGGCATGGCCCATCTGGTGTTTGTGGGAAGTCCCCATGGCCACGCCGTGATTAAACGGCTGGAAGTGGACAAGGCCCTCAAGGTTCCCGGTGTACTCACGGTGATTACCGGCGAAGACATGGTAAAATACACTAACCCGCTGCCAGTCCAGGCTAATTTCAAAAGCAAGGGATGGACCTGGAAATTGGCCAATGTTTATGCCATGCCCAGGGATAAGGTCCGCTGGTACGGAGAACCTGTGGCCGCAGTGGTGGCCGAGGATGAAAAAACAGCCCGGAAAGCGGCGGACCTTGTGGAAGTGGAATATGAGCCCCTGGCAGTGGCGGGAAATGCCCTGGAGGCCCTGGAGGCCGATGCCCCCAGACTTTACGATGACTGGGAAGACAACAAGCAGGTGCATCTGAAATTTGATTTTGGAGAACCCGATGCCGCCTTTGAAGAGGCAGATCAGGTGATGCACATAAAAACAAGGGAAGGACGGGTCACCGGTCTTCCCATTGAGGGCCGGGGATGTGTGGCCCATTACAACCTCAAACGAGACAGCCTGGAGATGTGGGGATCATTTCAAACCCCCTATCTGTCCCGGCATAACATTGCCGCAACCCTTGGTATGCCCGAGGTAAAGGTAAAGATAAATGCCGTGGATATCGGTGGCGCATTCGGGCTTAAAATCCATGCCTGGAAAGAAAACGTGGTGGCCCTGGCATCCAAGCTCACCGGCCGCCATGTGAAATGGTTTGAACCCCAGAAGGATTTCATCGTCACCGGTCCCCACCAGCGCGATGTGTTCTGGGAGGGGGATGTGGCCTATAAAAATGACGGCACCCTTTTAGGGGTAAAGGCCACCGTGACCCATGATCTGGGTGTGGAAAGCACCAACAAGGGCATTGCAGCCCTGAGTATTTTTCCCGCCTGTTCCGCCGTGCCCAACATGTACCATTGGAAGGGCATGCACATTGAAGGCGTGGGAGCCGTCACCAACAAATCCTTTTATTGCGCCTACCGGGGCTATGGCAAGGACAAGGGAATCAAGTTCATTGAACATGCCTTAAACCAGATTGCCCGAAAACTTGGCATGACCCCCGAAGCCATTCGTTTAAAAAATTACATCCAGCCCGACGAATTCCCCTACCATCAGATTAACAGCTATGTCTACGACAGCGGCGATTACCCGGGTACCCTTAAAAAGGCGCTGGAGATGGCCGATGTGGATGGGGTCCGGGCCAAGAAAGAGCAATATCTTAAAGAGGGTAAATACATCGGTATCGGTGTGATATCAGCCATTGAACCCGCAGGGGTGGCCGTGCCCAATTGTCAGATGGGCGGCATTACCCAGGCCCGGGTTCAGATCACCGCCGACGGCACCATTGAAGTACACAGTGATCGCACCGAGATCGGACAGGGAAGTGAGGCCAGCCATGCCATTATTGTGTCCAATATTTTAGGGTGCAACCGGGAGGATGTACTTGTAAAACCGGTGACCTCGGATTATATCGGCCAGGGTCCCCTGTCCAGTCGCGGGGCCGTCTATCCGGCCAGTGCCGTGGCCAAGGCCGCCAAAATCATAAAGAAAAAGGTGTGCCAGTGTGCGGCAGCCTTTTTGAAGGCGGAAGAAGAGAGTCTTGTTCTGGAAGGCGGTATGATCTATTCTTCCAACAATCCGGACGAGAAGTTGACCTACAAACAACTTGCGGAAAAAGCCTACTTTTTCCCCGGTCCCCGGGGACTTCCCGCTGAAATTTTGAAAAACCATGACCACCTGCTGGATGTCACCACCACCTGGTACAGCCCCACCACCCCGGAATCAGGATCATCCTACACAAGCTTTTGCACATCGGCGGACGTTGCCGTGGTGGAGGTGGACATTGACACAGGCGCCACAAAGATTATCAAGTATGCCCATGTCCACGATGCCGGCACCATCATCGACAAGCAGATCGTGGACGGACAGATCCACGGCGGCATTGTCCAGGGCATTGGTGAAGCCCTGTACGAACGGCTGGATTACAACGACAAGGGACAGTTGATGACCTCCTCCTTTTCCACCTACCTGATTCCCACGGCGGTGGAGGCCCCGGACATTGAAGTGGCCCACCTGGAAACCCCGTCCCCCTTTACGGAAACGGGCAGCAAGGGCATGGGAGAAGCCCCCATTATCGGCAGTAAGGCCGTGATTCTGGCGGCCATTGAAGATGCCCTGACCCCCTTTAACATCGAAGTAAATGAATCGCCTGCAACACCGGAACGGGTCAGAAGCTGGATTGTGGCAGCCCGGAAGAAACAGGAGGAATCCAAATGAAAATGCCGGTTACATTGAACATAAATAACACCACCTGGAACCTTGACATTGACGCCAATGCCACCCTGCTTGAAGTACTTCGAAGTAACGTTCTTAATCAGCAGAGTGTCCACAGAAGCTGTGAAGAGGGAGAATGTGGTGCCTGCACCGTGCTCATGGACGGTCAACCGGTGAACAGTTGCCTTGTCATGGCGGCATCGGCCCAGGGTTCCACCATTATCACCTCGGAGGGACTCATGAGGGGAAAGGAACTGCACCCATTGATGAAGGCCTTTGTGGATGAACTGGGACTTCAGTGCGGATTCTGCACCCCGGGTATGGTGATGTCGGCCTATGCCCTGATAAACCAGTGGGAAGACGAGGAACTCTCCGATATGGATATCCGCAAAGCCATTGAGGGGAACCTGTGTCGCTGTACCGGGTATGTAAACATCGTCAACTCCATCCGACGGGCCAAACAGGCCAAGGATGCAGGCAACTGGTGGTAAGTTTCATATAACCCGCATGTCCTGGCGGACACAACGAATATTGAAAATGGTAAATGGCATTATGCCGCCCCTCCCCCGACGGGCAATGGTCCCGGACCGGAACTGTAGACAGCTCGATTGTCCGGTTCCTATTACCCATCGGGGGAGGGGCTCAGCTGAGGTAGACTTGAAAGCGACCTTTTCATATAAAAAAGAGGTATCACATGAAAAATTTTGTGGGTTCAAGGGCATTGCCCGACCTGGTATACCATTGTCCTGAAAATATGGAAGCGCTCATGGCGCTCTTTGGAACCATCCAGGGGGATTACAAAATCGTTGCCGGATGTACCGATTTTATTCCCGCTGTTCGGGGCGGACGATGGTCTTTCAGTGACGGCATGTCGCTCATTGATATAAAGAAAATTGATGCATTAAATTTTATTAAAGAAGCCGATGGGCTTGTCTCCATTGGTGCGGTTACACCCTTGTCCGTGATCATGGCATCGGATATTGTTCAAAAACATGCCCCCGGGCTTTGCCATGCCATGGGCACCATGGCCTCCCCCCAGGTGAGAAATGTGGGAACCATGGGCGGCAACATCGCCATGTCTTCTCCGGCCGGGGATACGGTCCCCTCCCTGCTCGCCCTGGGTGCATCTGTGATATTTGAGGGTAAAGACGGGAAAAAAAAGGTGCCTCTAAATCAATTTTTCACCGGGCCGGGAAAGAATGTCATGGCCCCGGATGAGGTGTTGACCACCATTGAGTTTCCCGCCCTCAAGCCTGACGAATCCGTTCATTTTCAAAAAATCGGCACCCGGGATGCGGTGATCATTTCCATTGTATCGGCAGCCTCCTGGCTAAAGGTGGAAAATGGTGTATGCAAAGCGGCCCGCATTGCACTTGGCTCTGTGGCCCCCACACCGATTCGGGTTCCCGGGGCCGAGGCATTTCTTGCAGGTAAACCCGTTACCGAGGATGTTCTGGCACAATGTGCGGAAATGGTGGGCCGGGAAATCACCCCCATCACCGACCTGAGAGCCAGTGCCGATTATCGAAGGGATCTGGCCGAAACCCTTTCCCGGCGAACGCTTATGGCATGTATGGCTGATTTAACCTCATAAATTCAAAACCACCATTGATCGATCATCTGATTGATCATCCCTTAATTTCAGGGTTGGGGATTTCCTAAGAATAGTGCAAAACCTTAATAATTCGGAATACACACCCCTGAAATTAAGCGTTGAGTAAAGATGACCCTTTGGAAACATTCCAGATGGTAAACTTGTTTTGCACCTTTTTTTAAAATTCGTACATCAATAGCTCACATGAAACAATAGCATATGATTTTAAACCCTTATGAAGAAGGAGAGTTCTATGAAGTATGCAAAAGCAGTTAAATGTATGATCGTTGCCATATCTTTTATTACGCTTTGCGGATTTATTTCAACCAATGCCATGGCCGCGGAAAAGGTCTACAAATGGCGGGCCCAGACCTATGCCGTATCGGGAAGTGTGGGGTATAAGGCACTGGAAAAGTCGTTGCAGGACTTAAAAGCCGCCTCCAACGGACGTCTGGATATTCAACTTTATGGGGTTGGTTCCCTTGTGGGTCCATTTGAGCAGCTGGATGCCATGGGCATGGGCATTTTTGAGTGCGGTTTTAACGCCCCGGCTTACTATGCCGGCAAAGATCCCGCATTTGCAGCATTGTTCAGTCTCATGAACATCTGGGAAAATACCAGTGATGTGAAAATCTGGAGTTACTACTTCGGTGGTCTGGAGCTGGCCCAGGAACTCTATGGAAAATACAAGGTTCATTATGTGGGACCGGCCCTGGTGGGTGCTGAGCCCATCATGTCCAAGGTGCCCCTGAAACAGCTGTCTGATTTCAACGGTATCAAGATCAGAACCGCCGGTGGGCTTACATCGGAGCTGTTTCAAAAACTGGGCGCATCTCCGGTAAAAATGGGTGGTGGAGAACTTTACACAGCTCTGGACACGGGTGTTGTGGATGCAGCAGAGTTTGTAAGCCTTGCGGAAAACCATGATATCGGTCTCCATGAAGTTACGGCATATGTCCTTTACCCCTCCTTCCACGGCAACACCGCCACCTGTGATTTCACCGTTAATCAAAAAGCCTGGGACAAATTACCCGGGGATCTCAAGGCCCTGATGGAGTCCTGGATCTTTGAGCTGGATGCCCGGTTTGATTATCAGTCCGCAGCGGAAAGCGCCCGGGCACTGCAGAAAATGAAGGCAAAAGGGCTTGTTCATACCCAGCTTTCCAGTGAGGATATGGCCAAGGCCAGACAAATTTCCCTTGAGGTGGCCAATGACTGGAAAAAGAAAAGCCCCATGTCTGAAAGGATCATCGACTCTATCCTGGATTACCTTAAATTAACGGGTTCCATCAAATAAAATGGATTTCATACCAACATCATCCCACCAGTGTGGATGATGTTGGTAAATATTCGGCCAGCACCCCATCTTCACCAAATCACGCTTGGATATGGCAACCATTTTTGCCATGGATATATTAAGGAGATCTTATGGAGCCAGGATTACTAACCCTATTGATGTTCAGTTCTTTCTTTGCGCTGCTGGCACTGGGAATTCCTCTGGCATGGACCACCGGAAGTCTGGGACTGATATTTGCTTTTTTCATGTGGGGACCCGATGCCATGTCCCTTGTGGTGCTTCGGGTGTGGGATGTCATGGGCAGTTTCAGCATGATCGCCATCCCCCTTTTCGTCTTCATGGGCAACATGCTGCAGAAATCCGGCATTGCCCATGATCTGTTCAAGGCCATTCAGGTCTGGGTGGGGGGACTCCGGGGGGGGATTGCCGCAGCCACCATTCTGCTTTGCACGGTACTTGCCGCCATGATCGGTACCGTGGGCGCAGATGTCACCATCACCGGGCTCATCGCCCTGCCCTTCATGTTCCAGCGGGGGTATGACCGCCATATGGCCCTTGGTGCCATTGTGGCAGGCGGTGCACTGGGAGTACTGGTACCCCCCAGTATCATGTTCATCGTGTACGGCGTCACCGTGGGTGAATCCATTGGTAAACTGTTCATGGGAGGTGTGGGACCGGGACTTTTATTTGGTGGGCTTTACATCGCTTACATCCTCATTAAGTGTTATCTGGATCCATCCGCCGGACCGGCCGCTCCCGCCGAAGAACGAAATATTCCGTTCATCCAGAAACTTGCCATGTTTAAATCCCTCATTCTTCCCATTGTATTGATTATGGGAGTCATGGGCTCCATCTTCGGCGGTATTGCCACCCCGGGTGAAGCTGCCGGTGTGGGGGCCTTGGGTGCCATTATATGTGCCGGGGTAAGAAAACAGCTGGACTGGAAAAACCTGAGCGATTCCCTGTACGAAACCATGAAAACCGTGGGGCTTATACTCTGGATCGTCTTTGGTGCCATGGTATTCATTGCCACCTATACACTGGGCGGCGGGGCCGATTTTGTAAAAGACGCACTGGTGGCCCTCCCCCTGAATCCCTGGCTGGTACTGATCATCATCCAGGTTATTCTGCTTTTCCTTGGCATGGTACTGGACATTATCGGTATCACCGTTCTCCTTGCCCCCATCTTTGTACCGGTTATTACCCAACTGGGATTTGACCCATTGTGGTTCGGCGTCATATTCAATCTTAATCTGCAAATTGCCTATCTCTCTCCGCCCTTTGGGTACTCCATCTTTTATCTCAAAGCCGTGGCACCGCCCGATGTGACCATGGCGGATCTTTATAAATCCGTCCTGCCTTACATGGCGCTTCAGGTTGTGGGTATGATTCTATGCATGATCTTTCCCCAGATCATTCTCTGGCTTCCCAACCTGATGATGCAATAAAAGGAGCAAACAATGACACAACAAAACCTACAAGCCATGAATCAGGATACACCGTTTGCGGCCACGGCAAAAATTGCAAATGCCCTGGACAAAATAAGTGAAATGCAGGGCAAGGCCGTCTCCCTGCTTATTTTGATGGCCACTTTGCAAATCTGCTATGAGCTGGTAATGCGTTATTTTTTCAATGCCCCCACTGTGTGGGGACTTGAGCTGACGGTGTATCTGTGCGGTGTTACCTATATTATGTCCGGTGCCTATGCAGAACGGTATGGTGCCCACATCCGGGTGGATGTTTTTTACAACAACTGGCGTCCCAGGACCCAGGCCTGGTTTGATCTTATGGTAACGGATCTGTTTCTCTTTTTCTTCAGTGGTGTATTGCTGTGGCACGGCAGCATCTGGTTCTGGGAAGCCGTGAACCAGGAGTTGACCTCAGGCACCATCTGGGATCCCATCATCTGGCCCATGCGTCTTGTTATTGTGCTGGGCGCCTTGATGCTTATGATATCCGGTATTCCCAAATTTTTACGGGATCTGGTCCGGGCGGTCTGGAACGTCAAGATTTAGCTTTCTGCCGGTGAATGCCCCTGTGAATTTTTAAGTCAAAGGGGATTCACCGGCTGTCAATATTCGGTCAGCACCCATCTTCACCTGTTTTGGCCTGTGCTCACACAGCATCAGTATCTACGCCATCCCAAACAGGCGAAGATGGGCACTGTCCAAACATTACAATACCAACCCGAATATTTACCACCGGCTGTTTTTTTGTTGATTCATTGCTCTTTCTTCCACCTTCTCCTTATCCATCCCCAGTCTCCCCCCCTTTTTTCCCCTGCCCCAAGGATATTTTCACATCTGCTTCAACTATTTTTCCTGATATTCCTACTGCTTTCATTGTTTTTTATGGCAAACCTTCACAGGTTATAACAAATCATCTCATTTTGTGATCCCCCCCCCCTTAACAAACAATTATTTTTTTTTACTTGAAAAAAAAGATGATGGGTGTAGTGTGCCTTAAGTAACAAAAATAATTGGGTGGGTCTGGTTTGGGATAAGTTGATTTTTTTCCGGACTTTGATATGGGGAATGGATGGTTTTTTGTATTCTTTGTAAATACGTAGGGTTAATGGCATTTCTTTTTTATTTTCCTCTGAACCCCTTTGAATATTGCAATAAGTGGAAAAAGCAACCTGGAAAAGCATAAGTGGAAATATTTTCCAGGTTTTTTGTCTTAATATCGGTATAGGTGGAAAACCTTGGAATCTATTACAGTCAATAGCATGGAAAGTTTCCACTTATTAACACTGATAGGGTGGACCGCTACGCGCTCCACCCTATCGGGCCGGGCTGATCAACACCGTGGACAGGTTCCGCGCTGCGCGCTCCACCTATCCACGGCGTTGAAGCCGACTGCGATTCTCAGCCTTAAAAAGAAATAAAAAGCCATTTCTTTTCAAGGCCTGCGAGTCTCGCGGCTTAACAGCCCGGCCCGTTGTGCACGAGAAATAGAAATGACAGAACTACAAAAATTACAAGAAATAGCCAAGTCTGGATTCCAAGCAATGATGATTTTGCGTGAAATCTCGCAAAATGAAGTAAAAGAAAAATTGCCTGAATTTTATTGGGATAAAAAAGTTTACGCTCTGCCTCTCATAAAATTTTCAGAAGACAACAAACTAATGTTTTACATGATTGAAGAGGAAACTATCACTTATGCTAAGCAATTAGTGAATGATGCTAAAACTATCATTGGTTACAGTCCAGTTGCATACTGCACTGTAACATCCTTTGAATCATCAAAGGGACACAATATATTATTTGAAGATCTTATAGACAGCTTAAACAAAATAACAGAATGGGAAATCAAGAAATCAAAGTACCCTAATACAATTGAAATTCGCCACAATATCAAATCAGGAAGTCAGGAGTTCTTAACTGCCTACATCAACGAGATTGAGGATGTCGCAATGTTAGTCTCCTTAAAAAACAAAAAAGGATTCCAAATTAGTGCCTTCAGCCAAGGGGAATATACCAATGGGCAACCATTTGGAATAACATGGGGACTTCAACAGAACAGCTTGAAAGGGATAACACAGGACGAGTTGACGAGATTCAAAAACATATTAAGCAATGAGCTTTGTCGCGAGGCAATTTCCTCCCTTCAGTTAATATATTCGCAAATATCCAATAGTTCAAAACTCACAATTTGCTGGGCGACAATTGAGCATATTTTTGATGAAAAACCCAAACATATATTGGAAAAAAAAGAAATAGGCGAAGTAATAGAGTTGATGAAGTCTTCTAATTTAAGTGAAGTAAAAATAAAAAAAATCGAAGAGATAATAAAAAATCCCAATCTATTAGCTGAAAAAAACCGAAATGTGCGTATTGCGGAGAATATGTCTCAAACTTTAGGGTTAAACCAAGAGCAGACTTATAATGAGATACGGAATATGACAAAAACGAGAGGGATGATGGTTCATTCTTTAGGAAATGAAACAGACATATCCAATCACCTGACCTTCGTTGAAGGAATATTATCGTCTTATATTGGCAAGTTAAGTGGTATCGAAATATAAATTATGCACAACCAGTCATTCCACTGGATTTCGCAAACAGCGCGAAACCAGTGAATTCCACGTTGGGTTGGCGCTCCGCGCCAACCCAACGCCCGCAGTAAAAGCCCGAATTATGTGGCGCGCAGCGCAACCCAACAACGCAGTTCAAACTGACACTGGCACCTTAACTGCGGGCGTTATATTCTTCTTTAAAATAGCTACGAATAATGGAGGAATTTATGCAGAAAATTTCGAAAAAAAAATACCGTTATGATGTTGCACTTTCGTTTGCAGGTGAAGATCGAGAATATGTTGAGGACGTGGCATTATTACTCAA
Source organism: uncultured Desulfobacterium sp. (assembly GCA_963674605.1). GTDB lineage: Bacteria > Desulfobacterota > Desulfobacteria > Desulfobacterales > Desulfobacteraceae > Desulfocicer. The sequence goes on along the minus strand of OY771474.1, from coordinate 4,417,182 downwards.
GCGTTTTGGTGTAAAGGTTTTCTATGACAAATTTGAAGAAAGCAATCTTTGGGGTAAAAATCTATATAGCTATTTAAATGAAATATATAAGGAAAAAGCTATATTCACAATAATGTTTATCTCAAAACACTACCGGGATAAAGTCTGGACAAACCATGAGAGACAATCAATCCAAGAAAGAGCATTCAGGGAGTCTTCAGAATACATTTTGCCAGCAAGATTTGATGATACGGAAATACCTGGTCTGTACTCTACAATCTCCTACATTAACCTTATAGAGAAACAACCTGAAGAGTTTGTAGATGTTATTTTGAAAAAACTAAATCCTTCAGAAGATTATAATATATTTTTTTTGTATTTTAGAGAAGCGTTCAACAATATGTCAACTTTGACAAAAGATGTCGATCACGCAAATCCAGTTTGGCTATGTAGAGGGGAGAAAGGATTTTTTGACAATTATGATATTCAGCATGGTGATCTACTTCACGATGTCTATGACAAGTATCATGATAAAGTAATTGATGCAGAATTAAGTCTTTATATGGAGACATATTATAGAGACATAAAAAGAATAAATAAAATTGGTACAAAATTATGTAGTCTTAATAAAACACAAGATTATACCGTTGAAGAAGAGATTGATTTTGATAATTACATAAGGGATATGGCTTTATATATTGAGCGCTCTGAATATCTATGTGAACAATTGTTAAATTATTTAATGAAGAGTAATATCAGCCTAGATTATATTCAAATAGATATTGATAATTATAAAGAGGCAATCCCGTATGCACTATCAGTAGCTAAGACTGTTCATTTAGATCTTCCGAAATTAGTACAATTTTTCAACACAGATGAGGAGGTAAATATTGGGAAATATCCCGTAAGAAAATATCTTGAAAACCTGTATGTTGCTGCATATCATTGGAAATATAAAAATATAACAAACGGGTCAACTCGGACTCGCTAAATCTCGCCGGTTACCCTACACGTTAAGTTTTTTTCCAAAATAACAAGCACCTTGATTTCTAAATAATAATTTAAAAAAAGAAAAAGTATAAAAATGACTCCAAAAGAAAGTTGCGAGAAAGAATTTTTTAGATTCTTTAATAAATATTATAAGTTTTGTTCTTCTTCTGATTCTGATGACTTAAAGGAATTACTTTCTAGTCTTTGCAGTTCATTCGAAAAATTGAAAAAGGTCACAAAAGAAAAACTTAAAAGTAACAAGCGATTTATTGCACTAAAAGCGTTAAGGAATTTCGCAACACATGAATCAGAGTTGCTAAATGAAAGCAAGGCATTGGGCTTACACAGTCCTACTGTGGTTCAATCAGATGTTAAACTTTTATGTTTGGTACCAAAAAATACCATAGAATACGTTTTAAACAATCTTCATTCGAAGTTCACAATAAATTGCGTGAAGAAAAATTTTACATTCTACAAAGAATTTGTAGATATTTATCCAGCACTGTTCAATTCTGCTGTAGACTTATACTTTCTCGCTGAAAGGCATTTGTTAAAAGTTGAAGGGCAAGGTTACGCATCTATTTCTCAGTCAATAGAATATGAAAAAGCAAATGGGTACCAACACCATATTGATGGTAAAATCATTATGCTTGACGGAACTGATGTCAATAACTTTTTAAGTACATCTATCATTAGTATGAACGATAAAAATCATGAAAATTCTTCACTTTATGTAGATGAAAATGCTTTTTACCGTGTATCTTCACTGTACTCAACATCACCTATTGAGCAAGCTAGTTCAATGAAGGCAGAAGACAAGAAACATATCCTAAATAAGCTAATATCTACAAAAGCAATAAAAATAGAAACTAATGATGATTTGACACCTGTTGCTTATATGAACAGGGAGTTAACACCTATTGAAGTTGTAATTGCACAAGAGTATGTTGAATCATTAAACTTAACAAGCTAATAAACGCGGACCCGCAAAAAGCGCGCGGGCCGGTTATCACAACGATAGGGTGGACCGCTACGCGCTCCACCCTATCGGGCCGGGCTGATCAACACCGTGGACAGGTTCCGCGCTGCGCGCTCCACCTATCCACGGCGTTGAAGCCGACTGCGATTCTCAGCCTTAAAAAGAAATAAAAAGCCATTTCTTTTCAAGGCCTGCGAGTCTCGCGGCTTAACAGCCCGGCCCGTTCGGCATCAATATCGTACTTTTTAAAGGAGGTTAACATGATTACCTTTGACGACTTTGTTGTCCATGTTGTTCAAACGCTTGAAAACAAAAAATTCGTATTTCTTTTCAAAGACAATGAGAATAGCAATTTTCAACAGAAAATAGATGGCAATTTAAACAGTCTCGATAAAAGAACAAGTAAACTACTTGGGTACGTATCTAAAGTAGCGCGCTTGGGTAGCGACCTACCTCCAGGGTTAGAAATGTTTTCTGATTTTCTGGTGAACTTTCAAAATGTTCGCTCTGGTGAGGTTCTAAATACTGTTTTTCACCAAATTGGTGACAATTTCGACCTTAATGCAATTAATTTCTCAATGTCAGGCGTAAAATATCTTGCATGTTTAGACTGCAACAAACTTAAGCCAGAAGACATTAACGCAAAAGTCCAATATTTTGAGGAAGCCGCTTTATCGCTTAGAAGTGTTCAAGGAAGACTAAAACCTAAAATTCTTGGGTTGAAGATTGGGCGAGGTATTGAAACCGATGTGTTTGCAAGCCTCTGCTTTGTTTTTTCTGGCCGAGACAATTACGAGTACTTACGCGACGAAGTTAATCGGATAGAATTATCATCGACCTCTTTGGGTGCACGTTACCTGAGAGGCTTACGAAATATTGCTCTCAATCCAATGCTTTTCGGCAATAAGGGAAATACAGATTTGGATAAACTCATTTGCCATTTATACGATGGAAAAATAAACTCTTCAAGTTCTGGTCGCCGAACAGCTCAGCGCGCCATGTCACTGGGTATGATTTCGTACGGGTTCACCCCTAAGGAATTATTGCCTTGATAATTTACACAAAGAAAATAGCCGAACAACAGCTTGAACTCGGACTGGGAAACGGCGCGCCGCTTCGCTCTGCGCCATTTCCCAGCCGGTTATGCTGAGCGTTCACGGCGGCTGCGCCGCCGTGAATCGCGGTGCTGACTGCGTCCAGCTCCTTGTTCCGGCGCTCCGCGCCGGAACAAGGAGCTGGACCGGTCACCGTGAACCTCACAACCAAACTGCGTTTGCTTGTGAGGCCCACGGTGCCGGTCAGCACCGCGATTAGGCACACTCAAAGAGACTTTCGATGAATTTTGTACAGCAAATCAAGTTGAAAAAGCATGATAACTCAAATGAATGGAATTTAAATCCATACTCAAATCCAATGAGCCATTCGACAATGATTTTGGCATTTCATTGTGACAATAGGTTTTATCCAATAGGAACAATTTCTTTTATTGGTAAACTCGGTTTTATGATTTCGGCCTCTCATGTTTTTGATGCAGGACTAATGAAATCTGTAGCGAATAAAAATATGAGAGATCTTATCGAGCGTGGGGAATTCCAAAACACAACAAAAGGAGATCTTGGATTTTCAGCTATTAGATTTTATACAGAAAAAGAAGAAGTCAAAAAAGTTACTCTTATTGGACTTGAACAAATAGTTGCTTGTATACCCGGAGATATCTTTTATGCTTCTCCATTCATTTCAAATGAAGTTCTACCTATAGAATTTTTAACTTTACAGCCAGCGATACCAAAATCGGGTCAGAAAGTATACTCCTGTGGTTACACAAATTTCGATTATGATTTACATAAAGGGTTCTGTTTAGAGACAATTAAATCGGGTCGGTTTAATTGGAGAGATAACTTTTCATTTGAATTTAAGGTATATGAAGGTGAAATTCAGGATATATATATATCAATAAATTTGTCCAAAGTTACCTAAATGCGCCATGCTTCACCGTAAATTATAGAATACCACCTGGGCTGAGCGGTGGGCCAACATTCAATGAGCAAGGCATCGTCTGTGGGATAAATTCAGCAAGTTTATCAGATCAGAGTTTGATTTCATTATTATATCCAACAATTTTTACAAATATCAAGTCCACTCTCAGAATAGGACCGCTCACTATGAACAGTACCGCACCGATTATACAGCATATGAGTTTTGGAAATATCTCGACAGACGGTAGTGAGGAAAATATCAAGTGTGCGATTAAAGATGATAAATTCAGTATTTACCATCGATGGGTGGAATATTTGAATAACCGTGTATTTGAAACTCGCGGTGATCAGGAATTAAATATTCCTGCGAAACCACATTAATAAATAGGCCTATCGGGATAGGACTCCCCATCACTGAGGAGCCCTCCCACACCACCCGGCATACGGATCGCGTACCAAGGCGGTTCGGCTGATCAGGCAGATCAGTTCCCGGGCAGGAATAATCCAAGGGAAAGGAAATACTTGTTTGGCAGGGCCATGATGACCCATTTTACCCTGCTCATGCGCCAGTGTTTCTTGCGGGAATTCCCGCAAGTAACCGCATATCGAAACGGTATGCCTCTTTTAAGCAGGTTACGGACTTTAGTTCTGGGATTTTTCCATTGCTTCCAGACAATACATCTCAGGCGCCGGATGATCCAGCCGTTCAAGGACTTGAATATGTGCCTTGCTTCAGTCAGGCAGTAATAGTTCCACCATCCTCTGAGGTACATATTCAGCTTTTCAATGATCTGGGGGAGGCTGAGCCCGCAGTTCCGGTTTGTAAGTTCCCGAACCCTTTCTTTAAAGCGCTCGATTGTTTTCCGGTGTATGCGGATTTTGGTCTTGCCACACATGCTGATAAATGTGTACCCCAAAAACTTATCCAGCCAGGGACGGCTGACCTTGCTTTTCTCCTCATTGACCTTGAGCCTGAGTTTCACGGTTATGAAGCGTGTAATACTCTCCATAACCCGTTGTGCCGCTTTCTCACTTCTAAGGTATATGACAAAATCATCCGCATATCTGACAAATCGATGACCTCTGCGCTCCAATTCCTTGTCCAACTCGTCCAGGACAATGTTGGAAAGTACCGGCGAAAGTGGGCCGCCCTGGGGTGTTCCCTCAGAAGCGCTGACCACTATCCCGTCGATCATGACCCCGGCTGTCAGATATCTTCGGATCAGCCCAAGTACGCGCTTATCCGTGATCCTGGTTGCCAGGCGGCTCATGAGCCTGTCATGATTGACCCGGTCAAAGAATTTGGAAAGGTCCATGTTGACGGTATGCGTATACCCTGAAAGCAAGTGGGCTTTGCATTGAAGTATGGCATCGTGCTGGGACCTCCCCGGCCTGAACCCATGACTGGAGTCAGAAAAGTGAGGGTCCCATATTTGATACAATACCTCGCTGATTGCCTGCTGGATCAATCGATCCAGAACTGTGGGAATGCCCAGAAGCCTTACACCTCCACCAGGTTTGGGAATTTCCTTCCTCTTAACCGGTTGCGGTCTATATTCTCCATTGAGCAATTGTTCCCTGATGTCCGGCCAATGGCGTTTCAGATAGCCCGGCAATTGGTCCACCGCCATTTTATCAATGCCGGGTGCCCCTTTATTGCTGCGAACTCTTTTCAACGCCCTGAACATATTCCCCCGTTCAAGGATGAACTCCATGAGCCGGTTACGCTCTGTCGGACTTTCGGTAACATGTGACGCTGTGAACATTTCCATTGTTGATTACAACATTATTTCTACGTCTTTTCAAAGCAAAATTGCAAATTAATTCAACCGCTGATATGTGTATAGTCATTTTTTTAATGTAGGGAAGTCACAATGAATTTTTGACCAACACCATTGAAAAAGGGAAAGGTTGGAAAGGAGAAACATTCTACGCCAATAGACACCTCCTTCCCAACCCCCTGACAGGATATTAGATATCCAATACCTTTTCGATAACACATATCCAAGCATCTGGGAATATAAAGCTGATTTTTTTAACATCTGTTTTCAGGAGTATATTGGCAGGAAATGTCTGATTTGCGAGGGTGAAGACTGCTGCAAGCCAATCAAAGAGTATTATCGTTATGCCGTTGAGCTTTTCCCTTATAAAAAGGAGAAAGTGCCGGTTGCCAGGTTTCTATGCGTCAAGACCGGCAGAACCCTTTCCCTATTGCCCCGCCAGTTAATTCCTTACCATCAATACACGACCGATGCCGTAGTCGGAGCCTTGCTCATGGTATATGATTTCCAGAAAATGGGACAGGTCGGTTACCATGGTGCAACGCTCAAACTCGATCCGGATTGCTGGGTCACCCCCTATCTGGTTCAGACCTGGGCCGTATTATTGCTGTCCGGCTTTCTCCGAGGACATCATGTTCTTCATGAAGAATTTCCCCTGCAGACATTCCGCCGGGTCGGCCCAAAGGATATGATCACAACGATTTTTCTTTATCTTCAAAGTGGCGCTGACGGCGATCGGCCGACTCGCCACAGTATAGTCCCCATCATACGATATCATTTCATTCAAACCGGGAAATGGTTGTTTGGAAGAACATCCTGTGAGCGCATGCGGTCACCGTAAAGTATCGTCTCCCTCGGACGAAAAATGTTCATTGCTTTGTTGACCACCCCATGGACCATCAACACAGATACCGATTTATGTGGCGCCGAGACACAGCATTGATAACATCTTTTATTTCAATGAGTTATGCTGGTCATAATTACAACGATTTTTGGTATAAATTACAACAATCGGAGGTATTATGGACAACGAAACCCGTGAACAGATTGCTTTGGTCCGCTACAAGCTGATCAGCCCGGTGTTGGCGGAGCCTGGAAGAGTGCAAAATGAGTATTTTCGCACCCAGGCCGCCGAACGCCATGCCTTTCCACGCTATGGCAACCGGCAGGTCAAAGTGTCTACACTCAAATCCTGGCTCAAGGCATACCGGAAAAACGGCTTTGACGGATTAAAACCCAAAGTCAGAAAAGATAAAGGCAGACCCAGGAAAGCCGATCCACAGGTGATGGACGCCATTCGGGTGACATGCAGGGCTTATCCCCATATCACCGTCAAACGGCTTCATGAAAAGCTCATGCAGGAGCATTTGACCGACACGTCGTTCATTCATTACAATACGTTGTTGAGGATCGTTAAGGAGGAAAAGTTACTCAGATTCGGGAATAAACGTCGGGATGCAAGAACCGCTTTTGAAACCGATCACGTAAACAGTCTTTGGATGTGTGATTTCATGCATGGCCCTCCGGTGACCTTGAATCGAAAAACATACAAGGCCATCTTATGCGCAATTATTGATGACCACAGCCGCATGATCGTCGGGCATGCGTTTGCCCCTTCGGAAACGGTTTTGTCATTGACCCTGGTGTTAAAGGAAGCCTTTCTGGCATTTGGGTTTCCCAAACGCATCTACGTTGATAATGGCCCATCGTTCAACTCAGATTTCCTGGCCAAATGTTGTGCCTTGTCCGGCATATCGCTGATCCATTCTAAAGCTTATGATTCCTCGTCCCGCGGAAAAATAGAAAGATTTTTTAGAAGCGTGAGGGATAGATTTTTATCCGATTTTACTGAAAAACCTACATTGGAAGAACTTAATGCCTCTTTTTCCGCCTGGCTCAATGACGACTACCATCACAGGGTGCATTCCGGTATTGATGAACGGCCCATTGACCGCTATCACCGATCATGCAACCACACGGAAATTACCCGCCCCACAAAGGATGAACTGAACGACATTTTTCTTGTCCGCCATGAGCGGGTCGTAAACAATGATGCCACCATCAGCTTCAAAGGGCATATTTATGAAGTCCCCACCGCATACATCCGGCAGCGTGTGGATATCCGCCATCCGGTGGATAATGACAGGGAACTTTATATCTATGACAAGGATATCAGGGTCGGGCGTATCAAGTTCGTTGATAAAAGACAAAATGCAAGGACGTTTAAACCCTGTCAATCTGAGCCGGTTATATCTTATGCCGACGCAAAGGTGAAAAAATGAAAGACCTGCCGGCCTGGTTCGGCTTTAAACGATATCCCTTTGACAAGGAGATCAGCACCGCAGATATGGTTGATACACCGGTCATCAAGGAAGCGCTTGCACGGCTGGAATACATGAAACGCAGGGGCGGTATCATGCTGCTGACCGGTGATCCAGGTGTGGGAAAAACCATTACCATCCGGCGCTTTGCCGATTCTCTTAATGAAAACATTTTCAAGGTGGTTTATACGCCGCTAAGCACTCTGAACCGGAGTGATATTCTTCGTCATATCAATGCATTGCTGGGATTGAACAACAAGTTCACTAAAAGCGCCAATTACCAGCAGATTCAGAAAGAATTCCTGGATGCCAAAGAACAACGGGGACGCACCATAGTGCTCATTATCGATGAAGCTCATTTGCTTAAACAGGGACCTCTTGAAGAACTCAGATTGCTGACGAATTTTAAAATGGACTCCTTTGATCCGTTTTTGCTCATTTTATCGGGGCAATCCGATTTAAAACGCATGATGGGCTACGCCGTCATGGAACCCTTCAGCCAGAGGATAAGAATGCGCTATCATATGACAGGGTTATCGGAGAAAGACACAGTCAATTATATTAATTCTCGTCTCAAGTGGGCTGGATGCACATCACCCATTTTTGGCGAGGATGCTTTGGCTGCCATACATGAATATTCTTATGGGTTTCCACGATTGATCGGCAATATCTGTGAAGAAGCTTTAACCTATGCCATGTTTTGCGACAAAAAAACGGTGGATGCTGATATGGTGTTGAAAATCAAAAGCACCGAAGACATAACCACGAAATAACAGTTTCGGTGAAACGGAGTCGGGCTCTGCTGGGGAGCAACCCGGCGAGGGATAGCCGAAGTGGGGAGCATTTATATAAATGCCCTTGGGGGGGAAGCAGTTTTTTCTGCTTCCCCCTCCTTAGTTTTATCAAAAATTTCCGCAACTCATAGAAAATACTAATTTTATAATAAAAGAATCCGATCAGAATATCTACCCGCCAATGGCAGATATATAAATGCTCTCCACCCATGCCTAAAAAAACCCACTACGGATGAGCGTAGCGAATCCTCTTTTAAAAATGTGGTCAGCATAATGTTGTGAAAAAGGACATAAACTTTGATTGGGTTTTGAGAATTTAGGCCATTAAAGGACATGTTCCATGTCAAAATAATTGGTTCAACTTCTAACAACACAAAATTTCAATCAACACCATTTGCTGTGGCAATATGTCCATAAGTACACACCTCCTATTGGTCTCTATCATTTACCCGTACCTATCGGTCCGGGCACCGTTCAGGCCTTCACCGGGGTGAGTCCTTCCGTGTGCTGTTTCAACACGGCTCATTTCCTCCGGCTACTATGCCCTCTGCTGACTTCTTCCATGCGGTCAAAGCAGGTTGCCCTGCCTTCAGCCAATTTCTGCTGCAAGCAGCATCCCGGGGCACATGGAAGACCTCCCGGGGTAAGTCACACGTCTTTCAGCACGTGAGCGCCGCGTATACGGTCATTGCTTATAATGGATAGAGGACTTTACCTTGTGTTGCAGGCTCGTCCCACAATGCACGCCTGACGCGATTCCTGTACGTCGCCCCGTACTTTTGTGCTGTTCCGCCTCGGCGGAGCCACTGCCTTCCGAAGCACCGTCACCGATACTCCGTTGTGATAACACTATACCCTTCGCCTCCATCAGGCTGGGTTTGGGACTTGCCTTGACCTTCATGATTCTAAGGTGTAGGCTCACCCTTAAGACGTGTGCCGTGCCCGGCACACAACAAAACGCTGCAGGCCGACCCGGAGAGCTAGCGGCTTTTTGAAAGACCTCGGTTTTTGAAAAGAATTTACTTTTGGGGAAGTTCTCGGTTATAGCTCCGGGCGGCTGAGCTCCCCGTTAACTGTGGTAGAGAGCAATCAAATATGGCAAACATTTCTATTCGTCCGATGAAAATTCAAGAGGCAGCCTCTTGTGAGAAAATACTTCGTTCTTTACCTGAATGGTTTGGTATCGAAGAAGCTATCATCCAATATAGAAATGATGTTGAGTTAATGGATTCATATTTGGCAGTCATTGATGATAATTTAGCTGGCTTCATTACACTGAATTATCATAACGAATTCTCTGCTGAAATTCAGGTCATGGCTGTTAAAAAACATTTCCATAGAAATGGTGTTGGAAAAGACATGGTTCAGTTTGTGGAAGAAGAAGCCCTTAAAAAGCAAATTAAATTCCTCCAAGTTAAAACACTAGGGCCTTCTCACCCTGATTTGAACTATAAGAACACCCGTAAATTTTATCTTGCTCAAGGCTTTCTACCATTGGAAGAAAATTGTCTTTGGGGAAAGACTAATCCCTGTCTCATAATGATCAAGAAGCTTGAGAATCGGGACATTGACAGTTAACCAGTCGCTCGAGAGGGACCGGGCGTACTGTGCACCTTTTCAGAAGGATGTGGTTTGGGAAACTGAAAACTTTTATCTGAGGTTTCGGGTTAAAACGCCCGGCCCCTCACCTCAAACGTTACATTAAGCCTAGCGGCGGACGGGCCCATCTCAGGCGACGAAAAATAAATTGAAACCCTATTGAAACAAGGTTATCCAGATAAGGTGAAAAGCTAATTGACGGAGATGAGGGGGGAGCAAGCCAGCAAGATTTCCGCCAGTCACGCCATTTGCAAACAGCCGCAAATGTCGTGCCTGTCATAAATCTTGCAAGGCTCGCTCCCCCCTCATCTCCTCTGCAAAGGTTCCTTTGGACTATGAAGACACGCCACGGCCATACACGGCTCCCGGATAAATCCGAATCAAGCCTCACCGTCGGTGACATTTTCAGGAAACACGGCGAGCAATTCAGATCCGAGCATGGGCTGCACCCCAGGCAGCACAAGGTCATGTACGACATTGAACACTGCCGGTGCGGCGAGTTCGGCACCCACTGGGAGATTTGCGACACCTGCGGTCACCTGGAGAAAGGATACAACTCCTGCAGGAACCGCCACTGTCCCAGCTGTAATAATATTGCCCGGAAGAAATGGGTGGACGCACGGATCAGTGACCTCTTGCCGGTACCATATCACCACAGTGTCTTTACCCTGCCGCATATGTTCAACACCCTGTGCAGCTATAACAGACAGGTGATGTACGATTTGCTGTTTGAACATTCCTCCCGGACCCTCCTGGATTTTGGGCACAATCCCAAGCGCCTGGGTGCTACCATTGGCTTTTATGGCATCCTCCACACCTGGGGAGGTAAACTATGGCCCCATCCCCATGTACACTATATCGTCACAGCAGGGGGAATTGATCCGACCGGCAAATGGAGAGCCCTTGACAATGCCGCAACTTTTCTTTTTCCAGTCAGGGCATTGTCCAACGTATTCAGGGCCAAGTTTCTGGAAGGCATCCTTAAGTCCCATGACAAAGGAATGCTGAAGTTCCCGGAAAAACTAAAGCAGCTTGCAGATGCCCACACCTTCAGGCAGTGGTTGTACCACGAAGTCCCCAAAGAGTGGGTGGTCTTTTCCAAACCGCCCTTTGCAGGACCCGAGGAAGTGGTCAAATATATCGGCCGGTATACTCACCGAGCAGCCATCAGCAATAACCGCATCATTGCAGAAAAAGACGGCAACATCGAATTCTGGTTCAAAAATACTAAAAAGAAGGCCCGGTGGGAAACAACATCCCTGCCGGTTACAACATTTATAGAGCGGTTCCTGTACCATGTGCTGCCGACACAGTTTCACCGCATTAGGTATTACGGAATCCTTGCCAACGGCAAAGCCGCTGCAACCATTGAAACCGTCCGTAGGGATCTTGCAGAGGAGTCAAACGAGAGGGTGCAACCTGAAGAGATTCAGGATATAAAAGGCAAAACATGTCTTAAATGCAACAAGGGCACCATGATAACCCTCCTTATCATCGACGGATATGGAAATATCATTGCAGAAAAGATGGGCGGAAATTTAAACCCGACATCTGTAGTCTTTGCAGATTCTACCTGACAAGGAGGGATTAATTAAATTGACAGGGATCATCATGACATCGGGATATATGTATGGAGTATTGCGAAAAAATTGAGAAACAGCTGCCTTGAATAACCATATTACGGGTAAATTTCACCTGAAATATACAACCAGAGAGGACACGTGTTGAATATTCCGACAATAATCGGTATAAATTGCAGGGTGAACTTGAGAATCAGATAGAGCCGTCTTTTACTTTTCACCAAGGGCGTGACGGTTGAGGCAAAAACCCGGCTAATGTAACAGTAAGTTGGAGCGGACACGCTCTTGAACTCTGAAGGGTACATGGTTGCCGCTGAGAGCGTGCCGCTCAACATAAGTGATAGGGTGGACCGCTCCGCGCTCCACCCTATCGGGCCGGGCTGATCAACACCGTGGACAGGTTCCGCGCTGCGCGCTCCACCTATCCACGGCGTTGAAGCCGACTGCGATTCTCAGCCTTAAAAAGAAATAAAAAGCCATTTCTTTTCAAGGCCTGCGAGTCTCGCGGCTTAACAGCCCGGCCCGTTAAGCCACATTCGGGTATTGATAACTGAACAACCATATACGGAGGAGACGATTAAATGAAACTTTCAGCACTACTCATTTCAAACTTTAAAGGGATTAGTGATGAAGTAAAAATATTAATTGATAATATAGTTGTATTAATCGGTCCTAATAATTGCTGCAAATCAACTGTCCTAGATGCATATGAATCTTATGTGTCAATGGGTGCTGTAAAAACTGTTGATTTTTTTCATGGCAGAAATGGTGCTCTGCCAATTTTCATTACAGGTGTTTTCACAGATATTACAGAAGAAGATATTGAGGCAATTGGTCAAGAATGGTTTTTAGAGGGTGATTCTGAGTTTGGCGATTGCGCAAAATTTCAAATCCGTTGGAATACGCCAGATGAAAAAGGTGTAAAATATAGTTTTAGTAATAAAACTAATGATTGGAAAAAAGGTGGCGCCGGTGGTTGGAATACAATATTGCAAAGTAGACTTCCAATACCAATAAGGGTTAATCCCAATGATGGATATGATGCCTTAGAAAAAGTTGTAAAAGATTTAGCATCAAAGAATGCTGCACAACAACTCAAAAATGATAAAAGCAAGGTTGCCGGAATAGTAGCAGAAATTGAAAAATTGGCCAAAGAAGTTGAGACTGAAATTTCCGCCGATATTGATTCCCTCAATCAAAAAATTGAAATTGAAATAGGAAAATTATTTTCAGATGTAAAAGTTGGTTTTGAAACTGGCGTAGGAAAATTTAAAGCCGAAGATGCAATTAAAGACGGGAGTAAATTTTTTCTTACATCAAATGGTGCATCTTCATCTTTGGAACATCAAGGAACTGGAATTCAAAGAGCTTTTTTATGGTCAGCCATTAATGCTTTATGCAGTGAAGGAAAGTTTAAAAAAGGAACTAAGGTGATTGATAATACATCTCCTAAAATTTTGTTGCTTGATGAGCCTGAAATTAATCTCCACCCTTCAATAATACGCGCTGCGAGAAAGGCAATATATTCTTTGGCCGAGGTCAATGGTTGGCAAGTGATGTGTACCACTCATTCACCTATATTTATAGATTTAACACAAGATCATACAACCTTGATTAAAGTCTCAAATGCGTCATCAGGGATTTTTTATTTTCAGACTGATAAAGCAGAATTCAGTACTGAAGAAAAAGACAACTTAAAAATGTTAAACAAATGCTGCCCAACCGTAAACGAATTTTTCTTTTATGATAATTCCATCCTCGTAGAAGGTGACACTGAATATTTAGCATACCAGTATCTTATCGAAAAAGGATGCCATGATAGTTCTTATTGTGTCATAAATTGTAGAGGAAAGGCTAACCTACCAACATTCATAAAAATATTTAATCAATTTAAGGCATCAGCGATAGCTGTTCATGATTTAGATTCGAAGTTCAGGAAAGATGGAAAGGCCAACGCGATGTGGACTATTAATTTAAATATTAGAACAGCCGCAGATTCAACTGAAGGTAGAGTTAAAACTGTTGTTCATAATCCTGACTTTGAAGGATATTATTTAAATGAGTCACCATCAAAAGATAAGCCGTATAACCTTTTTACTCATTTAACTTCATCAAATTTTGAGACTGATGAAAAATATGAAAAATTAAGAGAATCATTAAATAGAATTATAGAGGGAACACATCCTGGTATATACGAAGACCAAGAAGATCTTGAAGGGATGGCTTAACAATTTTTTGCAGCGGACCGGGCGGGAGCGTGCCTTCGTTAACCGTTGTTGTTTATAAACCTTTTCAGCCACCTGATTGGCTGTCTCTATTCGCCGCCCGGCACGCTGAAAACTGCGTTGAACTAAACCCCTTCGGGGCAGTATCCGTCGCATAATCAATACTTTCCTCACATCCCCTTCTTTTGTTTCAACCACAAAAAACAGAAAAATTTCTTTCCAATTCTTCATTGTTCATTTTATCGTTACCTTTGTCTGCTTTTAAACCTTTTCAAGGAGGTAATATGACAAAGTTACGTGATGAAATGATCCGGGCCATGAAGTTGAGAAATTTTTCCAATAAGACCCAAGAGTCCTACCTTTACCAGATAACAAAATTAGCCGGGCATTATGGCAAATCGCCGGATGAGCTGAGCCATAAAGAACTGCAGGATTACCTGATCCACCTGAAAGAAGATCTGGATTTATCATTCAGCAGCTGCAATGTGGGGCGCAGTGCCATTCGATTTCTTTATGGCAAGGTTCTCAAAGATGAGAATATCCATATCGCAATTCCTGCCCAGCGTACGCCGAAATTTCTACCCGAAGTACTCAGTGTAGAGGAGGTGATGACGCTGATCAATGCGGCGACCGGATTTCGAAATCGCATGCTGTTGATGACAGCTTACTCGGCTGGCTTGCGCCTGGAGGAACTGGTTTGCCTGAAGCCGGGCCATATCGATGGGAAACGACAAGTCATTCGTGTGGTTCAGGGAAAAGGGAAAAAGGACCGCTATACAACGCTTTCAGAAGTTCTTTTAAAAGAGCTGAGGCAGTACTGGCAGATGTTCAAACCCAGTGAATGGCTTTTTTACAGCACTGATCCAGGAAAACAAATGTCGAAATCGACAGTACAAAAAGTTTTTACCAATGCCAAAAAAAGGGCAGGGATCAATCGTGCCAGGGGGATTCATACCTTGCGTCACTATGCCGAGTTCCGGACTATGCCGAGTGATCACTTTTCACCTTTGATTAGCAATGAGTTATGCAGTATTCACTCGGCATAGGTTATCAGAGTTTAGAGCGAGTTCAAGAATTGTAAAAGCTTATCACTCGGGCGATAACGACTGGCTTTGACATTCAGTGGTTTTGTCTTTTCCAGTATTTTTTCTTTGAGAGCCAGATCCGCCTGGAGGTAAATGTGAGTGGTTTCGGGAGATTCGTGACCAAGCCAAAGAGCGATGACAGAATGGTCTACTCCGGCCTGAAGAAGCTCCATGGCTGCGGTGTGTCGAAGTACATGCGGTGAAACCCGCTTCTCTTTTAACGAGGGACACGCTTTTTGAGCTTGGGCCACATGTTTGGCAAGCAAGTACTGAACACCGTCGGGGCTGAGCTTGGTGCCACGGGCATTGGGAAAGACGACATCGCTCTCCGATCCGCCTCTTTCCTGGAGCCAGGCTTTCATCACGGCGACAGTTAGTTTGGTGAGAGGCGTACAGCGCTCCTTGCGGCCCTTTCCGTAACATCGGACATAAGCTCCTGAGCTTAAAACGATATCACAGCGACGCAGATGGATCAGTTCGGAAAGACGAAGACCGGTCTGGATGATCAGCATAAGAAGCCCCCGATCCCTGCGTCCAGTCCAGGTTGTGGTATCCGGTGCGGCCAGGAGAGCCAGGATCTCCGGGTGGGTGAGGAAATCGATCAAAGGGCGCTCATACCGTTTGCTCGGGATAGAGAGAACACGCTGAATGAGAGCTGAGCGGTCGGGTACTTGAAATGCTGCGTACTGGAAAAAGGATCGGATGGCGGTCAAACGAAGGTTGCGTGTACGGGCACCGTTGTGGCGGCCGTTCTCGATATGATTCAGAAAAGCGCCGATGAAAGTGTTGATTGAAATTTTGTGTTGTTAGAAGTTGAACCAATTATTTTGACCGGAACATGTCCTTTAATGGCCTAAATTCTCAAAACCCAATCAAAGTTTATGTCCTTTTTCACAACATTATGCTGACCACATTTTTAAAAGAGGATTCGCTACGCTCATCCGTAGTGGGTTTTTTTAGGCATGGGTGGAGAGCATTTATATATCTGCCATTGGCGGGTAGATATTCTGATCGGATTCTTTTATTATAAGATTTAGTATTTTCTATGAGTTACGGAAATTTTTGATAAAACTAAGGAGGGGGAAGCAGAAAAAACTGCTTCCCCCCCAAGGGCATTTATATAAATGCTCCCCACTTCGGCTATCCCTCGCCGGGTTGCTCCCCAGCAGAGCCCGACTCCGTTTCACCGAAACTGTTATTTCGTGGTTATGTCTTCGGTACTTTTGATTTTCAACACCATGTCAGCGTCCACCGTTTTTTTGTCGCAAAACATGGCATAGGTTAAAGCTTCTTCACAGATATTGCCGATCAATCGTGGAAACCCATAAGAATATTCATGTATGGCAGCCAAAGCATCCTCGCCAAAAATGGGTGATGTGCATCCAGCCCACTTGAGACGAGAATCAATATAATAGACAGTGTCTTTCTCCGATAACCCTGTCATATGATAGCGCATTCTTATCCTCTGGCTGAAGGGTTCCATGACGGCGTAGCCCATCATGCGTTTTAAATCGGATTGCCCCGATAAAATGAGCAAAAACGGATCAAAGGAGTCCATTTTAAAATTCGTCAGCAATCTGAGTTCTTCAAGAGGTCCCTGTTTAAGCAAATGAGCTTCATCGATAATGAGCACTATGGTGCGTCCCCGTTGTTCTTTGGCATCCAGGAATTCTTTCTGAATCTGCTGGTAATTGGCGCTTTTAGTGAACTTGTTGTTCAATCCCAGCAATGCATTGATATGACGAAGAATATCACTCCGGTTCAGAGTGCTTAGCGGCGTATAAACCACCTTGAAAATGTTTTCATTAAGAGAATCGGCAAAGCGCCGGATGGTAATGGTTTTTCCCACACCTGGATCGCCGGTCAGCAGCATGATACCGCCCCTGCGTTTCATGTATTCCAGCCGTGCAAGCGCTTCCTTGATGACCGGTGTATCAACCATATCTGCGGTGCTGATCTCCTTGTCAAAGGGATATCGTTTAAAGCCGAACCAGGCCGGCAGGTCTTTCATTTTTTCACCTTTGCGTCGGCATAAGATATAACCGGCTCAGATTGACAGGGTTTAAACGTCCTTGCATTTTGTCTTTTATCAACGAACTTGATACGCCCGACCCTGATATCCTTGTCATAGATATAAAGTTCCCTGTCATTATCCACCGGATGGCGGATATCCACACGCTGCCGGATGTATGCGGTGGGGACTTCATAAATATGCCCTTTGAAGCTGATGGTGGCATCATTGTTTACGACCCGCTCATGGCGGACAAGAAAAATGTCGTTCAGTTCATCCTTTGTGGGGCGGGTAATTTCCGTGTGGTTGCATGATCGGTGATAGCGGTCAATGGGCCGTTCATCAATACCGGAATGCACCCTGTGATGGTAGTCGTCATTGAGCCAGGCGGAAAAAGAGGCATTAAGTTCTTCCAATGTAGGTTTTTCAGTAAAATCCGATAAAAATCTATCCCTCACGCTTCTAAAAAATCTTTCTATTTTTCCGCGGGACGAGGAATCATAAGCTTTAGAATGGATCAGCGATATGCCGGACAAGGCACAACATTTGGCCAGGAAATCTGAGTTGAACGATGGGCCATTATCAACGTAGATGCGTTTGGGAAACCCAAATGCCAGAAAGGCTTCCTTTAACACCAGGGTCAATGACAAAACCGTTTCCGAAGGGGCAAACGCATGCCCGACGATCATGCGGCTGTGGTCATCAATAATTGCGCATAAGATGGCCTTGTATGTTTTTCGATTCAAGGTCACCGGAGGGCCATGCATGAAATCACACATCCAAAGACTGTTTACGTGATCGGTTTCAAAAGCGGTTCTTGCATCCCGGCGTTTATTCCCGAATCTGAGTAACTTTTCCTCCTTAACGATCCTCAACAACGTATTGTAATGAATGAACGACGTGTCGGTCAAATGCTCCTGCATGAGCTTTTCATGAAGCCGTTTGACGGTGATATGGGGATAAGCCCTGCATGTCACCCGAATGGCGTCCATCACCTGTGGATCGGCTTTCCTGGGTCTGCCTTTATCTTTTCTGACTTTGGGTTTTAATCCGTCAAAGCCGTTTTTCCGGTATGCCTTGAGCCAGGATTTGAGTGTAGACACTTTGACCTGCCGGTTGCCATAGCGTGGAAAGGCATGGCATTCGGCGGCCTGGGTGCGAAAATACTCATTTTGCACTCTTCCAGGCTCCGCCAACACCGGGCTGATCAGCTTGTAGCGGACCAAAGCAATCTGTTCACGGGTTTCGTTGTCCATAATACCTCCGATTGTTGTAATTTATACCAAAAATCGTTGTAATTATGACCAGCATAACTCATTGAAATAAAAGATGTTATCAATCCTGTGTCTCGGCGCCACATAAATCGGTATCTGTGTTGATGGTCCATGGGGTGGTCAACAAAGCAATGAACATTTTTCGTCCGAGGGAGACGATACTTTACGGTGACCGCATGCGCTCACAGGATGTTCTTCCAAACAACCATTTCCCGGTTTGAATGAAATGATATCGTATGATGGGGACTATACTGTGGCGACTCGGCCGATCGCCGTTAGCGCCACTTTGAAGATAAAGAAAAATCGTTGTGATCATATCCTTTGGGCCGACCCGGCGGAATGTCTGCAGGGGAAATTCTTCATGAAGAACATGATGTCCTCGGAGAAAGCCGGACAGCAATAATACGGCCCAGGTCTGAACCAGATAGGGGGTGACCCAGCAATCCGGATCGAGTTTGAGCGTTGCACCATGGTAACCGACCTGTCCCATTTTCTGGAAATCATATACCATGAGCAAGGCTCCGACTACGGCATCGGTCGTGTATTGATGGTAAGGAATTAACTGGCGGGGCAATAGGGAAAGGGTTCTGCCGGTCTTGACGCATAGAAACCTGGCAACCGGCACTTTCTCCTTTTTATAAGGGAAAAGCTCAACGGCATAACGATAATACTCTTTGATTGGCTTGCAGCAGTCTTCACCCTCGCAAATCAGACATTTCCTGCCAATATACTCCTGAAAACAGATGTTAAAAAAATCAGCTTTATATTCCCAGATGCTTGGATATGTGTTATCGAAAAGGTATTGGATATCTAATATCCTGTCAGGGGGTTGGGAAGGAGGTGTCTATTGGCGTAGAATGTTTCTCCTTTCCAACCTTTCCCTTTTTCAATGGTGTTGGTCAAAAATTCATTGTGACTTCCCTACATTAAAAAAATGACTATACACATATCAGCGGTTGAATTAATTTGCAATTTTGCTTTGAAAAGACGTAGAAATAATGTTGTAATCAACAAAAGGAGCGTTGAGATCGTCCAGAGTGAGTTTGGAAGGCGGCCTGCTAAGATTTTCTTCGGCAAAAGCGAGAAGCAGACGGAACGTATCGCGGTAGGAGGCGATGGTATGAGGGCTAGCTTGACGCTGGCTCATGAGTCGCTCGGTAAAAAAAGACTGAAGCAGTGGGGATAATGTGGTCGTCATGATAAGTCCTCCCATCTTTTCTCGAGTCGGTCTTTTGTCAGCGCCAGAAGCTCTGGGATAGCGGACAGATACCAATAGGTGTCTGTCACATGGGCATGCCCCATGTAGGTGGAGAGCACTGGCAGGCGTTGTTCCACATCCACACCGGTTTCGTACCAGTGAAGAAGTGTTGTCACCGCGAATCGGTGACGCAGGTCATGCAGACGCGGACCGAAGCTATCGTTTGTTTTTCTCAGACCGATCTGGCGAGAGATCTTGACAAAAGTCCAACGGACGGTACAGTCGGTGAGAGGTGTGCCTTGGTTGGAGAGGAAGAATCGGGTTGTGGAAGGTCTGGGATGAAGCCGATCCCGCCGATTGAGATATTCCATGAGTTTCTCCACCGTGGAAGGATGCAAGGGAATCAGGCGGGACTTTCTGAACTTGGTCAATCGAACGGTCAAAAGCCCCTCTTCGAGGTTGATATCATCACGATCAAGGAGAACGACTTCACTGATCCTCATCCCGGTGACGGCCATCAGACCAAAGAGGGTATAGTAAGTGCAAGGTCGCAGACCTGTTGATGGAAGAAGATTTCTCGCTGCCTTTAGGATTTGCTCAATCTCCTGATCGGAGTAAATGTACGGCGTTGCCCGTTTGGTGCGGTAAGGCAAAAGGCCCATCGGTGGGATTTCGGTTCGAGGATCGGCGGCGCTCCAATAACGGGCAAAACTGCGCACGAAGCTAAGGCGAGCAGCCCAATGGGCGGGCTGGACGTCCTGTGGCTGCTGTGCCCATCGCAGGGCCAGTTCAGCGGTGATAATGGAGGCTCGCTGTTCTTCCATGAAGGATACAAAATGATGGAGGTTATAGCCCATATCACGTAACTTGAATCCAAGTGATCGACGCATTGCCAGGTAATCTTCTACGGCATCTCGAAGGCAGATCATAGGGCACCTCCCGGCCAGGGTTGAGCCAAAGGACGTAGGGACGTCAGATCAACCTTGGCATAGATAGTGGTCGTGTTGAGGCTGTGGTGTCGTAACAGAAGGGCAATATCAACAAGAGCGGCTCCTTGGCGCAGCATCTGAGTGGCGAGGGTATGCCGGAACAGATGGGCGCCCGTATGCGGGGAATCAATGCCGGCTCTATTAAGAGTCCGGGCGACAATGGTCGAGATGGCTTCGGAATTGGCAAATCCACGGCGAGGAGCCTTCATGCGAATGAAGACACGGCGGGTGGAACAAGTCGGTCGGTCGTTCTCAAGGTAAGCGGCAATGGCCTCTCCGACATCCGGCGGCAGGGGGAGCAGAGCTGATCGATTTCCTTTCCCTTGAATGCTGATTTCGCCTGCCGCCCAATGGATATCATCCAAGGTCAGGCCGACTATTTCGCAAGCCCTCAGGCCTAGCCGGGCGAGCAAGAGGAGAATCGCATAGTCACGGCACCCTTGAGCTGTTTGGCGGTCACACTGGCTTAAGACCTGCTGAACCTGATCAGGTTGAAGGAACTTGGGCAATGCCGAAAACTGCCAGTTGGCAATAGATGGGACGCAGGAAGCCAAATCGGTCGAAATATCTCCTCGGTGGCGCAAGTAACGAAAGAAGGATCTCAGAGCGCTGACCATCAGTCCCGCACCTTTGGGGCTTAGACGTGCAGCTTCATTCCGTACAAATCGGAGCACGTCGTCGGCGTTCAAATCAGCGAAGCAAACAGATTTGTCACCAAACTGAGCTGACAGAAACCGTTGAATGAAAGGCTGGTAATTGGTACGGGTGGCCACGGAAAGTCCCCGTTCTTCAGACAGGTAACGGTCAAAGTCCTGTTCGACGCTCTGGCGTAGATTATCAGGGGGCAGCGTGGTTTCCTCTGGCAAGATGTTCTGAGAGTGCAACAGGTGCAGAAGTCTGCTCAGGATTGAGGCGTCATCACGACGTGGGCGGAACCGCTGATGACGGAATTGCATATACCGATGGATTGTCAGCTCCGTAAGATCGGTGGCCTGAAGTCCTTGCTGGTGTAGCCATTGGTTCATGTCAGCAAGGAAACGCAGCTGTAGATGGCCGGATTGTTCGGTGTAACCTTGTTTAGACAGAAAGGCCACATAGGCGGGCATAATGCAGCCCAATGGGCCTTGGTCTATGCCTTGAGGAAGGTCGTTATATGTAAAGAATTTGTTCATGATGTCTCCTCCTTTAAATAGAGCTTTTTGGGAGAAGACATAAGAAATTATGCCGAGTTTACAAGAGGAAAAAGGTTGATTTATTGTGGAATTAAATCATCGGCTCGGCATAGTCCGGAACTCGGCATAGTGACGCTTATGCCGAGCTCGGCATAAGAGGCACTGCTTTGCAACCCATATGTTGGAGGCTGGCTACGACATTCGGCGGATTCAAAAAATGATGGGCCACAAAAGTATTTCCACCACCATGACATATCTTCATGTGTCGAGGGAAAGTGTGTCCAAAATTAAATCTCCGATGGATCTCTATTACAAAAATACCACTGCCTTTCCGTCCGAATGGGAGGGTCAAAATGTACTTGCCAACTGATCTACGCCCTTCTTCCTGCTCGATAGAGGCACAAAATGTGGAAGTTGCCGACATTTTTCGACGTCATATCAATGATTATCAAGCCCGGTATAAACTCCACCCGGAGCATTACAAGGTGGCGAGTGATATCATGGAGTGTCGGACTCCTTACCTTGGGGGGCATATCCACGCTTGTTCCGATTGCGGACATGAAGTTGAGCTGTACAACTCATGCGGGAATCGCCATTGTCCAAAATGCCAAACTGTGGCCAAGGCAAGATGGCTTGAAGACCGGAAGGCTGAACTTTTACCGGTTCCCTATTTTCATACGGTCTTTACTCTGCCCCATGAGATCAATCCCCTTGCGCTGTGCAACAAGCGGATCATCTATAATCTGCTGTTCAAGGCTGCATCGGAAACACTGCTGACATTTGGTTACAATCCGAAAAACGGGTTGGGCGGCAAGCTTGGTGTCATTGCGGTTCTGCATACCTGGGATCAGTTGCTTAATGCCCACATTCATCTTCATTGTTTGGTTCCTGGCGGTGTTTTGACACCGGATAAATCAGAGTTCAAAATCAGTAATGAGTCTTTTCTCTTTCCGGTCAAAGCCTTGTCCAAAGTGTTTCGTGCCAAATTCATGGAAGGATTTATGAACGCATTTGCAACAAAAGAATTGGAATTTCCGGGACGGACAGCACCCCTGGAAAGCCCTTCGGAGTTCAGAAAAATGACACGCGAGCTTTGGTCAAAAAATTGGGTAGTGTATTCCAAGCCGCCCTTTTCCGGACCGGAGACCGTTTTGGAATATATGGCGCGTTATACCCACCGGGTGGCAATCTCAAACTACAGGATCAAGTCATGTGAAGGTGGAAAGGTCACTTTTTCATATCGAGACCGCAGAAAAGAAACCACTGAGGAGATCACCTTGGAAGCGGTGGAGTTTATCCGCCGTTTTCTTCTCCATGTAGTCCCCCGGAACTTCATGCGTATCCGGCATTTTGGATTGTTTGCAAACCGGTGCAAACAAAAAAATATAACCCTGTGTCTCAAATTGTTGGGAGCAAAATCCCAGGAAAACGGAAATGACAGATCCGTCGAGGAGATTATGCTCGACTTGACCGGAACTGATATCCGGTGCTGCCCATTGTGTAAAAAAGGGATACTGGAGAAGAGAATTGAGATAAAAAAATATATCTATGGTATGGGGGGAAGCGAATTCATAAAGTCTCCTAAAAGAAGAGATTCTACATAAAATAAGGTGATTAAAAAAAATTGGATAGATGTTTATAATACTTCAAATGAAGGAGGGTAGAGGTACGTCCATGAAAATGGAAATTCATGAAAAGAGTTGACTATGGAACATCTGAAAGGCATTATTTCACAATTTTACTGTTATCTCAAATATAAAATATTGACCCAACATAGAAAAAAGGAATAAAATAACAGCATATTAAAGGGCCTTTCTAAAAATTTGTTAAATTTTTATTTTTTTACATTCCTGAAAGCTATTTACAATCCCCATATATATTTGGTACTCATACCCAGGGTTAAGTTCAACAGGATTTTATCCACCATCCCTTGTCGCAGGGTCGGATGAAATTTTTTGTCCGTTTTTATTCTTAAGGCCGGAAGGTGTCTTCTTGCGGAGACGGGACGGAGGATAAAATTCATAACGATAGGGTGGACCGCTCCGCGCTCCACCCTATCGGGCCGGGCTGATCAACGCCGTGGACAGGTTCCGCGCTGCGCGCTCCACCTATCCACGGCGTTGAAGCCGACTGCGATTCTCAGCCTTAAAAAGAAATAAAAAGCCATTTCTTTTCAAGACCTGCGAGTCTCGCGGCTTAACAGCCCGGCCCGTTAAATGCAATCAAATGGATATCTGCTAATGGATTTCGATGAAATAAAAAGACGTTATACCAATGATTATTGTCCAATCTTAGAGCAATATAGTATCGATGTTGTTAACTTCATTGAATATCTATTAAAAAAAGCAGACATTGATTATTTGACTATTGATTACAGGGTCAAAAATGCGGAAAGTTTCATAAACAAGATAAAAAGAAAATCTTATGCAGATCCATTTTTTGAGGTTAAAGATCTTGCCGGTATTCGTATAGTGACATATTATATTGATGATGTTATCAAAATTGCTGATATTATGGCTCGTCATTTTTTTATTGAAAGCGACCATAGTGAGGACAAACTCAATTCGTTGGAAATATATGAATTTGGATATAGGTCTTTTCATCTTATATGCAAGATAACGGGAGAGCGTGAGAAACTTCCCGAATGGGAAAAATACTCTGACAAACCTATAGAGATACAAATTAGAACTATCTCGCAACACGCATGGGCCTCAATAAGTCATAAAATGGATTATAAGGCTCTCATTGATGTTCCAAAAGAACTTCGTCGAAAATTATTTCGTTTAAGTGCTATATTTGAATTGGCTGATGAACAATTGATAGAGCTTCGAGATGAATCTCTCAATTTGTCAGAGAAATACAAAAAAATGATAAAAAGACATGAGTTTGATGTGCCAATAAACTTCAACACTATTCTTGATTATTTGAAAGAAAAAAAAATTTCAGACGAGTGGTCGATTATAGCCAAAAAAACGGAATTAGCTGAATATAAAGGGGAGTTTTATAGCGAGAATTCAATACAACGACTATGCGCAACATTGAATGGACTAAAAGTCGACTCCATAACTGAGTTAGACAATTTAATAAATAAGCATAAATTTGAAGCCGTATCAATTATCAATAGAATTTATCGCGAAATCAAACAGCTTGGTGGACAATTTTCTGCCGTTCCGAATGATCTGATTAATATTGTTATTGCTAAAAGTGAGTATTTGAAATTTGAAGGTAGTTTTACTTGGCCTGGGATGTGGAGTGATGAAGTGCGTGAAGTTATGAACAAAAACTGCCATTTAAATAATCTTCAAAATGGCATTTAATCGGGTAGCCGGGGGTTTTAATCCCCCAGCCCCCACACCACCCCACAAGCGGGTCCGCATAGGGCGGTTCATTAAATTTACCGGGCCGTGGCCGGGTAATAAATTTTCACCCACTGTTCTTTGACAGATATCAGTCCTTGCTCAGACAGCCAATTATTGGTCATACCGGCTTGTGTCGCCATGGTTCTGGACAAATGCCATGGCCCTTTGCGGCTGAGCGATGTCAAGATGGCCTCTTTCTTGAAAGTACCCAGTTTGAGAAGATTTCGAACTTTGGTACGGGTATAGCGCCACTGTTTCCAGTAGCACATCCGTATCCGTCGACGGAGCCATTCATCTATTCCCGGAATGGGTCGGTAATACTCCGAAATTCCGTAATAGTTCATCCAGCCCCTTATATACTCTGCCATCTTCTTATATCGGTACTCCATGGAGACAAACCAACTCCTTCCGGTAAACTGACGTAACTGCCGCTTAAATTCCAAAAAGGATTTCTCACTCCACCTGATTTTGCCGCGTACAAACACAAAACCAAGAAAACCGCATTCTCCCACCGGTGCTACTTTGCTTTTCTTTTCGTTGACCTGAAGCCGAAGCTCACGCTCAAGGAATCTTTTGATACTGGCCATTACCCGATTTCCGGCCCTCAGACTCTTCACCATAATGATAAAGTCATCTGCGTAGCGGACAAAACGGTGGTCACGTCTTTCCAACTCCTTGTCAAGGTCATCAAGAAGGATATTCGCAAGCAGCGGTGACAACGGGCCTCCTTGGGGCACGCCTGTTGGCGTAGCCTGGAGACGGTTGTTAACCATGACACCGGCCCTGAGATATTTACCGATAAGCTTAAGCACTCGCTTATCGTTTATCTGGCGGGAAACTCTACACATAAGGACATCATGATTTACTTTATCAAAAAACTTTGATAAATCAGTATCAATGGCTACATTGAAGCCTTGCCCTATATACTGTTTAACCTGCCAGACACCATCATGGGCCGATCTACCAGGTCTAAAGCCGCAACTTGATTCCGAAAACAAGGGATCAAATATTAGCCCCATGACCTGGGCTATTGATTGCTGGATGACTCTATCCAGCACTGTTGGAATACCAAGAGGACGCTTACTGCCATCGGGTTTTGGTATTTCCACCCTGAGAACAGGAGAAGGAACATATGCCCCTTCAAATAAATCTGAACGTATCTGCGGCCACAACTTGCGGAAACTGTCTGGAAATTGTTCAACAGTTACACCGTCGATTCCAGGAGCTCCTTTATTGGACCGCACCTGTTTCCAGGCCTGGCGGACATTTTCCGTAGAAAGAATACATTCCAGTAGATGATCCTTTGAAAATGGTTCTTTCATGACGCGCCTGTTTACTACTCCCCCAGTCGAGATCGCTGTATAAACAAAGCTCATGAACACCTCCTTTTCATTTTAATGTTCAGTCCTTCACCCTGTCCGGGGCATTACTCCCGGCATTTGGCTACTATTACTTCTGCTGGTTGATGGGCTTCGCCCACCCTGCGGGCTGTCCTCCGGACAGTCGTCTCGTTCCTCGACCCTGCCCTGTCACCAGACAAGTTACCTTGAAAGGCGCAATGAAGTTTCTTTTGCAGGTGCTGCCCGTTGTTTGTATCTCATCACCGTCGGCAACAGCCGGTGATGCCTGGACCTTGGTATCCCGGTATGGTCCTGCCCGGGAGTTATTGCAAAGGAAAATCAATGCATGCAAGACAGATCTCCCCGGACTCTTTTCAGTACCCCCTTGAGGGGTGAAAGAACGTGAACTTTCACTACACAACCGCAGCATTTACCCTGTCTCCTGAATCCTGGGCTTTGACATGTTGTGCTGGCTTACCCGGAGAGCAGGCCTTATATGCTGTTTCTGTTCGTCGGCTCATAGTTTTGCACTCCAACTTCCTTCAGACGGTTCCTCACGGTTCCGCCCTTGTTTTCGGCTAATACTTGTGTTAACTGTAACTCTGTTAACAGGATTCACGTATAGGGGACTTGCACCCCATAAGTTCACGCCCATGCCGGGCGTACACAATAAAATAAACTCGGACGTCACAAAGCTGCTCCGCTCGTTCCTCGCTCCGCAACTTTGTGACGCCGGTTATTTAAGCGTTCTGTATCAAAGGCTTGACACGACGCCTTGAAGTAATTACAATGTAATCATTTAAACTAATTTAAGAGGTAATCGCAAATGAAAGCATCCATAATAAAAATAGGCAATTCCCATGGTATTCGCATCCCCAAACCCATCATTGCCCAATGTGGTTTTGAAGAAGAGGTTGAATTTTTTGTTCAGAACAATACCTTAATTGTTAAATCACTAAAATCTTCTCGTAAGGATTGGGATGCCGCTTTCAAAAAAATGGCTGCCAGGGGGGATGACCAATTACTGGATTCAGAAATGTTTATCCAGACAGAATGGGACGAGAGTGAGTGGGAATGGAAATAAAACGGTTTCAAGTTTACCTTATCAATCTCGATCCTACCGTTGGCCATGAGATAAAAAAGACTCGCCCCTGTCTGATCATTTCTCCAAATGAAATGAATCGTCATATTGGAACAGTTATTGTTGCGCCATTGACAACTAAAGGAAGAAAATATCCCACAAGGGTACAATGTTCATTTCAGGACAAAAAAGGCCAAGTCGTTCTGGATCAAATCCGAACTGTTGATAAAAAACGGCTTGTCAAAAAACTCGGGACAATTAATCCCAAAGCACAAAATAGTGTTTTAAACATACTTCAGGAATTATTTGCGAAGTAACGTTAATACAGATCGGGATAGGAATCCCCATCACTGAGGAGTCCTCCCACACCACCCGGCATACGGATCGCGTACCAAGGCGGTTCGGCTGATCAGGCAGATCAGTTCCCGGGCAGGAATAATCCAAGGGAAAGAAAATACTTGTTTAGCAGGGCCATGATGACCCATTTTACCCTGCTCATGCGCCAGTGTTTCTTGCGCGAATTCCCGCAAGAAACCGCATATCGAAACGGTATGCCTCTTTTAAGCAGGTTACGGACTTTAGTTCTGGGATTTTTCCATTGCTTCCAGACAATACATCTCAGGCGCCGGATGATCCAGCCGTTCAAGGACTTAAATATGTGTCTTGCTTCAGACAGGCAATAATAGTTCCAGCATCCTCTGAGGTACATATTCAGCTTTTCAATGATCTGGGGGAGACTGAGCCCGCAGTTCCGGTTTGTAAGCTCCCGAACCCTTTCTTTAAAGCGCTCGATTGTTTTCCGGTGTATACGAATTTTGGTCTTGCCACACATGCTGATAAATGTGTATCCCAAAAACTTGTCCAGCCAGGGACGGCTGACCTTGCTTTTCTCTTCATTGACCTTGAGCCTGAGTTTTACAGTTATGAAGCGTGTAATACTCTCCATAACCCGTTGCGCCGCTTGGGCTTGGTCATAACTTGGGCCACCTGTCACAATTGGTGGGCCAACTGGGTCAGGCTTGTGTTATTGTGCTTTTGACAAGTAGCCAGTAGCTGTGTATAAAGACATTTTTCAATAAATGTGTCAATAACACAAGCCTGGCCCCCACCCCAGGGTGGCCCATGTTGTGACCAAGCCCGACTTGGATATAAGAAAATTCCGGAGCATATCCAGAGCCGCCAGAATAAAACTTGAAGTGTTGAATGCAGCCGTGTCTTTAAACAGTTTGAGGGTACCACCAGGGAATAGACTTGAACAATTAAGAGGCAACAGAAAAAACCAACACAGCATCAGAATCAATGATCAGTGGCGCATTTGTTTCATATGGAAGGAAGAAAATGCCCATGATGTAGAGATTGTTGATTATCATAAGGGGTAAAACTATGGAAAAAAAATTATCTCCAATAACACCAGGCGATGTACTTATTGAAGAGTTTCTAAGGCCAATGGGCATTAGTCAAAACCAATTGGCAAAAGATATCAATGTCCCGGCAAACAGAATAAGTCAAATCATTCATGGCAAAAGGGAAATTTCTGCGGACACCGCACTAAGGTTAGGCAAATATTTTGGAATTGAACCAGAATTTTGGTTAAACTTACAGCTCCGTTATAACATGAAAATAACTATAAGTAAGGTGGGGGAAAAAATTGAAAAGGAGGTGAAAGTCCATTTTTCAAATACACACGGTCAAAATTTTTCTCCTGCATAGTATCGCAATCCACCAACTTGTGACAAACTCGCGACACAACTTATGACATCCCTATAGAAACTTGTGGTCCATGGATTCGGACATATTGACCGCAAATCAATTTCGACTCATCTGTGGACCATAAAATCCCAATCGGGTAGCCGGGGGTTTTAATCCCCCAGCCCCCACAGCAGCCCACAGGCAGGTCCGCATAGGGCGGTTCATTAAATTTACCGGGCCGCGGCCGGGTAATGAATTTTCACCCACTGTTCTTTGACAGATATCAGTCCTTGCTCAGACAGCCACCAAGAAAACCGCATTCTCCCACCGGTGCTACTTTGCTTTTCTTTTCGTTGACCTGAAGCCAAAGCTTACGCTCAAGGAATGTTTTAATACTGGCCATTACCCGATTTCCGGCTCTCAGACTCTTCACCATAATGATAAAGTCCTCTGCGTAGCGGACAAATTGATGGCCACGTCTTTCCAACTCCTTGTCAAGGTCATCAAGAAGGATATCGCCTGAACGTATCTGCGGCCACAACCCGTGGAAGCTGTCTGGAAACTGTTCAACAGTTACACCGTCGATTCCAGGAACTCCTTTGTTGGACCCCACCTGTTTCCAGGCCTGGCGGACATTTTCCGTAGAAAGGATACATCCAAGTAGATGATCCTTTGAAAATGGTTCTTTCATGACGCGCCTGTTTACTACTCCCCCTGTCGAGATCGCTGTATAAACAAAGCTCATGAACACCTCCTTTCCATTTTAATGTTCAGTCCTTCACCCTGTCCGGGAGTTATTGCATATGTCTGGGGCATTTGCAGGCTGTTCCAGCCTGATATCAGTTCCTGAAACTGTCGGATAATTACACTTAATAGATCGCTACTATTAATAAAAATAAACACTTAAAGTGTTGGCATGATGCATATATGGGGAGACTGGGGGCGGTCGAAAGACCGGCTGACTTATCCCGATGCTGGAGAAAAAAAATGATAGTAAAGCAGGCAGAAACAAAAAGAGAGATTAAAGAGGTAGGCAATCTCTTCCGTGAGTATGAAGCATTCTTGAATGTTGATCTGCGTTTTCAAAGCTTTGAAGAGGAACTTGCCGGGCTGCCTGGAAAATACTCACGTCCGTGCGGTGATCTTCTAATAGGTCTTGATGGGGAAAAAATAGTCGGGTGTGTTGCGATTCGCAAGTTGGACAATGGTGTCTGTGAGATGAAACGGCTTTTCGTCAGGCCGGAGGCTCAAAGGAGGGGCTTGGGCAGGCGACTTGCTCAGGAGATTATTCTGGTAGCACAGAAACTTGGCTACTCGTTGATGAGACTCGATACACTCGGCAGACTCACGGAAGCCATGCATCTTTATGAGACGCTCGGCTTTAGAAAAACAGATCTGTACTATGAGAATCCACTTCCCGATGTAGTGTGCTGGGAGTTGAAGTTAAAGGAAGAAAAGACCGGCCATCGGGATAGGACTTTCCATCACTGAGGAGCCCTCCCACACCACCCGGCATACGGATCGCGTACCAAGGCGATTCGGCTGATCAGGCAGATCTCCCCGGACTCTTTTCAGTGCCCCCTTGAGGGGTGAAAGAACGTGAACGGTCACTACACAACCACAGCATTTACCCTGCCTCCTGAATCCTGGGCTTTGACATGTTGTGCCGGCTTACCCGGAGAGCAGGCCTTATATGCTGTTTCTGTTCGATAAGTTCACGCCCATGCCGGGCGTACCACAATGTTGATGCAGCCGACGCAAAAAGCCGCGCGGCTGATTACCGGTGTTATCTTCAAAAAAAATAACGCTAAAGGCATAAAGAATGAATTCAGAAAAAAATTTGTTTTTCAAACAAGAATTTGTGGAAAAATATGATGACGCAATAAAAAGACAGAAATGGTATGGCTCTGAAATTCTGTTTGGAATGCTTTATGAATTCCTGAAAGCAAATGATAAAATTTTAGATATAGGTATCGGAACAGGACTAAGCGCAACAGCATTTCATAAAGCAGGTTTAGAAATTTATGGCCTTGATTATTCAGAGGAAATGCTTGAAGCATGTAAACAAAAAAATATAGCAGCAGACTTACGGCAATTTGACCTTAACAATACACCATTGCCATATCAAACGAATTATTTTGACCACGTAATCGCCAATGCTGTTCTATACTTTATTCCAAAATTAGATGGTTTATTTTCTGAGACTTCAAGGATATTAAAAAAAGCGGGAATATGGGCATTTATTATCGAAGAGAATACCAATCAACAGGAATCAAAATTTATCAAAAAACCAAGAGGTAAAAATGGATTGGTAAATTATCAGCATAGCAGTAAGTACCTTTTTGACCTGATGAAAGACAATGGGTTTTCTTTGTTAAAAAAAATAGAGTTTGTGGCAGAGAATTTTCAAATGGAAGGGAAAGCGGTTTCTTTTCAACTATATGTTACAAAAAAAGAGAATAAAACCCTGGAGAGGGGCCAGGCTTACTGCGGGGCTTTTTCGGAGGTGACTGCTTCAGGAAAATTTAACTTTTAATCGGAGATTTTGTGGTTCAAAAGCCTGGCCCCTCCCCAGGGTGGCCCATCTTGTGACCAAGCCCAATTATTTTAATGGTGTTTGGAGATAATAATCACTTGTTTCAGCCTTTTAAAGATAGGTCAACACTTTTTTTGACATCCCGCCAGTGTTGTCCGTAAGAGCCATGGCCGGGATGCCGGCAGCATGAAACTTGTCCGCCATATACTGGGCATGGGCCTGGGAGACACAAAAGCAGACACCTCGAACAGATAAAATATCCAGCAAAATCAAGGATCTGGACTTACGAAAGCGGCCATGAACACCTCTTGGCATTCTCCTTTTTCAGGCCTTGATTTTTGTCTTGACTAAAATTCGTCCGCCCTGATATAAGCCCAACATAAGTTCTTGTCCCAGGGAAAGTTAATATTTTAAACCTTGAAAACTCTCGATATACTTTCTATCAAAAAGACAAGCTCTATTCCTTATCCAGCTGGTTGAATTCAGCGCTGTGAGTACACTTTGTCTGATGCATTATTGAGATCGTTCCCCGATATGGTACCGAAGGAGGAATGCATGTTTGGAAGATTGCGCACAATTTGTGTTATGATTGCATTGATGTTATTTTTTCAGCCGTGGATACTACACGCGCAGGATGATGATCCGTGGAGATTTCCCGGAGAGTTTGAACGTCACGAAGCTATCTGGATTGGTTGGCTTAGCAAAGAGTTGGTCCAAGGGTACAAAACCGACCCGGTTATGTTGGAAGTGGTGAAGGCTTTGCTGCCCACCGTGAAAGTTCGGGTCTGTGTGCCGGATAAGGCCCAGAAAGAGCACGTCCAAAAGATATTGACGGCTGCCGACATCCCCACGGACCGAATTTCGTATTTCGTCATCCCGTTTACCTCGTTCTACTGGCGGGATTTTGGACCGATTTTTACAAAAGACGAAACCGGCAACAAAAGCATTGCGGATTTCAATTTCAATCTGTGGGGATATCAAGCGGATACGCATCCGCATGCGCGAATGATGGAGAAAATTGACCGCACTGTCGCCAAATCTTTGGGCCTGCCCAGCAGAATGACGCGTTTGGTCAGTGAAGGCGGTGCACGGGAATTGAATGGAAAAGGCACGATCATGCTGACGGAAGCATGTGAGTTTCATCGCAATCCCAACCTTGCACGTGAAGACTTGGAAACAGAGATGGTCCGGATGCTGGGAGCCAAACATTTTATCTGGCTCAAACAGGGAACTGTTGACGACGACCCCATGAATCAAAGCACTTTGCCCGGACCAGGCGGAAAGGGCCGGGCGTTTCGCAGCGGATCGGCCAATAATCATATTGATGAGTTCTGCCGATTTGTTGCGCCGGATACCGTGCTTTTGGCTGAGGTTTCGGAGGAAGAGGCTGCCGAAGGGCCGGTGGAAAAGGAAAATCGACGGAGAATGGAAGAAAATTACGCCATCTTGAAGAGATCCACGGATCAGGACGGCAACCCGTTGAAAATCATCCGCATTCCTATTCCCGATACCATTTACATTAAGGCTCAGCCTATGGATGAGGCGTATTTTGTTCATGAGGCATCGCCCAATTTTCAAGACGGCACGATTTTTCCAACTGGTCGGCCAGTGTTGCTGGTTCCGGCGCTGAGTTATTGCAACTTCTTGATTTCAAATGATGTTGTTGTGGCACAAAAGTATTGGAAAAAAGGGATGCCTGAATCCATCAAAAAGAAAGATGAAGCGGCACTGGCGGCATTGGAAAAGGCGTTTCCAACCCGTAAAATTGTAGCCATCCACAGCCTGCCCGTAAATCTCGGGGGCGGTGGGCTTCATTGTTCTACACAACAGCAGCCCGAATAGAACTTAGGGGCTGATAAACCGACATCTGATTTGATTTTCCAGGCCTTATATGCTGTTTCTGTTCGTCGGCTCATGGTTTTGCGCTCCAACTTCCTTCAGACGGTTCCTCACGGTTCCGCCCTTGTTTTTGGCTAATACTTGTGTTAACAGGATTCACGTATAGGGGACTTGCATCCCATAAGTTCACGCCCATGCCGGGCGTACGCAAAACGCTCAAGAGGGGCCAGGCTATCTGCGCGACGTGTTGGAAAGTATGTGGTTCAGGAAAATTTAACTTTTATCGGAGATTTTGGGGTTTAAAGCCCGGACCCTCAGCTCTCCGTTCGGCTTCGTAACTGATATCGAGAAAATACTATGAAACAACTGCTTGAAATTGCTGAATCAATGCAGAAGAATGCTTGGGAGATCATTAAAGACACCAATATTATTGAAATATGGTCTTCCATTGGGGCGACGATTAATTTAGTTGGGTCCCTTAAAATGGGTTTATTGATAAATCATCGGGATATTGATTTTCATATCTATACGACACCATTTGAGCTCTCAGATAGTTTTGCGGCAATATCTAAACTTGCAGAGAACAAACGGATTAAAACAATAAATTATGGTAACTTGCTTGAAGCAGAAGACAAATGCATTGAATGGCATGCTTTCTATGAAGGAAAAGATGGTCATTCCTGGCAAATTGATATGATTCATATTTTAAATGAATCTCCTTATGCCGGTCATTTTGAAAAGGTTGCCGAGCGTATTTCGGCAGTTTTGAGCCCAGAGATTAGGGGCAATATTCTCAAAATCAAAAATAGTATCCCCAATGACAAAAAGGTTATGGGAATACAAATCTATAAAGCTGTTATTAAAGACGGAATCCAAGATATTGATTCATTTTGGCAATGGAAAGAGCAGAATCCAGATGATTGTATTATCACATGGATGCCCTAAATTTATACAGCCAAACCAAAACGCTGCAGCCGACCGGGGGGGAGCTGGCGGCCTTTTGAACGTGCTTGGTTTTTTGAGGGATTTATAATGGCGGTGCGTCTTGTTCGCAACTCTAAACAATAAGCTCTTTGCTTTTTTATTACCAAGGATAAAAAGACATTACCAAATCGTCATAACTTCGAGCAATAGTTTTCTAATTTTGTTTTTTTTAGTATATCCTCACTTGAGTTCCACCATGGCATCTTGCTCTGAAATTTACTTCAATGATAACTTAAAATACAATTCCGAAAATTACTACATCAATAACCAAAACGTCCTTCTTTTATACAAAGTCATAAATTGGTGGTACGACTGCCTACCAAAGGATAATAACTTATTATGTGGTAAAACCATCAAATGTACCAATTCTGGGAATGCTGTCGTAGAATACATCCAATCCAACTCAGCCTTGAAGATCTCCGTACAAAAAGAGATTGGTGATCAACTTTCTATATTCAAAACTTGCGGCGATTGTTTGGGCCTATCTTCTTTGCATGGCAAATGGTTGAATAAGAAATATTTTGGAAAGGGTAGCATGGAGGTGGTAACGAGTTTAAATCAATTTTCCTTTCTTCATATTGACAAAAATCAGGCCAAAACCTTAAAAGACATTGAGAAGGATATTGTTTTTGTTATTGAAGGTTACATAAGAGGATTGACAAGCAACGGTAAGATCGCATTGATTGACACCAACGCAATTTTTAAAAAATGTCCAGATAATACAAATGAAAAGAGCAGTGTTTTTTCGATCAATGTTACAATAAAAATCAATAGTACTGATGAAGTCATTGCCCATTACGTTAGCGTTTTGTCAAAATAAAATGGTCATTTAAAACAAGGCTCATGTCGGATTCCAGGGTCTTATCCGGTTGGGGTCAGGCTATGTGGTATTAGAGCCTGAGTTTTTATCAGGCTCTATGTTTTTGACAAGTACCTTTGCATAAAGAAAATTTTAAGCAAAAGCGTCAATAACGCAAGCCTGACCCCTCCCCGTTATATATCAAGATAAAAAAACTTGATCATCGAGTGTAAGGTTAAAGCTGTTAAGATAAAAACCAAACCGTTCTTTTTCCAGAGCCGGATCCATTCCCAATTCAGATGGATTACATAAGTGGTTGCCGAATTTTGAACGGGGATTGTCCCGGAGCCAGACCTGCATCCGCTTTTGGACCGTTAGACTAAAAGGGATATCAAAGTGTTCGTATATTTTTTTCATGGATCCTATCGGATCCTGGCTCAGATCTGTGTGAAACAAGTCAAAAATCTGTTCCTCCCTCAATTTTTTCCGCACCTCTAAGGCCCGCTCAAGCCCTTTGACCCAAAGGGCAGGATACCAATCCGCTATGGCCGGTATATCCACCTGACCAGTGGTGAGTTGCGTCCAACGGGAAACTAAGCTGACACCGGAGACCATGGCTTCAAATGGATCCCGGTGTGTAAATATGATTCCGGCATCGGGATAGGTCTTCAAAAGGGGTTTCAGGCCGAACAGGTGAATGGGTGCCTTGAGCACCCAGCGCTCATTGGGCAGTTTCCACTGGAACACCTGTAGCAGGCGTTTGTGCCAGCCATAGGCCTGGGTCATGTCGCAGTCCGCCACCCAATTGCCATGAGCGAACAGGCTGGACCCGGCACTCCAGCCAGCATGGACAAATTCATGGGCCATGAGGTTCTGGCATTCTGCGGTGCCCAGGGCCATGAAATTAATGCCGTTGATGCCCCGCAGCTCAGGTCCCATTGAGAACAACCCTTCCATGGCTTCGTAACTTGATTGGATCCTTGGATCAGGCACATGGGGCAACAAGGGGGGCGGCGGACAGACAGCACCTGCGGATTCAAAATTTCTCAGAAACCGGGACAATGGATCCAAAGCCATCAGGGTTTGGGTAATGGTGGTGCCGGTTCTGGGCAGTCCCACGATAATAATGGGGGCCTTAATCTCTTCATCCTGAATTTCAGGATGATCTTTTATCAACTGGGTAACCTGCAGCCGGTTGACAAGAATCTGGGTGATCATCTGCTGAAAATACCCGGCAGTGCCTTCAGCCAGGTCCAGGTCATTGTTCAGGGAATTGATCAGCACTTCCAGGCCCTGTTTAAAGGTATCCCCCCCGAAATCCTCCAGACCGGATGTCTTAACTGCATTCTCTATAAACGACTGTGATACAAGCTTAATCCCCATGGGTGTTCTCCTCTTTTTTGAAAATGTTCTTGCGTACCGCCTCAATGCCTCCCAAGGAAAATTCATATACATGGGCGGCCCATTGTTCATATCTCTCATCCGCAGAATAATCTGGAAACAGCCGGGAAAAAACCGGCCATGCAAAACTGTAGTAAAGCAGTTGGCCAGCCACAGACACCAGGCAGTCCCGGGCCATGTCATCTGTGGCATCCTCTCCCAAAAGGTTCCGAAACATTTTTAAATGCCGCTTGATCCGGGGCCTATTATAGGTATCCACCAGCTCCTCAATGAACGGGGAGGGCCGGGTCATCTCGGAAATAAAAATGGATGTAATGTCAGAGGCAAAAACATTGTTCTTATAGAGCATGGCGCAAAAATTTGAAATCATTGACCTAAGCTGCTCCTGGGGTGTTTTTCGGTCCCAGTCCTCCTGGTCAAACCGATCATAAGTGGAAAAAATGGCATCCAGAATTTCACGGTATAAATTTTCTTTGGAGCCGAAATAATAATTAACCGCATTAATGTTGGCGGCTCCTGCTTTTTTGCAGATCTCCCTAACAGTTGCGTCCCGATATCCCTTTTCCGCAAATACCTTGATCCCTGCTTCAAACAATTCATTTTGAGTGTTTTTTGATTTAATTTCCGGCATAGATAATCCTTTCAAAGAAATTTTAATACAAGCGTATTGATTATTTAATACACCTGTATTGATTTGTCAAGCCGCAAATCAATTTTATAGATATGTAAAAAGTAAGGCTTATGTTGTGTTTCAGGGTCTTTTATTAAAATCGTTTTTGCAACGGGGTCAGGCTTGTATTGTTAGCGTTATCGCCGTCTGTTTATACAAAAATAACGCAAACCTGACCCCAACCGCATAAGACCCTGGAATCCGACATGAGCCAAAAGTAAAATATCTTGTAAGGGCACTTTTTGGTGACTATTATTAAAAATGAAATAATGGTAGAATCTATCGTTCTTGTTGATTTCGAAAAAGGCAGGACTATAAAAAATCAGGGCTTGGTCACAGCATGGGCCACTCGTCACATTTGGTGGACCAACGGGGTCAGGCTTGTTTTATTGGCGTTATCGACCCAGCCTGTGCAAAGGCCAAAAACACCGATAATGCCAATAACGCAAGCCTGACCCCACCCCAAAGTGGCCCATGCTGTGACCAAGCCCAAAAATCATGATGGGGTGGACTGATCAACAGCCGGACCCGTTGAGCTCATATGGTAGCCAATGGTTACTGAAGTTTATGAACAAGGAAGATGAAATGAAAAGTTTTATTTTTGTTAGAGGTGAAAAATCAAATATTTTTTGGAATCGGTTAATCATATTCTCAATAGTTCTATTGTTTTGGCTACCTTCAATTAGTCAGGCCCAGAGTATAGCGCTCTCGTTCGACGATGGCTTTGATCCGAGGAATCAACGGTTAGCATCTTCGTGGAACGCATCCATTTTGAAAGCCTTGTCAAACGCTCAAATTAAGTCAATTATCTTTCCTGCAGGAAAACGGATCGACAGCCCGGCGGGTCTCTGGTTGGTAAGAGACTGGGGAAAGGCAGGTCATGCTGTTGGCAACCACACTTATTCCCATCTCAATTTCTGCTCAGAGAAGACGACGCTGGAACAATTCATCCTCGAAACTAAAAAAAACGAAACGTTGTTAAAAGGCATGCCTGGTTGGACTAAACGTCTGCGTTTTCCATATCTCAAAGAGGGAGAAACAGTATCAAAACGTGATGGATTCCGAAGTTGGCTGACCGACCACGGATACAAATCGGGAGCTGTGAGCATAGATGGCAGCGATTGGTACTACAACAAGCGCTATCTGGCGTGGCGCGCGGGTCACCCTGACGACGATCCATCACCGTTGCGCATTGCTTATCTAAAACATTTGTGGAATCGCGCCACTTACTACGACTCTTTATCTAAGCAAATCCTCAAACGAAGCGTGAAACATGTTCTTCTTTTGCATACCAAAGCAATTAACGCTGCATTTTTGCCTGACATCATCGCTATGTTTAGATCAAAGGGTTGGGAATTCATTTCTCCGGAAAAAGCATACGAGGATCCGATTTACGCTATAGCACCGAGGGTGCTACCGGCAGGAGAAAGCATACTTTGGGCTTTAGCAAAACAAAATGGACTCAAGGACTTACGTTACCCTGCAGAAAGCGACGTTTATGAAAAACCGTTGCTGGATAGGTTAGGGCTTTAGCAAAGAGCCCAACAATTGTGCTCCAGCGGACAACCAAAGCGAAGTTCTTTTTTATTAAATATTGTCTTTATTTAGACTGTAATTTTGGGCTTGGTCACAGCGTGGGCCACCCGTCACATTTAATGGGCCAACGGGGTCAGCTTCAAATAACCTATAACCACAGTTTGAATTAAGGAAATAGCGAAACTCACAATGGACACCGATTTGTATATACATCGCCTGTTAGTGGCTAATCCTCTGAGAGAGTCAGCCCTTAATGCTGCGATTGAGACATTAAGGCTTCCTCCCGGGAGCCGCGGATTGGATGCAGGCTGTGGAATCGGTCTTCAATGCTTGCTATTGGCTGAGGCCGTGGGGTTCACTGGGCATGTCACCGGACTTGATGTATCATCGGCATTCCTGAACCGGGGCAAAAAGATTGTGAAAGAGGCTGATCTGTCTGGGCGGATTTCATTTCAGGAAGGGGATGTTGGCAATCTCCCCTTCGACAATAAAACTTTTGATTGGGCATGGAGTGCCGACTGCATTGGATATGGCCCTTGGGAACCGCTGCCTTTATTAAAAGAATTGGCACGGGTGGTAAAACCTGGTGGTATTGTAGCAATCTCTGGTTGGTCTTCGGAAAACTTGCTGCCTGGATATCCTCGGTTGGAAGCCCGTCTGAGAGCGACATCGGCTGGCATGGCTCCATTTACACACGGGAAGAAGCCAGAGACGCACTTCCTGCGTGCATTGAGTTGGTTTCGTGAAATAGGGCTAAAGAAACCCAATGCAAAGGTATTTGCAAATAGTTTCCATGCTCCGCTTAGTCGCGAAATACGTAATGCTTTGGTGGATCTTTTTAATATGCGTTGGCCAGAGGTAGAGCTTGAGTTGTCGTCCGAAGACCTGCAAGAATTCCGGAATTTGTGTCAACCGGATTCACCAAATTTCATTCTGAATCTTTCGGATTATTATGCGTTTTTCACCCACACGCTATTCTGGGGTCAAATTGTCACGTAAATTCTAAGGGATTCAGAATTTTTCAATTTACCACTTATGTTTTTCAGGCTTAGACATATCTGCTTTTCAGCCGGATTTGCAGGTAAATTGATTTGCTCTGACTGCCTAACCTTGACAAGCCAGAACCAAAACGCATTTCTTATTCTCTTGCCAGAATAATACGAAAACAAGAGATAAGAATCTAAGTGGTTAAGGGGCGCGAATCGGGGTACCCCCCTGCCCCCATAAAAGGAGACGGGGGGTAATGTTTAATTCCTATTGCTTGAATTCATCGGTTATGGACCGCAGGAATGACCATATCATAAAAATCATCAAAATCATAAACGGCATTGAAAAAATAAACGAAACCGACTGAACCGCCTTTAATCCACCCGTTAAAAGCAGCATGGCGGCAATGGTACTGCAAAGAATTCCCCAGCCCACCTTAAGCGAATTTTTAGGATTAATATTTCCA
This sequence comes from uncultured Desulfobacterium sp., assembly GCA_963674605.1. Lineage (GTDB taxonomy): Bacteria > Desulfobacterota > Desulfobacteria > Desulfobacterales > Desulfobacteraceae > Desulfocicer. Next base: position 4,376,542 of record OY771474.1, on the reverse strand, counting down.
CCGGAACTCATGACACCAATGACATAGGTGGCAGAATCTGCAGAGGTGATGAAAAAGATGCATACTATGATCATGGTAATCAGGGAAAGAATAGAACTCATGGGAAGAAAATCATAAAGCCTGAAAATAGCGGAAGTGGGATCGGCAAGGGCCGCTGCGGCAATGCCGGGGCTGTCTGCTGCCATGGTCAGTTCCAAATTCAGGGCTGTACCGCCAAGAATACTGAACCAGATGGCGCACAGCAACGTGGGGGCAAGCAATGATCCAAATACAAATTCTCGAATGGTGCGCCCTTTGGAAATTCGGGCAATAAAGGCACCCACAAAAGGAGCCCACACCAACCACCATGCCCAGTAAAAAATCGTCCAGCTGCCCATCCAGTCATAACCCGCATGGTTTTCCACAACCTTGGTGGTATCCAGAAAAAAGCTGAACTTGATAATATTCTGGAAATAATCACCCAGGCCCTCAATCAAGGTTTCCAGAATAAAAATGGTGGGACCGCAAAACAGAACCAATGCCATGAGGCCAAAGGCCATGACCATGTTAATGCTGCTTAAGGTTTTAATACCTTTATCAACACCTGTCACGGCGGAAAATATATAAAGTACAGTCACCACGATAATAATGATGATGGCAACAGTGGTGCTGTTTGGAATGCCATAAAGTTTGTTTAAGCCTGTACACACCTGCAAGGCACCCAGGCCCAGGGAGTTGGCCACTCCGAAAAGAGTTACCACCACGGCCAGCGCATCAATGGTTTTACCAAGAGAACCCTGTACCCGTTCTTTACCGATGAGGGGTTCAAGGGTCCAGCTCAACAGTCCTGGCTTCCCCTTCCTGAACTGAAAATAGGCAAGTACCAGGGCCACCACTGCATATCCTGCCCAGGGATGAAATCCCCAGTGAAAAAAGGCAATGCGCATGGCATCTGCTGCCGCCTGGGGGGATTTTGCCTCGGCAAAGGGAGGGGTTGAGTAATGAAACATGGGCTCTGCCACTCCCCAAAAAACCAGCCCAATGCCCATACCCGCAGCAAATAACATGGAAAACCATGCAGTGAGTGTGAATTCCGCAGGCTCATCATCTTTGCCAAGACGGATATCACCGAATTTGGTCAAAGCCATGGTAAAACAAAAGGCTACAAAGCCTGCCACAATCAACAAATAGGCCCATCCGAAATTGCTGATAAAAAATTTAAAAATTTTATCAAATACCTCTTTTACCATGTCTGCTGAAATCAGTGTTGCCACAATGAATATGGAACAGACAATCACCGATCCAATGGTTATTGTTTTGTCAATTCCGCCTTTGTTTTCTTCCATTCTGATGCTCCTTAACGATTTGATTTATTTAATGAGGGACTCAGCGGTTTCTAATCCACCGTTTCATATAATGGCAATATTTAAAAAATATAGTTGCCTGGTATATGAACGGCAAATCCATTAAAGAAATCTGACTCCCCAAAATGATTAAGCCTGAAATTCCCTTGCCAAAAAATAATTAAACAATAAGATAGTGCTACCTTGGTCATAACATCTGCCAGCCTTCATAAGCGGCGAGCCAATGGGATGAGTCCAGTCCAGGATGGCCGATACAGCGGCCAAGCCCGGCGGTATTACCAAATCACCCAGAATTCAGTATCCCTCATTCGAGATCCCTGTTAACCTGTTATTTCCCCCCTTTCCCACGAAGTATCTGTCCCAGAGCCGCCCTGGCAATATTGGGATTTTCCAGAAGCCTTCTCCGGGAATAACCCAGCCATTCTTCCCCATAGGGCAGATAAACCCGGAGGCGATGTCCCTGGCTGACGATGAGATCACGAAGTTCCGGATCAACGCCCAGCAGCATCTGAAATTCGTATTGATCCCTTTTAAGACCATATTTTCGTATCAGCTTCAGGGCTTCAAAATACAAACGTTCATCGTGGGTTGCAATACCGACATAAGCGCCATGGCTGAGCATCTGATCAAGCAGTTCCACGTAATTTCTGCTGACCAATTCCGGATCTTTCCAGGCCTCCTGGCGATTGACAATGAAGATGCCCTTTACCAGACGAAAATTCATGGGTGCATCGCTCAAGGCTTCAACATCGTCATGGGAACGACGCATATACGCCTGAATGGCAACGCCAACATGATCGGGAAACTCATTGCGTAAACGCCGATAAAAATCCAGGGTGGGTTCAAGACTGGGGGTATTTTCCATGTCTATTCGGATAAATATATCCAGCTCCACCGCTTTGGCAACAATTTCGCGCATATTCTCATAGGCAAACTCAGTATCAAGCAAAAGCCCCATCTGGGTGGGTTTTACGGACAGGTTTGCATCCAGTTTTTCCCTTTTAATGGTTTCAAGAATCTTGAGACACTCTTCTTTAAAGGGAATGGCCTGTTCTTTTCGCGTAATATACTCACCAAGAATATCCAGAGTTGTTTCAACACCTTTACTGCTCAGTTCACGACTTACCCGAATGGCATCATTAATTGATTTTCCGGCCACGTAATCTTTGGCAAAGAATCTGACAATGGGCGAGGGAACATACATAATTGTTTTTGAAACAACAGCGTTAAATAAAGACATGCGGTATCCTCCTATTTTTAATAAAATCTGCAAGGCTAGAGTTCTGAACTCCTTAACTCATTAACTTATTATTTCAAAAATGTCAATTTTAAAAACACCGGGATTCGGCATCGTTGAAAAAAGGCCTGCTCACAGCATCGTCCATCCACCACAGTTGGCGTGTGGACGATGCTGTGACCAGGCCTTAAACGCGAAAAAACAAAAAAACAAGTCTCCCGGAAATAAAACCATGGGCTATAAAACCGGGGCATAAAGAAAATTTTCATCAAAATCGTCAATAACGCAAACCTGCCCCCCCCCCACCAAAGGTGGCCCATGTTGTAACCAAGCCCAAAAAATAGGGTACGCACAATGGAGGGAAGCCACCTTCTTGGGTAGGATCAAGTTATTTTTTGCGGGAAAGTTCTTTGTCCAGTTCCATATCTACTATATTTATGTGGTTACGCATGGCCTCTTCTGACGCGTCTGCATCACCGTCCAGGATACATGCCATAACATGCCTTGCGCTTTTCACAGCTTTATGAAGGATTAAAGGATCGGCGATTCTCAAATATTCACTCATAAAATCAATGTGACTGTGGGATTTTTCCACCAAAAGCTTGATGATTTCAATAAGGGCCGAATTATTACTGGCTTCAGCAACAGCAAGATGAAACCTAAAGTCAAGTTCATAAAAAACATCCTTATCCTTATATGAATTCTCCATATCAGTTGCGAGTTTTTTAAAGACAATTATTGTTTCTTCATGGGGCTGGGTGGCAGCTATCTTGGCTGCTCCAGGCTCCACGATTACCCTTACAGCAATAATATCTGCAAGCGACATCGCCTCCCATATTTTTTCCGGGATCGGACCGTCTTCCTGGTTTTTCTCCACCGGCTCGGTAATATAACTGCCTTTTCCCCGGATGACGTTTATATATCCCAAAACCGTCAGCATTTTTATGGCTTCCCTGACCGATCCCAAACCCACATTAAACATCTTTGCAAGCTCACGCTGTGAAGGAAGGCATTCACCGGTGGTCAGCTTACCGGATTCAATCTGAGAAATTATTTCTTTAACCAGAACATCAGGTGCCGAATTTATCTGCAATGCATTAAATTTCATTACTTTTTTATATTCTCCATTTCACAGTTACCACTTGGTAATCAAGTTGGAAACATCCCCATTTTCCAGGTATCATCGTGGAATCAGATGAATCTGATTTTCAGGCAAATTGGGATCAAAAAAACTTGATCATTGAATATCATCATTTAAAGTGTTCATGACTGATGTATTCATGAACTCCCAAACTGGTATATATTAAATGCAGAAAGAAATCAAAAGTAATAAAAAGGGGCCTGGTCATAAAAAGATTCCGGCCATCTTATAACATACATGGAGTAACAGCCTGACAATTTAATAGCGGCGCATTCCCATTGGGCTTGGTCACAACATGGGCCACCCTGGGGTGGGCTCAGGCTTGCCTGATTGACACTTTTGTTAAAAATTGTCTCTATACACAATTACTTGTCAAAAGCACAATAACACAAGCCTGACCCCGTTGGCCCACCAACAGTGACCGGCGGCCCATGTTGTGACCACGCCCTTCTCATTTAATAGCGTCAAGCGCTATCCCAAAAATCAACCACCTGCAAGGGGGCCAAAAAGGATAACCGTCTCATCCTTATTCAAAGGGGTATGAATATCTTTTTTCTGATTTTCAATGGTTATCATGGGTGCAAGCAAAGGGCTGATCCCCTCCGTCAAAAGCAGCTCACGAATGGTGGTGCCTTTTTCCACCTGAAGTTCATAGGTCTCCGCCTTGGCATTGTTTATATCCCGGAGTATGCACAAAAGACTTTCGGACAGCTTCAATTTTATGTTGATCATTTCCAACAGCCTGTATGAATCTGATTATGATACGTTCAGACGATGTTTTTCCAGGGTTTCCCGGGTGGGAATACCATTTTTGTCCCAGCCCCTGGCCTCATAATAGGTATCGAGCATTTCCTCTATCACTTCCAGATCCATAACATGCCCCTTGTTGGGTCCATTGGGGATTTTTTCCTCGTAAAACCGTGCCGGGGGATAATCATACTTGCGACCAAAATCCGGAATTTCTCTTTTATTGAACATGCGGTTCAAGTGCCAGATTTTTTCAGAAAGAAGCAGCAAATCCTTGTCAAAATCCATCTTTTTACCCGTGGCATAGTAGTAAAGCTCCTCATAATATTGGGTTTCAAGACCGATCTCCATGTACTGGAGCCGACAGGTACCAAGAATATCAAAGGCAGGCCGCAAGTGCTGGGATTTTAATACCAGCGGCACCACATTTTTATGATCCGCCTTGGGAATGGTGTCAAAATTAGAATCACCGGAGATAAGGTCATGCACCGTGGCATTCTTGTCTCCCCCCACGGCGGTTGCCACATCAGAGCCCAGCACCCAACATCGGCCATGGTGTGCACCAATGTCGGAGGTCATGTAACCCAGCATCATGCCCGGCGCGTTACGCGATTCATATCCGGTCCATTCCAGGCCCTTTACATGAATGGCAAACTTACTGCTGTCATGCCCAATAATCTCGGCAGCTCCCCGAACGCCCAGGGCCAAGGTATCGCCAATACCCTCTCGTTTGGAAATGATATTAAGAATGTGAACAATGGAATCCAGATCTCCCCATTTCACATCCATGCCCATCTGTTCTTTGGAGATAAAACCCTTTTCATAACATTCCAGGGCAAAGCTTACGACAGCACCTGCAGAACAGGTGTCAATGCCAAGTTCATCACAGATATAATTGGTGTACGCAATCCCATGGATATCATCCAGTTCACAGTTACTGCCTAAAAGAGAGAGGGTTTCATACTCGGGACCTTCCACATAGACATTGCCCAACTTTGTTCTGGCATGGCCATACTTGCCACAGGGAATGGGGCAGGCAAAACAGCCTTTGTCCGTTATTTTCAGCTCTTTTAAGATGGCTTTCCCGTTGATCTTGTCGGCATAGTCACAATTGGACGTCTGGAAATTTCGGGTGGGAAGTGCCCCCACGTCGTTGCACCAGTTGGTGATACCCGCCGTGCCTTCGGGGGTCCAGCCCTTGAATCCGGGTTTTTCCCGGCAGGCGGCGTAGGTTTCTTTTCCTTTTTTTAAGAGCCCTTTGGGATCAAACACCGGAATGCTCTTGGTTCCCCTTGCTGCAATGGCTTTAATGTTTTTAGATCCCAAAACCGCCCCAATACCGATACGACCGGCCTGGCGGCCAAAATCATGGGAAATACAGGCAAAATTCACCATATTTTCACCGGCCTGACCAATGGTCAGAATCTGAAAATCTTCTCCCAGGTCTTCCTTCATGGCAGCTTCCACTTCTGTTGAACCCCTTCCCCAGTATTGCCCGGCGGGTCGAATCTCCACAGTGTCATTGTCTATGAATATATATGAGGGATCTTTGGCCTTACCTTTTATAATGGTCACATCATAACCGGCGTACTTCATGTTAACGCCGAAGTGCCCCCCCATGTTGCTGTCACCATATCCTCCAGTGGCCGGGGACTTGGTACAAAAATGGGTCTTACCACTTGCCGGTAAAAACAGCCCGCTCAAGGGCCCCATGGCGATGATAAATCTGTTTTCGCCATCAAAGGGATCCACATGGGGGGGATTTTCATCGTACAAAATTTTTGATGTAAATCCACGGCCACCAATAAAATCATCCACCCATTCTTTTTTCAGGGGCTCTTTTTCTACTTTTCCGGCACTTAAATCAATTCTAAGGGTATTGCCTGCGTATCCGTACAGCATGTTTTCCTCCAGAGTTTTTTATATCAAAATGCCGACAACAGGCCCGGACAGGCAGCCTGACCGGAACGGGAATACCGGGGGGCGGCATTATGGTATTGCATTCTTCGTTGATGGTTATTCAAATGTTAATGCATCCCTTGGACAGACAGTGATGCACTGTTTGCAATTAATGCATTTATATGGATAGCCATCGTCGTCAACCTTTACCAGGTTAACCGGACAGGCAGAAACACAGACCATACACTGATCACATTTATCTTTATTTATTCGATAGGTCTGCCCTTTAAGCTCAATGGCACCCTGGGGGCAAGCCTCGGCACAAGCACCACATTGATCACAAATATCCACAAAATATTTACCGGGCTCTGGAAACTTTCCATATACATGTAACATTGCCCTGGAAGGATTAATCTCCTTCAGGTTCTGCAGGGTACAGACAAGCTCGCAGGCCTTGCAGCCCGAGCAGGTTTCATTGTTGAAAATAAGTCCCATGTTTCATTCCTCATGCGTTACTATTTGTTTTTTGCAAGCCATTGGTAGCATTTCACAGCAATTAATATGCCACGAGGTTTAATTTCACTTTGTTTTGAGTATAAATATTTAATATATATGCATTTTCACCAACAAAGCCTGATTGGCAAAAAACCATCAAAAAGAGAAAAAAATTTTTATTTTTAAAAAAATTTTTTTCTCTTTTTGATGGACTTTTAAAATTCCGGGTTATTTTGTGAGATTAATCACAACATCAAGCACAAAAATGGAGTTATAAACTCAACTTTCGGACTTCATTTCAAAACTGGCGTTTTTTACAGCTCCTGCGCCAACGGGTTCAACCTTGTGTCATTGTACTTTTGACAACTGCCTGTGTTTCAAGACTAATTGCAAGAAAAACGTCAATAACCCAAGCCTGACCCCGCCACGAAAGGCGAACACCGACAGTTGAGTTATAAATCAAATCCCATTTCACATTTCAATTGGGCAGTATCCACCCCAAACCCCTCCAGCAGCGCATCCAATTTCGCCATTATCCCCGGGGCAAGCTCAGGCCGTTCATAGCATTCCAGCAGTTTTGCCACCTTTACGGTCATCTTTCCAAACAAGGCATCATCGGCATTTACTCCTTCCTTGAGGATGCCCTGGAGACTGATGTCCGACATGAAGGGTGCCTTTCGGCAATGCATGGCCGTGTGCATCTGGGTGAGAAATTCCCCCCCCGGTCCCACACTTAAAATGGTATCCAGGGCCAGATGTTCGGCATCGGTGTTAAGGTCCGCAAGGTAGTATTCAATGCGCGCCAGGATATCAAGATCCACCACAAATTTTTCGTAGGACATGGCCCCATAGCTGTCCAGACCACCGGCACTGTGAAAATTAAAGTTGATATTCTCCTGGTTGGCCACCATCTGAAGCATCATCCCCTCATACCCCGCCTGGACGGACACCGTTTTTGCATCATTCAAAGACCCACCGCCCCGGCAGGGCAATCCATACATTTTGGCCAGACGTGCGCAATACTTCACCGCCAGGGCCGACTCCGGGCTGCCAATGGTGAAAGCCCCGGTTCGCATATCGTTGTTGGCGGTGGCAGATCCGTAGATCACCGGGGTTCCCTTGCGCAGAATCTGGGTCAGGGCCACCCCCACCAGGGACTCGACATTGGAAACGGTAATGGCCCCTGCCATGGTAACCGGCCCGGTGGAACCGGCCATCACCGCCGGGGAAATAACCACAGGCTGGCCATGATCCACAAACACCATCATGGTATCGAGCATCTTTTCGTCAAACTGCAGGGGAGAAAGGGAGCTGATAAGATTGACGATCCTGGGTTTTTGGATGAGTCCGGCCTTATCCGTTTCAAAAACCGTTTTGAGAATCTCCATGGTCATCTCACTTTCAGATTTGCCCCCCATACCGCCGAAAAGGCATTTATCCGAATGGAGTAAAGTAGCATAGAGCATTACAGGATAGAGGGTTTCATCATTCTTAAGATCATCGGGGGTAACTATCACCCCTCCGTTGATGTTAAAAGCAGGGGTGTTATGCACTAGCTTTAAAAAATTGAGGTAGTCACTGAAATGGGCCATCCTGCGATGGCCTTCACGGTCTGCAATGTAGGGAAATCCTGAATTATAGGAAACATGTTCCACCCGGTCTCCGCCAATGCTCATATTATAGGCAGAATTTCGTGCATACACGGTGAACTCTGAAGGGGCACAGGAGATCCAGGCCATGAGCTCATCCCGTGTAAAATAAACCTTTCCGTCGGATACCCGGACCCCGCTGTCCCGGGCAATGTCAAGCAGGCCCTGGTGATGCAGACGCACACCACAGTTTTCTATGATATCCATGGATGCCTTGTCGATGTTTTCCAGATTCTGTGCAATTGTAGCTGTTGCCAATGTGGTGCTCCCCTTAATTTTAAAAATATGTAATCAGTCATAGTAAATATTTGGTCAGTGCCCCATCTTGACCTGTTTTGACCTGCTCACATATTATTGGTATGCTACGCAGTCCCAAACAGGTGAATAGGGGGGTGCACTGTTCAAACATTTAGAATACCAGCCCGAATATTTTCCAGTCTGTCATTAACCCTAATAGCAATCCGTATGCCAAGAGCTTCATGCACACATCACCCAAAGGATAACTGTTTGAAAAAATTTTATTATTTTACTTTCAAGTGCCATTCATGTTATTAAACAAAAGCAAAAAATGACAAGAATTATGGTTTTCATTATTTTAATTCAAAAAAAGAAAAGGCTCGCAGCCATCCAGCATGAAAAAAAAGACAACTCAATTTTTCACTGAAAAAGCCATGGAATTAACAGGAATGGACCTACTGAACACCTTGTCCCAGCTGGATGAAGGGGTTTTAATCGTGGACGAAAATGCCACCATTATTTTTTACAACAGGCTCCACGGAATCATTGACGGGCTTTCCCCGGAGCAGGTCCTGGGAAAACAGATCACCGATGTTTACAACCTCTCCGCCGAAGAGAGTTTAAGTTTAAGATGTTTAAAAAGCGGCCGCCCCATTCTCCAGGAATACATCATTTACAAGCCCAGAAAAGGGGTGGTGGTAAACAGTATTAACAGCGTCTACCCCATTAAAAAAAAAGAAAAAATCGTCGGATGCATCAGTTTTTTAAAAGATTATAAAATTTTAAAAACCCTGGTTTCTCCCCAGGAAGGCATTTCGCCGCAAACCTCTTTGAAAAAAAAACAACATTACACATTCAGTCAAATCAAAGGCTCTGCTAAAAAAATCCTCATGGCAGCCACAACGGCCCGGAAATCCAGCAACTCAACATCCCCCATCATGCTCTATGGCGAAACCGGGACAGGCAAAGAGATGTTTGCCCAGTCCATTCACCACAACAGCCACCGTAGCAGCAACGCCTACGTGGCCATCAACTGCGCGTCCATCCCGGAAAATTTATTTGAAAGCATCTTATTCGGCACCCGTAAAGGCTCTTTTACAGGGGCCATGGATCAGAAGGGATTGTTCGAGCAGGCCAGTGGGGGTACACTTTTTTTAGACGAAATTGATTCCATGCCCCCACCCCTGCAGACGAAAATGTTAAGGGCGCTTCAAGAAAAGAAAATTCGTCGGGTGGGTGATCTGGAAGAGATCCCCGTTGATATCAAAATTATCAGCTCCACCAGCACCCCGCCCCAACATTTTTTAAGTGATGGATCACGATTTAGAAAGGATCTCTTTTATCGCCTGGCAGTGGTCCTCATCGAAATTCCGCCATTGAGAAAAAGAGAGGAGGACATCGGGGAATTGACACAACATTTTGTAAAAATATTCAACCGTCGGATGAAAAGAAAGGTTAACTGTGTCTCCAGGGAGGTGATGAGCCTTTTCTGCAACTATAACTGGCCGGGCAATGTTCGGGAGCTTGAGCATGTTATAGAAGGCGCAATGAATATTCTAGACCAGGATACGGTCCTGGACATTTATCACATCGCCCCTTATTTCAAAAACATTTGTCCGTTGTTTCTGGAGTCCCAGAAGCAGTACATGCCCTCCCCTTCCGTCTGTGCAGACGGGGAGGAGACATTGGGTTCCCCAGAGGAGTTTTTTAAAACTTCAGAAGAAAAAAACAGTGAAAAAGAGATGATGGAACAGCTGCTGATAGAGTGCCGGGGCAAGGTGATTAAGGCGGCACAGAAAATGGGAATTTCACGTCAACTCTTCCACTATCGCATGAAGAAACATGGGCTGGTCAGGGAAGCCATTGTCAGTCGATACGAAAAACAAAACCTTGAGCAAGCCCTGGATGCCTGCCAGGGGAATTTAACACAGACCGCAAAAAAACTGCAGATATCTCTGCAGCTGCTCAACTATAAAATGAAGAAATTTCTTTAGACCATGGCTGCCACCGTTATCCACAAACCCACTTTTCAATCCCGCTTCCTTTTTGCCGTTATCACCACCTGCTTTAACGCTTTCCTGTTTTTGGCCCGCATCCATTTAGTCTCAAAATGTGGGGACAGGACAATCTGAGCAATGGCAGACAAGGCTCTTAAATGAAATTTTCTTTCATCCTTTGAACCAATCAATACGAAAGCTGCATAGACAAGGGGTTGAGATGGAGAAAATACTATCCCTTTTTTGCACCGAGCCAGAAGAACCGAAAACTTTTTTTCCCCTTCCACGATAATGTGGGGAACAGCCAATCCCGGTGCCAGCACCGTTGTAATCTCTTCTTCCCGCTTCACCAGCATCTGAAATATGTCAGAAGAAGAAATTTTCAGAGGACCAGACATGGTGTGGGCAACTATATCAAAAAAGCTATCCCGGTCCATGTGCCGCTTTAAATCCATAACCTGACCTTTTTCCACGAGCAAATCAAATCGATCTTTTTTAAAAGTCTGAATACCGGAAAGAATCCGCTTGACCTCTGTATTGGCAGATGGGACATCCAACTCCTTTGCCACGGCTTTATTAACCAGCTGAAGCATCGCTTCTTCCTGGTTAACACCAAAACGAAGGGACAGTTCCTTGATAGAATCAACTGACCCCACCACCGTAACCAGGTCACCTGCTTCGATCCTGGTAAAGCCATGGGGCACAAAAAGAACCCCCCTTCGCCGGATGGACATGATCACCACGTTAAAGGGAAGGCGAAGATCCCGAAGTGCAAGCCCGGAAAGATCCGGATTCTGAATTCGAAGGTCAACAATATTTCGTTCCTCGTCCATCCCCATTAATAAAGAAGCTGCTGCAGGGGCTCTGACAAAATGATTCAACAGCCCCACAATGGCTGTGGACGGATCCACAATAAGAACGCCTAAATTTTTAAATTTCATCAGATTCATACGATCATTGAGACGTGCAATCAGGGATTGGCTGCCATAATTTTCATAGGCAATTTCACAAATTTGATAATTTTTGAGATCTGAAAGCATGGTCACCAGAGCACCTGCCTCATTACATTTAATTCCATTCAGCTCCGAAAGCGTCAGATCATGTAAATGGTGAACTATGATATCACCGAAATCGTCGATGGGGTCATCCACACCATTGATCGCAAGACTGACATCCCAGCCCTGGGAATTCAACGACATGGCAAGGGCTGAAGCCTGACCGTCTACTCCAAAAATCACCACCTTTTTCACGCTTTCCAGCATGTCGTATTCGGCCTTGGGATGATCTTCCTTCATCAATTGAATGGCCAGTTTGAATAATGGCGGGCCGACAATCTGGTTTAAAATTATTACGGAGATTATGATGGTGGCAAATGGGTTGCCAAATTCAGGGAACTCCACCACAACTTCTTTTGCAAGACCCAGCCCCACACCCGCCTGGGTAATATAAGCCATCCAGGAGACAGAATTAACTTTAACAGGGTTACCGGCCAGGGTTCCCCCGGAAAAGGATCCAATAAAAATAGCTGTTATCCTGGTAAAGAAAAGGGCAAGCGCAATGGGCCAGGTTTGCGTCAAAACATCCAGGGACAGTGAAGCTCCGGTCAGCGTAAAAAAGGTGACATACACCATGGGACCGATGTCATACAATATTTTTAGGAATTCTATTCTAAACCGCGATGCGTTTGACATGATAAATCCACCAACCATGCAGATCAGTAAAGGCTCCAGCAAAATTTCAACATAAAAGCCGTCATGGGTGTATGTTCGAATCGCATCGGACAGAAAAAAAACAAGGTAACCGGATAAGATTATTAATACAATTTTCAAATCCCTTTGAAGCTTCAAGACTAAAATGCCAAGCAGAAGTTTTGATAATAAAAATCCCATCATGAACGATGCGGATATCTCAAACAAAAGCAGAAGCACAAAGCCGATACTAAAATCCAAACCGCTCAAGAGGGCATCCGCCACAGACGAATTGGCAGCAAACAAAATAATAACAACGACATCCATGATGATGGTCACGCCAAGAGCCGTCTGGGTAAAGGGTCCTTTGGCGCGCAATTCATTTACGATGGCAATGGCCGATGAAGGAGACCTGGCCACAAGAATAGCCCCGGCGAGGATAGATACGGCAATCCTTGCTGACACCGGCATCTTTGACATAAAAGGAATAAAGTCGGATAGGGTAAAAAGGACCGTCGAAGTCAAGGTAAACGTAGAAATCACAAGGCCGGTGGTAATCCATGCAATGCTTTTAAACCTGCTTTTCAACTCTTTTAAATACAGCTCTCCTCCGGCGGCATAGGCAATGAACCCCAGGGCGATCTGGTCAATGAAGCGCAGGTGTTCCACCCCTTCTTTGGTAATTAAACCCAGGCAATAAGGACCGGCTATAATACCGGTAAACAAAAAACCACTGATCAGCGGCAGTCCAGTTTTTAAAAGCCCTTGGCCCACCTGCTTTGATGCCAGTGCGATCAGAACGAACCCGGTAATGAATACAAACAAGTCCATATAAATTCCTGCAAAAAGGTTTCAGGTTAAGTTTTCCAGCTCAGCGCGGAGGGAAAGGAAAAAATCGCAAATCAAAAATGACAACCGTTTACCTATTCCGCAGCAGCCTGACCCCTCGATCCTTCCCCTAACGGGAAACATCTGCGGCTTACCATACCATACGCATTTTTAAAATACCTGAGCGTGAAGATGACTGTCAATTTATAAAAACTGGATAGTCGAATATCAGGTATAATAATTTTGAATCCGGTGAGCTACAACTCGTCAGTCATAAGTTCTCCAATTTGCCAGCACATAATGTGTTTCGGGCTTGGTCACAACATGGGCCACTTTGGTGTGGGGTCAGGCTTGCGTTATTGGCATTATCGGTGCTTTTGGCCTTTGCACAGGCTGTGGTCGATAACGCCAATAACACAAGCCTGACCCCGTTGATCCATGACCGGTGGCCCATGCTGTGACCAAGCCCTGTGTTTTTTTAAAATTAAAACCAACACATGTGTTATGAAAATGAGAACTTATGACTCGTGAGGCTACAACAATAAGCCAAACCTTTTTTCCCAACCCGCGCCAGGGGATGCATCAGCCTCGGACAGGAGCATACCTTGATCTTGAAAAGCCTGCCTTCCCTGCTTTGTGGGTACCCCCCCAAAAAAATTCAAAACACAGTCTTGGTTCCATAAACCGATTCCATGGGATGCAAACAAGATCCAGTTTAATTATGCCAGAGCTACATTATAAAATTACGAGCTAACAGTCATGGAATGGATATGGGAGGCAGAACGCTCTCTAATCTCCCCGACACAATAATTTGTGGGCTTGGTCACAAGATGGGCCATTCTGGGGAGGGATCAGGCTTGCGTTATTGACGTTTTTGTTTAAAATTATCTTTATTCTTAGATACTTGTCAAAAACAAAGAGCCTGCTAAAGAATGCAGCCTCTAATACCACATAGCCTGACCCCGTTGGCCCGCCAATTGAGAAGAATGGCCCATCTTATGCCCAAACCCTAATTTTTTTTAAAAAAAATTTGAAATAACAAAATTTTGATCTTCTTGTTTGAAATAGAAGGAGAAACTTTTTCAAGAAGTACATTTTTTCAAAAATCAATAAAAACAAGGAGAAGGAAAAAATGAAACCATCAGGAATGCGTAAAAAAACTTTTAAAGCAAAATTTATCAACAAAGTATTATATATCACCTTGCTTTTAAACATCATTACAATCAGCAGTGTATTCGCAGAAAAAAGGAATTACGAAATCCCCCCATCCAAGACGACGTCTTCAAGTGCACCTTATATTTCTGATACTGCCATGGAGCAATGCGTACGTCTCTATAATGAAATCAGATGGTTGGCTGAAGACATTCAACATAGCCAAGTCAACAGAAACAGCCTGTCGTCTATTAATGCGTACAACCAGCTCATTGATCAATATTCCAGGATGGTTGAGCAATTTAATATTGATTGTGCAGGGCGACAATCTGAATCCGCTCATCAAGCAGCACAAAAACTAAATGAAGAAAACGACAATTATCCCCGATAACCTTGTATCCATGCCTTAAATCGGGCCAGGTTAACAACCCGGCCCGGTAATGGCATCCTTTTGAATAACACCAACATCAGGGATACAAATCTAAAGAATAATAAAATGTTGAAAAAACTTTCTTGAGGAGATACAAGTTGAACAAAATCATTTTTTCAAAGGAGGTAAACAGACCCGATGCTTAATAAAAAGGTCCTATCCATGGCAACGGCTGTAATGGTAAGTGCTTTGTTCATGATGATTCCAGTTCACGCAATTGCGGCGCGACTGTCTTTTGACGGAGTCACGCTCAAGTCAGGATGGAAAAAAAATGCCACCTATACCACGAAAATGGACTCAGATGATAAAGGAAGTCTTTTCATTGAAGGCGGTGAAGCAGATCCAGATACGGATTCCATCAACATCGGCACAATCTTCAACTCTGGAACAGGGGGAAAAAAATTTCTGGTTCTCACGGTTGAAAATATTGAAGGCGATTTTCATTATGGAGGAAAAGTGCTGGGTTTGTCCCTCTCGACACAAAAGTTCCCCAATTATGAAGTCGCCAAACAAAACGCATCATTCATTGCTCCGGCGGGTTACTTTATGGATGATAATTTCATCAACGCCTCTTTTCATAAAGGTATGAAGCTCTATTATGATATCTCAAACCTGGGGGATTTAATTCAGATAGGCGCAAAGATATATGTATTTAACGGTGCAAATACTAAAATTTCTTTTAATTTCTCAGATGAAATCCAGTAGATATTTTTTTCAGGAGATTGCCAGATAAAAACATATCAGGATGCACTGAATAAGCATTATTTAAAACGAGTGTACCCTTTTTGCAGTATCCTCTCTTCCTGAACTTTCACAGAGGGCTTGGGAAGGAGGCATTGAGCAGGCTCTTTCCCCCTGGTTAATCTGAAAAGGGTACACTCATTTAAAACGGGCTGTCCATCCCATACCGTTTTCATACTATAGATTTATCCAGGACAACAGCATAATCAATGGAGAAACATGTGGTGAATTTTACCAGTCAAGAATACTGCCAACCCTTGCGCGGGTCTTTTATTCAGATGGGAACATGTAAACACTATAACAGCGATGAGTGCTCGCTGATGCACAGGGATTTTGATCCACCCATCACTTTTGATGAATTCTGTGAAAAAGCAGAAAGGTGCCGTCCCGACAAAATCATCATCATGATAACAACCGGTATCATCAACCGCAAATTCCGTGATCTGTTTGATGATTCCCCTGAGGCCATACCCGGTATCATTTTTAAAGTAAGGCAACAACTGGCTTCATATTTCCCTTTTAGAAGTCCGACCCTGAGATCCTTTTCAAGCCTTGTCTGGAAAATTGCCTACTCTAAAATCATCGAACACCTTAAAAAAAATGGGAAATTTCATGAAAACAAATGCAGGAACTGTTGTTATCGAACCGGATATAAAGGGCAATATACCTGTAACAACAACCATCATCAGGTAAATATTAAAAAAGATACATGCAGGGATTTTGAACCGGATACAGAAAAGCTTAAAAACATCGTTGATATAAGTACGGGACGTCCCCCCAGACATGATAAATGCGAATATTGCATATTCCTTGATACAAGAAACGCACCACACACATACAACTGCAATAAACCATTCCACCATATTGAGCTCAAAGGCAGATGCCACGATCACACCGCACTGCAATTCAGCCACGATTTATCCGGGAAGGTCTTGGCCTCCTTACCTTCGGACCAGGAGAGAATAGACTACACACATGATTCCATCAAATTGTTGAATCAGCGTACAGCCCATGGAAAAACAAATCGCATTCGACAAAGATATCTACTGCAGAAACTTCTTTTCATCGATTGTGTATCCTACGCAATGCGTTATGAAGAATTTTCTTCGAAAGAAACAATAAACATCGGTTTGTTAGGCATGGCGGCTGATAAATGGGGTGTCACCAGCACTACCATAACCACATATCTTAGAGCCATCGCGATTTATTTTGAATTGCATGAAAAGTACAACAACTGTAACTGCCGGGTTTTTAAACATGAACTGCCTGAAAATCTGCCAAAGGATGTCATGATGTATCTGCAACCGCTGCACAGAAATTTTCTCATCTGCTGCAATGACACTGAAAAAGAACAGAAAATACCTGTAGATGAACGCGTTGCTCAGATGACGAAACAAGACAAGATATCGGTTGAACGGATATGGTCACATGTCAATGATCATATAAGTACCAACATCAGGTATTGTAAAGGTCAATGGGGTGCCGGAACACAGGATCTATGCCATTTCTCAACTGATTGTTTCCTCAGCGGCCTTGATGTTCCTCCAGAGGTCAAGGCTCCCAGACCAGCATGCCAAAAGACTTCTCCGGAAACATGCTGACATCATGACCAAATCATGAGCATTTAATTATTTAATTTCATGAACTTGCTCATAAAATGAATCCCCGGACAAATCCGAAAGTGACCGGCAATTCAAACATATTTAGCAACACAAGGTGACACTGATGACAAACGACATAGACCAGGTGGCGTCATTATTAAATAAAGCCATCCCTAATAATTGCCATATTGACATGGAATCCAGGCAACGGAAGGTAAGGCATGGAAAGCACCCTCATATTGAGTTGCTTTACAAATATGTTCTACAGGAATTGGATATGGAATCCGTCGAGATCATAGATACGCATCTGCTTTATTGTGATTTCTGTTCTGAAGAAGTGGCGGCCATCATCAGGACGGAACAGGAAATCATGGAGTCCGATGTTTATGATGACAGCTTCAACACATATAGGGATTCAGAAATCCAATGTCAAAATGATGCAAAAAAGACTCCTTATATCAGTAAAATTAACGACAATCTGATATGGCTATCCCCGCTTTATGCCAAGCCGCTGCGGAAAACAGCCATGAGCTATTCGGATAATATTGACGGTGCCGACACCGATAATTCAAAAACATTCCGTTATGCCGGCGGCAGATATTTCAAACTGGTTTACAACTATGAACCCACCGGCAGGTATTTAATAATCCAGTGGGAAACCGATGTGATTTACAACTGCGATTTCTGGATAAAATTTTTTAACAATGAGAATGCTCTGATTGCGGAGGTATGTCTGGGTAATCAGGCCGATGGAAAAAAAATTCTCTCTTTTGATGAAATCGGTTTTGATCTGATGGAAAACGACTGGTACATAGGATGTGCACTGGTCAAAAGGAAGATTTAGCATGGTTGATTTTGCATTTCCAAATGCCGACTACACAGGTCCAAACAACAAACTCACCTTTATCGGAACGTGCGTCCTGGAAACGGCAGCCATTGTTGAAAAGGAACCAGGCACGGAATTCAGACCCAATACAATAAATATGCAGGCTATAAACAATGCCGTAAGCAGCCTGATTTTCAACAACCAGATAGATCACCATACGGGTCGGGGAATTTACGTCAGAAAAAAGCTCCCTGATGCATACAGAGGAGAATCCATGGATCTGGCATATTTTCTGGCCAAATTCATGACAAAAAAAAACCTGGGCAGTCATCTCTCCGGCCATCGTGATATCTGGGCCACCGGTGAACTCAAAGAAATCCGGGATACCACAGGCCAGGCTGTCTGGTATATCTCTGCTGTTCATGCTGATGGCTTAAAAGCGAAAATCAAGGGCTTTCTCCAGGAAATGGGAGATGAAAAAACAGGCCGCAAGCCTGCTAATCTATTCATTCTGCCTCTGGAATCTTATAATGCCATCAATAGCTCATTAGAAGAGGTTGTGGACAGTATCTCTGAAATCACGGGAAAAACAATTTGCATGAAGGCCTTTACCATGGACACGTGTCCACCAGACCTGGAAACAAATGATCATGGGAGTGACCCGGAAACGATCAGCAAAAACATACTGGCAATTAATTCCAGGCCACAGGACCTTAAAGCCCTTATCAATTACCTTTTTCCGGCACAAGCCATTGAAACGATTGAAACAGATCCCTCCACCGGCGACACCGAAGGACCCGGGATTTTTAAGGCGGCCGACATCCCGGAAACTCCCCCGCTCTCTGAAGTAGACGGCGACAACACGGGATTTACTGGAAAAAGTTTTTTCTCCATCCAGAGGTGCTTTCATATGCTTGTCTGGGCAGGGCTGTTTTTCAGTTCCGTTTTTATCCTGTGGCAGGGTATTCATCCTATTGGATGGGTCAGTCCCGCCAGTATCGGCAACCTTTCTGCAACCTTGAATCATGGTGCTTCCCTGGAGGGCCTGGCCGATGGATACTGGAAAAAAGACGTTTTTTTCCCCGGAAAAAGTACCGTTCTCGAAGAAGACGGCATGAAAGAGGGAAGGCCCGGTGATTTTTATTTTGGTGTTGTACTGCATGGGGAAAATCAAAGAAAAATCAGCAGGATCAGATTTCTCAGCGATAAACAGATGGACATGGTCAACCACATAAAATCCTTTGATATCCAGATTCAGCAGTATCCCGGCTCAAAGTGGCTTATTGTTGGGGATTCCCTTAAGGGATATCCGGAACACTGGAATGAAGCTGAGGTGTTTTATCAAAAAGCCATCCACGGTATTCGCATCATCTATACGAAAATTTCCTACGGAGCACCAACGGTGCTTGATTTTCAGGTTTTTATTGATGAAACACCTGCATGGCCGATTTTATTGAAACTGGCAGCCATTGTCATGATTGCAGTGGCGTTATTGAAAATAAAAAAATAAATTTTTTGAAAAACAATCTCATTTGATCTTCGTACTGGATGTGTGCGGGCAGTTAGAGAAAAAACTCTATACAACCCCGGGTATTGAACATTTACAAAAATACTTCCCAGCATCTGTAAACAAAGGAGATCAAATGAATCGTATCAGCATCCCTCATTTCAACGGCGCACCTGTCCTGGACGGCACACCGCGGCAGGCCTTCCGGATTGACCCCGAAGCCATCATTGATTCCATAAAGCAGCAGTTCAGCCATCGTTCGCTTTGTTTTCGGGAACTTGGCCAGAACAGCGCAGACAGCGGTAGCAGCAGCATAGAGGTGGAATTCAACTACCAGGAAGACAAAAAAGACGGACAGGGTCTTATGGTGGCCCTTTTTCGCGACAACGGCAGTGGCATGGATCTTGGCATAATCAAAAAACATTATCTCTGCCTTTTTGATTCTTCCAAGGAGGATATTCTTGAGGCCGTGGGAGAGTATTCCCTGGGACGTCTGAGCGTGCTCTGTTACGATCTTGCATCTCTGGAAGTTATCACCATGCCGCCCCGGGGATCTGCATACGCCGTTTGCATCGACCCGAATTTATCTGGGCGTGTGTACGAAATTTCCCGAAAGGATGGAACCCGTATTATCGGCGGAGATCACGGCACCCTTGTATGCATGAAGATCCCCATGGCCGACAAAAAAGCATTTGTCGCCGAGGTAAAAACCATCAACAGTACCATCCGGAAAGAATTGTGCTGGATTCAGCCGGCCCTGCACCAGACCACCGCAGAACTACAGGAAAACGGAGAACTCAAGTACGGCAGAGAACGGGTGAACACGCAATTGGGGGTACCGGGAGAATTCTCCCTGCAGGACAAACAGGGCAATGCAAAGGTTGTGGTAAAACTGGCATCGGGTCTTGGAAAGGCAACACTATCCGTTGGATTGACAAGCCCTGCAACCAAGTCATTATCACCCATTACCGTCTGTACAGGCAAAATTCCCGTGGAGCGGCCCGGGGGCCTGCCATGGACGGGCGGTGAGCCCTTCACCCTCCGGGAGACCCATATCATCCTGGATAGTTTTTCCTTTACAACCAATATCGGCCGGAACCGCATCCGCCTTGAGCATCCGTTTATTCAGGAACTGCTGCCTAAAGTTTTCAAACACATCATCCTGGACGGTTTTGTACGTTCCGTGGCGATCCTGTTGAAAAAAAGCCCCCTTGAAACCTACCAGTTCCGTAAAACCATGCAGACAATGCTGGCTGATGCGATGATCCAGTCAGAAAAACATGGATTCACCGTCCCCGTAGAAGTGTACGAAGCCCCTTTTATCCCAAGCTATGTCACCCGCAAACCCTACACGCTTTCTTTTCTTGATGGGTGGCAGAAAGATATTTATTTTACATGGGAGCGCCCTGCTTCCATTGGAATGAGCAATCTGCTGACAACCGGGGAACCGGAGGTGGTATGTATATGTCTTGCGGATCTGCCCTATGGTTTTCAAAATTACCTTGAAGAGCGGTACAAAGGACGCATAAAGCGGAAAGAAGAGCGAATTCTGGTTAATAACAGTGAGACGTCTGAATTCCTCAGGCTTGCTGACCGGATTGAAGAAAAACTGCGGTTGGAAAAAAACTGGTCTCGATATCGCATATTTATTGAAAACCACCAAAAATTGCCCAATTATATATCGCTTCGCATCGGCAACTTCTATTCCTATTCCGGCACCACAGAGAATATTACGCCGACCTTTTACAGGAAAGAGCCGTCACCGACAATTTATCTCAACCATAACAATGCGCACATTCAGAACCTGACCGAACTGCTGCTGAAAGAGCAGGCGTATCAGGCACCTGCAGCCCATTTTCTGATGAGGGAAATTCTCTGCGATGAGAACCTTGCCCTGCCTGCGAACCAGAGAGAAAAGCTGCTGACAACAGATCTGATCCACCGGTTCAACAGACCCGAAATGCCGTGGGAAGCTAACACCCCCATGGAAGCCTCTGGATTGAGAGACGTATTAAAATTCCTTGATGAGGTGATCAGCCTCTGAGATGGCGATCCTGCAAGGCACCCCCCTCTCCACGCCCTGTACACCATTTTCATAAAACAGCCGCGGACGGACCGCTATTCTGACCGCTACTTGCCACTTTCCTGAAAAAATCAGGCTTTGCTCACAACATTTACCAACCTGGGAAGGGTGGCGTGGTGGGTGCCCCATGTTATGACCAGACCCCCAAAATCATAAAAAATCAAAAGGAAAATTCCATGCTGAAAAACATTGAAAAAAAGAAATTGATTGAAAGACCATTCATTTTTAAAGCCCACCACGAAAAAGGATACCTGAAATTACGGGAAAACCAGTTTGCGTTTCCTGAGCATGGCATCGTCCATGAACCTGTTGCCAATGCCCTGGATGAACAGCAGGGCAAGGAGCCAATTCGTATCCGCCTGAAAAAAAAGGAGGACGGATATCAGCTGACATTCCAGGACAATGGAAAAGGCCTGCTACGGGAAAATCTTGAATCATTGCACTTCATCGGAAAAAGCAACAAACGAGAAAAAAAGGAAAGCTTTATCGGCCGATTCGGTATGGGACTTGTGGGGGCATTCAATATGAAACTGGGGGTCATGCGTGTGGAAATTAAAGCGCTTGTGTGCGGCCAGCCCGCGAGGATTATTTATGATTGCTCTTCCCCGACGAAGATCCCCCTCTGGCACATGGAAGTACTGGATGAGGATTGCCGGGGATTTTCAATCACCTTCTTTTTTCCCGAAAAAAATCATGCACGTATCCATCAGGCCCTGGTCGATTTTTTAAAAAACACCATTGTGCCTGTAAATTTCAACGACAGGTTGTATTGTGTGGATCCATCGACCATTGCGAAAAAAAATGACATCAGCATCACCATCGAAAGTGATCCCAAAGTTTATTATGCAGCTCATCCTTTCACCGACAGCTGGTCTTTTGTCGATGATATTCACCTGTACGTACGTAAAATGCTGGTGGAAAAAGGGTCCATGTATCCCATGTTTGTGACCACTTCGGGTTCCAAGCTGCCCCAGAATTATTACCACTACGACACGCCGTATATGCAGGATGAGTCGTGCATAGTGCTCAGCGGCATCGGCGAGCCTACGCTGGGCAGAGACAAACTGGTAAGAAATGATGATTTCATCCTAATCCGTAAAAATGTGGAAACAGCCCGCTGCCGGGCCCTGGTGGAATTGTTTGAACGGTCTGCACGCAGCCGTCAACATGGATTAAAAGACTATGCAGATAATATGGCTGTGGCCAATATCCATGCCATGCGATCCCTCCTGGCAAAACACCTGCAATCGGACAACTCCTTCATGGAAAAACATGGACATTGTAAGGATCTTCTGGATCACCTGATTCAATATCCGCTATTTTCCATTTTTGAAGGCCCGGAGCGCCTTTCCATCAAAGATATTCTGGAAAACGTCGCCATGGACGATATTCTCTTTTATGCAGAAACTATTGATGCCGCGTCTGTATTCAATGGCGCCCACACGTCCCCCTTTGTTCTCAAAGAAGAGAGTTACCACTTCAGTGGACTGTGGGGAGGCCATGAACAAAAACAGATCGGCACGATATTGAAACCGCTGCTTAAAGCCATTGACGGGCCGGAACCGTTGAGCATGGAGGAACTTCTGTGGAATGGAAAAAAAGTTGAAGAGCTGGAAACCCGTGGGATTCTAGGCCGTTCTTCCTTCCAGGTAAAGCACATATCATCCCCGGATGAAGAGATCTCCAATTTTCTGGAACGATTGAAAACACTGCTGAATCGGCACTGGTTCCGGCATTCCCTGGTGCGATTTCATCCGCCGAAAAGAATCCGTATTATGCCCATACAGATCAAACAGCCTAAGCGTTCCGGAGAAATAGTGGCAGCGGTATTAAATGCCAGGGACGGAGACCCGGATGAACTTGCCCTGGGGATCTGCATGAACTCCCTGCCCATGCGATCCATCCTGACCAAAGAAAATGGAGAACTGGCCGCATTGCCTATCATTTGTCATGAATTAAGCCACCATCGCCGCAAACTGCTGGACGGCAAAACAGAACAAAACGCACACAATGATTCCTTTCATCTCGATCGTCTGCAGCTTGAAAGCAATGTGCTGAAAAACTGTGTTCTTCACCTCCTTGGAAAAGATGAAGAACTGACCCAGGGATGTGGAATGGAAATGCTTTCGGATATCAGTGAAACCATCGTTCTCTAACCGGTCTGCCCTTTATGGTCATTGCCCCCAAGTGGCCCAGGTGATGACCAAGCCAAAACTGAGAAAATAACAGGACGGGCCTGTTCACAATATGGGCTGTCTGGAGAGGGGCACCCATGTATAACCAGGCCCAACCAAGGAGCATGCAATGCGCTATTACAACCGTTTCAAGTGGGACATGGATTATCTCCCGGGAATATTGATCTGGGGTGCCATGTGGGTACTGATTCCAGTTCTTTTGTTTCTAACAATCAAAGGATTACGCGAAAAAATTTCCAAAGAAGTGAACGAATCTTATGGCATGGACGATACGTGTCAAAATGGGTATATCGCCTTTGAATTCCAGACAAATCTTATCATCTGCTATAATTTGTTTATGGCTTCAGGAGCGATGAAAACCCCCAATGCCGGTATCGGCATTCTTATGTATTCAGGCCTCATAACGGCCATCATGGCAGGCATCACATCATTTATCCGGTCATTAATCACCGGAAATGAGACACTGGGACATTTTCTTGCCGTTGCTGTTTGCTGGCTGAAAGCGCTGGCGGTTGCGGCTTCAATATCCATGGTGCTCTCATCTGTCAAGGGCCGGAGCATTCTTGACTGCATCCCTATAACTACTTATTTTTATAATGCAATTACGCTTCTATGCATAGCCTCATTTTTCTGCAAAGTCATTGCAGAACGGCCGCTTCGCCTTCATGCGGCGGCCGTTCTGATCTGGAGCGGCGTGATTTTTCCGTTTTTATATCAACAGGATATGAGGTTGGCGAACGCCTTCTTTCTTGGTGCTGCCACCGCCCTGCTGCCCGCCTTTGCAGGTTCACTGTGGCTCAACAAATATAGAGAACATATGGAGGAATTCATTGCCGGTGCTTATGATGACCGACGGCGAAAAATTTTTTGCATGATTTTCTGCGTATATGGGGGGGTGCCCCTGGCCCTCCATATACTGCCTCATACCATGATGCCGTGGAGAACATCCCTGCAAACAGTTATTTCGCTGGTATTCATGACTGCCGGGCAATCATTGCTGGTATTCACCTTTGCGGTCGGTATGGTCAGATATATCCTTTACGCGACCGGACGGTATTACAGACAACGTAAACTGGCCAGAGTGCTGGGCAGCCCTTTTTTCACAGTTGCTCCCAGGGAATTTACATTAAATGATGATGATGAAATCCACAAGGTATCGTCCCGTCTTATACAGCGGTTGATCCAGGGAAATGAAGTCAGCACGGCTGCACATATTTACGAACTGCTATCCCCGTCCTCTCCCCAGGCCGCTTTAAATCAGTTTCTGCTCAACCGCATGCTCACAGAAAATGCCGGCAATCCCGAATTCTCAAGGCAGTTACAAAAACGCCTCGTAAACGATAATTACCACCTGTTTTTCGAACCCTTCCTGGATAATCCTCCGGAAAATCAACACCGAAAAAGAATTCATTATTTATTCTTCGACGGTGACCCCACCGGGCTGGTCATGCCAAGGAAAAGAGACTCCATGGTGGAATGGTTCCGAAAAATGAATACATTTCGGAATGATATCTCCGAGGGATACGCTGGCGTTATGGAACGTTTCCTGGGAATAAGCAGTTATAAACACATGCCGTTACCCCACGTGATTATCCCGACGGACCGAATCGTCAGGATGTTTCGCCAGGGATTTTTCAATGATAATCCAGAAACCCTGTTCCAAGACTGCATGTCTGCGCCCATACACAGGGAAAAAAGGGGGGAAATACTCTTGCAGGCTTTTTTCTGCCTTCCTTTTCATGAAAAAACTGCAGAATATCTGCTCTCCATGGACATGCCCGCCCATGAACACATCGCCCGGGACTGGTTTTTTCATTCCATCCAGGAACCGGGGGTATATACCCCCTCCAACCATGATGAAGTCGAAAGAATCATGAACTTCCTTTTTAAAAAAGGCCTTGCGCCTGCCAATTTTTCAATTCAGACAGAACCATTGATTCAGGTGCTGGATCAACACCCCTCCTGCTTCTGGATGGATGCCATGGGCCGCCTGATGGAAAACGGAACAGCGCTGGATGCTGACGTCGTCATGCAGCACAAAAGCCTAACCCCGTCTTCGGCCGAAAAACTTCTGCAACTGGCGGCCAACACCTCCTGGGGAGGAAAGCTCATCCGGCAGATTAAAAACACCCTTACGGAACCTATTATATTCCAGCACCTTACCTTCCGGTACAACAGCGGCTTAAGCGCCGCCGCCACCTGGAATCTGGCGCTGATCCAGTGGCAGCACCAGCCAAGCGGCCATGTCCCGTGAACAGGATGAGATCACAGCATCCACCATCTGAGAGACTCACATCCGGGGAAGGCCAGGCTTTCATTATTGGCATTTCTGTGAAAATTTTTCTTGAAATTCAGACCGTTAAAGCCTCTGATCACAACATGGATAATTTTGGGACGAGATCATGCAAAAAAGCCCCAAAATCCAATATAAGCCGCCCCACAAACAAAACCACAAAACCACAAAACCACAAAAAAGGATACCCCATGAATCAAATAAACGACATGCATATCCAGGAACTGGTCAAAAAACTTGAAAAAATCTTTATTCATCTGAACACCTCTTTTATTGACCGCCAAGATATTTTACGGCTGGGATTAGTAAGTATGATTGCACGTAAAAACATGCTGCTGCTGGGTCCGCCCGGCACCGCCAAAAGTGAAATCTGCCGCCAGTTGTGCCGTGCGATTCAGGGTCGTTTTTTTCAACGGCTGATGACAAAATTCACCACTGAGAATGAACTTTTTGCATCCGGTCTTTCCACCTGCGAATATTCAAGGACTCTACCGGAGGGTATAGAAAAGGAAACGAAAATCCGGGCAAATCATTCGGGTATGCTGCCCGAAGCAGAAATTGTCTTTCTGGACGAAATATGGAAAAGTAACAGCCCGGTGGCCAATGCGCTGCTGAGCATCAGCAATGAACGTATTTATTTTTCCCAGGACGGAAAAGAAATCAAGGTACCGCTGATCAGCCTTTTTGCCGCCAGCAATGAAATTCCCGACAGCGAGGACGGCCTGGATGCCTTCCTGGACCGCTTTGATCTCAGAACATATGTATCCTACCTGGACTCAGAACAACGCTATCAGCTCCTCAAGATAAAAAATAAAAACACGGATAGCGCAAGACCGGATATTGAGCCCCTGTCCCGGGGAGAAATGCAGCAGCTGCATGAATACCTGCCGGATATCGAGATCCCGGATCACTTCCTGCAACAGCTAAGCAACACCCCGGAACTGCTACAGGAGGATGAATTACCAACGGAGTTGCAAATGATGCGCCCTTCCGACCGAAGGCTTGTGAGTGCCTGTACATTGATCAGAGCCAATGCCATTTTTCACGGTCGATGTCGTGTGGAGGAACAGGATATGCGGGAAATCCTGCCGTACATGACCTGGCTGGCAGGTGTTAACCATAATCGCGAGATTCATGGCGGTCACCTGGCCGCACTGGTCCGTTTTTTCAGCGGCAATGCCGTATCAGGTATCGGTTTACTGCTGAGACGAAAAGAAGATGCTGACAAGGAAATTAAGGTACTGGTGAACCTTGAAAAAAGCATCAGGGACGATATTGTGGAAAAAATGAAGGTCAATGAACAAATTGATGTTTTCCTTGAACGGACGACATTATGCATTGCACAACTCACAGGTATCTGCCGGGAGGCGACCTCCACCCTTGAAACCGCTGATCACCTTTCCGACATAACCCGCAATGAAATTAACCGGATGATTGCCGAACTGAAACAGGAAGTCACCAAACGGCAGAATACTTCATTTGAATTCAGCAAACTCAGACGTCAACAGCTTTTGAAAGCATCCTGACAAACGGAGGTCCATCATGCACAGCAGCAGTATTTTTGATTTTCAGCGTCGCCAGACAATTGTGTGTTTAAACGACTTTGTTTTCAATCAGGCCCGGAAGTACAAAGCAAATCAGCAAGCTTATCTTGAAATGGAAAATGCGTGCCGGGACTCAGTGTT
Organism: uncultured Desulfobacterium sp.; assembly: GCA_963674605.1. GTDB lineage: Bacteria > Desulfobacterota > Desulfobacteria > Desulfobacterales > Desulfobacteraceae > Desulfocicer. The sequence continues at coordinate 4,348,768 of OY771474.1, read as the reverse complement.
GCATCCAACCCTGGAAATGTTGATAAAAGACCTGTTCCATGCCCTGTATCTGAAAGAAATCAAAACGCGCCCGGCAGACTTTATCCGTCTGGGATATCTCTTTAATCATGTGGTGGTTCTCGAAGTACTGAAATCCGATGGCTATCAGCGCCTGAAAGACGCACAGTTCAGCGTCACCGGACAACGGGATGCTGCTTTTATGGCGGCACTGCAGTTTGCAGAGAAATTCAGTCATACACTGCAAACGCTTCTAAAAACGGAAAACACACAAAACTGTCGATTTAAAAGAACACTGAAAACCATGGCCGAACTGACAGATCCGCATAAAGAAAGAAATGCATGCACAGAGGAGAGCCTTTCATGTACCTCTCTCCAAAACAGGGATGGAGAACCGGAAGGATTGCGGTCAGAATGCAGGGATGATATGGACGAATTGATGAAAAATGACGGAACAAAAATGATTCACCAGATATGGAAACACATGGCCGATGATCATGCCCGCACCGAAAACATCAATGAACTTGTTTTTGGCGGTTTCATGGCTGGAAGTGGAAAGGGTGTATACATGAAAGTACCTGTCCACCAACGCATTGAACTTGCCAAAGAGCTGTGTAAAAATACCAAGGTTCAGGAGATTGCAAAATTTATCGGTCATTTTCAGGAAGTGGAAAAAAAGACGCAGACGCATCGGCAGAAAGATATTCCCCTGCTGCCGCTGCAGATTGAAAAAGGCGATGACCTGTTGCGTTGCCTCCCCATGGAAATGGCCGGCCTGACCCACAGCAGTCCCGGCATCAGGCTGCAGACCCAAAAACGGTGGCTGAACCGGAACCTGGATATTTTTGAACCGGAGCCGCTGGAAAACAGGTTGCCCAACGGAAAGGGAAGTATGATCTGTTGTCTGGACGAAAGTGGTTCCATGGCTGGCCTGCCCGAAATCAAGGCCAAAGGACTGGTCCTGGCCCTGGCACAGATTGCCCATCGAAAGAAACGTAATTTTGTCTGTCTTCTTTTTTCAGGTCCCCGTGATGACGTTGTACAGGCGCAGATTGCCCCGGATGATGATATGGAAGCCATCGCAACGGCAGTGACCACCATTGCAGGATCTTTCATTGGCGGCGGCACCGCATTTGAGATACCCCTTCTAAAGGCCATGGACGTTCTGAGCCAGGATATCCATCGGGATGGAGATATCGTGTTCATTACGGACGGGCATGCGGATCTTGGAGAAAATTTCCTGAAACGATTTGCGGAATTAAAGGCGAGAAAATCTTTTTTTTGTTATGGACTGCTGATCGATGCCTTTGACAGTACCCGTAACCAGGGACGCAAAACTCTGGAACGATTCTGTAATGAAATCTTTTGCAACTCGACCATTGAAAAAGATCCCAGTATGCCCCATGTCGACCATGCGGCACAACAGATTTTCAACAATCTGTCATGATATAAAACTGCAACACCACATGTATATGATAATAAGGGAGTCAGCATTTTTCAATTTACCCTTTTCCCGGGGCGATCGCCATCGAATCCAACCCCCAGGATTTGATAAATGGGAAATCAATAAGATCCGGCTCCCTAAGATATGAAATATGCCCACAGAATAATTGGGAAACATTACCCGTTTCTGCCCGATGTATCATTTGGGCTTGCCCACAACATGGGCCACCTGCCACAATTGGCGGGCCAACGGGGTCAGGCTATGTGGTATTAGAGGCTGCATTTTTTAGCAGGCTCTTTGTTTTTGACAACTGCCTTTGCATAAAGAAGATTTTAAACAAAAGCGTCAATAACGCAAGCCTGACCCCACCCCAAAGAGACCCATGCTGTGACCAAGCCCTTATTATGCTTGTAATTTCTCAACAACCTCGGGTTGATAAAGCCCGACGACCCTTTAAGCACTGGGTGCTATTAAAAAGAATTCACTGAATGCCCAGACTTATTGAGAACTTACGGCAACACTCCCAAAGTGCTTGAACTCAATAGAATTTAAATGCATTTGCCCTGCTGAACAACGGGATAATTTTTTTCTCTTGACAAACATCATATTAATTGGCATACACTCTATGTAAACGTTTGCATAAAGGCAGCTCTAAAATTAATTGAATAGTAATTATTTTAGTTAAGGGGGCGTTTTTTAAAAGAACAAACTATGCAAAAGTCTCTGACGAAGCCCCCCAGTTGGGCAACAAATATCATAATATAGATAGTTGGTTTTTAAACAAACCATAACAGGTAAACATGTCAAACCATACTGATATGAAAAAAATTGCAGACATTGTGGGCGTCTCCATAGCCACCGTCTCCAGAACCATAAATAGTCCAGAAAGTGTACGTCCACTGACAAGGAAAAAAGTACTTCGGGCCATAGAGGACCATCAATATATTTACAATTCATCCGCAGCAGACCTTTCGCGAAAAAAAACAACCGTAATCGGCGTGTTGATTCCCGATGCCCAAATGCCCATGTTTGGATCAGCCCTTGTGGCAATACAAGACAACCTCCAGGAAAAAAATTATTCTATTATGGTTGGAAATACCAAATATAATAGCAATATTGAGGTAAAACTTCTCAAGCAATTTCAACAGAGGAATGTCGCCGGCATCATAAAAACCGGTTTCGATGCAACACAAAGCACATTGGAAAAATCAATCAAAGAATGGGGAATCCCTTGCATTGTCATATTTGAGAAACTCCAAAACCCGAATATCAGCTATGTTGGTTTCGATAATTACAAAGCAGCCTTCTCCGCCACACAGTATCTCATTGAGCTTGGGCACAAAAGAATTGGATTAATTGTTGGTCCCTATACAAAACAAATGCGAATACGCAAAAGGGTTGAAGGATATAAAGCTGCACTGGAAGAGAGTAATATCAAATTTAACCCTGAAATATCCATTGAAACCAATGTTGGTCTGTTAGAGGGGAAAAATGCCATGTCCCGGCTGCTGTCACTTCCTGAACCGCCCACAGCCATTTTTGCAGCTGCGGATCGCCTGGCAATCGGTGCACTTAGAGCCGCCACTGAAATGGGTTTTTGCGTACCTGAGGATGTGTCGATCATCGGTTATGGAGACATTGATGTTGCTGCCTTTTGTAATCCACCTTTGACCACTGTCCGAACCCCAAATTACTCATGTGCAAGGAAAGCCACGGAACTTATAATCGGTCAGATAGAAAATAATACAAATACCATTTTTCACTATTGCATGGAAACATCCTTAATTATAAGAGATTCATGCATACAGTATAAATAGTTCTCCTGGGATAACTTTTTTTTACGACTCAATGTAAACGATTACATTTTTAAAAATGCTTTTAAAATAGGGAGAATCACATGAACCAAAAATCAAAACGGGTAATTTTAAAAAACAAGGAGAATCACATGAACCGAAAAATGAGAACTTTTACCTTAATAATCGTCAGCCTGTTCTTTATTACTACATTTGTGTCCATTGCTGCAGCAGGGGATTATCCCGATCGAACCATCACCGTACTTGTACCGTTTGGGGCCGGTGGCGCCGCTGATATGCACGCCCGAATTCTTCAACCGGCTTTGAGTGAAAAATTAAAAACAAATGTAGTTGTAAAAAACATAGGTGGCGGAGGCGGCACCATTGGTGTTGCACAGGCCGCAGCATCACGTCCGGATGGTTACACCATGCTCTATTCGCCTGTGGCCCCCATATGTGTGCAGCCGCATTTGCGCAATATCCCTTACAGCTATGACTCCTTTGAGCCCATCGCCAGGGTGTCCATGTCTCCGGTTGTGCTCATTGGCGCAAAAGCCCTACCGTTCAAAGATGTGAATGCCTTTATCAAGGATGCCAAAGCCAACCCCAACAAATACAGTTATGCCTCTGTGGGGGCCGGCACGATTCCCCACATTGCAATGGTTGCTTTCTGTAATGCCACCGGTATTAAAATGAAACATCTGCCTTTTCGTAACGGTGGTGAAGTGATGAAAGCATTGCTTGGCAATCAGGTGGACGTATGTGCTGAACTTCCGCACCTTTCAAAGCGATACGACCTTGATGTCCTTACGGTGTTTGACGACAATAGATATCCTGAACTGCCCAAGGTTCCCACCACAAAGGAAATTGGAATTGATTTCACATATACCCTGTGGATGGGGTACTTTGCCCCAAAAAACACCCCATCAGACCGGGTGGAATTGTTCCGAAATGCCCTTGCTGCTTCACTGGAAGACCCTCAGGTTTTAGCCAAGCTGAAGCAACAACATGTGGATTTGGCTCATCTTGCAGGCGAACAGTTTTCAGAGTTTGTCAAAGACAGCTATATAATGAATGAGAAAATTCTCAAGGCCAGTGGGCTAAAAAAATAACAGCTGAATTTAAGGCGATCAAGAAACGAAAAAACGGGCTTGGTCACAGCATGGGCCACTTTGGGGTGGGGTCAGGCTTGCGTTATTGACGCTTTTGCTTAAAATCTTCTTTATGCAAATGCACTTGTCAAAAACAAAGAGCCTGCTAAAAAATGCAGCCTCTAATACCACATAGCCTGACCCCGTTGGCCCACCAATTGTGACAGGTGGCCCAGGTTGTGACCAAGCCCGAAAAAGCCATGGATATCGACTTTTTCGTTTCCCAGAGCAACTCCATAAAATATGGCAGCGGTAAGGCAGCAGATTCTGCCGGTACTGCGAAAGGAATACAGGATCTATGAAAGAAGGAACAAGCAATATTATCAGCGGTTCAACAATAATCATTATTGGAATCCTTTTATTGCTGGAAACAACTAAAGCGCAATATGCCGGCATGGAAGATGGGCTTGGAACAGGGCCATCATTTTTCCCCCAAGTTTTGATGATTGGCTTTATCCTGACAGGAACCCTCACTATTTTTAATGGAATAAAGCACAAGGGAAATTTTCTACCACGTATTAATTGGCCCAAGGTTCTTATTTTTATTTCGCTCACGTCCGTATTATTTTTTTCAGTTTCCCGACTTGGATTTTTATTGTCTGCATTTCCATTTTTACTGGTGGCCATGTGGGTTATGGAATTTAGAAAAAAATTATGGATCTTCTTCATATCATTGGGTTTTTCATTATGCAGTTGGTATCTGTTTAATTTCGTATTTGAAATTACACTTCCAACCTCCCCCTGGTTTATTTATGTGTAAAAGAGATTAAATTATGGAATATATTTTAGCAGGATTAGACGCTGTAATTAATTTCAGATGTATTGCAATTATAGCTGCGGGCGTATTTTATGGTATTATTATTGGTGCTCTCCCGGGTTTGGGGACAATTTTGGGCATCATTATTATTTTACCGATTACATATAGCATGGAAATGGTTCCCTCTGTTGCCCTGGTACTTGCGGTCTATTGCTCTGCCATGTATGGCGGATCCATTGCTGCTGTTCTCATCAACACCCCCGGAACTCCAGCAGCCGCAGCCACAGGCATGGACGGATACCCCATGACCATGAAAGGAAAATCCGATTATGCTTTGGGCTGGGTCACTGTGGCCTCGGTTTTTGGAGGATTGTTCTCCACATTTGTTCTACTGCTTGCAGCACCTCAAATTGCATCCATTGCCTTAAAATTTGGTCCTGTGGAAACCTTTGCCCTTATCTGTCTTGCCATGACCTGCATTATCACTGTCTCAAAGGGCTCCGTGGTGAAAGGCATAAGCAGCGCAATTGTCGGGCTTTTTTTAGCAACTATTGGTGGAGACCCCATCACCGGGGATATGCGCTTCACCTTCGGCTATTTTCCTTTGACCGGGGGAATAAATCTCATCGCGGTTTTAATGGGAATGTTTGCACTGTCAGAGGTATTTATCCAGGCAGCCTCCATCAACACCAAAAAAGATACCGGCCCCATGAAAGCCAAGTCCGGTATGCGCATTGCTCCTTTTGCTGAATGGTGGATGCGTAAGGGTACACTCATCAAGTCTGCGGTCATCGGCACTTTTATCGGTGCACTGCCCGGTACAGGATCTTCTTTGGCTGTATTTGTATCTTATGGCGAGGCCAAGAGAGCCGGGACTTTTCGGGATAAGCTTGGCACTGGTGAGCCGGAAGGCCTCATTGCGTCTGAAGCCGCCAACAACGCTGTTTGCGGTGGCGCACTGATTCCGACCCTGGCCTTGGGTATTCCCGGAGATGCTGAATCAGCCGTCATTATGTCCGCCCTTATCATACAGGGTATACAGCCGGGTGTCAGGCTTCTGGTTGACAATCCCGGCATCATATATACAGCCTTTGTTGCCCTGGCAGTGATCAACATATGCATGCTGTTCATTGCGTATCTTACTTCTTTTGCCTGGACCAGAGTGCTGTCCATTCCGAGATCAGTTCTATTTTCTTTGGTAACTATCTTTGCCCTGGTGGGTAGCTACGGCGTCCGGGGAAACCAATTTGATATACTGGTGGCTCTCTTTGCGGGTATCCTGGGATTCTTCATTAAACGTGCTGGATATTCAGTAATTCCTCTGGTCATCGGCATGGTGCTTGGACCCATGTTAGAGCTTTCCATGCGTCAGTCACTCATCATTACTGACGGAAACATAATGACATTGTTTGTCGGAAATCCCATAGCTACATTTATTTTCGCACTTGTCATCGTTTTTCTTTTTGGCCCACTGTTATTATCTTGGCGTACCCAGAAAAAAGATGCGGGCAGTATTGCTAAATAACCGCAACGGGAGGGATGAATTGGGGATTTGGCCCGCCACAACAAAAAATTAAAACACAATAATTACAATACTTTATACTGGTTTTATGCAAATTCTCAATAAATCCGGGAATTCAAGGAATAATTTTGAACAGCACCTGGCGTTTAAAGAGCAAGTAGCATTTTATCACCCCAGGTTATTGAGAATTTAGGGCTTGGTCATAAGATGGGCCATTCACCATAATTGGCGGGGAAACGGGCTCAGGCTATGTGGTATTAGAGGCTGCATTTTTTAGCAGGTTCTTTGTTTTTGGCAAGTATCTAAGAATAAAGACAATTTTAAACGAAAACGTCAATAACGCAAGCCTGCCCCCTCCCCAGGGTGGCCCATGTTGTGACCAAGACCAGAATTTACGAGTTTCTTATAAAGTTTCTTTAAAATCGGTTCCCCCTATTCGCATGGACCCAAGACAAAATTGTGTGCCTGATATTTCATGAGGCGATTAATAATTAACATTAAACCCAATGAGGTTGATAGATGAAAAAACCAAATATTCTTTTCATAATGGCCGATCAAATGGCAGGCCCTGCTTTGCCTATGTACGGAAATAAGGTGGTTAAAACACCACATCTGGAAAAGTTGGCCCAAGACGGCGTAACGTTTACCAACGCCTATTGCAATAATCCGGTGTGCGCTCCTTCGCGTCTGTCCATGATGACAGGGCAGCTTTCTTCGCGCAACGGCGGTTACGATAATGCAGCTGAATTTCCAGCCTCCACCCCCACAATTGCCCACTATCTGCGGGATCTGGACTATAAGACATGTCTTAGCGGCAAAATGCATTTCATCGGACCCGACCAATTACATGGATTTGAAGAACGACTCACCACGGATATTTATCCCGCAGATTTCGCATGGACTCCGGATTGGAGCCAGACGGATTATCCTTACTCTCCTGCCACCATGAGCATGCGCGGTGCTGTGGAAGCAGGCCTTTGTAAACGATCCCTTCAAATAGATTATGATGATGAGGTTGCATTTCAAACCAATAAGAAACTCTATGATCTTGCCCGGGAGCAAGATGATCGACCTTTTTTCCTCACCGCGTCCTTCACGCATCCCCACAATCCCTATACCATAACCCAGGAGTATTGGGATCTGTATAGGGATGAAGACATTAACATGCCTTCGGTTCCTTTTATTCCCTATGAAAAACGTGACCCCTGGAGCCAGCGATATTACAAGCTTATCCGCCAGGATGAGCATGATGTCACCGATGATATAATCCGCAACGCTCGTCATGCTTACTATGCCATGATCAGTTATGTGGACGACAAAGTCGGACAGCTTCTCAAGACCTTGGATGAAACTGGCCTTTCAGACAACACCATCGTTGTCTTTTCATCCGATCATGGTGACATGCTTGGAGAACGCGGCATGTGGTATAAATTCAATCCCTTTGAATGGTCAACCCGGGTACCGTTGATCGTTCGGGCTCCCGGCGGTGCCAAAGGGCATTTTGAAAACAAAGGGGTTTCTCTGGTTGATCTTTTTCCGACATTCCTTGATTTGGCCACTGACGGGAATCCACCGGAGCTGACAGATAAAATAGACGGAAACAGCCTGAGCGGGTTAATACAGGGCAAAGACCCGTCATGGAAAGACGAAGTGATGATCGAATACACAGGGGAAGGTACCTACGCACCTTGTTTGATCCTTCGAAAAGAGGGATTCAAGTATATTTATTGTGAGGGCGACCCTGGAATGCTATTTGACCTTAATAATGATCCCGGAGAGATTGAAAACCTTTGTGGTAATCCCCAATATGCCAAAAAGGAAAAAATGATGCTCGACGCCATTTTAGAAATATGGGACCCCAAGGAACTCAAAGAAAAAATTATTCAAAGCCAAAAAAATAGACGTTTCCTTCAACAAGTCCTACTGAAAGGAAATCAGATATCTTGGGATTATCAACCATACAAAGATGCGTCAAAAACATTTGTCCGCAGTTCACGGGATGCCAACGTAACGATGACCAAAGGACTTGCACGGTTTCCGTATGTAGCCCCTGTGCCGCCTGACCACCCTCGGGCATAGAACCTTACCTATAAGCCTCGGTATAAAAAGCAGCAAAAGAATTATGCCAGGCCGTACTACCCGCATCGCATGGGAATTCAAACTTAATTCAAATTTTACATAATAGTCTCAACTTTCGGACTTCATTTCAAAACCCGCGTTTTTATACAGTTCATGTGCCGACGGGGGCAGGCTTGTGTTATTGATGTTGTCGACCAAGACCTTTGCAAACGAAAAACGCCTCGATAATGTCAATAACGCAAGCCTGACCCCACCCCCAAATGGCCCATGCTGTGACCAAGCCCCCAAGAGATTTAAACCCAACACGTAAGTTCTCAATAAGTCCGGGCACTCAGGGGATTGAATAGCACCCGGCGTTTAAAGGCTAAGCAGGCTTTGCCACCCCGGGTTATTGAGATTTTACCCCAACACAAAACCATTGAAAGGCAATAAAATGGAGACGTTTTCCTTATTGATAAAACCGGCTTCAGCGGATTGCAACCTGAATTGCGAGTATTGTTTTTATCTTAAAAAAAAACTGTACGCTGATGCACCATCTCACAGAATGACCCATAAACAGCTTGAAATGGTGGTCAAAAAATATATGAAAATTGATCAGCCCTTTTACACCTTTGTCTGGCAGGGCGGAGAGCCAACAATTATGGGAATGGAGTTCTATGAACGAGCCGTTACCTTACAAAAAAAATACAGGCCTTCCGGAAGGCAAATTTTTAACGCCATCCAGACGAATGGTTTTGCCCTGACCGATAATTTTATCAATCATCTGTCAGAGAATCACTACCTTGTGGGCTTAAGCCTTGACGGACCCCAGGAAATTCATGATATTTTCAGAATGACTGCCAAAGGCCGTGGGTCCCATGCAAGGGTGTATTCAACCTGGAAAAAATTATTGTTGGCTGGTGTTGAAGCCAACACAGTCACTCTTGTCTCCTCTTCGAATGTCGGCCATGCCTCAACCATCTATAATTACTTCAAGGATATCGGATCATGTTTTCATCAGTATATTCCGTGTGTTGAATTTGATCATGAGGGGAATCTTCTCCCCTTTTCAATAACTGCTTTGGAATGGGGAACCTTTCTTTGTGAACTGTTTGACGTCTGGTATGCCGATGATGTCGGCCGAATTTCCATTCGATATTTTGAAGCGTTGATCGATAAAATGGTTACCGGCAGGAACAACCTGTGCCAGCTTGGCAACAACTGTCGCCCTTATCTTGTGGTGGAGAACAATTGCGATATTTATCCATGTGACTTTTTTGTCGAAAAAAAGCTGAAACTGGGCAACCTCAAGGCCAACTCCTTTGAAAGCATCAGGCATTCTGAAAAATACACCGCATTTGGAAGATCAAAACAGGACATAGCGCCCCTCTGCCGAGGGTGCCGTTATTTTAAACTGTGTACCGGCGATTGCATGAAAAATCGCGTCCAAGCAAATAATAATCTCAGCCATCTGTGTGATGGTTACAAGCAGTTTTTTGATCATGCAATTGACCGATTAAAACTCTTGACGGTAAAGACAACTCAGGGCAGCAAATATTATCAACTAAACGAAAGATAAGCGTTTTGGGCTTGGTCACAACTTGGGCCACCTGTCACGGGCTTGGTCATAAGATGGGCCACCCTGGGCTGGGGTCAGGCTTGCGTTATTGACACTTTTGTTGAAAATTGTCTTTATACACAGTTACTTGTCAAAAGCACAATAACACAAGCCTGACCCCGGTGGTCCGCCAATTGAGATGAATGGCCCACCTTATGACCAAGCCCGCTTTTTCATATGGTGTTAAGTTCATAAAAACTCTCTCATTATTAGATTCATATCTCTGATTTTCGTGTTATTTTGGCAAGAGAATTAAAAAAACTTTTTGGTTCTGGCTTGTCCAGGTTAGGGTAAATATGGGGCAATGGTCCAATATTTACATTGTCAACCTGAATATTGACTTATTAGAATCGCAAATTTTATAACTTGAACGAACTTTACAAAAAAAGGGGATTCCAAAGGCGACATCTCACCTTTTAAAATACCCTTTTTAATTTTCAGCATCTGAAAAGGGAAAACCCCTCTGTAGATAAACACCAGATTTATAAAAATTTACGCTTCGGTTCCCACACCTAAAACCTCACGGCAGAACTTGACACTTTTTTCCAGGGCATTTTTTTCAATATTAAGTGAATTTTCCATGCTGTCCAGATCCCCTTCCATGTCCAGCTCAATATTGATGCGATCCATGTCAGGGTTGGCCTTGATCAGTTCATAGGCCCCTTTCATGTCAAAATCACCATCTCCCACGGCAGCCCCCTTAAGTTTTACCCCCCAGGGCATGTACTCAATGCGGTCGTCCCGAAAGTGATTGGTAAATGCCCGGGGAGCCAGGTTTTTTACCGCCACAGTGGGATCTTCGGTGACATGATAACCGTTGGCCGTGTCCACACAAGCCCCCACCAGGGGATGGTCTATCTGGTCCAGGACCCACAGCACCTCCTCGGAAAAGGCATCGGCATGGTTTTCCACAGCCAGACGGATGTTCAACCTTTCGGCCAGGGGAATTGCAGCTTTCACATCTGCCACAAAGACCTTTAATTGTTCCATGACCTTGGGATGAAATTTGCTGGCAGCCAGGGGCCGGGGCCGTCGCACATCCACACTGATTTTCCCCAGGTCCGCCCCCAGGTGATCCGCAATGATAAGCCCCTCTTCAACGGTGTGATTCAGGGTGGGATCATAATCGGCGTTCATGGAAAAATTGTATTCCAGGTAAAAATTAAGCTCCCGGGCCTTGTCCCTCACCCGGTGAAGATAAGAAGGCTCCAGGCTCTCCAGGGCCGCGTCATCCAAGTGAAGCCCTTCAAGCCCGATATCTGCACAATAGTCCATCAATTGCCACAAATCCATCTGCCGTTCCCATGGCAGCTTGAAACCGCCCCACAACTGCCCGATGCCATGGAGATAAAATCCATATGTATGAAAACCCAGCTTCACCAACCGTCTCCTTTTCAAATAAACCACATGTCTGTAACAACCAAATACCCAGTGCCCCCATCCCCCACTAAGCCGCACTCAAACCCAGATAAGAGTTCCTGACATGCTCGTCTTCGGCCAGTTCCCCGGCAGGCCCTTCCAGCACAATACGACCCTGCTCCAGCACATAGGCCCGGTCAACGATCTTCAATGTGGAGTTTACGTTCTGCTCCACAAGTAAAATGGTTACCCCGGTCTGACTGAGCATTTTAAGGGATTTAAACACATCCAGCACCAGGTTGGGAGCAAGCCCCCCCGAGGGCTCATCCACCATCACCAGCCTTGGGTCACACATGAGTCCCCGGGCAATGGAAAGCATTTTTCGCTCCCCCCCGCTCAGGGTGCCTGCCAGCTGGTCTCTTCGCTCTTCAAGTCGGGGAAACAGCTCGTAGATTTTATTTCTCATGTCAATGATTTTCTGCTTGTCTTTGATGGTGTAAGCACCCAGGTTCAGGTTTTCACTAACCTTCATGCCCGCAAAAAGATCACCGCTTTCCGTTATAAAACTGATCCCCTCCCGATTGACTTCAAAGGCATCAAGGCCCGCAATATCGGTACCCAGAAAGTTGATGCTCCCCGAGGTGGGCTTTAAAAGACCGCTGATGGAACGCATCAGGGTGGTTTTTCCCACGCCATTGGGGCCTATCAGGGCCACAAATTCGCCCTTTTCCACCTGGACATTGACATCATGCAAAACGGAGAGTTTACCATAACCGGCATGGAGTTTTTTTACTTCAAGCATTGTAAAAATCCTTTCATCAATGAAGCTGTTCTTCCCCAAGATATGCTTTGGTTACCGTGGGGTTGGACAATACGTCCTGAACCGTGCCCTGGGCAATCAGTTGACCAAACTGCAAGACCGCCAGGCTGTCACAGATACCCACCATGAATTTCATGACATGCTCAATGGCGATGATGGTCATTCCCCGGTCACGGATTCTCAGTACCAGAGCAATGAATTCCGGCAGCTCACTGGGGGACAGTCCGCTTGCCACCTCATCGAGTAAAAGCATGTCGCCGCCAATGGCCAGGGCCCTTGCAAGCTCCATGTATTTGAGCTGGATGGTATTTAAATTACCGGCAAGGGTCTGCTTTGGCATGTCAAATCCCACTTCATCCAGAAGGGCTGCGGCCCTGGCTTCCTCATCTTTATATTTGCCCTGGTCCCTGCCGAATTTCACCCCCACCAGCACATTGTCAAGGGCCGTCATATCATTGAAAGGCTGCACAATCTGAAAGGTTCTGCACATGCCCCGCTGGGCCATTTTATATGGACTCAGACCCGTGACGTCTTCGCCTTTGTAAAGCACCTTACCAGAGGTTGGAGCCCCCACACCGGTGATGCAGTTAAGAAAGGTGGTCTTGCCTGCACCATTGGGGCCGATGAGACCAAACACCTCACCTTCTTTGATACTGATGGAGACACCGTTCACTGCTGTCAGGCCACCAAATTTCTTTGTAACATCCTGTGTTTCCAAAAAAGCCATAGTCACTCACATCGATTTTACGGATCATAATTCAAAGAGTCAGTGGGACATTCAACCGTCCCACCGACCCAGTGCTTAGTCGAAGAAAATTCTCAGACGGTAAGAGAGTATTCATTTACAGTTTAAACAACACAGCAGGTTCAATATTTCTAAGCCCTGCCCCGCTTAAATGGTAAATCACAAAACGCCCAGATCTCTTACTTCACATCCTCCGGGATAATCAGCTCACCGGTTCTCTGGCTGGGCGGCCACACAACAGTGGGCTGACCATCATGGTACTGGACAATGGGGAACATCCATTTGCCGGGACCAAATTCAGGATCGGGATAATTTTCCGGTGTGAACACCAGCTGATCATGGACAATACCCTGATCAGAGTGGATCTTACCGGTGATGACAAATTCCTGGCCGAATTTATAAAGGGTTTTACGATTGAGTTCGCCGTATTCGTTCAATGCCCCATTGAGGCATTTGATGAAGAAACGACTCCAGTCATATACCTGTCCACCGGCTGCAGCACTGGGAGTAATGCCATACTTGTCGTGAAATTTTTTGGCAAATTCTTTATGGCGAGGGGTTACCCAGGTGGCCCGACCCTCAATGGCACCATTGGAAGCTGGTCCCATGAGCTCATACCATTCGCCACTGTCTGCCATGGCTTCGCAGAACAACAAAGCTCTTACACCGATCTCTGATTTTTGTTTAATAAATGCGGCCACACTGGGGGGCACACTGTTGGTACCGATCATCACCGATGCGTCCAATTTTTTATAACTTGTGAGCAGGGGATAAAAATCGGTTTCGTCGGGGCGGAAAAAATCTTCAGATACGCATTCCCAGCCGATATCTTCCAGTACTTTTCGATAGCCCTTGCCAACGCTTCGGCCCCAATCGGTATCTTCTCCAAACACAACGAATTTCTTATTCCGGGGTACAAATACGCCTCTTTCAATGGCATCTTCAATCATCTGGGCATATCCGGCGGTGGTTTTTACGGGTTCCGGCCAGCCTTTTCCGATGTAGTATCCATATCTTTTGGGGTTGGAGAGGTATTTTTCATTGATGGTACCAGCGGCCCCAATGCCAAAGTAATGGGGAATGCGATTTTTAGAAACCACATTCATCATGGCAATGGCAACGGAACTGTGCCAGTTGATCATACTGACATCAATGTTTTGCTGCAAGGCTGCCTGCTCATAGGCCCGGACGGCTTTTTCAGGGTCTGATTCAGAATCAATCCAGACCAACTTGATATCGTAGTCACCAACTTTGTACCCGACTTCAGTAAAAGCCATATCCACAGCGCTTTTAAACTCGGTACCCACCTTGGCTGCAGGGCCTGTCAGGGGCCCCACAAATCCGACTTTCAGCTCTTTGGCAAAGGCTGTGACGCTGAACATCAAGCCCAGTGCCAGCATCAAACATGTCATTTTACGTAACTTCATTCATTCCTCCTGAAACTATAAAAATATGGATTAAGGGAGTCAGATTTTATAAAGATGCCGAGTCCCTGATCAATTGCCGATGATAGAAATTATCATCGACCCTGGTCTGCCTCTCCATGGATCAGCCCATTGATGCGCTGACCTATTTTATTCACCGCATTGGTAATGTGTGGCGCAATACCTTCGGGCATGAAAATCATAATAACGATCATCATGACCCCGTATATGACAAATCGCCACTCCACAATGGGTCTTGCAAATTCAAGTGCGGGGATAATTAAAAACGCACACACAAGGCCGCCCCACACGCTGCCCCGGCCGCCAATGAAGGCGATGAACAATATCTCGATGGTGTGCTTGGTATGCAGAAATTCCGGGGTGATGATGCACATAAAATGGGCATAAAAACCGCCAATAACCCCGGCGATGGTGCAGGAAGTTGTAAAATTGATAATCCGGTAATAGGTGGGATTCACGCCCAGGGATTCTGCGGCATCCTGGGATTGACCAATGGCCCGGAAGGCAAGGCCCAGTTTGGAGTTGACCATGCGGGTGACCAGACAAAAGGTTAAAACGCACAAGCCCAGAATGGTGTAATAATAAGGGTCTTTCACATAGGTATCAAAAAGTTCTTCTGCCATCATCCCCATGGATCCCCTTGTCAGATCCACCAGCTGGGTGGCAAGGGCCACCATGGTCAAGCCCAGGAACCAGGTGAGAATGGCCGTAAACATCCCCCTTAATCGCAGGGTGATAATACCCGTTAAAAAGCCAAGAGAACCCGCCAGAAGCCCCCCTGCGATCATACCGATCCACGGGGTAATCCCAAAACGTTCCAGAAGGATGGCAGAGGTATATGCCCCCACCCCCATGAAAGCGGCATACCCCCAATTGGCCACATTGATAAAACCGGCGGACAGGTCAAACCCTATGGACAATGCACCAAACATCAGGCAGATGGTCATCATATGAAGCCAGTACTGATCCCGAAGGACCAGGGGAACCAATGCAAGAAGAAAAAACATGGACAGGCTCAAAGGAGAAAGCCCCACCTTTGATAAACCCGTTTTTACAATATCTGCGGTGCTGTTTTTTGTTTGTGCGTTCAATGTTAATTCAGTCATTATTTATCTTCCCCACTTTCCAAGTGAATTATTGCTCCCACACACCGCGGACTTCGGAACCAAAAATCCCCGATGGTTTAAATATCAGAATCATGCAGATCACCGAAAGGCTGGCCACATCCATCCATCCTGTTCCCAGATAATAAGCGGAAAAAGCCTCAATCAGTCCCACAATCAAACCACCGGCAAGCGTGGCACTGACATTACCCATACCCACCAGAATAACGACAAACCAGGACTTATAAAGGGGTTGTAATCCCATGGTGGGATAGGCCGGATTGATGGGAAGCAGAACCGCACCTGCCATGGCAACCAGCATGCAGCTCAATGCAAAGGTAAGGGTATGGATAAAACTGATATTAATACCGATGAGGCGGGCACCGATTTCACTTTCCGAAACGGCCCGGATGGCATTGCCTGTTTTCGTATAGGTGAGAAACAGCCAGAAAACAAGAACCGCCAGCATGGCAAGGGCAAAGGCCAGCAATCGGTCAACGGAAATACCAATGCCGCCAAGGGTGTTGATGGTGCCGCCCCAGTATTCATTGATGCCGTAGTAATTGACCCCGATGGTGGCCTGGACCACATTCTGTAAAATAAAGGTGATACCCGCCGTCACCATGAATGTGTTCATGATCCAGTTCCCCTTGGTATATTTTCGCAAGGGGGCAAAGGTAAGCTTTTCCGCAACGGCCCCGAAAACAAACCCTGAAAGCCCTGCAAAAAGAAGACATATAAAGGGATCAGGCACAAGGTATTGCGCGATGAAATAGGCGGTATATGCACCGATCATGTAGAACTCACCATGGGCAAAGTTGGGAATATTCATTACCCCGAACACAAGGGACAGACCCATGGCCATCAGGACATAAAGCCCCCCCCGGATTACCCCACTAAGTATTAAATCCCATAAATCCAAAAACTCCATAAAACACCCTCCTGATATTTATTGCGATATTTAAAAGCACGACAAACCAAAATTGCCGGATTAATTTTTTACCCAGTCTTCAAAGCAAGGTCAGCCACCGATTCTCACGCTCAGGCCCATATCTGTGAGCAATTTCTTTTTCCTTCCCATCTCGCCATCATCGGGACTGGCAACGCCTTCCAAGCCATAGGCAAGAGATAGACGTCGATAGGTTTCAATACCCAGGCGATGATAGGGCAGCAGCTGAATTTCTTTTATTTTTTTAAGCCCCCGGCAGAACAGCCCCAGGGCTTTGATGTTGGAATCGTCGTCATTGAGGGAGGGAATCACCGGCATGCGAACAATGAGGGAAAAGGAGCGAGGGGTTTCATCAATTTTTTTCAAATTTTCCAGAATCAAACCGTTGTCCACCCCGGTTATCTGCTTATGGACATTGGCATCGAGGTGTTTTAGATCATAAAACAGGGTATCCACCCAGGGAAGTACCTTTTCAATGTTCTCCCAGGGGACATGGCCGCTGGTTTCAATGGCTGTGTTTATGCCCTGCATGACACAGCCCTCCAGAAGTTCTGCCAGAAAATCCTTCTGAATAAGGGGCTCCCCCCCGCTGACGGTGACACCGCCACCGGAGTGATAATAAAAGACAGCGTCTTTACCCAGCTCCCTTAACATCTCTTCCACGGTGGCATTGTATCCATAGGCAATGCGGGCACTGGCCGGGCAGGCATCAACACATTGCCTGCAGTCCGTACAAGCTGCCATATCTGTGGTAAAGACATCCGTTGCCTTATTATAGGAAATGGCCCCTTCAGGACAGATATCCACACAGGTAAAACAATGGGTGCATTTATTTTTATGGATACCGAAATCCGTGGTGTTTTTCTGGGACTCCGGGGTGGAACACCACCGGCATCGTAATGGGCATCCTTTGAGGAAAATCACCGTTCGCAGGCCGTCCCCGTCAAAGATGGACAATTTTTCAATTCTCAATATTCTGCCAGTGGTCATGGCAGTTTTCTCCTTTTCACCCGGAGGTTTTTTTATATGAAAAAGCAGGTACTGGGTATCAGGTGCTGGGTGATAGGTTTTACCAGCAACTGCTTTTTCTATCTTCGTTGTGACAATTGTTAACTGCCATGTATGCTTTTTGATATGAAAAGGCAGCTTTCAAGTTTACCTCAGCAGAGCCGCCCCCCCCGATGGGCAATAGGAACCGGACAATCGAGCTGTCTACAGTTCCGGTCCGGGAGCATTGCCCGTCGGGGGGACGGCGGCATATTGCCATTTGGCTCCGCGTCTACGACCCAATATTAGTTGTATCCGTCAGGAGATGGCCGTTCCATGGGTCAACAACTCAGTGTTTAGCAGCACCCCCCGGCCCTGGCAGGCGTAAACGATTCCTGGACTGTACGATGGATGATTTCATCTTGTACCTCCGGGCACAATTCCACAAAATAGGCCGTGTAACCCGCCACCCGGATCAAGAGATCCTTGTGATCTTCGGGGTATTTTTGGGCCTTCAGAAGGACTTCTCTATCCACCACGTTGAACTGGGCATGAAAAACCCCAAGAGAGCAGGCGCTTTTCAAAAGGGACATGAGATGAACCGGGCCCCTTTCCTCCTTCATCAACTCGTTGGAAAGCTTCATATTTAAAAGAGTACCCGAAGAAAAAAGGTCATGGGGAATCTTGGCTACGGATTTAAGCACCGCACTTGCCCCATTCACATCGGTACCGCCGGTGGGGCTTAAACCGTCGGTCAGGGTGGTCCATGCTTTTCTTCCCGACGGCAGGGCTCCCACCACCTTTCCCAGGGGGACATGGGCCGTGACAGGCAGCACACCGGACATGAGTTTACCGTATTTACTGTCCTGTTTATTGGTGTTCACGGCGATGTGGGTCATCATTTCTGCAGCCACCTGGTCCGGACTATCCAAATCATTTCCGTATTTTTCAGCATTGAGACATTTTTTCCGGATATCTTCAAATCCTTCAAAGTCAGCATCCAGGGCCTTGATAAGCTGGTCCATGGTCACGGACTTTTTATCAAATACCAGCTCTTTAACGGCGGCAATGCTGTTGATGAAATCGGCAATGCCATCATAAATAATACCGTTTCCGCACTTGTACTTGGTACCACCATGGGTATAATCCGTGGCCGTATCAATGCAGTTTCTGAATGTCAGGGATATAAAAGGCACCGGTCGGTCATCCCAGATTTCATCCAGCACATTATTGGCCTCCACCACCTTTTTGATGATGTAATCAATCTGCTTTTTAACGGCATCTGCAAATTCACGATAGGTGGAAAACTGCCTTGGATCTCCGGTATCAATGCCCAGCATCTTGCCGCTTTTTCTATGAATTCCCCGATTCATGACAAATTCCACAATGCTGCCAAGGTTCACATCGGCACTGACATAGCCCCGGATGCGACCGCTCAGGTTGGTCTCCACACACCCGCAGGGGTTCCAGTCATAAGCCTCGTGGAGGGGGACCCCCTTGTTCTGCATCATCCTTATACCCACCTCATCATTGTGAAAGGCGGGAAATCCATTGCCGGTGTTGATACAGTCCGCGCATTTCCTGAGGAAAGAATCGGGATTCTTGGCCAGATTGTACCGCACAGACAAAGAGGGCTGGTAAAGCATGGTATCCATGGATGCCTGGATAACCATATAGGACAGATCATTGACGGCATCCTGGCCGAACTGGTCAATACCGCCGGCGCACACATTCTGGAACATGGTGTATCCATTGGCATATTCTGCGGTGACACCATCCTGGAACAGGCAGGGTTCAGCAAGTTTCACCCAGGTGCAATCAAACAGCTCCTGGGCATGTTCCGGGGTGATACGTCCGGCTTCAAGGTCAGCTTTATAATAGGGATAGAGATATTGATCTATGCGCCCCAGGTTATAGCTTGCAGCATTCTGCTCCATAAAAATGCTGGAGTGATACAGATACACAAACTGAATGGCCTCATGGAAATTACGGGCAGGCCTGGCCGGAATCTGGGAAAACACCTCGGCGATTTTTTCAAGCTCGCCACGACGGGTCTCATCGGTTTCCTCGGCTGCCAGGCGAAGGGCCTCTTGTCTGTATCGCTCTCCCAGTATTTTCATACCCTCTGCCGCTGTGATCATGGCGTTGAGATAGGCAATCCTGGGATAATGATTGGGTTTGGACAGATCATACTCGGATTTTTTCTGTTCAATATAGGCAATGATGCCATCCATGCCTTCTCTCAGCAGTTCGTCATAGGCAGGAGTCAGTTCACCCGGTCCCCGCACTGCTTTCCGGTCAATGTAGATAACGGCATTTTCTTTGAGATCAACGATGTCTTTGGGGGCCTGGGCCTCCCATTTTTCAAAATTGGAGCGTCCCAGCCAATAGGGTTTAATCACATCTTTGAATAATTTTTTATCTTCTTCGGAGATGTAAAAAGGATCGTAGGGACGATTGCTGATGCTTTCCAGCTCCTTGTCAAGGACAGACCAGCAGACGTCGGCGCAGAGGACTCCGCCCCTTGCCATCTTGCCGGAACACCCCACAATAAGCTCATTGTCCCATATGGTTATGGTTTTCTTTGTGCATACGGCTTTAAAGGCCTGGGCTTTTCGCATTTCCCGGGGAAGGGCTTCTGTTTTTTTAAAACTTTCAGTGAGAATCAGTGCATTTTCAATATCCATGGTGGGGGTCGCATTGACAACCCGGTCACGGAGTTTATTTATTCTATTCATGTATGAAGCTGTTTTATTTTCAATTCCCATCTTAATGACTCCTTAAAATTTAGTATTCAACTTCGTGATACTGCAAATATATGAAAATAAAACCACTGCCGGGAACCGGACAAGGGTATTGTATTTAAAACGTGATGGAGGACACATCTCCATCGTCCCTGACCTGTCGCTGTAGTACGAAACATCTCTGAAGCAATTAACGCATCAGCCTTCAGAGAATTTGGGTTACTCACAACATGGGGCCTATAATGCAAGCCAAACTTCTCCCCAAGGTGCTCCATGTTTTGACCAACCCCGACAATTTGTTGTGACAGGAGTTGTACATCTAATCTGAATATATAATTTGCAAAGCATGTGCCACAGAATTTCAATCTCTATTGCAACAGGGATATAAAACTCAATAAAGTAAACATATCAATTAATTGGCATGTTCATTTCAGAAAAATGCATTTGTGGAATCTTTGAAAAATGGGAAATTTGAGTTTGAAATAATATTTTGCAATTTAAAAAATTTTTTAAATATATATTTATTTTTTACCAGCAGAAAAAGGAGGGAAGAAAATTTTTATTGGAGAGGGCTTGTTAAATTCGGGGGTCAAGGTTATTCAACGGCAACATGAATACCAAGCTTTTTAATTCTGTATCGTAGGGCCTGGGGTGAAAGATTAAGAAACCTGCCGGCTTTTGAAATATTGTACCCGGCCCGTTTAAGAGATTTTTCAATGTATATGGTTTCAATACTGTTCAAAGCCGAGGAAAGACATATTTTTCCGTTGTCTTCAAGACAGGCAAGGGGCGCGGGCAAAGTCTGCTGCACCACCGCCGTTGAGCCCACAGAAGAAACAAGCCTATTCCCCAAGAGACCATTTGTTTTTTCCCCTGCACTGTCACTGATCAATCGGTGATAATTATCGATAAAGTAAGGGGACAAATGATGCTCATAAATAATGCTGCTGCCATGGAGCAGGGTAAAACAGGCATTCAAGGTATGTTCCAATTCCCTGACATTGCCCGGCCAGGGGTATTTTAGAAAAATATCAAGCACGGCATCGGATATCCGAATGGATTTACCCGGGGAGCGGTCCACCCATTGGCTCAAAAAATGCTGGCACAGCAACGGGATATCGTCACGACGATTTTTCAACGGAGGAATTTCCAGCACCACCACCCCCAAGCGATAAAAAAGATCTGCCCGGATTTTATTTTCTTCCAGGGCCTGGGCCGGGGAAATATTGCAGGTGGAAATGAATCTGACATCCACGGGAATTTCTTTTAATGCCCCCACCCTGCGTATCTTTTTCTCCTGAATAACCCGAAGCAGTTTGGCCTGAAGCTCCAGGGACATGGAATTTAATTCATCAAGTAAAAGGGTGCCTCCCTGGGCTTCTTCAAGAAGGCCTGCCCGTTCCATGGCCCCGGTAAAAGCCCCTTTGGATGTTCCAAACAGTGTGGTCTCCAGAAGATTGTCCGGTATGGCCGCACAATTAATGGGCACAAAGGGACGTTTTTTTCTGTCCGAAGCATTGTGGATGGACTGGGCAAACAGCTCTTTACCACAACCGCTTGCCGCCCAGATTAAAACAGAAAAATCCGTGTTGCTGGCTGATTTTGCATAGTTAATGGCGTGCTTGAGTTGCGCATCCTCCCCTATAATGGAGCTGAAATGATAGGATTTTTTTTCCCTGGGGACTTCCCGGGAGATTATTTTTGCATCCGCATTTCCATGGCGTTCCATAAGACGCTGACTAACCTGAAGATTCAGAGAAAAATGAATGACCCCTTCCACCCGGCCCCGGGACAAAAGGGGAAAGGTGGAGCAAAGCGAATTAACCAGTTTTTTCTTGTGGGTGTAGTAGACAACTGTCTTTTTTAAAATGGGTTTTCCAGTCTCCATGGACATGATGGACATGTGGCAGTCACGCTCCAGGGGATAAAAATCCACCATGGGTTTACCCAGAACATCCTCATCCTGAAAATCATCGGTCAGAATAAAAAGACGGTTCATATAACGAAATATGCCGTTTTTATCCAAAACCATCACCCCAAGAAGGGAGTGATCCCAGATTTCACAATAGGCCGGTGACAGCACCGTATCCATGTTTAATTCTTTGTCCAGCATTACATCCGCCCTGTATCCACTGCAGTTTTCATAAATTAAGATATGCTATGTCAGATCACATGATTTGTCAAAATAAGACTCGTCCACAACCCGTGTTTGCAGGGGTGCATTTCCATTTTCCCGGTTTGGTCACAATATGGTTCATTTGTCATAGTTGACGGGGCCAACGGGGTCAGGCTATGTGGTATTAGAGCCTGAGTTTTTATCAGGCTCTATGATTTTATCAAGAGCCTATGTTTAAAGGCAGATTCAAACAAAAGCAAGCGCCAATAACGCAAGCCTGACCCCTCTCTGATTAAGCACGAACCGGGAAAATGGGAATGCGCCCGTTTGCAGATATGTCAATGGTATGATCAAAGCCAAAATTTGTCACTCAGGCATAAACATCAATCAATGATCCTATTTTTGAGTATTCAATGGCTGACAGCCTGCTGCCGGATGTATAGATGCGTGAGGGGGAAAAATCAGAATTATCAGAAGGATATGCCCTTGGGTACTCTTTAAAAAGCTGATATCCCGGGCTTAATGGGGGTATCTTCGGCTGGATGTGCTGCAATTTCCTTTCAGCTGCGGGAACCACAGCATTTAATGAATCATAGGGAATTAAACTGTATTGAGAGCCCACATCCATGGTGTATCCAAACCTGCGAAGGAGTTTTTTAATATACACACAAGATATATCACAAAAGCACCCAGGTCAAAACAAAAGAGGGGTGATCACATTACCGCCCCCCTCGGGATGGTAGTTTGGATCACCCCCAATGACCAACACTCAAAGCATCACCCATATGTGGTTTATAAAACGATGTAACGGTCACATTCTGCAGACATTTCCGCATTTCTGGCCTGGGTGGCAAAATCCTTGAACCCCACACCGGGCACCTCATTTTCCCGGCCATGGAATCCCTGGGCACGGAAACTAACATCACAAATGGCAAGTTTGGCCTTGCCCACCAGTTTGTTAAAATCAGGGGTTAAACTCAATTTCACACCACCTCCGGTGAAGAAAATCTGCACCGATTTTTCCTTTTTATGGGCCGCTGCCGTTAAATTAACAACATAATCCATATGCTTGTCTGAAGTGACAAGAATTCCCAATGATTGCGCCATATTTTCACCTTATTAATCTTTTCTGATTACTTTTTCAAGCTTTTTAAAAAGCATGGTTCGAACACCCTCGTTGGACGCATATTTTAAAATCAAATGGTACACCGCCTCTCTGAGCAAGGATTCTTCGGTGGATGCGCTGGTGCATTGGCTTTGCTGAATGGTCCTGAAAAGTTCAAGTACATCCTCGCTGACCACTGTTCTAATCTCCACACTGTTAGGACCCATGTCTGAAAATGCATCCACATCTGCGGTATCAGGGCATTCATTAAGGGCCTGACTTCCATCCGTCAAAGCCTGGTAGCATTCCAGGGCTTTTTCCATAAAGCGTTGTTTGAGAAAGGCCTCTCCAAGGGACTTGACGATCTGTCTTGCAAGGTATGAATCTTCCGAGTCTGGGTTGGCCTTGTCCAGAACTTTTTTTGCTGCCTCAAGGGCCTTGTCATAACAGCTGCACCTTTGAAGCATCATGGCCGCTGCAAGATCTTTATCCATTTTTTTCTCCTTATCTTCGATGGCCTACCACCAGGAAATAACCTTGTCAGATTCAAAGATATCATCCACCAGTTCGTCCCAGTCCACGTCTGATTCATAAAGAACTGTTTTTTTCTCCTCCTGATCTGAAAACGGTGCCATGAGGGCATTGACAGTCTCATCGGGCCGGGATCTGAATATGTGCAAAATTTTCATACAGCTGTTCTCCTCAAATAGAATAGACACCTGATTTTGTTTCGCCCAATGGACTGCAGTCCTGGGCAATATGGCTACCAGGCTAAAATGGAACGATCAGTGTCGCCTGCTTCAACATCTCTCCGATCTCTGGAAGCGTGGCAAATTTAAATCCATATTTTTCAACATTTTCTTTGTTATTGGAATAGCGTTCGCCTTCCATTTCGTCAATGAATTCCATATTTTCTGAGTAGGCTTCGTCCATATTTTCAATTTCATGGTTTAAAACAAACATCTGCACTTCCGCCATCTCCAGAAGCAGCCCCAGGCTTGTCCTGAGCCCCTCGTACTGCTGGGCCTTGTCTTTGATCAATACCGCAATTTTGTCTGTCATCCCCCTACCCCTTTTTTATAAAGTATCTGGTCACCCCACCATCCACATCCGTCATTCCCAGAAATTCATTGCCGCCTTTATTTCCCCAATCGGGAAGATCATATTTAGAACCGGGATCATTTCCCAGAATTTCAAGAATTTCACCTGCCTTCATTGCCTTGAGTGTTTTCTTTGTCTTTAACAGCGGCATGGGACAACTCAATCCGCATGTGTCCAAGACCTGTGTGGCTTCAATTGTTGTAAGATCCATGGTCTTTCTCCTTATTATCAGTTGTTAAATTTAAAAAATTACTGTTGTTTAAAAAATGACAAATTTTTCAGTTTCTTCGTTCCAGATGGCCAGGAAAGTCCAACACACAAAAAAAACAATGAACAGGGGAATGGTCAACGCCCAGGAGAAAACATCGGGCATAAAAACCCCTTTCCCCATTTTTTCAGACAGGTTATATGCCGTGATAAATTTGTGGGTCAGGGCATTTGAAAGGGAAAATCCCAAAAGCGTCATCACAAGCTTAAGGTGCCCTTCACCAATACGCCACAGGGTGGAGCTGGCACAGCCCCCGGCCAGAATCATGCCGATGCCGAAAACGGCTCCTCCACCCAGACTTCCCAGAACAAAGGGATGATACACCCCCATCATGGGTTCCTTGATCCACGCCCATTTAATGATGGCACTTCCCATTCCATAAATAATGAGACTCATGGCCACCACCTTCACCATATCAGATTCCCCCGTCATGAAAGGACACCGGAATGCCCGCACAAAACAGAAACGGGAACGATGCATAACAAGCCCGATGAGAAATCCGAAGAAAAGAATGCCGCCAAGGGTGGTTTTATCAATGGCGGAATAAAAATAAAAAGCGACAACGATGGCGATGAAAAGTGTGCCGCCAATATAAGGCTGCACAATATCCCAATTTACGCCCAGAAATGTACCGCCCTTTGTTTTCTGCACCAGGGGTTTAATGGAAAGATTTTCCATCTCCCACAGAAGGTATTTCAATCCAATCCAGGCACCGATACCAAGACCCACCATCATGGCAATCCCCCCCATGGACAGCATACCGGTTGCCGTGTAAAAACCGCCTACATTACATCCCCCGGCAAACGCGGCACCAAAACCCATGAGAATACCGCCGATGATACCCTTGGCATACTCCAGTGGCGGGGCCTTTCTTATTTTAAACTGACGGCTCATCAGGGCCGACATAAGAGCACCTGCGAAAATCCCGAAGTTTGACATGGACATGGGATGCAGCCAGGGGGCAAAAGGTTTTTTACTGTTAACGCCAATGGTGTACAGAAACCAGTCGCCCCAATTCCGGTATCCACCTGCAATTCCCCAGGGGGTATCCCACAAAAAGATAAGAAGGGCCAGAATTGCAATGAATATACCAGCAAGCCAGGCAGGCCAGTCCTGCTCAAATATGGCAATGTAGTTTTTTCTTGCCTCTTCTTTTACGCTTGAGAATAGTGTTTCAGATGCCACGTTATCTTCCTCCTGATATATTTATTCGGGGAGTGATCACTACATACCGGTTTCGCCAAGCAATATGATCACCATCTGTTTATTTCCATTTAGGGGCTTGCTCATAAGATGGGCCATTCTTCTTAATTGGCGGGCCAACGGGGTCAGGCTTGTGTTATTGTGTTTTTGACAAGCATCTAAGAATATAGATAATTTCAAACAAAAACGTCAATAACGCAAGCCTGACCCCTCCCCAGGGTGGCCCATCTTGTGACCAAGCCCCCATTTAGCATTATGGGGCGCTGTTATAACATAACACAGCAAGGTTGATGCCAACGTTCAACGAAGAATAAAAAAAAGAAGGGGATTTAATCTAGGTGAGGATTCAAGAAGGTATTGTTTTTTTTAAAACCCTGAAATCAAGAATTTCATGGAAATGTGATTTACAGGGATCAAATAAATCATTAATCACAGTGTTAACCATATGGCAACGCTTAATATATAATTAACACATATTTGCCAAAAGGAGCACTGGAAGTGAGGCACTGTCATCAGAACGCAAAACAATCTATCAACCCATGGATAAAAGACCTGAAAGGCCTTCTATCCATGGAGTTCTTATCCAAAACAAAAAAAACTATGGTAGATGTACAAGTCCAAGACTCTCAAGGGTCTTGTAGGTAATCTTGCCCACAGCCAGACCTTTTTCAGTCTGATAAGCTTTCAAGGCTTTCATGGTTCGCCATCCGATGACACCGTCGATAAAGACAGGATCATGACCATTTTCTTTCAAGGCTCTCTGGAGCCTTACAATAATGTCTTTTCCCATATTGGTTTCGCATAAAACCCTGCGCCACACCAGTTTTCCATCGCTGACTTGTTCTGTAAGGGTAATGGTTTCGTACTCAGCAGGAATTGCGATGCGTTTTTCCTTTGGCGGCGTAATCATCTTCTTAACCTTAACAGTTTTGTACTCTGCAGGAATCGTTATTTTTTTAACGACAGCAGGAGAAATCAGAACTTTCCTTTTAACGGTTTTATACTGGGGTGGAATTTGAATTTTTCTGGAAGTTGCTTCTGATTTGAGAATTTTCTTCTTAACGGTTTGATAAGTGGCAGGAACCGCCACCAGGCACATGATCTCACCGGTTGTATTGTCAACCTTTTCCACCAGCCCCTGACCTCTTTTCCATACGGAATGTGCCGGTTTCAACAAAACCTTTTCCGTTGTCCATTCATATTCAGCTGGGACATCAACCATTTTATAAGAGGCTTCCTTGACCATTACGGTTTCAGTCTCCCAACCATACTGAGCCGGTACCACCTGAATGGTTTCAGAGGCTTCCTTGACAAGGATATCCTTATCTTCATAACCATATGAAGCAGGTAAAATTTCGACACGTTCTGAAGCTTGTTTTTTTAATATAGTTTTTTTAATTGTTTTATATTGGGGGGGCATAAACACCCTTGCATAACATTCACCCACCTTAGGATTGGGCGGAAGGAGCGGAGCTGTGTTCAACAATCTGGCTTTCTCCATTGCCATTTTTTGCTCTTCCAATTCAAATTGTTTTTCTTCAGCGGTCTTCTCTGTCGCAGATAATTTTGTTTTATACTGAGCAAGGGTTTCTTCTGTGCTTTGCAAATCAGTATTCAGACTTGAAATGGTTTTGTCCTTTGCCGTTAATTGATCCTGAAGGGATTTTACATGATCAGTTTGAGATGCACAGCCACTGATTCCGATGGCCACAAAGCAACCAATGAGTACTGCAGGAATTCTACTTGTTTTTTTCATCGTATTCCTCCTTTTTAAATGTTACTGGCTTTCAATATTATACAATACAACTACATAACCTTGAGAACTTTGCACAACCTTGTTTTTTTCAAAATTTCGTTGTTTAAGGCAGTGTTTTTATTGATACTGAATTTTAAAATTGCTCATTATTCAAAGCTCTCAACCTTCTTTCTTTTGATAAACATTCTTATTACAACGCTCGCGATATAAAAGAATCGGATGACTCAGTTGAGTTGGATAATTTTATTAAATTCAAAAAAGTTGGATGGTTATATCAAGGTCAGAAAAGGAACCGAAAATATCTATTTAAATACATATTATGATAAGATATGATTTTACTGGATCATTGTCAACAAGAAACCCTTTAGGAGTTGAGCACAACTTCGGCACCTTAAATAACACTTTCTTAAAAAAGTTATAATTACTTTCGAACTTAAGTGCTGGCAACGGGGTCAGACGTATTCTAAAATACCTCACGAGTCATAAGTTCTCATTTTTCATACCACATGTGTTGGTTTTAATTTTAAAGAAACACATTATGTGCTGGCACATTGGAGAACTTATGACTGACGAGTAGGTACTTATGACTGCGCCCGTTCTCGTAAAACCGATCTTGAGTTCAGGCTCAATGAAGATTCATGGCCCTCCAGGCCTGTATTTCCGCTGGCAATTTTTCCTGGCGGATGGCCACCAGATGCCTTTCCCGCAGCACATCATTAATTTCTCCATAAACAAGGGCACCGGTTTTACAGGCTTCCGCACAGGCCGGGATCTGCTCCTCCCGGATGCGCTGTGCACAATTATCACACTTTACGGCCACCACCCTGTGAAAGGGCATCTGCTCCTCTGGATAAAACCGGATAACCCCAAAGGGACAGGCCATGGCACACATGGCGCAGTTGATACACTTCTCCTGATCAATCAACACCGAATCCGTGTCTTCATCCCTGAATATGGCCCCGGAGGGGCAGGCAGAAAGGCAGGGAGAGGGATCACAATGCCTGCAGCGATTGGCAAAGGCCTTTTGATCATGGGCGATGTCCACAAAAATCCGTGCCCTTGGCACAGGGCTTTCATTTGTGGCACCGAAAATATCATCACTCTGGGAATGCACCAGCGCACAGGCAAGATAGCAGTGTTTACATCCCACACACTTTTCCGGATCAAGGACAACTGATTTCATATTCTCTCCTTTCTCGTCTGAATTAAACCAATCGATTAAAATCAAATCCCGGGGACAAGATATCAACCGGTAGTGCAGACAAGTTCTGTTTTCGCTGAATCATGGCAAGGACCCTCCCGGCGGCGGGAATATCATTGACAAAGGCCATGCCAACAATACGCTCATTCCGGCTCACCAGTCTACGATGGATGTTTTTTTTAGGGTTGCGGTACACATGGATGGTACAGGCATCATCGGGTCCGGGATTAAACAACCCGCCGGTGATGACATAACTTGTTCCAATGTGAAAAGCATTGCGATTCAGGGCACCATCATAAGGTGTCTTTATCCCGCACATGTTGCATCCGGCAATTCTGCCCTGCTCCACCGCCACGGGCCATATGGCGTGTATTTCTGATATCCCAGTGGCAATGTCCAGGCTTTTGGCCACATCCCCTGCCGCAAATATATTGGGAACCGAAGTGGCAAGGTATCTGTCGATTTCAATGCCATCGGCATGGGCGGCCCCATCCCCACCAACGGAAAAATCCCCGGCAAGCCCGGCATTGGGAACTACACCCTTGCCGATAACCACCAGGTCACAGGCAATGCGCTCCCCGGTATCAGTCAGAACCCGTTCAACGAACTCTCCCCGGCCCTGGAATGCAAGGGGTGACACACCGCTTTCCACGGTGAGACCCCGGGATTTCAAAATATTTAACACAATGTCCGCAGTTTCCGGATCCGCTGTCTGGGACAGCACTTTATCTGAAGTCACCATCATGTGAACCTTTATGCCAAGGTTACACAGGGCATCAGACACCTTTATGCCCACAAGCCCCCCCCCAATAACAACGGCCCTGGTTGCTTTTCCTGCAATGGCCTTGACCCCTTCCATATCTTTGCGGGTTCTGAAATAATAGATCCCTTTTTTATCAAGTCCGGGAATATCAATTGTCCGGGGCCTGGAGCCCGTGGCCAGCAACAGGGCGTCATAATCCACACGGGTGGAATCATCGAGATGCACCTGATTTTTTGCCGCATCAATGCCAAGGGCTTTCCTGCCGTAGATAAAGCGAATACCAAGCTCAGTTAAATACCGATCCGATGCCAGACAAAGTTTATCGCCACCAATGGTTCCGGCAAGAACAAAGGAGAGCATCACCCGGAAATAGGGTTTTTCCATTTCGTCGGAAACCATTACAATTTTTGCCGTTTTATCATGACGGCGTATGGATTCAGCTGCAGCAATCCCTGCCGCACTGGCACCTATGATGACATATTGTTTCATGGGCACCCCCGGAAACGGTTGAGACCAACAAATTCCCTGATATTTTTTCCTTGATTCCCTGCAGTCATGTATTTCATCAAGTCCTCCATGGAAAAAATAAAAATTTATATGCCAAGCGCCTTGCGCTTCTGATCAATCTTCTCAATCATTGCATCAGCGGCCTTGTCAGGGTCGGTCTCCACAAAGAAACTTGCCTTTACAACGGACTCCAGCCCCTGTGTCAACAGACAGGTAACGGCCTTGCTGCCCAAAATTCTCGGGGGAAGTCCCAGGTGCACGGTGACGCCCGAGGCCACAAAATAGGACCCGATGGACACGGCTTTTTCCGAATACCATTCCGGCGCACTGCCAACCACGGGCAGATCACTGATATCCACATCCAATGCCCTGGCAAGAGCCGCCACCAGCACCAGTATCCGGCTGCAATCCACACAGGAACCCATATGCAGCACCGGCGGAATACCAAGGGCCTGGCACACAGCCTTCAGGCTTTCCCCTGCTTTTTCTGCGGATGCCGGCATCATAAGCCCTGCCTTTCCAGCGGCGATCATGGCACAGCCCGTGCCCACCACCAGAACATTTTGTGCAATCAAGCGTTCCATGATGCGCACATGGGCAAAATCATGCTTTACCTTGGGATTGTTACAGCCCACAATGCCCACGGCCCCACGGATCTGACCCGATTTTATGGCATCAAGGAGGGGTTCCATCGTTCCCCCAAGGGCTTTGAGCAACGCCTCCACGGAAAAGCCTGCTGTCCAGTCTGCCGGATGGTCGGGGATGCACAGGCGATCTTTTTTCCGGTTGGGAAAATTCTCAATGGCCTGCTCCACGATGGCCGCGGCGGTTTCCCGTGCGCTGTGGGGCTCAAACTCCATATGAACGGCACCGGGAAACTTTGCCTTGGCTGCCGTGCTGATCACCCGGGTATGGAAACAACCGGCCACATCAGTGATGGCCGGAAAAATGCACTGATAATCTACCACCATGGCCTCCACCGCACCGGTCATGATGGCAAGCTCCTGGTTGAGCATGTTACCGGCAATGGGAATTTTCCGGCGCATTAAGAGTTCGTTGCCTGTGCAGCACATGCCGGCAAGGTTGATGCCGGAAGCCCCCACGGCCTTTGCCTTGACCACGGCATCCTTGTCCATGACGGCATTGACTATCATTTCAGACAAAACGGGGTTGTGGCCATGGAGGATGATATTCACCTGATCGGCCTTCAAAACGGCAAGATTCACCTGGGAGGTCAGGGGAACAGGGGTTCCAAACAGCACATCCGAGGTTTCGGTGGCCATCATGGAACCGCCCCAACCGTCTGACAGGGCAGTTCTCAAGCCATGGGTTAACAGATTAATGTAATCATTGTCCACGCCCATGTGCACCCGGTGCATGGTCTCCACAATCTCTCTGTCCACGCTCCTTGGGACAATGCCCAGATTTTTTAACAGGGATTTTCTCTTTTCCGGCAGTCGTTCAAAGAACTGAAGTTTTCCCTTGATGGTACCGAACTCATCAAGGATCTTCAAGGCAAGGGATTCTGCCAGGGCGTTTGGGGCGGCGCCGTCCGTGTCAATGCCGTACTCTTCGGCCAGAATCTTTAATTTTTCAACATCCTTTATGGGATAGGCCTCGGCCCTGCCCGTGGCTGCGTCATGAAGCACCTCCACCACCTCCCGGCCATGGTCGGAATGGGCTGCGGCACCGGTGGCCAGCATGCGGATGAGGTTTCTGGCCACAATGGTATCTGCCGTGGCACCGCACACCCCCTTCTGTGGATCATTGCCAAAGGGATCAATGCGACAGGGTCCCATTTCGCAGTTGGTGCAGCAGATGCCAAGCTGACCGAATCCGCACTGGGGCTGCTGCTTTTCCAGGCGCTCCCAGGCGGTTTCTATGCCCTGTTTCAGACCAGCTTGGATAACAGGCCGGCAGGATAGATCAATACTTCTTTTTTCAGCTTGTTTTCTGAATTGATCTTTCATTGACTTTCCTCCTTATGTTGACGATTGTCAGTGACACAATATCTTCTGTTACCGCATCAATCAATGCTTTTAAATCCAACATAAATTTTTCACAATACGCCATTTCATCTACATTGATCTGTGTCGAGACAGATAGGCCCATATCAAGGCGGCGACCTTCGAGACGGGATGGGTTAATTTTCGCTCTGTTTTTTTCGCCTTTAAGGCGGACAATTTCATCACGGAGAGCCTAATTTTCTTCAGCAAGTGCATTGAACGATTCCAGGAGCATTAAAAACCAGAGGGGTCTGCTCTTCTAAAGGGATTTTAAGGGCTTGGGCACAAGATGGGCCACCCTGGGGAGGGGTCAGGCTTGCATTATTGACGTTTTCGTTCAAATTTAGCTTTATTCTTAGATACTTGTCAAAAACACAATAACACAAGCCTGACCCCGTTGGTCCGCCAATTGAGATGAATGGCCCATCTTATGACCAAGCCCGATTTTAACAAGCATAACAAGCTCCAACACCCAAGGTGATTAAATCGGAATTTGTTATAAACAAGATAAAAAAACAGCACTTTATTGCAATAATTTGGTGGTTCTAAAAATTAGCAATCACAAGAACTTATTGAAAACTTACGCAATACTCACCTGAAAAAAACCGTTCCTAAAAACATATGTCACCTTATATCCAAGTTCAGAAAGCATGTGACGGATAACGCTGTTCTGGGCATCCATCATACCGGTAAATCTTAAAATACCATTTTCCCCGGCGATTTCAATTATCTTCAACAATAATATCTTGCCAAGCCCAAAGTGCTGCCAGCCGTCGCAGACGGCAACGGCAAGGTCTGTGGCATCTTCATGGGGATTCTGGCCATACCGTGCCACCCCTACGATAATCTCCTCTCCCTCTTTTTGAACCATGGCCACAAGGGCAAATTCGCCATGATAATCCACCTGAGTAAAGCGACGGATCAGGTCTTCGGGAAGGGCATCAAGACGTCTGAGAAAGCGCAGATAGATGGATCGGGCCGACATTCTGTTGAAAAGATCCACAAGCAGATCACCGTCTGTGCTTAGGACAGGTCGGATAAATAACCTTATCCCGTTTTTAAGCACAAAGTGCCGTTCATATTGGCAGGGATAATTTTTATTTATTGCTCTGTGCATGCTTAAAGTCCATTCCTTGATGTTTTATCCGTAAATATTCGGGTTTCTCATGTACGTATTCGGACAGTGCAGAATATTTACCTTATCGGCCATGTCCTGAAAGACACAAAGAAAATTGAAAAATCTGCCTTGTACACCATTGCCTTTGTTATAAAAAGTCCCCTCACACCCGAAGAAGCTTGGCACAAAGGGGACACACGCTTTAGTGGTAGTAAATACCTATCAATCATCACCCCGTCCTCAAGTATTGCACAATTCTGCCGGATGCATAGATTATTTCCAACAAAGCAACACAGCAGCCCAGAAAAAAATTAACTGCTGCAAAAGCAAGTTCTGCATAATATGGCAGGGGACAAACAAGAAATCAAATCGAATATACAATTAAGTTCATATATATGGAGGTTGCAATGGAAAATACACAAAGAAATTATATCGAGTCTGACAGCGAAAGAGAAGAAGGTCATGTAGATACCCGTCATCTTAACTTTGAATGCAGCAATCCCGATGAACATCTGGGGTGCGACCTTGGCATTGATGTGGCAGGATAAAATTTTGTCAGAATGCTTTCGGCAACTGAACTGATATCTAAAACACATTGACCTGATTTTAAGCACCCCCTGAGCTGAAGACTCAGGGGGTTTCTTGACGGCACCCCGGCTCTGGTGATCATCGGGGTCTTTTTATGAATTTGAGAGCCAGCAGAATCAATGGGAATAGGTGAAATAGTAAATCAAAAATATCAATGGGCCTGCTGAGGGTTCCATTTGCCAGCATTATAATTTTTTCAAACACATGGGGCATCGGCCTTAGTGGAGCCGCCAGCATCATGATTGTGAAAATGATCAGCACCGAATATGGAATTTTGTCCAGAAATTTTAGCATGGCCCGATGTTAGCATGTTCAGGGACAATTTTAAACTGGAAATGCGTTGGCAAAAAAAAATGCTGTCATGATACCATCAGGTACTGGAAAGCAATACAAAACCGGTGCCGATCATGACTGTTCCGGCGGTTTTGTTCATGTTTGACCGGGCAGTCCTGCTTTGAAACAACCGCCGTGCCCGGGATGCACTGAATGCGTAAAAGAGCATGACCGTACCCAGTATGAATGAGACCACCAGTGCAATCAGCATGACATCAACTATGGTAAGGCTTTCCATGGCCACAAAGGTGGGAAGAAAACCAAGATAGAACAAAATCACCTTGGGATTTCCAAGCGTGATGGAAAGACCGCCAAGGAAACTGTATCTACCGGATGGTGATGTCTGGATTGCCACATCAAGATTGTCCGACGCTGAACGCCACAATTTAATTCCCAGGCACACCAGATAAACGCCGCCCAGATATTTGATCATTGAGAACAGCGTTCCAAAGGTTTCAGCGATTGCGGAAAGCCCGTAAATGGCAAATAAAAGGAAAATCAAATCTCCGGTAACAATTCCCAGAATCACGGGAACAGCTCTTCTGAACCCATGGGCAAGGGCCTTGGAAACTGTGGCAAAAACCCCCGGACCGGGGGTTATGGCTAAGACGAACATTGCGGTTGCAAGTCCGATGAAACTCAAAAGCGTCATGATATCTCTCCTATAGTGTCAGGACCATCAAGTTCAAGGCACAACAATGGAGGGGATGGTTTTTAATCGATCCATAAGAGAGCCCCTGGCGGAACCTGCCCCCAGTGCCAGAGCACTTACCCTTATCCCGTTGACCACCCGGACCTGGTGGGCCTTTTTGCCAGATCCCCCATACCCCCACAAAGAATGAATCACATAAAACTGCCCCCCCACTTCCCCAAGATAAAGCATGATGTGGCCATTGAGATACATCAGGGTTGAGCCCACTTCAGCCTTATCATGGATAATTTGACGTTTTTCAAGAAAGTCTGCATGTTCATCAAAGGCTCCAAGAGTTATCCCCACCTTTGCCTGGGCCGATGAATTTCTGGGAAGCCGAATCCCCACCGTGGCAAAAACAGAATTTACAAATCGTGAGCAATCCTGCTCTCCGTACATGCCGCCCCAGCCATAGGGTGCATTCAAACACTCAAAGGCCTGGGTGATAATGTTTCTGGGAGTATAGGGCAAATATCCGTTTGACACCTTTTTTGCATGGATATATCCCTTGTGTATCTGAAGTCTGCCATGGTCATCTCTAACGGGAAGGTTCACCTGAACCACATCCCCGGTAAAACCTGCCATGCCAAGGCGAGTTCCCATGCGGACATGATCATGGTATTTTGTTAACCGGGAATCACGGTAAATATCTGCCTTGGCCCCGGTGAGCACCACAAAAGAATCCGGGGCTTCAAAGGCCCGGAGACGGTTCCGGGAACAAATTGCCACCGTATTGGTTTTCACCCAACCGGCACTCAGGGCAGATAACACATATTGCCATTGGCCATCGGCACTGTCATGTAAAACGGCAACAGCAGTACCAAGATCAAGCCCGCTGTTCTGAAGTTGGTCAAATTCCAGATCCCGGGGATCAGAATACATGCCCTGAGCGGTGGGCAAAATCCGCTGGTCTGTGTAAGCTGTGACAACGCCGTACCGCACCACCATATCATCGGGTATGTTCTTTATATTCATTTGCCGGCTCATGTCACGGTAAAAAAGCTTGTCCGCCGGTCTGCCGTTTTTTAAGTACAGGTGCTTAAGCGTCTGTTTAACAATGCGTTTTTCCATGGAACGGGCAAGGGATTTACCATCATATACAGGTTCAATTTCCAGAACATTGCGAATGAATCCAAGCTCTTTTTCCACATGCCGGTTAAAAGCATCAATGTCTTTGGAGTCCATCAGGATCTTATCTGGGTGGGAATGATGGCTGATCCAGAATCCCGGCCGGTTCATACTTCGGTTGATGCCGGGAAGTTGGGTTGGTGCCGGCAAATCATTTTGCTGTATCCCTGCACATCCGGAGACAAAAACAATCAAGCAGCAGACAGAGATCAATATATTTTTTTTCTTACAGTTCATTGCTATATTCCATCACGGTATCTAAAACCCCGTAAAAGCGACGCCGTGGTCCGCCCCTGAATCACCGTTTTACCATCCTGATTTTCGATCCAGCTGTTAATGCCGATTTCTCCGACTGCTGCATTGATGTCTGTTATTTCAAACCATGCACACAGGGTATCCCCAATGAAAACCGGAGCCAGAAATTCCAAAGTCTGTGATTTGTAGATGGCCCCGGTTCCGGGTAAATACATCCCCACCATGGTGGAAAACAATGCAGCGGAGAGCATACCGTGTGCAATGCGTTGGCCAAAAAAAGTCTGCCTTGCAAATTCATCATCAACATGCAGAGGATTTACATCACCAGTGATGGCGATAAAATGATCCAGATCCGCCTCGGTTATTGTTTTTTTAAGTGAGGCTTTCTGGCCAATGGCAAGGTCCTCAAAGGATGTCAGTTCATGTTTCACAAGCTTGTTCAAGGCAAGTTCCCTCCCACATCGCAGTTATAAATCTTCATTTAAGCTGACAGGAGTCAAGTTAACATGGGCAGATTGAATCCTCAACTGCTAACTTAAAATCCAATAATACGGCAGACAGAGCTTTGTTAAACACGCTTGACCTCAAGAATAGCATCCACTACTATATTCTCATAACCCACATGGCCGGGAGGCATCAATGACGCAAAAAAATCACAAGCCCAATTGTTATGGATGGTGTGGCACCACATTAAAGGTGGACCTCTCCACCAAAATCATAACAACGATTAACACCCTTGATTACACAAATCTATTTCTTGGAGGCAGGGGAATCGCCACCCGCCTCTACCATGAAATGGTCACACCCGAAACCGGGGCATTTGATCCTGAAAACCATCTGATTTTCATGACCGGTCCCATGGAGGCCTCCGGTGCCCAGGGCGCCTCCCGTTTTATTGTGGTGGGCAAATCCCCCATGACCCGACCCGAAGGATTCTGCTATGGCAACCTGGGGGGATTTTTCGGGCCTTACTTGAAACGGGCCGGATACGATGGCATCGTGATCACCGGAAAATCTGAAAAACCGGTGTATCTCCATGTGGCCGATGGAAAGGCATGCCTCCTTGATGCTGACAATCTATGGGGCCGGGGCGTTTATGCGGTGCAAGATGCCCTGAAAAAGATTCACGGACCGGCTACCCGATTCGTCACCACGGGCATTGCCGGAGAAAATCGCTGCCGAAACGCCAATATCATGAGCGACAATGAAGGCAGTGCCACCGGGGGTTTTGGTGCTGTCATGGGATCTAAAAATCTCAAGGCCGTTGCCGTTAACGGCACGGGAAAAGTTGCCGTGGCCCATCCTGAAAAACTCAAGGCATTGAACCTTGAAGCCATTAAACTGAACCAGCGGGCCCCCATGTTTCTGCCCTTTCCCAAAGAACAGGTCCAGCGCATCGGCAAGGCATCCTGCTATCAATGCGGCCTGGACTGCATGTATCGCAATCTTCTTAAAACGGGTTCCGGCACAGAAATGGTGCGCAAATGCCAATCCATGTTCGTCTATTTCCCCTGGGTTGCCGGAAAAAAGAATGAATCCGCAGAAACCGCCGTCAAGGCCACGGGTATCTGCAACGACCTTTCCCTGTGCACCATGGAAATGACCAATATCATCAACTGGCTTACCTCCTGCTTTGAGTCCGGTACCCTTACCCGGCAGGAAACAGGGCTTGACATCTCACAACTGGGAACCCTGGATTTTTTTGAGCGCCTGACCCACATGATCAGCCGACGAGAAGGGTTTGGCGATATCCTGGCAGAAGGACTGCTCCGGGCCGGAGACGTTCTGGGAGAACAGGCCATCAGCAACTTCAGACCCGAGGTATCAGGTGTGGGAGACGGTGCCACCTACTCGGGCCGGGAATATCTGATGAACGCCCTGCTCTACGCCTTTGAACCGCGTCAGCCCATTGCCATGCTCCATGAAATCAGCCGGTTAACAGGCCTGTGGGCCATGCACCAGGAAAACCCCCAAGCATCTCCGGTGTCAAGCGAGGTGTTTCGAAAGGTTGCCGCCCGTTTCTGGGGGCACGAAAAGGCCTGGGATCTCATGACCCATGAGGGAAAGGCCCATGCAGCTGTTAATATCATGGACCGGACCTATACCAAAGACTGCCTGTTGCTGTGCGACTCCTGCTGGCCTGTGATGTTCTCCTGGAACACCCCGGACCATGTGGGCGATCCCACCCTTGAAAGCCGTACCTTTACGGCAGTTACCGGGATTGAAATGGATGAAAAATCCCTTAATGTCTATGGGGAACGCATCTTCAATCTGGAACGGGCCATTCTGATCCGGGAAGGCAAAAAGCCCCTCATAGACGATGACGTTGCAGATTATAATTATACCCAGCCGGTTCAGACGGTTTTCATGAATCCAAAGGTACTGATCCCGGGTCCCGGCGACCAGGTGCTCAACCGCAAGGGCATGACCCTTGAACGGGGGCAGTTTAACAGCATGAGAAGGGAATTTTACCAACTGAGGGGCTGGGATGAAAAAACAGGGGTTCAACGCCCGGAGACAATAAAACGGCTGGGGCTGTCCAATCTCCTGTGATTTTTATGAGATCTTTACCGGATCAATATTGCTGATTCCTGTCACAGGATTGGCTGTACGTTGCCAATGCACCCTCAAGGCTACCGGCCCGGCCCAACTCCCGTAAAGGCAGATCAGACAAGTTTCTTATTTTCCTGCCGGGCCAACAACAACATCAGAAACAATGCCTGAATTTGATGGTAAAAATAAAGGATCATGTCGGATTGCAGGGTCTTATCCGGCTGGGGTCAGGCTTGCGTTATTGGCATTATCGGTGGTTTTGGCGTTTGCACAGGCTGTGATCGATAACGCCAATAACACAAGTCTGACCCCGTTGGCCCCACCAACTATGAGAAATAAAAACCATATTGTGAGCAAACCGGGAAAATGGGAATGTGCCCTGGTGCGCAGTACCAAACAGTCAAATATGGGTCACTGGCCAAATATTTACAGTACAAGGCCGAATATTTACGATTCCGAAGAGATCACCATATTATCAATAAGCCTTGTTTTGCCAAGCATCACGGCTATGGCCATGAGCACCGGCTCCTTAATGGAATCAACCTCGTCCAGGGTAAGCGTGTCACATATGGAGACATAATCAATGGTGATATCCGGGCAGGATGAGAGTATTTCCCTGGCACGGCTCACCACCTTGGCGGCATCTGTTTCACCCGCCCCTATCATCTTTTTCGCCTGGCCAAGGGCCTGGTGCAGAAGAAGGGCATCGGAACGCTGATCCACGCTGAGATACTTGTTCCGGGAACTCATGGCAAGGCCGTCGGGTTCCCGGACAATGGGAACACCTACAATATCAATGTCAAAGCTTAAATCCTTGACCATCTGCCTTATGATGGTCAGTTGCTGAAAATCCTTCTGCCCGAACACGGCAATGTGGGGTTTTACAATGTTGAACAGCTTGGAAACCACCGTTGTAATTCCCCTGAAAAAAACCGGACGGGATAGTCCGCAAAGGTGCAGGGGAAGTTTTTCCAGTGCCACATAAGTCTGAAAGCCCTGGGGATATATCTCTGAAACCTCCGGG
Organism: uncultured Desulfobacterium sp.; assembly: GCA_963674605.1. Classification (GTDB taxonomy): domain Bacteria; phylum Desulfobacterota; class Desulfobacteria; order Desulfobacterales; family Desulfobacteraceae; genus Desulfocicer. The sequence goes on along the minus strand of OY771474.1, from coordinate 4,308,561 downwards.
GTAAAGACAGCTGTCACGCCTTTTTCCCGGCATTGTTCAAGATCTTTTTCCATTGATCTTGGGTAGGTGGCAAGGTCTTCGTTGGGACCGAACTGGGCGGGATTTACAAAAATACTCACCACAACATCATCAGCGTGTTTTTTCGCCTCTTCCATCAATGTCAGATGCCCCCTGTGAAGAAAGCCCATGGTGGGCACAAGGGCAATTGTCCGCCGGTCAAGGCGCACCTCATCGGCATACTCCATCATCTCTTTAACTGTGTTGATCCGTTTAATGGCATCACCTCAAAATTTTAAGGCCCGTTCCAACATGCAACCTTAACGTTGCGTGCCGGCATTAAGCATATTTAATATTGATCCGGTTCAAAGGGCAGGCGCCATGATCAGGCCCTGTTCCTGGAATTGATATCCCCTGTGTAAAATTGATCCATCCCTTTGTCAATATCATTTTAGCCCCCGGCTAAAATCCACCACTTATACCCATGGATGTGCGCATTCCCATTTACCCGGATGGGCTTGGTCATAAGATGGGCCATTCATCTCAATTGGCGGACCAACGGGGTCAGGCTATGTGGTATTAGAGGCTGCATTTTTTAGCAGGCTCTTTGTTTTTGACAAGTATCTAAGAATAAAGCTAAATTCAAACGGAAACGTCAATAACGCAAGCCTGACCCCTCCCCAGGGTGGCCCATCTTGTGACCAAGCCCGCCCGGATAGACACTTAATCAGAAAGAGATCAGGTTGTGCCCAAACCCAACACTGAAAAGTAAAAGTTGAGTGATAATATTCTGAGCTTGAAAAAGACTGCCCCTTATTCTTTACTTGTCCCCTCTTTTTGGTTTACATGGAGATTTTCAAATGTTTCCAGCTTTTTTTCCAGGATATGGATACGCGCATTTAATTCATAAATATGATCTTTTGTGGCAAGGTTTGTTGCGGACAGGATTTCCTTCAATCGCCTGTCGATGGTGTCTGAAATCCAGCCTTTCAAAGAGGTCGTAAACCCTATTATCTCTTTTTTTAAGCGAGTTCCCTCAGATGTTGATATTTCTTTTCTTTTTACAAGTTTCTTGACCATATCATCGATTTCATCTTCAGCCATGGTAAATGATCGCTGCCAGAAGGAGACATATTTTTTCGCATAATCTGTCAGGGCGTTCCCCCCTTTTCTGAACAGCTGGATCAAAACACCCGATGATACAGTAGCACCGGCTTTTCCCCTTGTTGTGGCAATGAGACTTGATACAATTGAAGCGGTAAGATCTTCTCCGGTTTCATTATCAATAATGATGATGTCCTTGTCTTGCCGGATGAGTTCTGAAAGGCGTACTCTGGAAATATATTTTTTATCAGTGGTGTCATACAACTTTCTATTTGCATATTTTTTGATACGGTGCATGGCATTCTCCCAAGGGGTATGGTTTGTGGGCGTTCCCATTTTCCCGACATCATCACAGCATTCTATGAATCTGATTTTCAGGTAAACAGGTTCAGGATTTTGAAGCCTTGGTCTTGGGGGCATCCGGGGATTTTTCTGGAGCTGCAGATTTTGCAGTTGTGGCTTTGTCCCGGGATAACATTAATGCATCAATTTTTTTATTTAGTTCTTTGATATTTTTATCCAGGTTGGCAACCTGTTCTCTGGTGGGTAATTTAACAGCGTCCATAACCTGTTCGATTTTTGTATCAATGACTTCTCCCACCCATTTTACAAGTTTATCTGTGGCCAGAAAGGAGCTTTCTTTTTTCTGTTCTTCTTTTTTTAGAAACTGTCCAATAACGGCATCCGTGATATCTTTCCCTGTTTTGGTCAGGGTGACTTGAATTTTTTCACCTTTTTTAATCAATTCTGACAGTTTTTCCGGTTTTATGTATTCTTTTGTGGCAGTGTTAAAAAATCTTCCATTTGAGTATTTTTTTATATTTAACATTGTCTTCTCCTGATTTCTCCGTTGTTTTTAAAGGCAAACAAGGGCTTATGCCCCATGTTGAGAAAGCCCACTTATGCATTCAGATCTTGTTTATTAAGGGCATTTATTTTCTTGTCTACATCTTCAATTTCCGTTATCAGACTATCTATTTCTTCTTTTGATGGAAGGTTGAATTTTGCCGGAATGGCATCGATACCATCAAAGATTTTCTTTTCAATGTTTTTTTTCAGGGGCATTTTGTCCAGTTTCTCTTTCCCCAGGGTCACCACGTCCTCAATGATCAATTTTACATCGTGCCCAATCCCTTTGTATATAGTCCGGGTTTCCTTATTAATTGTCTCAATCTTTTGCAGAATATCTTTTTTTGCGACATCCATTTTTTTATCTATGGTTTCCATGCCATGAGATTTTATTTTTTGAATTGCTTCTCTGGTGTCATCAATGAGGTCATCAATTCTCTTAACAGGGTCAGCTTTAAGCTCCGTGATAAACTCGCGGCCATTTTCAAGTTGTTTTTGCACATACTTTTCGTTGTATATTTTTATTTTTTTCTCAATGCCTGCCCTTGCTTCATTCATGGTTTTCGCAATGTAAAATCTGGATTCGCCTTTAGTTGTTTCTGCTGTTTTTTCTGCGCTCATTTTTGGCCTCTCGCATAAAATTATATTTAAAAAAAATAATTTCCAAATAACGCATTGTGTCATAAATATATGATGATGCACTGCGTCATAGATGTCAAGCATATTTTTTGCAATTCAAAAACAAAAGCATATCCCCATTATTTAAAATACATAAAGAAGCAGATACTTCCATCGTTATCAAGAAAAGTATAGACCACTTTTCCATCTCTTCGATGAGCAATGGTTGCGTTTTAATCCTGGACATATTATTTGGCTTTTATTCGCTGAATTCGTTATAATAAGCATTTCTATAGTGCCCAGGACTGCCTTGCCCCACTTGAAAATATACGCTATAGTCAATCTTATCCTCACAAACACAAAAAAGTGTGCCGGCTGGAGGAGTTGAAGAAAGTAGAATTTTTGCCGGAACAAAATCAGCTGATTAATTTTATTATTGACGGAGCCAACCATCTTGATTTGCTTTATGGAAAAAAAACCCGGGAACCTGTTTGTCCGCTGTTTGAAAAGATCATTGAAAAGGTCTGGTCAGGCTGGTCATCTGGGGGCCATGGGAGCATCAATCCCAATTCAGCAGAATACGTATCACAGCCTGGGAAGAAATAAAAACAAGGAATTTTTATTTTCTGATGGGAAAGACTATCTTTTATGCTGACTCTGAGAGATTTTGATGTTGTAGGCAGAACATACCGAAACATCACCCGGTACCGTCAGATATTAACCATTCTGTTCAAGTATGGATTCGGCCATATTATTGAGGCCCTGAACATTGACCAGTATCTTGAGATTGGTCTGAAAATGATTTCAAGGGATAAACCGCCCCAACTTGAACCTTTGACCCCGCCCCAGCGTACAAGACTTCTCTTTGAAGAGCTTGGCCCCACCTTTATTAAATTCGGACAAATTCTTTCCACCCGCCCCGACCTGATTCCCCTGGAATTTATCTTTGAACTTGAAAAACTCCAGGACAATGTACCAGAGTTTCCCTTTTCAGATGTTGAAAAAACCGTGGCCAAAGCCTTTGGTGACAAAGAAAATCCCTTTGCTTCCATGGAAAAAGACCCCATTGCCTCTGCATCCATCGGCCAGGTCCATCTGGCAAAATTAAAAACCGGTGAACGGGTTGCCGTAAAAATTCAGCGCCCGGATATCAGAAAAAACATCACGGTGGATCTGGAAATAATGAATCATCTGGCCACCCTGATGGAACGTCACATTGAAGATCTGTCTTTTTTCCGCCCCGTAAAAATCGTTGAGGAGTTCGCCGAAACCCTTGAAAAAGAAATGAATTACACCCTGGAAGCATCCAATATGGAACGGGTGGCCCGGCAGTTTATGTTTGACTCCACCATCCATATTCCCAAGGTCTATCTGGATAAAACCACGGACACCGTATTGACCATGGAATATATCCAGGGAATTAAAATTTCAGACATAAACCTCCTTGATGAACACGGCATGGATCGAAAAATACTGACCCGGCGGGGGGCAGACTTAATCCTTAAGCAAGTATTTGAATACGGTTTTTTCCATGCCGATCTTCACCCGGGCAATCTATTTGTGCTGCCCGATAATGTGCTGGGACCTGTGGATTTCGGTATGATGGGATTCATGGACCGCCGGGCCCGGGAAGTGTTTATTGACTTAATTGCAAGTGTTGTTACTGAAAATCCGTCGGCCACCTGCCACTACCTGCTGGAACTCACCGAGTATGATGATGAACCGGATATGCGCTTCCTGGAACGGGATATTTCCACATTTATCGCCCAATATCTGACCAAGGCATTAAAACATATCAATATGGGGAGGTTATTACAGGATCTCTTAAAAATTACGGCCAGACATAAGCTCCGACTGTATCCAGATACCTTTTTGATGATGAAATCCTTTGCAGCTGTTGAAGGCGTTGCCCAAAAACTTGATCCGGATTTTGATATGGTTGGCTATGCGGCACCATTTATAAAGAAAAAAAAGATGGAAAGGATGTCCCTGTCGCGTGTTGCCCAGGATCTTTCCAGCCTTTCTGTTGAATCCCTCCAGTTGCTCCAGGAAATTCCCAGAGATAGCATTGCCATCATCCGCCAGGCAAGAAAAGGTAAATTTGTCCTGGGTTTTGACATCCAGAAATTGGAAAAAATCCTGGGGGATTATTGTCGGGAGAACCATAAGCGTTCGGTATCCATGATTATTTCTTCCCTTATCATTGCATCTTCCCTTCTCTTGAGCCTTAAGGCCTCTCCCCAGATTTTCGGTCTATCTTTGTTTGGCATGGTCGCAATTGTCTGTGCCGTTGTTCTCTGGCTATGGTTGTTTATCAAACCTGGAAAATAGGACTTGATCATAATAACTTGGGGCACTCGTCATCATTGGCATATCGACGGGTTCAGGCCATGTGATAGTAGCGCCTGAGTTTTTTTATCAGGCTCTATGTTTTTAACAAGTGTCTGTGTTGCAAGGTATATTTCAACAAAAGCGTCAAAAATGCACGCCTGACCTCACACCCATGTGGAGCATTGACCCACCCCTAACGACTTTTGTCTGCCTGGGCCTGTATGGCGGTTATGGCCACTGTGTTGACAATGTCCGGGATGGTACATCCCCGGCTTAGATCGTTAATGGGCTTGTTCAAGCCCTGGAGTATGGGACCAATGGCCACCACTTTTTCCGAGGTCCGCTGAACCGCTTTATAGGTATTGTTTCCCGCATTCAAATCCGGAAAGATAAACACAGTGGCTCTACCCGCCACATTGGAATCTGGTAATTTTGTTTTTGCCACTTCGGGATCAATGGCCGCATCGTATTGCAGGGGGCCTTCAAGCATCAATGAAGGATCTATCTCCCTGGCGATGCGGGTGGCCTTGAGCACCTTGTCCACATCCACGCCACTCCCCGAAGAACCGGTGGAATAAGAGAGCATGGCAACCCTGGGCTCAATGCCGAACACGGCTGCCGTCTTTGCGGAAATAACAGCTATTTCGGCCAGTTGTTCGGCTGTGGGATTTGGATTTATGGCACAATCGCCGAACACCAGCACCCGATCTTTAAGGCACATGAGAAACACCGACGATACAATGGAAATGCCGGGACGGGTTTTGATAATTTGAAATCCAGGCAGAATGGTGTGGGCAGTGGTGTTCATGGACCCGGACACCATGCCGTCGGCGTGCCCCTTATGAACCATCATGGTACCAAAATAGGTGGGGTCCATCATCACGTCCCTGGCCATGTCCAGGGTGACCCCCTTTGATTTTCTCAACTCATAGAATGTATTGACATAGTCTTCCAGAAATAGGCTTTTATCCGGCTGTACAATGGTGGCCCTGGAAAGGTTCAACCCCAGTTCCTTGATTTTTTGATGTACGGCATCCTCTTTCCCAAGCAGGGTGATATCGCAGAATGAACGTCGCAAAAGGATATCAGCGGCCCGCAGAATTCTCTCTCCAACACCCTCCGGCAATACGATGTGCTGTCGCTTCTTTTTTGCCTTTTCAATGAGACTGTATTCAAACATCTGGGGGGTAATCCGGATGGATTTTCTGGCAGCCAACTTATGTCTTAAAGCCTCCGCATTCACATGGGCCTCAAAAGTTCCCAGAGCCAGGGCAATCTTTCTGGGGTCTTCCGGAGATATCCTTCCATAGAGATGATTGAGCTCCATGGCTGTACAATAACTGGTACCCCGGGTCTGAATAATGGGCACGGGCACGCCTTTCCATCCATCTATCAAGCGTACGATGGTATCAGGCATGGGTATCCCCCCGGTGATCATAATGCCGGAAATATCGGGATAGGAGGAAGAGTGTCTGGAGGCCAGGCTTGTCAAAACAATGCTGGAACGATCACCGGAACTGACCACAAGACTGCCCTTTTTAATATGGTTAAGAAAGTTGGGGGCCAGCATTGCGGCAATGAGGTAATCTGAAATCTGGTTGTCCATGGCCTCCTTGCCATAAAGAATTTCTGCATCAAAATATTTTTGTACATCCCACATGCTTGGCCGGCTCAGGGTATCGAGTTCCGGAATGGCATAAACAAGGCAGTCAGACAAATGGGAAACGCTTTTGAAGCCTTCCTTTAAAGATGCCAGACAATTGGGGTCCACCCGGTTCACGACAAGGCTCAGAACGTCCACCCCTTTTGCTTGAAGGCTCTCTATGGACAACTGGTTGGAGCTGATCACCTCTTCCATGGATTTTTGATACCCATTTGAAATTACGATGGCAGGGGTGCCAAGGTCGGCCATGATATCTGCGTTGATGTCAAACTCAAAGGCTTCATTGCCCGCCGCAAAATCCGTCCCTTCACACAGCACAAATCTGGATTTTTCTTCAAGTCGCTTGTATTTATTTAATATCGTCTCCATCATTTCCGACTGCCGCCCGGCATTGATCATTTTTTTTGCCTCTTCCATGGTATAGGCATAGGTCTCTTCATAGCGAAGCCCAAGATAGAAATAGGACAACACAAGATCTATATCGTAATCTTTACCATTGCTGACAGGGGGATTAATGATAGGTCGAAAAAAACCAACCTTACGAATGTCTTTTAACAGAAGCTGCATGATACCAAGTACGATCAGGGATTTACCACATCGGGTCTCTGTGGGGGTTATGTACAAACTGTTTGCCATGTTCTGTCCTTTCAAATGGATGTAGAATGGATCTGATATGCTTTGCACTCGATGTTCAAGCTTACAGTAAACAAACATTTACATGAGCAAGCCGAATATTTACAGTTTACTTTACCATAATCATTAAGCAAAACGGATGCCAGATGAGCAGAGCCAGGGGAAATAAGGGATTCACACATGGCGTATGGGGGGGCAGAAGGCACAATTGCTGGACCAACAATGACGAGTGGAGCAAGTTATGGCCAATCCTCTTTTTACAAAGTGTAAAAAAAAATGACGAAGACAGAAAATATAAGGGATATCATGCAGAGGTTTCAAACATTGTCGGCACGGGCAAAAGGCATAATGCCCGTGCACAATTGGGTATGACTGTGGCAGACTTAGTTAGATTTTTATCTCCGATTTTCGTGTTGTTTGGACAAGAGAATCAGAAACCTTTTTGGGTTCTGGCTTGTCCAGATTAGGGCCTGCTCACAAGCCTGGCCCCATTGTCCCGCCAATTGTGACGGGTGGCCCATGTTGTGACCAAAGCCCTTTTTATGATCATCAAGCGCTGCCATAGGACAATGAAAGCTGATGATAGGCTTCAAGTCGCTCCTGAACCCTTCCAAACACCGTATCTTTGGGATATTGGCAATCCTTGTCCGGCAGTCCTGCCGGCATGCCGGTGAGCAGTTCTATGCCTTCTTCAATACGGCTGATCTTGTAAATGTGAAACCGCTCTTCCTTTATGGCCCGGAGCACATCCTGTCTTAACACCAGATTATTAACATTGGCCGCCGGAATCATGACCCCCTGGGTATCTTGTCTGCCTTTTTTTGAGCAGACATCGAAGAATCCTTCAATTTTTTCATTGACCCCGCCAATGGCCTGGATCTCGCCCTTCTGGTTCACCGACCCTGTGACGGCAATGTCCTGGCGAATGGGAATTCCTGAAAGACTTGACAACACTGCGTACAATTCCGTGGAAGAGGCGCTGTCGCCGTCAATACCGTCATAGCTCTGCTCAAAGGTGATGGAAATGCTGACGCTTAAGGGGTAACGTCTGGCAAACATGCGTCCCAGATATCCGGAAACAATCATCATGCCCTTGTCATGGGTCTCGCCGGAAAGACTGGCCTCCCGCTCCACATTGATAATGCCGGGGGTGCCCATGTAAGATTCCGCCGTGATCCGGGTGGGGCGACCAAAGGCGATGTCCCCCATGTCATAAACGGCCAGGGCATTGACCTGTCCGATCTCCTTTCCCAGTACATCCATTAATACGGACTGATCTTCAAACTGTTCCAGCATTTTATCTTCATAGAGGTTGTAGCGAAAGCGATGCTGGGAGACGGCTTTGTGAACATGCTCTGCGGATATATTTTCCGCTTTGTCCTGCCGTGCCCAGTAATCGGCTTCTTTCAGCATGCCAAGAATCATACCAAACCGAAGGGACAGTTTGCGTCGGTCCGCCACAAGGCGTTTGGCATATTCAATGGCTGCCCACACCCCATCCCGGGTAAACGAATTTAAATTATTCTTCCGGCAGGCCCCGGCAATGAACCGAGCATAGAGCAGTATAGTCTCATCCGTACACCAGGCTTCGTGATCAAAATCCGCTCGTACCTTGAAAATCTTGTTAAACCGGGAGTCGGCACTCTGAAGCAGCTGGAAGGGGGCATAACCACCCACCAGGATCACCTTGAGATCAATTTTGACAGGCTCAGGTTTCAATGACGGCATGCCCTGGGCTGACTGTTCCGGTCCGTCTTCAATCCTCAATGAACTGTTTCGAAGGGTTGTTTTCAGAGTTTCCCAGATATAGGGGGATGTCAGCAACGGTTCGATCTGAATGACCAGGTATCCCCCGTTGGCGTGCAGCACAGATCCCGCCTGAACCATGGTAAAATCCGCCACAATTGACCCCATCACCGGTTTTTTCTCGATGGAACCAAACAGGTTTTTAAAGGTGGGGTGGGATTCAAATACCACGGGCGCTCCTTTTTCACGCCTGCGATCCACCAGCACATTCACCTCATATTTTTTAACGATGGCTTCGGCCATCTCCTTAAAGTTAGATCCGGCTTCAGTGTCAGCTTCAGGATTTCGGATGCCCGGAAACATGGCAATATGTTCTATAATATCTTCCTTGACACTTTCAAGATAGGTCAAAACCTCCTTGCACGCCTTGAAATGATCCCGAATCGGGTCAATCTCTTCTGAAATGAGACGTTCCAATTCCTCTGATATTATTTTTTTAACGGAGAGCTTTATCTGTTCGTTGTTTTTGCTGACTTCATGGAGGGCTTCATTCAGGGCAATGCTCACCTGACGGGTGTTTTCTTCTATCTGTTTTATTTTTTCCGGATCAAATCCGTCATAGGTTTCATCCGAAATCTGTTTTCCCCCTTCCACTGGTACGATCTCATATCCATCTTCGATTTTCACAATATCAAGGGATAAAGAGCTGGCAAGGGCGTCCACCTTTTCAAACACCTGGTCCTGAAGCTTGATATGCTCCTGCTCAATCAGTTTCTGTTTTTCCCGGAAGATATCGCTTTCAAAAAGCAGCGGGATTTTCACCCTCAACGCCTGGATAAATCGCTTCATGTTCCTGCGGAACTGCAGGGCCGTGCCCGGCGGTATTTCCATGACAATGGGGCAATAGGCGTCCTCAAAATTGTTGACCATGCAAAGGTCCGGCGGGGTATCAAACTGTGCGGCATGCTCATTTAAAATACGCTGGAGGATGGTGGTTTTTCCAGTCCCTTCAAGTCCGGTGACAAAAATATTGTACTCACAGCCCTTCATGTTCAATCCAAAGGCAATGGCTTCCACCGCCCGTCGCTGGCCAATGACCTGATCCAGGGGGGACAATTCAGAAGTGTCTTTAAAGGGCATCTGTTCCGGGGTATATTCCAGGATCAACGCTTCTGGAAGAATTCTATTTTTCTGGTGCATGCTTGTCTCCTTGTGCACATGGCGTATCAACTTAAGTTGCGTGGTCCAATCAATATCATGCCTTTAAAGCACTATCACTATCACCATGCATTGGCAACGCATTAATCTATGAATTTTCGGGCTTAATCTCCATTGAACTTTCTGATTTAAGCATTGTGGACTTGCTTATTAAGATGGGATACTCGTCATAATTGCGGCTCAAGGGGGGTCAGACTTTTTTCACAAATCGCTTTTTCAAACAGCTAAAAAGCGCAATAATGGAAAATGGAACCATCAAATTCAGGAAATTGAGGAACATACCTCAACAAATCATTCACACCGAAATGAAAGGGTAAGAGGCATCTATGTTTGGGAAAAAAACAAGCCTGGGCTACACAGAAGTAATTCCTGGAATCAAAGTCAAAACAATTTGTTATGGAAAAAACACGTTAATGACAGAATTTATGCTGGAAAAAAATGCTCAACTCATTGAGCACCAGCATGATCATGAACAGACCGGATATTTAGTATCCGGGAAAATACGCTTATTTATTGGGGAGGACTCAAAAGAATTACATCCAGGAGACAGCTGGAATATACCGTCGAATATTAAACATAAAGCAGAAATACTTGAAAATTCAGTGGCCATTGAAGTATTTTCACCCTGTAGAGAGGATTATTTGAAATTTTTAAACACAGCTGACGTCAGCCAATAGCCCCAGTGAAAAGCGCGCACAAACGAACGTTCCCGTTCCGCTCCGGACATATATTAGAAGCGGCATTTCCGCTGCACCCCGGTGCAGCTGGTTTCGCCGATGGCATAAAGATGGGAAAGGGTGGACTTGCCAAAGCGGTCCACCTTGATCCCCCCGCAAAAATAGTGAGCCGCCGGCACCACGGGATAGGTTCCTTTGTGATATCAATGCCCCCCTTGAGACAGGTATGATAACTCAACTTTCGGAGGAATGGTTTTACGCCTCCAATAATTCCTTTTGTTTGTTGTTCTCCAGGCCAAAATATGCAAGGGCTTTATTCATGACCGAGTCAAGCATATCTTGTATCATCTGCTCTGTAAAACTATAAAGTCGTTGCAGGTTTGCCAAGGCCAACCGCATAATCCTTAATAATACCCATTTCATCGAAATTTGAGGTTTGATTTTGTTCGCTGATCAGGGTAGTATCCATTTTGACGAATTTCCTTTGTTTTTTTGTTTGTTTAGCGGCAAACAAAGTGAAATCTGTCAATATTTATATATATATCAGAACTTTGAAACAAACACAAAATCTTTATTAGATCACCGAAAGTTGAGTTTTTTATGGAAAATAAAAATGAATATTGATCAGCTTAAAACATATATTGCCGTTGTGGAAACCCACAGTTTTACAAAAGCTGCCAAAACAGTCCACTTAACCCAGTCTGCGGTGAGCCTTCAGATCAAACGCTTAGAAGAGGAACTGGGGGTGCCACTTTTAATCCGTATATCTAAAACTGTTAAGCTGACAGGCGCTGGAAAGGACCTGCTTCAATTTGCCAGGCAAATCATCCAAACCCATGACGACGCCATTTTGACAATTTCAAACCGGGAACTTGTCGGTCACATCAGGATCGGTGCACCTGAAGACTATATATTCCCTTTTCTTTCCCGGATCCTTTCCCGATTCTATAAGGACCATCCCAAGGTGAAAGTCGATGTAATCAGCAACTTGAGTGTGAACCTGAGAAAAGCTGTTGATCAGGCGAATCTGGATTTTGCACTATGTACTGAAATGCGCGAAGGCGGCACAGTTGTCTTTCGTGAACCCATGGCATGGATCAGTTCGGCAAAACACCTGCAGCATGAAACCCAGGGTAGGATTCCTTTGGCCGTATCTTATGAAGGCTGCCCATACCGCCGCTGGGCCATGGGCAGTTTAGAGTCGGTAGACCATAGTTTTAGAATTAACTATAACAGCCCAACCAGTACAGGCATTATGGCGGCTGTCCGTGTGGGATTTTCAGTAGCGATTATGGGAGTCACAAATGTTCCACAAGATTTAATTATCATTGGTGAGGAAGATGGATTTCCGCCCTTGCCCATGGCTCACATTACCCTGCACAGGGCGCCTGTACCCTCGAGCCCCCTGTTTCTGGCATTTGAAAAATGTATCAGAGACATTTTTAAAGAAGTGCAGCGAGAACTTCACAGCCAGTTAGAATCAGGGGACCGGGTTTGTTTTAACTAAGTTCGTCTTCTGATTTGCGTTTCGCAACATAGCTTTCCAGTGCCTGCTTAATATTCGGGTCCATTTCAGGGATCTGATAAGCAGCCAGTCTTTCTTTCAAGATTTCCGACGCATTTTGAGCCAGGGTTAACTTTCCTTTCTGGGTCCAGGCATCGTGGGAATCATGACAGAATAGATTCGGCTGGAAATATTCACTGCGGCAAAGTTGAAAGGTTCTGGCCTGCGTAAGGAACTGCCCGCCGATACCGGCTTCGGCCACGGCGTTGATTTCAAGCTCTAATTCATTATCGCTTATTTCCATGGGTCGAACAAGCCGGCGCAACATACCGCAAAACTCTTCATCCATAATAAATTTTTCATAGCTTATGGAAATATGCCCGCCCATTTGACCACAGGAATGAAGGATAAAGTTAACACCGCTGCAAACGGCAGTCTGCAATTGAAGACTGCCCTCATATCCGGCCTGGGAATCGGGACAATGGGCATCACAAAGGGCACCGCCGGAACGACAGGGCAAATTATAAAATTTTGCCACCTGGGCGGTGGCAGAAATCAAGGCGGCCTGTTCGGGAACCCCCACGGCTGCAGCACCGGTTTTAAAGTTGGTGACAGTTGATGTGGAACCATAAATCACAGGTGCACCGGGATTGACCAGCTGCGTTAAAACGATTCCGGCCAGAACTTCTGCATTGATAAGGGCAAGCATTCCGGGAAGGGTTACAGGGCCGGATGTGCCGCCAATGACCATATTGGCAATCACCACCGCCTGGCCGTTTTCGACAAGGGTCATCAGTGCCCCTGTCATCTCATCGGAATACTGCAGGGGCGTCAAGGCATTGATCAAAGATACGGTATAGCATTTTTCCCTGACTGCTTCTTTTTTTCCATTACAAAATGCAATGGCCAGCATTTCAACCAGATCCTGGGCAATTTCGCCATTGGTCTGGCATCCCATAAATGCTTTATCACACATCAACAGATTGGAAAGCACCATATCCAACCCTTGAGTTTTGGCAGGAACATCTTCGGGGTCGATCATGAGATACCCGTTCATACCAATTTCCGATGAGGTCTGAACCAGTTTGCAAAAATTATTATAATCTTCCATGGTTCCGGCCCGCTGTTCCCCATCGGCCTCAGCAATAAAGGGCGCGCCATAGGCAGGAAGAAAAACAAAGTCATCGCCACCGATGGTCAGGGTATGTTCAGGATTTCTTGCATGAACCTTAAAAGTTGAAGGCGCGGTTTGAAGTGCTTTTTTAATGTCTTTTCCTTCAAAAAAGACTTTGGTTCCATCGACCTTAAATCCATTTGCTTTAAACAATTCAATTGCCCGGTCGTCGTTAAAATCCACCCCGATCTGATTCAAAATTTTAAGGGAGGCGTTGTGTATTTTTTCCAGCATGTTACTGGAAAGTTCCGGCATTCTATCGTACATATTTTATCTCATCTTCTTATTTTATGGACGAGTTGAAGGACATCGCCCCTGTTAAAAAACAAGACTCATGTCGGATTCCAGGGTCTTATCCGGTTGGGGTCAGGCTTGCGTTATTTGCATTATCATTGGGGGATTTGGTTTGTATAAACAGACGGCGATAACGCCAATCCAATAACACAACCCTGACCCCGTCGCAAAAACGATTTTAATAAAAGACCCTGAAACACAACATGAGCCAAAAACAATAGGTTCTATCTTTATTTTTCCATTGGATGGAGCACTATACGCGCATCCACAACAGCCAGCCCCTCCTGCATGGCAAAGACCGGGTTCATATCCACTTCGGCAATATCACTAAGCTCGGCCACCATGTAAGAAAGCCTGCAGATGGCTTGGGCCAAAGCGTCCTTGTCCACGCCTTTGGCTCCCCGCACCCCGTCCAATATGCCAGCGCCTTTGATTTCTTTAATCATGGCCGAGGCTTCCGGCAGGTTCACCGGTGCCACCCTGAAAGCCACATCCTTTAAAACTTCCACAAAAATACCGCCAAGACCAAACATGACGGTTGGGCCAAACGTGGTATCCCATGTGGAACCGATGATGCACTCCACACCCATGGGTATCATGGGAGAAAGCATTATCCCGAAGATATCGGCATTGGGATTATAATTGAGTGCATTGTTTTTCAAGGCATCAAAAGCGTCTTTGGCGGCCTCTGGGGTTTCAATATTCAGCAGGACGCCTTTGGCATCGGTTTTATGGAGAATATCCGGAGAAACGATCTTCATCACCGCGGCCCCGTCCATCTGTTCCATGAACTGAGCGGCTTCTTGCCTTGTTTTGGCCAAATAGTGATCCGGCAGATCAAACCCATAGGCTTTAAGGATATCTCGTGCTTCTGTTTCCACCAGATTAATTCGGTTGGACGCTCGGACGACTGCAAAAATGGCCTCTGATTTTTCCCTGCGGTTTTCAGGAAGGAAAGGTTTCTCTGCGGACAGCTCTTTTTCAAGTTGTTGTCTGCGCTGTTCATAGCTTACCAATGCCCCCATGGCATGGACGGCAGAATCAATCCCTGAGTATACCGGTACCCCGCCATCAGCAATAATCTGCAAAGATTCAGGTTGTTGGGCCTGGTAAATGGAATGCATAACCACAGGTTTTCCCGACGCCTGTATCCTTTTTACAAGGCTTTTGGCTACATCGTTTTCCATCACCCGGAATTCCTCGGACAGGTCTTTATATCCGCCGTAAAGTCCTACTATAATCAGGGCATCCACATCCGGATCTTCCAGTAAAACTTCGGCACACCGGTCAAACACCCACATGTCCGCTTCCGGAGTCCCTGCAAGGTCCACTGGATTTTTAATGGGACAATGGGGCATGAGGATTTCTTTGAGCTTTTCCTGGGTTGACTCGGAAAGCACCGGGGCTTCAAGACCGTGGGCTTCGGCCACATCCGTTGCCATGACGCCGTGGCCGCCACCATCGGTCAAAATGGCCACGCGGTTTCCCCTGGCAGGGGCACAGGTGGCAAACGCCTGGGCCACATCCAAAAGTTCTGATGGGGTGTCCACCCGAAAAATTCCAGCCTGATTTAAGGCGGCATTAAAAACGATTTCACTGCCGGCAAGGGATCCGGTATGGGATGCGGCAGCCCTTGCCCCTGCAGCGCTTTTACCTATTTTGATGGCGGCAATGGGCGTTGAAAGGGTGGTCTTACGGGCAGCTTCAAGAAAGTTTCTGCCGTCAGCCTCGGATTCCACGCGAAGCCCCTCCATATACAGCATCAGGGCTTTTGTGTTCTCATCTTCCCTTATATAGTCCACAAAATCGTGGAATCTCAAATCCATCTGGTTGCCGATGGTGGCCCAGTTGCTGTACCCAAGATTTCGTTGTCTGGCATTGAAGTTGATGTCAATGCCGAAATTGCCGCTCTGCAAAACCAGGCTTAAAGGCCCTGGATCCAGGTCGATGATACTGGCATTGAGGCTGACATCCGCACTGAACATGCCCATGCAGTTTGGCCCCATGATGCGCATATCATTTTCCCTTGCAATGGCAAGGATATTTTTTTCTATTTGCCTGCCTTCTTCTCCAGTCTCACCAAATCCCGTGGAAACAATGATGATGGTTTTAACTTTTTTTTGGGCACATTCTTCCATGACGCCAATGATATGGGCCGGAGCTATGGCCACAATGGCCAGATCGATTTGAGCCGGCACGTCAAGAATGGATGGATAGGGAGGATAACTCAGGATATTATCGGCCTTGGTCCGGGAGACCATGTAAAGGTCTCCTTTAAACTTGTTGTCGATCATGCTTTTGGCGGTCCAGTACCCATATTTTTTGGTATCTGTGGACGCACCGATAAGGGCAACGCTTTTGGGACGGAACAATGGGGTTAACGCTGACATAATCTAATCTCTCCTTATTCTGCCACCGTTTCCTGGGCTGCTTTTACGACACCAATGGCCACATCGGGACAGACAATCCGGCAGATACCACACATCACACAGTTTTCTTTGCTGACCTGCTCCACCACAGCATAACCGTCCTGGTTGAGTTTGGAACCAATGGCCAGGACATCTTTAGGGCAGACCGCCACGCACAGGCCGCAGGATTTGCAGCGCCTTTCACAGATCACATGTTTTTTATTCACTTTTTCTGCCATATTACACCTCTTCCAAGGGCGCATTCATTCCCTGTTTCAACGCTTTAAGGTTCATTTCCAACAGCGCGGGTTTCTTTTTTCCAAGGGTCTGTGCAAGCGCATGGGCAATATCATCATACCCAAGCATTTTGGTGACTTTTAACACTGCACCCATCATGATAATGTTGGCACACCTGACAGAACCCAGGGCAACCGCCATATCCGAAGCCGGCAGCGCAACCTGCCGCACCCCTTCTTTGGGGGTGATCTTTTCCACAAGGGAGCTGTTGACAAAAAGCGTTCCGCCGGAAGCGGTTCCCTCAAGGGTGGCCGGGTAGATGTTCTGGCTCAGGGCCACCGCGATATCAGCATCAGCTTCTACTATTGGATTGCCAATGGGCGCATCAGACAGGACGACATAGCCAGTTGAGTCCCCTCCCCGCTGCTCGATCCCGTAAGTCTGGGTCATGACCACCTTAAAATCCCGTTTAATGGCACCCAGGCAGGTCAGCTTTGCCATTAATGCAGACCCCTGCCCCCCAGAACCTGAAAAAGCACATTTATGTTTCATGATTCACTCCGTTCTTTCAATTCGTTTTTAAACACCTGGGGTTCAAAATAGGACACAGCATTTTCGGCACACCATTTATATGAATCAATCACCCCTTTTTTCAATCCCGTGGGACAGGGGACGATCATTTCCACAAAGGCAAACCCAAGCCCGTTAATCTGGCACTGAAATGCGGCTTCAATACTTTTAGCAGCCTTGCGGATTCCCTTGGGCGTGGCCACTGTTTCCCGGGCCAGATACTTGACACCGGGCATTTCCCGCATCATTTCAGGCACTTTCAATGGAAATCCTTGAAAACTTGTATCCCGGCCCTGGGGTGTAGTTGCGGTCTGCTGGCCGCTAAGGGAGGTCGGGGACATCTGTCCGCCGGTCATGCCGAAAACAGAATTGTTAATCATGATACAGGTCATGGGCAGCCCCCGATTGGCCGTGTGCATCAGTTCTGCAAGGCCGATGGCACTCATGTCGCCGTCCCCCTGGTAGGTAAAGACAATATTATCCGGTGACGCAGTTTTAAACCCCACAGCCATGGCAGGGGCTCTTCCGTGCATGGCTTCCAGGGCATCGATATTCATGTAGTGGTGGGAAAACCCGCCGCAGCCAATGCCCACAATGCCCACAGCTTTTTCCCGAATCCCCAATTTTTCTATGGCTTCCGCCACCAGCCGGGTGACAATTCCGTGGCCGCAGCCCGGGCAGTAACTGAAATTCTTTTCGT
Source organism: uncultured Desulfobacterium sp. (assembly GCA_963674605.1). Classification (GTDB taxonomy): domain Bacteria; phylum Desulfobacterota; class Desulfobacteria; order Desulfobacterales; family Desulfobacteraceae; genus Desulfocicer. Next base: position 4,290,838 of record OY771474.1, on the reverse strand, counting down.
ACTTTAGGGTATCCCCGTACAAGGTTGCTAATTCGTTCATCAGACTTCCTCCAGAAGGGCTTGGGTCTTATTGGTCATATCCGCCAGGGTGCACATGGGAAGATCTCCGCCGGTTTTTCCAAGGAAATGAACCGGAAACCGGCCGTTCACGGCAAGACGCACATCCTCCACCATCTGACCGTGGTTCATCTCCACTACCAGGATGGATTTGACAGAATCTGGTAAATTATCAAAGGCCTGATCCGGAAAGGGCCACAGGGTAATGGGCCGGATCAGTCCCACTTTTTTCCCCTGGCTGCGGAAATTTTCTACCAGGTCCAGGGCCATACGGCCATGGATGCCAAAGGCTGCCACAACCAGGTCTGCATCGTCGGTCTGGATGGATTCCCACTGGGGTTCGGTTTCTTTTATGCCGGCGTATTTGGTTCTAAGACGTTCGTTCAACTCTTCGCCCTGGGCATGGGTATAGCTTCCGGTGAGCAAAAAGCGTTTGTCATGGTCCCGGGTCCCGGTGAATTGCCAGTCTGCGGTATCAAATTGGGCGGTCACATCGTTGATTTCAGGAAAAGTCACAGATTCGGTCATCTGTGCGGTAATGCCGTCAACAACGATGAGCACCGGATTTCGCCATTTATAGGTCAACTCAATTGCCCGTGGCATCAGATCCACAATCTCCTGGCCCGATGCCGGTGCCAAAACGATGGTCCGGTAATCGCCATGGCCGCCGCCCCGGGTGGCCTGGAAATAGTTACTCTGGGCACCCACGATATCACCGTCACCGGGTCCTACCCGCATGCAGTCCAGGAACAGCCCGGGCAGCTCGCCCGCCGCCATAAAGGAGAGCGTTTCCTGCATTAAGGAGATGCCGGGGCCCGAAGAAGAGGCAACACCAAGCTTTCCTGTACAGGCACAGCCTGCCAAAGCATTGGCCACGGCCAATTCGCTTTCCATTTGAATCATTTTTCCGCCAACTTGAGGCAGGATTACAGCACTTCGCTTCATTACATCCGAAGCCGGCGTAATGGGATAGGCAAAGTGGTATCTTACACCACACCGGACCATTGCCTCTGCAAAGGCTTCCGTGTTTTTCAGTATTTTTGTTTCAATTGCCATATCTATTTATCTCTCTTTTGGGTTATTCTTAAATAGGTTACATTTAAACAGATTCTTTGTTTCTGTTTCTAAGGGCTTTAACCAGAGAAATCAGCGCCAGCATCTCGATCATAACGATGGGCAGGCCCACCACAATACTTGAGGTCTGCAATGCTTTGGTGCCGGTGGTGCCGGCAACCATGAGAAAGAGAATGGTCATGGCGCCCATGATAATCCCCCAGAAAATCTTCAGCACTGAAGGAGGTTCTCCACCAGTGGAATTTCCAGTACAAATTTCGGATATGGCCGAAGTGGTAGAATCTGCAAGGGTTACAAAGGAGATGCAGATGGTGATAAACGCCAGTGGAACTGTAATACTGGGCAGCGGGTATTTCTCTAAAAGTGCGTACATGGAAAATTCAACACCCTTTTCATTGATCAGCCCCATGAGATTGGCATCTGCCATGGACTCCAGATAGATTGCACCACCGCCAAAGGTGACGAACCAGGCCAGGCCGAACAGGGCCGGCGCCAGTACATTCACACACATAAACTCCCGTATGGTCCTGCCATAAGAGATTTTTGCCAGAAAAACGCCTAAAATCGGTGCCAAAGACAACCACCAGGCCCAGTAAAAAATCGTCCAACTGCCGACCCAGCGGTTACCCTTTGAAAAGGTATCGGACCAAAGGGACATGGATACTACATCGTTGAGAAAGGCGCCCATGGATTCAACGCCAAGCTCCAGAAAATACTTTGTGGGTCCTGCGATAAAAATAAAGATCACAAATGCAATGAAAATCCTTGCATTCTGACTACTTAAAAATTTAATCCCCTTTTGAAGGCCCGTATAGCTTGAAACCGTGTAGGATGCCGTCATCAATAAGATGATCAGTGCATAGACCATATTGCTTTTGGGTATATCAAAGAGATATTCCAGGCCACCGGCCAGCTGCATGGTGCCAAAGCCCATTGAGGTGATGACGCATCCGACAGTGGCAAAGATGCAAAGCCCGTTGATAATATCACCGAGAACCCCGTTCACACGTGTACCCAACAGGGGAAACAGGGCCGAACTGACCTTTAAGGGCTGTTTGAGGTTGTAAGCCGAATAGGCAATGGCAACGCCGATGACCGCATAGATGGCATACGGATGAAAAGACCAGTGGAGAAAGGAAATCTTCATGGCTGCAAGGGCGGCTTCCGGGCTTTTCGCCGCTGCCCCGGAAAGACTGGGCGGCCCATAATAATGATACAGGGGTTCGGCAACACCCCAAAAGGCGATACCCGTACCGATGCCCGCGCACAATGCAATGGCCCACCAGTTCCAGTAACTGAGTACGGGAACGGCGTCCTTGCCCCCTAACCGGATGGAACCCGCCGAGGAAAAGGCGATAAAAAGAACAAAAGTCACAAACACAAAGATGAACGAAAGGTACATCCACCCAAAATAATTCAGAGTGAATTTCAAAGCAATGTCGGCACCGGACATGAACAGATCTCTGTTGATGATCCCGATAATTAAGAGCAGTGTGATCAGGATTGCCGGGGGCCAGAACGTTCCTTTTTCCAATTCAAAATTGAACAAACGCTTTGATTGTGTGGCCTGATTTTCTTTTGGCCCCAGCAGGGCTGCTTGGACGTTTTCGTTCATAAACTTTTACTCCTTAGCTTAGCTTTTTTTCCATTCCCCAATTTTTGACATTTTGTGGTTGTTCAAAACAGCTTCAAAAATTTAAGGCATTTCGTAACCAGTCGAACAGTGAACATCATGGTATTGAATTGATTTAACAAATTAAGGGACTGGGGGACAATAAGTCAAATTAATATTTTTTATAACTTTGATGATTTTTTTTAATAGTGACAGATCTCAATTTTTGCGTAACTATTAAAAATTCTCATCAATATCATAAAATAAATTAAATTGACTTGTTTTTATAAACTGCCATACTTTTGGTGGTAGGCAGGGCATTGTTGATGATTTCATATTTGCGACAGTTGCATGTCCGGAACCTTGCATATTATAAGTACCATTTAAGAGGATTTGACTATGAGTAAATTGCTTTTAGGGTCGCCAATAACAATTGGAAAATTTAAATTAAAAAATCGGCTGAGTTTCTCCGGTCATGTCACAAATCTTTCCGACGGTCCATGTTTAAGCAGCCGGCACCACACGTATTTCAAGGAACGTATATCCGGCAACATCGGACTTCTAAGCACAGACCCGATTCCTGTACATCAATCAAGCGATACGCTGCGAACAAAGCTTTCGCTGTCCCCGGAGACACGGGACAGTTTCAAAACCCTTACCCACATGTGTCATGAAAAAGAGGTTCCTGCCGTCATGCAGCTTTTTCATGCAGGGGCCCATGGGTTTGCCAAAACCGGGTTTGCACCTGCTTGGTCCCCCAGTGGAAAACCATCTCTTCGTGACCAGGATGGCAGCCGTGAAATGCTGGTGCAAGAGATTGAGCTGCTTATTGAACATTTTGTCGGCCACGCACGGGAAGCCAAAGATGCTGGATTTGACGGCATTGAACTCATTGCCGGTGGCAACATGCTCATGGAACAATTCTGGTCCGAAAACAGCAACCAGCGCAAAGATGCCTGGGGGGGAAGCTTTGAAGGCAGAATGGCGTTCAGCACAGCGGTTGTAAAAAAGATTCGATCGGAACTGGGAAGCGATTTTCTCATCGGCCTGGTGGTGACCACCAATAATGGATTTGGTAACACCTTGAAAAATGAGGAGCTTAAAAAAGTGCTCCTTTGGCACGATGCATTGGGTTGCATTGATTATTTCAGCTTTTGTCTTGATACAATAAATTTTCCGAAAGTTGAACAGGCAATCAATGACCTTAAAGACTTTAAAGATCTTCTTAAAAATGGTGCATTACGTGTCGACGGAAACGTACGAACATTAAAAATGGCTGAAAAGCTGATTGAAAATGGCGCAGGAGACTGGATAGCAATGACCCGTGCGCTCATCGCAGATCCGTTTTTAATTCAAAAATATGAAAACGGTAATCAACAGGCCATTCGTCCTTGTGTGCAATGCAACTTTTGCATAGAAAGACGGGCAAGAGACTATACTGTCGCCTGCCTGGTTAACCCCAGTGCCGGTCGTGAGGAAAAGTTTCCAACCCAGCTTTCCAAAGCAAAGCCCGCATTAAATATCATGGTCGCAGGAGGCGGGCTTGCCGGAATGGAAGCATCGCGTAGTGCCGCAGAGGCGGGACATCGGGTGACCCTTGTGGACCAGGCCAAGGATCTTGGCGGTCAATGGCGTCTGGCAGGCAGGCTGCCAGGACATGGACCATACCTAGAGCTTATCACATGGTACCAGCGTCAATTGGAAACCCTTGATGTCCAGGTTAAAACCGGGGAAAAGGTTACCTGCGACACGATTGAAAAAAACGGTTTTGATCATTTAATCGTGGCCACTGGCGCCGGCCCCACCAAAACAGGCTTTCAAAGGCTTTTACCCAATCATTTCACACTTCCGGGTATTGAAAAAAGCAACAACGTTTTCCCGGTGGAAACGGTCCTGGAAGGAATAACGCCTATCACCGAAAGTCATAAGTCCACAATTCTGATTTTAGATGATGTCGGATTTCGGCAGGGTATCGGAACAGCTATTTTATTGGCGCAAAAAGGCCATCCGGTAACGCTGTTGACCCGGCACCCCATGCCGGCCCCGGACCTGCAGTCCATGGGAGGGCATGATTCGCTTTTAACCCAGCTCAAGGATCTTGGGGTCAAGGTCCTGGCGGAGTCTGTTCTTTTGTCCTGGTCCAATGGTCTGGCGGAATATACCAACGGTATGAATGCCTCAACCGTACACAGCCAGTTCGATTTCCTTGTACTTGCCACCACTAATGACGCCAACCAGGACCTTGAAAACGAACTGGTCGGGCACAGGGTTCCCCATTCCTTGGCAGGGGACTGCCAAGGGGCAAGGAAAGCACACATGGCGGTATATGAAGGGCGAAAAGCCATAATGGAATTACCTTTGGAGGGTGACAAATGCTAATTGACAAAAAGGCGGGTACGCCTTCAACAAAATCGTTGAACGATGTTTCTGAAATGTTGCGTCGTTGCGCGACCTGCGGTATGTGCACGGCAACCTGCCCAACATACCTGTTAAGCAATGATGAAAATGACAGTCCCCGGGGACGAAATAAAATTGTCAGAGAAATTTTTGAATCCGGTAACGCCCCGACTCAGAAACAGACCTACCATCTTGAGCGCTGTCTTTCATGTTTTTCATGTACGACCACCTGCCCTTCAGGCGTGGGATATAAAAATTTGATCGACTGGGCAAGATTTCGCATTGACCAGGACTACAAACGATCCTGGCTCGAAGGGGTGAAACGAAAGGTGATCCTTGAAGTCCTCCCCAATACGGCACTTTTCAGCGCAAGTTTAAAAGCAGCCCCTTTGGTCAGCCCCATCAAACCTTTGCTGCCAAAAAATCTTAAGCCAATGCTTGAATTAATTCCAAAGCAGAGCACAGCATTTACCACAGGCGTTAAATACAAGGTGTATCCGGCCCAGGGCACTCGAAAATTTCGGGTCTCCATGCTGGCCGGATGTGTCCAGCCAGTGTTGAACCCTGAGATCAATGAAGCCACCATCCGGTTGCTGAACCGCCATCAGTGTGAGGTCGTGATCGCCCATAAAAGTCAATGTTGCGGCGCATTATATGATCATCTGGGCAAGGAAGAAAAAGCCCGTGCCCAGGCCATAACAAATGTGGCGGCCTGGACCAAAGAAATGGAACAAGAGGGTCTGGATGCCGTCATTATAAATGCCTCAGGTTGTGGATCCACGGTAAAAGATTACGGCCATATCTTAAGCGATGATCCGGTATGGGGCGAACGGGCCGCAAAAATTGCCGGCATTGCCAAAGACATCACTGAATTTTTAATGCAGGTGGATCTCAAACCACAGCCGATACCCAAACTTAAAGTGGCCTACCATTCGGCGTGTTCGTTACAGCATGTCCAGAAAGTAACCCGGCAACCCAAACATCTGTTGGAAGAAGCCGGATTTAAGGTGCTGGATATCCCTGAAGGTTACCTGTGCTGCGGCTCTGCCGGAACCTATAATATATTCCAATCAGAAATGGCAACCCAGCTGCGCGATCGAAAAGTAAAACGCATTCACAGCATTCATCCGGATCTTGTGGCCGGCGGAAATATCGGCTGCATTGTCCAGCTTTCCGAAGCCTTGGAGGTACCCATGGTTCACACGGTGGAATTGCTTGATTGGGCCACCGGCGGTCCTTTACCTGAATCTTTGTCCAAAATAGAGGGAATAAGCCATGACTGATGAATTAAAACATGTATTCCAACCCCTGCAGCTTCGTCACAAAACACTGAAAAACAGGATCAACTTTGGTGCCCACACAGTGAACTGCTCTGAACAGGGCATGCCCACCGACCGTCATCTTGCCTATTATGAAGAACGGGCCAGAGGCGGTGCAGCCATGATCGTGGTTGAGCCGATACCAGTCCATGCCACTGGAATTTTGACTCGGGGAAATTTTTTGCATGAAGATGACGCTGTAATTCCTGGATTTCGGCGCATCACCGATGCCTGTCATGCCTATGGCACGGTCATGATTCACCAGCTCTACCATGTGGGCGGACATGGCGATGTTGCCAACTCCTGGTCTCCAAACTGGTCCCCAGGCGGGGTGCCATCCTACCACGACGGAGACGGGACAAAAGCGATGACCCAAGATCAGATCGAAATTTTGATTGACAGTTACGTGCAGGCCGCGCGCCGTGCCCATAAAGCAGGGTTTGACGGCATTGAGCTGTATGCCATGTACAACGCCCTGATTGAACAATTCTGGTCGCCCCTGAATAACCGACGCCAGGATCAATGGGGGGGCAGCTTTGAAAATCGCATGCGTTTTTCCCAGGAAATTACTACAAGAATTCGGGAAACCGTCGGAGAAGACTTCATTATCGGATTAGGGGTCAGCGGTGACGATTTAATGCCCGAAGGACTGGACAATGCAACCATCTGCCAGATTGTCAACTGGCATGATGAGCGCAGGCTGATGGATTATGTCACGGTGGGTTCAGGCGGATATTTTGATTTTTCCCTGCTCATACCCAGCTTTCTTTATGGTGATATGCAGGGACCACCCCTCGCCGAAACAATCAAAAATCATGTCAAACATGCCGCAGTCCAGTCAGAAAGCCGGATCAAAACAGCAATCCGCGCAGAAGAAGTGATTGAAAAAGGCCAGGCCGATATGGTCAGCCTGGTCCGGGGTCAAATCGCAGATCCCCACCTTGTCAAAAAAACCAGGGAGGGACGGTTGGACGATATACGCCCCTGTATTTCCTGCAACCAGCACTGCTGGGGACGTCGCTACTATGATTTGTGGATTTCTTGTTTAATCAATCCATCGGCCGGAAGAGAATACCTGGGGGAGACTGAAATTATTCCTAAATCAAACGTTTGCAAAAAAGTGCTTGTCATCGGGGCCGGCCCGGCAGGCCTTGAGGCTGCCAGGATTGCTGCGGAAAAGGGCCACAGGGTAACACTGGTCGAAAAAGAAGACAAGATTGGCGGGCAGTTACGCCTTGCCGGATCACAACCCATGCGGGGTGAAATCGGCCATGCCATTTATTGGTATTATTTAAGACAGATTGAACGGCTTCAGATTGACCTGAAGCTGCAAACTCAATTGAGTATTGATCAAATTATTGCATTTGGTGCAGATGAAATCGTCCTTGCGACCGGATCCAAACCCTCCATGGACGGGTATCAGCGTGCCATGCCGGAAACCCAGCACCTGCCGGGCTGCGACCTTGATAATGTTTACTCCATTAATCAGATTCTTACCGGTGCTGAAAAACTGGAAGCCCAGGGCAAGAATTTGAAGGTCCTGCTTCTGGATGATCTTAGCGGTTGGTGGCCGGCAAGCGGCACGGCACTTTATCTTGCCCAACGCGGCCACCAGGTAACTGTTGTAACTTCTGACCCTGTGATTGGCAAGGAGCTTGCGCACAGCTGTACAGACGGCGTATTACGCAAAGAATACCAAAAGCTCAACATTGAATCCAAAGTTTCAACCTTGCTGTTGAAATGGGATGGCACCCAAGCAAGTTTTAGTTCAAGGGACCAGCAGACCCAATGGCACGATCAATATGACGCTTTGGTACTGGCAACAGCAAACACATCGGAAAACAGCCTTGAAAAAGAGTTGCGAAATGCAGGTGTGACGCCCCATTGTATTGGAGACTGTGTTGCTCCCCGGCGTGCCAGCATGGCATTTTACGAAGGTCGGCAAACGGGGCTGGCTCTCTAAACGAAAGTGGAAGGCAGGCCCTGAAAACGGACCACCAAACCTGGCCGTCAAAAAGCCAAACCGAAAATTAAGCATTCCGGCCTCTAATCCCGGCGCAAAAACAAATCTGAAACACAAGGCAATCGGCCTGGCTCTGCCAATCGTCATAAAACAAAAGATCTGAAGATACATGAGACCATCAAGATTGCAGCTGAAGATCTCCCCCTTGGGAGCACCTTTAAAGGCTGTAATGATTTTGTGGTCCAGGGACTCCCTGGCTTGAACCTTTCAATACCAAATATCGACTGGAAAGATGGGTTTCCCCGGACATCCTTCATAAAACCGATGCCAGGGGTGTCTTGTTAAACATCGAGACCCCTGAAGGGGCAAAGGAAGCCTTTGACACCTTGAACCGCAATGCCCTTGATTACAATCCCAACACCGGTATTTTCGGGGTGATGATTTCTCCCATGCTGCCCGTGGGGGTTGAGTGCATCATCGGCTCCACCTGGGACGGCACCTTCGGTCCCACCGTCATGTTCGGCCTGGGCGGTATCTTTGTGGAAGTGCTCAAAGATGTTTCCTTCAGGGTCGCCCCGGTGAATAAACCCGAAGCATCAGCCATGATACGGGAAATCAAAGGCGCTCCCATACTGGACGGTGTGAAGGGAGCCAAAGGGGTGGACAAGGATGCACTGGCAGAAGCGGTGTGCAGGCTTTCTTACATGGTGGCTGAACTTACCGATATTGCCGAAGTGGATATGAATCCTGTCTTTGCCATGGAAGAGGGGCTGGCTGTTGTGGATGCACGGATTGTGCTTCACCCGTAATTTTGTAACGATTTTCAAATCAAACACTGGAGAATTTAAATGAGCAATACAGAAACAAAAAATGAACCCGTTTTTGCCGATGGCGCTCCGGATGCTGTAGGCCCGTACTGCCATGGCATCAAACATGGCGATCTGCTTTTTACATCAGGACAGCTTGGGATCGATCCGAAAACCAATGAACTGATCAACACCGATGTGCAGGCCGAAGCCCTGCAGGTGTTAAAAAACCTGGAAGCGGTTTTGACCGCCGCCGGAACAAAAAAGGAAAAGGTCATCAAAGTGACCGTTTATATCACGAACTTGAACGACTTTGCCCTGATCAATGAAACCTACAAGTCATTTTTCGCCCCACACACGCCTGCAAGGGTATGTGTGGAGGTCGCTGATCTGGCCTTGGGCGCCAAAGTAGAAATGGATATGATTGCAGCAATTTAATCGTCCCAGTCGATAAAAGAAACTCGAACGCCTCCGGTAATGTGATCCTATCAAAGATCATCACAAAATCGGAGGCTTTCCTTTTCGATAAACGCCATAATGATTCAGGTAAAGCCGCATATAAAAATACATTTGAGAGCAAAATAAAATTGGCGAAGGTCTTAATAATAATCGATAATTTTAAAGAAACTATGAGAATTTTTTTCGATAATTATCTGGAACAATGCAATTATAAATCTATAACGGGAACAGCCTGATTATGCTCAGTTTATTTTCTACTCATTCCTGACATAATGACAGCCAATGGACTGTTTGTTGCGCATGGCAGCCTTGACAATAATAAAAGCGGTTTCCACGCCGTTTCTCAACTCTATGATCTGGCGGTTCAAGCGAGCTGATCGGTAAAATTTGATGATACGATGGGCGTGGTAGTTCAAATCCGACCGGGCACGTTCCAGCCCCCGTCGGCTTCTTACAATCCCGGCATAGTTCCACATGGTCAGCTGGATCACCTTCCAGTCCTGGTGAAAAAGAAGCGGATCAAAATCTTCCACCTGACAGGGGGACTGCCAGTCTGGAATCTGGGCCAATCGTCTTACATCAATTTCAGTAAAGGTTTGATGAATGTGATCTGCTGCCTGCCTTGCCCACTGCAGTCCCTCCAGAAGGGAGGTGGATGCCAGGCGATTGGCCCCGTGAACACCGGTGCAGCTGGTTTCACCGATGGCGTAAAGATGGGAAAGGGTGGACTTGCCAAAACGGTTTACCTTAATCCCCCCGCAGAAATAATGGGCCGCCGGCACCACGGGAATGGGTTCCTTTGTGATATCAATGCCCCCCTTGAGACAGGTATTGTAAATTTTGGAGAACCTTTCAGGAATGGGGGTATCGCCTTTATAGTGGGAGGCAATGTCTAAAAGCATGAACTCCTTGCCCGCCCGGCCCATTTCCTCGTAGATGGCCCGGGCCACCACATCCCGGGGGGCAAGATCCCCCAGATCCGAATAGGCCTCCATGAAGCGTTGCCCCTGGTGATCCACAAGCTGGGCACCCTCCCCCCGGAGGGATTCTGAAATGAGAAAACGTTTGATGTCCCGGTGATACAGAGAGGTGGGATGAAACTGCATGAACTCCGCATTGATAATGTCCGCACCGGCCCGGTAGGCCATGCTCAACCCATCGCCTGTGGCGGACATGGGATTGGTGGTGTGCTGGTAAACATTTCCCACTCCCCCTGTGGCCAGTACTGTTTTATGGGCAAAAAAAGTTTCCACCCGGTCTTCTTTACTGTTGAGCACATAGACACCCATCACCTCACAGGGTCGATACAATTCCTGTGTATCCCGGGAATGGTGATTGTTGGTGATCAGATCAATGGCCATATAGCCAGTTAAAATGGTCAAGCCGATTTTTTCGGCATAGGCAATGAGGGCACGTTGAATCTCTTCTCCGGTGTGATCTGAAAAATGGAGAATACGTCGCCGGGAGTGGGCCGCCTCTTCGGTGTAATCAAGCTTTCCCGCTTCTGTTTTTGAAAATTGAATCCCCACCTTGTCTATGAGAAAATCAAACACCAGCTCAGGGCCTTTTTCCGCAATGAGATGGACCGCAGATCGTTGGTTATATCCACATCCGGCCCGGAGAATATCGGCTTCCAGCAATCTTGCGGTATCGGTTTCATGCCAGGCAATGATACCGCCCTGGGCAAGATTGGTTGCCGTATCTTTGGCCTGGTCCGCCTTGCTTAATACCACCACGTCGTGCCCATGCTCTTTAAGCATTATGGCCGCTGAAAGCCCGGCTATCCCCGTGCCCACCACAACGACATCATAAACATGTTCCATCAGGCTTCCTCAACAATATCGATCATTCGCTGCAGCGCTGTTCTGGCATCCTTTTTCAATTCCTCGGGGACGGTGACCGGGTGAATCAAAGGACCTTTTCCCTGGTTAAATGCCTCAATTGATTCAAGAGATGCCGTGAGTTTTTCAAGGGTGATCCGACTCATGTCATGGCAGATGGACTCCCTCAAGGGAAGGATGGTCTTATCGGAAAAAGTGGCCGCCATGCGCGCCACAAAACGGTACTCCGTGCCGATCCCCCAGGTGGTTCCGGGGGCTGCGTCCCTTACGGTGTTATAAATCATGGCTGTGGAACCGGCATAATCCGAAGCCGTGACCACTGCCTCTTCACACTCGGGATGCACAATGATCTGGACATCGGGGTTGCTTGAGCGTAAGCGGGTAATATCGTCCAGGGTAAAGGTTTTATGGACATGGCAGAAACCGTCCCACAAAAACAGCCTTGCCGATGAGGGATTCGCTCCTTCAAGGGTGCCGTCCCTGCGCACGGTTACCACTTCGTAACGGGGAATGCCAAGATCATTGGCCGTGTTAATGCCCAGATTGAAATCCGGGGAGAAAAACACAGCTTTATCCTCGTCCAGAAACCGTTTAACAATCTTTGAGGCATTGGAGCTTGTGCATACCGTACCATGATGGGCACCGCAGAATGCCTTCATATCCGCATGGGAGTTCATATATACAATGGGAATCACCTGGCGATCACAACAGGCAGAAAGGGTCTCATGCACTGTTTTGGCCCGGTCTCCTGTAATCATCTGGGCCATGGGACATCCGGCCTGGGGATCGGGTATCAGGACTTTCTGGTCAGATCCTGCCAGAAGGGCGGCCCCTTCGGCCATGAAACTCACCCCTCCAAAAACAATATATTCGGCCCTGGTCCGGGAACAATCCACGGCCAGCTTATATGAATCTCCCAGAAAATCGGCCAATTCCACAATTTCATCCAGCTCATAATGGTGGGCCGGAATGACCACACGACTTCCCAAGCGATTTTTTATTGTTGCTGCATCATCGTTCATTTTTAATATCCTCTATATTTCCCGCCCTTGTCTTCAGCAGCGGGATATTTGGGGACCTGCCCACAACACCGGCCATCTCAAAATGAAATCAGGCATATCAGGCAACTGTCCAAAGCGGCCGGTGTGGTAATCAAGCCCATATTTTTTTCAGCTTATAATTTCTTAATTGAAAAATCAAACACCGTTACAGAGTGGGTCAAGGCCCCCACGGAGATATAATCCACACCGGTACAAGATACCGGACCCATACGTGACAAGTCCATATTGCCGGAGGCTTCTGTTTCGGCCTGACCATTGATCAATGCCACAGCCTGGGACATGGTGGGGATATCCATATTATCCAGCATAATCACATCCGCCCCTGCAGATATGGCCTGCCTTACCTCATCAAGGGTACGGGTTTCCACCTCCACCCTGAACTGATCACCCCATCTTAGACGGACCTTTTTAACGGCAGCCTCAATGCCCCCTGCCCCATCAACGTGGTTATCCTTTATCATCACCATGTCATGGAGGCCCATGCGATGGTTACTGCCCCCTCCACAGGTTACCGCATATTTTTGCAGAGTTCTCCATCCAGGCAGGGTCTTCCGGGTATCCAGCAATTTTGTTTTCCCGGACAAGGCAATGACATACTCCCGGGTCCGCGTGGCAATGCCGCTTAAATGGGAAATAAAATTCAAAGCCACCCGTTCAGCCCGTAAAATGCTTTGGATGCGCCCGGATATCCGGGCCACTTTATCACCGGATTTCAGAACGTCTCCATCATTGAAAAACCATTCAATGCCGCAGGATTCATCCACATAGGCAAAGGCTTTTGCAAAGCAGTCCACGCCGCAAAGAATACCCGTCTGTTTTGCCACCAGCCAGTAAACATCGCTCTGATCATCAAATATGGCATCACTGGTGACATCTCCCCGGGTGCCCAGATCTTCTTCAAAGGCCATTTTTAAAAGGGTCTCAAACACGTATTCCTCCTGATGACAAATTTTTTCCCCAATCCCTGCCACCTGCAAAGCAGATGATTCTATACAACCATACAAACCTGCATGTGTCTTTACCCATTTATTGCACAAAAATCAACAGGTGAACAATATTTCTAAAAGAATAGACGATTTATCGTCAAAAAGCATCAACGATGCTGGATCTTCCTCCCTTGATGACTTGGGCCTTTTGACACCAAACCATAACGTTGAAAAGCCCCAAACGAGGACACAATATCTCTTTGACAAAAAGGAATAAACAAAAACAAGGTGTCGAAATTAATATCCCGGACGATCCTTGTAAAATCATTGACTTTGTCATTTACAATGTTTAAAACATATATCAAATTGTAAACATGTAGCCAAAAAGATACAATGAGGTGCCATGCAGTCATTGACAAGGCTAATCGGGTTAAAAACTGAGGAGCTGAAACAGCAGGTGGAGCTGTTTCTTCGGATTTTTGACAGTACGGAGAATGGTATCGTCATCACGGATCCTAACGGCTGTATCCTCTATTTGAACAACTCTTACTGCCAGCTTCTGGAAGTGGATCCCGATACCCAGGTCGGCCGGCACTGCACGGAGGTGATCGACAACACCCGGATGCACATCGTGGGCCGCACCGGCAAGCCGGAACTCAATCAGATTCAAAACCTTCAAGGTGTAAACATTCTGGTGGATCGCATACCGGTAAAGCGCTACGGACGGGTCATTGCCGTGTTCGGCCGCGTTCTGTTCAACGACCTGAACAAGGTGACGCGCCTGGCCCGAACCGTGGAGGCCCTGGACGAACCCTTTGGGCGGTGTGGACACCAGCATGCCCCCCGGGACCTTCGCGCAGCCCGTTTCACCTTTGACAGCATTGTCGGAAGAAGTGAACTGATGGCCAAAATCCGGACCCAGGCCTGCCTGGCATCAGCCAACGCCTTTCCCGTTCTAATCTCTGGGGAAAGCGGCACGGGCAAGGAGCTGTTCGCCCATGCAATTCACAACCACAGCCCCCGGAAGCACCATCCCTTTGTTAAAATCAACTGCGCGGCCATCCCTGAAAATCTCCTGGAATCCGAGCTTTTCGGCTATGATCCCGGAGCATTTACAGGCGCTGTGCCCCGGGGGAAACCGGGCAAGTTTGAACTGGCCCACCGTGGGACGATCTTTTTGGATGAGATCGGTGACATGCCTGCAAGCATGCAGCCCAAACTTTTACGGGTACTGGAGGAAAAGGTGATTGAGCGCGTAGGCGGGAACCGGGTGATCCCATTGGATTTCCGGGTGATCGCCGCAACAAATCAGGACATCAAACAGCTCATGGGAGAAGGACGGTTCCGGAGCGATCTGTACTACCGCCTCAACGTGATTCCGCTCCATCTTCCGCCGCTGCGGGACCGGACCGGGGATATCAGCCTGCTGGCCGAACATTTGCTCATAAAAACTGCCGCCCAGACCGGGCGCCAGGTGCCGTTGCTTTCGTCCAAGGCTCTGGAGCTTCTGGAAAATTACACCTGGCCGGGTAATGTCCGGGAACTGGCCAACGCCCTGGAACGGGCCTTTATCCAATTTCATGGGGGCCGGATCCGGGAATGTGATCTACCAGGTGCTGTGACCGCCCTCAAATCTCGGTCAACCCCCAGGCCCCAGAATCATTATGACCTGCAAAATCTTTACGACCTGCAGAAACGCACCGAGCAAGAAGCCATCCAGGCCGCCCTTGAATCCTGTAACTTTAACAAAAGTAAAGCGGCAAGACGGCTGGGCATTCACCGCACCCTCCTGTACAAAAAAATTCGAAAATACGGCTTATCGCTTACGCCTAATGGCCACGTGTAGCCGTAGTGCTACAGATTTAAAGCGATCCAGCAAACGCTGAATTTCCTTTTTTATCTAAATATTGTTTTTTATTTCAATGTGTTCACCGAGAGTACCTCATGGCTGGCATACCATTTGCTAAAGTAATGGAGCATAACATTTGCTCAACTACATATGGGGTAACTATCAGGTCGGAAAATACAGCATGGGCCTTCCTGCATCTGCCCGGATGCCGGAAGATCCTGAACACACAAACCATATAAAGAAGGAGAACATGGGATGAAAAAAGGCATGTGTATTCTGGTTCTGGCATGGGTTGTAATGATCTGGGCGGTAAGCCCGCTGTCCGCCAAGGAGATCCGGTGGAAAATGACCTCCACCTGGCCGCCGTCAATTTCATTGATAGAGGCGGATCAGGCCTTTGTGAAAGCGGTAAACCATCTGTGTAAAGACAAGCTAAAGATCCAATTTTTCACCGGCGGCACCCTCATGCCATCCTATGAAGTATTTGACGCCGTAAGCAAGGGCACCATCCAGGCGGCTGGCGACTGGCCTAACTATTGGGCTGGCAAGGACCGGGTCTTTGACTCACTGGGGTCCTATCCCATGGGCCTGACCCCCATGGATTACATGCTCTGGATTTACAGTGCAGGTGGGCTGGACATCTATCAGGAAGCCTATGGCAAATTCGGCATGCACTATCTGGTCACCGGCGTTACCCCCATGGAATGCGGCATCCGCAGTAACAAGGCCATCAAAACTTTGGATGATCTGAAGGGCATGAAGATTCGCATGTCCGGCAAAACCCAGGGGCATCTGCTGGAAGACATGCAGGCCGCCCAGGTGGCCATGGCCGGCCAGGAGATTTATCAGGCCATGCAGAAAGGCACCATTGATGCCTGCGAATTTTCCAGCCCTTCCTCCGACTGGGGCATGGGCTTTGGCGAAGTGACCAAATACTGGGCCGTGCCCGGATGGCATCAACCCGCCTCTGTCATGGGCGTCATGATCAACAAGGATGCCTGGAACGCCTTGCCCCCGGACCTGCAGCAAACCGTCCGTTACGCTGCCAAGATCGCCACCATCGAGTTTTTGTGCAAGCAGTATTATGACGTGATTGAATACACCCAAAAATTCGTGGACAAGGGTATTGAAATTAATTCCTATCCTGAAGAAGATCTGGCCCGGGTCCAGAAGATGATCGACCGCCACACCGAAGATATTGCCGCCAAAGAACCGCTATTCAAAAAATCCATTCAGTCCCAGATTGAATTCCGCAAAAAATTTGCCAGATGGCGTGAAATGGAAGGCCCCTTTGGCTTTGGTTACAATCCTACCTCCTATCCCGATTTGGGAGATACCCCCACACAATAGGATTTATTTTGTCTGCAGCACTCCGGTGCTGCAGGCCGGATCTCATCGGTCGCCCCCTGGCGGCCATGCATCAACGCGGAAAAATACCGGCACAGCGCATTGCCGGGGTTATCCTGCCAAAGGAGGCGGATGTGAAAAATATTCTATTGCGAGTCCGACGGGCAGCAGACGGCCTGAACGACTGGATAGGCCGGCTCATCGCCTGGCTCATCGTACCGCTGGTGCTGCTTACGGTGATGGAAGTGATTTTGCGGCGCGGCTTCGGATCGCCCACCATCTGGAGCTTTGAAGTGCTCAAACAGCTCTACGCCGCTCATTTCATGCTGGTGGCGGGCTATGGTCTGCTTCACGGGGCCCACGTTTCCGTGGACGTATTCACCCAGATGCTGTCATTTAAAAAACAGGCAGTGCTGTCATTGATCTCCTACCTGATTTTTTACTTTCCCTTCTGCATCGTATGCGTCTGGCAGGGGTATATCTTTGCCGCCACATCCTGGGGAATGAAGGAGCACACCTGGAGTGTATTCTCTCCGGCGATCTACCCGATAAAAACGGTGATTGTAGTGACTTTTGCGCTGCTATTAATTCAGGGAGTATCCCAGGTCATCAAGATGATCTTCATAATTAAGGAATGGGATGATGTTTGATATCAGTCCGGAGTGGTTGACGATTCTGATGTTCACAGGGCTTATGATCGGCCTGTTCATGGGGCACCCCCTGGCCTTTGTCCTGGGGGGCCTTGCCGTTGTCTTCGGGTATATCGGCTGGGGGCCGTCCATCTTTTATCTGTTTATGAACCGCATCTGGGGGGTGATGGATAACTACGTCCTGCTGGCCATACCGCTCTTTGTTTTTATGGCACAGCTATTGGACTCGTCCGGGGTAGCTGGCGAATTGTTTCGTGCCATGCGGTATCTGCTCGGCCCCATGCCCGGCGGTATCGGACTCACCGTGGTCATAGTATCCACGCTGTTTGCGGCCTGTACAGGAATTGTGGGGGCGTCCATTGTGACCATGGGGCTTCTGGCCCTTCCCATGATGCTGGAGTACGGCTACCAGGAGGAGTTGAGCTGCGGGGCCATCTCCGCGTCGGGAACCCTTGGCATCCTGATTCCGCCCAGCATCATGCTGGTGGTCATGGCCAACCAGGCCACCATTTCAGTGGGCAAGCTCTTTGCCGGCGCTGTGTTTCCCGGGGTGATCCTGTCGGTGCTGTATCTGGCCTACATCTTTGTGCGTTGCTGGAGAAATCCAAATCTTGGCCCACCCATCAGTAAGGAGGAGGCTGCCGAGATCACCCGCACCCAGATTTTTTTCATGGTGATGAAGTCCATGGTGCCGCCCATGATCCTGGTGCTTGGAGTGCTGGGCAGCATCTTCACCGGCATTGCCACCCCCACCGAGGCATC
The DNA here is from genome assembly GCA_963674605.1 of uncultured Desulfobacterium sp. Taxonomy (GTDB): domain Bacteria; phylum Desulfobacterota; class Desulfobacteria; order Desulfobacterales; family Desulfobacteraceae; genus Desulfocicer. The sequence goes on along the minus strand of OY771474.1, from coordinate 4,272,715 downwards.
CGGGGTCGGTGCGTTCATTGCCTTTTTAATGGTGATCGTTTACGGTAAATTCTCCTGGAAGGTGCTGACAAATGCCGCGGTGAATACCGTGCGCATCAACACCATGGTGATCTTCCTGCTTTGCGGTGCCACCTGCTTTACCGGTGTTTTTTTAGGCATTGGCGGCGGCGATGTCGTCACCGGTTTTATTCTGGGCCTTGGTCTGGGCAAGTGGGGTATCTTCTGGGTAATGATGGCCATTGTCTTTTTGCTGGGAATGTTCATCGACTGGATCGGCATTGTACTGATATGTTTTCCCCTGTTTTTGCCTATTGCCAAGGACCTTGGCTTTGACATGGTCTGGTTTGTGGTGATGATTGCCGTGAACCTGCAGGCATCGTTCTTAACCCCGCCCTTTGGCTATGCCCTGTTTTACATTAAGGGGGTTGCGCCGCAGGGAGTCACACTGGCCCACGTCTACCGGGGCATTGTTCCATTCGTGCTTTTGATGATAGTAGGCCTTGTGCTCTGCGCCGTCTTTCCGGAGGCTGTACTCTGGCTGCCGTCCGTTATGGTGGAATAACATTTATCCCGGGCCGTGAGTGCCCCCGCTAAAAATTTGAGTCCCAAAAAGAAAAAACGTCATGTCGCGACTTTTATGGACTTTTTCGCACCAACGTCAGACAGCGTCAGAAGGCCTCTAACATATATCAGTTCATGCAGCAGGTCACCGGCTCAAAGGGCCTTGGTCTTGATAGTTACGACAATCTTTATACTTGGTCGATGGAGCATATTTCCGATTTCTGAAAAGAGATGTGGAAAACGGCCCAAATAGCCTGCTCAAAACCCTTTCGCCAGGTGGTGAACGATGAACTAAAAATACCCGAAACCATTATCTTCATGCTGGCGACGACCAGTATCGGTGCGCTCTGGTCCTCCTATTCGCCGGATTTCGGCATTAAATGGGTAATGGACCGGTTCGGTCAGATTCAACCCAAGGTTCTGGTAACTGCGGAGGGCTATTTTTTCAAAGGCAAACCGCTGTCAATCCTGGAACGGGTGTCAGGCATAATTGAACAGATTCCGTCCATTGAAAAGGTGGTGTGGTGCCGTACATCTCCGATGCCCCGGAATCTCCCATTTTTCAAACTTTGCTATGGGCAAGCCCGGGGCCCCAATCCCGGTTATAAAGGAGTCCCCATATGGATATCAACGAACCGGTCATTACGCCGGACCAGATTTTGATTTTAAAAGACGATAATTTTACCCCGGATACCGTCTGTATCGTAACAGGTGCCGGCAGCGGCATTGGCCGGGCAACAGCCATTGCAGCGGCTGCCAACCACCTCACAGTGGTGGGGCTGGATTATAATGCCCAGGGCGGCCAGGAAACCCAAAAACGCTGCGAGGCTCTTGGCGGCCGCATGGTCTTTATCCCCTGCGATCTGACTGAGGATGCACAGATGGACATGGCCGTGGCAGAAGCGGCAAAAGTCGGGCAGGTAAAGTATCTTGCCAACATCGCCGGTATTCAGCATGTGGATCCCATAGAGGCGTTTCCCATTGAAACCTATGATCTCATGCAGCGTCTTATGGTCCGGGCACCCTTTTATCTTTCCGGGAAAGTAATTCCCCTGATGCGGCAGACCGGGTCCGGAGCCATTGGCAACATGGCATCCATCCATGCCCATATCTGCACCTTAAATAAATCCTCCTACAACATCGCCAAATTTGCCCTTCGCGGTCTTGCAAAATCCATCTCTGCCGAAGGACAGGGCAAAATCCGTGGCTTCACCATCAGCACCGGCTTTGTGAAAACCGCCCTGGCACTGGGGCAAATTCCCTCCCAGGCCAGGCAACGAGGCATCACAGAAGAAGAGGTGGTGACGGATGTGATGATGGGATCCTCCCGGGTCAAGGAGATGATGAGCCCGGTGGAGGTGGGTAATCTCTTTGTCCTGGGGTTTTCCAGCTTCGCCCGCTACCTGCTTGGCGGAGACCTGCTCTTTGACGGCGGCATTGTGTCAACATACTGATGGACGACGGTCAGGGTAAAATTTATTTCACATCTCGGGCTTGGTCACAATATGGGCCACCCTGGGAAGGGGTCAGGCTTGCGTTATTGGCGTTTCCGTTTAAATTTGGCTTTATTCTCAGACACTTGCCAAAAACACAATAACACAAGCCTGACCCCGTTGGTCCGCCAATTGAGATGAATTGCCCATCTTATGACCAAGCCGCACATCTCTAACTTTCCCACCGAAGCGCTTCCCGCTTCGGTGGGATCTTCCTCCTGAACAACTCAAAACAAATTCTTTGCAACCTTTCATAGTACTGACAGCAAGAGCAGGATTAATGTTTTGAAGCTTCTACAGTCTGGCCGCACAGATTATGTCTATAATGGACCCCGACGTCTACATGGGATCTGTGATTTCGGCCCAGGCAAGTGTACAGACCATGAAGCGATTGCCAGGATAAAAACTGCTTTCCCCATTAAAAGGCTGAACCAAATACTGAATTTAATACTTGATTCAAACACCCCTCCCATTTATGATAATTTCAATCAAATGTTGTTCTTACCTGAATTTTATGTAAATTCTCAATAAGTCCGGGCATTCAGGGCATTCTTTTGATTAGCACCCGGCGTTAAAGGGTAAGCTGGCTTTATCACCCCGGCTTATTGAGATCTTACAATTTTAAGGCTTGGTCATATCATGACTCATAAAACCGGGAGATGCCGATGAAGATTAAAATCATGCTGGTAACAATGATACTTTTTTTTATGGCCATGGATTCATATGCAGAGTCCCCCACCGTAAGATTCAGGGTACGGGAAGCCGCTCCTGCCTATTTTAAGGACAAAAATGGTAGCTGGACAGGATTTGTGGTAGAACAGGCAAAAGCCCTTGCCAAGGAGGCTGGCTTGAAAATTGTCTACATAGACATGCCATGGAAAAGGGCCTTATTCAGCCTGGAAGAAGGAAGTCTGGACCTGCTGGGGAACATGTCCATCACCGAGGAAAGACAAACATTTACCAATTTCATTGGTCCCCATCGCTTTGAACAAATGAAATTAATTGTAAGCAAAAACAGTGACTATCAAATCAAAAGCCATGAAGATCTTAGAAATATTCCGGGAAAGATCAGCTTAATCCGGGGACTCTGGTATGGTGAAGAAATGAAAATATTGGTTCAAGATACCACTTTTATGGATAAGATACACTGGGTTTCCGGCAGTAAACTTGCAACCCAGGAAATAGAAAGGCTCAGAATCGGCAGGGTCAAAGCCATCATTTATCCCGATTTTTTTGTAAAAAATATGGATGGCATAAAATACCATCCTTTTATTATCAGCAGCAACCCGGTATATTTCGGTGTAAGTAAAAAAACCAGCAAGGCGTTATTTGATAAACTGAACAAAGCTGCCAACCATCTTGTGAAAACAGGGGAATTTCAACGCATTGAAAACAGGTTTCACTGATTTTTTAAAGGCATCCAATGAGAATTAAACAATCCCTTGCGTTCCAGCTCTTAAAACTAACCTTTTCCATTTACCTGATTGTCACTCTTTCCGTTACGGCTGCCCATATGTACACGGAATGGGTGCAATTTGAAAAATATCTTAAAAAAGATTTATATGAGTTGGGCCTTTCTGCAAAAAAAGGGCTTATCCTGGCCATGTGGGATCTGGATTACCAGCAGGTAAATGTTATTGCAGAAGGGTTACTGGCCTTGCCCATTGTCACAGGCCTTGAGATTCAAGATAAGCAAATAAAAAAAATGCATGGTCTGCGCGGCGATATTGTCAATGCCTATGAACTGATCCATGACGAAGAGGGATTAACCTTTCCTGTGGGAAATATGAAAATTTATTCAAGCACCGGCATAGTTTATAAACGAATCAAACATGTCTATTTTCTCACAATTCTCAATGCCATCGCCAAAACCATTGCTCTGTGGCTCATTGTTTTATGGGTGGGTAAAAAGTTAATTACAAAACCACTGACAAGCCTGGCCTCTCACAGCCATTTGATCAGCCTGGATCAACTTACGGATCAAAATGGGGTCCCCCTTCAGATCAGCGTTAAAACAAAGGGACAAAATGAAATAAAAATTCTGGAACAGGCGTTTAATGAAATGCTTTTAAAGCTGCTGGCCAACAGGAATGATATCCAGGCATTCAATCAAACCCTGGAGTTAAAGGTACAGGAACGAACCCGTCAATTATCGGAAAAAAATGAAGAGCTGCAACAGGCCCTGGAAGAAGTGCGGACACTACGCGGCATCTTACCCATCTGCTCTTTTTGTAAAAAGATACGCAACGATGACGGGTATTATGAACAGATAGAAAGTTATATCCATAAACATTCTGATGTGGATTTCAGCCACACGGTTTGCCCCGGGTGCATGAAAGAGCACTATCCTGATTTTTCATAAACAGCTCATGCCAAATTTTACGAGATTAATCACAAGTTCACCACTCTGGGGTGGGGTCAGGCTTGCAAAACCGGCCAGCAAAAACGTGAACATTGAATGAAAGGAAAGATAAATGAGACTTAAAATTATCACCTGTTTTTTATTCCTGCTTTTACCGAACCTGTCCCATGCAGACACATATAAACTTGCAGTCTATCCATCCAATCATCCCCAAAAGCTGATCATCCCCATGAAACTCATGGCTGAATATCTCAGCCAGAAAAGTGGTGATAAATTCACTGCAGTTGTGACAAGGGATTACGCTGAATTATCCGAACGTCTGAGAAACAAATCCGTCCAGCTGGCATGGATAAACCCCATTAATTACATCAAAATGAAGTCAAAAAATCCAACTCTAAAATATGTCGCCACCTATATGGAAAAAAACTATGATACCGGAAAAATCACCCCGTATTATGAATCTTTCATCATTTCTTTGAAATCCTCCCACATCAAAACGATTTTTGATGCAGAAAATAAAAAATTTGCATTTACCGATCCAGGCTCTACTTCGGGGTATGCATTCCCCAACATGATGCTTCTCAGCAAAAAAATAATCCCGGACACATTCTTCCAGAAAGTATTTTACCTTAAGAAACATGATCGGGTTATTGAAGCCCTGGTGAAAGGCTCAATAGACATGGGTGCGGTTTCAGACGGTACCTACCACGCTGCCGTACAAAAACATGGTGACATTTTTACGGTTATTGAGAAATCAAAACCCATTCCCCTTGATCCCATTGTGGCACCGAATAATGTTTCCGAAAAAAAAATTCTCTTATACCAACAGATATTAACGGCCATGCCTGAAAATCACCCATTTAATCAATCCATGAAGGAAAACCTTGGCTGGAATGCAGCCGGGTTTGATGTCAAAGATGATCAATTCTATGACTCTATGAGGCGGGCATTAAATTAAATCATGTCTTTATACACCAAAATATTGACGGTTGCGTTACTGCCTTTGATTATTCTTTTCAGTATTGGTTTGCTCCAGATACAAACCACCGTTGAAAATTACAGTTCGGCCCTGAATCATCACTATGAGCTGAAAACGGCAGGGGTCAAAAAAAGTATCAGGCAAATCATTTCCCAAATGGAAACAGCAGCATCGGTCCTTTCAGAATCAGAAGAGATATCCAGAGCACTGCAAAAGGTGGACAACGAAAAGCTTTTTGATATGAGCAACAATTTCATAAAGCCCATTGATTCAATTATATTTACAGATATTTCCGGTCTGGTGATTGCCAGGGCACCTGATGAATATCGATTTGGGGACACCATTACGTCAAAAACGCATTTCGAAGTCACCATGAACAAAGGAAAATTCTTCGGCGTTGCAAAGATTGATGGGTCGGCAAGTTTTGTCCTTTCAAAAAGCATCAAACAATACGATGATATTAGTGTTGGAATGGTGTGTATTGCCGTTCATATCACACCAGAGCTCTTAACATCTTTCTCTGATGGTCCTGAGATCATCGTGGAAGCGTTACTCGATGACCAGTCGATTATAAGTACACACAAAAACACCCCTTTTGTCCATCAAACGACCATGGATGATTTTTTTATAAAACAGTCGGATAACAGGATTAAATTCAATCTTTTTTTTGGTGAAGACCGCTATTATTCTGAATTATTGAATATGAGAAAGTATCTATACGCCAGCAGTCTTCTCGTTGTGTTCATTTTAGGTGGCTGCCTGGTATTAATTTTAAATCGTCAATTAAAGCCCTATTCAACAATTGTTGAATTGATATACAGCCATGCTGATAAAAAAATAGAATCCCAGACCCTCAGGGCCCGACTGTTGCAGATAAAACAGGCCACAGGAGAGCCCATTTTAAAAATTGCCGACTCACTCATTAAAATGCTGGATGTCATTGATCAAAATTTCAAACGCTATAAAAGTGCACAGCGAATGGGACAGGTGGGAAATTGGGAATATGATCTGGCAACAAGAAACTTCTGGACATCAGATGAAGGCAAACGAATTTATGGATTTGATCCTGAAAACGACCAGTTTACGACAAAGGAAGTGGAAAACTGTATACCGGAACGACAACGGGTTCATCAGGCACTTATTGACCTTATAGAAGAAAACAAGCCCTATGATCTTGAATTTGAAATTCATCCGGTCAGTGGCCCAAACCGAAGAATCATCAAATCAATTGCAGAACTTGAGTTGGATGACGCAGGACTGCCACGTAAAGTGGTGGGTGTAATCCAGGATATTACCCAGCGCAAAGCAGAAGAACTGGAAAAGAACCACCTTGAAGTAAAACTGCTTCAAGCCCAGAAAATCAAGGCCATCGGTACCCTTGCCGGCGGTATCGCCCATGATTTCAATAATATTTTATATCCCATTATTGGCTTTACGGAAATGTCCATGCAGGATCTGCCGGAAAATCATCCTGTTCAGGAAAATCTGCAGAATATTCTCCAAGGGGGCAAAAGGGCTGCTGAGCTGGTAAAACAGATCCTTGCTTTCAGTAATCAAAGAGATCTGGAACATAAACCAATGGCAGTGCAAAACATTATCACAGAGACGTTAAAACTGTTGCGATCCATTATGCCCTCCAATATCCTCATGGAAAAGACCCTTCCGGAAAATGATATTTATATTTTTGCCAACAGCACTGAAGTTCAAGAAGTTATCATGAATGTCTGCACCAATGCCTATCATGCCATGGAAGAAACCGGGGGTGTCCTTAGCTTGCGTTTGGAAAAAACAGCGCCTGGGAACACATTAAAACATGAAAATGGCAGATACTGCTGCCTGACCATAGGTGATACCGGTACGGGGATTCCACCGGAGATAATTGACAATATTTATGATCCATACTTCACCACAAAAGAACAGGGTAAGGGCTCCGGTCTGGGATTATCCGTTGTTCATGGTATTCTAAAAAGCTATAAAGGCAGTATTGATATAACAAGTGAGACGGGGAAAGGCACCGTCGTAAAAATATATTTTCCAATAATTCCCCAACCAGATGTAGTGGATCTCCCCCCCGGGGATCAACCCATTAAATCTGGAAATGAAAATATTTTATTGGTGGATGATGAACCAGAGATTGTCAATTTAGGCATCCTGATGCTTGAGCGATCCGGGTACAAAGTCACCGGAAAAACAGACAGCACCGAAGCCCTGGAATTGTTTAGATCCACCCCCCATAAATTTGATCTTGTCATAACGGATATGACAATGCCGTTATTGCTTGGTACGGAGCTTGCCCGGGAAATGATAAAAATTCGCAACGATATTCCCATATTAATATGCACAGGATTCAGTGAAAGGCTTGATAAAACAACACCTGAAAGTCTGGGCATTAAGGGCTATATAAACAAACCGGTTTTGATGACAGAGCTAACCGCAAAGGTTAGAGAGATTCTTGATGAAATGAATGGCAATCACCATGGAAGCCAAAGCCATGAAAAATAATGGTTGTCCATGAATTTCAATTTAAATATCAGGATTTTGCAAAAAACCATTTAACCAGGCCTACAAATTGCGTACCCCCCGGAGGCTTTAGCTGAGGAGTTGTTAACTTCTCCGGGGAACGGGATTTTAAATAATAATACCAGAGATTCTTCAACACGGTCAGGCGTTCTTTTTTCCGGATGCCGTCAAAGGACCCGTCCATGAGACCCCGGGCATGGGCCGCCACCCGTTCCGCCAGCTCAAACTTGGCAACACCTCCCACATAAAAGGTGTGCTTTGTCCCCTGAAGCCCCTGCAGGATCTGGTAAAGATCGGCATCCTTGAGCCGGAGAAAATAATTCCATTTTTTGATGGCATTCACCTTTATGAGACCGGCATTGATTTCTTTCAAATCCCCTTCTCAATCCCTGACATACTTGACCAGGGTAAAATCTTCGCCCTGCAACGCCTGGTTTATTATTTCGGAAATAACCTGCCAGTCTCCCCCGGCCAGTCCCGCGCCAATCAGGGGAAACCCAAATCGCTTTCCGGGAAATTGGGATTTTAATTTTTTAAAGACGCTTCTGATGGCATCATAATCGGCAAGAACCCCTTTGCCACTGTAATGGAACTGGGTATAGGCATTGATGACGGTGATATCATGTCCATTTCGCACAAAGGTTGCATGAGAAAAATCACCCAGTTTGGACCGGTCTCCTTTTTCAGTGGCCAGATCTGCCTGAAAGGCTTCTGGAAATTGCGTTTTGATGGATCTGGCAATGCCTGCACCCATGGCACAAAAGCAGTTACAGCCGTGGATGATGACATCAAAATCACCTTCCATGGCCAGTTTGATTAAATCGCCGTTTACAATTTTCATTGATTTTCCTCCAAAGGCGCTTTTATTAAAGAATTCAGTGAAATTTTACGCCTGATGCGTGGCATGTGGATAGCTTAAAAAATGACATTACTATGCCATGTATATGCGCCATAGGTCAATATTAAGTGCTGAAATCACATGATTTGTTTTCAGTTTTCAAAAAACTGGCTTTAACTGGCCGAAGTTATTAGCAAGGGTGTTGGGCCTTCTGAGATGGTATGAGATCTCCCAGCATCGCCATCCTCCTGTAACATCCCTAAGATTAAGTTATATTTTTTTACTTGAAAAAAAGGAAAATAGTTCTCTCTTTATACAGGATGATTTGTTTTTTTCCGAGACATGGGGTGGGGAAGGAGTGGATGATTTGTTTTTTATTTCTTTCGGAGAATGGAAAGTCAATGGGATGGGTATTGTTTTTTGTTTTCCATGAAGGCTGTGTCAATATCATAATAACTGGAAAAAACAAGCATAAGTGGAAAAGCTTTCCAGTTTTTTGACTTAATATCATGTTGAAGCCGACTACGATTCTCAGCCTTAAAAGAAAATAATGCTGCCCGTTGTTTGTGTCTCATCACCGTCGGCAACAGCCGGTGATGCCTGGACCTTGGTATCCAGGTATGGTCCTGCCCGGGAGTTATTGCAAAAAAAAATCAATGCATGCAAAGCAGATCTCCCTGAATAAGAACGTGAACTGTCACTACATAACCGCAGCATTTACCCTGTCTCCTGAATCCTGGGCTTCGACATGTTGTGCTGGCTTACCCGGAGACCAGGCCTTATATGCTGTTTCTGTTCGTCGGCTCATAATTTTGCACTCCAAGTTCCTTCAGACGGTTCCTCACGGTTCGGCCCTTGTTTTCGGCTAATACTTGTGTTAACAGTAACTTTGTTAACAGGATTCACGTATAGGGGACTTGCACCCCATAAGTTCACGCCCATGCCGGGCGTACACAAATCACTGCACTGGATTTTACTCCGCTGCGCTCCGTAAAAATCAGTGAGTTCAAGCGTTGTGCGTTAAAAACCAACGGGATACAGGAAAAGGGATATTGCAAATCATGTCACCAGGTGCTATATTGTTGTTATGCGAAAATTAATGACAAAGCACTTTGTAAAATGGGCTTCGAAGCAAAAAATACCAATCAATGATTTGGAAACAGCATTGGAAGAAGTCGGTAGCGGAAATTACGAAGCAAAGTTGGGTGGGCACATTTACAAAAAAAGAATTCGTTTCCCTGGTCAAGGCAAAAGCGGTAGTGGAAGAACGATTGTTTGCTATAAAAAAGGGAGCAGGATTATTTTCATCCATGGTTTCTCAAAAAATGAAAAATCAAACCTTTCACCCAAAGAGCTATTTGTCTTCAAGGAACTTGCTAAAATTTTACTTTCGTTTTCTGAAAGTGAAATTGATATAGCGGTCCAAAATGGTGATTTAAAAGAGGTGGCAACATGAGAAAATCAATTTCAGATTCAATTACGGAAACCGTAAGGGACTTAAATAAAAGTGGGCTTGTTGATGACATTACTCTAAGAAATATTGAAAAATTATGTCTTCCGGAAGTTAAAGACTATTCCCCAAAAAAAATAACCGAAATCCGAAAAAGATTTAATTTAAGCCAAGCTGCATTAGCAAGCGTTTTCAATATTAGTACCTCTACTGTACAGAAGTGGGAACAGGGTAATAAAAAGCCTACTGGCGCCTCAAGGAAATTGTTGGATATCATGGAAAGAAAAGGCTTAGAGGCTTTAATATAACTCGCACATCGGGATAGGACTCCCCATCACTGAGGAGCCCTCCCACACCACCCGGCATACGGATCGCGTACCAAGGCGGTTCGGCTGATCAGGCAGATCAGTTCCCGGGCAGGAATAATCCAAGGGGAAGGAAATATTTATTTTGCAGGGCCATGATGACCCATTTTACCCTGCTCATGCGCCAGTGTTTCTTGCGGGAATTCCCGCAAGTAACCGCATATCGAAACGGTATGCCTCTTTTAAGCAGGTTACGGACTTTAGTTCTGGGATTTTTCCATTGCTTCCAGACAATACATCTCAGGCGCCGGATGATCCAGCCGTTCAAGGACTTGAATATGTGTCTTGCTTCAGACAGGCAGTAATAGTTCCACCATCCTCTGAGGTACATATTCAGCTTTTCAATGATCTGGGGGAGACTGAGCCCCCAGTTCCGGTTTGTAAGTTCCCAAACCCTTTCTTTAAAGCGCTCGATTGTTTTACGGTGTATGCGGATTTTGGTCTTGCCACACATACTGATAAATGTGTATCCCAAAAACTTGTCCAGCCAGGGACGGCTGACCTTGCTTTTCTCTTCATTGACCTTGAGCCTGAGTTTTACAGTTATAAAACGTGTGATACTCTCCATAACCCGTTGCGCCGCTTTCTCACTTCTAAGGTATATGACAAAATCATCCGCATATCTGACAAATCGATGACCTCTGCGCTCCAATTCCTTGTCCAACTCGTCCAGGACAATGTTGGAAAATACCGGCGAAAGTGGGCCGCCTTATGCAAAGAAAGTAATTATGCAAAGAAAGCTGTTGAAATGCCCATAAAACCTTATATACGCTTCGAGTTGCTTTGCATAATCTGCTATGGTGAAAATTGAAAATTATAATGATCTTTCACAAGTTCAGGTTGAAGATTGTAGAAACTTTAGTAAATCAATGACAATAGAGCCATTGTCCCTATTTTGCCGATTAGATTTATCCTTGGATATAAATGGAATACAAATCTTGCATTCATAGGGCCCAGGAACCTTTACTTTGCATAAGGTACTGGACTGGACACCGCACACAGATCAACCAGACTCCGTCTGCTTGATCTGTATGCGGTACCGGTCAGCACCGCGAATGGGGTGGACCGCTCCGCGCTCCACCCATCCACGGTGTTGATCAGCCCGACCCGTTCGGCTTACAATTTGAGACTGTAGGCATGACTTAATTTGAGTATTTATCTTGCAACAATGCTGAAACAAATACCATCATGTAGAACAGGCATAAAGAGAATTCGATTATGAAATTATTAAAATATTGTACAGATTTTATTTATGGAAAAGAAGAAATCACAACTACAAAAGTCATCCTACTAACGGCATTATTTTTTGTTATTTTCGATAATTTTAAATTTTTTCAAAATGTTCTTGTTAAATATCCTTTCAACATTGAAAATGCTGTTTTTCTCATCTCCCTCGCCATCGGCCTGACATCAGTCATTGTTTTTCTTCTCAGCATTTGCTGTTCAAGGTACACAACAAAAATCATATTAATTGGCCTCTTAATGATTTCATCAAGTGCAGCCTTTTTTATGGATAATTATAATATCGTTTTTGATCACCATATGATTCAAAATATGGTTGAAACAAACTATTCTGAAGCCTCCGACCTACTGAGCTTCAAACTCTTTTGTTATATCTTGCTGTTAGGGGTTACTCCCAGTCTCTTCGTGTACAGGTTGAAAATCACCTGTTTTCCTTTAAAAAAATCATTCATTCATAAAATGAGAAATTGCGTAATTTCTCTGCTTATTCTCTTCGTTATGGTATTTTCTCTCAGCAAATTTTACACTTCTTTTTTCAGAGAAAACAAGCCCTTACGATATTATACCAATCCAATATATTATATCTATTCTCTTGGGAAATACCTGAATAGAACATTTACTACACAGGAAAGAACAGTATCTCCACTTGGACAGGACGCCAAAATTGTTGATCCCGATAATAACGGGGAAGATGAACTTACAGAATTGGTTATTCTCGTTGTCGGAGAAGCTGCAAGAGCCGACCATTTTTCATTAAATGGTTATGAGCGTGAAACAAACCCTCGTTTAAAGCAAGAAAAAATCATTAATTTCAGCGATATGCACGCTTGCGGAACCTCAACGGCATATTCTGTTCCCTGTATGTTTTCTGTTTACCCAAGGAAGGAATTCAGTAACGCCAAAGGCGACAGAACAGAGAATGTCTTAGATGTGTTATCACATAGTGGTTTTGTTGATATTTTGTGGAGAGATAACAACTCAGATTCAAAAGGTGTTGCCTTGCGGGTGACCTATGAAGACTATAAAAATCCAAAGAAGAATACAATCTGTTCCGGCGGAGAATGTCGAGATGAAGGGATGCTTGTTGGACTTGATCAATATATTGCTCAACACAAGGGAAGAGATATATTAATTGTTCTCCACCAAATGGGAAATCATGGCCCAGCGTACTATAAAAGATATCCAAAAGAATTTGAGAGGTTCAAGCCGGTCTGCAAAACAAATCAAATCGAGGAGTGCAGTCAGGAAAAACTAATAAATGCTTACGATAATGCTATCTTATATACGGATTATTTTTTGGCTAAAACAATTAATTTTTTAAAAAAGTATGATGCTACTCACGAGACAGCATTAATTTATTTCAGTGATCATGGCGAAAGTTTAGGGGAAAATGGTGTTTACCTACACGGACTGCCTTATGTAATAGCCCCAGAGGATCAAAAACATATTGCGTCGTTTATGTGGTTTGGAAGCGAAATAAGCAAAGATATTGATGTAAAAGCCGTTATGCAAAAGCAAGACAATGAATTCAGTCAAGATTGTTTGTTCCATACTTTGCTGGGAATCTTTGAGGTTGAATCAAAAGTATATCAGAAAGAACTGGATATTTTACCTAAAGCAGTTGAGAGCAAATAAAAGTGTCTGTATCCTCAAAAACAGACAAATTGTATGGTCTGGGGAATTGGTGGATGATGCTCACCTTGCCGGGGATTATTCTGGCTATAGCCGTTTTTTCAGAATACAGTGGTTTTGATGTTTGGTGGGTATCGTACTTTTATGATGCACAAAACCATATTTGGCCCTTTAAAGATCACTGGTTTTTTAATACCGTTCTCCATTCCGGGGGGCAACTTCTGGATAAATTATTTATAGCTTGCTGGTTGATAATTTTCATATTCGCAAATTGTAAATCATCACTATCTCAATACCGAAAGATACTTATCTATTTTTTATGTGCGAGTAGTGCCGGCCCGATAATTGTCGGCATTGGCAAGAATATTAGCCATATCTATACACCTTGGGATCTGGCAATCTTTAACGGTAAATATCCATACATTAAAATTTTTGATGCTGTTCCTCCAAATCTGCCAGTAGGTCATGCTTTTCCTGCTGGATGTTGATTACAACATTATTTCTACGTCTTTTCAAAGCAAAATTGCAAATTAATTCAACCGCTGATATGTGTATAGTCATTTTTTTTAATGTAGGGAAGTCACAATGAATTTTTGACCAACACCATTGAAAAAGGGAAAGGTTGGAAAGGAGAAACATTCTACGCCAATAGACACCTCCTTCCCAACCCCCTGACAGGATATTAGATATCCAATACCTTTTCGATAACACATATCCAAGCATCTGGGAATATAAAGCTGATTTTTTTAACATCTGTTTTCAGGAGTATATTGGCAGGAAATGTCTGATTTGCGAGGGTGAAGACTGCTGCAAGCCAATCAAAGAGTATTATCGTTATGCCGTTGAGCTTTTCCCTTATAAAAAGGAGAAAGTGCCGGTTGCCAGGTTTCTATGCGTCAAGACCGGCAGAACCCTTTCCCTATTGCCCCGCCAGTTAATTCCTTACCATCAATACACGACCGATGCCGTAGTCGGAGCCTTGCTCATGGTATATGATTTCCAGAAAATGGGACAGGTCGGTTACCATGGTGCAACGCTCAAACTCGATCCGGATTGCTGGGTCACCCCCTATCTGGTTCAGACCTGGGCCGTATTATTGCTGTCCGGCTTTCTCCGAGGACATCATGTTCTTCATGAAGAATTTCCCCTGCCGACATTCCGTCGGGTCGGCCCAAAGGATATGATCACAACGATTTTTCTTTATCTTCAAAGTGGCGCTGACGGCGATTGCCCGACTCGCCACAGTGTAGTCCCCATCACTGAGGAGCCCTTCCATACCACCCGGCATACGGATCACGTATCAAGGCGGTTCGGCTGATCAGGCAGATCAGTTCCCGGGCAGGAATAATCCAAGGAAAAGGAAATACTTGTTTAGCAGGGCCATGATGACCCATTTTACCCCGCTCATGCGCCAGTGTTTCTTGCGCGAATTCCCGCAAGTAACCGCATATTGAAACGGTATGCCTCTTTTAAGCAGATTACGGACTTTAATTCTGGGATTTTTCCATTGCTTCCAGAGAACACATCTCAAACGCCGGATAATCCAGCCGTTCAAGAAGTTGAATATGTACCTTGCTCCGGACAGGCAGTAATAGTTCCACCATCCTCTGAGTTATATATTTAGCTTTTCAATGATCTGGGGGAGGCTGAGCCCGTAGTTCCGGTTTGTAAGTTCCCGAACCCTTTCTTTAAAGCGCTCGATTGTTTTCCGGTGTATGCGAATTTTGGTCTTGCCACACATACTGATTTGACAGTGTGCGTATACCCTGAGAGCAAATGGGCTTTGCATTGGAGTATGGCATCACGTTGGGAGCTCCTTGGTCTGAATCCATGGCTGGAGCCAGAAAACTGAGGGTCGCAGGCTCGTCCCATAATGCACGCCTGACGCGATTCCTGTACGTCGCCCCGTACTTTTGTGCTGCTCCGTCTCGGCGGAACCACTGCCTTCCGAAGCACCATCACCGGTACCCCGTTGTGATAACACTATACCGTGGCTTCGCGTCTTCGACCCGCCTCCATCAGGCTGGGCTTGGGACTTGCCTTGACCTTCATGATTCTAAGGTGTAGGCTTACCCTTAAGACGTGTGCCGTGCCCGGCACACAACAAGGCTAATTCAGCCGACGCAAAAAGCAGCGCGGCTGATTAGCAGCGTTCACGGCGGCTTCGCCGCCGTGAACCGCGGTGCTGACTCCGTCCAGCTCCACGGTTTTAGCTGGGAAGTTAAGCACTACCGATATTTACTTTAGTACTAAGAATCAATAATGGCCCATTATTTTGGGTAAAAACTATCTTTACAAAGGAACAACTATGGATTTTATTGCCGCAGCTTCTACGCACACCAAATTCGACTGGAGGGTTCGTTCTTTGGCTTCCGATTTCCTACTCGAGGATACCTGGGAGTTCCCCTACGAGTTTAACGTAAAGGACAAGGTAGATTTGCATTTGTTCCAGAAATCCGCCATTGAGCCTATGATGAAGAGTATTTATGATGGCTCACTAACTGGAATGCTATTCAGAATCCGAAAGATTTTCGGAGCTTTATTTCGCATCGATAATAACTTGAATAATCTCCCTATTCCGGGTTGCCGGGAAAAGAGTCTTCGGGATCGTTTGCAGGAAAGCGATCTTGAGAAAGACAGTCTGGAACGCGCGATGGACATCTCAACGAAAGACTATATGAGCTTTAGGCCAGTGTATACCTTCGAGGACGAAACCCTCCATGAACTCTCCAATTCAACCGAGCATGCATTAATGCATTATGCTTGGTCTCCTTCGGGAGAAGGGAAGTGGAAGGTCCGTCTTGCGGTGTACATTAAGTATAGGAACGCTTTCAGCGCGTTTTACATGAACTGTATCCGGCCATTCCGTCATTTCGTCGTCTACCCCCATATTTTTAGAAAGTGCATGGAACAATGGGAAGCACGAAAGGAGCCTTGATAGGATTTTGGTTTTAAGTATGAGCCGTTATTCCGTTATATAAGAACTTTTTGTTAGAAATCTTTTTGCAATTTGTGTATGTAAGCACTTAATAATAAAGCTAAATATTTTAGCTTACAAGTCGGTAGAAGGGACGCCGTGAACGGAAGTCGAATTCCGCGTAAGTTACTGGCGGCGCCCCTCAGCTCTCCGTTGAACTAAGCCCTCGCGGGGCAGTATCCGTCGCATAATCAATACTTTCCTCACATCCCCTTCTTTTGTTTCAAGTATAAAAAAACAGAAAAACTTCTTACCTATTCTTCATGATTGACTTTATCGTTACCTTTATCTGCTTTTAACTCTTTGCAAGGAGGTAACATGACAAAGCTACGTGATGAAATGATCCGGCCCATGAAGTTGAGCTGTACAACTCATGCGGCAATCGCCATTGTCCAAAATGCCAAACCCTGGCCAAGGCAAGGTGGTTAGAAAACCGGAAGGGCGAGCTTTTACCGGTTCCCTATTTTCATACAGCCTTTACTCTGCCCCATGAAATCAATCCTCTTGCTTTGTGCAACAAGCGGCTCAGCTATAATCTTCTGTTCAAGGCAGCATCGGAAATACTGCTGACATTTGGCAAAAATCCGAAAAACGAGTTAGGTGGCAAGCTTGGTGTCATTGCAGTTCTGCATACCTGGGATCAGTTGCTCAATGATCACATTCATCTTCATTGTCGGATCCCGGGCGGTGTTCTGACACCAGACAAGTCAGAGTTCAAGAGCAGTAATGAGACTTTTCTATTTCCGGCCAAAGCCTTTTCTAAGGTGTTCCGAGCCAAGTTCATGGGAGAGCTCAAGGCGGCATTTGACACAAAGAAACTGGAATCTCCTGGACGGACAGCATCTCTTGAAACTCCTTCGGAGTTCAGAAAAATAACACGCAAGCTTTGGTCAAAAGACTGGGTGCTATATTCCAAACCGCCTTTTTCCGGGCCGGAAACTGTTTTGGAATATATGGCGCGTTATACCCACCGGGTGGCAGTCTGAAACTACAGGATAAAGGCCTGCGAAGGGGAAAAAGTCACCTTTGCATATTGAGATCGCAGAAAAGAAATCAGTGAAGAGATCACCCTGGACGCGGTAAAGTTTATCCGCCGTTTTCTTCTCCATGTACCTCCCCAGCATTTCATACGTATCAGGTGTTTGCAAACCGCTACAAACAAAAAAATATTGCCCTGTCTTTCAAAGTATTGGGAGCGAAATCCCAAGAAACCGGGGCTGGCAGATCCGTCGAGGAAATTATGCTTGACTTGACCGGAACTGATATCCGGTGCTACCCATTGTGTAAAAAAGGGATTCTGGAAAAAACTTTGAGATAAAAAAATATTAAAGAGCCATTCTAAAAATTCTGTTAATTTTTTGTTTTTTTACATTCCTGAAATCTATTTACAATCCCCATATATATTTGGTACACATATCCAGGGTTAAGTTCAACAGGATTTTATCCACCATCCCTTGTCGCAGGGTCGGATGAAATTTTTTGTCCGTTTTTATTCTCAAGGCCGGAAGGTGTCTTTTTGCGGGTACGGGACGGAGGATAAAATTCATAACGATGGGGTGTACCGCCCCGCGCTCCACCCCATCGGGCCGAGGAAAGCTCGGTGCATCTTGCAGGGTGAAAGTCCCTGCCGGTTGAAATCCAGTAATGAGTTTCAGTAAGGGTTAGCCACCCACCCGTATCGAGCCTTGGACCCATGGCGGAGATACACCGGCTATTGTAAGTTTTGGACGTCGAGGCAGCTCGGTTGGAAACGAGCTGCGCCCCGGGAAACCGGGAAACAAGCGCGGATGCTCTCATCCAACTGAAAGAACAATGAAAAGGTATTGAACAAGACCGAGGAACCGGATGCGGGAAAACCGCACGTCCGGGTCTGTGCGGGGGGCGCTGGGTGACCAGCGTTCCTACCGTGCGATTTTAAAAGAAAAACGCTTTAATTGGTTGAACTTACATGAACGATTTCTATAAAGCGAGTATCAATCGGGTTATTGACTATATTCAGGCAAACCTTGGTGAAGATCTTTCCCTTAAGAAACTTTCAGAAGTCGCGTATTATTCACAATTTCATCTTAATCGTATTTTCAGTGCTTATGTGGGAGAATCTATCTATCAATATATTAAGAGAGTCAGACTGGAAAAATCTGCTGAACTGCTGTTAGCAAATTCAAAAGTATCTATTACTGATGTTGCTCTGATGTTCGGTTTTGAGACTTCTTCTTCATTTGCGAAAAGCTTTAAGAACCATTTCAAAATGACGGCGACTGAATGGAGGAATAAGTCAAAAGGATTTTTGGGTAAAGAATCAACACCGGTACAAATTGAGCATGTTGAATTTTCCATTAATCGGAGTTCCCCGGTTTGGACTTATTGTTTCAGAAATTCAATTCGACAGGTAGTTATTGAAGATATTCTTCCTTTTGAGTTTGTCTACATTCGTAATATTGGCCCCTACCAGGGCGGGGAAGTTCTATTCGGGGAATTATATACCCAACTCCTTCAGTGGGCTGCTGCACGTGAATTAATTAATGACAACGCTGTCTTATGGAATATATACCATGACAATCCCAAAATCACAGAAGCTAAAAAACTAAGGGTCATGGTGGCGATTCCGGTGATGGATTCTGTAAATCCGTCAGGACCTGTCGGGACAACTAAAATTTCCGGGGGGAAGTGTGGTGTCTGCCGCTTTCTGCTGAAAAGGGATGAATTCGCAGACGCCTGGAGTTGGTTGCTTTCCGAATGGCTTGTTAATAGTGGTTATGAATGGGACAACCGGGAATCATTCGAGAGATGCTATGGGGAAAGAATTATCAATGGAGATCTCTTTTTTGATGTCGATATCTGCATACCTGTTAAAGTGATTTGATCATCCTTTGGATAACAGATATTATACCGATTCATTTAACAATAAGGCTCAAAAAACGCACGTTTGGACAATTAAAATGCATGAATAGAAAAGATTTCTGTGACAGAAAACTCTATTTTAGTTTTTATCAACGTCAATTATTAAAAATGGCAAGTACTGATCCGGAAATAGGTATTGCCCGGTTTGTATGTGATTGAGGAAATACTAATGAATGCCGAAACGAGCAAAGAGAGCCTTCAAAAGATGTCAGAACGAATATCTTTTAAATACCCTGCAATTGGTTGGTATTTTTCTGCGGAAGATATTGAAGATTCATTCGTCTTTAAAAAGGATAAATGGGTCTGTATGTGCATGTATTTAAAAATGATTACTAAAAATAGAAAAAGGATGCAGTTCTCAGAATATTTTGGAAATGCATGCACTGGGCCTGCGGAATATTACGGCTTCTGTGAACTCATAAATGACGATGGTCAATTTATATCGGAAACAGAAGGATTTAAAAAAAGCAGGGAGCTTGCCCGGCGGTATCATCAGGAATCTTTGACAAGTATTCATTCTCCCAAAGGAAAATATTTATACGTGGAACCAATTGATAATATAGATAATAACAGAGTTATTGAAGTCGTCAGCCTTTTTCCTGATCTTAAGGGGTTGGCAAGTCTTGTAGTATTATCAAACTACGATAGAGAAAAAAACATGGATAATGTCCTAACCCCCTTTGCTTCTGGGTGTCAGTCTCTCTTTACTATTCCTTATAATGAACAATTCCAAAAAAAGCCAAAGAGTGTTATCGGGCTGATGGATCCACAGGCTAGGCTTTTTTTACCTGAGGATATGGTATCATTTTCATTGCCTTCAAATCGATTTATTGAAATATCAAATAATATTAAGGGTAGCTTTCTTGATAGAAATTATGAAAACCCTAATGGTTTCTAATTTAAAATTTTAAAGTTTGTAGTTTAGGTCCAAAAATGGAAAAATTGGTTAATAAACCATTATAGTGAAGCAAAAAGGATTGTAAAATATTGAATTCAAGCATTGAAAAATCAGCCAAAATTGAATCCAGGTACTCGCTCTGCAACAAATGTCAAAAGCGGATTAGCTCTGGTAAAGAGTATCAATACAAATCAAAAGTATATTGTGAGGACTGTTGCGTTGCAATTCGGACCCCACTTGTTCGCAAAACCCATTGGCAATACATCGGTTCAATTAAAGGAAGTTATCTTATCCCAAGCAAGTAAATATCCGAATAATATCAATCAGTTGGCATAGAATGCATTTACAACTGTCATTTGAGTGACACCGGGAAATACTAAGCTGTTTTAAAACGGCATTCTTTAATCGTAGTTTTCATTCATAGCAAAATGATTTGGTTTTGTTTCCCGGTCCCTTAATTCTGCGCTATATGCGAATAAAAGAGAGAATAATCAATGATTGAAACATATAGAGGCG
Source organism: uncultured Desulfobacterium sp. (assembly GCA_963674605.1). GTDB lineage: Bacteria > Desulfobacterota > Desulfobacteria > Desulfobacterales > Desulfobacteraceae > Desulfocicer. The sequence goes on along the minus strand of OY771474.1, from coordinate 4,251,981 downwards.
TTGTTTATCCGAACCAATTAGATCATATGAATCATATGAATGTACAGTGGTATACTGCTAAGTTTGATGAGGCAACATGGCATTTGTTTTCAATAGTGGGGATTACTAATAAATACATTCAAGAAAATCAAAGAGGAATGGCCGCTTTGGAGCAAATCACAAAGTATAAATCTGAAGTAATTTCTGGCGATTTGCTTGTAATTAAATCCAAAATTTTAGAAGTAAAAGACAAAACACTTCGTTTTCTTCATATCATGTATAATGCTGAAACAGAGGAGGAAGTTGCGACATCTGAATTATTAGGAATCCACCTTGACCGAGTGAAACGGAAAAGTTGCATTTTTCCTGATGATATTAAGTCTAAATGTGAAAAATTAGTTATTAAAATCACATAATCACAAAATGCAAATTGACAACAAAAGGTGCGCGAACTTTATATTGGCAGAATTCAAAAATGCTCGCGCGCCTTTAGTTGTAAGTGATTAAACCATTAAGGCTATGCAACAAAAGAGAATGAAAATACCGATAGATAAAAACAGAAAATGGGTAGCCAATTTACACGAAAGCATCGATAACCTATCAGCAGAACAAAGATCTTCAATAATGAAACGGGCCGCTACGAACTGTGTCGATGATTTGTTAAGGCTATGTGAAAGCTTTTTGGGTCAACAGATAAATAGTATTAAAGATTTTATAAGCGGTTGGAACATTCTGCGTAATTCACGAAATTTAGAAGGCAAGTGGGCTTTTGAAGATAATCTTGTGCATGGCATTTTTTATGAGTGCGGATGCCCACTCGTTCGATCCGGTATGATTGAACTGCATCCTATGCAATGTCTCTGTTCCAAAGGAATGATGGAGATAATTTTTTCTAAAGTTGCAAAGAGAGCGGTCAAGGTCGAAATTAAGCAGGCAATTGGTAGGGGCGATGGTGTATGTGAGTTTTTTGTAACTCTCTGAAAATTTGTGTTAAATTAATTCACGTCTTAACCAGCCACTGCTGTAGGACAGCGAGGACCGCGCCACCCCACAGTTTAGCCTTATGCTTATCAAAGGAAATGGAGGAAATATGGATTATAAGCAAATGACTTCACCATGTGGAAACTTGGGCGGAGGAAAAAGCCAAAGACGTTAAAGAGACCTATTTCAATGGGAATTGGAGATTATAGAGTAAAACATACGGTTTCACAAAGGATCGCTCGTACCTCGTGGCCTGTATTCTGCGGCATTAGCTTTTTGGATTAAAATGCCTGAACTTTAGTTGACAAGAGGAATATTATGAACATTCTGATAGTTGCGATTGGTAGTATGGGTGACGTGAATCCTTTTATAAAAATCGGCACCACGCTTCGACAAAGGGGACACAATGTTACTTTTATATCAAACAGCTATTTTTATGAATTAGTTCAAAACGCTGGATTGGATTTCATATCGGTCGGAAGTATTGAAGACTACAACAAAATGGTTGAAGAAGTTGATTTAAATAATCCATCAGAAATAATGATTCCAATATTAAATCGACTGTATTTTCCATCTATGCAAAAAGTTTATGATACCATAAAAGAAAAATATACTCCTGGTGAAACCATCGTAATTGGTATTACAATGGCCTTTGGTGCGAGAATAGCTCAGGAGAAACTTGGTATACCATTAATAACATGTCATTTATCACCGGTTTCTTTTCGTTCAAGCATACGTCCTGCCAGGCACTATGGGCTGTGGATGCCGGATTGGATGCCGAAATTTTACAAGTATGGTGTATGGAAAATAGTTGATATAGTCGCCGACAAGATTATGGCTCCTCCGATAAACGAAATGCGTGATAAACTCGGCTTACCACCTGTGAAAGGAATAATGAAGGACTGGATTCATTCTCCGGAAAAAGTTATTGGATTGTTTCCGGATTGGTTTGCAAAACCTCAAGCTGATTGGCCGAATAATACAGAGCTGACAAATTTTGTTTTATTTGATGACGCTTCCAATAAGCCGTTGCAACCAGAGCTAAAAGAATTCATCGATATTGGTAATCCTCCTATTATTTTCACTGCAGGTTCGGCTGTAAAAGATGCAACGATCTTTTTCAAAGAATCTATGAAAGCATGTGAAATATTTAACAGCCGTGCTGTTTTTATCTCCGGATACAAGGATCATATTCCTAAGAATCTACCTAAAAGTATTTTTTATTGTGAATATGCACCTTTTAGCAAACTTCTTCCAAACGCATCGTTACTGGTTCATCATGCCGGAATAGGAACTTGCGCCCAGGCATTAAAAGCCGGCATACCTCAACTATTAACACCGTTTGGTATTGATCATCACGAAAATTCATCTCGGCTGGTGGAACTTGGGGTCGGTGCCGAAGTTTGCACAAAAAAATACAAAGGCCCTATTGTAGCAGGTAAAATTGGAAAATTACTTGGGGATAAAGCTGTTCACACATGTTGTAAAAATATTGCTGATAAACTAAAAAACATTGATCCTCTCACCGATTTATGTCGGATAATTGAAGATCAGGTTAAAAATTCGGAAATCAATGCGAAACAACGGCTAACAATGTTAAAAAAATATGCTTTTTTCTATTTGATGAAAAATGAACCAGAAAAAATACGGGATATTGTCCCTGCACATATTAACTATTGGAAAGACTGCAAACCTATCAATTATTCCGGCGGTCCATTCTCTGATAGAAGCGGTGGATTAATTATTTTCGAAGCAGAAAATATGGAAACGGCCAAAGAATTGGCTATGAATGATCCGTTTGTTGTACGGGAAGCAATTGAAACCAATTGGGTAAAAGAATGGATTCGAGAATAATAAAAAAAAGTAACCGCGAATTTATCCACCATTTCCCCGTCACGTTGCCGACAATGGGTTGGTATTTTTCATCGGTTTTTCCTGACGATTCAATAGAGTTAAAGGCAAATCAATGGACATGCATGTTTAAGCTAATTGAAGACGTGACGAAAGGAAAGAAAATATGTTTCTCCCAACGTTCTGCCGGTTGCAGCGGTGCTGCATGTTATTTTGGTTTTAAGCAACCCAATGAAAAGGCCGGGGGTTTTTTAGCGTCTAAAGAAAAGTTTAAAGAAAATATTACTTACGGTAATGAATTTTACAATCAGATCAAAGCCGAAGAACCAAGAAATAAATACTTGATATTGAGTGAACTCGGACAAATAAAAGACAATATTTGTATTGAGGTTGTTAATTATTGGGTAAATCCACTGAGCCTGTCCGGTTTGGTAACGTTGTCGAATTTTGACAGCCCTAAAAACAATAATGCAATTATTCCATTTGCATCAGGTTGTCAGAGCATGTGGACTATACCCTACAAAGAGAAAAGTAAAAAACAACCAAGAGCAACTATTGGTGCATTGGACCCTGCAATGAGAAAATACATAGCATCCGACACAATATTGTTTTCAGTACCGGCCAACCGTTTTTTAATCATGGCGGAGAATATCAAAAAAAGTTTTGCATGTGAAAATAATTGGTTAACCTTAATCAAGTAACAATGGCATAAAGAGTCAGTAGAGCCGCCCGCGTGAACGGGAGCCTTTTTCGCGGACGCTGTTGGCGCGGCGGCTCACTTCATCGTTCACGGCGGCTCGCCGCCGTGAACCGCGGTGCCGGTCAGCACCGCGATTATAATTTATGGAAGAATTTCTCATGAAAACATTATTTCCCCCAAAATTCCTTAAAACATTTTTCTGGGCACTGATATTCCTTGTCTCAATATCCATAAACACCTCAACCGCTTCTGATTATTTCAGAAAAGACCGCGACATTGAAGGCAAAATCATTGATTCTGAAACCCGAAAACCGATTCCCGGCGTGGTCGTATCGGCCATGTGGGTCACTTCTGTTTTCCGGTTGACCATTGAGCCGAGTGAGAAATATTACGATTATTTTGAAACACGAACCGATCAGAACGGTGAATTTAAAATACCCGGAAAAGGATTGAATATAATCCGGGACATGCCTCCGCCGAAGATTCGGATTTTCAAGGTCGGCTACTTTGCGGCGTATCTGCATGATTTGAATCCGCGGTCTAACCAGGACAATCCGTTTGCCGTTGGCATAAAGAAAAATGACGCAAAATACGTCATTCCCTTTGTAAAAAGATCCGTGGCAAACAGGAAAAAATCACTCACGGAATATCGGCAGATTCCGTTTTCGCGCATGGCGTTTCCGGGTATGGAGGCAGCAGGGGTCGTGCCGGAAAAATATCGCCTTTACACAGAGGAACTTAAAAAGGAATATAAGGCCCTTGGTAAGACGCCGTATTGGGAGCAAAATCCGTTTATCCTGCGGGTGAAGGAAGGGGGTATCTATCCGGCTAAAGAAAAGGCCATAGAACCAAAGGGCTCAAAGGAGAAGTATTGAATTGTGGAAGTTACACAAAGACTTGATAAACCACTGAACTGGGGAGGCGTCAGAGACTTTTGCATAATTTATTTTTTAACGGAGCCTTACTGAAAACCTTCGGGGGGATAATGCAAAAACCTTCAGCAAGTCCCTTGATAAATTGAAAAATTAGACATATTCTCTGAAATAAAATTCAGGCTTTGATCACAACACTGAGGATTGTGTCGACCTGCAAGGTCGAGCTCAATCCTTAGTGTCATCTTTCTGTCAAAAGTTAAGATTCAATATCCGGGTCCCATATAGATAAATTTCACATGAAAAATTGAAAGTTTGGTTTATACCAGATGTTGTGCTTGAAGATTTATTCAAAAGCGTCACATACATATCAACCATCACTCTTGAGCAACCGGTAGTATACTTTCAAGGCTTAAATGGTGCCTTTTGAGTTTATTATTCAACGTCGTCCTCGTGATATTTAAAATTTTCGCCGCTTCAGTTTTATTGCCTTTTGTCTGTTTCAAAGTTTCAATGAGAGCGATGCTTTCAATTTCGGTAAGAGACTTTCCTCCACCTGAAAGTTGAGCTTGAACAGAATCTTCCGGATGATAATCTTTCATGATATTCAACGGCAAATCCTTCTCAGATATATACTGCCCCATACATAAAATGCTCGCCCTTTCGATGACATTTTCAAGTTCACGGACATTTCCGTGCCATTGATATTTTGTTAAAGCGTCCATTGCCATGGGGGTAAACCCTTTAAGTTGTTTTTTGTTCTTGTTAGTATACTTGGTTAAAAAATTTTGGGCTAAGAGGGGGACATCCTCTTTTCTGTCCCTTAAGGGCGGTACTTTTATGTTGATCACATTAAGTCGGTAAAATAGGTCTTCTCTGAAACGCCCCTTTTTTGCCTCCTCTTCCAGGTTCCTGTTTGTTGCAACAATAATACGAACATCGATATTTGTTGTTTTATCACTGCCAACTCTTTGGATTTCCCTCTCCTGTATTACCCGGAGTAGTTTGACCTGCATTGTCATTGAAATTTCACCGATTTCATCGAGAAATATCGTCCCTTTGTCAGCAGAAATAAAAAGGCCATTCCGTTTATTGTCCGCCCCTGTAAAAGCGCCTTTTTCGTGTCCAAATAATTCAGATTCCAGTAATGTCTCATTGAGAGCAGCACAATTTACTGAGATCAATCGATTCTTTTTCCGATTACTATTATTATGAATCGCCTTTGCAAACAACTCCTTACCGGTTCCGCTTTCACCTGAAATAAGGATGGTTGCATCTGTTGGAGCAGCAATTTTTGCTGTGTCAATGACATCTTTCATTGCGGAACTGGAACCAATTATTCCCGAAAAACTGAGTTTAGAAAGTAATTTCTCTTTTAGCTGCACATTTTCAATGGATAATTGAAGATGTTTGGTTGCCCGTTCAATGGACAATTTTAATTCGTCAAAATTTAGCGGTTTGGTTAAATAATCATCTGCTCCCAGCCTCATTGCCTCAACTGCTTTATCAATCGAAGAATATGCCGTCATAATAATTATGGGTATAGAAGGATTGAAGGCTTTTATTCTCTGAAGCGCTTCCATACCGCTCACGTTCGCCATTCTTACGTCCATAAGGATTATATCATAAGGGTTTTCCCGTGCCTCACGAATTGCGTCTTCCCCATCTGTTACACATTTAATAGAGTCAAAGAGGCTTTTCAAAAGTGTTTGAAGCATGGAAAGGTGGGCTTTATCATCATCTACAATTAATATATTGCCTTTCATATCAGTTTCTCCGGTTCCCGGTTATAGGTATTGAAATCACAAAAGTTGTTCCTTTTGCCTCTGTGCTTACGATGTTAACAGTCCCATGATGACTCTCGATCACTTTGTAAACTATAGCAAGCCCAAGCCCTGTGCCCATCTTTTTGGTGGTAAAATAGGGGTTAAATATGTTGGCTTGATCTTCAGGGGGGATTCCCTTTCCCGTATCTGAAATCATAAAAACAACATTTTCTTCTTTAAGTCCAACTTCAATGGTAAGATCGCCTCCGTTTTTCATTGCCTGAATGCCATTGATATATAGATTAAGGAGGACCTGGGTAAACCGGTCATTATCAATCTCTACATCGGGAAGCGGGCTACCAATGGATTTTATTATTTTTACATTGGCCATTTCAGCCTCATATTTAATAATTCTCAAGGAATTATTGATAAATTCTGTGATATCCGTTTTTTCCAATTTTAGATTTACAGGTCTTGCAAATTCAAGCAATTCTGAAATTACTCTGTTTACCCGATCAACTTCTTCTACCATTATGTTGGCCGCGTTCCGGTTCTCAGTACCCTTATCAAATAAGCTTCCAAAGAATGTTGCATACCCTCTTATCGAGCTCAATGGGTTTCGGACCTCATGGGCGATGCCTGCAGCAAGGGTCCCGACAGCAGCAAGTTTTTCCTTTCTCTGAATTTCGATTTCCAAAGCCCGAAGATCGCTGAGGTCTTTTAATAAAAAAACATTACCTATAAAATTCCCCAGTTCTCCAATGACTTCTGTCACAGTCACAGAAACCGGGGCGGCCTTGTTCTTTTGAGTCTCGAGTATTAATTCTTTTTCCAAAACAGGAGTCCCGATTTTAACCGCTTCATGCAAGTCTAAAAGGTTTGCCGGGAAGATATCCTTCACATTCATTCCTTTGGTATTATGCATACGGATTCTCAAAAGAGAGCACGCTGCGTCGTTAATATAGGTTATGGTTGATTTCTCATTTATCACAACTATTCCCATGGGAAGGCTTGTTACCAGTTCCGATGCAAATGCTCTTGCATCCTGAAGCAGCCGATGGGAACGAGCATTAGTTTGAGCCCAAAACAAAGATACCATCCCTGCCATTCCTAAGAAAAAAATTATCGACAGAGTGATTCCGCTATTTCGTAGATCTTCAGCCTGGGCGGTCTTAAAGGGACCTACATCCATTCCGATAAATATTATCGGTCGATTTTTAGGATCTAAAATGCGATCTTGGGGTAAATCCTTCATCCATCCGGGAGCGCACCACATGCGCATGTTCTCCTGGTTCCCCATTCTATTCATCATTCCTGTTCCAGAAACGGAACCCTGATTTTTTAAAATTGGTAAAAAGGTTTTGTATACCTCAAAATAGGACTTTTGATCTTCTCCGCTAACGATCCTCCAGTGTGGCTTATCAAGGGCGGATATTTTACCTCCGAATTGTAATTTGTTTAACCGATTCCCAATTTTTTGCCTGATATTGTGGGCGAGTATTTTCCCGGTGTTATCCGCAATAAAAATATAAGAAATATCTCCTTGAGATGCGGTTTCTTCCAAAAGGGTCTGCAGATGAGCCTCGTTACCAAAGAGTCCCATCATACCGGTTTTAGTACCGGCCTCAAAGGATCTGATCAATGCAGATCCCTTTTCTGCCAAAAGTTGGCCCATATATTCTTTTTCACGATTATAGTTCATCACAGCCTGGACAACGACGACACTAATGAGCACAAGGCTTATCACTATGATCAACCACGGAGAAACAAAGGGGTTAAAACGTTTTATTTTTTGAATGAGCATGTCAAAATCCAGTTAGGTGATTAATATTTAATCGGTCAACTTTAAAAGTACCGTTTAAATTTTAATCATACATGTTGTTTTTGCAAGGCAAGTTGCATTAATAAATTTTAAAATATCATAAATATCATATTATTACAGATATTTGTGATTTGAGCTTATCTATTGGCACACCCATTGCAAAGTAGAGAGGCAGATAGCGAGAGTTTATTTATTAACGCAACACAAAGGAGTTTATTATGAAGAAAGTCATTACAGCAGTTACAGCAATACTGATCGTCGGTTTTTTTACAGTGACTGCCTTTGCCTGGGGATGCGGCGGTATGAACAGAAATCAGATGCATAGAAATGGGATACATAGAAATGGGATGCATGGAAATGGGATGCATGGAAATGGGAATTATAATCAGAGCGGCTACAACGACGAGGCCTATCAGTCCTTTGCGAATGATACCCAGGATCTGAGATCTTCCATATCAGCGGACAGGGCAGAGTTAAGTGCATTAATGGCAGGTACCAACCCTGACGACAAAAGAGCCAGGGCATTGTCTGAACAGATCAGCAAATCCGAAAATGAACTCAGGAGTAAAGCCCAACAGTATAGCGTCTCCGCTATAGGTGGAATGGGATACGGTCAGGGCTGGGGTTGTGGTATCACAGGGCACAAACATAATTTTGCCGGATGCTGGTAATCTATAATTGTTGACAGAGTATGTAACAGTGAAAAAAATTTTCTTTCACTGTTACATACATATGAATTATACATAAAAAAGGAGTACAAAAATGTGGAATTGTGGCTACAATGGGGCATACGGGCATTGGTTTTTTGGCGGAGGAATTATAGGCTTTGCCATTACAGGGCTTATCATTGCCATTATAGCAACCCTGATATTTAAATTATTCAAGGCATCTCAAAGCAACTGCTCAGAAAAACTTGATAAAAATGATTCTCTCATGATCTTGAAGGTGAAGTTTGCCAAAGGCGAGATCAATGAAGAGGAATATCAAAACAAAAAAGAAATTCTTAGCACAAATTAAATAGTTTGCCCCTGCCTCAAAAAACTTGATCATCGAGTTTATGTGTACTTTTTGTTTGCAACGCCAGAATTTGGGCTATTGCGAAAAAAACTTATTTTAAAGCCTGTCTTGGCTTAAGTGGATAGCCTGTTTGTGAAACCAAAACAGGGAGGAATTTCTAACAAGGATCAAGAAAAAAACTGGAAAAAAAGAATTTTTAAAATATTGAACCAAATAATAGAATTATCGGTCTTGGTCACAACATGGGCCACCCGTCAGATTTGGTGAACCAACGGGGTCAGGCTTGTGTTATTGTGCTTTTGACAACCACCTGTGTATTGCCGAGTTGAGGAGCGACCCACGTGGGTTGACTGCTCCAACTCGTTGCTAAGTGCGCTGCGGCGTGCGTCAAACCCATTCTCAACTCGGCATTAAGGTGCGCCACAGGCGCACTTAACAAGTTGATATTTAAACAAAAGCGCCAGTATTGCAAGACTGACCCCTCCCCAGCATGCCCCATCTTATGACCAAGCCCAAATTATCTATTGGGATATGAACAATTAACAGAACATGACGCTGCACCAGGGCGCGAGAACAGGAGGCGTTTTCTGCGAAAGCTGTTGGCGCTGCTAATGATGTGCATTTAAGAAATAGCAATAAAGATACATTATGAAACTTGCCTTTATATCTGACATACATGGAAATAAGGATGCATTAGAAATGCGTCCTTGAGCATATTAGTATCAATAATGTCGACAAAACACTTTGCCTGGGCGATGTTGTCGGTTATGGGCACAACCAAAAGAAGGTATAGACCTGTTAATCGAAAAAAGGAAGATAAGTATGATATCACCATAATTGTGAATAGTGGTGCTGACCGCGTCCAGTACCTTGTCCCGGCGCTACGCGCCGTAGCTGTGAAGTCCCGGCAGCAGATTAACACCAAAATAGGTAAAAATCACCGCAGCAAACCCAATAATGGAAAGAAAAGCGATTCTTTTTCCCTGCCATCCGCGCATGAAGCGGGCATGAATGGGTATGGCATATACAAACCAGGTGATCAGCGACCAGGTCTCCTTGGGATCCCACCCCCAATACCTGCCCCAGGCTGAGTTAGCCCAGACAGCTCCAGTAATGATACCCAGTGAGAGAAATAAAAACCCCAGCATTATCATCTGATGGGTCAATTCATCAATGATCTCAAGGTCCGGGAAGGCATGTGTTATCCTGTTATCACCGCCATTGATTTTGAGCAGAAACATGATACCAAGGGCAAAGGCAAGGGCAAAGGCCGCATAGCCCACAAAGCAGGCCATCACATGCACCGACAGCCAGTTACTTTTAAGCGCAGGCATAAGGGGCCTTATCTGAACCCCCATGTCCGGAGAAAGTGAGGCGTAGGCCAGGCATAAAAATCCCAGGGGCAGGGCAAACGCCCCCAGAGTGCGACCCTTATATCTGAATTCGATAAACAGATAAACCACCACAATGGTCAGGGCATAAAATACCAGGGACTCATAGAGATTTGAAAGGGGAATTCGGCCAAATCCGGCCGCATAGGACTCCTGCCACCTCAGTATAAAGCCTGCAATATTACCGGTAACCCCGGCAAGGGTCACCCAAAGGGCAATTTTGCCGGGCAACGGTTTTCTGAAAATTAATGCAGTGATATAAAAGAACGCAGCCAGTCCGTAAACAAATGTTGTGACGGATAAAACATGTGAACTGTTCATGAAAATTCCTTGTGCTTAAGAGACGGTGTCATTTAGCTTTTGGGCGCGGAGATGGTAAATATTCGCCTTGGGAATGCAGCTGTTTAACCAGTGCCCCATATTCGCCCATTGGGCGACTGCGCAGCATACCAATGTCAGGTGAGCAGGCAAAAACAGGTGAAATGGGGTGCTGACCGAATAGTTACCGGAGATGCTCTGATATTTGTTTGACCATCAGTCGTATCCCCAGTTTGTTTTTGTTTGAAGCACCTGATACGGTTATATGGGTTCCGGTATGGTTTTTCATCACCGCGATGAATATTTTTTTATGGGACATGAAAAAAGAGATAAAGCAGCCTGCAAGGAGCATTATAAATCCCGTATAAACCATCCATACCCCCGGGTCTTTGGTGACGGATATCCCTGTGTAAAACTGTTTTTCCTGCTTTGCCACATTCAGTATCCACTCTCCCTTTCTCATCTTGTCATAGGAGGGAAATCGGGTGGGCAGTACCACCTCCACGGGGGCTTCACCCGCCTGTGTAATTTCGCACACATAGGTCTCTCCCACTTCTTGACCCATGAGGGTGTGGTTTTTCTTGACCGCTTTGAGGGTCAGAAACTTTTCGCCACCGGGGAATGGAATCGTCTTACCCCTTTCGATTTCAACCTGGGTCACTTCTTTCGTGGCCCTATTGGTTAAATTCAGGATCTTTGTCCTGGCAGGAACGGTACCATAGCTTGATTGATACAGGGTGAACCCCTTGTATGTTAAGGGATCGTTCACAATGATATCTCTTTCCACAACCGCTTTACCATTTTCCAGAATAACCAGACCGGATCTGTACTCTTTGACGGCACCGGTGCTGTAATAGGCGATATTAAAATCATTGCATTGGATTTCAAAACCAAGGGGAACGGTGATGCCACTGCTTCTCAGCTGAACGGAGCCAACGGATTTTCCCTCTGGAATATTCACATGGGCATCGATGCCAAACAACGATCCAAGGAGCGCTCCAAACAGCAGCACAATGATGCCCAGATGGGTACCGTAAAAGGCGAGCCGGGTCCAGGCCCCTTTTTCGGCAAAGGCGGAAAACCCATTTTGATCTTGCCGTAGGTGAACTTTTTTAAAGATCTTTGAAAGCTTTTTTTCCACGGCATCTTTTATATTTTCCACGGATTTGTCACAACTAATCTCCTGACGGATGGCCAGCGGCTTGAATGCCGGTTTTTTTCTGAACACCATGGCAAGGGTGCCGGAAATCCTGCTCAGGGAACAGACCAGGATATTCACAGCCAGGGTAATTATCAGTATCCGGTACCACCAGGAGCTGTACATATTGAAAAGATCAAACACATCAAAGAATCTGAAAAAAAATGCTCCATAGGTGTTGATGTAATCCGCCGCGTGTTGATTCTGGGGAATCAGGGTGCCGAAGATAGAGGTGAATGCCAGCATGGCAAGGGTTGCCACCGTGAGTTTGACGGATACAAAAAAATCCCAGACATGGCCGACAGCACCACCGGGCCTTGAAATGTTTCCCATGAGTTCTCCTGTCCTATTGTTCTGGATGCTCTGTGTAGTGGGTGATTAACTCGCCAACGGTCTGGTTATTGCCTGCCATGGCCAGAGGATTGATCTCCAACAGCTGTCTCCAGACCTTGATGGCCTCTTCTTTTTTCTTGAGATCATTGACAAGAACGATCCCCTTGTTCAGATAAGCCACTTCAAATTTCGGATCCATTTCCAATGCCCTATCAAAGGCTTTGATGGCCATTTCAGGCTGCCCGTTTCTTCGGTACATGACACCCAGATCACAGACAATAAAAGGGGTTTCAGATCCCGTCTCCATGGCCTTTGAATAGGCGTTGATGGCCTTCGGGTACTGATCCGTGTCAAAATAGATATTGCCAAGCTTTACCCAGGAGTCTGTGTCCGTTGGATTTGCCTCAACCATGGATTCCAGCTGCATGGCCATTTTAGCCAAATTTTTTCCTGGAGCTGCCTCCATGCCCCGGGACGGACCGGTTTTTATAATGGTCATGGCAACCCCACCGATAAAGCCAACTGCCAAAACAATCAATGTGACAAGTACGGCAGATGTCCGGGTTAAAACGATTTGATCCTTCTTTTTCTTACCCATGGAGTACTCCCTAATTTTAATAACGGTCATGTCCTATCGGACACAACGAATATTGAAAATGGTAAAAGGCATTATGCCGCCCCTCCCCCGACGGGCAATGGTCCCGGACCGGAACTGTAGACAGCTCGATTGTCCGGTTCCTATTGCCCATCGGGGGAGGGGCTCTGCTGAGGTAGACTTGAAAGCGACCTTTTCATACAAACCCACATGGCAGCAAACTCCTGCCACAACGAAAATTGAAATTCTCATTATTACAGCACTTTAGACGGAGTTTCTTATAAAAATTTTGTGGTGATGATCGGCCTGTATTGCCGAAAATCATTATTGTATTTATATATATGGGAAAGGTTACACGAACCTTTCAATACCATTACATTCCAGTAATGTTTGCATCGCCGGTTGACAATTTTTCATTTGACTCCCACAATTAAGAGGCTGGGGGAAGCCATGACTGGATTGGGCGCATTTCCATTTTCCCGGTTTGGTCACAATATGGTTTATTTGTTATAGTTGGCGGGGCCAACGGGGTCAGGCTTGTGTTATTGTGATTTTGTCAAGAGCCTGTGTTTAAAGGCAAATTTAAACAAAAGCGCCAATAACGCAAGCCTGACCCCTCTCTGATTAAGCGCGAACCGGGAAAATGGGAATGCACCCACTGGATTGGTGTTTACCGCAAGAAAACTTTTTTCGAGGACCTTTTTTCGATAAGGATTAGGAATGAAATTATTGATTGTCGAAGACGACCATGAAATTGCCGGTTTTATCAAAAAAGGCTTTACCCAGGAAGGCTTTGTGGTGGACCATGCTGCCGATGGAGAGGAGGGCCTGGCCCTGGCGCTGATGGAGCCATATGATGCTGCGGTCATTGATCTGATGTTGCCCAAACTAAGTGGGATTTCCATCATAGAGACTTTGCGGAAACGGCATATTAATCTACCCGTTCTTATCCTGAGTGCCCGGCGTTCGTTGGATGACCGGGTACGGGGACTTCAGAAAGGGGGGGATGATTACCTGGTCAAGCCCTTTGCTTTTTCCGAACTTCTGGTGAGAATACAGGCTTTGATCCGCAGATCCAGCGGCATCACCGAAGCGTCGGGACTTTGTGTGGGGGATCTTTCCCTGGATCTATTGACCCGGAAGGTCGTAAGAGAGGGAGTCTCCATTGATCTTCAGCCCCGGGAATTTTCTCTGCTGGAATATATGATGCGCAATGTGGGCCGTCCGGTTTCTAAAACCATGATTCTGGAAAAAATTTGGGATTTTCATTTCGATCCCCAGACCAATGTGGTGGATGTGCTGGTGTGCAGACTCAGGAACAAGGTAGATAAAGGGTTTTCCAATAAATTAATTCACACCATTCGCGGGCTGGGCTATGTCTTTAAAACAGACGATTAATCTCAAAAACAGATTCAACGTATTCAAAAATATGAATTTTTTGCAAACCATCGGTGCCAGAGTAGCCCTGTGGTATGCCGGTTTCTTTATTTTAAGCTCGTCCCTGCTGTTTCTTTTTGCCTATTATTACTTCTCTTCAATTCTGGTGAACCAGGACCGTGGGGAAGTAATGATGGAACTTAAAGAGATCTCTTCCATCTACAAAATCGGGGGCATCCAGGCCATTGAAACCTTCCTCCAGGACAACGCCACCACCCGCAGGACAAACCCCTTGTTTTTAAGGATCGCCACGGCCCAAAATAAAACCATCCATCTGTTTTTCCCCGAGCAGTGGAACGATTTTGATATTTCACAGTTGGAGAAAAAAAACTTTTGTAATACCGAGTGCAGCCATACCTGGGTTCAACTCTCCTCTAACACAGGAAATTATGTGTTGGATATTAAATCCACCCCGCTGACCAAAGGGCACTGGGTGCAGTTGGGTATGAGCAGCCAGGGCCGGGAAAAGGTACTCCAGCAGTTCCAAAGAATCTTTATGGTGGCAATGATCCCGCTTTTTGTCCTGGGGCTGGGTGGGGGGATTTTTCTTTCCAGACGTACGCTCCAACCCCTTCGTCACATGATCAATACGGTACGCTCCATTGATATCACAAAGGAGAGAACCACGGTGCCCCGCACCATGACCGGTGATGAACTGGATGAGCTGGCAGGTCTTTTTAACGAAATGCTCGATAATATTCACCGGCTGGTGGGGGGGATGAAAAATGCCCTGGACAACGTGGCCCACGACCTGAGAACCCCCATGACCCGGCTCAGAAATTTTGCAGAGATGGCACTGCGTGAAAAAGAAGATGCCAACCTCTTGAGATCGGCCCTTGTTAAGGGTGTTGAAGAATCTGACAACATTATTAGAATGCTCAACACCCTGATGGACATATCCGAGGCGGAAACAGGCTCCATGAACCTTAATATCAAACGGGCAAATATTTCAAATATCATAGCCAATATCGTTGATATGTATCAGTTTGTCGCAGAAGAAAAAGGGGTGGACGTTGAGCTTGCGGTGAAAGATGAGCTGTGGGTGGATGTGGATGCCAGCCGAATCGGCCAGGTACTGGCAAATATTGTGGACAATGCCATCAAGTTCACCCCCGCTGGCGGACGGATGACCCTGGAAGGTTTGGATGGACATACCCATGTGATCATCAAAGTGCGAGATACGGGTTCTGGCATACCCCCCGAAGACGCATCCCAAATCTGGCATCGACTCTATCGAGGAGATGCAAGCCGCAGTGAAAAAGGGCTTGGCCTGGGACTCAGCCTTGTCAAGGGAATCATCAACGCCCACAGAGGCCGCATAGAAGTGGAAAGCAATCCCGGGGGGGGATCTGTGTTTGTTATTTATTTATTAAAGCATGGGACATCTTCACCCATGCCCTCTGTGCCAATGTATGTGTGACATAACCCTGACCAAAGTGGCCCATGCTGTGAGCAAGCCCCTTTTTTTGAAGATGATCACCGACAAATGGGGCATTCACCTCGTGAAAGTGTAAAGCAAGAAGGAAGGATGCAGATCAAGTCTATATTTTTAGCGGTTTTTGGAGATGGAAATGATACACCATAGATGAGGATATCCATAAAAGCACCTCCTCTATCTACCGGGGAAAAAGGGACAAAGACGACCTGCCGGTAGTCATAAAATGCCTTAATGACAGATACAGCACACCGGAATCGCTATCAAAAATTGATTTTGAATTCACCATCATGTCAGGCTTGAGCCACAAAGGTATTGTCAAAGTCTACACAAAAGAAACATTCAAAAACGGTTCTGCCATCATAATGGAAGATTTTGGGGCTGTTTCCCTTAAAAAGACAGATTCACACAGCGGCTACACACCGTTTCAATCAACGCCCGGTCATGGGAAATCAACAGAACGGCACATCCGCTGGAACGGGCGACCTCAGCAATCAATCGAATAATATGGGCCTGGACGGAAAGATCAAGGCGTGATGTGGGTTCATCGGCGACAATGAAGCGGGGTTTCAGCAGCATAACCCGGGCCAGGGCCATGCGCTGCATCTCTCCACCGGAAAGCTCACAAGGATACCTCTTTAGCATATCCGGGTTCAGAGCAACAGCACCAAGATTTTCCTGGATGCTGTCCTCCAGTCCGTGGTAGCGGATAACCTCCCGAAGGGATTCTCCGGTGGTCTGCCCCGGTGGAAATGATGATGCCGGATCCTGGAATATTTTCTGGTAATACCGGCGAAGGGTGTTCAGGGGATGGTTCTGGCGGCTTGCTTTTTTCCGGTAAATGCGGCTCTCCCCCCAGTAAACCCGGCCACGGGTGGGGGGCAGCAATCCCAGAAGGATATCTCCCAATGTGGATTTTCCCACACCGCTGGGACCGCTCAGCCCAACCATTTCACCGGGATAAAGACTCAGATTGACTTGTTGCAGTACGGCAACAGGCTCACAGAAAAGTCCACCCGGCCAATTCAGATCCACTGCTTCAGCTCTAACAACATTGGTGGCATCGGATGATTCGGGCACTTTCTCCTCCATGGGCTGGGAACTGCTTCCTTTGGTGGAGGGGGATAATTCGTTCATGAAATTCATTTTTTTCTTCCACTGAAACTTCTTGTGAAACTTTATCTGAAACCATTGTCTCCGCAGGTTCCACATGGAAACAAAAGGACAATGCTTCCGCACACCGGGGAGAAAAGGGGCATCCCCCTTGAAAGCGGTTACCGTTTACCCTAAGGGGGATGGGATGAAGACCATTTTGGGGTAATGCTCTGAGCAATGCACGGGTATAGGGATGGGCAGGCGCATCAAGTATATGGGCCGCCGGACCCGATTCCATGACCATTCCCCCGTACATCACGGCAAGATCTCCCCCCAATTGCCGGGGAACATCCACATCATGGGTAATAACGAACAGACTTTTGCCGAAATCCACCATTTGCCCAAGCAAGTCGATGGTCAGATCCCGGGTATCAGGGTCCAGCCCTTTGGTGGGCTCGTCGGCCACAATCAGACGGGCCGGTTCAGCCATGGCCATCACCGTGAGAAGGCGTTGGTTCATGCCACCGGACAGCTGCCAGGGATATTTTCTGCCATCGCTGATGGAGAGTCCCACCTGTTTGAAATATTTTTTCCAGAGATTCCCACAATCAGGGGGAAGGCTGAAACTCCCACCATTGTTTCCAATCCTGATGGTTCCATTCCTGACCCATCGAAAGATTTCCGTCACCTGGGAACAGGACCGGCGAAGGGGATTGAGGGCCGTGCCGGGTTCCTGGGGAAAAAGAAAAATCTCCCGACCCCACAGCCCGTGCATGGTGGTTTGGGAACAGGCCAGCAGATTTTTATTTCCATAATATATTTCACCCTGGGCAAAGAGCTGTGCGGGTAACAGATGAAAAATTGCCTGGGCGATCAATGATTTACCGCAGCCACTCTCCCCGATCAACGAAAGAGGTCGTCCCGGTGTCAGGTTAAGATTGACATTATTAACCAGGGGCGGATTATTTTCTTTTCCGTCCATGGTGATTTGAAGGTTCTTCACCTTCAGCGCCAGGCCCTGTTTTTGGTCAAGGTCGTTTTCAGCCGGGGCTGTCCCAGGGTAAGTCCTTGCATCAACATCAGTGATGCCAGTATCTGCCCCCGTCCAGAAAGCCGTTGAATGAAACCTGTTAATTTGATTATTTTTCACGAACCACGCTCCTCTTTGACCGATCATGGGGTGCACTGGCCATCAACTGAAAACCAAACACCGTCAGAAAAATCATGATCCCCGGTGCGGCAACCAGCCAGGGCGCTTCGGACAGAAATCCAAGTCCCTGGTTAACCATGCTTCCCCATTCCGGCAAAGGAGGCTGAAGACCGATCCCTAAAAACCCCAGACCTGAGATATTTAAAATGGTTCTCCCCATGCCAAGGCTGGCCAGGGTAAAAATCTGGGGGGTCAGCTCCGGGAAAATATAACGGCGGATGAGAAAAGCGGCATTAAAACCCATGATCCTTCCCGCTTCAAGATGGGAAGATTGCTTGATGGAACGGGTCATATTCCGGACAAGACGGCAATAATCGCACCACATTGTGGCTGACAAGGCAAAAACCAGGGTGGTCATGGATCCCCCCAGAGTTCCGGCCAGGATAATGGCCAAAAGGGTGCCGGGAAAGGCCAGGGTGCCGTCCACCAGCCGCATGATCACAAGATCATACCACCCTTCCCGATAACCGGCCAGCACCCCCAAAAGAGAGCCGATGACAAAGGAAATGGTGGTGCAGAAAAGTGAAATCAATAATGACGATCGTCCACCGTACATAAGGCGGCTGAGCACCGGACGTCCCAGATGATCCGCCCCGAGAAGATGAGTTGATCCCGGGGCGCAGAGGGTCTTGGAAAGATTCTGCTTCAATGGATCCCGGGGTATCAGGGAGGGACCCATTATAATAACCAGAAGAATTACTGAAACAAGCAGTATCCCACATTGCCGGGGCGACGATGGGCACAATTTTTTGATGGGTGGTCCCAACCTCATCAAAGAGAGATCTCCGGGCAATCGTTCGACAAATATTCCGGACAATTTCCGGACCACACCCATCATATCTCCCCCCCCCGGGTCAGACGGCGGGGGTCCAGCCAGGCACATGCCAGATCGGCAAAAAGATTGGCACCCACATAAAAAAGTCCGATTAACAGCGTCACCGCCTGAATCATGGGAATATCACGCCCCTGGATGGACTCCAGAAGCAAAAAACCGATGCCGGGCCAGTTGAACAGATTTTCCAGCACCACCACACCGTCCAGCACATGGGCCAGCTGTAAAGAAAGAAAGGTAATCACAGGTACCGCACCATTTCTGAGCCCATGGTCCAGCAGTACCCGACGTGCCGGCACCCCCTTGATGCGGGCAAACTGCAGATAAAAGGCATTTTTAACCTCCATCACCGCCGTCCGGATCACCCGGCTGGATACCGCCGCCAGGCCCAGACCCAGGGTGATGGCAGGCAGCACCATATGGGCGGATTCATGGAATCCTGCCGCCGGCAGCAATCCCATGCCAATGGCCAGCAGCAAAATCAAAAAGGCCCCCAGCACAAACCCCGGCAAAGAAACCATGAGGCTTGAAAATGCAGCGGAAAAAAGATCCACCCCGGCTCCGGGCCGAAGGCCTGCCAGTATCCCCATGGGCAATGCCAATACCAGGGAAAAAAGCATGGCAACAGAGGCAAGTTTCACTGAAAGCCAAAGGTGAAAGCCCAATACCTGGCTGATGGGCTGACCGGTAACCATGGAACTTCCCAAATCAAAACGAAGGGTTCTGCCCACCCACCTTGTGTATAACCACAGGGCAGAGTGATCCAGACCCGCCTCCTTACGCACCAGCTCCACACGCTCTTGATTCAAGCCATCTTCCCCATACTGTGCCATGGTCACCTTCAGCGCCAGATCCCCGGGCATGGCCATCAACAGTACAAAGGTCAGTGTGGAAACCCCAAGGGCAATAAATCCCCCCTGGAACAGCCTTAATGCGATGCGACGAACTATTGTTTCCACCGCACGCCTTTTACATAGGATTTAATCTCAAAGGGATCAATATTAACCCCTTCAATGTTATTGCTGTATGCCACAATATGTTCGTACCAGGTGATTGGAATAACCGGAAGCTCGTGCTGGAGCAAGGCGAGAATTTCTTTTCGCAACTTCTGGGAGCGATTCATATCAAAGGTGGCCAGATATTCGGAAAGTATACGATTTAATTCAGAAGACTCCCATTGGATGGCCCCCCAGCCGCCGGAATGGGGGCCGTAGTCTCCGAAGATTGTTCCCACTGCATCGGGAATTTGTCCGAAATTCCGGGCAACCAGGGCCGCCTGCAGGGTCCCCTCGGTATTTTTTTCCGGAATCAGAGAGGATTCCACCACCTGAATTTTCATCTCAATGCCCACCTGACGAAGCTGATCCTGAATGGCCGTGGCAACCGGGGGAAGCATGGGTCTTGTAGCATAGGTCATGAGATCAAAACTGAATCTATGGCCATCCTTGACAAGGACACCGTCGCTGCCGGGTTTCCAGCCGGATTGGGACAGCAGGGCTGCGGCTTTTTCCGGATCATATGACAACCCTTCCAATGTGGAATCATGCCACATGGCTGCGGTGGGGGGCAGCAGCTGGGTTGCCGCCGACGGCGGATTTCGGAGCAGCGCCATGGCAATGCCCTGACGGTCAATGGCAAGGCTTAAGGCCTGGCGCACCTTTAAATCTGAAAAAATGGGCAAATTACAATTCAGCATCATCAGTCGGGTTCGGGGAATACTCAACGTCTCAACCGTTACATCTGCGGACCGTTCCAATTGCTGTGCATCCACAGGGGAAAGTGTAAAGGCCATTTCAGCCTGCCCCGCCTTCATCATAAATCCCCGGGTTTCTCCCTTGGGAACGGCATGATATTCGGTTTTTTCAATTCGGGGTTTCTCTCCCCAATAATCAGGGTAGGCGTGAAATCGAAACAGGGAGCCGCCCTCATAATCCGTTAACACATACTGCCCGGTACCATAAACGAATTTGGTATGTCCTGCTTCATCAAAGGAGGCCGGGGAGATAATACCGGCACTGTAATGGGCTATGTAGGCCGGCAGGGCGGAAAATGGCTTTGCCGTTTGAATCTCAAGGGTCAAAGGGCCGGTTGCGGTAATTTTTTCCACCATGGCTTTACTTAGAACCCCCTTGCTCGCCAGGGCAATATTAAGGCTGCGGGCTGCAACCTCTGCTGTCAGAGGGGTACGATCATGAAAGGTGACATTGGGTCTCAGTTTAAAGGTCCAGGTCAGTTCGTCCTGGGCCACCTGCCAGGATTCTGCCAGTGATCCGGTAATATGCCCGGATGCATCGGCGGTGGTCAACATTTCGACACACCCCATGCGAGCAAAAATGAACCCCGACTTGGCCAGATCCATTCCTTTGGCTTTCCAGGGGGCCACAACCCTCAAAACCTGTGTATTATCACCAGCCTGGGCCGGTGTGAAGACTGACATGCAGCAGAACAGGGTTATGCAGAACAGACAAAAAAATTTTTTCATCATCGTCTCCTTAATTTGTTTTAAAAAGCAAGTCATCCCTCTTTGGGGTTATTTGATTGCATAGGCAATAAAAAAGCATTTTCCATCTCCATATGGATTGAATCCGAAACGATCGGTGTCATAAAATCGAATGTTCTGAAACGCTGCTCCCTGCATCAATGCGTCGGCATCCTTAAAATGGATACCTTCATAAAAGGGCAGCTGTTTATGAAAGGTACTATAGTGAGCAAAAAACCTCAGGGAGGTTGCACCGGCCTTACTGAATACACCCTTGAAGACCTTAACCAGAAGCATAGACAAGTGTTTCCAGGTTTGATTCTGCCAAAATCCGTCCGAAACAATAATACGCCCATCCGGTTTTAACACCCGGTGCCACTCCCGGATGGCCCGGGCTGGATCCGGAAGGGTCCATAGCAGGTTCCTTGACACCACAACATCAAAGGTATTGTCCTCAAAATCAAGGTGCTCGGCATCACCGGTCTTAAAATCAATTTTGAGATTGGCTTGGAGCGCTTTTTCCCTGGCCCATACAATCATTTTCTCGGAGATATCAACGCCGTCCACCTCAAACCCCTGCTCGGCAAGATAGAAGGCAAATTGTCCGGTACCGGTTCCTATGTCAAGAGCACGCCTTCCATGACCGGTTTCTGCAAGTTCACTCATAACCGATTTCCATTTATCGGCCACTTGAATGGATCGGTCTTGATCAAGGCCATAGGTGCGACTTCTCCAGTCCCAGTATTTTCTGATGCCGGATTTGACCGGACTGTTTTCTTCCATATTCCCTCCTTGGTTTGATTTTTCCATAAAATTCTTTTTAACGGCAAATCAAAGGCATGCTGCCGGAATGGCACAAAAATCGAAGATAAGAATTTAAGCAAAAAAAAAGGCCACAAAGACAAAAACAGATATTTAATGCTATCTGCTCAATGCCTTCGTGGCCTTGTTATACTTTTTTATATGAAAAAGTAGGTATTGGGGATTGGGTTCTGGGTGCTAAGCCACCTTATTTTTTCATTATTTGTTATGGCAGATGTTTCTGCCATGATCGTTATTAAAACGTCAAAAAAACCTGAATCTTCAAACCAGGGAGAGTTGACTTCATCCCCATCATCTTCCTGATGATATTTGGAATGAATTCATAAACCAATTTCAAATACTTGTCAATTATTATGATAAAACCATATTTTCGGTAAGATCTCAATAACCCGGAACAATAAAGCCTGCTTACCCTTTAAAAGCCGGGTGCTATTCAATAAGGATGACCTGAGTGCCTGAACTTATTGAGAGCTTGCTATTTTCGCACTTCCCAACGAGACGAGATTGAATAACCCATGAACTGTCCAGGTCTGCCGGTTAAGCATTATAATTTCAGCCCTTCATCACTACACTTTTTTTAAGGACGGCCACCCCAAATGCGCATTCACCTCTCAAGAGTGTAAAGCAAAAATGACGGTTGCCGAAAAATCTTGAAAAAAAACCTGATTAACCGTCAAATAGAAAACCTGCCGAACTTGACGAATCCGGTGATGCCCCTTACTCGGGACATCCGGGAAGCCACTGGCTAATGCGGGGTTCGGGTCGATCTCCGGGACCTGCAATGCTGAAGGGATCCAGGGTATACACCCGGCCGTCACCGGTCACCGTCATCCGGGCGGCTTCCACCCCCGGGATTGCGCAGATGGGGTTTCCGTCTTGTGAAAAGATGGAAAGACTGTAATCTGCAGCGGTTTGCCCCTGATTCCGGCTCAGTAGAATGTAAATCAGACCGGATGGAGAGACGGAGATATCCAGGCCGCTTGCCCCCTCATCTTCCGGCATAAAGCAGGCAGATCCGTTAAAACGGGACACCGGGTTGGCGTAGACGTCAAAGCATCGGATCCGTATGGGATGTCGCTCCAGAACCAGGAAATGGTTTTCCGGGGTAACGTCGATTCCCACCGGCCATTGCAGGGGTCCCTCACGGGTTCCTTCACCCCGAAAGACCATGGATAAAGAAGGCGTTTCCCGGACCGTATCGGCCAATTTAAGGATCTCTAAAGTGCCCGAGGCGGCGGCGACGGCAGCGGCATGCCCCTTCGGGGAGACGGTCATGGCATCCAGGATGGTCTCCCGGAACCGGCCGAGGCTTTTTTCACAGGTCAGATCAAAATCCCCGACTTGGGACAGGTCCACCGGGCAAAGCCGGTTGGCCCCGTTTCGAGGATCGAAATAACAGGTGGTTTCTCCTGTACCATCCTTTGCATATACCAGATGGGGCATCAGAGTAAAGCAGCAGTCAATGGTTTTTAAACGGATTTCAGGATCGGCCGTGCCGATATTCCGAAATATGTATCCTGTGTCCAGGCTCTGCCGATTCTGACAGTCTGGCAACCCCAGCCCCGAGGCCCGGAAGGTATAACCAATACTCATCTCCGAGGAGCGGCTGGTGATGCCGACCAGGCCAAGGACCCGACCGGAGGCGGCGGCATCGCTCTTTACATCGGCATCCCAGACATACACTTGACTTTTTGCATCATAACGCAAGCGGTTTTCCAGACGGTAGACGGTGTCGGACGTAATGATTTCAGTCTGGTTTTGAAAAACCAGATCGGCCGGAATGGTTCCCCATTTAAGGAGGGATGCGGGATCGGGGATAGTCCTTTGCCCCGTGGCACGAATTTGGCCATTGCCGTCACAAAGGTCCGCCTGGATATAAATGGGAGCCAGGGCCGAAAGACTTGCAAAGGAGAGCTTTCCGGTGGGTTTCCCCTCCCATTTTCTGGAAAACCCATTACCGTAACCCACCGTGACCTGGCCAAAATCGGTATTCGGCGGCCACAGTCCATAGGCCGGATCCGGCAGGAGTTCAAGGTCCAGCATGCCGGCCATACCGGGAAAGCAGGGCAACCGGATGGCAGAGGGAACCGCCGTCAGACGGGTGGGCAGAATCTGAGTATTGGCCGTTTCAACCCCGGATTCCCCCGGCATGATGTCAAGAACCCGGGCCAGAATCTGGGCAGGCCATCCCAGATACGGCACGGCATCTTCAACGGCTTCGGAGCCCAGTTCTTCGCTGATGCGGCGGCGCAAAAATGAAAGAGCACTGCCGGAAAACAGGGAGGGCACCCGCTCGGCGAGCTGTGCCAAAAGATCAGTCAAACTTGCCTGGGCCTGTCCCAAAAGAAAGGTGCCCTGGGCCAGGATATCATCCACCATTTCCTGATCCGAGATAAGTGTGGCAAACCAGTCGGATTTTTCCGTCCCTGCACCTGCCCCACGCAGGATAACGGGCAGGGCAACGTCCAGAATATAGGTGAGGAAAAGGCCGCAGGCCGTGGCCGGCATATCAGCCGGGGAAAGACCGGGCCCCCCGAATACGAGCTGGGCAGAATCGGCATTGTCCGGCAGTGAAAATTCCAAGATAGCCGTTGCTGTCGGCAGGAAAAGGCCACCCACGGCGACCGCCGGAGAAATGATTTCAAGAAATTTAAGCTCATCGGTTTCAAATCCTTCCGGCACACCCTTGGGAAGATGAGAGGACCAGCCCTCAGGGGATACGGGGACGCTGTCCTTAAAGAACCGGACATAGGCGCCAAGGTGCCGGGGCATGTCGTTGACAAGGGTAAGGAAAAACCGGTTGCCGTCTTGGCTGAACCCGACCTCCTTCAGGATGAGCCCGTACACGGGGGAACCATTTTTCAGACACCAGTCCTGACTTGCCAGCGGGTTCTCCTCAGGCCCCGGGACCACCCCGGGCTGGACCGTCCAGCACACCCCGGCAAGCCCATCGTCGGTCATCACCTGGGTCAGCACCTCATTCAAAAACGGGGACAACGCCTCCAGGGTCTCAAGGGTCAAATTCCAGTGATAAGCGGGTTTTCCGTCATCGGTTTGAACGACTTTTCTGGCCCAGCCGCTGTCCGTGCCCGGCGCCCCCTGGGCCATGAGATTCTCCCGGAACGTTTCAAGGGTTGAGGCATCGTCCATAATGGTCTCCACCATGTCCAATGATTGACCGTTAACCAGTGAGAGTTCCGGGTAACTTTCGGCAATGACAAAAGGAGCCCGGGCAGGGGAAATAACAGACATAATTCACCTCGTTTTACCAATGGTTCGGACAGTTTTTGCTATCACGGCATCTAAAAAAATAACTAACTGAAATTATTGAATGTAATGTTTTTATATTAAAAGGCTCACATCCAATAAAAACAAGGATTTACAAAAACTGTCCGAATTGTTGTTTTACCTGGGTAAAAAAAATGGGGCGGAAATATATTCCGCCCCAAAACAAATTTCCGATCTAAATCAGGAAAAGAGGGAATTAGCTTGAACTGGGCGCGGTGGGCGTGGAGGGCATCCATTCACTGACGCCGGGTTCGGTCCGCTGACCGGGCCCAAGCAAGAGATCCAGATTGAGGGTGAACAGAGAACGCCACTGATCAACCGCAAGCTTCTCCGCATTCACACCGGTCTGGACCTGGTCGTCCGTGCGCAGGGGGGTACCGTCAGGGCTGTAGAGTCTGAGCCGGAACACAGGCGTGTCGGTTTGATCGTCACGGGACAACACGTAGATATACCCCTTGGCCTCAACGGCGATATCCAGGTAGGTAATGCTGGGGATGTCGCTCTCCTCCAGAGGCATGTAGGAGATCAGCTGCTGAACGGTGACAATCTTGGCGTCCTTGGAGGTTGCATCAAAGGTCATGGCGTTGGCCGTGTCGTTGATGCGCCACTGATGCCCCTCACTCTCCGTGCGGATGCCCAGGACAAAACAGCGGTAAATCTCAAGGTCATTATCTTCCTTGTTGGTCCGGATATCGTACACCATTTTGCTATCTTCGTCGGTCACAAGCCAATAAGCGTCCGCCTCGGTGACCCTCACGGAAAGGGTGTGTGGCTCGTCCTTCTTCAAGTAGCCGTACATGACAAAGGCCTCATCCAGGTCCTTGTCGACGCTGCCGTCATTCAACGCGGCAGCCGATGAAATTTCAGCATAAAACAAGGGAGAGGTAGCCGGGGTGATGTTGGTCTGGAAGGCCTGAACCAGTGCCTCGGATGCAACGCCGGATTCCAGGTCCGGAATCAGGGACGGATCCAGCGGGAAACCGGGCTGGTTGATGGAGAAGCAGGAGACGGGGTTACCCTTGATATCAAAGGCCTGGACCCGTTTATTCCCCTCTTCCAAGATCAGTATCCTGCCGTCCGCCGTAACGGTGAGGGCTTTGGGCTTGTTCATCAGCCCTTCCCGCAGCCCTTCCCCTGCCAGGGGCAGGGCCTGGGGTGCCTCATCATCTGCCACGGGATCGTGGGGAAGCTTCAATGCCAGAAGTTTGTGGTTGTCGTAATCCGCGGCCACGACATAACCGGAGGGATGCACGGCCATATCGTTGATGGTGGCGTGCCGGAAGCAGCCCCAGCTTTTGGTCTGGTCATACTCAAAGGTTGATGCACCTTCTTTGAAAATCACCCCGCGCAGGTAGTAAAGCTTGTTCTCCTCGGAGTAGGATCTCGAATCCAGGTAATAGTTGTCCAGTTCCGGTACCGGCCAGGAGTAGACGTTGATCGCCTTGGTCCACTTTCCGTCCTTGATGACGTCCACGGTCTTTAGATCGTACAGGGGATCCTGATCGGGAAGGCCAATGAGCCATTCGGCATTGCTCGTAACAACGGTGACTCGAGCGTCGGATGATAGGGACATGCCGTATTTTCCGAACTCCTCCACCACCGCGGCCGGCACGTCTCCTCCTGCGTTCAGGGCCTCTTCATTTTCCACGGACAGTTCGAACAGGGGCGTAAGGCCGAACTGATCAAAGGCGATGTAGGCGGGCTGGGTGAATCCCCTGGAAGGTTCGATGATGGCATCCTGGGGCTGGCCAAGGGTGGAAATAGTCTGGAACGCATACATCTGTCCATTCTCGTTTTCCGTTCCGTAATCCCTTGGCATGTTCTGACCCGAGGCCTGCCAGGCATATCCCAGCTGATACTCCTTGTCGTTGATGGTCATATTTTTCCGGGTGCACATGCGGTGACCGTCCGGGCCGCAGTCATGGATGACTTCAGGAATAGGCGGTGCAGCGTGGGTGAGATCCTGGACCGAGAGTTCATAATCCGTCTCATTGTCACTGGTGTAGATGACCTTGCGCTTGATGTGGTAGTGGGTACCGGAGGTTTCATCGATGAGGTTCCACTCCTCGTTGGGGGTCACCACCGTTACGGTCACATGGTTTGACAGGAAATTGCCGTTGTCTTTAAAGGCCTTTCTAAGCCCGGGGCCTGCTGTTTGATCATTGAGTTCCTGGGCCAAATCGTCGGAGATGGAGAACAGGGTCACCTGCCAATGGTGTAAAAGCTCGTCAGAGTACGCAATGCGCTGTTTCTGGGAATAGAGAGTTTCGGCGGTCAGGGGCACCAGGTTCTCCTTGATGCTGCCCGCGAGGGACATCTGGTCTTCCTTGTCAGGATCGACGTTGACCCAACCGCTGCACCACCGGCCAGCAAGCCAGTTGTTGTCCGAATAGATATTGGCCGTCACCTCGATCTTCCCACCGGCGGGGATACCTTCGAACTTGAGCTCAATGGGGACGTTCTCTCCTCCCGGCATGGGACCTGCCTGGCGATAGGTCGTGCCGCCGTCGTTGTTTTTACCCTTGGGATAACTCACCTCCACCACGTAATGGTCGGCCACAAGGGGCCAGTCCGGGAGAACCCCCGGCTTGCCATGGGCCGGGTCCGGTTTGACCTCAACGGACAGGTCCATTGTGTGCTGGACCTGGAGCACGTAAGTGGGCGGAGAGAGCAGGCACTCCACTGTGGTGGCGGAGACGGCGGCAAGATCGGCGGCCACGCTGGCGATTTTCAAGGCCCACCCGGCATAGGGAATCTGTTCGGCCACCTCTTCTGCAGTGATCTCGGATGCGGCAATGCCGATGGTTTCCGCAAGTATTTTCCCGCCGATCATTTTCACCACGCTTTTAATGCCGATGCCGAAAATCATGCTGGCGGCCATGTTGGACAGTTTAGCCAGGATCTTTTTTCCGATATCGGTTTTGTATTCCAGTCCACCGATGACACCGGCAGACACACCGATGGTACCGGCCAGGGCATAAAAGGCGAACTTGGCATCCCCCTTGAGGCCGGATAAGAAAGGATTGACGATGTAAACGGTCAGGGCCATGCTCATGGCCGCCACTCCATAGCACAAAATACCAGTGCCCAGGATCCCGACCACATCCACATCCGGATCCCAGGTTTCACCGATACCGAAGCCGCCCAGCAGCACGTTGGCCGTGGTGGCCTGCTGGGGCCACATGAACCTGATGTCCGTCTCACCGGTCAGGGGCGGGACCGGTATGCCGAATACGGCGTTGCCGGCGGATATCCAGTCCAGAAAATTCTTGGTGTCGGAGGGTTCCAGTACCGGATGCAAAAAATCGGGCATGGGGTCGTTCCAGCCTGAGATGTCGGACCGTTTGATGGCGGTCCCGTCGGATTTAAAAAACTGCACATAGGTGCTCAGGTAACGGCTGGGCCAGTTCTTCACCGGAAATGCCAGGGTCTTGGTATCGTAGTCGTACGTCATTTTGTTGTCGTAAAGGTAAAGGCCATAGCTCGAGGTACTGTTCCTCACGGCGAATCCCTTGGCATCAGGCGAATCAGACGCAAGCAGGGCAACTGTTTTTGCGGTTTTTTCACTTGATTTGACATGGGTTTTGGACTTGCAGGTTTCACCACCCTGTTTGGTCCAGAGATGACCGTTGAGAGCGTCGTCATTCTTAGTGAGTTTGAGCACCTTTTGCACCGTGGGAGCGGCGGCAGTGACCACACCTTTGTCCTCGGGGTCGTTGTACTCGTCCGTCAGGTCGTACTGAGGAATGACAGGTGTGCCCTCCAGTTCCGGCCAGTCGGCCTTTTTGCCGTCCTTGTAAGTCAGGTCGGTGTTGGCCGGAATGGGCTCTTCCTTTTTTGTGTCCGGATTGATCCACATGGCATAGGCTTTTTTGTACCAGGTGTTGTCGGATTCCGGCGGGTGGTTCTGAATGTACTCCACCAGATTCTGGAAGTCCTGGTCATGCTTGATGTAATGGTCCACCACGTAGGAAGCAACCAGCCCATTGACGGAACCGATCTCCGGATGCTGAAGCACGATGGTCTTTGCGGTTTCAAAGGGAGGCTTGACCTGGTCGGCCATCAGTCTTAGATCGTTGACGGCGTCCCCGTTCATGGACTTGAGGACGTCCGCATGAATCCCGTAATGGGACAGGGTCAGGGGATGGGGCGCTGTTTTCCGGGATTTTTGAATCGCCTTCTTTCTCTGAACCGTGGGAATATGAACAAAGACCATGGCCAGTTCCGGCAAAGGGTGATCGTCCAGGGAAGGATACACCACCTGGTTCAACGACACCTCGTTGGCACTCAGTTTCGCATTCTCCACAAAATGGGTGGCTCCGACCCCGTTCTGATCCGCAATCATCTTAAGGGCCGGGTTCTGTTTTTTGTGGGCGGCAAGCTTTTCCGGGGCATCCTTGTACGCAGTCAAAGGATAGGTTCTTCCGCCGGATTTGAGTTGAAACTCCACGTCGTCCGGGCAATGGGCCAGGTCGAAATGAAGGGTGAGTTTTTCTGTGGTTCTCATGACAATCCTCCTGGAATGATGAAATTAACAAGGAAGGGAATAAAGCTTCCCGGGAATGGTGATCATTTTGTCGATAAAGGGAGCGGAACGTTACATGGCTACCGGATTGAGGCTCATCTATAAAGTAATTTTCGCCCCGGTCGATGAATCAGTCGAAAGGTCAGGTGGTGCTTTTTTCAGGACAATAATAGGTGCCGTCCAGGGAAGGGATGCAAAAGGGGGGTTGCGGCAGGGCTTTGGCCCGCATCCACAGGATGTAGCCGGTACCCTCCTTTTTATTTATTTCCGTTCGCTCGCTGTTGGGGCAGATGGTGGAGTCGCTCAGATCCTCTTCCGGCAACACCGTGGTGTTGCACCGGACATTATGGAAGACTCTTTGGTTGTCCTGATTCAACTGGGCTACCCGGATGGCGGCACCGTATACGTCCAGGCTCTTGTCCGAGTTAAGGACGATGGAGAACTGGATGTACCCGTAAGTCCGGTTATAGGGGTTATCCACGTCGTTTTTCACCACATACCGGCCGGACGTGGGGGATGATACCGTGGTGCGCCGGCTTAAAGGGGTTGAGTGGGAGGTAAAAGCGGCAATAAGGTTGGGGATGCTGTACCGGACCGTCAGGCCGGGTTCACAGAAATCGTCCAACCCCTGCCAGATGGTATAG
Source organism: uncultured Desulfobacterium sp. (assembly GCA_963674605.1). GTDB lineage: Bacteria > Desulfobacterota > Desulfobacteria > Desulfobacterales > Desulfobacteraceae > Desulfocicer. The sequence continues at coordinate 4,221,391 of OY771474.1, read as the reverse complement.
CTTGCCGATACATCCACCACCTGCCACATGACGGGCTGCTGCTCCGAAATAACCCGGGCATCTGCCCCAAGTTCGATGTGACCGTAGGTCTTGAAAGCCGAGTCCAATTCCGCATTGACAGGGCCGCTCACCAGATCCTTTTCCAGGTAAAGGGGCATGGTAAACCGACCGCTTTGGACCCCGCCTTCTTTCTCCACGGCCAGGGCCGGGACATATTGGTCGGTGTTACAGCTTTGGTAGACCAGGTAGGTGTTGCTCCCGTCAATGATCTCCCATTCGGTGTCATGGGAGAGTATTGTGACCAGGGCATAGGAAGACAGATCAATGCCGTTCTCCTTGAAACAGGCAACCACCTTGTCATCGGCCTTTCCCGGAACCAGGTGGGCTGTCAGGGAAAGATCGGGATAAAAGGCGTTTGGGGCCGCATTCAGTTCTGCCAGGCAGTCGGGCCCGTCCGCAGCTGAAACGGAAAACAGCCAGACCCCGAGGCTTGTGAGGGCACCATCGGGATCAGCCACGGCCACGGCGGCATCCGTAAAGATGGTCTGGGCCAATTTGGCATCTGAAAAATTGGCCCCCTGAAGGTTGGCCGAGTTCATGGAGACCTGACCACCGTCACTGTCCGGTTCCAGGTTGGCACCTTGGAAAAGTGCCTGATTCAAGGTGGCGTGGTTGAGGTTGATGCCCTGCATCTGGGCCTGCTTGAAGTTGATGCCGGTCATGTTAGCCGAATCGAACTGGGCCTTTTCCAGAATGGCGAACCCGTCCAGTTTAGCGCTCCCGTAAATCTGGACCCCCGAGGCCCGGACATTGTAAAGATTGGCCCCGGTCAGAACTACGTCTTTCAAATAGGCATTGACCAGGATAGCAGATGTTCCGGCCTGATAAACCGCCATGGAATCCCCGCCTGACTGGGACTCCAGGCGGACGGTATAGGATTGATCGGCTGTTTTCACCGTCCAGACCCTGCCCGGCGCATACCGGGACTCCTCGATATCGATCTGGCCCTCCAAGGTAACCCCGTTGTCCTGAAAAACGGTCTTGACCGTTTGGATGTCCTGACTCTGGAGGGCGGTTTTAAAAGTCTCCACCCCGCTGCTGTCGGTGACCCGAAACAAGAGGCTGATGGATCCCATCTGGGCACCGGTGAGATTGGCCCCGGTGAGGACTGCGTTGGACAGATTGGCGGCGGTCATGGTAATCCCCCCCGTCAGGCTGGCCCCAGTAAGGTTGGCGTAACTCATCTCGGTATTGACCAGGGTGGTGTTGTCCAGGCAGGCGTTGGTTAGATTGGCATGGGTAAAGGAGATGCCGGTCAAATCATGATGACTGAAATCCGTATTTTTTAGCTGGGCACCGGCAAAGCAGGTATCCTTGTCCATGATGACATGACGAAAATCGATGAACTGATCCTTGAGTGAGGCATCCGGATTGCTCAAGGTCGCGTCGCTGAGGTCGGCTCCCTGGATATCGGTGGCCCGGAACGTGGCCGTCGTAAAAACAGCTCCCTTAAGACTTGCCCCCTTGAATATCGCATTGTTGACCGATCCGTTGGTCATATCCGCATCGTCCATGACCGCTTTGGTACAATCGGCGTTGTTCATGGGTACCCCGTTAAGTTTTGCCTGGGTGAGATCGGCCGATTTGAGTTTGACACCGTTCATAATACCGCCTTCAATGCGGGCGTTGTTCAGCTTGGCGCTGTTCAGTACGCCTCCACTCAAATCCGCCCCCTGGAGGACGGCGGAAGTCAAGTCGGCATATTCCAAATTCACCGACTGAAGATAGGCCTCCTTAAGATTGGCAAAAGTCAAGTCGGCAAAGGATAAAGTCACGTTGGTCAAAAGCGCGGAGGGCAGTTGAACATTGGCCCAGTATACCCAGGTCAGATCCTTGCCCTGGGCGCCCCAGCACTTGATGAAGTCGGTCCCCTTGGTAAGCACTTTTTGGGAAAACAGGGTGGTGTCCGGAGGGGTATCGGTTTTCGGCACCCGGCCGATTTTGCCGTCTGCGGCGTTGAGATAGGCCGTCTGGTCAATGTCAAGAATCCGCAATTGGTTATTTCCAGCATCTTCAATCCCAAGACAGACCGGATCGTCACCCCGGTCATGGGTGGCGGCATACCCCTCCTTGGTCCTGGCCAAGTACTTTCCGGCGCTGGTGACACCGGTCACAGCCGCCTGAAAAATGAAGTTTTGGTCGCTGCCGTAGGCGTTGAACCGCTGAGCCGGGGCCGGGATCTTCGTCCCTATGGCCAGCTGCCCTGAATCATCAATGCCCAGGGCATGGCCCTCAACGCTTGCAAAAGTCCATTTGCCGATGAACGCTTGGGTCATGGCATGCCTCCTGATCTTATGTATGGGAATCCAGAAACTTTTCAAAGTAGCCGGGATGGGCCTGGATGATCTTCCGATGCCACCCGGGGGGTAAGCCCTGCTGGGACGTATAGTCAACCTCCCCGAAATCCGAACGTTTCAGGATTCCCCTGTAGATTTTTGTCTGGTTGGAACAATCATGGATGGTGATATTCTTCCAATCCTCCGCTTCCGCCAACGCCATGAGATCGTAGGTGAGATGGCGGCTTTTCACCGGGGATACGTACCCGTACTTGTAAACGTAAAGTTCGTCGTTGGCGTAATGGTGCAGATTGCCCGGGTGAAGGTGAAGCTCGGCACAGTTGATGAACCCGATCCCCGAATCCAGGATCGCATGTCGGTTTTCCCTGAAAGCCTGGAAATACCGATCGAACATAGGAGATTCGATCCCCACCGATGGAAAGAGGGCGGCGGCGTTCTCCACCTGCCGGATCACACCGGCATCGCAGAGGGTGGCTGCCAGGTTGAACCGAAGTTCATTAAGACCGACGTCGGCCAGTTGGGTGAGGTTTTCCCGGGTACACAGCGTGCCGTTGGTATACATCCACTGGTAAAATCCCAGTTTATGGATATAACCAATCAGTTCCAGGTGTTTTTCCACATCCATAAAGGGTTCGAAAAATACCCAGGCAATGCCTTCAAGGCTATCGGCCTGCTTATCCAGCATCACCTTGATATCGTCCACCTCCCGGTACCGGGAGTTGATCTGGAAGTGCCAGGGCTTTAAATCCTCGAAGGTATCGTGGCTGTCGCTGTAGTAGCAGAAGTGGCACCGAAGGTTGCATCGGGTCACCGATCGGATGGGCCTGAAGCCGTTTTTGCCAAAAAGGCAGATCCGGCACCCCCGGGCAAGATCCCCTCCCCACCAGTTCAAAAGGCCGTGGCCCTCCGTGTGAAGGTGGTTCAGGGACTGCTGCCGTTGCCGGATATCGGTGAGCACCTTTTCCTGGAATAGATATTCAATTGTGCACTTGAAGTAGTTGGCCTTTTTGTCAAATCCCCTGAGCAGAATTTTACTGACCTCCTCCACCGCATCCAAGAGTTCGGCGATGGAGGAGATCCCGTCAAAGGCCGTGGTGCAGGCACTTTGTGTACTCATGGTCTGCCTCATGCCGGCACCACCGAGGCAACCTGTTTGGCAAAGGTGCTGCCGGCATTACCTCCGACACCACCATTACTACTGTCACCGTTGCTACCGGGAATGCCGTTGTCCGCCCAGGAACCATCCCCGTTTTCACCGCCGTTTCCCCCGTTGCCGCCAGACCCGCCGTCCCCGGGCTTGCCGCCGTTGCCGCCGACGGAGGAGGGGGCGAACCGGCCGCCCCCGGTAAAGTCCGTAAAAAAGAGATGAACATCACCGCCATTGCCGCCAGCACCGCCCTTACCCGCCTTGCCGCCACTGGCGCCGTCACCGCCTTTGCCGCCATCCATGGGCGGGCAGGTATCGTTACATTTGGCGGCCTGTTCCCCTGCGTTACCGCCCTTTCCGCCGTCACCGCCATTGCCACCGCTGCCGCCGCTACCGCCGTCAGCGCCCACCGATCCCAGAGTGACGGCACTGTCGGCCCGGGCCGTCATGCACATAAACATGAGACCGCAGCAGCTTCCACCGGGCGAACCCGAGGTACCGGGATCACCCGGCTCCCCGTTTTTACCCGCCTTTCCGTCTTCGGCCGAGGTGCAGGGATGTTTTTTATCCTTTTTGTCGTAAGTTCCGTCCTTTCCGTCATCTCCGGGCTCTCCGTCGTCCCCGGGGTTTCCGTCGGTACCGTTGACACCCGGGGCTCCGCTGTCGATCCATATGTCAAATGCCTGCTGATCCATATTGCCTCCTTAAATTGGTTTTCCGTTGACGATGACAGATCCGGGGCTGCCCGTGGTGCCGGACGAGCCCGGACCACCGTTGACACCGGGTCTGCCCATGGGGCTCCCTGAACCACCGGTGCCCCCCTGGCCGCCCGGGCCGCCGCTGCCGCCGGAAGCAGTGCCGGATACGTCGGTGAAATCAGCCGGGGCAACTTGGGTTTCAACGGTGAGATAGATAAAGGTGCCGTCACCACCATTACCGCCGTTGCCGCCGTTGCCACCGTCGCCGCCGCTGCCGCCGGACCCGTTTCTTCCTTTGGGGCAACACTTGGAAGCAGCCCCGCCGGAACCACCTGCACCACCTGCGCCCCCGCTGCCACCGGCACCACCGCTGCCACCGCTGCCGCCGGTATTACCCAGGCAGAACCTGCCGGAGGACATATCCACTCGAATGGTGACCCAAAATCCATTGTCACCCTTCCCGCCGTTGGCGGCGTGCATGCCGTGGCTTCCCGGAGCGCCGCTGCCGCCCGGGCTTGCAGGTGTTTCGCAAATATCGTCACGGCAAATCCCTGACTGCCCTTGCATCCCGTTGATACCATGCATCCCGTCGGCACCGCGGGTGCCGTCAGAACCGTCCGTTCCCAGGCTCAGGATACTTCCCGCTTCGTCCCCTTCCCCGGGTCCCACAAGATTCCAGACCCGCATGCCCACATCTGCCATACAGATCACCTGAGCGCCGGGTTCAAGGGTCAGCTTCTTGAACCCTAAGGCCACAGGTTTGTTGTGGGGACTTCTGATGACCAGGGGATGACCTTTGCGAACCACCACGTTTTCCACCAGGAAGACAGGCAGCTCAAAGGGATAGTAAAACTTCTGGATCATGTCGGCGTAGGAGGAGACATGCTTTGAGTTTCCGTAAAGATAGACTTCATATGCCGCACAGAGGTTCCAGCGATTTTCCTCCTGAACATCCTCCTTTTGAAGGAGATTGTTTTCCCCAGGCCAGGGTTTGGGGATGGGCAGATGATCCACAATATGGCCGCTTTCGTACAGTTCGTCGGGAATCCCCCCAAGCGCCTTGAGCTGAGCGGCGTTGCCCAGTGAGACGTATTGGGGTTTCATGGCCGAAGGGGTTCCCGGATCCACCGAAAGACAGGTCTCCCCTTTTGTCATGCCTGTATCCAGCGTCTCTTTTCTAAAATGGATATCTTTGAGCCCCAACTCTTCAAGGGAGAGCCGGATGCCTTCCAATTGCCTTTCTGTCATATTTTCCATGGTCACATTGCTCCGGTAAAATGTTGGATTGATAAATGACGCCGCATCAGCTTGATTTGGGCTGACCATTGACGTAGATGGTGCCGGGAGTTCCACCGGTCCCGCCGCTGCCAGCCGTCCCGGCAGAGCCCCCGCCTCCCCTATGATATCCGGACCCGCCGTCTCCGGCATCTCCACCGTCTCCGCCGTCTCCGCCCTTGCCCTTGTACAGATACTCCGAAGGCACAACACCGGCCTTGATCACACCGGTGGGAGCCTCTTTATAGGTAATATAGACATCTTTTCCATTGCCGCCCTTACCACCGTTCCCGCCGTCGCCGCCATTGCCGCCCTTGCCTCCATCGCCTTGATGGGCTGAACTGCTGCCGCAGCCGGATCCGGCCGATCCGCCGGTACCGCCCTCACCTCCGTTGCCGCCCTTACCGCCATTACCGCCCTTGCCGCCGACGGAGGCCACGTAGACCGTTCCCGTGACATCCTTGGTCACGGTAAAATAAACTTCATTGGCATCACCACCGATAGCCCCGTCCTTCCCAGCAGTACCGTCGTGGCCGGTTCCCCCGGTGCCCCCGTCTCCGGCATTCTTACTGCACCCGTTCTTGTTGCTCTCGCCCTTGGAGCCTGTGGAACCGGTATCTCCGTTACTGCTGTCACCCCCCTTGCCGCCGTCGCCGCCATCGCCGCCGAGGCTCAGCACATTGCCGCTGTCATCGCTTGCGGTGCCATCACTGCCCTCCCCCTTGACCACCATGTCGTCAAACTGGATGGTGGCCTGGGTCGTTGCCTCATTCAGGATCTTGGCGCCGGGCTCCATGGTGACCTTCTCGTAACTCACCACCACGGGTTTATCCCCGGATGACTTGATGATCAAAGGATTGTCCTTGGTCACTACGATGTCCTTCCCGGTAAAAGCACTGACCATCATGGGAAACATCATGCGGTTGATGACGTTACGGTAGGATGCCACCTTTTTGGAGTTGCCGTACACATAGGCCTTAAGGGCTTTTTTGATGTCCGATTTGTCCTTTTCGCACAGGTCCGAGGCCAAAAGGCCGTTCTTTCGTTCCGGCCAGGGTACGGGGCAAGCGTGGTGTTCGGCCATCTTACCCGTGTCAAAAACCTCGTCCGGATTACCCATCAGTTTCTTGTAATCATCTACATTGTCGATTTTCACCGTATGGGGGGTGTGGACGGAAGTAATGGCAGGATGGGCGGATAAATAGGCCATGCCCGGGACCTTGCCCGTATGGAGCAGGTCCTGCGTCACATGGACTTCCTTGAGCCCCAAAAGTTTTAGCAGGTTTTCTTGTGTTTTTTCCATGTTCTACCTCCGAAGTGTAAGGGATTTGCTGCGAAAAAGTCCGGACGAACCGGCAGCCTTTTTCTTAAGATTTTTACGGGCCGACTGCGGTGAAATACCAGAGCGACCCATGGACGTTATAACAGGCCGGTCCAAAAAACGGCTCGTTCCGTGGCCGTTCCGTGGCCGTTATTTTCTGACAAAATTTGCAGCCCAAATTTCCATGAAGGACTGACCGCGGCAAATAACCTGGGCGCCCGGTTCCAGGACCAGGGATAAAAAGGCACAGAATACGGGTTTGCACTGGTCAATGAGGATGACCAGAGGTGCATCCTTGGTAACGACGATGTTCCGGGCGGCAAACACATCGGTTTCCATGGGAAATTGATCGTCCAGGAGGGATTGATAGGACGACACGGCCTGGTGACGGCCTGCAAGTGAAAGCTTCATCGCCCGGTAGATGTGGTTCATTGAGGTTTCATTAAGATCCGTCCCAAGGTTCGGGCCGGATTCCAAGGGGGGCGGTACCGCCACCATGGATGTGCTCTCCTCATTGGACAACGCGTCGCTCGGAATTCCCAGCATCCTGGTTAACTGTGCCTGATCCCTGACCGAAACCGGGATGGCCGTCACCATGGTTTTGAAGGCGGTGTTGGACGTAATGTAAGACAGATCATCCGCTGTGGTGCCTCCGTCTCCCACCTGCCCCTCTTTCAGGTTAAGAGAGGTCACTTTTGCCATAAATCCGGATTCCAATTGTCCCGGATCAAACTGAACCGTCATGGTTTTCTCCTGCTGTCTTAAGGATTAAACAAAAGGCATCCTTCATTCCCGCTTTACACTTCCATGAGATGAAGGCCCATTTTTCGGTGGTTATCTTTAAAAAACTGTAAAATACTTTTGAGAGCATATGAAAGATGCCAACAATGATTTAAAAAATTAGGTTCAGAAGCCTTAGGCCGCTGCCGGGTTAAGGGTCACCAGCAAAAGGAACTGACCTCTGTCCCCAAGTGCTTGTCGGGGATCAGTTAACGGCAATGCTTTTTGAAAGGATCATGGCAAGGATCTCGTTAACGGACCGATTACTGAGAAGATCACTGGCCAAAAGAGCCACCCCCGTATCCTGGAAAATCGTTACCCGCATCTTGACGGCGGTGATGGAGTCCAGGCCCATGGCGGGCAAGGATTTGTCAAGATCCACCATGGACGGATCAAAGCCCATGTTTTCCGCCACAAGGCCGGTGAAGTAGGTGCAAAGGAGCTTTTCTCCTTGTTCGGGGGTGTCCAGCTGCTCCCTCAAGGTATGCCGGCCCTGTGACGGCCCGGCCTGTTTCCGACTTTGGATCAGCTGGGAAAACATGGGCGGGCAATGGGGCAGCACCCGAAACAGGGCCTGCCAGTCCACGTGCATCACGCAAACCTGGGCCATGTCCTGGCAAAGCAGGCGCTCCCAGATGCCAATCCCCTCTTCCGGGGAAAAGCATTCAATACCCTCTTCCTTAAAAAAATCGATGAGATCAAGTTCCCTGGCCATGCCCAGAGTCCAGGGCCCCCAGTGGATGCACAGCCCGGGCAGTCCACAGGATCGCCGCATGACAGAAAGGCTGCCCAGGAACGCATTAGCCGCCGCATAGTTACCCTGGCCCGGAAAAGAAACTTGGGCCGATACCGATGAAAACAGAACAAAATGCTCCAGGGGCTGATCCTTGAACAGCTGATGAAGATTCCAGGCCCCCAGGACTTTGGGATTGAAAACAATGTCAAATAGACGGGTGTCCATGGCAGGCAAAAGCCGATCCTTCACGATGCCGGCGCAGTGGAAAACCCCCCGGATCGGCGGCAACCCGCTGGTGTTGAAATGATCCAGGAGTCGTTTCAAGCCTTCCAAATCCGTTACATCCACGGAGGCATGGAAAATGTTGGCGCCCATCTTTTCCAGCTTCCGGATAAGCCCTGTCATGGCCATTTCTCTGGGCGTAAGGTTCTGCCATCGGTCTTTGGACGGCAACGGGTGTCGCCCCATGAGAATCAAAGATCGAGCCCCCTGCCGGACCATCCGGTCTGCGACCACCTGCCCGAGGGCACCGAAGGCACCGGTCACAAGATAGGTAGCGCTGCCGTGGAAGGATGCCGGCAGCACCGGGGAAAGATCTGCCACAGGTTCGAGTCTCGGCACGTAACGCGTCCGGTTCCGGAAGGCGATCTGGTCTTCCCCGTCACTGTGGCAGATCTCCCGGATCAGGCGGTCTGCTTCATCGGAAGCGGCATGGGGATCCAAATCTATCAAACCGCCCCGGTTGTCGATGAACTCCTGGTGTCCGAAAAGCCGTCCCAGTCCCCAGGCCGGGGTTTGAAACGGGATAACCCTGTCTCTATCCAATACGGGCTGACCACCCCGGGTGACGATCCAAAGTTTTGGAGAAAGAGGGGAGTGGGCCACGGCACGAATGGTGTTGAGCAGGGAATGGCAGCCCAGGGCCCGGGCCCCTTCAGGCCCACCTTCCTTCCGGACCGATCCCGGGGTGATGTCAAGATTCCAGAGGTGAAGAACGTGAAGACAGGCCCGTTTCTCAAGCTCATGGATCTTTTCGAACAGCCCGATGAACTCCCGGGTCCGAGAAGGCGAAAGGGTTGCGGTACGACGGTCCTCTGCCAGGGTATACCCGTCGCCGGGATAGACCAGGAGCGCATGTGTATCCAGCGTACGAAGCCGGTGGGCGACGGCCCGACCCAGTCCGTGGTGATCTGCAAGGATGATCCAGATCCCGTTGAGGGGAAGCCGGATCTTCCGGGAGGGAGGTAAATTTTCCAGGTGTAGGTTGGACAGGCGATGCCAGTTGACCTCAAATGCCGGAAGATCACGAACGGTGCCAACGGCAACATCCACCGAGGTTTTTGCAAATCCAAGGATATCCGCCACGGGGTTGCCCTCTTTGTCAAAAACCCGAAGCTCTCCCACGGTTCTGTCCTGGGTCCGCTCTCTGACAAGGGCATGGGCGAACAGGTTGGCCGGCGGCTGGCGGTAAAGCCGGACCTGTTCGATGGACACCGGCACTTGAAATTCCCGCAGCACCTCTTTATCCCGGGGCAGATCCGCGATGAGCAGGGTCTGGAAACAGGCATCCAGGATAACGGGATGGAAGAACAATTCGTCCCGTTCCGGTTCCGGGACAAGGATTTGGGCCAATGCCTCATCCTCCCGGACAAAGGCCCGTTCAATGCCCTTGAAGGCCGGACCGTAATCAAATCCGAGAGCTTGCATCTTTTGGTAGCAGTCCGGTCCGGACAATTGTATGGAACAGCGTTGCCGGACCGATGCCGGATCTACCGGGGTGGGAATCGGGTGGATCTGGGTCTGCCCCACCTTTCCCCGGACGCACAATAGCTGGCTTTCGCTGCCAGGACGATCTGCCTCAAACACCTTGAAACACGCGGTATCCGTATCCAGGAAAAAGGAGAGCAGGGTTGGCCGGTCCGGGTCAAGACGGATACTCTTTTCAAACCGGATCTGCTCTAAAAAAAAACAGCCTTTTCCCAGGACGGCGGTCAACGCGGCATAGGCGGACTCCACGTGGCAGGCTCCGGGTAAGATTGTCTTTCCAAGGACCTTATGGTCCAAAAGCCAGGGGAAACGATCAAGGTTGATCTCGCCCTGCCACAGATGAAGGGGGCCCGGGGAGCGGATACCGAGAAAGGGATGGGTCTCAAGCCCCAGCCGGACCCTGCGACCGTATTCCGGTTCGATCCAGAACCGCTTTTGCTGCCAGGGATAGGCAGGAAAAGGAAAATGGTTTCCCGCGGGATACAGCAGATCCCACCGGATCTTAATCCCCCGGGTATACAGGGTGGCCAGGGACCTGAGCATGGATTCTCTTTCATCCTCGTTCCGGGTCAGGCTGTGTACAACAGTGCCGGTTTGATGGAAGAGGCATTCTGAAATCGATCCCGACAGGACCGGATGGGGGCCGATTTCCAGGAAGGTGGCATACCCCTCTGCCACAGCCCGGGATACGGCGGCCTCAAATCGAACCGGTGCCGCCATGTTTTTGAACCAATAGGCAGCATCGATATCATCGCCGGCGATCATGGTGGCGGTGACCGTTGAAATGACGGAAATCTTTGCCTGGCGGCTCGGGATCTCTTTGATGCTGTGGCAGAATTCCGCCTCAATCTCCTCCATCCAGGGGCTGTGAAAGGGAATATCCACCCGGAGGAACTTGGAATAAATCCCCTTTTCCCGGCAAAGGAAGACGATCTGTTCCAAAGCGTTCCGGCTGCCGGACAGGGTGACGGACCCGGGGCTGTTTACAGCCGCGATCCATACCTCGTGCTTGAAAGGTTCAATAAGCGCAGCGACAGCATCCCGGGCCATTCCCAAGGCCAGCATGGTACCCTTTTCCCGGAGCCGATGCTGGAGACGGCTTCGGTGGTAGACCAGTTTGAAGGCATCTGAAAGAGCGATGATTCCGGCCGTGTAAAAGGCCGCGATCTCCCCCACGCTGTGCCCCAGAACAGCGTCGGGAACGATCCCCCAGGATCGCCAGAGAGCAGCCAGACTGACTTGAAGGGCCAGGTTGGCCGGCTGTGAGATCCGGGTTTCATCCAAGCGGGAGGCGGCCGAATCCAAAGCCAGTTCCGCCAGCACGGACCATCCGGAGACGGATCGAAACCTGAGGTCGCACCGGGCCATTTCCCTCGCAAATACAGGTTCACTGGCCAGCAGTTGCCGGCCCATTCCCCACCATTGGGGCCCCATACCGGAAAAGACCCAGACAAGTCCGGGGTTGCCCTGGCAACGGCCGGTGACAACGGAAGGATGACCGGTACCGGCCGCAAAGGTGTCAAGGGATTTTTTCAGATCATCCGTGGATGAAAACAGGACTGCTGCACGGACGTCGTGGTGTTCCCGCCGGCAACCGGCCGTGTGGCACAGTGACAAAACCCCTGACGCATCTCCGGTGGCGGGCAGCCGTTCACCAAGGCGTTCGGCCAATTGCCTGAGGGCTTTGCCGTTGTGGGCGGACAGGGGCAGGACAAAGGGAGGGGAAAATAGGGCCGGATTTTGAACGGGTTCAATTTCAGGAGCGGCTTCCAATACCAGGTGGGCATTTGTACCGCCGTAGCCAAAGGCGTTGACCCCGGCAACGACCGGCCCGTCCCGATGGGGCCAGAGTTCCTCCCGGATGGGAATCCGCAGCCCCAACGCCGAAAAATCCACGGCCGGATTGGGGGAATGAAAATGAATCTGGGGCGGAATCCGTCTATGGGAAAGACAAAGCGCGGCCTTGATGACACCGGCCACTCCGGCTGCCGCCTCGGTGTGGCCAATGTTGGCCTTACAGGATCCCATGACCAGCGGGGATGTTCTGCCCGGTCCAAAGACGCGCCCCAGGCTTTTTAACTCAATGGGGTCTCCCACGGCAGTACCGGTTCCGTGGGCTTCCATATATCCCACCACCGAAGTATCCATGCCGGCATTTTCATAAGCGGTCCGGATGACATGTTCCTGGGCCCGGCCCGATGGCACCGTGATACCCCGGGTCCGGCCGTCCTGATTGACGGCGCTGCCCCGGATTACGGCGTGGACGGGATCCCGGTCGACAATCGCGGATTTCAGGGGTTTGAGCACCACGACGCCGGCCCCCTCCCCCCTGACGTAACCGTCAGCCCCGACATCGAAGGGTTTACACAGGCCGTCCGATGACAGAAAGCCCCCCTTGGATTCAGCAATGCTGTGCTGGGGGGAAAAGATGAGCATGGCTCCGCCGGCAACGGCCATTGCACTTTCGCCCCTGCGGATGCTTTCACAGGCCAAATGGATGGACACAAGAGAGGAGGAACACGCCGTGTCAACGGACAGGGACGGACCGCAAAAGTCAAAGACATGGGATATCCGGTTGGACAACATGGTCACGGAATTGCCCGTGGCCGTATGGGGCCCCATGTCATGCTGGAACAGATCCGTAAACTGGAGGGTGTGGTAATCAAGGTTAAAGGCACCCATGAAGACCCCCACCCCTTGTCCGGCCAGTGCAGACGGGACCTGCCCTCCGTTTTCAAGGGCTTCCCAGGTGACTTCCAAAAGGATTCGCTGCTGGGGATCCATACATGCAGCTTCTTTCGGCGAAATACCGAAAAAATAGGGATCGAACCTGTCAGGCCGATGGATAAACCCGCCGCGGCGGGTATTGATCTTGCCGGGTACATCCGGGTTTTCGTGGTAAAAAGACCGGTTCGCCCACCGGTCTCCGGGAACCTCGGTGATGGCGCAAGTACCGCTTTTCAGAAGCGCCCAAAAATCTTCCGGCGTGTCCACACGTCCGGGAAACCGGCATCCCATTCCGATAATGGCAATACCATCTGAATCATCCGCCATTCTCTTTCTCCTGGCTGGGGGTTAATAAATTATAAATTTGAGCTGCTCTGCCAACTGCCCTTTATGATGAAAATCACAAAGCAGGAGAGCCTTACGACATGGCCATTTATATGAAAAAATCGGCGAGCTTAATATTTTTTCAAACTTCTTTGTGGGCGAACTTAGTGTTCCAAATCCCGGTCCGCCCGTGGCGGTTTATATGAAAGTCGTAAGATCTCAATAACCCGGGGTAACAAGGCCTGCTTACCCTTTAAACGCCGGGTGCTATTCGCAAGGATACCCTGAATTATTGAGAACTTACTAAAAGTACCACCAACGAGCTGGAATAAAAGGACTTTCGTTTTTCGTTGTGGCTGGTGGTTACAGCCATGTGAGTTATAGGAATTTAAATAGATGAAAAGCGATTGGAATCGGATTGAGGCAAAGGAAATTACTCACACGGGGCAACGATGCTCAACAGCCTATCCTCATACATTAAATAAGTAACTAAATAAGATTAGTTGTTTAGCGGCAGGGATAATGGAAGACTTAGAAGATGGTGGTAGGACTCGAGAGAAAATTTAAAACGGCAGGCGAAGGAAACGATTTGTCAAAACTTCATGGGTGCAAAAATGATTAAAATTTTTTGGGCTGATCACGGCAAACATACTGCTATTGAAATTGAAATTGAGTGGAGGGGGTGGACCTTTTGGAGGAACCTCATGTTTTCAGATCTCCCTCACTGCGGGGAAAGTCGGATATCAACGCGCCATGGCTCCGCACTTTCAGTTACATATAAAAATGTCATTAAGCAACCGATCATTACATAAATGCTAATACCTATAACAATCGAATTACAAATAATCAAGCTAAAAATGACTTACATATCAAAAAAAACCAAACAAACGATATCTTTTTGTACATAATAGATATAGAGGAAAACACTGATTATAACGAATTTGGGGGACTGATGTCGGGGACGGTAAGATTCACTTGCGTTCATCTCCTTTGTTCTTACCTTACGAAATTAACTTCCGCCTTTTCCTTTGACGCTCACCACAACCGCTCTTTACGGATGCATCTCAAGGTGGTTTGATATCTTCTCCTGATAGACGACACCGAGAGACCTACCCTCATAACTGATACAGCATGGCTAACCAATCATCTTGGCTTCGCCTTCTTGGCGCACCGACAACTTGCTTGACATATACCAACTTCCTTTTCAGCCCAGAATGACCGATGTTGCGCCCCCCTGATTTCCAATCCGGAACGTATTTGACCAGGGCAAAATCTTCACCCTGTAATTCCTGATTTATTATTTCGGAAATAACCTGCCAGTTCCCCCGGCAAGCCCCGCTCCAATAAGGGGAAACCCAAATCGTTTTTCGGAAAATTGGGATTTTATCTTTTAAAGACGCTTCTGATGGCATCATAGTCGGCCAGAACCCTTTTTCCACTGTAATGAAACTGGATATAGGCGTTGATGACGGTGATACCATGTCCATTTCGTATGAGGGTAGGCTGGGAAAAATCACCCAGTTTGGATCGATCGCCTTTTTCAGTGGCCAGATCAGCCCGAAAGGCTTCCGGAAATTGGATTTTAATGGATCTGGCAATGCCTGGCACAAAAGCAGTTACATCCGTGGATGAAGACATCAAACTCACCATCCATTGCCCGTTTAATCAAATCGCCGTTAACAATTTTCATTGATAGCCCTCCAAAGCCGCAATGATTAAAAATTTCCAATAAGATTTATTTGCGCCCCTTTCTTTTTTTACCCTTTCTCCCATGCCGGTCAGGCGGTGCCATTTTAACAAGTTTGGGGTCAAACCTTGCAATGATTTCCACAAGATCTTTTTGTTGATCCATAACCGTTTCAATGTTCTTGTATGCCATGGGGGCTTCGTCAATACCGGCGGAAATAAGGGTTACCCCTTTTTCGGCAAGCACGGTTGTAATATCTGGCCAATCAAATTGTTTAATTGCGGCGGTGCGGCTCATGCTTCTTCCGGCTCCGTGGGCCGCGGAACAAAGAGACTCTTCATTGCCAAGCCCCCGGACGATAAAGGCTGGCGATGCCATGGACCCGGGAATCACCCCTAGAACCCCCTTACCGGCAGGGGTTGCCCCTTTTCGGTGCACGATGGCATCCTGTTTTCCTAACTGTGCTTTCCATGCAAAGTTATGATGGTTCTCCAGGGATAAAAGAGACATGGCCCCCAGATGATGTAAAACACTCTGGTGGATAATATCATGATTTGCCGCCGAGTACCTGCCCATGAGTTCCATGGCCTGCCAGTATTCCCGGCCCTCTGCGCTTTTAAGATTCAACCAGGCAAGATTGTTTAATTTCTTGGGAAGTTCCGGGTGAAGTCTTTTGGCAAGGGTACTGTAATGTTTTGCAATATCGGCTCCGGTGCCTCTGCTGCCGCTATGGGTCATCAATGCCAGATACACACCTTTTTCAAGGCCAAACTCATCTTTTTCAAGCAGCAGTCGTCCGAATTCGGCAAAATGATTGCCGGAGCCGGAGGTGCCCAGCTGTTTCCAGGCCTTGTCCTTTAAAGATCCGACATGGCGACAGAAGGACCAGTCTTCATCCATCACCCCATGGTGTTTGGGTCTGCTGAATGTTTCTCCCACCCCAAACCGGGTTTGGGTTTCCAGGGCAATTTTAAATCTCCCCCGGTGTTCTTCATACTCTTTGAAAGGAATATCAAGAAGGGTCATCTTTACCCTGCAGGCAATGTCCACCCCCACCGCATAAGGGATGACAGCACCGTCAACGGCCAGAACTCCACCAATGGGAAGCCCGTAGCCCTGATGTGCATCGGGCATCAAGGCTCCCTTTATGGAGATGGGAAGGGAGCAGGCATCGTCCATCTGCTGCACCGCTCCGACATCAAGATTTTCCCCCCAGATCCTGTAGGGAGCCATCTTCTGGTATTTTTTATCATGGGTCATTGATTGCGCACTCCTTAAAAAGGGGGTTATCACTTGATCATCGAGTTATAAAAGATCATCCATTTTACAGGCAAGATCAAAATCACGCTGACTGATACCTCCAGCCTCGTGGGTCGTCAGATGTACTCGGACTGTCCCATATACGTTGAACCATTCAGGGTGGTGGCCAACAGCCTCGGCGATTTCGGCAACCTGTGTCATAAATGCGAATGCAGAAATAAAATTTTTAAACTTATACACTTTATAAAGCTTTCCCTGGTCCAGGCCCCAGCCATTCATGGTCTTGAGTCGCTGTGTTACCTCGGCATCTGAAATTTTTATTATATTTGACATTTTTTCTCCTATCCTACCAATACTCGGATTTGATAACAAGATCGGCCACATTGGGGAGGGGTCAGGCCTGTATTATTACATTTTTTGACCTAAAATAAAATGGGCGTATTCCCATTTTCCCGGTTCGCGCTTAATCAGAGAGAGGTCAGGCTTGCGTTATTGGCGCTTTTGTTTAAAGTTGCCTTTAGACACAGGCTCTTGACAAAATCATAGAGCCTGATAAAAACACAGGCTCTAATACCACATAGCCTGACCCCGTTGGCCCCGCCAACTATGACAAACAAACCATATTGTGATCAAACCGGAAAAATGGAAATGCGCCCAATAAAATACTGACTTACCATAATAGCCCCTCCACAGTATGGATGACATATGCGTTGAAAAGTTGACGTTTTTCCCCAAAAAATATCCCCAGCCGAAAAAAAGCCATCACAGCGGAATAGATTTTAAAATAGAAAACATTACAAATACAGCAACTTAAAATCATATAACAATGTTTTTGAATATCTATATTGAATGGCGGTACAAAAATTGCTTATAAAAACCCAGAGATGGACACAACATCAGCCACTATAGGGGTCAGGCTTGCAAAAACGTTGTCAAAACCACAATAACACAAGCCTGGCCCCATTGGCCCGCCAATTGTTACGGCTGGCCGATGTTATTATGACCAAGCCCTAAAATTCATATGAACTTGATCACAAAAAAAGATTTGGATAATATCATGAACATTTCAAATACCTCATCCACGACGATCCGTTTCCCCAATGGCCCGGGAAGAAGCTCACCGGCACCTGCCGGTGACAGCTTTTTTCCAAATTTATTTCCATTACAGGCAGATACATTTCATCTCGGGGGTGCCGCCACGGCCCAGGCGGCACCCCCAACGGATAAATTGAATGAGGAGACTTACCCTGAACCAGGTGGAATTGAAAAAACCCCGGGAAAGCCAACTGTCACGCCCAAAGCCCCGTTCACCTTTAGGGATTTTCTTGATGTTATCAATCCACTACAACACATCCCCATCGTCAGCACCATCTACCGCGCCATCACCCACGATGAAATAAGGGCACCGGCACGAATTTTAGGTGGAGGGCTTTTTGGCGGCCTGGTGGGTGCAGCCATGGGGGTTGTAAATTCAATCTTTTCAAAGCTAACAGGCAAGGATTTCGGGGAACATGTGGCGGGCCTGTTCAAAGGAAATGACACCATTGCCTCACACAACAAAACAGACCAGGGCAGAGAAGGAAAAAAGGGGTTACATGCATCTTCCCCTAAGTTGATGCCAACGGCATCCGTGGCACCAGAACGCTTCTTTCCAAATGCCCTTGTGGAAACAGCAGACAATCTCCAATCAGCTATGGAAAACAATATTGGAAATATCCGCCCCTCGGACGACATAACCGCCCCAGGGCTGAAGTCCATCCCTTTTAAGCAAAAACTTGCTCTGGCTGATTATCATCGCATTGCTGCACAATTGTTTAACAAAGAACAAGAACCCATGGGATCAAAACTGGACCTTTACCATTAAAACTTCAGGATTGGTCACAACATCGGCTAGGCATTAATCTGGTGTGTGTTATTGGATAGGAAACCTTTTATCCGTCTTCATATCTTTTGACAAGTGACTGTGAACAAAGAAATATTTCAACAAAAGCCTCAATAACGCAAGCCTGACCCCAGTTCAAGGTGGCGGATATTATGACCAAGCCCAAATTTTCTGGTGTGCGTCACGCATGAAAACGATTAACTGCCATAAACCATCCGGGGAAGCCAGGTAACAAGGGCCGGGAAAAAGGCAATGATGGCAAGCCCGATGAGCTGGATAATCACGAAGGGAATGATCCCCTTGTAAAGGTCCATGGTCGTGATTTCCGGAGGACAGACTCCCTTCAAAAAAAACAATGAAGGGCCAAAGGGCGGTGTCATAAAAGATGTCTGAAGATTCACGGCAAACATAATTCCGAACCACAGCGGGTCATACCCGTAATCAATGACAATGGGGGCAATGATGGGAATATGGATATAGGTAATCTCAATGAAATCCAGAAAAAATCCCAGCACAAAAATAAAGATCATCACCATGGTCACCAGCTGCCAACCGCTTAAATGCATGCTATCAATGAATTCCCGCAGCAGCTCATCACCGCCAAGCCCTCGGAACACAAGGGCAAAACAGGTGGCCCCCATGATGATGATAAACACCATGCAGGTCATTTTTATGGTCCCTTTGGCCACCTCATGGAGCAGTTTGAATGAAAGGTTCCCGTTAAAGCCAGTTAAAAGAACCGCCCCAACAGCTCCCATGGCTCCGGATTCCGTGGGGGTGGCAATGCCGGCAAAGATGGTACCCAGCACGGCAAGGATTAAAAACAGCGGCGGCACCAGGGCTTTTAAAAGCTTTAGGATAAAGGCCCAGTCAAAATCCGGCCCGTCGTGATGAACTTTAGGCACATGTCCAGAAGCAAAAAAAGTTGAAAAAAAGATGAACAGGCAATAAAGCCCCACCAGAAGCAGCCCCGGCAATACGGCACCCATGAACATGTCACCAATGGGCACATCCATCACCGGTCCCAACAGCAAAAGCACCAGACTTGGGGGAATGATCTGCCCAAGGGTGCCAGAAGCAGCCACCGTTCCCGATGCAAAGGACCGGGAGTAATTGTATTTAAGCATGGTGGGCAGAGACATCAAGCCCATGGTCACCACCGTTGCCCCCACAATACCCGTGGAGGCACCAAGCAGGGCACCCACCACAATCACAGAGATGGCAAGTCCCCCCCGGACATTCCTAAAAAGTATCTCCATGGCTTCAAGGAGCTCCCGGGCCAGGCCCGAGCGTTCCAGGGCAAGGCCCATGAAGATAAACAGCGGCACGGCCATGAGCATGGTGTTGCCCATGATTCCCCACATGCGAAGGGGTAAGAGATCAAAAAAGGTGGGGGGCAGGCCAATGAGTCCAAACAGAAAAGAAGTTCCCATCATGGTAAAGGTGACGGGAAAGCCCACCATCAGGGCAATGGTCAACACCAGAAACAGCCAGGCCGCCAGGTAATCGGCCATCCAGAACGGTAAAAATTCAATCAACATGTGTTTGGTTCATCCCCGAATCTTCCAGGGGATTACCTGAAAGGATCAATGCACTTTTTATCCCAAGCAACAGGCCCTGGAATAACATTAAAAAATACCCCGCGGGCAGGGCGGCCTTGATGATAAACCGCGCGGGTATGCCCCCGGGATCAATGGAAACTTCTCCCACCTCATAGGCCACCATCACCCAGGGGATGGTGGTTTTCAACACCAGATAACAGGAGGGAATTAAAAACACAAAAACCCCCACCAGATTGATCAGGGCCTGTCTTTTACTGTCCATGAGGGAATACAGCACATCCACCCGGACATGGGCGTCATGGAGCAGGGTAAACCCTGCCCCCATGAGAAACACAAAGGCGAACAAATGCCACTCCAGCTCCGCCATAAAGACGAAACTTGTGTTAAACACATACCGCAGCACCACATTCCCGGCAATGACCAGTATGAAGGCTAACAAGACAGTGGAGACCACCACACTACCGATCCACTGGTTGATCCCGTCGCAGGCTCTTATAATTTTTTTAATGGTTTCAATCATTTAGGCCATCGTATTCCAATACACCTTTTCCGACATATTTCCCCATACCGCTGTTTTGGCCTGGAAGGCTTTATAATCCTCATGAACCTTCAGGGTAAAGGGGTCTTTCTGGGCCTCGGCCTCGATGACATCTTTGGAAATGGTTTTAATCTTTGCCATGACATCATCGGGATATACCTGAACATTGACCCCATGCTCCTTTACCAATTTATCAAGAGCTGCACCGCTCTGGGCATCAAAGGCAGCCAGGGTACGGATATTGATGTTGGCGGCGGCCGTATCCAAAATGCGCTGATAATGCACCGGCAGCTCATAATAGGCTTTTTTGTTAAAGAACAGCTCCAGCACCGGTCCGGGCTCATGCCATCCCGGGGTATAATAATATTTGGCGACCTTGTAAAGCCCCAGCAGAATATCATGAACCGGTCCCACAAACTCTGCGGCGTCCACCACGCCCCGCTCCAGGGATGGGAAAATTTCCGCCGGGGGCACCATCACCGTGGTGACGCCGATTTCGGAAAGCACCTTGCCGGCAATACTGCCGATCCTCATTTTCAGCCCCTTGAAATCCTCCAGGGAATTGATCTTCTTTTTGTACCAGCCCCCCATCTGCACACCGGAGTTACCCACCACCCGGGGCACCAGATCAAACTGATCATAGAGTTCATTCATCAAGGCCTGACCATTACCTTCATAAAACCAGGCATTTATGGACTGGGCATTCATGCCAAAGGGAATGGAACCAAACCAGTTAAAGGCGTTGGATTTACCGGCCCAGAAATAAGGTGATCCGGAACCCATCTGCACAGTACCCTTGGACACCGCATCAAAGGCACCAAAGGGAGGCACCAGTTCACCGCCGCCATAGAGTTTAATTTTAAAGTTCCCGTCGGTCATTTCTTCCACATTTTTGCAGAAAGCCTGAATGCCGTCGAACATGATTTTTACTTTGGGATTCCAAAAAGAGGTGGCCTGCCATCGGATTTTCTTGGGACCGGCAATTACAGCTGGGGCACCAACGGCCAAGGCTGCCGCAGCTGCTGCCGTGCCGACACCTGCTTTTTTTAAAAATGATCGTCTCTCCATGGGGACTCCTTACACTTTAAATGTGGGCAATTTTATCTTCTATTAAAGCATAAACGAGTACCTTGATCATACAATTTTGTCAACCGATATTCATTGTACAAAAGAGCATTCAAGATTGCTTTTAACAATCATTTAAGATATTTGCAAATTTTTCTTTCAATAGAAACAACTGGAGAGAAAATGCACCGGCAGGAATTGACAGCAGCGGCATGGAGGGCACATAAAAATTCCCGCATCCAGCTCCCAGGGGAGGCCCGGATGCGGGAAGGAACATATCAGGAGGCGTTAATCTCGATGCGCCGCGGTTTGGCTGCTTCCGACTTTGGCAAATGCAGCTTGAGGACTCCATCGGTGAGATCAGCACTTACCTTGGCCACATCTATGGTTTGGGGCACTGAAAATGTCCTTGTGTATTCGAGATCTCCAAATTCTTCCCAGGTGACGGCACCGACTTTTTCCATGTAACGAATACCGGAGAGATATAATTTTCCGTTGTCCATGTTAATGGAAATATCTTTTTTCACAACCCCCGGCATATCCGCATGGAGCAGAATTTCAGAGTCATTTTCAAAAATATCCACCAAGGGCCTTACAGATGGAAGTTCGCGGGTTTTTTCCAGGTCTTTATTTTCACTTGTGACAATCTCTTTATTTTCACTCATGACAATTCTCCTTAATTTACTGTGATCATTTTGGGTTTTGCAGCTTCAGCCTTGGGCAATGTAAGGTCAAGGACCCCATCTTTCAAAGTTGCCGTAACTTTGCTGCTGTCCACATCTGAAGGCAGGGTCATGCTTCTTGAAAAATTAAGGGTGCCGCGTTCGGCCCGGTGAACGGAATAGCCTTCGGGCACATCGGAACTTCGCTTGCCGCTGATCTCAAGATAATTACCCTGAATCTTGACATTCAGATCGTCTTTGGCAAATCCGGGTACCTCTGCACGAATGGTGAAATTCTCCCCTTTATCGTAAAGATTAATTCTGGGAACACCATCGCCGAGTATCCAGCTGGAACCATGGGGTCTGTTATAACTTGAAGATAATTTATCAAAATTCTCCCGCATAAGGTCCATTACACTGAACATCCTGTCAATATCGCTCCATCTTGTAAACATAAGTCATCCTCCCTTTTACATTTGATTATTAATGGTCATAAAATCCCGAGGGGAACATTGGTTTTGGAAATCCGTTAATGTATCTGCTCTATTCAATCCCAATGGAAATCTGTTCCCGGCAGGCTTGTTTTTTTATCCCGGCCATTTGAAGAAATAATAAGACCATCGAAGCCTAAGTCAATATAATTTTAATTATTTTTTATCAAAAAACCGCATTTATTACTTTTTATTTTTTTAAGACAAAGTAATGAACAGCCCATATTATGAGGAGGGATAATCCACTTGGGACGGGTGGCCGTTGCGACGGCATAATTGGGGAGCAAAAACCTGAAACTGTCGACAGCAGAGCCCGGAACGGGCACCCGACCCAGACCATTCGGATCCAAAGGCGATAAGCCCATTTGCCCTGCCGGGCGTTAAGAAGCGCAGGCTGTTTGAGGACAAACCTGCCCGCAGTTCCTGCGCTTTAGGCCGGCAGGGCAAATGGGGCGCCGACGGTCTGGGTCCGGATCGGGTGAGCGTTGGGGGCGGCATAATGCCATTTTTAATTAAGAACTCCGGAGGTGTTCAGGCCAGCATATCTGTCAAGCAGGGATAGATTCTTCTCCAATACCGATCCTGACAGCAGATCTTTCAAAGCCATACGGTAATGGTCTATCTCCACCCCGGGAACCAATCCATGGGCAGCAAGGGTACCGATGATCGCCATATTCTGCATACGCGGATCTTCAATGGCACCAGTCTTTACCTTAAAACAGCGTGCCCCCATGTGTTCACAGGTTTTTTCAATCTCCCTATCCGTCAGTGGATCGACCTGCCCCAGACGTACCGCAAGGGGTTGCCATGCCACATCCAGATAGCAAAGAACTCCCTTTTTCCTTAAAGCAATGTTGGCGCCCCGCAGGGCCTCGTGGATCTCCATACCAAGGACAAGATCCGCGCAATGGGACATGATAAGGGGGGAAAACACATTTTCTCCCATGCGAATCCGGGAAATCACCGCCCCACCGCGCTGGGCAAGACCATGGGTATCCACAGCAATGGCACGAATACCGGCACAGTCAATGGCACGAAGCAGTGTCTGACTGAGAAGCCCAATGCCCTGCCCTCCCACACCTGCCATATGAATATTAAAGATATCCGTCATTTGTTGTCTCCTTCAATGTCTATGGCTTTTTCCGGACACACCGGCCGACACGAACCATCTCCAATGCAAAGATCATGGTTGACACCCACGCTGCCATCTCCATGGCGCACAAAAGAAGGACAACCGAAGGTTTCCACACATACATGGGAACGGCTGCAAAGGGCATCATCAATTTTCACATGGCGGGCAGCAAAACCGGACTTTTTCATCTGGGCCCGGGTAAACTTTAACATGCAGGGGTGTTTTGCGATGACCACGCTTAACCCCTCGACGGCCATGGCGGCCTTCACATGATCGGTGAGCGTTTTCTGCTGATACGTATCGCATGAAAAAATATTTTCAATGCCCAGCCCCTTTAAAAGAGAGACAATGGAAATGGTGGCGCCGGCATGATCCTGATGTCCGGTCATGGCCGTGGTGCCGTTTTCCATGACAATCAGGGTGATGTTGTGGTGATTAAAAAGGGTATTCATGATACCGGGCAGCCCGGCATGGAAAAAGGTGGAATCCCCGATAAAGGCCACCACCCGCCTGCTGGTGTTGAAAAGTGACAACCCCGATGCAATGCCCGGGGAGGCCCCCATGCACAGGAGCACCTGCCCCATCTCGTAGGGGGGCAGAAACCCCAGGGTATGACAGCCGATGTCTGCCACGGTGATATCCTCATCCCCCAGGGCTTTTTTAACGGCATGGAAGGCACTTCGATGGCCGCAGCCCGGACACATCTGGGCCGGACGCGGGGGCACCACCACAGGAGGCTCAGAAAAGGAATCTGCATCCACAGATGCATGGTGTTTCACAAGATCCGGCCACACCCCATGGAGAACCTTCAAAACTTTATCCGGAGTGTACTCTCCAATGAACTCCTCGTCACTGTTTTTACCCAGAATCTTCACCGGAATTGACTGATCAAAGGCAAGGGATTTTATCTCTTTTTCATGGATATCATCCAGCTCTTCCAGGATCAGCACCTCTTTGTGTGACTTGAGAAAATTTGCAATTTCTCCGGCATCCATGGGATAGATCATCCCAAGCTTTAGAATATCAGGCATGGCATCTGCGCCCTGGAGCACATCCTGCAAGGATCGGCAGGTAAGCCCCTGGGTGATGACCCCGCGGCCCCGGGTATTTTTGCCAGGAATAAGGGTATTCAAACCCTGCTCCCCGGCAAAGGCCGTGATGCGGGGAATTCTGGCAATGCAGGTACGCTTCATGTCCAGGGCCAGGGCCGCAATGGGAATATAGGGGCCATTTTTCGGGCTGAAATCAATACGATGGCTCGGTACCACCCCGGAAAATTCCCCAAAGGCCACTGTTTCCCTGGCATGGCACACATGGGTGGTCAAACGCAACACCACGGCAATGTGCTCCTGTTGTGCAAGAACCGCCGCCTTAAGATAATAGGCGTAGACTTCCCCGGGGGATGCCGGTTCCAGAACCGGAATACGCGACATTCTGAATATATTGCGGTTGTCCTGCTCATTCTGGGATGAATTGGCGCCGGGATCGTCCCCCACAATGACCACCATTCCTCCCGGGATATTCATCAATCCCAGCTGGACAAAACTGTCCAGGGCCACATTAAGGCCCACACTCTTAAAAAACACAGTGGAAAGATTACCGTTCAAGGCCGCGCCAAAGGCCACTTCCGTGGCCACCTTTTCATTGACGGAAAACTCAAAGTAAAAGGGACGTTTATCCTCGGGAATACTGTTGATGGCCGTTGCGATTTCCGGTGTGGGGGACCCGGGGTAGGACGTTACCACCCGGGTGCCCGCCTCCACCATGGCTCTTACAACGGCGGTGTTACCCATGACCATTTCCTGAAAGGGCTTTTTCTGGATAAGCATGTCGCCAATTTTTTTCACGATCACCTCTCAAAACGTTTTATTCGATGTAAAGGAGGGGGCAGGCCTGCGTTACGGGCATTATCCATTATAATCTGGGTTTGAACCGGCTATGGTGGATAACGCCAATAACGCAAGCCTGACCCCGTTATAGCACTGCCGGACACAACAAATATAGGATCGTAGACGCGGAGCCAAATGGTATTATACCGCCGCCCCCCCCCGACGGGCAATGGGCCCGGACCGGAACTGTAGACAGCTCAATTGTCCGGTTCCTATTGCCCATCGGGGAAGCGGCTCTGCTGAAGTGGCCTTGGAGGCTGCTTTTTCATATAAAAAATGTTCGGACAGTGCCCCATATTAACCTGTTTGGGGCTGCGTAGCATACTAATGCTATGCGAGCAGACCAAAACAGGTGAACAGGGGTGCTGACCGAATATTTGCATCGCGTTTTAAATTATTTGAACAAATCCAGATACTGACCATACCCCTCTTTTTCAAGATCTTTCATGGGGATAAACCGCAGGGCCGCAGAGTTGATACAGTATCGCAACCCCGTGGGAGCCGGGCCATCGTCAAACACATGGCCCAGATGGGAATCTGCCCGGGGGCTTCGTACCTCTGTCCTGGCAGCAAAGAGCAGTCGATTGTCCATCTTTTCCACCAGCGAAATGCCCTGGATGGGACGGATAAAACTGGGCCATCCGGTGCCGGATTCAAACTTGTCCGTGGAACTGAACAGCGGCTCTCCGGATACAATATCCACATAAATCCCCGGGGCCTTGTTGTCCCAATATTCATTGTTAAAGGCCCGTTCTGTTCCCTCTTTCTGGGTGACCTCATACTGCAGAGACGTCAGGCGTTTTTTTAACTGGGCATCCGTTGGTTTCACAAATGGGCTATCCTCTTTTAATTGAGAAATCGCTGGTGCAGACACGTCTGCCCCAGAAACCTTTGCAGTGTTAATTTTCAATTGGGCTTCAAATTTCTCAAGGGCCTGCTGATCCCAGTTTTTCTTGATAAAAATGTCGCGACCCGATCCCCCCCGGTAGAATTTATATCGCAAGGGATTTTTCTTGTAATAATCCTGGTGATAGGATTCTGCCGGATAAAAGGCCTCAAGGGGCCGTATGACCGTGGCAACGGGGTCTTGGAAAATCCCCGACCGATCAAGGGCATCCCTGGCATTCTTTGCCAGTTGATGCTGTGTTTCATTCTGGTAAAAGATAGCAGAGCCATACTGCTGACCCCGATCCACAAAGGAACCGCCGTCATCGGTGGGATCAATCTGCTGCCAGAATATTTTTAAAAGGGTATTGTAACTGATTTTTGCAGGATCAAAGGTGATCTGCACCACTTCAAGATGCCCGCTGGTGCCTGAAGAAACATCTTCATAGGTGGGATTCTCCAGATGCCCACCGGCATAACCTGAAATAACCGAATGTACGCCATCCATTTTTTCAAAGGGATGCTCCATACACCAGAAACATCCCCCGGCAAAGGTGGCCTTCTCCAAAGTCTGCCGGCTTTCGTCCATGGCATTCACCTCCTGTTCGACAAATGTATTGTGAATCAGGTAAACCGCAACCATCAAACCAAACAACAAGCTGATATTATATATAGTTTTCATGGGGGCGCCTCCTGTTTTATTCAAAACCGGCAAGTCCCCCTGGGATTTTCAGTTCAGGGGGGGCGAAATTACAATTTTTCAAGGGCCGCCAGGGCCGCATCATAATTGGGTTCCTGGGCAATCTCCGGAACCTGCTCGGTGTAAGCGACCTTTCCGTCGGCATCCACAATGACGATGGCCCTTGCAAACAAAGATGCCAAGGGCCCCGTGGTAATTCTGACACCATAATCCTTGCCGAAATCATGATCCCGGAATACAGAAAGGGGGATAACGTTCTTTAAACCTTCGGCTTCACAAAATCGACTGTGAGCAAAGGGAAGATCTCTTGAAATACAAAGCACAACGCTATTGTCAGATTCCCCGGCCACCTGGTTAAAACGCCTTAAAGAAGCTGCACACACCGGCGTATCAATGCTGGGGAAGATATTAAGAACAACCTTTTTTCCCGCGTAATCACTGAGCTTCACATCCGCAAGATTGGTTCCCACAAGGGTGAAATCGGCAGCTTTTGTTCCTATCGCCGGCAATGGACCGTTGGTTTCAATGGGGTTTCCTTTCAATGTAATCTGTGTCATGGCGGTCTCCTTTTTTTAACTGGTTATTGTATTTCATACATTTGGAAATAAAGGGTTTGCTGATAAAACATCTGCTGATTCTGGTAATCAAGTACATAAAATAAGTCATATCAGTGGGCTTGTAAAGGCCACACAGGTGTGGCGGAGGTATTCCCATTTTTCCGGCATCATCATGGCACTGCTCCATGCATATGATTTTCAAGCCAACGGGGTCAGACTTGCGCTATTGACCTCTTTGTTTTAATTTATCTTTAAAAACATGTGGCTGACAAATTTATAGCGCCTGACAAAGAAACACAGACGCTAATACCACATAGCCTGACCCCGTTGACCCGTCAATTATGACGGGTGGGCCATATTATGACCAAGCCCAATAAAACCGTACACAATCTAATTTCCATTCAGTGGATATTCTTATGGTAATTGCCATATTGATGTGATACACATCTGTATCTCTCAATAAGCATTACCATGCCGAAAATCATAAGGCAGCAGGAGAAAAGATAAAGAAAATGGAAGACTTCATATTTGACAAAAAAAACCTGATACTGGTTCTGGATCATCTGAAAGACGGCATCATTGCCCATGACATGAATCGCAAAATTCTCTTTTTCAATAAAGCCGCTGAAACTATAACCGGATATTCCAGACAGGAAGCCCTGGGAAATGACTGTCACCAGGTTTTTGATGCCCCTTTCTGCGGAGAAAGATGCTCCTTTTGCAGTACAGAGCTGATTCCGGATATCAAGAACAAAATCGAATACCCGATGAACATCACCACCAAGGACGGGGAGACCCGACACGTTGAAATGAGCATAACCGGCATCATGGACAAGGGTATACTGAAAGGGGTGATTGCCTCCTTTCGGGACACCACAGAACATGATGCCCTGGCAGCCAAAGCCGAAGAACTCACGGCTTTTTCCGGCATCATCGGCAAAGACAGGGAAATGCTGCAATTGTTCCAGCAGATAAGGGATGTAGCCTCCTATGACTATCCCGTTCACATCTGCGGAGAAACCGGAACCGGTAAAGAGCGGGTGGCCGAGGCACTTCACAATGAAAGCAAGCGGGCCGGGGCGCTTTTTGTGCCGGTGAACTGCGGAGCCATACCCGAAGGGCTTGTGGAAAGTGAGCTTTTCGGACATGTTAAAGGTGCTTTCTCCGGGGCCGTCAGAGAAAGAAAAGGGCGGTGCGAACTTGCCCACAAAGGAACCCTGTTTCTGGATGAGGTGGCGGAACTACCCAAACAGATCCAGGTAAAGCTGTTGCGATTTCTCCAGGAAGGCACCATAGAAAGAGTGGGCGGAGAAAAAAGCATCCATGTGGATGTAAGAATCATCAGTGCCACCAACAAAGATCTTGCAAAGGAGGTTGAACTGGGTAATTTCCGCAAAGATCTTTTCTACAGACTCAGTGTAATTCCCATTGAGCTGCCGCCATTGAGAAATCGACGCAATGATATCCCTCTGCTGATCTCCCATTTTCTGGAACGGGCAAAAAAGGAAAATGACGGAGATATTCCCCAATTTTCCAAGGATGCCGTGCGGGTGATGATGGATTATGCCTGGCCGGGAAATGTCCGGGAATTGCAGAACGCCGTACAGTTTGCCATTGTTCGATGCAAGCAAAATGAGATCCTGCCCATGGATCTTCCCATGGAGTTAAGAAATATGGACCCGGATGCCTGCCTGGAACCTGAACAACCCGTCTCCACACCCGGTAAATCATCCAAGCTCGATATCACATCGGTGCAGGAAGCGCTGAAACTCACTGGCGGCAACAAGGCAAAAGCTGCCCGATACCTCAGCGTTGGCCGGGCCACCCTTTATCGCTTCCTGGACAGATTCCCCCAGACACTGGACGGGATAAACACCTTTTAATAAAGCATTACATTTCGCCGCCGCAACATGTTGCCACATTGTGGTAATTATACATTGACAATGACAGATTCATGAAATATAAAGATAAATCATGGAAAGTATTGAATTCAAGAAAATAAGATCGAAACTGGGCAAAACCCAGAAAGAAATGGCCCAGCTCATTGGTACCTCCATCAAGGCCGTACACAGTTATGAGCAGGGATGGCGGAAAATCCCCCACCATGTTGAACGGCAGATGCTCTTTCTTGTTTTCAGGTCCATCCACGGTGAAACAAAAGAAATAGCCTGCTGGGACCAATTAAACTGCCCGGATAAACGGCGGAGCAGCTGCCCGGCCTGGGAGTTTAAATCCGGGGATCTGTGCTGGTTTATTAACGGCACCATCTGCAGTGGCCAGGTCCATGAGAACTGGCAGGACAAAATAATTGAATGTAAAAAATGCCCCATATTCAAAAAACTTTTCCAGGACACAGTCACCCCCGCAGATCCGAAGGACACACCCGAAAATGAATGATCTGAAAAAAAACATCATCACCTGCAGAACCGACAATCAACGTATTTTTGAACAGCGCAAAAACCTTCCAGACGTCATTGACACCATCCTGGCAAGCCTGGATGATGCTCAGTGTTTTGCACACATCGGAGACGAACCCATTAACTTTGGCACCTCAGTCCAGGTGATGATTGACAAATTCAGGGAGATTTTATTTCCCGGCTATTTCTCCCGGGAGAAACTGGACGGGGCTAATCTGAAATACAGCATCGGCCAGACCATTTCCCAGCTCCATGATATCCTTGCCGAACAGATCACCCATGTGCTGCGTCATGATTGTTTACGTTATGGACAGGCCTGTGTTGAATGTGAAAACAAGGGATACCAGACGGCACTCAAAGTAATTGAGGAAATCCCTGGCCTCAGACGCTGTCTTGCAGATGATGTGGTGGGAGCCTATGAGGGAGATCCTGCCGCCAAAAGCCATGATGAGGTTATTTTCAGTTATCCGGGGCTCTATGCCATCACTGTATATAGAATTGCCAATATTCTGCATCGAATGGCAGTTCCCCAGCTGCCCCGCATCATGTCCGAGCATGCCCACAGCATCACCGGCATTGATATTCACCCCGGGGCTACCATCGGCAGACGGTTCGTCATTGATCATGGCACGGGCATAGTCATCGGCGAAACAAGCATCATCGGCGACAATGTAAGGATTTACCAGAATGTCACCATCGGGGCGCTGTCCCTTCCCCCGGGTGCCGGTGAAAAACTGCGGGGTTCCAAGCGTCATCCCACAATAGAAAATGATGTCATCGTTTATTCCGGGGCCACCATCCTGGGTGGAGAAACCACCATTGGTTCCGGGTCCGTCATCGGCGGCAATGTCTGGCTTACCCGGTCGGTTCCCTCGGACACCAAGGTATTTATTGAACCCCCGAGGCTGATCTACAAATACCAGGAAAACCCGGAGTAAGGGGACCAAAGGATTTCAGGCTATTATAACCACATCGCCTGACCCCGTTGGCCCGCCAACTGTGAAGGATGGCCCCTGATGTGACCAAGCCCATTGATTATCTTGCTTCAGATCCTTTCCAAAATGGAGACATATCCCGCAAGCGCTTGATAATTCCAGGCATCACCGAAATAATATGATCCATCTCTTCCATGGTATTATAAGTGGAAAGGGAAAACCGGATGGTGCCGTGGGCAGATTCAAAGGGCACCTTCATGGCCATGAGCACATGGGAGGGATCCAGGGACCCCGAAGTACAGGCAGATCCGGATGATGCGCAGATGCCGGTCTGATCCATCAACAGCAGGATGGATTCGCCTTCCACGGCATCAAACCCGATGCTCAAGGTATTGGGTAGGCGATGGTCTCGTTCACCGTTCACCGAGGATGCCGGAATATTTTCAAGCAGACCCGCTTCCAGATGATCCCGCATGGCTTTCACCCGGGTACCCATTTCTTTCAAATGCTCACCCGCAAGTTCACAGGCCTTCCCTATGCCGATGATGGAGGCCGTGTTCTCGGTTCCTGCCCGGCGACCGCCTTCCTGGTGTCCGCCCTTAAGAAAGGGATGGAACTTCACCCCTTTTTTAACATACAGCACCCCGATGCCCTTGGGCGCATGAATCTTATGGCCGGACATGGAAAGCATGTCAATGGGTATCCGGCTCACATCAATGGGAACCTTGCCTGCGGCCTGGACCGCATCGGTGTGGAATAAAATCCCCTTTTCCGAGGCCTTTTGGGCAATTTCTTCCACGGGAAAAATCACACCGGTTTCATTGTTGGCCCACATGAGGGTTACAAGGGCCGTATCTTCTGCCATGCTGCTGTAAAGAAGATCCGTGTCCAGACGTCCCATGCGGTCAACGGGAATAAAAGTGATGCGATAACCTTTTTTTTCCAAAGACTCACACAGACTTTTCACCGCCGGATGTTCCACCGCAGAGGTGATAATGTGTTTTTTATCCGGATTGGCAGCAAGAGCCGACAAAATGGCGGCATTATCACTCTCGCTGCCGCAGCTTGTAAATATGATTTCTTCAGGGGTTGCGTGGATGAGATCCGCCACCTTTTGTCTGGCTTCCTTTAATTTCAGCCCCACGTTGCCCCCAAAAGAATGCATGCTGGAGGGATTACCGTACAACTCTGAAAAATAGGGAAGCATCTCTTCCAATACTTGAGGTGCCACCATTGTGGTGGCATTGTTGTCCGTGTATATTGTCGTCATGGGTTCCTCCCGGTTTATGCTTCCACCTTGGCCGTGGCCACGATTTCTGTGATTTTTTCCACACATTTGCCACAGCCACCACCGGCCTTGAGGTAACAAGTGACATCTTCGGCAGAGTCAAGACTATTGGTCTTTACCGCTTCGATGATTTCAAGGTCAGTCACCCCAAAGCACTCACATACCACATTGCCGGGTTTTTCCTGAATCTGAATGCCGCGATAGGAGTTAATGGCCTTTCTTAATGCATCCTGTCCCATTACGGAACAATGCATCTTTTCTTTGGGCAGCCCATCGAGATAATCGGCAATGTCTTCATTGGTCAACTTTGCGGCATCATCCAGGGTCAGTCCCTTTACCATCTCCGTCAATGCGGAGGAAGATGCAACTGCACTGGCACAGCCAAAGGTCATGAATTTTGCATCGGTGATCCTGCCATTGTCATTAACTTTAAGAAAAAGTTTTAATGCATCCCCGCAGGAAAGAGAACCGGTCTCTCCCACAGCGTCGGGACTGTCCATGACACCGGAATTGCGTGGATTTAGAAAATGATCTTTTACCTTATCTGAATATTCCCACATGATTGTTCCTCCTGATCAAAATAATATTTCAACAAATTCATGGAAATAACCGCTGGAAAACGTCTCATTGTCTCTATACCCCTGATAATTAAATTTAAAGCTGTTTCCAGATTCCATTTATTTGAAATGATTTCGTTGATTCCGGGATTAAACATACTACATTGTAATATCTTGTCAATCCTCTTGTGTAGAATTCAAACAGATCTGATCCGTTTTAAGGATCGCATAGTAAAGCTTTATCACAACACGCCCTGCACCCATATTTTCCAAAGAAACTGAACCATCAAGTTGATCTTTTCCTTTAAGATGTGTAATTTAAATTTGACAAATTCCTTTTTTGTCCCCGTTTGGATAAAGAATAACAACAATTGTCAGGCAAAACTGGGTAAACAATGCCTTTCAAACCACGGAGGATCTTAATGAAAAAATTTTTTATAAGCATTCTTGTACTTTTAAGCTTTACCCTGGGTCTATGCCCGGGGGTATTTGCCGGAGAAAAGACATTGACCATCGGTATTTCCAAGGAGCCCGCCAAGCTTAATCCGGTCTTAATCCCGGGTATTTACGGCGAAGCCCTGGCCGGAAATATTTTTGACACCCTTATTTCCTTTAAAGAGAACGCCTCCACCCCGGCTCCAGGCCTGGCCGAAAGCTGGGAAATCAGCCAAGATGGAAAACAATACACCTTTCACTTAAGAAAAGGGGTTAAATTCCACAATGGTCAGCCCCTTACATCCGCAGATGTAAAATTCACCATTGAAGCCACCATGGACCCGGCCAATGCCTCCCCCAGCAAAGAATTCTTTGCCCCGGTGGACCGGGTGGAAGCCATGGACGACTTCACCGTCACCCTGTTTTTAAAAGATGCCTATGCCCCGCTTTTGCTGGCACTTGGCAGCCCAACTTCGGGCATTCTTCCCAAAGAACTGGTCTCCCAAATGGGTATGGACAAATTTGACAGCCATCCCGTGGGTACTGGCCCCTTCATGTTTGTGGAGTGGCTGCCCGACGAGCGCATTGTGCTCAAAAAAAATCCCGATTATTTCCTGGGTGCTCCCAATCTTGACAGGGTTATTTTCCGCCCCGTTCCCAAACCTGAAGTCATGGCAGCCGAGATTGAGTCTGGCGGCATTGACATCGCCCACCAGATGCTGCCCCAGGATATCAGCCGTCTTGCCAAGGATGACCGCCTCAAGGTGATGACCATCCCCGGCCTTGGCAACTCCTACATTGGTTTTTCATACAAAAAGATGCCCTTTGCTGATGTCCGGTTCCGCAAGGCCATTTACCATAGTGTCCCCTTTGATGCCGCCATCAAGGGCATCTGGCGGGGCGTGG
This sequence comes from uncultured Desulfobacterium sp., assembly GCA_963674605.1. Lineage (GTDB taxonomy): Bacteria > Desulfobacterota > Desulfobacteria > Desulfobacterales > Desulfobacteraceae > Desulfocicer. Next base: position 4,187,411 of record OY771474.1, on the reverse strand, counting down.
GGGAAAGAGCTTATTCATGGATTCCCCCGGGAGTTTTTCCAGAAGATACTGAATACATGAAAAAAAGTGCCCTGGCCCATGATCCCAAACAGGCCAGAGTCTATTTTGATGAACTCAAAAAAGAAGGAATTCTTAAAGAGGACTTTGAATTTCCCATTTACACCTCCCAGAATCCCCACCGGGTGAAAATTGCCACAGCCGTGGCCACAGAGCTGAGAAAATACGGCCTCAAGGCCCGGGTGGAATCCCTGGAATGGGGCACTCTCTTCCCCATTTTAAAGGCAGATTCCGGTTTTTACATCATGGGATGGGGGTCTGTGCCTGATCCTGATCGCTGGACCTACAAAATTTTTCACAGCGGCTCTTCCATGAATTTTTCCATGTATGAACTGCCGGAAATCGACAAGGCCCTGGATCTTGGCAGAGCCCTGGTGGGCGCAGACAAACGCGGAGAGCAATATAAATTTATTATGAGAAAGGCCCTGGCCCAGGATTACATCCATATTCCCCTGGTCTTTAAAAGTGTCACCGCCGTTTGCAGCAACCGGGTAAAAGGTTTTGAACCCTCGGCCCAGGATTATTTCCATCTGGTCACGGAAAAAAGAAATGTCACCGTGGAATAATCCATGAATCCCCCCGCCGGCGGTTCGATCCTTCCCGGACAACCGGCGGCCCATTACCTGCTTTTTTCATTTAAACAACCATGGACATGTCATGCTGAATTATACCCTGCGACGTCTCATGCTTCTTGTACCGCTGCTGTTTTTCATATCCGTGATGATCTTTGGTATTCTAAAGCTCACGCCTGGAGATCCTGCCATGGTACTTCTGGGAAATCGGGCAACCAAAGAGGCCCTGGAACTAACCCGGGAAAAATTTGCGCTGAACAAACCCGTCCATGTCCAGTATATCAAAATGATGACCCATCTGTTCACAGGAGAGCTCAAATCCATCTATTACCGGGAAAACGTCATCATGGTGGTACTTAAAAAAATGAAGCCCACCCTGGAACTGGGGGGGGCTGCCATGGTGCTGGCCATATTGGTGTCCATCCCGGCGGGCATTATCTCTGCTGTGAAGCGGAACTCCTTTTTTGACTACGCCTCCATGACCACGGCGCTTTTCGGTATCTCCATACCAGTGTTTTTCACGGGGATTCTTTTGATCTATTTTTTTGCGGTGAAACTTCGCCTGTTGCCGGCATCGGGGTATGGCGGAAGCATGTTCACTGTGGATGGCATGCGCCATCTGATCATGCCCGCCTTTGTGCTGTCCTTTACCCTCATGGCCTCCACCACCCGCATCACCCGGGCCTCCATGCTGGATGTCATCAAGGAAGACTACATCCGTACGGCAAGGGCCAAGGGCGTCCGGGAATTCACGCTGATCATGGTTCACGCCTTTAAAAATGCCCTGATGCCCGTCACCACCAATCTTGGCAACCAGATTGCCCGGCTCTTTGCCGGGGCTGTTCTCACAGAAACGGTGTTTGCATGGCCCGGGGTGGGACGGCTGGCCGTCAATGCCATTTTTCGGCGGGATGAACCCCTGGTGTTCGGGTGTGTGCTCATTCTGTCGTTTATCTACGTGGTGGTGAATCTTCTGGTGGATCTGTTTTACGGGGTCATTAATCCCCAGATCCGTTACGAATAGGAAAAAACATGGTCAGGTTAAAATCTTTTTATCTGTTTATGATCTCCTTGATTCTCCAGGTGGGGCTGTTTCCCATGGCATCCCGGGAATGGATCTCCTATGGAATTTTCACCTTGATGACACTGGGAATGGGTCTTTTTGCCCTTGCCATGGCCAGGAACAAAAAACGTCAAAACACCAGCGCCATGAAGGGAAGCCGGGAACTCATGTGGCTGCGGCTTAAAAAAAACAAAACCGCCATGGTGGCCATGGGGGTGCTTATCGTTCTTTCATATCTCACCGTACTTGCCCCTTTCATTACCCCCCAGAGTCCCCTGGACACCGACTGGGCGGCACTTTCCCAGGGAATTTCCACCACCCACTGGCTGGGCACCGATGACATGGGCCGGGATCTTTTTGCCAGAACCCTTTTCGGCATCCGGGTGGCCATGGGCATCGGGGTCACAGCTGTGGTACTCAACACCCTGATCGGCACATTCCTGGGCCTTGTAGCCGGTTACTACGGAGGTAAAACCGATACGCTGATCATGCGGCTTCTGGAGGTGTGGAACGCCATTCCTTTTATCCTGCTGGCCATTGCCATCATGGCCGCCCTGGGAACGGGCATTGGAAAATTAATTCTAATTGTGAGCCTTTCCAACCTCATGGCCTTTGCAAGGATCATACGGGGCTCGGTGCTCACCGTAAAAGAACATGATTACATTGCCGCAGCCCGGGTCATCGGCATCACAGATACAAGCATTATGCTTCGCCATGTGTTGCCCAACTGCATCTCCCCCATCCTGGTGCTGGCAAGCCTGAGCATCGGAGAAACCATCCTTGTCATTGCCGGCCTCTCCTTTCTGGGACTTGGCATTCAGCCTCCCATGCCAAGCCTCGGGGGCATGCTGGCCAATGGACAGCAGTTTCTCCATGAAAATTTTCTCATGTCCCTGGTACCCGGGGTGACCATTTTGCTCATAGTTCTATCTTTTAACCTTTTCGGAGATGGTGTCCGGGATGCCCTGGACAGCCGTCTCAATGATTAATTCTTTTGGCTTATGTTGTGTTTCAGGGTCTTTTATTAAATTCGCTTTTGCGACGGGGTCAGGCTTGTGTTATTGGCGTTATCACCGTCTGTTTATACAAACCAAAGCCCCAATGATAATGCTAATAACGCAAGCCTGACCCCAACCGGATAAGACCCTGGAATCCGACATGAGCCATTCTTTTTTAACACCCATAAGCCAGGCCTGACCCCATCTTTAGGGAAAGAGACTATGACCCAAAGCCCTCTGCTGGAAATTAATAATCTGGAAACTGTTTTTTTCACCGATGACGGCATCATCAAAGGATGTGACAAGGTGAGCCTGGTAGTAAACCCCGGTGAAACCCTTGCAGTGGTGGGAGAATCGGGCTCCGGTAAATCCGTGACGGCCATGTCCATTTTGAATCTCATCCCTGATCCACCCGGCAAAATTATTGGCGGAGAAATCCGCTTTCGGGGCCGGAACCTTGTGGGGCTTGGCAGAGAAGAGATGCGAAGCATCCGGGGCAGCCAGATTGCCATGATTTTCCAGGAACCCATGACATCCTTAAACCCCGCCATGACCGTGGGAGCCCAGATTGCAGAAAGCGTAATGCTCCACCGCCACATGAACAAAAAAGAAGCCTTTGAAAAGGCCCAGGAGATGCTCAATCTTGTGGGTATCCCGGTTCCGGCCCAGCGCCTGAAGGAATATCCCCACCAGATGAGCGGGGGTATGCGCCAGCGGGTGATGATCGCAATTGCCCTTGCCTGCAGCCCAAGCCTTCTCATTGCAGATGAGCCCACCAGCGCCCTTGATGTCACCATCCAGTCCCAGATCTTGAAACTGATGAAAAAATTACAGGACCAGATGGGCATGGCCATGATCCTCATCACCCATGACATGGGGGTGGTTGCGGAAACGGCTGACAAGGTGGCGGTGATGTACTGCGGCAGCATTGTGGAGTATGGCACAAGCCATGATATTTTCTTTAATTCAAAACACCCCTATTTAAAGGGCCTGAAACAGTCGGTGCTCTCCATTGATGACACGGCGGATGAACTGCCGGTGATTGCCGGCAATATCCCCGATCCACTGCATCTCCCCACAGGGTGCAGGTTTGAACCCAGGTGTCCCCGGGCCATGGATATCTGCAAAAAAGAACGGCCCCAGCCGATTTATTTCAATGATGAACATCATACCTGCTGCTGGCTTTACGGAGGCGACCATGAGATCCGATCCTGAAACCGGCATCCGGACACCCTACCCTGCCCCGGAATATACCCTGGAAAATACTCCGGCAGATACCCCCACGACAACTGAGCCTGAAAAAGTGCTCTCCGTCAAAAATCTCAAGGTCTATTTTCCCGTTAAAAAGGGAATTTTCAAAAAAACAGTGGGCCATGTCAAGGCTGTGGACGGCGTCTCATTTGATCTTTTCAAAGGCAGGACACTGGGCCTTGTGGGGGAATCCGGATGCGGTAAAACCACCGTTGCCAAGGCCCTGGTCAAACTGGTTCCAGCCCACCAGGGTCAGGTGATCTGCCGGGAACAGGATCTGTTGACGGTCCCGGCCCCGGAGCTCAGAAAACTGAGAAAAAACATTCAGATGATCTTCCAGGACCCTTTTTCCTCCCTGGACCCCAAGATGACCGTGGGCAATATCATAGGGGAAGCCGTAAAGTTCCACCGCCCCGGAGAAGATGTCAGAAAACTGGTGCAGGACTGCATGGAGATCACCGGGCTGAGAAGAGAATATGACAAACGTTACCCACACGAGTTCTCCGGGGGCCAGCGCCAGCGCATCGGCATTGCCCGGGCCCTGGCCACGGAACCTGCCATTGTCATTGCAGATGAACCGGTGTCCGCCCTGGATGTATCGGTGCAGGCCCGGGTGCTCAACCTGATGAAATCGTTGCAGCAGCGCTTAAACATTGCCTATCTTTTCATCACCCACGACCTTTCTGTGGTCAAGCACATCTCCCATGACATTGCTGTGATGTATCTTGGCGGCATTGTGGAAATTTTCAATTCAAAGGATTTAAAGATCGGTACTGTACACCCCTACACCCGGGCATTGATATCCAGTATTCCTTCGCCCATGCCCGGACAGAAAAAAAATCAGATTGAACTCACAGGGGAGATTCCCTCTCCCATGGATACCCCCCCGGGCTGCCGCTTCCATACCCGTTGCCCTTATAACATCACCCGGTGTGAAACCCACCTCCCCTCATTAGAAACTGTAAAACCCGGGCACTTTGTTGCCTGTCACCGCTGGAAGGAAATCAAGTTTTCATGAAACCCATCATCGGCATCACCACCTTTTATGACAGAAAACCCCAGAAAGTATACACAGCTGTGAGTGACAGCTACGTCAGATCCGTAATCAAGGCCGGCGGCATCCCCATTCTCCTGCCGGTGGTGGAAGAGGTGGAGCTGGCAGATGAATATCTGGATGCCATTGACGGTCTGCTGCTCTCCGGTGGTGAGGATGTATGCACCATGCGCTATGGGGAAAACCCCATCAAAGAAGTAGAGATGTTCTGCCCCCAGCGGGATGATTTTGAAATCAATCTATTTATTGAGGCACTGAACCGTGACATGCCGGTACTGGGCATCTGCCGGGGGCTGCAGGTGATGAATGCAGCCCTGGGGGGCTCCTTATATCAGGATATCTTCACCCAGATAGACAATGTGCTGGGTCATCTGCCCAAAAAAATGCCCGTTGACACGCTGTTCCACTGCATCAACATCATGGAAGGCTCCCGCCTGGAGGGCATCTTCAACACCCGAAACCTGCGGGTGAACTCCTACCACCACCAGGCAGTGAAACAGGTGGCAGAGGCCTTCACCGCCACGGCATTTTCCACGGACAACATCATTGAGGCCATTGAACACAAAAAAAAACGCTTTGCCGTGGGCGTGCAATGGCACCCCGAAGATCTCACCATAAAATATCCCCATTTTATAAAACTGTTTGAGGCCCTGGTAAACGCCTCGGCCCGGAAAAACCGTAATATTTGATCAAAAAACAACTCAAACAATACACAAGCTGCTGGAATATAAATATTTTTTTGCATAATATTTTTTTGAACCATTTTTCAATCATTTAACAATTTGAAATAAAAAGCCTTTTCAAGTTTTGAGTTATACAAAACTCAAAATAAGGGGAGCCGTTTAAATTTCACACATGACGCGCATTTAAAAACAACATCCCTAACCGCCTCTAATAACTGCTCATTACCATCCACACAAGCATCATGGCATGCTAAATGCATTCTCTAAGATTTTATAAAATAACAATATTGCTTATTTATTTTGGATATACTTCCTAAATAAAACAAGGCAACGCATGCTTAATTAATCTTCAAGGAGAAACAAATGGCAGTCAGAAACCAGAAAGCAGGATTCAACAGTCTCACCGGATATGGCATCAATGCCTTTACCACCCAGGAACTTGAAGCCATACATGCAGCCACCCTGCAGGTATTCCAGAACACCGGCATAAAGGTGGAAACCCCCGAAGCCCTTGACATTTTTGCCCAGGCAGGAGCATCGGTCAAGCGCATGGACAAGTACGGAATCGTCAAAATCCCAGGTTACATCGTGGAAGAGAGTATCCGGTCCACCCCCAAGGTGGGCATGTTTTATGGCCGCCGCCCCGAAGACGACTATTTTACCGATGACAACCGGGTGGGGTTCACCGCAGGTTTCGGCGAGCATGTTAAAATCATTGACCCTGAAACCCGTCAGGTAAGGCCCACGGTAAAACAGGACCTTGCCAACATCACCCGGGTCCAGGACGCGCTTTCCGTCATCCCGGTCATTGAACGTGCCGCCTGTTCCGGCGACTGCCTTCCCGCAGCCCAGCCGCTTCACAACTATGCCGCCATGGTGGAGAACACCAGCAAGCACTGCTTTCTTGGCTTTGGCGGTGGAAGAAATGCCGAAAAAATAATCGAGATTGCCAAGATTGCAGCCGGCGGTGAGGAACAGTTCATGGAGCGTCCCACTGTCACCGGCTTTGTCTGCCCCACAAGCCCCCTTACCCTTGTCAATGAGGCCTGCGAGTCCATCATTGCCTGTGCCCGGGGCGGCATCGGCATCTCCATCATCCCCATGTCGCTTTCTGGTGCATCTTCCCCTGCAAGCCTTGCCGGTGTGGTGGTTCAGCACAATGTGGAGGTGTTGAGCGCCGTCATTCTGGCCCAGCTGACCCGCAAGGGCACACCCTGCGTATACTGCGGTTGCTGCACCATCATGGATCTTCGCCTGGCCTGTTCTCCTGTGGGTGTTCCGGAAATGGCCCAGCTGAGTGTGGCCTATGCCAAACTTGCCCAGTTTTACAAACTTCCCAGCTGGGTGGGCGGGTGTGCATCGGACAGCAAGCTTCCCGATGCCCAGCAGGGATATGATTTCACCCTGACGGCCCTTCCTGCAGCACTGGCCGGAGCCAATGTCATCTATGGACTTGGCGCCATTGAATCCATACTGACCTTTGATTATGCCTCCATGATCATGGGCGCAGAGCAGGCGGAACGAATCCAGCAGGTAGTTTCAGGCATCACCGTAAATGATGAGACCATGGCCCTTGATCTTATCCACGAGGTGGGACCAGGCGGCGAATACATGACCAAGAAACATACTTTCCAGAACATGAGAAAGATGTCCGTGGGCAAGTTGTTCAACCGTCTTAACCGGGAGGCATGGGAACAAAAATTAAAGGAAAAACCCATTTCTGAACAGGCCTATGAAGCAGCAGAAGAAATCATTAAAAATCACAAACCAATGCCCCTTCCCGAGGGAGCCATGGCAAAAATAAACGACCTGATCGCAGCCTATGAGGATGAACTGAAATAACAGATTCTGATCAAGCCCTTTATGTGCTATCCAGATAAAATCCATTTTACAGGCAAAGCCATTTTCCTGTAGAATGGATTTTGTTGTTAACACCCAGCACCAAAAACCGCCAGAGACAGTCCGTAACCAGGCACTGCACTGTCCGGCAACAAAGAAGGGGAAAAGTTATGAACGATATACCATCGGAGGGAATACTTGACGGCGTAACCCTCCGCCCCACGGACAACGGCACATCCCTTGAGAACGAAGAACGTCTCCATTATGCCCTGACTGCATCGGAGGAAGGGATCTGGGACTGGAACCTTGCCAACGATACCGGATATTTAAGCCCCCGGTATTATGAGATGCTGGGGTATAAAACAGATGAGTTTCCCGGAGACGGTAAATACTGGGTCAACATGCTTCATCCCGATGATAAGACAATGGCCCTGAAACAGATTGTGGATGTGATCCAGAAAAGACAATCCAGCTATCACTCTGTTTACCGCCTGAGAGCAAAGGATAACACCTATCGCTGGATTCTCTCCCGTGCCATTGTGGTGCGCTGGGATGAAAAGGAGATCCCCCTTCGACTGGTGGGCACTCATCTTGACATCACCGAAGCCCGGGAAAAAGACCAGGCCCTGCTCAAATACAAGGAAAACCTGGAACATGAGGTGGAAAAACAGACCCGGGAGATAAAAGCCACCAACCGCCAGCTGGAAACAATTCTCAACTCCTCATCCGAAAGCATCTGGGTATGCGACGGCACAGGCAAAATTCTTTCCATCAACCGGGCAACGGAAAAACTGCTCCACATAAAAAGCAGTGATGTGGTGGGAAAAAATATCAGAGAGTTGAAAAAAAACGATTTTATTGACCGAGCCGCCACCCTGGAGGTGATTAAAACCAGAAAAACCGTCACCATCATGCAGAACGTCAGAAAACCCAAAAAACAGCTGATGGTAACGGGAACACCGGTGTTCAACGACGCAGGAGACATTGATCTTATCATCGTCAATGAACGGGATCTGACCCATCTCAATCAGATGAGAGATGATCTTGAAAGAGCCCAGAGCACCACCAGCCGATACCAGGAGGAGTTGACCAGCCTTAATTTAAAGGAGTTGAAGGAACAAAATATCATTGCCGAAAGCAAGGAGATGCAGCAGGTGATCACAACGGTGATGAAGCTTGCCCGTCGGAAGGTCAGCCCGATTCTCATCATGGGTGAATCCGGCACCGGCAAAGGACTGCTGGCGAAATACATTCACAGCCAGGCCTTTGAAAGAAATAAACCCTTTGTGCAGCTTAACTGTGCGGCACTGCCGGAAACCCTTCTTGAAGCTGAGCTGTTCGGTTATGACAAGGGGGCCTTCACAGGCGCAAGGGACCAGGGGAAAATTGGCCTTTTTGAAATGGCGAGCGGCGGTACCCTCTTCCTTGACGAGTTGGGTGAAATGTCCCTTCCCATCCAGGCAAAACTTTTAAAATGCCTTGAAGAAAAGGAGGTGATGCGCCTGGGAGGATTAAAACCGGTTAAAATTGACTGCAATGTCATCACCGCCACCAATATCAATCTCCAGCGCCAGGTGCGCGAAGGAAAATTTCGCCAGGATCTTTTTTTCCGACTCAACACCTTCACCATCACCCTGCCCCCCCTGCGCAGACGCCCCGAAGACATTTTCGAAATGATCATCTTTTTTCTTAAAAAATACAATGCAAAATATGGACTGCATCGTAAAATATCGTCCAGGGGTATTGAACAGATTCAGAATTATGCTTTTCCCGGCAATGTGCGAGAACTGAAAAACATTTTAAAAAAAGCAGTTGTAATGGGTGAAAGCGATGTGCTTGAAGATCTTGTAAATCAGAACGCCATTCCCATATCACAGCCCTCTTCCGTGGAACATAACCTTGCTGACAGCGAGACATTTGACTTCAAGGGTAAACTTCTTGAATGCGAAAAACAGCTGATGCTCAAAGCCCTTAAACACCATGACACCACACGATCCCTGGCAGATTTTCTAAAACTCAGTCAGTCCTCCGTGGTAAGAAAACTCAAAATCCACGGTCTGAGCAATCGCCTGAAACGCAACTGCCAGAACCATTAGAGCCAATTTGCTTCTGCCTTGTCCAGTTGAGGATCAGGCCAGATCCCAACCTGGGCCGCCAGTCAAATTTGGCGGCCCAACGGGGTGGGATAAAATCAACACTATGATTCATTTTTTGTTCAAAAAAAACACAATATACTGATTTTAATAAAAATATTGACCAAAAAGAGCAAGAACCATATTTTAATCATTTTAACCCGCTGAATTATTATATTAAACAAGACAACGATTCAAAAAAAGTTCATATTCGGTGTGCCGTTTTTCCCAACTATGACAATCTATGCTTCAGTCTTCCCAAAAACAAGAAATAACCATCTGTTTTAACAAAAAAAATTTCACAGCAATCATATTAAATCAACCATGGCACAGATAGTGCTAAGTTATAATAGTGATTACAAGAAAAGTGAATCATGGACAAACCATATTCCATAAAAGGAGGAACCGTCGTGAAGCGCAATGTACATGCCGGAAGACAGTTGAGCGGAGGATTCAGTCTCAACATCTTCAGCGATGATGAAGCCTATGACATCCATTTGGCGACACTTGAAGTCCTTGAGAAGACAGGGATTTTCGTGGAGGACAAAGAAGCCCTCGAAGCCTTTGGTGATGCCGGTGCCATCATCGACAAAGAAAAAAAAGTGGTCAAGATCAAGCCGTATATGGTGGAGGACGCCGTCCGGTCTGCCCCATCCAAAATCGTGCTTGCCGGTCGAAAGCCGGAAAATGACTATGTTCTGGAAAACAACCGGGTGGGATTTACCAATTTTGGTGAAGGCATCAAGATCTTTGACATTGACACCGGAGAACTCCGGGAGACATTGAAAAAAGATGTTGCCATGACCGCCAGAATGGTGGATGCCATGAGCGAAATCGATGTTTACGAACGTGCCGTTGGAGCCCATGATGTCAACCCGGCCGTGGCCCCACTGCACAATGCAGAAGCCTTTCTTTCCAACACCACAAAGCACTGCTTTCTTGGTCCCATCAGCGGACATCTTGTAAAAAAGCTGGTCCAGATGGCAGCCGCCGTTGTGGGGGGAATGGACAAACTGCGTGAACGCCCCATCCTGTCTTTCATCACCTGCCCTGTCAGCCCGCTGAAGCTGGTCCAGGACACCTGTGAAATCATCATGGAAGGTGCCAGAAGCGGTCTTGCTGTGAACATTCTTTCCATGGCCATGGCCGGTGGATCATCCCCTGTGAACCTGGCAGGAACCCTGGTGAACCACAATGCCGAGATTCTTTCCGGTATCGTCCTGAGCCAGAACACGGTCAAGGGTGCTCCTGTCCTTTACGGCAGCTCCACCACATCCATGGATTTGAGATTCGGAGCCGCCTCTGTGGGTTCTCCGGAATGCGCCATGATCAATGCGGCCGTGGCGCGGCTTGGCAACTACTATGGACTGCCCACGTGGGTCGCCGGTGGTTAGGGCGACTCAAAAGTATGCGATGCCCAGAGTGGTCATGAAAAAACGATGACGGGCCTGATGGCAGCGTTGGCAGGTGCCAACCTGATCTACGGTCTTGGAATGATCGAAAGTGGAATGACCTTTGACTATGGGCAGCTGTTGATGGACAACGAAATCGCCAAGATGATCAAGTTCTGCGTAGGCGGTATTCCGGTGAATGATGAAACCCTTTCCGTGGAGGTGACCAAGGAGGTCGGTCCATTCAAGGATTTTCTCACACATAAAAATACCTTTCAGAACATGAGAATTCAGTCACAGCCCAAACTGATGGATCGAAAAGTTCGCGCCACATGGGAAGCTGCTGGCAGCAAAACCCTCCATGAAAGGGCCATGATAGAAGCCCGACGGATCATGGAGACCCATAAGCCAGACCCCCTTCCAGACGGTGTCGCAGAAAAACTGCGTGCCATCGTGGAAGAGACAGAAAAAGAAATGGGTATTTCCTGATCACTGCCCTGGGCGGGCCGTATTTCATGTCTTCGGTCCGCCCACAACAAAGGTTGAAAAATTCCCAGCCTGGCCGGGAGTTTCTTATAAACCTGCATGTCCTGTCGGACACAACGAAGATAGAAAATGGCATTATGCCGCCCCTCCCTCGACGGGCAATGGTCCCGGACCGGAACTGTAGACAGCTCGATTGTCCGGTTCCTATTGCCCATCGGGGGAGGGGCTCTGCTGAGGTAGACTTGAAGGCTACCTTTTCATATAAAAAATCTATGATTTTTTGGAGAAAAAATGCGCAAACTACTCGAACCTATTTTTGGAGACTATGACGAGAAGATATTTTATCCTGTGGTGGGACTGCTACTGTTCATCCTGGCCGCCATCTTAATCGATTCCGAGGCCACGAAAAAGTTCTTTGATGCGATCAACCACTGGTTAATTTTTAATTTCAGCTGGGGCTTTCTCATTGGTGTGGGAGCCACCGTTTTTTTCGCCATCTGGGTGGGCACCAGCAAGTACGGCAACATGAAGTTAGGAAAGGATACTGACGAACCGGAATTTACGTTCATCGCATGGGTTTCCATGATGTTCAGTGCCGGATTCGGCCTTTCCACCCTCATGTGGTGCGCCGCAGAACCCCTTTATCACCTCTATCAGTCCTCCTGGACCATTGATGCCGGCACAGCCGGCACCCCCGCAGGTGTTCCCCAGGCCATGCTGCTCACCTGGTTTGACTGGGGATTCCATGGCTGGGCACTGTTTGCCATCGGTGGACTTGCCATTGCCTTTCCCGCCTACCGCATGGACAAACCCATGACTCTCGGCATCGGCCTTTTCGGTATTTTAAAGGAAAAATCACTCACCGGTTTCTGGGGAAAACTTGCTGATATTCTCGGCGTCATCAGCACCCTGGGGGGCAACAGCGCGTCCCTGGGGTTTGGGGTTCTCTCCATTGCCTACGGTATCAAGCACATCACCGGCATTGAGCTTGGCACCGCCGGTACCTTGGTGGCCATGGCCATGATCATCATCGCCTTTACCCTTTCCGCCGTCAGCGGTGTGGAACGCGGCATCAAGTATTTAAGTCTAATCAACATCTACATCGGCATCGGCATGATCCTTTATCTGTTGATTGTGGGCCCCACCGGATATCTCTTAAACCTCATCACCCAGACCTTCGGACAATATATCACCCAGTTTTGTACCCTTACCTTCTGGACAGATGCGGCCAATTTCAAGGACGGTGTCTGGGAACAGAGAAGCTGGCTCAACTGGTGGGTGGTCTTCTACTGGCTGTGGTGGGTAAGCTATATCCCCTTCTGCAGCGGTTTTATTGCCAGGATCTCCAAGGGACGCACCATCCGTGAATATATCGTTGGTACCACAATAGTTCCGGTTCTCATGACCTTTGTTCTCTTTGGTGTCTGGGGCGGCAATGCAGCCCACCTTGAAGTCACCGGAGCTGCTCCCATCTGGGAAGCCGTACAGAACGATTTCGGCAGTACCATCTACACGGTTCTGGCCCAGTATCCCATGGGTGGGGTTCTTTGCGTGGTGGTATTTTTCAGCATTGTCTGTTTTGGTGTCACCACCAGTGACTCTGCATCCTACTTTATTTCCATGCAGGTGTCCCGGGGAAGCCTGAATCCCACCATCGCCATGAGAATCTTCTGGGGCGTTATGCTTGGCAGCCTGGGGCTTATCCTGCTGGCATCGGGAAAACTCAATGCGCTTAAGGCCATGGCCATTGTGGTGGGGGCACCCTTCTTCTTTGTTCTGCTGGGGTATATGGTCTCCATTGTCAAGATGCTCAAAATGGCTGAAAAAGGCGACCTATAACAAGACAATATGGTTCACCACCTTGGGGTGGACTTCATAAACCGGGGCCTGATTCTGCTGCGTTCAGTGGACTCAGGCCTTTTTTAGATAAAAGGAATTCACATGACCTTGCCGTTAGAAAATATCCGCGTCCTTGATTTCGGTCAATATGTTGCCGGCCCTGCAACCGCTGCCATACTGGCAGACCAGGGAGCTGAAGTGATCCGCATTGATCCGCCGGGAGGCCCCCTGTGGAAATCCCCTGCCATGGATACCCTGAATCGACGCAAAAAAAGCATTGTTTTAAATTTGAAAACCGAGACCGACCTCAACATCGCCAAGGAACTCATCGCCTCGGCCGATGTTCTTATTGAAAACTTCCGACCCGGTGTCATGGCAAAACTTGGCCTGGACTCAAAAACAGCCCATGAAATCAACCCGCGCCTTGTCTATGTTTCCCTGCCCGGTTTTTCCGCCCAGGACACGGAACGAGCCCACATAAAGGCTTGGGAAGGTATCATTGCCGCCGCCAGCGGTCAGTTTACAGACATGGGACTTAACCGCATCCTCATGGGGATCAACACCTCGTTTTCTCCCATCACCCTTGCCTCGGGGTATGCGGCCATGCTGGGAGCCACCTCGGTCTCCCTTGCCCTTTACAGCCGTGAGACCTGCGGACACGGAGACACCATTGAAGTGCCCATTGCCGCCGCCCTCATGGAAGGACTGGTGTACAACTCCATGTACATTGAAGACTGCCCTGGCCGATATTTTTCCCTGAGAGAGCATGAAATAGACCGCAGAAAAAAGGCCGGAGAACCCCTGGACATGGCCTATGACGAACTGCAGGAGTTCATGGATCCCTTTTACCGGAGCTATTTCTGCAAGGACGGCAGACCGGTATATGTGGTGGCCACCTGTCACGTTGACCACTGCCACAAAACCCTGAAAGCCATGGGCCTTTACGAAAAGGTAAGAGAGATGGGCCTGCCAGATCTGGATGACTGGTACCTTCCCACCAGCCAATGGCCAGAAGGGCTGGACTGCGCCCTGGGACTTTATCCCCTGAGCAAACCATGGGCGGAAAAAGTATCAAAACTCATGGCGGAAAAATTCCTTGAAAAAACCGCCTATGAGTGGGAAGCCCTTTTCGGAGAAAAAAAAGTCCCTGTATCTGCCCATCGTTACACAAAAGAGTGGCTCAACAGCGAACATGCCCTGGCATCGGGCCTGGTGCATGAGTTCATGGACCCCGCTGTGGGCAAAAGAAGACAGGCAGGTCCCGTGGCCTGGCTATACAGTTCCGCCGAACTTGCCGCCACCGGAGCCCCGGCCCCGGCCCCGGATGCCCATCGCCAGGAAATTCTTGAAGACCTTACCCGGAGAAAGGCGATATCAACGGCATCACCCGCCGACAACAGACCTTTTACCACCGGCCACAACTGGCTCAAAGGGGTGAAGATCCTGGACATGACCAACGTCATTGCCGGACCCACCGTGGCCAATACCCTGGGTCGTTTCGGGGCAGAAGTCATCAAGATATACCCCATCAAACCCACCTTTGATCCCTGGAACACGGTGCTCATCGGGCTTCAGGTCCACCGGGGCAAACGCAGCATCCTCATAGATATCAAGTCCGACAAGGGACGGGAGGCATTCAATAAAATGGTGGCGTGGGCCGATGTGGTGACCTATAATGGTCCCAACCGTCAGTTGGCCCCCCTGGGAATTGACCTTGAAAGCCTTAACCGGATCAACCCCAAGGTCATTCTCTTTCATCTGGACTGCTGGGGAGGCCCGAAGACCGGCCCGAGAAGCGACTATGTGGGCTATGACGATCTGGTCCAGGCCGCCACCGGCATCATGTCCCGGTTCGGTGGTTCCATCAAAACCCCCGAAGAACATGCCCACCTTGGCACCATTGACGTTCTCACCGGTTTTTCCGGGGCCTTTGCCGTTGCCACGGCCCTTTACAAACGCAAAACCACCGGTGAAACAGATGTGGCCCGCACCTCCCTTGCCGCCTGCGGCCAGCTGCTCCAGGCACCTTTCACCTATGACTATGAGGGACGTGAACCGTTTAACGAACCCAGCGGCCGTCACATAAAGGGAGACGGGCCGCTGTATCGCTGCTATGAAGCCGCCGATGGATGGTTCTTCATGGGAATGCCCTCCCTGGATGCAACTGCACACCACGTCCTTGAATCCATTGAGGGTATGGGTGGTGTTTCCGGCATCGCCCCGGAAGCCCTGGAAGATTTTTTAATGGAAAGGTTCAAAACCCGGAAGAAAGCCCACTGGATCAACGCTTTGAATGCCATGGATGTGGGAGCGGTTGAACTGCAGGCCCTGAGTCAGTTGAGAGAAAAATATTCAAGCCATGAGGAGACCGGCCCCCACGGCAGCGGCTCCACCTTTCAGTTCACCCGGTATGACAATCATCCAAGCGGGCATCGCATTGACATCATTGCACCCTGTTCCATCCGCCCGGCATATTCGGCCCTCACCGTTCCACCACCGGCGGAAAAATACGGTAAAGAGACCCGTGAAATTTTAACGGACATGGGCTACGCTCCTGCGGACATTGACCGGATGATAAGTGAAAAAGTAGTATCGGAAAGCTGGAGCGAGCAGTACCTGCCCGATTGATATATACCATATCAACTTTCGGCATTCACCGTTCGTGGTGGGGTCAGGCTTGCGTTATTGACGATTTTATTTCAATTTATCTTAAAACACAGGTTGTTGTCAAAATCGCAACAACACAAGCCGGCCCCCATTGGCGCATGTATAAAAACCCCAACTTTGGAATGAAATCCGAAAGTTGAGATACCATCATAGGATTGTTGGAGAGTATTATGAATGACTTTAACGTGCTGTTTCAGCCGCAGATGATCGGCAGGATAAAACTTAAAAATCGCATTGCCATGGCCCCCATGGGGGTTGAATATATGACCGAAGCCGACGGCACCCTGAACCGCCGTGTGGTGGATTATTACCTGGAGCGGGCCCGTAACGGCGTTGGCATGCTCATCTGTTCTGTATTCAAGGTGGAAAACAAGGTGGAGCACCTGGAAGAGAGCACACCCATGATCACCGAGGCATCCTTGAACTACCTGGGGGATCTTTGCGATGCTGCCCACAGTTTCGGCACCAGAATTTTCGTGCAGTTGAGCGCAGGATTCGGACGGGTGACATTCCCGAGCATCTTGAGGGGGCCCTGCATGTCCCCCTCAGACAACACCAATTTCTGGGACCCTTCCATTCAATGCAAAGCCCTGACCGTGGAAGAGATCAAATCCATTGTCACGGCCATGGGGGGCACAGCCCGACGTCTTGCCCTGGCCGGGGTGGACGGCATTGAGCTGCACGGCCATGAGGGATACCTGTTTGACGAATTCACCACCCCCCTGTGGAACCGCAGAACCGATGAGTATGGCGGAAGCCTGGAGAACCGCCTGCGATTCCCGGTGGAATGCCTGGAGGAGATCAGAAAGGAAGTCGGGCAGAAGCTGGCCGTGGTCTACCGGTTCGGATTAAAGCATTATCTCAAAAACCCCCGCCAGGGTGCCCTTCCCGGCGAACCCTTTGTGGAGGTGGGCCGGGATGTGACCGAGGGTGTTGAAATGGCAAAAAAACTTGAACAGGCAGGTTTTGACGCTCTGCACGTGGATGCCGGATGTTATGAAAGCCATTACTGGCCACACCCACCCATCTACCAGAAACATGGATGCATGGCGGACATGGCGGCAAAGGCAAAGGCTGCGGTAAACATTCCCGTCATCGGTGTGGGACGGCTGGACAAACCGGAAGTGGCGGCCCGGGCCGTTGCGGAAGGTGCCATGGACATTACCGCCATCGGCAGAGGGCTTCTGGCCGACCCCCAGTGGGCAGACAAGCTCAAATTTGGAGATCCCCAGGATATCCGGCCCTGTGTGGGATGCTATGACGGCTGCTTTGAGGCCTATTCAAAGTTCAGGAACATCTCCTGCGCCCTGAATCCGGCATCGGGACGGGAATCTGCCTATCGTCTCACCCCGACACTTAAACCCTTGAACGTCATGGTGGTGGGCGGTGGTATCGCCGGCATGGAAGCGGCCCGGGTGGCAAGTATCCGGGGACACCGGGTAACCCTCCATGAAAAAAGTGATGGCCTGGGCGGTACGGTGAACCAGGCCGCCGTGCCTGAATTTAAAAAAGATCTTCGCCGTCTGCTGGCCTGGTACCAACGACAGATGGAAAAAACCGGGGTGATTGTGCAGCTGAATTCAACGATGACCAAGGAAAACATAGCAAGCCTGTCACCGGATGTGGTTCTTGTGGCCACCGGCGCCCATCCGATGGTTCCGCCCCTTCCCGGCATGGACCAGGAGATGGTGATCACGGCGGTGGATCTCTTAAGGGGCGCAAAACCCGCAGGAGATAATGTGGTGGTCATCGGTGGAGGACTTGCCGGGTGTGAGGTGGCCATCTGGCTGGCGGAAAAGGGTAAAAAAGTAACTGTTGTGGAGATGCTTGACCAGGTCATGGCCGGTGGTGCGTCGGTGCCCACCCAGGTGAAGATGATGACCATGGATCTCATGAACCGCTTTGGGGTTGAGATTCTGACATCCACCCGGCTGGACCACATCACGGAAAATGAAGTGGCATTGATGTCCAAAGAGGGTCAGTTGACAAAACTTGCAACGGACACCGTGGCCCTTGCCATCGGCATGACCCCGGAAACCGGCCTTGCCGACGAGCTGGACAGCACCCCTTTCCGGGTCTATCGCATGGGGGACTGCCGCTCGCCCAAGAATGTGATGAATGCCGTGTGGGATGCCTATGAGATTGCCCGGTTTATATAACGGGCATGTCCTGGCGGACACAACGAAGTATGAAAATGGCATTATGCCGCCCCCCCAACGGTCACCGACGCTCCGGCCCCGGAGCGTCGGTGACCCCTTTTTTCCTGCCGACCTGAAGCCCAGTAACTGCGGGCAGTCTATAATCTGTCATGTTACTGCAAACTTAGGTAAAAACAATGGTTTCTCAAGACCCATTGGGAATATGGTCATATATGTAATATATTACACCTAAGTCCGAGGTGAGTCACATCTCAGGTTTTCTATAATTTTTCACACGTTTATTGACAAAAAGCATCTCCCTGTCCTATCCTATATATTGTTTTCATCATAAAAACGAAAAGTTAGGGGGAAAATTATTATGACGGAATCACAAGACGGTCTCTACGTGGCATTGTTAAGCATACACGGATTGATCCGCTGGCATAATCTTGAGCTGGGCCGCGATGCCGACACTGGTGGACAAACACTCTATGTCGTCGAACTCGCCAAGGCACTTGCCAGACAACCCGGCATAAAAAAGGTTGACCTAATTACCCAACGCCTTGTCGATGAAAACCTCTCCACTGACTATGCTCAGCCAATAGAAAAACTTGGAAACAATCTTCGAATTATTCGCATTGATACCGGAGCTGAGGCCTACCTTGCCAAGGAAGAACTTTGGAATCATCTCGATTTTTTCACAGACAACCTGGCAGATTTCTTCCATAACCACGAATGTCTCCCGGATATTATTCATAGCCACTATGCCGACGCAGGGTACGTCGGTTCCCACTTTACCAGCCTCTTTGGAATACCGCAAATCCACACAGCTCACTCCCTTGGCCGGGTAAAACGAAGTCGCCTACTGGCAAGCGGTTTCAAAGCAAAGGAAATTGATTCTCGCTTTAATATGAACAGACGAATTGAGGCAGAAGAGTTGGCTCTGGCTTCTGCGGAAAGGGTAATTACAAGTACTCGTCAGGAAATAGTAGAGCAATACGAGCTGTATGATCACTATCAAACTGATCAAATGCGCGTTATTCCACCGGGAACTGATCTTAATCAATTTACTCCCTGGAGTGGGGAAGAGGTATTGACACCATTTTTCAATGAGCTGACCAAGCACCTAAAAGCACCCGAAAAACCTATTATCCTTGCCCTTTCCCGACCGGACAAACGCAAAAATATTACAGCCCTGATCGAAGCGTTCGGAATATGCCCACGATTGCAGGAACTCGCAAATCTTATAATAATAGCGGGTAACCGTGATAATATTGATGATTTGGACGATGCTGCCCAAGAGGTTTTTCAAAATTTATTGGTAGCAATTGATCGCTACGATCTCTATGGAAAAGTGACTTTGCCAAAGCATCATGAACGAGATCAGGTACCGATGATTTACCGGATTGCGGCTGCCACAGGTGGCGTTTTTGTCAATCCGGCTTTAACAGAACCTTTCGGGTTGACCCTGATTGAAGCCGCTGCCTGTGGATTACCAATCGTTGCCACTGAGGACGGTGGGCCACAAGATATCATCGCTAACTGCAATAACGGATTTTTAATTGATCCGCTGGAACCGAAAAGCATTGCTAAAGCAATATTAAGGATCATTGAAGATCAAGAGTTATGGCAGGAATTTTCCACTCACGGGCTACAGGGTGTTAAAAAAAATTATTCATGGGATGCCCATGCAAAGCAATATCTCTCTGTCATAGAACCAATTGCGGAACGCTCAGAACTATTACTCCGCATTCCAGTAAAACAGCGTAAGGGCCTCTATCGAGACCGAGCGATTGTCAGCGACTTGGATCAGAACCTGCTAGGACAGAGACAGCCGCTTCAAAAACTTGCTGATATCCTCAGGCAGAATCGCACCACCAGCCACTTTATAATTGCAACGGGAAGACGTCTTGATTCCGCTCTTAAACTGATGAAAAAGCATAAAATACCGGAACCAGATGTGCTTATTACAAGTAGCGGCAGCGAAATCTATCATGCACCAAAGATTGCACCCGATAACGCTTGGGCTAAACACATAGATTATCAATGGTCACCCAAAAAAATAAAAGCGCTCCTGGTGGATCTACCGGGATTGAGAATTCAACCAAACACTGAACAGAGTCGTTTTAAGATCAGTTACTATATTGACCCGAATAAAATTTGTATTGAGGAGATCAAACAGTTGCTGCACAGAGAGGAATTGTCCTTTTTTATCCAGATGGCCTTTGGTCAGTTTCTCGACATTCTCCCACTACGTGCCTCTAAAGGTATGGCACTACGCTACGTGGCAGACCTATTGGACCTTCCGCTTGAATCGGTTTTTGTTGCCGGCGGATCAGGAGCCGATGAAGACATGATGCGTGGGAATACGCTGGCGGCGGTGGTTGCAAATCGCCATCATGAAGAATTATCACAGTTAGATGATATTGAACGAATCTATTTTGCAAGCCGTCCAAATGCTGCAGGCATCCTTGAAGCCCTCGAATATTACGATTTCTTTTCAAGTTGTAGAGACCCCCAGGAAAAAAAGAAAAGGATATAATGTCTTACAAATTACTTCTCTGTACAGATATGGACCGGACGATTATACCAAACGGACACCAGCCTGAACACCCCGATGCCCGTGTACAGTTTCGCAGACTCTGCAACTTACCTGAAATCATTTTGGCGTATGTTACCGGGCGACACCTTCAACTCGTGGAAAAGGCCATAGAGAACTACAATCTGCCTGAACCCGATTTCGCAATTACCGACGTAGGCACAAAAATATATAAAAAAAGCTGTGACAGCTGGATTTCTATATTACAATGGCAGAAGCAGATCGCAAAAGACTGGCAGGGCAAAACTCACAACCAGCTGCAGCAGGCACTCATCGGGCTATCCGACCTAAACCTCCAGGAAAACACCAAACAGAACGATTATAAACTCAGTTATTATCTGCCTCTGAATGCAGACCCCGTAAGAATCGAGCAGCAGGCGGGTCAGATTCTGGCAGAACTGGGGGTTGATGCCAGTCTGATTATGAGCATTGATGAAGCAAAACAGGTCGGGTTACTAGATGTCCTCCCAAAAAACGCAACAAAACTGCATGCCATCAGATTCCTCCAGCAGTACCTCGATTTGGCTCAGGAAGAAACCATATTTTGCGGTGACAGCGGCAATGATCTCCCGGTACTGGGAAGTCCGATGCGCTCGGTTCTTGTGGCCAATGCTCACCGAGATATTAAAAAACAATCCCGTGAACTGGCTGAAAAAAATGGCAGTAAAGGCTCTCTTTATCTGGCTGAAGATAACTCCTTTACTTTGGGTGGTAATTACTCCGCCGGTGTTTTGCAGGGAATTGCCTTTTATGAACCCGAGATAATAAAAAAGCTGAAAATATCATGACAAACCCTTCTGGACTTTACATATTTGGAGAGGTGCTTTTCGACTGTTTTCCAACCGGGGAAGAGATTCTCGGCGGAGCGCCGTTTAACGTCGCCTGGCATCTACAAGCCCTGGGTAATCAGCCCCGTTTCATCTCACGCGTGGGAAAAGACATATACGGCAGCAAGATTCTTCATGCCATGGAAAAATGGGGATTGAATACCGCCATGGTTCAGATTGATAACAAACACCCGACGGGAAAGGTTCAGGTGACAATCGAAAACAACGAACCGGATTACGAGATGGTTGCAAATTGCGCCTACGACTTTATCTCCGACGACATGTTGTCTGATGACATCTCCAAAGGTGTTTTCTACCATGGAAGCCTGTGCCTGCGAAATTCGATTTCTCGCTCAACATATAGTTCTATTATACGGAATAGGCGACTGAAAATTTTCCTGGATGTCAACCTACGTGCACCGTGGTGGCAAAAGGATGAAATTTTTTCCTGGCTACAGAAAGCCCATTGGGCAAAAATGAATCAGGACGAACTGAAGCTGCTGGCCGGGACAGGAAAAGAGATCGAATCCCAGATGGCTGAGCTACAAACTGCCTGTGGGTTAGAGCAAATAATCGTCACCCGAGCTGAACTGGGCACGATGGTCAGAACAGCACAAGGAAAGATGCATTCACTTGTGCCCGATAAAATCGAACAGTTGATTGACACGGTAGGGGCAGGTGATGCATTTAGTGCAGTCTATATCCATGGACTTCTTGCAGGTTTACCTGTTGATCTAAATCTTCGTTATGCCCAGCAGTTTGCCGGCAAGGTAATCAGGTTGCGTGGTGCCACAACTGACGATTTGAACTTTTATAATGAATTTACCACCTCGCTTTTACGCGAGCAACATCGATCACCTGAAGGATAAATATGTACGAACAAGTTTCTCACACGCTTTTAAATGATATTCTCAACCGTATCAAACCAGAAATATCTGAGCAGGATCTACGCCATTTCTATACCCGGCTGGGTGCAAACTTTTACGGAATTCATTCTCTTTTTCAGAAACTGTACGGTAATCGAGATGATTTTACAAAACAGGCGCAAAAAATGGTGGAAACCATGGCGGCGCAGTATATTAAACGCCCGGATAAACTCCGTCAACTCGACCTTGCCAGGGAAAAAGATTACAACTGGTTTCTAAGTCAAAAGCTTGTGGGAATGGCGCTCTATTGTAAAGGGTTTTCAGGTGACCTGCATAATCTGCAGCAACGCCTACATTACTTTCAGGAGTTAGGCGTCAACCTTGTTCATGTGATGCCGATTTTGCGCTGTCCTGAGGGAAGCAGTGACGGCGGATATGCAGTCAGTGATTTTCGAGAAATAAACCCAGATGTGGGAACGCTTGAGGATCTTCAGTCACTTGCAAACGAGATGAGAAAACGTGACATCCTCCTGGTGCTTGATGTTGTTGTCAATCACACGTCAAACAAACACTACTGGGCAACGAAAGCTAAAGCAGGAGAAAAGAAATACCAGGACTATTACTATTGCTTTGAAACACGGAGCATCCCGGATATGTTCGAGCAGAGCATGCCCGAAATATTTCCTGAAACAGCCCCTGGTAACTTCACCTGGGATGAAGAGATGAATCGTTGGGTGATGACTGTATTCAACGAATTTCAATGGGATCTCAACTACAGCAATCCAAACGTTTTTATTGAAATGCTCAACATTATTCTTTTCTGGGCAAACCAAGGGGCTGATATTCTCAGACTTGATGCAGTCGCCTTTCTCTGGAAAAAAATCGGAAGCACCTGTCAAAATGAGCGTGAAGCTCATCTGATTCTCCAGCTGCTCAAGGATTGCTGTCAAGTCACCGCACCAGGCGTTATTTTTATTGCAGAGGCTATTGTCGCTCCAGTGGAGGTGATAAAATATTTCGGCGAAGATGCGGTTATAGCAAAGGAATGCGAGATTGCGTATAATGCTACATATATGGCACTGCTTTGGGACGCTGTGGCAACAAAAAATGCCCGTTTGCTTAACCAGGGCATAAGGAGTCTGCCAGTTAAACTTGACGGGGCAACCTGGCTTAATTATGTACGCTGTCATGACGATATAGGATTTGGTTTTGATGATCGTGACATCCAGCTTTGCGACTATGAACCCAGTCGGCACAGAAAATATCTGATTGACTACTTCACCGGACAATATGAGGATTCTCACGCCAGAGGCCTGCCTTTTGGTCAGAATCCAAAGACAGGAGACTCCCGTATCTCAGGCTCCCTGGCCGCTCTGGCAGGGCTTGAACATGCCGTTGAAACAGGGGACAACGAGGCCATCACGGCTTCAATCAAATTGATTCTATTACTGCATGGTATGATCCTCTCATTCGGTGGAATCCCTCTTCTTTACTACGGTGATGAGATTGGCACATTAAACGATGACTCTTACCGTAAAGACCCTTTTAAAAAAGGAGACTCTCGCTGGGTACACCGTCCATCCATCGAATGGGATAAAGCAGAACGGCGTAACACCCCGGGAACCATCGAGTTTGAGATTTTCAGTGCTCTGAAACGGATGATCGCTGTCCGGAAGGAAATTGAAGTTTTTGCCGATTTTAATAATCGTGAGCTAATTGAGGTCGATAACCCACATCTTTTTGTTTTCGGACGTTACCATATACAACAACCAAGCGAGCAGGTGCTGGTGGTTGCCAACTTCAGCAATAAACCACAATATCTCAATCTCGAAAATATTGGCAACTGGCGGACTCAATATAGATCGCCTGTCGATTTATACAGAGGAGAAAGTCCCGATATCTTTAAAAACAGTCTGGTAATTCCGGAGTACAGTTTTTATTGGTTGTCTGAACGATAATTGTGGGGTGCGAGACTTATGCTGAATCGTCCCTAGGTCTGCCTCTGTGGATTATGATATTGACAGATAAAAGCTGAAAGGCTTTACAGGCCTTTCTTTCCGTGAAATGAGTTGTACTCAGCGCCCGGTTCAGGGGCAGTACTTTTTACCGCCCCCTGCAATAGAAGGGTTATCTGTCACCACGCAAATTTTTGAAGATCAATCTTCATGTTAAAATTTTTTAAAATAACTTTTATATGATCTCTATGCCGCTTACATTGAAAATCTTGAGTTTGTTTAAACATTTAATAGTATTTGTCTAATACCATATACGATATGTAATGCTGGTATCAGGGTTGATCTTCTGGGCGAAAGCGACTAATTTTACAACCATTGTCTCGGTTCTCCGGAGCAGGGGAGATACCCAGTTGGGCTTTTTGCTGGACCTCGCTGGTGTCTGCTGCATCGGTGTTCCCATTGCTTTCTTTACCGCCTTCTACCTGGGACTGCCGGTTTATTGGCTTATGGCCCTTGTCGCCGTGGAAGAACTGTTCAAGCTGGGCGTGGGGATTCCACGTTTTTTTCGCAAAAATGGATCCGAAACCTTGTGGCGGTTTGATGAAAAAATACCTTACCGGGTTTGATATCAAGTGCTATCAAACCAGGTAAGGCTTTATAAAATAGAAAAACTACTCAATCCATCTGGAGAACACCATGCACCTTTTTACTATCTTTCCTGCCAATGCAGCCGGAATTTGATGCGGTATGATACATATCATTTCCATGGGAGATACCAAGGTTGAGATAAAGGATCAAGATAAAAACCTGCGGAGCGATTAGTCTCTGCAGAAGGTGCCTCTTCTTTCCCGGAAGCATTTCAAGGATACCGCATTATTGGATGGATTACGCAGAAACATGAGAATTAACTGGCAGCCCAATCAAAGCCTCTGATAGATGTTCTCATCGTAATTGAACTGGTATTGTTTCATCATATCCTCCAGGGATTCCGTGTTGAAATCGCCTTGGACAAAATGATCACTGTCCAGTATCATGCGGGCCAGAGGAATAGGTCTTAGTTCCTTCCACCTTGAAATCGGCAAGGCGTTTATTTAATCGCTTAATAGCTCTCTCTCTGGTAGATCCCCATGCCACCACCTTTGCCAGCATGGGGTCGTAATAGGGGGAGACATTCATTCCCTCTTCCAGGGCATGTTCAAATCTGGTTTTCACCTTCCGGATAATGGGAAACCTGAGTTTAGAGATGGTACCGGGATGGGGCAAAAAAGAAACCGGATCTTCAGCATAAATCCGAGCCTCAATGGCATGTCCGTCGAACAGAACATCCTCCTGGGTAATATCAAGTCGTTTACCGGATGCAATATCAAGCTGACATTTCACGATATCCATACCGGTAATCAGTTCGGTCACGGGATGTTCCACCTGGATCCGGGCATTGACTTCCATGAAATAATAATTTCCATCTTCGGATCTCAAAAATTCAATGGTGCCCGCATTCCGGTATCTCATTTTTGCGGCAAGCCGGCAGGTCCAGTTCTGAAGCTGACGACGCTCTTCCGGTGTCACCACGGGAGAAGGAGATTCCTCAATAATTTTCTGGTACCGTCTCTGGATGGAACATTCCCGTTCCCCCAGAGTGATATAATTGCCGTAATGATCCCCAAGGAATTGAACCTCAATATGACGGGCATTTTTCAATCCTTTTTCCACATAACAGTCCGATGAGCCAAAGGCCACCTGCCCCATGCTGCTGGAAGAAGTCAAAACCTGTTCAATATCCCCTTCACCAGCAATAACCTGGATGCCCTTGCCACCACCTCCCTTGTCCAATTTCAGAAGCAAAGGCGGCCCGTATTCCCGAAAAACCTCTCGAATTTCATCTGCATTTTTTACGATATCCAATGTCCCTGGAACCACCGGGATATGGAGGTCATGGCATATATTTCGGCAATAACATTTTGATTCTATGTCATCCAGGGTTTCCACGGAAGGTCCCACAAATACAACCCCACTCCCTACCACTGCATGGGCAAATCTTCGATTTTCTGACAAAAAACCATATCCCGGATGGACAGCGTCAGCACCGGATCTTTTTACGGCATCCATAATGTTGTCGATATTGAGGTAACTCTTTGGTGGTGGGGTCGGTCCAATGCAAAAAGCTTCATCTGCCTCTCTAACATGGGGGGCATTCTCATCTGCTTTGGAATATACAGCCACGGTCTTAATTCCCATATCCTTTGCTGTTCGGATAATCCTGACAACAATCTCGCCGCGATTTGCAATCAATAATTTTTTCATGTGCGGGACTCCTTTATTATTGGACCACCCACTGGAAAATGCATGCCCACGGTTTCAAGAATCCCTCCCACAGCCATAAAAATACCAAAAAGACCGGCTACGAAAAAAGCCCATCCGCTGAGATTCAGCATAAACGGTGAGGCAAAACCAAAATAAATCCCAACCAAGGCGGCAATTCCCACATCTGCACCGATTACGGAAATGGATGCCGCAGCAGGAGTAAATTTAAGAAAAATTGGCGTAGTCAGAATAAGCACAATACCCAAAACCGCCCACTCATATCCAAGAATTCGAGTATCCAGTTCCCAATTATATATTCCTGAAAAATAGGTCACCCCATAGGTTAAACCGGAACAAAAGGCAAAAAAAGCGCCAAAATAAAGCCAGGTAACGCCGCCAGCGGCATTGCCCAATTTTAGCTGGGTTGAAGCCGCAAACAAATAGGGAATGGTGCAGGAAAAGGAAATACAGGACATAAGCAAGTAGGCTTTATCAGAAACAAATCCGCAAAGGGCGGCCCAGGCAATCCAGGTGGCAATGGCATAGGCAATCCAGCCAGCCGGTCCGGCGTCTGCCATATGAATATTTTCGGTCACTTGATTTTCCATGGTTATCCTCATTTTTATTTCTCAATTTTCGAACTTAATGCTTGGTGTACGGGGGCTTGGTCACAACATGGGCCACCCTTGGTGGGGTCAGGCTTGTTTTATTGCGTTTTTAGTCAAAATTTATTTATTTCAATAAGGTAAAAAAGCAAAATAATGCAAACAAGACTCTTCACCAATCAATCAAGTCCGAAAGTTGAGTGAAATTTATTTTAAAAAAATTACAAAAAGAATTCCGGCATGTGTATTAGATGGTGAATGATTAACGTCCCAGTATCTTGAACTTGGATAAACCCGCAAGACCCAAAAGGGTTCTCTAATGCCCTTCCAATAAAACGAAAATCAGAAACAAAACAAAATAACCTGACATGCCAGCAAAACTATACTTCAAGAACCACCATGGGAGCGTCAACTTCCATCTCATCCCACTCTTTCACTAAAATATCCTTAACAATACCGCCCTTTTCTGCTGTGACACTGATTTCATTTTTCATGCAATTGATCACGGCCACTTCTTGACCTTCTTTAATTGAGTCACCCTGGTTAACGACAACGCGGGCAACTAATCCCGGCATGGTGGCATTAATATTAAATTCCATTGCTTCTCTCCTTTTATTTAATAAAATTCCAAATGAGTATTGTTAATCCGCCTGTCATAAATTTTAATAAGCGCCACGGGCGGACCTCATAGGTTGTGATCTTGGTTCGCCCACAACAAAACATAAAAGTAATACCAGGCATGCCTATACTTTCTAATAAAAAAAATATCAGACCAGCGCACCTTCAGAAAGCAATTCTTTCTGCTTAGTCCTTGCTGCGACGGCCTCTTTTTCAGTGCAGTAAATAAAGCGAATACGGTCTCTCATGGGAGTTCCCTGACCGATCTTCCACAAATCGGCATTAATCACATGAAGGGCACAAAAATATCCACCAAGGGTTGGTCCGTCGCCGATGAGAATTATGGGTGTGTTTCCACAAATATTCAGTGCTCCCCGGATAGAATAGGCATGGTCCACAATGTTTGACGGGTGGCTGCCCCCTACTCCGCCATCTTTTCTTGCAAAAAAGGTATGCGGGAGTTCATCCAGACGGTATGCGGAACGATTGGAAGTATGCTGAATTTTAAATGAATTTTCAAACAGATAGTCCATTCCCTCTTTGGTGACATAATCCGGACTGGTGTTGGGACCCGGCATGGCACGGATATGCCACTCGTTTTCATATTCGGGAATATATTCTTTTTTCAATTTTCTGCCTGCAAGGTTGGCCAGGGGCGCAGAGGTTTTGCCAAATGCGAGCAAATCCCCCGGGGCCAATTTACGACCTTCAAATCCCCCGTAACTTCCGAAAATACATGTGGATTTACTGTTCAAATAGCTGGGAACATCAAATCCACCGGCAACGCCAAGGTAAGATCGAAAGCCTGTTTTTCCAAAATGAAAAAATTTAAGGCGATCTCCTTTGCGAACCATAATCGACGTCCACATCTCAACCGGGTCACCGTTCAATGTCGGGTTCATATCCGTACCCGTAATGGCCATGACAGCATCTTCCGTAAATTGCGCTTCAAAATACCCACCCGCAATTTCCAGGCCTGCTTCTCCGGCAGAATTTCCCACCAGGAGATTGGCAAATCCCAGAGCCACATTGTCAAGGGCGCCCGATGCTGCCATCCCCTTGCCCAGATATCCCAACCGTCCCGGCCAGTCTTCAACGATTGTCTCAATTCCACCATTGATTACGTTCAACATTTATTCATCCTCCTTGTCCGAAATTTTAACCGGAACCCATGCCAGAATTCATCGGTTTCAGCATCAATCGTATCGATTGACAGGGTATTGATCATAACCTGGGAGCTTCCATGGCCCCTTTTGCCTGTTTTTTCTTAAATTGTTCCGCACCCTTTACGACGGCTTCCGATTGAACAAAATTCACATAATCCTTTATCCGTATTTCCCCTTCTTCAATCTCATATGAGTAATCGGTTTTCTCATGGACATGGGCATAAATATCAAGTATTTCCGACTCACTCACCTCATGGAATTTAATTCGATCTCCGTTCCGGTATAAAAAAGGAGTGTCTTTAAAAAGGGGATGCTTTTGGCTGAACTGAAAGGTGGGTATGGTTCGACCGAAAAGCTGGTACCCGCCACCCGTGGCCGTGGTATAAGTGAACACACAGGGACCGCCGATGCCTACTGTTCCCTCGGGAGTCCATGTCCGGGGAGGATTATATTTGGGAACCACAATGGCACAACGGGGGTCCATGGGCCAGAAGAAACCGCCACCGGGCCAGAATCCACAACCGCTATTATACCATTCCGTTCCCAAAAGTATTTTCTTGATTTCATCAGTGGAAACCCCATTGCACATGGCAATATACTCCAAATTATAGCCGTTTATCACATTTGGAGCGTCCGGCCGAACCTCTTTAACATATTTTTCCACGGCCTTTTTGGTTTCACTGTCTTCAAAAGCGATGGGAAGATGAATAATCCGTGATTCCAACTTGATATCCTCAACGTCCACCACTGCCAGCTCTTCTTCAGAGATCGCCTTGATCAGGTCCTGGGGTCTGAGAATTTCCGGCTCAAAATGAAATAGATTGGTCCTGATACCGGGTACGGTTTCAATGAGTCCGGGAATCTTCTTTTCCAGAATCTTGGCGTTGACGGTTCCAATGCGAAAGGAATCCAACAAATCGGCCCGCTGTTCCCGGCCGTATTCTACCTGGATGAATCCGTCACCAGCCTGGCGAAACAATACTTCCAGTCGGGATTCCGTGGGGGCTAAGGAATCCAGGATAACATCATAGCTTCTTTGTTCCATGTGTTACAAACCTCCTTTTTTTACTGATGAACGATGAATTTTAACCAAAATACTAAAGCTCCGGTGCTGCTATGGTGCAATTTGCTTTTTTTAATTCTTCACAAACCTTTTTGATAAGTTCCAATGCCCCCGGACTGTCCGAATGCAGACATATTGAGGTGCCCTCAATGTCAATATCTGTACCCACTGTGGTGGTTACTTTTTTATCGGTGAGCATGCGCATGACTCTGGCAGCCACATCTTCTGGTCGGTGGGAGGCATGCGCCCTTGTAATAACCAGATTTCCCTCGCCGTCATAATCAAGATCTCCATATACCTCGTATATGACTCGAATACCCATTTCATCTGCCACCTCTTTGACCACTCCTTTTTTCATGGTGTACAGATAAAGATTTTTGTCAATCTCTGATATGGCCTGACACACTGACCGGGCTACTTCTTTGTCCCTGGACATCATGCCGTAAAGAGATCCATGGGGTTTTACATGGTGAAGTTGCCGGTCCCCGGCTTCTACAAAGGCCTTGAGCGCACCGATCTGATAAATCAGGTCGTCATGGATCTCTTCCATTGTCATCTTCATTTCTCGGCGACCGAATCCCTGAAGATCCGGCAACCCGGGATGGGCACCAACCTGAACCCCGTACTTTTTTGCAAAAGCAACTGTTTTTTTCATTACGCTCGGGTCTCCGGCATGAAACCCGCAAGCCACATTTGCTGTACTTATGTACGGCATAAAAGCTTCATCATTGCCCATGCTGTACATACCAAAACTCTCACCCATATCCACATTGATATCAATTTCCATAAATCCTCATTTAGGGGATTACTCACAATATCGGCCACTCTGGGACTGCCTCATTAATTTTGAATAATGAGCGACATTGGAATCAAATCCCTCTTTTGAAATTCGGAAACAAAAAAACATTCCCTATTTTGACAATTGTGTAATTTTCTCTAAGAAGTTATTGAAAATTTTGAAGCGCTAATTTTCATGTTTTGATGGTATCGTAATAAATCCAACCATCATTATTTGAACACAATATACTCTGCTTCAAGCGTACAAGAACTAAAATAAACTGTGTTCTAAATTTCATGGATTAACTTTTTACAGAGGCATCAACTTACAAACGACCCATCTGGAAAGGTTGATAGCAGCATCTTTTTTGACTGTAAACATTTGATTTGCGAATCTAAAATTCGATTTTTCCGAATTCAAATTTATTCCCAACCGAAACAGAGCAAGCCAAACTCAGGGCTTGGTCACAACTTGGGCCACCTGTCACAATTGGTGGGCCAACGGGTTCAGGCTATGTGGTATTAGAGGCTGCATTTTTTAGCAGGCTCTTTGTTTTTGACGGGCTTGGTCACAGACTTTCCCATTGACTTATTTCCCAAGCGTTTATAAATAAAGAAGAGACTTCCGGGAATATAAAAATACAGGAGCTCACATCGCAAAAAATTTATGGAAATCACATTAAGACAAGTGAAATACTTTGTTGCCGTTGCAGAAACCGGAAAACTTGCCTCAGCTGCCAATCTGGTCAACATTTCTCCATCTTCCATCACTGAAGCTGTGAAAGAACTGGAAAGTATTACCGGGGTTTCTTTGATTACCCGGCATCGCCGAGGGGTTGATCTGACTTTTGAGGGATTCCGCTTTCTACAATACTGCCGGGATATACTTTCTTCGGTCACAGCTGCAGAATATGACTTGAAAAATTCAAACTCCCATTTATCCGGCCAATTGACGATAGGAGTGACCTTCACCATTGCCGGATATTTTCTGGCAGCTCTCATGTCACGTTTCAACCGGGCGTTTCCCCAGATAAAAACGATTTTCATGGAATACACCAGACCTGAAATCGAAAATTTAATATTAAAAAAAAAGATGGATTTGGCAATTCTTCTGGTATCTAATGTAGATAACGATCAACTAAATACCAAGTTATTGGTGAGATCCCCCCGCAAACTCTGGATGTCCATGAATCACCCGTTTTTCCCCAAAAAGGAAATCTCACTGGAAGATGTTTCGCAAGTTCCCTATATTCAACTATTGGTAGATGAAGCAGACACCTCTCATATGAAATATTGGCAAAAATATAACGCCACCCCCCAGGTTCTTTTCCATACGGAATCTGTGGAAGCAGTGAGAAGTATGGTGGCCATAGGCTCAGGGGTCACCATTTTATCAGATATGGTATATCGTCCCTGGTCTCTGGAAGGAAAAAGGATCGAATCCCGTGAACTGGTTAACCAAATACCATCAATGGATGTTGGACTGATCTGGAACAAAGAAATCCCCCCCACGTCCTGCGCCCAGGCATTTATTGATTTCTGCATCATGGAATATTCTCCAGGAGGTCCCATATCCAGCTATCCTCACAGGTAAAAAAGGGGCTTGGTCATAAGATGGGCCACCCGTCACAATTGCTGTGCCAATGGGGTCAGGCTTGTGTTATTGTGCTTTTGACAACTGCCTGTGTTTCAAGATGAATTTCAACAAAAGCGCCAATAACGCAAGCCTGACCCCTCCCCAGCATGGCCCATCTTATGACCAAGCCCTAAAAAAACTTTCCAGCCAACTTTTTTTTATTTCGCAACATCCCCCAAAAGCTCGTGCTATTTGGGCAAAAGAACCAGAAAGCATCTTTGATTCCGGCTCATCCAGGCAAGGCTAACTGATTCTGACCTCAACAAGGAGAACTCGATGAAAAACAAAACGGTTTCCATTGCCGTCACAGCCGATGAATACGTTTCCGGGATTCTTTGTGCACCGGACATCGGCAACGAGAACAGCACCACTGGTCTTGCCTTTGCCCACGGCATGTCCAATGACATGAATCATCCATCCATCAAAGGGGTGGCACAAGGGCTTGCAAACATGGGTTTTATCACCCTGAGGTTCAACTTTCCATACAAAGACAAGGGTAAAAAATCCGCTGATCCGGATCATAAACTCATCAGAACATGGCAGGCAGCCATGGCGTTTCTCGGCAGCCAGACAGATCATCCGGTCAATACAATGGTGGCTGTGGGAAAATCCCTGGGTGCCAGGATCGCTTCCCTGGCCGTGGCTGAAGGTACCATCAAACCGGATCATCTCATCTTCCTTGGTTATCCCCTCCACGCCCCCGGTCGGACAGAGCAGCTCCGGGACGCACATCTTTACAGTATCTCCTGTCCCATGCTGTTTTTTGAGGGCACCCGGGACCCGTTCTGCAAACTTGATCTCCTGTACGGTGTGCTTGAAAAAATCCAGGCATCCCATGAACTTGAAATAATTGAAGGGGGAGACCATGGCTTCAGCCTGCCCAAATCCGATCCCCGAAAAGAAAAGGATGTGCACCACCAGATCGTTGAAAAATGCAGGGCATGGCTTCAAAACTGCTGAGCATAAGGAATTTGGAGAAGGGTATGATTTCCACCGATAACGAAACAAATGAGGATTGAGCAACACCAGTCACACCAAATGAAAGGGAAATAATGACCAGAAAAATCAAGACACCGGCAGATTCAGAATGTTTCATTGCAGAAATTGTGGGAGAAGAGAGCCTCATGGGCCAAAGGATGTCTGCGGGTAAACTCCTCCACATGATGGACATAGCCGCGGCCAGTGCAGGTGCCAGACATTCGGAAAGCTCCCTTGTCACCCTCTCCTTTGATCGCATCGAACTCATCGATGAAATCTGTCACATGGATTATGTGCGCTATGATGCCTGCGTAATCCAGGTGGGGAAATCCTCCATGGTGATCAAAGTGGATGGGTTTCATAAGGCCCCGGGTGAACTGGATCTGATACCCGGCCACAGCCACATCATTACCATGGTGGCCATTGATGCCAACAGAAAACCCAACAAGCATATCCCCGGACTTGAATACCGCACCTCCAAAGACAATGAACTGAAAAAACTGGCACAAGCCCGACAGCGACTCCTGGCAAATCGCCATAAAATAAAGGACGCTGTCCAGGCCCTGGAACAGATCCCCAACCAATGGTTGACGGATTACTATACCCGCACAATCCATTTCCCCCCGGAGGCAACGGAACTTGTCACCCGCAGGCGTTTTCTTCCCCGAAACACCAACGTCCTTGGCAATGTGTTCGGCGGTGACACCGTGGAGATGATGGCGGAGCTGGCTCTGGCAACGGCCCGTCAGTTCACCGGTAATTACCGCATGGTAACCATTGCCATGGAAGACGTATTTTTTTTAAAACCCCTCCAACTGGAAAATATTTTTGAAATGTGTGCCCACGTGATTTTTGTTGCCCACACCACCCTGGTGGTTCAAATCACGGTCAAGGCCATCTCACTCCATGACTCAGAAGCGTGCTATGTCACCAACAACGGTCTTTTTACCGTTCTTAACTTTGATCGGGCCGGGAGAAAGAAAACCATTGTTAACGGGCTTGATATGAAAAACGCCAACCTTCAAACCCGACAGCTCTATCTCAATGAACTGATAAAGTATGAAAAACGGACCGGTCTTCCAAGCACATGGGAGGCCCATCCATGAAAAATAATGGGATTGGGCACAGCATGGGCCACCCGTCACATTTAATGAACCAACGGGGTCAGGCTTGTGTTATTGGCGTTATCGACCACAGCCTGTGCAAAGGCCAAAAGCACCGATAATGCCAATAACGCAAGCCTGACCCCACACAAAGTGGCCCATGTTGTGACCAAGACCCAAAAAAAGTATGATGGAAAAACAGGTAATTCTGATTTTACAGATTTTTTACAACATGTTTACACGGCCATGACACATGATTTCATCCATGGGGGTATGGTGGAGTTAACGTCACCATTGAGTGAACAATTCACCCATAAAAAAGGAGAAACCCCATGAAACAGCTCAGTAACCGACATCCCCTGATATTCAAAGGATTACTTACAGGATTCATTACGGTATTCGCCCTCATGGTATTTACGACCCCACCGGCAGGGGCAAAGTCCCGACAAGACACCGGGGTGGTGTGCCGATTAAAGACGGACCGGGAGATTTTCACAGCAGGGGAACCCCAGAATATTATTCTCAAGATCAGCCTGGAGGCACCTCCGGCACCGCCGGACATTCAACGCCCCGCCGTGAATCTTTCACTGGTTCTGGACAGATCCGGTTCCATGAACGGTACCAAAATGGAGCAGGCCAAGGCAGCAGCCCAGGAAGCCCTGAACCGCCTTGGCATCCAGGACATCTTTTCCCTTGTAACCTACAATAACACCATCCAGACCGCTGTGGCGGCCCGGCATCCCCGCCATGTGCAGGAGATCAGCCATACCATCAGCACTATCCAGGCCGGGGGCAATACCGCCCTTTTCGGTGGGGTCAGTCAGGGTGCGGCAGAGATCCGAAAAAACCTTGAAGGTAACTATGTCCACCGCATTGTGCTGCTGTCCGATGGACTTGCCAACGTGGGCCCCAGCACCCCCGAGGATTTGGGCCGTCTGGGAGCTGGACTGATCAAAGAGAACATTTCCGTCACCACCGTGGGCGTGGGGGTGGACTACAACGAAGATCTCATGGCACGGCTTTCCCAGAAAAGTGACGGCAACACCTATTTTGTTGAATCCGGGTATGATCTTCCCGCCATCTTTACCGCGGAACTTGGGGATGTACTCAATGTGGTGGCCAAAAAAATAAAGGTGATTATCACCCTGTCCGGGGATGTTATTCCTGTGGGTATCATCGGCCGGGAGGGCAGAATCACCGGCAACCGCATAGAACTTTCCATGAATCAGCTCTATGGGGGGCAGGAGAAATACGCCCTGGTGGAAGTACAGCTGCCGGCATCCACACCGGGATCAAACCGGGAAATTGCCCGGGCAGATATCTATTACGACAATCCGTTTTCCCGTACACAGGAACAATCCACGGACATATCCCGGGTTACCTTCAGCAACAATCCCCAAAAGGTGGCGGCCTCCACAAACATTGATGTGGTAAGAGAATACCAGCTCAACCTCAACGCCCTGGCCCAGGAAAAGGCCATTGAACTCTCCGATAAGGGGGAGAAAAAAGCGGCCGTGGCGGAACTGAAAAAATCAGCCGTCAAACTCAAAGAGGTGGGGGCCAGATATGAGGATGAAACACTCCTTGAAGAGGCGGATGCCATTGAAGACCAGGCCCGGCGCATTGAAACCGAAGGGATGAGCAAAAAAAACCGCAAGGTGCTGAGAACTCAATCCTTTCAGATGAAAAATCAACAGCTGTTAAAAAAAGAGTAGATTAGGACAGGGGGCAGACAACTGTGGCGGGTGGTCCATGTTGTGCCCCCCCCAGAATGCGTTTAACAGCAAATGATAAAACCAGACATGAGTAAAATTGGTAATAAATTAATATGACAGGCAGACGAACCATACTTCTCTTCTGGACACTGTTTCTGGTGCCCACACTCATTGTCACGGCCCTGGCCTTCCAGCTGCTCTCCCATGAGCAGGATCGCCTGAACCGGACGGCCATGGAGACATTATACCGTCAGGCGGAATCCGTGGCCGACACCATCCATTTGACCCTCCAGGCGGTGCGGGATAACATGGGGCGATCTTTACTGCAGCTGTCACCGGACCATCGACTGCAAACACTTCAATCCTGGGAAGCCACCAATCCCCTGATTCGCAATCTGTTCGTA
This sequence comes from uncultured Desulfobacterium sp., assembly GCA_963674605.1. Lineage (GTDB taxonomy): Bacteria > Desulfobacterota > Desulfobacteria > Desulfobacterales > Desulfobacteraceae > Desulfocicer. Next base: position 4,150,628 of record OY771474.1, on the reverse strand, counting down.
AAACCCCGGGATAAACAGCCCACCTACCCAGTGCCGGGCATGGCCTCCACGGCAGAGGAGCGACGGTTCATGAACCGGTACGAGGCCCTGTTTTCAGGCAGACTTGCCTTTGATTTCAATGAACAGCCCGCCCTTGATTCTCCTGGAAACATGACATCTTTACCCCCATCCCAGACCGCTGCTGCCAATGCCCCCGTATCCGGAAAGCCATCAACTTTATATACACCCCACCCTTCACAGGAGAAAGAAATCACCCAAAAGGTTCATTCCGAAAAAGAAAACCTGCTGGCGCTTTCAAGGGGTTCCCGCCAGGCTGTCCCCCCGCCCACCGCTATTCAACCCCCGAAAGAAGGAAAAAGCCACCTGCCTGAAACCGGCATGACAGAAAAGAGCGGATGGATTCCCTGGTTCAGTGAAAACCGGCTGTTTATTCTAATTTGGGCACAAAAAGATAAAGACACACCGGTATATGGTGTGGAGCTGGAGTTGATGACCCTTCTCTCCCGGCTGGTGGTGGAATTTCCATCACTGTCCAGTGAGACATCCGCCCTGGTGCTCATGGACGGCAACGGACATGCCATGCATCAATCGGGGGGGCTTGATATTTCGTCATCGGCCCTGCCCCGGACCACATTTTCCGTCTCCCCACTGCTGCCCCATTGGAAAATCGCCCTGTACACCGATGAAACAGGGATAAGCACCACCCGGGGATTCCTATATCTCTCTTGCATTCTTCTTGGTATTTTTCTGGCAGCCATTGTCACCGGCGGTGGGCTTTTAACCCGCCTGACCCTTAAAAACATGAAGGATGCCCGTCAGAAAACCTCATTTGTGGCCTCTGTATCCCATGAACTCAAAACGCCCCTGACCAGTATCCGCATGTACGCAGAACTTCTGCAGTCGCAAAGGGTTAAAGATCCTGATAAAAGGAGCCACTATCTTTCGGTGATGGTTTCAGAATCCCGCCGACTCACCCGGCTCATCAACAACGTGCTGGATTTTGGAAGGCTGGAGCAGGGGAAAAAACAATATCATAAAAGAGCCGTTAATCTTCGGGAACTGCTGAATCAGATCATTGATGCCCATGCTCTTCGAATTCAGCAACACGGTCTTGAAATCATCACACAGTTTAATCCTGACAGCACCTCCAACGGCGATAATAAAGATAAAAATGAGAGTGGATATGGCAATGGGGACGGGGATGGAGACGAGAATAGAAATGGGAATGGACGTGAACAGGAATGTAATTTCACCCTCACCTCCGATCCCGATGCCCTGGAACAGGTGATCCTGAATCTCATGGACAATGCATTGAAATATGCCGGAAACGGTAAATTCATTCGCTTTGTGCTGAAAAAAGAGGGGTCCAACGCTGCAGGGGGCGACATGATCCTGTTAAAGGTGTGCGATGGGGGAGCGGGAATTCCCCCAAAACATCATGAGGCCATCTTTGAAAAATTTCACCGGGTGGACAATACATTAACCGCAACCCATCCCGGCTCCGGCCTGGGCTTGAGCATCTCCAGAAAAATCCTGCGGGACCTTGGCGGGGATCTGGTACTTGAACCCAATCCCACCGGCCCGGGCTGCTGTTTTACTGCAAGGATAAAACCATGACAACCATTCATATACTTGTGGCTGAAGATGATGACAATATCCGCATGGGGCTTGTGGATATCCTGGAGAGTGAATCCTACCGGGTGACCCCGGCGGAAGACGGAGAAAAGGCAATGGCAGCATTCCAGGACAAAGAGATAGACCTGGTGCTGCTGGACATCATGATGCCCGAAAAAAGCGGGTTTGATGTATGCCGGGAGATCCGCACCATGGACCGGCAGGTTCCCATCATCATGCTCACGGCCCGGGGTGAAGAGATGGACAAGGTGATCGGACTTCACTCCGGGGCCGATGATTACATTACCAAACCCTTTGGCATCCACGAGCTGCTGGCACGGATCACTGCCGTCCTGAGGCGATCCGGCCTTCAAAAGGAAAAAAATAGCGACACCTCAAAAGATACCGGGATATCTGATAAATTTGAATTTATCTTTGGCCATTGCCGGGTAAACCCTGAAACATTCAAGCTCGTCCCCGCCTCAAAACAGCCCCCCATTGAGGTGGATATCACCGAACGGGAACTCAAGCTGATCCAATTTTTTCATCAACACCCCGGACAGGTGCTGAGTCGGGACACCCTGCTAAATGAAATCTGGGGCATCAGCTATCTTGGTACCACCAGAACCCTTGACCAGCACATTGCCAAACTCAGAAAAAAAATTGAGGCCACCCCATCGACACCTGAAATTATCACCACCGTTCATGGCATCGGGTATCGGTACAACCATAAAACAGAGTGACTACGACTAAAGGGGCTGGGCATCCGGGTATATTCGTATGCGGCAATGGCGTTATCTATTTTTCCATTCCGTGGTGGTTTTGTTTAAAAAGGCTTTAATGCCGTTTTCTGCATCGTCGGAACAATTGTTCATTACAATGGTATTTTTAGCGTAATGGAAGGCCTGGGCATCGGTCATGTCCGCCTGGGCATAGAACCCCTGCTTGCCCACGGACAGAGCAAAACCGCTGGCCCCGGCGATGTCTGTTGCCAGCTTAAGGGTTTCTGCTTCAAGGGATTCAAGGGGAACCACCCGGTTTACAAGCCCCAGGGCCTTTGCCTCGGTTGCCGGAAACTCCCGGCCGGTCAACAGCATCTCCATGGCTGCTTTTCTGCCGATGGCACGGGTGATGGCCACCATGGGCGTGGTGCAGAAAAGACCAATTTTCACTCCCGGGGTTGAAAAGCGTGCGTTTTCCGCCGCCACCACCAGATCACACCAGGCAGCCAGCTGACACCCGGCCGCCGTTGCAATGCCCTGGACCTGGGCAATCACCGGTTGTGGGATCTCATGGAGCATCATCATCATGCGGGTGCACAGATCAAAGATCTCCCGATACTCTTTTACCCCTTCATCCACCATCTCGGCAAGATAATGACCGGCACAGAAATGTTCCCCCGCACCCTTGATCACCAGCACCTTGATGGATTCATCCGCGGAAATGTCGGTCAACAGATGGGTAATTTCCTTGATCATATGTCTTGAAAGTGCATTGATTTTGGAAGGATTGTTGAGGGTTATAACTCCCACCGCATCTTTTTTTGAAAATAGAATCTCTTCATAATCCATGTAACTTGCCTCCTGGGTATTTAAAAATGATGGGGCGATCATAAGATCCATCCCCCCGTCTCCAGTTATGGACAAAGGGCGCAAATTCTGCCCCCCATGGCCGATATCGTAAGTAAGTCCGGAGTAAATCATGCTTTCTCAAGCTGCTGACACCACGAAACACACTGTGTGGGGTTAGCCCCCTTCTTTGGTTGTGAATGAATCCATCAACAGATGTATGAATTTTAAATTCGCCTTGGGAAAAGGATATTGTTCAATTTCTGAAGGAAATATCCAGCGATGATCCACAGGCCCGTTGAGCTTAACCCGGTTTGCCGCATAATGGCAACAATACACATCCATCTTGATCTTAAAATGGGTGTAGGCGTGGGTTATCCGGGTAAGATGACTGTCAACAAAGACCACAAGACCCGTTTCCTCCAGAAGTTCCCGAACACAGGCCGCCTCGGGGGTTTCACCCTTTTCCACCTTACCGCCGGGAAACTCCCACAGACCGCCCAGCAACCCCTCCTGCTTTCTCCGGGTGATCAGCAGTCGATCCCCCTTTTTCACCACCCCAACGGCGATGTGATGGGTGGGAACCGGCTTTGTTTTATTCCGTCGGGGATAATGGGGTACCGCATCTGTCTTCAAGGCAACACACAGGTGAGATAAGGGGCATGCAGCGCAACGGGGGCTTTTGGGAACACACACCAGCGCCCCAAGTTCCATCACCGCCTGATTAAAAAACGACGGCCTTAGAGGATCCAATAACCGGTCCGCCACCGCCTGGAACTGCCCATGGCAGGGAGGGTGATTCACCGGAAAATCCATGGTGAAAAGCCGTGCCAGCACTCGCTTGACATTGCCGTCCACAACGGCCAGGGGCAGATCAAAGGCGATGCTCAACACCGCTGCGGCAATATAATCCCCCACACCAGGAAGGGACTTGAACCATTTTTTATCCCCGGAAATCTGTCCGTTGTATTTTTCCACCACCACCCGGGCGGCTTTATGAAGGTTCCGGGCCCGGGCATAGTAGCCCAGCCCCTCCCACAGCTTAAGGACCTGTTCCTGGTCGGCATGGGCCAGATCCATCACCGTGGGAAACCGTGCCATGAACCGATGATAATAGGGAACCACCGTTGTCACCTGGGTCTGCTGCAGCATTACCTCGGATACCCAGATGGCATAGGGATCGGAGGTCTCCCGCCAGGGAAGCTGTCGATGGGTATCATGGTACCAGATCAACAATTTCTCCTGAATCTCTTTGTGGCAGCCTTCATTCAAGAAAAAAGCCGTTTTCCCGTTAAGGGGCTCTGCTGTCATAGGGATTCCTTTGTGTTCCAAGGTTTCGTCTTAAGGGATCTGGCCAGCAGCACACTGCACACAAGGCAGATCACCGCCGAGATAAGCACAAAGATAAACACACCATGCACCCCGTCAAGCACCGCCGACTGCACTGCCTGCCTTGCATGGTCGGGAATAAGGGCCTGTACCTCCGGGCGGAACAGATTTTCGCTGCCCTCCCGCAGCTGATCCAGCAATGCCGCAGGAAATCCGTGGGAGACCTTCTCCAGACGTCCCACAAGCCCCGATGTCACAAGCCCGCCACATACCCCCACCCCGATGGTACCGCCCAGGGTCCGTGCAAACTGACTGGAAGCCGTTGCCACCCCCAGGTGGATTTCCGGCAAAGATTTCTGCACCTGCACCATGGTGGAAAGGGAGACAAATCCCATGCCAAGCCCCACCACCATGAACACCCAGAACAATTGGGCAGCGGTGGTATCAAGGCTGAAGTTCAGAACAAAAACGGCCCCCACCACCATGAAAAGCCCCCCCAGAACAGAGATGGTACGACCACCGGTTCGATCCATGATCCGACCAATGGCCATGGCCCCCACGGACCATCCCAGACTTAACGACAGCATGGCCATGCCCACCTGCATGGGGGTCTGATTCAATGCGCCCTGGATAAAAAGAGGGGCATAGGCAAAAAGGGCAAAGATGGTGCAGCTGGCAAAAAAAGTGGCGCCGTTACCCAGTGAAAACCGGGAATTTCTAAAAAATCGCAGATCAAGGATGGGATCTTTGGCCCGGTGTTCCGCCATTATAAAAGCAACCCCAAAGGCCACTGTGGTGCAAAGCATCAGTCCCATTTCAACTGCGCCACCCCCGTGGGCCTTGCCCCCTGTCATGAAAAGGGAGATAAATCCCAGGATAAACCCGGTGAGACACACCACCCCGGCATAGTCCAGCTCCACCGTCTTTTTCTTTTCCCGGAACTCGGACAGATACCGACCGATACCCACCAGGGAGATAATCCCCAGGGGTACGTTGATGTAAAAAATCCACCGCCATGAAAACCAGGTGACAATGACACCGCCAAGGGTGGGGCCAATGATACTTGATATGCCCCACACCGAACTTGCAAGGGAAAGGGTTCTGGCCCGGGCCCCCGGTGCTGCCACTTCTGACAGCACAATGTACACAAGGGCAAAGCAGGCCCCGGCCCCGATACCCTGGAACACCCGGGCAAAAACCAGAAATGCCATGGAACGGGAAGCCCCGGCCGCAATGGAGGCACAAAGGAACAAAGAGATGGCAAACAAAAAAAGTTTTCGGGTATTAAACAGATCGGCCAGCTTGCCAAACACCGGCAGGGCCACGGCCCGGGCCAAAAAATAGGCAGAATAGACCCAGGAGTAGAGGTGCAGCCCCCCCAGATCGGCAATGATGGTGGGAGCGGCGGCCGTCATGACAAGGGCATCCATGGCCCCCAGAAAAAGGGCAACCAGGGCCGAGGCAATGATGTAAAACCGACCCTGCCGGCCGATGGGGTCTTCAACAATTGTTGTCTGCAATAATTTTCTCCACAAAGAACTTGTTGACATCAGGGCGTTGTCACAACATTACGAACTGCAGGAAAGCATGGAACACCCGGCCCTGTTCCTGGCCCATTCGGGTCTTTTTTCTGCAAATTTTTCCCGGCCCGGCTGTTCTTCATAGGGATTACGCATCACGTCAAGCAGTTCATGGATCAAGCCAAAAGAGCCTTCCTCTGCTTTATCAATGGCCAGCTGGGCCAGATAGTTGCGAAGCACGTACAGGGGGTTTACCCGGTTCATGGCCCTGCGCCTCTCCACCGGGTCCATGGCATCAGATTTCAGTCGACTTGCATATCTTTCCAGCCAGGCATTCATTTTTTCACGGTAGTCCGGGGTGAGTTCATCTGGTTGATAAAAGGCATCCAGCAAGGCTTCCGGAAGCTCTCGGCCCGCCGCAGGCTCAACGGTGTTTTCCAGGATTGAAACATGGGCAAGATTCCGGAAAAAAAGGGTCATGTCCGTCTCCACCAGGGGCAGCAGCTCCAGCAGATCGCTTATAAGAGCCTCATCTGTCTCTTTTTCATACCGTCTGAATCCCAGTTTTGCCGCCATCATCTTCTGCCACCCCCGGGTGTACACATCGGCATATACTGCCATGGCATCCTGGAGGGGGGCAACCTCTCCGATGAGAGGATAAACGGCATTGGCCAGCTGCACCAGATTCCAGTGGGCCACAGAAGATTGATTTCCAAAACAATAGCGCCGTCCAGCGGCATCGGTGGTGTTGGGTGTCCAGGTGGGATCATAGTTTTCCAGCCAGCCATAGGGGCCATAATCAATGGTTAGGCCCAGAATGGACATATTGTCGGTGTTCATCACCCCATGGACAAATCCCACCCGCATCCAGTGAATAACCATTTCTGCCGTGGTGCGGCACACCTCTTTTATCCATTCAAGATAAACGTCCCTGGAAGGTTTTCCCAGATGGGGAAAGTCCGTTGTGATGGTATAGTCCACCAGCTGTTTCAACACAGCGGTTTCATCCCCTGCCATCAGGATCTGAAAATTACCAAACCTTATGAAAGACGGAGACATGCGGCACACCACGGCCCCGGGTTCAGCTTTGGGATGGCCATCATAGAACATGTCCCGGACCACACTTTCACCGGTGGCGATGAGACTCAACGCCCGGGTGGTGGGGATCCCCAGATGAAACATGGCCTCACTGCATAAAAATTCCCGGATGGATGAGCGAAGCACAGCCAGTCCGTCGGCGGTGCGGGAGTATGGGGTAAGGCCTGCCCCCTTGAGCTGGAGCATCCATCGGCCGGTCTTTTCATTGACCACTTCCCCCAGATTGATGGCCCGGCCATCCCCCAGCTGCCCTGCCCAGCTGCCGAACTGGTGCCCGCCGTAACGCATGGCAAAGGGATCCATACAGGAAAGCAGTTCATTGCCGGAAAACACCCGGGTAAACTGCGGGGTCAGGCAATCGGCTTCGGACAGATCCATCAGTTGCGCCGCCTCCCGGGAATAAGCCACAAGGCTCGGTGCCGACACCTTTACCGGTTTCACCCGGGAATAACAGACCCCCGGTACCTGCCGTGGCCGGTTGGAAATTTCAGGGTCTGCGGGCAGTTCCCGGACAAACCGGTTATCAAATTCCAGTTTTTCCAGACCTCCCTGGCCGGAATGTATTGAATCCATCATTTTCGCCCTCCCTGATTTTTCCATTGCCTGCTATCTCCCCCCCGTGCGCCACAGAGGAAATCGGCCAATTTTCACTCAACAAAACAACAAGACCCGTTAAACTGTGCCCATGTTCAAGAATACAGTAAATATTCGGTCAGCACCCCGTTTTCACTCATTTGGGCCTGCTCACATAGCAATAGTATGCTACGCAGTCCCAACTAAGCGAATATGGTGCACTGACCAAACATTTACGTGAATAAGCCGAATATTTACAGAATACAGAGACGATCCCATTAAATCTTAATGGATATGATTTCAAGAAGTTCAATCCTGAGACTATGGCAGACAATTATTTTTCGCAACTATTCGATCAGCACCCCATCTTCACCTGTTTTGGTCTGCTCACATAGTATTCGTATGCTACTAAGCCCCAACCAGGTGAAGATGGGGCACTGTCCAAACATATACATGAGCAAGGCGAATATTTACTATTTTTCAGCATAAAATACAAGGATTGCATGAAGATATGATAATTTACATAAGGCAAAACCCCACACACACCAAAAAAACTTAATCATTAAAAATCAGGAAAGCCAGGAGCGAATCTCATCCTTGGATGGAATCTTGCCGGCGCACTTCACTTCTCCGTCCACCACCACCGACGGGGTGGCAATAACGCCAAAGCCCGCAATCTCCATCATGTCGGTGACTTTTTCAACAGTGGCATCACTGCCTGCTTCGGCCACCACCTCTTTAACAATTTTTTCAGCTTTCTTACATTTTGCACAACCGGGTCCCAATACTTTGATTTCCATTTTTTTCTCCTGTAATGGGGCCTGCTTCTCATTTCGTTAACCATGCAATGGTCTACGAAATTTGAATCAAGCCTCTGATTTATTTTTATAAAAAACTCCGTCCAAAGTGCTGTAATAATAAGAGTTTCAACTTTCGTTGCGGCAGGTCTTTACTGCCATGTATGTTATATGAAAAGGTCGCTTTCAAGTCTACCTCAGCTGAGCCCCTCCCCCGATGGGCAATAGGAACCGGACAATCGAGCTGTCCACAGTTCCGGTCCGGGCCCATTGCCCGTCGGGGGAGGGGCGGCATAATGCCATTTACCATTTTCAAGATTCGTTGTGTCCGACAGGACATGCGGGTTATATGAAAAGGCAACCTCAGCAGAGCCGCCCCCCCGATGGGCAATAGGAACCGGACAATTGAACTGTCCACAGTTCCGGTCCGGGCCCATTGCCCGTCGGGGGGGCGGCGGTATTATGCCATTTTCAATATTCGTTTTGTCCGGCAGGACATGCCCGTTATATAATAATGTTAAACAGATATCCCACCAGCAGAATACCAACACCCACCACACCAATAAATACAGCGATGAGCCGGGGCTTTAACACCTTTCTTAAAATCACCATCTCCGGCAGGGACAGGGCAATGACACTCATCATGAACGCCAGCACTGTTCCAAGGGCCGCCCCTTTTCCCAGCAATGCCTCCACCACGGGAATAATCCCGGCGGCATTGGAATACATGGGAACACCAATGGTCACGGCCAGGGGCACGGACCACCACGAACCCTTGCCCATGATGGCAGCCATGAGATCCTGGGGAACAAACCCATGGATGCCCGCCCCTACGCCGATGCCGATGATGACATAAATCCACACCCGGCCGATGATCTCCTTCACCGCGTCCCAGCCATAAACAATACGATCAGGCCAGGTCAGCTTTTCGTCTTCCACTGTTCCGTCCTGGACTTTTACGGCGGTGACCCAGTCTTCAATGTGGTTTTCAAGCTTCATGCGTCCGATGGCCCAACCGGCACCAATGGCCACAAACAAGCCGGTACCCATGTAAATGGCCGCCACCTTCCAACCCAGAAGGCCGTACAGCAACCCCAGGGCAATCTCATTGACCATGGGAGCTGCAATAAGAAATGAAAAAGTTACCCCCAGGGGCACCCCGGCCGTGACAAATCCGATGAACAAGGGCACAGCGGAACAAGAACAGAACGGAGTAACGATGCCCAAAAGGGCCGCCATGATATTACCGACAAACTCACTGCGCCCGGACAGCATTGCCCGGGTCTTTTCCGGGGTAAAGAAACTCCGGATGATGCCCACACCAAACACCACTAGAAAAAGCAGCATCATCACCTTGGGGGTATCATAAAAAAAGAACTCAATGGAGGCACCCAGATGGGACCCTTTTACAATGCCGAAAAGGTCATAGGTAAGCCAGGAGGCCACAGCTGCCAGCTTGCCGTAAATGAACCACCAGAGGTAAATACCAGCGGCGGCGGCGGCGATATAAAGATACAGTGGATGCTTTGACTCCCCGGAGGGGAGCATGTGATTTCCATTGGCTGTCATTTGATCTGTCATGTTTTTCTCCAAAATTAAAACGTGACCATAAGGGTCATTATACAAATTCACAAATAGTCATAAGGCTATTTGAAATTGTCGATTCATGGCCGGTTGCCTCCGATGCCTGCTCACACAACATGGACCAGCCACCACAATAGCTGGGTCAGGGATGTCTGACCTGCACGAGATTCAAACAAAAAGGTTCATCACGAATTTAAATGAAATGCATAAGCACTGAGAATTGCGTAACACAATCTATCCAAATTACACGATTCCGTGAAGGACCGATAAAAATCAGATCAGCAGATATCCTCCCGACGAATCAAGGGCAGGGAGGATATCAACGCCTTTACTTCAGGATCATCCTCCATCCAGTGCCGCAAATTCCCAAGAAAGGTGGCGGCATAGGGGCTGGCACTTCCATCCGCCAGGGCATAGTTGACCCATTTTTCATCCCGGGAAGAATTCACCAGCCCTGCCCCTTCCAGCACCTTCAAATGTTTTGACACCGTGGGCTGGGCAAGCCCGAGGGCCCGGGTGATTTCACACACACACATCACCTTGTGCTGAAGCATTTTTAAAATTTTTACCCGGTTGGGGTCAGACATGGCCTTGGATACATCAATAAATAATTTCATGGGACTCCTCATATTCTTTTTTTGGAATATACTCCCTGCCAAGCCACATGTCAACACAAAGGTCATGAAAAAAGGGCACATTCCCATTTTCCAAGTTGTATGCTGAATAGCTATGGGGACTTTGTGGGGGAACACAGCCCTATAAAGCACTGAAAAAACGGAGGCAGAAGTGCCTGTACAGAGTGTTCTGACAATCGCCTGGTTCAAAAACAGCTTTATTCACAAGCCTTTATCTGTTACAATGCATATTTGATTTTCGGGCTTGATCGCACAATAGTCCACATATCAAGTGGATGTCCGTGCGCTCAAGCCCTTTTTTTAAGGGCAAATCTGCCCGACACTTTTAAATCCAGGAGACCACCGAAATGACTGAAGCAGTCAAGTCCGGAGATACCATCAGAGTAGGATATACAGGCAAATTTGAAGACGGAGAAGTATTTGACACATCAGAGGGACGAGAAGGATTGAAGTTCACCGTGGGAACAGGACAGTTGATCAAAGGGTTTGATCAGGCGGTCATGGGAATGAAGATTGGAGAAGAAAAAAGCGTCACCATTCCCCCGGAAGAGGGATACGGTCCCCGTCATGAGGACAGAATGGTTGACATCCCCGCCACTGCCATACCCGAAGAAATGGCCCTGGAAGTGGGAATGACGCTGGAACTTACAGATCCCAACGGGAACCCGGCCATGGCCACCGTGGCGAAAATAGGGGAAGAGGCCGTCACAATGGACCTCAACCACTTCCTTGCCGGTAAAACCTTGATGTTTGATATTAAAATAGAAGAGATGGGGCTGGAACCCGATGCACACCATCACTGCGGAGACGGATGTGACAGTGGTTGCGGCACCGACGGCGGATGTGGCTGCGGTTGCGGTGACTGATATAACGGCCATAGGCCGACATGACCGCCATTAAAAAAACGTACCCCTGCCCGCATACGGACAGGGGCACGATCTGTTAGCGCTGAAACCGCTGGCGGTTGCGGGATGTATCCCGCGGGGTTCTTCTCCGATGGGCGTTGGCAGGTGCGGCGTTTTCCCGGGGCGGTGTTGCCCCCGGCCGTTCCAGCTCAAACCCCTCCATGGTTTTAACGGGGATATCATGTTTTAAAAGGCGCTGAATATCCTTAAGCAGCTTCTGCTCATCCCGGCACACCAGGGAATGGGCCACACCGCTGGCACCTGCCCGGCCCGTACGGCCGATGCGATGGACATAATCTTCCGGCACATTGGGCAAATCAAAATTCACCACATGGGGCAGCATGTCAATGTCAAGTCCCCGGGCAGCAATGTCCGTTGCCACAAGGGTTCTTATTTTTTCGCTCTTAAAATCAGCCAAGGCCCGGGTCCGGGCCGTCTGACTCTTGTTGCCGTGTATGGCAGCCGCGCCGATGCCGTCCTGGATCAACTGTTTTGTCAACCGGTTGGCACCGTGTTTGGTGCGGGTGAAGACCAGCACCTTGTTCCATTCACCATTTCTGATGAGGGTGGACAACAGCTGACGTTTCTGGGTCCGGGCAACGGGATAAACCGCCTGGGACACGCCGTCGGCGGCCTTGTTGGAAGCCGAAACCTCAATGATTTTCGGCGCATTTAAAAGGGTGTCTGCAAGGCGCTTGATGTCCGCGGAATAGGTGGCGGAAAACAGCATGTTCTGACGTCGTGTGGGCAACAGCTTCAACACTTTTCTAATGTCATGGATAAAGCCCATGTCCAGCATGCGATCGGCTTCGTCCAGCACAAGGATTTCAATGCGAGACAAATCCAGGGTTTTGCGCCCGGCATGGTCCAAAAGTCGTCCCGGTGTCGCCACCAGAATATCTATCCCCCGGCGCAGCTTATCAATCTGAGGGTTGATGCCCACTCCGCCAAACACCACGGCGGACTTGAGGGTCATGCCCCGGCCCATGCTTTCAATACTTTCATGGACCTGGGCCGCCAGTTCCCGGGTGGGGGCCAGCACCAGACATCTCGGGGCACAGCCTCTGCCCTTTGTGCGACCCAGCATCTGCAGTATGGGCAACCCGAATGCAGCGGTTTTACCGGTGCCTGTCTGGGCACCTGCAAGTACGTCCTGTTTCTGGAGAATGACGGGAATGGCCTGGTCCTGAATGGGGGTGGGAACTTTGTAGCCCTCGGCGGCAACGGCACGTAACAGTTCGGCCCTGAGGCCAAATTTTTCAAATGACATATAGTATAATCCTGAATCCGCCCACCCACCATGGTGGGCCAGTCCAGGCGAAATAAATTGTTATTGCATGAATTGGGGTTGAGATAACCGCGACACAGCAGGCACTGACTGGAAGGTGCTGAAACAAAAAGAGTACTATAACACCCACACAAACAAAATGCTACCTTATTTTTAATATTTCTTATCCCCCCCATACAAGGCCATTCAGCGGATTACAGGTGACATCTTTTATACCCATTTCAACCGGCAGCGGGCTTGGTCACAGCATGGGCCACTTTGGGGTGGGGTCAGGCTTGCGTTATTGACGCTTTTGCTTAAAATCTTCTTTATGAAAAGGCACTTGTCAAAAACAAAGAGCCTGCTAAAAAATGCAGCCTCTAATACCACATAGCCTGACCCCGTTGGCCCACCAATTGTGACAGGTGGCCCAAGTTTTGACCAAGCCCACCGGCAGATATCATGATCAAACCTTAAATTTTTGACAACTGTCCAATTATCAAGTAAATTCGGGCTTGATTCCAATAAAGCACTTTAAAAGCAGATGATCCAGTGAAAGGTACCGACCATGGGAATATTAAAATTTTCCGTGCCTGAAATTTTTTTAGGCCGTGACAGCATGAAATATACAGGCGTGTGTGCAAAGCGCCTGGGAGCAAAGAAAATTTTCTTTGTCTCAGATCCGGGACTTGAGAGTTCAGGATGGGTGGATATTATATTTGACATCCTTGACCATGAAAAACTCAAATGGATTTATTACTCCAACATTTCATCCAATCCCCGGGACTGGCAGGTGGCGGAAGGTGCCCGCCTCTATGAAAAGCACGGCTGTGATGTCATTTTTGCCCTGGGGGGTGGAAGTCCCATGGATGCGGCCAAGGGCATTGCACTTGTCACCAGCAACGGCGGTCGGGTCAATGACTATGAAGGGGCCAACCGCATCCAGAAACCATTGCCTCCCATGGTGTTCATGCCTTCCACGGCCAGCAGCGGCTCGGACATTTCCCAGTTTACCATCATCACTGACATGGAACGCCAGGTAAAAATGTCCATCATCAGCAGGACCCTGGTACCCAATGTCTCGATCATTGATCCCACTCTGCTCACCACCAAACCAAGGGACCTGATCATTGCCGCCGCCGTGGATGCCCTGTCCCATGCCGTGGAAGCCCATGTGTCCCGGCTGGCCTTTTCCCTTACAGAGGTGCATTCTCTCCGGGCCATCAAACTGATCATGAAATATCTGCCCCTGACCCTGGAGAACAACAGCCTGGACAACCTGGAACAACTCAGCATTGCCGGCACTTCGGCTGCCATGGCCTTCAGCAATGCCAGTCTGGGACTTGACCACGCCCTGGCCCATACCCTGGGGGGGGTATTGGATGTTCTGCACGGCATCATTCATCCCATCCTGCTGCCAAGTGTCATGCGCTACAATCTGCCAAACTGCGTGGACAAACTGGCGGAAATCGGCAAGGTAATGATAGGCGGGTCCCTTGGCTCCCCGGAAGCCACGGCCCTGGCAGGCATTTCCACCCTTGAAACCTATTTTAAAAGCCTTGGGGTCACCACACGGCTGCGGGACATTATTCCGGACCGCTCAAAGTTGCCCCAGATATGTGAAATGGCCACTTTTGATTCCTGTCTGCTGAGCAATCCCCGGGATGCAGACGTGGAAGATATGATGAATATATGTAACGAAGCATGGTAACAAATTATGACAAAACCCACAACCCTTGAAGATATCATCGGACTTGAATACACCAAGCTCGGTTTTTTTGGCGAAGTCAAAAAGAACATGGCCAAGCTCCAGGCAACCAACCGGCAGTTGGAGCGCAAGCAGAGAAAACTTGAAGCCATTTTTGACGGCATATCCGATGTCATGCTCATTTTATCTGCCAATTTCACCATCATTTCAGTGAACCGGCTTTTTTCCACCTTTTTCAAGCATGCATCCCCCAAAGGGAACTTCTGCTATGCAATCTTAAAAAAAAGAAACCAGCCCTGCGTGGACTGCCCTGTTATTAAATCCCGGTTAACCAACAAGGTCTGCCGTAAAATGATGGGCTTTGACATAGATGGCAAACATTATCAGTTTGATATCACCGTATCCCCCCTGCGGGATGCCCGGCAGCAGCCCTTTCGATTTCTTGTTTTAATGCGGGATGTCACCCGGGAAAAGGAATATCAGGCCAAATATAACTATTCCAAAAAAATGGCTACAGTGGGAGCTCTGGCAGCCGGGGTGGCCCATGAAATCAATAATCCCCTGACATCCATCAGTGGATTTACCAAAGGCCTTCAAAGACGACTTCCCATGTTGAACGCCAACCTTGCCGACAATGAAGAAAACCGCGCACTGATGGCGGATTTTACGGAATACATTGACACCATCCTCACCGAATGCGACCGGTGCCGGGACATTGTTCAGAGTCTTTTGACCTTCAGCCCCAGAAAAAAAGTAGATTTCACCCCCCTGAACTTTAAACGCCTGGTCACCGGAGTATTAAAACTGCTGCGCCACCGCTTCAGGGAAAGCCCCCAGGTAACCATCAGCCTGAAATCGGAACCCAACCTTCCCCATATCATGGGCAACGCTGCAGAACTAAAACAGGTGGTTCTAAACCTGGTCTGCAATGCGCTGGATGCCGTCAATGAAAAGGGATCTCTGCAGCTGTTTCTTGGGCTCAGGGACAATCAGATCATTTTTTCCATCCAAGACGATGGATACGGCATTACCCCGGAAAACATGGAACGGCTCTTTGACCCGTTCTTCACCACAAAACCCATCGGACAGGGGATAGGTATCGGCCTTTCCACCTGCTATAATATCATCCATCAGCACCATGGAGAAATCCTTGTGAACAGTAAAGAAAATAAAGGCACCACCTTCACCGTGGCCCTGCCCCATCCCGATGAGGTGCTTTCATGACATCCCCGAACGACAGCATGAAAATTCTGGTGGTGGACGATGAAAAATCCATCCGAAGACTGATGCAAAAGGAAATCGCTTCCCCCCGGCGCATCATCACCACAGCGGGCAGCGCAAGTGAAGCCATGGCGGCCATTGCAAAGGATGCCTTTGATGTCATCATCCTGGACATCAACCTGCCGGATGCCAACGGAATTGAGCTGATGAGCCGTTTCCAGGAAGCCATCCTGGCCGTTCAGATCATTTTGATCACCGGTTACGCAGATGTGGACGATGCCGTCAACGCCATGAAGATCGGAGCCTACGATTATATTACCAAACCCTTTGACCTGGACCGCCTGGAACTGGTGGTGGAAAAGGCATATCAAAAGGTAACGCTCCAAAGAGAAAAAGTGCTCAAACGCCAGGGAGAAAAACCCCATGTTCCCCGCCTCATTGTGGGTCATTCCGCTGCCACGGACCGGATTCGATATCTCATCGACAAGGTGGCCCCCACATCGGTGCCGGTGCTGATCACCGGAGAAAGCGGCACCGGTAAAAATGTTGTAGCCCGGCAGATCCATTCCCAGAGTCTCCGGGCGGACCAGCCCCTGATCACCAAAAACTGCGCCACCCTTCAGGAAGAATTGATTCGAAGCGAACTGTTCGGCTATTGCAAGGGTGCTTTCACCGGGGCGGAAACCTCCCGCAACGGTCTTTTGGCCATGTCAGACAAGGGAACGCTTTTTCTGGATGAAATCGGGGAACTTTCCGTGGGGGTGCAGGCATCTCTTTTGCGGGTTATGGAAAACCAGACTTTTCGGCCGGTGGGGGATAAAAACGAAATCAAGGTAGACATCCGATTCATGTTCGCCACCAACAGGAACCTGAAAGAAGAGGTGGCCGCGGGGCGTTTCAACGAAGCTCTTTTCCATAGACTAAATGTCTTCACCCTGCAGATTCTACCCCTGCGTAAACGAAAGGAAGAACTGCCTGTTCTGGTGGATTATTTTCTGGACCGACTCAGCCCCGGGGATGACCCGTATAAGATTTCACCCAATGCCATGGCCTGTCTCATGGCCTATGACTGGCCCGGCAACGTCCGGGAACTGAGGAATGTCATGGAAAGGGGCGGCATCCTGGCGGAAAACAACACCATCACCGAACATGGACTGCCCCTGGAACTGCTTGAAAAAATGACTGATTTTTCGGCGACATCACCCTTTCTGCCCCTTAAAGAAGTTGAAAAACAGCACATTCTCAAGATAATGCACCACGTAAAAAACAACAGATCAATGGCCGCGGAAATGCTTGGCATCGGCAGGAAAACCCTGTATCGAAAACTGCAGAGTTTTGAAGAATAAAACACGATAAACAGGGACAGGCCGGAAATAAGAATGGGGACAGGCAAATATCCCGTCCCCATTCTTCCCCTTAACCATGGCAACTGTCTAACTTATCAAACAGATATGTGATGTTCCGATTTTTTCATTAAGCTATGTCAGGTTTAAGCTTGTCAGGTTTTGAAAACAAACCGGATCATCGGGCCATATCAACCCATAAAAAAAATCATTTTTTTAATTCAATTCCAACAAAAACGCGTTCAGAGAGAAAACAGGATTGGATCATAAATCTTCCAATGAACAGACAAATACCAGGTACCTGTCTGCCCATCAGACTATGGAGAGAACGTTCATAATATTGCTCAGGCCCCATGGCCGCCGCTGTGATGCATGGCGGCCATGAAGCAAGTCAGGAAAAAGCCGTATTTTACAATGCTGCTTTATAAATATTTACTACGTCGTCAAGAGAAGGTCTTCTTGGGTTTGTAGCACCACAGGCATCTTTCTGTGCATTTTCAGCCATGGTGACAAGATCTTCTTCCTTAACACCCAGCTCTGTGAGGTTTGCAGGAATTCCCACATCAGCAGACAGGGTCTGAATGGCGGACAATGCTTTTTCAGCAGCTTCCCGGGTGGAAAGACCTGCGATGTTTTCTCCCAATGCAACGGCGATATCAGCAAAACGATCCAGCTTGGCAATCAGGTTGAAACGGGATACATGGGGCAGCAGAATGGCGTTGCACACACCATGGGGAAGATCGTAGAATCCACCCAGCTGATGAGCCATGGCATGAACATGACCAAGACTTGCGTTGTTAAATGCCATACCGGCAAGGTACTCTGCATAGGCCATCTTGTCACGTGCTGCCAGGTCTTCACCATTGGCAACTGCCTGGCGCAGATTTCCGGCAACCAGCTCAATGGCTTTAAGGGCACAGGCATCTGTAACAGGGGTGGCGATGGTGGACACATAGGCTTCAACGGAATGGGTCAGTGCATCCATACCGGTGGCAGCCGTCAAGAATGAAGGCATGCCAAGCATCAGAAGAGGATCATTGATGGCAATGGTGGGTGTTACACGCCAGTCAACAATGGCCATTTTTACTTTTCTGCTGGTGTCTGTGATGATGCAGAAACGGGTCATTTCGCTGCCGGTACCGGCTGTGGTATTGATGGCGATGAAGGGAGGCATGGCCTTGGTGGACTGATCAACGCCTTCGTAGTCATGGATGGTTCCGCCGTTTGTGGCAACGATGCCCACACCTTTACCACAGTCATGGGCACTACCGCCGCCCAGAGTGATGATCATGTCGCAGCCACTTTCCTGATAGAGTTTCAAGCCTTCGGCAACATTGTTATCTGTGGGGTTTGGAATCGTATCATCATATACAACCGCATCTACACCCACGTCTGCTTTGATCATATCGCAGATCTGCTGGGTCAGGCCGCAGGCGGTGATGCCTTTGTCTGCCACCAGAAACGGTTTTGTTACGCCAAGAGTTTTCATCTGTGCGCCCAGCTGTTTGTGAGACCCAATACCCATAAGAGTTACTGTGGGAATAAAAAATCCGTATACTGCTTCGCCGTTTGACATGTTAAAGCTCCTTTTGCTGTCACCGTTCGTCGATTGAACGATGCGGTGCATTACATTAAATGGATTTAAGAAGTTCCATCCAAAGATGGTCCCCCATGTGAATGAACGTTTCGCTTTAGTATTGCAATTAAAAGACCAGGCAGGTCTTTTTCGCATAAAAAAAAACAGCTACATGGCAACAAGGTTATAAGATTCTGTTTTTATAGGATAAAAAAAATTCAGAAAATCAAATATGGAAATTTACCTGATGGGGAAATCGTGCCATTCAATAAAGCCGGACAAGGGCAAAATGACCCACGGAAATATTTCATTGGGGCATTTTTATCTTTACCTCTGAAAAAGGGCCCGGTAATCCGTAGCCAGGTTATTGACCATGTTATTTGTGTCTGGCATTATAGGCAGGCTTTGATGATCAGACCCACCAGATGTGGCGGGTGGCCGATGTTGTGACCAAGCCCAATATTTCATATAAACGGGCATGTCCTGTCGGACACAACGAATATTGAAAATGGTAAATGGCATTATGCCGCCCCTCCCCCGACGGGCAATGCTCCCGGACCGGAACTGTAGACAGTTCGATTGTCCGGTTCCTATTGCCCATCGGGGGAGGGGCTCAGCTGAGGTAGACTTGAAGGCTACCTTTTCATATAAACATACATGGCTGCTAACACCAGCCACAACGAAAGTTGAAACTCTAATCATTGCAGCACCTTGGACGGAGTTTCATATAAAAAAACTCTGCAATCAAAATTCAGGACACGCACATTGAAAAACAAAAATAATATAGCTGCAATTATACCTGTGGCTGGTCTTTCCTCACGGATGAATGGCTTTAAACCGTTGTTGCCCATGGGAAACCAATCCATCCTTGAAACTACCATTAATCTGTTTAAACAAAATGAGATAAAGGATATTTTTGTGGTCACGGGTCACAGATCAGAAGCGCTTGAAGGGATTATCACAAAAAAAGAGGCAACCCCGGTACATAATCCAGGGTTTCGCCAGGGCATGTTTTCCACCATCTTAACCGGCGTTAAATGCCTGGAGAACAATTGCGATGCCTTTTTTCTGCTTCCGGCAGATATACCGGCCATCAGGCCCCATACCATAAAAAAAATTCTCAGTGCCTGGCATAATGGTAAAGGGAAAATCATTTATCCGGTATTTAAAGGACACAGGGGGCATCCCCCGCTTATCTCCACACGGCTTTTACCTGCCATCATCAATTTCAATCAGGGGGGCGGGTTAAGGGCCTGCCTTGCCGATTTTGACAAAGAATCCATGGATCTTGACGTGTGTGACCGGGGAATTCACATGGATGCAGATACCCGGGAAGATTACCATGCGGTTTTAAAAAAACATCAAAGCATTGCCGTGCCGGAAGTTGAAGAATGCATCTGTCTTCTGGAGAACAGCCCCCTGGCAGATGAAAGCATCATGGCCCATTGCATAAAAGTGGCAGAAACAGCCGTTAAAATTGCCACATCTCTGGATCAGGATGCCCCGTTGCTTGATATCCCCTGCATCGAGGCGGCGGCCCTGCTCCATGACATTGCAAGAAAAGCCCCCGACCATGCCGAAAAGGGAGCAGAGATGCTTAGAAATATGGGTTTTACCGACATTGCAGAGATTGTTTCTTCCCACATGGATTTAAAAACCTGCCTGAATACCCCCTTAAACGCAAAAGAAATTGTCTACTTTGCCGATAAACTGGTGAGGGGAGATCAGGTGGTCATGGATTTCGAGAAAAGATTTAAGGAAAAACGCAGTTGCTTTAAAGGGCATCCAGATGCTGTTAGAAAAATCCAAGCCAGGTTTGAAACGGCATGTATAATAAAGGATAAACTTTCAAGAGGCCTGAAAAGGTTTACTTGCCTGTAATTGAAAAGCCAGACTTAAATATAACAATAGACACCCCGAACGGGAAAAGGTTCTTTATAGAATAATGATCTATCTTCTAAGGCATGGTAAAATAAAAGGCGCATCAACCAAGCGCTTCATTGGCCAGACAGATGTGGGATTAAGTCAGGCAGGGCTTGAACTGGCTGCCTTGTGGCAAAAACGTCTTTCCAGCATCAACATGGATCACGTGTTTGCAAGTTCCCTTTCCCGATGCGTTGACATGGCCACCATCGTATCCGGGTATGCCCAAAATACCATTTCTTTGATGGATGAATTAAGGGAAATAAATCTTGGAACATGGGATGGAAAAGCAGTTGCAGAAATAAGAGATAATTTTCCCGAAGAATGGGAAAAAAGAGGCAAGGATTTCACAGGTTACCGGCCCCCCCTGGGAGAAAGTTTTTTTGACCTTTTCCAGCGGGTGGTACCGGTTTTTCATGAAATATCCAAGCAATATCCGGGCAATATCCTTGTGGTTGCCCATGCAGGGGTAAACCGCATGATTCTGTGTAACCTCTTAAATAAAAACATAGCCGATCTTTTCAGCATCCCCCAGGATTATGGATGCCTGAACATCATTGACAATGGACATGACATACCCCGGGTTCAAGGGATCAATTTAATGCCGGACGGGTGTGAAGCCTGATTATTTTTCCGTACCTGAATAAGTTCTGCCACAATGCTCACGGCAATCTCCTCCGGGGTCTGGGCTCCGATGGAAAGCCCTATGGGGGAGTGAATTCCATCCAGGGTCTCCTGGGAAACGCCCCGGGTTAACAAATACCCATAGATCATCTCTCTTTTGGACCTGCTGCCGATCATGCCAACATAGGTGGGCCGGGTTTTAAGAGCCTGCTCCAGAACATCCCGATCGTAAAGATGACCCCGGGTCATGATAACAATATAGCTGCCCTGCCCCATGGGAAACCCATTAAAACAATTTTCAAGCTTGTCCACCACATGCACCTCTGCCATGGGAAAACGTTCTTCATTGGCAAATTCTTCCCGATCATCCATGACAATGACCCTGAACCCCGTCCGGTGAGCAAGGTGGGCGGTTTCTGCGCCCAGGTGACCGGCACCAATGATATAAAGTGTTCCGTTGAAACTGGCAGGTTCCACAAAAAAACGCTCGTTACCCACATGGAGAAGACCGGGTGAACGCATTTTTCCGGCATGCTCCGACAGGGATGCCAGGGTCTGTTCATTGAGTTGAAATCCACCGGTCTGGGATTTTTCTGAAATAATACAGCGCTGCATTGAAAAATCTTTATTACTGTCCAAAGGCAGCCGGCTGACCATGAATCCATTCTGGTTTTTCTCAAGCACCTCCAGCAATTTTGCAAAGATATTGATATTGTCTTCCGTGGCTGGCAGATATTCCAGAAGCAGGCTCACACTGCCCCCACAAACCATATCCATGTCTTCATAGGCCTTTGAATCCAGAGTAAATTCCCGGATACATGCTCCTTTTTTTGCTTCAAAAAAGTCCCGGGCCTGTTTCTGCACCTGGGCTTCCACCCAGCCCCCACCAATGGTACCGCTGATAGCACCGTCTTCATGCACAATCATTCGGGTGCCCGGGGATCGGGGGGCTGATCCCTGCTTGGTTAAAATGGCGGCCATGACCACCGCCCTGCCCTGTTGTAAACTGTTGTGCAATGCCTTTATTGTTTTACTCATATTATGATCTCTTTAATCTTACGTTTTCCGGGGTTGAAAAAAAGTTTTTTACGGGAAAGAAACACATGGTCTACGATTAAAAATCCCTGATTTATCAGACGGAGCAGCTCAGGGATTTCATGGAGGCTCTGCCGGATGTCCAAATCAAGATCCGGCTTTCCCCCGGGGATGGCCCAGAATTCAAGATTCAGAAAATATTTATTTTGCCGATTCTCAATGCTGACCTCAAAATCCACAATGCCTTCCAGGGCAAACAGCGCCTCATCCATGACCTCCAGGGGCAATGCAATGCCTTTGCCCCTGTATACACTGCGACCCTGCAACCTGTCCAGACGTTTAATCTTTGATCCACAGTCGCACCGGGATGTTAACAAACGGGAAACATCCCCGGTGCGGTAACGGATCAAGGGCATCCCGGTGCGGGTAAGGGTGGTTAAAACAATTTCTCCCGATTGACCATCCGGCACAGCATTTCCCTGTTTATCGACTATTTCCAGCAAAAGATCCGCCTCCCGCAGATGGCATCCCTGAAGGGCCTTGCACTCCACCCCACCGCCAAGTCCGGTTTCTGTCATACCGTAATGGTTGAACACCTGGCAATCCCAGGCCCGTTGTATGGCTTTGGTTATGGATCCGGGCAGATAATCCCCGCTTAACAGCACACTTTTAATGCGGCCCGGAGTAATACTATTGCCCGGCCACCGGGCGAGGCTCAAAACCTGAACCGGAAGGCCTATGATGCAATTTATGGCAAGTTCATTGATTTTTTCAATCACCCGGTTCGGGTCCTCCAGCATGCCGTGGACCACGGCGGAGCATCCAATTCTTTCAAGTCCCGTGGACAATCTTTCCCCCACAGAACCAAGGTTGCATCCGGGCATGAGGACCATGACCTTGTCACCCGGATTTACCAGAGTTTTCATGCCATGGGCAAAGAAATCCGCAGTTAATTCCAAATCTTCCCGGGTAAAATAAACCCTTTTGGGATTACCTGTACTGCCCGAAGTTTGAAGGGTTACCACCCTTGCTATCTCACTTTGGGAAACGCACAGCATCTGCAGCCCAGACGCTGCAACATCCCGGGGAAAGGTAAACGGCAGCCTGGCAATATCTGCCATGGAAGTCAGCTCCTGAACATGGACATCCCTTAAATGGGCCTGGTAAAAAGGGCTATTATTTTTTGCAAGCTCAAGGGTCTTTTGCAAATGCTTGAGTTGATGGACGCGCAGAATCTCACCGTTCAGATCCCCACCCGGGGGAACACCGATTTTACGGGCAATCCATTCCTGCAGCGGTGTCATTTCCATATTATCACATACTCCAAGGAAAATAGGTTCAGGCGATTGGAGTCAGGGCGGTACTTTTTTATCCCCAATGATCGGTATTGTTATCCGGCATGGATTTTCGATACAGGCTTCTGCCCTGGACATCGGTGAGATTATACATGCAAAACGGAATTAATTTTCCCCTGGGTGACAGCACATGGATGCAGCAGTCCTGCACCCGTTCCAGGTCCACATTCCATGCATCCTGAAAAGCCATGCAGGAAATGGAAAACATATGGGTTTTCAATCGGCTCAGAAACATGTCCAGATCCAGGGGGTGCTCCCCGGGAGAAGCACAACTGGTGATGATTGTACATTTTTTTTCAAAGGCAGCAGACGATGTTGCCGTTTGGCCCCAATTCATGGGTAAAGGTGAAAACACAGCCCCTGCGCCTCCCTTTTCTTCCACATTTGACCGGGGAGCATCTTCCATTTTCATAAAAGTTTCATTTTCTGTCTCCTCCACCGAAGGAGATCCCCATTGTCTGGCAATAAAACCCATGGTTTTACTTGCGCCCCTGTAACCGTTTTCAACCATGGTATCGGGTTTATGACGGGTTAAAGGCTTAAGATCACCATGGGGCATCAATACAAAATTGCCATGAAATGAGCAAAGAGCGTTCTCTCAGCCCGGGGGTTTAAAATAGTCGGCATCTATGCCTGTCTGGGCCTCAACAGCCTGCATCACCTGGGGCAGGGTCATCCTGTCATGATCACCTGGGGACGTCGGGAAACGCCCAAAATAACTGACCGGCTGAAAATGCACCCCCCGCACATGGGGAGCGTGTGCCAGACCAAAACGAATGATATCTCCCACCTGGTGGTCATTACCCCCCGGAACCAGGGTGGGCACCAGCACCATGCCAAGGCCCTGCTCACTGCAATGGGCAATGGCACGTTCCTTTATCTCCTGAAGCGGCTTGCCCCGTAATTTTAAATGAACCCTGTCATCCACGCCGTCAAACTGGAGAAACACACTGTCAAGCCCTGCCTCCTTGAGCTGTTGAACAAAATATTTATCCGCTGCAAGGCGAAGCCCATTGGTATTTAACTGGATAAAGGAAAAGCCCATCGCCTTTCCCATGCGGATAATTTCAGGCAGATCATCGCGCACCGTGGGTTCTCCTCCGGACAACTGGAGATTGCATCCCCCACCGGTCTGGTATTTGATCTGTTCATACCAGATTTTTATCTGATGCATTGCCGGATCAGGCACCATGCCCCCGCTGTCGGCAAAACACACCGGGCAGTGAAGGTTACAGCGCCAGGTAATCTCCAAAAGAGCCGTACAGGTGCGCTGACGGTGCTGGGGACAGATACCACAGTCAAAGGGACAGCCCCGGCGGTTTTCTGTACCGCACATTGCAGGGCCAGCAGGGGTTTTGGTGCGCACCCAGGTGCTCATATCCGGTGGCCCTTTCCATATGAGGGTGTTCATGGGGCCATGATCCGGACATGTCTTGACCAGAAAAACAGCGTCTTTTTTCTGTATCCGTTGGGCCGGAACTCTCTTCAGGCAGTGGGGACAAAGGCTCCGGGTACGGGCCGGCACTTTATTTTCTTCAGTCATCATCCCTGGAAAACCCCGGATCTATTCCATTGTCCACAAGAATCTGCATGACCTTGTCATAGGTTTCGGCAATGAGCTGGCCGCAACGGGTGGCCATCTGGGGTGAGCCTGCCTGCTCCTCTGTAATATCCTGGCAAAGGCTGCCCCCATGGGTCTTTGTCCTTTCATCAAACCATTCATTTAATTCCGCCAGCATGGGATGAAAGACTGTCATCTCTTGTTCCTCATCATCCCCCCTGGCTGCATAAAGGGCAAGAACGCATGCACCTGCACCCAGGGCACCACAAGATCCCGCTCCCAGGCCCAGGCCATTGGCAAGTCCGGCCATGGCCCGCACCAATGGGTGATTCTCCCGGCCCTGCTCTTCCAGGGCCATGACCATCATCATCTGGCTGCAGGGATACCCCTTGGCTTTCAGGGATATCATACGCATCATTGTATCGCTCATATTGTTCCTCAATTTGAGATGTGTTTTTTTTATATGAAACTCCGTCCAAGGTGCTGCAATGATGAGAGTTTCAATTTTCGTTGTGGCAGGTAATTACTGCCATGTGGGTTTATATGAAAAGGTCGCTTTCAAGTCTACCTCAGCAGAGCCCCTCCCCCGATGGGCAATAGGAACCGGACAATCGAACTGTCTACAGTTCCGGTCCGGGCCCATTGCCCGTCGGGGGTGGGGCGGCATAATGCCATTTCCCATTTTCAATATTCGTTGTGTCCGACAGGACATGCCTGTTATAAAAAAACACAATATCAAAGCAAGGTCAGCAGGCCACTGCTCGGGGGTGGTATGATGCCATTGTTTTCCGGGCAATGATTCTGAAATAGCCCGGACGACTGGCCCGGATGGCATCACAGGCCCGGCGGGAAGCCCAGCACTCCCCGCCAAAGACCTCGGCCCAGAAACGTTCAAGGCTGCCATGCTCAAAAATAGCCTGCCCCGCAAGCTGGGTTAACAGCCAGGAAAGATCTTCCCATTGAATATCCTTAAAACCGGAAGTCGCCACATATTCATGGATATCTTTTTTCCCCACCCCTTTTCTGAATCCACATGCCAGGGGCATTTCTTTTAATTCCCGGCAATGGGCTTTGTTGCGAAGGTAGACATCACATAAAATCAATTGCCCCCCGGGGGCAAGAACCCGATGAAATTCTCCAAGGACAATCATCATATCCGGGGTCAAAGAGAGCACGCATTCACAGAATACAGCCTTTAAACTGCCTGATTTAAAGGGCAGGCCCTGGGCCGCCCCACGGATCACCGGCATCCTCTTGCCGAATACAAATACCCCCAGGTCCAGATCCATGCCCACGCAATCAAGGAAGAAATCCCTGTTGAGCATCTCCCCGGCAGCACCGGAGCCACACCCCACATCAAGCACCCTGTCTCCGGGTTTAAGATCAGACTTCATGACCGATTCCCGGGTCAGGTCAAGCCCCCCGGGACGCAGCACCGGTCCGGTGAGTTTTTTTAAAGCCGGGGTTTGATAGAGCGCTGTTGGCATTGCCTGCACCTTTTTCCATAAACAACGTCCGGGTTATTGTAAATATTTCGGTCAACACCCCATCTTCACCTGTTTTGGCCTGCTCACATAGCATTACCCCCCAAACAGGGGAAAATGGGGCACAGTCCAGACAGTTACATGGGCAAACCGAATATTTACGGATTATTTATCTTCCAGTAATTTTTCCACTTCAAGCATTTTACCCAGGGCAATTTCTTCCGGCACCAGGGCCATGCCGCACTTCGGGCAACAGGGCAGCATAACCGTGAAACTGCCGTTCATATAATCAATCTGAACCTTGTCAAGCTTGAGAAGTTCATCACAGCTAAGGCATTTCCACTCTTTATTTTCTTCTATTCCCAGGTTGGTGATCATAAATGATCCCCCATAATCTGCATGCGGTGGCAATAGCTGTTATGGATGGTATATCCCGTGTCTGCCGGGGTATATTCCACCCAGAAGGTCACCATGAAGGGTCGATGGCAGGCCAAAAAATGACCGGTAACAGTGCTTTGCATTTGTTTTCCCGACTGGTTTGCATGGGCAATGGTGGCCCTTATATCCTGGTGCAGAATACGCCTCTGATCCAGTTTCGCCTGGACCTCAGGGGAGATAAACAAGGTGGTCTCTGATCGTGTCTTTGAGGTCTCCTTCCAGATCTTTTCCAGAATAGTTTCTTTAAGGCGGGCTCTATTATCCCGGCTGTGGGAAAGTTTGACCTTTTCCCTGGCACCGGGAATGTCGGCTTGTGTTTTTCCGGGAAAGATATAATCCAGCAGATGGGCCGTGGGCTTTCCTGCCCCCCTCAGACTTTCCCGGCACATGGCGCAGTAAGTCAAAAAATCAAGTTCACTTTCGTTGACTCTCTGTTCAAGCTGTTTTCCGGCCATGGCAGGATTGGCATTTTCCATGAGTCCCCCAAACCCGCAGCATTGCGTCTTTTCCCGGCTGAACTCAAGCTCTGTAACCGGGAGACCCAGTTTTGATGCAAGACATCTCACCGCCTCGTGTATGCCGGATTCATACCGGGTGGTGCAGGGGTCATGGATGACCATGGGCTGCTCCGCTCGTTTACGGGCTGCGTCGGGAAGCTGACATTGATCCATGATTTCCCACAGGGAAGACACCGTTACCTGGGGAAGGTATTTTTTAAACATATCCATGCACGAAGAGCAGGCCAGGACCATATGGGGTTTGCCCATCTTCTGCCAGTTTTCTTCAAGAAGGTGTATGGCTTCACCGGTTTTCTCTTCATTGCCGGACCAGTGTGCCGGGGCCGCACAGCACTGGAGCATCAGCCCTGTGTCTTTTTCCCAGTTATTCATTAAAAAGCAATAGGTCTGAATAACATGTTCCGGATTGGACCCGGCAAGCTGACAACCGGGGAAAAAGGCAAAGCGGCTTTTTTTCCGATCCGGGGCATGGCGTAAAAGCATGAATGTGTCGGAATTGCTGAAGGCCATGTCCTGCAGGGCAAATTCATGGGCCGAAGGGGGCATTTTTTTTCGCTGCACCAGATCTCTGCGGGCATCCAGACACAGGCCGGCCATGGAGAAATTTCCCGGACAGATCTCCTGGCACAGACCGCAGAGGCTGCAGGAGTTGAGCATGGCATTGGCCGTATGATTACCCATGACAATGGTGGCATTGTTATAGATTTCCCGGGCATATTTTTTGGGATATCCGCTGTAATGGGCAAGATAGGGGCAGACTTTCAGGCATTCCAGGCATTGGCACTGGATACACCTGAAGGCCTCCGCCTTTGCCTCGTCAATGGTATATCCTGTTTCTTTATTGACGGGCATCACCTTGGGCAGGCATTCAATTCCCTGTGTATTGGTAAAAAGGCGGGTGGGGTATGGCCCGTCATCCTGACGACCTTCTACCAGGCTTACCCCCTGCACAAATCTTTCCATGGAAAGGGCTGCAGCCCGACCCTGGAATGCCTGGTGCAAAGCCAATACCTTGCCTGTTTCATCGGGTATGCCACCTGCAAACACCCCCTTTGGACCAAGGGAGAATATTCTTAAATCCGGGGTTTCACCCCGGGCAAAGGGGGTGCATTTCCGGGTATCCAGGCCAATGTACACCGCTGAAAAACCATTTTCTAATAACGCTGAAATATCTGGAAGCTCCTTTTTCTTCTCCTGTACCAGGCCCAACGTTTCCAGCAGCGCAAGTTCTTTTTCAATGATTTCACCGGAAAGGGCCTCCATGTCCCAAAGCCTTCCCCCAAGCCTATCTTGGGAGGTAAAAATGGTGACCCCATATCCTTTGCGTAACAGTTCCAAAGCTGCCACAAGGGAACTTAAATTCTCTCCCACAACGGCCATGGTATATTTTTTTTTGGGCATGGGAATGGTGCGAATCCTGGGCTTTGGCTGATCCACACATATTTTTTCAAGTGCCCCCACGCCAATGGCCCCCCCCAGTTTTTTTCTCAGACAGGCATCCTGACAGGGGTGGTGACAAATCCTGCCAAGAATTCCGGGGAAAGGCAGGGTCTTGTCCAGGATTTTCCAGGCATCATTCCATTTTCCCTGCCCCACCTTCAATACAAAGGTTCGTACATCCACGTGTAAAGGACAGGCGGCCTGGCAGGCTGGAGCCTCTTCCTGAATACACTGTTTTTCCACCCGACGCAGTGTTTGTTGATCCATCGGTGTTCCTTTCTGGTTATGTACTTTTGCTCATTGAGTTCAAATGATGAGAACTTCCTGATACACAGAGTCTGCCTGAATTAACGGCCCAGGTCTTACGTCCTCTTCCCGGGCTTACCCCTTGGCACAGGGGCGGTTCCGCCATATCTCGGAACCGCCCCTGTTGGTGGTTTGATCTTCCGGGGACAGATATGAACCTCTCCCCATGGTTTTGATTTTTAATCAAAAAAAATTACACTTATTTGGGCATTGCCGCCAATACTTTTTCTGGACGAGCAGGCAGATCTCTCACCCGGGCACCACAGGCATTGTAAATGGCGTTGATAACAGATGCATGGGGGGTTGTCAGGGGCATCTCTCCCACACCGGATGCACCAAAGGGACCTCGCTCACGGGGTGTCTCTATATACATGATCTCAAGGTTATCCGGGATCTGTTTGATATAGGGAAAACCCGCACCGGCAAGGGTGGCATGCTTTTTAATATCTTCATAATCTTCGGTGAGGGCAAGGCCGATTCCCTGGGCCACACCACCGTAAATCTGTCCATCCACGGTGAGCTTGTTGTTGATCACACCCACGTCGGCGGCAATGGTCATGCCCTCCACCGTGGTTTTACCGGTGGCTGTTTCAACGGCAACCTCTGACATGAAAACCCCGTACATGTATCCTGCCAGGGGATCGCCCTGGGCATTTTCATCACAGTCTGCACAGGGGGCGGACCATTTGCCATGGAACTTGGTTTCAAGCCCATCGGCCTTCATCGCTTCATAATCACGGAAAGAGCCATCGTCCTTCTGGGCCGCAGCAACCAGGGCCTGGCATCCGTTAAGGATGGCCTGTCCCACCACCATCTGGGATCGACTTCCGCCTGCTGGACCCGCGTTGGGGCATTGGCTGGTGTCATTTAAAACAAGTTTGATTTGATCCGGGGTGATCTTCATGGGGCGAAGGGCCTCATGGGCACATCCCAGGGTGCCGCTGTCTGCACCCTGGCCATGGTCATGCCAGGTGGCAAACACCGTAACCGTGTTGTCTTCATTGAGTTCAACATCAATCTCGGCGGTATCCGGGCCGTCCAGACCACACCCATAGACACCTATGCTGATCCCCACCCCTTTTTTGATTTCCGGTGTGGAATCTGCCGCGGCTTTCTTTTTGGCAGCCTCGTACCTCGGACGAATCAGGTCCAAGAGCTCCGGCAGAGAATATGCGTCAGGGGAGCACCCCGTGGGGGTTGTGGCTCCCTCACGATAGACGTTCTTATAGCGCAGTTCCAGGGGATCCATACCGATTTTCTCGGCAAGTTCATCCATGAGCACCTCGGGACCAAACTCTATCTCCGGGGCGCCATATCCACGGAAGGCAGATCCCCAGCAGTGGTTGGTGCACACCGTTCTGCCCTCCCCCCGGATATTGGCAATGTCGTATCCGGCCCCTGCAAACTGGGCACCCCTCAAGGTCAACAGATCGCCGAACTCGGAGTAGGGGCCATGATCCACGGACCAATCTGTTTCCATGGCCTTGAGTTTTCCATCTTTATCTGCTGCCAGGCGCACGTTTGTGAAAAAGGGAGAGCGCTTGCCGGTGTACTGCTGCTGCTGTTTGTAGGTGTACTGGAGAAAACAGGGACGACCGGTGGCAAGGGCCGCCACACCCACCAGGGCTTCCATGGTGGGGCTGAACTTGTAACCAAAGGTGCCCCCTGTGGGGTTCTGGATCATGATCATGTTTTCCGGCTCCACACCAAGACCCGGGGCAATCATGTACATGTGAAGATGAAGCCCGATGGACTTGGACTGGATCACCAGCTTGTCATCCTCATTGATATAGGCAAACCCCACATCCGGCTCGATGGGCAGATGGGGTTGACGCCCCACATAGTAGTCCCCTTCTATCACATGATCAGCGGTGTCAAAAATGGGGGCTGTTTCTTCACCCTTGGCAATCTTCTGGGTATAATACACATTGGGGGTGCCGGGATGAATCTCAATGGCATCGTCAGCCATGGCTGCCGGTGCATTCATGTATTCGGGCAGTTGTTCCAGTTCAACCGTTACCTTTGCGGCGGCTGCGTCTGCGTTTTTCTTGGTATCTGCACACACAAGGGCAATGGCATCACCATACTGGAAGACTTTTTCATCACAAAGGATGGGCCGATCCCAGCCATCTCCCTTATTGCTGGGAAAAGTGATAAGTCCTGAGATACGATTCTTTCCTTTGACATCCCTGTGGGTGAGCACCTTGACCACACCCGGCATTTTTTCAGCTTCGGATGTATCTATGGAGAGGATATTGGCATGGGAAACCTCGGCTTGAACCATGGCCATCTGCAGCGCATCTTCGGGCATGAGAAGTCCCTGATCCGCACCAAACATCCAGGTACCGGTCACCTTGGCAACTGCCGTGGGACGGGGCATGCTGGAACCCCAAATGCGACCGTCTTCGGGGATTTTATAGGCAAGTTCTTCCCTGGTGATCTCACCGTTGAGTACCCTTGCCGCATCCATGACGGAATCCACAAGCTGTTTGTAACCGGTGCAGCGGCAGGCATTTCTATGTTTCTGGAACCAGTCCCGGATATCGTCACGGGTGGGATTGGGATTGGAATCGAGAAGGGCCTTGGAGGACACAATAAATCCAGGGGTACAGAATCCGCACTGGGCGCCGCCATGAAGTATCCAGGCAACCTGAATGGGATGCAGATTATCCGGGGTACCAATGCCTTCAATGGAGGTGATTTCAGCTCCTTCGGGAACCCGGGTCATCTTGGTGATACAGGAGCGGATGAGTTTTCCGTTCATGATCACATTACAGGCACCACACTGCCCTTCATCACAACCGACTTTGACGCCAAGGACCAGCAATTGCTTACGAAGCACGGTGGACAACGTGTCTGTGGGGTTAACCAGAACTGTTCTGGACATGCCATTCACATTAATCGTTTTTTTCAACATTTTATGTCTCTCCTTATGTGGTTCATAATAAACTTCTTACACTTAATACTTAAATATCTCAGGGATTGGTCATAACTTGGGTCACCCGTCACAATTATTGAGACAGCGGGGTCAGGCTATGTGGTATTAGACCCTGAGTTTTTATCAGGCTCTATGTTTTTGATAAGTGCCTTGGCATAAAGAAGATTTTAAGCAAAAGCGTCAATAACGCAAGCCTGACCCCACCCCAAATTGGCCCATGCTGTGACCAAGCCCAATATTTCATATAAACCTCCACGGGCGGACCTCATTCTGACCTCGGTTCGCCCAAAACAAATACAGGGTCGTAGACGCGGAGCCCAATGGCATTATGCCGCCCCTCCCCCGACGGGCAATGGTCCCGGACCGGAACTGTAGACAGCTCGATTGCCCGGTTCCTATTGCCCATCGGGGGAGGGGCTCTGCTGAGGTAAACTTGAAGGCTACCTTTTCATATAAAAAAGGTAATGGTAGCTGAGCCGCCGACGGCAGAGCCGGATCAACTCTTTCCAAAGGGACAGGCAGGATAGCGGCACTCCGGACAACTCTCGCAGAATCCACCATGGCCCAGGGCCACGATATCCTCACGGGTCACCCGCTCCCCTGCCATGAGTCTGGGAATAACCAATTCAAATATGGTGGCCTTGTAATACATGACACAGCCGGGAAGCCCCACCACAGGTAAATCCCCAAGATAGGCAAGCATGAACATGGCCCCTGGAAAAACCGGTGAACCATAGGTTTCAATCTCGGCACCTGTGGCACGGATGGCAGCCGGGGTCTGATCATCTGGGTCAACGGACATGCCCCCTGTGACCACAACCATGTCCGCCCCTTCATCCACCAGTTGTTTGATGGCATTGGTGGTCATTTCAACATCATCGGAGGTCAGGATCTGCCTGGTGATGGAACCGTTGAGTTCACCGAATTTTTCCCTTAAAACCGGACCGAAACGATCCGCTATGCGGCCCGTGTATATTTCACTGCCGGTGGTGACAATACCGATGCGAGCGGCACTGAAAGGCCTTACTTCCACCACGGGAAACCCCTGCCTGCAGATCTCTTCCACCTGTTCAATCTTTTCTTCTTCTATTACAAGGGGCACCACCCTGGTTCCGGCCACTGCACGCCTTTCAATCACCTGCTGATCGGTGTGCACTGTCCCAAACACCATCTGATCAATGGCATTGATGAGATTCAGGGCCTGGACATTAATTTTTAAAAGTCCGGTTCTGTCGGCAATGAAATTAATACGCCCTTCACTGGGTTCGGTCAGCCTTATTCCCGGCCCGGCGGCGGCAATGGCAATACGCCGGGCAGCTTCATTTTCATGAAGAAACCCGTCCTCTACCTCCCAGACATAGAGATTGGCCTTCCCCATTTTCAAGAGCTCCTCAACATCCTCTTTTTTAACTACATGGCCTTTTTTAAAGGCCCTTCCCTTAAATTCTCCGGGTACAATACGTGTCATGTCCTGACATAAAATCATACCAACTGCTTCCTGGACTGGAACGGTTTTCATGGACTCTCCTGTGAAAAATAGCAAACGGACCACATTTAAATCACACATTCAATACTTTTATTTCATATAAAAACTTTAACCCAAGCACAACAACAAAGTAATAATAAGTTATTTAAATACTAATTTATTTTTTCAACACTTATAAAAGACATATAACAACATATTATAACCAAAATCAAAAGAGAAATGCCGGATCGTCTGGCTTTTCATTCTAATTCAAGGCTGATTTCGCCGTGCACAGTTGTTTCACACAAGATACGTGACCGCAATCACCTGTCACAACGAACAATAACAACGACACGACACCGCCCGTGCCGGCCCATTGAAAGGCCCCATCCGGGGCGGCATAATACCTCTTTCATTATCTGTTGCCTTTCCGGGTCAACATTCTGGTTATATTTAATCAGCTTAACCGATTTCAGACGATTAAAAATTATTTTTGTAAAAAACAAAAACCAAAAAAAACAAAACATGAGTCATCAAGAATTCTATGGCTAAGCAATTAAAGGACCACCATATTCAGCCTGAAGGCACAAAACACACAATAAGAATAAAAATATCAGCTCAACACACTGAATCAATACGAATAAATTCAATAAAAATAAAAAAACATTGTATTCATACGTTATACAGACGCCCATTTGCAGGTTTTAAAAGTGTAAAAACAACCCTCAAGTCAGCAATGAAAAAGAGGCAATTTGACCCATTTAAACCCATAAAAATACGTCAATCATATAAAATATCCCAAAAAAACCCATAAGTAACCATTAACAACAATTTAAGCATTAACAATTTTATCTGCCCATCATAATCTTGGGGCAAAATGACCGATCAGCCCCAAATCACATAACTGCTTGATTTTAGAAATCAAGAACTATAGAATAAAAATTCATGTTTTTTACTAGTTCAGGGCTTGATCACCGGGAAACCAGGCATCATGAAAAAAATTCTTATTGTCGATGACGATACTGTTCTGCTTAAGCTGCTCAGTAAGATATTGCAGAATGAAAATTACAAGTGTTCAGAAGCTTTAAATG
Organism: uncultured Desulfobacterium sp.; assembly: GCA_963674605.1. GTDB lineage: Bacteria > Desulfobacterota > Desulfobacteria > Desulfobacterales > Desulfobacteraceae > Desulfocicer. The sequence continues at coordinate 4,115,712 of OY771474.1, read as the reverse complement.
CCACCATGGCCAGGCAATTACTTGAAACACAGCCATTTGATCTGATTCTGAGCGATATCAATATGCCGGGGGAATCCGGACTTGATCTAGTGCGTTTCACTCTGGACAGATATCCGGACACGGCGGTGATCATGGTATCTGGTATCGGTGATCAAAAAACGGCTGCAGAGGCCTTATCCATAGGCTCTTACGGTTATCTGATCAAACCCTTTGACAAAGCCCAGCTGCTCATAGCCATGGACAATGCCTTTCGGCGACTTCACGTAGAAAAAGAGCGAAGACAACACATTGAAAAACTGGATATGCTCGTTCAGGAACAAACCAGGGAATTGCGGGAAAATATCCAGGATCTGAAACACAGTGAAGAACAACTCAAAACCGTCATGGAGAAATATCTCAAGGAGAACAATGAAAAAAAGCAGTTAATGGAAGCTATTCCATCCATTCTTATAGGCATTTCCCGGGAAGACCGAATTATTCAGTGGAATCTTTCCGCAGAAAAGACCCTCGGATTAAAGGCCATGGATGTCATGGAGAAACCCTTCAAAACATGCGGTATTTCATGGGACTGGCCCCGGCTGGAAAAGGGAATATTTTTTTGCAGGAAACATAAAAATCAGGTACGGCTGGACGACCTGTCCTTTACCAGACCGGACGGCAGCGAAGGATTTCTGGGAATAACCCTGGCCCCCATGGCATCGGATACAACAGACAACAGCGAAAACATTGGATTTATCTTTATTGCAGCGGACATCACTGCTCTGAAACAGGCCAGAACAGATCTGCACAAAAGTGAAATCCGCCATCGAATTCTTTTTGAAAGCTCCCAGGATGCTATTTTAACCCTGGAGCCCCCCGCATGGAATTTCACCTCATGTAATCAGGCAACATTAAAGCTGTTCAATGTAAAAAACAAAGAGGATTTCACAGCCCTGCACCCCTGGGATGTGTCCCCCGAATGTCAGCCGGACGGCAGCTCGTCCAGGGATTTTTCCTTGAAACAGATCCACACAGCCATGAGCCATGGCTCTGTCTTTTATGAGCATATGCATAAAAAATGTGATGGGAATGTTTTTCCGGCCACCGTGCTCCTGACCCGGATGGAATTAACGGGAAAGATACTTCTCCAGGGTACAGTAAGGGATATAACTGAACAAAAATCCCTTGAACTTCAACTGACCCAGGCTCGAAAACTGGAGGCTGTGGGCCAGCTTGCTGCAGGAATCGCCCATGAAATCAATACCCCCATCCAATATGTGGGAGATAACAACCAGTTCATGTCTGAAGCTTTTGAACACTTCATGGAACTTATTGAATTATATGAGCAACTTGCAGAACGCGCTGCATCCGGGCATAACTTTGAGGATCTTGTTCAAGCCATCAACACCGCCATTGAAAATGCCGATTTTGAGTACCTGAAAGAGGAGGTTCCCCAGGCCATTGAACAAACCATTGAGGGGGTAAATCGCATTTCAGAAATTGTACGCTCCATGAAGGAATTTTCCCACCCGGGTGTCAAAGAAAAAATTGCCGTGGACATTAACCGGGCCATTGAAAACACTCTCACCGTGTCACGCAATGAATGGAAATATCTGGCGGAAATTGAAACAAATCTGGATCCATCCCTGCCCCTGATTCTCTGCCTTCCCGGGGAGCTGAACCAGGTATTTCTCAACATTATTATCAACGCGGCCCAGGCAATTGCAGAAAATCATGGATCCTCCGGCACCGAAAAGGGAATCATCCGGATCACCACCCGCACCCAGGACAAGCGCATGGAAATCCGCATCAGCGACACAGGGCCAGGAATTCCGGAAGCGGTTCAACCACGAATTTTTGATCCCTTCTTCACCACCAAGGAGGTGGGCAAGGGCACAGGCCAGGGACTTGCCATTTCCCGATCAATTATTGTGGAAAAACACCAGGGGAAGCTTAATTTTGAGACGGATCCCCGGAAGGGTACCACCTTTATCATCCATCTTCCCATACATGAGACGGTGGCATGACGCATAGAAAGGCAAAAAAACAAATTCTGTTTGTGGATGATGAGCCCAACATACTTAAAGGATTAAAAAGAATGCTCAGGTCCATGCGAAAAGAATGGGACATGCTATTTGCAGAAAATGGTGCCCAGGCACTGGAAATGCTTTCCCAAAGGACCTTTGATGTCATCGTTTCAGATATGCGGATGCCCCAGATGGATGGAGTGGCATTATTGACGACGGTAAAACAACGATACCCCATGATCGTACGCATCATTCTTTCCGGACATTCAGACCAGGAAATGATCTTAAAATCAGTAACTTCTGTCCATCAATACCTTTCCAAACCATGTGATTCCCAGGTGCTGATATCAACGGTGAGCCGCTCGTGCTCCCTGGGTGATTTTCTCAATCATAAAAATTTAAGACAGGTTATCTCAAAAACAGAGTCCATACCGAGTCCACCTTCTCTTTACATCAATATGATGGATGAACTTCGCTCGCCGTCTGCATCCGTGGAGCGGTTGGAAAAAATTATTGAAAAAGACCTGGGCATGACAGCAAAGATTCTCCAACTGGTAAACTCTTCTTTTTTCGGAAGATCTTGGCATATTTCAGATATATCCCAGGCTGTTACCATGCTGGGCCTTGACACCATCCGCTCCCTGGTGCTCACCGTTGGCATTTTTTCAAAACTGGATGCTTCCACCATGACGGCATCGAACATGGAAAAAATTTATGAGCACAGCATCAAGACCGGCACCATTGCCCAGAAAATCGCCATACACGAAAATGCAGACCGGGAAACGGTGGACAACGCATTCATCATGGGACTGCTTCACGACCTTGGCAAAATTATCTTTGCCGTGAACTTCCCAGAAACCTATGCAAATGTATTTAAATTATCACAAGACAAAAAAATACCCTTTATAGACGCAGAATTGCAGGTAATGGGGGCGACCCATGCCCAGGTGGGAGCCTATCTACTGGGACTGTGGGGGCTGCCCGATGATATTGTTGAAGGAGTTGCTCTTCACCATAGCCCGGATAAGCACCCCAACAAGGCTTTCACCCCCCTCGTTGCCGTATATTTTGCCAATATTTTTGGAAATAAGGCCCGGAGTTCCAGTGACGAAACGGTCCGGGCATTTGGTACGGTCCCCATGATACAATCCCGATTTCATGAAAAAATGCCCATCTGGAAACAGATATCTGATCAAATAATGTCTAATAAAATATAAGTTTCCATTTTTACCGCAAAGACGAACAATGAAACGAAATAAGGCCATCGGCGTAAAAAACGGGGGGGCCCCAATTTTTATTGGTATTCAAGGTAATCTTTTTCGTGCATACTGATTTCATGCGTAAAAAAGCCCAGGGTAAAAGAGTGAAAAAAAGACAAACAGGCTGATATATTCTTTGGCAGAAATAGCCTAAGGGCTGACGAGATAACAAGGAGAATACAACAAATATGAACAGACGCATACTGATAGTAGATGACGAACAGAATCTGCTCAATTCTCTAAAACGCCAGTTGCGAAAACATTTTCACATTGAAACGGCCCTGGGTCCCGAACAGGGCCTGAACTGCATCAAAACCCAGCCTCCCTTTGCCGTCATTGTTTCAGATCTTCGCATGCCCGTCATGGACGGCATTGAATTCCTGGCCCAGGCTGCCAAGTTAAAACCCCACAGCGTACGGATCATGCTCACCGGAAATGCAGATCTGCAAAATGCCATAAAAGCCGTGAACGAGGGCAACATTTACCGGTTTCTGACCAAACCCTGTGCCATTGAGCTGCTGGCAAACGTGCTGAACCAGGCAGTGGAGCAATACCGCCTGGTCACCGCAGAAAAAGAACTTCTAAACCAGACCCTTAAGGGCAGCATCAAGGTCATGAGCGAACTTTTGTCCCTGGTGAATCCCGAAGCCCTGGGCCGGTCATCCCGGATCAGAAGATATGCCACCGACATTTCAAAACAACTGGGAATCAGCAATTTATGGCTCATTGAAACAGCCGCCATGCTCTCCCAGATCGGGTGTGTGCTGCTGCCCGAAGAAACCATAAAAAAATTGTATCAGGGCCAGCAACTGACCCCGGACGAAAGCCAGCTTTTTGGCATGCATCCCGGTATTGCAGCAAACCTGATAACCAAAATTCCACGCATGCAGCCAGTGGCTGACATCATCGCCTTCCAGGACAAACGATTTGACGGCTCTGACCAGCCAGAAGGTGCCAGGAAGGGTAAAGATCTTCCCCTTGGAGCGCGTATCCTGAAGGTTATACTTGATTTTGACATGCTGGAGTCAAAGGGTTTTCCCCAGGACAAGGCATTGGCACAACTCAAAAATCAATGGAAATGGTACGATCCTTCTGTTCTGAAAGCGCTGGAAATCTTTCTTGGGGGAAAAAGCCGTTATATCGAGAAAAAAATTCCCCTGACATCCTTAAAAGCCGGGATGCTGCTGTCTGAAGATATCACCACCAGCAAGGGCCAATTGCTCATCTCAAGGGGGGAGGAGGTCAGCCCCATACTGATCAAACGCTTGACAAACTTCGCGGCTAAAACAAAGATTAAAGAACCCATATGCGTTTCAGTTTCCTTGAATCAATCAAGGGGGATGAAAGGGGGAATCTAAATGGTTGCCAAAGAAATGATCATAAATAAAAACTTCCTGGTCGTGGATGACCAGGAGGAAATATGCAACATGCAGGCAATGATTCTGAGACGGAATGGATTCAAAAATGTTTATCTTGCCCACACCGGAAAAAGAGCCCTTGGCATGCTAAAAAGAGTTCCAATCCATTTTATCGCTACAGACTGGCACATGCCCAACATGACCGGCATCGAATTATTGATAGCAATAAGGCACAACCCACTATATCAGGACATTCCGGTTTTAATGGTCACGGAAGAAATGTCAGAAGAAAAGGTGTTGTACGCCATTGAAGAGGGGGTGGATGGGTATCAGGAAAAACCGTTTACCGAAAAAAATTTCCTCAAGGCCATTGATACTATTTTTCATAAAAGGCTGTATCGGAATGAGTTAGAACAGAAACTACAGAAATTATCTTCTTTGAAAGTGCAAAAAAAATATGACGATGCCCTGATGTTTGGCCAGATACTCCTAAGCCAGCATGAAAGTCCGGAAGCATTATTTATTTTAAGTGAGTGCTATTTCCAAAAGAAAGACTATGAAAGCGCAAAGATATATGCCAAGAAAGCATTAAAACTGAAGAAAGATAGTAAATTCATGAATTTGCTTGGAGAGATTTACATGGCCGAAGGGAAATTTGAAAAGGCCGTGGAGCAGCTCAAAGAATCAAGTTCCATGAATCCATTAAATCTCAATCGAAAAATAGAATTAGGAAACGCCTACCTCCAGTTGGGATTACTCGATGACGCCTCTGAAACCTTTTCCGATGTAAAAGACTCCGCCCCCACGGACCTTAACTATATTAGAATGGGTTCCGCCTATCTTAACGCTGGAGATATTAAAAAAGCAGGAGAGTTTATAAAGCAGGCCGTTGATCCACTTCCAGAAACAATTGGAACATTTAATAATTATGCCATTGAATTAAGAAAACTCGGAGAAGTTGAAGAGGCCGTAACTCAGTATAAGAAATGCCTTTCAATTTATCCCAACAATTATATTATTTTGTATAACCTGGGAAAGGCTTATTGTGATATGGGGAAATACCAAGAGGCAAAAAAGGTATTGGAGAAATCCATAGCATCAAAGCCCATTGATGAGGTTAAAAAATTTCTGACCCATGTGGAATCCAAAATTGAGGGTCTCTTATAACTTTTTTATAACTCACATGACAGGCAACGACGTATGAAAATGGCATAATACCGCCCCCAACGACCATCCGATCCGGCCCGGGACCGTCGGCGGCCCTTTTGCCCTGCTGGTCTAAAGCGCAGGAACTTCGGGCAGTTTTGTCCTCAAACAGCCTGCGCTTCTTAACGCCCGGCAGGGCAAAGGGCTGATCGTACCGGATCGGATGGTCGTTGAAGGCTTCGCTACTTTGAGGCAGAGTTTTCATATAACGGGCATGTCCTGTCGGACACAACAAATATAGGGTCGTAGACGCGGAGCCAAATGGTATTATACCGCCGCCCCCCCGACGGGCAATGGGCCCCCGGACCGGAACTGTAGACAGCTCAATTGTCCGGTTCCTATTGCCCATCGGGGGGGCGGCTCTGCTGAGCTTGCCTTGGAGGCTGCCTTTTCATATAAAAAAAGAACACCTGCAACTCATTGGCGGATCAGTTTCTATGACGTTCAAATCCCGGAATGGCGAAGCGCTCTTCCAGAAAATTCAAAACCCAGGTGGCAACGGAGACCAAAAGCAGGTACACCGCCCCCACAATGGAAAAAACCTCCACATACTTAAAAGATGCCGATGCCAGAATTTTTCCCTGGCCGGTGAGCTCAATGCAGGTGACCATGTAAGCCAGGGATGAATATTTGATAAGATAAATAATCTCATTGCCGCATCCGGGAAGAGCCCGGCGCAATGCCTGGGGCAGGACCACATATATCACTGTCTGCAGCGGGGTAAATCCTATGGAGCGGGCCGCATAAATCTGTCCCCTGCGGATGGAAATAAGCGCCCCCCGGATATACTCCGACTGATAGGCCCCGCTGCAAAGGGCAAATGTCACCACAGATGCCCAGTAAGGACTCAGGTAAATACCAATGCGAGGCAGGCCGAAATACCAGATATACAGCTGGATCAACAATGGAAATCCCCGGAAAATAAGCACATACCCATCCCCCAGAAATTTAACAACGGGGTGCCCATACACCCGTAAGGTGGCGGAAAGTACCCCCATGCACACCCCGAAAAGGGCCGATGGAATGATCAGGAGGATACTGATCCAGGTGCCCTGAATCAGGGCCGGCATGACATCCTTCTGGATATATAAAAGCTCATTCATGATCATTCACCGCCGATCTCGGCAATTCTGGAACAAAAATCCCGGGTCCGGGTGGCAGCCCCCGGGGCCAGCAGCACGTCCGGAGCACCCTGCTCCACAATAACCCCTTTTTCCATGAAGATAATTTCATCGGCCAGAGATCTTGCAAATCCGATCTGGTGGGTGGCCATGATCATGGTCATTCCCCCTTTTCCCAGATCCCGGATGACGGCCTGCACCTCCCCTATGAGTTCCGGGTCCAATGCCGAGGTGGGTTCATCCAGCAGCATTACTTTGGGATCCATGGCCAAAGCCCTTGCAATGGAAACCCGCTGTTTCTGACCACCGGAAAGCTGGGCCGGATATTGATGGGCCTGGTCTTTTAGCCCCACGCGGTCAAGCTCTGCCATGGCCCGCTCTTTTGCCGCGCTTTTTTTCATGCCCAAGACCTTCACCATGCCGATTTCCACATTGGCAAGGGCCGTGAGATGATCAAACAGATTAAAATCCTGAAATATCATTCCCACCTGACGTCGATAGGCACAAAGCCCCCGTTTATCGGACTTGTCAACGGTGCGTCCTTCCAGGGAAATGATACCTTCATCTGGCATGACCAGAAAATTAATGGACTGCAAAAAGGTGCTTTTCCCCCCACCGGACGGGCCGATGATCACCTTTATTTCTCCCTTTTGAATGGAGAGGGACACATCTTTCAAGATGGTATTTTTCCCAAAACGCTTGGTGATATGATCAATTTTAAGTACGGGGCTGGAATCTGTGTTCATAAACTATCCTTATCGGGAATACCCGGGAATGCTGACTTTCTTGTGCAGCATGTTCAGCAACTTGGTGCCGATATAGGTAAATATCAGAAAAATAAAACCCGCCGCCAGGTAAATGGCCAGATGCTGGTAGGTGCGCGAGGCAATGTGGTGGGCCCGGGACATTAATTCTGTCACCCCCAGGGCATAGGTCACAGCAGAATCCTTGAGTAATATGGCATATTCATTGGTCCAGCCGGGGATGGAAAGCCGGAAAGCCTGGGGCAGAACGATGAAAAAAATGGCTTTGGTATCACTCATTCCCAGGGCCCGGGCCGCCTTCATCTGCCCCTGGGGCAATGAAGCCATGGCCCCCCGCAGAATCTGGGACTGATAGGCAGAACTGATCAAACCCAACACCATGGTGGCCACCATAAAGGCGGACATATTTATATTAAGCCAGGTAAACAGCCCGAAATAAAAAAGAAATAGAAATACCAGCAGGGGGATGCCCCGGAAAAACCAGACATAAATGCCGATGATTCTACGGATAACCCGGTTGCCATACACCTGCCCCACTGCCAAGGGTAGGCCCAGGACAAACCCAAACAGCATGGCCGAAAGCACCACAATAACGTTGACCACCGCCCCCTGGAGCATATAGGGCAGGCCCTGTTCAATCACAAGCAAACTTTTTATCATGAAATCATTCCCGGGTTTACTGATGTATATAAGTTTTTGTTTTATATATGAAACTCAACACAAGAATTTAAAATTATTAGAGTTTCAATCTTCATTGTGCCCAGTAGGGGATGGCCGTTCATATGAAAAGGTAGCCTTCAAGTTTACCTCAGCAGAGCCCCCAACGGACATCCGGTCCGGGGCCGGACAGATGCCCGTTGGGGAGTGAGAACCTATGGCTGACGAGTTGATCAATGAACTTTATATTTCTCGTTCAACTCTTTCCAGTAAGGACTTGCCATAAGTTTTGTCAACCCCTCGTTGAGCATCTTAAGCAGGTCGGTATCTGCCTTGCGAACGGCATAGGCAGTTTCATCATCGGGCTGGCCATAACGCCCAATAGTCTTGATGGGCAGGCCTTTATCCATGGCTTCCTTTGCGGAAATTTCAGAGGCGACGGCACATTGAATCCGGCCATTGACAAGATCTTCCATGGCAAGGGGAGCAGAATCATACTGCTGCAGGGTGAATTTTTTTCCGGCCTTGATCAGATTTTCCTCAACCCACTGGGCCTCGGAGGTACCGCGCTGGATACCCCACTGAATTTCACCATCCTTGCAGGCATCCACCGTAAGATCAGAATCAGCCTTGACCACCAGCATCATCACCGTTTTATGGTAAGACTGTGTAAAATTAACTTCTTTGAGGCGTTCCGGGGTAACGCTCATACCTGATGCAATAAGGTCAATTTTCTTGGCCTGGAGGCTGGGAATAATGGCAGCCCAGTCCGTGGGCTGATGTTTTACTGTAAAACCCATCTCTTTGGCAATCCACTCAACGGCCTTTACATCCATGCCATCGGGCTTACCCGTTTCATCAATGTAGGAAAAGGGGGGATAATTGGCATCAATCCCGTTTATAAACACCTTTTCTCCGGCAAAGGCTGCGCCAATACCCGCAGACACCATGGCCACAGTCATTAATACAGTCAAAAGAATTCTTTTTTTCATTTTTCTCTCCTCATGGAATACATTCACGGTTGGGCCGGGTTATGATCATTCTATCTTAATGATCCGCTGGGACCTTGCCCCCGGCCGGTATTGTCAATCAATTATTATTTTCATATGCCACAAAAAACAGGGTTATGACACAAAATTAAGTTAAACGCCATACCATCCTTTTAATTTTGAAATTTTCTGATCAATTCAAGCACTTCTCTATTCTCTGGAAATCGTTTTTCCCGGCGTTTTGAAAAAACAGTTCTGTCATCCACCGTGATCTCATACACCCCGCCGGAACCCGGCACAAGTTTCGGGGAGATATCAAAGTTTTCTTTAATGACCGCTGCCAGACCGGCAGCCCGGGGTTCATAATTTCAGGCCGTACAATACATAATTTTAATGTCCATGTTTCCTCCTTGTCATTCTTCTGATATAGTCATTGCGATCCCGGCACTTGCCAAAAGCACATCATGCTTTATAAATTAAATATTTTGGTCGCAACCAATACAAAACAGAGGGCTTAGTCACAACCTGAACCACTTTGGGATGGGGCCAAAAACAAAAGTTCAAAACACATCAGGAAGGCAGCCAATGAACAATGCATCCACATCTACCGACACCATGTTTTCCATCAGCCCTGTGGGGTATGTGGAAAACACCATCAACCGCATGACCTTCAGCCCCCATGGGAAAGATACCCCGGAAGAAAGACGAAAACAAGTTCAAAAACACAGAAATGAAACCCAAAACACCGTAAGCACCCTCAAGCTTCTGCCTCAATTTGAGGAACTGCTGGACGGCATTGAAGATTTCTCTCACATTGTGGTGATTTACTGGCCCCACCGACTTGCACCGGAGGAGCGTGAAATTAAAAAGGTCCATCCCATGGGACGAAAAGACATTCCTCTCAAGGGTATTTTTGCCACCCGGAGCCCTGCCCGCCCCAATCCCTTGCTCATCTCCACTGTACGTCTGCTGGAAAGAAAAGGAAATCAACTATGGATCCAGGGCCTTGAAGCCCTGAACGGAAGCCCCATCATCGATATCAAACCACTGACAAGGCCCTTTGATGACAGTGAAGGGCACCATTTTCCAGACTGGATCAATGATCTCAACAAAGATCTTGATAACCGGGAATGAATCACGCGGACATGAATATAAAACAAATGCTACCAGTGGCGGCACTGCTGGCAGCGGTGCTGTTGTGGGGTACGTCTTTTTCCGCCATGCGAACCGCCCTGATGACCCTTGATCCCTGGGCCGTAATCTGGCTGAGAATGGCCATCGGGCTTTTGTGTATCCTGCCCATGGTACCGAAACTTCTGCCCAAGGCATACCAGAAGGGAGACTGGAAAATTCTGATTCCCACCGTGCTGTTCCAGCCCTGCCTTTATTTTTTTCTGGAATCCCGGGCTTTGATGCTCACCACTTCTTCCCAGGCCGGTATCATCTCTTCTTTTAATCCCCTCATGGTCACCTTCGGGGCATGGGTGTTTCTTTCTGAAAAAATCACCTGGCAGAACTGGGCCGGCCTGTGTCTGTCCATGGCCGGGGTGGCGGCACTGACTTTTTTTGAAGGCGCCCAGAACCATGCCCCAAATCCCGTTCTCGGTAATTTTCTGGAGATCTGTGCCATGACCTCGGCGGCGGCCAATATGATTCTGGTCAAACAGCTCTCCAGCCGGTACAATCCATGGAGCCTAACCGCCATGCAGCTCATGGCGGGCACCTTGTTTTTTCTGCCGGGGCTGTCACACATTATCCAGTCCTCCCCGGAAATCTGGACATTGAAACTGATTCTGATCCTAATTTTTCTCGGGGCTTTTGTCTCCCTTGGGGCCTTTGGTCTTTACAATTGGGGGATGAGCAAAAGCACTGCTTCCCGGGCAGCCTCATTTATTAATCTTATTCCTGTGACGGCCATTATCATGGGATGGGGATTGCTGGGAGAATCGTTGAACCTTATACAGTGTGCTGGGGCAGCAATTGTCATTGCAGGGGTTATTCTGGGACAGCGCCGGGGGACAAAACCCATTCAAAAAGAAAGGTTTGCTGTCACGCGAGGGTCATAATCACGAGGGGATCTTTCATTGTCTGGGCGGTAAATAAAAAACAGCCCCGTCCCGAATGAGATCAAAACACATGCCGGGGAAGAAGCCCCATGGTCTTAAGCATATAAAGGGAGCTGACCATTAAAATACCATATATCAGCATGGTGGAAAGAATGGAGGAAGAGGTGAATTTAAATGCGGACCCCGAGGCTTTATTACGACGGGGCACCCCCCAGGACCAGGACAGGGAATGGAATTCGTCCATTACCAGATGTGTGATTCCTCCGGCCGAAACGGCAATTCCCACGGCCAACGCCATGTTTTCTCCGGATGAACTGAAAAGGAAAAAGGCACAGATTCCGCACACCAGTACAAAGGGAATGCTGTGCATAATCCCCCTGTGAACGGTTATTTTTTTAATAAAACTCCGGGCAACATAATTGATCAGGAAATAGCCCACGGCAAAATAACAGATCAAAAACTCCGGGCTCAGGTCATGGAATCGGGACACTGTTTTTAACATGACCGCAGGGATAATCAGGGCAAGCAGTCCAAATAAAATGCTCAGAGGCTTTCCCGTGTCACTGTCCAGATCCGGCAGCACCCCTCCGATAATACCCATGAGACAGACTGCCCCAAGCTGAACATGGTCAAGAACACCTGGAAGAAACAAAGCATGGGCACCTGACACAGTGGCACCGGTTACAATACCACCCAATACGTGGGTCCTAAAATCCGACATATGTTATTTTATCCTGTCCTTGATCAAAACTTTAAAAACGGCCCATAAACGGCATTCATCAGGAGATCCCATGACCACCCCAGATACCCTCACCGCAAGCCTGGAAGATTATCTTGAAACCATTTATCATATCATTGATGAAAAACAGGCTGCAAGGGTCAAGGATATTGCCACACGCCTGGGCGTACAAAATTCCTCCGTCACCGGTGCCTTAAAAAGCCTCACCAAAAAAGGACATATCAATTACGCCCCCTATGATGTGATCACCCTGACAGACAAAGGGGAAAAAACTGCTCTTGATGTCATCCGCAGACACGAGGTGATGAAAACCTTCATCGTTGATATTCTGTGTCTGGAAGACAATGAGTCAGCGGAAAAAGCAGCCTGTCAGATGGAGCATTCCGTGCCGCCGGAGGTGCTGGAACGTATTATCCGCTTTGTGGAATTCACACAGATCTGCCCCCGCAGCGGGACAGAGTGGCTGTCGGGGTTCCAGCGCTTCTGTGAAAGCAATTTCACCGGCACCCTTTGCCAGGACGAAAAAAAACAATGCAGCGGGCGTTTCAGCCAGGGTACCGGTTCCTGCACCATGCTTTCCCGGACCACCCTGCCCCTGACACACATAAAAGAAACCCAAAAGGCAACACTGGTTGAGGTGATGGATAAAACCAACATTTATCACCAGCTTGCCAACATGGGGGTCACACCGGGCAGCCTGTTCCAGGTGGAAAACATCCATCCCCGCACCGGAGATATGGATGTGGCTGTCCGGGGATACCATCTGACCCTTAGAAAACAGGAGGCCACTGCCATCATAGTAAGTCCCTGCTGACCCCGTTGGCCCCGCCACCTATGACAAACAAACCAGATTCTGATCAAACCTGAAAAATGGGAATACGCCCTACGACTCTTGAGTTCGGAATCTGTGATTTAGAATATCCTGCCCACCTGATAAACCCCTGCAGCAAGACTAAATGCAAGGATTGTGTTAAATACAACACTGAACACAGCCCATTTCCAGGAGGTTTCCCGACTGATAACCGTCACGGTTACAAAACACGGCGCATATAAAAGGACAAAGACCATGAGGCTCAATGCCGTCACCGGGGACCACAGGGGATCTGCGGCAAGGCGCGAGCCAAGGGTATCTGATGCCTGTGCATCCACGGCCCCCAGAGAATACACGGTCCCCAGGGAAGATACAATCACCTCTTTGGCGGCAAAGCCTCCCAGAAGAGCTATATTGGTCCTCCAGTCAAAACCGGCAAGACGGGTCAGGGGTTCAAAAAAAGATCCCAGACGACCGGCAAAGGAATATCTCAATGCGGTGCTGGAGCGCTGATTTTCAATGAAAACCAGTTCTTCATGAATCTGCCGATGAATCTCTGGCTTGTCCACAGCCGTTGCCATGCGGGCTTCGACTGCTGTTTGACGGGCCTGGAGCTGTGAAGACAGGTCTTCCGGAATTCCCGGAAAGGTCATGGCCGCCCAGATGAGGATGGATATCCCCAGAATCACGGTGCCTGCTTTTTTCATGTATTGCCATGCCCGTTCCCAGGTGTGCATTAAAACCCCTCGAAAGGTGGGCATACGGTAAGGCGGCAATTCCATGACAAAGGGGGTTGCCTCTCCCCGAATCACGGTGGAACGTAGCAGCTTTGCCACCAGCAGCACCACCACCCAGCTCAGGAGGGTCATTCCAAACATCACTCCAGCTGCGTTGTTCGGGAAAAATGCGGCAGAAAGCAGCAGAAACACGGGTACCTTGGCCCCACAGTTCATGAAAGGCGCGGTTAAAATGGTGGCCAGTTTTTCCTTGGGACTTCTAAGGGTTCTTGCCGCCATCACCCCGGGCACTGCACAGCCCCCGGGAATACCACCGGAAACAATAAAGGGCATGAGGGATGCCCCATGAAGGCCGAACATACGGAACACCCGGTCCATCATGTACGCCATGCGGGCCATGTATCCCAGATCCTCAAGGATGGTGATGGCCATGAACATAACCATGATCAAGGGAACAAAACCCATGACCCCGCCCACACCACCGATGATCCCATCCACCACCAGTGATTGAAAAAAACCCGGGGGGATTACGACAAGGGCCATGGCTGCCAGCCACTCAAAAAAAGCCTCCACCCACCCCATGGGGATTTCACCAATGGGAAAGGTAACCTGGAAAATACCGTAAAGGGTGGCCAGCATAATCAGGGGGCCCAGAAATTGATTGGTCACCACCCGGTCTATGCTGTCAGTCAGACGAATGCGCTGACGGGTGGTATCACACTTTACCACTCCCTGTTTCATCATGGCGGCAATGTGGCCATATCTGTAATCGGCAATGATGGCATCGGGTTCCACATCAAGGGTCTGCATGCATCTATCCGTGATTTCTTTCACAAGGTCCGTCAATCGGGCATGGACCTTGCCCCTCCATTGCTGTCCCATGGCCATGATCTGTTCGTCAACTTCCAGATACTTCAACGCCGTCCACCGTGCCGGAAAGCGATCCGTCAGGAACTTTTCCTCCTGGATAATTTTTTCCATTTCCCCAAGTGCAGGATCCAGAAAAGATCCATAGGAAATATATAGGGGATTCCAATTGCCTTTTTTTTCCCGGATAAAGGAAATGGTGCGCTGGATCAATTCATGCTTACCGGCACCGGTGCGGGCAATGGTTTCCACAACGGGAACCCCCAAAAGGGAAGACAGCAGGGCCACATCTATATTTTTACCCTGTTTTTTAACGGCATCCATCATATTCAGGGCAAGCACCATGGGTGCCCCAAGCTCCATGAACTGAATGGTGAGATAGAGATTTCTTTCAAGGCTTGTGGCATCAATGATGTTAATGACCACCTGGGGACGTTCATCCACAATGAAATCCCTTGCCACAAGCTCCTCGGGAGAGTAGGCCGTGAGAGAATAGGTCCCCGGGAGATCCACCACATCCATGAGTATTTCTCCTGATTTTACCGTCCCGGAGCGCTTTTCCACGGTGACTCCCGGGTAATTGCCCACATGTTGCCTGGCACCGGTTAGGGCATTAAACAGGGTGGTTTTTCCACAATTGGGATTTCCAGCCAGTGCTGCTGTGATATGCTGTGCCATTTTTAATCCTCCTGGATCTCCACTGTGATGTAGTCTGCCTCATTGTTTCTCAGGGTAATGGTGAAATCCATGATACGCAAAGCCACCGGATCTTTTAACGGTGCCCGTCCCACCACCTGGACTTCTGTGTTGGGGACCAGCCCCATATCCCTGATTCTTCGCCCCAGTTCTCCGGTTGCCTTCACCGACCGGATCACACCGGTCTGATGTATCTGCATCTTTCTCAAGTTAATCGTGGCTGACATTGAGTATTTCCCATCCTTGAATCGTGTCTTATTTAGCGTTTGTTCTCTGGAGCATCTTGAATCTCAACCAATGGAGACCGGCAGACCCCCGACTTAGAGCAGCCTGTACACGAAGAACAATTGCCCTTTCCACCCACAAAGTGACGAATCAAAAAAAACAATGCCCCCCCAACAATAACTGCCGTCAGCCCCACATCAATAAATTCCATATATGCCCCCTGCATGGCACACCAGTAAAGTCCGGCGTAAGCCTTTTACTGCTTTTTAAATAGCGATACTCCATACATTAGTTGAAGAGGATGCTTCAATACGCGTAATGGAATTTATGCCGAACTGTGCTAGTGCACCTTTGTTTTACATGTAATCGCCGTCGCAATGCCACAATGTAAGACCAAACCATTGATTTGGCAATCATACAGGAAAAGAAATCAATGTCAACTAAAAAAGTTAGGCTTACCTAACAATAATTTTCTTTCATGGTCTGGAAGGGATACGGGTGTTCTTGTTGAATGTTTCAGGCGTGATCACAGCATAGGAAAGATGGGAATGAGGCACACAGATCAAGATCTCGATTTTATACCATTTAAAATCAAATGGGTGACCTGCTCTGCAGTTTCATCTATGGATACTTTTTCATTAAAGATCACCCGGTTGAGACAGGCATGCTCAATTGTACCGAATATGGCATACCGGGCAAAAGAAGGTGAGATATCTCCTCGGATTTCTCCGGATGCCATGCCTTCTTTAATAATATCCAGAAGTATTTTGTTAAATTGTCGCACAAGGTCATAGGCCTCACTGTGGAAATATTCCTCTGAATTTCGAACCTCAAGCAATATAATTCTGGCAAAAACGCGGTGGGTGGCATATCGGTCAATACTGACCCAGATCACTTTGCGAAGCTTATTCAAAGCTCCGGAGACCCCCTTAAGATCCTGATCAATCCCCAGCAGAAAATATTCATAATATTCTTTGAGCACATGATGAAGCAGCTGCCGTTTATCTTTGAAATACTTGTAAATCAACCCCTCTGTAACCCCTGCAGTTGCAGCTATGTCAGAAATGGTAATGGAGGAAAAATTACGATCCTCAAGCAGGGTTCGCATGGCATTAATGATTTTTATCTTACCTGGGGGGGTATTTTTCTTTTCCATAAATTCTTCTAAAATCTGGTTTAATATCCGGGGAATTGGTCACAAGATCGGCCAGCCGTCACACTTGGCGACCCAATGGGGGGCAGACATTTATTATCGGGGTCTTTATCAAGTCCGGTCATCTCTGTCAAATCCATCAGGTAAACAATATTTACCTGAACACATCTGTTAAAGTCAAGCCCCAATATCCCCGCCACGAAAGGTGAACACCGAAAATTGAGTGTTCAACCAGAACATCCGCACAATTTTATTGACACCTAATGGGCTCTGTGAGCATGTTAGTCAACATGGATTTTCAGGACTTCAGAACAATCCTGGCTCCTCTGGAGAGGGGTCGATCAGCATAATAAATATGAAAATCACATTGCCAATTATTAACGGCAGAGGGCATACCAGATGGCATTTTCCCTTATGAAACATAGTCGGAACCACCTCAGCAATGCGGGAGTTATCCCTATTATTTTGATGTTCACATCCTGTTTTGCCCTCCTTTATCCCCTGTCCCTGCTCCAGGCACAGGAAGCAGAACTTACAGAAAAAACCGTATTAACAATGGGTTCCTGGCGCACAGATGATATCCCCCAGATGCGACACATCCTTGACGTATTTGAAAAACAAACCCCAGGTATCCGGATTATCTTTGATCCCAGCCCACCAGCGGAATATGATGAAGTGCTGGAGGCCCAGCTCAAGAGTGGGTCGGCCCCGGATATTTTTTACCTTCGATCCTTCAACGTTTCCCGTCGACTGTTTGAACAAGGATACCTGGACACATTAAATGATTTACCCGGTCTTAAAGAAAACTTCTCCACCGAGATGCTGACACCCTGGAGTTCGGAGCAACACAGCCTTTACGGGGTTCCCTTCATCGCCGTGGCCCAGGGCATCTATTACAACAAACAGATTTTTTCCAGGTTAAACCTTACCCCCCCAAGCACATGGGAAGCCCTTCTAAACCAGGCCAGGATCATAAGAGATGCCGGTATTATCCCCTTTGCCAATGCCTCGGGTGATGAGTGGACCATCAACGAAATTGTCTTTTTCAACCTGGCCCCCAATTTCATCGGCGGATATGAGGGAAGAATGGCCTACCTCACCGGGGAAAGCTGTTTCAATGATGATAAGATGATCGCCGCATTCCAGGCACTGGCGGATCTGACCGCTTTCCTGCCCCCGAACCACACCCTCTTAAAATACATTGACAGTCTTTATATGTTCATACAGGGACAGGCGGCCATGTGGATGGGCGGGTCCTGGGACATCCCTTTTCTTGAGTCTGAATCCCCTGGCTTTGAATGGGATGTTTTTGCACCACCGGCGCCCCAAAACGAACCCCGATTCATGACCTTTCACCTGGATGCCGGAATGGGGCTCAACAGGGCTTCAGAAAACAAAACTGCAGCCCGAACATTTTTATCCTGGCTTACCCGTCCGGAAACAGGACGTCTGCTGGCCAATACCCTGCCCGGATTTTTTCCCATGCATCGATTACAGCACCTTTCCCCCCGGGAAAAAGCATCCCTACGGGCAAAACAGCCGGAAAAACCCCTGGAAAACCCCCACGCCAATACCTTTCTAGCCCTGAGAAATCAATACCCCACAGACATCCGTCTGGCATGGGAAAGACTGCGGGAAGGAAGCCCGGACGGATACGACCTTATGAAAATGGCCAGTGTCCATGTTATCAACGGAGACTGGTCTGCAAAACAGGCGGCAGACTTTGTTCAGGATGGTCTGTCCACCTGGTTTAAACCCGCCATGACATGCAAAAAGCGGTAGAGATATGAAACTTTTCTTTGGTAAAATTCGCCATCAGATAATGGCAGGGACACTGATCCTGTGCATTATCATGATCGCCGTGGGATTTTCCACCATCCGGTACGTAAAGCAGGTTTCCCATCAGGTCAGCGAACTGACGGACAACCTGTCTTTGCAGATGGCCCTTTCCAGGGATATTGCAGCCAAAACAATTCTAAGCCGGCTACATGCAAATGCCTATGTGGAGGAACAATCCCAGCAGCGCCTCAATGAATTTATCCGAAATCATCGGTACCTCAACACCTTGATTGATACCTTGGAACCCATGGCACGGTCTTCACATCGCGACCCGATCCTGGAAAACATCCGTACCTCTGTCCTGGCATATGGCAAGGCCTTTGGCCGGGTGGTCCAGTTAATCCACCTGCAACAAGATATTCTGGCCAACGAAATGATACCCAGCCAGTATCGTATCGACAGCCGATTCAGCGCACTTCGCACGGGCATCCCCGGCAAAGATACCCTGCAGCAATTTCTGGCACTGGGTAATGCCCAGATGGCCTGGATGCAGATGGTCAACCACAGCATCCAATATACACAGCATAAAAATGCACGCCATGCCGTTCTCTTCAAAAAATACTTTGTCTCGGCACAAAAAGATCTGTCAAGCCTTATATCCCTTTTCCAGGAAGATTCCCTGGAACGAAAAAATGCCGGAGAAGTCTATAAAACCATGGGTAGATTTTCCACCGGATTTGAAAAAATCCATGTTGCATCCCTTGAATTAAATCAGCTTTTAAAAACCACCTGCAAAGACCTGGAAGTTGAAATCAATAAAGCCGTTGAAGCCAGCGTAAAAAGCATTGAAACTGAATACAAAGCCCAGAACATTGCCTCAAAAAAAATCTTAACCAAAAGCTGGTTTCTTCTATTTTCTGCCATCGTGATCTCCCTTGTGCTGGGAACCAGCATAAGTTTTTTGATTACCTCCAAAATAACCACCCCCATTCACCAGCTCATGTGTGCTTCCAGAAACATCGCTGACAGAGATCTCCACCACCTGGCAGGACACCTCACAGCACTTTCAAAAGGAGAGCTGGAACAGGATTTTCATATATCTGCCCAGCCCCTATATATCCGTCAAAATAACGAAGTAGGACAGATGGCAAATGCTTTTAATGACATTGTTCATCAGCTGGCTCATACAGAAAAAGCCTTTTCACGGATGAAAGCATATTTAAGATACATGGCAGATACGTCCACCAGCGTTGCCAATGGTGATCTGTCCGTGGAAACGGTTGTAATTTCAGAAAAAGATGAACTGGGAAACGCCATTGCCACCATGGTGAACAATCTGAGAGCCTCCCACACCAAAGTTCAGCAGTATCAGAATCACCAGCAGGAACTTGTGGAAAAGAAAACCGCCCAGTTAAAAGCCACGAACAGCCAGCTTCAAAAATTCAACCGGGAATTGAACCGGGAAATTGAAGAACGCAAGGAAGCACAGGATGCCCTCCAGAAAAACAAACAACAGCTGAATCTGGCTCTTAAGGCAGCCGTCATGGGTATATGGCAATGGGAACCTTCCACCGGCACAATGGTCCTTTCCGGTGAACATCCCGCGCTTCTGGGGATTGACAAAAATATATTCAAAAACACCCTTGAAGACTTTAAAACATACATTCATCCCGAAGACAGGGAAGGTGCCAACCTTTTCTTCAAAGCCATTGCATCGGAGAATACCGCAGATTCCTTCACGTACAAGGTGGTGTGGCCCGACGGAACCATCAAATGGATGCAGTCCCACGGGAAAGCCATCTGGGATGACACCACACGTATCCACCGCATTGTGGGGATCACCCAGGATATCACCCAGCGTATTCTGGCTGAACAGGAACACAGTGAGAAAAAAAAGCTTGCTGCCGTTATGGAAACTGCAGGTGCCGTGTGCCATGAGCTGAACCAGCCCCTGCAGATCATATCCGGATGTTGCGAGATTTTAAACGAAACACTGGATATGACCCCGGGAACTGCCCGGAAACTGGCCATGATTGATCAGCAGGTAAAGCGCATGACCACCCTGAACCACAATCTGATGAACATCACAAGTTACCGGACGAAACCGTATTTAACCTCTACCATCATTGACATAAACGAATCATCACGGAAAAAAGAAAGGATGGGAAAATTCGAAAATCAGGATACCTTTCCTAATTAAGGAAGTCAGACTTTATTGGTTTACCATTTATCAAGCCCAAGATGCTGCATGCTATGAATGCCGCCCCGGGAAAACGGCAAATTAAAAAAAACACCGAGTCCCGCCCCTTACCTTCCATTTCAACACTCCTCAAACCAGACACAAGATGGTTTGATTTTTTGACAAGCGCGTGATAAAAAACGGAACTCAAAATGATAATTAACGAAACTTTCCGGGTTAGAGAGGCTGATATAACCCAAACACGACAGTTTAAAAAAACGTGAGTCCTTAATGAACACAAACCAAAGCATGTTACCCGAAAAGAATTCTCCTTTTTTCCAGTTTTTTAAAGGGGCAAAGGATACATTTCCTTTAATTGTCGGTGCCATTCCCTTTGGCATCATCTTTGGTACATTGGGTGCCACGGCTGGTCTTTCCTTTGCGGCCACCCTGGGAATGTCCATATTTGTTTTTGCCGGGGCCTCACAGTTTGTCTGTCTGAGCCTGGTAGCGGCGGGGACGGCCTGGCCCATGATCGTCTTGACCACCTTTGTGGTGAACCTGCGCCACATGCTTTATGGTGCCACCATGGTGCCATTTTATAAAAAATTGCATCCCCTGTGGAAAATGGTACTGTCCTTTGGACTAACAGATGAAACCTTCGCTGTGGCTGTTACCCGGTACATGCAAAAAGATGACGCACCCTATAAAGAATACTATAATCTGGGCTCCATGGTATTTATGTACGCCAACTGGAACCTGTGCACCATCATTGGCCTCACGGCCGGAAAGACCTTCCCGGGAATCTCTGAATGGGGGCTTGATTTTGCCATGCCCGCCACCTTCATCGGCATCGTCATTCCCTACCTTGTGTCAAGACCCATGTGGGCATCGGTGATCACTGCCGGAACGGTATCGATTTTGGCCAGCGGACTTCCCCATAAACTGGGGCTCATGGTGGCGGCCGTTGCCGGTGTTACCGTGGGCCTTGTGTGTGAGAAGCTGTTTTTCACCCAAAAGGAGCAGGCATGAATATCTTTGACATGGACATTCAATTGTATGAAATTTATATGGTTGCAGGGATGAGTCTGGTAACCTTTGGCATACGCTATATCATGTTTCCCATTTCCGGACGTTTTCAATTTCCGAAACTGTTTGAGCAGGGCTTATCATATGTACCGCCGGTGGTACTCACTGCCATTATTGTGCCAGCTGTTCTCATGCCCACAGGGGATATCCTTAATTTAAAGTTGTCCAACCCTTATCTTATTGGAGCAATTGCCGCCTGTATTGTTGGGGGACTGTTTAAAAACCTGCTGTTAACCATTGTGGTGAGCATGGCCGTTTTTCTGGGATTTCAATGGATATTTGCCATGGGGTAAATGAGAAAACACTGTGGCTTTTAAATCACAATTTTCGGGTTTGGTCACAACATGGGCCACTTTGGGGTGGGGTGAGGCTGCGACCAAGCCCCAATTTTCTTTAAGGTGCAACATTGGCCAACTGGTGGCAGTGGTTGCAATATAATTCTGATTTTTTATGCATATGGTGGCAAAGATCACAATCAAGATCCTGTCCATAGTGGATTGAATCATGGGGATTCGGGTCCAGCGTATCAGTCAGTGATGCGACCTTCTGCCCGTTTATATGACACTTTAAACAGCGATCCGTTCCAACCAGGCTGAAGATCTTTTTTGTTCCATGACAATCACTGCAGAAGACTCCCCTGAGCAGGTGTAAATGACTGCCGGAAATTTTACCATAAAGAGATATTTCCTCCTTTTCATGGCATTCAAGACATCCGTCCATTTGCATACTTTGGGTTGAAACATGATTCGCACCCAATATGGATTCGTTCTGGTGGCACTGCCAGCAGTCCCCAGGACCATCCGTCACGACTTTAAGATCCGCTGAAAAACCATTCCCCACCCATAGAAAAATCAAAAACAAATAAAACATTACACCCGTAAATATTTTTAAAAAAGCGTTTATCCTCATTGAAATTTTCATCTATCCCCCTTCATCATCAGCTTTTTTATTTTCCAGATTTTTCCATTCAACTGTCTTAAGTATAACCCGATGATCAAATTTTCAGGGTTTGGTCACAACATGGGGGGCAGGGGTCAGACATGTGTTATTGTCATGATCGACAAAACTCCAGTCAAGCCTAAACCACAACGATCATACCAATAACGCAAGCCTGACCCCGTTGGCCCACAAATTGTGACCAAGCCCATATTATTTAATTCCATGAGCATAAAAATCAATTAGGGGTTCAGCAATTTCCAATCTGTCCTTTAGTCATGACAAAATGCAGAAAACAAGCATCGACAGGACTTTATAAGCGGCAAATAGATAAAACTTAGATCCCTTACGGCTAACTCCAAGATTCTTCAAGGACTGAATTTTTCCCGGCAATTCTACCAAATACCAAACAATCAGTGGTGGCATTACTTCCCAGGCGTACAGCTCCGTGCACGCCCCCCGTCACCTCTCCTGCAGCGTATAACCCCTTTATCACCCTATGGTGGAGATCCATCACCTGGGCTGATGTATTGATCTGAATGCCGCCCATGGTATGATGAACCTTTGGCCACAGCCGCATACCATAAAAAGGTGCCGTTTCCACAGGTTTGGCATCTTTTTGAAATGGTCTCCCAAAATCATCATCCCTGTCGTTTTTCTGATATGCATTATATTTTTCTATTTCCGCCTTAAGCCCCGGAAGGTTTATCTTATACTCAGAGGCAAGGGCCTCAATAGTATCAAATTTTTTCACAACTCCCCTCTCAAGCATCTTATCGAGTTTAGCAGTTCTGGACACACCGTTCTGGTCAGCGATCCCTATGGCGTAGTGTCCAGTTTTAAGAATTGCATCCGCTCTTATCTTTCTGTCGGCAAGCTCATTCACAAAGCGTTTCCCATTGCCTGGATCCACCATGAGACCGTAGGGAAAAGCGGCTGTAATCGAAAAAATGTACCCTATCCCCATTCCCTTTTCATCCGGGCAGGCCCAAGGCCCCAGCTGAATCCAGGAAATCTGGACAGGCATTGCACCCAAACGAAAAGCCTCACTTAATCCTTCTGCCGTGGCTCCCATGTGATTGGTACAATCAACGTCTCTTGTCAGTCTCGGATCTTGAATAGTCCTGAAATCTATATCATTACCAAATCCTCCTGATGCCAGAATGACAGCCTTGTTTGCCTTTAGATAATTTATCCTACCGCTTCCAGGGTTTGAAAATTTGTAGTTGGAAAATACCTTTACGCCCTTTACTCTACCATCCTCGTCCTGAAGAATACGATCTAAATAATTTTTGGTCCTCACCTCAATACCAAGGCTTTTAACTTTATCGAGTTGAGGCCTGACGATTCCCGCACCTGAACTGTTGGTGGTATAGTAACTGCGCGGTACAGCATGCCCGCCCAAATGAGTTACCCTCTCTTTATATTTGCATCCCAGATACTCAACCGTCCAAAGAATCGCATCACTGGATTCTCGAGCAACCATCATTGACAGTTCAGGATGATTGATTCCAAGGCCCGCTTTCAACATATCCTTATACATTAACTCCGGTGAATCTTTGATCCCTTCTCTGTCCTGTAGGGGGGTTCCACACCCGGCAATCAGCCCACCATTAATTATTGAATTCCCACCTGGAACCGGCATTTTTTCAAGGACCACCACAGAAAATCCTGCATTCTTGACCTCAAGCGCCGCTGCAAGTCCGGCAAATCCACTGCCGATGACAACAACATCAAAACTTTCATCCCACTTTTCAGGGACTTCTGAGGCATGAGAGATTTTTGGTTTCATCACGAATCCCCCTGCAGTCATTCCAGCCACCGCCAATGCACCACCACTCTTTTTAATAAAACTGCGCCTGCTGAGTTTTTGTTTTTTGGTAACATTTTCCATTTTCAATCCCTCTCTTTTGTTTAGATAATAGTTATCAACTTCGGGACAAATTGCTCGTACATATAAACCATGGGGCGTAATCTCAACATCGGTACTCTGGGAAGGGGGGCAGGCTGGGAGGGGGGGCAGGCTTGCCTTATTGACGCTTTTGCTTAAAAGCGTCTTTATGCACAGGCACTTGTCAAAAACACAATAACAAAAGCCTGCCCCCCTTGGCTCGCCAAGTGTGGCGGGTGGACCATGTTATGATCAAGCACAAAATTTTCTTTGTGAAAAGCATGGAACCTGATAAAAGCCTCAGCCTCCAATAACACAAAACGACCCCGGTTCCCCGCCGCCGAGATTATGACCAAGCCCAAAGTATGCATATGTAAAAGCATGGAATGTGCCACAACAATAGAATAAAACGAAGAAACCTTAACCGCTTAATTTAAATAAATTTTCTCATTTATTCTTAAAAAAATTCTACGATCTTCTTTATGCTTCTATAAAAAACATTTTTCCATCCTGTAAAAAAGACGGACATAAACTGGCGTCCTTAAGAAGCTGTTTAGAAATTACCTTCAGAGCAAAAAACACCTCTGATATCAGCAATGTCATAACGACATAATCCATAATGCCAGACTTAACGCTTACCAAGCTCTATCATTTTGGGTTCATCTTGAATTTCAGAATTTTTTAAAGGCTTGCGCATGCAGAAGGAGGTGGGAGGCCATTACCTTATTAGCACAGCAACTATTTCTCCGGCAAACGCCAGTCAATCGCCTGCTTTCCCTGGGCTGTCAGGTATTGATTGGCACGGGAGAAGTGCGCGTTTCCTAAGAATCCCCGGTGGGCAGAAAACGGAGAGGGATGGGCGGACTTGAGGACCAGGTGACGGCTCCCGTCAAGAACCTGTCCTTTTTTCTGGGCATAGCTTCCCCACAGGAGAAAAACAAGCCCCTCATGCCTGTCGTTCAAAAGCTGCACAGCCCGGTCCGTGAACCGTTCCCACCCACGGTTCTGGTGGGAGGCCGCTCTCCTTTTCTCAACAGTTAAAACACTGTTTAAAAGCAATACCCCCTGCCTGGCCCAGGAAATCAGGTGTCCATGACGGGGAGGAAGAATCCCCAAATCTCTGTGGAGCTCCTTGTAAATGTTTATCAATGAAGGGGGGACCGTCACCCCGGGCTGAACGGAAAAGCACAGGCCATGTGCCTGTCCGGGACCATGATAAGGATCCTGCCCCAGGATTACCACCTTCACCCTGTCAAAGGGGGTGAGATTAAAGGCATTGAACATGTCAGAGCCCCTGGGATAAATTTCCTTTCCCCGCCTTTTTTCTTCCACCAGAAAAGTTCTCAGATCCTGCATATAAGGCGCTTTAAACTCCGACAGAAGTTCTTTTTTCCATGATGGTTCCAACTTGATTTGATCTTGGGGTTCAAACATTTCTGAAAATATCCTTTTGCTCAATGCGCCAGTGGGGAGAGGCCAGATTATAACCAAGCCCTAAAAAAACTTAATCATTGAGTTTTAACAGGGTGCCCTTCCTTATATTTTAAATTGCTTTAAATCTCTTCAATTGTGAACATTCCACAAGATAATCCAAGGTCTTTGCGGTAAACACCTTGCCCCTTGTGGCCAGAAGCATTTTTTTCATATCTTCACGGCGCACCCCAAATCCACGTCCACCAATACAGGCAATAACTTCATACCTGGGATTATCAACGTCTCTTCCGGATCTTTTACAATTTCTTCAAGAGTCGCTTCAAAAGGGAATATCGACATTTTTACCTCCAAAATTGGATGCGGTTTCAAGCACAGAAAACAGGGATGGCTCATCTTCATTCTTTTTGCCGGAGATATCTATGAACTTTTCCACTTCTGCCCACCCGCCAAAATATCGAAGCCAGTCCGCCACCTTTGTAATTCGCGTTGCCGCTGCCTGTGTTTTATCCCAGTCATGTCTCAAGGCCCAGATGGCATGGCGGATAAGGTGGATCGGTGAAAACGGCATCCAGCACACCATGGGGAAGCGTGGACACTGCAGCATCCTGGCAAGAAATGTCCACCTTTCGTGGTGGGATTGTTTTATCACCATTGAAGTGATCCCCAATCCATTCACCCTTTATCGGAATAATCTTTTTGGCTTTGCCTTGAAACTTAACTTCAAAGGGATAATCGCAATAAGATTTGGCTTTCTTGAATTTTTCTATGATATTGGCCCATCCGCCGCTGCCCACACATATCCGTCGATTGGCCTCCATTATACCGAGAAAATTTGATTCACACTGGATCAGCCCCACGGGAAACCCATGAATGGAAAAGATATCAAGGGATTTTAAGGTCCGGCTGTCATAGCGACACAGCATGTTCTGATAACGAAGCAGATCAGATAAATTCGTGGCAAGGGCATTTTTTACCCTTTCATTGGATTGACGGGCAATAAAACGGGCAGACAATTCCAGTCCCAGCAGTTGCCTGTTGTTAAACATCTGCCGGTAGTGGGAATAGCCCCATCGATGCAGACGATTTGTTTCATCTCCGCTGGGGATTTCATCGCCGGGAATATATATTGATTTCATCCCGGACAACCGTTGACCAGCCTCCTCAACCTTTGCCATATCGGCCCCGTCCATTTTTTTAAAAAAACGTCCTTTATGACTGCTTTTACACACTGGACAGTGATATTCCATGGCAAAAGGCCGATGCCTGGGGGCTCCCAGACGTGGATCGGGAAACCGATTTTCAGCACTGCATTCAGGACATTTACAGACACTTCTTCCGGCAGGCCCGTTGATGGTCAAGTCAGAGGAACAATGGATGCATTTACCGGGTTTGTTTTTATCTTGGAGCTCAGTCAGATCTCCACAATCCGGGCACAGCAGAACATGCTTCGGATGCCGGGCATCCGCAGAAATCAAATATCCGGGGAACAGATCAATATCCTTTCCGCATTGCCTGCACGACATCACCTTTACCCAGAGAAAATATTTTGCATGGGCATCTGAAGATCCACAAAGGGTACATTGTGTTCTGTAAAGATGACCGATTTCATGCTCCAGATATGAACGAAGTAATGTGGCCGCTTTTGAATAATAATCCAGATTAAGATGCTCGATTTCCTGTTTTACAATCCAATACGCCATGGGATTGATATCAAATCCCGTGACATCACATCCCACCCGGTTGGCCTCCAGAAGGGGAATACC
Organism: uncultured Desulfobacterium sp.; assembly: GCA_963674605.1. Taxonomy (GTDB): domain Bacteria; phylum Desulfobacterota; class Desulfobacteria; order Desulfobacterales; family Desulfobacteraceae; genus Desulfocicer. The sequence continues at coordinate 4,087,987 of OY771474.1, read as the reverse complement.
TCCCCCCATGAAGGGGTCTGCAATATGAAGGCCTGAAAAATTATTAAATCTGTAATATGCGTCCTGCAGTGGGCGTTGGGAAAATTCAGATAAGAGAAGTCCCCGGAACAATGTACCGGGACGTCTGGCAAACCACTTATGGACGGCGATGATGGGGCGGTAGCTCTGCTGAATCTGCTTTTCACGGCGTGCAAGGTCTGCAATAAATGGTATTTCAAAATCTTTTTCTATCATCAGGTTGTTTTATCTTTTGCCTTTTAATACGGGGCTAAACCCGTTAACTATGGAAGCGTATAAGACCGGATATTTTTCATGAATCCGATTAGGATATCACATCCCCCATGGGATTGTAACTGCCCTTTATTAAGTTAAAGGCAGGAGGCCGGACAAAAACTTCAGCCACCAATAACACAACCCTAACCCCATTGGCCCGCCAATTGTGACGACTGGTCCATGTTATGAGTAAACCCACAAGGCTTAAACCCCGTGGGTCCAACGATTTTCAGGGCTGGACGGTGTTGGGAGTATCCCCCATAAAGTCTAAGCAGGCACTAAATGGACGGACAGGGACAACCTGGCGTATAAGAAGAATTTTCAGGAATATCATAAAAGACACCGCCCAGATACAGACACAGACGATCATCTTTTTCTTCCAGAAAGGGGGATAATTTGACAAGTGCTCTGGGGGTAAATTTAATGCAGTGGTCCGGAGTTCGGAGATAGAGGTTGTCATCGCAGGTGAATAATTGCCCGGGGTCCAGTATCAGGTCTTTTCGGGTATTCAAAATCAGGGTCAGCCCCTGCTCTTCCCTGATATCTATTACAAAAAGGGCCGTGTCTTCATAGGAGAAATACACCTTTTCAAGGATTCCTTCCCGGGTCTGGCAAAGATGATACCCCATTTCATCCTTTTGAATGGATTCATTAAAATGGCGGATAATTTTCGGATGTTCAAACTTGCCGGTTTCAGTGTACCAGACTCCGTTTTTATCCAGCCGAAAGAGCGCCTCCTCTCTGGGGATAATCATCTCTTTTGATTTTAATTCCATTATGTTTAATTCCTGTGCGCAAAGTTCATACCTATCATCCGAATATTGAATGTGAACATCAATATTTAACAGCAGCGCTCATATAAGGCAAGCGCATATTGAACCACCTGCATAGCAAAGACAGCAACGAAAAAGTAAGGGGTCAGACTTTTGTTATGGGCATTATCCGTGACGGTTAAAATCCTCATCCGCCTTGGTCGATAGCGCAAATAACTTAAATCTGACCCCTTTTTATAAAAAATTCGTAAGTTCTCAATAACTCCGGGCATCTTTTTGAATATCACCTGGTGTTTAAAGGGTAAGCAGGTTTTATGACCCTGGGTTATTGAGATTTTACAAAAAGTCCACCTAAAAGTCTGCAATGATTGGAATTTCAATTTTCGTTGTACCTGGTACTCACAACCATGTGGGTTGGGCGCACTCCCATTTTCCCGCTTTGCTCACAATATGGTTTATTTGTCATAATTAGCGGGGCCAACGGGGTCAGGCTTGTGTTATTGTGATTTTGTCAAAAAGCTGTGTTTAAAGGTAAATTTAAACAAAAGCGCCAATAACGCAAGCCTGACCCCTCCCGGATTAAGCGTCAAGCCGGGAAAATGGGAATACGCCCTGTGGGTTTTATATAAAACTTTGTCCAAGGTGCTGCAATGATGAGAGCTTCAACTTTCGTTGTAGCAGGTTTTTACTGCCATGTATGTTATATGAAAAGGCAGCCTCCAAGGCAACCTCAGCAGAGCCGCCCCCCCCGATGGGCAATAGGAACCGGATAATTGAGCTGTCTACAGTTCCGGTCCGGGCCCATTGCCCGTCGGGGGCGGCGGCGGCATAATGCCATTTGGCTCCGCGTCTACGACCCATTCTTCGTTGTGTCGGCAGGCAGACATGATCGTTATAAAAAAAGATCATCACTTCTCGTCAGTCATAAGTTCTCACCATGGGTTCCTTTGATTTTAGACAAACCATTGAAATAATTGATCATAGCCCTCAAGAATCAATTGGGCCTGGTATAATGATTTCAAAACGTTATGAGAACTTATGAGTCTGGAGATCACTTGTAAAAAGAGGTCTTGGTCACAACAGGGGCCACCCTGGGGAGGGAGTCAGGCTCCATCAAAAAACCACAGAGCCGCATTTAAACATGCGGCTCCGAGTTTTCTCAGCTGAGTTTCACAGCAGCATTTTCAGCTGCCAGCATGACATGGTAATTCAAGGGAGATGCCGTTAAAAGGGGATGGGTGGCATACTGCATCACCGCCAGTTGTTCTGCAGTTAAATGGGCCTGAATACCTGCGGCAATGATGTTGACCATATCAGAAACAGCTTCACCGCCACTGACATGCCCACCGATGACCTGGCCGTTATCCCGGCGAAAGAGAAGCTTTATTTTCATGTTGGGAACTGAACCCGGCAGGTGACCGGGATGACGGTTGGGAGCCGTGACTTCACCTTCAACAAACTCAATGCCTTCATCTTTGGCACTTTTGGTTGTCAGACCGGCAGCCGCCACAGAGCGCCCCCCGACCATGGTACTGAAGGCACCCAGAGCGCCCAGGGTTTCACGGCTTTTTTCACGGCAAAGATTCGTGGCGGCAATCATGCCTTCACTGCAGGCCACGGAAGCCAGACGAATACCACTGGGTTTACCTGTAATACAGGAAAATTTGCTGGCACAGTCACCCGCAGCCAGAATATCCGGATCCTGGGTCTGCATATATTTATCAACCTTGATACCATTGCGGGGATCGGCATCAAGACCGCATTTTACCGCCAGATCAATATTGGGCTGGGCACCAATACCGATGATAACAGCATCGGCCGGTATGACTTCACCATCGGCAAGCTTGACACCTTCAACCTTTTCCCCGCCGACTATTTCTCCAGCCTGGCAATTGGTTTTAAGAGCAACACCCAATTTTTTCAGCTCTTCTTCTATTTCAACACAAAAGTCCTCTTCACAGGCAAGCATCAGGCAATGGGGCATCATTTCCACAATGGTCACGGTTTTATCACGCCCGGCTTTCCGGCCCATCAAGGCAATCTGCTCTGCCATTTCCACACCTATGAATCCGCCGCCAATGACAACCACATTGCGGGCCGGTTCAAGGGCAGAATAAACCTCTTTTAAATAATTCGGGTCTTTACGGACAGTGAACACATTGGTTTTATCAATGCCGGGAAGCGGTGGAACAAAGGGCTTGGAACCTGTACTGATAAGCAGCTTACCATAGGAGAGTCGCTCTCCATCGGCAAAGACCACTTCCTTGTTGTCACGATCTATATCTGCAACATTTCTTTGCAGAATCTCAATACCCTGATCAATAAAACCCTGGTCAGGGATTAAATTCTTGTCAACCTGGCCCATAATTCCATAGATGTAGGGAATGCCGCAGGGTATCGGTGTATTGACAACATTTCTGATAAGGGTAACTGTTTTTTCTGATGCTCTTTTTTTCAAGGTTACGGCTGCCATGAGTCCCGCTGCCGAACCACCAATAATGACTACATCACTTCGCATGTTTTAGCTTTCCTTCTTCCTTATGTCCACATTCAAAACAAAGCATCAGGCTTGATCACAATATCGGCCACTCGGGGAGAGATCACCCCGAAGTGGCACATGTTATGATCAAGCCCAAAAATTTCCTGCCACAACGAATAATGAAAATGGCATTATGCTGCCCGTTGGGGGCTACACTGTCGACATTTTCATATAAAAACCATAAAACTGCGATACTTCATAAAGCAATATACATACCAACTACCCTAAAAAGATAAAAAAACATTTAAAAAACGCATAAAGAGCTGAAACAATGAATATAAAAAAATTCAACACCCACTGGAACCTCTTTTGTTTAAAGCTGAATTTGTTAATCACATGTCAATTTGTACATTAACAAGTGTTCATTTCTTAAACAATTTCAGGCAGAGCAAATACCCTTCATTCGATGATCAAGTTTTTTAACGGGAAGGGACCAGACTTGTGTTATGGCCATTATCGGCGGCGTTTCAGGTTCGCCCCGGCTTTGGTCGATAAGGCCAATAACACAAGCTTATCCCCCCTCCCACAAAATGCCAACGGTTCTTGTCAAGCCCCAATTTTTCTTCTTTACAGACAAATTTTATATTGATATGGAAATGAGCGCTAACTCACAACAAGTAACGACACAAAAGTGATAATAACACAAGCCTGACCCCAGCCCAAAGTGGCCCATGTTGTGTTCAAGCACTGAAATTAAAAGGGGGCATTCCCATTTTCCCGGGCCCATGCTTAATAATCATGTGCTCAAAACCTACTCACACTAAAATATTTCAAACAGGGAGGCAGTATGAAAAAAAAATTGACCTTATTTATGTCAGTTCAAGTTCTGGTATTTATATTTATCGTCTCATCATCCTTTGCAAATCCTGAAATTCCCACAAAGAAACAGACAACGCTGGGAAAATATATCACCGCACAACAGGCCTATGAACAATATTTGAAAAACCCCGATGCCATTCACATTCTGGATGTCCGCACGCCTTGTGAATATGCATTTGTGGGCCATGCCCCCATGGCGGTAAACATTCCCCTTAAATTCTTTAAGCCGGGTCTGACAGAGGACAATAAATTAATAATGCCGGATAACGAAAATTTTATTGCCCAGGTGGAAGCAAAGTTTAAAAAAACGGATACCATATTTGCAAGTTGTCGCTCCGGGGGCAGAAGCGCCGCCTGCATCAACAAACTGGCCCTGGCAGGCTTTACGAATGTTTATAATATCATTGACGGGTTTGAAGGGGACAAGGACGATAAAGGGTATCGAACCGTTAACGGTTGGAAAAATTCCGGTGCTCCATGGACATACAAACTTGATTCCAAGCTGGCGTACAGACCTTAAAAAACAAAAGATCTCCACAACTCAACACTCATGGAGATCTTCACTTAATAACGGGATTGACCACAATTGATGGGTAAACGGTGTCAGCCTTGTGTTATTAAAGGCTTGGGTTGCTATCAGGCTTCACAATTTTGTCAAGAGCCTGTGTTTAAAGACAAATTTCAACAAAGGCTCCAATAACGCAAGTCTGACACGTTTCTGATTAAGCGTCGAAACTAAAAATGGGAATACGCCTCCCCTATTTTGACTCTTCCTGTGCCCGTAAATCCTTTCTTAAAACCTTACCCACATTGGATTTGGGCAATTCCTGCCTGAACTCCACTTCCACGGGCAATTTATATTTTGCAAGCTTTGTGGCACAATAATCTATCACTTCCTGGGAAGTCATTTCCTGGCCTTGCTTGAGAATAACAAAGGCTTTTATGGCTTCCCCACGCTTGGGATGAGGAATTCCTATGGTGCAGGCTTCCAGAATTTTGGGATGTTCAAACAGAACTTCGTCAATATCCCGTGGATACACATTATATCCTCCGGAAAGAATCATATCTTTAATCCGGTCAACTATATAAAAATATCCGTCCTCATCCATGGTGGCCACATCACCGGTTAAGAGAAACCCATCCTCGGTGATGGTTTCCTTGGTGGCATCGGGTCTGCCAAGATACCCTTTCATGACCTGGGGCCCACGGATGAGTAATTCCCCGGGTTCACCCAAAGGCACTTCTTTGGTCTTATCATCAAGGTCCACGATTTTACATTCCGTGTTGGAAATAGGGATACCGATACTGCCCTGTTTTCTGGTACCGTGGAAGGGGTTTATAAGGGCCACCGGGGTGGATTCCGTTAGCCCAAATCCCTCCACAATAATGGATCCTGTTTTTTTCTGAAAGTTGGTGATCACGTCCAAGGGCAGGGGTGCGCTGCCGGAAAAGCATCCCTTAAGCGAGGTCAGATCGGTTTTGTCCATATCCGGATGATCCAGCATGCCGATATACATGGTGGGGACCAGGGGGGCAAAGGTGACCTTAAATTTACTGATGGATTCCAGCAGAGGTTCCGGCTGAGGTTTAGGTACCAGGACATTGGTCCAAGCCATACGAATGGCCAGATTCATCGACACGGACATGCCAAACACATGAAAGAAAGGAAGGGCCCCCAGCATAACCTCAGCCCCTTCCTCAAACCCGGGAAACCAGGCTTCCAACTGCTGAATCTGGTGAGAAAGGTTTTTGTGGGTGAGCATGACGCCCTTGGACACGCCCGTGGTACCGCCGGTGTACTGATACATGGCAACATCGTCCATTTTGACATCTGCCTGGGTATAATCCGGGGCACATCCGGCAATAAAATCTTTAAATTTATAAAGATTTTCTGCAGGAAAAACATCGGTTGCCAACCCTCTTTTTTTCGCAACCAGGGGAAACAATAGGCGTTTGGCAAAGGGAAGATAATCCCCAATGGATGTGTAGACAATGGTTTTTATTTGGGTTTTTTCCCTAAGTTTAACCATACGGCCGGCAAGAAGATCAAGGGTTATTAAAAATTTAGAGCCTGAATCCGTGAACTGATGTTCAAGTTCCCTGTCGGAATAGAGCGGATTGTTAAAAACAGCAATGGCCCCGATTTTAAGCGTTGCATAATAGGCCACCACACAGGGAATGACATTGGGGAGCAGGATGGCAACGCTGTCTCCTTTTTGTATCCCCGCCTCCTTAAGTGCGGCTGCAAACTTTGCTACCATTTCACTTAATTCCATAAAGGTCAGGGTATAGCCCTGAAAATTCAGGGCCGGGGTCTCCGGAAACTTTTTTGTCGAGGCTTCAAGGTACTCGGGAATCAGGATATCCTTGAATTCTAAATTTGCCGAAATCCCCCTATCATAGGACTTTAGCCAGTTTTTTTGGGAATACACACTTTGATCAGACAACTTCATCTCCTTTCTTCGCTTCACGGTTAAAAGAGAGGCCTCTGCTGGATTTCAGATCTTTATAAATTGAAGACAAAGGTAATGTCCCTACGTACCGGGCTTGTATCCATTTACTCCTGATAACGAATACAGCACGGATATGAACACCATCAAAAGTGCAGCAACACAAGCCTGAAACAGCTCACCCAGAAATCAGCCAAAAGATTTGATCTTCAAGTGATAGAGGTAAAAACAGATTGCTGTCAAGAAAAAAAAACAAATAAGCAAACATTGTTCACCCATTTGAATGAAAGTCTTCTTCAAGGCATTTTTTTTATTTTCAGATCAAAGCTGTTAAGATCATTCAAAGAGCAGCAATATTGAAAAATTCATGATACGATTCTCTGGATTTCCCGAACAGCGCCTTCAAAAACGATTCAAAAGTTTCCACCACATCCGCAAATCATTAAATTGCTCATGACATTCCTTTGTCGGAGAGTTGGGCACCTCACAACTCCATGCTTCAATAAACTCATCAGGATTAAATTTAAAGCCATTTTTTCCAAGAATCTCATCAATTGACTCGGAACTTTCACACCGATTCAATATGTTCCTGAGCCCATTATCCTCCGGAATGGAGTGAATAAATCGCCTTGCATCATTTACCGACATGCTTTTATTCTCCTTTTATATTATTCAACCTGTTGACAGTCACTTGATATGCACACAGGATGCCACCTGGCAAGACTGCTCCAAATAAAATCCCAACCGCTTAATCTTAACAATAAATACTCCACAAGAGTTACAGAGCTAAAAACATAACACCTCAAAAATTATTACGATTTTGGCTTTTTTAAAACAAATGATTTCAATTTTGAAGTATAATTCGCAATTTCTTGTTCTGCATCCGTGCCCCACTTCTGAACTCAAAAACAATTGGCTAATGTCGCGGTTGGGGGCAGGCTTACATTATTGGCATTATCATTGGGGGGCTTTGTTTTGCATAAACAGAGGTCGACAACACAAGCCTGACCCCGTCGCAAAAAGGATTTTAATAAAAGCCCCTGAAAAACAACATGAGCAGAACAATTTTGCCATATGCAAGCGGGGGGATAAGGTGGCTTTTGAACATCAACAATCAAAGATTGGTCCATTTTTTGCTTATCATTTCAGAAAGATAAAAACAAAAAGCATCAAGGCGCAAAAGGAAAAAACTACCGTGAAAAAAAACACAGCCCCCGGCCATTTAAAGACACAATCAAAGGCAGAAAACACAGCATCCCAGGGGGCTGAAATGGAAGAAAGCATTCCCCATTGTCAATTCAGCCTGTGCAACATCCCTCCATGGATTATTGGTTCCAAGGCCTTTAATGACAACCCGCAACGATTGTGGATTGAAGGAGTCAGGAGTACCCATTCTCATTTTTTCAACCAGCTGGACCAATTGTCGACCTGGGAGGAAAGGGCCAAGATATTTCAGGATTACATGGAGGTTGCCTTTCATCTTCACCAATGGCGTAAACCAGATGCCCCCGATAATCATGTCAGTCTCAAACACAGTTATCTTCGATTTCTCCGGGGATGGTTATTCAATTCAAGTTCTGTTGAAGGTGCCGTAATAAAGGGATGGGTGGAAAGCCGAATGGGACTCCAACCCACCTATCATCGCGGTCATATCCATGGAAAACACAGCGATAAATACCTTGGCTACCTGACAGACCGCATGGGGGGGGCTGCACGCACCAATGCCATCTTTTCACAACTGGATCTCCTCTATGAATTTGTACAGTACGAGTTGGGCCGTCGAGATCCCCGCCTCACCCACATCACCCTGTTCAGGGGTATTTACGATTTTGATGAACATGAAATCCTTGTACAAAAGGATAATCGAAGGGCAGTGGTCCGACTCAATAACCTGAATTCCTTTACCCATGATTTTGAACGGGCATGGGAGTTTGGCACCTTTGTGTTCGAAGCAAAAGTGCCTGTTTCAAAAATATTCTTTGACGGATCCTTTCTCCATGCGGGAATTCTAAGAGGAGAAGAAGAGGTACTGGTCATCGGCGGAATCTATGAGATCACCAGACGGTTGCTGTAACGGGGAGGGGTCAAGCTTATGTTATGGGCATTATCGCTCGCGTTTCGGGTTCGCCCCGGCTTTGATAAATAAGACTAACAACACAAGCCTGACACAGTTCTCGCAAAATCGGCAGAAAAAACTTGAACATTGAAATATAACCATGGGAGAAACGAGGGCCTGTAATCTAAATGAAAAACATTGAAGCACCTGACTGGAAGGAAGTTGTGGACAAAGCCAAGGCCGCATTCATGGGAGTTGCCCTGGGAGATGCCCTGGGAGCCACCACAGAATTTATGACCTCCCGGGAAATTAAAGTTAAATTCGGCGTACACAAGCAGATTATAGGAAAAGGATGGCTTGATCTCAAGCCGGGTCAAGTTACTGACGATACTGAGATGTCTGTCTGGATGGGACGGGCCATTCAAAATTCCGGCGGGTGGAATTTATCCGCCATTGCTGAAGGCTTTGCCCATTGGATGAGAACTCGCCCGGTTGACATCGGTTCCACCTGTTCCAGGGGCATCAAGAACTACATTGTACATCACCGTCTTGAGGTCCCGCCAAGCCCGTGGGATGCAGGCAACGGTGCATTGATGCGCATGATTCCCGTTGCCCTTTACAGCCTGGGGGATGAAGAGTGCCTTGCCCGCTTTGCCGTGGAACAGGCCCACCTTACCCACAACAACCCCCTATCCGATGCAGCATGTATATTTCTTGGCCGTCTGGTTCATCGCGCCATTATGGGGGCCAAACGGAAGCAGCTTCGTGAACTTGTGGACGAATTTGTCATTGCACACCCGAAGTTTCACTATCGTCCCTACCCCCAAAACAGCTCTGCCTATGTTGTGGATACCGTGCAGACCGTATTTCATTTTCTATTTTCAACACAAACCTTTGAAGAGTGCCTTGTGGGTACAGTAAACCAGGGAGGGGATGCAGACACCACCGGGGCACTGGCCGGTATGCTTGCCGGCGCACTTTACGGGGGCCGGCAAATACCCAAACGTTGGTTGAAACGCCTGGACCCCAAGGTGTCTTCCGAGGTTTCCGCACTGGCAGAACACCTTGTAAACCACTCTCCTCTGTCCCGGATGTAATGACGGGCGTATGTCCATGTTTAAACTTAAAATTCTGGTCATAAATTTTATAAGGCTTGGTCACAGCATGGGCCAATCATCGCATTTGGTGGATCAGCGGGTCAGGCTTGTGTTATTGACCATAGCCTGTGTAAGGCAAAAAGCACCGATAATGCCAATAAGACAAGCCTGCCCCCCACTGTTAGGATAGATGTCGGTGTGCCAAGAAGGCGAAGCCAAAATGATTGGTTAGCCATACTGTATCAGTGATGAGAGTAGATCTCTCGGTGTCGTCTATCAGGAGAAGATACCAAACCACCTTGAGCTGCATCCGTAACAAGCGGTTGTGGTGAGCGTCAAAGGAAAAGGCGAAAGTTAATTCCGTAAAGTAAGAACAAAGGAGATGAGCGCAAGTGAACCAGCGAAGAAGTGTCGATAATTGCAACCGATGTCAAAACCAGGATCTTTTTTTGCCTGCTTCATGCTGACATAGCCCTCAGGAGGCTGTTGAACGAAGCGGGATTTTAATTCCTCTGTCATCCGAATACGCCACGGGGCCCCTGGTTTGATTTGCTCGCCGGCAATAAAGCCATCTAAGAACCAACGGTGAACTGTTCCGGAGGCGACGTCAAAAATTTCAGCTGCTTTTTTGAACTATTACCAGTTCGCCTTCATCAGGAGAAACACTCGCAGAATCAAATTTGGGAATATTCCAGTGTCGGCGTAAATTGCCAAGCCTATTTGCTGTAAACCTATAACCACGGGGGGGCTGTCTGCACTGTCTGTTTAAAATGCGGGCAATCATTGCATCCTTATAATACACTGCAAAACGGGGCACAAGGTCAATGGTGTCTTGTTCGATTCGAATTATTGGAGAATTTCGTATAGGAAGGTCCATATCAATTTCAATCACTGCGTTTGTCTACCATCGTATAATCAGATGGAATGAGCATCTCCATAGTGGTATTTGTTTTGTAACTCCGACAGACAGGCATGACCTGAAAGACATTGAAATGTTTGAAAAACGTCAGCAAGTCTACCTGAATACAAGGGATTGTCATCCTGAACGATGGGCTGGGTCTACGAGAAACTGGGACCACATTGGTGAGGTGGCTTTGAACAAGAGAAATAATGCATCTAAAAAAAACACTGATGGGAAAGGGGCCGATAATCAGGCCCATGCAAAACAGCACAATTGATTTTGTCCATGAAGGAGCAACAGTTTCTTATGGCCGAAAATGGGCCTTCAAAAAACTCAGTCGAAGGTCATGAGAAGGGGTTGCGGACGTCACGATAATTTTACATGTTTAGGCGACAATTTGTTTGACACCTACCCTCCACAGCCTCAAAATAGATGGCCCCTCCCATGATGATTTTATTGATTGAATTACATTTAAGTCTTGTTAAATTTATGTTAATCATAATTAATTTTGTAAATATTAGGGTTTGTCTGTAAATGTTTGGCCAGTGCTCCATATTCGCTTATTTAAGACTGCGCAACATACTACTGCTATGTGAGAGACCAAAATGTGGGAGGATGGGGTGCTGGCCGAATATCTAATCCATTTTCATCTCAACTTTTTTTTGTGGGTGCACATGCTTGATTTTGATTATTGGAAATTGCTGGCTGGCTTGGGCGTATTCCTTTTTGGAATGCAGCTTCTCGAAAATTCGGTTAAAGACCTGTCAGGAAAGGCCTTCAGGAGAATTATCCGAGATTACACCAACACCCGACTAAAGGCCATTGCAAACGGCACACTGGTTACCGCTCTTTTACAGAGCAGTTCTGCCGTTTCTCTCATGGTTCTTGCCTTTGTCGGTGCTGGCATCATGAGCATGGAAAACGCGATCGGCGTTATCCTTGGCTCCAATATCGGAACAACACTGACAGCCTGGATTGTTGCAACCTTAGGCTTTAAAATTAAAATTGAAACCTTTGCCCTGCCTTTCCTTGGTTTTGGTGCTGCTGGATTGATATTGTTTAAACCTGGCAGAAAACTCTACCATATCAATCGCCTGATGATTGGTTTTGGATTCCTATTTCTCGGCTTGGACTATATGAAGACAAGCGTGGAGACTTTTTCACAAAACTTTAATCCAGGACAATTCCAGAATCTTGCCCTGTGGATGTGTCTGGTTATCGGAACCGTCATCACTGCGCTCATGCAGGCCAGTGCTGCAACCATTGCCATCACTCTGGCAGCATTAAACAGCCAGCTGATGACCTTTGAAATGGCTGCGGCCATGGTCATCGGCTCCAATATCGGCACCACGGCCACGGTGCTTTTAGGAGCAATTGGAGGAACACCTCCCAAAAAAAGAGTGGCCGCAAGCCACCTGTTTTTTAACCTTGTGACGGGACTCATTGCCTTTCTGGCCTTGCCAGTGATGATTATGGTCGTTAATTTATTTGTAGATGTCTCAAGCAACGGCCTAGTCGGGATTGCCCTGTTTCACACCGTGTTTAATATCACCGGGGTCCTGATTTTTCTGCCAATTGTAGGAATCATGACGACGTATCTTGTCAAACTTTTTCCTGAACATAAAGAACAATTGTGTGTTCATATCGCCAATACACCCATAGAGGAAGTTGAAGCGGCCGTCATCGCTCTTAAAAACGAAATCATTCATCTGCTTCAAGAGTGTCAGCTTTACACGTTAAGATCACTTCATATTGATAAAACCCTTGTCTTTGAAGAACCCCTGCCCTTTGAAAAGAACAAAAAAAAACGATTGTCGACTGAAGACCTTTACAGCGATATCAAAGACCTGCATTCCTCCATTATTGCCTATTACTCGCTTATTCAGACCCAACAACTTGATAAGGCTGTCTCCTTGGATCTGGAAAGAGCTATTCTTGCATCAAGAAATATTATGAATTCTGCAAAGAATTTTAAGGGTATTCGGCCGGATTTTGATGAATTTGAATCATCTGACTCTGCTTTTCTCAATCGCCAGTACGACCGATTCAGAAAAAGGCTGGTTGTCCTGTATCATGAAATAAATAATACGCTTTTCATAAGTGATCCTCAATTGCAGTATGATACCATCATCAAGGCTTTTGCCAATGTTGAACAGGAAGATGATCGATTCATTCAAAGCATCGTCCAGACATCCTGCAGCAATAAAAACGAACATCTGGATCTGTCCACCCTGTTTCTGGTAAATCGTCTTTTCACTCAGGCCTGCAGAATGATGATTTTCAGCATCAAAGATTTGAAACTCACACAGGAAAATGCCAATCATTTTGACAAAGCCATTGAACCTGGATTAAAATCATGACCGGCAGTGCTCTCTCCTGAATTATCTTTGTTAGACGATAATGGACTAATCTTTTATACCAGCACTATTTTATTTTACACCTGAAAAGAACCTGTTTCTTTTCGGCATTTTAAACGGAGCGCGATTATGACTGCTCAAGTAATTCTGCTGCTGGCAATTGTCTTCATGGCCCTCATTGTCTTCATCGGAGGATGGTTGTCTGTGGATCTTGTCAGCCTGCTCGTGCTCTCAACCCTGGCACTGCTTGGGTTCCTCAGCCCGGAAGAGGCCCTGGCGGGATTCAGCAGCCCGGCGGTGGTCACGGTGTGGGCCATGTTCATCCTTTCCGCAGGGCTGACCCGCACCGGTATCGCCTATCGCATAGGCCAGCCACTCCAGCGGTTTTCCAAGGGAAGCGAAGTGGTGCTCATGGTGGTCTTGATGGTCACGGCAAGCCTTTTTTCAGCCCTCATCAATACCACAACGGTTGCTGCAATTCTTTTGCCCACGGCCATGGATCTGGCCCGGCGCAGCGGTCGTCCGCCTGCACGGCTGTTGATGCCCTTTTCCCTTGGATGTCTTCTTGGGGGCCCGTTTACCGGGATCTCCACCGCTCCCAATATCATTGCCACCGATATCCTGCACAGCGCCGGCTTTGAGACCTTCAAAATCTTTGATTTTACCCCCATTACGGGGGCAATTGTGGTGGCCGGTATTTTATTTGTGGTAACGGTGGGACGCTTTTTGCTGCCTGCAGGTTCCAAAAAGACCTCCGACAGCAGCGGCCTTCCAAATGCAGACCCCTACGGGCTGGACGCGCATCTTTTTACCACCCGGATTCGCCCCGAATCTCCCCTGGCGGGGCGGACCCTGGCCGAGAGCCGTTTTGGTTCGGCCCTTTTTGTCACCGTGGTGGCGCTGCAGCGAAAAGGGGTGCTGATCCTTGCCCCTCCCCCCACAGAAATTCTGCAACGGGGTGATGAACTTATCATGCACGGCCAGGCTGACATTGTTCAGCAATTCGACGGCAGTCAGCATCTTCAGATAGAATCCTTTGATTCACCCCAAGAGATGATTTTCCAGCAAATGATCATTGCCCATTGCAGCGTGTCTGAGGACTCCTCTCTTTTGGGTGCCACACTGGCCGAAAGCGAATTGCGACGTCTGCACCAGGTCCATGTGCTGGCCCTGCAAGACCCCGAGGGCAAGGCCATCCGGGATGCCCGGAACCATCGCTTTGCTGCAGGGGATCGTCTGCTGCTCCAGGGAGAAAAAAAAGGATTGGAAGCCTTGGTTCAAAAGGATCTTGTGACCGAACTGCAGATTGTCACCCGGGATGAGATGGATCTGTTGACCGATGGCCGTGCCAAATTATTGCCCGTACGCATTCCTCCGGGCTCGGTACTGGCGGATCGCAGTCTGCTTGAAAGCCGTCTGGGAAATGTTTTTGGGCTCACCGTGGCGGGAATTATCCGTGATGGCCTTTTGATCTGCATGCCGTTGCCCAATGAAAAGATACAGGTGGAGGATCTGCTGGTCATGCAGGGGTCTCCACGGGACCTTGAAATTCTCCAGGGACTTCAGGAACTCAAGATTGCTGAAGAATCCGCCAGCCTGCTTACCGAGCTGGAGTCCCAGCAGGTGGGGGTGACCGAAGTGCTGCTTTCCCCCAGAACCACCCTCACGGGCCAAACCCTGGGGGCGCTTTTATTTCGGGAGCACTATGGAATCAACGTGCTGGCAATCTGGCGCAATGGCAAGGCTTTTCGCACCGCTTTGCAGGATATGCCCCTGAAATTCGGAGATGCCCTTCTGGTCTACGGACAGCGCAAAAAGCTCCAGGCCGTGGCCCGGGACCCTGATTTTCTCGTACTTGATACGGCGGCGGTGCAGGCTCCCCGTCTGGAAAAAGCAGGCTTTGCCGCCGCCATCATGGTGGCGGTGATTGTCAGTGCCATCCTCGGTGTGGTCCCCATTGCCATTGCCGCCGTTGCCGGATCAGCTGTCATGGTCCTGTCCGGCGCATTGAGCATGCAAGAAGCGTATGAGGCAATCGAGTGGAAGGTTATTTTCCTCATCGCCAGCATGCTGCCTTTGGGGGTGGCGATCCAAAATACAGGAGCGGCCCAGATGGGAGCTGAGCTGTTGATCTCCATGGTGGGTGACCTTGGCCCCCGCTGGGTGGTTGGCACGATTTTTTTGGTCACCGTGGTGGGAACCCAGGTGATTCCCACGGCGGCCCTGGTGGTGCTCATGGCCCCGGTTGCGCTGAGTGCTGCATCCAGTCTTGGCATCTCCCCTCAACTGTTGATGATGACCGTTGCCATATCTGCTTCAGCAAGCTTTGCAAGTCCACTGTCCCATCCCGCCCACCTGCTTGTCATGGGACCCGGGGGATATCGATTCATGGATTATGTCAAGCTGGGCGTGCCGCTTACGGCCGTTATCTTTGCGGTTTCGGTGTGGCTGCTGCCGATATTGTGGCCCCCCTATTGCACC
Source organism: uncultured Desulfobacterium sp. (assembly GCA_963674605.1). Lineage (GTDB taxonomy): Bacteria > Desulfobacterota > Desulfobacteria > Desulfobacterales > Desulfobacteraceae > Desulfocicer. Next base: position 4,072,241 of record OY771474.1, on the reverse strand, counting down.
TGATTCCTGCCGTTATTTTTTGCCTTGTACAAAGCCTTATCAGCCTTTTTTATGAGGTCTTCCGGAGAGGTCATTCGTTTTGAATCCAGGGCAGCAACACCAAGACTCAACGTTACAACTTTACAAGACAAGGAGTTTTCATGTGGAATTTTTAGATTTTCCACTGCTGAACGTACTTGCTCTGCCATATAGATAGCCCCTTCTAAAGGAGTAGCAGGCAACACTATGATAAACTCCTCTCCTCCGAATCGAGCACATGAATCCAATGGCCGTTTCAGAGAGGATTTGATTGCCCCAGCAACATTTTTCAGGCACTTGTCACCCTCATTGTGACCGTAGGTATCGTTAAAGGCTTTAAAAAAATCAATATCACACATGACCAGGGACATCGGGAGGTTCTCTCTCAGGCATCGTTTATATTCCATCTCCATGATCTTGTTAAAACTCCGTCGGTTAGGGATCTTTGTCAGGTCATCAATGGTTGCCTGAAGTTCTATTGTCTCATAGGCTTTTCCCAGTTTGTTTGACGCCAAACTGATCAGCATCATTCCCCCCCCTGCAAACAGCAAATGCCAAAATAACAATGAAAAAACCGGTACGTTCATGACAAAGGGCAACAGGATACTGATACCACCCCTGGTGTCTCCTTCTATGTAACCCTGTTTTGCATGGCACTCCAGGCATGATTTAGAGGTCACAAGAGGGGCCATATAAAAATAATAGGTCTTGTTATCTTTGAGTATAAATTCACCTTTATCAACAGCGTCTTGCTCAAAGGATTCCAGATATCGTTTTTCACGCTCGGTAGGTCTGTTTTGTGGGCGAATAGGTCTGATGCTCGTAAGTCTGAACTGGACACCATTCTTTTCTTCAGCTATTTCTGAGAGCTGACGGGTCATAAAAGACGGGTTGATTTTAGTGAGCAGCAGATGGTCATCCACTTCAATATCCCTCATCTGAACATCAAGATATGGATTGGGTTGTAATTGTTCCGTTACCGGGGCGTACAAACCACCATGCATAGCATTCCAGGCACGAGCTATGGAGATCATGCCAAACAGATTTCTTGATGAAACCAGAGCGAGCCTTTCGCGCTCTTTTTTGAAATTTGAATAATTCATCAAGAACGAAACCAGGACCAACACTGTCCATATCAAGCAAATCGGGATGGTGTATTTTTTGATTTTCATAAACGAATTATAAACAAATATACTGTTTAGTCCATCAATTTTTTTATATGAAAAAGAAAGCCTCCACAGTTACCTCAGCAGAGCAGCCTCCCCGAGGGGCAATAGGAACCGAACAATTGAGCTGTCTACAGTTCCGGTCCGGGCCCATTGCCCCTCGGGGGGCGGCGGTATAATACCATTTTCTATATTCGTTGTGTCCGCCAGGACATGGCTGTTTATAAAAAAGTAGTTTTAAATACCATAATTCCAGATAGATACAGAATGGTAGAACCATTTAGATATTTATACATATAGACTTTCATTAATTGTTGTGATGCAGCGCATCATGGCCGTTATATGAAAAAACAGGTGTTGGGCACTGGGTGCTGGGTGCTGGGTGCTGGGTGCTGGGTGCTGGGTGCTGGGTGCTGGATTTTGCCAGCAACTCAATCCAAGCAATGATAATAACCTATGGCTGACAAAGATTTAAAAACAAAATATTTTTAAAAAACATATTGACAAACGATTTTACAATGATAAAGATAGTAACCAATTACTATCTTATGCGGAGGTCTACATGGTTAAATCAAACAAAAATATGCCAGCAGAACAACGAAGGGAGGTAACCGTGCGAACGGTTATCGAACTTGCAGGCGAACAGAACCCAAGTGAAATCACGACGGCAGCCATTGCACGGCGCATGGGGTTGACCCAGGGGGCAATTTTCCGCCACTTCCCGAACAAGGATGCCATCTTACTGGCAGTCATGGAATGGGTCGCCCAACGGCTGATGTTGCGCATAGAAAAGGCAATACAGGCAGAATCCTCCCCCCTTGCCGCCATTGAAGCGATGTTCATGACCCATGTGGATTTTATAACCCGACATCCAGGAATTCCACGCATGCTGTTTGGTGAGCTTCAGCGCTCTGAAGAGACCACCCCCAAAAAAATGGTACAACAACTGATCCACAGTTATGGGGAGCGCCTTGAAGGTTTATTTGAACGGGGAAAAATTTGTGGGGAACTGGATGAAACCCTTGACAACCGGGCTGCGGCCACACTATTTATTGGAACCATCCAGGGACTGGTCATGCAATCCCTGCTGGTTGGGGATATAAACCGCATTCGCCGGGATGCCCCGGAGGTCTTTGCAATTTATCAACGGGGCATCAGGAGAAATTCATGAAAAGCATGCCCTTTCAGAAACGTACCCTGGGACTCCTTGCCGTACTCGTTCCCCTGCTTGTCCTCTTTGTCTATGTTGCCCTGCGATCAGGCCCCCTTTCACCGGTTTCCATTGTTTTAGCCACGGTGGAGAGCAAGAGCCTTTCACCGGCATTGTTTGGCATTGGAACCGTTGAAGCCCGCCGCACATACAAAATCGGCCCGATCTTTACCGGGCGTATAAAAATACTTAATGTTGACGTTGGCGATCGTGTGAAAACGGGACAGGTGCTGGGCAAGATGGATCCGGTGGACCTTGATCAACGTATTCTAGCCCAGGATTCGGCTATCAATCGGGCCAAGGCACAAGTAAACGAGGCCCAGGTGCGTGAAGCGTTCGCCAAGACCCAGGCGACACGATACCAACAACTGTTAAAGGCACGATCCACCAGTGAAGAGCTGGTTGCCACCAAAAAACATGAACTGCTGATTGCAAGGGCTGTATTAAGCGCAGCACGTCAGGATCTGATGCGGGTTCAGGCAGATAAAAAGGCTCTGGAGGCACAACGTACAAGCCTGTCCCTGATCTCGCCGATTGACGGCCTTGTTGTCTTATGCGATGACGACCCTGGAACAACAATAGTTCCAGGTCAGGCTGTCGTGGAATTAATTGATCCTGCCGAACTGTGGATCAATGTCCGCCTGGATCAAATTAATTCAAAGGGTCTTGGGCCTGGTCTGTCAGCCCGGATCAAGCTGCGATCCCAGGCAGGTGATTTTATAGAGGGAAGCGTCATAAGGGTAGAGCCATTGGCAGATTCAGTGACCGAGGAGACCCTGGCCAAGGTTATCTTTGATCAAATACCAGATCCCCTTCCCCGGCTGGGGGAGCTGGCTGAGGTCACAATTGTCCTGCCAACGCTTAAAGCCATGCCGATTATTCCCAATGCCGCCATTCACTATGTGGAGGGGCAAACGGGCGTGTGGCAGGTGATTGCTAAAGAGTTGCAATTTACGCCGATCACCCCGGGGATAACCGATCTATCCGGGTATGTTCAGGTAGAAAAAGGACTCAAGGAGTCCGATGATGTGGTGGTGTACAGCGAAAACACCTTGAATAAAAAGAGCAGGATTCACGTGGTTTACAAGATCCCGGGGGTGAAACCATGATTAGTCTGGCAGGCCGGGACATTCTTCACTCCTGGGGGAAATTTGTCTTTACCGGCATGGGACTCGGTCTTTTAATCGGGGTAACCCTGTCCATGGCCGGCATCTATCGAGGCATGGTGGATGACGCAAAGGTGCTGCTCGACAACAGCAGTGCAGATCTCTGGGTGGTGCAAAAGGACACCCTTGGTCCCTATGCGGAACCATCCAGCATATACGATGATACCTGGCGCAGCATCCGGGGTATGCCAGGGGTTTTCCGGGCCGTCAACATCACCTATCTCACCATGCAGGTTCGCCAGGGAGAACGTGATGTCCGGGCCATGGTTACCGGCATCACGGCCGGGGGACCCGGCACACCGGGCTGGCCCCCCCATCTCGTTGCCGGCCGTCACATAACCCGGAGTCATTATGAGGCCGTGGCAGATATTGCATCGGGCTTCAAGCTCAACGACCGTATAAAGATCCGCCGAAATCAATACATCGTGGTGGGCCTGACCCGCAGGATGGTCTCGTCCAATGGAGATCCAATGGTGTTTATCCCGATCAAGGATGCCCAGGAGGCCCAGTTTCTCAAAGACAACGACGCCATAGTCCAGCAACGACGACGAACCGTCTCTAATACTTCCCTTAACCGTCCGGGGGTGCCGGGGTTGCTTGATGCCGTTATCGCATCCCAGAGCACCAACCCCTACGTCAATGGGATTCTGGTGCAGGTTAAGGAGAACCACAGGCCAGGAGAAGTGGCGGAATCCATCCGCCGGTGGAAGCGTTTAACGGTCTACACCCGCAGCCAGATGGAAGAGATCTTGGTGGGTAAACTCATAGCCACCTCGGCCAGACAGATATTCATGTTCCTGGTGATTCTCTCGGTTGTCAGCTCGGCCATTGTCGCCTTTATCATCTACACCCTGACCCTTGGAAAGATTCGTGAAATAGCCGTTCTCAAACTTCTCGGCACCAAAAATCGCACCATCGTAGGACTGATAATGCAGCAGTCCATTGCCCTGGGCTTGATAGGTTTTGTGGTGGGCAAGATCTCAGCGACCCTGTTGATGGCCCCTTTCTTTCCCAAATATGTGCTGCTTGAACCCCTTGATTCTGTATTTGGACTTATCGCAGTTATTGTTATTTGCGTGCTGTCGAGCATTATCTCAATTCATGCCGCACTCAAGGTCGATCCGGCCGAGGCCATAGGAGGCTGACATGGCAGAAAAAGGAATTCACATCAAAGGCTTAAGAAAACGCTACGGCAGTGGCAACACTGCCGTGGATGCCCTGAAGGAGGTGGACATGGATGTTGCTCCTGGGGAGGTAGTCGGGCTGATCGGTCCTTCAGGTTCTGGGAAAAGTACCCTGCTTAAATGTCTGGGGGCGGTTATCGAGCCCAGCGCCGGGCGGATGATGCTGGGAGATGAGATCATCTATGACGACGGCTGGAAGGTCAAAGACCTCCGGGCCCTGCGGCGGGATCGCATCGGTTTTGTGTTCCAGGCACCGTATCTTATCCCTTTTCTTAACGTCACAGACAACGTAGCTTTACTGCCCATGCTGGCAGGGGTGCCCAATGCCGAGGCACGAAGTCGTGCCCGGGAGTTGTTCAAGGCCCTGGATGTTGATCATCGTGCCCGGGCCGTACCTTCACAACTTTCCGGCGGTGAACAGCAACGGGTCTCCATTGCCAGGGGACTTGTCAATCGTCCACCGGTGATCCTGGCAGATGAACCCACAGCACCCCTTGACAGTGAACGGGCTCTGGCTGTGGTCCGAATCCTGAACGATATGGCCCAGAAATTTGAAACTGCCATTATTGTGGTTACCCACGACGAAAAAATCATTCCCACATTTAAACGTATCTATCATATCCGTGACGGAGTGACCTACGAAGAGAAGGGCCAGGGAGTTGATTTCAGGTGAAAAAATCCAATCAAACGAGGTAAATATTCGGCCAGCACCCCATCTTCATCTAAGTTTGGCCTACTCACATAGCACTTAGTATGCTACGCAGTCCCAAATACGCGAATATGGGGCACTGGCCAAATATTTACATTACCAACCCGAATATTTACAAAACGAGGGTATTGAAATGAACAACAAAAATAAATTAGCCCGTCATCTCACACCAGGGTTGTGTTTCCTGTTTCTTATGGGATGCGCAGTCGGACCCGCTTTCGAGGCTCCGGCCCCCCCGGGGGTAACCGCCTATACCTCCACCCCTCTCAAGACAGATTTAGACGACCAATCCACCATACAAGGCCAGAAACAAAAAATTGTCTGGGGGAAAAAACCACAAAGAGAGTGGTGGCAGAGTCTGGGATGCGAACAACTCAACCTCCTGGTCAGCAAAGCCCTTGAACAAAACCCCACCCTGACAGCAGCAGAGGCAACCCTGCGCCAGGCAAACGAACTTTATACCGCAAGGGCCGGCTCGACCCTTTATCCTACGGCAGAGGTCAGCCTTGGTGGACAGCGTCAACGCTTCAATCCCCGAACACTGGGACAAACCGGGGATGCCCGGGAATTTGATCTTTACAATGCCGGCGTTGACGTCCGGTACACCTTTGACCCTGCCGGAGGTAACCGTAGCGCATTGGAAGCCCTGGCAGCTAAAAGTGACTATCAACTGTTTGAACTGGAAGGCGCACGCCTGACCCTTGAAGCCACCATTGTATCAACTGCCATTACCCAGGCAAGCCTGTCCATGCAGATTGAAACCATGGAAAGCATCTTAAAATCCCAGGAAGAACAGCTGGAATTAACCCGGGAAAGTGTTCGTCTTGGTCAAAAAGCCCCTGAGTCCGTGCCTGCCTTACAAACCCAGCTGGAACAGAACCGGGCCTCTTTACCCCTGGTGCGCAACAGGTTAGAACAAAACAATCATCTTCTGGCAGTCCTGGCAGGCCAGGCCCCGGGGGGGGGCATGCAGCCCTCCTTTAATTTACAGGACTTTACCCTGCCTTCGGAACTGCCGTTGATCGTACCATCGGAGCTTGTGCATGTAAGGCCCGATATTTCAGGAGCCGAGGCATTGCTGAAAGCCGCCAACGCAGAGTACAAAGTCGCAGTGGCAAACCTCTATCCCCAACTCAATTTGAGTGCCGATTTAGGGGCCCAGGCCCTGACGCTTGGTTCGTTGTTTAATAGCGGGTCTGCCATATGGAGCCTGGTGGGCCAACTGACACAGCCCCTGTTCAACCCCAGACTTCCCGCCGAAAAAAGAGCAGCCCTGGCAGCCTTTGATGCGGCCTTAGCAAACTACAGGTGGGTGGTTCTGAAATCTTTTCGCAACATGGCCGATGTATTAAAATCATTGGAAAATGACGCTCAAAGACTTGTGGCCCTCGGTGCAGCAGATAAGGCATCCAATCTCTCACTTGAGCTGACCCAGAACCGATATGAACTCGGTGCAGCCGATTATACGGAGCTCCTGATTGCCCGTCAACAACGCCAGCAAACCCAGCTTGACTTGATAGAAGGCCGGGCAAAACGTCTAATCAACAGCGTCGCATTTTACCAGGCAATTGGTGGAGGCATCTATCCATGATCAGGTGCCAGCCAGAAGTTGTAGTTTGGGGAAATAACCCGGCGGCAGTTGAACTTGTAAGCAAAATTATTCGAGCTGTGCGGATAGCACTTTGCTGACCCGATTTGAAGCAGCATTTCCGTCTTCTTTGTAATCTAATGATATAAACTAAAGGCTAAATTTGATCTATTTGTCTTACAAAACGCTGCGAATAAGTGGTATCCACACAGGTTGCTATATATTGTGGTGTCGAAATTAATAAATACATAAAACAAATGAACGAATAAGGAGTTATAGGTGATGACAATTTAAATATTCAAAGGTTGGTTAAGATGCTTACCAATTTTTCCCTGAAAACAGCCAATATTAATGCTATTAACCCTAACATCACTCCTGTTGTTTTTAATCGGTTCAGTCGCTCCCCATAAATCAAACTGGTCAAAAACACACCTCCTAAAAGTGCGATTGATGCGCTCAGGGGAAATACGATCGTCGACGGCAGACTCATGGCACCCAACAGCAAAATGATTCCAAGGCTATTACAAATCCCTGTTACAGTTCCAGCTTTCCATTCACTCATAGAAAAATTTAGCCGCTTCTGGATAGATAAAATAACAAACAGCCCCCCCAAGCCCCCGCTTAGATAAACAATGAAGGTCAGCCCGGCTGTATTTGTATCATTGAACAGCAGGTACTTGATTTTATTGCCCAGCAGAAATAAACCCTGGGAAAAAAATATTCCTAACAGCATCAGGATATGAAGCTTCTGCCCCCCCTTAACCACTTCCCCAGTGTCTTTCATCCCACGGGCAAACACCAGTAACATCAAGATAAAGAGCAGCACAATAATTGGATCCACCCACAACACTTTTTCGTTAGCGATGAACGGTGAAACAAAAATTGGTACCAGTAAACCTAAATTCAATATTGTCCAGCTCACCGATGCCGGCCCAAGGCTGTTGGCCTGCATGATAAAATAAATAGCCAGATCGAATAAAAATCCCATGGCTATTCCCAGCAGCCACAACTTTGGTTCCAGCCATACCGTAGTTTCAAAGAAAGCCTTAACCCCTGCAAAAGTCCCACCGGTTATGGCAAAAACAAGTATAAATACCGATGCCCGGCAGTGCCAACGTTCTGCCATCTTATAGCCAAGCCCTGCTCCTGCAAATGCAATACCCGAAAGAATGGATAGAAGAATAGTCAATGACATAGTGTAAGTTCCTAATTGATTGATATCATATACTATCATGCACAGGATAGACGATATGTTCCAGGATCAGTACCGCCAGCACGCCCATGGCAAACCCATTCCCTATCACCGGCAGCAGTAAAGGAGGAAAGTTTGCCTTGACATGGGGAGGAAGATAGGAGACCAGGATGCTTATCATCATGGGTATTCCAATGGTCAAACCGTCTTGAAAAGAGAACTCTTTAGTAGCAAAGGCCATCATCAGGCCAGCTGCAAGTTGAGCGCACATGATATAGAGAAGAATCGTTCCTATCACAACTGCGGGCACATTCCAGATAAAAGGCACCACGCCGGGTAAAAAAGACATGAGCAGCAGGGCCAGGCTGGTGGGAATCAGGGAAAAGCGGGATGCATTACCGTTGGCAGTGATGATTCCGACGCTCATGGAAAAATTCACAGGTCCGATCACACCAAAGAAACCTGCGAGCATGTTGGACAGGCCGCTCAGGGTTATGCCATGGGTCACCCTGCGTTTCATATCCGGGGGGTTTACAATTTGACCCACTGCCTGAATGGAACCTAAATCGTTGATGGAAAGGGCGATAAAGCAGATCAAAAAAGATATCAGCAAACCCGGTTCCCAGATCAGACGGGTGGTGAAATTGCTGAAAAAACCGGACACCAATCCTAAATGTCCCCGGTCATGCCATATCTCTGTTGGCACCACCACAAGGTAGGCTATGCTGCCGACAATAATTGCCCAGACGATCATGGTGGTTTTCCAGATGCCAGGAAGGAGACGATCGGCTGTTATCATGGCCATGAAAAAGAGCAGTGCAAACCCCAGGTTGGTCAATGGCGTTTCAGCTGCGGTGGTGGTGATGATTAGATTCAAGATAGTTGGGGTAATGGTCAGCGCAATCAATATCAGGATGGTGGCAACCACCCGAGGGGTGAAATAGCGGGATATCCAGGAGAATAATCCAGTCACACTCAGCAGCACCAGAAAAGCTCCTCCCGTTGCAATGCTTGTATATATGGCGTCGGTGCCCCTGCCGGTTCCGGCCAGAATGGCCACCAGCAGCACCGTTGCCGGCCCTGTGATAAGCGGCAGCCTGTGCCCCCACAACACCTGAAAAAATAAGGATGCGGCAACGACAAAAAATAATTTTTGCATGTAGAGGAGCTGCTGTCCGAAATCGGTATAGTGCAATCCAGCCACCACCTTACCGATGATGATCACTGTGGCAATGGTAATGGCCAGCCATTGCATCCCGAATATCAGGGTTTGAATTAGTGGGGGGTGCTCATCCAGGCCGTATTTGATTTTAATCTGTTTCATTCCCTGATACCTCCTGAGATTGTTTTTATGTATATAACCGACATGGCAGTAACCACCCGCCACAACGAAGATCGAAAAAGCAATTGCTGGCAAAACACAGCACCCAGCACCTGCTCTTTCACAGAAGAATTGTTGCATGGCCGTTGGGTAAGATTACAGATGTCTCAGACATTCTTGTGGGAAGGCAATCTTAAAAAATTAAATAAGATATCTGTAAATATATAAACTATCCCAAAAACGGCAAAGAGGCCATTAAAAAAAATTCCCTTTATTGATCTATATCAAGGAAAGTTTTTTATATATCTGATATTTAGATTTTTAATGATTCAGTTGGGTAATCGTGGTTGACTTTTTTTAGAAAATAAGGAGAAAACCATATGAAAATTAAAGAAAAAAGGGGGGGCATCATCAAAACCAAGTCACCCCCATGCATTGATCTATACCGCCTATATTTTTCTTTTTACTTTAATCTTTGCAATTGATCTATTTATCCCCTTAGGTGTTGCAGCAGGAGTTCCTTATGTGGCTGTCGTCCTTGTTTCTCTTTGGATACCAAAACGAAATTTTACGGTATGGGTAGCTTTAGTCTCATCTGTTCTGACAATTACCGGTTTTTTTTATTCGCCTCTGGGTGGAGAAATGTGGAAAGTTCTGTTTAACAGAGCGCTTGCTCTGTTTGCCATATGGACAACGGCTGTTCTTACCATCCAACGAAAGACCATGGAAGAAGAAAGGTTTAGAGCAGTCCAGAAGGCAAAACAGATATTGGAAGAGACAAAAATTCTTCGCGGTCTTATACCGATCTGTGCTTCCTGCAAAAAAATTAGGGATGATAAAGGCTATTGGAATCAAATTGAAATGTATATTGAAAAACATTCAGATGCGCACTTCAGTCATGGGATATGCCAGGAATGTCAGGATAAACTGTATGGTGACCAGGATTGGTATAACAATAGTGCATAAAGGATTTAAAAGAGTGGCTTAATTCTTATTAAATCAACGTTGAACGCCAATAGATCAAGGAAATATTTAAATCATGAAGCTAGAAACTGGTTTAAGCGGCACCTGATCGACCCGAAACCCTTGTTGGAGCATAGACAATTGACTTCCTGTAAAAAAAAGAAAGATTTTGTTGGTTTATAAAAAAGGAAACACAATATTATGAACAGTTCAATGCTACTGTCTATAACCACATTTGTATACGCTTTGGCATCTGTCCTTTACATCGGTTCATGGACCTTTAAAAAAGAAGGTATGGCAAAGATAGGTCTGTTAGTTCTTGTGACAGGTTTTGCAGGAAACACCTTGGGAATTCTTCTCCGATGGATAGAGTCCTATCAGGTAGGGTATGGCCATGCCCCTTTTTCCAATATGTATGAATCGTTGATCTTTTTCTCATGGACCGTGGCGGCACTCTATCTCTTTGTCGAATATAAATACAAAGAGAGGACCATTGGCGCATTTACCACTCCGTTGATCTTTCTTGCCATTGCCTATGCCTCTCTGACGCCATCCATCGGAGACAAGATTACTCCCCTGATTCCCGCACTCAAGAGCAATTGGCTCATTGCCCATGTGATCACCTGTTTTCTGGGATATGCCGGATTCGCCGTTGCCTTTGGATTTAGTATTATGTATCTTGTAAAACCCGATACCCTGGCCATCGTTTCACTGATGGCAAGACTTCCTTCACTGGATGTCATTGATGAACTGATTCATCAGATGGTGATGTTCGGGTTTCTTTTTCTCACCATTGGCATCATCACGGGGGCCGTGTGGGCCAACTCTGCTTGGGGTGCTTATTGGTCATGGGACCCCAAGGAGACCTGGTCGCTTATTACATGGTTTATCTATGCCATTCTGCTCCATTTGCGTATGATGAGGGGATGGCATGGCAGGCGAATTTCCTGGGTTTCCATTATCGGATTCATGGCCGTGCTCTTCACCTATTTCGGGGTAAATCTGCTCCCCGGTCTCCACAGTTATGCATGATCAGAACGTAAAGAATTGAAATTTAAACAAGGTTGATGAAACCGATACAAGCCATAGTGGCGGCTTTGGAAAGAGGCCAGGCGACCTTGAGTTGCTTCTGTAACTCTGTGTGGGAAAAACAAATGTACCCATACCGATCACATCGTTATAATAAAACGGGAATTCAGAATAAAAAAATCTTTGATTTTAAAATAAAAATGGAGCAATATATAAAAATACCAGATTCCAACGAATTAAGTGGTAGCTGAACCCAATAGTGAGTGCAGGAAGGCACAATATCCTGTGGTGATGCATGCAAAAACATCACTTTTAATTCAAATTATTGAAAGGCCACTATTGGTAATATCAGGTGGTTATGCATTTACCACTTAATTCGGTGGAATCTGAAAAATACAAATTCATTATCCAGATAAACACCCTATTCAGGTGGTTTTGTAACTTTTGATCCATGGTTCAATCAGGCGGCTCATCTTGTGTTTCAAGATCTTATTAGAGAATCTTCCCATGAGATAGCAATAATATCAGCCAATTGTAAAAATATTTTGTAAATTCTCAATAACCCGAGTTGATAAACTCTGATAACCTTTTAAACACTGGGTGCTATTCAAAAAAAACAGTGAATTCCTGGACTTATTGAGAACTTACAATACTTTTTTTCAAGATATCGACAATATTCGTTACTCTTGCTTTTGTGAGTTTTGATTTTTTAAACAGGCTCCGAAACGCAACATGGGCCTTATTTTAAACAAAGGAGGTATTAAGATGATTGACCTTTCAACCAAGTACCTTGGATTAACCCTTAATAATCCGATCATTGTCGGCAGCTCTGGTTTAACCGATTCTGTTGAAAAAATTCAAAAAATCGAAGAATCCGGTGCAGGAGCCGTGGTATTAAAATCAATCTTTGAAGAAGAAATTGCCTTTGAGTACGACGCTGTTATCAAGGATGCACAAACTGCTGGCGTTAACCTGGAGCAGTTTGATTATTACGATTTCCATCTAAGAGGGAAAAAGCTGAGTAATTACATTCACTTGATTCAGGGTGCAAAAGAAAAAGTATCCATCCCGATTATCGCCAGTATCAACTGTGTTTATTCCCATGAGTGGGTTGCTTTTGCCAAAGAAATTCAAAATGCAGGAGCTGATGCAATTGAATTAAATATGTTTATTTTGCCATCAAATTTTAAAATAGAAGCCCGGGAACAGAATGATGTCTATTTTGAAATAGTAGAGAAACTTGTCAATACGATTTCAATACCAGTATCTCTTAAAATCAGCTATTATTTTTCAAACCTTGGCAACATGATTCAAAGACTATCAGAATCGGGTGTTTCCGGTATTGTTCTTTTCAACCGATTTTTCAGCCCGGATATTGATATTGAAAAATTAAAGATAAAGCCCTCTTTTGTTTTCAGTTCCCCTTCAGACTTAGCCCAATCATTGAGATGGATCGCCATTATGTCCCAAAGAGTTAGCTGTGATCTGGCAGCTTCAACAGGGGTTCATGATGGTGAAAGCGTTATCAAACAAATATTGGCAGGAGCACAAGCCGTACAGATGGTGTCTGCACTATACCGAAAAAAAATTGGATATCTTCAAGAGGTAACCGATACTCTTAAAAATTGGATGAGTGCACATAATTATAATAACCTCCAAGACTTCAGGGGAAAATTGAGTCAGTCAAAGGCTGATGATCCAGCAGTTTATGAACGAGTACAATTTATGAAATATTTTGGCTGATCATTTAACACAAGAGGTGTTCTATGCTTAAGGAATCGTTTCTGAACCGGCTGCGGTTTTTTCGATCAAAAGCCAGCACACGTGGTTGCCGGGAGGAAAAAACCGCTGATAATTGGTCTGAGACTCGCTGTGGTCAGCGGGAGTGGGAGGATTTTTACCGGCGGCGCTGGCAATACGATAAAAAAGTCCGCTCCACCCATGGCGTCAACTGCACCGGGTCCTGTTCCTGGGATGTCTATGTTAAAAACGGCCTCCTGGTTTGGGAAACCCAGAATACGGATTATCCGGATTGCGGAGTCGGTTATCCAAACCACGAGCCCCGAGGGTGCCCGCGGGGAGCGACCTATTCATGGTACACCTATAGTCCAGTGCGATTAAAATATCCTTTGATAAGATCCAGCCTGATGGAAATGTGGCGGGATGCGCTGGAGCGATCTGAAGATCCGGTCAAGGCATGGCTAAGCATCATTGATGATCCTGAAAAACGCCGCCGGTTTCAAAAGGACCGGGGGAAAGGCGGGTTTGTCAGGGCATCCTGGGATGAGGCAGCCCTTATGATTGCTGCATCCTTGATTCACACCATCAAGGCCTACGGTCCAGACCGGATTTTCGGATTCACCCCGATTCCTGCCATGTCCATGGTATCTTATACCTCTGGCGCACGTTTTCTTTCACTTATCGGTGCATCCATGATCAGTTTTTACGATTGGTACTGTGATCTGCCGCCCGCTTCACCGCAGATCTGGGGGGAGCAAACCGATGTACCTGAAAGTGCAGACTGGTATGAATCCACATACCTGATCGTGTGGGGGACAAATGTGCCCATGACCCGCACACCAGATGCCCATTTTTTTACGGAAGTCCGCTACAGGGGTGCCAGGGTAACCGCAGTGGCACCAGACTATGCAGAGTATGTTAAATTTGCCGACACCTGGCTGCCTGCTAAAGCAGGCACAGATGGTGCCCTTGCAATGGCCATGACCCACGTCATCTTCAAAGAATTTTACATCGACCGCCAGGTTGAATACTTCATGGATTATGCAAAAACCTACACTGATCTTCCCTTTGTTGTAGTGCTTGATCCAAACGGTGACACCTGGACTCCCGGGCGATTTTTGCGTGCTTCAGACCTGGATATTACATCCAAGAATTCCCAGTGGAAAACAATGCTGTACAATAGCGCAGATTCGTCTTTTTGTGTTCCCAACGGCAGCATCGGTTTCAGGTGGAGTGAAGAGGGCCTCTGGAATCTGAAGATGGAAGAAAACGGTAAACCCATCAGACCGCTGCTCAGTTTTGCATTGGAGGCAAAAGCCTGGAAGACAATCTCCTTTCCTGTCTTTGAATTCCACCAGACATCATCCAAAACCGGCATTACACCCGTCAAAAAATTATTAACCCCATCGGGAGAAATATATGTCACCACTGTTTTTGACCTCATGGCAGCCCACCTGGGGGTTCTTCCCAGGGAAGCGCCTGAGACAACGGCAGATTATCCGTCAGGGTATGAAGACCTTAAACCCTATACGCCTGCCTGGCAGGAAAGTATAACAGGTGTACCGCCGGTGGATGTCATTCGCGTGGCCCGGGAGTTCGCTGACAACGCTGAAAAAACCCGCGGAAAATCCATGATTTTATTAGGGGCTGGTAGCAATCACTGGTACCACAGCGATATGATTTACAGAACCATTGTCGGGATGACCACGTTATGCGGTTGTCAGGGAGTCAATGGCGGTGGCTGGGCACATTATGTCGGTCAAGAGAAAGTCCGCCCCCAGGCATCCTGGTCCCAGGTGGCATTTGGGTTGGACTGGCTCCGTCCCCCCCGTCAGCAGAACGGCACCTCGTTTTTTTATTTTGCCACCGACCAGTGGCGTTACGATAACTTTAACCCCAGTGCTATTCAGTCTCCGTTAACCCAAACAGTATCTGCCCGTCATATGGCCGATTACAATGCGATTGCAGCCCGTCTGGGATGGCTGCCATCCTATCCGCAGTTCAATCAAAATCCCATAGAGCTGTGCAAAGAGGCAATGGATCAGGGAGCCACAACCGATGAAGAAATAGTGGCCTATGCAGTTAAACAACTTAAAAACGGCAAACTTCAATTTGCCATAGAAGATCCGGATAACCCGGTAAATTTTCCACGGATGCTGTTTCTTTGGCGGGCCAACCTGCTGGGTGCCAGTGGAAAAGGGCATGAGTATTTCCTGAAACATCTGCTTGGGGTTGAAAATGCGGTCTTGAATACAGACACAAGCCTGCGACCCGAAGAAATCAAATGGAGAGAACCGGCTCCGGAGGGTAAATTGGATCTGCTGGTAACTCTGGAATTGCGTATGTCCACCAGTGCGCTTTATGCCGACATCGCCCTGCCAGCTGCCGGCTGGTATGAAATGCATGATTTAAGTACTACGGATATGCATCCATTCATTCATCCGTTCAATCCTGCCATTGATCCACCCTGGGAAACACGAACCAACTGGGATCAGTTTAAAACCATTGCAGAAAAGTTTTCCGAACTGGCGGCTGATCATCTTGGAAAGGCTCAGGATCTGGTGGCATCTCCGTTGATGCACGACAGTCCTGGCGAGCTCGCCCAGCCAGAGGTCAAGGACTGGCGCAAAGGACAAACAGAGGCGATTCCAGGAAAAACACTTCCCAACCTGTCGGTGATCCAGCGTGATTTTCCCAATACCTACAAGATGATGACGGCCCTGGGACCATTGGCAGCAACAGCTGGTATCGGATCAAAAGGGGTTACGTGGAATGCATCCGATGAATACGAATCCTTGAAAAAAATTGTGGGAACAATAGACAAGGATGGTATCAGCAAGGGAATGCCTTCCCTGGAAAAGGCAAAAGATGTTGCTGAAATGATTCTTGCACTTGCACCGGAAACAAATGGAGAAACTGCTGTAAAGTCCTGGGAAGGGGTTGAAAAAAAGACAGGATTGAGCCTTCAGCACTTGAGCAACCGCCGTCAAGTCGAAAAGATACGATTCGATGATCTTACGGTTCAGCCTCGAAAAATAATCACTTCACCCATCTGGAGCGGCATTGAATCTGAAGAGAGACGCTATTCACCGTTTGTCATTAATATTGAAGAGAAGATCCCGTTCCGAACCCTCACCGGCCGGGCCCAGTTTTATCAGGATCATCAATGGATGCGGGATTTTGGAGAACACCTGCCGCTGTATCGTCCTCCCCTGGATATGCTCACCCTTGAGTCCACCAATGTCAAACGGCATCCAGGCAAAGAGCTGATACTCAACTATCTGACCCCTCATTCAAAGTGGTCCATCCACAGCACCTATGCAGATACACTGATCATGCTGACGCTCTTTCGGGGGGGAGAAGCCATCTGGATCAGCGATGCGGATGCAAAAAAAATTGATGTCAACGACAACGACTGGTTAGAATGTTTTAACGTCAACGGTGTGGTTATGGCCAAGGCTGTGGTCAGTCCAAGGATACCTGAAGGGAACGCGTTCATGTATCATGCCCAGGAACGCCTGATCAACACGCCGGAATCAAAACTTTCCGGACAGCGGGGTGGTACCCACAACAGTGTCACCCGGATTATGGTCAAACCAACTCATATGATTGGCGGCTATGCACAGCTCAGTTACGGGTTTAATTATTATGGACCGGTGGGGTCCCAACGGGATGAGATCATTGTGATCCAAAAAGCAGGGGAGATCGATTGGTATGAAGATTAAAGTTCAATATACAATGGTGTTGAATCTGGACAAGTGTCTCGGCTGCCATACCTGCAGTATCCCTTGCAAAAATGTATGGACCAATCGTAAAGGTGCCGAATACATGTGGCTTAATAATGTTGAGACCAAGCCCGGCATCGGATACCCCAAACGCTGGGAAAATCAGAGTATTCATAAAGGAGGCTGGCACCTCAACGCTGGACAACTGGAGTTAAAATCAGGAGGCCGCCTGGCCAAAGGGCTGAATATTTTCCACAACCCTGATTTACCCACCATTGATGACTATTACGAACCATGGAGTTACGACTATGAACGCCTGGTGAAAAGCCCCCACCAAAAGCATCAGCCTTCTATCCGGCCCAGGTCCCAGCTGACCGGTGATCCTATTGAGCTCAAATGGGGACCGAACTGGGAGGATGACCTGGCCGGTTTGGGAGAGACAGCTCCGGGGGATGTGAATTTTAAAAACCTGGATTACGCGGTATATTTACAATTTCGTAATATCTTCATGTTCTATCTGCCTCGATTATGCGAGCACTGCCTCAACCCTGCCTGCGTTGCTTCCTGCCCTTCAGGTGCCGTTTACAAGCGGGATGAGGACGGCATTGTACTGGTTGACCAGGAGCGCTGTCGCGGCTGGCGTTACTGCGTATCCGGCTGCCCTTATAAAAAAGTATATTTTAACTGGAAGACCGGCCGTGCAGAAAAGTGTATCTTCTGCTACCCGCGTATCGAAGCCGGTTTGACAACCCTGTGTGCGCACAGTTGTGTCGGCCGTATCCGGTACGTCGGCCTGTTGCTGTACGATGCAGACCGGATCTCAGAAGCAGCTTCTGCTGTATCTGACCAGGAGGTGTATCCGGCCCATCTGGGGATTCTGCTTGATCCTGAAGATCCTGAAATCCAAAAAGCAGCAGCAGCGGAAGGTATTGCGGACTCTGTCCTTAGTGCGGCCGCCCGTTCCCCTGTCTACAAATTAATTAAAAAATGGAACCTGGCATTGCCTCTGCATCCGGAATTTAGAACACTTCCCATGGTCTGGTATATTCCCCCCCTGAGTCCGGTTAAATATCACACGGAATCTTCCAAGGAACAGGATTTTATTGATACGCTCCGGATTCCGATCACCTATCTTGCAAACCTGCTTACGGCAGGGGATCAAGCACCTGTCCGTCAGGCACTCAAACGTTTATCCGCAGTCCGCCATTTTATGAGATCCAAACGAATTGAGAATAAGGTTGATCAGACAGTGCTTGACAGCGTTGCTCTATCAGAAAAAACTATCGAGGAGATTTACAATCTCCTATCCCTGGCGCATCTTGAGGATCGAACCGTCCTGCCCAAAGCACCACCTAAGAATGATGATCTGTTCACCGGCCAGGGATCCTGCGGCTTTGAAGACGGCGTATGAAAGTTCTCCGGAGGAATGACCGATAATGAAACAAGACCTTAAAATACATTTTAAAGCACTCTCTGTTTTGCTGCACTATCCTGGTGAAGACTATTTCAGGCAAATCAGCGAGGTAGAATCCATTTTGTCAGACATGCCCCCTGATGAATTTAAAAACAGCATCAGTGAGTTCATCACTCATATCAGAACAGAATCATTGATTCATATCCAGGAGACCTATACGGCAGCGTTTGACATAAGCACTGACACTTCCATGAACCTTACATATCATATCTGGGGAGACAATGAAAAGCGGGCCGGTTTGTTGACCCGGATACAACAGGTTTATCAGGATTTCGGTTATGAACGAATAACAGGAGAACTGCCAGACTACCTTCCGTTGATGCTTGAATTTCTTTGTCTCTGCCCAGAGAAAAAAGCGGAGAAGGTGATCTGGGAATCTTTCGAAAATTTTGACACATACATCACACGCCTTCGGCCAATAGCGCCACTTTATTCGAGTCTTCTTCAGCCCCTTGCTGATTTGGCTGTTAAGCACTTTGAGTCAAAAAGGCATTCTCCACAACCACAGGCTGAGCAGAAAAGACAAAATTGAATACAAGGCTACCCACTTAAGGCGGACAGCCTTAAAAATCAAGGTTCTTGGGATTCTTTAAATTGAGGGAGTTTAAACAATTTTTTCACATAAAAAATATTGAAATTATAACGACTTAAGCGGCTAGCCGAATGCAGGTTGGATTAAAAGGAGAGAATCATGGATTTAATATATGAACTTTTATTTACGGTTTTTCCCTATCTGTGTTTAACCACGTTCCTGGTGGGACATGGGTTCCGGTATGTCACCGATCGTTTTCACTGGAATGCCAGATCCAGTGAATTTCTGGAAAAAAAATCCCTGTTTTACGGATCTGTTTTGTTTCACTGGGGTATCGTGTTTACGTTTCTGGGGCATGCAGGTGGTCTCTTGATACCCCAGCGCTATCTGGATGTGTTAGGTATCAGCGCTGAATTTCACATGTTTATGGCTTACTGGTCCGGTTTGGCGGTGGGCCTGGCCGCTTTATTCGGCGCCTTGCTGCTGCTCTGGCGGCGGATAACTGTTCCACGTATTCAGGCAGCAGGTACACTGAACGATATCATTACCATCAGCGGCGTCATTTTTGTTACTGGAGCCGGGATTTACAACATCATCTTCGGTCACTATAACGTGCTCTATACCATAGCACCTTGGATCAGGGGAATTGTTTTTTTCTCTCCTGATCCGAGCCTGATGTTTGGCGTGCCTGTCAGCTATAAGGTTCACATTTTGAGTGCCTTTGCCCTGCTTGCCTTCTCTCCCTTCAGCCGTTTGGTTCATATATGGAGCGCTCCATTCAGCTATGCCTTCAGACGTCATCTGGTGTTTAGAAAGCTACCCGGGAAAGCCAATGGTGAAATCTGACAGCCAGCCCGTACCAATTTGGAATAGGCTTCAATCCACCGTTGCTAATCTTTCCCCGGCTTATTTTGCCATGGTTATGGCCACAGGCATAGTCTCAATTGCCTGTCACTTGGTGGGATTTCGGTTCATTGATCATATTCTGCTTTGGCTCAATGTTGTTTTTTATGCAGTTCTGTGGGGTTTTACCATTGCACGGGTGCTTTTTTATCCGAAACGAATCCTGTCAGACCTGGGTGAGCATTCTGTTGGGGTTGGTTTTTTTACTATTATTGCGGCAACTTGTGTTCTGGGCAGTCAATGTATCCTTCTTAAACAGGCTTACATGCTAAGCTCTGTTTTACTGGCAGTGGGTGCTTTTCTCTGGGTGGTGATTATTTATTCAGTTTTCACGGCCTTTACGATCCGTTACCAAAAACCACCTCTGGGAAAAGGTATCAATGGCGTCTGGCTTGTTGCCGTAGTTGCCACACAATCCATATCCATATTAAGTACCCTGGTCTCTTCAGGCACTGTCCTTTATCGCGAAGTATTATTATTTGTTTCAATGTGCCTGTTTTTACTTGGCGGCTTGTTCTACATGCTCATCATTCTTTTAATTTTTTATCGCTTTATGTTTTTTCCAATGTTGCCAAAAGCCCTTGGCCCCACCTACTGGATCAACATGGGGGCGGTGGCCATTTCCACCCTGGCAGGGGCAACACTTATAGTAAACAGTTCTCAAGTCCAATTATTAGAACATCTCTTGCCGTTTACTATTGGCGTCAGCCTTTTTTTCTGGTCAACGGCAACATGGTGGATTCCGTTTTTACTTATTCTTGAGATCTGGAGGTTGGTTGTGCGGCATGTGCCGATCAAGTATGAACCTCAGTATTGGGGGATGGTCTTCCCGTTAGGGATGTACACGACCTGTACCTATCAGCTTGCCAGATCCATAGATCTCAAATTTTTAATTGTAATTCCCCATTATTTTATCTATTTTGCACTTTTAGCCTGGATTCTTACATTCACCGGACTGCTAAGGATGTTGTTTCAATCACTTTTCTCAAGAAGACTACCATAGGAAACAAAACATAAGATACTTAATTCCGTACCAAAATGTAAAAATCAATGGATTTTTCCGATAACCACAGTGGCATTATCCTTCCCACCTGCATCAAGAGACAACTTGATTAATGCATCAACCGCCTGATCAGGCTTTGGGAACCGAGTAATTACCTGACAAATTTCTTCTTCAGTTATAGACCTGTAAAGCCCGTCTGAAGCTAAAATGACCATGTCATCCGGTTCAAGATGAATCTTTCCAGATTCAGGAATCAAATCCAGGCAACCGATATATTGATCTACTACATCTTTTGAATAATGATGTTTCGCCTGCTGTTTTGTCAACTCTCCTTCCTCTATTAAAAATCGGGCAAGCGTTTGGTCCTGTGTAATTTGCTGTATTCGATTTTTTCTTAGATGATACAGACGGCTGTCTCCTGAATGACACCAGGATGCAACATGATCTTTAATAAATATGGATATAAGCGTTGTTGCCATCCCATCCAACTCATAATTTTTTTCTGCAAGAGTACAAAGCTTTTGATCCATTTTTTTAAAAAAGGAGGACTGAGGCTGTCCCAAAATCATTTTTAAAAACCGATATTATATCGAAAACTGCCTAACCGAAATTTAATTATTTTACATTTGATCTTTGACAAGTTGATATTAAATCACAAGGAAGGGTTTGCCCCTCTTGGACTCATTATGCTATGCCTTTATGTCTCAATAATTTCATTATATTTGAAATTGAGCACGCAAGTGTCCATTCACTTTTTACTGCTTTCAGGCCTCTTCTTAAGAACGTATCCAAGTTCAGGCATTGTTTGATCTGCCCAAAAACCGGTTCGATGGTATAACTCCTTTTTTTATAAATACCGTACCCGCGTATGGTAAGTAGTCTACGATCCATCCGATCCCGATTTGATATATTCTTGGGTATCCTCCCTTTAGGACATCCTTTTTGTTTTAGCTCTTTACGGAGTTTATGACTCTTTTTTGTGCAAACGAGAAGTTCTGGCCCTTCATTCTCAAGCCCTTTGATATCAAGGTCTTCACGGAAATAGCCGGCATCTGCGGCAAGAGACTCCACATCTCCACTGAGTGCTGCTTTGGAGATAGCCGACGTCAAGTCCTTTAGCATAGGTTCAAGCTGATAAAGATCATTTTCTTCCTGAGTAACATCTGCAGATACAATGATTTGATCTTCAGTGCATGCTGCCTGGCAGTTGTAGCCTTGGACAAAGCCCCTTTGAGTCTTCATGATGCGACTTTCTGGATCAGTCGTATTGGCTTTCTTTTTTATTTTGACTTCATCTACGGGTTTTGGTTTGCGGCCTCTTTTGGGGCTGGTTCTTTTATGATCTTTTACTTTCTGGGCCTGCTCATCCTGTTTCTTTTTGAGTTCATTATCAAGGCGCTCTTTTGCTTCCTTGATGCGTTTGATCCTTTCCTGTGGGTTTGCCAAATCCTTGGGAAGTCGGTCTCCTCGTTCCGCCTCACCATATTTTTCATCTTCTTCCTTGTCTATAGCTTCAGCTTCTTCAAGAATTTTGTTGATATGATCTAAAGTATGACTGGCGGATAAAGCTGCGTTGGCTTTTACCTTGGTGCCATCAAGGAATATTTTTCCCAAGTTGAGAAGGCCAGACTCACTGCAGGGACGAAGTGTTTCATGGAAGAAATTTTTAAATTCATTTTCATGGCGAGCACGAAATCGACAGATTGCCCGGTGATCTGGAACAATGTTGCCGCTTATCTGTTGATTACAACATTATTTCTACGTCTTTTCAAAGCAAAATTGCAAATTAATTCAACCGCTGATATGTGTATAGTCATTTTTTTAATGTAGGGAAGTCACAATGAATTTTTGACCAACACCATTGAAAAAGGGAAAGGTTGGAAAGGAGAAACATTCTACGCCAATAGACACCTCCTTCCCAACCCCCTGACAGGATATTAGATATCCAATACCTTTTCGATAACACATATCCAAGCATCTGGGAATATAAAGCTGATTTTTTTAACATCTGTTTTCAGGAGTATATTGGCAGGAAATGTCTGATTTGCGAGGGTGAAGACTGCTGCAAGCCAATCAAAGAGTATTATCGTTATGCCGTTGAGCTTTTCCCTTATAAAAAGGAGAAAGTGCCGGTTGCCAGGTTTCTATGCGTCAAGACCGGCAGAACCCTTTCCCTATTGCCCCGCCAGTTAATTCCTTACCATCAATACACGACCGATGCCGTAGTCGGAGCCTTGCTCATGGTATATGATTTCCAGAAAATGGGACAGGTCGGTTACCATGGTGCAACGCTCAAACTCGATCCGGATTGCTGGGTCACCCCCTATCTGGTTCAGACCTGGGCCGTATTATTGCTGTCCGGCTTTCTCCGAGGACATCATGTTCTTCATGAAGAATTTCCCCTGCCGACATTCCGCCGGGTCGGCCCAAAGGATATGATCACAACGATTTTTCTTTATCTTCAAAGTGGCGCTGACGGCGATCGCCCGACTCGCCACAGTGTAGTCCCCATCATACGATATCATTTCATTCAAACCGGGAAATGGTTGTTTGGAAGAACATCCTGTGAGCGCATGCGGTCACCGTAAAGTATCGTCTCCCTCGGACGAAAAATGTTCATTGCTTTGTTGACCACCCCATGGACCATCAACACAGATACCGATTTATGTGGCGCCGAGACACAGCATTGATAACATCTTTTATTTCAATGAGTTATGCTGGTCATAATTACAACGATTTTTGGTATAAATTACAACAATCGGAGGTGTTATGGACAACGAAACCCGTGAACAGATTGCTTTGGTCCGCTACAAGCTGATCAGCCCGGTGTTGGCGGAGCCTGGAAGAGTGCAAAATGAATATTTTCGCACCCAGGCCGCCGAACGCCATGCCTTTCCACGCTATGGCAACCGGCAGGTCAAAGTGTCTACACTCAAATCCTGGCTCAAGGCATACCGGAAAAACGGCTTTGACGGATTAAAACCCAAAGTCAGAAAAGATAAAGGCAGACCCAGGAAAGCCGATCCACAGGTGATGGACGCCATTCGGGTGACATGCAGGGCCTATCCCCATATCACCGTCAAACGGCTTCATGAAAAGCTCATGCAGGAGCATTTGACCGACACGTCGTTCATTCATTACAATACGTTGTTGAGGATCGTTAAGGAGGAAAAGTTACTCAGATTCGGGAATAAACGTCGGGATGCAAGAACCGCTTTTGAAACCGATCACGTAAACAGTCTTTGGATGTGTGATTTCATGCATGGCCCTCCGGTGACCTTGAATCGAAAAACATACAAGGCCATCTTATGCGCAATTATTGATGACCACAGCCGCATGATCGTCGGGCATGCGTTTGCCCCTTCGGAAACGGTTTTGTCATTGACCCTGGTGTTAAATGATGCCACCATCAGCTTCAAAGGGCATATTTATGAAGTCCCCACCGCATACATCCGGCAGCGTGTGGATATCCGCCCATCCGGTGGATAATGACAGGGAACTTTATATCTATGACAAGGATATCAGGGTCGGGCGTATCAAGTTCGTTGATAAAAGACAAAATGCAAGGACGTTTAAACCCTGTCAATCTGAGCCGGTTATATCTTATGCCGACGCAAAGGTGAAAAAATGAAAGACCTGCCGGCCTGGTTCGGCTTTAAACGATATCCCTTTGACAAGGAGATCAGCACCGCAGATATGGTTGATACACCGGTCATCAAGGAAGCGCTTGCACGGCTGGAATACATGAAACGCAGGGGCGGTATCATGCTGCTGACCGGTGATCCAGGTGTGGGAAAAACCATTACCATCCGGCGCTTTGCCGATTCTCTTAATGAAAACATTTTCAAGGTGGTTTATACGCCGCTAAGCACTCTGAACCGGAGTGATATTCTTCGTCATATCAATGCATTGCTGGGATTGAACAACAAGTTCACTAAAAGCGCCAATTACCAGCAGATTCAGAAAGAATTCCTGGATGCCAAAGAACAACGGGGACGCACCATAGTGCTCATTATCGATGAAGCTCATTTGCTTAAACAGGGACCTCTTGAAGAACTCAGATTGCTGACGAATTTTAAAATGGACTCCTTTGATCCGTTTTTGCTCATTTTATCGGGGCAATCCGATTTAAAACGCATGATGGGCTACGCCGTCATGGAACCCTTCAGCCAGAGGATAAGAATGCGCTATCATATGACAGGGTTATCGGAGAAAGATACTGTCTATTATATTGATTCTCGTCTCAAGTGGGCTGGATGCACATCACCCATTTTTGGCGAGGATGCTTTGGCTGCCATACATGAATATTCTTATGGGTTTCCACGATTGATCGGCAATATCTGTGAAGAAGCTTTAACCTATGCCATGTTTTGCGACAAAAAAACGGTGGACGCTGACATGGTGTTGAAAATCAAAAGTACCGAAGACATAACCACGAAATAACAGTTTCGGTGAAACGGAGTCGGGCTCTGCTGGGGAGCAACCCGGCGAGGGATAGCCGAAGTGGGGAGCATTTATATAAATGCCCTTGGGGGGGAAGCAGTTTTTTCTGCTTCCCCCTCCTTAGTTTTATCAAAAATTTCCGTAACTCATAGAAAATACTAAATCTTATAACAAAAGAATCCGATCAGAATATCTACCCGCCAATGGCAGATATATAAATGCTCTCCACCCATGCCTAAAAAAACCCACTACGGATGAGCGTAGCGAATCCTCTTTTAAAAATGTGGTCAGCATAATGTTGTGAAAAAGGACATAGACTTTGATTGGGTTTTGAGAATTTAGGCCATTAAAGGACATGTTCCAGTCAAAATAATTGGTTCAACTTCTAACAACACAAAATTTCAATCAACACTTATCCACCGAAATGGGATCTCATCTTCACAGGCTCGGGAAATTTTACGAGAAGAACGAATCCCCTTGCTATATGCATATATCAGTATATTAAGCATGGTTTGAGGATCATAGGGAGGACGTCCCTCACTGGCATAACTTTCATAAAAACTATCAAGCTCCATCTGATCTAAGCAAGAATAGATGAAGCGTACTGGGTGGTCCCCTGGAACCCATTCATCAACTGATGGAGGAAGCGGGTCAACCCCTTTTTTATGGAGAGTTTTATCTCGTAGATTTCTTTTGGATGTAGGTTTTCCATAACCGCTCATTTTATAGCTGATCTCCTTCCCCCTTGACCTATTTTTTTATAACTACGTTCGTCAGCAAGTAAAGAAAAAAATCGGCACCCCACCCCTTTCAGGGGCGGGGACCCCCCGATTTTTTTCTTGACTTGACTTCCTCACTCCGTTTGTGGGAAATAGGCCAAGGC
Organism: uncultured Desulfobacterium sp.; assembly: GCA_963674605.1. Taxonomy (GTDB): domain Bacteria; phylum Desulfobacterota; class Desulfobacteria; order Desulfobacterales; family Desulfobacteraceae; genus Desulfocicer. The sequence goes on along the minus strand of OY771474.1, from coordinate 4,045,992 downwards.
GGGAGGAAAAATGAATTTTATATTCTTATTTCCCGAATATTGAGTGCCTCACCGCGCTGATAGCTCTCATAAACTTGCATGGGTGTCCTGTATTTCAAGGATCTATGTATCCTGAAGAAATTGTAAAAACTCATGAAATCAACGGATTCCGTATATGCTTGTCCATAAGTCATGAAATACCTGGGCTGGATAAACTCTGTTTCCAATATTGAATTGAATGCCTCAATATGCGCGTTCTTATTTGGTGTTGCCGGTGGGATCAGTTCATGGAGGATCTGATCCTCTTCAAAGTTTTGCACATGTTCTGTGAAAACCTTGGATGTCATCTGGGTGCCATTGTCACTCCTTATTACCAATTGATTTTCATTGGGTATCCCAAAATCTTTAAGTGCCTTGTCAAGGGTGAACGCCAAATCCTTCCCTTTACAGCTTAGCCCTATGTGATAATTAACTATTAACCTCATGTAGACGTCAATTATTGCCAGTATAAAGAAAAACCTGTTTTCGCCATGAACAAAACCATATTTAAGGTCCAACTGCCACATCTGAAATGGGGCGGTAATAATTCTGTTGATGCACCTTTTACTCCTCCTTGTATGGCGCTTCTTCTTGAGAGGCAATAATATGTTTTGTTCCCGGCACAGTCGGTAAACCTTTTTGGGATTGACAGTGTAACCATAATCCCTTCTCAGATAATGGGTAAGTTTCTGATAGCCACCTCCATTGGCAAATTCTTTACGGCTTCTATAGTTTACAAGGGCTGATATGATCAGTTCATCCGGTATAACAGAGCCATCGGGGTTGATTGTGAAGCCTGGTATGGGCCTTCCCGGATTTTTATGACGGCCATCCTCCTCAACATGCTTATCTCTTTGATACCATGTCGAGTTGGCAATAGAGGCATATTTAATGACCTTCTGGACCGGATACCCTTTTTTAATGTATGAATCTATCCCAAAAATCCATTTTACAGTGTTATTACCAGGTCTTATTTTTTGCCTGACAAGAAAGAACAACCTTTGAACAATGAGGAAGAGGATGTCAGGCAAATTTACTGGATTGACAGATGTCGAATGGGCAGTGATTGAACCACTTCTCCCGGAGCAACCCAAAAAATCGGGAAAAGGTCGTCCCCATGCATTCTTCAGGGATATACTGAACACCATACTTTGGGTCCTTATTACAGGAGCCAGGTGGATTGATGCCCCAAGAGGTAAAGGATTTGGAGCACGTTCAACATCACATCGTTGGTTGGGAATATGGACAACTGATGAAACATGGTCAAAGATCAAAGCCCTTCTTATGGGGCAGGCCCATGAACTGGGCCTTATAGACTGGAGTCGATCATCTGTAGATGGATCATTTGCTGCCGGCAAAGGCGGTGGCGAAGATGTCCAGTATGGCTTTAAAGGCAAGGGAGTTACAATCCATGCTCTGGTGGATGGCAACGGACTACCCCTTTCCGTTATTTCTACAGGAGCGGCAGAAAGCGAGAGGGCGCAAGTTGAACCGCTTATAGACCGAATAGAGACCATTACCGGAAAGACAGGGAGACCCAGAAAACGGCCTGATGCAATACAAGGAGACAAGGGATATGACTCTCGTACATTGAGGGATCACATCAGGCACCGAGGAATTACCCCCATGATCCCCCGTCGGTCATGGCAAAATCGAAAACCGCCCAAAGGCAGACCTCCCAATAAGCCGGTTGATCGTTGGAAGGTCGAAAGAACTTTCGCATGGCTACAGCGAAAGTACAGAAGGCTGGTTGTCCGATGGGAACGCCGTAACAAATATTGGAATGGTTTCGTTATGTTTGCTGTCTGTCTCCTCTGGGTTAATCCTCTCACGGGATTTTTGGGATAGGCTCATGATTCAGCTACTTCTAACTTTTCAGCCAGAGCTGGTTCGTTTTTTTTAAAAGGTCTTTTAACACAGCTATCTCAAGCTTTGCGTCAGCAAGTTCTCTCTCCAAAGCTCGTTGAGATTTCCGGATATCGGTTTTCTGTTTGTTTTTGTCCCGTCTAAACCATGTGTATACCGTTGTAGCTGGGACATCATGCTTTTTGGCAACAACGGCATAGTTATTCGTTTCAATGCATTCTTTAATGATTTGGGCCTTAAATTCCTTGCTGTAACTTCTCAGTTTCTCTCTGCTCATTTTCATGCTCCTTTCAGGCGTTTTGTATTACCTGATTACGAGCAAAAAGTCTCCACATTATATACGGGGTTAGAGAGGAAGCAGGAACATCTGCTCTCTGTCACCTTTTATAAAACCGCGGGTCATTTGGCTATCTCATCCTTATCGGCAATTAAAATTCTCAACTCTTACAAGTAATATCAACTTTGTTTTATGATGCAAGTGTTTATTGTGGTTTTGAGACAGGCTCTTATGAAGGTAATAAAATAAAGGTGTTAAACAATGAAAATCAGCAAATCCAACACCATCTTATATTGTAAAAAATGGAAAGAAACCGTTCACTTTTATTCCACACGTTTGAACCTGACCACTCTTAGCACCCGGGAATGGTTTGTGGAATTCCAACTGACGGATTCAGCCCGCCTTAGCATTGCCGATACGGCCCGGGCATCCATCAAAAGTAATAACGGCAAGGGAGTCACCATCAGTTTGAAGGTGGAAGACATCCATGCAAGCCACAGCGCTTTTACGAAAAAAAGACTGAACCCCACCCCAATTCGTCTCCTGTGGGGTGCACAGGTCTTTTATCTCCATGATCCAGAGGGCAACCGGCTTGAATTCTGGTCATAACTTTTATATATCCCGACCCGGGTTAATCAGGGGGCACATTCCCATTTTTCCGGCAATAGCATTCTATGGATCTGATCTGTGGTTGGACCCGTTGGCCCACCAATTAAAACAAATGGCTGATCTTATGATCAACTCCAAAAAGGTCATCAGACGCATGGATACTCCGCAGCTATCGTGCAACCTAAAACATATTATGCATAAATATCATTGACATAGATCGAATTTTATGGGTTATCCTTTTGTTTAAAAATTGTCGTCCATTCATACAAAATACGGGGTTGGACACAAAAGACCACAGACAACGGGAAAATAATTTTATGAACACCCATGATCATATGATTGATAATTTTAATAAATCCGAACTTTTTAAAGATTTACCTGCCGACCAAATCAATGAAATCATCTGTATTGGTTCCATGCAGCCCCTTAAACCCAAAGCCATTTTATTCTACCAGGGAGATCCTGCAAAAAACTATTTCTGGGTAAAACAGGGAACACTTAAGTTGAGTCAGGTCACCAAAGATGGGAAAGAGATCACCCTTCGTTATATTTCTCCGGGAGACATGACCGCAGCCCTTGCCGTCATGAAACAAAAGGAATACCCCGTTACTGCCCAGGCCATGGAACCATCCACGGTCGTGGCCTGGAACCGCTCCCAGATTTTAAAAATTATGGAAAAATTTCCACGTGTCACAATAAATGCATTAAGCATTGTATTGGAACGCCTGGACGACATGCAAATTCGATATATGGAATTGTGCACCCAACAGGTGGAACAAAGAATCGCAAGGACTTTAATGCGATTTGTTCGAACTTCAGGGAAAAAAGAGGCCAATGGTATCTGTATTGATATCCCGTTAAGCCGAAAGGACATTGCCGAATATATCGGAACAACACTGTTTACGGTCAGCCGGGTTTTAAGTCTGTGGGAAAAGAAAGGGTGGGTGAAAACCAGGAAGGGACAGATTATTATCCTTGAGCCGCATAAAATAGTAGAATTTTCAGAAGAAATTTAGGAAATTGCTATCAATATACTCTTATTTTTTAAAATAGCCTTTGACACATCATTTCATTTGCGATAGCGCAAATCAATTTTTCCCAAAATCCATTATTTTAATTTGTAAAATTGATGCTCTCGTAAAAAGTCCGAAGTCCCATTTTCAACCACAATTTATTGAGGGTAGACAACCCTTAAACACAGATATGAAGTAGTTAAAATTCCATGTGCCGACTTTTTGCAGACGCATCAAAATTAAAAATTATGAATCGAATTTTTAAAATGGCAAAAAAAATGAAATGAGAAGACTCGTCAAGATATCAAAAGAAACCACCGTTAAAGAGCTTTTAGAACGTTATCCTCAAGTTCTAACTGTTTTTATTGAATTAAAACTCAGATGTTTTGGCTGTCCCATGGAAGGATTTCATACATTGGAAGATATTTCAATTCAAAACAGGATCGACTTGGCACAATTACTGATTAACGTTAACTGTAAAATTAATAAGGTATAAATAGCTTCGGCAAGAGACAACACAAAACGTTGAGCTCACACTTCCCAGATATTCCCAAAACTATCTTTTTAGATTCTTATCTCTGATTTTCATGTTATTTTGGCAAGAAAATCAGAAACCCTTTTTGGTTCTGGCTTGTCCAGGTTAGGATCAATTCGATCAATGGAATTGAATTGGTGCATTTTGCCCATGTTGAATAGCCCGATCAATCCCAATAAAGCCCCATATGGGTATAAATATCGACATCTGAAATAAAAATATTTGATCTAGGTCAATGCTTTGATGATTACACTCAGGTATTTATATAAACAGCGAAAGGAAAAAAAGATAACAAAGCGAGGCGAAATATGAATTTCAGTTGCATTAATGAATGCTTTCAAACAATCACGGATGAAGATGTTTTGGAAGCCATGAAAAAAATACCCGGATATCTGGATATTACACCGTCTGATTTTTTAGAAGTTTACCAGATTGCGTTTGATCATGCGGTGGCCCGTATCAAAACAGCCATACTGGCAGAACAGGTCATGACACAAAAAGTCGTTTCTGTTAAAGAAGATGCACCATTAATTGAAGCGGTCATTAAAATGGCAGACCATGAAATATCCGGAATTGTTGTTTTGAATGATGATAACATAATAACGGGTGTCATTTCTGAAAAAGATTTTTTATCCAGAATGAACAAAAAGAAATCCCCTTCATTTGTACAGGTTCTTCTCCAATGTGTGGATAGCAGCGCTTGCCTTGCCGTTCCGCTTAAAAACCTTAACGTCCGGGAGGTTATGTCCTCACCCCCCATCACCGTAAAAAAAGATACCACCATGCTTGAAGTGGCGAATACGCTGGATACGTTCAATATCAACCGGGTGCCGGTTCGTGATGATAACAATAGACTGGTGGGTATTATTGCCAGGTCAGACCTTGTTCAGGCCATGTGCTGATGGATATACGGAAGAGGGCAATGACCCCTTACATTAAAAAAATGGTTGGTGACGGACGTCGACCACCCAAAGTGAATTCCATAGAAATATTCTGGTCCTGGATAGGTGCTTTTTTAGGTATCACCCCCATTGCCTGGTTGAATTACAATCTTTTCCCCGGGAATGATTTTGTATATATAATCGGGTCCTTTGGCGCCTCTGCTGTGTTGATTTACGGTGCAGTCAGAAGTCCTCTTGCCCAACCACGAAATTTGGTGGGGGGGCACCTGCTGTCCGCTTTTATCGGTGTGGCTTCTTATCAATTGTTTTATCCCTATCCATGGTTTGCAGCAGCGTTTTCAGTTGCAACGGCCATTGCCGTGATGCACTACACACAGACGCTTCATCCACCGGGTGGGGCAACAGCATTGATTGCCGTGATCGGCAGTGACGAAATACATGATCTGGGTTTTTTATATGTATTGATTCCTGTGGGGATTGGTGTGGTGATCATGTTGATAGTTGCATTGATCATTAATAACATGGCAAAAAATCGAAAATATCCGGAGTTCTGGTTGTGAACCTATTTAGAAGAAAGTCCCGATAAACTTGATGGATTTTCATGCTTCGTTTTGGGCAGGCCGGGGTCAGAACACGGTCTTCCCGTGGCTGTTATATAATTTTTTTAAATCAGTACATGTGGTTTAAAGCATGAGAATTTACCACTCATGAAACCAATAACAATGGCCTTGGTCACAACAATCAAAGGAGACTCAACATGAACGTACGAAAAATAAAAGAACAGATTTTCTGGATGGGTTCAGTGGACTGGGACAGTCGGCTGTTTGATGCACTGATTCCCCTTCCGGACGGAACCAGCTACAACGCCTATCTCATTAAAGGAAGTGAGAAAACAGCATTGATAGACACAGTGGATCCGCCAATGGCTACCGAATTCATGGCTCAGCTTGGGGGTATTGAGAACATTGATTACATCATCTCCAGTCACGCGGAGCAGGATCATTCCGGGATGATTTACCAGGTTCTTAAAAAATACCCCGATGCAAAACTTGTATCCACCCCCAAGGCCAAAGGAATGCTCATGGATCTTTTGAAAATCCCTGGGGATTTTTTTATATCCATTGAAGATGGAGAGACCTTGTCCCTTGGTGATAAGACCCTGAAATTCATTTTTACCCCCTGGGTGCACTGGCCAGAAACCATGGTTACCTATCTCCAAGAGGATAAAATCCTGTTCAGTTGTGATTTTTTCGGTTCCCATATTGCGTCAACTGACCTTTTTGTTACAGATCAAGGACGAGTTTACGAGGCAGCCAAACGCTATTTTGCCGAAATCATGATGCCCTTTAGAAACGTCATAAAGAAGAATCTGGAAAAGCTTGCCCCTTACGAGATAGAAATGATTGCTCCCGGCCATGGGCAGATATTTCCCGATCCGGCCTTCATTCTGGATGCTTATAATGAATGGACATTGGGTGCTCCCTGCAATACCGTGGTTCTGCCCTATGTATCCATGCACAAAAGCACAAGGCTGATGGTGGAACATTTTGTGGGGTCCCTGGTGGACAGAGGGGTTCGGGTGGAGCAGTTTAACCTTGCCGTAACCGATATCGGCAAGCTGGCCATGGCTCTGGTGGATGCCGGCACCATTGTGGTGGGAACCCCCACCATCCTGTCTGGTCCCCATCCCTACGCCGCCTATGCTGCTTTTCTGGCTAATGCCCTTCGGCCCAACACAAAATTTCTCTCTATTATCGGATCCTATGGATGGGGTGGTAAGACCGTGGAAACCCTGGCAGGAATGATTCCCAATCTCAAGGTGGAAGTGATAGAACCTGTCCTCTGCAAAGGAGTTCCCACAAAAGAGGTGTTTGACGCGTTGGACAATCTGGCAGATGCCATTGCACAAAAGCACAAAGAACAAGGGTTTAAATAGTCATGGGAAAACGAGCACTTCGATCATTTTTATTTCTTCTTGAGGTGCTCTGAACAGCACAAAAGCAGCCTGTAAAGATTTGAGCCTTGTGGAAAAATAAATAAACAGAACCTGGTTTTACCGCCCTTATGAAGGCACTAATCAATGAAAACTAACGAATCCAACCCCATTCTATATTGTAACCACTGGAAAAGAACCGTTGATTTTTATTCAATGGATTTGAATCTAACCGTTCTGACTGTCCGGGAATGATTTGTGGAATTTCGGCTGACGGATTCAGCACGACTGAGCATTGCCGATACTGCCCGGACATTGATTAAAAGCAGTAAAGGTAAGGGTGTTACCATCAGTCTGAAGGTTGATGTGATGATATCCAGGCAAGACATACTGATTTTAAGAGAAAAAAAATGAACCCCGCCCCGATTCGCCCCCTGTGGGCTGCAAGGGTCTTTTATCTCCACGATCCCGAGGGTAACCGACTCGAATTTTGGTCATCATAGGTTTTATGGGCGCTTCCAACCATTTCGAGGTAGCCATTGGCACCGCCGTCATGCGCTTCGGGCTCTCATCCGGAGCGGCACTTGCCACTGTGGTCGGTGTGCTGATCGAAGTACCGGTGATGCTGAAGTTGGTTGGGTTCTTATCTCTCCTTTAAATTAATCTATATTTTTCGCGTAAGGATTCTGACAATTTCTTTGTCATTTGAAATGCCTTTTCAACGGTCTTATCCCCATCTTGATTGACCAAGCAGCAAGTGGCGGGAGAGATTAAACCCTGGGCCAGGATATGATCCATTGAAATCCCTTTTTTATCAAGCGTTTTCCAAATTGTTTCCAGTTTAAAGGCCAACAAATCAATGTTTTCTTTTTCAAATGTTTCAAGACCAGTGGGAACAATCCCCCAGACAAGGATTCCACCTCTGTTGAGGAATTTTTTTATTGAACTGGTCGATAAACCAAAGATTTGAGCATTTGAATGAATGTCCAGAGACAAAATATCCATATCAATACCTAAAAGAAAATCCCAATCCGGGTTACCACACAAATGTATACCTTTAGGGCTTTTAATCATTGAGAAAAATTCATCCAAATCCTGTTTTGCTTTCTGGTCGCTGTAACCAGACATCGCAGAAAAAATAAACTGCATGCCGGGCTCATCAATAAACATGAATGCGTTGGAATTTTTTTGTTTGAGTTTTTCCAATTGAATATTGATCCGCTTGGCCATGAATTCAAACAAAAATGGTCGGATATTATCATCAAAAAGAATGGGGCGTTCATCCTGATCCAGCACATTGAAACCAAAGCTTACAGGTCCCTCAAGCTGGCCTCGAATTGCAGGTCTATCCGAAAGATCCAGATCCAGGAAACGATGATACACTGCAGAATATGTTGAGCTGACATCAAAATATTCAGGGTCAGCAAAATGGGAAAGCGTTTCTTCATATTCCATGATAAATTTATCCATGGAAAATCGCAAAGTTTTTTTATCCATATCCAGAAGGATACCGGGAAAATGTTCTGCAGCCTGAACATACATATCTTCATAATAGCTGTATCTGGGCAGCTGTGGCCAAAATGGAACGTCCAGGCTCAACGCGGTCTCCAGCGCCTTATCAATATTGGTATGCGGCATGACTGCCATTGCAGTCGTCAACAGATTTCCTGGGATAGGCATTTTTTTAATCTCCCTTGTTATTTTGTGAGCCCTGCATGGGAATTTCCTGGTCTTTCATTTTTTTCATCATCAGAATCATTCTTTGCACTTTTTCCGGATCAATTCGATCAATGGAATTGAATTGGCGTATTTCAGGTGATGCATAGTTTAAATACTCACGTGTTGTAATTTTATTCTGCCAATTGCCCGTCAACCTGGCAAGAGCTATCCCGCCCAAAAAGAGAAAAACAAGAGTCAAAGCGATAAATCCTGAAGTGAAAGATCTTTTTCCGTTAAAAAGGGAGAATTGAATGGTGTCTTTTTCCGGACAGCTTTCTATGCATGCCAGACATGCGGAACATTCCGTTGAATTGATCCATATCTTCTGGCGTATGGGGATCATTCCCGGACAATTTTTTTCACATTTCCCGCACTCGGTGCAACTGGAAGAATGTCGGCGGATTTTGCCCATGCTGAATAGACCGATCAGTCCCAATAAAGCCCCGTATGGGCATAGATATCGGCACCAAAAATTTTGAATGAAAATAGATAACAACAGGAGTCCAATCAAGACAAGAAGGGCTGTGGTTGAAATCTGAGTAAAAAATTTAAGCATTTTTATATCTGCAAAACGATTGTAAGGGCTTTGGATAAATTGTTCAATGCTGTGGATAGGCATTTTATAAAATACCTGGTAGATGAAGAATCCGGCAATCAGATATTTTAAGGAGCGTAATGAAAAATCAATAAAGGATGGAAGTTTTAACTTTTTTTTGAACAAAAACATATGTAGTTTGGCCAAATATTCTGACAAAAATCCCATGGGGCAAATCCAACTGCAAAATCCTTTTTTTGTAAATAATGCGGTGGCGCAAATGATCAAAAACAGTATCAATCCTGATGGATGAATGGTGTTGATTGTTCCGGTGTAAAGCCAGTGTTTCAGACTAACCAGGGCACTGATGGGCAAAAACGATTCGACTCCGGCAGGCCTTTCAAAATCGGGAATCATTCCTTTTTCAAGAGAAGAAACAAACAGATAGAATTTTATACCAATGAAAAATACAAGAATTAGAAATAGGACTTGAATCACCCGTCTTGCTGGAATCATAGCTGTTTTCATTGAATCCGCCTTGTTAAATTATTGTTATGATGCTGTAAATATCAAACCTGGAAATAAAAATACTTGATCTAAGTCAATGATTTGATGATTACATTCAGGCATTTATTAAACAGCTAAAGGGAAAAAAGATAACAAAGCGAGGTGAAATATGTATTTCAGTTGCATTAATAAATGCTTTCAAACAATCACGGATGAAGATGTTTTGGAAGCCATGAAAAAAATACCCGGATATCTGGATATTACACCGTCTGACTTTTTAGAAGTTTACCAGATTGCGTTTTGATCATGCGGTGGCCCGTATCAAAACAGCCATACTGGCAAAACAGGTCATGACACAGATGGATATACAGAGGAGGGCAATGCCCCCTTACATTAAAAAAATGGCTGGTGGCGGACGGGGAAGCCAGGCACCCAATATTCATTATGAAATGGATGGTCGCTATCAAGGTATAGCCCATGGAGGTATTGGCGCTATTCATCTCATGGCCCAAAAAATTGGTTTGATTGATGAAATTAATGAAAAGGTCAGTGTACTTAAACGGTATTTACCCTACCATGAGTCAGACCATATTCTTAATATTGCCTATAATCAAATTGTCGGTGGTACCCGCCTTGAGGATATTGATCTGTTAAGAAATAATGAGGCGTGGCTTGATGCATTGCAAGCGGAAATTATTCCTGATCCGACAACTGCCGGTGATTTTCTAAGACGTTTTGATGAGCAGAATATTTTGGATCTGGTGGAGGCAAAAAACAATGTCCGGCAACGAATCTGGAAAGAACAACCAGAACGTTTCAAAAAAGAGGCCATTTTAAATGTAGACGGCACCATCTCAGGTACTTATGGTGAATGCAAAGAGGGAATGGATATCTCTTACAAGGGAATATGGGGTTATGCGCCATTGATTATTTCATTGAATGGAACCCGTGACCCCTTTTACATTGTCAATCGACCGGGAAATACACCATCCCACCTTGGGTCTGCTCAATGGATTCATAAAGCCCTTGACCTTGTCTCCCCCACATTTGACAAAGTGATTCTGCGCGGGGATACAGATTTTAGTCTGACCAGCAATTTTGACAGGTGGGATGAAAGATGTACATTCATTTTTGGTATGGATGCCAAAAAAAATTTGATGAGAATAGCCTGTGATATTTCAGAAACAGAATGGCAATTGCTTGATAAGGCCCCACGAGTGATAAAGACCGAGGAACGTACAAAACCGGAAAACATAAAGGCCCAAGTGGTTAAAAATAGAAATTAAAAAAATCTTCAAAAAGAATGTGAGTTCTTCGCTGAATTTGAGTATAAGCCGGGAAAATGTCAGATGTAAATCGATTCAACAAACTTTATGAACACCACCTGAGATCCCCTCAAACTTCAGGATAAATCCGAAAAAAACAATTAACGACTATTCCAGGGCTGTTCGTCGGGTCAGTAATTATTTTGACTGCTGTCCGGACAAATTAAAACCGGAACAATTGGAAAGATACTTTGCTGATTTGCAGGTACACCCCGGATCAATTCGGGTTATGGCATAGAGCTCAGGCTCTGGTAATATTTACGTTCATAATATGCATTGGTCTTAGGATCAAGTACAGCCTCCTGTTCATGAATGAGACGGGTGCATCCATTCTGCCAGGCACCGTATGCGACTACCACTGTGTCCCCTAAGTTAAATTTCCGGTTACAGGCTTCACATCCTTTTTCGTTGTGAGTGTTGAGTGTGTTAAGGTCAACAATATATTTTTTTTTAGTTGGTTTTGAAAAACTCATGAGATGACCTCCGGTATTCTTTATGTATATTCCAGCAGTCTGACCACTGGATGATACTTATATATGTAAGATCGCTGAAGGCAAAAGTCAACTGGTTATAGTGCAGATCAATTGAAAAGATACTAGTCCAGCCCGTAAGTTTTTGTTTATTAAGAAATAAAATTCAATATTTAGCATCAATACATGTGCCCTACACCATCGCTTTGACAAACTTTAATGGGATGATTACCTCTTATACATTGGCAGAGGGGGCCGCATGGACGGCTGATATGAATTAAAAATCAAACACTTACCATCAAGAGATATTAATGGCAAATGTGAAGGCGAATGTACAAATATCGTACAGGAAGCCTGCACAAAACGCCAGCAGGAACTGAACCGGGTCGAGTATTCAGGGAGGGTCATCCCCAAGTGTCGACTGGGTTAAATCACGAACAGAACAACCTGTTTTTTGGGGTGAACAAGTATAACCTGAAAGGAGGAAAAATCATGTATAATAAAGATCAAATATGTGAAATGATCAGATCCGTATATCCTGATATTGGGAATTGCGGGATAGAAATAAATGTGTCGTATCACAAAGAGAACAATGCTTGGCTTGTCCACCTTAAAAAAAACAAGCACGAGTTGAAAACATATCTTGAACCGGAAGATGCAAAACTTTGCATGGAAGGCAAGCAGTGTATCGGTCTTGGACTGCAGATATCTCAGCTCAGAGATAATATTAAGGACATGTGATATTTTATAAAGGAGAGAAGAACCATGGAACCTGAAAAGATATGTCCTATGTGTAATGGTAAAAAAACAATTAAAGGCCATTGCGAATGCAATATGGAGTGGCGTAGCAGTGACGGTGATGACAATCTGGACGACTGCCAGTGTGAGCCTGATCAGGAGTGCCCGGTCTGTAAGGGCAGTGGTACTGCCGATTAAAACTATAGCTGATTCAGATACAGGCAATCTCTATTTCTAAGTGCATGAAGCCACGAATACACCGCTGTCTAATTTGTAAGTGATACCTGCAAACTGGTTTAGGATTCGTTTCAATAGGTGTCACAATTATTGAGGTTTGTACTAAGGAGGTTTAAATCATTATGGAAACAATAGAAAGAGACAACAAAGAGATTTCATTGGACTCGGAAGGATATCTTACTGATTTTGATTCCTGGACGGAAGAAATGGCCTGCATTTTGTCAGACAAGGAAGGTGTATCAAAAGAATGCCCGTTGAATAGGGAAAAAATGGAAATCCTGAAATTCCTGCGCTGGTATTATCATAAATTTGAAGCATTTCCCATTGTTCGGGCGGTCTGTAAACGGGTGGGACTGTCAAGCGACTGTCAATACGATGAATTTCCTGATCCGCTGGTTGCATGGAAAATCGCAGGGCTTCCCAAACCCACACCAGAGGTGTTTGCAAAAATCACATCAGTGTAGGTGTAAGTGCTTGTTTTTTTGTTGCCCAGACCTTACGATAAATTTCCGATTTCCAAAAATTTGGACCCGTGTGGTAGGACTGATTATCTCGTTAGGTGGTTACTTCAGGGGGAGCTGGAACCTTGAAAGAGGGCCCGACTGAGCATCCCATAAGAAACAGGAAACACACTCCTGCCGTGACATAACAAACCAAGAGACTCGGAAACAAATGATTATCCAATATTGTCTGTCTTTCAGCACGTCTTTTTCGTTGTGTCAAAGTGCAATAATTCCAATTTTCGTTGTTCATTTGAATACCCTCGTATGGTAAATATTGGCATGGTAATGTAAATGTTTAACCACTGGCCCATATTTGATTGTTTGTTTGGGAGTGCGTAGCGCACGAATGCTCAATGAACAGACCAAAAGAGGTCAAAATGGGGTGCTGGCCGAATCTTTATGCGGTCGTTGAGTTTGAATCCCGATGCATTATCTGCCACGGCTTCGTAATGACTCCGGGTTATGTGACGGCCAGCAATGAGATGGGGGGACAGCCCATTGAATTACGACTGCGGGGCAAAGATCTTCATCAAATGAAACAGGCCGTAACCGATTTGAAGGTCTGGTTTGCTCAGTTCCAGGGCGTGGTGGTCAATGATTCCATCCTGCTGGTAATTTTCCTGAAACAGGCAGGAGAAGAGGGGATGAGCATTCACACCGCTGCTGCCCGGGCAAGCCGGAAAAGATTCAGGGCGGTGATTTTGACATCATCCACCACCATTGCCGGTCTTCTGCCATTGTTGTTTGAAAAAAGTCTGCAGGCCCAGATATTGATTCCCCTTGTGGTGAGTGTCACCTTCGGACTCATGGCCAGTACAGTCATGGTGCTTCTGGTACTTCCCTGCATGTATCTAATTATGGGGAATCTTGGCCTTGTGGAAAAATATCCCGACCCGGTTCAAGCGGATCATACAGCATCCGTCATTTTTGTGCCTGGTGATCCCGGTTCAGATGAAAATTAATCCATGAAGACGTACGATTTAAGGCCCATAATCGCGGTGAAACAAACGCACATGACAATTGATTTTCATCCCCCTGTCGTCTATATCGACGATGGGCACGAACCCAGATGCACCATTTTTCCGGATTGACCTCACAGTACCCGTCCCGGGAACCACCACAGGCACCGTTTCTGGTGTGCTTGGGACACCCCGACTCCGGGCACTGAAATCCAATGTGCTGGATGGCACAATCGCCACAGCTCTGGCAGGAGAGAAAAATTTTTTTTAAGGGGTCTTCCAGAACCAATTTTATCAGCCATGAGAAATTATTCTGATCAAAAAAACCGGCCATACGGAAGTAGAGCGGGGCTGCCAGGGAATTTCGGGTGAAAAAGATTCCATGGGCACCTTTTAAGATGAAATAGGGGATATGATCGGTGAGGGCCGCCGTCATTTTCTGCTTTACGGTGGTCGGTTTTACCTTATTTCTTTCCCGGGCAAAAAGGTAATAGTAACCATGATTATGATCTTTAAACTCCGCCAGGTAATCCTTCCAGTTATGCTCAATTTCATCCATCCGGTTCAGTATATTTCCCACGGTATTAAAACTTTTATGAACACCACCGATGTGAATACCCCGATACCCCAAGCCCTTTAAAATTACCCCCAGCTTTGCCGTTCGTTCAATGGCCATTTTCAAGCCATCCCGGGGAATTTCCCATTCTTTTACAACGGTGTTAAAAAGATCATCTGAGACATGGACACCGGGCACCCGGCCTCGATTCATGGCTCTTGCAGCCCGGGGGCTTAAAAGATAAACCGATGCCATGGTGGGAAGCGTTACGCCTTTATTATGATTATTGATGAGAAGTTCTTCAAATTTATCGACATTATACCCCAGCTGGGTGATGATAAAAGAGGCCCCGGCCTGGACCTTGAGATCAAGTTTGCGATACTGGGCCTCACATTCGGACAAGGTTGTCTTAAAGGGTGAAATGGCACACCCGGTGAAAAAACCATCGGGATCACCGTTGGCCTCCAGGCGTTCATTGAGTTTTTTCAACATGGCTGTTAGGATCACCGAATCTAAATCAAATACCGGCTTTCCCTGTCCGCCGTATCCCTTTCCGGCATAATCACCGGTAATGGCCAGGATGTTTTTCATGCCCATACGTGCCAGCTGCAGGGCACGGCTCTCCATGCCCACTCGGTTCATATCCCGACAGGCAAAATGAACAATGACATCCATACCGTATCGAAAAATCTCATGGCCAAGAACATCCGGGCTCAGGGAGGGGTTGCCACCGGGATTATCTGTGATGGAAACCGCTGAAATCCGACCGTCATCAAATGCATCCCTGGCAATACCCACAATGGTGTCAACAGATCTTCCTGTGGACTGACGTCCGGGAACCAGTTCCAGGGTAACGACAAATTGATCTGGAGTAACAATGACCTGGTCAAATACGCGAAGCATTTTTTATTCCCCCAATTTTTTTGTGAATCCTGCAATCAAATATTTCAAGGAAGTCAATGAAAATCAGCACATCCAACACCATCTTATACTGTAAAAAATGGAAAGAAACCGTTCACTTTTATTCCACAGGTTTGAATCTAACCACTCTCACCGCCCGGGAATGGTTTGTGGAATTCCAACTGACGGATTCAGCCCGCCTTAGCATTGCCAATACGGCCCGGGCATCCATCAAAAGCAACAACGGCAAGGGAGTCACCATCAGTTTGAAGGTGGAGGATATCCATGCAAGCCATACCGCTTTTACGAAAAAAAGACTGAACCCCACCCCGATCCGTCCCCTGTGGGGTTCACAGGTCTTTTATCTCCATGATCCCGAGGGAAACCGGCTTGAATTTTGGTCATAAATTTTATATATCCCGAACCGGCTTCAGCAGATCATGTGGTAGCCATCATCATCCCAGTCTCTGGTGATCCCGGTTCAGATGAATAGCGGGTGCAAGAACGTTCATATGCCCATACAAAAACATCCCTGAGCAGCTCAATTTTATTCAGTTCATATACACCAATCAGTCCATCAATATAAGCTTGTTCAGGTACATCAACAAATGAAAGAGGACATAGATTATCTCGAATAAGGGAAATATTTGCAGATAGACGCGAAACCCTCTTGTTTACATTTTCTTTTGCCAGCTTTCCCTCAGCAGCCTCACCAAATTCCAGGACAGGCTCCTGAGCAAACCGTCTTGAGATAAAATAATACAGCCCACCCCCCTGGCTGGAGGCTTATCCCACCCAAAGCCACCCAAGCAACACCATCAAGGAGCTAAGCGTCACAGGAATGCCGACAACGGCATGCTGCCAAAACGAAATTTTAATATCGTAATGAGAGGCCTGCTCCACCACGATGAGATTTGCAATGCTGCCAAGCAGAAACAAATTACCGGCAAAGGTGCTTGAGACGGCCAGGGTATACCACTGGGTCTGGACCAGGGGATCAATAAAACGAATTAACACCATGACCGCCGGAACATTACTGAAAAAGTTACTTAAGATGACTGACATCCCCGTCAAAACCGGCAGATTATGCAAATCCATCCCCATGAAAGAGAGTTGATTCATGACAATGTCCAGAAAGCCAGCCCGGGCAACCCCATGAATTATTACAAAAAGCGCACAGAACAATGTGATCAGATGCCAGTCCACCAGCCCCATGATATCTCTGGTTTTCATTTTCCGACTGCACAACAAGACCCCGGCAATGCCAATGGCTGAAAACTCCCTTGGTATTGAATAAAAAAACAACAATACCAGCACAATGATGGCAACGATCCCCTTTGTGGTCTGCCATTTATCAAAGGGTTGACCCGGGGACATGTGCGCCATGGATTTTTTTTCATTCACAACCGATATCTGCTGCCGGTATATCAGCAATATAATAAAATAAGCGGCACCAAGTGCAAGAAAAGACGGTGGGCTGCACCAGAAAAAAAACTGGGCAAAATTCAACTGCCCGGTCTGCCCGATGAGCATATTCTGGGGGTTTCCGATGATGGTTGCCGCCGAGCCGATATTACTTGAAATCGCCAGCCCCATGAGAAAGGGGATGGGATTCAGTCCGGCTTCAACCAAAGACAACGCCAGAACCGGAGTAAAGGCAAAACACACAATATCATTGGCCAGCATGGCGGACAATAAAGCGCTCACAAGCATGGTGGCAAGTAAAAAAAGGCGCGGGTGCGTATAGTAGGGGACTATTTTCATTGCCACCCAGGTGTAAAACCCCCCGAGTCTGAGCTGTGCGGAAATAATCATTAATGAATAAAGCAGCAGGATGGTGGGCAGATCAATGGATTGAACCGCCATTTCCGGTGTAACCACCCCGAAAATAACCATGGCAATGGCACCAAGGAGGGCCACACCAACACGATCAATGACAAGCCCGGGGATTTTTCCAAGGGCGATCCCCAGATATGCAAGACAGAAAATAATAATCGCCGTCATAGATTGTTCCCCGGAAGGATACATGGATACCCTGATTTCTCAGGCACTTTCATATTTATCTCACCTTTTTCAATGTCATTTTCTTCCTCACCCATACCGTTGCCTTTGTCTTCTATTGCCAAACACCCATAGGAACCCGGCTTGAATTCAGATTCCCCCTGAAAAAACGTTTTTTCAATACTCTTTTCTTGAAGTCTGATTCAACAGATCAAACACCACCCGTGCAAAACCAGCCGCTTTTTCAGGATCAGACAATAATTGCATCATCTGATTCTGATGGGCCTTGCCGCTGTCCATCACCGCATCGTCAACGGCCTTGGAAAAATCCCCCAGCATCGCCTGTTCCGGTGAGTTATTGGCAATCTGCATCATCACCTGTTTATTCTCACAGACTTTATCTCTGATGGTGTATGCATAGTTCACCATATCTTTATCTGTGAGCTCATCGGTGATAAACAGCTCGTTCAACCGGCTGATAATCTGTGAAATCCACTCTTCTTTGATATCCTTGGCCTTTGCCGTGCCAAGCCCTCCACCCGGGACAAGTTCAAACCCCTCGGTGTCTTCACACAGCTTCAGATCCTGGCGACGTATCTCCGATAACCGGTAGTGGCTCAACACCACATTATCAAAGGGGATCTCCTCCTCTGCTATCAGGCTTTCCCGCAACATGGGTCTGAGATTTCTGGCATAAAGGTTCAGCTTTTCAAGATTGATGTCATCATAATCAACAATCTGGGACATGAACTCATAAAAGCGCACAAAGGTGCCCAGATCCTTTTTGAAAATTTCCAGGACATCCTTTTCCTTTTTGCACTCCTTAAAACTGTTCTCTGCATTGGCAATCAACACCGCATCGGCCGTTTTTTTAGTGCCTTCAAACATCTCCTTGGCCAGGGTATAGGCTTCAATGGCTGATTTGTAGCGAGTTTTCCAGCGCTCCACCGCAGGCTTGCAGATATTGGCAATGGCTGCATTGCTTTTGCTCTTTTGTAAAAACGCCCCGCAAAACTGTTCGACCTCCTGCCACAGAAAAATACCGGCGGCCCGCAGCTTTGCAAATAGATCAAATATCAGATCCGGATTGGAGACATCGCCCAGCGTTGCGGTTTGATAGTAGGGTTGAAACGCATCAAGAATATCCTGGGGATCGTTGAAGAAATCCAGCACAATGGTTCCGCTGTCTGCCTTTCCGGGATAAATTCTATTCAGGCGGGACAGGGTCTGCACACACTCCACACCCCCGAGTTTCTTATCAACGTACATGGCGCACAGCTTGGGTTGATCAAACCCGGTCTGGAATTTATTGGCCACGATCATCACCTGATAATCCCTGGAGTTAAAGGCTTTTCGCATGTCACGGCCCTTCAGATGGGGATTCATATTGTTTTCTCGAAACTTTTCCCCCAGCAGCCCCGCAACATGGGGATCATTCTCGTTGAATTCCACCTCACCGGAAAAGGCCACCATGGCGTGGATTCTTTGATACCCCTTTTCGCTGATATATTTATCAAACCCCAGTTTATACCGCACCGCTTCTTTCCGGGAGCTGGTCACCACCATGGCCTTGGCCTGTCCGCCCAGCAAGCCCATGACATTCTCCTTAAAATGCTCGATAATCACCTGCGCCTTCTGGGAGATGTTGTAATCGTGCAGACGCACCCATTGATTGATTTTTATCCGGGCCTTTTTACTCTCCACCTCCTGATCCGATTCCTCCATGGCCAAGGCCAGGTTATAGGCGACCTTGTAGTTGATGTAATTTTTTAACACATCAAGGATAAACCCTTCCTCAATGGCCTGGCGCATGCTGTATACATGATAGGCTTGGGGTTTATTTTTCTTTGAAGGGGCTTCCAGGGGATTGGGCAGCCGTCCGAACAACTCCAGGGTTTTGGTCTTGGGGGTGGCGGTGAAGGCAAAATAGCTCAGGTTGTTGGAGGCACGCCGGGAGGCCACCGCCGCATCCAGGATCTCATCCGCCGACAGGCCCTCTTCGTCGTCGGCCCGGACGTCGATCATCAAGACTTCTTTTAACTTCCGGGCTGTGGAGCCGGTCTGGGAGGAGTGGGCCTCATCGGCAATCACCGCGTAATGCCGCTCCTTTAAGCTCACATCATTTTCAATGGCTTGCAATACAAAGGGAAAGGTCTGGATGGTCACAATGATAATGGGCTGGGAGTTCTCCAAAGCGGCGGCAAGTTTATCGGATTTTGTTCCATCCCCAATGGTATTGTTGATCCGACCCACCACCCCATCCACATGCTCAAACTGGTAGATGGTATCCTGGAGCTGGTCATCCAGAACGGTTCTGTCCGTGACAATGATCACCGAATCAAAGCGCTTGTTTCCCCCCGGATCATAGAGGGATGACAGCTGATGGGCCGTCCAGGCAATGGAGTTGGATTTTCCGGAACCGGCACTGTGCTGGATGAGATATTTGTGGCCCGGGCCTTCCTTGGCTGCATCATTGATGAGTTTGTTCACCACATCCCATTGATGATACCGGGGAAAGATCAGGGTCTCTCGTTTGTATTTACGGCCTTCCCAGTCTTCTTTCTCTTTGATCTCCAGATGGATGTACCGGGCAATGATATTTAAGAGATTATCAGGCAGCAACACCTCGTTCCAGAGATAGTCCGTGGCATACTTGCTGACATCATCGGGCACATCATTTCCGGCACCGCCGTCCCGGGTTCCTTTATTAAAGGGTAAAAAGAAAGTCTCGTCCCCTTCAAGACGGGTGGTCATGAACACCTCGTACTGGCTCACGGCAAAATGAACTAGGGCACCCCGCTTAAAGGTTAACAGGGGTTCCGGTTTTTTGGTGGCGGGATCAATGGGTAAACGGGTGGTCTTGTACTGGTGGATGGCGTTGTGTACCGCCTGTTTGAATTCTGATTTCAACTCCAGGGTTGCCACGGGCAATCCATTGACAAAGAGCACCAGGTCGATGCGCCATTTTTTTGCTTTGCTTCCGGTTTCTGCAAGATGGACTGCGGTGGCCCAGGGGCTGTACACCAGTTCCGGCACCACCCGCAAACGGTTTTTTCCATACCGCGCCAGGGTATCTGGATTGAGATCATGTTCGGGCTTGAACTGGCACAGACTGAAACGGGTGCCCCGGTCGCGCAGTTCATGGCGCAGCACCCCCAGGGTGCCAAAGGTGCGCATCTCTTTGTTGGCGGCGTTGGGATTGGCTTTGTTGAGTTGGTTTGCCACACGTTCTAAAAATTTTTGCTCGGGATTGGCGGGGTATAATTTACGGTATTTCTGCCATTGGGTGTCCTGGGTTTCCTGGACAAAACCCAGCAGATCCTCAGTATACAAGGCAAGTTCACTATTGTAGCGTTCAGGGGTACCCAGCAGCCAGCCATTGGCAATCAGCTGCTCGATCATTTCATTTTGAAAGACGATTTCCTTAGATTTAGAATCCATAAAATTAACCGTTGTATTTTAGTTGATGACTTCCCTTACGAAGCTTCCAGAGTTGTTGAATAGCTAAAATGAATCCAACTCAATTTTGCAGGCAGTGTCTGCACCATTTTAGAATCAAAAAAAACAATTATTAAATTTCACCATTCAATTGTCTCCGCAGTGCGGAGACAATTGATGTACACGGGCCTTTTTTTTCAGAGTATCTTTGGTTTCGAGGTCTGCCCGTGGAGGAAGATCTTTTATACCGCCGCCCCCCCGACGGGCAATGGGCCCGGACCGGAACTGTAGACAGCTCAATTGTCCGGTTCCTATTGCCCATCGGGGGGGCGGCTCTGCTGAAGTTGCCTTGGAGGCTGCCTTTTCATATAAACTGCCACGGGCAGACCGTATTCTGATCCGGCTCTGCCCACAACAAAGAAAGAAATATTCCCCGGACTTGCGGAGTATTTCATATAAAAATCAGCGTCAGTTCTTTAAGCCTTAAAAAAAGGGATTCATTCATACGGTAGATTCCATGCTGGTTCGGTTTTGTTCCGGGGCTTGCCAGTTGCGGACGTCGATTTTGCCGGTAACGACAGCAGATATCAGGGCTGTACGACGTTCTTGTAGCAATGCCACTTGCCGATTTGCTCGTGATTCTATTTGATCATACTTGAAAGAAATTTTATTTACATAATTTAAAATCTCTTTTTGTTCCTCTTCCGTTGGAACTGGCAAACGAATGTTTCCTAAAGTTTCGGTATTAAGATTATCCATAGTGGAACCTTTTGATTCTAAGGAAAGTTCCACCTTAACGCCTTCTGAACTTATAAGCATATATGCATAATCTGGAATTAAGTCTTTTGACAAAGTTGCTTTTAAGCTACCGGTTCCACACAACCATCCTTTTTGATTTTCTCGTACAACAGCACATCGTCCAAGTTCGCCCCGTCGTGCTAAAATCAAATCTCCTTCACATAGCTTATGCCGCGCTAAACGAGATTGAGTCTCTTGATCGACTGAACAATTTAGATCAGGTATGAGTTCATCATTTATAATATGTGCTGGGTTTATTAACGGTATACCATTTTCCACATAATCCTCTGCATGGAGCTGGCTACCAAAAGGTCCAGTCTGCATTTTTATCGTTTTGAATTTTAATTGACTAATGACCCAATGCTCCGGCACTTTCCCCAGCCACTCAACACCTGAGTCGCGCATGGGGGCATCGGAATTCAGACCTTTGGTAACGGCATGGCTGATCACTGTCTGGCGTTTTTCTTTCAGCAGTTTGATCAGCAGTTGTTGTTTTTCGATCAGGGTATCTATTTTGGCGGTTTCGTGGTCGAGAAAGTTGGCGATTGCGACCGCTTCTTTTTTAGGCGGTATTGGAAAAAACACATTTTCCAATGCATATGTCCCTAATCCATAACGAGTCAATCCATTTGACCTTGTAGCAAAATATGAACGAGAATAATTACATTCAAAAACTCGCTTAATAAAAGCCCCAAAAGATATGTCATAGGGTCTAATCATAGAAAGATGGTAACCGCAAACTACCCCAGGCAAATCGGCAGGTACAAAGGTCGGTACAGCTATATCATTAGGGTCTTCAGAGTCTTTCGTTATAATTGTATCTCCAGCGAAAAGAGTAAATTTATTAATTTGTTCTTTCGTTGCACTGGCTTTCATAAAGTCAATAGAATTATCAATAAAATCATTATAATAAACATCAGTATAATTACATAGAGCTATCGGGACTTCACCTTCTTTTGTTTTCTTATCAATGTTACTCGGTTGGATATTAGCCCAAAATTTTAATTTTTTAACATCCCAATGACTTGGCACGTATTCCAACCATTCAACCCCAGAATCCTTATACTCAGGATATGCTTGATATTTTACCGTCATTATGAATGTACCTCATTGATTGTTCCTATAATATCGAGGAGCACCTTGTCTGGATACGCATCATTATCCAGAAAATATAGAGATGGTTCACAGGTCGGTAAGGGGTAAAATAAACTTAAAATGTCATTTGCTTGCAAATTGGAAGCTACTGTTTTTGCATGATTTATCAGTTTGAAAAGCTTTTTTTGACATGAGCGTGCAATTAAACTTATAACTTCAATGTTGGATTTGTTGGATTGTTCAAAGATGGCATTCATGCATGAACCTCTCTGAGTAAATCCATAATCTCAACGCTCACCTTATCCAAATCCGCATCAATCTCCGCCAAATCCCGGGGCGGCTGATACACATAAAAATGCCGATTAAAGGGGATCTCATACCCCACAATACCAATCTCTTGATCTATGACATCTCTTTTTTCCGGATCTATCCAGGCCTCCGGCACATGGGGCAGAACTTCCCTGGCAAAATACGCTTCATTGATTTCATTAACCGATTTTGAGGGATCAAGGGGAACATTCTCAAAATCCCGCAGATCCCCATCGGGTTTATATTCAACCACCTTGCCATTCTTCTCAAATAGCCTGTAAACAGGATCAGCCTTGGCCTTTTTATCACCTTTTGGGCATCCGGGTTTTTCCAGGACACGGCAGCGGTGATCTGTTTTTTTTCTTTGGCATCCAGCTTAACCCCTGTGGCTTTAATGGCCGCATCATAACCGTTCATATCATCATGCTGTTTTTTGCCAATGGCCTGTTGGAGTTCTCTTGCTTTCAGCAGGATATCTCGCTGAAATAACCAGGTTTTGCTGTTCAGCAGCATTTTAATCTGTTTTTCTTTTAACGCCTTGAAATCGGTTTTCATGGCTTTTCGGATATCGGCTTCATGGTCTTTTTTATTGTGCCTTTAAACTCGGCGGTTGTTTTTAAATTGAATCAAACGTACGCCGGAGGGCATTTTATGTCAAGCAAAAGGGGATCAAGATCAGCGTTTAAAGGCTTCCAGGCAGACCGGACTACGGAGGCCTTTTTTTAAGACTGTTGTTTGGTAAGGTTGAGGAAAACGCTGTCAAAAAGGGGGGCATTGCGTTATTGGCATTATCGTTGATTTTAACATTTGCACAGGGTGTGAAAAGATAACGCCAATAACACAAGCCTGACCCCGTTGGCCCCACCAGTTATGACAAATTAATCATATTGTGACCAAAACGGGAAAATCGAAATGCACCACCCGTCTTGATCACAGAATTCCTGAAGTTAAATCTGCCCGCCCCCAAGCACCTTATACAGATTAACAAGATTACTCAGGTAAGATTGACGCACCGTAATGGCCGACTGCTCGGCGGCAAAAAGGGAACGTTGGGAGTCCAGCACCGACAAGAAATCGTCAATCCCGTTCTGGTACCTGGACCGGGAAAGAATATAGGTTTTCCGGGTTTCATCCACCAGGACATTCTGGGCCGTCATCTGATCCCCATAGGTCTTTCTTGCGGCCAATTGATCGGCCACCTCTTTAAATGCCGCCTGAACCGCAGCTTCATATTCGGCAGCAGCGATTTTTTCGTTCACCGTGGCCTTTTCAAGGCTTGCCTTGAGTCCCTCCCGATTGAAGATGGGGATGGACAACGAAGGGGCAAACGTCCATGCATAGGCAGCCCCGGACCCCAGCAGAGAAGACAAATCATCACTGGCAAGGCCCACCGCACCGGTAAGGCTGATGCGGGGATACAGTGCAGCCCGGGCTGCCCCGATATCTGCATTTGCCGCCTTTAAACGATGCTCTGCGGCCATGATATCAGGGCGTTCCAGAAGCACCCTGGAGGGCAGATCCATGGGAAGTTTTTCCATGAATTTCACCGTGTCAATGGTGTCGCCGCTGTCCAGAATATCGGCCACCGAGGTACCGGCCAAAAGGGTTACCGCATTTACGGCCTGGGCCACCAGCCTCGTGTAACGGGCAATGGAAACCTTTGCGCTTTCAACGGAGGTGGCGGCCCGGGCCAGATCCAGTTGTGAGGCAGATCCCATTTCATATCTGCCCTTGATGACGGTATAGGTCTCTTCCTGGGCCTTAAAGGTATCTTGTGCAAGATCAAGCTGCTTCCTGTTGGCAAGACAGTTCAAATAGGCATCTGCCGTGAAAGCGATCAGGGCTATGCGCACGTTAATGGCAGCCTCTTCGGTGGCCAGGTAGGTTTCAAGGGCCTCCTGGTTCAGGCTTTTTACCCGGCCAAAAAAATCCAGTTCATAGGCGGTGGTGATGCTGATGCTGGGAGGGGCAATTTTAGGGTATTGTTCCACCGGCAAGCTCAACACGGCAAAGAGTCCCGCCAGCATGATGACAATGGCAATCACCCATGCAAAGATGGGCCTTTCTATAAAAAACCTGGACATTCTTTTTTCCTGTTATTAACTATGATGGGCCTTGCAAAGGTTGATGGGCCTGTTAAAAATCAAACCTCGGCTTTTTTAAGCGCATCAGCCATTGGAGGTTTGGTTTCCACAGGAGTGACCTTTGCCATGGGACGAATTTTCTGCAACCCTGCGGTTACAATCCGATCTCCCGGCATAAGTCCTGTGGTTACCAGCCATTTATCGCCAATGGCTTTTGAGAGGATGACATTTATCATATTCCTGCTGGCTGACCCCGCCCATTTTAACCAGTTTTGCATACCGTTTCATCTTGGGCTCCACCATTCTGCCAAACAAAGGCTTAGTGGGGGGTAAATTATGCTGTGCCCATGACTATAACACGAAATGTCCCAACCAGATCCGTGTGGAGGAACACAACCATTATGTAATTTTTTTGTAAGTTCTAAATAACCCGGGTTTATAAAGCCTGTTTAGCCTTTAAACGCCTGGTCCTATTTAAAAGAATTCTCTGAATGGCCGGAATTATTGAGAAGTTATATTTTTTGACATTTGCAACTTATCCAGCCATAAAACTGGATGGATGGGAAAGTTTGAAGGGCACAACCCATCGTGTTGAGTATAGACGAGGGGTAAAGCGATGTGTCGATATCTTAGTGATGATCGTCACACCGTCGTGCTGAGAAGATAGAGATTCTTAAGCGCTTCAGGGGTCAACGGTGCTTTTTGTTCAAAGGCTTTCTCCCTCACCATGGGGATCAATTCACTTGCCCTTGTTTTATCAATGAAAATGCCCTGTTGTTCAAGCACGTGACCAATGGCAGCTGATCCAGAATGGTACCCGATCACATACTCACTGGCTTTTTTACCCACGGATTCAGGTTCAAAGAGTTGATACGAGGATTCATCCTTTAAAAGACCTGAACAATGGATCCCCGATTCATGACGGAAAACGTTTTTACCCACAATGGGTTTTGAGTCATGAATCACCCGGCCCGAAGCCCCGGCAACCATATGGCACAGATCCGTCATGAGACGGCTGTTGATATCGCTTTTATATCCTCCCACTTCAAAAAGGGCCATGGCCACCTCTTCCAGGGGGGCATTGCCAGCCCTTTCGCCCAGGCCGTTAACCGTGACACTCAAAGCGGCGGCCCCTGCCTCCACGGCGCTTACAGCATTGGCGGTGGCCATGCCAAGATCATTATGGCCGTGGAATTCCAGTTCAAGATTCGGCACCCTGCGGGAAAGCCCCATGATGGTTTTTATCACCATGGAGGGGCTGATCATCCCCACCGTATCCGCCAGTCGAAGACGATCTGCCCCCACATCAACGGCAAAGGCAGCAAATTCATGTAAAAAGCCCCGCCGGGTACGGGTGGCATCCTGGGCTCCCACGGAAACCCTGTCAAAATATTTTTTCGCCACCCCCACCAGATGCTTCAAGTTATTCATCACCCAGGCCTCATCGCAGTCAAAGGTCTTGAGAAGTATAGAAGAGGTGGGAAAACTGATATGAACCCCCGGGGTGTTGCACATGGCTGCCGCCTCTATGTCTTTTTCATCTGCCCTGCACCAGGAGGACAAAACGCAGGCGGGGTGCAACTCTGCAATTTTTCTGATGTCCCGGCAGGCCTGATCCCCCATGGCAGGAATGCCCACCTCAATTTCGTCAATGCCCATGCGGTCCAGGGCCATGGCAATTTCAATTTTTTCCCGGGTGCTGAACACCACTCCTGGGGCCTGTTCACCATCGCGCAGGGTGGTGTCCACCATCCATATTTTTCGTTTATCATTTAACTTGAACATGATGAATTCCTTAGGCCCATGCCTGTTTTATATGAAAAGGTAGCCTTCAAGTCTACCTCAGCAGAGCCCCTCCCCCGATGGGCAATAGGAACCGGACAATCGAGCTGTCTACAGTTCCGGTCCGGGCCCATTGCCCGTCGGGGGAGGGGCGGCATAATGCCCTTTTCATCCTTCGTTGTGTTCGACAGAACATGCGGGTTATAAGAGATATTCAGTTGCGGTTTCCCCGTCTTCAAGGGCATCAAGGATTTCATCAATGGCATCTTCGGAGGACACATTGCCATACCATTGATTCTCGGGATAAATCACCATCACCGGCCCTTCGTCACAGAGCTTCAGGCAACAGGTGGACGATACAATGACATTTTCAAGTCCCCGGTCAATGATCTCATTTTCAATGTAGGGAAGAAAATCCAGGGAATTTTTACGATGGCATTTTCCTTTGGGTTCTCCGTTGGGTCTGAAGCTTGCACATACCAGTATGTGGTGGGTTGGTTTTTCCATTTTTTTTATCCTTTTCTTATTTCTTTACATGCATCCCATTCCCGATCCGGAACACGCTGCCTGGCACTCCCGGGGGGTTCTTTTAATCAAATGGGTAATATTTTGTTTGTTTTTCACGCCATCAATCACTTCCTGGATCAGGCCGTTGACCATGAGGATGTCGAATCCATGCTCCAGGAGCACCTCTTTCGGGGCCTCCCCCACCCCCCCCCACCAGGATAAGATGACAATCCTTAAGACATTCTGCCACAGCATGCCATCTGGCATTCCCACCCCCCGGTTGTGGAAGGGATCTTTTTTCCACCATAAGCAGCTTTTCCTTGCGGGGATCATAGATGGACAGTTCCGTTGCCTCCCCCAGATGCTGGTTCACCAGAACCCCTTCCCGGGTTCCCACGGCAACGTACGGCCGCGTCAACGTGTTGATATCAATTTCAGGAAATTCCTCAAGGGATGCGCACTGTCTAAGGGTTTCTTCCAACACCTTATCCGGTGCTTCACCCAGGATACCAACGGCATCGGCCCGGCACCGCCTGCAGTGCTTCATCTGGGGGATATATTCCTGGGCCTCTTTCTGGATTTTTGCAATCGCCTCCCTGCCCGGTTCTCCAAGATGGGAAAAATTAGAGCCCTCATTGGGATAATAGGGCATGCAATTGAGCAAATCCACGCCCATCACGGACATTTCCCGGGCAATATCAACAACATGATGATCGTTTATGCCGGGCAGGACAATGGTATTGACCTTAACAATAATCCCCCGTTCTTTTAATCCTGCCACCGATTCCATTTGTTTTTCCAGAAGTAGTTTGACGCCCTTTTTAGGGTTCAGGGATTTTTTACCAAACCGCACCCAGGAATAGATTTTTTCACTGATGGCAAGATCAATGGCGTTGATGGTGATGCTCACATGGCTGACATTAAATTTTGCAATATCATCCAGGTAATCGGGAAGATTCAGCCCATTGCTTGCAAGGCAAAGAAGCATGTCAGGATATTCCCGGTTGATCATCTCAATGGTCTGCAGGGTCTCTTCGGGATTGGCAAAGGGATCACCTGGGCCAGCAATACCCACCACGGAAATATTTTTTTTCCGCGCCACCACCCGTTTGAGATATTCCATGGCCTGGAAAGGAGAAAGAATACCGCTGCTGACACCGGGCCTGCTTTCATTGACACAGTCAAATTTTCGATTACAGAAATTGCACTGGATATTACAGCGGGGGGCAACTGGAAGATGAACCCGTCCCCAACTTTTACAGGCACTTTCGTTAAAACAGGGGTGATTGTTAACATTCATTTTTCTATCCTTTCTCATTCCTTTTTTATATAAAACTCCATTCAATAGCTTTTAATAGCTGGAGTTCCAGTCTTCGTTGTGGTGAGTGCTTACTGTCATGTGTGCCTCTTTATAAGAAAAGGCAACCTCAGCAGAGCCGCCCCCCCGACGGGCAATAGGAACCGGACAATTGAGCTGTCTACAGTTCCGGTCCGGGACCATTGCCCGTCGGGGGGGCGGCGGCATAACACCATTTTCATTATTCATTGTGTCGACTGACTGCTTTGAAAATGATCGTTATTTAGCTTACATGTAGGCATAACCGATTTTTGAAGTATCCTGACGATGCTGGAGCAGGGTGTTGACGATGCTATCAAACAACTCCTGTGCCCCTTTATAGCCGATATGGAGAACCCGTGGGCCTCCCATACGGTCGTGGATGGGGAACCCCACCCTGACCAAGGGTACATTGAGGTGACGTGACATGGTGTATCCCTTACTGTTGCCCATTACAAAATCAGGGCTAAGCACCCTTGCCGCCGCCTCCATCTGGGTAAAATCCATCCCCTGGTGAACCGTCACCTGTTTCAGGATATTCGGCGCAATAATTTTCTCCAATGCCCTGGCAAGCAGGCCGCTTTTCCCGCCGGAAGCGCAGAGAACCGGTATGATGCCCACCTCGGCCAGAAACCCTGCCATGGCCACCACAAAATCCTCTTCTCCATAAACAACGGCTCTTTTCCTGGAGACATACTTGTTCCCATCCACATAGGCATCAATCAATCGTCCCCGCTGTTTTTTATATTTTTCCGGGGTGGGTTTGGATGTCAGTGTCTCAAGATGTGAAAAGAAAAGATCCGTTGCCTTTACCCCCACGGGGATCCCCAGGGAACACAGGGGGATGTCAAATCGTTCCTTTAAAAGTGATCCGGCACTTTGTGCTTCCTGCTGGGCAACCGTCCCGGCCAGAATGGATCCAAATTCAATGCTGGCCGAGGAAGTGTGCATGGCCTTAATCTCAGAGATGGGCGTTCCGCCGTTCTGGATGGCCTGGTACTCCTCCCAGGAGGGGCCTTCCAGCCGTTCTGAATAATCCGGTAAAATAGTAAAGTCCGTGGAAACATCCATGAAGATCTCCTTCAAATGCCGAAGGTCTTCATTGGAAAGCATGCCCGGAAAAACGTTTATTTTTTTTCGCTTCAAGGCATCGTATGCCAGCTGAGACGTCAGGGGATTGCAACGGTCCACAACGGCCCGAACGGCTCCGTGAAATCCATCCACATGGGTTCCGGTATAACTCGGGGTTGACACATGAACCAGAAGGGTGTCACCCACGGTGCTGCCCATGCCCTTTAAAATCATGGCCACGTCATCGCCAATGGTTTCCGAAAGACAGGTGGTGGCAATACCGATCATTTCCGGGGTGTATTGACGGGCCACATTTTCAATGGCCAGCTCCAGGTTTTTCCTGCCTCCGAAGATGGCCGTGTCCTCGGAAAAATTGGACGAAGCAATGTCAACGGGTTCCCTGAAATGGCTGATGAGATATCTTCTCATGTAGGTTGAGCACCCCTGGGAACCGTGTAAAAGGGGGATGGTTCCCTGGATGCCGTGGAAAACCAGTGTGGCACCAAGGGGGGTGCACATCTTGCATGCGTTTCGGGTGGCGGTATATGGTTTTGTTTTTATCATGGGGTTCACCCTCTCTTTAAATCAGCCAGGTTAAATGCTTTTCTCGGGACAAGGTCCCATACGGGACTGGTGACGGTTTCGTGGACTTCCCTGGCGAAATTTACCATGCCTTCAAATCCCACCAGGGGAATCTTTCGTTCATGGTTATGATCGCAGAAGCCAATGCCCAGCTTATAGGCAATGGGCCGTTCCTTGACCCCACCGATGAAAAGGTGTGCATCCTTTTCCATGACATATTTAGCAAGCTCCAGGGGATTGGCATCATCCAGGATCACCGTTCCCGGATCGCACATCTCTTTTAAAAGGGCATAATCCTCTTTATTTCCGGTCTGGGAACCCACAAGCACCACATCCATGCCCAGGTGTTTCAGGGCCTTGATCAGTGAAAAGGCCTTGAAGGCGCCTCCCACATAAATGGCTGCCCGTTTTCCCAGCAGATCCGTTTTAAACTGCAAAAGCTCGGGGAGAAGGGTTCCCACCTCCTCCTGTACCAGGGATTTTGTCCGCTCCATGATCTGTGGGCTGTCTTTGAAAAACGAGGCCACATCATAAAGGGCGTCCGAGGTGTCTTCAATGCCGAAATAAGAGACCCGGATATAGGGGATGCCATAGGCTTGTTCCATGTCCTTGGCAAGATAGGTCAGGGACCCCGAGCACTGGACCACATTTAAACAGGCCCGTTGGGCGGACTGGACATCTGCCACCCGGCCGTCCCCGGTCATCACAGAGACCACCTCAATGCCCATCCTGCGGTAATACTCTTTGATCATCCAGGTCTCTCCGCCAATATTAAATTCTCCCAGGATATTGATGCTCAGGGGAATTTTCTCCTGGGGTGTCCGGTGCATATCAATGAGTTTAAACAGGGCATCGCAGGCCGCCTTGTACCCATCCTTTTTTGTCCCCTTGAACCCTTCGGAATGCACCGGCAGCACAGGGATATTCACTTTGGCTGCCACTTTTTTACACACCGCTTCCACATCGTCGCCAATGATGCCCACAATACAGGTGCAATAGACAAAGGCGGCCTTTGGTTCGTAGGCCTCGATGAGTTCCAACAGTGCTTTTTCAAGCTTCTTTTCACCGCCAAAAACGATATCCGTTTCGGAAAGATCAGTGGAAAAACTCATTCTGTGAAGCTCAGGCCCCGATGACAATGCTCCCCGGATGTCCCAGGTATAAGAGGCGCAGCCAATGGGCCCGTGTATCAGGTGCAGGGCATCGGCAATGGGATAAAGCACCACCCGTGATCCGCAGAAGACGCATGCCCGCTGGCTCACAGCGCCTGCCAGACTCTTTTTTTCACAGGAGATATCAAACGCATCCTGCCCTTTCTGAAAAATTTGTTTTTTTCTGTCTTCCAATACGGATATGGTTTCCATCTTTTATATTTCCTTAAATCAGATTTACATGACCAGTTCAAAGGACTCCTCAAGGGAATCCCTGTCAATACGCCCCAGAAGAAGATCCAGGATTTTTTCCAGAAGCCGCATGCCGCCTTTGTAGCCCACCGATGGGAAATAGGAGTGTCCCACCCGATCCAGTATGGGAAATCCGTATCGCAGAAACGGGATATCTTCATCCCTTGCGATATATTTACCATAGGTGTTGGCGATCAAAAGATCCACGGGTTCGTTCTGAATCCACTGATGGAGCAGAAACATATCCGCACCGCCACCGGCTTTTACGTTCACCTTGTACGGCAGGTCCGCCGTCAACTCCTCCATGCGCTTCAAAAAAGCCTGACCCGGTGTGCCAGTAACAATATGAACCGGCATCATGTCAAGGTTGATGAGAAACTCCACCAGGGGGATCAATTGATCGGGATCACCTGCCAGGGCCACTTTTTTATGGTAAAAGTACGCGTGCATGTCTGTGATGATATCCAGAAGCTGTCCCCGTTCTAGGTTGATACTCTCGGGAACATTCACCCCGGCAACCCGCCTTAGGGCATCCACAAATCGATCCGTTGCCGCCAGGCCAATGGGAAGATCCAGTACCTGGCACGGCACTTTCAATTTGGTATCAAGGGTCCTTGCCGCATCGGCCGAGGCCGTTTCTCCCAGGGCAATGGTACCGATGCTGTCCCCGGCGCTGGTCAGCTCTCTGCTTGTCACGCCCCCATCGGGGTACATTTTAAATTTTCCCGTCTGGGGTCCATTTAAAACATTTGATGTGTCCGGAAATACAATGGACTTGACATCCAATGCCGTCACCATCCGTTTGATTTCAGCCATATCCGAAGGCTCAACAAACCCGGGAATAATATTAATCTTTCCGTTGGAAGTCCCTGTGGATTTGGCAAAGGACATGACCATACTCTTTGTCATATTGGAAAAACCGGTGACATGGGACCCCACATAACTGGGGGTGCTGGCATGGATAACACGTTTACCCTCGGGGATTTTTCCATCCTTTTCCGCCTTGATGGCGATCTGATTTACATCATCCCCAATGGTTTCCGACAGACAGGTGGTATGAACGGCAATGATTTCCGGCTCGTAGGTGGTAAACATGGTGTCAATGGCCTGGAGCAGGTTGGCCTGGCCGCCGAAAACAGAAGATCCTTCGGTAAAAGAACTGGTGGCGGCCATGACCGGTTCCCGGAAATGACGGGTCAGGGTACTTCTGTGGTAGGCGCAGCATCCCTGGGAGCCATGACTGTGGGGCAGACAATTATGAATACCAAGGGCTGCATACATGGCACCGATGGGCTGGCAGGTTTTCGCCGGATTGATGGTTAACGACTCCCTGGGTTTTATCTCTTTATGGGTGTGTCTGAGCAACATTTGTGAAGGTCTCCTGTGTTCGCTTGAATTTGTATCGTGATATGGATCAGCTGAGAACGATATCCAACATTATTCCCATCCATATTTGGCTGAGAGTTCAGGGCTTTCCTGCCACGGGGGGGTCAGATAACTCCAGACCTTGGAATTGACCATGCGGTCGATCTCTTTGTAAAAATTAATCGCCCCTTTAAATCCGGCATAGGGTCCGCCAGAATCATATGAATGGAGCTGTTTCATGGGAATACCGCTTTTCTGGACAGCATATTTTTCCTTGATGCCGGCGCAATAGATGGCCGGTTTATAAATTTCAAGAAGCTTTTCGGTTTCATACTGGCTGATATCATCAATGATAAGGGCATCAGAGCCCATGTCCGGCATCATGCCATCGTACGCTTTGAAGGGAACCCCTTTGGCCGCCAACTCTTCCATTTCAGCCTCGGTTTTTCTGGGCTGGTATCTGGTCTCATCCTTTTTAATTTCAAGCTCTTCAATATTTCTTGAATCGGCATCCACCTTGATACTGTCAAGGACATTTCTGCCTTCGTAATCATCTCTATGGGCAAACTCGTATCCGGCGGAGATGGTTTCCATGCCGATCTCTTTGAAAATACCCTGATAACTGTGTGCCCGGGAACCGCCCACAAACATCATGGCAAGCTTTCCATCGCATCTTTTCTTGACGTCGTCCCTCACCGCTTCAACTTCAATCAATTCGGCGGCAATGACCCCTTCAACCCGTTCAATGAGTTCGGGTTCATCAAAATACTGGGCTATTTTTCGCAGGGATTTTGCGGTGGACTCAGCCCCGATGAAATTAATCTTGATCCATGGGATACCATATTTGATTTCAAGCATATCGGCCACATAGTTGATGGATCGATGGCACATGACCGCATTCAGATCCGCCGTATGACAATTGGCAAACTGATCATAGGTTGAATTCCCGCTGAAGGTGGAAACAAGGGAGATACCGCACAGCTCCAGGATGCGATCAATCTCAAAACCGTCCCCGCCAATGTTGTATTCCCCCAGAAGATTGATCTTATACTCGGCATCCATGATGGTGTCATTTTCACCCACCACATGTTTGAAGATACCGTTATTGGCAATGTGATGGCCGGCGGACTGGCTGACCCCCTTATACCCTTCACAGGAAAAACCAAAAATATTGATTCCGAGTTTTTCTTTCATCTCCCTGGCCACGGCATGCACATCATCGCCGATGAGCCCCACTGGACAGGTGGAAAAGATACTGATGGCCTTGGGTTTAAAAAGGTCATAGGCTTCCTGGATGGCGGCCTTCAGCTTTTTTTCACCGCCAAACACAATATCTTGGTCCTGCATATCCGTGGAAAAACAATAGGTCATATAATTGTCATCCTGATCCGAAGATGGACGGGTCTGGTTCCGCCTTGTCAGCCAGGCGTAAAAACTGCACCCGATGGGTCCATGGACGAGATTGACGATATCCCGGGTGGGTCCCAGGATCACCCCTTTACATCCGGCATAGCAGCAGCCCCTCTGGGTAATGATACCAGGAACCGTTCTGACATTGGCCCCCATGGTGGGTGGCGTACCCGCTTCATCCTTTGTGTTGGGCATGATTTGTTTGGATCGTTTTCTGGCGACCTTCACCGGATATTTGGCCAGCAGCTCTTTTTTCACCGATTCCGGATCAGGAATCTCTGCGCTGGTTGATCTTTTTGCTTCGGGCTCTTTGATGGTAACGCTCATTTTTATTTTTCCATTCTTTAATTTGGGTTAAAACGCGTCCAGGACCTTGTCTCCGCTTTCGCCGGTTCGCACGCTCAGCGCATCAAAAATCGGCATGACCCACACCACCCCGTCCCCGGATTTTCCTGTCTGGTTCTCATTGATGATGGTATCCACCGTTTTTGACACCAGTTTGTCCGGAACCACGATGGAGATGGCTCTTTTGGGAATCAGACGGCCCGACTGGCCCAGCTGGGCGATGGCCTCTTCGTATCCCTGCTCTGCCCCCTTTAAAAGTGCCAGGTCCACAAGCCCCTTCCCCCGGCCCAGGGCATCCATGGCTGTCATGGAGGAGACCCCCGCATCAATCAGGGCCAACTTGGTCTTGTTGATCATATTCATGCGAATGACGGCCATTACCTCTTTCATGCGGGCACCTCTTCCATCTCACTTGATTCCTTAACCCCGGAACTGATGGTGTATATTTCCTCCACGGGACTGACAAAAATTTTACCGTCCCCAAAGGCGCCCTTTTCACTGGTTTTGGCCGTTTTCATAATGATATTGAGAACAAACTCTTTGGCCTTCTCATCCACCACGGTGATGAGCATCTCTTTGGGGATTTCATCGTAGGTGATTTCACCAATTTTGATCCCCCGCTGCTTGCCCCGGCCGGCAACGCTCATGCGGGTTACGGCGGGAAATCCTGCTTCCATGAGGGCGGCCATGACATCATGGGTTTTTTCGGGTCTGATAATTGACTTGATCATTATTTTCATTATTCTTTGCTTACCTCAATTATATGTGGTTAAAAAATTTCATCTCTATTGTCAGGTCTTTTGCCATCAAAATTCAGGAGATTCCCCGGATTTTGATCTTCACCGATCAGGAAGCGATTCCGTAAGTCACCAGCAATTCCTCAAGCTCTTCAATTTCGATGGGAGTGGGAATAACATACTTCTTGTTTTCATCAATTTTCTTTGCAAGCATGCGATATTCATCGGCCTGGGAGTGTTCTGGCTCATACTCAATCACGGTTTTTCGATTGATTTCAGCTCTCTGCACAACGTTTTCCCTGGGGATAAAGTGTATCATTTGCGTACCGAGTTTTTCAGCAAGTGCCTCAATCATCTCCTTTTCAAAATCCACTGCCCTGGAGTTACAGATGAGTCCACCCAAGCGAATACCACCGGATTCAGCAAACTTTACAATGCCCTTACAAATATTATTGGCCGCATACATGGCCATCATTTCGCCCGAAACCACGATATATATCTCCTGGGCCTTGCCTTCCCGCATGGGCATGGCAAAACCGCCACAAACCACATCCCCCAGAACGTCATAAAACACATAATCAAGCTCTTCATTCTCATAGGCACCCAGCTGTTCCAGAAGATTAATGGAAGTAATGATCCCCCTTCCGGCGCATCCAACACCCGGCTCCGGCCCACCCGATTCCGTACACATGGTTCCGCCGTATCCCAGCTTCAGGACATCTTCCAGCAGGACATCTTCTCCTTCCTCTCTTAAGGTATCCAGCACCGTCTTCTGGGCCAAACCGTTGAGCAGAAGTCTTGTGGAGTCGGCTTTTGGGTCACAGCCAACCACCATTATCTTTTTGCCTGCCTCCACAAGTCCTGCAACGGTATTCTGGGTTGTGGTTGATTTGCCGATGCCGCCTTTTCCGTAAATGGCTACTTTCCTCATTTGTTTTTCCTTTGTTTTCAGATCAAATTTAAAAAACATGACTCCCGATTGCTTGGAAAGGGTAGTTTGCAAAGGAAAGACCAAGGCCCCCAAAAAATGATTTTTTTGCAAGAAATAATATTTAAATATTTGATATTAAATAATATATTTTCACAGCCCTACTCTGCATGCTTTTGTAAATAAATCTATAAAATTACAAAAGAGGATCTTTAATGCCAATTCATAACAAAATTGAATTATAATTTAAATTAGGTTTCAAAATTGAACTAATTATTCAATGACTCAATTTTTACGCAGAACAGCAAAATGTTCAATATTGAATCAACTTTCTGAATCGGCTTATGGGGTAGGAGGCAGGTTTATGTAAACATGGTGTCAAGTTTTTTGCTGATGGGGTTGCAATCCTTATCACCAGGAGATGTCCATTAGGCACAAAACATTGTTTTTTTGCAACACGATTATGCCAGCAGCCCACGCAAATGGATTGAATGGGTTCCATGGGGATGAAAAACAAATAACAGAATTGAAGAAAAGGATATCTAAGAAGAAGCGTACTGAAATCATCAAATAATACGCCATGGGAATCGCAAGCGCCAGAGGAGTCAGGCTTGGGTTATTGGGGCTTGCCCACAACCTGGACCACCCGTCACAACTGGCGGGCCAACGGGGTCAGACGATGCCGGAGTAAGCCCCGGCACCGTTTTTTAAAGAGTTCACGGCTTTTGGAAAATTCACGCCGGGCCAAGGCAATTAAAATTTGCCAGACCATAGGTTTCCCCGGAGACCAGATCACCGGCATCAAGCCCCCGAAAAAGGCAGGCCGCAACAATATCCGGATCCATTAACACCTGATTTTTGTGAAGATCCACAAACCGCTGCCGAGCCGGGAATTGCTCATCGGATGTCTCCCGGATGGTGACCTGCATGTCGGTATCCATGACCCCGGGATTAAAATTAATGATCAACACTCCGGAATTGGCTCTTTCCTGCTCCTTTGCCACACACCGGGCAAACTGCTCAAGACCGGCTTTGGAGGCGCAATAGAGGCTCCAGCCCTCGTAGGGTGTCCTGGCAGCCCCCGATGAAATATTCACCACCCGTTTATCACCCGGAAATTCCTGGAACTCCCGGAGAAAAAGGGAGGTCAGCAAAATGGGGCTCATGAAATTTATACTGGCATTAAATATCATAGCCCCCTGATCCAATCCCTGCACAGGCCCAATGGGCGGAAGGGTCCCCGCATTGTTAATCAGGGTCACCGATGACACCCCGGAAAAATCGGTCTCTTTAAATATGGAAGCCATAACCTCACTGAGCATCTCAGGACGGGACAGATCCACAGACTTATGAAGACATCTGCCAGGTGGTTTTGTCCGTGACAGGGAAATTACCAGCGCATCGGTGGACTCCAAATGCCTTACAAAAGAGGCCCCAAGTCCCCTGGACCCGCCTGTAATGATATACATATCCATACGTGATCTCCTTTGGGTTTTTACGCAATGATCAAGTGGGGAAAAGCCTGCGCACCCGGGTATATTCTTTTCCACCAATGGCCTTAAGTTATCTTATTCTATCGTCGGATTTCAATGCTCCTCTGTTGTGCAGTATCCATTGGGATGTATCCAAGGGATTCACCCCCTTAAATTCTCTTATTTTTTCTTCGGTGGTTTCACAGGGTTGATATCCACCGATCTTTAATTTCAATCGCCCTTTACCCGAACAGCAGGCATTGAATTTAATGCTGTAATCCATGGCCTGGGCCACCGCAACGGTTCCTTTCAGGGAAAACACATTGTCATCAAACCGGGGTACTCCCAGATGCGCCTTCATATTGTTCAAATCGTTTGTAATGGATCCTAACAAATCCTGGGGCGCTTTTATATCAAAATCATAAAAAGGTTCCAGTAATCTGGTTCCGGCATTTTCCAGGGCACTCATAATTCCCATGGGGGTGGCCAACAAAAAATCGCCGGGATTGGAGTGCACTGCATGCTCTTCACCGGCAAGCAGGCGTATTTTAACGTCGGTCACAGGCCATCCCTTGATGCCCTGCTGCAAGGCCCAGGGGACTGCCCTCGCCACTTCATTCTGGTATTTCTGGCTGATATCGTCAACACCCACCAAAGACTCAAACACCACCCCGGAATTTAATTTTCCAGGGGATATGTGGAAGGTCATCACGGCCCAGCAGGGCTTTGGCATGGTATAACGCACAGTGGCTTCGGCCTCGTCAACCACCGTTTCCTTATACATCACCCGGGGTGCTTTGATCGTCACGTCAATGTTAAATCGGTCTTTTAACATGTGCTCAAGTATTTCAATCTGCATGGGACCCAGGATTTTTAAAAGGAACTCTTTTTCTTTTTTATCCCAGACAAAATCAAGGACAGGGTCCTCAATGTTCAAAATCTGCAAGGCCCTGGCCAAAGAATGGTAATCTTTATCGTCACAGGGTTCCACAAGCACACTCAGCACACTCCGGGCAATGTTCTCATGGGGTTTTACGCTTATATCCGTTCCCAGTATATCCCCGGCAATGACGGGCTCTGAAATGGCAGCAATGCCAACATCATTACAAGATAGCTCATTCACCACCTCAAGCTTACCTGTGCGGTTTTGCAGCATCTGATTTACTTTTATGTCTGTGTCCAATCGCCCACAGTATAGACTGATCTTTGATTCCAATCGTCCGGAATAGACCCGGATATGGGCCAACTTACCAAATTTAGCATGGTGCTCCATCTTAAAAATACGGGCAGCGGGAGTTTCACTGTTCACATGGTTTTGTGATATGAGTTTGGAAATGGAATCTGCCAGTTCAGGGATACCGATGCCTTCCTTTGCGATACCAAAATGAACGGGAACAATGCCCTTGGAAAGAATCCAATCTTGGAGCTTTTCATCCAGACAGGGGAGGTTTGAAAGTGTCCCGTCCAGATAATTTTCAAGAACATCTTCATCCAGATCTGCAAGGTTTTCATAACTTTGATCCATTAAGGCATTATCCATGTCGCAATGGAAATAAGGCGTGATCGCACAAGCCTTTTCCGGGAGATTCAAACAAAACCCCTTCATATTAAATTCTTTTTGCAAATCCAGGAACACCTGTTTGGCATCGGCACCGGCCCGGTCAATTTTATTGATAAATATCAATACAGGAATATCCAGTTCTTTAACGTTCTCCCACAGGCTCAAACTATGGGCCTGGACACCTTCCACCGCAGAAATCAATAAAACCACCCCATCCAGCACAGACATGGCACGATCCACCTCGGCAGAAAAATCAATGTGTCCAGGGGTATCAATGAGATTTATCTTTGTGCCGTTCCAATGCAAACTGACACAGCTGTTTTGTATGGTGATACCCCTTTGTTTTTCCAGGGCCAGGTTGTCGGTGATGGTGGATCCTTTATCCACACTGCCCGGCTTTTTGATGGCACCGGACTGAAAAAGCAGCTGCTCGGTCAAGGTGGTCTTACCCGCGTCCACATGGGCCACAATCCCAATATTGAGTATTTTATTTTTCATTAGGACCTTACTCTGTTCCCTGTGCCGGGATAATGCCCCGACTTTGTCTAGAAATTTTTCACCATTATCAAGGATTATTTGCGCTTCAGTCAAGGTTGCTGTATGGTTGAATGCTCAAAAATCCGAGGATTTGCATGGGAAATGCAATGGCCCGAACTTCAGCCACCGTTTCCCGCTGCATAGAACTATTTGCATGCATTTTTGTCAATTGTAATATGACAGGAGACCCTTCCACACCGAAATTTAAAAATGCCATGATGCCACCTCCAATGGGCAGCCGATCCGGCCCGGGACCGACGGCGGCAAAAGCAAACAAAAGAATGCTATAGAGACATGAGCAAAAGCACAGGCAGTGTACAATTTAAAATAGACGGTTTGTTAAAACTGAAAAAAGTAGGGGATTTTCTTAAGCTGCGGGATAAAGAAGTCAAGCTTGTACTCAAAAGGAAAGAAATCACACTTAAAACCCAAAAAATTTCAGGAGCTTACGTAGTTAACCTGTCAGATATGGGAAGCCACTTGATATTGAAAAATGTACGGATAAAGAGATATTTTTTCTTTGCAAGCCAGGTGGACGCATACAGTTTACCGATTAATAATATTTTAACCATTCAAATATTGAACCCTTAAGAAAAAAGGAATTTTATGGAAGCGTTATTTACAGTGGATGAAGAAAAATGCAGCAAAGACGGCATCTGTGCCGCAGAATGCCCCCTTGCCATTATTGATTTTTCAGATACCCGGCAGGTGCCCCGTCCAAAGGCCCATGCCGCCGGTATCTGCATTGACTGCGGACACTGCGTTGCCGTGTGCCCCCATGGCGCGTTGACCCACAGGTATCTGTCCCCCGCAGACTGTCTTGCCGTGGATAAAAAGAGGATAGCAGATGAAGAGCAGACCGAACATTTTCTGCGACACAGACGTTCCATCCGCACATACAAAAACAAACCGGTTGAAAAAGAAAAACTTGAAAAATTGATTGCCGTCTCGTCATACGCACCCTCCGGACATAACAGCCAGCCCATCCACTGGCAGGTCATAAACGGAAGGGAAAACGTATCCGAACTCAGTGCCCACGTCATTGACTGGATGCGGCATATGCTCAAGGAACAACCGGATTTTGGGAAGATGATGCACTTTGACATCATCTCCAACGCCTGGGAATACGGAGTGGATGTGGTCTCCCGGGGATGCCCGGCACTGGTTCTCACCAATGGCGGTGTCCAGGATCCCTTTGCCGATTCCGCCTGTAAAATCGCCATGACATTCTTTGATCTTGCGGCCCCTTCCCAGGGACTTGGATCCTGCTGGAATGGATATTTTAACCGGGCCGTGCTGGCATGGGCACCCCTTAGAAAGGCCCTGGGGCTTTCGGATCAAATGACAAACTATGGAGCCATGATGGTGGGGTATCCCAAATTTAAATATCCCCGCATGCCGGCCCGCAATGAACCGCGAATTTCCTGGATGGAATAATTAAACCCGGGTTAAATTTTTCAATAGATGAGACTTACGGAATCTGGAAATTCAAGGGACGGGGTCTCCTTACCGCATAAAAGTTCGGCTTTCATAAATTCAGATCTCCCCCTTTGATATTACGGTTAATAGTCTGCTCTATTTTATCTTTACTTGTTTCCATCACATGGGCGGTTTGGGCATGATCCCTCCACCTTTTTACGGCAAGGAGAACTCGATCCAGACAGTCATTAACTTCGCTTCTTGACAACCCGGCCTCCTGCCCCAACAGTATGAAATCCCTTGCTCGGGGTTGTTGCCCCTGGCCGGCCACTGTCATGGAATGCTCCCCCCCTGGCCCCGGGGAATAGGTCAGATCATAGGCAGGAGTCAGATGCCATTCCCGGGAATCATCCAGCATAAAGGCAAAATTTTTAACATGGTCATCTCTATTGTTGGCAAACACATTAAAAACCATCTGTCTGAATCCCCGAAGCAGATCCTGATGATTTTTCGTCAGAACTTTGATGACCTTGAAAAAAGCCTGATAATCCATGGAAGGTATCCGGTAATTAACATGGAGCATATTACCCAGGGTATGAACATGGTATCTGCGATTTGCCTGCCTGTCAAAACGCTTTATTCCAAAAAAAGATTCCCCAGAACCTGTCTGGAAAAGACGGGTTTCGGGCATAACAATACCAGCGTCTCTGGCCATCAAGGAATAGGCATATTCCACGGCACCGGCATCGGGCAGCTCATTTCCAGCGTTAAACTTGACAATCCAGTGCTCAAAACCTTCGGGCAAATCATCCTCACCGGATATGATCTTTTCTCCATCTACGCCCACAAGAACTTTGGGCCGGGCACCACCAGGACTCCCCCCTGCCCGCATGAGTTGTGGAAGCACGGTGTCACTTCGGCCTTCAATAATCTCCCGGGACTGCTCTGCAAGCCGTTGAAGATCAAACACGTTGGCGGATTCTTTTTCATGGGGCAACGCAGGCTCATAGGTAAGCGCTCCCATGGTGGCATTGCCCAGGAAGGCCAGACGATGGAGGATGGATACACCGGCAACATCAATTCCCTGACTTGTGAAAAATCGATCCATGAGCATTAATCCCCACCCGTCGGGCAGAGAATCATCAAACAGACCGAACAACGAAGCAAAATCCAGATCTTTATGTTCAAAAAGCCCTGGTTTGGGTGGCAGTTTAAACGGGGATAGCCACAGGGGATCCACAAGGAAGGAGGGCGCATACTCAAAATAAAGTTTATGCCCAGAGGTCGCCAATTGCCCAACGGGTAATGTATCGCCTTTTTCTCTGGAATAAATGACGTTGAGCTTTTTCAAATGCTACCCCTCTTTGGAACTTTCTGCTCAATCTGTTCAAGTTCTTTGATGGAATTTGCCACAGCTGGCTGGAGAATTGTCAACATTTCATCAAGCCTGTCAAGGGCAAAAACAAGCTTTAGAAAATTTTCCATGGAAACCTTTCCCGTCTGTTCAAACCGTTTTAAAGACGCCTCGGTCACATTGGATCGCCTGGCAAGGGTAGTTCGCCGCCACCGTTTCTGCAGGCGCAAATTTTTAAGTCTTTTGGCAAGGGTCTGGGATATTTCTTCTGGTGTGTGCAAGGAATAGGACATTCGTTTAATCCATTTTTAATGGCTAACATTTTATCTTTTTAATGATTTATTATAATCAACGGCTATTATATTGTCAATTAATATAGTAAATCCATATCACATGCCAATTTAAAAAATGGCTCATCTTGTGTTTCAGGGTCTTTTATTAAAATCGCTTTTGCGACGGGGTCAGGCTTGTGTTATTGGCGTTATCACCGTCTGTTTATACAAACCAAAGCCCCCAATGATAATGCAAATAATGCAAGCCTGACCCCAAGCGGATAAGACCCTGGAATCCGACATGAGCCTTTATTTTTCATTAGCCCCTTGTCCTGTTTCCTGTGTCAGGATGATGCCCCGACTTTGTTTAGAAATTTTGCACCATTCTCAAGGATTATTTGCGCTTCAATCAAGGTTGCTGTATGATTGAATGCCTCGGTCTTCAGCCATCGTTTTCCGCTGCATAGAACTATCTGCATGCATTTTTGTCAATTGGAATATGGCAGGAGTCATTCTAATCACAACGAGAGTTGAAGCGCTAATTATTTAAAACACCTGGACAAAATTTCATATAAAAAAACAAAAGAGTGTTATACAGACATGAGCAAAAACACAGGCAGTGTACAATTTAAAATAGACGGTTTATTAAAACTGGAAAAAGTGGGGGATTTTCTTAAGCTGAGGGATAAAGAAGTCAAACTTATAC
This sequence comes from uncultured Desulfobacterium sp., assembly GCA_963674605.1. Taxonomy (GTDB): domain Bacteria; phylum Desulfobacterota; class Desulfobacteria; order Desulfobacterales; family Desulfobacteraceae; genus Desulfocicer. The sequence goes on along the minus strand of OY771474.1, from coordinate 4,001,878 downwards.
TCAAGAGAAAAGAAACCACACTTAAAACAAGAAAAATTTCAGGTGCTTATGTGGTTGATCTGTCAGAGATGGGAAGTCATTTGATATTGAAAAATGTGCGTATAAAGAGATATTTTTTCTTTGCAAGCCAGCTGGAAGCATACAATCTGCCTATTAATAATATTTTAACCATACAGATATTGAACCGCTAAAAAAGCAGGGTATTTGCGGATTTTCCGGATGGGATCCGCCTTAAAATTCAAGGGGACAGGCGAATCAACGAGTCTCGTGATATTTAATGCAGGGAAGTGGTTCCGGGATAAAGATGCCATGCTCAGGGTTAATGACCCGGTCGGAGGAACAAGACAGATCCCCGATATCATGGATTTCATGGCACATCACCCGGGCAAGTGCACCGTCGTGGGTGATGAAAACAAAACTGATACCGGTGTTTTCCTGGATTTCCATGAGAAGTCGGATAATTTTAGCCTGGGTGATGACGTCCAGCATGCTGGTGGGCTCATCCAGCACAATCACCGAGGGTGAAATGGTTAAAAGTCGTGCCAGGGCAATGCGTTGAAGTTCTCCGCCGGAGAGCTGTGAGGGGTATCGCTTAAGAAGTTTTATGCCAAGACCCACCATGGCCATTTTTTTTGTGATATCCTGTGGGGAAAGGGGTATTTTGTAAATGTGACAAGGCTCCCTGAGGCTTTGTTCCAGGGTCCAACGGGGATTAAAAGCAGCGTCCGGATGTTGAAACACCATTTGAATCTGTGCCTTTTTTTTGTCCCGCTCTTTGCGGGAACCTGCCCAGATGTCCTGCCCGTTGAGTAAAATTTTTCCTTTGTCCGGACGTATTACACCGGCCATCAAGAGCCCCAGTGTGGTTTTCCCTTTTCCGCTGCCCCCCATGATCCCCACGGTCTTGCCTTTATCAAGGGTCAGGCTGACATTTTTTAGAACCATATCTTTTTTATGAAACCTGCCATTACCATATCCTTTGTCAACATTATTAATTTTTAGGAGCATGGCACCAGCACCTTATTTTATGGGTATTGTGGGAATAAAGCCTTGGCATATGCCAACAACGCTCATGAAAGTGTTCACACTCCCGGACCCAGGGACACCCCCCTGAAAACTTCTTGTCTTTTTGATCACCTCTGTCACCATTACCCCCATCATTATCCCCAAAATCAGCCTCTCCATAACCATTATGGGATGACATTATTACAGGATTAAGAATTCCCCGGAAGGGCAAGGCATTTAAAAGTGCCTTGGAATAGGGATGATAAGGGGCCTTAAAAAAAGAGTCTGCCGGAGCCTGTTCTAAAATGATTCCCTTGTACATCACCACAATGGTTCCGGCAAATTTTCTGGCAAACCAAAGATCATGGGTCACCACGGCAATGGCCTCACGGTCAAATTTTAAAAATATATTAAGCACATCTTCTTTGGTTTTGTCGTCCAGCCCCTTGGTGGGTTCATCAGCCAATAAAACAGAATTCTCCCCGGCCAGGGCCATGGCCAGCAGAACCCGCTGGTTCATTCCGCCACTGAATTGATGGGGGTAATAATGAACCCGCTGGTGGGAATTTATAATCCCTGTCTGTCCAAGAAGCGTTGCCGCCATCACCATTCCTTCTTTTTTACAGATACCACCATGGATTCGCATTCGTTCTGAAACCTGATGGCCCACTTTAATAACCGGGTTAAGGGCATTGCCCGCCCCCTGGGGAACATAGGCAACGTCCCATGCTCTTATGTGTTGATATTGTTTTTGGGAAAAAGAGGTCATACCTTTTCCCTTGAAAAAGATTTCACCAGATATTCGGGCATTTCCAGGCAAAAGGCCCAGCATGGCCAGAAACAAGACACTTTTTCCGCTGCCGCTTTCACCGATGATGGCCATGCGATCCCCATTTTCCAGGGTGAGATTTACACCATCCAGGGCTTTTATGTTTTTTTTCTGATTTGTCTCAAACTCAACACCAAGGTTTAAAATCTGGAAAACTGGCCTCTTTAAACAAAAAAATGGGGGCCGGCTATGGGGGGCTGGATTGTGGGCTTTGGATATTGGATTCCGGGTGTCAGGTTCCGGGGCAAGGATCTTGGTACCTTTGTTTATCTTTTTCATCAAAACAGGAGGGGCTATGCCCGTCACTACAAGGTCGTCAGCCTGTCTTTCTTCCTGTGTCCGCCCCTGTTTGTTCAGGGATAAATCGTCCAGGACATTGCCTCCCCATCCTTTTTGCAAATAAAAACCTGCCAGATTAAATCCCATGACGGTGACAGATATGCACAGCACCGGCGGCAAATACCACCACCAATAACCGTTGATAAGACCGGCACCGGCAAAAACCCCATGGAGCATGCTTCCCCATGTCACCTGACAGGGATCTCCCAGCCCCAGAAAACTGATTCCGGTTTCAGTGAGCATGGCACTTGCCACAGCAAGTGTGGCCTTGGCCAGAATCAACTCTCCGGTGTGGGGCAGAATATGTCTTAAAATGATGTGTCCATCTCCGGCCCCCAGACTTCTGGCATTTAAGACAAAGGCAGACTCCTTTATTTTTAACACCCGGGATCGCACCACCCGGGCCGTACCCGGCCATGAGGTCATGGCAATGACAATAATAACGTTGAAGAGCCCGGGTTCAAAAAATGAAACCAGTACAATAACCAGGGGGATGTCGGGAATGAGTAGAAAGATATCTGCAAGCCCCATGATGACCCGGTCGGCAATACCACGGTAATAGCCAGCCACACATCCGGTGAGGGTGCCAACCAGTGTTGCTGTGAGGGCCGCGGCCAGGCCCACCATGAGGGATCTGCCACCGGCAAAGATAAGTTGAAAAAAAATATCCTGTCCCACATCGTTGGTACCAAGCAAATGCCCATTGCCCGGGGGTAGCCAGGGAGAAAACAGTGCATTGGGTATATCCAGGCTTTTGAAAAGGATGATGGATACCCCGGGCAAGGCAGCCGCCACTAATATAAGCGCCCCTTCTCTCCAGGTTCGGGCATGCTTATTCATTAAATCGATTTCCGGAACGGATACGGGGGTCCAGGCAACCATGGATCACATCCGCCAGGGCATTGGCAAGGATCACCGATGCACATATAATCACAAAACCACCTGAAATCAAAGGATAATCCCGGGAGATCACCGCATCGTAAATCAGAGTTCCCATGCCCTGCCAGGAAAAAACCATCTCCACCACCAGGCTGCCCCCCATCATGAACCCAAAATGCATGGCCACCACGGTGATAAAGGGGGGCAGGGCATTTTTCACCACATGACCAAATAAAATACCCCTGTCATCAAGGCCCTTGGAACGGGCAGTCATGACATATGCTTCATGGATCTCCTGGAGCACGGCGTTTTTCATGATCATGTACTTATATGCAGTGCTGTGCAAAATAAGGACCCCCATGGGCATCATCATGTACAAAGCCATATCTGTTATTCCCGAGGGCATTCCCCCCATGGGAAGCGCGTCCACATGAAAGGCCAGGATCAGCACAAAAAGCCCCAGACAATATCCCGGGACGGAATAGATTAACAAAAAAAGGGGGGTCAGAACCCGATCCAGCCGCCCCCGGGGAGACCTGCCTGCCAGTGCCCCCAATGTTCCCCCTGCCATGGTGGAGATGAGAACAGAAGGGATGAGCAGTAAAAGGGTCCATCCCATGCGGGGTAAAATAATCTTGATCACTGCCCTGCCATGGTGATGGGACCAGCCCAGATCTCCCTGGAGTGCCCGTAAAATATGGCTCAGAAACTGTTTCAATAAAGAGTCGTTTAATTGATATGTTTCTCTGATTTTTTCAATGTACGCCGGGGGCTGGCGGGTCATCTGGTAGTATCCCTCTTCTCCCAGAATATGCACCAGGGGATCACCCGGCATCATGTGGATTAAAAGAAAGTTAAGGGCCAGAACAGCCAGAAGTGCCAGCGTATATTGACAAAAGGCAGCTGTCACATGCTTCATTTCAAAGGGCCTCCCGGTTGGGAAATCCCAGCCTCACCCCATTTTTTTAAACTGGCCCGATTTAAAATTCCCCCTTCGATCTGATTCACAGGGGGGGCAGGACAGCTGCCTTGACAGGGATAGATCACCGGGTGCCATCCCAGTGCAATGGCCGGAAGCGTCCGGGCATAGAAGGCACCCATCTTTCCATAAAGCTCCTTAAGGCTGTCCGGATCTGTGGTGGAGAGAATTTCATCGCAAAGTTGGTGAAAAACGGTATCCCTTACATTGGCAATCACCCCGCCTCCCTGCCTTCTGGAATCAAAATAACCGCTGCCATGGCCGGCATCCATCACCATGCCCCAGGGGGTGGTGCGAAAAAGGATCAGGTCTGCCCCTTTTTCCCGGACAGCAGAGATCCAGGACGATAGATCAACGCTTTTCACCGTGATTCCAATTCCCACGGCTTTAAAATCATTTACCAGACGTCGGGTCACCACATCATGTCCTTCAAGATCGCACCGAACCAGAAGCACCAGGTTCAGTGGACGTCCATCAAAACCCTCCCGAATGCCGTCACCGTTGCTATCTGTGATATTCATATCATCCAGAATTTTACGGCACCGGGTAAGATCCTGTCCCAGAAGGGGCTGTTTACCTTGCAGGGGAAAGGCCTCGGGTACAAAACCGGCACCTGGAAGGGTACCCTTTCCCATGAAAAGGCTTTCATTGATTCCCCTGTAGTTTATGGCAAGGGACAATGCCCGTCGAAACTTTCTGTCATCCATGGGCGCTTTTTCCATGTTAAAGCCCAGAACAGCAGATATACCCATGGATGGTGCGGTGATGAACTTAAGGTTCTTTGCCCCTGTCAATCCGCGCAAATAGGGAAAGGGAAATCCCGAGGCGTATTTATAATAGAGATCAATGGTGCCTTTTTTCAGGGAAAGTGTGATGATATCAAGATTGCGATTTAAATAAAATTCAATGGTTTCAACACCCATGGCACCCCCATGGTATGAAGGGTTGCGCTGGAAAATCATTCTGCCGGCCGTGCGATCATATTGGGAAAACAGATAGGGGCCGCAGCCCACCATCATCTCCTTTGTTTCTCCGGCCCGGGGGGCCGTGATATCTTTCCAGATATGCTGGGGCAGTACGCGTACAATGAACCCAGCATTGGTGAGAAAACGGCTACAGGGGCGATTAAGCGCAAAAACCACCCGGCCCGGCGTTGCCTTGATCTCTTTGATCAAAGACGGTATCCAGGCGTAGGCCGGGTCTTGTTTTCCCAGATAATCAAAGGTGAATTTCACATCCGTTGATGTCACCTTTTCTCCATCGTGCCACAGGGCATTGGGTACCAGATCAAACGTCCACACCGTGGCATCCTTGTTGGCGTCCCAGGCCCTGGCCAGCTGGGGAATGGGCCTGAGGCTTTCGTCCAGGCGAATCAGTGTGTCATGGGTTAAAAGCATGGCCAGGATATTACAGGTATAGTCTGCCAGGGGATTGAGCTGTTTGATCTTCATGGGGGTTCCCACCCTGAGGATCCGGCCGGGATCTTTCAAGTCCCTGTCCGGTGGCTCCGAGCATCCGGCAACCACCAGCAAAACAGCTGCCGTAAGGCACCTTATTATTGTTCCAACATCTTTAAAAGATATCCCGGCCATGCTCTCTTCTCTTCCTTAAAAGGTAAAATCCACCTGGGCGGTGAGCACCGTTCCCGGATCTTCATACATGTAATAGCTTCTGTAATCCTCACCAAACAGGTTGTCCACGCCCAGGGAGAGATCAATGCCTTTAATGCCTTTAAGGGTTGGTTTTAACTGTTTGACCACCTTGACATCCCATACAATGGATTCTTCCATAATAAGGCTTTCACCGCTGGGATTAAGCCTGGCGTTGGTGTCGCTGCAAAATTGTTCCCCCAGGTACCGTCCCATGACATTTATGAAAAAATTTCCCGGTTGCGCATAGGTGATGCCGATATTTGCCTTGTTTTTTGGGGTGAAGGTCAGGTAGTTGCCCTCTTTGTCCGTATCCGTGGGATTTTCCTCGATGGTGGCATGGGTATAGGTGTAGTTGGCGTTAATCGTCCAGTTTTGCGACAGGTAAAGGGCAAGGCTAAATTCCGTACCATAGGACTGTGTTTTTCCGATATTTTTATTAACCCACACATTGCTGTCATTGAACCAGGACAAGATTTTATCATCGGTGATATTATAGAACCCCACCAAAGAGGCCTGGACCATCCTTCCCATCCATTTTTCCAGGCCGATTTCCCATGCCTGGGTCTTCTCCGGTTCCAGGTCCGGGTTTGGCTCCCTGGGATTGCCACCGGAGGTTCTATCATCGTAGAGCTGTGCTGAGGTGGGGGGCGTGAACCCCGTACCATAGTTCAGCCACCCGGACATCTCGTTGGTGAATTGATATCTCATGCCCACCTTGGGACTCCACTGGCTGTCCGTTCGATCCTCCAGGTTCTCATCATTGTAACTGCTGAAATAGTTGTCAAAATTTTTCCAGTGATCGTATCGCACACCGGCATGGATGGTTAAAGGGGCAATGGGATGCCACACATCCTGAACATATCCGGCAAGGGTTCTGACCTTATATTCATTTTTCTGGAGCAACGCCCCTGTGGACCAGTCATCATAATCCTGATCGGTGCGGGTTTCATTAAAGGCAAATCCCGTGGTTACGACATGGTTTCCTCCGGCATCCGCCGTGAGTCTCAGTTCTGCAGGGGTTTCATAATAATCGGTGTATCGTTTCTGCCTGGGATCATAATTGGTGCCCCCCTTGTCATAGAGATGGAGAAGATCATCGTACCGGAATCCTGCATAGGCCATAAAGGAGAGACGATCTCCAATATCTTTGGAGTAGTTTAATCCGGCCAGATGACGGTCCCAGTCTCCCCCCACATGGGGACGTCCCCGGGTATACTCATCATTGAGAAAATTATAGAAAAAAGAGAGCTCGCTGTCATCGGTGAGATCATATCCGGTGTTCATGGAAAATTTTTTCTTGGAGTAATCACAGGTGTCAATCATTTTGATGCTGGGGTTGAGATTGTTTTTCACCACATTGGCACCATCGGAATCTTCATAGGAAGCTGCCAGGGCATAGTTGAATTTGTTCACCGCTCCCCGGGTATCTCCGTAGATGCCCAGGGTCTCAAAACGTCCATAGGATGCTCCCAGGCGGGACTTTGGGGTTTTCTTCCCTTGTTTGAGGATAATGTTGATAACGCCACCGGTGGCATTGGCGCCGTACAGAGCCGAGGCCGGTCCCCGAAGAATTTCAATGCGCTCAATGTTTTGCGTGGGAATGGCCTGGGTAATCTCCCAGTTGGTGGGAATCCCGTTGACCAGGGTCACCGTGGCATCGCTGCCCATGCCCCGGATATTGGGGTAGGTGGGAAAGGGGGCATAGGCCCTTCGGGTGGTAATTCCCACCACGGATCGTAAAACATCGCCCACATCTCCATTGGGAAGACTTTGCTTTGCAATATCATCGGCACGGATAACCGTCACCGATGCGGGAATCTCTTTTAACGGGGTTTCATATTTGGTGGCGGTGACCACCAGGGTGTCCAGCACTGCCGGTGATTCCGTTGCACTGCAACAGACCACCATCATGAACATCAGCACCATGCCAGGCAATAATCCTTTCAACACCTTCATCATTTTCTCCTTTTGGTTTTCTTCTGTCGAAAGGCAAATGAGATCAACCGCAAACCTTATTCTGAATATCCGGAATGGATTTCTCCCTTCCCCATCCGGGATAAACATCAGAACAGGAATGGTGCCACCGCTTGATTTCAGCTCTTATCCCTGATAAAATGATCACTCGGTGGAAACATCTGCCGTCACCGGAAAGAGCCGCCCATGACCTTGGCCGGGAAGGGCTGCTCTTTCCCCTTATTTTCATCTTCTTCCTTTGATTCTCATTCGTCATGCATTCTGAGTCCTGCCGTAAATATTCGCTTGGTAATGTACCCATGAGTAGTAAGTTCTCATTCTTAATACTGCATATGCCACATCCAATTTCAATTGAACACATTATGTGGTGGCAAATTGGAGAACTTATGGCTGACGAGTAATGTACAATGTTTGGCCAACCATCATAATTGATGCCCTGCCCCCCCAAGTGCCCTATGACCAGGCCCATTTTATTTGTAATCAACACCGGGACGATCACCCGCCCGCCATTGGAATTTCATGACCACATGATCAATGGGATACACCCACCCATCACCCTGACGGATCAAAACAATTTTTAAATATTTTTCAATCACAGGAAACAATCCTGTATCCGTTACACAGAATTTCTCAGCATAACTTTTCACTGCCGCCTCAAGGGATACAAACCGCTCTTCAAACCGGCACGGCAGCACCTCCACCCGGGGATAAATACCCATTTTATAAAGGACCAGGAAAAGAAGGTCACTTTTCGGTCCTCCATGGTAGTTTTTTTTAAAAAGGGTGGGCCACAATGCCCGGGGCATTTTTTCCCAGCCCGGGGTTCCGACATGCCAATAAAGGACAATATCTCCGCAAGCCACGGCCTCCATTTTTCTTATGGCCGCTTTGATGTCCGACATTCCCAGGGACAGGGATGCCACCACCACATCATAGGGCGGCGTAAGGTGATTCATAATGTCCGGATCTTCCCAGGCCCCTTGAATACAAGAGATGTTTGTGATTCCCTGCTCCATCACATAATCGGTTAAAATCCTGTGCATGGTCGTTGAGGGATCCAGTGCGGATACCTGACGGACCTTTTCAGCCATGGGAAGAGCAAGGGTGCCTGCACCGGCGCCGATGTCCAGAATGCTGAAATGGGGTTCAAGATCAAGGCCTTTAAGCATTGCCGCCACCCGTGGGGCATGGCGGATCCGATTTTTTTCAACAGATCCCGGTGCCGGTTTTTTCCTGGAACTTGTCTCTTTGCAGCTTTGACCCGGGTTTTTTTCCCAGGCCAGCATCTGTGATCTCCACAGCCCTTCGGGATTCATGGTACTGTCCGGGCAGATATCGGCGTCCATCCCCTCTCCTTTTCTTCGCCCTCAAAAAAAAAGCCACAAAAGCAACGCAGAAATTTTCTGGTGTTTGCCTTCGTGGCCTTGTCATGTATCTATTTTAAGGAGCCAGCCCTTACTGAATTCCCGTTTTAAAAAGACAGCGCTTTTTTGTTTACCAAGTTCTGTGTTCTTTAAACGGGAGATCAAAACCTGCCGATTCCCTTAAGTTCGGATGAATCTGTAATTATAACACCTGCTCATCTCTTTTTTAAATCCATCCTCTTCTTGAGGAATATTTTTTTGGCTAATCAATAATCAATTGATTTTTTTTTGTCAACTTTTTTCATGGGCCCGGGCGGAACCGGAGGAAGGGCATTCCCGTCATTCAAGCCCTTTCTCCGACACATGTCGGAGAAAAGAACAAGTCCTCCTCAGAGGCACAAAATCAATGGTTTTCTTACCAGATATACGGTGTATTCCCATTTTTCAGGCCATGCCGCTGACAAAGCAATATAAAGAACGGCCCGGCAATCCGGGCCAGAAGCAATCACAAAAATTTCCGGAGATATTCAAACCCCGGTGTCAGTTTGCCCTTGTAAACAATCACCGCTTTTTTAATTTCCGGACAAAGTCCGGAACTGTCCAGGGAAGTGTTATAATCAGCTTTCAAAATATTGCCCACAAAGGGTCGGAGCTGATTGCTGAAAAACGTGGAAGAATCATTGGGAATCTCGCAGGGCAGATTATCCACGGCCAGCACCACGATGCCGTCTCCCTTATGTCCATCGGTGACGGCGCGGGTAAGGGGGTCCACCAGATAGGCGGGCATGCCCGAATCAGTGGATTTCACATTGCATTCAATGGAGCCGTGGGTATCGCAGGTGATGTCGGCAATGCCGCAAAACCGGGACGCGGGATCTTTTTCATATAGACGTTTGATGTTATCCCAGGTGACAAACCGGGGATATCGTTTCTCCCAGTACACGGCATTGACCAGCACGCTGATGGAGGGCATGTATTGTTCAAATATGCTTTCAAACCGTTCCGGATGGTCATAATATTCCTGCAGTTCAAAGGCCCTGCCTTCTTTATTCTTCACCAGATCTTCTTCTTTAAACACAGACACATAAACGGTTTTGGGATCAAACGCACCTTTTTCCACAAAGGCATTGAGATCACAGGGCGCAATGCGCTGGGTGGGAAGGCAATCTAAAATCTGCTGGGCACCGCCCGAGACATTGCCGTATCCCAGTACCCCGATGACCATGGGTAGGAGTTTTTCCGGCAATCCCTGTTTTTTGATGGTTTGGCCAATCTTGGAAATATGCTCTTTGGCATCGGCCACCGAAGCATACTGGTGGGCCGCCCTGCACGCCTTAAAAGGGGTATCAATGCCGTGGTGCTCCCAGTATTCTCCCATCAAATGCAGAATATCAATGGCTCCGGCATCCCCGGCATAGCGTCCAAAATAGATAAGCCTTCGATTTTTATCGTCGGTGATCTTTTCATAATCAATGAGGGTGGCGTTGGCTGCCATGATTTTTTTCAAAAGGGGCATACCTGAGGATTGCCCTTTGATGGTGTGGGAAAAAAAGATGTAAGTTTTGTCATCAAGAATTTTTTCTTCGGGAATTTCCTTTACACCAAAAATCACATCCCCTTTTTCCATGCCCTCACAGGGCTTTGCACCAGCGACTTCATAGCTGGTTCCGGTGAAAAATCGTTTTTCACTTTTTTCAATGTAGGCCTCGGCACCGGTTTCTTCCAGAATTAATTTAAGATCGTCCGGCACGATGGCTGCTCTTTTTTCCCAGATATTTTTATCTTCCGCCCGAATGAGTAATGAGTTCATATCCTCTCCCTGATACCCGATGATCCGGTTTAAAGTGTTGTTTTACGCTCAACAAACTTGATATTAAGGGCTTCAAGCTCCGCCAGCACCGGTTTATATATCTGGGAATGCACCGGAATGCAAACCCCTTTTAGATCAATTTTATCCTCGGCAATTAGACGGGCCGAGATGGCGGCGGGCAGTCCAACGGTTTTTGACATGGAGCTGTCCCCACCGGGGGTGCCGGTATCCACAAGGGTGGACATGGTCTTCTCCTGTCTGCCGTCGGGATAGTGGGCCACAAATTCATGGTGCTGGAGCAAGAGATCCACCTCTCCGTCGTTATAAGTAAGCTTCTCTTTTAAAATATGGGCAAACATATCAAATACGGACACTGTTCCCAGATCCAGAAAATCATTGTTGAACATGCCCAGCCACTCCAGTTTCTTCAGGGTCAGGGAGTGCTTGGGAATTTTAAGATAGGCTGCCACATCCGCCTTGACGTCATCTCCATTGCTGTGAATCATATTGGTGATAACCTGACAGGGGCTGGTCTCATGCATGTCAAACTTCATTTTACGATTCATGAGCCCCAGTTTCTTTAAAAACCCCCAGGTTTCACAATATCCAATGTTTCTCAGGGTACCGCGATAAATATTTTTGGCAGTGGGGATATCGTAAAGTTTCAGATAGGGAAGCGAATCTCGGTTCACATAGGCTTCAAACACTCCTGATCCGGGAATATCGGTGAGCCAGTAGTGCTCAAAAAGCTCACAGCCGGGAACATCCACCACCACGCCGTCATCCAGGTAACGGCCGTCATTACCGGCAGCCAGCAGTGCACCCTCGGGGCTCCAGGAGAATTTATAGCCCAGGGGATTGTTATTGTTGGCCATGGCCGGCAACCCGCCGCAATAGGAATAAAAGGTGGTTACTTCACCACCGGCGGCCTTGATTTCATCAATGGTTTTCATGGCGGCCATGTGATCAATGCCCGGGTCCACCCCCACTTCATTGAGAAAAATCAACCCTTTTTCCCGGGCCTCTGCATCAAGGGCCTGCATCTCCTCCTTGACGTAGGAAGCCGTCACCAGATGCTTTTTATGCTCCAGACAAAGACCTGCTATTTTGGGATGAAAGTTCCAGGGAAGCAGACTGATAACAATATCTGTCCTGGAGACGGCGTCATTTAACTGTGCCGTATCCCGAACATCCATGGCAATGGCACTTCCCGAAGGGTGGCTGTCAATCAGTGTCTCAGCCCTGCTTTGTAATTGATCTGCAAGGACGATTTCAATATCGTCCTGGGCCAGCAAATATCGCACAAGGGGCCGGGCCACAAGGCCTGCGCCCAATACCAGAATCCGTTTCATTATGCCTCCACATATTATTGTTGCTACCGACGGGACAACATTAATATGTGAAAATCCATGTGTCAACTGTTTTTTGGATCTGCACTTAATTTCGCTCACCTGGTGCTGACATCATTCATTTCATGATAATGTACCGCCCCCAACGGAAAAACCTGACTCCCCCACCACGTTTCATTAAAAATAAATACTTGACAGTATATTTTTATGTCGATTATAATGTCGACATGAATAAAAAAAATCTTTCCACTGAAATTTACTCACTCCTTCGGTCAAGGATACTCGACTTTAAAATCCTTCCAGGGGTAAAAATATCCGATAAGGATATCGCCACAGAATTGTGCGTCAGCCGAACACCGGTGAGAGAAGCACTGATTCGCCTGACAGGCAACGGCCTGGTCCAGAGTCTTCATAACAAGGGCTTTACGGTGAGGGAATTTTCAACCAAAGAAGTTCAGGATATTTATATCCTTCGTGAAGCCCTTGAACTGTTGGCCGTCAAACTGGCAATACAGAATATGAATCCCCAGAGAGCTCAGCTTCTGGATACCTTGCTTGGCTCTTATCCTGCTTTAATTGAATCAAGAAACCGAAATGAGTTCAATAAAGCCGATGAAAATTTCCACATGCAGATCGCACAATTCAGTGACAATACTCCCCTTATCCATCAATTAACCTGTCTCCATGACCAGCTTGCCATCCTGCGCCGCTATGCACATCTGCTGTCAGAAAGCTGGAGAGAGACCTACGAAGATGAGACCTACCGGCAGCACCAAAAAATTTTTGAACATTTGATCAACAACGAACTTGCAAAGGCTGAAGAAACCATGTCACAGCACATAAAGGCGTCAATGGACAGTGTTGTTAGCGTATTGAAAAAAAACCGGGATGAATAAAATCTTGACGAGATACTGACCTTTTTTATAGGAATTGAGAGCCCATGACTACTCCATCAAATCCGTCTGTTTCAGGCATTCGCCCCGCCATCAATGGGGTAACCGCATACAAGCCAGGCAAATTCATTGAAGAGGTTCAGGCGGAATATGGGCTGAACGAAATCATTAAAATAGCTTCCAACGAAAATCCCTATGGTCCCTACCCCCGAAGCATTGAAAAAATGACGCAGGAAATCGTAAAGCTGAACCAGTATCCGGATTCCAACTTTAAGACACTGCGGGAAACCCTGGGGCAGGTCCACGGGGTATCGTCTGACTGTATCTGTGTCTCCCACGGCGCAGAAGGGATGCTGCAGACCATTGGAAAATGCTTTATCCAGGAAGGCGATGAAGTACTTATTCCCTCTGCCACCTACACCCTCTATAAAGAGATTTCCAAGGTAATGGGCGCAACGGTCATTGATGTCCCCATGGCTCAAGAAGGTGTGGATCTAACTGCTCTCCAGAAACAGGTGGGCCCCAGAACAAAATTAATCTGGATCGCCAATCCCAATAACCCCACCGGCACACTGGTGGATAAAGACAAATTGGAAAAACTGCTGGATATGTTGCCGGAACACACCTGGGTGGTTCTGGATGAGGCATATGCCGAGTTTGCCGATGCCAGCCTGCTCCCCGACCGCGTTTCTCTCATAGAAAAAGGACGGCGCATCATATCTGTTCGCACCTTTTCAAAAGCCTATGGACTGGCCGGCGCCCGCCTGGGTTATGCCATCGCAGACAAGGATGTCGTTACGGTGATCAACACCGTCAGCGAGCCCTTTAATGCCAACCGGGTGGCCATTGCCGGCGCCATTGCCGCCATCAATGAGGACACCGACAATTTCAAGAAGGCAGTTGCGCAAATCAAACAGGATCGCGCACTCAGCCAGAAACAACTTCAGGATATGGGATTGCGGGTTATCCCGTCCCATGCCAATTTTTTCATGTTTGAAACCCCGGTTCCCGCGCAACGGCTTTTCAATGCCCTTTTGAAAAGAGGCATCATTGTACGCCCCTGCGATGCCTGGGGCTATGATTACATGGTAAGGGTAACCATCGGAACCAATAAACAAATGAATCTGTTTATTGATGCACTGTCCAAGGTACTTCAGGCTTTTGAACTTGAAGCAAGCGGCTCCAGGAGCGACTGATGGCAACCATTCACATGCCCTATGATGGCAATGAGCTGAGCTTTGATCTTCCGGATCACCAGCTGGGCGAAATCGTGGTGCCCAATGCACAGCTGCCAACTGCTGATATTAAAGAATTGATGGAACGCACACTTTCCCACCCCACAGACAGCCCCCCCCTGGAGGCGCTGGCAAAACCGGGACAGACCGTTGCCGTCATCATTGATGATATTTCCCGGCCCACCCCCACCGCAGAAATATTGCCGCCGATATTAAATCGCCTCCTTGATGCCGGCGTTTTAAAAAAGGACATATATATCGTCATTGCACTGGGTTCCCACCGCCCTCTGAGCCCGGAAGAACTCATAATTAAAACCGGTGATGTGATTGCCCATGAATATACCATTATCAACACCTCCTGCCAGGACACCTCAAAGATGGTGTTCATTGGCAAATCAAGCAATGGGATTCCCGCAGAGATAAACCAGATAGTGGTTAATGCAGACCTTCGCATCGGTGTCGGTGGCATTGGCCCCCACATGGATACTGGATTCAGCGGCGGCGGTAAGATTCTCCTGCCAGGGGTATGCAGTGACCGCACCGTTGATGCCTTTCATGCCGCATCGGCAGATGTCCCCGGAAATCAACTGGGAAATCCCGAAGCCCCCACAAGACATCGCATGGAAACCTTTGTCAGAGAACAGATCCCCCTTCATTTCATTGTAAATGCCATTCTTCATCCCCACGGGGGTATCTATCAATGCGTTGCCGGACATTTCATCACCGCCCATAGAAAGGGAGTTGAATATGCCAGACAATTATACGGGGTCGCCGTAAAAAAAAGATATCCCGTTGTTATCGCGAACTCCTACCCCTTTGAAATTGATTTCTGGCAATGTACAAAGGCCTTCTGGGCTGGTGATCTCATGGCCTCCGATAAGGGACTGGTGGTGATGGTCTCTCCCTGTCCCGAAGGAACGGCAACCCACCCTCTATGGGCACGCTACCTTGAATGGGAACCCGATGAACTGGAGAAAATGTTTAAACGTGGTGAAGCATCAGACCGCAATGCCTGTGCCTTTGCCATCATGTTCAACCAATTGAGAAAACGGGTTCGCTTCGGTGTCATTACCCCCACTATCCCGGGAGAGATCATCCAAAAAATGGGACTGCTTCATTTCCAAAGCATTGAACAGGCAATTGAGCTGTCTGTACCCCGGCAAATGACACACACTGTGGCGGTGATAACCCATGGAGGCGTTACGGTGCCCCAGGTAATGGTTTGATACTCAATGTTCACTTGTTTATATAGATAAAAATGGAACAGGGGGCATGCCTGGCCCTGTCAAGCCACAAATAGCCGATGTTGTGGTCAAGTCCAGATATTCGGTTTCCATATAATCACGCTCGAATACGAGCATAAAACACCTGCACTGTTGATGGTTTAAAGGAGAAACAGCATGAAGACAAGAAGCGTTATTACCGGATTAATTGTTACCCTTTTATTGGTGTTTGCCAGTGGTCAGGCCATTGCAGCGGATGATTTAACCCGCTTTAAAGGAGAAAAGTTGACGGTGACCTGCTGGAGTGGTCCCTATGCGGAGTCCTTCAAAAAGGCCTTTGTCAATCCTTTCATGAAACAAAGCGGTGCCTTAATTATTGTGTCGCCGGGATGGTCTGAATTCATGTCAAAGATCAAGGCATCGCCGGAAGACAAACCGCCCTACGACGTTTTCATGGCAGATGGCTGGAACTACAGTGCCGCCATGAACATCAATCGCCTGCAACCCATCAGAAAAGAAAACATTCCCAACGCCGCCCATATTTATGAAGAACTGCTCAACCGTGAACCCTGGCAGAAAGGATACGGTGTCCCCCTGGACGGCAGCGCCTACCTGCCGGTCTACGCCAAGGACAAACTTGATTTCACCCCCACCTCATGGACGGATCTTTTACGAGACGAACTGAAACAAAAATTAAGCCTTGATGCAACCTTTTATTATGGTCTTTATGCGGCTGCCTATATTTCGGATCTCATGCCCGGTGCCCAAGAGCTGTACACCGAGGAAGGTCTGAACCACGTTTTTAAAATCAGTGCACAACTGGCACGAAATACCAAGAAATTCTACAAAGGCGGCGCTGAGTTTCTCTCCCTTCTCAACACGGGCGAAGCCCTGATGGGTGCCTACTATGTGGGTGGAACCGTATCTGAAATGCGAAAGGGGGCAAACATCGACATGGTGCTTCCCACGGAAGGCTCCATCTCATGGATCGGTTACCTGACCATCATGAAAGGGTGTAAAAACGTGGATCTGGCAGAAGCGTTCATAAATTTCTGCATGGATCCTGTAAACCAGTCGGAATATCTCAAGTATGCCGGCAACTGGGTTTCAAGTTCCAAGGCGGTCATCCCCGATGATGTAAAAGCCATTATGCCTGATTCCAATGATGCCTTCAAAAAGATCACCTTTTTTGACTGGGAATTTCTTAATTCCAGATGGAGTGAGCTCTCAGAACGATGGAAAAAAGAAGTGTTAAGCCAGAACGCCCAGTAATTTAGAAATCGCCCACGCTCCTGCGTGGGCTTAAATCATGACAGGGACTTGACGCCGACATGAGCTGCGGCTCAAATGGATCAAATCCAATGAACGCATGCCAACCTTGTTGAGTCATAAAAAGGTACGCTGAAATGTATGACGTAGAGCTTGTTGATCTGAATAAAAACTATCGCAATGTAATTGCAGTTGAGGATGTCTCCCTGGAAATCAAAAAGGGAGAATTTCTATTCTTACTCGGGCCCAGCGGATGTGGAAAAACAACCACCCTGAGGATGATCGGCGGGATGGAAGAACCCACCTCCGGTACCATTCGCATCCAGGGAAAAGATGTAAGCAATGTTCCCCCCGAAAAAAGAGATACCTCAACGGTATTCCAGAACTGGGCATTATTTCCCCATAAAACCATCAGTGAAAATGTGGCATTTGGACTTGTCCTGAGAAAGGTTCCCAAAGCCACCATAAATGAAGAGGTTAAAAAGTACCTTGCAATGGTGGGCCTTGATGGCTTTGGCGACAGATATCCCAATCAGCTCAGCGGGGGTCAGAAACAACGCGTGGCCCTGGCCCGGGCATTAATCGTTAATCCTGCCGTACTGCTGCTGGATGAACCCTTAAGTGCTCTGGATCTTAAATTACGCCACCAGATGCGTTTTGAAATCAAAAGAATTCAAAAAAATCTCAAAGTCACCACCATTTTCGTTACCCACGACCAGACCGAAGCACTTGCCATGGCTGATCGCATCGTCATTATGAACAAAGGACGCATCGAACAGATCGGCACCCCAACCGATGTCTACTTCAATCCCAAAACCAAATTTGTCTCCGACTTCATCGGAGAGATGAATTTCATGCCGGGGAAATTGATAAAAAAAGAGAATTCAACGGCAAAGGTTGCACTTTCTGACTTCTGCCACCTGGACATTCCCTGTGCGGATACGTCGCGGTTGACCCAGGATGTCATGGTGGGCATCCGCCCCGAAAAACTATTTGTTAAAAGTGACCCAACCCCTTCGAACGCCGGCATACTGCTGCCGGTGACAATGGAAGAGGTGACTTTTCTGGGGCAGCTTTTGAGATTTCATGTAACCTTTGAGGGAAAAATGATGATCGTTGACGATTTTGGCGGCATCAACCGGGCACTTCGTTATCAAAAGCTTGAGACCGCCTACATTGAAATCAATCCCAAGGATTGTCTTCTCATACCAGAACAAGGTGATGTCCTGTAAACAGACCGGAGAAAACAATGGAAAGTGCCATCAAAAAAAACACCCTGCCGGCAAGAATGCATGAAGCATATCGCAAAAACAAGTTTTTCATAATGTTCCTGCCGGCAGTGATAATCGTTTCGTCCTTCTTTTTTATCCCCATCCTTTCTCTACTTCGCATCAGTTTTTATTCATATGTGGAAATGGGCGTTTTTGATCCCGGTTTCAATCTGGAAAATTATGTTAAATTTCTCACCGATCCCTTTTACCTGCAGGTGATCTGGTACACAATGAAAATCGCCCTTACCGTCACCATGATCTGTTTAATTTTCGGTTATCCAGTGGCCTACTACATTTCATGCATGACCGGAAAGTGGAAAATGTTCCTTCTCCTTCTCCTGATCATCCCCCTGTGGACCAATCTCATTGTCCGCATCTACGGATGGTTTGTCATCCTCGGCAGTCAGGGGCTTTTAAATTCAATTTTATTATCACTCAATCTCATTGAAAAACCACTATCCATTGTCTTTTCAACCACCGCTGTTGTCATCGGACTGCTGGACAATGTATTCCCATGGATTCTGCTCATCATGATCAGTGTAATGGAAGGTATTGAATGGCCCCTCATTGAAGCCGCCAGGGATCTGGGTGCCGGCAGAATCAAAACATTTTACGAAATCACCTTTAAACTGAGCCTGCCAGGTGTGGCCGTGGCAGGCCTGTTTGCCTTCGTGTGGTCCGTGGGTGAGTATGCCGTCCCCTCCCTTTTGGGTTCCTCTTCCCAACGGACCATCTCCATTGAAATTGCGGACCAGATGCTGAACATGTTGAACTGGCCCTTTGGTGCCGCCATGGCCTTTGTCCTTTTCGCCATCAGTGTCTCTGTTTTATTAATCAATAACTGGCTTTCCAGCCGTTCCAATATCACACGATGATGCCGTTGGCATGGAGAGGGTAACGCAAATGAAAAAAAAGCTTGATATACCGACAATATGTCTATTCTTGACAACAATGATGGTTCTGGGTTTCATACTGACTCCCATCTGGATCACCGTGGCCGTTTCCTTTAACCAGGGCAACTACATTGTTTTTCCCCCGAACGGTTTTTCCATCCGGTGGTACCTGGAATTTTTCAATGATTATACATGGATGATGGCATTTAAAAACAGTCTGATGGTGGCTGCGGCAACCATGGTCATATCAACCACCGCAGGTGTCCTCTCCGCCCTGGGATACATGCGAAGAAAATTCCCGGGCCGAAATCTCATCAACCTCATTATCATGATGCCCTTTCTGGTCCCGGGAATCATTATCGGCATATGCCTGCTTATCTTCCTGCACAAGATACATCTGAGCGGCACCTATGTCGCCGTGGTGATCGGACACTGCCTATGGGGAATACCCACGGTGTTTCTTCTGGTACAGGCGGTACTGTCGGGATATGACTTCACCATTGAAGATGCGGCAAGGGATCTTGGGGCAGGCCCCATCAAGACCTTTTTCACCATCACCCTGCCCTGCATAAAAACCGGCATTTTCACCGCCATGATTTTTTCTTTCATCACCTCCTTTGGAGAATTCAACATTGCTCTTTTTGTTACGGATCCCACCACCACCACCATGCCGGTGCAGATCTGGAACTCACTAAAATATGAGGTGACACCCATCGTTGCAGCCGTCTCCACAGTGATGATCTTTTTTACCCTGGTGGGAATTGGTGCCGGTGCTAAATTCATCGGTGTGAATAAAATCACCCAGATGTAAGGATACTTTTCCATGGCCTATGCCTATAAAGATGAATTAATTGAAATCGTCGGTTCCAAGAATTTCAGTGATGCCCCGGCGGATCTTCTGACCTATGCCTACGATGCAACCGAAACCCGCTATCTACCCGATGCTGTGGTGATCCCCAGCACCGTAAAGCAGATCTCCCGGCTGATGAAATTTGCCGCCCGGTTCAAGGTACCGGTCATTCCCCGGGGAGCAGGCACCGGTTATACCGGCGGTGCACTGGCCTGTTCAGGCGGTATTGTACTTTTAATGGACAGATTCGACCGAATTCTGGAAATTGACATCGGAAACATGTATGCCGTTGTGGAACCCGGCGTTATCACGGCAAATCTCCACAAGGCTGTGGAAGCAAAAGGGTTGTTCTACCCGCCGGACCCCGCCAGCATGAACGCATGCACCATAGGTGGCAATATTGCAGAAAATGCCGGTGGTATGCGGGCCGTCAAATATGGCGTTACCCGCAATTATGTCATGGAACTTGAGGTGGTACTGCCCACAGGGGAAGTTATCCACACCGGCTCCAAATGCATCAAAGATGTGGTGGGGTATGATCTGACCACTTTTTTTGTGGGATCCGAAGGCACGCTCGGCATTGTCACCCGAGCCGTTTTAAAACTGATCCCCCTTCCGGAAAGTCGGAAAACCATGGCAGCCGGCTTTCCAAGCATCCACCTGGCGGCAAAAACCGTGGTGGACATCATTGCAAGCCGAATAGTCCCCACCACCCTGGAATTTATGGACCATCATTGCATTCAAGCGGTGGACAACTACCTGAATGTGGGTCTTTCCAAGGATGCCCAGGCATTTTTACTCATTGAAGTGGATGGATTTGACTCGGAATTAAACGCGGCCATGGAAAAAATGACAAGCATTTGCCAAAAAAATAATGCCATGGATATCCGGGTGGCCCGCAACGAAAATGAACGTCAAAATCTCTGGAAAATCCGCAGATCCATATCCGCGGCCCTGAGCCACCTTCCCATACGGGGGGATGGCGAAGACCTGGTTGTCCCCAGAACCCGCATACCCGATATCATTGAAAAAATGGATGAAATCTGCCAACGTTATGGACTTTTTGCCGTCAATTTCGGCCATGCCGGTGATGGTAACCTTCATGTAAGCCTGGTGGAAAAAAACGACACCGTTGCAATGGACATGGTGGAGGCTGCCAGCATTGAGATTCTTAAAGAAACGGTAAAAATGGAAGGCCGCATCGCGGCTGAACACGGCATTGGTCTTGTAAAAAAAAATAAAATAGGTCTGAACATTGATCCACCCACCCTTGATCTCATGCGGCTCCTTAAGAAAACAATGGACCCCGATAATATTCTCAATCCAGGGAAAATTTTTTCCTTCGATCCGGGGCCGGATCAGACACCCCCCCACAAAACTGTGAGCTTTAATGAACAAGAACACCCCAAAAAATAAACTGCCCGGAATATCTCATCTGGAAAAAATCACATCGGAATTGGAAAAATGCGCCCGATGTGGAGAGTGTCGAGCCGTTTGCCCGATCTTTGATTCTCTTAAATGGGAAAAATTTTCCGCCCGGGGAAAAGTGGCCTTAACCCGGGCTGTTCTCCAGGGGGAGATGGGATCAAACACCTCCTATTCAGAGGTGATTAACAATTGCCTTCTCTGCCTTGCCTGTGTGGAGAACTGTGGAAGTGGTGTGCGGCTGGATCGTATCATTCTGGCCGCCAGAAATCAGCAAAGGGAGGACAAGGGACTGCCCCTTGTCAAAAAACTGGCCCACCAAATGCTTCTTAAAGGGCATGAGATCATGGACTTATTTGCCCTTGGCGGCTCTTTTTCACAATATCTGCTGTTTAAACGAATTCCCCGGGAAAGCGGACTAAAACGTCGGTTCCCTTTACCATTGATGTCAAGAGATCGATATATTCCGGCCCTGGTCCATCATTCTTTTCGCAATAAAATGCCCGAAAAAAATCCTGCCCGGAAAACGCGCCAAACCGCAGTCTTTTTCACCGGATGTCTCATTAATTATGTTTACCCCAACATCGGGGACTCCATTGTAAAGGTACTGAACCGGTTTCAAACGGATGTAATCATTCCCCGCCGTCAAAATTGCTGCGGTGCCCCTGCTGAAGTGGGTGGGGACCTGGAAACCACAAGGGAACTTGCCCGGAAAAACATTCTTAGCCTGTATAACTATCCCCATGACATCGTCACCGCCTGTGCCTCCGGGGGATATATGCTGAAAAAAATTTATCCGGGACTATTTGACAAAAGCTCCCCCCTTTATTCCAAAGCCCTTGCTGTGGCCCATAAAACATATGATATCAGCGAATATCTTGTGAAAAAAATCGGCTTGCACCAGATTCAGCAACACCTGAAACAAACCCCCAGGCGACAGGTCACCTATCACGATCCCTGTCACCTCATCAGGGGGCAGGAAATTTCAGCCGAACCCCGCCGCTTGTTGCAAACCGTTTTCGGCAACGATTTTATTGAAATGGCCGACGCCGACCGCTGTTGCGGTTCTGGGGGAACTTACGGGCTGACTCACCCTGAAACCTCCCTGACCATTTTACATAAAAAAACCAAAAATATCCTGGATTCATCGGCCCAGGTGGTGGCCACAGCTTGCCCGGGATGCATGATTCAAATTAAGGATGGGCTGGCAAGACAGGAAAACGACATGGAAGTTTATCATATTTTAGAATTGATTTCCCATCGTCTTTCAAATGAACATCAAAAATAACAATATAAGGAGAAAAACATGGCAAATTTTAACGCAATGATTGAAGCCCTGGTAGACTGTGACATAGACAAAGTGACCCAGTTGGTAAACACAGCAATCACAGAAAAGGTACCCGCCACTGAGATCCTTAACAAAGGACTCATCGCCGGTATGGATCTGGTGGGTGAAAAAATGGAAAACGGCGATATGTTCATCCCCGAAGTTTTAATGGCAGCCCAGGCCATGGGAAGCTGTGTGGCAACCCTTAAACCCCTACTGGGAGAGGGTGAAGGGGACGGCGGTGCCAGCGTTATCATCGGAACAGTAAAGGGAGATCTCCATGACATCGGAAAAAACCTGGTGGGCATGATGATGGAAAGTGCCGGCATGACCGTTCATAACCTGGGTGTTGATATCGCCCCCGAAGATTTCGTGGCTGAAATTAAAAAGAAAAATGCTCAGATTGTCTGCCTTTCCGCGCTTCTGACCACCACCATGCCCATGATGAAAAAAACCGTTGATGCCATCGTGGAAAGCGGTCTGCGGGATCAAGTAAAAATCATGATTGGTGGTGCCCCGGTAACCCAGGCATTCTGTGATGAAATCGGTGCAGACGGTTTTGCTCCTGATGCAGGCTCTGCTTCCAAAATGGCAAAGGCACTTGCAGCCAAATAATCTTTTTATATGAAACTCCGCCCAGTAGACTGAAATCATATGAGTTTCATTTTTCGTTGTGGCTGGTGTTCACAGCCATGTAGGTTTTATAAGAAAGACTAGGCAAGCCGAACACTCTTTCATGCTTCGTTGTGGGCAGACCAAGAAGACGAAATAAGATCCGCCCGTGGCGGTTATAAGGAGAAAATTTAATGTTTGAAGTAATCGGAGAAAGAATTAACACATCCAGAAAGCTGGTCCAGGCGGCCGTGGCAGAGCGAAATGCAGACTATATTATCAACGACGTCAAAAAACAACAGGAAGCCGGCGCCATCGAGAGCTGATGAAATTCGTATGACCCCGGCACACATTCAATGTTTTACATATCTTTTTGGATCAAACGATAAAGTTTCTTGTCCGACTCGGACAGGGGCTGTTTCAGGCTCTCAACCTTATGGAGAAAATAGTGGTAAAAATCGTGACGCAGGCTGTCCCGGCCGGAGGTGACAAACCATTCATTTTTTCCCCAGTTGAGAACGGCATTGGCCTCATCCCCGGCCACAAACATGCCGCAAAGCATCTCCTTTCGATCCACAACGATATCAAAATAGCGATGCTTGGGTCCGGGTTCATCCAATTCAGACTGGGGATGATTCACCTGGATATCAAACATCATCTCCATGGGGGCAAGGGAAATGAACTTTACCTGGACACCGCGATGCTCCGCCTCTTTCAAAGGTCCATTGAGATACATACCCTCCTCAGGGGAGAGCCGGACATAGATCTCCTCCTGTGCCGCATCAATCATCTCTTTGGCCTTACCCATGGCAGCGACATGGCCTTTAATCCGCCAGATAACGTCACTGCCTGCTTCCTGTTCTGCATCCTTGAATTCGTTTTCCAGGAGAGTCAATGCCGCCTCATGATCGTGGCGCAAGCGTTGAATAAGCTCCCCGGAAGGAATGGGGGTATACATGCCCTGGCTGGACTCCACCACAAAGCCCTTGTCCTTGAGCGTGCGAAGTACATCATAAATTCTGGCCCTGGGAATTCCGGAGTTACGGCTCAACTGGGATCCATTCACCGGGTGATTCGCCAGCAAAGATTTATATGCCGTGATAACGTACTTGGAAAGTCCCACATTCAGCTCTGTTATGTCTTTAATCACGTTTCCCCTCCGAATATCTTCACATTTTAAAGGTTATCGGGTGAGTAGTAACATTTTTTCAATATTGGTTCAACACCATAAACAAGTTTAGGGCTTGGTCACAACTTGGTGGACCAACGGGGTCAGGCTATGTGGTATTAGAGCCTGACTTTTTTTATCAGGCTCTATGTTTTTGACAAGTGCCTTTGCATAAAGAAGATTTTAAGCAAAAGCGTCAACATCGCAAGCCTGACCCTACCCCAAAGTGGCCCATGCTGTGACCAAGCCCCAAGTTTACAACAATGATAGTTTATGAAACTGCAACCAAAGCAACAACATCATTGCCGATCATGATCAAAGAGAAAAGACTTTATTTACAAGGAGAATATTCCCTTGACAAGGAAACTCAAGCGTTGATATAGAAATGTTATCCTTATAGTGGCAACATCCATAAAAATGCGCTCGGGTCGCCGATAAAACTTATAAAGGGGAACACTACCCATGGTTACTGTAGCACCTTCACTTCATCTTTTAACACCGGATCAAATCCAACAGATCCATCACCAATCCCTGGCAATTTTGTCCACCACCGGTATCCGGGTGGACTGCCCTGAAGCCGTTGCACTTTTTGCCGCCCACTCCTGCCGCATTGAAAAGGATCGCCAGGTTTATATTAACGAAGAACTGGTGCAGTGGGCACTGAATGTGGCCCCATCCAGCGTTGCCATCCACAACCGCACCGGAGAAAAACGGTTTACCCTGGGTGGTCCCTCCCAGCAATCCACCCGGTTCGGGGTGGGGGTGACCAACCTGCACTACCAGGACCCGTTAACGGATCGTACCAGCCCCTTTTCCATTAAACATATGGAGACAGCTGTACGCCTGGGAAATACCCTGGAACAATTTGATGTAATATCCACCCCGGGCATTGCCCAGGATCTGAATCCCAAGAGCGCCGATCTCCATGCAAGTCTGTCCATGCTGGCCAATACCACAAAACCCCTGGTACTTCTGATTTCGGAAAACAGCTGCTTTGAACCGGCGCTGGACATGTTTGAATCCCTCCACGGCAACCTTACTGAAAACCCCTTTGTAATTCCCTACTTTAATCCCATCACCCCCCTGGTCCTCAATGAAGAGACCGCCGAAAAAATATTGATCACCGTCCGTCGGGGACTGCCCTTCATTTATAACAACTACGGCATGTCCGGTGCCACTGCCCCCATTACTCCCGGGGGAACCCTGGCCCTTCTCAACGCGGAACTTCTGGCCGGCATTGTTTTTGCCCAGATTGTAAAAGAAGGCACCCCGGTCATTGCCGGAAGCCTGCCGGCGGGCTTTGACATGAAAAACATGATGAGTGTCTACACCCCCCACACCATGCTCATCAACCTTGCCTGTGCCGAGATGATGGCCCATTATGATATCCCCCACTCCGGGACTTCGGGCAGTGGAACCGGTTGGGGACCGGATCTCCTGGCCGGAGGCACCTTCTGGATGAATCATCTTACAAGCACCATGGGCAAAGCAGGATTGGCTCCCTTTGTGGGAGGCAATTTTGACTCCATGGCGTTCAGCCCGGCTGCGGTGGTATACGCCAACGAAGTGATCCGCCTCTCCCGCATGTTCAGCCAGGGATTCTCCATTGACACTGAAACAGTGGGACTGGATGAAATCAATACCATGGGATCCGCCGGCAATTACCTGGCCGCCCCCTCAACAGGAAAAAAATTCCGGGAGTTCCGATTTGAAAGTTCCATATGGCCGGGATATACCCTGGACCAGTGGCAGGCCAGACAGTGCCCGGATGCCGGAAAACTATTGCGGGAATATACCCATCAGATGATTGAAACATTGACCCCGCCCGGCGATCATGCTGAGCTCATGGCCAAAGGGACTCAATTTATTAATAATTTTTTATAATAACATGCATGATCATAAAATCTGCCATTCCGGGGAGGGGTCAGGCGAAGGGCCCTACCTTACGATCAAGCCTTGAAAACAGATTTTGACCTGAACAGCAAATTTAAAAAGGAATATTTTTTATGAAACGAAACCTACACGCCGGAAGACTGCTGGGTTCCGGGCTGAGTCTCAACATCCTCACCGAGGATGAGCTGGAAGAGATTCATCTGGCGACCCTGGAGGTTCTGGCCGAAACAGGGGTCTTTGTGGAAGACCCCGAGGCCCTGGACCGCTTTGAAGCAGGCCATGCCATGGTGAATCGGGAGACCCGCATTGTAAAAATCCCCCCCCATGTGGTGGAGGATGCCATCAGATGGGCACCCTCCAAGGTAATCCTGCACGGCAGGGACCCCAAGCATGACATTGTCCTTGAGAGCACAAGGGTTCACTTCACCAACTTCAGTGAAGGAGTGATGATCAATGATCCCTACACCGGAGAGAACCGCCCCCCCTTTAAAAAGGATGTGGTGGATTCAGCCAAGGTGATTGATTTTCTGGATGAGATTGATTTCTGTGAAAAAGCCCTTGGTGCCCATGATGTCAACCAGAACACCGTGGCCCTTCACAATGCAGAAGCCTATCTCACCAACACCACCAAGCATTGTGCCTTTGGCCCGGTGAACGGCAAATTCTTAAACAAAATAATTGATATGGGAAAGGCCATTGCCGGGGGAGAAGAGGCCTTTGCAAAACGACGGCTGGTATCCTTTACCACCTGCCCGGTGAGTCCCCTGAAACTCATTGCAGACTGCTGTGAAATCATCATGGAGTCGGCCAAGAACAACGTGGTGTGCAACATTCTCTCCATGGCCATGGCCGGCGGAACATCTCCTGTGACCCTGGCCGGAACCCTGGTGAACCACAACGCTGAAATCCTGGCCGGCATCACCCTGGCACAGCTCACGCGCCGGGGCACCCCGGTGATCTACGGCAGCTCCACCACAGCCATGGATCTTAAGCTTGCCGCCGCCACCGTGGGAACGCCGGAATGTGCGCTGATCAGCGGAGCTGTGGCAAGACTTGCCAGGTATTACGCGCTTCCGAGCTACGTCGCCGGTGGTTAGGGCGACAGCAAAATATCTGATACCCAGACAGGCCATGAAAAGACATTAACCGGACTGATACCCGCATTGGCAGGTGCCAATATGATATACGGTCTGGGGATGCTGGAAAGCGGCATCACCTTTGATTATGGTCAGCTGGTTCTGGACTGCGAATTTGCACGGATGATCAAACATACGGTACAGGGAATACCGGTGAATGATGAAACCCTTGCCGTGGATGCTGTCAAGGAGACAGGACCCGGCGGTGATTACCTCATGAACCCCCACACCTTTAAATGGATGAGATCCCAGTCAAAGCCTGAAATCATGGATCGTAAAATGAGAGGCGCCTGGGAAAAGGCAGGCGCCACCACAGCCTATGAACGGGCCATGGTCAAGGTAAGAACCATACTTGAAAATCATAAACCCACCCCCCTGCCCGACGATGTACTTGCCACCATCAGATCCATTGTGGCCGATACGGAACGGGAGATGGGTATTTTAGATGGAGACAACACATGAGCAACCAGATTCTAACCCGCATGGGGGATGGTGAACGGCTCTGGATGGATGTCGAGGATGTCATGGACGACATCCAGGACGGCTGTGCCGATGCGGCCAAACGCCTGGGCGTGCCGGAGCTGAGCCAAACGGATCAGCAAAAACTGTTTGATATCCTGGCTGAACCTTCACGCATTGTAAGTGTCAACCCCGGTGAAGAGGTGGTGGTTTCCGATGACGGCACCACCATGAGTTTTTATTCGGGCCAGGACGGCGGTGGTGTGGGTACGCCTTTAAGCCGTCAGCAGGCAGTGCTGACCTATGAACGGGCCTGCGGGGCAGACACCACCTCCCTTGGTCACAGCGATTATTCCTACAAGCCGGTCAAAAGCATCATCAATTTTGAGGCCAACGACTATTACAATATCTCCCAGGCCACCACGGCGCCCTTCTTTTACGGTGCCCAGCCCAATATGGGGCTCTATTTCCAGCCCGACGGCCCCTGTCCCAATGCCGCAGAGCTGATGCCCCTGGGAAAAATTGAAGAGGCCAGACGCGCCCAGGAACAGGCCTGTGAATACCTGGCAGATGACCTTGAATTTGTGGGCTCCAAACTTGCCGAAGTGGGTCTTGAGGGGTTGAACTTTGACACCTCCGGATCTGCAGGGGATGCCGACTTTCTGGCAGCCCTTAAAGGGGTTGAACGGCTCAAGGCGAAATTTCCCGATCTTCCCATCCTCATGGGCGGGGCCGGTGAATTCATCCTGGGCATGCACGGTCAACTCACCTACGACGATAAACGTATCGCAGGCATGTACACCATCGACCAGGTAAAGGCCGTTGAAAAAGCCGGGGCCGACATCTACGGCATGGCTGTAAACACCTCCACAACGGAATCAGTTCCCTGGAACCTGGCCCGGGCCGTCACCTTTTTAAAGGCCACAACAGATGCCGCCACCATCCCGGTTCACGCCAACGTGGGCATGGGGGTTTGCGGTGTTCCCATGATGGAACAGCCGCCCATTGACTGTGTCACCCGGGTCTCCAAGGCCCTGGTGCAGATCGGCAAGGCCGACGGGCTGTAGATTGGCGTCGGAGATCCCATGGGAATGGCCATTGCACATATCATGTCATCATGCATGGGCGGCATGCGGACAGCCGGAGATCTGGTTGCCTGGATGCAGATGACCCGCAAGATGAAAATAAATGATGCCAAAGCATATGTTGCAGAAAAACTGGGGATTGAAGTATTTGATCTGACCAATGAAGAGGTGATGCGCGAACTCAGGAAGGACCTGGGACTCGGCACCGTCACCTCCATTGCAGGCAGCCCCAAGGGCATTCGCGCAAAGATGAAAATTGCGGAACTGCTGGACATTAAAATCCGGTCGGTGGAGCTGTTCAAGGCCCAGCTGGGCCTTTAATTCCCCCGGCAGAAAAATATCACGTAAATATCCAGAGCCCCATCTTCGGCTGTTTGGGCCTGCTCACATGGCATCCGTATGCCGGGCAGTCCCAAACAAACGATTATGGGGCATTCACAAAACCTTCACATAACCAACCGGAATATTTGCAATCTCACCGCCCCAATCCTGATCTAAGCGGTGAACCATTATGAAACAGGCATACAATTATTTTGGGAGACAGATATAATGACCATTGAGATATTTGAGCAGGCCATGGATTCCATTGTCAAAGGGGATGCAGGGCTTGCAGAAGAGGCCGCCCGAAAGGGTCTGGGAGAAGGCATTGATCCCATTGAGCTGATCAACAAGGGATTCATCCCGGGCATCAACAAAGTAGGAGAACTTTTTGGCATGGGCACTCTGTTCCTGCCCGAACTGATACAGTCTGCAACGGCCATGCAGACGGCCACGGATATGATCAATGAAGCCATTCCGGAAAAAGACTCCAATGCCGGCGGCCGTATCATCATCGGTACCGTGGCCGGGGATGTCCACGACATCGGCAAAACCATTGTGGTGTCATTGTTCAAAGCCAACGGATTTGAAGTGAAAGATCTTGGCCGGGATGTGTCCGTTGAAAAATTCATTGACGGGGCAGACAAATTCAATGCCGACATAATAGGCACCAGCGCTCTTTTGACCACCACCATGCCGGAACAGAAAAAACTGGAAGAGGAGCTGGTAAAAGCCGGTTTAAAAGGCCGATTCAAAACCATGGTGGGAGGCGCACCGGTGACCCGGAGATGGGCCAAACGCATTGGCGCAGATGCTTTTGCTGAAAACGCCGGAGATGGAGTTAGAATCGCAAGGGAACTGCTGGCAGGGTAAATGGGCGCAGAACTGGCCCCGGACATCCCATCCAGCCAGAGAATCCAGCCGTTGAAACTGATCCCTAAGGATTTTTATCACAGGAAAGGATGGTGCCTGGATTTCACCACAACTGTGACCTTTGAGGAACCTGTAGGGCATAAGACTTAAACCATTGAAACATCCATTAAAAAATCGCTCAACCATTGAGACATCCATAAAATTCAATGCTTTATTATGACTTTTTTATGTTTTTTCATTAGAACAACCACCACTTCCATGGTATACTCGTCCTGTGATTAAAAAGGGGTTTCGAAACAAAACAGGTCTTCAGTCACCCCATAATCAGATCACAAAAATTATTTTCATTGGGGGGTGATCGTAATTTTCATCCCCTGGTGACCCATGACCATCTTACATTTAAGGAGTAGTGCAATGAAAAGAAATTTATTTTTGGGATTACTCGTGGCAGGCTTGCTGATTTATTCTGCACAAAGCACCATGGCTGCAGAAACAGTTCTTGACGAAATCATGGCTGCAGGCGTCATCAAGGTCTCCACCGACGCCAACTATGCCCCCCAGAGCTTTCTCAATGAAAAAGGCGAGTTGGAAGGATTTGATATCAGTGTTGCCACGGAAATTGCCAAACGCCTGGGTGTCAAGGTTGAATTCATTACTCCGGACTGGGACCTCATCACCGCCGGCAAATGGGGTAAACGCTGGGACATGTCTGTTGGATCCATGACCCCCACCAAAGAGCGCAAAAATGCACTGTTATTCACCATGCCCTACTACAGCTCTCCGGCCCAGTTCGCCATCCACAAAGACAACACCACCATCAAGACCATTGACGACTTAAAGGACAAAAAAATTGGTGTTGCCTCGGAAACCACCAACGAACGATTCCTGCAGCAGGATCTTGATATCCAGGACACCAAGATCAACTATCTCTCCTGGCAACCCAGCCATGACAACTTAAAAACCTATCCCACCGATGCCAATCAAATCGAAGATCTGGCCCTGGGGGATGGTGCCCGACTGGATGCGGTTTTTACCTCCCGCCAGACCCTGGCCCAATCCATTAAAAGCGGATGCGGCACCGGATGTCCCCTTAAAATGCTGGGTGAACCCACATATTATGAGCCCCTAAGTGTGGCCCTGGACAAGAGCCGTAAAAACAGTGAATCTCTGCTGGCAAAACTCAATGAAGTTATTGACTCCATGTACAAAGACGGAACGCTTGTGAAAATGTCCATGGATTTTTACGGAACAGACCTGATTCCCAAGTTATAAAAAAAAAAGGGGCAGGCCTATTTTTCACCAGCCCTGCCCCTTTGTTAAAATTGGGCTGAAGCCCACAACATCGGCCATTGTAAAAGGAGGCAGGCTTGGATTATTGCCCCATGACGGCTGGCCGATCTCGTGATCAAGCCCGTTAAAATTTTATGCTTCCCACGTGATTTTTAAGGAGTTTCCCCATGAGTGACCCCCAAAAGGCCGGTGGCAGTACCATCCCCCCTGAAGCCTATGCGGTGCTTGAAGAGATTGAGAACAGACAGACGCGCTTTAAGCGAAACACCACCATTGCATTAGTGGTGCTCACGGCTTTTATTTTCTTTTTGTTTTTCATCATTAAGCTTGATTTCATGTTCATGGCCAAGTGGGTGGGATTCATCCTCACCGGTATGGGATTTACCCTGCTGGTATCATTTCTTGCCATCTCCCTTGCCTGCATTCTGTCCATCCTGGGTGCCCTGGGAAGACTATCCCGCAACCCCATTGCCAACAGCATTGCCACGGCCTATGTCTCCCTGATCCGGGGAACGCCCCTTCTGGTGCAGGTGTACATGTGGTATCTTGCACTTCCCCAGCTGGGAAAAGCCCTGGAGGACCTTGGCATTAACGGCATTCAAAACGCCCTGACCCTGCCGGCCATCCCTGCGGGTATCCTGGCCCTGGGAGTATGTTACGGGGCCTACATGACCGAAACCGTCCGGGCCGGCATTCAGTCCATCACCATCGGCCAGAGAGAAGCAGCCAAGGCCCTTGGCATGACTGAATCCCAGGCCATGCGCCGCATCATTTTTCCCCAGGCCCTGCGCATCATCATCCCCCCCATTTCCAATGAATTCATCGCCATGATAAAGGACTCTTCTTTGGTATCCCTCATGGGCGTGTGGGAGTTGAGTTACCGGGCCATCAAGATCGGCAGACGCTATTTTCAATCCCTGGAAATGCTGATCATGGTAGCCTTCATCTACTGGGTGATGTGCGTTATTCTTCAATATGCCCAGGAAAAAATTGAAACACACATGGCCCGGGGCGACAGGAGGACCCACTGATGAACGAAAAAAAAACAATGGTGAAGATCGAAAATCTCCACAAGGTGTTCGGAAAAGACAGCCATGTGCTCCAGGGCATCAACCTTGAGGTTAAGGCAGGAGAAGTGGTGGTGATTCTGGGACCTTCAGGTTCTGGTAAAAGTACCCTGCTTCGCTGCATCAACTTCCTTGAAACACCCACGGCTGGCACCATCACCGTGGATGAACTCACTGTGAACGCAGGCAAAGCAACAAAAGAGGAAGAGAAAAAAATCCTCCAGATCCGCAAAAAAACCGGCATGTGTTTTCAGTCCTTCAACCTGTTTCCCCACATGACGGCCATTGAGAATGTCATTGAAGGTCCGGTGACGGTGCTGGGGCAATCCAAAAGCGAAGCCATTCCCTATGCAGAAGAACTCCTGGACTGGGTGGGACTGTCCGATAAAAGGGATGTTCACCCCTCAAGGCTTTCAGGCGGACAGCAGCAGCGGGTGGCCATTGCCAGAAGCCTTGCTATGAAACCCGATGTCATGCTCTTTGACGAACCCACCTCAGCCCTGGACCCGGAACTTGTGGGGGAGGTGGTGGATGTTATGGAACGACTGGCCGAAGAAGGCATGACCATCCTGGCTGTCACCCATGAGATGCACTTTGCAAGGGACGTTGCCCACCGGGTATTGATCATGGACGGGGGAAACTGGATTGAGCAGGGCCCGCCCGAAGAGATCTTCACCAATCCAAAAGAGCTAAGAAGCAAACAATTTCTGGCCCATATCCTGAATTAATTCATTAAAAAAACGGCCATGGCAACTCTGCCTTGGCCGTTTTTTAAAACGCTATGGGGTGGGTCAAGCTTGCGTTATTGGCGCTTTTGTTTGAATTTATTTTTAAACACAGGTGGTTGACAAAATCATAGCCCCTGATAAAAAACCCAGGCTCTAATAGCACATAGCCTGACCCCGTTGGCCCATCAATTGTGACGGATGGCCCATGCTATGACCAAGTCCAAACCGAACTTCTAACCACACAGATCTGCGCTATGGAAAATAGCCATAACCAACGAGCACCATGAGCAGATAAGATCACAAAGATATTTTCTTTTCCATAAAACGGATACCAAGCGTCTCAAGTTCCGCCAGCACCGGAGTATATATCTCCGGAATCACAGGAATGCAGACACCTTTCACACCAATTTTACCCTCCACAATAAGACGGGCGGCAATGGCTGCCGGAAGCCCCACTGTCCTGGCCATGGAGCTATCTCCATTGGGAATTCCGGTATCCACCATGGTGGAAAAAATTTTCTCCTGCCTGCCGTCGGGGTAACTGCCGATGAACTCATGGTGCTGGAGCAGAAGATCCACCTCACCGGGATTGTACACCAGCTTTTCTTTTAAAACATGGACAAACATGTCAAACAGGGAAACCCGTCCCAGGGAAAGTTTTTCGTCACTGAACAATCCCAGCCATTCAAGCTTTTTCACAGTGATGGAGTACCGGGGAACATTCAGGAAGGCGCAAAGATCCCCTTGAAGATCCTTGCCGTCACTGTTGATCAGCTGCGCCATCACCTGGGCCGGGGAGAAAATTGAAAAATCAAACAGCTTCTCCCGGCTGAATAGATCCAGCTTTTTAAAGTAAGTCCAGGTTTCACAATGGCTGATGTTTCTCAGGGTCCCCCGGTATATGCTGGTGGCCGCAGGAATATTGTAAACGTCTTTGTACGGTATTGAATCCCGGTTCACATAGGCTTCAAAAACCCCGGCACCAGGGACATCCAGCAGCCAGTAATGTTCAAACAGCTCATCTCCTGCCACCTCGATAACTTCACCATCTTTAAGATAACGGCCATCATTTCCCGCAGCCATCAGTGCCCCTTCAGGGCTCCAGGAAAATTTATACCCCAGCGGGTTGTTGTTATCCGCCATGGCCGGCAAACCGCCGCAATAGGAGTAAAAGGAGGTCACCTCCCCTCCTGCCGCCTTGATCTCATTGATGATTTTCATGGCAGCCATGTGATCAATACCGGGGTCCACACCGATTTCATTGAGAAAAATCAGCCCCTTTTCTTTTACCCTGGCATCCAAGGCCTGCATCTCCGGCTTAACATAGGAAGCGGTGAGGAAATTGGTATCCAGATCCAGGCACAGATTGGCCACCCTGGGATGAAATGTCCAGGGAAGGAGACTTATCACCAGATCAGCGCCGGTGATCATCTCTTTGAGTGAAGGCTCATCATCAACATTCAAGGTTACTATGCTTCCGGAGGGGTGATCCTCCACCAGACGTTCCGCTTTTTTCTGATCACGTGCCGCCAGAACCACTTCAATGTCCGGGGAATCCATCAAATACTTCACCAACGGCCCTGCCACCAGCCCTGCTCCCAATACCAGAATCTTTTTCATACCTTCTCCAGCTTTAAAATTTCATTATTTCAATAACTGCCATGTCGGCCCACCGACAAACCCCATACTTTACGGTTGCAATACTGCCCGGACGGCTGTCCAGACCGAAACAAAACACCGGGACGAGACCCGACAAATCAGGGCAAAGGCCTTTATTTTTCAGGGATAAGACCGTGGTTCTCAATCAGCCCTGTTTTTTATGGGACCAGACCATAACACCCATTTCCAGGATCATCAAGTCCCGGGCATATTGAGAATGATTTCATTATTTTTAAAAAAGTCATTTTTTGATGTTTACAGGTCAGACAAACTCGTCGCCCAAGAATGCCGAAAAAATTCATATCCACATTGCGTAACCTCTTTGCAATTGGCAAATTATCAGTGTAAATCCCGGGGTGAATCATGTAAATTGCAAAAAAAAATCTTGACATAATCTCAGCCCCATGGGATAGAATGAACATTCGTTCTAATAAAAAAGGAAAACCCATGAAACTGAAAAAAGAAAAAAGCACCCCCCGCAATAAGGATATTCGCTCCCTGATCCTGGACACGGCCCTGGACCTCTTTTCGATCCGTGGCTATTTTTCCACCTCAGTACATCATATACAGAAGCAGACCGGGGTCAGCATAGGCTCCATCTACCATCACTTCAAAAATAAGGAGGGCATTGCCAAAGCCCTGTACGATGATTTGGTGGGACAGATGGGCCAATCCATGGCCGATATAATGGCATCCGAGGAAAACACCCGAAACCGCTTGAAGGCTGTATGCGCCCACCTGTTTGAATTGACAGAGACCTCACCGAACGTGATGCAGTATATCCTGTATGCCCGACACCGGGAGTTTATGCCCGATGAAACGCCCATCTGCTCTTCTCGCCCTTTTGAAACCATCAGGGAGATGGTCCGGCAAGGAATAGAAAAGGGTGAGATTAGACAAATGGATCTCACCGTGGCAAGCGCCTCTATTATGGGCGGTGCCATTCGCTTGATCTATCTCAGGCTGGACGGTGTCCTGGAAAAACCGGTAACCTTCTATCTCGATGAAATCTGGGAGTGCTGCTGGAAGAGCGTCGCCCCATAGAACGGTATTCTTTGCCAACCTTTCATTTAAGATAAAACTGGGAATGATAGGGACAGAAGAATTTTGTCCCGTCTTTTTACGAAACAAAACAGAACGAACATTCGTTTTAAAAAAACAGAAATCACGGAGAAAATCATGAAAAAAAGTGATATTATTATTATTGGAGGCGGTGCCGCGGGTATCGTCGCTATCAATACCATCCATGCCCTGAATTCCAAGCTTTCACTCACCCTGATCAAGGATGAAGAGGTACTTGTCAATCGATGCTCCATCCCTTACGGAATTGGCGGAGAAAAGGAAATTGAAAACTATGTTGTCCCCAACAGCAGCATCACCAGTACCGGAGCCGATCTTGTCATCGGACGGGTGGAAGATATCGACAAAGCACAAAAAGAGGTGATTCTCCAGACAGGTGAGATATACGGTTATAGACAGCTGCTGCTGGCAACCGGTTCTCGTCCCCTGCTTCCCCAGTTGCCCGGCATCGAATCGGAAAAAATCCTGGTAGTGCGCTCCTTTGGGGACTTGGAGCGACTCCGCGCTTCAGCCAGGCCCAACCGCAAAGCATTGATTGTGGGCGGGGGGTATGTAGGAGTAGAACTGGCCACCGAACTTCAGCAACTTGGGTTGACAGTTTCCTTGGTGGAGATGCAGGAAAGAATCCTTTTGGCCACCACCGAGCCGGAGTTTATCAGCGACGTGGAACAGATGCTTGACCGCAAAGGCATCCAGGTGGTGACCGGGCGTAAGGTGACGGCATTCAAACATGATCTCCAGGAAATGGTCACAGCCATTCTTGATGACGGTACGACGATTGAAGCCGACTTTGTGGTCATTTCTGCCGGGGTTGTCCCCAATATGGAACTTGCTCAGCGGGCGGGTATCGAAACCTCCCCCTTGGGAATCATCACCGATACCACCCTTCGAACCAGCGACAAGGATATTTTTGCCGCCGGTGATTGCGCAGAAAAGTATGCCTTTTACACAGGTCAGCCCACACGGGGAGATTTTGGCACCAACGCGGTTTTCATGGGCAAGGTGGCCGGACAAAACCTTGCCGGTATAAAGACTTCCTTTATGGGGATCATCAACGCCAATGTCTCGTCTATCTACGATACCAGTTTCGGTTCGGCGGGCCTCACCGAGGCCGAAGCCCGGAAAGCGGGACTTGATGTGGCTGTGGGGCTGTCCGAAACCCTCGACAGATACCCCATGATTGATGGGGCCGCTCCGTTTCGAACCAAATTGATCTTTGACCGCACCAGCCGTGTCCTCATCGGGGGAAGCGTCATAAAACAAGGCAAAGGCGTGGCTCCGCACATCGACCTGATCTCCCTTGCCATCCAGAAAAAAACCACCCTTGAGGAATTTCTCTGCCACCAGTACGCTACCCACCCTCACTTGGCGGTGGTTCCTACGGAAAACAGTTATCTGACGGCTGCCATGAACGCCATGGCAAGCAGATCAAAAAACGGTACCACCGAATTACAAGTTGGTCAGTCCGTTAGCCAAAGAGGAGGGCTTCAGTAAAGAATCGGAAGTAAGTTCTCAATAAATCCGGATATTGCCGAGTTGAGGAGCGACCCACGTGGGTTGACTGCTCCAACTCGTTGTTAAGTGCGCTGCGGCGTGCGTCAAACCCATTCTCAACTCGGCATTAAGTGCGCTGCAGGCGCACTTAATCAGGCGCTCTTCTTGTAAGTTCTCGATAATTAATGGAATTATTTTTAATACCACCCTGCATTTAGAAGGATAAATAGGCTTTATCACCCCGGGTTATTGAGAACTTACCTCTTTTTGAGTAGCAACCGGTTTAAAGTGTCAGCAGAATTTTCAACCCCGAGTTATTGAGTGTTACCCGTTTCCTGCTTCCGGATCATGGCCAGCGCAATTCTCGTTTTAAGGGCTTGGTCATAAGATGGCCCACCAACAGTGACCGATGGCCCATGCTGTGACCAAGCCCCGTTTTAAAATTTTCGCTGTAATTTTTTCTCATGGACATCCTCTTTTGAGTTGAATTTGACTCCTGCTTTTAACACCTCTTCTCTTGCTTAGCAACTGGTTCAAATTTTGGGGTCCATTATACCTGCAGTGGTGACAGGCGTTTTATTATTTTGCGTACAGATTGGGCATGCTGGTTATAATATCTTGAAAAAACACTGGACAATGGCAATCGTTGATGCCAGGATTCGGTAGATACATTTATTAATCAAACAGGGGGATATAGCAAATGTCGGGCTTGGTCACAGCATGCAAAATTCCATGACCCGGGAAAAGAGATATGGCATTTGGACTTTAGTTATTTATAGTTATTAATGGTAATTCAAAAGACCAATAAATTAACTGTGGATAAAAATATAAAATACCAATCATAATTGACTTGAAATAACCGCAATAAAGATGTATGTTTCGGTCAGCGTAACATTAATAAGGGGAATTTATGTCTGCATCAACAAAATTATCAAATTCGGTAAAAGCACTGTGCTTCATGGCCCGCACCTGGCCGGAACCACAAACCAGCAGTGCCATTTCCCGCCATACCGGGATTAATGCATCCAAGGTCCGGATGCTTTTGTCCGCCCTTGCCAAAGGTGGATTGCTCAAAACCATCCAGGGGCCTTCCGGGGGATTCATGTTCCTTAAAGATCCCATGAAAATTGATCTTCAGGAGATTTATTGCGCACTGGAGGATCGAAAGGCCTTTCATCTGGATGTCACCGCTGATCCGCTTCATGATAAGCAGGAAACCACCCTTGTGAACGGTTACTTTCTGGATTTGTTCGCTGATATCCAGGTGGAAATTGAAGCAAAGATGAAAAAAATAAAATTGTCCCACATTATTGAAGAAATTGACAACAGAAAAAAAAGCGCACCGTCGAAGGATAAATGTTCCGCGTGAACACCCCCTTTATCTGATCCGCTGGGTGGGTGGGACACCGGTCAGGGAAGAGATGACGTATCGACGATGCCTTTCCAAGGGAGAAATGAA
Organism: uncultured Desulfobacterium sp.; assembly: GCA_963674605.1. Classification (GTDB taxonomy): domain Bacteria; phylum Desulfobacterota; class Desulfobacteria; order Desulfobacterales; family Desulfobacteraceae; genus Desulfocicer. Next base: position 3,962,991 of record OY771474.1, on the reverse strand, counting down.
ATGACATTCATGGAAAAACTGGGATTAAAGGATATGAATCAGGGCGCATCCACGGGCCTGAACTGGAATGACACCAGAGATCAGGGAAACCTTGACATTGTGTCCCCGGCAGATGGAACAACGCTTGCATCTGTGTATCTGGCCTCCCAGGCCGATTATGACCATATCATTGAACAGGCAGCCAAGGCTTTTATCCAATGGCGAAAAATTCCGGCTCCCCAGAGGGGAGAGGTGGTACGTCAGATCGGAAATGCCCTGCGGGAAAACAAAGCGGATCTGGGGGCTCTTGTTTCCTGTGAAATGGGCAAATCCCTCCAGGAAGGCCAGGGCGAAGTCCAGGAAATGATCGATATCTGCGATTTCGCCGTGGGCCAGTCCCGCCAGCTGTATGGGTTTACCATGCATTCGGAACGCCCGGAGCATCGACTTTATGATCATTATCATCCCCTGGGTATTGTAGGTATCATTTCCGCCTTTAATTTCCCCGTGGCCGTGTGGTCCTGGAACGCGATGATGGCGGCGGTGTGCGGGGATACCAGTGTATGGAAGCCCTCTTCCAAAACCCCTTTGACGGCCATTGCCGTTCAGAATATTCTAAAACCGGTGATCCGGGAAAACCAACTGCCGGAAGGCCTTTTCAACGTGATCGTAGGACGGGGTGCAGATGTGGGTGAGCGCATGCTGGACGATAAACGGGTGCCGCTGATCTCCATCACCGGTTCCACACGGGTGGGACGTCATGGGGCAGAACGCATTGCAAGACGGTTCGGGAAATCCATTCTGGAGCTGGGGGGAAACAATGCTATTATTCTGACACCCGCCGCGAACCTGAAACTGGCGGTGCCGGGCATTGTTTTTTCCGCCGTGGGCACGGCCGGACAGCGCTGCACCACCACCCGCCGGGTGATTGTCCATGAATCCATCTATGAGAATGTGAAAAATCTTCTGGTCAAGGCCTATGAATCTGTGAAAATCGGGACTCCCATGGATGAAGCCAACCACATGGGACCGCTCATTGATACCGGAGCTGTGGCCGATTATCTCAAAGCCCTTGATCGTCTGAAAGAAGCAGGTGGAACCGTCCTCACCGGCGGTTCCGTGCTGCAAGGGGAAGGATTTGAATCGGGTTGCTATGTGACCCCGGTGATAGCTGAAGCTGAAAACCACTATGACATCGTCAGGGAAGAGACCTTTGTGCCGATACTCTACCTCATCAAATATACCGGAGATGTGGAGGCTGCCATTGTCCTGAACAATGAGGTGGATCAGGGGCTTTCCTCAGCTATTTTCACGGACAGTCTCCAGGAATCAGAGACATTTCTCTCCGCCGCCGGTTCCGACTGCGGCATTGCCAATGTCAACATCGGCACCTCAGGGGCCGAGATCGGAGGTGCCTTTGGCGGGGAAAAAGAAACCGGCGGTGGGCGTGAATCCGGCTCCGATGCCTGGAAGGGATACATGCGCCGTCAGACCACCACCATCAATTACGGAAAAAGCCTTCCCCTGGCCCAGGGCATTAAATTTGATATTTAATTTGGGGCTTGAGCATAAACTATGACACCCGTCACAGCTGGCTGGCCGACGGGGTCAGACTATGTGGTATTAGAGCCTGAGTTTTTTATCAGGCTCTATATTTTTGATAACTATCTGTGTTTCAAGGCAAATTGAAACAAAAGCCTCAATAATGCAAATCTGCCCCCCCCATATGGCCCATGTTGTGACCAACCCCTCATAAACACACAAGATCCTGAACCTTGCAGCCCTGATTGAATCACATTTTAAAAACTGGTGAAGAGACTGAAATATCTACCTATTTTTTCCGTGGAAGCCCAATTAAAAATGGAAAATATTTTTTAATCACATCTGCCACGGGAAGTAAAATCAGGATGCTTACAACGGCATAGGCAATGGAGAGCAGGAGGGAATTTTCCTTGACGCTTGATGGTATTTTAAATCCATATACCAGAATTGCCGTTAAAAAAGGAAAGACCAGCAGATGCAAAGGAAAGATAATCAGGGTGCTGTCTCCGATTTTTGATACCAGACGGTTGGCCGGAATCTGCATGGACATGAGGCTCCAGAAGAAAATTCCGGATAAGGCGCCGGCATAAAAATAAAAATAATTTCCATAGTTTCCCGCCACCACGGCCACCTTGCCATTTACAAGACTGCATGACGTATAGCAGGCCAGACAGATGCCGGCAAGACACCATTGCAGGGAAGGACGTTTGTGAATATCACCCTTTAAAACGTCCCGGCACAGATACCCGATACCGTAAAACACCACCATGGACAGGGCAATATCAATGTTCCATGGCAGCCTGAAACCGTCGGGGGGGTTGATCCAGGTGTCCAGGTATCCTGCGATGGAAAACATCAGCAGCGTAACAATAAGCCAGGACCTTGAGGGCATTTTTATGATGAAGAAAAAAAGGATTTCCGTGATAAAAAGACACAGAAAAAACCACAGTACCGTGTTGTGATCCATCCAGTGGTTGATGCCATTGCCGTAAAAAATGCCGATGAAGGTTCGAAGGGGGCTTATGGTCAGCTGGGCCTGACTGCCGAAGTGGCGAAAGATAAAAAACCAAAAAACATAACTTAATATGGAGAAGTTAATATAAGGAATCAGGCGACTTATGGCTTTTTTTTTCACATAGGTTCCCAATGGGATGTCTTTGACGGTTTCCTTAACAAGCAGTCCTGACATCCAGAAAAAAATGGGCATGTGAAAGGAAAAAATTAACTGCTCCACCGGTTTGGGCAGACCAATGGTGTGGCCGATGACCACCATAAAAATGGCCATGGCTTTCAGGGTGTCGATCCAGATAATGCGATGGTTCATGATGAAGTCTCCTGTGTCTTTTAGGCCGGCATCATGGCATTTTCATGCCCCATTGGCTCGCCCAGGAATGGATAAAACACAGATCATATCGCATCAGAAAGAGATAAATTTCAGGAGAGGAATTTTCTCAATTTTCGTTCTGCAGTGCTTAAATGCCTTTCCAGAATTTCCTGGGCCTTTGAAATATCTTTTGCCTTGAATGCTGCCAGAAGATCCCAGTGATCCTTTTGGGAGACGTCTGAACCTTCCAGGGTGTCATAATAGATGACCAGAAACCGGGACACATTGTTATGCAGGGTCTGAATGGTATTCACAAGCAGGGGCATAGCTGAGGATTGATACAGGGTTTTATGAAATTCCCAGTTGAGATCGGTCCACTGGCTTTTGTCGTTTTCATTGTCAATGATTTCAAGGACACTCTGGGCCCGGATAATATCCCGCACCGGGATGACAGGAATGGCATTGGCGATGGCAAGATTTTCCAGGACAATGCGCATGAGAAAAATTTCCTTGATTTCAGGCAGGGACAGACCAGACACCACGGCACCCCTGTTAGGCATGAACTCCACCAGTCCCTCGGATTTCAATTGAACCAGAGCTTCACGCAGAGGGATTTTGCTGACTTTGAGTTTTTTGGCAATCTGATCCTGGCGAAGGGGTTGATTGACCTTGTATTCTCCCTGGAAGATTGCTTCTCTCAAGGTATCGGCAATAAATTCGGAGGTGTTACCGGTGTGTCGGGAACGGCTTGATGATTTTTCATTCATGCCTGGGATATTATAACTGTATACGTTTTTTGTCAATACCTGTTATGGGGCTTCCCGTGTAAATAGGGAGGGATTGATCATAACTGATTAAAAAGTGTGGATACTGTTGAAGGGGATGAAAAAGGGAATGCGCCGCCCGGGCTTGATCTGTTTTGTCAGCACGTCGTGCCGGCTCCACTGGGCCGTCAGTTCCACGGTATCCATTTTAATGATGACATCATAGAAAAATCCCCTGGAGATGAGCCGGGTGACCACCCCTTCCATGGCACAGCAGGTGTTTTCCGGTCCGGGGTTGTCATGGAGAATGGATTCGGGTCTCAGGGCCATGTGACGATCTTGCCATCGGGGCAGATTGCCGTTTTGACGGAACAGCGGAGCCAGGGCCGGGGTGGACGCGGGCCGGACATAGATGTTTTTCATGCCGGTGAATCGGGCGGTAAAAGCCGAGTTAGGTTTCTCAAACAAGTTTTTTATGGTACCCGTCTGTTCAATGGTACCATTGCGGATGATGGCACCATTTTTTGCCAGAAAAAGAACGTCCGAAAAGCTGTGGGAAACCATGACAAATGTGGAAGAGAACTCATGATGCAGCCTCTTTAGCAGGTTTTTCAGGTCATCCTGGAGCATGGGATCAAGGGCAGACAAGGGTTCATCTAAAAGCAGTATCCCAGGGTTAAGAATCAGTGCCCGGGCCAGTGCCACTCTCTGTTTTTCCCCACCGCTCAGGGTTTTTGGGTATCTATTCAGCAAGCGTGACAATTCCATCTGATCCACCAGCTGATCAAATCGTTTGGCTGTCCCGGCCCGGGGAAGGGCATGGTATCGGACCCCATAGACAATATTCTGCTTTACGGTCATGTGGGGAAACAAGGCAAAATCCTGATAGACAATTCCCATGTTTCTTTTTTCCGGGGGAAGGGTGTTAATATTCTTATTGTCAATGGAAACGATACCCGAGGTGATGGGCATCAATCCCATAATGGCTTCAAGAAGCAGGGATTTTCCCGATCCAGTGGGGCCAAGGATGGCAAAAAAATCATTGCTGGGGATGGACAGACAAATGTTTTTCAGAGAAAAACCCGGCAGGGTCAAGCAGACATCATTGAGATTGATCATTATCTTTCCACCCTTTCTCTGGAGAGCAGGCGCATGGAGATAAAGAGTAATAAAGAAATTAGAATAAGCCAGAAGGCAACGCACTGGGAGTATTTCAGCCCATAGGCCGTGAATCGTTCATAGATGAGCACCGGGGCAGTCATGGGGTGGTAGGCCACGATGACAACGGCTCCGAATTCGCTGATGGCCCGGGCCGTGCACAGCACCGCCCCAAGCATCATATGCCGCCACACCAGGGGCAATGTTACCCTGAAAAAGGTGGATGTCATGCCCGCTCCCAGGCTGCGCGATGCTTTTTCCAGCTGCAGGGGGATGGTTTCAAACCCTGATTTCACGCTGTTCACGTAAAAAGGGGCACCCACAAAGATCAATACAGTGACAATACCGGTGAGAGAGCCCATGATCTCCACATTGAAAAAGGTAAGCATCTTTCCCGGCAGGGTATTGCGCCCGAAAAGGCTTAAAACGGCGATTCCGATGACCGGATGGGGAATCATGATGGGAAGATCCACCAACCCTTCGATGATGTTTTTTCCCCTGAAGGATTTACGGGCCAGGATATATGCAAGGGGGGTACCAAAAATCACTGCTGCCAGGGTTGCACAAAGGGCGGTCATGAGACTTCTTGCCAGGGCCTGCTGTACGGTTTTTTCCCGGATGGTTGAGATCAGGTCTGCCATTTCAGGCATGGTGATCATCCTGCCAAGGGGCAGGATGACCAGGAGAACCAGGGGGATGCTTAAAAGGATGGCGAAAAACCAGAAAGCATCGGAACCCCTGGTGAGGGAAGGCAGTTTCAAAATGGATCTAATTTTTAACCTCGACAAGCTCCTGCAGGGATGCCGGCAGGGATATTTTTACCGCTTCTGAGGTGATCCTTGCCGGAACAAACGGGGGCTGCCCCATATCTTCCAGGATCTTAAGTCCACCCTCCGGGGAGAGCAGGTAGTGAAGGAATGCTTCGGCGGCTTCAGGGTTAGCGCTGTTCTTTATCATGGTGATGCCGTAGGTGCAGGATTTACCGTTGAGGGTTTTCCAGGTGCCCGGTTTTTTGCCGGTGACCTTTACCTCGGCCTGTTTGTAGAAGGCATCATATTTATAATTGCCAAGGTTGATGTGATCATCAAGCTTTACATATTTAAGGCCGTGCTGTACCGCCACAGAGAGGTATTCCCAGGCGTAGTCCATGTTGCCGGTTTTTAAAAGGTTGACAAGTTCCACAGACTTGGGACGGACATTCTTCATGGGACGGTTGGAAAGGAGTTGTTGGTACAGTCCCGGGATGTTGTAGAACTTTTCCGCCAGCTGCAGCACCATAATGCTTCTATAACCGCAGGGGTCAAGATTGGGGTCTGAATGCCCCCATACCACGCCCTCTTTTTTGAGAATTTCGTACCAGTTGTCCGCCGTTATGGTGTCGCTGTGTTTACTCTGATCTGTGTAGCAGAGCACCAGCTGGTTGGTGGCAAAACGGATGTTCCAGTCGGCAAAATCGGGAATCAGGTTGCCGTCGATCACCTTGTAATCGGCCGAGGCCATAATATCTGCGGGTTTTCCCACTTCTGAAATGAGCCGGGCCATTTTGGTGCTGCCACCGGCTTCCCTTAGGAGATCAACCCCGGGAAACTTGGCTTCAAAGGCTTTTTCCATGGCTGCAAAGGGTACGGATAGGCTGCCTGCATGGAACATGATCAGCTTGCCGCTGGGGGCCGCCTGAAGGGAGGTCGCCTGGAACACCAGAACAAGGAAAAATATTATTATAAAGCGTAATGATTGTATGGCATGGTTGGATTTCATGTGATCCCCTTTATTTCACCCTTTTGTTGTAAATACCGGTTCTGACACCGTCATTAAAATTAATCTCCTGCCACGGGAAGATCCATATTCCGGTTCCCGACGGCAATCTTTGGGCTTGGTCACAGCATGGACCACTTTGGGGTGGGGTCAGGTAACCCAAGTTGTGACCAAGCCCCAATCTTTTTTATAAAAAAATGAACTACAACAGGTTCCTTTTCAAAAAACGAGTATATACCCATTTCATCTAATAATTCTCTTGTTTGAAGTCAAGGTAAATCTGTAAATTGGGCAAATCTTGGATTGGAAATTACCGATATCAACCATGGATAACTTATTAAAGCGACACAAGGGTTCCCAGACCCATTTTTTTTGCTTTTTCAAGGATAAGAGTCCCCACGGCCAAATCCTGCACGGCATTGCCCACAGATTTAAAAAAGGTGATCTCTTGTGGGGTCAAGCGGCCCTGCTTCTTACCGGAAACAACTTCCCCCAACTCTGCCATTATATGCGCAGCTGTGATGATACCGGCGGTAATGGGCTGGATGATATCACCGGCTTCGGCACAGCACCCTTCTTTCTGATCCACAAACAGCCGGGAACGTTTCACCGTTTCCGGCGGTACTTCACACATGTCCGGGCGATAGGAGCCAACGGCGTTGATGTGGGTTCCGGATCTTACCATGGCATCTTCAAACACCGGGGTCAGAGAGGTGGTGGCCGTGCATATGATGGAGGATTCGGCAAGGGCCGTTGCCGGTTCCGAAACCGATACCTGAACACAGAGTCGTTCAGACATTTCCCCGGCAAACCTTTGGGCACTTTGGGGGGAACGGCTGATGATATGGACTTTTTTTATGCTCCTCACAGCACACACGGCTTCAAGCTGGGTGCGTCCCTGAATCCCGGCACCGATGATGGTGACAATGCCTGCATCTTCATGGGCCAGCAGATCCGTTGCAAGACCGCTGGCAGCCCCCGTTCGTATGGCTGTTAAAACTTCACCGTCCATGATGGCAAGGGGCCTTCCCGTGGCGGCATCAAGTATCTGCACCAGGGCATGAATCAGGGGCAGGTTTTGTTGTGGATTGTTTTCAAAAACCGTAACTGTCTTAAGGCCAATCTGACTGTTTTGGGGAAGATACACCGGCATGAACAATGCGGTGCCGTGGGCTTCGGGGATGGGCATTTGGGTTCTCAGGGGCACCTGGGCCTCGTGGGAGGAGAGCTGGGTAAATGCACCTTTCATGGCCTCAATGGCCGATGGCATGTCAAGGCAGGCGGCCACTTCCGCTGCCGATAGAATCCGTATATCATTTGTCTTCATTGCATCTCCTTATAAAACAGATCCTGGTTTTTTTGCGGGGGTTAAAACCTTTTGATATTAAACTGCATGACTGTTATCATAATAAGATGATTTTAACACAGCTGTTTTGTCAAAGGATAATTTTAAAACTTGGACCTGACCCCCAACGAACGCAAAACCTTTTATCTTCATCTTGCCTATGCCCTTCTAAATGGTGTGATCCAGGGAGTGCTTGCCCTCAACGAGTTTGTCTTTATAAAAAGCCTCCACGGATCCAACTTTCAACTGGGCTTCCTCTTTCAGTTCAGCGTGGTGGTGTTCGCCTTTCTGTTTATTTTAAATGAGTTTTTAAAACGCATCGTCAACAAGAAAAAGCTTCTGAAGGTGGTGGGCGTCATCACTCATTTGCCCATGGCTTTTCTTGTCTTTTTTCCCCATGCCAGCCCGGCCCCTATCTATAACTACCTGTTTCTTATGATATTCCTCATATATTATATGGGATGGCCGATAATCCTTCCCCTGATCAACCTGTTCTTGAAAAACAGCTATACCCACGCCCATTTTTCGACCTTGTTCAGCTATGCCACTTCGGTGAGCAAGGTAACCATGCTGGTGGTGACCTTTGGGTATGGGCTGCTCCTGGACCTTGACAATTACGTGTTCACCTGGATTTTTCCCGTGATTTCACTGCTTGGCATCGGGGCGCTTTATCTTTTCACCCGCATTGAATACCGGCAACCGCCTCCGCCGCCGGAGATCCTTGGCCGGGGGGTGAAGGCATCCATCCGCCAGTCGGTTGCAAACATGGTGGATATTTTACGAAGCAACTCCGCCTACCGTCATTTTGAAATCGGGTTCATGCTCTACGGCATCGCCTTCATGATCTCCATCACGGTGATCACCATTTTGTTTGATGAGTTACTCCACCTGAATTATGCCAGCGTGGCCTTTTATAAAAACGGATACAACGTGGTGGCAATTTTATTGTTGCCCCTTTGCGGGCGACTTCTGGGCAGGGTGGACCCGCGCATATTTGCCGGGATCACCTATCTTGCCATGTTTTTCTATATTGTCTCCATTGCCCTTACGGAATTTTTTCCGTTTAATTTTGAGATATGGGGTATCCAGGTGTATTATATGCTGGTATCGTACATGGTGTTCAATGGGATGTTTGTGGCGGGTATGGCTCTCTTGTGGACCATCGGGTCTGCCTATTTCTGCAGTGATGAAGACACAGCAGAGTATCAATCCCTGCACCTTTCCCTGGTGGGTGTCCGGGCACTGTTTGCTCCCATTGCCGGTGTGTGGCTTTATCAGATGATCGGTTTTGCCGGTACATTTTCCATTGCTGCGGGCTTGCTGGTGATGGCCATGGGGGTTATGGTCTGGTCTTATAAAAAATTTTAAGTCACAATTCGCATACCAGCAGTGGTGAGACATCACGCCTGACCCCATCGTTAATTAAGGCTGAAATCAGTAAAATGGGAATACGCCCGTTCCGCAGCACTGAGTTGAAACCGGGCGTTATTTATTTTTAAATAATAATGTTTATCTGAAATGGAGCTTGTCATGGAAACACGTGATGTGGAATATGCCATTATTGGTGTGGGAACAGCAGGGCTGGGGGCATTCAGCCGGATTCGAAAACAGACGGACAGTTTGCTGTTGATTCAACATGGACCATACGGAACAACCTGTGCCCGTGTGGGGTGTATGCCCAGCAAAATGCTGGTTACCGCATCGGATCTGGCCCATGCCATTGATGGCGGAAGCTTTTTCGGTATTGATGGCAACTATCAGGTGAATGGCAAGCGTCTGTTTGAGCGAATTCATCAGGATCGTAGGAAAAAATTTGTTGGTGGTGTTTTAAAATATGTCGATTCCATTCACCCTAAATTCAAGGTTGAAGGCAAAGCCACATTTCTCGATCCTCAGACCCTTGATGTGGATGGGCGCTTGAGGGTTAAGGCAGATAAAATCATTATCGCCTGCGGCTCAACGCCTTACGTGGCCCCGGTATTTGAACCGTTAAGCCACGAACTGGATACCAGCGATACCATCTTTGAGATTGATGATCTTCCCCGGTCCCTTGCGGTTGTGGGCCTTGGCGTGATCGCCCTTGAAATCGGACAGGCCTTTCACCGCCTCGGGGTTAACACCACCCTGTATGGCCACACGGGTCGCATTGGCGCATTTACCCATCCCGATATGCAAAAAGAGGTGATGCTGACCATGCAGCAGGAACTCGATATAATCCCCCGGGGAGAATTTACCCGGGCAATCAAGGTAAAAGATGGCTATGAACTGACATATCTAACCCCGGATGGTGAGACAATAACAAGAACCCATGAGCGGGTACTCATGGCCAGCGGACGACGCTCCAACCTTCGCACCATGAAGCTTGAAAACTCAGGACTTGTGCTTGATGACCGGGGATTACCTCTGTACGATCCTTTAACCATGCAGTGTGGTGAATCGCCAGTGTTTATAAGTGGTGATGCCACGGAGGACCTGCCGTTGTGGCATGAAGCCTATATTGAAGGCAGGATTGCTGCTGACAGTGCCATTGATTTCCCTTTATGTAAGGAGGGCAAAAGAACCCCGGGAATGGGAATATATTTCACTGATCCACAAATGGCCTGCGTCGGTGCGGTTTACAGCGCATTGGATCCGGAACAGACTGTCATGGGACATGCCCGGATGGACAGTGGACCGCGTCATAAAATTTATAACGATCAACGGGGAATGATGCAGGTTTATGTGGATAAAACCAGCGGCAAATTGCTGGGAGCGGAAATCTTCGGCCGTGGAGCCGAGCACATGGCCCATACCCTGGTTCTGGCCATTGAGCATGGCCTGACAGTTGAGGATATTCTGCAGATGCCGGTCTATCATCCCACGTTGGAAGAGGTGATGAAGGCAACTTTGACCAACGCCTTGTTTAAATTGAAGTAAGATCCGCCACCCAATAAATATTCGGCTTGGTTCTGTAAATGTTTGGTCAGTGCTCCATATTCGCTTAGTTGGGACTGCGTAGCATACTATTGCTATGTGAGCAGGCCCAAATGAGTGAAGATGGGGTGCTGGCCGAATATTTACGCCACCCATCATAATTTGGCGGGGCACATCGCCCCCTTCTTGATTTACCTTGACACACATGAAGCCACAATACTAAAATACGAACATAGGGTGTGAATATCCGGGCTGTCGGCTCCTGATTCCTGTGTTCCATCCTTCTGCTTATGCCCCTGTACTTGATCAGCATACCCCTGCTTTCATTACATTTATTTTGTCTATAAAACGGAAACAGCCATACCCTTTGAGTTATCAAAACACCATCAACGTTTTTTACAAAGGAGGCAACCATGAGAATCCAACCCCAGAAAATTATGTGTGCCATGGATTTTTCCGATTACAGCCCCACTATACTTTCCTATAGCGTGGCATTGTGCAAAGAATTTGGTGCCCGGCTTTTCCTGTGTCATGTGGTGATGGATGTTCCCATCATTCTGGGCAACAGCACAACCTCGCTGGACCCTGTGCAGCTCCAGAATCATCATAATCAGGCGGCTTTGGAAGAACTTGAAAAAATGGCCGTTGATCTTCCCGTTCCCCATGAACTGGTAATTTCCAAGGGAAATGCCGCCGACGAAATCAGCCGCATCGCCAGGGAAAAAAAGATTGACCTGGTGGTTACCGCCACCCAGGGCCAGTCCGCCATGGCCCGCCTGCTCATCGGTTCTGTCACGGAAAAACTGATGAAAACCGTCCATTGCCCCCTTCTGATACTCCACACCCAGAAGCATACCTTCATCCCGTCCCCGGACCACACCATTAAAATGAACAAAATTCTTGTGGGATGTGATTTTTCCCCGGATTCCCGCCTTGCATTTGATTACGGCATCAGTCTGGCCCAGGAATTCCAGGCCACCTTGCACCTGATTCATGTCATCAAGCCCACAGAAAACCTTGATTTGAAACAGGACAACGCACTGGACATCAGCCCTGGGGACTACTACCGTCTTACCTCATCACGAAATTACATGGAAATGAGCCCCGAAAAACGCCAGGAAAAACTCAGGCGCATCAGAGAGATCAGAAACAGACTCACCCAGCAGCTCCACCGCATGGTCCCCGAGGACAGCCGCCACTGGTGCACCCCGGAGACCATGCTGCTGGATGGAGAACCCTACCAGGAACTGATCCAGTATGCCCGGGATGAAGATATGGATCTGATTGTTCTGGGCATCCACGGCCATACTCTCCTGGAAAAACTCATGGTGGGCTCCACCACCCACCGTGTCATCCGCCAATCCCCCTGCCCGGTACTGGCAGTGCGACAGACTTCCTGACTTCTCCACACCGGGCCCTGGCCATTACATGCCAGGGCCCCTCCTGAAAACACATGGCCCGCCACCACATCTCGTTGCCTCTTTAAAGCCGACATAAATAAGCAGATTCCTTCATTCCCGGGCCAATTATAAAATACCGATGATAAAAAATATAAAGGGCTTGACAGCAATAAACCCGACTGGTATGTCTTTGTCTAAACTGTGATACATCTATGGTATACTACAGATTGAAGTTTTAAAATCGACATGCTCAGATCCATTCCCGGAGGAAATGGGAATACGGGTCCCGAAGGCAATAGAAGCTTTGCCTTTTGTTACAACCATATATTTGTAGCGGCATGGACGTACCCGTAACGGCTCGATGGAAAAACAACACTCTTTAGATCCCATGGCAACCCATGACTCGATGAAAAAGGAAATAAAAAATGACGGATAAAAATTTAGATCATGGTTTATGGGCAGCCACAGCGCCGGCAGCCCCTGTACTAAACCGCTTTGAAGGGGATAAAGACACAGACGTGGCCATCATCGGCGGCGGATATACCGGTCTTTCTGCGGCCCTTTACCTGGCAGAATCAGGCACCGATGCGCTGCTTCTGGAGGGCAGGCATGTGGGATACGGCGGTTCCGGTAGAAACGTGGGTCTTGTGAATGCAGGCCTGTGGCTCATGCCCGAAGATGTAATTAAAATTGTGGGCAACGAACACGGCGAAACCCTGATTGATCTTCTGGGTAAATCACCTGATCTGGTCTACGGCCTCATAGAAAAATATAATATCTCCTGTGAGGCAAAACGGGTGGGCACCCTGCACTGCGGTCACTCCCCCGCTGGCCTGAAGGCCCTGGAGCAGAGAGAAGCCCAATGGCAGAAACGCGGTGCACCGGTGACACTTCTCAGCCAGGAAGAAACGGCTAAAAAAACCGGAAGCACCAAATTTCACGGAGCTCTCCTGGATGAAAGGGCCGGAACGGTGCAGCCCCTTGCCTATGTCCGTGGACTTGCCGATGCTGCCCTATCCGCCGGAGCAAAACTTTTTGACAACTCACCGGTGACAGGGCTGAAAAAAGAAAATGGGCGATGGATACTCACCACACCGGGGGGAACCGTCAGGGCAAAGTCTGTTATTCTGGCGGTTCAGGGATATCCCGAAAAGGCATTTGAAGATAAGATAAACGCCCTGATTCCCTTTAATTATTTCCAGTTTGCCACCAAACCCCTTTCCAATGATATCCGCAAAAAAATATTGTGTGAAGGCCATGCGGCCTGGGATACGGCCCTGATTCTGTCCTCCTACCGATTTGACGATGCCAACCGCTTCATCGTGGGCAGTGTGGGCCAGGTGATCAATGGCGGCTATGGTACCCACGAAGCCTGGGCCATGCGAAGCATCAAAAAGGTATTTCCTGAAATCCCCGCCACAGAACTGGAATATGCCTGGGGCGGACGAATTGCCATGACCACGGATCATATCCCCCGCTTTCACATGCCCGACGAAAGCTTTATCACTGTGACAAGCTACAACGGCAGGGGCATCGGTCCTGGAACTGTTTTTGGTAAACTCATGGCACAGGTGCTGCTGGGGGAAGCTGATAAAAAAGATATCGCCCTGCCCCTGCAAAAGGAAAAACCCATTTTCATGAGGAACCTCCGGGGGCTCTTTTATGAAACCGGTGCCCGGCTTTATCATACGGCCCAGCGTCGGATTTAATCTTTTTATTCATCTCGATGATCGAGCCGATCCACATAACTTTCTGAGTGGATTTACCAGGGGGGAATGCCGACATTGGCATTTCCCCAGAAAACGAATATATCCAATTCCTGTTCCCCATGCACCCCACCCTGAGCAAGCCAAATATTTACTTGTTTTTTTGACAAATCTCTTCCAGAACACTATCTTGAATAAATTTTATGTGTGTACCTGGTCAGGGCTTGATCACAAGATCTGCCACTTTAAACAGTTCTGCATTGGTAACAATCGTTCTTTTTTAAATTAACAATCAAAATTTATAATCATCATAAAGTAAGGAGATTACATGAAAGTTTTAACACTGCAAGGCGGAGCCAGAAAAAAAGGAAACACCGCAACGGTTCTTGGCTGGGTGGAAGCAGAACTCACCACCATGGGGCATGAGGTGGAATCCGTATATCTGCAGAACAAAAACATCAAGGGTTGCCTTGCCTGCGGTAAATGCAAGGAAACCATGGAAGAAGTGGGCTGCATCCAAAAAGATGATGCCATTGAGATCCTTGAAAAAATGGTGGCGGCAGATCTTGTTATCTTTACCTCTCCGTTGTACTTCTGGGGAGTTGCCGGTCCATTAAAAACCCTTATAGATCGTACCTACAGTTTTTATATGGATTATCATCAGCCCACCCACACATCCATGGTGAAAGGGCAGCGCCAGGCCCTGCTGGTCACCGGTGCCGGTTCCTGGGAAAACAATGCCGAGGCCACCTTCACCGCCTTTGAACGCCTGCAAAATCCCCACATGGCCATTGCTGCCGGCAATCTTTATATCAGCAAGTGCACCACCCCGGATCAGCTCAATGACAGCGTAAAGGACCAGGCCAAGGCCTTTGCAAAACAAATTACGCAATAACCGGGCTTGGTCATAAGATGCGCCATGCTGGGGAGGGGTCAGGCTTGCGTTATTGGCGCTTTTGTTGAAATTCATCTTGAAACACAGGTAGTTGTCAAAAGCACAATAACACAAGCCTGACCCCATTGGCACACCGATTATGACGGGTGGCCCATCTTATGACCAAACCCCAATAACCTTTACGGTAAATATGAAGCGCTGGCCAAACATTTACATTACCACCCCCAATATATTACACCTTACGACGCCCGGGCAAACCGCTCCCGGTACTCCCGGGGGGACAGCCCGGTGAATTTTTTAAACAGCCGGCGGAAGGAATTACTGTCCTCATACCCCACCTGCCAGGTAATCTCGGTGATGTTTTCCCTTGTGGTCTCCAGTTTCTGTTTGGCCGCTTCAATGCGGACCCGCTGGAGATAGGTCAGGGGGGAATCGCCTGTGGCATTTTTAAACCGCCGCTTGAAATGACGGGAGCTGATCCCCAGATCTTCGGCCAGGGCATCCAGGGACATGCTCTGGTCAAAAGAGTCCTCCATACGCTCCTGGGCCGCCAGGACCTTATCATCGGAATGACTTTTCTGGTAATCAAAAACCACATAGGGGGATTGATTCCGGCGATGGGGTTCCACCAGTAATGCCTTGGCACAATGGCTGGCAAGCTCGGCAGATCCGAATTTTTCAATGAGAAAAAGGGAAAGATCCAGAAAGGACGTGGTGGCACCGGAGCAAAGTATCCCCCCATCCTGGGTGAGTATCCGCGCAGGTTTCAGGGTGACTTGAGGGTAACAGCGCTGAAAATACCGGGCAAAGGCCCAGTTGGTGGTGGCCAACCTTCCATCCAGCAGACCCGTTTCCGCCAGAAAAAAGGTGCCGGTGCAGCTGGCACCGATCATGGTATCCCTGTGGTGCCAGTCCCGAAACCAGTCGATCAATGTCACCGGAATGCTGCCCATGAAATCCAGCGGCGGCAAAAACCCCGGAATCAGAATAAAATCGGTTTCATGAACTTCATGGATGGCTTTGTGGGGTTGCACCATAATCCGACCCTCGCCCTGAACAGGTCCGCCGTCCAGGGAAACAATATCCCAGGAAAACAGGGGAGCTCCGTCCATGTCCGGCTTCCGGCTGCGCTGGTACCAGATATTGGCCATGGCCAGGGCGTCGACAGGGCCGATGATACTGGACATGGAACAATGGGGGTAAGCAAGCAATGTGATGTGGGCCATATTTATTCTCCTTTATTCGGACCTGTTCACAGCATTTGCCACCCGTCATAATTGAGGGCCTATGCTGTGAACAGCTCCATTCACTCTCCCGGCGGCTACCATCTGTCCCTTTCGGCATGTTTAAAGTCATATATGCCTCTTTTCACATCCATCGTCAAGGCATAATATATGGAACAACTAAAACCGAACCAGGACAAGCCAGAACCCAAAACGTTTTCTGATAGGGCTTGCTCACAAGATCGCACACCCACCAATTTTGCCGGGTGACCTATCCTGTGATCAAGCCCAAACCAAATAACATCCGGAGGCCCCATGAAAGACCCTTTACTTCAATCCATCCGCATCAACACCCTTGAAATCAAAAACAGAATTTATCTCCCGGCCATGCACCTTGGCATGGCGGAAAATTTCCTGGTAACCGACCAGATCATAGAATTTTATGCCGAACGGGCCCGGGGCGGGGCCGGGATGATCTGCGTGGGGTTTGCCACGGTGAATGAGCTGGCCGGCAACACCCAGAACATTGGTGCCCATAAAGATGAATTCCTGCCGGGCTTGACCCGCCTGTCAGATGCCATCAAAAATAATGGCTCACTATCCTGTGTGCAGCTCAACCATGCAGGCAGGTACAATTTTTCTTTTTTTCTGGAGGGGAAACAGCCGGTGGCCCCCTCGGCCATTGCCTCCCGCATGACAAGGGAAACCCCTAAAGCCCTGGAAACCGCGGAGATTACTGAAATCATTGAGGACTTTGCCAAGGCAGCCCTGCGGGTGAAAAAAGCAGGATTCAGTGCCGTTGAAGTATTAAGCGGTACCGGCTATCTTATCAGTGAATTTCTTTCCCCCCTGACCAACCAGCGCACCGACGAATACGGCGGAAGCCTTGAAAACCGCATGCGGTTCGGCCTTGAGATCATGCAGGCCATTCGGAAAGCGGTGGGTCCTGATTTTCCCATGATGGTGAGAATGAACGGCAATGATTTCATGCCGGGGGGCCAGGGACGGGATGAACTGCGCGAATATGCAAAGGCCCTGGTGACCCAAGCCGGGGTGGATGCCCTTTGCATCAACGTGGGCTGGCACGAGGCAAGGGTTCCCCAGATCACGGCAGCCGTTCCCCGGGGGGCCTTTGCCTATCTGGCCCGGGGCATTAAAGAGGTGGTGGATGTGCCCGTCATTGCAAGCCATCGCATCAATGATCCGGAAATAGCCCGGGAACTCATTGCCGACAGCATGTGCGACATGGTGGCCATGGGTCGAAGCCTCATTGCCGATCCTTTCCTGCCCCAAAAGGTGGCTGAAAACAGAGAAGAGGAAATTCTCCACTGCATTGCCTGTGCCCAGGGCTGCTTTGACAATCTGTTTAAGCTCAAACATGTGGAATGCCTTTGTAACCCCCGGGCCGGGTACGAATGCAAAGATGAATGTAAAACCGCAGAGATACCCAAAAAGATAATGGTCATCGGCGGTGGTGCTGCGGGTATGAGCGCCGCACTTGCGGCCCGTCAGCGGGGACATGATGTCACCCTGTATGAAAAAGAGGGGGGCATGGGCGGACAGCTGTTCCTTGCCGCCTGCCCGCCGGGCCGGGAGGAATTTGCCGAGCTTGCATGGGATCTTGCCAACCAGGTCTATGACAATGATATTCATGTGGAGCTGGATCAGATCGTGGACGGGGATCTCATTGACGAGGAAAAACCCGATCACATCATCCTGGCCACTGGAGCTGTGCCCCTGACACCTCCCATCCCAGGCGCGGACCTGCCCCATGTGGTTCAGGCATGGGATGTGCTGTCCCACCAGGCTTTCACCGGAAAGCGGGTGGTCATCATCGGCGGCGGGGCTGTGGGGGTGGAAACGGCATTGTTTCTGGCAGAAAAGGGGACCCTGTCAGCAGAAGCCTTGAAGTTCCTCTTTGTCAACAGAGCAGAATCCCCGGAAGTATTGTATGAAATGGCCACCCGGGGCACCAAGGAAATCACCATCATTGAAATGCTTGAAAGCATCGGAAAGGATTTTGGCAAATCCACCCGATGGGGCATGCTCCAGGATGTCAAACGCCATAACATCACTGCCATGCCCGGTGCCAAAGCCCTTGAAATCACGCCATCAGGCATCAAGATAGAAAGCGCACAGGGCATTGAAACCCTTCCGGCGGACACCGTTGTCCTGGCCGCAGGCTCCCGATGTGAAAACCGTCTGGCCGACATCATCAAAGCAAAAAACATCCCCTTTGATGTGGTGGGGGATGCCGACACCATCGGCATGGCTTTTGATGCCGTCCATAAAGGATATGCCGCTGGAATGAAAATCTAAAAAGGGGTGGGCCAGGAATAGGTTGTTTGGATTGTCTTAACTGTTCCAGATTCGTACAAGCCTTGGTCAATGACCTTAGCAACCCAGCCCCGGCCCAATTCTCGCATATTTTTAATTTCAACCGATGTGGGCGAATTTCAGACCCGCGAATTTAAGGAACAAATCATGGGACGATGGTATAAGACAGGATGCGTGCTGTGTGCACAGAACTGCGGACTTGAAATCCTGGTGGAAGACAACCGCATGGTCAAGGTACGACCGGACAAGTCAAATCCCCGCAGCCAGGGATATGCCTGCCGCAAGGGACTCAACATTATTTATCACCAGTACCCTGCGGATCGCATCACAACTCCCCTGAAACGCGTGGGTGAAACCTTTGAACCCATCTCCTGGGACCAGGCCATGGCGGAAATCACCGAGAAAATGAAAGACCTGGTGAACGCCCACGGCCCCAGATCCCTGGCCTACATGGGGGCAAGCTCCCAGGGAGGTCATTTTGAAGGGGCCTTTGGGCTGTCAATATTAAGGAGCATGGGCTCCCAAAACTTTTATTCCTCCGCCGGTCAGGAATTTTCCGGTGCCTGGTGGCTCTTTGGCCGCATGCTGGGAAAACAATACAATGTGGCCATCCCCGACGAGCACGCATGCGAGATGCTTGTGGGCTGGGGATGGAACGGCATGGAAAGCCATCAGATGCCAAGGGCACCCAGGGTGCTGTCACAAATGAGCAAAGATCCGAAAAAAATCCTGGTTATCATTGACCCCAGAAAAAGTGAAACCGCCGCCATCGCCGATATGCATCTTCCCATCCGACCAGGCACCGATGCTCTTTTAATCAAGGCCATGATATCCATCATCATTGATCAAAAATGGGAGAACACTGCCTACCTTGATACCCGTGTGGACAGCTGGGAAACCATTCGCCCCTGGTTTGAAAATTTTGATGCCAAAGCCGCCATTAAGCTTTGTGAACTGCCCTATGAACAGGTGTTTGATCTGTGCCGTCTCATGGCCACAAAAAAATGGTGTGTACATCCGGACCTTGGTATTTACATGGGACGAAAAAGTACGTTGAACTCCTATCTCATGAACATTTTAGGGTCCATCTGCGGTATTTTCTGTGTACCCGGGGGCAATGTGATTCCCGGCATGTTGGTGCCCATGGGTTTCCATGCCGATGAACGCGATGCCAAAACATGGCGAACGGTGGCCACCAATATGCCACCGGCAGCTGCCGGTGCCTTTCCCCCGGCTGTGATCCCCGAAGAAATATTAAATGATAACCCTCAGCGGCTGCGGGCCATCTTTATAAACGCTTGCAATCCCTTACGATCCTACCCCGACACAAAAGCCTTTGAAAAAGCCTTTAAGGCCCTTGATCTACTGGTGGTCAATGATATTGTCATGAGTGAAACCGCCCGACTGGCCAACTATGTGCTGCCCTGCCGCACCTATTATGAATCCTGGGATGGCACCTTTTTTCCCTGGAGTTTTCCCAAGGTGTTCTTCCAGATGCGCAGGCCCATTGTCCCAGCCCCGGAAAACTGTCTGGAAGCCACCCAGATTTTCACCATGATGGCTGAAAAACTGGGAATGATTCCCGATATTCCGGACAAATTAAAGGAAGCTGCCGGAGATGATCGGATGAACTTTGGGGCAGCACTCTTGACTTGGGCAGCCACCGAACCCCGAGCCATGGCCGCCATGCCCTTTGTACTGGCCAAAACCCTGGGAGAAACCTGGGACAGTGCCTCCCTGGCAGCTCTGTGGGGGGTACTCATGACAGCGCCCAAAGCCTTTGGGAAAAATGCGGCCCGGGCCGGTTTTGAACCTGGAATCGACCAAGGGGATCAAATTTTCCAGGCAATCCTGGATCACCCGGAAGGACTATGGGTTGGGGAAGTAAATCCTGAAGAAAATTTTAAAGCCATCAAAACTCCGTCCGGAAAGATTGAACTTCATGTACCGGAGCTGGAAAAAGAAGCCCGAGAACTTAACGCTGCGACGGAGGGCAGGAATCTGGAACTGCCAAAGCAATACCCACTGATATTAAATGCCGGGCGACACATGAAATACAATATGAACACCCTCATGCGAAACCCGGAATGGAATAAGGGAAAAAGGGCCTGCACCGTGGCCGTAAACCCCGCAGATGCCACCAGCCTGGGGATAACAGACGGCCAGCAGGTAAAGGTGTCCACCGAGGCCGGCAGTGAGGTGGGTGAACTCCAGGAGTCAAAACAGGTTCGTAAAGGAACGGTGCTCATTCCCCATGGATTTGGCCTTATTTATGATGGAAACACCTACGGTATCAACGTCAACCAATTGACCCGCAACAGCCATCGGGATTTTCTGGGGACACCGCTTCACAGGTTTGTGCCCTGCCGAATTGATCATGCATAGTTTAGGAATGCATTCTAAATAAGTTGAGCATTTATGGGCTTAGGGGGACAGTTTTTTAAATCTGTCCCCACCTCGGGGTTATTTCCCCATGGGAGCTTTCACCGTAATGGGAGTCCCTTTCACACCGGCATAAAACACAATGATCTCGGCAGGAGTATCCCCGTCATTTCTCCCATAATGCCAGGTGTTCACCACCTCCACAATGGGATCTCCGGCCTTCAGATGAAGTGTTTGCTTATCTTCCGTCACAACGGTTAACTGCCCCTTCAACAAGACCCCGGCATTGATCACGGGGTGTCGATGCAGGGGCAGTTCCGTTTTAGGCGCAATGGTAATTTTCAAAATCGTCACCTCAGGAATTCCTTGATCATATGCAGGCAAAGCGGCTTCATTCCAGCTGAAACAGGTTTTTGCCAGTGCATCAACGGTGATGCCGGTGCCCCCATCATGTGCCCATGCCGTGGTTGTCAGCACCAGGGCCAAAAGTACTGCATTAATTATTTTTTTCATTTTTATTCCTTTTTGTTCATTCATTCATGATTCCATAAACATATCTCGGGCTTGGTCAGAGGTTTTCAGGATGCTCTTTTGATAAAACATTCCGCCCCAGTCGGCGGACCATGGTTAGAGTCATACATTCATATGATAAAACCTGGCTAACAAAGATCTACCGCTATTCATCGAACGCGTTTTGAAAAATGCTGAATCATGGTCCGGATCACCCATACTTCCCTGGCCCGCAGTTCAAAACGATTAAAAAAACGGCGCAGATGATTGAGCCAGTAATCTGTTTTTCCAGGCTTCTCAAATGAGTTTGTATTGAAAAACACTTCCAGTTCATCATACATAAGGTTCAGTTCATGCCGCCCGGCAAGCCTTGGAACCGGACATATCGATGTCTCCCGGACAGCTGAAAAAAGTTCATGGCACAATATCATAACCGCCTGGGAAAGGTTCAGGGAAGAAAAGCCCGATGTGGGAATGTGGACAAGAGAATGACATTGCTTGAGAGCTTCATTGGAAAGGCCGGAGTCTTCCCTGCCAAAAAGCAATGCCACGCGGTTGTTTCTGGAAATATCCAGCAAATGCCCAGCCGCCTGCCGGGGGGTAACCACCTGGCGTTCCCCACCGAGTCTGGCGGTTGTACCCACCACATAATTAAAGGAAACCAATGCCCGGGAAAGGCTGGTGTGATGATGAATGCCATCTATGATGTGACGGGCGGAATGGGTGGCCAGCTTTTCTGCGGTCCCTCTGTTAAAGTCCCTTGCAGACACCACATGGAGTTCGCTCATTCCCATGTTACACATGGCCCGGGCCGCAGCGCCGATGTTTTCAGAATACCCCGGTTGATGAAGCATCACTGCAATATTTTTTAAATCAGCACAACTATGCATAAATTCCTTATGGGGTCGATCATGACATCAACCAATCCGGGAAGATTTCAGGAGAAAAAAAACAAGGCCACAAATGCCAGGGCCACGCCGGCCCATTGCTGACGTCCCAGACGTTCTTTAAGGAAAAACCAGGCCAGGGCCACGGTGGATGCGGGGTACAAAGAGCCCAGAACCGCTGCCACATCCAAACGCCCCAGGTGTGCCGCCATGGAGAACAGGGCATTTCCCCCGGCATCCAGAACAGCGCACAGAAGAATAAACACCCACTGGCCCTGTAATGGTCTGGGGGTTTTCTTCCCCACCACCACCATACTGCATAAAAGCGAAACAGAGGCCACCCGTGCCGCCACCAGGGGCCAGAACACGGCATGGGTATTGGCCCGATCAATGAAGATAAAAAAGAGTCCAAATCCCAGACCTGCCACCAGAGCTACCCCAAGTTCCATGCGGGTCATTCGAAGCTCATTGTCTGCTGCTGAAAGCAACCACACCGCCCCAAGCACAAGAAAAAAACCTGCAAATTGCATCAACGACGGCAGACCTTCAAAAAAAGCAGAATATGCAATGGGAACAAGGGCCGTCAAAACAGCAGACAAGGGGGCGACAATACCCATGCGGCCATGGGTTAATCCCCAGTAAAAAACCGTCAGGCCGGTGCAGCCACAAAGACCGGAGAGAAAACCATACAAAAGATCGTAAGTTCCAGGAATTGTTTCTGAAGCCAGCACTGCCATAATGGCAAGAAGCAGCCCCCCCAAAAACTGGGATATCAGGATAACCCCCATTAGATTACCCTTGCGTGAGGCAAACCCACCACTGAAATCTCCGGCTCCCCATGCCATGGCACTGCCAAGTCCGCAGGTGACTGCAATGCTTTCTGAACTCATCATATAGATTCAACTCCCTGATTTGAAATTTTTTAGATAGATTGATCAGAACTTCCACCGGTCTGGGAAGGATGCAGCGATTATGAAAACTGGTCAGTGTTATGATCAACTCATCTCCAAAGTATATGGCATTATCAATTAATCGGCATTGGAAATCAACTCAATTCCGTCGGGAATACCAATCTCAACCCGAATCTGATATATCTATATTTTTGAGACATACCCCGAACATATACAAGCCTGACCCCATTGAACCACCAACTGTAACGGGTGTCCCATCTTGTGATCAAAACCGCAATTTATGATGCTGGAGAAAAGAAAGATGATAAGACTTGGACTATGCTGTATTTTTAAGGATCAACCCATAAAATTTCGACGTACCACGGCCACCCACCTTTCAAAATTTCCAAAGGACGTGCAGCGCCGACGATTGTCGGCAATCTGCCTGGCCAATGCAAACAGTCTGATGGAAGCTCTTGTCTGGTGCCATGACCATGGCATCTACGCTTTTCGCATCAACAGCCAGATTCTGCCCCTTAAAACCCACCCGGATGTGGGATATGACATTGAATCCCTCCCCCTTGGTGACAGCATCCTCAAAAAATTTAAAGCCTGCGGAGATTTCTGCCGGAAAAACGACATGCGCACCACCTTTCATCCGGACCAGTTCATCATCCTGTCTTCCCCGGACGATGGGGTGGTCAGGCGATCCATTGCCGACCTGGCCTACCAGGCCCAGGTGGCCCAATGGGTGAATGCCGATGTGATCAACATCCATGGCGGCGGTGTGTATGGAGATAAACCATCGGCACTGAAGCGTCTTCGAAAAACCATAGAGGCACTGCCCGAAAACATCCGAAAACGCCTGACCCTGGAAAATGATGACAGAAGCTATAGCCCCCTGGATCTATTACCGGTGTGTACCGACATGGAAATCCCCCTGGTGTACGATGTTCACCACCACCGCTGCCTGCCGGATGGACTCAGCGTTGAAGCCGCCACAGAAAAAGCGTGTCGCACCTGGAACCGGGAGCCCCTTTTTCACATTTCATCTCCCATCAACGGATGGAATGGAAAAAGTGATGTGCGAAAACATCATGATTACATCGACATCAGAGATTTTCCCCAGAACTGGCTTTGCCTTGACCTCAGCGTTGAAGTGGAAGCCAAGGCCAAGGAGCTGGCAGTTTTGAAATTAATGACGGAGATACAAAACGGGGCTTGCTCATGGCCCAAGACCCATAATTTATCACAACATATTTAAGTTATTTAGAATAAATCAATAATTTTTAAAATAAGATCACAGACTCAATTATAATTCCGCAACCCCGGCAGGAATCAAAAAGACAAACACCAGGGGAGATTCTCCGACATTTCTGATCTGGTGCTCCTCATTTCCCGGGATAAAAAGATATTCTTTCAGGATTGCCGTTTTCTCATAAGCAGTAAATTTCCGATTGGTATATGTCATCTCGTTTCCCTCCAGGAATGTTTGATTAATAATGGAGGAAACAGGCAGATGCTTTACCTGATTCATCAAGAAAAAAAACCTTCCGAATTTATTTAATGTGGGGTCCGGTAGTTCGTTCAAATTTGAAAGTCATCACCGAAGCTGAAATTTTGTTCGTGACTGTAGATACCATTATTGTGGGGATGAGCAGCCCTTTTATGAGATCAATATTCTTTTGATTTTCCATAGATGTTCAGGTATGCTGAATGTGGTTCAAATGAAGTTCATTTTCAATTAATTATGGCTTCTTTGAATCTGCATCTGCTACTAATAATCTGCACTCAAAAATACCTTTTGAATGATCAAACATTTGGATATTTGCCATTATGCAAATCACAGTTCGAAATGACGGGCTTGGTCACAGCATGGGCTACCTGCCGCAACTGGCGGATACCCCATCCATATTGTGACCAAGCCCGAAATGGCTCATAACCCCGGGCAGGTAAATATGATGACTAAGAAACCATCCTATGAAGAATTAGAGCAAAGGGTCAAAGAATTTGAAAGAGAGCTAGAACAATATAAGCTAAAGCAAAAGATTTTTGCGGAAAAAAAAGAAAGATACCGAGACATTTTAGAAAACATCGAGGACAGTTATTTAGAAGTTGATCTTGAGGGAAATTTTATAAATTTCAGCAATTCATTTTGTAAGCTTCTTGGCTATTCCAAAGAGGAATTGCGAGGGAGGAATAGTCAGGAATTCCTAGATACGGCTAACGCCGAAAAAATATATCATATTTTCAAAAAGGCATACAAAACCAGAAAACAATTATACAAAGTATCTTGGGAATATATTCGGAAAGACGGAGCCAAAAGGTGGGCAGAAGCGTCAGTATCACTGGTAAACGATGACAATGGCAATCCCATCGGGTTTCGCGGCATGGGTCGGGATGTGACTGACCTTAAAAGGGCCGAAGCTGAGCTACTTGTTGTAAAAAACCAATGGGAGAGCACTTTCGATGCTGTTCCCGATTTGATAGCCATCATAGATAAGAACCACCAAATCGTCAAAGCCAATAAAGCGATGGCAGACAGACTTGGCGTAGATACCGAATCGATGATTGGGCTAACATGTTATGAAGCGGTTCATGGGACAAAAGAACCACTGGCTTTGTGCCCCCACAGTCAACTGCTGGTAGACAGAATGGAGCATTCTGAGGAAATTTTTGAAGACCGGTTGGGCGGCAGTTTCTTAGTTTCGGTCACCCCCATATATTTTCATGACGGTCAACTTTACAGTATTCATGTCGCACGTGATATCACAGAGCATATGCAGATGGAAAATGCTCTAAGAGAAAGCGAGCAGCGATTCCGGTTTCTCTTTCAGTCCACTTTGGATTGCGTTGTAATCCTGGACCGTGAACTCAATTACATTTATGCTAACCATTCGGCCGATGATTATCTGGGTCTGATAGACGACACCATCCAGGGGAAGAATATAAAAGAAGCTTTGGCTTCTTTTCCCGAATTCAGGGACCTGTGGATAAAAAGACTCGAAAAGTTTTTCAAAACTGAGGAACCGCGTTGGACAGAAGACCATATCAATATGGGAACTGAAATTGCTTGGAGCGAATCGTCCCTCTCCGCTATCAGGGATGCTTCCGGAAAAATAGTCGCCGCAGGTATCATTTATCGCGATATCACTAAGCGCAAGCAGATGCAAGCTCAACAGGAACAGCTCATTTCCGACCTTAAGAATGCATTAGATGAAGTCAAAAAATTGAGTGGCATGCTTCCAATCTGTTCTCACTGTAAAAAAATACGAGATGACAAGGGGTATTGGAACCAAATAGAATCTTATATCCGAGATCATTCCGAAGCTGAGTTCAGTCACAGTATTTGCCATGAGTGTGCTAAAAAATATTACCCTGACATGGACCTCTATAACGATTGATCCGGGCCAACAATGGTTGCGGGTCTTTCCAAGGCCACAAAAGACATAAATTGCATGGGGTGTCCAAAAGTGCTTGGAGGGTTTGTTATGAATGTTTGGGGAACAGAAAGCCGAGGATATCACATATTTGGGAGAACATTGTTAACGGCCGTACTTGCAGTCTTTTTCCTCGGTCACACGGTATCCGCAAATGAATCCGTCACAATCAAGGTGGGGCTTTACCAAAACCCACCGAAAATTTACAGAGAGAAAGATGGCTCTATTCAAGGATTCTGGCCGCAGCTCTTAGACCATATGGCTGAAAACAATGGATGGAAGATAGAATATGTCCCGTGCAAGTGGGCGGGGTGTCTTGAGCTTCTGAAAAATGGCGGAATCGATTTGATGCCCGACGTGGCATATACCCAAAAAAGAGCTCAACTCTTTGATTTCTCCAATCCCACCGTTTTTGTCAGCTGGTCGATAATCTATGCCGGGGAGGGCATTGACATCGAAACGATCTTTGACCTGAAGGGCAAAAAGATCGCTGTTTTGAAAGAAAATATAAATCACATTGGAAAATCCGGGATTTCAGCTTTGCTCGAGAACTTTGATTTAGACTGTTCGTTCATAGAGAAAGAGTCATATGAAGGGGTATTCAGATCTATTGAGGAGGGACAGGCTCATGCAGGCGTTGTAAACATACACTTCGGGAGCTTCAACGAAGGCCGGTTCCATGTCATAAGGCCCCCTATCATTTTCCAGCCTATTGACATCTCATTTGCTTTCCCGAAAGCACCACATCAGAACGCCGATATTATCCAAAAGATAAATACCGATTTGACAGCATTAAAGAACGACAGAAATTCAATCTATTATCATCTTTTGCAAAAATACATTCAGAAAAATGAAAAACCGAGAGTTCCCCCTTGGACAAAACCACTCTTGATTGCCGCTGGCTGCATCGTTCTTTTCCTTTTAACTGTTTACATCGCCTCAAAGCGCCAGGTCGCCCGGAAGACTGAGCAGTTGAGAACTGAGTTGGCAGTCAGGGAAATGACTGAAAGAGAATTATTTGAAAGCAAGGAGAAGTACCGTGAACTTGTGACCGAAATCAACGACGGCATATTTGCTACGGACAATGACGGGGTATTTACTTTTTCCAATGATCTTCATGCAAAGATGCTGGGTTTCGGAACAAAGATGGAGATTACAGGTGGATGCGTGACGAATATAAGTTAGTGAAAGACGCTGAGGGGAACCCCCTTGAAATACTGGGTTATTGGATAGATATCACCGGACATAAGATTGCGGAACAGGCTCTGAAGGAAAACGAAAACAGGTTACATACAATCCTTTCATCGAATCCGGATCCCATTGTTGTCTATGACAACAACGGTCATCCCCAATACGTCAACCCCTCATTCACAGAATCTTTGGGATGGTCTTTGGACGAGTTGAAAGGTAGTACGATTCCTTTTGTCCCGGAAAGTGAAAAAGCAGCTACTGATAAATCCATAATGGCTCTTATCAAGGGGAAGAGCGTCGTCAGGCTTGAAACAAAGCGCTTAACCAGAGAAGGTAAAATTCTGGAAATGCTGGTCAGTGCCGCACCTTTTATAGGAGCTGATGGAGCGATGATCGGTTCTGTGGTTTGTATGACTGATGTCAGCAAGGTAATGGCCCTTGAAAGACAATTCCAACTGGCTTACAAGATAGAAGCACTCGGCACCCTTGCAGGAGGAATTGCTCATGACTTCAACAATATATTATCTTCTATAATCGGGTTTACAGAATTATCCATTGATGAAGTGACCAAAGGGTCCCAAATGGAGGACAATCTTCAGGAAGTATATGTCGCGGGAAAACGAGCCAAAGATCTGGTCAAACAGATATTGGCGTTTGCACGCCAATCTGATGAGAAGCTAACACCGATTCAGGTGGACATTATTGCAAAAGAGACACTGAAGCTGATCAGATCAACAATTCCTACTACAATCGAAATAAAGACAAACATTGAAAGTCATTCCTTGATAATGGGCAATACGTCACAAATCCATCAAATATTCATGAATCTGTTGACAAATGCCTCTTGTGCCATGGAGGCTGAGGGAGGCATTTTGACGGTTGAAATGACAGATGTAAAACATAATCCTCAATCACGCTTGACGTCTGAAGGGCTGCGATACGGAACCTATATGAAAATAACCATATCAGACACTGGTTCTGGTATTTCTCCTGAAATCATGGACTCTATTTTTGAGCCCTATTTTACCACCAAAGGACCAGGCGAGGGAACCGGCATGGGACTGGCCACGGTAAATGGCATTGTTGAAAGCTACGGCGGTAAGATCACCGCCGACAGTCAATTGGGAATAGGATCAACATTTACAGTTTACTTGCCCCTTGCCAAGATGCAAGCAGACTTTCCAGAATATATCCCCGAACAATTGCCGTCAGGCTCGGAACATATCCTGTTTGTTGATGATGAGGCTCCAATTGCAAAAATGGGTGCCAGAAATTTGGAAAGTTTAGGATATAGGGTAACGACAAGGACCAGCAGCGTGGAGGCTTTGGAACTGTTCAAATCGAAACCCACAGATTTCGATCTTATAGTAACAGATATGACGATGCCGAATCTGACAGGAGACAATCTTGCGATTGAGCTGCTGAAAATCCGACCGGATATCCCTGTGATTCTCTGTACCGGGTATACCACGAAAATATCCGAAGAAGACGCCTTAGAAATAGGTGTTAAAGCCTTTGTGTATAAGCCCATAGTTAAGAGCGACCTGGCAAAAACAATTCGAAAAGTGCTGGGTGAGGCAAAAAGCTGAAGTTGTGCATATTATCCAATGGTTAATGCGGTTTTTCAGCTTGATTTTGCCAAGCATCTGGGGCTGAAACAGCACGTTAAATTCATTCATAGTGGTCTCCAATGATGTGAAAAACGCAACTTTCTGACTACTTGGGGTTTGATTCTGGTCAAATATGCCAATTCAAAAAGTTGCGTAAAAAAATAACGGTTTATGGGGTATGAGGAATTCAGCTGTTTTGATCTGGCATTTAATTAAGGCAACTCTTTTAAAATCTTGATGTCTGGATTTTAATTCTGGTAAATTAACAAGAGCTGATTTCTTGATCATACCCTGACGGCATCAATCGGGCAGAGACTGTGCACTCCAGCTTTCCGACACCGCTTTTGTGGTGATCATATCATCAATTCCTTTGGGGGAATATCCCATGTCCATCAGGATTTCCCGGGTCTCCTTTCCGTATTTTTCAGCCGGGGGCGGTACGGTGAGGGCCGAACCCTGATACCGGCTCCCAGATAGGCCGTAAAGGTTAAGCCCCCATCTCAACAATCGGGATGTCAATTTCATAACATCCCTTTCAACCGTTTTTCGATAATCTTTCCGGCATCGGCCATGATCCGCTCAAGCAGTTCAGCACAGGTGGGGATGTCATGGATAAGACCGGCCACCATACCGCAGGACCACACACCGGCGTCCACGACCCCGTCGGTCATCACCTTTGGGTACACGCCCACCACCTCATCGATGATGTCCTCAAACCGGAGGTTGTCGCCCAGGGATTTTTCCTTTTCCAGCAGTCTCTGGGTGGCCGGATTGTTCAGCACCCGCTCCGTATTGCGCAGCGACCGCATCACCAGCCTTGTATCCGTCTCTGTTGCACCAAGGATGGCCTGTTTGACGTTATCATGAACCGGAGCCTCCTTGGTGGCGATAAACCGGGTACCCATGTTAATGCCGTCCGCGCCCAGCGCAAGGGATGCCACCAGACTTCTGGCATCAGCCATACCGCCTGACGCCACAAAGGGGATGCTCAGTTCTTCTGCCGCTCTCGGCAGCAGGATCATGTTGGGGATATCATCCTCCCCGGGATGCCCCCCGCATTCAAACCCATCCACGGACACGGCATCGCAGCCGATTTTTTCCGCTTTAAGCGCGTGCCGGACTGAGGTGCATTTATGGATAACCTTCACCCCTGCTGCCTGCAGTTTCGGCAGGTACGGTTCCGGGTTACGGCCGGCCGTTTCAACGATGGGAATGCCGTTGCCGATAATGGCATCTATATATCCGGGGTAATCCGGTGAGGTCACCGTCGGCAGAAAAGTCAGGTTGACCCCGAAC
Source organism: uncultured Desulfobacterium sp. (assembly GCA_963674605.1). Classification (GTDB taxonomy): domain Bacteria; phylum Desulfobacterota; class Desulfobacteria; order Desulfobacterales; family Desulfobacteraceae; genus Desulfocicer. Next base: position 3,932,444 of record OY771474.1, on the reverse strand, counting down.
GGCTTATCGGTCATCTGTTTGCACCGCTTTATTTCTGCATCCAGGTCCTTCGGTGTTTTCATTGTGAGCCCCGTAATGATACCAAGCCCGCCTGCATTGGACACCGCAGCGGCCAACTCGGCAAATCCCACATAATGCATGCCGCCCTGGATGATCGGGTATTTAATGTTAAACAACCGGGTAATTCTTGTCTGCATACGTCCCCCTTCAGTTTAATATTTCTATTTATAAACCCCTGTAACAGCCTTGAACGGGCGCATTCCCATTTTCCCGGTTCGCGCTTAATTATTGGCAAGATTGTTGGGTTTTACGATGCTCAAGCCAACACGGCAGATGTCTTAATTTTCGAAGGGGACATCGCGTATAGCCGGTGGGTTGAGCCACCGGTATAGATTGTCTAAATTTTTCAAAGTCCCCAGGGGCGTCATAAACCCTCTTTTATAAGAAAATGTTCGATAATCGAACTTATTATTTTCAACCTTTGTTGTGGGGCCTGCCGGATGGACTCAGCGTTGAAACCGCCACAGAAAAAGCGTGTCGCACCTGGAACCGGGAGCCCCTTTTTCACATTTCATCTCCCATCAACGGGTGAAATGGAAAAAGTGATGTGCGAAAGCATCATGATTACATCGACATCAGGGATTTTCCCCAGAACTGGCTCTCCCTTGACCTCAGCGTTGAAGTGGAAGCCAAGGCCAAGGAGCTGACAGTTTTAAAATTAATGACGGAGATACAAAACGGGGCTTGCTCATAGCCCAAGACCCGCAACTTATCACAACATATTTAAGTTATTTAGAATAAATCAATATTTTTTAAAATAAGATCACAGACTCAATTATAATTCCGCAACCCCGGCAGGAATTAAACAGACAAACACCAGGGGAGAGGCACCGGTATTTCTGATCTGGTGATCCTCATTTCCCGGGATAAAAATGGCCGTTCCCGATGAAATGGAAACCCACTTGCCGTCACAGAACACCTCTCCTTCTCCGGAATGAACAAAAATCTCATGCTCCCAGACATGGGTATGGCGCGGTGTATGGCCGTCTTTATCAAGTTCAAAGACCCGCATGCAGAAATTCTCAGCACCATCGGCCTTTCCAATGGCAACGACACCGGTGACGCCTTTTGCCGGCTCACCATCAAATCGTGTGGATTCAATTTCTTTGTAATTTATTATTTTCATGGCCAACTTTCCTTATGTTTGAAGGTGTGACAAAAAAATCCCGGACATGTGCAAAAACACACATACCCGGGATTCTTTTATGATGCAAGTTCAATCTCAGGGTGTTTTGAACAGAAAAAAACAGCAAAACACCCAATATAAGCGGAAAAAACTACCCCTTGATAATCCGGGGCAAAATCATCTGATGCTGGGGACAGATGGACTTGGGATTCTGATAGGCAGAGCCCGTAAAGGCCTTCATGTAGTTTCTAATTTCGGTCACATTGACAATCTCATCCACATACCCCACCTTGGCACAATATTTGGGCCGGGAGAATGTCTTGTAATCTTCCACCACCTGGTTCATTTTTTCAATGATCGGCTCCAGGGGATTGCCCGCATCCTTTTCTTTCACCAGACGACGGGAATACATGGCCACAGCAGCGGTTTCGCCGTGCATAACATACACTTCACTGGCTGCTGTACCGATGGAAAAGGCGTTGGTATCATTGCCCTGGGGACCACCCAGAAGATAATGGGCCGCGGCAGATCCCTTGCGCAGCAGCACCATCATCTGGGGTACACCCGATTGCTGAATGGAGTAAACAAGGCTCTGTCCGATGCCCAGAAGTTCAGCCTTTTCAGCAATGTCACCCACATCAATTCCGGAAGTGTCCTGGAACCAGATCAGGGGAATACGATCCCGACCGGCCAGGGTTACAAACTCGTTCATCTTGATCATGCCCTGGCGATAGAGCTTGCCGCCGATGCCGGGGTAATCGGCATACTCGGGATAATCCTTGCCCAGATACCCCTGACGGTTGCCGATGATGCCCACCAGATATCCATCCACCTTGCAAAGGCCGGTGTACACTTCCGGGCCGTAACCGGGTCGAAACTCCATGCTTTCACTGTTGTCCACCAGGCGGGCCAGAATCTCTTCAAAATCATAGACTTTTTTCTGGTCAATGGGGAGCAGCTTGTAAATATCTTCTATGTCAAACCTGGGTTCTGCCGGTTCCGCCACCCGGAAAAACTTGGGATTGTAGGCCGGAATATCCTTCATGTAGTCTTTAAGACCATCCAGCACTCCCTTTTCTTCTTCATACACATATCTAAAGAAACCGGTCTCATCATAATGAACCTTGGGCGTGCCCGGGGGATTGCTCTTGAAATGACGGGTGGATTCTATAAGCTGCTCGGCGGATTCCACATTAAATCCGCCCTTGGGGGCCATGCCGCTGACAATACCTGCACCGCCCACGGCAATGTTGCAGTCTTTGTGGGCAAACAAAATGGTGGGGCTGATGCTCTGGTATCCACCACCGGCGGGGTTGGTGCCGTAGATGCCTGCAAGTACGGGGATGCCCATCTGGTTAAGCTCTGCATGACGGTAAAACGGTGCACCGGCACCCCGTCTGTTGGCATAAAACTGCTCCTGCTCGGTGAGTTTGGCACCGGAGCAGTTCACCAGCCATACCAGGGGTACATTGAGCCGCTTGGCAAGATCGGTAACTCTCAAAATATTTTCGGACTGACCCGCCAGCCAGGCTCCGGCCATCACCTTGTTGTCAAATCCGATGATCACCGCCCACTTACCGGAAATCTTCCCCAGCCCATCAATGACATTGGTGGTGCCTTCGGAGTTGTCGGCAGGGTTGTAAAGCATGTGAAGGGGAGACCAGGTGCCCGGGTCCACCAGGTAGTCCAGTCGCTGCCACACGGTCATGGCACCCCTTGCATTGATTTTAGCTTCGGGCAGACCGGCGTTTTTGATGACATCCACTGCTGCGGCTATTTCGCCTTCCACCTCTTTGAGAAGATTGGTATTTTCTTCTCCTCTTTTGATCTGACCTTTTTTCAGCGCCGTGCCGAATTCAGGCATTTTTTCAAAATATGGTCTCATTTTTTCTCCGAAAATATTTCAATTAAACCCGGATTAACAGGTTGCAGTCATGCAGGTTTCAATCTTAGTTGGGGCAAGGGGTTCTATCATTGTGTACCGTTTAAAAAATCATCCAGCCTTTGGGCACAGCTCCCCCTTTTGTGCATCCAGAGCAGCAGGGAGAGCCATGCATCAAAAATTTTACAAGGCAATGGTCCGGTTTCCGGGAGGGGGAACACCCGCACCTGACAGGTAAAACCGGATCATCGTGGACAAGGCTTATTCAACGACGAGAAGGACATCATCCTCCTCAACCTCATCACCTTCTTTGACATTGATTTTGGCAACGGTGCCGTCACAGGGAATATAGACGGGGGTTTCCATCTTCATGGCCTCAATGACCAGGGCATCATCATCTTCTTCCACACTGTCACCGACTTTGACATCAATCTGAACAATTTTTCCGGCCAGGGGGGCCAATAATTCTTTACTCATGGGAATCTCCTTTGTTTTATATCTGGTATTGGATATTGGGTTTTAGGTGCTGGGTACTAAAGTATGCTCTCCCAATGCGGCCCAAGGGTTAAAACCGGCCTGAACTAACCTAATCATCAATTTTCAGTGCCTTGAGCTCAAGATCGGTTCAAATTACGGCTGCAGCAGGGTCAGAAAAATACCGGCGGCAATCACGGTGCCGATGACCCCGGCCACATTGGGTCCCATGGCGTACATCAAAAGATAATTCTTTTTATCCGCCTCCTGCCCAACCTTATGCACCACCCGGGCAGCCATGGGAACAGCAGACACACCGGCCGCACCCAGAAGCGGGTTGATTTTATCTTTCCTGAACAGGTTCATCACCTTGGCAATGCATACCCCCACCGCCGTACTCAGGATAAAGGCACAAAGCCCCAGGATAAAGATAAAAATCACCTTCCACTGCAAAAAGTTTTCAGCATTCATGGTGGCACCCACGGGCAGCCCCAGAAAAATGGTGGCAATGTTGAGCAGCTCCTCCTGGGAGGCCTTGGTCAAACGCTCCACCACCTTGGACTCCCGGAACAGATTGCCCACCATGAACATGGAAATCAGCGGAGCCGATGCCGGCACAATGAGGATGATAACAAAGGTGGCAATAATGGGAAAGAGCAGTTTTTCAAGCTTATTGATCTTGCGGCCTTTTTTCATGCGGATCTTTCGCTCTTTTTCCGTGGTCAACGCCTTCATCACCGGCGGCTGGATAATGGGTACCAGGGCCATGTAGGAGTAAGCAGCCACGGCGCAGATGCCAAGCATGTGCGGGGCCAGCTTGGAGGCCAGAAAGATGGTGGTGGGACCATCCGCACCGCCGATGATACCGATGGTGGCAGATTCCATGAGATCAAAGCCAAGAAAATTGTTGGCGATGAAAAACGTCAGATATACCCCGCCCTGGGCTGCTGCGCCCAGAAAGATAAGAGAAGGCATGGACAAAAGCGGACCAAAATCGGTGAGGGCTCCCAATCCCAGAAAAATCAGGGGGGGGATGATCTCCCAGTGAATGCCGTATTCATAAAATTTCCATAACAGGCCTTCTTCAGGGGTCATGAGACCTGCCAGGGGAAGGTTGGCAAGGATAATACCAAACCCGATGGGAAGCAGCAAAAGCGGTTCATACTGTTTGGAAATGGCCAGATAGATCAAGCCAAGGCCAATGAGCCACATGAACATCATGCCGGGGGTGAGATGCCAGAAACCGGTGGTGGTTGTTAAAAACTGCAAGCTGTTAAACATTTTAAAAATCCTTTAGAAACAGGTACACCAAGATACTTAAGTGCGTTGCTATTTTTTATCGGCACCGGATGCCGTCAATTTATCCGTAATAAACGAGGTAATCCTCAGGGAAAAATAAAGCAGGGCCATCCCAGCAAAAACCCCTGTGATACCTGAAATAAATACAGTTACCGCATTACTCATGAGTTGTTCTCCATTTTTTTATTTTTCCATTTTTCCCGGGAGCAGGTTTGCTTCCGGGAAAAATGTAAATTCAGGGCAATGATATTCCGGGCCTGTTTTTTTAGTCATCCGGGCTTGATCACAACATCTGCCACTCTGGTATGGGCCCGGGCATTGTGATAAGAAAATTTAAACATCCAATATCACACGCCTGATCCCATCCTGTTTCCCCATGGATAACTTATCTGTTTGCCTTTTTAACACCCAGGGCATCCAAAGCAATGATCATCTTGCAGATATTGGCAGAACCTTCCACCATGCTGTAGGTGGGGGCATCCCGGTAAAAACGGGCCACGGGATACTCGGTGGAGTAGCCATAGGCGCCCAGGATTCTCATGGCAAAGTTGGAGGATTTGGTGGCCACTTCACCGGCCAGATATTTGGCCTTGGCCACATCCAGGCCGTTGTTGAGATTGCCTTTGTCCTTTTCTGCTGCGGCACGGTACACCATGAAACGGGCGGCATCAATCTCTGCTGCCATCTGGGCGATCATGTCCTGATTCATCTGGAATGTACCGATTGTTTTACCAAACTGCTTTCTGGTATTGCAGTATTTAACAGCCTCATCCAGACATCCCTGGGCAAGTCCCACGCCACCGGCTGCGGCGGAAAGACGGGTATGATTTAAGGAGCTGAAAAGAATTTTGGCACCGTCACCGGGTTTACCAAGCAGATTTTCCTTGGGCACCTTCACGTTGTCAAGGAAGACCTCTCCTGTGGGAGAAGAGTGGGAACCAAGCTTGTCAAGGCCGGAAGTTTTAATACCCGCAAAGTTCTTGGGCTCAATGACAAAGGCGGAAAGGCCCTTGCTGCCCTTTTCCTTGTCTGTGTAGGCATAGCAGATAAGAGCATCGGCAATGTCGGCATTGGAAATCCAGGTTTTAGATCCGTTCAGGACATAATGATCTTCCTTTTCTTCGGCCACGGTGGACATGGCCATGACATCGGAGCCGGCATCGGCTTCAGTGATACCAAAGCCTCCCAGGTATTCTGCTGTGCACAGTTTTTCAATATATTTTTTCTTGGCGGCTTCCGTGCCGTATTTAAAGATAGTGAAAGCGCACCCCAGAACCTGCATGTTCACCTGTACCCGCAGGGAACTTGAACATCTGGCAATCTCTTCGGTGACGATCATTGCTGCCAGCCAGCCCATGTCTTCTCCGCCATATTCCTCGGGAATCACCGTGCCGTAAAATCCCAGTTCTCCCATGGGAAGCACAGCTTCCTTGTAGGGAAAATAATCCTTTGCATCCCATTCGTCGGCATTGGGAGCGATCTTTTTCTTGGCAAATTCCCTGACGGCCTTCTGCAGCATGGTGAGTTCTTTTGACAGTTCAAAATCCATTGTTTACTCCTTGTAAGAAATTGTGCGGGGTTGATCCCGGCAGCAGCCCCTGGAAATTCAGGTTCTACCATCACCGGGATCAGTTCCAAATCATTAATACTTATTTTGCAAATTCAGTATATTTATCCTTTAGACCGATGATAACTTTTTTAGAAAAAAAGGTTTGATCATCGCGTACAAAACCCGTTAAAGCACTATCCTGCCAGGTCGAATCAACCGTTCAAAGTCTTGTCAACGGTTTCCATGGCCATGCCCAACACCTTTGGATTAAACCGGGCTTTCAGGGCCGGAATGAGCATCTCTTCCGTGATACCCCTGCCAAGTTTTGCCAGAACGCCCAGGGATGCCAGTGCCCAGTCATGGCGTTTGATTTTCAATTCCTTGAAATCCACCGTCATTACCTCGGCTTTGGTTTCCGGGATTTCCACACTGGCTTCCCGGATAACCAGGGTGTCCGGCCCCAGCTTTGCAAATATTTTTTTGCGGCGCTGTACGCCTTCGTCACTCAGGGCAAGCACAATGGACGGGGCTTCAAGACCGGCATACCCGATGGTCTCCGGAGACAAAATCAATTCGCTCACGGACTGCCCCCGGAGAACGGTGATGTTATAATCATTTTTCATGGAAGCATTGAGCCCTGCCACCATGCCGGCAAAGCAGACAATATCTCCGGCGGTGACAATGCGCATACCGGCGCTTCCCAGTATTACTATCTCTTCACGTTTGGGATTTTTCAGGGTTACCTGCTGTTCCACAGTCACCGCTTCGGGGTACACGGTTTTTTCAGCGGCAATGGCCCGGTAGCGCTCCCCATATTCAGGGCGCTGGTTTTTTTCCACCAGGCCTGTTTTGCTGGGTTTTTCTTCGATCATGGCGTCAATGGCGGCAATGTTTAACTTGTTGCGTTTGGTGTAACGCCCGGTGCACATGCCAAGGGTTTCCACCATGGAAAAACCTTTGTGCTGCATGGCGGATACAAAATGATCCGACAGATCGGCATCATGGCCGGAATAGCGGCTGACCCAGGTGGCACCGGCGCTTTCGGCCACTTCACAGATATCAATGGGGACTTCTGCCTGATTCAGAAACTCCGAACCCACAACGGCATCACTGGGGGTGGTGGCGGAATACTGACCACCGGTCATGCCGAAATTGAAATTATTTAAAATGATCAGGGTAATGTCCATGTTTTTTCTGCAGGCAGACAAGACATGGGCACCACCGATACCAAGACCGCCGTCGCCCATGGTGACAATGACATTGAGTTCAGGATCGGCAAGCTTCAATCCCTGGGCATAGGTCAATGCCCGGCCATGGAGACCGTGCAGCGCATGGACATTAAAAAAGGTGTCAAAAAGGCCTGAGCATCCGATATCCGTTACAATGACGGTTTTTTCGGCGGGAATACCCATCTTTATCAGGGCTTTGTCCAGCTCTTTGGTGATTCTTTCATGGGTACAGCCCGGGCAGAACACCGGGGGACGGCTGTTATTTAATAGACTACTCATTTTCAATCACCTCCATTATCTTACCGGGTGCAATCAAGGTGCCGTCCATCTGACCGTAGAAATCAATGGTTTTACCTGCCAGAACCCGCCGGATTTCGTTGACGTACTGGCCCAGATTCATCTCAATGACCACAATGCGTTTGTACGCTGCAGCCTTTTCCCGGATAAGTTTTTCAGGAACGGGCCACACGGTTTTCAAGTTCAGGGTGGAAACGGGTTTTCCCTTTTCTGCCAGATGATCACAGGCATCTGTGACGGCCCGGGAGCTTACCCCGTAGCTGATCACCAAGGTGTCTGCCCCCTCTCTTTTCTTTTCTTCAAACAGGGAAATCCGCTCTTCAGCGGCCATGATTTTGTTCTGCAGGCGCTTCTGGGAGGCGCTGATCACTTCAGGATCAATGGTGATATAACCGTCGGGACCATGGGTGGAAGAGGTCTGGCGCACCAGGATCTTTCCGCCAATGGGCAAAAAATCCGGGGCTTTGTCCGCATCGGCTTCAAAGGGAATATAGTTTTCACCGGTGAAGGGCTTTCGCTCCACCAGGGGGGGCAATGTAATGGCATCAAGGTCCAGGCTTTCCCGGGTCATGCCGATCTCTTTATTGGATGCAATGAACACCGGGCAGCGAAACTCTTCGGCATAGTTGAATGCATGCACCGTCAGTTCATAGCAGTCCTTTGCGTCCTTGGGTACCAGCACAATTACCGGCACACCACCGGTGTTTCCCCATCTTAAAAACTGGATATCACTGTCGGCCCCCCTTGTGGCGGAACCGGTGGAGGGGCCCAGTCGCTGTACATCCACGATAACCATGGGGATTTCACTGCCGATGGCAAAGGAAAGCTGCTCGCTGTAAAGGCTGATTCCCGGACCGGATGTGGCCGTGAGTACCTTTTTCCCTGCCATGGCAGCACCAATGCAATAGCCCATGGACGCAATTTCGTCCTCGCCCTGCACGCAGATCCCGCCTTTGGGGGGTAAAAGCTTAAGCATGTTGGCAAAAACCGTGGTGGCCGGGGTAATCGGATACCCTGCAAAAAAGGAACAGCCGGCAGCCATGGCACCCCGTGCAACCGCTTCATTTCCTTCCATGAATGATAAAGCCATTTTCTTCTCCCGTTGTATTTAAGAGACATGCTCACAACACTGGCCACTTTTGGGTGGACTCACCAAGTCCGTGCTGTGCTCAGGCCCTGTTTAACGCCTTATAAACCATTAAAGAACCATTCATTCAATCAAGGATTTGATTAAATATTTGATTGAATAACTACTCACTAACAGAGACCTACGCCATAGTCAAGCAATTTAATCAAATAAAAAATCACATCAAAAATCAAATATGAATTTTCTATTGCATTTTCAGTTTCTTTGATATAATCATCAAGATGAAAATATGAAAATAAAATTAAAAATATAATCAAATCAAAACGACTGTGAGATCAGGGCGTTTTTCGAGAGCAGCCACCATGACCCCTAAGAAAACACGTAAAAGAAAAGAAGATTTTACCCAGGAAGCCTACATGGGTATCCGCCGGATGTTTTTTAACAATGAAATCATCCCGGGCCAGAAAATATCCTACCGGGATCTGGCAGAACGGCTGGATATGAGTCCAACCCCCATAATTCAGGCATTAAAAAGACTGGAATTCCAGGGACTGGTGCGCCATGAACCCAATTGTGGATATTACACGGAAAAAACAAGCCTTGAAGAGATCACGGAAATTTATGATTTCAGAAAAATCATTGAGGTTTCCCTGATTGAAAGCACCATTAACAAAATCAATGCAACAAAGTTAAAAAGGCTCCAGAAAGCCCTGGACAATCATCTTTCCGCCGTGCGGGATATTTATCTCAAGGACCGCCTGCTCCGGGACAGAGAATTTCACATGACCCTGGCGGAATTGTCGGAATGCAATCTTCAGATCAACACCTTAAGGCATCTGTTTGATCTGCTTTATCTCAAATACCGGGGCAATATCTTGTTTGTCACTCCCATGGACACTGTGGATGACCAGCACATCAGAATATATGAGCACATCACCTCAAAGGATATTGAAGGTGCCCAACGCATCCTGGGTCAACATATTTTAAATGTTAAAAAACATGCCCTGATCAGTATCAATAGGGTGGTGAACGGCAACACCACCCCCATGATTTGATCCCATTAAAAACGGCTTGACTTTTACAACATTTTACTATTTTATGGTGCCGTTCAGGTGCTTGAAAACAAGCCTTAAAGGGAACCCTGTTAAATTCAGGGACGGGCCCGCCGCTGTAACCGGGGACGATCACTGCATAAATGCCACTGATTTTAAATCGGGAAGGCGCAGTTGTAAGGTTGATCCGGAAGTCAGAAAACCTGCCTGACGATTTATTTTGAATGATCCCCGTGGACAAGGGAGCATTGCAGAGACGAGGACAAAAAGGGCATCCCCGGATCAATTTTTTAATTGTGGTCCGGGTTTTTTATTTTCCGGACCAATATGTGTTATTCGTCAGGAGAATAAATCATGAAAAGAAGTATTCAGATTATCACCATTTCGGCCTTATTTCTTGTGATCAGCGCAGCAGGGGTCTTTGCCTCCGAGGGCATGGGCAGTTCCGGACTTGGGAAAAATGCCATTGTGCTGGCAAGTTTCGGCACCACCGTCCCATCGGCCTTAAAAGCCATCACCAACATCACCAATACCGTAAAAAAAGCCTATCCTGAAACAGAAGTGCGTCTGACCTTTACCTCCAACATCATCCGTTCCGTGTGGAAAAAACGCCAGGCAAATCCCCAGGAATGGATAGATCAGGGTATTCCCAAAGAAGTGCTTTATGGCAAAAACTTCATTGCCACCGTGGGAGACCTGCTGGAAGATGGCTACACCAACATCGTTGTCCAGCCCACCCACATGTTCTTCATGGAACAGGCCCATGATCTTCAGCAATATGTCAATGCCCTTTCCTCCATCCACACCATGAAAGCCAAATGGAAACCCATTAAAAATATTGTTATGGGTCGCCCGGCCCTGGGTCTCCCCGGAGACAGATATCCCTACCACACGGATGTGGATGCGGTGATCAAAACCCTGGCTGATGATGTGGCCATGGCGAAAAAAGAAGGTTCCCTGCTGGTGTACATGGGCCACGGCAATGAGCACTGGTCAACGGGAATTTATGCCGAAACCCAGAAAAAAATGCGGGAAGTGTATCCCGATGTAAAAACCTTCATCGGGGTGGTGGAAGGGGCTCCCGGCATTGATGATTTACTCATTGCCCTGAATCATTCCAAAAACAAAAAAATTATCTTAAAGCCTTTCATGATTGTTGCCGGGGATCATGCCACCAATGATATGGCAGGCCCGGAAGCTGATTCCTGGACATCCGTTCTTACTGCAAAGGGATATTCAGTTAAACCTGTTCTTTCCGGCCTGGGTTCCAACAATGCCTTTGCCGGTGTCTTTGTGGATCATATTGCCGATGCTGCCAAGGAACGGGGTATTGAATTGAAATAATGCTTCAGCCAGGGATACCAGATACCAGCATGGGAAAATAGTGCTGGTATCCCTTTGCAGCCTCTTATTACCGACAAACAGGAGGTCTCAACTTATGGCCTTGGGAATAACATGGGTCACTCATCATAATTGGCAGGCCGCTTAGCACGTTATATGCATTTTGGGGAAATAAGTTGACTTGATCACAACATTCAAGCCTTTTCGTCAGCGGCACCCAGGGCCATCTTATCCAATCTCCGGTTCCGGGCCGGTTCCACATCCTCTCTAACAGGCCAGGTACCCCATCTCACCTTGAAAAAAAGGCGGCGAAAATCATTTAAAATCATCAAAAGATTGGGAATCAGCACCAGGGTCAGCACCGTGGCAAAGGCCACCCCCCCAGCCAGGGAAAGGGCCATGGGAATGAGAAACTTTGCCTGGAGATTGGTCTCCATAATCAAGGGCGCAAGACCGCCCACGGTACTCAAGGTGGTGAGCAAAATCGCCCGGAACCGCCGCTGCCCCCCGGACAAGAGCGCCTCTTTAAAGGGCATACCTTCTGCAAGATTTTCATTTATCCGTTCTATCAGGACAATGGCATCATTGACCACCACCCCGGTGAGGGCCACCATGCCGAAAACACTCATCAAAGACAGATCATAGCCCAGGGCCAGATGCCCCAGGATGGCCCCGATAATACCAAAGGGCACGGTGATCATGATCACAAAGGGCTGGACATAGGAGCGAAACATGGTGGCGATGATGATAAAAATCCCCACAATGGCCATGGGAAAGCCCACCATGAGGCTGGAAAAGGATTCGCGCATCTTTTTCTTTTCGCCCTGAAGCGAAATATAGAGCCCAGGATATTTTTTGTTAAGGGATTGAAAATAACCCGCGGAAAGTTCGGCCATGATCTCGTTGGCATTGGCGCGGTTGGTGTCCACATCGGCACTGACCGCCACCCGCCGCATGCCGTTGGTGCGGGTGATGGTGGCATACCCGGGGCCGAAGGCCACGGTGGCCACAGACAAAAGGGGCACCTCCCGACCCTGGGGGGTTCGGATGCGGATATCTTTAAAATCCGATATGCGGCTGCGCTCTTTTTCGGTGTATCGCACCATGATTTTGACATCGTCCCTGCCTCGCTGGAGACGCACCGCCTCCTGGCCGAAATATCCGGCATACACCTGGCGGGCCAGGTCTTCCACGGTGAGACCAAGGCCCCGGGCTTCGGGCTTTAATGTCAGGCGAAGCTCATTTTTCCCCGGCGAAAAATCAGACCGGATCTGGAACACCCCGTCAAAATCCGCCAGGCGCTCCTGGATATCCGTGGCAGCCGAGCGAATGGCATCCATGTCATGACCCTGTATCCAAACCTCAATGGGAGCTCCGGGGGGGCCTGCTGCCATGCCGGCAAAGGTTAAGGACTTCACACCGGGGAGAATGCCCACCTCCTTCTCCCACATCACCATGATATCTTTGGAGTGAATTCCCCGCTGTTCCGAGGGCAGTAAGACAGCATGCATGCTTCCGTAGTTGGGACCAAAATCCGGCATCTCCCCGGCCGTAACCCCCACAAGAACCAGGCTTTCTTTCAGCAAAGGCTCACCGGACAGGGTTTTTAACCGTCCATTGAGACGGAGCATGGCTGCTTCCACCTGTTCCATGGCGGCCTGGGTCACCTCCGGCGGCGTACCGTTGGGAAACTCCACGTTGGAGGTAACGATGAATCCGTCCAAATCGGAAAACACCTCAAATTTTAAAAGTCCCCCCTGCATGAAACCCAGGATTATCATGAAAAGGGCTATGGCAGAACAAAGAGACACATATCGCCAGCGAAGAGCCCGGGTCAGAAACGGCAGATACACCCTTGCCACAAACCATTCAAGCCCCCGGGCCACAGCCCCATGAAGGGCTTCAATCCAGACAAAAAGGAAAAAAGCCTTTGCTTTTTGAACACCTGGGTCCGGCAGCCGGCTTAAGTGGGCAGGCAGAAGAATCAGGCACTCCACCAGGGAAATGGCAAGACAGGCAATGACCACCACCGGCAGAACAAAAATGAACTTCCCCATGATGCCATTGATATATGCCAGGGGCAAAAAAGCCACCATGGTGGTGATCACCGCCGCCACCACGGGCATGCCCACCTCCCAAACCCCTTCAACGGCAGCCATGAGGGGACCTTGTCCATTATTGCGATGAACATAAATGGCCTCGCCCACCACAATGGCATCATCCACCACAATACCCAGCACCATTATGAGCCCGAACAGGGAAATCATATTGATGGTGCCCCCCAGAAACCAAAGAATAACCACCCCTCCGCCCAGTGAAATGGGAATCCCCATGCCGGCCCAAAAACTCAAACGAACATCCAAAAACAGCCACAGAAGAAAAAACACCAGGGCAAGCCCGATAATCCCATTTTTCATCAACAGATCAATGCGGTCCTGGAGCATGTCCGTGGCATCATAAATCACGGAAATCCGGGCACCCGGGGGAAGCATCTGCTGTTTTTCCTTCACAAAACGATGAACGGCCCTGGAAATCACCAGGGCATCTTCTGCCTGGGTTTTAAGCACATTCACCAGCACCGCAGGTTTTCCATTGACCTTGGCCCGGATGGGGTCCTGGGCAAACCCGTCATCAATCACCGCCAGCCGGGAAAGGGTTATGTGTTCACCATCGGGACCGGCCAGCACCACAATATCTGCCAGATCCCGGCCGGTGTATCTCCGGCCCAGGGTACGCACCCGGATCTCTTCTCCCTGGGTTCGAAGTGTACCCCCGGCCAGATTCAGATTGCTCTTTCGAAGGGCTGTCACCACCTGATCAAAGGTGATGCCGTACTCCCGCAAACGGGATTCAGACACCTCAATGCCGATCTCATAGGCCCGGGTGCCGGATATGGTGGCCTGGGAGACCTCTGGCAATTCCTGGATTTCATCCTCCATGGCATAGGCCCATTCTTTAAGACGGCGTTCTGACATGTCCGCGGACAGGGCCAGCATGAGCACCGATTCTTTCAAAGTGATTTCCGAAATAATCGGTGATTCCGCATCCACGGGAAAAGTGGAAATGGCATCCACCCGGCTTCTGACCTTGTCTAAAATATCCTGGACATCATAATTTTCATCCACCTCTATCTGGGCCGTGGCGACCCCCTCCGAGGAACGGGTGGTATATTGATCAATGCCCTCTATTTCTTCAATGGCTTCTTCAATCTTCCGGCTGATACCCTCTTCGGTCTCTTCTGGATCTGCCCCGGGGTAGGGAACGGAAATGGAAATCATGTCCAGGGAAAACTCCGGGAAAATCTCCCGGATCATGGAGTTCAGGGCAAAGCCTGCGGCCATGAAAATCAGCAGCAGCAAAATATTGGCAAACACTGTGTTTCCGGCAAAGGCGGCAAGCATTTTCTTCATGCGCCATCCCCCGCAGCGATAATATCAATCAAACAGTTTTCAAGAGGATCCACCAGGCGGGTGATAATAATTTCCTCTCCCGGTTCAATGCCCTGGGACACATAGGTTTCTTCCCCCTGTGTCCGGGCCACGGTGACATGAAGCGTTTTAAGCCTGCCATCCTTTACCGCATACACGGTGTTTTCAAATGTAACGGCCCACCGGGGCAGGGAAATCACCTCTGTCAGTGCTTTGCCGGGTATGGATACGCTGCAAAACATCCCCGCAACCAAGGGAAAGGCCTTTTTTGCCATGGCCTCTTGTGCCTTAATTCGCACGGCCACAGTAACCGTACGGGTACCAGGATCAAAGGCCAGGGCGCGATGCAGTTGGCCGCTCCATGCGGTTCCTGTGGGATCTTCTGTCCAGTGAATGGACACATTCACGGGTTTTACCCGGGAAAACCAGGCCAGCTGATTCGTTCCCGGATCTTGATAATCTTTTTCAAACTGCAGCCATCGGCTAACATCCCGGCTGTCCAGGGGCACGTGGATCTCCAGCAGAGAGTCATCAGCCAAGGTAAGCACATTCTGCCCCGGTGACGCATAGGCACCCTTTTCTACATCCACGGTTTTCAAACGACCGGTGAAGGGGGCTGTTATCCGGCATCTTTGAACATTGGCCGCTGCCAGGGCAAGGGAGGCCCGGGCACCGGCAAGGGCACTTTCGTTCTCTTTTATCTGCAGGGGATAAACGGCAAGCATGCGGGTCATCTGATCCACCAAATCCCGGGCAGTGTTATAGGTCTGTTCCACCTTGTCCACCCCGGAGCGGGTGCCCACCCGATTTTTTTTAAACAGGTCCGACACCCGCATGAATTCACCCTGGGCCAGATCCCGGTTTCGCTTAAGGGTGGCCAGTCGAAGACCTTCCTGGCGGAACTCTTCCCGGAGCCGGGCCACGGTCTTTTCCCGCTGGGCCACCACTGCCAGGGCCTGGTCCAAGGCCGACTGGTAATTCACCGGGTCCACGGCAAAGAGCAATGCCCCCTTTTCAATGATCTCCCCCACTTCCAGACGGGGATGCACGGCAACAATGGTGCCTGCCACCTCCGGTGCAATGGACACGGTGTTCAGGGGCTTTACCTCGCCAAAGCCCTGGATGGACACCGCCACATCCCGGGGCCTGGCCACAAGGGTTTTCACGCGGACGGCCTGCTCCGACCGCACCGCCTCCCGGGGCGGCACCTTCATGGCCTTAAGGCCCGTCATTGCTGCGGCCCCTGCCATTAGAATCAACACACTGAAAAAAATACGTACACTTATTCCAGGGCCGTCGCCCTTTTCGCCTGCCATGGACAGCACCTCTCATTTTTTTATAGCAGCCATGCCCCCACGGCCACAAAATTAAAAAAATTAATCCGCACTCACCACCCGGCATCCATATCAGATGCCCAGAAATTTTGTTTTAATACGTTCAAAATGATCCACCAGCAATGATTTTTTCAAATCATAGGACTTCTGACCATCCCCGGAGGAGAGCACTTCATTAATGATTGTAAACTCCTGAATAATAGAGGTAATTTCATTTAACCAATCCCCGCTTTCCAGGGTGGTGTACCACAACCTGAAGGTCTGTTCGTAAAGCCCCTGGGACAGCTCCGTCACCACAGGATTATTCACAGCGTTATATATAATTGCCCTGTAATCATAATCCAGGCGAACCAGCTTTTTTTTATCGTTCTCCCGGTCATTGTTTTCTGCAAGTATGGCACATTCTGATTTAAGTTTTTCGATTCCTTCTACATGCTTTCGGGAAAACCCTTCTGCTGCAAGTCGTCCGGCAAGGCCTTCAATTTCAAACCGGGCACGGTAGATATTCATCATCTGCTGGAATTCAATTTCCGTGATCATGGTTCCGGTACGGGCAATCACCCGGACCAGTTTTTCCCACTCCAGACGGTTTAGAATTTCCCGCATGGGGGTCCGGCTGACCCCAAACTCCTTGGCCAGCACATTTTCATTGAGAATCTGCCCTGGTTTATACTCCAGGAACAAAATTCTTTCTTTGATCACGGTATAGATAGGTTCGTTCATAAACGTATTCTCCTGATATATTTTTCAGCTCTCTTGTATACCACAAAAACATCACTGCAAAACACAAAACATACCAGGCGTTCCATAATCCTGTCAACATATTTAGCACTCAAATTAAACCCCAGACAAAACCACGGACATACAAAAACAACAGCAAATAACAGGCCTTCATCATTTGAACTAATGCCGAGTTGAGAGTGACCCACGTGGGTTGGCTGCTCCAATGCGTTGTTCAATGTGCTGGGACGCGCGTCAAACCCATTCTCAACTCGGCATTCAGTGCGCCGCAGGCGCAGTGAACAAGTAGTTTACACTTTTTGGGGTCAGATCAAAACACGGTGCCAGGATCCTGCAATTACCGGCATGGGCCTGCCCCTTGACAAACCCAAAGAATGACATAATTTTGATAAATTATTTTTTTTTAGACAAAATCCATACCACCATAAAATTTTAAGGATCACAAGATGCCCATATTTGAATTCAAATGTTCAGATTGTGAAGAGTTTTTTGAAGTGCTCTTCATGTCCGGTGATGATGAGAAAGAGATTAAATGTCCCAAATGCAATTGTTCCGCAGTGGAGCGGGTTGTAAGTTCCACCAATTATGCCATGGGCCAAAGCTCCGCATCTCGTCAACAAAAAGCCAGTGCCCAGACCCGAAACTGTTCCAGTGGTTCCTGCACCACATACACAGTTCCAGGCGACAGCAGAGGATAATTTGTTTTTTCATATGAAACTCCGTCTGAACGACTGCAATAGCTAGAGCTTTGTTTTTCATTGTGGCAGATGCTTACTGCCATGTATGTTTATATAAAACTCCATCCATCCAACTGTAATCATGAGAGTTTCAATTTTCGTTGTGTCGGCAAACCGACATGGCGGTTATTAAGGAGATCAAGATGACCCAGTTTGCCAAACTGACCCTTGATGGCAAAACCTATGAGATACCTGTTATTGAGGGAACCGAGGGTGAAAGAGCCATTGACATAAGACAACTGCGCCAGGACACCGGACTGATCACCTTTGACCCCGGCTTTGGAAACACCGGCAGTTGTAAAAGTGCCATCACCTTCATGAACGGTGAAAAGGGAATTCTGCGCTACCGGGGTATTCCCATTGAACAGCTGGCAAAACACTCCACCTTTGTGGAGACCGCCTATCTTCTGATCAACGGAAACCTGCCGGATAGAAAAACCCTCACCCGCACAAGCGTCATGCTCAGTGATTTTTCCATTCTCCATGAAGACATGAAATTCTTTTACCAGAATTTTCCCAGAAAGGCCCACCCCATGGGCATTTTGTCTGCCATGGTCAATGCATTGAGAAGCTTTTACCCGGAACTCATGGACCTGGATGAAGATCTCAATTACACCTTCCTCCGCCTCATCTCCAAGGTAAGAACCATGGCCGCCATGGCGTACAAGATATCCCGGGGACATAAGGTGGTTTATCCCAGGCCGGATTACTCTTATTGCGCCAACTTTCTTCACATGATGTTTGACAGCCCGGTGATTCCATATCAAATGGACGATGATCTGGTGGATGCCCTGAACGTGTTCTGGATTCTCCATGCCGATCATGAGCAGAACTGCTCCACCGCAGCGGTGCGGGTGGTGGGCAGCGGTAAAGTCAATATCTATGCGGCCCTGTCTGCGGGCATCTCCGCCCTGTGGGGCCCTCTGCACGGAGGAGCAAACCAGGCGGTAATTCAGATGCTGGAATCCATCCAGCAGGAGGGCTTGAGCATCCCCCAGGTCATTGAAAAGGCAAAGGACAAAAATGATCCCTTCCGGCTAATGGGATTTGGTCATCGGGTATATAAAACCTATGATCCCCGGGCCAAAATCATGAAGACCATCTGCGATAAGGTGCTCTCTAAATGCAAACACCTTGATTCATTGCTCAACACCGCCATGGAACTGGAAGCAGCAGCCCTTTCCGATGCCTATTTTCAGGAAAAAAACCTTTATCCCAATGTGGATTTTTACAGTGGTATTGTTCTTCGTGCCATGGGCATTCCCACCAATATGTTCACCGTGATGTTTGCCATCGGTCGTCTTCCAGGCTGGATTGCCCAGTGGCGGGAGGATATGCTCGATACCAACCAGAAAATCAGCCGTCCCCGGCAGATTTACATCGGAGAAACCACCAGAAATTACGTACCCATTGATGACAGACCCCCCACGCACCATCCGGAGAGCGGTCTTTTTACCGGACAATAATGTTTCACCGCTGAGTCCTTCGATATTCAAATTCCAGTGTCACTTCATGCAGTCAACACCCCCTGAGCTAAAGACTCAGGGGTTTTCTTGACGGTTTTCTATAAAAAAAGCCATTGTCCGGGGCAGTACTCCCCCCGGGACAATGGCTTTTTTTAGGCATTATAAAACTCATGTCCTGGCGGACACAACGAATATTGAAAATGGTAAATGGCATTATGCCGCCCCTCCCCCGACGGGCAATGGGCCCGGACCGGAACTGTAGACAGTTCGATTGTCCGGTTCCTATTGCCCATCGGGGGAGGGGCTCTGCTGAGGTAGACTTGAAGGCTACCTTTTCATATAAAAAAAAACGGTAAATGGATATGCTCCGACGTCCTTATTCTTCCTCTTTACGGCGGGGCAGAACCAGATTCATCACCACCCCGAGAATGCCGGCAAGACCGATGCCCTGGAGGGAAAATTCCCCGGCGGAAAAAGTCATACCGCCAATACCGAACACCAGAATCAAAGCCACAATGGAAAGATTTCTTGCCTCGGTGAGATCCTCACCGGACTTTACCAGGGTATTCAAACCAATGACCATGATGGCACCAAAAAGCAGCAGCATGATACCGCCCATGACCGGGGCAGGCACCGTCTGAAGCAGAGCACCCATCTTACCCACAAAGGCCAGCAGAATGGCGGTGATGGCCGCCCAGGTCATGACACCGGGATTAAATACCCGGGTCAGAGCAACGGCACCGGTGACTTCGGAATAGGTGGTGTTGGGCGGCCCCCCCAGAAAGGAGGCAAAGGAGGTGGCAAGACCATCTCCCAGCATGGTGTTCTCTATGCCCGGGTCCTTTACATAATCCTTGCCGGTGACACCGCCAATGGCCAGCACATCACCAAAATGCTCTATGGCCGGGGCAATGGCAATGGGAACAATGTAAAAGATCGCCTGGAGATTCCACTCCGGAAACACAAAATTGGGAACGGCAAACCAGGCAGCCTTGGACACAGGGGCAAAATCAACTATGCCGAACAAAAGGCTCAGGACATAACCGGTTACAATGCCGCACAAAATGGGGATCAGGCGAAGGAGGCCCTTTCCCAGTATGGACACAAGTACCGTGGCAGTAAGGGAAAGCAAAGAGATGAACATGGCGGTTGTTTCGGGAAACAGCACAAAGGAACCGTCCCCAGTCTTGCCCATGGCCATATTAACGGCAACGGGGGCCAGAATTAGCCCGATGACCATGATCACCGGCCCGGTCACCACCGGGGGAAGTACTTTTTTTATAACCCCGCTTCCCTGCCACCGGATGAGAAAGCTTAAAATCACATAAACAAAACCGGCGGCACATAACCCGCACATGGTACCGGGAATACCCCAGGTTTTAACGCCGTACATGATGGGGGGCAGAAAGGCAAAGGAAGATGCCAGAAAAATAGGTATCTTTCCCCGGGTCACCACCTGAAAGATTAGGGTGCCACCACCGGCGGTGAAGAGAGCCACATTGGGATCAAGCCCCGTTAAAAGGGGAACCAGCACCAGGGCACCAAAGGCCACAAAAAGCATCTGGGCACCCAGAAGGCAATCTTTTGGCCTGAAATTATAATCGCTTGATGAAACAGAATCCTGGGACATCACGCCTCCTATTTGGTTCCAAATATTTTGTCACCGGCATCACCGAGACCCGGCAGAATATATCCCACTTCGTTGAGGCGATCATCAATGGCTGCCACATAAATATCCACATCCGGATGGGTCTCCTGCACCTTTGCAATGCCTTCCGGTGCCGCCACCAGAAAAAGCCCCATGATTTTGGTACAACCCGATTCCTTCAGGAGGGCAATGGTGGCCATGAGGGTGCCTCCGGTGGCCAGCATGGGATCCAGAATCAATGCCGTTCTCTCTTCCATGGCACTGGCTGTTTTCACATAGTACTGCACCGGCTGCAGGGTCTCTTCATTTCGGTAAAATCCCACCACACTGACCTTGGCAGAAGGGATCATGTCAATGACCCCGTCCATCATGCCAAGACCTGCCCTAAGAATGGGCACAATGGTGATTTTCTTACCCTTGATCTGCTCCACGGTGACCTCCCCGGCCCATCCCTGGATGGTCTGGGTTTCCGTTTCAAGATGCTTGGTGGCCTCATAGGTGAGAAGCCGTGCTACTTCTGAAGATAAATCTCTGAAATCCTTTGTGGAAATATCCTTTTCCCGCATCAGGCCCAATTTGTGTTTGATCAGAGGATGGTCCGCAACATGGACTGCCATGGAAATTCTCCTTGTGCTGAATTTTTTGATTATGTGTTGAAATTTTAAAGTAATTGATAAATCTTTTGAAGATAGAAAAAATTAAGCCTTTTAGTCAAGGGAAATGATAAAAAAACAACATTTCTGATTTTAACACTCCAGGACTCTGCCTGGTACCCCGGGATCAGGCTAAGAGTTTTTTTATATGAAACTCCGTCCAAGATGCTGCAATGATGAGAGTTTCAACTTTCGTTGTGGCAGGTGTTTACTGCCATGTATGTTATATGAAAAGGTAGCCTTCAAGTCTACCTCAGCAGAGCCCCTCCCCCGATGGGCACTAGGAACCGGACAATCGAGCTGTCTACAGTTCCGGTCCGGGCCCATTGCCCGTCGGGGGAGGGGCGGCATAATGCCATTTGGCTCCGCGTCTACGACCCTATCTTCGTTGTGGGGTGATATGAGAATGCGACATCAAAGCCCCCAATGGACGAGCAGGCCAGGGTGTCCACAATGACAATAACAAGCCATGTATTGAATTTTTTTCTGTTTTGTGGTCAAACAGAGCCATGGAAAAGCCAACTTATATTGATGTGGCCGTGGCCCTGCCCATGGACAACACCTATGTGTACAAGGTACCGGATCACCTTAAACACGCGGCCCTGACCGGCATGCGGGTGCTGGTTCCCTTTGGCAGACGCAGAATCACAGGTTACATAATCGGGTTCAGAAAGGACAGTGGCGGATACCAGGCCAGGCTGATACTGGACTTCCCCGATGATACACCCCTTTTCCCCCCGGGCATGATCTCTTTTTTCAAATGGATTTCAAACTATTACATACACCCCTTGGGGGAGGTAATTAAAACCGCTCTGCCCGTGGGACTCAATCGATACGATGTGTCCGTTCTGAACATCACCCCGGCGGGTCTTGATGCCCTTGCTGCGAACACCATCACCCCCCGGGAACGAAATATTCTGGCATCCCTGCAGGAAAAGGGCCCCCTTCCCGTCAAAACATTCACCACCGTGAAAAACAGCACCGGTATCCACGCCCTGGTGAAAAAAATGGACAGTCAAGGCCTTGTTCTCCTTTCTTCCTCTCTGAAAAAAGATCAGATTCAAATGAAAAAGGAGACCTTTTTCAGCCATATAAAAGGCGTTCCGGATACCCTCAAGCTGTCCACCAAACGGCAACTGCTGCTTGCCATGGTAAAAAAAGACGGTGAGATTGCCCTCTCAAAATTGAAAAAAGAGATACCCACTGCCCCGAAACTTGCCAAAATCCTGGAAGACCAGGGCTATATCAAACGCTTTGAAAAACAGGTGTTTCGAGACCCCCTGGGTGAACCCGTAATCCCGGACACACCGCCGCCCCTCACCCATGAACAGCAAAGCGTGGTAAACCAGGTCCAGGACAACATAAACATGGGCTTTCACGCCTATCTCCTGTCCGGGGTCACGGGCAGCGGAAAAACAGAAGTATACATGCGCCTTGTCAGCCTGGCCGAGGAAAAGGGACAGGGGGCCATTGTGCTGGTGCCGGAAATTTCCCTGATTTCCCAGACAGAACGCAGGTTCCGAGCACGGTTCGGCAACCGCATTGCCGTGCTTCACAGCGCCCTGACCAAGGGCGAACTCCTGGACCAGTGGCATAGAATCCTTAAAGGGGATGTTTCCATTGTCATTGGTGCCCGGTCCGCCATATTTGCCCCCCTTGCCTCCATTGGCATCATCATTGTGGACGAGGAGCATGACAGCTCTTACAAGCAGGAGTCGGGCCTTAGATACAATGCCAGAGACCTTGCCGTGGTCCGGGGTAAAATGTGTGACATTCCCGTGGTGCTGGGTTCCGCCACCCCCTCCATGCAGTCCTATTATAATGCCTGCCAGGGAAAATTCACTGAGCTGCAGCTGAAAAAAAGGGTCAATAAACGCCCCCTGCCGGAAATTCACATGGTGGACCTGAGAAAATACAAGGACTTCCGGGGAAGGGAAAAAATCATCACTCCGGAGCTTTCCCGGGAAATTCATGCCTGCCTCACCCGGGGAGAACAGGCCCTGATCTTTTTGAATCGACGGGGATTTGCCACCTTTCCCGTATGCGAGTCCTGCGGGGAAACCATCAAGTGCCGCTTCTGCGATGTCACCATGACCCTGCACAAGGATACCGATGAATTCAGATGTCATCTGTGTGGGTTTGCCACCACAATTTTTAAAAAATGTACCCACTGCGGTGCCTCCCGGGTAAAGCCCCTGGGGTTTGGCACGGAAAAAATTGAGGCCATGCTTAAAGAAATGTTTCCCGAAGCCCGGGTGGCCCGGCTGGACCAGGACACAGGCAGTAAGAAGGGTGCCACCATAAACATTCTTAAACAGGTGCAGAACCGCACCATTGATATTATTGTGGGTACCCAGATGCTGGCCAAGGGCCATGATTTCCCCGCCATCACCTTGGTTGGCATCATCTGTGCCGACATGTCCCTGAACTTTCCCGATTTTCGATCCGGGGAGAGAACCTTTCAGCTGCTGGCCCAGGTGGCGGGCCGTGCAGGTAGAGGAGACCTGCCCGGCAAGGTGATCATGCAGACATACACCCCGGATCATTTCAGCATTGAAGCTTCAAAAAATCAGGATTTCATGGAATTTTACGCCCGGGAATTCCCCTTTCGCCAGGCCCTTTCCTACCCCCCGGTGTCCCGGATCATCCAGTTGAAAATCTCCGGCATCAACAAGGACAAGGTGGAACAACACGCCCTTATGGTGGGAGAGCTGTGCCAGGCACTGATCCCGAAAAATTTACCCCCCTCCCATGCGGTTCAGATACTGGGTCCCATTGAGGCGGGGATCCCCAAAATTGCCCTGCGATACCGGTGGCAGCTCCTGATGAAAAGCCCGTCGGCAACTACTCTCAATGAGCTGATCACCCGGATGATCTCAGATAAGAAAGCCTTTGCATCCAAAGAGGTAAAGGTTTCCATTGATGTAGACCCCTATTTCATGTTGTAGGAAAAATAATGCCTAACAGCCCTTCCAGATCCCATAATTTATTCCCCAGACTGCTCGTGATTGACAACTATGACTCCTTCACATACAATCTGGTGCAGATGTTTACCCGGTTTCACCTTGACATTGTTGTGAAACGATCAGATAAGATAAGCACATCAGATGCAGCGGCCATGGCACCGGATTATCTTCTCATCAGTCCCGGTCCCAAAGACCCCAGCCATGCAGGAGTATCCATGGACATGATCCGTGCCTTTTACACCACCTGCCCCATTCTGGGCGTGTGTCTTGGCATGCAGTGCTTAAACGAGGTTTTTGGCGGCAGTACCCGGCGGGCACCGGTTCCGGTGCATGGCAAAACAGACACCATTTTCCACCATGACACTGACATTTTCAAGGGCATGCCGTCACCCTTTGCCGCGGCCCGGTACCACTCACTGGTCATTGCCCCGGCAAACCCCGATGTCATCACCACGGCATGGAATGACAAAAACATCATCATGGGCATCAAACTTCGGGATCATCCTGTATTCGGTGTCCAGTTTCATCCAGAAAGTTTCTTAACTGAAAGGGGCGATATCCTGATAGAAAATTTTCTAAAAACCGGTGTTCCCGTGGAAGAAAAACAACGCCTTGATCACAACACGGACCATTTGTCATAATTTGTGGGCCAAAGGGTTCAGCCCCTGGATTATTGATACTTTAGGTAAACAGACATGACCTTGGTCATAACCTGGACCACCCTGGGGGGGTGACCCATGATGCTGTGCCCAAGCCCACAGACATCACCAGGTAAAGCCTGACCCATTGCCCCGCCAACTGTGACATCCGGCAGATGTTGTTATGGCCAAACCCTGTAAACGAAATTAAGTGGCTTCGCACGGCCTGAAGGAGAGTATCATGAAAATATTAAGCAATATTGAAAACCTCCACCAGGTCAGGGACTATGTAAGACAATTTTGCCTGGCCCTTACCCCCCCCCTCCAGGAAGATGCACTGGACATGCTTGAACTTGCAGCCAATGAAGTGGCCGCAAACATCATCCGCCATGGATATAGAGACGGCAAGGTGGGGGAGTTTGAGATTATGGTCCTCCAGGAAGCCAATGGCATTTCCATACAATTTCTGGATCAGGGATATCCGTTCCAGCGAGAGGATGCCACCCTGTTTAACCCTGAGACAGATGAAATTGAAGATAAAGAGGGAGGATTTGGTCTTTTTATCATCGAAAATATAATGGACCGGGTAATCTATGACCAGGATGAAAATGGCAATAACCGCACACAATTGTTTATAAAAACTCCAAAGGTTTGAGCTAATACAATTTTTAAAAAAGGTAATCCCACATGAACATTGAAAAAACCACTGAAAACGATGTATTGATTATCAAAATATGCGCTAATATGCTGGATGTTTCCAAGGTATCTGAATTCAAGGAAACCACCCTGCCCATGTTGAAAAACCAGAAAAAGGTAATCTTTGACCTTGAAGAACTGCCCTTTGTGGACAGTTCCGGCTGCGGTGCCATTCTTTCCTGCATCCGCCAGCTAAGCGCCGAGGATGGGGAACTGAAAATATGCAATACCAACAAACGGGTCCGCACATTATTTGAACTGATCCGGATGCACAAAATTGTTGATATCCACAATACCCGGCAAGAGGCCATGGCCAGTTTTTAAATAACATACATGGCAGTTGCCATCTGCCGGCAGTAAGATTAAAATCCCAATTATTTCAAATGCATGGTCGAAGTATGTATATGAAACACTTTGCAAATCAGGGACGTATTTCAATCTTCGTTGTGGATGGACCAAGGTCAGAATAAGGTCCTCCCGTGGCGGTTTTATATGAAACTTTGTTTAAAGGACTGCAATTATTAGAGTTTCACTTTTCGTTGTGGCTGGTGGTAGCAGCCATGTATGTTATATGGATAAGGTCGCTTTCAAGTCTACCTCAGCTGAGCCCCTCCCCCGATGGACAATAGGAACCGGACAATCGAGCTGTCTACAGTTCCGGTCCGGGACCATTGTCCGTCGGGGGAGGGGCGGCATAATGCCATTTACCATTTTCAATATTCGTTGTGTCCGCCAGGACATGCGGGTTATATAAAAAAACAGGTAAAAACGGGATCATCGCGCATCAGGGGAAAAAACATGAAAAACTATACACGAAAAGCACTTCTTGAGGAACTGACCCGTCGATATGACCGTTCCGATTCCCGGGGGTCATTGAACTACCTGAGGAAAAAGTATGCCTGGCTCATCGTCACCCGGACCACAAGCCTTATAAAGCGCACCATGGATATCCTGGTGGCGGTGATCTTTCTTGTGGGCCTGTCTCCCCTGCTTGTTATGGTGGCACTCATCATCTATCTCTCCGACCGGGGACCTGTGATCTACACCCAGAAACGGGTGGGTAAGTGGGGCCGGGAGTTTTCCTTTCCCAAATTCAGATCCATGGTGGTCAATGCCGATGAAATCCGCCGGAAAATCCTGGACCAAAGCCACCACGCCGACAGTTTAACCTTTAAGATGGCAAAGGATCCCCGAATCACATGGATCGGCGGCATCATCCGTAAGTTGAGCATTGATGAACTGCCCCAGCTGTGGAATGTACTCAAGGGGGACATGTCCCTTGTGGGGCCCCGCCCGCCCCTTCCCGAAGAGGTGGCAAGATATACCCTCAAAGACCGGCGCAGGCTGGATGTCACCCCGGGTCTTACCTGCACCTGGCAGGTGTCCGGACGTTCGGATATTCCCTTTGATGAACAGGTAAAGCTGGATGTGGCCTACATTGAGAGTAAAAGTATCATGACAGACATCCGCATTCTATTTAAGACCATTCCCGCGGTACTTTCCGGGAAAGGGGCTTATTAATTCTTTTATAAAACGGAGAAAATCGGTCCCCAATGCCTGCTGAGTCAAGAAGTTGAGTCATTCATTCAGAAAGGAAAATGAGATATGAGAGCCATCATCGACGCAAGCATGTCATTTAAAACCCATGAACTGCTGGGCAGTCGCGTACCCTGCTGCCTGGCATTTGTACTGGACCGTCCCTTTCTACAGCACGTCATTGAAATGTGTGCCAATGGCGGCATTGACACCTTTGACATTCTGCTGTCCGCCCACCCGGAAAAAATAGAGGCAGCTCTTGGAAACGGCGACCGGTGGGGAGTTCAAATCACCTACCATCTCCTGAAAGATCCGTCACAGTTTGCCCGGATCTTTGACAGCGTGAAGACAGACAGTTCCTTTCTGTTTGCCCGGGGAGATCGTCTGCCGGCCCTGTCCGGTGAGCAACTCACAGACCTTGCCTCCCGACATGCATTGACCGCCATCACCACACAGAAAAATGAGCAATCCCCCTGTTGGTCGGGCTGGGCCGTCCTGTCCCCCCACCTGTATCCTGTGCTTTCTACGGATCATGGCTATGAACAATTTTTCACCTGGCTCATGGAAAACAATGCCCACATTCTGTCCATCCCGGAGGTACTGTCCTGTGATTCCTGTGAAGAGGTGCTCAAAGCCAACAACACAGTTCTCTCCCAGGATGATTTTGATTTTCTCATGCGCACCGCCACCGAAGTGGAAGAAGGTATCTGGATCGCAAGGGACGTGGCCCTTCACCCCGATGCCCAACTCGTTGCCCCGGTGTATCTGGATGAACAAATCCGCATAGAAACAGGTGTAATCCTTGGCCCCAACGCGGTCCTGGGAAAAGGAACCATGGTGGCCCGAAACTCCAGCCTTAAAAATACCGTGGTGTTTCCTGGCACCTATGTGGGGGAATACCTTGAGCTCACCAACGCAGTCCTTGACCGAAACTGCCTTGTGAACACCGAATTTAATTCAGAAAGTTTTATTTCCGAACAGTTCATCCTGGGGGACATGGCCGAACAAAATATTAAAAAATGGATATCTTCCCAGCTTTCACGTCTGACCGCCCTTTTTCTGACAACACTTTTTCTTCCCCTGACGGCGGCCACGGTCCTTTTTTTAAAGCTATTCAGAAAGGGAGACATATGGCAGACAATCCAGGCCATCCGACTGCCCACGGCAACAGACGTCTTTTCCTGGACCCCGGTAACGCTTTCATTTTTTACCCTGCTCCCCCAAAACGCCTCCCTGGGTGCTGGATTCTGGTGGAAGGATTTTTTATTACGATTTCTCCCGGGCCTTTTCAATGTAATAAAGGGCAAGATGACCATCACCGGGGTATCTCCCCGGACCCGGGAAGATCTGGAGGCCCTGGATCAGGACTGGCGGGAAATCTACATCCGGGGCAAACTGGGGCTTATCACCGAATCCCTGATCCATTTCGGTCCTCATCCCACTGCTGATGAACGCTACTCCGCCGAAGCCATTTACATTGCATCACCTTCTGTTTTACGTGACATAAAGCTGGCAATAAAATATTTCTCACGCCTGTTTCTTCCCGGGCCGCCCTTAACCTAAGGAAGCTGCCAAGCATCATTGATGCTGACACCCATTTTCCCGGTGGGAATCTTTATTACCCATGGGGATCAGCCCCCAGAAAACAATGCAGGAAATGACATCTATGAACATTGATTGCGTGATTATCGGTATCAATACGGAAAAAACCATTGAGCAATGCATCCGAAACCTCCTGGCCAGCCATTACTCCCGGGGAACAGTGAACATCTATTATGTGGATGGGGGCTCAACGGACCAAAGCATTCGTAAAGCCCAGGCCTTTGACGGGGTAAATGTCATCGCCCTTAATCCCCGATACCCCACTCCGGGCCTGGGCCGAAACAACGGCTGGAAGGCCGGTACCTCTCCGCTGGTGCAGTTTCTGGATTCCGATGCCATGGTGCACCCCCAGTGGCTTAACACCGCAGTTGATGCCCTCATGGAGGACGACACCGTCGGTGCCGTGCGGGGCAACCGCTATGAACTGTACCCCCTTGCATCGGTGTTCAACTGGATTGGAGATATGGAATGGAACGCAGCCCCGGGCTTCTGTGACGCCTTTGGCGGAGACGTGATGGTCCGGCGCAGTATCCTTGAAGACACCGGGGGGTATGACGAGGTGCTGGTGGCCGGGGAAGACCCGGAATTGAGCCGTCGCATCCAGAAAAAAGGATGGAAAATTCTGCAGATTAATACCCCCATGTGCGGTCATGACCTTGCCATGATGCACCTTTCCCAATATTGGAAACGGGGCCATCGCACAGGGTATGGCTATGCTGCGGTAACGGCCCGGTATGGCCTGTCCGACGGAGGTTTCTGGATTCGGGAACTGCTTCGTATCTGCGTACGGGGGGGCGGGTTTGTGGGATCTGGCCTGGCGGGCATCCTTTTTGCCTTTGTACACCCCTTGTTTCTGATACTTTTTTTTCCTGGCCTTGTGCTGCTGTTTTACCCGTTTTTATTTAAAATTTCCTGGTTCATGGAAAATAAACACCTGAAACGTAAACCAGCTATGGTCTATGCCCTGCACTGCTCCTTTGTGGTGATTCCCCAGTTTTTCGGGGTCAAACGTTTTTTCTGGGGAAAACTGTTTCACTGCCCGCTGCGGAACAAACCTGCGACACTGAAAACTGATATTTCGAGATAAGTCGTATGATTATAGAATCCTGGACGGAGATCCTTACGCATAAGATGTCGACAACAGAGCCCCCCCCGATGGGCAATAGGAACCGGACAATCGAGCCGTCTACGGTTCCGGTCCGGGACCATTGCCCGTCGGGGGAGGGGCGGCATAATGCCATTTACCATTTTCAATATTCGTTGTGTCCGCCAGGACATGCGGATTATACAAAACTGCCAGGGGGCAGAAATTTTATCCCCATGAAAATTTTTAATTAAATTGCCCGAGGAGTCCATAAACATGTCATTGAAAATTGCCTATCTGGCCAGTGAATATCCCGGAATCTCCCACACCTTCATCTTCCGGGAAATTGCCGCCCTGCGGGAACTGGGCATCAAGGTTGTCACCGCCTCCATCCGAAGACCTGCCCACCTGGACAAAATGACGGCACCGGAAAAAGCCGACGCCGATGCCACCTTTTACATTAAAACCAGCTCAATAAAACACATTGCCGCCTCCCACCTGTCCCTGTTGAAACAGTCCCCGGGCAGATACCTTTCCATGCTGGGCCAGGCAGTTTCCCTTTCACGCAAGGGCCCCCGCAGCCTGTTCAAGGGAATTGCCTATTTTGCCGAGGCAGGCCTGCTGGTGAAATGGATGCAGGACAACCACACCGACCATGTCCATGTCCACTTTGCCAATCCTGCGGCCACCGTGGCCATGATTGCCACCGTTTACGGCACCATGACCTTCAGCATGAGCGTCCATGGTCCCGATGTTTTTTACAATGTGGACACGGGACTTTTGGCGGAAAAAGTCATCCGGGCCAAGGCCGTGCGCTGCATCAGCCATTACTGCACAAGCCAGCTCATGCGCCTTGTTCCCCATGGGCTGTGGTCCAAATTTACCATTGTGCGGTGCGGCATTGACAAAGAAAAATTTTCCCCCCGGCAGGACCCCGGCAACACCGTGCCGGAAATCCTGTGTGTGGGACGTCTGGTCCCGGCCAAGGGGCAACATGTTCTGCTTGATGCCTGTGGCATTTTAAAGGAGAGGGGGGTAAACTTTACCCTCACCTTTGTGGGGGATGGAGAAGACCGAAACACCCTGGAAAGTCTGTCCCGGACCCTGGGCATCGCCGACCGGGTCACCTTCACCGGGGCCATCGGACAGGATGAGGTTCCAAGCTATTATGACCGAGCCGATATTTTTGCCATTGCAAGCTTTGCCGAAGGGGTCCCCGTGGTGCTCATGGAGGCCATGGCCAAAGAAATCCCGTCGGTGTCCACACGCATCACCGGCATTCCGGAACTCATTGAGGATGGAAAAAACGGGGTACTCACGGCCCCGTCCGACACCACTGATCTGGCAAACCGACTGCAGCAACTGATCAACGACCCGGCCCTTAGAACCACCCTTGGCAAAAACGGACGTCAACAGGTGCTGGCACACTACGATCTCAATGAAAACTGTGCACGCATGGCCGACTTTTTCAAAGGATTTCTATGATACTCATTAACATATTTTTTTACGCCCTCGGGGCTTACATTGCCCTGACCACGCTTTACCTGTTTTTTCTCACCGTGGCCGCCTGGTTTTTCAACAAAAAAACCGCACCCGCCCACACCCTTTCAACGGTCACAGTGGTGATTCCGGCCCACAACGAGGCCCTTGGCATCGCCCAGACCCTTGACAGCATAAAAAGGACAAATTTCCCCAGAGATCAATATTGCATGGTGGTCATTGCCGATAATTGTGAGGATGACACAGCAGCGGTGGCAAGGCAAGCCGGCGCCACGGTTCTGGAAAGATCAGACACCCTTAACAGGGGCAAGGGCCAGGCCCTGGACTGGTTTTTTAAAATCCACCCCGATCAGTATGCCCAAAGGGATGCCGTGGTCATCATCGACGCCGACACCCTGGTCCATCCCCGGTTTTTCCTGGAAATCTGTCACTCCCTTTCCCTGCCTTCTGTGCAGGTGGTTCAGGGGTTTTATGGAGTATCCAATCCCGAAGTTAACTGGCGAACGGCCCTTTCCGCTGCGGCTTTATGTGTTTTTCATCACATCCGACCCGCCGGCCGCAATGTCATCCATGCCACAGCAGGATTAAAGGGCAACGGCATGGCCTTTAAGACACAGGTCATGGAAAAATTCGGCTGGCCTGCCTTTTCCATTGTGGAAGACATTGAATTTTCCCTGCACCTGCTCCTGAAAAATATCCTTGTGCACTATAATCCCCATGCCGTTGTTTATGGTGAGATGGCCTCAAAATCACAGCAGGCCCAAACCCAGCGTAAACGCTGGGAGGGGGGGCGCATGCAGCTTTTAAAGCAATATACAGCTCCACTTCTGGGGGCATTTAGAAAACACCCGAAAGTCATGTTTTTTGATGCCTTCATGGAGCTTTTCACGGCGCCGCTCTCCCTTGTGGTGGCAGGCCAGGCGCTTTTATTTTTGCTGTCATGGCTGTTTTATCCCCACACCACACTTGTGTGGGGACTTTGTCTTTATGCCACCGTGTTCTACGTATTTTCAGGACTCATACTGAAAAAAGCCCCCTTTTATGTATGGCGATCACTTTTTTATGCGCCTTTTTTTATTTTATGGAAAATCCCCGTATATGTTAAACTGCTGGGGAAAAAAGGAATCCCCGGGTGGGAAAGAACCAAAAGAGCCTCGGAAATAAAAGGGGAACACAACAAACAGTGAGCCTTATCCATCATCTGTCCCATTTTAAATTTTACGACCCTAAGCATTTTTTGCATAACCCGCTTTGCCTTGTCTTTCTGGTGACAATGGTATTTTTATGCACCGCATGCGCTGACATTCAACCCCAGGTCCAGGCCCCGGCACCCCCTGATCCTGTGTTTGAGGTGGATGATCTCCAGGCAAGCACAAAATTTGCCACCCCCGATGAGGTGAAGCAATTTTCCCATGAATCCACCTATCAGACCGATGATAGCATGATCATATCCTCCCCGGGGAATCCAGCGCTTTCAGGTCCCCTGCTGCATATATCCATGATAAAAAAGAATCCATACATCATCGGCCCTGGGGATGTGTTAAGCCTTACTGTGTGGGGTCGTCCGGATGCATCAGCCCCCCGGATAATCGTTGGCCCCGACGGAGTCATTTCCGTTCCCAGAATCGGGTTCATAAACACCAAAGGCCGCACCAGAGAAAGTGTAGCAGAAGAAATCAAGGGAAAATTTCTAATCTATTACAGTAACCCGGAGATCAGCTTTGCCATTGATGAATACCATAACAACAAAGCCTTTGTGCTGGGCCGGGTGGAAAATCCCGGTGTGGTCACCTTCCCCGGGGAGGGAACCCTGCTTGAGGCCCTTTCCATTGCAGGCGGCTATTCCACCGAAGCCGAAAATACATACCTGACCAAATGCTCCATCATACGGGGCAACGATACCATTATATGGATTGACCTCAACGAACTGCTCCAGAACGGCAATATGGCATTGAACGCCCGCATCATGAACAATGACGTCATCTTCATTCCGGAAAGTCAGTCGGAACTGGTGTATGTCATGGGAGAAGTGGAAAACCCCGGCGCATATAACATGACCGGACGTCTCACCTTGCTTGACAGTCTGATGATGGCAGGCGGCCCCACGGATGATGCCAAGGATTCAAAGCTGTACCTCATCCGAAAAACAAAAGAAAACCAGGGACAGGTGCGGGAGATAGATCTGAAGCATCTGCTGGAATCTGCAGATTTCAGTAAAAATTATATCATGAAGGACAATGATATTCTCTATGTATCGGAGAAACGCATCAGTAGATTTAATTATGCGCTCCAGAAAATATTTCCCTCACTGGAGATCATTGAGCTTGGCACCAATGTCATGGAAAATTTTGGAGCCATGCAACGGGTACGGGATAAAATCTGGGGAAAGGGCAACTAAACAAATGGCCGATAAAAAACAGGACAGCTTGGCACAGGTGGGGAAAAAAGCCGGGAAGAATGCCCTGGCAGGCATGGGTGCCACGGCCATCTATCTTTTAAGCCGAATTGCCCTGACCCCCATTATTTTAACCTACATATCCCTGAGCGAATTTGGCCTGTGGTCCATCTGTTTTGTGATCCTGTCCTATGCCGCCGTGGGGGCGGTGGGCATCAACAACGCCTATGTGAAATTCACGGCCCAGTTCCAGGCCGCCGATGACATCAACGGCATCAACAACATCTTTTCCACGGGGCTGGTGTTCATGCTCCTGTTTGCCGTCTTCTTTTACGCTGGTCTTTATTTTTTCCACCCATGGCTTTTACACCTCTTCCATGTCAAACAAGAATCCTTTGACATTGCAGCCTTCATGGTCATGGGAACCACCCTTGTGTTCTGCATTGATTTCACCATGGGCGGCTTTCGATCCATCCTCAACGGTTTACAGGAAATTGCCTTTACCAAAAGTGTCAATGTGGCGGCATCGGTGTTTGAGGTGGTGCTCATCCTTATCTTTCTTCACCTGGGCATGGGCATCAAGGGTCTTCTCTATGCCTATGGTATTAAAACCGTGGCGGAAATGCTCATCTGCACGGTGTATGTGTTTAAAAAACTGCCGGGTTTTGCCATTAATGTAAAACTCATCAATAAGGCCGCCTTTAAAGAGCTGTTCGTCTATGTGGGAAAAATACAGGTACTGGGGGGACTGTCCATATTGAATGCCTCCCTGGCCCGGTTTGTCATTGCCGCTTTCACAGGTCTTGCCGACGCCGGTTTTTTTGAAATCGGGCGTAAATTTCCCTACACCGGCAGAAACATTTCCAGTGCCGCCTTTACCCCGTTTTTCCCCGCCGCCTCTTACATCGGGGGGCAATGGAAACGCGGTGAGATCCCCCCGGTTTCCCTGCGGGTGAAAAAATACGTCCTTTTGTTCCTGGTATCGGCCTGTCTTGGCCTGGTGCCGGCGCTCTTGGTAACGATTGTCAAGCCATTGCCGAACCTGTCCCTGACCACAGATGCTGTAATAGCTCTCATGGCACTTGCCACAGCTGTGGCCTCCCCCCTTATCAAGATACTTCACGGCATGTTCAAGGACGAAGATAAACTGATTGAAACCGAACTGCAGACCTTCTACCTTAAAGGTCTGAGATTTCTGGCCATGCTCAATTCAACGGTGTTCGGCTTTTTAATGGCCATTTCCTCCCCCTTGATCTTCTGCTGGGTGGGGCGGGAATACCTGGGTGCAGTGGGGGTGATGATGATCATCAGCCTGTCCAACATGATTCATCTGTGCACCGGCCCTGCCAGCCTGGTGTTCCGGGGCATCAACCGGTCGGGGCGGGAATTTGAATATCTCATCATCCAGCTGACCACGGCATTGCTGTGGATACCCGTGGGAACCCATGCCATGGGCATCACCGGGGCCGCCCTGGGGGTTCTGGGAAGCTCCACCCTGGGAAGTATTTTTTTATTTCTCAGGACCAACCAGGCCTTTGGCATCGGCACCCGCAATTTTATTCAAACAGCGGCCCTGCCCGTTCTTGGTCCAATGGCTGCTGCCGGAATGGTGTATGCCATCACCCGGGTGCTGCCCCTGGAATCACGCATAACCACAGGTATCTGGGTCATGGGACTGGGGACCTTCCATGTGGGCTTAAGTCTTTTACTGCTGTGGAACTTCTTTCTCACCACAGATGAAACAAAGCATCTTAAAGGCGCAATGAATCGATTCCTTCCCAAAAAACGTCGGGGATAAAAAAGGTATATGGAAACTGCTTCAAAAGAACTGCTGCCGGGTACAAAGAAAAATAAACCCCTTGATATTATCCGGTTTCTGAAGAAATACACTGTCCTGATCATCGTGCTGGGCAATTTTATTTTTACCCTGCTCATTCCCTTTGCCCTCATGGCCATTAAACCCTATTACATGGCCTCGGCCAAACTGCAGATTGACCCCGTGGTCCAGACCATCATCGGCAACGGCCAGGACACCTCCATTCTTCAGCAGTACTCGGATTATTCCAGAACCCAGGCCACCCGTCTCAGAGGATATGATGTACTTAAAGATGCCATCCAGAGACTGACTCCAGAAGAAAAAAATGCCATGTTCCCCCCCGGGGTACCCCTGGAAAGATGTATTGACCTGCTTTACAAACGATTGTCCGTTAAAACCATCAGAAACACCCACCTCATTGAACTTGAACTCCAGGGAGATTACCGCATCGGCATTGCCGAAACCCTGAACAACGTCATGGACGCATACAAGGAAAGCACAGATGCCCAGCAGAAACAGCAGAACCAGAACCGTCTTCAGTACCTGGCATCCGAGCACGCCACCCTGAGAAAAAACATTGATGACAAGATCATCACCTTAAAAGACATTGCCCAGAAAACCCACACCAGCGAATTCAGTGAAATGTATAACTTTTTCTACAAACGGGCGGAACAGCTCCAGCAGGCAAAGGTGAAAATTGATCTCATGCTCATGGACGTGGAAACCGCCTACAAGCAGAAGCTCCAGGAAAAGGAAAAAGTTTCCCAACTGGACATGGAACCCTTTGTGGAAGAGGTGGTGGCCAACGACTGGGGCCTTGACTCCACCCAGTCCTGGACCTATCAGCAGCTCCAGGAACTGAGAACAAAACTCGATGGCCTGAGTGAAAAAAGCTCAGACAGGTCCTACATTGAAGAACGCATGAGGGCCATGAGCCGGTACGAGAAAAAGATGACCGAAGAGGTGCGCAAACTGGCCCAGATGACGGTGTATGGAAAACGCGACTATGAACTCACCACCAATCTGATCCAGGAACAGAGTAAATATGATGCCCTGCGGGAAGCTGCCAAAAATATTTCCACCCAGCTGGAAGAGGCCAGGGCAGAAGCCAATGTCAATTCAGAGCGCCTCATCACCGGCGAACAGATCCAGGCGGAACTGAGACACATGCGCGAACTCTTGTTCAAATACGAAT
This sequence comes from uncultured Desulfobacterium sp., assembly GCA_963674605.1. Taxonomy (GTDB): domain Bacteria; phylum Desulfobacterota; class Desulfobacteria; order Desulfobacterales; family Desulfobacteraceae; genus Desulfocicer. The sequence goes on along the minus strand of OY771474.1, from coordinate 3,895,613 downwards.
CCAGAATCAACGAACTGGGGGTTCAATCCAATGCCCCCAGCAGAATTTCCATTGCCCTGCGGGCCCATCCCCCCCTGTCCCCTGCCGGAAACAATGCCAAAAAGCTGATCATGGTGTGCCTGGTGGTGCCCTTCGGATTCATCGGATTTATATGCCTGGTGCTGGAGTTCCTGGACAACCGCATCACCAATCCCATGAACATCACCCATGCCCTGGGACACCCGTCCACCTGGCCCATCTCCCGGTCCAGGGCAGCCACCCCCTTTTCAAGAGAAACCCTTGAAGCGCCCGATTCGGTGACATCCAAGGCCTTGAGAAGCCTGGCCCTGAGGATATACAAGGAAAACCAGACCAATGATGCCCACATTTTTCTGTTCAACAGTGTGGATGAAAGGTCCGGCACATCGGCTATCATCCTCAATGTGGCCCATCTGCTGGGACAGATTCACCCCAATATTTTAATCATTGAAGCGGTTACCGCCAGTCCGGCCATGAGAGAACGGTTAAACATTGCCTCTTCCCACCCGGGCATGGCGGAAATTCTCAATGGCACCGCGGATTTCAACCAATGCATCTACACCGATGAAGAGCGAAACGTGGACATTCTGCCCGCCAGCGGAAAACAGAAATTTAAAAATTCCACCCTGGTACATGCCATGATCATCACCATGGCCAGAAAGAATTACGACATCATTCTCATTGATTCCAGCCCGGTGATGCAGAATGATTTCACTGAATATCTCACGGTTTTTTCCGATGTGCTGCTCCTGGTGGTCCAGGGAAACAGGTCCCTCTACACCGATCTGAGACGGGTGGCGGAACTGTTCATAAGGCAGGAAGTGCCTGCCATCATTCCCGTTCTCAACTGGGGCGGTGCCGGTTACACCGGCAAGCTGGAGAAAAAACTGCAAAATACATTTTTAGATCCGGTACTGACCCGCATCAGACGCGCATTGAGGTAAAAAAGGCCATGAAAGGAAATTTTCTCTGCCTGATCAGTCTTGTGATGATCATTCCGGCCACCCTCTATATTTTTAAAACTTACGGCGGGCGGCGGGGCAGCATCATCTGTTTTTTTGGTGCCGTGCTGTTTCTGCCCATGGAACAGCTCCATGTTCCCCTGATTTTATACAATAAAATGACAGCAACGGGCATCGGGGTCATGCTTGCCATTAAAGTCACCGATGGCGAAACCCTGGAACAGTTTTCCCTGCATCCCCTGGATGTCCCCATGATCATCTGGCTGTCTTCGGTGATACTGTCCTCCATCCTCAACGGACTTGGTTTAAAGGACGGACTCCAGGAAAGTTTTAACACCTTTACCCTGTGGGGGGTGCCCTACCTGGCTGGCCGTCTTTACTTTGCGAACGCTGCCGGACATATTCTGCTGTGCAATGCCCTTTTTATCTGCGGAATTGTCTATATTCCCTTTGTGGTGTTTGAACTGGTGATGAGCCCCCAGGCCCACAACATCGTCTATGGCTACATGCAGCACTCCTTTGCCCAGGTGATCCGGGGGGGGGGATACCGGCCCATGGTGTTCATGCAGCACGGCATCATGCTTGGCACCTTCATGTGCATGGCAGCTCTTGTGGGGGTGTGGTGCACGGCCACCGGGGTCTTTCCCAAAAAACGATGGAATACACCTTCCTGGGCTTTGGCCCTTCTCATGGCATTTTCCGCCATTATCTGCAAATCTTCAGGGGCCATTGGTCTGATGCTGCTTGGCATGATGGCCCTTTTTATCTCTGCCCGGCTGAAAATCAGCCTGGTCATCTGGGTGATGCTCCTGATTCCCCCGGCCTATATTTCCACCCGGGCCACGGGCTACTGGGACGGACAGAATGCCGTGGATTTCATCACGGAAAAGTTCAGCGCCGATCGGGCCGCCTCTCTGGCCTTCCGGTTTGACAATGAAAATATTCTGGTGGAAAAGGCACTGGAAAAACAGCTGTTTGGATGGGGGGGCTGGGGCCGGTCCCGGGTGTATGATCCGGATACCGGAGAAGATTTAAGTACCACCGACGGCTTCTGGGTAATTATTCTGGGCAGCCGGGGATTCATGGGGCTTACCTCGGTGTCCCTTGTTTTACTTTTGCCCATGCTGTTATTCACCCTTCGCCATCACCCCAGAACCTGGAGCCAAAAAGACATTGCCCCCACCGCCGTCATTGCCATTATCCCCCTGCTGTTTCTCATTGACTGCACCCTCAATGCCATGGTCAATCAGATGTATATTATATTTGCCGGGGGGGTCACCGGCATGCTTTCCCGGGAAAAGGCCGATGTCGCGGCTGGCAATGCCGTGGAAACCATCCCCCCGGATGAAAAAACACCGGACAAGGGAACACAAAAAAAGACCGCCCCGCCCCTTTTCCTGACCCGGCCCATTCCCCGTGTCAGAAAAGAGGGCTTGTGGACAGGGAAAACAAGATTTGTATTGAAGCCGGACTATGACGGTCCCCGGTTTGAACTGGAAAAATCCGCATCAACTGGGGGCAGGCACAAACAAAAGCCCCGTGGAAACCCAACAGAAAGGAAGATCGGCCATGAATCTGTCTCTGAAATTAAATAAAAACAAGCTGTGGCAGAATCTCATCTCCCGGCCCCTCATTGTTGCATGGGCGGCAGGCCTTGTGTTTATGGTGGTATCCTCCCTGATCCCCCAGGCAAGCCTCACCTCGGGCAATTCCAGCATGGGCATTGACAAGCTTGCCCGCATCATCACCTTTGGATTTCTGGCCTTTTTTCCCATTGCCTTTTTTGCGTCCATCAAGCTTGGATTCTGTATCGCATCTTCCATGCCCGCCCTGGGTTTCATGCTGGAACTCATGCAGAAATATGTACCGGGAAGACATTTTTCACCCGAAGATATCATTGCCAATAATCTGGGGGCCATTGCGGGTATTTTCACAGGGGTAATCATCCGGGCCATTTTTCGCACGGGAAACCTTACAAAGAAAAAAAAAGGGAGTCCCCCTGCGCTACCCTCAATTGACCAGAAAGATCCAGTTCAACCCCAGGACCCCAAAAACCCTGACAAGGAAAGTGCACATGAACAATGAACCCATAAAGGTTTTGATGGTGATCGAACAATGTAATCCGGAATGGGCATCTGTGCCCCTGCTGTCCTATAATTTTTACCATGAGATCCGGAAACGGGCACAGGTCACCCTGGTGACCCATGAACGCAATCAAAGTGCCCTGGAAAAGGTACGGGAAAACCACACCATTGATTACATCCGGGAATCCACCCTGCTTAAACGCTATTACCGGTTGATCAAACACATCACCGACCGGGGTGCCGTTAACTGGCCCTTGCAGCACGCCCTTTCCTACCCCATATATGCCGAATTCAACCACCTGGTGAGCCAGAAATACGGCCCGGCCATCCGCTCCGGGACATATGATCTGGTGCATGTCATGACCCCCATTCTGCCACGATACCCGGTGAAACTCATCAATCACTGCCAAAACACCCCTTTTCTGCTGGGACCGGTGAACGGCGGGGTGCCCTTTCCCCCGGGATTTGACACCGTGGCAAAAAAGGAATTTGCCCGGTTTAATTTTCTCAGGATGTTCACCCGGCTCATCCCGGGGTACAGAAAAACATACCAGGGTGCAGACAAAGTTCTTTCCGGGTCCCTGTACACCCGGAACATGTTAATGAATCTGTTTGACATACCGGATCATCGCATTGATCTTTTCCATGAAAATGGTATCCTGAAATCCTTTATAGGAAAACCCAAAGCACACACGTCAAAAACCATGAAGCTGCTTTTTGTGGGACGTCTGGTGGCCTACAAGGGTGCGGACATGGCCATAAAGGCGGTTTCCAGACTTTCGGAAACGGTGCGGCAACGCATCACCCTCACCATTGTGGGTGATGGTCCCGAAAGGAATGCCCTGGAACAACTTGCCCGTACCACCGGTGTTGAAGACCGGGTGCAGTTCACCGGATGGATACCCCAGAAGGAGACCCTGATCCACTATGAAAAAAGCGATGTATTCTGCTTTCCATCAGTGCGGGAGTTTGGGGGGGCCGTGGCCCTGGAAGCCATGGGATGCGGGCTTGTCTGCATTGTGCCCGATTATGCGGGCCTTGGGGAATACGTGACAAAGGACACCGGCATTAAAATCAAGCCGCTGTCCCGGGAATATCTTGTGGATGAGTTTGCTCAAAAGATTACCTTTCTCCTGGAACACCCGGAAATAAGACAGGCAATGTCCACCAGTGCCATCCATCGGGTGAAGCGCTATGAATGGGGGGAAAAGGCTGCTGCAATGGTGGCACTTTATAAAAAAATGATGGCTGAATTTTCGGGTTGAATCACAACTCGGGCTTGGTCATAAGATGGACCACCATGGGGTGGGGTCAGGCTTGCGTTATTGACACTTTTGTTGAAAATTGTCTTTATACACAGTTACTTGTCAAAAGCACAATAACACAAGCCTGACCCCGTTGGCCCACCAACAGAACCGGTGGCCCATGGTGTGACCAAGCCCCACAACACCATTCATCTGGATGGGGCCAGTCCCTGCCTCTGACAGCCAAAATCAGATTTCCTGATGAACTATCCGGGCTTATGCCTCATCGTTGGCGGACCGACGGGGTCAGCTTTATGCCCAGGCCCAAAAATCCGAATTTAATCGCCGTTTTTCAACGCACATAACCAAGAGTGACACAAGGAGAAGCATATGATCCAGCACCCCATTGACCTTGAAATGTTAAAAGATCTTGCCAAGGCGGCCGGAAAAGGCATCATGGAAATATATGCCACGGATTTCAAGGTGGACATCAAATCCGACGATTCCCCCCTCACCCGGGCGGACACCCGATCCCATGAAATTATTGCCGCAGGCCTCCAGAAAGCCACCCCTGATATTCCCATTTTGTCGGAAGAAGGAAAAACCATTTCCTTTGAAGACAGAAAAAAATGGCATCGGTTCTGGCTGGTGGACCCCCTGGACGGCACCAAGGAGTTCGTCAAAAAAAATGATGAGTTCACCGTGAACATTGCTCTGATTGAAAATCACATCCCCGTGGCGGGCGTCATCTATGCCCCGGCCCTTGATCTGATGTACCTGGCAGAACTGGAAAGCGGCTGCTGGGAGATTGCCGAGGGCAAACAGCGAAAACTTGAAATCATCCCCCCCGTTGACGGGGATGTGATCCGGGTGGTCCAGAGCCGGTCCCACCCGTCGGAAGCCCTGACAAAATGCCTGAACGCCCTGCCCGCCCACGAAGCCGTGAGCCGGGGGAGTTCTTTAAAATTCTGCCTCATTGCTGCCGGGAAAGCCGATCTCTATCCCCGTCTTGGTCCCACCTGGGAATGGGACACCGGGGCCGGCCAAGCCGTGGTCACCGCCGCCGGCGGCATTGTCACCGATACCAAAGGGGGACCTTTTACATACAACAAACCCGATCTGCTTAATGGACCATTTTTTGTGGGGCCGGACAGGGATTTCATGGAAAACCTGTCTCTGTTTTCAGGCTGATTCACAAAATCCATCAACCTATGCAGGTACCAATGCTGTGGTGTAAAGGGACTGATTGAATGTCTGACAATGAGAAATAAATACGATAAGGACACAAAAAACAATGAAAGAACTGATCAGCGAATACCCGGTGGTAATACAGATCCCTGTACCCTGGGGGGACATGGATGCATTCGCCCACGTTAACAACACCGCGTATTTCAAATATTTTGAAAGTGCAAGAATTGCATATTTTGAGCAAAGCAATTTTATGGAATTCATGGAAACAAACGGGATTGGCCCCATCCTTGCGTCCACCCAATGTCGATTCAAAATTCCACTTACCTACCCCGACCAGATTTCCGTGGGTGCCCGGGTGGATGAAATTGGAAAAGACCGCTTTACCATGAAATACGCGGTCATCAGCCACAAACACAAAAAAATTGCCGCAACAGGAGAAGGAGTTCTTGTGACCTTCGATTATATAAACAACCAGAAGGCCCTGATCCCTGATGAAATCAAACGAAGAATTCAGGACATGGAAAACAGCGTACCTGCCCGGAAAAAGTGATGGAGCTTCCAAGCCTGGCCATACCATCGGCCAACCGTGGAGAAGGGGTCAGGCACAATTCATAGCATTCCCTGCTCTGCCTTTAAACAGTTCTTACCACCAAATTTCAAGAACTGTCGTGTACCGCCATGGTTTTCTATGACATCCAGCACCCGTGTATCATTTTTTTCAAATGTGGCACCAAAAATCATTTTAATATTTTTATACTGCAGCAGTTCCGGCACCATGATGGAGGAAGGCCCCAGCAAATAGACATGGCATCCTTCCGGGGTGGCATTGACGGTGTCAAGGAATGTGCCGTTAAACACAGAAGTGGAGGTTAAGATCACCGCATCGGCCTGTTTTAAAATTTCTTTCTGACGATTCATCTCCGTCAGACGGTTATCGGCCTTGATCATATCAAAGATTTCCAGCGGTACCCCGGCCTCTTCAAATTTACGCACAATGGGCTTGAACAGTCCCACCATGACAGTGCGCTGCTCTTGGGTAAAGTCCAATACATCCCAGATATCATCTTTACTGGAATCAAAGCCATGGTAGTTATGGCAGGCATTGAGATAGGCTGTGTAGATGATGCGATGGGAAATCTTTGAAAGATCCGGTGGCGCACCTTTAAGATCGGGAATGGCCGAAGCAACCTTGTTGGTAAGGTTGGCACAGACTCCGATGTTACCGTTGGTAAGAAGGACAGCGGTGTATCTGTTACCGGAAAGAATGTGTTCAATGGCCTGGCCGTCATAGCCGTACGTATCCATGAGCAGCGCCAGGGGTTCTTTGTCAAGGGACATGGACACCTCCTGTTGAATGGATTCATCCATGGAAAGAAGTTCTCATTGGATGGAAGGTTCTTTCCATGGGAAAATTTCAAGTTTTTTTGTATGCCCCTGAAACTTATAAAGCAAGCTTTTTCATGATTTAATGCTTGATCTTTTCCTCTCAATTGGTTATTGACAAAATATTCAGCTTCAAAACGCCTGTGCTCATCAGACTCCCAACGCGAATTTTATCGTATTGATAATACGCATATACTGTTCTCTTTCTCATTTATTTCGTTCGTGATTCTTCACAGCGCTTTACATAGATTCAAAAGATACTAGCCCCCCCCTCCCGGATTCAGAAAAACCGTCTGCAGACCGGCGGTGCTGAGCTCTGCCGGGAGGGGCTCTGATTCGGTGTCTGTTGAATCCATTAAGAGAGGCTTGAACAAGCCTGTTCAACGCCACCACATACATCACACTTTTGAAGGAGATTTAAATGAAAAAATCAATTTTGATTGCTGTCGTTTTGTTTGTTGGATTCGGTCTTGCCACATCCTGTTTTGCTGCTGACAAACAGGAAATTGAGAAAGCGGTTTCATCTGTGGTTCTTTCAGGGATATTCAATGACAAGGTATGCAAAGACAGAGCCCCCGAAGGACTCTACATATTTGTCATGGAAGAAGGGGGAAAATTGCTGGTACATCCCAGCAAAGATGCGATTAAGGATTTAAGTACTCCCAAATATAAAGTAATCTATGACGAATTAATCAAAGCCACCACAGATGGTGTATGGGTGCAATACCAGTGGCAGGGTAAGGAAAAAAACACCTTTGTCAAAAAAGAGGGCAATAAAATTGTCGGGTGCGGCTACTAAAGCAGCACTTCTTATTTTCTTAAGAACTTGTTTTTAAAAAAAATTCAAGTTGCGTCATATATTGAACCGTGTAAAAAACCCAACTTTGAAATAAAGTCCAAAAGTTGACTTCATAAAAAGGGGGCAGCCCACTATTTAAAAAGACCTGGCCTGTCCCCTATTTCTAATTTTTCAGACAATTCTTGCCCCCCAATTTCAGAAATTGTCTTGTGCCACCATTGTTTTCAAATGCGGCACCGAAAATCATTTTAATATTTTTGGGGCTTGGTCACAAGATGGGCCACCCTGGGGAGGGGTCAGGCTTGCGTTATTGACGTTTTCGTTTAAATTTAGCTTTATTCTTAGATACTTGTCAAAAACACAATAACACAAGCCTGACCCCGTTGGTCCGCCAATTGAGATGATTGGCCCATCTTATGACCAAGCCCTATTTTTGTACGGCAGCAGTTCCGGCACCATGATGGAGGATGGGCCCAGCAAATAGACATAATATCCTTCTGGGGTGGCATTGATTACATCCTTTCTTTTACACTTGACTTTTGTCCCGCCTATGTTTAAAAGAGGATTTTTTCGCGTTGGTTGTTACTGAATCAACCTCCGCAAGATATTCATTAACAGTTGTTTAGTTTCTATCCCCTGATTGCCCCATGGTTTGCGCCGCTCTTTGTCCGACCTCTCCAAGACATCACTCGATATCCAACTAAATACGTTTTTCTCTAAGGAGTCGATCATGGGTTTCAAAATAACCCCAGCGTCTTTGTGCGTATTTAAAGAACCTTTTTGCCGGAACACATTTATAAATGACATTATTTCCGGTATTATTGTCGGTATTGTTGCCCTTCCCCTGGCCATAGCCTTTGGCATTGCCTCCGGAGTCAGCCCGGAACAGGGAATTTACACGGCAGTGGTGGCGGGTTTTCTCATCTCTGTCTTCAGTGGCAGTAAGGTTCAGATCGGTGGCCCCACCGGTGCATTCATCATCGTTGTTTTTGGTATTGTACAAGAATTTGGATACTCCGGGCTGGCAGTTGCCACCATCATGGCCGGGGCATTGCTGATACTTATGGGACTTGCCCGCATGGGGCAGGCCATCCGTTTTATTCCATACCCCATGACCATCGGATTTACCGGCGGAATTGCCCTTATTATTTTCACCACCCAGGTACAGGATTTTCTGGGCCTGACCATCCCCAAAGGATCAGCTGATTTCCTGGACAAATGCATTGCCTATACCCACCATTTCTCCACCCTGGATACTCAGACAACTATGATTGGAGCCATCAGCCTGCTGATCATGATATTCTGGCCCAGAGTGACAAAAAAAGTACCGGGATCTATCATTGCCATTCTGGTCACCACCATTGCCGTCTCCCTGTCAGGGGTCTCCGTCGATACCATCGGCAGCAGGTTTGGAGCCATCCCCACCACCTTGCCCAGCCCTGCCCTTCCCCATGTCAGCCTGGAAATGATCCGTAAATTGAGTTCTCCTGCCCTTACCATTGCCATACTGGCAGCCATTGAATCACTTTTATGCGCAGTTGTCGCGGATGGTATCACCGGGGAGCACCACGACTCCAACATGGAACTTGTGGCCCAGGGCATTGCCAATATCATTGTGCCGATGTTTGGCGGCATCCCTGCCACCGGAGCCATTGCACGCACGGCAACCAACATCAAAAGCGGTGGAAAAACTCCTGTGGCCGGCATTGTTCACGCCGCCACCCTGCTTTTAATCATGCTATGTTTCGGCAAATGGGCCACCCTGATTCCCATGGCCACCCTGGCAGCCATCCTCATGGTGGTGGCATATCATATGAGCGAATGGCGCTATTTCGTCAAACTATTTAAAAGCCCCAGAAATGACCTGTTTGTCATGCTGACGACTTTCTTTCTCACCGTATTTGTGGATCTCACCATTGCCATTGAAGCCGGTGTGGTATTAAGTGCCATTCTGTTCATGAACCGCATGTCCCAGGCCACCGTCATCCGTAGAAACACACAGGATCTGAAAAAAGACCAGCATGCCATCAAAGACCGGGATGTACCTGAATCCGTGGAGGTCTTTGAAATCCAGGGACCCTTCTTTTTCGGAGCAGCCAACCGTTTTAAAGACACCCTTCAGATTGTGGGAAAAACCCCCAGTGTGCTGATCCTCCGGTGCCGTCACATTCTGTTTATTGATGCCACCGCCCTGCATGCCCTGGAAGAATTGGTAACCAAAACCCACAAAGAGGGAACCCTGCTTCTGCTTTCCGGCATCCATGCCCAGCCCCTGATTACCCTGGAACAATCCGGACTTTATTACACCATTGGAGAAGAGAATATTTTCGGGAACATCGACTCCGCTCTGAACAGGGCCCGGCAGTTCATGGGACTGCCCGAGATTCCTCTGCCTGAACCTTTTATTCCCACGGTCAAAAGAGAAAGGGCAGAAACTTTCTTTTCCGGCCCGTCCCCCATGGTGCAAAAAACAGACTGCAACGACAAAACAATTTAAAGTCAAACGACTTAAGCTGAGCAATTTCCGGAATGTGTTCATTGAAAAATCTCAAACTTTCCTCCTGATTCAGATCAGGGTTTTTCGATTCCGGCAGCGGGATTAAGCCGGGCCGAACAAAACTTGCAGAAAAGAGCATCATGATCGTGCCCTTCGGCCGTGCACACTGGGCAGGCCTGGGTGGAAATCGGCTTTTTTGAAACCCGGGTGATCTGGGATGTCACAATGCCTGTGGGTACGGCAATGATACCATATCCCAGGATCATGATCATGGAGGCTATGAGCTGTCCCAACGGTGTTTTGGGAGAAATATCACCATAGCCCACAGTGGTCATGGTCACAATGGCCCAGTATATGCTTTTGGGTATGCTGGTAAATCCGTTCTCCGTGCCCTCAATCAGATACATGGTGGAACCGAAAATGATCACCAGGGTCATGACCGTGACCAGAAATACAATGATTTTTTCCCTGCTTGCCTTCAAGGCCCTTGTCAGTACATTGGCCTCCCCCAGGTAAGATGCCAGCTTCAGCACCCTGAAAATCCTTAATACCCGGAGCACCCGGATGACCATCAAATATTGACTTCCCGGCACAACAAGGGAAACATAGGTGGGCAGAACGGCCAGAAGATCCACCAGTCCCAGTGGGCTTGCAGCATACCGCATGGGATTTTTAACGCAGATCAGCCGTAACAGGTATTCCAGGGTAAATAAAAGGGTAAAGCCCCATTCCAGAACCAGCAGCAGGGTACCGTGGGCGCTGGTTATGCCGGCCACGCTGTCCAGCATCACCACAAGGACGCTCAGAAGAATTGCCAGAATCAGGAAAATATCAAACAATTTTCCGGCCCGGGTGTCTGCCTCAAAAATAATTTCGTGGAGTCGATGCTGCCAATGGGGGTATGGTGTATCCGGGCTCATCCTTTTCCTTTTTTATTTATATTTCGGCTTATTGCTCAAAGGCCAGAATTCTCTCCAGAGCATTGGCTTTCAGGTTTTCATAAAAAAGTGAATAATCATCCCTGTGATAGATTCCTTCGGGCATGGAAGAAGGGCTTATTAAGTCGGGGTCTGCCACATCACACACCAGCCCGGAACCCTTGTCTATCCCCAATTTCCTAATATTCCGAGAAATCTATATCCGGATAATATTTTCTGGCACATGCCGGGCAGATGCCATGACTGAACTCCGCATCTGAATGATTATGAATATATGATTCGATCTGGTTCCAATATCCCTTGTCATCACGAATTTTTTTGCAATGGGAACAGATGGGCAAAAAACCACTCAATGTCTTGACCTTGGACAAGGCTTTTTTAAGATCCTTCATGGCATTAGACAATTGGATGTGCAGTTCCACCCTGGCCTTTACCATGACTGGATTCAGGGGCTTTTCTATGTAATCCACAGCACCGGCTTGAAACCCCCTGGCAGCATCCTCTATCTCGCTGACGGATGTCACAAAAATAACGGGGATATTTTTTGTTCTTTCATTGGCTTTAATCTTTTTACAGAGCTCATACCCGTCCATGCCAGGCATAACAATATCAAGCAGAATCAGGTCCGGCACTATCTCTCCCTGCAACTTTTTCAGGGCCTGTTCCCCGCTTTTAGCTGTAATAAAGCGGTAATTATCCCCCAGAGTATTCATGAGTGTGTGCAGATTGCCAGGAATATCATCCACAATAAGCAAGGTTGATTTTACGGAAGATATCTCCATCATTTGAGCTCCTTTCCCAACTTTAATTTCAATTTTGACAGAAAAGCCAATGCCTTATCATCTTCAAATTCATCCATCAACTGAAATATTTTTTTCATGTCTGCCTGGAACGGACTGGCAGAAAGAAGTGTTGAAAGCGCTTTAATGTTCTGCATGGCCCCGGTGTAATCGGTGAGGATATCCTGCTCAATTTCAAGTAACATCTCCTGTGCTTTTTTCATGTCAATCACACCCGAAGGCCCGTCTTCAGCCGATGAGACAGGGTCCATTTCCCACTTATTTACCAGGGGAGTAAGACCTGAGACAATCCCATTAAAGGCTCGCTGATAATCTCCCCATTGATCGGGATCAATGGCGCCACCCTGGGCAGCCTTTTCCAATTGTCCTGCAGCATCTGCAAGATCATGTAATCCCAGATTGCCAGCCAAACCACGCATGGAATGGGCTTCACAACGCAAGGCATCCATATTCGAATCAGCAAAGGCAGATTTCATTTTTCCATTGATATCCTGCCTGTTATGATAAAAATTCATAAGCATGCGCCAATACCGGCCATCATCACCAGCGAACCGGCTGATACCGCCTTTAATATCAATGCCTGTCATCGAGTCAGCAAACAGCTCCAAAGCCATTGGATTTCTCACTTGCGGTGATAATTCAGGCAGTTGGCGCTTTCTGGGAAGAATCCATTTTACAAGAGTTCCCAACAATACCCGGGGATCAATGGGTTTGGATATAAAATCATCCATTCCCTCAGCAAGACATCGCTCCCGATCCTGTTTCATGGCATGGGCCGTCATGGCGATAATGGGCATTTTAGAGGCAGGAGGAGGGAGTTTTCTAATTTCCCTGGTGGCGGTATAGCCGTCCATTTCCATCATCTGCACATCCATCAGCACAGCATCAAATGCATCGGATTCACCCCTGCTGAATATTGTTTCAAGGGCTGCTTTTCCGTTTTCAACCGAAGTCACAAAAAAAGCTTCATCTTCCAGCAGCTCCACGGCAATCTGGCGGTTAATTTCGTTATCTTCCACAAGAAGAATGCGAGCTCCCCGGATCATGTCCAGATCATCAGACACAAGCGTCCTCACACCCATGAAATTCTGCAAATGCAAAGGCGTTTTATTAAGATGGTCGTGTCGCCCAAAGCATGCCGTGAAGCTGAAAGTGCTTCCCTTTCCCAATTCACTGCTTACCCAGATTTCTCCATCCATCATTTTAACAAGTTTTTTACTTATGCTCAGCCCCAGGCCTGTACCCCCATACTTTCGCGTGGTGGACATATCTGCCTGGGTAAAGGGATGAAAAAGAGCCCGGGCCTGTCCGGGGTTCAGGCCAATGCCGGTGTCTATAATGGAGAAGCGCAGAATTATCTTTCCATCCGGTTCTCCCGATAGCGCCACAAGGTCTGAATTTTTTTTCACTTCACCCTGGTATCGCACCTGAATGATCACCTGGCCTTTTTCCGTAAATTTCACTGCATTTCCGGTGAGATTCAATAGAATCTGCCCCAGCCGCAGGGGATCTCCCACAAGTCCCGGGGGAACATTCTCAGCAATGTCAAAGATGATATCCAACCCTTTTTCCCGGGCCTCAAGGAAAACAAGATGGGACAATTCGTTTAATGTATCCTCCAGATTGAATTCAATGGACTCCATCTCCATATGCCCGGCTTCGATCTTGGAAAAATCCAGGATGTCATTAATAATTCTGAGCAAGGCGTGACTGGAAGATTTGATTTTTGAGATGTAATCTTTTTGCCTGGTGGACAGAGATGTTCGCAAGGCCAGCTCAGACATGCCCATGATGGCGTTCATGGGAGTTCTGATCTCATGGCTCATATTTGCTAAAAATTCACTTTTGGCCTTATTGGCCATTTCGGCTGCTTCGCGCTTTTTTTGGGCCGCTTCACTTGCCTTTCGCGCTGAAATATCCACAAGCGAACCTTCAAAAACATGGTTCTGCCCTGCCCGGTCATGAACCCCATGGGCAGACAAGATTACCCAGCATACATCTCCTCCCTTGCGGTAAATCTGCGTTTCAAACCCATTGACACTACCGGTCTGTTTTAATGATGCATGAAAATTGTCAAAGTCCTCGGTTTCCACAAACATGTGGCGACTGAAGCCCATGGTTGCAGATAACATTTGGCCAATGGACGCATACCCCATTATCTTTGCAAAAGAAGGATTTACATCAATAAATTTACCGCTTTCATTAATCTGAAAAATGCCTTCCATGGCATTTTCAAAAATGCTCCGATATTTGTTTTCACTTTTTTGCAATGCGTGGGTACGCTGTTGAACCAGATCTTCCAGGTTGTCATTAATGGTCATTAACTCAAAGTTTGCATCTTCCAGGGCACTGGTTTTATCGTTGACCTGAATTACCATTCGATTATACGCCTCAATCACCAGACCCAATTCATCCCTGGAGGTAACCGGCACTGTTCCATTGGTATGATTCCCCTGGAAATTTTGAATATGGCATAGAAGATTTTTCAACGGCATTCCAACGGTCCGTCTGTAAGCAAAAACAACACTGACGATGACAGTGGTGACAAGCAAAAGAATCAGGATAAAATCCCGAATAATGTTTGGAATTATGGCCTTTATGATGCTGGAGGGTTCCATGCAGAAAATGAGTGAACCAAGCCTTGTCTTATCTGGATCCAATTGATGAATAATTGGTATTTTCACAAGACAATACTGATCTGACACTGGCGCGCCTGCTGAAAGACCCCGTTGAAATAAACGATCTGTCCCGGAGACAGTGACGGAAATACCTGAAATAAAGGGATGCTCAAGCATACCTTTTAAATAAAGATCAAGCTCTTTATAGCGAAGGCTCCACAGCATATCTCCAATGGCAGAGGCCTGGGCATTGGCGTAATTTCTCAGCGCGTTTATTCTTTGCTGTTTTTTTTCCTGAAAAGAAAAAAAGGCACTCAATATGGTAAAAATAAAAGCGATGATGAAAACAGAAGGCAGGACGGTCAACAGAAATTTGGCCTGTATATTTTTTACCCTGCTCAGCATGAATCAGCAGTCTTTTCCACAGGGAAGATATTTTTTCATTATTTTATCAATGACACCTCTTTCAACCAGATTGATCACCGCCTGATTAATTCTGGCGAGAAGTTCAAGGGCTCTTGGAGATGCTTTTGATATATAAAGGGGAAATCCACCACTTTTTGCCCCGGCAAGCCGTTGGAATGTAACATCTTCGGAAAGAATATCATCCCCGGTATATTTATACCCGATGGGAACCGCAGCATTGACCAGCAGAATATCCCCCCGGCCTGCTTCAAGCATTTGAAAGGCTATTTTTAAATTTTTGGCGCTTTTATCAATCCCGCCAATGCCTATGAATTCGTCGTTGGTCGTATAGCTGTAGTCGCTGTAATTAAAACCGTGTACCCCCAAGGCTTTATATTTTTTAAGATCATCTGCCTTTTTGATATTTGGTCCATCAGGAAAACGTTTTTTAGAGTACCAGAACCCCGCTGTTGTAAAATATATGGGAGATGTCATCCAATAGTCTTGTGCCCGGGTCTCGCTCCATGAGCCATTGAAAATTTCATATTTTCCATTTTTGCCGTAATCCTTTACTTCCTGGAGGCAGCGTTTCCAGGGGCACAGGGTCACTTTGAAGATCAGGCCTGTTTCCCTGGACAGTTCATCCAGGACATCAATAAATGCCCCCTGGGGTATCTGCTCCCCATCTTTTTCTACCAGAAAAAGATAAGGGGGCCACAGGGATTCATCATCACATACATTTACAATTAAATCGTTCTCATTTTTTGGATCAGCAGATGAAGTGTGATAAAAACCGAACAGGGATAAAGCAATTATCCAGAACACTATTTTTTTCATCTTAAATCTCCTTTAATTCGGTAATTCGGGGGACACCATACCTATCTCCATTCAGTCACCCAGGGGGAATTCGAATGCTCCACAGTGTTGTCTCCCACGGGAAGATTGCCTTCCCCATTCAGGACCCGCAGGTGACCTCAAACATTTCCTTCCCTGTAATCCGGGCCGTTTTTTAACCATGTGGCCAATATCATGCCCAGCATGGCCAGGCATTCCATATCCAGATAGGCATCGGCATGCTTTTCAAAGAAGAGCGAACATTGCGCCGGAAACTCTTCATCCTTGTCGTTGAACACCATTAACAGGTTCACTTTGGGAAGTGCCGAAAACACCATGGCCAGGTCACAGCTGTATGGTGCCTCGCAAGACCTCCCTCCCAGGGCGGTACATGCCTGTTTAAGATCTTCCAACTTCCCGGCAAATGTCTTGTTAATGGGCTGCTCCGCCGTATTTCTGAAACCTTGGGCATAGGGGGCTGCATCGGAAAAACTGTGGTACCGGACCCACTCTCTGGTGACAGACGGCTCCTGTTCCGGACATAAAAGCAGGTATTGACATAGAATGACACTGACGGCGTGAATGGGGCGGTTTCCTTTTTCGTCCATGATGCCTGCAGGTGTGATGCGATGGGTGAGACCGTAAAAGGGGATGGCCGCCCCATCCTTCTCCACGTTGATGCCCAGGGTGCCGGCAATAAGTTTCAGGTCAATGGCTGATACATCGGCAAGGTATTGCCTGTAAATTTCATCGAAAATCGCTGCTTGTTTCATCACGTATCCTTATTAATATTCAAGAGTTGGTCACAAAATAGCACACCCGTCACAATTGTCGGGCCAATGGGGTCAAGCATAAATTCTAAGGCTTAATTATAAATTAGTTAATGCTTAAAAACATAGCTATCAACCCATTTGAAAATTTGCTATGGAGTGAGTTGAAACCGGGCCATAACAGGATAGTGATCCGATGGAAACCGCCCGCCAAAGGAATCGGTTAGAATACCGCGATACATCACCTTAAGTGGGCCACGGAAAAGAATCCAGTCAATGTGACGTCGGGTCTGAAATCCTTTAAATTCATGAAAGGTGGTTCCATAATTATCCTCAAACACTTCGGAAAACCCGTTGGCCATGAAAAATCGGTATGCTGCACCACCCGGTTCGGCATTAAAATCACCGGTGATGATCACCGGTTTGTCTGCGGGAAACGCATCCAGAAAAGAAACCAGCAGTCGGGCACTTTGCTCCTGCACCGCTTCATCAAAGTCAAAATGGGTGTTTCCCATGATCACCTTGCACCCCTGGTGTTGAAAAAGCCCCATGACACACTGCCGTGGCCATTTGCTGCCGGGCAGCTTTGATTCCACATCCGGGGTGTGGCTGAGAAAATGGTGTTTCTGCTTCACACAGTGCCAGGAAGTGTCATAAAAGATCCCGTTACTTTGCCACCATTGCAGGGCAGGGTTGTGCCAGCCAATGAAATGGTGAGCCCTCAGCTGTCGCTGGAGAAACCCCATCTGAAAATGGTTGAGTTCCTGAAATCCCATGAAGGTGGCCGGATGTCGATCCAAAAACTGCCCTACCAGATCTTTTCGATGGAACCATCCGTTGTTTCCATCCCGGGCCAGGCCGAATCTGAGATTCATCGTCATGACCGTAAATTCGCAAACAGCACCCTTAACCAATCCTGACCTCCCTGCAAAGCCTGTGAGTTGATGCATCATCTGAATATCTTAATTCGTCAATATGCTTTCTTATGTCTTACAATGTAATCTCATAAATGTCTGCAAAAAATACAGGACCAGTAATGAACAAATTCCATGAAAAACGCCAAGGAATGGTTGCCTGGCAATCCCAGATAAAGGAGCAATGACTCCCCGGGGTGGGCGTATGGTAACCCCAAGATACACAAAAAATTAAAAAGACCCACGTGAATCAAATAGAATGGCGGTTTTCGCATACGTCTATTGACAAAAAGTGTCGTCCTAATCTACTATCCAAGGGACATGATTTCCGGCTTGAAAACAAATGATAGGACACTGGCATGAAAACAACGGCAGACAACATAACACCCATTTTTCTCGTTGGGGCAAGACGATCGGGAACAACCCTTTTCAGGGTAATGTTAAATGGACATCCGGATGTTTCATGGCAAAGGGGCTGGGAATTCGCAGTTAACCTCATCGACAGTCAAGGCCGCGTGGTAAAAAACGTTAATCCCGCAAACCATAAAAGTTCAAAACCCTCTTCCATGGAAGCGGTACATGCATATTTAAAAGACAAAGCCCATATGGCACTGGGTGGTAAAAAAATCCTGGGGGTTACCGTCCACGTGGGGTTTGAAAAAATTCCCCATCTCTACAAAAATGCAAAATATATTCACATCATTCGGGACCCCCGGGACATCGCTATTTCCAGCGTTAAACTGGGATGGTCAGCATCATATTATTATGCACCAGACCTGTGGATAAGCGCTGAAAAAGAATGGGAGGCGCTCAAAGCATCCATTGATGAAAATGCATGGATGGAATTGAGATATGAAGATCTCGTTACACATCCAGAGGCCGAGCTCATGAAAATTTGCGCATTCATAGGTGTTGACTACACGGAATCATTTATTGATTGCATCACCCCCACCAAATACAGCTGCCCCATTGACTCCCTGGCCTTTCGATGGAAAAATCAACTGGCAAAATTTGATGTACAACTCATCGAATCCAGAATTGGCAGCCGTCTTCATCAAAAGAATTATCCACCATCTCCCTATCCGTTGCTGGACATCAACAGAACAAAAGCGTTGGCGCTTAAGATCAAGAACTTTGCAGGCATAAAATCCAGGGCAATTAAGGATGAGGGTTTTTTTCTTTATTTGACGGGTTTTTTCGGTCGCAAGCTTGGCCTGAAGAACCTTCTTGGGGTGCATAAAAAAAAATTGCAGAAAATAAAACACAAACACCGGGAAGAATTGGAAAAGAACTATTAAGGGACATAAGACCCCATGAATGATTTCTCCGAAAGCCTGATGGTCCACTTCAGAAGAGTAGAGCGTCTGAAAAAAGAGGCTCTGAGCCTGACAAAATTCAATCTTAACGAACGTCAGCTCTACGACCTGGAACTTCTGTGCAACCGTGCGTTTTATCCCCTGAGCGGGTTCATGCTCCGGGGAGACTATGAATCGGTGCTGGCCAACAGCCGCCTTGCCAATGGAACGGTGTGGCCCCTTCCCATCTGCCTTGACATTCCTGAAGCACTGGCCACCTCCCTGGAACCCGGCAGAGATCTGGGTTTATGTGATTCCGAAGGATTTCTCCTGGCTATTTTACACATCAAAGACATATGGAAACCAGACAAACGCCTTGAAGCCCAGGCCGTCTACGGTACAGAGGATGAACGTCTCCATCCATCGGTGTTTAATCTGTTCAACAAAACAGAAGACTGGTACATCGGCGGCACCATTGAAGGACTTCACCACCCGCTTCATTTTGATTTCATGGACCTTAGAACCCCCCCTTCAGAAACCCATCGCCGGTTCACCCAGAACGGATGGCGCAACGTCATCGGGTTTCACACGGAAAAACTGCTGCACTGTGCACACAAAGAGATGGTCATGCAGGCGGCAAGGGATGCCCGGGCACATATTTTTCTCCAGCCTGTGGCTGGCCTTCCGGCTCCGGGGGATCTGGACCATTTCACCACGGTATACTGCTACAAGGCCTTTGTGCACCAGTTTCCTAAAACCATGATCATGCTGGGGCTTCTACCCTTTGCCTCCAGAAAGGCCGGACCCAAAGAGGCAATACTCCAGGCCATTATCAAGAAAAATTTCGGCTGTACCCACTTCATGGTGGCCCCGGACCAGGCAGATCCCTTCATGCACGAAACCGGCAACAAGCTGTTCTATCCCCCGGGAAAAGCCCAGGAAGAGGTAAAAGCCCATGGCCCGGCCATCGGCATTGAAATGGTGCCCCTGAACCCCATGGCCTATGTCCCTGCCCAAAAAAGATATCTGTTCCGCAACGAAATTGAACCCGATGTGGAAACCCGGGACATCGGCTCTTCGGAACTGCGGCGGTGCCTGGAGTTTGACGAAGACATCCCGGAATGGTTTGCCTTTCCCGAAGTGGTGGCTGAACTTAAAAAAACCCATCCTCCCCGGCACAAACAGGGGTTTACCCTTTTCATGACGGGCCTGTCCGGGGCGGGCAAATCCACCCTGGCAAAGGTATTGTACGTAAAATTCATGGAAATGCGGGATCGGCCCGTGACCCTGCTTGACGGTGACATTGTGCGAAGCAATCTTTCAAAAGAGCTCAATTTTTCCAAGGAGCACCGGGAGATCAATGTACGACGCATCGGTTTTGTGGCAAGTGAAATCACTAAAAACAGGGGCATTGCCATCTGCGCCCCCATTGCCCCCTACGAAGAGTCCCGGCGATTCAACAGAGATCTCATCAGCCAGTATGGCGGATATGTTGAAATCCACATGAACGCCCCCCTTGATGTGTGTGAACTCCGGGACAGAAAAGGACTTTATGCCAAGGCCAAACAGGGTAAAATCAAAGGGGTCACCGGCGTCGATGACCCGTATATTGCACCCACCAATGCCGAACTGACCATAGACACCTCCAACACCACCCAGGCAGAGGCCGCCCAGATGGTGATGCTGTTCCTGGAAAAACAGGGATATATAAAACATGACAAACGCCTCGACATCTTTTGATCCTCTGCTGTTTCCCCCGGTTCTGGCGGCCTTGAAACAGACGCTTTCCAGAGTGGATGAGATCCGCAAACGGGAACTGGACATTGAAAACATGGCCCTGGCCCCGGGTCCCATGAAAAACAACTATTACCCCCTTGATGTGACTTACAAGGGACTGATTCGGGACATGGCCGGCATACCTGCTGCCTTTATCCTATGCTCCAACCCGCTGGGAAAGACCCTGGTTAAAGAAAATGTAGAAAAAGCCCGGACGGCAAAGGCCCTGCTGTCCGCCCCGCATGATCGGATCATTGATCTGCCGTTTCTTTCCGGGGATGTCCAGGGAGTTTCCTGGGCCCTCTATGATCTCAATATTGCCTTAAGCCAAAGCCGGTGGGCATGGCAGGCGCAAAAACGTCTGCTCACCCCCGTGGTGGGCAGATGGCTTACAGATGTGCTGGAAACCACCGGGAAACCGGTCTCCCACAGGGATCTTTCTTCCAAGATAATTTCTCCCCTGGAGGGCTTATGCCGTGAAAAGGCCTTTTCAGAAGAGATGACAAAAGCTGCCGCAGATGCATTAAAGCGCATTGAATCCGGTGCCTGGAAGCCCTGCACCGCCCTTGCCCACAATGATCTGTGGCGGGGCAATATCATGCGACCTCCCCGCACCCCTGTTTTTACAAGACAATTCAGGGTCATTGACTGGGCGGGATCAGACGTCAGCGGCATTCCCTTTTTTGATCTTTTTAAATTTTTCCAGAGTTTCACGGTGCCCCGGGGGCATGGAAAAAAACTCATCCAGATCCATTGCAAGCTCCTTGGATGCAGCCCCATGGATACCACCGGCTATCTTTTGACCGCCCTGGGGGTGCTGGGCCAGAATTTAAATCAGTTCCCCCACCACGCCTATGTAAATCTGGCCAGGGGGCTTTATGCATTACATCACAAATATTAACCAAGGAAACTCCATGGGCCAACGTTTATCCGTTGTGATTATCAATTACTGCTCCTTTGATCTGACCATGCAGTGTCTTAAGTCCCTGGAACATGAAATAGATCCCGCCAGGGATGTTGTGGTGATGGTGGACAACAACTCCCCCGATGGTTCAGGAAAGGTCATTGAAAAAGCCATTCTTGAAAACCAGTGGGACCCATGGATCACCATGATCCACTCCCCGGTGAACGGCGGATTCTCCTGGGGCAACAACGTTGGCATCCAGGCTGCAGCAGCCGATTTTTACCTGTTGTTAAACAGCGATACCATTGTCCGACCCGGGGCTTTGGCCCATTTGCTCAAAGCCATGGACGAACACCCCGAGGCAGGGCTTATAAGCCCCCGCCTGGAGTGGCCCGATGCCACCCCCCAGATCAGCTGCTTTAACAACCACACACCGTTGAGCCAGACCATTGATGCCGCAGGCACCGGCCCTGTCACCCGGCTTTTAAAGGCCTATGATGTCCCCATCAACGTATCCGATGTCCCCATATCTCCTGCCTGGACCAGCTTTGCCTGCGTAATGATTCGGCACACGGTTATACAGGATGTGGGACCCATGGATGATGATTATTTCATGTATTTTGAAGACAATGACTATTGCCGCCGGGTGTGGGACAAGGGCTGGCAGATCCTTCACTGCCCCAAGGCCCGGGTGGTGCATCTGCGGGGGGGCAGTTCTTCTGTTAAATCCTCCCTGGCCCGGCGGCGTCGCCTGCCCCGTTATTTTTACGCATCCAGAACCCGGTACTTTGCCAAATTTTACGGCACCCCGGGATTAATGGCAGCCAATTTAATGTGGGCCGCGGGCTGGCTGATTGCCAGGGTCCGGGAAGCCGCAGGCAATAAACAGCCCCACAACTGCCAATACAGCGTAAGGGATGCCTGGATACAGTTCCGAAACCCCTTGGCAATAAATGCTAGCAAAAATGCAGCCCTTACCCAACCCGAAGCTGCCAACCCCAAAAAATAAAAACCGGGCTGGATTACCACATCGGCCACCGCCCAGACCTTACAGGGAAAAACATATGAAAACCACACCGGATTTTATCATCATCGGTGCCATGAAATGCGCCACCAGCACCCTCCACGACCAACTGGCCGTTCAACCGGGCATTTTAATGAGCGAACCCAAGGAACCCAATTTTTTCAGCAACGATGAGATCTACGCCCAGGGCCTTGACTGGTACAAAGATCTGTTCAAAGGGGCCGATGACACCACCCTATGCGGAGAATCCAGCACCCACTACACCAAACTGCCCACCTACCCGGACACCATTTCCCGGATGCAGGCGGCCGTGCCCTGTCTTAAACTGATCTATGTCATGCGACATCCCATCGATCGCCTGGTCTCCCAGTACATCCATCATTGGACGGAAAAAGAGGTGTTCGTGGACATCAACCGTGCGGTTACCACCCTTCCCATGCTCATTGCCTACAGCATGTACACAAAGCAGTTAAGCCCCTTCATAAAGACCTATGGAAAGGAAAACATTCTGCCTGTATTTTTTGATTCCCTGGTTTCCCGGCCCCAGCACGAACTTGAAAGGGTCTGTAAATTCCTGGGCTACGGCCAGACACCCCAATGGAACTTTGATCTCCAGGCATCCAATGTGTCAAAACAACGCCTGCAGGTTAATCCACTGCGGGATGCCATTGTGGATAATCCGGTGGTCACCTTCATCCGGAGAAAATTTATTCCCCAACGCATACGGGACCTCATCAAAAAACCCTGGCAGATGGAAAAACGTCCGGAGCTCACGCCGGAAACCACGGCCCGGCTGAAAGAGCACTTTGATAAAGAGTTAAGCACCCTGGGTGACTGGATGGGCATAGAGCTTAACTGCGATAATTTCAAGGAGATCGGCCGCACCCTTTCTGATCCCCGCATCAACCCTGCAGGGGAGTACCCCATATGAAACAGGAAACCGGCTTAATCCTGGGTATCCCCGTTGACAATTTAAGCTTCGACCAGGCCATTGAGGCTATTTTTGAGCTGGTTGAACGGTTCGGCAGGGACCACCAGGCCAAATATGTGGCCACTGTGAATGTGGATTTCATTGTGAACACGGTGTCCTGGCTGCCCAACCGTTTCCGGCATCCGGAGCTTGTCACCATCCTGAGAAAAGCCGATCTGGTGACGGCGGACGGCATGCCCGTGGTGTGGGCTGCCCGGCTTCTGGGCACCCGGCTTAAGGAACGGGTCACCGGTGCGGATCTGGTTCCGGCCCTGGCAGCGGCCTGTGCCCAGCGGGGGAAATCCATCTACCTTCTGGGAGGGGCCGGAGATGTGGCCTGGAAAACCGCAGAAATCTTCCAGAAAAGACATCCGGATTTGCACATTGCCGGTATCAGTTCTCCCTTTGTCCATGTGGAAGGCGAAGAAATCCTTGACGAGGAGACCGTGGACCAACAGATTCTGGAAGCGATCAATGCGGCCCGGCCGGACATCCTCTTTGTGGGGTTCGGCAATCCCAAACAGGAGATGTGGTTTGAACGTAATCGCTCCAGACTCAAAGCCGCTGTGACCATCGGCATCGGCGGCACCTTTGAATTCATCACCGGCCGGGTGAAAAGGGCCCCGGTGTGGATACAAAAAAGCGGCCTGGAATGGATATACCGCATCACCCAGGACCCCATGCGACTGTTCAAGCGTTATTTTATAGGCTTCTTCAAGTTCGGCATCCTGATCCTTCCCCCCATTCTTTACATGAAACATCGAAAACTATTTTTCCAACTCAAGGCAAAACAAACGGCAGATGTACCGTCCCCTGCCACGGGGGAGACAAACCAGGACATTCCCCTGGTCATGGATATTATTGTCCTTGAAAATCCCCTGGATGCCAACAGGATTTTCAACCATGGAGAGACCATCCTCCAGGGGATCAACGGCAAAAACACGGTCCTCATGGACCTTTCCCCGGTTACCTTCATGGATTCGTCGGGTATAGGGTTTCTGGTGAAACTGTACAAAAGATCCCAGAGGGAAAAATTCCAACTGGCCTTCTGCGGCATCCAGCCACCGCTGATACGTTCCCTGAAGGTGAGCCGGATATATGATCTTTTTAAAGACGTGGTGTTTGACACCCGGGAAGGTGCCGTCACTTCACTGCTGGAAAATGTGGGACACAAGGAATTTTCCTACTTTAAGGACGAAACGGCCCGCATGGTGATTCTCCACCTGTTCGGACAGCTGGATGCAGACAAGATTTCAAAAATGGATATTCCCGAGTTTACCAAGGGGATTGAAGGAAAACACTGCCTGATAAACTTAAGGGGGATGTCCTTTGCGGACAGTTCGGCCATCATGCTGTTCCTGAAAGTACGGAAACTGACCTTCCAGGCGGGAAAAGCCTGCTTTTTATGTGAACCCCCGGACAATGTAAGGCAAATGCTGAAAATTACCAGGGTGGACAAATTGTTTGACATTCAAAAGGATCTTGCATCGGCCCTGGAGGCGATTGAACTGGTGAAAAAATAAAAAGAATAACGCACTACCCATCAAGCACAGACCTTACTATTTCAGATAATTTTTCTTTATTCACCGGTTTCATGAGCAGGGCTCTGGCTCCTGTGTTGCCAACGGTATCATCATTGATCCGTGGGCTGTAACCTGTACAGATAATAACCGGCAGGTCCGGTCGGATTTTTAATATTTCATGGGTCAGTCTGTCCCCGGTTAAATGGGGCATGGTCATATCCGTAATCACCAAATCAAATCCTTCAGGGTTTTTCCGAATTATTTCAAGAGCTTCCAAGCTATTGTTTGAACTAACCACAGTATACCCCAACTGCTCCAGAATCCGGGAGGTGAGCTTGACAATCATCATTTCATCATCCACCACAAAAATACGCTCCTCACCCATGGACAGATGCTTTTTGTCGTCTACAACGGATTCCATCCCATGCGTCACCAAAGGAAAAAAAATGGTGAATACCGTTCCCGTATCCGGGCCGCTTTTCACCGAGATATCTCCATTGCAATTTTTCACAATTCCATGAACCACAGAAAGCCCCAGTCCCGTTCCTTCCCCGGAGGTTTTTGTGGTAAAATAAGGTTCAAATATCAAATCAAGATAAGCTTTGGGAATACCTTTGCCGGTATCCGTAATTTTTATCATGACATATCTGCCCGGGGCAAGATGGGGCCTGTTAAAATTCATACGATGGTCAATGTCGATGTCCCGAATGAAAAATGTCAGGATTCCTTGATCCATTTTATCCATGGCCTGGACCGCATTGGTGGCAAGATTCATGAAAATCTGGTGCAGCTGGGTGGGATTGGCAATGATCTGTCCATCACTTTTCACATCGTCAACAATGAGAATGGAGGTGGGAATGGTTGAACGCAACAACTTGAGAATTTCCTTTGCGATGAGGCTGACCTTAATGGGCTGAACTTCCTCATCGGATCTTCTGGCAAAGGTGAGAATCTGTTTGATAAGGTCCTTTGCCCGGTTTCCCGCCACCCTAATCTCCCTGAGATTTTCAGCAAGCTCGTCATTTTCCCCGGCATGATCACTGGACAATTCCACAAAGCCAAGAATAATGGAAAGGATATTGTTAAAATCATGGGCAATACCGCCTGCAAGGGTACCCACGGCCTCCATTTTCTGGGCCTGGATCAGTTCCTTTTCCAGGAGCTGACTCTTTATAAGCTCTTCGCTATATGCCTTATTTTTCTGGACAAGGGCTTGGGTTCTCTGCTGAACTTTAATTTCCAGCTCGTCCCTGGCTCTTCTTAAATCATCTTCCAGGCACTTTCGCTCCGATATATCCCGGATGACCCCCACTGTACCGATATAGACGCTTTCTCCCTTGGTACTATTTTCTCGGTAAAGACCTGTACAATTGACTTCCACAATCACACTGCGTTTTTCCAGTTTTTGAAGATTGCCATAATAGAGCCGGGAACTGTCCTTGCACAGCAATTTAATCTCCAAACCTGTTGTTTTTCTTTTTCCGGTACGTCTTTCGTCAAATAACTTTATCGTTTTTTTTTCTGTGTTTATGGTTTCGGTATTTTTTAAAACATTTTCCAGGGATATTTCTTTTTCGTAGTCCGAAACAATTATTTTTCGGAAATGTTCCCCCAAGAGTTCATCTGGTGTATAGCCAAGTTTTTCCACCGCATCATTAACAAAGGTGAATCTTCCTCTGGAATCAATTCGATAGACAATATCCGGAATGGTGGCCACAAGACTTCTAAATTGTTCTTCGGAGGCTTCCAGATCTTTCATATTCCGGGACAGGGTGGCGTTCATCCTCTCCAGAGATGCCGTGCGTGCCTTGACCATTTCCTGGAGATGATCCCGGTGTTCCCGAAGTGCCTGTTCCGATTGCTGTAATTTACGGGTTCGTTCTTCAACCCGGTCATCAAGTTCAAAGGTGAGCGCCATTAACTCGGAATTTGTTTTGTGCAGCTCATGGTTAACTTCTTCAACCTCTCTTCTGAGTCGAGAAGAGATAATCTTTTCCTGATTTAATTGAAGGATCAACGATTTCTCATCCATTCAGTAAGCTCTCCGACAGGTTTGATTTTACGATGAGCAGTGTGGCATCATCATTTTCCTTTGCAAGGGTGGTCAACATGATTCGAGCAGCTTCATCCGCCGATTTTTCCTTCAGATAAAGGAATTCATCCCTGGGCCAATGGGAGGTGATTCCATCGGAAAAAAGGAAAAGGGTCTCTCCAGGATCAAAAAATTGTTCATGAATTATGGGGGCAGGTGCATTTTTACCGATAATTCCCCGGCGAACGGGTAATGCACCGGCATTTCCATTCTCAAGACGGACCTCAATATTACCGACACTGGCAAATGTCAGCTTTATGGGAACGGTATCCCATTCAAATTTCACAAGTGCCATTACTACTCCCCGGGTGGATCTGCAGGCCCTGCCCGTGCCCTGGAAAATTTTTTCAAATGGCTGATCATAATGTTTTTCCACATATTGCCTGGCTCGCTGGGCCGCTTCATGGGCAAAAGTTCCATGTCCCAGCCCATCAATAACCCCCACCAGCAACCGGCATCCAAAGTACTTGACAATAAAACTATCCCCATTATGATGCATTCCGGGATAGGGGCGTGACCCCACCCCCACAGACAATGGTGGGGGACAATGACATGGGTGTGCCACGGGAAGATATTTTTTACAGCAGAGCCGGGTACCTCTTCCGTTTGTCACCGGTGAACGGATGTCCAGTTCATCCATAATTCTATTAATGGAACCAAGACCATCACCAAGTGAAGTTCCCGAGGAGACACCATCCGTCATGGCGATTTCAATATCCGGAATGCCGGGTCCTTTGTCAAGGGTTTCCAACTGTATTCCTTTTTTCTTACCTTCCAGAGGAATGAAAAACATCTCTCCCTGACCTGCATGATTGATGATATTAAATGCCAGTTCACTTGCCACAAGGACAAGTTCCTGTACAAGGAGACTCTCAAACCCAAGGGATTCACCCATCTCCCGGACGATTTTCCGGGCAAGGCTGACATCCCCGGCATTGGTGACAACAATCCTTTTTTGATTCAGTTCCATCATTTCAACCATTTGGATACAACAACAGTTGTACCTTCACCCGGAGCTGACTCAATGTGCATTTCATCCATCAACCGCCGGGAACCCGGCAGCCCCATGCCCAGCCCATTGGAGGTGGTATACCCTGCTTGCATGGCCCGGGTGACATCGCTGATTCCCGGCCCTTGATCTTTAAAAACAATAGTCAATCCCTGCCGGCTTCCATTTTCCACTCTGGTGCAGCGCACGGTTCCCTTTCCCGCGTATTTAAAAATATTTCGGGCCAGTTCTGAGGCAGCCGTAACGATTCTGGTAATATCCGTTCCTCCAAATCCGGCGAATCCAGCAGCCTCACGAATTTTTTTTCGCACAAGAACAATATCTCCTTCCACGCGGATTATAATTTCAACAGCAGCGTCATTGAGCATATCCTGCTCCCCTTTATTAATCCATGTTCTCCAGCAGATTCAATGCAATATCCACATCCAGGGCTGTCCGGATATTGTCCAGGGTCAAGCCCAGCTGGGTGGCGGTGATGGCAACATTTGCCTGCATGCCACTGACAATGGTACGCCCTCCCATAAGTTCCACCATTTGAGATGTCTCGGAAATCGTACGTGCAAAGAAAGAATCCAGGGTCTCCACCACGGAAATATCCAGGATAACACCTTTTGCATCATGCCGGCTCATGGCCTTCAAAACCTTCTCCTGGAGAACGGTGATGGTTTCATCCTCAGGATCCGGCGGAACGGTAACCAGCAAAATATTGCGAATTCTATTTACTGCGATGCTGTCTGCACCCATAGTGATCTCCCAAACTTTTGAAAATAATAAAATAAATACTTGAATTCGGCATCTTTCATATGAGCCCAAAAGTACCTTACACTCTTTTGAAAAGACATCCTTACAAATGGGAAATGTTCTAAAAAAGGTAATGTAGCTTTTAAGGATGCCTTGGATTTCGTGAATATTGGAATTGATCTGTAAATGTTTGACCTGCGCACGCCATCTTCTTTTATTTGGGACTGCATCACACACGAATGCTGTGTGAGCAGGCCAATATAGGTGAAAATGGGATGCTGGCCGAAAATTTACTGAATTTCAGGGTTATTTTTCCCGGTCAGAATCAAGCCTTTCCAGCCTGAATCCGAGGATTTTCAATCCCATGGCAAGTCCCTTGGCCAGGGAGGTGTGTGTCTCTATGCTGGACAAATCAATTCCCAGGTGCACCAGGGTCTGGGCAATGGAAGGACTGACACCGGTGAGAATCGCCTTGGTTCCCAAAAGGCGGGAGGCCGTAATGGCCTCAATGAGATGCTGGGCCGTCTGGGTATCAATGGTTGGTACCCCGGTAATATCCACCAGGGCAACCTGGGATTGGCTCTCAACGATACAGTTGAGAAATCGGTCCATGAAGTGCTGGGTTCGCTGGCTATCCAGTGAACCGATAAGCGGTGCCATCACAATTCCTTTCCAGATCTGTATCACCGGGGTTGAAAGCTCAAGAATCTCCTGGGACTGGGCCCTCAACGCATCTTCCATCTCTTTTTGGCGGGTAATATCAATGGCCATTTCATACCGAACCCGACGTCCATCGGGCCAGTAAATGGCCTTGTCAATGCACCGGTACCATTTTTTTGTTACCTGGTTTTGAAACTCCCAGACATATTCACCGGAAGTATTGTCAGGATCAAAAATTTTGTCGTTGGTACAAAACGGACAGGGCATTTCAAGGTTTTGGAGCACCTTGTAACACTGCTGCCCGGTACAGTCTCCCCAATTTTTGACAAAAGCCTCGTTTATATAAAGCAATTCATAGGTTGCCGGATCAGAGACATATATCACTTCGCTGATTCCATCTAAAATGGCCTGCTGTTCATTGAATTTTCGATTTAAAGCGGGTGAATTTTGTTTTGTTGGTTTTTCTGCTTTTTTTACTGATTGTTTCTCCGCTTTTTTTTCAGCCATATTTCCCCCATTGAATGATTGCGATCAGCTCAATCACAAACAAATCAGATAAAATTGAATTGCGGGTTATAAGTTCTCAATTCGTACGGGCAGACACATCGTCATTTTGTTGATACAAAGCTCAAAGTACTATTTTTTTCACATTCTTGAAACAAAAAAAACACATATTGGACATAAAACACAGAGATTTTTGTCATCCTTCATTTTTGTTTTACAGTTTCACGAGCTGAATACCCCCACGCCACCTTTTTTTATTATTTTTAATATACAAGGATGCCAAATCTTTTCAATGGACTTTGCAGATTGGGTCAAACAAGAATTTTGGTTGGATTACATAACCTTAACGTTACATAGAAAATTGCAAAAAAAGGACTTGGTCACAACATGGACCACCTGCCAGCATTGGCGGGCCAATGGGGTCAGGCTATCTGGTATTAGAGCCTGAGTTTTTTATCAGGCTCT
This sequence comes from uncultured Desulfobacterium sp., assembly GCA_963674605.1. Classification (GTDB taxonomy): domain Bacteria; phylum Desulfobacterota; class Desulfobacteria; order Desulfobacterales; family Desulfobacteraceae; genus Desulfocicer. The sequence continues at coordinate 3,865,193 of OY771474.1, read as the reverse complement.
ATACTTTTGAGAACCACCTGTGTTTCAAGACAAAATTTTAACAAAAGTGCCAATAATACAAGCCTGCCCCCTCCCCAGCATGGCCTATCTTATGGTCAGGTCCAATACCTTCACCTCATTTTCACATGATCTCTGACTATCTTGATTCCGCACAAAACCGAGTCAGCCCCAGGGCCTTTGCAGGTCCTGCAATGGAGGTTCCATAAAAAATGACCGGTGTGTCTCCAATGAATCGCCCGGCCGTGCCATTGACAATGGTGGAGCCTGTCACCAGGAGCAGATCACACCAGCTGACGGCATCATCGGTGGCCTGGGGCCCCTCGATTTTCACATCATACTTGGTCTGACCGATGTTCTCCGGGTCCAGATCAATGAGACGCATGTCAAAAAAGGAGGACAGTTTTTCCGTCATCCGGGGCTGCAATCCGATCTGGGTGATGCGCAATCGTCTTTTCTCCGGCCCGGGATGGTTTTCCTGGATATAAGCCAATAGCTTATCTGCGCAGACCACGGGTTCTTCGTCTTTACAATGAATGGTTCCCCCCACCAAGCCCAGATAACGATACACCGCATTAAAGGCTGCAACAAAGATGGAGCGCCGATAGTTATTGTGAAGCCTCATCTCCAAAATTTCCCCAAGGGTACCATTGAAATCGGCATAATGATCGGTGAATGCCTGTCCCAGGGCACCCTTAAAATCGGCCTGCATGAGTTTTTCTTTCCCCTTTTGAATGGGATAATCGTCTGCTTCGGGGTTTCCAATGGCTTCATGGGTGGAAAGCGCCCGGGCTGTGACCTGTATGGGTTCATCCAGCAGCCCATGTTGCTGCCACAAGGCCCGGGCTTTTATCTTTAATTCATCATAAATATCCGTCATATTTTTTCCCTCTTTCCATTCATTCATGGTGCTGTTAATCGCTGTTGCGATCTTCATATTTCAGGCACCACCATCGTCTACAGGGTCTATTTTAGCTCAGCTAATCAACCATATCTTGTGACGACAAAATTGAATCAAACTGAAATCGCCTTTAAATCAACAAACTCATTCATTTTGGCTCGTAAAGTCCAAACCGGCCGTAAACGCCAACATTCCACGCAAAATCAATTATACGCTGCACGCATTTTTTCATCGGTCATGGTGGGCGCAATCAGTGGATTCCAGGAAGCATCTTTCCAGGTACCCAGATGGGTGTGCATATCAAGATAGCTGGTGGGAATGGGATGGGTACCCACCACCACTTTTATCCCAAACCTTTTTTCAAGAAAAGGTTTAAATATATCAATATAAGGACAGGGCGGATAGCCCACCACCAGACCTGTTGCCAGATGAATCACCTGGGCTCCGTTTTTCACCATCTCAGCCCCGGCATACTCTATATTTCCCCCGGGGCAGCCATCACAGGTGGTAAAGCCCACCAGCTCCGGTGGGGTGCCATAAATACTGAAAGCCCCCTCCATATTACGCATGGAACGGAAACACTTTCCACCGGCACAGCGACGATAACGATGACAAATAATAATCCCGACTTTGGTTTTTGAATCCATTTGATTCTCTCCCTTGATCATCATCCAACGATTATTTTCAGGGAAAAAGCCGTGAGATTTCAAATAAGCCAATCCCCTGAACCACCCACTCAAATATAATGAGCAATATCGCATAACCACTTATGTGGAGCAAGCAATTTATTCCAATCCATACAAGATGGGTCTCGGTACCTATGTGAGGCAGAACATCATGGTTGAATTGTTAATATTCGGGTTGATAAAATAAATATTTGGCCCGTAAGCATACTCGCCTATATTTGGAGCTGCGCAGCATACGAATGCTGAGGGCACATTCCCATTTTTCCGGCTTGAGGCTTCATCAGGGAGGGGTCAGGCTTGCGTTATTGGCGCTTTTGTTTAAATTTGCTTTTAAACACAGGTTCTTGACAAAATCATAGAGCCTGATAAAAAACTCAGGCTCGAATACCACATAGCCTGACCCCGTTGGCCCCGCCAATTATGACAAATAAACCATATTGTGAGCAAAGCGGGAAAATGGGAGTGCGCCCAATGCTGACTTTGTCATAAGATCTGCCACCTTAGGGAAGGAACATCCCCTAAAACCAGGCCCGGAAATTGCTGGCGGCAACGGTCTGAAACTGCATTTTATCAAGCAATTCATTTAATCCGTTAAACAGCCCCTGCACATCCCTTGACAGGTCGGTTCCGGTGCAGCGCCGCATGATATCTCCATTCTGATGGGCAGAGATCACCGCTTCTATTTCCCCCAAGGGGTTCACAAGATTATTGCGAAGGCTGCGTTTGAACAGCATCCCCGCCATAAAAACAATAACCGCCATAAAAACAATTGCCCAGGCCCCTGCATAGCCAAACTGCCTGGCATGGACATCTGCTTTTATCATGGCTTCTCTATTGGTTTTTGCCAGCAGTGCTATGGCGGAAACCAGTTCCCGGCGGGCATCCATATCGCCCAGAAAAGCCTTTTGCAAACTGGCATGGATGGACTTCAGGGCCACGGGTTCCTCCGCTTCTGTGATGTTGTTCTCAGCCCGTTTAAATGAGGCAATAAACAAAGATTTCAATGCCTGATTGCCCCCCCTGTCCGGCCCTATCAACGCAAGTGATGCCAGCATTTCTTCACATGCCTCAAGGGAGCGTTCATTTCTGTCAATAATCACCTCAATGGCCGGTGCCATGCGCATGAAAATCCAGATGGAACCCAACGCCATCAGCAGGTTGACCCCCATCATCAGCCACAGCCCTATACGCACCGCGCGTGCACTTCTCATGGTCAAACTCCCTTTATAAATTTTGAAATAGCCGTTTCATTGCAGACAATCATGAGATTATCCTCGGCCTGCAGGGGCTCATGGGGGGAGGGTTGTATGATGCGATCGGGGGAGCCCCGGCGTATGGCCGCCACCAGTATACCAAAACGTCTGGGCAATGCCAGTTCAATGAGATTCTTTCCCACCATGGAGGGTTGTATACGAATTTCCGTAAGATTAAGATCCTCTCCAATGGCTGTGTCTGCAATGACATGACGATACAGCAGGCGATTGGCAAAGCGCATCCCAAATTCCTGTTCGGGGTTCACAATCTTATGTGCCCCCACCAGGTGCAGAATGCGCTGGTGCATTTTGTCATTGGCCCGGGCAACAATAAAGGGTGCCCCCATCTGCCGGAGCAATGCCGTACAGATGATGGACTGCTCTTTGGAATCATCACCGATGGCGCACACCACGGCATCTCGTTTTTCCGGATGAAGCCGGGCAAGCTCCACCTCGTCGGTGGCGTCCATGGCCAGGGCCTCGGTGACAAAGACGGAGGCCTCCTGCACCAGAGGCTTCTGGGGATCAACGGCCAGTACTTCAGCGCCCTTCTGGGACAAGGTCCGGGCAAGGGACATGCCAAACTGCCCCAGACCAATGATTAATATCTGTTGAATCATATGAAAAAGCCTTTATGTAAGGGTTATTTTTGCATCAGGACAACGGGAAACCGGGGGAAGTGAAGCATCACTTAACAGCATGAAAAGCGTCACCGGACCAATACGTCCAATGAACATGGCAAGTATGACAATAAGCTTTCCGATCTGATCAAACTGTGCCGTGGCACCAATGGAAAGCCCCACGGTGGCAATGGCTGAAGTGGCTTCAAAGATGATGCTCCGGGCGGGAATCTGCTGGGTGACTTCCAGCATTAATACCACCACAAACCAGATCACCCCTCCTGAAACCACAATGGTGATGGCGCGAAAAATCGTCACCGGACGAATATTTCTGTTCTGCAGCGTCACCCCGTTGCGATGGGTGATGTTGGCCCAGAAGGTCATTGCCAGAATACCCATGGTGGTGGCTTTTATCCCACCGGCTGTGCCACCGGGGCACCCCCCGATGAACATCAGGCAAAGCATGACAAGAAAAGTGGGACTCATGACTCCTGCAAGATCCACGGAATTAAATCCGGCGGTGCGCAGGGTTGCCGATTGAAACCAGGCATTGTGGACCTTATTGAAAAAAGACAGGCCCGACAATACGCCGTTCCACTCAAAGGCCAGCATGAAAAAGCTTCCGGAAATCAATAACACCGCTGTGGTTACGAGATCTATGTGCACCGTCACCGGAACCGTTTTGCCCTGCAGCCACCGGGGAATCAGTAAACTGGTGGCAGGTGCCATCCCCCCGCAGATAATTAATGCAGCAACCATGTGCAAAACCAGAGGGGCATTCTGATAGGGAATAAGGCTTTGTGTCTGCAGGGAAAAACCGGCGTTGCAAAAAGCGGATATGGCCGTAAAAACGCCCTGCCAGGCGGCCTGACCGGGGCTGTCACCCATGGCATAAAAAACACCCCCAAGGAAAAGTGCGCCCACAGCCTCCACCAGAAAGGTGAATTTAAGAATCAGCACAAGGGATGCCAGCAGGTCCTTGCGATCGGCGTCCATCAAAGAGGTCATGAGGCGTTCCTGGCGCAGACTTAATCGTCGCCCCATGGCATGCATGGCAACCGTGGTAATGCTCATGATACCAAGCCCCCCGAACTGAATAAGAATAAGGATGACCCCCTGCCCTGCCAGGGAAAAATCTGTGGGGGTATCAAGCACCACCAGGCCTGTGACACACACCGCACTCACCGAGGTAAAGGCGGCATCCACAAGGGCAATGGGCGTGTCGGTCATGGTACCGGGCATAAGAAGCATCAAGGTACCCACAAGGCACAACCCCAGAAAAGTAAAAAAGACAATGGCGGCGGGACGGTTAAAAATCTCCTCCCACACCTCTCTTTGGACAGGCTGAACCCCGGAAATATTTTCCCTGTCATGAACGGTGAGGGGGGTGAACTCCAGCAATGCAAAGCCACCGGTGATCAAGGCCACCGCCCCCAGTAAGGCCATGAAGGGATTTTCAACAAGACAGGGCAAGGCCGCCACAAAGGCCGCCCCCCCGGATACCCCACCGAAAAACTTACCGGGCCCGGGCCACCGGAACAAGGTCAGCGCACAAACAAAGGCAGTGGTGGAGGCCAGGCAGGCAATGGCCATGCGCCACGCAGGTGGCAAAGGGTCTTGTATTCCAATGACCAGCAGCAACGGCAGGGGTGATATTAAAATGCCTCCACATTGCACAGCCACTTTTGCCAGCCGTGAGTTTGAAATATTAACCCGTTTCATCCTAAAGTTTTTTTTACCATAAAAATGTAAACATTCTGCTTGGTTCTGTAAACGTTTGGTCAGTTCCCCATATTCGCTTAGTTAGGACTGCGTAGCATACTATTGCTATGTGACCAAGCCCGCGATAATCCCGTTTTCCCAGACATCGGTCTGAAAAAAACGGGATTATCACGTACAGTCATTCTTGATGGATAAAACATAAAGGCGGAATAATCAATATGAAATATTCGGACAATACCTCAAAGATGAAAGGAGAGGTGGTCCGGAAAGGTAACCACCGGAAGGTGCACCGTAAAACTTGACCCACTGCCCTCTTTGCTCTTAACTTTGATTGTACCGCCGTGTTTCGCCACGATTCCCTGGGAAACGCTCAAGCCCAATCCAGTTCCCTTGCCCTTGGGCTTGGTGGTAAAAAATGGGTCAAACACCGATGAAACAATGTGATGGGGGATGCCATCACCATAATCAATGACGGTGACCTTCACAGCATCGGTCTTTTCATCCAGACATCCCATGACCTGTATTTTCCCACCTTTTTTCGAGGCGTCCATGGCGTTGAGCAGCAGGTTGACAAACACCTGCTGGAGCTTCTGGGCATCCCCGTGTATCCGGGGAAGATCATCGGTGAATTGAATGTCCACGGTGATACCCGACAGTCGGATCTGATTTTCCAGCAGGGTAATGGTCTCCTTTAAAAGCTGATGCAGATCCACAGATTCCATGGCAGAAGAGCTTTCCCGGGCAAAATCCAGAAGATTACGAATGATTTTACGGGCACGATCCGTTTCTTCTGTCACATCCTTGAGCATATCTTTACGCTCATCATCGGACAGCTCTTGATAATCCTCCAAAATCATGTGGGCCGTAAGCATGATATTGTTCAACGGGTTGTTCAGCTCGTGGGCAACCCCTGAGGTCAGTGTTCCCACGGCCCTCATCTTATGGGTCTGAATAAGAACGGCTTCTCTTGTATCAATCTCTTTGATCATTTCATTGATGGCAACAGCCAGATCCGTAAATTCATCCCGGAACTTTCGTTTGGGCAGGATGGGCCTGAAATCCCCGGAGGCAATGCGCTGGGCATAGGTGGAAAATCGACTCAGGGTGGAATAAATTCTCCCCACCAGCAACCAGGCGTTCATGGCAAGCAGTACCAGCAATACCAGAATGGAATAGATATGAAAATCCCGGGATTGATCAAGGGATCTTTCAAGGGCACGTTTTTCAACGGTCATCATACTCTGGGCCGACACAAGAATATCCTGACCATACTCCCGGAGGTGGGTTTCTATCTCTTTGGAAAAGGCAGTTTTGTGAAGATCCATCACATCCTGTTGCTGCTTCTGGAACAACTGCCCCAGAAGCGACTCATAGGATTCAATTTTTTTAAGAATGGTCTGCCGGGTCATTTGATCCTGCAGCTCGGAAAACGTATCAAGTTCCCCGGCAAATATGGACCTGGCAAGATGAATGTTTTCAATGGCATCGCTGAGATTGGTTCCGTAGAGAAAATAATTTTTCTCATAGCGGCGGGCCTGCTGAACTTCGGCTGAAAATTCATTGACAAACTCAAGAAATTTCAGCCGAGTCTGCACCTTTTCGTTGTTGAGAATCAGCACCACGGCAATTACCAGAACAAACAGAAAGACAAGAACGTTGCCCAGATAAATCTGTTTTCTAACACTGAAATGTCGCCGTGACATTAAGGTCTGCTGGGCCTCACGAATATCGGCTATGTGACCATACAGATGTTTCACGGTGTTTTCACCCTCCCCTTCTTTGTCAGGCTTCTGTGTATTTTGCTGTAGTGTTTCCATTTTTTATCCATTCAAAGTAAATATCCGGGTTGGTATTGTAAATGTTTGGGCAGTGCCCCATATTCGGCCATTTGGGACTGCGTAGAGCATACTAATGCTATGTAAGCAGGCACAAATGGCTGCAGATGGGGTGCTGGCCGAATACTTACCACTTAAATCAATGCACAGGTGCGTTAAAATCAAGGGAAGATCCCAGGGCTTCAGCCGCTTTGGCGATGACCTTTCTCAGATCATCCGGTTTAAAGGGTTTGGCAATAAAATCAAAGGCACCCTTTTCCATGGCATCCCTTGCAAGGGAAATCATGGCATATCCGGTGATCATGATAATCTTTGTCCTGGGCCATTGATCATGAACCATTTCAAGCACCTGCATGCCATCCATTTCTTCCATATAGATATCCGTGATCACAATATCAAACTCTTTGTCCCCTATACGCTTCATGGCTTCCCGGGGGTCCTGGAACACCTCCACACAGCATCCGATTTTTTCCAGAGCCGGTTTCAGGCGTTTTCCCACGATCAGTTCATCATCCAACAGTAGAATTTCAAGTTGCTTTGACATCAGTATCTCCTTGGTTACAAGTATTTTTGTAAAACAATTCAGGGTGTGTGAGTCACAGGGAGTTGTGACCGACATCAACGGTTACCGATGGACGCCTCATTGACCCGGTCCACATTCCAGTGCACCTCCAGGTATCCCAACCCCTCCACCTGACCGGCAATTTCTTTGATGGCGGCAATTTTCTTTGTTTTTTCCCGCTTCAGGCAGGTGGTTGTCACCACGACCGTGCCGTTCTGGGCATGAACCTGAATATCGGTCAATGTTTTCAGCAGAACATTTTTCACTTTTGCTGCCAGGGCGCGATCCGCCAGATTATTAATGGAATAGGTCATGGGTTTAAACCGCGGATATGCCACGGTGGCGGCAACAGTACTCACCGCCTCATCGGGCTTGATCTGATCCAGATTGATCACCAGATCATAAAGCCTGGGATCCGCTTCCTTTCTGTGCCAGGCCATCATGGACCATTTTTCCCGCAGGCGTTCCTTTTTTGTGTCCGTCACTGCGGCAGACCCATCACCACCGACCAGGCGCACTTTCAGGACATGGGACACCACCAGAACATACAGATGTGCCCCCAGTCCCCAGCAAACAATATCATCTTCCAGCAACCGATCCAACACCGCTGTTTCCACACAGGATAGGGAATAATGCCAGAGCTTGGAAGACATCCGCTTTAATATGGAAGGAGTTGTTGTCATTGCCTCCCTCAATTTGGAAGGATCCAGTGAATATTGTTGAGCAATTTCATCAAAAAAAGTATGGTTCAGGGTTTTATAGCCCAGATGCTGTGCTGTTTCCCGGGCGATGTTATCTTCAAGTTCCTGATTATCCGAAGTAAATATTAAAACGGACATGACTTCCTCCTTATGGTCTAATCGTTGTCCTTAGCGGGTTGCCGGGCTTTTTTCAAACAGCATCCAGGGGAACGGGAACGCCGGCATGGACTTCAAGATTAAAAATTCCCGGTGTATCCTGCTTTAGAGAGTCCAGAATTTTTTTAAATTTTCCATTATGGGCAATCTTCTCCGTTGCATAAAGCAGCATATTTCCATATTCACAGGTAATCCCCACCTCGGGAAATTCCGTTACCAGAGCTGCCTTAACATTACAGGCAAGGCTCAAGTCCCGGGCTTTTCTAAGGCAAGCCTCCGTTGACTGAAAAGCCGTTGAATTGGCGGCACCACATATAAATTGTGCGGCATCGTCCACAGAAAGCTTGTCAATACAGATAACCATATCATAAAGGGTATTGTCCGCAGGATCGACACCATAAATCTGACGGGTCCATTTTTTGCGCTGGGCATCATCGGCAAGAATAAGGGATTGTGCCTCATGGCGGGCAATACCATCTTCCCTCATTTTCCGCATCACACGATTCTCAAGATTTCCAATAATGCGGATCTTGAGTACATGATCAAGCCCCTTTAAAAGAAGATGACCTGCCAGACCATGGTAGACGACATTGTCCCCGGCCACCATTTCCAATAAAGTGGCCCGTACATAGGCAATGTAAATCTGCTTTGTATTTTTATACCGATCCTTTAAGCCCGGCGCATCATGGAGTGCCTGGAGCAGGCTCTGCTGGGAAACATGAAATTTATCACTGGCATTGAGCAGCAGGTCTCGACTGAGCACCTGGTATCCAAGGGTTGCTGCCACTTTTTCCGCCACTGCCTTACCCATGGAAGAGGATCCCCGGGAAATAGTTACGATTGACATATATATAACGCTCCTTGTTGTTAGATGCCGTAAATTAAACTGATCATTGCAATCATCACCACCAAAAAAACCACACTGACCAGGCTGCCCGCTTTTATAAAATCCACTGTGCGATACCGGCCCGGCCCCATGTAAAGGGCATTGACCTGGTGGGTGGGCAGCATAAAGGAATTGCTTGTGGCAAGACCCACCACCAGAGCCGCCATTCTCGGGTCTGTTCCGGCAGCAATGGCCATGTTCACCACAAGGGGAACAAGAAGCACCGTGGCCCCCACATTGGAGATCACCAGGGTAAACATGGTGGAAAGAATACCGATCACCGTCAGGAGAACGATGGGAGAGACATCCCCGATAATACAGAGAATAGAGCCGGCAATCCACTCGGCAGTGCCTGTTTTCTGGGTGGCGATACCAAGGGGAATCAACCCGGCCAGCAGAAAAATGGTGCGCCAGTCCACGGACTGGTATGCCTCATCAATGCTGATAACCCGGGTGATCACCATGCCAAGGGCACCGGTCATCAAGGCCACGGACAGCTGAATATCAAATCCCATGATCATCACCAGGGAAAGCACCAGCCAACCGCCAGCCCAAAGGGCCTTTTCCGGGCGCATATCCTCCAGATCCGAAGGCATGCTGAACAAAAGTCCACCTTCCCGGTGCAGGGATTCCAGGCGTTTCCAGGTACCGTAAAAACGGATTACATCTCCGGTCTGAAGGGCAATGGAATCAATTTCCGCCCGATAGGTTTCCTCCTGGCGATGAATTTCCAGGGGGGTTACACGGAAGCGATCCTGAATACGAATTTCCGCCAGGGTCAACCCGGCAAATTGTGATCGGGGAGAAACAACGGCCTCCACCGTTCCCGAAGTTGAGGTGTCAAATTCGCTGCTGTAACAATCAATGGTCTCTTTAAGCACCATCTCTTCGGCAAGGGCCATGCGTTCCACATCTTGTTTCCTGCCGCAGACCACAAGATCCACACCGGCACGGATTTCTGTTTCAGGTGCCGGAGAAAGGGTTTTAAAATCAGGGGGTTCCGTAAGGGCAAGCACATTGACAAGATAACGACGGCGCAGATCATCCACATGCACCGGATCACGATAATCCATGAAATCATCGGAAGTGGTGAGCTCATAATGGGAATTGACTTCCTCCTCATTTGCCGCAAGACCATCTATGGTACAGAAGGCCTCATTGTCCTCTGTGCCCTGGCACTCCCCCTGGGGGAGAATAAACCGCCCCAGCAGTATAAAACAGGCAATACCCGAGGCCATCAGGGCAAGACCGATGGGGGTGACATCAAAAAGCCCGAAAGGCTTCAGATTAAAGGGAAGCAGAAGATCATTGAGCAGAATCAGCGGAGAGCAGCCCACCAGGGTGATGGTCCCCCCCAGAATGGCACTGAATCCCACCGGCATGAGCAGACGGCTTAAGGGAATCTTCTGCATTTTGCTGATACGCTGGATGGCCGGCAGAAACAGGGCAGCGGCCCCGATGTTCTGCATGAAACTTGAAATAAAGGCCACGGTGACGGAAATAGCCACAATAATCCGGGAGGTGCTGGTTCCTGCCACCATTAAAACAGGTTTCACCAGTTTGTTGATCATACCGGTTTTGTCAAGACCGGCACCGATGATGATGACGGCAATGATGGACACCACTGCGTTACTGCTCAGGCCAACAAAGGCCTCTTTGGGGGTAACCAGGTGCAAAAGTGGCAAGGCAACCATCATCAGGATGGCCACCACATCCACCCTGACCCATTCCACAATGAATAGAAAAATAGCCAAGGCTATCATAATCAGAACCAAAATCATGTCCGGCGTCAATTGTCCCATAAATTCTCCATTGTCATCTGTTAATTTCCTGTTATTCGTTTTTAGGGCTTATTTTTGGGATGCCCCTTCCCATATCGTCGTGTTCTATGTCTTTGGTATTCGCTTTCTCACAGCCAGAAGTGGACATTCCAGACTCGTGGTTACCCGCCCAAGCCAATGTTTTCCCGAAGATTTCAATGCAAAGGGCAAATTCTGGCTGCTTCCCCAGATAATGACCTTAAATGGTGGCCTGTCAGCCAGGAATTTCAGCAATTCGTGGGCGGGATCACCAATTCGTACGGCCGAATTTATTTTAAGACCACTTGCAATAAAAGGGACGGAGCATTCCTCCAGCAGTCGGTTGACCCGGATGCCTGTTTTTTTCAGATCATGGCGTTTAACCCGCAGAAGGTTAGGGCCGGAAAAAGACATGTAAACCAGCATGAGAAAAGTGACCCCGGCATTAATTCGCAGGGCAAATGCCTTGGCATAGTGCAAGGCATCAGGAAACACCTGCTCATTTTCAAAAACGACCAACAAATCAGAATTCATCCCGGTGCACCTCCTGGCATGGAGTACTACAAATACTGTGCCAGGAGGATTTTACCCAGACAATCAAGACTAAGCACTTGATTCAACTACATATAAACAACATTACAAATTTAATGCGGAATTATTCAGGAAAATATTGGGGATAAGATGTTGCAGGATGCAACAAAGGGTTGAAGTGATATACAAAATTACCTGAAAAATGATAAAGGAACAGGATGTTGCAAAAACGAACGCGGGTGTTTTAAAAATCAACGAGCCTGATCAAAATCTGACGTTCTAAATAATTTTGGCCCATGTTGTGTTTCAGAGTCTTTTATTAAAATCGTTTTTGCGACGGGGTCAGGCTTGTGTTATTGGCGTTATCGCCGTCTGTTTATACAAACCAAAGCCCCCAATGATCATGCAAATAACGCAAGCCTGCCCCCAACCGGATAAGCCCCTGGAATCCGACATGAGCCATAATTTTTAAAGTGTTATTATTTCAAATCAAATTTTTTAATCTTACGCCATAAAGAGGCACGATCAATGCCCAGAATCTCTGCAGTCTTTGTTTTTGCATTGTGATTGATGGTTAAAAGGTGGGCTATATAATCCCTTTCCAGTTCTGCCAGGGTCATCATGTCCTTTTCAGGTCTCTGGTATGTGTGAAGCTCCAGCTCCTCAAGATCCGCCGGAAGATCACAGGCCCGAATTTCATTGGACCGGCTGATGGCAACGGCCCGTTCCAGGATATTTTCAAGCTCCCTGACATTTCCCGGAAAGGCATACCCTTTCAGCAGAGACATGGCCCGGGAGGAGATAGCCCTTATCTGCTTTGAGCCTTTCCGGTTCAGGCAATCCAGGATATGGTAGGCCAGCAGGGGGATATCATCACAGCGCTTGTTCAGGGCCGGGAGATTAATGTTAACGACATTGATGCGGTAATACATGTCTTTTCGAAATGCACCGGTTTCAACCTCGGCTTTCAAATCTTTGGCCGTGGCTGAAAGCACCCGGATATCAACGGGAATGGCCTGCACCCCACCGACTCGCACCAACTCCCCTTCCTGGAGCACCCGCAAGAGTTTCACCTGCATGGAGTGGGGCATCTCGCCGATTTCATCCAGAAAGACCGTGCCCATGTGCGCTGTCTCCAGAAGCCCGGCCCGGGTTTTAAGGGCACCGGTAAAGGCACCCTTCTCATGTCCAAAAAGCTCACTGTCCAGAAGGGTTTCAGTAAAGGCACCACAGTTCACCGCCACAAAGGGTCCCTGGCACCGTGTACTTGCAAGATGAATACTCCTGGCCACCAGCTCCTTGCCGGTGCCTGAATCCCCTGTAATCAAAACACTGCAGTCCGTGGGGGCAATCTGATGAATCAATGTCTGAATGTCTCTGATTTTTGGGCTGTTTCCAATGATCACAGGGGGTGAAAGCCTGCATTCGCTATCTTCTTGTATCTGGGGAACCATGGCAGCCTGGGTTCTAAGCCTCAGACGATTAAGGGCCTTTTCCACAATGTCCAGAAACTGTTCGGGGGTAAAGGGTTTTTGCAGGTAGTGAAAGGCTCCTTCCCGGGTGGCTTCAATGGCATTGTCAATGGTGGCATAGCCACTCATGATAATTACCTCCATGGCAGGGAATCGGGCCTTGATGGCAATCATTAATTCCAGTCCATCCATACCGGGCATTTTCATATCTGTGACAACAAGATCATAGGGGGTGTCTTCCATGCGCTTGAGGGCTCCTGCAGGATGGGTATAAGAGGCGACGAGATAGCCCTGTTTCTCCAGAATCCGTCTCAATCTTTTGAGGGCAATACCTTCATCGTCCACCAGCATAATTCTGGCTTTTATGGTCATTTTCACATTATCCTTTGGCCCATGTGGGGATTCAAGGTTCGAGTAAGTATTGACATCATGGCTTTTCCTGCCACATTTCAATATCATAATTCGGACTTGCTCACAACATGGGCCACGTGCTCCATGACGGGTGGTCCAGGTTATGACCAAAGCCTAACCTGGACAAGCCAGAATCAGAAAGGCAAACAGGGGTGCCCGTTGGGGGCTCTGCTGCCGGCATTGTCATAGAAAACAATAACCTATTGCATGAATTGGAACAAATCACAAAATCGGTCAAACAGAGAAAGAGAAGACATGCACCATCACGGACCGCCCACACAAGCAGGTTGACAAATGAGCATCAAATATATAATTATTTCATAATTTTAAAGCCCATACAATTTAGCTGGCAGAAACATGAACAAAAAAGAAGGTGAGCATTATCCTTACAGATCCCAACCCCAATACCCCACAAGATACCCTGGCAGCCATTCGCGCCTGTATTCCCATACTTGAGCAGATTGTGGAACACTCCGAACTGCTGGTCCATCTTTCCGAAACCGAGCGTATCGCTCTGATCACGGCGGCGGGGAAAATCTCCCGACCCGATAGAAAAGAGATAAAAAAGCGCAATAAAGAAAAAAAACGACAGCAGAGACAGGCCATCGTTCAGACCGAACGTCACCTGAGGGCAGCCACAGGCATCCGGAAGGCACGTGAAACCGAAGTTTTTAAAGCCCCGGAACAGATTACCTGTATGAGTGAGCCCCCGGAATGGGAAAATTCCGGACAAACCCTGGAAACACCTCGCAACTGCTATGTGTGCAAGGCAGAGTTCACCCGGCTCCACCATTTTTATGATGCCATGTGCCCGGCCTGTGCAGAATTTAATTACCAGAAACGATTCCAGACAGCCTCCTTAAAGGGACAGGTGGCCTTGATCACCGGTTCCCGGCTTAAAATCGGCTACCAGGCCACCTTGATGATGCTCCGGGCCGGTGCCAGGGTCATTGCCACCACCCGTTTTCCCAAAGATTCGGCCCTGCGCTTTTCCCGGGAAACGGATTTTCCCCAATGGGGACACCGACTTCAGGTCTATGGCCTGGATCTTCGCCACACCCCCAGTGTGGAATTGTTCACCGACCACATCAAAGACACCTACCAGCGACTGGACATCCTGATTAACAATGCTGCCCAGACCGTGCGCCGCCCCCCGGGGTTTTATGCCCACCTCATGGAAAATGAGACAAAGGACTTGACACTCCTGCCCCGGGATGCCCAATCCCTTCTACAGCAGCACCAGACTTGCATTTCCCAGCTGGAATACGGAAACACCGACAATGTGGCCAGGGAAAAATCCCTGCCAGTCACCTGGAATGGTTCCGCGCCCGGGGTGGGACTGCGCCAGTCTGCCCAGCTGTCCCAGATTCCTTACGCCTATGATCATTGCCTGGATGTACCCCAGGTGTTTCCGGCGGGAAAACTGGATGCAGATCTCCAGCAGGTGGATCTGAGAAAAACAAATTCCTGGCGACTGAGACTGGGGGAGGTTCCCACCGCTGAAATGCTTGAAATACAGCTGGTCAATGCTGTGGCTCCCTTTGTGCTGTGCAACCGGCTGGCAGAACTGATGAAGCAGGACAACACCGGGCAGAAGCACATTGTCAACGTTTCTGCCATGGAGGGCAAATTTTTAAGATTTAAAAAAGGAAGCCGCCATCCCCACACCAATATGGCCAAGGCGGCCCTGAACATGCTCACACACACGGCAGCCAGTGATCTGGCCCGGTATGGGATTTTCATGAATGCTGTGGACACGGGCTGGGTGACCGATGAAGACCCCGCCATCCTGGCCAGATTAAAAGAAGAACACCATGATTTTCAGCCACCGCTTGATATCGTGGATGGTGCCGCCCGGATCTGTGATCCTTTTTTCCACGGAATTCTCTCCGGCAAACACTGGTGCGGCAAGTTTTTAAAGGATTACTTTCCCATTGACTGGTAATCAAGGATAAGGTTTTTGGAGGCTTTATCACAAGCTCTGCCACTTATCACCATTGATAGCCCAACGGGGTCTCAAGCCTGATCCCGTTGGATCGCCAATTATGATGACTGGCCCATGTTATGACCAAGCCCGAAAAATACTGGATAACCGTATGTCATAAGGAGATGAACCGGGCCGGGAAATTGGTAAACACACCGTCCACCCCCATCTCTTCCAAACGATTTTTATCTTCCAGATCATTGACGGTGTACACCAGGAACCGATATCCTTTTTCATGGGCCGACCGGACAAATTCAGGGCTGGTGTTGTCTATATCCAGATTCAAAGACCAGAGATCCAACGAATCTTTTTCAATAATATCTGCATAATTCAAAGGGGTGTGGGCCATCAGGGCAGCCATACGGCATTCTTTATTAAATTTTCTAAAATTCACCAGTTCATGGTGATTGAACGAACTGACCACAAACCGGTCAAAGGTGTACCTGCCGTCCTTGACATACCGGTTTAAAAGAGTGGCAGTTTTTTCGCTGGTTCCGGCGCTTTTCAACTCCACATGGATTTCAATGCGGTTGTCCACCAGGTCCAGGACCTCCTGGAGGGTGGGAATTTTTTCTTTATCTCCGGCGTCAAGGCACCGCAGCTCAGCAAAGCTCAGCCCAGAAACCAGCCCCTTGCCATCGGTGGTGCGATCCACCCGCATGTCATGGATAACCACAAGCTCCCCTGTGCGGCAAACCTGCACGTCCAGCTCCAGGGCATCAGCCCCGGCCTGCACGGCTTCTTCAAATGATTTAAGGGTGTTTTCCGGGGATGTCCCGGCGGACCCTCTATGACCGATTATCAACATGTAATATCCCTTTTCCTCATAGATTGAATTTTCCAGAACCCCCAAGGCCCGGGCTTGACGGCAACAGGATTAATTGTCCAGAATTTCACGCACTTTAATGCCCAGCTCTTTCTGGGAAAAGGGTTTCGCAATAAAATTCACACCCTCATCCAATACCCCCCGGTGACCGATGACATTGGCGGTATAGCCGGACATGAAAAGTATTTTAAGATCCGCATTCATGGCTAGAAACTCACCGGCCAGATCCCGGCCGTTCATGTCCGGCATCACCACATCGGTGATGAGCAGCTCAATTTGGTGGGCCACATCTCCGGCCAGGGCCAGGGCTGCCCCCGGCGAACCGGCTGTCCACACCGTATATCCCATATTTTCAAGCATTTGCTTGCACAGGTCCAGAATGGCGCCATCATCCTCAACAAGCAGCAGCTTCTCCCCGTGCCCCAACGGCGTTTCAACGGCGGGCGCAATCGTTTCCCCAAGCCCCCCATCCAGATGCCGGGGCAGGTAAATTCTGATGGTGGATCCTTTTTCCAGTTCAGTGTAAACATTGATAAAGCCCTGGTTCTGCTTGACAATGCCATACACAGTCGCAAGACCCAGGCCGGTCCCTTTACCCGGCTCTTTGGTGGTAAAAAAAGGTTCAAAAACATTTTCCATTGTCTCCGGGGACATCCCTGTGCCATCATCACTCACGGCAAGTACAATATACTCACCCGGAACAAAGCCCGCATGGTCCCGGCAATAGGACCCGTCAAAACAGACATTTTTTGTTTCTATTGTGATTTTACCCACACCGGCAATGGCATCCCGGGCATTAACGCATAAATTCACCAGGATCTGATCCACCTGGGAGGGATCCATTTTAACCGCCCACACCCCGGTCCCGGGCTGCCAGACAAGCTCGATATCTTCTCCGATGAGCCGTCGAACCATCTTGAGCATGCTTTCAAGGGTATCGTTCAGGTCCAGCACTTTGGGGTCAATGGTCTGCTTGCGGGCAAAGGCCAGTAATTGCCGCGTAATATCCGTTGAACGCCTGGCTGCGGAAAGAATGGCCTCCAGATAGCTATACATAAGATCATCGGAAGCTACATTTTTCTGCCCCATTTCCGCATACCCAATTATGATGCCAAGCATATTGTTGTAATCGTGGGCCACCCCCCCCGCCAGGCGGCCCACGGACTCCATCTTCCGGGCCTGGGCCAGCTGGCTTTCCAGTAATTGCTGTTTTTCCTCGGAGGCTTTACGGGCCGCATCACTTTCCAGGACGTATAGGGCATAGGCCAAATCTTGGGCCATTTCCTTAAAAAGGGTTTTTTCTTCTTTGTCCACATGCAGGTGTTGATCCAGAGCAGCCACAAGATAGCCGAAAGATCTGCCATCATGGTCCAGTTCCACGCACATGGATATAATCCCATGATTTCTTTTTGTGATGGGGCACTGCCTGCAGGCGGTACAATATTGATCCATCAGCACCATATCTCCAGCAGAACGGGCCGCCGGACAGCAGAGGGGAACCTCCCCGGCCTGGAGCATTGCCAACAGGGCTTGAGAAGATGCCGCAATTCCCGAGGTGCCCCAGGCAACAGGCTTGTCATTATGGTCTGTTAATACCATCACTGCCGATGCAAAACCCCGATTATCCACCAACAATCTGCACACCTGATGGATAAGGGCAGTGGCATTCTGCTTGTGCACAATGAGCTGATTCACATCCCGCATGGCCCGGAGCACCTTATTCAAGTGATCAATGCGCTGCTCATTGCGTTTTCGTTCAGAAACATCCCGGGCAACCCCCTGGAGTCCCACCGGGGTATCTGTTTCATCATAAATAATTTTGCCATGGATTTCCGCCCAGATCGTTCCTCCCTCTTTTTTCAATATCCCAACGTCAAAAATCGTACCCGCGTCCCTTTTTCCCCGGGACATTGCATGGGCGATACCCCGGGTTATTCTGATAAAATTATCTTCATCACAATGGTCTGACAGACAAGTTCCTGTCCACTCCCCTGGAGAATAACCTGTCAGTTCAGCAATGGATGGATTGACATAGGTGAATTCAAAATCAAGGTTCATGGTCCAGATTACGTCAAGGGTGTTGTCTGCAAGCAGGCGATATTGTTTTTCACGCCTGGCAAGGGCCAGGGTTCTGTTTGCCACCTGTTTTCGTAACGACCATGACCAAAGGAAAAAAAGCAGGGCCAGCAGTATCAGGGGAACCGCAGCCATGGAAACATAGCCCACAATGGTTAAAAAATCAGGATATGGGGCTTGATAGGTTCCCAACCATTTTTCATAAATACGTCTATACTCACCATTCTCTTCAATTATTTTAAGCCCTTCGCTGAACTGGGCCAGAAGCGCCCTGTTGTTATTCGCAACGGCATAGCAATATTGGGTGGTTAAAATCGGTTTTTTACCCAGTACAAAATCAGTCCAGCCATTTTTCCGGATGAGGTAAAGCGTGGGGATTCTGGCCATCAGGGCACAATCGTACCTGCCACCGGCAAGCTCCCTGAGCGCACGTTCCGGACTTTCCTCCACTGAAAGCGGACGTCCCAGTTTGTTTTTCAGGGCAAAGTCATGCATAATGTCGCTTTTTTGAACGACAATGTGGAGATCCGCCAATTCTGCCAGGCTGGTGGGAATCTTTCTTTCACCATTGCGCACCACCATCACATAATTATTCACCGAATGGGCCTGGGTAAAATCATATTTTAAATCCCGCTCCGGAGAATAAAACATGCCCTGCAGCACATCAACACGGCCGGATTCCAGCTCATCCACAACCTGGGCCCAAGTGCCCAAACGAAAGAAAATCTCAAGCCCCACTTCCCGGCCAATGGCCCGGCTGATGTCAACTATGAAACCGGCCGGTCGCCCTCCGTCATCCAGATATTCAAAGGGGGGATAATTCTTATCTCCGCCAATGACAATATGACCATAAAAATCCGATTGCACACCTGACATGGCATCCTCTCCGGAAAATGCCAGGATGAAAGCCATGATGAACACTATAAATGAAGACCGATGATATCCGGTCCGATGGTCTGGGTCAATATACATGGTCTTGATTCCATGGATGCGCAATCTCTTTTCTGCAAAAGAGGCACCCACCTCCCTTCGTATGACTTGATGATCCGGTTTTCCTGCAGTGCGGAAAGCGGCGTCAGACCTTTTTTAACTCATCCCAATGCCTGAAAAACCAGATCCGGCTGGACATCGGATTTTTCCACCATTGCAGCGGTGGTCACCCCGGTGAGGACCAGGGCCGAACGATAACCGAAATTCAAGGCTCCCTGGACATCGGATTTAATGAAATCACCGGTCATCAGTACCCGATCCCGGGCAATCTGTCTGCCATATCGCTGTTCAAGCAGTGCATGGGTTTTCTTGAATATGGGGGCAAAGGGTTTCCCAAGGTAAAAAGGTACCACCTTTATCCCATAACTTTCCAGCACATGGGAAATAAACCGGCCCACCCCGCCGGCACCGATGCACAATTGCCCGGCATTGCCAGGGTAATACTCATCGGGGTTGGGTACAATCAGGGGGGCTTGGGGATTTTTCACAAAAAAATTCACTGCGGCATTGATGGTGGGTTCCCAGTCATAGCCCTTTTCCCCCACAATAATTCCCTGACACTGGTCAATCTGATCAAGATTTCTTGTGGTGGACAGACCTGCTTTTTCGGCAAAGCAGGGGGAGCCCAGGTTGCCCATGATAAAAAAAGGAGCCAAGGAAGGTTTGTTTTCCTGGAACAGCTCCACCAGGCCGTCGGCACAGGATACAATCTCTTCCGGATGAACATCAATGCCCGAAGCATTTAAAATATCTGATTTCTCCCGTGTGGAATGATCTCCATCATTGGTCAGAAGATAAAAAGGTATCTCTTCATTGCGGAGCATCGCCAGCAACTCCCTGCTGCCCGGAGCTGAACTGCCTTTAACAAGAAGTACCCCGTCAATGTCAAAAACCAGGGCATCCAGTTCTTCACGGTGGGAGGAGAGCCAGCCTTTTAGGGTGGGTAGGATATTTATTTTTTGCGCCATTGTTTAATGATCCTGGTTTAGTATCGGGTTCTGGGTTATCAAAAGTATAACCCCCTATTTTGAGTATAGCTTTTCAAAAAAAGGGATAGAGTACTTTTGGATCATATGAAGGATGCCCCCAGTTAAAGGCTTCAAGATCTAGTATCATAATATTTAGGCACTGGTCCACTAATTGTGCATAAGGGCGGAATTATGATAAATGGAGTTGATTCTAACCTCGTCCAATTTAGATGAGGAGGCAGGTCTGCCTGAAATAGATCCAGAAAATGCCGGGATGATGTTGAAAAAAATAAGCATGGGCACATTCAAGACGACAGCCGGGCCTTATGTTTCCGGTACAGACCCCGGAGTTGATCATAGGAGATGCCAAGCTGTTTCGCTGCTTTTTTTTGATTATAGCGGGTGCTTTCAAGGGCATTTTTCAACAAAGAAATCTCCAGGGCATCCCTGGCTGCCGGCAATGATACTTCCGGAATGTTATTGGCAGTGTTGTTGTGGGCGGTGGCAATGTCTGGGGTTGCCTTTGACGGGGATGCCTGTTTCTGCCCCGGAAGCTCATAGGGGGGAATAAAGGGATCAAAAACGATCTGGTGAATCACCTGCCCCCGGGACCTGTAAACGGCCCGCTCCACCACATTTTTCAACTCCCGGACATTGCCATGCCAGGGATGGCTTTTTAGATGTTCCATGGCCTGACGGCTGAATTCAGGGATGTGATCCCGGCCAAGCTCGTAGGCCATGCGCACGGCAAAATGGCGGGCCAGCAGGGGCACATCCCCCTTTCGTTCCCGCAGGGGGGGCACAAACAATACCTCAAAGGACAGGCGATCCAGAAGATCTTCTTTAAACCGGCCCTGACGGGCCATTGCAGGAAGATCGGCATTGGTGGCACTGACAATGCGGACATCCACCTCCAGGGGTGCAGAACCGCCCACCCGCTCAAACTCGCCATATTCCACCACCCTTAATATTTTTTCCTGAACCTCCATGGGCACGGTGCCGATTTCATCCAGAAACAGAGTTCCCTTGTGTGCTGCCTCAAACCGGCCGGTGCGACGCTGGAGTGCCCCGGTGAAAGCGCCCTTTTCATGGCCGAACAATTCTGTTTCCACAAGGGAAGGGGCAAGGGAAGCACAATTCAATGTCACCCGGGGTCCCTGCCAGCGCTGGGATAAAAAATGCAGTCGCGCCGCAGCCAGTTCTTTACCCGTGCCCCGCTCGCCCAGAATGAGCACGGGCCGCTCTATGGGAGCCACCCGGGACAAGCGCTCCTGAAAATCCAGAAACGCCTCGGACTGCCCCAGGGCCTCGGTGGGAGTGGATCGCTGGGCATAGGGATGAGCGTTCATGGTTTTTTCACC
The DNA here is from genome assembly GCA_963674605.1 of uncultured Desulfobacterium sp. Taxonomy (GTDB): domain Bacteria; phylum Desulfobacterota; class Desulfobacteria; order Desulfobacterales; family Desulfobacteraceae; genus Desulfocicer. Next base: position 3,843,456 of record OY771474.1, on the reverse strand, counting down.
ATAATATGGTTAATATCCAAAACTTCATGGATTATCACTAACAATCTCCTTTCACATGGTCAAGGCCTTTCTGACTTGTGGTGTTTCTTTATAACCCGCATCTCCTGGCGGACACAACGAATATTGAAAATGGTAAATGGCATTATACCGCCCCTCCCCCCGACGGGCAATGGGCCCGGACCGGAACTGTAGACAGCTCGATTGTCCGGTTCCTATTGCCCATCGGGGGAGGGGCTCAGCTGAGGTAAACGTGAAGGCAACCTTTTCATAATAAAAAACATGCATGGCAGTAACCCCCTGCCACAACGAAAGTTGAAACGCTCATCATTGCGTTTTTTGTCGGCCTGGCACGATTTCTGCTTTTAATCAAGCCAGAAGAACAAAATGGGGTCGGGCTTGGCTTATGGGTGTTATTGTTCTGCAACAAAAACCCAAAGGGATTGACCTCAAAGGAATTAACCATAGGATGGAGAATTTATCATGGGTATATTCACAAGATTCAAAGACATTATCACCGCCAACATGAATTCCATGCTGGACAAGGCAGAAGATCCGGAAAAAATGATCAAAATGATGATCCGGGAGATTGAAGACACACTGGTGGAGCTGAAAACCTCCTGTGCCGGGGCCATTGCCAGTAAAAAAAAGGTTCAGCGAAACCTGGACAGTGTCCGGGAACGCCTGGATCAGTGGAACACCAGAGCAGAACTTGCCGTCATCAAGGGCAGAGATGATCTTGCCCGGGAAGCCCTGCTTGAAAAACGCCGATTTGCAACTAAGATCGATAACCTGGAGCAGGAATTCAGCCAGCACGCCTCCCTGGTGGATCAATACCAGGAGGAAATCCGACAACTGGAAGATAAGCTCAAAACCTCCCGGGAAAAACAGCGCATGCTCGTGCAACGACACATCCACGCCCAACGCAAAAAACAGGCACAGAAAGATATCCGGCGCATGGACAACCACGAAACCCTGGCCCGGTTTGATCAGATGGAAAGCCGCATCGAACAGATGGAGGCCGAAGCCGATCTGGTGAACTATGGCACAAAATCAAGTCTTGACGAGAAATTTGAAGAGATTATCATGGATGATGACATTGAAAAGGAACTCAACCGCCTGAAAGCGGCCCGCTACAAGGAAACACCCCGGCAGGACTGATTCCAGAAACGCCTGGTGGGGTTTTCTCACCAGGCATGAACCCCACAGGAGATGATTTTTTATGCATCATGTTTTAACCACAGGCATTGTTTTCAGCGGTATCATTCTATGCCTTCTCATTATTGCCGGCACCCTTTTGATGATATTTCGCATGCGCCAGACCGGCACCTTCAGCAGGGACTCAAAAACGCAAAACGAAGAAGCCGCCATGATTCAGGAAATATACAATGGTCTGTCCCGGATGGAGCAGCGGGTGGAAACCCTTGAAACCATTCTCATGGAATACAAGGCAAAGGAGACAAAATGAGGAGAGGACATCAACAACAAAAATGGCATCACAGGACGTCTCCCCGTGGGTTTGGCATGGGGAGGGCATTTGGTCCCAGAAATTCCGGGGGCATATTCCGCTCCCGGAACGGCGTCATCATGGGGGTATGCAGGGGTATCAGTGAATATTTTCAGGTGTCTGTGGTCTGGGTTCGCGTTATTTTCGTGGTGACCCTGTTTTTCAGCGGGCTGTGGCCCGTCATCGGCATCTACATTGCGGCTTCTTTTCTCATGAAACCAAGGCCGGTGAGACCCCTTGAGACTGATGGAGAAAAAGACTTTTATGACACCTATGTCAATTCCAGGACCGGGGCCATCCGCACCTTGAAGACGCGGTTTGAATCCCTGGAAAGACGCATCCGCCGCATGGAAGATACGGTGACTGCCAGTGAATTTGAGTGGGATCGGAAAATGAACACCTGACTGCCAGCAAAAAAAATGCGATAATCCCTGTCAATCCTAATATGGGCACAAAGGATAATAACAGCATATGTTTAGATATAAAACCCTGTGGGCCGCCCTGGAAAATCGAATGAGGTATCTGGTCTGGGAACAAAACCCGGCCAAGCTGGGCCTGTTCCAGGGCATTGTGCTGCGGCTCATCCAGACCATTATCCTTGTCCTCCAAGATTTCACAACAAACCAGTGTCTGCTGCGGGCATCGGCCCTGACCTACTACACCATGCTCTCCCTGGTTCCCCTTTTAGGGCTTACCTTTGCCCTGCTCAAGGCCTTTGGGGTTCAAAATCTTTTACAGCCATGGATCATCGAAAAACTCAATGTGGGGGATGGCCAGGTGGCCGAAGCGATTCTGGGGTATATCAACAACACCCAGATGACCCAGCTGGGCGCCTATGGCCTTGTATTTCTCATCATTGCGGTGGTATCTCTTTTGACCAATGTGGAAAAGACCTTCAACCATATCTGGGGGGTTGAAGGGGTGCGGCCCCTGCTACGGCGCTTTTCCGATTACCTGTCTGTGGTTCTCATCGCTCCGGTATTAATTATCAGTGCCATTTCAATGACTTCCACCCTGGCCAGCAACAAAGTGGTTCAACAGCTGATGACCCTCCAGTTGGTGGGAGACTCCATTTTATTTTTTTTCAAGGTGGTACCATTTATTTTCATGTGGCTGGCTTTTACGGGACTCTATGTTTTCATGTCCAATATCAAGGTGGAATGGCAAGCCGCCTTTGTGGGCGGCATCGTGGGAGGCACGCTGTGGCAGCTGGCCCAGGTGGGATATGTCCATTTCCAGGTGGGGGTGGGGAAATACAACGCCATTTACGGCACCATGGCGGCCCTGCCGATTTTCATGGTGTGGCTGTATATTTCCTGGATCATCGTGCTGTTTGGGCTGGAGGTCTCTTATGCCCGCCAGAACCTGCGGGCCAATGGACGAAATCTACGACGATTCCAGGTCAGCCACAACAGTTTTGAACAAATGGCCCTGGCCCTTATGATCATCCTGGCCGATGGATTTTCCAGGGGAGAGCCTCCGTTAAGCCAGGAACAGCTGTCCCGGCACCTTGGCATCCCTCCCCGGCTTTGCGGGCGGATCATCCAGCTTCTGAAAAAAATCGGCTTTGTATCAGAACCCTGTACCACCGGTGAGATTCCCACCTGTCAGCCGGCTCGTTCCCCGGAAACCCTCACCATAGCCGAAATTTTCACCAAAATACGCCATGACGGCGAGGTATCCTGCCACCTTCTCCCCCACGCCCACACCACCGTGGCGCTGGATATCTGCCGACAGGTTGAAAATTTGATGACAGAAAGTTTAAAGGGAATGACCCTCAAGGATCTGGTTTTACGTTGTCGGGAAACCGATGCTGCAGCATGGCCTTCAACGGATGAATAAAACCATCCCCCAACAACACTGAGAGCCTGTTTAAAAATTGTCAGGCCCAGATAGAAAAAGACGGGCTTGGTCACAACATGGGCCCCTTTGGGGTGCTCAGGGGGTGGGGTCAGAATTTCACTGCCCACAAATGTATGATCCTACGGTCGCAAGAGGCCTGCTTTGGCTTCCACCTCCTCCTGGGAATCCATGTGCATTTGAGAAACTTTGAAAAAGTCATCTGAAATTTCAAGAAAAGCATCCACCATGTCCGGATCAAAATGGTTCCCCTTTTCCTCCTTGATGATGGCAACGGCCTTTTCATGGGGAAAGGCAGGTTTGTATACACGCCGGCTGACCAGTGCATCATAAACGTCAGCTATGGCCATCAAACGGGCGGATATGGGGATATCATTTTTTGCCAAACCCTCCGGGTAACCGGAGCCATCCCATTTTTCATGGTGATAATAGGCGATCTCTTGGGCAAAAATCAAAAAATTATTTGTCCGGGACAGGGTTTTCACAGCAGCAGCAATGGCGTCCCCACCGTAGATAGCATGTTTTTTCATCTCATCAAACTCATCTTTAGTCAACTTGCCCGGTTTAAGGAGAATATGGTCGGCAATACCGACTTTGCCGATGTCATGCAAAGGGGAGGACTTAAAGAGCATGGTGATGTTCTCGGGGGTCAAAAATTCCTGAAACCGCGGATGGTCTTTCAAATTTGATGCCAGAAGTTTAACGTACTGCTGGGTACGACGGATGTGATTTCCCGTTTCAGGGTCCCGTGCTTCAGCCAACGATCCCATGGCCATCATGGTCACATCCTGCAGTTCTTCCATCTGACAGGTTCGTTCAGTGACTTTTTCTTCGAGGATTTCATTCTGCCGATGTAAAAGATCCCGCGCCGCCTTCAGCGCAAGGTGGGTCTTGACCCTTTCCTGGAGAATCGGCGGGCTGATGGGTTTAGTGACATAATCGACACAACCGATGCCAAACCCTTTAATTTCATCTTCCATTTCGGCTTTTGCAGTGGTGAAAATCACTGGAATTTCACCGGTTGCTTCATGGGCCTTGAGACGTTGGCACACTTCATATCCATCCATTTCCGGCATCATGATATCAAGCAGTATGAGATCCGGCGGATTCTGGGAAAAAGCTATCTTCAGCGCTTTTTCGCCCGTGGTGGCGGCCTTCACCTTATACCTTTCATTTAAGATATCCCGCAAAAGGGTGATATTATCAGGTGTATCGTCAACAACCAGAATCGTTTTTCGTCTCTCCATGATCATCCCTCAATTGATATATTTAAATTTTCAGCAATCTGTTTTAAATCCTCAAGCGCCTCATCCAATGCAAAGTTTCTTATCTTCTTCTTCAGCCCATTAAGTTCAAAACTGCTGATGGCACCTTGCAATATCCCCGTAATTTCATTTAAATAGGCCTCTGCTTCAGTATCATCGTCAGCTAAAAATCCATAAAGTTTCTTCAGCAACGGCTGGAGCTGTTCACATGAAATTGATCCATTGGGTTCCGGGACAGCCACCACCGCAGGTGCAAAAGTTAAAAGCGCGTCTTTCAGAACAGAGACGGTGCTTTTTAACTGTTTTGAAAAATTGTTCAGCTCGTTTGAAATGGCATCCCCATCATTTGTGCGGATAGCACCTTCAAGGGATGTGCTTGCCTTATAAAGTTCCATGGCGCCGATATTACCGGATACGCCTTTTACCGTATGGGCCAAGCGCTCAGCCCCTTTCCTGTCACCGTCTTTCAAAACAACCTTGATCTCTTCATCGGCATTGCCATGGCCGGCCACAAATCGTTGCAGCAGGTCAAAATAAGATCTCTTTTTTCCGCCAACCCTTTTCAAACCGTCTTCCACATTAATGCCTTTTAACTTATCAAAGGGCAGGGGCTCATCCGGGACTTTCAATGCCTCAGGTTTTACCGGATATTTGGATGGAAGGGCCCCATGGCGCGGTTTAATCCACCGGACCAGGGCCATAAACAACTCTTGGGGATTGATGGGTTTGCTCAGATAATCGTTCATGCCGATATCAAGTACTCTCGCCCTTACGCCGCTCATGGCATCGGCAGTCATGGCAATGATGGGAATATCCTTGAATTCGGTGTTTTTGCGGATCTCCTCCGCGGCTTCGTATCCATCCATCACCGGCATCTGCAAATCCATCAGCACCACGTCATAGGCCTGGCCTTTAAGCGAATCCTCAATCTTTTCCACAGCTATCTTTCCATTGTCGGCCACATCCAGGAAAAAACCCTCTTCCTGCAAAAGTTCAAGGGCCACCTGCTGATTGATCTCATTGTCTTCCACAAGAAGAATGCGGGCACCCCGGATGCCTTCAAACCCATGGGGTCTGTCTTCGACTATCTTTGCACAGTAGGTGTTTTTTACAACAGCCAGGTCAAAGACATCCATTGTGATGTCAAAAAGTTGTGACTGACTAAAGGGCTTAAATAAAAATTTATCTATTCCGATTGCCTGGGCCTGCTCCCTGAAATAGTGCTCTCCATACCCGGTTATGAGGACAATTTCAGGTTGCCGGGTAATGTCCGGGTCATTTTTGATTGTCCGGGCGGTTTCAATTCCGTCCATACCCGGCATTTTCCAGTCCATTAACACCAGATCATAGGGCTTTTTTGAGTCCTGGAATGCTTTCTTGATTTCCTTCACCGCCAGGGTTCCTGACTGAACGGCCCGGACATGAAATCCAAATCTCTTAAGATTTATTCCTATCAATTTGTGAAAAAGCGGGTTGTCATCCACCACCAGTATTTTAAGATCCTGGAGTGTCTCGGGTATGGTTCGGGATTTCCTCCTTACCTCTTTCTGTCTTTCAAACCGGGCCGTAAAAAAGAAGTCCGAGCCTTTTCCATAATCACTTTTTACGTCGATTTTGCCGCCCATCATTTCAGTCAGCTTCCTGCTGATGACCAGCCCCAAACCAGTCCCACCGTATTTGCGTGTGGTGGATGTATCCCCCTGCTCAAAGGATTGAAACAATTTTGAACACTGCTGTTCGGTCAGACCGATGCCGGTATCCTTAACCGAAAAGTGGAGAAAGGCATACGCTTCAGTGACGTCCAGCGGTTCTACGGAAACAACGATCTCCCCCTCCTCGGTAAACTTGATGGCATTGCTGCAAAGGTTTAACAGAACCTGCCCCAATCGGAGGGGATCACCCCGAAGGAGCTCCGGAACTTCAGTATCCACATCAAACACCAACTCCAGCCCCTTTTCATGGGCCTTTGCGGTGATCATATTGGAAAGATTGACCAAAACCTCATTGAAAGAAAAGTCAATTATTTCAATATCCAGCTTGCCGGCCTCAATTTTGGAAAAATCCAGTATGTCGTTAATAATACTCAAGAGCGACTTGGCCGAGATCTCAATCTTTTTAAGATAATCATGCTGTTTAGGATTCAGGTCTGTCTTCAGGGCCAGATGAGTCATACCGATGATGGCGTTCATGGGGGTTCGGATTTCATGGCTCATGTTGGCCAGAAAGTTGCTCTTGGCAGTTGTTGCAGCCTCGGCCTCATCACGGGCGATGACCAGGGCGCTCTTATATTTGTAGGATTCAAGCATTTTCCAAACGGAGTCTGTCAAAAGGCCAAGTTGCTGCGCATCAATGGGTTCATACCCTTCGGACTTGTTTGCGACCCCCACAACAGCTACAATGCGGTCCCCCAGAAAGATGGGAACACTCATGAATCGGCTTAGCGCCACGTGTCCTTCCGGTGTTCCCCGGGACAGCGGATGTTCCGGACTGTAGTCATTGACAATGATGGCACTGCGTTGACGAACCACCTCACCCCACAAACCGGTTGCCCCAAGCGAACAGATTGTCTTTGGGTCCATGACACGGCATGCGGGCAGGACATCCGCTGACCAGGTATTCAGCGTAAACTCTTGCTTTTCCTCATCATAAAGGTAGATATAGCCAAAACTGCTGGAGGTTAATTCCAGCACCTCGGTGAGTGCGTAATCAAGAAATTCCCTGGTATCAATGATGTCATATTCAGAGACCCGAATAAGGATCTCCATGCGCTTCTTGGACAGCATTAATTCCTGTTCAAATTTTTTACGCTCAGTTGTGTCTTGTAAGGTCTCAATGGCTCCAATGATTTTGCCGGAACGGTTTCGAAACGGTGTGACTCTGAAAAAAAGCCACTTTCCCTCTTCCCCCAAATGTGGAAAAAATCGTTCCGCTTCAAATGCATTTTCTATGTTTGCAGATTTTTGATAGTCGCCACCGTAATACTCAGATGCCGATGCTTCAAAAATATTATCAATGATAAGGTCCGCCATAACAGGTCTTTCCATTGGATAGAAAGCCATCCATTGCTTATTTGTCCCCACCACTTCATCTGAAGATACTCCTGTGACCCTTTCAAGCGCCCTGTTCCAATGTGTTGTCAGGTGATTTTGATCAATAACAAAGCAGGGAACCGGATTTGCCATAAGAATTTGTGAAAGCTTATCCTCACTTTCACTGAGGGCTTTTTCCATTCGCTTGCGCTGGGTGATGTCAATCATGGACATCAAGATTCTGGAAATTGAGTTATCCCGGCCTCGCGTGCAGGCAACAGACAGGCTCGCATAGATGGTATCACCTGATTTATCAATAAAACGTGCGTCAAGGGAGTAGTGCTCGATCTTTCCCTCATTCATCCGCTTGAACTGCTCCTGATCAAACGCCAGATCATCCGCAGCCCTGATCTCGGTCCAGGTCTTTTTCATCAACTCTTTATGTGTGTAGCCAAGCATGTTACAAAAATATTCATTCACCTCGATCCACCCCGTGTCCGGGGCCGTCACCGCCACGCCAACAGGGGCGATTTCAAAGTAGCTTCGAAATCGATTTTCACTTTCGCGTAGTTTGGCCATGCCTTCCTGTGCCACACCTTCCCATTTATCACGCGCCTGTTGCAGATAGCGCCTTGCCCATTCGCCACTCCAAATCACGTAGCCGAACAGGAGAGACATCAATAACACGGTAAGCCCCAGCATGTTCAAGACAATTTTTCTAAGGGCAAATTGCACTGCAAGGACTTCCTGCTCGTCGATTTCCGCAGCAAGTCCTATATCAAGCGCTTCATCCCAAAGCCAGGCACCCAACACACGAACCCCACGGTAGTCACGATAGCCGTCGATATTAACACCAGCCACACCGGACACTGCGGATGCCGCCATATAGGTAAGGGGCTGCTTATCCGGATCAATTAGCGGCTGGTAGCCCTTTATAAGGTTTCCTCCGGGGTCACTGATGCGCACCGAAAGCATGGAACGCTTTCCCTTGGGAAGGAGCCCGATTTTAACCAGATCGTCTTCAAAACGACTTTCGGACAAAAATAATGCGCTCCGGTTAAACGCATAGGTTTCACCGGAAGTACCGATGCGGCCGAGGTTACACAACCGGCTAAAATCCAGTGTGGGATTGAAACCCACGCCCATGACGCCAATTACCTTGCCGCCGTCTCCCCGAAGGGGAGCCGCTATGAACAGTGTTGGCTGGCCATCCCGCATTTCCCCCGAATCCTGGTCCAACAGGGGAACGTCGGAGTGAATGGGGGGCACAAAAATAGTCTCACCTGCAAAGACCTTCTGCAGCAGTCCGGGTCGTTGCTCAGCTATCAGATTCCGCCATCCGATGTGTTGATCCCGCATGGACGCAATATTTATCAACTCCTTTGAAATGACAAAAAAATCCATTTTTTCATGATGAAAATTATTAGCACTTAAGTAGACGCGTAGATCCTTGAGACTGCTGCTGCTCAAAAGGGCATCCCGCGTTGGATTTACCCTTAGATGACGTGTGACAATCTCAACCAATTGCGGACTCATAACGAGCTGATAGACATATTCCTTCTCTTCTTCTATATAAGATCTTAATGCTCCCTGTGTGGATAGGAGAATGGAGGTGAGTATTTCACTCCTTTCCGCCCGCACCTGGCGCTCCAAACCACGAATACCAAACCAGGAATAAACGACAATGGCGGCCACGAAAACAAATGCAATGATGATTCCTGCAATTTTCGATCCTGCCATCTGAAATACAAAAGGAAGTCTGTGGCCTATCAGGCGCATCAGCAGCCACATGGCGGCTGTGAACAGGGTCAGGATACCCAGCACCAACCCCAGCTTGGACAAAATACTTTCCGAACCATGGCTTGAAGCAATGGGCGACTCCTCAACAGGCACCCGTTTACTATGAATTGTTTTCTCTTTTTCCTGTGTAATGGAGGATATAGCATCCGGACTTCCAAGTGTAGCGGCATAATCTCCCGCGAACTGAAACCGATGAAACCCTTGAAGTTGAATGATAATGGTTTCAATTTTTTCAGATGCGTGAATCAAGGGACTGTAAAACACACTACCAAGCAAACAAAAAAAAATCAGAAAATATTTTCGGATATCCATGACATCTCCTTAAAACTATCTGTTTATGGTAGGGGTCTCCAGCAGTTTTTGATGGGCTTGGTCACAGCATGGGCCACGGGCGCATTTCCATTTTCCCGGCTTGGTCACAATATGATTTATTTGTCATAGTTGGCGGGGCCAACGGGGTCAGGCTTGTGTTATTGTGATTTTGTCAAAAGCTTGTGTTTAAAAGGCAATTTTAAACAAAAGCGCCAATAACGCAAGCCTGACCCCTCTCTGATTAAGCGCGAACCGGGAAAATGGGAATGCGCCCTGGGCCACTTTGGCCAGCACTCATTAGATAATAGCCGTTAAACATTTGGATTTCAATATAATATTTAATTGCTAACTGTTTGGTGCATATCCACTGGGCGAAGTTAGGACCAAGCCCCAAAAATCTTTAAAATCGTGATGATTTTACTGTTCATGTGCCTGTTTATATGGACAGTTAACCAAGCTCAAAGTCAGTCATGATGAGAACTTGTGACTGACGAGTTATTCATTGTGTCGGCAGGCCGACATGTCCGTTATTGAAACCACCTGTTTAATGTGCTATGTGATCTTTTGGGCTTGGTCACAACATGGGCCACTTTAGGGTGGGGTCAGGCTTGCGTTATTGGCATTATCGTTGGTTTTGGCTTTTTCACAGGCTGTGGTCGATAACGCCAATAACACAAGCCTGACCCCGTTGGCCCATTAAATGTGACGGGTGGCCCACGCTGTGACCAAGCCCGATCTTTTAAACTGAATATTTAAAATCCCCAGAAGCCCACCATGAACTCTCCAATATGGGTTGCGCAACTGAAACCATTCATGAAAAAAGTTAAAGAGGTACCAATGCACTTACCTAAATTTAAAGAATGGCAAATTTTAAGCAAGATTATCACCATATCAATTATCAGCGTGACGCTCATGAGCCTGGTAATTCTTTTCTATTTCATGCCCCTGGTGGAACATAAAATGCTTCAAGAAAAATCCGAAGGGCTGCAAAATGTTGTGGATGTCGCCTACGCTACATTTCATGAGTATGGTAAGCTGGCCCAGAAGGGAGAACTCAGCATTGATGAAGCAAAAAAACAGGTTGTACATCGCATCAAAACCATACGATACAATGAACATAATTACTTCTGGATTAATGACATAAACGCCATAATGGTGATGCACCCCATCAAACCGGAACTTGACGGTGTTGATCTCTCCGGAAACAAGGACCCAAAGGGTAAATATCTTTTCCGTGAATTTGCAGCTGTCGCCAAAAGTCAGGGTTCCGGATTCATTGATTATATGTGGCCAAAACCCGGCAGCCAAAAACCCGTCGCCAAAACATCCTACGTAAAACTATATGAACCATGGGGCTGGATAATCGGCAGCGGCATCTATATTGATGATGTCGCAAAGGAAATCAACCGTCTTCGTCTGTACATACTATCGGGCATCCTTGTTTTCACCATCTTGACAATATCTTTTGCTGTTGTGATCGGGACCGGCATCACCTCACCACTGAAAAAAGTAATTGAGGGGCTTCAGGACATCGCTGGCGGCAAGGGGCGGGCTGCACTGACCAAACGCATCGCCATTACTTCCATTGATGAAATCGGCATGCTCTCCGCAGAATTCAACAGTCTTATGGAATCAATCAATAACCTTGCCGTATTCAAAAAAGTAATTGAAGAGGATGACAGCCTTGAAGAAGTGTATCAGCGACTTGGCGAGGTATTCACCCAGCAGCTTGGAATCAGCCAATGTTTTATTTATGAGGTCATCAATTCCAAAAACAAATTGCAGATGACCTATCCGAGTTCCTTTGACCAGGAAGAAATGATGTGCAGCCATAACATTCTTGATGACAATGATCTGTGCAAAGCAAAACGGACCGGGCACACCATTACCTCAAGCATTTTTCCTGCCATCTGCAGACAGTTTTCAACACAAAAAGGACAGAATCACTATTGCCTTCCCATTGTAGTCGGCGGTGCCACTGTTGCCGTTATCCAGTTTGTATTTGATAAACCGGACAAGCAGTCGGACCTGAAAGACATGGATGCGAAAATATTTAAAGCAGAACAGTACATCAACGAATCCCTGGCAGTTATTGAAACCAAACGTCTGATGAGCTCTCTGCAGGAATCTGCCCTGGTTGATCCACTGACCGGTTTATATAATCGCCGGTATCTGCAGGATTATACGGAAAAGATCGTTGCCGGTGTCCTGAGAAGAGGCAAGTCAATAGGCCTGATCATGTGTGATCTTGATTATTTCAAGCAGGTCAATGACACCCATGGACACAGTGCCGGAGATCTTGTCCTGAAAGAAACATCAAAAACAATTCGCCAAAGTATTCGTGAAGCAGATATCGTTATCCGTTTTGGCGGAGAGGAGTTTCTGGTGGTGCTGCTTGATATCAGCAATGGAGAAACCATGACCGTTGCGGAAAAAATTCGTCTGAATATCCAGAAACTCAAAATAAAGGTGCCGGACGGTATCATTCAAAAAACAATCAGCCTTGGGGTAAGTGAATTTCCTGCTGATACCGAAACACTTTGGAGCTGTATCAAATTTGCCGATGTGGCTCTTTATCGAGCAAAGGAAGACGGGCGTAACAAATGTGTTAGATTCACCGAAGATATGTGGAAAGAAGATCAGATTTAAGAAATATATATTGTATAACGCCCATGCCCTGAGGAACAAAACAACTCATTAAAAAACAGTCGCTGTAAACAAGCCAGTACCCAGCAGCCACAACTAAAAATAAATTCGAATCATTGCATAACCTTTATATGAAAAGGTCGCTTTCAAGTCTACCTCAGCTGAGCCCCTCCCCCGATGGGCAATAGGAACCGGACAATCGAGCTGTCTACAGTTCCGGTCCGGGACCATTGTCCGTCGGGGGAGGGGCGGCATAATGCTATTTACCATTTTCAATATTCGTTGTGTCCGCCAGGACATGCGGGTTTATACGGAATTTCATATAAAAGAACACAGTCAAGATCAAAAATTGCCTTTCTCTCCGCCGGGGTTGATATTTTCCCAGGCATAAACGGCCTTTTCGTCCAAATACTAAAGGTTTTTTATGTGCATATTCAAAATACTCAAAAAACGTTCATTCCATAGACTGTCCAGAGCATGTCTGATTCTATCCCTGTTTTTTTATTCATCCCTTTTTGCAGGGGAACCCGCCCTGCAGAAACCCCAGGTTTATTTCCATGAGGAAGACATCGCAGGATGGGTGATGAGTGAAAAGCTGGACGGTATCAGAGGTTATTGGGATGGTACCCGGATGTATAGCCGGAAAGGCATCCCCTTGAATCCACCGGCATGGTTCACACAGAACTTTCCGCCATTTCCCTTGACGGCGAACTCTGGAGCAAAACAGGTGATTTTGAATTTATCCAGTCCGTGGTGATGGACCAGGCCCCGGGAAAAGGATGGAAACATATCACCTACAATATTTTTGAAGTCCCCACGGAAAAAGGAGATTTCCTCTCCCGGCTCAACCGGGCACGCGCATGGTTTGAAGCCCATAAAAATACCCATGCCCGGATGATCCCTCAAATTCGGATTAAAGAAAAATCAGACATGGAAGATTTTCTAAAGGAGGTGGAGTCCATGGGGGGTGAGGGTGTAATTGTTAAAAATCCAGACATTCCCTACCACACCGGCCGCAGCCCCCATATTCTTAAAGTAAAAAATTTTCAGGATATGGAGGGCATTGTTGTCGGCATCAACAAGGGGCAGGGGAAATACGAAAATGTCATGGGATCACTGACGGTAAAACTTAAAAATGGTATCACCTTCAAACTCGGTACAGGTTTTTCCGATGAAATCAGACAAAAGCCTCCGCAACCGGGTTCAACAGTGACATTTAAATATCATGGGTTCACCAAAAACGGCATCCCCAAATTTGCTTCTTTTTTAAGAATGAGGCAGGATTGAGTGCCATTGTTCGGTTTTTATTAGAAAATAAAACTTCCGAGGTAAATATTCGGTCAGCACACCATTTTCACGGGTTTGGTCACAACATGGGCCACTTTGGGGTGGGGTCAGGCTTGCGTTATTGGCATTATCGTTGGTTTTGGCTTTTTCACAGTCTGTGGCCGATAACGCCAATAACACAAGCCTGACCCCGTTGGCCCATTAAATGATGGGTGGCCCACGCTGTGACCAAGCCCATCTTCACCTGTTTTGGCCTGCTCAGCTACGCAGCCCCAAACAGGCGAATATGGGGCACTGACCAAACATTTACATGACCAAGCCGAATACTTACCTTCCGGGCATCCTCAGCAGAGCCCCCCAATGGGCAATAGGTACCGGCCAATTGAGCCGTCTACGGTTCCGGGCCGGGCCCATTAACCGTCGGGGAAGCGGCATGATAACATTTTCAGTATTCGAAGTGTCAAAATAATATTTTCCACCTTTTCACGCCTTTCCCAAGAATGATATCCCCCTGATTTATCTGAATCACCGTATATTGTTCAATGCGATCCCCCTGTCGAACAACATGGCTGCCGATCACCGCCAGGCGACTGGAAGGCCTTTTGTTCCAGGAAATGGCCTGGATTTTCATTGCAGCGTCGTTGAGCACCTCGGCGGTGTATTTCTGGTCAGACGCTGGTGGAGCGGATACGATTTCAGATGAAACCTTGTCAATCAACGAATTTGGCTTCCCAGAAGACCAGACAGCCTGTCCTTCAAGGGTCTTTTTTTTAAGAGATTGTTTTTTAATGGGATTTGAGACAGGGCTCACCACATTTAACGGAGCCGTTTCGGCAGATATAATGGCCGCTGGTTGCGATGAATCTGATATCCGGTTTTCAAAACTTTCAAATGCGGTTTTCTGCTGATCTGCGGTTATTTTTGAGGATGTCACACCCCCTTGATCCGGGATGATAGTTGCCAAAATTGTTCCTCCCTGTTGGTTATTATTCAAAACAGGTTCCGATAAAGTCAACGGTTTTTCAGGGTTTTGCCCAGAAAAAGACACAACAGAAATGGAATGAAAAAAATTTGCACTTATTATAATTGCCATCCCCCCGATAAGAAAGACCACAACAGTGGCCCAGATGCCATAAGAGAACCGATGAGAACTCAAATACTGCCGGGAACGATCAAGTAAAGACCTTTCAATGGTCATTTTTTTCAACCATTGCCGATGCTCAACATCTGAGGAGGGGTGTTCTTTTTCAAGTTTTTTCAAGGCATTGAGAACTGAACTCACTCCAATCCTCCTTTGAAGATTATCCCAGTTTTCTCCAGGCTGGGTATCACCAATGATTTTTTCTCTTTATACAAAACAATTTTGGTCATGGAACCCACCACGCCGTCAATTGTCAAACCATATTGACGCTGTATCTGGGCAATGGCATTCCGGGTCTTCCTGTCATACTCCGGGCCTGGGTCAATGTCATTGTAACCAATTTCTCTCAACAGACGTTTCAGAATAAGAATATCTTCTTTTCCTGCATTTCCCGGAAGGGTTCCAGACAGGGACATAAAATTTTTCCATGGGATGTAGGCAACACCTGACCATGAAGCCTTAAGACCTTTCACAGATACGATAATCTCTTTACCCTCTTTTCCATCTCTCAATAGTACTAAATCATCCTGGGTGCCAGTTAAAATCAGGAAATAAGGAATTAAAGACTTTTGAGAAATAAACTTTAAAACAGCAGGGAGATCCAGCTTAATAAGCAGTTCCAGATCATTCTCACTCCGATATATCGTCAAGCCATTCTGCCTGCCCGCCTGCTGGAAAAAGGCAAAATCGTCAATGACGTCTGCCTGGTGGGGAATTGAAAGGGATTGAATATTCCACAAATCAGCAACCGCTTCAAAAGCCTCCTCACGGGAAACTGTCTGCATGCCCTCATTTAAAAATGCCATTAAATGGACCCGGGCTGCCGTCTCATCCTCCGGTGTTTTGTCCACAGAAGTCAAAGGCAAATCTGCCTGCAGCGCAGGTAAGGCTTGGGGCACTTCTTCTTTTTCTGATGCTCTGGATTTCAATGCCATCATGGATGGTTCCGGTACCACAGCAGATATCTGATCATGGATTAAAGGGGCAAATATCCTTAATTCGTAACCGGCAACCAGAAGAATCAGTGCAATTGCGCAGGCCATAACAAGCATGGTTTTTCGCTGATACGGCCGTCTCAATCCATGTGTCCTGGTGCCGAGTTCCAATTCTTTGATGGCGGTTCCGGCTATGTTAGTGCTGACTTTTCTTTGATCCAAACCAAAAGCGGTGAGCAAGGCCCGATCACAGGAGATGTTAATCAACCGAGGAATGCCCCGTGAATATTTGAATATCTTCTTGACTGCGCCGTGTGAGAATGTCACCGCCTGTCCCCCGGAAGCAAGCTTAAGACGGTGCCGGATATAGTTTTCTGTATCTTTTAAAGAAAGGGGCTGGAGGTGACAACTCAGGGTGATCCGCTGTCTGAGTTGTCTTAACTCCTGGGAATTAAGCAGATTTCTCAATTCCGGTTGGCCAACCAGAATGATTTGAAGCAGTTTGCTTCTGGTGGTTTCCAGGTTGGATATTAATCGAATCTGTTCCAACTCGTTGCGGGTGAGGAGCTGGGCCTCATCAATGACCAGAATCACTTCCCTGGCCTGTGCTTTTTGTTCAATCAAAAATGCATTCAGTGAATTGATCAACGCTCTTGTATTCTGTCCATCATCGCTGATTCCAAATTCTGTATTCACTGCCCGAAGCAGTTCCATCGGATCAAGAACTGGATTGAAAATGTACGCAACTTCGGTATTCTTATCCAAACCTTCTATAAAGGATCTACAAAGGGTGGTTTTACCGGTACCCACCTCTCCGGTAATTTCCACAAAGCCATCCCCGGAGTCCAGGGCATAAACCAGGTGGGCCATGGCCTCCTGGTGAGTCTGACTCATATACAGATAGTCAGGGTTGGGCACCAGTTTAAACGGTCTTTCATTGAATCCGAAAAAACGACTATACATTATTTGCCCCAGATAGCTCTCGTTTCATTTCAATCCTTCCACGACAGACTCCTATATATAGCCGAAAATCATCAATAAAGGCAAAAAAAATTAGGGCGTGGTCATAATAAGGGGCATGCGGAGGAGGTGTCAGGCCAACCCCAAAACAAAGGATACCGAAAATCATTATCGGATGAAAAAAAGGCCTTTCCAGAAAAGGCTCCGGATTCCTCTTTACACCCCCTTCAGGGACTGATATTTTTCCAGGCATGATTATCACACACTTATTACTGGCACTCCTGTGGATCATCTGGTGTACATTACACAGCGCCATGATCTCCCTCACTGTCACCAATTACCTGGAACACCGTCTGGGACAGGCCTATCGCTTTTATCGACTGTTTTTCAATGCCGTGGCCGTGATCACCCTTTTACCTGTTTATCTTTACGGCCGGGTGATCGACAGCCCCCTGAGCTTTATTGCACAAGGCCCCGTGCAGACCATCAGAATCACTTTATTGTTCACCTCACTGATGCTGTTCGTCATGGGCGCCAGAGTGTACGATCTGAAGCATTTCACCGGCCTACGCCAAATCCGTCAAAGGCCGTTTGCATCATCCAACGATACCATCCCCTTTAAAACCAGAGGAATCCTCACAGTCACCCGCCATCCCTGGTACCTGGCCGGGATTTTTCTGATCTGGACTTACCAGGCGCGGATGACCGTGGCCGATGTCATGGTCAATGCCATTTTAAGCATTTACTTTGTGGTGGGGGCCATGCTGGAGGACAGAAAACTCAAAAAAACCATGAAAGGGACCTATGATCAATACGCTGCCACGGTGTCCATGCTTTTTCCAGTCAAATGGTTACGGTTCTTAATAAAACATCGTCGACTGCCCGTGAGCACCCGGCTGTATCCTGCCCACCCAGTGCTGGCCGTGGGAGCTATTGTTTTCAAGGATGATCAGGTGTTGCTGGTAAAGCGGAAGAATCCCCCGTCACAAGGGGTCTGGGCCATCCCCGGCGGTCGGGTACGACTGGGTGAAACCATTCAGGAGGCAGCCCAACGGGAAGTCATGGAAGAGACCGAGGTAATCATCAGCCCCCGGGAGACGGTACTGGCCTTTGATTCCATTGAAAGGGATCGCCTTCACAATGTCCGGTATCACTACCATATAGTTGATGTGGCAGGAGACTATGTCAGTGGTGAGCCCGTGGCCGGAGATGATGCGCTGGATGCCCGGTGGGTATCCCGGCAGGCCCTTGCCACACTTCCGGTGAATGAAAAAACAAAGCTCCTGCTGGAAACAAAATTTGATTTTCGGGGGGTGCAAACAGTGTGAGATTGTTCGCAAGGATGTCAATGCGCTTTTCTTCGGTCAGAACGGTGTCGACTACTTCATGTATCTGGTCCATCTGGTTGACATCCAGGGACTGGATTTTTATGCCTTTATCCCGGAGATCGGCAATTGATTCAACGTTCCTGGCCGTGGCAACGACGCACATTCCCGATTCGTGAAATTCCTCAGTAAGGGCACGCCTGATACCAGTTGAGCACCCAGTGATCAGCACCCGTTTTTTATCCATAATCGTTTCTGTTGGTTGTTTGATACTTGTAATATTATTGATACACATACCACATCCATCTGAAGGGAAGCAAATGGGCATCATGTTCTTGATCATGCCACCGATAACTTTGAAAATAACCGGTATTACCCGGTTCATTTTCGTTGTTGAAATATATAATTTTCTAATAGTTCAATCATATGATGCACCGATTCAAGGTGATTAAACTGTTCTGGATACTTGATTCCTTTTTGAATTGCATTTTCAAGTGTTTGATCATATTTCTCAAGTCCATATTTCTGGATAAATAGTGCTGTTCCTTTTGCTACTTGTTCTTCTTTCCTACTATAAAATCCATGCACGCAGTTTGAGAGATCAGAACACTCATAGCAACCAGTTAACCCTTTACTGACACAACACTTTACGTTAGGACACTTTTTGTCTTGAAAAAGATTTGCATATGAACAAGTCGGATTATCACTTCGACAACCAGAACAATCATGGTAGAAACAATATCTGCAATGATGACCACAGTATGCGATTTGCGGTATTTCTTTTCCCTTAGATTTATTCATAATTTTTTTCTCTATTTTCCCTGATTATAACGGATTTGGGGGACCTGCTCTCAAACCTCCCAATGAAGCTGAAATTAAAAGGTTTTGGAGCCAGTTTTCATGGTAGTGAAATCCGTTAAGTTTTTGAAACGAACTGATATGGCCTTTTTGCTTAACCGTCCATGGATTAAGTGGCGCGAAGTTTTGAATAAGTGCCCAGGCACGTATACTGAGATTGGCAGATTCTATAGTACCATGAAAATACTCTGTGCTGAATAAATGTCGATCCATCCGCTGCATCAACCTGTCAATCATGTTACTTTGACAAGTATCTAAGAATAAAGATTGTTTCAAACAAAAACGTCAATAACGCAAGCCTGACCCCTCCCCAGGGTGGCCCATCTTGTGACTAAGCCCCAAAAGATAGATCTTTCCAGCCTATTTTACTGCCCCCGGTATCAGCCCCCCAAATCCGTTATAATCAGGTTTTCTCATCGTTCCGCATTTCCTTTGTTGTTACAGGATATATACGTTTCCCTCCAAAGGTAACTCCCATGGCTGAACTCCTGACAACCGCTATTCTGAATTTTACGTATACCAGTTACATGTTCCACCCTTCGGCTCCAACATCACTGTCACTTTCCAGCAGTTTTATCCTCAAATACGTCACCGCATCTTCATCGGCTGCCGGTTTTACGCCTACTATGGCTTCATCTGAAAACCCTCTGTCCATAACGGAGACATTGCTGTTCCGCTTAGGGCTTGACTGTCGCAGTTACAACGGCCCAGATCAGACGGCTCTTCACCGGGTAAGATCATACACTTTCCTTGCCCACCCACCTCCTTTACCCGACGGAGTTACGGAAAGGATATAGGGCTTCGATAATCGAAGGTATCTCGCCCATTCCGCAAGGCCTACCAGAGGTTCACACCAAGTTTGGGTGGCAATTTTGACGCAGGCTTCCTTCAGATCCCTCATTGGCTTTCCTTCACCGGGTATTCCCTCTTCGGGCAGATCCGGAAAGTTTCTTCGGGCACCCTTGCCTTTGTCTATACATTCCCTCCTTTCAGGGCTGTTGCTGGACTTTCACCAGCAAGTTTATGACCATGCCGGTCACACTTCACGGCGGCGCAGCCGCCGTGAACAAGTACTTGACCGGTCCCGTATAGCCGAGATATCCGGTTAACCGGATATTTTATTGAAAATAATAACCGCATATCATGAATATCTGAGTGGTATACGAATGGAAATAATTGTGATATTGGATCAAAAACTTATTATCACATAAACTGAGATAATCATCCCTAACGGCAAAAAAACAACAGGAAAACTAAATACAGCATTTGGCTGTACAGGAATCAAAAATTCTTGCAATCACAGAAGGCGATTGTGGTCCAATTTTATGACATTGCCATGCAGCTATTATGCTCGAATTTCAACGATGCATTCAATTTCTACAAATGCATCCAATGGTTTTGCTTAATTGAAATAGTAGTCCGACTTGGTTTATGTCCTTGGAACATTTCTTCATAGACTCTGTTCATACCTTTGAAGTCTTGCATATTTTTAGATAGACGGTCGTTTCAACAATATTCCTGAGTGATAAGATCCCCCGTCTCCTGGGCCGTATCCTCAGGTATGTCAATAGCAATAAACGCCGCCCTCTTAACGGTTTTCTCATCCAGTTCCTGCATATCAAGCTTGTAAGAACCCATTACATTGATATGACAACCCGGCGACAGATCATCCCCATCAAGCACCGATCGGGACAGGGTTCCACTGCCGATGACACCCACCACATGGGCATCGGGCAATGCCAGATATTTGGTGGCAATGGCCGCAGTAGCCCCCTGTCTTAAAGTTGGTCATGTCCAGAAAATCCATGAAGGAATACCAAGGACATGGAAATCAGTGGGGTAGACTTGCTTAATCCCTGGTTATGAAAGGCCAGCACCCCAGATTCACCGGGCGCATTCCCATTTTTCCGGTTTACTCACAATATGGTTTATTTGTCATAGTTGGTGGGACCAACGGAGTCAGGCTTGTGTTATTGGCGTTATCTTTTCACAGCCTGTACAAACGCCAAAACCAACGATAATGCCAATAACACAAGCCTGACCCCTCTCTGTGATCTGCGTAGAGAAAGGAATCCCATGCCAGCATTCCAGGAATGGCAGCTGTTCACTCTTTTCCCAGATCCATCTCTTCCATGAACCGGTAATCGGTAATATCACACTGCAGGGGGCTAATGGAGATAAAGCCTTCATTGATGGCAGCATCATCAGACGTTCTCATTCTGCCGGCCGGGGGCATGTTGCCATACCAGAAATAGGCACGTCCCCGGGGATCTTCCCGTTTATCAAATTGGGTGGAAATGTTCTCCATGGTCTGACAGGTCAGCCGCACCCCCTTTGCTGCCCGGATAAGCCCCGACGGGGCATTAATATTCAAAAACGTATGCCGGGGAAGCCCCTTTTGAAGCACCTTTGCGGCAACGGTTTCGGTGTAAGCGGCCATGCCATCAAAATCCATCACTGACCCGATCTTGATGGACACCGCCAGAGCCGGCAGCCCGTTTAATGCGGCTTCCCTTGCGGCCCCTGCCGTTCCGGAGTAATGAATATTCACCCCGGTGTTGGACCCGGCATTAATACCGGATATCACCAGATCCGGCGGAGTATCATAGATGTCAAACAAAGACAGCTTTACACAGTCCGCCGGTTTTCCATCCACGGCATAAATGACGCTTTGGCCATCTTGGCGGATCTGTCTCATGCGCAGGGGTTCATTGATGGTGATGCCATGACCCACGGCGCTTCTCTCACCATTGGGGGCCACCATGATCACCTCATGGTGTAGTCGAAACCGATCATAAAGAGCTTTAATTCCGGGGGCTTTATAGCCATCATCATTGGTCAGTAATATTCTCATCAGCCATACCTTGTTGTTTTTTTTGTTAAATCGTTTAATGAGTAAACAGGGTATGCCACAGCCGGTGATTTGTCAAAAAAAAAGCAACTGGCGGGCTTGGTCACAGCATGGGCCACTTTGGGGTGGGGTCAGGCTTGCGTTATTGACGCTTTTGCTTAAAATATTCTTTATGCAAAGGCACTTGTCAAAAACATAGAGCCTGATAAAAACTCAGGCTCTAATACCACATAGCCTGACCCCGTTGGCCCACCAATTGTGGCAGGTGGCCCAAGTTGTGACCAAGCCCCAGCTGATCCTCAATTACCAGGCAGTTTCAGCAAGATAGCTCGGGAGCAAGCCCAAACATGAACTTTAAGGGGATACCCCCAAATTCATTTTATCCGGTAGGTATAGGCAATCATCATCTGGTTTCTGTCTTCAATGTTCAATGCCGCCTCAAGTCCGGCACAATCAAGGTTGACATTTATGGCCTCCTTGGTCATGCGAAGGCCCATGGGATTTTTTTCCGCCATGGTTCTGGCCAGCCCTTCCGCCGTTTTCAGCATCCCCTCCTTGTTAACCACCCGGGAGGCAAACCCCAGATCCATGGCCGTTGAGGCATCCATCCAGTTCCCGGTGAGAAGGTATTCATAGGCCCGGCCTGCTCCGATGAGACGGGGCAGAAAATAGGAGGAGGCCATGTCCGCCCCGCCAAGACCGATATTGATATACGCCGCTGAAAACCTGGCATCCTCGGCCAGTATCCGGATATCCGAGGCCATGGCCAGGGAAAAACCGATGCCGGCGGCGGCCCCGTGGACACAGGCAATGATGGGCTGGGGCAACTGACGCATGGCAAGGAACAGCCGGCTCATGCGGGCCTGGGCATCATAGGCCTTCACCGGTGACATGGCAAAAATTTCCGGGGCATATCCCTTGGTGTCAAGGCCGGCACAAAAGCCCTTGGCACTGCCGCCGTCAAGGATGATCACCCGGGTGGTTTCATCATATCTTCGCTCCCTTAAAAAGGTTTCAAAGGCTTCCACCATGGGAAGATCAAAGGCATTATAGGTTTCCGGGCGATTCAGGGTCAGGTATCCGATCCCATCTTTTACTTTAAATTCCAGGGGATTGGTGGATTTTTCTTCGTTCATTTTGTTTTTCCTTCCTTTTGGGTTCCTAAGCGGTGAAACAGGCCTCGGGCATGTCCAGGGTCTCTCCGTTGCTGTGGGTCAGGGTATGGGACAAGGCTTTTATTTTGGGCAGTTCATGGGAAAAATAGTACCTTGCCACATGGATTTTACCCTCGTAAAATAATACGTCTGATTTTTTAAGGGAAGATATCTCCAAAGCGTTTGCCGCAGCCCCGGCCATGTCCAGCCACTGCCAGGCAATGACAAGGATACCGAACATTTCAAGATACAGGGTGGCATCGGCCAGATAGGCCCCGGCCCCCTTTTCCATGGCCAGAGCACCCAGAGCCATGGTGGTTTCTTCAAGAACGCTTATCCCCCAGGACAACTCCTCTGCCATCTGTTCAAGGGATTTGTGCCGAGTGACACGTTCCATGCAGGCCACCATCTCCTGTTTCAACAGCACAAGTCCCCTGCCGTCTTCCATGACCACCTTTCGACCCAGCAGATCCATGGCCTGGATACCCGTCGTGCCCTCGTGAATGGTATGAATACGCATGTCCCGAAAATGCTGCTCCACTGGGAAATCATCGCAATAGCCATATCCGCCAAAACATTGAAGGCTCTGGCTGACACTGTGAATGCCCATCTCCGATGGAAAGGATTTCGCCACCGGGGTGAGCAGTTCCAGGAGCAGGTGATACTGCTTCTTATCCGGATAGCGGGTTAAAATATCTTCCCAGATACCGCATTGCAGAATCAGGGCCAGTGCCCCTTCAGATATGGCTCTTTGGAACAAAAGCATGCGTTTCACATCCGGATGCCCGATGATGGCACACGGGGGTGCATCCCGGGGATCGTTAAGCGCCCTGCCCTGCTTCCGGGTTCGGCAATAATCCAGGGCAGCATGGTAGGCCGCCGTGGCAATGGCTGTGGCTCCCAGGCCCACTTCCAGTCGTGCACTGTTCATCATTTTGAACATGCAGGAAAGACCCCGGTTGACGTCTCCCACCAGATATCCCCGGCAATTATCCTTTTCGCCCAGACGAAGCCCCGTGATGGGGGTGCCCCGGTATCCCAGCTTATGGAACACCTGGGTGACAACAACGTCATTGTCCACCAGCTCTCCTTGGTCATCGGGCCTTAATTTAGGAACCACAAACAAAGAAATTCCCTTGGGACCCGGAGGGGCATCCTTGATCCGTGCCAGCATCAGGTGTACCACATTGTCCACCCCGTCATGATCCCCGGCAGAAATAAACACCTTTTCACCGGAAATGGCATAATCCCCCCCGGCAAGGGGCACCGCCATGGTGGACAGATCCCCAAGGGAACTTCCCGCTTCAGGTTCTGTCAGCGCCATGGTTCCCTGCCATTTCCCGGACAGCATGGGGGGCAGGTAAATCTCCTGGAGTGCGCTGGAACCAAAGGCTAAAATAAGGCGGGCAGCCCCAATGGTGAGCCCGGCATAGGCGGATGCCGAATAGTTGGCCGATCCAAATATAAAATTAATGCAGTGAAGCAGGGTGGCCGGCATGTTTTCGCCGTCCCATTGTTCCGGGAATACGGCAGAAATCCATCCATCATGGCCCAGGGTTGTCAGAATACTGCGCACATCCGGGTGAACCTGCACCTGTCCCCCCGAAAGTGTGGGCGGTTTTCTGTCCATTTCTTCAAAAATGGGGTGCAAGGCCTTTGTGGCAAACTCCAGGGCCGCCGCAAGCACCATATCCATGGATTTTTCATCATGGCCGTTTAATGCCTGGGCATCTGACTTGTCCATGGCCGCCACGGTGGTGTGAAGGGTAAACTGTAAATTTTTCATGCTCATGAATTTGTCTGCCATGAATCATCCTCAAATTGGGTAGTATGTTTTGGGTTCTGGGTACTGGGTTTTGGATATCGGATGCTGTAAACAAACCCGGTAATGTTTTTTTTCATATGAAACTCCGACCAGACATTGGGAATAATTAGAATTTCAATCTTCGTTGTGGCAGGTGCTTACTGCCATGTATGCTATATGAAAAGGCAGCCTCCAAGGCAACCTCAGCAGAGCCGCCCCCCCCGATGGGCAATAGGAACCGGACAATTGAGCTGTCTACAGTTCCGGTCCGGGCCCATTGCCCGTCGGGGGGGGCGGCGGTATAATACCATTTGGCTCCGCGTCTACGACCCTATATTTGTTGTGTGCGCTATGACATGTGGGGTTTATATGAAAAGGTAGCCTTCAAGTCTACCTCAGCAGAGCCCCTCCCCCGATGGGCAATAGGAACCGGACAATCGAGCTGTCTACAGTTCCGGTCCGGGAGCATTGCCCGTCGGGGGAGGGGCGGCATAATGCCATTTACCATTTTCAATATTCGTTGTGTCCGCCAGGACATGCCCGTTATATGAAAATACCCACAGCAAAGCCCCCGGCGGGCCAGGAATCTGGCCCATTGGGAGCCAAAAAAGGACTGTTATACCAGCATCCCCCCGTCACAGATAAGGCTTGCACCCGTGGTAAAGGAAGCGGCATCGGACACCAGATACAGAACGGCCCCGGCCATCTCCTCCGGTGCAGCGTATCGTCCCAGGGGAATCTGGGCCAGGGCATGTTTACATATTTCGTCGGAAGAGATAATGGCGCTGGCAAATTTGGTGTCGGTGAGGCCCGGCAGCAGGGCATTTATCCGGATACCCCTGGGGGCAAGTTCCCGTGCCAGGGTCTGGGTCATGTTCACAAGGGCCGCCTTGGTGGCCGAGTAAACCCCCTGGAAAATCCCCGGCTTTACGGCATTCACCGAGGCCACATTCACAATGGCTCCCTTGTCTTTCATCAGGGGCACGGCATGCTTGATCATGAAAAAAGGCCCTTTAACATTCACATCAAGGGTTTTATTCCAGACATCCTCATCGGCGGTGATCATCTCACCAAAATGGGGGTTGGTGGCGGCATTATTCACCAGAATATCCAGAGAACCGTATGTGTCCACGATTTTTTCATACATGGCTTTTATCTGATCCGGGTATCCCGTATGACAGGCCATGGCTTCGGCCTTAAAGCCCTCTTCCCGAATTTGGGCAGCAGCCTTTTCCAGGGATTCCGGTTTCCGGCTTACCAATATGCATCGTGCCCCGTTCCGGGCCAGTTTCTGTGCAACTGCAAATCCGATCCCCCTGCTGGCACCTGTGATAACCGCAACTCTATTGTCCAGATTAAAGTCTTTCATCTCCTTGCACACCTCCATTTAAGATAAAATCAACAGGGAAGCCTGGGGTACTGCCTTCGGGCATCCCACACCCTGGTGGCCAGAAGTATCAGCTTCCCACAGGATAATTATCCGGGCTGCCCACGCCTGTGCCATCATTTTTATCCATTTGACATACCCCATGCAGGAGAACAAATCAAGGCAAAAATTGAACGAACGTTCGTGATTTAATAAACAGATAAAGTCGGCAAAGACTTAACGCGAAGCGGGCGGGACGCCCGCACTCCCAGATTTACCAGGGTGGCAATGTTTTCAGAAAAATGGGCACATTATTTAATAACCTCACAGGTCCCAAGTTCTGGGCTTGGTCACAACGGGTAGGGGTCCGGCTTGCGCTATTGGCATTATCGGTGGTTTTGGCCTTTACACAGGCTGAGCTCAATAACGCCAATAACACAAGCCTGCCCCCGTTGACCCGAGAATTGTGACGAGTGCCCCAGGTTCTCATTTTTCGAGCTTGGTCACAGCATGGGTCATTGGGGGAGAACGTATGACTGACGAGTTAAAACCCATTCCTAAAGCGGAATACCCCAGATGTCCCTGGCATAATCCCGGATGGTGCGATCCGTGGAAAACTTGCCCATGCCTGCGACATTTAAAATCGCGCGTCTACGCCATTCAGCACGGTCTTCGTACACCTGGCTGACCATATCCTGGCACCGGATATAATCCTGGAAATCCATAAGATGCATATAGGGGTCCTTGTGGTGGTTCAAAAGATCGGCCACAATACGCTGGAACATGGATCTGTCCCCCCCGCTGAAGCCACCGTTACCAATGGCATCAATGGTGGTGCGAAGTTCAGGATTTTCCCCATAGATCTGCCAGGGGGTTTTACGGGGAAACTTTTTTTCCCACTGGGCCTGTTCTGCAGTCATGCCGAACAAAAAGAAATTTTTCGGCCCGACTTCCTCCCGGATTTCAATGTTGGCACCGTCCAGGGTGCCGATGGTCAGTGCACCGTTCAGGGCAAATTTCATATTGCCGGTACCGGAAGCCTCTGTACCGGCCGTGGAGATCTGTTCGGACAGATCCGCCGCCGGAATTATTTTTTCTGCCAGGGAAACCCCATAATTGGGAATAAAAACCACTTTCAGCTGATCCCCCACCCGGGGATCATTGTTGATGACAGCGGCAACGGAATGAATCAACTTGATAATAAGCTTTGCCTTCTCATAGGAGGGGGCGGCCTTACCGGCAAACACCACGGTTCGGGGATTATATCTCACCTGCGGATGGGCCAATATCCGGTGATACACAGTGATGACATGCAGCAGGTTCAAAACCTGACGTTTGTATTCATGGATACGTTTTACCTGGATATCAAACAGGGAGTCCGGGCTGATGTTGATGCCGCAGGTTTCACGGACGATTCTGGCAAGGACCACCTTGTTCTGACGCTTCACCTCTGCAAAGGCTTCCTGGAAATCCGGATCATCGGCAAGGGGAACAAGTTGTCTTAACTGTTCCAGGTCAGTGATCCACCCATCCCCGATTTTACCGGTGATGAGGGAGGAAAGCCCTGGATTACACTTTAAAAGCCAGCGTCTCTGGGTAATGCCGTTGGTCTTGTTATTAAGCTTTCCGGGATAAAAATCATGAAAATTCTGGAACAGACCATTTTTTAAAAGCTCGGTGTGCAGGGCTGCCACACCGTTCACCGAGTGGCTGCCCACAATGGCCAGGTGGGCCATGCGTATCTTTTTTGGGGGACCTTCATCAATGATGGACATTTCCCGCAGTTTTCTCTGGTCACCGGGATAACGCCGGGCCACCTGGGCCAGGAACCGGCTGTTGATTTCATAAATAATCTCAAGATGGCGGGGCAACACCCTGCCCATGAGATCCACGGGCCAGGTCTCCAAGGCTTCGGGCATCAACGTGTGATTGGTATAGGCAAAGGTTTTTTCGCAGATGCGAAAGGCCCGCTCCCACTGAAGGCCGTAGATGTCCATCAAAAGGCGCATGAGTTCAGGGATGCCAATGGCCGGGTGGGTGTCATTGAGCTGCACCGCCACCTTGTCGGGAAAGGTATCTATATCATCACTTCTCTTGTTAAAACGCCGGAAAATATCCTGGAAGGTTGCCGCCACAAAAAAATACTGCTGCTTGAGCCTCAGCTCCCGACCCGCATAGGCCTCATCCGCAGGATACAAGAGTTTTGAAATCGTCTCGGACTTAACCTTGTATTCCACGGCCCCGATGTAATCGCCCCGGTTGAAATCAACAAGATCCAGCTCCCGGGAGGCCTTTGCCTTCCAGAGTCTCATGTTGATGACGTTATCGTTCTTATATCCGGGAATGAGCACATCACAGGCATTGGCCATGACCACTTCCGTATCCACCCACTGGCAGCGGTACTGACCCTGATCATCATAATAGGCATGAACCTTTCCGTAAAACGATACCGGATACAGGGGCATGGAGCGCTCAAACTGCCAGGGCGTGCCGAACCGGAGCCAGTTATCGGGACTTTCAACCTGATACCCATCAATGATTCGCTGATTAAACAGGCCATAGTCATAATTGATGCCATACCCATAGGCGGGAATCTTAAGGGTGGCGATGGAATCCATGAAGCAGGCCGCCAGACGGCCAAGGCCACCATTGCCCAGGGCCGCATCCTCTTCTTTTTCCCGGATGGCATCCATGTCATACCCCATTTTACCCAGGACGCTGGACACGGCATCAAAAAATCCAAGGTTGATGAGACTGTTGCCAAGGGATCGCCCGATGAGGAACTCCATGGACAGATAATACACCCGTTTCTGATGTTTGGCGTAATAGCCTTTTTGGGTATTGATCCATTTTTTCACCATGAGGTCGCGCATGGTATAGGCCAGGGCCATGTACATATCTTCGTCTCCTGCCCGTTCCGGGTCCCTCCCCTGGAAACTCAAAAGATTACTCAAAAGCGTTTTCTGAATGCCGGATTCGTCATCCGGAGTCAGCACTTCACAATCTGACACGTCTTTTTTTTGCGATGGTGCAGTATCCATGATATACCCCCATTCTGAATGTGGGACTTGGTCACAACATGGGCCACTTTGGGGTGGGGTCAGGCTTGCGTTATTGGCATTATCGGTGCTTCTGGCCTTTGCAAAGGCTGTGGTCGATAACGCCAATAACACAAGCCTGACCCCATTGGTCCATTAAATGTGACGGGTGGCCCATGCTGTGACCAAGCCCTAAATGTGGTTTTGGAGAATTTTACGAAGGTTCCATAATTATAGGGAAAACCCCTTGTGGAATCAAGGGAAAAGGCGCTGGTACAATCTGTGCAAGCTGGATAGTGCCCAGGCACGCCTCCACCCGGCTGCCCCCGGCAGGGCATTCAATTAAAAGGGTGGCATTCAGCACTGAAATCAAGTAATATTGTGGCCATGAGTGAACTGATCCTGACAGAGAAATTTTCCGTGGCAGCTGATTTTGCCAAGGCCCTGGGAATCAAAAAAAAGGCGGATGGTTTCTTTGAAGGAGAAACCCATGTCATCACCTGGGCTGTGGGCCATCTGGTGGAGCTGTTTGCCCCCGACGATTATGATCCGGGTCTTAAAAAATGGCGGCTGGACACCCTGCCCCTGATTCCCGATACCTTTCAATACAAGCCCATCCGGCAAAGTCATAAACAGCTTAAAATCATTAAATCCCTTGTTAAACAACCCCGTTTTTCAAGGATCATCATTGCCACCGATGCCGGAAGAGAAGGCGAAGTCATTGCCCGCACCATCCTTTTTCAATCGGGATTCAAAGACAAAGGTCGCCTCATGCGCTTCTGGACCAGCCAGGCCCTGGTACCCCATGTGGTCCGGGCCACCCTGGAGCAGTTAAAGCCCATCACCGACTATGACAGATTATGGCGGGCCGGATATTACCGCCAGGTGTCCGACTGGCTGGTGGGCATGAACCTCACCCGGGCACTCACCGTACGCCTGGGGGACCTCTTTTCCGTGGGCCGGGTGCAGACCGCCGTGCTGGCCCTTCTGGTGGATCGAAAAAAAGAACGCGAAAACTTTGTACCGGAAACCTTCTGGCTTTTAAAGGTCTTGTTCAAGGGAGACAAGGGGGAATGGACCGGCCAGTGGTTCAAGAACAAGCAGACCCGCATCACCGAGAAAATCAAGGCAGAGGCACTTCACCGGCAACTGAAGGAAGAAAGTACCCCCGGCACCGTCCTGTCCATAAAAAAAGAGAAAAAAACAGAGCCGCCCCCTCTGCTTTTTTCCCTCACCGACCTTCAGCAGGAGGCCAACACCCGGCTGGGTTTTCCGGCAAAGAAAACCCTGGCCATTGCCCAGGCCCTTTACCAGGATAAAAAATGCCTGTCCTATCCCCGAACCGATTCCAGAGTGCTTGGCACCACCAGCCTGGAACTGGTAAAAGCCATTATTGAAAAACTGTCACCGGCCCATCCGGATATTTTCAACACCGTGGATCATCGCCTGGTGGCGCTGTCCAACAAGCGGGTGTTCAACGATGCAAAGCTCACCGATCACCATGCCCTGATTCCCTTTAAACCCCTCCCCGGGGGGGCAAGCCCCGACGAACAGAATCTGTTTGATCTGGTGACACGACGTTTTGCCGCCGCGTTTCATCCCCTTTGCCGGTTTGAAAACACCCATGTGATCACCCTTTTTTCCAAGGAAACCTTCCAGACCCGGGGAAAAGTCATTCTGGAACCCGGCTGGCGCACCGTCTATAAAACCGGGTTCGGCACCAAAGAAGAGGCCCAGCCAATCCCTGCCCTTTCCCAGGGTGACACCGGCGTGGCAAAGAAAATAAACTGCGACGAAAAACAGACCACTCCGCCCCCGGATTATTCCGATTCCCTGCTGTTAAAGGACATGACCAACCCCGGCAGGTACGTGTCCCAAGAGAACATCAAAAAATTCTATCGGGGGGACATCGGCATCGGCACCCAGTCCACCCGGGCCCAGATCATGGAGACCCTGATCCAGCGAAACTACATTGAACGATCCGGAAAACGGCTGATAGCAACGGATAAAGGCTGTTATCTCATTGAACAACTGAAAAGATGTCCGGTGTCGGGGGTTCTGACCTCCCCTGAAGAAACGGCAAGGTGGGAGATGGCCTTAAATGCCATTGCCCTGGGGGAAGCTGCCGATGGCCGCTTCCTGGCCCACATTAAACAGTTCATCACCGATGCCGTCACCGAACTTAAAACCGCATCCTTTGAAGCCAGACAGTTTGCCCCTGCCTCCACCGAAAAACAGGTGGTGGGGACCTGCCCCGCCTGCGGCAACGCTGTGGTGGAACAGCAAAAACTATTTACCTGTACGGCAACCGGGTGTGACTTTGTGATCTGGAAACGCATGGCCGGAAAAAACATTTCAGCAAAAATGGCCGCCAATCTTCTGACCTACAGAAAATCCGGTCCCTTCAACGGTTTTATTTCCAAAAAGAAAAAGAAATTCTCGGCCAGCCTTGTCATCGCCCCCAAAGCGGGTAAATGGCAGGTGAGTTTTGATTTTGACACTCAGCAATCCACCGCCACACCACCGGGGATGGCTTTTTCTGATTCCATGGACAGACTTGACAATACAGATCATCCGATCTCCACTGCCCCCCGGGTATCTGGCAACAACAAATCGTCCAGCCCAAGCCCGAAAAACCTGTCGGAGGACAGTAAAACACATACCACCTCAACCTCTGATTCACATAAGGACTTCTGCTGCCCCATGTGCAAGGGCAAAATCATTGAAGGCAAAACAGCTTTTGGTTGTGCGAACTGGAGGCCTGAAGCAGGAAACTGCCGCTTTGTGATCTGGAAGGAAATTCTGGGCAGACGTCTCACAGAAAAAAACATCCAGACCCTTGTCCAGGGCAAAAAAACACGGCCATGGATATTCAAAAGCCCTGATGGTGATAAATTTAAGGCATCTCTTAAAATGATTTCCACCAACGGCAATCGCTTTGTCCTTGAGATAATACCCGGTGACCGCGATGTCAGCGGCGTTGAAAAAATCATTCCATGTTTACGATAGCAGGTCTGCCCCAGAAGGATACTTATACTCGATGTTATGATGGGATTGATCAAGTCCAAAACTTTGATAAAAAAAAGGCCCATACCTATGACCATTGACCCGGCTTTAAATAAAATCCTGAACCACCTGTATGAAACAAACAATGTGGATCTTTCCGGGTACCGACAGACCATGATCCAGGACCACATTCACAAGCGATGTGACGTCACCATGTGTAAAGACAATTATGATTATTTAATCTACCTTGAAAAAAATACACATGAAGCCCATGTACTAATTGATTCACTGACAATCAATGTAAGTTGGTTCTTCCGAAACCCCTTAACCTTTGAATACATTGCAAATCACATCCTTCCGGTCCTTGCCCATGAAAAAGCAATAGATAAAACCCTGTCCCTGCGCATCTGGTCCAACGGCTGCGCCATGGGAGAAGAACCCTATTCCATGGCCATTTTAATCAATGAACTGTTTGAAAACAGCCAAAAAAAATTAGATACCACCATCTTTGCCACGGACATTGACCGGACTGTTTTAGAAAAAGCCAGGCAGGGTATCTACGAATTTGAAAGCATTAAAGATGTTAAATACCGACTGTTAAAAAAATATTTCTCCATGCAGGGCAATTCCTTCCGCCTGAATGAGAAAATAAAAGAAAGAGTGTACTTTTCACCCTATGATATCCTGGATAAAAACAGTTACGCCCCTCCGGAAAGCGTTTTCGGGGGTTTTGACATGGTTTTATGCCGAAACCTCATGATTTATTTCAACGCGGCCTACCAGGAGAAAATATGTAATAAACTGCATAAATCATTGACTAAAAATGGATATCTGATATTAGGAGAAGCAGAGATACCTGCTGAAACCTACCGGAAATATTTCAAAAAGGTAAATGAATGCTGTCATATTTATCAAAAAATTCAGTAAATCCCTTCAGGTTCAAAAGCATTAAAACAAAGCTGCTTTTCTGGTTTCTTGTTATGGGAATGCTACCCTTGATCATCGGCATCGCCATCACCTGGAACCAGCAGATCCGATCCATAAAAAAAGAAAGCATAAGTAAACTTGTGGCCATCCGAAACCTTAAAACCAGACAAGTGGAAGCCTGGCTGAACACAAGAATCGCAGACATAAAAACAGCATCCTGTGACAATGAACTGGTTCAACTGGAAAACCTCCTGCTTAAAGAAAAAAAAGACCCGGAGGACATGGAAAGCCTTCAGAATATCAGACGCATGCTTATCCGGTTCGTTGAAAATTATGGCGCCTATGAAGAGCTGTTAATTCTGAACCCCCGCACCGGTAATATTGAGATTTCCACAAGTCACTATACCCGACATATAGACAACTCCCGGGAAACATACTTCACCCAACCCATGGCCACCCGGAAATTATTCATCAAAGATATCCATACATCCAAATTATCAGGAAAAAAAACCCTGACTTTTTCCATGCCCATCTTCTGCGCAAAACACAATCAGGAGCACATTGTGGGGATAATGGTGGCAAGCATAGACCTTAAAAACTCCCTTTACAGCCTTCTGGGAGACCGGGTGGGACTTGGCAGAACCGGAGAGTCTTTGATCATAAATGGAGACAGTCTGGCCTTAAGCGAACTGCGCTGGCATGAAGATGCCCCCCTGAACCTTAAGATCCAGGCAACCCCTGCACGCAACGCCTCCCAGGGAAAAAGCGGTGTTATTGAAAGCCTGGACTATCGTGGTGAGGCGGTACTGGCATCCTACAGCCATATTCCCAAGGTGGGCTGGGGACTTGTGGTAAAACAGGATCTGGCAGAGCTTCACGCCCCCATCAGGGAATTGATGATCAATTTCATCCTGCTTGGTCTGGGGGCTTTGATGGCCATTTTCATCATTGCCATTGTAACGGCAAAGGCCATTGCAGCCCCCATCATTGAAATGGCTGCAACCGCGACAAAAATCAAACAGGGAGATCTTTCCGCCAGGAATCATATTTTTTCCGGGCCCAATGAGCTTGTCACGCTTTCAGAAACCGTCAACGCCATGGCAGTGACCCTGGAATCCCAAGTGGCACTGCGGCAGATCAACGATGAGATCACCCGTGTCATGGTGGACAGCCGGGATCTGGATACCTTCAGATTCGATATCTTAAAAAAACTGATCACCGTCACGGACTCCCAGATGGGCGTTTATTTTCTGCTGAACCAGAAAACACGTCAATATGAAGCCTTTGCCAGCATCGGCATCATGGCGGAGCGCTTAAAACCCTTTGATGCAGACAGCCTTGAAGGAGAGGCCGGCTGGCTGATCAATGAAGGGAAAATAAGCTTTTTAAAAGACATTCCCCAGGACAACCTCTTTCAATTCAGAACCTTCACCGGCACCCTTCCGCCCCGTGAGATAATCTCCATCCCTCTGTCAATAAACGACACCGTCGTCGGTATTATCTCCCTTGCCAGCGTCAAACCCTATGGCAGTCAAGCCACGGCCGTGATGGAACAACCCTGGACCACGGGGCTGTCAACGGCATTGTCCAACATGATTGCCAATGCAGAAACTGCAAGGCTTGCCGCTGAACTTCAATCATCCAATCAGGAACTCCAGGCCCAGGCAGAAGAAATGGCACTCCAGGCCCGGGAACTCCAGCAGACCACCGAAGAATTACAGCAGCAAAACCAGGCTCTGGAGATACAAAGAGAAAAGGTTCAGGAAGCCAACAGGCTTAAAAGCGAATTTTTGTCCAACATGAGCCACGAACTGAGAACCCCGCTGAACTCGGTGATGGCTCTGTCCAGGGTACTTTTAATGCAGACAAAGGAAACCCTTTCTGCCGAAGAGTTAAGCTACCTTGAAATCATCGAACGAAACGGCAAAAATCTTCTGTCACTGATCAATGACATCCTTGATCTGGCCAAGATTGAATCCGGCAAAATGGAAGTCATTTCCAGGCATATTCGCATCGAAGAAACCATTGAAAATATCATGGAAAGGCTGGCCCCCCTTGCCCGGGAAAAAGGAATAAAAATTGAGGAAAATATTGACCGGGATCTTCCTGCCATTATCTGTGATGGAAACAGGCTGCACCAGGTTCTCCAGAATATCATGGGCAATGCCGTAAAATTCACCTCCCGGGGAGGCGTGACTGTGTCCGCCTGGCATGACCGTGACACCATACATATAAAGGTGTCCGACACCGGCATCGGCATTGCCCCCAAGGAACTGCCCCATATATTTGAAGAATTCCGTCAGGTGGACGGCACTGCGTCAAGATCCTATGAAGGTACTGGTCTGGGACTTGCCATTGCACATAAAACCGCTCAGTTGCTGGGAGGAGGTATTTCGGTGGAAAGCACCCCTGGAAGGGGCTCCACCTTTACATTGCACCTTCCTGTTAACGCCAACCCAGCACAAGCACTTCCCCATGTCCATCCCCGGTCAGAGGGGAAAAAAGAAACGAAAACAACGCCTCCCTGTTGCCCTGCCCCCCCAAACAATACAAAAAGGTTGCTGGTGGTGGAAGACAATGAATCCGCCGTGATTCAGATAAAAATGATTCTTGAAAATGCAGGATATCATGTGGATATTGCCACCAGCGGTCAACAGGCCCTGAATTACATTGCAGGCACCATCCCGGATGGCATTATTCTGGATCTGATGATGCCGGGCATTGACGGATTTGAGGTGCTGGAAAAAATGAGAAGCACCCGGGCCAGCGCCGATATTCCCGTTCTCATCCTAACGGCAAGGGATCTCACCCCCGAAGACCTGAACAAATTAACATCCAATAACGTCCAGCAGCTGGTACAGAAAGGAGACATCGACGTCCAGGGGCTGCTTGGGAAAATAAAGTCCATGCTGGGCGAACCAGAGCAAGAAGCTTCAAAGCCTCCCATGGACCCTGTCCCTGATCAACCATCTGTGCCTCTGGGAAAAGCCTCCCGGGCCATGATCCTGCCGAACATGAAAAAACCAAAACACCTGGAGAAAAAACCCACGGTGCTCATTGTGGAAGATAATCCCGACAACATGATCACCCTGAAAGCAATCCTTGGAACACAGTATGCCATAAAGGAGGCCATAAACGGCAAACAGGGCCTGGACCTGGCCCTGAATACCCTGCCGGATCTCATTCTGCTTGATATATCCCTGCCGGAAATGGACGGCTATGGTGTTATTAAGGAATTAAAAAAACAAAGGCGGACAAGGCACATTCCTGTTATTGCCCTGACGGCCCATGCCATGAAGGGAGACAGACAAAAAATAATGGACGCCGGTTGTGATGATTACATTTCCAAACCCGTAGATCCGGAACCCCTCATACCACGCATTGAAAAATGGATGAACCATGCCCAGAATATTAGCAATTGATGATAAAAAAGATAACCTGATCAGCCTTTCTGCCGTATTAAAATTCATGATCCCCGGCTGTGAGGTGATAACGGCAACCTCGGGACCGGAAGGCATCCGGCAAGCAGAAAGCCGGCAGCCGGACACCATCC
This sequence comes from uncultured Desulfobacterium sp., assembly GCA_963674605.1. Taxonomy (GTDB): domain Bacteria; phylum Desulfobacterota; class Desulfobacteria; order Desulfobacterales; family Desulfobacteraceae; genus Desulfocicer. Next base: position 3,806,835 of record OY771474.1, on the reverse strand, counting down.
TCCTGGACATTAAAATGCCGGACATGGACGGCTATGAGGTGTGCCGGATTTTAAAAAGCAACCCTGCCACAAAGCATATCCCAGTTATCATGATTTCCGCCATCCGTACGGAATCAAAGGACCTTGTCAAGGGCCTGGATTCCGGTGCGGATGTCTACCTGGCCAAACCCATTGATGAATACGTGCTCACGGCCCAGGTAAAAACAGCCCTCAGGGTAAAGGCGGCAGAGGACAGTCTGCGTCGCCAGAAACAGGATCTGGAAGCGGTGGTCCAGGACCGGACCATCGAACTGATCCGGACCAACCAGCAGCTGCGCAAAGAAATTGAACAGCATGAACAGGAAAAAGAAAAAAACCGAAAGCTTGCCTCACAGCTGCGGCAGTCCCAGAAAATGGAAGCCATCGGCACCCTGGCCGGGGGCATTGCCCATGACTTTAACAATATCCTTTTTCCGGTTTTCGGGTACACCCAGATGCTGCTGGAAGATACTCCCGAGGAAGGACCGCTGCGCCATGGCTTGTCCCAGATCATGGCCGGGGCCCAACGGGCCCGGGACCTGGTCCAGCAAATACTCACCGTCAGCCGCCGTAAGGAGCAGGCCACAAGACCGCTGCAACCCCACCTCATCATCAAGGAAGTTCTGAACCTGACCCGCTCCTCCCTGCCCGCCACCATCAAAATAAACCAGAATATTGATCCCCAAAGCGGCATGATCATGGCCGATCCCACCCAGATTCACCAGATTGCCATGAATCTTATCACCAATGCCTTCCAGGCCATGGCAGACACCGGCGGGGAACTTTCCATAACCTTAAAACCCGTTGACTTGAAAATGTCTGAACTCAAGCCCGTTGTGCTGAACCCCGCAGACATGACACCCGGGGCCTACATCTGCCTGACGGTTCAAGACACCGGCCCCGGCATGGATAAAGACATCCAGGAACGCATATTTGATCCCTATTTCACCACCAAAGAAAAAGGTCGGGGAACCGGGCTTGGCCTCTCCATTGTAAACGGCATCGTCCAGAGTCACGGAGGCCAGATACAGGTATTGAGCCACCCTGGCCATGGGACTGAATTCAAGGTTTTTCTGCCCAGCATCAAAAAGGTAAAAATCAATTCAGCAAAAGACCATCCCACACTGCAGCGAGGAAACGAGCGAATACTGCTTGTGGATGACCAGGAAATGATCCTAAGTGTGGAAAAACAGATGCTCACCCATCTGGGATACCGGGTCATCACCTGCAGAACCCCGGCGGAGGCTCTGAAACTGTTCTGCGCCACCCCCCATGACTTTGATCTTGTGATTACGGATCTCACCATGCCCGGCATGACCGGCGACACAATGGCCGTGCAAATGCTTGCCATGCGGGGAGATATTCCCATTATTCTCAGCACAGGATTCAGCGAATCCATGACCCGGGAAAAGGCCGAAAAACTGGGTATCAAAGAATTATTAATGAAACCGGTAACCATGGATTTACTGGCAAGAACCCTTCGACGCGTCCTTGACAACTCTTTTTCAGGAGGTAAAGCCCATGAAGTATCAGTGCATCATTTATGAAAAGAAAGAGGCCATCGGGGTCATCAAACTCAACAGACCCCGGGTACTCAATGCCATGAACCGCCAACTCTGGCTGGAAATGCTGGAGGTGCTGGAGGCAGCCCGGGGGGATACGGCGGTAAAGGCCCTTATCTTTACCGGGGAAGGCCGGGCCTTTTCCACCGGGGCGGATCTGAAGGATTCCAGGGACAGAAGCATTGAAGATTACAGAATCTACCTGGAATCGCTGCAGGAAGCTTCCCGAAAAATCATCCGATTTGAAAAGCCCACCATTGCCGCCATCAACGGGTATGCCCTGGGCTCCGGATACGAACTGGCACTGGCCTGCGACATCCGCATTGCCGCCAGGGATGCCCTGATAGGATCACCCGAGGCCAAGGTAACCTCATCTGTGACCGGAGGTGCCTTCCGTCTGGTGCAGGACCTGGTGGGACCGGGAAAGGCAAGGGAACTTCTTTTCACCGCTGAAAACATCACCGGTGAAGAAGCCGCTGCCATCGGCCTTGTGAACAAAGCCGTTAATTCTGAAGACCTGATGAATGAGGCCTTTAGCATGGCGACAAAAATTGTTGCCAATTCAGCATTTTCCCTGAAACTCATAAAAAAAGGCTTTCTCATGGCCCAGGGAGAAGCAAGCCTTGAAGCCCTCATGGATTACGAGGTGGAAGCCTGTCTGGCCTGCGTTTCCACCAGGGAAAGAAATCAATCCTTGGAAAATTTTGAACAACGGAAAAAAAAATGATGGACCTGATGGAGAAGGGGTCAAGCTTGCGTTATGGACATTATCCATGATGCTTTGGCTTCGCAGCGGTTTTGGTGGATAACGCCAACAGCAAAAGGCAGACCCCGTTCTCGCAAAATCTGCAAACAAAAACCTGAAGCATCACGTAAAAGGGAATACAGATATGCTTGATAACGTACTCAATGCCAGATCCGTTGCCATTGTCGGCGCCTCAAAGAATAAGACCAAACGTGGATTCCAGGCCATTAAGACCCTCCAGAAAGAAGGATTTGAAGGCGAAATCTATCCCATTAATCCCAAAGAAGACATTATTTCCGGCCTAAAATGTTATAAAAATATCACGGAAATTGAGGGACCGGTTGACTTAGCCTTGATTACCACCCCGGCCCGCACCATTCCCGATATCTTAAAACAATGCGGGGAGAAAAACGTGGCAGGGGCGGTTATAATCGCCGGCGGTTTCCGAGAACTTGGCGATAAAGGCAAGGCCCTGGAAAAAGAGATGGTACAAACAGCCAGGGAAACCGGGGTACGATTGATAGGACCCAACACATCCGGTATCATTAACCTTAAAAGCCATATGAATCTTGCGGGAATCCCCAATGTGCCCGGGGGAAAAATCGCCCTGGTGTGCCAGAGCGGAAACATGGCCCTGACCCTGATCACCGAAGCCACAGTTAGAAAGCATGAAGGGTTCACCTATTATGTGGGAGTGGGCAATGAATCGGACATTAAATTCCATGAATACCTTGAATTTTTCAGGAATGACCCGGAAACAAAAGCCATTCTCATGTATGTTGAGGGGATGAGCGAGGGACGAAAATTTCTCCAGGAAGCCCATAAAACAAGCATTCACAAACCCATTATTCTTTTAAAGAGCGGGCGATCTGCCACCGGTAAAAAATCCGCAGGCTCCCACACAGGCTCCCTTGCAGGGATGAATGAGGTGGCAAAACCTGCCTATGAACGGGCCGGAATCATCGTCATTGAAAATTCAGATGAACTCTTTCCCGTGGCCAATACCCTGGCCAGCCAGCCGGCCATAAAAAACAACGCCATTGCCATTCTTGCCGACGGCGGCGGCCATGCCACCATCGGGGCCGATCTTTTATCTGATTACGGCATTGATCTACCGGAACTGACCGACCACACAAGGAACCGGCTGCGGGCCATCCTGCCGGAAGCGGCATCTGTGGTTAATCCTGTTGATGTGGCAGGGGGTACGGACTCCGATCCCAGCCTGTTTGCCGATTGCGCCAGAATTATTTTAAATGATCCCAATGTTGGGGGGCTTCTAATTGTGGGTCTTTTTGGTGGATACGGAATCAGGTTTGAAAAAAGTCTGGCCATAGGAGAAGAGGCCGCCGCCCACCAGTTGGGAGTAATGGTGAAAAAAAAGAAAAAACCCATCATTGTTCATTCCCTTTACAGCGCCTACGATTCCCATGCCCTGGACCTGTTGCGCCACTATAATATTCCGGTACACGATTCTCTGGACGTGTCCTGCAAGTGTGTGGCCAGTCTGTGCAAATATGGCAACTATTTAAAATCCTACCATGCCATCACCAGTTTTGTATTAAACTGGCATGCCAAGGCAAAAAAAAGCGGAAAACAGATCATTGCCAGGGCACTGCAAGAAGGTCGCCATGCACTTCTGGAAAACGAGGCCAAACAGTTGATCAAACTCCATGGTGCCCCCACCTCTGTGGGACATGTGGCGAAAGATGAAACAGAAGCATGGAACATCGCAAAACGCATACCTGGTAAGGTGGTGATGAAAATTGTTTCACCGGATATTCTCCACAAAAGTGATGCCTGCGGCGTAAAATTAAACCTGAAATCCGAAGAAGAAATAAAAAAAGCCTTCCGGGAGATCATTGCAAATGCAGAAAAATATCGTCCCGGTGCCGATATCCGGGGGATACTTGTGACCCCCATGGCCCAGAAAGGTCTTGAAATCATCATCGGTACCAAGATTGACGAACAGTTCGGCCCTGTGATAATGTACGGCCTTGGAGGCATCATGGTGGAAATCATGAAAGATGTAACCTTCTGGGTGCTGCCCGTCTCCCCCACCTCATGTAAAAAGATGATAGAAGATACCCGATCCTCCATTCTTCTGGACGGTGTCCGGGGGCAAAAGGGCTATGACAAGAAATCGCTGAAAAAACTTATATCCATGTGCTCCGAACTCATTGAAGCCTATCCGGAAATAAAAGAAATGGATTTGAACCCCGTCATTCTCCATGAAAAGGGCCTGGATGTCGTTGATGCCAGGATTATTTTAAACGCTTAACAGGAGGTCAAAATGAAGAAATCCTTACTCTTAACCACCACCCTTGTATTTGCAATGACTGTTCTTCTGGGAACCGGTATTACGGCCCAGGCGAAAACCACCTTTGTCACCATCGGAACCGGTGGCATCACCGGTGTATATTATCCCACCGGCGGTGCCATCGCCAAAATCGTAAACAAAAAGCGAAAAGAATACGGCATCCGGTGTACGGTGGAGTCCACCGGGGGATCTGTGTTTAATATCAACTCAATTTTGTCCGGAGACCTTGATTTCGGTGTTGCCCAGTCCGATCGCCAGTACCAGGCGGTAAAAGGGATTGCCGACTGGAAAGAAAAAGGCCCCCAGAAAGATCTACGGGCGGTGTTTTCCATCCATGCGGAAACCGTGGATCTCATTGCCGCTGTGGATGCCGACATCAACAGTTTTGATGACCTTAAAGGCAAACGGGTGAATATTGGCAACGTGGGTTCGGGATATCGCCAGAATGCCATTGACGCCCTCACCGCCAACGGCCTTAACTGGGAAACCGACTTCCATGCAGAAAGCCTGAAAGCCGCCGAAGCTCCGGGGCTGATCCAGGACGGCCGAATTGATGCGGCATTCTATACCGTGGGACATCCTTCCGGATACTACAAAGAAGCCACATCCGGCGTACGAAAAGTTAAATTTATCCCCATTTTAAATATTGACAGTCTGCTTGAAAAATATCCCTATTATGCCAAGGCCGCCACCTTGATGAAAAATTATCCGGGTGCTGCCAACAAAGAACAATCCGTTCCCACATTTGGGGTCAAAGCGACCTTTGTAACCTCCGTCGCTGTTTCCGATGATGTGGTTTATGCCATCACCAAAGAGGTGTTTGATAATTTTGACGCCTTTACCAAACTGCATCCGGCCTATGCAGGGCTCACCAAAGAAGCCATGCTGACAGGACTTTCCGCCCCCATTCATCCGGGTGCCATGAAATACTACAAAGAGGCTGGCCTGAAATAGCATATTGATAATAACCACCATGGCAGTTGCCCCCCTTTTATTGGGGGGAGCAACTGCCGGATGGATGAGAAATATGAACTATATTGAAATTCAGGAAAAAGAAGAAGGTATGAAACTGGCCAGAAGAATGGCCCGGGAAGAGGAGGGTATCACAAGAAAACCCAGGGGTGCTGCAAAATGGGTCATCCCCACCATTGCCGTTATCTGGAGCCTGTTTCAACTGTCCATCGCCAGCTGGCTCATCCTTGATTCCACGTACATACGGGCCATTCATCTGGGATTTGCCCTGCTGATTGTTTTTTTGAATTATCCTGTTTTCAGGAAAAAACGACCGAAATTAGAATTTTTGTCCGCCACCCGCAGAATCCCGTTGATTGATTACCTCACAGCCATTACGGCATGCCTTGCGGCCCTCTACATTGTCCTTGATTTTGAGGGTATTACCCTTAGATATGGTGCACCCATCCAACGCGATATTATTGTTGGCATTGTGCTTACACTTTTGCTCCTGGAGGCTGCCAGACGGGTCATCGGTCCGGCCCTTCCCATCATTGCCATGTGTTTTTGCGTATATGCCTTTTTCGGCCCCTACATGCCGGACCTCATCGCATTTAAGGGCACCTCCTTAAATCGCTTTGTGGGACAGATGACCATGTCCACAGAAGGCATCTACGGTATTCCCCTGGATGTTTCCGCCACCATTGTCTTTCTCTTTGTTCTCTTTGGCGCCATGCTGGACAAGGCCGGGGCCGGACATTATTTTATTCAGCTGGCCTTAAGTCTTCTGGGAGGGTTTAAGGGAGGACCTGCCAAGGCGGCCGTGCTTGGCAGTGGCCTCACCGGCATGGTATCGGGCTCCAGCATTGCCAACATCGTCACCACCGGCACCTTCACCATCCCCATGATGAAAAAAGTGGGATATCCCCCCACCAAGGCGGCTGCCATTGAGGTGGCTGCCAGCACCGACGGTCAGCTGGCCCCCCCCATAATGGGGGCTGCGGCATTCATCATTGCAGAATATGTCAATGTTCCCTATGTGGAAGTAATTAAGGCCGCCGCCATTCCGGCCTTTGCCTCCTATGCGGCTCTGTTTTACATCACCCACATTGAAGCTTCCAAACTGGGTTTAAGGGGGATGCCAAAGGAAGAACTGCCCGCCTTTTTTAAAACCTTTGTCGGGGGCCTGCATTTCATGCTCCCCATTGCACTGCTGCTCTATGAACTGGTGGTGGTGCGCCACTCCCCTGAACTTGCGGCATTCCATGCCATCTGGGTCATGGGGGTGATCATGCTTTTTCAAGAACCCCTTAAAGCATACCTGGCAAAAAAGCCCATGGGACCCGCCATGCGCCAGGCTGTCAATAATATATTGACAGCCCTGGCTTCGGGTGGCCGCAACATGGTGTCCGTGGCCCTGGCAACGGCGGCGGCGGGGATCATCGTGGGGGTGGTGGCCCTGGGACTGGGGGGGCTGATCACGGAAATCATTGATGTCATCTCCATGGGCAACATTTACATCATGCTCATCATCACGGCCCTTGCCAGCCTGATCATCGGCATGGGGCTTCCCACCACGGCCACCTACATTGTCATGGCATCTTTAACGGCCCCTGCCATTGTGGCCATTGCCGGTTACCAGGAATGGTTTGTGCCGCTGATGTCAGCCCATCTTTTCTGTTTTTATTTCGGCATCCTGGCAGATGATACGCCCCCTGTGGGCCTTGCGGCCTATGCGGCCGCTGCCATTGCCAGATCGCCGCCCATTGCCACGGGGCTTCAAGGATTCATGTATGATATCAGAACGGCCATCCTGCCGTTCATGTTTATTTTCAATTCAGATCTGATCCTGCATGATATTTCCTCATGGCCCCAGGGTCTTTTAATTTTTTTCATGGCCTGCATGGGCAATTTTGCCTTTGCCTCGGCCACCCAGGGATGGTTTATGGCAAAAAACAAAATCTGGGAAATCCCGTTGTTTTTAACTGTCACCATATGCGCCATGCGCCCCGATGCCATTGCCTCCCTGGTGGGATTACCCCATGACCAGCGTTACTATATCTATCCCTTTGCCCTGATCATTTTCGGCATACTGTATCTATTACAAAAACCCCGGATGCCCCGAAAAGGTGCAAAAAGCACCCGGGAAGCCTTTGGAAATCCTTAAATAAGGGGTATGGCTTGCCCGACAGCAGTAGATCGTCCCGGCCGGGGGAATGTGAATCCACCCCCGGCTCCGGCAATTACACCTGACTTGCGGATAATGCTGACGGCTTGGTCACAACATGGGCCACCCCTGGTGGGGGGTCAGGCTTGCGTTATTGACACTTTTGCTTAAACTTTCGTTTGAATACAAAGTATTACCAAAAGCACAATAACACAAGCCTGACCCCGTTGGCCCATCAAATAAGATAAATGGCCCATGCTATGACCAAGCCCAATGCTGACGAAAAGCGGATTAGCTGATTTCCCATGAGAATGATTGGAAAAATTTCAAATTTTATAATATAACCAACCGATGTGTACTCAATCTGGAACTGAAAACGGTATTCAAAGGGTTGGTTTATGAAAGAAATCAGATTATTTTATATATCTCTTTGTGCCTGCACCATGATTTTAATGGGATGCGGCTTGGAAATTCCCCATGAAACAACCCAACAGCCCTTTCCCACGGCTTCATACGCCCTGCAGTCTCATTTTCCCATGCCCGCCCCTGGGTTTGTCTTTGATGTGGGTCCTGACGGTCAATTAATGGGGGTTTCCGGCAATGAGGCCTTGAAGGAAACAGCACCGGGCAGTCGGGTTTTTTATAATATGGGTCCCCTTCCCGGGCTGCACGCCAGTCCCTTTGGAGCCTTATTTTTCAAGATATCCCCTGATGGCAGCCAGTTCGCAGTGGGGGACGGGAACGGCAAAATAGGCATTTTCGACATGACCGACCTGTCAGGACACTGGTTTACCATGCCCCACTTTGATGCCCAATGGGCGGATAACACCCGCCTGGCCGTCACCCATGGAGAATTCGGGGAACCCAGCCAGGTTTCCTGTGTGAATGTTGAACATCACAAGGCAAAACCTGAAATTCTCATCGAGAACATCGGCGGAGCTCCGGCAGGCATAGCCTTTGACGATCAGGGAAATCTGTTTACCGGCAATGGTTTTAAAACCGCAGGCCCCAGCGGCACCGGGACCATCAAATACTTTCCTCGGAGCCTGTGGCAATGGGCCATGGCATCCCGGACCTCCCTGGACTTTGAAACCCAGGGACAGCTCATTGTGGATATTTTATCTGCATCTTCCCTGGGCTTTGATGACCAGGGAAATCTTCATGTGGGGGGAAGTGATGCCTTTGCAGAAGGAAAGGATATCAACTTTGCCGCCATTATTAACCGGGATGCACTTGACAATGCCCTGGCCACCAACACGCCCATAGATCCGTCCAATGCCCGGGCTGTTCATCGTCTGGATCCGGACCCAGAAAATGCCACCAGCCGTTACGGCCTTCAATTCAATCCTGTGCGCCATGAGCTGTATCTTTTCAGCAATACCACCATTTATGCCTGCCAGGCCGGAAATGCCTCGGATCTAAAGACATCCTCTGCCCCTGTTCCCCACAAGAAACACATTTCCCCCACGCCTGCTTTACATCCCAGATTCCCCGGAGCCATTCGGCTGATGACCTACAATGTCGGTGGTAATTTCATGGCCAATGCCCGTCTGGATGAGGCATTTGCAAGAATAATTTCCCATGTTTCCCCGGATATCCTTATTTTTCAGGAATTCACCAGCACCATGGCCTTTCTATTACCCGGTCGCCTGGAAAGTATCCTCGGAGGAAGCTGGTATATCTTCGGGGGCATAAAATCCGGAATTTATCAAACCATGATCGCATCAAGGTATCCCCTTACACTCACCTCCCAGGATACCCTGCCACCATCGGATATGAGAGGCATCACAGGTGCCCTGGTGAATCTGCCCCGGGAAGAATTTTCCACAGACATATATCTCATGGGATTTCATCTGCAATGCTGTGATTCCAAGGAATTCCAGGCCCAGCGCCAGCGCAGTGCCGATGCCGCCATGGCCCGGATCAGGGATGCAAAAACGATGGGAGGGCAGATCTGTCTGCCCTTGCAAACCCCCATTATTATGGCCGGGGACTTCAATTTTGTCGGGGAATCCGGCCCTGAGACCACCTTTATCACAGGAAATATCAAAAATGAATCCGTGTTCGGACCGGATATAAAGCCGGACTGGGACAACTCAGACCTAAAGGATCTGCATCCCGAAGATCCCAATACGGGCAAGATCAACACCTGGCCGGGTTCCACAAAGAATCCCGATATCCGATATGATCGCTTTTATTATACGGACAGCACTCTTCCCTCTGTGCGGGGATTTGTTCTGAACACCCTTAATTTCACCGACGAACAGCTGATTCTGGCCGGGGTCCAGAAAGGAGACACTGTTTTTGCATCGGATCATCTGCCCGTTATCATGGAAATTCAATTTCCGTAGCCACCTGATTTTATTAACACAACTATAGAGATGGAAATATCCCGCCAAACACAAAACCGGGATTGATCACAACATGGGCCACTTTGGGGTGGCCAAATCTTCTCCAAAGGATAAGGACACATGAAAAATGGGATATAAAGGCCGGGATGTTGAGGTAAGCATGCTGGAACAGGGGCTTTGCCTTGTGGTGGCCTGTGATTCCTGCGGTGGCATTGGGGAAAAGGATCTGGACCTTTTAAGAGTACCACACCGGCTGGTGGGACAATTGACGGCCCGGGTGGCCCTTATGGAAATACTATGCACCGGGGCTGTTCCCAGAATCATGACCGTGGCAATATCAGCAGAGCCCGAACCCACCGGCAGACAGATTCTTAACGGGGTACGGGCCGAACTTGAGATGGCTGGATTTAAGGATCTTTGCCTGGCCATAAGCACGGAAAAAAATTTTGTCCCCTCCCAGACCGGCCTTGGCATCGGCCTGACCGGCACCTGCCTGCTTGAGGATTTAAAAATTGCGCTGTCCAGGCCCGGGGATTGGGTCTACTGCCTGGGAAGCCCCCGGGTAGGGCAGGAGGTGGCCCAGGCCCCGGCATCCAGCATCATCGGGACAGATCATATTCGGGATCTTTTGGCCTGTCACGGAATCCATGATATTGTCCCCATTGGATCACGGGGTATCCTGGCCGAAGCCGATGAACTGGCCAGGTATACCGGTTCACGGTTTTTGCCTGACCCGGTGACAGAACCGGATCTGAATAAATCTGCCGGCCCTTCCACCTGTGCTCTTTTTACCTGTGCACCGGATGTCCTGCCCGAAATTCAGGACGGCCTGCCCCTGACCCGGGTGGGAACTCTGACTGCCCTTGAACCTGATAACGGCCCTGTGGACCAACGATGCAACAAATAATGAAAACCGAGGGCTTGTTCATAACAGCGACCCATCATAACTGTTGGGCCAATGGGGCAGGATTTCCTGAACCCCGTGCCGAATATACAGTAACTATTTTTCCATAAACCATTAAGGAATTTTACATGTCAACAACCATACCAGATCGGAAAGGCGATCTGAACACCCATACCCTGCCAGTTAAACGTATTGCCTACATGGCGGTTTTCATTGCTCTGAGTGCCGTTGGTGCCATGATCAAAATCCCCAGTCCCGTGGGGACCATCGGGCTGGACTCTGCACCGGGATATTTCTGCGGCCTGGCATTTGGCTATCTGGAAGGAATCTGCGTTATTTTCATGGGGCATCTCATCACCTCCGGGGTTATGGGATTTCCCCTGGGCATTCCAATTCATCTTTTCATTGCCCTGCAGCTTGCGGTGTGGGTGGCTGCCTTTGCCTGGGTAAGCCGGCGATTTGGAGCTGTTCCTGGTGCCGTCATGGCCGTTTTATTAAACGGGGTTGTCTCCGCCTTTACCATGGCCTTGGTCGGTGGTATGGGAGCCGTCCTTGGCACCATGCCGTTTTTACTTGTCGGGTCCCTTGTCAATGTAGCCATTGCCGTTATTTCTCACAGGATGGTTCATGCCGGGAAATTGGTATGACTCACATGGGTGTGAGCACCAGCCACAACGAAGATAGGGTCGTAGACGCGGAGCCAAATGGCATTATGCCGCCCCTCCCCCGACGGGCAATGGTCCCGGACCGGAACTGTAGACAGTTCGATTGTCCGGTTCCTATTGCCCATCGGAGGAGGGGCTCTGCTGAGGTAGACTTGAAGGCTACCTTTTGATATAAACTGCCATGTCCTGTCGGACACAACAAATATAGGATCGTAGACGCGGATCAAAATGGTATTATACCGCCGGCCCCCCGATCCGCCCCCGAACCGTCGGCGGCCCATTTGCCCTGCCGGTCTAAAGCGCAGAAACTGCGAGCAGGTTCATTCTCAAACACCCTTCGCTTTCTTACAATCGGCAGGGCAAACGGCCTTATCTCCTTTAGGTCCGAATGGGCCGGATCGGGGGACCGTTGGAGGCTATTCTGTCGCATCTTCATATGAAAAAAATGGAATTTAAATGCACAAATCCATAGCCCTTTCCCAGCTGTCTTTTAAATACAAAGGCGCAGACACATTTGCCCTGACAGATGTTTCATGGTCCCTGAATCCTGGGGAGTGCGCGGTGATCATGGGGCCGTCGGCCTCGGGTAAAACCACATTGTGCCGATGTCTAAACGGCTTGATTCCCCAGGCATTGGAAGGTACCCTCACCGGGGATGTCATTGTGGCGGGAAAGGATGTTTCCCTTTTCAGAACCCAGACCCTGGCAAAGGATATCGGGTTTGTCATGCAGGACCCGGAGACCCAGATTGTGGGAAGAACAGTATTTGAGGACCTTGCATTCGGCCCCAGAAACCTGCTGATCCCTGCCCGGGAAATTGAGCATAGAATCCCTGAGGTACTTTCCCAGACAGGCCTGGCCGGTTACGAGAATCGTTTTACCGCAGACCTGTCAGGAGGTGAAAAACAGCGTCTGGCCATTGCCGGAATTCTGGCCATGGAACCTTCTATTCTGATCCTTGACGAACCGGCATCGGAACTGGACCCTGCCGGACGTGACAATCTTTATCTTCATCTGGATCGACTCAGGCGATCAAAGGGTTTAACTCTGATCATTGTGGAGCAGCAGATAGAAGACATCCAATCCATGGTGGATCAGGTTTTAATTCTCAACGAAGGCCGGGTGGTGGAACAGGGCAGACCGGAACAGCTGAAACGTACATGGACGCCGCCCCATATACCGCCAGCCGGCCCCACCCAAACCATGGACCTTTCTCCATCTGCCACCCCGGCATGCCTTGAAATCAGGCATCTCAATTTCAGATACACCCCGAAGGCCCCGGTTCTGAAAGATATTAATTTTTCTGTGTATCCAGGGGATTTCGTGGCCCTCATGGGACACAACGGGGCGGGTAAAACCACCCTGGTCAAGCACCTGAACGGACTTATCCCCTGCCATGCCGGCACCATACTGTTTAAAGGTAAAGACATTAATACATTCAAGAGCAAAGACCTTGCCCGATCCGTTGGATTCATCTTTCAGAACCCTGATCACCAGATTTTTGAAAATTCCGTGGAAAAGGAAATTGCATTTGGGCTTACGAATATGGGCTATTCACAAGAGACGATTGACCGTACAGTGAGTGACACCCTTGAAAAAACAGGTCTTGAACCCTTGCGGCATCGTCATCCCTTCAGCCTGGGAAAGGGAATGCGCCAGATGATTGCCGTGGCCTCCATTGTGGCCTTGAATCCCGGCATCCTGGTGGTGGATGAACCCACAACCGGCCTGGATGCCGCCGGTACCAGCCTGATCATGGATCTTATCCAGAAACTTCATTGCAGGGGCACCGCCATTGTCCTCATCACCCATGATATTACCCTGGCAGCCGGATATGCCAATCGTCTGGTGGTCATGGGACAGGGGGCACTTCTATTGGATGAACCCATGGAAAAAGGGCTGGAAAAAACCGATGTGCTGCAGCGGGCAGGGCTTATCCCGGACAGCCTGAGGGCTTGTTTTTCAAAAGCAGGTGGCTTCAATGCTTGATCCAGTTCCTTCCACGGGCGGCCTGGATATCCGAAGCAAATTCGCCATTTTTATCCAGGTCATGGCCTGGACCATCCTGCACGATCACCCGGCCTGCCAGGGGTTTATATGCCTTATAATCATAGGGGGAGGCCTTTATGTCGGCCTTTCCATAAAACAGATGCTTTCAAAGCTGATTCCCCTGGCACCTTTGTTTTTAATGATCATGCTGTTCACGGGTTTTAACAGCGGTGCCGGCTTTATCCATCCGGAAAACAAAGTACCCGTGCTCACCCTGTGGCCAGGCGCAGTGCTCACCCGGGGGGGACTTATGCTGGGGGGAACATTTCTGCTGCGCCTGGTAAACATGGTGATCTTCACCCAGATCATCCTTTTTACCACAGCTCTGGATGAATTCATTAATCTGTTTGTCAAACTCAGACTGCCACCAGCCCTTTCTTTTCTCATCACCACAGCCATTCGGTTTGTCCCGGCCCTGGATAAGAAAAGGCAGCAAATCATCATGGCCCAGCGGTCCCGGGGGGTTGATCTGGATGAAGGAAATGTCTTCAGGCAGTTCAAAGCCCGGGTGGCCATTATGATTCCTTTGATGGTCAATGCCATTGTCATTGCCGACCAGTTATCCATGGCCTTGATGAACCGCGGATTTGGCTATGGAAAAACCTGGACCATCATGACCCGGCTGAAATTTCGCACGGCAGATTATCTTACCATCTTTCTGAGCCTGGGCAGCCTTATTTCAGCCTTTGTCATTCGATATCCGGGAATCCTTGAGAATATCCTGGAAATTCAGCATTTATCGGCCTTTTTTCAACTTTGATTTTTCCCGGCGACGGTCTGTCAATTAAGATGCGGGCTTGGTCATAAGATGGGCCACCCGTCACAATTGCTGTGCCAATGGGGTCAGGCTTGTGTTATTGTGCTTTTGACAACTGCCTGTGTTTCAAGATGAATTTCAACAAAAGCGCCAATAATGCAAGCCTGACCCCTCCCCAGTATGGCCCATCTTATGACCAAGCCCTAACATGCTCACATGAGTCGTACTCTCAAAGAGTCAACTGGCTTGGGACTCAAGAATCAACACATTTAAAACAGGTTTATCAAGCACCGCTGGCTGAGAGCGTTTGACATTTAACAGGCAATCATGATATTCCCACACCATGATTTTTAAAATTTAATTTTATTGGAGTCTTTTTGTTTATCAAATCATTAGAAATTGTGTTCATCCAGGCCGCCTGAAAAAAATAGGTTTTGGTTTTGGATGTCTGATTGGGATTGCTATCTGCAAACCAATTCGCAGCTCATAATATCCCCCGGTCATGCCCAGACATTGGGCATGAATCTGTCTCAGGCGATTACCGGATAAGAATATGCCCGGATGGCGAGACTTTTTATTTGTATTCAAGATGGGTTTTCCCGTGACTCAACGGATGCTACATATAAAGAAAACCCGACACAGAAGACGGATAAAAGAACAAGCTGTCTGGTATACTCTCTGACATAAATCGTCTTAAAAACCATTGCTGTTTTTTTTAAATCGGCCTGGATTGTATCTCCGCATTCCATATGTATTGAGAGACTGCCGTGAACTTGGCGGTCAGACACATGATTTTAAAAAAAACAAATGAGACGATAAATGATTGATAACACACAAAATACAAACACACATCCAGACGAACCACATTATTCTTTATCCCATTTGGGCTGGGATTCCAATTTTCAAGATCGTTTAAATGCCGATGAAAAGACAACTCTTTCCCCCGCCAGAGTAATTGGCGTTCAAAAAAATAACTTCTTTGTAAAAAACGGCATTGAGGAAAAAAGGGTGTCCGTATCCGGACGTCTAAATCATAATAAAACAGAGATTTATCCTGTTATTGGGGACTGGGTAGTTGTCAAACAAAGCGTTATTATAAGAGTCCTTCCAAGGAAAAATGCCCTGTCCAGGGGGGCTTCCGGTACCCTGAAAAAACAGGAAACCGCTCCGAGAAGAGAACAGGTGATCGCTGCAAACCTTGATTGGGTTTTCATCGTATGCGGCCTGGACCAGGATTTTAATATTCGACGCATCGAACGTTACCTGACCTTAATTTATAATTGCGGATTGAATCCGGTGATTGTTCTGACAAAGGCGGATCTACATAAAACGCCTTCAACCTTTGTGGCGGATGTGGAATCAATTGCTTTCCATGTCCCCATCCATCTGATCTGCTTAGGGGATGATAACAGCCTCGCCCCATTGAAAAACTACCTCTCGATTGGACGGACCATCGCTCTGGTGGGGTCTTCAGGTGCCGGGAAATCCACCCTGGTGAACCGACTTTCCCTTGAAAAGATCCAGACCACAGGTGCGGTCAGCCGGCGTTTAGGAAAGGGTATGCATGTTACAACATCTCGCAGCCTGATCATGATGCCCCAAGGCGGAATGATCATTGATAACCCGGGTATCCGGGAAATTTCATTCTGGAATGATCAAACAGGGATTGATAGCACATTTCCCGAAATAGAAGCCCTTGGAAAAGACTGCCGATTTTCTGACTGCAGCCACACCCATGAGCCCGGATGCCGGGTAATAAAGGCGGTGGCATCAGGAGAAATACAGGCAAATAGACTAAACAGTTACCATAAATTGAAACGGGAGCTGGAATATCTGTCTCAAAAACAGGTAAAAAGCGCAAACCGTATTGAAAAAGATCGCTGGCAAGAAGTGGCATTAAAAGTAAAAGCATTAAAAAAACAATGCAGGCCAATGCGTTAAATATTTCCATGCTTGGCTTATCGGCGTTATTACTCCCAATCCGATTGGGCCGGAAATAATGCCATAAGCCAGGCAAAACACTTCCCCTTTCAGGCATCCTTACATATGAGCCCACAAGAAGTTTGGGGCTTGGTCATAAGATGGGCCATGCCGGAGAGGGCTCAGACTTGCTTTATTTGCGCTTTTGTTGAAATTAACCTTGAAGCACAGCTAATTGTCAAAAGCATAGAGCCTGATAAAAACTCAGGCTCTAATAGCACATATCCTGACCCCATTGGCCCAGCAATTGTGATCGCTGCCCCATCTTCCAAGCCCGAAGTTTAGAATTTTTTGAAAAATTATCCTCAAAATGGGGGACATTGCTCTGGAAAGAGTAACGTGGGAATCAGAAAAATCTGACTGCCTTACAAAAGGAACCCGGCTTTAAAGGGATCTTTGCTCTCTGCCACAAACTGATGAAACCCTGTGATATGTGCACTGCCGGTGATTTCCGGCACAATGGCAGCCCTGTCGCCCACCCGGGTCTCTGCAATGATTTTTCCTGCAAACCGGGTATTTAAGATGCTTTCATGATGATAGATCTGTCCCACCCCCAGACGGCCCATTTTATTAAGCCAGGCCATCTTGGCACAGGTGCCCGTGCCGCAGGGGGAACGATCCACCTGACCATTGCCGAAAATCACCATGTTTTTAACGGGGTCACCATCCTGATATATTTCCGTCAAATCCACCCGGGCGGGCTGACCCGTGCCGGGATGCACAATGGGAAAGGCTTTGTTCACCCGGTCCCGGATCTCAAGCCCCAGGGCCTTCAGTTGATCCAGCTGCTCTGACTCCAGGGAAACGCCCAGTTGATCCACATTAACAAGGGCAAAAAAATTCCCGCCATAGGAGATGTCCACATGGATCTTTCCCACCCGGGGAAGTTCAATGTCCAGGGAATCATAATAAAAGGCTGGCACATTGCGAAGGGTTACCGGCCCTGCCCCACCGTCCTGGATGTTCACCCGGGCCGTTATTTTTCCGGCAGGCGTGTCCAATATGATTTCTTTGTCCATGCCGTCTTCAAGGCCATCCAGGGAAACCATGCCCGTGTCCACCAGCACCGTGGCCGCCCCCATGGAGCCATGCCCGCACATGTCCAGATACCCGCCGGAATCCATGAAAACGATCCCTGTATGGGCATCCGCAGAGGCAGGTGCCGTTAAAATGGCACCAAACATATCCTGGTGCCCCCGGGGTTCCCACATGAGCATCTTGCGAAGATCATCCAGATGCGCCTGTATCCATAACTTTTTCTCCACCATGGTGATGCCGGGTACATGGGGGACACCACCTGTGACAATGCGTGTGGCTTCCCCTGCGGTGTGGGCGTCCACAGTGTTTATCGTTTTTTTGATATTCATTTAATCTACCCTATAATTTTTATTTCAAGCCCTCTTCGCCGCCAAAATCACGGTACAGGGAAAATTCGTCAATGACAACGGCATCCTTGTTGCTGACGTCTCCTGTGACCATGCGGGCAATGATCTCACCCACTCCCGGCCCCAGCATATAACCCTGACCGCACATGCCCGTGGCATGGAGCAATCCGCCCACATCCCGGTTCCAGCCTACAATGGGACTCCCGTCCGGCGTCATGGGATAAAGCCCTCTCCACACCCGACGTACCCGGATATTTTTAAGCCGGGGCAACAGATCCACCATGCGGGCTGCCACCTGGGGAAGAAAGCGTGAGGTTTCCCGTTTATCAATACCCACAATGGGGGGATCAGGGGTTATACAGAAGATAATATGGCCATGGGCATTCTGATAAAAATAATAGTTGCGGGAACCCGGTCCAGGACGAAGATCCACCAGCATGGCCTTAAAAAAAGGTGCCACAGGCTCTGATACGCCCCCTTCATGGCTGTCGGGAAACACTGGAATGTCCTGCTCAACAAGGGTGCCAAGCTCCCGGGAAAAGGGACCTGCTGCATCAATGATCACCGGGGCATCGTAACGATCCTTGTTGGTTGTCACCCCGCACACCCGATCCTGTTTCCGGTGTATCTCCATGACCGCTTCATTGAAATAAAAATCCACATTTCCGGTGGCCACAGCTTTTCTGAAAAAAGCACTGCCGGTGACCAGGGGAGAAGCAGAACCGTCATCGGGCGAAAAGGTGCCCCCCAGGAGCCCCCGGCGATTGATGCCCGGGGCCAGTGCTGCCACGGTATCTGCATCCACGTAATCAATATTGAGGCCATGTTTCTTCTGTATGGGCAGAAAACCCTTTAAAAGCCGCTCCTCCTCCGGGCGATACACCGGAAAAAGATACCCACCTTTGAGCCACTCAATATCATCCCCGTGGGTCTGCTGCCAGGTGGAAAAAATTTCAAGGGATCGCATGCAGGCAATTATTTTACCGGGATCGGAATGGGTGGCCCGGATGCCGCCGATGGCATGCTTGTTTTCCCCCTGACCCGGGGAGGCCATCTTATCTATCACACAGACCTTAACCCCCAGATCCCCCAGGGCCATGGCGGTGGGAACCCCCACAGATCCCGCACCAATGAGAATCACATCATATGTTTTTATCATCATTCACCTCCCTTGATGCCGGCCAGGGTGCCAAAGGGCACCTCCACAAACAACGGTCGATCGGTTCGATCGGTTACCTCTTTGAGATCAATGCCCTCATCCCGGAACAGACCCAGCACCATGGGGCGACAGGTTTTGGACCCACAGGCACCCATGCCCGTACGATTCAATCCCTTGAGCTGGTTCATATCCCTTACTCCCTCCCGGATGGCGGCCCGTATCTCCCCTGCCGTGATGCGTTCACACCGGCACACAATGGCATCATCAGGACAGGCGGAAACATCTGGGATCTCAATGGATTTCAGGGGATTTTTCTGCTCCTTGATGCCAATGGCCCTGGGGGCAAGGAGTGCCTCCATCTTGATCTGTACCATGAGGGTACCGGGAAATTTCTTTTTGTTGGCCACCACCCGTTGCACGGAGTAGTCCCCGATGACATTTCCATCCACATCGGTGATCGTAATCATTTTTCCCTTTTCAACGGTCTCCCGGGTCATCTCGTAGGGAAGGGTCACCGTGGGAAATGCCTTGTCTTTACGATAATCCACCACACTCACGGCAAGTCCCGGACAGATGGCAACACAGTTAAGACATCCCTTGCATTGCTCCAGGTCCTCCACATGGGGAAGTCCGGTGATGAGATCTTTTTCCGTTGTAATAATGTTTTCAGGACAGATGGAGGTACAGGGATTACAGGGAATTTCCTGGGTACAGTGAAACACCGGCCGGACCCCTTCCGGGGAAGGCAAAGGCGGAGTATCCTTTATTACCTTGCCGGGCCGGGATTTAAGAACCTCTGCCTTGTCCAGCCATTCCCGGGGAATGTCTTCATCATATAAACCCAGAGATTTTCCTATTTTAACCCCTTCAATTTTTCCCGTAAACATGGCAGCTGAGGCTTCGGCGATTTCCTGGGCATCACCGGCGGAATAGACATCCATGCCCCATTGCTTTGCTTTGAGAAAAAACTCGTTCACCGGAGAAAGCCCCACGGCAATGAGCAAGGTATCGACTTCAACGGTTTTTTCCGTACCGGGGATGACCTTCCAGTTATCATCCAGGCGGGCCATGGTCACCGATTCCAGATGATCCGTGCCATTGGCCGACACAACCGTATGCCGTGTGAAAATGGGTACGCCCAGGCGTTTGAGCTTGTCCGCATGCACCTTGTAGCCCCCCACTTCCGGCAAGCCTTCAATAACGGCCACGACTTCAATGCCCGCCTGGAGCGCATGGTATCCGGCAATGATCCCCACATTCCCACCGCCAACGATGAGCACGCGATTGGCCGCTTTGATCAGATCCCGGTTCACCAGGGTTTGAAAGGCTCCGGCCCCGTAGACCCCGGGCAGGGTATTGCCGGGAAAGGCAAGCATTTTTTCCCGGGCACCGGTGGCCACAAGCAGTTTTTCCGGACGGATCATCACATAACGGCCCCTTTGCACCACCCCCACCACTCCATCGGAGAAGACCCCCACGGCCGTGGTTTCAAGCCAGGTTTCCACCGAGGGAAAAGCAGCGACTTCCTGTTCCAGGATATGGCCGATCTCAAATCCCCTGGTACCGGCCCAGGAATCTTCCACGGAACCGAAAAACTTATGGGTCTGGAGCACCAGCTTACCCCCCAGGCGATCCTTGTCATCAATAATAAGGGTATCCACCCCCAGCTTACCCAGTTCAACGGCGGCAGAAAGTCCCGCAGGACCTCCACCAATGATCAATACCTGCACAGACCGGGTGACCACCTCTTCCAGAGCAACGGGCTCATCTGCGGCAGGAACCCGGGGAAGGGTCTCCATGGAACAAATCACCATGCCTTGTTTTAATGGGGTCATGCAGGATTTAACGGGTAAACCGTCCGCCACCACAAGGCACTGGGAACACTGGCCATTGGCACAGAACATTCCCTGGGCGCTGTGATCTTTGCTGTGGTGACCAAACACCTGAATTCCATTGGCAAACAGCGCGGAAGAAATCATTTCTCCCTTTAATCCCTGCAATGGTTTTTCATTCCATGAAAAGGTCACCGTTTCCCCCTGGCTTACGTCCAGGACAGGATGCGTTGTCAATCTTCGATCAGACATCGGGGTTCCTCCAGATATTTTTTATATAAAAAAGTAGGTACTGGGTTCTAGGTACTGGGTACTAAAAGCGACTGCTTTTTGATAATTCGTTGTCTCTACCAGGACATTGGGGTTTTTATATGAAACTCCGTCCAAGGTGCTGCAATGATGAGAGTTTCAACTTTCGTTGTGGCTGGTGGTAGCAGCCATGTATGTTTTATATGAAAAGGTAGCCTTCAAGTCTACCTCAGCAGAGCCCCTCCCCCGATGGGCAATAGAAACCGGACAATCGAGCTGTCTACAGTTCCGGTCCGGGCCCATTGCCCGTCGGGGGAGGGGCGGCATATTGCCATTTTCATTATTTGCTGTGGCAGGTGGTTACTGCCAGATATATTTAAACAGAATATATGTACTTTACGCTCTTGATCGGGTTTATTTTACGGCCCGGGACTCTTTCTCCTGCATTCGCACGTTAAATCGGTGCACATGCTGCTCGGCAAGGGAAGCCGCATCCTGGTGACGCTGTTCCCGGATGGCGGCAACAATGCCCCTGAGATCCAGAAGATTTTCTTCCATTCGTTCCTGGGTAAACTCCAGAAAATTATCATAATATTTGCGGATATTATCGTGTACCACCTGGGCCGCGTATCGATACAGGGCATTGCCGGCAATACGTCCGATCTCTTTGTGAATGGCCTGATCCGTATCAAGAAAAGCTTCCACTGCGCCCTTTTCGGTCATTGCTGCAGCTTTATCCACAAGGTGTTCAAGGCTGACAATATCATCCGCCGTGGCCCGCTGGGCCGCCAGACGGGCAATCTGTCCCTCCATTCCCTGCCTGAACTCTCCGATGTCCTGAACAGACAGGGTGCCGGAGCGAATCATGAGTCCCAGGGTTTCGGTCAATTGTTCGGTGCCGGCATTTTTAACAATGGCCCCACCGCCGGTGCCCAGACGAATCTCAATGAGTCCCTTTTGTTCAAGAACCCTTAAGGATTCTCGCAGGGTTCCACGACTGATATTAAATGTCTCCCGCAGCTCCCGCTCCGGCGGAAGCATATCTCCGGGCTGAAGGGTTCGATTGAGAATCGCCTCCTGTATTTGGTCCACAACATCCTGAAATATTCTACTTTTTTTTACCTGCTGAAAATCGGCACTTCTTTTTCGGGGCATATCCACTCGTTCCTTGTTAAATGGTTGAACCATTATTATGGTATATCTATTTACTTGTCAACTATTCTTTCTTTAACTACAACCTGGGGCAAAAACAAATTATGCCCCTGCACTCTTAATTCTCAAAATACATCCTGGGGCCTGGTTTGCCGGGATTTTCATATAAGGTCAAGATCAAGGCAAGCCTCCCCGGTACTGAAAAGCTTGAAAATTCTTGACATTTAGACGTCAGATATCATATTCCTTTCATAATCTAACGTTTTCAGTTAAAACACATAAAACCAAGTTAATACACAGGAGATAATTCAAGATAAATGTTTATCCTTGGAAATTTTTTTGAGGCCATTGCCGTTGTTCTGGACTATGCGTTGAGCATATTCATGTGGATTATCATTGCCAGAGCGGTTCTCTCCTGGGTCAATCCTGACCCATATAACAACATTGTCCGATTTATCAACAATATCACTGACCCGGTTCTCTACCAGATCAGAAAACACCTGCCGGTGACTTTCGGCGGGCTGGACATTTCCCCCATAATTGCCATGCTGGGTATTATTTTTATCCAGACATTTGTGGTGGGAAGCCTTCATCGACTGGCCATGACCCTGTCTTAATCCAAAGCCCTGACAAAATCATAGGGAGTAAAAATGGGAATCACACCAGCGGTTATTCAGCAAAAGGAATTCTCCACCCGTTTCAGGGGATTTGATATTCGTGAGGTGGATGGATTTCTTGAAGAGGTTGCCCATGAGATGACAAAGTTAAACGATACCATAAAAGCCATGGGCGCAGAAAATCATCGTCTCAGTATGGAAAACAGCGGATATCGGGAACGGGAAAATACCATGAAGCACATCATGGTCAAATCCCAGAAGGTACTGGATCAAATGAAGGTAAATGCCAGCAAGTCCGCTGAATCCATTATTGCCGATGCGGAAACCCAGGCGGAAAAAATATTAAACCGGGCCCATCAGCGGCTGTCCCAGCTTTACAGTGACATAACTGAGCTGAAACGCCAGCGCATGCAGATAGAGGTTCAAATTGGTGCGGTCATTGAAAATCACTCCAAACTCCTTGAAATGAGCAAAGAAGAAAACAAGTCCGCCGATGAAGCTGACCCGGCCCTCAGATTCATGAAGCATGCCACTGGATGATCTTCAGGAATTAAGCTGTTTTGAATTTACCGTTTAATCCAGGGAAAATTTTCATATGAACCTTATGTAAATATTCTGGAAAATTTACATTTTCGTTGTAGCTGGTGATTACAATTATGTAGATTGATATGAAAATATCGACTGCAGAACCACCTCCCGGCACCCCAAGAGCACTTGGGAAATCTCTGAAAGAATTGAGCCCACTTGGAAAAAAAACCACACATCACCAGGAGAAATCATGGCAAAAATTGACGCGTTCTTCAAGTTAATGAACGAACAGGGGGCTTCTGACCTCCACCTTGTTTCAGGGCAGCCACCGGCATTGAGGCTCCATGGCGATATTGAACGTATCCGGTACAATGTGCTTTCCAACGATGACTTAAGAAGCCTGCTATATGAGATCACCCCCGAGGAAAAAATAAAGGTTTTTGAAGAAACCGGTGATGTGGATTTCGGCTATGAAATCCCCGGCCTTGCCCGGTACAGGGCCAATTATTTCATGCAGAAATACGGCATTGCCGCCGTATTTCGTGAAATTCCCTCGGACATCCTGACCGCAGAACAGCTGGGACTTCCACCGGTGATATCAAAACTTGCAAATCTGCCCCGGGGCCTGGTCCTAGTAACCGGTCCCACGGGCAGCGGTAAATCCACCACCCTTGCAGCCATCATTGACCAGGCCAATAAAACCCGCAAAGATCATATCATCACCGTGGAAGACCCCATTGAATTTGTCCATAAAAGCCAGGGATGTATCATCAACCACCGGGAAGTTGGGATGCACACCAAAACTTTTTCTTCGGCATTGAGAGGGGCGCTTCGTGAAGACCCGGACATTATTCTGGTGGGAGAAATGAGGGACCTTGAAACCATTTCACTGGCCATTGAAGCCGCATCCACGGGCCATCTTGTTTTCGGCACCCTGCACACCTCCTCGGCGGCCAAAACCATTGACCGGGTAATTGAGGTTTTTCCATCATCGCAACAGGCCCAGATCCGCTCCACCCTGTCCGATGGGCTCCGGGCCGTGGTGGCCCAGGTGCTCTTTAAACGCATTGACAAAAAAGGTCGATGTGCGGCCATGGAGATCATGGTTGCCACCCCGGCCGTTCGAAATCTTGTCCGGGAAGCCAAAACCCACCAGATTCCAAGCAGTATCCAGACAGGAAAACAATATGGCATGCAGCTGCTGGACGATGCCATCATGCAGCTCTACCAGAAAGGATGGATCAGCCCGGATGAAGCCTATGCCAAGGCCAACACCAAGGCGTTGTTCAGACCCTTTCTCAAGAAACCGCCGGCGGATTTTACGGACGCGTAAACAAAAAATCTCACAGTCATAAGTTTTTGGATGTGCCACCACACAATGTGTTCTTTGCGTTTTCTCAACTGCACATGCAGTATGAAGCATAAAAACTTACGACCCATGAGCCAATATTATCATCAGGTATCAGGAATCGACCATGCAAAGACAAGAGATGGACCACATTCTCTCCAAAATGCTCGAATCCCACAGCAATGTTTCCGATCTCAACCTTACCCCGGGAAAACCGTTGCAGGTGGAAAGTTCCGGCGAACTGGTTCCCGTTCACATGGAGCCGGAATTTAAATTATTAACCCCCTTTCAGACAGAGGCCCTGGCCCTGAATCTCATCCATGACGATCGGCGCCTCACTGAAACTCTATTGAGGGAAGGCTCCTGCGATCTGTCCTATGCCCTGGGAGACAAGGCACGTTTCCGGGTGAACATTTTTTCCAGATCCGGAAAATACGCCATTATCCTGAGAAAACTGGAAACCCAGATTCCCACCGTAAAACAGCTGAACCTGCCCCCGGCCTTTGATAAAATGGTCCATGAGAAAAACGGCATCATCTTTGTCACCGGCGCCACCGGCAGTGGTAAAAGTACCTCCCTTGCGGCCCTTCTGGACGAATTCAACGAAACCCGGTCCGTTCATATCATCACCCTGGAAGATCCCATCGAGTTCCAGCATCCCCAGAAAAAAGCAACATTTAATCAGCGGGAACTGGGTGGCGACTTTGACACCTTTGCAAGCGGCCTGCGGGCGGCACTGCGCCAGGCTCCCAAAATAATCCTGGTGGGTGAAATGCGGGACAGAGAAACCGTGGAAATCGGACTCTCCGCAGCAGAAACAGGACATCTGGTGTTGTCCACCCTGCACACCGTGGATGCCGGTCAGACCATCAACCGCATCATCGGCATGTTTTCATCGGATGAAGAAAAACAGATCCGCATTCGCCTTGCCGATACCGTAAGGTGGATCGTATGCCAGCGACTGCTGCCCAAAACCGGCGGGGGGCGAGTGGCAGCCTTTGAAATCATGGGTAACAATCTGAGAATAAAAGATGCCATCACCAACGGGGAATCAGAAGACAAAACCTTTTATCAGATCATCAAGGACGGTACCGCCTTTGGGATGACAACCTTTGACGATTTTATATTAGGGCTGTACCAGAGAGGATTGATCACCGAGAACATCGCCATGGCCTACGCCTCCAGAAAAGCTGTGGTGGGCAGAGGGCTTGACTCCATCAAAAGTGCCCGGGGAGAAAAGACCACTGAAATTGAAAACCTGGAACTGGATCATGACTACGAAGGAGCGTGAAATCCGTGGAAATTATCTGCACAGCCTGCACCACTAAACTAAACATTCCGGACCACAAAATTCCCAAAGGAAAAAAGTCCTCGTTTCTCTGCCCCAAATGCAAACAACGTCTCTACATCAATCCGGACCAGCCTGGGGATACCGGACTCACTAATTCTCCAGGCGAAGCAGGGACAGCCACGGCAGGAGAAGGGGCAGTTTCTGCGGGACAGACGGCTCCTGCCACACCGGATTATGATGTAACGGAAAGACCCTTTGATTATCTGGATGATGATGCCGAGACTGCACTGATCTGCCTTGGTAATAAAGAATCTGCCAACCATGCCCGGGCAGCACTGGAACAGATGCAATATCACATTGAGGCGGTGGATGACATTAAAACAGCGCTCACCCGGATGAAATATCACCTGTTCAACATCATTCTGGTGGATGAAACCTTTGACCGGACCTACAGGGGAGCCGGTATTCTGCTCCAGGAACTCAAAGATCTTGACATGAGCCTGAGAAGACAGATCGTTGTCATTCTCATCTCAGATACTCTGCGAACCCAGGATAATATGGCGGCCCTGAACAAAAGCGTAAACATGATCATCAACCAGAAGGAAATGCCATCCAAGGCCTTGAAGCTGCTGCAAAAGAGTCTGAAAGACCATGAACAGTTTTACGCCATATTCAATGAGACCCTCAAAAAGGTGGGCAAAGGTTAGCAACACAGGAAGGGTGCAGGCCAAATTCCTCACCGGAATAACCGAGGTTTTGATCAGGCGCGCTTGTCCAGTTCCCGGCTGATAATGCGAAGCCCTTCCAGGGTGAGATTATTGTCCACCACCTCAATGGCATCGGTGAGTCCGGCAATGAGTACGGCAAGCCCCCCCGTGGCAATAACCCGGGGAGTGGTTGTCATCTCTTTTTTCATCCGGGCCACCATGCCGTCCACAAGGGCTGCATTGCCATGCATGAGCCCTGATTTGATACTGTCAATGGTATCCCTACCGATCACCGAATCCGGAGGCATGAAGATCTCCACCCGGGGAAGCCGTGAGGCCTTTTGAAACAGGGCTTCGGCCGAAATCATGATACCCGGAATGATGGCCCCCCCAAGATACTCACCCTCTTCGGTGATCACATCAAAGGTGGTGGCAGTACCAAAGTCAATGATGATGAGACTCTGTTTATATTTTTCATAGGCGGCAATGGCATTGACCACCCGATCCGCACCCACTTCGGCTGGATTGTTGTAAAGAATGGGCATCAACTGCCTCACCGCATCGGGGTTCACCCACAGCGGGGCCTGTCCAAGATATTTATGACAGAAATTATCCAAAATTCTCACTGCGGGGGGAACCACGCAGGAGATCACTGTTTTTTCAATGTCGGAAAATTTAATCTCCTTATCATTGAAAAGCCCCCCGGCAAGAAGATTAAATTCATCGGCGGTGGTGTCCCTGACGGTGCGGATGCGCCAGTCACTGATCAAACGATCCTTGTCAAAAACCCCCAGCACCGTATTGGTGTTTCCCACATCAATTACCAGCAGCATATTTTTCCCCTGTATCCCGTCTTGTATAACGGAAGAACTTTCCGGATACGGCAATGCCCGAATCCGAAGGTTAGATTATTTAATTGTAACCGTAAAATTTTCCGGCTTTGCTTCCACAAGGACCAAGCCCACCGGTACCGCTATAACTGCCGGACGAACATATACACCGGCGGATAAATCCTTCAAGTCAATATACACCTGAAAATCAGGAAGGTCACTGTTATTTTTAAACACATTCACAGGCCCTTTCAATGTAATTTGAATATCCGGGGGGGTTATTTCAACATTAAAAGGACCGTTACGGATGCTGACCGGCACCGCCTCATAGGTATGGGTGACAATTCTTTTCCGGATGGCCACAGTTACGGTCACCAGAGTATCGGGCATGGAGGGCTCCAGCGCATCAAGGGCCACCGCCCCTGCTTTCCGGAGGTTATCGTCGGCTCCGGTTATATCCACGGGCTTTGTCTGAATAACGGTGATTTTTTTTAACACCGATTCCGGCCCGGTGAGGGCCAGTATTTCCGGATCCGCCTTTGCATAGGCCACTTCATACCCCATGGCAGGCTCTCCGGTAAGTACCACTTCCACCGGCACGGTACGGGTTTCTTTACGGTCCAGTTGCACCGTAATAAATGCCGGGGTAATCTGGATAATTTCCAATCCGGGGGGAATGGCCAGGCGCTCTTTGATCACAGGAATGGCATAAAAGGAAGGAGATATAAATGCTGCACCATCTGCGGGGTCTGAGGTCAGATCCGCATAAAGGTCCACAAGATAGTTTAAATTAAGGGACTCCACCCGATGAATCTGGCGCAAAGATCCTTTCACCCTAACTTCAATGCTGTGGGTATGAAAACTGGTTTTGGCAAGCCCTGAAGGCACGGCGGAAAACTTCACAGGGACCAGCAGATCTGTCTCCACTGGTTCAGGGGTACATCCCGCAACCAGTAGGCACAGTAAAAAAATCATGTAATGCAATGGTTTCACAGGATGATCCCCAGAAAGCCGGCGGGGACACAGGCCCCCTAAAGATCATACGTTCTGTATGGCGTTTATGATGCGGGTTAAGGGTTGCACCGCATCTACATCATGCACCCTGACAATCTGCGCACCGTTCATAATACAGGCCGCAACCGCACCAAGATTCCCCAGTTCCACCCGGGACATGTCCACCTCCGCTCCAGCATTTTTTTCGGCCAGAAGTGTTCGGATAAAGGATTTTCGAGAAGGTCCCATCAACACCGGGTATCCCAGTGAGTGTATCTGATCAAGATGCTTAATAAGCATCAGATTATGAGCCACGGTTTTACCGAACCCGATACCGGGGTCTACAATGATATGGCTCTTTGGAATTCCGACCCCAAGGGCAAAGGCAATGCGCTGATCCAGGTAATCGGTGATCTCTTTCATGAAATCATCATACCGGGGGTTGACCTGCATGGTTTCAGGGCTGCCCTTCATGTGCATAAGCATCACCGGCACTTTTTTCTCTGCGGCAAGGGGGGCCATGGCGGGGTCTCTTTCCAGGGCGGTGATATCATTGATGATGGCGGCACCGGCGTTAAGGGCTTCGCGGGCCACATCTGCCTTCACCGTATCAACGGAAATGGGCACCGCAATTTCCCGGGATAAACGCTCAATCACCGGCACCACTCGATCCATTTCTTCCTGGGCGGATACACCCTTGGAAAAGGGGCGGGATGATTCACCGCCAATGTCAAGAATACCGGCACCGGCTTCCACCAGGGCCCGGCCATGGGCCAGGGCGGCATCAAAGGTCAAAAATTTTCCCCCATCGGAAAAAGAGTCCGGGGTGGTATTGAGAATGCCCATGATACAGGTTTTTCCGGGGGCCAGGTCAAGACGATGGCCATCTCCCCATTCAATAATAAAGGAAGGCATCATTCTTTTTTCTCTCCATTATCCTCTGTGCTGTCTTTGTCTGCATCTTCATCTGCCTGGGTTGAGGCATCGGCTTTGGTTTCCCCTTCATCGTCCGACTCCCCTTGGGAATCCTCATCCTCTTTCTCCACTTCTGCCAGAAGCTCTTCGTCTTTAAAGAGATTTTCCGGTTTGGGTGGGTTAAAATCAGGTTTCATGGATTTAATCAACGCATCAAGTTCTGCGCCCATGACCGTTTCCTTTTCCAGGAGAAGTTCTGCAAGCTTATGAAGAATATCAATATTTTCTTCGAGGACCGCCTTGGCCTTATGATAGTTTCGGTTGATGATGGCTGACACTTCGGCATCAATCTGTCTTGCGGTATCTTCGGAATATTCCTTGGCATGGCCGATCTCCCGGCCAATGAAAATCTGCTCGTCTCCGGAATCATAGGCCATGGGTCCCAGTTTCTCGCTCATGCCCCAGATGCGAACCATGCGGTTGGCCACGGCTGTGGCCTGCTTGATATCATTGGATGCCCCGGTGCTGATGCGTTTAAAGATCAACTCTTCAGCCACCCTGCCGCCAAAGGCCACGGCCAAATCGTTTTCCAGCTGATCCTTGTATTTAAATCCACTTTCTTCGGGAAGAAACCAAGTCACACCGGCAGCCCGTCCCCGGGGTATGATGGTGACCTTGTTTACGGCATCGGTGTTGGGCAGCAGCCGGGCCACCAGGGCATGGCCACCTTCATGGTAGGCGGTGGTGCGTTTTTCATCCTTGCGGATGACCTTGGATTTACGTTCAAGCCCCATGTAGACCTTGTCCTTGGAATCTTCAAAATCCATCATGGTCAATTTTTCATGGTTACGCTTAGCCGCCAGAAGGGCTGCCTCATTGACAAGGTTTTCCAGATCCGCCCCGGAAAAACCAGGGGTTCCCTTGGCCAGATTCACCACATCCACATCTTTATCAAGGGGGGTTTTTTTCATGTGGACCTTGAGAATACCGATGCGGCCCTTGATGTCGGGCATGTCCACAACCACCTGACGGTCAAACCGGCCGGGACGAAGCAATGCCGGATCCAGAACATCAGCCCGGTTGGTGGCTGCCATGAGAATAACACCTTCGTTGGATTCAAAACCATCCATCTCCACCAGGAGCTGGTTCAGGGTTTGCTCCCGCTCATCATGTCCACCGCCCATGCCGGCCCCGCGCTGGCGGCCCACAGCATCAATTTCATCAATAAAAATAATACACGGCGCACTTTTTTTACCCTGGGCAAACAGATCCCTAACCCGGGAAGCACCCACACCCACAAACATCTCAACAAAGTCAGAGCCGCTTATGGTGAAAAAGGGCACTCCGGCCTCCCCGGCCACGGCCCGGGACAAAAGGGTTTTTCCTGTACCGGGAGAACCCACCAGCAGAACCCCTTTGGGTATACGACCGCCCAGGCGGGTGAATTTTTCCGGTTCCCGGAGGAACTCCACCACCTCTGTGAGCTCTTCCTTGGCCTCATCAATGCCAGCCACATCTTTAAAGGTAATTTTGGCCCCTTTGTCGGACATGAGTCGGGCCCGGCTTTTTCCAAAGGACATGGCCTTGCCTCCGCCACCACCGCCCTGCATCTGACGCATGAAAAAGATCCATACACCGATGAGTACAATCATGGGCAGCCAGGAAATAATAATGGACATGAACCATGAGGATTCCGTGGGGGGTTTGGCCTTTATGGAGACGCCTTTACTGCGGAGGGTGCGGATCAGATCCCCATCCCCTGGGGAATAGGTTTTATATCTAGCACCGTTATTGTCTGTTATGTATAGATCCTGACCCTGAATAACAACATTCTGAACCCGTTCAGAGTCAACCATGGCCAGGAAATCCGAATATCCAAGACTGTTTTCGCCAACCTGCTGCTGGTTGAAGATATTATACAGCATCACCATCATCAGCACGATAACAAGCCACAGAGACAAATTCTTATAAAACTGATTCAAGGGTCATTCCTTTCTGAGTCTGTTATTGATCCCAGTTAAGTGGGGGTTATTTTAAATAACTGCAATAGTAAAAAAACACAAAAATTATTTATTTTCAATAATAAACATCAATTTACATTAGGCAAGTTTCATCAGGCAAGAAAAACCGCTAATTCAGGTCAGATTTATGGAAGGACCTGCACATTGGGCGCATTCCCATTTTCCCGAATCGACGCATAACCAGAGAGGGGTCAGGCTTGCGTTATTGGCATTATCGTTGGTTTTGGGGTTTACACAGGCTGTGAAAAGATAACACCAACAACACAAGCCTGACCCCGTTGGCCCCACCAACTATGACAAACAAACCATATTGTAAGCAAACCGGGAAAATGGGAATGCATCCTGCATATTTGACAGCAAATATCACCGGGTCGATGATGATATGTGCAATGGTCCCAGATGGCGCAATGGCATGGAAGACCGGGTAACATAAATCCAGTGCTTTGTCAGGGTTATCCGTATGCCCTGGGGCAGATCCAGGCTTTTTTCACCGCTACGGGTGGCCAGAAGTGCCAGAATATCATCAATGTGTCCCAATGTAATGCGTTTCAAATCCCCCTTGACCGCCTGGATGGCCCCTCTTATCAGCCGTCGTGCCGGGGCCGGCGTAAGGGCTGAAAACACCTCCCTGGGGCAACGCACCTCATTTTTATGCATGGGTTCCAGGTGTTCGGTGATCATGGCCCGAATCTGATGGTCCATCCATGCTTCCTCTTCACTGACCAGAAGACTTAAACGGTTCAGGGCTGATTTAATTTCCGGGTTGTATTCTTTCATCAGACAGGGCAGGAGTTCATGCCGGACCCGATTCCTCAGATAACGGGTATCTTCATTGGAGCTGTCCAGAACAAAAGACTGGCAACGATGGGCCAGAAAGGCCAGGATTTCCTGCCTGGATATCCGGATCAGGGGGCGGATAATCCAGTCATCCCGGGTGGGGGGTATCCCCATGAGTCCCCGGGAACCGGTACCCCGCAAAAGATTCATCAGCATCTGCTCGGCGTTGTCGTCACTGTTGTGCCCCAGGGCAACCCGGTTGTATCCATATTGAGATGCAAGCTCCCGGTAAAAGGCATACCTGGCATCCCTTGCAGCCTCTTCAATGGATTTTTTATTTTCACGGGCCAGGGCAGTCACATCTTTTTGCCGTACATGAAGTGGTAATTCCAGGGAAGCGGCCAGCTCTCTGACAAAGGCCTCATCCCTGTCGGATTCTCTGCCCCGAAGGCAATGATTCAGATGAGCCACGGCGATCTTCCAGGACATTTGTACAGCCATGTCATTTAAAATACCAAGCAGCGCCACGGAATCCGGCCCACCGGACACCCCCACCAGCACCGCATCACCCGGTGAAAGCATGGCATGGGCCTGCAGGGTCTCTTTTACCCGGGCCATAATGCCAAGGCTTTGTTGCTGTTTTACGGCCATTAAATTAAAATATTCCTCCCATGGAACAAGCAAAAAAATAACCCATCATTTATATCAGGAAACCCGAATAAGTGCCACTGGGTTTTTGAGGAGCAAACTCAATAGCCCCTGAATAAATAAGAAATTTTATGGAATTGAGATTCTGGCATTCTTCATGTCAGCCCCAAATTACTTTACAATTTTGGAGCTATTGACACCCTTCCCCTCAACATGGACACGACGTCAAGAAAACTTTGCCATGATCTTTTGGGAAAGTCCATACCGCAGTTTCTTCATAATATTACCGGTATAATTCAGCACAAAATGCTTCAAAATCCTGCCAGCTTAAAAGTTTCAAGCTGTTGCCGTCCAGAGAGTCATCACTGCCCGAATCTACACCGTCAAAGTTGATGAAATTAAATCTGCACATCTCTTCACCGCTAACCTCTGCAAAGCGATGCTGAAAGATGACTATAAAAAAAACCGGAACAACGCCCGCTTTTTTCAGTCCCCCTGGGGAGTTTCTGGCAAAAGCTCGCTTGATCTCTATAAATTGTGTCCTATATTTATCATTTAGCAGGCATTTAGAAAGGCCAAAACACAAGAGGGAGTTGCCAATGCTGCACATCACCGAGGATATTTATATCCTTGATTCTGAAATAGAACTCAATGCCATCAGGGCCCAGGGTGCCGGTGGACAGAATGTAAACAAGGTGTCTTCGGCGATTCATCTCCGCTTTGACATTCTAAAATCAAGCCTTCCGGACAGCGTAAAGGAAAAACTACTCCGTCTCAACGATCGGCGCATCTCCAACGACGGCATTATTGTAATAAAAGCCCAGCTGTTTCGCACCCGGGAAAAAAACATCGGCAACGCCCTGAACCGGCTGACCCAACTTGTTCAAAAGGCACTTGTTCCCATTGCAAAAAGAAAACCCACAAAGCCCACCCGGGGGGCAAAACAACGCCGCCTGGACAACAAGGCCAGATGCAGTGAGAAAAAAAAACTGCGGAAGAAAATTAATTTTTCTGACTGATTTTCCATGGCTACGGGTAAAAAACCTGCCAATTTAAAAGCATGTCTTTTACCTGATTTATGATATATTACTTATCACACAATAAAAAGGAGCATTTCATGGCAAAAATGACGGAACGGATGAAAGAGCTGTTCGCTAAGGTCCCCACTGCGGTTTTGACAACAGCAACAATAGATGGCGTACCCAATGCGGTTCCAGTGGGTGCAAAAAAAATCATTGATGATGAAACCATCCTTATTTCAGATCAGTACTTCAACAAAACCCTTGCCAATCTCAAAAACAATCCCCAGGCAGCCGTTACCTTCTGGGAAGGCCGTGAAGGGTATCAGTTAAAATGCAGCATCACCATTGAAACCCAGGGCGACCGATACGAAGAAACAGCCAAATGGATTGAAGCTTTGGGCAACAAGGTAGGGCATCCCTTACAGTCCAAGGGGGCTGTAATACTCAAGATCAAAGAAATTTACGGGGTATCACCAGGACCTGGTGCCGGTAAGCAACTGGTATAAAAAAATCATGGATTCAGGAAAATAACTATTCGGATTGGTATTGTAAATGTTTGGACAGTGCCCCATATTCGCCTGTTTGGGACAGCATCGCATACGAATGTTATGTGGAAGCAGGCCCAAACAGCTGAAGATGGGGTGGTGACCGAATATTTACTCAGGAAGTTCCTTTTTGAACGCTCCTGAATCCATTTTCATCAAAGGGGGTCGCTATGATTGTCTATGATGGCATTTACAAATGGGATGGTAAACAGAGGAAGGGGCAGGCCCCCGTATGCTGGTGGCCAGGAGAATATCGCATCCGTATCATCAAGCTGAAATCAGAAACATCTAAAATCCACTTCCTTAAAGAGCATGCCGTGTTATGTCGAAATATGGGCAAGGGAACCTCCATACAGAACTATGTCCAGAACTTTGCCCGCCTCGTCTCGGCACAATATAACCTTCAAATGGAAAAAACCCTGTGGGTGGAATTTCTGAAATTTCCCCGGGAGGAAATAGTGGTGGCAAATATGAATCGGGTGGCGGGCATGTCTGGAGAAGGCCTTTTCAAACATACCTGGCGTCCTATTCTTCCCAATGAAAAACAAATCCTTTCCCCTTATCTTGATGACTTTGAAGAAAAATATCCGGATGGATCTTGAGGGATGGATTCACTCTTTCCAGGCGGGTTTATATGAAAAGGTAGCCTTCAAGTCTACCTCAACAGAGTCCCTCCCCCGATGGGCAATAGGAACCGGACAATCGAGCTGTCTACAGTTCCGGTCCGGGACCATTGCCCGTCGGGGGAGGGGCGGCATAATGCCATTTGGCTCCGCGTCTACGACCCTATCTTCGTTGTGTCCGCCAGGACATGCCCATTCCATGAATGAGAAATGGGCATGCCATTTTTTATTGCGCGATGATCAGGTCTTTACAGAATAATATTCAACATCCGACGCAGGGGCTCAGCAGCCCCCCACAACAGCTGATCCCCCACGGAAAACGCCGTGAGATAATCATCCCCCAGAATCATTTTCCGGATACGACCCACCGGAACGGTGAGGGTGCCGGTGACAGCCGCCGGGGTCAGGTCCGTAATGGTTTTTTCTTTGATGTTGGGAACCACCTTGACCCAATCATTGTTTCCGGCCAGCATGGCATTAATATCATCAAGGGGGACATTTTTTTTAAGCTTGATGGTAAATGCCTGGCTGTGGCACCGCATGGCACCGATTCTGACGCACTGGCCGTCAATGGGAACCGGCCTGTCCATGCGGCCAAGGATCTTGTTGGTTTCAACACCGCCCTTCCACTCTTCCCGGGTCTGACCGTTGTCCATGGCCCGGTCAATCCAGGGAATCAGGCTGGCGGCCAGGGGAACAGCCCAGTTATCCGTGGGAAATGCCCCGGATCTCAGGGTGTCGGTTACGTTTCGGTCAAGTTCCAGGGCAGCCACCGGGGACTGCTTCAGAATGCCTGATGCGGCATCGCCGATGGTCTTCATCTGGGCCACCAGCTCCTGCATGTTTTTGGCACCGGCACCGGAGGCAGCCTGGTAGGTCATGGAGGTGATCCACTCCACCAGATCATTTTCAAACAATCCCCCCAGGGCCATGAGCATAAGAGAGACCGTACAGTTCCCACCGATGTAATTTTTAATACCATCATTCAGGGCCTGATCAATAACCTTTCGGTTCACCGGGTCCAGGATGATAATACTTTTATCATCCATTCTCAGGGTGGAGGCCGCATCAATCCAGTAACCATTCCAATCTCTGGCTTCCAGTTCCGGTCGTACGGCTTCGGTGTAGGAACCGCCCTGGCAGGATACAATAATATCCATGGCCATCAAGGCATCTATATTATGGGCGTTGACCAGGGGCGGCGTTTCCATGCCCACATCCGGCCCCTTCTCTCCCTCCTGGGAGGTGGTGAAAAAAAGAGGCGTAAATCCCTTGAAATCATTTTCCGCAATCATCCGCTCCATGAGAACAGATCCCACCATTCCTCGCCATCCGACAAACCCTACTTTTTTCATTTTATGTACCTCGTTTTTATTTTTTTCAGCCCTGTTTCAGTAAATATTCGAGTTGGTATTGAAAATGTTGGGACAGTGGCCCATGTTTGCGTATTTGGAACTGCGTAGCATACGAATGCTAAATGACCAGGCCGCCTTTAACTATACCAATACCACATGCATATCTTTTCTCAGGCTTGGTCACAAGATGAGCCATCCTGGGGAGAGGTCAGGCTTGCGTTATTGACGTTTTTGTTTGAAATTATCTTTATTCTTAGATACTTGCCAAAAACACAATAACACAAGCCTGACCCCGTTGGCCCGCCTATTGAGAAGAATGGCCCATCTTATGACCAAGCCCCTTTTCTCTAATACGCGTCTTACTGACGAATTCATAAGCCCACAAGCCCATTCAACCATCATGGGTAGATACTCATTTACCACACATTAATACCACATGGCAATTTTCAAATAATGGCACCGACCAAAACCCTGTGAGTAAACCAATGAAAACGCAAGTCATTGACATTCGCCTAAAAACATGTGCAATAAATAAACAGGGTATCCGACAGGATACTTCAAACGATAATATCACATATTCGGGATTGGTCACATATTTTGGAAGTGGTCATAACATCGGCCATTCTGGAAAGGGGGCAGAATTGCGTTTTTGGCCCGCCAATTATAATAGCAGACCGATGTTATGCCCAAACTTGATTTTTTTTAACACGCACACAGATTGAGGTTCCTATGACAATATCTTGCCCCCCAGAAAGCGATCCACCGCCTATCTCCTGTAATATACACAAGTGCATGGTTTCAGCAATGGTGATATTGCTTTTGTTGTGTCAGTTTGTCAGCATCGCAGGGGGGGAGGAAAACAACCCGTGGTCCCACAGTTTTTATTTTGAAAATGATCTTTTCACAGGAACCGACAGCAATTACACCAATGGAGTAAAATACGTTCTGATTTCTCCGGATTTATCCCCCAGAGCAACGAAGATGGGTAAAATTCCGAAAAAAGTGCTGGGTTACGTCCATAAAATCCCCTTTATCAAGAACTCCCCTCCCCAGACCTCCCACAAGGTGGAATTCGCCTTTGGACAGAACATGTACACACCAGCTGATATCAGCATCCAGGAACTCATTGAAGACGACAGGCCCTATGCGGGATGGAGCTACTTTGCCACGGCCTATCACCACAAGAGTGATCTTTCTGTCCAACGCTCTGTCATGGACACCGTTGAGCTTCAACTGGGCATGATAGGCCCAGCTTCCATGGCCGAAGAAAGCCAGAAGCTCATCCACAGGCTCCGGCATATTGGTATGCCCGAGGGATGGGATAATCAACTGTCCAACGAACCCGGTCTTGTCATGGCCTGGGAAAGGAAATGGCTCTATCATCCAATGTCCCAGGGATTTGGGTGGGATACCATTTTTCATTCAGGCTTTACCCTTGGCAATGTATCCACCTATGTCAATGGAGGGATGGAACTCCGGCTGGGCTGGAACATCCCAAGAACCTTCGGGGTCTCCCTCATCCGGCCCGGGGGAAGCACCCGGATGAGTCAAAGCCACCTTCCCGGAATCTATCTTCTGGGGGCAGCCGATGGTCGCTGGGTGGCAAGGGATATTTTTCTGGACGGCAACACCTTCACCAACAGTCATAGTGTGGATAAAAAACCCTGGGTGGCTGATTTTGCCTTTGGGGTGGCCGTAAACTACGATCGATTCATGCTAACCCTGACCCAGGTGTTGCGAACCCGCAGGTTTGAAGGACAGCCCGACAGCCACTCCTTTGGTGCCATCTCCATTTCCTGGTTTTTTTAAACCCATGGCCGACACCACTCCCCAAAACCGTTTTTTTCATCCCCTTTCCGATGACATGCTGGCGGCCTACCTGGAACGCATCGGCTATCAGGGTGTACTTTCACCTACCCTTGAAGTCCTTGACGATCTTCACCGTGCACATGTCACCACCATCTGCTTTGAAAACATCCAGCCTTTCATGGGACTTCCCCTGTCCGTTGCTCTGGATGATATTTTCAACAAAATGATCCTCGAAAAAAGAGGGGGCTATTGTTTTGAACACAATCTGCTGTTTGCATCGGTGTTACTGAAACTTGGCTTCCAACTGGAAATGCTCACTGCCAGGGTAGTTTTTAATACCGTACCCGTCACCCCCCGCACCCACATGCTGCTGCAGATTTACCAGGATAAGAGCACATGGCTTGCAGATGTGGGCTTCGGCACCAAAGGCATTCTGTTGCCTCTGTCAATGGAACCCGGGTTCCCTCCCCGTCACTTTGCCGGAAGATCCTTCAGGGTAAAACCTCAAGGACGATTTCGGGTTCTTCAGTCCATGATCCAAAACACCTGGACAGACCTATATATTTTTTCCCTGGAACCCCAGGAATGGGTAGATTACAAGATGGCCAACCACTACGTTTCCACCCACCCGGATTCTAAGTTCACCCAGATGCTGATCCTTCAGATCCACACAAAAAACTCACAGATAACCCTCAAAGAAAAGGAAATCATTGAAACCAGGGCCGGTGAACTGATAAAAAAAACCGTTGTGGGAAAAAAAACCATGAGCGACCTGTTCAAAAAAACATTTCACCTTCACCTTACCCGGGCAATGGTTGCGCCGTTACAACGCATCCTTTTTCGATCCTGATTTCTTAGATTCTGGGCTTGGTCACACCATGGGCCACTTTGGGCTGGGGGCAGACCATAAAATCTCATCCAACCAGCTTTTTCACAGCCGTCATATATTCATTAAGCCCCCGCATGAAGATATCATTGTGGTTGGCTCCTGGAATCTGTAAAAGGGTTTTCCTGGAAGCAGGACAGGCATCATAAAGAGCCTGTCCATCGGAAAAAGGAATGATGTGATCATACTGGGCATGAATGATCAGTGTAGGACCATTCCAGGCCCTTATTTTCTCTGCATTGCCAAATCCCTGCTCTTCATTAAATCCAATGGCATGGGGATCAATGCCCAGCACCCTTAACAATTTTCCGGCATGGGCAAACCCGCTTTCAATGATGAGATGATCAACCCCCCAAGCACCCCCAAAGACAAGCTCCAGGACAGAGGCACTGCCAAGGGATCGACCCATTAGGGTCAGAGTGCCGGTAAAACCGTTTTCCCTGAGATAATTTTGGACAAAGTCCAGGATCACATGGCAATCCGTCATCATGGCAGCAACGGAAGGTTCCCCCGTGGATCGGCCATACCCCCTGTAATCCACCACCAGAAAGTTGATTCCCATTCGATTATAAATCCCCCCCAAATCGTCGTAATCAGAAACGATTTCACCATTGCCATGGAAAAAGAGGATGGTGGGTTGGGTCTTTCCTGACACGTGGAAACAGGCCCCGATCTCAACACCTGCTTCCACCGGTATCGACAAATCCTTGTCCGAGAAAGGTTTTAAGGCATCCTCCCGGCGGGGATGAAAAATATGGGCCAACACCATGGGCCGATCCAGGACCGAATAGTCGGGATTGTGTTTGTAAACCATGTGCACCTCCTTGATTTATATCTCATTATGAATCTTGACTTTCCGGAATCATTCCCGTATCAAGACTCCGAAACAGTGAAACAACAGTGCCTGATCATACAAGGAATATAACCCATGCATGCCTCCCAGATGGCACAATTGATAAACCTCCTGGAAAAAATATCCATCCCATGGCCAGCCCCGGCCATCACAGGTGTGGCAAGGAACGGTGCGTCTCCTTTCCAGATTCTGGTGGCCACCCTCATTTCCCTGAGAACCCGGGATGCTGTTACTGGAAACGCATGTCATAAATTATTCCAGCATGCCAGTTCACCCCGGCAGATGATTGCGCTTGGCAGCCCACGCATTGCCAGATTGATTCATCCGGCTTCTTTTTCCCCCACAAAGGCAAAGCGCTTGGTTGATATCAGTCGCATTCTCCTTGAAAAACACAAGGCAGCGGTACCGGACACCATGGAAGCACTTCTACTGCTGCCTGGAGTCGGCAGAAAAACAGCCAATCTGGTGCTGGTGGAGGCCTTTGGCAAACCAGGACTCTGCGTTGATACCCATGTCCACAGAATCAGTAATCGACTGGGGCTGGTCACCACCTGCTCCGCTGAACACACTGAAACAGTCCTTCGCACCACCGTGCCACAACAATATTGGAAATCCTATTCAGAACTCCTGGCCGTATTTGGTCAGAAAATCTGCACACCTCGGTCTCCCCTGTGTTCTGACTGTCCTGCTACCAGCCTCTGCAACACTTGGAATATCCGGTAAAACAAGGCTATCCCCGGAAAATCGTGATGAAAATTATTCTGCAAAACAAAAATTTGACTGTTCTATTTGCATCCACGTTTCTGTTTTTCTGTAACGAGGCCATGTTTCTGCCCACCCTGCCCCTTCATCTATTAAGAGCCGGGTATACAAATATGGAAATAGGATTTATCCAGGGCTGCTTTGCCTTGGGCGTACTTTTATTCCGCCCCCTTTCCGGATTCATCACGGACCGTAAAAGCAGGAAACTCTCCCTGGTACTGGGAGTAATCATTTTTTGCATTGCACCCATTTTTTATCTGTTCACCACCCGGTTCATCTGGCTTCTGATGATCCGGTTCTTCCACGGCATGGGTATCACCTTTTACACAACAGCATTTCCCACCCTGGTCACCGACATTACCCCGGAGAACCGATGGGGACAAGTACTCGGGCACATGGCTACAGCGACCACCCTTGCTTTTACCCTGTCTCCCCTTATAGGCGTAATACTTTATAACGGGTCGGGATTTTCTTCAATGCTCACCGCATGTGTGGTTATCGGGCTGATCAATTTAATTGTGATCCTGCAGATCAAAGAAAATAAGATCGAAAAAAAATCAATACAGGCAAGTTCATACCGAATGCTGATTACCAGCCGCAGTGTGCTGGTTGCATCGGCCATTCAAATCGTCAATGCCATGATCTTTGGGGGCATGATGACCTTTCTTCCCATTTTATTGACAAAAAACGAACTCAATGCCGGCATGTTTTTTTTAGTCGAATCCATTGCCATAATTACATGCAGATTCCTTGCGGCCCGTCTTTCCGATGAGCTGGGAAGAGGCCCAGTCTTTTTTTATTCCTTTGTCATTGTACTTTTATCCCTATGCCTGGTGTCCAGAATCACCACTGTTCATCTGATGATCATGGCAGCAGCTCTTTTCGGCACTGGATCAGCCCTGGTAACCCCCTCGTTATCAGCTTTTATTGCCGATGAAACCGACCCGTCTGTACGGGGAATGGTCTATGGTATTTTCTATGGCGCTTTTGATGTGGGAGTCATCATCGCAGGCACCATCATGGGCTACATCGCCGATATCAGCTCCATTGAAAGCATGTACC
>OY771474.1:3412500-3762500 GCA_963674605.1 uncultured Desulfobacterium sp. | reverse complement strand
ACGGATTTTCCTGTCTTTTCAGCCTACCAGCTTGAACCGCCTATTCCAGCA
The DNA here is from genome assembly GCA_963674605.1 of uncultured Desulfobacterium sp. Lineage (GTDB taxonomy): Bacteria > Desulfobacterota > Desulfobacteria > Desulfobacterales > Desulfobacteraceae > Desulfocicer. Next base: position 3,762,449 of record OY771474.1, on the reverse strand, counting down.
GACGGATGACTTGCCCTCCTGCGTCCCCCCTTCTCTCAAACGATAACTTGGTGGTACAGGAATATTAACCTGTTTTCCATCGCCTACGCCTTTCGGCCTCGGCTTAGGGATCGACTAACCCTGAGCAGATTAGCTTTACTCAGGAAACCTTGGGCTATCGGCGAGGGGGTTTCTCACCCCCTTTATCGCTACTCATGTCAGCATGGTCTCTTGTATACACTCCACATCACATCGCCATGATGATTCAATACGTATACAATGCTCTCCTACCAATGAAATAAATTTCATTCCGCAGCTTCGGTACTATGCTTGAGCCCCGTTACATCTTCGGCGCAGAACCACTCGATCAGTGAGCTATTACGCTTTCTTTAAAGGATGGCTGCTTCTAAGCCAACCTCCTGATTGTCTGGGCATTTCCACATCCTTTACCACTTAGCATAGATTTAGGGACCTTAGCCGGCGGTCTGGGTTGTTTCCCTCTCGTCCGCGAAACTTAGCTCCCGCGGGCTGACTCCCACAATTTAACTTGATCGGTATTCGGAGTTTGGTTAGGTTTGGTAATCTGGTGAGACCCCTAGCCCATCCAGTGCTCTACCCCCGATAAGAAACTTGTGAGGCTATACCTAAATATATTTCGGAGAGAACCAGCTATCTCCAGGTTTGTTTGGCCTTTCACCCCTATCCACACCTCATCCGAACAGTTTTTAACCTGTGACGGTTCGGGCCTCCACGCGATTTTACTCGCGCTTCACCCTGGACATGGATAGATCACCTGGTTTCGGGTCTACTCAATGCAACTTAATCGCCCTGTTCAGACTCGCTTTCGCTACGGCTACACCTGTCGGCTTAACCTTGCTGCATTAAATAACTCGCTGACTCATTATGCAAAAGGCACGCGGTCACTCTGTCAAATGACAAAGCTCCCACTGCTTGTAAGCAAACGGTTTCAGGTACTATTTCACTCCCCTCACAGGGGTTCTTTTCACCTTTCCCTCACGGTACTGGTACGCTATCGGTTGCCAGGTAGTATTTAGCCTTACGAGATGGTCCTCGCAAATTCCCACAGAATTTCTCGTGTTCCGCGGTACTTGGGTGTCTGTATAAGAGATCAATCATTTTCACATACGGGGCTGTCACCCGCTATGGCCGCCCTTTCCAGAGCGTTCTGCTAACAATTGATTTTGTAACTCTTTGTGCCTTCCGAAACAGACACACTACAGATCCCACGACCCCTGACATGCAACGCCTTCGGGCTATCACACATGACAGGTTTGGGCTGTTTCCCGTTCGCTCGCCGCTACTGGGGAAATCGTTTTTACTTTCTCTTCCTGGGGGTACTAAGATGTTTCAGTTCTCCCCGTTGGCCCCATAACATTATGTATTCATGCTATGGTATCACAGTATTAACCGTGATGGGTTGCCCCATTCAGAAATCTCCGGATCAAAGCTTGTTTAGCAGCTAACCGAAGCTTATCGCAGCTTACCACGTCTTTCTTCGCCTCCTGGCACCAAGGCATCCACCGTTTGCCCTTTATAGCTTAGCCACTATAAAACCACAAATAAGTTTAAACGCTTTAGTGCAAATATATTTTGACTTCATAAGTTCAACCTTGCGGTTGACCTTATCTCGCCACAAAACAGCTCATCCTTAACAAGAATGCCGCTGTGTTGAACATATTATAATTTACCACAACAAATTTTCAAAGAGCATAAAAGATCTGGTGGGCCTGGATGGATTCGAACCATCGACCTCACGCTTATCAGGCGTGCGCTCTAACCAACTGAGCTACAGGCCCAACACTTTGATCTCTCAAAGCTGGTCAGTGAACTTATCAATTATTCAAGATGTCTTTTTATTTCTTTCCTTAGAAAGGAGGTGATCCAGCCGCTGGTTCCCCAACGGCTACCTTGTTACGACTTCACCCTAATTATCAACCATACCTTAGGCACCTGCCCCCCCGAAGGGTTGGCCCAGTGACGTCGGGTACAATCAACTCTCATGGTGTGACGGGCGGTGTGTACAAGGCCCGGGAACGTATTCACCGTGGCATGCTGATCCACGATTACTAGCGATTCCAACTTCATGGAGTCGAGTTGCAGACTCCAATCCGGACTGGGATATGCTTTAAGGGATTTGCTCACCATCGCTGGCTGGCTGCCCGTTGTACATACCATTGTAGCACGTGTGTAGCCCCAGACATAAGGGCCATGAGGACTTGACGTCATCCCCACCTTCCTCCCCGTTAACCGGGGCAGTCTCTTCAGAGTTCCCACCATTATGTGCTGGCAACTGAAGACAAGGGTTGCGCTCGTTGCTGGACTTAACCAAACATCTCACGACACGAGCTGACGACAGCCATGCAGCACCTGTCTTTGAGCTCCCGAAGGCACTCCTAAATTTCTAAAGGATTCTCAAGATGTCAAGTCTGGGTAAGGTTCTTCGCGTTGCGTCGAATTAAACCACATGCTCCACCGCTTGTGCGGGCCCCCGTCAATTTCTTTGAGTTTTAGTCTTGCGACCGTACTCCCCAGGCGGTATGCTTAATGTGTTAACTGCGGCGCAGCAGGGGTCAATACCCGCTACACCTAGCATACAACGTTTACTGCGTGGACTACCGGGGTATCTAATCCCGTTCGCTACCCACGCCTTCGCACCTCAGCGTCAGTATCGGTCCAGAAAGGCGCCTTCGCCACCGGTGTTCCTCCTGATATCTACGAATTTCACCTCTACACCAGGAATTCCCCTTTCCTCTCCCGTACTCAAGTCCTGCTGTTTCAAATGCACGTCCGGGGTTGAGCCCCGGGCTTTCACATCTGACTGACAGGACCGCCTGCGTGCCCTTTACGCCCAATAATTCCGAATAACGCTTGCACCCCCCGTATTACCGCGGCTGCTGGCACGGAGTTAGCCGGTGCTTCCTTCATGGGTACCGTCAATAAAATGTGCTATTAACACATAATAACTTCTTCCCCATTGACAGAGCTTTACGACCCAAGGGCCTTCTTCACTCACGCGGCGTTGCTGCGTCAGGGTTTCCCCCATTGCGCAAAATTCCTCACTGCTGCCTCCCGTAGGAGTCTGGACCGTGTGTCAGTTCCAGTGTGGCTGATCATCCTCTCAGACCAGCTAACCATCGCAGTCTTGGTAGGCCGTTACCCCACCAACAAACTAATGGTGCGCGGACTCATCTTCAAACAGATGCTTAAATCAGAGGCACCCTTTCATCAAATGTTCCAAAGACCACCTGACTTTATCCGGCATTAGCCATCCTTTCGAATGGTTATTCCCGATTTGAAGGTAGATTATCCACGTGTTACTCACCCGTGCGCCACTCTACTCGTCCCTGCAAGCAAGGACTTTCTCGTTCGACTTGCATGTGTTAAGCACGCCGCCAGCGTTCATTCTGAGCCAGAATCAAACTCTCCAGTTATAATTCTTTTAAAATGTTTTTTAATGTGCTTTGCTGCACTTTAAAACATCTTTAACTCTTAATTCATTCACTAACCAGTTTTCAAAGATCAAATTTTCAAGATCCGTACTTCTTATTTTTTTCAAACAAAAAATCTTGCCGAAACTTGCCGCGCTGTTTGGTTGCGGCGTTGCCGTCTCAACAAGACCCAGCGAAACTACATGCAAACCGTTTCCTTGTCAAACACTTTTTTTATTTATTTTTCATTAAAATTATAAAGTATTAAAATAAAAGCATATTTGACATTTAAAAAATCACACTTTTCCTTTTTTCCCTTTTTCAAATTGAAAATTTTCACTGCTGCTGATGGTCAAAATAATATTTTGGGGGCTTATGAGGAGGCTCATTTGATGAAGTTGCCCCCCAAAAGGGCACTGGGGCGCATTCCCATATTCCCGGTTTAGCCACAATATGGTTTATCTGTCATAGTTGGTGGAGCCAACGGGGTCAGGCTTGTGTTATTTGCGTTATCGACCCAGCCTGTGCAAACGCCAAAACCACCGATAATGCCAATAAGGCAAGCCTGAACCCTCTCTGAGAGCATGCCCCACTCATCATAATTGTTGCATCAATGGGATCAGGCCCTAATTGTTCTTTTCCATATATAATGATATAACGATCATGTCTTGAGGGACACAAGGGAAAATGAAAATAGCATTGTGCCGCCGCCCCCCCCGACGGGCAATGAGCCCGGACCGGAACTGTAGACAGCTCAATTGTCCGGTTCCTATTGTCCATCGGGGGGGCGGCTCTGCTGAGGTTGCCTTGGAGGCTGTCTTTTCATATAAACCCCACATGGCTGTGAGTACCAGCCACAACGAATAATGAAAAAGTAGTTGCTGTTAAGCACCCAAAACCCAGCACCTTCTTTTTCATATAAAAAAAACAGACAACTTTGAACTTTTTACCACAGGATATAATAACTATGCACCTGGATTTTCTGGGGAAACACTTAACCAATCCCACGGTTCTAGCATCGGGAATACTTGGAAACAATTTTGATATTTTACAGCGTGTTCATGCATCGGGCTGCGGCCTGGTGACCATGAAATCCATCGGCCCGGAACCCCGGGATGGTCACAACAACCCCACAGTCATTGATCTTGGTCATGGTATGATTAATGCCGTGGGCCTGCCATCCCCCGGGTATCTTCATATGGAAAAGGAATGGGATGCCCTTTCCAGGAGATCCTTTCCCATCATTGCAAGCATTTATGGTGCATCCACATATGAATTCCAACAGGTGGCTCATTATGTGGCGGGGAAAAAACCCGACTTCATTGAGCTCAACATTTCCTGCCCCAATTCGGAAAAACACGGCATGCTGTTTGGCACCAGCCCCACCGCCTCCTTTGATGTGGTAAAGGCGGTCAAAGAGGTGGTCAATGGAATCCCGTTGATTGCCAAGCTGACCCCTCAGGCTTTAAACATCGGTGAGATTGCAAAGGCATGCGAAGATGCCGGGGCCGATGCCATCTGTGCCATCAACACCCTGGGTCCCGGCATGCTCATTGATATAGAAAGCAGAACCCCCATTCTGGCCTTTAAAAAGGGAGGTCTTTCCGGCCCCATGATAAGACCTGTTGCCGTGCGTTGCGTCTATGAGATTTTTGAGGCCACCTCCCTTCCCATCATCGGTCTGGGGGGTATCTCCACCGGAGCCGATGGCATAGAGATGATCATGGCAGGTGCCACCCTCATCGGCATGGGTACCGCCGTGACCCACCGGGGCATTGATGTGTTCCAGAAGGTCACCGACGAGATGGATCTGTGGCTGGCCGAACATGGGTGTACGCTGGAGGATATCCGAGGGGTTGCCCATTGATTATGAGCAAACCCAATATGAACAATTTTTTGCCTAAAAAAAATAAATATTCGGTCAGCACCCTATCTTTAGCTGTTTTGGTCTGCTCACATGGCATTAGATGACCAAGCCCCCAAAAAGGACAAATATAAATTATGGAAAAGATAAATATCCCGGTGGAAAAAAAACCGATGATGCTGAGGGTAAGTCGGACAAAGCGCGAAACCCCGGACCATGTCACCCTTTTTTTTAATGGAAACATTGCATTTCAGCCGGGCCAGTTTGTCATGCTCTGGATTCCCGGCATTGATGAAAAACCCTACACCATCTCCCACCATGGTCCCAAAACATTTGGCATCACAGTGGAAGCCAAGGGCCGTTTCTCCAAAAAAGCGGCTGCCATGACCCCGGGAGACCTTCTGGGTATCCGGGGCCCCTTTGGAAAAGGTTTCAGCACAAAGATCAGAGGCCCGGTGTGTGTGGTGGCCGGGGGGTGCGGCACCGCTCCTGTGGCACCGTTGATGGATGTGCTGGACAATGACAGAACCACCCTCATCCAGGGGGCACGATCTAAGGATTTGCTTTTGTTCAGAGAACGCTTTCAATCCATGAATGGACACTACTGCACCGATGACGGCAGTTTTGGCCACAAAGGCTTTGTCACCGAACTTCTTGAGCAGGCCATTTCCAAAACCTCGTTTAAAATGGTGTATGCCTGCGGCCCCGAAATCATGATGAAACGAATTTTTGATATCTGTGAAAAAGAAAAAATTTCCTGTCAGGTTTCCCTGGAACGATATATGAGATGCGGATTCGGAGCCTGCGGGGCCTGTGTGTGCGGATCGGAACGTGTGTGCATCGACGGCCCTGTTTTCAACTCGGAACAACTTAAAAAAATGGGAGATTTCAACAGCAGAGCCCTTTTGAAATCAGGCGCAGAGGTGCCATTGGCTGTCTATGCCTCCTGGCGCTGCGGTGAAAATCTGCCTGGATAAATTCAGACCAGGAAAGGCCCTGACCTGGACACGCCTGACCCCGCTCTCGCAAAATCGGCAGCAAAACCTTGAACATCAAGTTAAAACAACAATAGCCCCAGCACTTCCGCCAGACAAACATGGGAAGAGCCGGGCAACACAAGATCATACGGAAGGGAACATGGAAACTTACAAAAGCGAATTTATAGAATTTCTTGTGGCATGCGATGCATTAAAATTTGGTGAATTCACCCTGAAAAGCGGGCGGGTGGCACCTTACTTCATCAACACCGGCATGTTTGACACCGGTGAGAAGATCGCCCGTCTGGGTACCTATTATGCCCAGGCCATCACCGCCCACTTTGGCGAGAATTTTGACGGCATCTATGGACCTGCATATAAAGGGATACCCCTTTGCATCACCACCGCCATGGGACTTGCGGCAAGGGGCATTGACAAAGGCTACCTGTTCAACCGCAAAGAGGCCAAAACCTATGCGGACAAGAGCACCCTGGTGGGCATGGGGCTGACAACGGAAACCCGCCTGATACTGGTGGATGACGTGATCACATCGGGCAAGGCCATCAGAGAATCCATTGAGGTTTTAAAAAACAACAGCAACCCCAAGGTGGAAGGCATTGTTATAAGTGTGAACCGTCAGGAAAAAGGAAAAGGGGAGCAGAATGCCCTGACAGAGGTGGCAGATATCCTGGGCGTTCCGGTGTTTGCCATTGTCACCCTGGAAGAGATCAAAACCTTTCTTCACAACAGAGAAATCAATGGAAAGGTGGTCATTGATGATGCCATGTTGACTAAAATTGATGCATATCTCGAAACCTATGGCGCTAAATAGGGAATACTTCATTCCCGCTTTACACTTAGAGCGATGTCCCTACCCAACAAAAGAAACCGAACGGAAATCAATTCCGTCCGGTTTCTTTTTATCTTGGTGTGGTCACCGTCTATATCTCCAGAAAAAAACCTTGTTCTGTTTTTTGGCCTCAGCAAGGCTTACGGAGGCGGAGGAGATGTCCCACATGCCCTTATTTCTTCAAAAGTTCCAGGGCATTTTTCACAATATTTTCTGCGGTGAAACCAAACTCAGCCAGCACTTTTCCACCGGGAGCTGAAGCACCGAACCGGTCAATACCGATGATCCTACCACCATCACCCACATACCGTTCCCAACCCATGGAGATACCCGCTTCCACGGCAATTCTGGCCTTGACATCACTGGGGAAAATCCGCTCCTTGTAGGGGGCCGGGGCTTTTTCAAACAGCTCCCAGCTGGGCATACTGACCACCCGGGTATTAACGCCTTTTTCTGCCAGTGCTTCCGCTGCCTCCACACAGATATGCACCTCGGAACCGGTACCGATAAGAACAAGATCAATGTCCTTGTCCTTATCCATGTCTTTGAGCACATAGGCTCCATAGCGCAGATCCCCGTCACATCCCACGCGATCCAGGATGGGCAGTTTCTGGCGGCTCAACAGCAGGGCTGTGGGGGCATCATCGGTCATCAATGCCTTCATCCAGGCTTCAGCGGTCTCCCTGGCATCGGCGGGACGAATCACCTGAAGGCCGGGAATGGCCCGTAAGGAGGCCAGGTGTTCCACCGGCTGATGGGTGGGACCATCTTCACCCACGGCCACGCTGTCATGGGTGAGCACATATATAAGCGGCAGTTTCATGAGGGATGCCACCCGCACAGCGGGCCTTAAATAATCGGCAAACACCAGGAATGTTCCGCCATAGGGCCGGACACCGCTGTGGAGATACATGCCCGACATGATGGAGGCCATGGCGTGCTCCCGCACACCAAATCGGATATTTCTGCCGCCATAGGCATCTTTCTGGAACACATCAAACCCATCCAGGAATGTCTTGTTGGAGGGTGCAAGGTCTGCGGAACCGCCCATGAGTACAGGCAGATTTTTGGCAATGGCGTTGAGCACTTTACCCGATGCGGCCCGGGTGGCCATGGCATCATCCCCCACCTTGAACTGGGGAATATCCTTTTCCCAGCCAGCTGTCAGAAAACCACTGATGGCATCCACAAAATTATCTGCCAGTTCAGGATATGCCTTTCGATACCCGTCAAAAATCTCCTGCCAGGCATCTTCTTTTTCAGCACCAACCTCAATGGACTTGCGGCAGAAGGTGAGCACCTCCTCGGGCACATAAAAATCCTTATCCTCGGGCACGCCGTAAAAGGCCTTGACCAGACGAATTTCCTCGGCACCCAATGGAGACCCATGGGCACCGGCGGTGTCCTGTTTGTTGGGGCTGCCATAGGCAATGTGGGTGGTTACCTTGATCATGGTGGGCTTTTGTGTTTCCGCCTTACCGGCCTCTATGGCCCGGGCAATGGCTTCTGTATCATTGCCGTCGGCCACGTGCACCACATGCCAGTTCATGGCCTCGAACTTAGCCTTGACATCTTCGGTGAAGGCAATATCCGTGCTGCCCTCAATGGAAATGGAATTATCATCATAAAGAAGAATCAGACGACCAAGTCCCAGATGACCTGCCAGGGAAGCGGCCTCCATGGCAACACCTTCCATGAGATCCCCATCCCCGCACATGACATAGGTAAAATGGTTGATCAGCTCGGCATCGATTTTGTTAAACCGGGCCGCCATGTGACGTTCGGCCATGGCCATACCCACGGCATTGGCAATGCCCTGGCCCAGGGGACCGGTTGTGGTTTCAACGCCTGCGGTGTGTCCATACTCAGGATGTCCCGGGGTTTTACTTTCCCACTGTCTGAAATTTTTCAAATCATCCAGTTCCAGGCCATATCCATTGAGATAAAGCATGCTGTACAGGAGCATGGATGCATGCCCCCCGGACAGAACAAATCGATCCCGGTCAATCCAGGAAGGATTTTTAGGATTGTGTTTCAGAAACCGACTCCAGAGCACATGGGCTGTGGGGGCAAGGCCCATGGGGGCACCGGGATGCCCGGAGTTTGCCTTCTGGATGGCATCCATGGCAAGGGTTCTGATGGTGTTAATACATTGCTGATCAAGGTCTTGGGTGGCAGCCGCCATTTTTCTCTCCTGTGTGATAAAAAAGGCAAGGGGAATCTCCCATTGCCGCTTTACGGTGGTTTTCCAGGGTTTTTGGACCCCTTTTATATTGTTTGTTATATGAAAAGGTCGCTTTCAAGTCTACCTCAGCTGAGCCCCTCCCCCGATGGGCAATAGAAACCGGACAATCGAGCTGTCTACAGTTCCGGTCCGGGCCCATTGCCCGTCGGGGGAGGGGCGGCATAATGCCATTTACCATTTTAGGCCTGGTCACAGCATGGGCCATTTTGGGCTGGGGTCAGGCTTGCGTTATTGGCATTATCGGTATTTCTGGCCTTTGCACAGGCTGTGGTCGATAACGCCAATAACACAAGCCTGACCCCGTTGATCCACCAAATGTGACGAGTGGCCCATGCTGTGACCAAGCCCACCATTTTCAATATTCGTTGTGTACGACAGGACATGCCCGTTATATTAAAGTGCTCGCATATATTCCGGCCTTAAAGACACTTTGCCCTTCAATGCCCGGGTAATGAGTTCCAGGGTTTTTTCCCTGTCCCGGGGCAATCGAGCCCGGATGGGGACATAATTGGAGGCATGGTTGGCATGGAACAGGCCATTGGTAAGATGGCTGGTGGCAATCATGGTACCAAGCTCCATCAGCATCTGTTCCGGGGAAATAAGATCAAATTTACCCGCTTCATGATCTTTGTGCAGGGGAGTTCCCGGCACCAGCATGAGACTCAAAGCCCCCACATACTCAGGATCTATGGCAGAAAGCACTCGACCGGTTTCCCGGGCGTGAATATCTGACCGTTCACTGCCTGCAAGCCCAAGCAGCACGGTTATGGATAGCTTGATTCCCGCCTTCCGAATCTTTTTTCCCATGTCAATCATCCGTTGGGAATCTGCGCCTTTGTTAATTTTTTTCAGGGTGACATCATCTCCGGTTTCCAACCCCATGTAAGCAATTTTAAGGCCCAGCTGTCTAAGTTCTCGAAGCTCTTCTTGACTTTTCATGCGGATGCTTTTGGTATTGGCATAAACGCCCACCCGCTCCACCCAGGGCAATTTTTTCCCAATGGCTTCTAAAATGGGAACCAATCGGCGTTGGGGCATGATCAACGCATCTCCATCACAGATAAAAAGTCGATTCTGATTCCGGCAATGCTTAGATGCAAAATCAATGTCTTCAAAAAGAATATCATCTTTTTTGATTGTAAAGCCTTGTCCGGGATAGGCTCCGCAAAAGGTGCATTTATGGTGGGAACATCCCACTGTTGCCTGCAGCAAAATACTGTTTGCCTCACTGGGGGGCCTTATTATTTGTCCTTCGTAATGCATGATCTATCCCTTCTCCATTTTCCAATCATGAAGCTTTTTGTACATGAAACTGGCTGAAAAAACAATACCTTGATAAAAATTATCACATTTGCTCAAGCACCTCCTGCACTGCTTTGGAAAGTTCAGCTCTATTGACAGGTTTTTTAAGGTATTTCTTTATACCCACCGCCAGGGCGTCTTCTTCGGACAGGATGGCGCTATATCCGGTGCAGAGGATAATGGGCAAATCAGGTCTTATATCTAAAATACGTTGGGCCAGTTCCACCCCGGTCATGGCGGGCATGGTCTGATCCGTAATGACCAGGTCATAACCATGGGGATCCATGGTAATCCGTTCCAATCCATCAAGACTGTTGGTGGCAGTGCTCACCTTGTATCCCAGCCGTTCCAGTATGATTTTGTTCAGCTTGATAATCATGACCTCATCATCCACCAATAAAATCCGCTGCCCGTCCGTTGGTACGGATTCAGGCAAGTCCTCTTCGGATACCATGGTCCTATTATCGCCCAGGGCCGGAAAGTAAACACAAAAGGTTGTTCCCTGCCCCGTTTTACTTTCCACCCTGATAAAACCATTGCAATCCTCAACAATGCCATGGACAACGGCAAGGCCAAGCCCTGTTCCTTTATCCACGGGCTTGGTGGTAAAATAGGGTTCAAAAATACGATCCATTATTGCAGGATCAATGCCATGGCCTGTGTCGCTGATTTTAATAACTACAAAAGAACCTGACAACAGATTGTTCTCTCCATGGATCTCCCGGGCATGGATATCTTCCGGCTGCAGACTGACGGTCAAAACACCTTTTTCATGTTCCATGGCATGCAGGGCATTGGTGCATAGATTTACAACAATCTGATGAATAGTGGTGGGGTCCGCCATGATTTTACCACAGTTTTCATGGATATTTTCCCGGATTTCAATACTTGTGGGCAAGGAAGATCTCAACATTTTCAAGGCATCCTTGACGATGACCTGGGGCAGGAGAGGGGTGATGTGGAGGTCTGATTTTCGGCTAAAGGCAAGGATCTGTTTCACCAGATCGGCGGCACGTCTACTGGCCTTTAACACCTCTTCCATGCTTTCCACGGCAGCGGAATCCTGGGGAAGGTCCATAGCGGCAAGCTCGGAAAAACCGATGATGGCCGAAAGGATATTGTTAAAGTCATGGGCAATACCGCCAGCCAGGGTGCCGATGGCCTCCATCTTGTGAACCTGAAACAGTTCTTCTTCAAGTCTCCTATGCTCGGTTATATCCTTGGCCACATGAACAAACAGGCTTGTCTTGTTGTTTTTATCCAATATCGGACAGGAGGAGACATGAAATATTTTGCCCAGATCTTTATGTTCCACTATCTTTTCATGGGGACGCATGTCCCCTGGTGCAAGGAGTTTCGGACACTCGGGACAAACACCTGGCATTCCACGAAAAAGATCATGGCAATACATACCAACGATGGGATTATCGTCTTTTTCAGCGGACATCCTGCGGGCTCTTTCCCCGTGTTTAGCCATAAAAAAGTCCACCGCAGCCTTGTTGGCCCGGACTATTTTAAAATCATCACCTATGATGGTGATGATATCTGCAATGGCATCAAAGGTTTTCTCCCATTCCTCCTTTGCCTGTTTTAAAACTTGCTCCGCATGTTTTCTTTCTGTTATATCCCTCCCGGCAACAACCAGCGCATGCCGGCTGCCATCGGGGTTAAACAGGGGAATTTTCAGAAGATCAAAGGTCCGAAAAGAACCGTCCGGCCGGGGAATCATTTCTTCTTTCTGGAAATTGCTTTTCAATTCCCAGGCTCTTTGATCTGTGAACTCTGCGTTGAGAAATGTTTCTCTATACAAAGAATTTAACCCGGCAAGTTCTCCCGTGGTTTTGCCTTTGTAGTCCATACTGGAAAGCTGAAAAAGATCAATTCCATATTCATTTGCCTTTATCCAGCGGCCCTCACCATCTTTCAGGCAGATAATGTTTGGAATTGCATTTATAATGGTTTCCAGTAAAATTTTCTGACGATCCGTGTTCTGCTGCATTTTCTTACGCTGTTGAATCTCTTGTTCCAGTGCCCTGGTTTTCTCCGCGATAAGGTTTTCCTGGAACTCATGCATGAGGGCATTATGAAAAACCGGACTGACATAACCGGTAAGAAATTTGATGCTTTCAAGAATCAGGGGCAGATGACGGGGATCATCCGGGAAATTGAGTATCATGACAACACCAAGGTTTTCTCCCCGGCTGTTTAACAAGGGCATCGCTATGGACACAAGGTTTTCATTGCAGGTAGCCTCAAAGGGCTTAATGACAGCGGTTTTTGTGCCAAGGGATATCCTGTGAACGGTTTCCATTATGGCATCTGTCTCAGCCAGGAACCTGCGCCGCCGGGGATCAACGGTCAAGACCCGGAAGGACGACCCGCCAAACAAGGCCAAGTTCTGAAAAAAAAGGACTGTCTGTGCCCCGGTGAGTTCCCGATATTTTTGAGAGATCAGGGTTGCCATGGCCTCGGGATCATCACTTTTCTGCATCACCTCACGAAGAAAATCAAAGGCCATTTCGTAGAATACCGGTGGCAGAGGAATCGGTTTGTCCGTCATACAATTTCTCCATCAAATTTACACAGTGCACGCCTTATTTTTTTCTGCAGCACCTTTAAAGAAGCAGGCAAAATATCAAATGGCAGGCCGGAAAACTCCGACATGGCTCCAAGACATTGAAGGGGGGGCTTGATCACACCGGTATCAAGGTACACCAGCCGGGTGTGCATATCCTGCATGAAAAGTTTTGCCGTATCACCGCACAGACCCAGCTCTTTCTTGAAAATATCCTGCCAGTGAATTGCCCAGTCTGCCAGAAGGAAAAAAATCCCCTGCCTGCGCAGGGTACGGTAAATTTCCCCCGGCAGAAGAATATCAGGGCAATTAATCCCCTTGACCCTTGAAATCAGATCAGAGTGTGTCTGCTCGTACATATGGGAATGACATTCTCCAAAAACAAGCACCACACGTTTGCCGGCACGTAGTTTTTTATTGATCACATTCGTCAATATTTTTTTAAGCCGGGACGGATCCATATGCAATCTGGAAGGAAGGTAGCTGACCGGCAGAGACAAAAGGCCTTCCTTGCAAAGGGAGTGCAGCTCCAGCCTGAACACACCGCATGAAACAATTTCCACCCCATGAAAATTTTCTGTCAGCATTTTTCAAAATCCTCCACGGATCGTCGGATGGCATGGATGATTTCAGGAGGGGTCTCCATGGGAATATCAGGACCTGATGTTCCCAGGATGAAAAACGGATCATCTTTTCTATCCTGGAGAATTGTCCGGCATTTTTTCCGGGTCTCTTCCACTGTCCACCGATTACAGTTCGACCCCTCAAGGTTACCCATGAGAACCAGACCGTCTCCGACGGTTTCCCGGGCATCTTTAAAGGAATCCCTGCAGTTGAGTTCCCCCCCCTGACATTGGGAAGCTGGGCAAAAAGATCCAGAAACCGGGCAAAAGGAGCGCCTGTGGAATGTAGAACCAGTGGGCCATTTATCCCTTCAAAGGCCTGTTTCAATAGAGGCAGACACCTTTCCGTCACCAGTTTTCTGGGAACAATGGCAGGGGTGGTAAAAGCCATGGGCAAAGCAACAAAGGATGTGCCTTCTTCAAATAAAATATTTACCCATTCCCGGAAAAAAGGCTGAATCCAGCCAAGAATATCTTCGGCCAATTGTTTTTCAAAAAGAAATGTTTCAAGCCACTTATCAAGCCCCATTAACATGATGGGCAGAGAAACGGGATCCATGCCCACACCGGCAATGGCAACCTCTCCGCCATGGCGAGATCTCATGGTGCGGATGGCCCGACGTATGTAAACAAGGGAAGGATTGGTATCAGGATCGGGCAATGACAGGGAATGGAAATCTTTTGGTAATAACAGCGCCGGCGTTTTCATGTTGGGCGGCTGATTTTCATAAAAACGCAGTGTACCGCCGAAGGCCTGGGCATAAAGGGGCATGGCAAAGGGTGCAAAAAGAATATCCGGCTGAAAAATTCGTCGCACCTGATCCTGCCCTGAAGCGTAGGCCCCGGGATCGGAATAATATTTCAAAAGGGGACAATGGGTTAAGCCTGCACCATAAAGGGAAAGACCCATGCTCACGGGGGGACGATCGGGAATATTTCCTGACAATACGGCTTCCATACGTTCACGGCTGTTCATGGCAGTTCTCCCTGTAAAGTTGATTTATGCCACAGACGCTCCATTAGCTCCACAGACTTAAAGGCATTGATTGCCGTACCATCCCCTCCAACTTCCCGGACCAGGCCGGGCCTGCTTATAAAAATAGCGCCTCCCACAGCAAGCTGCAAACGGCCCTTAAGACCACGGCCGTCAATTTCCCGACGAAGTTTCCGAATATTCAGGGCATTGGTATACATCATGGCAGACACGCCGATTACCCTTGCTCCGACTTCCAGGGCCTTGTCCACAAATTCTTCGGCCAGGACATCATTGCCCAGATCGTGGACATGCCAGCCTGAAATCTCCAGAAAACGTCTCAGCATCATGCGACCAAGGGAATGATAATCATCCTCAATATTACCGATCACAAGCACCCCCTTTTTTTTCCGGGGCGCTGAATTGTTTTTTTTCTGCTCGTGCAGGGATTTTTCCATGAGATATTGTGCTACCTTTCCGGCAATATACCCATGGCTGAGACTTAATTCCTCGCCTCTATACCACTGTTCTCCAAATTCATGGAGCACCGGCTCCAGTATCTCCGTGACGGCCCTGCTGTATGCCCTGTGAAGAGCCCATTCATCAATAAGGCCAATTGCAGCCACACGATCACCTTCCATGAGTTTTGCAAGAACCTGTTGCTGAATATCAGAAAGCATTGTATCCATTCTCCTTAAAGCACAACCCATATGCCCTTATAAGAAACCCAATCATTGAACGGGCGCATTCCCATTTTCCCGGCTTGGCGCTTAATCAGGGAGGGGGCAGGCTTGCGTTATTGGCACTTTTGTTTAAATTTACCTTTAGACACAGCTTCTTGACAAAATCACAATAAAACAAGCCTGACCCCGTTCCCGCCAATCATGACAAACAAACCATATTGTGAGCAAAGCGGGAAAATGGGAGTACGCCCCATTGAACAACAGTTGGGAAAACCGGCCGGCAAAAGAGCAAAATTCCATCATGAACTTGACAATCCTGATTTTGCACCAATTTTTTAAGGCAAAATGAAATCCGAACGGACGATGTCAACGGCAACAAACAACCATCCGGACGGAACAACCAACTTTATTTGTCCGGATACACCGGAATGAAAAATATTTTTTTCTGCATTTTTCATAGATAGTAACATGAAAATCAGAGATAAAAAATCAAAACATTTTATCATCGACACAGGAGAGACCATGGCTACACAGAAAGAAACGTGTGAATTTAAAACCGAAGTACAGCAGCTGTTGCACCTGATCATCAACTCCCTTTATTCCAACAAGGAAATTTTTATCAGAGAGCTGGTCTCCAATGCCTCCGATGCCATTGACAAGGCCAGATTCAAAGAGCAGACCCAGCCCGAACTCTTTGAGGGAGACAACGACTTTCATATCAGAATTTCCACAGATCCTGAAAAAAAGACCTTTACAATCAGTGACAACGGCATCGGCATGACCTATGACGAGGTCAACGAAAACATTGGTACCATTGCCAGAAGCGGCACGGCGGCCTTCATGGCAGCCCTGGAAAAATCCAAGGACGAGAATGTCCTTTCCCCGGAACTCATCGGCCAGTTTGGTGTGGGATTTTACAGCGCCTTTATTGCCGCTGATAAAATCACCCTGGAGACCCGGGCAGCAGGAAGTGAAAAAGGTGTCAAATGGGAATCCGACGGCAAGGGCACCTATTCCATTGAAGAAACGGACAAGGCTGACAGGGGCACCACCATCACCCTTGAACTAAAGGAGGTCTCCGAAGGGGACCAGGATTTCACAGAAGAATACACCATACGGCACATCATCAAAAAGCATTCTGATTTTGTCACCTATCCCGTGATCATGAATGTGGAAAAAACAGAGCCCCTGCCGGAAGAGCAGATCATTAAAGACAGTGACGGCAAGCCTGTGGGGGATACTTTCAAAAAAGTCAGGGCCGATGAAACCCTGAACTCCATGAAAGCCATCTGGGCCAAAAACCCCGAGGACGTCACCGAAGAAGAATATGAAGAATTTTATAAACACATCAGCCACAACTGGGATAAACCCCTTGCCACCCTGCACAAAAAATTTGAAGGCATCACCGAGTATGATGCCCTTTTATTTCTGCCATCCAAAGCTCCCTTTGACATGTTCCGTCCCGAAAGAAAGCACGGCATGCAGCTTTACTGCAAACGGGTGTTCATCATGGACGACTGCAAGGAACTGCTGCCCGAATACCTAAGCTTTATCCACGGCGTGGTGGACGCCCCGGATCTGAACCTCAACGTAAGTCGTGAAATTCTCCAGGAAGACCGCCTGGTTAGGAATATCCGCAAGAACCTGGTGAAAAAGACCTTCAGCCTGCTGGAGGACATGGACAAGGAAAAATACGAATCCTTCTATGAGGAGTTCGGCCAGGCCATAAAAGCAGGTATTCCCACGGACTTTGAAAACAAAGATCGCATTGCCGCACTGCTGCGTTACAAGACCACCAAATCCGATGGTAAATATATTTCCCTTGATCAGTACATTGAAAACATGCCTGAAGATCAAAAGGAAATTTACTACATCACCGGCGAGAACATGAACGCCCTGATCAACAGCCCGCTGCTTGAAGCCCTTAAGGCAAAGGACTATGAAGTTATTCTCATGGTGGACCCCGTGGATGAATGGGTGACCCAGTCCCTGTTTGAATATAAGGAGAAAAAACTCAAAAGTGCTGAAAAGGGTGATCTGGATCTGGACAAGGTGGATGAAAAGGAAAAAGATGCCTATACCCCGCTGTTTGACTTTATCAAGGAGAAACTCAACGACAAGGTCAAGGATGTTCAAATATCCAAACGCCTGAAAGATTCCGTGGCCTGCCTGTCCGGTGATGATTTTGGCATGAGTGCTTACATGGAGAAAATTCTCAAGGCTTCGGGTCAGGATGCACCCCAGCAGAAAAGATCCCTTGAACTTAATGTGAACCATCCGGTCATTGCCAGGATAAAGGAAATCTTTGAAACCGACACCAGTAACCCAGCCCTCCAGAGCTACAGTGAACTGCTTTTAGACATTGCCATCATCAGTGAAGGTGGAAAAATAGACAACCCGGCCCGGTTCAGCAAACAGCTGGGCGACATGATGGCCAAGGCTTTATGATCATCTATCTTGAAACCCTGGGATGCTGCCGAAACCAGGTGGACAGTGAAGTCATGCTGGGTCGACTGTCATCCCGGGGCCATGATATCACCCATGACCCCTCCGGGGCAGAGGTGATAATTGTCAACACCTGCGGGTTTATCGCAGCGGCCTCGGCAGAGGCTGTTGACACCATCCTTGACCTGGCCCGGTACAAAAAAGAAGGGTCCTGCAGGCGCCTGGTGGTCACCGGGTGCCTGCCCGAACGCTTCCGGGATGACACCCTGACAGATGCCCTGCCCGAAGTGGATGCATTTCTTGGCACCGGGGCCTGCGACAGCATTGTGGAGGCCGTTGAGAACAGTACCGAAACGGTCATTACCCTGTTGCCGGACCCCTGCGCCCGGGAACTTCAGGGCCTTCCGCTACCCCGGAAGCTCACCCTGGATTACACGGCCTATGTCAAGGTGTCCGAAGGGTGTAACCGCAAATGCACCTATTGCATCATCCCCCGCCTGAGGGGGATACAGAGAAGCCGCACGGTGGACACGGTGGTAAAAGAGGCCACCACCCTTATTTCCCAGGGCGCCAATGAAATCATTCTGGTGGGGGAGAACACCACTGATTACGGCCTGGATCTTTTACCCCCGGTCCATTTAAGTCACCTGCTGGGCAGGATTTCAAAAGAAGTTGCGCAGGTTCAGTCCACCCATCCCGCCTGGATACGTCTGTTATATACCCATCCATCATCCATTGATGAACGGGTCATTAAGGCCATTGCCGAAAATGATAATATCTGCAGTTACTACGATATTCCCATACAGCATGCCGACTCCCGGACCCTCAAACGCATGGGCCGCAATTACACCATGGAGGATCTTTACCGTCTTTTTGAGACCATCCGCACCATGGATCCCCATGCCGTTTTAAGGACCACCCTCATCACCGGTTTTCCAGGAGAAACGGAGGAAGAATTCCAGACCATGGTCAAATTCATTGAAGATATCCGGTTTGATCATCTGGGGGTATTTCCCTATTCTGATTCTGAGGATCTTGTCTCCCACCGGCTTAAAGATCATGTGCCGGAGATTCTAAGGGAAGAACGCCATGATATCCTCATGAACCGCCAATCTGAAATCTCAGAATCCAACAACCGGAAATACCTGGAACAGACGGTTCAGGTACTTGTGGAAGAAAATCCCGATGAGGGCATTTACCTTGGCAGGACACGGTTCCAGGCACCTGAAGTGGACGGCATCACATTTATTTATGGCTCAGGACTTGAAATCGGCACCTTTACTGATGTAAAGATTACAGAAACCCATGAATATGACCTGGCAGGAGAAACGGCATGAAAGAGGAATTGAAGCGCAGACTGATATCTCTGGTGGAAAACGATCTGGTAAAGATAGAGGCGGCGCTTCATGATAACCTGAGCCCCCATCTGCCCCTGGTAAAGGACATTGCCGGGCATCTTCTGTTCAGCGGCGGCAAACGCATCAGACCCCTGTTAATGATTTTAAGCACACGCCTGTGCCATTACCAGGGGGATGATGCCATTCATTTTTCCACCATCTTTGAATACCTCCATGCCGCCACCCTGCTCCACGACGATGTGGTGGATGAGGCGGATTTAAGGCGGGGCAAACCGGCGGCCCACACCCGGTGGAGTCATCCCAAGGTGGTCCTGACCGGGGATTTTCTCCTGGCCCGGTCCCTGTCCCTTGCGGCATCAACCGGCATTCCGGCCCTCATTTCCGTCATGGCCGGCATCACCGAAGATATGTCCCAGGGAGAAATTGAGCAGATGGAACAAAAGGGCAATGTCGAGCTGACCGAAGCACAGTACATGACCGTTATCCAGCGAAAAACCGCCGTGCTGCTTCAGGGTGCCTGCAGAAGCGGTGCCATTCTGGCCCATGCCGGAAAAGACAAGGAAACCGCCCTGGAGAAGTTTGGATACCACCTGGGGATGGCCTTTCAGATGGCCGATGATCTATTGGATTATACAGCCAGGGCAGACACCCTTGGTAAAAACCCCGGTGCCGATATCCGGGAGGGCAAATTAACCCTGCCCCTGATCAAGGCCCTGGAAAATGCATCGGCCCAGGATCGCTCCTGGATGTGCAGTATCATTGCAGACCCCAACTTTAATGCAGATGATTTCCAAAAACTTCAGGAACGTCTTCATCATTACAGGGGAATTGAATATACACAGAAACA
This sequence comes from uncultured Desulfobacterium sp., assembly GCA_963674605.1. Lineage (GTDB taxonomy): Bacteria > Desulfobacterota > Desulfobacteria > Desulfobacterales > Desulfobacteraceae > Desulfocicer. The sequence continues at coordinate 3,742,279 of OY771474.1, read as the reverse complement.
AGCCGCCCACCATGTATCCATGGCAAAACACAGCCTTGAAAACTTTACACCCTGCCGGGCCATGGACACCATGATGATGATCGCAGAATACGCCATCGCCAGAAATGTATAGCCCCAAACGCACAGGAGGAGACATGAACCCGTTTAAATCAGCTGCCATGACAGCGGCAGCTCTGATATTCTTATTGGCCTTGATCTGCAGCCATGCCGCAGCCCAGGAACAGGGAAACCTTACTGTGATTTCCCTTGGAAAACATGCCATTGTCGGAGGGGACATCTCCAAAGCAAAGAAAACCGCCATTGAAGACGCCCTTGACACCGCAGTGTCCCAGGCCATTCTTTCCATGCTCACCCCATCGGAAATCTCCTCCAGCCTGCCTCTGCTGTCCGATGTGCTGACAGGTAACGCCCAAGATCATGTCATCACCTACAAACTGCTTGGCGAAATGGAAAAGGCCAACCATTATATGGTTGCCGTGGAATCGACTCTCAACGCCCAGACCCTGGAAACCCTTTTTTCAAAATACCGCATCCAGAATAAAGACAAGGCCCTTCCCCGGATTTTGATGTTCATGTCGGAACAGGTTCCTGATGAAATTCTGCCCCGTTACTGGTGGGGGAAAAACCCCATGCCTTTCCAGTCCTTTGCCCAGGAAGCCTTTAAAAAAGTCCTTGTGCAGAACAACTATCTTCCCATGGCCCCGCCCACAGATCAGGAACTTCAGTCCTTTGAGGTTGTGTTTAACTTTATCCATGATGCCGATGCCGCATTAAAACTGGCATCAAAACTCAACGCAGAGGTCATGATAATGGCCAAAGCCAAGGCCGAAGAAGCATCCAATGTCATGGGCACAGAAAAAGCATATAAATCCACAGTGGCCCTGGAAGCCTTCCAGGTAAGCTCTGGAGAACGGATCACCTCCTTTACCACCGATGCCGTGGTTAAAAGTGATTTCAGCCAGACCGGCATATCGGACAGCCTTACAATGTCAGGTAGTCAGGCAGCGGAAACACTCCTGGGCAGACTGGATGCGGCATGGTCCGGCAAAGCATCGGTCCCCCAGGCCATTGAAACCCGCATTGAGGGGGACGACTATCTCTCAAGCTTTATCATGCTCAGAAAAATTCTCAACACCATGTCCGGCATCAAGGATATCCAGACCAAAGAATTGAGTTCCGACAATGCCGTGGTGGACATCATCTACCAGGGAAATGGTAAAAAGCTTGCGGATGCTTTGATGGTGCAGACGTTTGGTTCTTTTAACTTAAGTCTTTCAGACATTACGGACAGCTCCCTGACCATCAAGTTCATACCCAGGAACGGTGCACAGCCCGTGGAAACAAAGGATATACAAGGGGCCTTTATTTCCGAATAACGATCATGTTGGCCTGCCGACACAACGAATAATGAAACTCTCATAATTTGAGGTCCTTGGATGGAGTTTCATATAAACCCGCATGTCCTGGCGGACACAACGAATATGAAAATGGCATTATGCCGCCCCTCCCCCGACGGGCAATGGTCCCGGACCGGAACTGTAGACAGCTCGATTGTCCGGTTCCTATTGCCCATCGGGGGAGGGGCTCTGCTGAGGTAGACTTGAAGGCTACCTTTTCATATAAAAACGGACATGACCAAAGGACCGTCGGCGCTCCGGAACCGGATCTGCTTCCCGTTGGAGACTCTGCTGGTGATATCTTCATATAAAAAAGCCCATCCACCAAAATTCTCTCTTGACATGCACCGGGGATGGTGGTAGTTAGATTTTCTTATAAAGGCGCGTAGCTCAGTTGGTAGAGCGCTACCTCGACACGGTAGAAGTCAGCAGTTCGAGCCTGCTCGTGCCTACCATAAAAAATATAAGGTCAGCAGATCGTATCTGCTGACCTTTTTTTTGTATTCCCCCTCCCTGTCTTAACGGACACCACAGATAAGCCACTGTGAACATTTATCCCCGCCCCGAACATCCCAAGGCACTGTAATAATGATTGACACGCCCGCAACGGTATGTTTTTACTGATTGGTAACACTTGAGAGATTCGGCTGTTCCATCACATGGGAAAAGGGAAAACGCAGCATGAAAATTTATTATAAGATCCTCCTCACCACTTTACCCACGGGACTCATTCTGATCATCTTCATGGGTGTCATCTACTCCCATTTCAGTGTCAAAGCCCTGACACATCTGGCAACCACCTGGCTTGAAACCCGCCTGTCAGAAGCCATTCACATAGCCGAAGTACAAAACGAAAACCTGAAACAATATGGACTGGAAGAAATTCCTGCAAGCATTCTCAAAGCCAAAATGGACGCAGAAAAAGAAATCAGCACCATTGGCGTGGGAAAACAGGGCTATATTTTTGCCGTGAATCAACAAGGTACCATTATTTTCAACCCCGATCATTCCCTGGTGGGGCACAATGTTGCAGGGACGGTATGGTTCCAGCAGTTAAAATCCCACAGGGGCACCATCACCTACCGGGCTGATTCAGGAAACAACCTTGCCTTTTACGGCTATTTTGAACCATGGCAATGGTATATCATCGCCACGGATCCCCATAAGGAATTCTTGGGTGCGGCCCAGCGCATCCCCCCCATGATCCTGATTCTCGGAGTTATTGGCTCACTTGTAATGGCAGGGGTTTTAATGGTTCTGACCCATCTTCTGACCCGTCCCCTCAAGCAGCTCACCGACGGTACACAACGGGTGGGACAGGGGGATCTGAAAACCATGATAAAGGTGGATTCCAATGATGAACTGGGCATTCTGGCCCACAATTTCAACCACATGACCCGGCGTCTTCAAGAAATCACCATCCTGCGCGATGAGCTGGAAGAAGCGGTGAAAAAACGCACCCATGAACTCACCGAAATGAATAAACGACTGGTCAAGACAGAGCGGTTTGCCGCCGCCGGCCAGCTGGCCACCACGGTTGCCCATGAAATAAATTCACCGCTCCAGGGAATCTTCTCCCTGGTGGATCTCATGAAGGACAACGAAAACGCTGACACGGAAACCCTGGAAGAAATCAACGCCATCGAAAACGGACTCCAATCCATTAAAAAAACCGTGAAAAACCTCATGGATCTCAATCGCCCCAGCGGCCTTGAAAAGAGCCATATTTGTATTAACAAAATCATTGAAGACACCTTGTCTCTTTTTCATACACAGGTGGCAAAAAAAGGGGGGATAATCAAATTAGATCTTGCCCCGGATCTGCCAAATATACTTGCCTCTCCCCAACTGCTGAGTCATGTATTCATTAATTTCATCAACAACTCCCTGGAAGCCATGACCCAGGATATTCCTGCAGGTTCAGAAAAGCCCAGAGTTCCTGAAATCGACATCCATACCAGCAGGCATGGGGATAGCCTTGTGATTCAGTTCAAGGACAACGGCCCCGGCATTACACAAGAGGTCATGCCCAATTTATTCTCCCCATTTTTCACAACCAAAAAGAAACTGGGCATGGGCGTGGGACTGACCATCTGCTCTGAAACCATTCAAGAACACGGAGGAACCCTGGAAGCAGGCAATGCGACAACAGGTGGTGCCATATTTACCATCAAACTGCCCGTTTACAATTTCTCCCCATACGTATCCCTGTCGGATCAACCGACATCGCAAAAGCAACCTGCATAGCTCCCCCTATGAGCCCATTAAAATCTATTCCTGGACCCACACACTTTTTTCCGGCATTGACCAGTGGTTTCCTCCTGTCCCTTTCCTTTCCTTCCGCCCAGTGCTCATGGCTTGCCTGGACGGCCCTGGTCCCCCTGCTGGTTTCCATAAAAGATGCCCGCCCCCACAATGCCTTTAAGGCAGGTCTGACCATGGGCATGGCCCATTTTTTTTCCCTGATATACTGGATCCTGCCCACCCTTCGCACGTATGGTAACCTTCCGGTATTGCTTGCATTCCCCGTCCTTTTTCTGCTGGTATTCTACCTGGCCCTTTATCCGGCGATGTTTTGCCTGATTCTCTCCTGGAAATCCCGCAAAAAAAAATTTGCCCCTTTCATGCCCGTGGGAGCGGCCTTCTTGTGGGTGGGGCTTGAATTTATACGGGCACGGCTGTTCACCGGTTTTCCATGGGGGCTTACAGGGTATTCCCAATATATGCACACCACCCTGATTCAGATGGCCGATGTCACCGGGGTTTATGGGCTTTCGTTTGTTATTGTGCTGGTGAATGCCACCCTGGCCATGACATGGCATCAAATAAGAACGAAAAACCATTCACCTGAAAATAAAGGTCTTCAAAAGGCATTAGTGATTACCTGGCCCATTCTGGTCATCCTGATTCTGGGGGGCATGATTGCCTACGGGAATGCGCGTATTTCCAGCATAAAAAAAAGCATGGCCCTGGCGCCCCAACGCACGATTTCCGTAATCCAGGGCAATATTTCCCAGGCAGACAAATGGGATGAAGCCTACAAGAAAGAAACCATTCATATGTATTGCCGGCTCTCCCTAATGGCCGCAGAAACCCACACACCGGATCTGATCATATGGCCGGAAACCGCATTGCCGTTCTATTATACATGGGAAAAAGATATGTCTGATGGGGTGGATGCCTGTGTCCGAAAGACCAAAGCATGGTGTATCATCGGAAGTCCGGCTTTCTCACTTCATGGGGAGGATGATTTTCAATTTTTCAACCGGGCTTACATGCTGACCCCCCAGGCCGAGATCAGCTCCGTCTATGACAAAATCCATCTGGTACCCTTTGGGGAATATGTACCCCTGGGTAAATACTTGACATTTCTGGACAAACTGACATCCCAGGCAGGGGATTTCTCACCGGGCACGGCAAATGCGCCCCCCCTGGCATTTAAAGGAAATCAAGCAGGCATACTCATCTGTTTTGAAATTATTTTTCCGGAGCTGGCATCAGCCGTGGTGAAAAACGGGGCGGATCTGCTGGTAACCATGACCAATGACGCCTGGTTCGGTCACACATCGGCACCTCTGCAGCATTTTTCCATGGCGGTGTTCCGGGCGGTGGAAAACAGAAGAAGCGTTGCAAGGGCCGCCAACACCGGCATCAGCGGATTCATTGATCCTGGAGGACACATTGCCGGGGCCACATCCCTATTTGAAACAACCACACTGACCAGACAGGTAGCCTGTCTTACATCAATAAGTTTTTATACCCGCCACGGGGATGTGTTCGCCGGGCTGTGCCTGCTTGCCGGCTTTCTTTTGTTTCTACCGCTGGATGGGAAAAGGCTCAGCTGAGCCAGCGTTTTATGATCTTGAAATGGGAAATGGCAACAATTAAAATAATGCCCACGATGACATATTGAATCACATGAACATGCTGCTCAAGAAAATCAAAAAAGACAACCCAGAATAAAATAGCGGTGAAGGTCCCAAGAAAAACGGCACTGAAATTACGGCTCACATGAATATTAAGCAGGTAGCCCACAATGGAACCTGTGACCGGTCCCGTCACCGGCAGGGGCACCATGACGAAGATAAACAGGCCGATCCAGCCGTATTTTTCTATTTTTTCTTTATGTTTTTCCGCTTTGATCTTCAGGGCCATGGCAACATTCATCACCCATTTGAATTTGATATGATTGCTCATGGAAAGAATAAAGACCGCGTGGGCAAAACAAACGATGAGTATTTCAAGGTAGAAGTTATACCACAATGTCCAACCAAGGTTAAAGCCTGCCATAAAACAGATACCGATACCGGCGGCCCTGCCCCCGAAAATATGGGCCAGAAAAGCCAGCAGAAGATTTCCAGCCTTGGAGGAATCCGTCACACTGAGGTAGGCAATCAAACCCATGAGCATTGTCAGAAGAAATACCCCCGTCCACAGAATTCTGCCCTCGGGGGTCTTATATATTTTCCCTTTTGGGGGAGCAAGCTTTATGGGAGGTGTTTTCAAAGGATTTATCTGCCTCTTCCGAGCATTCACCGCACTGTAATTTGAATCGCAACATCGTACACCACAAAATGGTACACCAACGATGCTGATGAAATAATCAAAAACAGGTGGAAAGTCAAGCAAAAGCCATATCCACAGAAATAGAGCCGTTGATAACGGGTGTCCTAAAAAGATGAAATTCCATATATTTTTCCAGGACCTGCTCACAACTTCGGCCCCCTCTTTAATTAAGCGTAAAATCGGAAAAAGGGGAATGCGCCCTGGGCCACTTTTGGAAAAGCGTAAATGAAAATACGGGCTTGGTCACAAGATGGGCCACCCTGGGGAGGGGTCAGGCTTGCGTTATTGACGTTTTCGTTTAAATTTAGCTTTATTATTAGATACTTGTCAAAAACACAATAACACAAGCCTGACCCCGTTGGTCCGCCAATTGAGATGAATGGCCCATCTTATGACCAAGCCCTGAAAATACACACTAACGGGCAAGGGTCCAATGTACCCGGAAGCGTATCTGTATTGTTGCAATGACTCCCCTTTTTGTGGTAAATACACACAGATGACAAACGGCTGAATCCCTTAGAATAGAGCCTGACGTCAATTTAATTATAAACCAGATAAAGGGAAAATATCCCACAGGAGTATCCCATGGCCTTAGAACCGAAACAGACCCTTTCTTCCTTCTATGAAAAAGCAGAACAACTCAAGGAGTATCTTTGACCTCCCTGTAAAGGAGAACAGATTAAGAGAACTGGAAAGTTTCATTGCCCGGGAAGATTTCTGGAACGACAACGACAAAGCCACCGAGATGCTCAAGGAACGGACAAGAATATCCGATCTCATTGACGCATGGCAATCGATTTACACGGAAATCGAAGATGCCGAAACCCTGCTGGAACTTGCCAGGGAAGAGGGAGACAAGGAAGTGGAACAGGAGGTGGACGTTCAGCTCCAGAACCTGGACAAACGAATCAGATCCTTTTCCATAGAAATCATGCTCGATGATGTGGATGATTCTAAAAATGCCATTGTCTCCATAAATGCCGGTGCCGGCGGCACCGATTCCCAGGACTGGGCCGAAAAATTATTTCGCATGTACACCCGGTGGATCGCCAAAAAAGGCTACAAACTCCAGGTTATTGACTATCAGGACGGTGATGAGGCAGGTCTCAAGGGAGCGACTTTAAGAGTATCCGGCAGCAACTGTTACGGGTTCATGAAGGTGGAGTCCGGGGTTCACCGCCTGGTGCGCATCTCGCCGTTCAACGCCAGCGGTAAACGCCACACATCCTTTGCCTCGGTGTTTGTCTACCCCGAACTCAAGGATGATATTCAGATTGATATTGAGGAAGGAGATCTGCGCATTGATGTCTACCGGGCAAGTGGTGCCGGCGGACAGCACGTCAACAAAACCAGCAGTGCCGTCCGTATCACCCATCTGCCCACGGGGGTGGTGACCCAGTGCCAGCAGGAGTCATCCCAGCACCGAAACAAAGAAATTGCCATGAAAGTGCTCAAATCAAGGCTGTATCAGATTGAAAAAGAAAAACAGAACCAGAAAATGCAGGATCTCCATGACGGCAAGGATGACATTGCCTGGGGCAGCCAGATCCGCTCCTATGTCATGCATCCCTATCGCATGGTAAAAGACCACCGTACCAACTTTGAGGTGGGGGATGTGGACCGGGTGATGGATGGAGATCTGGACGAGATCATTGAGGGAGTTCTGCTTTCAGGCAAGATATGATGGACACGGACAAGATCATACAGACCCTTTACCGCCCCGGTACCCGGCTGTATGATCTCTTCATGCGCCATGGGGAACTGGTTGCAGAAAAAAGCCTTGAAATCGCACAGAAAGTGCCGCATCTCCATCCAGACATCACCTTTATTCAGGAGGCGGCCCTTCTCCATGACATCGGGATTTTCATGATCCATGCCCCTTCCATCCACTGCCGGGGCTCCCATCCCTATGTCTGCCATGGGTTCCTGGGACGGCAGATCCTGGACGAGATGGGCTTTCCCCGTCATGGGCTGGTGTCGGAACGTCACACCGGTGCCGGCATCACCCTGAATAACATCACCAAAGCCCGCCTGCCGCTTCCCCACCGGGAGATGGTACCGGTTACACTGGAAGAGGAGATCGTCTGCGTGGCGGACAAATTTTACTCCAAAACCCCGGAAAAGGCCAACCATGAAGCCACCGTGGAAACCATCGTCGCATCCCTGTCAAAAATAGCCCCCGGCCATGGAGTTCGTTTTTCAGCCTGGGCCACCAAATTTCAGCTCTGATTTCCATGAAATGCTCATGGCCCTGTACGTCTGCCACAACAAAGGCTCTGCTCACAACAAATAAGGAAAATGGCAGTATGCCATCCCCAGCTACGAAGCTTGGGGGCTTCTGCCACGGCATCTTCATTTAAAAAAGCTCCCAGGGAGTTCAGATGGATATTCGTTTTTCAAAGGTTACCAAATCCTACAGCGAAAGTGGTGCCCGGCATGTTATTTTTGAAAACCTTGATGCCCTGTTCCCCTCGGGAGCGGTGTCGGTCATTGTGGGGAAAAGCGGGGTGGGAAAAAGCTCTCTTCTCAATCTCGCAGGCGGCATAGATACACCGAACAGCGGCACCATTCAACTGGGCAAAACCCAGATCACCGACATGTCCGACCGGGAAAGAACCCTGCTTCGAAGAAAAAAAATCGGCTTCATCTTTCAATTCTTTAACCTGATTCCCGTTCTCACCGTGTTTGAAAATGCCTGCCTCATCGCAGAGCTCGACAATGCCTCCCCCCGGGTGTTCCGGGAGCGTGCTCTTTTTCTGCTGGAGCAGACCGGACTTTACCATCGAAGAGACGCCTTTCCGGATCAGTTGTCCGGCGGTGAACAGCAGCGGGTGGCCATTGTCCGGGCCCTGGTCAATGACCCGGAGGTGATCCTTGCCGATGAGCCCACAGGGAACCTGGACATGGCCACGGGCAGAACAGTGCTGGAACTCATCGTAAGGCTTGTAAAAGAGCAGAACAAAACCCTGATCATGGTCACCCACAGCCCCGAAGCCATGGGGTTCGCCCACCAGGTATTCACCTTTGAAAACCGCCATCTTTCCGCCACCTTAACCCCATCAGCTTCCGCCACCAACTCACCCCTTTTAACCGTCACCGACTCCCCTGCCCTCCCCAGCGGAGATAATCCGACATGAGTGCCCTGATTCCCGGCATTCTCATCAAAACGGCCTTAAAGCACAGCCTTCACCACCGGGCACGCACTCTGCTGCTGATACTGGGCATTGCCGTGGGGGTCTCAGGAGTGGTGGCCATTGACATTGCCAAAACCAGTGTCGGCCGCTCATTTGAGCTCTCCACGGATCTTGTCACCGGTAAAAGCACCCATCGCATCGCGGGCAGCCATCTGACCCTTCACCAGTCTTTATTCACACAGCTGAAGGTCTCCCTGGGTATAAAGCACTGTGCCCCGGTTATATCAAGATACACCCAGGTGAAAGAGCTCCAGGAAAAACAGATGCAGCTTCTGGGGATTGATCCCTTTTCGGAAAAGGCCTTTCGCACCCTGTCGTTGTCACCGGATGAAAACGCCGGCCAGAAAAGTCTGCCTGAAACCCTCATGTCCGGAACCGGGGTGCTTCTCTCCAGATCCCTTGCCCGGGAACACGGCCTTTCCATTGGCGATTTTCTAACCCTTTCGTGGGGAGAAAAAAAAGAAAAAGTCTCCATTGCAGGCCTTCTTGACAGTGCATCGCCCATGGAAAGTGCAGCCCTCACGGGCATCCTGGTGGCAGACATTGCCACAGCCCAGGAAATTCTGGCCATGGGAGAGCAGATATCCCACATCGACCTGATACTTGACTCAGAAGAAGCCGTCCAGGAGATAAAACGCAGCCTCCCCCGGGGGGCCATGCTTTTAAGCACTGCCCGGAGCAGCCAGGCCCTTCGCAACCTCTCCAGCGCCTTTGAGACCAGCCTCACCGCCTTCAGCATGATGGCACTTTTCATGGGCATGTTTCTGGTCTACAACACCGTCTCCTTTTCCGTGACCCAACGCCGACGGCTCAACGGCACCCTGAGATCCCTGGGGGCCACCAGAAAAGATATTTTCATGATGGTGAATCTTGAGGTTCTTATTTACGGCATTGCAGGTTCTCTTTTGGGTATCATTGCCGGCATACTTCTAGGAAAAGGGGCCGTACACGCAGTGTGCGCAACGGTGTCGGACATGTACTTTGTGCTCACCGTCAACCAGACCCACATTGCCTGGCCGACCCTTTTAAAAGGAATTTTTGCAGGGATGCTCTCGTGCGTGACGGCAACCGTCCTGCCCGCTATTACGGCAAGCCGTACCCCCCCTGTAAGCCTCTCCCTTGCATCGGCATCGGAAACCAGGATTCAAAAGAATGCAGGCCTTTTCAGCCTGGCAGGCCTTGTGCTCATTGGACTTTCCCTGTTTCTCTTTCTGTTTCCCCACAAGGGTCCTGCCCTGGACTACACCGGCATCTTCATGATGTTCACCGGTGCGGCATTCATGGTTCCCCTGCTCACCCGTGTGGCCACGGCCTTACTCCTTCACGCCCCGGCACCGGTATCCGGCCTGCTCTCCCGCATGGCTCTTAAAAACATTGTACGTTCCCTGAGCCGCACCAGTGTGCTCATCGCCTCTTTAATGGTGGTGACATCGGTGTACATCGGCATCGACACCATGACGGCAAGCTTCCGGCGGTCGGTGGTCAGCTGGATTGACGGAAACATCGGCGGTGATATCCATGTGCGATCGGCGGATAAGACAGCTCCTGCCATACCACCCGAACAGGTCAGGCAGATAAAGGCCATGCCCGGGATAAAAAACGTCAGTGCCTATGCCATGCACACCATTTTATCCGGGGAGAAAGGCGAAACCCATGTGTTTGCCTACGACACCGATTTTTCAAACAAGGAGTGGGTATGGACGGCAGCACCGGTGCAATCCATGGACACGCTTTTAAAGCAGGGACAGATCCAGGTATCAGAGATATTTGCCGCCCGGCACGGGGTTGTTCCGGGAAAGAAAATCACGTTAATTCTCAACACCCTCCAGGGAGAACAGAAATTTTTTGTTGCCGGGATTTTCCGGGATTTTTTCATGGGAGGAGGGCGTATCATTGTTCATCCGGCGACCCTGAAAACCTGCTGGGGATTTGATGATATCACCTCCATGCAGCTGTTTTTAGATCCGGACCGGGAGACCGGACCCATGATTGAAGCCATCCATGCCATGACACCATCCCATGACACGCTGGAGGTTCGTTCGGGTAAAATCATAAAAAACAGCGTTCTTGAAGTGTTTGACAATACCTTTCTCATCACCTCTGCCCTGCAGCTCCTGACGGCCATTGTGGCGCTTACGGGCATTGTCAATGCGGTCATGGCCATTCTGCTGGAACGGACCAGAGAAATGGCCATTCTCCGGGCCTGCGGGGCGGAATCGACCCAGGTGGGAAAACTTCTGATGATGGAATGCGGATACTCAGGACTCATGGCAGGCATCTTTGCCCTGCCCTTTGGTCTTTTCCTCTCCTGGGTGCTCATTGATGTGATCAACCAGCGCGCCTTTGGATGGACCTACGGGATGATCCTGCAGCCATGGGGGCTTTTCCAGGCGGTGATCATGGCCCTTGCCGCGGCCATGGCAGCCGGTGTCCTGCCGGCGATAAAAGCCGGAAAAAATGATATTCCCACGGCCCTTCGCATGGAATAGACCGAGACAGGATTGATCTCAACATTGGCCACTCTGGGGTTAAATCAGGCTGTCCATCTTACAATCAACCCCTGAAATCAGGCCCGGCACAAAAAAAGGACGACCGGATGATAAAAAATATGATTTTAACCCGTACAGCCCCGCCAATGAACGGCATCAGCCGGCTCCATGCCCGGTTCAAGGGGCCACAAAAAGGGGGATGCTTTACCGGCTCACCGGCTCTTTTCCTCTTGCTTGTCATGGGCATCATGGTGTTGGGTTGCGATACCCCTGCCGGGAAAGAGACCATTGACATCGGTCAGGCCCTCTCTTCCCCCACGGCCCTGCCCTGCTTTAAAAGAGCACACCGGGAGTTGTCCCTGGTGTTTCCCTCAGACCATGGTCCCCACGAAGATTTTCAGACCGAATGGTGGTACTACACCGGCAATCTTGCCGACCCCTCGGGCAGACGGTTCGGCTATCAGCTGACCTTTTTTCGCAGGGCCCTTGCTTGCGGCCCAGTGACAGGCCCATCATCATGGCGTACCCGACAGCTCTATTTCGCCCATTTTGCCGTCACAGACATCGGGGCTGCAGCCTTTCATTCAGACAGCCGCATGGCCAGAGAAAGCATCGGCATTGCCGGAGCCAGCCCCCACCGGGTGTGGATAGAAAACTGGTCTGCTCAAAAAAACCAGGACAATATGACCCACCTTACGGCCAGGGGGGCCGATTTTTCTGTGGAGTTCATTCTCAGTTCCGGAAAACCGCCGGTGCTCCAGGGAAAATCAGGTCTAAGCCCAAAAAGCGCCCAGCCGGGAAACGCCTCCTATTATTATTCTTTACCCCGGAGCCCCACCCGGGGCACCATCCGCACCCCTTCCGGGGAGTTCAGCGTTTCCGGGTTGACCTGGTTTGACCATGAATGGAGCACCAGCGCCCTTGACAGCAATGAAAAAGGCTGGGACTGGTTTGCCCTGCAGCTCGATGACGGAAGGGATATCATGGTCTGCCAGATTCGAAGGGCAGACAACCGGCCAAACGGGTTCTCTTTCGGGTGCATCTCCCATGCCGACGGCGATTATGATATCCTCGGCCCGGAAGATTTCACCCTCACGTCAACGGGCACCTGGCAAAGCCCCGTCACCCGGGCCACATATCCGTCGGGCTGGAAAATAGTCATATCCCCACTAAACCTGGGGCTCAAGGTTACGCCCCGTATAAAGGCCCAGGAGCACACCGGGGATTTCATCTACTGGGAAGGGGCGGTGGCGGTTTCCGGCAATCAGGTTTCCGGTTCCGGTTATGTGGAGTTAACCGGATATCTAAAGGAATAAGACAAACCGATTTTATTGCTTTATCATTTATCAAGCCCGGCGAGGTGCACTCTTATTGATGATGCCGGCCCGGTGTGCCCCCCGTTGTCTCAAAACCCACCCGTTTAAGGGCCTTCTGGGCAAGACGGTTCAACCCCTCGTCACCCTCCACCACAAGCACCCGCATCTGCGGGTCGTATTCCATTAAATCCCTGGGAAATTTATTTTCCGCACTGGGTTTCATGCTTCCACAACTCCATTGATCTCGGACACCTTCACCACGGCAAGAAACAGGCCCAGACTGTGCACCGCATTCACGAACTTGTCATAATCGATTGTTTTTGCAACGTAGTGAAATGTCAATCTTGATTTTAGGATGACTGATTTTGAACATATCAAGTCTACAATGATCTGGGCGATATGGCATCCTAAATCTTAGCCTTGACTGTGCAGTAGTTTGCAGCCCAGCTCATGGCACAGGGCCACCTCCATGGGATCGTTTGTGGTGGTGACCCTCACGGGTTTATAGTTATCATAAAATGAAAAATGGCGATTCAGCACCACGGAATTCCGGAGAAGAAGATCTTCCTCCACGGTCCATCCCTGCGGAGAAATAACCATGCCCTTGAATATGAACATAACGCTACGGAACTTGCACAAGACCCGGCAGCATTGTATTTTCAAGACGCTGTCGCTGTGATTCAAACCCATGTGCACCGGATTCCGGAAGAAAGGCAAGGGGGCTGCCAAAGGTCAATGTGACCTTTGAAAAGGGCCGGGGAAGCATGAAGCGGTCCCAGGATCTGAAATACCAGGCATTGTCCCCTTTAATGTAGAAAGGCACCAGCTTTACACCCGTGCAATGGGCCATCTTGATCACCCCGGGCTTGACGATTCCCATGGGTCCCCGGGGGCCGTCAAGGATATGGGCACCAAACCCATGGGTGTTGAGATGATCGACCATGGCATCCATGGCCTGTTTCCCCCCCCGGGAGGATGATCCCCTGGGGGTATGCCAGCCGGTTCTGTTGGCCACCCCGGAAATGAGATCCCCGTCTTTGCTGCGGCTGATCATCAACCCGGGATTTAATTTTGCATAGGTTTTAAAATAGCGAATGGCGGAAAAGAACTGCTGGTGCCATCCACATAAAAGAATGGGGGTTCCCTGATCCAGGAGCTGCTGCCACTGTTTTTCATTGACCACACGGAACCTAAACGTCAGGCTGTAAAGTCGCACAAAATAATAGACAAAAGCGATGAACGGCGGGGTATAGATAATCCACTTTAATTTTTTCAGCATGCAGTTCCTTGTTACACGACAGCTCGATATTTTTGTTTTTCATCTCTAATTTCCGTATCATTTCTGCAGAAGAAATAAGCAACCCTCTTTGGGGGAATGAATACAGCCATTACAATATCAGCTTTGAGAAAGAAGGCAACCCCCAAAGTTGCCCCGGAAGTTGGCAAGTAGCATGTATTTAAAGGACTAAACTGAGTTTTATCTCCGGGGGCATTGAAAAATCACCCCACAACATAAGTTCTCAATAAGTCCGGGCATTCAATCCTTTTGAATGGCACCCGGCGTTCAAAGGGCAAGCAGGCTTTATTACCCTGGGCTATTAAATTCTTACCCCCCCCACAACCATCTATCACCTAGTAATTATTAGAAATACTATTTTTTAACAATATAGTCAAGCCAGACCAACAATCGGTGATCCGGTCATTAAAGAGGGGGATTTGTCGCTACAAGCCTACTGCATGCTCCAGAATCTGTTCTCCAAGGGCCTTAAAAATCAGCATGTGAAAGGGAAGCATGGCAAACCAGTAAATCCTGCCCAGAATCCCCCTGGGGTGAAAATGGGCGGTCTGGACAAGACTGTTGTCCCGGATATCAAATTCCAGCCACGCCCTGCCCGGCACCTTCATCTGGGCAACCAGCAGCAGGCGCTTGCCTCGTTTGATGTCCGCCACCTTCCAGAAATCAACAGCATCCCCCACCCGCAATGCTCCCTTAAGACGTCTGCCCCTGTTGAGCCCATAACCTCCCATGAGCTTGTCCATGGCTCCCCTGAGTTTCCACAATAAATCATAGGCAAACCATCCTTTGTCCCCGCCCAGGGAACACACCGAGGCAAACAGCTGATCCCGGGAGAGACCGGCCGTGGAAAAGGTTCTCCGGTCCCGCAGGATGGGACCGCGGGGAAGATCCTGGCCGTTGAGATCACACTGGTTGCCACCGCTGCTGTCACACCAGCGACTGATCACATGATCATGCTCCATCTCCTTTATGGCCCCGGCCACGCATTTTTCAAAGGTCATGGGCACAATATCCGGGAAATACTTTTCCGCATTGCGGTTCAACAAAATGGTTTCGGATTTCAGCCCCTCCACCAGGGCTGCGGCCATGGCAAAGGGAATGGGGGTAAAAAAAACAAGCCACCAGGACGATAATGACGGGGTAAGAACCGGCACCGGAATCAAGCGTCGTTTTAACCCCATGACGGCGGCGGCCTGGATTATCATGGCCTTGAAATTCATGGCATGGGTACCGATATCAACCATAAGGTTACCGGTGTACTCAAGGCGTGCTGCGGCCACCAGGTAGGCGATGACATCATCAATGCCAACGGGCTGGGTCAGGGTGTCGAGCCACCGTGGGGTTATCATCACCGGCAGCTTCTGGACAAGGTTGCGGATAATTTCAAAACTGGCACTGCCGGAACCGATGATGATCCCGGCCCTGAACCAGATGGTTTCCACCTGCTCCTGCTTCCGGCTCAGGATTTCACCGGTTTCCATGGGGCTCAACAGGTGGCGACTGGTTCTGGCTTTGGCCCCGAGCCCTCCCAGATAGATGATACGGCGCACCCCCTGACGGATACAGGCCTCCCGGAAAATTTCCGCGCTGGTGCGGTCCTGACTCTCAAAATCCGAGCCCTTGCCCATGGAATGGATCAGGTAATAAGCCACATCCATGCCCTTTAAAGCCGTGTCCAGGGCCTCCGGGTTAAAGGTGTCTCCTTCCACGATTTCCACCCGATCCCGCACGGCAGGGGAAATTTTAGTTCTGTTGCGCACCAGAAGACGGATGTCTGCGGTATTGTCTTTAATCAGTGCGTCCTTTAAACGACGACCCACATATCCGGTGGCACCGGTGATCAGTATTCTGGGTTTTGACATGAAGACTCCTCCGAAATAAGAATTGTTTTGCGTATCGCCTCTGGGGGCCAACGGATCGTACCGGACAGACGCTGGGGGCTGTGCCGTGGCATTTTCATAAAAAAAAGATTCCAATATGCCCACATACAATATCAGCTTTTAAAAAGAAGGCAAGTCTTGGTGCTGGGATCAATCCCAAGGTGCCCATCTTTTACAACTCCATCACCAAGCGGGTTGGGACTTTAATCAAGGCCCATGAAATCGCCAAGAATGGCATACAAAGATGGAACCACCAGCAGCACCAGCACGGTGGAAGCCAAAAGACCGAAAACAATCGAGGCTGCCAGGGGAATCAGAATCTGGGCCTGCATGCTCCGTTCGACCAGCAGGGGCAGAAGGCCCACGATGGTGGTAAGCGAGGTGAGCATCACCGCCCGGAAACGCTCCCGGCTGGCCAGGGTTGCCGCTGATGTGATATTTTCACCCCGTGCCATGTGAATCTTGATGAAACTCACCAGCAGTATCGAATCGTTGACCACGATGCCGGCAAGGGATACAAAACCCATGATGCTTGGCATGGACAGATCCAGCCCCATCACAATATGGCCCCACACCACCCCGATAAAGGCAAAGGGAATGGTGATCATGACCACCATGGGCTCAATGTAGGATTTAAATTGAAAGCTCAGGATGCAGAACACCCCGAAAATACCTGTCAGCAAAGCCTTGAGCATCCCGCTCATGGATGCTTTGGTCTCCTTTTCTTCCCCTTCGGCCAGAACTTTTACACCGGGGAAATCCTCATGAAGTCTTGGTAAAAATTTTTCCCGGGTGTCGGCGATGATCTGGGCCGCATTGGCCACCCGGCTGTCCACATCTGCTGTGACGGTGACGGTTCTCATGGCATTAATGCGGTTGATCGCGGCATAGCCCCGGGTCTCTTCAAGGTTGGCCACGGAACTGATGGGAACCTTTTCTTTGTCGGATCCCATGACATAAAATTTTTCCAGTGCAGACATGATGGACCGGTCTTTATCGGCAAGGCGCACATTGACCTCGTAGGACTGCTCACCCACCAGAATTTCACCGGCGGTATTTCCGTAAAATGCTGCCCGCAACTGCTGTGCAATACTTCCGGCATTGAATCCCCTGGCACGGGCGCCGGGTTTCAGCCTCACTTTGATTTCCGGTTTTCCCGGTCTCAGATCATCATCCAGATCCACCACCCCTTTGTATGAGTAAAGCCAATTGATAAGGCTGTGGGAGGCCAGCTTCAGTTCGTTAAAATCCTCCCCCTGGAGCAAAATTTCAATGGCCAGTCCCCCAGGACCAAATCCGGGCTCCTTGTAGGCGATATTGATGCAGTCCGGAATCTCTCCGACCAGGCTACGCCAGCGGGCCGTGATATCATCCAGGGCTGTGCTCCGCTCTTCGGCACTTAAAAGATCAAGGGAAACGGTGGCCACATGGGGACCGCTCTCGCCGGCATCGGCGTTGGTGTTAAAAATAGCCGATATATTTTCAATTAAATCGGCATTACCCGGCTGGTCCGGTTTGAACTCTTCATTGATCTGTTCGGCGGCCGTAACAAGCTGTGCCACCACCTGTTCGGTCCGTGCCAGGGGGGTGCCCTGGGGAAGCAGTACCCTGGCCTGAAGAACATCACCGTCAATATCCGGAAATGCCTTGATTTTCAGGTGACCGCCGGCAATCATGGCCAGGGAAAGAATAAAAATAGACACCACAATACCCACAAAAAGGTAACGCCAGCGCACCGCGACATCCACAATTTTTTTCAGCAGACCATCCCGGA
Organism: uncultured Desulfobacterium sp.; assembly: GCA_963674605.1. Taxonomy (GTDB): domain Bacteria; phylum Desulfobacterota; class Desulfobacteria; order Desulfobacterales; family Desulfobacteraceae; genus Desulfocicer. Next base: position 3,724,366 of record OY771474.1, on the reverse strand, counting down.
GCCCTTCGATCAGCCCATCCATGATACGGCTGAAGCGATTTTTTGTCATCCCCCATGGTGTTGCGGTGGCAGCAGCAGCAGCAGAAGAAGAAGAAGACGACGACGACGACAGGGCTTCCATGGAAATCGTCGATGGCCTCCTGTGCTGTTTTGAATCCTGATGATTCAACGCGTGAAACAGATGACTGGGCAGAATGCAGAAGGCCTCCACAAGACTCACGGATAAGGTCAGAATCAGCACCACCGGGATGGCGTAAAGCACCTTACCGATATCGCCGCTCATGCTCAGGGCCAGGGCTCCGAAGATAAAAAGTGTGGTAAGAAAGGATGAAAAAACCCCGGCAGCCACGTCACTGATACCGTCCACCACGGCATCAAAGGCTTTTTTTCCTTTTTCCAGATGAGCCGCGATATTCTCTGCAATGACAATGGCATCGTCCATCAAAATCCCAAGGCCGATGAGCAGCCCCACCATGGAGAGCATGTTCAGGGAAAAATCAATCTGCTTCATAAAAAAAAAGGTCAAGAGAAAAGACACCGGCAGGCCCATGGTGACCCAGAAGGAAAATTTAAACGGAAAAAAGCAGATCATGGCAAGAAACACAAGGCAGAGCCCTTCAATGCCGTTGACGGTCAGCATCTCCAGACGGTCCCGCACCACCTTGGAGGTGTTCTGGGTTGTGGTAAACGAGACCTCCGGCGGTGCCTGAAGGCGCTCTTTTGCCAGGAATGCGTTCACCGCATCCAGAATTCTGAGGGCATCCTCGGCCTTGGTTTTGTTGATCTGGAGCAATCCGGCCCGCTTCCCGTTAAAAAGAATTTTATTCTCCTCATCAATATATCTGTCGGAGATACGGGCAATCTCACCCAGGCGGATTTCCGTGCCCTCGGGATTGGCGATAATCACCAGATCCGAAAGCTCCCTGATGCTTCTGCGCTCTTCGGCAAACCGGATAAGGATATCCCTCTGTTCTGTTTCCAGGCTTCCTGCGGGCATGTCAATGCTCTGGGAGGTGATAAGGGCCTGAATATCGGATATGGACAATCCCAGGCGCATCATCTGATAGGCGGGAATTTCAATGAGAAACTCATGCCCGGAAAACCCCAGCAGTTCCACCTGGGAAACAAGATCCAGCTGTTTAAGGCGATCCTTAAGGGATTCACAATAAAGCTTGAGATGCAGATCACTCATGGGTCCGGTTACGGCCACGGAGATCACCTGATCGGTGCGGTTGATGCGCTTGATGATAAGATCCTCCACCTCTTCTGGAAAATCACTGATGGCTTCCACATCGGTCTTGATATCATTGAAAAACTCCATGACATCTTTACCCTCCTCCATCTCCACCACCACGATGGCCATGTTTTCCCGGGCCGTGCTTTCAATGCGGTGGATGTGATTCACCTCTTCGATGGCATCTTCAATGCGGCGGCACACCGCAGATTCCACATCTTCCGCCGTGGCACCGGGGTAGGCTGCTGTAATCTGAACCGCATCCACGGAAAAATCAGGAAAGGTTTCCCGTCGAAGATCCTGCACCGTAATGAGCCCCAGTGCGATAAAAAGCAACATCAGGAGATTGGATGCCGTGGGATGGGCGCACAGAAAACCTATGCCCTTTTTTAAGCTGTTCATCTCATGACTCCTTTCCAGGCGCATCCGCAACGGCGGTGTAATCTTTTTCCTTTGTGGAAGAAACGGCTGATAAATCATGGCCGGCCGCCGTCATCCGGACACGCTGCGCAGCTTCCTTGTCGTGTACGGGGTTGAGCAGCAGTCCTTCAATGGCCGGAACCAGATCGCTGAGCACCAAGGTTTCCCCCGGTTTGGCCATGGTATGAATTGCAGGAGAATTATTTACCGAAACGTCCTTAAAATCCTCATTGTGGGAATTTTTGTCCGGGGAGTTACGGAAAAACAGTACTGCCAGATCCCCCATAACCCATGCCACCTCCACATCTCTGATTTTCAGGCGATTGTCTGTTCCGGCAACATAGATCCGTCCTTCATGGACGGCCGTTGCGGGCACCACAAGCTGATCGGGTACCATCCGCCCCCGGAGTTCCACCTCCACATACATATTGGTTAAAAGCGGCGGCCTTCTGCCGGGAATTACATTTTTATAGGGCTCGTCCACCGTCACATATATGGTCAGGGCACCGGTGGTGGCATCCATGGCTTCTCCGGTCCGGGAAAAATGCCCCTGCCAGGAAATGTCGTGGGTGTGATCGGGAAAACGGACCATTGCCGTGATACCGATGGCTTTACGGATGGAATCCATGTTCAGTTCTCCGGGTATGAGCGGCCGGGCCCCGCCGGGCAGCAGCATCATGAACGAACGGGATGAAAGCTGCACCGGAATTTCAGCGCTGTGAATGCTCTCGGCTTTCAACATCACCGAACCTGTGGACGCATACTGGTTCACCTCCACATTGACCTGGGACAGACGGCAGTCAAAGGGGGCAAGGATTTCCGTTCTGGCCACGTCCAGCTGCCGTTGTGTCACGGTCAGCTCTCCTGAGTCCTTCCGGGCCATGAGTGCCCTGCGCTGGGCCGGAAAAAGATTCAGGGTATTTTGCAGATTGTTCACGGTGGTCTGCTGGGCAAGAAATCTTTTTTCTTCACTTTCCACCTCGGACTGGGAAAGATATCCCTTGTGAAACAATTCCCCTTTTCTTTTCAGCTCCTGGGCCGAGATATTCAACGAACGTTTTTCAATTTCAAGCAGACGACGGGTGTTTTCCCGGGACTGCTCCAGTTCTTTGAGCTGGGCATCTATGCTCATCACATCGGCCCTGCCCCGGGATTCGGCAAGTCCGTAGTCGGAGGTGTCGATGCGAATCAGCACCTCACCTTTGTTGATGAAAAAACCTTTTTTCAGATTTTCATGGACCTGCACCACCCTGCCGCTGACTTCACATATGGCTTCCCAGGTCTGGGTGGGTTCCACATATCCGTATCCCACGGCACGGGGAAGAAAGTCGATTTTTTCAAAGGGGATCACCCGGACGGTGCGGACCCGTTCCTTTGCTTCGAGACGTATGGGCGTTTGTTTGTTTTTCTTTATCTGCACGAACAAAAATATCCCCAAGAGGATGGGGACAAATATCAGCATTTTTTTAAGTGTGGAAGCTTTTTTCATGACAATTCCTCATTTTCAGGTCGTCGGGACAACCCGTTAGGGCCGCATGGCCGTGAATTCCAGATTAATTTTATGTACTTCCAGGGTGTTTCCCAGGGCCTGGTGAAGGGATATCAAGGCTGTCTGGCAGTCAATGAGGGCTTTTACCTCCAGATTCCTTGCGTCGGTGAGATCCCGCTGGTAGAGAAGCACATTGTAGATGGTGGACAGGCCGTTTCTGAACTTCACCTGTTCAGCGTCCAGGGCCTCCTCTGCGTAGCGGCGGGCAGTCCGGGCCGTTTCATGGCCCTTTATGGCGGCCTCAAGGTCCCTGAGCGTTGTGCGCACATCCAGAACAATCTGGGAACGCAGGGCATCCCTGGTGATTTCAAGCTGCTTTTTACTGAGCTTTGCCACCGCATAGCTGGCTTTATCCCCCTCAAGACCCCAGGGGAATTTCACGGTAACCCCCAGGCTGCCGGCATAATAATTTTGCAGATTTCCTGTGCCCATGGCATCCTCGTCCGGGTGGGCATCATTGACGACAAGGCTGGCCGACAGGTTCACTTCAGGTTTTGTCTGGCTCCTGAAATACACAAGATCCGTATCGGCGGACTCAAGATCAATGGCGGCGCCCTGATAATCGGTACGCAGGCTCAGGGCCAGGTCAATCAGCCTTTTTTCATTGAATTTTTCCCTGTCCACGGCGGGAATTCCGGGAAGACTCCGGCATCTCAGTACAAGACCGGAACGGGTGTATCCATAAATATAGCTGAGCAGAATGTCTTTTGCGTTCAACACATCATTGTTGGCTGTGATAACGTCCTTCTCCCTGGTGGCCACTTCAGATCTGGCCTGGAGGATGTCAAGCCGGGCAGCACTTCCCATTTTCACTCTTTCTTCCACCTCCAGGATAAGCCGGCGGGCAAGTTCCAGGGACTTTTCATATACCTTAAGGGATTCAAGGGCGCTGTAATAGTTCCAGTAAAGGCGCTGGGCCTGGGAAAGGGTGTCGATCACCTCCTGTTTCAGCTGGATTTCTGATGCCCGATGGGTATTTTGGGCAAGGATGACCCTGCGTGTTACAACTTCCCGGCCGCTGTTTTTCAGCAGGGGATGACTGATGGTGGCCGTACTCTGAACATAGCTACCCCCGTTATTATCGGCGATGGCGGAGTCTGCATCGATGTCCGAGGCTTCAAGACCCAGGGACACCACGGTTCCCGTTTCCAGCAGCCGGGAAACAGAGGCTTTGGCTGCCAGCTGCACTGAACTCGTATCCGTGGGCTCATCCCAGCTTTCCTGACTGGTGGAGCTTCCCTCAATGGTGATCTTTGGATCAAATATGGACTTTGCCACCCGGATATTTTCCTGCTCTTTAAGGGGTTCCATGCGGAATGCTTTCAAGAGGTGATTATATTCCAGGGCCGCCCCCATAACGGTGTGAAGATCAAGACACAGGGTCTTTGAATGCCCCTTTTCTGAGGCATGGGAAAAGGCTCCGGCAAACAATAATACCCATAGCACCATGGGTGTCAGAAGATATCCTGTAACGGTTTTTGTTTTTATCTGTGTGAGATCCATTGAATTGCTATTTACCGGCGGCTTCATGTTGTGCGCTCTCCATTCCTGAAGTTACAAATCTGATTAATTCTTCGTTGATGGTTGCAATATCTATTTTATTGGAAACCTTTGGTATCATTGTATCTGCTTTTGTAGTTTGCTCCATTATTTTCAACATGCGAACGGTATGGATCATGGAACCGATGGAGAACATCAGGTGCATGAACACCACCTCTTTGGAAATCCCGGGCAATGAGGCGCAAAGGCAGTCATAAAATTTTATGAATGTGGGCAACATCAGTCTTATGAAACAGTTTCTTTCAATACCATTGGACTCCATGGTGCAGCGGTTGACGATGATGAAAAAATCAAGGGATTCAGGCACATTGCCGATGAATTCCAGGGTGGGTTCAACAAAGGCCCGCAGAAGATCTCCCACACCGGGGGTGCAGTTTTCTGATTGTGCGGCTTCAATCACCTTTTGCATCCGCTGCTCCCGGACCCCATTGAGGGGGGTGATTCGCCGCTGAAGGATGGCTTCAAAAAGTTTTTCCTTGGAACCGAAATGATAGTTTACGGCAGCCAGGTTGGCACCGGCCCTGGAGGTGATCTCCCGCAGAGAGGTACGATCGTAACCATTCTGTGCAAAAAGACGCTCGCCGGCATCCATGATTTTATTTCTGGTGTTGGGTTCAGGCATGTGGTCACCTTTGATGAAAAAATTAATTCAAACGTTTGATTTAAACACATTTATAATTCAAACAATCGTTTAAATCAAGTGTTTGATTAAAAATTAATATCATTAACCGATCTGCCATGATGGGCTCATGACAGGGATTGGGTGGCAGCTTCTGGACAAGGTTACGGATAATCTCAAAGCCGGCCCTGCCTGGACCGATGACAATCCCGGCCCGGAACCAGATGTTTTCCATGGGGGTCAGCAGGTGACGACTGGCCCCGAGGCCTCCGGGATAAACCATAATCCTTGCGTTTATAAATGATTGAGCTACAATCAAACATCTTCTTCAAGGGAAGGGGGCTTGCTCATACAATGGGCCACTGATGATCATAGAATGTCATAAGCGCTTAAAAAAACAGATAAATATTTTTTAATTCGCTTACAGTGTCCCAAGCTGTGACCAATCCCGGTAAGGAAAAAACACCCCAATGGGGGACTGTTCACAATATTGATGTAAAAGAGGTTTCTGTGAAAAACAGCAAAATACGGTTTGTGGGCATTCTGACAGTACTGCTGCTGTCCGGGTTTGTAACCACCTGCATGATCAGCTATTATGTAGCCCATGATTCCATATCCGAACAGATTGCCGAAACAACCCTGCCGCTGACCAGCGACAACATCTATTCAGAAATTCAACGGGATCTGCTGCGCCCCGTGTTCATCTCTTCACTCATGGCCCAGGACACTTTTCTGCGGGACTGGACCATGGCCGGAGAAAAGGACGACACCGCCATCATCCGATATCTGAAAGAAATCCAACTCCAGTATGGCACCGTCACCTGTTTTTTTGTGTCGGAAAAAACCAGAAAATATTATCACACCTCCGGTATCCTGAAAACCGTCAGTGACACCGATCCCCAGGATGCATGGTATTTCCGGGTACAGAAAATGCGGGAACCCTACGAGATCAACGTGGACACCGACACCGCAGACAAAAATTCCATGGTGATCTTCATCAACTACCGGGTATTTGACTATGCCGGCCGCTACATCGGCGCCACCGGGGTGGGCCTTGCCGTCAATGCCGTACGGGATTTGATCGACAGCTATCAGAAACGATATGGCCGGGAAATCTACTTCATCGACTCTGAAGGCACGATATCCCTCCACGGTTTAAATTACAGCGGACCGGACAACATCCGCAAGGTATCGGGGCTGTCAAACCATGCCACCCGGATTCTGACATCTCCCAGCAATGCCTTAAGCTATAAAGACAAGGGCAAAACCATCTATGTGAACAGCCGTCTGGTTCCCCAGTTTGAATGGTATTTGATAGTGATGCAGGACAATGATCCCGCTGAATCACGCATTTTAAATACCCTGATGATCAACCTTATGGTCAGCTTTGTTGTCACAGCCATTGTTCTGCTGATTGCCCATTTCACCATCGGAGGGTACCAGCGACGTCTCGAAGAGATGGCAACCACAGACAAACTCACCGGGGCTGCCAATCGTCAGGGGTTTGATATGCTGTTTAACCAGTGCGTCAAACAGGCAAAGCGCCGTAATGTTGCCACGTCAGCCATCATGTTTGACATAGATCATTTCAAAAAGGTAAACGACACATATGGCCATACCACCGGAGATCTTACCCTCAAGGCCGTGGCCCGGACGGCAAAACACCACATCCGGGATTGTGACATTCTCTGTCGATGGGGAGGTGAGGAATTTCTGATACTGCTCACCGACTGCAACCTTGACCAGGCCCGCATCGTGGCGGAAAAAATCCGCAGAAACATTGAAACTGACAAAAGTGTGCTTCACAACGGGCAAATCATCTGTGTCACCGCCAGTTTCGGGGTTACACAGCTGAAAGAAGGCGAAAACGTATCCAATGTCATACGACGTGTAGACGACGCATTGTATGCGGCCAAAAACAATGGGCGCAATTGCACGGAATCTGCACGATAAGCTGCCCTGGAGAGGATCTCACCCTTTTCAGCATGACGGCAAGGGTGATGACCCTTGTCTGGGTAATTCTTTTCTTTTAACTGCCACGGGCAGACATTATTGGGTCTCTTGGATCTGCCCACAACAAAGCTTGAAATACAGGAGCCATACCCATGCACAATGACAGCCGCAGAACCATCAATACCATAAGACAGATGTTTGAAGCCCGATCCATTGCCGTGGTGGGGGCCTCTGCCGACCCTTCAAAATATGGATTCATGACCCTGGACTGCATCATCAAAGGCGGATTCCAGGGTGCCATCTACCCGGTAAATCCCAGGGGCGGTGAAATTCTTGGACTCAAAGCCTACACTTCCCTTCTTGAAGTTCCCCAAGTGCCCGACGTGGCGATAATCCTGGTGCCGGTGAACATCGTACCCCATGTCATCCGGGATGCAGGAAAAAAGGGCATCCCCGGTGTGGTGCTTACCACGGCGGGATACCGGGAGGTGGGTCGGGACGACCTGCAGCAGGAACTCATGGAACTTGCGAAGGAAAACAAGGTCCGCATCATTGGCCCCAACATCGAGGGTTTTATCTACATGCCCAACCGTCTCAATGCTCAGTTTTTCCCGGTGGTAAAACATCAAGGCCCCTTTGCCACCATATCCCAGAGCGGTTCCCTCACCAACGGCCTTGTTGAATGGGCAGACAGGGACCAGCTCGGCATCAGTGCTGCCATCAATCTGGGCAACCAGGTGGACATGTGCGAAGCCGATTTCATGGAGTTTCTGGCAGAGGATGAGAATGTCAAAGCCATGGGTCTTTATCTTGAAGGCGTCAAGGACGGCCGGCGCTTTTTAGAGGCCCTGCGACAGGTCACCCCCCGGAAACCCGTCATCATCCTGAAAGCCGGCAGATCCCGGGCCGGCGAAAAATCCGTTGCCTCCCACACCGCCTCCCTGGCCGGTGACCACAAGGTATTCCAGGCCGCATGCCGACAATTTGGCGCCAGTTCCGTAAACAATCTCCAGGATCTCTACGATTGCGGCAAGCTTTTGTCCACCATGGATATTCCCCGGGGCAACCGCCTGCTGATTCTGTCATCCTCCGGGGGTATCGGAGTGCTGGCCGTGGATGAAGCCCAGAACTCAGGCATTGAAGTCCCATCCCTTCCCCAGGCCTTCATTGATGAAGTAAAATCCCTGAACCTGTCACCCCTGGGCTCCTGGACCAACCCCATAGACCTTGCCGCCATCTGGGCCCACGAGTTCCGGGAGGTAGCCCTTGTGGCGGACAGGCACAATGTGGCCGACGTGTTTCTCATCAATTTCGGTGATCCCATTCAAGGGGGCGGGGACATGATCATAGAGCTGAAAAAACAGATAAGAGCAGGGATTGCCGTATCTTACATGGGCGGAGCAACGGATGAGGCCATGGACCGTCCCCGCATGAACCGGGCCGGGGTACCGGTTTTCTCAACGCCGGAACGGGCCGTGAAAGCCATTGCTGCGGCCATGGAATATGGCAGATTCCAAAGAAAAGCAGCTGACGAACAGATCTCCCCATCCGCTGCAGAGATATCTCCAGGTGATCATGAAATCCCGGATCAAAGCCTCCCATCCCCATGCCGTCATTGAAGGGATGCTGGTCTGCCAGCAGGCAAAAGAAGGGGTGGAACTCATTGTGGGTGCCATGGAAGACCCGATGTTTGGCCCCACCCTCATGGTGGGCATGGGGGGGATTTTTGCAGAAATCATGAAGGACACGGCCTTGGGAAAGAATCAACAGCTTATTCCGGGTATGAAAAGCCATGGGGTGCTGCCGGCCCGGCCCCCCCATTGCCGGTACAAGCCCCCTGCAGATAGTGCTTACCACAGAACTTCTGACCAATGGCCGCTGGGTTAACGCCCGACGGCATAAAAGAGAGATAAACTCCCCCCGACATTATTTCACAATTTTCCCCGTGACGACATATATGGGGTCTGACAAACGCAGTTGAGGGAAATATTTATCGCCAAATGGCCTTGGATAGCCCCGCATGGAAAGGGTTGAAAGGGATTCAAAGCCATTGGTTTTCTGAAAATATTCGGTGACCAGGCCCATACGTTCAAAATCATGAAGATATTCCCAGACATGAATGGCCTTTTCCGGAAACCAGCGGTTGGAAAAGGTCACCACAAATTTTCCCCCCGGTTTCAAAACCCGCCCCACCTCTTGGAACACGGCAAGGGGATCTGTAAGATATTCCACGGACAGAGAACACACCACAACATCAAAGGTACTGCCCTGGAACTTCAGGGACGGATCTATGTTCAGATCCTGAACCCCGTAATCGGACAGTCGTGGATTTTCTTTCAACTCATTTTCGTTGAGTCCAAGGCCGTAAAGAACTGACAGTTCAAGGTCCGGGGGAAGATGGGAGGTCCACCCGGCCATGAGATCCAGCACCGCATCCCCCGGTTTCACAACGGTACCATAAAACCGGGACAAGTTTTCCCGGGCCTTACTGTCAATGTGATGCACAAACCGATCCATGGCATAAAACTGCCCATCGGGATGCTCGTTACGACGTCCAAAGGCATTACCAGAAAAGAAATCGGTGGCAATACCATTTTGCCGGGCCTGCATGCCCGGCCCTGTCAGGGCAAGCTCCAGCCAGTCCGTGCAGGAACCTCCCCTTTCGTCGGATTTCAGAGACTTCCCCTGCACGGTCATGGACAGGGTCATGGGGATACCGGCCATGGGGTGGTTCAAATCTGCGGTGATGTGGTGATCTGTTATGTCAATACAGCGAAACGGGGTTTTATTTTCTTTAAAGATACCTGGCAAACCGAAAATAATCCCCTTGGGATAATATCGCCCCCGCTGCAATCCGTACGCGAGACCCTGGTCCTTGACATTTCGCAGGGGCAGCACATGCACGTCCTGGGCACGATGAACCGAAACGAGTTCTCCGGGATGAATGGGTACCGTAATGGGATCTCCTGAGAGGGTATTAAACAGTTTTTCCAGGGTACTGCCCGGAAAAATATCCCGCCAGCAATTGAGATTATCTGCGAAATAATGCTCCTTGTGGCGGATATCTTCTTTCTGCCAGGCGATGTCAATGGAGAGATCAATCCGTGAATTACGAGATACATTTGTCATCAGAAACTCCTACCGGTCCAGGATATTTGAGGTTTCTGTATAATGTCATCTGTCTTTTCATCAACAGATCATGGGGAATGCTGATGAAAAAGATAGTACGGATAAATATTTTTTCAAGACTTTATCTTCCCCTGAAGTCTGCTTATGTTTCATGCTGAAAACGATAATACGTTTATTGCTATAATTAATCGAAATATCTCCCATCCCTGGTGAATGTGGCAATAAGGTCAGCAGTACCTCTGTGCAGTGTTGCCATTGACCTGAAACAGGAGGATTACACATGAACAGACAACTGACAACGGTTCTTGAACATATCAAAAATCAATACAAAGAAAATGCCATGGCCGGTGGTCGTCACTATCTCAACGTAGACATAGGCGACATGGGGCGCAAACTGGGATTTCAAAACATTTCTGACCATTACGCCAATCGAGAAGTGGTGGTCTCTTTGAAAACCCCCCTGCCCGGCATGAAGGTTCGCATTGACGGACGCACCTTTGTCAATTATGCTGAGTATGCTGAAGGATTTTCCGTGCCGAAAAACATTGCTGAAAAGGCAGGGATTCCCTTTAAAGAATTCATGGCAATGGACAGTATGATTTTAAATTTTACCTGATACGAAGAGCGATATCTGAACACATCATGATTGCCTTTTGCTCCCCTGGCTGGACAAACAGGGGATGGCTTACAGCAGAAAAAAATTGTATCATCGACGCAATAAGGATTCCATGGACACCCTCATTCTCTCTTTAAATGCCACCGCAGATCTGATTTCCCGCATGGGGTCCATCATGTTTATAAGCCTTTTTGGCATTGAACTTTTCATGCAGATGGGGCTGATGACCTACCTTAAACCCATTGGCAGGCCTGTTGCCAGGCTTGCCAACCTGCCCTCGGAGAGTGCGGTGAGTTTTCTTTCCGCCATCGGCTCCATGATCGCGGCCCATTCCATGGCGGCCCAGTTCCATGCCGATGGAAAACTCACCGACCGGGAGCTGATTCTCACCGGGGTTCTAAATACCGTCCCCTTTCATTTCAAGGAAGTTCTCACCTTTCAGCTGCCCGTGATTCTGCCCCTTCTTGGCATGCGGCTGTGCCTGATCTACATTGCCGCCTTCTGGCTCACCGGATTTTTAAAGCTTGGCTTTGTTCTTCTGGCAGGCAGATTCACCATTGCCGGTGAAAATCGCACCGAAGATGCATTTAAACCCATGACCTGTGCCTCCGATGACCCGGATTGTGTTCCCCGGACCTTTGGACAGCTTTTAAAAGATACCTGGAATACCCGAAAAAAAATGTTCATCCGCATGATCACGTTGCTTTCCTCGGTGACCCTGATCATCCAGATTCTCATGAACACCGGCATGCTGAAATGGCTTGAAACCCTTATTATCCCCATGACCTCACTTTTAAATCTTCCCGCGGCCGTGGTGGGGCCGTTGAGCGCCTATGTGTTCAGTCCCACCGTGGGCATCACCTTCATGTCCAATCTTTTGAACCAGCAGGTGGTCACCGACTACCAGGCCATTTTATCATTGATGGCCGGAAGCCTGCTGATGATCCCCTTTACCCGGGTCAGACGAACCCTTCCCCGGTACACCGCCATATTCGGAGTGAAAAACGGCACCCTTATCTGTGCACTCACCACCACGTTCAGCATGGCGGCAAGAATTTTAACCCTTGTGTGGGTGATTGTTTTCTTTTAGTTGCCCCGGGTGGTCTTATGAAGCTGTCAAAGTGACAAGCAATTGCTCCCTTGCACGGGTAATGGCAACGTACCGTTCACATCTTTTCAATTCAGATGCATTTTCAATATCATTCATGGGATCGCTGCTGTTTGCACAAGCCAGACAAATAGCCCTGAATTCCAGGCCTTTTATCCGCTGCATTGTTCCCATGCGTATTCCGGGATCATTGGCACCCGGGTCCACCTCCCTTGGTTTAAGGCGAAAGACGGGAAACCCTTCTTGTGTTAAGCTTGTGACAACTTCTTTTTTATACGGGGTAATGCAAATTTCATAATCTTTAAGACCTTGATTCTCAATGAGACCCTTGACCCATCCCACAATTTTTTCACACTCATCTTTAATATCTTTACATTTTTCAATTATGGGCTCAGGCCCTTTGAACACAGATCTGTCGCCGGTAATTGATGCTGAACCGCCGTTAAGGTCATCTATTTCAATGCCTTTAAGGACACCATGGCTGTATATTCTTATCTGTTCACTTGTTCGATAGTTTATTTTAAGTCTTCTGGACCTTCCCCGAATCTCAATGCCCGCCCGGCTCATGGGAATTTTCATTCGGTAAATCCTTTGATGGCCGTCCCCCACCGTACAGAGCGGGTCAGTTAACCCCTCCTCAACAGGGGCTATGGCTTTTATCAAGCGCAATGCCTCCAGGCTGAAATCCTGTACCTCATCAACAAGAACATGCCGGTAATTTCTAAAATTACCCTGTTCCACCGCCAACCGTGCCTGGTGGACAATCCCTTCAAAGGTGAGCATATTTCGTTTTTTAAGCTCGGTTTGAAATGCTTTTAATATGGGCCATATTGTTTTTTTCTGTTTTCTTGATAACCTGGGCCGTCCTGATCTGACCGTCGTAAGATAAGCATCTTCATTGTAAACACCGTTGGCATCAACAATCAGCCAGTACTCTTTGATGATTTCCTCAAACAATATTGGCAACTCTCCGGTTGAAGAGAGTTGAATCTGTTGCCATATTGCATCATAATCGGTTTTTTCTCCTATTTTGCCTTTCCATCCGGAATGCCAGCAGATCGTTCTTGCAAGGGCATGAAGATTGGTTACTTCAATCTTTTGGGCCGCATCCTTATCCATTCGTTGAATATAATCATTCAGGGTGATGGACAAATTAGTTGTAAATGTAGTGATTAGAATTTTATCTACCGGGTCATTCACCGGGTCATTCAATAGATTGGCAAGGTGAACAGCCCGATGGAGGAGAACAACGGTTTTACCCGTACCGGCAGAACCATTGATATTCATGGGGCCTTTGGTTTGCCACTGAACCAGCTTTTTCTGGTAGGGATGTAAAAAAATCCGCCACTCCTCAAGGGAGGCTTCAAGAACCTCTTTGAGGTGTTCTTCCCCTTCAACAAGAATCAAATCATAACTTGCAGACTGCTTGATATGGGTAAAGTCTCCAGTTTCTTCCGGCACAACTTCATTTTGATCCTTTGAAAACCCTAACATCTCATTTAAAGCCTCATCCACGGTCATCCCGCAGGCAATCCCCGTGAGCACGTCTTTACAATCGTTGGGCAGGTAGTCAATCAATGCATCAAACGCCTCATCCGAATCAATGGCAAGAACCGCCGGAATCAATGGTCTGGGAATCCCCGCCATAAACAAATCATCTTCGGACAAATCCGCAAGAAAATAAGGATTTTTTTCCAACGAGGATGTCTCTATATGATCCTTGGCACTGAACTCCATTTCAGTGACATCAAAAAGCTGAAAGACCCCTGTTTTGGGATGAACTTCAAATTTTTTGTTTCTGGCCCAATCATAGGCTTTGTCATGGTTGTCAATATGCACCAGAAGAAAGGTGTCTCCTTTATCCGGGGCAATGATAATGGCCCGATATCCGGAAGGCAGTTTTGCGCCACGGACTTTATGATCGGCCATGGACTCCTTAATCGGATGGAAATGCAACGCCGGGTCCGTTGGATCTTTTTGAAAATTATCTATAAATTCAGCAACTTTTTTTTGAACTTTTGGCGGTAGTTTATTGAAATACTTCAGTACATTTTTGTGCAGCATCAGTTGAGCCATACTGAATAATCCCTATTTTATTTGATTAACAAACCATTCCATACCATTGATATCCAGATCATCCGGCACAACAACTTTCCAGCCATCCCCCTGCCATTTCTGGCTGAAATCCACTTGATCTCCTGCAAGAATCGCAAGCGGTGGATGAACGTCCGGCCAGGCCAGTTCTGCAGACGCATCCGGGTCCACTGCATCATTGTAATACTCCACTTCAGGGATCTGGGCATTTTCTTTTGCAAGTGTTTCAATCAATGGATAAAATACGGAAATCGTATTATCCATAACCTCCTGCCATTCCCCGGACAACTCTTTTTTATCACCGATCTCAAAATCCGGTGCAGCACCATTTTCTGCTTCTGTTGTGGTCCAGAATTTAAAATTTTCCCGAAATTGATAAAAATTCAGACAGGCAAGAAATCGTCTCCATCTTTCATTGAAATCACTGCCGTTTATTTCCGATTCTGTGTCTCCAAGATGGGCAAGGGTCACAAACTTATCTGCTTTGCGCAACATGGCATCATCCACTGAAGAGAAGGTAATGATATCCTGATTAAAAGAGATTTTATCAAAAAACAGATGCGATCCTGTTTCTACGCTCTTGATCTCTTTGAATCCCGTCCCGATTTGCCATGATTCAATGGCGGTCATGAGATCTTCATATGCACATTTGTTGTCCTGGGCTGTTTTTAAAAGAATAAATGTGGTTATAAAATCAACCGTATCCTTCCATTCTTTTTCAAAAGGAACTTCCAAAAAGGCCTTTATCTGTTCAAACCCATTGTATAAGATTCCCCAGGAATCAATCCCAACCACCGTTCGCCCCCTTTTTGCAACGGTATATTGGTTTATTAAACTGGCTATATTTTTTGGACAAACCATCAAATGAAATTTATTACTCGTATTCAAATCATCCCAGGAGATATTCCACACCCAATAGTTTTCACTGTCCAAAATGGCTCTTCGTTTTTTCATATCATCGGAAAGCCTGTTATTTGGATAGCAGTGATATTCAAATCCATCGGTAAAAATGGCAACGGGTTTGATGGACTCATCATCACAGGTCAAAAGAAAATCAGGCTGGGAAGAAATCATTACCCCCACATGTTTTCCCAACTGGGGTTGCAGCTCAAGCTCCCACAATCTTCCGAAAACCTGAAACCTGAACCCTTTGGCACCTTTTATAATGGTGGAGTCCCACTTTCCCTCATAATCTTGAACAAACGCTTCCAGGGACTCCACAAATTTCTTTTCCAGAACGCTGCCGAACAATGAATCCGGCTTGATATCTTCAAGCGTGTCTTTCAGAACCCTTTTTTCCCCTGCCCCAAGCAGCTTTTCAAGCAACTTGATGCCCCGTTCCCTGCTGATTTTTTCCGATTTATATTGTAAATGATAGGTTCTCAGGCACCTGTAGCAGCCATCCGTATCCTCCTCTTTTTGCTTGAGATTTCTGCACAAACAGGATTTCAGAGCATCTTTTGCCCGTGTCAGGATATCCATGATCCCCTGGGCAACAATTCCGGCTTTGTTTTTCTCCTGAAACAATGTTTTTAAAAATCCTGTACCACCGGGAACCGCATCCATGACAATAAGATAATGTTTTGTCAGCCCTGAAGATTTATCGGGCAGGATGTGGGGAAGAACGATCAAATGGGCGGGATCCCCTTTAAACCGTAATCTCAACCCCAGGTAAATACATGCGATCAATGTATCGATATCATCATCGTCAATGATGGGAAGCAGCAACCGGATGGCTTCTGACTTCAACTCCCTGTAAAGAAAAATTCTTTCCCACTCAAAGGGATTGAGGTGGGTCTTCTGCTGACGATTTTTTTCATATTTTTTTCGGGCTTTACAGCTTTTTCTGTGTTTACAGGGGTCAAATTTTTCCTTTGACACATCAGGAGGGACAATTATGCCGCAATCTTTGCAAATGAAAAATCCATTTTCCGATATTTTTTGATTCGGCCCGATATTGATATCGCCCCCCTGATCAAGATACCCGCCGTTAATCACCCTTAAAACAACCTCAGTTCTATATTCTATGCCAAAGGGCAGACTGTCCTCGCCTGCAGCGCCCCTGGGTGCATCAAGGGTCAGATCAAAGGAGGAGACAACATTATAAAAAGTCTGATCCCTTTGTTCCTCTTTATCTCCAGACAGACTTTCGTAATATTCCATGTAAGAAAGGGCCTGGGAGTCTGAAAAATTGATAAAGTCCTTGTGTTGCCCCTGGTCCAAGATACTGTTGCTGTCCCCCTCATGGCCGCATTGTGGACAACCGGGTAATGCCCCTGGGGCTTTGATCCTGTTTAAAGGGGCCACAAAACCGCAATTACCACAAATTCCCCATTTTTCCGCCAGGGGCTGTTTGGGGTTGCCCATGGAGATCTGCTGGATATCGAAATTTTTTTTATGCGTATAGAATATATTTCCAGGTGCAAGCTCCCTGATGGCCGAAGATGCCCCGCGATAAAGCTCAACGGGTTTAACTTCCAGCTCATCTCTTCTGTGTTTATTATATACAGCCCCGTAAAACCCAACGCCTCTTTCTGGAAAGGCATAATTGGGAAGCAACCCGTTTCCGGTCAAAATTTCCAATGTACTCAAGCGGTTCATACCCGCCAGTCGCGATTTTATTATTTTCAACTCCTGTTCAATCTCAAAGGCCTCGTCCACATCTTCAGCACCAAGCTTAGATTTTTGAGCATTGAGCCTGTCCCTTCCATTTTCAAGCTCTCTGATAGCCCGATCATAAAATCCGGCCACTTTATGGATTTTCTGGACGATGAGTTCCGTATCTGTCTCAATATAAAACCGTTCCCGGGTATCCTCTTTGACAACGCCATAGATGGACTCAAAGCGTTTAAGAAAATTACTCTGGAGCAATTTTTCATTATTCGATACCCAGGTGAGCATTGAAAGCATGGTACCGTTACTTTTTTTCATGTCCCCGACAAATTGTCGGCAGCTTCCAGGGAGAACAAGCAGGTTCCTGGTTTTGACGGCACAATCAAAACCGTACCCAAAATATTGCCGGGCAAGAACAGCAGACGCATCCAGCCAGCACCCCGGCGGCGTAACTTTGCCCTTAATCATCTCCGAAGGCCTTGCATAAAAAAACAGATCGTGGGGTCTTTGATTAATAATGGAGATAATTAATGCCGTTCCGGTTGATCTCCCTGCTCTGCCGATTCTCTGAAGATAATTTGAAGTGGTGGGGGGTATGGAACAGAGCATGGTGCTTGAAAGGTCTCCGATATCAATACCCATCTCCAGAGTAGATGTACAAGTCAGTATATTGGGATCGTCCTGGTGGGATGAATTTTTAAAATGGTCTTCAACGTTTTCCCTTAATTCAGTGGAGAGGATACCGGTATGTTCCTGGGCCACCACCCGCCTTAACGCACCTTTTTGATACCGGTCCCTGTAATATTTCTGGCGGATATCAAATTCAGATTCCCGGTATATGCCTTTTTCAGCAAAATATTCCATACTGGGAGCGTCTAAAAAAAAGGCCGCCTCTTCAGGGGATTTTACAATAAATTTTTCCGTTTCACTGCAGACCAGTTTAACGCATTCAGAAAAAAGGATTGCCGCATTCTGGGATATGGCAAAAAACGGGCCAGTATGATCCTGATGAAGCTTGACAAACAACCCGGATTCCTGGCCGGCATTCAGAAGGGCATTTAAGAGATCAATGTAATCCGTATTGGAAATGGGCGGTTTTTCAAGGGAACGTGCAGCCCATAATAAATGCCAGGGATGTCGTCCTCCGGTACTGGGGGCAAGCACATTGATATGCTCTTTTTTAGGGGAAGTCGCCATCAACCGGGGACGATACCTGATGGGCGTGGGATAGGTTTCTCTTCCTGGAACCGTCCTGCCAAAGGGATATTTCCCCCAATAATTTTGTTTTGCATAGGAATCAAGATAGGGGTGATACAAAGCGCCTGACTCCCTGGTTCTATGAAGAAAGCCCAGAATCCACCGTCTTAACTGGTCATCCGATAATTTGATCAAAACCGGACTTATGCCTTCAATGCGAACTTTTAAATTTTCAATGGTTCTGTCTATGAATTTTTTGTCCCACCCCATACAGGCGGAACCATTCAGCTCCATTGTTCTGCCATGGGACAACATGAATCCAAACTCGCTCACCGCCTGCCATTTGAGCCGGGACTCGATATCTTTGTACAGCGCTCCGGGTGCGGAGTGAAGATTTTCATTGTCCCTGTATTTTATGTAGGGCCTATACTCATACAGATCCGGGGGCATTAATGCGGCCATGGTCTCTTTGACTGATCCGGGTCGCCCCGGTAATGGCTGGGACCAATACTCAAAAAGTTGCTTCCCCACATCTTTCAGGGGAAGGCCTTTTTCTCCTGCCTCGTTGATAACGTGCTGGAGTGCGGTTCGATAGGTAAAATGGTATGTTCGTGAAGAAAAATATCCAGCCCTGTGGGATGCATCCTGAACACTGTCGGTAAAAGCCAGTAATTTGGGGTCATTGTTGAGCACCGAACCAAACATTTCATCAATGACAACACTTGATAATGTGGCGGACTGGCACCCTATAAAAAAGATCCCCTCTTCTGACAGACATTTGGGGCACCGTTGTGCACCGACAACACCACGTCCCTCCATGCGCATTGTTCCTGCATCAACTTTCACCTGAAATACCTGATCCGAACCGGTCAAAGGGCATGCACCTTGCCCTTTTCTCAATACCAGGCTATCCCGGCATAAATAAAACGTTTCCGCTTCCATACCCGGTAAGGCGGGTGAATCTAAAGCGGTAAGCATGGCATCTTCTTTGGGATCAAAGGGGCTGATCACCACCATATACTGATCTTTATGGCCCTTATTTCCGAACCAGCCCCGATAAATCGTCCTTGGATCACTGATTAACTGGCTGCCTTCAACGCCCTTGGCCTTAATCTTCGTATCGCATCCCGGATCAACCATGGAGATCCACCCGGATTCCCCACATTCACTGCAATGAAATGCCGGAAGGCTTTTGATGCTCCTGGAGGGTTCATCCAGCCAGATAAAGGCCGGTTTTTCATGGACAATTCGGCCAAGACGTCTGAGTTCCCTGATCCAGATCTGAACCTGGGTGGGTACCAAAGGAAAGGCTTTTCCGCTTCTTTTTTCCATGGCATGGGAAACCAGAGAGCAAAATGAAGAGACAATGGCACTTTTATCCTCATTTTGTTTTAACGCGTTGATTTCAAAATCAGACTGGCTGATTTTTTTAACCAAAACATTCCACAGCAGTGGATCTTCCTGCCTGGTTTCAGCTGTTTTAAAGATCTCAAGCAGATGCTTAAAAAATTTAGTTCCCTTTAACCAGTCCCCCAAGTTCAGCTTGAAATCTACAACATCCCGGCCATTGCGCTTATTCCCTGAAAATGGTGGGCCTCCCCAGGCGGCAGACTGACGGACTGCATAGGAAAAAGAATCTTCGTCTTCCCTTGCCTGGCATTCTGATACACTCGGAACCATGATGGAGGAGAGTTCAGATTTTACAATATCCTCAACTTCAAGCCTTTCCTCTCCAATCACCGCTTCTGCATGTATTTCCTCTTCAAAGAGAATCGTTGCAAAGGCTGCAAGCTTGTCCTGCCCGGACTCCATGGCATCGGCAGATCCATCCGTGGCCCGGACGTCCAGGCTGTCTCTATTTTCATCAAGGGTGGCACTGGTGCCCACCACACACAGCGCTGTCTTTGGGATTTCAAGCTTTTCCTTCAAACGCCGGATTAAACAGGCAACATCAGCCCCCTGGGCACCGTCATAGGTGTGAAGCTCATCCAGAACAAGATATTTTAATATCCCCGGCGTGTTGAATCGCCACAGGTCTTGGTCCTGGGGTCGCATTAGCAAAAAATCCAGCATCCTGTAATTGGTCAAAAGAATATCCGGGGGAAAATCCTGGAGCACCTCGTGGTTGGAAATCCCGTGATAATTTTCCCCTGCTTTATCCATTGATTTGGTGCCGCTGTCCTTGCCCGCCCCGGGATCGGCAGGGTCAAATCTTCCGGTATAATTTCCCACCCGGATACCTGCTGCTGCCAAATCCGGGTCTGTTAAAATGGTTTCAGCAAACCGTTTCTCCTGGTCAGAAGCCAGGGCATTCATGGGGTAGAGAATAATGGCCTTAATGCCGTTCTGCCCCTTTTTCCTTTGGCGCAGGCAATGATCCAGTATGGGGTATAAAAAACATTCTGTCTTGCCAGAACCGGTGCCGGTGGTGACAATGGTTGACTGGGGTATGTGGTCCCTGCTGCTCAGCCTTATCCAGGATTTGTATTGATGAAGAAACGGGTTAAATGGAATTTTTATATCCAGGGGAATTTCAATATTTTCGGGCGCCGGCCTGAAAGGTCTTTTCAGCTGGAACCAGGGGCCCTTGAACATGCCGTTTTCAGGATCATTGACGAATAAACTGAAGGCCTTTTCAGCCTGTTTATCCCTGAACGAAAAGGAGGCCTGGAGATAATACTCAACCTGTCTTCTGATATTCTGTGCAATGTGAGCGGGGAGCATATGTTGTTTTAGAGGTATCCTGTTTATTGATTTTATATGAAATACTCCTCACATCCACTGAGTATTTCAAACTTCGTTGTGGGCGGAACCGGATCAGAATACGGACCGCCCGTGGCGGTTATTAAAAAGCCAACACCTGCGTACCTATTTGTCCAATGGCTTTGCGTTTAATACTGAGAACTTTTGGACGGGCACCCCGTTTAAATTTAAATCCCAGACCAAGGCGGTAAATTTCAGGGATATAGTAACGATTCTCTTCAGTTGAATCAGAGGTGTCCTCATAAACGACCCCAAGTTTCTTTAACTCAAATAATGTACGGCTGCTGTCATCACCTAACAAACCTTTTGAAAAGGGAATAACCAGATCATCCTGGGTTTGCAAGGCATTGGCCCATACCTCGAATACCCTGGATTCTTGTTTCAATTCTTTCACTCGATCCGTACTGCATCCGTTCATGGCCCGGCGTATGGCTGCCGGGGGGAGCAAACGATTCTTCCATTGGGTGTGAGTCATGGTCTCTGCTTCTTTTGCAGCTTCTTCCAAAAAACGGACCACATCCCTTGCCTGGAGATATCCTTTAAAATCAGATAAAGCACCATATACCCAGTTGATGGTATTGGCTTCTTTGGAATTATCGTTGCCCAGCTTAAGTCCCCATAGTTTTTTTAACTCTTTTTCCAGGTGGGCCTGCTGCATGGAAGAGGGATCTAAACGGATATCTTCTTTTAATGCGCCGGATTTTATAACCAGCCAATAAACCAACCTTAAAAAGGCCATTCTATCCCATAAAAGCCTGTAGACCTCATATTTTTTCTCAAATTGCCCGCTGTTTTGTCTTTTTGCACTACCAAGATAATCCTGGCGCAAAAATATAACCAGACCAATGTTTCGATCTCGAATTTCACTGAGCCGTGTGGGGATATCAAGCAGGGCTGAAATGGCATTTTGATGATTTTTGTCGTGGTGTATGTCCGGAAAAAGGTTCTCCAGACCATCAAAAAGAAAAATGATTGGTCTCTCTTTCAGTTTATCATTGAGTTGCCGAAAAGTTGTAACATTGCTGTTCTTTTCCGACACGGCCCCAATAATCTGGTTTTCCCAGAAACTTTTCCATTCAGATTCAGTATGGGACTCATCTCTGAGCTTCTCCAATGCCGTTTTAAATTCGTCATAATCAAACTGATCGAACAGTGACAGGTTTTCTTTTAATCTCATGATCACAGACGAATCCCCGGGAATCTCAGTGGATCGCAGAATTGGAAAAAAAACCGCATCTATGCCTGTTTTGTCAGCCTCAATCCGGTCACAGAATTTCTTATAATTTATAAATCCTGCCATGCGCATGAAATGAAATGTTTTTCCCGATCCTTTGGCCCCAAGGGATACCACCAAGGGCAGGCTGTTAAAGTATTGCCTGGGAAACTCTTTGAAAAAATTTGTTTTTAAAAAATCTTCGGTCTGTGTATTTTCTGCAAAGACATATTTTGAACAAAATTCTTTTAATTTCATCACAGGCAACGATTGCAAATCCTCATCCGCCTCTTCTTCAATTTCTCCAGAGGCTTCCAACCCCTGAAAATACCCCTTAAAAAAATCAATCAAAGAACCGGCGTTGTCCCAAACATCTTCCCAGGAGCGCACATTGAGCAGTTCCGTTTTAAAGGGCGTCATCTGAATTGCAATGGGATCTGACAGTGGTTCCTCTTCCAAATCCGATTCAGATTCATTCTCACATTCAAACAAGATGCTTTCAAAACGGGATTTGGCATTTATTAAACGAATTTCATCCTGATCCGGCGGTACCATGGAAACAATAATCTCCGGCAGCATGGTTCTTTTCACTTTGGATTCTGTTTTATTTAATTTCATCATCTCTTTTAAAACCAATTCAGTTCCAAAAAGAGACTGTTCCGACAAGGTCGTTACCAGAAAGCGGTCAATATAGGGATCAAGCAGAAAAGGAGCGCTTAATTCACTGATTCCTGCCCGTAGATCAATAAATACATAGTCTGCACCGATGTGTGTGGCAAGCCTGTCAAGACACTCCCGTAATTTCCACGGGTTATCATCCTGTGAGATATGTTCGGGTCTGACATTGATCTGAAAGAGATCAAGCGGTTTACTGAAAGCTGGCAAAACATATATTTTTGTGGATTCAATCACATGTTCAAACCGTTGAATCTCCTGGGAAAAATATTCAATCACTGCGTCCATGGTATATCCGGTATCCGGATCAGCATATTGTACAGCATCTAAGAACTGGGTAAATCCGATATGGGGTGCCCCCCCGATCCTGTTTTTTTCCCAGAAGGTGATCCCCGGCGCTTCCAGGTCTCCATCCACGACCAATACTTTTTTATCGCCGCCCTTTTCTTTTATGACCTCGCTCAGGGATTTTATCATTGCTGCAAGGTGAAGGGTTCTTCCAACGCCGCCTTTAAAGGAATGAAATGCAATTATTTTATGTTCAGGCTCAGGGACTTTGCTTAACGCATCATCAGAAAGAAAAATCTTTGAAAAATAGAGGTTATCAAATCTTGGCCTTTCTAAAAATGCCACAGGGTCATCCCCCCCCACTTCAATTGAAATATCCAGGGGGAAATGAGCAATATCCAGATAGATTTTGTTATTTTCAGGGTCATATATATCCGGATTTGGAAACCATTTTTTAAATACCTCTTTTACGGCATCCATATTCTCACTTCCCTGTTCAACAACAATTTCATCTGGATAGAAATAAATATTCTTGATCCCTTTCGGTAATACTCTGAAGTTATCCGTCTTCTTGCGAATTTTGTTTTTTACGTCCAGCCAACTAAGAAATCTCATCGCGATAATTCCTCCTGTAACCAGGAATCTATTTTTCCCAATTTACTTTCTAACCTGTTTTTTTCGTCTGGATCATAAAAAGTCCCCCCGTATCTCAATGCCTGGTGAATATCAATCTGAGAAACCGTTTCTGGTTTTGTTGAACGGGTCAAAAACTGAAAATTTTCAGGAATACGATGTGGCGAATGGAGATTGGCTAATAATAATCTCAGATCGTGTGTCAAGCTACTGTTCTCCTCATTTTTCTGAAGCTTAAATGTGTCAATGATATTTTTACGTTTAAGGAGTAGGGCTTTTACGCCAGACTCAATGGCATAAATAAACAGCAACAAGCCTGCATTGGAACCGGAGCTGTTCCTTTTGTACTCCTGCTTCAGGTGCCGGTAGGACTTAGCTAATCTTTTCTGACTGACATGAATCATTGAGCATCTTCCCATGGCTTTTTCTTATTTTTCATTGCCATATCTTTTTTTAAACTCATGGTATGCAATTTCATAGTCTTTTTCCCTGTCCACGCCTTCAAAGGGAGGGTAGAAGGTCTTTGTGACTGTTTGAAGGCCATTGTCTATTTCCCAGGAAACGGTCAGGGGGGATTCGTCGTCCCAGTCTTTTAGTGATTCTCGGAATTGTATGGCACCTGGGTCTTTCCTTTTTGTATTGGGAATTCTTTTCCCCTGTTGATCATACTGATCAACCAATTCATACCCTCGCATGACAGGAAATTGAATTCTATAAATTGTAATCAATTCTTCCAAAGAAAGACCAATGGATAGGGCTGATAAAACGTCAATTTCCAACAGTGATTGCCGTCTGTTATAATCATTGCAAAAAGCAATACCCTTATACCATTTTTTTTGAAGATTATTCCAAGAAGAGTCCTGATTGTTTCTTATTCTCTGGTCATTAGTCGTCCATCTATCATTTTTAAAAGATTCTATAAAATTTAATTCCCATAAACGACTATAATCTTTAGTTAAAACATTTAAACGCAAATTTCTCAGAATCAAAGAATCGCTATATTTACAGTCTACGTAAGGAAGCATCGAAAGCAAATCTATACGACAATGGGATTTCCCAATAATTTTAATAAAAAAATCATAGCAGATAGATGCGCATAATCCATTAAATAATAAAAGGGTTCTTTCATCTGAAAAGTTCAAACTATACCCACTATCTATATGAGTTGCAAATGGTGGAATAATGCAGGCTATCAATGATCGTTCAATTTGGGTATCAATTCTACACCTATTTAGGTGACGATATTTTTTAATTTCACACTTATTAGAATCTTCTAAAATTTTAAAAACACTGTTGGGAATAAAATTATCATCAATATTCTGCAAATCATTTTCAAAAAAGGATCGATGAGTCTTACAAGTAGTCTGTGGACTTTTTTTGTATGGATTAGCCACATAAAAATGTGGACCGACAAAAACGAACTCTTCTATTTTCGTTGGCTCGAATGGGGGGGCGTCAATTCTTTCTAAGATTTGTGAGTTTACTGCTGAGGATTCATCAATCCCTTCCCAAAATGTAAACTTACCTGAAAAATTTTTTAGATGTTTTTCTATTTCTACAAACTTAGATATTACACTATCAATATGCTGAGAATAAATTTTAGGTAGCTTGGTTTTAAGTATTCCCGTGGTCTTTTTTTCGATCAAATGATTAAAAACTTTTAACAACTCAATATCAACATCAATAATTCTTAATTTATGCCCTCTCGTTTGAAATTGACCATCATCATTTTTTGACAATGGTATTGGGTCAGAATGGACCGTATGTACCATACAATGTTTTATTGTCGTTGGATGGTATAGTTGAAATATGGCAATAAATTTAGGTTTTTTCTCCCTTTTTCCAGAGATATTAATAGCATAATCCCTTGAATTTCCAATATCTTTAAATAAAAGCAGCTCATTTCTGAATTGAAAATGTTTCTTCAATCTTAAATAGTACT
Source organism: uncultured Desulfobacterium sp. (assembly GCA_963674605.1). Classification (GTDB taxonomy): domain Bacteria; phylum Desulfobacterota; class Desulfobacteria; order Desulfobacterales; family Desulfobacteraceae; genus Desulfocicer. Next base: position 3,698,760 of record OY771474.1, on the reverse strand, counting down.
CAGCTCTTAATATCCCAGCTTTTTCCTCATCAAATACTCCTTGGGGATGTAGAAGAGCAACGAACCCATTATCAGAAATCAATTGCCAGCTTATACAAACAAAATTTTTAAACAAATTCCCTTTTGAACCTTTAAGGGCAGAATAAAACAAATTTGAAGTAAGAAATTGATGAATGCCATTAAAATCTAAAAAAAACTTTGTATATTCTTTTAATATGTTTTTATTTCTACAATGATTTGGCAAAGCATTTTCAAAGTCAGCCTTACGAGTACTGCTTAATGCGAGATGAATATCAAACTCACCCACGATGGTTTTAATTTCCCAAGCTACAGACATCCAAGGAGGATTACCTAACACTAAATCAAAACCACCTTGACCAATTATCGGCCCTAAGACCTCAGTAAAAATCAATTCCCAATGATGAAATTTCTGCTGTTCCGAAATCTCTCTTCCAAGCCCATACCATGAAACAATACCCGACAAGACTTCAGTATCAGGAACGTCTTCTTTTGCTGCATCAAAAAGCCCCTTGATATCAAAATTAAATACAGTGGACAGAAAACTCTGAAGATTCTCAACAGGAGGCTTATCACCAAGCAGAATTTTAGCGGCTTCAAGAAAACTTGTGCGCCTTGGAAGGTTCTTTGTCTGATCAAGGGGCCAGAACCAGAGGGAACACCAGGTATCCATGATCAATTTTAACCGTTGAAAACTCCCACTGGTGGCTTCTAACTGCTGTTTGATTTCTTCCTGCTGTTGTAGGGATGGTCCCTTTGCAAGGGCCTCTTTTGAACCAGACGAAACCGGCCACACCGAAGCCGTACACAAGGTTTGTTCAAGGGCTGTTGCCCTTTGTTCAGCGTATTGAATCCAGTGATCATCAATGCGTTTTGACACTTCAATTGCCCTTGAGATATCCTCCTCATCCCACTTGGTCTTCACTTCCCGAGCGATCCACGCCTTGGCATCATCGCAGTCATCAAGATAAAACTTTTTCATCAGCCCATCTTTATGGGTGGGAACCATATCCTCATCAAAGACCAGAAAATGATAAATTTCGTCCTTTTTTCTCTTTTCACCGGGTTTCAGCAGCCGTGGGACCGCAGACTTGCTTCCAAAATGCTGACCTTTCTTGAGCTGTACCTTTGTCCAGACACTTCGCCGGGCTCCAATCAAGCTGTTTCCACACCTGAGCCTCAGCCCAAACCAGGGTGTGCTGCCGGGCTTATGGATATCGGGCTGACCGTTTTTTCCCTCTTTTACCAAAAGTCTGTGGATGCTGCCCAGCCACAGCGATAAAGCACCCAGTTCCACTGCCGTGGCATTGAGATCCACACCGTAAACATTCCGGGTTGAGATATAGTGCTGAACCCGACGTAACTCATCCTGGTATCTTGCCGGTTCAATGTGCTGGTTGATCTCTTCCTGCTTAAGTTCCAGATATTTTTCACCCAGCTGAAGGGTGGCTTCATTTAAAAACGCCCCACTTCCCATGGCTGGTTCACAGATTTTAAGATCAAGGATTTTGTCGGCATCCTGGGGTTGATAATCCTTTAACAGCTCCCGTAATGCTTCTTCAACCAGACATTTTGTAAGGACTTCCGGCGTGTAATAGGAGGCGCTCTGCTCCCGGTCAATGCCGGAAAGATGAAGAATAAAAGAGCCTTTGGGATAGATCCTTGGTTTACGGTTGATCTGCTCTATCTCGTCTTTTTTAAATTCGTCAATTCTTGCGGCATCAACAAACCATGTGGGTGTTTTTTTGTCAGTCCACTTTTTATTGGCCGGTTTAACCTGGATCAAATCCTTGTCGGCAAACATCCCTTTATATGAAAGAAGCCCTTCATACACGGCACCCAACTGGTTGATGCCAAGCTCCGCATAATTTACCCTGCCGATCTCTTTGCTCCGCTCGCCCGCACTCAAAGACAGTCTTTTGATGACCTGCTGGAGGCACCGATTGGAAAGGACGGCTTTATCAAGAAGGTACAGACTGTCAGGATCAAACAGCGTTGCCGTCAGGGGGGATATGGAAAAATTTCCCTGATCTCCAAAATTAAAATTTAAAGCGCCGTTTTGCAGATCATCACTGTCAATGGGATTAAACCCTTCGTGGATGATTTTAAACAATATTTTCAGGTGCTGGTGAAAATAAATCCCTTTTTCGCTGGCCGGTGTCAGGGGGACATTCTCCAGATCTCTTAAGGATTCAAGGCTGTATCCCAGTTTATAGACATCATCGTTGATGGGCAGGATACCCAGCTCTCCTCCCCGGGCCTCGGCGTAAAAACAAAATAACAGCCTGTAAACAAAAATCAGGGACTCTCTTCTTAATATCTCTGCAGAAATGTCTGTACTGCCATCGGGGAAGGGACGTTCTTTGGTGCCCAGACGTGTGTAGGACAGATTTTTTTCCCTGCGGTACTGAACCCACTCATTGGCAAGCAGTCCGATGGCTTCCCGGACGGCAACCTGCAGTTGATCCGTAACCCCATGGGCAAATTTATGGCTTTGTTCTTCCAGGGTGTCATGCAGGATATCATCGGAATCACCGGAGGGGCACAAGGTTTCTCTGGAGAGGAATGCTGCAAAATGGTCAAAGGTTGCTTTTTCATTTCTGCCAAAGGCATCATCAAAATCAAAGGCCAGGTAGCGGCCTTGGGACCATGTATGCCTGTCAAGGAGCAGTGCCTGGCTTCCGCCCAGAAACAGTATCCACCGTGGAGATGCTTCCCGGGTAAAGATTTTACCGACAAGCCTTTCCCAGTCTCCCGGGCACAGGGTGTTTTCCGGGTCCACCACCTGACCTTTCACGGGGATTGATGAAAGGGGATCTTCACTGGGGCCACCGTCGGGCAGACTGCTGTCCGGCAGACAGAAACCGGTTTCACAGATCACAAGCCAGGGGCTATTGTACCTTGTTACCCTTGCAATGGAAGGAACGATGGTTGCCCCGCCCTCCACAAAGATCTCCCTTGATTTTCTATCGGTATATCCAAGGGCTTCAAGCAGGTGGGCATGGAATCCGGCCAAATTGAGCCGGTCTTGTTGATCCGGCTCATCCAGTGCAAGGTTTTTTTCTTTAAAGTAGGTCTGGGATAATTGCCTTATTTTTGAGGGGGTGGATGATGCCCCCTGCTCTTTCCATTGGGCCACCAGTTTTTTAATGTCTTTTGCAAAAAAAGAACTGAGGTAGTGAGAACTGTAATATTCACCCACATTGCTGATGCTGGTATCTAATGACATGAACCTTTATTCCTTTCCCTGGATGACCAGTATTAATCTTGTGGAAGGTTCCTGTGTGGTGATGAAACGGTTATGCAGCCAGTTTTCGCGATCTTTGACATAGGCCTGAATCTCTTGAATGTCTTGTTTCCAGACTTTTGATTTTTTAGCGCTCTCTCCATGTTTCTGGATCAATCCCAGGAGCAAAGATTCTCTTTTCCTGCACCATTTTTTAAGCCGTCTGGACTCTTTACGGATGGGGCCCAGAAGTATTTTATCCCGATTTTTTTTAAGCTCTTTTAAATACGAAAGGCTCTCCTTCACTGCAGAATGAATCAAAAGCCCGGCCGCCTTCAGATTGGGCTCCAGGCCCTGGTTATCCATGTGTTGGAAATCTATGGCCTCAAGTACCTGGGATAATTCCTGACGTATCACCTCTCCTCCCTGAAGAAATGAGACGGCATGTCCGTTGACCACCAGGGGATTGCCGCTCTTTGAACTGACCTGACCGATGAAACAGAAACACAGCTCTTCCTTTTTTAATTTGTTGGAAATAATGATGGGGGCCTGTTCCCGTTCAATCTCCATGAGTATCCGTTCTTTGATCCACAATAAAACAGGATGCTGTTCCGTGCACAACAGCTCCTGGGACCAGTACCCGGACATGTTTCGTGCAGCCTTGACGGCAAGGTCCGCCTGCTTTACATCATCGGTTAACCTGAATTGATCATTCCGGGGCCATGATTCCATGGGGATGGCCGTTGCCCCGAAAATGGCATCATTGGGGTTTTCCTGCTTGCCCAGCCGTCTTCTCAGATCTTTGGGTGCTGTCAGGATCATTACCTTGCCTTTTTCCTGAATGGGAAGAAACCCTGCCTGGGGATGGGTCTCGGACAGGTATTTATATCCCTGGAGAAAAAATTCTTTATCGGAAAAGAGTCTGTATCGTTGGTTCTGTGAAGGTGTCAATGCATCAAAATCCGGTTGCCCTGTTCCGCCATCCTGCCCGTCTTCTGAGCCGTAATCCGGGCGCTTCAGTTCCGCTTCCAGAGACAGGGAGGCATCTCTTAACATATCTTCAAGAAAATCGGCTTCTGAAAACCCATTGGAGTTTTGGGAAGCCGGTACGTCCAGGACATTGATATTACCCGATAAAATCCCCTGATCTGCTATATACGCTTCTTCCTCTTTTGAATCGTATAGTTTAAGCACGCTTTCTCCGGAGCATCGCAGTGAGTTTATCTCTTCCACTTTATCAATCAACCGCTCAAATATGGCCTTGTCCCCTTTGAATACCCCTTGATCCGTATCCACCATCAGATACCGCAATACCGGAGATTGCTCCTGTCCCAGGCGATCAATTCTGCCGTTTCTCTGTATCAACGTGATAATGGACCAGGGCAGATCAAAGTGAATGATATGATGGCATTCATGGTGAAGGTTGATGCCCTCTGAAGCAACATCCGTGGCAACCAGCATTCTTATGGGGGCAGAACCGGTTGCAAAGGCCTCAACCGTTTCCATCAAATGGGTATCCGGGGTTCCGCCGTGGATGATGGATACCACTTGTTTTGCCTGTTTTTCGAACTTCAGGCTGTATTTTAATTTAAAATCGGAAGCAATGGCCGATGCCAGGACTTCCTGGGTTTTTCTGTACTCGGTAAAAATCAGAACACGCGGGCTCTCCTTTTCTCCATTCCAGCAGATGGCCTTAAGTTGCTTTTTTAATACGGTATACCGGGATGTATTCTTTATCTTGAGCCCGGACAGACTGTCTGCAATGGTTTCAAGCTGACGGTATTCGTGGGAGTCTGCATTGTCTTTGTTTAATTTTCCCATCCTGTTTTCAACGGTGTTTAAACAGGCCTCCGGGCTTGATAAAAACATTTTGTAAAGCCCATAGAGCAAAAGGTGATTTTGTCTTTTGCTGTTTTCTGAATCCTGCCGGTCTTTCACCAGGGCGGTTCTTAAACCTGCCAACGCGTTAAAAACGATCTCTTCAGCAGGGGTTGCAGCAATGGAGGTGTCAGATATGGGGATAACCATCCGGGGAGCAAGCATTTTGCCGGCTTCTTTCCTGATATCTTCCTTAAATCGCATTAAAAAGAAATTTTTGATATCATCACTGTCATAGGCTTTAAAGGCAGGATCTGGTATGGCAGAGGGATCAAGCAGTGAGATCAAACGTCCGAAGGTCTCTTTTTTTCCGTTATGGGGGGTGGCGGTGGTCAATAACATGCTGTCGGTGTGGCGGGATAACAGACGGGCCAGTCGGTAACTCTGGTGTTTTTCAGGCACACTTGCACCGGCCACATTATGAGCTTCGTCAATAATGACAACATCCCAGTGGGTACGCTTTAAAAAATGTTCGTATCTTCCCACATTTTTTAAGGTATCAATGCTGATGATGACCCGCTGATATACCTCAAATGGATTTTTGTTGGCAGGTATTTTTAACCGCATTCTGGCGATCCCCACGGAATCCAGCCTGACAATGGGAATATTAAAGCGGTTCCACAACTCCGACTGAAACTGGGTGAGCATTGATTTTTTGGCCAAGATCAATATCCTGACTCCCCTTCCCCGGCGGATCAGTTCCGTCAGTATCATCCCCACCTGAATGGTCTTACCCAGGCCAACAGCGTCGGCCAAAAGAAGACGCGGCCTCAGCTGCTTTAAAGCGTGTTTGACGGCTGCAAGCTGAAAATCCATTGGGTTAAAAACGCCCAGGCCGTCTAAATCGGGCTCCAGGCCGGTGGCAGGCATTTGACGAAGCTGTGCCCCAATAAAAAGCTTGGAAAGTTTATACCCGTTTGAATTATCTTGAATAAGCTGGGTTTTCCCGGGGTCCGCCGGGACGATTGTATCAAGTTGTGTTAAAAATATACTCTGGTGCCCACGAACCAGGTCATCAGTCCCCACACAATGGACTTCAAAATCATCTATGGAATAACCGGAAGCGTCCACACGGGTTACAAGCCACTCCGCATCCCGGCATATAATTCTGGTGCCGGGTGTTATGGGTGCCTGGTTAGAGGTCATCATATGCCTCCGGATCAACGCACAAATCGGGCCTGCCTGCAAACTTCAGACAGGCATTTAAAACCCCGGCATCATCATCAAAACCAATGGGGGATTCCAGATCGTTTTCATCATCATCGGTTTTAATAAAATACTGAACCATCCCTTTGCACCACGGTCTTGCAATCTCTGGAATGGTTTTCCAGTCAAGGCATACGCTGTGGATTGATTCTACAATGGCAGCGGCAAGGTTTACATTAACGATTGAATTTCTTTCATGGGCTTTTTCAATGCTGGAGAAATATTGATCCGTTTTTTCCTTCATTTCATTAATTGTCCAGTTGCAGGCGGCTTTAGAACAGTTGCATAATATTTCAAACTCATAATTCATTAAACCTGCAGGAAAAAGTTCTGACATACTGTTTTCCTTTTCAAAGAAATATTTTGAAATTCATTTGTGGACCCAAAAGCATATTTTATATTCAACAAAAACATTCTCAAGGACATTACAATTAAACCAATTAAAATGTCAAATGAGATCAAATTAAAAATTGTTTCTGGAACTGCAGTTATAAATTTAAACGGATCTATTCAGCATCGAAAAAAATGGGGTGGATTCGATTTTTGCCTGACGGTTTTTTTAGCATGCTTCATTTTATATTAAGGCCTGACACTGTTGGTCTGAAAATAAAATAGGTAAACTGCCATGATGATGCCATAAAAATGGTAATGCACATGGTTTCCCACTGTTATGAGCAGAGCTTAAAAAGCCTGTCGAGGAAGCACTGTATGCGGCCAAGCATAATGGATGCAATCGCACTGAATCGGCGCAATGACGTTCAAGGTTTGATCATAAGGGAGTCAGCATTTTTCAATTCACCATTTTCCCCGGGAGGTATCCATCGAATCCAGCAGTTCAGATTTTATAAATGGTCAATAAATAAAATCTGGCTCCCTAAATCGCCCACCGGTCACAAGTGCTGGACCAGCCCTGACCCCATTGACCCGCCACATTATGACAACTGGCCAGCGTTATGGCCACGTCCCATCATTCTATGCATCTGCTTTCAGGCAATCGCCTGAAGCAGGTCGCTTTCATTCCAAAACCTGTCATTTACATTCTATTCTTCTTCCAGGCCCACTGGTAATGTGACGTCCATAAAAAAAGACTTTCATAATCGCTTATCAGGCTTGTTAGCCCTACCCGATCAAAGGAGAAATCGATGACAGAGACAAAGACGAAAAGAAAAAAAACACGATTTGATTTTCATAAGATGAAACAAGCTGGAGAAAAGGCCGTATGGATTACCGCCTATGATTATCCAACGGCCCAGTTTGCAGAACAGGCAGGTATGGACATGCTGTTGGTGGGAGATTCCCTTGGCATGTGCGTTTACGGTTATGAGGGTACGGTTCCTGTTACAATGGACCAATGCATTGTCCATTGCGAAGCCGTTCGCAGGGGAGCACCCAACACCTTTATAATTGGTGACATGCCCTTTTTATCCTATCAGGTCAATCGCGAGACCGCCGTTCTCAATGCCGGCAGATTTCATAAGGAAGCCCGGGTTGATGCCATCAAACTTGAGGGAGGTATCCGGGTTTGCGAACAGATCAAGGCCATTACCGATGGCGGCATGCTGGTCATGGGCCACATCGGTCTGACCCCCCAGAGCTCGGGACAACTGGGGGGATTCAAGGCCCAGGGACGAACGGCAGAAACGGCCATGGAGCTGATTAAGGACGCCCGGGCCATTGAACAAGCTGGGGCCTTTGCCCTGCTGGTTGAAGCGGTTCCCCCGGAGGTGTGCAAGATTATCCGGGATGAACTGACCATCCCTGTCTACAGCATCGGAGCCGGAGTTGATGCCGATGGCCAACTGATGATTTCAAGTGATGTTCTGGGTGTTTTCCAGGCCTTTACCCCCAAATTTGTCAAACGCTATGCAGAGCTTGGCACCGAAATCAGACGGGTATTTGAACTGTATGCAGACGACGTCAAACAGGCAAAATTTCCGGCAAAAGAACATACCTATGCCATGGTAGATGGACAGCTTGATGTGTTAAAGGGCCTGTTGAAAAGCTAAGTATTCATCCCGTACAGGAGAGCTGTTTTGGAAAAAACCATTGAACGAATACACGACACCGCCCTTCGTATCCTCCAGGAAATCGGGGTGAGGTTCATCCATCCGGAAGCATTGGCTGTCCTCCGTGAAAACGGAATTCGTCTCGACGGAGACAAAGCCTTTTTCAGCCAGGAACAGATCATGAATGCCCTTTCCATGGCGCCGGATCGCTTCACACTCAGTGCCCGGAATAAAGCCCATGACATGGAAATCGGTGCTCCGGAAACCTTTTGCGCACCTGGATACGGCTGTGCCTCAATCATCGACAGGGACGGTTGCGTTAGAAACGCCCAGCTGGATGATTATCTCACGATTGCAAAGCTTGTGCACCAGAGCGACCATTTTAAAATCAATGGTGGTATTCTGGCCCAGCCCTGTGATGTGAATGCGGAAAACAGTCACCTTGCGATGCTCTATGGGGCCATTCTTTCTTCGGACAAATGCCTTATGGGCATACCAGGAAATCGGCAGCACATGGAATCCATCATGACCATGATGGAAATCCTGTTCGGCAGGGAAGATCTTCTGAAACATCACAGGATACTGACAATGATCTCCACCATAAGCCCCCTTTCCATTGACAGCATGGGCCTTGAATCCATGATGGTGGCAGCGGGTATGAATCAACCCATGATCATTTCACCGGCACCTGCGGCAGGCACCACCGGCCCCATCGGACTGGGAGGCAATCTGGCCCTTGCCACTGCCGAAGCCCTTGCGGCCATTGCCTTTACCCAGATGATACGCCCCGGTGTTCCGGTTATCTTCGGGCTCCAGTGTTATGGCGCAGATTTAAGAACCGGCAACATCTCCATCGGATCTCCGGCATATGCCATTCAGGCGGGGTATTGTGCCCTGCTTGCAAAAAAATATGGCCTTCCCAGCCGGGGAGGAGGTTCAGTGAATGATGCCGCCGCCGTCACCGTCCAGGCAGGATATGAGAGCATGATGTCCATGCTCACCGCCGTTCAGAACGGGATCAGCCTGGCGGTCCACAGCAGCGGAATTTTAAATAATTTCGCTGCCATTTCCTACGAAAAATTCATGGTGGATCTTGAAATTCTGGACCGCGTCCGGCTCTACATGAACAAAATCAGCCTTAACGACGATGACGATCTCTCGTTTGAGGTGATCAAATCCGTGGGAGCGGGTGGTGAATTTTTAACGGCCCCGGACACATTGAAAAAATGCCGGTCCCATTCGTATATACCGCGAATCGGTCTTCGTGGGAACAGAAACGGACAACACGAAACCCCCCTCTTGTTTGATTCCATGGACAAAGCGTTGAAAAGCCTGCTCAACACCTATGAGCAACCAGCCCTTGAGCCGGCAATTGCCAAAGCACTTTTTTCCTATCTGACAGGTCCAGGGAAGGTTGATCCCAAAATTATTGAGCCCTTGATTAAATTTTAAGGGTTTGGTCACAACATGGGCCACATAAGGATGGGGTCAGGCTTGCGTTATTGACGATTTTATTGAAATCTGACTTGAAACACAGATAGTTATCAAAACCCAAATAACACAAGCCTGACCCCGTCGGCCCGCCGATGATGACGAGTCTCCCAAGTCATGACCAAGCCCAATATTAACATGGAGGTCGTTTTTATACCGATACATGGCAAATCCATTCTATCGTTATGGTGTGAAGTTCGATAAAAGGGATCATGGAATGAAAAACAGTTCAATTAACGGCATTTTTTATATTGCCTCAAGAGCCGTTCAGTCGTTTAAAAAAAAGAGAGTGATCACAATATCGCTCTCTGTCTGGGGAGGAGATCAAAGTTGCGTTGAAGCATCCCCCAATCAGCAAAAAATGAATAACACAATTATAAAATATCACAATGGAGAAACCTACGATGAGTAAAATGGACTATCTCAAAGACAAACCCATTGCAGTTCTGGGAGCCGGGGCTGTTGGTAAGGCCTGTGCCTCAGATTGTGCACTTTCCGGTAAGACTGTAAGACTTTGGGATTCCCCGGGATTTGCTGAAAAGACGCTTTTCGGCATCGAAAAGCAGGGATTGACACTCTATGGGGAACAGCTCAATCTATACGGCTTTGAGCGATCCGGTATTGCCCGATTCGACAAGGTTACCACAGATATGGCAGCCGCTGTGAAAGATGCAGGAATTATCATCATTCCCACCCCATCCATTGCCCACAAGATGATCTTTGAACAGCTGATCCCCCTTCTGGAAGACGGTATGGTCATCCACATCATTCCCGACAACTACGGATCACTCCTGTTGAAAAAAATGATGCGGGAAGTCGGATGCGATAAAAATATCATCATCGGTGGCTGGTCCAGTGCCCCATATGGCTGCAGGGTCATGATCAAGGGCGGGGTCATCCTTCCCAAGATCCGTGCCTACTACCGGGCCATAACCCTCAGGGGTGCGGCCCTTCCCGCCACGGACCTGGACGATTTCCTTGAAAGCGCCAACTACATGGGCACCATGGATGCCATCACCACCGGCGACGGTGCGGTGGGTGGCAATACCGTCATGGATACGGGCTTTTCCAATGTGAATCCCGTATTGCACTGCCCGGGTACCATCCTGGGTGTGGGTGTCATGGAAAACTGGGGCGTTATCTTTGGAGAAGAGAAAAACGATTTTTCCATCTACTCCCACGCCTACTGCCCCTCCATATCAAAGGTTCAGTATGCCCTTTATCAGGAGCAGTGCGCCATTGCAGAGGCCATGGGCGTCGGCATTCAGGATTTTAAAAAGAAACAGTTCTTCTCCCGGGAAAATATTCTCGGCTGCGAGTACATGGGCGACGACTATGAGATTCCCTTTGAAGAACATGACTATATCCAGTACGGAACAGGGCCTTTCACCGTTCATAACCGCTACATCACCGAGGACATTCCAGTGGGCTGCCACATGTACCACGAACTGGGAAAAAAATTCAACGTCAAGACCCCTGTGGTGGATTCATTGATCAATCTGGCCAATGTCATGATTGAGACCGATTACTACCAATCAGGGTATACCCTTGATTACCTGGGCATCGGGCATATGACCAAGGAAGAGATGCTGGCCTATCTCAACGAAGGCGTTTACACGGAAAAGTAGCAGACCAACATACGGCCGGCAGGCTCTGCCACCAGCGCAGACCTGCCGCGTGGAGGAAGATATGGGAATTTCAGCAAAGCGAAATATCAATTTCAACATTCTCACCCCAGAGAAAATTGAAAAAATCCATGGGGCAAGCCTTTATCTCATGGAAGGTGTTGGCATGAAAGTCGGCGGGAAAAGGGGCCTTGAAGCCTTTAAAAAAGCCGGGTGTGAGGTGACTCCGGACGGCCTTGTGAAGATTCCTCGCGCCCTTGTGGGCAAGGCCCTTGAAACGGTACCCAAGGAACTGGTGCTCTACAACCGGGCCGGTGAAGCCACCATGACCATCAACCATGAGAATCAGGTTTATTTTGGAACCCACTCGGATCAGCTGGAATACGTGGATCCGGAAACCGGAAAGGTCAGGAATTTTCTAAAAAAGGATACAAAGAGCATGTGTACCCTGGCCGATGCCCTTGACAATATTCATTTTGTCTTGAGCGTTGGCATGTCCAGGGATGTAAGGCCGGATATCCAGACCCAGATATCCTTCATTGAAACGGTGAAGCATTTCAGTAAAACCATCAACTTTTCAACCAATGACATTGATTCCCTCCAGGAAGTGATCGATATTGCCGCCATTGTGGCAGGCGGTCTTGAAAATCTCCAGGAAAAACCCTTTATCTTCAACTACTGCGAACCCATACCGCCGTTGACACATCCCGAGGAGAGTACGGAAAAGCTTATCATCAGTGCCCAGAACCGGATTCCCGTGGTTTACATGCCCTATTGCATGATGGGGGGCACCTCCCCCATGAGCTTTGCCGCAACCCTTGCCCAGTGTAATGCAGAAGCGCTTTCCGGGCTTGTTCTGCACCAGTTGATATCTCCCGGCGCTCCATTTATCTATGGCGCCATGCCCTCCATCATGGACATGAAAAGTACCATCGGCAGCTATGGTGCCGTTGAATTTCATCTTCTGGTGGCGGCAGCATCTGAAATTGTCAGCTCCTACGGACTTCCTTTTTTTGGTACAGCCGGATGCACCGATGCGAAATTTCTAGATGAGCAGGCCGTTTCCGAGGCAACCATGGAGATATTTTCCACCCTCCTTTCCCGGGCCAATATCATCCACGATATCGGGGTTTCTGACCATTGCAACAGCGTCAATCCCGAACTGGTTGTGCTGTGTAACGAAATCATCGAAAACCTCAAGCACTATATTCAGGGGGTTGAGGTGAATGATAAGGAACTGGCCCTTGAAGTCATAGAAAAGATTGCCCCGGCCGGTGCCTACCTCAATGAGGTGCACACCATTCAGAACTTCAGAAAAATTTTCTACCCCACTCTGTTCGGCAGAAAAATGAAAAATCCCGATGAATCTGAAGTCAAAAACAAAATCCAGGCAAAAATAAAAGATATCATGGCCAACCACAAGGTAGCAACGCTTGATGCAGAGCTCCTTGCACAGCTGGACAAAAAAACAGCGGAACTGGAAGCCCGGAAACCTTTATAGGGAGCCCTTTGTGAAAGAGAACCTTGACAAGATTCACCAGGCATCCATGGAGATTCTCAACAGGGTGGGGATCCGCTTTCTGGATCCCCAGGCCCTTGATCTTCTGAAAAAAAACAGCGTTAAAGTCTCCGGCAGCACGGCATTTTTCACCGAGGAACAGGTGATGGCTTCCATTGCAAAAGCACCCGGATCTTTTACCCTGTCTGCCAGAAATCCCGCCCATGACATGGTACTTGGAAGGGGGGAAACCCACTATGGGGCGGGCTATGGGTGCCCATCAATCATAACGGCCAATGGAACAAAACGAAGCGCAACATTCAACGATTACCTTACCTTTGTGAAGCTGGTGCACCAGAGCCCTCGTTTCAAGATCAACGGCGGCATTATTGTCCAGCCGGAGGATATTCCGGCAGCCTTTGCCACCCCTTTGATGATATGGGCCACGGTAAATCTTTCGGACAAGGTGATTCTGGGGATACCCGGTACGGCTGCGGAGATTGAAAAGGTCATGGCAATGGGTACCATTGTGTTCCATGGCCGGGACTCCTTTGTTGAAAACCCCAGGATACTGACCCTGGTCAACACCCTGAGCCCCCTTCAGATTGATGCCAATGCCATTCACACCATAAAAGTCGTTGCTGACTACGGCCAGGCCCTGATTATTTCTCCCGGACCCATGGCAGGCGCAACAGGCCCTGTGACCCTTGCCGGCAACATCGCCCAGGGCAATGCCGAAGCCCTGGCCGCCATCACCTTTGCCCAGATGGTCAAACCGGGAACCCCCGTGGTTTACGGCCTTCAGGCAACAACGGCCGATCTTCGTACCGGAGGCATTTCCATAGGATCACCCGGGTTTGCCATCCAGTCGCGCTACTGCTCGGCCCTGGCCCGGCGATACTGCCTTCCTTCAAGAAACGGAGGCACCAGCAACGACGCAAAATGTGTTTCAGTCCAAAGCGGGTACGAAAGCATGCTGGCCATGCTGTCCACCCGCCAGTCCCGGACGGATTTTATTCTTCACTCTGCAGGCATCCTTGAGAGCTATGGTGCCATGTCCTATGAACAGTTTATCGTTGATCTTGAGATCATGGACATGATCGATTATTTGATGACTGAGCAATCCATGGATGCAGATGCCCTTGGACTGGATGCCATAGACCAGGTCGGTCCCGGGGGCCAGTTTCTCACCAGCCCCCACACCATGAAGCATTGCAGAAACGTGCCTTTTATTTCCCAATTAAGCCACAACCGCCCTGGAACAGACACAGGAAAAGATCCTCATAATCTGTTGGTTGTTAATTCTATTTATGAATCCATGCGGGGAAACTACAAACGCCCCCACATGGACAGGGATGTCACCAACGACCTTAAACATTTTCTTCAACGCCTTGGGATCTCTTCAAAACTCATGGAGTTCCCCGACGAGATGGCTCAGCTTGCTTAAATTCGTCACCATATAACCGCCACGGGCGGACCGTATTCTGATCCGCCTCTGCCCACAACGAAGCTTGAAATACGCCCCTGATTTGCTGAGTATTTCATATAACGGTCATGTCCTGGCGGACACAACGAAGATAGGGTCGTAGACGCGGAACCAAATGGCATTATGCCGCCCCTCCCCCGACGGGCAATGTGCCCGGACCGGAACTGTAGACAGCTCAATTGTCCGGTTCCTATTGCCCGTCGGGGGAGGGGCTCTGTTGAGGTAGACTTGAAGGCTACCTTTTCATATAAAAAAAAGGAGAAAAGCATGTATCAAAACCGCGATATGAATATCAACTATATCAGAACAAGAAAAAATCATACCTGCTACGGCATGGGCATCGGCATCATGGTGCTGGACGACGCCTACCCGGGATTTCCAGGCGACGTCAGAAACGCCAGTGCCTTTGGCTATCCCATACAATACGAAATCTGCGAAGGGGTGGACAATCATGCCCTGGTATGGGAACAGGACAAGACCCCCTGCCGTCAACCGATCCTTGATGCAGCCAGAAAACTTGAACGCATGGGATGCAAAGCCATCGCAGCGGAGTGCGGTTATTTTGCCTATTTCCAGAAGGATGTGGCAGGTGCGGTGGATGTGCCGGTCTTCATGTCAAGCCTTCTCCAGGTTCCGTTTATTCAGCAGACCATCGGTCCTAAAAAGAAGGTGGGCATTGTCTGTGCCCAGCGCCGGTTTCTCACCAATACCCACCTTGAAAACGTCGGCATTGATCCGGATTCCAATATTGTTATCGCCGGAGCCCAGGACGAATACGGATGCACGGAGTTTGACAATCTCTGGGATCCTGAAAAGCGACCTGAATGCCCGGAAATCTATTACGACAAAGCCCAGGATCAGATGATTCACGCCTGCGAGGCTGTTGTTCAGAAAAATCCGGACATTGGCGCCATCATGCTTGAGTGTACAGGAATGCAGCCCTTTGCAAGGGCCGTTCAACAACGTGTGGACCTTCCCGTTTTCAGCTGGGGCACCCTTCTGGACTACGCGTTTTCAGCCGTGGCCCACCGGAACTATTATGGCCATGTATAAAGGAGGAAGAGTGCCATGGTTCTCATCCGGGGTGTTGATTTCCACAACTCCGGATGAAACCGGTGGCGTTAATCTGCACTTATAACAAGAGACTATTGATATTGCTGTTTAAAGGAGTGTTCTATGGAACTGTTAGTGGAATGGTGGGATCTTCTTGTCACCGCCATATTGCGAGGCGGGATATACGCCCTGATGGCGGTGGGACTGTCCCTGGTCTTCGGAGTGATGAACATCGCCAATTTTGCCTATGGAGAACTTTATATGCTTGGGGCTTATTTTGCCTATTTCGCATTTACCGTTCTTAATTTCGGCCCAATTCCGGCAATGATTTTTGCCGCTATGATGACCTTTATCGTGGGGAGCATTCTTGAAAAAGTCTTTTTTTACCCTTTGAGGCAGCGGGCTAAAAAACAGTGGCTCATGAACTCCTTTCTAGTCACCCTGGGCATTTCCATTATCCTTCAGAATTCAGCAAAACTTTTCTGGGGCAGCACCTATTACGGAATCACTCAGTACTGGGGAGGACGGATTCGAGGGATTTCCAGCATGTCCATCTCCATGGACCGGGGGGTAGGCTTTCTCATTGCCGTTATTGCCATTACCGCCCTTATCCTTTTTTTAAGCAAAACCCGAACGGGCCGGGCCATACGGGCCGTATCCCAGGATGAGATCGGAGCCGGTCTTGTGGGTATTGATCTGAATTTTATCCACACCCTTACCTTTTCCCTGAGTGCAATGCTTGCCGGCATTGCCGGCGCCTGCCTGCTTTCCATCAATCCGGCCTATCCCACCATGGGAATCCAACCCCTGTACAAGTCGTGGTTTGTGCTCATCCTCTGCGGCATGGGCAATGTGGGTGGCAGCATCATCGGCGGTCTCCTTGTGGGCCTTCTTGAGACCATCACCTACTCTTATTTCTCCGGTGGCTGGCAGGATGTGATCAGTCTCACCATCATTATTATGATTCTGTTGTTTAAGCCCAACGGACTTTTTGGAAACACCGGCGTGAAAAGTGCGGTTGAATAGGAACTGCAAAAGGACAGATTACTCATGGAAACTGAAACAAAGAACATCAACAAAGCAACTGAAAACTGGACAAAGCGCCTGAACAAAATTGGCTTATCCCCTTTGGGTATGGGACTTTTGGTGGTTGTTGCCCTGATCCCGATGGTCATAACCGATGAATTTATCCTGAGGCTTTTGATATCGGCCCTTATGTTTGCAGGCCTTGCCATGGCCTTTGATTTTACTGCAGGTTTTATTAATATCGTCAATTTCGGCTTTGCCGCCTTCATGGGCATGGGTGCCTATACCTCCGGCCTTCTGGTGGTGAAACTTGGCTGGTCTCCTCTTATGACCATTCCCCTTGGCGGATTTATGGCTGCGATTCTCGGCTTTGGTCTGGGGCTTCTCACCCTTCGGCTGGGTGGTATTTTTGCATCCTGCATGACCTGGTTTGTGGCCCTGGCCATGATGTCAACCACCGGTAACCTGGTGGATCTTACCCAGGGCTATGCCGGCATCACCATCCCCCTGCTCTTTGAAAGCGTAACCAACTGGCCCTACTATTATATTATCCTGGTCATGGTATTTGTGATTTATATCCTGCTGGTCTGCATCACACGCTCCCACATCGGACTGGCCTTCAGGGCCATCGGGCAGGATCTTGAAGCCGCTGCATCCTCCGGAGTGGACGCAACCTATTACAAGGTGATGAATTTCACCGTGTCCTGTGCGCTTGCAGGTTTTCTGGGCGCTTTTTATGCCCATTTTATAGGAATCTTAACCCCCACATTAATGCACACCAGCCACACGGTGGAAATCATGGCCATTGCCTACATCGGCGGTAGAGGAACCATCTGGGGCTCCTTTGCAGCGGCCATGGTAATGATTCCGGCAATGGAGTTCATGAAAGATCTCCTTGAATTTCGTATGATTCTCTACGGAGTAATGATGATCCTTGTCATGATCTACTATCCCAAAGGATTGGCTGGATTATGGGAAAAACTGATCCATCTATTTTCCCCAAAAAGTGAAGATACCCAGGGCATGCCCAATGGCGCGGGAAATAAAATAATGAAAAGAATCTAAGAAGGAGGAAACAGACAAACCAACACTGAAGAGGCGTTTTTTTACAAACCAAATTGAAGCAACAACGTTTCTAGAAAATGGAGGAAGTTTCAGATGAAAAACAGTTCAAAAAAACCGGGATGGAAAATATTAACCAGGGCTTTTGTGGTTGGTGTAATGCTCTGCCTGATAATGTCGGGCACAATCCCGTCAGCTGTGGCAGAAGAAAAAGTGCTGAAAGTGGGGTCCATCGGTCCTTTTACAGGACCGGCCTCAAGGGTGGGTGAGGAATTTAAAAATTCCATCACCATGGCCTTTGATGACATTGAATGGAAAATCGGCGACTACAAGATTGAATTTGTATGGGTTGATTCGGAATCGGATGCTGAAAAAGCAGCCAAGGCCTATGAAAGGGCAATTGTCCGGGATAATATTGATGTGGGCTACAACACCTGGCACTCCTGGGTATCCGCATCCTGCATGGAAGTTGCATCCAAACATAAAATACCTCATTTCTTCAGCTTTGGTGCCGGCAAGATCATGAACGACAAATACAACTCAAACCCTGAAAAATACAAATACTGGGTGGGAAAAACCTGGCCCCTGGCAGAAAAACTGAGCATCGGCTATATCAATTCCCTGGAAACGGCCATTGCCAATGGTACCTGGAAACCCAAATCCAGAAAAGTTCTGGTATATGGTGTGGACAACGACTGGGGACGTGCCTTTGGTGGAGCCGTAAAAAAACAGTTTGAGGACGCCGGATGGACGGTGATCGGCGAAGAGTATGTCCAGCTGGGCGAAACCGAGTTTTATCCCCTTCTGTCCAAGATCAAGCGGCAAAAGGTGTCCGTTGCCGTGGGTTCCATGTCTGATCCGCCATCCGTTTCTGCATTCATCAAACAGAGCCGTGAGATCGGTGTGAAAAGCCTCATCCTCTCCGATGGCCTTGGATGGGTGGGAGAGTGGTACAAAATGACCGGAAATGCCTCCGATTATGTGCTGGACCAGATTCCCCAGTGGACAACCCCCGAGGCCCGCAAATTCCGGGATGACTTCCAGAGTCGGTTCGGGTTTGAGCCGGGCGCGTCATCCGCCGGACTCTGCCACGACACGGCCATGTTTTTTATCAAGGTGTTGAAAACCACCCTGGAAACTTATGGTGAATTGACCACGGAATCCTTAATGAAGTGTGCTGAAGAGCAGATCATGACCGGTAAACTCTCATTTACCGACGGCCTTCTCATGGAAGAGTACAAGTATACACCCGAAACCTTTCCCGATCCCGTTGTGGGCAAAGGCTATTATATCTTTCCTGTTACCCAATACTTTGACGGCAGGGCAAAGATCATCTGGCCCGACGAGTGGAAAGAGGCAGATCTGGCCATACCGGCAAACATGAAATAGCATTTTTCAGGGAGTCGATGATCATTAACGGCTCCCTGTTTCGGGCTTGGTCACAACATGGGCCATCCGTCACAGTTGGCAGGCGGTCCATTTATGACAAGGCATCCTGTTTCAGCCGAGGTTTTGGATGATGAAAATGAATACACGCGAACAAGAGGGCATGGATGAATATAATTTTAGAGACCCAAGGCTTGTGTAAATATTTTGGAGGTCTGAAAGCTGTCGAAGACGTATCAATTTCCTTGAAAAAAGGAGAAATTCTGGGCTTGATAGGTCCCAACGGTGCAGGCAAGACGACCTTTCAAAACTGCATTGCCGGCACCTTTCCCCCGACCAAGGGGCGGGTCATCCTGGACGGCAAGGATATCACCGGTTTCAAGGCCAATCGCTGCTGCCATTCCGGCATGGCCAGAACCTACCAGATCGTAAAATTCTTCCCCCAGATGACGGTGCTTGAAAACGTAATGGTGGGATCGGTTTTTGGAAAACAGCAAGGGGGGATTGGTTCCCGCAAAAAAGCTGTTGAAATGCTGGATTTTGTAGAATTTCCCATGGGCCATGATGTCATTGCTGAAAACCTCAATACAATGCAGCTCAAGATGCTCGAACTTGCCCGTGCCCTTGCAACGGACTGTAAACTCTTATTTCTTGATGAGGTGGCCGCAGGCCTGACCCCGTCTGAACTCGTGGACATAACCTCTTTGATCCTGCGCATCAGGGATCACGGTACATCCATTCTCATTGTGGAACATCTGATGAAATTGATCATGAGCGTATGCGACCAGATCGCTGTTTTAAATTTCGGGCGCAAAATTGCCGATGGAACCCCCCGTGAGATCACTGATGATCCTGTGGTTTCCAAGGCATATCTTGGCGCCAATGCAAAGCTTTAAGGAGAAAATATGCTTGAAGTAAAAAATTTAAACGTAGGCTATGGCCGTCTTCAAATCATCTGGGATCTTTCCATAAAAATTTCCAAAGGCGAGATGGTTGCAATCCTTGGTCCCAATGGGGCCGGCAAAACAACGATTCTAAAATGCCTCACCGGAATTCTTCCCCCCATGGGCGGATCAGTTCAATTCATGGAAACCGATATTACCGCCATGCCATCCCATCTGCTGGTCAACCAGGGACTTGCCTTTGTTCCAGAAGAGAGAAATCTCTTTCTTTCAATGACGGTTGAAGATAATCTTTTAATGGGTGCCTATTCCATCAAAGATGGTATAAGAATTAAAAAAAATCTTGATTATGTTTTTGAGCTCTTCCCGAGACTCAAAGAAAGGCGCCCCCAGCTTGCCGGTACCATGAGCGGGGGCGAAAGACAGATGCTTGCCATCGCAAGGGGGCTGATGTGTAATCCCGCCATGATCATCCTGGACGAGCCATCCATGGGACTTTCTCCGGAAAACGTGGTCGCCGTGTTCGAGACCATTGACAAATTAAGAGAAGAAAATGTCACGGTTCTCATCGTGGAACAGAACGTGGATACCACCTTGAGATTTGCAGACAGAGCCTATGTGATGGAGCACGGAAGAATCACCATGGAGGATAGCAGCGCCAATCTTCTTGGAAACGATCACATCCGCAAGATGTACCTTGGCATAGCAGATTAAACGGCTTGGGTCCGGTGTCGTGGTTAAAGGATGACTTATTTATTAATTCAGAGATTAACAAGGAGCAAGGGATTTGACAAACAAGGAAAAAGTGCTTGGACAGATAAAGGAACTTCTTGAAATCCTTCAACAACGCCTGGAGGAGGATATCCTCCCCGAAGAACCGGAATACAATGAGATCAAAAAGATATTCATGCAGCAAAGAGAGGCGTTCAATAGCTATGCCGGTCTTGAGCCCCAGGAGCAACCGGCCACCCGGCACTGGGAGAGTGCGCTTAAGATGGCCAAAGATATCGGCGCCGGGGATCTTGTTCGTTGTCTTGAAGCTCTCACGCCTTATCTTTACTGGATGGTGAACCCAGGCTACAGGGGGCAAAACGTCAACACGGAATTTGTGGATAACTACGCCTGCTTTGAGCTAATCGGACCAGATGGGCTGTTCACCAGTTCCACCGTAACCGTGGGAGTGATGTTGCTCAGTCCCAATATTTACTATCCTCCCCATTCCCATCCGGCACCCGAATGTCTGTACCTGGTTTCAGGAAGGGGGACCTGGCATATTGCCAGTGGCCCCATCATCAGCATTCCACCGGGTGGACATATCCTCATCCCCCCTGAATGTCTCCACGCCTTCTGGTCCATGGACACGCCCCTTGCTGCCATATATCTGTGCCTGGGAAATGAAAATCAACATGGGCATTCCGGATTAAATCTGGATACCGAGGAATAAAAAAAAAGGTGCCCGGGTGTATGAGGAAGGCCTTATCTGGATAAATAACGGAATCATCTCCGGCACCAATTTAAACTTAAGGTCTGACACGCTGTTGATATTTATGCTTGTTTTGACTCCAAACTGTTGATTTTTCTCACTTCAGCCGGTGTCTTTCCAAATTCTGCCTTGAAACATCTTGAAAAATGAGATCCGTCTGAAAAACCGCATTCGTAGGCAATTTCTGTGATAGAACGTTCTGTATTCTGGATGATCCATTTTCCATAGGAGAGGCGGATCTTTCTAAAATAGGCCAGGGGAGACTTGTTTAAATGAATTTTAAAAAGACGCTCTATCTGTCTTGCACTGGTGCTTACGTGATCTGCAATCTCTGCCACAGTAAGAAATTTGTCCAGGTTTTGCTCCATGAAAAAAATAGCCTTTCTCACCCTCGGGTCGGAAATCAGCAAATAGTTTTCAGTAAAGGGCATCTGGGGGTGATTGTGGGTCCGCCCCCAGTCAAGCAGCAGGTGTCTCAGACATTTGATGGCTCTCTCCTTGCCCAGATGGCGCTCAATGATAAACAGCGCAAGATCGTTGACGGAGGTACCCCCGGGACAGGTGATATAAGTTCTATCTTCAATAAAAATTTCATCAGTCACAGGAATGGACAGGGGAAACTGATTTATAAAATCCTGGAAATGGAACCAGTGCACGCAGCACTTCCTGTTTTTCATGAGTCCTGCCTTTGCCAGATAAAAACTACCCGTGCATAGGCCTACGATATGGCACCCATACTTTTCGGCTGATTTCAAATAATTGACCACCTCCTTCTCATACATACCCTGTTTGGGCAGCAACCCTCCCACAACCACAACATAATCAAACTCTCCGGGATTCTTAAACGTCTCCCAGGGAACAATCTGTACGCCGCAGCTTGATGTAATCGGTGAAAGCGTTTCGGCCATAAGGGTCCAGGAACACAGCACCTGGCGACTATTGTCACCCTCATCCGCCGCATGTCTCAGTACAGCAACAAAGCCTGAAAAAGCGATCAGGGTAAAATTAGGAACCAGAATAAAACCAACCGAAAGACGTCTCGTCTTTTGCATGTCTTTTTTTTTATCAATGTGCAAGCGGGCTGTCTCCTATTCTCATTGCTGTTGTGCATGCCTTAAAATACCCATATCAGGACCTTCATCAAATTAAAAATCGTGCTTGGGAGGTAGCACATCTTGCGATCAAGCCCTAAAAATCAATTTGAGTTCAGCCAGATCCCGTTCTATCAAAATCAGCCAACAAAAATTTAAACATCAAGTATCAGGTATTTATAAAGGTTAAGCATAAATAACAGCAAAAGGCCATAAAAGCCACTCAAATCAGACAAATCGCGCATTCCAGTCCGTGAATTTTTTCCTGGCAGCAAAAACTTTATAAGGGTCGTTTTTTTTCAAAAATATGTCCTTTCCATTCTATAACCTTTTCAGGTAATCATGTTATTTAAAGCTCATAATTCAAAATATATAAACAGCGCAGGCTTGCCCCCTTCCTATATAATTAGGAGAAGAAGGTCGATATACCTCAAAAAAACAAAACTAAGGAGATAAAAATGGCAGATTTTAATGCAATCATTAAAGCACTGGTAGCCTGTGACACAGATAAAGTGACCCGGTTGGTAAACGCAGCCATCGCAGAAAAGGTTCCCGCCACGGATATTCTCAACAAAGGCCTCATCGCCGGTATGGATATTGTCGGGGAAAAAATGGAAAATGGAGACATGTTCATTCCCGAAGTTTTGATGGCAGCCCAGGCCATGGGAAGCTGCGTGGCTACCCTGAAACCCCTTCTGGGGGAAGGTGAGGACGATGCCGGTGCCAGCGTGATCATCGGTACCGTTAAAGGCGATCTCCATGACATCGGAAAGAACCTGGTTGGCATGATGATGGAAAGTGCCGGCATGACCGTTCATAACCTGGGTGTGGATATTGCTCCTGAAGATTTCGTGGCTGAAATCAAAAAGAAAAATGCCCAAATCGTATGCCTTTCCGCTCTTTTGACCACCACCATGCCCATGATGAAGAAAACCGTTGAGGCCATTGTGGAGAGCGGTCTGAGGGATCAGGTGAAAATCATGATCGGTGGTGCCCCTGTAACCCAGGCCTTCTGTGATGAGATCGGTGCAGACGGTTTTGCTCCGGATGCAGGTTCTGCTTCTAAAATGGCAAAGGCACTTTCAGCATAAGAAGCATATCTGATTAACAAAAACCTGGACATCCAGTTAAAAATAATTCCTCAACTTAAGCTCAAAGGGATGGGGATTTAAATAGGTCTGGGTTTTAAGCCAGGGCTGATCATACTTTAACACATAGTGCCGAATCAACGTGATGGGTACAATGAGGGGCACGTACCCGTCCCGGTACTGATCAAACAGGTCAAGCAGTTCCCTTTTTTCATCTGGACTCAACTCTTTCTTGAAGTATCCCATGATGTGCTGGAGCACATTGATATTTTTTTTCAATGTGGTCATCAGTGCCAATGCTTTCAGTAATGTCTCTTCATAGGTATTAAACAACTGGTCCAGGCCCATATTTTTCCCGTCGGCCACAAGTTTTCCCATCTGGCGATAGAGATCCTGGTTGTGGGAGAGAATCAACAGCTTATTCCGGGTATGAAATCCCACCAGTCCACCAAGGGTTTTGTCCGTTGCAATGAGATCCCGCCAGCGCTTCAGGGTAAAAATATTTTCAATGAAATTTTCCCGCAGTTTGGGATCATGGAGTCGGCCCGCCTCTTCCACGGGAATACGGGGAAATCGTTCCGTAAACCCCCTGGCAAAAATCCCCTGGCCGTTTTTTCGCACCATGCCGTCATCCCCATACACCCGGATGCGATACAGGCCGCTGCTGGGGGATTTACTCCGAAAAATAAACCCGCACAAATTCTCCGACTCAAGGTCATCAAGGCGCTTTTCCATCCAGGTTTTCATCTGATCGGTCATGTCGACACCGGTCTTCTGGGTCAACAGACGGGGATTTTGGGCATCACCCACCAGCCGCACCGCCTCCCTTGGGATGGGCATGCCGCACTCCACCTCGGGGCACACCGCCACATATTCGGTAAAAAGCCCCAGGGTCTGGGTGAGGAAGCGATCATGGCTGTGGCCACCATCGTACCGAACCTGTTTTCCGAGCAAGCACGAACTGATACCTATTTTAATGGGACTGAGCATATGAATTCCTCCTTTTTGGAAAAGGTATGGGGGGCATTATAAGGGCGTAATCAATGCCCTGTTTTCCCCGACCGTTAAAAACACTCGACATCAGCATCACCAGATGTATATAATTTTGATGCTAAATGAAATTTCACTTTTTAAAAAAGGGAAACATTCATCATAAAATAAAATATTACGTTTTTTTTATATAAAAAGGTAGCCTTCAAGTCTACCTCAGCAGAGCCCCTCCCCCGATGGGCAATAGGAACCGGACAATCGAACTGTCTACAGTTCCGGTCCGGGAGCATTGCCCGTCGGGGGAGGGGCGGCATAATGCCATTTGGCTCCGCGTCTACAACCCATTATTCGTTATGACAGGATAGACTGTCATGCGGGTTTTTTATATGAAAAGGTAGCTTTCAAATTTACCTCAGCAGAGCCTTCAACGGGCATCCGATCCGGCCCCAAAGGCCATCACCCCATTTTTAACCGTTTTCTCACAGTAAGGAGTTTCCATGAACACACCCGCCCCCCAGGTATTGGATAAAATAAAAGCCTTGTTTGAAACCGAAAACCTTGCCGTTCTTGCCACCCAGAAAGACCATCAGCCCTATGCCAGCCTCCTGGCCTTTGCCGCCGATGAAGCCCTTGAACACCTGTTTTTCCTGACCCCCGCCGCCACCCGGAAATATGACAACCTCATGGCAAGCCCCCGGGTGGCTTTGTTGATCAACAACAGCCGGAACCAGGTATCCGATATCCACAATGCCATTTCCGTCACCGCCACGGGCACTGCCACTGAAATTTCAGGATCGGAAAGGGAGCAGCATCTGGCCCGCTACCTCAAACGACACCCCCACCTGAAGGCCTTTGCCACGGACCCTGCAACCGCCATGTTCAAGGTATTTGTGGACCAGTATTTCATGGTAAGTCGATTCCAGGATGTGGCTGAAATCAAAATGCACCGCTCTTAAAAAAAAGGATCAGAAATGCATTTTAAAATTTCCACCTGCCCCGTTTCACCGTTTATTTTAAGCCAGTCTCCGTTTGAAATAAGCGTGCAGGGGTCATGGTCCGAATCAAAATCGACAATTGTCGGGATGTTCATCACGGCACTGGCAACACCGGCACTGGAATCAATTTTTGTGAATAACCATCCCTTGGGTGATGTGTTCGCAACCCTGGTGGCACCAAAATAACATGACCAGCCGTTTGACCCTTTGCTGCCGGGGAGCACCAGTATTTTATTCTTGATGGACTGGCCTCGATTGATATTGCCAAATTCCATTATAACCCCTGTTTTCGGGTTTATCCCCCCCCACCCTGTAATGCTTTTGGGGCAGACAAGGGCCTCTCCTTCAACGACACCCGGAATAACCCCTCTACCCTGAATTATTTTTTTGTCCATTTTTTCTTCTCTTCCCATTTTCCGTTTATCGCCGCATCAATGCAATCTTCCACATCTCCAAGATAGACCCTGCCATTGACCTCAGATTTTAATGCACCGGCCATTTTAAGGCTGTCCAATACAAACCCACGGTACTGATTCAAAAAAACCTCGCCCATGGTGCTGGGACAGGAGCTTGTGTAGAGGTGCCCCCCCGCATCTTCGATTATTTTTGTGTATCCGTTTTCGTCGGCCATGCATTTTATCGGGTAAACTGTCCACACCATAAAATGTACATTCTTGTGTACTTTTTTCCCTTGTATGGCCATGGCTGCCCGGCGGATCTGATCAATATCATAATGGGGACACCCCAGGCTGACAAAATCTATCTGGTTATCCCCCTTATCACAAACAGAATCAAAGGCATCGGTCATGATTTGATCGTTCACAACCACTCCAGCGGTTGGTTTTCTTCCCTGGAAGGCATCTTCAACGGTTCTGGCTTCGGGTGTAATCCCCACCAGATGACACAATTCACAATTGCTGGAAATGGCTATCATGGTACAGAAACTTCTCAGCTTGTTGAAATTGACATGTGTAAAGTTTCCCGTTACCACAGGAATACTGCCGCTGGGCAACTGCATCCCGATGGCTTTACCCAGCAGGTTCCATTCAAGTTGGGAGTTTATTGAAGATTCTACCTTAACAAGGTGAGTGCCGGCACGATTTTCCTTGATGTGGTTACCCCACTGCGGGGTCCGTCCACAGATGGCGGACCAGAAAGCCGCCTCTATCCCATCGGAATTACCCATTGCCCCCCAGATGGAATTTCCCAGGACCGTCACCCCGGACTCTGTTGTAACAAAATGTTCCCCCTGAATGGGTATCCACCCTGTCAGGTAGGGGGCACAGGTTCCTGCGATATTAACCCCTGCACTCCTTGCCTGTTTCAGATATCGGGCATTTTTTTTAAAAAAGGATTCACTCTGACCAAAGGGCTTATATTGATATTGATCACAGGGGGCTACACAGGATTGAATATAACACCCATGGTATGTCTCCGTAAAAGGAATGGTTTCATCCCTTGCCAGGTTCAGATGAGAAAATACCTCATGGATATCCTCTGACGGAGAAACATCCATGTAGTTATGGGCACCACAAAATACGGTGGCCTTGGTGACTTCACACAATTGACGGGCACCAAGAATAACACCATAACGAACAATATTTTCCATGGCAACCTGTTTGAGTCGACCATGGGCTCCATCCAGACAGCATTTTTCATAATCACTTAATTGCATTGGCTTCCTTTTGCAGTTAATGGGCTTGCTCACAAGATAGGGCACTTCATGTTTTTCTAAATTTTCATATCACCCTTTTCCATGAATCGCTGGTGAAAGGAAAACGCCTCGCCCAGCAAATGGGGTTCATGGCCACCGACCTTTTTCACCGCCCGGCAGTAATAATCCCACAACAGATCCCGGTAATCGGGATGGGCACATTTTTTAATCACGGCTTCGGCCACCTGCCTTGGGGTAAGGTTCCTTGTGTCCACCAGACCATACTCGGTGACAATCACATCCACGGAATGTTCAGAATGGTCCACATGGCTCACCATGGGCACAATGGCGGAGATGCATCCGTTTTTGGCCACGGATGGGGTTACCATGAAGGAAACAGAGCCATTTCGTTCAAAATCTCCAGAACCGCCAATGCCGTTCATGAGCTGGGAGCCCATGACATGGGTGGAATTAACATGGCCATAGATATCTATTTCAAGGGCGGTATTAATGGCCAGAACCCCCAACCGACGGATCACCTCCGGGGAATTGGAAATCTCCACCGGCCGCAGCACAATCTTTTCTTTATACCGGTAAATTTCGTTGAAAAACCGATCCTTAACTTTTTCTGACAGAGTCATGGCAGAGGCGGAAGCCGCCCTTATTTTACCCATGTCTATGAGATCCAGGACGCTGTCCTGGATCACTTCGGCATACAAGTCCAGATTATGGAAAAAATCATCCTCCATGAATTTACTCAACACCGCATTGGCAATGCCCCCCACACCCGCTTGCCAGGGAAGGGTTCTGGGCAGCCGATCCTTTTCCATCTCATGGCGAATAAAATCCAGAATCTGCTCGCCGATTAAAAGCGGTATCTTTCCGGGTTCATGGAAAACCGGACAACTGTCCTTTTCACCACTCAAGACAATGGCCACCACCTTATTGGGGTCCATTTCTATGAATGGCTTGCCGATTCTGTCCGAGGTTCTATAAATGGGAATGGGCATACGATAGGGGGGATCCTCAGGGATATAAATATCATGAATACCCTCAAGTCCCCGGGGCTCGGTTTCAGACATTTCAATGATGATCTTGTCGGCATGTTTCACATAGGTGGGGGTGTTTCCCACGGACATGGTGGGTACCAGATGCCCCTTTTCGGTGATGGCCAGGGCCTCCACCACGGCAACATCCACCCGCCCCCAGTCGCCGGATCGGACCTGGGAAGCCAGACGGGAAAGGTGATCATCCTTAAAAAGAATCTCCTCCTGATTGATCTTTTTTCGCATGCCAGGGTCACTCATGTAGGGTCTACGCCAGTTAACAATACCCGTCTTTGACAACAACCCATCAACCAGCTCACCGGTGGAGGCACCGGCATAAATATTAATTTTAAACTGTTCGCCCTGCTCGGCCCGGCGGGCCAGTTCCAGAGGAATCATTTTGGGATAGCCGGCGGTGAACCCGGAAATAAACAGGTTTGTCCCGTCAACAATATGTGCCGCAGCTTGAGCCGGATCACTGATTTTGTCCAGAAGCGGCGCATAGCGGATTCTGTTTTTCACTTCTTTCTCCTTTCTTTTTTTGGGGAGGGGGTGGCCGATGTCATGGCCAATTTGCCTTGTTTTCTATAGTTTGTCAAAATATCATAAAAATCAACCCAATACCTCTGTTTTTAATTTTCAGTCCCGTTAATTTTTCGAACTTGGTCAGAGCATGGCCACCCGTGACATTTGGTGGACCAACGGGGTCAGGCTTGTGTTATTGGCGTTATCGACCACAGCCTGTGCAAAGGCCAAAAGCACCGATAATGCCAATAACGCAAGCCTGACCCCACCCCAAAGAGACCCATATTATGACCAAGCCCGACTTTTTCTGATTCGAATGGACCCAAAAACATTTTTCCGTTTTTTTTATTTTTTTGATGTTGATTTAATTTTTATTTCATTATATGATACACATACTATAACATATAAAAAACAAATTAAGACAAGCAGTTATTTGCTGCATTAATAGAGCTGCGCCCTCTTGTTGCCCCACCGGCAGCAACGCAGGACAAACAGTAAAACCAGACAGCATTTAACTCTATCAAAAAAATCGGGCTTGGTCACAAAATGGGCCATGCTGAAGAGGGATCAGGCTTAGTAATTGTGACGCGTGGCCCATCTTATGAGCAAGCCCAAAAAGTCCGATGTCGTGAAGAAGTCCCAAATAAGTAAAGGAGACTCAAGTATGAAAGGATGGATCGGTAAAATTCTCCGTGTAGATTTGACAACCGGAGTCCTGGAGGATGAACTTCTGGACCCCAAAGTTGCCAAAGATTACATCGGCGGCAGAGGAATAGGCATCTATTACCTCAACAAAGAGATGGATCCCACCTGTGATCCCTTCTCACCTGAAAATCTCATGGTCATGATGACAGGTCCCCTAACCGGCACCGGTGCCCCCACCGGCGCACGGTACATGGTGATGACCAAATCCCCCCTGACCGGGGCGGTGACCTGCTCCAACTCCGGCGGCATGATGCCCCGGGAGATGAAGCGGGCCGGATACGACGGTGTTATTTTCAAGGGAAAATCGGAAAAACCCGTTTTTCTATGGATCAACAACGGAAAGGCAGTACTGAAAAGCGCTGAACACATCTGGGGCAAGAATGTGCCTGAAAGTACGGACATGCTGCTTTCAGAGACAGACCCCAAAGCCCGGGTGGCCTGCATCGGCCCTGCCGGGGAAAATAAGGTGCTTTTTGCCGGCATCATGAACGAAAAACACCGTGCCGCCGGCAGATCCGGTGTGGGTGCCGTCATGGGTTCCAAAAACCTCAAGGGGGTTGTGGTACTGGGCAATGATAAGATTGAGCTGGCCCACCCCGACGCGTTCAAGGAATTCAACCAGGAAATTTTAAAACAATACACCGACGAAGCCAAAATAACCCCGGTGGGTTTGACCATCAACGGCACCTCCGGCGTGGTGGCCGTCACCCAGTCCAAGGGGATTCTCCCCACCAAGAACTGGCAACAGGGCACCTTTGACGGCTGGGAAGATATCCAGGGCACCACCCTCACCGAAAAATATCTGGTGAAAAACCAGGGCTGCTTTGGCTGCCCCATCAAATGCGCCAGAATCACCAAGGTGACGGAACCCGGATTTGAGGGAGAAGGTGAAGGCCCAGAGTATGAAACCGTCTATGCCATGGGTTCCAACTGCATGATCAATAATCTGGCCGCCATCACCAAGGCCAACTATCTGTGCAATGAGCTGGGCCTTGACACCATCACCATGGGTGCCACCGTGGCCTGTGCCATGGAACTTGTGGATCGCGGTTATGTAAGCGAAGACGAAGTGGGGCGATCCCTTAAATGGGGGGATGGCGAAGCATTGGTGGAACTCACCCGCCAGACCGCCTATCGTGAAGGATTTGGAAACAAGCTTGCCGACGGCAGTTATCGCCTGGCCGACAGCTTTGGCCATCCGGAGCTTGCCATGGTGTCCAAAAAACAGGAATTTCCGGGATATGAACCCCGGGGGGCAAAGGCCATGGGTCTTGCCTATGCCACGTCTCCCATAGGCGGGTCCCACATGCGCGGCGATCCAGCTTATTTTGAGATCTTTGGTACCACCTTTTCCATGGACCCGTTTGTCACCGAGGGAAAGGCTGCACCCACAAAGTGCATCCAGGATCTGTCGGCCATTGTGGATGCAGCAGGACTGTGCATCTTTTTCGGTGCCAGAATGCTGGCGGAAAAAAACAATACCATGTCCCCCACGGGCATGCTGACATATCTTAACACTGCCACAGGAGCAGATTACACCATTGAAGAACTGAACCTGGCGGCAGCACGCATCACCAATGCAGAGCGCATGTTCCTTGTGAAAGCAGGCTTTGACAGAAAGGATGATTCGCTGCCCAAACGCATCACCGATGAGCCACTGCCAGGGGGTCCTGCCAAGGGACAGACCTGTGATCTGCAGACCATGCTGGATGATTATTATAAGGTTCAGGGCTGGGACAACAATGGTATTCCCACGGCTGAAACCCTTAAAAAGCTTGGCCTGGGCTGATTTTAAAAAGCCTGTAGCTCAGTGTACCATCAAAATTCATGATCAATAGTTAAAGGCTCCTTGGGGAACGATATTCTCCCAAAGGAGCCTTTTCTTTATAACCCGCATGTTCTGTCGGACACAACGAAGGATGAAAATGGCATTATGCCGCCCCTCCCCCGACGGGCAATGGGCCCGGACCGGAACTGTAGACAGCTCGATTGTCCGGTTCCTATTGCCCATCGGGAGAGGGGCTCTGCTGAGGTAGACTTGAAGGCTACCTTTTCATATAAACCCGCATGTCCTGTCGGACACAACGAAGGATGAAAATGGCATTATGCCGCCCCTCCCCCGACGGGCAATGGGCCCGGACCGGAACTGTAGACAGCTCGATTGTCCGGTTCCTATTGCCCATCGGGGGAGGGGCTCTGCCGAGGTAGACTTGAAGGCTACCTTTTCATATAAAGCAGCATGTCCTGGCGGACACAACGAATATGAAAATGGCGGTCACTGATTTCTTCTATTTCTACAAAAACTCTCGCTTATCCACAATCAAGCGCTTCATCCCCTTTATAATATGGTTTCGCACCGTATCCACATGGAATCTGACGCAGGCTTCCAACGCCGCTTCATCACGGTTTTCAAGACTTTCAAAAATTTTGGCATGTTCCGGCAAAGAGGTATCGGTAACGCTTAAAAACACAAGGTTCTGGCTGTACCGAAGCAATAACACATCCATGAGTTCCTGGAGCATTTTAACCTGGATGGTACACCCGGAAAGACCCGCCAGGGTCATATGAAATTTCATGTCCGTCATGATGCGCTTGTAAAAATTATCCTCTGCCACTGCTTCCTTATAGTCTTCAAAGGCCATTTTAAGGGCTTCAATCCCTTCTTTATCCACATTTTTTATGATCTTGGGTACCAGGGAAACTTCCAGAAGCAGTCGGGTATCGTACACTTCCACCACTTCCGCCACACTGATCTCATTGACATAATAGCCTCTGTTGGGTTCATGCCGAACAATATTGGTGAACTCCAGCCATTTCAAGGCCTGAATAACAGGGGTCATGCTGACGCCGATGCGGGAGGAGAGATCTTTGTACTTTATCTTCTGACCGGCCTGGATTTCATTGTAAAACAGCATCTGACGAATGGCCATGTAAGCCTTCTGGGTCAGGTCCGTTTTCTCAGATTCTTTTTCAATTTTTTTCCGGGGCATACATGTCCTTTTATCAGCACCATGGTAAAACAATTTTCAACAAGACGATCAAACCCAATATTGGGCTTGGTCACAACATCGGCCATTTGGGGCAGGGGTCAGACTTGCGTTATTGGCATTATCGTTGATTTTGGTTTTTGCACAGGCCATGGTCGATAATGCCAATAGCACAAACCTGACCCATTGACCCAAAATCAATGGCCGATGTAATGACCAAGTCCCCAATATTCATGTCAGACTAATATGTCAGAACCATAAAAATGGCAAGGAGTATCCTGTTTCAGGTAAAACATTTACCTGCTTAAAAACCAACAAACTGCTCCAAAAGGTATCCACTAATGCATTGAATTAATGTCACAAATAACAAATGAAATTTTCATATTGACATTAGTTAATTTTTATGCAATTTCTTTGTTAAATAATTTATTAAAAAATTAATTAAATAATTTATTAGTTTTATCAACACCTGAACTTGATGAAGATGTAAGAAATCCACCCACGATTTTCAAGACACATCATAGCCTGGTGACATTGGCTTGAAAATCCAACTGCATTTACTGAAAAGCAGGGTTAAGAGAGCATGAAGGTCCTGTGATAATATTAATTTCCCAGCAAGGAGTCTGCAATGAATGGCGCTCAAACCATCGTCGAAATGTTAAAACAATACCAGGTCAAGGTATTGTTTGGTGTGCCCGGAGATACCAGTATTAAACTGTATGAAGCACTCCATGAAAACATGGAAGCCCTTACCCATGTTATGGCCAAGGACGAAAGATCCGCAGCCTTCATGGCCGATGCCTATGCAAGGCTTAGTCACAAACCCGGCATCTGCGAATGCCCCTCCGGGGCCGGTTCCCTTTATACAGTCCCCGGGGTGGCCGAAGCCAATGCATCGTCCATTCCCGTCATCGCCATCACATCGGATGTGCCGCTTTCCGGAGAAGGAAAACAGACCATCACCGAGCTTGACACTCAGAAACTATTTGAATCCATCACCAAATGGGCCTATGTGGTGAAAGATGTTAAAAAAGTCCCAGAGGTGATACGAAGGGCCTTCAGAATCGCCACCACAGGTCGCCCCGGTGCGGTACACCTGGCCATCCCCAAAGAGATACTGTACGGCAAACTGCCCGAAGGGGATCTTCCCCTGTACGGGGATGAAAATTGCTGCACCTACCCGGCATTTCGCACCCGGGGTGCCCGGGTGGAGCTGGAAAAAATGGTGGCTCACATGACAGCGGCCCAAAAGCTGACCCTCATTGTGGGGGGCGGAGCCAACCATTCCCAGGCCGGTGAGGCCATTCAATCCATGGCAGAATGGATGGCAGCACCTGTGGTTTCCACCATATCCGGCCAGGGCATCATGCCCGACAATCACCCCCTGGCATTGGGCGTCATCGGCGACAACGGCTTTCACCCCCATGCTCACCGTGCCATTGAAGAGGCCGACACACTTTTATACATCGGCTGTAAAATGGGTTCCGTGTCCACCATAAACTGGACCATGCCCTCCAAGGTACCCGGCCGCAAGATTCTCCAGATTGATCTCAATCCTGAAATGCTGGGCAATAATTTTGCCAACACCCTGAGTGTGGCCGGGGATGCAAAACTGGTGGTGGAAGATCTGGTCACTCTTTTAAAGGGAAAAACCGCCCACAGACAGGCCTCGGAGTGGCTCAACGATCTCAATGCCCAGCGCAATACCTTCTGGCAGGAGGCGGAAAAAAATTTCCAGATGGACACCACCCCCTTAAAACCCCATCGCATCATTGCAGAACTGAACCGACACCTTGACGAAACCGCCATCGTTATTTCCGATGCCGGTACCCCCACCCCCTACACCACCCGGTATCTGAGACTGGCAGCCAAGAATTCCAGATTCATCATTCCTCGGGCCTATGGAGGTCTGGGCTATGCCATCCCCGCCGTGGTGGGTGCCCATTTTGCCCGGCCCGATGCAAAACTTGTGGGATTGTTTGGCGATGGGTCTCTTGGCATGTCCGCAGGAGAGCTGGAAACCGTTTCCCGCCTCAATATTCCCGCCGTTCTCATCCATTTTAACAACAGCGCCTTTGGCTGGATCAAGGCCCTGCAGAAACTCCATTCCAATGAAAATTATTTTTCCGTGGATTTCAATCCAAACAACCCGGCCAAGGTGGCAGAAGGCTTTGGGCTCAAGGCATTATCCATTGAAACCGTGGAACAGCTGGAAGAGGGGCTTGACATTGCCTTTAGTTCCAAGGCCCCCATATTTCTGGACATAAAAAGTGAACCGGAATCCGATGATATCCCGCCGGTGTACTCCTGGATGCAGAACACTTAATAAAACGTCAACCCTCATTGATTTACCGAATTTAAGAATC
The DNA here is from genome assembly GCA_963674605.1 of uncultured Desulfobacterium sp. Classification (GTDB taxonomy): domain Bacteria; phylum Desulfobacterota; class Desulfobacteria; order Desulfobacterales; family Desulfobacteraceae; genus Desulfocicer. The sequence goes on along the minus strand of OY771474.1, from coordinate 3,663,967 downwards.
AATCGCCGCAAACAGCCAAGGAACAAAGGGCTTAAACTGTAAATTGAAAGTTGCTGCCTCCTTCATGGAGTGCGGAAATTTCCAGGCCTTAGTTATAAAGGAATTGATCACCAGACGGCCACCCGTCACAATTGACGTGCCAATGGGATCAGGCTTGTGTTATTGAAGACTGAGGTAGGCATCAGCATTAACGGGGACTATCATCACTCAAGTGTTCCATGTACGGACACGGAAAACAATGAGTGTATCCCCCCTCATCAACAAAGGGAGAAAAAAAATGAAAAAAGTAATGATCTGCATGTTAACCCTTGTGGCAGCAGCCCTCCTGGCACTGCCCTCGGCAACCATGGCCGATGAATTCACGGTCACCGAACCCACCACCATGACCTGGGTGGCAGGCGGCGTTGGCGGTGGCTGGTATGTCCAGGCCGGCGGTATCGCCCGAATGATAGCAGAAAAAGAACCCAACATTATTTTAAAAGTAGTTCCCGGCGGCGGCGTGGTAAACCCGGTGCGGGTGTCCAAACACAAGGACGATTTGGGCTGGGGCATCACCTTTGTGGACAAAATGGCCCTGAAAGGTCTGGCACCGGTTTATAAAACTCCCAACCCCGATGTGCGATCCCTGGGCGGCATTTTCGGCATATATCACATCCATGTGCTGGGAGCTGCCGACAAGGGTGTCTCCACCATGGCCCAACTGGCAGACATGGTAAAGGCAGGCAAAGCAATCAGAGTGGCGGCCCCCATGAAGGGTACCTCGGATCTTCCGCTGATGAATACCATCCTGGGTTTTTACGGCATATCCCTTGATGACATCAAAAACGCTGGCGGCAAGGTGTTCCACGCCGTTTACTCAGACATGGTTAACCTTTACAAAGACAAACACGTGGATTTTGTGTTCACCCATCTGGGTCTTCCCGGTGCGGCCATTACAGAGATGACCGTCAGCCGCGATTCCAGCCTTATTTCACTGTCCGATGACTGCATTGGCCATCTGAATGCCGAGCTTGGCACCCTTTCCCTGGATTCCGGACGAAGCATGATTCCCAAAGGCACTTACAAAGATCAGGAGCTGGACATCCCCACCGTTGTATCAGCCGGCGAATTGATCATCAACAAAGATGTGCCGGACAATGTGGCCTATACCATCACCAAAATTATCTGTGAAAATACAAAAGAGCTTTACGCCATCAACCCGGCCAATAAAAACTTCCTGCCTGAAACCGGATGGAAGAATGTGGCCCTTCCCCTCCATCCCGGTGCGGAAAAATACTATAAAGAGGCAGGTTTCATGAAGTAAGATTTAATCTTTTGCCTGCCGTGCGGCTAATCGGGGTCAGGCATGTAAGGGCCTGACCCATCCCCGACATTTTTTTATATAAAACTCCGTCCAAGGTGCTGTAATGATGAGAGTTTCAACTTTCGTTGTGGCAGGTAATTACTGCCATGTGGGTTTATAAGAAAGTGTAGGCATGCCTAACATTACTTTCGTGCTTGGTTGTGAGCAGGCCGGGACCAGAATACGGTCTGCCCGTGGCAGTTTTATATGAAAAGGTAGCCTTCAAGTCTACTTCAGCAGAGCCCCTCCCCCGATGGGTAATAGGAACCGGACAATTGAACTGTCTACAGTTCCGGTCCGGGCCTATTGCCCGTCGGGGGAGGGGCGGCATAATGCCATTTGGCTCCGCGTCTACGACCCTATATTTGTTGTGTCCGACAGGACATGAGCGTTATTAGAAAATAAACCGTTGTGGCAGGCCTTTCTGCCATGTGTGTCTATAAAAAAACAAGGAACATGTCATGAATAAAACCAATACCTGGCAGGACAAGGCCGTGGGTGCCTGGCTTGTCATTATTTCCATTTTCCAGCTGTATACGGCCACTGTGGGGATTTTTCAACCCCGCATCCAGCGGGGCATTCATCTCATGTTCTTGTTACCCGCTGCCTTTGTTTTGTTTCCGGCATTTAACAAGGACCGGTTGAAGGTGGGCATTGGCAACTGGATTTTAGCCTTATTGTCCATTTTCCCTCCCCTGTACATTGTTGTTTTCTACGAGCGGCTCACCGAGCGCATGGAATTTGTGGACGAGGTGCTGCCCATTGAGCTTATCCTTGGCACCATGATGATTCTGCTGCTCCTAGAGGCCGTTCGCCGGGCCGTGGTGCCTGCCATGGCAATGCTCATTGCCGGTGCCTTTGTCTATCTCTATGCGGCTCCCTATCTTTCCGGGGTGTTCTACGCAAAACCCCTGCCCTTTTCCGAACTCATTGAAATGCAATATCTCATCACCGATGCGGGTATTTTCGGATCCATCACCGGGGTTTCGGCCACCTTTGTGGCCTTATTTGTTATTTTCGGAGCCTTCATGGAGGTGACAAAAACCGGGCAGTTCTTCACGGATCTGGCCTGCAGAGTGGCGGGCAAGAGCAATGGCGGACCGGCCAAAATCGCAGTTATCTCCTCCGGGCTTTTCGGCTCCATCTCCGGGGTGGCCGCAGCCAATGTCTATTCCACCGGAGTTTTTACCATTCCGTTGATGAAAAAACTGGGATATCGCCGCCGATTTGCCGGGGCCGTGGAAGCCGCCGCTTCCACCGGCGGGATGCTCATGCCCCCGGTGATGGGGGCCGGTGCCTTTGTCATGGCTGAAATCACGGGCATCTCCTATGTCAACATCGTCATTGCCGCCATGCTCGGCTCCCTGCTGCTTTATGCCAGCATGGTGATCCGGGTCCATTACACGGCCAAAAAAGAGAACCTGTCCGGAGTAACGGAAGCGGATATCATTTCTTATAAACAATTATTAAGGGATTCCTATCTGCTCATTCCCATGATTTTTCTGGTGGTGATGCTGCTTCGCGGCTATTCGCCCTTTCTGGCCGCCAATGCCGCCATTGGCGTAACCTTTTGTATCAGTTTTTTGAAAAAAGATACGCGCATGACCCGGCCCGGATCTGGGAAACCTTAAGTCTTTCCGGTCGTAACATGATAATGATTGCCCTGGCCTGTGCCGGGGCCGGCATGGTGGTGGCCATTGTCACCCACACCGGCCTTGCCCTGGGCATTGCCACCGTCATCACCAACTGGTCCGGGGGGCACATGCTGCCGGCCATGCTCCTTATCATGTTCACCTCCCTTGTCATGGGCATGGGCCTTCCCTGCACCCCGGCCTATATCATCGCCATCACCATTGGCGGCCCTGCCCTTCTTGCCATGGGGGCCGAAATGCTGCCCCACCCATCTGTTTGTGTATTATTTTGCCGTCCTTGCCGGGGTGACCCCGCCGGTGTGTGTGCCGGCCTTCTGTGCCGCCTCCATTGCCGGTTCCAAACCCCTTCAGACGGGCATAGAAGCCTTTAAGCTGTCACTGGCAGGTTTTATCATTCCCTATGTTTTTGTGTTCAACCCGGCATTGCTCATGCGGGGCACGGCCCTTGAAATCATCACGGTGGTGCTGGGACTTATACTGGGCATCATCTTTTTTGCCGGGGGCACTGAGCGGATACTTTTTCAAACCCTTGAATGTTATCTCAAAGATCCTTCTTTTGGTTCTGGCAGCGCTTACCACCTTTTTGTGCACCAGACCCGACGTGATCAACGCCCCCCTGGCAAGAATAATGATCCTGGCCGTCCTGGCCGCCATTGTGGTCTGGCCCCTGTGGCTCAAATCCAGGGTCTCCAAGGAGATGAACTTCGGGCAAAATGCCTGATTCATATAAACGGGCATGTCCTGTCGGACACAACAAATGGCCTTGGTTCTAACTTCGCCCAGTGGATATGGACCACATAGCCGACACTTAAATATTGCTATAAATTCCAATTATTTAACAACTACCGTCTGATGTGTGTTCCCAAAATGGGCCAACTTAGAACCAAGCCCCAACAAATATAGGGTCGTAGACGCAAAGCCAAATGGCATTATGCCGCCCCTCCCCCGACGGGCAATGGGCCCGGACCGGAACTGTAGACAGCTCGATTGTCCGGTTCCTATTGCCCATCGGGGGAGGGGCTCTGCTGAGGTAGACTTGAAGGCTACCTTTTCATATAACATGCATGGCTGTAAACACCAGCCAAAACGAAAATAGAAAAAGCAGGGTATACTAATACCCAGCACCAAGAACTCAGTACCCGCTTTTTCATATAAAAAAAAATGATAATGAAGATAAAGGAACCATATAGTTTGCAACATACAAACCCGCATATCATCATCATCGGCGGTGGGGTCATCGGCACCGCCATTGCCCATCACCTGGCAAAACAGGATGCCCGGGTGACCCTCATCGAAGCCCAAGATCTGGCTTCGGGCAGCTCCGGTGCCTGTGACGGGCTGGTGTTCATGCAGTCCAAGAAACCGGGGATTCATCTCTCCCTGGCCATGGAGAGCCTGAAACGCTTTCAGACCCTGCAGCGGGAACTGCCCGTGGACATTGAGTTCAAGCAGACCGGCGGCATGGTGATTATTGAAAATGAGGCCCAATGCGAGGCCATGGAAACCTTCACCCAGGAGCAGCAGAAAAACGGCCTGGATGTAAGGCTCCTTGACCGGACCCAGACCCATGAAAAAGAACCTTTTTTATCCCCGGATATTCTGGGGGCCTCTTTTTCCCCCCTGGATGGACAAGTCAATCCCATCAACCTGGCACTGGGATTTGCAAGGGCGGCCCAGCGAAACCATGCAAAGATCATCACCCACACAAAGGTTGTGGGCATTGCCACAAAGAACAACCGGGTCACCGGGGTTCATACCACCCGGGGATTCTTTGAAGGGGACATGGTGGTCAATGCCGCCGGGTCAATGGCAGCTTTGATATCGGACATGGTGGGAATCTCTTTTCCCATCCGTCCCCGTCGCGGTCAGATCGTGGTGACACATGGGGCACGCCCCGTGCTCAAACATTGCATGATTTCAGCCGCCTACATTGCCGCCAAGTATGATCCCTCTCTGGCGGACAAAGGCGGTGAAGGCATCTCCATGGAACAGACGGACAACGGCAACCTGCTGTTGGGTTCCACCCGGGAGTTTGTGGGGTTTAATAAGGAAAACACCCTGGAGGGCATCAAAAAGATCATCCGTCAGACCGCTGCCCTTCTTCCGGTGCTGAAAACATTTCAGGTGATCCGCACCTTTGCCGGGCTTCGACCCTACACCCCGGACGGCCTGCCCCTTCTGGGACCGGTGAAATCCCTGGAAGGGTTTATCATGGCCGCCGGACACGAGGGCGACGGCATTGCCCTGTCCCCCATCACAGGGGAACTCATGGCCGACATGCTTCTGGGCCATGCCCCGGCCATTAACCTTGATGCCTTTTCTCCAGACAGATTTGAAAACAAAGGAGCGTAACCCCATGGGTCACACAACAATGAAAACAGACACAGATCTCAGAATCGGATCTGTAAAACGGGGTAAAAAAATAACCCTGAAGGTGGACGGCAGACCTGTCACCGCCCATGAGGGAGAGACCGTGCACGCAGCCCTTGTGGCATCGGGCATTCAAATCCTTGGCACCACCCGCAAAACCCATCAGCCCCGGGGGATTTTATGCGGCATGGGTATCTGCTACCAGTGCCTGGTGGAAATCAACGGGGTGCCGGACCAGCGGGCCTGCATGACCCCGGTAAAACCAGACATGGACATTATAACCTGCCCGTCCCATGAGCCCCCACCGGACCTGATCGTTTTTCCCGGGGGGCAACGCCGTGAAAACCAGGGGAAAGGACCCAAATGATGCTGAAAGACAACTATCATGTAATTATTGTGGGCTGCGGCATGGCAGGCATGTCCGCCGCGGATACCCTTTCCGGCCATGGGCTGGACGTTCTTATCATTGATGAAAATCTCCATACCGGGGGTCAGCTGATCCGGAAAGTGGCCAGAAAATCGAAATTGCTTTCCCCCATGACCCCCGATGCCATGAAGAAAAAAGGCTTTGCCCTGGCCCGACGGATCAACCTCCTGACCCGGGGGAAAAATGCGGCATCGGACAAGGGCATGGAGTTGCTTATAAAGGCCCAGGTGCTGGGTATTTTCAGTGAAAACAGACTCTTGATCCAGATGGATTCCCAGGACAGGGGCGAAGGTCTGGTGGATGTCCAGGCAGAGCATGTAATCCTGGCCACCGGCGCCCGGGAACGGTATCTGCCCTTTAAGGGATGGGATCTGCCCGGCGTCATGTCCCTGGGGGCGGCCCAGATTCTCATGAAAAGCCATGGGGTGCTGCCGGCCCGGGAAACCCTCATTGCCGGTACAAGCCCCCTGCAGATGGTGCTGGCCACGGAACTTTTGTCCAATGGCGGCCGGGTGAGCGCCCTTCTGGATGAAACCCCTTTAAAAAAGAAACTGGCCTTTCTGCCCCACATTAAAAACCACTGGCCCAAACTTGTGGAGGGTGGTTTTTACATGGGAAAAATGGCCCTGGCCCGAACCCCCATGTACCAGGGAGTCCGCATTGTTGAGGCATGTGGCAAAGACGGGCTTTCATCTGTCATCGCCGCAAAAACAAACTTTAAAGGGGATGTCATCCGGGGCACGGAGACCACCTGGCCCACCCAATCCCTTGCCATGGGATATGGGTTTGTTCCCAACATTGAACTGCCGGTGCAGGCCGGGTGTGATGTGGATTATGACAAAGACAAGGGCGGCTGGGTGATCCGGGTGAATGATCATCTGGAAACCTCGGTGCCGGGGGTTTATGCCGCAGGGGAAATCACGGGTATTGCCGGTGCCAAAAAATCCCATGTGGAAGGAATGCTGGTGGGGTTGTCCATCCTGGAGAAACGGGGGGACATGGAGCAAGGAGATATCAAGGGAGGAAAAAACGCCTTTCAAAGGGAATATCGCCGATTGATCCGCCTGCGTCGTCACCAGATGGAATACGGGGCGTTTCTAAATGAGCTTTGCCGGGTGCCGTTGTCTGCCTATGCTGCCATCCCCGATGATACTATTATCTGCCGGTGCGAAGAGATCACCATGGGGCAGATCAGAAAAAGTACGGGCCAGGGTTTTAAAACCATGGGCGGCCTGAAAAAAGCCACCCGGTGCGGCATGGGACGATGCCAGGGCCGCATCTGCGGACCGGTGATATTTGATATTATTTCGGCATTGACCGCCCAAAATCCCGGGGAGATCGGGTATTCCCATTGCAGAGCTCCGGTGAAGAATGTCGGGATGAATGCTTTTTTGAATTCGTGAGAATCAATAATCGAGCTTGATCACAACATGGGCCACTTTGGGGAGGGGTCAGGCTTGCGTTATTGGCATTATCGTTGGGTTTGACGTTTGCACCGGCTGTGAAAAGATAACGCCAATAACACAAGCCTGACCCCGTTGACCCAACTCTTATGACGAGTGGCCCATGTTATGAGCAAACCCCAACAATCCATATGAGAACCAAATGACTGACGCTAAAAATAAAAGGCCCCCTGCCCCGTTCATGGGGATTATCATGCTGGACACCACCTTTCCCCGCATCAAGGGGGATATCGGCAATCCTGACACATTTAATTTTCCGGTGCGGCTCCAGGTGGTGAAAAATGCCTCGGTGGAACGTCTGGTGATTCAGGCAGATAAAGATCTGATACAGCCCTTCATTGACACGGGCCGGGCACTGATTAATGAGGGGGCCATTGCCCTTGGTACCTCCTGCGGATTTCTGGCCCTGTTTCATCAAGAATTGATACAGGCCCTGGATGTTCCTGTGTTTTCATCCAGCCTGCTCCAGGTACACCTGGCACGGACGATTTTAAAACCCGGGCAGAAGGTGGGGATTATCACGGCCCGGAAGGCTGCCCTGGGCCGGGAACATTTGAGAGCCATCGGCATTGAGGACATTCCCATGGCCATCCAGGGTATGGATCAGGCACGGGAGTTTACCGAGGTGTTTATCCATGGAAAAACGACTTTGGATGAAGCGCTTTGTCGCAGGGAGATGGGGGCTGCTGCCCGGGAGCTGATCAACAGACATCCCGAAGTGGGTCCCATTGTGCTGGAGTGTACCAATATGCCGCCCTATGCGGATGAGGTCCGGCGGGTTACCGGGCAGGGGGTTTTTGATGTTACTACTTTGCTTGATACTGCCTGGGCTTCTCTTTTGCCTGTAAACATTTGATAAAATTTTCTTAATGGCGGAGGAATGTTCCATCAAATGGGATAAATCTCCGCCATTCCTGCCTTCCCTTCTTGTATGACGTCTTGCTGCATCTCTTCTTTCATCATGTCCTTAACAAACAATTGTAATTTTTTGCTTGAAAAAAATGAGAATCGGAGTAGTTTGTTTCGAATAACAAAGAGAGAACTTTATCTTTGGTTTTTGATACTTTGTTTCTTTTCCGGCGTTTGGGGTGGAAGATGGGTGATTCGTTTTTTATTCCCTTCAAACAATGCAAAATCAGAGGGGTTATATATTTTTTATTTTCCCTTAAACCAAGGTTAATATCGCAATAAATGGAAAATAGAAGTGGAAAACATCATAGGTGGAAAATACTGACATCTATTTCACAGTCATACCATGGAAAGTTTCTACTTATTAAAACTACAGGATTTTATCCACCATCCCTTGTCGCAGGGATGAATAAAATTTTGTGTCATACTTTATTCTCAAGCCGGAAGATGTCTTTTGGCGGAAACGGGACGGAGGATAAAATTCATAACATTAGCATCACAGAAAACACCGTAATATGAAAAACATTAAATTAAAATCCGTTGATTCGGAATCCGCTGATATAATAGTCAATATACACTTTGATGCCGTACATAAAGGTCATGCATCACATTTTTATGATGAGGATATACTCAATGACTGGTCTCCTCCTATTTCCGAAGCAAGAATAGGTGACTTCAAAAGAAGAATTTCAAAGACCCAACCCATTGCCATCTTGGCCTTTTTGGATGAAATACCTATAGGCTTTGGTATTTTTGACAAAAAACAACAACGAATTGGAGCAATATATGTAAAAGCCGCATATACTGGCCTTAATATTGGAACAGCTTTGCTCAAAGAATTTGAAAGAATTGCTATTCAAAATTGTTGTGAACAACTTAGTCTTGATTCATCGCTCAATGCAAAGGCATTCTATGAAAAGCACGGATTTGAAAGCATCTCGGAGGGCTTCTTTTCTTTACCCTCAGGGAGGCAAATGAAGTCTGTAAGTATGTCAAAAATGCTAACAAAATGCTGCGGCTGACCGGGGGGAGCTAGCGGCTTTTTGAACGTGCTTAGTTTTAGAGAAAACTTGGCTTTTACAACGTACTCGGCTATATGCCCCCCGGCCAGCTGAGCTCCCCGTAAGTTTTACTATTTCAAACGCTACCCCAAATTTAAGACAGGACTTGAGTTCAATTGAAATACTAATCAATTCATGTAGTTGGCTATATTGTCGGTAAATTGTCAACAACCTCAGGTTGGGCTTGGTCACAAGATGGGCCACCCTGGTGAGGGGTCAGGCTTGCGTTATTGACGTTTTCGTTTAAATTTAGCTTTATTCTTAGATACTTGTCAAAAACACAATAACTCAAGCCTCACCCCGTTGGTCCGCCAATTGAGATGAATGGCCCATCTTATGACCAAGCCCCTCAGGTTGATAAAACCAGGATATTCTTTAAACGCCGGGTGCTATTCAAAAAGATTCCTGAATACCCGGACTTATTGAAAACTTACTCTTATAAAAGCCAGATTTAACTTATTGATTTTGATAAAGAATGAGTGTCGTATGAAAAACAAGAAGTTACAACTTATGAAAATACTATTTATAGCATGAACATAGGATTGTCACATATAATGCTTTTTATAAGTTTTTTTTTCTGTCTTTCTCTTTGTATCTATAGCTTAAGATTCAAATTGACTCCCCTGAATTTAACTTTTTCGCTTCTTACAGCATCAACAGCTATTTATGCACTTGGTTATGCATTTGAGCGTATGAGCGTAAATTTGGAATCCATGCTTTTCTGGTCTAAATTTCAATATATCGGAATACCATTTACACCTGGCTTATTAATGGTATTCACCTTATGCTATACAGGTCATGGTGAAAAAGTAACCTGCCTGAGAAGTCTATTGTTTTTTATAATCCCATTTATTTCATTTGTCGCCAGGTGGACGAATCAGTACCACCAACTTTTTTATAAAAATCCTGCTGTTTTTAACTCTCATATGGGGCCGATGTTGAATTTTGAGGCAGGTATTTTTTATATCATACATATCACATATCTTGTCTTTGCAATGAGTTATTGTACAATTGTGTTTATCAAATATTTTTTCAAAACAGCATTTGTGTACCGAACGCAGACACTGTTGATTATGGCCGCATTGATTATTCAATGGTTTACCTTACTGATTTATTTGGGCGGAATTGCTCCAGAACATTTTGATATCAACCCTTACATGTTTACAATCAGCGCGCTTTTTTATGCGCTCGGCATCTATCGGTTTTCGCTTTTCAATATTGTTCCAGTTGCAAGGGATGTTATATTTGATGAAATGAATGATGCCATACTTGTTATTAATCCGGATTCACAACTTATTGACTTTAATAAACGTTGCTCTACTTTATTTAAAGAAATCAACGACAAAGCCATCGGAAAGACTGTGGAGCAGCTTTTTGTTTCTCAACCGGAAATAATAGATGGCATTAACAATTCCCCTGTTACAGGTATGGAGATTGCCTTAGAAACTGAGAACGACAAGTTCTTTTTTAAATTATCCTTAAACCCGATGAGAATAAAAAACAAAAGCCATGCCTGTACGATTATTACACTCCACAATATTACCGAACAGCGGATGTTGATGCAAAAGCTTGAAAAATTGGCTACGCTTGATCCTTTGACTGGAGTTTTCAACAGACGTCAGTTTGAAATTCAGGCAGAGATTGAAATGAAACGTTCGATGAGAATGAATACGCCTCTTTCAGTGTTGATGTTTGATATTGATCATTTCAAAAATATAAATGATACCTGGGGGCATCAGTGTGGAGATCAAGTATTAAAAGAATTCGCTGCAACAATTGCAGATAATATACGCGATATCGATCAGATCGGAAGATTCGGTGGTGAAGAATTTATAGTGATAATGCCAGAGTCAAACAGTAAGGTTGCCGCAGCCATTTCTGAAAGGCTGCGGCAGGCCATTGAAAAAATGGTTTTGAATTTAGGCGGAGATATAACTGGCATAACCGTTAGTATAGGTATCTCAGGAAGATGGAATGATGAAAATATCTCCATAGATTCACTTATCAAATATGCGGATAAGGCTTTGTATGCTGCAAAACAAAACGGACGAAACAGAGTCGAAATTGCTTACGTCCAGACGCAGAATTAACTCGATGTTTTCTCAGGTGAGGAAATCCATCTCACAGGCAGTCAGCCAAACTGGTCATTAAATAAGTTTTGGATATTTTTATAGAATTGATTTTGCTATGATACTTACATTAAAAACTATCGAGATAGGACTCCCCATCACTGAGGAGCACTCCCACACCACTCGGCATACGGATCGCGTAACAAGGCGGTTCGGCTGATCAGACAGATCCGTTCCCGGGCAGGAGTAATCAAAGGGAAAGGAAATACTTGTTTGGCAGAGCCATGATGACCCATTTTACTTAACAGATCCTAAATCAGATAGAAACAGATCTTGTAGGTAGGGAAAGATATTTATCATTTTCAATTATTATCAGGCCATTCGCCTTCAGAGTTTGAAATTCAGTATCAATTTGAACCCTGCTCAGTTCGGGCCATTTCTGTCGGGCAAGATCATAAACTGTTGATATTTTACAAATTGAATCGCCGTAAAGAAGAATCTCTTTTTGCACGTGGTTGAGAAAGTATTTTAGATTTTCACCGCAACGATTGTCGTGGATTAATAGAAAATCTTTTCCGAGTCTCATTTCAAGAACAGGCCTTGTTTCAGTGTCATGGTGGAGCTCTGCCCACAAATTTACCGCATCATGTAAATCCTTGGTGTATTCCGTGGCATTCTTTATGTCTGAAGCGTAAAAGTTAAAATAGTAAAACAGGTCGGGTTCCAGAATGTCAAGGGGATAAACATGTCGATAATTCTCACGGATATAGGTTTCTTCTATCCCAAATTTATCCGGTTCTGTAAACATGGGGCTGAAGCGATGCAGCTCAATGAATTGCATCCTGAGAGGGGGTTCCAGATGAACGATGAATGGTAAAAGGGCTGCCATTTTAGAATAATCGTGGGGTGTTTCCCCGGGCATACCCCATAAAATCATATAGCTCACCTTTATTCCCGCTTCACGACACCATTTCAAAAGTTGTATGTTTTCCAGATATTTAAGTCCCTTTCGCATAAGCTTCAATACATTGTCTGAGAAACTCTCTATTCCGGCATGGACGTAGACCACTTTACCTCTTTTTAGCGCCATGATCTTCTCTTTGCTGATATCGGGCCGAATTTGATACCAAAGAGAATAATCCATATTCGATTGGGCAATGGTTGGGAATAATGTCTCAAAGTGTGAGTTGTTTATGTTGTTATCGCATGCTGAAAAATCAAGATTAACATAGGCCATTGATAACGCTTCCAATTCAGCCGTGACACGAAGGGGGGATTTAAGTCTGTATTGCCTGGACAAACCGTTGAATCCACAAAAGGAACAATTTGTCTTTTCCGCCCACCAACACCCGCGAGAACTCTCATAGGGGAGCGGTCGAATGGTTGGCAAGTGGACGCAATCTTCATTCATGGCATTTCGTTGTTGAAAAAAATCACTGAAATCTGGCGCAGGAAGATCATCTAGTTGCTGTGTTACCGGGAAGTGCTCTGGGCCTTTGACAAGGCCATTTTTGTATTGAGTTAATCCCGGCATTTCCATATCTGTTTCATTTTGGAGAATTTTATCCACTATATTTACAATACTTTCATCCGCTTCACCGATGAATACATGGTCTATGATATCCGGGTATTTCTGATGGTGTGCGATTCCCATCACTCCGGCCAGGCTGGGGCCGCCAAAAATAGTTTTGATTTCAGGTTGTATTTTCTTTATCCCTTTTGCCAGAGCCATACTTGCCAATACTTGATTATAGGTGCATGAGAAACCAATGGCAGGAATCTCTTTTTCCGCTATCAGGAGGGCCAGAGAGTCAATGAATTCAGGTATGTCAACATCTCGAACCCGGGAGAGGAATTCAACATAGTTTTTCCCCAGTTTATGTTCAATGTGCTGCTGCCCAAGGGCCTTCAGGAAGTGATCCGATTTGATACTCTCTTTGCCGTGGATATAGCACGAAAACAAATGTTCAGATAACTCAAAAAGGGAATGATCGTTTGAGAGGGAGTAGTAAAATACAGGATCCATCGCATGAAAAAATTGAAAGGCCGGATAAATGATTTGTGAGCGATATCCAGATTGTTTCAGGATGCTCTGCAATAAAGAGGCGCCCAGTACGGGCGTATCCGGATATGCCCACGGCATCACTGCAAAAATGAAGTCTCCATTTTTTATTGACAGATTCATTGGATCTCCCTGTGTCTTTTAAGATTGTCGCTGGGGCCGATGATATCTAATGTTTTTGAATCCAGAAATTTGTCCAATTGAATGGTGATTACTAATAAATTTGCTAAAATGGTTTCCAGAAAGGATCCTTTACTTTACGCTGGGGGTTGAAATGAGTTCTTTGCCTTGAAATTTAAATCCCCGCTTTATAAGCTTTTGACGTGTATTAAGATCCAACGCGGATGCATTGGAACCACATCCTCCGCCGCAAATGGCCAGCCAGGCATCAGGGGGCGTTTGTGGGTTCAAGCCCAATTGTTTCATGAGTTCTGCTCGTGTCCTTAATTTACCATCCGGCATTACGATTGTGGCTTGTCGATTGATCCGCCTGATTTTTGTCTGTGCCAAACTTTCAATTGAAAAGCCAACTCCCGCTGCAACGCCTCCCATTGCAACCACAGCAGCTTTTTTCATAAAATTTCGGCGATCTTTTTCGTGTGACATATTCACCTCCCATAAAAAATGGTGAAAAGCTGGTTTAAGGGTGTGGAGTCCTCCGCCTCCACACCTTAAATCCATTATTTCATGGGAACGCCAATCAGCTCGTTCCCTTGAAATTTAAATCCCCTCTTCATAAGCCTTTCACGAGCCCTCATATCCAGGCCCGAGGCGTTGGAGCCACATCCGCCACCGCACCCTGCCAACCAGGCATCCGGTGGTGTGTTCGGATCAAACCCAAGTTGACTCAGGATTTGTTTTCGAGTTTTTAAAGAACCATCCGGCATAACCATCCTGCGTTCCCCCCCCCTTTTCAGCATTTTGACATTTTTCATATCAAGGGATTTGGCGTTTGCATTGATGGTTTTTATTGCTGTGTCTGCCAAAGCTCGGGATGAAATAAGCCCAAGCCCTCCAATGACGCCCACAGTCGTAGCTGCGGTGGTTTTAATGAATTCCCGGCGATTTTTCTTTTCTGTCATTTTAAATCCCTCCCTGTTGGATTAATGTATTGGATTGATAATCAATCCCCGCATTTTGCAGATAATCCCAACGTCTTGCCACTTCATCTGCCAATGCCAGCTCAAAAGTCCTCTGGAAATCATTACAGTAGGGTTTGTTGGATAAAGATGTATTGTATTGTGCATATTGAGCACACCCTCCACCACAAATTAAAGCAAATTCGCACTCCAGACAGTCTTCGATATCTGAAACACTTCGGTTGAACCATTTTTCTACCATCGCTTGATTGAATATTGGGCCATCTTTCGACCGATAATGACCAATTTTGGAGTTTTCCTTACCGATGGATTCCCAGCAGACATAAATGTTCTCATCAGGAGCGAAAATATAATGGCCAAAATTAGCACCGCAATACGCTCCTTTCAGTGAAAATCGATCCCCCTTTTCAAAAACAGCCGCGATGTCCTGGGCGATGTGAACAGCAGGAGCGCTTGTGAATACATTATTGTAATTGCCGACCAGTTGATCCAAATATAGTGAAATATCAGATGTTTGAAGATCAACACAAACCTTCCCGCCATCATCTTTTCTGTAAAGCGTATTGGCGTAAATGATCACAGCCTCATTATTGGTCCACCCCTCTTTTTCGAACAGACCAAGGACCGCTTCAAATTGGTTAATATTCTGGGGGGATACATGTACTCTGATATCCACTTTTCCCTCCGCTGCTAAGACCTTATTAATATTCTCAAAAATACGATCAAAGGAAGAGGCGCCTCCGCGATGAATTCTTGTTTTATCATGAATGTGTCGGGGGCCGTCAATGGTGACCTGAACCTTCCTGAGGGTATTTGTTCTAATTACTGGTAAAAATGAATTCAGATGATGTCCATTGCTTATAGCAACAAACCAATACCCCTTGTCGGCTCCTAATTTAAAAATAAAATCCAACAGTCTTTTGTTTTTTAAATCAAGTGGTTCACCACCATAGAGGTTAATCATTCCTCCTTGATTGCATCCTGCATTTTTCTGTATGTTTTCGATGCCTGAAAAAATTCGTGGAACCATTTCCGGCGTCATTACCACGTTGTTTTTGTGATAATTAATATTGCTTGATTTGTTATTGAGGTTTTTTTGAAGATGACGCTCAAAGCAATAGGTGCATCGGTAGTTGCAATCCATGTTGGGGACAATCATGAAGTAGGGGCGTTTTTTTTCCATTTCATGAAGTCCACGCCCAATTTCATCCACAAGCAATTTTTCTTCGTTGTGAGCGCTTTGGGTGAGATGGCCTCTTTCAAGCAAAATGGAAAGGGTTTCATTGGAGAGTATGTCTTCTTCAAAAAAAGCCTGGCCGCGAGGTGCGTTTTTAATAATTTTCCTAAAAAAAGCAGCCAGTTCTGGCTGGATAATATCCAATGCCCCTGAGTAGCCATTCATAAGAACAGTGTTTTGATCTGGCAGCGGATGGGAAAGAATGGTGAAACTGCTAAGTCGAATCATTTGTTAAATACCTCCTTTTATTAGAGGGCACCTTTAAAAAGCGTTCCGGGGATTTTCTTATAAAAGAGATAAATGAAGCAATCGTCCATTGAAATTGTAAATACTTTCATGACTGTTGGGAAACGTGATCTGAAAGAGATGTCGGTGGTAACCAAAAGACTGCAGTCGAAGAAAAAAGCAGATTTGACCCGTAGGGATATTCAAGATAGAATAGGAATATCATATCGATATTCTTCATGGGAGTCAATAAAAGATTGCCCCCTGAGCGATACCGTCTTGGGCAGGGGACCGGCTTGAGGTATGGGCATTGTTTCTGGGCGTTCCCAGCTTGTATGGATCCGGATTAATAACGTCTGTAAAGCAAGTCTGACCCCTTTTTCTCCTGCGGCATGGACAGCCGTCGTTACGCCCAACTTTTATATCATTTGATTGTTTGAATTATTTTCATTTTTTTGTTAATATCTAAATTAATACTGATTCTAAGCCTCTACCCTACGCAGTTAACATCAGCAGAGACACATCCACTTCTGACCACAAGACTCTCCATTGAAAAAAATCTTGAATAATGAATATTTTTCCATTTCGTGGTTATCAGATTACATGAAATCAAACTGTAATACACAAATGGAAATGCGCATGGCATTACCCATTGTTCCATCAAGGATATTTACTCGCATAAAGGCTTGCCCGATAATGGCCAATGTTCTGATGCGCTGCAAGGATTAATCCCTGGCAAGAGACTAATCCTTGCAGGTGGAACCGTTACAACCGCAGACGGCAACTTGTGGGTTGTAAGCTATCATTCCCATTTTTCACATTACAATCAGGGAGGCGACATTCATGGAATTGAACCTCAGAGCCAAATTTAAAAAAGCTGGAATTTTTACTCTGGTTACAGTGTCATTTTTGATCCTGATAGTTTTCCTTCCAAGGGATGTCAGGGGTGAGAACAAGCAAATGATAAAAATGATTATCCCGAACCCAGGCGCAGAAGTCATTGGCAAAAAGCCAATGATAAAATGCCGTGTCGCACAAGCCGTTGATCGTGAGACCCTGCTTGTGATACTTGATAACACGGACATTACTGGAATCGTGGTATTCACAGAGGAAGGGTTCCATGTAAAATCTGTTGCCATCCTCCCTTCCGGAGGCCACACCCTTATGATCAGTGGCGTTTCCATGGCCGGTGAGCGCTTTGAAGTATCCTTTGATTTTTCAAGCCGCCATTCAGCCCAGTTTGATGAAGCCTATTCAAACAACGAAGTTACAGTCTTATACGATAGGGTAATGCCCAAAAGCGACAAATCGGAGGGGGAACCTGATTCCAAGGTGGAAGCCAACCTTACAACGGACAATATATTGCAGACCAACAAGTGGAGAATCCTATTAAATTCCAATATCCGATATTTTGACCAGAGCACCTCAGCCTTTCCTCCCCCACCCAAAGGTGTGGAAATTATCAATTACCTTCTCACCGCAAAATACCGGGGCAACGAACTTGATTTTACAGCAGCAACCGGCGATCTCCAATTAAATGAAAGCGAAAACACCGTGGCTTATCTCTCACGAAGGGGAGGGCAACTTTTGCTGGAACACAAGAATTTTAATCTGAACAGCTTTGTTCTAAAGAGCGACCAGATATTTGGATTTGACGGTGATTTAGGCCTTGAAGGTGACCTTGACGATCACATCGTCGGGGTTTCAGGAGCGGTTAAGCTTTTTTCCGACAAACTGCAACTCAAAACCGTATATGCAACGGGCAGCGAGCCGGGCGAGGATTTTGGTTCCTGGTCAACAAGTGGTGACAAAAAAGGTAACGTCATCGGATTTATTATGGGATCTCATCTGCTGGATGACAGAGTGATACTTGATGCAGAACTTGATTTTTCCAGATATGATTCAGATATCCTGGACGAATTTGGTTCAGAATCGGATAAAGCTTACAGAATAGGGGGCGAGACAAATATCGGAAATTACAGTTTACAGGCCCTATACCGCTATACCGGTCCAGAATATCAGGTGGTGGGGAACCCGTCCATTCAAAAGGATTTACAGGGGATTTCAATCCAGGGAGGTACAACCCGTGAAAACCATGCCATAACCCTCTCATTTTCCCAATATCATGACAATGTCAAAAACAACCCCATCTATTCCAGAATCAAGACAGTGGCGTTTGGAGGTGATTATAATTTCATGGGGTTCCAGGAATTCCCCATGGGAATCTCCTTTGAAAGAACAAGTTTAACAAGCTCCAGGGAACCTGAATTTACAGATCCCACCAGAACGTATACTGACACCCTTACAGGTCATATTACCTATATTAAAGACAGATTGAGCGTGGGGTTCCAGGCAGGATATGGATTTCAGGAAGACCGGATTTCAGACTTTAACGATACAACCAATATCAACCTGTCCCTTTCACCCTCCTACTCGTGGGATAGACTCTCCATCTATCCAAGTTTCAGCTTTAACAGGTCCAGGGCTCATTTTACCGATGTAAATACAGACACCTATACGACGAATATGTCCTTTAACGCCAAGCTTATCCCGGAGAAAATGGCATGTGAATTTTCAGGTACCTACAATAAAACCACGGCGGATGACAACTCAACAGATATGGACACCATTAATGCAAGCACGAGAATATCCTATTTCTTCACCAACAAATTCTGGATCATGACAAATCCTGCCGTTGCGCTGATGGCCCAATACAACCAAAGCAGGGATCGACTGTTTGAACAGGAAAACGAAGAGTTCAGAATCCTTTTATCATTCACAAACAACATCTCATTTTCATTTTAAGGGGGAGTGACATGAATATCAGACCACACCTATGTGTTTACGTTTCTGTCATTGCGCTGCTGCTTTTTATCTCTGCAAACCCGCTTTACGCCATCACCATCTCTTCAAGTCCTGTAAACCCAACCGTAAATCAGCCGGTGACACTGACAATAACATCCACCTATACGGTAACCCCAAGCTGTGAAATCCTTGTTGATTTTGGTGACGATTCAGGCCAGGTTTCCGCCGGAACATGCTTTGTTACGCCATGCGTTCAGGTTTTGACCCACACTTATACAGCGCCTGGCCAGTACACCATTCTTGCCGGAGAAAATGCAAATCTTTGCAGAGTCTCACCAGGAGGACCGAACCCGGCAACACTCCAGATAAATGCCCAGGCCGTCTGTGTCCCCATGTCAATAACAACGCCTTCCCCCCTTCCCCCGGGATCCGCCAGCCAGCCCTACACCGCCCAGATTAACATCTCGGGCGGATATCCCCCGGTATCCTTTTTCAAAATCTCCGGGGAGCTCCCGCCGGGATTAACCATGGATACCTCCGGCCGGATATCGGGTACACCTTTAAGCGGCGGTACTTTTTCCTTCACAATCATGGCCGAGGATGCCTGTCCCAACGGAAAGCAGTCTGCGCAGAGGACATTCAGTCTCTATATCAGCCAGGCCGCCACCATGGGTGTTACCGCTCTCCCGTCCTCATTCACCATTGGCCGGGGCGCACCAACCACAAAGTCCATCACCTTTACGATCTCTTCAGCTTCCCTTGGAAACGTGCAGTTAACCTCTTCCATGGGACTCTTTATGGCCGGTGGAAACGTGGTTGGAGAAATCCCTTCACCAATTAATATTTCAATAACCAACGGGTCTGGAAAGGTTACAGAAACCATTTATATTCCCATTGCCGTGATAAAACGAACCGAAAATCTGGGTTTATCAAAATTCACTTATCAAAGAACATTTTCCGGCCAATCTCTTTCCGCAACTGCACGCAGCAACATCACCATCACAACGGATGCTGGTGCAGAATTCAGAATTTCGGGCACAAGACTCTTTTTTGAAAATAACCGTCCGGAAATAACCATTTCAAGCAACCAGCCCCTCCCTGAGTTGTACGCCGAGATCCGGCATACCGGTACAGGCTTGCTCAAAGGGTACTGGGAGGTGGACGGGAAAATATTTTCCAATGTATTCAAGACGATTTCCAACGTTGACCGTACAATAATCACATCGCCATCCATGCCGTCTTTTCCAACCTTTGATCCCGGAACCCATGTGGTCAGGTTCATCATAACCTCACCGCAGGAAAACATTGATTTTCCCAAAGTCATATACTTTGTAAAACCGGTGGCGTATACAAAGCAGCTCCCCATCAGATTGGTTCTGCCACAAGACAACGCAAGTCTTAAATTCACATCGGGTGAATTCAAATGGGAAGAGACTCACTCCGTTAAATCCGCCACATATCTGATTGAATTCAGGGAGATGGCAGAGGAAAAAACCATATTCTCAGCATATGTCACAAAAGGAAATTACCGATTGTCAGATGATTTATTAGGCAGATATTTCAAAGCAGGTGAAAATTACCAATGGAGTGTCACGGGCTTTGATACTGACGATGAAATATATAGCGTAAGTGGTCGGTTTAGTTTTTTTTTCATGCCACGCAACAGTAAATAAATCGCCATGGATGAAGGGGAGACTTCTATGTCTTGGTATGAGTACCGTTTTTTTCACAGCCATTACATATTGCCAAGTAACTTCTCAATAAGGGAGTCACCAACCTCCGGCAAAGCCGGAGGCTGGATCAATGTAAACCGCTCAAAGCGGTTAAATTATTGGCCGCCTCAAAGGCGGCATTCGCTTACCGAGATTGGCTGAATAAATCCAATTAATCTAAACGTCGGTCTTCCTTCTCTTGATTCTTGATGTAGACTTGAATAACTGCCTCATCACGACCCACTGTGGAAACATGATAACCTCTTGCCCAGAATTTTTGTCCGGTAAAATTGCGACGTCGTCCCATATAGGTGCGTGCTATGTGGATAGCACTTTTACCTTTGATGTAGCCCACAACTTGAACTACTGAATATTTTGGCAGTATGGCAATAAGAATGTGCACATGGTCCGGCATTAAATGCCTTTCCAAAATCTCACTTTCTCTATCTCTTGCCAAATCCTTCAAAACTTTACCAAGATATTTGCGAAGATCCTCGAACAACTGTTTCTTCCGATATTTTGGAATCCACGTTATATGGTATTTACATTCCCAACGACTATGGTTTAAACTGCATACACTCTTCATTAAGATCACTCCTTTTAGAACTTTGGCGGTTCACTATGGAGTGATCTTACTAAAGAGTTTCCCGTAAAAGTCAAACTTTCGTGGGTCCCCCGGCAAAGCCGGGGGTTTACTTTTGATTAATTAAAAACTGCTGACTCCTAAGTCCAGTCATTCAGGTCGTTTTTTCGAATATTACCAGGCGCTTAAAGGGTGCGCAGGCTTTATCACCCCGGATTATTGAGATCTTACATTGCCAAAGGCACTCTGTGTCAATGTATGCCCAAATTTGAGGCATCAGTTCGGTATTGACGAAGAAAAGATACTTGCCGGCAAACTACCCAGGAAACAATTGAGGCTGGTTCAGTCTGAACCGGTATCATAATCCTGATGGAAACCAAACAACGTAATAAGCAGAGCAATGAATGAAAAAAATGATTACTACCATTTTGGGATCAGGCACCTGCGTGCCGTCCCTTGAGCGATCTTCCTGCTCAATTCTTATAAGGGGGGAATCAGCCCATATCCTTGTGGATGCCGGACCGGGAACCATGGCTCAACTGCTGAAGGTTGGCGTACAGATTAACGATATCGACATCATCGTGCTGAGTCATTTTCATGTTGATCACTGTGCTGAACTGGCCCCTTTTCTGTTTGCCACAAAATACGCAGGGCTGAAGCGTAATACCCCGCTTATCCTGATGGGAGGAGAGGGTCTTGCCGTGCTGATTGAACGACTCAACCAGGCCTATGGTAAAACCCTTGAATTTCCCGAAGGCATGCTCAAGGTGATTGAGCTGGCGGAAACAGGGTCCATGGCTCTGGGATTTGAAGGAATAAATTTGGATTATGCCAGGGTAAACCATAAACCCGAAAGCCGGGCGCTCAGGTTCAGCGACGGAACAGGGTTTTCCCTGGTCTATTCAGGGGATACGGATGAGTGCCCCCAACTTGTGGACCTGTCCAGAAACGCGGATCTTCTCATATGTGAATCCGCCTTTCCCGACGAACAGAAAATGCCGGGCCACCTTACCCCGTCACTGGCAGGTGCCATTGCCACCAGGGCCGGGGTAAAAAAACTGGTGCTCACCCATTTTTACCCGCAATGCAATGGTGTCAACATCAAGGCCCAGTGCCGCAGGACCTACGACGGCCCCCTGATTACGGCAGAGGATCTGTTAAGTTTGGAATGAGCATCTTTTTACAGATCAGACAAGAATAAAGTTAAGACATTGGTCTGGGAAGTGTAAAACGGAAATGTAGGATGCCCATTAAATCCTGAAACATTCCTCCCACTTGTCAGCATGTTTATATCACGGCAGCATCCCAGCGAAGACATGATGTAAAATTAAGAAAAGCAGAAACCAAACAAAAAACGTTCATCAAAAAAAGGATCCTACACATGCAAGTTCCCATGAGTCCTGTCAGAATTCTAAAAAGAGCGGTCAAATTGTATGGAGAAAAAACAGCCGTTGTTGACGGTGACCTGCGGTTATCCTATTCACAGGTTAACAATCGTGTAAACCGGGTGATTCACGCCGTACAGGAAATGCAAATAGCACATGGCGGCAGGATTGCCATGCTGGATTACAACACCTATCGCTACATGGAGCTTTACTTTGGCATGGCAGCATCGGGATGTGTGCTTTCCCCCCTCAACACCCGACTCAGTGCAGAAGAGTACGTCTACATACTGAAAGATTCTGAAGCCGAGGCCATTATTTTCCATTGCGATTTCAAGCCTGTCATGGACCAGGTACGAGAAGCGGTTCCCACCCTGAAACGCTTTTATATTGCCGATGGCCCGGCAGATGAAGCATGGATCACCGGCACCTATGAGGCACTTATTGATGATGCCGATGACACCCCCATAGCGGGTGAACCCCAAGATGAAAACGCCATGCTCAACCTCTACTATACCAGCGGCACCACGGGAAATCCCAAGGGCGTCATGCTCACCCACCGTAATATCTATGCCAATGCCCTGACCACCATCATTTCCTTTAAACTGGATGACGCCACTGTATGGCACCACATAGCCCCTTTGTTTCACCTTGCCGATGCCTTTTTCATGTGGTCCGTCACTTACCAGGGGGGCTGCCATGTCATGCAGCGACAGTTTATTCCCAAGGATGTACTGCAAACCATGCAGGATGAAAAGGTGACCGCCGCCATGATGGTTCCCACCATGATCAATTTCCTCCTGGATCTGCCGGAACTTGAAACCTACAACCTGGAGTCCCTGGCCTGGACCATGGTGGGTGGCGCACCCATGTCCCCGGTCAATGCAAAACGAATGATGGAAAAACTGGGGTGTCAGTATTATTCCGGATATGGTCTCACCGAAACCACGCCCCTTCTCACCGTGGGCAACCTGAAAAGCACCTTGATAAATAAACCTGAATCGGAAAAGATGAATT
The DNA here is from genome assembly GCA_963674605.1 of uncultured Desulfobacterium sp. Classification (GTDB taxonomy): domain Bacteria; phylum Desulfobacterota; class Desulfobacteria; order Desulfobacterales; family Desulfobacteraceae; genus Desulfocicer. The sequence continues at coordinate 3,640,551 of OY771474.1, read as the reverse complement.
ACATCACCCGAACCGGCCTGGAAGTACCCGGGGTGGATCTTCGGGTGGTGGATGTCAATGACACGGATGTGCCCTGGGATGGCGCCACCGTGGGAGAAATCATCGTCCGGGGCGATAATGTAATGAAAGGATATTGGAAATTGCCCCAGGCCACAGAAGAAGCCATAAAAGGAGGTTTTTTCTACACCGGTGATCTGGCCACGTTGGATTCCCAGGGCTATGTATTGATTGTGGACCGGGCCAAGGATATTATCATCAGCGGGGGTGAAAACATCTCCTCCGTGGAAATTGAAAATGTCATATACAAGCATCCCCAAGTACTGGAGTGTGCCGTCATAGCCGTTGCCGACGACAAATGGGGAGAAGTGCCCGCAGCACTGGTGGTATTAAAGCAAAATGCAGATCTGTCGGAACAGGAATTATCATCATTCTGCAGGGAAAGGCTGGCAAAATTCAAACTGCCCAGACAAATCGCCTTTATTTCCGAACTTCCCAAAACAGGCTCTGGGAAAATCCTAAAAAACAGACTTCGGGATCAGCACACCAAATCATAATATTAATTCTAGTGTCATGTCAATCGCATATAGTCGCTTCGTTCCCGCTGAAATCAGGTTAAAATTAACAGTGTACATGTCACCCGATTTCAGCTCAATCCGACATTAGATCTTTGACTCGACACTAGTCATGGCACGCATAGTAAGGGTTGTTGTTCCTGGCCATCCTCATCATGTAAGGTAAAGGGGAAACAGGCGACAGCAGACATTTATTAAAATCTGGGGACCCCCACTGTTAGGATAGTTGTCACATGAACTGAAAAACTCTATTATAGAAATACAGGAGGAAGTTCATGCGATACACAACGGAACGAAGAGAAGCTGTACTCAAAAAAATGATGCCACCGCATCCCAGACCGATCAGCCAGTTGGCCAAAGAAGAGGGTATCAGCGAGGCCACATTATATAAATGGCGCCAGGAGGCCCGTCAGAAAGGCGTCCTGCTGCCGGATGCCGATACCGAACCGGAAGGATGGAATGCCCGGGACAAGTTTACCGCGGTTGTTGAGACTGCAGGGCTGAACGAGACAGAACTGGGTGAGTACTGCCGCAAAAAAGGCATATTCCCGGAACAGGTTCACCAGTGGCGCCTTGCCTGCGAGAGCGCCAACGACTGGGATAAACATGCCAATGCCAGGCTCAAATCCAGCCTGAAAGAAGATAGAAGGCGCATCAGAGACCTTGAAAAAGATCTGAAACGCAAAGAAAAAGCCCTGGCAGAAGCTGCGGCTCTTCTGATGCTGCAAAAAAAAGTCCAGGCGATTTGGGGGGACTCAGAGGACGAATGATCAGCGCCCCGGATCGCCGCAAAATTGTTATGCTGATCAATGAAGCCAGGCAGGCTGGAGCGCGCCTTGAACCGGCATGTGAGGTTGCTGGTATCAGCAACAGAACCTATCAGCGCTGGACCGGACAATCGGATGTCAGGGAAGATGGACGCCCGACAGCTGTCCGGCCGGAACCTGCCAATAAGCTAACCAGAGAGGAGACCGAAAAAGTGCTCAGCATCTGCCATGATCCAGAGTTTGCAAGCCTTCCGCCGGGACAGATTGTGCCCCGGCTGGCAGACAATGACACCTATATTGCCTCCGAGTCTACCTTTTACCGCATCCTGCATCAGGCAGGTGAGCAGCATCACCGGGGCCGCAGTAGGGCGCCCCGGCACAGCCCTCCTCCCAAAGGGTTCTGTGCCACCGGACCGAATCAGGTGTGGTCCTGGGATGTGACCTGGCTGCCGTCTCAGATCCGCGGCATGTACTTTTACCTGTATATGATCGTTGATGTCTACAGCCGGAAAATTGTCGGCTGGGAGGTTCATTCTACCGAGAGCGCTGAACTGGGGGCCGCCTTTATCCACAAGGCTATCCTGGCTCAGGGGTGCATCTTGAAACCGCCGGTGATCCATGCCGACAACGGCGGTGCCCAGAAAGGATATACCATCAGAGCGAAAATGGACGCCCTGGGAGTGACAAAATCCTACAGCCGCCCCAGGGTCAGCAATGACAACCCTTTTTCTGAATCGTTGTTCCGGACTTGCAAGTATCGGCCGGATTACCCGGGGAAACCCTTTGAATCGATAGAGGCATCAAGGCAATGGGTAGCATCCTTTGTCCGGTGGTACAACTACGAACATCTGCACAGCGGTATCCGGTTTGTCACACCCGAGGACCGGCATACCGGCAGGGACAAGGATATCCTTAAAAATCGGGACCGAATTTACCGGGAAGCAAAGCAAAAGTGCCCGAAACGCTGGAGTGGGGGTACCCGCAACTGGGAGCCAAAAGGACCGGTCTGGCTCAACCCACCTAAAACTGAGTCCGACTCTAAAGGCAGTGAACACTTTCCCGATGGATTCAGACAAACAGGATGAGAGGCAATCATTCAGTTATCAAAGATCGATTGTTAAATCGAGATGATGATAATCATCTCGTGATTACCGAAAAGCCCTTCTCCCCGGCCCTGTCAAGGGCGATTGCAGATCGTTCATCTTGACCCTTGACAGGGCCGGGGAGAAGGGCTACCCCGAAAGTACCGAAAACGTATTGTTGTAAGAGAAGAAAATTTCAAAAAATGCGACAACTGTCTTGACAGCTACCGGGGACATCATACTTAATTTTTCATTTTTGCAGGTAGATAAGTATGGTGTCCCCTGACCTAACTCTGGAGAAAAAGATATGCCAATAAAAATAGATAAACCCACTGTAATAGAAGCCGCTGGTAATAAACCAAAAATCATTGAAGAATTTATTGGACTCGTAAATTCACAAACTTCAGACTTAAGTATAGCTCGTATGAAAAGCCCTGCTGGTTGGGTAGAGCCTGGACAAAAACCTGAATTTACAGAATATACTGTTGTCCTGGAAGGTATGTTGAGGGTTAAAACCACAGAAAAACAATCAGATATTCATGCAGGAGAAGCTATTATTGTGAAGGCAAAAGAGTGGGTTCAATATAGCACTCCAGATGATCAAGGCGCTGAATATATAGCAGTATGCTTACCTGCATTTTCTCCCGATACCGTCCATAGAGATAAGGTCTAAAAAGCATATAAAGAAGGAATAGTCATGACAAAAGGTACATTCAAAAAACTCGGAGAATCAACAAAACCAATGTATGGACCAAGAGCTATACTGATAAGTGGTTTTGCTTCCTTAGAACAAGAAAAGGTCATGGAATTACTCAACGATATTCAGTTCACGGATATCCCGGTGATTTTTGCCACAGCAGAGGATGCCGATAAACACCTGAATGAATTATTCGCCAGGCCCGATCAATCGGGAAGAAACGAGGATTCTAATAATGCCAGAGCAATAATAATATCCGGGATTACCGAAAAAGAACTTCAACAACTTCTATTTTCTTACAAAAAATCCGGATTGCCCCGTCCTTTGTGGGCTACTTTAACACCATTTTCAGAAAAATGGACACTTTGTGCGCTGCTGGATGAACTTAAAAAAGAACGTATTGCCATGGGAAAAAAATAAAAATCTAAGAATGTGGCCACACTTCTATTGAAAAACTGGAAGCCCTGTCTTTCTGGGCTGCTGGTGGTTCTTATCTGGTCACGGTGGCTGTCAACACTCACAGGCATCTTCCTCTTCGGATTGTATATCTGGGCACTCACTGACCTTTACCCCATTGAATGGTCAAGGCAAGCTTATCTGATCGGTGGCATGTGGCTCATCATGACAATCCTGTTTGAATTCATCTTTGGACACTTCATCATGGGGAATCCCTGGCTCAGATTGTTGCACGGCCATAACCTGTTCCAGGGACGGCTCTGGCTTCTTGTACTGATCTGGACAACTGTTGCCCCGTATATCTTTTATTGCATTTGGTCTTGCCCCAAATATAAAAGACACTGTAAAATACAAAATTAATACACTTTTTAATATCATAACAGCATCGACAAAAAAACATAGAAAACATGACAATTATTGTCGGATAAGGGCATTGCACTTCGAATCATGGCTAATAAAGCCCCAATAATAATTCTGTGAATTGCTCTGACATACAGGTGAAATTACCCTATTTGTTTAAACAACACATATTTTTATAAATATATGAACGAATTGTATTAATCTTGCATATAACATTCTATAGCCCAAAAACCGATACGCTTTAAACGGGGGGCGATGGATTTCTGCAACATTTTTTTAATTTCCATGAAATTCAGCAAAAAATATTCCATCTTTCTCCATGCCCTTACGGGCACAATGAATCATGAAAAAGCAGTCACTGTAGGTTCCCAGCAGGCAGCTCTCAAAACCCATAACCTTTTTTTCATATAACATACATGCCAGTAATCATCCACCACAGTAAAAGCTAAAATCCTTATCATTTAAAACACTTGAGCAGAGCCCCATATAAAATTCAGAACATGGGATTTACAAGCAACGCTAATTATGAGTCACCATGGGGCATCATGAAGGTGCTTGTGAGCAAATTTTTCCATACCGCTTTTAGAGCAGTTGTTTTGTTAGCGCTCTTTATCCTTCCGCCAGAGGTATGTGCTTCTGAAGATGCGCCCCAAGAGGTCGTTGCGGTGGCTTTGCGCAACTGGCCGCCGCAATATCTGACAAATAAAAACACCGGCACACCGGAAGGATTTGCCATTGACATCATGAACGGCGTTGCTGAGCTGAGCGAGCTTAAAGTTAATTATGTTGTTTGCGACTCCTGGCCGGATGCCCATGAATTACTCAGAAACAACCGGGCCATTTTGTCCCCCAATATGGGCATAACCAATGAACGGCTGGCTTTGTATGATTTTACCGCACCATATGAAACCTTTAAAATCTCTATTTTTGTCCGAAATGCCACCATAGCCATAGATGAAGACAATGCGCTTGACGGAAAAAATGTAGGAGTTGTTTCCCACAATCAGGGCTTTGTGCTTATGAGAACACGGGGGGGATCCAGTCTTCGGGTTTTTAATTCCATGGAAGAGGCGTTCATGGCCCTTCTGGCGGGGAATGTAGATGCCTTGGTATACCCCGAAAAGCAGATCATGACCATGGCCCTTCGATCTGGCCTTGAGGAAAAAATCAAGGTTGTTGGGAAACCGCTTCAGGAAATTAAGCGGAGCATTGCCATCAGAAAAGGAGAACCGGAATTATTTTCAAAACTCGACAACGCCATCCGCCAATTCACCAAAACGTCTGAATATCAAAGAATTTACAAAAAATGGTATGGCAAGACACAACCCTTCTGGACCGGAAGTCGGGTTATCATCATTATGGCAATTGTTCTGCTTTTTACCATAGCAGTCATGGTGACCTGGAGATATCTGTCATTCATCAATTTGAACCGATCCTTATTAGAAGCTGAAGAACGTTTTCGTGGAATTATCGAAAATACAGACGCCGGATATTTTTTCATTGACAATGAGGGTAATTTTCAAAACGTAAATTGTGCCTGGCTGAAAATGCATGGATATGACTCCCGGAAGGATGTAATCGGACAGCCGTTTACACTGACCCAGGCAAAAACGGATATGGACGCGGCTAAGAAGAATGTAAAAACCCTGCTCATGGGAAAGACAATCCCAACCGGTGAGTCCTCCCGCCTTTGTAAAGATGGAAGCGTTGGATACCACACCTTCTCTGCGACTCCTGTGGTGAAGGATAGCCAAGTGGTGGGGATCGAAGGGTTCATCATAGACGCCAATGCGCGCAAACTGGCCGAAAAAGAGAACAGAGCCCTGCAAACCAGAGCCTGGAAAACAGGTAAGTCCGAAAGCCTTACCCGCATGGCCGGGGCCATCGCTCATCACTTCAATAACCAGATGAGCGTGGTGATGGGTAATCTGGAACTGGCCCTGGATGATCTGCCTGAAGATGCACAGGTTCTTAAATTCCTGACCGAAGCCATGGATGCCGGTCGCCGGGCATCGGAGGTCAGCGGGCTTATGTTAGTCTATATCGGACAGAGCACAGGCAAGCTAGAATGCGTGGACCTTTCAGCGTGTTGCCGCAAAAATCTGCCTTTGATTCAAAATATCCTGAAAGAAGAGATCTCCCTTAAAACCGATCTTATGGATGCCGGCCCAATGGTTACTGCCAATACGGATCAAATCCGTCAGGCTTTAATCCGTCTTATCAGCAACGCTTCAGAAGCCATTCTCAACCGCAAAGACAAAGGCAATATTTCTCTGACAATCAAAACCATACCGGCATCCGACATCCCTAAAATACATATTGTGCCCATAGACTGGAACCCGGATGGCGACATTTTAGCCTGTATGGAAATATCAGATACGGGTTGCGGAATCGCAGAAGCCGATATGGACAAAGTTTTTGATCCTTTTTTTACCACCCATTTCACTGGACGGGGATTGGGACTGCCGGTGGTTCTGGGGATTGTAAGGGCATGGAAAGGTGCCATCAGCGTGGAGAGCATGAAGAACCACGGAAGCACCTTCCGAATATTTTTACCGCTGGCCACGGATGAAGAGGCAGCACGGTCTTCAAAGACAACAAAATGGAATAAGACACGAGAGTATGGCACCCTATTGCTGATAGAGGACCAGGAACCTGTTCGCAGAATGGCTGAGACCATGCTGAAAAGTCTCGGAGCTTCGGTCCTGACGGCGGCAGGTGGAATTGAGGCCATAGAACTGTTTAAAAAACATCGGGACAAAATACGCTGCGTGATCACTGATCTGAGCATGCCGGACATGGACGGATGGGAGACCCTTACTGCTTTAAGAAAAATTCAGCCATGCATTCCGGTGATTCTGGCCAGCGGTTACGACGAAATCCAGGCCATGAACAGCCAGAATTCAGAACAGCCCCAGGCCTTTTTGCATAAGCCCTATTCCAAAGATGACATCAAAAAGGCACTTCGTATGGCCATGGGGTAAATAACAGCAATAACATACGCCGAACCTCTTTGTGTCGACCAATGTGGGGGGTGGCCGGTATGATCACCAACCATTTACCCCTGGGCTTCCCCGTACGTAATTTTTTTTAAAATTTCTCCGATGACCGTCATGGGCAGCCATTTCACGATACGAACAATGCGGGGATATTTATAAGCTGCAATCTCCTTTTTTGATCACTCAATAATCTCTTATTCAGTTATCTTTGAGCCTTCCACAGGAATTATATAAGCAAAGATTTCTTCGCCCACCGAGGGCTGCTTGACAGGGGCCTTCAATTTTATATGAAAAGGTAGCCTTCAAGTTTACCTCAGCAGAGCCGCCCCCCCGATGGGCAATAGGAACCGGACAATCGAGCTGTCCACAGTTCCGGTCCGGGCCCATTGCCCGTCGGGGGGGCGGCGGCATAATACCATTTGGCTCCGCGTCTACGACCCTATCTTCGTTGTGTCCGACAGGACATGTGGGTTATACAGAAACCATTCTCGGCCGCTAAGCTTACTGCCACCTTCTGGATGCTGAGAATTAAAAGGGTAAAAGGCATCTTCTTTTACCCCCACGCACCATTGATCCACAAAATGGGGTTTGCTCACAGACACTCACCTTCTTCGGATATCAAGATTAACAATGATTATCATCAAGCCGGGAAAATGGGAGCGCGCTCATCAAGCCCAGTATCAGAAACGAATTTACATTTCACGTAACATCAATCTTAAATTTAATATCGTATTTATCCATCTTGGCATGGAGAGTGGGACGGGAGATCTCCAGCAATCGGGCCGCCTGGGAGCGATTACCATTGGTGAATGTCAACGCCTGGGAGATCACAATCCCGGCCAGGGTATCCATGAAATCCTCAAATCGATGGGGCTCCGACGGACTTGCCAGTTGCTGCCACACCCATTTTTTCAACATATCAGGATCAATGGTTTCATGACATTCGCCATCGGCATTTTTACAGATAAGCTGCTCCACCTCCATGAGCGATACCGGTGCGCCCCGATTGAAAATAAGCATTTTCTGAATCATGTTGGACAGCTCCCGGACATTGCCGGGCCACCCATAATTGTTCAACACCGAAAGTGCCTGTTTTTGGATACCGGGATTATCCACCTTCAATTCCTGAGAAAATTTCTCCATGTAATGGGTTATCAGACTCTGTATATCCTCCTGGCGTTCCCGCAAAGGTGGCAATTCAATGGTGACAACCTTAAGCCTAAAGTACAGATCTTCCCGGAAGCTTCCCTCGGTAATGGCCTTTTCCAGGGGCTTGTTGGTGGCGGCAATGATCCTGACATCCACGGCAATGGTCTCTTCTCCGCCCAGACGTTCGATGCACCGCTCCTGGAGCAGTCTTAAAATCTTGGCCTGAATATTCAGGGGCATGTCCCCAATTTCATCCAAAAATACCGTGCCGTTCTGGGCCTGTTCAATTTTACCGATGTGGCGTTGATTGGCTCCGGTAAAGGCCCCTTTTTCATAGCCGAACAGCTCACTTTCCAAAAGATGCTCGGGAATGGCCACGCAGTTGATGATCAAAAAGGGTTTATCCGAGCGATTGCTGTGCTGGTACACGGCCCGGGCCACCAACTCCTTTCCCGTGCCCGATTCCCCCCGGATCAGTACGTTGGCATCGGTCTGGGAAACCCGACCAATCTTTTTATATACCCCCTGCATGAGGCGACTCTGGCCCACAATGGCATCCTTGGAATGATCGCAGGAAACCGCGTCCAGCTGAACCGGAGCCCGCATGCAGTAGCCCGCATCAATGGCCTGCTTGATAAGGATGAGCATGGCCGGGATATCAAAGGGCTTGAGGATATAATCATAGGCCCCCAGTTTGGTGGCCTCAATGGCAATTTCCGTGGTGCTGTATGCGGTGATGATAATAACAGGAAGCTTGGCATCAATGGTTTTGATGCGCTTAAAGGTTTCCATGCCGTTCATGCCGGGAAGCCGCATGTCCAAAAGTACGAGATCCAGGGGGGTCTGGGCCACCAGATCAACGCCCTCCTCGCCGGAAGCCGCCGTCATCACCGTGTATTTCTCTTCCATCAGAAGTTTAGCAAAGCTTTTTCTCAATTGATCATCATCGTCAATCACCAGAATGGTATCCATATCATATATCCTTCACCGGAAGGGTAATGATAAACGATGCGCCTTCACCCTCACGGCTCTTTACCGCCAGCCATCCCCCATGCTGACTGATGATATTAAATGCAATGTTCAACCCCAGCCCCGTGCCATGCTCCTTGGTGGTAAAAAAGGGGTTAAACACCTCTTCTTTCACTGCGGCGGGAATGCCAGGCCCATTGTCAGTGATGGTAATGACATCCACTTTTTTCAGGGGTTCCACATATTGTTCGTCTTCATGGATGGCAATGATCCCCCCGCCCTCCATGGCCTCACAGGCATTTATCACAATATTTACGAGAACTTCCTTCAACTGTTCCGGATCAATCAATGTTTCCGCAAGTCTTTTTTTGCGCACAAGGCTGGTGCTCACCTGGTAGGACTTCAAACGCTGTTTCAAAAGGTTCAAGGCACTGTCCACCACCTCGGAGGGACTCTTCATCTTTGTTTTTAATCGTGGGGGACGGGCAAATTCCAGGAAATTTTCCAATATCTTATTTATCTGCTTGATCTCCTCTGAGATAACGTTGAAATCTTCAAGCTGATCGTCGGTAAAACTGCAGGAACGACTTAAAGAAAAGAGTCGCATCTTGACGGAGGTCAATGGATTTCGAATGCTGTGGGCCGTGCCGGCGGCAAGTTTACCCACCAATGCCATTTTTTCAGATTGCATGAGGGTCTCCTGACTTCGTTTCAGTTCCAGGTGTGTCTGCTCTGCATTTTCAATCAATCCGTGGACACTTTCCTTTAAAGCAGTGACTTCATTTACAACAGGATGAGTCCCTCCCTGCCGATCCGCCTCTGCTGCCAGTTTTCGAATGGGTTCAAGAATGTGGCGGTTAAAGATATAATTTATCAAAAGGCTTAAGACAATGACGGTGATCACCGCTATCAGTGCAATATATCTCAAGTGGTTGGACTCTGTGCGACTGGTGTTGATGGCCTGGGAAATTTTGTTTTTATGAAAGGAATTAAACTGATCGCAAAGTTCAAAAATACGGGAGAAATGCTTCTTGGCATCCCTGTGAAGCCTTGCCCCCTTCTGCATTTCACCGGCATCATAGAGCTCCAGCACCTTGTTTTTGGTCATGACGCAATATTCATATTCCGACTGAATCTGTGCCACGGCATCTTTTTCCCACTTTTCCTGAACAAGGGATTTCACCGTATCCAGATGCTCTTCAAAAAGGGACATATATTCTTTAAGCTCGTCAATCCAGGCAGGATCACCATCGAGCAGATAATAGGAAATAAATCCCTTCTGATTTACAAGGGATGTGGATAGGGCTTCTGCGGATTGAAAAATCACAACATTCCGATCAATGATTTCCCGAAATATCTTTTCGGTTTTGTGGGTATACCATATCATTAAAATAGCCCCGATAAGGGTTATGCACACCAGAATGGCATTGACCAGATATACCCTGTTTTTAAGGCTCAACTGAAGCCCGCGTTTTTTCATCTTCGTTAACATGCTCAGCCTTTATTCAGCAATATTGGTAGGACAGGAGGGCAGCCGAAACACATGCTGCCCCTAAGCGCTTACCAAAACCAGCCCACACATACCCCTCAACCAGCTTATCTATCCCGTCCAATATCACACATCGCCACTTCTTCGCAAAAGAAGTCTGACTTCAGCCTTTCGAATACGCTCTTCCTGCTCATCTTTGCGTTTTCTGGCGTTTTCCAGCTTCACCCGGATATCTTCAAAATCCGCAGGTTTCATAAGATAATCAAAGGCCCCAAGTTTCATGCCGTCCACGGCTGTTTCCGTGGAACCATGGCCGGTGAGAAGAATCACCTCCACCAGTGGATACAGGCGCTTGATCTCCTTTAAGGTATCAATGCCGTCCATGCCGGGCATACGAATGTCAAGTATCACCACGTCAATGGGCTTTTTGGCGAGCACATCAAGGGCCTCCTTACCGCTGGCGGCCGTGGACACTTTTTCTCCCTGGCTCTGGAGTCGCAGGGAAAAGATATCAACAAAATCCTTCTCATCATCCACAATCAAGACCTTGGCTGGTATTTTTATCATTGTTTTGTCTCCCATGTTTTTTTGTTTTTTTCATATAACCCACATGTCCTGGCGGACACAATAAATATAGAAAATGGTATTATACCGCCGCCCCCCCGACGGGCAATGGGCCCGGCCCGGAACCGTAGACGGCTTAATTGGCCGGTTCCTATTGCCCGTCGGGGGCGGCAGGTTGCTATTTTTGTATTGTATCCTTCAAGTCCGAAAGTTCCTTATCCAAATTCCGGGGCAACTTGATAATAAACCCTGTACCCCTGCCCGGCTGACTTTCCACATCAATTTCACCGCCAAGGCCGCTGATAATCTTATGCACCACAAAAAGCCCCAGCCCGGTGCCCTGATCAAAGGATTTGGTGGTGAAAAAAGGATCAAATATCTTTCCCAGATTTGCCGGAAGAATTCCCACACCGTCATCCTCAATGCCAAACACCGTAAAAACAGGTGTTTCATGGATGGACAGGGAAATGGTACCGTTGGGATGCAATGCATGAATGGCATTGCTCACCAGATTCACAAGTACTTGGCGGATCTGATAGGCATCACTTATCAGCATAAATTCCTTTTGTGGGGTTTTCCAGTGGATATTCACCTGCTTGTGTTTTATTTCTCCCTTTAAAAGCGCCAGGGTTTCCAGCACCAGCAGGGTCATATCAACACAGGCAAACCGCGGTCCCTGTTTTTTTACATGACCCAGAAGCTGGTGGGTGATCCGGCTGGCTCTTTTAACGCTGGTCTCAATCTTACCAAGAGCCATAAGCAATCCTTGCCGCTGGGGCAAGCTCTCCATGTCCGGTGCATCCAGAATCTGCTTGATGAACCCTGCCGCCTCGTTGATAATCGCCAGAGGATTATTGATTTCATGGGCAATACCCGTGGACATGGTTCCAAGGGCGGCAAGTCTTTCGGTGTCCACCATTTTTTTTTCCAGCTTGTCCCGGTATTCCTGCTGCTGACGTTTTTCTTCCTCCAGCTGGATCATGTCATAGGCCTGGTTGATTTTATTGAACAGATGATCAATTTCCACAGGCTTGGTCAGATAATCAAATGCACCGGATTTAATGCCTTCAATGCCATCGGCCACCGCCACATTACCGGTGAGAAGAATCACCTGGGTATTGTCAAAGCGTTTTTTAATGACCCGCAGGGTCTCAAGACCGTTCATTCCAGGCATGCGGACATCCAGCACCACCACATCCATGGGAGTTTTGTCAAGAAGGACAAGGCAGGCTTCCCCGGAAGCTGCCTGCAGGGGTGATATCCCCCTTTTGGCAAGCCTTCTGGCAATGGCCTCCCGGAACCCATCCTCGTCATCCACCAGAAGAAGGCGGACCTTGCTATCCGTGTGTGTTGTCATCTCAATCTCCCCTGTATGCTAAGATATCTGTGTTGCATCCCTGCATGGGAATTGATATTCATCTGCTCTCCTCTCTAAATCAAGCCCAGAATTCGCCACCAGACGGCAGCCACCACCACCAGCATGGTTAATAAAACCGGGGTGGCCACCAGCCCCGCCTTGGTGAGATCCGATGATTTAAAATATTTATAACTGTAGGCAATGGCATTGGGGGGACATCCAATGACCAAGAGCATGGCAAAGGAAGTGGCCATTCCCAGACACAAGGCCAGAATGGTTGGGTCCACCCCTTCCAGTTGGGCCATGGGAATTACAATGGGTAAAATCAACGCTGCTGCGGCTACATTGGCCATGGCATTGGTCACAAGCGCGCCAAACACCCCCACACCGATGAAAAGCACCAACCACCCCTTTCCCTGGATCAACGGGAAGAACAAGTTGGCAAAATAATCGGCCGCACCGGAATATCCCATGGCAAGGCCCAGGGAAATACCACCACCAAAGATAAAAAGAGCCGTTCCCCACTCAAGGTTATCATTGATATCCCGCCACCGCAGCACTTTACAAAGTATCAGCCCCGTCACACCCAGCATACCGGTAACGGAATAATCAATGCCATGGAGTCCCTTGGTTAACCACAGGGCAAAGGAAAGGGCAATGATGGCCACGGTCTTTTTTTCAATGATGGTCATGGGTCCCATGTCTTCATCAAAATCGGGTAATTTAAATTTTGGATCGGGCCGATACACCATATACACAATCAACACCGCCGCCGGTACCGTAATTATGGCAGCAGGCATGGCATATAACATCCACTGAAAAAAGGTAATCTCTATGCCGGTGAACTCCTTTAAGAACGCCGCTGCCACCATGCATCGACCACCACCCACCAGGGTACCCATACCCCCGCAGGAGCAGGCAAAGGGAAGAGACAGCATCATGAATTTTGCCGTCCTGGTTTCGGGTTCAATGCCCGCAGCCCGCATCAGGGGGAGCATGGTGACAATGCCGATGGCACAGGCGGCGGCATCGTGCATGAAAGAAGACGCAAGGCCAAGGCCAATGGCAATAATAAAGGTAAATCTGGTAATGCTGTTACCCGCCTTTCTGATGATATAATATCCAAGGCGTTTTGTTAAGCCTGCTTTGTCCAGGGCAATGGCAAAGATAAGACAGCACATGATAAAAATCACCACCGGATGCATGTAAGGTGCCCAGGCATTTTTCACGTCGGTGATGCCCATGATCACCAGAAACACACCGATGCACACCGCCGTGATTTCAAGGGGAATGGGTTCCACCACAAACAGGGTGACAAGGACCACCAAAATGGCCAGAAACCGTTTGGCCTTGGGGGAAAGTCCGTCCACATAATCCACCTGAAGGGAACTTAGATTCAGATCCTGGGCTTTCTGCCGCAAAAATTTTGCAGTGGCTTCCAGAGATCCTGGGGACTTGGCCTTTAAAATATAGCTGCTGCTTTCTTTTTTATCGGAGATCACCATGGTAAAATGCGATGATACCTCCTGTAGAAGCAATTTTCCAGCATCTCCTGTAATTTTAAACTGTGTGCCTTCGGGCCTTGGCAGCAGAAAAACAATCACACCCAGAAGCAGGGCCACACAGAGCTTGAATCCATTTGTTCGATACATTATTTTTTCTCCTCACCGGTTCAATTTTCAGTCACGGTTGTGCGTATCCCTGCTGATGGTCATGGGCTTCACGAATTTTATCCATGAGTTCCTTAAGCTCGCAGGGCTTTGTCAGGTAATCAAAGGCACCGAAAAGCATCCCCTCCTGGGCTGCTGTCTGGGAACCATGCCCGGTGAGAATAATCACGGGCAGTTCCGGCACCATTCTTTTCATGATTTTGAGCACCTCAATGCCATCCATGTCTTCCATCTTCAGATCCAGGACCACCACATCAAAATCTTTCTTTCTCAGGATCTGAATTGCCTCGGTACCGCTGAAGGCTTTTGTGGCATGGATGGAGCGTTTTAAAAGCCTGTTGGACAGAACATTTAAATATCCCTTTTCATCGTCCACCAGCAGGACATTTATGATGGCACTCTTTTTTTTATTTCTGTCCATGATCTTTCCTTACACCCGTCGCTGGGTGATCTCTTTAATGCGGGCCTCGGTGATTTTTTCTTCATGGGCTTTTTTCTTTGCCACCGCCTCCTGCACCTTGGACACCAGCACCTCAATGTCGCAGGGTTTCATCAGGTAATCAAAGGCCCCCAGGCGCATGCCGTCAATGGCCGTTTCCACGGTGGCATGGCCGGTGAGCATGATCACCTCCACCAGGGGAAACTGCCGCTTGATTTCAATGAGGGTTTCCACCCCATCCATTTCCGGCATTTTCACGTCCAGCACAACGGCGTCAATGGAGGTATTATCCCCAAGAAATGCCAGTGCGTCTTTACCGCTGTAAACACCGGATACATTAACCTCTCTTTTTTTCAAGCGTTTGATTATGGTATCCAGGAACCCTTTCTCATCATCCACCATCAACAAATTAATGTTTTTCATATTCATCCTCCTTATATTCTTTCATAGAAACGATCATGGCAGAATCCTCCACCACAACGAAAATTCTAAAAGTAAGGTGACCCAAATCCACTAGCTGTTTTTTCAAATAACGACCATGTCTGTCTGCCTGCACAACAAATATTGGGCTTGCTCATAACTTGCTCCATTCGTCATCGTTGGCGGGCCATCTCATCAACACAGATTTCCTCCTCTTCCCCATCCAGATCCTGGAACGGTATCCATATACGAAACCGCGTGCCCACCCCCACCTCACTGTGAACATCAATTTTCCCATTCATTTTTTCGATGATGCCGTAGCAGATGGAAAGGCCAAGGCCCGTACCCTTTCCCACCGGTTTTGTGGTGAAAAACGGATCAAAAATCCGGGCCAGATTGTCCCGGGGAATCCCGGGGCCGTTGTCTTCAATGACAATGACCAGATGCTTGATTTCAATGGTGCTGATTTTGGTACAAATTTTAATGGTGCCCCCGTTTTTCTCCATGGCATCAATTGCATTATTAATAAGATTCAAGATCACCTGCTGCAGCTCGGAGGGTGAAATCCGTATATAAGGAATGTTTTCTCCAAGCTCTGTTTCTATGATCACATTGTTGTACCGGGCCATCTGAGCCGTAAGCGATACGATTTCCCTGACGGAATCGTTAATCTGCACATCATTGATGGTGGAATCGGTTTTTCTGGCAAAGCTTAACAGCTTATGGGTGATTTCCTTGCAGCGTCGACCCTGGGTGTTTATCTGGCGCAGGGCGCGCAAGAACTCATCAAGATTTTCACACTGTTTCAAGTCTTCCTCTTCCAGAAGATCTTCAATCCAGCCGGCCTCTTCCACCATGATGGCCACGGGATTATTAATCTCGTGGGCAATACCGGCGGCCAGTTCACCGATGGTGGCAAGCTTGCCGCTCTCCACAACCTGGCGGTTCATGACCTCGCTTTTCTCATCGGCACGGGAAAGCAGTTTTACGATATTCCGGGGAAGGGCCACAGCCACGAATAAAATGGCCGCACATCCCAGGGTAAAGATAAGCAACGTCAACCATTTGGTACTGTTTAAATCCCGAAAGGCGTCATTTAAATCCTGATGAAACGCCATCATCCAGTCAATATTGTTGAGCATGGCTGCCACACATACATATTCCCTTCCCGAGGCATCCTTTTTTTTAACAAACAGAGTTTGATTTTTTTTAAAATCGCCTCCCCTGGGAAGCGATTCAAGGACCTCCGGCGGAAAGGCGACATCCGTTTTGGTCTGGAGTTCTCCCCGGCTGTTGACAATAAAGGCCACACCGGTTTTGCCCATATGAATATTTTCCACCAAAGAATTAAAGGCCCCGAAGTTAATGGTGGATCGTAAAATATAATGAAAATTTTCAACGTTAAGTTGAACGGCAATGATAAAATGGGGATGCCCCCGTAATCCGGCAAAAACATCGCTGATATAAATAGGTCGGGTCTTTGCCTGGAGGAACCAGTTGGCCGATGCATAATCGGCCTTTTCCAGCTTGAACGGTCCTTCATAGGCAAATTGAATGCCGTTTTCATTTACCAGACCAAGATCGGTGAAAACATCGCCATACTCTTTTTTTAAAAGAGACAGGCTCTGTTTTAGAAATTCTCCCGGACTCTGATGCAGGGGATCAAAGGTTCTTGCCAGGAATCTAATATTTCCCGACTTTTCAGCAAGAAAGCTGTCAATATTCTGGGTATGCTTCTGGACAAGCTCTGAAATATGTGCCCTCACCTTATCGGTGTATGCCCGATTAAACCGGGAAAAAAGAATGACCGTGGTCAACAGCATGGGAAAAAAAGAAACAATAACAATGAGCACCGTGATCTTCCGGGTCAGTAACTGATAAAAGCTGTTTCGATCTTCTGAAGCCTGTGCCATGGTTTTTTCTTCCTTCCATTCAAACATTTTGATTTTGGGGACCTGTTTTCAAACAAACACCTTCATCGTAAAAATAAGACTTTCTCACAACATCAAGTTGCCGTAAGGTCAATGGCAAGTTCGTATTCCGATGAGCCGGGCACCAGTTTTATATTAAAACCCAGCTTTTTCCCCAGCTTCACCATCTGCCGGTTCTCTGAAATCACAATTCCCCACACCCGTTTAAGGCCCTTTTCTCCGGCATAGATCAGACATCTCTTCAAAAGGGAGGCCCCAATGCCCTTGCCCTGCCATTGATCGGCCACAGCCACGGAGAATTCTCCATTTTTACCGTCGGGTTCAAAAATCACCCGGGCGATGCCGGCCATCTTCTGTTCTTTTCCTTCCTGGAGAAGGGCAATAAGAGCGATTTCGCGATCATAGTCAATCTGGGTCAGGCGGATGAGCATGGTATGGGACAGCTGCTTCATGGGGGTGAAAAACCGCATGTAGACACTCCGGGGAGACAATGCGTTAAAATGTTCAATCAAAAGGGAGGCATCACCGGGCCGGATGGGGCGCATGAAAATGGGAACGCCGTCAATGGTTTCATCCACGGCTTCGTGCTGCCAGGGATAGGCGCTGATCACCAGGTGCATGCCGGGAGACACTGTGGTGGGTTTTAAAATCACCCGGGCATCCACGGCAAGATATCTGCCGTTTTTGACCATCATGGGGTTGATGTCCATTTCCTGAATCTCGGGGAAATCCGTCACCAGGCGGCTGAGCCGAATCAAGGTTTCTTCCAGGGCATCCTGGTTAATTTTTTCAATGTTTCTGTAGCCATTGAGCACCGTTGATACTTTGGTTCCCTGGATCAATCGCCGGGCCAGGACCCGGTTCAACGGAGGCAGCCCCGTTGCCATATCCTTGAAAATCTCGGTGAGCACCCCGCCCATGCCAAAAAGCAGTATGGGGCCAAAATCAGGGTCCTGTTTTGCACCAAGGATCAATTCATAATCCGGTACCGGGGACATGGGCTGTATGCTGACCCCCATGATATCACCATTTGGTGTATGGAGCTTTGCGGCTTCCATGAGAGTCACAAATCCCATCCGCACAGCATCCTTGTCTTCCAGATTCAGTAGTACCCCACCTGCATCGGATTTATGCACAATATCCCTGGAGCATATTTTCATGGCCACGGGAAATTCCATGCCATCGGCCAGGGACACCGCATGATCGGCGGACACCGCAAGTTCCGTACGATTCACCGGGATGCCATAGGCTTTAAGCAGGTCTTTTCCTTCCAGTTCCGTCAAAACGCCATGCCCCAGATTCAGACCATCTTTGATAATTTCTCCGGCATGTTTCCGGTCAATGAGCAACTTTTTATCCGTACGAATGGGGATTTCCTGGAGGGTCTGTATGTTTTCAGCATACTGGTACAGATCCACAAAAGCCCGCACGGCACGCTCCGGAGAATCATAGGTAATGATACCCGCCTGGTTGAGAATACGCCGGGCCTTGTCCACATCCAGCCCGCCTATCCATGCGGTGAACACCGGATATGGTGTCTTTTTCAGCACCTCGGCCAGGGGATGGGCAAGATCCGGCAGATTCAGGGTCCCGGCAGGGGAACAAAGCAGAAGCAAGGCGTCTATTTCCGGTGCATCCAGGCAGATACGAACGGCCTGAAGATAACGTTCCGGGGGCGAATCCCCCACAATATCCACGGGATTTCCCCGGCTCCAGTTCTCCGACAAAAACCCATCCAGTCTGCTAATGGTATCAGGCGAGAATACAGCCGGTTCCAGGCCATGGGCGGCCAGGGCATCGGCGGCCATGACACCGGGGCCTCCGGCGTTGGTGATGATGGCAAGTCGAGGTCCCCTGGGCTGTTTTTGTTTGGCAAGAAATTCCGCACAGTCAAAAAGCTCCTGGAACTGATTCACCCTTAAAATACCGGCTCTTTTAAAGGCCGCATCGTACACGGCGTCTTCACCGGCAAGGGCACCGGTGTGGGAGGCTGCGGCCCGGGCACCGGCCGTTGATCTGCCGGATTTCAGGGCAATGATGGGTTTAATACGGGATACGGACCTGGCCGCACTCATGAAATTTCTGATATTGGTTATATTTTCCACATACATGACAATACTTTCAACGGAACCCAGCGACCCCAGGTAATCAATCATGTCTGCAAAATCAATGTCCATCATGGTGCCAAGGCTGACAAAATGACTGAATCCCACATTTTCACGCATGGCCATGTCAAGGACAGAGGTGCAAACAGCACCGCTCTGGGAAAGAAAGGCGATTTTTCCCGGCAGAGGAGACTGATGGGCAAAACTGGCATTGAATTTTTTTGCAGTATTAACAATACCAAGGCAGTTGGGACCGATGATACGCAGATTTGTTTTTTTGGCAATGTCCATGATCTGAGCTTCGATCCTGCGGCCGGGGGCTCCTGTTTCCTTACCGCCCGCAGAAATCACCACGGCACCGGCAAGGCCTTTATTTCCACAGTCCTCCACAATCCCTGCTACAGTGTTGATGGGGGTGGCGATGATGGCCATGTCCACAGATGTTTCAAGGGCCGCCAGATGGGGCACACAGTCAAGTCCCATGACCGTGTCATATTTTGGATTCACCGGATATATCTTACCGGGGAACCCGCCATTTAACAGGTTATTCATAATGGCAGCCCCGATGTGTCCCGGACGTTCACCCGCACCGATAACGGCAACGGATTTCGGATTAAACAGCCTGTGCATGTTTATGGTGCTCATTATTTTATGTCCTCCTGCGTATATCATCAACGGTAAGTTGCCCGACCTTGACAGGTTTTAAGAAACAATCCACACCGTCATTCTACGTGCGGCATGAACCACCTTCCAGGGGACCCTGCCAATGGAAAACTCCTCCACATTGGATTTCCCTCGTCGACCAAGAACGATGGTACCGCAATCTTCTTCTTCCGCAGCCTGTACAATGCCGGCGGCACGACTCCGGGTTCCAGTGATGATTTTTCGCTGAATTTTTTCACTGGGAATACCCACAGCTTTAAGTTTTTCTGCAGCATCATCAATGGCGATCTGCATGCTGTTAAAAAACAATTTGACATGATCCACGGTGTCCTTGGCCTCTCCTTCCTCATCAATGAGATTGAAGTCCCGCAACACACCGCAAATGACAATGCGGCAGGACGAATTTGCCACAATATGGGCGGTGAAATCCACGGCCCGGTTGGAACCATCCGAGCCATCCACACTGAGAAGGATTGAGGCATTGCTTTTATGAAGGCCCGCCAGCAGCACCGGCACCGACGAAAGTCTTTCCAAAAGCTTGCTGGTGGTACTGCCCATGACCATCTGAAGTTGTGCGCCATATCCCCGACGTCTTGCAAGTACGGCAAAATATCCCTTTGCCGCCTCGGTAATTATATCCCTTGCCACGCCCTTGTCTCGATTCTGTATAGATATGGTAACCTTATCTTCAGGATAGCCTGCCCCCACAAGCATACTTTTGGCGCGTTCCATGTACTTGTCCATCTCTTTCCTACGCTGGAGTTCCCAGCCCTTGGCCTGACCCATGGCATTTCTGCTGAAGGCCTCCTTGCCGATGTCCCAGTAACTTTCCGGCACAGAGCTGAACACATTAAAAAGCACAATCTCTTTCCCGATGAACGGCTTAAAATCGCACAGGTACTCTATGGTCTTAAAGGACCTTTCAGAACCGTCCAGAACAACCAGCATCTTATTTTGAAATTCCGTCATTTTATATGCCCTCCATTGGGGGGGTAATTGTTATGATCAAATCCAGTTTCCTGATGGACCTGACACCCCTGCTGTTAACTGTTTGACCAGCAAGTTACATGCCTTTGGACCAAAAAAGTCATAAGCACCTGTATTTGAATAAATATTCAAAACACAAGCTGGTTGGATCACCTTTCTCTGCCCATCATAACAAGGCGATTCTTTACAGATTGTAAAAAAACCTGACAGTGTTTTCCCCTGGGTTTCCCCAATGATAAATCCCTGAAACATCTCCATGCGTGGCACTCCGATGGCACACCACTTTTTATCAAGCCCCCCGGAAGGCATTTTCCGCGATAACACCCCGGTAATCGTATCCCACCGGATCACCCAGGGGAATGTGAAACCCATGAAATGAATGCCTGCGGCATAAAAGTTGCTGTTACAAGTGTTGGGCTTGGTCACAGCATGGGCCACTTTGGGGTGGGGTCAGGCTTGCGTTATTGACGCTTTTGCTTAAAATCTTCTTTATGCAAAGGCACTTATCAAAAACAAAGAGCCTGCTAAAAAATGCAGCCTCTAATAACATAAGCCTGACCCCGTTGACCCACCAATTGTGACAAGTGGCTCAAGTTGTGACCAAGCCCCAAGTGTTGAAGAAAAATTGAAATCAGGCAAATCAATTCACATAATGTTCCATAAACATAAAAACAGGGAAGATCACAGGTGCCATGCGCATGTGGATAAAAACCGACAAAGGATGCCATGATCAACCCGGAAAGGAGATGCCCCATGTTGATAAAAAAATGGATGAGCTCACCTGTAAATACCGTCGATGCGGATGCCTCTGTCCTGGATGCCGACGACCTGTTCAAGAAAAAAGTAATTTCCATGCTGCCGGTGCTTGAGAATGGAAAAATCGTAGGAATTGTCACCGATGGAGATATTAAAAAAGCCACCCCATCCCAGGCCACCTCCCTTGCCGTCTACGAGCTGAGTTCATTGTTGAGCAAGGTGAAAATTCGAACCATCATGTCACACCCCGTTTTATGCACCACCGAAGACCGTACCGTGGAAGAAGTGGCAGGCACCATGCTCATGGAAAACATTTCCGGCATGCCCGTCAAGAACAACCGGGGGCACCTGACAGGGGTTATCACCAAAAGCGATATTTTCAGATGCCTGGTCTCCTTCACCGGCGGTGCCCGCAAGGGACAGATTTTTGCCTTTAGAATCACTGACAGCCCCGGCATGATCAAAGCCATCACCGATATCATCCGCATGGGGGGAGGCAGACTGCTGAGCATTCTGACATCCTATGATGATGTTGAAGAAGGCTTCAGAAAAGTGTTCATACATGCCTTTGATATACCTGAAGAAAACTTTGACAGCGTGGCAGCCCAGCTCTACGACGCGGGAGATATGTTTTTCCTGGCCGATCAGACCCGCAATATCAGAAGGCTTTTTTAACCAAAAGAAAGGAAACACGCACATGAAAAAAATCAACAAAATACTGGTTTGTATCGACCTGTCTGACTACTCCATCCCCACATTGGCGTATGCCCTTGCCATTGCCGGTAACAGCGAGGCAGAAATTCATATTCTCAATATTTTAAACCAGCGGGATATCAATGCCGTTAAAATGGTCACCAGCTATTACCCCGACAAACTGGATCTCCAGGAATATGTCAAAGAAAGCACCGAAGAACGCCGTAAATCTCTGAAAAAAATGATCAAGGAAAATTTCTTTGATCAGAAATCCGCCATGAGCATCCACATCGGCATGGGGGTTCCCTTTGAAGAAATTCTTAAACACGCCACAGAAAATCAGGTGGATCTCATCGTCATGGGAAACAAGGGGAAGGGAAATATTGCAAAGACCCTGTTCGGTTCCCAGGCGGAAAAAGTCTTTCGTCACTCTCCCATTCCGGTGGTCAGCGTCAGGCAGGGACCTCACAAACGTGACTGAGGATTGATGCTCAGACCACCAGGATCTACCCGATGAACCTTCATGGCTGAATTTCCGCCACACCCGAACAAACAAGACCCCCGGGAAAGGATTTTCCCGGGGGTCTTGTTTTTGTTATTTAATTGTCTAAACCGCTCCTGCACCGCCCTGCCCGGGCCCGCCCCCTGCTATGCTATACATTAATAATTCGTTCCATCTCAAAAAAGAGTTCCTGTTCCCGAATAACCCCGACGGTTTTTCCGGACATGGTGACAGTGAGACGTCGCTGACTTGCCTCAAGCATTAGATACGCCGCTTCCATCAGGTTGGCTTTGCCGTCAATGGCAGGGGGCGAAGGAGACATGACATCAATGAGGGGGGTATCTTTCATTGACTGTATACCCATGGTGAACATCCCCTTCCAGAACATGGGGGAATACTCAATACTGTCCGCCAGGGAAGGCTTGGGAGCAGACAGGTAGCCCGGCATTATCATTTCCATGAGATCACGGATGGTGAGGGTTCCCTGGACCTGGTTGGATTTATTCACCACCAGGATGGAACGATGCCCTGTTTCCATGAGTCGACTGGTGGCCATGCGGGTGATAAAAGATCTTTTAAGCAGGTTAATGGCATCCTTAATGCTTTTGTCTTCCTCAATGGTGGAGTATTCTGCAATGGGAATCATGATATCCACCACACTGCGCTCCCGGGGCAGTGAGGATTTATCTTTAATCTGACAGGCTTCCTTTATTTTTTCAGCCAGAAGATTGATATCACAGGGTTTACTCAAATAATCAAAAGCACCCTGCCCCAGGGCTTCCTTTGCCGAGGGCATGGCACCGTGACCGGTGAGCATTATCACCGGCAGATCCGATTTTATTTCCTTTATTTTTTCCAGGGTTTCATGGCCATCCATGCCGGGCATCTTGATGTCCAGAATAACCACATCCGGATTCTGATCCATTTTTTCCAGGGCGTCTTCCCCACTTTCCGCCACGATGGTTTCAAACCCTTTTTTATTGAGAATCTTTTTGGTGGTATCCCGAAAGCGTTTTTCATCGTCCACCATCAACACTTTTATCTGACTCATCATTATCGTCTCCTTGGTGTTCTATAATTTGGTCTTCCGACAATCAAATCTTAAAAACCCAGTGTAGTTAAAAATCGTTTCACAAACCGCTTTGTTCGGACCAAGTTTTTGTACCGGGTATTTTAACTGCCGGTTAAGTACATATTGTCCGGGCCTGATTTTCTGTGCGTGGCCATGTGAAATCCGCTTTCCCTTGTCATCCCAAACGACCAAAGGCCATAAGTGCTGAAGATATCAGACACACCTGCACCACCAGGGACAGGCACATGATCCAGAACGCTTTTTTACCTGTCAACGCACAGCTGTTCTTAAATCCGGTATATACCAGCCACCATCTCCACGGTTCCGTGAACCACAGCATAAAGGGAAGCCATGAAAGAAAAAGCGTAATCCCTGCGGAAAAGGCATAAATACTGAGTACCACAGGAAATGATGCCTTTTTTCCCACCATCAGCACCATGGTTATATAACCGATGACGGCGGACAGCAGAATCATTCCCAGGGCGTTCATAAAGAACACCATACTCATTATCCACATTGGCTGCCCATAAGCCCCTGTCAGGAGACTTGCCACAGCATAAAAAAAACTGCTGATAAGCATGAATCCCACCGTTATTTTCACCGCGGTTTTTTTGGGCAGTTCCATGAAAAATTGTCCAGGTTCAATCAGCAATTGAACAATGGCATAAGCATAGAACTGACAATTTTTTAGACTGGATTCCAACATCGTCCTGCACCTTTTCCCATTATTCACGCCTGAACAGAAATGGACTATTTGTGCCTGTCACAGGGCATGGTCATTATATTATTTTTGAAAAAATACCCGCCAGAAGCATCACCAACGTCATGTAAAAGAAAAATTTACGTTCCGCCGCTTTGGAAAAGTGTATTTCTCCGGTTTTAAATCTCGTCTTCCATGAATCGTTGCTTTTTTTCTGTTGCTGTTCCATGACTTTATTCCCTTGGGCAGATTAAAAACCAGGCATTCCGCCAAACCCTCTCAGGGTCCAGTAAACACCGGTGAGCAGCAGTAACACCACATTGGCAAAGAAAAACAGAGGAATACCGGCCCGGAGATAATCTTTGGGCTCAAGATACCCGCTGGCATACACAATGGCATTGGGCGGCGTGCCGATGATCAGACAATAGGCAAAGGAGGAGGCAATGGCCGTTGCCATGGCCATGAAGGGCAGATAGGTGGTGCCGGGATGAACCATGCCTGCCATGTTCAGGGTAATGGGTCCAACGGATGCCGCAGCAGGGCCGTCCGCCATGAGGTTGGTCAAGATGGCGGTGAGACCGTTACTGATGGCCATGAGGGGAAGTCCGGATTCCATGCCGAACTGTGACAGAAAATCAATGACGGAACGTGCAAGCCAGTAAGCGGCACCGGTCTGATCCAGAACCCGGCCAAAGATAATGGCACCGGCATAGAGCCACACAACACCCCAGTCCACCTTTTCCTGGTAATCGCGCCAGTTCACCACACCGGTGACAATATAACCGATGGCACCGGCAACGGCAATAACGCCAATGCCCAGACGTACGGGATAAATACCCAGGGTATAAAAGGATTTTTCCGTAAACCAGCCAAACACCATGATGACAAAGATGATCAAGGCCCAGATCTGATTTCTGTTCCATCCACCCATCTTGCCGATTTCTGTCTGCAGCTGCTCCATGGCCGGGGCCAGGGATGTGATCTGTGGTTTAAACCTGAAGTTCACGATGAACCAGCTAACCGGGATCATGATGATAAGGAAAGGAAAGCAGTAGGTAACCCACTGAAAATAGCCAATATCCACGCCAAACATATCGGTGAGATAGGTCATCATAATAACGTTTCTGGCACCGCCCGAAGGAGCACCGGGACCACCGATATTACAGGCCATGGCAATACTGATCATCAACAGTTTTGCAAGCTCCTTGTCTTCGGGCACTTCCCGGGTGAGACTGTTCTGGTATAAGAGCATACCAATGGGAAGAAACATGGCTGCCAGGGCATGGTCGGAAATAAAGGCGGCAAGGGGGGTAATGATGAGAAAAAAGATCAGGGTGATCCACTTGATATTGGGCACCGCCAGCTTCTTAAACATCATCAGACACACTCGCTTGTCCACCCCGGTCTTGACAAAGGCGGCGGCAAACATAAGACTTCCCATGATGAACCAGCAGGCGTCACTCCAATAAAGCATGGCCACTTCCTGCCGGGAAATCACACCGGTGAACACAAGGATCAGACCGATGCAGAAGGCCACCGCCGGTAAAGGAATACACTCCGTTAAAAAGCAGAACACCACAAAAAGCCCCATGGCAATGGCCACCTTGATCTGCCAGGCCCCTTTGTCGGCAGCGGTTTTATCATCACCGGTCTGGTCTTCGTATTTCAAACCATCCTTTCGTAGCACCAGTGCACTTGTCATGATGGTCTCAAAATCCTGGTCCGTCACATTCTCTTTTATGTACGCATGGGCCTTGTCAAAATTGGTCTTATTGACCTCAATCTTATATTTTTGACACCATTTGATATTTCGCTTCATAAAACGCGATTTTTTTAATGCGCCAATGCGCATGTTCTGCTCCATGATTTTTGCCGTGAGCAGCTGCCATTGTTCCACCGAGGTACTCTCCTGCTGAAACAAGGCCATGGTGATGTGATTAATAACAGCCTTGGGTCCCACATGGTATTCCATGCCCACATCCTTCATGCCATGGGGTGTGGGTATCGCCAGAACAGTAAAAAAAAGGACAACAGGGATGATAAACAGTTTCCAATTAATATACTTGTCATATCCAGTAACCGGCTTTGCTTTTTTCATCTATCAACCTCCAAAAGAATGGTTCTATTCTTCGTCATCGTCCTTGAGAATTTCCCGGGGCGATCGCATGAACTTTTTGGTCTGGGCCACCCGGATCTTTTCCTCCAGGCGCTGGCGTTTTTCATAGGCTTCTTCTGCCTTTTCTATGATGTCATCAATGTCAGCGGGTTTCATGAGATAATCCGTGGCCCCGGATTTCAGGCCGTCAATGGCGGAATCCACTGTGGCATGACCGGTGAGCATCACCACCTCCACCAGGGGATACAGCTGCTTGATGGCCCTCAAGGTTTCGTTACCATCCATGCCGGGCATTTTGACATCCAGAATCACCACATGAATACTTTGCTTTTTAAGGATTTCCAGGGCCTCTTGCCCGCTTTTTGCCACGGACACGGTATACCCCCTTTTTTCCATCAATCGGCTGGTTGTTTTCAGATATCGTTCTTCGTCATCCACCAGTAACAGTTTCATTTTTTCCAAAATAGTACCCTCCTGCTTCGTCATGTTTTTTTATCTTTTCTTATCATGTGACGGCAGAGTAATCACAAAGGTGGTTCCCCTGTCTTTTTCGCTTTCCACCGCCATGGTTCCCCCCCAGTTCTTGATAATGCCGTAACACACTGAAAGCCCGAGTCCCGTGCCTTTCCCCACGGGTTTTGTGGTAAAAAAAGGTGAAAAAATCTTTCCAATATTCTCCGAACTAATACCCATACCGTTGTCACAAATTCGTATTTCCGTATTGTCCTGCTCTGTTTTCTCCGATCTAATTTCCAATCTTCCCCCTGACGCACCATGTCGCTCCACAATGGCATCCATGGCATTGTTCACAAGATTTAAAATCACCTGCTGAAACTGGGAAGCATCCCCATTAAACAAAGGGGTGTCAGAAGAAATCATCTGATCCATGACAATGCCGTCCACATGGGCCTTTTTTTCCACCATGTGCAAAATGTCAGGAATGATCTCACAGGGGTTCAACACCTCAAGTTTTGATTCGTTTTTCCGTCCAAACTTTAAGATGGCGTGGGTGATTTCAGAACAACGGTTCACCTGGAGTTTTATCTGATCCATGGATTCGTTTATTTCCGCCACTTCGTCTTTTGCCGTGGGGGGTAACAGGGCGGACACCTCATCGAGAATGGTTTCAATAAGAAGATGTTCACCCTTGATAATCTGCAGGGGATTATTTATCTCATGGGCAAAGCCTGCGGCCATTTCTCCGATTTCCGCCAGCTGCACCGCCCGGATCAACTGATTTCCAAGGCTTTCCTTTTCCATGCCCAGGGTATCTATGCGTTTGAGAATATGTTCCGTCATGTAGATGGCCGTAACGATGATAACAGCCCCGCCCAGCACCATGATCAACAAGGTGATGTACATGGCCGAATAAAGGGACTTATAGGCATCTTTTTTTTCCTGGCGCACCACCAGGAACCACTCCTTGTTTTTAAGCCGGGTGGTGGCATAGAGGTATTGATCACCGGCAGGATCGGATTTAATAAAAGTTTGAATGCCGTTGTTACTGGATGGTGAAAAGGCAGGAAATACAGGAAAATCGGCATACTCCGGATCTTTTTCCATGATTGCGATTCCCCCGGACCGCCTCTCTGTTTGTGAAATACCCGAGGTATTCAAGATATACGACTCACCGGTTTTACCGATGCGCACCCGGGAGACCATGCGGTCAAAGGCCAGGGTATCAATGGTGGCCCGGAGTACCCAGGCATTGGGTCCCTCACCTTTTCTGACGGCAATGACGAAATGGGGCACATTGCGATATCCTGAAAAAACATCGCTGATGTAATACCCGGTTTCCATCACCTTTTTAAACCACACCTCATTTTTATATTCTTTTCCCTCCAGCAATTGGAACTTGCCGGCATATTTTCTATGGATGCCCTGGTTGTCAAAAAGTCCCAAATCCACAAAGGCCCCGGAGCGTTTCTTGAGATTTTCAAAAATCCGGTTAATTGAGTTGGTGTCCATGATTTCATCAAAGCTATAGGTGTTGGTTATCAGCTCAAGATCGGATTGCCGCTCCATCAAAAAGCCATCTATCATGTCGCAATGATCTTCCACAATGCGCTTGAGACTGCTGGTGCTGTTTTGTTCCAATGTGGTGGAAAAATAATAAAAACTGACACCCACAGCCAGGAGAAAGGGAATAAAAGGAATGACGATCATATTGGTTAAAATGGATCGTTTCAGCGGGTGATTGTGTTCTCTATGCGTTTCGTTTTTTTTATCCATTGCCCTGTGCCCCCATATCCTTCTAAAAAAGGTCTGCGATTCTTACCGGACAAGAATAGCAACTATGGTGCCGCTGGATAAAAAACGGGCACAAAAAAACATAAACCACTTAAATAACAAACAAATAAAACAGAGACACACTAAACCAGAAAAGACCTGGCAGAAGAATCAAGTGTCAGTTTTTTTTTCAAGGTGTAAATGCAGGGAGAGTAAAGAGGGAAGTGGTGTCAGATCAGTGCTGTGCAATCTCCGCCATGGCCTCAACGGTTGATGCGATTTCTGCACGGGTGTTGAAAATCCCCAGACTGAATCTTACAGCACCGGTGTCCGCAGTACCAAGGCTTTCATGAACCAGGGGGGCACAATGAATACCCACCCGCACGGCAATGTCGAAATCACCGTCCAGGATGGCACCAAGATCTGCGGAACCTAAGGATTTCAAGTTGGCACAAAGGACGGCCAGGTGTCTATCAGAACGCATCCTGGAACCCCCATACAATGTAACTCCCTTGATGGCACAAAGCCCCTGATACAGCTGCTGCATCAGAACCATTTCCTGTTCATGCAGGCTGGAGACGCCCTTTTTAAAAAGATAATCCATGGCCAGTGAAAGCCCGATGATGCCCATGAGATTATGGGTGCCGGCTTCCAGGCGATGGGGAAAGTCTCTGGTGTGAACCAGACTGCTGGAGACAATGCCGGTTCCACCAAAACGACTGGGCTCTATTTCAAGGCAGGGATGGAGCACCAGACCACCGATACCAGGGGGACCATAAAGGGATTTATGGCCGGTGAACACCAGGGCTGAAGCGTTCATCTCCGCCATGTTGACGGGAATCTGTCCTGCGGATTGAGAAGCATCCACCACAAGATCAATGCCCCGGGCTTTACATATTCTCCCCACCTGCTCTACGGGTTGAATGGTGCCAAGGACATTGGAGGCATGGGTCATTACCACAAGTCTTGTTTCCGGGCGTATGGCATCTTCAATATCCTTGGGGTTAATGAACCCCTCCTGATCAAAGGAAACAATACTGCAGGTGATGATTTTATTTTGCTGCAGATGATAAAGGGGGCGAAGAACGGAGTTATGCTCCAGGCGGGTGGTGATGACGTGATCCCCGGGTTTTAAAATTCCCAACAGAGCTGTATTCAAGCTATCTGTTGCATTGGCTGTGAAAATCACCCGGTGGGCATCAGGTGCACCAAAGAAACGGGCCAGCTTTATGCGGGTTTCATTAATAAAATCCGATGCTGCCAGGGCAGCATCATAGCTGCCCCTGCCCGGAGAAACCCCCATGGCGGCAAACTGCTCCACCATCTGATCAAGTATCTGCCTCGGTTTTGGCCATGTGGTGGCGGCGTTGTCCAGATATATCAAGCGTTTTTTGCTCCTTTGGGGGTTTGTTCTCAAAATCGGCCCACTGGGAACGGCGTCATCAATTATGATGGCCGGCCGATGTTCTGACTAAGCCACAAAAACTTAATCATCAAGTAAAAAAATGCGGAAGGATACTACAGGCACGCCTTGGGATTGGGCAGCCCCGCCAGTCGCCGGGCACCCATGCGGATACCCCGGGGAAACAATTTTTCAAGCGCCATGAGACTCATCCCCGTTCCCACTTTTAAGTCTTTGTTCATGGGTGCTCGACCATGGTAAAAATAAAATTCCCGCATGAACCGGAGCACCTGCCACTGGGTATCATCAAGGGTTTCCAGGCCCATCTCCCGGGCAAGGGCCAGGGCGATGGACTCATCCCAATCCTGGGGGTCCCACAAAAAATCCTCCCAGTCAAAATAAAGATCGCGACCGGCAATGGTACGCAGATGCCGGTCACGACCCTGCTGGGTGGAAGCGTCCAGCCCCTTTTCAGTCATCTATGCCCTGTCTGCCGCTTTTAATGCAGCCAGCACTTTATCCGGCGTGGCGGGCAAACGGGTTATCAATACACCGCAGGCATTTTTAATGGCATTGATCACCGCCGGTGCCGTTGATACCATGGACATTTCTCCCACCCCTGTGGCACCCAGTGTACCCCGGATTCTGGGGGTTTCCTGGATCACGGTTTCCATGTCAAAGGCGGATTTCATGGTGGGGAACTTAAAGGTTCGCCAGTCCGTGGTCTCTCCGGCGATGAACTCCTCCCTCAGGGCATAGCCCACACCCATGTCCATGCCGCCTTCCAGTTGTCCTGTCAGATTATTGGGGTTGATCACCACCCCGGCATCAACAGCCGTGGTCATTTTTACCACCCGGACCTCACCGGTTTCGGTGTTGACTTCCACCTCGGCCAGCTGGACGGCGTGGACATCGGACTCCGAAGAAGGACCCTGGCCGGTTGCCGGATCAAGGGGTGCGGTTTCAATGGTGGAGCGGTGCCCCACATAACGCGTGGGAACATCGGCGGCTTTAAATGCTTCAAAGGTTTTAGCGCCCACCTCATCCATGGCTTTTTTCAACTGCTCCAGAGCTGCCACGGTGGCCCCCCCGATCATCAGGGTCACCCGGCTGCCCGATGCCGGACCTGCCGCAGCGGTTTTCGCCGTTGTGCGGGTCACGGCCCGGACCTTATCAAGGGGCAGTTCCAGTACCTGGGCCGCCAGCTGGGTGAGCATGGAATCATTTCCCTCTCCGGGGTCTGCGGCGGCGGCATATACGGTTACCCCGTCGTCGGGTTCCAGCTCCACGGCGGAGATGGATTTATCTCCGGGGAATCCGATGCCGAAGGCCGCAGCGCCCAATCCAACACCTCGTTTTATGTTTCCTTTATTATCATGGGCTGCGGCATCGGCCACGGCCCTGTCATAATTGGGTTTAATGGCATCGCACAGTTCGGGAAAGGGCCATTGAATCACCGTATGCCCCGTGGCCTTGGTCAACCCCGTTGCCAGGCTGTTTAACTTCCTGAATGCCAGGGAGTCCATGCTACATTTTTGTGCCAGAAGATCCATGGCGCATTCCAGGGCATAATGGGCCTGTGGGGGACCTGCTCCCCGGGCGGCACTTCCCCAGGGATTGTTGCTGTAAATCAACTTGGAAGAAACGTTGATGTTGGGAATATAATAGGAGCTTGAAAGCATGTGGAGTGCCCGGTTGATAATGACGTTGCCTATGGAATTATAGGCCCCGTTATCAACGGTCATATCCATTTCCAGGGCCGTGAGCTTGCCTTTTTCATCGGCTCCCATCTTGATCTTCATATCAAAGGGATGGCGCTTGGAAGTGATGAGCATGGATTCTGCAATGCTTGGTATGTAACGCACCGGACGGTTGAATTTCAATGCGGCCGCAGCGGCAATGCCTTCGGTGAATATCTCCAGTTTTATGCCGAACTGTCCCCCGGAAAAGGGCTCTTCATAGCGGATGTTCTCAAAAGCCAGGGCTTCCTGGAGCATGGACATGTGAAGATGAATATTAATACCACGGCCCATGACCACAAGGGTGGCATCTTCGCCCTTTCCTTCCATGTAAGCCACACTGTTTTCCGGCTCCATGGGGGCCTGGTGGTTAATCTGGGTGGAGAAATGTTCTTCCACCACAAAGGCTGCATTGGAAAATCCTTTGGCGGCATCCCCCTTGATCATGGGTTGCCTGAAGCAGAGATTGGGTCGGTCGGGGTGAATCTGCATGGCATCCGGTGCCAGGGCGGCATCCGTGGTTCTCATCTCCGGCAAAAGTGCATAGTCCACCTTTACGGCATCCACAGCTGCCAGGGCCTGTTCTCTGGTCTGGGCCACCACCACGGCAACGGCATCGCCCAGGGTTCGCACACGGTCTTCACAGATCACCGGTCGATCCCCCACGATGTATTTTAATCTATTGGTGCCTTTGATGTCTGCGGCGGTAAGAGTGCCAATGAATCCCGGCATTTTTTCAGCTTCAGTGAAATCAATGTTTTTAATTTCCGCATGGAAGTGGGGACTTCGTACCACGGCGATTTCAAGGGCGCCGGGCATGGTGATATCCGCCCCAAACTGTGCCGTGCCACAGGCCTTTAAAAGGGCTGACGGCCTGACATGGGAAACCCCCATTTTGGCATCGGTGGGTTTGGGTCGAATCTGGTCAGGGCTCAATTCTTTTCTCAAAAAACGCGCTGCCAGTTGTACGGCTTCAATGATTTTCACATACCCTGTACACCGGCAGATATTACGACGAAGGGCAACCTTTATCTCCTCCACCGTGGGATTAAGATTGACATCCAGAAGTGCCTTGGTGGCCATGATCATACCCGGCGTGCAGAAACCACACTGGATGGCCCCGGCCAGGGCAAAGGCTTCCTGAATCAGGTGGGGGTTTTCCGGTGTACCCAGGCCTTCAACGGAAATCACCGTGGCTTTCTCAAGCTTCTGAACCTTTGTAAGGCAGGATAATACCGCTTTTTTGTTAACAATGACCGTACAGGCCCCACATTGCCCCTTTCGATCACAGGATTGTTTGGCCCCTGTGAGATGCAGATGCTCCCGCAGCAGGTCCAACAGGACCATATTTTCATCGGCAACCACCTGCTTTGCCTGTCCATTGATGGTTAAATTAATTTTTTTCAAATTTTTCCCCATTATTTTGTAATTGGTTGAAACAAGTTGAAAATATAAGGCAAGATTATCATAATAAATGATGCACTTACTATATTTATGGTCTTTAATTGTCAATGAGAATCACAAACAACAAGCTTTATGCTTTTATAAAGACTAAAAATAACCATAAACAACCAAACACAAGATAATAAAAGGCGTGGACGGGCTTGCTCACAGCATGGGCCACTTTGGGGTGGGGTCAGGCTTGCGTTATTGGCGCTTTTATTTAAGTTTGGCTTGAAACACAGGCACTTGTAAAAAGCACAATAACACAAGCCTGCCCCCGTTCGTCCAGCAAATGTGACGGGTGGCCCATGCTGTGACCAAGCCCGGCGTGGACAAATCCAGGGTCAGCAATTCGAGGTTCATCTCATCCACGGCTCTGGAATTGGGCATGCCAAGAACGCAACACCCCCCCGAGTCTTCAGCTAAGGGGTTGTTTGTTGAGCAATGGCAGCTGTCTTTTCATGGTACGCCTTTAGCATATCCGCTTCAAACAGCTCATTGGAGGCGTAGCTGCGGTTGAAAACCACAGGCCATAAATCAATGTCTTCCATGCACATGTAAAAGAAAACAGACTCTTTCCAGGCCTTGGGAAAGGCATTATAAAGGGTGGAAAAAAGAGCTTTCTTTATCTCAAAGGGGTAGCTCAGCTTGCCAGCACATTCCTCCATGGGCATCTGCAGAATTGAGGTAAGCACCATGCGCTCCCGGATTTTTTTAAGCACCGGTTTGATAAAGGTAAGTGTTCCCAGGGAAACCATGACCACCTCTTCGGGCTTGAAAGCATCAAGCACACCGGATACCACTGCCAGATAATCGTCTTCCCACCCCTGGTACCAGACCATGGGATGAAAATGAAAGCCCACCGGAATGCCAAGATCAGCCAACTTCCGGGCGCTTTCCAGGCGTTTATCAAGGCCGGCCGTTCCCCGCTCCTCGGCCTGAATCACCACCGGCGTGTTAAGGGACCAGGTGAACACCATGTTGGCAGGAGGACGGTTATCAAGAAAATAATCAATGCGAGCGCTCTTTGATTTCATTTCAAGAATCACGTTGGGGTGGGCCGCAGCAAACCGGCAGAGGGAATCAAGCAGGCCGAACCGGTTGCCCCACATCAAAGAATCCGAAGATTGTCCGGTGCCGATGTGGTATTTTTTATCCCCATCCAATTCAAGGGTATCCAGGTGGGAGACCAGCTTCTGGATAAACCGGACCTGGTTGCCGTGGTAAAAGGATTGAATGGAGCAGTAACTGCAGTCAAACCCGCACTGCTGCACGGCATCCAGGGTGTTAAGATTGCAGCAGCGGGTCTTTTCCGAAGCCACGGGGCATTGTCCCATGATGGAGCCCTTCAGGGGGACTTCCACCATCTGCCCTTCGGGGAACTTGTGCTCAAGGGATGCAAACCGCCGGGCCACAGGATATTTTTTCTTCCCGCACTTCAAACGTTCATATCCGTCCCGGAACTGCCGGAAAACCACGGCCGATGCTTTTTTTCCCATGGCGTTTCCCAGCGCTTCAGGCCGGTAAAATTGTTCAAGGGAGCCTTCCTGCCAGCAGGCCAGATCCACACTGTATTCCGTCAGTAGACGCAACTGCTGAAAGGTCAGGGGGTATTGTTCCGACAGGGCAAGGAGCCACTGCTGCTGTTCGGCCGGAAGGTGATGGTAAAGCCTTATTTGAGATAATTTATCCGATGTCATTTTATAAAAAATCGGCAAGTAAATTCCTGAGATTTTACGCTCAGGGGAGGAATTGCCGCCTTAATTTTGTAATTGTAGCTCGTCGGTCATAAGTTCTCCAATTTATCACCACATAATGTGTTTCATTAAAATTGAAATGAACATATGTGGTATGAAAAATGAGAACTTATGACTCATGAGAATTGTAGTTATAGCCATCTAAGTCAACTTCAAAACAGACAACGCTTTGGGTTCAGGGAAACTTCATCTTTACGGTCCTTCAAATCCCCTTAATTTTTTTTAAACGGACAATAAATAAAATTTAGGGCTTGGTCATAAGGTGGGCCATGCTGTGAGCAAGCCCAAAATTTACGGTGATTGATGGTGGCAGCACCCAAAAGCCATTGGCGCATTTTTCGGGGATCAAACATAAGGGGCGACGGGAAAAAGGATTACAGCGGCGGCCCCGTCTCCAATTTTCACAAAATTCCCTGTTCAAAAATCCAGGAAAAAAGGCCATACCGACATAAGGGGCCACTCCCTGATTTTCCATACTTACTTACAAAGTAAGACAGCAACTTTAAGCACTACTTTTTATTTAGTCAATATCTTTATTGTCAGATACCCATAACCATCAAGGCGATACAAAGGCCTCCGTGATCCGGTTGGCCTTTCCATGGAAAATGTCTTTCAGAACTGCGCATTTTTAGAGCTACCGTGAGTTTTGATGCGTATCTTTTCGCTTGAAAAAAATGCAAATCAGAGTATTGTCTCATTAAGTAACCATAAAGGACACGATTGTTTGATTCAGGATAATTTTATTCTTGTCCGGCAGGGCATGAAAAATGACTTCATGATTTTTTCATTTCCCATTTTAGGAATGTAATATTGGCTGCATGCATACTTTTTTTATTTTACACTAAACATATGTCGATATTACAAAAAGTTGAAAAAACAACCAGAAAAGGGCATATGTGGAAAACTTTTCCAGTTTTTTGACTAAATATCAAAATAAGTGGAAAACACCGGTATCTATTACAGTCGTTGAACTAAACCCCTTCGGGGCAGTATCCGTTGCATAATCAGCATCTTCCCCACATCCCCTTCTTTTGTTTCAACCACAAAAAACAGAAAAATTTCTTTCCAATTCTTCATTGTTCATTTTATCGTTACCTTTGTCTACTTTTAAACCTTTTCAAGGAGGTAATATGACAAAGTTACGTGATGAAATGATCCGGGCCATGAAGTTGAGAAATTTTTCCAATAAGACCCAAGAGTCCTACCTTTACCAGATAACAAAATTAGCCGGGCATTATGGCAAATCGCCGGATGAGCTGAGCCATAAAGAACTGCAGGATTACCTGATCCACCTGAAAGAAGATCTGGATTTATCATTCAGCAGCTGCAATGTGGCGCGCAGTGCCATTCGATTTCTTTATGGCAAGGTTCTCAAAGATGAGAATATCCATATCGCAATTCCTGCCCAGCGTTCGCCGAAATTTCTACCCGAGGTAGTCAGTATAGAGGAGGTGTTAGGAAACTGACTTTTAATTATTTAAGTTTGGATAGATTGCAACATGGTATCAGGCATATATAACACAATGCCCGCACGGAAGTACGGACATTGTGTTTCCAGGTGGATCAAGCTATTCCTGATATGCACCCGCGGAGTAGGTCAGTTCGTAGCTGTGAGAATAGATTTCGATGAGATTGCCGAAGGGGTCTTCGCAGTACACCATGCGGTAGGGTTTTTCGCCCGGGTAGTACTCGCGCACGGGCATTCGCTGCTTTCCGCCATTTTCTATGATTTTGGCGGCCAACCCCTCGACATCCGGGTCTTGTACACAAAAGTGAAAGACGCCGGTTTTCCAATATTCAAAGTTATTTTCCCGCTGCTCAGAGTTTCGAAATTCGAAAATTTCGACACCAATCTTGTCACCTGTGGACAGGTGAGCAATACGAAAACTGCCCCAACCTTCGCCAAAGACATCGTTACACATTACTCCTATGGCAGAATCATCAGCTAGGATTTCTGTTGGAGGCATGATCACATACCATCCAAGGACGTTAGTGTAGAAATCTACAGCCTGTTCCAGATTTGTCACGGATATTCCTATATGTGAAAAAGTTCTTGGGTATGTCATTGTTGTACTCCTTTATATAATAGTTTAATGTTTGGTTGCGCGACCGATTACGATATGTAAAATAAGATGATTAGAATTAATGCGCAAGAAGGCACTTTTTAGTTCGACACGAACCAAATTGTTCGAATTGCCGTCAGGTGGGCGGATACAGGGCAATTTTTTTTGGAGGATCTGAAATGATTGAATGGAACGGTCGGGAATATCGTTGCCCGGTTGAAGTCACTATGGAGGTACTCAGCGGCAAATGGAAATGCCTTATGTTGTGGCACCTTAATGATGGAACCAAGCGCTACAAGGAATTGGAACGAGTTGTTCCTGGAGTTAGCCAGAAGATGCTGACTCAGCAGCTAAAAGAATTGGAACGGGACGGCTTGGTGATGAGAACCGTTCATCCGGAAGTTCCGCCCCGTGTGGAATACACTCTGACCGATCTGGGTAAAAGTGCGTTTCCGATCCTTGAAATGATGCACATATGGGGTGTCAACCAACTGGGTCTCGTCGAGCAGGAAGAATGAGAGTGATGTGCGCTGATATTAACACCATTAACACAGGAGCCCAACAAAACGCTCGAGAGGGACCGGGCTTATCTGCGCGGCGTTTTGAAAAGTATGTGGTTCAAGAAAATTTAACTTTTATCTGAGCTGTTGGGGTTTAAACGCCCAGCCCGTTCTATTTAAAAAAAAGGATCACCATGATTGATTCAATCATCAATAAATTCTTTAAAAATACAATCTATATTGAATTCAGCGATGAATTAATTTCTGTCAAACATGTCGAATCCGGCAATCGCATCGAAGACAAACCTTTGCTGGCTATAAAGAAAAGTCAAAAGGGCAAAAATTTAGTTTATGCGGTTGGCACAGAAGTTGAAGAGTTGCAAAATGACTCAACAATTTCTATTCATAATGGGTTCTCTCACCCGAGAGTATGTATTAATGATTTTGAAATTGCTCAAGCAACTCTAAGGTACTTCATACGCAAAGCGTTAAACAACAAAAACATTATGATTAGACCAATTATAATAATGCATCCCAAAAAGAATCTTCAAGGAGGACTTTCTCAAATCGAAGATCGGGCTATAAAAGAGCTGGCTGAGCTAGCGGGGGCTCGGCAATGTTATGTTTGGGTCGGACGTCAACTAAAAGACGTAGAAATGATTTCCTTAAATTTTGTGCCCCAAGAGAACCAAACAAATATGGAATAGAATCGGGTAGCCGGAGGTTTTAATCCCCCAGCCCCCACACCACCCCACAAGCGGGTCCGCATAGGGCAGTTCATTAAAATTACCGGGCCGTGGCCGGGTAATGAATTTTCACCCACTGTTTCCAGTAGCATATCCGTATCCGTCGACGGAGCCATTCATCTATTCCCGGAATGGGTCGATAATACTCCGAGATTCCGTAATAGTTCATCCAGCCCCTTATATATTCTGCCATCTTCTTATATCGGTACTGTACTCCATGGAGACAAACCAACTCCTTCCGGTAAACTGACGTAACTGCCGCTTAAATTCCAAAAAGGATTTCTCACTCCACCTGATTTTGCCGCGTACAAACACAAAACCAAGAAAACCGCATTCTCCCACCGGTGCTACTTTGTTTTTCTTTTCGTTGACCTGAAGCCGAAGCTTACGCTCAAGGAATCTTTTAATACTGGCCATTACCCGATTTCCGGCTCTCAGACTCTTCACCATAATGATAAAGTCCTCTGCGTAGCGGACAAATTGGTGGCCACGTCTTTCCAACTCCTTGTCAAGGTCATCAAGAAGGATATTCGCCTGAACATATCTGCGGCCACAACTCGCGGAAACTGTCTGGAAATTGTTCAACAGTTACACCGTCGATTCCAGGAGCGCCTTTATTGGACCGCACCTATTTCCAGGCCTGGCGGACATTTTCCGTAGAAAGAATACATTCCAGTAGATGATCCTTTGAAAATGGTTCTTTCATGACGCGCCTGTTTACTACTCCCCCTGTCAAGTTACCTTGAAAGGCGCAATGAAGTTTCTTTTGCAGGTGCTGCCCGTTGCTTGTGTCTCATCACCGTCGGCAACAGCCGGTGATGCCTGGACCTTGATATCCCGATATGGTCCCGCCCGGGAATTATTGCAAAGGAAAATCAATGCATGCAAGCCAGGTCTCCCCGGACTCTTTTCAGTACCCCCTTGAGGGGTGAAAGAACGTGAACTTTCACTACACAACCGCAGCATTTACCCTGCCTCCTGAATCCTGGGCTTTGACATGTTGTGCCGGCTTACCCGGAAACCAGACCTTATATGCTGTTTCTGTTCGTCGGCTCATGGTTTTGCACTCCAACTTCCGTTACGCCTTATCAAATATTTGATTTTATCCATCTCGGTCATTGAAGAGCATATCAAGCAGAGACTGAACCAGATGGAAGAGAATACCCGGAAAGACCATTGATGATCTGTTCAACAAGATAAAGCGCCCCCTCAACGCCCATGTCTGCCCTGGGTATCATATGCATATACCCCAGGGACGGCAGGGACGTTTCAATGCCGACAAAGGGAAAACCAGCCAGTCGCAAACTTGCAATGCTGGCTCCGCTTGCCAGCACCACATCCGGTGTTGCCGTGGCCATGTCCGCCTGCCAGGCATCACAGCAATCAATGCGGTGTAGAAATGCCCTTATGCTGTCCAGCTGTTCCGGCATTCCCTGATCCACCCTGATGGCAACGGGTACCATGCCAAGGTAGTCATAAAGCCAGGTAGTAAGGGGCAGTGCCAATGAGGCATCGGCTTCCACGGCAAACCCGGCTCCCTTGGGCAGACCGGTGAGGGCATTGAATCGATTTAGAACCTGGTGACTCCTTTGCCGGGCCTGGCGGATCAGATCCAGGGCCGGATCGGGACTCACCCCAAGGGTGCGGCACACCATTTTAATCCACCCGGCCGTAGCGTCAAATCCCACCGGGGCTCCCCCGGGATGTACAAGGGTTTCCATGTCAAAGTGCTGCTTCATGAAAGGTAGCAGATCCCGGGCATACTCCCCATGAACCACCACGTTCACCTGGGCTGCCATGATGTTTTCCAGGTCCGACACGCTGCATCCGGCACAGACTGCGGCATTCACCCCAACACCGCAGGCACCCAGCAGACGGGTCAATTCCATCAAATTTCCCTCCCAGTATCGGTGAAAAATAGACAGTCCTAAAAGATTGATGGATCGCCTCTTTTTGTCACACGCACGGGGGGAAAGGGTGGAAAACATGGCCATGACCGCCTGTTCAAATCCATGGGACAGGGGCCGGGAAAACCCTGTATTCTCAATGGCCACGCAGGGTACGGGCAGAGCCGCGCCATCAATGAACCGCAAAAGATCATCCCCGATGAGGGCCGCTCCCGGAGAGTTGATCACCCCGATGAGGCCATGCCCCTTCCCGGCCACCACGGGCAGAATTTTCTCAAGCTTTGCCGTGGCACCGAATACATAGTCATAATCGTCCAGATAGGTCACCGGCACCCGGGGCTGGCCAAAATAAAACTCCTCGCCATAATAGAGGGGATCAAGGGAATCTGCCCGGGGCAGCTGATTTTCACACACTGCGCCATGGTAAAACTTGCATCCCGTGGGGCCGTTGAGCAGCACGGCAGCATCCCGCACCCCCTCAATGGCGGCAATGGCACCGGTGAGGCTGTCCGGTGCCAGATGTGAAGCATCATATACCGTCATGTTTCCATCCCTCCACAACAGGTGATTTGATAAGGGTGGCCCAGCGCCGGGCAAAGGCAAGGCCTCCGTAAAATCCAGCATCCGGACACATGGGAATGATGTCCACGTGCAGGGGAAAAGGCAGATTTTTCGGGGTATAATTGCCCAGCACCAGATCCGGCTCAAGGCGCCTTAAATCGTCATCTCGCTTTGCCGGATCATAGTCGGTCTCCACCTCAAAACGATCCGGGTACCGGGTGATGAACCGATTGTCCTGGGAGTAATTAAGAATGCACACCTTGGCCACCACCATGCCGAGATCAAAGGCCGCCTCCACCATCCAGTCCACATTATGAATATAGGTGATGATCATGAGACGC
Source organism: uncultured Desulfobacterium sp. (assembly GCA_963674605.1). GTDB lineage: Bacteria > Desulfobacterota > Desulfobacteria > Desulfobacterales > Desulfobacteraceae > Desulfocicer. The sequence goes on along the minus strand of OY771474.1, from coordinate 3,599,348 downwards.
TTTCCTTCAAGGGCTGCTTTATATCCGGCGATCATGTGATCATAATGGGCACGATGGATCTCAATGAGTTCTTCTCCTTCCTGGTTTTTACCAAAAAAGCCGGAGATCTCCCGAATCCAGGCCACGGTTTCGCTGAATCCCACGGGAAATGGCAGCTCTGCCGTGGGCTGTTTCAGGGTTTCACGGACAAAGTTCACCATGATCCGCCCCAGATAATCGGTGAAGGCGGGGAGATTCAGGGAGGCTTTCAGAAAATTTTTCAGCCGCCCCACCGAGGTGTTTCGCACAAACCGGCAATTCACCGTTATGCCAAGTTCATCAAGAAGGGTCGTCATGGTCGTGAAGTTGGTTTCGGTGTTGAATGCGATATTCTTTTCGCCCAGTATATTCACACAAAAGGGTTCCGGGGTCACGGTTTTGTCGATCAATGCGGCGGCCCCTTCCATGCAGGCATTGATAACCCCCTGCATGTAATCTCCCTGGAGATTACCGTCCGAGGTGATGGGAATCACCGGTACACTGGGGTATTTATGACGAATCTCCCTGACTGCCGCAAGGGGATCATCCCCGATGACACCGGCGGGACAGGTGGTAAGCAGAAAAACCACCCCGGGATGCCGGGCCATGGCCCGTTCAAGGGTTTCTTGCAGATGGGCACTGCCCCCGTAGATCACCTGGGACTCGTCCATGTCCGAAGAGATCACCGCAGGTGCCACCTGCCCCGGCAGCAGCATCCAGTTGCGGGCCAGTAACCGGAAACCGGCGGACAGGATGGCCTGGCCCGCAATACTGGTGCAGCTTCTGGGGCCGTGGGCCACGGTGACGGCATCGGTTATCTGGGTGGTGGTGGAAAGGGCACCGGAAAAGGCGCAACCGTGGAGGGGTTCCCGGTTTAACAGGCTCTTGGAGAGAAACACCGGTGGCCTGTCATCAATGTCAGACGATTTCCGTGCACTGCTGCCGGAGGGGGAAACAAACGTTCCAGCGGCCCTGCTCCTGGTATCACTTTGCTTTAAAATTCGCTCGTCACTCAATGGGTGTGCATTAAAAATCCCGGATTCAAGGCAGACGTCATCCAGAAACCGGGCCGGATGCACCTCGTGATGCTCCAGGATATCCCGGGCCAGATCATGGAAAATCCGGGCCTCAGAAGCGTCTGGAAAGGCTTCCACCACAGTTTTCTCAAGCCTTTCCGCCCGGCGAAACAGATCACTTCTGGGCACCACCTTGCATATGGGCAGTTGGACTGCGGCGGCGAAGCGCTCCACGCTTTGGCGATCTTCATCTTCTCCCCTGCTGTTGAGGATCAGCCCGGACAGCCGATGGCCCCCGTCATCAAAGTTCTTCACCCCCTTAAGGATATTGTTGGCCGCATAAAGAGCCATGAACTCCTCAGATGTGACCACATACACCCGGTCGGCAAACTGCCGCCGCAGGGGAACGGCAAACCCGCCGCACACCACATCCCCCAAAACATCATATATCACCACGTCAAAGGCATTCATATCAAGGCCAAGGCGTTCAAACAAGGCAAAGGTGCTTAAAATCCCCCGGCCGGCACACCCGACACCGGGCTCCGGGCCACCGGCCTCGGCGCACACAATGCCCCCGTATCCCCTGTGAAGTACCCGGTCCAGTCGCTGCAGGGCCACTGGCGTGGTTTTCATGTAATCCAGGGCCGTCATAACAGGTTTTCCACCGGTTAGAAGGCGGGTGGAGTCGTGTTTGGGATCACACCCTATCTGCAGCACCTTTTTGCCGCACCGGGCAAGGGCTGCGGAAATATTGGCCGAAAGGGTGGACTTGCCGATGCCGCCCTTGCCATAGATTGCTATTTTCAAATATTACCCCCCCACAGGTCGTTGACTTTTGATTTAGACTCGATTCAAAATCTCGGCCGCTTTTTCCAGGGTATTATCATTTTTGGCAAAACAAAATCTTAAGACACGGTGGTCATCGTTCTGATTGTAAAAAACAGATGGCGGGATGGAAGCCACCTTGTTTTCGATGGTCAGACGCCGGGCAAAATCCACATCCGATTCATCAGAAATTGCAGAATAGTCCAGCATTTGAAAATATGTTCCGTGACAGGGCAGAGGCTTAAATCGGGACGGTTTGATCAATGATAAAAACAGATCACGTTTTTTTTGATAAAAGGCAGAAAGATCCAGATATTCACTTTTCACTTTTAAATACTCAGCAAAAGCATACTGTATGGGTGTGGTGCCGGAAAATGTCAGGTATTGATGAACTTTCTGAAATTCGATGGATAAAGGTTCGGGGGCAATGCAGTATCCTGTTTTCCAGCCGGTGGTGTGATAGGTTTTACCAAAGGAACTCACCACAAAACTTCTCTTTGCCAGTTCAGGATATCTTAACATGCTCTCATGCATCCCACCGTCAAAAACAATGTGTTCATAGACCTCATCACTGAGAATAAATACATTGTGTTCGGCAACAATTTCTTTTAGCGCGGAAATATCTTGTTGGGATAGAATGGCTCCCGAAGGATTATGCGGGAAATTCAGAATTATCAGCCGGGTTTTATCGGTAATGGTTTCTTTAACCTGGTTCCAATCAATCGAATAGTCCGGGAACTTCAATGGTAAATAAACCGGAATTCCACCGCTTAAGACAATCGCCGGCATATAAGAATCATACGCCGGTTCAAAAAGAATCACCTCATCGCCCCTGTTTACGGTTGCCGTGATAACGGCATAAAGCGCTTCTGTGGCCCCTGAAGTGACGGTGATTTCAGTGTCCGGGTTAACTTTAGCCTGATAGAGTTCCATTGTTTTGATGGCTATTTGCTGTCTGAGCTCAAGAACACCCTGGGTGGGTGCATATTGATTGCAGGAAGATCGCAGATACTTTTCGACCAGTGAAATTAAATTGGGGTTAGCATCGAACTCAGGAAATCCCTGTGATAGATTAATCGCTCCATGTTCATTAGCCAGTTTTGACATAACGGAAAAGATAGTCAGGCCCACATCTGGAAGCTTGGATTTTAATTTCATAGTTACAAATTTGCCCTTATTCAATCAAATTAATCAGTTGATATAAAACTTTTGTTAAATTTTCGGCATCCTTTATTCTTGCTTTACTCTTTCACGAGGTGAATGCCCCATTTGTCGGTGATCATTTTTAAAAAAGTGTAAACTACTTTTGACGTGATATGAAGGATGCCCAATTTGCTGATTTTTCTTTTATCAAAGAATGCAAAATCTGGCTACTGATTACTTAAAACTGCCCTTGATTTAATTACGGTGGATTGGAAATTGCTAAGCCCCTTATGAGCAGGCCCAGAAATCATCTTGCACCCCCGCATTGTGAATCCGTATGCCCATTGACAAAACTATTGAAATTATCATTTTGACTTCACCGTTTCCGTTTTTATAATTCCCATGTGACTCAAAGATGGCGATTGCGTCAAGCGCCCCTCCTGATTCAGAAATTCAGAAGGGGAATTTTTGGCGAAAAGTTAAAGCGGAGGAAAATGAAAACCCAGTACATACTTGAGAAGGGAACGGCAAAGACAAACGAAGACTACCTGGTAATTCAGGATAATATTTTCGGGGTGTTTGACGGGGCAACCAGCCTGACTGGCCGAACATTCCACCAGGGAAAAACCGGAGGTGAGATCGCAGCACAAACCGCCGGTTCCGTGTTCAGCCGGAATCATTATCCTTTAAAGCACCTGGCCTGCCATGCCAACAGGGAAATCATGACACAGATGGTCCGCAACGGAGTGAACATATCCAGAAAAGAAAATCTCTGGAGTACAAGTGCCGCCGTAATCCGGATAACACATCAGACGCTTGAATGGGTCCAGGCAGGGGATGCCGTGATTATACTGATCCATAACGATGGATCCCATAAAGTCCTGGTGGAGCGGGAAGACCATGACTATGAAACCCTGAGTCTGTGGAAAGACCTGGTTCAGGATCAGGCCCATGATGAAATCCTTGGGTTAACGGAGGGCGGCACGGTGCAGGGCCTTTCAGCTCTCCGGCAGGCATTGAGTCCCCAGATCAGAAAAATAAGGTCGGAAATGAACATTACCTACGGGGTTCTTAACGGTGAGCCCCGGGCCGAAAATTTTCTGAATCAGGGCATGGAATCCTTGGATGAGGTCAGGGATATCCTGTTGTTCACAGACGGGCTGTCCATCCCCGATGAAACCCCTCAAAAATGCAAAAATTATAGTTCTCTGGTGGAAGGATATCTGTCATTGGGCCTCAACGGGTTAAAGGAGATGATCCGACGGAAGGAAAAAACAGATCCCCTTTGCCTGAGATTTCCCCGCTTTAAATGCCACGATGACATCGCAGCCATTGCCGTTAAGGTATGAAACATAATTTCAAAAGAACCATTATCGATTTTGGCATCGGATTTAGGCCTGAAAAAAAACCGGCTTTGATCAAACCCCCACCAACTACTTTGATTTTTTTAGACTCAACACCGTGGATCTTCTGAACCTGATCCTTCTAATGCTTGCTCAAGCACAGTATCCTGTCTATTTTTTTCACCAGCCCGGTTATTTCTAACCCGATTTCCGGGAACACAAAACAGTGGCATATCATGCCGAAGCATTTTTTCCATTCAAAATCATGGGAAAATGGATTACAGCGGCGAGCCGATGGGGGGGCAGGCTTGTGTTGTTGTGTTTTTGACAAGTGCCTGTGCATAAAAAAGATTTTAAGCAAAATCGTCAATAACGCAAGCCTGACCCCAACCGGATAAGACCCTGGAATCCGACATGAGTCTACATTTCTATTTAAGAAATAAGCGCATGTCGCTCCTGAACTGATTTGATGTCAGAACCTTCTTTCAGGTATAATTTAATGCCGACGGCAGCTGCTGTAGCTGCGGCGGTTGTTGTAATGTAGGGAACGTTGTGGCGGATAACAGCTTTACGGATTTCAGAATCATCATATTCGGATTTTGATCCGTGGGGAGTATTGACCAAAAGTCCAATAGAACCATTTTTAATTTCATCCACTATGTTAGGTCGTCCCTCATGAATTTTCAGGACGGTTTCACATGGGATGTCATTTGCTCTTAAGAACTTTGCAGTACCGTCAGTGGCGCGGATGGCAAAACCAATGTTAATAAACTCCTGAGCGGCTTCAAGTATGCTTTCCTTATCCCTTTCTGCAACAGTTATCAGTACGGTGCCGGAAGTGGGTAGGGTTTGCTGCACTGCTTCTTGAGCTTTGAAAAAGGCTTGGGGGAATGAATCGGCCATGGCAAGAACTTCACCGGTGGATCGCATTTCAGGTCCCAGCAGCGGGTCAACTTCCGGAAACATATTGAATGGGAAGACTGCCTCTTTGACACCAAAATGGGAGTATTGCCTTTTTTTCAAATTCATATCTTCTAATTTTTTCCCAAGAGCCAGTTCTGTAGCAATGCTGGCCATGGAAAATCCACATACCTTTGAAACCAAAGGAACCGTTCTGGATGCTCTCGGGTTGGCTTCTAAAATATAAACCTTGTCATCAACACCAATGGCATATTGAATATTCAACAACCCCACAACACCAAATCTGATGGCTATTTTTCGTGTATATTCATTAATGATATCCATGTTTTTTTCAGAAATCATTACCGGTGGAATCACACAGGCGGAATCACCCGAATGAATGCCTGCAAATTCCACATGCTGCATAATGGAGGGGACATATGCAGAGGTACCGTCTGCCAATGCATCGGCCTCAGCTTCGATGGCATTTTCAAGAAAGCGATCCACCAATATCGGCATTTTAGGACTGATTTCTTCGGCCTGTGTTACATAATGTCGGAGGGCTATTTCATCAAAAACGATTTCCATCCCCCTTCCACCCAAAACATATGAGGGGCGCACAATAATCGGATATCCGATATCAGTCGCTATTTCAATGGCTTCTTCAGCGCTCCTTGCAATACCCGAGGCTGGCATTGGGATGTCAAGTTCCGTCATTATGTCACGGAAATGTTCCCGATCTTCTGCCAAATCAATGGTTTCCGGAGTGGTCCCGATAATATTAACACCCGCTTCTTTGAGCTCTTTGGCAATATTTAACGGTGTCTGTCCGCCAAATTGAATCAGAACGCCTTCTGGTTTTTCTTTTTCATAAATACTGAGCACATCTTCTAACGTCAGAGGCTCAAAGTACAGCTTGTCTGAAGTGTCATAATCGGTGGAAACGGTTTCAGGATTGCAATTGATCATAATCGTTTCATAACCAGCATCTTTTAAAGTAAGGGCTGCATGAACACAACAATAGTCAAATTCGATTCCCTGGCCAATTCTGTATGGCCCACCACCCAAAACGATAATTTTTTTATTATCAGAGACAGAGACTTTATCTTCAGCATTATAAGTAGAGTAGTAATATGCAGCATCTTCAACACCACTTACGGGTACCGCATCCCAGGTTTGAACGAGTCCAAGGTCCAGTCTCATATCTCGAATTGATTTTTCGGAAACATCCAGAATTTGACTCAGGTAACGATCTGAAAATCCATCTTTTTTTGCTTGAACAAGCACTTCATATGGAATTTCTTTTTCTTTGCAGGCAAGTATTTTTTCTTCTGTTTCAACAAGTCCCTTCATCTGCTCTAGGAACCACATTTTAATATGGGTGCGTTGGTGGAGTTCATCAAGATCTGCTCCTTTGCGCATTGCTTCATAAAGGATGTATTGGCGTTCGCTGGTGGCTTCTACTAAAAGCCTCATAAGCTCATCTAAGGTTTTCTCGTTGAAATCTTTTACAAAACCAAGTCCGTGACGACTGTTTTCCAGGCTTCGGATTGCTTTGTGAAAAGCTTCTTTATAAGTTTTACCGATGCTCATTACTTCGCCCACAGCGCGCATTTGAGTGCCAAGTTTATCTTCAACACCTTTGAATTTTTCAAACGCCCACCTGGGGAATTTAACCACAACATAGTCACCGCTGGGTGTATATTTTTCCAGGGTTCCATCCCGCCAGTATGGAATCTCATCCATGGTTAACCCGCAAGCCAGCAGCGAGGAAATCAGGGCGATGGGAAATCCTGTGGCTTTAGAAGCCAATGCAGAGGATCGGGATGTTCTCGGGTTTATTTCAATTACAACTATCTTGCCGGTTTTTGGATTGTGCCCAAATTGAACATTGGTACCGCCGATAACACCGATGGCATCCACAATATCATAGGCGTATTTTTGGAGTCGATCCTGCAGTTCCTGGCTGATGGTCAACATCGGTGCAACACAAAACGAGTCACCGGTATGAACGCCCATGGCATCCACATTTTCAATAAAACAAACTGTGATTTTTTGCCCTTTTGCATCTCGTACTACTTCAAGCTCAAGCTCTTCCCAACCGATCACCGATTCTTCCACCAGGATCTGATGTACATGGCTGGCCTGGAGACCCCGCTGGGCAATGGTTCTAAATTCTTCCATATTATAGACATGGCCGCCACCTGTGCCGCCCATGGTGTATGCCGGTCTAATCACAAGAGGAAACCCCATATCTTCTGCAATTTCAACGGCTTCTTTAAGGGTGTGAGCGGCTTTGCTTTTAGGCATTTCAACACCCACCAGATCCATGGTTTCTTTAAAAGAAATACGATCTTCACCGCGTTTTATAACGTCTACCTGGACACCGATTACTTTTACATTGAACTTTTCAAGGACCCCTTCTTCATGGAGCAAAGAGGTTAGATTAAGACCGGTTTGACCACCCAAATTGGGCAAGATTGCATCTGGCCGCTCTTTTTCAATAATCTGCGTAATGGTTTTCACGTTCAGCGGCTCAATATATGTTGCATCCGCATAAATAGGATCGGTCATGATTGTGGCTGGATTTGAATTGACCAACACAATCTGGTAACCCAGACTCCTCAACGCCTTACACGCTTGGGACCCGGAATAATCAAATTCTCCAGCCTGGCCAATAACAATTGGGCCTGAACCAATGATCAGAACTTTTTTAAAATCACTTCGTTTCGGCATACACTGGTTTTCCTTTACTTTTTTTGAATTTTTCTCACGGTTCATTTATAACAAGTAGCAAGGTATATAATTTTTCCTCTTGATACATCAAACAATTGCCTTGATGATGGGCACTATTCAAAATTCTAACTGGAAAAATTTTTGTCCATGCATTTAGCGGGCAGCAGACTAACAAAATATTAGAACTTAGTAAATGTAATAAGATTTGAAATGACGATTAAATCTGATTATAACCGATTTGGGGGAGGAGCCTGCTTAATATGGCAAAACTCCATATAATCATGGGTCTTTTTCTTGTTTTTTTCCTGCTACCAGGTTGCAAATCATGGGCTTGGTCACAGCATGGGCCACCCGTCACAGTTAATGGACCAACGGGGCCAGGCTTGTGTTATTGGCGTTATCGATCATAGCCTGTGTAAAGGCCAAAAGCACCGATAATGCAAATAACGCAAGCCTGACCCCACCCCCAAGTGGCCCATGTTGTGACCAAGCCCCAAATCATCCAGCTCAAGGGAGGTAAAAACACAGAGAAGTCCCCTTGTTTTGACGGTGTCTGAACAGGCGTGGCTTGAACAACATCCGGTAATTTCCTGTGACCCGGACCCGGATTTTCCACCGGCGGAATTCTTTGATTTAAATGGACAATCACCCGCTGCCATACTGTTGATATAAAAATTTTGTTAAATTTTCTAATTTTTATCATTGTAAAACATACGACAGAATATCTGCCGAGAACATCATAAAGCTTTCAAAAGGATTGACCCGGACAGCCTTCAGTGGTTGAATGACATCCATACATGGAGACGTTGCTTCATGCATGCACAAAAAACCACCATACTGGAGACCACAATGTCCGAATCCATACCCGAAATACTGGAAAAACAACTTAAACATTACCTTGGCCAAGCAGTTCCCCCCCAAGCCACCCACGACATTCACGCAGCTTTGCAACTGTCCGAAGTACTTGAAGCCAAAGGGTTTTCCTTTCAACTGAAAGACCTTTGTCCCAAGAGCCTGAACGAAACCCAATGGCGAGCAGTCTTTATCAAAGATGGCCAGGAATTTTCTGCAAACAATGCACAATCGGCTGTGGCGATCTGCACGGCAGCCGTGGGAGCGCTGAGCAGCAAGTAGTGCAAATACTGTCAGGGGGAATACTTATAAAAGTCAGGCGATGTCCAGGGAAGGCAGGATCAATCGCCTGCCTTCAAGAAGAATTTTCCCCGCTTCTTTAAGCGCCTTCATGGCCCGGGAGATTCAGGTAAAAGATGGGCCGGACAGTCCAGCACACCATCCGGTGACACATCAAAAATTCCATGATTTACGAACCCTACATCAACACACGGTTTTTTATTTTTTTGGTAATTTCCAGGCCTAATTCTCTGGCTTTATCCCACACATCGATCTGGTTCTCAACTTTACAGAACTTATCCGGTGTAACGGTGGTGTCGTCTCCAAATACCCAGGGCAGGGCACTCATGGGGCAAGTTTGACCATAGCCGCAGACCAGACACTCCGGATTTCCGGTAATCTTAAGATTACCCAGAATCTCCATTCCTTCCATTGTCAATGCATGCTCAATCTGCTTGCTTGTCTCTTCAAGACCCGGGGCTCCCCTGCCGATCCCGGAGGCCACAACAACGGCAAATTTCCCCCTGTTAAGGCCGTTCTGATGTCTCAGAGAAAACAATCTTTCAAGAAAAGCCTTGGTGAATCCATCAACGGAACCATAGGGCGCATATCCTCCCACCACTATGGCATCTGCCGTTCGCACCTTTTCCGCCAATTCCGGAAAATCATCTTTGACCTTGCAGATATTGTCTTTTTTGCAGCCAAGACATGCAATACAGGGCCTTACATTCATATTGCTGAGCTTAACGAACTCTGTTCTTAAACCACTGCTGGCCAGAACCGCTTTGACCAGCCGGTCTGTGTTACTGTTTTTTATGGGGCTGCCTGAAATCCCTAAAATCTGAGGCTGCATATTGTATTCTCCTTATGTTGGGGGGCATAATAACATTTTGATTTTTTGCTGTCCAAAAAATCCTGCTATAGTCTTTATACAGGCTTTGCGGTAAAATTATTGTAGCAACTGCTACAAGGGAAAAACTTTTTTCAGAAAAAATTAAACATCCCGCATATAACAATCTTAACTTTCGGACTTCATTTCAAAGCCGTCGTTTTTATACAATTCATGTTCCGACGGGGTCAGGCTTGTGTTATTGATGTTATCGACCAAGGCCTTTGCAAACGAAAAACGCCTCGATAATGTCAATAACGCAAGCCTGACCCCACCACGAAAGGCGAACACCGAAAGTTGAGTTAAATGCAAATTTCGGTATTGATTAATTCGTGAGGGGTCAAGCTGGCATTATTGACACTTGTATTAACTTTACCCTAAAATACAAGCTATTGAAAAAAGCATGAAGGTTGGTAAAGGAGTCAGTATTTTTCAATTTACCATTTTCCCGGGACGGTATCCAACAAATCCAGCAATCCAGATTTGATAAACGGTAATTCAATAAGATCTGACGTCCTAAGAACCTCAGATGGCATGCATTTTATTTTTACAACTAAAAACGGATATCAAAATGTGTATTCCACCCCCACAATCCACAACAGGGGAGGTGCCAGCAATCCATCCACATAATAGTAGGTGGTATCCGCAATATTTTCAATTTCGGCAAAAAGGCTGAATTTTTTAAAGAAGTATTCTCCACGTATGTTTGCAATGAGATATTGCGGAGCACTTTTTGTATTGGCTTTATTGGTATAACACTTTGATGCATAGAACGCATTGAGATTAAAAAATAATTTTTCAACTGGGGTAACATTAAAATTCACATCAACCCGATGGGCAGGCTTGGCTGTGAGCCACAAGCCTGTATTTTCATCTTTTGCTTCAAGATAGGTGTATGATGCGTTGATGCCCAGCCATTTCCAGGAATTACAATTTATCCCAAAATCCACCCCTTTGTAGGTCGCCTCCCCCACATTCTGATATTGTCCAATCCCTGCGTCATCACGAACATAGCTAATTTTATCTGTTAGTTGATTATAAAACAAAGTCAAATGAGAAGAAAATGATGGAGACATTTCCATGGAGAATCCCAACTCATAATTATTTGCAGTTTCTATGGTCAAATCAGGGTTGGGGATGGTCGAGGAGGTTTCATTGTATCTATGATAAAAGGAAGGGGTATTATTAACCCGGCCATAGGATGCAGAAATTTGATACCTGTCTTTTTTATAAATCAGTTTTATTTCTGGATTTACTGCATTGTCAAACTCCGAGTTATAACTGCCGCGAAGCCCCATTGAAAGGGTCATCGGCAGAAATTCAAGCCCCCTGGACCAGGTGGAAAACGCTGAAAAAGAGGACTCACGTTTCCTGGAAAAATCTGATCCCACTGCCGTTCCCAGCTCACACGCACCCCCAAAATTCAAGCTGTTTTGTTCATTTAATTGAAAGGCGTAATTAATATCCTGGCCCAGTTTTCTTACTTCAATGGTCTTATCCAAATCTTTGCTGATATCGGTATTATGCTTCTCTCCCTGGCTGAGATAGGTTTTTCCGGTCAAGGATTTAAATGAAGAAAATAGAGAAAAAATAGCAATATCGGTCTCCTTGCGGGAAAAAGGAGTGGGAAAGTCGGGTAATCCGCTCAAACCGCGTTCATCGTTCATGTAGTCGGCGGTAACAATAAAGCCCATGTCTTCCCGGGGGGAATACTCAAGTCGCCCCCCCAGTCTATGGGTCTCTTTATCATTATTCGTCTTATATCCGTCATTGGTGTTATACTCCGCCGAGATCCCCATGCCCAGTTGTCCAAGAATGCTGGTCGCGTTTGTTTTGGCGTTAAATGCTCCTTTGTTGCCCGCATGGGTCTTAACGGCCCCTTTAAATTTAGCGATCTTGCGTGTGGAAATGAGAATCACGCCGCCTGCAGCATCACTTCCGTGGGACACACCGCCCTTGCCTTTATAAATTTCAATTTTTTCAATGTGATCCAGCACCACCATATCCCAGCAAACACCGCCGTGGGTGGCTGTGGGATCGTTAAGTGGTTTCCCATTTACATAGACCTTCACCTTGGATGATCCATGTATGGAAACGGATGAATCCCCTGCCCTGACACCCGGCACTCTGTTTAATATATCGGACATGGTGTTCACGTTCATGGCTTCAATGTCCCGGGCCGTAATGATAATGGCATCAGTGCTATCCAATGCAATAGAAACAGGCACAAATTGATAAAAAAACAACACCATTACCACAGTAACAACCACACCAAGATATTTCCCCACCATGTCACCTCCCCGCCCTTCACAAAAAATTAAAAGAATTATAAGGACAATAAGTGAAATTTACGGAGATTGATGGTGGCGGATCAAAAAAACAACACTATTGCCAGGCATTCAATCATATATGGGGAAGTGAGAAAAACCACGAATACAAGTAAAACCCCAAATCGTAACAACAATCCGGGATTTCCCATTTTTATCCGGCGGGATTATTGCGCCATTTCTTTGTCCACGAGAAATAGCGTCATTTGTCTGGGCAGGTCTTCTGACTTTCCTTACGCTTCAGCTGCCTTCCCACCCGATGTTTTATTCGCTTTCATACCTGAAATAATTTCAGACACATCAAAAAAACTCATAAAACTTTGGGCAGTGGCACTCCATGCCAAAAACGCTTTTCCCTGTCAATACCATGGGGAAGAAGGATTACAGCGGCGGGCCCGTCCCCGATTTTAACGGGGTTTCCTGTTCAAAAATCCAGATAAAAACACCATGCATCCATGGTAAATATTCGGCTTAGTCATGTAAATGTTTGGGTCGAGCCTCATATTCACCTGTTGAAAGTTGCGTAACATACTAAGTCTATGTTAGTAGACCAAAACAGATAACGATGGGATGCGGACCGAATATTTACCCTCCATGGCAGGGTAATCATTGAATTTCCTATGCTTGCAAAAGCACCCAGACGATTTCGGGAGTAACCTTAATCACTATTTTTTAAATTAGTCAATATATTTATTGTTAAATACCCATACCCTTCAAAACAATAAAACATATCATAAATTGTTTCCCCTCGGACCTTGAAGCAGCTCCGGAAAAGTTTTTTTTATCCTTGACTTTTTTGTTATTGGTTTGTAGACAAAGCATTAGTTTTCAGGTGTTTTACTCAAAAGGGAATTCCGTGAAATTCGGAAACGGGCCCGCCGCTGTAATCGAGGACGAACGCTGCAATATGTCACTGGAAAATGCTTCCGGGAAGGCGCAGTCAGTAGAATGATCCGAAAGTCAGAAGACCTGCCTGGCAAACAAAAAAAAATAGTTTTTGCGATATGCCGTTAAATTCATGGGCTTCATCCCATGGATAGTCTCCATTGCATGACACAGGGATTATGAAATTTTTAATCGGCAATCATTGGATCTTAAGGGGTCAATGAAACTGTTTCAGGGAAATGCCGCATGGGAGTGCTGCTATCCCCATGGGTTCCATGGATAAAAAAGGGAAATCCACGGATTGATATTCGTGGATTTTTTGTATTAATGGGAGCCATGAGCACATCATCATGTCTGAATTAATTAAGGACTGTTTTCTGGCAGCAACCACGTGTTACTTCGTCAGCCTATTTTTCATCAGCTGCCGTTACAAGACCGGTGCTGTCCTCTTTTTGATCATGGGGTGTCTGTGTAATGCCCTCTCCCTGGTAATACGATACTACATTTCCTTCCCGCTGCTTCCCCTTTACCAGGGTTCCTATTTCATTCCCTGCATTGTTGGCCTGTTATACATCCGCCCTCTTTTATCCCGAAAAGGCCACCTGGTTCAACCATTATTAGTATCCTGTCTGGCGGCAACGGCATTATTATTTCCCAATGACTACTATCTTCCATTTTTACAGTTTAAAACGCCGTTTTCGCATCTTTTCTTTCTCTTTGGTGTAATGGGAAAAGCCCTGTTTTTAATGACCGGTGTCAGTGCATTCTTGATCTTAACGGGACAAAGAGATTCAACCGACACAAAAAAAATGATCCACATTGCCATGTGGGGATTTTTTTTCTGGACATTATCCATTTTTTCCGGTGCCATATGGTCTTATCTGGGATGGGGTTCCCCCGTGATATGGGATGATCCCATTTTGACAAGCACCATGGCGATGTGGCTCTATTATATCCTGTTTCTTCACCTTCACCTAACCCAATTGCATGGACCCAGGCCCAGGGCCATCCTGGCTCTGGCAGGAGCATTTGGCACTTTTTTCACCACCTGCCTGCCGGAACTTGGCATATTTAGATTACCGGGAGGATTCTTTTGAAAATACACCACCGCATTTGGCATTTCTGGGGCCATATTAACCTTACCCTGGTCATCATCGCTTTAATGATGGTGGACCTGTTTGCCGGATATTCCCCACTTAAACATCATCCTGAACTGTTTACTCCCATCAACGACATAGGTTTTTACCAATGGGCCGGTTCCTACGGCAGATATTATCTAAAATACACCGCCTGGCTTTTCATTCTGGTGGGTCTGCTTTCATGCCTGTCCATCAACACCTTTGTATGCACCACCCACCGCATGGTCATCTTAATCAAAAAACGCAATGCATTTCCGACAAGATTTCGATTTTTATTGCGGCTCTCCCCTCACATCATGCATTATAGCATGCTGATCATGTTTTCGGGGTATCTCATCAGTTATCTATGCACCGGAACCCATATGGGCAAAATTCTACTGCCGGGAAAATCCATCTCCATTGATTCCCCTGCCTGCACCATTACACTGCAAACGCTTTCCATATACTATTATAAGGGAAAACGCATCGCCCACATGGAAAAAAGAGCCATTGATATCAAGGCAGTGGTGACAATTAAAAATGATCACACAGAAAAAACCGCCCTGCTTGATTTTAACCAGCCCATCTATCTTTCTCCCATCTCCATTCATTTAAAGGATTTTGCACCCAAAACAGACGGGGGGATGAATCGGAAACAGTTTATCCATGTAATTATCAAAAATGATCCGGGGAAATATTATTATTTTATCGGCATGTTGCTTTTCACCTTGGGGTTATTTCTCTACCTCTGGGAAAAACTGATCCCTTCCAGTCGATCCTTTATAGGCCAGTCCACCGGTCAAACAACTGGTGTTCAATAGCCAAACAATCCAATTCCTTCCCAGCTCTCCTACAGAGCCTTGAGCAGGGTAATATCGTAAATAACGCCGCTGGCACCGGAAATCCCCACAATGATTGATTTTGTCACTTTGTTTTCTCCTCTTTTTAGAGTGTACCCTTTGTAGATAATCGCAGATGATAGGAATAAAACAGAGATTACCGATAACGCAGAAAAAATTCTTAAAAACGGCCTGCATATCCACCTGCCCCTGATCTTCCAGTTCACTCGAGATGGGGAATCCAGGTTTAGAGCCAAAGAATTTTTCGGGCTTGGTCATAAGATGGGCCTTTCATCACAATTGGCGGAGCAACGGGGTCAGGCTTGTGTTATTGTGTTTTTGACAATATCCTATGCTTCAAGACAAATTGCTACAAAAGCGTCAATAACGCAAGCCTGGCCCCACCACGAAAGGCGAACACCGAAAGTTGAGGTGATCATAATCAAACATTATATTTGGTTGCACACACAACCTAATGAATTATGTCAAATATTTTAATCCCGGCTTGCCGCTGTCAGTTTATCCTGTAAAAAGTGTTAACCTCAATGCCCCCCTGCAATTTCAAAAACGATTGCGTTTGAACGAGGCCAGAAGGTTGATACTCACAGAAAACCTGGATGCACTGACCGCAACATTCGAAGTTGGTTATGAAAGCCCCTCGCAGTTCAGCCGTGAATACAGCCGGTTGTTCGGTGCTCCGCCTTTATGAGATATTAATCGTTTACATCAAATAGCCCTTGCTTAACAAGGTTTAATTCCCTTATATTCAGGTATTTGCACGGAAGTATTCGTTTGGCAGAACCATAATACCTCACAAGGAGATATCCATGCCAAAGCTAAAAATGAATGAGAGTCACACGCTCAGTTATAGACTAATCCACAGGGGCCGGGACAAACCCTATCTTGTATTCCTGCACGAAGGCCTGGGATGCGAGGTTATGTGGAAAGATTTTCCAGAACTATTATGTAAAGCCACTGGTTGTTCCGGACTGATCTATGATCGTTTGGGCTACGGAAAATCTTCTCCTTTGGGCCGTGCTCATACTGTGCATTACATGCATGAATATGCGTTAAGAGAACTCCCAAAACTTTTAGAAGCAATAATTCCCGGCACACCTTTCATATTAATTGGACATTCGGATGGGGGAAGCATCAGTTTAATCTATGGCGCGGAGCAACCTTCACTCCTAAAAGGCATCATCACGGAGTCAGCACATGTATTTGTTGAGCCGGAAACCATCGCCGGCATCAGGATGGCTGATGAGGCATGGGAGAAAGGACAGCTGAAAGGACTGATAAAATATCACGGAGACAAAACAGAAACAATTTTCAAAGCATGGTCCGCCACATGGCTTGCCGGCTGGTTCAAATACTGGAACATTGAATACCTTTTGCCAAGCATTGAGGCGCCACTGTTGGCACTCCAAGGAATGAATGATCAATATGGCTCCGCAGATCAAGTCAAATCCATTGTCTCTAAAACTTCCGGTTTTGCCCAGTCGGAGATGATCGAAAATTGCGGGCATGCCCCACACCTAGAGGCACAAGCGAGTGTTTTGAAGGTTATGTCTAACTTTATAGACAAGATAACATTATAACCAACAAACGAAGAGAAATGGCCTGAAGATCCGCTTTTCATCAGCGTCGTCCAACAAAGGCAAAAACAGGTTGCCATTTACAAGAATTGCAAAAAACATACATGCAAATAAGAATCCAGCATTCTTTTTGAGAAATCGCTCTTGACACTTAAGTGGCTTTTTGACTATAGGAGTAATCGTAATTTAATTTACGGGTAATGGTGCTGAATAAAGCCTAAAAGGGAACTCCGTGAAATTCGGAGACGGGCCCGCCGCTGTAACCGGGGACAATTGCCTCAAGATGCCACTGTTTGTAATGAATGGGAAGGCGAGGTAAAAAGGATGAGCCGGAAGTCAGAAGACCTGCCATGACCTTTATGAGTGGACGTATACCCGTGGCAGGGCGCGTCCAATCGGATCAGCGGATAAAATCGGGACATCCCGGATCTATTTTTTTAATAGGTTCGGGATTTTTTTATTCCGGACCCACGTGATCAGCGGAACTGGAATGAAAAAGATGATGAAACAAAATTTTCAAAACCGATTATTGATGCTGAGTTTACTCTGGTTGTTTCTGAGTATGGCCCAGCCGGCAAATGCTGCAAAAGAAAACACTGAAACCTGCACAGATCTCGGAGAAACTGTTGTTACCGCCACCCGTTCGGCCAGGGCGGCGGATGAATTGTATGCCGATGTGGAGGTGGTCACCCGGCAGGATCTTGAAAAAACCACAGCCACCACCCTGGAAAATGCCCTCCGGGGTCTCCCGGGGCTGGACAACCGAGGATCAAGCTCCCAAAGCTGGTGGTTCACCACCAATATTCGCGGTATCGGAGGCGGAAAGCGCTCCCTGCTTATGATGGACGGGGTGCCCTTGAATTCAGCTCTTACCGGATTTGCCTACCCCCTTCGCACCGATCTGTTTTCCGTGGAGCAGGTTGAAGTGGTCAAGGGATCTTTCTCTTCCCTATATGGCAGTAACGCCATGGGCGGTGTCATAAACATCATCTCCCGCCAAAGAAAAAAGGATGGCATTGAAACCAATGTCAGGGGATACGGCGGTCAATACGGATTCGCAGAGGGCGGAACTTCGGTTCTGGGCAAAAAAGACAAGCTTTCCTTTAACCTGGATGCGGCCTGGCAGTACTTTGACAACCAGTACCGGCGGGACGAAAACCTGTCATACTCATACAGATCAGGTAAATTTACCAAAAAATACGAAAAAATCACCGACGGGGAATTTGATACCAAAAAATTATTTGGCCGTTTCGACTATAAAATGAACGATGTCTCCTCCCTGTGTTTTTCCGGCAACTTTGCCCGCAATGAGTCTGCCAATGGCATGAGCGATT
Organism: uncultured Desulfobacterium sp.; assembly: GCA_963674605.1. GTDB lineage: Bacteria > Desulfobacterota > Desulfobacteria > Desulfobacterales > Desulfobacteraceae > Desulfocicer. The sequence goes on along the minus strand of OY771474.1, from coordinate 3,581,249 downwards.
ACCAGCCGGTTACCCGGGATCTGGGAGACAGCCGCCATGATTTTTATTTCCTGAACCTGTCAGGCACAACCCGGATTCTGAACGACCTGAATCTGGAAATGCGAATTTACAGCAACCACGACGAAACCGATTCACTGCGGGAGCATATTGTGAATAATCCCGATTATGTTTCTTCCGGCAGCACCGGTATGGGCGGCATGGGCGGCATGGGCGGCATGGGTTCAAGTATGGGCATGGGAGGCAGCAGCGATGTTTCGCCGTATCTGTATCTGGTCGGCGATATTGAGCACTGGGGCCGGGACACAGGCATCCAGCTCAAAGGGACCAAAGCCTTGGGCCAAAGACACATATTCACCACAGGCGTGGATTATAGTTTCATGCAGGGTTTCTGGGAAAATACCGAAGAAGACGGCACAATCATTGACCGGACCATGGACGAGAATATGAGCAATGTGGCCGGTTATCTGCAGGATGAAATCAATGTGACTGACAATTTCATCGCCACCCTGGGCTGCCGATATGATATCAATTCCGAGTCTGAAAATGCATTCTCTCCAAAACTGGGCTTGTTCTACCGGCTCAACAACATGATAAGCTTCAGGGGCTCCGTGGGCAAAGCCTTCCGAGCGCCCAACCTCAACGAACTTTATACCCCCACCTGGATGATGATTCCAGGTATTCCCTTTGAGTCCAATCCTGATCTGGAACCGGAGGAAATCTGGTCCTATGACCTTGGCACAACCATCAGCCTGCCCTGTAACCTGGAATTTAGTTTTACCGCATTTTATTCCAAAGCCGAAAATTTAATTTCCAACCCCATCAGTATGGGGGTCATGCGTTATGAAAATTTGGATGAAGTGGAAACCGACGGGTTTGAAGCCGGTATATCAGGTCATATTACGGATTGGCTGGGGCTTCACCTTAACACCACTTACACCCATTCCGTTGAAAAAGGATATGGCCGACTGGACAACGTGCCCCTTTACCAGGCCAATGCCGGAATCACCACCCACCATGCTCTCAACGATCTTTTCAGCCTGTGTACCTCCCTGGATCTCCGGTACAGTGACGAGACATTGTATACGGACAACATGTCCGGTAACTCCATCGTGGTTGACGATTATACAGTATTGGATTTGGCCGCAAGCCTTCGGTACAAGGAAGGCATCAATTTAAAACTGGCCATCCATAACCTGACAGATGAGGACTATGCCATCCACGGTTCCAAGCTGGGCCCCAGCCGTTATGTCTGGGCAGGTCTGGAACTGACCCTTTAAAGCCATATTTCATTGAACCGGCCGGATTTTTTCCGGCCGGTTATTTAAGACGATTCCACCCCAAAAAACATACCCGCCTGCATGTCTTTTTCTTTGTTTTTCGGGTTGTACTTTTACCCACCATGCATGGGAAAAACCGCCTTTAAACAAAGCCTGTGCATCCTGGTATGTTTTTATCCGCCAATCGTCTGAGGAGATCTCATGAAAACCTTTTTCCGCTGGGTCTGCCTGGCCCTGGCATTCATCTGGCTATGGGGATGTTCATCTGAACAGCCCGGACCACCAGAAAAAATATCCACCCTGATCATCGGCACGGGAAGGGACGCCACCCAGCCGGGCAATTTCCAGCCCTTCGGCATGTGGGAGCCAGCTTGTCTCATATATGAAACCCTGGTCAACCTGGACACCGAAACCGAACCGGTGCCCTGCCTGGCAAAATCCTGGCAGGTATCAAATGACGGACGTACTTATATTTTTGATCTCCGGGAGAAAATTTCCTTCCACGACGGCACCCCCTTTGATGCCCAGGCAGTGGCCGAAAATTTTAATAAAATCGGCCGGACCGGATGGCAGGTTCTGGGCAGGCTTATCAAGGAAGTCCGGGTTGAGGGGAAATATCAAGTAGCCTTTGATTTAAACCGTCCTTCTCCCCTTTTTCTCATACACCTGGCCGCCAGCAGCCACGGGATGGTCTCTCCTTTGGCCATTGAAGCCAAGATGCCCAACAACACAGCCTCTCAAAAAATGGACATGGCCGCCAATCCCATGAAAAAAACTGTCATGGCTAAGGAAAACATGACAACGGTTAAAGGCGGCATGCCCCCGGCCATGAAAAAAGCAATGGACATGGGAAAAGGAAAATCCTGGGTGGTGACCAGGCCCACCGGTACAGGCCCCTATATCTGGGACCAGGCATCCTACAAACGGGCCCGAACCTTTGCCGTGAATGCCAACTCAGACTATTGGCAGGGCAAACCGGGATTTAAACGCATTGTCTGGGAGGTAATCCCGGATACCAATGCAAGATCCCTGGCCCTGGAAACAGGAGAAATCCATATCACCGGCCTCACCCCCAACAGTTCCCTGGGACGGGAAAACCTGGACAGCCTGAAAAAAAACCCGAACATGGCCTTTGCCACAGGGTCCAACTGGGGAGCCAGGCTTTTGGTGGTGAATCTTCACCGTCCCCCCTTTGACCGGCCCGGGGTCAGAAAAGCGATGCAACTGGCCCTGGACACCGACGAAATTCAGGCGTTTTTAGGAGATACGGCCCGGGTGTGTACCGGCCCCCTGGGACCGGACACCCCTTATACCCGATCGGGACTTGCCCTTGCCCCCTTTGATCCGGAACAGGCCAAAGCCATTCTGGACAAGGAAGGAATAAAAGACACAGACAAGGACGGCATCCGGGAATTTGGAGGAAAGCCTTTTTCCCTCAATCTGATCGCCACAAAGAACCAGGGACTTGCCGTGATGGTCTGCCAACGCCTCAAGGCCGTAGGCATTGACGCCAGAGTGAGCCCCAGGGAGGGAGGATCGGTGTTTGAGATAATCCGCCAGGGAGATTACGATGTGATTTCCCATCCCAATATTCCCTCCTTTTTTCTGGATCTTTACGGGGCATTTCACTCCGGATCCTGGTTGTCGGCCCACCTCAATGATCCGGATCTGGACCGCCTGCTGGAAAGGGCAAGGCAATGTCCAAACAAAGGGCAATTTTTAAACCTGACCTGGGAAATCCAAGACAGAATCCTTGACACCGGTATGATCCTGATGGGGATCAACGAATCCAAAAACGCCGTATTCCGCAAAGATCTGGTGCAGTTTGCCTTTCCCCCGGAAGAATGGGTGGGGGCGGCCCAGGATCTGTGGCGGATGAACTGATTCCATGGCAAACTATGCCCTGCGGCGGCTGGGAACAGCCTTGATTGTGCTCTCAGGCGTTATGGTACTGACATTTTTTCTCATGCATCTCACCGGTGGAGATCCTGCCGTGATCATTGCACTGGACCGATACGGCGCCCAGCTTATCTCCCCTGAATCCGTCCGGGCTCTGGCACTGGAACACGGCCTGGACCAGCCATTGTACAAGCAATTCATGGACTGGGCTTTTCTGCTGATGACAGGAGATCTTGGGGTCTCTTTACGCACCGGAGTACCCGTGGCCCGGGAGATTGCAACCCGGCTGCCGGCCAGCCTGGGTCTGGCCTCGGCATCGGTGGCCATATGCGCCCTCATCGGCATTCCCCTGGGAATCCGATCAGCCCTTTGCCCGGATGGGTATCTGGACCGGGTCACCCGGATACTTGCATCCATCAAGGTATCAGTGCCGGGATTTTACATGGCCATGCTGTTGATATACCTGTTCAGTATTCGCCTAAGATGGTTGCCCAGTTTCGGCACAGGCAGTCCGGCCCACTGGGTACTGCCCGTGGCAGTACATGTCCTGGGCCAGCTTGGACTCACATTGAGGGTGGTCCGTTCGGCCATGCTGGAAGTTCTGAACACCGAGTATATCAGGTACGCAAGACTCCGGGGCCTGTCTTCTTTCAGGATTCTCTATGTCCACGGGCTGAGGAATGCTGCCATTCCCGTGTTTACATACCTTTCTTTGCAATTTCTCATGGTCATGGAAGGATCGGTAATCGTTGAATCCATTTTTGCCTGGCCCGGGGTGGGCAAACTCTTTCAAGAGGCAGTGTTCGGCCGGGACTTTACCATGGTTCAGGCTCTGGTTCTATTTTTCGGGATCACCATTGTTCTGGTAAACACAGCCATGGATTTTGCATACCTGATCTTTAATCGGAAAATCCCCCTTCCCGGAGAAAAAATATGACCCGCAGCCTTGCCCCAGCCTACCTGACGGCTTTGGCCCTGATTGCCCTGGCCGCCCCTGTCATTGCTCCCCATGATCCCTATGCCATTGATATTTCATGTCGTCTTTTGCCGCCTTCGACCAGGTTTTGGTTCGGCACCGACCACCTGGGACGATGCCTTTTAAGCCGCATGATTTACGGGGCCAGGGTCTCCCTGGGCATGGGCACGGCCATCATGGCCGTTTCCCTCCTATTGGGTGGAATGCTCGGAGCCCTGGCCGGCATGGCCCGAGGGCTGGTGGACGGAATCATCATGCGGATCACCGATGTATTCATGGCCCTGCCATCCATTGTCTTTGCCATGGTGCTCTCCCAGCATCTCGGGCCGGGTCCCTTCAACCTCATCCTGGTCTTTTCTTTAACCCTGTGGACCAGGTACGCCCGAATGATCCGAGGGCTGGTCCTTGATGTGGTCCAGGCAGACCATGTGGAAACAGCTCGCATGGCCGGTCTCCCCGGCTGGTACATCCTCAAGGCCCATATCCTACCAGGTATACTGCCCCCCGTGGCAGCCATGACTACCATGGGTATGGGCATGAATATTCTCATGGTCTCTTCCCTGAGTTTTCTGGGGCTGGGAATCGTGGAACCGGTACCGGACTGGGGTGCCATGCTGGGTGCCGGTGCCGATTATTTCAGAACCGCCCCCCATATGGCATTTTTTCCAGGGCTCTTGATTTCTTTTACCGTCCTGGCTTTCAACAGTGTGGGGGATCAAATCAAAATCCGAAAAGACAGGATGTTCCAAAAGGCAAACATTTCATGAAACCGATTTTGGATATTAGTGGACTGTCAGTGGCATATCCCGGCCCCAACGGAACCGTTCACGCCCTGAGGGATCTGAATTTCTCCGTTGAAGAAAAAGAAATTTTTGGCATCATTGGAGAAAGCGGGGCTGGAAAAACCACCATCTGCTCCGTACTCATGGGCAGGCTGCCCCCAAACGTCCGATGCCGGGGCCTGGCAAATTTTAAGGGCTACAGTCTAACGGCCCTGTCCCCCAAAGCTTTTAAAAAAATTTACACCAGAAAAATCGCCCTGGTACCCCAGGGCACAGACAGCCTTAATCCATTGATCACCATTGGCGACCATCTCACAGAAACCCTTAATATTGCAATGCCTTCCGTCAGGCGAGCCCCAATCCGCCAACGGGCTCTGGAGCTTTTAGAGTGGTTCGATCTGCCCGATCCCCCAAAGCTTCTGGACCGTTATCCCTTTCAATTGTCCGGAGGAATGAACCAGCGGGTGCTTCTCTGCCTTGCCTTTGCCGGCACCCCGGATCTGGTGATCTGCGATGAACCCACGAAAAGTCTGGATCCAGACCTTAAAGAGCGTGTCATCTCTTTTCTAAAGCAAATCTCCTTAAAGGAAAATTTGGCCCAGGTCATGGTCACCCACGACCTTACGGCGGCCCGAAAACTCTGCCGACATCTGGCCGTACTCCACCGGGGCAGAATCGTGGAAACCGGACCAACCGACAGCCTCCTGGATCACCCCCTCCATCCCTATACCCGGGCCCTGGTCCGGGCCCTGCCTGAAAATGGAATGCACCCCATGGCTTTGCCGGACTGGGACAGAATACCGGCCGGAGGAAGCTGCGCCTTTTCCCCCTGGTGCGAAGCGGCCCCAAAATGTGAAGGCAGACCCAATTTCCCCACGGAAGTCCTGCCGAATCACAAGGTGTGGTGCAGCCATGCTTGAAATTGAGAACCTGAGTAAAACCTTTCGAACCGGGCTATTGGCCCCCGATCCCGTACCGGTACTTTGTGGGATAAACTTAAAGGTGCCCCCCGGAGAAATTTTGGGACTTGTGGGGCGAAGTGGTGAAGGGAAATCCACCATGGCCAGGATAATCATGGGCAGGGAAAAACCAGACAGGGGACATATATTGTGGAAAGGAAAGGATATTTTCACCCTTCGGGGAAAAGAAAAAAGGGCATATCGATCACAGGTACAGATGATCTCCCAAAACTGCGATACCGCTTTGAATCCCCATGACTCCGTGGAAAACGTAGTGGGGGAAATTTTTCTGGTGAAAGGACGAAAAACCCATGCCCGGATCACCCGAAAAAAAATTACCATGATCCTGGAGGGAGTGGGACTGGATGCCGGTCACCTGGACCGTTACCCGTACGAACTCTCCGGCGGAGAGCGCCAGCGGGTGATGGTGGCCCGTACCATGGCCCTGGCCCCGGACCTTGTCATTGCGGACGAGGCCACAGCCAGCCTGGATGTCACCACCCAGGCCCGGATAATGAATCTTATGTGCACCGCCGCCATAACCCATAAAACCAGCCTTATCATCATTTCCCACGATATGGACCTGGTACGGGCAGTGTGTCACCGTGCCGCCATTCTTGAAAAGGGAACCATTGTCTGGAACGGCCCGGCATGCCAATTACCCGCCTCCCTCCAATCTTCAACCTGACCGTTATCCCATGGTTTCTATTTTTTCTTCAACCTCCCCTTCCATGTCCAGGTACTGCATTTCAAGATCCCGGATCTCATCGTCTGTGGCATCCCAATAGCCCCGCTGTCGGGCCTCCAGAAGCGAGGCCGCCATATCCAGCAGAGCAAAGGCATTATTCTCTTTCAATTTCTGGGCCATGGCACGGTCATCCAGAAAAGTCTGTTTAACCGCAGAAAAAATCCAGGAATCCACCCTTCCTGTGGTGGCGGACAGGCCGATGAGATTCTTAACCCGATCGGCCAGGTGCTGGGCCCCGTGAACCTGATGATCTAAAAGCGCGTTAATGTAATCCGGGTTGAGCAGCCGGGTGCGTACGCTGATGTTCACGGCTTTTTGGGCTTCATCCGTGTACATGGTGGAAGATGATGAATCGGTGTAAAGCATCACAGGTTTTTTACCACGAACCTCCTCCACAGATCGAGAAAGCCCTCCGAAATACTCATAATAGTGATCCAGGTCGGCAATGGAATAATCCACTGAACTGCGAACTTGGGAAACCAGGTCCACCCTGGAAAGTTCAGCCCGAAACAGATCCGGCTGGGCCTGACCTTTGCGGCTCCGGGTATATAAATGTTTCTGGGCTGAAATAAATCCACGGGCCAGCTCAGACTCATCCCTCCAGGCACCCTGGGCCACCACCGTGGTCAGCCCGGTGCCGTATTCCCCCCTGGCTGGGCCGAACAAACGCCCCATGGAGAGCGTTTTTGCCTCTTTTTTGTCCAAATTCTTTTCAAGTTCCGCCTGGGTCTGCCGGGAATGGGCTTTGCAAAAATTCAGTTCTTCCGGTTCATCAGCCAGGCACACCGCCTCAAACACCTCATCTAAGAAATCGATCATATTGGGAAACATGTCCCTGAAAAAACCGCACAGGGATACCACCACATCAATCCTGGGCCTGTCCAGTTCCGATAAAGGGATAAGCCTGAATTTCTTTTCCCATGCATTTTCCACAGAGACCAGGTCCACCCCCAAATAGGCCAGAATCTGACCGATGGTTTCCCCCCGGGTCCGGGAGGTTTCAAGCCCCCACAACACCACGGATACGGATTCAGGATAATCCTTTCCCGTTGCTTTGAAGTAGGACAGGGTGGATAATGCCACCCGTCGTCCCCGATCCATGGCCGTGGCAGAGGGTACTTTTCTGGCATCAAATTGAAACAGGTTGTTGCCCGTGGGAAATATATCCGGATCACGGATCAAATCCCCACCCAGACGGGCAGGAAGAAATCCTCCCCCAAGGCAGCGCATCAGCCCTCCCAACTCGTCGGTCTGTCGAATAAGTTCCAGACAGGACCGTCCCCGGTCCATCTGTCGATTCACCAAGACAAGCTCCTCTCGGTTCAACCGGTCCGCCACGGACATTGGAAGGGAATCTTTGTCCAACACCACCCTGTCAATGAGGTCCAGTCCCATGTCCCAGGCAGCCTCCTGTTGCTGAATCCCCGGGACATCCGGATCCAGGGCTGAAAAAAGCAGACCGGGCAAAGCAGGCATATCGGCCGTATCCCAAGCCAGAATGGCCCCTAAAAACGAAACCACCTCCTGTTTTTTAAATCCGCTGCCAAGGCAGTGGAGCCCCAGTGGCATAAGACAGGTTTTCATGCGCACCAGTTCTGCGGCAATGGCGTCCACGTCCTCGGGATCATCCGGCAAAAGGGAAAGCGCCCCTGCCCCTTTGACAATACGCCCGTAAATCTCTGCCCTGCGGGCCTCGGCACCGGGCTCAACAGACTCATATTCTTCAATCAAAGCTTCCAGATCTGCCATTTCTCCGTAAGCCCCCGATTTGCGGAACCCGGGTCCGGAATAGGAAATAAGACAGGCATGGGAACGGCGTTTGGCAATGGTGGCTTCAGAAGGATTACCGGCATGATAAAAATAAAAATGGGGCAGATCCCCCATCAGCATGTCCGGACAACATCTGCCGGACATGGCGTTTTCCTTTCCCGGCAAAAATTCCAGGGTACCGTGGGTACCCACATGGACCACGGCATGGGCCTTAAACTCATGTTTGAGCCAATGATAAAAGGCCGTGTACTGGTGGTGGGGGGGCAGGGATTTATCATGGTAATTCTTGTCTGGGTCTTCATCTGTACCCCTTGATGGCTGCAATCCCAGGAATACATTTCCTTCCAGAATACCAGGAATGGCAAACCCGGTTTCATCGGCCATGATCTGTCCGGGAAAAGAACCCCATGCCCGGTTCGTCTCCCGGTTATGGGTAAGCACCACCGGACAACGGTCATAGGAAAATTTAATTCCCCGGCCCTGATCTGCAGTCCACCGGGGACTGTTGCACTGCCCCCGGGTCATGAAGATTTCTTCCATCTGTTCCGCTGTGATCCCCCGGGTGGTGTATCCCTCCTGTTTAAGACGAATAATCATGCTTTCAACACTCTTAAAGGTGTCCAGAAAGGCGCCTCCCCCCACATTGCCTTCTCCGGGAGGATAATTGTAAATGATAACGGCAACACGTTTGTCACCGTTCTGCAGCCGACGAAGCCGGATCATGTTCAGGGATTTTGACCGGAGCCTGTCAAAGCGTTCATGGATCAGAGATACGGCGCTCATGTCCGGCATGCCGGGGCTTGGGGCCGGGGCAAGCCCTCCCAGAGGAATGGTATCGGTGACACCGTCCATCTCCGGCAACATGGTGCAGATAATGGTTTCAGCCGGACCCAGGCCAGGCAAATCATTCTCCCAATCCGGAATCCTTCGACGATTCATAAAAAAGGGATGCAGTACAGGTACATCAAAACGTTTAAAGGTTCTGGGCCCCATTTCCTCATTGCCCCCCATGGGACCGGCACCGAATCTAAATGGCAGGAAATCCCAGACCAGGTCCAGGGTCATGCCCTGGGCCAGGTGTTCCTCAATGCGTTTAAACTTCTTATCTCCTGTATGAACCCCCAGGGGGATACAGTTAAAATCCTGTGACATGCGCTCCATGATATCAGCCATGATATCAAAATGGTAATAGGGATAATTGGCAGAAGAAAAAAGCAGCCCCAGGGAAGGCTTTGATTTATCGAAGGGATGATCCTTTTTAAAGGCGGCAAGGCTTTTATAGCCCTTTCCCGTACCCGGATGAACCAGCACATGGTCTGCGTAATCCGTGATCTTTCCAGGTTTCGACAAAGTGCTAAACCCGCCGTATTCCCTCAGGATCAGCAAAACCATATTGTAAATATTTTCGGTCCCGGCATGGGTCCAGGCCCGCTGGAGCATCAACCAGTGGTGGAGCCCCCTTGAAAACCGGCTGAGTTTGCCGCCAATGCCGGACATGGCTTCCAGACGATTCAGGTCTATATTTTTCATTCCCATGGGCTGCTTGTTTCTGCCCATGGATCCGGCCATCTTAGCAAAAGAAAAGGCTCCCAGACGGACTCGTTCCCTTAAAACCTGAGTCCCGGCCCCCATGACCGCCAGATTCCCGGTGTATTTTTCGGTTTCTTTTTCCAGCAATTCCACCACCCCGGAAGAGGCACCCATAAGGTCTAAAAAAAGAAAGTCAGAAACTGCCACCGCCTCGGCCATGGCAGTCATTTTTTCCCTCTGACTGCCGGCCTCTCCAATGTAAAAAAAAGACACCTTCAGTGCCTGTTCCAAAACAAGCCCTGCACCAGCATCTTTTTTAAGACGATGGACGGCCTCATCAACGAATTTAAGGCCTGCGCCGGATACAGAGATAAGGGTGAACTGATACATACAAAAAAACTCCTAACCTGGACAAGCCAGAACCAAAAAGGTTTTTTGATTCTTATGCTAAAACAACACGAAAATTATAGATAAGAAATTAAACACAACAGACAAAAAAACAGGCAGACTGAATTTTTTTTGACGGAACCCAGCCAAAGCTTACAGAGAAGAAGATTCGGTCAACTCCTCAATTTCACCCTCGATATCCAGGTATTCCTGTTTAAGCTCCGCTTCAAGCTCTTTACCTGCCTGCCACATACCCCGGGAAACAGCCTCCAGAAGTTTTGCCAGAATATTTTCAAGGGCATGGGGGTTAACCGATTTCATCCACTCCTGCATTTTTTTATCCAAAGCCACTTTCCGGGCAAATTGGGTGTACAGATGATCATCTATCACGTCGGCGGTGGCATCCCACCCAAATATGATGTCCATGGCCTTGGAGATATCCCCGGCACCTTTATAACCATGCCTTTTTAGCCCTTCAAGCCATACCGGATTAAGAAGACGTGCCCGGAAAATATGCCTTGCCTCCTCATGGGTGGTGCGGACCACCACCTTCTCCGGATCGGAGGAATCCCCGGTAACCGAAAAGGGTCGTTTCCCCTGGACCGCATGCACCGCCGTGATCAATCCGCCATGGTAGGAATAAAAATCCGTGCAGGACATCATATCTTTTTCCCTTGTGTCCTCATTTTTTACGGTGACCGACATGCGGGAAAGATTTTTTCGGAACGCGGTTTCCGCCGGGATGCCAAAGGTGTTCTTCCCATAGGCATGCGATGACCATTGAATAAACATATTGCCTAAATCATCGGTGGTCTCCCAGTTTTTAGCTTCCACCAATTTTGATACGCCGCTGCCGTAACTGCCCGGTGGAGAGCCGAATATCCTGAAGGTTGCCTTTCGAAAGGCAGCCTTTGGATCCTGTCCGTCTTTTTCATACTCTTTTACATCCTTAAACACATGACGCCGGATAAAATTAGACTGCTCAGGCTCATTTATCATTGCCGTCATCTGTACCGCATCATCAATTAAATTCATCAGAAGCGGAAAGGCATCCCGAAAAATGCCGGAAACCCTTGGGCTGACATCAATGCGAGGTCGACCCAATTCTTCCATGGGAATGATTTCAATCCCCCTGACATTCCCGGAGCCCTTCTGCCACACCGGTTTTACCCCCATGAGATAAAGAATCTGGGATACATCATCCCCCTTTGACCTCATGGTGGGGCTTGCCCATAACACAAATCCGACTTTTTCCGGATAGCTGCCATGCTCCTTCTGATAACGGTCAATCAAAGCGTCTGCCATGCGCTTTCCCACCTTCCAGGCGGCGGGTGTGGGTATTTTCTGGGGATCAACTGAAAAGAAATTACGGCCCGTGGGCAGAATATCCGCCTGTCCCCGTGTGGGTGCACCGGACGGCCCTTCGGGAACAAACCTGCCGCCAAGCCCGTCCAGCACTGCCTGGATTTCTTTGCTTGTCTGTTGAAGCCTGGGCAGAAGATCCTTTGCAACATAGGTCAAGGTCCGGGTAATATCCGGGTCGGATATTTTCAGGTGTTTCATCTGAATTGATGTGATGGCCGTCAAAGACATGTCAGACATCAGAAGTTCACTTAACAGGATTTCACAAAGATCCTGGGCCTGTTTCCGGGATTTTCCCAGATAATCCTCCTGGGCCGGAGGCCCCATCACCTTCATCACCGACTTTCTAAGGGATGGAACAGACCCATTGGCAAGCCGGGTCAGCTGGGCCAGTGTGGAGAGCAGACGGCCGTTCTCAGGAGCAAGACCCATGATATGCAACCCATCGGCTATGGCCGTATCCCGGATTTCTTCCAGAAAATGATGAAGCTGTTCAAGAAAAAATGTGCCCTGGGACAAGGCCTGGTCTACATCCAGATTCAATTCGTCAAGAATACCCTGGGCTCCTGCCTCTTTTACCATCATATCCAACAGCAGGGGCAACTTTGACGGATCCTGGATCTTGGCATCCCGGTATTCATCCATCAGGTTATCAAGCTGTGCCAGTTCATCATAAAGACCTGCCGTTGTCTGGGCCGGGGGAAGATGATCAATAATACAGGCGGCGGCTCTTCGTTTGGCCTGGGTTCCCTCACCAGGATCATTGATGATATAAGGATACAGATTGGGCAGATCCCCAATGGCAATATCGGGGTAACAATGCCGACTCAGCCCCACAGACTTTCCCGGCAACCACTCCAGAGATCCGTGCTTGCCCACATGAATCACGGCATGGGCTTTAAATTTTTCCGATATCCATCGGTACTGGGACAGATAATGATGGGGTGGGGAGAGGTGCATGTCATGGTACAGCTTGTCAAGCTGCTCAAAATATCCCCGGGGCGGCTGGATGGTAATGCAGACATTGCCATTTATAATCCCGGGAAAGAGCAACTGATCCTCATGGACAAAAAGATCACCGGGCATGGCCTGCCAGTCCCGGGTCATTTTTTTCTGTATTTCTTGGGGAAGCGCCCTGTGCCACGGCATATACTCCCCCCTATCGGCCTTGGCTTTTGCCCTTTCCGCCATCTGTTCCGGCAAAAGCCATCGTCTGTCGCAGGTCATGCCGTCCACAATTATCCGGGCCAGTTCACTGCTGTCTTCATAAAGGGTATCAATGTGATAACCATCCCCATCCATGGCCTTAAGGATTTCACAGACGCTGGCAAAGCTGTCAAGACCGCTGGCACACCCGATACGATCATTTCTGGGGGGATAATGATGAAAAATGATGGCCACTTTTTTTTCACTGTTGGGGGTTCTTTTTAAGGCGGCCCAGTTCAGTGCAAGCCGGACCAGCCGACCGATTCGTTCCGGGATGGGCAGGTATTTGTTCACAGCCGCCCCGGTCAAAGGATCGGTGGCCACCCACTGTTTTGCCGCAAAGGGGACACCGATAAGAACCCCGTCCAACTCCGGCTGGGCCACGCTGATGGTGATATCCACCGTGCTTAAGCCCTGGTCACTTTTTTCCCAATCTTCCATACTTTGGCCCGTGGACATGGCCTGGATGACCGGGACATTCAATTTTTTTAACAAATCTTTATAATCAGGGGATGCGGTTTTTAAACTAAACATCACCGGACTGATGAGCACATCAATGCGGGGACAACCATTGTCCATGAAAAATGTATCCACCACATAATCCGCTCCATTGTTGGCCGTAAGTTTATCTTTAAACCGGGTGTGGAACACACAGATCACATGTGCCCCCTGGCCTTCAACCTCCCGGACAAGGGCATCAATATGGTCTTTATTATTACTGGTCCAGAAATTCTGATAAAACCAAATACCCACCACAATTTTTTGGGGATCAAAACCATTGTACCAGGATTCTGCGTCTGTAATATGGCCATGGTCCGGATGATATAATCCTTCATTGGGCTGGCGTACCGGCAAGGGAACCGGATCACGGACATCATGAATGATATTGTACAGATATTCCAGCAAATGCTGAAGATTGACCACCCCCCCAAACCGGTAGTACTCGCTCAGGATCTTCCAATGGCCGGGGGTAAGTCCATCCGAAAGATCCTGGACCAACGCCAAAACCTCCGGATTACTGCCTGTGGGCTGGATATGAAAATAAGGGCAATGGTTTGTTGTCTTTCGTCTATCTTCCAACCCATCAATCAGGGCATCCCAAGCCGGGCAGGATTGTTTTCCGGCCATGAGCGTTATCACAACGGCATCCGCATTCAGGGCTGTCTCAACAAAAGCGGCCTGCCTGTACGGATTACCTTCCAACTGGGTACGGGTACGGGCATAAATAGACAATGGTTTTTCCTGAACTTTAAACAAGCGACAGGCTTCACTTAAATTGGGAACCTCATTGGAGGTCACACTAAAGTATACAAGTTTCATCTGATTCCTGCTTTTATTCACCGCCGAAACACGTCCGGCGGTAGCTGCATCGTAGTGCTTTATGCACTGATTGAATCCCCCATCCGGGCATTGAACAATGATCTTCTGCTTTTCAGGGGAATCAGGTATGGACAATTATTATAGGTATCTTTCCGGATGCCGACGGTGATCTGGAAAATACGTTCAAGCTCTCCATTGCGGATAATTTGATCCGGCTTACCTTCCTGAACAATACGACCCGCCTCAAGCACAACAATTCGATCTGCAAAACGTGCCGCCTGGTTCAGGTCATGGAGAACGATCAGTGTGGTGATGTTTAGCCGTTTATTTAATGATTTAATCAATTCCAGCACCTCAAACTGAAAGCTGATGTCCAGATAGGTGGTGGGTTCATCCAGAATCAATACCTGGGGTTTCTGGGCCAGTGCCAAAGCCACCCAGGCCCGCTGTCGTTCTCCCCCGGAAAGGGCAATCATCGGTCGGTGTGCATAATCCGTCAAATGAGTCAATTCCATTGCCCAGTCAATGATCTCCCAGTCTGCTGAACGCATTTTTCCGGTCCATTTTAAATGGGGAAACCGACCGTAACTGATCAGCTCCCGAACCGTATAATCATCCGGCACTGTGGGAAACTGGGGTAAAAATGCTATTTTTTGTGCCAAAGACTTTGCCGAATATGATGCCAGGGATTTTTCCTTGAGAAGAATTCGCCCTTTCCGGGGTTTTAAATTTCCGGCAATGGATTTTAAAAGTGTTGATTTTCCCGATCCATTGGGACCAATGATCACGGCTAATTCACCGGCACCAATATTAAGATCAACAGAATTGATAACATCTGTTTTTGTTTTATACCCGAGACTGAGATCTTGTATCTTGATCATGGACACACCCCTTATTTTATATAACCCACATGTCCTGGCGGACACAACGAATATTGAAAATGGTAAATGGCATTATGCCGCCCCTCCCCCGACGGGCAATGGTCCCGGACCGGAACTGTAGACAGCTCGATTGTCCGGTTCCTATTGCCCATCGGGGGAGGGGCTCAGCTGAGGTAGACTT
Source organism: uncultured Desulfobacterium sp. (assembly GCA_963674605.1). Lineage (GTDB taxonomy): Bacteria > Desulfobacterota > Desulfobacteria > Desulfobacterales > Desulfobacteraceae > Desulfocicer. The sequence continues at coordinate 3,565,971 of OY771474.1, read as the reverse complement.
GAAGGCTACCTTTTCATATAAAAACTGCCACGGACAGACCTTATTCTGATCCTGTTCTGCTCACAACTAAGCTTGAAAGGTAATGTCTGGCTTGCCTTCTACCCTTTATTGAAATTGGATCGCAGCAAATAAAGAAAAAAAGGCGCACCCAGCACGGCCATGATAATGCCCACCGGCAGCTCCACAGGATCCAGCGCCACCCGTGCCACGGTATCACAGGCCATCAACAGACAACTGCCTGTCAGCGCACAGGCAGGAAGCAAAAAACGATAATCCGATCCGATGATAAAGCGTGTCATATGGGGGACGATGAGCCCCACAAAACCCAGTAATCCTGCCACACTGACGGCGCTGGCCGCCAAAAGGGCTGCAAGGGCGATAAAGATAAGCCGATTTTTTTCAACATTCAGCCCCAAAGAACGGGCAATGTCATCTCCCAACAGAAGTATATTCAATCGCCGGGCCAAAAAAATCGCCAGAACAAATCCCGTTACGGCATAGGGCAAAATAATGTAATAGTGCTTCCAGGACCGTGCCGCAAGCCCCCCCACCATGAAACCCAAAACCGAATGGACCCGTTCGGGAAAAAAAATCATCAGCGCCGTGATAAAGGCACCCAGAAAGGAAGAAACCGCAACCCCCGCCAGAATCAGGCGGGTGGGCTTTAATCCCTGCTGCCAGGCCAGGGCATAAATCAAAACGGTTGTGGTAAGGGCTCCGATGAATGCAAAAGGCGTAAGCAGATGAAAGGCACTGGGAAACACAATCAGAATAAAAATACCTGCAAGCCCTGCACCTGCGGATATCCCGATCAGGTGAGGGGATGCCAGAGGATTTCTCATGATTCCCTGCAAAATGCACCCCGACAAGGAAAGGCTCATGCCCACAAGGGCCGCCACCAGGGTTCTTGGAAGTCTTATGTTGTAAATAATCTGATAATGGGGGCCGGAGGATTCAAACAGCACTGAATGGAGCACCTGGGAAACGGGCAATTTAAGGGATCCCAGGCTCAGGCTGAGCATAAACGCACAGACACAAAGAACCATCATAATAATCAATATCAGTATGCGCCTGTTATCACGGTCAAAGAATAATACCATTATTTCCTTTTTTCATATAAAAGATCCGCCAGATACTCAAGGGCATCCGGAAAGGCGGCATTGGGCTTGAATAAAAAATACTCCTTGGGGAGCACAAAGAAACGGTTCTCCTTTATGGCCCTTAACCCTGCCCATGCGGGATTACCGGCAAATTCAGTTTTCAGTCGCTCCCGGCACTCCGTCACATCTCCCATGGTGTTGAGCAGGATAATATCGGGATCAAGACATAAAATGCGCTCCAGGCTGAATTGAATACGCGTACGATTTTTTGTGGAAAAACGCTGGGGAATGATATTTTGTGCACCCAACATGGACAGCATGACACAGGTCTGGGAACCATTGACTTCACAGGAAACAGCATTAGCCGTGGAAAAGGTTACAAGTACCCGGGGAGGATTCAAACCCTTTATGGATTCCTGAATGTCCCTAATTTTTACAGCCATATCTTCCTGATACTGCCGAACCCGGTCCTGGGTAGAATTCAATTTTGAAAACAGGGTCAATATGCGATTGTAATCATAAAAATTGACATAATTAAAATAGGCATATTGAATCTTGTTTTCCTCAAGGATCGGTATCAATCGCCGGAAAGCCGGCAGGTTGGATGAAACCACCAAATCCGGCTGCAGGGCGATAATTTTTTCAGCGTTGGGGTTGTTAAAGGTGCCCACTTCAGGAAGACCCAGGGCCGGCTCGGGTACATGCAGCCTTCCAGAACACCGGGCAATGGCCTGACCGTCGGCTTCATACCATAAATTAAGCAGCGAAGTTAACAACACCACCACCCGTTTGGGATTTTTTGAAAGCCACACATTCTTTTCGTCCGGCAGTGCCCATAAAATTTTTTCAGGCGTTTCCTGAATGATCCGGGAGGATTCATTCTCTTTTTCCCAATGTGTGTTGATCCCGCTTCCCGGTGAATCCCCGGCAAAAACTGCCGGGAACCCACCCGAAAGAACTGCAGAAATCACACATAACAGGATGGCTGTTTTTATGTGGTCAGGCATATTTTAAATCTCTTAAAATCGGTAGGCAACGCCAAAACCAACATAACGTCCATCCTGGGGATAATATCCAGATCCGGTGGAAATCCTGTCATGGGCCTTGCCCTGTGCATTAACCAGTCTGTCCCATTCTTTATCAAACAGGTTGCTGCAGGAGAGATAGCATTCAAGGTCCTTGAAGACCCAGGTTATCTTGGTATCAACAAAATCGGCGGCAGGCATTTTCAAATTATTATTATAATCTTCATATTGCTCGCCAAACCCGCGAAGGTCTATGGATAATGTCAGTGAGCCGTACGAAGTATTTCGAAGCGGGAAAAAATCCACCCCGACGCTGTATTCATATTCCGGCACATAATTAACTTTTTTGCCCGAAAGATCTGTCATGGTAAGGGATTTGGCATCCGGTGTGGCATAGGCTTTGGCTTGTCCCTCGTCCCATTCGGCATCAATGGTGGTAAAGCTGACTCGGTAACCCAGCCAGTCAAGGGGACGGCCGTCAATTTCCGCTTCAATCCCCTGATGGACGCTTGATCCGGCATTCCGGTACCCTTTGAAAGTGGTGCCATCATAATAGGAAACCACCTTGTCATCCACCTGGGTGTAGTAATAGATCAGGCTGTAGTTAAACCCTTTATTGAGCTGATGTTTGAATCCGGTTTCAAGAGTATCATACGCTTCAGGATTCAAGTCCTGGGGCTGGGTATAATCACTGTCATTTTCCATGTCAGACTTGTAATACCCCAGGGGCAGGTAAAAATTGGAATGGTTCCAGGAAACAAACAGGTTGGCCTTCTCAAGAATTCTGTAAGACGGCGATATATTCCAGTCAATGTCGTTGTCACACTCAATTTTAACTGAGTCCGGTACCTGGTTGGAGATCTCATATGTCATGCTGTTGTAGCGCAAACCGGACTGAAGTCTGAACCGCTCATAGGAAAAATCATGATTGAAATTAACACCGAACAGCTCTTTTTCAGCATCAATATCGGCCGTACTTTCTGATGAAGCATTGTTATTTGAAACATCCCAGGGATATTTTCTGTCCTGTGTGAAATCGCTGTACTGGTAATCCATGCCAAATGTCAGGGTATTGGAGACGGCTCCTGCATCAAATCTTCGCCCCACACTGGCCATGACATCATAAATTTTTTCAACGCGGTCATCCCGGTAGTTGTCATCCACTTTGGAGGGGTTATTCAGATACTTTTTATATAAAAAATTTTGCTCATCCCGGCTGAATCCAACGGATGAACGGACAAGCCAGTTGTTTTTATCATAATCATATTTAACAAGGACATTGGCAAGCTCCTCGTCTGAATCATTGGGCATCATCAGATACCCACTTCCGTCTTCCTTGGTATTGGAAACTGCTACGGTTCTGTCCCGATCCACCTGCCACTGGGCAAGCCCAATGGGGTATCTGTTAAAGCTCTGGTTGATCCCGGCAACCAAATCAAGACGACCACCGTCAAACTGCCAGCCGATCTGGGCATCACCGCTTTTTGTCTCTTCATCACTGTCACGGTAGCCATCGCTTTCATCCCGGTATGCCGATAAACTGTAGTCCATTTGATTTGACACCCCGGATAAACCGCCGGTAATTTTCCTGGTATTCCATGAACCGTATTCTGCACTGATACTGCCTTCAACTTTCTTTTTCGCACCGGCCCCGTTTTTAGTGGTGATCAAAATTACCCCCCGTGCCGCACTCGCACCATACTTGGATGTCGGGGGAGACTTGATCACTTCAATTTTTTCAATGTTGTCCAAGGGGATACTGTCAATCTTGCTGTAACCATATACCCCCACATTTATGGGTCGGCCATCCACATAAATTTTGGGACCACCGGACATGCCTGTTCGGGTGCCGCGGACACTGAAGTAGGTCTGGGAACCCGATTTCTGGTTAACTACACCGGGAATGGAGGCAATCAATTCCGCCGTGCTCGTCTGACCGCTGTTCTGGATATCCTTTAAGGTAAGCACATGTATGGATGCATTGGTGTCCAAAAGTTCAGCTTTACTACCCGAACCGGCCACAATCATGGTATTCAAAACAGTTACCGCATCGTCATCCTGGGCCATGGAGCTGGAGCAGAAAACTGCTCCAAAAAACATCATTACCAAGCTCCATTGAATTTTTCTAAAGTGTTTCATCTTCTCCCCTAATAGTTTAATTTTTTACACATTCCAGCATCGCACTGTTCAGCACCCTCTATCCTCGACCTCACAAAACAAAAAAAGCCCTGAATCGTTTGTAAAAAACGATCCAAGGCTGTCCCTTTTTCTATCCTCAAGATCAAACAGGTGCCGGCATTGCCGTACGCAGCATCCCTATGGTTGTCCAGGTAGGTCTTCTGACTCTTGGATCAATCTACTGACTGCGCCTTCCCGTCCATCATATGGACAGTGACATTATGCAGTGTTCGTCCCCAATCACAGCGGCGGGCCCGTTCCGGAATTTAACCGGATTCCCTGTTATGCAGTTTCCTGCACCTGATCAATTCACTTAATTAGTTTGTAAAACTTTAAAAGTCAATAAGAAAGAACCCACAACCTGTCTATTATTTTCTTTTCATTAACAGGTGGTCACATTTTAGGTGATTTGCAGGCAATATTTTTCCGGAGCATGCGTTCTCATAAACCACTGAAATTACTGGACCCGAACAAATGTATTTTTCAAAATTCAGTTTCAGTTATTTCAATGGGTTAGCCAAATTCAAAGTAAGATCTCAATAACCCGGGGTTATAAAGCCTGCTTACCCTTTAAACACCAGGTGCTATTCAAAAGAATGCCTGGACTTATTGAGAACTTACAATTCAAAGTCAGTCATGATGAGAACTTATGACGGACGAGTTACCTTTTATGAAGGAGCCTGTATAAACATCCTTACTCGCTTCTATCACAGAGGACCCAAAGTGGGCATTTATTGTAATTCCCATGATTTTCTCACATCAATTAATAGGTGGGTGCCGTTAATCATGAAGAAAATTGGGTTCTGTGTGGATTTATATCAAGATGCTGCTGTTCAAAAAGTGGGACACACTCTCAAGTATCCTTTTCTCTTTGTATAATAGACTTGACAAAATGAGTAATATAATAATATAAGGCCGCAATGAGTAACGCTTTCATCATATAATTCAACTTTCGAAGTTGAACTATTTGTAAAGGATCAGGCTTGCACTTTTGGATAGCTAAACGTGTAATTTATCGGATCTTGGTCGAAACACCGACCACGCTTGTCAATGGGTAAACTAATAAAATGATGCATAAAGCCGACAATAAAACAGAAAATGGGTTCAATGAAAAACTTTGATTTCTCCATTATTCGAAACCTCCGCAAGAAGTGGGGACTGACGGCTGAAACACTTGCAGTGCGGGCCAATATGACCCGCGCCACAATAGTAAAAATTGAGTCGGGAAACGGAAATCCGACCATAGAAACCATCCATGCCATAAGCCGGGTATTCCATCTCTCAGCCGGTGAACTGGTCTCTCTGGCAGAAAAAGCCAGTATTGAGACTGGGAAAACATCACCATATACTGATAACGGTCTTGAAGGAGTTCATATCTGGTTCCCTGATTTTGAACTTTATCACCTGAAGGCAGCGGCAGGCATCTGCAAAGTTTCAGAACCCGTTCTGCATGAAAATACCGCAGAGGTGTGTCTGGTACTTTCCGGCAGGGTGAGGCTAACCGTAGATGATAATGTCACAGAACTTGCATGTGGAAAGGCCATGAGGTTCAAGGCCCTTCATCAGCATAGCCTGGAAATGGTTGAGGCATCGGAGTTTCTTCTGATCCACCACATTTTACCTTAACATGAAAAATCGGCCCTTCTGGGCCACACTTTATAATTAAGACCACGAAGGTCATCTCCCATAGTATGGGAAATGATCTCGTGGTCTTTTTTTTTGGGGAAAAAAATAAATTAAAGAGCAAGTGATGAGGAGAATGGATGAAAATGTGTATGAAATGGTTACGGATCTCAATCTGTCTGTGTCTTGCATGGGGGCACGCCATTGCAGCGGAAGAAAATCAAGTGGGCGGTATCGAAACAAAGGAGCTTGGAGAAATAATTGTGACCGCAGACCAGGAGAATGCTGCGGCAAGAAATGTTATCCCCCAGGAAGAGATACAGGCACCACAAATCAGCGGAAGTATTCTTGATACCATGGAGAATCAGGCAGGTGTACAGTTAATACGTCGGAGTCAGACAGGCGCCGATGGTGGCGAATTGCGGATCAGAGGATTTGATGAAACCCGTCTGATCATCATGAAAGACGGTGTAACGCTGAACCGGGACGGCTCCTATGGAAACGGCCCCGTGGACTGGAGCAGTATTTCCCCTGAATCCATTGAAGGGATAGAGATCTACCGGGGTGCCTGTCCGGCAAAATATGGAAATACCCTTGGTGGCGTTGTCAATATCATGGGCAAAAGCCCCACCTCGAATCCTGAAACCACACTGGGTGTCTCCTACGGAAGCCTTGATACGCTGAACACCAGTATTTCCCACTCCTGGAAAAAGGGTCCCGTGGGCTGGGCGTTCTCTGGAGGCCATTTTGAAAGTGATGGCTACCTTAGAAACAATACCCTGGATCGTGACAACTTTTCAGGTATGGTTTCAGTGGAGCTTCCTGACGCATGGGAAATTGGGGTGGGCATGGACTATTCCACAAAGGAGAATGGAAATCCGGTCTATAACCGCCCGGACAGTCCCTATTATGATTCATCCTATCCCGATGCCGATGAAAAAGAGCTTGGTGGCCCCGGCATCGGTGGCCGTCTCATCAACGGCAGTCTGGCCTGGGGGGACGGAAGCATTACCGAAGATGAAAACACCAATCTGACTACTTTTATAGAAAAAAAAATTACCACCGGAAAATTTCGTCTGGACGCGCGTTTATGGAATCAGGATCGAACGGAAACCTTTGTGGATGCAGAGGACAGCTCAAAAAAAATCTATGAAAGAAAGACCCAAGCTGAAGATAACAACTGGTCGTTGAAAGGAGAGATGATTTATGAGCTGTCCGATCATAAAATCGAATGCGGCGGAGAAACCCGTCGGTATGGATGGGGCGAGCAGAAGGTCACTTACATTGATGAATCCTATTTTAACGGTTCCATCAATTTTATGAAGTTCATCAAGGAAGGGTTTAAGGGCCAAGATGATATTATGCACTACCATGCGCTCTATGTTCAGGACACATGGTCAATAAATCAAGAGTTTTCAGTGGAGTTAGGGGTGAGGCAGGAGTGGTTCAGAGCAGACAGTATTGACCCTGATGCCTTTGGCTTTGTGTGGCCTGCCGATGTCACCGATATGAGTGAATCCCAACTGGATCCACGTCTTGCATTGACCTGGCGACCCTGGAATGATGCATCCATCGTTGCCCGATGGGGTATTGCCCATAGATATCCCACCTCCGGTGAGTACTTCTGGTGGTATCTCAACAATGCCACAGACTACTTTAACACCGATTTTAATTCCGAAGAGGCCATGCAGTATGAGTTGGCCTGGAACCAGTCCCTGAAAGGAACAATCGATTTTTTTGTCCGGGGATATTATTATGACATTGACGATTATATCTCCTCAACATCCGTCCCGGGCGTCGGTTCCGTGTACTTCAATATCGGCCAAGTGACCATCAAGGGCATAGAGACGGGCCTCTCAGCCATGTTACCCTATAACCTTCGTTTCTGGGGTAATTTTACCTTTCAGGATGGAGATAAAAGCGATGATCCCTGGGATGTCGACAACAGGTTGACTAACCAGTTGCCTGATTTCCCCGACTATATGGCCAATGCCGGCATTGATTATACGAGTAACTCATTAAAAGCAAAACTCTGGGTAAACCATGTGGGTGAGCGCAAACATTTTAACGGAAATGAACTGGAGAAGTTAGATAGCTACAGCCTGGTAAATATCTCCGCAACCTGGCGATTTTTCGAAAAGGAAAATGTTTCCATGGATCTTGAACTCACAGGGGTAAATATTCTGGATGAATCCTATGAAGAAGACAGTGGTTACCCCATGGCAGACGCAGGTGTAATGGCCGGTATCCGGTTAATTTTTTAACAATAAGTCTCCGTTCGATAAGGAAGTGGAAATGAAAAATTTTATTATTATACTTTTTCTGGCCATTGTGATGTCAGGGTGGAGCAGTATTGGACGGGCTAATGCCAAAGATATTGAAGTCCTTGGACAGGAAGCCTTTGACTTTGCCATGAAACGGCTTAATCCCAATGAAGATGACAGCTGTGCCTGCCTGACCAATGCCGGGTACACAACCTTTAAGGGACAAAGTACCCAAGGTCTGTACGATATAATTTCCAACAACAAAAAATTGAGCTTTGCCAAGGGCAATCTTCTGGTGGTCCATGACCGCAACGATGCACCACTCTGGCTTGCTATGGTGTCAAAACCCTCCACAGACAAACTGATGATGGTGTATGTTACCATAACCGATAGCGGGATAAATTATTCGGATCTTCTGGATGTGCACATCGGCAAAGGCACCTCCTTCACCCCTTTTAAAGCGGCAATGGGAGAAAAAGCGTTTGCCATTGTAACCCTTGCCAATGGCTGGGCTGATAATATCCCCGAAAATTTGCTCAGGGGTGCCCTGTTTCATGATCACCTGTGTTGTGGGGTGTCCAGTGGTTATTTTACGGTGAAATTCATTCAGGAAAAGATCCCTCTGGGTCAGGGGGAGCGCTACATCTATATAGGAGCCCCGGCCTGGTGTCAGGACGATTATATAATGCTCTCCTTAAACCTTACCCCGGGAAAGCATGGCTATTATACCATGGCATATCCCTGGAACAGACCATGGAAAACAAAAGGAAAAAGCTATGATCAGTTGGGGGGTATTATCATTGGGTATAACAACAAAACCAACAGCGGCCAGGCACATCTGTTACGGTTCGACTGGCGTATGTCCGAATTTAAACGATTTGCCCATTTGCCGGATGATGGAGAGCTGGACTGGAAAAATCAGCCATGGCTCCATGCCATGTATAACCGATTCTTAATGGAAAATAAAAAAGATATAGAGAAATTTGTTTCCGTGGTTCAGACAAAAGTGTTAAAGAACAAAAAGGATCTGAACCGTTTGATTAACATGGGTACCAATCCATTGGAAGAGATGCTTGGAATTGATCTTGAATGGGAAAAGGCTACCGCCCTAAAAGAAAAAGGATAAATCATGATATTCAAACCATTTATGCGTGAAGGGTTCATCCCTCTGCCCGTGGCGTTTATTTCCACCATCAGTGAAACCGGCGTTCGAAACATTGCGCCATACTCATGCGTCATGCCGGTGCTTCGTCCCTTGGATCTGATTTGTATCGCCACTGCTAAAAAACGGGATACTTTAAATAATATTCGAGAAACAAACGAATTTGTGCTCAATCTGCCGGGGGTTGCTTTTGCCGACAAGGTCATTCCCACCGCACAATTTACCAAACCAGAGATAGATGAATTTCAACTGGCCAACCTGGAAGAAAAACCGTCCCAAATCGTGAAGGCCCCGGGCATTGCCGGGTGCTATTCATGGATGGAATGCCGCTTGGAAAAAGAATACGAAGAGGAGAACTATATCCTCATCATGGGAAAAGTTTTAAGGTTGGAGGTGGATGATGCGGTGGTGGGTTCCGACGGCTCCCTTGATACAACTAAGGCAGAACCCCTTATGATGACCGGAAGTAAAACAGGAATGCATTTTTGTACGGTCCGGTCAATAGATAAATTTGAACCGTTCTCCGCCATGTTTCCCAAAGGAAAAGATGCCCTTGGTGATAAATATATTTCATAAATAAGGCGATTTCTGTCAAAGAATATACCAGCTGACTTATCTTTTTATCCGTCTTCTGCGTTGGATTTTTCCGTACATAGAACGACCATGCACGGAAAAATCCGCCTTGAATACGAATAATAATTCTGGGCTACAACCATAATCTGGGCACCCTCCCCCGTGGCCAGCACTGTTTTATGGGCAAAAAAAGTCCCCACCCGGTCGTCTTTACTGTTGAGCACATAAAGCCCCATCACCTCACAGGGGCAATAAAGCTCCTGGGTATCCCGGGAGGGGCAGAAGCCGTTTTTGCTGATCGAGGAGTGGCAAACCCGTGAAGACCTGGATCTGCATATAAAATCCGACCGGTTCGGGGTTCTGCTGGGGACAAAGCCCCTTTTAAGCGAACCGTTGGATATAATGATTTACACGGTTTTACACCTCCATGGAATGGCAGCCATTGAAGCGGTCAGGACCCAAGGAATTCCATATAACGAGTATATTGAGAATCTAAAAAGGAGTTAAGAACATGCAGCGGTTTATGTTTCAGATGGGCCTTACAATGGCGCTCATAGGTGCCGTAATATTTTCAACCAACACGGCACTCGCAGGCAAGCCGGAGGGGAATCACGGTAAAAAGGACCAAAAGCACACACAGGAATCCAGGAGCGAACGGCAAACGGACAACAAGGGTTCCGATCATGGGAAATCCTACAATAACAGTGGGCATAACGCCCAGAAGAGCAGCCACTTCAATGAACAAAAGCAGCGATTCATCCACGAATATTATTCCAATCAGTTTCGGAAGGGGCATTGTCCGCCGGGCCTTGCCAAAAAAGGCAATCGCTGCATCCCCTACGGTCATGCAAAAAAATGGACCAAAGGCCGACCGCTTCCCAGGGAAGTCATTTTCTATACGCTTCCGCAAAGCATTCTTGTGGAATTGGGGCCGCCACCACCAAGGCATCGTTTCGTGCGCGTGGCCCAGGATATCCTGTTAATTTCCATTGGAACCGGAATGGTCGTGGATGCCTTTGAAGATATTGGCAGGCAGCTTGACTGATAAGGGTTGCCTGGGACAAAAACCTAGAGAGACATCCCCACGACCAAAGGGTGGGATAATCAGGTCTACGATGAACCGGCAGATTACATCCCCATGGACAGAAAAATTAAAAAGAGTCTTAACCTTGTCGTAATAGCACGAACAAACCATAAAAGTGGTACCAGCGCCCTGTATAAAGCATTAGACGGAGCCGGAAAGGATCTTGAAACGTTTCCAGGCAAAACAGCGATTGTGAGTATCAGTGACGGCCAGGAAAATATTAATTTAGAGTCTTATCACCTTGAAGGCTGCACAGGCTCTCAATGACTAAATTGGCGAAAACCTTTGTTTTTATCCCATTTTTACAGGCGATAATGAAAAAGGCATGGCTCTCATGGAAGAAATTGCCAAAATCGGCAGGTTTTGATTTTCTTGACAAGGTTGTCGGTGTGCTGGAATCCCGCCCCGAACTTTTTGTTAAAATCCAGGGTCATACGGACCGCATCGGTTCCAAAGCCTATAATGATACCTTATCCCTGGAACGGGCCAAGGCTGTAAAAAGCTATCTTGTTGACAGGGGAATTGATGAAAATCGTTTGTCCTGCGAGAAATTAGGGTTCTCAAAAACCGTAGAATCCAACAAAACAGATAAAGGCCGGGCATTGAACCGACGGGTTGAGCTTTATCCGATGTTTGTGTTTCCATAGATGACTCACCACCGTCAACAACAGCCGGTGATACCTGGACCTTGGTTCCCGGGTAGGTCCACCAGGTCCGGTCCGGGATTTGCTACAGTATGCTTCACAGCATGTGAACCAGATCTCCCCGGACTCTTTTCAGTACCCCCTTGAGGGGTGAAAGAACGTAAACTTTCACTACACAACCGCAGCATTTACCCCATCTCCTGAATCCAGGGCTTTGTCATTTGTGCTGACTTACCCGCAGACTAGCCCTTATATGCTGTTTCTGTTCGTCGGCTCATAATTTTGCACTCGGGCTGCCTTCATACCTTTCCTCGCGGAAACGCCCTTGCCGTCGGCTAATGTTTGTGCCATGATCCATGGATCATGACAGGGTTCACACATAGGGGACTTGCACCCCATAAGTTCACGCCCATGCCGGGCGTACACAAGTTACTGGACCGGACACCGCACACAGATCAACTTGAGTCCGTCTGCTTGATCTGTGCACGGCGCCGGTCAGCACCGCGATTAAGTGCGCCTGCGGCGCACTTAATGCCGAGTTGAGAATGGGTTTGACGCACGCCGCAGCGCACTTAACAACGAGTTGGAGCAGTCAATCCACGTGGGTCGCTCCTCAACTTGGCATTATATTTCTTCAATTAAGTAGACGTTGCGTGCATTATTGGAAATGCAGTATTTGTGTGAGAAAAACAATAAATGAAACCAAATAAACTTGAATTGAGATCTTTACGACCTGAAGATAAAGAGTCCTTTATAAATGCTGTCGCTGCATTTGAAAAGGAACAACCTGCTTTTGAATTCGCATTTGATTTTGATGCGTCTGCGTCCTTTATTGAATACATAAAAAAACTCGAACGCTGGTCATTGGGTAAAGAGTTACCCGACAAATTTGTTCCGAATACATTTTTTGTCGGGGTCGTTGAACATAAAATTGTCGGACGGTTGTCGCTCAGACACCATCTTAATGATTTTCTGGCAAGAATCGGCGGACATATCGGATATGGAGTCATTCCTGCTCACAGAAAAAAGGGATATGCCACGGAGATGCTCAAACAGGCGCTTCCGGCCTGCTCATCACTCGGGATCGATAAAGTGCTGATAACTTGCGATATTGACAACTTAGGATCACAAAAAGTAATCGAAGGATGCGGTGGAATCTTTGAAAATACAACAAATGATTCGCTACTAAAAGTTCAAAAAAGAAGATATTGGCTTAATGTTAGATAATAGAGCGCCATCAAATACAATTATACAAGGCTAATATTGCCTGTACAACTTGTAAGTTGAACAATTTAATTAAAAAGATAAAAGTGACATGATTGACTCAGGAACTCAAAAACAAATAGTTGCTGTTCAAGAGCCGGATAGGACCGTTTTTTTGTAACGAGAGAGTGGCCCAATTGCTGAGAATTAAAAACATCCGCGTGAAAGATGAAAAAACGGTGGTGTTCGAAATTATCGAACCTTTGGCCTCATTTGCCAATAAGCTTGCCGATTCAGGCATAGGCCTCATCTTTCCTTTGAGTGAGGGAAAAGGCACCTTCGGAACCGGCCCCTTCCAGATCAAGGCTTTTTTTCCCAACGAAAAAATGTTTGCTCCAGCGGCTGAACCTGGATGATGGGGTGCTCGGCCGCCTGCCCGCCCATGTACCTAATTCATCTTCAGAGGCTTGATCTCCACAGGGTTCGTGTTGTGGGGGCGTTTTCTTTCTGACATTTATGCTGATGGCGTTTGCCCCGGCGATCCCGCGGCAAAGGTCGCCTATGCGCGATACGGTGGGGCAGATAACGTAACCGGGACGGCTGGCGTCATCTGATCCTGCCGGCCTTTACCCTGGGCTCGGGCATTACCGCTTATTCCATCTTTGATTAAAAGTCCGGATTTACGGTTTCCTGCCGTTCAAGCCGCTTCGTTCAGGCCGCGTTTATGTGCGACATTTTTTTGAGGCAGAGAACATAGGACAGCAGAACTTTTTTGGAAGTTAATCCTAAAATTGAAATAGACATCTATTTTCCGAAATCGGAGCTGCACTTGAGTATCAATATCTGCTTTACCGGTTGGGGATGATAACTTCCAGAGTTCATGTGATTCCATTTGTACCCATGGCTTTTATGGTTAATAGAAATTGTACCCATCATAAAATTCACGAACTGTGCCTTGTTATTTCCATAAAATCTTGTATTTTTTAACCTATGAGACCCACAACACCTCAATTGAAAGTGAAGTGGTAATGCAGGTCATGGCGGACGTGATCCGGGCGGACCTGGTTCAGTTCGGGGCAGCCATCCCTCGATTTAATATCCCGTTGATTGAATATGATATCAATCACTAAAGTGGTAATATCCAAATTAATGACTGACGAGCAAATAAGAAAAAGGAAGAAAGACATGGACTATCGACGCCTTCTGGCAGGCCGGACCCGGCTCATGCAAGCCAACGCCATACGGGAAATTCTCAAAGTAGTGTCCGATCCCGGCATCATTTCACTGGCTGGCGGCATTCCGTCTCCAGACAGCTTTCCCATGGAAATTTTTGAAGAACTCACTGCCCGGGTGATTTCAGCCCACGGATCCCAGGCCTTTCAATACGATCTCACAGAGGGGTTCATGCCCTTAAGGGAACAGGTGGCTAGCCTCCTGGAGAGCCGTGGCATTGCCATCACCCCCGAGGCTGTGAACATCACCTCAGGCTCCCAAGGAGTTCTGGATGCAGTGGCCAAGCTCATGATCGGCAAAGGGGATAAGATTGCCCTGGAATCACCCACCTATCTTGGGGCTATCTCCGCCTTCAACCCCTACGAACCTTCCTATATTTCCATGGCGACAGATGAACAGGGTCTGATACCGGAATCCCTGGAACAAACCCTTAAAACCCATGACGTTAAGTTCATCTATCTTGTACCCACCTTCCAGAACCCCACAGGAAGGAGCCTGACCCTGGAACGGCGAAGGGAAATAGCGAGAATCATCCAGGTTCACAACGTCCTGCTCATCGAGGACGACCCTTACTCCGCCCTGCGGTATACAGGCCAGGACCTGCCCCCCATTAAGACTATGGCCCCGGACCATGTCATCTATATCTCCACCCTGTCCAAGGTCTTTGCCCCGGGACTGCGCATCGGATTCTACGCAGCCCCGGAATTCCTGCGCCAGTGGCTGGTACTGGTCAAGCAGGGCGTGGACCTCCACACCTCCACCTTCAACCAGGCCCTGGCCGCGGAATACCTGGCCGGCAACTACCTGGAAACCCAGTTACCCAAGATCATCGGCCTGTACAAACCCAGGCAAAAGGCCATGTTGGATGCCCTGTCCAGGCATCTGCCACAAAATTTCAAGGTCTCCCCGTCCGAGGGGGGGATGTTCCTCTGGGTCACCGGACCCAAGGGACTGGACGGCCTGGCCCTTTACCGCAAGGCCATTGAAAACGGGGTGGCATTCGTGCCGGGGCAATTCTTCTACACAGACCCGGATCAGGGAGGGGAAACCATGCGCCTCAACTATACCATGGCAGATGTGCCTACCCTGGAGAGGGCTGTTGAAAAGCTGGGCCAGGCCATCCGACAGTCGGCAGTCGGCAATTTTCAAATTATGTCAAAGATAAAATAGGAGTTAATCAAAAAATGTTTAGCACAGAATTTTTACTTACTTCGTTAGTGGTCGTCCTAATACCTGGGACAGGTGTTATTTATACGGTTTCAACAGGGCTTTTTAAAGGTCGTAGGGCAAGTATAGCTGCTGCATTTGGATGTACAACTGGTATTGTTCCTCACTTGACAGCAAGCATTCTTGGGTTATCGGCTATTCTCCATATGAGTGCGATTGCATTCCAAATAATTAAATATGCAGGCGTTATCTATCTATTATATCTCGCATGGTCTATGTGGCGGGAAACTGGTTCAACACAAATGAGCTCCCAGGAATCAACAAAAAGCCTGCACCAAATTGTAGCAAGGGGATTCTTAATCAATATTCTTAACCCCAAACTTTCAATATTCTTTTTGGCTTTTTTACCCCAGTTTATCTCACCATTCACCTCATCACCTACATTTCAAATGTTCATTCTAAGTGCAGTATTCATGCTTATGACTTTAGTCATTTTCATATGCTATGGTCTTTCTGCAAATTACGTAAAAAAATATATTGTCAACTCTCTCAAAGTTACTACTTGGTTGCAAAGATCATTTGCAATCATATTTGCGGCACTTGCCAGTAAGCTTGCTATGATAGAGCAATAAAAGAATCTACAAGATAAATAAAACCTGTGATCAATAATGCGACATAATCGGGTAGCCGGGGGTTTTAATCCCCCAGCGCCCAGTTCCCGGTAAAATCGGCACAGAGGATCAAACCCCGTACAATGCATGGGCAGAAGACGGTCCACAGGGATGGGCCTTGAAATACTCAATTGTCCGGTCCAATTGCTCTCCGGGAGTCAGGAGGTGGAATCCGCCCATGACCATGTGTATCCGGTTCTGTACGGATAAACAGGGAAAGGCCATGGGTCCCATTGAAAATCCGATCCTGGAATCCCATGGCGACCTGGTCTTCTCACAATACGCTGATCTCAATTTTTATTTTCATTTTTGGGCTTGGTCATAAGATGGGCCATTCATCTCAATTGGCGGACCAACGGGGTCAGGCTTGTGTTATTGTGTTTTTGACAAGTATCTAAGAATAAAGCTAAATTTAAACGGAAACGTCAATAACGCAAGCCTGACCCCTCCCCAGGGTGGCCCATCTTGTGACCAAGCCCTCATTTTTTATACCTTTTTGTCTGAAATAAACGGCTCGTCCAGTATCCTGCCCAGAAACCGCCGGGTACGTTCATGGACCGGCCGGGAAAAAAAATCCCGGGCATTGTTTTTTTCCACAATCCGGCCCTTGTCCATAAACACAACTTCATCTGCGGCCCTGCGGGCAAAGCCCATTTCATGGGTGACGACCACCATGGTCATGCCGGACCGAGTGAGATTGGCCATGACATCAAGCACCTCCTTGATCATTTCCGGGTCCAGAGCAGATGTGGGTTCATCAAAAAGCATGAGGGCAGGTTCCATCGCCAGTGCCCTGGCAATGGCGGCCCGCTGCTGCTGGCCGCCTGAAAGTGTGGACGGGTACTTATGGGCCTGATCAACGATCCCCACCTGGTCCAGCAGCGCCATTGCCTTTTCCCGGGCCTTGGTGCGGGACATTTTTTTAACCTTTATTGGGGCAAGGGTGAGATTGTCCAGCACGGTTTTGTGGGGATAGAGTTCAAAGTGTTGGAATACCATACCGATACGGGCCCTCAGGGCATAGATATCGGTATCCCTGCCCTGGACAGGGGTCTTGTTCACATAAATCTTTCCGGTCTGAAATCTTTCAAGACCGTTGATACACCGGAGCAAGGTGGATTTTCCTGATCCTGAAGGACCGCATACCACCAGGGTTTTGCCCTTTTCGACACGGAGGGACACATCGGACAGGGCCTGGTGGGTCCCATATGTCAAGCCCAGATCACTGATTTCAATCACAAAAAGTCCTTTACCCCGGACCGGCCTTCCAGGTAATGGCCCAGAAAGCTGCCCAGGGTGCATAAGATAAAATAAACACAGGCCGCAAACAAATAGAGCTCCACGGACCGGGCTTCCCTGGCATCCACCAGGTTGACCCGGCGCAAAAATTCCCGAAGTCCGATTACATAGGCCAGAGAGGTATCCTGGAACACCACCACGCAGTGGGTCACCAAGGCCGGCAGCATCTTTTTCAGGGCCTGGGGCAGGATCACATGAACGGCGATCTGCCAGGGTCTGAGCCCCGTGGCAAGACCGGCCCTTTTCTGGCCCACAGGGACCGCCTGAATGCCCGAGCGGACGATTTCCGCAAAATAAGCCGCTTCGTACAGGATAAATGAAAGCACCACTGCCGGCAGTTGTCCCATGGACCGGCCAAGGAAGACCGGGACCAGAAAATAAATCCAGAAAATAACCAGAATCAAGGGAATTCCCCGGAAAAAGTGGATATAGAAGCTGGCCGGATAATAGATCAGCGGGATAGGAGAAAGTCGGCCAAGGCCCAGGGCAATTCCCCAGGCAAGACCGCCTGTAACGGCCATGATCGCAATTTCAAAAGTCATCCACAGCCCGCCGGCCATATACCCCAAATTGTTGGCAATAACAGAAAAGTCCATGGCGCTCAGCATCATCCTCCCCGCCGGATCAGACCGGGCACAGCCCAGCGTTTTTCAATGCGCCACATGAAAAGGGCCACGAACTGCGCAATGGTCAGGTAGCAGAGGCTTGCGGCTGTGGTTGTTTCCAGGCCGTGCCAGGTAAAGGAGTCAACAACATAGGCTGTGTGGGTAATTTCCATGACACCGATGGTCATGGTCAGGGCGGAATTCTTAAAGCAGGTGAGAAACTCCGTTGTAAAGGCAGGGATGATAATCCTGAAGGCATAGGGCAGGATCACGTACCCATACACCTGTGCCGGCCGCAGGCCTGTGGCATATGCGGCCCGGTACTGGTCTTGGGGAATGGCCGCAAGACCGGCCCGGAACTGCTCAGCCACCCTTGAGGCTGTATACATGCCAAGACCTGCAACCCCGCACCAAAAAGCATAATCCGGAACAGTATCATACACCCAAGTCTGGACAAAACGGGGAAGTAGCAGAGGGGCTGCAAAATACCAGAAAAACAACTGTACCAGAAAAGGGATATTCCTGAACACCAGAACATAGCTCAAGCCCAGGACACGAAATGCTCTATTTGGATAAATCCGGCAGGTTGCTATTCCGATACCAAAAGCCACGGCCAGGCACCAAGCAGCCAGGGAAAGGCCAAGGGTTGTCCAGATTCCCTTGAACATCATGGCGCCGTAAGGCTGTCGCCAGATGACGGACCAGTCAAAGGTATAGTTCAGCAAAACACTCCTGTACACCCGGGGCATCGGGGACGGGCATCTGTGTTCTGACCGTCCCCTGGTTTTAATTTAACTTTTTGTAAACGAGTCTATTCTGGATAACTCAAAGACTTTAAAAGTACCTTGTATTCATCGGTCATGGGCAGGGGGACCACCCCGTCCGGACCGAACCATTTGGTGTACAGAGCCTCAAATCGACCATCCTTGATCATGTGGATCAGCGATGCGTTGACAAAGTCCCGCCATTCTCCCTGGTTTTCCGGCAGAATAATGCCATAGGGTTCATAGGTCAGATACTTGCCCACGATTTTCCAGGCTTCTGGATTCTGTGCCTTGGCACGCATGCCGGCCAGTTGGCTGGCATCGGTGAAATAAGCATCAATCTTGCCCTGCTGCAGGGCAAGAAATCCCTTGTTGTGTTCTTCAAACAGCATTTTTTTGCAGGCCGGTTTTACCAGTCCCTGGGCGATTGCCCGGTCCATGCCCTTAATATTGGCTGTGGAGCCCGATCCCATCCCCACCCGTTTTCCCCCTATATCAGCAAAAGAGGCGATGGGGCTGTCCTTGGGCACCAGAAGCCGGGTGCCTGTCAAAAAATAGGGCAGGCTGAAATCCACCACCTGTTCCCGGGCCAGGGTAATGGTGGTGGAACCGATGCCCATGGCCACCATGCCGTTGGCCACCATGGTGATCCGGGTTTTGGGATTCATGGGATGTTTAACCAGTTTGATGGGTTTGTTGAACTTTTTCTCCAATTCCTTGACTACTTCAGATCCCAGATCAAGGCCGAAACCGACCCAGGAACCATTTTTGTCAATGAAACCAAAAGGCACCGACCCTTCCCGGAAGCCCATGTGAACTTCTCCGGATTTTTCGATACTTTCAAGCAAATCTTCATTCCCTGCAACGGCATCGCCGGAAATACCGGTAATTCCCAGTATGATTGCCAGACACCAAAGGGCTGCAACAGCACCGTTCATCTTTTTTTTCATGTTCTCTCCTTTTGAAAATCCATTATAATGGCCACGGGCCTCCTGGGATTGGGGCTCCCAGGTCTGGCCACAACTGAATATAAAAGAGTGTTAGACTTGCCTACTCTTTCATATAAAAACTGCCATGGGCAGGCCTTATTATGACCTTGGTTTGCCCACAACAAAGCAGGAAAGAGTGTTAGGCTTGCCTACTCTTTCTTATAAAAAAATCACCATCAGTACGGAAGTAATGCGAAACTTCTGGGCTAAGGAATGCCTATGGGCGTTTCTTTCCCCTTTTCCTCCGGAAATTAAAGCCTAAATGGCATATGGGAGCCCTAAAATCCAATTGATAATCATGATGAGCGGTCAAATGACCATATGGGTTTTCTATGGAGGCGGAAGATTTTCTCAAGATGCCAAAATCACGGTTATCCTTTAGCAAAAGACCCGAAAAGAGAAAGGTATTGTTGATCAAAGATGAGTAGATCCTTTTTCTGTGAAAAAAATCAAGACATGGATTTTTAGGTTCCGGTCTGTTATTAAGAAAAACCTGAACATCGAGTAAAAAGGAATCTCGAACGAGATGCAAAATGGTATTCCTCCTGAACAGACAACTGTCAACCAGGAATGATTCGCTTGTTATCAATACACCAAAAGGGAATGCATTTATGGTACACCCTTCTTGTCTTGATTGTACCCCCCCCAACGATCCCGGGGTTATTTCGGCCATGCAGCCATTTATAGAAACCGAATTCGGTAATCCGTCCAGTTCTCACTGGTATGGTATCCGCCCCAAAAAAGCTGTGGGAGCGGCACGCAGACAGGTGGCTGTTTTTTTGAACTGCCGACCGGAAAAAGTTTTTTTGGGGCATTGTTTGTCAAAAGCGGTTATCTCCCGGAAAAGTTCTGCCACGGTGCCGGGCAGGAGATGGGATGGCGGGCAGGAACGGAAAACGTACCCTGGATTGTGAGGCTGGGTCAGGCGGTAAGGCGGCTGCGGAGAAATTAATAGTTTCTCAAAAAGTTGCGGACATTTTCCTTGCCGCTGTAAGTTTTCCGAAACAGCTTGTCGTGGGCGAACCCGAAGCCCCAATCCCAGTCCGCCCGTCACGGTTATAGCGAGCCAGACTTTTGAACTGTCTTTTTCCACCCAGGCCAGCTGTGTTTTATCTTTTTAAACCTCGCCTTGGCGGTGCCCGGTGGAGATTTTTCTGAATAGGTTTTGTCGAATTGGTTCCAGCCCTGATATCCCCATACTTGGTGTTTTCCACTCATCAATTTTTGTGGTCTCCACCTTGGACACACCTGAAACCGGTTCTTAACCTTTTTGGGCAATGTCCATCCTGAATGATATTGTTCATCTGCAATCCATAAGTAGACGGCTTCTTGAAAAGATATGTGGTACAGCAACGTTTGACCATTCCGGTCAAAATATTGAAATCCGCTTTTTACAGGGCCGATAATGGTCAGCTTGGTACAGGTGTCTTTTGAAAAAGCCCAAAGGGGGACACAATTATTTTTTATTTCAATAATCTCCCATTTTTCCGGAAGATTGTGTCCAATCCGTTCTATTAAGTTTGATAAATCTGCCGCATAAATTTTTGTGCAGAAGGTCATTAAAAATATCGCAGCCAGAAAACACCACAATCCCGATGAATTGCGGGCAAACATTTTTGACATTTTTTCTCTAAAGACCATAGATTTTTTCCTCGGATCATAGTTTTAGTAGCGGCTTGAACATTGGCTCCACAGCTTCATCGAATCAGTCCTTGGCCTTTTCCACAAATGAAATCGCAATGATGAAAAAAACGCACCCGGTGACCAGCAGGATCATCCATGATCCCATATCTGATTTGCCGTTTAAGCAGGCGGTCCGGATGGCAGATGAGGCATGGGTCAGCGGCAGAAAGGAGAGGATGAATCCGGCCCAGTCCGGCAGACGGTCCACCGGGAAAAAGGTGCCCCCTAAAAAGGCCATGGGTGTAATGACAAATGAATTGAGAAGCGCCTGGTCTGCATGGGATTTCACCACCATGGCCAGCCCCACAGCAAGGGAGGCAAACACAAAACTGTTGAGCAGCACACCGGTTAAAAAGGCCAGGTTATAGTGAAGATCAATCCTGAAAACCAGAGCAAGTATCATGATGACACTCACCGATAAAAGGGCACGGGTCATCCCGGCAAGAACTTCGCCGGTCACATAGGCGGTCTTTGATACAGGGGCCGCCTGGAATTCCTCAAAGATATGCCAGTAAAACCGCGCGATGTTGATATCGCTGGCAATGGCAAAGGACTGGGTCATGCTGCTCATGGCGATGAGACCCGGAATCAGAAACGCCATGTAGGAATGGCCTTCCACCTGCACTGAGTGACCAGCCGCATAACCAAAAGCAATAAGGTAAAGCAACGGAGATACAGACCATGATGGGATCTGGCGGGTCAATCGTTTTCTTAAAATCAGCATCTCCCTGTAATAGACGGCAAATATAGTGCGAATCATGACGAAAAGTCCTTTCAATGGGAATGGGTCGAATGCCCGGAGTGCCCGGAGTGCTCTGAATGGCCGGAATGCTCGGAGGAGTGCATGGTATGGCCGGAATGCTCGGAGGACTGCCCGGAATGGCTGGAGTGCCCGGTATGTCCGGAATTTGTTTTTGTTTGTTGCGATTCCGTTTTCCGGCCTGTCTCCGCCAGAAATGCATCCTCCAGGTTCACCCGGCGCAGGGTATATTGATGCGCATTCTCCATGTTAAATGCCTGGGCTGTTTGCCTGTCTTTAAAGTAAACTGTATCCATTCCATGGGAGGTGAGCCGGTCAATGGCCCAGGCTCCGATATTTTGCATAAGCTTCTCAGGGGTATCCAGGGTGACAACCCGCCCCTTATCGAGAAATGCCACCCGGTCCGCCAGAAACTCTGCCTCTTCAATGTAGTGGGTGGTCAAAAAAACAGTGGTACCGTTGGCCTGGATTTTCTTTATCAAGCCCCATATCCGCCGCCTTATGGCGGCATCCAATCCCACGGTGGGCTCGTCCAGAAACAGTATGGCCGGATCATGAAGCAAGGCCCGGGCAATCATCAGCCGTCTTTTCAAGCCACCGGACAGCGCCTTCACAGGGCTGTTCAATCGGTCCGACATATCAACGTAGTCCAGCATCTCCTCTGTTTTTCGTTTAATGTCCGGCATCTTCATGCCATACATCAACCCATGGATCAGAAGATTATCTTTCACCGAAAGTTCCTGGTCCAGGTTAATGGCCTGGGAAACAAGACCGTACTGGGCCTTTGCCCTGTTTTCGTCTGTCCGGATATCAAACCCGTTGATGGTGCATTGTCCTTTTTCAAACCGGGTCATGCCGGTGAGAATCCGGATGGTGGTGGTTTTTCCGGCACCGTTGGGTCCCAGATAGGCAAAAAGTTCACCTTTCTCAACTTCAAGGCTTATGCCGTCCAGGGCCGTAAGACTTTTATAATTTTTCCGTAATCCATCTATGGTAATTGCCGGCATATATCACGCCCTTTTTGCATGTTGTGCCCGGTTGCTCTCCCGGACGGCATGAATATCCTGGGCCACTTCCTGGAGCGGCTTTCTTCTGATACGGTGGGGCAGAGCCAGTTGAGCTGCCGTCTCAATATCGGATTTTTCCACAGTGACTCTGCCATCCCACGCGGCAAGGGTTTTAGCGGTTTTCAGTATGATAATGTCGCCCCTGTGCCCGTCCACACCCACATCAAGACAATAGGAGGCAATTTCAAAGAGAAGCGCCCTGGGAATAATCACATCCCGGTAAAGGGCCATGGCCTTTTCAATGCGTTGGGAGAGATTGCGACTCTCTTTTTCCATTGCAGGGCAAACCCTTCAGGATCTTCATCAAAGCGAATCCGGCGCTCCATCACCGCCACCCTGTCTTCAACCTCGATGATGCCACCGATATTGACGCACAGACCAAACCTGTCCAGCAGCTGGGGACGAAGTTCCCCCTCTTCCGGGTTCATGGTGCCCACAAGGGTAAACCTGGCTGGATGGGAAAAGGAGACCCCTTCCCGCTCAATGGTGTTGACACCCATGGCAGCGGAATCCAGCAACACATCCACCACATGATCGTCAAGTAAATTCACCTCATCCACATACAAAATACCCCGATGGGCCGCCGCCAGCAGTCCCGGCTCTATGCGCTTTTCCCCTTTTTTCAGGGCGTGCTCAAGATCCATGGTGCCCACCACCCGGTCTTCGGTGGCTCCCACGGGCAGCTCAATGACCCGGATACCGCTTTGTTCGGTTTCAAGCCGTTTGCCATTCAGCACATTGGGATCTTTCTGTCCACTGCCGGGGCATGCCTCTATGCTGCAATCTTCACACACCGCACCGGTTTCTGATACGGCCAAACGGAACGGACAATTCTTTACATGCTCAATCATGGGTAGGATATCGGCCAATGCCCGAACAGCCGTTGATTTGGCCGTGCCTTTCTCTCCCCGGATCAGGACACCGGAAAGGGAAGGGTTGATAATGTTAAGAATCAGAGCCAGTTTCATGCTCTCCTGGCCTACAATTGCGGTAAAGGGGAAAATGGGTTTTCGTTTTTTCATATTTTAATAACTCCTAACCGTTAAGGCTATCCGGCCTTGATCATCCCACCGGCCACTCCAAAGAGGAATGTCATCGTTATGATCAAGTACCAGCTATCCTAACGGTTCTCTTTAATTAAACTGACAAGGCTATCACTCTTTAAATCATCAATTTTATAATATTGGGCATTGGCGGCCCCTGCCAATTGCCCGGCCAGGCCGAACATGACAGGTCCCTGGGGTTCGGTATCCACCACGATGCAATTTAAGGTCTCATCCTCCCCCAGCTTATGGGCCATCATCATGGCTTCGTCCACCGGCTTTGCATCACTGAAGGCCACATTGCTTCTGCCGTCGGTGATAATGATAACAATGGGCCGGGATGCCGGATCACGGTAACGGACGTTTTTTATCATCTGGGACGCTTTTTCAAGGCCCGCCGACAGCGGTGTCCTTCCGCCCACGGGCATCTGGGAAAGATAAGTGGCAGCAAGTTCGATGCTGGATGTCACCGGCAGGTTCACCACAGCCTCGGTCTTGCGGAACGAGATCATGGCCACCTTGTCCCGTTTTTGATAGGCATCAAGCAACAGAGAAAGGATGGCACCTTTGGAGGCGGACATGCGGCCCCTGGCCCCCATGGAGCCACTGGCATCCACCACAAAAAGTAAAAAATTGCCCATCTTCTTCTCGCGGATCTTTTCCCTGATATCGGAAGATATCAATGCCACGCAAAGCCCGTCCGGGATATCACGGTTCTTTTGGAACGGTGCCGCTGCCCTCAGGGTGGCGTCAAAGGCGATGTCATTGCTGCCTCTGTTCATGGTGCTTTTCACATACCTGCCCTGTTTTTGGGAAACCCGGGTCCGGGAACGCCGGCCCGATCCCCGGCGGAGGGTCCGGTCTTTTTTTGACTCTATTTTTTTGACTTTAAAGGGTTCACCGATCTCAAAAACGGTTTCCGCGTCATTCTCCGATACCGGCGGCTGGGTATCTGATTCCTGGTCCGAATCCGTATCGTCCGGATCTACATCCTCCTGGGACGACTCCTCCGGTTCAGGCCCCTGGGCGTTATTCTCAGGATTATCTTCCTGCTCCTGCTCTTTGTTCTCCTCTGGTTCGTCGTTTTCCGGTTCCTGGTCTTTATCATCCTGGTTTTCATTTTCCGGAGGTTCCGGCGGTGGAGGCGGTGGAGGGGGGTCACTCACCTCCTGTTTCCGATGCAGCAGAACAAAATGGGCCACGGCCTGGATATCGTCCACTGTCACTTCTGCCCTGCCTTTCAGGGCTGCATGGGCCATGGCTCCCTGCTCCAGCACCAGGTCCGCCCGGTGTCCGGCAACATGATTGGTGGTACACAATTCTGCAATAAAAGAGCGCATATGACCGGGCATTCTGACCAAGGGCAGCAGTTCCACCGCATTGACAATCGCTTCGGAAATGGCCCGGGTGTCTGATTCATATTCCTGTCTGAATCCCTCCGGATCAAAATCGTAGCGTTCACGCAGCACCATAAGCTCCATGCGTTTTTCAATATCCTGCTCGGCAGAGACTTCCACACAGAAGCCGAACCGGTCCAACAGCTGGGGCCTGACATCCCCCTCCTCGGGATTCATGGTCCCCACCAGCAGAAACTGAGACGGGTGGGCAAGGGATATGCCTTCACGCTCCACACGATTCTCACCCGAAGCTGCGGCATCCAGGATAATATCCACGATGTGATCGTCCAGCAGGTTAATCTCATCCACATAGAGAATGCCTTGGTGGGCCCGGGCAAGAAGTCCCGGCTGAAGGATTCTGCGCCCGTGCATGACGGCCTTTTCAAAGTCCATTCCCCCGGCCACCCGGTCCTCCGTGGCATTCAAGGGAAGGGTTATCACCTTTTTTCTACGAAGGATGAGGTTGTCTGATCCATTGGCTGCCCGGCACACCGGACACTGAAACGATCCCTTGGGATCACAATTAAATGCACACCCTTTGCGTACCGAAATTTCCGGCAGCAGATCTGCCATGGATCTGACAATGGTGGATTTAGCCGTACCTTTTTCGCCCCGGATCAATACGCCGCCGATCCTGGGATTAACGGAATTGAGCATCAGGGCCAGCTTTAAATCACTCTGACCGATGATGGCTGAAAAGGGAAACAGGCCCGTCATACCTGCGCCGTCCTTAACCGGCTGGTCAACCCTAACCGATTGTTCACCTATTTCATCTATCTTTATTTGAATCATTTTATCCCCAACATGCCGATTTACAGCGGCTATTCCGTCAGTGCTTCGATCTCACCTTCAATATCCAGGTACTCTTGTCTGAGCTGCTTTTTCATGTCATCCTCTGCCTGCCACATGCCCCTGGAAATCGCCTCCAAAAGCTTGTCCAGGATATTCTGCCGGGCGTAGGGATTCACCTCTTCCATCCACTCTTTCACCTTTTCGTCCAGCACATAGGCCCGGGCCATCTGTTCATACATCCAGTCCTCCATGACCTCGGCCGTGGCATCCCAGCCCAGGGCCACATCCATCATATGGGAAATATCCCCGGCCCCCTTGTAGCCATGGCGCATCATCCCCTTTATCCACTTGGGATTGGTCAACCTGGATCGCAGGATATGTTTGGCCTCCTCGGCTGTGGAGCGCATCTTCACCCGTTTGGGATCGGAACTGTCGCCCATGAGTGATATGGGGTACTTGCCGGTAACGGTTTTCCCGGCAACGATGAGACCGCCGTAGTAGTTATAATAGTCAGTACATGACATCATGTCGTATTCACGGGAATCCTCGTTCTTTACGGTGACATCCATGCGGGATAAAAGGGTCCTGAAAACCGCCGGTTTCTGCTGGCCGTAACTGCCCTTGCCGTAAGCATGGCTTGAATACCGAATATAGTTGTTGCCCAGATCTTCCTGGGTCTCCCAGTTCTTGGATTCCACAAGTTCGGAAACACCGGCCCCATAGGTACCGGGCGGGCATCCAAACACCCGGAATGAGGCTTCCCGAAACGCCTGATCCTCGGTCATGCCCTCAACCTTGAAAGTCTCCACGTCCCGGACCACATGGCGGCGGATCATATTGGTCTCCAGGGGTTCATCCAAAACCGCCACCATACGCACGGCCTGGTCTATACGTTCCACCAACAGCGGAAAAGAATCACGGAAGAAACCCGAAATCCGGGGAAGCACATCAATTCTGGGACGGCCCAAGTCCTTTTGCGGGATGATTTCAAGACCTTTGACAATGCCGTTTGTCTTGTGCCAGATGGGTTTGACTCCCAGAAGATAAAAAATCTCTGCGATATCATCCCCCTTGGAACGCATGGTGGCACCGCCATAAACGATAATGCCCACGCTTCTTGGATAGGCCCCGGTTTCGTCCAGATAGCGCTTTAGCAGGGCATCCCCAAGGCTTTTGCCCACCTCCCAGGCCCCGGGACTGGGAATTTTCTGGGGGTCCACCGAGTAAAAATTCCGGCCGGTGGGCAGGATATCGGCCTGGCCCCTTGTGGGAGCACCCGAGGGTCCGGGACGGACAAATCCACCGTCAAGGGCGGTGAGAACGGCGTCCAGCTCCTGGGTGGTCTTCCGGATATTGGGAACAATTCCATTTGAAATGTAGGTGAGGACCGCCACAATGTCCGGATGGGAACGAGAAACCAGATCCCGGATCACGCTTGAGATATACGCCTCATCCCCTTCAAACCCTTTTTCCGCCAGGGCCTGGGCCATTGTCAGGGCCAGGTTGTGGGCCTTTTGAATGATCATGTTTCCGGTGTCACCGCTCTTTTCATCCACCACCCGTCCCCTGTTGACCAGAAGATTGTCATAATCATGCCCCAGTGCGGTGACAATGGACTCTCTCAGGGAGGGCACATTGCCGTTTGCCACCCGGGTCAACTGCACCAGGAATTCAACCAGCGGCTGATCTTCCGGCACCTGCCCCAGGGTGTGAAGCCCGTCATTGATCACGGTGTCGGACAGCTCCCCAAGGTATTGATGAAGCTTTTCAAGAAACCCGTCAAAATCCTCAAAGGCCTGAACCTCGGTGATCTCAAGATCCCTGTCAAGATTTGCATCTGCCACGGCCTTCCAAATCATGGGTTTGAGCACCGGCACCTTTCCGGGATCTTCCCGGCGGGCATCCTGATACTCCTTGATTTTATTGTCCACCTCAGACAGGGATTCATACAGATCGGCATTGGTAAACACCGGGGTGAGATGATCCACAATACAGCAGTAACTTCGCCTCTTGGCCTGGGTCCCCTCACTGGGATCATTGATGATATAGGGGTAGATGTTGGGAAGATCCATGATGGAAAGATCCGGGTAACACTCCTCGGACAGTCCCAGGGCCTTGCCCGGCAGCCACTCCAGGGAGCCGTGCTTGCCCACGTGGATAACGGCATCAGCCTTGAACACGTGTTTGATATAGCGATACTGGGCCAGATAATGGTGGGGGGGGCTCAGGTACGTGTCGTGGTAAATCTTATCGATGTTCTCAAAATAGCCCCTGGGCGGCTGCACCGTGATAAAAACGTTTCCGTTCATGGTTCCGGCAAAAATCATCTCTTTGTCATGGACAAAGAGATCCCCGGGCATTTTTCCCCAGTCATGGGTCTGTTTTTCTTTGATGGGTTGAGGAAGCGCTTCGTGCCAGCCCATGTAATCCGACGGACCTGCCAGAGCGGCTGCGCGTTCATGCATCTGCTCGGGCAGCAGCCACCGCTGATCACAGGTCATGCGGGAAAGAATCTCATGGGCCAGTTCATCCCCGTCCTGGTACGATGTTTCAACTTCATATCCCTCCTCCTTCATCCGATCAAGAAGGTGCTTGACACTGGCAAAGCTATCCAGACCGGCGGCACAGCCGATCCGGTCGTTCCGGGGGGGATAGTGATGAAATACAATGGCGATCTTCTTTTGGGAATTCTCCTTTTTCGACAATCCGGCCCAGTTGATTGCAAGATTTACCACGCGGTCCACACGATCCGGAATGGGCATATACCGGGAGATCAACGCCCCGGTAAGGGGATCGGTGGTGTCCTGTTCCCGGCTGGCAATGGGAACGCTGATGAGATTGCCGTCAAACTCCGGCTGGGCCGCGGAAAAGCTCACCTCCATGATGGTCATGCCCTGGACCTCTTCCTTCCAGCTCTCTAAGGGCTGCATGGTCATCATGGCCTGGATCACCGGCACATTAAGTTTTGCATACAGCTCTTTGCAGGAGGGATCGGTGAGTGTCAGGGAAAACATCATGGGATTGAGCAGTACGTCAATGATAGGTTTGCCCTGTTTCATGAAAAAGGTTTCAGCAGCGTATTCCGCGCCCCGGTTACCTCTGGATTTATCTCTGTACCGCAGATGAAACACCGGTATAACATTGGCGCCCAGTTTTTCCGCTGATCGAATCATGGCATCAATATAGGCCAGGTTATTGTTGAGCCAGTAGGATTGGTTAAACCATATGCCCACGGTGATCCGGCCCGGAATGATTCTCTTTGCCATGTATTCCAACGGGTCGGGAATGCCTTTGATCTCCGGGTGGTAAAGCCCTTCATGGGGAAGGGCTTGGGGGGGCTGGGACCTGTCCTTAAACTCGAAAAACGTGGCCTCAAGATAAGATAAAAGATTGGTGAAATTGATCATGCCCCCGTGATTGAGATATTGGTGGACCCTGTCCCACACCGGTGTTCCAAAATGGGTGGACAAGATCTGGGCCGCCTCAATGGCATCTTCATCACCGCCCGTGGGCTGGATGTGAACCCAGGGCAATTTTTCACCCCTGTCTTTCATTTCATCCAGTCGATCAGATAGAACATCGAACGCCGGACAGGATTCCCGGCCGCCATGAAGGCCAATGATCACCACATCCGATGCAAGGCAATGGTCCACGAACAAGGCAACCTGCTTTTCATCAAACAGCTGGGTCTGGGTTTTAGCATGCACTTTTATGACGCCGCCCTCTTTTATAAATTGGGCCACACCAAGGCTTAAGGATGGGATCTCCATGGCAGCAGTGGAATAGTAGGCCAAAGTAAACTCTTTGTTCATCACATCACTTCCTTTGTTCCGGTTTCATTGTCTGCCTGGGTGGCGGGCTCAAAAAATGCCAGGGTTCGATATAACACGCAGGCCAGGGGATCTTCGCCACTTGAATTATAGTACAATCTACTGGGACAATCTCCGGGACACGTGCCTTTAAATCCACAGGAACGACAATGATCTTCAACGTTGTTTCGCAATTTATATGATTCAAGGGCAAGACGACTCGTTTCCAAAGAAGGATAAATGCTTTCCCATCCATTTTTCTCCATCAAAGATCCCACGTAAAAATCAGGATCAAATGCGGTTTGCGAACAGGGATAAAGATCTCCTTTAGGGGTCACGGCAAGGCTTTGTCCATGGGCCGCATGACAGAAGGCGGATGCCTTTTTTCCAACATACCGACGGGCCTTGATTTTCTCCTTCTCCCGGATGACAATTGGACGTTGTCGTCCCGCATTTACCAGAGAAAGGGCCTGTTTCACCTTTTTTATACCGATTTCCAACTGCAGGGGAGAAGCGGGTTCAACACCTGGACTCTTTGCCTTTCCTTTTTGCACCAGCAGATCGAAACCAACGCCCCCGGCCATGGAAAAGCCGGCAAGGGCCAAAACCACCCGGTGTAACAAATGGGCATTGACGGAAGACACGACGCAGGTCACACTAAACGGCACTTTTTTCTGTTCCAGACGTCCCAGGGCATTGAATGTCTCAGGAGCACCGCCTCTGCAGATATCCTGCATACCCGGATCACCGTCAAGGCTGATACCAAGATTTATATTATGTGCCTTTATAAAATCCACCCCATTATCGTCCAGAAGGGTGGCATTGGTTTGCATTGCAATGGGGGCATCCGGCGATATCCTTCTAATTTTACCCACCGTGTATTCAAGCTGTCTGGGAGCAAGCAGGGGTTCTCCACCGGAAATCTGTATGCTGCAATTTTTCTTATGTGCCGCAAACAGTTCTAGTGCCTGATCAATGGTATCAAACGACATGTCAGACCCGTCATCATGGAAAATGGATTTTCTATGTCCCCCGAGATAACAATAACTGCAGGACAGATTACAGCGATCCGTCAGCATAAGAATCAAATAGGACAGGGGGTTTTTCATGACACTTCGGCCATTTTCCGCTCTATCAAACCGACAAGAGCAGATTCGGTACTCGCTGTCATATCCATGGAAATTTCCGGCCGGATTATCCCGTTGCTTGGGGTTCCATTCAAACGAAATACGGGTTTGCCCAGTTGTTTGGCCGAATCAATCAAAGTTAAATTCCCCCTGTTCAAATCTGCGGCCTCAAAACCGGCATCCACCACGGCGTCACACTCTTGAAGAGCACTGAGTGCCGATTTGATACTGTGATCAGATACGGGTTGCAAAGTGTTTTCGATAAGGGGATTAATGTTCAACGATTTTGCCACATGATAATCCACGTCATTTTTAAACAGCACCCCTGTTTTAACCCGATATCCCTTTTTAGACAGCAGGCGATACAAAACAGAAGCACTGCCCATGCCGCCAATGACGAAAACAGCGCCTTTTTCCATGTTCCCCCGAAATTCTATATTTCCCAACAGGCGGCTGAAACCGGCATCGCCAAAATCATAAAGATCGGAAACCGTGTCCTCCAAAAGCACATCTTCAGGGGGACCAAACCGGGCGATGGTGTTGTTTTGAATCAAAGCCACCCGGTCCGACACCCTGGAGGCCACTTCAATATCATGCAGTGATGCCACCACACAGATCCCTTTTTTGCGACACATATCCTTAAGAATGGACATGATCTCCATGCGATGTTTTAAATCCAGGTGCATGGTGGGCTCGTCCAGCAGGATAATCTCGGGCTCTTGGGCCAATGCCCTTGCTATGAGAATTTTTTGGCGCTCACCATCACTTAAGGTTGACATATCCCTTAGTATGAGATCCTGGGCCCGGACCATGGACAGAGCATCCATCACCACCCGGTCATCCTCTGTATCAAGCCGACCGGTCCAACGGGTATGAGGATATCGCCCCATGGCAACAAAATCGTAGGCCTGGAACAGGGGGGGGACGGCTTTATGGGTCAGCACAACCGACATCACCTTTGCAAGTTCCGGAGCCGGTATGGTATCAAGGGATTTGCCCATGACCAACACACGCCCTTTGCGTATGGATAACAGACTTGACAAGGTCCTTAACAGTGTACTTTTTCCCACCCCGTTGGGCCCCAGAAGGGATACGAATTCGCCACTATAAAAATCCAGATTCACCGATTCAAGAACCGTTTTTCCAGGATATCCTACGGACAAATTTTCAGTTTTTAACACCGATTTGGATTTCATCATAACACCACCTTTCGTTTCATTAGCAAGCTGATAACAATGGGGGCACCAAAAAAGGCAGTGATCGCTGAAATGGGCAGTTCCACAGGAGAAAAAATCATCCGCGCAATAAAATCGCACAAACTGGTAACCACCGCCCCCACCAGAAGGCAACCCGGCACAAGAATTATGTTATCCGAGGTGCCAAATGCCAGGCGCACCATATGCGGTACAGCAAGCCCCACAAATGCCACGGGTCCGGCCATGGCTGTAATCATGCCGGCCAGGGCACATGAAGACAGAAGAATCAAAAGTCGGAATACCTTGATATTCACCCCCATGGATGCTGCATAATCCTCTCCCAGAAGAAAAGCGTTCAGGGGTTTGGACAGGGCATACACCAGAACACAAATTAATCCGCCTCCCAGAGTCAATATCTCAATTTCACTCCACCTGAATCCGGAAAAGCTGCCCAGCTGCCACAACACAAACCCTTTGATTTTTTCTTTTTCCGCAAAGGCCACCAGTATGGAAGTGACAGCGTGGCACAAATACCCCATCATCAAGCCCACGATCAGCAGGGTAACGGCATTTTTCACCCGCCCGGCAATGCTGATGACCACCAGCATCACTCCATAGGCCCCGACAAAGGCGGCCAGGGTGGCCATAAATGGATTTAACGCCGTCATTCCAAGTGTCAGAGAAGTCAACATAACAAAGGAAACCGTAAGTGTTGCCCCGGATGAAATGCCCAAGATAAACGGCCCCACAATTGGATTTCGGAAATAAACCTGGAGCAAAAGCCCTGCAATGGCAAGATATCCACCCCCAAGGGCTGCGGAAATGGCCCGGGGTAATCTGATTTTCCATATAATGAACCCGTTGACGCTTTCAATATCGTGGCTGGCAAGAATGGTCCATAATTCTGAAAATCGGATATCCACGGAGCCCTTCATGATATTAGCTGCCAGAATCAAGAGCAAAACCAGTCCGAAAAAAATATAACTGATCGTCCGCCGCCGCCACATAAGTTGACGATGGATTGTATAATCAGTGGATGGAGCAAGCGCGGATGAAGTAATCGGGGTAGTCATATAGTATTCCTTTTTTTGTGTGTCTATTTGGAATAGGCAATCGGATCATTCTCAGGTAACAGCCTGAAATATTGAATCTTGTATCCAGGATAGCTTTCCGGATGAAGGATAGCCGCAATATCGATTAATATCTCATCCAGTTTATCGCCGGAGTGTTTATAGTGGGGTAACGGAGAGTAGACCCGACCGGTTTTTAGCGGCTTAATATTGGCCAGCAGCGGATTGGCCCTGGCAAGGGATGCCTTTGATGTGGCACCGCTGTCCGGTGTGCGATAGGTAAAAAAGATATCCGCATCCTGACCTGAATACAAAAAACGCTCAAGGGAAATTTCAATACAGGATTTACCAAATACATCCTCAAACTGGTAATCGCTTAATGCCAGCTCAACAAGCTGTCCCACCCATGCGTTTCCCGGTTCCACAAGCACTCTTTTCTCGTAAATATCCCCCCACATTACCTTAGGTTCAACCCCGGCATTGGCCGTATCCATACGGATCTGATCCAATGCCCTTGAAACCTTATTAAAATAAGCATCCGCCTCCCTTTCCTTATTGAAGAACGGAGCCAGGAATCGAACAAACTTCATCCTGGCAGATAAACACATGGCCGTTGGTGTGGTGGTAACGGCAACTGGAACCTTCATCTCCTCCATCATCGGGATAATGGACATGTCCCATGTCAGCACCAGTTCCGGGTTAAGCTTTCGTAATCGTTCAAAATCAAGGGCATTATAATCCCCCAGATAGGTAATCTTGTTTTCCTCCATACCCTGCACCACTTCGGGAATCGTCCAGTCTTCTTTTTTGATCAAAACCCCCACCAGACTGTCCTCAAGCACGCCTAAAGCCTTTAAAATGGCAATATCAAAGGCCCCATAGGCAACAACCCTTTTGACAGGTGTTCTAACAAGTTCAGCTGAATCAACTCCATCGGGCACCGGCATACCCCGTGGAACAAGCGTCATCTGTCTTCCGGCACCATCCCTCACTCTACTGATGCCATTATCAAACCGGGTTATGGAGAAACTGCCGATACTCATAAAACCGACATCTTCATTTTTTTTGAGTTTACTTTCAGAGGTTATATCCTGCGAACACCCCCAAAATAGTGTAAGTAAAAAACAACATAAAAAAACAAAAAGAGCCTTTTTCATTTTACCTCCATATCTGTATCTTCAGCAGTTGTGCCAAAACGCATTGAAATCAGCAACATACCTTTGTTAATTTTTGCCCGTCACTCCTTTGATGCTTATTTAAAGATGCCAAAACAAAAAAAGCCCTGAATCGTTTATAAAAAACGATCCAAGGCTGTCCCTTTTTCTATCCTCAGAATCAAATAGGAGCCGGCATTGCCGTACACAGCATC
This sequence comes from uncultured Desulfobacterium sp., assembly GCA_963674605.1. Lineage (GTDB taxonomy): Bacteria > Desulfobacterota > Desulfobacteria > Desulfobacterales > Desulfobacteraceae > Desulfocicer. The sequence continues at coordinate 3,531,074 of OY771474.1, read as the reverse complement.
CCTATGGTTGTCCAGGTAGGTCTTCTGACTTTTGGATCAATCTACTGACTGCGCCTTCCCGTCCATAACATGGACAGTGACATTATGCAGTGTTCGTCCCCAATCACAGCGGCGGGCCCGTTCCGGATTTAAACCGGATTCCCTATTATGCAGTCTCCTGCACCTGATCATAGAACTTAATAGTTTGTAAAACTTTAAATGTCAATTATAAAAACTGGGGTTTGCTCAAAGGTTCAGCCAGTCATTATAAATCAGCCCAGGCCGTTGGAGGACAAACATGCCCGCATTCCTGCCCAAAATCCACACGGCATGTTAAAGCATAAGAAGAATTTTCAACCGCCAATGGGCCGTAATCACACCATTGAGCATTTTGCAACGTAACATCATGGCGCGCCAGAAAGTCTTACCCATTTGAGCCGCAAAGGACTCAAACATATCATGGATATAAAAATATGAAACATATCTCACCCCTTCGCCAAGGCGTTTCTTCTGAATATCTGATCCAGGATGGTGGGGTGGTCAATGCGAAAACTGAGCACTTAAGAGTTCTTTATATACGCTTTCCATTCTTGAAATACCTTTTCCCAGGTATAAGCTTTTATGATTTTTTGCGACAATTTTGTGTCCGGTTGTCTGTTAGCCAGGATCTTTCCGATGCTGAGTTCAAGATCGTCCGACAATCTCTGTTCCAATAGCGGCATATCCCTTTCAAAGGGAATTTCCACGATCTTGATACACATACAACATCTCTGAATAATAAAAAAAAACAAAAAAGGACTGATAAAATCAACAATCATATGCTAAATTTTACTTGACAGACATCTTGTTATATTGCCATAAGGTGCATTGTTTTAGGTGCCGGAAAAATCGGCTGAATAGGGAACCCTGTGAAAATCAGGGACGGACCCGCCGCTGTAATCGGTGACAATTGCTGAATTCATGCCACTGGATAAAACTGGGAAGGCGCAGCAAATTGGATGACCCGAAAGTCAGAAGACCTGCCTAAAATTGATAAGAACTCTCCCGCAAATCTGGGGGGATTTTCTATCTTTGTTATGGGTACAACCAGATCAAAATACGGTCTACCCGTGGCAGTTATAACGGTTGTTTATCGGAAAACAACAACCGGTCATGTGGATTAAAAACGAAATCCCTGATCAAGCAAAACGCCCCTTGATCAGGGATTTTTTTATTTGTTAAAGGAAATGGGGCAATCATTAATCGGTTTTTATGTTATCTGCTTTGATAAAACATTTACTACTTACCTGTTTATTGGTCCTTGCCGGGCTTCTACTTAATCCGGTGGTGATTCGGGCTGACGACCTTGCCGGATACCCCAAAGAGATACTACACATTCAATTCACGGCAATGGATAGGCTCCAAAACGGACAAACCGTTCAACGGTTTACCGTTCACCAGCCCCGGACTTCAACCGGCCCGGTAACCTTACTATACCTGGAAAACCAAGATCCTGTCATTTACAGGGCAACGCCTGTGAAGCAATGTTACGCCATCCAGGTACACAAACCCTCATGTATCCGAATTTTTGCCTTTGCCCAAGACCAGCAAAAAAGCTATGTGACCTGCACCGATCTGGTATTGTTTGGGAAATCAAAAATACCGGCCAAAAGAACCCCGGCGTCAATATCGGAGTCAGTCCTTTTAAGAGGGCTTCCGCATATTGCCCTAAACAATTCTGACCGTCATTACTGGCACCAGACAGGCGTTCCACTAACCTTCACCCTGGTCACTGCCTCACAGACGGTTACCCCGACGGTGATGAAGCTTTTTAAAAACAACAATAGCACTACCCTCGTACCGGAAATAGCACAACCTTACCGCTTCTTATATACACCGCCCCATGATAAACGCCTGAAACAGTCCAGCCTTACCACCACCAGACAGGATCTTTTGTTTACCCAAGTGGACCATGACGGCAAGCAATACCACCTGGCCTACGTGCTTCGAGTGCATCGCTCACGTCATGCCCATGACAACCACAAAGCCGGGGCTGTTACATTGGCAGCTGGCAGTATTCTGTTCATCGGCATTTTGTTAAACAAGAGGAAAAAACCATGGTGGAAAGAATAAGGCAAATTTGCCAGCACCTGTCATTTATATTGTTTCTTTACGGTGGACGGATCGGAATTGATCTGGGCAGTTCACTTCCCTGTTTTGCATGCCCCTATGTCAATGGCTGTGCCGGGCATTGTTATCTTATGGTGCTCCAAAGAAGCTATGTGGGCTTCCAAACCAGTTTTGAAATGATTTTTTCCAGTGCATTCGTCAATATTTTATGGCCTTTTGTTCTATTTCTGATCTTCTTTATGCCGATTTCAAAGATCTGGTGCGCATGGCTGTGTCCCTTCTGTCTGTTCCAGGACTGGATCACAATGATTCGAAAAAAACTTAATGTCCGGGGAATCACCATGACCCGACAGACCCGAAAAAAACTTAAGTCCATCAAATACATCTTGCTGGTACTGATGATCCTCATCCCCTTGTCCATTGCCAATTTCGGACTCCACCCGGACTGGAAGCTGCCCTTTTGCCAGATCTGTCCTGCACGCCCCATCCTCCCCATGTTTGTGGGGGACTTTGATAAATTTAACATCAACATGACCAACGGGGTAACCATGGGTTTCAGCATTACCGCCATGCTTCTGACCGGAATTTTCCTTGCCGGAATTTTCTTTAAAGAACGGTTTTTCTGCATTTTCTGCCCCATGCTGGCCTTTATGCACCTTTTTAAAAAATTAAGTCCTGTCCGGTTTGAGAAAAACGCCCATGCCTGTACCGGGTGCGGCAACTGCGAACGCATGTGTCCTGTGGATATCCCGGATGTCCACCTTGAAAAAGGGAAAAAGGATAAATCCCTCTCCGGGGATACATTGAAGCCCTTTGATGTTTTAACCCAGGACTGCATGGGCTGCATGGCCTGTGTAGAAGCCTGTCCCGAAGACAATGTCCTGACCTTTAAATGGTTCAACTTTAAACTTTTCTCTTCTTCAAGGCGTTACATGACTGAAAAATGGAGTTCAAAATGACACCATCCACCCCAAGGCTTGTCCGCCTTAAAAAACGGACAACAGCCCTGATGCAAAAAGAAGTTGAAGACCAGATCACACTCATCCGTAACCGGTTCGATTACACGGAGCATCTTGAACCCTTTATCAATACCCTTGGCAAAATCATTTTTCCGGATGAATTTATTGATAATGCCCAAAAGAATGTGATCATGACCCCCTGCATTCAGGCCCCCCTGGAGCTGTTTCATGCAGCGGAGGTGCAACCGTTCAGGCTTGCCTGCGGATCATTTGCAGCCCAGAATATGGCCCCGCTCCACCTGCCGGCCTTGACCTGCCCCATGATAAAATCCATATCCGGCCTGCTTGAAATGAACCCGGCACCCGGCATCCCGTTGGTGATCCCCACCACCTGCGACTGGGTGGTTAAATTCAGTGAACTGACAGGCCTTTATGATACAGCAGATATCCATTTCATGGAGCTGCCCCATTTAAGGGAAGCGGAGCGTTCATCAAAAAGATGGCACAATGAAATCAAGATTTTTAAAAATTGGCTTGAGAAAACAATCGGGCATGGTATCTCCAAAAAAACCCTGTTAAAGTCCATCAACATCCATGGCAAAGCCTCTGAACTCTATAATCGGCTGATCAATCTGCGACGTTGGCAGATGATCCCAAGCCTTCATTTCGCCCTGATCACCAATGCCCTTTCGTACCAGGATATTGAAACATGGATGAGTTCTGCTGACCTCTATATCCTTAATCTCCGGAAACCTGAAACCGGAACGGTCCCTGTATTTTTGAGCGGCAGCCCCATTGCCTTCCCCAACTACAAGATGCTCTCGCTGATTGAAAACGCGGGGATGTCGGTTACAGCAGATGATCTGTGCACCATGGAAAGGAGCTTCCAGGGCAGCACCCCATACGAGGATAAATCAGAATTTTCACTGTTAAAGGGCCTGGCACAAAGGTATCAAAAGGCCTGCTCCTGTCCGACCTTTGCCGATAATCACCGGCGTCTGAATGCCATGGTCCATATCCTTGAACAACACAGTATAAAGGGCGTAATATTCCATGTTTTAAAGGGATGCCATCCCTATGACATGGAAGCAGGTATTCTTGAAAATCAGCTCAAACATAGAGGTATCAGGTTCCTGAAAATTGAAACCGACTATGTCAAAGAAGATGAACAAAATATTGTTACACGACTGGAAGCTTTTAAACGTACCTTGAGGAGTACAACTTCATGAAAATCGGCATAGACGTCGGCAGTACCGGCATAAAAATCGTATTTGTAAAAGAATCCACCCCGGTGTGGAAAAAAGTGGTTCCCACAAAACCCGGGCAGTCGTCCCTGGTAAATGAACTGATAGGGCAGGGGCTTAACGCCCTCAATGGTGAACAAAAGGATATAAAAAAAATCTGCGTCACCGGGTACGGCAGAAATCTGATCCAGGATTCAAACAAGGTGGTTGATGAAATTTCAGCCAACGCGGCCGGTATAACCCTTCTGACCAATGGAAAGGCACGCACTTTGATAAATATCGGCGGACAGGATGTGAAGATTATCAAACTGGATCACCAAGGTCAGATCATGGATTTTCGCATGAATGACAAATGCGCCGCCGGCACCGGTCGCTTTTTCGAAATCGCCGCCAATATCCTGGATACCCCGCTTGGGGATTTCCATGTAAAGGAGGATGTTGAAGCCGTCAGCATCAACGCCACCTGTGCCGTGTTTGCCGAGAGTGAAATCGTCTCTCTTTTAGCCACGGGGGTCAACAAAAACAGTATTATCAAGGGGATCAACAATGCCGTGGCAAAACGTATTGCCAATCTTGCGGGCAATGGTCACCTGGAAGAAGATATTTATATTGACGGCGGTCCCGCCAGGAACCTTGGCCTGATAGAAAGTCTTGAAGATGCATTGCTCTGTGATATCAAAACAGCTGACGACCCCCAGTTCACCGTGGCACTGGGCTCGCTGTTTGTTGAGTAGTTAAAGACAATGGTACCTGAAAGTTATATTCATAATTTTGAGTTGTAAATATTCGGCCAGCACCCCATCTTCAGCTATTTTGGCCTGTTCACATAGTATTAGTATGCTACGCAGTGCCAAATAGGCGGATATGGGGCCGGATACTGTATCTCTGCCTTCGGATTTGACGCCTTCACCTGGATTTTTTAAAGCCACGCTACTTCCGTAAATTCTCCCCATTCAGGTTCTTGTTTCGAGTTCTACGCCCATTATTAAGATCATTGCCGGAAACTATCTTGGGGCTTGATCATAACTTCGACCACTTTGAGCCCATCTTTTTAGGCCTGGTGAATCAATTCTTTAATTACAAGCTGCTGGCGATCATCTTGCCCTCATTGCAGGCGGTGTCTGGCACAACGGAAAATGAAACTTTAACAATTTTGGTCTGCTCTGATCAGACTCCTTGCCAGACCTGCACTGGTCATAACCAAAGATTCCGGGTCAAGGTATAATTCAGCGTGTTTCTGGAAAAGTACGTTGCAATGGGCGGGAAAGTCTTCATCCCCATCATTGAAAAGCAAAAGAAGAGATAGCCTGGGGAGCGCGTTAAACTGCATTGATAAATCGTATGGGGTCTCCATTTCATGGGGAATACCGCCCAGTTTTTCGCTGATTTTAAAAAGCGCCTCAAGCCTGCCTGAAAAATGTTTGACCAGTACCGCCTGTGTGTCGCTGGTAAAAAAATTTACATTGGTGAAATGGGAGGTGCGTTTAAAATCCTTAAAAGATACCCATTGGGTATCAATGTATGTTTGATCGGGGCAAAGCAAAATGTATTTTGAAAGTATGACACAGATTCCGTAATCAGCCCTGTTGCCGGAAGCATCCCTGATGCCGTTCCTTGAGACCCAATACCTATTATTTAAAAAATCTATTTGGGCCTCATCGTCATGACATATTATCCCAAGTCTCTCCTCAATTGATTTAAAGTTGATTTTGCTGATTTGTTCTACATAGCTCTCATAATTTTTATCAAATACTGCTGACCTTTGAAGCATGGATTTGTCTCCCTTTCCTATGATTATTTTTTCAAGAAGTTTGAAAAGGTGCATGGTATTTACAAAACCAAGCAGATTCTTCCCTTGTTCAAAATAAAATTTGTTCATTTTGCTAAGCGAGTCGTCAGGTCTTGAAAATAGGGTAAGTCTGGTAAAAAAACATCCCCCAAATGGGGGGGAGGTAAAAAAATCCAGAACAAAATAAAAACAATTAACGCTCTATCTGATTGGCCCATCTAATGATCAAGTAGCCATTATTGATGAACCTGTAAAAAATCGGCCCATGATTTTTTTACCACATCATAAATGGGTTTAGGCCTTGTTCACAATGGGTTGTGTGGTTAAAAATTAGTGGCTTTTTACGAGAGCATCATCATCATTCATTAAAAAGATAGTTTCCTGCAATTTCATAGGTCCATCTGGGTTCTGACAGATAAAATATATTATTCCCATAAAGCCATAAGAGCAGTTTGAAGATCACCACAGGAACCACCCAAAAAAACATAATGCGATCAATGCCTTGTCAATGACACCAAATTTTAAAATATCTGCTTTCAGGTAAGTGCGAGGTGCATCGGGTTTAAACGAACGTCCCCCAACGGAAATAGCCAGCTTTACAGACCTTCGCATGCAGTTTGACAACACCGGTTGATCATCAATGATAAACAGATCCTCGGCGGTACAGACAGACTTACAATCAACGCAACGCATGGTTCCAGAGGCTTCAAGCCCCATAAAAACACCCTCCTTTACTATAAATTTAAATCTCTGATTTTCGTGTTTATATGAAATACTCCGCAAACCAAGGGCGTATTTCAAGCTGTGTTATGGGCAGAAACGGATCAGAATGCAGTCTGCCCGTGCCAGTTATATTGACAAAAGATTGAAGATGACAAGATAAAATGGATGCCCTAAATGCCCGGACCTACTGAGAACTTACAAAATACTTTTGTAAAGATACGATATTTGACATTAATATTATTTGCTTGACATTAAATCACAACATTGAGCATTTGGGACTTGCTCACAACATGGGCCACATAAGGGTGGGCACATGTTGTGAGCAAGCCCAGCATTTTGAAGCATAACGTCATGGCCCAGCAGAAAATCCGACTCATTTAAGCCGCAAAGGACTCAAACATATCATGGATATAGAAATGAAACTAAACCCGATATCAAAACAGCCATGGGAGCACTTGCAAAAAGAAGCCATCAAACTTGGGGCAAGTGCCTGCACCGCCATATCCTCCAAAGAAATTCTGGTAAAAGAAAATCTGGCGAAGTTGTGTAACGGAGAGTATATCTGCCCGAATTATGGTCGCTCCTCAAGCTGTCCTCCCCATGTGGAAGGCCCTGCCGAATTCAGAGAATGGCAGGCCCAAAGTCAATATTCCATTGTCGTAAAAATAGAATTACCCACGTCGATCATGTTTTCCGATGAACGAAAAGGGGTAATGCGATTGCTTCATCAAATAGTCGCAGCTGTGGAGCAGAAAGCCAGAGCAACAGGTTTTAAAAAATCAAAAGCATTTGCAGGGGGATCATGTAAAGATTTATTTTGTGAGGACCAGGAAAGCTGCTGTGTAGTGACAGAAAACAAACCTTGCCGTCATATGGAATCGGCTCGACCATCCATGTCGGGCTTTGGCATCGATGTCACCCAATTAATGCTGTCTTCCGGATGGTCGGGCCAAAAAGCGGAAAAATCAAATTTGCCGTATAAAAATGACAACAGCTGGGTGGCGGGTCTGATCCTTCTGATCTGTTGAACCGGCTGGCTTGGTCACTCCAATAAACATGGAAAGCCCTACCCGCCCCAACCCGGTTCCGATATCTACCGTTGAACTGGTCCAGGATGGTGGGGGTTGTCAATCAGAGAACTGAGCACTTAAGAGTTCTTTATATACGCTTTCCATTCTTGAAAACACCTTTTCCCAGGTATAAGCTTGTGTAATTTTTTGCGCCCATTTTGTGTCCGGCTGTCTGTTGGCCAGGATCTTTCCGATGCTGAGTTCAAGAGCGTCCGACAATCTCTGTTCCAATAACGGCATATCCCTTTCAAAGGGAGTATCCACGGTCTTAAGTGGGGGTAATTCCATCAAGTGCACCATGTCTGATTGAACTTCACTTAAAATTTCCCTGGTGCCCGGAAGTGCTGTGCTCAGAATACGACAGCCCGAGGCCAGGGCTTCCATGATCACCAGAGGGAGCCCTTCAAAAAAGGATGGCAAAATAAAAAGATGGGATTTTCTCATCAGGTCGGCAAGCTTATCATGGGATAACGCCCCGTGTAAAACAACCCGCTCCCCCATGGATTTTGCCAGGGCCACGCATTCATCTTTTTCCATTCCACTTCCGGATCCGGCCAAATGAAGGCGGAAGTTGGACTCTGTAATCCTTTGAAGGGATTTGAGCAGCCAGGGAACCCCCTTGGCACGGCTCAATTTCCCAGCATAAACAATTTCAACAGGCCCTTTATCGATTTTGGCATGGGATTCGGGGCTGAAAAAAAACCGGGATTCATCAAACCCCGCACCAACCACTTTGATTTCTCCAGGCCCAACACTGTGAATCTCCTGAACCTGGGCCTTCTGGTGGTTACTCAGGCAAAGTATCCTGTCTATTTTTCTCACCGCGCCGGTTATTTTTAAGCCGATTTCCGGGCACAGGTCAAACTGCCGCAGACAAGTACCATGGCATGAGGTTACCATGGGGGTATCGGCAAAAACCTCCCGAGCAATCTTGGAAACGATCCAAAGGTGGTGGGTATGAACGATATCCGGGACGAATCGTTCCTTTGCCAATTGAATTTTATTCCTGAAGGCCCTTTCATATTGTGCCAGCGCCCCGGAATCCATGCAGGAAAAAACCGTACTTTTGTATGGCATTACATCGCTCATGCCAGGCAGAGGGAAATCAATATCATCACTGCTGAAATTGACAAAAAGGGTATGATCCAGAGGAAGCATAGATGGCTCCGGCTGAAAATCATTCTGAACTCCGGCAAGCATAAAATTTTCATGCCCTCTGGCCCCGGCCTGTTTAATAATGGCTTGAAGGCTTTTTCCTGATCCTGTGAAATCTGGCATTTGGCTTAAAATATGGAGAATTTTCATAGTAAAGAATTCTATCACATGTTATCTAACAGGAAAAGGTGGAACAGACCGCATACCCATTTTCCCGGTTAAAAAATTCTGTCTTTTGATGAAGTAAAAATGATATGCTCCATCTCAATGATCAGAAAAAAGAGTTGCTTTGCAATTTTCCGGGCCCATTGAAAAGCCAAGGATTTGAGACTGTCCGGATTCAGAGCTGTGGCGGTGACATTATACAGGTTCTAGCTCTTTACTATCGACGGACCTGTGATCACCGCAATGGAAAAAAGTATAAAGTCGTATATGCCGGTTTAAGGCTTCTTGAAATTCATGATCGATGCACACCGGGTTTGGCTTCTATGGTGAGTTCTTGGTCCGCGCTGCTGAGCTCTTTTGATGAAGTCCGTCAGGCGCTTTGTGATCATGGTATCGCTCTGAATGTAAAGGTAATTCGAAAACGTACCGTTATTATGCTGAGCATACTCGGCTGGTACAACAAGCAGGCCAAATTTCATTAAACAAATATAATAAACATGCCGCACTCTATTGGAAAGGACAGGATGAAACAGCAATCGGATTTTGACATCTATTTAAAACCTACGTTTTTTATTGACAGCGATTCACCACAAATCCAGGCGTATGCCCGAAATCTCTGCAGGGGTATAAGCTCTGAACGGGACCGAGCCATCGCACTCTACTATGGGGTCCGGGACGATATCCGCTATGACCCCTACAGTTTTGAAAATAATCGAAACTTTATCCGGGCAAGTTCTGTTCTGGAAAAAAAAGCTGGCTATTGTGTTGCTAAAGCAGTGCTTCTTGCAGCGGTTGCCAGGGCACAAAGCATTCCTGCCCGCCTTGGATTTGCCGATGTCCAAAACCATCTGGTAACTGAGCGATTGAAGTCTCTTATGGAAACCAACCTATTTGTATACCACGGGTATGTTGAATTTTATCTAGAGGGACGGTGGGTCAAGGCGACCCCAGCGTTTAATGGGTCCTTGTGCAGTCATTTTAATGTAAAGCCCCTGGAATTTGACGGCATCCATGATTCCATATTCCACGAGTTCGACAATGCGGGAAATCGTCACATGGAGTATGTGAACGATCGAGGCATTTTTGCCGACCTGCCCTTTGAGGAGATCCTTGCTGCTTTCAAGAGGTATTACCCGAAAATTATTGAAATGAATGTACTGGGGGATTCACGTGCTTTCAGCATTGAAGCTTTAAAAGAGAACCCTTCCGGGCAGTAAGCCTGCCCCGCACATATTGTAACCAAGCCCGGGTTTTTTCTATTTATTTTTAACTGCATCCAAGGCAAAGGCCCCTGTCCTTTTCAAGGACTTTAAAAGGTTAATTCCTGACACTTAAATATTTGGGCATTTATCAGCCCGCTGCCATTCTGTTGATATAAAAATTTTTGTTAAATTTTCTAATTTTTATCATTGTAAAACATACGACAGAATATCTGCCGGGAACATCATAACACTTTCAAAAGAATTGACCCGGACAGTCTTCAGTGGTTGAATGACATTTTTCCACCAAGCAATGATGCCCTGGCCTCAAGATCGGTCTGCTGAATCTTCTCTTTGAGCTGCTCCATGAATTTTAAATAAGCCAGTTCCGGACTGGACTCATATTGATCGTTTTTCACACCGTCAAGCTCCAAATGCACACAGGATCAGGCCCACGGAAAAACCCAAAAGAATTTGTACTTGCAATACACCTCCCAATGGGTTTAGAGTTACGCTCAACATAACCCAGAAGTCGCAACTTGAAAAGTTTCCCCGCTGACTTTCAGTCAAATAAGAATGCTTAAGAAAAAGACAGGACACAGCACTTTGAATCAATCTTCCGACGACACAATAAATAAGAATAATTCTATCAACAACTGCCGTTGTCTTTTGGAAAACATTCCCGAGGACCTTCTCTTCAGTCTGCTGGACAATGCCTATGAAAGCCTTATTCTTGTGGACGCACAGGGAATTGTCCGATTCATGAGTCAATCCAATGAAGGCTATTCCGACATATCCGTAAAAAATTCCCTGGGACGACATATTCAAGAAATCAGGCCGGACACCAAGATGACAAGGGTTCTCGAGACAGGCAGAGCCGAAATCGGCAGGAGCATGCTTTTAAACAGAAAGAATCGAATAGTTGCAAGAATTCCTCTGTTTAAAGACAATCGCCTCATAGGTGTTATGGGTAAAATGATGTTCACCAGCCCAGACAAATTAAAGCAGCTCTATGAGCGTATTGATTGCCTGAAAAACCAGATTGATTATTATAAGGATGTGCTGAATCAGTCATATGCCACCCAGTATACGTTTGATAACATCATTGGAAACTCCGAGGCCATCCTCAAATGCAAGGCATTGGCGAATAAAGCCGCGCAATCCGACGCTTCCGTATTAATAACTGGAGAATCCGGAACGGGGAAGGAACTTTTTGCCCACGCTATTCACCAGATCAGTCAGCGCAGTAAATCCAATTTTGTCCGGGTAAATTGCGCGTCCATCCCCAGTGAATTAATAGAATCAGAACTGTTCGGATATGAAGCAGGCGCCTTTACCGGTGCCAATAAAAAGGGAAAAGCCGGCAAATTTGAACTGGCCAATCATGGAACCATTTTTCTGGATGAAATCGGCGATATGCCCCCACTGCTACAGGTTAAGCTCATGCGGGTGCTTCAGGAAAAAGAGGTGGAACGACTGGGTGGGAAACCCAAAAAAATTGATTTTAGGGTCATCAGCGCCACCAATTGTGATCTTAATAAAATGGTAAGCGAGAAAACCTTCCGTCTGGATCTTTACTACAGATTAAATGTATTTGTCATTACCCTGCCGTCTTTAAGGGATATCAAGGAGGATATTCCTGAAATATTCAACCATTTTTTGGATAAACTCAGCAGAGGAAACAGAAGGCAGGTACCCACTGTATCCCCGGAAGCCATGGCAGCACTGCAGAACTACTCCTGGCCCGGTAATCTTAGAGAATTAAGAAACATTGCCGATCGTTCCATTATCCTTTGCAATGAGAACACAATTGAGATCAGGGACCTGCCCATCTCCCTGCAGGAAAAAGCAGATACCTGCCAGCCCATGGAAGAAATGGGGGATTCATTAAAAAGCATCATGGAAAACACAGAAAAAAAAGCCATTCTAAATGCCCTTAAAAGAGCTGATAACAACCGCGAAAAAGCCTCTGCTCTTTTAAAAATCCATCGTACCGGCCTTTATCAGAAAATGAAAAAATATAATATCTCCTGAGCCCCTCCGTAACCATCTGCTACGGTATTTCGGTTGGTTCATAAAAAACATCAAGGAATCGAGTGAGGAACCCAGGAAATATAACACAAAGCCCTCCCTGAGCGCCTCACACTAAAATGGGTGAAAGCCTTACAAGCAAATTATACTTTCTCAAACTTGCCTTTTTTCATGTCTTCTTCTGCCTTGGCCTTGGCCTTATAATGAATCTTTTTTCCTGTGGCCGTAAGATCAATTGCTTCTGTAAATTTATAATACTTAGGCCTTTTATATCGTGCCAGCATGGGATGTTGTCGGCAAAATTCATCAAGTTCAGTCACGGTTAAAGAGGCATCTTTCCTGATAACATATGCCACGACCACCTGCCCCCATTTTTTATCAGGTACACCTGTTACCACACATTCTTCTACCTTATAATGTTCATTGATGGCTTCTTCCACCTGTGCGGGCTGTATGTTTTCTCCACCGGAAATAAGCATATCGTCTTTTCTTCCCACAATGGTTACAAACTCTTCTTCATTCCAGGTCGCCAGATCTCCGATATATACCCAGCCTTTATAAAATTTCTTTTCCGCTTCTTCCGGCTTGTTAAGATAATCATAGGAACATTTCCCAGGAGCCTTTATTATGACCTCTCCCACGGTTTCATTATCTTTGGCCACAACGTCAGACGGCTCAGCAAACCGATCAGGATAAAGTTTTATAACCGCCATATCATCATCCGTGCATGATTTGCCTGCGGTACCCGCCATCCTGGGAAGATCATGGGGCCTTAAAAAAGTATTCCAGAAAGCTTCTGTGGACCCATAACCGTTAAAAATATTCGGGGTTAAAATTTTCTGGAACTCAATGCATGCATTTCTTTCAAGCGGGGCTCCCATAGTGACAATCCCTTTCAGCTTACTAAGATCCCTGGTTTCTCGAAGCTGTTCGTCATGAATAGCCTTAAGGGTCACCGGGGCACCGATGAGAAAAGTCACGCCATATTTTTCCACATGGGATAAAACCGTTCGGGGATCAAAATTTCTCAAGACAACGATCTCTCCACCGGCATAGAGGGTGGGATTGGGTCCCCCGGAATACAATCCGCCACGGTGAAACCACGGCGTCATATTCATTGTTTTATCCATGGAGGAAAGTGGAAAATGCATCAGTACATCATGGGCACTCATTATCTCACAAACATTGTTTAAGGGCACGCCTTTGGGCATTCCCGTGGTACCGGACGTATACAATCGAGTGGTTTCATCGTAGATATGTGTCGGTCTTTCAATGGACGGATCTTTATCAGAGACGTCTCTTACATATTCATCATAGGAGATTGAACCAGCAAAGGGTTTTTCTTTCCCTGAAACATCAATCATCACAACTTTTTCAGGTTTGTGACTGGCTGCATTTAAAGCCTTTTCACACATCTCTTTTACTTCGGAATCATAAAAAAAGATCTTGGGTTTACTATCATCAATGGTATATGCCGTCTCACCATAAGAAAGTCGAAAGTTAATGGGACAGTTGACGGCCCCTATTTTTTGGGGGGCAAGATAAAGAAAGGCAAATTCTGCACAATTTAATAATTGATACATCACAACATCCTGTTTCCGAACCCCATCGGCAATCATGGCATTGGCAAGTCTGTTGCTCTCCTGATTCAGTTGAGGATAAGTCCAACTTTTTCCCCTTTCAGGACAGGTGATGGCTGTCCTGTTTTTATGGCGATGAACATTTCGCAAAAAACCATTAATATAGGTAAACTCATTTTCAAAGATATCTATAAACATGTCACTATTGTAGGTAAACTTTTTCATCTTTTTTTGTCTCCATTCTAAGAACCCGTCAGTCATAAGTTCTCTGATCTACCACCACATAATGGGCAATTTTAACATCATATGCAGTATAAAAATGAGAACTTAAGACTCATGGGTCTGGGAGTATGTCAAAATATTTTTTGCCTATCGCATCAGCCTGCCATGGTCAACCCCCCACTGACACTTATGACCTGACCGGTGATAAAATCAGCTTCCTTTGAGGCTAAGAAGGTTACGGCATATGCAATGTCTTCAGGAACGCCCATTCGTTTCAGAGGGATTATCCTTTCCATGCCGGAAAGCACCTTATTATTGAACTCACTGTCATCCTTCATTTCTTTTACCAATGGAGTATTGGTGGGGCCTGGACAGACCACATTTACATTTATTTTGGTTTTAGCAAGTTCCCTTGCCATGGCTTTGGAAAAAGCGATTACCGCACCTTTGGTGCCTGAATAGACCGCTTCTCCACTGCTGCCCACCCGTCCGGCATCCGAGGCGATACTGATAATTTTGCCATAATTATTGTTTTTCATCTCTTCCATGGCACAGAACACGCAATTGAGTGTTCCTTTGTAGTTGATATCAATGATCTTATTCCATAGTTCCGGGTCTGTCTTATGAAAAGGAATCATTCTATCCCAGCCAGCATTGTTCACAAGAATATCAACACTGCCGAAGTGTTTTTTTGCTCTTGCCACCATGGTCTTGACTTCATCAAAATTGCATATATCGGTTTTGATGGCCATGGCTTTACCACCATTGCTTTCTATCTCAGCAGCGGTTTTTTCCGCCTCTTCCTTTAAAAGATCCGCTATCACAATTCGGGCTCCCTGTTTCGCCATGATACTGGCGATCCCCTTACCGATTCCCCTTGATCCCCCAGTAATAATTGCAACTTTTCCTGTTAATTCATACATTTAACAACTCCTTTTAATCAATCCATTAATTGTTGGCAGGACACCTTATTCACCGGTTAAGGCATTTTATTAGGGTCTTTTTTTAACTGACGAAAAAATTTAGAGACAGCAAATGGGGAGTTATTTATATGGCAAATATTCTTTACCGAAAACTTCTCTTGAAATGACCATTTTTGATACTTGGGCAGTTCCATCAGCTATTTCGATGGCCATGACATCTCTCAATCTTTGTTCCAGGGGCAAATCTTCCGTGTATCCGTAATGACCATGCAACAGAAGACAGTCATGAATGGCATTCACCGAAAATTTGGGGGCCATCCATTTAACCATTGCCGCTTCTTTGGTGTGGGGTTTTTTATTATCTCTCAACCACAAAGATTTGTAACAAAGCAATCTTACGGATTCAATAATGCTGAGATGTTCGACGATGGGAAAAGAAACCCCTTCATATTTGGCCAGAGGTTTATTAAAGCTATGTCTTTCTTTGGTATAGGCAATGGTTTCCTTAAGCGATATTTCCGCAGCTCCAATACAAAGCAAGGCAAGATAGACACGGCTGACATCAAATGATTTCATTCCGATCTTAAACCCTTCACCTTCATTTCCTATCAGATATTTCGCCGGAATCTTCACATCATCCATAAAAATGGAGCCTCTTACCAATGCTTTCCCGCCCATATCATCAAAGGACTGCCGGGAAATACCTGGTAAATCATTGGGAACTACAAAAGCACTAACCCCCCGGGGGCCATTGCCGGGATCTGTCTTGGCAAAAACCACTGTCACATCAGCTGCCATGATGGATGTAATCCCCGATTTCTCTCCATTTAATATATAATAATCACCTTTCTTTACCGCCTGGGAGGCCATGGCTGCGGCATCTGTGCCGCAATGGGGTTCCGTCAGGGCAAAAGCAGGTACCATATCCCCTGCGATAATGGGCCCCAAGAATTCTGATTTCATTGCCTCCGTACCATGCTGCATCATACAGCAACATAACTCTGTTGCTGCAAATGCCGCAGAAGCCAGATTCGGATCACCTTTTGCCAGCTCTTCGGTGGCTATCCCCTGGGTCACACAGTCCGCCCCCAGACCTCCGTCTTCCACAGGTACATTCATCCCCAGCAGTCCTAGATCACCGATTTTCTTCCAGATTTCCATGGGAAAAGTTTTTTCTCGATCCCATTTGGAATATTGGGGTAAAAGTTCTTTCTGGGCAAAACTCCTCACGGCATCGGCTATTTGTTTTTGTTCTTTGTTAAATCCAAATTCCATTTAAAACACCTCCGGCATAAAATGTGAGCACAACAATAGAGTTTTATCGTAATTTCGCTGATTTTGAAGCGTTGATTGTTAAATTGGAGAGCAAGCTGCCCGGCTTGCCTGCTCCAACAGGTTTTTCAGCAGGCTGTGATGTGCGACAAACACATTCTCAACTCAGTATTCAGGGCAGCTGTGCAGACATGAAATTTATCTGAATTTTGAAAAATCAGGTTTTCTTTTTTCTTTAAAGGCATTATTACCTTCGGCGGACTCCTCCGTTCCGTAAAACATGCTCAATCCCCCTACACCAAGGTTTGTGATGCCTGCTATTCCATCAAATTCAGCATGGAACGCATATTTGAGCATTTTAAGGGCGGTCGGGCTCTTTTCCAGAAGCTCTGCGCACCATTTATCTACTTCACTATCCAGTTGATCGTGGGGAACTACAACATTGACCAGACCCATCTCCAGGGCTTCAGCAGCGGAATATATGTGACACATATACCAGATTTCCTTTGCTTTTTTGATACCAACGGCTCGAACGAGATCTCCGGTACCGAACCCCGGATCAAAGCTGCCGACCTTCGGACCGGCCTGGCCGAATTTCGCCTTTTCAGAGGCGATGGAAAAATCACAAACCACATGAAAAACATGGCCCCCACCAATGGCATAACCGTTAACCCTGGCAATTACCGGTTTGGGTATGGAACGAATCAAATGGGTCACCTGCTGCCAGCCGACTTCCAGGGGCAAGGCTGCAATTGTTCCGGCGTATCCCCCCATATCTCTTATGGATTGATCCCCCCCGGTGCAGAAGGCCTTGTCTCCGGCACCCGTAAAAACAACCACTCCAACGGATTTATCAACCCATGCATCTGTAAGTGCCTGGGTCAGTTCATAAACGGTCTGGGGTGCGCAAGCATTGTATTTATCCGGCCTGTTAATGATAATTCTTGCAATGCCATCTGATTTTTCATATATAATGTCCTCAAAATTCATTTTCATCTCCTTTTATTTATCTGTTAAGCTGACGAAGAATATTTTGACCCAATGCGCGACACATCATGAGAGTCAAAGGATCATCCATAACTCCTTTTTTCCATAAAATTTTTTCATCTTTCATGTCGTCAAACAGGGTTCCAATAACGCCGATATTATAAATGGGAGCATCCACAATTCTGGAGTCAACCACATGGACACCATGGTGTTGAAGAAAACGTTCAAGAATCATCTGGGTCATTTCCTGTCCGCCGTTTCTCAATCCGGCATGGGTAAGAACACCCCCGACTTTTCCATCAAGCAGGTTTTTGCACATATGCATCCAACGCGTGCGATCAATAAATATCTTCATAAGGCTGGTTACATTTACAAAATATACAGGAGAACCAAGCACAATGGCATCGGCCTTCAGCATTTTTTGGGCAATCATTGCCATGTCATCGTTGCGAATACTGCATTCAGGGGTTTGAAGGCATTTATTGCATGCCCGACAAAGTTCAATTTTATGATTTGCAAGCTCCAAAAGTTCGGTATGTCCCCCCTTGTCTTTGATTTCATTCAGGACAAGGTTTAACATTAAAGCGGTATTCTTACCTGGACGATGACTGGAATTAATAGCAAGTATATTCATATCCTGATTCCTTTTTTTTCGTTATATCTTAGACATGTGCCTGTTTCAGGACGGGGTTGATCATAAGATGGACCACCATTCACAACTGGCGGGACAAGCCTGAACCCACCCCAAAGTGGCTGAGATTATAACCAAGCCCTTCACGACGATTCAAATGCCAGACTGGGTGCTGGGGTGCGGAATACAATCTTCTATGTCTTTGTGAACCGGCCAAGGGGAAAATATGCTTCAACCGGGGCGGTATTTAATAAAACATCCAAATAAAAAACAGCAAATAATTATGATTCATTTAATCTGACAATATTTTGATTTTGACAAATCGTCAACCATGGTTGATTGACTATTGATTGACCATATATTATAGTCAATAGATGTTTTATGGGGCGTAATCACAGCATCTTCCCAGAAATCACCCCATTACGATATAGAGGAGTGAGCTATGAATTCAAAAGGTTATTCCTTTTTTAAAGAACTGCTGGAAAGCACATATAATGATGACGCGGAACGTCTATTGCGTAAAAAGGAAGAAATGTGGAACAAACTATTCAGTGCCAGTCCCACATGGATAATATTGGTGACTTTAAGGGAAGGTGCATTCCTTGATTTCAACAATGCCTTTTGCAGCGATACCGGATATTATAAAGAAGAGGTCCTTGGAAGGACTTCCAATGAAATCGGAATATGGTCTGATCCGGAAGGTCGAAGCCGTGCGTTGTCATTGATAAAGGAAAAAGGGGGATTGGATAAATTACCCATAAAGCTGAGAATGAAAAATGGTGAGGTTCGTAATTTCTTATGGTCCAATTCCATCATCGACGTGGAAAATCAAAAATGTCTTATTAATGTTTTAGTTGATGTAACCACCCTGAAAAGAACAGAAACGCAATTGGCTGACGCCAATAAAGAACTGGAAAAACGCTCTGCCAAATTATTGGAGTTGAACACCGCTTTGAAAGTTCTTTTAAATCAGAGGGCTGAAGATAAAAAAGAACTGGAGTCGAAAGTCTGGCACAACATAAAAAACATGATACAACCTCACCTGAACAATCTAATAATGACCCGCCTAAGCCCCACTCAGCATGCACATCTGGATGTAATCATGGATCGTCTGGATGAAATTGCTTCAGACATAGGTGAAAGGCTGGGAAATGATGTCTATGGTCTAAGTGCCCGTGAAATGGAAGTAGCAGGACATATTATTGCGGGAAAGACGAATAAAGACATTGCAAAGATTCTTCATATATCGGTACACTCTGTTGAATCACATCGTTTTTCAATACGAAAAAAACTAAGTCTGACAGGAAGTCGAGCCAATCTAAGAACCCACCTTTTAAACCTGTCCAAACATGTATGTTGATAACAGATATGCAGGTAAATATTCGGTGAGCTCCCCATCATCACCCGTTTTGGTCTGCTCATATAGCACATCAGGATCCGACGCAGCCACAAACAGCCGAATATGGGCACTGCCCAAACATTTACATATGCAGGTTCTGATTTTATTCTTTTCCAGACGTTTGTGCCAGAGACAAGATCCTTTGCGGTCCCAGTAAAAAAATTGGGGGGAATTATCAGAAGATGGGCCACCCGTCACAATTATTTAAAGGGCAACTGCAATGTACGGCACATCTTTTTCAGGATTTACAACGAAAAACAGAACTGCAGCACCCACGGTTATAAAAATTGCGCAAGTCAAAAAACTGTCGTAACCGCCCGCATCAATGATCCATCCCCCGGCAAAAGGCCCCATAAAACTGCCGAAATGAATGGAAAGCATCATCATATTAGAATTATATCCACGGTATTGCGGTTGACTCACAAGGTACATCAAGGAGTTGAGGGGGGGAACGCATAGCCCCATACCCATTCCAAAGACAACTGCAATGGGAAGTATCCATGCCGGATCCCGAACCAGCAGCAGTAGTCCAAACCCCGCTCCGGTACCCAGCAACGCGATGATAACCAAGGCAAGTTTTGAAACCGTGTCAAAAATACGTCCGCCGACAAGACGAATGGTAATCATAACGCCCATTTGAGTGCTAAAAAACAATCCCGTATTTTGAATTCCCCGTTGCACGGCAAACCCTTCAAACAGATAAAAAAGGGCTGTAAAAATTGTGAAATAGATGGCATTGACAATGAGGATGGATATCACAGGTTTGCGCATGAGGTTCCGCCTTCTTGCGCCGTTGTCCAATGAAGACTGTTGGCCCGCTTTATCCACACCCGTATCCGGGTCCGACATCTGGGGTCTTATCCGATTACGGATGTTGGAGATAATTTTAATGGCAGGCAGCAGCAACAGTGCTGTGCCCAGGTAAACGAACGTGGGCTTCTCCACATAAGGATGGATCATCTCCGATACTGCCGGCATAATGGAATACGGCAACAACAGCGCCACCGAATAGAGGCTGAAAGCCATACCGATTTTGTGGGACGGAATGATGGCAATCAACATAACCATGGTCGATGCCATCACCAAAAACACCCCGGCACCATTGGCAATGCGCACAAGCGCCAACAACCAGAAATTTTCTACAAACAGATAAGCGAACCCGCAACAGACCACCAGCAAAATGCCGGAGAACACACAGAACATGGCATTATTGATCGTGATATGCTTACTTGCAAACAAATAAAGGGACATTGCCGTAAGGGAGTAGATGCCAATTAAAAACCCCGACTGCTTACCCAAAAAGCCGAGATGTTGCAGATATAAATGAAAATTATAAAAAGCCGCCACATTGCACAGCGCCAGAAAAGTAATCATGCAGAGGGACAGAAATTCAAAATTGAAAAGAGTCTTTTTTACCATGGGTGGAACCTACTCCATTCTAATTTCAAAATCAATAATCCTCTGCTTTTGAAGACCGATTCTGCAATTTACCCCGGGCCTCAATGGACTCCGGCGTCAGCAATAGTTCACTAAAACAGGTAAATTCCAATGTCATTCGTTGGGCAAGAGCCTGTTCATAGTCCTGTTTTAAAAGTTGCTTTACCAGCAAAAGTGCCCGTTGGGGCTGTTTGGCCAAATATTCTGCCTTTTCAACCGCATAATTGAAAAGTTCTTGTGATGGTACAACTCCATTGACGAGCCCCAGTTCCATGGCCGTTGATGTTTCAAAAAATTCCCCCAGCATCAGGGCTTCAGCTGCCTTTTTATATCCGGCAGCTGCGGGCAGCAAAAGGGTTGAACCGGCTTCCGGACAAACCCCGAGATTAACAAAGGGCATACGAAAACGAGTGTCAAAGGCAGCATAGGCCAAATCACAATGCAGCAACAAGGTTACCCCCACCCCCACAGCAAGACCGGAGACGGCGGCAACAACTGGCTTTTTAAAAGATTGAAGCGTCATCAAAAAGATTGCACCGTGTGATGGTTTATCCGGATCACGATTATCAAACTCTTTTAAATCGTTACCTGCAGAAAATGCATCCCTGGTACCATGGAACAAGACCGTCTTTACATGGACACTGTCCTGGGCACTTTTCAGTGCCAGAGCCATGGCATCATACATCTCACCCGTTAAAGCGTTTCTTTTTTCCGGGCGATTAATCCCAATCCTCATCACGTTATTTTGAATAACAATATCAATGTACCTGTTCTCAATCATTTAATAAATGTCCTATATTCCTGCCACTTTCCATAACTCGCCAAATAACTTTTTAATTCACCATTTTACCGGGAAGCCACAGCGCAATTTCAGGGAAAACGATAACGAGGATAAGCCCAATGGCCTGCAGTAAACAAAAGGGTAAAACGGAACGATACAGATCGTTCATGGTAATATGGGGCGGAGCCACTCCTTTTAATATAAAAAGATTAAAACCGAATGGAGGCGTAAGATATCCCATGGTCATGTTGATGACAAATAAAACGCCAAACCATAACAGGTCAAATCCCAATGCATTGACAATGGGAATAAGAATAGGACCAAGCAGGGTTATTATGGCGGCAGGTTCCAGAATCATTCCACAGAAAAAGAAGAGGAATTGGATAAAAATTAATATCCACCACCTGGAAACACCTAAATTCAACATCATTTCCTGAACCAGCTCCTGAACCCCGATAAATGCCAGATAATGTGTAAAACATGCAGCACCGATGATGATCCACATGACCATGGCATTTACTTTAACGGTACTCAAAAGCGCCGAAGTCAGATTCGCAAGGTTAAAACGTTTGTATATAACCATGCATAAAAGCGCACCGAAAGCACCTATACCGGCGGCTTCTGTGGGTGTGGCAACCCCCTGATAAATACTTCCCAGTACAAAAAGTACCAGGAGAATCGGAAGGATAATTCCCTTTAATG
This sequence comes from uncultured Desulfobacterium sp., assembly GCA_963674605.1. Classification (GTDB taxonomy): domain Bacteria; phylum Desulfobacterota; class Desulfobacteria; order Desulfobacterales; family Desulfobacteraceae; genus Desulfocicer. The sequence continues at coordinate 3,508,717 of OY771474.1, read as the reverse complement.
ACAGCAATTTTTCCACAAAGGTATATCGTTCAGGAACAGAAGGTCCCATTTCGGGATTCAGGAGGCATCTAATCGCTATATATCCAATAAATAAAATACTAAGCACTAAACCGGGCATGATACCGGCCATGAAAAGCTTGCCCACGGATACATCGGCAATGCCTGCATATATAATCATAATAATACTTGGAGGAATTAGAATCCCCAGGGCTCCTCCCGCCATGATTGATCCAAGGACCAAACTTTTATTATATCCACGTTTAAACATGGCAGGCAATGCGATTAAGCCCATTGTAACAGTGGCCACGGAACCGACACCTGACATGGCCCCGAAAATCGCACAAATAATAACGGTTCCAATGGCAAGTCCTCCCCTTAAACGTCCTGACCACATATAAATAATTTGATACAAATCATCGGCCAATCCACTACGCTCCAGAAAATTTGCCATTAATATGAAAAGGGGCACAGCGATGAGAATAAAACTGGTTGAATCGCTGTAGGTGGTACTAACTATCTGATACAATGCCCCCACACCCCAGGAACAAATCGTTCCCAGCATGGCCACACCCGTAAGAGCAAAACCCACAGGAACCCCGATGAGAAGCAAAATAAAAAATGAAGCGCCGACAATAGTTACCGTCCAGTCCATGGCGATGTCCTTTATGAATTCTTTTCAATATTAAAGAAAAATTTACAAATACCGGAGATGGCTGCAAGCAATAACAAAACCCCTCCCAGGGGAATGCTTGACCATACCGGCCACAAAAGAAGCCCCAGTACACTTTCGGATCGATGATTATTAACAAAAGTGTTCCAAAATTCTTGCCCCCCCATCCAGATAAGAACAATACAAAGACAGATAACAACTACATATTGAACCAAATCCAAACGCTTTTGTACCTTCAAGGACAAACGGATACGAACCAGATCAATTCTTACATGGGCACCTTCCAGCAATGCATAACCGGTTGCAAGTAAAGAAATCCCACAGAAAAGATATTGAGAAATTTCCATGGTCCAATCCAGAGGAGCTTTCAAAATGTATCTTGAGAAAACGCCAAGTACAACAATCGCCACAAGCACCAGACAAAGGAAACCCGCAAGATAACCACCGGCACTCACAATAAAATCCATAACTTTAATTGTTTTTTTCATTTAATTTCCTATGACTCGATGAGCAAACCCTCAAATTTTTTATAGTAGTCGCTATTAAAATTTGTTCATGTTTATAAAAATGGATGAGGGACCAGTACAAGGAGGGGCCAGACTTGCGTTACCGGCATTATCCATGAAGTTTTGGGTTTGTACCGAATTTGGTCTGGATAACGCCAATAACACAAGCCTGACCCCGTTCTCGCATAATCGACCAACAAAAATTTGAATATTAGATGGAAACGACAACTCGAACAATAAAGGATACTAAAAAAACATGTCCTTTTTAAAACAATGGATGCTTGATTTTCATTTCAGCAAAATATTTTCTTAATATTTCAATCTGCTCCGCACATAGGTCGCTTCCCTTGGAATGATCTTCATACACAGGCTTAAGGGCTGTTATCATTTTATTCACCTCTTCTGTGGGCAATTCAATGATCGTCACATTATTTTCTTTACAAAAATCAATGATTTCAGCATCATTCTTTTCCGATAAATTCGCAGAATGAATACTGGTCAAAAAGCCAGCCATGTTAACAGCATCTTTTTCCTCAACGGATAATTTTTCCCACACCTTATTATTAAACAATATTTCCACCATCCCCGGAGAATGGAGCGTGGGAGAACTCACATAGGAGACAACTTCATAGAATTTATAATCCCTGAGGGTGTACCATGGATAATCCGTGCCGTCTGCCACTCCTCTTTGCAATGCAGTATACTGTTCCGCACCGGACAATGATACGGATGAACCGCCCAGTTCCTTTACGATTTTTCCTTCCATTCCCACGGCTCGGATCTTTTTCCCCTTTAAATCTTCCATACTGTTAATGGGAAAATTCGTCATCAGACCCATTTTTGCCACGGAAATGGGTGCCACATAATAACACCCCTGTTTGGCAGTGGCCCGGCGCATAACATCCAGATACCCGTAATTATAATAAATATCCATGGCTTCAGAAACATTTTTCCAGCTGAACGGAAGCCATTCGCCATTCACTTCAGGAATAACACCAGCATAGTAAAGCATTGAACCGATATAACCATCTATCATGCTCCGCTGCATTGCAGTGAGCCCTTCTTTTGCTTTAACAAGCTGGCCGGGATAGAATATTTTAATGGAAAGTTCCCCCTTTGTTAATTCTTTCACCTTATCAGCAAAAAAAAGGCTATTGGCTGCAACACTGCTTGTCTGGGGATACACCAGCTGAATCTTCAACTCTTTTTTTGCGGAAGCCACTCCAGTCACCAGAAAGATCATTGAAATAGAGACAACACAAAGTACGGTCCATCTTAAGCATTTTCGATACATAATAGACTCCTTTAATCTAATAAACCAGCACTGGCAGACCGTAGCTGGAAAATGGGTCCGCCTGCAACGAATCTTGAAAATCCCTCCTCGTTTTGTCGGGACTTTCACATAAAAAGACAGTGGTTATTCCCTAATAAAAATGACACCATCATTTCTTCCTTGTCTTTGCCCATAAGAAACAAGCCCCATCTCATAGGCCTTTCGGGACAAATCCTCCCTAAAATCAGGATGTGCAATGGAAATAAGCGCCAAAGCTCTCTGGCTGTTGCTCAACCCTCTTAAATTGACCACCCCCCATTCTGTTGCCACATATTGGGTAAGGGTTCTTGGAACGGTTATATTAGAACCGGTTTCCAAAAGAGGAAGGATTCTTGATATCCCCTTGTAGGTTGAATACAAAGAAAGGACACTGATTCCCTTCTGATCCTGGGACATCATCGTACCCATTACAAAATCCAATTGACCTCCGGACCCGCTTATCTGGTAAGGTTTTCCATTGAAAACCATCTGTTCCGATGCCACCTGCCCCGTTAAATCCACATTAATGGCACTGTTCAAGGAAAACATCCTGGGTTGCTGAGCGATGATGAAAGGATGATTGGTATAATCCACGGGATACATGGCAAAGGCCGAATTATGATCTGCATAATCATAGAGTTCTCGATCCCCCAGACAAAAGGTAAACACTGTTTTGAAACGATCCTTTACCTTTTCACTGTTGGTGACCACTCCATGTTCTATCAAATCAACCATTTTAGAGGTGAGCATTTCAGTATGCAGGCCACAGTTTTTTATTCCCGAAGAGGCGATGGAATCAAGAACCACATTGGGTAATCCACCAATACCTATCTGAAGGGTGGAGCCATCCTGAATTAATCCTGCCTGTAAGATATTTTCAGCGATCATCTTATCCTCTGGTTTGGACTGAATTTCAGGCAGACAAAAGGTCTCAAATTCGTCATCCTCCACAATGTAAGCCACGGAATCAATGTGAAGGCTCTCTTCGTATCCCCCGTTAATCACCACCATATCTTTCCTTACAACGACCACTATCTTATCGGTGACATCGGCAATGGCCATGTTATGCCCACTGGTCAGACCAAAATGAAAATATCCTTTTTCATCCATGGGAGAGGTGACAACAAAGAAAAATTTAAAATGGTGTTTTTCCCGATAAACCATGGGGGCGGTGTGCCATGTTTCCGGGGTATAAACCCCCACTCCTCTTTGTTTTGAAAGAGAACGTACGGGCCCCAGTAAAAAACCGCTGACCCACTGAAAAACGCTTCCCTCGGGATCTGCCTCACAGATCTTATATTTTATGGTATCCAGATAGCTGTTGACCTTAATATCTTCCAGTTCCCCCACGCGTTGGGCAAGGTACTTATCCACAACGGCAGCGATATTTGCGGAACCGCCCAGGTGAATGTGATCCCCCGATTTCACCATGCCGGCCGCTTCTTTTGCTGAAATCAGCTTATTTTTATATTCACTTAATCGATTTTTTTTCATTCTTATGCATTCCTAAGGGATTTATTTGTTTGTGATAAAACCCGGCAAAGCGTAAATATGGGGCCTGTCCAAACATTTACGTTACCCACCTGAATATTTAAGGCAAACCCTCACCGACCTTTGAATACAGGAGAGCGTTTTTCCATAAACGCCTTAAACCCCTCATTTCGATCTTCGGTCTCCCTGACGATGGCACTGCCCTGCCCCTCAACTTCCAGGCCTTTTTCAATACCTTCATAAAGACCTGCAGAAAAAGCATCCAAAACGCATTGCACGGCTATGGGAGGACGAGCCGCAAGTTTTTCTGCAAAAGCAAAGGCATCTTTCATAAGAGAATCCGGAAGTGATTTTTGATTAATCAACCCTATTTCCAGTGCCTTGGAGGCATTGATTCGCTTGCTGAAAAGAATCATGTCCAGGGCACGGGATCGCCCCACAAGACGGGTCAGACGCTGGGTTCCACCCCATCCCGGAATAATGCCCAGATTCAGCTCTGTGAGACCCAGCACCGTTTTGGGATTGTCCACCATGATTCTGAAATGACACGACATGGCAAGTTCCAACCCACCGCCCAGTGCATGGCCATTGATAAGGGCAATGGTGGGCTTTGACAACCGATCAATCTTACGCCACAACGCACGTCCCTTGGGGCTGATGATGTCCGCATTGGCGGCATCACTGACGTCAAACCCTGCAGAAAAACATTTCTCGCCACTGCCGGTTATAATGATCACCCGAACATCCCTGTCCGTACTTACCTTCTCAATACAGTCTTCAAAGTCTTCCATGGTGGCAAGATTCCAGGTGTTGGCAGGCGGATGATTAATGGTGATAACTGCAATGTGACCCTTCAGTTCGTAATTCAGATTATTATATGAAACCACTTTGATATCTCCTCCTATTTATTTTTTTCCGGTCAGGGTATCTGCGATGACATCCTTTTGCAGATGCCTGTTGCCCTCAAGGATTTCAAACATCTTCGCGTCTCTATAAAATCCTTCCACCTCGTACTCATCAACATACCCGTACCCGCCCAAAAGCTGGATGGCATGATCCGTTGTTTTCATGGCCGCCTGGGTGGCGACAAACTTGGCCATGGTGCAGAACTTTGCAGCACCCTTGTCTTTTTCACAGGCCTGAACACCCTGAAAAACCATCAACCTTGCCGTTTCAATGGCTGTAATCATTTCAGCAAGCTTATGCCGGGTAATCTGGAAATCGATGAGCTTTTGGCCGAATTGTTCCCTTTGTTTTACGTACTCAAAGGCCCGGTCAAAGGCCCCCTGGGCGGTCCCCACCGCCAGAGAAGCCACCAGCAGGCGACTCTGATTTAAAAAGTCAACAACCTGGGAAAGCCCCTGATTTTCCCCACCAATGAGATTTTCCAACGGGACACGAACATTATTGAAATCAACATGGCTCAAATATAAAAGTCTGCTCCCCAATCGATTCCCCACATCAACGGTTGACACCCCTTCACAATGGGCTTCCACAAGTATGGTGCTCAAACTCTGCCCTGGGATTTCAGCATCCGGATCTGTTTTGCATAGAACAATGTAAAAACCAGCCAATGGCCCGCCGTTGAGGACAAATGTCTTGCTCCCATTGATCAACCAGCTATCGCCGTCTTTAACCGCCGTGGTGTTACACCCCTTAAAGTCATTTCCCATCCCCGCTTCTGTAAAGGCACAGCTTGAAAGCGTTTTTGCATCGGCGATTTCTGGAAGCCAGGTCTTTTTTTGTTCCTCACTGCCATGGGCAAGTAATATGTCAGCACCATATCCGGCCAGGGCCACACAGCTCCCCACCGTGGAATTAGCGCTGGCCAACACTTCGGCAATCAGCAATTTTTCCAGAATGCCCAATCCCTCGCCGCCATATGATTCGGGAAAATCAATACCTGAAAAGCCAAGTTCACAGGCTTTCTTAAAGATCTTTTCCGGATAGGTTTTATTGTTTATCAGTTCATGGACAATCTCTTTTTTAAATTCGCCTTTAACAAAATCTTTAACTGCTTTTATGATCTGTTTTTGTTCTTTATTGAGTTCAAAATTCACCTTCGTTCTCCTAAGGGGGGATAAGGAATTCCATCAAAATCTCAACCCGAAATCGCGCTTATTTTTTGTAAATATCCAGTTTGCCACTGTAAAGGTTTAAACCGTGCCCCCTATTCGCCTGTTTGGGACCGCATAGCATTAAACTCTATTGGAGCAGACCAAAACACATGGAGATGGGGTGCTGGCCGAATATTGACTATTTTTTTAAAAGATTTTTTGCAATGATGATCCGTTGAATCTCACTGGTGCCTTCATAAATTCTATACAAACGCACATCTCTTAAAAAAATTTCCATTTGATTCATGGTCAGACCGCCATCCATCCTAAAAAGATCAATGGCTTTTTCTGCAATACGGCTTGCCATTTCCGTACAAAACACCTTCACCATGGAGGCTTCTGTGGTTACGTTCCCGCCACTGTCCCTCAATGATGCCGTATGGTAAAGCATCTGCCTTGCGGCATAGATCTGTGTTCCCATGTCCGCCAGATCAAATTTAACGGCCTGGATATTGTTTCCGGAGACACCTTCTTCAATTTGTTTCAGGATTCTCTCCATGCACAATTCCATCATTTTTTGGGAGGCCCCCAGGGCACAAGCCCCCATGGACAAGCGACCTTTGTCCAGCACCCGCATGGCGGTTTTAAATCCTTCCCCCACTTTTTCCATACCGCCGATGACATTTTCTTTGGGGACGATACAGTCCTTGAAAATCAATTCATGGGTATGAGATCCCTTCAAACCCATCTTTAAATCCGCAGGTCCCACAAAAAAGCCCGGCATTCCCTGCTCCACTATAAATGCGGAGACGCCGCCCCGGGCCCCCTTTTTTTCATCGGTGACGGCAATGGTGGTAAACACCCGGGCCGTATCCGCATTGGTGATAAACTGTTTTGTACCATTGAGAACCCAGTGGTCCTCTTTTAAGACAGCGCTGGTGGAAATATTGGCGGCATCCGATCCAGCATCGGGTTCCGTCAGTGCAAAGGAGGCGGTCCATTCCCCGGAGGCGATACGCGGCAGGTATTTTCGCTTTTGTTCCTCTGTGCCGTCGTACAGTATCCCCATGGAACCGATTCCATTACTGGTACCGATGCGCGAACGATGACAGGCATTGGTCCTGGTTATCTCCTCGTATATGATGACCTCCTGAAGAGTGCTCAGCCCCAAGCCTCCGTATTCTCCGGGGATGGAAAGACCAAAAAGCCCCAATTGACGCATCCGATCAACCATATCTTCTGGAATTTTCGTATGCTGCTCAATCTCAAGGGAAATGGGATCCAGCTCATTTTCAACAAAATCACGTATTTTTAATCTGAAGGTTTCAAATTCTTCCGGCATTAGCGCTGGCATAATTGTCCTCATTTTATTGTCTGTTCAGGTTTTCCCAGATCATTGAATACCCCTGACCTCTTCCCACACACATGGTCGTAAGGCCATATTTTGCCGTGGGTTTTTCTTTAAAAAGTCTCTGCATAAATGCAATGAGCCGGGGACCAGATGACGCAAGCGGATGTCCATAGGCAATGGCTCCCCCCCAGATATTCACCCGGGGATCATCCGCTTTCAGGCCCAAGCGATCCAGATCGTACAATGCCTGTATGGCAAAGGCTTCATTCACCTCTATGATATCCATATCGTCCATTGTAAGACCGGCCTTGTCCAGTGCTTTCAAGGTGGCCGGCACCGGAGCCGTGCCCATGATCTTGGGATCAACGCCAGCCACCGCTGTGGAGATCCATCGCATTGTGGGTGCCATGCCGACTTCTTTGGCTTTTTTTCCGTTCATGAGAAGTACTGCTGCTGCGCCATCATTTAAACCCGAAGCATTACCTGCAGTGACGCGTCCATTTTCACGAAAGGGGGTCTTGAGTTTTTTCAGACTTTCCATGGTGGTTTCAGGCCGGGGATGTTGATCTTTATCTGCGATGATCTTTGTACCATCGGCCAGCTCTACTTCCATGGGGATGATCATATCCACCATTTTTCCGGCAGCTACGGCCTGTTGGGTTTTATGCTGGGATGCCACGGCATAGGCATCGGTCATTTCTTTGGTTAATTCCGGACACAGATCATGGATATTTTCTGCGGTCATCCCCATATTAAAGGCGGATGCACCGCCCATGGCCGCCTCTGCCCCGGGATGTGAATCACGCATATAGCCCATGGGCAAATGTCCCATATGCTCCACACCCCCGGCCACGACACAATCGGCCATACCGCTTGCAATATAAGAAACACCGAATCCCACTGCGGTAAGTCCCCCTGCGCACATTCGATCCACTGAGCACCCGGGAACTTCCCATCCCCAGTCCGCCAGCATGGAAATCATTCTTCCAATGGTACCGCCCTGCTCTGCGATCTGATTGGTGGCCCCCCAGATAAGATCCTCCACCATCTTTGGGGAAGCCTTGGGATTTCGTTTCATAAGACCCTGCAGCACGGCAACGGACATATCCTCGGCTCTTGTTTTCCAAAAAATCCCTTTTTCACCCGCCCTACCAAAGGCTGTACGAACCGCATCCATAACCAAAACATCACTTTCTTTAAACGCCATTGTTTTCTCCTTTAAGGCGACTAGCAAACAAAATCGCCAGACTCGATGAACCGGTTGTATTCCCTGCCGGGAACAACCAATGCCAATTCCGTTGCACAAGCGTTAATAATAAACACACCCAAACACCATTGATAATGCCCATACACAGGCCCGACCGCAGCCCCAGTAAGAGGTTCAACCGGATCATCGCGTCTAACTGTCAAATACATTTCGTTCCAGAACAGCGGCAATTCCAAGACCGCCACCGCCGCATATGGTTTCCAGCCCATATCGGGCATTTCGTCTTTTCATCTCATGAAGCAGGGTGACAAGTACCCGGGTGCCGGTACAGGCAATGGGATGTCCCAGGGAAATCCCCGAACCGTTCACATTGATTTTTCCATACTGTTCCGGTCCCACACCCATCTCTTTCAGATCCGCAAGCACCTGGGCCGCAAAAGCTTCCTGGATTTCAATAAGGTCCATCTGGCCCAGGGTCACGCCTGCTTTTTGCAAGGCTTTTTTCACAGCCGCCGGAACGGTTTTATAGGCACGTTTGGGGTCTTCTCCGGCAACGGAGCAACTTTTAAGGGTGGCAAAGGGTTTAATGCCCAGTTCAGCCGCTTTTTCAGCGGACGTGATCACCACGGCTGCGGCACCGTCGTTTTCCGTGGAGGAATTCCCCGCCGTACAGACACCGCCCATTACCGGTTTTAATCGCATCAATTTGTCCATGGTCGTGTCGGGTCTCGGATTTTCATCCCTGTCCACCACCAAGGGATCTGCCTTGGGCTGGGGAACAGTGACCGGTACCATTTCATCATCAAATTTACCGGCTTCCATGGCGGCACAGGCCTTTTGATGGCTTTCCTTGGCCCATTGATCACAGGCCTGTCGGGAAATTGACTCTTCTTTGGCCCCGGTTTCGGCCCAGGACATCATGGAAGGAAGAATGCCGTATCTTTCTTCGGGCTGGGACATCACCCTGGCCCTCTGAATACGATCATAAAAGGGCAGCCCCCACATGGACAGATCGCCATGTCCCCTGGGCATCCCTTTTTTACCACCAATGCCCCATTTCATGCTGCCGGGAAGATAAAATTCCGCGTTACTCATGCTTTCAACACCGCCTGCCACTACTATTTCCGCCTCGTCTGATCGAATCAAAGATGCGGCAAAACGAACCACATCCAGCCCGGTACAGCATCGACGGTCCAGGGTAACTCCGGGGATCTTTTCCGGCCAACCCGCCTTTAAAAGCGCCATTCTGGCGATATTGACATATTCACCATTTTGATAAGATTGACCCATGATGACTTCATCCACCTGTCCAGGGTCAAGATTAATTTTTTTCACAGCTTCCCCAAGTACCAGGGATGCAAGATCATAGGCTTCTACGGATTTAAGCGCCCCCATATACCTGCCCACCGGGGTTCGAACGGCACTGATAATGACTGCTTCTTTCATATCCCGTATCCTTTTACTTAGAAGGCATTGTCCTGTACCACGACGATTTCCCTGCTGTTACGCTGACAGATCTCAAGGGTAGCCAAGGTATGCGGAAGGGTTATGTCCACATAATAGGTGGCCTGGAGCACTTTCCCCCTGTAAAAATCGTTCTTTTTGCCTTTTTTTTCTGTATAGGGATAAGCGATGAGGGCCATATCCAGCAGCACCCAGGTCATGGCAATATCCGCAAATGCGGTGAGGGCAGGATAGGTATAAGATGCCCACTGCAGGGGATCGCTTTCTTTTCTTTTTTGAAGTTCTCCGGCGGTTTCCCACAGAGTATTTGCAACCCCTTCAAGGCCCCTTACCTTATCTCCCAGCTCGGAATGTTCTCTGTTTTTATCGCAAAACCGTTTAATCTCATTTTGAAAGGCTTTAAAAGCAGCACCATTTTTATGGGTCATTTTTCGTCCCAGAAGATCCATGGACTGAATACCGTTTGTCCCCTCATATAGAGACATGATTTTGGCATCCCTTAAATATTGTTCCAGGGGAAAATCCTTGCAGAAGCCGTATCCTCCCAGGCATTGGATGGCGGTTTCACATACGCGAAATCCCATATCAGAGCAATGGGCTTTAATGATGGGCGTTAAAAAATCCACCAGGTTGGTATGATGTTCTTTCTCTTCCCCTTCCGGCAGCTCGGCGGCCAGATCTGCCCGCATCGCCGCCGTATAAATCATGGAGCGCATACCATCCACAGATGCCTTCATCCACAAAAGATTCCGCCTAATATCGGGATGATCAATGATGAAAACATCCCCTTTTTTCCTGCCGGCAATGTCCCTACCCTGAACACGACTTTTTGTATATTCCAGGGCATTTCTGTATGCGGTGCTGCCCAGGGTCATTCCGCTGACGCCGGTGTTTATTCTGGCGGCATTCATCATCTGAAACATGTGAGCAAGACCGTTATTTTCTTTCCCGCACAGATAACCGATGCAATCATTGTTGCTGCCGAAATTCAACACTGCCGTGGGGGAAGCATGAAGTCCCAGCTTTTTCTCCACATTACCGCAGGTAACATCATTGAATTCGCCGGGCGTTCCGTCATCATTGAGCCTGAATTTGGGGACCACAAAAAGGCTGATGCCCTTCACGCCCTGGGGTGCACCTTCGATTCTTGCCAGTACAAGATGAATGATATTATCGGTAAGATCATGGTCTCCCCAGGAAATAAAAATTTTTGTGCCCACAAGTTTGAAATGATCTCCCTCACGCGTGGCTGTGGTACCGGTGGCTGCAAGATTGGAACCGGCATCTGCTTCCGTAAGACACATGGTGCCGGACCATGTACCATTAAACATTTTGGGGACATAACGCTCTTTTAATTCCTCTGTCCCAAAGGACTCAATGAGATGGGCTGCCCCATGGGTGAGGCTGGGTGCCATGTTAAAGGATTGGCAGGCACCATACATAAGATCGTTTATGACCACACGCATCATGGTGGGAAAGCCTTGTCCCCCGTATCTCACATCCCTGGCAGCAGCGGTCCAGCCGTCGGCACCATATTGCTTAAATGCCTTTTTAAATTCAGGGGGACAAGTTACCTTACCTTTCTCAAATTTAACCCCCCATTTTTCGCCTATTTCGTTGAGGGGATCCAGGACACCTTTGGCAAAACTGAATGCTTCGGAAACCAGGAGATCCAGGGTTTTCTCATTAAGATCGCTGTATTTATCAAGCTCGCAAAGTTGCCCATAGTTCAATTGTTCTTTTAAAATAAAAAAGATATCTTTCTGATTAACTTTATAATGTCCCATCTATTTTGATCCCTTCCTTGTCCCGTCTTCATTATATTCATACCATCCCTTACCTGTCTTACGTCCCAGATGTCCGGCCTTTACCTTTCTTCTGAGCAGTAAGGGAGGATAAAATCGACTGTCTCCCGTCTCTTTGTAAACCGCCATCATGGCACCATAGGTTACATCAAGACCGACCATGTCTCCGGTCTCAAAAATTCCCATTTTTCGTCCGGATCCCAGGCGCAATCCCTTGTCAATATCTTCGCAGCTTGCGATGCCCCGTTCCACCAGCTTAATGGCTTCAATGGTGGAAGGGAAATTAATGCGATTTATAACAAAACCTGCAATATCACGATTGACCATGATGGGCTCCTTGCCTATTTTTAACGCAAAGGCCCTGCCCATCTCGGCCGTTTCATCCGAGGTTTCAATGCCCTTGATAACCTCCACTGCCGGCATCATGGGAACCGGGCTGAAAAAATGTATGCCAAGAATTTTTTCCGGACGACCGGTTACGGCGGCAAGCTCACTTATGGGGATGGCGGATGTATTGCTGGCAATGATGGTACCGGCATGGCAGACGGCATCAAACTTTTTAAAAATTTCATGTTTGATTTCAATGTTTTCAAACACCACTTCAATGGCCAGATCCGCATCGGCACCCATCTCATAATCGCCTGTGGTTTGAATCCGGTTCATGATGGTTTCTTTGTTCTCGGAAACCTTTCCCTTTTCAACAAATTTCCCCACGGACCATGCGATATTTTTCTTTGCTCTGTCCAACGCCTCCGGGGAAACATCATTCAGGATCACCTGGATGCCTGCCTGGGCGCAGACCTGTGCGATGCCACTTCCCATCAATCCTGATCCCACCACCATAATCTTGTGGATAGTCATATTATTCTCCTGATTTTCTTTAACTCAAGGTTCAAGTTTTTGTTGGCCGGCTTTTTGAACTTAATACAGATAGCAACTACTCTGCCAACAGAACTCACAATAGAAAAAAAAAACGCTTCCGACAGATAACGCGAAAAGGCAGATCACTTAAATACAAAATGATATCAGGTCATTACAACAACACCGCATGGACTTTCAGGGGAACTTATTTTTGCATCTGAACATCTGATTTTTTTGTGATCCCTTTGTATAGAATCATCTATATGTCCGGACGATAAACACCATAACTATTTAATATAAAAAGATAATATATATATGTGTATACAATACTATACTTATATAGGATTATATACGGCATTTTATTAATTTGGGGATTGATCACAACATGGACCACTTTGGGATGGGGTCAGGCTTGCGTTATGGGCACATCCTCTGAGCTAAAGAGAGCCAGGGGTTTTCTTTCCGATTTTAGGGAGTCTTCATATCAGCCACAAGGTAATCTTTAAATTGATCTGAAAAAAACTTGACCACGGCGTTACAGGCTTTATACTTAGTAAGCTTCTTCCCCACTTAACAAAACAAATGGGGAGACTGTGGGTTTAATAACTGTATGGCCTTTGCCGCCATGGTTTCCAAACAAAGAATTTCTCTTGTGCCACCAAAGCTCAAGAACACCCACAGTTAATCAAACATTGGATGCACCTTTTCAAAAAGGGAAAAAACCAATGCGCCAACAATCTGAAGCCTTTGATAAAAATTATGGCTCATTTTGTGTTTCAGGGTCTTTTATTAAAATCGTTTTTGCTACGGGGTCAGGCTTTTGTTATTGGCGTTATCACCGTCTGTTTACACAAACCAAATCCCCCAATGATAATGCAAATAAAGCAAGCCTGACCCCGTTGGCCCACCAATTGTGACAGGTGCCCCAAATTGTGACCAAGCCCGATTAAAATATTTCATCTAAAAATTGGGAGGCTCAGATGATTGTCCATAATGTAAAATTTAAAAAAGGAATACCAACCCATTTGCCGATTAGAGAGACCAAAAAAATATATGTCGGGAGCGCTGAATCTGATATTCGATATAGAGATATGCTGGTCAACGGTAGGCACAGATGGGAACTTTATTCTAAACCAAGCATAGATTTTTCTACGTTTGATCGAAAAAAGATGGAATTGTCTCAATGCAAGCCAATCGTTGAAAAAAAGATTCGGGGCGTGGATGGTGTGATGATTATTGTCTCTGATCAAACATCATCAGATCCAATAGTTCTTTGGGAAATAGATTGTTCTCTGGCAAATAAAATCCCCATCGTTGGTGTGGATATTGGTAAAAATCCTCATGATTTAATACCCAGGGGCCTTGAAAGAAAAATAACAAAATTTGGGTGGGAATGGTTCTCTGAATTTATTAACGGTCTTTAGAAAAGAGCAAAGTAACACACAACGAATAAGGATAGAATCATTGGGTCATGAATGTGAGTGAGCTTGGAAAACGCTCACACATTCATAACATCAATTATTCTGAAAAGTACCGTTTCTTACTTTGACCGGTCCTGTAGAGTTCCGGCATGTTCTGTCAACGACCTGCAAACCGATTTGACCCTGGTATCAAAATCTTCCTGGCCGTCCGCCGCTGCGATGGCCTTGAACAAAACCATCAGGTCTTGGGGATGATCGACAGCCCTGTTTTTCCCCAGATCAATATACCTGAAGTCAATCCAGACAAGGGCCTTTAACACTGATTTATTACCTATCCCCTTCATTACCCCTTCCATCTGAAGCCTGGTCCGGCTGTATTGACGCAAGCTGGTGCAGATATTCACCCGCTCCATGACAACTGCCGGACGAATATAGGCGATACTGGTTTTGGCCACCACCCAGGTCTGGTTGAGGCGTTTTTGCCGCTGAAAAATGTCCAGGCCGTAATGGTGTGCCAAATGATCCTCCCTGGCATTGATAAAATAATCCAGGTAGCGGGCATTGTTCAGGTGCCCGAAGGGGTCACAGTCCTGAAACCGAATTATTGCTTCTGTTTCAGGCGCCTTGGTTAGAGCAGCTTTGTTCATCATTTCTCACCTCATAAAGAGTTTGCTTGCCTAATTATGGGTACCAGTCTAAAAAAAATAAGACATCCCCCATTTGGGGGATTTTAAATTTTTCTGTACGGGATATGATACTGGGGACTTCAAATATGGAGGCTGCCATGCCGCTGATTTCTTATTTTGACCTTAACTGCATTATTCCCGGTGCCGTGCGCCGCTCAGGTTCGAACAGCCCCAGCAATGCCCCCGGCGTCTGGTCGCTTTCCTTTAAGCTAAATCAGAATGTAGCTCCCCTTTTTCCTTACATTAACGGGGAAATGGAGGGTGCGCTCTGGTATGAACACCCCGGGCATATCAGGTTCCTGTATGAGGATTACCGCTGCCTGCTCTATCCGGAGCAGGCCTCCGCCCATTTTTTTGAAACCCGGGCCGATGCCCAATCCTTTCCAGGCCGTTTCACCGATCTTCTCAACTCCATTGACGCCAAAAAGGAGAATATAAGGCCCTGCTTCGATTGCATTTTCAAAGTCCCGGTGATGGATATTCTCAAAATCCTTCCCAAAACCAACTGCCGGGAATGCGGATATCCGACATGCATGGCCTTTGCCGCTGCCGTAGCAGGGGGAAAAGCCATGGCCGACCAATGCCCGGCCCTGACATCCCCCATGAGCGAGACAGCCGCCTATCCGGTACTGGACAGGCAAGGCCATCTTGTAAACTCTGTATCTCTTCCCATTAATACCCGTGAACTCAAAGACCGTATCCAGATCCAGGACCAGAGGGTCCGTTCTCTGGAGGCCAAGCTTTCTGTGGCTGAAGCGCCAGCACACAGGGAACTCGCCCATCCAGCTTCCCAGGTCCAAAGGTTCTCCCTCACAAACCGTGAAATAGAGGTCCTGGAATGCATTTCCCAAGGCTATACCAACAACGAGATCGGTAACCTGCTTTTCATAAGTCCCCATACAGTCAAAAGCCATATGATCAATATCTTCAACAAACTAAATGTCAATGATCGGACCCAGGCCGCCGTGGTGGCCTGCCGGAACGGCCTGATTTAAAAGAAGAAAGCCTCTCCTGATTGGCTTTCAAAGGCACTTAAAAACATGAAAAAGAAAATAGATTTTAATGGTGACTGGTCCAATGAGTATGATGATACGGCACATAAAATAATACCTGGTTATCATACTATTTATGAGTTAACGCTACATCTTCTAAAAGCTGGTTTGAATAAAGACGCAAGGATATTAGTGGCTGGTGCCGGTACAGGGAAAGAGATAATTGAATATTCTGAAATGAATCCCCATTGGCATTTTACCGGTTTTGATCCAGCCGAGTCTATGCTTTCCATTGCCAGACAAAAAGTGGCAGCGGCTTCCCTGTTGAACAAAATATCACTTATCCATGGTCTTGTTGATGATGTAAAAGAAAATAACTTTGATGCTGCCACCTCAATTTTGGTTATGCACTTTCTACCTGATGACGGTAATAAATTATACTTCCTGAAAGGCATTGCGGACAAATTGAAATCAGGTGCTCTTATAGTTCTTGTAGACCTTGAAGGGGAAATTGGCTCAGAGGCATACAATACGATGAATTCTGCCTGGAAAAATCAGCAAATGTCTGTAAGAAATGACAATGATCGGGTTAATAAAGAATTTGAAATTCGTGAAAAAGAGGTTCACTTCATCCCTCAAAAGCGTATAGAATCTTTATTAGAAGAAGTGGGTTTTATAAAAATTCAAATTTTTTTTAAAGCCTATCTATTTGCCGGATATATTGCAATTAAAAGGTAACCGGTCCATATCCAGGAAGAGATTGGCCTGGAAGTCGCAGCTTCGGCAGGTGCAGCCTGTCATTCAGATACCGTTGAACTGTCCATCTCAAGGTTCAGCCGTTTCTCGATTTGATCGTGTGCCATAAAAAAATGATGATGCCATGACAGTGGGCATTACTCGCTGGAAAACACTGAATGGCGTGCAGTGTCGGTGATGGCCACAACCGCCGGATGCTTAAGAATTCGCTCAACAGAGATCGCATAAAACCGTTCCTTGATATTGTCACACCGGCCGATGATATCCACCTGATACTGGGCTTTGACCTCAGATTCAATAATAGAGGGCGCCATGAATACACCGTCTCCGGCCTGCCCGAAAACTGTAAGCAGCGCATTGTCCTCAAACTCAGCCACCACCACCGGCCGAATGGACAAATCGTCCAACCATTGATCAATAGCGCCCCGGAGCCATGACATGGTCATGGGCATTACCATGGGGGCGTTATCCAGACAGTCCGGGAATTTTTCAGACAGACTTTCCGCCAGTTTTTTTTCGGCAAAAAAAGTGACCCCACATTCTCCTAAAAAATGATTGTAGGTTTTCACGCTAAGGCCAGGCTGTGGCAATCCGTCGGAAATCACCAGGTCAAGATTGTGCAGGGCAAGATCCGCCAGCAGTTCTTTTTCTTTGCCTTCGTGGCATGCCAGGCGAACGGTTTTTCCCATACACAGGGCTGGCTCAATCAGCTTTCTGGCCATGAGTTTCGGTACCACATCCACGATCCCCACCTTCAGTGAAAGCGGGCCAACCACCGGCCGGCTGTGAACTTGATCCATCAGTTCCCGTCCCAGGGAAAATATCTTGTCGGCATATTGAAACACCAGCTGACCCAGATCCGTGGCTTCCAGCTTTCGCCCCTGCCGGTTGAACAGTTTTCCACCGAAAGATTCCTCCAGTTTGGCCAGCTGAGCACTGATGGTTGACTGGGCCAACCTGAGTCTGCTGCTGGCTGCGGTAATGCTGCCTTCTTTCATAACTGTCCAAAAATAGTAAAGATGATGATAATTAAGCCATTCCATATTTTGTTCGCTTTTTTCGAATAGTAATCATTATATTATCTATTTGACCGAATAAATTCCGATCTTTATTATTTGAATTTTGTTCTTTGGTGCTGAAGCTTAAATATGTGGACATCCTATCATGAAGCCGGCAAGAGGGTCCACGGTTTTAATGTGAAGATAATGCGGTTTGCAAACAACTGGTCAGCCCAATGAAATAGAGGAAATGACATATATGAATTTTCAACATTTGGGCTTGGTTGGGGTGGGGTCAGGCTTGCGTTATTGGCGCTTTTATTTAAGTTTGGCTTGAAACACAGGCAGTTGTAAAAAGCACAATAACACAAGCCTGACCCCGTTCGTCCACCAAATGTGACGGGTGGTCCATGCTGTAATCAAGCCCGTTTTTTTAAATCCAGCTCCCGATAATTGACACGAAAATAGTTGTACAAAAAGTGGGACACACCCGAATTTTCCCCAAAAAAACATCTGCAACCTGGGCAGGTCTTGGCAGAATTGGACACAACTGCCAGCTGCTCACACGCGAATTCAGCCCATGGCCCGCAAGCATTGTAAGCCCGAATGAGGGTATAAGCTCCACCCCGGCTGTAAAAATAATAAACTTTCCTGTTGAATAATCCGGTCGAGATTGATACCTAACAATTGCGAGCAAAGGCTCATAATCAACAATTCAACGAGAGGAGAAAATATGGAAAAAGTTATCGTAGTTGGATGTGGAGCGTACATGGATGCCGGATACGGATGTCCCGGCGAGTGGAGATGCCTCAAGGCCGCTGCCCTTGGCGATGGCAAATTTGAATCAGAGTCCCAGGTGGTCGGCTTTGTCAAATGCGAATGCCCCGGGCGCACCTTGGTGCCCAACACGGGCATGACCATGAAACTTTCCGAGCTCAAACCGGACAAAATTTATCTGTCGTCCTGCATGGCCAATGCCAAGCCCGACTGCCCTTATAGCACCCCGGAAGAAAAAGCAGAGATGCTCAAAGGCAAATTCGGCATTGATGTGATCCTGGGCACCCACGACTACCACTGATAGCCCTTCAGCCATGGGAGAGGAGATTTTGTTCTCCTCTCCCTTTTTTGCTTTAAACAATGCTCATTTTTATGGAGCATATGAATGATGCCTTTTTTTGAATTTATCTTTTATGGAGTGCGTCAATCTTATCCCCTGCAAGATTGAAGATCATGACCGTTACCATATCCGTTACTTGGCTTAAAAACGCCAATCTTTCTGTTAATCTGGAAATTTCACTAAATCGTAATACATAAATCAAAAACGGGCTGTCAAGCAGATCGTAAATTGGCTACTTAAAACTCAAGGGCCAGTTGAAAGGTCAGGCTATCAACATCTTCACCGCTTCCACCATCGGAAGTGTCATAATCCTCTGCGCTTGCGTACTCCACTGCAGCGGAAAAATAATCGTTGAAAGCCATGCCCACGGAACAAAGAATTTTGGATTCAGGCAAAATCTCCACAGCATCTTCAGATGCCTGATATCCCAGGGCAAAGATGGTTTCTTTTCCGGCCAGATCAACGGTATATCCCAGCTCAAGGGCCCAGACTGCAGGGCCATCTATTTCGGTACCGTCGCCAAAATCAGCATCATCACCTGCAGAAACATACTCTGCCATAAAAGAGACAGGCCCCATGCATGCAAGTGCATGGAGGGAGTAACCATCCACATACTCAACGAGTCCTGCATGATCGTCTGCCACCTCACTGAGTCCACCGGACTCAAAAATATTGTTTATCCAGTCTGCACCGGCAGCCAAGGTAAAGGCTTCGGATTCATATTCATAGGCAAGGGAAGCACCAAAACAGCTGATATCGTCATCTTCATCAATTTCATCGATGTCACCGTTAAATGTATATGCAGCAGCACTGACACCGCCCATGTTGATACCCACTTGAATCGCTGTGTCTGCTGTTTCTCCCAGATCCTGGGTCATGGGATCTGAAATCATATTGGTTTCATATATACCAAAGGGAACGTACAATTTACCGACCTGAATATAATAAGGTATGCTGTCAGAATCACCCAGTTTAACATGGGCCTCATCAAAAATCATCTCTTCGGCATCGTCATCCCAGGAAAAAAGCACAAATCCAGTCAACCAATCTGTGGGGGCTGCTTCCAATCCCACTTCCGCCGTGGCAAGTGAAATATCGCTGCTATCTTCATCATCCACCCCGTTATCCTCAAAACCAACTTCAACCTCAACGCAACCGGACAGATCAATTTTGCCCGGATTGATTTCACCCAGATCCATGGCAAATACCGTGCTGCCCATGCAAATCATTGCAAAAAATACCGTTATAATATAACCAATACCTCGTTTGCTGCCTGCTCCTTTTGTCCTGTGTTTCATCTTTACGCTCCTTTAAACTCCTGTTTCTTTAACGGACAACAAATAACATGTACGGTGATTGATGGTGGCGATGCACAAGGCATCCATTGGCACCATTACCGGGTATCAACCATAAGGGGCGATGGGAAAATAACAAAGACAGGTAACACCCCCAAACCGTAACGATAATAACGATCCGGGATGTCCCATTTTTATCCGGAGGGATCATTGCGCAGTTTCTCTGTCCACGGGAAACAACGCATCTTGCCTGGGCAGGTCTTCTGACTTTCCGTTCTCTTCAGCAGCCTTCCCACCAGGCATTTTATCCGTTTTCATATCCCCAAAGTACAGGGCAATGCAAAAAAAAACGTTTAAAAAGCACAAAGCAGTGGCATAAAACGCCGAAGCGATTTTCCCTTTAAATGTCAAGAGAAAAAGGATTACAGCGGCGGGCCCGTCCCCGATTTTCACGGGGTTCCCTGTTGGGAAATCAAAAAAAATGTACCACACCGTCATGGAAGGTCACTATTTGAATTTCCCTATGCTTATTACAAAGCACCCAGACAATTTTGACAGCAACTTTAACCACTCTTTCTCTCAATAGTCAACAGATTTATTGCCATATACCCATTATGATGTTGCGTAAAGATCAATTAAAAAGATGGGATATTTGACTTTAATATTTGCTTGACATTAAAGCCAGCTGGGGTAATATATCTTGCTGTACAGGTGCTGAAGTAAAGCATAACAGGGAACCACGTTAAAATCGTGGACGGGCCCACCGCTGTGACCGGGGACGAAAGCTGCAAAATGCCACTGACCATATGGTTGGGAAGGTGCGGCCGGTAGATTGATCCGGAAGTCAGAAGACCTACCTGTACAGAGCGGGCTTATACTTTGTGGAAAAAGTCGCCCGGTGACGTATCTAAGGATAAAAAAGGGAAATCCCTGGATTGAAAATTATTTCGGTCCGGGGATTTTTGTTTTTTCG
The DNA here is from genome assembly GCA_963674605.1 of uncultured Desulfobacterium sp. Taxonomy (GTDB): domain Bacteria; phylum Desulfobacterota; class Desulfobacteria; order Desulfobacterales; family Desulfobacteraceae; genus Desulfocicer. The sequence goes on along the minus strand of OY771474.1, from coordinate 3,487,755 downwards.
GACAAGCCATTTAATGAGAAAGTTCCGTCAAAACACACAGGACTTTCAAGCTTCGTTGTGGGTGAACCAAGGTGAAAATGGTCCATTCATGGCGGTTATTTTGAGGAGAAATCATCATTATGAAGCGTTGGATTGCCACCTTTTTTACAGCAGTTATTGCGACGATATCCTTGCCTGCCTGGGGACAAACTGTTCCCGAACCAAAAACATCCGTACTGGACACCATGGTGGTAACCGCAGGAAGGGTGAAAGAAAAAAAAGAAGATGTCACCACCAACATCACCGTGATCACCCAGAAAGAAATTGAGCAGACCTTTGTCCAGGACCTGGGTGATCTTTTGTCCAGACAGGGATTCATGATCCGTGAATATCCCAATTCCCTGGTATCTGTTTCCGTACGGGGATTCAGAACAGAAACCCATGGTAACGATCTGGCAAGCCATGTATTAATTTTGATCAATGGACGACGCTCTGGAACCGGTAACCTGTCAAAGATCATGATGGACAATGTGGAGCGGGTGGAAATCATCCGTGGCCCGGGGTCGGTGCAATATGGTGCCTCGGCCATGGGCGGGGTGGTCAATGTGATTACCCGCCAAGGTGAGGGAAAAACATCTGCTTTTATGGAAGGTTCTCTGGGCAGCTGGAATAATGAAAAGATAGCCGCAGGCATCTCCGGTGATGCCAAGGGCTTTGACTTTTCCGCCACCATCTCAAGGGAATCCCAGGACGATTACAACACGGCCAAAGGGGATAAATATTACAACACCGGGTTTGATTCAAAGGAGCGGATCAGCCTCAACGGCGGCTGGACATTCGCCCCTGATAATCGCGTGGGCATCACCTACACCGGATACCAGGGCGAGGGCATTGGCAATCCCGATTACCTGAGTGCCAATGATCTGGATGACTATGTGGACCATGCCATTCACACCGTTGATCTGGTGTATGACGGCCAGTCCGCAGATGGATTTTTATTGTGGAATCTGCGTTATTTCAACGGCAAGGACGAATACGAAACCTTTGATCCGGAAACCTACGGCAACACCCACGGTTATTTTCGGGATACGGATCAACAGGGCGCCCAGGCCCAGCTCACCGCCAGGTGGGACACCACCCGTGTTACTGCGGGTGTGGACTGGACCTATTACGCCATCTCCAATTCCTATACCCTTGCAGGTGAGGAAAACACCTATGACAACCCGTCGGCATTTATCATGGCAAAAACCGAACTGCTGGACAGCAAATTGATTCTGTCGGCAGGGGGACGTTACGACAAATATGATGTGGAAAGTGATGACAACCAGAGTACCAGTGAAACCAACTGGTCCTCCAGCCTGGGAGCTGTGTATAAACTGACCCAGGGCCTTAGCATCCGGGCCAATTACGCCGAAGCCTTTAGAATGCCCACCGCAGACCAGCTCTACATGTTTGATGATTATAGTGCCTGGGGATTTGGTATCTGGTCGGGCAATGCAGATCTGAAACCTGAAAAGAGTAAAACATATGAAATCGGTGTGGACATCTCCAAAAATATTTTTACCTGCAGCATGACCTATTTTTACACGGATTTCGAAGACAAAATCGCCTATTCCTATATTCCGGCAGAGGATCTCACCCGCTACGAAAATGTTGACGGTGCCACCCTGTCCGGTCTTGAGGGGTCCGTTCAACTGGACATCAGCAGTCTGCTTGGATGGACTGCCTATCAGCTGACACCCTACGCCTCCTTTACCTGGCTGAATGATTACACCGACGATGGAAACGATGAGGACCTTCAGTACACCCCGGAATGGACGGCTTCATACGGCATTCGTTTTTCCAATGATACAGCAGGTTTTTCCTCCAACCTCAATTTCAGCCATAGCAGTGAGCAGGATATCACCGATTACGAAGGCACAGGGGAGTCAACCCTTGATGCCTACACCGTGGCCGACCTGACCCTGAACAAAAGACTGCTCTCCTTTGACAGATACGGAGATCTCTCCGTCAAGGCCGAAGTTCGGAATCTTTTTGATGAATCCTATGCCGCAGTCCAGGGCTATACCATGCCGGGACGTTCCTTTTATGTGGGCTTGAAATATCAGTATTAAATTCATCTCTCTGATTTCCTTGTCCTTTGGGCAAAGGAATCAGAGCTCATTTTTGGGGCCGGAACAAAACATACCTGCCGGAATGGCCATGGGTATATTTTTCGGCAGAAATCGCCTTGACAAAGGAAAAAATCATGAAACCTCGCAGATGTCTATTCCTTGTGTACTGTTTTGTTTTTATATTCGGATTGATCCAAGGGCCATCCCCTTCCCTTGCAGCAGAAACAGTACCGGAAACATCCGATAACATATTTAACACACATTTGGTGGTCCTTGACCTGGATTATGTTGATCATGCCCGCGTGGTTCGGCACCGGGTGGGAAAATATCAATTCAAATCCCTGGCCATCCATTTTAAATCACCCCAGGACATTCTCTCCACCTTTGAAGGGGATCTGACCGGGATAATGGGGGTTGGCAACACCTTTGTTCCCATGGAAGCCAGCCGGGAACACATGGCCCACGGGGTGACACAGGTAAAACAGGACATCCGCAAAAATCTTGGTTTCAATGACGGTGAATTCAGCGCCTTGATGACCGGTGCCGACATGGACAACCTGGCCGTCATCACCAGAAAATATGAGGATCTGGCTGTGACAGCACTGGTCACAGCCGGTGTAAAAGGCAATGCCATGCGCATGTCAAAGGATGAAGGTCATTATTTCCATCATGGCACCATCAACATCATTGTCATGTGCAACAGGAAACTCTCCCCCAATGCCCGGGCCAGGTGCATTATAACCATCACCGAAGCCAAATCCGCAGCCCTGCTGGATATGGACGTCAGAAGTTCATACACCCCCTGGTCCCATCGGGCCACGGGTACAGGCACGGATAATATCATTGTGGTTCAGGGGGAGGGGCCGGATGCAGGCCTTGCAGGAGGACACAGCAAAATTGCGGAAATCATGGCCCGGGCCGTCCATGACGGGGTAACCCGGGCCATCCTGAAACAGAACCGCATTACGGCAAATCGGGATATTTTCCAGCGACTGGCCGACCGCAAGGTGACGGTTGCAGACATTGCCGGTTACATGACTTGCCGGGAACGAGACAGGGAAAAGATGGCAAACGGGCTGACAAGCCTGTTGTCCACACCCGCCTATGCAGGGTTTATGGCACTTGCCCTGTCGGTAAGTGATGATCACGAAAAAGGTTTGATAAAAGACTTACGTTTTTTTGATGAGATGTGCCGGGCCGTCACCGCCCAGATCAACGGAGTGGAAGATTTAAGGAGGGGTTCACCAAAGCATACCCCAATGCCGGATATCCCCGTGGTGATGGCCAGAGCCTTTGAGGCACTGGCAAATGGTATAGTCCTGGCGGACACAACGAAGATAGGGTCGTAGACGCGGAGCCAAATGGCATTACGCCGCCCCTCCCCCGACGGGCAATGGGCCCGGACCGGAACTGTAGACAGCTCGATTGTCCGGTTCCTATTGCCCATCGGGGGAGGGGCTCTGCTGAGGTAGACTTGAAGGCTACCTTTTCATATAACCGCCACGGGCGGACCGCATTATGGGACCCAGGTCCGCCCACAACGAAGATAGAAAGTCCTGCCTGGTTTGCAAGGACTTTCTTATAAACTGCCACGGGCAGACCGTATTCTGATCTGGCTCTGCCCACAACACCATCAACAACCCGCCATGCATGGCGGGAGGAAAAATCATGCGTAAAAACCAATTATTATTATCAGCTCTGGTTTTTTTTGTCCTGTTTGCGGCTTCAGCATCGGCCACGGGCCGGACAAAACACAGCCTTATTCTCCTGAACGGGGCCGCAGCCTCCTACAATACAAGCCAGGCCATTTCCCATTTACTGGAAAATCCATATATATCCGATAATGTAAGCCTTTGCTATTATACGGAAGAAGACCTGGTCACCCACAGGATTTCTCCTGAAACAATCCAAAATGCGGATATCATTATCCTGGATGACATGTACCGTACCCTGGTGGACTACGCCCTTGAACAGGTTGACTTTAATAGAACAAAGGTATACGGCCTTTCCACCGTACCCCGGAATCCGGAAAAAATTATTGTCGACCCCCAGGTCAAGCGATATGCCCGGCCCTTTACCCGCCGGAACATGTCTGGCCTGATTACGTTTCTGCTCCACCGGGATTTGGACCTGGACATTGATGTCAGCACCCCCCAGGTCATACCCAAAAGCGGTATTTTCCATCCGGACAGCGAAAAAATATTTGAAACTTTTGAGGACTATTTTTCCTGGTATCGGTCATCCGGACATTATGCATCAGAGGGGTTCTGGGTGGGCATTCCGGAAATGAACACCTATGTCTATCCCGGAGAAACCGGCCAGGTGATCAAAACACTGGTTCAAAAGCTGGAAGAACAGAACATCAATGTACTGCCGGTGTACGCCTATCCGGCCCAAACTGCAGTGAAACAATTCTTTTATGATCCGGTCTCAAAGCAGTCACGGGTGGACATCATTGCCTCCCTGGCCTTTAAGTTTTCTCCCTCCGACGTCCAAAACACCCGTGAGCTTTTCACAAAATTGGACGTTCCGGTGTTCAATCCCCTGCGGGTGCATTTTCTGACCCTTCCCCAATGGGAAAAAGATCCCCAGGGCCTTGGTCCCATGGAGATCACCTATGCCATGAGCAATCCTGAAATTCTGGGACTCATTGAACCCTCCCTTTTGGGGGGCAGGATGACCTTCCGGGACGAACAAAGCGGTAAAACCGTTTACACCTACCAGCCCATTGAAGAAAACATCGATTTTTTCATCAAACGTTTAAAGGCATGGCAGCGTCTGCAGGCAACTCCCAACAAGGACAAAAAGATTGTCATCATGTTCTGGAATCACACCCCTGGTAAACAGAACATCGGTTCCACCTACCTCAACGTATTCCGCAGCCTGGAAGAGATTATACAGCGATTGTCCAGGGAAGGCTATAATGTGGACGGCAAACTGCCCTCGGAAGAGGAAATCAAACAGCTGCTACTGACCTCGGGCAGAAACATCGGCTCCTGGGCCCCGGGGGAGCTGGATGCCCTCATCCGTGCAAACAGAGTGATTCGTCTGCCCTTTGATCAATACAACAAATGGTATCAGGACCTTGACCCCGACTACAAAAAAGGCGTTGAGGCCGACTGGGGCCGGGTGGAGGAGTCCAACATCATGACCCGGAAACGGGAAATGATATTTCCCTGTGTCACCCTTGGCAATGTGGTCCTGGTGCCCCAGCCCTCCCGGGGCTGGCACGACGATCCCACCAAACTCTACCACTCCACCGCACTGTGGCCCCACCACCAGTATACGGCCTTTTACCTGTGGCTCAAGCATGGGTTCAAGGCTGATGGCATTGTTTCCCTTGGCACCCACGGGTCCCATGAATGGCTTCCCGGCAAACAGGCAGGCCTTAGTCAATCCTGCTCACCGGAGGTGCTCATCCAGGACATCCCCAACATTTATCCCTATATCATGGACAATATCGGCGAAGGGGTCCAGGCCAAACGCCGGGGCCGGGGTGTCATTGTGGATTATCTGATCCCCCCCATGAAAAAAGCCGGAACCTATGAGGAGTACGGCGAACTTGCCGGTCTTATCAGTGCGTATGAAGAAACCATGACCCGAAGCCCGGAACTTGCCGCCAAAAAATTAAACCGCATTGAAACCCTGGCAGGCACATTGGGATTGCTCAAGGATCTTCAGATCACCACCTTCACACCAGACGACATGGAAACCATTGAACATTATCTTCTGGAACTGCAGGAGGCAAACCTTCCCTACGGACTTCACACCTTTGGAATTTCTCCCGAAGGTGAAGGCCTCACAGAATTTTCCCAGTTGATTCAGGAACGTCACGACAATCTTTCCACAGAAGAAATTCAACGCAGATTAAGCCTCTGCAGCCGGGAGATGGATCATCTGCTAAAGGGTATTCAAGGCAGATACATCCCCTCGGCCGGGGCCAATGATCCTTTAAGAAATGTGGATGCCATTCCCACGGGAAATAATTTCTACGGATTTGACCCGGCCAGGGTACCGTCAAAAGATGCCTGGGAACTGGGTAAAGACCAGGGCAAACAATTGATTGCAAAATACCTGGAGGAAAACGGCAAATATCCGGAAAAAATCGGCCTGGTGTTCTGGAGCATTGAACTCCAGCGCAATGAGGGCACCCAGGTGGGCACCGCTCTGTATCTTTTGGGCATGAAACCGGTGTGGGATAAAAACAACAAGGTCACCGGGATTGAAGCCATACCCGGTGCGGTGCTGGGACGTCCCCGCATTGATGTTCACATGCAGGTGTCCGGCCTGTTCCGGGACAATTTCCCCTCCCTGATTCTGCTGCTGGACGAGGCTGTGACCCGGGCCGGACAGCTGCAGGATGTGGATAATTTCATTGCCCTTCACAACCGGAAGATCAAAGGCTACCTCCTGGACAAGGGATATGATGAAAAAGAGGCGGACCAGTTAAAAAGTCTGCGGGTCTTTTCCAACGCACTGGGCGCTTACGGCAACACCATTGAGGACCTGATTCCGGCCAGTGGCCTGTGGGAAGGGGATGACGAGATTGCCGATGTGTTCATCAACTATGTTTCTTTCGGATACGGCAAAAATGTGTGGGGCAAACCCCTGAAGTCGGCCTACAAAAAAAACCTTGAAGATGTAAAAATGACCATGCACACCCGGTCCAGCAATCTTTTCAAGAACCTTGACACAGACGGAGTTTTCTCCGAACTGGGGGGGCTTTCCCTGGCTGTGAAACGGGTGAGCGGGGCCTATCCGGATGTGGTGCTGTCCAATCAGGCAAACCCCGATAATGCCCGGGTGGAGGATATTGAAAAAACCATCGGCAGGGAACTGCGCTCCCGGTACCTCAATCCCAAATGGATTGAAGGCATGAAAAAAGAAAATTATGCAGGAGCAAGGGAGATGAATCGATTTGTGGAACATCTCTGGGGCTGGCAGGTCACCACACCCTTTGCCGTTGACGGTGCCAAATGGCAGCAGATCTATGAGGTTTATATCCAGGACAAATACGGCATGGAACTTAAATCTTTTTTTAACAAAAACAACCCCTGGGCCCAGCAGTCCATGGCGGCCCGGATGCTGGAGGCGGACCGTAAAGATTACTGGAAGGCACCCGAGGAGGTGAAAAAAGATCTGGCCAGAACCTATGCCCTGAACGTCATTGAAAAGGGCGTGGCCTGCTGTGAACACACCTGCAACAATGCCATGCTTCAAAAATTTGTCACCAACATCATCTCCCTGTACGGGCTTCTCACCCCCAAAGAGCTGGAACAGTTCAAGATGGTGGTGGCCAAAGCCGTGGGAAAAAACCAGGCAGAACATGAGGCAGAGCATGTCAAGATCCGGGAAGGATTGAAAGAAACCGTGGAAGAGATTCAGCAGGAGGAAACGGTCAAGGCCGAAAAAGAGGGCAAACAGCTCAAGGGCTTTGAAATGGTGGAAGAAAAAATGGAAGAGACCAAGGTCACCTCCTCCGGCTCCTCCTGGATGGTCATGGCCATTGTCATCATAATTCTGGGCCTTGTGCTCCTGGGATGGAAAAGGAAAAGAATATAATGTTTGAACAACTCTGGATGAGCGGCATATTGGTGGCTTTTTCCGTGTTCGGCATTAAAGCCGGGGTGGGGCTGGGAGCCCAGATATACAGCACAAGCCTTTCCCCGGGTAAAAAAGCCGTTTTTACGGGGGGGTGCTTTTTTGCCTATCTTTTTCTGTTTTTTGGCATTTACGCCATTGTAAGTCAACTGAACCTCTTAAATTACCTGGACAAGCTGTCCCACCTGCTTCAATACGGCATGTGGGTACACCTTGTGGTGGCCCTAGGACTCCTTGTCTGGGGGACAACCCTTCTGATGCGTCCTTCCAACGCAAAGCATCCCTCCCTGTTCCGGGCAAGCCTGCTGCTGGTTGTGCCCTGCCCGGTGTGCGCCACCGTGATTTTGCTGAATCTTACCCTGGCCCTTTCCCTGTCCCCATATCCGCCGTTTTTAACCACATTGATTCTTTTTGGGATGTTTATGGGTATCATCACCCTGACCCTGGGCATGCTTTTACCTCGCCGTCGTCACATGGGATCCGGTACAGGATTTCTGGGTCTTTCCATGACCTTGATAGCCCTTTATTTTCTCATGACAGTGGTCATTGCTCCCCTGTATCCTGAAATCAAGGCCGCCTTTACCATGGCCGTTTCCAACAGCCCAGCCCCCCAGTCGGACTTACGCCCCATACTGATATTATCGGGCATATCCCTTTTTCTGACCGGCCTGGGATTTGTCCGCACCTATTTTTCTAAAGGAGATACCCATTGAATTTTTTCCCTGCACTTCAAACCATACTCTATACCATTTCAACGTCCATGCTCTATCCCGTGGTGATCCTGCTGGTGATCCTGTGTCTCTGGATGCTCGTCTATACCGGTGGATTTATCGCAGAATGGATTAAACGAACCCAGTTTCGCAGCAACGGCAAACTGACCGACTCCCTTGAACTGATTCGGTCCCAGCGGAAACTGCCCCCATCCCTGGCGGAAAATCTTCCTGCCCACATTGGCGATTACAGCCACAACCTTGGAAACATCATCAAAGAACAAAGCCGGTTTGAAGAAGAAAAGGTGGAGGACCTCAACCAGCAGAAGCATTATGCCCTGCTGCGGGAGGTGGATAAAATCCGGCTGATTGTGCGCATTGGACCGAGCCTTGGCCTCATGGGGACCCTGATTCCCATGGGCACCGGCCTTGCAGGACTTACCAAGGGAAACATGGCAGAGCTTTCCTCCAGCCTGATTCTGGCATTTACCACCACGGTCGTGGGACTGGCATTGGGAATTACAGCCCATTTTTTTTCCGTCACCAGGGAACGATGGGCCATTGAAGACATGCGGAATATCAACCTGATCACAGAAGCCATGGTGAAAAAATCAGATGCCATGGCAGAAAAAGGGCACCCCCTATGAAATACCTTGCAACCAGCCGCCCGGGGCAATTTAGAAAAGCGGGCAATGAAGAACCCATGAACGGTGTGGCCAATCTGTTTGATGTGGCCCTTGTGTTTATTGTGGCCCTGCTCCTTTCCCTCATGGCCACCTTCCAGGTGCTTGATTTTTTCAACCCGGAAAGTGAGATCACGGTGATGAAAAAAGTAAAGGATCAATGGCAGGTGATCACCAAAAAAGGCGCCGACGTAAAGGTTAAAAAGATTACAGACCGCACGGTGGGTGGAGATGAAGGGTTTGAGCTGGGGACGGCCTACCAGCTTAAAGATGGACGTGTCATCTATATCCCCAGTGAACTAAACGAAGAGATGATGGATGGGTTTAAATGAAATTTATGCTCAAACCTATTGTATTGACGTTTTTTCTGTTGTGCCACTGGGGCGTGCCGGCAACGGCCCAGACCTTTGTTCCCCAATCCCTTAAAATCGCCCTGATCCACTATGGGGTGAACCATAAAGATCCTGACGGAAATCTGAAAGCTCTGTTGGAACTGAACCGCAGTGCCGCCAAGCAGGGGGCCAGGCTTATCCTGAACACGGAACTTGCCGTTTCCGGCTACTCTTTTTCCTCCCGCCGGGACATTGCGCCCTATACGGAAACCGAACAGGGAACAACAATGGCTGCCATGGCCGCACTGGCCCGGGAACAGAAGGTTTACATCGGCATTACCTTTCCGGAACAGGACCCGCTGACCCAAAGTTTTTATAACAGTGCCTTTGTGCTTGATCCCGCTGGAAACACCATCTGCCGATACCGTAAAATTTACGGGGAAAGGCGGTGGGCAAGACCGGGCAGTCCCCATCAGGAGGGAACCTTTAACACCCCCTGGGGTCGCATGGGCATTGCCATCTGTGCGGACAGTTTTTTCGGACTGATTCCCCGGACACTGGCACTCAAAGGGGTGGATTTATTATGGGTGCCGGCCAACTGGCCCCCCACGGGGAATTTGAACCCCCTTGAGGTATGGCAGGCCAGGGCCCTTGAAAACGGTATTTACCTGGCAGCCTGCAACCGAACCGGCAAGGATCTTACCATGGACTGCACCCGGACGGTGTCTGCGGTGGTGCCCCCCACGGGCAAACCGTTGTTTTCCGAATCATCTGCAACTTCCAAGATTTTTGTGGTGGACATTCCCCTGGATGACCAGGGGCGATTGAGCCATGTTCACCGTCAACAGTGCATGGCATCACGACAGGTGAACAACTACCGCAACATCTATCTGAAACCCTGGGTTGAAAATCTCACCGGATATTACCGGTTGCCGGAAACCGGAATGCTTGATGTACATTGTTTCGTCCCACCGCCGGGAGAGAAATCCCTGGCATCATTGACCACTGCCGTATCAGAGAAAAAAAATGATCACCCAACCCTGTGGGTGCTGCCCCAGGGTATGGAAGATAAAATTTCCTCCCAATCTCTGTTGCTGCTGGCCCAAAAGAACAAGGTGGCCTTTGCCGTATCGCTGCCCATGGCCAAGGGCGACCCGGCCGTACCGGTCCTGATAACCCCGGAGGGCCAGCAATTTTTTATGGAATCGAATATTGAACCGGATACGGTGCAAAGCCCTTTTTTTCCCTATAAAATATTGCACCATGGCCCTGCCGCCATTGCCATGGTTCCTGTGGAGGCGTTACAGCACCCGGAACTGGCCGTTATTCTGGCCAAGCTGGGATGCGATCTGGTGGTGTGTTCCGGAAAAAACCTTTCCTGGGAAAACTTACTTTTAAGCCGCATGCGAACCCTGAATGGTGTGGCCGTGGGCACCTGTGCCCGTAACGCTGCTGAAATCACCTGTATGCAGGGGCTCCACGGCGGTCGGGACCATCAATACCAGGACCACCCCGGGATATGCAGCTATCAACTTAATACCGCCGGAACCCGGAAAAAATATTTTGACTATTGCGTTGATTATGATGTGTTATTGAAACCCAGCGCATCCACAAAAAAAAGGTGGATTGTACCGATTAATCAATAAACGCAATGCATTGCCGACAACATTTCGATGTTTATTTCGGTTATCTTCCCACATTATGCACTATGCTTGCTGATTCCTACATAAAAAAGTTTCTATTTAAAAAAAATGGGGCATGATCATATCATGGGCCACCGGCAATAGGTGAGGATGAAATGCCGGTCGAATCTTTACAATATTTTTTGCTTGACATTACAGTGCTCAGGTTTAGAATCATTTGATGTACAGGTGCTGAAGTAAAGCATAACAGGGAACCACGTTAGACTCGTGGACGGACCCACCGCTGTGACCGGGGACGAAAGCTGCAATTATACCACTGACCATATGGTTGGGAAGGTGCGGCCGTTAGATTGATCCGGAAGTCAGAAGACCTACCTGTGCCAAGCGGGCTTGCATTTTAAGGTAACGAGTCGCCCGGCGAAGTATCTAAGGATAAAAAAGGGAAATCCCTGGATTGAAAATCATTTCGGTCCGGGGATTTTTGTTTTTCCGGACAGATCATTTATTGTGATGAACTATTTTTATTTTAGGGAGTCAGATTTTATTGATTTATCATTTTTCAAGCCTAGGCCGTTGTATCCTGTGGGTGTTGCCTTGGGTAAACGCTAAATTGAAAACTGCTGAGTCCCTTAAAATGATATCATCATGATAAAAGCCGCCTACCTAAAATGGAGACCGAGGTTATGAATAAAGGCTTACTCATGGTAAACACTGGAAACGGTAAAGGAAAAACCACCGCAGCACTGGGACAAACATTCAGGGCTCTGGGACATGGTAAAAAAATCTGCATCATTCAGTTTATCAAGGGAAACTGGAAATACGGTGAACTCTTTTCCATGGAAAGATACATGGATCTGGTGGATTTTTATGTTATGGGAAACGGGTTTACTTTTAAATCCGATGACCTGGAAAAAGATCGTACCATCGCCCTCAAGGGATGGGATCTGGCCAAAGAAAAACTTTCCTCCAGCGACTATTTCATGGTGCTTCTGGACGAACTTACCTACCTTATGACTCTGGGGTTTCTGGACACGGATACCATCCTGGATGCCATCACCCACAGAAGAAAAGATCTCCATGTGCTGATCACCGGACGATATGCCCCCAAAAAACTCATTGAAACGGCAGATCTTGTGACAGATATGCAGGAGGTCAAACACCCATACCAGAATGGAATTCTGGCACAGAAAGGAATCGAATTTTAAGCATATGAAAATAGCTATTTATGGAAAGGGGGGTATTGGGAAATCCACTATTTCAGCCAATCTTTCTGAGGCCCTTGCCCATGGTGGTAAAAAGGTGTTGCAAATCGGATGCAATCCCAAGCACGACTCAACCCGATCGCTTCTGGGGAGGCAAACGCATCATGACGGCCCTGGATTACATGAAAAACACCCCGGTGGCACTGCAGCATCTTAGTCAGGTTCTTCATGTGGGATACAAAGGCATTGTCTGCGCCAAGGCCGGTGACCCGAAACCCGGCGTGGGGTCCGTTGGACGGGGCATTTTAAGCACCTTTGCCCTGTTTGAGCGCCTTGGCCTTGATATGGATACCTTTGATGTTGTGGTGTATGATGTGCTTGGTGATGTTGTATGCGGCGGATTTGCAGTTCCCCTGAGACGGAGGTTTGCCGACACCGTCTATGTGGTGAGCTCTGAAGAGTCCATGTCCAATTGCCTGCCAGACCATTTTATAGGCATGGTTCAGGTTGTTTGCCCAGAAAAAGATACTGCTGGAACACCAGGTACCCCGGCGGTGATATCGTCGGACATGGATGAATCCGTGGTGATTTACGGGGAAAAAGACAAGCTTGTGAACACCCTTGAACAGGCCATGGAACTGATTAAAGGTACCCGGCAAAAAAGCCATGAAGCCTTGAATCGATTCAATGCCCTTACAGATCTGCCCAAGGGAGCCACCTTTGACGTGGACGGGGATGCTTCCATGGCATTGCCTCTGGTGACATGGCTTTATGAATACCTTGGCATGATGCCACTTTCTGTCCGGGTGAACACAGAAGATGCCCAATCCACGGACAAACTCAAATCATTTTTTCAAAAAATTGATTGTGCCGGGGCATGGCAGGCCGACATGGCCCACGAAATTCCGAATGTGGTGTTTGGCAGCGGGGCCGTGATTGCACGTTTGAGACTGTCCGGCAACCCATTTACAGGTATTGAGCTATCCTTGCCGGCGGGTACATACCAGCATGTGATTCTCAAAGCATATATGGGCTGCCAGGGTGCTCTTTACCTCATTGAACGGATCATCAATGGCCTGGCCGGTTGTTGAGCGCAGAGGGAAAATCTATTAAACGGATAAATCAAAGGCAGACTTCATTCTCGCTTTACTCTTTCCAGAACAATATCGCCACCTGCCTTTCGGATATGGTCAAATGGGCAATTATTTAATACCAATTTCTAACTTATGAGTCCTAGGTTCTCATTTTTAATACCACATATGTTTATTTTAATTTTCATGAAACACATTATGTTGTGGCAAGTGGAGGAACTTATGATTGACGAGTTCCTAACTCCACCGAACCTATCTGCTCTCGAATCCGTTTAAGAAGCCCGACAGCCTGGGAAACCTCCTTGAAATCAATTCCAGGCAGGGCTTGTTCTATAATCTGATGCTCTTTTTCTTCAGATTGGCGAAAGGTAACCGCACCGGACTCGGACATCCGAATCAACATGGATTTTTTGTGAAACGGATTTTCCTCGGACTCCAGAAAACCGTCTGCAATCATCTTATTGCAAACCGTTCTTATAAATTGGCGCCGGAAAAAATTTCAAAAAATTTTATGTTGGAAATCAGATTTTCATCCTCATATCAAAACAACTAAAAGGCTTTTTTTCAAGGCTGTACAGCTTTAAGTCGGTAGCTTGTGCAGGCATAAAAACTTGATTAAAGAAAAACTCTTGACAGAAAAATAAAGATCAGATAACAAGAGCTCTCAACACAAGTTTTATTCTTCTAACTTTAAACATCAATCAGCATATATTTTTATATAACTAATACAGTTCAAATCACAAAATGTTAATGGCATAATATAGTGAAGGGGAATAAGAAATGACAACAAATTGCTCAGTGTGTTGGGGTCAAATGGCATGGAACGAGTTAAATTTCAAACAATTTTGTGGGGTGATAAAATTATTGGGGCTGTTTTTTGTTTCAGTCCTTTTCCTGGGAAATATACTTCTACCTTCCGACACCTCAGCCCATTCTCTCTACATTCAATCAAGCAGGTATGACGTCAAAGAAGGAAAAAAAATTCCTCTCTTTTTTTGCTATGGTCATCAGATTCCGGTTTCCGACGGTTTGAGAGCTGAAAAGATCAAATCAATTCAAATACACACCCCCACAGGTGAGGTGCGAAACATTGGCGTTCGCGATGAGACCTCACTTCATTCGTATCTGGTGGAATACGACACCAAAGGCACCTATGCTCTAACCGCACAGACAACGCCAGGTTACTATACGATCTATGTTGACCAAAAAGGACGAGACCACCATGTGATAAAACCCCAAAGCAAGATTAGAGACAAAGCAAAAGAAATCAAGCTCAGTCTTTACAGTCGTCAGTTCACAAAAAGCTATGTCACATGCGAGACATCATCAACCCCCTTTCCAGCCAACGTAGGCCTTCCTCTGGAACTGGTCCCTGAAAAGGATTTAAATGAGCTTAAAGTGGGGGAAGATCTTGTGTTGAAGGTTTATTTCAATGGAAAACCTTTTAACGGATCAGGAACCTGGGATGCCACTTACAACGGATTTTCCACCCTTGCCGAAGATCATTACTATCCTAATAAAGAGATTAATGGTGATACCATTCGGATGTTCGTTCCCAACGCCGGCCGTTGGTTTGTTCGTTATTCCATAAAAACAGATGCTCCACCGGAAGAAAAGGAAAACTTCAATCAGCTTAAATGTACTGCTACATTAGTTTTTGAGATTCCAAATGAGCGGATGAGACCGAAAAAAACATCACATTAATGTAAGTCCGCCAGGTAAAATAAAAATTTACTGAACCTGAATAATAACATCAGGGGACATCCTGCGGTTGGGATTGAGATAGATCCGAAAAGTGAGGGCGTAACCGGATGCGAGTGGAGATATGTTTTCTTTCGCATACGATTACGCCCTTTTTTTTTAAAGGTCATCAGCGAAAAAAACAATCAATCGTCTGGGTTGATCTGCAATTATTTTCTGAGGAGAAAAGATGAAATATTTGGTTGTCTATTCAAGCAAAACTGGAAATACAAAGAAGGTGGCAGAAGCCGTTTTTGATGCACTGCCGGAACCCAAGGCAATACACCCTGTAGAGGATGCACCCAGGGTTGATGAATTCGATTTTCTGGCATTGGGATTCTGGGTGGATAAGGGGACAGCCGACCTAAAGGCCCAAAATTTTTTCAAAGAAATCAAGGGGAAACAAATCGGCCTGTTCGGCACCCTCGGCGCATATCCTGACTCTGATCATGCCAGAAAGAGTATGAAAAAGGTCAAAAATCTCCTGGCAGAAAACGAGATTTTGGGCACATTCATGTGTCAGGGAAAGGTGGATCCGGCTTTGATCGAATGGATGACTAAGCAGTTTAAAGATGCCCCCCACCACTCCATGACACCGGAGAGGACAGCAAGACTCAAGGAAGCTGAAAAGCACCCGGACAATGCAGATTTGATCAATGCCCAAAACGCCTTTACTCAAATACTTGAACAACTTCCGAAACTATTGGTTCTTTTATGTTTTGCCTTGACGCTCAGCTTCTTTACCATTGGATTTTCCGGTGAAAATTCAATTGCCAATGCTGCAGATTCTGATTCCGATGACGAGATGACTATTATGGATAACACCTTGGTCACCGCCACCAGGACCGAAAGTAAGCTAAAAGATGTTCCTGTCAGCACAGAGATTATCACGGCAAAGGAAATCCGTAATATGGCCGGTGCCACGGCACAGGATGTTCTCACCTATGCCGTGGGTGTCCATTTTTATGAAGATATGCTCAGATCCGCCCCTTCCATTCGCGGATTTGAAGGAAAACATACCTTGATCCTCATTGATGGCAGGCGTATGGCAGGCCCGCTGGGAAAATTCAACGAACTGGATCGAATCACTTCGGATAATATTGAACGTATGGAGGTTATTCGTGGTCCCATGAGCACACTCTATGGATCCGAAGCCATGGGCGGAGTCATCAATATCATCACCAAAACACCCAAAAAGACCACCGGTGGCGCTGGATTTAAATACAGTATCTACGGCAATGACAGCGATACGGATTCCACTGAAGCCACCTTCAATATATCTGGTGCCGGAAAAAACATGGGACGCTTGGGTTTCTTTCTTTCCGGAAGTGTTATTAACAAGGAGCCATTAAAAAGCAATGAGGATGAATATCTTTCATCCGATAAAGAACTCTACAATATCAGCAGCAAGCTTACCTGGAAATTTTCCGATGTACTTTCATCGGACATTACCTTTGATTTTTCCAAAGACGACATTGAAAACGAGTATTTCAGCAGCTACATGCGAAGTTCAGATAACTACTATGAACAAATGGGGACATCCCTCGGACTTGTCTACGATACAAAAGACCTCCAGGCCAATGCGAGGGCCTACTTCTCCACCTGGGAAAAGGATTATGAATCCAGGTACACCCAGGATTACACAAGTAAAGGTACACTTCACCCCAAAGGAGAGTTACAAGACTTTAGCAATGACGAGCGAGAAACCACTGTGGTGGAAGCATCGGTCTCAAAGGTATTAATCAAAAGCCATCGAGTCACCCTGGGTGGGGACTGGCGCAAAGAATTGTTTCACAGCGCCCGGAACAGTACCGGCAACAACCCCTTCACCCTGACGCGTGAAGGAATCACCATTAAAGGTTCCGACTATGAGCCTTCAGCATATTCCCTATTTCTTCAGGATGAGTGGTTGATCAGTAATAAATTATTGATTATCCCCGGTATCCGTTACGATAAACCCGATGACTTTGATAACGAACTGAGTCCCAAAATTGGTATCACCTGGTTTGCCCATCCACAATTCAGAATAAAAGCCAACTACGGACATAGCTACGCCACCCCTGCTACAGGCCAGCTTTATAAAGACTGGTACGGCATGGGGGGCAAATATCATATCGTAGGCAACCCTGATCTTGATCCCGAAACAAGCGACAGCTATGAAATTGCCCTGGAAGGCGAAATGGGCAGATTGGGTGGACGGGTGGCCTTGTTTCATAACGATATAGATGATCTAATCGACACCGTAAAGGCTGGAAAAGAAGCAGAAACCGGTGCCACCATTTACAATTATACCAACATCAATAAAGCTGAAATCAAGGGCTCGGAAGTGGAATTCAATATCAGAATTCATACAAACCTCACCTTTGAGGCCGGGTATGCCTATCTTGATGCCACCGATAAAAACACAAATGAACGATTGGAACAGCGACCCAAAAACAAGGTTACGGCAAAACTATTTTACACCAACGATGACTATAATTTTGACGTCAATTTTTGGGGTGAATATATGTCGGATTTCCTTCAGGAGGAAGAGGATTATAGCTTTACCGTCTGCAATCTCAACGTCAAAAAACGCTTTCTCGACGGGGTGGAAGTTTATGTTGGAGTGGACAATATTTTTGATGAATTGGAAAAAGATCTCCACAACAGAGTGCTGGGTTCCAAGTATTATGCCGGAATCAATTATAACTTTTAAAGACATCTGTAAATATTCGGTCAGCACCCCATCATCTTCACCTGTTGCTATGCAGTCCCAAACAGGCGAATTTGGGGCACTGTCCTAACATTGAAAATACCAACCCGAATATTTACGTACATTTTTCATATCCTAACACCGCCACAGGCAGGCCGCGTTCTGATTCGGTTCTACCCACAACAAAACTTGAAATACTCCCAGGATTTACGGAGTGTTTCATATAACGGGCATGTCCTGTCGGACACAACAAATATAGAAAAGGGTATTATGCCGCCGCCCCCCCCCCCGACGGGCAATGGGCCCGGACCGGAACTATAGACAGCTCAATTGTCCGGTTCCTATTGTCCATCGGGGGGGGGCGGCTCTGCTGAGGTTGCCTTGGAGGCTGCCTTTTCATATAAAAAAAAATATAAAGCAGTTGTGATAGTTAATATTTTAACTCCTTAATTTTCAAACCAAAGTCATTGACAGGATGGGTTGACCGAATGAAAAAAAATGTAAAACACCAGGCGGTATTCCATGAAAGCGAGGAATTACCTCTTGATAAAAACAATCAAAAGAACACGCAAAATCTAGGCAAACTGGATCTTATGACCTCCCATATGACCCGAAAAGAAGATCGAGCTTTCTTTGCCAGAGAAAATGTCAATCCCTTGACCCATGCCTTTGATAAAAAAAGTACCGTGCATGCAGGACTTGGAGGAAAACCGGTGAAGCAATCCCGGATAACCGCAATTTGGGATGAATTGATGGATACCCCACGGGATCGACAAACCGCTCTTTATGTTCATATCCCTTTTTGTCGGACCCATTGTCTCTATTGCGGTTTTTATCTCAATCCGGTGACAGATATGTCCAGCAAAATCTACACAGATGCCCTGATCCGGGAGATGACTTTGGATATGGACAAAAAAGCCAATGGCCAATACCCGATCCACGCTGTCTACCTGGGAGGAGGCACCCCCACCACACTGGACCCTTTGGATTTAAAACGCCTGTTACAAGCGATCAAATCCTATTTTCCCCTGTCCAATGATTGTGAAATTACAGTGGAAACCACGGTGTGCGATCTGGATGAGGAGACTTTGTCATTTGCCTTGGAAGGAGGGGCCAACCGCTTTTCTGTGGGAGTTCAGACTTTTGATACCAACATACGAAAAAGCCTTGGGAGAACCTGTGACACCGATACAATCATAGAAACCCTTACCCGCGCGCGGGATACCGATAATGCCGTAATGGTGATTGATCTCATCTATGGACTGCCCGGTCAAACCATGTGCATTTGGAGGAAGGATATTGAGCACTTCAAATCACTGGAACTGGATGGGGCAGATCTGTATCAACTCAATACTTTTAAGGAAAGCCCCCTGGAAAAGGCTATAAACAAAGGAAGATTACCCCCTGCAGCCACAATCCCTGAACAGGCAATCATGTTTGCAAGGGGTGTATCAATGATGACAAATGCCCATTATAAACGAATTTCCATGAGTCACTGGGGGCGGGATACACGGGAAAGGAATTTTTATAACCTTCTGATAAAGCAAGGTGCACCGTGTCTTCCCCTGGGGTCCGGAGCCGGTGGATCTCTCCACGGATACGGTTGCTTTACCATGAACAAGCTCACCCCCTATCTTGCCGCCCTTGAGACCGGGAATAAACCCCTTGCAGCTTTGATGGCCTATCCAAAACAAAAAGCCGTCATCAACACCATTACCGGTGAACTGGAAGTGGGCTATCTCAACCTTGCAGGCATTAAGCAAAAACATCAGTTTGACTTGGCCCGGGTATGCGCACCTCTTTTGGAACAATGGGAAAAGGCGGGCCTGATCAAGCGACAAGGAGACTGGATCAACCTCACCGTTCCCGGTCAGTTCTGGCAGGTCAATCTGGCCCAAGCCTTGATTGATTACTGCCATAAAAAACAATAATAATCTGGAAAAGCAAGCATGGATATTCAAAAAAAAGAAATAGTCAGCACACTGAACAGCAGTGTCAAGGATCTCCAGGAAAGAATGGATCTGCATTGCTGTCTGGTCTCCTCGATTTTGGAAAACCAATTGGATGAAAGGCATATTCAATCTTTTTTCGATCGCTGTCCCAAACGATCCAGGGAGACAGCACTGGAAGATGCCATCAAACATGCCATTGACGTATTGGAAGACACCAAAAAAGCATTTAAGTCCAAAAAATTGGAACACCTGAGAAAAGATTTAACCAGAGCTCTGATTGAAGCGGGATAAGGAAATAAAATGATTGGAGACTTTAAATGAAGGAGCTCGTATGAATAATCGTTGGCATCCATTATCACTGTATGTCCTTTTGATGCCCGTTCTGGTCATTGGTTTCTTATTGATATTTAAACCCGGACCTGTCCTGGGGAGCTCCCACACTGCCTCCCAGGTTAGACAGGCTGCAAAAAAAACCGTAATTACCGATACCGTCACACAGAAAGCAATAGAATCCTGGGTGGACGAAGAACAACAACTTATGGATCGGATCGAGGCTGCCTCAACCCGGCTCAAACACACCCAATGGCAGGCGGAAAAAAATAAAATTTTTCAACAAACCCTTGCTGCCAAAATTGAAACCCTAAAGGCCCAAGGTGTTGAAATGGAAAAAGTGGAAATGGAACTTCTTCCGGTTTTGGAATCAACCCTGAAGAGACTGGGTGATTTTGTGAATAAAGATTTACCCATGGAACTTGAACTCCGCCTGAAATCCATCAATACCTCCCAGTCGGTCTTGGACGATTACGACATGACGCTTCCGGGCAAAACCCGGGCCGTACTTGATACGCTTATAAGTGAGGTGGACATGGGATATACCGTGGGTGTCAGGGAGGATGAAATTGAGGTGAACGGCCAGACCCGGCAGGCTAAACTCCTGAGAGTGGGTCGTATCGGCCTGTTTGCACTGACGCCGGATGGACGGACAGCCTATGTCTGGGACAGGGAACAGAAGCGTTATATTGCCTTGAAAGGAGGGACAACAGATATTGTCCAGGCGATGGAAATAGCTGAAGGAATCCGGATTATCGCATTGAGCCGACTTCCTGTTATCCTGCCGGAATCTGCCGAATCCGCACAGGCAGAATTTGCAGAGGAAGGAGAATCCATTGAAAACAATTAGACGACTATTTATGATCTTTGCTTTTCTTGGAGTCTTTGGAACAACACCTCCGATTTTTGCAGACAAGATCCTTGATGTGGTGGGGGAATCTGTAAATTCAGAACTCAAAACAGCCTTAAAAATTCAGAAATCCAATGGGGAAAAAATTGAAAACAAACGCAATCAGCTGATCCGGGAGCTTGCAGAAATAAACAGCCGTCTGGAGGCTGCACAGCTCGAACTTATAACCGGCAGAGAACAGCTCAAGACAATGGCCGGACAAAGACAACGTCTTGAAAAAGAGATTTCAACCCGGCTGGCCGGAAAAGAAGAATTGGAATCCATTATGCGGGATGCGACCCGAAATCTTCTGGGCCGGGCGGAAAAAAGTCCCGGCTCAGCTGAACATCCCGAAAACATCCAGACCCTTAAGTCCATCTTGGACGAAAAGCATCTGCTGGGAATGGTCGAACTTGAAACTCTTATTAATATCTGTTTCAAAGATATGGCCAATTCTGCAACCCGTAAACAATATACCGGAACGGTTCTGGACCGGAACGGGGAAACCGTGGAATCTGAAATCACCCGCCTGGGACATATGACGGCTCTATTACGATCAGGGAACAAAATAACTTACCTGACTCTGTCCCCGACATCCGGACGTCTGGTGGTGGGAGCCAAACCGCCTTTTCAGGTCAGAAAAAACCTTAAAAAATATCTTGAGGGAAAGACCGAAAAACTATTTCTGGATATTTCAGGGGGTATCGCCATTTCCCAGCTTTCCCGGAAGGTAAGCTGGATGGAGCAGCTCAAAAACGGTGGAATTCTGGTCATCCCCATACTTGTGGTGGGAATTGTGGCCCTGTTTTTGACCATTGAACGTCTATTGTTCCTGGGAAAAGTCCGCCACAATACCGACGCACTCATGACAAAGGTCACAAATCTAGTTGCCCGGGGGGACTTCAAGGCTGCCCTGGTTGCCACCATTCCCCACAAAAACCGTCCTACGGGCCGTGTTCTCATGGCCGGACTGGCACTTAAAAATGAATCTGAAACCGTGATGGAAAGTGGTCTGTCAGAAGCTATTTTAAAAGAAACTCCCCGGTTGGAACGTTTTCTTTCTGCCCTGAAGGTATCGGCAGCTGTTGCGCCGCTCCTGGGACTTCTGGGCACTGTCACAGGTATGATCAATACCTTTCAAGTAATTACGGTTCACGGCACCGGGGACCCTCAGCTCATGGCCGGGGGGATTAGTGAGGCCATGATCACCACCCAGGTGGGCTTGGCCGTGGCCATCCCCATCATGATTATTGCCGCATTCTTAAGCCAGCGAGTCCAATCACTGGCCAGAGATATGGAAGAAAAGGGACTGGCCCTAATGGCTGCTTTGCTCAAGACTGAAACCAACGCAAAAATAGAAATCTGAATCCAATGGAAATCTTTTTTAGAGTATGGAACATTATCGAAACCGGGGGGCCTGTCATGATACCCATAACCCTATTGTCTGCATGGATGTGGGTTCTCATCATCTATAAAGCAGACTGGGTCCGACGAAAAACCCGGCATATCCTTTCTGTGGCAGATGCCCTGAAATGCCTGGAATCAACGGACCGGATTGTACCAATTACGGACTGTCCCCGGGCCGGCATTCTGAATTTTTTTCTTAAAAATCATTTCAGAAAAAAAATGGAAAAATCAGGCAGATCGGATCAGATTTTTTTCGAGGTGGCCGTCCGTCGTCAAACCAGAGATTTTTACCGTCATATCCCCACCATCATGGTGCTGGCTGCTGCAGCTCCTCTTTTGGGGCTTTTGGGAACCGTCACAGGCATGGTGGAAACCTTTCGGGTTATCGGACTCTACGGTATGGGTAACTCACAGGCCATGGCGTCGGGTATAAAAGAAGCCCTGATGACCACCCAGGCCGGGTTGGTGGTTGCTCTGCCAGGTCTTCTTGTGGGGCAGTTCATGCGTAAAAAAATACGGGCTGTCCACCAGGATATCATGATTTTTCACCGGGCCGTAAACCAATGGCTGGAAAAGGAAAAAGAAAAATGCACAGAATAGGCAATCTTTCAGGCCCCTCGGGTATGGATGACAATGATCTTGAAATAAATATGATGCCTCTGATTGACATGATTTTTATTCTCCTGATTTTTTTTCTGGTTACGGCCAGCTTTGTCCGGGAATCCGGTGTAGAGGTAAACCGGCCCGAGGCGGTTACGGCCCAGACAAAGGAAGCCGTGGGTTTTATCGTGGGTATCACCGAAGACGGCAACGTTTTTATGGACAATCAGAAAGTTGATTTAAGAAGAGTCCGGGGCCTTGTGGAAATTTTCTTAACCGAAAACAACGAGGGTGGCGTTATCATTGATGCAGACGGAGCATGCCCCACTTCCCGGCTGGTGGCGGTTCTTGATCAATGTCGCCTGGCAGGGGCACAAAATATTGCCGTATCTGCCGTAAAATCGGGACGGTGAACAATGCAACACACAGCCATGTACATAACAGCTCATCCCTGGCGCAAACTCTTTCTTACGTCAACAGGTATCCTGCTTGGAACCGGAGTTCTGGCCCTGATTCCCTTTTTAATGCATCATACATCAATGAAGCATAGAAACTTCCCGACCCGGGAAATCCGCCTCATTGCCCAAGGACCGCCCTCGTTGATCGAACCCTTCCAGGAAAAAATCCCCGAAGCCCCCCCACCGCCTCCGGAGCCGGATATAGATATCCCTCCCCCCGAATTGCCTGACTCCATAGTTCAGGAGTTTCCGGAACCACCGGTTCCGGCAAATCACCATCCGGAACCCGTAGAGCTATTACCCCTGCAGCACCCCCCCTTTGCTTCCATCGGCCTTCCATCCCTGTGCGCCCTTGCCGTAAAAGGAGTGCCGGTCCAGGCCAGTTTGTCAGGGTCCGGAGTCAAATTTTCCAAGATACCCGTACCCGGACACCTTCCTGTTTCAAGAACTCCCATAAAAAAACCGGTGAACAAAATTCGCTTCAATATGAATGAATTGGATACCCCACCGGAAAAAATTTCTGCCGTCCAGCCAATGTATCCCTACCGGGCCAAGCGAATGAACATTGAAGGAATGGTATCAGTCAAATTTCTGGTGGACCGGTCAGGAAATGTTCGGGAGCCGGCAGTCATTAAGGCAGATCCCTCGAATATGTTTGAGGAAATTGTCATCAAAACCATTAAAGAATGGCGATTCAAGCCGGGGAAAAAGGAAGGCAAAGCCGTGGAAACATGGATAAAAACCAGTATAGAATTTAAATTGGAGCAAAGCTGATGATCAACATCGCATGGGGTCTGAAAAAACAAAAAAAAATGGAATCCTTAAAAAGGAAAACTTTTTTTTTAAAATTTGTTTTTGTCTTTGGCCCATTAGCTCTTTTTATTCTGTTATCGGGTAAACAGGCGGCATGTCTATCTGAGACCACTTCCCCCTGCCCTGAAATTCAAGCCCCCCTACCGGCTGTGGTTCATGAAACCGTCCTCCGGGCCGAAGAGCTTGACAAGGCAGGAAAACACAAACAGGCTGCCACACTTTTATCGAATTTTCAAAAAAAACATCCCGAACATATTTTTGCCTATATAGACTATGATATCGGTTTCTTTTTTTACAACGCCGGTGATAGCAAATCTGCGGTTTCACACCTGAAAAAAACAGTTAAACTGGCTCCCTGTTTTGCAGGGGGATGGCAGCTCCTGGCAGCTGCTGCCCAAGGTATGAAGGATTATAAATTGGCGGCCCGGGCCATGGAACAAACCGCAATCATGCTCCATGATCCTGATCTGAAATACCAGGCAGCCCTGTTATGGATGGAATCAAAATCTCCGAAAAAAGCACTTCCTCTTTTGCGGGATCTGGAAAAAACAAAACCTGTCAAATCCGAATGGCTTGTAGCCTTATCCAATGTTCTGGGAACCCTGGAAAAAAAAATAGAAATGGCCAGGACCATGGAAAAAGCGGCCAGGTCCGGGAATTCTCCGAATCTCTGGTTCCATGCCGCCTGGCTTTGGGTGGATGCCGACCGTCCCCGTAATGCACTGGGGCTTCTGGAGGTGCTGGCTCAACGAAAACAAGTCAAGGCAGACTGGCTTTTAATGCTGTGCAATGTCTACATGACACTGAACAAACCCCATAAGGCTGCCCAGACCATGGAGCGTGCAGTAACGCTTGATTCATCCCCCCAAAACCTGTATACGGCAGCAGTCCTATGGCTCCAGGTGAACAAGCCGATAAATTCAAGAAAACATTTATTAAAATTAATTAAGTTAACCCCCCCCAAGGCAGACTGGTTTGTGGCCCTGTCCAATACCCACCTGCTTTTAAAACAGAATCTTAAAGCCGCAAAGGCAATGGAACAGGGTGCCCGCATCTCAGGCAAAGGCGAGCACTTTTATCGGGCAGCCATGCTCTGGGACCGTGAAAACAATCAAAGAAAAACCATTTCCCTGCTCCGGTTGAGTATTGCCTCCAAACCAGTCAAGAGTGTCTGGTTCATAGAACTTGCCACCCGTCTACTGACAGCCAAAGAAACAACCGAGGCCCTTTCCGTCATGAAACAGGTCCATTTCACAGATGAGGCACCAGCCCTCAAATACAGAGGGGTGCTTATCTGGCAAAGGCTTCACCGTCCTGAAAAAGCCCGGCCCATCCTGAAAAAACTTTGCCGGATGCCAAAGCCCGAATTCCCATGGCTGGTTTCCATGGTCAAATTGGACATGGAGCTGAACCTTTGTGATGAAGGTTCTGCAATGTTGGCAAAACTTTTAAATTGCTACCCAGACAAACCTGAATCCTGGAAACTTGCGGTGTGGATGGCCCAAGAAAAATCAGATTATGTAGAAGCTGCGGCAGCCATGGATGTGGCAATACGTCTGAATTCCCAAAAAAACACACACGATTTAACTCTCCTGGGGCATTACTACCACATGGCCGGAATTCCGGAAAAAGCAGCCCGAAGCTTCAGGCAAGCAGCCGGCCCAAACCCGTGCCCCAAAGATCTGGACCGAATAAAGGATGTGCTTCTTGGAGGAAAACGCTACGATCTGGCTCTAAAAACGGCAAAATCCGCCCTTGAAGCTGAAAAAACCCCGGCCCGGTGGGAATCTGTGGGAGACATTGCCTTTCTCATAAGGAGATATGATGAAAGTTCCCGGGCCTATCTAGAGGCTCTTGAACTCACCGACAAGCCGACTCTGAAGATAAAATCAGCCTATGCCCTGATGAAGCAAGAAAAATTCAAACTGGCCTGCCGGTATTTTCAAGATATCCTTGAACAAAAAGATACAGAGGAATCAATTCTAACACAGGCTTCCCAGGCCATGGCATATATCAAAAATATTCAAGCAATTATGCCATGAACAGGGCCTAAAAATATACCTGTCACTACCCTAGAAAATAAACCAAAATCACTATTTGATAAAGAACGATAGATGCGAGTAATAAAAAATGAAGCCAAAGTCATGGGGCAGGTCTGGTTGTAATGGGCAATCTCAGGGCTGCATCGCAGACCTTTGACAATAATTCAAGGTCATGGGTGATGAGAATCACACTGATGCCATCATCCACAGCACTTTGAATCATATCGGCGATGCGCTTCATATTCCGGCCGTCAAGTCCTGATGTCGGTTCATCAAGGATAAAAATATCCGGGTTTGCAGCCAGGCCGCAGGCAATGACCAGTCTCTGCTTTTCTCCGCCGGACAGGGACTGGGGATGTCGCTCTGCCAAGTGCTTGAGACCGAACCGCTCCAAAATTGCCATCAATCCTTCTTTTTTGGCATTCCCGGGATTGAGTATGCCAGAGGCCATTGCGATTTCCTGGACCACGGAATTCATGTGAAGCTGGTGATCAGTGTTCTGGAGAATAAGGGAGGATCGTTTCAAAACCTGTTTGCATGGGATATGCTTGCCGTTTATGAATATTTTTCCTTGCTTCATTCTGTCCAGGCCGGTTAAGAGGCGGGCCAACGTGGTTTTTCCCGTACCGTTGTCCCCGATAATACCCGTAACCCCTTTACCCAGAAAAAAACTTGCATTTTCATAGAGCAGAGGACCATTCTTATGGGCAAAGGTTAAATTTTCCACATGGATATGACCGGAATCGGGAAGTAAAGGAAGTGTTTGGCGTACATCTTCAACGCGGTGACTGCGCAATCCGTATATTTCCTTAAATCCCGGTTCTTCCAGAATGGAAAAATCCCCCTGGACTGCGATGGTGCCTTCATGCATAACCAGTACCCGATCAACAACATCCTCAAGCCAGTAAAGACGATGGTCTGCCACAAGAACTGCAATACCCCTGACTTTCAGTCCACTGATAAGCCGGGCCAGATCCCGGGTACTTTCCGGGTCCAGATTGGCTGAGGGTTCGTCCAGAACCAGGATGGCGGGGGCCAGGGAAAGCACACTCCCGATGGCCACCTTTTGCTTTTGTCCTTCGGACAGCTCATGGATGGAGGCGGACAGGATCTCGGTTATGCCAAGGCGCCGGGCCGTTTTATCCACAATGCTTCGAATTTGTTCAGCGGATTTACCCAGCCACTCATGGGCAAAGGCGATTTCATCATCCACGTTCATGGCAAAAAACTGGAGTTCCGGATCCTGAAAAACCGTGCCCACCAAGGTTGAAATTTCCTTAAGAGTCTGACCCTGGCAGGCGACTCCATTCCGACGTATATTTCCCTCAATTTCCCCCAAGAAAAAATGGGGGCAAAGCCCATTGACCAGTCGTACCAAGGTGGATTTGCCGCAACCGCTGGCCCCGGTGACCAGTACTGCCTCCCCGGGATTAACGGAAAACGATATATTCTGGACAGCGGGTTGCTTTTGAAAGGGATAGGTGTAGGTGACTTTATTTAATTCAATCATGGGAGCATTCCTGTTGTATCCGTTCCCCACACCGCTTGAATGACCCCTGCTGCAATGAGCAAGAGCAAGGTAACACCCAGGGTAACAGCGTCGTTAAGTTGAAAAATTAGGGGAGTATAGCTTTTGATTTTGTTGTTTTCTGTAAAGTAACCATATCCCACGCCCTTGAGTTCGGCGGCTACGCCTAAATCATCGGCGGAACGCAGTGCCCGAAACATAATGGGAGCTGCCATGAGTCGAACCGAAAGCCTTGGATGCCGGAAAATAAAAATCGGATTAAGGCTGTATCCCCGGATACGCATGGTTTCGTGGATTTGCCGAATATCCTTGATAAACGATGGAATGAACCGAATCATCACCGCCGAAGGGATATAAAGCCAGATGGGCAGTTTGAAACTTTTTAGCGAGGTTAAAAGCGTTTGTATCCGGGAGGACAAAGCCAGGACAAGAACAGTATTAAGCATCACCATGGTGCGTAAAAAGGGGATCAACATTGTGACAGGATCCGTCACCGGAACCATGGGAATCATGGTGCATATAAGGCCCATAAAGCCTATGGATAACAGCCACATAAGACAAATGGCGACATAGCACAGGCTCACCACCTTGTACCTGCCAAGATCAAGCACATAAACCAGAGTTGCCAGGGTGAGGAAACCCAAAGATCCACAGGATTTAAAGAAAATTACGGCAACAGACATGGACAGGCTGAGCAAAATTTTGGTCCGCACATCCAGGCCGGACACAAAGCCGGAGCCTCCGGTCCGTGGCTCAGCTACGAATAATACATGCATGGCGCAACTCCTTTACAAAAAGAGCGCCGGTGAACAGGCCCATAAGGGCACCGATATATCCAATACCCACGATAATTGCAGACATGATGACCATTTCCTGCTGCTCCCGCATATACAACCAGGAAACACCTACGGAACCGGCCTTGAACAGCAGGTCATAAAACCCCACCCCGATCATGAGATTAATGCTTTTTTGATATCCGCCCAAAGCCAGGATCAATCCTTCAGCTGCAAGTCCGGCAACGATCATAGGGGGAATAAGAAAGAGTCCTCCCCCCATGAGGAGCATGGATACAATAACATTGACAAAAAGAAAAAGGGTCAATGCACCAATTTTTCTTACTTTGTACAAAAGGACAATGGTCAGGGTTGTAAAAAGAAGATTTTTCAAAATCAAACTCAGGGGATTCATACCCCCGCCAACCAGGGCCACAAGGATGCTGGAAACTTTGGTTACAGCAGCAAAGACACCTATGACCACAAGTTCACGCATTTCCCAGTAGGGTTGTTTCTTTTTCATGTGTGATTCCTTGAATTTCAGATACTCGATGCTCAAATTTTTGTTGACCGGTTTTACAAGGCTTACCGCAACTCTATTTTATCAACATAAAAAAACTTGAACATCGAGAAATAAAGGGGGGAGGATCACAAGGCCAGGAAACCTGCCCATTGCTTAAGGACTCCGGGATATTCCATGACAGAAGAATCCACATATCCGGGCAGGCTGAATAGGGCATGCGCCTTAAGGGCAGGAACACCGGCCAGGGCCGGATTCTTTTTTACGGCCCGGTGAATGGCCTTTTGAACGGCCTTGGCGTCCCCGGTCATGATAATGGCATCCGGGGCTGCCGCAATCAGACCCGTAAGCTTGCGCACCTGGATATGACCCTTTGAAGGGATTTTGTTTTGGGAAACGGCCAATTGTCCCACATTTTTTATTCCCAGAGGCTCAAGCATGAACTTATCTGCATACCCATTGGGACTTTCAATGCGTAAAAAGGTCTTGCCGCTGGCTGCCTGGTATGTGCCCCGGATGATTATCACATTCTTTACAAAGGTTTTGTTTTTAATAAATTTCCGGGTTTTCTCCATGGCCTGCCGATATTTTTCCATGGCTGGGGCGGCTTTGTGCTTTTGACCGATGAGCTCAGCGGTATTGTGCATCGCCTGGTCCAGCCCCTGGGTGAAATCCACATAACTTACCTCATATCCTCCGGCCTTGGCCAAATCACCTATTTTTTCAAGATCCAATTCTTTCTTATAGGCACAGAATTCCCTGCTTTTTTCGATGAGAACTTTTTTAATGCCATGTTTTTCACCATATTTAAAAAGAGGAGCTAATTCTTTCTTAAACAGACATCCGGGACAACCCAGAACCTGTACCGAAGATTTAAGTTTATCGCACATGGGCCACATGGAACAACGCACAGACATGGCAGCAGGCACCACCCCCAGACTGTGAGCCGTGTCCACCAGGCGATCCCCCACCATGATTACGGGAATCTGTTTGGTAACATTTGACGGGGAAGCCATGGCCGATGGGAGGGACAGCGCAAACGCTACGGCCAGGAACAATAATCCTGTGACGATAAAAAGTTCAGCTCTTTTCTGTGACATAACTATTTCCTTTTCTTTCTTATGCATTAATAATGGCAGGGCAAGCGGCATCTAAAAACATGAACCCCAGGCCGTCGCTACCCCTTTGTAAAAAGGTATTAAGCAATTGTCATTTCAAAATAACGATGTCACTATTCCATATTTCAAATCACATTAGATGTCAACAATATTGTTAGATAATACAAACAACCTTTATCCTATTTCTCAATCTATTGGCGAACAAGAAACACACAAGGGTTCACAAAATCTGATTCGTTTTCGCCAATAGTCTTAATTTCTTCTGGATCCAAACAGCTTATGCCGACAAAGGTTACGCTGGTGGTGCAAATCGAGAATTTTTCGCACTGAACCAGATCGAGGATAGGATCATGCGAAAAGACAAGATCAAGATCAAATTGACAGAGGTGGAGATCTCGAGGAACAAATCCATTTCAAAAATTCGATACATAGTGGAACAATATTTTGGCATCAGCTGCTTACATGATAAAGGAGACAGAGCTCGATTTACAACCATCTTTAAAAACACAGTCGACATCATGTTCAGGCAATTTGCATTCAATTTGAAGAAAAGGGCCAAAATCATGTATGTCGCTCCTGTTTAAGGGCATTGGTGCGTCCTCTTAACGGAAATCGGTGAGAAGAGCACAATCGAAAACAAAATCGAATAGAATTCGTTCGAATTTACTTCAAATCAGACATTTTTTCGATATTTTTTTTACAGCGGTTTTTAAAATCCTGGAGAATATGCTTTTCTTGCAAAGCTCTTCAATCATTAAAAAACTGGACACCCGATGAGATTTACTTTAAAAGGTAATACATAGATTTGGCAGCATAGTGGCTTAGGTTAATTTATGACTGTTGGAACTTTTCTTACAGGCCTTGCAGGCGTATAAAAAAGGCTCCACCCACAATATCTTTTTCATTTTTTAAAAAATAAATTAAAATCTTCAGAGCTTATCCAAGCAAAATGGCTGTTCACACATTGGGGTCCACCGCACCGTACTTAACATCTACAATGATTCTCTTTCGTCGTTTTTTTTATAATTGATGGCTCTATCCAAAAGATCAATCAACTTGTCATATTGATAACTAACAGCCAAGTTATAAAGTTTTTTGGATAACTGTTCATTTTTCTTTTTAATTTGATTAATTAAAAAATCAATTTTCTTCAAGTCACACAGAACACAAGCCTGCTTCACTTGTTCGATATCGATAGTGGATAATATGAGCAACTCCCTATATGAAATCTCGTTGTAATTTCTGTTTTTTTGAATTTCAGAATTGATTTGGCTTTCATCCGAATAATGGTACTCAATTCCGAAATGCTTTGAAATACTGAAAAAAATTTCATTCTCATCAAAAGGCTTAGTTATCAGATCATCAAGTCCGGATGACATTATTTTTTCCCTCTCTTTTTGAAAGGCATGGGATGTAAGAGCAATGATTGTCGGCTGCTTAATATCTTTCAGTTTTCTTATTTCATTCGTGGCTTTGAAACCGTCCATGATGGGCATTTTAATATCCATCCAAATGATATCCGGATGCCAGAGTTTAAAAAGTTTTATTGCCTCGGACCCATTTTCTGCAGATTTTACTTCAAACCCGGTTGATTTCAACAAATCTAGTAGTAAGAGGCGATTATCTTCATTGTCATCCACAATTAAATTTCGGACTATCGGTTGATTCTGTTTCAATTTTAATATTTTACGTTTTATCGTAATGCCATTACTGATTTTATTCGTTATCTGTCTGGTGTAAATCGAAAATAAAAAAATTGATCCTTCACCCAATCTACTTTGGACATTTATCGAACCTCCCATCAAATCCACAAATTTTTTACAAATAGCCAAACCCAAGCCTGTTCCAAGCGATTCTATATTTTCACGTTTGACCTGGACAAAAGGCTCGAAAATCTTATTGATCATATCAGGTGGAATACCTATACCCGTATCTTGAATTGTGAACAAAAGCTTACAAAAAGATCCTATGTCTTTACCGCTGGAATTATTTTCCTGATCTTGGTGTAACAGGCTGACAGCAAGACGTACATGTCCGTTCTCGGTGTAATTGATACCATTCCCCAATATATTAATTAGTACCTGACGTAGCTTAACATTATCGGCTTTAATATATTCAGGAACTTCAGTGCCTATTTGAACCAATAAATCAACACCTTTTTTTTCAGCACGAGGCAATAAAGTCTCTTGAATATTTTTTAACATTGAATGAAAATTGAATTTTTTTTTATTGAGGATAGTCAACCCTGCTTCGATTTTCGACATTTCCAGCACATCATTTATCAGTGTTAATAAATGCTTTCCGCTTCTGCTAATTGAATTCAAGTAACTGTTTTCAATCTTTCCCAAAGCTGAATCTCGTTCTAACAATTGGGTATACCCAATAATTGAATTCAAAGGTGTTCGTAATTCGTGACTAATATTGGCCAAAAATTCACTTTTTGCATTGTTCGCTCTCTCTGCTTCATCTTTTGCTTTCTTAAGTTGAATTTTGGAAATTTCCAATTCCCGATTTGAATCTTCCAAGTTTTTGGCGATATTTTTTAATTTATTTTGGGTCTGAACTAATTTCTCTATGTCCGTGCAAGTCCCTATCCATTTTTCAACCCTGCCATTGGCACCAGTCAACGGTTCTCCCCTTGTAATGTGCCATTGATATGTATCAGTTTTTAAGGATTTTAATCGATATTGAACATTGTATCTTTCTCTTCTCGCTCGCGCTTTTGCCCATTTATCCAAGGTTCGTTGCCGGTCGTCAGGGTGTAAGACTTTTACCCATCCCCACCCCAATAAATCTTTTAATTCGACACCAGTGTAAACAGACCATTGATTGCTAAAATAATCCACTGCGCCATCCGGCTGAGTTGTCCATACCATTTGCGGCATATTTTCCGTAATCAAACAAAAAATTTCTTCATTTTTTCGTAGTTTAATCTTTGTAGCTTTAGCGGTTGCTTTTGCCTTTTCAAGCTCCATGTTTTGGGCTTCCAAGAGCATTTTGAGCTTTTGATACTGATGACGTGCACTAACACCGTTTTGATTTTTATTGGATTCTCTAGCGATTACCAGTGCAAGGGTACTGCCAGCGGATGGTATGGCATGCGCGCTAAGCTCTACGAATATTCTTTCTCCGCTTTTGGATTTCAAAAACAACCTGGCATGCATTTGACCTTTTGCACTAATTGTTCTTCTTATTGAATTTGCATTGATCCCTTCGTTCTTTATAATTAAATCCTTCAAAGAAAATTTCAGAATTTCAGATTGACCATAGCCCAATACCTGACATAAATAATCATTGGCAAATAAAATATTTTGCGGGATTGTCGGATCAATATTAAATGCAAAAACGGACACCTGAAAATCATTGATTAAATCAATTAATACCTCTTTTTTAATCGTAAGCATAGCAATATATTTTTACACAATTATGCGAAATAATGCGTTATTTATCCTTGAATAGAAAAAAATATCAATCTAAGGTTTCCAAATAAGATTTCAAATTGGTTTGTTGATTGATTATTCCAAGCTTTTTCCGAATACTATATCTAAAATTGGATACTGTATGTGGCGAGACCAACATAATTTCAGCAATTTCTTTTGTGGATTTTCCTTGCCGTATCAGATCTGAAGTTCGTATTTCGGAAGGCGTCATTTTTTTATAGGCTGTATGAAGCTCCCCTTTTACGGGGGCAATTAAATCTTCAATATTTTTTTTAATAATTTCAATATATATCATACCTTTTGCATCAGAGATGTGATTCTCAATCTTTTCAAGATAAGGGGAAATATACTCACTAATGCTATCAACCATACAGTATTCAATTGATTGTTTTTCCAAAATTCTTTGATCCAGCATTGATTTAAGGGCAACATTCAAATCCTGAAGACTCCTGTTTTTGGATTTTAACTCTCTCTCTTTTTGCTGTAAATCATTATTCAAATTTGCCAATTCCAAGGTTCTCTGTTCAATACGCAATTCAATCTCAGTGTTTACTTTTTTAAGCTTGTCTTCCGCTTGCCTTCTGTTGGCAATTTCCTGTTTCAATACATCATTATTCTGTTCGAGTTTAATGTTAACTTTTCGTAAAGATAAGTGGGTATTTATTCTGGCAATAATTTCAGATGTGTTAAATGGCTTAGTTACATAATCAACGCCCCCCATCTGAAAACTTTTCACCTTTGTGTCTAAATCATTCAAAGCACTAACAAATATGATTGGAATACGATTAAGCCGATCATCGCTTTTCAAGGTTTTGCAAACTGAAAACCCATCAATATCCGGCATTCTAATATCCAATAAAATAAGATCCGGGGGTTTTGAAAAAATTGATTGGAGAGCCAGTTTGGAACTGATGACAGGTCTAATAATGAAATTTTCATTGGTACTCAACACATCAACTAGGAATCGGAGGTTCTCCGGATTATCATCAACAATCATAATCTGGTCTTTTTCATCTTCCTGAATTTGTTCTCCACTAGAATTTGAATTGAACACTTTTTCACTCCATGACGCTGGACTCCAACCATTTCAATATATATATGCCTTTAGTGGGCTTGGTCACAGCATGGACCACTTTGGGGAGGGGTCAGCCTTGCGTTATTAGCGCTTTTGTTGAAATTCATCTTGAAACACAGGTAGTTGTCAAAAGCACAATAACACATGCCTGACCCCGTTGGCCCACCAATTGTGGCAAGCGGCCCAAGTTGTGACCAAGCCCCCTTTAGTCTTAATCGTAACCTCTCAATAAGTCCGGGCATTCAAAGGATAAGCAGGCTTTATTACTCTGAGTTATTGAGATCTTACTCTTAATCTCCTGAATTTCATGAACTCTTTTAGAGTCATTAGTCGTAGGTTAAACCAGTTGAGCAAGCCGACTTCAAAAAAACTATCCTGAAATATACTATAAAATTCATCGCCTTCAACGCTAATCCGAATCTTAATATCCATGGACGAAACCGTCTCCCCTGATAAAAAGTACGCTTTCACCAAAGCGTTCTGACCACACCCAGGACATTTAATTTCGTTATATTGTTTCATTCCAATTTTATAACACAATGATAAAATCAATATCAAACCATTTTAACCCACTACCGTTTATTCTTATGAAAGGAGTTGGTCATAGCATGGACTATCTTATGATTATTTTTTAATTATAAAAATTAAATCCAGTTATTACGGTATATTGTGGCGAGTAAAAATTCATTTCTCGTATAATGGTCCAGTTTATGACCAACTCCTTATCAAAGATTGCCGGTCTGCACCTTCTACAGTATCATAATACTTTCAATTCATGATCGGGCGGTTTTTTATCAGCGATTCAAGGGGCATGAAATCCGTTCTAGGCCCTTGCAGGTAATGTCGGTAAGTTTCACTGCCACTTAGTTCTTCTCTGAGCTCTTTTGTCTTTTTGATATCGACGACAAGAGATCTTTTGTCGATGACCACACCATAATCTGTCTTCGCACCATCTATAGAAACATAACCTTGTTTAACATCGTTTTTAACCATGTCAACATTTCTTTCAAGAGGATCTCCATATCCGCCACCACCTCCTGTAAGTAAGACAAAGCTGGTTCCCTTTTCAAATTTTATATCGGAGCGCAGACTCATCTGCCAACCGGATAAGTCATCCATCGGGCTGTTAAGATCCCTTCCCATAACGGTTTGGTATGTACCATCAGGCATCTCTTTCAGAACATATTGAACTGAGGCATGACCTCCGCCGAGCGTCCCCGGAGCACCAATTTTGGTTCGGGAAGTTTCCATACTCAGTAGCATATCGTCTTTTGGCTTGAATTTAAAAATCATTCCGACACCTCCTCGGTATTTCCCGGGACCACCAGAATCCGGCCTCATATCATATTGTAACCAGTGCACAGGATGGGATTGCTCTGCCACTTCTGCAGACATCAATAAGGCACTGACAATATGGGGATCGTTGCAGGCATTCATGCCGTCATGGGTACTACAAGCGCCCCATCCTCCTGAAGGAAGGTCAGATATCAAATCAGGTGCTCCGGTTTTGGGATCATTGATAGAAGCAATGTACCAGTTGCACTCGCCATAAGTGGAACCTATGGCTTTTTCCGGTGGCACGGCTTTATTCAAGGCCATCCAAACGGCTGTTGCAATTTTGGTTGCTGTGTGGGTTGTTGATCCGATCGTTGGATATGGCCATCTGGCATTTAAAAAACTTCCTTCAGGAACTTCAATGTTGATGGCACGATATAGCCCTTCATTGATCGGCAACCCCGGGGCCAGCATTCCGCACAGTGAGTAAAGCACCGCACCGTGAGTATTGGCTAACGGAGAATTAATCGCCCCTTCTGCAAGTGGGCTACTTCCATCAAAATTAATATTAATCTGATCCCCTTTAATTTCGAGATTTAACCGTACTTCAAGCGTCTTTCCGGTAATGCCGTCTGATTCGGTAAAATCGACACCCTCGTATATACCATCGGGTATATTGCGAATTTTCTCCCGAAAAATCGATTCCGAATATTTGACGATATCTTTTGTCCCCTTGTTAACAACTATATCAAAACCAAGCCTATTGATAAGATCTTTCATTTCACGTTCTGCGATTCTGCAACATCCTATTTGTGCCATAAAGTCACCTTCAACACGATCCGGCATTCGAACTTGGTTTTGCATCAACCGAACCAAAAACTCATTGATTTTTCCTTTTTTCATTAATTTTGTTGGAAAAATTCGAAATCCCTCCGAAGCAATATGAGTTCCCCAAGCCTGGCTACCAGTACCACCACCGCCGACATCTATCCAATGCCCTCGTGCACAGGCGTATCCACAATGTTTTCCTTCGTAAAACATGGGGGTTACCACGGTAATATCGGGTGTATGGGTTCCTCCTGCATATGGATCGTTTAAGACAACGGCATCCCCTTCTTCCATATCAGGAAATTGTTCAACACATGCTCGTGTACCGAAACTCATAGCACCTAAATGAATAGGACACCCTGCATTTTGTCCAATCAGATTCACATCTTTATCATATATTGAAACTGAAAAATCGGCAATTTCATAGATAATGGTTGTAAACGACATTTTTTGAAAACTTTCAAACATACGGCGGGGTATATATCGAAAGCCTCCTCGAATAACCTCAAAGGTCACTGGATCAAGCGACAATTTAACATTATCTTCCATTTTTCATCTCCTTTCCAAAATGGTATTTTTGTGTTCATCAAGTCTGGCGGACCATTTTTCGTTCACAACCAAACAACTGTTGGACATTTCGATTATTGCAGGCCCGAAAACTTCATGTGTATATGTCATTTGTTCAAAATCATAAACCGGAGTGTCGATAAATTCGCCATTGAAATACACAGCGCGACGATCTTTTAAGGCAATTTCAACCGGAAAGTCCGCTCTTGGATATTTCATAAGAGAGACTTCCTCTTGCTTGCTGGCACCCATCACCCTGATATCTACGATGGCAACTGGAAACTTTATTTCGTTAATTCCCCGCTCCTTTAAATGAGCTTCATTGAATTTATGTTTCAATTCCTGCAGTTCAGATTGATCGTAACACTCATTCGAGTCCTTGATCATAATTTCATAATTTTGACCAACATACCGCATATGAAATTCATTATGAGTTTCTATGTTTGATTCTCTTACTCCCTGAACAACAAGATCCTTGATGACTTGTTGTTTTAAAGCGGCCAATTCTGAATTCAATAACTCAAGGTCTGTCTGATCCAATTCAGAGTAAAGCGTTTTTTCAGAATATGTGCTAAACGGCATCATAGTTGCACCCATCGCAGAAGCAACACCGGAGTTGGGTACAATCAATGCCTTTTTTACCCCTATTTCATCGGATATTTTACAGGCATGCATTCCTCCAGCACCGCCAAACAAAACCGGTAGATAGCTTCTGGGATCCCGACCTCGCGATGTTGTAATCAATGAATTCGCTCTTGCCATATCCACACATGCAATATTAATGGCTCCCTCTGCAACTTCGAAAACATCATGATTCAGAGGTTTGGCTAATTTTTCTTTAAAAATCTCATTGACCTTGTCGTAATCCAGTTGCATTTTACCGCCCAAAGTTCGGTCAATGCGCCCCAGTAACAGGTTGGCGTCAGTAACAGTTGGTTGAGTCCCGCCCATTCCGTAACAAATTGGTCCTGGTTTTGCTCCAGCACTTTGAGGTCCGACCCGTAACCCCCCTCCTTCATCAAGCCAAATAATACTTCCCCCACCGGTTCCGATTGATCGCACATCCGTCATGGGGACGATCAAAGGCATATCAAGACCAACTTCATATTCCATTGTACGCAAATGACTGCTGTCTTCGATCACGCAAACATCATAGCTTGTACCACCGGTGTCTTGTGTCAAAATATTTTTGAATCCTAATTCTCCGCCAACCAATTCTCCGGCAACAACACCGGCTGCAGGCCCAGAACCAATTAGCATTTCAGGACATTTTTTAATATATTCGATATTACATGTGCCCCCATCCCCTTTGATAACCAATAAATCTCCTTTAAACGCTTTATCTTTAAAGGAGTTTTCTATCTTATTCATATAATCGGTGATAATCGGTGACAGCAGCGCTCTGACCGAAACAGTGATCATTCGCCCCAACTCCCTGAATTTCGGTGCAACCTCAACAGATGTAACGATAGGAATATCAGGAAAGGCTTTTTGCAGCTCTTTTTTAGTTGCCAATTCATTTTCAGGGTTCAAATAACTATTAATGAAGACAATGGCGATACTGTCCGGTTTTCGTTTTTTGAACTCTTCAACAAGATTTTCAATCTCATTTTTGTTTACCTCTTCGATTACATTGCCAGCCGAATCAACTTTTTCACGTAGGGAGAATCGGTTGTTTCGCTGAATTAATGGCTCGGGAGTTTGGCCATACATGTTTATTTCGCCATAAAGCTGATTACGTCCCCGTCTGATTTCAATCGCATCGCTGAATCCTTCGGAAGTAATAAAAAGTGTATTTGGCCACCAACCGTAATAATTTTTGGTAATTAAGGCGTTCGTGGCTATCGTACTGCCATGAATCAATAAATCTATATCCTTAATTTGAACTCCAGATTTTTCAATCGCTGTAATCACACCTTCAGATAGATTGTCCGGTGTCGTCAAACTTTTGCCAACCCACACATTTTCTCCATCTGTAGCATAGGTGTCTGTGAAGGTACCACCAACATCGACTCCAACTTTTAACATTTTATTTCTCCATTTAATTGATAATTGAAATTCAATTGGACCGGGTCCAGCCAAAAAATAAGTATGGTACGATTTTGCTAAAAGGACTAAGGGGGCTGGATTTTATTTACCATTTATCAAATCCTGGGGGGGCTGGATTCGATGGCCATCGCCCCGGGAAAAGGGTAAATTGAAAAATGCTGACTCCCTAAAATTCTTTGGAATGAATACCAACTTTGGCTCAAATAGGATCATGTCATGATGAGATTAATTAAAAGCTTAAAACTTCTTCTAGTCAATAATTAGAGAACAACTACAAATCAACTATAATAAATAGTTATTAGAGCATTCCTGGGCAAGGTAAAATCGAATTCATGGGGTTGATCACAATATGGGTCATGCTGGGGAGGGGTCAGTCTTGCGCTATTAACATTTTTACTTGAATTTGCTTTTAAACTCAGGCTGTTGATAAAACCATAATAATACAAGCCTGACCTCATTGGAGCGCCAATTATGACGGAGTGACCAAGCCTGTATTTATCAAGCCTGTGCGATAATTCTTCCGCCTCTGAGAAAGGGCATATAGGAAAATAACCCTCATCATGGGACATGCGCCCGGTAGTTCATTGCAGACCGAGATGTGACAATAAATAAAATCAAACAGATGCAGCCAATGCTTATGGGACAAATTATCAATAAGTCCGGGCATTCAGGAATTTTTTTTGAATAGCACCAGTGTTTAAAGGCTAATGCCGAGTTGAGGAGCAACCCACGTGGGTTGGTTGCTCCAACTCATTGTTCAGTGTCCTGCGGCGCGCATCAAACCCATTCTCAACTCGGCATTCAGTGCGCCTGCGGCGCACTGAATAAGGCTTTATCACCCCCGGGTTATTGAGAATTTACTCGATGGGTGGCTATCCCCGCAAGATGCCAGGAAAAAGTTATTCCCAGGAGTAGGCGTGATATTATGCTTCTTACACATTTTCATTGGCATCCGTAATCGTTCACGCAAAAAACACAAGAAGCATTTCTGAAATGTCGCTACCAGGTTATGGGATTGCTTCAAAGCAGAGTCCAAATGGACATTATCAAAGCGAGTGCAAAGGCTTCAAAGGAGCAGGCAGACAGGATCAACTTTAAGGCACACACAAACAATGTTTTCCTTTAAAAAAAAATCCACATCTCCATGGATATGGGGAAAAAAAGAAATCACGTTAATGCCGGGACGAGGATTGAACGCAAAGATGTCTTTCCGTCCTTTAAATCTTTGATATCATTGGGTTCATCCACCGTCACCTTGCAGACAAAAGGTAAAATCCACCGGGAAATTCCCGATTTCAAAACCTATGACAGGTTGATGAGATGGTTTATCATAGGCAGTATAAGAGAGGCTTATTCCAGATTTTACGGAAACAATATTGAACATTCCCCTGAGAATCTCCCCCCTCACTTCATAGACATATCTACCATACCGATCCTTGTCGAAATCCATTGAAGGTAAATACTCGCACGTGACGTGAAGGCCGCAGTTCATAATTTTTACACTCGTTACTCCGGCTCCTTGATCAATGACAGGGCCTTTTGTTTTTTTTATATGAAAAAGCAGGCAAACCCAACACTCTTTCATGCTTCATTGTGGGCAGAACGAGATCAGAATGAGGTGTGCCCATGGCAGTTATATTCGGAAAAAATACAGGCTCGTTCAAGACCCTGTCTGACCAAGAACGGTGCTGCCTGAACAGCTGAACTATATTGATACGCGATCCGTATGCCGAGATGTGTGGGAGGGCTACTCAGTAATGGGGAGGCCTATCCCGATAGAAAATTTTCATTTTATGAATATATTTGTGATATAAGGTGCCACCTTAACTCCAATAATAACAAATATGGCTATGACAAGAGTTTCTATTCCTGCCTTAGGATTTATTTGCTTCATAAACAAGGCCGCCCCGAAATCTGTCAAAACACAAAAACCTAGCGCACCCCAAATCCCAACTTTAGCAAAGACCAAAACCATAGCCAAGACTAATGGTATGGAACAAATAGTTCCAAACAAAGCGGTGTAAACTAGAGAAACTTGGGAAGTTTTCGCAATAATGTTAACCATGCCAGCCATTCTTGGGCAAATAACAAATAGCGACAGCCCTATGCTTGCCATCATAAATTCTTTTGTCATACCTTCTCCTTTTGTTTTTATAACTGCCATGGGCGAACCGTATTACGGATCTGCCGAATCATTTAATTCATATCCCACATCAACTGGATCAATACATACCATTGGGTAAAGCGGGTATTTTATAACCATCACGGGCGGACCGTATTCTGACCACCCGGTTCCGCCCACAACATAACTTGAAATACTTCAAGGTTTTAGGCGGTTTTTCATATAAACCGCCATGGGCAGACCTCATTCTGATCTAGTTCTGACCACGACGGAGCATGAAAGAGTGTTAGACATATCTACTCTTTCTTATAAAAAAAAGGGCAGAAATCCTCCTGCCCCGGAAAATCAAATTAAACCGCTATTTTTTCCAGTGGAACAGCACTTTTACCCATCCTTTTTTTCTTTCTGACCTTGCATTTACAATTAGCACAATTACCCTTACACTTATGAGCTGATTTTTCAGGTATTTTGATCACTTTACTCCCCGTTGGAGCCATTGAAAAACCTTTTTCGCCTTTAAAATAAAGGATTTCAGGTGGGATAAGCCTTTTGTTCAAATGATTTTTAAAAATATCGCAACCGAATGAAAGAACTCTCTGTAAATACCTGGTATCAATAAATATTCTTCCCTCCCCCTTATAAGTATTATGGAGCACATTGAGCAATTCCCACGCCGAATTTCCATTAAAACTGCCTTGGGGTCTCACATGGATGTTCCCATTACTTTTTTTGATACTCATCTGAAAGTGGCCTTGCATGATATTCTCCTTTTTCAGTGAATCCCTGAATAAAAATTTGAACAAACCGGACTCGGGCCGTTTGACAATGGACATGGTATTTTTTCTCATTAAAAATATTATTTGATAAAAAATAAGCACCACAATCTCACAATTTTTTTAAAACCTTATTGTGGACGGAGAACGTACTCTAGTCCCATTCTCCCATGCAGTGAGGCACCCTACTCACCATTTAACAACCTCTATTGTTGTTTGAAATATCTAACTTAATTACTCCAAAAAAAATCCGCTAATAAAAACGGATTTTCTCCCGGCACACTGAACAACTCCCCTCCCTGATTAATGGGCCAGAAAGGGGAGAACAATTCAGGATAACATCAGCTAAAAATGTCAATGTTGTTATTTCGGGTATTAAAATTCAATTGCCAGCTGGGCAGTGATAACATCTGCCTCATCATCGGACTCGAATTCATCATGGAGATACTCAAGAGCAAGGGTGGTATTCTCAAGTATACCCACGGCAACGGCACCCACCACGCGGGTTTCCGGAAGCTCGTCTTCCAAATTATCAGTTCCCTGACAGGCAAAACCCACAACGATTTCTTTTCCAGCCATCTCAAAGGTGTAATCCACTTCGGCATTCCATGCAGAAGGTTTATCTCCTTTTCCTGTGGTACCATCGGCATAACTCCATTCAGGATCATCCGTTGCACCTACGTACTCACCGATCAAAGTCAGGGGGCCAACATAGACAACGCCATGGAGTGCAATACCACCCACATACTCATCCAGATCTGCTCCTGAGCCATCCAAAATATCATTCATTCCGTCGGAATCAAACAGATTGTTGATGTAGCCGATACCCACATCCAAGGTAACGGCGTCGGTTTCCATGGCATAACCGGCATTAAAACCAAAATTATCAACCTCGTTATCTTCACCGGCTTC
The DNA here is from genome assembly GCA_963674605.1 of uncultured Desulfobacterium sp. Classification (GTDB taxonomy): domain Bacteria; phylum Desulfobacterota; class Desulfobacteria; order Desulfobacterales; family Desulfobacteraceae; genus Desulfocicer. The sequence goes on along the minus strand of OY771474.1, from coordinate 3,444,497 downwards.
ATCCACATCCCCGTTAAAGAGATAACCCGCACAATAAAATCCGGCCATTTCATATCCCACTTCCAGCGCGGTCTCACGGGTCTCTCCAATTTCCAGAGTCAGGGGATCGGAAATCATATTGCTCTCAAAGAACCCAAAAGGCACATACAACTCACCTACCTTAAGGTATATCGGCAGATTTTCTCCACCTGACAATGTAATAAATGCTTCGTCAAATACAATATCTTCACCGTCTTCATAGAGAAGCAGCAAGGAACCGCTTACATGGTCGGAAATTTCCCCATCAATGCTCAATTCCACAGTGGCAAGGGAAAAATCGCTGGAGTTTTCATCTTCAACAGCGGGATCATCAAAGTCAAGACTTTCAAATCCGGCTTCCACTTCAATGACACCGCTAATGCTGATACGATCCAGCCAGCCGGGTAATCCCCCGCCACCATCTTTCAATTTTTCTTCAAGCTGGGTAATGCGCTCTTCAAGCGCGAAATTAGATAATCCTTCAGCCCAGCCCATGGAGGCAAAGTAAAAAAGAGTTAAACAAAAACATGCTACCTGGAGCCACCTGACCTTAATCTGATTCACCTTTTTACCTTTCATCTTTTTCCTTATTCCTTCTATGATTACTTCATATCCACAGCTTTAATCCACATAACAGCGTCCCGGGAGCACTTTTTGCCTTTATGGGTATAATCCGGATCAAGATCCAGGGCTGCAAATCCCCACCATCCTTCCTTTGGAATACCAAATGTAAAAACTCCGTTGACATCGGCAAAAATAGTCTGCAGAACAAAGGAATCCTGGGGCGCTTTGGCTGCGGCTTGTTTGGCAAAGGCCTTTTGATCCAACAGCGGTTTATGGTTCATGTATTCAATTTCAACTTCAGCACCGGGCACGGGCTTGCCGTTAAAGAGCACCTGGCCCTGGAAGACGTTGCCGGTCCAGCGGTCATAGGGCTTACAAAGGGGCACGATTTCCGTGGGAAGCCCAACAGGCTCCATCCATGCACCGGGCTCTCCGCCCACATTGATGATCACCTTGGTGTTTTGTTTGATAAAAAAGCCGTCACCCTCTTCCCAATAGGGATCGGGAATAAGACAAAAGGTGTGGTCCCCGCCCCGGGCCGTATAACTGGTTTCCCAGGCAGCGCCTGAGTTGGTCAGGCCGGTCCAGGTAATGGGCTTGAGACTGGAAAGAAGATCGGTCTTCTTGGGGGCGTTTTCCCCCCTGGATCGTACCACGAAAAATTGTTCCGGTTTTCCCATATCCATTGTGTGGCCTGCCTCAAAGGGATGGGTAAATACCAGGGTAAGGGGGATTTTTCCGCCTTTGTTCAAGGCAGCTTCAGGGGTGTAGATCATCTGGAAATGGGCCATGGCCGGAAGGGACATTGCAAGAAGCATCATCCCGGCAAACAGTACAATTTTTTTCCTCATCGAACAAACTCCTTAATAAATTTAATTAATTAGCTCGGGCAGGCCTGATTTTAACTCCGGCATACCCACAACGATGCTTGAAAAACCTGAAATTTATCCTCAGGCTCTTCTTATCCATTCGGACTTAAAAAAGCCCGGGTAACACACCTGTAAAAAATCAACTGACATCTTTATTCCACGATTTGATCTCCGTCATTTTCCACAATATGGCCTTCACCAGCATCAAAAATTACTCTGTAGGGAACTAAGGGTTTATCAAAGGTAAATTCGCTGTCCTCATCCATTTTTCCCTGGAACAGCTGTTTTCCACTTTTGTCCTCCACCCGCATCACCACACCGGAGGCGGATGAACCATCGGAAAATCCACCTTCACAGGTAATGGTGTTGTCTCCATTGTCATAGCAGGAACAAAGAGGGGTATGGGCATAAACAGCACTTGAAAAACAAAGGGAGAATCCCAGTAATGCGACAGCAATAGGTTTTGTCTTAAATCGAATCATAATCAGTTTCCTTTTTAGCTTAAATGGTTTTTGTTATTGATGAATCCGGGCGAACACACATACTTTCCGTCCGATTTATTGTCCACATTATTTCAGCACGAATATATTAGGAGTCATTAATACAAATAGAGATATCTAACTTGTTACCCCAATAAAAGGCGCAGCTTTATTTCAACGAAATCCGAAAATCGGCTACGCCTTTATGTACTGATTATAAATTTATAAAAATCATTGTATGGATACCCCGGGTTTTATGGCAATGGGTGTCGCTTTTTTCCCCCAGGGTTTAAACAGACCTATTGCAATGGTGAGCAGCACCGTAAATCCGTAAAAAACACCCATCATCTGGATACCGCTGAGTCCCATGACTCTCCCACCGGTGAAGATTCCCGAAGCAACAATAAAGCCCAGAAGTGTTGGGAACACCATGGAAAACACCATCCATTTATAGGAAGCGGTCTGCACCTTGATCATGATGGTGGTGGCCAGGCAAGGCGGATACATGGCAAAAAAGACCATGATGGCCAAAGCGTGGAGGGGGGTAAAATCATTTCCGCCGGTTTCTGCGGCCATGCGATCTTCAAGGCTTTTGTTTTCATCGGCTCCCTGCTGATACAAAACGCCGATGGTGGCAACACTGGACTCCCTGGCGGCAAAGGACGAGAGAATCGCCACATTCACCTTCCAGTCAAATCCTGCCCATTGGGTCAGAGGTTCCATGGAACGCCCGACCATCCCCAGGAAACTGGTTTCAATTTGTTCTTCCTTGATCTGCCTGCGTAGGCCCTTTCGTTTGGAGGCAAGTTTACGGAGGCTCTTGTTAATTTTTTTGGCGGCTTTATCGCCCTTTGGTTTTAAAAACTTGAACAGATCCGGGTACCTGGATTGAAATTTTGCATCCAGAGACCTGGAGCCCTCAGCCGTTTTGATGGTCAACTTGGCGGTCTTGTAATCAGTGTACGCATTTATAAGAGACAGGAGTGCGGCCTTGTCCTTGAATTGGTGGGCATAACTGCTTGAAGCACTTTGTTCATGAAAAGTTGCCACTGCCTGATTCATCTCACGCTGAAATTGTTCCGACTTTTCATGGCTGAGTCCTGGAAATTGCAACAGTGTGAACACACAAACGGAAACTGCAACAACAATGGAACCCACTTTTTTAATATATTGCCATGTCCGCTCAACAGCCCGTTGCCCCACACCAAAAAAGGTGGGGGGATGGTACTTGGGAAGCTCCATAACAAAGGGGGCCGTCTCCATGGATTTCAACAGGGTTGCCGTTAAAAATCGCGCCACCAGAAGTGCCACAAAAATGGTAAATGTGGAGAGGAAAAGCATGGCCCAGGATTTATAGGGTGCAAAAAACACATTAATCAAAAGAGTATAAAACGGCACCTTTGCCAGACAATTCATGTAAGGCACGGTCAATATGGTGGCCATCCGGGAACGCTCATCCGGAATCCCCTTGGTGGCCATGACACCGGGAACGGCACACCCCCCGGCAAAAACACCGCCCAGGATAAACGGCAGCGTGGACTGCCCATGAAGCCCGAACAAATTAAAGAGTTTATCCAGGATAAAAGCGATGCGGGCCATATATCCGCTGTCTTCAAGGATGGCAATAAGGGCAAAAAGAATGAGAAAAATGGGAATGTAATTGAGAAGGGCATTGGCTGAATCCACCATCCAGAGCCCCATGGATAGCAGATAGGGATCGTGGAGCATACCGGCATCGGGCAGGATACCTGCCACCAAGGCCCTGAATTTTGCCAGAACCGGCCACCAGTATTGGGTCAGTTCATACCCCTTTACAATGGAAAGCTGGTAGATCATAAACACGGTGCCCACCAGAACAAAAGGGGCTGCAAATCGGTTGAGAACCACCGAATCAATGGCCTCGGTTACTCTGTCTATGCCATCTTTTGTTTCAGTGACGGTTTTCTTGATAATTTTTGTGGCAAGCTTATCCCTGCATCCCATCATATAATCAGCCACATCCAGATCGTTCTGCTCCTCAAAGACATCCTTGATGCGACGGGCGGTTTGCAACTCATTACAAGAGTCCCCCAATGTCCGGGTGACAATCTTCAAAGCCTCGGCATCCCCCTCCACAAGTTTGACAGCCAGCCACCGGCAGGGATATGTATCTTTCAGGGATGTCCGGGTCAATTCCTGTCTAAGATCTTCAATAGGCTTTTCAAGGGCATCGTAATTGATCTGCAAAGGAGCTTGAATCTTCCCCTGATTTTTATCATTGGAAACATCGAGTATGGCTTCTCTCAATTCCTTTTTACCAATACTTTTTCGCCCCACCGTGGGAACCACGGGTACTTTTAAACTTTCCCGCAATGCTTCAAGGTTGATTTGCGTACCATTCCTGCCGGCCACGTCCATCATATTAAGGGCAATCACCACAGGAAACCCCATTTCAAGCACCTGGAAGGAAAAATACAGGCTTCTCTTGAGAGATGAGGCGTCCACGACATTAACAATCACATCGGGCTTTTCCGTGATAAGAAAATCCCTTGCCACCCGCTCCTCAAGGGAGAATGAAGTAAGACTGTATGTCCCCGGCAAATCCACCGTTTCCACTTTGACATCTTTGTATCGATAAAATCCGGTTTTTTTATCGACAGTGACACCGGGATAGTTGGCAATGTGCTGACTGGCTCCGGTCAACATGTTGAAGGTGGTTGATTTTCCGGCATTCTGCTGACCTGCCAAACCAACGAGAATCTTATTTTTTTCAAAATCAGGTGATATTGACATCGTGTTTCCCATGAACTTTATTGTTCGATTTCCCAAGCAGGCTCTGATGCCGGGCTAAGTATATTTAACTTCAATGAGATCGGCCTCCGATTTTCTCAAAGCAACCTTATAATTGGCCACGCGACATTCAATGGGATCTCCCAGGGGGGCTCTACGAATGACATCCACTTCCGCCTCGGGCACAAAACCAAGATCAAGGAGTCGTTGCCTGACAGCACCTTTGGCATGATGACAATGTATCTTTCCACGAGTTCCCGGCTGCATTTCCTTCAACATACAGCACTTTCCATGGCCTCGCCCCTTCATCCTCTTTCCTCTTCCAAACCCCGGCATTATTTACCTCCAAATAAAACAAAAAATTGATATGAGATCCATTTTATCCTCAAAATTGGACTCACATTACACAAGTTAAATAGCAATTTCAATAAAAATTTTAATAGTCTAACATTTTTTAATTACCAAAAATAAAAAAACATAACAAAACTTCAATTAAACACTCTCACAAAAAAACTCAATATCCAATCTCCAACTACAACATATTCTGGGTAATGTTCTTTAAATCCGCCTATTATGTGGCGGAAATGCCATGGACAGAATTTTCACAGGTCCATTAAGCCACCTTGATAAAAACTCAAATCAATGTATTTAAAAGAGGTTCAGTCAATAACTCGTCAGTCATAAGTTCTGGGCTTGGTCACAACTTGGACCACCCGTCACAATTGTTGGGCCAACGGGGTCAGGCTTGTGTTATTATGTTTTTGATAAGTGCCTTTGCATAAAGAAGATTTTAAGCAAAAGCGTCAATAACGCAAGCCTGACCCCACCCCAAAGTGGCCCATGCTGTGACCAAGCCCTAAGTTCTCACCATGCTTTCTTTTGATTTTAGATAAGCCATTGCAATCATTAAGTCTGGGTTTTGAGAATCCATTGCTCCTGAGATAATGATTTCAGGAGGTTATGAGGACTCAGGAATCAATCAATAAACCAATAAAAAACGATTAGTAGTCAACAATTATTTTAGATAGATCTAATATTTTGACCGAATCAAATCCAGTGAACGCATTGAAATCGTAACTGGAATAGCTTCAGGAGGGTGCCTTACAATTCCGGGTTTCCCTTATTATTAAAATCCCAAGGTCCCAACCGCCTTCTCATCCCCATATGTCGTGGCCTCCCTGATTACCTGAGAAATGGCACTCACGCTGTAATTATGAAGCATATGGACATTTTTTTTATGCTTTTTACCCAATCTTTTAACCACAGTACATGCAGCATGGCTGTTGCAATTCACCGGACATAGAACCATATCAGCACGTTTCATGCGAGCCTCCAGGGGCTTAGACCCTTTTTTCATATAGCCGTCATGGTAATCAAATACTCCACCACTCCCTTCGATGACCTCCCGGTAAAGCGATTCCATCCGGGCAATCCCCCCCACGATCAACACCCGTTTTTCACATAGATCAAATGCCGGACAGGAGTCGTCACAAACGCATTGGCCGGACTCCATGCAACCGCCTTGATTGGAACCAACAAAATGCCCAATCAGATTACGGGCCTCCCGGATGATCTGCTCTGTGCGTTTTTTTTGCAACTTCAAGTCAATAGAGAGCTGGTCCCGCAGATCATGCAAGGCATGTAATCGGGCCTTGGCTTCCCCGCTGGATTTCAATGCATGCTTCAAGGATTTTTCCAGGTTTCGATTTTCCCTTTGAAGGCTTGCTGTTTTCAATCCACCTTGGTGGTTCTGCAATTTCCCCATAAGACTGTCATTTTCTTTCCGGAGTAATTTATTATCCCGCTTCAGAAGTGCGATTTCCTTTGCCATATTATCATTCTTTTTTTGTAAGAAACGTCGGTGGGCTTTCCCCTCCTTAACTTCATCGTTCATTTTTTCAATGAGAAGGTTCAAGCGGGCGACCTGTTGTTTCACTTTTCGGCTTTCCTCTCCCCCCCAGTGCATGGACATATGAATTTCACCAAAAACCTTTCGTTTTGATTCCAATGATAATTTTGGATTAACCACGGCAGCCCAGAAAGAAATCAAATAATCACCGGTTTTAAGCGTCTTTTTAAAATGGACCATAAAGGCTTTGTCATCAAGTGCGAAAAGCGGGGCTGCAGCCTTCATAAATTTTCTCTCAAGAAGGGTGTCCACTCGGCGGGATATTTTGTTATCACTGTCCCCGCAAACCACCAAGGCTTCATGGATCTCGTAAAGACTGGTCTTTTTCAGCGGGAAATCGGTTTTTTTCAAGATCTGCTTTTGCTCCGCCACCGTCAAACACATCCCGACAATGGGGCAGGTAAAACATGTCTCGATATCCCAAAATTTTATCCTTTCCGGATACTTGTTACGATCAACATTCAAGTGGTGATTAATTTTATCTGTTATCCCGCTGGATACTCTGAATTCATGCATCGTGTCTCCTTATTGTTAGTCGATGTTCAAATTTTTTGTGCCGATTTTGCGAGAACGGGGTCAGTTACGAAAACGATTTCAGGCTTGTGTTATTGGCGTTATCGTCCAAGAGAGAACCCGAAACACGACCGATAATGTCCATACCTCAAGCCGGACATCTCACCGCTATACGTCAATATAACTGCCATGGGCAGACCGCATTCTGAATCCGGTTCCGCCCACAACAAAGCTTGAAATATGCCCCTGTTTTGCGGAGTATTGATATAAAAAAAACTTGAGAATCGAGGTGTCAATCGCCCATTAAAATTAACAATAACTACTATTGTTTTGTGTATCTAACTTGAAGTCGCTAAAAAAACCGTCTAGTCCCGTTATTTTCTGATAGACGGTTGCTTGTTTAATAAGTTACTTTTTTACAAAAAAAATACCGATAAACTGGATAATTTTTCATGCTTCGTTATGGGCAGCACGAGATCAAAATACGGTCTACCCGTAGCAGTTATATGAAAAGGGAGCCTCCATGTTTACCTTAGCAGAGTCCCCCCGAGGGGCAATAGGAACCTTCCAATTGGGCCGTCTACGGTTCCGGGCCGGGCCAGCGGCATGATAGCATTTTCAATATTCGTTGTGTCCGCCAAGACATGACCGTTATAAAACAACCCAGACAAAGAAATCAAATATTCCAACTAGTTGCAGACATATCCTGTAAATCAAGAGAGTGTTCAGGACTCATCTTTAGAGATAATATCCACCTGATCTTGGATTTTACATATTATTTTACCTGTGCGTTCACGGCATTTTTCAGGGCGGCATCCATGATTCCGAAACTCTTGAAAAAAATCAAGCCACTCATCCCCGGATCGAGGGCATTTCTGGATAAATTCCATAAAATCAGCAAATGCCTGCAAGGTATCAGAGCTAAGAGTATGTTCCATTTTACAGGCTTCTTTGTCGGCACTCTTGTAATCGACATTCAAAATTTCAGTTAAAAATTTAAGAAGCACCTCATGTCTGTGGTGCATCTCCTTGCCGACCTTTGTCCCATCCTTGGTTAATTCAACATACTCATATTTTTCATAATCCACCAGTCCTTTGCTGCCGAGATTTTTCAACATGCTGGTTACGGTGGGCATTTTGACATCCATTTCTTTTGCGATATCCTTGACCCGCACCACTTTTTTTCTCATGCCCAGATTAAAAATAGCTTCCAGGTAATCTTCCATCACGGATGTCAGTTGTTTCTTGGATTTGCCGGGTGCAGCTGATGCCATTATGCCACTTTCCTATCAATATTAGAATATTAAAATTATTTTTTATATCATTATCCAACCAAGTGTAAATTGTCAAGAGATTTAATACCTTGATTCTGTTTTATACTCAAAAACCCACATCACAAAAGCCAAATATCAACCAGACATTATACCCACCACTCAATAAAGAATTTATCAACAACAAAAAAATATTTTTGACACCATTGCCTGCCCTGTTTTATCTCTGAGACTTAGCATACACAGTCATTAACTCGTCAGTCATAAGTTCTCACCATGGTTTCTTTTGATTTGTAAGTTCACAATAACCCGGGGTTATAAAGCCTGTTGAGCCTTTAACGCCGGGTGCTATTCAAAAGAATTCTCTGAATGCCCTGAATTATTGAGAACTTACTTTGATTTTAGATAACCCATTGAAATCATTAAGCCTGGGTCTTGAGAATCCATTGGGCCTGGTATAATGATTTCAATATGTTATGAGAACTTATGACTCTGGAGTCATAAATAATAGCCCCCTTAAAAGGGGAAGCTGGAATAAGCATGCAATGATGCTTCAAACAATAAAATCACAACATTGGGATTACCCCTTAAAATGAGACCGTTGACAGAAATCATTTATTGGGTTAGTTAGGACAGGTATTTTCCAGATACACATCCGGCTGGAAATTCTGAACACCGCGCCAATGGGCCATTTTATGTTGCCGGAATACAGAAAAAATATTTTTAAAAAGCTGGATGAATAAAAGGGAATCCCGTGAAATTCGGGAACGAGCCCGTCGCTGTAACCGGGGACGAAAACGGCAAAAAGCCACTGATCATTTTCAAGATTGGGAAGGCGCCGTCAGTAGGAAAATCCGGAAGTCAGAAAACCTGTCTGGAAAATGAACCCGTAATCGCGAGGATGGCGTGTGTGGTTCAAGATCTGATGGATAAAAAGGGATTTCCTGGATCGACACGTTTTGTCGATCCTTTTTTTTTTGCTCAAAAACTGAACAAAATCCATCACCTCCCCCGCCCTCCCTGTTTCATGGATGATCAAGATTTTTCGGGATGTTCATGCCCCATGCTGATCCATTCCCATGATTACACATTGTTCTGGAGGATATCATGGCCCTGAAGACCCTGTTTCTGGGAATTCTCTTTTCCATGGGAATTTTTGCCGTTAAAAGCGGCTTTGGCCTTAATTATTATCTGGGAACCTGCAGTGGCATACCCAAACGGCTTGGGGGTGCCGCACTCTTTACAGTAGTCTATGGTCTGATTTTTATGCTGTGCGCTGTTTTGATCTCCAGCACCGAACTCATGGCTTGGTTTCCCCTGTTTCAGATCATTATCTCCCATGCCATGGCCCTTCATTTTTTTCTGGCAATTCTCATGGTAATCTGGAGCCTTTCCCTGATCAAAGCAAAAAAAGACCACAATGCCAAAACACGGAGCTGGATGCTGCTGGCCCTGCCCTGCCCCGTGTGCACGGTGGTCATATTCTTATCTGTTGCATTTCTCACAGCCTATGCCCCCAACCACGTAAAGGAAACAATCTCGCTGCTTTTTCTGGGATTTATGGCACTGAACCTTTCCACCCTCGGGGTGTTGTCCATACTGGAAAAACGCACCCACACAAAACCGGAACACCTGCTGGGCAACGCCATGCTGTTCATTGCACTCTATTTTTTGCTGTCCGTTATCATCATGCCCCAGTTCACCGGAATTGAAGAAATTTACAGCATCTCTTTGCATGGCAGTCCCGCAGAACAAAATTTTTTAATGGAAAAACTATGGTCCTTTACCTTGATCGCCCTGTTGTTCATCGGTGGCACGCTGACAACTCTGCCTGGAAAGGATCCAGAGTCTCTTAACCTTTCCCTGCGCCCGGGCCTCCCGGCCCGGAAACGTGGTGGCAACCAACAATAAGGGTGATTGCGTTATCACCCGGGAGAACTTTTAATATGACATCCTACCGCACAACCCACACGCCCCGCTTTCCCAAGGGCTCCACTCTGTCTCAGGCAGGGATCGGGCACAGGGGCATTGCCGCTCTTCTATTGGCGCTTTTACTGACATTTTTACCGGTTACCGCCCGGGCAGCCGGGCACAGCGACACAAACAAAACAGAACATAAAAAAACCTCCACGGCCCAGGACAATATCAACGGTGCATCCATGCCCCCTGCTGTCACCCTGGAACAGGTCACCGTGGTGAGCCGGAAAATAGATGATTACATCCAAAAAAATCCCAATCAGGTGGTGAGCATGGACGCAAAGGAAATGGCCCAAAGAAATTTCCTGGAAGCCTATGACGTCCTGGGCAGCATGCCCGGTGTGGACGTTCGAAGGGGCTCCAGCGGCATGGGTGCCCGCATCTCCATACGGGGTGGCGGCGGTTCCGGTAGTGTTCTGGTGCTGGTGGACGGTCGTCCCATGAATACCGGGCAGTTCAGCGGTGTGGATCTGGGCAGCATTCCCATGGACATCATCAAAAAGATCACCGTATTTAAGCCCCCAGCACCGGTGTGGCTGGGACCGGGCAGCAGCGCCGGGGCCATCTACATTGAAACAAAACGGGGAAAAGCCGCCAAAACCGCCACATCCAGCGGACGTCTGAGAACCGGTGCCGGTTCCTTTGGCCGATTCGACCTTAACGGATCCTGGAAAACCAGCTGGGAAAAAAGCAACCTTCTTTTGGCCGCCGGATACGGACACCAGGATGGCAAACGGGAAAACAGCCAGCGGGACAAGGGGCACTTCAGCTTTAACTGGGACAAGGAGACCGAGAGCCTTGTCAATGTACAGGTCAACGGCAAATATTACCTGTCCGATCATGGCATCTCCGGGCCCACTTACAACCCCACCCCCAACGCCCGACAGCGCTATGAAAAGGGAGGACTGGATATGAAGGCCAAGGGCTTCATGGGGGATGCCCTGGATTACGAGCTGAAAGCCTTCGGGGATTTCACAGAACTTAAAGAAACCGCCAACACAGGGGAGAAGGCCAATCTGGAGTCCTTTTCCTCCGGTGGCGGTGGAGAAATTTTATGGAACAACGAGGCCGGTGACAAAGAACTTCGCGTGGGAACCTTGATCAAAACCGAACAGGTGGATCAAACCCTCACAGGGGAGCATGACCGTACCCAGGTATCGCTGCACGCCATGCACACCATTAAATTCAATCCCTTTATATTAACCATGGGGGGCCGGGGGGATTATTCCAATGATTTTGATTTTTCTCCGGCAGGCAACCTGGGGCTGAGTTATGAAATTAACTCCGATCTTCTGATGAAAACCAGCGTGGGTTATACCACCAATCTTCCCACATTCGGGCAGCTGTATCAGCCCAGCCACGGTGCCATTGACCAGGTCCGGGGCAATCCTGACCTCAAGGAAGAAAAAATCACCTCCTGGACCCTAGGTATCCAGAAAAATTTTAAGAAAAAAAGTTACATGGAACTTGCCGCCTTTCGCACGGACAGCAGGGATCTCATCAAATACCAGCGGGGTGCAGACCTGATCAGCCGACCGGAAAATGTTGATAAGGCCTGGAAACAGGGACTTGAAGCCACATTTAAATACAAATTCGGCAAAGGCCTTTCCCTGGATCTGAACCATGTATGGCAGGATACGGAAAATGAAGACAACGGCAAGGAGCTAAGCTACGCCCCGGACCACTCTTTTAAAGCAACGCTGAAGTCTAAATTAAAACGCGGTACACGGTTGGAAAGTTCTCTGCGGGCCTATTCCTGCCAGTTCACCGATACGGACAACACGGAAGCCGAGGCCATTCACGGCTATGCCACCGTGGATGCCAAAGTTATTGAACCCATCCATATATACGGTCGTTCCGGCGAGGTGTATCTCCATCTCATGAACCTTCTGGACCGGGACTATTCATCCCATTACGGCTACCCCGACGACGGCGTTCGCTTTGTCTGCGGTTTAAATCTTAATTTTTAAGGAAGTTCAATGGCTTTTGACGCACTTTTAAAAACCTTTATTTACATTGTCTCCGCCTCTTTGTTTTATCCGGTTCTCTTTCTTCTGGTGGTGGCCTTTCTGTGGATCATTGTACTCAGCGGTGGATTTATCGGGCAATGGGCCCGGCCCGGAACCGTAGACGGCTCAATTGGCCGGTTCCTATTGCCCCCCGGGGGGGCTCTGCTGAGGTTTCCCGGACGTTTTATTTTCTGATAAACGGGTGCGCCATAAAAATACTGATGATTGTTTTTCTTCTCATGTCAGGGGTAATGCCCTTGCTTTCAGATGCCCGGGCAGACGAAAACCTGGCCATCCTGGATGCAGATACCAACAGTGTCCAGCTGAACCTGGCCCTGAAAAAACTCCAACTGCCCGCTTCAATTCATACCCGTTTTTTTACCCTGGCAGATCTTGTGGAGACCGGAGAAAAGGCCCGAGAGGCAAGAACCTTCATTGACAACTCAGCGGTGGTCTTTGTCAATGTCATGCATTCCGATCTCGTTCAATACATGGTGACGGAAAAACTCATGACCCCAAAAACCGTCTACGGCATGAGCCAGGGCCGGGACATGGATACCCTGAAAAAGCAAGGATTTATTTTTGACAAAGCCATGGCCGACTACCATGGAAACCTTTGTGTGCCCAATATCATCAACATGGTTCGAATGGCCGTCCATCGGCACGTGGACAGATCCATCACCTTTGCCCCGGCCCAACAGAAATCTTGCAACATTATCCATCATCCCGGTGCACTGGAAGAATTCGAACAAGTGGAAGATTACCGGAACTGGTACGAAAATCGTCAGGATTTCAATCCCAAAGCCCCATGGGTTGCCATGCTTTTTTATGCATCCTCCCTGCAGCAGGGCCAAAATACAGCCGTTGATGAAATAATTCTGAGGCTGGAACACGAAGGTTTCAACGTCATGCCCTGTTTTGGGACATTAAAAACGGTGTTCAGCCGCTTTCTGCTTCCGGCAAATCCCAGGGTGGACATGGTCCTTGCTTTTATCATGAAATTCTCCTCTTCCATCAACCCGGAAATCCATAAAGCCGTGAACGACCTTAATGTCCCCATATTTAATGTAATAAGGCCCTATGGCACCACCATTAAAGAGTGGCGAAACAGCGACCTTGGTCTCACCCCCCTGGAATCCACCTGGGCATTGTCCGTGCCTGAATGCTCCGGTGCCATTGAACCTACGGTGGTGGCCGGTAAAAAACAGATATGGGACGACACCACGGGAAAACGCCTTTATATTTATGAAAACATTGATGAAACCCTCTCTTTTCTCATTGCCCGCCTGAAAAAATTGGCCATTCTGCAAAAAAAGCCCAACCCCCAAAAAAAAGTGGCCATTCTCTATTATAACCACAGCCAGGGCAAGCAAAACATCGGTGCCAGTTATCTTAATGTGTTCCGGAGTCTCCAGGAGATGCTGGGGCGTATGGCAAAGGAGGGATACAAGGTCGACAACGTTAAAAGCCTTTCCGAAGCCGGTATCCAGAAACTGGTCATGGCCACCGGCCGCAACATCGGTTCCTGGGCACCGGGGGAGCTGGATGCCATGATGGCATCGGGCCATGTGGAAAAAATTCCCCTGGCCACCTATGAAAAATGGTTTAAAGCGTTGCCCCCAAATTTTCAGGAAAAGGTAACAGCCCAGTGGGGGCCCCCTGCCAATTCTGCCATCATGGTGAAAGACGGGCAGTTAATTTTTCCCATGGTAAAACTTGGCAACCTTGTACTATTGCCCGAACCGGCCAGGGGATACAGTGATGATCCCATGAAACTCTACCATGACCCCACCCTCTACCCCCACCACCAGTACATTGCCGCCTATCTGTGGCTGGATCATGTGTTCCATGCCGATGCCATGGTGCATCTGGGCACCCATGCCACCTATGAATGGCTTCCGGGAAAACAGACCTGTCTTGCTCCCTGGGATCCTCCGGAAATAATGGTGGGGGACATTCCCAACATCTACCCATACATTGTGGATGATGTGGGTGAGGGCATCCAGGCAAAACGACGGGGCCGGGCCGTGATCATTGACCATCTCACCCCGCCCATGGCCCTGGCCGATCTGTACAACGAATATGCCGAGCTCAAGGTGATCATGGGAAAATATGAGCTGTCCCAAAGCATGGGCAGCGACACCACAGGGCAATATCTCATGCGCATGGAAGAGATGGCCAGAGACCTTGGCCTGTTAACGGATCTTGGCCTTGAAGCCTTTGACCATGATGCGGTGGAAGCACTTGATCTCTATCTACATGAAATGGAAACCAACTCCCTGCCCCACGGCCTTCACACCTTTGGCACCGCCTGGTCCCGGGAGGCGGTGCAGGAAACCCTGGCGCTCATTGCACACCAGAACCCCAATGAAGACAAGAATCTCATCCGGCAAAACCTTGTGAACGCCCCGGTGCGGGAAATGGACAATTTCATCCGGGCCCTGGATGGTGAATACATCCCGGCAGGAGAAGGAAATGATCCGGTGAGAAACCTTGCCGCCATTCCCACTGGGAAAAATTTCTACGGATTTTCACCGGCCAGGGTACCTTCCAGGGCTGCCTGGGAAATGGGCAAAAAGGCGGCAGAGGCCCTGATTCAGGATCGCCTGAAAAAGGATGACACCTACCCCCAAAAAGTGGGGGTGATTCTGTGGGCCACGGAAACCACCAGAAATGAAGGGGTCCATGAAAGCACCATTTTATATCTCATGGGCATGGAACCGGTGTGGGATGCCACGGGCAGGGTCACGGACAGCCGGGTAATCCCGGGCAGGGTTCTGGGCCGTCCCCGCATTGACGTGTTGATCAATCCTTCCGGGCTTTACCGGGACATGTTCCCGGACAAGCTTTTGTTCCTGGACAAGGCCGTGCAAAAAGCCATGGCCCAGACGGACATGGAAAATTTCCTGGCAAAAAATAAAAACCGGATAAAAGCCGCTCTCATGGAGTCAGGTCTGGATGAAGCCGGGGCCGAGGAGCAATCCCGATTTCGTATTTTTACGGAAAACACCGGATCTTACGGAAACGGGGTGGCGGAAATGGCCGGCAACTCCGGGGTGTGGGAATCTGATGAAGAGATCTCCCGGGTGTACATGAACCGCACCCAGTTTGCCGTGGGACAGGGTAAATGGGCCACCCCCGTAAAACAGGCCCTTAAAGAAAATTTAAGGGATTTGGATATTACGGTCCATTCACGCTCCAGCAATGTTTACGGCCTCATTGATACGGATGATTTTTTCATGTACCTGGGGGGCATGTCCCTTGCCGTTAGAAATATTAACGGAAAAGCGCCGGATACCCGGGTCACCCTGAACCGCCGGAAAAATGAAGTCATCGTGGAAGATGCGGCAAGGACCATTGGCCGGGAGATGCGCACCCGTTATCTCAACCCCCAGTGAATCGAGGCCATGAAAAAAGAAAACTATGCCGGAGCCCGTCAGATGTCTGAATTTGTGGAAAACTTCTGGGGCTGGCAGGTAACCGTGCCCGATGCCGTGGACCAAGCCCAGTGGCAGCAGATCAATGAGATTTATGTTGAGGATAAGTACGACCGGAATGTTAAGGAATTTTTAAATAAACACAACCCCTGGGCCTATCAATCAATGACGGCCCGCATGCTGGAAGCTGTGCGCAAGGGGTATTGGCAGGCAGATAAAAAAGTAACGTCGAAACTTGCCGTGGAATATGCCGTTAACGCCGTGGAAAAAGGGGTGGCCTGCTGTGATCACACCTGCAATAATCCTTTGCTCAATCAAATGGTGGTGAATCTTATTTCCGTGCCCGGTGTATTGTCCCCGGAGGTTGTGGAACAATTTAAGATGGCCATTGAAAAAATGGCAAAAAAATCCCTTAACGAGCAGGTGGCTGAGCGAAAGGCCCTTCAAAAGGCCCTTAATGCCAACGTTGCCCGGCCTGCCCGGCCGGAGCCACCGTCAAATAAGACAAACGCCCAAAAGGAAGCGATGAATCCACCAGCTGCCACCACCATGGACAATACCATTAAAACGCTTGACATGGAAAAATCAAATCATACAGGTGAAGAAAAACCGGACACCCAAAGTGTTGAAGGGTATAAAATGGAAGAGATGAAATCCCAGGATACCCAGACCACAGTGAGTTCCTCCGGGGTTCAATGGTTTGCCGCTATGTTCATTCTGGTGATGATGGCGCTTTTCGCATGGGGTGTTGGACGAGAAAAAAAGGGGTAAAAGTGATACTGGGTACCTATTACGATGCATTGACCCTTCACAGGAACAACAAAAAAGTATACGCGCGGTTCAATATACCCCACGCTGTGATCTCCACCTGCCGGATCAACGGCGGTCTTCGGGATGACATCACCACATTGCTCAATCACCAGTCCTGTGAACCCTGCAATCATAACCTTGCCCGGGCCGCTTCCATTGTCCGGGAACCGGAAGCCTATCTTGAAAGCATCTGCAGGGAAGAAGATCTGGATCACACCACCTGCGCATCATTGGGAACAGCTGCCAATATGAATTATACCGCAGTGGAATCCCTGGAATACAAGGAACTCAAAGTGATTGCCGTTGCCACCGGAGGTGTGGAAGCCAATGCAGGGCGGGCCGGTGATCCGGCCCACTATCATGAAACAGACGGCACTTTCATCCATGAATCTCTTCCAGATAAAAAGCCCACCCCCGGCACCATCAACATCATGGTTTTTATCAATCGCACCCTTACCCGGGGAGCCCTTGTCCGGGCCATAATCACGGCCACGGAAACCTGGTGTGTGCCGGGCAATGCTTGACTCAAATGAAAC
Organism: uncultured Desulfobacterium sp.; assembly: GCA_963674605.1. Lineage (GTDB taxonomy): Bacteria > Desulfobacterota > Desulfobacteria > Desulfobacterales > Desulfobacteraceae > Desulfocicer. The sequence goes on along the minus strand of OY771474.1, from coordinate 3,427,336 downwards.
CCGGTTCAAAAAATTCCAGGACCGGCTGGATTTTATGACCTTATTGTGCCAGACCTGATTGATCCAGAAAAAACCCGTAAATCCCAAGGAGAAAAAACACCAATGAAACAAATCGCTTATAAAGACAAACTGGTTGAAATCACCCAGGATACCATCTTGTTCAGACACTACTATTTGCCCCTGGGTGACAAAAAAATTGATATCAGCAACATCAAAAAGTTGGAAATTTTAAAACCCACCCTAATGAGCGGCAAATGGCGAATCCACGGCACCGGAGATTTCACCACCTGGTTTCCCTGGGATTCGGGCAGACCCAAACGGGACATGATTTTTCGTATCACCCTTCACAAGGGATGGTGCCGCATTGGATTCACCGTGGAAGATTCTGATGCGGTCAAGGCCATCTTTGAAAAAATCGGACTTTTTCCTGTTCAACCCCGATAATACCGTTTCTGGATAACCGTGCGCTGGGTCTGGTTCTGCCATTCCATGGGCGGACGTACTTTCATGATATCGTCCAGGCGGTCCTGGCCTTTTAAACGATGAAAAATATCCATCCAGGCACAGGGAATGGAGTCATCTATTTCGCACATGCCATTGTTGGTGCCGCCGCAGGGTCCGTTGAACAGCCCCTTGGCACACCGAGTCACGGGACATACCCCACCGGTGAAGCCCACCACGCACTCACCGCAGGCCCGGCACCGTTCCTCATACACACCTATGTCCCTATCAATGCCAATGGCAGCGGTGTTCACCGCCGGAAATACAGGGATATGGGGATAGGCCTCGGCCACATACTGGGCGCCGGCACCGCAGGCCATGGAGAGAACTGCGTCAAAATCGTCAATGATGGAAACCAGTTCATCAATATAGCTCATGTTACACTGGCGTTCAATGGTGTATCCCCGGACAAATCGTTTCCGGGGATTATCCTTGAATACCATTTCAAGATCCAGGCAGAGATGGTCCACCTCACGCTGACCACCGCCAAGGCACACCGATGCGCAACCACCGCACCCCAGCACCAGCACCCTGTCGTATCCGTCAACGGCATCCACTATCTGTTCAAGGGGTTTTTCTATTACCTTTATCATATTTACCTCAGTTGAGCATGGCAAAAAGGCCACCGACGGTCCGGGGCCGGACTGCTCATCCATCGGGGCGGCATCATGCCATTTTCATTATTTGTTCTGGGCTAACCCGGGTTCAGAATCCCGGTCCACCCGTGGCGGTTCATAAAAAATCCCCTGGGAACGGCAAATACGCCGCGCCAGGCTGATCAAATCCGGAATATTGATGCCAAGGGGACAATAACACCGGGTACACAACACACAACGTTCCCACAAAATCTCCCGCATGGCCACAAGCTCCTGCCGGGAGACATTTCCCTTCTTTTTATAAATGATTCCCAGAGAATTAATAAATTTATGGGAGGGCATGTATTCCGGTTTCTGTTGCCGACAACGGTAGAGAAAACAGCTGTCCGCACAGAGACTGCAATGGGCACACACTTTCAGTGACATGGCAATCTGCATTTTGTTTTGATGGAGAATATGCTGAATCTCCTTCACATTGACGGGGTCTGTGGCCTCCATGGGTGGTTTGGGTCTCCATATTTTTACGGGTCCGGGTTTCAGCAGGGACATGATGATATTTTATGCCCATTATTTTTACCATGGACACAAGCCATAAGACTTGCTGCATGGGCGATATGGTTAATTCCTGTCTTGCCGTCTACACCCGGGCATTCCATAACCGGGTGCCCCGGTTTCCCAGGGTATATTGATGCACCATGATGAACCGGTTAAGGAAAAAGTAGAGCATGTGAATCATCCGGGTAAAGGGAATCAGCATCAGCATCAGTTCCCCTGCGGCCATGTGCAAAACAAGCATGGTACGGTAATCAAAAAACTGATGATACGCCATGAATCCTGTCAAAAAAGGGGCCGCTGCCAGGCCAAGCATGGCAAAATCGGAAAAGCTGGTGATGGCACGAACTTCCCGGATACACATCCGCCGTATGAAAAAAATAAAGACCCACAAAAGTGTTAACAATGTCAACAGATCCACCAATACATCGGGCAGAGCCGGAACATATATTTCCGTGGCAAATCCCACCATCATGGTATGTCCCTGAATAAAAAAGGGCAGCACCAGCAGGCTTAAATGGAAAAAAGTTGTCATCAGCGTAAAAAAAGGACGCCTTCCCGGCAGGGTAAGCCTCAACCGTGTCAGCCGATATTTAAAAGAGCTGCGGTCGATGAGAGCCTTTTTTTCATGATCCACGGTGTTTTTTTTCGTGGCCACCCTTCGGGGTCGAAGGGGATGTTTCCGTGTAAAAAGGAAAAAACGAACAATCTGCCATACCGTGCCCGCCATAAAAACCCCAACAGCAATCCACACCATGGGACCACTTAAAAGGTGGTGCAGCGCCATCATTGTCATATCATCCATCATCTTTTCCCGTCAAAAAAAACCAGAATCCCAGAAAACCCACAAGGCCCAGGGCCAGAACAATATAGGTAACGGATTCGGCATGGAGCATGAACTCCTGGAGGGTATTAAATTGTGATTCCATATGATTTATATTTCCTTAAAATGCGGATTTAAAGTCCTTATATTAACAGGTTTTGATGTTTCAATGGGGCTTGGTCACAAGATGGGCCTCTCTGGGGAGGGGTCAGGCTTGCGTTATTGACGTTTTCGTTTGAATTTAGCCTTATTCTTAGATACTTGTCAAAAACACAATAACACAAGCCTGACCCCGTTGCTCCGCCAATTGATATGAATGGCCCATCTTATGACCAAGCCCTTTCAATGGGATGAATAATCGGGATGTTCATGAAACACAGGCATGCGTGTCACCACAAATCTGAAAATCAGTATAAGACAGGTAACCATGAACACAGACAAAGCCACCTCTTTCCAGTGGGGAATATAGCGTTCATTCCAGGGCAGGTGCCAGTTAAAAGCAATGAGGGAAACATTGAGCCGGTTAAGCACGATGCCCACAACGGAAAGTATGGCGGAAAACTTGATCAGTCCCGGGTCCCGGTTACGGGAGCCCACGGCAAAAAGAAAGCAGGGCAGCAGTACGAATCCCAGAAGTTCCACCAGAAACCATACGCCATAGCCGGTAAAAAGATAGTGCCATGCATTGCCGGTGGAAATGCCGATCAACTTGATGGTGAAGTAACCGGCCAGCACCAGGGCGGCGGCTTTTCCATACTGAAACACCAGGGGATCATGTTCAGCCAGGTAGGTGGCATCCATTTTATCATGGAAAAATTTGTGGGAAAGCGATGCCTCGCAAATCACCATGGCCAGTCCCGCCACAATACTTGATACAAAAAAGAACACGGCAATATATGGGGAGTACCAAAGGGGGTGCAGTTTGGAAGGGGCAATTAAAAAAAGGGCTCCCAGTGAGGACTGATGCAAGGTCGACAGCAGCACCCCTAAAATGGTAAGTCCCATGGTCAGCTTCACCATCATGGTGCGCAGCCTGCGCATGCCCAGCCACTCCAGGGGAATGGGTGAAAATTCCAGAAACAATACCGTAAGATACAAACTGACGCAAAGCCCCACCTCAAAAAGCAGAGAGGTGGTTCCCTGCTGCACCACAAATGGATAGGCCAGCAGCAGGCGAACCGGTCTTCCCACATCGTACAGCAGAGAAACCAGTACCGTGGCATATCCTAAAAAGGCGGTGAGAATGGCAGGGCGAACGGCGGAATGAAACCGTTTCATGCCGAACAGATAACATGCGGCCGAGGTGGTATACCCCCCGGCTGCCAGGGCCACCCCGCACATGAGATCAAAACCGATCCAAAGACCCCACGGAGCCGTATCCGAAAGGCTGGAGACGGCCCCAAGCCCCCTGGTAAATCGTTCAATGGTCAAATAAAACCCCATCACCAGGATACCGCAGGTTATAATCCTCCAGGGTGTCCAGGGCAACCGGCTCATTGTCTGTCGCACTGCCTTGATCATTTTTTCCCTCCGATATTCCGGCTGCGGGTGTCCTTTGCCGTGGATGGGTTTTCCTGGGTCTGTGCCCGGTCAAGGGCATGGGCTACGGCCCGGGTTTTCTCTTCCTGGGCGATCTTTTCCCGCCGTCTGTTCATGCCGTACATGCCTGCCAGAAATACCGGCCAGAGTCCCACCACCATGGGAATCACCCCCAGTGCACCGGAAGTCATGGCCGGAGCCGGGGTTTCTCCCAGATCTTCCCGCAGGCCCACCTCACTAAAGGGCACACCGGAAAGATACATCCAGCTGGTTCCGCCCATCTCCTTTTCTCCATAGATATGATTCAGATAGCGGTGGGGATGCTTTCTAATTTTCTCCCGGGCGATCTTGAGCAGATTTTTACGCTCACCGAAAATCAATGCCTCTGTGGGACAGGCTTCCACGCACCCGGGTAATTCTCCCTTTTCAACACGGTGAGAACACATGGTGCATTTCACCACCGAGGGCGTATATGCCTCCTCATATTCATAGGAAGGGATCTCAAATGGGCAGGCCACCATACAGTAACGGCATCCAACGCACACCGTGGGATCATAGACCACCGGCCCTTTTGCCGTTTTTTCAAAAGCCTTGACAAAGCACACCGAGGCACAGGCCGGTTCCAGACAGTGGTTGCACTGGATTTTCCTAAAAAAAGGAGAACCGAGATGCCCCCCACTGTCAGAAACACCTTTTTCACGCCTCTCATAGCGGTTTACCACTGTATAGGCTTTGGTGGTGGGCCGTCTTTTTTCCCCGAACACACCGGCATCATCAAAAGGACGATCCGGAGAAGGCAAAACATTGATCCGATTGCAGGCATCCTCGCAGGAGCGACAACCCACGCAGGCCGTAATATCATGGAGAACACCAAAACTGTCGGGATAGCCCTTGAATGCGGCGCTGGATGCACCCTGGGCCTGCAAAGGCCCCAGAGCCGTTCCCGCTCCGGCAAGTCCCATCCATTCAATGAATTTTCTTCTTGTTATGGACACCTTTTTTCCTCTTTATTTCTGTTTTTTTTCATGACAGTCGGTGCATCCCGCAGGCGATGAGATATCCATCAGACGGTGGCATTCCAGACACTGCCTGTGAAAGGCACCCATCAGTCCCGGCTTAAGCAGATCCCTTTTATTAAACGGTTTTCCATGACAGCTCCCGCATTGGGTCGGTTTTTCCGTGGCCGGACTGTTATGGTGACACCCCTGGCAGAAGGTTCCCTTATTGGAATGAAAATAGTTGGCAAGCGTGTTGCCCTTTACCCCCGTAAGCAGAGATTTAACCACTTTACGATGGGGGAAAGTTACAGCCTCATACTCATCGACCAGGTCATCAATGACAACGGTTTCAGGAATTTCCGCATCGGTATAGGTGGCATGGATCATTTTTCTGGAGGTTAATAAGGTGGCTGCAGGCCCATGATTCTCCTTCAAATTTTCCAAAGCCCCGTCCATGGCTTGGTCAATGCGGTCTTCCGAAGAAGTGGTGCCTTCACGGGCATCACTTGTCATATGACACTTACTGCATTCCTTCTGATTATAATCCCTGTCTCCGCCAAGGAAAGCATGGCATCCGATGCACGCTTTCTTTTCCTGTTCCTTTTCATGACACCCCCTGCAGCTCTGCACGGAGCCCGGCTGATGCATGGCCAGTTCCAGATTGATATACTCCCCTTTTTCCGAACCTTTAAGGGTGTGACAATTATTACAGGAACTTATGCCGGCGTGGTGGCATTCCCGACAGGTTTCACTGTAAATTTCATGGGATTTATGATCAAAGGGAACAAAGTCCATGCGATTCCGATATGTCTCATCCACGTCAACATCACCGGTTTTGATCATCACGGTGTCGGGCTGATTTCGCTTTATTCTGGGTAGGACCTTAACTTTCGGAATGGATGACACAGTCCCTTGATCATGGCATCCGCTGCAGTGGATGGGGCCGTTGATTTTTTTACCGGGGGAATCGACATCAGTATTTTTCAAATGACAACCAATGCAGGAACGATGGGAAGCGTTTCTCATGGAAACGGGATTTGTCGTTGGCTTTTTTTCGTGACAAACCCTGCAGGTGTCTTCCTTACCTGGTGTGTGCGACAGGGTACGGGCTTTTGAATCGTATTCGTGGTGACAGGTACCGCATTTGTCCTGGTGGGCATTGGAATGACGATAATGGAGAGACTTGTCAAACCCCATGGGCACCCGGGTAAAGGTGACGCGGGGGGCATTGACATGGCATTCCCCGCATGAAAGAGGCCCTGTGGGTTCCTGTTTTATCTTCATCTTTTCATGACAGGCCATGCAGTTGGCATGGAAAACATCCCTGACTTCATCGCGGGTGGTATCCCGCCGTCGAATGAATTTCCATGATATCTCCCCGTCGTCGGACAGATGGCATACCCCACAGGTCTCTTTCAAAGGACGATTTTTGCCCGTGGGAGAATCGAGTACACCCTGAACATGGAGATCATGGAGAAATGGAACCGGTGCTCGTTCAAGGGCACCGAACACCTTCATAGAATCAATGGTGATTACATCGGGCCGAACGGTGTCAACGGCGGAAAGATGACTGATGCCGTCGTGGCACGCAACCATGTCCGGCAAAGTTGCTGACAGGAGACAAAGACAAAAAAGTAATCCCGGAACCGTAATTTTTTTTTTATTTTTTAACCGCATAAAATCCGAATCAAATTATTTTTATTGTTGTGCATTTTTTTATAAAAATTATAAAAAAATTTTAAACCAATCTCATGACTGTTTGCAGCAACACCCCATCATGAAGGGAATTTTCGGCACCCTTTACATATCAGCCCCAAAGTATTTTGCACTTGGCTCATGTTGCATTCCAGGTTCTTATAAAACTCAATCCCATTTAACCGCTTAATTTTACAATAAATACATCAAGACATCACTGTTTGCCGTATCTGCTATTCTTTTTTACTAATTTCAAAGTATTTTTATGATCATCATAAAATAAGACCCCAAAAGCCAACATGAGCCTTACGCTTTTGGAGCAATAATTCCCGACAAATTGGATGATTGATCCACCGGCAAACCGAAGGATGTCCAATTTTCACCGAAAAACTGTCACGATAAAATATTATCATGCATGTTTTATGCCTGAATAATTAAACGCTTGTTATACCTGTTCATGGAGATGCAAAAAAAATCGATAAGCGCGTTGTATCGCCAAGGGCAGATCACATACTGCTGCAGGGTTATGCTGTTTCTTGTGCCATGTGGCGGGAATGGATTTTGATTCATAAAAGTTTCAAAAGGAAGGGGTAAGGTCTTAAAATATAATGATTTTCCTTTTTAGCATCGCGTTGAGTCATCTATAAATATTTAATATCAAAGCATATTCATATCTACTAGCCGTGTTCCTGAATCAAATGCAAATCATCCTCAACGTTAAAGTTTTCTTGGCATCCTTACATATGCCCCCCAAAGTGGACCATGTTGTAACCAAGCCCTATTTACACTTTGGAAGCAATACTTTCCTCATAATTAGGATTAATGCCCCAAGAAGTATAAAGTGGCAAAACTTAAGGATGCCGATAAGACGAAGGCAAAGCAATTTTATTTAGATACTTAAGGCATTTTTTAAGCCAAAGCTCATAATATTTTTTCTCCTTGACATTCCCATTTTTACTTTGTAATTTACAAATAAGTTTTATCAGGTGCTGTTGCTCAATAGGGAATCCCGTGAAACTCGGGAACGGGCCCGCCGCTGTAATCGGGGACGAACTCTGCATGAATGTCACTGGATGATCATATCCGGGAAGGCGCAGAAAATTAGAATGATCCGAAAGTCAGAAGACCTGCCTGGTGAATACAAGACAATTCGACGTTTGAAAGATGATACACAAATTCTTTTCGTCGATACACCCATAAAAATCATCGGATAAATTGATGATGTAAGATTACCATCTATCTGCTGACACATCAGATAGATCATACACGGTGTATTTAGGTATTGTCTCATGGTGTGCACTGCATGGGAATGCAGACCACCAGAATATCCCATGGATAAAAAAGGGAAATCCACGGATTGGCAATTTGGAGATCTGTGGATTTTTTGCATTTATGGGATCTTAAATCTATGCAACATCACAAAACACATTTTATATATAAAACGATTGATTACCACAGCTTCCTGAAGCTGCCAGCTGCTTCCGTAACAGCGGCCCAAATCCCAATACATGCATTTTATTCCCTGCCCTGCCTACGATTGTTTCTTTCCTGCCGCCATAATTTCTCAGGTCGGCATGCGCACAAACCAGGCACAAACTGTTTTAAACATATTCAAGACATTGAAGTATATACGATTTCCCAAAGGCACCGGGATCGCGTTGCGGGCGCGTTTGTCAAAGAGTTTACAGATGCGATCCCTTTCCAAAAAATGGATGCATTCATGAAATTCATTGGTGCAGTCGGGTTGATAAGGGATCTGGTTATAGATAAAACATCCCGGTGCCTTTTGGATTACTTTCATTTGTTTCTCTTTATGTCAGGTGACAACAGGGACATGGAATTTAGTGACATGGGTTCCATGCCTTCCCTGATATCACATAAAGCGGCGAAGAACGGAATACCGGCCGTTCGGACCATAGCTTTTGGCGCACTGTTTTGGAAGATTATTATTTTCTTTAAACAATATAACCGGAAGTGCCGTTGTTTTCTCCTTGATGTAGCTGATGATTGTGGGCTTGGGGCATTGGAACTTGGTTCCAATGCCCCCATCAGCATTTTTCACCTTTTATGATACAAAAAGAAACCTGCCATGTACCCCATAAAATAAAAGACTAGATATTCATGTTGGTAATGTAAATGTTTGGACAGTGCTCCATATTCGCACACTTGGGGGCGCTTAGCATAAGAATGCTATGTAAGCAGACCAAAACCAAAACGGTTAAAGATGGGGTGCTGATCCAATGTTTACGCATAAACATACAATCAGATGTTGAAATCAAGGCTTTTATCCAAGAAGGCGTATTACATGACATTGCAGGCTCCACCAAAATGGCTTGCATGAATCCGTCAGCATGGGTATAAAGAAACCCATGGCACCCCCCATGAACAAGGTTGCTCCGGGTTGACTTTTCACCCTGAACTTGTATAAATCCTAACCAATAAATCAATTATAGACAAAAACGAACAGAGCCGTACCAGACAGGACAGGATATTTCAATGAATTTATTATTACAACGAACCCTTTTCATAAGCCTTTTTCTTGTGTTGATGGCCCCGCCTGCCACCTTCAGTGCCAACACAGCTGAATCCGTCAAAAAGCAAGTGGACAATTCCATTGTCACCCGCCAGAAAACCCAAAAACAACAGGACCAATGGGAGCAGGAAAAAGCAAGTCTGCTCATCACCTATGAGCAACTCAAAGAACAGCAGACCTTGCTGCTGAAGACCAATGAAGCGCTGAGAGCAGAACAAAACGCTCACAAAGTTCTTCTGGCAGACCTGGAAGCACAAAAAACCGCCCATGAAAAAATCCAAAGGGAAATGCTCCCCTTTCTCAAAGAAGTACAGGTATCCCTTAATAAAATGGTGACCACTGATCCCCCGTTCCTTAGCGAAGAGCGAAAAAATCGCCTGCAAAAACTTAGTACAATCATGGATGACATTGAAATCTCCATTGCCGAAAAATACCGCAAGGTAATGGAAACCCTTTTTGTGGAAGCCGAGTACGGCAACACCATTGAGGTCACCCAGGACAAGATCACACTTTCCGGCAATGAAGTACTGGCCGATGTTTTCCGACTGGGCAGAATATCGCTGTTTGCCCTCACCTTGGACCATAAAACCGCCGCAGTATTCAATGTAGCGGAAAACAGATGGACCCCCCTTGCAGCAAAACAGCTTTCACCGGTGATTGCCGCCGTGGAAATGGGCAGCAAGCGTCGCACCGTGGAAATAATTTCCCTTCCCATCGGGCAGCTGGCCAGATAAAAACCGATATGAAAAAGCAGGTGTTGAACGCTGTGGATGCCGGATAATAGAGAACTGCACCTTTTCAGTTGTTGTTGGTCGTTATTAAGGAGTAATAAAAAAATGAACCCCCTGAAGCTATTTTTCAACCTGGTATTTCTGGTTGCCCTTGTGATATGCAGTACCAGCACCCCGGCCTTGACCCAGGACATGCGCCAGACCCATATGACCCTGGCCCAACAAAAACAAGCCATGCAGGAAAAAGCAGCCCTGGAATTAAAAAATGCAAAACAGGAGGCTTTCAACCGGGAAGCAAACATCACACAGGACCGAGAGACCTTGCTGGCCGCCATTAAGGAGATCAAGGCAAAAAACCAGACCCTGGAACAGGACAATACTGCCATCCGGACACACATTGAAGAGGCCATGAAAGCCGCCGACAAGGTCAAAGAATCCCTCATCGAAACCCAGGCCGTCAACCGGGAATTATCCGGATTTATCAGAAGTAACGCCAAAGACCTTGAAAGCATGCTCATCCAGAGCCTCCAGAGCGCCCTTGACCCGGACCGTCATGGATTTCTCTCCCCCCTGATCAACCAGGAAAAGTTTCCCTCCATGGAAGATATCCGCCGCATGGTATCTCTGCTTTTCAATGAAATCCAGGCATCAGGAGAGGTGAAGCTGACCAAAGGCATCATTGTGGACCGCCAGGGCAAAGAGCGGGAGGCAACACTTTTAATCATCGGTAATTTCACCGGCATGTACACCCTGGAAGATGAAACCGGATTTCTCATATACTCGGATGAAAGCCGTAGATTCTTTGCGCTTTCCAGACAGCCCGAGGTCTGGATGACCCGCAATATCAAAGATTACATGGACAAAAAAACAGCTGATGTTGTCATGGATATTTCCAAAGGCGGAGCACTGCGACAGCTCACCCACCAGTTAAGTCTGTGGGACCAGATTCCCAAGGGAGGCCCCATTGTGTGGCCCATTGTGGGGATTCTGGGGCTGGCCCTGATCATCCTTATGGAACGGCTGTTTTTTCTATTGCGAAAACGTATGAATGCCGACACCTTCATGCTCAAGGTACAGCGTCTGGTGGATAACAACCAGTGGGACGACTGCCGTGCCCTCCTGGAGTCCAAACGTAAAAAACTGATTCCCAAGGTATTGCTAACGGCCCTGGAGTTTAAAGACCGGGAACGGGTGGACATGGAAAATGCACTGCAGGAAGCCATATTAAATGAAATTCCCCGCATTGAACGTTTTCTTTCCACACTGGGCATGCTGGCGGCCATTGCCCCCCTTCTGGGACTTTTGGGCACCGTCACCGGCATGATCAACACCTTCCATGTGATCACCTATTACGGCACCGGCGATCCCAGAATGATGTCCGGTGGAATTTCCGAAGCTCTGGTGACAACCATGCTGGGCCTTTCTGTGGCCATCCCCATCATGTTTTTCCACACCCTTTTAAACCGGCGGGTGGAAATGGAAATCGGCAAGATGGAAGAAAAGGCCGTCTCCTTTGTTAATATGGTGTTTAAATCCAGAAACGCCTGCAGGGAATAACAACCGTGGATCAATTTCTCTTTCACATGGAAAGTTATATCCGCTCCGGCGGTGAGGTCATGTATCCCATTCTTGCGGTATCTTTTATCATGTGGATACTCATCATTAACCGTGTCTATGTGATGCGCAAACTGTCCATCAAAAATATTCCCCGCATGGAAGCCGGGCAATTGATAAAAGCCAATCGGATGCCCCACAAGAAATACCAGGGAGCTAACTCTCTTCTGGTCCGGGAATTTCTAAGCCAGAGAACCGGAGACCGGGAGCTGGATGGATTTATTCTGGATGAAACCGTTCTTCGGCTGACATCGGAGATGGATCGATATCTGGCCCTGATTGCCGTGCTGTCAGGGGTGGCTCCCCTTCTGGGCCTGCTTGGCACAGTGGTGGGCATGATGGCCACATTTAATGTTATCACCGTATTTGGTACGGGTAATGCAAAGGCCATGGCAGGCGGCATCTCCGTGGCCCTTATAACCACCCAGACAGGTCTCCTGGTTTCCATTCCTGGATTGTACATGAGCGGATTTCTCAATCGGCGGGCCAATAACCTGAAACACCGCATCTCAGCCACAGGCATGTTCCTGAGACGCTTTTTATAAGGACATAACCCATGCTGAACATCACAGCGGCCCGACGGGGCAGAAAGGGTAATCTGGAACTCAACATTGCCCCTCTTATTGACATGGTTTTTATTTTATTGATTTTCTTTCTGGTCACCACCAGTTTTGTCAAAGAGACCGGCGTGGACATATCCCGTCCGGCGGCCAGCACCGCAGTGACTAAAACCGGCACCACCATTCTCATTGGCATTACAAAAGAAAATACCGTACACATGGACAAACGGGAAATTGATCCCAGGGCTGTTCGTGCCAATGTGGAACGGGCCCTGGCCGAAAACCCGGAGGCCAGTGTGGTCATTGTGGCAGACAAGGAAAGCCTCACCGGTCTTGTGATCAATGTAATGGATAACTGCAAGCTGGCCGGAGCAGAAAATGTGGCCCTGGCCGCCAGCCTGCCCCGGGGGCAATAGGCTTTTCCATGAAGGCAATCCCTCTTACAGAAACCAAAACCAGCCCTCGGATACCATCTGACTTTTCCAGAAAACAAAACGCCGGAAAATCCAGATGGAAACCCCTCATGGGCTGGGTTCTTGCCATTTTGTTTTCGGCCCTTTTAAATATCACCTTATTTGGTCTCATGCCCGGCCTCATTCACATGATTCCCCAGCATCAGGAAAATCTTGAAGATATTAAAGCCATCCAGGTAATCCGGGTGAAACACCAGGAAACCCCACCCCGGAAAAAAGAGCTTAAAAAACCAGAGCCCCCAAAGGAGCCAAGGCGGATGGAAACCACCACACCCACCCGGGTGGTACACCAAAAGCCCATGCAGTTAAAGCCCCGCCTTCCCTTTCAGCTGAACCCGAAACTGCCGGCCACATCCACCAGTCTCACCATGCCGCCCATGGAACATTTCTCCATGGCTGCCCCCACATTAAAGGGAATCTATGAAATGGGAGAGCTGGACAATCCCCTCACCCCCCTTGCCAAGATCCCCCCCCTGTATCCCATGCGGGCCATGAGACGGGGTATTGAAGGGTGGGTGAAGGTCAGATTCCGGGTCAATACCCAGGGCAGGGTGGAAGATCCCACCATCCTTGAATCAGATCCGGAAAAGATATTTGATCAAAGCGTGATCAACTGCATCTCCCAATGGAAATTCAAACCCGGCACCGTGGAGGGCATTGCTGTGGATACACTGGCGGAGACCACCATTCGATTTGAGCTGGAGCAATAATGATAAACCTGAACAAAAGGGCAATTCCCGTTACCCATGTTTCACGGACCCTGCTGATACTGATCACCGGGCTGGTTATCTTTTTGTCCATGGGAACCATCACCACCGGAAAGGCCGCCAGCTCAGAACCTTCCCTGCCCCTGGCTGCCGGCATGTGCGTCACCGAGGCCCAGACCCTGATCCAGAAACAAAAACTTGAAGCGGCCATAACCGTCCTTGAAACTTTCAGGAACAAACAAAAAGAGGTGGACACTGACACTGCGGTTAAAAAAGGATACAGCCATTATTACATAGATTTTTTCCTTGGCAACACCCTTCTCATGGGTTCTGAATCAAATACAAAAAAACGCACTGCCTGGCTCACCGGGGCGGTAAAATCCTATGAACAGGCGGTGAAAAAAAAACCGGATCTTGCTCCGGCCTGGCTCAACCTGGCCAAATGCCTATATGATCTGGGCCGCATGAAAGAGGCTGCCCACGCCTTCATAAAGGGCTATGACACCAGTGAAAGGAAAAATGCCGATCATCTCTATTATGCCACCATCTGTTATTTTCAATCCCAGGAAAATGCCGGTGCTTTAAATACCTTCAACCGTCTCATCCGGCAGCATCCGGACAAATTTTCTCTGGAACGCCGGGAAAGCCTTGTGAGTATTCTTTTTGCCATGGATAAGCATCTTACCGCCCTGCCCCATGTGGAAATCCTGGCTCAAAAATTCACCGGCGAAAAAAAGAAAAAATGGCAGGAGATTCTACTCTACCAGTATCTGCAGCTGAAAATGGAAAAAAAGGCTCTGGCATATGGAAAAACCCTCACCCGTACGGATCCCACAGAACCCCGCTGGTGGAAGGCCGTATCCCACCTTTATCTCAACCGCAATGACTTTAAAAACGGCTTGAGCCATCTTCTTATCTACAGCTATCTGACTCCCCCCTCCAGAGAAGAGCAGCGTTTGATGGCAGATCTTTATCTCTCTTTGGGGGTTCCGTCCCGGGCCTCAATTATTTACGAAACCGTTCTTTCACAAAAGGAAGATTTTGAAATAATAAAACGCATGATTCACGCCTGCACAGCCTCCCATGAGCCGGAAAAAGCCATTGCCTGGATTGACCGAGGGCTTGCCCTGAAATCTGATTTTGAACTATTGACAAGAAAAGCTGCACTGCTCTATGAAATGCAACAGTATGATAAGGCAGCTGGTCTTTATGAACAAATAATCCGGGAAACCCGGAAGCCCGGAGAATATCTTTTGCTGTTAGGCTATTGTGCATGGAATCAGGATCAACCGGACCGGGCAAGGAGAGCCTTTGAACAGGCAGCTAAATTTAAAAAACAAAAAAAAGCTGCCCACCAGGCCCTTGAAGATTTAAAAAAATAAAATGGTTGCCAGAAAAAAAGATACCGGTTGGCTTAATGTTGTGATCACGTTCAAAAAAACCTTTTAACAGGAGCATCACATGCCCCATCTTAATCCCATACCAAAAGACATTCCCATTGTGCTTGCCGCCTT
>OY771474.1:1757500-3407500 GCA_963674605.1 uncultured Desulfobacterium sp. | reverse complement strand
TACGGGGCTGTCACCCGCTATGGCCGCCCTTTCCAGAGCGTTCTGCTAACAATTGATTTTGTAACTCTTCGTGCCTTCCGAAATAGACACACTACAGATCCCACGACCCCTGACATGCAACGCCTTCGGGCTATCACACATGGCAGGTTTGGGCTGTTTCCCGTTCGCTCGCCGCTACTGGGGAAATCGTTTTTACTTTCTCTTCCTGGGGGTACTAAGATGTTTCAGTTCTCCCCGTTGGCCCCCTTGTGCTATGTATTCACATAAGGGTATCACGGTATTAACCATGATGGGTTGCCCCATTCAGAAATCTCCGGATCAAAGCTTGTTTAGCAGCTAACCGAAGCTTATCGCAGCTTACCACGTCTTTCTTCGCCTCCTGGCACCAAGGCATCCACCGTTTGCCCTTTATAGCTTAGCCACTATAAAACCACAAATAAGTTTAAACGCTTTAGTGCAAATATATTTTGGCTTCATAAGTTCAACCTTGCGGTTGACCTTATCTCGCCACAAAACAGCTCATCCTTAATAAGAATGCCGCTGTGTTGAACATATTATAATTTACCACAACAAATTTTCAAAGAGCATAAAAGATCTGGTGGGCCTGGATGGATTCGAACCATCGACCTCACGCTTATCAGGCGTGCGCTCTAACCAACTGAGCTACAGGCCCAACACTTTGATCTCTCAAAGCTGGTCAGTGAACTTATCAATTATTCAAGATGTCTTTTTATTTCTTTCCTTAGAAAGGAGGTGATCCAGCCGCTGGTTCCCCAACGGCTACCTTGTTACGACTTCACCCTAATTATCAACCATACCTTAGGCACCTGCCCCCCCGAAGGGTTGGCCCAGTGACGTCGGGTACAATCAACTCTCATGGTGTGACGGGCGGTGTGTACAAGGCCCGGGAACGTATTCACCGTGGCATGCTGATCCACGATTACTAGCGATTCCAACTTCATGGAGTCGAGTTGCAGACTCCAATCCGGACTGGGATATGCTTTAAGGGATTTGCTCACCATCGCTGGCTGGCTGCCCGTTGTACATACCATTGTAGCACGTGTGTAGCCCCAGACATAAGGGCCATGAGGACTTGACGTCATCCCCACCTTCCTCCCCGTTAACCGGGGCAGTCTCTTCAGAGTTCCCACCATTATGTGCTGGCAACTGAAGACAAGGGTTGCGCTCGTTGCTGGACTTAACCAAACATCTCACGACACGAGCTGACGACAGCCATGCAGCACCTGTCTTTGAGCTCCCGAAGGCACTCCTAAATTTCTAAAGGATTCTCAAGATGTCAAGTCTGGGTAAGGTTCTTCGCGTTGCGTCGAATTAAACCACATGCTCCACCGCTTGTGCGGGCCCCCGTCAATTTCTTTGAGTTTTAGTCTTGCGACCGTACTCCCCAGGCGGTATGCTTAATGTGTTAACTGCGGCGCAGCAGGGGTCAATACCCGCTACACCTAGCATACAACGTTTACTGCGTGGACTACCGGGGTATCTAATCCCGTTCGCTACCCACGCCTTCGCACCTCAGCGTCAGTATCGGTCCAGAAAGGCGCCTTCGCCACCGGTGTTCCTCCTGATATCTACGAATTTCACCTCTACACCAGGAATTCCCCTTTCCTCTCCCGTACTCAAGTCCTGCTGTTTCAAATGCACGTCCGGGGTTGAGCCCCGGGCTTTCACATCTGACTGACAGGACCGCCTGCGTGCCCTTTACGCCCAATAATTCCGAATAACGCTTGCACCCCCCGTATTACCGCGGCTGCTGGCACGGAGTTAGCCGGTGCTTCCTTCATGGGTACCGTCAATAAAATGTGCTATTAACACATAATAACTTCTTCCCCATTGACAGAGCTTTACGACCCAAGGGCCTTCTTCACTCACGCGGCGTTGCTGCGTCAGGGTTTCCCCCATTGCGCAAAATTCCTCACTGCTGCCTCCCGTAGGAGTCTGGACCGTGTGTCAGTTCCAGTGTGGCTGATCATCCTCTCAGACCAGCTAACCATCGCAGTCTTGGTAGGCCGTTACCCCACCAACAAACTAATGGTGCGCGGACTCATCTTCAAACAGATGCTTAAATCAGAGGCACCCTTTCATCAAATGATCCAAAGACCACCTGACTTTATCCGGCATTAGCCATCCTTTCGAATGGTTATTCCCGATTTGAAGGTAGATTATCCACGTGTTACTCACCCGTGCGCCACTCTACTCGTCCCTGCAAGCAGGGACTTTCTCGTTCGACTTGCATGTGTTAAGCACGCCGCCAGCGTTCATTCTGAGCCAGAATCAAACTCTCCAGTTATAATTCTTTTAAAATGTTTTTTAATGTGCTTTGCTGCACTTTAAAACATCTTTAACTCTTAATTCATTCACTAACCAGTTTTCAAAGATCAAACTTTCAAGATCCGTACTTCTTATTTTTTTAAACAAAAAATCTTGCCGAAACTTGCCGCGCTGTTTGGTTGCGGCGTTGCCGTCTCAACAAGACCCGGCGAAACTACATGCAAACGCCTTCCTTGTCAAACACTTTTTTTATTTATTTTTCACTAAAACAATAACCTTCTAAAATAAAAGCATTTTTGATGTTTAAAAAAAGGCATTTTTTTCTTCTTTTCATTTTTAAACATACAAACCATCACTGCCGGGGGTGCCCCAAATATTATTTTAGGAGTAGATCGGGTTGTCCCAATGAAGTCAAACCTGTCCTAGTACATAGTCAAGGCTAAAATTTAGGATACTGCATCACCTGGATCATTGCAGCCCTGATATGTTCAAAATCAGTCATCCTAAAATCAGAATTTGACATTGCACTATAGTCCCAGTCAAATTATTTAATATCAAAAACGAACTTTAAAAGCATATAAAATAATAGGTTATGGCCCAAAAACAGTGTCAGGGCATGTTACCCACACTATAGTTACCTCAATGACCCGTGCCCCATTTTATTAATGAGCAAAGCCCAAATCTTGTCCCGGGCTGGGCCTGTTTTCGACCATTTGTTCTTTTGCCTTAGAAATGATATGAAAAGCCAATATTAAAATTGTGGCGGTTTTTGAATTCAAAAACGGAGATTATAACCAGACCCCAAAAAAGTTTAGGCCTTGCTCACAACATGGGGCACCCTTAGGAGGAGTCAGGCTTGAGTTATTGGCATTATCGTTGGTTTCGGCGTTTGCACAGGCTGAGGCCGATAACGCCAATAACACAAGCCTGACCCCATTGATCCCATCTTATGACCAAGCCCAAAGTTTACACTCGATGTTCAAGTTTTTATGCATTGCATCACAGGGATATAAGACCATGTTCCCCCATATAATCAACAAGAAATACGCATTTACCTTGGATTTTATTAAATTTATTGCCGCGTCTGCATTTATCATCTGGCTGATTTATGCCAGTGGCAGCCATTCCGATTATAACTGGCAATGGTACCGGGTTCCCCAGTATTTTGGGAAATTCAGCAATGGTTCATTTATACAGGGACCTCTTTTGCGAGGCCTGATGGTTACCCTCCAGGTTTCCGTAGTCAGTTTTATTTTATCCAGCTTGATGGGGCTTGTTACAGCATTGTGCCGTCTTTCAAACTTGATCTCTCTTCGTATTATTGCAAGGACCTATCTGGAGTTGATTCGAAATACCCCCTTGCTGGTTCAATTGTTTTTCATATATTTTGTCATTGCACCGGTGATGGATCTAAGCCGATTTTCATCGGCGGTTCTGGCCCTGTCTCTGTTTGAGGGGGCATACGCCTCAGAAATCATCCGGGCGGGTATCATTGCCGTTCCCAAAGGCCAGTGGGAAGCCTCGGCCGGACTGGGATTGAGCAAGTATCGTATCTACCGGCATGTTATTCTACCCCAGGCCATGCCCATGATGATTCCCCCCCTGGCAGGCCAGACCATCTCCCTTGTCAAGGACTCGGCCCTTGTCAGCACCATTGCATTATATGATCTGACCATGGAAGGGCAGATGATCATTGCGGAAACGTATATGGTCTTTGAATTATGGTTTGCCATTGCCGGGGTTTATTTAATGCTGACCATTGCGCTATCTCTTTTGACCCGGCAGATGGAAGAACATTTTGCCATTAGCCCAATGTAAGGAACTCAGGAGGCCTGAGTTCTCATTTTAAACACCACATGTATTGATTTTAATTTAAAATAGAACACATCATGCGGTGTCAAATCGGCAAGCTCATGACTGACGAGTAAGGAATATAAACAAGCAAAAAAAGGAGGTTTTTCATGTATTGTTTGCGGAATCTTAAAAAAACCGGCATCTTTTTTACCATGCTCATGGCATTGGTCCTTATCACTGTTACCGGTTCTGCCACGGCAGCATCCAACCAGGACAGCGTCATTGAACAGATAATACAGCGGGGGGTACTCCGGGTGGGAATGTCCACCTTTGTTCCCTGGGCCATGAAGGACAAAACCGGAGAACTCATCGGATTTGAGATTGATGTGGCCCGCCGCCTGGCCGAAGACATGGGGGTAAAAATTGAATTTGTGCCCACCAAATGGTCCGGCATCATCCCGGCCCTGCTCATGGGAAAATTTGACGTGGTCATCGGGGGCATGGGCATTCAGCCCCTGAGAAATCTCAAGGTCAATTTTTCCATCCCCTATGACTACACAGGCATGTCCATGGTGGCCGGCAAGAAACTGGCCGAGGGATTCAATTCCCTGGATGATTTCAACAAACCCGAGGTCATCATTGCAGCAAGGCTTGGTTCCACCGCAGTCACCGCCACGAAAAAATATCTGCCCAAGGCCCAGATCCGCATGTTTGATGATGAATCCCAGGCCTACCAGGAAGTGATCAATGGCAGAGCCCATGCCGTTGTGGGTTCGGCACCCACCCCGGCATTCCAGGCCATCAAAAACGCCGACCGGCTTTTTCTGCCCCTGAAGGAAAATTTCACCCAGGAACCCATCGGGTTTGCCCTGAAAAAAGGGGATGTGGACACATTGAATTTCTTCAATAACTGGATCATTTATGTGGCAGCAGAAGGGTGGTTCAAAGAAAGGAAAGCCTACTGGTTTGAAACAAAAGACTGGGAAAGCCAGATCCAGTGATACAAAACCGTCTGAAATTCACCTGGATTGATATCGTGGTCTTGGGAATCTTTTTTTCCATCATTGCCGGTTTCTTCACCCTGGCGGGCATGGACTTTCATTACCAATGGCATTGGAAGGCCATTCCCCAGTATCTTTTCAGGTGGGATGCCCCATTGAACCAATGGGTTCCCGGCATGCTGATGCAGGGGGTTTTCACCACCCTTCGCATCAGCATCTGGGCCACCCTTCTGGCCCTGATCCTTGGCACCATTGCAGGCCTTGCACGAACGGGCAACAGTTTTTTTTTAAAACTGATGGGAACGGGGTATGTGGAACTCATCCGCAATATCCCTATCCTGGTGTGGATCTTCATTGCCTATTATTTCATCGGGGACAGAGTGATTCCCCTTCTGGGTATCGAGCACCTTACAAACATGGAAGATGGACTGTTAAAAAGCAGCATTACATTTTTGGCAGCACCGGTGTCCCAGATACCGGTTTTTCTTTCCGCCGTGGTTGCCCTTGCAGTCTATGAAGGCGCATACATAACAGAAATCATCCGGGCCGGCATTCAATCCGTTGAAAAAGGGCAATGGGAAGCGTCCCGGGCCTTGGGGTTTTCAGGGTTCCAGCTCATGCAACATGTGATTCTTCCCCAGGCATTGAAAAAAATGCTGCCCCCCCTGGCAGGTCAGATCATCTCCACCATAAAGGATTCCGCCATTGTGTCGGTGATTTCCATCCCGGAACTCACCTTCCAGGGCATGGAACTCATGTCTGCCACCTTTCTTACCTTTGAGGTGTGGACCGTCATTTTAGTGATTTACTTTGCCGGATGCTTCTGCTGCTCCATGGCCGTGGCCAGGCTGGAATTTGTCCTTAACAGATCCCATTTACCCGGCACAAATAATGAAGGTTAAACCCGTCATGGGCCATTTCCTGCATATCAACCCCATCAAAGCCAGCTTCCTTTAAAAGTGCTTCTGCCCGTTGCCGTCCCCACATCATGCCAAGCCCGGCACCGTTGTCGTTCAGCCCCACGGGCATGCAATGCATGAGACTGACCGTGTACAGAAATGGTCCCATGGGATGGGCCATATTTCCGGCGTGACTGGCGTCCGCAGCAATATCCACCATGGAAAAAAGCCCCCCCGGTGCCAGCATGGACCGAACGCTTTTCAATGCCGAAAGGGGCTTTGACTGGTCATGGATGGCGTCAAAGGCGCAGATATAGTCAAACCGACCTGCAAAGCGGGAATCGTCCGCCAGCCGGGCCGCATCTTCCATATAGTAGGTCACGTTATCCAACCCCATTTTTTGTGCATCTTTTTTTGCCGTTTCCAGGGCTTTTTGATGGTTATCAATACCTGTAAACCGCGACTGGGGGAAAGCCCGCGCCATGAGATTCAGAGCAACCCCTTCCCCACAGCCCAGATCACACACGGCAATGCCTTTTTCCAATCTTTTCATCAGCCTGCCATCATCCACCTGGGGAAGAAACTGCTCCACCAGCACCTGGCGATGCTTGGCATTGGACAGCTCCGCCATAAAGGATTGAAACCGGGGATACATTGAAAAGGGCACGCCCTGGCCTGACTCAAACCCCGCCACCACGGCCTCCATGGCGCACTGGGTCAATAAAGGGATCTCCTGGGTATACACCCCCAGATTATTGTTACCGGCATTTCGCGTTAAAAAGGCGGCATGTTCCGAGGGGAGATGATAGAGGGTTTTTCCTGAGTCATCCATGGATATCTCAACCACGCCCCCGGTGACCATCACCCCCAGCCACTCCTGGATATAACGCTGATTTTTTTTACTTTTCAGTGCAATATCTTCAATGGTGGACGGTTTTCCCAACGTTTCCATGGCATCAAACAACTTTTGCCGATATCCCAGGGCCATGGCCAGATTCAGAGAACCGTGATTTAAAATATCCGTCATTTTTCTGCCAAAGGCCGCTTTCTTTTCATTGTCCTGCTCGGGCATCTTTCACCTCAAATAATATAAAATCATTGTCAAAGCCTGTTTGAAGGGGCTATATTTTCTTTCTTATAACCCACATGTCCTGTCGGACACAACGAAGATAGGGTCGTAGACACGGAGCCAAATGGCATTATGCCGCCCCTCCCCCGACGGGCAATGGGCCCGGACCGGAACTGTAGACAGCTCGATTGTCCGGTTCCTATTGCCCATCGGGGGAGGGGCTCTGCTGAGGTAGACTTGAAGGCTACCTTTTCATATAAAACCCACATGGCAGTAAACATCTGCCACAACGAAAGTTGAAACTCTAATCATTGCAGCACCTTGGACGGAGTTTCATATAAAAAAAATATATTGTCAATACGTGAATGTTTGGACAATGCCCCAAATAGGTAAAGATGGGATGCTGGCCGAATATTTAAGTCAATACTTCACCCGAGACGCAGCAAATAACAGAGGAATTTATTTATGGACTTTTTTTTCAATCCCAAGGGCATTGCACTCATCGGGGCCACATCCAATCCCCTCAAGGGGGGTAATGCCATTTTAAGAAACCTCATCAAAGGATTTAATGGCGGTATTTATCCGGTGAATCCCCGCTATGATGAAATCCTTGATATTGCCTGCTACAAAGACATCGCCGATGTCCCTGATCCCGTGGATCTGGCCATTGTTTTTATCCCGGGCAAATGGGTCCCCGAAATCATAAAAGCCTGTGCAAAACGAGGCATAAAAGGCGTAATGATTGAATCCAGCGGTTTTGCCGAAAGCGGGGAAGATGGCCTGAAGATGCAAAAAGACCTTGCCGCCTTTGCACAAAAAGCCGGTATCCGCCTGTGGGGTCCCAATTGCATGGGACTTGTGGATGCGGTGAATAAAAATGTTTTTTCCTTTGTTTCCCCTGAGCTGTGGAATACCCTGCTGCCCGGAGAGGTTTCCCTCATTGTTCAGAGCGGCATGCTGTCGGGGGGCTTTCTAATTGACTGCATGTCCCACGGTACCATGGGGGTCAGCAAGGTCTGCTCCATCGGCAATAAAATGGATGTGGATGAATGTGAAATCCTGGAATACATGCTCACCGATCCCCACACCCGGGTCATCGGGCTTTATCTTGAATCCATCTCCCATGGCCGCAAATTCATGGAAATCTGCAGGCGAGCCACCAAGCCCATTGTCCTTCTCAAGGGTGGAAAGAGTGCCATGGGGGCAAAGGCGGCCATGGGTCACACAGCCAGCATGAGCGGAAACGGTGCCGTCATCCGCGGTGCCATGGCCCAGGCAGGGGTGATTGAAGCAACGGATTTTCAGCAGATGATGGATTTGTGCCGATCCCTTGCCGCATACCCCGATATCACCCCATCGGCCCCCAGGGGACGGGTAGCCATTCTCACCTACAGCGGTGGTGCCGGGATTGTCTCCTCGGACTTCATGGAAAAATTCAACCTGGAACCAGGCACCCTCGGTGATCACACCCGGGAGAAATTAAAAACCATCTTTCCCGAGTGGATGCCCCCATCCAACCCCATAGATTTATGGCCTGCCGTGGAGCAGCATGGTGCGGAAAAAGCCTATGGCATTGCCATTGAAGCCGCCTGTGAAGACCCCGGCATTGATGCCCTTTTCATTCATTCCTTTGCCGGTGGTTTTGCCCTTAGTTTTGATCTGGAACCCCATGTCCGCAAGGCAAAAAACATGGGAAAACCGGTCTTCTGCTGGCTCATCGGCAACCAGGACGAGGCCCGGGCATTCCAGATGCAGACCCAGGCCCAGGGTATCCCCGTTTTCCGGGAACTGTATCGTGCCGTTGAGTGCATGGATGCCGTGTTTAGCCATGGAAAAAGAACGGCGAACCGGGACAACACCCAGAACCATAAGATCCCCACGCTTTCCCATGACACCATCAAGGCGAATCTGAAATCAAAGGAAACGGCCCTGGATGAACAGGTTTCCAAAACCATTCTGGCTGCCTGCAATATTCCCGTGACCCGCGAAATAACAGTAACCAGTACCGGGCAGGCCTGCCATGAGGCATCACAAACATTGAGCTTTCCCGTGGTAATAAAGGGCCTTGTTCCAGGGGAAGTTCACAAAACCGAAGCCGGACGGGTGAAACTGAACCTTGAAACCCCGGAACAGGTGGAAAAGGCCTTTAATGCGCTGAGCCTGGGCATGAAGGGCCAGGGAAAAATCCTTCTTCAGCAGCAGATCAAGGGAGATCTGGAACTCATTGCCGGGGTGGTAAAAGATCCCCAGTTCGGAGTGTGTGTCATGGTGGGGCTGGGGGGTGTCATGGCGGAAATTTTAGATGATGCCGTGTTTGGTGTGGCTCCGCTGGATCATGGGGATGCCCTGGCCCTGATAGGCAGGCTGAAGCATCAAAAACTTCTGAATGGTTTCCGGGGGGCCAAGGGTGTGGACCGGGATGCCCTGGCAGAGATTCTTTCGGCACTGGGACAGCTGGCCATGGAATATCCGCAGATTAAGGAAATTGATGTGAATCCCCTGATTATTGAGCGGGGAAAACCCATTGCCGTGGATGCATCCCTCATTGTGGGATAGCGTTTAAGTGAATTTTTTTTACTCGATGTTCAAATTTTTACTGCCTATTTTGCGAAAACGAGGTCAGGCGTGTGTTATTGAGGTTATCGACCAAACGGGGCAAAACCCAGACATCACCGATAATGCCCATAACACACGCCTGAATCCTCCCCATTTTTATATGAAAAGGCAGCCTCCAAGGCAACCTCAGCAGAGCCGCCCTCCCGATGGGCAATAGGAACCGGACAATTGAGCTGTCTACAGTTCCGGTCCGGGACCATTGCTCGTCGGGGGGGCGGCGGTATAATACCATTTGGCTCCGCGTCTACGGCCCATTATTCGTTGTGACAGGATAGTCTGTCATCTGGGTTATATATCAAAATAAAAAAACAGAATCATCGAGTTGTAGCAACGATGAAGGAATTGCCCAAGACGGCACATTCAGTATCAAAAAATCATTATTTCAAACTCGGTGCCCACTATTTCGGCAAGCCCCATATCCTCGACTTTATTGAAAATTTTATCCAGCATGGCATTAACAAGGCGTTGATCCGAGCCTGTAATGGAAAAACCGATCTCTCCCCGTTCATGGACATCATTAGCTCCGATCTCCGCCACTGATGCATTAAAACTGTTTTGGATACGCCCCATGATCCCCTTGATAATTTTACGTTTCGCTTTCAAGGAATGAACCCCGTGAAGTCGCAACACGATTCTACCAACACCAATGACCATGGAAGATTTCCTCCATCATAATTTGTTAAAACTATCCGTCACAGCATGCTCCCCAAGGGCCATGCGCACATCATCGGGAAGCGAACTGGATTTTTTAAGGCTATAATCAAAATTCACCATGGTCACCTGGGCAACGGCTGCTGTTTTTTCTTTCTGACTCAATTGCTGCTCAAGAGTAAAGGACGATTTCCCCAGACGTACCACACCGGTTTTAATGGTTACCAGATCCTGACCATACACTTCTGCCAGGTAATTCACTTCAAGGCGGGCCACAATGACGGCTCCCTGCTTGTTTTTACCAGTGTTAACAATTTTATAAATTCCCTCAAATCCCTTTTCAAACCACAGGGGGAGCACTGAAAAGCCCACATGACCTGCGCCATTAACATCTCCGGCATTGGGATGAATCTGTGTGTAAAACATACTGAAGATATATCCTTTCTTTAAAATTTTTCCAAATCAAAAAATGTTGCCCCGCCGATCGGAGGCGGCATATTAACCTTTTTATTCTTCGTTGCGCCGGCAGGCAGACATGCCAGGTATTAAGGATGTACCCCTCTTGCCTGCAGGCTTGACAGACCATCAATGCAAGGGTACAAAAAAGCATTATCTTATCTGTGACAGACAAACGGGTCAACACGGAAAAAACAATACCTTTTGCGATGGGGATCCATAATCAAGGAGAGTTCACATGAAAAAAGCATCACCACTGCCCCGGCTCATATTGGCCATGGGATTAATCCTCTCCATGGGGCTGATCAACGGATGTTCCCAGACCTATTATGGGGCCATGGAAAAAGTGGGAATTCACAAGCGTGACATCCTGGTGGATCGGGTGGAAAAGGCAAGGGACGCCCAGGAAAATGCCCAGGAGGAATTTAAGTCGGCTCTAGAACAATTTGAATCGGTGGTGCGACTGGAAAACACAGATTTAAAAATGGCCTATGAGCAAACCAATGCCGCCTATGAAGACAGCGAAAAAGCCGCTGAAGCCGTATCAGAAAGAATTGCCCGGGTGGAAGATGTGGCAGAAGCCCTTTTTCTGGAATGGGAAGCAGAACTGGAGCAATACAGCAGTACTGAGTTAAAACGCCTGAGCCGGCAGAAAATCACAGCCACCCGGGCACGGTATCGCAAAATGCTGAAGGTGATGCACCAGGCCGAACAATCCATGGCCCCGGTACTCACCACCTTCCATGACAATGTTCTATTTTTAAAGCACAATCTCAATGCCCAGGCCATCGGGTCCCTCAAGGGAGAATTCTCCCAGCTCCAGGGTCAGATCCAGTCACTCATCGGGGAAATGAATCGCGCCATTGCTTCTTCCAATGACTTCCTGGCAGAACTGCAGCAATAGGCAACACCCCCTGAGCTGAAGAGTCAGGGGGCGTTTTGCGGGTTTTCCATAACATACGTGGCTGCGACCACCAGCCACAACGAACAATGAAAAAGCAGTTGCAGTTAACACCCAGTACCCAGCACCTTCTGTTTCATAGAAAAAACAGCCATGCCCTGAAGCCAGTTAAAAAATTACCAGCAATATCAGACATTAATTTCTGTCAGCCAGAAATCATGCTTGTTGCAAAAACTGGTTACGAAAATTTTTCCCTTGTATCCTTCAGGCAATTCATAGCGTGATTCGGGTTTATCTGCAGGTGTAAAGGTTTTTGCCCCCTGGTAAGTCCCATCTTCAAGAATCAAAGTATGTCTTACAATGAAATGCGCATTGGACATGGAATGATCGGTGGCAACCCGAACCGTGGTCCCCTTTACGGTCACCTGAGGGGCGTGACTGCCCACTTTACTCGCCCACTTGCCCGGATTATCCTTGGTATAGACAATATTGGTGTACATGGCGGTGCTGCCGGCAAGGGCTGGCAGGGCTGACCCCGCCACCACAATGGATGCGGCTGCTGCGGTGGTTGTCTTGAAGAAATCTCGTCTGTCATACATGGTAGCTCTCCTGACTGATGAGTTAATGAAAGGACAATGGAAGTTGGGTGGATTTGGACAAAAAGCGTTTCAGGATTGCTCACAAACCTGACCCATTGCCCTACCAAATTTGAAAACTGGCCGATCTTGTGATTAAACCCAATTTTTCTAACGAAAAAAGGTTATGAATAAAGTCAAATCGTAACACTATCCACAGAAATTACCCAGGAAAAATTTCAGATAGAATAATCTATCCTTCTTAATCTGACCCGAATTATATCTGATTTAAAAAAAACATTCCAATTTTATTTAAAAATTTCAAACCCATAAAAAAACCAATTGCTTTTTATTCCGGTTCATCCACTTCCGGAAAGATACCTTTTCTTTTTAGTTGATTCAATATGGTTCTTTTGATATTTTTTACATACAACTTAATGCTGATTTTTGTATATATTTCATTATCAGCCATTCAATTTTTCGTCTGTCATACCCCCTACCAATGCCGAAAATTGAATGATAGATACATAACCTTAACGTCGCATAAAATTTTTTGACAATCTTTCAAAATTCTTGTCATTGAAGAGTCTCAAGATCGAAATCCAAGAATTTTAGAATCCACCGTTGGTGCATTCCAGGATTTGATCACAAAACCCCATAAATTGTAAGTACAGGCTATCTGGACAACATAAATCATAATTTTATGCAGCAGCAAGAATAAATCCAACTTTAAATACCGCCCGTCTTGACAATGTCTGTCAATAATTACCATGAATCCCTTAACTCAAGAAGGAGCCATAAATGAAATTTTGTTTAAAGAAAGCAACTGTTTTTTTTACGATTTTATTTGTATTGACGACTGCAGGATGTTTTAACAGCAGTGATCATGATAAATCAGTGGAGGTGTCACGTGATGACAAGGGAGTCTGGTTCATAAAAGGAGGACAATATGCCACCTATTTTAATATTTTTGAGGCCCAGGGATATGCAGTGGCAACGGATCGCCTCTGGCAGGCGGAACTTTATCGCAGAAGCGCGCGTGGACGACTGGCGGAGATATTAGGATCAAGCCAGCTGTCAACAGATATATATCTCAGAACAGTGGGGTTTTCCGATGAAGAACTGGCCAAGCAATTTGATGGACTTGATGCCGAAAGTAAAGAGATCATCAACGGGTATGTGGCAGGATTCAACCGCAGAATAAGCGAAATAAAAGAGAATACAAGCTTACTGCCCTTTGAATTTGCTGCTGTTGGGCAATCCCTGGGCAGTACTTTCATTCCTGAAGACTGGACCGCCTCCGATGTACTGGCATGGTTAAGTCTCATGTTGAGAAATTTTGATCCCGAAGGAATAGAGTCCCGGGGACAATTGGATAATGCCACATTGTTAAGTGAATTAATGATAAAATATCCAGAAAATTATATGAGCATGTTCAATGATCTCAGATGGATCAATGATCCCGATGCACAGACCTATATTCCTTCAGAAGTGCAGACAGATGTGGCGGCCTTAAACGGTGATATACCAGGTAAAATCAACAGATCGGTAAAAACAACTGAAATGATAAAACCCATGTCGGTCGCGGCAAACAATATTAAATCCGTGCGACAAAATGTTGAAAACAACTTGGAGAAAATAAATGCCCGGTTAAAAATGGGAAGTTATGCCTGGGTCGTATCAGGAGCCAAGACCGCATCGGGCAATCCCGTCATCTACTCCGGTCCCCAGATGGGCTTTTCCGTGCCCGCCATCGTCCTAGAAGGGTCTATCAATGCGGGGGGATTAAATGTCTCTGGAATGGCAGTCGCCGGAATTCCCGGTATAATCATAGGAAGGACCCCCCACCACGCATGGTCCATGCAGGTGGGTCACGCCCACACAGTGGATTATTATATTGAAAGCCCGGATAATGTCAGTTTACACCGCATGGAAACCATAAAGGTTGCGGGAGAAGCTGATATCCTCCTGCCGGTTTACCGAAGCAGTCATGGCCCCATTGTCAATCCCCTGCCCTATGACCCTGACAATTATGTAGCCAGTGCCGCAAACCCCATTGTATCCTGGAAATATTCCCACTGGGGATATGAACAATATGGAGTAAATGCCATCACTGAGCTGGCGCGGGCACAGAGTATGGACGAATTTGGACAAGGTATAGATCAGGTGCCGGTGAGCCAGCATTTCTGCTATGCTGACCGGGACGGCAACATTGCCTATTGGATGTCGGGTCGCGATCCGGTACGTCCCGCCGGAGAATGGCGCTTTCCACAGGGTTTTTTACCAGGAACTCCAACCCTTGAATGGGATGCTGCAATCTTGAAGGCTCGATCCACCGACAGAAACAGTGAGCAGAAATTTTACGGTGGATGGAACAATAAGTCCAGTGATGCCTATGATAATTCATCCAATGCACCTGTCTATTATTTTGGACCTTTTCACCGTGCTCATGTGATTCAAGAGTACCTTAGCCATAACGAGAACCTTACCTTTGAAGCCATTCGGGACCTGGCGCCCAACATTGCCGCAACGGATTCCATAAGACTGGGTGGAAATCCCTGGGAATTTGTCCATTCATATTTCTCAAATTTTGTTCAGGCCAACCCAACAGAAAGCCGAATGGCAGCCATGAACAAGCTGAATGGATGGGATGGACATTTCATTGACGGCACGCTTGACGAATGGATCAAGGGTACAATACGCTCCGAGGCATGGGTGTTAACGGATAAATGGATCCGGGAAGTTATTCGATTAACTTTTGAAGATGAACTGACCACGGCAAACCTCTCCTATGAAGATCAGGACCTCACTGTACTTTTCAACACGATTCTTCATCTGCTCAAGGGAGAAAATTCAGGTGTGGTGGCACAATATAACTGGTTTGCGAATCTGACAAATGACACCGCCCCCCAGAGTGCTGAAGCCATTGTGGTTACAGCCCTTGATAATGTCCTTGATTCCCTTGGCCCATCCCCCTGGAATGTTCCCCGAAGTATTCCGGGAGAAAAGGAAATTATTTATTCCCACGATTTAATCGGGAAAGTGCATGAGACCCCCTTTGGTTCCCGATCAACCTATGCCCATTGTGTGGAATTGGGATCATCCGGACCTGTTCGCATTGAATCCATGTTTCCCCTAGGGGAGTCGGGAAATATTTCCATGGCTGAGGATGGATCTCCGGTGTTTGACGATCACTTTTTCAGTATGACCCCGGAATTTGACGGATTCTCACCACGTGAGTTTCCACTGTTTAGCGAATAATTTTTTTAACCCATCCCCGGAGCTTTTTTTTATGATATAAATGGCCATAAGCACCTGCCAGAACAAAGCTTGTAACTCTTATCCTTTCAAATAGCTGGATAATATTTCAGGGCTTGGTCATAAGATGGGCCATTCATCTCAATTGGCGGACCAACGGGGTCAGGCTTGTGTTATTGTGTTTTTGACAAGCATCTAATAATAAAGCTAAATTTAAACGAAAACGTCAATAACGCAAGCCTGACCCCTCCCCAGGGTGGCCCATCTTGTGACCAAGCCCATATTTCATATAAAAATGCTCCGGGGATCTTCATCAAAATGAACGGCATACTTGATTTATCTGTCACCGCTCACACCCGCTTCTGCACCAGACGAATTTTCACAGGTACCCCCACCTGCTCGGCCAGGGTCTCTTCGGTACGGATCATTAACTTTTCCAGATTCTTGATCTCATCGGAAAAAAGCACATCATCCATTACAAGTGATATTCCAAGTGTTTCCGTGCCGCCCTGGCGAATCCGCTCCACGGTGCAGTCCGGGCACTGCATGCCCAGCGCCTGTCCAAGATAAACCTTCACCTGGTCCAGAGAAACCTTGATGCCCGAGATGATGATCATGTTATCCACCCGTTCCTTTAGCCACTCCATCTTCATCAACGGAGAAGTGCAGCCGCAGGGTTCGGCAACAAACCGTGCCATGTCCCCGGTGCGAAAGCGGATCAGGGGAAAGGCTCTGGCAGACAGGGTGGTCAACACCAGTTCGCCCTTTTCTCCCATGGGCACCGGCGTTCCCGTACCCGGATCAATGATTTCCGGCAGGATGTGATCATCATTGATGTGAAGCCCGCAATGACTGCCGCAGGCATGGGTATCGCAACGACTGCCGCACTCATGGGCAATGGCCGGCCCGGGGATTTCACTCAGCCCGTAATTGAGCCATACGTCCACGTGCAGTCGCTCTTCCAAATCGGCCACGGATTTTTCATCCACGGGTTCGCCCACCAGAATCACCCTTTTCAGGTTTAGCTCATTGGGGTTTCTCTCCTGGTCAAACATATGCTCCATGAGCTGCTCGGCAAAGGCCGGCGTGGTCACCAGGGTGGTGGTTTTATAATCCCGCAGCACCATGAGGGTCTTGGCAAGGGAAAGAGGCGAATTGGGAATCACACCGGCCCCCATGGCTTCCCCGCCATCCTTATAATCCCGACCCCAGTTGGCAAGCCCCGGGGGCAGATGGATTTGAATGATATCAAGACTTGTGACCCCGGCGGCCTGAAAACTTCTGGCCACCAGTTTTTTCCAGATCAAGAGATCCGCCCTTGTGTATCCGCTGATGGAAGGACTGGCACCGGTACCGGGTGCCGTGTGAATCCTGACAATATCCCTGAGGGGTACGGCAAAAAGACCATAAGGATAATGGGTGCCAAGATGGCTGCGATCCATGAAGGGCAATTTTTCCAGATCTTTAAGCGAAACAATATCCTGGGGAAGAATGTTTAGTTCCAGGAACCGGTTACGATGAAAGGGCACATTTTTGCACGCCCGGTTCAAGGTGCTCTGCAGCCGCTCCAGTTTGAGTTGATCTTTTTCTTCCACCGTTACATCCAGCATCACTGATCCCTCCCGTCATAAAAATCACCATAATCCTGGCCCAGGTAGGCCCGCTTTACATCATCATCCAGTAAAAGCTCATCGGCACTTCCCTGGAGCACCACTTTCCCGGTCTCCAGCACGTATCCCCTGTCGGCAATCTTCAGGGCGGCCCTTGCATTCTGCTCCACCAGAAGGATGGTGACCCCCTGGCTTCGTAAGGTGGTAATCACCCCGAAAATCATATCCACAATTTTAGGAGCAAGGCCCATGGAGGGTTCATCCAGAACCAGGAGCCGGGGCCTTGCCATCAATGCCCGGCCAATGGCCAGCATCTGCTGTTCCCCCCCGGACAGGGTGCCCGCCAGCTGATCCGCCCGTTCCCGGAGAATGGGAAACATATCCATTATCATTTTAAGATCATCTTCCACCTGGGATTTCAATCCCTTGCGATACATGGTATAGGCCCCCATTTTCAGGTTATCCATGACGCTTAAGGGGGAAAAAATCTGCCGCCCTTCGGGAACCATGCTGATCCCGGCCCGGACAATGGCCGGAGGGGACATGCCATTAAGGTTGCTGGCCTGGAAAAGGATTTCCCCCTCCCAGGTTTTCAGAAGGCCACAGATGGCCAGCAGCAATGTACTCTTACCTGCCCCATTGGCACCGATAATGGAAATAAGTTCTCCTTCCTTCACCGAAAGGCTGACCCCATGCACCGCAACAATACTGCCATAACTGCATTTTAAATTTTTTATTCTCAACATATATTTATATTATTCCTGCAAAGCAATCCCACGCTACTGTACACAAACTGGAGTATTAAAGGCATGGAGTTCAATAAAACATGTCCACCAGAGAGACTTCCAATGGCAGTTCCCGGGCCTTTTCCTGATTACCCCTGCCCCAGATAGGCCTCCATCACCGCCTGATTATTCTGAATCTCCCGGGGGGTGCCTTCTGCCAGTTTTCTGCCCCGGTCAAGGACAATGAGTTTATCGGAAATCCCCATGGCAAGGCTCATGTCATGCTCCACCAGCATCATGGTAATCCCCTTTTTTTTCACCTTCTGGATCAACCGGCCAAGGGCATCGGTTTCCACAGCGTTCAACCCGGCGGCGGGCTCATCCAGCAACAGCAACCGGGGATCCGAGGCAAGCGCCCGGGCGATTTCCGCCATTTTCTGACGTCCCACGGGAAGATCCCCGGCCGGTCGATGGGCATAGTCAGATAAACCTGTAAAATCGAGCAGCGCAAGGGCCTTTTCCCGGGCCTGTCTTTCTTCTTTCATCACCCACGGCATCCGGGTCACCGCCCCCCAGAACCCGCTCCTGGTTCTGACATGCATGCCCACCAGCACATTTTCAAGCAGGGTCATGGAGCCGAACAGTTCCACATGTTGGAAAGTCCGGGCAATGCCCGCCTTTACCAGCTGATACACGGCCATTTTCCGGGTGGGTCTGCCGTTAAAGATCACCTGCCCACTGTCTGGTTTATAAATCCCGGTGATCATATTGAACAAGGTGGTCTTTCCCGCACCATTGGGACCGATGAGTCCGCACACGATTCCCGGTTCAATGGCAAAGGAGATATTGTCCTGGGCCGTAACCCCACCAAAACGTTTGGTCAGGGAACATACTTCCAGCATGGCCCGGGAATTATCATTCCCGAAGGAAGATGCATGGGCCGGCTCATCATTTTTCCGGGCAGGGGGTATCGCAAAATCTGTCATCATGATTGCTGTCTATACCTCTATATTTTTTTAAAAAAGTCATCCCCTTTTTTTCCTGGAATGCAGATAGATGTCCAAAAGCCCCCGGGTGAGTCCCTGGGGCATGAAAATCATGACAAGCATGAGAATCATCCCGAAAATAATCATTTCATACTCGGCAAACCCATGGAGCACTTCGGGCAGAAGTGTCAGCACCGATGCACCCAGAAGGGCTCCCCAGACGCTTGCCATGCCGCCAATAACCACCATGGTCACCATCTTCACCGACACCATGAATCCAAAGGATTCCGGGCTGATGAACATGACAAAATGGGCATAGAGAAATCCTGCAATGGCACCCAGGGCTGCACTGAACATGAAAATCTGCAATTTAAGAAAATGGGTATTCACCCCCACGGCAAGAGAGGCGTTCTCTCCGTCATGGATGGATCGCAGTGCCCGGCCCATGCGGGAGGAAAGAATTCTGCGGCAAAAAATAATGGCCACCAGTACCACCATCCACACCAGAAAAAAATAATTCCGGCCCGACATGAAAGAAATGGAGCCCGCCGTCAGCATGGGAATGCCCACAAAGCCTGAAGAGCCACCGGTGACGGTGCTCCACTCCCTAAAAAGAATATTCACGATCATGCCAAATCCCAATGTCCCCATACCCAGATAATAACCGGAAAGCTTCAGGGTGGGAAGTCCCACCACAAGGGCGATGAACACGGCACAGGCCACGGCACACACCAGGGCAATCCAGGGGGACATGCCATATGTTCCCGAAAGAATCGCCGTGGTATAAGCACCAATGCCGTAAAAGGCAGCGTGTCCCAACGATACCTGACCGGCATATCCCATGAGCATGTTCAGGCCCAGGGCAAGCAGGGTATTGATGCCAATAAAAGTCATGATCTGCAGGTAATAGGTGTTTTTAATCCAAATTCCGCAACAGAGAATCATCACCAGAAACAGCGTATTTTCCACCAGGGTCTTTTTTTTATTATCGTCCATAATTTAAAACCGTTTTGCCTCTTTTGCCGAAAAAAGCCCCCCAGGACAGATGTAAAGAATTAACAAGAGCAGAATAAAGGCAATGGCATCCTTGGAACCCGATGAAATCAAACCGGCCCCCAGGGATTCCAGCACCCCCAGCAGAATGCCCCCGGCAAAGGCTCCCCACAGGCTGCCAAGCCCGCCGATCATGGCAGCACAAAAACCTTTAAGTCCCAGCATGGTGCCCATGTCATAGCTGCTCATGGTGATGGGGGCTATGAACACACCGGCAACGGCACCGCACCCCGTGCTCATGGCAAAGGCCAGAATCCCCATCCTTTCCGAGGGAATCCCTGACAGCCAGGCTGCTTTTTTATTCACGGCACAGGCCACCATGGCTTTACCCGTCAATGTTTTTTTAAAGAAAAAATGAATGCCCCCGGCCAGAATCACTGCCGCCGCCACAATCCAGATGCTCTGGGGAAGCAAGGCAGCCCCGGCAATCTCTATGGATTCATGGCTGGAAAAGGAGGGAACGCTGAAGGGGTCTTTTCCCCACAGGATCATGGCCACCCCCCGCAGAAAAATGGAAGCCCCCACGGTGATGATCACCAGCACAATGGGCTGGGGATTTCCGGCGGTGCGGATGGCAAATCGTTCAAATAAAAGCCCCATGCAGCACCCCACTGCCACGGCACCGGCAAAGGCCAGCGGTAAAGGCAGGGACATATGCACCCACAGGGTCACAATGGCCATGGCCCCGACCATGACAAATTCACCATGGGCAAAATTGATCAATTCCGTGGAACTGTACAGCATGGACAGCCCCACGGCAATCACCGCATAGATGGCACCGGTGGTAACACCTGAAAAAAGATATTGAATAATCTCCTGCATGGATCTTCCTGTTTTTGGACAAAGGTTGTTATCACTCGATGATCCAGTTCTTTTTCTGGGCTTGGTCACAACATGGACCTCTTTGGGGTGGGGTCCATTAAATGTGACGGCTGGCCCATGCTTTGACCAAACCCCTTTTTCTGAACCCTCCTCCGTATTGGTCAACATAAAAAAAGGGGATCATCGAGTCTAAATCTTTATTTTTTTAATGCCTCATGTCGGATTTCAAAAAAAACATCTGAAACCCAACATAAGCCTTTGTTATTTAATCAACGACCAGGTACCCCCCTTGATTTCCACCATGACAAAAGCCTCCGGAGAAAGCCCGTTATGATCTTCAGAGGAAAAATTAAACTCCCCTGTGGCACCCACATGTTTTTGGGTGGACTCCAGGGCCTGGCGGATCTTGTTTTTGTCACCATCACTGCCCTTCAAGGCCTGGGCAAGGAGGTTCACCGCATCAAAGGCATACCCACCAAATCCGGAAACATTGCTGCTATATTTGGCCCTGTAATCGGCCTGATAATCTTCCAGAATTTTCTTCTGAACATCATCGGCGGCCAGCAGTCCGGTGACAAGAATTTTGCCCGTGGGCAAAGTAATGCCTTCTGCGGCGTCACCGGCAAGTTCAATGAATTTGGGGGAGGCCACGCCATGGCTCTGGTAAAGGGGAATATCAATTTTCAACTGCTTGACATTCTTTGCCACCACGGCAGGACCGGGGTTGGTTCCCCAGCACACAATGGCATCAGGGGCGGCGGATTTGATTTTGGTCAGCTGGGCTGTGGTATCGGTATCCTTGGCGCCAAAACTTTCGGCCTGCACTACTTCAAGGCCAAAATCAGCAGCCTGGTCCAGAAGTTGTGTCTTACCACTTTCTCCAAAGGAATTGGAAACGGTGATGATGCCAATTTTTTTAATGCCCTGAACCTGCATGTGTTTATACACGGCGGCCACGGCCAGAAGATCACTCTGGGCGGTTTTGAACACCCAGGGTTTTACCGGAGAGGTAATAGCCACACCGGCCGCACAGCTGATAAGAGGTACCTGGGCACGCTCCACAAAATTGACGATGGCAAGGGTGGTGGGGGTGGTGGAGGGTCCGATGATGGCAAGAACATTATCCTTGTGAATCAGTTTATTCACGGCACTCACGGCTTTGGCAGGATCCCCTTCGGAATCGTAAATCACCGCTTCCAGAAGATGCCCGTCGATGCCGCCTGCGGCGTTGATCTTTTCAACCATCATTTCCATGGTCTTTTTTTCCGGATCTCCCAGAAAAGATGCCCTTCCGGTGGAAGAAAAAATCCCCCCCACCTTGTACACGGAACTGGCCGGCAAAATCGCCGGGGAAAGACAAAGTAACATGACAAGGACGCCAATTGTGGTTTTTCTCAACAACATTTGAATAATCTCCTTTGTTCAGGGTGTATTAAAATGTGAAATAAAACCAGGGCATTCAATCACCACCGAATTTGTTCTGATCCTCCAAAACAGTCCGCATCGCCACACAGGCACTACGTCCCTCGGTTAAAGCTCAGGATAAGGCAACATCCGGCACATATTAAAAAAGGCTGAGAGTATACACCCACAGCCTTTAAACAAAAAAACCATGGGTTTACTGAATCTCAGTCTGCCCATGGTTTGAATTCACGTATGATCTTTCGATTCTTTACATAAACTCCCCATCAGCAGACCTTGTAAAATAAAAGCCGCTGAAGCAGGTAAATATAAAAAAATAGAAATATCGATGTGTCATCAAATCCTCGTTTAAAAAATATATTAAGATATCAATCCTTAATCAACCTCTCCCAAAGAGTCAAGCTTTTTTTAAAGAAAAAAGAATTCTGTACACGGGAAAATTCCAGGCTCATATCATCTGTAAACATTCAGGTTGATAATATAAATGTCTGACCCGCACCCCAAATTCCGGTATTTGAGACTGCGTAGCATAGTAATGCCATGTCAACAGGCCAAAGCAGGTGAGTATGGGGTGCTATCCGAATGTTGAGTCAGCCTTTAGACATCGGCCAGCCGTCATCATTGGGGTCAAGGGTCAGGCGACGATATCCTGATGTTATCACAACATCAATGTTCAATAAATTTCTTATACTTGTATGTATCCTGTTTGCCCATCCAGGCTTTGAGCACCGCATGTACCAAAGTGGCAAGTGGAATGGCAAGAAACAATCCCCATGCTCCCCACAATCCCCCAAAGACCAGTACCGCAATGATAATGGCCACAGGATGCAGACTCACCACCCCGGACAAAAGCAAAGGCACCAGAAGATTACCGTCCAAGGCTTGAATAATACCATAGGAAAGCATCAACCAGGCGGTTTTAGAAACAAATCCCCACTGGAAAAAAGCAACCAGAGCAACGGGCAGAAAAATCACGGCTGCACCTATATAAGGAATCAACACAGAAAGGCCCACCAGAAGGGAGAGCAGCAGAGAAAATTTTAAATGGAACGAAATAAAGGTGATATAACTCACCGCCCAGACAATGAGGATCTCCCAAATTTTCCCCCGGATATAATTGGTGATCTCAAGGTTCACCTCATGCCACACCATATTGGAAAGATCCCGGTTATCTGGCAGAAAGCCTTTAAACCAATCCAGAATAACCTGTTTGTCCTTCAGGAAAAAAAAGATCAGAAGGGGAACAATAACCAGATAAACAATGATCACAATAATGTTTTTCAATGATGCCAGCGAAAACGACAGTATCTGTTGAACCTGGTTATAAATTTCCGATGCAATGGAGGTAATCAATTCATTAATCTGTGCCCGGCTGATGAGATCCGGATATTGTTCCAACAGGGCTTGAAGCCCTTTTTGCCCCTTGCTGAGCATGGATGGCAATTCCTGAACAAACTGCACCACCTGGCGGGACAGCAGGGGAAACAATCCCACCACCGTTATAACAAAACAGGTGATAAAAAGAATAAACACAATGAGAATAGCGGCTTTTCTGGGCACTCTCAAAGAATGAAGCCGCTGCACAATTCCCTCCAGAAGATATGCGATGATGACTCCCATAAAAACCGGCATCAGCATACTTCCCAGAAAATAAACCGTTAAAAACCCCACCAGCAGCATGGCTCCCAGAATAATAAGCTGGGGATCTGAAAAATACCGCTGAAACCAGGAACGAAACATCTCTATCATTTTTTTCCTCGACACTCTCCGGCCTTTTTCATCAGTCCGGTTCTAAATTCTGTTTCATTCAATTGACGGGGCCAGATGCACAATGCTGCCCCAATTACGCGCGATGATCCAACGAACCAACTATACACCCAAATGATCAAAAAACAATGAGTTTTTAATCCAGGCTCTCCCCCGATCCCCCCTTGATTCTGATGCTGAATACTGGTAGAAATCATATATAATGGGTATGCCCTGACGGACACAACGAAGATAGGGTCGTAGACGCGGAGCCAAATGGCATTATGCCGCGTCCCGGAACTGTAGACAGCTCGATTGTCCGGTTCCTATTGCCCATCGGGGGAGGGGCTCTGCTGAGGTAGACTTGAAGGCTACCTTTTCATATAAAAAAATATCATGGGCACATTTCATTCCCGCTTTACACTTTCCAGAGCACTGCCCCCCTGGAAGCGCAGACGTGTATTCTGCATTATTACAATTCTTGCGGATATGCGGATGAGACGTCCGCGTTCCCGGATATAGCAACAAGGAGCCCTTCATGTCTGTGCCAAATAAGAAAAACTGGAAATCACAGCTGGTGTCTCCGGCAACTGTTTTTTCCATGATCAAGCCCGGTATGACCATTTTCATCGGTACAGGACCGGCAACTCCCAGAACATTGATGAAAATTCTGCTGGACGCAGATGAAAGAAATATCCGGGACATTGAACTCATCCAGCTGGCCGTACAGGGGGATGTAATTCTTTCCATTGATAAAATACATGCCCGGAACTACCGGTTAAAAAGCTTTTTTTCAGGGTTTGTCTCTTCAAACACAATCTCCTCGGGCCAGATAGATCTTATTCCAGCCTATGCTTCCCAGATACCGAAAATTTTAAAATCCGGCAGAATTCCCATTGATGTAGCTTTCATCCAGATTACACCCCCCAATGAGGCCGGATATTGCAGCCTGGGTCCGGCGGTGGATGTGGCAAGGGAGGTCATGGAACAGGCAAAAATCGTGGTGGGAGAAATCAATGAAGCCCTCCCCTTCACCTTTGGCGACACCTTTGTGTCCATCAAAGACTTTGATCTTCTGGTCCGCTCCACCCGGGCACCGGTGATCTATGAACGATTCCGGGTCACCGAAGAAATGGACAAGGTTGCCGCCAATGTGGCTTCAATCATCAAGGATGGCGATTGCCTCAGTTTTTCCCACTGCCCCCTTTTTGAAGCCTTATCCCGCCATCTAACCACCATGAAGGATCTGGGGATACATTCCCTGTATTTCACCGATGCCCTGGCAGATCTGGTTAAAAGCGGTGCCGTGACCAATTACCGTAAATCTCCTTTCCGGGGCAAATCTCTGACCTCCTATGCCCTTGGTTCCCAAGAGCTTTTAAAATGGCTGGATCGCAACCCTCTGGTGGATTTCCAAGGAACCGACTATGTGTGCAACCCACGGCTTATTGCCGAAAACCCTCAATTTACGGCTATTTATGAGGCAAGCAAGGTGGATCTTCTGGGAGGAGTCGCCTTTCCTCTTAAAGGCGCGGTGATGACCGGACCGGGTGAAGTGGTGGATTTTCTCACGGGGGCTGAAGCGTCAAAGGACGGGTGCACCATCATTGGGCTTACCAGCCGCAATCCCAAGGGGAAATCCAATATAATGGTCTCATTGATGGATTATCCCAATCAGCTCAGACTCAGGGAATCGGTTCACATGATTGCCACGGAATATGGTGTCGCCAACCTGAAATGGCGAACCATCAGGGAACGGGCCCAGGCCATGATTGAAATTGCTCACCCCGATGACAGGGAACATCTCATTGAACAGGCAAGACAAAAGAAAATCATCTACCCCAATCAGATCTTCCTCAAGGCATCCGCCCATCTCTACCCCTCTCATATATCCAGCACCGCTGAATTTAAAGGCGGAATTTCGGTGAAATTCAGGGCCATCAAACCTTCAGACGAAGAGGGTATGCGACGATTTTTCTACCGATTCTCGGATCAGATGATTTTTTATCGTTTTTTTTATCTGGTACAGACCATGACCCACGATCAGATGCAGGAGTATGTCAATGTGGATTACAGCAGGGAGATGTCCATTGTGGGGCTGGTGGGCACGTCAGACAGTGAAAAAATCATTGCCGAAGCACGCTTTGCAAAGGACGAATCGTCAAATTATGGAGATGTGGCCTTCCTGATCGACGAGGCTTACCAGGGTATCGGAGTGGGGACCTATCTGCTCCATCTTTTAATCCAGCTGGCCCAAGCCCAGGGTCTTGATGGCTTCACGGCCGAGGTTCTCCCGGAAAATCAACCCATGATGAAAT
Organism: uncultured Desulfobacterium sp.; assembly: GCA_963674605.1. GTDB lineage: Bacteria > Desulfobacterota > Desulfobacteria > Desulfobacterales > Desulfobacteraceae > Desulfocicer. The sequence goes on along the minus strand of OY771474.1, from coordinate 3,381,309 downwards.
TATTTGCAAAAACACAACATTCACTGGAAAAAGGCATTTCCAATGGCGCCTGCTATGTTAAGATGCATTTCAGGGGCTGAACCGTTCCATGGAAAAGGGACATCAAATAAAAAAATCCAGATGACTCTCAACTTCTGGACTTCCGCTTTTCAGAAGGGATACGGCAGCATCAAAACCAAAAGTTGAGCAATCATTAAATTCCATAAGTCGGGCCTGGTCGCCCCATGGCCCAACCGGCACAACTGGCGGGCCAATGGGATCAGAATTGTGTTGTTGTATTTTTGACAACCGCATGTGTTGAAAGGCAAATATCAACAAAAGTCCAAGTATCACAAACCTGAGCCCCCCAAATGCCCCATGTTGCGACCAAGCCCCAAAAATCAATGGGCCTTTATCTCATACTGAAATTCATCCACAAGCTTATTTTTGTCGGCAAGGACCTTGACTTTTATGGTGTAGATTCCGACCTGACTCAGATCCACATCCGCCCCATATCCACCGGACATCGCCATGGCCATGGCCTTCTGTAAGGTACCATCTGGATTTTTTACCAGATAGCCCACCATGGCATCTGTTACGGCGACACCCTCGTGTTTTTTAACAAACATCATCAGGTGATGGGTGGCCTTCATCTCCGGCATGTCCTTCATCGCCTTCATTTTTTCTTGCATGTCGATGAGTTCATATGTCAATGCATAACCTTCAACCATGGAGGAATGGATTATCATTCCTGCGTGGGAGGATGCTTCCATTTCGTGGGAAGACATGTCATGGCCGCCCATGGTCTCCATGGCTTTCTCTCCCTCCATGGCATCCATGGTTTTATTTCCGGTATCTGCTCCCATGCCGTGTCCTGAATGGGAGGATGATGCTGCAAGGCTGAAACCTGCCGAGGCCGTTACCAGGGAAAGACAGATTGCTGTTACTATTAGTGATTTTTTCATTGTGATTCTCCTTATTATTACGGTTTTGTTGACAACTTCTGATGTTTAAGCTCCCACTGTTTCCAGATAAAATAAACTGCGGGAATGATGATAAGGGTTAATATGGTGGAAGAAATCAATCCCCCCACCATGGGTGCGGCAATGCGTTTCATCACCTGGGAGCCGGTGGCGTTTCCCCACATCACCGGCAACAGGCCGATGAGGGTGGTTGCCACCGTCATGATCTTGGGCCGCACCCTCTCGACAGCGCCCTCAATAATGGCAACCCGAAGATCCGCCGGAGCCGTCATTACCCCGGCATCCATCCGGCGGTGAAAGACATCATCCAGATAGACCAGCATGACCACACCTGTTTCAGCAGCAAGCCCGGCAAGGGCAATAAAGCCCACCACCACAGCCACGGACACATTATATCCCAGGAGATAAATCAACCAGATCCCCCCCACCATGGCAAAGGGAAGTGTTCCCATGACGATGCTTGCCTCAATAACGCTTTTAAAATGAACAAACAGCAGAATAAAAATAATGGCCAGGGTTGTGGGCACAATGATATTCAAGGTTTTACGGGCCTTTTCCATATATTCGTACTGCCCGGACCACACCATGGAGTATCCCGATGGAATATCAATTTTTTGATCCACAATATCCTTTGCCTGCTTGACATAGGTCCCCAGATCCATGCCCCGGATGTCCACATAAATCCATGCCGTTCTTCTGGAATTCTCACTCTTAATGCCCGCAGGTCCCTTGTGAATGGAAAAATCCACCAGCTGGGCCAGGGGAACCTGGGCACCTGAAGGAGTAGGAACCAGAACCCGCCGGAGGCGCTCCAGATCATCGCGAAGTTCCCGATTGTAGCGCAGATTCACGGGATACCGTTCCAGACCTTCAATGGAATAGGTAACATTCATTCCACCAATGGCGGTCATAATCACATCCTGCACATCTCCCACGGTGAGTCCATACCGGGCAATCTGGTCCCGGAGAATATTGAAATCCATATAATTTCCGCCCGTGACCCGTTCGGAAAAAGCCGACAGTGTGCCTGGAATATCCCTGACCACGGCTTCAATTCTTGACCCCAGCTCGCTTAACACGGAGAGGTCCGGCCCCATGAGTTTTATACCCACCGGGGTTTTGATGCCCGTTGACAGCATGTCAATGCGGGTCTTAATGGGCATGGTCCAGGCGTTGGTCAAGCCCGGAAACTGAATGGCGTGGTCCAGATCGGCGATCAATTCATCATTTGTGATATAACGCTCTTCCGGCCACACCTTTACCAGGGGATATTTAATCCATCGGGGCCAGTGGGAGAAAAACCGTGGCACCTCTTTCTTACGCCATTCATGAAGAATCTTTCCCTTTATCTCTTCGGGCCAGACAAAGGCAAAGGGGGTTTTTAACCACTGGGGCCATTGGGAAAAAAAGCGTTCCACGACAATTTTTTCGTATTCCACCTCGGGCCTTAACATGATGGTGGTTTCAATCATGCTTAAGGGTGCGGGATCGGTGGGGGTCTCGGCCCTGCCGATTTTCCCAAGGGTGTGATGCACTTCCGGAAACCGCTGGATAATTTTGTCGGTCTGCTGCAAAAGTTCCCGGGCCTTGGTGATGGAGATGCCAGGCAAAGTGGTGGGCATATATAAAAGATCTCCCTCATCCAGGGGCGGCATGAACTCACTGCCCAGCCGGGAAAAAGGATACCAGGTAAACAACACCACCACCAGAGCCGCCAGAGTGGTTACTTTTCTCCAGTTCAGAACCCATTCAATGAGGGGCAGGTACAATTTCACAAAAAAACGGCTGATGGGATTCCGGGTTTCCGGGAAAATCTTCTGGGGAATCAGGCACATCACAATGAAAAACGAAAGCATCAGGGCTGCTGCAAGGCTCCAGGACGGAAGATCCAGTCCTGCTGCCCCGACCATGAGAACCCCTGCAATGGGCAGTGTGGGAAACCCATAATAAATCAATCGTTTTTTTACAGTGGAAAGTTCCCGGGGAACCGGTCTTTCCAGCACAAAAAAAGTCATGAGAACCGGAATCACCGTCACGGCAAGCACCGAGGATGCGGCCATGGCAAAGGTTTTGGTGAAGGCCAGGGGTTTGAACATCCGCCCGGACTGTTCCCCCAGGGTGAACACCGGCAAAAAAGACACCGTGATGATCAAAAGGCTATAGAACAACGCTGGTCCTACCTCTTTGGAGGCGTCTATGATGATCTGGCTGTGGGACTTGGTGCCGGCATCCCGCTCCAGATGTTTGTGGGCATTTTCCACCATCACCACGGATGCATCCACCATCACACCAATGGCAATGGCTATGCCGCCAAGGCTCATGATGTTGGCGTTAATTCCCAGGGGATAAATGATCATAAACGATATGAGTATCCCCACGGGAAGGGTGAATATGGCCACAAATGCCGATCGAAAATGCATGAGGAAAATGATACAGATCAGGGCCACCACCATCATCTCCTCCATTAACTTACCTTTCAGGGTCTCCACTGCTCTTTCGATGAGACCGGAACGATCATATCCGACTTCAATTACCACCCCATCGGGCAAGCCCTTTTCAAGGGCTTTTAATTTTGCCTTGACCCGGTGAATGACATCAAGGGCATTCTCTCCATAACGCATCACCACAATACCGCCCACGACCTCGCCTTCACCATTGGATTCCAATACCCCCCGGCGGAGCTCAGGCCCAATCTGAACATTGGCAATGTTTTTCATGAGAATGGGCGTGCCGTCTTTGTCCACCCCCACGGCGATGTGTTCAATATCCTCCCGGGACTTGATGTAGCCAAGCCCCCGGACCATGAATTCAGTTTCCCCCATCTCCACCAGCTTTCCGCCAACATCATTATTGGAGCGCTGGATGGCCATTTTCACTTTCTGAATGGGAAGATTATAGGCCAGCAGTTTGTTGGGATCAACTTCGATCTGATACTGCTTGACAAACCCACCTATGCTTGCCACCTCGGATACACCGGGCACCGCAGTGAGTTCATATCTAAGGTACCAGTCCTGGAGACTTCTCATCTCCTGGAGATCATGCTTGCCGGAGGTGTCCTTTAACATATATTCATAAACCCAGCCAACGCCTGTGGCATCGGGTCCCAGACTGGGGGTTACCCCGGCAGGGAGGCGGCCGGACACAAAATTCAGGTACTCCAGAACCCGGGATCTGGCCCAGTAAAGATCCGTACCATCTTCAAAAATAATATAAACAAAGGAATACCCAAAAAAAGAATATCCCCGCACCACTTTGGCAAAGGGTACGCTGAGCATGGCTGTGGTCAGGGGATAGGTCACCTGATCCTCCACCACCTGGGGGGCCTGACCGGAAAATTCGGTATAAACAATAACCTGAACGTCTGACAGATCGGGGATGGCATCCACAGGAATATTAACCAAGGCAAATACCCCCCCCAGGATGGCAAACAGGGTGGCAAGGACCACCATGAACCGGTTGTTCACCGACCATTCAATTATTTTTTCAATCATTTTATACGTCCTTTCCGGTGATCACAGTACCCAGAACCTTCTTTTTAATATATCGACCATGTCGGTCTGCCGATACAAGGAATAATCAACATGGCATTATGGCCCCCCCCCACAGGAGCCCGATCCGCCCCCGGACGGGCCTGCCGTTGGGAGATCTGCCATCGATAATCTGGGGCTTGGTCACAATAGGGGCCACCCTGGGGAGGGGTCAGGCTTGCGTTATTGACGTTTTTGTTTGAAATTATCTTTATTCTTAGATACTTGTCAAAAACACAATAACACAAGCCTGACCCCGTTGCTCCGCCAATTGAGAAGAATTGCCCATCTTATGACCAAGCCCATAATCTGCGACTGCCGCTGCAAGGAAGACGGATTATTCCATCTCCTTGAAAAAATCATCATCAGCCGGGGCTGCCGTCACTTCATCCGGGGAGGCATTGTTTGAAATATCCATCATCTTCTTCACCGCCTCCTGGAGCTTTGATTCCGAATCCAGAAGAAACTGCCCCGAGGTCACCACAAGTTCCCCCGGAGCAAGCCCGGTGAGTACCTGGATCTTATTGTCATCCAGTGCCATCCCAAGTTGCACCTCCCTCGGGGTAAATTTACCCCCCGGCCGGGAAACAAAGGCCACGTTTCGTTCACCGGATCTAAGCACCGATTCAGAAGGAATGATAATGCCCATGGTGTTACCACCGGTTTTGATCCGGACATCCCCGTACATCTGGGGCTTTAAGTCCATCTGTGAGTTGTCAAACTCCAGGCGGATCACCACATCCCGTGTTTTCTCCTGGAGATAGGGATAGACAAAAGTAACCTTACCCCGGTAATGTTTGCCGGGAAGATAGGGAAGGGACATTTCAGCCTCCTGCCCCACCTTGACCTGATCAAGTTCATACTCGTAAATATGGGCATCCACCCACACCCGGGAAAGATCAGCGATGTTGTAAAGGGTGGTGCCGGCCTTGACATATCCCCCCTGAACCGCCTGGTTCAAGGTCACAACCCCTGAAAAGGGAGATCGAATTATCACCGTCTTTTTCACCTGGCCCGAGACTTCCATGGCACGGATCTCCTCCTCTGCCACATCAAAATAACTCAGCCTCCGCCGTGATGATTCCAGAAGAAGGCTGGTCTGGGAACTTCGGCTGTCTTTCAGGGAGTGATACAGGGAAAGATATTCCTCCTGGGCAGAAAGCAGCTGGGGAGAGTAAATTTCCAGCAGCGGTTCTCCCCTTTTCACTGCTTCCCCGGTGAAATTCACATGGAGCTGTTCGATCCAACCATCCACCTTGGGACTTACCTGGGCCATGCGGGTCTCATCGTAGGTTATATGCCCATAGGTTCTGATGGTATGTTCAAGCAGAGCCTTTTCAACCACGGCCGTGCGAATCCCCATGTTCTGCCGGGTCACCGGATCCACGATGACATCAACCCCGCCCACCAGTTCATCTTCATACACCGGTATCAGATCCATACCCATATTGCTCTTCCCCGGTGCATCATGGATTTCCAGGGGGTCCATGGGAGCCCGCCAGTAAACAATCTTTCTTTCTCCAACATTTTTTGGTGTGTCCTCAGCCGCCGCTTTGGGGACAAGATTCATACCGCAGATGGGACACTGGCCGGATTCCTCGGTGATAATCCAGGGATGCATTCCGCAGGTCCACAGCTGAACAGGCTTATCCTCGGCCAGGGAAATCTGGCCCTGGGAAAACTTGGTTCCATGGGGAAGATGAAATCCCATGAAATAAAAACCACCAAGGATGACGGCAGCCGTAAGTACAATGGTGGTCACAATGGCTGTCACCGGAATATCACGTTTTTTTTTCTCACCCATATCATTTCTCCTGTGCATTCATTCCTGAAAGCCCGATTCGATAAACCTGAAAGCCGTTGACTATGCCAATGTCCAGGATGGCCTCTGGTGTTCTCAACTGTTTCCATCCCATTTAATGAGGTTTCAGGAACGCTCACAACCGTGTTCCCATGACCCGCTCAAGTTCAATTCTGGCAATGGCAATGTCGCTTACGGATCTGGCATACCCCAGGCAGGCCTGAAGCCAGTCTGAATAAGATCCGGCCACATCGGCAAAGGTGATCCGTCCTGACTCATATTCCCGTGTGGAAACGTCAAGGGCCTTACGGGACAAACTCACAACGGTATTGCCATAAAGTCCTGATGTCCGCACCGCCCTGTCTAATTCATACCAGGCCAGCCTCACCATTTTACGGGTATCTGACTCCATTCCCCGTAACGCCTCCCTGCGGGAGGTGATCCGGTTCTTGGTTTCCTCCAGCCAGGAGGCACCTACCCCATACCAGGGTTTTTTAGGAAGTCCCTGTCCCATGGATGCGGTAATCTGCCGGGGAAACCCGGGAACCATGGCCTGGGACCCCACCTGGGTAATGGCGGTGTCATTGAATTGGGAAAAACCAAGATCAAAGCCCGGCATCACAAGGGTCTCCGCCATTTCCAGCATATATTCCATCCTGACGATTCGGGCACGCATCTGTCTTAACTCCTGCCGCCTGTTTTCTGCCATTGGATAAAGAGCCTCAAGCACGGGAACATTGAGGGAAGGGGAACTCATAACCGGGGCACCCAGGAAAACATCCGGGGGGAGATTCAAAAAAGACAGGAGGACTGCCCGGGTATTAAGCTGCTTTTCCCTGAGGGTTATAATTGAATCTTCCAGTACAGAAACCTTTACGGTGATCCGGGTGACATCCTGAAACCCTGTTTTGCCGGCCCGGTAAAGGCTTTCTGCCACACCGTTGAGATTTTTCAACAGGGCCAGGGTTTCCCGGGTGATGGCAAGGGCCTTTTGAAGGTACACCAGATCCCAGAAGGCCTTTTGAACCCCGGTCACAGCCTCACGTTCCGCCATGGTCACCGCTTCTCCAGCAGCCATCACCGCCTGTGCCACCACCCGGCCCTTGAGGGCGGTCACCCCGGGAAAGGGGAATATCATTTGAACCGATTGTCGCCCTTTTACCGGTCCCACCCCGTTCATAAGTCCTTCTGTGAATGCAGAGTAACGCGCCAGCACAAGATCCAGATCCGCCACCTGGCTGAAGCTTGCCCGCTCTGCCGCAAGGGAACTCCTGGCTGCGGCGACACCGGGATTTCTCAAAACAGCCAGGGCTGCAATCAGATCCGGATTGACAGGGCCTTGCAATAACACCATGGCCTTATGATCATCTGTGTCCGCACCGGAAAGTTTTTTTTCAAGATCCCGGGGAATGGTAAAAAATCCGGAAGGATCCATCCAATCTTCAAAAGCAGACATTCCTGTGGTGCCGGCAACCGGAACGGATTCCGAGCCCGCTCCAATATCCATCAATACATGGAACGCTTTTTCCTGGGCCGGGGATAAAGGCCCTCCAGCTTCCTGTCCAGGAGAGGCAGCAGGCAAAGAAAGGTCCACGCTCCTTTCACCGGGGGGGGAATACTGATCCAGCTGATCTTTAAGCTCCTGGTAATCACACCATCCCGGCTGGGAAAAAAGAAATACCACTAAAACAAACAAAGCGCGTTTAACCATTGTCCACCTCCCTGGTCCGGGATGCACCACTCCATTGGTCAATGCGTACCCCCACAAGACGCTGGAGTTCGGCAAGGGTTTTTCCGTAATCGGCCCTGGCCCTTGCCAGAGCAAGCTGGAAATTATAGACAGCCGCCTGGGCCTCCAGAACATCTGAAAAACTGCCCTGGCCATTGCGAAACCACTCCTGGGAAACATCCAAGGCCTTCACAGCCTGGGGCATAAGCTCCTTTCCGTAAAGGATCATGAGCCTTTTTGAGTTATTCAACTTGAAATACAGAGAACGGATACGGCTGTGGGTCTGATTTTTTATTTCAGTCAGCATGGCTTTTTCCTGGAGGACCACGGCCCGAGCCATATCAATATTTCCATTGTTTTTCCCGAACCACAGGGGAATATTGACCCCGAATTGAATACCCACGGCATCGTTCCCGGCATCCCGCGGGGGAAAGGGAACATCGGGGTTTCCAATGGCTGCATAAAAAAGCCCCAGCTTGAAATCAGGTTTGCCTGCATACTGTGACAAGGTCACCCCATGCTTGGCCTTTTCCACCCTTAAACCGGCAATCCGTATCCCCTCCTGATTGGCATCTGCCAGGGTGTACAGGGTATTTATGGAAATATCCACAAGGGTTACAGGCTGAGGTTGAAGGATGCCCAGCGTTCCGTCCGGTGGCCGATTCAGAAGGGAATTTAGAAGCGTTGATTCCGTTTGTTCAAGTTCTTCCAGTAACAGAATATCGTACCGAAGCTGCCCCACCTGGGCCTGGGCCTTGACCACGTCAATCAATGCGGTGCGCTCCCGGGCATGACCGGTTTCGGCCATCTGCCTCAACTTATCCAGAAGGATTGCATTCTCTTTTGCAATCTGCCGGGCCTTCCTGATGTATGTCAGTTCATGAAAGGACTGGGTCACCCGGGCGATCACTTCCCGGACCCGGGCATCCGTAGCAACTTTAGCCATGTCCGCATCTGTTTTCACCACCTCTCCGGAAGTCGTCAGTTTCCCGGGAAAAGGGATGGTCTGGGACAGGGAGGCATTCCAGTCCTGGGGTCCCAGACGGGTTTCAATGGGGCTTGGGAACCATGTCACCATCAGTTGGGGATCAGGATAGGCGCCGGCAACGCGATATTTTTCCACCACCACACGCCATTTCTCCATTTCTGCCTGGATAGCCGGATTATTTCTTGTGGCATACTCAAGTATCCAGGCAAGAGAAAGTTCTCCGGAAAAGCCATCCGACGATTCTCCGGTGGTATTTTTCTTTGCGGCAAAGGCATTTCCCAGGAGAGCCGTGTGCATCAATAATACAAAACAGAAAACCCATTTTTTTTTCTTGAAATAACGTATCATAGTCACCCGCCTGAATGAAAAATCAAATTTCATCGTTGCGCCCTGCCATGCTGCACCATGAACGTCGATAAGCGCCATTTAAAATCTGATTGAGATTAAAGCAAAAGATATGCCTAAATGTTGATTTTTTAAGAAAAATACATTCTTTTTAAAGGAAAAGTCAGAGCTGACCCCACCCCAGAGTGGCCGACGTTGTGAGCAAGCCATCACTCTTTTTTACCAGCATACGAGCAAGTTAGCTCCCATGCAAGTCTTATCTTTTTTGAAGTTTGATCATAACATGGGCCGCTCGTCAAAATTGTTGGGTCAACGGGGTCAGACAATCAATCATGCTGGCTGGAAGATGTAATGAGCAAACCCATAAGGCGAGCGTGATAAAATTTTACGCAGTGCTCCCAATGCAGGTGCGACAAAATTGCGCACCCGTAATTGCAACGTCAGGGCGTGGTCATCACATGGGACATTTATCATATTTAATGGCTCAACGGGGTCAGGCTAGGGAGTCAGAGCAAATCAATTTATCTGCAATACCGGCTGAGAAGCCAATATATCTAAGTCTGATAAATATAAGTGGTAAATTGAAAACTTCTGACTCCCTTATAATCAAAGAGGATGCTTTTGAAAATAGTCATACACCATGGAATTGGTACAGACTTCATAGAATGATTTATCAGTAATGGAAATCAAGGACATATCCCGTTTCCGGACATGGTGAACAGGCCCCTGCCGAATAATGATCCGCTGATACCGACCGGTGACCGTGGGAAATATCCCCGTGAAAAACAAATTTTTTTCCGATGAAACTCCGGGAATCATGCATTCAACGCTCTCAAGACGAATCTCCCGGGACAATTTTTCAAAGGCCAGGGAATGAAGTTCTATGCCATTGACATTATATCGGCTCAGAATATCGTCGACGGTGGAGGCCATGGCTTCGTCGGATGCTGTTTGAAACACATAATTATTAAAGGGAAGACTTCTGGTATTCATTTGTTTTCTTATGGCCTTGGAGCATCCGGACAGACGATCAGCCAGATTAATGGCAGAAGATATCATGATCTCAAAATCTTCATCAAAAAAAAGAGTGGGAGCCTCATCTGCAAAGGTAATACCGATACCGATCTCCAGAAGTGGAAGATGGTATTGTTGATTTTTAACATTGTAACGCTGTATGATCTGCAGAATCTGCACAGCAAGCCCACAGGCCCTGGCAACGCTGTACCATCCTTCGGGCATATCCTGACGTTCGTAGATGCCAAGGATCATGGCATCCCCTTCAATGAACACTTTAAAAGCCCCATACTCGGCAAGCAGCTCGGTGATGGGTTCAAACATATTCAAGCTGAAGTAGGATGCCGGATTTAATCCCTTTTTCTTCATACTGTGAACAATATCTGTGGAACCTCTGATATCTGCTTTAAGGATGGTGTGGGTGATCACCGGTTTTTCCTGGATGCTGATCTCGTGGGGAAGTAGAAATTCATACAGGGTATTGTTTACCCGGGACAACCTGAGATGTTTTTCATCTTCCGTCAGATGAACCCGATCCATGGCATCTTTAAGGATTATGAAATTTTGGAAATCTCTGTGGTATCGGAAAAAGCCCTGAAAAAATCGAACCAGGTAGGCCTCTTTTTTTGCAGTACCAAGATATTTAATCCCCCGTTGACACCGTCTAAGGGGTCCCATGGGAAAGGGAACATGATTTATTTTTGACAATCGCTTGAGACGGTTGATAATCATCTTACGGGAACCGGGAACCAACATGTATTGCAAAAGCACCTGGGGTACCAGCGGAGGACAGTATACAGAGCATATGGGACGAATTTCAAAGGAAGCACAAATTCTTTTCATTACTCCGAGCCTCTGAAACTTTTTAAAAAAGAAGCGCAACATGCAGTGCTGTTGTTTGGCCATCTTGGTTAATTTTTTTATTTCTTCTTTTTTGTCACCCTGCTGCTTTAAAAACTTACAATGCTCCCGGGTGGAAATAAAATCAAAAAGAATCCCGGCATTGTCCACCTGCTGTATCCACCCAGCCACAGTTTTTTCCCGTATGACCTTTCCAGGGCTGGACAAATTTTTATCATCCGTTTCCTGTCCCGGAGTTAGCGAGTCTTTCTGCTTCGCGGAAAAATCTTCCCCCTTCCTGGGGAGCATCTCCATGAATCGGTGATGAATGGTGGAAAGTAAAACATCATACCGATCTGCATCATCAATTCGATGACCAGGCAGAATATCATAGGTATCTAACATGAAATCGTCATCAATTTTACCGGCGTAAAGAAAGGGATTCAGAAAAAAGTCTTCCGGTAATAATGCATCTGTGCCAAAATTAGATTCCCTGATACCGTTAAGATCGTGCTGATCAACGTGATGAATCTGGGTGAACACATGTTTTCCCACCCTGCGAACCACTTGTTTTTTATTCAATAAAATTTCAGAAAGCGCCGCCTTAAGGACCAGGGGATCTTCTCCTGTGCGCCTTCGTTCCATTTCTTTTTCCTGGATCATTTGCCGAAGGCTGGCCACAAATGCACCAAAACCGCTGTTGATCTCCCGGATGACAAGGGCGGCAACTGCGGTGCGGGCAATATAATCCACTTGGACCTGCCGCCGGACCTTTGCCTGATTAATGGCAGTGGTCATCAAGTCCCTGTAGGCTGTTTTAAATTGATCCCCGACAGCCTTGTCATCCATACCCTTTTCAGCCCGGCCGTTTTGCTTACCGGGCATGGCCATTTCTTCCATGAGACAGAGGATAAATTCCTCCAGACTTCTGCAAAAGGCAGTGCTCAAACACACATCGTATCGGTTGTTATCCACCCCCGGTGTCAGTCTGTCCAGGCGGAAAGGCATGGTATATTCCGTAAGATGAAAATCGTCCAGACCGGGGGGACTGGAAAAAAGAAGGACCATTCAATTTACTCCATATTTTTTCAGTTTCAGCTGAAGCGTTCTTCTGGAAATACCCAGAATATCAGAGGTCTTTGTTCTGTTACCCTGCGTCTCTTTCAGGGTTTTTAATATCATTTTTTTTTCCATGTCCTTCAGAGAAGTTTCCAAAGGTTCCGGGGCAACAGAACTGGTTTGCATGGCAATGTCCGACAGGATTGCAGCGGGAAGATCCTCCGGAGTGATCTGTGGACCCCGGGTGAGAATCACGGCCCGCTCCACGGCATTTTCAAGCTCACGAATATTGCCAGGCCAGGGATATTCCATGAAAAGGTTCTCCACAGAGGCGGTGCACCCCGTTATATGTCGCTGGTTTTTCCGGCTGTATTTTTCAATAAAAAACCTGGTCAGCAAGGCAATATCCACAGCTCTTTCCCGAAGGGGCGGCAGAGCAATGCTGACCACGTTCAAGCGATAAAAAAGATCTTCCCGGAACCGCTTTTCCTCAATTTCTGATGCCAGAATTTTGTTGGTGGCTGAAATTACCCGGATATCCACCTGGACGGTTTTTCCCGAACCTAAGGGTTCAAAGGTTTGTTCCTGGAGCACCCGAAGGAATTTGGCTTGAACGGCTATGGACATCTCTGCAATTTCATCCAGAAAAATGGTGCCTTTATCTGCCATGTAAAAACGTCCTTGGCGGCTTCTGGTGGCTCCGGTAAAGGCCCCTTTTTCATGCCCGAAGAGCTCACTTTCAAGGAGAGATTCCGGTATGGAAGCACAATTGACCTTTATAAAAGGCTGGTTATTTCTGTGGCTGGCGGCATGGAGGGCACCGGCAATGAGTTCTTTGCCGGTTCCGCTTTCACCTGTAATCAACACAGACGCCTCCGAAGGGGCCACCCGGGCCACCAGCGCAAATACGCTCCTCATGGCATCACTTTCTCCGATGATGCCGGGAAATGCAAGGCCCTGGCCAAAAGTTTTTTCCAGGGAGGTTCCTTCCATAAAGGATTTTTCAGGCGAAAGAATCTTGTCCAGCAGTGGTATCAGCGCATCAATATCAATGGGTTTTGTAATGTAATCCCTTGCACCGGTTTTCATGGCATCCACCGCCGCATCAATGGACCCAAAGGCCGTCATGAGAACAATGGGGATACCGGGTCTCAGGGAAACCATACGGCTCATGGCTTCTATGCCATCCATGCCTTCCATCTTTACATCCATGAGCACCAGATCAACGCCGGCCTGTTTCACCTTTTGCACCGCCGCCTCCCCGGAGCCTGCTGTGTCCAGCTGGTATCCCCCGCGGCTCAACACCGCCGTGAGCATTTTTAAATGCGAGGCATCATCATCAACCAGCAGCAATTTCATGGGCATCAGCCTCCTCTTCGGCGTTTGTCATGGGAAGGGCAATGGTGAACCGACATCCGCCCTTTTTCCCCGGTACCGGGCTTTCCACGGCCAGGGTTCCTCCATGATTTTCAACGATTTTACCGGCAATGGCAAGCCCCAGTCCGGTACCTTTATTTCCCCCACTGAAAAAGGGATTGAAAATCTGTTCTTGATCCCCGGGTGCAATGCCCGGGCCTTCGTCTTCCACCCACAGATATCCCCAGGCATCTGCCATCTCAGCATTACCCCCCACGGTGATGCACTGCCCGGGTTCAAGCACATTAAGGGCGTTGATCACCAGATTCAACAGCACCTGCTTCATCTGATCCTCGTCCATAAACAACGGGGACATTTTCTCATCCATGGCCATGGTGAGGTTAACCTCCCGGGATCTTAAATCTCCTTCAATGAGACTAAATATATGACGGACAAGATGCTTTGCCTCCAGCCTTTTCCGATTAAGCGTTAAGGGTCTTGCAAAGGTGATAAGATCCGTTATCACCCCATTGATACGGTCCAGCTCCTTGACCATGATCACGGCATATTCCCGGTGCTCGTCCTGGTCTTGGAAAAGATGAACAAAAAATCGGGCAAAGCCCCGGATGGAACTTAAGGGATTCCTGATCTCATGGGCCACTCTGGCACTGAGCTGGCCGATGGCGGCAAATTTCTCGTTTTTCTGCATCTGGCGGTGAAGACGCTGCATGCGTGCTAAATCTTTAAGATAATTTCTGATCACAAAAACAAAAAAAACCGCCCCGGCACCCAGGGCAAGCAAAATGGCAATCATTATGCCCGCATGGTGGATGTCCGCCCGCCTGGCTTCTTCATAGAGGTCCATGTTCAATCCCATGACAATATAAACGTCCTGCCTCCCGTCCAGCCCAACGGCAATGTCCGGAAATGACGGGGCTGGTCCCTTGTTTTCACCGTTCCATGGGGAAGGGGTGCCTGACAAAAAAAGTTTTTTTGTCAATTCCAGAATCGGTGTACCGCCTTTGATATTCCTTATTTTGTAACCTTCCTCAAGCAGTGCCGTGACAGGGGGCACAATAGCATCAGAGGAGCTGCCCTGGCTGCCTGGTGGTGTGAAAAGCACTCCATGGGCAGAATCCAGACAATAAATATAAGCCATATTTTCCGTTGCACCCATTGTCTCCATGAGCGTTTCCAGCGTTTCCCTTAGGGGTTTTTTATCCCTTATTCCGGCAACGGCATCGGTGTACATGACATGGATGAGGGCATCGGCTTCCCGAAGAAGCCATTTAACGGCATTATGCCGATCCTTGTCAAGATTCTGCCAGGTGGACCAGGCAATAAATACGGTCATCATCACCACAACCACCAGAATAAAAACCGCTGGGAAAAACAGTCTGACCGGAATTTTCAATTTTTCGTCTGATAATTGCATAACTGAATTTATACCACACCACCTGAAAAAAAATTGAATGTTTTTTAAAAAAAGAATAGGCTCTTAAAAACTAATGACCCCATTTTTTATCACTCAATAGTCAAGCTACAGATACGGGGTCAGGCATATGAAGGGTGCCCGCTGGGCTTGGTCACAAGATGGGCCATTCTGGGGAGGGGTCAGGCTTGCGTTATTGACGTTTTTGTTTGAAATTATCTTTATTCTTAGACACTTATCAAAAACATATAGCCTGATAAAAACTCAGGCTCTAATACCACATAGCCTGACCCCCTTGGCCCACCAATTGTGACAGGTGGCCCAAGTTGTGACCAAGCCCAAAAAACTTGATCATGGAATATCAAAGAGAATCAGGAGGCATACAATGACTACACAATCCATACATCCAGGAAAACTACTGAGCCTTTCCGGGGCCTATTGGGAAACCTGTGCCCTGCATGGGGCTGTAAAACTGGATCTGTTCACGGCCATTGGGCAAAACCCAGCCACGGCAGCACAAGTTGCCGAAAAAATCGGTGGACAGCCAAGAAGTACGGCCATGCTGCTCAATGCCATGTGCGCCATGGATCTTCTGGAAAAAAAATCAGATCTCTACACAAATACCCCCATGTCCTCCGCTTTTTTATGCAAAAATTCCCCCCGGTACGTGGGGTTCATGATCATGCACCACCATCATCTGGTGGAGTCCTGGTCCCGACTGGATGAAGCGGTGATATCCGGCAAGGCAGTACGCAATCGCATCACCCACGAGGATGAAATCCGACGTGAAAGCTTTCTGATGGGAATGTTCAACCTGGCCATGGGCATGGCCCCCACCCTGGTTCCCAGCCTTGATCTATCGGGCAAAACCCGGCTGCTGGATCTGGGGGGGGGGCCAGGCACCTATGCCATACATTTTTGCATGCACAACCCGGATATTACCGCCACGGTATTTGATCTGCCCACCACCCGCCCCTTTGCGGAAAAAACCATAGAAAAATTTAACCTGAGCGGTCGGATCGATTTCCAGGAAGGAAACTTTCTTGAAACAGAGATTAAAGGTCAATACGATGTGGTGTGGATTTCCCACATATTACATGGGGATTCGCCAGAGGATTGTGAACGCATCCTTAAAAAGGCCGCCCGGGTGCTCCAGCCTGAGGGGATGATGATTATCCATGATTTTATTTTAAACCGAGAAAAGGATGGGCCGCTGTTCCCTGCCCTTTTTTCCCTGAACATGCTCCTTGGCACCCAGGGGGGGCAGGCCTATTCCGAGGATGAAATTGAAGGAATGATGGGACTGGCGGGTATAAAAAATATTTACAGGACTCCCTATATGGGACCCATGATGTCGGGGATCATGGTGGGAACAAAATATTCCGCCAGTTCATGATGCATGATTAACCGGCAGGCCGAGGTTGTTGGTCAAGCCCTCTTTTTGTAGATATTCCGCTTTATACTGCAAAGGTTTGGCCGGTGACCCGTATTCGACTGTTTGGGACTGACAGCATACGAATGCTGTTTGAACAGTCAAAAACAGATAAATTGGGGTGCTGGTCGAATATTCACCTCTTTTTTTCAAGTTGTTCAAGCACATAAGCCACATAAAGATCGGCGGCGTCCATCCCCCTGGCAGTATGAATGCCCCGGAACCCTCCAAAGGCGGAAACTTCAAACACCACGGGGCCATCAGAGGTCTGGGCCACATCCACACAGGTGAAATCAAGACCGAACAGGGCCTGGGCCCGGGACGCCAATGCAATAATGTCCGGCGAAGGATCAAAGGCCTTATATTTTCCGCCGGAACGGATGGTGGTGTTCCATGAAGTTCCCTGGGCACAGCGGGCGTAGGTGGTGAGATATTTTCCCCCAAGAAATACAAGCCCCAGGTCCTGCCCCCCGAAATCCACCCTTTTCTGAATATACATCATGCCGTATTTTTCAGCAAAGGCTTCAATCCTTTCCCGGAGGTCATCTGCCTGCCTCATCACTTCCATTCCCCTGGCCTTGGATGAAAACATGGGTTTAAACACGGCCTCTCCATAATTTCCCACGGCCGCAAGCCCAATTTTCACATCATGGGTAATGGTGGTGGGGGGCATGGGTATTCCCCCATTTTTAAGTGTAACTGTGCAACTGAGTCGGTTCAAGACCCCCATTATATCCCGGGGATTGGAAAAAATAGGCAGCCCCTGCCCGTGCATGAATCTTAATATTTCAAGACGATCCAGCAGTGCAGGTGAATAGTGGGCTCCAACTTTTTTCACCATCAGGGCATCCAAGCGGGAGATATCAACGCCTTCATACCACACATGTCCCCGATCAAGATCCAGACAGACATTTTCAAAATCAATGATAAGACGAAATCCGGTTCTCTTTTCAACGGCATCTGCCAATTTTTCCGACGACCAGCCCCCGGGGATTCCCACCACACCTATTTTTATCATGCCTGTTTCTCCATTTTTCTGCTGTTGCTTTTTAAGTTCAGTTCTGCAGGGCGAAAAGACCGCCGACAACCTTGTTCCGCATCAGGCCGCCGGCGGAGACGGCATCATTTCCCACCAATCAGAATATCTCTGGGCAACACAAAAGACTCCCAGGGGCTACCCCGGTGATTAATGATTTCAGTCATCAATGTCCGAGCATTTGTGGACATCTGCCTGGCAAATGGTTTATTCAGCTCAAACCGTGTGGAGGTTAAAAAAGAACGGACAAGGGCAAGGCACAGCCTGGCCTCAAAGGTTCTATCCCCTTTGAGAAGTGCAATATTTCGAAATATCTCATAAAATTGATCTGAAACCCTGTTTAAGCGGGCGCGAAGATCCGGCTCAAATACCGGCATCCTGAAATTTGAAATCAGAAAAACCGCAGCATCCTGAACATAATCTCCATCCTGGGAACGGTACAGATCAATGTAATGGATTTTCTGCTCGTCGTGATTATAGACAATATTGTTGGTATTAAAATCGCCATGGATAAACACTGTGAACGGAGCCAGCAACTCTTTTTCAATGTTCTGACAGCTTTTCACAAGGTCTGAAGTGGGAATAGAGGCTACCTGGGACCTGAAGGATTTGGGATGTACCCGATCAACGGCGGCAAGGCGCTCCATGAGCTGTTTCATGTAATCGGTGTGGAAAACCCGATGGCTCAGGGTCCTGCTCCAGATATCCATGATGGTCTGCTCCAGTACAAAGGTGACATTGTCCATCACTTCCGGGCTTTCCGTTAAAAACACCTGATCCAGGGTACACCCAGGAAGATATTCCACCAGAAGAGAGGCTGTCCTGTATTTTTCATAATATCCCAACACCTTTGGTGCAAGCCCAGGGTAAATTCCCTCCCACCTTTGAATGTTGGCCCTTTCCTTCTGGATCTTTCCGATCTCTCCTTCCTTGAAAATCCCCTGGGCTTTAAAGCCCGATGGTTTTTTCCGACTCACCTTGCTGATGCGGCATCCTGAGCGCGACCCCCATATGGATGCAAAATCAATGTCTCCCAAATTTCCTTTAAATCCCGATTCTGTCAGGGTTTTTTCCAGGGCCTCCACCTGGCGGATTTTAATGCGATCCCCCATGATAGCAAAAATCAGGGCTTCTCCGATGTTCAGGATGGAGTCTCCGATACGCTCCAGATATCGAAAAATAAAGATAGTGGTGACCAGGTTGGTCACCTCATCCCCTTTTTTAAGATCTTCCAGAAGAATATTAAAGGTCTGGGCCCACATGTCATCAAGCTTGAACTCGGCGCGGCAGATCTCCAGTGCCTGGGAGAGGTTCCCATGGTCAAACACCCAGGTTACCCGGTGTATACTGGTTTGGATCTCCATAAACATGGACTGATAATCATATTTCTGGATAAAATCCTTGCTGGTAAGATATTGGGTCTGGCGGGCAATGTTCACACAAAAATCGGCAATACGTTCAAGATTGACACAGATAATATGAAGTGCCCGCATGCGATTCAAGGGTGCCATATCCGAGGATTTTGCCATATTATAAATATTTGAAAAGCAGGCGTTTTCCACGGTGGTTTTAAGGTTGTCGATGTAATCGTCCTTGGCGGTTATCTTTTCCAGCACGTCAATATTAAAATCGGAGAGCAGCCCATGGGTAAGCATAATCTGATTTTCCGTCTCAATGGCGAGCAGCTTGAAATTTCCGATGATATCCTGCATGATTGGTTTTTACCTTTTGGGGCACATTATATATTTTTTATATGAAACTCCGTCCAAGGTGCTGCAATGATGAGAGTTTCAACTTTCGTTGTGGCAGGTGTTTACTGCCATGTGTGTTTATATGAAACTCGTAAGTTCTCAATAAGCCCAGGCATTCTTTTGAATAGCACCCGGTGTTTAAAGGGTAAGCAGGCTTTATAACCCCGGGTTATTGAGATCTTACTGAAACTCCGTATAAGGAATTGAAATTATTATAGTTTCATTTTTTATTATGGTTGGTGTTTAAAGCCATGTGGGTTTATATGAAAAGGTCTCTTTCAAGTCTACCTCAGCTGAGCCCCTCCCCCGATGGGCAATAGGAACCGGACAATCGAGCTGTCTACAGTTCCGGTCCGGGCCCATTGCCCGTGGGGGGAGGGGCGGCATAATGCCATTTACCATTTTCATTATTCGTTGTGTCCGACAGGACATGCGGGTTATATGGACAACCGATTTTTATATTCCTGTATCACCCGTTTCCGACTTATATTTCCCTTAATAAGTTTTTTTTCGATATACAGGTCATCCCAGGGGGGTTGCACGCCTATCTCCCGTTGGGCTTTGGTTGGATCCTGGCAATCAGGATCCTTTGTTTTTTCTCCAAAATGAGTATCATCGCCCATTAATATCAGCAATTTCCGCCGGGATCTTCCCTGTTTCTCATTCATGCCCTGGATCACGGATATAAGAAAATCGGTGTAACGATGGGACTGGGGATTCCAGACCTCCACCCCATCCACGTCATAATTCGCCAAGAGTACCGGCCAGAACTGTTCAGGATGGGGAATGACAATTCCGGCATTGAGCGAACGGGCCTCTTCAATGATCTCAGAGGTTCTGAAAAAATACTTCAAAGAAAAATTGGCCTTAACGATTTTCTTCACCGCCGTCAGATAAGTTTGCACCCTGTCAATAAAAGGGTCGCCATATTCGGGCCGTAACAAATCAAAGAAATTCCTCAACACCTTGTTTTTCATGGCGGAAGGGGATAATTTTGAATTGTTCTGCTCTATAAGGGTTTCTATTTTCTTTACATAGATTCTAACAAAATCAATAAGCTCAGCGTCTGCACCCGTCTGCCGGGCGGCAACTTCAATCCGGTCTTCCCGGGGTCTGATAATGGTATCCATAAAGTCAAACAGCTGGGAAGAACGATACCTGAAGGTATGGTCCAGCATTTTCTTCAAAGTATGGGCCTTGCGGACATTGACGTCCTTAAAGTGCAGCAGCAATTGTACCTTCTGGTTAAATCCCTTTGAATAACAATCCACTTCAACACCGGCAAACCCGTCAAACTCCAGAATCTCATTGTGCTGGGTGGGAATGATCAATTCATCCTTACGATGGGGAAAAAGCTGATCCAAGCGTTTTGAAATCAAGTCCATGGGAATAAATTCTGGATGCCAGTGCACTGCAAGAACCGATGTCTGCCGGGGAAAGCGCCTTTCAGGAAAAAGGATTCTATTCTTCTGTTCCACGGTCAGATCAAAGGAAATCACCTTGAAAAAAAAATCATAATCTTGAGTGGTTATCTCCCGGGAATTTTTTTTAGATTTTTTCCTGACGACTTCCAGATTCCGCTGAACCGTTAATTGTTTAATCATTTTATTTACCAAGAGTTAACCCATTTCATGGCAGGCAGAAGGAGACAAATAAAAACCTCCCACAGATTTTTGTTTTCCTCGATGATCAAATTCTTTTTATATGAAAACGCTGCCTCAAAGTAACGACACCAGAGCCCCCAACGACCATCCGATCCGGCGCGATCGGAGCTAAAGGCGATCAGGCCTTTTGCCCTGGCGGTCGTTAAGAAGCGCAGGCTGTTTGAGGACAAACCTGCCCGCAGTTCCTGCGCTTTAGACCGGTAGGGCAAATGGGCCGCCGACGGTCCCGGGCCGGATGGTCGTTGGGGGCCGTATTATGCCATTTTCATACTTCGTTGTGTCCGCTAGGACATGTGGGTTATATTGACATATAACGGTAAGGTGTCAGGCTTACGTTATGGGCATTATGGACCAACGCAGGGGCGAACCCAAAACGCGATGGATAATGCCCATAACGCAAGCCTGACACCGTTCTCGCATTTTAAAGCTCAGATATTATCTGACATCCAACGACGCATCTTTTACGGTACAGATCATGAATCCAGTGGAAAGTGCACTTCCATCAATACGACAACCGGCAAGAGCAGCTTCATCCCAACGACTCAGAAATGCATCACCTGAATCAGACACTGATTCCGTGAGAACAATGATCCTTGAGATCGGTGATTTAATATCTAAATCCGATTTTAAAACAAAAGAATCCGAATGCGTGAATGTGTTTTGTTTTATCATGGATGACATCCTCACAGTAGATGACTGGTCAGTCCATGGGGTATTATGAAAAATAGTTTCCATCCTGCTGTCCACCGAAAAAGAATCTGCCATGGAAAAAGAGGATACCATAACAAGAAACAATAGAGAATATATCAAAACAACAGCTGTTTTTTTTGTGTGTTTTTCCATGATGCCACCTTTTTTTAATCTGTTTAAAGAGAACTGCTGACCATCTAATTAAGATTAAAAATAAGACTGCATTCCTGAATCACAAGAGCTGAAAACAATGGGGTTTTTGGGAGGATAAAACTACCATCCTTCCTGATTCCATTTTATGCAGCTTAATCACAACATCGATCACTTGGTGATGGGGTTTCAATGTTGTGACCGTCCACGCCTATGATTCAGAGCTATTGTTCATGGAAAAGGCATCATTGAAAATTTCAATGAGCCGGGCATTCTGGCGCATCATCATCAGACAATTACCGCTGATGGCATAAAAGAGAATGCTCAACCGGGTCTTGGAGGAATCGTCCCTGATACGCTGGATCTGATTTTCATTACAGGTGTTGATCAATGCTTTCATATTGTTGAATTCTGCAATGATATTCTCATGGCGGAGCAGCTCTTTTTTATTAAAAGCATCTTCCATCATGCTCAAGATATTGACCACACAGGCTCTTATCTGTTTCAGCTCTTCTATCTGTACCGGCAAAAGTCCCGAATGCCGGTTGCTCACATGCCGGGTGGAGCGGATCATAATATCCCTGTGGCCATCGGAAAGCTTCTGAAGACGTCGGATAATCTGATAATAATTATAGGAGGTTTTGATATCTTCCTGCTGCAGCAGCCTCAGAACCTTAAATATATTGGCAATGATGATATTAGTCCACAGCTGAAATTGCTTCACCCGGTCTCGTTCCTTTCTCAAACTGTCCAGATCATCTTCAAACAATGCATCAAAGCCGATAACAAGGGACTCCCGAATGTTTTTAAGGAGATAGGCAAGATGATTGAATGTATCAGAAACTGCATCCTGAAAATTATCCACCTCGTTCATGGTGAATATATTAATCTCATCTTTCTCTTGTTCACGGCTTTTATGCTTGATCTGATTTTTCCAGATAAGAAAACCTGCCATGACCACAAGACCGATGACCCCCAGAATCTGAAAATGGAAAAGCACCATAGCAAACACAAACGAAACCACAAACGCAATCAGGGCAGTCATGAACCAGCCCCCGATAACGGTCAGAACTCCGGTCACTCGATAAACAGCACTCTCTCTGCCCCATGCCTGGTCTGAAAAAGAGGAGCCCATGGCCACCATAAAGGTGACATAGGTGGTGGACAACGGCAGCTTGTAGGAAGTTGCCAGGGAGACCACGGCACTGGCCACCATGAGATTTACCGATGCACGAATAAGGTCAAATGACGGTTTGTCCTTATGATTCAAGGCAACGGATGTGGTGACGGGATCAAATCTTCCGGCCACGGTATTGCGAATATCTTCGGGAATCAGCCGTTTAATGGAACCAAAGGTCGAATCCACCATATTCACAATTTTCCGGGAAAGCCAGATGGATTCAAAGCGTTCGGTGCCCTCGTCCTGCTGCCCCAGACTAATTTCCGTCTCTGTTACCGTTTTGGCCTTTCGTGAAACCCAGAGGGTGATGACCATGATGGCCCCTGCCAGGAGCAGAAGAAAGGTATGAGAATGAACCTTCTTACTCAATGCCGTCATGGCAATGCCCAGGGGGTCCGTGGAGGCGATGGCCGTCTGATAGGCATTTAACCCTGCCAGGGGAACCCCGATGAAATTCACCAGGTCATTGGCAGCAAAAGCCATGGCCAGGGCAAAGGTTCCCACAAGAATAATGGGTTTTAAAATATTCACCTTGAAAAAGCTCAACATCACCTGAAAGACAACCGCAGACGCGCCAAAGATAACGCACATGATCAAAAAAGAATGCCCTTTTATCCATTCCACCATCCCGGGGGTCATGAAAGTGGCACCCTTGGCACCCTTGATTAAAATAAAAAAAGTAATGGCCGTCATGGCCACCCCGCCCCACACGGCACCATATTTTTTCAACCGGGGCTCATAATCAAAGGTGAAAAGCAACCGGGAAAAAAACTGAACCACGGCCCCGGAAAAAAAAGCCACAATAATGGAAAGCAGAATACCAAAAACGATCATCATCGCCTTGGCCGTATTGATGTAATCCCATATGGCCATGGTGCCATCCACGGCGGTGATAATTTTAATCAACGACACGGCCACGGCAGCCCCTAAGAGCTCAAAAACAATGGATACCGTGGTGGAGGTTGGAAGTCCGTGGGTGTTAAAAAGATCCAGCAGTAAAATATCGGTGAGCATCACTGCCAGAAAAATAGTCATCAGATTGGGCATGGTAAAAAACTGGGGATGAAAAATACCCTTTCGGGCCACCTCCATCATGCCGCCGGAGAAGGTCACTCCTGCAAGAATTCCCAGACTTGCAATGAGCATGATGGTTTTAAAAGGAGCGGCTTTTGACCCGATGGAGGAGTTAAGAAAATTAACGGCATCGTTGGTGACTCCCACCACAAGATCAAACACAGCAAACAATAAAAGGATGCATACTGCAAAGAAATAAAATTCTATATTCATTTTTTATACCTGATAAGTAGATGATTTAAAAAAATAGCGGACAAAATCGCCTTTTCCTGTGAGTTAATAATCCAGATTGGGTGTGATCACAATATTAAAACAACATCCTAACAAGATCCTAACAAACAAGATCTGATCTAAAATATCGGCCATCTTTCAAAATACCGGGCCAAAGGTGGCGGCATCAGGAATTAGGGCGCATTCCCAATTTTCCAGGTTCGCGCTTAATCAGAGAGGGGTCAGGCTTGCGTTATTGGCGCTTTTGTTTAAATTTGCTTTTAAATACAAGATCTTGACAAAATCACAATAACACAAGCCTGACCCCGTTGGCCCCACCAAACTATGACAAACAAACCATATTGTGACCAAACCGGGAAAATGGGAATACGCCCAGGAATTATTTCTGGGTATGTGGCCTGACACCGTAGGTTTTTTTCTCCAGTAACTCCAGCAGTTGGTCCATGGATTTTTTATTCAGAAAATTATTAAACTGGCTACGATAATTTTTTGTCAGGCTGACCCCCTCAATGATGACATCAAAAATTTTCCATTGACCATTGGAGAAAATCAATCGATAAAAAATTGGGATTTCGGTATTCTTGGATAAAATACGGGTTTGAACCTCGGCAATATCCGCTGCCAGGGCAATTTCTTTGCCAATGGTGACTTGCTCGTCTCCATAGGAAAGAATTCGATCCATATAGGTTTTTCCCAGCAATAATCCATAAAGTCTTGCAAATTTTGTCTGCTGTTCAGCTGTGATACGGCGCCAGGTCATGCCAAGAGAATTCTGGGCCAAAAGCCCATAATTAAAAACAGTATCCACAATCTCCCAGAGCTTTTCTTTTTTAGTCTCCAGATGTTTTTCATCCTTCAGCAGGGGATCTGTAAGTACCTTTAAAACAGCATCAGTTGTGCGTGTCATGGTATCTGTGGCCGTTGCGCCATACACCTTATGCACGGACATGGGAATCAACAGTGAAAACAACAAAAATAAAACCGTAACGGCTCTCATTTAATTTCCTCTCCAAAATCGATTTTTTCTTCATCCACGGCCCCGAAGGCATATTTTCCAATAAGATCGGTGATATCCAGGGGGGATTCCGTATTGATAATGACATCGCCATGATTCAGGAGTCTACCTGCCCCACCGGGATCAATATTTATAAATTTATCTCCTATCAACCCAGCGGTTTTAATTGAAGCAATGGCATCGGAATAAATTTCGGCACGTTTTTGAATTTTCATGGTGACAATGGCCCTTTGAACGTCCTTATCAATGTCCAGAGTGTCCACATTGCCAATCTCTATGCCGTACATTTCAATGGGATTGCCAGCCCGCAAACCGCTTACGCTGTTAAATCTGGCCTTTAATATAATGGTATTTTGGTCAAACAGGGAAACATGTCCCAGATTCAAGGTCATATAGACCAGAACAATTAAACCGACGAATACAAACACGCCGGCAATGGATTCATATACGCTTTTTTTCACAGGCTGCACCTCCCGGCAACGCACTTAAAATTCCCGATTTCAAAAAGGTTTTCACGTGCTCTTTCAAGCACTTCGTTAATGCCGTCCTTTGCGACTCTGCCCTCAGCTATTCCGGCCATGACCGTTATTTTATACACCGGGGCATCCAATGTATTAAGATCCTTGTTTTTTAAGTTTATATAGTCAAAGCCATGTTCCGCCAAGTCTCTGCTAAAGGCTTCGATGATATCGCTGGCCTCACTGGCAGTGGAAAAGGGCATCACCGTCATGAATCGGCTTCTGCGCTGCCTTGTGGAAAAGCCTCCCACCGCATCAAAATGATTGCTGATGATCATTCCAAGTTCCTTGACCAGGGAGTACCCCGTTGTATGGCCCACTTTTTCGCACAGGATACCAAAATCAGAAATACTGAAAATAGCCACCACATAGGATGATTCTGCGGGTTTCAATCTAAGGGCATTTTTATAACGCATCTTAAAGTTACGCCTGGAATAAAGCTCCGGCATGTGTTGCTGAAACCCTTCAAGGCTGTGAACAAATTCATCCACATAGGGGTGATCAAAATCTTCAAAGGCATCGGGGGCTCCTTGGAACACGATCTTACCTTCATAGAGAACCAGCACCCGGTTTGAGATAAACAAAACATCTGGAAGATCATGACTGATAATAACAGCCGTAAAATTAAATTTTGATTTATATTCGGAAATCATGCTTAAAATGGCATTGCGACGGATTAGATCCTGCCCCGTGGTGGGTTCATCGAACAGAACGATGCTGGGGTTTGTTACCAGGGCACGGCTGAAGGCCACCCGTTTCTGCATGCCGCCTGACAACTCCGAAGGAAAACGATGAACCACATCCAAAAGATCCGTTTTTTCGAGCTTATCCATGACCCGGTTCTTTATCTCATCCTTGCTTAACCGGGTGGTCTGTTCCAGGGGGAATGCCACATTTTCAAATACGGTCATGGAATCAAAAAGCGCATTTCCCTGGAACATATAACTCATTTTCCCCAAATATTTTCGCCGTTGACGTCCTTTTAAAGATGCAAGTTCCTGTCCCCTGTAATAAAGGCTGCCGCTGTCTGGCTCCATAAGGCCTATTATGTGTTTAAGCATGACACTTTTGCCGGTGCCGCTTTTACCGATGATGGTGGTGATCTCACCTTCATTGAGCGTAAAACTCACGCCGTCAAGGACGGTTTTATCTCCAAAGCGTTTCACTACATTTTTAAATTCTATGATGGGGTTGTCCATGCACCGTCCTTACCTTTACGTGATGATCCAGCGGTTCATTCTACCATGCACCGGGCAGGTGAAGCCGGGATATTCGCCTTTGGGGTCTGGGCATAACATCCGGCAGTCATCATGATTTATGCCTGGCCCATCTTGTGACCAAAAGCCCGATTTTACATGAGAAAAGAAGTCACAACATAATCTGAAATTAAAATCCAAACACAGGAAACAACCACAGCAGTGGTGGTTGAAAGTCCCACTGCTTTTGCCCCGAAACTGTCACTTCGAAGATGGGTATAAAACCCATTGTAACAGCATGCCAGGGACACAATCATGGCAAAAACAACGGATTTAATGAAACCTCCGTTGACATCAACCAGAGTAACACTGGAGCGAAGGCGATAAATATAGGTACCCGAATCCAGCCCCAGAAGTACAACCCCGGTGAGATACCCCCCCAGAAAACCAATGAGATCAAACAAGGCCGTTAAAATGGGGAAACTGATGATGGCGGCAGCAATCCTGGGACTGACCAGATAACGAATGGGATTGACCCCCATGGTAAACAAGGCATCTATCTGTTCTGTAATGCGTTGAATCCCTATTTCCGTAGTCATTGCCGATCCAGCCCTTGCTGTCACCATGATGGCTGTCAAAACCGGTCCCAACTCCCGTACAAGTGTCAGCCCAATGGCAGAACCCAACACTCCCCCCGAGCCGAACTTAACCAGGGTATAATAAAGTTGAAGACCCAGGACCATTCCGGTGAAGAGCCCCACCAGCATAACAATGGAAATGGAGCGCACGCCGATGTAATACACATGGACCAGAATATTTTTAAGCTGTTTTTTTGCAAAAATTCCCACCAGAGACAGCCCCATGAAGACAGCCGTTTTTCCAAGGGATCTTATCATGGACAAAAAGGAACTCCCCACGGCATTAAAAGACTGCATAACAGGATTCTGAAGAAAGTCATTTTTCATAAAAAAGGCAACCCAATAGATGAAGAATTTAAGGAAATGCGTATAACAGACACCACCTAAGTTGTGGGCAGGGGTATCCCGACTGATTGATGTTGCAATCCCCCCATAAAATGCAGATAAATCTTTTTTGCAACCAAACGAGTTATAATTTCGCACATCGTGGTCTTTTTGTCAAAAACATACACATACTCGATGGTCAAGTTTTTGTTGGCCGAATTTGCAAGGACGGGGTCTGTGCGAGAAGGGAGTCTGCCTTGTTTTATTGACCTTATCCACCAAACCTTGTGCAAACCCAAAACATCATGGATAATGCCCACGACGCAAGCCTGAGCAGTCCTCAATTTTCATCAAAACTGAAAAACTTGAACATCGAGATACAAAAGTACAGATGCCTGTTTCCATTTTAATATTCCGGAGTTAAATTATAGCTGGACAGGCCTTCCCTGAAAAAGGTAGGCTCAAAATTGCCCCGACCTTCCCGTTTCGGTCAGGAGCGGCGTTGGGGTAGGGACTTTGCCATGTTCATTATTTGGTTGGTCTTTATATTGGCAGATACGGGGAAGAGATCAAACAAAATCGGATCATCAAGCATTATAAGTAACCCCACAAAAAGAAATAAGGATTACCATGGAAGAAAAAAAATACGTCATCACCATGCTGGTGGAAAATGAACCCGGTGTGACAGCCAGGGTCACAGGCCTGTTTGCCGGAAGGGGATATAACATCGAAACCATCTGCGGAGCACCCACAGCCAATCCGAAAATGTCCCGGATTACCATCAGTACCCGGGCAGAACCCCACCAGCTGGCCCAGTGCATGAAGCAGATCAAGCGACTCACCAATGTGATCAAAGTAAGGGACATGACCGGAAAAGATGCCGTAAAACGCGAACTGGCACTTATTTGCATCAAGGCACCACCGGAAAAACGCACAGAATTATTAAGGCTGGTTGAAGCCTACCACGCCAAAATTATTGACATCGGCAGTGAAAACCTCACCATTGAGGTAACAGGAAAGGCCTTTGTAATTGATGAACTGCTTGGTCTTCTGGAACCCTTCGGGGTTCAGAAACTATCCCGATCCGGCCTCCTTGCCCTCTACAGAGAATCCTGAAGAATGGTCTTGATCCCCCCCGGCCACACCGGGGGGGATCATACTTTGATGAACCTGTAAAACATCGGCCCATGATTTCTAAAGCACATCAAGTTTCAGGACTTTATGTTCATGGGGATTCCAGCAACCACCAGCGTAACTACATCCGAAGCTGCGGCAACCCTTTGATTGACGAATCCGGCCATATCTCGAAACTTTCTTGCTAAGGCATTTTCCGGAACAATGCCGGAACCCACTTCGTTTGACACCATAATCACGGGACAGGCAGCCTTTTTCAACACCCTTGTCAACTGCTCAACTTTTTTAAAAATTCCCTGGGAATCAGACCCATGAAACATGATATTTGATACCCACAAGGTAAGGCAATCCACCAAAATAACATCAACATCCGGTGCCAGCATTTCAATTTTTTCCGGGATATCCACAGGCACCTCGGCTGTCTGCCAGGAATCTCCCCTCTCTTGAACATGTTTGTTCACCCGATCCCGCATTTCCTGATCCGTGGGAACGGATGTTGCCATAAAAATTTTTTTATTTCCCGACACCTGGTTGGCCAAAGCCAGGGCATGACTGCTTTTTCCGCTTCGGCACCCGCCAAGGATCAGGGTGTTTTGTGTGTTCATATTTTCTACCTGTTACCTTATAGTCACGTTTTTTGAAATGGTGCACAACGCGTATTGCAATCAATTCCTTAAGTTTAAATACATCTCTTCCATTGCCACATGGCTTTCAAAATGGGATTTCAACAGTTCATAGTTTTCACTTTTCCGTAAAGCCCCATCCGCGCCTCTGGGCACAGGAATATCTATATTTATTGATTTCAACCATTTAAATTTAACCGCATCATGATCAAACATGCCATGCATATAGGTTCCGGCAACCCTGCCGTCTGGTGAAACCGCACCTTCCATGTCCGTACAGGCAACCCTGTTTCTGGAAAGAACCTCAAAAAGTGAGGCCCCTGCCAGTCGCGTGGTGTGCCCCATATGAATCTCATAGCCCTCGCCCTGGACATCTCCCCAGGAAAATCTACTCAAAGTGGTGGTTTTGGGGGCTTTTAGAACAGTACCAACGCTGAGCAATTCAAGACCCGGCGTTGTCCCCGGCTGATCTTCAAGGCCCTGGGGGTCTTCAACATACTGCCCGAGGATCTGAAAACCTCCGCAGATGCCCAGAATATGCCCGCCTGCCTTTTCATATGCAGCTATTTTCTCCGCCCAGCCCGATTGCCTCAGCCAGTTAATATCCGAGCGGGTATTTTTTGATCCCGGCAGGATAACAGCTTTGAATAATGAAAGATCCCGGACCTGCTCCACAAACACCACCTGAATTCCCGGGGTATCTGCAAGGGCATGGAAATCGGTGAAATTGGAAATATGCTTTAGTTTTATGACGGCAATAGCGGGAACACCTTCCACAATGGGGACAGCCGCAGGACATTTTTCCAGTTCAACGGAATCCTCGGCATCAACCCTGAAATGATGGTACCAGGGCAAAACTCCCAGCACTTTTTTACCGGTTTTTTCCTCTATCCAGTCAACACCGCCCTTAAACAGGGTAATGTCTCCACGGAAGCGGTTGATAATAAACCCCTTAATCATATCCTGGTACTTCCGGGGAAGGCAGGCCAGGGTTCCCACCAATTGGCCGAACACTCCACCCCGGTGGATATCCGCCACCAGCACCACATCTGCCCCGGCATATTCAGCCATTCGGAAATTAACAATATCCGAGGCCATGAGATTCACCTCTGCGCAGGACCCAGCCCCTTCCATCACCACCATATCATAGCGATCCTGTAGTCGATCAAATGCCTGGCATGCCTCCTTGAAATATAGGTCTTTCCGGGCATGATATTCCACGGCACTGCTGTTTTCAAAGGCTTTCCCGTTGAGAACCACCTGGGACCCCATCTCTCCTGTGGGTTTTAATAACACCGGATTCATGTCCACATGGGGGGCAATGCCGGCGGCCTCGGCCTGGACGATCTGGGCCCGGCCCATTTCAAGACCTTCGGGGGTAATCCCTGAGTTATTGGACATGTTCTGGGCCTTGAATGGTGCCACACGGACACCTTTATCTGCCAGGGATCTGCAGATGGCAGCCCCCACAATGCTTTTCCCCACATCCGATCCGGTGCCAAAAACAGCAATGGGCTTCATTTTTTTCATTTTTCAATCCCGATCCTTGCCTGGACCCCTGCTTTATAATAATGCTTTATCTCCGTCATCTCAGTTACTAAATCAGCCCGGTCTATCACCGCCGGGGTGGCCCCCCTGCCGGTGATCACAAGTTCCACATGCTCGGGTTTCATGGCCATGAGATCCAAAAGGGCCTGCTCTGAAAAAAGGCTGCACATCACCGCCACATTGGCCTCTTCGGCAATGACAAGGTCATGTTCACCATTTTCCAAAACTTCCCGGAGCCGGGCATATCCCTTTTTCCCAGCCTCAATGTCTTCGGGAGAGGGCTTGCCCTTGACAAATTTGCCCATGCCATATTGTTCCACGGTGATCAACTCCTGGAAACGCTCCAGGGCCTTGATCTCAGAGTAATCTCCTTTTTTCAGGAACTGAACAATAAAGACCTTAAACCCCGCCCCTGCCGCCCTGACACTGAGGCCAAGGGATGCCGTGGTCTTGCCTTTGCCGTTTCCCGTATACACCTGAACATAACCTTTTTTCATGGAACCTCCTGTTTTTGGCGGTTGAATTATTCTTATCGTGTTTTTTAAGCTTAATAACCAGTCTAACCCGTTGGTACATTCATTCTTTGTGCTGCCAGAAAAGGCCAGCTCTATATATGTAAATATTCGGCTTGCTCAGTAAATGTTTGGCCAGCTTGGTCACAACTTGGGCCACCTGTCACAATTGGTGGGCCAACGGAGTCAGGCTATGTGGTATTAGAGCCTGAGTTTTTATCAGGCTCTATGTTTTTGACAACTGCCTTTGCATAAAGAAGATTTTAAGCAAAAGCCTCAATAACGCAAGCCTGACCCCACCCCAAAGTGGCCCATGCTGTGACCAAGCCCTGTTTGGCCAGTGGCCCATCTTCACTGTTGGGGACTGAGTAGCATGCCAATGCTATGTGAGCAGGGCAAAACAATCGAAGATGGGATCCTGACCGAATATTTGCCTATATATCATATTTTTTTGAATATCCCCGGGGAGTATACATAAAATCAAGATAAGCCACCGAGGCCTCGCTGCCCACAAGTAAAATGGTCTGCATGTCCACATGGGCATCATCCATCTTTTCCAGGGTGGTGACGGACACCTTCTGCTGTTGTCTCATGGCCGATGTTACCACCCCCACAGGAGTATTACCATCCCGGTGTTCCAGAATCAAATCCCGGGCCCTGGCAAGCTGCCAGTCTCTTTTCTTGCTTTTGGGATTATATATGGCAATGACAAAATCAGCAGATGCTGCAGCAGATATGCGTTTTTCGATTTTTTCCCAGGGGGTTAATAAATCACTTAAACTGATAACGGCAAAATCATGGGTCAGGGGAGCCCCCACAAGGGATGCTCCTGCGGCCAGTGCAGGAATACCCGGAACCACTTCAATCTCAAGGCATCTCCCCTCACTGTTTTCAGGACAGGGCTCGCCGTGGCGCACCAGGGTCAGACCCTTTTTTTCACACATTTCAAATACCAGCCCTGCCATGGCATAGATACCGGAATCCCCCCCGGACACCAGCGAACATGTGGTGCCTTTAAGGGCCTCAGCTATGGCCTTTTCCACCCGTTCCACTTCCTTCATCATGCCGGTGGAAATAATGGTTTTATCTCCGATAACCTCCCGGATGAGATCAATATATGTGGTATACCCGGCAACGGAATCGGACATGCCAATAAGCGTGGCAGCCCTGGGAGCCATGTAGGAGACATCACCGGGACCGGTTCCAATCACAAAAAGTCGGGCTCTATTCTTGACACTGCAAGGGTTGCATTGCCCTTTTTTATCTTGGGCACCACCAGTTTTCCGTTGTGTGATGCCAGAATCGCTGCTGCTTCGCATACGCTTTTAACTCCCAGATATTTTTCCACCATTTTGGATGGGTTTTGTATATTTTCAACTGAATTCAATGCGTCTTTATCATAAAATACAAGGGGAAGATTCAAGGTCTCTGCAAGGGATAAAAGCCCCGGCTCATCTGCCTTTACCTCTGTGGTGGCAAGGGCTGCAAGGCTTTTCAATGACAAACCAAAATCTGAAAAAGAACTTGTCAGCAATGCCATGAGTTCCGTTTTTGATGTGCCCCGATTACACCCCATGCCGACCACAAGGGATCGTGGTCGCAACACAAGGGTTTCACGTGGAACCGAAAACACCCGGTCACTGCACTGGATGGACACCTCTTTTTTTGCACTGTTTCCCTTCTCTGCCCAGAATCGTCGAGGAATTGCCTTGACAAGGCACGGCAGGGGATCAATGAACGCCACCCGCTCTTTTCTCAGAAAGGCCATGTTCACCGTTTTTATCATATCCGGATTATCAATGATCAAACCACATGCTTTGGCAATCATATCAATGGATGGCAGATCATTGACATCCGTGGCCGTGGTGATCACCGGTCTGGCCCCGGTGACACCTGCCACCCTGTGGGCCAGTTCATTGGCTCCGCCCAGATGACCGGATACAAGGCTTATGGCATGCATGCCTTTGTCATCCATCACCACCACCGCCGGATCATGGAGTTTGGACACGAGCAAAGGGGCCAGTAGACGTACGGCAATGCCCGTGGAAAAGATACACACATGGGCGTCATATCGTAAAAAAGATTCTGCCAGGGCCGTGCGCAATGTTTGAAATACCACCGCCCCCGGGGGCAATTCATTGTCCGCCATGGCCCCGGCGGAAACCATCATGTCACTGTTGCAAAACTTCTGATGAAGTTTCATGGCAAGCCCAATGCCCCCCGGGGTGATGGCCCAGATACAGATTTTTTCAGGAACGAAAGCCATGGGCAAATCCCGCATCATAGAGCTTGGACTTTATAACTTCCGGTTTTTCATGGGCCGCTTCCACAGCCCGTCCCACCAGAATCAGGGCCTGGCGATTGAGTTTTTCAGCCTTCACCGTGGCAGCCAGGGCATTTATTTTCGTAAACACAATGCGCTCTTGGGGATGACTGACCTTGTAGGCAACGGCGCAGATACTTTCAGGTCCATAATTTTCAGATAAAATTTCTTCCACCCGTTTCACATGGGCAATGCTCAGATAAATGGCCATGGAACTCCGGTGAGAGGCCAGCAGGGCAAGGGCTTCCTGGTCCGGCACCGGGGTTCTGCCGGAAATCCGGGTTAGAATAAGGGTCTGGGTGACTTCCGGAAGGGTATATTCCATGCCCATGGCGGCGGCGGCGGCAAAGGCAGCCGTTACTCCGGGTACCACCTTATAGGCAATATCATGTTTATCAAGGGCACGCATCTGTTCAAAGATGGCACCATAAAGGGAGGGGTCTCCGGTGTGCAGCCGCACCACTTTTTTATTGTTTCCATGGGCCACACGGATAAGCTCCACAATCTCATCCAGGTTCAAAGGCGCGCTGTCCACGGCCTCGGCTCCAGGGTTCCAGGTGAGCAGTTCCCGGGGAACCAGGGAACCTGCATATATAATAAGGTCTGCCTGCTGTAGAGCCTTCTGGCCCTTGACGGTGATGAGATCCGGATCTCCGGGCCCTGCCCCCACAAACATGACAGGATTTGGCATGGTTGACATTGTCTATTCTTTCTCCTTTGATTCTCACGGCTCGCTAAGTGCCCAGGTGTACACAGCAGGAAAAGGCCCATGTTTCCACACAGGCTGCCATGCTGAGTCACACAAACTCCCCTGCGACCAAATCGTTTGTTTTATGCCTGATCACGCATCTGAGTCCATTGACCCACCCGGTGCAGGTGTCCATGGCTACAGATCTTACGATCAAGTTCTTTGCTTTAGCCCTGTAATAATCCACACAGGATTCAACGCTTCAAGACGTTCGCCAAAGGGCATGGCTTTTCCCAATGACACCTGAAGCTGGATAAACCGGGTTTCAAATCCCATCTGTTTAAAGGTTTCCACTGCCATATTCATGGTCTGCAGCAACACGGTGTTCACCACAATGACCCCATCTGGGGAAAGTCTCTTGCCGGCAATCTCAATGATTTCTGAAATATTTTTCCCGCCCCCCCCCACAAAAACTCTGTCCGGGTCTGGAAGGTCCCCCAATAAATGGGGCAGTTTACCGTGGCACACCGTTAAATTAGATACCCCGAATTTTTCAATATTCTGCTCAATGAGGGGAATTCTGTTCTCATTTTTTTCCACGGCAAACAATCGTCCCCGGCGCAGGAAACGTGAAACTTCAATGGATACCGAGCCGGAACCGGCTCCGAGATCCCAGAAGGTATAATGATCTGCATCAAGCTTGAGGCGGGACAAAACAACGCTTCTCACTTCGGATTTAGTGATGAGGCCATTCTCATGGTAAAACTGATCATCGGGCATACCCGGATAAATGGATACCCCCGGTGCACCACAAAAATCACCATCACCCTGCCCTGCCACCACAATATCCTGCCCCGGCAAGGTTTCATGGGCAGCTGCATTCTCCTGGGAATCATTATTTTGTTTTAGCAGCACAATATTTGGCATTTCAAAGGGATGATCCACCAGGGAATCAAGGGAATCAAAGGAATAAATTTTTTCCTTATCACTTCCCATGCATTCAAATACATGGGCTGTAAAATTTCCCATGTCCTGGGAGATCAGACGGCCAGCCAACCACCCCGGGGTATGAGTTC
The DNA here is from genome assembly GCA_963674605.1 of uncultured Desulfobacterium sp. Lineage (GTDB taxonomy): Bacteria > Desulfobacterota > Desulfobacteria > Desulfobacterales > Desulfobacteraceae > Desulfocicer. The sequence goes on along the minus strand of OY771474.1, from coordinate 3,345,453 downwards.
CATCGGTGAGAATGGCAATCTTATGGGAAGATCTGATGATATCCTCCAAATTTTCCACCACCCGCCCATGAAAGCTGATCAGGCGGGCATCTTCCCAGGGCTCACAAATGGCGGCAAAGGCTGCCGCAGGCGATGAAACATTGGGATGAATCACCAGCCTGTCAGGACCAAGGGCCTTCACCAGAGTGGTTCCAATACCGTAAAAAAGCGGATCTCCCGATGCCAGCACAACTATTTTATGGGCATCCATACGTTCTTTTATGTCCCGGATAACCGAGGCAATATCCCGGGTAATCACCCGTTTTTCGACATCCGTGTTTCTAAAATAATCCAGATGACGTTGACCCCCCACCAGCAGGTCCGCCGATTCAATGATTTTCAGATGTTTCAGGGTAAGATCCTGCCTGGAAAGCCCAAGACCGATTACATGAACCCTATGCATGAATTTTCTCCTCTATCAACCCTGTTTTTGACGGCACTTTTTTTCAATATTGCGGCCCTGTTAACTCCAGAGTGACCGCAACATCTGCCAGATTTGGCAGGGACAGGCATGGCGCAGAGGTGTTTACCCCGGGCTGACCTAAAAAAAATACATTCAATTGTTTTATGCCGCCACATAATAAATCATCCCCACCACAATAATGCTGATGATGCGGAAACATTGCCCGGACAACAGCAACTGTAATCCCATCTTCGGGGAAAAAATCCCCATGTACCGTGGTAATTGATGCCGCAGCGCCCTTATGGGGAATGCGGTGATATTGCCCAGAAGCAGGGCCAGCACCGTTTGTTTGGTGGTCAAAACCCCGGCATCCATCAATGCCCCGGCAGCGGCAAACCCGGAGGTGAACTCCGCAGCAAAACTAAGCAGAACCACGGACAGAGACTCCACCGGCAGAAACTCAATGGCAAGATGACGAGACAATGCCGTATTCAGAAACAGAAAAAAGCCATTACGGTTCAACAGAAAAACCAAGGTATAAATGGGAATGACATACACCGCAATATTGATGATCCGGCCGGGCAATCGAGACTTGATCCGACTGAAAATCGTTTGGTGTTTCTTTTTTACGCCCATGTCCTCTTTGCCTTCGACATCTAAAAGGAATGGACTGTCATTTAAAAGATAAAAATGGCCAAAAACAAGAAAACACCCTGTCCGCAGCAAGGTTGCAAGAAACGTAAGGGTAAAGTAAATCACCCCGGCAACCCCGGTTAAGGGTATCACAATAAAAAAAGTTGTGGGCAGATGCAGAAAAAAAGCCGGCAGCTGATTAACATAGTTGGTTAAAAAGAGCTGGGCCTTGGAGATCTTTTTTTCCTTGAAGAAATCCAGCAGCATTGCGTTGGATGTCACCCCGGAAAGAAAGGCCGCTGTGAAGGCGGCACTGCATCGATTGCCCAGATTTGAAAATCTGAAAAAAGGCCTTGCCACCACGGAAAGATGGCGTGTCCATCCGGTGGCCTCAATGATTTGCCCCAGGACAAGGCCCAGCACAATAAATCCCATGAGTCGGAACAGGGGGAAAATAAGTCGCTTTACCGCATAACCAGGGGAAAGGTCCTCCCCCCAGATCATTCCCAGGGCAAGCAGCAGCAGTGTCAAGGCAAGAGAAATTATCAGGGAGCCATATTTAGGTGAACGGTCTTTCATTTACCAGCCAGAATCAATGTCCAGTAGTCAGGCTCACGTGTTTCAAGGGTTCGGATATCCGGGATGATTTCCTCGCCTTTTCTTCCGCATTTAGTGACGGCCACGCTGTTTTCCAGCATGCCTAATTCTGAAAGGGCTGCATTGTTCTTTGTGATATTTTTATAGGCCTTCATCATGACAATATTTTCAACACTCTTGCCCACCCGCTGGAGCTGATTTCCCCCATAGGCACCGGAGGTGATGAGCAAAGACTCTTCCCCCTCCACCAAAGTTCTGTTCAACCGGGCCGCGGCTGCATGAAAAGACGTGATTCCGGGAATGGTTATAACTTCGGCTTCCGGCATCACCTTTTTAAGGCTCTTTAAAATATACCCGAAGGTGGAATAGGTCATGGGATCACCCAGGGTGAGAAAGGCGGCGTTTTTACCTTCCCTCATCACGGCGGCAATTTTTTCCGCGTTGGCATCCCAGGCCTCTTCCGTGGCCGCCTTATCCTCTGTCATGGTAAAAGACAACGATTCAATGGTCACCGAATCAGACAGGTGGGGACGGGCAATCTCCATGGCCAGGCTGTAGGTTCTTTTGGCGGATGCAGCTGTGAACACCACATCGGCCTCGTTAATTATTCTGACGGCTTTCAGGGTGAGCAGTTCCGGATCTCCGGGACCCACGCCGATTCCATATAGTTTTCCTTGTTTGTTCATTATATTCAGTTCCTTATTGTATTTGCCACCTTTCATATTGATTTAAACGCGTTTGAAACTTTTTTCAACGTTCCCGTAAAACAAAGGAATGCTTTGAACGCGTTTCAATCATTTGGATAAAGAATGGCTTTGATTTTAAAAAAGTTTCGGATAAAGTATTTTTCCAATGGTTTCAATGCCGATGACAAGCCTGAAAACCGGTCTTGACACCAGGGCCTCATCAATTAAATAAATCTGGTTGTCTCTCACCGCCCGGATAATATTAAACCCCGGCTCCTGTTTAATCATATCAATGGAGGTGTTGTTCATGACACCGGTCTGGGCCAGGAACACATCAATTTCATGGGCATGGGCCAGAATACGTTCCTTTCCATAGATACCGATATTGGTACCCCGGGAGGAAATGGCATCCGTTGCAACATTAACACCCCCTGCACTTTCCAGGACAAACATGGCCATGGAGCCGGGAACAAAGGTTTTCATTCGGGAATGAATGGCCTCAAAATAAACCCGTTTCTTTGATTTCACCTGCTGGGTCAAGCGTGAAAAATCCATCACCCGGGCCTTGAAGGCATTCACCATGGCTTCTGCCTGGACTTTTCTCCCGGTCAGTGCCCCCAGTGCCAGCCAATAATCATAAAGCCCATCCACGGTGGATGGCTGCAGAGAGACAACCACAATGCCGAATTTGTGCAATCTTTGAATAAGACCGGGATATCCCCGTTCAATCATGGGACGTACCAGAACAAGATCCGGCCCGGCCACCAAGAATTTTTCAGGATCATCATGGTATGAAAACCAGGGTTTCATCTTTACCCCGTCAGGGTAAGTCTCATTTCTGGAAACCCCGATGATCTCCTGGTCAAGACCCAGATAAAAAAGATTTTCCGTATGGGCACCATAAAGGGAAATAATTCGTTCAAAGGGACGATCAAAGTTCACTTTTTTACCGCTGGCATCCATTATTTCATCGGCCTTTACCCAGTGAACGTCTGCCATGGACAGGGCAAATATACAAATCACCCCAAGCGCCATCCGTATCATACGCTTTAATCCCAAATGTTCAAGGCATGACCCAGGGTGTAAAATCGTACCAGGCACACAAAGGCCACCGGCACCTTTCCTGTTCCGAAAAACAGTTGAAGCCACATGTAAAAACGCCGTCATCCCTGAAAAAAAAACCATATCATCCCGCCTTGAAACAGGCCTGTTTGGCCTGGGAATAGTCATTAAAGGCCACACGGGTCTTCACCTGAAAAACCTCTTCAATGATGGCCGCATCCATGACCGCTTCCGTGGGACCGGAGGCAGCCACCCTGCCCTGCTTCATAAAAATCAGATGATCGGACCAGATGGCGGCCAGATTAATGTCATGAAACACCGAAATAACCGTGCGATTCTGATTTCTCACCTCTTCTTTAACAATATTTAAAAGTTTCAGGGTGTGGCTGATATCCATATTGGAAAAGGCTTCATCCAGAAAAAGGATGGGGGTATCCTGGCAAAGGGCCCTGGCAAAGACGCATCTCTGACGCTCCCCGCCGCTAAGGGCCGTGATTTTTCTGTCCTGGAACCCAAGGGTATCCGTACGGGCCATGACGCTGTCCACGATATGTATATCCCTGGCATTGGGGGATGAAAACCGGGAGATCCAGGGGTGCCTGCCCATCATGACCACCTCTTTTACGGTGAAGGGAAAGTTGATATTATAATTTTGTGATACCAGGGCAATGGTCCGGGCGATTTCCTTTCTGGACCATTCGTCCAGAGGCTTTCCCCTTAAAAACACAGCGCCGCTGTCCGGGGTGAGATGGCCGATGAGAAGATCCAGCAATGTGGTTTTTCCGCATCCGTTGGGACCCAGGATGGAATAAAATTTTCCGGGCTTGAAGCAAAGATTGATATCCCTTAAAACCGGCTCCTGTTCATAGGCAAACGAGACATTCTCAAGGAAAATATAGGGGCTTGTCCCGGGAATACTGGATTTAATTTTCATTTAGCGAATGGCCCCCCGCTTGAAAATCCAGCAGAACACCGGGCCACCGATGAGGGCAGTTAAGATGCCGATGGGAATTTCGTGGGGCAGGATGGCCCGGGTGATGGTATCTGCCCCCAGCAGTAGCAAGGCCCCGGCAAAGATTGAAACAGGAACCAGATGTCGGTTGTCCGGCCCGGTGAAAAGCCTTACCATATGGGGCACCAAAAGTCCCACAAACCCGATAATCCCCGACACGGAAACCGAAACCGCTGCCAGCATGGACCCTGTCACCAGGAGCACCAGAGTCACCCTGCGGGTATCCACCCCAAGACTTGCAGCGGATCTTTCCCCCAGGGAAATGAGATTGAGATCCCGGGCAAACACCATGGCAACCACAAGGCCTGCCCCAAGACAAAGAAGGGTCACCCCCACATCCAGCCAGGTTTTGGAGGCAAAACTGCCCATGAGCCAGAAAATAATAATGGAGACCTGTTCATCTGCCGTGTATTTTAAAAAGCTGATACCTGCAGACAAAATGGCCGCCACAATAATTCCGGAAAGAATAAGACTGTTGGAAGAAAGGACGGCTGCGGAATTCTTACCGGTATAGGAAAGGAAAATCACAAAAAACAAGGTAAAGCAGGCCCCGGCAAAGGCAAACAGTGGAACAGAGACAAATGCAGCCCCCAGATTCAATAAAATAGCAAAACAGGCACCAAAGGCCGCACCGGCAGAAACCCCCAGGGTATAGGGATCTGCCAGGGGATTTAACAAAATGCCCTGGAAAATAACCCCGGACAATGCAAGGGCAGCCCCCACAGCCGCACAGGTCAATATCCTTGGCAGGCGCACATCCATAACAATCACCCGGGATGCCTGGGAAATTGAAATTCCAGTGTTTTCCTGGCCTGAGACATGGGAAAAAATTATTTTCAGGACATCTGAAAAATCAATCTTCATATATCCAAGGGAGGCTGACAGCACCACAAGGGCGAACAAAAGCACAGACAAAACACAGACAATTGTCCCTGTTTTCCTTGGAAGGCACGGCTGAATCCAGTTCACAACAACTCCCTTTAAACAACAGGCAAAAAAAAACCCATACCGATATTCAAATCGGTATGGGGACGCCGTATTGTATCCTCAATGGTGTAGTGGGCCTGTCCAACCGCGTGCACATTTCCGGTCCACTTGTCCCAGGCAGGTTTTCTGACTCCCGGCATGACCTCAATGCTTTCTTTTGTTTGCACCAACCAGCCGCGGCCGGTTTTAAAAAGAAACATCAAGACACAAAATGCCGGTTACAGCGGCGGGTCCGCTCCTGATTTTCACAGGATTCCCTGCTCATTGGGGAGTTGACAGCCATACCATCAATCCACCATGATACCTGAGACTATAATTATCCGGGTAAAATAAACTGTTTTCCTCCGAAAGTCAATTTTTTTTGTGCCTGTGGCACGGTGACATGGCAGCGTCAAAATCCAACTTTCTGATAAAATTGCTCTTCAAGCAACCTGACACGCTCTATTCTCTTCGCACATAGAAACTGCCCATACAGGACATCCTCCAGAAGATTTTGTTTTTTCAAAATCTTTTGTTCCAGGATGGAAAGAACTTCAATGGATTTATCACAGGAAGGATAATTTTTATCATCAAGGAGAATTTTATCATTGCAATTAACAGGGATGATATTATTGATATCCACAAGTTTCAACTCTCCCCGGTTTGTGAGAAGCAGATTGCCGTTGCCTGCAAGATCAGGGATAAAGCCTTTATCCATGACCATATGCCGTGTCTTTTCAACAAAAGAGGTAATGGATTCCAACGCCTTGTTCACAATGTTTTTTTCCGGAGGCTCCCCGGGGAAATGTGTCTGGAAAAAAATTTCAAGGGGAGTTTCCTCATGGAGATACCATGGGTCCAGCACCGCCCCCTGGACATACTCCTGAAGCCCGCAAAGCAAAATCTCTGGCCCTCGGGGGCCATTGTATTGAACAATGAATTCCTGGGAAACGGCAAGAAGCTCCGGCCCCAGCATTTTCAAAATAAGGGTATACTTACCCACTTCATCAAGCACCTGATCCAGTGAGGCAAAGCGATTCCTCAATATCCGAAACATCCCACGGGGAACAGCCCGGGGGAACCATCGAATACCCGCTCTGATCTCCCCATGTGTCTCCTTTAAAACATCCCCGGCATCAAGGACCTCAAAAATATGAGACCTTAACCCCTGCCGAAAATGCCTTCTGAAATACCAGGAAGTAGCGTTTCGGATAAAGTTCAAGGCAAGCACTTCCTCCCCGGCAAGTGCCTCGGCATCCCGTATGTCCATGTCTGCGGGTATCAATTTAACTCAATCTCTTCTTTCAACATACAGCATGCAATACGTTTACAGGGAGTACCATCTTGATTGTACGTAATATTACCCGGTTGAATCATCTTATTCATAACGCATCCTTCGGGGATGGTGAGACCAAACAGATCTGTTTCATTTATCTTGCCCGTGGAAACAATGGCGTTGTCATCAATGGTGAAGCTGTGCAGGGCAAAATCCTCACAAAGGGGACAGCGATAGATACGCCCATTGGGAAAAATAAAATAGTTGTCCGCCACAAGTCCTGCGCACTGAAATACCTCTGTGTCATTTAAAAATACCCGGGGATAGGTCACAACAATTCCCTGCCGGGCCATGGCTTCGGCCACATCCGGCACCACATCAAGCCATTGTTCCATGGACACTTGGAGGCCATTGTTGATGTCCGCCGATTCCCCACGGATGCCGATAACCTGAATGAAAAACCGTTCAAGGCCCCAGCCCTTAATCAAATCAGGCATCCGGTGAAGTTCGTGGATATTATCCCCGCTCACCGTGTAAATCATGGAGGTGGAAAACCCGGCGGCGACCGCTTGCTTTACCCCTTTTATCACCTGTTCATGACAACCTTGTCCCCGGATGGCATCGTTGGTGGCGGGGGTGGCCCCGTCCAGGGAAAAGCTGATGAAATCCACCTCATCGGGGGTCACCCTATTTAAAATATCATGGAACAAATAGCCGTTGGTATCAATGGTGATGGATTTAAATCCCAGACGTCTTGCTTCCTTCACTGCCAGGGAAAGATCCGGATGCAAGGTGGGCTCTCCCCCCAGAAAAATCACATTGATGTTTTCACACCGGTCGGCAAAAAGGTTGAGCCATTTTTTAATGGTATCAATGCCCAGGGTATTTTCACCATGCTCTTTTCGATTGATATAACAATGTTTACAGGATAGATTACATTTGGTGAGAACATGAAAAAAAAGATTGGAAGAATCCTTTGAAAAGGCTACTGTTTTCTTATTCATATCAATACGCTCCACAATGGGATTTTCTTATAACGATCATGTCGGCCTGCCGGCACAACGAATAATAAAAATGGTATTATGCCGCGGCCGGGGGCTCTCTGCTGTCGGCATTTTCATATAAACGGCCATGACTCAAAAATAAAACCCCTTGAATATTGAAATCCAAGAGGTTTTGCATATCAAACAAATTTCATACTCGCAACGATATTACCCCATGCACTGTTTGGACAGATTGGGATCAAAAGCCACGGGATAACAACCGTCAAAGCAGGCCTTGCAGAAGTTGTCTTCCGGGTTTTCCACTCCGCTTGCCTCCAGCATGCCCTCAATGCTGAGGTAATGCAAGGAGTCCAGTCCCAGAAATTTGGTTAATTCTTCTTCTGTCTTGGATGCGGCCACCAGTTCCCCCTTGGTGGAAAAATCAATGCCGTAATAGCAGGGAAATCGATGGGGGGGACAACTGATGCGCATGTGCACCTTTTTGGCACCAAGGTTTCGCAGTGCGGCCACACGGGTCTTGGCCGTTGTTCCCCGGATGATGGAATCCTCAATGATGATGATTTCCTTGTTTCGGATCAACTCCCTCACCGGGTTGAGTTTCACCCGCACGGCAAAATCGCGCATGCCCTGGGTGGGCTGGATAAAGCTGCGGCCCACATAATGGTTCCGGATCATGGCCATCTCAAAGGGAATTCCTGACTCCTCTGCATAACCGATGGCAGAGTAGTTGCCCGAATCGGGAAAGGGCATGACCATATCGGCATCCACCGGTGACTCCTGTGCCAGGCGTTTTCCATGGGCCTTTCTCATCTGATAAACGTTTTGCCCGTAAATGGTACTGTCCGGACGTGCAAAATAGATGTATTCAAAAATGCACAGGGATTTTTTTTCAATGGGGGTTTCCGGCATGATGCTGGTCACCCCGTCTTCATTGATGAGAACGATCTCTCCGGGTTCCAGTTCCCTTACAAATTCAGCCTGGACCAGATCAAAGGCACAGGTTTCAGATGCCAGGACATAGTGTCCGTTGAGCTTTCCCAGGGCCAGGGGACGAAAGCTGTTGGGATCTTTTACACCGATAACCTCTCCCTTGCAGGTAAGCAGAATAAAGGAATAAGCGCCTTTAATTTTGGCCACAGCCTTTTGAATGGCCGTCACCACATCCCCCTGTTTCAAATTTTTAATGAACAGATGAAGGAATACCTCACTGTCCATGGTGGTCTGAAAAATGGAACCACTTTCTTCCAGCTCTTCCTTTAAAATATGGGCATTCACCAGGTTGCCATTATGAGCCACGGCATAGGCCCTTCCCCGGTGCTGCACCACAAAGGGCTGGGCATTGGTCAGATTGGAATCTCCGGTGGTGGAATAGCGCACATGGCCGATGGCGCTGCCCCCACCGCCCTCAATGTTTCTCAGCGTTTCTGTGTCAAAGATATCATGGACCAGGCCCATTCCCTTGTGAGAAAAAATTTTATCCTTTTCCCTGGCCACAGAAATTCCGGCACTTTCCTGTCCTCGATGCTGCAGTGCATAGAGTCCAAAATACGTCAACTGGGCTGCTTCCGGATGCCTGTACAGTCCAAATACCCCACATTCGTCTCTGGGTCTTTCGTTGTCAATTGTCATTAATTGCCGCCTTGCATATGATACTCTTGGATTGCTTTGACCGTAAGGGGCTCTCTTTTGAGGGCCTTGATTGCTTTGCAGATGGCCTTGGCGCCATCGGTGGTGGTTGCATAGGGAATCTTAAACCGGATGGCCGCCCGTCGAATTTCATAACCATCCCGTTTGGTCTGACGGTTGACACCTGTATTGAGAATGAGCTGAATCTCGCTGTTTTTCACCGCATCCACCACATGGGGACGACCGGTGGACACCTTTTCCACCATCTTGGCAGGTATGGAGTGATCCTCCAGAAACATGGCCGTTCCCCGGGTGGCCAGAATCTTGAAACCCATATCATAAAAATCCCGGGCCAGGGGAAGAGCCGCCATCTTATCACTGTCCTGGACACTGATAAAAACATTGCCTTCAACGGGGAGATTCTGTCCGGCACCCAGCTGGGCCTTGGCCACAGCAGCCCCAAGGTCCACGTCGATGCCCATGACCTCTCCGGTGGATTTCATCTCAGGCCCCAGAACAGGGTCCACCTTGGCAAAGCGATCAAAGGGCAACACCGCCTCTTTGACAGAATAATGGGAGGGGATAACCTGTTTGGTAAATCCCAGTTCCGCCAGGGATTTACCCAGCATCACCTTGGTGGCAAGTTTTGCCAGGGGAACCCCTATGGCCTTGCTCACAAATGGAACGGTGCGGGATGCCCGGGGATTGACCTCAATAACATAGACTTTATCATCCATGATACCAAACTGGATGTTCATAAGGCCCACCACACTCAGCTCCCTGGCCAGGGCCTGGGTGGCCCGGGTCATCTCATCTATGTGTTCCTGGGAAATACTGTAAGGAGGCAGCACACAGGCGGAATCTCCGGAGTGAATACCGGCCTCTTCAATGTGTTCCATCATGCCGCCAATGACGGTGATTTCTCCGTCTGATATGGCATCCACATCAAGTTCAAAGGCATCTTCCAGAAACTGGTCAATGAGAACGGGGTGGTCAGGAGACGCAGACACGGCAAGATCAAAATAGCCTTCAAGCTCCGCCGGATCAAACACAATCTTCATGGCCCGGCCCCCCAGCACAAAGGAGGGTCTCACCATGACGGGATAACCGATGTCTTCGGCAATCTTTTTTGCCTCTTCAAAATTAACGGCAATACCGTTGGCCGGCTGGGCAATGTCGAGTTTTTTAAGCATGGCCTGGAACAAATCTCTGTCCTCGGCCTTGTCAATGCTTTCCGGGGTGGTGCCGATAATGGGAACCCCGGCTTTTTTAAGGGCCGTTGCAAGATTAAGGGGAGTCTGCCCGCCGAACTGGACAATAACGCCGTCGGGTTTCTCCTTTTCCACAATATGGAGCACATCCTCCCGGGTCAGGGGTTCAAAATAAAGCTTGTCCGAGGTGTCATAGTCGGTACTCACCGTCTCGGGATTGCTGTTGACCATGATGCTCTCCACACCCTCTTCCCGGAGGGCAAAGGATGCCTGGACACAGCAGTAATCAAACTCAATGCCCTGGCCGATGCGGTTGGGACCGCCACCAAGAATCATAACCTTTTTGCGATCCGACACCCTGGCTTCACACTCTTTTTCATAGGTGGAATAATAATAGGGGGTGGCGGCCCGGAACTCGGCGGCACAGGTATCCACAAGCTTGTACACCGGCACAATACCCAGTTTCTTACGCAATGATTCTATCTTCTCCTCAGCAAGACCCGTCAGATGGGCCAGCTGGCGGTCGGAAAAGCCCATGCGTTTGGCTTTTTCCAGAATTTCATGGGAAATATCTTTACCGGCAAGGATAATGCGTTTTTCAAACTCCACAATCTGCTTCATCTGGTACAGAAACCAGGGATCAATACCGGTGAAGGAATGGATGGTCTCCAGGGCCATGCCGTTTTCCATGGCATGTTTAATGAAAAAGATCCGCTGGGAATTGGGGGTGGCAAGCTTGTACTCCAGCTCGGTCTTGGAAACGGTTCCCGGAAGGGGATCTTTCCCGTCACCACCAAATCCGAAACGTCCAATCTCCAGGGATCTGATACCCTTTTGAAAGGCCTCTTTGAATGTTCGGCCGATGGCCATGGTCTCACCCACGGATTTCATGGCCGTGGTCAGGATGTCATCGGTTTCAGGGAATTTTTCAAAGGTCCATCTCGGAATTTTGATCACCACATAGTCAATGGACGGCTCAAAGCAGGCAAGGGTTTCACCGGTGATATCGTTTTCAATCTCGTCCAGGGTAAAGCCCACGGCAAGTTTAGCGGCAATCTTTGCAATGGGAAACCCCGTGGCCTTGGAGGCCAGGGCTGAACTCCGGGACACCCGGGGATTCATCTCCACAATGATCATTTCACCGTTTTTGGGATTGATGGCAAACTGAACATTACTGCCTCCGGTGTCCACTCCGATCTCTTGCATGATGGCAATGGAGGCATCCCTGAGCATCTGATACTCTTTATCAGACAGGGTCTGGGCCGGTGCCACGGTGATGGAATCACCGGTGTGAACTCCCATGGCATCAATGTTTTCAATGGAGCAGATAATCACAACATTGCCCACGCAGTCCCGCATGACCTCCAGCTCATATTCTTTCCAGCCCAGCACCGATTCTTCCAGCATCACCTGGGTGATAAAGCTTGCATCCAGCCCGCTTTTGGCCATGATGGCAAGCTCTTCGGGGTTGTAGGCCACCCCGCCACCGGTGCCGCCCAGGGTGAAACTGGGGCGTACGATGATGGGGAAACCGATCTCTTCGGCCACTTTTTCCACCTCGTGCATATTGGTGGCAAATCCGCTTCTGGGAATCCTGAGACCGATTCTGTTCATGGCATCCCGGAACAGTTCGCGGTCTTCGGCCTTGTTGATGGCTTCCACCGATGCACCGATCATCTCCACATTATATTTTTTCAGCACCCCCATCTTGGCGGCTTCAATGGCGGTGTTCAAGCCGGTCTGGCCCCCCAGGGTGGGTAAAAGGGCATCGGGTCGTTCCTTTTCAATGACCTTGGCCACGGTTTCCGGGGTCACCGGTTCTATATACACCCTGTCTGCGGTGTCGGGGTCCGTCATGATGGTGGCAGGATTGGAGTTGATCAGCACGACTTCATAGCCCTCTTCCTTCAGGGCTTTGCATGCCTGGGTACCCGAGTAATCAAACTCACAGGCCTGGCTGATGATGATGGGACCTGCTCCAATAATGAGAATTTTTTTAATATCTGTACGTTTTGGCATCTTTACTTATCCATCATCTCGGCAAACTGGTTAAAAAGATAGGCTGCATCATGGGGTCCGGGGGAGGCTTCTGGATGATACTGAACCGCAAAGGCCTTGAGGGAATCATTTTTAATGCCCTCCAGTGAATCCTCATTGAGATTAATGTGGGTCATGATCCCTCCCCCCTGTCCCAGAGTAGTCAGATCCACGGCAAATCCGTGGTTCTGGGAGGTGATTTCCACCCGGCCCGTGGCAAAGTTCTTCACCGGCTGATTCCCCCCCCGGTGGCCGAATTTAATCTTGTGAGTCCTGGCACCCATGGCAAGGCCCATCAACTGCATGCCAAGGCAGATGCCAAACATGGGACGATACCCCAGAAGATCCCGGATGGTGTCAACGGCATAGGTCACAGGCCCAGGATCTCCCGGACCATTGGACAAAAAGATACCATCCGGTTCAAGGGACCGGATGACGGTGGCCGAGGTATCCGCAGGAAGGACAAGCACTTCACAGCCAGCGGTTTCCAGGCATCGAATAATATTATACTTGATACCAAAATCAAGGGCCACCACAGAATGACGTTTTCCCCTGTGACGCCACATGGAAACATCCAGAAGGGTGCAGTCATTTATGTAATCCGGTCGATTTTCCCGCCATAGATAGGGGGTTTTCGTGGTTACGTTGTCCACCAGATTGCACCCTTCCATGGGCGGTACCTGTTTTGCCTTTTCCACAAGGGAAACTGGATCCAGATCCGTGGTGGATATCACTGCACGCATGGCACCGGCATTTCGGATATGTCGCGTCAAAGCCCTTGTATCAAGGTCTTCAATGCCCAGCACACCCTGTTTTTTAAGGTAATCTGCCAAGGTACCGGTGGATCGCCAGTTACTGGGGACATCCACATACTCCCGGACAATCAATGCCGCTGCCTGGATTCTGTCGGACTCCACATCTTCGGGGCACACCCCGTAGTTACCCATCATGGGGCAGGTCATGGTCACCATCTGTCCATGGTAGGAGGGGTCTGTCAGGATCTCCTGATAGCCGGTCATGCTGGTGTTAAACACCACCTCGCCCCGGGCCTCCCCCGAACCTGTAAAACTGCGACAGGGAAATGTCCTGCCATCCTCAAGAGCCAATAACGCTTTCATAATCCTTAGTTTCCACTTGTCTTTTTTATAAGAAAATCCCTATAAATCAGGAGGATTTTCAATCTCTGTTGTGTCCGTCAGGACATGGTTGTTTATCAAAAAAATATAATTTTCATGCCCGGCACGACATGCTTTAGTTAAAAAAAAGCCTGCCGTGCCGACCATTGATCACAGGGGTGAGTTGGGCACCAGGTTCCAGATACCGCAGGGACAGGCCCCGGCACAGAAACCACACCCGATGCATTGCTCCGCGTCCACCTTATATTCAAAGAATCCCGCTGCGTCTTCCACCCGTTCAATGGCCGCCTCGGGACAGACATTTACGCAAATGCTGCAATCCCTGCAGCGACCGCAGGAGGCGCATTCTTCCCCACACTGGTGAAGGGAATCATAGGATTTCAGACGGGGATTAAAATATTCCAGGGAAACCCTGTTCTTATCTATTTCCGGCCGGATATCCATGGGCAGAGGGGAGGTACCCGAAACAATGTTATCAATGACTTCGGCCACCCGTTTACCATCCCCAATGGCATTGGTGATAAGGCCCGGCCCCACAATGTCGCCAATGGCAAAGATGGCGTCATCCGAGGTTTGATTCAGGCTGTTCACCGAAACAAATCCGTTTCTTGTGGCAATGTTTGCACCCAGAAACCGGGTATCCGGAGCATCCCCGATGGATACCACCACCGTATCGGCCTCAAGCAGTTCTCCATCGTCCAGGAGCACGCCCTTATCTGTGATCTCTTTGGTAAAGCAGGGCCAATGAAAGGTGGCACCCACGGCTTCGGCATCCTCTTTTTCTTTTCCGAATGCCGCCGGTTTCTGCACATCAATGAGGGTAATAACTTCCGCCCCCAGACGATGGGCTTCTGTGGCCACGTCACACCCCACATTACCGGCACCGATGATCACCATCTTATGGCCAGGAGAAATCCCGTCGGTCTTGGCCGCCGCAAGAAAGTCATTGGCGGAAATAGCAAATTCTATGCCGGGAACAGGCAGCATCCGGGGTTTTCTGGCACCGGCGGCCACCACCACATAATCAAATTCTTTCTTTATTTTTTTAAAACTTTTGGCCGTAATTTTCTGTTCCAGGCGGATATCACCAATGAGTTGTTTCACCCGATCCAGCTCATTTTCAAGGGTTTGCCTTGGTATCCGGGAATCTGGAATCACCGAGGCTATTTTCCCGCCGATGGCATCGGATTCATCCATCAAAGCAACCTCATGCCCCTTAAGGGTCAAATGCCAGGCCGCAGAGATGCCCCCCGGGCCTGCCCCAATGACGGCCACCTTTTTCCCCGAGGATGTTGCAATTTCAGGCAGCTGTGTATTCTCACCGGCCTGTCCCAGCAACCGGACATTCACAGGGGTCATGTACTGCAGGTTTTTCGTGCAGGAAGCCATGCAGGGGCTGGGGCACAGATATCCGCACACCGTGGCCGGAAACGGCGTATATTTCAAACCCATGGATACGGCTTCGTCCGTGAGACCGTTGCGGATAAGGTGCCAGCGATCCTGAACAGGAATGCCCGTGGGACAATTGGCCTGGCAGGGGGCTTTGTACACGGCATGTTCCCACACCGGCACCATGCGCCTCAGCTCACCTTTGGTGATCAAGGGAATGGTTTCCCGGTCCAGCTGCTGCAGATCACCAATGAGTCCCCCCCTGCCAAGTTCCCTGTCCCAGACATCCTGGCGGAAGGCGGCCATGGAAGAAAGGCCGGGTCCCGTCATTTTGTCCATTGGGCTTCTGGCTTTTAAAACCTGCCATTCGGATCGTTTGGAAAGACTGTCAAACAAAGCGCTTTTTCCCACCTTATCCAGAAAAGCACCCAGATTTACATAAAGCCAGTGCCATTCATCATCTGAAATGGAAAGCAGCCGGGCATCCTTCCGGCTGTAATCCGAAGCGTCTCCCCGGAAAAAAACCTTGCCGCCCACCATGCCCACCAGGGGACGATACCCCATGGTGTTTTCATGGGAACTTTTATCAAACCCACACACAACGGCAATACCACCGGCCATGAACTCTCCGAAATAATCGCCGCAGGAGCCCAGCACCCACAATTCCGGCGGATCAAACCGGGGATTGTGTTTGGTCATGGTCATGCCCCTGGCGCCGATGTTCCCGCCGATGAAGACCTTGCCCTGGGCTGCGCCGTTCATGACACCATTGGAGGCATTGCCATGCACAGTAATCTGGGCACCGGCATTGAGCCAACCCACATCATCGGACACCGGTCCCAGAATCTCAATTTCCGTGTGAGGGCACCCCAGTGAACCGGCGCGCTGGCCTGCCTGGCCCCTGATTCTGATTTTTATGGGCTCATTGCCTTCCTGCCAGAGCCTTCCACCAATGCCGTGCTGCCCGAAGGCATCCACCTCTATGGCCCGGTGACCCTGTTTGACTTCCTTTTGAATCATCTCTTCAAGGATGCGGGAAGGAATTCTTTTTTCATCGTCCCTGCCGGAAACGATTTTATATTTTATCTTTTTCATATCTTCACCTCCTAAACCACATACTTGATATTGAGACGCTGGGCCGCTTCATAATTGTTGATGCCAAGGGCATCGGACATGCCGATGGGAAGGGATGTGGAGCGTCCCAGGGGTGCAACAATTTTTTTGAGCTCAATATCAAAGGAGACAAAGAGGTCCACGATACGCTGGGCCACTTTTTCCGGATCAAGCCGGCGGTAAAGCCTGGGATCCTGGGAGGTAATGCCCTTGGGGCATATCCCCAGATTACAGACATTGCAGCGATCCCGCTCGGTTCCCACGCATCCGGCAGCGGCCTGCATCACATACTTTCCAATCTGAACACCACTGGCACCCAGCATGATAAGGGCCGCCGCATTGGCCGCAATATTGCCGTTTTTGCCGATGCCGCCACCGGCAAACAGCGGAATCTCATTTTGCTTGCCGATCTTCACCAGGTTGAGATAATTATCCCGGAGGCAGGAGGCAATGGGGTGTCCCATGTGATCCATGGACACGGAATAGGCCGCACCGGTACCCCCGTCCTCACCGTCAATGGCAAGGCCCGAGGCATAATCGTTGCGGGTGAGGTTATTTAACACGGCAAGGGAGGTGGAGGATGCGGATATTTTGGGATACACCGGCACCCGGAATCCCCATGCCATGGACATGGACATGATCATCTTGGCCACGGATTCCTCAATGGAGTACTGGGTCTGATGGGTGGGGGGACTTGGTAGGCTGATGCCCTGGGGAACACCCCGGATGGCGGCAATGAGCTTGTTCACTTTGTGCCACATCAAAAGCCCGCCGTCACCTGGTTTTGCCCCCTGCCCATACTTGATTTCAATGGCGCAGGGATCTTCTTTCATGTGGGGAATGGCATGGATGATTTCATCCCAGCCAAAATAACCCGAGGCAATCTGCAGAATCACATACTTTAGAAAACGACTCTTGAGCAGCCGGGGCGGACATCCGCCTTCTCCGGTGGAGATGCGGACAGGCATGCCAAGCTCTTCGTTGAGATAGGCCACCCCCATCTGCAGTCCCTCCCACATGGTGGGAGAAAGGGCGCCAAAGGACATGCCGCCGATGATAAGAGGATAGATTTCCCGCACCGGTGGAATCCAGCCCTTATTTTTCAGGCGCTGCATGTTCTCTTGGGGGGGCAGTATCCGACCAAGCAGGGTTCTGAGTTCAAATTCATGACGCCCGGCATCAAGGGCCGGGTCGGTGAGCATGGAAATTCTGATGAATTTTATCTGGTCCAGAATGGATTCGGTGCTATTTCTACGTCCCCCACGGGTTCTGGGCTCACCATTCTGGTTTCTGTGGAACTTGAAGCGTTCCGTACCGGGATTTCTTTCCGGTGCAATGGCATCATTGGGACACACCATGGAGCACATGGCGCAACCAATGCATGCCTCCTCAATGGTGGTTTTCTGTTTAATGCCATACCAGGTTTCAAACCCGGACAATTTTCTTGCAGCCGGATCCAGGGAGGTATCCAGATTTCTTTTTCTGAAAACATCAAGTTTTATGGCCTGCACAGGGCAGACGGCGGTGCATTGACCGCACAGGGTACACCGATCCTTTTTCCAGTTGATCTGCCAGGGCAGATCGCTGAGGCTTAGAGAGGAAGGCGTAATGGTTCTGTTTGACGACATATTTTTATCTCCTGACGATCGGGGCCGACAATGGCGGTATCAAGGTGCATGGGTTGAAGGTCTTTACTTTTATCCCGGTCCGGAATCACGGCATCCAGGCCGCATATTTCCGAAGAAAAGGCAAAAAAACCAGGTCTGCCCCCCACAACACCGGGCCTTAACTTCTTTCTATCCTGGGCCATGAAAAGGGTGTTGTCGGGCAGTGTTCCGATGACGCAATTGGGGCCATCAATGATCAGCTGTCGGCATGTTTTTTTAAGATGTTTCAAGAACTCCGTATCGGCATGGGCATCAATACTCTTGTCCTGCAGGGGCGTAATGACATGCTTGTAGGCATCCAGACCAAGACCAAGGGCTTTCATGGTATAATGAAGAATATGGGCAAACACTTCGGAATCGGACTGGTACCCCATGTAACCTGGGAACCCCCTGGTTGCCATAAAATCTCGGATGGGAATAAAGGCCGTATTTTCACCATTGGTCATGGTGGAAAAGCCTTCAATGAAAAAGGGATGACAGGCATAGAGATTGATGGCATAATTGGTGTTCTGACGGCCCTGGGCCATGATGGTTCTGGCCTTGAGATCCTTTCTGTCCAGTCCCAGGTACCGGGCAATCTGCATGGGATCACCCAATTCTTTTATCATGATGGTGTCCGGCCAGAAGGAGTAGACGATCATGTCTTTTTTCTCCTCCCCCATTTCACGGATTTTCAAACGCATGGTCATGAGACGATAGGCAATTTCCGTGTTGTTAAAGGACTCCCATGATTCAGGATATTCATAGGCCCGGATGAGGTATACCCCCCGCTTCGGGGTTCCCTCAAGGGGTTGTTTGGGGATCTTGATGTTCATCTTGTATTTGGTCATGAACCCGTTGTCCATCATGAACAGATCCAGCTTTCGTATACCCTCTTCACTGAAAATACCCGACAGGATGGGGGCATCCTTCATCTCTTCAAAAGGGCCCCCAAGATCTCGCAGTAGAATTCCCACACCTGATCCGTCATGCCCTTCTTTCATTACATCAAGGGCTTTGATGGCAACCATGGGAGATACGGGCTCTTTGCTTGTAAGTGCAAACAAACGGCACATTCTCTTTTTCTCCTTGTTATTTTCACATGTTTGAGCGATATATAAGCTTTTAAATATAAGCAATTTTTGATTTTTTTTCAATCAATTTCTTCCCCAACGTTTTCAGTTGGTGGATTTACGTGGGGTCAACATTGGATTCCTACATTGAACAGGCAGCGTTTTTAAAACAATCACTTGAGGCATCCCTGAAGGCACACCACCTTGTCCTTCCCGGGGAACCACAGTTTTTAAAGGAGCTGGATACGGCACTGATGTTCAGCCGCTTCATTGCCGCAACCCTTACGCAAACCCCTGCCCTTTTAACGGATCTTTTTCATTCAGGAGACCTTCAGCGCCCCTACCCTGCCAAGGCATATAAAATAAAACTGCAAAAGGCCATTGAATGCGCACAGGAGTCAGACCGTCTTCAAAGCATTCTAAATCGCCTGAGAATGCGGGAAATGGTGCGCATTGCCTGGCGGGACATCAATAAAACCGCCGCCTTTGAAGAGACCCTTGCCGATCTTTCCGCCCTTGCCGATGCCTGTGTGCAAAAAGCCATGGATCACTTACATGACAGCCTTTGTGCCGTCCATGGAATTCCCGTGGACAATAACGACATTCCCCAGAAAATCATCGTCCTTGCCATGGGTAAACTCGGGGCCGGAGAGCTCAATTTTTCTTCGGACATTGATCTGATATTTGCCTTTCCCCAGGAAGGCCAGATGAAAAATGCCGTTAAAATGCAAACCTGTGAACTGTTTTTCACAAAACTATGCCGGGAATTCTTAGGCGTATTTAACAGCGCTGCCACCGGACAACCCATTTTTCGGGTGGATACCCGGTTAAGGCCCTTTGGGGAAAATGGTCCCCTGGTGATGAGTGCTGATGCCATGGAGATCTATTACCAGACCCAGGGCCGGGAGTGGGAACGATACGCCCTGATCAAGGCCCGTCCCATGGCCGGGGATCAGAAGGCAGGTCAGGCCCTTCTCAATCGTTTAAAACCCTTTATATTTCGCAGATATCTTGACTATGGGACCTTTGATGCCTTCCGGGATATGAAAAGACGAATCACCATGCAGGTCCGGGACAAGCACCTGAAAAACAACATAAAGCTGGGAGCCGGGGGCATAAGGGAAATTGAATTTTTCGGGCAGCTCTTTCAGCTTATCCGGGGCGGCGTAGCCCCCCAGCTCCAGGAAAAAAAAATCCTGAGGGTACTGGAACTCCTGGTGGAAGAACGTCTCATTGATGACAAAACCGCCCAGGACCTTAAAAGCGCCTACATGTTTTTGCGCACCGTGGAACATAGGCTCCAGGAATATGACGACCGCCAGACCCATGACATCCCCGAAGATGAAACCGCAAGATACCGCCTGGCCCGGGCCATGGATTTTGACAACTGGACAACCTTTAAAGCGGAACTGGACCGTCACATGGACACCGTCCATGTGCACTTCAACCGCCTGCTGGTTTCCAGGAAAAATGTAAAAAAAGAGATCAAGACAGACGATCCCTTTATATATCTGTGGGAAAACATTAATGATCCCCAGTCTGAGATACAACATCATCCCCTGCCGGGATATAACACACCGGAAAAAGTAATTGAACTGTTAAAATCCCTTGCCGAACACCCCAACACCTGCAAATTGACCCACACCGGAAGACGCAGACTCAATGACCTGATTCCCCTGATCACCCGCATTGCAGGAAAATATCCAAATGGAGAGCTCCTGCTTCACCGGCTCATATCCCTGATCACCGCCATAGAACGACGCACCTGCTATCTTTCCCTACTCCTTGAAAATCCATCCGCCATTACCACCCTGGCCACCCTGGCCTCCAAAAGCCCCTGGATCATCTCTTTTCTTTCACGGCATCCGGCCCTGCTCGATGAACTCCTTGATCCCCAAACTCTTTACCGGCCACCAGACCGGGAATTTCTGGAAAAAGATCTGGCCCACCGCATGGCCTCCATTCCCCCGGAAGATTTTGAATTTCAATTGGAGGAGCTTTGCATCTTTAAACAGAGCAGCACCCTCAGGGTGGCCGCGGCAGATGTCAGCGGGGACTATCCCTTAATGAAGGTCAGTGACGCCCTCACCGATATTGCTGAAGCGGTTCTGAAACGAGTTCTTCTCATTGCCTGGCAACAGACGACAAAAAGATATGGACACCCATCGGGGATAACCGCTTTACCGGACTTCACACCGGGCTTTGCCGCCATTGCCTATGGAAAGCTGGGGGGAATCGAACTGGGATACAAATCGGATCTTGACATGGTTTTCATTCATGGTGCCTCTGACGGCAGCACCACAGGTGGAACGCGAAGCATTGAAAACATGCGATTCTACAGCCTGCTGGGCCAGCGAATCATCAATATGCTCACCGTGCACACCCCGGCGGGGACCCTTTATAAACCTGACATGCGCCTTCGACCCAGCGGTCAGTCCGGAATGATTGTCAGCCACATTGATGCCTTCCGGGAGTATATGGAAACACAGGCCTGGACCTGGGAACATCAGGCCATTATCCGGGCCCGTCCGGTGGCAGGGGATACCCTTCTGCAAGAACAGTTCAACAAGATCCGCAAAGAGGTGATCATGCGACAGCGTAACACCCAAACCCTGCAACAGGAAATCCTGGACATGCGCCGGCGCATGGCAGCACAATCCCCCGGTGATTTATCCCGAACCAATGACATTAAACAGGGAAAAGGCGGCATTGTGGACATCGAATTTCTGGTTCAGTTTCTGACCTTGAATTACGCATGGCAACACCCTGCCCTGACCCGATGGACGGACAATATCCGTTTGATTGAAACCCTTGAAAAAGAACTTATCTTGACCGACTATCAGGCTGAATACCTGAAGCAAACCTATATTAAGCTTCGGAGAATCCTCCACCGGCTTGACCTCCAGGAAAAAAAAGAACGGCACCGGCCCGACGGTCTCCAGGCCCAGACCCAGGCCGTATCTGATCTGTTTGAACAATTTCTTTATGATTGACAAAAATATCCTTCAGACCCCGTCACCCGGTGTGAGCAGCGCTTTAACACTCCATTATCTTGTTTTTTGGAGTTGGTTATAACATCGGCCACTCTGGGCAAGGGGAATACCTCCATTTTCGACAAATCTGATGGGGTTGGTCATCGAATAACAAGGAGCAATTAATAATGAGCAAAACAACCTGGGATACCCCCTTCTGGCCCAAGGGAGCACCCCATACCATATCTGATTATCACCTGCCGCTATATCGTATTCTGGACCATGCGGCAGCCCAATATCCCCAAAATACATTTACCTTGTTCCAGGGAAAGGGCAAAACCTATGCCCAGGTAAAGGATACGGCAAACAGAGTGGCCAATTTTCTGGCCCGGTACGGCATTAAAAAGGCAGATCGCGTGGCAGTGTTTCTACCCAATATTCCCCAGTTTCCCGAAATTTTTTTTGGCATACTAAAAGCAGGTGCCGTTTGCGTAAACTGCAACCCCATGTACACGGCATCGGAACTCAACCACCAGCTGAGCGACTCCGGAGCAAGGGTAATCTTCTGTATGGAGCATCCTTCTTTGTATGACAAAACCCTCACGGCCATAACAAACACAAAGGTTGAAACCGTAGTCACATGCAACATATCTTCTTACCTGCCCGCCGGCCTGGCCTTCATGGGCCGTATGCTTAACAAACTCCCCAGAATAAAACATCTGCCCGGGCATTTAAAATTTGATGATATTGTGGCAGAGGCTGCCCCCACCCCCCCCATGGTAACCATCGACCCGGAAAAAGACACAGCGGTAATGCTCTACACCGGCGGCACAACCGGTGTTCCCAAGGGTGCAGAACTGACCCATGCCAATTTCATCTATGACTTAAAGGCGGCCCACGCCTATTTTCGCATGGTGCATGAACCCGGCGAACCCCCGGAACCCTTTCGCCCCGGGGGGGCACACACCACCCTTGGGATATTGCCGTGGTATCACAGCTTTGGACTGACGGGAGCCCTGCTTTTAACCGTATTCACCGGCAACCGGATCCTGTGCATTCCTGATCCCCGGTCCGGAAAACCGCCCTTCACAGATGTCCTTAAAACCATTGCAAAATTTAAACCCACCTACATGGCTGCGGTTCCCACGTTGTTTGTGGCCTTTAACACCCATCCCCGATTAAAAAAATACGATCTTTCTTCCATCAAAGGATGTCTGTCTGCAGGGGCGCCGCTTCCCCCCGAGGTGTGCCGGCAATTTGAAGAAAAAACCAGTGCCATTGTTTTTGAGGCGTATGGACTAACCGAAACCGCCCCTTGTGTCTGCGCCAATCCCTCAATAAAAGAAACCCGGAAAATCGGCACCATTGGTTTCCCCCTGCCCGGAACCCAGGTTAAAATTGTTGACGTGGATACCGGCACAACGGTTCTCCCACCGGGGGAAGAAGGAGAGCTTGCCGTGTGTGGTCCACAGGTGATGAAAGGATACTGGAAAAGGCCCCAAGCCGATGCCGAAGCTTTCAGAATTCTGGAGGGTAAAAAATTTTTTCTCACCGGTGACATCGCAGGGATTGACGAAGAAGGCTATCTTTCCATAATCGATCGCAAAAAAGACATGATTCTTGTCAGCGGATTCAATGTCTACCCAAGAGAAGTGGAGGATATTCTTTACACTCATCCCGCTGTGGCCCTTGTTGCAGTAGTGGGTATTCCCGACGATACCAGGGGAGAAACGGTGAAGGCATTTATAAAACTCAAACCGGATCACCCCCTTACCGAAAAAGAAATCATCGCATTTTGCAGAAAAAACATGACCGGATATAAAAGGCCCAGAATAGTTGAATTCGTTGAAGAAATCCCGATATCCAGTGTGGGAAAAGTATTGAAACGCGTACTGCGGAATGAGATGACAACCCAGAAACCCCAGTAATGGAAAAAACAAGATTGATAACAAGCTCGTAAGGGCCAATTCCCGTAAAAGTTACTATTCAGTGCCGGATAGCCTCGGAATATGTCCAAATCTGAAAAACATAAAAATTTATGGATTTAAATAAATATTTTCATTAAATTTCACAATGCATTAATTTAAAAACTCAAATTAATATATTTTATGTTTTTTATCTTGACACCCAACCTGTCATTGGATATCTGATTTCAGAGATCCCTATGGAAGTATTCTCAATCCGGGGAGCAGACCACAAAAAGCTTTAAAAAATTGGCATAAAATTTGCTTACTAATTATAACAATGCTGCCGTTTTTTACTATGCGCATCTTTCAACCCTGCCCCCATGACCTGCACAGGCCATGGGACATACCAACGGGTGGCCCCGGATGCCATAATGAAGATTCAGCAGAAAAGGTGCTTTCTGAATATGGATGCCAAAAGGTATGTAATCCACCACCGTAATTTGTTAACCGCACTTTTTTAAACGTATTCAGTGTAAGGAGAACAGAAAAATGAACAAAAAGTATGATGCCATAATTATCGGCGCTGGCGTTATCGGATGCCCCATTGCCTATGAGCTTTGCAAAATGGGCTATAAAACCCTTAATGTTGACAAACAGCCCGATGCCGGTGAAGGATCCACTGCAGGTTCATGTGCCATTGTTAGGGCTCACTATTCAACTGCAGATGGTGTGGCCATGGCCTATGAAGGCTTTAAATACTGGCTGGACTGGGAAAATTATCTGGACCATGCAACCGATGAAAAAGGCCTTGCCAGATACATGAACACCGGCTCCCTTCTTCTGAAATCCGAAGGACATGACTGGAAAAAAGTCCAGAAAAACTATGATGAAGTGGGCGTAACATACGAAGAGTGGGACAATAAAAAAATAAAAGAGATGGTGCCCCCCATTGATCTTCACAAATACTGGCCGGTGAGACGTCCGGAAGATCCCGCATTCTACGATGAACCAACAGAAATGCTGGAGGGCGGCATTTTCTGTCCAGAGGGGGGCTATGTGAATGATCCTGCACTGTCAGCCCACAATATCATGAGAGCCGCCGAAGCCAAGGGGGGAACATTCATGTTCAATACAGAAGTTGTGGAAATTCGCAGCGAAAACGGCAAGGTGGCCGGCATCACCTTAAAAGACGGCACAAAAATTGATTCCCCTGTTGTGGTTAATGCAGGTGGGCCTCACTCCTTTAAAGTTACCCAAATGGCAGAAGGTGTGTGGGAAGGTTGCAATATCAAAACCAAGGCCCTTCGCCACGAAGTCATGCATTGCCCCTCTCCGGAAGGGTATGACTACCTCAATGATGGCTATCACATGTCCGATGGGGATATTGGTTGTTACGTCAGACCCGAGGTTGGCAACATGTTCCTCATCGGCAGCGAAGACCCCGACTGTGACCCCCAGGAATGGGTGGACCCGGATGAATTTTACGCAGGTAAAGGCGGACACGGCAGGGACAATCAGTTAACAGACGAACAATGGAAAGCCCAATGCTACCGTTTAGGAAAACGTGTGCCGGAACTTAAAGTGCCCAACCAGCCCAAAGGCGTGTGCGATCTTTATGATGTATCCGACGACTGGATTCCCATCTATGATAAAACCGATCTGGGGGGATTCTACCTGGCAGTAGGTACCAGTGGCAACCAATATAAAAACGCTCCGGTGGTGGGTAAAATGATGGCAGAACTCATTGATGCCTGCGAAAAGGGCCTGGATCATGACAACGAACCCTTTCAGTTCACCTATCACTACACCGGAAGGACAATGGATGTGGGCTTTTTCTCACGCAAGAGAGATATTAACTACAACTCCAGTTTTTCCGTTAACGGTTAATCCATGTCGCGTTCCGTGATATTAAAATATTGATTTACCCTTGCAAGGGGCCTGTTTGTGGCAGACAGGCCCTTTTTTTAATTAAAAACAGGAACTTTCACCATGAAAATATATGTATGCGTAAAACCGGTCCCCGATTCTGCGGCTAACATTGTCATAACGGGCGATACCGACATTGATGAAAAAATTTCATTTCTCCTCAATCCATATGATGAACACGCCATCACCGAAGCCACGGCCTTCAGAACACATCTGGGACAGGGTGAAGTAATCGCCATTTCAGTGGGGCACCGGGACGTGGAAAAAACCCTCCGATCGGCCATGGCCATGGGGGCGGATCGATCCATACATGTGGTGACCCGTAAACACGAAGACAGTATTTTGACGGCCAGGGCTCTCAAAAAAGCCATTGAACAGGATGGTACACCGGGCATCATCTTCACCGGCAGAGAATCCATTGACATGGAAGGCATGCAGACCATGTTTCGCCTGGGGGCCGCCTTTGATTTCCCTGTGGCATCAAACGTGATCAAATTTACACCAAAAGAGGCATCTGCCCTGGTGGAAATTCAGAGCGAGGGCGGGGGGAAACATGTCTACATGCTTTCCATGCCCTGTGTCCTGGGGGTGGGCAGAGGGATTAATACTCCCTCCTACCCCACCTTCCCGGACGTGGTCAAGGCCCGGAAAAAAGAAATAAAATGCATTGATATCGATACATTAGAAATCTGTCAACCTCCTTCCTCCATGACGATTGTCTCCCTGGAACCCTTTACAAAACAGCGGATGGCAAAGGAAATCACAGGCACCCCGGCAGAACAGGTAAAAACCCTTGTGGATATACTCAAAAATGAGGCCAGGGTCCTATGATGCACCCACGACATGGGTGGGCACAAGACGGGTCACCTTGCAATACCCGGGGCCAGGGCATCGTCAACACTAAGAATCGGGTTAAGCACACACAACAGATAAAAAAACGGAATCATGGATTTTAAGGAAAAAATATGAAGAAAACAGGTGTTATTATCGAAATCAAATCAGGCAGGATCAAAGATGCCAATTTCGGCATGATTGCCTGTGCCGGGAAAAAAGGTCATGATGTCTATGCTTTTATTATTAATCAAGCAGCGATATCCTTTCGTGAAGCCCTGGAATCCCATGGGGTACATACCATTGTAGAAATAACCACCTCCAGACCGGGACAGGAACAATGGAATCCGGAACAATGGTCCCATGCCATCATTGAGACAATGAAGACCCATGACATCAACACCCTGTTTGGCCTGACAACCCCCATGGGACGGGAACTGCTTCCCAGGATTGCCGCCCTTCTTGATGCACCTCTGGTCATGGATTGCGTGGATGTGGATTGCGAAAAAGGTATCGCAAAAAAAGCGCTTTTCTCGGGCAAAACCCTTGGCACCATTCAAGTAAGGGGTCGCCATCAGCTCTTTGGAATCAGGCCTAACATTCTTTGTGCCGTCCCCGTAAAAAGCAAGGCAAAAACCATCTCCATGGCCCTTAAAGAGCCTTTAAGCCGGCGATTGAAAACCGTTGAAATTCAACACTCAGACGACTCCCGGATAAGTCTGTCCGAAGCGGACATTATTATTTCCGGTGGTCGAGCCCTGCAGAACAAAGAAAATTTTGAGCTGTTGTTCCAATGTGCCGCAGCCATGAATGCCGCCGTGGGGGCATCCAGGGTGGCCGTGGACATGGGATGGGTACCGTACACCATGCAAGTGGGACAGACCGGTGAAAAAGTCAGCCCCCGGGTCTACATCGCCTGCGGTATTTCAGGTTCCATACAGCACTTTGCAGGAATGAAAATGTCTGGTATGATAATAGCTTTAAATACCAACCCCGAAGCAGCCATGGTGTCCCATTGCGATTATTTTATCCAGGGAGATCTTTTTGAAGTCATCCCTTTGCTCATCAAGGAACTTGAAAAACCACAGCCATAAAAGACACACCTAAGGGTAAATAATGAAAGATCCGGCAAAAAAAGACAGCACATATTGTAAACATGCCATAACAGAAGCCGACTTTATGTCTGTCTTTAACAATTTCAGTGAAGGGATAATCCTCACAGATATGAAAGGTATAATCCGCTATTACAACCGGGCCATGTCCCGCATTGATGAACTGGCCCCCCGGGATGCTCTGAATAAAAAAATCACGGAGGTATATCATCTCACCGACAATGACAGTATCATCATGCAATGCCTGAAAAAATGCGCTCCCATCATAGATGAACCCATCTATTATCGCACCCGCATGGGAAAAGTCGCCAACACCATTCACAGCGCCTTTCCCCTCACACGAAACAGCCAGATGATCGGCGTTATCTGTTTTGTAAGGGACTACAATGTCCTTGCTGCAACCATTGCGGACATGCCGGTTGATCAGCAGACATTTGACTCCGATATTTTTTTTGATTCCATTATTGGTGAAGATCCTGAACTTGTGAAGGGCATTTCCTCTGCCAAAATGGCTGCCAACACCCCATCGCCGGTGATGCTGTATGGTGAGACCGGCACCGGCAAGGAACTTTTTGCAAGAGCTATCCATAATCACAGTGCCAGAAGTCGTCAGAAGTACACCCCTGTCAACTGTGCCGCCATCCCTGAAAACCTTTTGGAAGGCATCCTGTTTGGCACCTCAAAGGGTGCCTTCACCGGATCAGTGAACAAGGCGGGGCTATTTGAAAAAACCCATGGAGGAACCATTTTTTTAGATGAACTCAATTCCATGCCCGTGGGACTCCAGAGTAAAATTTTGCGGGTACTCCAAGAGCGAAAGGTGCGAAGGGTGGGTGGATTAAAGGAAATCTCCATTGATATTAAAATCATCAGTTCCGTTAATGTCGATCCCCACGTGGCCATGGGAAATGGTACCCTGCGCTCGGATCTTTTTTACCGTCTGGGGGTTGTTTTTATTCACATCCCCCCCCTGACCAGAAGAATTGGAGACCTTGACATTCTTGTAAATCACTTCATTCAGAAACACAACAAACTCATGGGAAAAGGCGTTCTGGAAGTCTCCAGTAATGTCATGATACGATTCAGGGGATACCACTGGCCCGGAAACGTCCGGGAGCTGGAACACGCCATTGAAGGTGCCATGAATATCGTTGGCACCAGCGATACCATCCAGATCCGCCATCTCCAATCCCATTTCTCGCATATTCCCCCGGCGGCCACAACCCACCCGGCCACCCAGACGAACCTTATGCCCCCCAATCTCCATACCCCCCCTTCCCTCCCGATGCAGGACGGGCAGACGCGCCCCCATGCAAATCTCATTGAAAAGAAAAAAAACCAGGAAAAGGAAATGGTCCACAACGCCCTTTCCATCCACACCGGTAACATTGCCCAGGCTGCAGCCACCCTGGGAATCTCTCGTCAACTTCTTTATTACAAAATGAAAAGATATAAAATGCAACGAATGGATTACCTTCCCGAAGTGTAATTTTTTTTACTGTAAGTGTAAATTTTTTTACTGTAAAAAGTTTTTTTTATCCGTGATACCCACCCAAAGATCCCCTCCGGCACTCTTGACACAAGACGTGGCAACGATATGCGGCTTGTCTTAATTGGAGATTGAATTTTTTATCAGTCACCATGCAGTTGACAAGGCTTTGGAAATAAAATTTAAAATCATAATTATTCATCAATCTTGGCTTAAAAATTGCAAAAAAATCAGGCATAACCTTTACTGGCCCTCCCTTAATCTGCAAAAAGCCATTGTCCCCTGCAGGAAGCCAATACAAGGGTCCCAAATCCAATCAACAAAAGGAGAGCTTTTACATGAAAACAACTGCAAGAGCAGCCGTTATCGGCGGTGGTGCCATCGGAGTAAGTGTTGCTTATCATCTGGCAAAATATGGCTGGGGCAACGATGTGGTCCTTCTTGAAAAGCACGAACTCACATCGGGATCAACCTGGATGGCCGCCGGAAATGTCTCCTTTTTCCATTCAAGTTTTTATGGTACCCAGGTAAACATGAAGAGCATTGAAATTTTCAAGCAACTTGAAAAAGAAACCGGCCAGAGCACCGGATGGCATACCACAGGCTCCATCCGCACCGCAGACAACCGGAACCGCATGGATGAACTGGGATATTTTTATTCCATGGGCAAATGTCTGGGACTTGATGTGGACTGGGTCACCCCGGAAAAAATGAAACAACTTCATCCGCTGATGAATGTGGAAGGTTTGCTGGGCGGCCTCTACTGGCCCGATGACGGTGATGTGGATCCCAATAGTCTGACCCAGGCACTTGCCATGGGTGCCAGAAAATACGGAGCTGAAATCAACCTTCACACCATGGTCACCGCCATTGAAAATCTGCCCTCCGGCGAATGGCTGATAAAAACAGACAAGGGAGACATCACCTGCGAACATGTCATCAACGCCGCAGGCCTCTGGGCACCGGAAGTGGCCAAAATGGTGGGTCTTGAAATCCCCTCCATCGCCATTGCCCATACCCACATTCTGTATGAAAAAATCAATGCCGTTGATGAGCGTGAAACCATGCTTCCACTGGTGCGGGACCCCGATCGTTCCATTTATTTACGCCAGGAAATGGACAGCCTGATCTTGGGAATGTATGAAAAATATGGTCAACAATGGAAAGCAAAGGGTGTACCCTGGGACTATGCACAAACCGAGTTAAATGCCGATATTGACAACATTGCAGAAAATATTGAACACGGCATGTTTCGTTTCCCCGTTCTGGGTGATACAGGCTTTAAACACGTCACAGCTGGCCCCATCACCTATACCCCCAACGGCGATCCCCTGGTGGGCCCCGCCTCACCCCTTAAAAATTTCTACCACGCCTGCGGATACAGTTTCGGCATCACCCAATCCGGCGGCATCGGCCATTTCCTTGCTGGCTGGATCATGAACGGAGAACCTGAAATTGATCTGTGGGACATGGACAGCCGCCGATACGGCAGCCATGCGAACTGGGCCTACAACCACGAAAAAATTGCCGATACCTATCCCCGCCTCTACTCCATTATTTATCCCAATGAATGGCGGGATGCCGCCCGCCCCAACCGCACAAGTCCCATCTATGCATACCAGAAAGCGGCCAATGCCTCCTTTGGCGATTACTTTGGATGGGAATGCCCCAACTATTTTGCCCCTGAAGGTGAAGACAACCACGAAACACCCTCCTGGCGGCGCAACAACTCCTTTGACAAGGTAAAGGCCGAATGCAAGCATGTCATGGAAAAAGTAGGCCTCCTGGATCTTACTCGATTTGCCAAAACCCGCATTTCAGGCCCCGGTGCTGAAGCCTGGCTGAACAAACTCACCTGTCAGAAGATCCCTACAACGGATGGAGCCCTATCCTTGACCCCCTGCCTTGACCATGACGGCATGTTCAAAACCGACATGACCGTGTCCCGCACTGCCCAAAATGATTACTTGTGCGTCACCGCAAGTGTGGGTAAAAAACATGATCAGCACTGGATGATGCAGACGCTTCCCGAAGACGGTTCTGTCACCATGGAGGATCTTACATACAAAATGGGTTGTCTGGTCCTTGCCGGTCCCAAAAGCCGGGAAGTGCTTGCCAAAGCCTGCTATAACGATGTTTCCGATGAAAATTTCAAATTCAGCACCACCAGAGAGCTCCATGTGGGTCGGGTGAAATGCCGGGTAAACCGCATGAATTATGTGGGAGAACTGGGATTTGAGATTTTTCATCCCATGGAACAACAGATCTCACTTTTCAACCACCTCATGGCTGTGGGCGCTGAATTTGAGTTGAAAATGTTCGGCATGTACGCCATGGATTCCATGCGTCTTGAAAAAGGATATCTGGCATGGAAATGTGAAATGAACCGCCATCACCATCCCCTTGAAACCAACGTCTCCTGGACAGTCAAATGGGATAAGGATTTCATTGGCAAAAAGGCCCTGGCTGAAAAGAAAGCATCCGGTATCACCCAGAAACTGGTCTGCATGGTGGTCGATGCCACGGATTCCGACCCCTATGGCTATAATGGCATCTACAAAGATGGAAAACGCGTGGGAATCACCTCCTCAGGCGGATATGGTCACCGCATTGACAGAAGCATTGCTCTGGGATATATCCCCCCTGAACTTGCGGTTCCAGGGACAAAACTTGAAGTTGAAATTCTGGGAAGAATGCGAACCGCAGAGGTGGTGGCCATGCCTTTGTATGATCCTGAAAATAAAAAAATTAAAGCCTGAAACTGATTCATAATGGGAAAAAGGTCAGGCTTTGCGTTATGAGCATTGTCGGTTACGTGCCGGTTTTACACCGGCTGTGGACGATAATGCCAATAACGCAGGTCTGACCCCGTTGCCCCACCAATTGTGACAGGTGACCCAAGTTGTGACCAAGCCCGCAAAAAACACTTGTACATGGAGTACAAGAAGACGGATACCCCGATCTCCATGGTTTGATGTACAAGGTTTCACAAACAAAAGCTTAAAGACGAATCAAAGGATATGTTGTTATGAAAATTTTTGTATGCATCAAGCATGTTCCAGACACAGCCGCGAGCATAAAGCTGAATGGAAACAACGCATTTGAAGACGCTGAATGCAAGTTCATTATAAATCCCTACGATGAATATGGTCTGGAAGAGGCCGTAAGCCTGGTTGAAAAGCAAGGAGGCGAAGTGGTGGTCGTCACTGTGGGTAAAGGGGCCGCCACGGCCACCCTTCGAAGTGCCATGGCCATGGGCGCTCACCGGGCCATCCATGTTAAAACCCAGGGCCAGTTTCTGGACAGCACGCTGACAGCCAGGGCATTGAAGGCAGCCATCGAACAGGATGGTGATGCAGATCTTATTTTTACCGGAAAGGGTTCAGTGGACACGGAAGGGGCCCAGACCCAATACCGCCTGGCTGCAGCCCTGGGGCTGCCCGTTGTAAATGAAGTGTCAAGACTAACCATTAACGGTGATAAAGCCACTGTTGAAAAAGAAATCGGAGGCGGAGAAAGAGAAGTGCTTGAAATCAGCCTTCCGGGAATCATCGGCGCCACCAAAGGCCTCAATGAGCCCCGCTATCCCAAATTCCCGGATATCATGAAGGCCAAGAAAAAGAAAATTAATGAAATGGCCATTGCCGATCTCAACATTGATGAAAATGCCGGCGCATCAAGTTTGGTTCAACTTGATGCAGCGCCTGAACGATCCGGCGCAAAAATGATCCAAGGATCTGTCCAGGAACAGATAAACGAGCTTATAAGAGTGCTCAGGGAAGACGAAAAGATCATATAAAAAATGCGGGCTTGATCACAACCTGGGCCACTTTTTGGAGGGATGCCCAAACCGTTCAGAGCGGTCGAGGTTATGATCAAGCCTTTAAACTCAAAGGGGAACAGATATGACAAGAACAGGTGTTTTAATAGAAACGGATGCAGGTAAAATAAAGGAAAGCAATTTTGGGGTTCTCACGGCCGCCCGGGGCACCCCAGGGGACAATGAGGTATATGCCCTGCTTCTGGACGGTGATGCCGAAACCGTAAAGGCAGAACTTGCCGCATATGGTGTCGGCAAAATCATTCGAATCTTTGTTGATACCGGAGATCTTGCAAACAGCCCAGACCTCCAGGCAGCCGCCCTTGCTGAGGTCGCAAAAGCCCATGAACTCAAGGCCCTTCTGGGGATTGCAAGTGCCATGGGTCGGGATCTTTTTGCCAGGGTCGCTGCCCTGATGGATCTGCCACTGATAGCGGACTGCATATCTGTGGATATTGATGAGAAATTCGGGGTGAAATCTCACTTTTCCGGCAAAACATTTGCCACCGTCAAGGTGGATGCAGAGCTGATGTTGTGCACCGTCAGGCCCAATGCCATTGAAGCGGTTAAAACCTCTACCTCTACGGAGGCCCAAGTGCTTTCGTTCACGGCAACGGTTACCGATCCAGACGGGGTCAAAATTATTGAAAGAAAAAAAGGGGTTTCGGGTAAAGTGGATCTCACGGAAGCACCGGTGGTCATTACCGGAGGCCGGGCCATCAAGTCTGCTGAAAACTTTAAAATACTCGAAGATTGTGCCCAGCTTCTGGGAGCGGCGGTGGGTGCTTCCCGGGCCGCCGTTGATGCCGGGTATGCCGGGCATACCATGCAGGTGGGACAGACGGGAAAAACCGTGGGCCCAAAACTCTATCTGGCATGTGGCGTCTCCGGTGCGGTTCAGCACTTTGCCGGGATGAAAACATCCAAGGTTATCGTGGCCATCAACACCGACAAGAATGCCCCCATTTTTGGCAAGTGTGATTACGGCATCATCGGCGATATCTTCGAGGTTGTTCCTGCACTAACCAACGCCTTGAAATGAAATCGTAGATATTCGGCTGGCACCCCATCTTCACCCATTTTGGAATGCTCACATGGCATTCTTATGCCACGCAATCCCAAATAGGTAAATATGAGGCACTGCATAACAGCCGTGGGAAAAAGGATATCGAGTTGTAAGAACTAAGGGAAAAAGTCTACATGGAAAATTATTTAATCATCAAATCAATTATCATGTTTGTGGCACTGGTTACAGCCTTTGGATACTTTTTTATCAAGGTGAAACGCCTCTACCTGATCATGATGTCCGTGGACGGAACCGTTGAAAAACCCATTGATCGCATTGGTGAACGGATCAAGGTATTGTTCACCGATGTTCTGGGACAATCCAATGTCAGAAGGAAATTGATGCCGGGTCTGTCCCACTCCCTGATATTTTTTGGATTTCTGGCCATCCAGGTCCACTCCCTGGAACTTATGATCCGGGGGGTTTTTCCCTCCTTTGACCTGCTTACTTTCACACCATTTATTTACAGTATTTATCTTTTTGTGGCAGACCTCCTGGCATTTTTTGTTCTGGTAGGATTTGCCTATGCCCTGTACCGCCGCACCATTATTAAACCGGACTACCTCACCATGGGCCGGGATGCCAACCTCATCATCCTTTTTACCTGTGTGATTATCCTCTCTTTTCACTTCATCAATGCCTTCCAGACACTCTTGCCGGTGGATACGGGTGCCGTTTCCTACAAGGACATATTTCCCATATCAGGCCTTCTGGTCTCCCTGCTTGGGCTTTCCGGCCTTTCCCATGGCCAGGTGATATTTGGGTATGAACTTAGTTATTTCATTCACATCGGCACCATACTGGGGTTTCTTGTCTATATCCCTGGCTCCAAACATCTGCATCTGCTGGCTGCGGCTCCCAACGTTTTTCTCAAACCACTGGAGACGGAAAAGGCCATCTTTAAAACCGACATTGAAGATGAGGACGCAGAAACCTTCGGGCTTGGCAGATGCAGTGAATTCAACTGGCACAATGTATTGAATCTGTATGCCTGCACCGAGTGCGGTCGCTGCGAAGAACTGTGCCCGGCATCTGGGACCAGCAAACCCCTGTCACCCAAAAAAATCATCCATGACTTCAAGATCGACCTGTTTGACCAGGCGGACAAACTGTTAAACCATAACAAAGAATCCATTGAACCGCTGATGCGGGAGGGATCCCCCATCACAGATGACGTGCTCTGGTCCTGCACCACCTGCCGGTCCTGTGAAGACATCTGCCCGGTGAACAACCAGCACCTGGATTTTATCATTGAGATGCGCAAACACCAGGTTCTCATGGAGGCCAACTTTCCCACGGAAATGCAGGATACCTTTACCAACATTGAAAACCAGGGAAATCCATGGGGTTTCAGCGCCGACAGCCGGGCTGACTGGTGCAAAGGAATGAATGTTTCTCTGATGTCCGACAGACCCGATGCCGATGTCCTCTATTTTGTGGGATGTGCGGGTTCCTTTGACGACCGGGGAAAAAAAATCGCCAGCGCAACGGCAAGGGTGCTTCAAAAAGCAAATGTCAACTTTGCCATACTTGGCCCCGAAGAAAGCTGCAATGGGGATATGGCACGCCGGGCCGGGAATGAATACCTGGCCCAGATGCTGATTCAACAGAACGCGGAGGTGTTCAATCAGTACAAACCAAAACTGATCCTCACCGGCTGCCCCCACTGCTATAATGTCATAAAAAATGAATATCCCCAGTTTGGTGCCGCCTATCCGGTGGTGCACCACACCCAATATATGCTGGACCTTATCAACCAGGGACGTCTTACCCTTAGCAATAAAAATCTCGGGGACATTACCTTCCACGACTCCTGCTATCTGGGACGATGGAACAACATCTACCAGGCCCCAAGGGAGCTGTTAACCCGGGCAAACCATGGCGGTAAACTGGTGGAAATGGATAAAAATCTCTCCCGGGGCATGTGCTGCGGAGCGGGGGGAGCAAGGATGTTCATGGAAGAAACCATCGGACAGCGCATCAACAATGTCCGAGCAGAAGAGGCGGTTGCCACTGGTGCAAAAACCGTGTGTGCCGCATGTCCCTTCTGCGCCACCATGCTCCATGATGGCATCATGGAAACAGATACCGGCATACCGGTTAAGGACATTGCTGAAATTGTTGATGAAGCCACGGTTTAATCAAATGGGAAAATCCACAGACCAGATTCTCAGACATCTCATGAAGAAACTACTTTTTTAATCGTTTTCAACATGATAATATTTTCAGATGTGTGAATTTAAAAAACTCAAGTCTCATTCTTGGTGAACAACAGACAAGATCCATCATCACAGGAGAAGGAAAATGAAAATATTAGTCAGCTACGATAAAAATCTGAAAACAAATACAGTAATGGAACTTGCGGCCCGGAGAGCCAAAGAGGCCAATGCCTCGGTTTATCTGGTCAAAACCTGTTCCTCGGATGCCACACCGGAACGCATAAACGAAATTGAACAAAAATTAAATTTCATCAAGGAATATCTTGATAAACAAGGCGTAAAATCCGAAGTTCACGTCCTGATCCGGGGACTGGCACCTGGGGATGACATTGTTCGATTTGCCATAGATTATGAAATTGATGAAATTATTTTCGGAATGAAAAAAGAGTCCCGGGTGGGGAAACTGGTATTTGGTTCCACCGTTCAGTTTATTATCCTGGAGGCCCACTGCCCTGTGACCACCATAAAGGTCATCAGTTGATATAATTCCATACCCCCATAAGGCAATAAAAATAAGGCGAAACGATTCATGCTCGATTCGCCTTTTTCATTTAAAAATAATAGGTGGGACCCATGACTCCGGAAAACAAGTGCAGAAGAACCCCTCTTTACCAATGGCACAAGGACAATGGTGGACAGATGGTTGATTTCGCAGGATGGGAAATGCCGGTACAATATGCCTCCGGTGTGATCCAGGAACATCTTGCCACCCGAAAATACGGCGGCCTGTTTGATGTCAGCCACATGGGCCGATTTCGCATCAAGGGCAATGATAAAATCGCATTTCTCCAGAAAGCCCTCACCGGCAATGCCCAGGCCCTGCAGCCCTGGGAGGCCCAATACACCATCATATCAGATGAAAAAGGTCATGCTGTGGATGATGCGTTTTTATACCGGTTTGATCAGGAGGATTATCTGCTGGTGGTCAATGCGGGAAACGCCCGGAAAGACTGGGATCATCTCATGGCCATTGCCGAAACCTTCAGGGATGTCCGCCTGGAAAATCATACCGAAACCCTATCTCTTGTGGCCCTGCAGGGTCCGATGACCAAGGATCTGCTCCTTGAGGTGGCAGGGCAGGGCAGTCTTCCCGAACCCAGCCAGAACTGCCTGTCCCGGGTGGAGCTGTTCGGGGTTTCCTGCCTGATTTCCCGCACCGGATACACCGGTGAACCCAACAGCTTTGAAATCTTTGTCCCCACAGATCAATTGCTGTTTCTCTGGGAATCACTGATGGCTGCGGGCAGTAAACTGAATATGGTCCAGGTGGGGCTGGGGGCAAGGGATACCCTTCGCCTGGAGGCGGGCATGCCCCTTTATGGCCATGAACTGGGCCTGGGCCCCGATGGAAAGGATATTCCCATTTTTGCCATTCCCCTGGCCACCGTTGCCGTGAGTTTAAGTGACTTAAAGGGCGATTTTGTGGGAAAAGAGGCATTGACATCCCAGTGGAAAACCCTTGAAAATCAGCGACATGGTATATTTGAAGAAAACAGCTGTCTTCAAAAACGCATCAAATGCCTGGCCCTGAGGGATAAAGGGGTGGCAAGGCAGGGGGCGGAGGTATTCATAAATGACCGTAAAGTGGGAGATATCACCAGTGGGACCTCTGTTCCCTACTGGCAAACCCAAGGAGAGGGCACGGGCATGTCCCCCACAGAGATCACCGGCAAACGCTCCATTGTGCTTGCCTACCTTAAGGCAGACATTCAGCCCGGAGAAATCGTACAGATAAAGGTAAGAAAACGAAACATCAACGCCGTGGTGGTGAAAACCCATGGCCGTTCCGATGCCCCGCCCTATTTTCGGCCGCTATTGGAAACATATGAACCCCCGAAAATGGATGACGATAAAGCCCAGGGGCTTTCACGCCTTAAAAGCGTTCTTTCAAAAAGCATGGACAACCATGAATGGCGTCAAAAAAAATGCATCAATCTCATCCCCTCAGAAATGACCCCCTCGGCCCTGACCAGACTGACCCAGGTAAGTGATCCCGTGGGACGATATGCCGAGCATAAAGAACTGGCCGCCGCCTATGATCAGGAGGTTTTTTACTACCAGGGATGCGACTTTATTGCCTGGGTGGAGGAGGCATTGACCCGGGAAATGGCAAATTTTCTGGGCTGTCCCCTGGTGGAATGCCGTTCGGTGAGCGGCCAGATGGCAAACATGACGGTATTCAGCGCCATGGTTCAATGGCGCAACCGGGGAAATCTTAAAAAAGAACCCGGCCGCATCAAGTGTGCCGTCACCAATCACATCGGCAGGGGAGGGCACCTGTCTGCCCAGCCCATGGGGGCCTTACGGGACTACATCGCCAAAAATCCCGTGACGGAAAAATTCAATGTCTTTAATTTTCCTGTACTGCCGGAAAATCCTTACCAGATGGACTTGAATGCCCTGGAAATAATGTTGTCCGGGATTGATCCGGAACTGATGGTTTTCGGTAAATCCATGGTATTGCACACCGAGCCGGTGGCCCAGGTGAAGGCCCTTCTGGATTCCATGAACAAACGCCCCATTTTAATGTATGACATGGCCCATGTGCTGGGCCTCATCGGTCCCCATTTCCAGGACCCCTTTAAAGAAGGGGCAGATAT
Organism: uncultured Desulfobacterium sp.; assembly: GCA_963674605.1. Taxonomy (GTDB): domain Bacteria; phylum Desulfobacterota; class Desulfobacteria; order Desulfobacterales; family Desulfobacteraceae; genus Desulfocicer. The sequence continues at coordinate 3,306,602 of OY771474.1, read as the reverse complement.
TGTCACCGGCTCCACCCATAAAACCTTTTTTGGCTCCCAGCGGGGAGTGGTGGGCTGCGCCTTTGACCAGGAAAATACCCCGGAACACGAACTGTGGCGGACCATCCGCAAACGGGCCTTCCCCGGCATGGTCTCCAACCACCATCTTGGCACTCTTCTGGGGCTTCTGGTGGCTGCCATTGAGATGAACACCTTTAAAGAGGAATACCAGCGCCAGGTAACAGCCAATGCCAGGGCCTTTGCAAGGGCTCTGAAAAAACAGGGACTGGATGTCCAGGGAGATGAATCCCTTGGTTTTACCCAGACCCACCAGGTCATCGTGGGGGTAGGGTACTCCAAGGGCATTGAGGCGGCAAAGGCCCTGGAAAAGAGCAATATTATCTGTAATTACCAGGCCATTCCCGGTGATGAAGGCTTTACTGCAAGCTCGGGCATTCGCCTGGGGGTAAGTGAAATGACACGATTCGGTATGAAAGAGACTGACTTTCAAACCCTGGCAGATATCATGGCCGACGTCATCCGCAACAAGGTGGATGCGTCCATGGATGTGGAACAGCTGCGCCAGGGATTCCTTGACATGCACTATTGCTTTGATGACGGTGAAATCCTGGCCTTGAAGGAAAATTTTCTAAAAACCTTCTGAGCCGTGGATAATATACCCCCTAATACCAATACCTTCGCCAATTTTTAGAATATGCTTTGATCTGAAATTCATAATTCAATATGTTGTGTGTTTATTATTTAACAAGGACACCATATGGCTGGAAAAGTGATCAGAAATATAATTGGCGAAGGTATTAAATACGATAGCGACGTTTTTCTTGTTTCACGAACAATCGACTGTCGAAAGGTTGGAAAACACGCTTTAAAATCCCTTTCAGACAAGGTGGATCATAAAAATGTCGCTGTAGTGCTAACGAAGCATAAAAATTCCTTGATATCGCCCCCAACGGGTACCCGATCCGGCCCCGGCGGAGCATCAGCGGTCCTTTTGCCCTGCCAGCCACCTGGACTTCGTTACAATCGGCATGGCAAAAGGACTGATCGCCTTTGGGGCCTGACAGCTTGATCCGGTTATTTTGGGTATACAATATATGCGGATTCCAGGGCCAGCAGCTTCTTCTTGATGGAAAGTCCACTGCTGTACCCCACCAGTTTCCCGTCAGCCCCGATGATCCTGTGGCAGGGAATAATAATCGGAATGGGATTATTACCATTGGCACCTCCCACGGCCCGACAGGCTTTGGGATTGCCGATGGCCACGGCAATATCCCGGTAGGAGGCAGTGTGTCCATAGGGGACGTCAAGCAAAGCAGCCCACACTGATTTTTGAAACCGGCTTCCCATGGGTGCCAGGGCAAGATCAAAGCAGGTCAGGGCACCCCGTAAATAGGCATGAATCTGATCAAACACCGGTGCCAGAAAGCGTGAATTTTTTTCCCATACTTCGGGAATATCCATGGGATGGGTTCCCTGCTGAAAACGGATATATCTTAATCCCTCATGATCCGCCACAGCCAGAATGGGGCCGATGTCTGTATCCTGAATATCATATTTCATTCTTTCTTCCTTTCATCATCAACAAGATTCTGCAATACCATTACTACGCTTATCAGACGGAACAGACCCATTGCAATGGATATTGCGGTATCTCACCATTTCGGTGATAGCATACATCCACGAGCCCTCAATAGCATGTTGCTCATAAGATGGACCATCCTGGGGGGATCAGGCTTGCGGACAACGGTAACTATAGGCGGTAAATTCAGCAATTATCCCGGACGGGATAATTACTGAATTTAAATTGACATGTGTTGTGTATACAGGTAGAAACAATAATATTCAACCTTCTTTTAAAACAACAAAAAGGGTACAATAGCCCGACATCTCAACCAAACGGAGGCAAGCAATATGTTTGAACTTACAATAGATCCTGGCAAATTGACCCTGAATCAGCTGCGGCAGGTCATAGATCAGCCGGTAAAGGTAAGCCTGGCACCCCACTGCATCCCTGCCATTGAACAATCGGTTAAAACCGTTAAAGACGTGGTGGACCAGGGCAGGGTGATTTACGGGATCAACACGGGCTTTGGGTTGCTTGCCAAAACGCTTATTCCCCACGACGAGCTGGAGCATCTGCAGCGCTCCATCGTCCTTTCCCATGCCGCCGGTATTGGCGACTACATGAAGGATGCCACCGTGCGCCTGATGATGGTACTGAAAATAAACAGTCTGGCCCGGGGATATTCCGGCATTCGCCTGACAGTGATCAATGCCCTCATTGAATTGATCAACCATGAAGTATACCCCTGTGTGCCCCGGAAAGGGTCTGTGGGAGCCTCGGGCGATCTGGCCCCCCTGGCCCACATGAGTGCCGTACTTATTGGGGAAGGGGAGACCTTTCATAAGGGAAAACAGATTTCCGGAAAAGAAGGGCTCAAAATCGCCGGGCTTGATCCCATTGCCCTGGGTCCCAAGGAAGGGCTGGCCCTGCTCAACGGCACCCAGGCATCCACGGCATTTGCCCTTAAGGGGCTCTTTGCCACGGAAAATCTCTTTGCTGCGGCTCTGGTCACAGGCAGCCTCAGTGTGGAGGCAGCCCTTGGCAGTCGCCGCCCCTTTGAGCCCATGATTCACGAAGTGCGGGGCCATGCCGGGCAGATGGACACCGCCGCCAATTATCTGCGTCTGCTGGATACAAGTGAAATAGGGACCTCCCATGTCAACTGTGAAAGTGTCCAGGACCCCTATTCATTAAGGTGTCAACCCCAGGTGATGGGGGCCTGCCTGGATCAGATCCGTCATTCTGCAGGTATTCTGGCCATTGAGGCCAATGCCGTTTCCGACAATCCCCTGGTGTTCAGCGACACCTGTGACATCATCTCCGGTGGAAATTTTCATGCAGAACCCGTGGCCATGGCCGCCGACAATCTGGCGTTGGCCATTGCCGAAATAGGAGCCCTTTCCGAACGACGGCTGGCCCTGCTCATTGATACCCACATGAGCAAACTGCCGCCGTTTCTGGTGGAAAAGGGGGGACTCAACTCCGGTTTCATGATCGCCCAGGTCACAGCGGCTGCCCTGGCCAGCGAAAACAAATCCCATGCCCACCCTGCGTGCGTTGACAGCCTGCCCACATCTGCCAACCAGGAGGACCATGTTTCCATGGCCGCCTTTGCCGCAAGACGATTGGCTGATATGGCTGAAAACAGCGTGGGTGTCGTGGCCATTGAACTCCTTGCCGCCTGCCAGGGCATTGATTTCCGAGCACCCCTGAAAACATCCAGGCTACTTGAACAGGCCAAAGCCATGTTGCGTAAAGAGGTGAGCTTTTACGATCAGGACCGGTATTTTGCCCCGGACATCAAGAAATCTGCGGATCTGGTGGCATCCGGCAGTTTTAATTCCCTGGTCACCAAGGATCTGCTACCCAGTTTTAAATAAGCTGCATGGCAGTAAGCACCTGCCACAACAAAAGTTAAAACTCTCATCATTGGAGCACCTTGGTCGTATTTTCATATAACGGGCATGTCCTGGCGGACACAACGAAGATAAAAAATGGCATTATGCCGCCCCTCCCCCGACGGGCAATGACCCCGGACCGGAACTGTAGACAGCTCGATTGTCCGGTTCCTATTGGCCATCGGGGGAGGGGCTCTGCTGAGGTAGACTTGAAGGCACCTTTTCATATAAAAAAAAATTGGAAACAAGCACCTCTGTTTCATGTGGAACATTCAAACAAAGTCCTCCAACATGAAGACATTCCGAGCCTTTTTGTCGACACGATGAGAAGTCAAATTGTGATTATCCAATGCAAGGTTATCCATAAATTTTATAGAAAAGGGAGATAAAATGGCACGCGGACCACAATCAAAAGGAAAATGTGTTTATTGCAGTCGAGAAATGACCAGAGGAGGTCTTTCCAAGCACTTTCAATCCTGCATGGAAAGGAAGAAAAAACTCTCTGTCGCCAATGAATCCCATAAAAAAGAAATTATTTATCATCTACTGGCTCAGGATAACTGGGACACCGATTACTGGATGCATCTGGAAATGCCGGGAAATGCAATCCTTAAAGATCTGGATGACTATCTCAGGGCTATATGGCTCGAATGTTGTGGGCACATGAGCCAATTCTCCATTGGCAGACAAGGGGAGGAGATTTCCATGGACACGCACATCAGCCAGACATTTGAAAAAGGCCTTGAATTACTCCACATCTATGATTTTGGCACATCCTCAGAAACGAAAATAACGTGCGTCTCAACAAGGAACGGCAAAAAAGCCACGCCTCATCCCGTTTTCCTTATGGCTCGGAACAATCCTCCGGAAGTATATTGCAGCGAGTGTGAGAAACCAGCCACAATGCTATGTCTGGATTGCTTGTATAATGGTGAAGAATGGGCTTTATGTGATGAACATGCAAAGGCGCATTCACATGATGAGTATGGAGGACCGATTCCAATTGTCAACTCTCCACGATTGGGCATGTGTGGTTATACTGGACCTGCAACCCCACCTTATTAATCCTCATCACGGATTTGTGAACAGATTCAGGATAATTTTCGGGCTTGGTCATAAGATGGGCCATTCTTCTCAATTGGCGGGCCAACGGGGTCAGGCTTGTGTTATTGGCGTTATCGACCACAGGCGGTGCAAACGCCAAAATTAAAGATAATGCCAATAACGCAAGCCTGACCCCTCCCCAGGGTGGCCCATGTTGTGACCGAGGCCTAATTTTCTATCCGGACATTCTCTTTGGTAAATTATCACAACATCGGCCACTTTGGGTTGAGGAGAAACGCATAGCGACTGCCCAAAACCTCAATGGCAAACGAATACAGCTCATCTGTGAATGGTAAAAACACCCGGGCAGGGCGGCTCAACACAGCCCCGCCAGACATCTTTTCACATAAGCATGGGAGATGCGCTCCTGTTCAAGGCGCACCCGGTGCCCATGAGCATCTTCCACCAGATCCCGGTAAAGGAGGTGTTCGTCCCGTGTCAGGTGGGACAGTTCTGCGCAGGATCGCTTCTCTTTCTCCTCTTTCACCCACAATGACTTAAAATCAAACAGGGTATTCCTGTCCATGAGAAAAGACCGGATGTCCGGGAAATAGTGCCGCACCATGGACAGAATGGCAAAACCATGGGTATCAATGTCCCCCCAGTAAAAAATCTCTTTTGTACCAAGCCAGCCAACCTCCTTGAGAGACTGGATGCCATAACCCAGTCCAAAAATCACCATACCCTCCGGCACCATGGGAAAACTTAATCCGTTGATCTTGTTTTCGGTGATAAAAACTTTCTTTACGGACAGATCAAGGCAGGCAAATTCTGCAAGAGGGGTGCTGACATCCTGGAGCCCCAGTATGGCGATAAGGTCGGTATCCAGCAACCGGAACCGGATAAGGGGCATGTCATATTTCAGATAAAATCGTTTTTCAAAGCCGTGGCCGGCCACATTGACAAAATCTTCATTGATGGCATGGGCGGGCAGCAATAGATCCAGCATCTGCTTTAAAATGGGCCGGTGGGCTTCAATGAATTTCGTATCCAACCCGGGAATATCCAGCTCCCGGATATATGTATCCGGTTTCGGGTGCTCTTTAAAAAATTGACAGACCGCAATGAGACCGGGCAGAACCCCATAATAGGTCAACATCACAAGGGGCCTTTGTTCCACAAGGGGAAGAATCTCTGGTAAATCGGCCCTCAACCGGGCAAGGGCTGTTTGAAACAGGGTTGCCTCTTTTTCCTTTTTAATCAGAAACAGAAAGTCCGCCCGGGTGGAAACATGTATTCTGGCGGGCAGTTTCTGGGTGCCAAGCCGCCTGTGATTCACCTGTCTATATTCGATGTCATAACCAAATCCCAGAGAGGCTTTGCTTTTTTCCTGAAGTGTTTTGACACTGTTCTGCACCAGGGAAAAGTTTGCCAGCATCTCTTTTGCGGAAACGGTGCCTGCAGATATGTCCAGGGGAAAAAAAGGGATTCCTGTGACTTCACTTTTCAAAAATGCCTGATTGTTCCACAACGTCTCTGCTTTTTTGCGGATGAGCTTGGGGGTGATTAAGGGCATGGTCGCCGCCCCCTTAACACCGACACAAGAAAGCGTTTCGACATGGACAGCATCCAACGTTCAATGGTCATGGGGTTCATACACTCTGTCTTTCCAGAAAGGTCTGTTTTTCCTCCCGGTATTCATCCACGGTGAGGTTTTTTAAAACCGAGCGTTTGCCCCCTTCATTGTGAACAAAGTGCACCGCGTTGATATAATCTTCAATGATGTTGATCTTCTGCAGTGGCGTGACAATGAGCAGCTGAAGATTGAGTTTTTTAAACAGCTCCAACCCATACCGGGTACTTTCGTCGGAACCCCGGCCAAAGGCCTCATCAATGACCACAAATCGAAAGGTTCTGGATTTTTTTTCGCCCCACTCCAGGCCGAACTGATAGGCCAGGGCCGATGCCAGGATGGTGTAGGCAAGTTTTTCCTTCTGTCCACCGGATTTGCCCGAAGAGTCGGAGTAATATTCCCTGTCCTCGCCTGTCTCTTTCCATATTTCCACGGCGGAAAACACAAACCAGTTTCTCACATCGGTGACTTTGTCGGTCCATCTGCGATCCAGGTCGGCATGGGCTTGCCTGCCGTTGAATCTGTCCAGGATCATTTTCACCTCAAGGAATTTCTTTTCATTGTAGATATCCTCTCCGTCCAGGGTGTGGGAAAGGCATTGTTTGAGATCCGTCTGAAAATCACGGACTTCGCTGTCCTGGGTGCTCGAAATAATCAACTTGATAAAGGTGCCGGGGCTGTACTCCACCTTGTTCAGGGAGGTGTTGATGAGGTTGATCTTTTTTTCGATCTCCCGGCGCTTTTTATCCAGCTGATTCTGGAACAGGGCAATGCTGTTGATGGTGCCGGTGTTTAAAAGGGTTTTAAATTTCTCCTCATGGCGGGGCAGATCCTGGGTGATAAGCTGGGCCAGCATCTCATCAAATTCGGCCAGGGATTCAATGGCCGCATCCACCTCACTGCTCTTCTGGGGATAGCGGTTTTTAAAATTCTGCATCTCCCGAATAATATTGTTGTTCAGGGTGGTCAAGCGCTTGTGGATGGTTCCTATTTTATTCTGGATATATTCCCGCACGGTGGTGCGGCAAAGCGCGAAATTGTTCAGGTTCACCGATTTTTCCAGGAGGGCTTGGGCGGTGAACCCCTTCAGTGCGTTAAACAGTGATTCCATCTCCTTTGAATCAATCTGCTTTACCTCCTTTTTGGCATCCAGAAACTCTCGTTTCCGGTCGGCATGCTGCTGCTGAACCCGGCCCAGGGAGCGAGCCTGCACCGCCTTTTCCTTCTCCTGGAGCTCAATGTCCGTTTCAACGGCTTTGAGCTGTTTTTTCAGGGTTTTCAGAATATCGGAACTCTCTTCGATCTTTTTCTTTTCCTGGTCAAGGGCCTGAATCTTTGTGGCTGTCTCCTGCCACAGAATATCTTCATAGCGGGTGAATTTAAGCAGCTGACGACAATTGTCCGTTAAGAGTATGGCACGCTCCTGCTGGACCACAAGGGTTTTCAGGCGCTCAAACAAGCTGGCACCTTCCCGTTGATATGTTGTTTTGATGCCCTCCAGGGTTTTGATCTTCTCCTTGTTCTGCCACCCAAGGATATAACGGCTCCGGTCATGGATTGAGTAACGATCATCCTTTTCATGGCGCTGGCCGCCTGTTTTCATCTGGCCTTTCCGGGTGATGGCCCGGGGAAACTGCTTAAACCCGGCCAGGGTATCACAACAGGCATAATCAAACCGTTTCACCAGTTCATTGAAAAGCCAGCCGTAGTGGGGGGTATCGGGCTTGATGCGGATCTTGTGCACCAGCGAATTTTCATGGGCCTCCGATCCCCGGGCCATGGGTTTTGAAACATCCGGTACCCTGAAATAAACCAGACGACCCGCCAGGTGGGTTTTATCCACATATTGACTCACATGGTCATAGCGCTGTTCAGGTACCAGCAGACTCAAGCCCCAGTTGTGAAGCAGTCGCTCCAGGGCCCCCTCCCACAGGCTCTCGTCTTCATCCACCCGGATCAGCTCCCCCACAAAGGGCATTGTCTCCTCATCCACCCCCAGCACCCGGGCCATTTTTTCCCTCAGGGCCAGGTTACGCAGGGGAATATTGCTTTTCCGGCTTTTAAGCGAGACAATCTCCTCGTCAATGGCCTTGATCTTCTCTTGAAGATTGTTCATGGCAATGCGGGTGGTGACCTGCTGGTCCTGGATCTCCTTCAGGCGCCTGTCCTCCTGTTTCAGGATCTTTTCCGCCTGTTTCCGGTTGTCCCAGAAAGCTTCAACCCTGTGCACAGCCACAAGGCCAAGGACCTCTATTACCCCAAGATAATCGTGTTCCCGCTGCTTTTTCTGATCCCGCTCTCTTTCCAGAAAACGCACCTCTTTTGCAATATCCTGGATGCGCCTGCCACCGTTATCGTCGATGTCCTTTTGCAGGGTATGGTGTTTTTGACGCAGCCCGGAAAGGGTGTTATCCATGACCTGAAGATTGTGCTGAAGTTTATTGCTGTCCCGCTGGAGCTGCTCAATCTTCCGGGTCAACAGCTTGATCTGCATATAGGCAAAATAGGGGTTCAGGGCGTTTCGACAGGCATGGAGATGTTTCTGTTGGTCTTCCTCCCGGGCATGGGTTTTGCCATATTCACAAATGGGCGTCAACGCCGCCACCTGCTCCTTGGCCTGGATCACCGCCTCATAGGCTTTGTTGAGGTTATCAAAATTTTTGCGAATATCCTGGATGCGGGTGGCCACATCGGTTCTTTCCAGCATGTGCATGCGGATAAACTCGGTGAGATTTCCCACGGATTTCATGGAAACCGTCTGGTGGAAGAGATCCAGTGCCTGGGGGTCTTTAATGCCGAACAGACGACGAAATTTACTGCTGTAGGATTTAAACTGATCCAGCACCTGCACCCGGGGTTGTTTTTTCAGACGTTTTTTCAAATCCAGGATGTTATCGCCAAAATCGGTGAAATGATCGGTGATGGACAATTGTGATTCAGCAATGACAAAAAACCGCTCGGGCTGAGTGCGGTTGTCTTTTAACCAGAACACCTGGGCCAGGGTGATGCCGGTGTCAAAGGCCTGGTTGTAAAAATATCCCAGGAGAATGGTACAGGCATTTTCATCGCGCAGGGCCACGGGTTTACCGGTCTGTTCATAGTCATACTTGACATTTTTGTACTCCCCCCGGATATAGGAGTACAGAGATCGCTCCTTGGTACCGGCCCCGGCCGCCTTGTTAAACACAATGCGATGGTGGGGCACAAGAAGGGTGGTGACGGCATCCACCAGGGTGGACTTGCCCGAGCCGATATCTCCGGTTAAAAGGCTGTTTCTCCCACCGGGATCAATGTGCCACACATCATTATGAAAGGTTCCCCAGTTGTACAGCTCCAGACAATGGAGCCGAAATCCGGCCAGATCCGGGGTATCAATGCGTTCAGTCATCTCTCTTGGCATATTCCATGTATTCGTTAAGCAGTGTGTCCAGCTTCTTTAACCAGTCGGCATCCACCAGTGCTTTGATGATGCGGCCCACTTCATATTGCTGTCCATCACTGCCAAGTTTTTTTAAAAATCCCAGATCCATGGTTTTCTTGATGGTGGTGTTAATGACATCCACGGTGCGGGCTTCATTTTTCTGGGGAGGCATATACACATGCATCATCTCCACAATCTGTGCCTGGCTCAGAACCAGACGGGTGGCACCGCCCCTGGCATCAAATTCTGCCAATTTTTTGCGCAGCAGCACGCACAAAAGACTTAACGGGTATCCCATGGGTCGACGGGAAACAAGCCGGGGCAGTGGGGCCTCAACCTCTGTTTCTTCCCCGTTGGATGTGGCTTGGGCCTGGCGCAGAAAGGCAAATCCTTCGGCTTCATCCAAAAGCAGTTCAAGTCCGATGACACTGAAATAGTTACGTACCTGCCCCTGGAAGGTCAGGAGATCCTGCCACAGGACAGGATAACGCTCCTGGTAGAGCACTCCCTTTAAAAGCTGAATCAGAACCGGGGAGACCTGGCCCCCCGGTGTCGGCAGCATTATTTCATCGTTCAAGTTCAACACCCTTTCTGTCAGTCGCTGATCCGATTTTTATCCCCATCTTCTGTCATCACCGTGTAAAAATCACCTGGGGCATGGTGGCAGTCCTGCATCGTCCCGCCCTGGTCGTGTAATCAACCACCTCGGTTTCTTCATCATTGACCATGGCCTTTTTACCATTAAATGCCAGATTTAAATAGGCCAGAAGTTCGGCCAGTCCGTTTTTCACCGGGAACGCCTTCAAAAGATCACAAAGAGATATCTGGGAACGGGTTTCCAGGGCTTTTTGAATGTTCAGCTCCAGCTCCCTCACATCAATGTAAATCTGGCGGTAAAGGACATCCAGATCCAGGGGGGCCTTCCCCTCTTTGAGGTCGGATAAATTAATCTTGGGGGTTCTGGGGGGCACAAACAAGCGACGGCTGATGGTAAAATCAATGTCGGGTTTCACCCCGTCCATGGTAATGAATTCCTTGTCAACGGGGGAATTATCCCTGATATCAATGGCTTTTTTCTCTATCTTCCGGATCAAATCCATGATCCTGCGATTTTCCAGATAGGTTTGTTCATCCAGGTACCGGCCCAACTGCTCCGTCAAAAGGGCGCTGGTGTTGTGAACACTTTCTCCCGCGTCCAGCAGATGGTACTGGATATCAAACAAAAAAGGGTCTGGATTGATCTCCTGGACCTCTTTCAAGGATTTGATCTTTTCAAGGAGGAACCGCAGCTGTTTCTGGCTCACCGTGGACATGAGAAATTCCCAGAAGGCTTTGAAGCTTTTTCCCTGATCGGAATCCCAGATCACATCCTGATCATGGAAGATTTCATCCAGCAGGGCACCTTTGGTTTTGTCGCTTTTGGCAATGCGCTGCCTTGTCATGCGGTCCAGCTCCCGGAAATTGTGCTCCACCTGACGAAAATCAGACAGCAGTTTCCGGGCGGTCTCCTCCACCTGAAAAAACCGCTCCTTCACCTGGGTGGGATCATAGGGCAGCACCCCCTGGTGTCTTATTTTCTCAATCTCCAGATCAATCTCTTTTTTCCGGTCTTCCAACTCCCGAATCCGGCTTTCAGGGTCTTCGTCGGTTTTAAACACAATGTCTTTTAAAAGCTCAAACACCGTTAAAAGCCGGGATTCCGTACCCACAAACTGCTGCTGGCGCAATCCCTGGAGCCATTCCACCACCTTTTCCACCGCCGGGGTGAGATCCATCAGGGCATCATCGCCGGTGTCCGAGTAATATTTACGTAAAAAGGCGTTGTCGCCGGAGGCCCATTCTTCAAGGTATTGTCTGGCAGATCGGGGGTATCTTTCCTCACCCACCTCTTCTTTTAAATGAAACAGATAATCATCCAGGAGGGTGCAAAGCTCGGCCATGGCAATGGAGCGCTGATTGGGAACAATAAAGGTTCGGTGAAAGAAGCTGATCATCAGAGGCATGTGATCGGCATTGAGCAGCTTCAATGCCGTGTGTCGCTTTTTCAAATTTTCCAGTGTTGCATGGTCCATGAAATTTCTTTTGCCCGTGTTATTAGATCACTCAACCTTCGGTGGTAAATATTCAAACACCACCCCATATTCATCTGTTTTGGCCTGCTCAATTACACCCGGGCGATGATCTTTCCTGTCATACGGGTTTCATAACCGGGTATGGCCATCAGCTCCTGCCTTAAGGAGCGGGATTGCAGGACATCCAGCATCACCTTCACCGTTGCAAGTTCCATCATGTCCGATGGAATGACCAGATCGCAGCGCACGGCATCCAGGGTCACAAAATCCATGTCAAAGGCATGGGCAATCACCCGCAACCCCAGGGCCGCATCTGCCAGATTATAACTAACGGCCCGGGCACCCTGGGTATGGCTGTATGCCAGATGTTCATATCCATTGACAGCGCTTGATGGAATACCGGCTTTCTGGAGCAGATCATCGAAAAGCACCCGCAGTGCAGCTCCTGGGTCCCGATTTATAAATCGCACATCGGACCGGACAAGATCCTGCAAGCCCTTTATTTTAAGGGGATTGCCCCGGGCCACCATCAGCCCCTCTTCCATGAAAGAAAACCCCACCACAACCCCACCGGCAGCGGAGAGCACCTCAGAAGCCATGGAAACATTAGATTCTTTGATGTCACGGTTGTGCAGATGGGTTCCGGCAATGTGGGTATAGCCCTGGCCCAGACGTTCCAGTGCCAGATGGCTGGTGGCAAAACGGCAGTGGATACGGGCATCGGGGGCAATGCGTGCCACATGGGCACTGAGGATATCAAAGGCAGGATCGCATCCCATGAGAAGAATGGTTCTGTCCAGGTAATCCGAGGGACACAACAGTTCAGCAAGGGACCCATCGTCGGATAAAATGGCATCGGCAGAGGTAAAGGTGTTCACCATGGTTCCGGGGCCATCCAGGGGAAATCCCACCAGCCGTCCCCGGACCCTGGCCGCTGAAATCCTCTGTGAACCGGGCTTTTCCACCATGACAACGGACTCTTTTTCCCCAGGGGCCTCGTCCACAAAAAGATCTTCCACGCGGCAGCCAAAATGCCTGGCAAGCTTCAGGGCAACGGCCGTATTGGGCAGATAACGCCCGGACTCTATGTCATAGATGGCCTGTCGTTTTACACCGATCCTGTCCGCCAGTTCCGACTGCGACCACCCCTTTGACTGGCGGTAAGTCTTCACATGACAGGTGATCTGTGGTTTTGTCTTGGACATATTTCTGTTTGCTCCATGGCATATTTGAAATTTATGGTAAATCCTTCAGAAAAAACTTTGATATTTCGGATCAATTTCACAGAATACCACCCTAAAAACAATGGGCTCCAGGGACCCGAAATTTCACCATGATAATAAAATTCGCGTATTTTTGCAAACAGATCACACAAGGATCGGGCAGATTAGCCAATGCTTAAAAAAACTTGACCAATGACATACAATATATAACTCAACTTTCGGTGTTCGCCTTTCGTGGTGGGGTCAGGCTTGCGTTATTGACATTATCGAGGCGTTTTTCGTTTGCAAAGGCCTTGGTCGATACCATCAATAACACAAGCCTGACCCCGTCGGAACATGAATTGTATAAAAACGACGGGTTTGAAATGAAGTCCGAAAGTTGAGATATATAATTTAAAAACGATAATATCTCTTTTAACATTACATAAAACACCTATTACAAAAACAGCAAAGGTTTCCTGAAAGATATGGGTACCACTAAAAACTTTATAATCTTTAGCCCATGTGCGAAGCCAACATATCGTTGAAATAATTTCAAAATAAACTTCAGGATATTGCTTTTTGCCATACCAGCGATGCCTTGACAGGCGCTCAAGTGTTTTTTCGAGCAGGGTCAAACACCGAAAGAAATTGCTCAATACTTTGGCGTTTTCATCAGATGTTTTTTGCTGTCCATCCTGAAATTTTTCCTCTACAATACCCATATTATTATCTCCTTACTTAAATTGCTTTAAATGGTGTTTGGATAGTATTATGAGCTTCTTTCTTGGGGGTGGGGTCACCACCCCATTATAATTTTGTAAACTCAGAAAAAAACTCCCCCTTTACCCACCCTCTTCATTCTTTCTTCATCTTCACCTGCTAAATTTCAAATCAAAAAGCGGACTTATCATTCGAACCGCTTTTGGGACCTGCTTAAAAACACAGGCCACTCTGTTAGAGGATCAATCTTGCTGATTATGACAGCGGGCCGATGTTACGAGCAATTCTCGTTTATTCAACTGGTCACAGGCACCCGAATCTGAAAGAAGGAACAACATATGAGATCCACATTCCTGCCATTCTCCAAACCATCCATCAACGATAAGGAGATCAAGGCCGTCACCGATGTTCTGCGCTCCGGCTGGATCACCACAGGGCCAAAGGCTGCCGAGTTCGAAGAAGCTTTTAAGCGTTACTGTCATACCCAGGGAGCGGTGGCCACCTGTTCTGCCACAGGTGCCATGCACCTTCTACTAACGGCCCTGGGGATCGGTCCTGGAGATGAAGTGATAACGCCCTCCATGACCTGGGTATCCACGGTGAATCTCATCAAGCTTGCAGGGGGCACACCGGTTTTCGCGGATGTCGACCGTGGGACAATGATGGTTTCGGCACAAACCGTTGAGCCGCTCATCACCGGGCGCACCAGACTGATGATTCCGGTGCATTTTGCAGGCGCAGCAGCGGACATGGAAGGCCTGCGACAGCTGGCTTCGGCTAAAAACATCTCCCTGGTAGAAGACGCAGCCCATGCCGCAGGCACCAAATACAGGAAAGAAAAAATCGGTCAACGGGGTACTGCCATTTTCTCCTTTCACCCCATCAAAAACATCACCTGTGGCGAGGGAGGAATGTTTTGTTCCGACAACGTCGAACTCCTCGAACGCATCCGTCGGCTAAAATTTCACGGCCTTGGCGTGAATGCCTATGACCGAGACATGCAGGGCCGCTCCCCCCAGGCTGAGGTTTTGGAGCCGGGGTTCAAATACAACCTCACCGACATGGCTGCGGTCCTTGCCCTGGGTCAATTGAACCGGCTTGATCAATTCATCGAAAGGCGAAACCTGCTGGCGCTGCACTACCGGAAATTGCTGGCTGATGTGGATGAAATTCTGCCCCTTGGACTGCCGCATTATCCCATGCGCCACGCCTGGCACCTGTTTGTTGTCCGACTGAATACGAGGCGAGGTGCCATGGACCGGGAAACCTTCATGTCTGAACTTAGAAAACGCAATATCGGCACCGGTATCCACTTTAAGGCCGTGCACACCCAGAAATATTATCAAGAAAAATTACGCCTTCCAAAGGGGTCCCTCCCGAATACCGAATGGAATTCTGAACGGATTTGCTCACTGCCTCTGTTTCCGGACATGACCCTGGAAGATGTGGATGGAGTGGTGGCCGCCATAAAGGAGGTGCTCTCATGAACGCACCGGAGATTTCCCTTGTCATACCGGTTTACAACGAAAAGGACAATCTGCCGGAACTCGTTGACCGATGTCTTGCCGCCTGCAAAAAAATGGAACGCGTTTTTGAAATCATCCTGGTTGATGACGGCAGCCAGGATGATTCCCAGGAACTCATTCTCCAGGCTGCGGAGAATCATGCCGAGGTTATGGGCCTAATTTTAAACCGGAATTACGGCCAGCATGCAGCTATTTTTGCCGGGCTGGAACAAAGCAAAGGCAACATGGTCATAACGCTGGATGCGGACCTTCAAAATCCCCCGGAGGAGATTCCCAGGCTGGTCGCAGAAATGGATCGCGGAATTGATGTGGTGGGCACCGTGCGTGAGCACCGGCAGGATGCTGTGTTTCGTCGTGGCGCCTCGGCAGTTATCAACCGGCTCGTCCGGCAGACCACCGGAGTAATGATGCATGACTACGGTTGCATGCTCAGAGGATATCGCCGACCGGTGGTCGATGCCATGCTCCAATGCCGCGAACGTTCCACATTTATCCCCATCCTGGCCAACAGTTTTGCCGGCACCACCACTGAAATAAACGTCAAGCACGTCTGTCGGGAAAACGGCCAATCCAAGTACAGCATTTTAAAACTGATTTCCCTTCAGTTTGATCTCCTCACCTCCATGTCCACTTTCCCCCTGCGCTTACTTTCTCTTCTGGGGCTTCTCATTGCCGTTGGCGGCATGGGCTTCGGGATTTTGCTGATGATATTAAGATTTATCTACGGCTCCCAGTGGGCTGCCGATGGTATATTTACCCTTTTTGCATTTCTTTTCGTCTTTATCGGAGCGCAGTTTATCGGCATGGGCCTTCTTGGAGAATACATCGGGCGCATCTACCACGATGTGCGGGGCCGACCGCGTTTTTTTGTGCAGGAAATCCGCAATGCACCCATCTCTCATATACACAAATTAAGGAGCAACCCATGAAAGCAATTGTATTTGCCTATCACAATATCGGATGCATTGGCATCAAAGCCCTTTTGGCTAATGGCTTTGATATCCAGGCGGTCTTTACCCATAAAGATGACCCGCAGGAAATCATATGGTTTCAGGCAACGGCTCAGTTGGCGGCAGCAAACGATATTCCGGTCCATGCGCCGGAAGATATCAATCATCCCCTCTGGGTTGAACGGGTTCGGGAATTGACACCGGATATTATCTTTTCTTTTTACTACCGAAATATGATTGGCAAGGATATTCTCTCCATCCCCCCCAAAGGCTGCCTGAACCTGCATGGATCGCTTCTGCCTCGCTATCGTGGCAGATGTCCGGTAAACTGGGTGCTGGTACACGGCGAAAAAGAGACCGGGGTCACCCTGCATTACATGACATCACGTCCCGATGATGGAGACATCATCGGTCAGCAGCGAGTACCCATTGAGGAGAGTGATACTGCCTTGAGCCTTCATGAAAAAATCGCTGAAGCATCGGGTGCTCTTCTGGCTGAAACACTGCCGGCGATCCGGGAAGTCAAGATCAAAGCGATCCCCCAGGACGAAACCAGGGCCAGCTATTTCGGTGGGCGCACCCCCCGGGACGGGCTGATCAACTGGAGCCAAAACGCCACCATGATCCGAAATCTGGTACGAGCGGTGACCCGCCCCTATCCCGGCGCGTTTTCATTCCTGGGGAATCGTCGGTGCATCTTCTGGGATGTGGCACCGGCCCCAGCATCACCAGGGGTTGCCCCCGGCGCCATATTGTCCACAGATCCGCTACAAATCGCCTGTGGTGACGGTGCATTGGAGATACAATACGGCCAGACAGAAAACGGCATCTACATGAGCGGCAGACAACTGGCCCGGGAGCTTAATCTGGCAGTGGGTATGCGATTCAACGGAAAAACCGAGATATTGACCGAAGAACGTCGCAAAAAGCATGTCCTGATCCTCGGTGTCAACGGCTTTATCGGCAATCACCTGAGTGAAAGGCTGCTGGAAAGCGGCCGTTATGAAGTCCACGGAATGGATCTGTGTTCGAGCAGCATCGGACATCTGCTGGGACATCCCGATTTTCATTTCACGGAAGGAGATATTTCGATCATGCGGGAATGGATCGAGTATCATGTGCGCAAATGTGATATTGTCCTTCCGCTGGTGGCCATTGCCACACCCATTGAGTATGTACGCAACCCGTTGCGCGTTTTTGAGCTGGATTTTGAGGAAAATCTGCGTGTTGTACGGTATTGCGTCAAGTATGAAAAACGACTGATCTTCCCTTCTACCTCGGAAGTCTATGGCATGTGCACGGATGATGAATTTGACGAACAGTACTCAAACTTTGTTCTTGGCCCCATACATAAACAGCGTTGGATTTATTCATGCAGTAAGCAGATGCTGGATCGGGTGATCTGGGCATACGGTAAGAGTCAGGGGCTGCAATTCTCGCTTTTCCGACCTTTTAACTGGGTGGGCCCAAAGCTGGACTCACTGCAATCGGCTCGCATCGGCAGTTCCCGAGTCATCACTCAGTTCATTCTGAACCTGGTGGAAGGTTCCCCCATTCGATTGGTGGATGGCGGCGGGCAAAAGCGTTGTTTCACCGACTACAGAGATGGTATTGACTGTCTTTTCAGAATCATAGAGAATAGAAACGATCAGTGCAGCGCTCATATCTTTAATATTGGAAATCCGGATAACGAGTACAGCATGGCCACCCTTGCCCATATTCTCCGGGAAAAATTTGCCGGCCACCCGCTACGATCCCATTTCCCGCCGGATGGCGGAATACAGCACATTGAGGCCCGGGCTTATTACGGGTCAGGATACCAGGATGTTCAGCACCGGAGGCCATCCATCCGCCAGGCCCAGCAGATTCTGGGATGGGTGCCCAACGTGCCGTTCGAGCAGTCCGTCCAGGAAACCCTGGATTATTTTCTCAATGCAGCGGTGGGATGTACAACGGAGGCAACATCATGTGCCATGTCGGCCTGCGAATAGATGTCGATACCTTGCGGGGCACTCGTATCGGGGTTCCCAACCTGATTGATCTTTTGAACCGGCATCATATCCGGGCCAGTTTCTTTTTTTCAGTTGGACCGGACAATATGGGACGTCATCTCTGGCGTTTGATGCGCCCTGCTTTCCTGATAAAGATGCTCAGAACCCGGGCGGTCACGCTTTATGGATGGGATATTTTTATGCGAGGCACCCTGTGGCCAGGACCTGTCATCGGTCATCACTGCCCGGGCCCCATGCGCATGGCTGCAGCGGCAGGGCATGAAATCGGTCTGCATGCCTGGGATCATCACCGCTGGCAGATGGGAATTGAAAAAATGGATCAACTGGCCATAACCGCTGAAATCAGAAAAGGATACGCATTGCTGACGAAGATCCTGGGGCACCCCCCCGACTGTTTTGCTGCCCCCGCCTGGCGGATTACCTCGGAAGCACTTGCCGCGCTGGAACACTTTCCCTTCCGTTTCGAATCGGATTGTCGCGGACATTCCCTTTTTTCCCCGCTGATTGACAACCGACGGTATCGCCATGCACAGATACCCACCACCCTGCCGACCTATGATGAACTTGTCGGCCGCCAATGCACACCCGGGACCTACAACGACAGGCTTTTGAGCATGATTCACCCCGATCGGCTCAATGTGTTGACCGTCCATGCCGAGGTGGAGGGAATCAGTTGCCTTGCGCTGTTCCAGGACTTTCTCACCAGGGCAAAACAGCGGGGGATTACCTTCAGCGCCCTTGGTGAGATCCACACCAAAAGCGGAAAAACAGCACAATCAAATATAAATAGAGGTGCGGCAGCAGGCAGAGACGGATGGCTTGCCTGCCAGGCAGATCTCCTGTCTGCATTGAATTTTCAACCTGAGGTCAGTTAACGATGAGTACACTCAGCAAACGATATGTTCTTCTACTTCTCTCATTTTTTCTGTTCGCCTATATACTTCCTCTTGGCGTACGAGATCTGGTTGTGCCGGATGAAACGCGCTACGCTGAAATCCCCCGGGAGATGATTGCAGGTGGCGACTGGATTGTTCCTCACCTCAACGGACTTCGCTACTTTGAAAAACCGGCCCTGGGCTATTGGGTTCATGGGGCTTCTCTGCTGCTGTTTGGAGAGAATAATTTTGCCGTGCGCCTTCCCTCTGCCCTGGCTGTTGGCTTGTCTGCCCTGCTGATATATATACTGGCCATCCGCGTGTCTTGTCGTAAAAATCATGAAGACCAAGGTGCTGGTGGTGCTTCGGATGATGATAATGGTTTCAGGCCGGCTCTGTCAGCCCTTATCTTTTTATCCTGTGTTGAGGTGTTCGGGGTGGGCAACACCGCAGTACTTGACAGTCTGTTTGCCCTCTTTCTGACGGCGACCATCACCGGTTTTTATTTTGCTTCCGAAGCACCTCCAGGATCGGCCCGGGAAAAAGGTTTTTTACTGTTTGCCGGGCTGGGCTGTGGTCTGGCCTTTATGACCAAAGGATTTCTTGGATTGGCCGTACCTGTCCTGGCAATTGTGCCCTACCTGGTTTGGCAGCGCCGTTACAGGGATCTGGTTCTCATGGGCTGGCTGCCGATTCTTACCGCTTTTTTGGTTTCTCTGCCATGGAGTATCTCAATCCACCTGCGGGAACCTGATTTCTGGCGTTTCTTTTTCTGGAACGAACATATCCGACGGTTTATGGGCGACAACGCCCAACATAAAGAATCTTTCTGGTTCTTCTTTCTAACAGCTCCCGGCATGTTTATTCCCTGGGTGTTTTTAATCCCCGCTGCCGTACCCGGAATAAAATCCCGATTGTTGAAAAATGGAGCCCAAGGCCGTTTGTTGAAATTTTGTATCTGCTGGCTGGTGTTCCCGTTTGTGTTTTTTTCTTTTTCCAACGGAAAGCTTTTAACCTACATACTGCCCTGTTTTCCGGCTTTTTCCATCCTCATGGCCTTTGGGCTGTTGCAGGCTCTGGAGGAAAATACAAAGAATCGATTTTTCCAGGGAGGAGTTTTTGCCAACGCCGTTTTTTTCAGTCTGATCCTTATAGGTTTCCTTTATGTTCAACTTTCTGGTTTCAACGGTTTCCGACCTTACAGCCAGACATGGAAGGCGATGATGGTCGTCAATGGTCTGTTTTTCCTGATTCTATTCCTCGTTTGGGCTTTCCGAAGCCGGAGAACCGTCAACAAAACACTTATTTTCAGTCTTTCTCCGCTTCTGTTGTTTTTTATTATCCACTTCACCATTCCGGACTTGACACGCGAGTCAAAGTCTCCCGGTCCCCTGCTGGAACAATATGCCCAGGACATTTCCGATGAAGATATTATTATTTCCGACGATAATTCAATCAGGGCGGTGGGCTGGTATCTGAAGCGAAGCAATGTTTACATACTTGGAGGGACGGGTGAACTTGATTATGGCCTGAAATATAAAGATGCCCAGGGCAGGCTGCTTGATATTTCATCTGCGGTGGCGTTGATTGAGCACAACAGGGGGAAAACGATCCTGGTGGCCAGAAAGAAAAATATTGCCCGATGGAGAAACCAACTTCCCCAGCCCGTTTTTCAGGAGCGGAGCGGGTCTGCCGGCTATGTTATTTGGAAATATTGAAATTGGCTTATGGTGAGTTTTTTAATGCCACAATGCAGGCATAAGGTTTTAACTTATCGGAGAGTTCATTGAAACTGTATATGGATTCTGCTACTCAAGAGTATGGTAAATTCATATTTACGCGTATGGGATAAACACGTAATCACATCTACTTAAAAAGGACAATCATGGCAAGGTACCTGCCACTTATAGTTTTTGGCGTTCTGCTCAATGCATCCGCACAACTGGCCCTGAAACAGGGAATGCGCCAGATCGGTTATTTTGATTTCTGTCTGCAAAACTGTGGGCGCATTTTTTTTGCTGTTGCTTTAAACCCCTTTATACTCATCGGACTCGGATGCTACATCGTCAGCGTGACGGTGTGGCTGCTGGTACTTTCAAGGGTTGAAGTGAGTTATGCCTATCCGCTTCTTTCCATCGGTTATATTGTAACGGCATTGGCCGGTCAAATGTTTTTCAATGAGGGTATCGGCACTGCAAGATGGACCGGTATTATTATCATATGTGCCGGTGTCTGGCTGATTACCCGGTCCGCATGAAAATTGGGGGCTTGATCATAACCTGGCCCACTCGACATCAGTGGGGGACCGATGGGGTCAGAGATAACATTGTATAACTGCCATGGGCAAACCTCATTCTGATCTCGTTCTGCCCACAACAACGCTTGAAATATTCTCCGCTTTACGGAGTATTTCATATAAAAAATTCAGGGAGCGTGCAAAAGTGAAAATTTTGCTTGTCGACGATAATAAGGCGTTGCTGGACCAGATCCAGCAAATTTTAACAGGCCAGCGTTACATCGTGGCGACAGCTACAAATGGAGAAGAGGCTCTGGATAAGATATGCGACACCCCCTTTGATCTTATCATTCTCGATATCATGATGCCGAAAATGGACGGGTTTACAACCCTGACACAGATAAGACAGATCAAGATAGATTCCCCTGTTCTTATTCTGACCGCAAAGGGAGACGCCACCGATAAAGTAAAGGGCCTTGACCTTGGTGCGGATGACTACCTGAGCAAGCCATTTTCCATGGATGAACTGCTGGCCCGGGTACGTGCTTTGCTCAGGAGATCCGGAGGCCAGTGTGACTCTATTTTACAAGTTGATAATTTAACGCTTAATACGGTTAGCCGCGAGGTAACCAGGGGAGGCAAGCCGGTTGAACTGACCCCCAGAGAGTTTTCCATCCTTGAATTTCTCCTGCACAACAAAAATAGAGTCGTGTCTCGTTTCAGTCTGGCTGAACATGTGTGGGGCGATGATTTCGACCCATTCAGCATGTCCAATTTCATGGATGTTCATATGAAAAACCTGCGTCGTAAAATTGGAGATTCCGGGAACACCAGGATTATCCGAACCGTTCGCGGGGTTGGATATCTCATTGGAGACACAGAAAAATGACTGTTAAAACAAGAATTACCCTATTCATAGTCGGTGCAGGTTTTATTTCCAGTTTATTGTTTTCTATTGTCATTTTCTACGAACTGATGGAACAACCTTACGCTCTTCTTGACAGGCAATTGAAGGAGGAAGCCCTTAGAACAACCGCAATCGTCGTAAAAGCACAAACGGAAGGGGATACAAAGCGTATGGAGACTGTTTTATTAGAAATCTATCAGTATTGGATTGAAATTCATAGTGACGTCACCCACGAATCCATTTTTCAGTCCAACCTGGCAACTTCGGTTCGATTGCCCCAGGTAAACCCCGGCTCCAAAGCCATTGTCCGTCCCCTTGTGTCAGAGGGAAAAGACGACCTGGCCCCGATGCGGAACCAGGATATGCCCTATCGGGTAAGAACCTTGTCCATTGAATTGGGCGGGCGGTCGTACATTGTCCAGATTGCCAGGCCAATGGTAAAATTGCACGAAGAGATATGGGAGCTGATTTTCGGAATTTTGGCCGGGCTGTTGTTTTCCACCCTGGTTCTGGTCGTCATCAGTCGTTTTCTGGCCAGCAAGATTCTTCATCCCATTGGTAAAATGAAAAGCATGGCTCAAAATATTCACGAAAAGAATCTTGAGCAACGAATACCCATTGAAGGAGCTGAAAAGGATGAATTCAGCGAACTGGCAAGAACCATCAATCAGATGCTGGATCGATTGCAATACTCTTTTATGCGACAGCGAGATTTTCTTTTTGATACCTCACACGAATTAAAAACACCACTGACGACCATACGGCTTGCCGTAGATGAAATTGCTTGCCTTGACGATGACAAGCTGACCTCCCCTGTAAGGCATAACCTCCTCAGATTAAAAAATCAGGTTTTACGCATGGAGCGACTGGTCAAGGACCTGCTCAACTTATCATCCCTGGAAACATTATCCACCATCGAAGCCCACCCGGTTGAAATCAGCAAACTGCTGTTGTCCCTCGTCGAAGAATATCGCTTCCTGGCAGATTCCCGCAAAATCGAAATGGACATTCGATTTCCCAAAGGAATCGTCATCCAGGCGGATGGTAAAAAACTAAACCGCGCATTCTCAAATATCCTGGATAATGCAATCAAATATAACGAGAAGGGGGGAAGGGTTGAACTCACAGGTAACATTTCTGCCTCCGGGCTGACGGTAATGATCGGCAACACCGGCCCGGGTGTTGCCGAAGCGGAAACTTCTAAAATATTTGATCAATTTTATCGGGTTGAAAAATCCCGATCAACCGAACATGGGGGCTCTGGTCTGGGGTTGAGTATTGTTAAACGGATAGTCGAACTCCATGGAGGCAGTGTGAAATTTGAAAGTAACATAGGACAATGGTCGAGATTGACCGTTACCCTGCCGTAATACAGTACCGGCGGGCAGTGTCAGGGGAAAAAGACGGGGATCACCGGGTTCATGCCATCTCCTTTTCCAGAAAGGCCTGTTTCTCTTCCCGGTTTTCGTCCACGGTAAGGTTTTTTCAAAATGGAGTGCTTGCCCCCCTCGTTGTGAACAAAATGGGGCTTGGTCCTAACTACGCCCACTTAGACGGAGTTTTACCGCAAAAAAAGCATGCAAAAACAATCGGCTCATGTTGGATTCCGGGGTCTTATAGCTTCAAATTCAGTATAATGCACTGAATTTATTAAAAATTAACCAAAGGCCTTGCGGATGTTAAAACCATAAATTATTCTCATTAAATACAATGGGTTATCATCGTTTCAAGGAAATAAGACCCTGAAACACAACATGAGCCCAACAATCAAGCCAATGCTTAAAAAAAGCTTGACCAATTACATGCAATATGTAAGTTAAAAACGTCAATATAACGTTTAACAACACATAAATAGTGGTAAACACCCCCAAAAACAAGGCAATAAAAATGAAATCATTCAAAAATGCACTCCCAATCTGTACATGGCTCCTTTCTGTTCTGCTAATCCTTGTGACATCCACACAGGCCATCTCCCAGGAACATTCCGTCATTGTTTTCAGTGCCGGTTCAACCACCAACGCCGTCACCGACATTGCCGCCCTGTTTTCAAAAACAAAGGGAATCAAGGCTGTCACCTCCTTTGCGTCATCATCCACCCTTGCAAGGCAGATCGATAAGGGCGCACCGGCCCAGGTCTACATCTCCGCCAACAAAAAATGGATGGATTACCTGGAAGAGCAAAACTTGATAGAACCCGGCACCCGGTTTGATCTTTTAAGCAACCGTCTTGTGCTCATCGCTCCCCATGACAGCACACTGTACACCATCACCATTGAAAAGGATTTTCCCCTTGTCACTCTCATCGGCAACGGCCACATGGCCATGGGAGATCCCGATCATGTTCCATCGGGCATTTACGGCAAAAAGGCCATGGAAAACCTGGGCATATGGGAAAGCGTCAAGGACAAAATCGTTCGATCCAAGGACGTCAGAGCAGCCTTGGCCCTGGTGGCCCGGGGGGAGGTGCCGGTGGGCCAGGTATATGCCACAGATGCCGCCATCTCTAACAAGGTGAAGGTCATCGCCGCCTTTCCGGCGGACAGCCATCCTGCCATTGTCTATCCGGCAGCCATCATTGCCGGGCAGAAGACCCCGGAAGCCCAAGCCTTTCTTTCATTCCTGACCTCCCCAAAAGCCATAAATATTTTTGAAAGATACGGCTTCAGTGTAAAATGATCTCTTTTTTTCACTTGACGGACATTGAACTTGAAGCCCTGCGACTGAGTCTTTGCATATCCGGGTGGGCCGTGCTCTGCAGCCTGCCCCCCGGAATTGCAGCGGCATGGGTACTGGCACGGCTGAAATTCCCCGGCAAAAGTGTTCTGGATGGATTACTCCATCTGCCCCTGGTGCTGCCCCCGGTGGTAACGGGGTATCTGCTCCTGGTGCTGCTCGGGCGAAAGGGAATGGTGGGGGCCTTTCTTTACCAATACATGGGGCTGACCTTTGCCTTTAACTGGAAGGGGGCTGCCATTGCGGCAGCGGTGATGGCTTTTCCCCTGCTGGTCCGTTCGGTACGGCTATCCATTGAGGGGATGGACCAGGGACTGGAATTTGCGGCCAGAACACTGGGGGCAGGGCAGATGAGGGTTTTCTTCACCATCACTCTGCCTTTGATGGTGCCGGGTATCATCACGGGACTGATCCTGGCCTTTGCCAGAAGCCTGGGGGAGTTTGGAGCCACCATCACCTTTGTCTCCAATATTCCGGGGGAGACCCAGACCCTGCCCCTGGCACTTTACACCCTTACCCAGATGCCCGGAGGAGAGACCGGGGCCACGCGGCTTTGTGTTCTCTCCATCGCCATTGCCATGGTGGCGCTTGTTTTTTCTGAGATCATGGCAAAGCGTTTTGCTCGGTACATAAAAGGTTAGGGTGAAAAATTCTTGCAACCACAGCGAAAAATGGGTCGTAGACGCGGAGCCAAATGGTAATATGCCGCCCCCCCCGACGGGCAATGGTCCCGGACCGGAACTGTAGACAGCTCGATTGTCCGATTCCTATTGCCCATCGGGGGAGGGGCTCAGCTGAGGTAGACTTGAAAGCGACCTTTTCATATAAAAACATACATGGCAGTAAACACCTGCCACAACGAAAGTTGAAACTCTCATTATTGCAGCACCTTGGATGGAGTTTCATATAAAAAAAACGCATGGCAGAATGCGCTGCCAAAGCGAAGAAGGAAAAAAATATCCATGATGGACATCAGCATCCAGCGACGTCAGGGCGATTTTCAAGTCAATGCGCAATTTACAGGAGAAGCCTCGGGGGTTACGGCGTTGTTTGGAGCCTCCGGGGCAGGAAAAACCTCCATTGTCAACATGGTGGCAGGACTCACAACACCCGACACAGGACACATTGTCGTCAATGATCACCGGTTGTTTGACTCAAATAAAAAAATCAACCTGGCACCGGAAAAACGCCGCATCGGATATATTTTCCAGGATGGACGGCTCTTCCCCCATCTATCGGTGAAGGGCAACTTAATCTATGGAATGAAACAGGTACCGGTGACCCGGAGATATGTCAAATTTGATGCCGTTGTGGAACTCCTTGGCATTGCCCATCTGCTGGAACGACGACCGGCAAAACTGTCCGGGGGAGAAAAACAGCGGGTGGCCATCGGCAGGGGACTTTTAACCAGCCCTGCCATGTTGCTCATGGATGAACCCCTTGCCTCCCTGGACCACAATCGTAAACAGGAGGTGCTGCCGTTTATACGGCGCATGTGTCGCGAATTTTCCCTGCCCATTCTCTATGTCAGCCACTCCCGGGATGAAATTCTTACACTGGCTTCCCGTGTGATCCTTTTAACAGCGGGACATGCTGTTGATGCCGAAAGCGACGGCGGAAACCTGGAAAATATTTTAAGACCCCAAGCCGTTACCCCCCGGCTGTGTGTCAACGAATAGGCATCCCCCGGAGCAAATAACGCATGACCCCAGCCCAAAGTGGCGCATACTTTGATCAAGCCCTGTTTCCAATATTCCGGCAAGTGACAAAACAGATACCCGTCCCAGCGCAAGCGGCAGACGAAAAAAATAGCGCCCTCCCCCCTGATCCAACCGAATACAACTTTGGTCTTTGGACAATTCTTTGTATTTTTGTTGACAAAAAGCATGCTCCTATCCTAAAAAGTGACAAGAGAGTCACTGAATCCGTTGATAAAATCCCAGAAAATCTTGCCGCCAACGGGTTTCCCATCCGAACATATATTAATAAATTTGCAGCATTGCAGCATAGTTGTGAGATCCAGTTTTTAAATACACTGATGGGGCCTGGTCACAACATGGGCCATCCTTGGTGGGGGTCAGGCTTGCGTTATTGACGTTTTTGTTTAAATTTAGCTTTATTCTTAGATACTTGTCAAAAACAAAGAGCCTGCTAAAAAATGCAGCCTCTAATACCACATAGCCTGACCCCGTTGGTCCGTTAATTGAGATGAATGGCCCATCTTATGACCAACCCCCACAAGCCTGACCCCGTTACCTCCATCAAATATGATAAATGACCCATGCTATGACCAAACTCCATTGATGCGTATGTCATTAATGGGCCCAATTGCCGGAGGTGTTGTGGGTTATGATATTGTTTCTTTCCCAAAACAGGTGAACAATGAGTGAATAAAAAGGAGACTGCATGGAAAAAATATGGTTAAAGAATTATCAAGACGGTATTCCCGCTGAGATAGATCCCTCAGTATACACGTCAATCCCCAACCTAATGGGTGAATCCTTTCAAAAATTTGCCGATCTTCCTTCATTTCACAACATGGGGAAAACTTATACATTCAGGGAATTGGAAACTGAAGTGAAAAAGTTTGCCTCCTATCTACAAAACAATCTGGGATTGGAAAAGGGTGATCGGGTGGCCATAATGCTGCCCAATGTTCTGCAATATCCCATCTGTTTTTATGGAATTCTCTTTGCCGGAATGGTGGTGGTGAATGTTAACCCTCTTTACACGGCACGTGAGCTGGTGCACCAGTTAAAGGATTCCGGTGCACAAACCATCATTATTTTTGAAAACTCCGCCCATATACTGGAATCCGTTCTGGAGAATACAGAAATTAAAAATATTTTGGTCACCGGAATCGGGGATTTGCTGGGATTTCCCAAGGCGCAACTGGTGAACTTTGTTTTAAAATATGTAAAAAAAATGGTGCCACCCTGGAATATTCCTGCAGCAAAAAAGTTTACCCAGGCCCTGTCCACGGGGGATGCTGCAAAATTTAAGGCGCCAAAACTGACCTTGTCCGATATTGCCTGTCTGCAATATACCGGAGGAACAACCGGTGTGTCCAAGGGTGCCATTTTAACCCATCGCAATATTGTGGCCAATGTTCTCCAGGCCAAGGCCTGGATCGATCCTTCCCTGAAGGAAGGAAAAGAGATTATCATCACGCCGCTTCCCCTTTATCATATCTTTTCACTCACAGCCAATTGCCTGACCTTTGCTGTGGTGGGAGGCCTGAATGTGCTGATAACGAACCCAAGAGATATTCCAGGTTTTATAAAAATTTTGCAGAAATGGAAATTCACAGCCATCACTGGTGTAAATACATTGTTCAATTCCTTGATCAACAATCCCGACTTTGCCGCCCTGGATTTTTCTTCTCTGAAACTTTCATTGGCCGGGGGTATGGCCGTGCAGGGTATTGTGGCGGAAAAATGGAAAAAAATCACCCATACCACATTGATTGAGGCCTATGGACTGACGGAAACCAGCCCGGCTGTTTGTATGAATCCCATGAACTTGGAAGAATACAACGGGTTTATCGGCCTGCCCATTTCTTCCACAGAAGTGGCAATCAAGGATGATGACAACAGAAACCTGGGATTAAATGAAGTCGGTGAAGTCTGCATTCTTGGGCCCCAGGTCATGGATGGATACTGGCAGCGACCGGAAGATACTGCCAAGGTAATGACCGAGGATGGATTCTTTAAAAGTGGCGACATGGGATTTATGACCGAAGACGGGTTTGTAAAAATTGTGGATCGCAAAAAAGATATGATCAATGTTTCAGGGTTTAATGTCTATCCCAATGAGATTGAAGATATTGTTGCAAGCCATCCAAAGGTGCTGGAATGTGCGGCAATTGGAATTCCAGATGAAAAAAGCGGAGAGGCTGTAAAATTATTTGCAGTGAAAAAAGATCCATCCCTGACCGCAGATGAATTAAGTGCCCATTGCAAGAAAAAATTAACCAGTTACAAGGTACCTAAAGTTTATGAATTTCGGGATGACCTTCCCAAAACAAATGTCGGTAAAATCCTGAGAAAAGATTTACGTGACCAACGACCGTGATAATTTTTGGGCTTGGTCACAACACGGGCACCTGCCACAATTGGCGGGCCGATGGGGGTCAGGCTATGTGGTATTAGAGCCTGCTAAAAAATGCAGCCTCTAATACCACATAGCCTGACCCCCATCAACAGTATGGCTTTCATCTTTTGATCCGTAGCTTTAACACATAAAAAGGAGTTCTTTATGGGTAAAACAGCCATTATAATCGGCGCAACCGGTCTGGTGGGCCAGGCATTGACAGATCAACTCGCAGATGCGGACCATATAAGCCGTGTTGTAACCCTTACCCGTCGACCAACCCATCATTCCAGCCCGAAAATATGCAACAATGTTATAAACTTTGACCGTTTGAAAGACCATGCCTCGTTGTTCGAGGCAGATATCATGTTTTCGTGCCTGGGGACAACCCGCAGTAAGGCCGGTTCCATCGAAGCACAACGAAGAGTGGATCTGGACTATCAGTATGAAGCGGCACAACTGGCGGTGGGTCATGGAGTCCGCCATTATCTTCTGGTGTCATCATCCCGTGCCCATGCGGACAGCGGGAATGCATATCTACAGATGAAGGGCGAATTGGAAAAGAGGGTGCAGAAGCTGCCTTTTGAGCGTATCAGCATTTTTCAACCTTCACTTCTCACAGGTCCGAGACCGGAGTTGCGCATGGGAGAAAAAACATTAAGCCGGATTCTGCCTGCAATCTGTATAATTCCCGGATTACGTCGATTTCGTCCCATCCAGGGAGAACAGGTGGCTGCAAAAATGGTTCAGGTAAGCCATCTTCCCGGAAAACCATTGGAGTGGTTTGTTCTGGATCAGATATTTGCCATATAGCCTGTCGACTAAACCATGGTTCACCCCGGCTTTGCTCAATAACGCCAATAACACAAGCCTGACCCCGTTCTTGAAAAATTGGCAGAAAAAACTTGAACATCGAATGAAAACGACTAACAGCAATTGAATATAGACAATCCCCGCCACGCCTCTCCTTATGGATGCGCACCCTGGCGGGTTTTTTGTTTGAGGGGCCTGATTTGAGACACCACATACTTCCAACCGGAGAACTTATGGTAGTATTTACCTATCATAATGCCCATTTTTCTTACCCATTGCGCCACCGGTTCCGGATGCATAGATTATTTTCAACAAGGAAACAACGCAGGATCAATTAAAAAACTGCACAGCCGGTAAAACAAAACCCGGCATCTGAAAATAAAAAATAAGAATTTCAAATTGAATATATTGGAGGCGCATCATGGAAAACAAAGAAAGAAATTACATCGAGTCAGATGTGGAAAGAGAAGAAGGCCACGTTGATACCCGTCATCACAACTTTGAGTGCAGCAACCCGGACGAGCATCTGGGATGTGACCCCGGCATCGATGTCGCCGGATAAAAATACTTTCATGGGAAAGGAAATCTGAGCCTACGACATGGCACAGAACCCGATACTCAAACCGGAACTCAAACCTGAATCCAGCACCTGCTAAAACACCGACAACTCTGATTCCTTCCATGATATTTCAAAAGGCAGACAGCATAACGCTGTCTGCCTTTTTTTTATCTGCTTCGTCAAGCCCACATCCTTTTGCTCTGGATGAAAAATTTACCTTCCAGCGTGCCACCTTAACTCTGATTGTATTCTCAAATAGACAAATGTAAACCACAATGCAATATTAAAGAACTTCTTGAGATGATTTAGGAACAGTGTTAAAAGTCACTTGCGATTAAACGCTTTGAATAAAACCACACAAGAGATGACAGATGACAAAAAAAGACTTTGGAAAAAAACTGATTGAAGCGCTGACAATAGATGAGCTGATCCAGCTTCTGGATGCGCTAAAAAATCGCTTTTAATTTCTGAAAAATGACATGGGGCTGACTCAATTGGACAACAAGGGCCTTGAGGATGCTGCAGGATATGCGTTTTACAACACCAGCAAGTGGACCTTAAAAAACTGTTCAACACCGCCACCAACAACCAGCAGAGCCGACAGCATCAAAGCCCACCCGGATTTTGCTGAAAAATATAAAAACAATCAAGACTCTCATAACAGGCTCTTGGCATTTGAAAAGATTTTTGAAGAGGTTATGCTGGAAAAAAGGCGAAATGAATTGGAACTATATAAGTTGCTGGCAAGCGATGTGGCATTCAAGGCGGCCATGCAGCAGAGCCTTCAGGAGGTGGTTGATGGATAGCGAGCGCCTGAAATTATGGGTCGTGTAATGCTCCCTGAAAAGAGGGCAGGGGACATATCCAAAATCACTTTTTCCGAACCATTAAATGCGGAACCCATCGGGGTCTGTCACACAATATTTATGGCTTATTCAACCAACAAAAAAACAATAGGTATCCTTCTTTCTATCCATCCCCCAAAAACTATACTGTACTTTTTTAAAATTTATTTATCTTGACAATGTATTTATGCATTGCATATATTCCATTTCAGCGATTTGATAAAAATATAAAACAAAAGAGAATCAAGTAGCTTATTACAAGGGCGCATTCCCATTTTCCCGGCTTGACGCTTAATCAGGGAGGGGTCAGGCTTGCGTTATTGGCGCTTTTGTTTAAATTTACCTTTAAACACAGGTTCTTGACAAAATCATAGAGCCTGATAAAAAACTCAGGCTCTAATACCACATAGCCTGACCCCGTTGGCCCCATCAATTATGACAAATAAACCATATTGTGAGCAAAGCGGGAAAATGGGAGTGCGCCCTATTACAAGGAAAATCATGAAAACATTCATCAAGGTCATGAAAGCATTGTCAGATCCCAACAGGGTGAAAATGATAAAGATGCTCCAATCTCGCCATTTATGTGTGTGTGAAATCAAAGAAGCACTTGGCATTGCCCAGTCCACGGCCAGCAAACATTTAAAGATACTTGAAGATGCTGAACTCGTAAGAAGTTTTAAGGAGGGATTATGGGTCAACTACACCCTTTCCGATGGCAGAGGGTCCCCATATTCTGCAACTATGATAGGAAATCTGCGGCACTGGCTGGACAATGACCTGGAGATTGAGAATTTAAATAAAATACTGCCGGACATTGATCGTAAAAATATTGTTGGCAAAGATTAAACTGCCATTTTTTTTATATACAGCATATCGTTAAATGCCCATATATAATCAATAATACCTGCGCTGAAAAATCACGGACCAGGGACTTTAAAGGTAATTTGTAGGCCTGGTTGATAAGCCAGAACAACAGAAAAATTGGCAGCCACATGAGATGGGAATATATAATAAACTTTCTGGTTTGATCATAAGCGGACCATTCCAGGGAAGACTCAGCCAATCATAAGTGCTGAGCCAGCTTATGTTCAAACCCAAACTTAAAAAGGAACCACAGGACAAACAAATTATGATCATGCTTAGAAACGTTAAAAAATCAATCCTACCGGCCACAGCTTTAATGCTGATCCTTTCGTCCGTTGTTTTTGCACAGGATTTTTCCAAATTTCCGGAAAAAGGCAAAATCACAATGATAGACCTGGGGGCAAAAAAATGTGTCCCCTGCAAAATGATGGCACCGATCATGGCAAAACTTGAAAAAGCATACAAGGGCAGGGCAGACATTGTTTTTATTGATGTCTGGGAGAATCAGCAGCAGGGTCCCAGGTTTAAAGTCAGAGCAATCCCCACCCAGATCTTTTTCAATGAAAATGGAGAAGAAGTTTACCGTCATGTGGGTTTTCTGGATGAAAAATCCATTGTTGACCAGATGACAAAAATGGGGGTTGAAGCACCCGTATTTGAGGATAAAGGATAACTCCATGCTGGATTCTTTGTTTTTGACCGTTAATCAATGGATGACAGGCGGTACAGGCTTTGCCGTTGCCGGATGTTTTCTATGGGGCGTTATCAGCGTATTGTTCAGCCCATGTCATCTTGCATCCATCCCTTTGATCGTGGGATATGTGGGGGGGCAGGAAAAAATGGTCCATCCACGACAGGCAAGTGTATATTCAATCCTGTTCACCCTGGGTCTTTTTATCACCATTGCTTTTATTGGTGTAATCTGTGCCCTGCTTGGAAGAATGCTCGGGGATGTGGGAAATTATTGGCAGATCGTCATCGGATTGATCCTGATCTGGGTTGCCCTGGGCATGCTGGGTGTTGAGAAATGCACCTTTTCCGGCACACTGTTGTACAAATTAAATCTCAAAGGCAAATTGGGTGCCTTTGCACTGGGGCTTGCCTATGGGGTGTTGTCCGGTTCATGTACCTTTGGATTTATTGCACCGATTCTGGCCATCATCACAGTCCAGGAAAAAGTGGGCACAGGCATTCTTTTCATTATTTTGTTTGCCCTGGGACACTGTCTTCCCATTGTCATTGCAGGAAGTTCCACCGCTGCGGTAAAAAAACTGCTTGAAAACAGCAGATGGAATGGGGCAGGGGTATGGTTCAGAAAACTTGCAGGATCAACCATAGCAGGTCTGGGAATATATTTTATTGCGACCCCCTTTTTTTAAGCGACCATTCACGAACAGAAGGTATTCCGGGTGGGTTGTTCCGCCCCCCAAAAAAACCATGGGCGTTAACCCCATGTATGAAACAGCTTTCATACACGGACAAAACAGACGATTTTACCCGCTTAATTTACAATCACCGAAGACACAACAAGGAGACTGGCATGAATGAACTGAATCAAATTCTGACTGAAATGGATTTTGAATTTTTTTCTTCCGGTGAGCACGCCATGAGCATTGAAGGAATGCGCAAGGTGCTTAACAACGAAAATTTTGTGTTTCTGGACATACGCTCGGACAGGGAATTGGAATACCTCTCTTTTCCCTTTGCTGTCCACATTCCTTTAAATCAACTGCCCCAACGACTTGGAGAGCTTTCAAAGGACAAGATGATCATCGCCTTTTGCTCTTCCATTTTCAGAGGAGCTGTGGCCTACACGTTTCTCAGGGCCAATGGGTTTGAAAATGTCAAGGGATTGACCGCAACTGTGGAGGAGATGGTCAAAGCATTCAAACCAGGGCCACTTGCCAAAATGTGATGCCATTACGGGCCGAAAGGTAAAAAAATCCGGACGGCCCGGAACATTTCCACAAGAATACTGGTTACCCTTCAAGCCTATTTTCAGTCTTTAAAACCAATCCCCCATACCCGAGGACTTTTGTAAAAAAGAGTGTAAAATACTGTTGGGCTCAAATGAAGCGTGCCGAACATAGGACAGATATAATGGACCTTAATATACTTATTATCACCTTCCTCTCATTCACTCTCAGTTTTATCTTTGCCCTTGGTGGCGTTGGATCGGCACTTGTCCTTATTCCGGCCCTGGCCTGGCTGGGAGTTCCCTTTAATATGGCCCGGCCCACAGGACTCTTTGTCAACTGCTTGAGCATGCTCGGGGCCACCTGGTCCAACTTCAAAGAAAAACGTCTTGATGTCGCCCTGGGGCTTCCCATTATCATTTCATCCATCATCCTGGCACCTGTGGGGGCATGGGCCGGACACCTTTTACCCACCCGGCTTCTGCTGTTTGTCTTTATCTGTTTTCTCTTCTTTTCCGGTACAATGATGCTGTTTTTTAAAGGCTCAAAATATGCCGATCAATACCGGGAAGATCGCCCTTATACAGGCCCATTGATGGTGGGTGTTCTGGCAGGGTTTGTTTCCGGACTTCTGGGCGTTGGAGGCGGTGGTATCATATCACCTCTGATGATTCTACAGGGTTTTAATCCCAAAAAGGTGGCCACGGTCACCGCTCTTGCCATCCCCTTTTCCTCTTTTTCTGCATTTCTGACATATGCAGCCATGGGATCCGTATCACTGAAAATCCTGGCATTTGCGGGGCTGGCTGCCTGGGGTGGGGGATATCTGGGGACAAAGGTCATGCAAAAAAAAATGAGTCCACACACCGTAAAGAAAATGTTGGGGGGGGTATTGGTTCTTCTTGGTACAAGACTTCTTTGGACACTGCCATGGTAAACATTCAGAGTTGCCATCATCCTGTTTGGGATTATAAAGGTTGTAAAAACCCAATATAACTGCGCGGTATGCCTGGTGCTGTTTTATCCTGCACTTCGGCCAGGATCATGCCGCAGTCCACTCTACCCGTTACACAGAAGGCTATATTTATTTGACACCAAGTACGCACACATGTATATACAACACACATAACATTTAAAAATCAGAGGATATGATCCGGTTTTTTCCTGGAAATATCAAGGAGGGGATAAAAGTTGTGATATCCCCTGTATGTTCATAGATTATGGAGTATGTATGGTTAAAGCACACGCAGGACAATCCATGGTGGCACCCATCTCCCCAAGGCCCTTGTACCAGCAGGTTAAAGATTATATCCTGGAAAGAATCCACAAAGGCCACTGGACACCGGACATGAAAATTGATTCTGAAAACAGCCTGGTGGAGACCATGGGTGTTTCACGGATGACCGTGAATCGTGCCCTCCGTGAGTTATCTGCGGAGGGAAAACTGGTCCGTCTCCAAGGGGTGGGGACCTTTGTAGCCCGTCAGAAACCACAATCAGAACTTCTTGAAATAAGATCCATTGACCGGGAGATAAAAGACCAGGGGGGGAAACATTCCTGCGACATTCACCTGTTGCAGCAGGAAAAAGCAAGCCCAGAGGTGGCATCAGATATGGGAATTGAATCAAACGCCCCTGTTTATCATGCCGTCATGGTCCATAAAAACAATGGCATCCCCATTCAACTGGCAGATCGTTATATCAATCCCACAGTTGCCCCCAATTTTTTAGAACAGGATTTCACCCAGATAACCCCCAGTGACTACCTGATGGGAATATCTCCTGCCATGGAGGTGGAACATATCATTGAAGCGGTGATGCCGGACAAATTCATCCGTGATCTTTTAGAAATTTCCATAAAAGAACCCTGTCTGATTCTCCATCGAAGAACCTGGGTAAACGGTGTCGTGGCCACGAAAAGTAACTTTATACATCCAGGATCACGCCATAAAATAGGGAGTTGATTCATTCCCCATGGAAGTATGATAACCACATAGAGTAGGGAATTATCAGGATAAGTTCCACGTGGAACACATCCGGGCTGTCCCATATGAATTCCTTCAGCAAATCCTCCAACGAAAATTTATTGGGGCCACAGATTACCATTGTCAATTTTGGGCTTTGTCACAACAT
The DNA here is from genome assembly GCA_963674605.1 of uncultured Desulfobacterium sp. Lineage (GTDB taxonomy): Bacteria > Desulfobacterota > Desulfobacteria > Desulfobacterales > Desulfobacteraceae > Desulfocicer. The sequence goes on along the minus strand of OY771474.1, from coordinate 3,270,582 downwards.
GGCCCGCCAATTGTGACGGGTGGCCCATGTTGTGATCAAACCATCAATATTCGCTATGACACACGGTCTTGTTTCCTGGATTAGATTTTATCCAGAATAGCCATCACCTCTGCACATTTTTCTCTGGAACGCGCTTCCATTGCCTGGGCTTCTTCAAGAATTTTCACCTTATACGCCTCATCCCGAACATCCTTGATGTTTATCAAAACATTCTGGTAAGCCCCCCAGATCCCGGTTTCCAAAGCCCTTGCACCCACCTGGGTATCTGATTTTGATGCCGGATTGCCATACTTTGCCACTTCACAAAGTGCATCCCAGGCAGCATCGCCCAGACGCATGGTGCCCAGGGGAACATTAATTGCGGTCTTAAGCCCGGCCTGCATTTTGGCAATGCGTGCCTGTTTTTCCGCATCCGTAGTTCTTGGCATGCGAAGCCCTTCCATGTATTCATTAAAGGCCGAGGTGTCGGCATCGATCATGGGAATCAACTTTCGGGTCAACTCATGGAGAACGGGAATCTGTTTTCGCATATGCCCATCCACGGATTCAAATTTCCGAACCCCCTGGGTGAGTTTAGCCACCATGGAACCCAGACCTGTTCCCACCGCAGCCATGGCAGCCGAGGCAGAGCCACCGCCCGGCGCAGAAGTTCTTGCGGCAATTTCTTCAATAAATCCCCGAACAGTCATGCCCGCCAATGGTTCATTGGGGGGTTCGGCCACAATATATTCAATGATCCGCTCCCTGGGATTAAAGGTGGCAACGGAATTAAGCCCCAATCTTTCAATGGCCAGTCGAATTTTCTGATCCTCCTGGTAAATAAAAAGATTTTCCCGTTCAATATAGTAATCCGCCGCCATAATCAGGGATTCCAGGGGCACAATCCCCACAATTTCAGATCCAGCCACGGCAAGATTCAACGCGGCGGCTTCTTTTTTCACTTCTTCATACAGCACATGGATGGGGGTCACGGTGTAGTTGTTCAAATTCACGGTCACCTGGGCCATGTTATATTCATCCACATACCACCCCATACCCTTTACTTGCGTTAAACGCCCAGGTTTATCTTCTCCCCGCCCTGCTTCCCGGAGATTCAAGGCAATGCGATGGGCCTGATTGGATGTTCCCAGAATGTTGACATTATAGGCAATGAGAAACATTCTGGCACCTGTGGCTGTGGCCCCCCAGGTGGGAATAAATTCAGAAGGACCAAAATCAGGTTTCCATCTGGGATCTTTCAGCCGTTCCTCCAGGGCCTCATATTCCCCCCGGCGGACATCGGGAAGTTTGCGCCGGTAGTCCTGGCTTGCAGCCTCTTCATAAAGGTAAAAGGGAACATTGAGTTCCTCGGCGGCTCTTTTCCCAAAGGCTTTTGCAATGTCGGCACATTCTTCCATGGTCACACCGGCAACAGGGATAAAGGGGCAGACATCCATGGCTCCAAAACGTGGATGCTCACCCTTGTGACAACGCATATCAATTTTTTCTTTAGCCACCCGGGCTGCAGCAAGAGCACCTTCAATGACACTTTCAGGATCTCCCACAAAAGTATACACCGTGCGATGGGTTGATTTGCCGGGGTCCACATCCAAAACTGTACAGCCCGGGGTTTTCCGGATGGCATCGGCAATGGCATTGATAACTATTTCATCCCGGCCCTCGGAAAAATTAGGCACGCACTCAACTATTTTTTTCATTCTTTTATCCTTTATTATTTTATTTGGGTTTGGTCACAATATGGACCAGCCGTCACAGCTGGCGGGCCAATGGATCAGCCCTGTTTTATTGGAACCTGATTTTTTTAAAGGTTCCATGGTTTTGACAACCAACTTTGTCCCAGGGTTAACTTCAACAAAAGCGCCAATAACACAAAACTACCCCCTCGCCAGTTATTTTTTTCCGTACTGTTCCACATATCTTTTAAAAAGAGGTTTCAACCGGGCACCCATGCGATGGGTATTTCCGGGATAGGTCATTCGGCTGTGGGTGGCCACCCGCCAGTTATCCCAGGTTTGACGATGCAATATCAGGCAGGGATCATGGGGGGACAGGCGCAGCAGTTGCCTTGCCATTTCATCGGGGTGCAATGCTTCAATAATATGTTCCACATCCTTGATCTGAATAGTTTGCAACAGATAGCTCACAGGAGAAACTCTAGAAAAATCTTGTTTCAGGAAATCAGGTGCAGACAGAGGATGTACAAACTGATCCTCCAGCATCACTGGTTTTCCACTGTTTTTATGAACAACAATGGAATGGAACACCGGGGTACCAATGGCAATTTCCATGGCTGCCGCCAGTTCAGGAGAGGTCTTTTCCTCCACACCAAGATGGACCTCACAGGTATAGATTCCCCCCCGTGCAATGATCTCTTCATCAATGGCTGTCATTTCAAACAATGCCATCAACGGCTTGGGATGGGCCACATAGGTACCCACCCCCTGAATCCGCACCAGATCTCCGGTATCCGTCAACTCCCTCAATGCCCGGTTAACGGTGATCCGGGAAACCTTTAGCAGCTTGACCAATTCATTTTCCGAAGGAATCCGGGCATCGGGCAGCCATACCTGATTTTGTATCTGCTGGAGAATAAAATCCTTTACCTGTTCATACAGGGCTTTGGGGGCACTCTTGGATAAAGGCGACATTATCCTTTTTCCACTTTACTGCGGATTTCTTTATCTGCCTCCCGTCGCAACCGATCAAGCTCTGCCACCACCTTATCATCCAATGGGTCCGGGGTGTGTTTTTCCATGATATCCACCACTTTTTCCCGGACCCGGTCTTCCATGTTTTTTTTACCGGAAGACTCCCAGGAGGCAATGGGTTTCTGATCCAGCAATTTTGCGTGCCAGAGCTCATTTTTAAAATGATCCATGGTGTGTTTCTGCTGGAGAAAATGCCCTCCAGGTCCCACACTTTCAATCACCTCCCGGGCCAGGGTCTCCCGGTTGACGGTAATCCCCCTGACAAAGCGTTTGGTCATACCAATGATCTCATTGCCCATGATCAACTGTTCCACGGAACAGGCCATGCCCGCTGCCATATACCCCACATCATGGATGAGATTCAATCCGGCAAGTCCCTGGCTCAAAATGGAAAAAGCAGATTCAAGTCCTGCCTGGGCATCCAGCGCTTTGGAATCCGTGGCTCCAGCCAATCCCCAGGTGGGAAGCCCAAAGGACTGGGCCACCTCGGCCTGGGCCGCAAGCCCCAGGCTGTTTTCCGGAACGCCCATGGCCATGAGGGCCGAAGACATGTTTAAAACCCCAACGTTTCCGCTCATGGCCACCGGGCATCCGGTGCGACGCAGCTGGGCAATGGTGATATGGATAAGGGATTCTGCAGTCATCTGGACAATCATACCGGCCAGGGTCACAGGGCCGGTGGCTCCAGGTTGAACTGTGGAGCCCGGCAGCTGGGGCAGATTTCGATCGGCGGAAATAAAAATACGTTCAATGATTTCATCGGGAAAGGTCAGCGGCGCAATGGCCTCTGGATAGGCAATGATAAAGGGTTTTTCCTGTAAATTATCCATTCCCCCGGCCACAACCGCTGCCATTTCATAGACATACTCACACCCCAGGGGAGAGTAACCGATGAACACCATGGGTTTGATGGTATTGGCCACCACCACGGGAAACTCGTTTATATCAGCGGTATTTACAGCCACATCCTGTGAAGAACCCATGGGCATCACAAAATCAATGTGCTCACAGGCATCTGCCACCTTTGCCCCCATGGCAATGTCCGACAAACGGGTGGGCCGAAATTCTCCGGTAAAGGGGTCTTTTACATTGGGACTGGCCGTTGATGTCCCATAATGGCTCTTTCTTCCCTCCACCTCCATGGCCCGTTTACCCCGTCGATCATAGATGGTCCAGCCCTTGGGAGCTGTTGCAACACAGGCTTCCACAATGTACCGGGGAATGCGGATACGCCCCTCTTTTACAATGGCACCCGCCGCTGTCAGCATTTTTCCGGCACCTTTATGAAGGCATTTAAACCCTACTTTCTCCACCACATCAAAGGCAGCCTGTTTGATTTCCCAGATCTGATCTTCTGTAAAAATCTGAAGACCTTTTACCGCACTTGATTCTGTTCTTGAAGACTGCAGCATATCTTTTCCTTTTTTTACTTCAAAAAGTTATCCATCACCACTTCGATGGCGCTTTGCTTTTCTGCATCAATGGCCAGGGGTTTATGGGTATCAAGAATTTTATTCAACTTGATCCGTGCCCGGTCAAGCAAGGTTGTGCTGCCCTGCTCCACCCATTTATCATGTCCCTGACGAAAGAAAAGCTCCGGTGTCCACTGCACCTTTTTTAAATGCTTGAAGGTATGGGGAAGGGAAAGAAATTCACTCCTGGCAAACCCCTGGGGAATGACGTCCATGGCAAGGGTATCATCATTGATGGGGATACCCTTATACATGCGTCTGATCTGATCCACCATCTCGTTGACAATCACGATCATGTCCAGGCTGCCGGTGAGACCAAAATCAAGGTATCCCACATCATGGTTCAAGTTGGAACCTGCAAACACAGACATGAAGGCCTCAAGACCGGCCTCAAAGGATGCCTGCATGTCCGGAACCTGGGCATCACTGGTGCCACCATATCCCCAGTTGGGAATATCAAGATAATTGCTCATCTCCACCATGGCCATGTAGGTGAGCATGTATTCCGGTGCATTATAGGAACACTGACTGCTCTTCATGTCCAGAACAGCAGCGCCAATACCCATTAAAAAGGGAGCACCCGGTGCAGCCAGCTGATGAATGACCATGCCGGTGAAAGATTCTGCAAGTCCCTGGACAATGTGACCGGCCACGGTCATGGGGGCCGTGGAACCGGCAATGGGGGCAGGGGAATAAATAACAGGTGAGGCTGTTTCCGCACAGAATAACAGTTTATCCACACTGCTGAAAGGGTGTTTCAAAGGGCTGATGGGCTCATCATATTGAATCCAGTAAGGTTTTTCCCTTAGCTGTTTTTCTCCACCCCGTAAAATTTTAGAAATATTCCACATGGCCTCAAGGTCTTTTCGACCATCTGCGGTATTGACAATGGGCTTGGTGCAGTTTTCCGCCATGGCGTTAAAACTGGCCAGATAGGAAATGGCCGGATTTACCTCATGGGGATGGGCAAAGGACATGATAAAATCAATGTTGGGAAGGGCATCACACACCCTGGCTGCCCGTTTGATATCCTCAAGGGAGGTTCGGTGACGCTGCATGTTTTTTGAATCCACCGACCACATGAGATCTGAACCTGTACCGAAATAGGCCCGTCTTCCCCCAAGGTCCATGGCATGATTTCCCTCACGGTCATACATGGCAATGTTGTTGGGCACCGTTTTTCTGGCATCTTCCACCAGAGAGGCTGGTATTTTCACCATGCCATCTGTTCCCACCTTGCAACCGGCATCTAAGAGAAGTTTTAAGGCGTCATCGTGCTGTACCTGCATGCCGGTGTTTTCCATGATTTCCAGGGCAGATGTATACAGTTTTTCTTTATTTTCTTCACTTAAAAAAGTGAGTCGTGGCTCAAACCCGATGTCAAAATTCACCATGATAATATCCTCTGATTTTTTATAAGAAACTCAGTCCAAAGTCCTGTAATCATATGAGTTTCAATTTTCGTTGTGGCTGATGGTTACAGCCATGTGGGTTTATATGAAAAGGCAACCTCAGCAGAGCCGTCCCCTCCGATGGGCAATAGGAACCGGACAATTGAGCTGTCTACAGTTCCGGTCCGGGACCATTGCCCGTCGGGGGGGACGGCGGCATATTGCCATTTTAATTATTCGTTGTGACAGGATAGTCTGTCATGTAAGTTATATTGAAATAACTTGTACATACAGGATATATAAATAGTTTAAAGATATGTCAACACCCATTTGGTTCTTGTTCTGATACCAGTCCCTCCGCCATTGACTCATATCAATGAATTTTTATCGCATCAACTGCTGCTATTGACACACACCAAGGGCTCATATATTCTGACTTTGATCACAACATGAGTCACTTTGGGGTGGGATGAGACCATAAAAACTGGCACGAAAAAACTGAAACATCGGGGATGAAAGGAAAATAAAATGCAAAAGAAAGATCACCTCGAACTGCTTTGTGATGCCGGAGAAATGTTTGCTCTGCTTTCCGGGGTTTCAGACACAAAAGAAATATTACAGCGGTGTGTACGTCTTGTGGCAAAACACCTGAAGGCCGAGGTGTGCTCCATTTATCTGCTTGAAAACCGGCAACAGGAACTTGTACTCCGGGCCACCACCGGACTTAATCCAGATTCCGTGGATGTGGTGAGAATGAAGGTGGGCGAAGGGCTTGTGGGAAAGGCCATGCAAACCATGGAGATTATTCTGGAAGACCATGCAAGCCTGAATCCGGATTTCAAATATTTTCCCAGTGCCAGGGAAGACGCCTTTGAATGTTTCCTGGCCATTCCCATATTAAAGGGAACGCGGGGAATCGGCGTCATGGTGGTCCAGCGCCAGGCCAACCGCCATTTTTCCCGTGATGAGGCCATGGTGCTGCGATCTATTGCCTCCCAGCTGGCCATGCTCATTCAAAATGCAAGGATACTGCTGGGTTTCAAAGAAAATGACTCCCCGCAAAAAACGCCCCAGTCTCCACCAAGTCCTTATGAAGACCAGGATTTTCCCCGGATCATCCCGGCCCGGGTGGCATCCCGGGGAACGGCCATGGGAAAAGCCATGCTGGCCCGGCAGAATCCCATACTGGGCATGCTCAGAAGTAATCAGGATATCATGGATGATCCCTCCCGGGGCATCGTTGCCCTGGAAGATGCCATTACCCGAACCATAAGCCAGATAGAAGCACTGGAAAAGGAAATATCCCAGCGTATCCCGGAAGCCGTGAGCCTTATTTTTGATGCCCACATCATGATATTAAAAGACAAGGGCTTTTCCGTAAAAATGAAGGAACTCACCATACAAGGACAGTCTGCCTTGTCTTCGGTGGTCAATGTTGCCCGTAAATATATGAACCTGTTTGGTTCCAGCCCGGACAGCTATCTCCAGGAAAAAGTGGCGGATGTGGAAGACATTGCCGTGCGCCTCATTGAAAATCTGATGCAGACCACCCAGGAAGGTGGAGCAAGCCATGAAGATAAAATCTTAATTGCCCGGGATCTGCTGCCATCGGCAGCAGTGCGGTTTGCCATGCAGGGGGTGGCCGGGATTATTCTCACCGGGGGTGGTATCACCTCCCATGCGGCCATTCTTGCCCGCTCCCTGGGGCTTCCCATGCTCATCACCGAACACCTGGATCTGCTCTCCATCACCGGAAGTCCTTCCATTATCATGGATGCCGAAGTGGGCAATATCTATTTTAATCCAAATCCGGAAATTGAAGCCAAATTTCGTAAATCCATGGCAGCCGATCCCCTGCCCGGTGAAATTCCCCACAAAAAAACCTACACCGCCGACGGTGTATCCATTTCACTCATGGTCAACATCAATTTACTGGGGGAACTGGATTCCGCTGTTCGCCTAAATGCCCTGGGGGTTGGGCTGTATAGATCGGAATTTCCCTTTCTGGTAAGAAATAATTTTCCATCGGATGCAGAACAGACAAGGGTATATGATATTCTTCTGTCAAAAATGACAGGAAAACAGGTGACCATCAGAACCCTGGATGTGGGTGGGGATAAAATGCTGGGCTACTTTGACAATGCCGGAGAAGCCAACCCCGAACTGGGGCTTCGTTCCATCCGGTTTACCTTTAAATACCCTGATATCATGGCTCAGCAGATACGAGCCATCCTCAAGGCTGCAGCCAAAGCGGACCCTGCCACCGAGGTGAGAATCATGTTTCCCATGGTCTCCTCCCTGGATGAATTTCAAAGGGCAAAACAGATGGTGATGAACTGTTATGATGAATTAAAAAATTCAGACACGGAAAACCCACCCGGAACAATAAAAAACACAGGTCTTACAAAACTTCCCCGCATCGGCATGATGCTGGAACTGCCATCGGTGGTGGAAATCATTGATGATCTTGCAGCGGAGGCAGATTTTTTTTCCATCGGCACCAACGATTTTGTCCAGTACATGCTGGCCGCCGATCGCACCAACGACCGGGTGGCTGACTATTATACCCCACATCATCCCGCTGTATTAAGGGCTTTAAACCGCATTGCAACTGCAGTGACCGCTGCTGGAAAGGACATTTCCGTGTGTGGTGAAATGGCCAAGGAAAAGGCCTTTATTCCATTTTTTATCGGTATCGGCATCCGAAAACTCAGCGTCAACCAGCATTTTCTCTATGCCGTGCAACAATGCATCAGCCAATGGACCGTGCTTGATGCACAAAGATATGCGGTACAGCTTTTGGCCCAGACCAGCGAGGACGGTATTGCAAGACTCCTGGCCCGCTGACAAAACAGAGGCACCAGGCTTACCCTTATAATGTCTTTAAATTCGATCACTTAACCCGGACAACCGGTAATTTGTTCTATTGTTGTTCAACGCAATTTCCACGGCCCTCCGGGAACCCACCAGAATAACAAGGTGCTTTCCCCGGGTCATGGCCGTATACAGAAGATTTCGTTGGAGCAGGGGATAATGCATGGTGGTGATGGCAATCACCACCGCAGAATATTCAGACCCCTGGGATTTATGCACGGACACTGCATAGGCCAGGGTAAGTTCGTCCAGTTCCATGATATCGTAATCCACCAGCCGACCGTCATAATCCACCACCAGACGGTTCTCCGATGATATCACCTCATCCACCACGCCGATGTCCCCGTTAAACACATCCTTCTGATAGTTGTTTTTAAGATGCATTACCTTATCACCGGTCTTGAAAATCATACCACCGGCATTAATTCCCCCCGGGGTTTTGTTCAGCACTGACTGAAGCTGCTGGTTTAAATTAATGGTACCGGCCTCTCCTTTGTGCATGGGGGTCAACACCTGTATTTCATCCACATGGGAAAAGGCTTTCTTAATTCTGCCATGGCACAATTCCAGAATGGTTTTGACCACCCGGTCGGGATCATTGTTTTCAATGAAATAAAATTCTGACAGGGCTTTATCCGATTTATCTCGATCCAGACAGGGCATCTGCCCATTTCGGATGCAATGGGCATTTCTCACAATGGGGCTCTGTTCTGCCTGGCGGAAAATCCGGGTCAGGGAAAAGGTTTTCACGGCCCCGGAACGGATAATATCCGAAAGGACATTTCCCGGTCCCACCGAAGGCAGCTGAAAAACATCCCCCACCAGAATCAGCACGGAATTTATGGGAACTGCCTGGACCAGATGATACATGAGCATGGTATCCACCATGGACGCCTCATCCACAATCATCACATCAATGTCCAGGGGATTTGTGATATTTCTGCCGAAACTGGCATCATCGGGGTCATAAAGCAAAATTCTGTGCAGGGTAAAAGCTTTTTTACCCGTAACTTCGGCAAGACGTCTTGCCGCCCTGCCCGTGGGGGCCGCCAGCAGCACCTTCTGTCTCAGTTTGGTAAAAACGGCGCACACCGATCGTACCAGTGTGGTCTTACCGGTACCGGGACCGCCGGTGATCACCACCACCCGGTGGGTAAGAATCTGTTTCACCACAGCCATCTGCTCTTGGGAAAGTTTTAATGCCAGCCGGGTGAGGATCTCATTCTCAATGGCTTCCTCATCCATTGCAACAGCAGGCGAACCAATGGTAAGCATGGCTCTGATCCGCTGGGCAATACCTTCTTCGGCCCGGTGAAGCCGTTTAATGTATATTTTTTCATCGCTTTGTACGGGATCATCGTTTTGCGGGTCCAACGGCGCTTCAACCACGATCTCTCCACTTTTCTCAAGACCATTGAGGGCCTGGGATAAATCGTCTTCCAGGGCAGATGTCATTTGGCTGCACCGCTGCAGCAGCTGGGAAGCCGGGGCAAACACATGGCCGTCGGACTCCCATTTCAACAACAGATAGATGATACAGGCCTTTATCCGGTCGGGATCATCGCGCTTTACACCGGCGTTAAGGGCAATGGCATCTGCCACCTCAAACCCCGCTTCGGGAATATCACGGCTGATCCAGTATGGATTTTTTTGCAGAATATCAAGGGCTCTGGGTCCATAAAAATTAAGAATGGCAGCGGCATGGGAAATACCAATGCCGTTTTTCTGCAGAAACTGCATCACCCGGCGAACGGCATGATGGCTGTCCCAGGCCTTTGTAATATGCCCGGCCTTTGCCTTTCCGATTCCCTGGATTTCCCGGAGGCGATGGGGCTCATTTTCAATGATATCAAGGGATCTTTCCTGAAATTTTTCCACGATCTTATCGGCCATGGTTTTGCCGATGCCCTTGATAATACCGGAACCCAGATATTTTTTAATCCCCCCCACCGTGGCAGGTAGAATCACCTCAAAGGATTCCACCTTGAACTGTTCGCCATATTTCACATGGGTAATCCAGGTACCCTCCAGGCAAAGGGTTTCCCCCTGGGCCACCCCTGCCATGTGTCCCACCACCACAATGGGCTCTTTTGTGCCATGGACTTTCAGCCTGGCGATGGTATAATGGTTTTCCGCATTGCGAAAGGTGATCCGAACCAGGGTACCTTTAATGATAATCATAATTCAGGATCACCGGTTATCATGTTCCATCACAAGCCTGGCTGCGGCCATGAGATCCGGCACCACATGATCCGGAGATTGGTTCAGGGTTTGAAGTTCTTTAAGGGCCTTTTCGCCATTACCGGTCTGCACCAGTACGGCCTTATGGCAACCGGCATTGCGGGCGCACAAAATATCCTTGGCACTGTCTCCCACCATCCAGGTGCTGGGGATATCAATCGTGTATTTTTCCCTGGCCTGGAAGATCAGACCGGGTAAAGGTTTTCGACAGGAACAGTTGTCATGGGGCGTGTGGGGACAGAAAAAAATATCTTTGATATCACCACCTGCCCGACGAATGCCTAAAATCATTTTATTAAAAATGGCATCCAGCCCTTCAGGAGTGACCATTTTTCGATTGATGACAGACTGATTGGTGATAAGAATAATATCAAAACCATAGCTCGTCAGAAGGGCAATGGCTTCTTTGCTGCCATCAATAAAATGAAATTCATCGGGGGTTTTTATATAATCCGGGGAATCCACGTTAACCACACCGTCCCGGTCAAGGAAAATGGTACAGGGCATGATGACTATTTATTCCGCCACGGGAAAGGCATTGTCAACACCGGAACCCATGAGCTTCCGGCTGAAATTTTCGGCATCTTCAAGCTGGGTGAATTTTCCCACCCGAACGCGATAAAAAGTTCCACGATAATCTTTATAGGTGGTTATGTGGGCATTTTCATACCGGGCGGACAATTTTGCCCGGTACCTGCCGGCATTGGCCGGAATGGAAAACGCACCCACCTGCACGGTGAAATCTCCTTTCCAGTAATCCACCGGTGTATAGTTTTTACTATTTCCACCGTCATGTTTTCCCAGTGCCACAACCTTTACCGGTGCTGTTCCCGGACCCAGCACTCCAAGTTTTTGTGCACCGGTACGGGATAAATCAATGATTCTACCCCGGACAAAGGGTCCCCTGTCATTGATGCGCACCACTATTTGTTTTCCATTGTTCATATTGGTCACCTGGACCCAGGTGTTAATGGGAAGGGTTTTATGGGCCGCAGTCATGGCATACATGTTATAGGTTTCTCCATTGGCGGTTTTTCTGCCATGGAATTTTTTGCCATACCAGGAGGCAAGCCCCTTTTGAACAAATCCCCCGGCATGTGCCAGGGGATGATAAGTTGTTCCATTGATTTTATAGGGTTTAAATGTTCCCGATGGACCTGGTTTTTGGCCGGAATTTTCCCCCGAAGGCCCAGTTATAACCAATCCTCCGGGTTTTCCAGGTCCGGAAACAGAGGAAGATCCACCGCAACCCCATATACCCGTAAGGGATAATATGAAAATAAGAATATATGTGGATCTTGAAAAATTAACCATCCAGCTCCAAGGCCTGATGAATGACATCATCCATCTTGTCAGTGAAGTGAAAGGAAATAGATTGCCTGATATTCTCCGGTATATCTTCCAGATCTTTCTCATTCCACAGGGGCAGGATAAGATTTTTAATACCGGAGCGGCTGGCCGCAATAACTTTTTCCTTGATACCTCCCACGGGCAGGACTTCGCCTCTCAGGGTTATTTCACCTGTCATGGCCAGCCTGGCCTTCACCTTTTTACCGGTGACAAGGGAGGTCAAAGCCGTGAGCATGGTCACCCCGGCGGAAGGACCATCCTTGGGTATGGCACCGGCCGGTACGTGTATATGTATATCATGGGTGTCAAAAAAATCTTCCGCAATCTTAAATTTTTCGGCATGGGATCTGATATAACTCATGGCCGTGTGAGCGGATTCCTTCATTACATCGCCCAACTGTCCGGTTAGCATCAATCCCTTGCTGCCCTTCATGGCCGTGGCCTCCACAAATAAAATATCCCCGCCAACGGGGGTCCACGCAAGCCCCACAACCACGCCTGGCACATTGATATTGGTACCGTTTTCCACCATATTTCTGATGGGACCAAGATATTCATGGAGATCGTTTTTACCCACAGAAATTTTTTCCGCCTCACCCTGGGCGATCTTGCTTGCCACGCCCCGGCACACGGAACCAATTTCTCTTTCAAGATTTCTCAATCCTGATTCACGGGTATATCCTGAAATAATACGCTGTAATGCAACTTTACTGATGGTGATGTCTGAGGCTTTTAATCCATTGGCAATGCGCTGCCGGGGCAGAAGATACTTGGTAGCGATTTTTAATTTTTCTTCTTCTGTATACCCACTCAGCTCCAGCACCTCCATGCGATCCAGCAAAGGAGCAGGAATGGTATGAAGGACGTTTGCGGTGGTCAGAAAAATAACATCTGTCAAATCAAAGGGAACATCCAGATAATGATCGGTGAAGGAATAATTCTGTTCCGGGTCTAGAACCTCAAGGAGTGCACTTGATGGATCCCCATGATAAGAGGAGTTTACCTTGTCTATCTCATCGAGCATGAACACCGGGTTACTTTTTCCCGCCCGGCGAATCTCCTGGATAATTCTTCCCGGCATGGCCCCCACATAGGTTCGTCTATGGCCGCGAATTTCAGCTTCATCCCGGATCCCCCCCAAGGCGATGCGGACAAATTTGCGACCAAGGGATCTGGCAATGGATTTACCAAGGGAAGTTTTACCGGTACCTGGAGGGCCTGAAAAGCAGAGAATGGGACCCTTGGAATCATTTTTCAGTTTACGTACTGCCAAATATTCAAGGATTCTTTTTTTGGGTTTTTCCAGTCCATAATGGTCCTGATCCAGAATCTTCCGGGCGGCTTTTATATCCATCTTATCTTTGGATTTTTCAGCCCAGGGAAGTGATGTTAACCAATCAAGATAGGTGGATGCCACCACATATTCAGAAGAGGAGGGGTGCATGCGAGACAACCTTGTCACCTCACGTTCCGCTTCTTTTTGGGCTGCTTCCGGCAGTTTCTTTGAGGCTATTTTTTTACGATAGTCTTCAATTTCAACGCTTTCATCATCGGTTTCTCCAAGTTCTTCCCGGATAGCCTTTAATTGCTGGCGCAGATAATACTCCCGCTGGCGTTTATCCATATCCTCCTTGACCTGGGTCTGTATTTTGGAACCCATTTCAAGAATTTCCAACTGGTCATTCACAAGTCGGGTAACCTTGGTCAATCTTGCCTTTACATCCAGAATTTCAAGCACTTTTTGTTTTTCAACGATGGGGGCATTGATTGTGGATGCCACCATATCCGCCAGAACATCGGGCTCCCGTATGGATTTAACCATCCCACCTATCTCGGCCGGTAATCCCGGGGACAGGGAGACAATCTTTTCATATTGATCCACCATGTTGGACATCAGTGCACGGGTTTCTTTATCGTCGCTGATATTTTTGCTGTCCACCATTTCAATCTTTGCCTGAATATAGGGTTTACCTTCTATATATTCAGTCACCTTGAACCGGCTCAAGCCCTGAATCAACAGCTGTGCCCTGTTATCCTCCATTTTTGCCATTTTTAATATAATGGCCACGGTACCAATTTTATGCAGATCCTTTGAGGAATGGCGTGAAGATACATCGGAACGTTTTGATAACAGCACCCCTAACATTCTGTCCCCTGCCATGGTTTCATCTATAAGCTTGATAGCCTCATCCTGCATAATCACAAGGGGAAGCACCATTTTAGGAAACAGATTGGTATCCACAATGGGTAAAACGGGAAGGATCTCCGGTATATGATCTGGATTTACATTCACTGAAGACTTAAGTTCACTCATGGGAAATTCCTATGCATTATGCTTTTATCTATATGATATTTCAACTGTTTCTGTTCGTTCCACGGGAAGCTTTGCAAGGCTGATTTCAAGAAAACCATTGGCATATGCTGCTGAAACGTTATCAACATCAATAAGCGTGGGTAGATAAAGTATCCGCTCAAACCTGCCAAACTGAATTTCAGCAAGTCTAAAGGTAGCCGGATGTTCCGGTGGTTTTCGACATCGACTCCCCGATATTTTGACAGCCTTGTTGCTTACCTGAATGGTTATATCATCTTTTTCAACACCTGAAATTTCGGCCTGAATGGTGATATAATACCTGGACTCAAATATGTCCATCTGGGGTTTCCAGATACGCTTTGAAAGGCAGAACATGGGATTAATGGAGTGAAACATATCCTGTCCTTCTTTTTCTCCCCGTGAAGAACGATCAAAATCCTCGCCAAAGATAATTTCTAAATATTCCATTACAGAAAACTCCTGAAGCTGTGTTGATTTGAATGAACACTGCAATTAAAAACAGGCAGTTAATGGATAAAAGAATACCACCGGGTTTCCTGCTTGTAAAGCAGGAATAATAAGTCGTTGCAGGGATTGGTAATCAGAACTTAAACATTAAGTATAGAATAAAACCTTAATCCAATGCCTGACAGAGCTCTATAATGTTTTTTTATTATCGTCAAGCCCCGTAGATTCCGGATTCCAATTTTTTATCCCCCTCACCAGACAAACATAGGCTGCCAGGTTTAATAAAAAAGATATATAACAAACGGTATTTATACCCCAATTATGCCAGATCATTCCCCCGCAAACAGCCCCGATAACCCGACCTAATCCTGCGGCACCGAAAAACAAAGACATCATGGTGGCCCTGGCACCGGGAACCAACTCCGTGCACATGGAAATAAAAGCCACAATGGTGAATTCAAAAAGAAAAAAAAGAACGAAAAGTGAACCTAAGGCTGCCCCGGCCCAGTATTCTGATAAAGGAATAAATAAATATGCCAGGGAACACAAAAAGATACCATATTTCACGGCCCGTTTCAATCCCATACGATCTGCCAGAAGGGCTGTTCCCACAGAACCACAAAGCTCTCCCACACCGATAACGGCCGTACCAAGACCCAGGTCCACCACTGAAAAATGAAACAATTTTTCCAACCATGCACCATAAATAACAAAAAGATTATCATTGGCAAAACTGACGAAAAAAGCAAATCCCATGGCACCAATGGCCCGGGGATTTTTCATCAATTCTGCCATGGACAATAAAAAAGGAGCATTTTCAGTGCGGGCTGTTTTCTTATGGGAATCATCTTTTATATACAGCATGACCATGCCCAGACAGATCACACCACTTCCTGCCAGAACCCAAAAAGGGTACTGCCACCCCAGCCTGGAAATAATCAAACCCGCCAGGGGGATTCCCACAAGGGTTGCCACAGACCAGCTGATCTCAAGCACCCCCACCACAAACCCCCTGCGTTTATAACTCACCCGGGTACCCACATAGGCCTGAATAGCAGGATCAAAAAGATTTTTGCCAAGCCCGCTTAAGAACATGGCCAGTACAAAGCTGTAATAAAAAGGCAGACACCCCGCCAATATCATGCCGCTGACCATGATCACAAGGCCCACAATCATCATGGGTTTATAACCGGTTCGATCACCAAAACGGGAGGTAAAGAGACCAATAAGTGCTGTTGCCTGATTCAGGGCAATCACCGATGTCACATCTGTGAGGGGCACCCCGAGTCCCCTGCTGATAACCGCGGCAAAGGGATATATAAATCTGTTGGCGGTGTTTATAACAGACCTGCTTGCAAAGGCTGCCAGCAGTGTCCCCAAAATTTTATTTTTATGTTGATCCATGTCTCTGTCTTCCCTTTTCCAGGATTGGATTTAAGGGGGTTGCCTTAAACGGGTTTAATTAACCCATCTACCACGTCATAAATGGTGAGGCAATGAAATCAAGCCTTAAAACGGCCAACAATATCAAAAACAACTTCTTCAGGGGTTTTTCCTGAGGTTGATATTTGCGTAAAATCACCATAAGCGGACTCCCGCTCCTTCATTAATTCTTCAATGCGCTGCAAGGGATTAGCAGTTTCAAGCAAGGGTCTTTTTATGGCAGAGGGTTTTGAAGCACGACTAAAAATTTCCTGTGCAGTGGCAACCAGACAGAAAACATGCCCCTTTTCATTCAATGCGGCTTTATTGACTGGGTTCAACATAAAACCTCCGCCGGTGGAAATAACAAAACCTTCTTTTTGTGAAAGTTCAAGAGCCATGTCGGATTCCAGTTTACGGAAAAAAGCCTCTCCTTTTTCACGAAAAATATTGGCAACAGACATTTTGGCTTTTTTAACAATCAGTTCATCCGTGTCAACAAAGGTATAACTTAATTGTTCTGCTAAAAGCTTACCAACGGTGGTTTTTCCCGTTGCCATGAATCCTGTTAGTATAAGGTTGGGCCTGGACATTTTTAACAATGTACTCCTTTGGAGGTTAATTGAATGATATCATTTTAAAAAAAAACTCGATGATCCCGGTTTTTTACCTTGATAACACCTGGGCCGGGGGAGCCGAAGGCGGGTAAAAAACAGGACCATCGAGTTAGAAATAAATCAGCCTTATCTTAAATACAACTCAGAACAATAATTTATTCATCAGCAGCCAGTTTTTTCAACTGGGCATATTTTTCATTTACTTCTTCTTCAATCTTGGCTTTCAGACGCTCGGACTCTGCCGGAAAGGATCTTGACAGGGCGGCAAAACGGTTTTCACCGGCCAGGAATTCCTGGAGGGTTCCGTCAGGTGCCTTGGAGTCCAGAATAAAGGGGTTCTTGCCTTCGGCCTTGAGCAGGGGATTATACCTGTACATGGGCCAGAATCCTGAATCCACGGCCAGCTTGGTTTCCAGCTGGGTTTTTCCCATGCCCTTGCGGATGCCCTGGTTAATACAGGGGGCGTAACAGATGATCAGAGAGGGTCCATTGTAGCTTTCCGCTTCAATAAAGGCCTTCATCAACTGCTGCTTGGAGGCACCCATGGCAACGGAAGCCACATAAACATAGCCATAACTCATGGCCATGGCGCCCAGATCTTTTTTGCCGATCTTTTTACCGGAGGAGGCATATTTGGCTATGGCACCGGTGGGAGTTGCCTTGGAGGACTGGCCACCGGTGTTGGAGTAAACCTCTGTGTCCATGACAAGAATATTTATATCATCTCCAGAGGCAAGCACATGGTCCACCCCGCCAAATCCAATGTCATAGGCCCAGCCGTCACCACCAAAAATCCAGTGGGATTTTTTGGTGAACAGGTTCTTATCCCTTGCGATATCATCAAGGATATCAATACCGGTATTCCCCACGAGCAATGCCTTGAGCTTATTTCCGTATTCCATGGACGCGGCAGCATCGGTCATACCTGAAATCCAGCCAGCCATAGCGTCTTTAATATCAGAAGAGATGTCCGCATCAAGGGCTTTTTTCATTTTGGCAGCCAGTGTGGCCCGACGGGTATTGGTGGCCAGCATCATACCATACCCATATTCAGCAGCATCTTCAAAAAGAGAGCTTGCCCAGGCAGGTCCATGACCGTCTTTATTTGTGCAATAAGGTGCAGAAGGCGCAGAGCCCCCCCAGATGGACGAACAACCAGTGGCATTTGCAATGGTCATGCGCTCGCCAAAAAGCTGGGTCAACACCTTTACATAGGGCGTCTCACCACATCCTGCACAGGCACCGGAGAACTCAAACAAAGGTTGAACAAACTGACTGCCTTTGACTGAATCTCTTTTACCCAGATTTTCCTTAAAGGGAACGGTGAGGGAAAATTCATGGTTAGCAACTTCAGTAAGGGTCTGGCTGGCAATGGGTTTCATCACAAGGGCGGTTTCCTTGGCCGGACAGATATCCGCACAGTTTCCGCAGCCCTGACAATCCAGGGGATTGACCTGCATTCTGAACTGAAATTCTTTGAGTTCTTTGCCCTTACCTTCAATGGTGATAAAGGTTTCCGGTGCTCCTTCAAGCTCTTCTTTGGTGGCCACCACAGGAATAATGGCAGCATGGGGGCAGACAAATGCACATTGATTACACTGGATGCAGTTATCGGCAATCCATTGGGGAACGTTAATGGCAACACCACGTTTTTCATACATGCTGGTGCTGTTGGGAAAGAGTCCGTCGGGGGTAAATGCACTCACCGGCAGCTCATCCCCCTTCTGGGACAGAATGGGTTTCATTACCTTCTCAACATAATCGGTGCCCACAGTACCTGATACCGGCCAGCCGGAAGCTGTTTTCCAGGAATCAGGAACGGCTATTTCAACAAGGTTATCAAGGGTCTGATCCACGGCCTCAATGTTCATATTAACGATGTGATCGCCTTTTTTACCGTAGGTTTTCTTAATGTCAGCCTTTAAAAGTTCAATGGCTTTTTCAAAGGGAAGTACATTGGCAAGCTTGAAAAAGCAGGTCTGCATGATCATGTTGATGCGGGTGCCAAGACCAACAGCTTCACCGATTTTAACGGCATCCACATTGAAAAATTTTAAGTTCTTATCTGCAATGGTCTTTTTAACATCACCGGGGATGTGCTGTTCCATTTCTTCCACGGACCAAGGAGAATTCAGCAGAAAGGTGCCGCCGTCTTTTATTCCCTGGAGCACATCGTATATTTCAACATAGTTGGATTTATGCACAGCCACAAAATCAGGTTCGGTGATGAGATAGGTGGATTTGATGGGTACATCGCCAAATCTAAGGTGGGAAATGGTGATACCGCCTGATTTTTTTGAATCATAGGCAAAATAACCCTGGGCATACTTATCGGTGTTGTCACCGATGATTTTAATGGCGCTCTGGTTCGCACCAACAGTACCATCTGAGCCAAGACCCCAGAATTTCGCACTCACCGTACCTTCCGGTGCCGGGTTAAAACCAAGTACTGGTTCCAGGGAAGAATAGGTGACATCATCCTTGATACCAACGGTGAAATGATTTTTTGGACCCACGGATTTCATGTTGTCAAAAACAGCTTTGATCATGGAGGGGTTGAACTCTTTGGAACCAAGCCCATACCTGCCACCCACAATTCTGGGACCTTCACCCTTTTCCATGAAAGCTGTGCAAACATCCATGTACAGCGGATCACCAAGGGCACCCGGCTCTTTTGTCCTGTCAAGAACTGTCAGAGTTTCTGCCGTGGCAGGAACCGCAGCCATGAACCCTTCCACATCAAAAGGTCTATAAAGGCGTACTTTAACCACACCCACCCGTTCACCGTTCTTGTTTAACTGTTCAACTGCCTCTTCAATGGCCTCACAGGAAGAACCCATGGACACGATAACTCTGTCGGCTTCGGGATCACCGGCATAGTCAAACAATTTATAATTACGTCCAGTGAGCTGACCCACCTTGTCCATGTACTTTTGCACCACACGGGGAATCTTGTTGTAAAAAGCATTGGCCGCTTCTCTGCCCTGAAAATATATATCAGGATTCTGGGCGGTACCCCGGGTATCAGGTTTTTCAGGATTCATGGCCCGGGCTTTAAATTCATTATAGGCATCCCAGTTAAAAAGCGATGCCATGTCTTCGTAATCAATCATCTCGATTTTCTGGATCTCATGGGAGGTTCTGAACCCATCATAGAAATGCATGAAGGGTACCCGACCTTCCACAGTGGCAAGGTGAGCAACCAGTGCAAGATCCATGGCCTCCTGAACAGAACTGGATGCCAGCATGGCAAATCCGGCCTGGCGGGCAGACATTACATCGGAATGATCGCCGAAAATAGAAAGGGCATGGGCGGAAAGTGCCCTTGCTGTTACATGAAACACACAGGGAAGCAGTTCACCGGAAATTTTGTACATATTGGGTATTTTCAGCAAAAGCCCCTGGGAAGCGGTGAAGGATGTGGTCAGGGCACCAGCGGACAAAGAGCCATGCACGGTTCCGGCAGCACCGGCCTCAGATTGCATCTGTTTGATTGCAAGCACCTGTCCAAAAATATTCTTTCTACCGGCCGAAGCCCAGCTGTCTGCTATTTCGCCAAGGGGACTTGAGGGGGTAATAGGGTAAATAGCTGCAACATCGCTCATGGCGTAGGCCACATGGGTTGCTGCGGTATTACCATCAATTGTCTGCATTTTGTGTTTCATGAAACCACCTTCTTTGAAAAATTAGAGTCCATTGTCAAGTCTACAAATCTGTTTCAGCAATGAAAAATATCAAATATCCAACTGATATTGTGTCACTTTAACAATCATCTTATTGCTTAAGGTCTCAGTATATTCATCAGGTACCACGACCATGGGCAGAGGAAAAAAGCAGCACAGAAATTAGTTTAATACCATTTTTTCCCTCATTTTGAATATATAAATTTGAATATATAAATATATAACCCACATGGCAGTAAACACCTGCCACAACGAAAGTTGAAACTCTCATCATTGGAGCACCTTGGACAGAGTTTCATATAAAGGGGAATATATATTTTTATTCCGACCTTATTTATAATATATGAATACAAAAGTAAATAAAAATAATGGATTTTTAAAAATACCAATATATCATATAAAGTTCTATACAAAAAAATTACCATATCAACAGCCATACATTAACAACATTGATGCTATATCTAATTTTATTAATAAAATTAGATAATTTCCATTAAGAATAATAAAGAAAATAAAAACACACACAACACATATATCAAACAAAAATCACATATATGTCTATATACTCATTGGTATTACCTTTTATTATTTTCATATAAAACGACTTTAAGCAAACGGCAGATACGATGTAATTATCTATTTCCAAGCAAATATTATACCGGACTCCATCCAATATCCGACAGGGATTGCTCATAAGGTCTTCCACTCTGAAAAGAAGTCAGATTTGTATTATAGATATTTTGATTTAGCACAATTCCATTGTTAAACAAAAGGCGGTTTTTCGCCTGATATCGGTTGTTTTCCGCCCGACGATATAAAAAAAGAAATCCCATGGATTTGGAAGGAGGATTTATGGGAAACTGAAAAACAACCCAATAAAAAACCGGACAAATAAAATTTCTGTCCGTTGCAGTAAACTTGCCCGATGTGTATATTAACCCGTTGCTCAAGGTTTATTTTTTCAAAAACTTGAACATCAAACACTTATAACTGTTTATCAAAAAGAATGGTATGCTTTAAACGACTATAACCAGCAATGAAAGATGCTTGTTTTTTTATCTAATCAATTTTCGGAGTTGGCTGCCCCCTCTTATCAAAGCCGATGTCCAAAAAGTTATCTATGAATGGGAGTGTATATATGGGTTTACTATCGTCAAGCGTCTCTATATCCAGGTACAGAGTGGAAGGAGATATAGAAGAACCTGTCCTTGAAACTGTCCGGAACGGACTGATACGAAATGTTATCAGTCATATTGAAGATGAGTATGCAGAAATGTCCGTTGGATGGACACCCATGGAAAGTGCATTTGATCCTGATTTTGAAAAATTCACCTTCTCCTTTGGGACGTATTTTGTATTTTCTCTCAGAATCGATAAAAAAAGTGTTCCATCGAAAATAATTAAAAAATATGTATCCCTGGAAATCATAAAAAAATTAAAAGAAACCCACCGTGATTTTCTTTCAAAAAACGAAAAAAAAGATATCAAGGATATGGTTACAGAAAAATTAATGCGCCAGATGCCGTCCACACCCAATATGTATGATGTCATGTGGGATTACGAAAATGCCAGTGTACTTTTTTTTTCCACCCAGAAGTCTGCCAACGAAGAACTTGAAACCCTGTTTAAAAAATCCTTTCAATTAACACTGATCCGTCTTTTTCCCTTTACGATGATTGAAGGATCATCCTTTCTGAAAAGTGAGGAAAAAGACCTTGCTGCAAATTTAGCTTCCACCAAACTGTTGAGGTAAAAAAATGCTTGATATCGCCGTATCGTACAACAAATATAAATTTCTTGGTGACGAATTTCTCACATGGGTTTGGTATCTTGTGGAAAACAATATCAACATTAAAACCATGGTTGACATGGAATGCAATAAAATATCCCTGGAGCTTGGTAACAGTATTGTACTTGAAAATTCGCTGGGAGATGAGTCCAGCGAAAAAATATCCATCAAAGGCGATGATGCGGGTCTGGAAGAGGGAACAACTGCGTTGAGAAAAGGTGCTGTTGTAACGGATATAAATCTTATTCTCATCGTTGACGAAAGCGAATGGAGATTTTCAATCAAAGGGGAAAGTATGAATATCACCAGTCTTAAAACCCCCGCCACAGGCAACATTGAAAGCCAGGATGACATAGAAGGTGCCGTTTTGGAAAAAATAGAACTCTATGCCATCCCCTTTAAAATTATTGACAGCCTTTTTGATAACTTTATTAAAAAAAGAGTCTCAGATCAGTGGAAGGACGTTGAAATACCTGCCATGAGACAATGGATTGCACTGTAGGACAAGAGATGTTTATAAAGTGTTCATAAAAAAAGAGTTATGAACACTTTTTTTAAACAGGTATAAAAACAAACTGTTATGAACACTTAAAAAACAATTATTTAAACATAGATATTTAGATATATTTACTTAAAATTCAATATTTTATATATTTAACAAACTTATCAACATCCTTTATTATGAATTATTAAAGAAATGAATATTTAAAAAAAAACAGATAGTCTCAGTTAAAGATCAGGATCAGGATCAGACTTGAGTTATTGGCATTCCCGGTGAGAATGTTGTTAAGAGAACAATCGGGGGTTTATACAACCAAAAATATTGAGATCTTTATATGAAAAGACAGCCTCCAAGGCAAGCTCAGCAGACCCACTCCCCCGATGGACAATAGGAACCGGACAATTGAGCTGTCTACAGTTCCGGTCCGGGCCCATTGCCCATCGGGGCGGCGGTATAATACCATTTGGCTCCGCATCTACGATCCTATATTTGTTGCCCGTTATAAAAAAATGCCCTAAACCTGATGAACATTTTTTGGGCGCATTCCCATTTTCCCGGTTCGCGCTTAATCAGAGAGGGGTCAGGCTTGCGTTATTGGCGCTTTTGTTTAAATTTGCCTTTAAACACAGGTTCTTGACAAAATCACAATAACACAAGCCTGACCCCGTTGGCTCCACCAACTATGACAAACAAATCATATTGTGACCAAACCAGGAAAATGGGAATGCGCCCCATTTTTTTTATATGACAAAGTCCAGGGTTGTATTCCGGGTATTAAGCGATGGCGTTTTGGATTACCTCCGGCGTTGGTAGATAAAGCCAATAATACAAGCCTGCCTTGTTCTCGAAAAATCGGCAAAATCAACTTACACATCAAGTTAAACACCTGTGTTTAAAGCGTTTGATAAAAAATATATTGAAAAAATTCAACAAGATGATATAATATTCCATTTGGAGAAATGTATTGGATTTTGTGTGAAACTTTTACTTTGGGTATTAAAATGAAATTTTCAGCAGATAGAAAAAAACTAAGTGGGGCGCTTGCCCGGGTCCAGGGTATAACAGGCCGTAAAACCAACCTGAGTATTACTTCGGATGTCCTTATCAGGGCAGAGGGATCGGAACTGATTATAACTGCCAACGACCTTGAAACTGTTTTTTGTGGTACCTATGAAGCTGATGTTGAATCAGAGGGCATGATTTCCATTAATTCAAAGAAAATTTTTGAAATAATAAAAGAGTATCCTGACACACAATTTCCGGTAAATGAAATAGAAAACAGGTGGGTGGAGATTGGAGAAGACAATATTCAATATCACATTGTTTCTTCAGACTGTGAAAATTTTCCGGAAACCCCGATTATTGAAAACATTTCTTTTGTTGAAGTAAATTCTATTCAATTTAAAAAAATGGTTGATGTGGCATCTGTTATTGGCTTTTCTCCGGATGAAAAACGAATTTATGTTCTGGGAACCCTGCTTGAAAAAATAACGGAAGAAGACGGAAATAAACTCAGAATGGTATCAACGGATTCCAGACGGCTTAACAGTATTGATATTCCATATGCCGGCCAGTTCAATATTCCCGAAGAGACCATTATCATCCCTAAAAAAGGCCTTTCAGAACTGTCAAAATTCATTGATAATACGGGTAGTCTTGAGATCGGTGTAAAAGATAACCATTTCATTGCCAGAAAAGAAAATGAAATGGTGATGATAAAACTTCTTTCAGGGGATTACCCGGATTATAGACGGGTGTTGAATACCGAATCTTTTACCCCCATTGAAATTGACAGAAACATGTTTTTCCTGATGATGAAACGTATGTCCATCTTGGTTTCAGAGGATTATAAAAGTGTTATTTTTAATTTCATGGAAAACAAACTGGTGGTTACCATCACCAACCCGGAAATCGGCGAGTCCAAAGAAGAATTCCCCATCTCATATAACGGAGAACCCTTTGAGAGCGCCTTTAATCCTAAATTCTTCATTGATGCAATCAACGTCATTAAAAATGACACTATAACCCTTCATGTCAAAGACAGTAGAAATCCCTGCGTGGTTCAGGGTAGTGATGATACGCAATTGATCTGTGCTATTATGGCAATGTCGGTCTGATAAACGGGATGATCATGGAAAAAAATAATTTGATACAAGATTACGGTGCTGAAAATATAAAAATTCTTGAAGGGCTTGAAGCCGTTCGCAAAAGACCTTCCATGTATATTGGCAATGTGGGAACAGAAGGTCTGCATCATCTGGTATATGAGGTGGTTGATAACAGTATTGATGAAGCCATGGCTGGTCATTGTGATACCATTACCGTGCGTATTCATCCAAATATGCAGGTCAGCGTAGAAGATAATGGGCGTGGTATCCCCGTTGGCATGCATGAGCAGGAACATATCCCCGCTGCTGAAGTGGTTATGACAAAACTCCATGCCGGTGGAAAATTTGATAAAGATTCCTACAAAGTTTCAGGCGGCCTTCACGGTGTCGGTATTTCCGTTGTAAATGCCCTTTCAGACAAGCTTGAAATGGAAGTATACAAAGACGGTAAAGTATATTTTCAGGAATATTCAAAGGGTGCTAAGCAATGTGAGTTATCCATCATCGGTGAAACGGATAAAAGGGGAACTAAAATAACCTTTTTTCCTGATTTTACCATAATGAACGAGAATGATTTTCAGTATGAAAAACTCTCCCGAAGACTCAGGGAGCTGGCCTTTTTAAACAAAGGCGTCCGCATTATTATTGAAGATGAACGTTCTGCAGACAAGGATGATTTTTGCTACGAAGGGGGCCTTGTTTCCTTTGTTGAATACCTGAACAGAAATAATACGCCCCTGCATCCCCCCATCCACATTGAAGGGGATAAAAATGATGTCCAGGTGGATGTTTCCATCCAGTACAACGAAACCTTTAAAGAGAAGCTGTATTCCTTTGCCAACAATATAAATACCATTGAAGGTGGTTTTCACCTTTCCGGGTTCAAAGGTGCACTTACACGAACATTGAACACCTATGCCACCTCCGGTAATCTTCCCAAAAATATGAAGAATATTAAAATTGGTGGAGATGATGTGCGTGAGGGCCTGACCGCCGTTATCAGTGTTAAAATCATGGATCCCCAGTTTGAAGGTCAGACAAAGACAAAACTGGGTAACAGTGATGTCAAGGGAATAGTGGAATCCCTGGTCAATGAAAAACTTGGTGTTTTTCTTGAGGAAAATCCAGCTGTTGCCAAAAAAATACTCATGAAAGCCGTGGATGCCGCCAGGGCCAGGGATGCCGCCAAGAGGGCCAGGGAACTTGCCAGGAAAAAAGGAACTCTGCTTGATTCCACCCTTCCGGGTAAACTGGCAGAATGCCAATTTGCCGATCCCAAAGAACGGGAACTGTTTCTGGTGGAGGGAGATTCTGCAGGGGGCAGTGCCAAGCAGGGCCGTGATCGTCGATTCCAGGCCATTTTACCCCTGAAGGGTAAAATTCTCAATGTTGAAAAGGCACGGTTTGACAAAATTTTAAGAAGTGACGAAATAAAAAACGTGTTCACCGTTCTTGGTACGGGTGCTGGTAAAGAAGAATATGACATTGAAAAACTTCGGTATCACAAGGTTGTTATCATGACCGATGCCGACGTGGATGGCTCACACATTAGAACCCTCTTGCTCACCTTTTTTTATCGACAGATGCCTGAACTTGTGACCAAGGGTTATCTTTACATAGCACAACCGCCTCTGTTCCGGGTTGGAAAAGGTAAAAGCGGTATATATCTTAAAGATGAGCCGGAATACAGAGATTATCTGGTAAAGCGGATATGTGCCAACAAAGATGTCTACATTGATGGCCAGGAAACCCCCCTTGAAGAGGAACAGCTGTACGTATTTTTAAGGGAACTTGCAGAGTATCACAACGCTGTGGAACGTCTTCAAAGAAGAGAATTTGATATAGAACTTCTGAATATTCTCATCAAAGAAGGCGTCAGTGATAAGTTTTTTCTGGAAAACAGGGAAAAAATGGGCCAGCTTAAAAATATGCTGGAAGCATCTCAATACGACACCGGAGATATTGAATTTAATGAGCTGTTTAACATCCATGAGATGGATATTGCAGGCAAAAGAATAAATAACAATGGGCAATATTCCCCGGATGTGTCCAAGGCAACTCCCATCCGGGTGGGTAAAGAACTTATATCCACCATTGATTATAAAATCATGCTGAGAAAACAGGGAAGCATTGAGCTTTTTGACAGCCCTCCATTTCATGTATTTACCAAAGGTTCCACGGAAAATGGAAAGGATTTTGCCGATAAGCTTGAATTTTTCACCCACATGATGTCCGAAGCGAAAAAAGGTATCAATATCCAGCGATACAAAGGTCTAGGGGAGATGAATCCCGATCAGCTATGGGAAACCACCATGGACCCCGAACAAAGAGTTATGCTCCAGGTAACGGTTGACGATGCAGAAAAAGCCGATGAAATTTTTTCTCTGCTCATGGGAGAAGAGGTGGAGCCCCGGCGTAATTTCATCCAGACCAATGCCCTTGAGGTCTCTTCTTTGGATTATTAAGGGAAAGGACGAATTCCCATTTTTCCGTTTGCAAGCGTCACAGTGATGGGAGTCAGACTGATGTCGATAACAAAAGTCTGATCCCCATTGCCTTTTCAATATTTCCAGCTATATCTCGACATCCTTCATACCAGCCCCAAAGTAATTTATATTTTTAGAATACAAGCCTGAGCCCGTAATTATTGCAAAATCGCCCGAAAAAAGCTTGAACATCGAATATAAGATTAATTCTTTTTGGTTTGATATTGCTCCATGTCTCCCAGGGGAAGCTCATATCCATGGGCCTGGTAAAGGGCTTTAATTTTTAACAGATCACCTTTCAGGTCGTCACTGGGAATAATCTGTCCCACCCAGCAGGTTTTCCTGTTTTTATTGTCAAGAAACCAGCAGATGACAGGCACCTGTGCCGCCCTTGCAATATTCCAGAATCCCGTGCGTATACGTCTGGTTTTTTTACGGGTACCTTCCGGGACTAGTGCCATAATAAATTCATCGTTTTTATGATATTCCTCGGTAATACTTGCCACAAACCCATGGGCTTTATTCCTGTGAATCGGAATGCCTCCAAGGCTTTTAAGAAGTATGGACATGGGCCAGAAAAACCAATCTGCCTTGACCAGCAGTTTTGCATTAATGCGAACAATTTTTATATAGGTAAGTGCTCTCACCGTGTCCATGTTAGCGGTGTGGGGAAAACCAATAACCACGGATTTCTTTGCCCAGTAAGAAGGTAAACCATCATAGGTCCATCCCATGAAATGGTAAATTAATTTACCGCACGTACTTAAAAAAAAACTCATAGGAACCCTATCCTTCATATTGGTTCATGTCTATTTCCTGCAATGCCTTTCGCATCTGACGTACTGCCTGTCGAAGACGTTCTTCATTTTCCACCAGGGCCAGACGTACATATCCTTCACCCTCTTCACTGAATCCAACCCCTGGAGAAACCGCCACATTGGCTCGATTCATCATCTCAATGGCAAACTGCATGGAACCCATTTTACGGTAGGGTTCGGGTATTTTAATCCAGGCAAACATACCAGCTCCGGGCCAGTCAACATCCCATCCCATGCGTTCCAGGCCACTGCAAAGGGTGTCTCTCCTGGCCTGATACAAGGCCACCTGTTCCGGAATAACCTCATCGCAGTCCCGCAGGGCAATGATGCCGGCAATTTGAATGGCAGAGAAAATACCATAATCAAAATAGCCTTTTATTTTACTCAGGCCCGCAATGATTTCAGGATTCCCCACACAATAGCCCAATCGCCATCCGGCCATGTTGTAGGATTTTGAAAAAGAACCAAATTCAACCCCTACATCCTTGGCACCGGGTACCTCCAGAAAGCTTGGGGCCTTGTATCCGTCAAAGGTTATCTGGGAGTATGCAAAATCATGGATAACCATAAATTTAAATCGTTTGGCCAGGGCCACTATTTCTTTGAAAAGATCAATATCTCCCAGGGTTGCTGTGGGATTATGGGGATAATTGAGCATCAATACCTTGGGTGTGGGATAAAAAGATTCACAGATGGTCACAATGCGTTTTAAAAAAGATTCCGGAGGAGACAGAGGCACTCGGACCACATTGGCCCCGGCAATGACGGCGGCATAAATATGAATGGGAAAAGCCGGTGCCGGAACCAGTACGGAATCCCCAGGACCCAGAAGCGTCAGGCACAGATGGGAAATACCCTCTTTGGAACCAATGGTCATCAGGCTTTCTTTATCCGCATCAATATCAACATTATAATGGCGTTTATAGTAAAGTGAAATTTCACGTTTCAAATTTTTCATACCCGAAGACACCGGATAACGATGGGTTTTTGGATCCCTTGCCACTTCAATAAGCTTTTCAATGACATTTTCTGGGGTGGGATCAACGGGGTTTCCCATACCCAGATCAATAACATCATCTCCCCGACGTCTTTTTTCCATCTTTATCTGATTAATCATGCCGAACAGATAGGGTGGCAGTTGGTCCATACGACTGGCAAATCGTATAATATTATTCTCTTCCATTAAAAGACTCCTATAATTTCAAATAAATTGTAAAATTGCATTGCTTTAACACACTGTCCTGAAAAATCCACAATAATTTTATCAACCCAATGCCACATCCAGCGTCATCATGACGGCAAATCCCACCATGACACCAATGGTGGCCGCATCACTGTGTGTATCGGATTTTCCTTCGGGAATCAATTCCTCGGCCACCACATAAATCATGGCTCCGGCGGCAAAGGCAAGGGCATAGGGTAAAACAGGGCGCATAAAAATAACCGTGGCAGCTCCCACAACACCTGCCATGGGTTCCACCACACCGGACATCTGTCCATAGAAGAAGGCCCGGGATCTGCTTAATCCCTCCCGCCTGAGCGGCACAGACACCGCAGCCCCTTCAGGAAAATTTTGAATACCGATACCAATTGCCAATGCCATGGCTCCCACCAGTGTGGCAGAGGGAAGACCTGCTGCCGCAGCCCCAAATGCAACCCCCACGGCAAGCCCTTCAGGGATATTGTGCAGGGTAATTGCAAGTACCAGAAGTACGCTTCGTTGCCAGCTGGTTTTGATTCCCTCGGCATTTTCCATTTTCATGCCGATGTGAAGATGGGGCAGGGTTTTATCTACAGCCCATAGAAAAAATCCACCGGATAAAAATCCTATGAGCGGCGGAACCCATGGAATCATATCCATGGATTCCGCCATATCAATGGAGGGGGCTAGGAGAGACCAGAAACTGGCGGCAATCATCACCCCTGATGCAAACCCCAACATACTGTTGAATACGTTTTTTTTAATGCTGGTGAAAAAGAAAACCATGGCAGCACCCAATGCTGTCAATGCCCAGGTAAAACAGGTTCCCAGAAATGCCTGTGCAACGGGTCCCAGTTGTTGAAACCATTCCATTGATATTCTCCTTTATTTTTTTGGGGGGGATAAAACATATCTGACGATATGGGTAAGGGACAAAAGTCTTACCTGACCACTGTGATCTGCTTACTCATGCGATGACCACGTCTAAGTTTGTCATGAATGAACGGGGTTTTCAAGAATAACATTAAAACCATTGTTTTATGACTAATATCTGGCTGGTTCAGGCTACAACAGGGGGAAGAATTTGTTTTTTATGGGTGTGCATGTTCTTTTTTATATATTCTTTTATTTAATAATAAATAATAAGCAGAATCTAAAATTTCATTAATAATATATCCTGCTGTAATATAAGCATATTATTTTATAATTAGTGTTTAAAACAATGCGTATATAAATGTTTATAAGCCATGTTTTTTGTATGTGTATAAAAAAAATGTTCATAACTTGTCTTTTCTGAACATTGTTATAAACACCATGATTTGATAAATCAACTTTAGATTCTTATCTCTGATTTTCGTGTTATTTTGGCAAGAAAATCAGAAAACCTTTTTGCTTCCGGCTTGTCCAGATCAGGTTTTTATGGATTCATTCGGGATCTGCCTTGTGTTATTGGTATTTTGTCAAGATCCTGTGTTTAAATATAGATTTTAACAAAAGCGCCAATAACGAAAGTTTGACTTCTCTCTGATTAAGCCTTGGACCGATAAAATGAATGCGCTCCTCAGACTTGCCTTATGAGTATTTTTGCTATAGTTTGAAGGGTGCTGAAAAAAAAGCCTGTACGATAAATAATAAATGAATCGGAGATAAGATATTGAAACCACAGGAAATAGAAGACTTAAGTTTTAAAATTATAGACGAAGAGGCTGGTGCCCATGGATTTGATAAAAACCATTGGCAGGTGGTCAGACGAATGGTGCATACCTCTGCGGATTTTGAATATATAAAAACGGTCCATTTCCATCCGGATGCGCTCCTTTCAGGAATAACAGCAATTCAAAATGCTTGTACCATTTTTACGGATACCAACATGGCCCGGGTGGGTATTAGAAAGGGTGAAATTTCAGGATTTGGCGGTGAAGTGAAGTGCATGATTGCCGATGAAGATGTGGCAAAAACAGCAAAGGAAAAGGGAATAACCCGGGCCCTGGCCGCCGTGGATAAAGCCTGTGAATCAATGGACGGTGCCATATATGTGGTGGGAAATGCCCCCACAGCCCTTTTGCGGCTCATTGAACTTATAAAGGAAAACAAGATAAAACCTGCCCTTGTTGTGGGCCTGCCAGTGGGATTTGTCAATGCGGCAGAATCCAAAGCGGAGCTTATGACCCTGGATTTCCCACATATTTCCAACAGGGGACGAAAAGGGGGGTCTAATGTGGCCGCCAGCATCATCAATGCCATGGCCATCATGGCTGCAAAAAAATAGGACAGGCCATGAAAGGATTTGTCATAGCGGGCACTGGCAGTGGCAGTGGAAAAACCACGGCAGCACTTGGCATCATGGCCTGGCTGGCGGGTATGGGACATCGGGTGGCTCCGTTTAAAGTGGGACCTGATTTCATTGATCCCGGACATCACACAGCCCTGACCGGAACTCCCAGTCGAAATCTGGATTCCTGGATGCTCACAAGAGAGATGAACCAGCGTATATTTGCCCGGGGATGTCAGGGCCGGGACATGGCCGTGGTGGAAGGGGTCATGGGTCTTTTTGACGGATACAGCGGGGTATCAGAGGCAGGGTCCACGGCCCAGATGGCAAAATGGTTGAAACTTCCCGTGGTGCTGCTGGTGGATGCCAGGAGTATGGCAAGAAGTGCCGCTGCCATTGTCAAGGGATTTGAAGACTTTGATCCTGATCTTGATTTTGCCGGGGTGATATTCAGTAAAACCGGAAGTGACCGTCATTATCAATATTTGAAGGAAGCTGTGGAAGATCGGTGCCGGATGAAATGTCTGGGGCATATTCCCCGCAATGAAAAGCTGGTCATGCCGGAACGGCACCTGGGACTGGTTACATCCGATGAGCACATGCTTTCATCCGGCATGATGAATACCCTTGTCGGTCTGATTGACGAACACACTGTTTTGAAAAATATGCTTTTAACCCTTCCTGATATAAAAATAACAGGTGAACTGCTGAATAAAGACAATGTTTCTTATATTCCAGAAACAAAGGAATCTTATCCGGCATATCAGGTAAAAAAAGATTGTTCGTTCGGGGAAAGAGTAGACAGGATAAATCCGGTGAAAATTGCCGTGGCAAGGGATAAAGCCTTTTGTTTCTATTATCCGGAAAATCTTGAATTTTTATCAGCGGCCGGAGCCGAGCTGGTTTTTTTTTCCCCCATTTCAGATGCTGCATTACCAGAAGATATACAGGGTATTTACCTCGGGGGCGGATATCCTGAATTGTTTGCACAGGAGTTGTCACTAAATTCAGCTCTTACCAGACAGATCAGGGATAAAAGTGATGGGGGAATGCCCGTTTACGGCGAATGCGGCGGTTTTATGTATCTTTGTTCTTATATCATCGGCATGGACGGATTAACTAAATATCCCATGGCGGGGTGTTTTCCCTTCACCGCTGTCATGTCTAAAAAAATGAGATCCCTTGGATACAGAGAGGTAACCCTGGCCTCGGATTGCCCTGTGGGCAATAAGGGCGATGTGTTAAGGGGACATGAATTTCATTATTCCTCTTTGGAAGATGGCAGCCTTGGGTGTGAGGGCATGAATGGGATTTACAGGGCATCGGCCCGGGCCGGTAGAGAAGTCTCACTGGAAGGATATCAAAAAGGCAATACCCTTGGCAGTTATATGCACATTCATTTTGGAAGCCATCCCGGGGCTGCAAAGGCATTTGTTGCATCATGCCGTAAGTTTCAGATTAAAACCGGGGAGCAGGCATAATGACACACAAAAAAAAATTGAAGGGGGGATTTACCACAGGGGCCTGTGCGGCTGCTGCCACCAGAGCAGCCCTTCATTGCCTTATCTTTGATGAATATATTGATATTGTTAGTCTCCCAAGTCTTACCCATAAGCCCATCCGTGTTCCTGTACATCGTTTAAATATATTGTCGAAAAATCGGGCGGAATGTGTGGTGATTAAGGATGCCGGAGACGATCCGGATGTCACTCATAAGGCGGAAATTGGTGCCAGGGTGGAGTGGTGTATGGGGATCCCACAAAAGAAGACCGGTATTGCCTGGAAAGATATTGACATTGAAATCCGTGGTGGACAGGGGGTGGGAAGAGTTACGAAACCTGGCCTTGAGGTGCCACCTGGAAAAGCTGCCATCAATTCCGGGCCTGTAAAGATGATCCGTCAGGCCGTGCATCATGTACTGGAACAGTTCATGGAAGTGTGTTCAAGCCGGGAAAATGCGCTGAAAAAGGCTTCCATGGTAGAAAAAGATATCTGTAAAGAGGTGCCAGAGAAGATAATTGTGGAAGTATTTGTGCCGGAAGGGGAGATATTGGCACAAAAAACCCTTAACGCGCGGCTGGGTATCCTGGGGGGCATTTCCATTCTTGGCACCACTGGCATTGTAAAACCCATGTCCCATGATGCTTATATTGCAACCATTAAATCAGGTATTTCCGTGGCCCAGGCCATGGGGGATGATACCCTTGTGTTTACCACCGGCAGAAGAAGTGAGCGTTTTGCAATGGAGATGTTTCCCCATTTTAGGGAAGAAGCCTTTATTCAGACGGGGGATTTTTTCATGGCTTCCCTTGAAGCGGCCGCTGCATCCACCACGAAACGGGTGGTTTTCACGGTTTTTTTTGGAAAAGCCGTAAAGATGGCCATGGGGTTTCCCCATACCCATGCGGCAAAATCAGAGCTGACCCTGCAGCGTTTGGCCCGGTGGGCAACTGAAATCACCGGAGACAGAGTGTTGAGTGAAAATATAGGGGCATCCAACACCGCTCGCCATGCGTTCAGCTATATTTATCCTGATTTTCCAAATCTTATATCTTATGTGGGACAAATGATTATTCAATCTGCTGAAAAATTTTCCCATGGAAAAATAAAAATTGATGCGGTTATTTTCGATTTTGAAGGCAACAGGGTGTTTGATTCCATGGGGGGATGCCGTCATCTGGAATCTTCCGGGGATAAAAATAAATGAGTGTAAATATATCCCTTTTCATTGAACGGTTAAAAAACGAAGTTCGTGATTATAAGGTGCCGGTGGTGGATCTTATAGGGGTGCAAACAAAGGATCCTTTTAAAATTTTGGTGGCCACCATTTTATCGGCCCGCACCAAGGATGAAACCACAGCCGCAGCGGCTGAAAGATTATTTCAGGTGGCCCCGAACACAGCCGCTCTTAAAAATTTATCCCTGGACGAAATTCAACAAAGGATATATCCCGTGGGATTTTACAAATCCAAGGCAGGATATCTTGCAAAACTGCCCCGGGTCATGGAAAAATTCCAGGGCAGGGTGCCGGACAGTATTGATGAACTGTTGACCCTGCCCGGGGTGGGACGAAAAACTGCAAATCTGGTCATGAGCGTGGCCTTTGACAAGGATGCCATTTGTGTGGATACCCATGTGCATCGTATGATGAACATCTGGGGATATGTCCAAACAAAAACCCCTCTGGAAACAGAAATGGCTCTCAGAAAAAAATTGCCCCGTAAACACTGGAAAGAGGTGAATGCCGTGCTGGTGGCCTTTGGTCAGAAAACCTGTCGGCCGGTGTCTCCCCATTGTCACCGCTGTGTTATTGAAGACCTGTGCCCCAAAAAGGGCGTGAAACCCCGGAAGACAAAAAATAAACAGTCTTGAAATTTTAGACAATTAAAACTTATCCGGCCTTCCGTTCCGGACCATCATTAAACGCCCCGCTGCAGCACATTGATGCAGTGCTCCAGCTCTTCCTGATCTCCGGTGTGCTTGGCGGTATTATCCGACAGTTTAATGGCCTTGTGCCATGCCTTGTCCGGGGCTGTTCTGCACTTTGCAAGCTTGATGACAATATTTAAAGGGGTAACCCCCACATCATTGGTGAGATTGGTACCTATTCCATAGGAATCATTGATTCTACCCACACATCTTTTATGAATGTGCACGGCCTTTTCAATATCCAGACCATCTGAAAAAACAATGGTTTTGGTGATGGGATTGATGTGTAGTTTTTTGTAATGGTTGATAACCTTTTCTATGTATTCAAAGGGATCTCCGGAATCATGGCGGACACCGTCAAAAAGTTTGGCATGCATGGTATCAAAGGTGGAAAGAAAAACGTCCGTGGTAAACGTGTCGGTGAGGGCAATGCCAAGGTGACCGTGGAAAGCACTGGTCCAGGCATCCACACCCGTGGAATTTGCCATGCGGTAGCCATTCAATACCGCATGGAACATGAACCATTCATGGGCCAGGGTACCGATGGGCTTGATGTTGAAATGCTGGGCCAGGTGCACATTGCTGGTTCCAATAAGGGTATTGCCTTTAACCCCCATCATATCCCGTATAAGACTTTTATGGGCCGATGAGGAAAACCGTCGCCTTGTTCCAAAATCGGCAAATTTAATACCATTCCGGCTCAATACATTGGTTTTATTTAAATTAATGGCAGTTTGTTTTGCATTGGAGAGGGGTTCTGCATGGGTGAGAACAAAATAAAGTTCACTGATCACCGCCATCAAGGGCACCTCCCACAAGATGGTTCGGTACCAGGGGCCTTTTATGGTGAGGTTCAAGTCTCCCCCCCGCTGGTCAATGTGCACTTCTCCTGGATCAAAGGTGTAATGTTCCAGAAAATCAAGATATACCGGGGTCATGAAATAACAGGTTTCAGCAAGATAGATTTTCTCTTCAGGGGTTAACTTGAATTTTGCCATACGGTTCACTTCTATCTGCAGTTTTTCTGCGAATCCTTTGGGAAAGGCTGTGTTGCTTCTGTTTATAAATATATACTCAACATCCACCCGGGGATACAGCATGTGTACGGCCTGTTGCATGGTGAACTTGTATAGATCATTGTCAAGAATACTCTGAATCATCTGCCTTCACTTTCCTTAAATATAACAGCTTTTTATTAACATTACGGGAATTTTTTCCGGTATTTCAACCCCTTTTGCTTCCATGCTGGATAAATTCATCAGGGGGATAAATGGCGGTGTTTGTTTGTATTCATCTTGGTTTGATTTTAAATCATATAACAGATGCTGCCTTTTTTCAATTTTTAAGGTCGGATGTCTGTCTTTTTGAGGTATGATTTTATTATCAATCCCCGTATTTTTTGGGCACCTGCTCTGCATTTTAAAAAAAAGATCTGGTTAGTTTTTGAACTTCATCGGCGATTTCATTCTGGTTAAGTCCACCTCCGATGATTGTAATTTCTGCATATTTTTCATAAAGTTGTTGCCGTTCTTCAAAGAGTTCCATAAATGTCTGGGTGGGGGCTTTGGCAATCCCCCGGGTTTCATAGTTGTGGATGCGTCTTTTAAGCTCGTCAATGTCCACCTTTAAAAAAACAATGCATGAAATTTTCTGGAGCAGTTCCATGGCTTTGGGACTGTATGCCACACTGCCGCCGGTGGCTATTATGTGCTTTTGAACATTGAGTTTCAGGATTTCTTTTTCCTCAATATTTCGAAGCGTTAAATGACCGGATTCATCCAGAATTTGCTGCAGCGTCTTTTGTTGATTGATCTGGATGAGCACATCAGTGTCTATGAATCCAAAGCCCATATCCTTGGCCAGGATTATTCCCACGGTACTTTTTCCAGCACCGGGCATGCCGATGAGTGTAAGGTTGGTCTTCATATTTATAACTTCCTTTTTTTTATATGAAAAGGTCGCTTTCAAGTCTACCTCAGCAGAGCCCCTCCCCCGATGGGCAATAGGAACCGGACAATCGAACTGTCTACAGTTCCGGTCCGGGCCCATTGACCGTCGGGGGAGGGGCGGCATAATGCCATTTACCATTTTCTATCTTCGTTGTGTCCGACAGGACAATATGAATAAGCCCGCTTTTTAAAATCCCGCCTGTGAACCATCTTGGAATATTTCTTAATATTTTGCAAATAGATTGACTGTTTGAAAGGTCGTGGTTATACAAAGCACAGTCTGGATGGAAATTATAATTATGGAGAACTGCTCAGATATTTACAAGAACAAGGCGAATATTTAACATAATCAGTTGCTGTAAAACAGGAATTTTGGACTATTCAAATGGAAGAAAAAAATATTATCCACGTCATCGGGTGTGGTGTCCTTGCGCCGGACATCAATCATATTGCCCGGGAAAAAGATCTGCATGTAAAAACTAATTTTCTGCCCGGTGGGTTACACAGTACCCCGGATGTATTGCGAATACGACTTCAGGAAGCCATTGATCAGGCGGCAGCCGATCCCCAATGCTGTCGGATTGTGGTGGGCTACGGACTTTGCGGCAGGGGTACCATTGGAATTTGTGCACCACGGGTGCCCCTTATTTTTCCCCGGGTACACGACTGTATTGCTCTTTTCATGGGCAGTGATAGTGCTTACAGGAAAGAATTTGAAAAATATCCCGGTACTTTTTACATTTCTGCCGGATGGTACAGGGAAAAAGAAGCCCCAAGAGAAAAGGAACCTGAAAAAATATGGGTGGGAACAGAGTCCATGGGATGCCGGGAATTAAAAGATAAATATGGCGAAGAAGGTGGGGGCAAAATCATAGATTTTTTCAGTTCCTGGCATCACAATTACCAGCGGGCCGCCTTTATAGACACCGGTATTGGCACAGAGAAAAAAAGTGCGGAACATGCCCTTAAAATGGCGGAAAAATACAATTGGAAATATGAATCTATTCCCGGGAATTTGTCTTTGCTGACCCGGTTGCTCACCCAGGAGATTTCAGATAAAGAGATTGTGGTTATTCCTCCGGGACATGTTACCATATTTTCCGCTCTGGAAAATGGTTTGGATTCTGCACCGGAAAGTGACAGCACACTTCCTGGTAAAAGCAAGCCAAGACATTTGGTGTTTGATAAGGAAGATAATAAAAGCCTTTCCATCACCCATGGTCTGGGAATTGATGCCGGGGGCACTTACACCGATGCTGCCGTGTACGATTTTAATGCCAGAAAAATTATTGATAAACATAAAGCTTTGACCACTAAATGGGATTTTTCCATCGGTATTGACGAAGTCCTGTCCGGAATTGATGCCGATGTGCTTTCCCGGGTGGAACTTGTATCTGTGTCCACCACCCTTGCCACCAATGCCATTGTGGAAGGAGAAGGGCAGAAAACCGGCCTGATTCTGATGATCAGCGGTGGCCATGTGGCAGACGATCTAATTTCTCATAACCCCAGGTGCAATGTCAAAGGGCAGATAAATATAAGTGGTGTTGAAGTTGAGCCGGTGGATGAAGATGAAATTCGCAGAAATGTAAGAAAAATGGTGGACCGGGACGGTGTAACCGCTTTTGCCGTATCCGGATTTGCCGGTGCGGTGAATCCAGCCCATGAGCTGGTGGTTAAACGCATTGTCGAAGAGGAAACAGGTATGGTGGCCTGTTGCGGCCATGAACTTTCCGATCTTTTAAATTTTGTGGTCCGCGCCCAGACAGCCGTACTCAATGCCCGCATTATTCCTCGTATGATTAAATTTTTCCGGGAACTGGAATTTGTGCTGAAAAAAAGAGGTATCCATGCACCGGTGATGGTGGTAAAGGGCGACGGTACCTTGATGTCTGCGGAGATGGCAGCCCAGAGGCCCGTGGAAACCGTATTATCAGGCCCTGCGGCCAGCGTGGCAGGTGCCCGACTTTTAACCGGCCTGGAAGAGGCCATGGTGGTGGATATGGGCGGTACCACCACGGACACAGCAGACATTTGTCAGGGGGTTGTCTCGGTTTGTGAACAGGGAGCCAATGTGGGGGGCTTTGTCACCCATGTAAAGGCTCTGGACATGCGGACGGTGGGCCTTGGTGGGGATAGTCTGATTCGATGGCACCATAACGAATTTATCATGGGGCCTCGCCGGGTGGGTCCCATGGTGTGGGCCAATGCCGCCCATCCCCGGGGGGTTAGGGCTGCAATTCAATACATGGAAGCCCATCAACTGTCCCGGGTATCGCAGACATTGCTTGTGGCCATGGAAGGACAATTTGCCTTTGAGCCCACCCCCACGGAACAGAAAATTTACGATCTTCTCCGCAAGCGTCCCCACACACCAGAGGAACTTCTGCCGCATCTTGGC
Organism: uncultured Desulfobacterium sp.; assembly: GCA_963674605.1. Taxonomy (GTDB): domain Bacteria; phylum Desulfobacterota; class Desulfobacteria; order Desulfobacterales; family Desulfobacteraceae; genus Desulfocicer. Next base: position 3,231,087 of record OY771474.1, on the reverse strand, counting down.
ATGCTTGCAACACAATTTTTGCCCCTGGAGCGCCTGGAGGAAAGTGGGCTGGTACAGAGATGTGGCTTAACACCCACGGATCTTCTGCATGTCACCGGGGAGTTCACCAGGTGGGATGCAGCCCCGGCCAGGGACATGGTTAATCTCATGGCCATTTTTGCAAAGACATCCCAAAAAGAATTGATGGACACGCTTTTTGAACACATGGAAATTGCCCTGGCTCTGGAGCTTTTAAAAAAGCAGATGGCCCGGGATTTTGCCATGGATGACATGGAAAAAACACCGGTATTTCAACAGTTGATGCAACAGATTGTAAAACCGGAAAACAACCGATACACCATCAATGCCACCTTGAATCATCCGGTCATCGGCATTGGTGCGCCGGTGCATTATTTTCTGCCCCAGGCCGGAAAAAGGCTCAATGCCCAGGTCATCATCCCGGAAGATGCTGATGTGGCCAATGCCGTGGGTGCCATCACCAGCCATATCCTTATCCGCAGAAAAATTTCCATTAAGACCAACAGTCTGGGAAGATTTGTGGTGGAAGGGGTGACAGGTGCCCAGCAGTTTATGAGTATTGACAAGGCAGAAGAATGGGCATTGGCATATCTTAAGGATAAGGTCCAGGAACTTGGACGAAGCGCCGGTACCAGTCGTAAAACCGTAGCGGTGGATATAAATGACAGGGTGGTGAATACCGGTGGTGGGATTCCGCTGTTTCTGGGACGCACCATTGTCGCAACTTTGTCGGGAAGCCCGGACAGGGTACTTTGTGCGGTCAATGAATAAATTTGTTTTAAAAGTTGTATATTTCGTTTTTTTTTGTTTTTTGGGGCTGGCAGCCATGGCTGTTTCCCAGGAAAAAGATAATCTCATTTCCCATGAATCGCGGTTTGGAAATGCCCGGTTCATGGGATATCTGTCGGACAATAATATCAGCGAATCCTCTGGGATGGCAGCATCACGCCGGACAAAGGATCTTTTCTGGACTCATAATGATGGTGGTAACCCGGCGGTTATTTATGCCCTTTGGGAAAACGGTACTGTCCTTGGGCAGGTGTGCCTGACCCAGGCAAAAAACATTGACTGGGAAGATATGGCATCCTTTACATGGAAGAATAGACATTTTCTTTTGATTGGCGATGTGGGGGATAACCGTTCAAATCGAAAAAAATGCACCCTTTATATTGTAGAAGAACCGTCCGTCAGCGATATAAAGAAGCAAAACCCTGGGATTGCAAACAGTTGGCAGATTGATTTTATATATGAAGATGGTCCCCGGGACTGTGAAGCCGTGGCCGTGGATGTCAGTACAGGTCATTGTCTGCTGTTAAGTAAACGGGATGATCTGCCCGGGCTTTACCGTCTTCCACTTCTCCCGCTGCAGCATAAATCCCCTGCGGTGGCAGTCAAGACAGCCATTGTGTCACTAATTCCCCCTCCCGGTATGGAAGATCTGATTCAGCCCTATGGTGGGAATAGATCACAGCCAACGGCCATGGATATGACATCAGATGGACAAACCCTGGTTATACTGACCTATAAAAATGCTTATCTTTATTCAAAAAATAGTCATCAGACCTGGGCTTCCCGCTTGGAAGAAGCACCTGAAATTATTTATCTTCCACCGGTGGGGTTTAACTCACTGATTCAAAGAGAGGGGCTTTGTTTCAGTTCCGATGGTATGTCTTTTTATCTGACGTCGGAAAAAGTGCCTACGCCTTTGTTTCGGCTGGACAGGATCTTAACAATTTCTTCGCCAAATTAAAAACAGAGTTGTTAATCGTAAATATCGGGCTTGGTCATAACATGGGCCGCCTTAGGGGGGGCAGGCTTGCGTTGTTGATATTTTTGTTTTTCTTTAAACACAGCCTCTTGTAAAAAGTACAATAACACAAGCCTGACCCCATTGGCCCGCAACTGTGACGGGTGGTCCATGTTGTGACCAAGCCCCCAATATCAATATACAATGCTGTATTTTTGAGTTTGAATTAGCACAATATATAAACTGTTATTTGTATTGAAATAAAATTGGAGAAGCTATTATTTAAGTAATTGTTTTTTTATTTTTGACAAAAGACTCTTTTTAATGGAAACAGTGAGATAAAGATCCCCTGTTTCTCCGGTGACAGCATCTTTGTTACCCAGTCCTTTTAATCTTATTTTTCGACCCTCCTGTATGTTTTCAGGTATCTTTACAATGAGTTTCTTATCTTGTTTGCTGTGATAATAGGCATAGGGGCCACCTTTTGTGGCATGCTGTTCTGATAAAAAAATAGTCTCATGGATATCTTTGCCAATGTCCGGGGGATTTAGGGCATTGGCAATGACATTATTTAACAGTGTTCTGCCAATACCCTTCAGAAACCCGCCGCCACCGGTGGCCTTTGCTTTTCCATGGGGAAAGCCAAAGGTACCGAACATGAATATACCTCCTCCGTGCATTTTTCCGGATTTGAAAATCTCCTGAAATCCCCGAAGGCCAAAACTGTCGGATATTTCCTGAAAAATTTTTTCAATGTCTGATTCGCGCAGGATATCTTCATATGTATGTGTCTGCCTGAATCTGCCGGCGGCATCATCTCCGAAGCGTTCCCTCAACTGATCATAATTTTGTCTTTTTTCAGGATTTGACAAAACGGCATAGGCCTCATTCAGCTGTGCCATTTTTTCTGCTGCCCCAGCATCATCAGGGTTTCTGTCCGGATGCACTTTAATGGCAAGTCTTTTGTAGGCCTGTTTTATCTGGGCGGTGTCAGCCTGGCGGCTAACACCAAGGGTATTGTAATAATCAATTGTTGTCATAATAATTTTTCTTTTAAAGATTTCTCAGGCAAGGGCCTTACGAAGTTTTGGCGAACAGGTGATAATATATATCCGCCACGTAAACCACACCGATGGGCCGGTTGTTATCCAGCACCGGCAGGCGATGATAATTGTTTTTAATCATGCGATCCAGAATAACAATGATGTGATCATCCGGAGATGCTCCGGTGACCACATTACTCATGAGTTGACTTACTTTTTTTGCCTTGAGCTCATCGATTAATTTTATCAGCTGGGGTTCTTCCCATACCAGTTCATCGCCGTTGATGCCAAAATTAAGAAACGAGGGGCGTAAATGATAAAGAATGTCAAACATGGTGATAACTCCCGCCAGGCGGTTGTATTCATCAATAACCATGAGACTGTTGGTTTTATCTCCGGTTTCCCTCACCCGGCCATGGGTAATCTTTTCAATGGCCTGTGCAATACTTGCATCTTTGTGGATCATATCAAACGAGGTTACCATGATATCCCTGGCCTTGAGTGTCATAATGAACTCCTTTTTGTTGATTGATTGCTTGATGGGTGAAGTGGGCAGAAATATATTTCATGAATTTAATTTATGAAATGCCCTTTATTAAAAAAAATGCCTTTTGTTCACATGATGGCTGGGGGGTATGGTAAATAAAAAATATATTAAAATCAAGAAAGATCAGCTTCTGTTCATGTAATGTCTTTCGTTGAAAGGCAGTCTCATTACCTTGGGCAAGCAGACTCAATGTTGTGGCACCTCTCCACTGAGGTAATCATCCATTTTCAGGAACAGGTCTGCAATAACATGCCCATTTTAAAATGCAGATTTCTTGCAAGACACTTTATCTCCATTGCCAAGGTAAAAATTGGACCATGTTGCTACGAAGGTCGGAAAAAGCAATCGGATTCTAATTTATGACTTTCGTGTTATTTTGGCAAGAGAATCAGAAAACCTTTTTGGTTCTGGCTTGTTCAGGTTCTCACGAGTTATAAAATCTCATTTTTCATACCATATGTGTTGGTTTTAACTTTAAACAAACACATTATGTACTGGCAAATTGGAGAACTTATGACTGACAAGTTCAGGTTGGGAATCATGCATTAAGGAGATAAATATATAATTCCCTGGGGCCATGGGCACCGTGGATCATGGTGGCTTCAATGTCTGCGGTTTTGCTGGGGCCGGAGATAAGGGTCAGACTTCGGTCCGGGCCCCGCAGGGCAGGATCTTCATCCCATTGTAAAATAGTGTGGAGTTCCTTTATATCTTTAATGAGCTGGGATGCCTTGATAACAACCACATGAATGGATGGCAGAAGGCTTGCGCTGCGTGATTGTCCTCTGCGGGCGGTGATCACCAAGGTAGCGGTACCGGCTATGCAGAAATCTGCTGATGTTATTCCCATCAGGGCTCTGGATGCCTGAATAATCATCTCCTGCCGTTGTTCCGAAGAAGGTCCGCTTTCTTGCTCACACCATTCCCGGTGACAGACAATGCCCGTGTCTTTTAAGAAATTTTCAATGCACAGGGCATCCACCAGGGGATGTGCCCATGCCACAAGGCTGGCCTTCTGATTCCATTCCGGAGGTTTTGATCGGGCCATATTCGCAATGGAATGGGCCGCGTCTTCAGCGGTATTACATTGGATGACACCGATGTTAAGGGGGGCTGCTGCGGTTTTTAACTGTTCAATCAGTTCTGCGGTTTCTTCAACGGTGCGGTTGAGTCTTTTTTTGCCCATTGAGTTGCCGGTATGGTGTTTTGTTTCTTCCGGGTGAAGATGAGGGGGGATTTCGCAGGGGTGTTTTTTACCCAGGGCCTGCCTTATTCGTGATAGAAATTGCGATTCGTTATTCAAAGGCTCAGTGACGAGGGGCATGGCAGCCTTCCTTTTTTTCTGGTGTGCAACTTTCCTGTATCTTTACTGTTTTGTATTGAATTGCGTGGGAACAGGGCTTTTTCTGATGATTGAAACGGGTTACAAAACTTTTTCCAGTGATACGTCCCATCCCTTTATTTTTACGAAATCCCTGCAATGGTGGCGGTATGGTTCCGGGAAAAAAACGTGTTTCCGGGAACAGGGGTGCAAGTGTACCCGCCAGGGACAATAAGCATTTAAAAAGGAGTCGATGGCGGTTGGCCAGGGACCATATCACCATCGTTAACTTGTCCATGTAACTGTGGGGCTTTACCTGCCACTGGGGGTCCCCATCTGCCAGTTTTGTCCTGAGTTCCAGGAGCATCCTGGGAATTTCCATCTGCACCGGGCAGGCTTGTTCGCATGCCCCGCAAAGGGTTTCCCCACGGCACAGGTCACTGTGTTTATTGATTCCGAAAAGAAGGGGGCTGATGACGGCACCAATGGGTCCGGGGTAGGGAGAATCATAGGAATGTCCACCTATTTTGCCATACACCGGACAGGCGTTGAGGCAGGCACCGCATCGTAGACAATTTAAGATGGGCCTGAACGCGGGGTCTGCCAGAATTTTTGATCGGCCATTATCAAGGATTATCAAGTGAAAATTTTCGGGACCATCATTGTGCTCCTTTTTACGGGGACCGCCTATGTAACTCATGTAGGTGGCCATTTTCTGCACGGCGGCAGCCCTTGTTAAAAGCGCCAGGAGAAGTTCATGGTCGGTGAGTCGGGCTGTGATGCGTTCCATCCCCATGAATGCCACATGCACCCGGGGCAGGGTGGTGGCCATGCGGATGTTACCCTCATTTGACACTGTGGTGATGTGACCGGTTTCGGCACAGGCCATGTTGCAGCTCGATATCCCCATGTCTGCTGCCAGAAATTTTTTTCTCAGGGCTTTTCTGGCCGCCAAGGTCAGTGTAGGCGGGTCATCAGTGTAGTCAATGCCCAGTTTATCCGCAAACAGTTGGCCGATTTCTTCTTTGGATTTATGGATGGCCGGGGCAATGATGTGGGAGGGTTTTTCACCGGCCAGCTGGATAATATATTCCCCAAGATCTGTTTCAACGGTTTCGATGCCGGCATTTTCCAGAGCATGGTTGAGTCCGATTTCTTCGGTGACCATGGATTTCCCCTTTACCGCAAGTTTAACCCCGTTTGCTTTTGCCACTTTAATGCAGTGGTCACAGGCTGCCGTGGCATCTTCTGCAAAATACACATGTCCGCCGTTGTCTCTTATTTTCTGTGCCAGGGCTGCCAGATGCACATCCAGATGTGCCAGGGTTTCTTGCCTGAGATCTTTGCCCTGTTTTCTTGCATTCCTTCCTCCTGGTAGCTGGTCCAGGGCCGGCCCGGCATTGTTTCCGATGAGTTCCTGTATATTGGCAATGGAGCCCTGGAGTCGGGGATCGTTTATGGCATCTGATGCCATTTGTCTGTAAGTCAAAGGGGATTTTTCAGTCATGGCCGTCTCCTGCCAGAAGTTGTGCAATGTGCAGGCAACGGATGGATGGTTTCATTTCGTGGAGAATTCCTTCAATATTCATCAGGCACCCCACATCCGAAGATACCACGGCATCGGCACCGGTTTCCACAATGCGCATGGCTTTGTCCCGGGCCAGTGACTGGGATATTTCGGGATATTTTACTGAAAACAGACCGCCAAACCCGCAGCATTTATCCGAAGGGGTCATTTCTTTGAAGGTTAAGCCCTTTATGTTTTGAATCAATTGACGGGGAGCCTCGGTGATGCCAAGGCCCCGGTTCATGTGGCAAGCATCATGGTAGGTTACTGTGCCGTTGAAATGTGCACCCACATCGGTGATGTTCAGCCGGTTCACCAGAAATTCGGTGAACTCAAAGGTTTTTGCCGCAACCTGTGTGGCACGGGCATGCCAGGAGGGCTCATCTTTAAATAAAAGCGGATAATGGTGCCTGACCATGTGCACGCAGGAGCCTGAAGGGGAAACAATGGCCTTGCTGTTTTCAAATACCTCAATAAAATGGCGTGCCACCCGTCTTGCTTCTTTTTGATATCCGGCGTTGAATGCGGGTTGGCCACAGCAGGTCTGATCCGGGGGGCAGTCGATATTAATGCCGCATTTGTGTAAAACTGAAGTAACGGCATGCCCTGTCCCGGGGTACAGGGTGTCCACAAGGCAGGTTGCAAAAAGTGATACGGTGTAAGGGTGATTCATATGGATGTATCCATGCCTGGATTAATTGGTTGTTATCACAATGGGTTGCATCTCTGTTTCCAGGTTTATTTCTTGTTCGGGCAGATTAAGGCTTATCCTGGTTTCATGATCCCAGACCTCTTTTATCATTGCCACCTGTCTGAGAAAATCCTCTTTGTTGGATTTTTCAAGGGCATTTCCAGTGGGCAGGTCCATTTTGCTGTAATCGACATATCTGCCGTTCTTTTTAAATCTTAAATCCAGATGGGGACCTGTGGCATATCCTGTGCTGCCCACATATCCGATGACCTGGCCTTTTTTGACTTTTTGGTTTTTTTGAAGGCGGGCATAAAATTTAGAAAGGTGCATATATTCGCTGGTGCCAAAGCCGGCATGTCGAACTTTTATATAATTACCTGCACTTTTGGAATATCCCATGAACGTTATGATGCCGTCTCCCAGGCTTCTCACCGGGGTTCCCCTGGGGGCGGCATAATCAATGCCGGGGTGGGAGATATATTTCTGTTTAATGGGATGCAGCCTTCTGTTGCTGAACTTAGAACTGATCCGGCTGTATTTCAGGGGGCATTTTAAGAAAGATTTTTCCAGGCTGTTACCCTCTTCATCATAAAATCCGGTTACTCCGTTATCTTCGAAGGCAAACGCCTGAAAGGTCTGATTACAGCAGGTCAGACGGACGGCTTTTATGTTGCCAGTACCAATACATTTGCCCTGGATAAAGCGCTCTTCAAAGGTGACCATGAATTGATCGCCCTTGTGAAAATGACGAAAATCCACAGTACTGGCAAAAATATCACCCATGGCATAGATCAGATCCTGGGTCATACCGGACTGGGTTGCAGAATTCCACAGATTACTTGTAATGGTACCGCATATGGTTCTGGTTTTTATTTCTACCTTTTTCCGGCCTTTGTAAACCTGAATGGGGGTATCAAGGGCAAAGACCACGTAATTTTCAAGACTGGGATAATAGATAAAATATTTGATCCGATCATTATTATCGGGATCATAGATCAAGGCGTAAGAATTGCCCGCTTTTATGCGACGAACATCAAAAACCGTTTCAGCAGTTTTGGCGGCTTTGAAAATATATGTTTTGCTGATCCCATGGGGATTGAGCAGTTGGGTCAGGGTCTGGCCCGGTTTTACCACGCCGGTTTTTAAGTCATAACCATCCATGGCAATGCCGCAATATTTTTTTTTCGGGGTTGGATGCAGGGAAGGGGCCGGGAGTGCCCCCCGGGGGGTGGAGGATCTACTTATTGACTGTTTTGAGGCCGGATGATCTGCCTGTCGAGGCACCATGCCGGTCAATGAAACAAAAACGATTATTGATATAAATAAGAAAAAAAGACGGTATGATAAGTTCAAATGAACCCCTTTGGGGGCTTGATCACAACATGGGTCAGCAGTGCTGGACCCAGCTCAAATTGACAATTTTATGATCAAATCCCTATTTTTTATGAACGTACTGCTCAGTAGATTTATGACTGTGGGGCTTGGTCATAATCTGTGTCGACCATCTAATTGCCGACATCTACAAGTGGCCAGTGTTGTGTTCTCGTGTCCTGTCTTTATGACACAAAAGCATATTCTTCTAAACGGTCCTTAAATAATCACAAAAATCATGAACATACAATTAAAAGATTATGGGTTCAATGATTATATTCATTGGGGCGCATTTTCATTTTCCCGGCTTGACGATTAATCAGGGAGGGGTCAGGCTTGCGTTATTGGCGCTTTTGTTTAAATTTACCTTTAAACACAGCGTCTTGACAAAATCATAGAGCCTGATAAAAAACTCAGGCTCTAATACCACATAGCCTGACCCCGTTGGCCCCGCCAATTATGACAAATAAACCATATTGTGAGCAAAGCGGGAAAATGGGAGTGCGCCCATTCATTGTCCTTAGTATGTAAGTTTTATTTCCAGGCCTTGGTCATAATATTTGCAAGCCTTCATAAATGCTGAGTTTTTTTATATGAAAATCAACTTCAGCAGAGCCCCTCCCCCGATGGGTAATAGGAACCGGACAATTGAACTGTCTACAGTTCCGGTCCGGGCCCATTGCCCGTCGGGGGAGGGGCGGCATAATGCCATTTACCATTTTCAATATTCGTTGTGTCCGACAGGACATGCCCGTTATACCAAAATTTGGTCAATACTATGACCAGTTCCGACCTTATTTTTCATTTAAAGTGTTCGTATGGGTGTTTTTTAGATATTGAAATCATTTTTGGTTTTTTATTGGAGCTTTAATCCTTATATTGTTGACAATATATATTGAAATATCTAGTATTGACAAAAATTAACTATAAATGATTCATCTATTAAACGTCAAATAACGTGGCTGGAGAATAAAATTAAAGGAGCTGGCTGTGGTTCAACCCACTATTACGATAAATGGTATGAGCTGTCTATTTGAGTCGGGGGAAACTATCCTGGAAGTTGCAACCAGGAATAAACTGGAAATCCCCACCCTTTGTTATTTAAAGGGAACCACTCCCACAGGAACCTGCGGTATCTGTGTGGTGGAAATTGAGGGGCACCGGGATCTTGAATTGTCATGTTCTACCATGGCGAAGGAAAATATGTTTATAAAAACAGCATCTTTCAGAGTTGTGGCACAGAGAAAAGCGGTTCTGGAAAATATGCTGTCATCTGGAAATCATAACTGCACCATAGGTTCTTCGGGGGATGATTCCTGGTCTCAATTTCAGATGGATGTTCTGTCCAATGATGGATATGAAAGCCTTTGCCCTGCCTGGGGCGATTGTAAACTCCAGGAGCTTGCTTATAAATATCAGGTCCAGGGAAAACATTGTGATGCACCTGCAAGAAAAATTCCCCTTAAGATGGATAACCCCATGATAATACGGGACAGTTCCCGGTGCATCATGTGCGGCAGATGTGTGGCTGCCTGCAATGAAGTCCAGGTGAACCGGGCCATTGCCTTTGAATATCAGGGCGGTGAACCCAGGATCGTCGCTGGAAAAGATGATTCTCTGTTGACATCGGACTGCGTGTTCTGCGGCGAATGTGTGCAGGTCTGTCCCGTGGGTGCCCTGGTGGAGAAAAAGGCTCTCAATGCCATACGGCCATGGGAGACAAAAAAAATCAGAACCACCTGTCCTTATTGCGGTGTCGGGTGCCAGCAGTGGCTCCATGTAAAAGAGGGAAAGATTATCAAGGTAACCGGTGTGGAAGAGGGAAAACCCAACCAGGGACGATTGTGCGTAAAGGGACGTTTCGGGTATGATTTCATCTATTCAGAAGATAGAATAAAAACACCTCTTATTCGGGAAAAAGGTGTGCTTAGAAAAGCTACCTGGGATGAAGCCCTGGATCTTGTGGCGGCAAAATTTACCCAAATTATTAAAGAGGATGGGCCCGATGCCTTGGCCGGTGTCAGCTGTGCCAGGAGTATTAACGAAGATTCTTATCAGATGCAGAAATTGTTTCGGGCGGTGTTGAAAACCAATAATATTGATCATTGTGCCCGTACCTGACATGCTCCCACCGTTGCCGGGCTGGCAACATCATTTGGTTCAGGTGCCATGACCAACTCCTTTGGGGAGTTTTCCAAGGCAAAAATGTTTCTGGTTATTGGGTCCAACATGACCGAGGCCCATCCTGTGGCTGCCACTTTTTTGAAAAATGCTGTGGAAAAAGGTGCACGTCTCATCGTCATTGATCCCCGGCGTCATCGCTTGGTGGATTTTGCAGAAATGCACCTGCCTTTGAAGGTGGGCAGTGACATCGCCCTTTTAAATGGCATAATGCATGTACTTATTGAGGAAAATCTCTACGACAAGGAATTTGTTTCTTCCTGTTGCGTGGGATTTGAAGAGTTGAAAGAAAACGTAAAGAAGTATCCACCGGAAAAGGCGGCTGAAATTTCGGGTATTGATGCTGATACCATTCGAAAGACAGCGCGTGTACTGGCATCGGTGAAACCGGTGATGCTGTGCTATACCCTTGGTATCACCGAGCACACCTGCGGTAAGAACAATGTCATGGACACCGCCAATTTACAGATGCTTTTGGGTAATATGGGTAAAGAATGCGGTGGAGTTAATCCGTTGAGGGGACAAAATAACGTCCAGGGAGCCTGCGATTGCGGGGCACTTCCCAATGTATTCCCTGGATACCAGGCGGTGACTGACAGTTCTGCCCGGAAAAAATTTGAAAAGTTCTGGGGGGTGTCAAACCTTCCGTCCCGGAACGGCCTGATGATTCCCCAAATGATGGACGGCCTTGTGGATGGGTCCGTGCGGGCATTTTATATATTCGGCGAAAACCTTGCCAATACAGAACCGGACATCCGCAAGGTGGAACATGAGCTATCATCGGCGGAATTCATTGTGTGCCAGGATATCTTTGAAAACGAGACCACCCGGTTTGCCCATGTGGTGTTCCCCGCTGCTGCCTGGAGCGAGAATGACGGTACCTTTACCAACAGTGAACGACGGGTGAGCCGGGTTCGTACGGCCAGCACTCCCCCTGGCTATGCAAAACCCAATTGGTGGATTTTTAAACAAATTGCCCGGCGTATGGGACAGGAATGGACCTCCAACAGCGCCCGGGAAATCTGGGACAATGAAATTTCCATGCTGGCCCCCAATCTTGGGGGAGTTAAATATGATCGCATAGAAAATGACGGACTACAGTGGCCCTGTCCCGATACGGCCCATCCCGGTACCTGCGTTCTTCACCAGAATGGTGAATTTTCCTGCGGTCTGGGAATATTTAATCCAGTGGAGTGGACCCCGCCCGCCGAAGTTCCGGATAAAGAGTATCCCTTTGTACTCAGCACAGGCCGACGGCTTTACCATTATCATACCAGAACCCAGACGGGCCGTTGTGAAGGGTTGAATACACTTCTGGGGGAAGAGACCGCAGATATATCTCCTGTGGATGCCCGGAAAATGGACATTGAATTCAATGATTTTGTTAAAGTAAAATCCCGACGGGGGGAGGTGTGCGTCAAGGCAAGAGTCACCCCCGAGGTGCCCGAAGGTATGGTGTGGATGGCCTTTCATTTCCGAGAAGGTAATGCCAACTGGCTTACCAATCCGGCCTTTGATCCAGATACTCTTACTGCTGAATATAAAGCCTGTGCGGTGGCTCTGGAAAAAGCATAGGCCCTTTATGCAAGTTTTAATAAACGTATTATGAGATTACAGTGACGGTTTGGCTTAATATTAAAGCGAAACTTGTGCTTGGTCACAAGATGGGTCACCCTGGGGAGGGGTCAGGCTTGCGTTATTGACGTTTCCGTTTAAATTTAGCTTTATTCTTAGATACTTGTCAAAAACACAATAACACAAGCCTGACCCCGTTGGTCCGCCAATTGAGATGAATGGCCCATCTTATGACCAAGCCCCGAAACTTAGCTATGGACGCATGCTCTGATCACAATGTAATTTATTTGTTATAGTTGGCAAGGCCAACGGGGTCAGATTATCTGATAGTAGAGCCTGAGTTTTTTTATCAGGCTCTTTTTTTTGTCGAAATTCCGTATTGAAGGATAAATTTCAACAAAAGCGCCAATAACGCAAGCCAGAATCCAGGCTTATTAAGCATCGAATCGGAAAAATGGGAATGCACCCGTCTGGAGAGAATTCTAACGCATATAACTACAGCCTTGGACCCTTGAGTTTTAGTCAGGAAAAATGTGTTTATTACCAGACATGGCTGTCTGGAATGCTGATGTCAGATCTTTTTATAAAAAACCATATGTTGCGCTTGTCTTTTTTAAAAAAACAATATACAGTCCCCTCCCCTCGTGATAATCAATAATATTTTTAAGTTCTGAATTTTAAATCAGTCTAAAGGAGTTGCATAAATGGGTGGTGGGAAAAAAGAGACAGATCAGGTAGTGTTTTTGACAGAAAATGCCAGAACCGTTCTGGAAAGGCGTTATCTGAAAAAAGATGCATCAGGAAAGGTGTGTGAATCACCGGAAGATATGTTCCGACGGGTGGCGGCCCACATAGCCCTGGCTGAAAAAAATTATGATGAAAAAGCCGATGTTCAGAAATTTGAGGATTTATTTTACAGCCTGATGGCCGAGTTCAGGTTTTTGCCTAACTCCCCAACACTGATGAATGCCGGAAGGTCTTTAGGGCAACTTGCTGCCTGCTTTGTTCTTCCGGTGGAAGACAGTATTGACGGTATTTTTGGAGCGGTTAAAAATGCTGCCACCATACATAAATCAGGCGGTGGGACCGGTTTTTCTTTTTCACGGCTGCGTCCTGCAAACAGCAAAGTCGGTTCCACCGGCGGTGTGGCATCAGGCCCGGTCTCATTTATGAAAATTTTTAATACGGCAACGGAACAGATCAAACAGGGCGGAACCAGACGAGGGGCGAACATGGCTGTCCTTCGGGTGGATCATCCGGATATCATGACCTTTATCACATGTAAGAACAATAAAGAAGAACTTAACAACTTTAACATCTCCGTGGGCGTGACCGATAAATTCATGGCTGCAGTGGCCCAAAAAGAAGATTATGATCTCATTGATCCCCATTCCGGGAGAAAACACTCCAGCCTGAGTGCTCCAGCCGTTTACAATGAATTAATCAAACAGGCATGGGAGACGGGAGATCCTGGCATAATATTTATAGATGAGATCAACCGCTTTAATTCAACTCCGGGTCTCGGAGAAATTGAATCAACCAATCCCTGCGGAGAACAGCCACTTTTGCCCATGGAAGCCTGTAACCTTGGTTCCATCAACCTGACCCGATTCGTCACGGTAACAGAAAATAAACCTGAAATAGATTTTGAAAAGCTTAAAGAGACCATTCATCTTGCTGTTCGATTTCTGGATAATACCATAGATATGTCCAAGTATCCCATGGATGAGATCAATGAAATGGTCAAGGGAAATCGGAAAATAGGTCTTGGAATCATGGGATTTGCAGATTTGCTTTATATGCTTGATACCCCCTATGACTCAGATCAAGCACTGGCCATTGCCGAAGGCCTCATGTCCTTTGTCCAGAAAGAATCCCACAAAGCCTCCTGTGATCTGGCAAAAGTCCGGGGTGTTTTTCCCAATTTTGATCAGAGCATCTTTAAAGATAAAAAAGATCAACGGATGCGCAATGCCACCACCACAACCATTGCCCCCACCGGGACCCTGAGTATCATTGCCGCTTGTTCCAGCGGTATTGAGCCGGCGTTTGCCTTGAGTTATGTGAGAACGGTGATGGACAATGACCGGTTGATTGAGGTGAACCCGATTTTTAAACGCCTGGCCATGGAGAAAAATTTCTACACTGATGCGTTAATGGGGGAAATTGCGGAAAAGGGTACGATTAAAGGTAATTTTAATGTGCCGTCTGATGTTCAAAAGATTTTTGTTACTGCCCATGACATTAAACCTGAGCATCATATAAAAATGCAGGCCGCGTTCCAGAAATACACTGACAATGCTGTTTCCAAAACGGTGAATCTGCCCCATGAAGCCACACAAGATGATGTCAGATATATCTATGACCAGGCATTTAAGCTTAAATGCAAGGGGGTTACCATATACCGGGACGGCAGCAAGGATAACCAGGTACTTTCGGTTTCCGGTAAAGATCATAAAACGCCCGATGATGATTTTCTGAGTGCGGGTAAAGTCCGGCCCAATGTTCTTGAAGGGTTCACTGAAATGATCAAAACCGGTATGGGAAATCTTTATGTTTCGGTGTCCGAGTACCATAATCGTCCCTTTGAGCTTTTTGCCATTATTGGAAAGTGCGGGAAATCCACCACGGCCAAGACCGAAGCCATCGGCAGACTGATATCCCTTGCGTTCAGGTCGGGCATCCATGTGGAGGAGGTTATCAATCAGCTCAAAGGTATCAGCGGAGAGCATGCCGTTTTTCAGGAAGGTGGTCTGGTTCTTTCCATTCCGGATGCCATTGCTAAAGTTCTGGAAAAAAGATATCTACCCAATGGGAATGGAAACGGAAAAAAACAGTATAAAAACACCCTTAAATCCGAGGTGTGCCCGGAATGCGGCCAGAACATAACCTTTGAGGAGGGATGTAAAACCTGCCATTCATGTGGTTTTACTAAATGCGGGTAAATGGGGGGCTTGGGTACTGGGCCAATTTTGGGAGGGCAAGCTTGATTTTGTCTGCCTTGAGTTTTGCAGTGCCCATGAGAATGTATCGGGCCAATAGTCGGAGATTGTAAAGGTGATGAATCGGGCGACCAGTGCTGATTCAATGATGAAAAAATTATCCTGTACATAGATCTCTTTATCTTTGTTCGGGCTTTGTCACAACTTGGGCCACCTGTCATAATTGCAATGCCAATGGGGTCAGGCTTTGACCAAGCCCCTTTGTTCAGAGGTATTGTCTTTTTGGGAGGCATTGAAAACAGATATGCAAACGGAAAAATTTGATACCATCATCATCGGGGGAGGGCTGAGTGGGATTTATGCAGCCTTTCTGCTGGCGGCAAAGAACCAATCCTTTGTTCTGCTTGAAGGCCGTTCCCGGGTGGGGGGCAGGATTTTAAGCCCGTCCCACCAAGGTTTTTTTACGGATCTCGGACCTTCCTGGTATTGGCCCATGATCAACCCCAGGGTAACGGCGCTGGTAGAGGCATTGGGTCTCAGGGGATATTCCCAGTTTGAGAGGGGGCTGGCAAGGTTCCAGGCAAAGGATGGGCATGCTGAAACCATTGACGGTTATCCCATGAATCCCCCGGGATGGCGCATCGACGGTGGCATGTTTGCCCTTGTAAAGGGGCTTTGTGAGCGGATTCCCGCAGATGTCATCCGACTTGAACATCCGGTAAGTGAAATCCAGCGGCTGGATAAGGGGGTGCTCCTCACTGTGGGTCACCATGACCAGGCACCCATGTGCCAGCTGCAGGCATCCCGCATCATTCTTGCCATTCCTCCCCGCCTGGCGGCCGCTTCCATATTGTTTACCCCGGATCTCTCCCATGGGCTTACCCAGGCCATGTTAAAGGCAAGCACCTGGATGGCGGGGCATGCAAAATTCTTTGCCCTGTATGACAGGGCCGAGTGGCGCAGGATGGGGTTTTCCGGCCAGGGGTTCAGTCTGTGTGGTCCCCTGGGGGAGATTCATGACGGGTCAAGTGAGCTGAACAGTCCCTGTGGTCTGACCGGATTTGTGGGTATCCCGGCATTGCGGCGTAAAAACAGCGAGGTCATGATCCCGGCCATACTTTCCCAGCTTTCTCTGCTTTATGGTCAGGAGGCTGGACGTCCCATCCGTGTCTATTATCAGGATTGGGCAAGGGAAGCCTTTACCGCCACCGATTATGACCAGCGCTCTGCCCACAATCATCCCGAATTTCAGCCGCCTTCAGGAGAAACAAGCATCTGGGATGGCCGTTTTCATTTTGCCGGGACAGAAACGGCAGCCCATATGGGTGGTTATCTTGAAGGTGCATTGGCTAGTGCGGAACGGGCGGTTTTATCGGCACTTTGAGTGCCGGGGCCATTGCTTTGTCATCCTTCATATATCCCACATGTCCTGTGGGGCCGACATGATCTGGATCCGGTGCCCGTTGGGGCTGTCACACGGTTTTGAATCAGGCCTTTAAGCTACTCAAGAGTGTACAATGTGTTTGAAGGATTGTAATTTTTTTGATTGTTTACCTGCTCATGAGTCTTAAGTTCTCATTTTTCATACCATATGTGCTTATTCTAATTTTAACAGAATACATTATGTGGTGATAAATTGGAGAGCTTATGACTGACGAGTTACCTGGAGATATTATATTAAATCATGACCTTTATTGAAGTTGTTCTTATTGCCATGGGGCTTGCCATGGATGCATCAGCGGTTTCTCTGGCAGCGGCCGCAGCTGGATTTACCACCGATGCCCGGGCCATTTTTCGGCTCGCCTTTCACTTCGGGTTGTTTCAGTTTTTGATGCCCGTCATCGGATGGTTCATGGGTATTGCCTTTGTATCGCAGTTCAAGGTTGTGGACCACTGGATTGCCTTTGTGTTGCTGGCAATCGTGGGAGGACGAATGATCCAGGAGGGCTTGGATCACTCCTGCGATGCCCCGGTAAGTGATCCGTCCCGGGGAATGACCATGGTCATGCTCAGTGTTGCCACCAGCATTGATGCCCTGGCTGTGGGGTTGAGCCTTTCCATGCTGGAAGTCAGCATCTGGTATCCCAGCATAATGATCGGGGTCATAACTGCGGCCATGTCATTTCTTGCCATCAAGCTGGGTACACGTCTGGGGCTTTTATGCGGTAAATATATGACTGTTGCTGGCGGCGTGATTCTGCTCGTCATTGGTGGACGAATTTTGTTTACTCACATTGATATTTTGTGATGGCCCTGGGTAACTCATTATCCATGGTGGGGGGCAGGCTTGCGTTATTTGCATTATCATTGGGGGCTTTGGTTTGTATAACGGGCATGTCCTGGCGGACACAACGAATATTGAAAATGGTAAATGGCATTATGCCGCCCCTCCCCCGACGGGCAATGGGCCCGGACCGGAACTGTAGACAGCTCGATTGTCCGGTTCCTATTGCCCATCGGGGGAGGGGCTCTGTTGAGGTAGACTTGAAAGCGACCTTTTCATATAAAAAAAAACAGACAGAAATAACGCCAATAACACAAGCCTGACCCCGTCGCACTGATTCCGTCGCAAAAACGATTTTAATAAAATACCCTGAAACACAATATGGGCCAAAATTAAAATATTGATATATGGTGGCGCTAAGACCGATAACCGCAAGAAGGAGAGTCTTTATGTTGGTTGAGAATTATCAACTTCAAATTGTCAATTCAGAATGCATGCCCGGGGCAATGGGCGTTCATTGTTTTGCTCATCTGGATCACGATGTTGCCGAGGCCATTCCCTATGTGAATGCCGTGCTGGGGGGCTCTGTTTTTATAAAATCCCCCCCGTCTGTGACCTTTAAATCCCAGGGAAAATTGCTCACCATTCATCAAAATAAGATCAGCGTCAATGCCTTAAAAGATGAAGCTGAAGCACGTAAAATTGTTGAATGGCTCATACGTGAAATCAATGATGCCTGGGAAAACAGGGAACGCATTACACCCAGTTATGAGGCTATGCCCCAGCCAAACCTCATGGAAATATTAAAACTGCTGCCCAAAACCAACTGCAGGGAATGCAAGGAACCCACCTGCCTGGTTTTTGCCACCCGATTGGCTGAAGGGGCCAAGGGGGTGGAAGACTGTCCGCCGTTGACACCAGAGAACCGAAAAAAACTTGAGCGTTATCTCGGCGGGTTCAATTTAAATTTTTAAGGGTGTGATCCTGATTTTCATCTGCGGGCTTATTTTATTCACCCCTCTGGAAATTTTTTGACGACACTGGCCCATGACCTGTTTGATGAGCGGGTGGTTTTTCACTTTCCGATGCGGCGCGGAGCCGTTCCGGTTCCTGCCATGCCTGTATCAGCAGCCGTATCAGAATGGATACATAAGGGGTGTCGGGAACGTGGTGGTGGACTGCTAAAGTGGCCCATGCTGTGACCAAGCCCGGATCTTACTTCAGAAAAGGGTTTTGAACCTGATATCGTAAACCTTGCTGAAATGAACATCAAAAACTGCATTCACTGTAACTTCACCTGTCCTCTAACCTTTTTACAGCCCGGGCCGGAAATTGAGCTGCGGCCACCGGATACAGGTGTAATGTTTATCTGTGTGCCGATTCTTTCTTTCAGTGCAGATACGTGGGATATGATTCCGATCAGCTTTCCGTCCTGCTGAAGGCCGGACAATGTTTCCAGAGCAGTTTCCAGAGATTCATCATCCAGGGTACCAAAGCCTTCATCCAGAAACAGGGAGTCCACCCGGACTTTCCGGCTGGCCATTTTTGAAAGCCCCAGGGCCAGCGTCAGGCTGACAATAAAGCTTTCACCGCCGGACAGGTTCTTGGTCGACCGAATTTCACCGGCCTGATAGTTGTCGACGACGTTCAGTTCCAGCGGTTGTTGTTCATCCCGGATCAGCAGATAGCGATCGGTCATTTTTTCCAGCTGCCGGTTGGCATGGGAAACCATCAACTCAAAGGTCAATCCCTGAGCAAAGTTCCGGTACTTTTTCCCGTCGGCTGAACCGATGAGGCCATGCAGCTTCTCAAAGCGTGTGCATTCTTTTTTCTGAGCCTCGATGGCGGATTGCTTTTCCTTTATCCGCTCTTTGGCGGCTGTATTTTCATTCAGCTTGTGTTTGAGACCGGCAACGGCATCGCGCAGTTTTTTCAGGGATTCTTCAAATCCTTTGAACTGCGGTTCCAGTTCCTCAAGCGTCTTGTCCGTGAACTTTTTGGCGATTTCCGTGGCCAGACGCGTCTCCCGGTCTTTGTGTTTCGCGTTGAGCTCTGTTCCCGCATTATCCAGCTCCTTGGCCCGGGAGGATAAGGATTCCCGTTCTTCATGTGACAGTCTGGCTTCGAGGAAGGTTTTCTCACCTGCAAAGCCTGCCGGAATCAGAGCTGCAGAAAAGTCGGTTTCCGCTTTTTTCAATTCAGGCGTTCTTTGATCGATGCGCTTCTTCAGGGAGTCACTATGGGTCTTCGCCGTTGTCAGTTTCTGCTGCAGCTCGGTGTTCAGATCTCTGGCTTTCTTCTCCGCCTCCTCGCCATCTGCAATGCCTTTGTTCAGGCGACCTTCTTCCTCATCAGGTTTTTTGTCTCCGTACAATTGCTTTCGCTCTTCTGTTCCGTGGACCAGTTCTTTTTTCAGCCGTTTCAGTTTTTCCTGTTTTTCAGCCAGAGCCTTGACCTGCGTATCAATCACGGCATCCAGACGTTTCACCTCGCTGTCGATGGCGGCAATCTTTTTTTCGATGTCGGTCTTTTGTTTTACCTGTCCCTGCCATGCCTTCAGTCTTGATTTAAGGGATTTGAGCAGGGCCTCGACCTCTGCCTCCGGTATTTCTGTGATGCCCAGTGGCTCAAGTTTTCCGGAAACTTTTAGCTTGAGTTCATCAAACCCGGTCCGAAGTCTCAAAAGGGCATCCTTCAATTCAGCGAGCACTTTTTCAGCGGTCGTCTTGTTATTAATGGCTTGGGTTTCCAGCTTCTCGCTGTCATTCAGGTTTTTACGGGCAGTGGTTTCCGCCTGTTCAAATTTTTTGATGGCGGCTTCCTGTTCGTCTGCCTTGTCGATGAGCCTGGTCAGTGATTCGATTTTTTGCTCGATTTCATCGGGAACCGGAACATTACCCTCGGCAAAGGGGTGCTCGGTCGAGCCACAGAGTGGACAGGGGTTGCCGTCTTCCAGCTTGGCCCGATGGTCTTCAAGTTCCTCTATTTTCCTGATAAAAGCCATTTCACGAAGCAGGGTTTGCTGTTCGGTGCGATACTCCCGGAGCAGTCTGTCACCCAGCAGTTCGCTCAGGGCATCCTTGCCTTGCTGAAGAGTTTTAGCAGCTGACTCCAACTCCTGTTTTTTAAGGGAACATTGCTTGAAGGCGTTCTCCAGTTTCTTTGTGGCATCTGCTACGGCCGTATCGGTTTTTTTGAGATCGGCTTCTTTCTGGGTGATCTCCTGTTGTTTGGCAAGCAGGTTACCGAATTGTTCTTCAACACCGGCCAGTCCACTGATCAGCCATTCATCCTGCGCATTCTCTTTGAGGTACCGCTCTGCAACCTCCAGTGTTTTCTCTGCGGCGGCTCGTTTTCCCTGTTCCTTGACCCGGGCCTGCTTTTCTGTCTCAATCTTTGCGGATTCCTTGGTACAGGCATCAGCGCCTTCTGATATCGCCTTTGCCTGTTCAGCAATTCTTTGATCAAGCGACCGGATTTTCTGAATCAACGGAGCTGCCGTTTTCAGTTCTTCTTTGGCTTTTAAGGTGAGCTGTTCGGCAGCTTTGAGGGCCTCAGCTTGTGTGTTTGCAGACGATTCAAGCTCAGGAAGTGCGGCTTCATCCGTTTTCAAGGACGTCAGATCGTCAGCCTGCTGCTTACGAAGGGATGTGAGCATTGCGTATGTTCCGTCCAGTGATGCGGCCTTGGTGCTCTGTTCAAGTTTGGCCCGTTCCGGTTTGAAGGCCTCGGTATCGACCTTCAGCTTGGCTGCTTCATCCGTAAGGTTGAGGATCTCCTTTTTCAGGTTCTCAATGGTGCTCAGCCATGTAATGGCCTTGCCTGTTTCGGTTGATTTATCTACAAGCTCAATCTCCTGTTTCTGCTTGTCCGCAAGATCGTCTTGAATTTTTTTTTCCTGTTCCGGCTCCAGAATCACAATGCCGGATGTTTCGGCGTTCAGGATGTTCAGCTTTTCCCGTTCATCACGCTGGCGCTCATGAACACGCCGTGAGATTTCCGAATAAATTTCGGTGCCGGTGATCTGCTCGAGTATCTTGGATTTCTGCTCAACGTCAGCCTTCAGGAAGGTATCGAACCCGCCTTGTGCCAGCAGGATGGAGCGGGTGAAACGGTCGAAGTCCATCCCGGTCTTTTCTTCAATGACCCCACCGACAAGGCTTTTCTTGGTTTCGATGGGCTTGCCCGTGTCACCATCCGCAATCTGGTGCTCCTGATTCTGCAGATTTCCTTCAGCTTTTTTCCGCGCCCGGCGCTGTTCCCAGTGACAGCGGAATCGACCAGCCTGGGAGTCAAACAAAACCTCGGCGTAACATTCACCGGTCTGGCGGGACATTATCTCATTCCCGCTCTTGGTGATTTTTCCAAGGCGGGGTGTGGCTCCATACAGGGCCAGACAGATGGCATCAAGAATCGTCGACTTGCCCGCACCGGTTGGACCGGTCAGGGCGAAGATGGCGTTGGATACATATTCGGGATCAGTGAAGTCTATGACCCATTCGCCATAGAGGGAGTTGAGGTTCTTAAATCGGAGTTCAAGTATCTTCATAATCAGCCTTTCTATTCCGCGTTTACGTCGTCTTCATGGAGAGACTTGATTATTTCGTTGTAAGAAAGCGTCAGTTCCTTCCGGTATTCATCCGGCACTTCAAAGGCATCCAGACAGCGGGTAAAAACATCCCCGGTATCCAGATCATCAAGTGTTTCATTTTCCGTGACCTTACGGATCACCCGGTCCATGACACGCCGGTTTTTTATTCGCCGGATTTCCATGGCAGAATCGGCCATTGCCTCATCGAGCATCCGGCGCAGGTTGCCGATGATATCGCTGCCGGTGTATTCGATCTCAAGCCATGCAGCGCTTTCTTCCTTTTTGAACTCCTCCAGCTTTGCGTGGATATCATTCAGTGATCCGACAATGCGAACCAGCTCCTGAAAACACGGCACAGGTAGCTCTTGGATATTTGGCGTGGTGCTGTTGAATTCAACAAGCACGACTTTCTTTTCCTGACTCGCTTCGCCATAGCCCATCGGGATGGGTGAACCACAGTAGCGGATGTGCTCCGCGCTGCCGACCGCCTGGGGAACATGCAGATGCCCGAGGGCCAGATAATCGATTGACGAAGGGAACACCTCCTCACCGACATGCGCCAGCGATCCCACGTAAAGCTCCCGGACACCATCACCGTCAACAGTCTTACCGCCTGCCGTGAACAAGTGTCCCATGGCAACGATGGGAATGCCACCATGCCCGGCACTTTGGAATTCGGCTCGTTTCTGTTCTGCAATGGCACATACATCGGCATAGTGATTTTTCAGCCCATCAACGAGCTTAGCGTTTTTATCATCGATGGTTTCTCCCGGCTCCACCGTGCGTATATCCTTATCACGTAAATAAGGCACAGCGCAGACAATGGCCTCCGGCTTATCATCCGTATGAAGAACAAAGACCTCATCTTCCAATGCATCGGTCATGGAGCCGACCACATACACATTGAGCGCTCGGAGCAGATCCTTGGGTGCATTCAGAAATGACGGCGAATCATGGTTCCCGGCAATGACCACAACATGACGGCAGCAGGATGCTGCAACTCGGCACAGGAAGCGATAGTAGAGCTCCTGCGCCCGGTTGCTGGGCGTGCTGGTATCGAACACATCACCGGCCACAAGCAGGGCATCGAGCTTTTCATCTTCAATGGTCTGAACCAACCAATCCAGAAACCCAGAGAACTCCTCATAGCGCTTTCGGCCGTAAAGGGATCGTCCTAAATGCCAGTCTGATGTGTGTAGGATTTTCATTGAGCAACCTCGCTGTCCTCATCTCTATTTTCGATTATGGGATCTGTACCATGATGTATTTTCGGTTGCCATCATGTTTTTTGGCAACAGCGGCACAGTTATTTGTTTCAATGGGGCTTGATCACAGCGTGGGCCACCCGTCACATTTAATGGGCCAACGGGGTCAGGCTTGTGTTATTGGCGTTATCGACCACAGCCTGTGAAAAAGCCAAAGCCAACGATAATGCCAATAACGCAAGCCTGACCCCACCCCATTTAATGATTTGGGTCTTAAATTCCTTGCTGTAACTTCTCCGTTTCTCTCTGCTCATTTTCATCCTCCTTCAAGGCGAATCTCCACAATTGGAATCTCCCATTCCGGGCAGGCGATTGCAGGCTGAAAATCGGGCCGGCAATCGGTTGTTTTCCGCTGGACCATGGCCAGAACCTTTATTTTTCTGATCAAGTTGCTTTTTTCAATCCAGCGAGGCCGGGCCTCCCGGGATAAGGCTGCAACCATAAGTCCATTTTCAGTACAGAGACCGATCATGGTTCCGGTTTGTTTCAATGTCAATGTATCACCGGGGGTAAGTTCCTTTAATGCCCTGTGGATGGGATGACCGGGTGACTTTCTGCCTGCATAATCCAGAAAGAGATCCTTCAGTGCAAGAATTTCGTAGGAAAGAATGGGGTCACATGGTTGCTCCTTTGGCAACACGCTGACATCGGACCCTGCAAACAGGCATTCATCAAGTCCGGATTCACGGACCAGAATTTCCACGTGGGGATTTTTGCTGTCTTTCAGAGAAAAAATTCCCAGCCATTGTCTGGCCCGGGTTATGGCCACATAGTAAAGGCGCCTCTCCTCCTCCATCTCCTCCACCGTCCGGGGGCAGTTCCATCCCCCATCAAGAACAAAGACATGGGAAAACTCCATGCCCTTGGCACTGTGAACCGTGCCAAGGAAGATTCCCTTTCCCAGGCGCTGCTCCCGTTTCTGTTCCAGAATCAGCTGGGAAAAAAAGTGGTGAACCTGGAACAGGCTTATTTCACTGTCCCCGGTTTCCGCCTCCAGGGCTTGCAGTCCATCTTCTATGAATTGATGCCAGGGGTTGATTTTTTCAGGATTTATGGGATGGTCATCCATAATTTCACATCTGTCTGACAGGTTTTCTTCAACCGGATGTTCTTCAAGGATTGTGGGCGGTTCACCGACGTCATTGGCATCATCTTCCGGTGATGTGCCACCTGATGTGTCAGGAGAAAAAAGAGATGTAATGCTGTTGTCTGCCCTGTAGAGTGCCAGAAGCTGGGATGCCCGGGAAAAAATTTCGGGATGGTCATCCAGATCTGCCATGAAACAGGCAATTTCCCGGACCCGGAACAGGGAAAAACGGCTGGAACCGGTGAGGGACAGACTCATGGGAAACCCCTGGGCCTCCAGCACCGTGCGAACGGCGAGGAGCATGGGAAGGGTCATGCCGTTTCTTGAAAGTATCGCCATCTGTTCCAGGGGCGGGGCAGGGTGTTTCCCTAAAATTCCCGCCAGAGCCGCGGTCAGTTGCCTTGCCTGGTCCATCACATCATGGACCTGGAAAAAGACCACTTCCCCCGTGCCGCGCCCGGCCAGGTACTGGGGGCTGATTTTCATGGGATAACCTGTTTTCATGCGGTCCCGGTTATGGGCGATAAGGGTGTTGCCAAGATCCAGTAGGGCAGGGCCGGACCGGAAGTTTTCCGTAAGATAAAACACCTCAGCCCCATAATCTTCCTTGAATTTGCGGATGAATCGTACACTTGCGTTCCTGAATCCGTAGATGGACTGGTCATCGTCCCCCACGGCCATGATATTGAGTTTGCCCGAGGTCCCTTCTGTGTTGGCGGGAGCAAGACTTCTGCCGGCTACGGCCGATATGAGATCGTACTGGGGCTGGTCAATGTCCTGATACTCGTCCACCAGGATATATTCGTACCCGGAAAGAATTTTTTCCCGGATTTCGTCCATATCCATGCCGGGCAGCTCTTTTTGTCCGGATAAAATCTGTGTGGCCTCGGAGATGATGGTGTCAAACCACTGGGTCAGGGATTGCAGCAGCGGGGTATTGCCCTCCATGGTCATGGAGGGTTCCTTGCCGGTGATCTGCATGGCGAGGCTGTGGAAGGTCATCACCGACACGCCCTGGGCATCTCTTTCTATGAGATCCAGCAATCTTTTGCGCACCAGCACTGCAGCGCTGTGGTTATAACATAACACCAGGATGGACCCGGGCTTGACCCGTTTAACCCTCACCAGCCAGGCGCATCGGTGCACCACCGTGCGGGTTTTTCCCGAACCGGGTCCTGCCAGTACCAGAAGATTACGATCCGGACGAAAGGTGACAATGCGTTCCTGATCCGGGTGTTTAAGGCTGGATACAATTTTTTTGAACGAGGCTTCGGTGGTGGCCAGTTTCAGCATGCCCTTTCTGCCGGGAAAAAACTTTTTGATGAAGGTTTCGGTATCCATGGAGAAATAGGCCAGGATCATGGCCAGGGCCTGCTTGAGTTTTTCCGTTCCCATGGTGGCAAAGGCGTTCATGATATGGATCTGGAAGATGCGCTGGGAATAATGAAGTGACAGGGGTTCAAAGTCCGAGCGGGTGTAGCGTTTGGCTGCGTCGTTTTTATTCATTTTAAGGGTCATGGCCTGGCGGAACACGGCCATGCCGTGCTGCAGGGTGATGGCCTTGTTGTCATGGAGAAACAGAAGCCCGGCTTCCAGGGCTGCCATGGTTTTGCCGGGTTTGACTTCAATGGTGGCGATGCTGTTTTGAATACAGTGGGCGAGATAATCGTAGGAGAACTGCACCAGGACCTCCTTTTGTTTCTTCTCCCCCGACGGAGCTTTATCCACTATGGCCTGGAGCAGCAGGATCGCAAGTTCATGCCGTCGTCGGCTGATGGTCTCGATGGCGGGCCAGTCCCGTCGCATTCGAATCCGGCACATATCCCGGTTCTGGTAGGAAACTTCAAGGCTTGGAATGGTGTTGCCAAAACCCCTGCCGTCGGACGACATGGTCTTTAACAACTGCTTGATGAGTTCAATATTGGTACCGTCCACCCCCATGTCCACTATTTTCTGGTTCATGGCCCGGAAGGTGAGGTATACGGTTTCGCCGGTTTCCACCAGGGGGTGCTCCTGGGACATCACCGACAGCATGGCCCTTTCCACTCTGCAGACCTGGTCCAGGGTTTTTGCTGCGCTTTTGTTTCCCGACTGTTTCAGCCAGGCCGACAACATCATGGTGCTTTCAATCAGACCTGCCTGGGCCATGTCGTTCATGACCGATATTATTTTCCGGGTTTTCCTGAACTCTTCGGGCAGGTTTGTAATTCTTCCCAGGGATTCACAGATCTGGTCGGCATTGAGCCCCATATCTTTGGGGGCGTTGATCAAGGCATCGAGGATGGTGGTCCAGATCTGCCGGTTCATGGCCGAAAGATTCAGGGTTTTCATTTTCTGATCGGCTTCTTCCATGTTCTGAAACCGGGGTTTTCCCTGGAACACCGATGTGCGGTTTTCTTCCCGGGATAAAAATCCGCCCCGCTCCAGCCAAGATATGGCTGTTCTCACCCGGGTTTCATAGTCCGCATCCGACAGGTCAAACCCTGTTTCCACTCGGTTATCTCGCAAAATTTCGCCGGCGGTGATCACGATGTCTCCGTCCCGGTTGCGCCGGGCCTTTCTGATACCCTTCAATATCTGGGAGATGTCCCGGGTGGTGAGCCGTGTGGAACTGCTGAGCCGGAACTGCTCTTCAATGTCATTTTCATCGTAGAGAAGTATGCACCTTGCGTCCCTGTTGTCCCGCCCGGCCCTTCCGGCCTCCTGCAGGTAGTTTTCCATGGAGCCGGGGATGTCAAAATGGATCACCAGGCGTACATTTTCCTTGTCAATGCCCATGCCGAATGCGTTGGTGGCGGCGATCACCGGGATGTGGCCTGATATGAATCCCTCCTGCACCTCCCGTTTTTCCAGCGGGGTCATGGCGCCGTGGAAAAAGGCGGACTGCCATCCTTTAGCCTTGAGATATTCGGATACGGCCTGGGTTTTTTGCCGGGTGGCACAATAAACAATGGCGGCCCCGTTGCTTCCGCCGGGCATGCGCTCGCTGAGCATTTGGTGCAGGGTTTCAAGCTTTTCGTGGGTGGATACCGCATGGATCTCAAAGTAAAGGTTGGATCTTTCCACCCCGCCCTGGAAAAGCATAAGCTCAAGGTTGAGTTCGTCCTTGAAATGCTCTGCGATCTCTTTCACCACCTCCTGGCGGGCCGTGGCCGTGAAGCAGGTTACAGTGGGGCTTAACTTTTCCCTTGTGGAAAGTTCCCGTATAAAGCGGGAGGCATAGAGGTAGTCGGGTCGGAAATCATGACCCCATTTGGACAGGCAGTGGGCTTCATCAAATACCCAGCAGCGGATCTGCCGGGTGGTGAGGATTTTTCTCACCGAATTGTTGCGCAGCTGTTCCGGCGATATATAGAGTATGCCGATGTCCCCCATGGCCACCCGATCCATGACCATGCCCCGTTCCGGCGGTGTGAGAAGTCCGCTGATGGCGGCACCGGCCATGGCGCCTGTGCTGGCGTTGAGATTGTCCACCTGGTCTTTCATCAAGGCCTGGAGGGGGGAGATCACAACGGTGAGACTGCCGGTGTTGAAATAACCTGCCAGGGCCGGAATCTGAAAGCAGATGGATTTTCCCCCGCCGGTGGGCAGAATTGCAAGCAGAGGGGTTCCTGCAAGACCCTGGGTGACAATGTTTTCCTGAAGTGGTGCGCCGTCGGGTAGTTTACGGTAGGAGGGGAATCCAAAGAACCGGGTCAGATGTTTCACCGGATCATGGGTGGTGGTGCAATGGGTGCAGGTTTTGTCCAGGCAGGGTTTCTCCCGGAGCCCGGAGAGCAGAGAAATAATGTCGGGAAACTGTTTTCTCACCCAGGCCGGCAGCACGGAATTGCCCCCGGATACCAGCAGCCAGGCCAGGGCATAGGAGAGGATGAACCGCAGGTGGGGTGTTTTCCAGAATTCTAAAAAAAGCGTTTCCCAAAAAGTGTTACACACTTTGTTTCGGGTTTTTTCCCGGAAGATATCCATGGCCCGGTCCCGGGTGATCAGGGCCGTTGCCCCGCACAATTCAAGACATGCGGCAAGGCCCCTGCCCGGTGGAGCCAATGCCTTGCCTGGGGATACCTGAAAAAAACCCGTTGCTTCAGGCAGTTCCATGTGTTGAAAGCAGGCCCGGTAAAACAGCAGCAATTCCCTGTCCATGGCAGAAAAGGCATCCATCTGATCCCGGAGCAGGATGGCGGCAAGCCGGGCATCGGAAACCGGGTTGTTGATACTTTCCTTTACCAGTTTGTAATCTTTCACCAGCCGATGGTAGGGATTCCGGGGAAAGGCCAGGGGGGAGAGCCACAGGGTGTCAATGACGGGTTTCTTAAAAAGAGCCAGGTCCGGGGCCTTGTTGGACATGACCGGCAGATCATGGAACAAAATGTTGTGGCCTGAAATGTATTGAGCCCCATGGGCAAAGGTATCCAGATCCTTAAGGGCGGTCAGGGTATTGAATCGTCCTTTTCGTTCAAATATATCATCCCCCCGCACGGCCCCCATCTGGATGATCTCCCCTTGGGGGATCATTTCCAGATCAAGGAAGAGGGTATTTTGTACATCAACTGAGGCATGGGCCTTCATGCCTGCATGGGCATCATCATTCATGGAAAAGGTTTATCAGCAAGGCATCTGTTTTATCAAGTGTTTACTGTTTCTTCAGGTAAATATTCGGCCAGCACCCCATCATAGCAATAGTATGCTACGCAGTCCCAACTAAGCGAATATGGGGCACTGGCCAAACATTTACAGTACCAAGCCGAATATTTACTTCTTCAGCAAAGGAAAACATATTCTTTCTTGACCTTGCACTTAAATGTATTTACAACTTCCCCATTGCTTTGTTCAGGTCTGCTTTTGAGTTCACCACCCAAATGGTAGAGGTCAGGGCCATGCCCCTTTGTTTATAAACCCGCATGTCCTGTCGGACACAACGAATATTGAAAATGGTAAATGGCATTATGCCGCCCCTCCCCCGACGGGCAATGGTCCCGGACCGGAACTGTAGACAGCTCGATTGTCCGGTTCCTATTGCCCATCGGGGGAGGGGCTCTGCCGAGGTAGACTTGAAAGCTATCTTTTCATATAATATACATGGCAGTAAACACCTGCCACAACGAAACTTGAAACTCTAATTATTGCAGCATTTTGGACGGAGTTTCATATAAAAAAATAAAAATTCTGCTGCCTTTTCTGGAATGGTGGGGGATAAGTTTACTCTCAGATAAAAGGACGATTTAGATGAAAAACGAAATGACGGCATCCCCGGCCCATGCCTCCTATGAACTGGCAAAATGGTCCATTTTTGCCATTCTGATACTGACCTATATCCTGGTCTATTTTCACCGCATGGCCCCGGGGGTGGTGTCTGAATTTCTCATGGCCGAATTTCACACCACCGGCACCCGCCTGGGCTCCCTTTCCGCCATCTATTTTTTTGTGTATGCCGTCATGCAGATCCCTTCCGGGGTCATCGCCGACAAATTGGGTGCCCGTACCTCCATCGTGTTCGGCAACCTCATTGCCGGAGTTGGCTCCATCTGTTTTGGCATGGCAGGTTCCTTTGAGATGGCCTGTGTGGGCCGATTTTTTGTGGGGCTGGGGGTATCTGTGGTGTTTATCAGCATCATGAAAAACAACTCCGTATGGTTCCATGAAAGGGTATTCGGTCTCATGAGCGGCCTGACCCTTTTGTTCGGCAATCTCGGATCGGTGCTGGCGGCAGGGCCGCTTTCGGCACTGTTGAGCCTGTTTGAGTGGCGCACGGTGTTCATGGGTATCGGTGGACTGTCTTTGTGCCTTGCCGTGGCCGGATTTCTGGTGGTGCGCAATCGACCCGAAGATATGGGGTTTACGGCTCCCAACACCTATGCGGATGCGGACGATATCAAAAATCCATCAGGGAACTGGCTCCATCAGCTGGGCAGTGTGGTCCGGGTGCTGCGCCTGTGGCCGGGATTCTGGGTGCAGCTGGGGATGATCGGAGGGCTTTATTCTTTCATGGGTTTATGGGGGGTTCCCTATTTAAAGGATGTCCATGGCCTGTCAAGGAGTGCGGCGGCAGATTACATGACCGTGATGTTGATCAGTTTTGCCGTGGGTTCACTTTTATTCGGCTGGTTTTCTGACAGAATCGGCAGACGAAAAGCGCCTCTGGTGGGCAGCGTGATTGCCTATACCCTGTCATGGGGATTGCTCATGTACGCTCCATGGTCTCCGGGCATGGGGGGCTTTTTTCTTTTTGGCTTCATGGGATTTGCAGGATCGGGCTTTGTGCTTACCTTTGGCGCGGCCAAGGAGATCATTCACCCGGAGCTGTCAGGCATGGCTGTGAGTGTTGTCAACACCGGGTGTTTCATCGGCACCGCCGTGATGCAGCCCCTGTTTGGAACCATTGCCGATGCCACTTGGTCCGGCACCATGGTAAACGGTGCCCGGGTGTATTCGGCAGCTGATTATCACAACGGATTTATGGCCATGTTGACTTTTGCCCTGGTATCCTTGGTGGCTTCTTTTCGTATCCGGGAAACCCGGTGCCGGAATATTTACACCTCCCATTGATTCGTGGGGAGCAGGCTTGCATTCTTGCTCTTTTCACCCTTTGAAATAAGTCAGGTTTCAAAAATAGATACCTTGTCCCCTTCACCAACACATAAGTTTGGGGCTTGGTCACAACTTGGGCCACCTGTCACAATTGGTGGGCCAACGGGGTCAGGCTATGTGGTATTAGAGGCTGCATTTTTTAGCAGGCTCTTTGTTTTTGACAAGTGCCTTTGCATAAAGAAGATTTTAAGCAAAAGCGTCAATAACGCAAGCCTGACCACCCCAAAGTGGCCCATGCTGTGACCAAGCCCTAAGTTTGAGAGTTGAGTCAATATTATGATCAGCACATGCAGTGCAAAGAATGAGAATTTACGATTCATGAATTTTTAAGGAAAATTTATCATGTTCAGAGAATTGAGAAGAAAAGAGAAACAGATGTCGGAAGAGGAGACCCTTGAACTATTGAAAAATGGCACAGAAGGGGTGCTGGCAACCCTGGGTGCCGACGGATACCCCTACACCGTTCCCCTCAATTACGCCTTCCATGATGGATATATCTATTTCCATTGCGCCAAAACAGGGCACAAAATAGATAACCTCACCCACCATGAAAAGGTCTCCTTTTGCGTGGTGGCGGATGCTGCGATCATTCCTGAAAAATTCAGCACCCGGTTTAAAAGCGTCATCGTGTTCGGAACCGCATCAGAAGTCTTTGAGGATGAAAAAGCGGCAGGCCTTCTGGCCCTGGTTAAGCGTTATTCCAGTGAATATATTGAGGAAGGTAAAAAGTATATTGCCGGTGATATGCACAAAACCAGGGTGTTTAAAATTAAAATTGAACACATGACCGGTAAGGCCACCCGGTAAGAATTGCAGATGAAATAAGGTGAACAGAAATAGGCCTGAACTTTGATACAACCCGTTCGATGGGCAAATTGACAAGAACAGAGGAATAATGAGATTTTGTAAAACATACGATTTTGACCATGGAATTAAAGCCGTTCAGCTGGGATGGTCCCTTGTGGGATCTCCCATGATGAACGTCTATTGCTATTTGTTTGACGAGATAATGGTGGACACGGGCCAGTCCCACATGGAAAAAGAGGCCCTGGCTATGGCCGGTTCCCATGGGGTCAAACAAATTTTTCTCACCCATCACCATGAAGATCATTCTGGGAATGCCGCATCCATTCACAGCGCCCAGGGGGCCACGGTGTATGGCCATGACCTCACCCGGGAAAAATTAAAACGTCCCTATGCCATTTTGCCTTACCAAAAATATATCTGGGGCAGGACCACACCCGTGGCGGTAACCACGCTGCCGGACAAAATAGATACCTCCCTTGGTTGTATGGTGCCGGTACATACCCCGGGGCATTCAAAGGATCATACTGTGTATTTTTTGCCGGAACGGGGAATTATTTTTTCAGGTGATCTGTATCTGGGGGATAGAATTAAATTTTTCAGATCAGATGAGGACATGAATACCCAAATTGCCTCATTGAAAAAAGTGGCAGGCATGGATTTTGATACGGTGCTATGTGCCCATAATCCCTGTCGGGAAAATGGAAAAAAGCATATCCTTCTGAAACTGGATTTTCTTGAAAATTTATACGGGGATATTGTTTTCCTGTGGGAGAAAGGGCTTTCTGAACGGCATATTTTCAGGCAGCTGAAACTCAGGGAAGCCCGGTTCACCAAATATTTCTGCTGTGGTAATGTCAGTATGCTCAATGGTGTGAGATCTGTGATTCATGGTTTGGGTGAATGAAAAAATGGAGATCCAAGCCGCGGCAGGCACCAGGCAGGCGGCCAAGCTTCTGAATCTGTTTTTTTTATATGAAAAGGCAGCCTTCAAGTCTACCTCAGCAGAGCCGCCTCCCCCCCGATGGCCAATAGGAACCGGACAATCGAACTGTCTACAGTTCCGGTCCGGGACCATTGCCCGTCGGGGGGGCGGCGGCATAATGCCATTTTGCTCCGCGTCTACGACCCAATATTCGTTGTGTCCGCCAGGACATGCCCGTTATATGAAATACTCTGCAAATCAGGGGTGTATTTCAATCTTCGTTGTGGGCGGACCAAGGTCAGAATAAGGTCTGCCCATGGCAGTTATATGATTCCCCCGTTTACCCCGAGTACCTGCCCTGTGATGTAAGACGCCTGGCTGGAACAAAGGAAGGTGACAGCTGCGGCCACCTCCTCGGGAGTACCTGGGCGTTGCATTGGAATCATTTTAACAATTTCTTCCATGGGAAGGTTTTCCACCATCTCCGTTTCAATAAAACCTGGAGCAACGGCATTGACGGTTATATTTCTTGATGAGACCTCCCGGGCCAGGGCTTTTGTAGCACCAATGAGACCTGCCTTGGATGCGGCGTAATTAATCTGACCTGCCTGGCCCATCTGGCCTGAGGTGGATGCGATGTTTACAATCCTGCCAAATTGTTTTCGGATCATGTTTTTCACCACAAGTCGGGTAACATTGTAAAAACCTGTGAGGTTCGTATCCAGGACACGTTGCCATTTTTCAAGTTTCATCCGTACCATGAGCATGTCATCGGTGATTCCTGCATTGTTTACCAGGACTTCAATTTTGTTGTGCTTTTCCAGAATGGTATTTACACCGGCTTCGGTCTGGTTCTGATCGGCCACATCAAAGCAGATAATTTCGCCGCTTCCCCCTGCCTCTTCAATGATGGCAAGGGTTTTAAGGGCCTCAGCCTCATTTTTGAGATAATTGATAAAGACATGTCGTCCGGTGGCGGCAAGGCCAACGGCAATGCTGCGGCCTATGCCCCGGCTGGCCCCCGTTACCAGGGCAGTCTGATTTAACTCGGTGGAATTTGGTGGTGTGGGTGATGATGTCATGGTTTTAATCTATTCCTTTCATGGATTTTTGTTTGTGGCGTTTATTTAAAAAAACAGAAACACCGCCCAGAAGTGGCAGAAACTGCCAGACAGAACAAACAGATGCCAGATGCCGTGGAAACCGAAGGTGTCGGGCCAGGGATCAGGACGCTTCAAGGCATAGATCACAGCCCCGGAGCTGTAAAAAAGGCCCCCAAGAGCAAGCCAGATAAGGGATGAAAGGTTCAGCGCCATGACAAGTGGATACACCGCCACCACAAAAATCCAGCCCATGATAAGATAGATGGCCGTGGAAATCCACCGGGGAACGTTGGAGCAGAAGAGCTTTAAAAATGCGCCTGCCAGGGCAATGCTCCAGGCAATAATTAAAAGGGACCACCCCCAGGGTCCCCGAAGGGGCACAAGACAAAAGGGCGTATAGGTGCCGGCAATGAGCATGAAGATGGTGATATGGTCTAATTTTCGCATAGCGGCAATGCCTTTTTCAGACAACCTCAGGCCATGATACAGGGTGCTTGAGGTGTACATCAAGACCAGGGTGGCCCCGAAGATGGAAAAGGATATCACATGCCACACATCGGCCTTTAGGGCGGCAAACACCACCAGCAGGGTAAGCCCGACAATGGATGCGACAGCCCCGGCCATGTGAGAAAGGGCATTGAACGGTTCTCTGAACGTTGGACAACTCATGGATGGTACCTCCTGTGTAAACAGATTGTAGGGCTTGATTATAAGATGGGCCACCCGTTAAATTCGGCGGGTCAATGGGGGCAGGCTTGCCAAGTGTTGCGGTTGACCGATCTAATTATACTACCCACTTAACGCTTTATACAGCATACGCCCATTCGCCGTGATAAGAAAGGTGTGTTGGCTGTTTTACACATATTTTACGCAATTTTTGAGTATCAATGAATAGCACGAAAATTAAAAATAAGAATTTAATGTTCTTTTTTCCATTCCTGTTACCTCCTTAAACATTCAGTGCCAGTCCAGCCCTGACCTTGGCCAGGGTCTCGCCGTTGGGAAAGAGAATATCCACCAGTTTCAGGGCAAAGTCCAGGGCCGTGCCCGCTCCTTTGGAGGTGATGCAGTTGTCCGCTATCACCACACGCTCATTTTTTACATTTCCATTGTCGATGAGATGGGAGAATCCGGGATGGCAGGTTACCTCACCCGGTGTCACCAGTCCCTGGGAGTGGAGTACCACTGCCGGAGATGCACAGATAGCCCCGTAAAACTTGTTTTTTGCAGCCTGTTTTTTCAGTAATTGGACAAGTTCCCGGCAATTATTGAGGTTTTCAGCCCCGGGAATGCCCCCGGGCAGGACAATGAGGTCGAATTCATCCTCCAAGCAGGATGAGATCAGGCAGTCCGCCTGAAAACAAATCCCTCTTGCTGCCTTGATTTCGGGCTTATCCACGGATGCCACCACCACATGGGCTCCGGCTCGCCGGAGCACGTCAATAATGGTAATGGCTTCCATCTCTTCTATTCCCTGGGCCACGGGCACCAATACTTTTTTATCCATTATTTTTCCCCATTGAGTTAAAAGGTTGATGTTTTGATTGTTATTGAATTTTAAAAAGCGTACCGCAGGCTTGCATAGAAATCATGGGCTCGTAAAGAGGCTTCAGTGGGGGCTATGGTTAATTCAAGTGGCTCGGATAGCGTGGGCCGGACAATGGTTGCAGTTCCGGTATCGGTGCGCACGGTCCCCAGATCGTGATACCGATAGCCGATATCCAGAGTCAGAGCCTGGGGCAGGGAAATGGAAATTCCAGCTGTCAGTGCCCAGGTAAATCCCGTCCAGCTTCCGGAAGGCGTCCATGTCTCTGCATCCTGAGAAATGGTGGGAAAGAGATATTGCATGCTGTCTGCTGAATTGTGTGCGATGCCGGCGGCCGCACCCAGGAAGGGATGGAAGCGGACGTCGATTTTTCCCGCAAGGGATGCCAGGTCGAGGTAAGCTCCCACCATTGCGGTCTTACAGTCCACATTCCCGGTCACTGGCTGGTGGTCCAGCGGCACATTGAGAAAATTTGCCTGGCCTGAGAAAGCCAACCCTGGGCGCCATCCCAGCGTCGCCTCTAAACGCAGCAGACCCAGATCATATCCCAGTCCCGCATCGATCAGCATCGAAGATCCAAAATCGCCTCGTGCCCCGATGGGACGTCCATCCGGGCCGAAATTACAGCCAAAAAGAGCTGGCGGATTGGATGAGGCGCAGTTTTCGTCGCCAAAGGTGCTATCCCGTGAAAAAGCTGCGCCCACCCCGAGTCGGGCGTAAATACCCTGCTTGGCAGAGACCATGGTGGCGGTAAGCAACAGTACTGCCACCGAGATGGTCACGATCTCGATTTTTTTCATAATTTTTTTCCTTGGGAACTACTGTCGTATTAATTTTTTGCATGTTGTGTAAGGAATCGGTCAAGACTGTTTGCAAAGGCGTTTCGGTGTTTCTGATTCATCGCCGGCGGGCCACCGGTATCTATGCCACTGGCCCGGAGAGTATCCATGAAATCCCTCATGTTCAGGCGTTCTCTGATATTCTCCTCGGTATAGAGTTCTCCCCGGGGATTCAGAGCATGCCCTCTTTTTTCAATCACCTGGGCTGCCAGGGGAATATCTGCTGTGATAACAAGATCACCAGAACTGAGCCGATTAACGATTTCCTGGTCAGCTATATCAGAACCGGCTGAGACTTGAATTGTTTTGATCCAGGGAGACGGAGGAACCCATACGGGTTGATTGGCCACCAATGTCATCACTATCCTGGTGCGCTCGGCAGCTCTGAACAGAATTTCTTTGATCCCCACGGGACATGCGTCTGCGTCCACCCATATTTTCATTTTTGACTCCCTGGAACCCTGAGGCTGCACGGTAAGAGCACCTGGCATTTCCCACAGACATCCGTGGTATCCTCAAGATCTTTAAATTCTTCAATTTCAGTGTGGTTGGACTTGAGCCTGTTCCAGCATCGGTGACGGTCAATGCCGGCTTTCGAAACTGCTCCCACGGGACATCGATCCACACACACCAGGTACTTCTTACCGTTTTTGCGCAGGCACAGCTCTTTTTCGCTGACCAGGGGACTGTCCCCGAGATCGGCATCGGTGACAAAGCTGCCCAGCCGACCGGCACACCCTGCCTGGGTTATGTTGTTCCTTGATGCGTTTGTTTTAACTATTTCATTGCTGAATTTTGGATTATTCAGTTCGGAAATGTGTTTGTATTCTCTTAAATTTATCTTTCTCTTCATAGATTAGAGCATGCGCCGTCTCCAGATTGATTTTTTCAAATCGGATCATATCCCCGGGCGTGGTCTGGGCAACCCGGCCAAGATCGGAGGAGATGATGGTTGCAATTTTGGCATACCCCCCAACGGTCTGCTCCACCAAAAGGATGATGGGCTGTTCATCTGCGGGCACCTGGATGCTTCCCGGTATGGAGGGCTCAGAAATAATGGATTTGGGCATGCCTTCCCTGATGGGAATTGTTGCTCCCATGAGCCGGTACCCCATCCGATCGGCCTTTAAATCCCCCGATGCCGGCACCGGCATATGTGGAAAAACTACCCATGACTTCTGGAACGTCAAATCCCCCGGAAACGGCAAGATATGCACGGCAACCGGACTGCACCTGACCCATGGAGATCTTATCCCCGGGGTTTACCCTTATGGAACGCCATTGCTCCACAGGGATTTTGTTGACGCTTATCCCCATTTTTGCCCCGGTTAAGGCAATGTCCATTGTTTTTAGAATTTCCATGGAAGGCCCCATAATGGTCAGTTCCATGACAGGTGTATTGTCCGAATTTCCAACCAGAATATTGGCGGCATTAAATGCAAAATGATCCAGTACACCTGACAACGGAACCCCCATGTCCTGAAATCCAAAACGTCCTCTGTCCTGTATGGTTGAATACCCGCCGGGTGCGATAATTTTTATGGCGTCCATCACATGTTTTTTCCTTGTTTGATCTGTTCAAATTGATCCTGAGAAATCGGAATAAATTTTATTTTGTCCCCGGCTTTGTACAAAAAGGGTTTTTTCTTTGGCTCATGTCGGGTTCCAGGATCTTATCCGGTTGGGGTCAGGCTTGCGTTATTTGCATTTAGGGGCTTTGGTTTGTATAAACAGACGGAGATAACGCCAATAACACAAGCCTGAGCCTGTCGCAAAAGCGATTTTAATAAAAGACTCTGAAACACAATATGAGCCAAAATAAAATTAACCCCATTCTTTTTTGACGCTGAATAGATTCCTGAAAATTAAACAAAATGATGCTGCGTGGCCCAGACTGAGGCCTGGGTTCGGCTGTTCACCCCGAGTTTATTAAAAATGTGATTGATATGACTTTTTACGGTATGGGGGCTGATATTCAGAGATTGGGCGATTTCCACATTGGTGGTGCCGCAGGCAAGCATTTGAAGTATCTGGATTTCCCTTTGGCTTAAGGGGGACGGCAATTGCTTGTTGGCTTCATCCCGCAGATTGCCGTTTATGCGGGATAAATGCCGAATCTTTTTTTCCAGATTTTCAATATATTGATTGGCTGAATTCAAAGCCGATACATTTTCTGTGTTGTCAATATCCAGGGTAATGGTGGACAGAAGTTTGCCGGCGCTGTCATGGATGGGAAAAATGGCTTTTTCCTGGACCGGCCGGCTGATATGCGGGCAGCGTCCCGGAATGGTCTGCTGTTTACTGAGCATGGCGGCAAAGGCCATGCAGGTTTTAAACCCGCACTCATTGCAATTGGTCTGGGGCAGCAATTTTAATATCTGGGTGACGTCAGTCTGATTAAATAATTTATACCGGGGAGGAATCTGATTTTTTTGAAGATAGATATCATTTAAAAATTTCATTAATCGAACCATGAAAGCCCTTGCATCCTCACTATCATCAACCGGGGAGGCAAGGCCTCTGTCAGGATGAAGCACACATAGAGTATGATCAAACTTAAACCGGATATGCGGTGGATTTTCGTGCATCTGCACTTTTTTTGCCACGGCATTGATATAAGGAAATAAAAACTCAATATCCATGGAAAAATTAAAAGTCATCATCATACATGCCTTGAGTTTGTCTGGAGGCAGGGTTGCAGGGCCCCGGCCCATGGAGCATACCTTTAAACCGTGAAACCCGATATTGGAATGTTTTGAAGTCATAAATGTTTGCTCAATTGTTTTTTTTTAAAGCCCATACATCCATTCAGATGTCCCCCCCGGGAAAGCAGATGAAACGCTTTGCGGGCTTATATGTTTATTTATAAATGTTTTAGAAACCACCCAAATGGGGGATGTATTTATATTAAACTTATAGTTAATTAAATGCAACAACAGGACAAAAGATGATTTCAGTCTGAGAAAATAAGGGAGGTTAAAGAATGACTAAATTTAAAACCACCATGGATGTTTTTAAGGTATTGGAAAAAACCAATTGTCGGAAATGCAATAAACCTACCTGCTTGGCTTTTGCAGCGGCTGTAATCCAAGGCCAGATCGCTTTAAGCGAATGCCCGTTTATTAGTGAAGATATTCTTAAAGAATACGGTTCACAGAAGTTAGAATATAAATCCAGACCTGAGCAAAGCTTTATCAAGATGATGGGCCAGTTAAAAGAGCAGATAAAACAGATTGATCTTGAATCCAGGGCTGAAAAGCTGGGTGATAAATTTTCAAATGGCCGGTTAATCTTAAAGATTTTCGGCAAAGACTTTGGCATTGATAAAAATGGTGAAATTTCAACAGATATTCATGTCAATCACTGGATCGCTCCACCAGTGTTAAATTATGTATTGTCCAGCAAAGGGAAACCGTTGACCGGATCATGGGTGCCTTTCAGGGAACTTGAAACGTCCAAAGACTGGGCCCGTTTTTTTGAGCATCAATGTGTGGGGGCTTTTAAAAAGGTGGCCGACACAAATCCATCCTTTTTCAAAGATATTATAGAGTTGTTTAACGGCCAGCCCGTT
Organism: uncultured Desulfobacterium sp.; assembly: GCA_963674605.1. Taxonomy (GTDB): domain Bacteria; phylum Desulfobacterota; class Desulfobacteria; order Desulfobacterales; family Desulfobacteraceae; genus Desulfocicer. The sequence continues at coordinate 3,191,541 of OY771474.1, read as the reverse complement.
CAAGATCATTATGATGCCGATATTGCCCTGGTTATTTATCCGCTGCCATTGCTGCCCATGTTGATTTGTTACAATCATCCGGAAGAAGGACTGGAATCGGATCTAAATCTGTTTTTTGACAGTACTGCAGATGAAAACCTGCCCATAGAAAACATCTATACCTTGTCCACCGGACTTGGCAATATGTTTAAAAAATTGGCTAAAACCCATGGTTAAACGAGTGCCGCAATGAATTGAATTTTTGTATTTTATGATTGATCATAATATCGATTACTTATACGGATGCTGAATTTATATCATCATCATCAAAGGCCTGTAATTAAATCGTTTATTTCTTACTTGCAAAAAGATTGATTCAAGGTGGCCAAAGTTATGATCAAGCCCTGTATTTTAAACTTGGGAGCAATGTATGGATTCATTCTTGACAAAATACTCCAACCGCTATGATAAATGGATGCGCGAAAGTAAAATTGCCTATACGTCCAGGGTGATCCCCATTAACAAAGCCCTTGAAGGCAGGCAATGGGTGATGCCCGTACAACAGGCCATGTCCATACTCACCCAGGCCAATTCTTTTGCTTTAACAGCATGTGAATGCCGAACTCATTATCAATGTGATAAACCCAAAGAGGTTTGCTTTTTATTAAATGATGTGGCCGATAAGGCGGTTGAAAAAAAAGTGGCCCGAAAAATTGATTTCAATGAGGCCATACAGGTGCTGCACACCGCGGCAGAAGCCGGTCTTGTTCATATGAGTTTATATCGGCCGGACCAGGAAGTGTATGCATTGTGCAACTGCTGCTCGTGCTGCTGCCATGATCTGCAACTTCTGATGAAATACAAACGTAACGAGTTGGTGGTGCATTCAGAATTCATTGCCAGCACCAATGAGACCCTGTGTACAAACTGCAGCCTTTGCACGGAAAATTGTCCGTTTAAGGCCAGATATTTAACAGATAATGGGCTTGTCTTTGAGCCGGAGCGCTGTTATGGATGCGGGGTTTGTGTTCCCATGTGTCCGGAAAATGCCATTGAAATGAGAAAACGTCATTAAGCCGCAGGACTGCCGGGGGGGGATCTTTTATTAATTATGCCAAGATGCCGCAGAATTTCAGCTCGTATCCAAGGCGTGCCAATGGGAGCATAGAGAACTGTCCATTGGTGCGACCAGGAGATGAGTTGAAAGGCAAGCAAGATTGGCGTAATTATTTGTTTCCGAGGCCCTGGGTCAGTACAACATGACAAACCCCGGAATTCCAACAAGTGTTTTTTCTTGGGGGGGGCATGCTAAATAATCTATCCAATGTTAATGAACTCCATACCCACTATCCTAAGTTGTCCATGTAAAAGTGGGTAGTTTTATTATCGTGAGCGTCTTCATTCTGATCGCTGTATTATTTGAAGTTTCATCCTTCTCCCCCCGGTATTTTGAGGCTGCACGGTAACAGGACCTGGCATTTTCCGCAAACATCGGTGGTATCTTCAAGAACTTTAAATGCGTCAATTTCAGTGTGATTGGACCTAAGCCTGTTCCAGCATCGTTGTCGGTCAATACCGGACACTGAAACCGCTCTCACGGGACAGCGATCCACGCACACCAGACATTTTTTACCATTTTTGTGCAGGCACAATTCTTTTTCATTGACCAGGGGGCTGTCTCCCAGATCGGCATTGGTGACAAAACTGCCCAGGCGTCCGGCACACCCCGATGGGGTTATAAACTGGGCATTAACCCCGAAGCGTCCCAGATTTGCAATGTATCCCAGATGTTTATGGGACCACCGGGAGAGCAGGGTGGTATGATCAAAATTGTGGGTGGCCGGCACCAGTGCGGCTTGAAATCCCATTTTCTCCAGATATACATTGAACTCCCGGCACAGGGTGTTGATGAGCCGGTTGGTGGATTCATAGGCAAGCCCCCAGTTCAGACAGGGCCGCTTTCCCCTGTGATTCTCAATGGCGATGTTCTTAGCAAAGGGAATAAAGAAAACCACCACGGATCGGGCCGAGGGCAGCAGTTCTGTGGGAAGAAGGTGATTGTCTGCAGCAATGCGGGGTAAAATGTCAAATCGTTTATCTACCCGAGCCGTCACCAGAAGGGGGTTACGCCATATATTTTGTTCTCCCGTGCTTTCAGAATAGTTTTTGACATAGGCTTCAAGCAGGTGTCTGAGATGCTCGGGGGTCACTGGCTGGTTCATGTTTTTCTCCTTGACAAGTTTTTTTAAATGATTGTCCCATGGAGGCATGATATCATTACTTTAATCGTTTCAAAAGAGAGAAAGGCTCTGTAATTTTAGTAATACTGGGCTTGATCATAAGAGAACTCACTTATCCACGTTAAGAATTTAGTGTTCCCGCGGTTGCTGTGGATTCTGCAGAGGGGTTGGGACGTTGGAAAAGGCACTGCCCAACAAAGCCCCCAAGCTCATTGAGATGAGGCTGGCACCATGGGGGTAAGTTGTCTCCGCCCCCTGTTTGACAGTTATCCTTACCTGAACAACTTGAAACCAAAAAGCTTTTCTGATTCTCTTGCCAAAATAACATGAAAATCATAAATTAGAATCTGATAGAAGAATAAAGATGTGTAAACTATTTTAAAAGAGGTGGTTTATGAAAGTTTTCAAATCGTTTTTGGCAATACTGATTTTGGTAGCCTGTTTTTCAGGCCTTGCAGTTGCAGATAGTTATTCAAAAGCTATCTCGGTATTTAAACAATCCGAGGCTGTACAGCCGTTTTTTAAAAATTGCTATGGCTATGCAATTTTCCCGACCGTTGGAAAGGGCGGTATCGGGATTGGGGGTGCCTACGGCAAGGGGAAGGTTTATCAGGGCGGCAAGTTTACGGGAACGACCTCACTTGCCAAAGTGACCATTGGTTTTCAATTGGGTGGTCAGGCATTCAGCCAGATAATTTTTTTCCAGGATAAGCGATCATATATGGAATTCATCAGCGGTGAATTTGAATTTGATGCATCGGCATCTGCTGTGGCTATTACGGCCGGGATTCAGGCAAAGGCTGGGACAGAAGGAGCTACGGGTAGTGCAACGGCCGGTCCAGCGACAGGTGTCCAGGCAGAAATAAGTTATCATAAGGGAATGGCTATTTTTGTTCATTCAAAGGGCGGTTTGATGTATGAAGCAGCCATTGGCGGACAAAAATTTAGTTTTGAACCCCGATAGGCGATTTTCAGCTTTGTAGCAAACTCCCCTAAATATCCAATAGTATGTGCTGAAAGAAGCCCCTGAAAAGGCATTCTTTCAGCCTGGGCGCATTTTATTGGTTATTATACACCTTGATGCTGATGGCAATTTTAAACAGAATTGTTAAGATCAAGAGTCCGATGGCCGTCACCCCTCCTGAAATAATCAGTTCATGCATGGTGGGAACATAGGCTGTTATATGATGCAGACCAGAGGGCACAAACCCGCCCACAATCATGCCAAGACCTTTATCAATCCAGGTTCCCACAAAAACAAGGATGCAGGAAAAAAACAAAACCCGGCTGTTTTTCCTTGTGGCGGGTATCACCAGAAGAACGATGGCAACGAGCATGCAGACAATGGATGTCCACATCCAGGGTACCAGGGGCCCGTGGCCATGCAGTCCCGTATAAAGATATTTGATGTGATCCATGTGGGATGGAATGCCCGAATAAAAGACCACGAACACCTCGCACATGAGAAAAAAGACATTGGCGATGAGGCTGTATCCCACTATTATGGCAAGGGTCTGGATGGCTTCTTTGCCTGGATCAAATGTCGTCATTTTTTTAATGAACATGCACAGCAAAATTAAAATGGCCGGGCCTGCTGCAAAGGCAGATGCCAGGAATCGCGGGGCCAGAACAGCCGTCAGCCAGAACCCTCTTCCCGGAAGCCCGCAATAGATAAAGGCCGTCACCGTGTGAATGGAAAACGCCATGGGAATGGACAGGTAGATTAACGGCTTGATCCAGGCAGGAGGAGAGATGTCATTTCGTTCGGCATCAAGGACGTTCCATCCAATAATAATGTTCAATACAAGGTATCCAAACAAAACATTACCATCCCAAAAAAGCATGGACCACGGTGTTGGATGCAAAAATACGTTTAAGGCCCGCATGGGCTGACCCAGATGGACCAGAAGGTATAAAAGGCACATGACAATGGCGGCCACTGCCAGAAATTCTCCCAAAATCGTAATTTTGCCAAATGCTTTATAATTGTGCAGATAATAGGGCAGAACAAGCATGACCCCACCTGCAGCCACACCCACAAGATAGGTCATCTGGGCCGTATAAAATCCCCAGGAAACGTCCCGGCTCTGTCCTGTGAGCATTAATCCGTATCTTAATTGCTCCGAATAGTAAAAGGCACCCGTTGCTATTACAGCCAATAGTCCGGCAATCCAAATCCAATAGGTTCTGTTGCCTTTCAGCGCAAATTCCAGCATGGTTTCATTCTCCCCTGTTTCTATTATTTTAGGATAATTGATCAAAGCTCCGGAAATCTGACATGAGCCTGGATAAATTGGGGAAGATATACGACATGGCACTAAATTTTGACTAAATTGAATCGGTTTCTTGAATCAACTTACGATATAGATCTGTTATGTCGGAACGGACAGGACAATCCATCTGCTCTGCCATTGTTTTATAATCCATGTACGTTTTTTTTGTTTTGGATAAGTGTCCTGATGCGGCATAAAAGATCATTAATTGTTTATACGCGTTTTCATCAAAGACCTCTGCGTCTAAAATTTTTCTGGTAAAAAGAATGGCATTTTCAAGCTGGTTCTCCCCTTGGTAGATGGCAACAATTTCCCAGAGTATTTTTAAATACTCGGCCGTGAACCATTCCCTTTTTGCGATGCACCACTCTTCATAACGATCTTCTTCAAGAAAGGCCCCCTGGTATAACGACTGCGCCAACAGAAGGGTCTCAAGTCTTTGGGGAAAGCTGTTTTTTGGTGTATTAATAGACATGATCGGCAGGATCGCACCTGAAAAATCTTCTGCATCAATGCGGATTCTTGAACCCTGGTAAAGTCGGTACTGATCTTTTTTCCGTTCAATGTAAGCAGATGGTGCTTTGGGTGAAAGGTGTGGTTCCAATGTTTTTCTCAGTATACTCATGGCCACATTGAAACGGCTGCCGGTTTTTTGCATATCCTCCTCTGGCCAGAGCAGTTCAATGAGAACTTCCCGTGGGATAAATCCCTGGTGCCTGTTGGCGGCAAGATATTTAAAAATCATCAGGGCTTTTGAGCTTTTCCATCTGGATAAAGGAATTTTTTTATCGCCCAGGGTCACATTGAATTTACCCAACAGGGTTATTTTAAGCTGGGGTGGGTCTTTTGGCAGTTCATTATTAAAAAGCGTTTCCACATAGGTTCTGGCTTTTTTCTTGAAACCTGTGTTTTTGGTCAAAACCTCCTTTAAAAAGGGGATCAACCACGTTGCTTCCCTTTTGACAAATCGATCATAGGCGTTGCTTTCAGATAATAACAAGGCACAGGATAATTGTGTAATGGCTCCACCGGGATTGTCTGTTTCAACTAAGGCTTTGGCGGTCAACAGGTGGTTGTTGAACCTGTGAAAATTCGCCCCGTCAAGTTTTTTTCCGGCATGTTCCAAACATGTCAAGGCTTTTGAAAACCTTTGCTCAATCATCAAAAGGCCGGCATGGCTGTTTCCAAGGATTCCTTCTGTCAAACGAAGTCCGTAGCCATCTATGATCTCCATGGCCCTGTTTAATATCTGCCGGGCAGATTCGATTTTTCCCTGGGCCAGGTAAACCTGGTGCATACATTCCCAGGCATTGGCCATCCCCCAACGGTTGCCCGGATTTTCAAACAGTTCAATGCTGCTGTCAATCAACTCAATGGCCTGGTCAAGTTTCCCAAGCCCGATGCAATTCTGTGCCCAGGCAAGGCAATTCCATCCCTTACGGCTGTCTGAAAGGGATATTTTCTCACAGGTTTCAATGCCTTTTTGGGCAAAGGCAACACCTTCTTGAAATGCTCCCAAAAAGAAACTGGTGGCGCTGAGCTGGTAATAGACAAGGGGTAGACACGGATCAATGGAAAGCTCCAGCACGGCTTTTAGCAGCTTTTTATTCTCCTGTTGTGCCCGTTCAAACTCCCCTTTGATGTAAAGCGTATAGGTGTAGGAGGTGTTGATCAATGCCCGGGATACCCTTTGTTCAAGGTCTGGCAAGTCCTCAATCACCTCAAAAAAAATTTTATAGTAATTTCTTGCCGTTTCAAATTCTCCCAGGACAGAGGATAAAAAGGTGAGATAGGTCATGGCAATACTATATGTTGTGGAGGGTCTTTCCACCTCATCAATCACCTGTTCCATCAGCAGTTTTGCCTCTTTGACGTATCCTGTAAAATAGTACTGTGAACCCAGCTCCACCAGACATTTTACCATGTCTTCTTTGGACTCTTGCTTTTTAAACAGCTTATGCGCCCGGATGAGATTTTCAATGGCCTTTCCGGGGTTGCCGAAATAGGTAAGGAGTTTGGCCTGGGCCAGCAGTAATTGTGGATTTTGTTCAATGACCAATGTGGGTATTTTTTTAAGGCACTTCTCCAGAAAAATTGTTTTCCCTTCCAGTAAAAACTCCATTTCATGGGTTTCAATCAGGCGTATGGCTTCATGAAAGGCATGCCCTTCAATAAAATGGTCCAAAGCCTGGAAAATATCTTGACTTTCCATCTCTTTGGCGATGGTGCAGTGAAGATGATGAATCTCGGATTCTGAAAATGTTTTTTTAAGCTGGGTTATTAAGAACTCCTTGAATAAATGATGAAGATAGAAAATTTTTCCGGATTCATCCGCCGGAAAGATCATCAAATGATCTGCAATCATTTTTTCTATAATGATTTTGGCATCATTTACATTAAATATTTTGCGGCAGCCATGGGTGTCTATTCTATCCAAAAGGGCGGCCTTCATCATGAAAGCTTTCACGTGGTCCGGCTGGGGATCGAAAACATTTTCCTGCAGGTAAGAAAAAATATACCGGGGTGTCTGTTTAAATAATTCCAGGCTGTTGGCAATGGCTTCAGGTGTTTTATTATGAAAGGTATATCGTAAAAGAACCAGGCTGGCTGCCCATCCCCCGGTACTTGAACGAATATCCTTTACATAGGTGCCTGTCTGCAAAAGGGTACCTGAAAAAAAAAGCTTGATTTCGCTGGTTGTAAAAGAAAGATCATTTTCGACGATCTCCATGAGCTGTTCTTTTGCACGAAGCGATGATAATCGAAGACTTAAGTTCTTTCTGCCAATGATGACCATATGAACATGGCCCGGCAATCGGTCAAGGATAAATTCAACGGCATGGTTGATCTGGGGACTGTCCTGGACCAGATGGTAATCATCCAGGATAAGCACCGTGTGTTGTGTTACCATTTTTTCCAGAAAGGCCAGCCATTCAAGGAGAATATCCGTTTGTTTCTGCAAGCCTGTCTTGGCAATGGGATACCACTTTTTATCTTCCTTGGCATTGGGAAAATGGTGTTGGACAGCAGAGTACAGGTAAGAGACAAACACAAGAAAATCACTGTCCTGCCTGTCCAGCAGATACCAGATGGGAACAATATCAAGGGTCTCTATCAAGGCCTCCATGGCATCTGTCACAAGGGTGGTTTTTCCATATCCTGCACCGGCCGTCACAGCAATGAGTTTGTATTGATTGATATCGTCAAAGCGTTCAACCAATCGTTTCCGGTGAAGGGTATTGTACCGTTTGGGTGTCTGAAGCTTTGAATGTAATATGACCATGATGTTATTTCCTGCCCTTCAACCTTTTTTTTGATTCTTTCTTTTCCATGATTGATCGTTGTCCAAACAGGTGTTCACGGCATCCAAGGTGGTCATTATAATATTTCGGGCTTGGTCACAGCATGGGCCACCCGTCACATTTAATGGACCAACGGGGTCAGGCTTGTGTTATTGGCGTTATCGACCACAACCTGTGCAAAGGCCAGAAGCACCGATAATGCCAATAACGCAAGCCTGACCCCACCCCAAAGTGGCCCATGTTGTGACCAAGCCCAATATTTCGTTCCTAAAATTTGGATTGTTGAGCTGTGAAATGTTTTTTTATCCTCTCTAATTTGTCTTTCTCTTCATAGATTAGAGAATGGGCTGTCTCCAGATGGATTTTTTCAAACCGGAGCATATCACCGGGGGTGGTCTGGGCAACCCGGCCCAGGTCGGATGAAATGATCGTTGCAATTTTGGCATAACCACCAACGGTCTGCTCCACCAAAAGGATGATGGGCTGTTCATCTGGGGGGATCTGGATGCTTCCCGGTATGGATGGCTCTGAAATAATGGATTTGGGCATGCCCTCCCTGATGGGAATCCTTTCTCCCATGAGCCGGTACCCCATGCGATCGGCCTTGGCTGTGACCATATACTCCGAGGTGAAAAGGGTGTGAATACCCGCATCAAAATAGTCATCCTGGGGACCAGGAACAGCCCTTAATGTTACATGGGTAGGATAAATGGGAACCTCTTTTTGGGGTAACACCCGCTCGGTTTTCAACAAGGGCACTTCCCCTGTTTTCAACACATCCTTCGCCCGGATGGGTCGGCCTTTAAATCCGCCGATCTTGGCCCCGGCATAGGTGGAAAAACTGCCCATGACTTCGGGCACGTCAAATCCGCCGGAAACGGCAAGATATGCGCGACAGCCGGACTGCACCTGACCCATGGAGATCATATCCCCGGGATTCACCCTTAGGGAACGCCATTGCTCCACAGGGGTTTTGTTGACGGTTATCCCCATCTTTGCTCCGGTTAAGGCAATGTCCATCTTTTTTAGAATTTCAATGGAAGGCCCCATAATGGTCAGTTCCATAACAGGTGTGTTGTCCGGATTTCCAACCAACATATTGGCCACATCAAATGCAAAATGGTCCACCACCCCTGACAAAGGCACCCCCATGTTTTGAAATCCAAACCGTCCTCTGTCCTGAATGGTGGAATACCCGCCGGGTGCGATAATTTTTATGGCAGCCATCACATGTTTTCCTCTTTTTTGATCTGTTCAAATTGGTCCTGGGAAATCGGGATAAATTTTATTTTGTCCCCGGCTTTGTACAAAAAGGGTTTTTTCCTTTGGGGCGCAAACAGCGTTAAAGGGGTCCGGCCGATAATCTGCCATCCACCCGGGCTGTCAATGGGATACATGCCGGTCTGGTTGTTGGCAATTCCCACCGAGCCTGCAGGCACCACAAGCCGTGGCGTTTTCAGGCGCGGGGTAAATAGTTTTTCATTCAGACCGCCCAGGAACGCAAAACCCGGCGTGAAACCCACCATGTAAATGGGGTATTCTGGTTGGCTGTGAAGGCGTATGACCTCTTCTGAGTCAAGATTGGATGATGCTTTTACATTGTCCATGTCCGGGCCAAACTCCCCACCGTAACACACGGGTATTTCAATCAGGGGGACATCCTTTTCTCCCACAGTATCAATGGTGGATTCGAGGTCCTCAATCAAGGCCATCAAGTGTTTGGGCTTAATCCGCACGGGATCATAAATAAATAAAAGGGATCGATAGGTGGGGATGATTTCGATGATGCCATCAGGTTTTCTGTTTTTGACGGCGGCGGCCATGGTTCTGACCTTTTTATTGATATCCGGATCAATTGCTTCCCCGAATTCAACACTCAGCCCGGTGTCACCGGCCAGTCGATAGACTGGTCTTTCTTTTCGCTTGCTGTTCATGGCTACCCTTCTTTTCCCATGGGTTGAACCTTAAACCCATGGCACTCAAGCGTGGTTTTAATGGTTTTAACCAGATTAACGGCATCCAGATTATCCCCGTGGACGCACAGCGTTTCGGCCTGTAAATCAATGCGGGTTCCGTCAACGGCCACAACAAACCCGTTGGCCATATCCATGGCCCGACTGGCAACCAGATCCGGATCTGAAATCACGGCACCTTTTTCTTTTCTTGCAAGCAAGGTTCCTTCAGGCGTATACGCCCTGTCCGGGAAGGCTTCATACACCACATTCAACCCCAACTCTTCTCCCACCTGGCGCATGGTTTCTCCTTTTTTTCCAGCCAGAGCGACAAATTTAAGGCTGGGGTCCAGGGCCAGGATTCCCCTGGCAATGGCCGTTGCCGTCTCCTTGCTTTCAACGGCATCCAGATAAAGAGCTCCATGGGGTTTGACATGCTGAAGTGTTGCGTTGTGGACCCGGCAGAAGGCTTGAAGTGCCCCCACCTGATAAATCAGGTATTGGGTAATTTCATCAGGAGAGACAGCCATTTTTCTTCGTCCGAAACCCAGCAGATCCGGATACCCGGGGTGGGCACCGATGCCCACCTTATTTTTCACAGCCATTTGAACGGTCTTATCCATGACAACGGGATCACCCGCATGAAATCCGCAGGCGATATTGGCAGAACTGATATACTGCATGACCTGGTCATCCATGCCAATTTTATAAGCCCCGAAACTTTCTCCCATATCGCAGTTTAAATCAATGGTTTTCATTGTGCTCTCTTCTTTGTTGTGTTGGTGGTATTGGGCGGTTTTTACCAGTATCTATGATTTCAGGAAGTCATGAATAAGATGATGCGCTGCCTGAAAGTATCAATATGTTCCTTTAACAGTGCTTTGAGCCGGTTTCCGTCTTTTTGCACCAGGGATTCCATTATAAGCTCGTGTTCTTCAACTACGGATTTAAAATGGACCTCCAGCGGACGGTGGGGATCAATGGCGTTGTTGTAGGAGAGGTATGAGAGCCTTTTGGCCTCTTTTCTAACATCCTCAACCCCCCGGATTAAGAATTCATTCTGGGAGCTTTGTGCAAAATTCATGTGAAATTCGTGATTGGCTTCCACCAGCCGAAACATCGAGTTGGACTGTATTGCTTTTTTCACGGACTCGTTTGATTTTTTCATCAAATTTAATGCTGTTGAACAATCTTTTTGCATGGCGATATCCACCACACCGAATTCAAATATATGCATGCTTTCAAACATGGCTTTGGTGTTTTGAAGCGTGATGGGCCGGACAATGACCCCCCGGTTGGGATGGGATTCCACCATTTTTTCGCTCTGCAGCCTGACCAGGGCCTCCCGGATAGGCGTTCTGCCAATGCCGAGTTCTTCCACCAGCAGGGTTTCTTCCAGATGCTGGCTGGGCTGATACTCCAGGCAGATAATCCTTTTAACAATGGTTTGGTATGCGGTGACAGCCAGAGGCTGTTTTGATGTTTTGGAACCGGGTTTCATTACGAAGAACCATCCTTATTCTTAAGATATTTGCCATGGTTAAAAATATACTTGACATAGATGAAAAATATATGTCAAGTATATTTTAATTTTTTTTTCATTCCTTTCATAAACAGGAGGTCCACATGTCTGATAAAATATATGAAGTAAAATCGCCATTGATGGGAACCTTTTATCGTTCATCATCACCCGAAGAAGCCCCGCTCGTGAAAATTGGTCAAAAGGTGAATACATCTGATGTGCTCTGCATAATAGAATCCATGAAAATATTCACGGAAATCAGGTGTGAACACGGCGGCGTGGTTAAAGAGATCTTGATGGAAAATGAAGATATGGCAATGAAAAACCAGACACTTATTATAATAGAAAAAGAATAGTATTTGTAGGGCTTGGTCATGATATAGATTAATTGTCACAATGAGTTCGGGCTTGTGCTTTTGACAAGTATTCAGATATAAAGAACATTGTTAATAAAAGCGTCAATAACCCAAGCCTGAACCCGACCCAAGGTGGCCGAAGCTGCGACCAAGCCCCATTTTTATTTAGACACTTTTTAAATGGGGGGATTGGGACGTATGGCCATCAGTCGTATTTTAATTGCAAACCGGGGAGAAATCGCCCTTCGTATCATCCGTGCCTGTAAAGAAATGGGAATAGAATCGGTTGCCGTGTATTCAGATGCTGACAAAGACAGCCTCCATGTAAGATCTGCAGACCAAGCTGTCCATATCGGGCCTGCCTTGAGCCATAAAAGCTACCTGAATATGGATAATATCCTGTCCGCTGCAAAAGAGTCCGGGGCAGATGCCGTGCACCCCGGGTACGGTTTTTTATCGGAAAGTGCGATTTTTGCACAGGCCTGCCAGGATATCGGATTGGTGTTTATCGGTCCTTCTGCCCAGTCCATTGCCAAGGCAGGCGACAAATCCGCTGCCAGGCAGACATTGATTGACAGCGGTATTCCCGTGATTCCCGGCAGTGACGATATTATTAAATCCAGCGACATGGCTTGTGATATTGCCCAAAAAGTTGGATTTCCGGTTATATTGAAAGCATCCGGCGGCGGTGGTGGCCGGGGGATGAGAATCGCCCATTCCACAGCAGAATTGATCCAGGCATTTAAAATCGCATCTGGGGAAGCCCAGGCTGCCTTTGGTAATCCCGATATCTATCTGGAAAAATATATTGAAAAACCGCGTCATATTGAAATCCAGATCCTGGGAGATCAATTTGGCAATTATGTTCACCTGGGAGAGCGTGAATGTTCAATCCAGATGCGCTACCAGAAACTCATCGAGGAAGCCCCCTCTTTATTTGTGGATGAAGAGTTGCGACAAATCCTGGGCGAAACCGCCATAAAAATCGCCCGGTCCATCAACTACTGCAATGCCGGCACCATGGAATTTTTGCTGGACAAAGACAAAAATTTTTATTTCATGGAAGTCAATGCCAGGGTTCAGGTTGAACACCCTGTCACCGAATTAATCACAGGGATTGATATTGTCAGGGAGCAGATTCGCATCGCTGACGGACAAAGGCTTTCCGTCAGTCAGGAAGATATTCGCCTGACCGGCTGGTCCATGGAATGTCGAATCAATGCCTCGGATCCCGATGACAATTTCATGCCCTCTCCCGGGGAGATTGAATCTGTTTTATTCCCGGGCGGTCCTGGCATTCGGCTGGACACCCACATTCATGACAAATATATGGTGACCCCCTATTATGATTCACTTATTGGTAAGCTCATTGTGTGGGACGAAAATCGATGGGCTGCCATTCAGCGGATGAGAAGAGCCCTGGATGAATTTGAAATCACAGGGATTCACACCACTATTCCGTTTTTTAAAACCATTTTTGATCACAAAAAATTCCAGGCGGGTGACATAGACACCCATTTTTTAGAGGAAATTCAAAATTAACACTGGAATTCCTTCTCTTGGGTGGGGGGGGACGTAGGGCATGCTGAAGAGATTGAAACCTCACATATGATGCATCGCCATCCGGAACTGGTTAAACTGGAACGCGCCATTGACAAAACCCCATCCGGAAAAAAGCTCTACAGCGTGGATCTGTCTTATAATGGGTATACCCTTTGTGCATTGTTATCTCCCCATTTCAACTCTTAGAGATGGCTTGGGAACGAGGTGTTGAGCAGGGTCTTTCCCCCGGGTTAATCTAAAAAGGGTACACTCATCTTAGCCTTGATTATGCAGTAGTTGACAGCTTTTCGGCAAGAGCTGCACAAAATGAACATTCACCCCCTTGAAAGTGTCCAATTATTGACAATTCGGTATTTATTAATGTAGGATTCTTCATTGAATGTTCTTTGGGTTTGATTACATGGTTTCCACTTGGAAAGAGGGAACTCTCCTTAAGCCCGCGTTGCACTAAGTACTCTCTCAAAAACAAATGACCTTTCTTTTTATTGAAACATGCTAAATTGAAAAGGAATATAAATTAAAAACCGTGTCTTTTATTTTGATGCGACTCCTAAGGATCGCATATGAAATAAGTTGGACAGAAATAGCGCAGACCAATCTATAAAATCTGGAGGTGCATCTAAAAGGTGCACTAAAGGATTAATAGCAGGCCTGTCTGGCCTTTGAAGCAAGGCACAAGTTATTTCTTCAAGTTGTTTCTTCTGTGGTCCTAAATACCCTTTGTAAAGGCTGAACCCAATGGTGGTGGTATGTTTGTCAACAGTATAAAAGCACTGCCTCAATTCTGGCTGGATCTGGAAAAAAAATGGCTTCCAACTTACGTGTGGACTGGTAATCCCTTTACTCTCTGGCAGGAACGGATTTTGTTTATCATCTGTTTCTCTGCAACTGTTTTTGGCCCATTTGCCCTTATTCCATCCATTATACTGTCTGTATCAACAGGTTTTGTAAACGTTGCCGTTCTGGATACAATTGCATATGTTTCAGTGGTGCTTGTTTTATTTTCCCGGAATACATCATTTAATATCAGGGCCGCTTCGATTTTTTGTATTCTATATGTTCTGGGTGCCGGGCTTCTGTTTTTTCTTGGACCCATTGGTACCGGATACCTATGGCTTCTCGGGGCATCTATTATCATCAGCAGTATTCATGATTTCAGAGTGGTCGTCTTTATATTTGTATTAAATATATGTACTTTCACCTTGTTTGCTTTTTTTATTGACGCGGGGATATTGGGTTGGGGTATTCTGACAGACAAGGCCCTTGAAAAATGGCTGGTGATGGCGGTAAATTTTCTTCTTGTTAACGCCCTTATAACCATTACGACAGTCCTGATGTTGCATAGTCTTAAAGAAACACTCCGAAATGAACAGGATGTCCGGGCTAAATTGCAGGAAAATGAACAGCGATACCGAACGCTGTTTGAAACTGCAAAAGATGCTATTTTTCTTATAAAAGATAATATTGTTATTGATTGTAACCCCTCCGCCCTGCTTATGTTCGGATGTGGAGATAAAAATGAGCTGCTTGATCTTAACCCATGGTCATTATCAGCCCCGCAGCAATGGGATGGGCAGGATTCAAAGCTCAAGGCACAAATCTTTGTTGATGCGGCTCTGGCTGGAAACCCACAACATTTTGAATGGACATATCAAATAAACGATGGGGTAACCATTGAATCGGAAGTGGTTTTAAACCGGTTAAGGTTGAACAAAGAATTCTATCTTCAGGCAGTTGCAAGAGATGTTACTGAATATAAACGAATTGAAGGCCAAAAGAATCGGGCAGAAGAACAATACCGGCAGGCTCAGAAGATGGAATCCATAGGACGTCTGGCTGGAGGTGTTGCCCATGATCTCAACAATCTGTTGTCCCCCATACTCGGATACTCCGAGATACTGCTGGACGAGCTTGAAATTGAAGACGACCGGCGGGAATCTGTGGATTTGATTTTTCAGGCCGGGATTTGCGCCCGTGATCTTGTACGACAATTATTGGCATTCAGTAGAAAGCAGACCCTGAATGTCAGGCATATTGATATCAACAGCACCATTTCAGGGTTTGAAAAACTTTTGCGACGAACCATTCGAGAGGACATCGAGCTGGAACTGACTTTGACACCAGATAACCCGGTTGTCAAGGCTGATATTGGGCAGATGGAACAGGTACTCATGAATTTGATTGTAAATTCGGCGGATGCCATGCCCGACGGTGGTACTGTTGTCATTGAAACTGCTCTTGTGGACCTGGAAGACGGAGATTACATAAAATTTCATCAGGGTGTCAGGCCGGGAAAATACGTCATGGTGGCCATCAGTGACACCGGTTGCGGAATGGATGAAGAAACCACCAAGAATATTTTTGAGCCTTTTTTTTCCACCAAGGGAGAACAGGGAACTGGTCTGGGCCTTGCAACGGTTTACGGTATTATCAAACAACATGACGGAAATATATGGGTTTACTCCGAGCCTGGAAAAGGGACGACCTTTAAAGTGTATCTGCCGGTTGTCTACGAAGTGGAAGCCCACGTGGAAGACACGATGAACAACATTGAATCCATGGACTCCAGGGGAACAGAGTCCATAGCTTTGGTGGAGGACAACGAGTCTGTGCGTAAACTTGTCCAGAGTGTGTTGAGACAAAAAGGCTACACGGTATTCGTGGCAGACAATGGCGAGGATGCCTTGACAATGTTGGAAAACCATGCCGGATCATTAGGCCTTTTGCTCACCGATGTTATCATGCCCGGGATAAACGGCCGGGAACTCTATAACAGGGCCAGAAAAAAGTATCCGGACTTAAACGTTCTGTACATGTCCGGTTATACATCCAACGTGATTGCCCATCATGGTGTTTTGGAAAAAGGTGTTCAGTTTATCCAGAAACCATTTACTGTCATGCAGTTGCTGACCAAGGTTCGCGAAGTATTAAATCAGACAAACAACCTGACCCATGATTGAGTTTTAAACTTGCGGTGCCTTCATCCGTTTGGGTCTGCCCCCATAGCAGAGCTCGGTCACAGCAAGCCTGATTCCATCCCACAAAAAGCGCTTGGGAGGGAAATTTAACTGCGAAATCCCCATTGTGGCATCCCTTAAAAAACACTTTACAGTCTTGAAGAGCAGGCCCCATTTTTAAAGGCTTTTTTTAAAAGATACCTTTTTCAGACAATCGCAGGCCATGGTACAGGGTGCTTGATGTGTACATCAATACCAGTGTGGCACCGAAAATGGAAAAGGAAACCACATGCCAGACATCTGCTTTAAGGGCGGCAAATATAACAAGCAAACTAAGCCCCACAACGGAGGCCATGGCCCCTGCCATGTGGGAAAGGGCGTTGAAAGGTTCTCTCAATGTACTGCCACCTTCCCCAGAAAATCCTGAAGTCGCTTATTTTGGGGGTTGGAAAAAAATGCTTCGGGGGAGTTCTCCTCCTGAATAACCCCCTGGTCAATGAAAATAACCCGGTGGGCCACATCCCTTGCAAAGCCCATTTCGTGGGTTACGACAACCATGGTCATTCCCTCTGCTGCCAGCTGTTTCATGACTTCAAGCACTTCCCCCACAAGTTCCGGGTCCAGGGCCGAGGTGGGCTCATCAAACAGGATCACCTTGGGTTTGAGAGACAGGGACCTTGCAATGGCCACCCGCTGTTTCTGACCGCCCGAAAGCTGGTCCGGATAGTTCTTCTCCTTGTCCGCCAGCCCCACTTTTTTTAACAGGGATCGGCCCAGTTCTTCAGCCTCGGAACGGTTCATCTTTCTGACCTTGATGGGACCCAGGGTCACGTTGTCCAGAACCGTCATGTGGGGAAAGAGATTGAACTGTTGGAACACCATGCCTGCTTCGGTGCGCACATGGTTGATGTCGGTTTCCGGGTCCATGATGTCCTTTCCATCCACAATAATGTGGCCGGAGGTGGGGGTTTCCAGCCGGTTTATGCAGCGAAGCACCGTGGATTTACCGGAGCCGGATGGGCCGATGATGCATACCACTTCTCCGGACTGGATTTCAAGATCAATGCCCTTGATCACCTCCAGCTGGTCATAACTTTTATGAAGATTGACGATTTTAATCATTTCCATGGTTTTTATTCCCCCGGCGTTAGCGTTTGGTTTTCATTTCAAGATGATTTTCAAGCATGCGAAGTGCCCTGGCAATGGAAAGGGTCATAACAAGGTAGACCACGGCCACGGCCAGATACACTTCAAAGGCTTTAAAGCTTACCGCCACAATTTCCTGGCCTGTACGCAGCAGCTCGCCCACACCAATGACCATCAACAGAGAAGTATCCTTCAGGCTGATGATAAACTGATTACCAAGGGGGGGAATCATGCGTTTAAATGCCTGGGGCCAGGTGATGTAAAGCATGGTCTGCCCCCGGGTCAGGCCGATGGAACGTCCGGCCTCGGTCTGTCCCGGATCAATGGACTGCACTGATCCCCGGACAATTTCGGCAATATAGGCACCGGAATTTACGGCAATGATGATAATTCCTGCGGTTAAGGGGGGGATTCTAAGTCCCATTGCCATGGGAACTCCATAGTAGAGAAACATGGCCTGAACCAGCATGGGGGTGCCCCGGATGGCTTCAATATAAATAATTGCCAGGGTTCTTGGCACCATGTGGCGGGCAAGTTTCATCAATCCAAAAAAGGCACCCAGCACAAATCCTGATGCAAGGCCGCCAAGGGCAATGATAAGGGTAAATTTAAGTCCCCGCATGAGCATGGGAAGGGTCTCAAAAAAGACAGGCCAGTCAAATTGAAATTCCATGTTGCGTCCTTGTAAAAAAATGGGCGGTTGACCGGCAACCGCCCCTGGGAAGAGATTGGAAAATATCAGATGGATTATTTGGGTTCTGTATTAAACCATTTCAGGTAGAGATCCCGGTAGGCTCCGCTATCTTTAAGGCTTTTTAAGGCAAGGTTCACCTTTTCCACCAGGGCGCTGCCCTTGGGAAAACCAATGCCGTAGGACTGTCCCATGTAGAGAGGTCCGACCACTTTTACCTTATCTTTTCCCACTTCACGCACATAGTTGGCAATAACAGGTGAGTCAAACATCACGGCATCTGCACCCCCCATCATGAGTTCCATGAACATGGCATCATTGTTGGGATACAGTTTTACTTCCTTTGCCTTGGCATTCTTTTTCAGAAAATCTTCACTGGTGGTGCCAAGTTTGGTGGCCACCAGCTTGCCTTCAAGATCTTCCACCTTGGTGATGTCTGTGTTTGATGCCTTGACCAGGAGGAGAAGACCTGCATTGTAGTAGGGGTCGGAAAAATCAACCACCTTGGCCCGTTCCGGTTTGATGGTGATGCCGGCAATACCGGCATCCAGCTGACCGGACTGAAGTCCCGGGATAATGCCGTTGAAATCCATGGGTTGCAGGTTATATTCAATGCCGATATTTTTTGCAATGGCATCCCACAGTTCCACGTCAAAGCCGGTGTGTTGACCGGTTTTGGGATCTTTGAACTCAAAGGGAGGAAAGTTGGTATCCGTGGCAACTGTGATGTTTTTGGCAAAACCGGTGGCTGCAAAACAGCATATCATCATAAGTGTGAGTAAAAGAGCTGTCAGTTTTTTCATGGATATTCTCCTGTTTTTAGAAAAAATAAATGGGGGTCTTTCATTGTCGGCTCCAGGGCATTTAAGGTGCAATGGGGACAACGCCTGCATGTTGCGGTTGTTCGATGACCGGTTTTTGCAGCGAGTTTCCATGGCCGGTGGATGAAAGAAAAGTATATACATTATTAATATGCACCCCAAGTGCTGTCAAGATTATACTGTCAAGGGTCATCCGGCAATGCTCCCTGCCCGGTCTGACCCAAAGAAGGCCTTGAAGGCATCAACAACTGTGTCAATGTTATCTGAGCTGATGTTGAGATGGGTGACCAGTCGGATATGATCATCATCGGAGATTAATATTCCCATATCCTTCATAAAGGTGGAGAGCCCTTTCCCCTTTCCCCGTGTGGAGACAAATACCATGTTGGTCTGCCCTGAATCCGGTGAGATATCAATGCCGTCAATGGCAGACAGGCCCGTTGCAAGGCGTGCTGCATGGTCATGATCAAGGGACAGGCGTTGAACATTGTTTTCCAGTGCATATATTCCGGCTGCTGCCAGAATACCGGCCTGGCGCATTCCGCCTCCCACCATCTTTCGCCATCTCCGGGCTTTTTGGATCAGTTCCCGGGAGGCACACAATACAGATCCCACAGGTGCCCCAAGACCCTTGGACAGGCACACAGATATCGAGTCAAAATGTTTTGAAATGGCTGTAACCGGACAGTTGAGTTTTACAGCGGCATTGAATATCCTTGCACCGTCCAGATGGAATTTCAGGTTTCTGGTCTCTGCCAGGGCAGCTGCAGCATCAAGGTAGTCCATGGGAAGTACCTTACCTGCCTGGGTGTTTTCAAGGCATAAAAGGGTGGTGGGAGCAAAATGAAAATCATCGGGTTTGATATAGGCTTCCACCTGCTCAAGATCAAGAGTACCGTCGGCTTCCAGATTCAAAGGCTGGGGCTGGATACTTCCAAGCACTGCGGCTCCGCCCGCTTCGTAGCGGTAGGTGTGGGCGTGCTGTCCGACGATGTATTCATCTCCCCTGCGGCAGTGGCTCATGAGGGCCAGCAGATTGCTCTGGGTGCCTGAAGCGCAGAACAGGGCAGCCTCTTTTCCCAGCATTTCGGAACAAATGGTTTCAAGTTTATTAACGGTGGGATCCTCTCCATAAACATCATCCCCCACCTCGGCATGGGCCATGGCGTTTCGCATGGCTTCATCGGGTTTTGTTACGGTATCGCTTCTAAGGTCAATCAATGGTTTTATTTCCTCTGGTGTCAGTTTCTGGGGCTTTAAGGGCTGCCGGTTAATGTTGTGATCTGGCCTTGTTTTGACAATCCCTTTACATAAAGGTAGATAACAACAATATTATCATAATGCAAGCCTGACCCATGGTGCTGACAATCCCGTGAAATCAACTCAGGCAACTTAAGGGTTTGGTCATAAGATGGGCCATGCTGGGGATGGGTCAGGCTTGCGTTATTGGCGCTTTTGTTGAAATTCATCTTGAAACACAGGTAGTTGTCAAAAGCACAATAACACAAGCCTGACCCCCATTGGCACAGCAATTTTGACGGGTGGCCCATCTTATGACCAAGCCCCAACTTAATATGTTTTCATGAGCCTTCCGGGTTCGGAAAGGAGAAGTGTGAGAATATTAATTGTGGACGATGAGCCTGAAATTGTCACCCATCTGACAAAAGGCCTTGTTGAACAGAACTATATGGTTGAAAGCGCCCAGGACGGTGCCAAGGCTCTGGATAAAATTTTTGACGGGGTTTATGATCTTATTGTGCTTGATATCATGCTTCCTGAAGTTGACGGTTTGACGGTGTTAAAAGAAATCCGCAAGGCAGATATCACAACGCCTGTTTTAATGCTGACAGCAAGGGATTCCCTGGAAGATAAAATCATGGGCCTGGACTACGGGGCCGATGATTATCTTGCCAAACCCTTTTCCATTTACGAGCTCATGGCCCGTATACGGGCGCTTTTAAGAAGAATCGGAGACAATACAGGTTCCATTCTCATGGCAGGGGATCTGGCGCTGGATACCATTGCCCGCTGCGTTACAAGGAAGGGCGTTCCAGTACCTCTTACACCCAAAGAATTTTTAATCGTGGAGTTCCTTCTTTACAATAAAAACAAGGTCGTTTCCCGGTTTAATATTGCAGAACATGTATGGGGGGACGGTTTTGACCCGTTCACCATGTCCAACTTCATTGATGTCCACATTAAAAATATCCGTAAAAAAGCCAACGATAAAAATATTATCAAAACCGTGCGTGGGCTGGGGTTTGTGATGGAGGATTCCATTGTAAAATGAAGCGCGATCAGAGCTTGGTCATAAGATGGGCCAGCCGTCACCGTTGGCGGGCCAACGGGGTCAGGCTTGTGTTATTGGCGTTATTGACAACCGTCTGTGCAAACGCCAAAGCCAACGATAATGCCAATAACGCAAGCCTGACCCCCACCAAGGGTGGCCCATGTTGTGACCAAGCCCCGCGATCATAATCCCGGGACTGATCATAGTTTACGGATTTACGTCTTCATGGGTTCTTCATAATAGGTATGCTATCTATAAGTCAGGGTTTGCTCACAACATGGGCCACCCTTGGTGGGGGTCAGGCTTGCGTTATTGACACTTTTGCTTAAATTTTCATTTAAATACAGGCTCTTGTCAAAAATAAAATAGTACAAGCCATGACCCCATGGGCCCGCCAATGTGGCAGGTGGCCCATGTTGTGACCAAGCCCAAAAATCATAAATAACAATTTTCCTGGCAGGAAAGGCTGGAAAGGTGTTAATTGATGTTTCAATGTAAAAGGGGTTATGGAGCATGGACCATGCAGATCAGACATAAGATAAATTTATGGATTGCCTCCCTTGGCCTGCTGATTAATCTGGTGCTTGCCGGTTTTATTTTGTTTGAAGCCTCTGAGCTTGCCTATGAAACACTGGATGAAGAGCTGGAAATTGCCATAAGGGAAGATTTTAAGCCCCTGGCCAATGTTTCACCAAGGCAAATCCTGGATGCCCGAGTGTTTGAATCTTTGCTTGATTTTGATGAGCAGTACTGGATAAAGGTGTTTGATGTAAACGGAAAAAACGTTTTTGCATCAACACTTGGAAAACTTGTTGAGATTCCTTTTCATCCTGCAAAAGAACAGCATAATTATGATGCCGTCGTCCCGGAAAACAGCTTGCTTTTTCAGGGAAACTCCATAAAAAGCGATAAAAAAAACAGGCATACCCTCAGGTTCAGGGTCAACCATGTCAAAATCAATGCCGGAGGATCTGTTTTTTTTGTTCAGATCGCAAGATCCGTGGAGGCCCTTGAACATGAGATTGATGAACTGATCTCCATTGTTGTCATGGGTTTTTGTGTGGCAGCGATTATTCTGCTGGTATTGAGTCATCTGCTTACCAACAAAATTCTCCAGCCCATCATAGAAATAAATACCCTGGCAACGGAGATCAGCGCAAGCGACATGACCCGGCGCATTCCCCTTGGTAAAAATATTGATGAAGTGTATCTCCTGGCAGATTCGTTAAACAAAATGTTTGACAGACTTCAGCACTCCTTTGCCAGCCAGAAGCAGCTGCTGGCCGATGCTGCCCATGAACTTAAAAGCCCCATTACCATGCTGTTGCTGTTCATGGAGCGCTCCATGGAACGCCGGGATCTGCCCATGGACTATTCAAGTCAATTGATGAATCAGACCCATATTTTAAGACGTATGGGACGTCTGGTGAAAAATCTTCTGGAGATATCTTCTCTGGATCAGAAAAGTAGTCTCCACCTTGAAGTTTTTGATCTGGGCCGTATGGTGAGCGAAATGCTGGAAGATTTTGAGGTTATGTTTGAACAGGCAGCCATTGAAATTGAAAACAATGTTCCCTTCACATACCAGCTGGTGGGAGATAGGGAGAAAATTCAGCGGTTGCTCATTAACCTTGTGGACAATGCGGCAAAGTATAACCGTGACAAGGGGAAAATTAAACTGGATTGTGTTGAGAAAAACAATGAAATTCATATCTCCGTATGGAACACGGGTGTGGGTATTCCTGTAACCGAATTAAAACAGGTGTTGAAAAAGTTTTACCGGGTGGAAAAATCCCGGTCCCAGAAATATGGCGGCTCCGGTCTGGGGTTGACCATTGTGGATAAAATTGCACGATTGCATGGTGGCAGCATAATCATGGACAGTTTACCGGGAAAATGGTGCAGTGCCACGGTGACTTTACCTTTGCTCCATAGAAAAAAAGGGGCTTGATTACAACATTGGCCACATGAGGGTTGGGTCAGGCTTTCATACCACATAGCCTGACCCCGCCGGCCCGCCAACGATGACAAGTGGGCCATCTTATGATCAAGGCCCAAAAAATATGAAACATCAGGAAAATAAATGCAGCAAAAAGTGAACCTACATTTTGCCAGGCCATATCTGAGTATAGTAGTGCCTTTTTACAATGAAGAAGAGAATATTGAACCCGTCTGCCGGGAAATTATTTCCGTGGCATGCACATCCGCTTCCACCATGGCTTTTAAAAACGGTTGGGAGCTGATCATGGTCAATGATGGTTCCAGTGACAGCACCCCTTTGCTCATGGATGCCCTTGCCCGGGAATTTGATTTCTGCAGGGCTGTTCATCTGACACCCAACAGCGGGCAGTCAGCAGCCCTTGATGCAGGTTTTTCAAGTGCCCGGGGAGAGGTTATTGCCACCCTTGACGGAGATGGACAAAACGATCCTTCAGATCTTCCCGGACTTGTTGACAAGATGGAGCAACTTAAGGTGGATATGCTTTGCGGCATAAGAGCCCAAAGGGCAGACGGCTTGATCCGGAAATTTTCAAGCCGGGTGGCAAATGGGCTCAGAGCCCGGCTGCTAAAGGATCATATCTCGGATGTGGGATGTTCCCTTCGGGTATTTCGCCGTTCCTGCCTTGCCCAAATTCGATTTTTTCGCAATGCCCATCGTTTTTTTCCGGCATTGATGATTATGGCAGGCTATAAAATTGCTGAAACCCCGGTGTCCCACCGGCATAGACTCCAGGGCATCAGCAAATACGGCCTTGGTATCAACAGCCGGCTGTGGGTGGGGCTTGCCGACCTTGCAGGGGTGTGGTGGCTCCAGAAAAGGGCTTTGAGGTATGAATTGACAGAATATCAATCAACAACGGACAGGAAAGCTTCCCATGAATAGTTACCACAGTGCCTCGGAAATATCGCCCCCCCGGAACCCCGACGGTGCCAGAGCAATGATGCAACCGCTCTGCATTGGACTCATATTTTTGCTGTTCCCCCTTATGGTTCAGCTGCTGGACCTCCAGGCTTTTATTCTTAAAATCAATACCTTTACAGAAGGATTGGAGGCAAGACCTTTTGGTCTTATCCTTGCATCGGTGGCGTACCTGCTGACAGGGGGGCTGTTGATCTCCCTAGGCGTTCCCCGTTTGTGGATCAGCGCCGGAGCCGGAGCCATCTTTAATCCATGGATTGGTACTGCCGTGGCTCTGGGGGCCTCTCTTCTGGGGGCAGCAGTTCTTTTTCAGGTGGGCTGGTGGTTTCTTTCCCCGGGGAAATGGTCTTTTCTGGAAAAACGACTGGGCCGATATCGACGGGCGTTTCAAAAAAAAGCCTTTCTGTGGGTGCTCTATGCCCGGCTGTTTCCTTTCAGCAACTCCACGGTGGTCAGCCTTTTCAGCGGATACTGCAGGATTGGTTTTTTTCCCTATCTGGGGGCATCCCTTGTCGGCTTTACGCCCCTTACCATCATCATGTGTCTGTTTGGCAGCGGCGGTGCCGGGGGCAGAACCTTTCATCTGATACTGGGCTTTGTGCTCATCATTGTGCTGCACCTTTTCACCCTTATGTTAAAGAAATGGCTGCCCATGGCGGCGTTCCACTGTTCCCCAAGGAGAAGTGATGATGGCAGCTGTTAAAAAAAAGGCGGTACCGGTGCTGTTGATTGTGCTTTTTGCCCTGGCCGTCTGGACTCCCCAGTATGTTCTCCGGGGATTGTGGGAGCCCGATGAACCTCGGTATACCTATGTGGCCTGGGAGATGGCCCAATCGGGCAACTACTTTACGCCCCAACGGAACACAGAATTCTATGCCCACAAGCCCCCGCTCATGTTCTGGCTTATCCAGGCTGCCACCCTCTTTACCGGTGGGGAGTTCAACGGTGTTGCCGGACGACTTCCCACATTGCTGGGAATCATCCTTGCTTTGTGGGCCTTTACCAGACTTTCAGCCATGTGGTTCGATGACACGACGGCCTGGTGGGCCATGTTTATTCTTTCCACCTCGTTTCTTTTCTGGCACAAAGCTGGTACCGGGCAGATAGACATGCTGCTTCTGGGGCTGGAGATGTGTGCACTGTATTTTCTGTTTAAAAATGATGTTCAGTCCGAGCTCAAGTACAGCCTTGCGGCATTTTCCTTCATGGGGGTCGGCATTCTTGCCAAGGGGCCTGTGGGATTCATTGTTCCCTGTGGTATTTATCTTTGCGGTAATTTGCTGTCCGGCCAGGGCAAAACCATCTTGAAAAAACAGTGGGTGTGGGGTATTCCCCTGGCATTGATTTTCCCTTTGATCTGGCTGCTGCTGGCAAAAATCACCGGTGCTCCCGCTGCCTATTTCAATGAATTGATATTTGATCAGAATCTGGGACGGGTCCAGGGCAGCTTCGGGGGGCATTACAAGCCCTTTTACTACTATATTCAATACCTTTTCATTGATTTCATGCCATGGACTTTTTTCATGCCCCTTGCCGGGGTGCTCCTTGTCCGGCGCACTGGTTTAAAAACCCAGACCCGTCGTTTAATGGGGTGGATTCTGTTTGTGGTGATTTTTTTCAGCCTGTGCGGTGGCAAGCGAAATCTTTACATTCTGTCGGTGTATCCTGCGGCAGCGCTTTTTCTGGCATCGGTTCTGCCGTCCATGCCCAGCGTATCCGAACGGTGGAAAAAATGGACTGTGTATCCCCTTCTCGGGGCTTTATTGTTGCTGGGGCTGGGCCTTGTCATCGCCCTTTTTCTGCCATTGCCCCTTCCGAAGATTATCATTGCCGGGGGAGCGGCTATGTTGATTACAGGGGCTCTGGTTCTGGTACGTCTCCATCTGTATGTACCCATGGAAAAGGCCTGGTTTGGCACCTTTATTATTTTTCTGGTGCTCCTGCAGTTTTACATCGGTACGGCGGTTTTTCCGGCGTTGAACCCGGTTAAGACACCGGAAGTGGTCTCCCGGCAGATTGCACAGGTTTTACACGAAGATCAGCCCATTTTGTACTACGGCATGAACGGCGAAATCATTTCCCTTTATGCGGGACGCAGGGGGAAACGTGTGGACGATATTTCGTTGCTGGTGTCCACCATGAAGCACACCGGTAAAGGGGTTCTGGTTTTTTCCATGAACCAGCGGGAAGTTGTGGCTCCGTGTCTTCAGAACCCTGAAACCATTGAAATGTTTAGCCTTGGAAACAAAACGCTGGCCTGGGTGGTTTACAACGATAATGGAAGTTTGTGATTGGGCCTGTTTTCAGCCTTTTCATTTTTAATTACTCAACTTTTGCTGTTCGCCTTTCGGGGTGTGCCCCATTTTTGAGGGCATATGAAAAAACCATAAAGAAGGTAACTATTCGGTCAGGGCCATCGCCATCACCGATGCCATGATGAGGGCACTTCCTCCCATCTGAAAAACAGAAAAACTTTCTTCCAGAAGGGCAATGCCGACGATGAGGCTTGTGACCATCTCAAAGGTGCTTAATATGGTTGCACTGGTGGCGCTTATTTTTTTCAGGCCTGCCTGAAATGCCACCATGCCGATGACACTTGACACCAAAGCCACCATGACGGTGCTCATGAACCCTATGAGGGTGATTTCCCGGGGGAAATTTCCCATAAAAAGACAGGTAATAAACAGGGTGGCACTGTTGAACAACGTGATGTAGAAGATAACCACAAAGGAGTCCATGCTTTTTATTCTCCCATGCGACACCGTTAAAATATAATAGGCATAGAAAAAGCCCGAGGAGAGGGCCAGGGCAAATCCGGCAAAATTTAAGGTACCCTGGCTCTCCAGTCCCACCAGAAAATAAATCCCCAAGAGTGAAACTGCCATGGCACTGATCTGGATGGCATTGCTTTTTTCTTTGTAGATAATGGTGGCACCTGCCATGGTGGCAACGGGATAGATGAAATGTAAAACTGTGGCGAGGCCCGTGGCCATCAGGGTGTAGGAAACACAAAGAGTGACCATCATCAGGTAATAGCCGAAAAAGCCCGCCTTAAAAAGAATGATGGCCTGGTGTTTTTCAATGGTCAGGGATTTTTTTTGACATTTGAGTATGAAAAACAGTATTATTGCCGTGAATATCACCCTGAAAAGACTGAAAGTATAGGGGTTGAATCCACCGGCGTAGGCGGTTTTGGCAAAAAGGGGCAGGAGACCGAAACAGCATGCCGAAAGGATGGTGAGAACGATACCACCTGTTACGGTGTTTTTCGAAGCGGCAAATGGTTTCCATGATTGTTCCATCCCATCGGGTCTGTTTTTCAAATTGCTCTCCTGTGTTTTCCCATTGCCTTTTAGGGTTTGATCACAATATTGGTCATTTGTTCAAAAAAGAGGTCGCTTGAGGAGATGCCCTTAAGGAAGGCCATGTCCAGATTTCCAAGCAGGTGGCGGCGGTTTGTTTGCGGTTTCTTGAATCCTTAAGGAAGGCCATGTCCAGATTTCCAATGACCCCTGCCACGTCGCCGCTGAAGGAAAGAGAGTAGCCTACGGTGATCCAGAGAACTGTGGTAACGCCTATAGAGATGAAGCTTTGCATCATGATGGTCACGACGTTCTTTCTGCCGACCAGTCCCCCGTAGAAGAAGGCCAGGCCCGGCGTCATGAGCATGACGAGGCTGGTGCAGAACAGCATGTACGGGGTGTTTCCCGTATCAATTACTATAAACGATTCCTTTTCGTGTGGTCTATCTTGCTGAACTTTGAAATGACATTAGATCAAACCCAGCACAAGCAAGATATGCTGGGTTTGTGTCGGGTTTGCTGCACTTTTTAACGGTTGTTTTTTTATGCTTTTTTTGAAAAAAAA
Organism: uncultured Desulfobacterium sp.; assembly: GCA_963674605.1. Taxonomy (GTDB): domain Bacteria; phylum Desulfobacterota; class Desulfobacteria; order Desulfobacterales; family Desulfobacteraceae; genus Desulfocicer. Next base: position 3,163,662 of record OY771474.1, on the reverse strand, counting down.
ACAACTTCTTATCCTTTCAAGAAAAGACCTTGATGGCGCTGGAAATCACATGCTGTAGACCGGTCATCGCCTTGAAATCACACGTGACCGTAATAATCCCTGTGGGCAACCACGGAAAATGCGTGGTCAAGGATTGTTCCCCAGCTGTAAACAGGCATATCAATGGCCCGTTGAATGGCCCTGGCAAAGGGCTGCATACCGGTACATTCAAGCATTAGGCTTTTGATGCTGGGGTTTTCATGGCAGAAATCCACACAGGCGGAGACCATCTGCTCTTCCTGTACCTGGTAGATGGCTTCCGGACGTTCAGGCCTTACTTCCCAGTTCCATAATTTGTCAAGTTCGGTGCACTTGTAGTCGTCGCTTGCGCCTGCAATAATATAGTTACTGCCAGGTGTTATGCCAACGCTGGCAAGGTGGGCATCGGTTAGAAATTGGCGTTGGTAGCATAAAATACCAACATTTTTGTCAGGTCCTATGGTTTGCTGGATAAAGGGTACCTGAAGAAGGCTTGACATGAAAACCGGGATATCAACAAAGCCTGCAATTGCCTTTTGAAAATAGGCAAAATAGCCGCATTCAGCGGCAATGGCCTTGCAGCCCATTCGTTCTAATTTTTTTGCAGCCTTTTTAATCGGTTCAAGGCAGGGGGATTTGTCCTCATGCCACAGAAGAGCTTTAATGTCTATGTCTTCTACGATTTCATATTGAATGGGATAGGGAAAGGCGCTGGCATTCCTTACATCCCCTGGGAATCCAGGATAGACATCGTCCAGTATCATGATTCCGATACCCATTCCATAGCAGGTGTGGTTCTTTCGGGTTGTAATATGTGAAATACCTGCATCTCGGTTTTGATAGAACATTCTGCATTCTCCTTGGTTAAAATTAATCATCGGAGCCATTTACATCATGGCAGCCCTAAAGTAAATTTATGGCTTTTTATTAACTCACAATTGCTCCGGCACGGATTTTTTTTGAGGTATCTGCCACAAAACTTATCATGTTCCAGAAGCATAATTTTATTTCCTGTATGCTGGCACAGCTTATGCTCAGCCGCACTTTTTTTGCTGCTCTTTAATTGTTAATTATCTTTATGGTCTGGGCGGTTGATAGATCAGGGTTACCAACAGCCATGGCCGTAAGGCGGTGGACCGAGGCATCAATGACTTCATGCAGGCTCACCTGGGGAAGGACAGCCCCTGCATCCAGGGCTTTTGCAATGGCATGCTCCTTGATGATGGGAATGGCCCGGGCCACGGCCTGTTCCTCCTCTTCAAAGCTCTCGGGGGGAAGACCTTTTATCTGCAGTATGAATTGGACTTTTTCATCCTGCTCTTTCATGAAAATCAGGGCCTCTTTTTCCATGGAAATGGCACCTGCCACGGCACCTGCGGCGTTGGCGACTTCAGCATTGGGCGGCAGTATCAGTTCCGTGTTGAGACGTTGTGCCACCCTGGCTGCAAAATATTCTGCAGGGCCGCCAATGCCAATGATGGGAAGCCGGCTTGAGATGCTCACAGACATCAGGGGATGTGACTTTGTCAATGTATGTTCCATGAAAAATTTCCCCCAGACGTCACCAATGGCATCCGGAAGGGAACTCTTGTCATTTTGGCAGGCAAGAAAAATAATTACCTCCCTTGCCATGGTGCAGACAACCTGATCAAGTATTTCCCCTGCAAAGGTTGCCGGGTTTTTCAGGTTCATCTCCGCGGCCCTTGTGGTGACCGTCCGGGCAGCTTCTGCATTCCACAGATGGATATCTCCGGTGGAATGAAGCAGATCTGTGGGCGTGAGGGTGGCCCGTTCAATGATGCCCTGTTCAATGAGCCGGGCGGCATTCAACTGTATGGGGTGATGGCACCCCGTATGGGAAATAATTGAGGTGAGACATCTGGGTGTTCCGGTCAGGAATTCCAGCACTTTCTTATGGGTTTCATTAAGCCTGTGCTGATCTTTTCCAGGAACTGTCCCGGACATTACCCAGTATTCAAGATCCGTGGCCCGCCAGCTTAATACGGGCTTTTTTTCAAGGGCCTGAATTTCATCAGCCACCTTTGGATGGTGCCATGCAAGACTGGATAATGAGATCACCTTTTCCGGTCCGATGGTGACGATATTTCCCTTTTTAAATGTGATGGCGCTGTCACATCCAAGGCAGGCGGTTCTGAAGTTCACCGCTTTAACAGCGGTTACCACGGTACCGACTTTTGTGCCGTTTTCGGAAATCTTCATGTTTCCGTTTTCCATCAAGGCAATGTCCGTGGTGGTTCCGCCCACATCAAAGATAACGCCGCTGTTGCGGCCTGAAAGAAAACGACCACCAATGGCACTGGCAGCAGGACCCGAAAGAATGGTCTCAACGGGCTTTTGCATGGCGATTTCACAGGGCATCAGTGTGCCGTCCCCCTTTACAATCATCAACGGGGCATTGATACCCTGTTGTGCCATGGAAATTTTTACGGCCTTGATGAAATTTTGCATGACAATAACCAGAGATGCATTCAGGCAGGCCGTGGCGGCACGTTTAATGGAATCAATTTTTGTGGACAGCTGATGTCCCATGACCACCGGCAGGGAGGATACCCGCTGAATTATTTCAAATGCCTTTTCTTCATGATCCGGATTAAGAGGGCTGAAATAGCTTGATATGGCAAAGGCATCCACCTGGTCTTCATGGTGTTTTACCCAATGTGTAATACTTTTTTCGTCCAGGGGGGCCTGCTCAATGCCCTGGGGGGTGTGGCCTCCCTGGAAGTATGCGATATTCTTTGTGGGCAGTTTGGTGTCCAGCTTATACTCCTGGAGAAAATCCTGATCGTATCCGATGAGTAACAGCGCCACATTGCCTGTTCTTCCCTGGGCAATGGCGTTGGTTGCAAGGGTGCTGGATATCCCCACCTGGCGGACCCTGGATCTGTCCTTGATTTCAAGGGCTTTTAAGGCCTTGATAATGCTTATGGACAGATTTTCATGGGTGGTAAGCGTCTTGTGGGAGGCGATCACCCTGCGGGATTGATAGTCCATGAGAACGGCATCTGTATAGGTTCCACCTGTATCAATACCAACAACGAAATTCCCCTCACCCATTCCCCGGGTATTGTATTTTTTCTGTTCGTTGTTCATTTAACTGTTGCTACCCCCGTCTTTTTTCTGGATGTGGGGACGCTTCCCATGGAAGCATCCCTTTGTGCGATTAAGCGGCGAGCATCTCCCGTCCCTTTTCCACTGCGGCAGCGGCATTGGATGCATAGGCATTGGCACCAATTTCATCTGCCCAGATTTTGGTCACGGGTGCACCCCCCACAAGAACCTTTACCTGATCCCGGATGCCAGCCTCGTTCAGGGCATTAATTGTTTCAGCCATTTTGGGCATGGTGGTGGTTAAAAGGGCCGACAGGCCAAGAATGTCGGGTTTGTGCTCTTTAACGGCCTTGAGGATATCTTCAACAGAGATATCAATCCCAAGGTCAATGACATCAAAGCCAGATCCTTCAAAGAGCATGGCCACAAGATTTTTACCAATATCATGGAGGTCTCCTTTTACCGTGGCAATCATGAATTTTCCGGAGGATTTTATATCGCTCTGGGCCAGGAGGGGTTTCAGCACTTCCATGGCCCCTTTCATGGCCTGGGCACAACCAAGCACTTCGGGGATGAACATGTCTCCCACCTTGAAACGCTGACCAACGATATCCATGCCAGCCAGGAGTCCATCGTTCATGATTTCAGCAACATCCATCTCTTTTTCAATGGCTCTTTCTGTGAGTTCAACCACATCGTCCAGATCACCTTCTATGACGGCTTCTGCAAGTTTTCCCATAAGTTTTGACATATTTGTTACTCCTGTTGAATATTGATTTTCAGCTCATGTTGTGTTTCAGGGTTTTGGGGATAAACTCATTGTGACGAGCCCACCCCTGCAGGAGCCCGGAATTCAACATGAACCTTGTTTATAATTATTGACGACAACACACTGGAATTGTGAGGATTATTTTTTTGTGTCATTCCGGGATTTTTTATTTCCAGGTGGCCTGCATTCTGTCAAGCTCTTTCAGAATCTCCTGGGGCAGGGGTTCGGGGGTATGGCTCATCTTGTCCAGGGTGAACTGCTGAAGTCGCTGTTCAAACTTCATGCTGCCTGCTTTTTCCCATTCATCATAAAACATCCGTTCAAATATTTTGGAATATTTGACTTTTTTAAAGTTCTGCTTGGTGTGTTTTTCCTGGAGATAGTGGCCACCAGGTCCGACCTTGTTGATGACGTCAACGGCAAGGGTATTTTCCGACACCTCTATGCCTTCCATGAAATGTTTTGCCATATCAACAATTTCATGGGTTAGAACCATGTATTCGGGGGATACAAGGGAGCCGTGGTCCATCCAGGCACCACAGTCATGGACAAGGCTTGAACCCACGGATGCCGAACATAAAATTTCAAACGCGGCTTCGGCACCTGCCTGGGCATCGCAGAATTTTGAATCCGTGGCACCGGCCGTGCCGAAAAACGGTATTTTATAATACTGGGCCATCTGCGCCAAGGCGCCGGTCATGAGGCTCATCTCATTGGCACCATAGGAGAAAACCGATGTCTGCATGTCCATGACTGTTGTAAAAGCACCATATATGAAACTGGCCCCCGGATTGGCCAGCTGGGCCAGAACACAGCCGCTTAATGACTCAGCACTGGCCTGGACGATACTGCCCGCAAAGGTTGAAGGGCTTGAACCTGAAGCCTGGGGTGCGGGGAAATTGATGATGGGGATATTGTTTTCAGCTGAAAAAAGCAGTTTGTCAACGGCGGGATCGTAGTAGACCAGGGGCGAAATGGGCTCGGAGTAATGTACGATATAAGGGGCTTTGTCAAAGTTTTCCTTTCCACCGCATAATAACAGGGCCATCTCATAGATATTCCGCTCGCTGTTGACATCTTTGCAGCAGAAAACCAGGGGTTTTTCACAGTTTGTCATGGTCTGTCTTGCCACCACACGGTCTGCAATGTCTGCGGGTACGTCATCGGCCATGCCTATGATCATATACCACTGGTAATTGGGCAGTGCATCCACCAGTGCTGCGGTTTCTGCGGCATGTTTGCTTGTGTACCGGCTTCTTACATGGGTTCTTGGGTCCATGTAATCAATGCAGTCAAGGCTTGGACCGAAAAAAGATTTATCTCTTTCCAGAAAAACGGTGCGTTTGCCGGTTCTGGTGCCGAGAACAACCCTGGAGGGGGCTTTTCGGATGGAGTCTTCCACAAGCCAGGCGGGGATTCTGACGCGATCCCCCTCAATTCTGCATCCGGCACCGGACAGTAGTTCCAGTCCCCTGGGGTGGGTCATTTTTACGCCGGTTCGTTCCAGCACTTCCAGTGTCGCCGCATGGATCTGGGCGATTTGATCGTCGTTGATAACCCGAAGCTGGGGTTTGAAATTGAGTGTGTCTGTTGCCATTCCCATTATAAACTTCTCCTGTTTCTTTTGGAAAAATCACTATTTTTTGCCTCTGGTCTTCATCCATCCATCCTGCCGCATAAAAAGGCAGTGCGCGGATGCAGAAATAGCGTTATCTTTCAGTAAAAAATCGTGATTACTGATGTTAATTGGTTTGGGGTGATCGTATTTTTAGATTTAGAGCGGTAACCAGGTACCGATCTTTTTTTCAATAGCTTTTTCAAAAATCAGTGGTGCCAGGGCCATGTCTTCCATGGCAATGCCAAGGTTGGCGGCAAAGTTTTTTTCCTTGTCGTTTTCCCGACCTTTCTTTTTTCCGGTTACAAGTTCTCCAAGTTCTGCATAAACATCGGGGCATTGCTGGAAATAACCCATTCCGTCTTTGTAGTGTGCGTACTGGGACAGGTTGTCCGTGGTCCATTTATCTGCTTCATTCAGGGCATCCCTGGTAAAAAAAGAGTCAAAGTCAACGCAGGATACAAAGGCGCCCTCATCCACCCATCCGGCCTTGATGGTTTCGTGGGGCTGCTTCAGTATGGGTCCTGCAGTGACTACGATATCACAACCTGTGACGGCTTTCCGGGGTTCGTCCACAATGTCCACTTCAAGTCCCAGGGTTTTTGCAAAATCAGCAAGTCCCTGGGCCTGTTTCCGGTTGGTATCATAGGCCATCACTTTTTTTAAGGGGAACAAAACGTTCATGGCTTCCAGGTTTGTGTGTCCCTGGACACCACAGGCAAGAATACCGATGGTGGAGGATTCGGGTCTTGCAAGATATTTTGCTGAAACAGCAGAGGCGGCCCCGGTTCGCATGGCCGTTATCCATACACAGTCCATGATGGATTTAACCATACCGGTTTCAGGATCATTGAGCATTAGCAGGCCCATGATATAGGGCAATCCCTTTTTCTGGTTCACGGGATAACCGCTGACCCACTTGACACCGGCGGATTTCATGGCAGGAATAAAGGCGGGCATGGCGTGGATAAAATTATCGCCACCTTCCCCTGGGTGGATACCGGGTTTCGGGGGCATTTCCACACGGCCGTTTCCCATCTCCACAAAACCTTTTTCAACGGCATCTATGATGTCAGCCATTGTGATTCCAACATTTTTAACATCTTCCTGGCTCAAATAAAGTGTTTTCATTTCCATGGTTTTTCCTTTGTTTATACTTTTGTTGTAATTGATAATCAGCTTTTCAGGTCTGAAGGCTTGTTGTGATTTTTCATTGAATTTTATACATCGTACAATGAAGAGTCTTTTACCGGGGGATTTACCCGATCATAGGTCTTGAGGTTTCCCATGGCCTTGATGTAGCCAATGACCATGAAAATTTGTAAAAAAAGAATGGGAAGCCCGCATACGATGACCGATGTCTGCAGGGCATTTGCGCCACCTGTGACCAGGAGTATCCAGGAAAAAGCTCCCATTAAGACACCCCAGAAAATTTTCATCAATGCCGGTGGTTCTTTATCCTCTTTGTTTTCGCCAAATCCTTTGGTTGTCATGGCTGCAATGGTGGATGTCATGGAGTCGGCCAGGGTAATAAAAGAGACTGCCACGGCCAGCATGCCCAAAATCATGGTCAGGCTGGGCAGGGGGAAGTTTTGGAAAAGGGCAAACAGGGAAACTTCATTTCCATGCTCGGCAATGATTTTGGCGATGCCTGCATTTTTAAAGCGCTCCAGGTATATGCTGCTGCTGCCGAAAATACCGAACCATACCATGCCGAACAGGGCCGGTCCCACAAGGTTAACCGTTACAAATTGACGAACGGTGCGTCCGTTTCCAAGGCGTACAAGAAAAAGTCCCACGATGGGAGCAAAGGCCAGCCACCATGCCCAGTAAAAATTACTCCAGCTTCCGGGCCACCCGCTTTTCCCCATGGGGTCCAGGTAGAAGGACATGGGAACCAAGTTGACAAGATAATCGCCCACTGCAGTAACGGTGCTTTCCAGGATATGGATGGTGGGACCAACGCACAGCACAAAGGCCATGAGAACAAAGTAAAGACGGATATTGTTTTCGCTGAGAATTTTTATTCCCTTTTGCAGACCGGTATAACTGGAGATAGTGTAACAAACGGTGAGCGCCGCAATGATGACAAGCCAGATGGTGCTACTAGGGGCAATTCCCCAGAGAAAATTCATTCCGCTGCCAATCTGCATGGTACCGAATCCAAGCGAGGTTCCCACGCCGCCCACAATGGCGAAGATGGAAAGGCCATCAACAAAATATCCCCAATTTCCGTTTATGCGATCCCCGATGAGGGGGAAAAGGCTGGAGCTGACTTTAAAGGGTTTCTGGGTATTGTAAAAGGCAAAGGCGATGCACAGGGCCGCACTGACATAGATGCCATAGGTGTGAAACGTCCAGTGAAAAAAGGCATATCGCATGGCGTGTTCACCTGCGGCAAGGGATTTTGGTTCAAAGCCCAGAAATGGGGGCGGGCTGGTGTAGTGGGCCATGGGTTCTGCCACACCAAAAAAAACAATGCCAATGGCAATTCCTGCGCAGATGGAGATGGCCCACCAGTTGAAAAGGGTCAGCTCCGGCTTAGCATCGGGGCCACCAAGCTTAATATCTCCATATTTACTGAAGCCTGCCCATAGGCAGAAACCCAGAAGAAATGTTGAACCCAGGGTGTAAAACCATCCAAAGTATTTCAGGGTGAATGACAGGGCGGCAGAGGCTCCTTTGCCAAACGCTTCTGGAAATGCAATTCCAATGATTACGGCAATTAACAGAACAATTGCCGGGGGGACAAAAATCTTTTTATTGATTGCGGCCCACAGGGCTGTCTTGTCTGTTTGTAATTTTACGTTCTTGGTCGATTCAAATGTCGTTTCCACTCCCATTTTCACTCCTTTTTGCGTTAAATATTGTTTTTTGTTTTCCAGACGTATAGTGGTGTTCTCCCTCTGATTTTATTTAATTACCCGTGCTGTTTGCGCTGGCTTACAAAATCCACCAGCCGTGTTTCCAGTTCCGGATCAATTTCAGGCTTTTCGTAATTTGCAAGGCGTTGGAGCAAGCGTTCCGAGGCCACATCGTCCAGGGTTTTGCTTCCGGATTTTGTCCAGCCACTGTGATCTTTTTTGTTGTAAAGCGTATTGGTGTAAAATGCCGTGCGGCAGTTTTTCAGGGTTGTCGGGTCCATGAGGTAATTGCCGCCGATACCGACCTTTTTAATGGCATCCACATTAATGGTTTCCGGCGTGATCTCAATGGGAGCAAGCATTTGCCGGACCATCCCGCAAAGCTCTTCGTCCATGAGCCACTTTTCCAGATTGTTTCCGATGTAGGTCCCCACCATTCCGCAGGAGTGAAGAATAAAATTGGCACCATTGCGTACCGACGTGCTCAGGCTCAATGCACTTTCTGCCATGGCCTGGGCATCGGGAACCAGGGAATCGGTGAGACAACCGCCCGTGCGGCAGGGCAGATTATAAAAACGGGCCAGCTGGGTTGTCATGGAGTTGATGATGTATGTCTCGGGAGTGCCGATGCTGGCCGCTCCTGTCTGCATGTTGGTGGGGCAGGAAGTGGTTCCATAAATGACAGGTGCTCCGGGGCCTGCAAGTTGTGCCAGGGTCAGCCCCGCAAGGATTTCTGCATTCATCAGGGTGAACAGGCCGGGCAGTCCGATGGGACCGGAAGTTCCTGCCATGATCATGTTTAAAATAACCATGGCCTGACCGTTACGGGCATACTCCACGATGGAGCCTGCCATTTCTTCGGAAAATTGAAGGGGGGACAGAGGGTTTATCAGTCCGATGGTGACAATTTTTTCACGTAACGTTTTTTTACCCCCAAAGATGATGCCAAGCATCTCAATGGTGTCCTTTGCTGCCTGTATGGTATCCGTGCTTCCCATAAAAGGTTTGTCGCACAGAATTATATTGGCAAACAGCATCTCAAGATAGCCGGTTCCAGGGGCGATGTCCGAAGGTTCAACGTGCTTGAATCCATTCATATTAATATGGGTTGACGTCTGGACAAGTTTGCAGATATTAGCGTAATCTTCCATGGTTCCCGGTCGCTGTTCTCCGGATTTTGAACACATGAAAGGAGAGCCGTAGGTGGGCACATACACCCAGTCGTCTTCTCCGATGAACAGGTTTTTTTCAGGATTTCTGGCCTGGATTTCAAAACGGGAAGGGGCACAGGATAGGGCCTTCTGAATATCGCTGTCCTTAAAAAAAACGGTTTTACCATCAATTTTGAAGCCATTTTTTTTAAAAATAGACAAGGCTCCGGGTTCGTTAAACACAACCCCTGTGTGTTTCAGAATATCCATTGAATTATCGTGGATGAGCTTGAGATCTTCATGGGAAAAGGTTTGCATTCTATCGTACATGATATGGCTCCTCGTGGGATTTTCCATTTCTTTGAAAGGAACTGTTTTGTTTTAATTGTTATGTTTAGCAACAAGCATGCCATCTGGGTCATGGAGAGGGAATTTACAGCTGAGAACTGCATGGGATGGGCTTTGGGATTTTTTGGGATGGCCAGTGACGGAAAGATTTAAAATCAAATATATTTGATTTTAAACGGGAGAGAAAATCAAACACATTTGATTTTCACAATAATTATCAAATATATTTGATTCGGATTCATATTGGATGATCCCGTTTTCACAATGATTTTGCTGAAAGATTCTGCAGCACAGGGGGGATTTAAATTTTAAACGCGGCAGAATCGATTTTGTGTTTTTTGATCTTATGATGAAGCAACTGGGGGGAGGTACCAAGATCTCTTGCAGCTTTTGCAACGTTGCCCTGTGATGCCCGTAGGGCAAGCTGTATGGTTTCTGATTCATTCTGATTCTGAATTTCAGCCAGGGTTTTTTTAGGACGGGTGTCTTCATTCTTGTGTTTTCGTGGAAAAACAAAATTAATTCGTCCCGCCGCCGGGGCTTGCGGATTTGTCATGGCGGGGCGGTGCTGGGGGGGGATGGCAATGGGAATCGTTCCGATGTGTGCTGAAAGATGCTCCATTGAGATGGTGTCCTTTTTACCGATCATATTCATGCTGCTTTCAATCACATGTTCCAGTTCGCGGACATTTCCGGGCCAGTGATAGGTGGTAAACAGATTCATGACCTCACTGGAAATACTGTTTATCTTTTTATTCAAAGCCCGGTTATGTTTTTCCAGAAAATGGCATATCAGGTTTTCAAAATCATTTTTACGATCTCTCAGGGGAGGGATTCTGATGAACACCACCCCCAGTCTGTACAAAAGATCCCTTCGCATGCGCCCTTCCATGCAGACAGTTTCTGGATTCTCGTTGGTGGTGCTGATGATTTTCAGGTCAATATCTATCTCATTAAGAGCACCTACCCGGCGCACTTTTTTTTCCTGAAGTACCCTCAACAGCTTTGCCTGAAGGCCCATGGGCATGGAATTTATTTCATCCAGTAAAAGGGTGCCTCCATTGGCATTTTCAAAAAGCCCGGCTTTGTCCAGTGCGCCGGTAAAAGAGCCTTTGGCGGTTCCGAATAAAATACCCTCAAGAAGATTTTCCGGAATGGCGGCACAATTGATGGCCAGATACCGGTTGAAGCGTCGTTTACTGTTATTGTGTATGGACTGGGCAAAAAGTTCTTTTCCGCACCCTGTTTCTCCGCACAGCATGATGGGTGAAGGAGATTCCGAAGCCATTCTGGCAGATTGAACGGATTTTAGAAATTCCGGGTCGCTACCTATGATATTGTCAAAGCAGAAACGTGTGCCGTTGCCTTTTATTTCCTGAGTTCTCTGATGATCATGGGGTCCCATGGGGTTTAAGTTTTTTTGTTTGCCGATCCGGAAGGCTTTTTTATCATTCTGTTTTAAGGCGTTGTATTCCCAGATGAAAGATATGGTTCCAGTCAGTTTCCCATTGCTGTGAATGGGAAATACGTTGTGGACTGAATTTACGAGTTTTCCCAGGTGGGTTCTGTAAAAACAGGCGTCGTTTTTAATGGATTTGCCTGTTTTGATGCATTGCATGGTGGGGCTTACCCCCTCATCAACCCGATAAATCGTTGTTACAGGTTTGCCATGGACGGTTGCAAGATCAAGATCATCTATCTGTGCCTGAATTTTATTAAAATAAACGAGTCTGCCCTCTTTATCTGATATGATGACCCCCTGATGGAAATCATCCAGGATGGGTAAAAACATCAGTAAACCCGGGTCTATATCTGATAAAATGTTTTTAATAACCGTTTTGTCCATGCCTTCTAAGTTTTTGAATTGATAATTTAATGTTTAGATGTTTTGGGGTTTTGTTTTTGCGGCGGTAAAGGCAAAACAAATACATTGCGCGGTGGGAGGCGTTTTTAAAATTGCAATCTTTTCACCGTGGGCCAGTGGGCTTTGAACTCAACTTCCGGGGATTCGGGCAACGGCATGCGGTGGCTTTCAGAAAAAGGGGTTTCCCTGATTTTTTTATTGTATGCCATGATCATGAGGATTTCCAGGTTGACCACATCCTCAATGTTATAGGCAAGAAGGGTTTCCAGGGCTTTCATGTTTCCATGGGTCTTGTAGTCCCGCCACAGCCGCACGGCAAAGTAGCCATCAACACCATCCAGATCTCCCCGATCGATCCCCAGTTTTTTTTCGCAGGCTTTAAGACCACCGCCATGGCCCAGGCTTTTAAGAATATACCTCAGATCAATGTGGATATGATCCATGCTGATATTGAAATACCGCTCAATAAAGGGGATATCAAAACATTTCCCGTTGTATGTGATAACGGTGCTGTAATCAAAGATATCATGGACAAATGAGTCCAGATTCTCTCCATTGACATAATATTTGATGTTTTTTCCGTCATAAAGGGCAATGGTGGTGATTTCATCCCAGCTTTCAAGCCCTGTGGTTTCAATATCAAGGTATGCGGTGTCATGGCGTACCTGGGGAAAAATTCGCCATATCAGGGCCGATGGCAGCAGATTTGCAAAATATTTAAAATTGTTCTTTTCAAGGTTTTTAAGGGATATATCCACATGCTTTCTGAGGGTGGCCAGCCGTTTTGGGGAAATGGTGTTGATTGAGTCTGAATTCACATCTTCCCAGTTTGTTATGCCGGTTTTCCAGAGCCCGGCTTCTGTCCCGGCTCCAATCCCTGGAATATGGTGAAAGGTGTTTTTAAGCATCTGGTTCCTGGTTTTCAAACAATATTAAACTTGATCATCGAGTTAAAGCGTGCGCCATGGGTCAAGCATGATGTATACTTGGATTTTTATGAAAAATCAAATAGAGAAATTATGGGGGAGGGGGACAGACCACGGTTTTTATCATCGTGGCCTGCCACTACTCAGGCGCTTATTTCTGATTTTTGGGGCTTAGTTACAACATGGGCCATTCTGGGAGGGGAAATACAAGACCCGGGCTGTTATAAACTTTAAGAAACAGTGAACCCATTTGGACTTTGTCTTAAGAAGTCAACGCTTTAATCAATTTAGTTGCAGTTGCTTTTGCATCACCTTGGGCCATTAATGTATTCGGATTGTCATACAGCGGATTTTCAACTCCGGAATACCCGGGTTTGTTATCATAGTTGCATACGATCACCTTTTTCGCATCCTGTGCCATGAGTATGGGCATTCCGGATATGGGCGTTCCCGGGATATTTATGGCCGCCGGGTTTACCACATCGCAGGCCCCGAATATCATTACCACATCGGTCTTTTCAAAATCAGGATTAATCACATCCATTTCATAGAGAAGATCATATTCAACGTCCGCTTCAGCCAATAATACATTCATATGTCCCGGCATCCGACCGGCCACGGGATGAATGGCGAATTTGACATCCTTTCCCATGGCTTCAAGTTTTTGAGACAATTCCACCACTTCAAATTGAGCTTGGGCCTGTGCCATGCCATAACCGGGAATAATAATAACGCTTTTTGCCGTTAATAACGCTGCCACAGCAGATTTAATTACGTCCTGCTCACCCTGGGAATCTGTTGCTTCATTGCAGGTTTTCTCCTGGAAAATTTTTTGAACAAGATGTTCAATGGTTTGTTTTGCATCCCCAAGCAAGAGGATTGTTTTTTCATCTTTATATAGCGGGTTGTCCACACCGGAATACCCCGGGCGTTCATCCAGGTTGCAGCAGGCGACTTGGGAAGCTTCATGGACATGAAGTATGGGCATTCCTGAGATGGGTGTTCCATCAACATTAATTGCAGCGGGATTTACCACATCACAGGCACCTACGATTAGAACAAGATCCGTATCCTTAAAGTCCGGGTTTATCTCATCCATTTCCTTCAACAGATCATAGTCAACACCCGCCTCAGCAAGAAGTACATTCATGTGTCCCGGCATTCTACCGGCTACTGGATGGATGGCAAATTGAACATCTTTGCCCATGGCCGTCAGTGCTCCTGTTAAAGCGATTACCTCGAATTGAGCCTGGGCCACAGCCATACCGTATCCAGGGACAATGACTATTTTTTCAGCCTGAAGCATTGACTGGGCGACTTTGGCAACGGGGTCCGGGTTTTCCGGGCCGGGGTATTTTGTTATCGTCTCCGGCCCGGATGCATTTTTTTTGTCTGGAACGTTTTTGTTTTCATTTCTATTCACCAGGGGCACAAATACCCTGTACAGGCTTCTGTTCATGGCCTTGCACATTACATGGGTCAAAATGGAACCGGAAGCTGCCACAGCCGCACCACAGGAAATCAAGAGTTTGTTACCCAGAACCATTCCGCAAAGCGCAGCGGCAAGACCGGTGGTGGCATTGAGAAACGATATCAGCACCGGCATATCTGCGCCGCCGACACGTATGGCAAAAAGAATTCCGAACAAAATAGCTGCAATGATAATGGCTACCCATAGGCAAATCCCTGCGGTTGAAGACAAGGTGCCGCTCAATGCAAAGGATATCAAACCTGCCATCACAAGGACGTTTATAACGAGAATAAGCGTATGTTGTCTGAGATGTACCGGGGTTTGAGGTAATCGGTTATCAAGTTTGCCTGCGGCTATCATTGAACCGGAAAAGGTGAATGCCCCCATTACCAACCCGAGCAAGCCCGAGATTTCATTGACAAGTTCAAGGCTTTCCGCACCCCTCATCAGTTGGACAAAGGCAATCAAAAAGGAGGCCAACCCCCCAGCGCCATTCTGGAATGCCACCATGGAAGGAATTTGAAGCATATTGATCCGGGTGACAACCCAAACCCCTGTCAATGAGCCAATGAACAAAGCACCAGCCAGAATGTAGGGATGCTGGGGAGGGTGTCTGAACAGGACAATGGCTGCGGCCAGCACCATTGCCGTACCGGCGATCATATTTCCCTTTTTTGCCCCGTCAGGGTGTCTGAACATCCAGATTCCCCAGAACACCAGACCGAGAATGAAAAAGTCCAGCCCCTGGTTTAATGTTTTTATTATGATAGTCACTGTTTGGCTCCCCCTGCATTTTTATTTTTGAACATTCTCAACATTCTGCCGGTGATGGTAAAGCCGCCAATCAGGTTAAACCCGGCCATTATCAAAGCACTGGCACCAAGAATCTGTTCAAAAACAGTGGACTGGACGGAAAAAACAACCAGACAACCCAAGATGGTTACCGCAGAGATGGCGTTGGTCATGGACATGAGGGGGGTATGAAGCAAAGAAGGAATCTTTGAAATCAACACGTATCCCAAGATGAACGAAAAAACAAAAACCCCTATTATTAAAGCGATATCTGCCATGGTGATCTCCCCATATGTTATTGATCCGTAAATCCCATGGCTTTGCGGGCACCCTGGTGGTATAGTTTTCCTTTATGCGTCACCAGGGATTTGCTGATGATCTCATCGTTCATGTCAAAATTTTTTGCCGTTTTATCTTTGCAGAGATTTTCAATAAAATAGTAAAGGTTATTGGCATACAGCCATGAAGAATGGATGGGCAGAGATCCGGGGATATTTTTAATGCCGCAGATGTAGACCCCTTGATGAACCATCTCTTTTCCGGGGGTGGTAATTTCACAATTTCCTCCCTGGTCTATGGAAACATCAATAATGACAGACCCAGGTTTCATTGATTCAACCATCTGTTTTGTGATCAAAATCGGGGCCACCTCGCCAGGCACCAAAGCACTTAAAATCACAATATCGGATGCTGTCACCTGGGGAGCCAGATAATCTCGCTCCTGCCTTAACCACTCATTGGACAATGCTTTTGCATACCCGCCCTCTCCCACAGCAACTTCGGGCGGCACATCAAATCCCGTAACCTTGACCCCCAGGCTTTCGGCCTCTTTTTTTGCGTCAGGGCGAATATCCACGGCTTTGACGATACCGCCGAGGCGTTTACCTGTGGCAATGGCCTGCAGCCCCACAACCCCTGTACCCACAACCATAATATTGGCCGGTTTGATCATCCCTATGGATGTTCCGATCATTGGGATGAACCTGGGAAACTGTGCTGCCGCCATGATAATGGCTTTATAGCCTGTAATGGCACTCATGGAAGTCAGGGGGTCCATGCGCTGGGCTTTTGAAATCCTGGGAATACCGTCCATGGTAAATGCGGTGACCTTTTTCTCCATCATCTTTTTGACATCGGCGTGATTGGATGGTGCGGCCGGGTGCAGAAATGTAATGAGAATTTGATCTTCCCTGAGCATATCGATTTCGTGGGTATTATATGCCTCGTTAAACAGGGGCTCTTTGACTTTCAGAATAATATCCGCACTGTTAAATACCTGGGCTGCATCCTTGGCAATGGTAGCACCCGATTTCAAATAGGCATGGTCGGTTGCAAATGCACCTTCACCGGCAGTGGTTTCAACAATTACATCAAAACCCAGTTTTTTGAATTTTTCCACGGTTTCCGGTAATGCTGCCACTCTGTTCTCGTTTTTCATTATTTCTTTTGGAATACCGACTATCATTTATTTATTCTCCGGATTGTTGTCACTATCTATGATATTGCATGCCGGACCTGCTGCACACATTGTTTATATGAAAAGGTCGCTTTCAAGTCTACCTCAGCTGAGCCCCTCCCCCGATGGGCAATAGGAACCTGACAATCGAACTGTCTACAGTTCCGGTCCGGGCCCATTGCCCGTCGGGGGAGGGGCGGCATAATGCCATTTACCATTTTCAATATTCGTTGTGTCCGACAGGACATGTGGGTTATTAAGGTGCAAATGGATACCTGAACGAAACAGGCCCGGCGTCAATTGCAGTTTTTTGTTTTTTTTCTTTGTCCGGCTCAGGCTGTTGCCATAAGTTCCTGAATTTTCTTGAAGGTAATATTCAATGCATCGTGGAAAATCGGTGGTTCCGGAGAAGAGAGCAGATCTGTTACCTCAAGGCTTATCTCATTTATAAACGGGTGGGTAAGATCATTATAGAGTTCTTTGCTCTCCATCATAACAGGTAACAGCCTTGATAAGGATTCCGTTGCCATTATTCTAACGTCATAATAAATATCTTCTCTTTTGATCAGTTGGAGAAGCTGCCTTACCGTTTCAAGTTTCGGTTTTGTCAAACCGGCTGCCGCTTCCACGGCGGCCTCTCTCAATCGCCAGTTCCCGTCGAAACGAAGTAAGCCGATCAGTTCATCTTGATGATCGTCCAGGGTATTTGTGCTTTGCAAATGGTTTAATTTGTCCAATACATTGCCCCAGTCCATGAAATTCCCCAAAACATACTGTTTCATTACTCTTCCTCAATTAATTGTTAAAAAAGCGTTAATCTGGTTTTGTCTTTTTTTCACTCTCTTTGGTGGCATCGGTGTTAAATTGATTCTTTGAAATAATTCAACCTTGACCACCTTACAGCTCTGAGTACAGCAATGACTATGCCAGGACTTGCTATTAAGAATAAGTGTCTGAAATAACATGATTGTTAAGAAATATTCGATGCGGGAATGTTGTGGATGAAACGTGGCAAAATGCAACAAGGATGCAGATTACATCGTTGGAAAAGAAAAGGGGGAGCTTAATTGCCGCTATGAGCAGAGTTCTTTGGGGCCTGTGCGGTTATTGAAGCTTAAATCGTTTCATGATTCGATAAAGCGTGGAGCGATCAATACCCAGAATTTTAGATGCCTGGGTTTTATTGCCTCCGGTGGTTTCCAATACTTCTTGAATAAGATTTTTACTCATTTGATCCAATGAGTTGATATTTTTGCGGGGATGATTTGAGACAGTTTGTTTTAGAATTCCGGGAAGACTGTGAACAGAAAGAACATTGTCTTTTTCAAATAAAGTTGCCCTTTCAATTGTATTCTCCAATTCTCTCACATTGCCGGGCCAATGATATTTTTCCAGCAATTTCATGGCATCGGAAGATATTTTTTCGATATGTTTTTTATTTTGGGCAGCATACTTTTTTAAAAAATGGCGGGCTAACAGGGCAATATCGCCTGTGCGTTCACGTAATGGGGGTAAATTAATGGTTACGACATTGAGTCTGTAATATAAATCTTCTCTGAAATCTCCTTTTATAACCATCTCTTCAAGATTTCTATTGGTAGCCGTGATAATCCTGACACTGACAATTTGTCGTTTAAATGATCCTACCGGCTGAATTTCACCGCTTTCAATGGCTCTGAGTAAGGCCTGTTGCAGACCTTTACCTATATCGCCTATTTCATCAAGAAACAGGGTTCCCCCATGGGCAGCTTCAAAAACTCCTTTCTTATCTGATACGGCACCAGTATATGCACCTTTTACGTGGCCAAACAGTTCACTGGTCATCAGGTTTTCGTTAAGCGCGGCGCAATTGACAGGGATATATGGCTTTGATGCCCGATCTCCATTATAATGTATGGCCTTGGCTACCAGGTCTTTTCCGGTTCCGGTTTCTCCACGAATCAGAACGGTTGTTATAGAGTTTTTTACATAATGAATTGTCTTGAACACATCCAGCATGGATTGACTGGTTCCAATGATATTACCAAAGGTGTCTCCTTTTGATAACAGACATTTTAATCGGGAGTCATCAATGACCAATGCCTTTTTCCCCAATGTTTTTTTTACGATTAGTTTGAATGCGTCCATATCAAAGGGTTTCATAATATAATCATCAGCCCCTTCCTTCATGGCTGCAACCGCTGTATCCACAGTTCCATAAGCCGTAATCATAATAAACAGGATGCTTGCATCATACTTTTTTGCCGCTTTTAAAACCTGTTTACCGTCAATACCCGGCAGCTTGAAATCTGATATGATCAAATCAAATGAGTACTTCTTTATGTATTGAAGGGCTTCTTCACCAGACGTTGCAGAACAGGCTTCATATCCTTGTTTTTTGATGACATGCAGTAACCCTCGGTTTAAATTAACATCATCTTCAACTATTAATATTTTGAACGGACTCATTTTTTTAATCCTCTGTGGGCAGCTCAAGGGTAAAGCTTGTTCCCGGCTGTTTTGATTCATTGGGGGTTGCGCTTACAATTTTTATATCACCGCCTAATTTTCGTACCATTTCATAGCTCATAAAAAGTCCCAACCCAGTTCCCTTTCCAGGCTTTTTAGTTGAGTAAAATGGGTTGAATATGTTTGGAATTTCTTGTTTGGGAATTCCGGTACCGGTATCGTTCACCTCAATTTTAACCATTTTTAATACCGGCACAAATCGTGTTTTCAAGACAAGTTTGCCTCCATCGGGCATTGCCTCAATGGCATTGGCGATCAGGTTGGTTAATATCGATTGCAGGGTGCTGGCATCGGCCATGACATTGGGTATATCGTCTTGCAGTTCCATCTTTACATGGATATTTTTTGAATTGCAGTATGGTGTGGTGATTTCCATCAATTTGATTAATAAGTTATTACAGGAGATTGTTTTTGAATCACCGGGGGTATGTCTTGAAAAATACAAAAGATTTTTTATAACATTGCTTCCCTGTTTAACCTCATCAATCACAATTGAAAGATGCTGGCAAATGCTATTGTGCTTTATATCCTGATCCTCCAGTTCTTCAAGGGCAATTTGCGTATAAAGTAAGGCATTTGCTAAAGGTGTATTTAATTCATGGGCAAGTCCGGAGGTCAGCAGACCCAAAGAGGCTAATTTTTCTTTTTGAATAACTTCAAATTCCATCTCTTTTTCACGTTGATATTTTTTCTTGAGCATGTTTGCTATGGCCGTTGATATAAAAAAAGCCAGAAAAAACACCCCGCACCCGGTGATGGATGCATACATCAGGGCTTTTTTTTCAAGGGCCTTCACGCGATTTAATATTTCAACCATATCCTGATCAGCAACAATAATCCAGCTGAAAGGCGGTATGCTTTGTCTTGATTGCAGGACGGCTTTCCCCCGGTAATCAATGGCTTGATAAGCAGGCACCTTGCCGTTTGATGGGGTTTCTTGAAGTACCATCTTTGTTTCAAGGGCTTTGGCTCCAAATCGAGAACTCGATAAAAACCACCCATCGTCGTTGATCAGATACACCTCCCCGGTATCCTCTATATTATTTTCCTTGAGCAGTGCATCAATGGATCTGAAGTCAACCAGGCAATATAAATACAGGGGATCATTTTCAGTCGGGTTTTCCAGCCTTTGAGATAACATTAATACCGGAATTGAGTTATTATTTTTTGAAATTTTAAAAATTTTTTGTATTCGGATATTCTTCCATACCAAGTGGGGTTCGCTGGCAGCCTCCATGATTTTGGAATCAATGATTTTTGTTCCGGCATAGAATATTAGCTTTTTATCCTGGTTCAAAATAAAAAAATCAATATATGGTCTGTGTGGATCATTTTTCACATGGTTGATATGGTGCTCGAATTTTGGATTTGAAATATCTAAAATGCTGGTAAGCAGATTGATGTCATTCACCCTTTCCACCATGAATTGTTTTACGGATTCAGCATTTCTATTCGATAAATTCATTAAATAAAATGCAGATTTTTCTTTAATCATTTGCTTGCCCTGGGATATTCCTTCATATCCGAAAAATATCAGAGGGACGAGGGCAATAAACATGAATACGGAGATTAAAAGCCACTGAAATTGTTTAAAATATAATTTTTTGAATTTTTTATCCATGAATCACCCATAATAAATTGGGGGCGCGGTCATAAGGTGGGCATCCGTCACTGGGGCCAACGGGCTCAGGCTTTGGTGGTCTCAAATGCCTTTGCGCGTGGAGTACCTTGGGATGACTATATCTTTCAATGTAACCCAGCAATATTTTTGTGGCTTAGCTCAATCAACGGGTTTTACCATTGCGCCTTGCAACTCCCAGGGCCTTTAGCCCAGGGGGTTGCATGGCGGGCTCTACTGTTTTCTAAAATATCAGGCACTCATGGCCTGGGCCTGGGACCTGTAGGCAACAATGTCTTCAATGCTCAATACGGGAAAATCATGGGCATCGGCAAAGTTAATAATCTGGGGCAGCTTTGCCATGGTACCGTCGGGATTGGTAAGTTCGCACAGTACTCCTGCCGGGCATAGTCCTGCAAGACGCATGAGATCCACGGTTCCTTCGGTGTGCCCCCTTCGCTCAAGCACGCCGTTGGCCGCAGCCCGCAGGGGAAATACATGGCCCGGGCTGTGAATATCGGCACGGGTGGCATCGGGGGCCGCGGCACACCGGATGGTGGTGGCACGATCCGCCGCAGAAACCCCTGTTGTCACGCCTCTTGCCGCTTCAATGGAGATGGTGAACGCGGTCTGGTAAGCAGAGGTGTTGGTGTTCACCATCTGGGGCAGTTCCAGCTGTTCCACTTTTTCCGGGGGCAGACAAAGACAGACAATACCGCTGCACTCCCGGATGAGAATTGCCATCTGAGCCTCTGTGATGGCTTGGGCAGGAAAGATCAGGTCACCTTCATTTTCCCGGTCTTCATCGTCCACGAGCAGAACTCCCCTGCCGCTGGTAAGGGCATCAAGGGCTCTGTTTACCCTTTCCACCGGACTTCCAAATTTTGAAATAGATACTTCATTCATGAGAAACTCCCTTTTCTTTGATGATGCCGTTCCGGCTGAATCTGCCTTAAATCCGGCACATCAAAGTCTATTATAAGAAAAAACATAATATCAGGGAAAGATGGTGGGAAATGGAAGATCAATGATAATAAGGGACTCACTTGTTTTCAATTTACCGTTTTTCTGAAAAGGCATCCATGGAATGCCGCAATCCAGGCTTGATGAACGGTAAGTCAATAAAAACCGATGTCCTGATATCAAAGATATCTTATTGCAGTCGCAAAAAATGCCGCAACACCGCCGCAGAGTTTTGTACAGAACTTTGCCGGCAGCCTTTTATTCTCTCCCATCCGGACTTTAACCGTCGGCCCTGGAGTCTCACCAGATCTGCTGACCCTGCTTTAACCGCAGGCGCTCGCGGGCTTATTTGATTTTATCAAAATCACCGCCGGTGGGGAATTTCACCCCGCCCTGAGAATTCAAAAGCACTATAGCTCAATAAAAAATCCTGTCAATGAAAAATGGGACATGCCGGCAATTCTAATTGTGAAACCAAAGGGAGGTAAGTTCAAGAAAATCATCCTTTTTATCAAGGTAATTTCTGATCTGCCCTGGTGAGTATTTCAGTCAGAGGTTTACCGGCATCGGCTGCTGTGCAAAGGTCACCTGAAAGATTGCAAAATCTGATCACAGAACTTGAGGGTGTGGTCATTAAGAGTGGTATTTTGTACGTAAGCGGCTTATAATCACGAAGTTAAAATCGCCGCGATTCGGGAAATAAACGAGGACCAATCCGCTCCATTTGTGTGAACCAACGGTGCATTTTGGGCTTGGTCATAAGATGGGCCACCAACAGTGACCGATGGCCCATGCTGTGACCAAGCCCTGCATTTTAATAGGGTGGCACTGTTGTTATCAAGCCCAAAATAGGAGATGCTCAAGTAATGACTCATGCCGTTAATGGGCCGCAATGCATGCTGAAAGAAAGGGGGACAACCTTAAAATGAAACCATCAATGGAAGTAAAAGCCACCGGGGGAACCCTGGGAACCTTTGCAGGAGTCTTTACCCCGAGTCTGCTGACCATCCTGGGTATTATTCTTTTTCTTCGTCTGGGGTTTGTCATCGGTAACGCGGGTCTTGCCTCGGCCCTGATCATCCTTGCCCTTGCCAACCTGATATCCATTCTGACCAGTTTTTCCCTGGCCGCCGTGGCCACGAATTTGAAGGTCAAAGGTGGCGGGGATTATTACCTGATTTCCAGAACCCTTGGGCTTGAGTTCGGCGGTGCCATTGGTATTGTTTTGTTCCTTGCCCAGTCGGTGTCCATTGCCTTTTACTGCATTGGTTTTGGAGAAGCAGTGGCTTCCATTTTTGCGCCGAACCTGTCCTTTTCTCCCCAATGGATTGGTGGGCTTGCCGTATTGCTTCTCTTTCTGCTGGCCTGGATGGGAGCTGACTGGGCCACCCGGTTCCAGTATGGGGTCATGGCCTTTCTGACACTGGCGCTTGTGTCTTTTTACATTGGCGGTGCCATGCACTGGAATGCCGGCTTGCTGGCTCAAAACTGGGGTTCTCAGAAAAGTTCCTTTGGATTCTGGATGCTGTTTGCCATCTTTTTTCCCGCTGTTACGGGTTTTACCCAGGGGGTGAGCATGTCCGGAGATCTTAAAGATCCGCTCAAAAGTCTTCCCATGGGAACCTTCATGGCCGTGGGGATTTCCATCTGCGTTTATTTTACGGTGGCAGTACTTATGGCAGGAACCCTGCCCGGTGAGATACTGCGAAATGACTATGCCTCCATGAAACAGGCTTCTGCCTGGGGCTTTTTCATTGATGCCGGGGTGATTGCCGCAACCTTGTCTTCGGCCATGGCGTCTTTTTTAGGGGCTCCCAGAATCCTTCAGTCCCTGTCATCGGACAAGATTTTCCCCTTTTTAAACCGTTTTGCCAAAGGATTTGGCCCCACAAACAATCCACGACGCGGGGTGCTTTTTTCCCTTGTTATCGCCCTTGGCACCATTGCCCTTGGTCAGCTGGATCTCATTGCACGCATTGTTTCCATGTTCTTCTTGATTTCCTATGGACTGCTCAATTATGCCACCTATTTTGAAGCCAATGCGGCAAGCCCGTCTTTTCGGCCCCGGTTTCGATATTATCATAAATGGATCAGTCTGGCCGGGTTTCTGGCATGTCTGGGGGTGATGCTGGCCATTGATTTCATGACGGGGCTTTTTGCCATCGCCATTATTACGTCAATTTATCAATATTTGAAACAGAATTCAGGTCCGGCAAGATGGGCCGATGGACAACGATCCTATCACCTTAAAAAAATCAGGGAAAACCTTCTGGCTGCCCAGGAGGACCTGGAACATCCCAGGGACTGGCGGCCCTGTGTGCTTGCCCTGGCCCGGGAAACCCAGGCCAGAAAACAGCTTTTAACCCTGGGGGCATGGTTTGAAGGGGGAAGCGGATTTACAGCCTCCCTGATGGTCCTGGAAGGCCGGGGCCCCCGCATGGGAAGAGCCTGGTTCAAGGCAAGGGAAGACCTTACCTTGGAGCTTCAGCACTTAAAACGCCATGCCTTCCCGGTGGTGATAACCGCTTCATCCCTTGAAGAAGGACTTCAGGCAGCCGTACAGTCATTTGGTATCGGAGCCGTTCGTACCAATACCGTCCTTTTGAACTGGCAGGAGTGTACAGCTTCGGAAATCTCCGGAGAATCAAGCCTCACTTCCCTTGTCCGATCGGTTTCCCGGTATCGGTGCAACACAGTTATTCTTTCCATGAAACCCGGGGGATGGAGCCCGATTGAAGCTGTCAAGCCGGAAAAAAGAAGAATTGACGTGTGGTGGAAGGGCGATAATTCAAGTCGCCTTATGCTTTTGTTTGCCCATCTCATGGCCCGGGACACCGCATGGGAAGATTGCGTCATAAGGCTTCTGGCCATCAATTATGACACGGATTCCCCGGAAAACAAAGCAGCCCTGCAGACTGTGATTGATGATGTTCGTATCAGTGCCCTGCCGGTTATTGTCACAGATGTCAACGATGATGTGATTGTGGATCAATCGGGGGATGCCACCCTTGTTTTTATGGCGTTTTCCCTGAGCAGTAACCGGGTGTCAGGACCCCTTGGGAGCCCCTGTAATGCTGTTCTTGGGCGATTGAACACCGTTGCCATGGTGATGGCAGCCGAAGATATCAACCTGGATGCCGAGCCTGAAGAAGGGCCGGTGCAGGAACTTTCGGCCCTCATGGACAGCCTTGAGCATGCGGAGCAACGAGCCTTCAAGGCCCAGCAGAAAGCTGAAGCCACCCGGGAGAAGGCAAGACAAAAAATGCAGGCGGTGGAGCTGTCTGGCGGCGTACTGGATGATGCCCAGCTTGCCGGATTAAAAGAAGCCCTGTCAGCCCAGCGGGATGCTGAGATTGCCATGAAAAAAGCTGCCAGAGAAAATAAAAAAACCCAGGACATTGTTGAAGAGGCAGAGGCCAAGGGCATCCCCGTGGAAACCAAGGATAAAGACTGACAAAGAAACCATGGGCGCATTCCCATTTTCCAGGTTCAACACTTAATCAGAGAGGGGTCAGGCTTGCGTTATTGGCATTATAGTTGTTTTTGGCGTTTGCACAGGCTGTGGTGGATAACACCAATAACACAAGCCTGACCCCGTTGGCCCCACCAACTATGACAAACAAACCATATTGTGAGCAAACCGGGAAAATGGGAATGCGCCCGAAACCATAATACTGATGCCCTTATCCGCCCGCCACCAGGGGCAGCAGGCGGATAACGGAATTGTCAGGTATTTTTACTTCACTGAATCTGGGGCTGGATACCAGCTTTCCGTTCAGCCTCACAACCGCGCAGAAACGGGTGTTATCCAGCTTTTTTAAAAGAGATTCAACGGTCATTCCCTCCGACCATTGATATTTTTTATCGTCTACCTCTATCATGGGGAATCCTTAATTCAGTGCGCCTTCGGCGCACTGAGTACCGAGTTGAAAATGGGTTTGAGGCGCGCCGCAGAACACCGAACAACGAGTTGGAGAAGGCAACCCATGTGGGTCGCTCCTCAACTTGGCATTATTCCACTCCGTGTTGTCTGAGAACATCAAGAACTTCAGGAAAATCAATTCCCAGGCGTTTCACCGTCTCCACGGTGGGGATTCCGTTCTCCGTCCAGCCGCGTCTTTTGTATACCGCATCTTTAAGAGTTTCATACTGCTCTTCTCTTTTTGCGCGCAGTGCAGCAACCTTTGCCGGGGTATCCATTTTGGAAATGTCCATGTTGTATTTTTCAATGAGCTGGCTGTCGTACCGGTCCTTGCGGCTTTCGTATTCTTCCGGGGTTACAGGTCCCATTGCTCTGTAGGGAACCGTGTCATGCTGTCTTGTTCCGTATCCCATTTTCAGGTTGAAAATTCGCTGAAAATTGTAAACGGCTTCACTCATGGTAATCAGATCCTCGGGGCCAACCTTTCTGCCGGTAACCGCCGAGAAAAAATCGGCATACCATCCCACATGTTTTTCTACTTTGGCCGGTTCTGCTGTATTTTTATTGTCTTCTGGTACAATATCATTCCAGGGAAGTTTGCAAAGACCGCAAAGTCCAAACCAGGTTCTGAACATGGGAAACCAGTGCAGGGCCTCTGCCTTGTTTTCAAAGGTGGGCATGAAATTATGGACCATATCCAGGAAAATCAGCCAGGCTTCATCGTGCTGGGGGCCTTTAAGGGCAAGGCCGTAGCCGCCCTGCTGGGCCAGGGATTCTTTGGTGATATATTCAGAAAATTCAAGCCCTTTGGATTCCATGCCGATGTCGTTCATAAATTTAGGGTCGGCACCGAAGTCTCTGGCAAATATGGCTTTCATCTGCCGGATACCCTTGCCCACAATGGCACCAAAGCCTTCTCCCCGGGCCATCTGGTGGATGATTTCCAGGGCATTGAGACGATTTCCAAAGCTTAAATCCATACCGCCGGTATGGGCCGTGGTAATCTGGTTGTTTTCAAAACATTCCATGACAAATCCGATGGAGGTACCAACGGAAATGGTGTCGATGCCATAGGCATCGCAGTAAAAGTTGATTTCAAGAATGGTATGGGCATCAAAGATACCAAGGTTTGATCCGCAGCCGGCAACGGTTTCATATTCAGGGCCGTCCACAAAAACCTTGGTGCCTTTGTAAGGCCCGGTGAACGGCGAAAAATCTTTCACGCCATGGGCACAGGCCACGGCACACCCCTTCCAGCACCCGTCAAATCCTTTGTCAAATATGTGTTCATAGACCTCTTCGCCAATGACTTTGCTCTGGGGATGGGAACCGAATTTGAAATTATGCACCGGCAGACAATCGTGGTCATTCATGATGGGGATCAGGTGGGTGGTGCCCACAAGGGCCATGCGGTTCTGTTTGGGGTCCAGTGTATGGATTTCCCTGGCATGGGATTTGGTAACTGTTTTTAACCCATCCAGATCAAAGGGTTGGTTGGTTTTCATGGAAACCGCGCCATATCTTGCCACAACCGCTTTGATTTTCTTATCGGCAAATACGGTGCCGATGCCGCCGCGTCCCGCTTGTTTATAGCGCACCATCTTACGTCCGGCATCCCACCATGAAAAATTAAGGCATCCGAAAAAGGTGTTTTCGGCACCAGGCCCCGCCGTTACCACAGAGATGTTCACCGGTTTTTTATCGTCAAAGTAATGGGTCAAGACCCTGGACATTTCATAGGCGTCCGTGGGAAGATCTGAAGCATGGAAGATTTTTATCTTGTTTTCAATGCCGTCAATGAGTACAACGGTATCCTCATCCGCCTTTCCATCAATTTGAATTACATCAAAACCGGAAAACTTCTTATAAGGCCCGAAATATCCGCCGACATTGGAGTCCATGGGGGCACCGGTGAGGGGTGAAATGGCAGTTACAATGCTTTTGCCGCCGCCCGGATACCCTGGCGTTCCCCCCAGAGGGCCGGATGAGATGCACACGGCGTTTTCAGGGTCATTCCATTTCGTATCACCTGTTACTGAATTCCACATCAACCAGAGGTCATAACCTTTGCCGCCAATGAATTTCTCTTTTATTTTTTTTTCAATGGGACAGATAATAATGTCTGAATTTTGAAGATTAATGCGAAGTGACTGGTCCGTGTACCCCATTTTGACCTCAGCCTTTTCGTAAGAAATGGATTTTATTTCTTTTAAGTTTATTTGATCCATTTTTTCATCTCCTTTTATTTAAAGATATTTTAATTTTGATAGGTCGTTTGTGTATTATAGTGGATAAGCCTGCTCTCAAGCATATATTGCCTGAATAAGTTTTGAATGGTTGAACCTTTCTACCTTTGATAAGCTATTGGATAAGGTTTGTCAATCAAAGTTTTTGAAATCATGATAAATAATGAGAGTTGTTTCTCGAGCTTCAAGTTTTTGTTGGCCGAACCGGAAAAATATCCTCGTCGGCCATTTTGCCATTTCTGACTGATGTGCAGAAACTGCGGGCAGGTGTGTTCTTTTTGTGAGGGTTATTTAAAGATCTTCTTCCAGGGGGCAGAAATCCTGGGCTACTTGATGCGGGGCATCGCAGAAACAATCCACACCTGATTTCAGCTTAGAATGTAGCCTTGGGCCAGGGACTCATAATCGCATACCTGGGAGTTTACCCAGTCCGGGCTGCGCTTGAGTTCCCGGGCCATAATTTCTGCCACTTCCTTTGCCATGGTTATGCTGACCCTGGCATCCAGAAGAAGCATTCTTATTCTTCGGGACAGAAAATCTTCCACGGTGCGTGCCATTTCATGACGAACGGCCCAGACCACCTGGGCCCGGGTATGCTCATAATCCGGGTGCAGCCGTTCACCCAAGTCCGGCCGGGACTGGATCATTTCGTGGATGGCCGCCCGGTCAGCACCGTAAAAATAACCCGGTGAATCAAATTTAATGTTTTTGACATAGCCGTGGATGGGCATGTTTTTCGTGACACATTTTTTTTCCGGCAGTCCACCCACCATCCAGGCCTTGTTCACCGTGTCTTCTGCCATTTTACGGTAGGTGGTCCACTTGCCCCCGGTGATGGTGACAAGGCCGGACAAAGAAACCATGAGCCGGTGACTTCTGGAAATTTCCTTGGTACTCCGGCTCTGGTTATCCTGCTGGGCTGCCAGAGGTCTGAGCCCTGCAAATACGCTTAAGACATCTTTTCTTTGAGGATCTTTTTTCAGATACTGTGCTGCGGTTGTCAGTATAAAATCAATTTCTTCTTCCAGGGCCCTGGGCTCCACATGGATATCTTCGGGTTGAAGGGGGGTGTCCGTGGTACCCACCACCACTTTGCCATGCCAGGGTACGGCAAACAGAACACGGCCATCGGATGTTTTCGGGATCATGATGGCCGAATCTCCCTGGAGAAAAGACCTGTCCAATACAAAGTGTATCCCCTGGCTGGGTCTTACCAGGGGAGCTGCCTCTTTATCATCCATTAAAAGAATATCATCCACAAAAACCCCCGTGGCATTGATGACCACCCGGGAGTGGATGGTATGCTTTTTTCCGGACTCCGCATCCAGGGCCTCCACACCGCAGATCAGCTTGCTTTTGTCTTTGATAAGCCCTGTCACCGGCATGTAATTGAGAACAATGGCTCCGTTTTCCACGGCGGTCTGGGCCAGGTTGATGGCCAGCCTGCTGTCGTCAAATTGACCGTCGTAGTAGATGACACCTCCGTTGAGGTGATTTTCGTCCAGGTTGGGAATGGCCTTTAAGGTTTCTTCCCTGGAGATTTTCTCAGATGGTCCAAGGCCCAGCCGTCCGGCCATCATGTCATAGACCTTCATGCCGATATTGTAAAATGGTCCCTCCCACCAGTCATAGTTGGGAATGATAAACGCCTGGTTTTTAACCAGGTGGGGTGCATTTTTGCGCAGCAAGCCCCGTTCGTTCAGGGCTTCAAGGACAAGTGAAATATCGCCCTGGGCAAGATAACGCACACCGCCATGGACAAGTTTGGTACTTCGACTGGAGGTTCCCTTGGAAAAGTCCGATTGTTCCAGGAGCAAAGTGTCATAGCCCCTTGATGCGGAATCCACTGCAATGCCAAGGCCCGTTGCTCCGCCTCCGATGATAACAATATCCCATGTTTTATGCGGTTGTTGTGCTAACTGCTCCAGCTGAAAATCACGTTGCATGAATGTATCTCCTTATGTGGATTGTTGGGCTTGGGCACAACCTGGGCTACTTTGGGGGAAATCTATGAACAAGGTTACAATTAACATAACTGAAGATTGAAAACAAGAGATGCCGCATTTAGTTTCTGGGGGGGGGATTTTCAGAAACAGCAGCTCTGGTTTTCGCGGCCTTGAGCATAACATGGGCTACTTACCAAAAAGTTATAGAACCACACCGAATATTTACTAAAAGTGTCAAAATCGGGGCTTGGTCACAGAGTGGGCAGGGGGCGGGGGAATGGAAATATGGGGGGCAGTGCCCCCCTTATGCTTGAATCAGGATTCGGCAGGGGTGGAACTTGATTTTATAAAAACGGATTTGTTGTCATCGCTGGGACGGATTTGACGTGTTTTTATTTTTTCCCAGTAGAGCGTAAGTTCTGTTTTG
Organism: uncultured Desulfobacterium sp.; assembly: GCA_963674605.1. Lineage (GTDB taxonomy): Bacteria > Desulfobacterota > Desulfobacteria > Desulfobacterales > Desulfobacteraceae > Desulfocicer. The sequence goes on along the minus strand of OY771474.1, from coordinate 3,133,689 downwards.
ACAAGTGGTGCCAGCATGAAAAGACCAAATACATTGGGCACACAGATCAGAAATACCAGGGCATCGGAGATGTCCATGAGGCTGTTCAGCTGTATGGAAGCCCCCAGGGCAAAGCACAGGCAAAAAACAATATTATAGATCAATTTGCCGGTTTTATGATCTCCAAACAGGTAGGTCCAGCCGTTTAAGCCATAATATGACCAGGCAAGGGCTGTGGAAAGAGCAAAGAGCATGCCAGCTGCAGCCAGCAGGTATTTGGCAAAGGCAAAGTGGGCCGTGAAGGCCGCCGACGATGCAGCCATGCCAGTGAGATTGTTGCCCAGAAGACTGGCGGCAAAGGCCGGATCAGCCACCATGGTGGTGGTGATGACAAGGGAGGTGATGGCAAGAACGATGAGGGTGTCCAGTGTGGGTTCCAGAATGGCCACAAATCCTTCTGTGACCGGCTCTTTGGTCTGTACGGCGGAATGGGCAATGGCCGCAGATCCAAGCCCGGCTTCATTGGAGAAGACTGCCCGTTGAAATCCGATGACAATGGCCCCCAACATACCACCGCCAATGGCCTGTCCGCTGAAGGCGTTGTCCATGATCATGGCAATGGCTCCGGGAATGAATTTAAAGTTTATGGTAATGACCACCAGGGCGGTTAAGATATATAGTCCAGCCATGAAGGGAACCAGCCGGGACGCCACGCTGGAAATACTTTTGATGCCGCCCACAATTACACCAAACACCACCAGGGCAAAGAGAAGGCCGAACAGCCAGCCTTTATCGGCAAAGAAAGAGGCTTCTCCGCCGGTGACCACCAGGAACTGGCTGTAAGCCTGGTTGGACTGGAACATATTGCCGATGCCAAGACATCCGAACAGAATACCAAATGCGTAAAATCCCCCCAGAGCCTTACCCATGGTGGGTCTGCCTATTTTGGCAAAGCCCTTTGTCAGATAATACATGGGACCGCCAGACACAGATCCGTCGGCGTTTTCTTTGCGAAACATTACGGCCAGGGTACACTCTGTGAATTTGGTGGACATGCCCAGGAAACCCGCCACCAGCATCCAAAAAATAGCCCCCGGACCGCCCATGGCAATGGCAATGGGAATCCCTGCGATGTTGCCAATGCCAACGGTACCAGATACCGCCGTGCACAACGCGCTGAAATGGCTGATTTCGCCTTTTCCTTTACCGTCACTGTAATCTCCCCGGATGAGTCGCAGGGCGTGTTTGAAGCCCCGTACATTGATGTACTGGAGATAGACAGTGCAGAAAATAGAGCCTGCAACGAGCCATGCCACCACCAGGGGGATACCCACACCTGCCACCTTTACTTTAAAAAAAACAAAGGCCACCAGTACCTTGGAAATTGGGCTCAGGGCATTGTTGATGGCATCATCAATCCCACCGGCCAGGGCGGGTGAATGAAAAGTTACGACGGCGATGAGAATGATCCACAGGGATAAAAGACATTGTTTCAGCTTCATGGGTATTCGTACCTCTCTGAAAAGTTATAGTAAAAATTTTCACGGTTGGTCTCTTAAGATAGCAATGCCCGTGCCACTGTTAGCAAGGTGCTGTTTCTAAAGTGTTTTTTTTATTTTAATCAGAGGTGTATGATTGTGCTATGGGGTGTTTATGCCCCGCATTAAGGGTGTGATGGGGGGCAATTGTCTAAAATCAAAAGGAATGCTGTGTTTGTGGGATATGTCTGCGGACGGGGTGTTTTTGCCCCTGGCAAAAGAGATGCCTCATCTGCGGGCATTTATTAGCGGATCTGATTTTTATGGAAGTGTTTTTTATAAAAAACGGGGGCATGATTGCCCCGGATTAAATTGACAAATGGAGGGCGGAGGGTGTCCCATGTTGTGAGCAAGCCCACTACTTGACTTAAGTTTGCTTCCATAAGCCAGGTTTCCAACAGTTCTTCATTATGTTTTGATATTGTAGTGTTTGATTTTCCGAAACAGGGTTTTTCGATCAACCCCAAGGGTTTCGGCGGCTTTTAATTTCCGGTGCTCACACCGGGCAAGGGTTTTTTCAATGAACTCTTTCTCAAATTTTTCAATGGCGCTCCTTAATGTTTCTGTAGTTTCCATATTTTGGTTCTTTTGTAGCTGTTTGTCCCCATCCATTGGGTCCAGAAATTCCAATTGCCCAAGGGTGAGATACTGGTAAAGCACATTCTGAAGCTGTCTGATATTGCCGGGCCAATGATAGTCCTTCATGGTATTGATGATATCGTCGGTTACCGGCGGCATTTGATCATTGCGGGGGTAGGCATCCAGAAAATGCTGAATCAGAAGAGGAATATCTTCTTTGCGCTGGCTTAAGGGTGGCAGGGTGATGGGGATAATATGGATGCGGAAAAAGAAATCCTCCCGCACTTTTTTGTTTCTAACCATTTTTTTCAGGTCCCGGTTGGTGGCCGCCACAAACCGGATATTGGGTTTTTTGACCCGGGTGCCTCCCACGGGAATATAGCCGTTACCGTCCATCACCCGCAACAGTTTTACCTGCATACCAAGGGATATTTCCCCCAGTTCATCTAAAAACAGGGTGCCGCCGTTGGCCCGGTCCAGCAGGCCGATTTTATCTGTGGTGGCACCACTGAATGCTCCTTTTTTATGGCCGAAAAATTCGCTCTCAAAAAGGGATTCATGGATGGCACCGCAGTTCACGGGGACAAAATTCCCCTGGCTTCTGTTGCTGTTGGTGTGAATGGATCGGGCTACCAGTTCTTTGCCCGTGCCCGAAGCCCCGTAGATGATGATATTGTCGTCCTGGGCTGCGGCCTTTAAAATGCGTTTATATACCATCTGCATTGCCGGGGAACCACCGATGATGTCATCAAAGCGACGGCTGTGGATAAATTTTGATTTTAATCGGCGGTTTTCCAGTTCCAGGGCCAGGGTTTTTTTTTGTTTTTCCGTTACATCAGATATAAATCCTTCCATGCCCCTCAGGTTTCCCTTCTCATCGTAGATTCCTGCGCCCTGTTCCCAGACCCATTTTTCCTGTTTTAATGCCGTTTTTATGGCATATATTTTTTTAAATGGGAGATGAGCTGACAGGGCGTTGGCAAGGCTTTTATTCACATCTTCAAGGCTGGGAGGACGGTGGGGGGCTGCTGTGTCTTTATTGGTTTCAGCTTTTTGTTTTCTATTGTTTTTGGGGACAAGAAGCTCATGGTGAAGCCCCCTGCCCGTGGTGAAATCCCGGGGGCTGTATCCGGTTAAATCCCGGCATCCGTCATTTACAAAGGTGGTGTGCCATGTACCATCAAAGGTGGCCCGGTAAACCATGCCCGGCAGATTGTCGATCAGGGTATCCATCTGACGTCGTTTTTCCTTCAATGTGCCGGTGATGATGCGGTTTTTTTCCTCCAGGGTTTCCTGCATCTGCCTCAGGCTAAGATGTGTCCGGACCCGGGCGAGCACCTCTGCGGCATGGAAGGGTTTTGTGATGTAGTCCACGGCACCCAGCTCAAAGCCCCGGGTTTTTTGAGCCGTGGCATTAATGGCGGTGATGAAAATGATGGGAATATCCCGGGTGCGGGCATTTTTTTTCAGATATTCACAGAGCTCAAATCCACTCATCTGGGGCATCATGATGTCCAGAAGTATGATGTCCGGCAGGTGTTTTTCAATGTATGCCAGGGCTTTTTCACCACTTTTGACAATAGCCAGGCGAAAGTGTGAACGCAGCGTGGCTGCCAGCATTTCAATGTTGGTGACGTTGTCATCCACAATCATGATCAGGGGATGGGTTGTGTTCATGGTTCAGGGGTCTCCAGTAAATTGATTAATCTTTCCACCTGTTTAACGGCTGGATCATAATCGTAGGCGGTTATGTGCTCTTTTATGTCTGCCAGGATCTCATGGTTCATCATGGCTGCAAGCAGGGAGAACTGTTCTTCTATTTCCCTTAATTCACACCGTTCCAGGGCCTGTTTCAGATGGATGAGGATCTGGATACATGGGACGATATCGCCATGTTCCGGAAGCATGGAGCAGGAGGGAGGCAGACATGTTTTTGTATGGTTTTTATTCCCGGGGAAGTTTTGTTCCTGTGGGGGTATATGGACAGGCCTGCTTTTTATAATTGCTTTTTGAAGAACTTGGAACAGTTTTTCCTGATTTACCGGTTTGGAAATATAATCGTCCATTCCGGCATCCATGCATTTTATTCGATCTTCCTTAAGGGTGTGGGCTGTCATGGCAATGATGGGCACTTTCTGGAGAAAGGGCAGTTTCCGGATGGCACGGCTGGCCTCGAGTCCGTTCATTTCCGGCATCTGAATATCCATGAGAATTGCATCAAAGGCCTCTTCCTGTACGGCATCCAGGGCTGCAAGGCCATTTGTCACCAACCGGGTATGGATGCCTGCAAGTTCCAGCACGGCCCGGGTGATTTCCTGGTTGGTGGCATTATCCTCGGCTACCAGTACACGGCTCCCATTAAGCTGGTCCCGGTAATGCGAAATCATGTCCGGGGAAGAAAAGCCACCTGGCAGGGCATGCGTCGTTTCGGAGCCGGAAAGTTCCATGGGGATGGTGAAGGTAAAACAGCTGCCCTTTTCCGGCTGACTTTTCACCGTTATGGTACCGCCCATCATTTCCACCAGTTGGGCGCAGATGCAAAGCCCAAGTCCACTGCCCCCATATTTACGGGTGGTGGATGCATCAATTTGTGAAAACGGGGTAAACAGCAGACTCTGTTGGGAGGCAGCAATGCCGATGCCCGTATCTATAACGGAAAAAATCAGGTTAACCTTGTGCAGCGTATTTTGGGCGTCATGTAGAGGTGTTGGTGGATTTTTTGTGGGATCCGGACTTTGGGGATGAACCGTGACGGTGATTTTTCCCTTTTTATCGGTGAATTTGATGGCGTTACTGATCAGGTTCATCAGGATCTGCTGCAGGCGGAAGGCATCTCCCATCAGATTCAATGGTGTTGTCGGATCAATTTTTACCCTGAAATCAATATCTTTTTCCATGGTTTTGTGGGAAAAAAGGGTGTGAATCAGATCCATAAGCTGTCCCAGATCCAAGGGGCGATTTTCCAGTACCAGTTTTTCAGCCTCAATTTTTGAAAAATCCAGAATATCATCAATCACCCCCAGAAGGGCATGTCCGGATGTGTGAATAATTTCCATGTACCGGGCGATTTTCGGTGGTAGGGTTTCGTTCATCACCAGTTCCGATGCCGTGATAACGCCGTTCATGGGGGTTCTGATTTCGTGGCTCATGTTGGCCAGAAATTCGCTCTTTGCCCGGGTGGCGGCATCGGCGGCTTCCTTGGCTATCTGCAGGGCCTCATTGGTGCGGCTAAGTTCTGCGGTGCGTTCTGCCACCCGTTGTTCCAGTTCATGGTATGCTTTCTTTAAGGCTCGCTGGGCATTGATCCGGATAGCCGCAAGGATGATCGCACCGGCAATAATAACCGCCACCAGAGACCATTTAAGGGTGTGATAGGTTTTGGGTGGAGAAAGATCCAGGCGGATCCATTGTCTTAAAATGGCTTTTTTTATGGTTTCCGGCGTGGCATCAAGGGTTTTATTGATGATGGTGGTCAGGTGGGGCACCTCCATGCCCACGGCAAAGGAGATGGGCAGAATATCAATGGTGTCACCGGAAGCCTGGAGGTTGGATATGCCCAGTCGTTCACTGTGGTGAGCCGCAGATGCCATATATCCCACCATGGCATCTGCCATGCCGAAGGAGACTTTTTTCAAAGCGGCTTCAATGTCCGGTGCGGCATCGATGGTTATGTCCGGGTAACGATTTTCAATAATATCTCTCCATATGTAATTGTAGACCAAGGCCACACGCATTCCCATGAGTTTTTCAAGGGACATGGGTTCGGTGACATTCTTTCTGACAATGATGACCCCGGACAGGCGGGCATAGGGGTGGGTAAATCTCATGAACTGTGCCCGCCGGGGAGAAGAAACTGCAGCTCCCAACATATGAAGTCTACCCGTCTTGACAAGTTCGATGCTCTCCTGCCAGCTGTGGGAGGTGTCTATTTTAAATTTCAGCCCGGTTTTGTCCTCAATTAATTTTAAAAAATCCGCGGTTACCCCGGTATATCGGCCGTCCCGGTCCAGGTATTCAATGGGGGCAAAGTTCTGATCAATACCCACGGTTATAACAGGGGTTGCCTTTATCCAGGCCGTTTCCTCCCGGCTGAGCTGGATGGAATTTGGGCCGGCCTCTGCCTGGCATATGGTGATTAAAAATGTTAAAAAGGCCGTGAAAACAAGTATCGTATTTTTTTTAATCACACCCTTATACGGCAGTTGTGGGATAAGTTTGAAAGTGGCGCTCATGGGTTCAATGCCTTGTGTGCAGTAATTTTTTTGGCTGGTGGGGGCTGCCTATCCCAAGTGGACGGTGCCGTGATCGAGCCTGTTTTTATAAAAGTCTGGGGGTTTGGGCACAATCTGACCCACCAAATAATGACGTCTGGCCGATGTTGGTACCAACCCCTATTCGGGGTTACTCATAAGTTGGATCGTTATACCGAATATATACCATCGTCAATTGTTTGTAATTAATGACTTTGTTTTTATACCAAAAAAAGTCGGTTCAAAGTGGCGCATGTTATGACCATCCCCAACTTAAATCCATGTCAGAATAATTTACACCCTGTAAAGGAATCCATCGTATCTTCAAGGATCGGCTTTATATTTTTGTTAAAACATGCTTGAGAACAGGCGTTTATGAAAAATAAAATAATGGCATATGATTTGCTTTTCAAGTTTTTATAAAAAAGCTGTCGGAAGTACCAAGACATAAGGCTGCTGACAGACAAAAGGCATTCAACCGTCAGGGATGAGGAGAGACATCATGAAAAAAGCGATTCGTTTATCAGGTGTAACCGTTTTAAGTTTACTGGTGATCTGGGGAATCTTGCCCGTGGTTGCGGCAACGGCTGCCGAAGGGTTGCGATACAGCTGTTCGGCCCAGGTGTATGAGGCATTTGAAAATAAAAGGCTGGATTTGTTTACAAAGGCCACCGGTATCCCCATTGAGTTATCCGTTGCATCTTCACAGTATTGTGTTTACAGGGCCATGCGGGATCTGACGGACATTGCAAGCAGCACCCGGTCATTGTACCAGCGTTATAAAGACTATGGATTGGTGGAAATTCCTTTTTGCAAAGATCCCCTGGCTGTCATTATTCATAAATCCGCCACCGTGGACAGTTTGACATCCGAGCAACTCCAGCAGATATTTTCCGGTGATATTGCCAACTGGAAAGAAGTCGGCGGACCCGATCTAAGCATTACTCTGGTGGTTCCCGGCGAAGAAACCGGTGCCAATAAAAACTTCAGACGTCTGATCATGAAAGACAAAGAAATCAAATATGATTATTCCACCTACCTGGCCACCCGGGTGCTGGAAGCCATTGAATCATTGCCCGTGGGCGCGGTGTCCTTTATTTCCAGAGGCGCACAGATCTCCCATCCCAACATAAAAGTTGTGGCCATTGACGGGAAAAAACCCGGTGAAGAGAATTATCCCTACTACCAGACCTTTTACATGATTTCCAAGGGTCAACCCACAGGGGCCATCAAAACCTTTGTGGATTTCATTCAATCCGACAGCGGACGCGCCATTATCCTGGAAAGAGGGATGCTGCCCGTTAATTAAGAACAAATCTCATTCCCCCCCGCCATTTCGTACTGAAACACACAACGCCTTTCCATTTGGAAAGGCGTTGTGTGTTTTGCCCGGTACATATTTGCATATTCGGCCACCACCCCATCTTCATCTCTTTTGGCCTGCTCACAAAGCATTCGTATGCCATGCAGTCCCAAATAAGTGCTCGGACATAACTTTTGTCGGGACTGTTCATATAACCCACATGTCCTGTCGGACACAACGAAAATAGGGTCGTAGACGCGGAGCCAAATGGCATTATGCCGCCCCTCCCCCGACGGGCAATGGTCCCGGACCGGAACTGTAGACAGCTCGATTGTCCGGTTCCTATTGCCCATCGGGGGAGGGGCTCTGCTGAGGTAGACTTGAAGGCTACCTTTTCGTATAAAATGGCCCACTGGCCAAACAGTTACACGATCAATCCTGATATTTACGTTGCCTGTCTTCAATTATCTTTATTTTCAGTCAGTTGGACATATCATGCAAAACAATGTGAGGATCATACATGGAGACATGGTTCATGGGATCTGTAAAAATATTTTTTGCAGGGGGGCAACTTATGATAAAAGGTGAAATTTTACGGGCGGCAGAGAAAATGAGATGTGCCTTTTTTCGGAATCTGGTTTCAACCGGGTTTTTCTGGGAAAGGTGCAAATGGGTGAGATTGACCCGTGAATCTTTAGACAAAGCGGGGGGAAGGGCATGAAACAATTCTTGGTTAATTCTGTGGGCAGGCTGGATATGATCTGCTGGATACTGGTGGTTATTTTTTTTTGCACCTGTTCATTGCTGTTCGACGGTGATTTTAATAAATCCTTCATAGCGGCGGGGGGGGTTGTGCTGGTGATGATTTTAATTGGATTATCCATTGAAATCATCATTGAAACCCTTAAAGAGGTAAAGGGTCTGGGCACCATCACAGGGTTTATCACCAATGGCCCGGAGCTTGTATGCCTCATTGTGGGGCTGGTGGCCGGGGATGTGTTGTTTGCCGCCAGTACGCCGCTTGGCTCCAATTTTATGAATCCCCTTTTGCTCATTGCGGCCGCATTGGTATGCCGGGTATTTTTAAAAACCCTTCAAACCAACTGGCAATACAGTTTGAGCTGCATTGTGCTTACGGCAGGCATGGCCGTGACCTTTTATGCCATCCCCGTGGCCTTTCATAAATACTGGGTGGGCGTGGGGATTTTTGTCTCCGGGCTGCTTTTCTTTAAACGGCCGGCGGAAGTGGCCCAAGCATCCATGGAAGAAGAGATGATTGCCGGGTGGAGCATGTTCCCGGCTATTTTGGTTTTAATCATGGGGGGATATTTTCTTGATCCGGTGGTGAGCTTTGCCTCGGAACAAAGCCATGCCCCAAAGGGTGTCATTGGTTTTTTTGTCCTGGCAACGCTCTCCAGCTGGCCGGAGTTTAAAAGCTGCCTGGCCCTTTTGAACCGTGGCAAATATCAGGCGGCCATACTCAATATCACGGTGAGCAATATCACCAATATCTGGCTGGCCATTGCCGGGGTGGTTACCTATATGTTTGTGTCGTGATTTTTATTTAAGCATTCTCCAGCCGGGCATACTGACTGTAATATGCAGCAGTTTCCCCCATGTCCGTTATGGCAGGTTCAATGATTCTGTTGACGCATCGGTTATGCTTCAGCCAGCCACCCCGGCGGATGACAAGGGCCATAGGGTGTAGATTTGTCAGCAGTTTTACCTGTACCGGCATTTTTCCGAGGGGGGTGACCAGATGCACGGAGAAGGCAAGATCAATCTGGGCCAGATGGGGGGCTTTGGGATTGATCCACACTTCAATGGGGGTGGGTGTTTCCTCCAGGGCTATGAATTGTTTTTCCGGCACCTGGGAGTGCATGGCATTGCCATTAACCAGGGTTAAAAGGTGCATGGGAAATCCCCGGGGCGGCAGGGGTTCCGCGCTCAGTGCCCCTGGAAGATGGTATTTTCCATCCCCATGGTCAAAGACAAGATCCGGCCAGGCAATGTCCGGATGGGACGACTTGATAAATCCTCTATTTTTTAGTTCCCCCAGGGGATCTGTAATTTTTTTCATGGGGGGCGTGTCCAGGGATTTGTTCAGAACTTGCTCCCTGTCCGGAAATGAAATCCCAAGACGTCCGGCAAGATCGAACATGATATCAAAGTCGCACCGGGCCTCTCCCCATGGTGGAAAAACAGGCCGGGCATAGTTCACCCAGTTGTGCAGGCAAGATCCCACAATTTCTTCCCTTTCATGATCCAGAGTACAGGGCAGGATAACATCTGCAAGGGCTGCCGTGTCGGTCATGAAGGCATCAATGACCACCTTAAATTCAATCTTTTTAATGGCTTTGATGGTGGTGTCGGCGTCAGGGGCCTGGTTTACGAAATTACTGCCATCGGCCAGCAGAAACCGTATGGGGGGATCGGCCGTTAATATTTCTTTGCCGATGCGGGGTAAAACAAGGCTTCGGGCAGGCTTTCCGGCCCGGGTTATCCAGTCAGTGTTTATATTCCTGCTGGAAGGAATGTTGTAATAGGTGCCGCCTCCGGATTGTCCCACATGGCCTGACAAAAAGGAGAGGGCATTGAGGTAGCGCACGGTTTCCCCCCCGAAGAGATAACGCTGGATGCCCCATCCCATGATCAGGGCCACGGGGTCTCTTTCCGGGAGGCCGGACTTGTTTCCAGAGTAGCCAATGGGTGTTTCAACATTGGATTTTTCCGTTTTTTCAATCTGTTGTTCAGCAGAATTTTTTTTCCGGGTAAAAACAGAAACCAGATGTTCCAGGTCTTTGAGGGAGCAGTCACAGGCATTTAAAAGGTCTTCCTGGGTGTGATGGGCCAGGTTTTTCAAAAACCCGTCAAGGCCCGTTGCCCGTGAAAGGGCAGGGCGATGGGCAAGGCCACGATCTAAAACAGCCTTGATGACAGCTGCGGCAAGAAATCTGTCTCTGCCGGGACGGATACGAATGATGTAATCGCTGCAGGCCCTATTTTTATCTCCTCCTGGAGAAATGGTGGTGACCCGACATCCCCGTTTGCGCGCCTGGTGGACAATGTGCGCCAGATGAATGGAAGATCGGGAGAGGTCTTTGCCCCAGTTGATGATGTGACGGGCATTGAGAAGATCCATGGGGTCATTCATCTTGAGGGCACCGAAATCTGCCATATATGCCGTGCATCCGGCATCGTCGCACAATGCACCCCGGGTGGTGGAGGCCCCCAGGGTATTGAAAAGATATTTGCTGCCGTCGGCAAGTGCCCCCCGGTAGCCGTAATGACGGACATGGAGCATGGAAGCCGGCTGGTTACCCAGGACAGTGATTTTTTCGGCAATGAGATTAAGGGCTTCATCCCAGGTGCCTGGTCGGAACCCATCCCCCCGGCGGATCAGAGGAGTGGTGATGCGGCGGGGGCTTGTCCGGCGCTGGTGGGCGTTTCTTCCCTTGGAGCAGATGAATCCTTTGGTAAATGGATGGTCCGGGTTGCCGGTGATGGATACGTGGTTGTCCTCTGGATGAACCGTGACAATAGTGGAGCAGGTGTCCTGGCAATCCAGTGTGCATGCGGATATTTTTTCCATTTTTATGTGATCCCTTTGGTCCACGAATGATCGTCCATGGCCGGTGGTCCGGCCCTTGTTTGATCTGGTCAAATTAGCATTGCCTTGTGTCCGGGTCAAGGCGGCGCAGGTTTTTCCCGTTGTTTTTGTGTTTTGTATCTATCATTGTCGAACGGGGGGTAAAAATCATCCATTCTTCATAATATTGTGATACTTAGTGCTTATTAGAGTCGGAGGCAACCCTTGATTTGTGCCCGAGATGATTTCATGGGACAGTGGCTGAGCACAACGTCTGCATAACCTTAAGGTCAACGAATCTTATCCGCTAACCGAAATAGAGAAGGATGTTAAATTATCATGCAAAGGAAAATCAATTTTAGATTTCTTTATGTATTAATAAGCTTTATTTGTCTGTCAGGACTTTATGGCGGGCATGCTGCCGCATCGGAATTAAAGTATGTGTTTCTTTTCATAGGTGATGGCATGGGCATCAGCCAGCGGGTGGCAGCCGGTCGGTTTGCTGGAAAATCCCTTCTTATGGATAGCTTCCCCGGCCAGGGAATCACCACCACCTGTGCGGCGGATCAGTTCATTACACGATCTGCCGCAGCTGCCACGGCCATCTCCTGTGGAGAGAAGACCCGGGTGGGGATACTGGGGCTTGATATCCACCACAGCCCCCTTAAAACCATTGCAGAGCGGGCCAGGGACCAGGGGAGGAAGGTCGGTATCATCACCAGTGTTTCCATAGATCATGCTACCCCGGCCGCCTTCTACGCCCATGTGCCTTCCCGAAAGCAGTACTATGACATTGCTCTTGCCCTGGCCCGGAGTGATTTTAACTATTTTGCCGGGGGCGGGTTCAGAGATCTTGAAAACAAATATGGTAAGTCTCTTGATTTTAAAGGCAACGCCCTGGATGTTATCCGTAAGGCCGGGTATGGTCTTGTCAATACCCGGGAGGCGTTCAATGCCCTTTCCCCTGGGGCTGATAAAGTGATTGTCATGAACCGTCAGTCTGGACATGGCCATTCATTACCCTATGCCATGGACGCCGATGATACAGACATCTCCCTTGCGGAATTCACCCGCAAGGGCATTGAACTTCTGAAAGGGGAGAAGGGGTTTTTCATGATGGTGGAGGGAGGACAGATTGATTTTGCCTGCCATGCCAATGATGCGGCTGCGGCCATTCGGGATACCATTGCCTTTGATGCTGCCATCAATGAGGCCTTTGTCTTTTTGCAGAAACATCCCCTGGAAACCTTGATTGTTGTCACCACCGACCATGAGTGCGGTGGAATGAGCCTTGGATTTGCCGGTACCCACTATGACATGGATTTTACCCTTCTCCACCATCAGAAAATGTCTTCCCGTAGGTTTGAAAAAAAGATTGTTATGCCCCTGCGGGCCATGGGAAAAAAACCGTCCTTTGAGGAGATGAAACCCCTCATTAGCAGATATTTCGGGCTTCGATTTGCGGAGGATATTATCATTCCTCTGCGGACCATGGAAAAAAAACCTTCCTTTGAGGAAATGGAACCCATCATCACAAAATTTTTTGGACTTGGATTTACGGAGGATATTTCACAGGTTGAACAAATGGAACCTCTGGCCAAAAAATACCTGGGACTTCACTTTGAAGGTGATGAAAGCGATATCATGCGCTTGAAACCCAGTGAAGTGGAACAGCTCCGGGATGCCTATAAAATCAGTGTGCACGGTGAGGCCACCGCATCGGAAGCGTATGCATTCTACCTCAGGTATGGCGGAAATGACCCTTTAAGCATAACGTTGACACATCTTTTAAACCAGAAGGCCGGTATTGCCTGGGGGTCTTACAGTCACACCGGTATCCCCGTCATTACTTCGGCCACGGGTGTGGGATATGAACATTTTCTGGGGATGTATGATAATGCTGAGCTGGGAAAGAAACTTATGTCTCTCATGGGGATGACAAAATAAAAATGTAAATATTCGGTCAACACGCCAGCATCTTGAAATAACAGGAAGACAGGCATTAGAAAAGATGCTCCCAAAATAACATTGACCAGGGCCAATAAACGGTGAAGTTATGATTTTCAATCCATCCTCACCCTGTTTTTACCCATCTCCGAGGTGAAGACGATATGAGCAATCGCGAAAAAAATCAAAAATACGAAATAGAGCAGGCAAAGGGACAGTTTCTGGTTTATCAGGCAGAAGATGGAACCCTGAAACTGGATGTGCGGCTGGAAGATGAAACCGTGTGGCTGACCCAGCCTTTGATGGCCGAGCTGTTTCAAACAAGCCAGCAGAATATCAGCCAGCATATTTTAAACATTTATGAAGAAGAAGAGTTAGCTCCCGAGTCAACTCACAAGAAATACTTGTCAGTTCGAAAAGAGGGCAAAAGACAGGTAAAGCGCCTTCTTGATTATTACAATCTGGATATGATTATTGACGGGAAAGGCGATTTCTTAAAAGGCAAAATTTTGTTTTAATCACACCAGGGTTTAAAGGTTAAATCTGCTTGACCGCCCCGGATCAAGGTGGATTTACTTTATGCTGCTTCTTGAATTGAAATCGAATTTTTTGGAGATATGGAATTAAATTTATATTAAAATTGAGGTGTTATGTTGAGTTGATATTGATTCTTTTCATAAGCTTCTTGAATAAAAGTCTTTTCGTTTATTTTGAGTTGAAAACGTCTCAAGTGGTCTCGATGAAATGAAAGGGTGTTTTGGGGTTTATGGTTAAAATAACTTTTAAAATCAGTATGTTCCGTCTATCCTTCCTGCTTTAAAAATCTGGCATGATTGTTGCTGAATATTTCTTCTATCTCCGGGATGGATCCTCCCCACATGGAACATGTGGCTGTCAACGTGTGCAGATGCATCCCATGGCGGTTGTCATTTCAGGCTCCAGACGCAGACTGCAATCTATCGTTTGGTATTACGGCAAGCACTGTAATGATATCTGGCACGATGGCATCAAAACAAGATTTCATCGTGTTTTAAAAAGTTTGATTTTGATAAAGGACTCGCGGATCACAGGTTCTTATTTTTCATGCTGCATCTGTTGTGATGAAATTTTAGTGAATACAGGACATCCATCATTTACCACTGCAAAGTGGTTTGCTCTTTTTTTGAAATTTCCATCCCCATGGGGACATGGTTATGGAAAGTGTAAATTTGGGAATGAGGAGTGCCGAATACAGCAGTTGGCTGGAGGTTGAAGATGGTTGTATCCGTTGAGTAAAGGAGAGATAGATGGAAAAAATCTTGACGCGTACCGGCGACGGGTATCGGCTTGAGATGACCCCGGATGAGGTCATGGCAGATATCGAAGCCGGAGTGCAGGATGCAGTGGATCGGGGCAAAGTACCGCCGCTTGGCCAGGATGAGATCCAGTACATGTTTGATATTTTCAAATGCAAAGATAAAATCATGGGTGTGGAGTCGGGCAGGGAAGTGTGCATGACCTACGACGGCATGTCCTCCAAGATCCGGCGGGCCCACATTGTCATTGACAGGGTCCAGTCCCTTCAGGTGTTTGAAAGGGCCATGGGGGCAGACACCCTGGAACTGCAGCACATCGACTACAGTTATAAACCGGTGAAGCCCATTGTGGGTTTTGAGCTTCCGGACCTGGATCTTCTGCTCAACTCCACCGTGGCGCCGGTGTTTTATGGCGGTATGCCCAACCTTGGCCTTTACAGCCAGCCCGACGGGCCCTGCCCCAACCCTTCGGATCTTCTGCCCATGGGCAAGATTGGCGAGGCCCGCCAGGCCTACGAAGAGGCCATTGAATATGCCGTCAGCGACATGGTGTTTGTGGCATCGGAGATGTACGAGGGCGGGGTGGACGGCATCAACATTGATACCGTGGGTGCCGCAGGTGATGCCGATTTCCTGGCGGCATTGAAGACCGTTAAAATTTTAAGGGAAAAATACCCGGACATGGGTATTGAAATGGGCATGGCCGGTGAATTTGTCCTTGGCATGCACGGCGATCTTTTCTGGGAAGGTACCCGCCTTGCCGGGCTCTATCCCCAGGACCAGGTACGCCTTGCCCAGCAGGCCGGGGCCACCATATTCGGTCCTGCCATAAACATTGTCACCAGCGAATCTTTGCCCTGGAACACGGCCCGGTCCGTGACCTTCTGCAAGGCGGCTTCAGAGGCCTCCTCCATCCCGGTCCATGCCAATCTTGGCATGGGGGTGTGCGGCGTTCCCCTGACCTTGACTCCGCCGGTGGGATCACTATCCAAGGCCAGCAAGGCCCATATTGAGATCTGCCGACTTGATGGGCTGTAGGTTGGCGTAGGCGATCCATACGGGATGCATGCCGCACATGCACTCTCCTCGGGAATGGGCGGAGTACGTACTGCCGGAGATCTGGTGGCACGTCTGCAGCTGAACCGTGGAATGAGAATCGATGCGGCAAAAAAAATGGTTGCTGAGAAGCTTTCTGTCTCTGTCTTTGATTTGAATGATCCTGTGGTGATGGGAGAAGTGAGGGAGGACCTCAATATTTTCCGGTTATCAGAAGGTCAGGGAACCACCGACAGCATGGCAGCAAAGATCAACATCGCACGTCTGATGGGCATGGATATCAACTGTGTCAATCGCTTTAAACGAAAAAGCGGGTTAATGTGAAAGGAGATCATTGATGAATCACTACAAACCCATTGAAACCAGCTGGGATTACCAGGCTACCCTGGACCGTCGGCACAAGTACATGTCTCCTTCCCTTGCAACCTTTACAGCCTTCCAGAAATCGGTGGTGCTTAAGAAAGCAAGCATGCAGTATGTCTGGGATGAGACCGGCAAAAAATATCTGGACTGCCTGGCCCAGAATCTGTGCATTAGTGTGGGGCACAATCATCCCCTGGTGAACCATGAAGCCAAAAGGCAGATTGATGAAATGGTGCACTGTACCACCATGTACTACCAGGCCGTGCCCGCCCACTTTGCCCAGGAGCTGGTGGAGACCCTGCCCCCCGGGGAAGAGTGGGTGGCCCATTTTGTCAACAGCGGTGCCGAAGCCAACGATCTGGCCATGTTGATGGCACGGCTTTACAGCGGTAACTTTGATATCTTATCCCTCAGGAATAGTTTCCATGGGTTGCATTTCGGGGCCATGTCCCTTACCGGTATCGGCACCTGCCGGCATAACATCCCTTCAAGCCCCGGCATTCTCCATGTCCATAACCCGGATCAGTATCGGGGTGCCCATGGTGCCGTTGTGGAACCCTACCTGGACGAGATAGACATCACCATCCGCTCTTCTACACCGGGACAGGTTGCCGGTTTCATCGTGGAGCCCATCCAGGGTTTCGGCGGGGTGATTCCCATGCCCGACGATTACATGAAGGGGGCCTTTGAAAGGGTGCGTGCCGCCGGTGGCGTGTGCATCGTTGATGAGGTTCAGACGGGATTCGGCCGTATGGGGTCCCACATGTGGGGATTTGAATCCCATGGCGTGACACCGGATATCGTGGTGATGGCCAAGGGTATCGGCAACGGCTATCCCCTGGCTGCTGTTGTTGCAAAAAGAGAAGTGGCCCAGGCCATGGCCGAAAAAAAATTCTTTAACACCTACGGCTCAAACCCTATGGCATGTGCTGCGGGCAGGGCGGTTTTACGGGTGATTAAAGAGGATCATCTCATGGAAAACGCCATGGAGCTTGGGAATCTGCTGGAAGAGAAAATGGTTGCCTTAATGGAGAAATATGATGTAATCGGTGATTTCAGAGGCCGGGGCCTCATGCGAGGCATTGAGTGTGTCAAGGACAGAACCACCAAAGAACCCGCACCCAATGAGGCCATGCAGGTGGCTGAATATGCCAAGGCCAAAGGCGTTATCATGGGCCGTGGTGGCGTTCATGGCAATATTCTTCGCATCAACCCCCCCATCTGTATTGAACGGGAAGATATTTTGAACCTGGTGAATGTGCTGGAAGAGAGCCTGGCTCAATTGTAGCGCCATGATTATAAATCAACTTTCGGGTTTGAACGACTTACGCCCGAAAGTTGAGGTTTTTAAATGGGAGACATGAACGTGAGTATACGGGTGATCAAAAATTATATAAACGGCAGTTGGGTCAGCTCCGGTTCCGAGGTATACGGTGATGTCTGGAACCCTGTTTTGGGTGAAAAGATTGCCAGGGTTCCTTACGGCAACCAGGCAGATGTGGATCTTGCCGTAAAAGCGGCGGCAGAGGCTTTCCCCGAATGGAGACAGACCCCGCCCCTGGCCCGTTCCAGATATTTGTTTCGGCTTAAAGAGGCCTTTGAGGATGAGTTTGAGGAGATTGCCCGGGTGCTTACCACCGAGCAGGGAAAGGCCATTGATGAATCCCGGGGTGAAGTGCGCCGCATGATCGAAAACATAGAGCATGCCACCGGAGTCACCACCATGATGACCGGCTACTGCCTGGAGGACATTGCCCGGGGCATTGACTCTTCCCTTTACCGCCAGCCCATGGGCGTTTTTGCCTGTGTGGCTCCTTACAACTTTCCAGCCATGGTGCCATGGTGGTTCATTCCCTATGCCCTGGTTACGGGAAACACCTATGTGCTGAAGCCCTCGGAGCAGGTGCCCATGACCCAGAACCGCATATTTGAAGTCATTGATGATGTGGGACTCCCCGACGGGGTGATCAACATGGTCAACGGTTCCCGGGATGTGGTCAACGGTCTTCTGGACCATCCGGACATTGAGGGCATCTCGTTTGTGGGCTCCACCCCCACGGCCCGCTATATCTATGAGCGGTGCGGGGCCACGGGCAAAAGGGTTCAGTCCCTGGGCGGGGCCAAAAATATTGTGGCCATCATGCCCGATGCAGAAGTGGATGCCGGCATGCCCTCCCTTATCACCTCCTTTTTTGGATGTGCGGGTCAGCGCTGCCTTTCAGGCTCCATCCTTTCGCCGGTGGGTGAAGGGGCCGATGCCTTTATTGAAAAATTTGTGGCAGCCACCCGTGCCATGAAGGTGGGCAACGGACTGGATGAAAGTACGGCCATGGGACCGGTGGTAAGCCAGGCACACCGGGAACGTGTCCTTTCCTATATTGAAAAGGGGCTTGAGGAGGGGGCAGACCTCATCCTTGACGGCCGTAATTTCACCGTGGACGGCTACCCGGACGGGTTTTTTGTGGGACCCACCATTTTTGATAATGTGACACCGGACATGACCATTGCAAAGGAGGAGATCTTCGGGCCTGTGGTGAGCATTGTTCGTTCAGAGACCCTGGACGATGTGATTGAGCTTATCAATACCCGCAATTTTGCCAATGCCGCATGCATCTACACCCAAAACGCCAAAGCCGTCCGGGAGTTGAGATATCGGGCAGCTCCCGGTATGATCGGGGTGAACATAGGCATTGCCGCCCCCATGAGCTTTTTCCCCTTTGGTGGCTCCGGTAACTCCATGTTCGGTGATATCAAGGGCCATGGCCGGGAGATCTTTCAGTTCTTCACAGACACCAAGGTGGTGATTGAACGGTATTTTTAATTCAAATTCAGGCCTTGAGCATAAGATGGGGCACCCGTCACAATTGCCGGGTCAGCGGGGGCAGGCTATGTGGTATTAGAGCCTGACCCCCACCCCAAAGAAAAAACAATATGAATTGGAACGAAAAGAGGTGCCATGCCCCTTATTAATTTTGGAAGTATCCTTGGATTTGCCGAGGAGATGGAAAAGGAACAAAAGGCTTTTTTTGACGATGCCGCAGGGAATCCGGCCCTGGCCGCCCAGCATGGACTGTGCCGGGCCCTGGCCAAAACAGCCGGCAAGCGCATAAAAGAGGTGCAGCGGGTCCGGCGGGAGAACGTTACGGAGATGATCCTTGAGACCATACAGGGGTTTACCCGGGCACCCTATGTTCTGGAAGGCGTGGCATCACAGGAGATGGACGACGCAGCTTTTACGCAAAAGTCCCGGGCGTTGATTGAGCGTGCCCTGGCTTATTACGAAGCTGCTGCGGAAAAATTAAAAGGGCAGGCAGATGTGGCCCGGGCCTTGAAAGTTCTTGCAAAACAGCAGACAAAAGATTTAAAAAAGCTTATGTAAAAAAATGAACAATGTCCATAATTTTTTTTATATGAAAAGGCAGCCTCAAAGGCAACCTCAGCAGAGCCGCCCCCCCGATGGGCAATAGGAACCGGACAATTGAGCTGTCTGCAGTTCCGGTCCGGGCCCATTAATACCATTTGGCTCCGCGTCTACGACCCTATCTTTGTTGTGGTCAGACCCGGGCCACGAAATATACTCCGCCCGTGGCGGTTTAAAAAGATCAGGTTTTCTTGATGGATGTGGAAAAAAACGCATTGATTCATGCAGCCGTTGACAAGGCCCCCCAGGGAATCATCATCACCAGCGGGGTCGACAACACCGTTGTGTTCATCAACCCTGTCATGGCTGATCTCATGGGCGTTTTGCGGGAAGACCTGCTGGGGAAAACCCTTGCTCAGGGTTTTTTCAATGTGGGCGGCAAGATGTTTTATCCTGAAAAAACACCGTACAACACCTCTCTTTTAAAGTCTCCCGGCCCATCCGGACCGGACAGTCCCGATAATCACTGGGTGGCCCGGGATATTTTTGTCATCATTAAACCCCTGCAAGGGAAGAAAATATGGGCATTGATGAGCACCTCCTGTGTGTCGGATGAAAACCGGAAAACAACCCTCCTTATTTCCATTATCCATGACATTACCGAAAGAAAGCACGAGATAGAACGCCTTGATTACGCCATGACGGCATCGGTTGACGGTCTATGGGACTGGGACACCGGAAGTGAAGAGGGATATTTAAGTCCACGCTATTATGAAATGCTGGGGTTCCGGGTCGGAGAGTTTCCCCCCACCCTGAAAGCCTGGGAGGAGATGCTCCACCCAGATGACCGAAAAGACGCCCTGGCAAAATTTGATGAGGTTGTTAACGGTTCCTGTGATACCTACTGCTCCGAGTATCGGCTCAGGACCAGTAATGGCAGTTATCGCTGGTTCCGTTCCCGGGGCATGCGGGTGGGCGAAAGGGAAGGACAGGGCTCTGTCAGGGTGGTCGGCACCCATCTGGACATCACCCGGGAGCGGGAGATGGAAGCAGAGCTGTACAACTCCCGGGAGAATCTCCAGGCCGAATTAAAGGCCCAGACCCTTGATCTGCAGAACACCAACCAGAAGCTTGAATCCATCCTGGACAGCTCCTCTGAAAGCATATGGGTCATTGACGGTGACGGCACGGTGGTGCGCATCAACCGCAAATCCGAAACTCTTTTGAACATCCGGGCAGAAGAGGTGGTGGGAAAGCATTATAAAGCCCTTGTCAGTTCCGGCATTGTGGATCTGTCCGTCACCCGCAAGGCGTTCCAGACCCGCAGAACCGTGACCATGATGCAAAAGGCCCTGCGAACAGGGCGTTCCCTGCTTGTTACCTCCACCCCTGTGTTTGACGATGAAGGCAAAATCTCCATGGTCATCGTCAATGAGCGGGATCTGACCCAGTTGAACCGTCTGCAGCAGGAGCTGGAACAGGTGCGGGGCGAGACCGACCGTATCAGGGAGGCCATGACGGCCCTGAATTTGAAGGAACTCCGGGACCAGGAGATCATCGCCGGAAGCAAGGAGATGCAGGAGGTGCTGGTGGCGGCCCTGAAGCTTTCCCGCATCCATGTGTCAACCATTCTTATCCTTGGGGAATCGGGCACCGGCAAGGGCTTGCTGGCAAAGTTCATCCATATGAACAGTCTCAATAAAAAAGGACCCTTTGTCCAGATCAACTGCGCGGCCCTTCCGGAAACTCTGCTTGAGGCGGAGCTGTTCGGCTATGAAAAAGGAGCTTTCACCGGTGCCAGGGATCAGGGCAAGATCGGATTGTTTGAAATGGCCCAGGGCGGTACCCTTTTCCTGGATGAGCTGGGGGAGTTGAGCCAGATGGTCCAGGCCAAGCTTTTAAAATGCCTTGAGGATAAGGAGGTGTTCCACTTGGGAGGGCTTAAACCCATTAAGATCAACTGCACGGTCATTGCCGCCACCAATGTGGATCTGGTGGATCAGGTCAACCACAAGCGTTTCCGGCAGGATCTTTACTTTCGCCTGAACACTTTCACCCTGACCCTGCCGCCCCTTCGCCGCCGGCCGGAGGATATCCTTGAGCTTACCATGTTTTTCCTGGAAAAATATAATAACGAGTACGGCATGGAGCGGCGGATCTCCTCCCGGGGGCTGGAACGGCTCCAGTCCTATCCCTTTCCCGGAAACGTCCGGGAGTTGAAAAATGCCATCAAGAAAAGCGTTGTCATGAGCGAGACCAATTTGATGGACACGGTCCTTGATGCCACCACCGCCGCCATGACCCCCCGGGGGGGCGCCATGGCATATCCCGTTTCCCCCGAAGATGGAAAGCAAAGCTTTGACGAAATGGTCATGGCCTTTGAAAAAGAACTTCTCATCCGTACCATATCCCATTGCACCACCACAAGGGCCATAGCCTCCCACCTTGGTATGACCCAGTCCCAGGTGATGCGAAAGCTAAAAAAACATGACCTCTCCAAGGTGTTGAAAGCCAATAAACGCATGAAGTGACGGGTGCCGTCTCGCCGTGTTATATTGGTGGGGACGGGGTCAGGCTTTAATAATACAAGCCTGACCCCGTCGGTTTGACAACGATGACGATTGACCATGTTTTGCTTCAGAACTTTTGAGTCGATATGAATTCTTATGTAATTTTAACTTAATAAAATCAGTAATTTGTGTTTTGCGATTGCCTGAGATGATATCGCCTCTTGACAAGTGCCTGCAATTAAACGTTTTTTTAGCTTTTGAGTCGATATCGACTGTTTTATCTCTGAGAATCGCTGCCCCATATATCTGAGTTTTGTTTCGTAACTGCTTGTTATTTAATTATATTTTTTTAAAAGCGTTGATGGCATGCAGATTGCATTTGGATTTAACAGATTGCAGAATCGTTTGGGGCATGAAAATCGCCGCAAGAAAGGAAGTGCCTTGTCAAGGCTGATATGAAGGGATGGGCGTTGGGGGAGCAGTGCACCGTGTATGGGATTCTCCTTCAAGGTCAACACATCTAAATTCAAGAGGTGACAACGCAAAAAGTATTATTTGAAGATGGGGTTTTGGTGGGCTTATTTTCCCAAGGGGATGTGCACATCTGCTGATACTTCCTTTGCCGCCTGTAAACCAATGGCATGAATGGAAAAAATGAAGGAAAAAAAATGAGACGTAACCTGCATGCAGGAAAGCGGTCAAGCGGGGGTTTTAACCTCAACATGCTTTCCGATGACGAGCTTCATGAAATTCACCTTGCAACCCTTGAGGTGTTAAAGGAGACCGGTCTTTTTGTGGAGGATGAATCGGCACTGGATGTTTTTGAAGGGGCCGGTGCCATGGTGGACCGAGACAACAAAATTGTACGTTTTCATCCGTTTATGATCGAGGAAGCCATCGACAGTGCGCCTTCCAAGATTTTTCTGGCCGGACGAAATCCTGAACATGATTTTGTGATGGAGGGAAATCGCGTTGGATTCACCAACTTTGGTGAAGGCATTAAGATCGTGGATATTGATACGGGAGAGATCCGTCCCACCACAAAACGAGACGTGGCCATGACCGCCAGAATGGTGGATGCCATGGACGAAATTGATGTGAATTTGAGGGCTGTTGGCGCCCACGATGTGGACCAGGCCGTGGCCCCCCTTCACAATGCCGAAGTGCTGCTTGCCAATACCACCAAGCATTGTTTCATCGGCCCCATAAGCGGTTTTCTGGTAAAGAAGCTTGCCGAAATGGCTGCCGCCGTGGCCGGGGGGATGGATGCCCTCAGACGTCGTCCCCTTCTCTCATTTAACACCTGCCCGGTAAGCCCCTTAAAACTGGTGCGGGATACCTGTGAAATCATTATGGAAGGGGCCCGGCATGGCCTGGCCGTCAATGTTCTTTCCATGGCCATGGCCGGGGGATCGTCTCCTGTGAACCTTGCAGGCACCATGGTGACCCACAATGCCGAGGTGCTGGGCGGAATTGTCCTGGGACAGAACACCTTAAAAGGTGCCCCCATGATATACGGAAGCTCCACAACCGCCATGGATCTGCGCTTTGGGTCGGCATCTGTGGGCACCCCGGAATGCGCCATGATAAACGCTGCCGTGGCAAGGCTTGGCAATTACTATGGACTGCCCACGTGGGTCGCCGGTGGTTAGGGAGATTCAAAGACATGCGATGCCCAGAGCGGACACGAAAAAACCCTTACGGCCATGACGGCGGCGTTGGCAGGTGCCAACCTCATCTATGGTCTGGGAATGCTCGAAAGTGGCATGACATTTGATTATGGTCAGTTGGTCATGGACAATGAATTTGCGAAAATGATCAAGCATGTTGTGATGGGAATTCCGGTGAATGATGAAACACTTTCCGTGGACGTGATCAAGGAGGTCGGTCCATTTAAAGATTTTCTCAGCCATAAAAATACCTTTCAGAACATGAAAATTCAATCCAGCCCACGTCTCATGGACCGCAGGGTGCGTGCCCAGTGGGAAGGGGCCGGTTCTCCCACTCTCTACGACCGGGCCGTGGCCGAGGCCAGACGTCTAATGGAAAAACACCATCCCGAACCCCTTTCCGCTGAAGTTGCCCTTGAGTTGAGACGCATTGTGGAAGAAACGGAAAGGGAACTTGGAATCCCCGTGTGGAAGGAGGTTCCTTCCGCATAACCGCCACGGGCGGACCGTATTCTGATCCCATTCCGCCCACAACAAAGCATGAAAGTAATGTCAGGCATTTCCACACTTTCTTATAAACCGCATGTCCTGGCGGACACAACGAAGATAGGGTCGTAGACGCGGAACCAAATGGCATTATGCCGCCCCTCCCCCGACGGACAATGGTCCCGGACCGGAACTGTAGACAGCTCGATTGTCCGGTTCCTATTGCCCATCGGGGGAGGGGCTCTGCTGAGGTAGACTTGAAGGCTACCTTTTCATATAAAAAAACATATGGTTGTCGCGCCAGCCACAAAGGCGAATGAAATTTCTATGATTTCAAAATGTTGGATGAAGTTTCATGTGGAGAAAATGGGTTGAGCACCGGATTTATTTAAATGGTCGCTGTTGTGATCCGGTCCGGCTCGCAAAAACCATGTAGATAACACAACGAATATTCAGGAGTACCTTATATGATTGAGCAACAACTGCTTGAAGATGCAAAACAGATGATATTAACCCAGAATATGGAGCGTATCCGGCAGATCACCGAAGGGGTGATTGATTCGGGTGAAGATCCCCTTGAACTTCTGGACAAGGCGTTGATCCCCGGCATAGCCGAAGTGGGGAATTTGTTCAGCCGGGGCACTCTGTTCCTGCCCGAACTAATCCAGGCCGCCGATGTGATGAAGGTGGCCACGGATCTTGTAAACGATGCCCTGGAAAAAAATGAGACCACCAAACGGGCTGCCAAAGCCGGGGTGCTCATCGCCACGGTAAAGGGAGATGTCCATGATATCGGTAAATGTATTGTGGTGTCGTTGATGAAGGCCAATGGCTTCACCGTGCATGATCTTGGAAGGGATGTGGACGTGGATACCATCATTGAAAAGGCTTTGGAACTCAATGTTGATGTCATAGGTACAAGTGCTCTGTTGACCACCACCATGGATCAGCAGAAACGTCTGGAATTGGCCCTGAAGTCGGCGGGTCTGAAGGAGCGGTTCATCACCGTGGTGGGTGGTGCCCCTGTCACGCCCCGTTGGGCAGCCCGCATCGGAGCCGATGCCTATGCCGAGGATGCCCAGGACGGAATCGTGAAAATCACCGAGTTGCTCAGCCAGAAATAACAATGATGAACCGGTAAAAACTCGGACCTTTGTTTTTTTTGATACATCAGGCGGTAGTTAGCAGCATTTTGCAAGCCCAATATGATGTGGAAACAATGTCGGACTTTTTACCAGGGCATCTACATTAAAAGGAAAACCTATCATGTCAAATCATGCAGTTTCAATGGCCGTCCCGGGCCAGGAAAAAAAAGAGAGCGGTCTGGCCGGATACCTGGGGCCCTTTGACCCGGTCATCTTCTGGGTTACGGCCGTCATCACCCTTTTTGCCGTGGTGTACGGTTTTGTGGCACCGGAAAGTTTTGACGGGGGATTGTCAAGTGTCCAGTCCTGGATCACGGCCCGGTTCAGCTGGTTTTTTATTTTGTCTGTGGCTATCTATTTTATCGTCATCATGGTGATCGCCTTTGGAAAGTACGGCAGCTTGAAACTGGGAAAGGCCGAGGATAAGCCTGAGTTCAGCTATTTTTCCTGGATCGCCATGCTTTTCAGCTGCGGCGTGGGTGTGGGATACGCCTTCTGGGCCGTGGGTGAACCCATCATGCACTACATGAACACCCCCTATCTTGCAGAATCCCAGACCCCTGCGGCCCGGATCATTGCCATTCAGATCGGAGTCATGCACTGGGGCCTCCATGCCTGGGGTATTTTTGCCCTGGTGGGGCTTGCCATTGCTTTTCCCGCCTATCGCATGGGCAAGCCCATGAACGTCTCCATCTCTCTTTACGGCCTTTTTGGCGATAAAATCATCGGCAGCGCCTTTGGCCGCCTGGTGGAAATCCTGGCTGCTTTCGCCACCATCGCCGGTGTAAGTACCGCCCTGGGGCTTGGTATTATTAGTATCAATGCCGGTATCAAGCATATTTTCGGTGCCGGATTAAGCACCGGCGGGCAGATGGTGTTCATGGCCTTTCTCATCACCGCCTATGTGATTTCCGCCATCTCCGGCATTGACAAGGGCATCAAAAATCTCTCCACCGCCAATGTTATCATCGCATTTTGCTGGGGACTTTTCATCCTTTTTTCCGGTCCCACCATTGAACTTTTGAACATCACCGTGCAAACCGCCGGCAGCTATCTGAGCAATTTTGCCCTGCTCAGTTTCTGGACCGATGCCACGGCCAGCAAGGGTCAGTGGCTTGGCTGGTGGACGGTCTTTTACTGGATCTGGTGGATCTCCTGGGGTCCTTTCTGCGGCGGTTTTGTGGCCCGTATCTCCAAGGGGCGTACACTTCGTGAATTTGTCCTCGGGGTTACTGCCGTTCCCACAATTGTGGCGATCATCTGGTTCAGCATTGTGGGGGGCGCCTCCCAGCATGCCCAGATTTCAGGTGCTGCCGATCTTGCAGGTGCTTTAAAGGCCGACATGGGCTCGGGCATTTATGTGCTTTTATCCACCTATCCCATGGGCACCCTGGTGGGATTTATTGTTTTCATCAACCTTATTATCTTTTTGATCACCTCTGCTGATTCAGCTTCGTTTTTTGTGGCCATGCAGATGTCCAAGGGCGACATTGAACCCAAAACGCCCATGAAACTCATCTGGGGCGCTTTCATCGGCTCCCTTGCCATGGTGCTTCTTGCCAGCGGTGGTCTCCAGGCCCTTCAAAAGGCAGCCATCATAGCCGGAGCCCCCTTTGCCATTATCACCATTATGATGGCCGTGTCTGTGTTTAAAATGCTGAAACAGGCGGCGGAAGAAGAATAATCTCATTACATTGCACGGCTCCTGTTCGATGGAGCACCTGCGGGTGCCTGCCATGGGGCAGGAGTCCTCTTTATTTACGGATTCAATGAAAAGCACCTGTTGTTGTGTTTTAAAACCCTTCAGGTAAAGCCGGTTTTCAAAAAAGGATATTATTATGCCACTCAACAATCATCTGGAAGTCATTTCCCCGGAACACTTTGACGCCATTCACCAGGCATCCATGAAGGTGCTTGAAAACACAGGTGTGCGTTTCCATTGTGAAGAGGCCCTGGAACTCTTTAAACACCATGGGGCAAAGGTGGACGGTGAAACCGTTTTTATCACCCAGGCCCTGGTGGACAAGGCCCTTGAAACCTGTCCCCGGACCTTTACCTGGACGGCCAGGAATGAAGCTCGAAGTAAAACAGTGGGAGAAGGATTTCTGGTGCAGCCCAATGTGGGGCCGGTGTTTGTGCAGGATCTGGACCGGGGACGACGCAAGGCCACCCTGGAAGATTATGCCAACATCATGAAGATCTGCCAGGCCGGCGAACACATCCATCTTAACGGCACCATACCCGTTGATCCCTCGGATGTGGACCCGGAAAAAAAGCATCTTCACATGCTCTACGAAATCGTAAAAAACACTGACAAACCCATCATCGGGTTCTGCTTTGACAAGGAGAAGGTGCTGCAGAATTTTGAGATGCTGGATATGGTGTTCGGCGGAACGGATTTTGTGGATGGCCATCATCTGGCAGGGGTTCTGGTTAATCCCCTGACCCCCCTTGGGTATGCATCGGAAACCGTGGAAACCATCATGGCCTATGCAAAAAGAAACCAGATCACCCTGCTGGCCCCCTGCATAATGGCCGGTGTTTCCGGTCCCGTAAGTCTTCTGGGTACGGCGGTACTCCAGAATGTGGAACTTCTGGCCGGCATCGTGCTCACCCAGCTCACCCGGCCCGGGGCACCGGTGGTGTATGCCACGGCCTCCACCACCGGGTATATGAAAAACGGCAGTTTTGCCGCAGGAACACCCGAGGCCATGCTCATCAACACCCCCAACATCCAGATGGGACGGGAATATTACCATCTTCCCACCCGTACCATGTGCGGCATTACCCACTCCAAGGCTGTGGACTGCCAGGCGGGTTATGAAACCATGATGAGTCTGTTGATGGGGGTATTGAGTGGGGCAAACATCGGGGTTCAGTGTGTGGGTACCCTTGATGCCCTGATGACCATTTCCTATGAGAAGATGATCATTGACCAGGAGATCATCAGCCGGGCATTGCGTATTAAAGAAGGGGTGGCCTTTTCCAGTGAAGCCCTGGCCGCCGACATCATCCGGGAGATTGGTCCCGGCGGCACCTATTTGATGCACCCAAGCACCTTCAAGGCCTGTCGCGGCATGTGGTCCCCCACCATTTCCGACTGGGATGCCCATGATGCCTGGGAGGCCAAGGGCTCTCCTGATATGGTGGTCACCGCCAATAAGAAATATAAAGAGGTTCTGGCAAAAGCCCCTGAAACCATGCTTGAACCTGATCTTGACCGTGCCCTTCAGGGGTATATCAAGAAGATTACCGGTTGATTTATACTAAGTATCCACACATAGATTTTTACGTATTCCATGGATATAGATAATTGATGTCTCAATGCTTTGTTTTGGATATTATATGCTCGGGTACTTATTTTCCCCCGGGGAAAACCACCTTATGGTGATTGGAATCCTTTTGCCCACAGCCTGACTCAAAAAAATGATTGTATGATTGCTTGATTGTTCAGATGATAAAATGATAAAGAGGATATCAAAAAGACAGATAATGTTTATAAACAGCGTAATCACACGGGTAAAACTGTGAAAGTTTTTTTGGGATTTATAATAATTTCGGTCATTTTACGTGGTGCCGATTAAATAACTGAGCATAGCAAAGGATTTCATTTGAAAAAAAAAATAAATATCCCGAATGGAAGAAAGAAAAAAGAAGGGGACAAAAAGAGTAAGTCAACGCCGGAAATAGTTGCCAATCGTATCATCGCCCAGATCGAATCTGGAGAGCTGGAGCCAGGACAGAAATTGCCCACCCAGGCTGATCTGGCCAAGGCATTTGGGGTGGGAACTTCTTCAATCCGTGAGGCGGTTAATGTGCTGGAAATTATGGGCTACCTGGAAGTAGCCCATGGCCGGGGAATGTTTGTGCGTGATGAGCTTCCCCTCAACAAATCCGTGTTTTCCACCATGGAGGAGGAGCTCTCCCATGCCTCTGCTTTTGAGCTGTTTGAACTCAGAGAGCTTTTGGAGTGCCATGTGACGAAACTGGCCTGCCAGCGCATAGACAGTAAAGGCATTGAGCATGTGCAAAATGCCCTGGAAAAGTTGAAAAAGTGCATTGGAGAGAAAAAAGCCTTTATTGATGCAGATGTCAATTTCCATGCGGCCATAGCTGAAGCCGTTGCTTTCCGTGCAGCTGGTGCCATTGTCCGCATGATTCATGAATTGATGCATAAAAATATTGACCTCGCCGTGACGGCCCAGACAAGCCCCTATGGACAAGAGGCCCTTAGCAGTGCCGAGCAAATCGTTGAGCATATTATAAATGGAGAAGAGTTCTTTGCCATGCGGTGTATGAGAAATCATCTTAATCTTCCCAAGAGAGCCATTGTAAAACTTCGAAGTGTTCCTGAATAACCATGGCATCGAGATCACGTATGATTTTGGTGATAAAATTTTGCTGAGTAAATAAATGCGGAGGCTGATTACAAATCCGGTGGTCCGGAATGGGTAGTCAGGCCTCTTTATCTTCCTGCCAATCCTGCTCATTTTTGTTCGGATATGGGCTTCCTTTAAGGGCTGTTAAAGGGTTCGGCAGATTTTTTATCCACAGTTTAATCCATAAGCGCTGTTGTTCCAAGATTTATTGTAGCCCCTCCCTTTGCAGGCCGATCTCTTTGAAATTCCTACGCATGATTCCGTTGCAGAAAACGCCACAGTGGTGGTCGCTGTTGCGATCAAGACCCACAATACTTTTGCTCAGGATCAGGTTGTTTTTTGTTATATCATCATATGATAATCGTTCTTTGATAGCATGTTTGGGTGCTAATCTTAGAGATTGTTCTGTTTTTGAGCTGCTTGTATTAAAATTCATATGAATTATTTCTTGACAAAGATATGATCTTTCTATTATCTTCATCATAACTATACTGGTGGAATAATTTCGTGTGATCAATTAACAATCGTAGCAACACAGGAGAGACATGGCAGCTGAAACAAAAATCCTTAAAAACACGGAAACCTTTGCCGAGGCAATGGTGCGTTGTGGTGTGAGGTATCACTTTGCCTACCCCATTACACCGGCAACCGATGTAATGAAGCGAAGTGCCGTAATTTTGCCTGAAGTTGGCGGAAAAATGATCCAGATGGAGAGTGAGCTGGCCGTGGCCAATGCCCTTGCCGGCTGTGCTTGTACCGGCAAGCTGGGGGTGGCATCTTCTTCAGGTCCGGGGATCTCTTTGATGCAGGAAACGCTTTCTTTCATGGCGGCGGGCGAACTGCCCGGCCTTTTCCTGGACTGCATGCGCGTGGGCCCGGGAGATGGCGATATCGTGGGGGCCCAGAGCAACTATTACCAGGCCACCCGGGGGGGAGGACACGGCGACTATCGTACCATTGTTCTTGCACCGGCA
This sequence comes from uncultured Desulfobacterium sp., assembly GCA_963674605.1. Taxonomy (GTDB): domain Bacteria; phylum Desulfobacterota; class Desulfobacteria; order Desulfobacterales; family Desulfobacteraceae; genus Desulfocicer. Next base: position 3,103,265 of record OY771474.1, on the reverse strand, counting down.
TCGGGTCAGGAGATTGTTGATCTCATTCCCCGGGCCATTGAACTGACCTATACCTGGCGAAATCCGGTATTGATGGTCATCGACGGCATCACGGCCCAGATGACCGAATCGGTTGCCTTGCCTGAATCCCATGATTATACCTCTGATTTTGATACCTCTGGATGGCGCTACACGGGGACAAAGGATCACGAAAAGCGCGCTTTGATCACTGGCAGTTACACCCATGCCCAGGGCGAAGAGATGAACGAACGACTCAGAACCAAATATGAAAAAATTTGTGAATCAGAACCCCAGTGGGAGGAGATTGAAACCCAGGATGCAGAGCTGGTTGTGGCGGCCTTTGGCATCCATGGACGAATGGCTTTGGATCTGGTGGAAAACTTTAGAAAGCAAGGAAAAAAGGTGGGGCTGATTCGGCCCATAACACTCTGGCCCTTTCCGAAGCAGCCCTTTGAGCGTTTGCCAGGTTCCGTGAAATCGGTACTGGTGGTGGAGATGAACCATGGCCAGATGGTGGATGATGTGCGTTTGGCTGTTAACGGGCGATTTCCGGTCCATTTTCTTGGAAAAACAGGTGGTGATCTTCCCATGTGTACCCTGGCGGATATGACCCATAAGACCCAAGACCTTCTGGAGAAATAACCATGAACGAATTGTCCAATTTATATGGAGCAAGCCTCCTGTATGAAAAGAATTTCAGCTATTGTCCGGGGTGTGGTCATGGCATTGTCACCCGTCTTGTGGCAGAGACCATTGAAACCCTTGGTATCCGTGAAAAAACGGTGAGCATCGTAGGCATCGGCTGTGGTGGATTTTCACATCATTACATGAACATTGATGCCCTTGAGGCCATGCACGGCAGGGCACCTGCCATGGCTGTGGGTTTTAAAATGGCCTCGCCCGATAATATCGTCTTTACCTATCAGGGAGATGGTGACATGAGCGCCATCGGCCTTGCCGAGTTGATGCACACCGCCAACCGGGGGCTTCCCATGACCTGTATCATGATCAATAATTCCGTTTTCGGCATGACCGGTGGTCAGATGTCCCCCACCTCCCTCGGTGGCCAGCAGACATCCACCACACCAAAGGGTAGGGATGTCAGTTTTCAGGGCTATCCCCTGAAAGTGCCTGAAATGATGAGGGAGATGCCCGGCGTCAAGTATCTTGCCCGGGAGACGGTGGCCACCGCCAAGGGGGTCCGAAAAACGGCCAAAAGCATTGAAACCGCTTTTCAATGTCAGATTAAGGGCCTTGGGTTTGCCTTTGTGGAGGTGATCGTGCCCTGTCCCACAGGACTTCATAAGAATGTCCTTGATTCTTATAAATGGTGTGCTGACAATGCGGTGGATTATTTTCAACCCCAGGTGTTTAAAAACGAACTGGATGGAACCCCCATCCTGAAATAAATGGAGCTTAAAATGAAACATAAATGTGCATTTTCAGGGTCTGGGGGACAGGGTTCTGCATTAATGGCAAAATTAACCTGTCTTGGGGCCATTAAAAGAGATTTCAAAGTGGTGATGACACAAACCTATGGCATTGAACAAAGGGGAGGGGACTCCACAGGCTTTGTGGTACTTTCCGATGCCCCCATTGGCAATCCCATTGTGGAAGGTGATGCAGATATTTCAGTGGCACTGAGTCAAAATATCTATGCCCCCACCCTGGAGGGAACCGCCCCGGGTGGAACGCTGTTTGTGAACAGCTCCCTTGTTGAAACCTTAACACCCAAAGAGGGGATTCGGCAGATCGCGATTCCTGCTTCGGATCTGGCCATTGGCATCGGTTCGGTGCGATGCGCCAATATTGTGATGATGGGTGCAGTTATTAAAGAGAGCGGTATGCTTGAATTTGACGATATTGCCCATGCCTTGAAAGAGACCCTTGGAAAAAAGAAACCTGGGCTTTTGGAAATGAACCTTCAGGCATTGGAACAGGGCATGAATGCACCTGTGAAAGAGGTGTAATATGTCCAATCATAAAGAGAATAAGAATAAAAAACATCTTATCTGTGAAAGAAGATGTAAATCCTGCGGGTTATGCGTGGATGCCTGTCCCAAAGATGTGCTGGCCATCGGTTCCAAGCTGAATAAGGACGGGTATGCTGTGGTGGAACAGGTCAACCCCGAGGCGTGTGTGCTGTGCGGTATTTGTCGTATTGTATGCCCGGATGTGGCCATTGGGGTTGTTGAGTGTCAGACAACGAAAAGTGTCGTAGATTAAGGAGAGAGTATGTCACAGTTAAACGCTCTGTTTAACCCCAAAGGTGTGGCCCTGGTGGGCGCCTCCACAGACCCGAAGAAGTATGGATACTGGACCGCCAAAAGTATGATTGAAAATAAATTTCAGGGGGATATTTACATGATTTCCCGCACCCGTGCCAAAGATATACTGGGGTATCCCCCCTATGCATCGGTGCTGGATGTCCCCGCAGAAATTGATCTGGCCATTGTGGCCATTGCACCGGCCCACATTATTGGTGTCATGGAACAATGTGCTGAAAAAAAAGTTAAAGCCGTTATTATCGTCTCCACGGGATTTGGCGAAACCGGAGAAGAAGGCAAGGCAATTGAAGCAAAAATCCTTTCCATTGCCAGAAAAAGTGATATGCGCATCATGGGACCCAACTGCATGGGCATGTTCAGCGCAGGCGTCAGTCTCAATGCCAGTATCATAGACCTTGATCCCGGCCCTTTAAGTCTGGTGCTCCAGAGCGGTAATTTTGGCATAGACATCAATTTTAATGCAAGGACACGAAACATCGGTTACAGCAACTGGGCTACCATCGGCAATCAGATGGACCTTCGGTTTTACGATTTTGTGGACTATATCCGGGAGGATAAAAAGACAAAGGCGTTGATGCTCTACATGGAAGGATTGCGTGTGGAGTCCGAAGCCGATGGTCGAAATTTTCTGGAAGCGGCCCGTAAAACCACCTTAACCACCCCCATTGCTGCCATTAAGATCGGTAAAAGCGCAGCAGGTGCAAGGGCAGCTGCTTCCCACACCGGTTCCCTTGCGGGTAGTGAAACCGTGTTTGATGCGGCGCTTACCCAGGCCGGTATTTTCCGGGTGAATACGCCTTCCCAGCTTCTGGACGTTGCCCAGGCCTTTGCCACCTGTTTTCCTGCTCGGGGAAATCGTGTGGCCATTCTCACCGATGGCGGGGGACACGGCGTCATGGCAACGGATGTGGCAGAAGCCTATGGGCTGGAAGCACCGGTTTTGTCCGATGCCACCCAGGATAAACTCAAAGAAATTCTCATGCCCCATTGCCCCATTAAGAATCCCGTGGATCTTGCTGGAACCCCCGAGGCTGACATGTGGGTATTTGATCGTTGTACCGAGGTGCTGCTCAATGATCCAGATGTGGATGGATTGATCATTGTCGGACTTTATGGCGGATATGCAGACCTTTCAGAGGAGTTCCGTGTCCTTGAAAATCAGGTGGCAGAAAGTCTGGTGGAACGCATCAAAAAAGCGGGAAAGCCTGTGGTAATGCACTCCATTTACCAGGCCCAGCAGCCAGAATCTCTTAAGATTATTGCCGATGGCGGGGTCCCGGTATACAGCGGCATAGATTCCACGGTACGTGCCATGGGCGCCCTTGTGGCCTATGAAAAGCGTAAACAGGAGCTGGAAAAAGAGCTGTCTGCGAAACTGGTGGAATTGCCTGAAAATCGTAAGGTAACGGTGGATGCGATCATCGCCACTGTCAGGCAGTCGGGGCGTACAAACCTGGTGGAGACCGAGGCCCGGGATATCCTGAAAGCCTATGGGTTTGATCTGCCGGAATATCATTTGGCCACCACGGCGGCTGAAGCCGCCTTATATATGGAAGGCATGGACGGCCCGGCCGTAATGAAGATTGTTTCGCCGGATATCCTTCATAAAACCGATGCCGGTGGGGTGCTTCTTAACATCGATACCCCGGAGGCGGCCCGAAATGGATTTGAAACCCTGAAAACCAACGGGCTCACCTATGATCCCAAAGCAGATATTTTCGGGGTGATGATCTCTTCCATGTTGCCCATGGGTGTTGAGTGTATTATTGGTTCTACTTGGGACACCACCTTTGGCCCCACGGTGATGTTCGGCCTGGGGGGAATTTTTGTGGAAGTGCTCAAAGATGTCTCCTTTAGGGTGGCCCCCGTGAACAAACCCGAAGCCCGTCGCATGATCCAAGAGATCAAGGGGGCTCCCATGCTCGATGGGGTTCGTGGTGCAAATGGGGTTGATAAAGAGGCCTTGGTGACAGCCATCAGCCGTCTTTCTCTCATGGTGTCAGAGGTTGAAGCCATTGCAGAAGTGGATATGAATCCCGTATTTGCCATGGAAAAGGGGCTTGCCGTGGTGGATGCACGCGTTGTGCTGCATCCGGCTTCATGATTGGTAAATATTTGCCACAGCACCGAGCATAAGATGCAAGAATCCTGACATTTGACATAGGTTTAAAACGGGGGTTGTTCTAACGCCGGCCAGTGAATATGTATTAAGTGCTTGGTGATTGAATATAGTGTTAAATTCCAATTGTTTGTTCGTTGTTATCTGGTGTGCGCTGTCAAAAAAAGCCGCGTTTAGAACCAAGTCCTTTAATACGTAATACGAAATGGCAAAGGAACTAAGATGAAGTATTTTGAGCTGCTGGAGTCCCATGAAGTGGAGGCCATTCATGAAAACGCACTCCGGATATTAAATGAAGTGGGTATTCATTTCGGATACGATCCCGCCATTGAGATTTTGAAAAAGGCGGGATGCAAAGTAGACGGCAAAGTGGTCTATTTTGAGAAAAGAATGGTGGAGGAGCTGCGAAAGCTGCCACCGTCAGAATTTACCCTGTATGGCCGGAATAGTGACAATGATGTGGTGTTCAACAAGGATGCTCTGGTGACGATTCCCTGTTATGGAGCTCCCTTTGTCAATGATCTGGATAACGGTCGGCGTGAAGGGACAAGGAGAGATTTTGTAAATTTCACCAAGCTGACCCAGGAGAGCCCCCATCTGGACATGGCCAGTTCAGTTCCCTGTGAAATGGGAGACATTCCCATGGAGATGAGAACCCCAGAATACATTCGCACGGTACTTACCCTTTGTGAAAAACCCATGGTGGTGTCCAAGGATGCCGGTACCATGAAATCTGCCTTTGAACAGTGCCGGATTCTTTATGGGTCGCGGGAAGATCTCATTGAAAGGCCCAGATTTATATCCATCACAGACTCCTTCTGTCCGTTAAGTTACGACGATACCATGCTCAAAATGTTGATTTACTGTGCTGAAAATGGCATTCCACAGCGTATCGGCGGGCTGGGTCTTGCCGGATTGACAACGCCGGTTACCTGGGCCGGAAACCTGAGCCAGATGATGGCCGAAGCCCTTGCCGGGATTGTGGTGACCCAGCTCATTCGTCCCGGGGTACCGGTGGTTCTTAATAATTCCTCCTCCTGTGCAGACATGAAAACCCTTGGGCTCACCGTGGGTGCACCGGAGTCAGCCATCAACTGTATTGGTACGGCACAGATGGCCAGGTTTTATGGTATTCCCTGTAGATCCGGTGGCGCTGTTTCCGATGCCAAGGTGGTGGATGCCCAGGCAGGTGCCGAAAGCATGATGAATCTGCTTACTTCTGCCATGACCGGTACCAACTACATTCTCCATGCCTGCGGTATCTTAGAATCGTACATGGTAAGTTCCTTTGAAAAATTTGTTATTGATGAGGAAAATTGCGGTATTGTCAAACATATCCGCAGGGGTATCCCCGTAAATGAGGATACCCTGGCCTTTGACACCTTGAAAGAGGTGGGACCAAAGGGCGGAGCCTACCTTACCTTGCCACATACCTTATCCCACTACAAAAGCCTGTATGAGCCACGGCTTTTTGATCGATCGACATATCTCAAGTGGAAGTCTTCCGGGTCAGAGGACATAGCTCAGGTTGCCAATCGACTGTGGAAAAAACGAGTGGAAGACTATGTTATGCCCGACATGCCGGAAAAATTGAATAAAAAATTGAAAGAATATGTTGAAAAGAACCCAGTGAAACGAAATTTATTAAGTTAATATGTTCGGATAAGAACAACTCAATTTTTTGACAACGGAAAGTTTTCTACAGTTATGTTTTAGCAGGTGTCAGGCACTGGCCATAGCTGTTGCTGAAATCAGGAGCTGTTGTTGACAGTTTTAAGAAAGGAATGATCTGACAATGGGATTTAAACGAACCATTCACGCTGTGGATACTCACATTGGGGAGCCCATGCGAGTAATAACCGGCGGGGTACCCCATATTCCCGGTGCTACGGTGTATGATAAAATGAAATACTTAGAGGAGCATGATGATCAGCTGCGACTGATGATGTTAAGGGAACCCCGTGGATATCCACCATTGTGCTGCAATCTCATCTGCCCGCCGGTTCATCCCGACGCCGATGCCGGTTATATCATCATGGAACAGGTGGAGTATCCTGTCATGTCCGGCGGTAACACCATATCCGTTGCCACGGTGCTGCTGGAGACCGGCATGCTGCCCATGACGGAACCTGTCACTGAGCTTACCCTGGAAGCCCCGGCTGGCCTCATCGGTATCCGAGCTGAATGTGAAAACGGTAAAGTAAAGCAGGTCACCTTTAAAAATGTACCGGCCTTTGCGGCCCATCTGGATGCACAGATAGATGTCCCCCACCTGGGTAAAGTGATGGTGGATGTGGGATGGGGGGGCATGTTCTATGCCATTGCCGATGTGCGCCAGTTTAAAGGGCTTGAGCTGATTCCTGAACACGGAAGAGAAATTGCCCGGATAAGCGCCATGATTCGCCAGGCGGCCCATGAACAGTTGCCGGTATCACATCCGGATTACCCCGGTGTGGGAATTACCATTTCCCAGCTATCCGGCCCCACGGACAGTCCGCAAGGCGACTGGAAAAATGCCGTGACCGTGGCATCCGGTCCCCTGGATTGGGACAACCCTTCCACATGGACAGGGGCCATCGACCGCTGCCCCTGCGGTACCGGTACCTGTGCCAAAATGGCGGTGCTACATGCCAAGGGTGAACTTGCCATTAATGAGAAGTTTCGACATGAAGGCATTCTCGGCAATATTTTTTATGGTGAACTGGTGGAAGAGACCCGCATTGGCGATAAAAGGGCAGTTGTGCCCACAGTGGGTGGCCAGGCTTGGATTACGGGTTTTAATACCATGGTGCTGGATTATACCGACCCCTTTCCCAACGGGTTTAAGATCGGCGATATCTGGGCATAGAAACAGTGCCATGGGGACCGAGGGTAATAGGTGGTTTTACCTGTAATTTCCATGGCAGTTCGCTTTTTTGCATAAATCAACATTGCCAACGACGAACCTGGAAAACAGCTCCCCGGCAAAGCCGGGGAGTATTATAACTTAACGGTTGCTGCCATATTCCAGAGCTGTTTCATATGCAGCTACAATATTTTCCAGGGGTACGCCTTCAGTTACGTTGTGTACAGTGGCAAATACAAATCCGCCACCAGGTGCCAGAATATCGATGTTTCGTTTTACCTCATCAGATACCTGTTCCGGTGTGCCAAAGGGCAGGATATACACAAGTGATTTGCTGCATAGGTTTAAGTATGGCGTAAAGCCTCGCTCAATACGTCCGAGGTGTTGCGCAATGGGATGTGTTGGTCTGGCACAATAAATGGGAAATGGATGTACATTAGGATTGAATTGTTAATTAGAGCAGGTCTGGATTGATTGGCGTATACATCAACCACAAACCTGCCCTGGTACATCAAAGGGTGTGTTTAGATGACTATTGAAGAACAAAACAGTTGGAAAACACTATTTTTTAATTTTCAAATCCGCCTGTTTCAGGTGGGACGGAAATACGATGATGGGTTTTCCGTCCATGTACTGTACAACAGGGAATGCAAAATGGTCCGGGCTGACCACCGGATCGGGCATGGACTCCTTTGTGTACTGGTACTCTTTCATGAGCAGGGCACCTTCTTCCATGGTATAGGTCAATTTCCCGGTGATCACTTCTGACAGCATAATGTCAAGATAGGCGGCTCTGTCCAGTTTTTCATGTTTTTCAAGGGCACGTTTCAGGCTTTTGATAAGAAAACGGGCGTAATCATAGGGAAGCGCTCCTGCAGCAGCACTGGGACGGAAACCGTATTTTTTTTCCATGCGATCGGCCCAGGCAACGGCGTCTTTTGAGGCCAGCTGGGGGCTCATGTCCAGAAGGTAATTGGAGGCAGCTCCCGTCATTTCATACCAGTTGCCAGCCCAGCTGAGCGCTTCGGCAACCACGAGGCCATCATATCCCATTTCACCCAGCTGTTTTACAAAGCTGAACATCAACGGCGGAATATTCAGAGTGCCCACAAGAAGTGATGAATCGGCTTTTTGAATTTTAGCGATGAGCGGATAGTGATCCATCTGGTTTATGGCAAGATACTCTTCCATAACAACCTCCCAACCGGTATCTGTCAGGAGTTGTTTCAAGGCTTTTCCAATTGAGCGTCCCCATCCGTTGTCCGCACCGTAAACAACAACTTTTCTGTTTTTCGGTATCCAGATGCCTCTGTCGTATGCGTCGTTGATGGCATCAACATATCCACCCACAAGTTTGGAAGCTGAAGGCCACCCTTTTCCACCGTAGTATTTATACTTTTCAGGGTTGGATAAATACTTGTCATTTATGATTTCTGTTGCCCCCAACCCACAAAAGTAGGGGATCTGGTACTGAGCGGCGACATCTATCATGGCAACTGCCACCTCGGATAATACGTTGTAAAAAACGATATCAATGCCTTTTCGTTCAACCGCCTCTGAAAGGGCGCCGGTACCCTTGGCCGGGTCACCTTCTGTGTCCACCCATACCAGTTCAATATCGTAATCACCGATTTTATTGTTGATTTCTGCAAATGCTTCCTGGGTTGCGGCTTTGGTATTGTCACCCCAGGTTGCATTTGAACCTGTGAAGCTTGCACAGACTCCGATTTTAAATACGTTATCATTTGAAAACGCCGTACCTGATAAAAGAAGCATCAGGGCCGGAATGACCAGTAATGATTTGAAAAAGCGCATTTTTTTCTCCATTTAATAAAGGTTAAGGATGTTTAATGGGGCCTTACCGGCCCCTTTATATTACGAAGCCGGCTCATCGCGCCGCCAGCCAGGAAATCAATTTGTTGTTTTTTGTTTTATCAACGATTTCAGAATAAATGCCTGCAACGCCTCCCGGGTAGTAGATCATGACCAGGATAAGAAAAATCCCATAGATGACAAGGTGAACCCCGGGCAGGTTGGACAGGGCGGATCTTATACTTTCCATGGCAATTATAAAAGGAAATGCCGTGGCGGCCCCTCCCCACAAACTGGCTCTTCCGCCGATGAACGAGATGGCAAGCACCTCCACTGTTTTACTGGTATGCATTACCTCGGGTGTCAGGACACCAAAGTAATGGGCGTAAAATGCGCCCAGGGCACCGGCAAGGATGCAGCTGACGGTAAAATTTAAGAGGCGGTAATAGACAGGATTGATCCCTGAAGCCCTGGCAGCTTCCATGTTCTGTCCAATGGCCTGGAAAGCGATACCGTTTTTGCTTCGAACAATGACGGCGCAGATGGTGTAACAGACGACCAGCATGGCAATGGCGGTATAATAATAGGGGATGTTGGATGCCGTCTGGTACAGTTTGGGTACAATGAGTCCCGAAGGACCCTGGGTGAGATTCACAAGTTTGGTTGCCAGACCCATGAGGGACAGTGCCACAAACCATGTCATGACCGCTGCAAAAATGCCTCTCAATCGCAGGGTGATTATTCCTGTGAAAAAGCCAAGTAAGCCGGTGATAAACATTGCAAACAGCATTCCGACCCAGGGAATGATTCCTGTGTTGTTTACGATAATCGCGGATGCATATCCACCGAGACCTGCAAAGGCCATGAAACCAAAATTTACGATATTTATAAAGCCGGATGTAAAGTCAAAAACTATGCTGCATGCGGCCAGAAATGCTGCAAGAGTGAACCATCTCACCAGATACTGGGCATTCATCCCAGGAATCTGGGGCAGGAGGATCAGAAGAATGATTGCGAAGAAACCCAAGGGCGTCAGGCACATTTTATCAAGGATTCGCTGAAATCCATCCATATTTTTATTGTTTTGATATAAAAGCATATGTCCCACCTAATTTATTGATCCAAGAGTCCCCGGACTTCAGATCCGAAGATACCATTGGGTTTAAATACCAGAATGATCATGATGAAAATGGTTGGTATAACAAATTCCCATCCCGCACCGATAAATTCAACGGTGAGAATTTTAAACAGTGCAACGATGAATCCCCCCATGAGGGCACCGGTGATGTTGCCAAGGCCCACCAGAATGACAACAAACCATGCCATGTACAATGGTTCCAGCCCCACTGTGGGATAGGATGGGTACATGAACAGAAGGCTTGCGCCTGCTATGGATGCAAGGCCACAACTTAATGCCATGGTAAACATTAATATGCCGGGAAGACCGATTCCCACCATCATGGCCCCGGTTTCATCCTGGCTTACGGCCCGTATGGCCCTGCCGATCCGGGTAAATTTCATGAATCCTCCGAAACCCGCAATAATCACAAGGGATAATAACAGAGTAAACACCCGGTCCCGGCTGATAAAAACGCTAAATAACTTAAACGGCCTGCCGCTCCAATGGCCGATAATGCCTTTAAATTCAGTTCCAAATCCCAGCTGGTGGATATTGACCATGATGATGCTGATACCAACGGTGAGAAGAAAGGTATTCATGACCCAGTTGTCCCGGTTTCTGGCGCGCAGGGGTCTGAAAATGAGAAACTCAATAATGACACCTGCGATGGCCCCCACAAGCCCGGCGGAAAGAATAACAATCAGGGGGGAAAGATTGACAAGAAGGGCATTGGGGTTACTTCCAAGTAATTCCCTTGAAAAATTAGATGCATAAAAAGCCACAAGGGTTCCCAGCATGAAAAATTCACCATGGGCAAACATGCCGACATTCATCACGCCGAAGACCAGTGCCAGTCCCATGGAAACCAGCGCCAGCATTCCTCCGGTTACAATAGTGTTTATGAGTAGATAGGGGCCACGAAAATAGGTGCCCATTACCATTAGGATAAAAGAACCCAGAACAATTATGCCTGCAGAGGATCTGCACCACTGCAGTGCCTCGGAATAATATTTCTTTTCTGCCATTTGTTATACCCCCAGAAAGGCTTTGCGGACATGAGCATTATTATTTAGTTCCTGGCTGGTTCCTTCCAGCGTTATCGCACCATTTTCCAAAACATATCCCCGATGACTGTATTCAAGAGTCAGTTCAACATTTTGTTCAACCACCAGAATGGTCAGGTTCTCTTTGGAATTGAGGGTGTCAAGGGCATCAAAAACAGCTTCTGTCATCTGGGGAGCCAGGCCGAAAGAGGGCTCATCTACCAGGACAAGACTAGGGCTTCCCATGAGAGCCCTGGCAAGTGCAACCATTTTCCGTTCACCCCCGCTGAGGGTGCCTGATAATTGGTTCTTTCTCTCTTCCAGACGGGGAAAAAGTGCATAGATGTATTGAACACGCTCTTGAATCTTCTTTTTATTTCGCTCCATATATGCGCCCAGAAGAAGGTTCTCCTGGACCGTCATTTGGGTAAACAGATTCATGGATTCTGAAACGTAGGCAATACCTTTCCGGTACACTTCATATCCCGGCAGGCCCACCAGTTCTTCACCTGAAAATTTTATGGAGCCTGAAACCTTGGGCAACATTCCGAAGATGCTTTTTAATGTGGTACTTTTCCCCGATCCGTTGGGACCGACAAGGCAGACAAATTCGCCTGTGTCAATGGAGAGGTGCACATCTCGAAGAATCTGCAGAAAACCGTATCCTGCGTTGAGAGAGGAGACTTCAAGTAACATTACGAATTTCCTTGTTTGGGTGTTTGTTTTGTCTTTTTTCGGTTGCTTCCCAGGTATGCCTTCATGACTTGGGGGTCCTGGGCCACATCTCGGGTTGCTCCCTCAGCTATTTTGCTGCCGAACTGAATCACCACCAGTCGGTCACATACATTTAAAATCAGTTTCATAAGATGTTCAACCATTACGATGGTAACCCCTGAATCCCTTATTTTCAGGATCAGCTTTGTGATGTCGTGGAGTTCGCCATCTGTCAGGCCTGCGGCCATCTCATCGAGAAAAAGTAACTTGGGATGGCTGGCAAGCGCCCTTGCCAGATCCAGCCTTTTAAGCTGCATGGTGTTCAGATTGGACGTGATGGTCTGTTCATTCATGGGAAACTCGACATATTCAAGCATGGAACGACAATGTGCAATGGGATCATCAATTTTTATTCTATTCCCAAACAGGGTTGAACACAGAACATTATGAATGGCGGGCATGTTGGGAAAGGGTTGGGGGATTTGGAAGGTTCTGGAAAGACCACGGCGACACATTTTTTCCGGACTAAAACCGGTTGTATCAACCCCATCAAAATGAACCTTGCCAAATGTTGGGGGATTTGAACCTGCCATGGCATTGAGCAGCGTTGTTTTTCCTGCCCCATTGGGTCCGATCAGGCCTACGATTTCACCTTTTTGTACGCTCATGGTGACCTCATTGACGGCGATTAGACCTCCAAAATGTTTACTTAATTTCTCAGTTTCTAAAATCGTCATGCTTACCTCGTAGGATGGATGGGTCTGCGCTATAATTGTTTCTTAATATTGCCGTTATAGACATGATAAAAGACGTGAGCTCCCTTATAATGATGGTAAGTGATTCATATTTTGAAGGGTTTGGTACTCTTGAGGAAAACCGTTTATATTGCTGCTATCATCTCCATTTCTACTTTTACATCCAGGGGAAGTCTTGCCACCTGAACACAGGCCCGGGCTGGTGTGTGTGGGGCAAAAAAATCAGCATACACTTCGTTGATTAAAGAAAAATCGTCCATATTGCTTATGAAGACAGTAACCTTTATCACTTTGTCTTTGGTGGTTCCGGCGGCATTCAGAATTGCTTCCAGGTTTTTTAATACCTGTCTGGTCTCTTCCTGAACATCTCCACGGATCAGATCGTCTGTTTCGGGGTCAAGGGCAATTTGGCCCGAGGTGAACAGAAGGTTATCATGTTTAATTCCGTGGCAATAAGGACCTACAGCTTTCGGGGCTTTTTGTGCAAAGACAGTTTCCATTTTTTTTCCTTCACAAAAGTTTAAGAATTTTACTGATCGAATGGAAGCATAGTATAAAGATATGATCTATGTCAAATCTAAAATCATATGAATTGCAAATATATTAAAATTAATCAGATTTATTTTGATATTATCCAATAAACATCGGATTTAGTTCATATGACTATCATGTTTTCATGGGTGGACAGCTGGTTGGGCCGGGGTGTTGAAAACTAGCCCATGTTGTGATCAAGCTCGTCAGACAGGATCTTTATCAGGCATGGTATTGTGTTTGGTTACAATTTGAGCAGATTTAATTCACTCTTAACATAATCATAACAAAATTCTAACATAGCAGGCGTATACTATTGCTTAACAATAAATCTAATGGGTTTAATTCGGAGTCATGTTTGCTCAATTTTTGGTGTTGATTGATTTGTGAAAGTTTATCGGGCATGCATTATTTTTTTTTCACGCTTTGCAATAAATGTTTTCTGATACAAAGCAATGGAAGTTGTAACTTGATGATCAAGCTTTTTTATATTGACATATAATGGGGAGGGGGCAGACTTGCGTTATGGGCATGATCGGTGGCATTTGGGGTTCGCCCCGGCTTTGGTTTATAAAAACAATGGCACAAGTCGGAGCCCGTTATGGCAAAACCGGCCAACAAAAATTTGAACGTCGAGTAGAAGTACATCAATACTGCTGATACGCTGATCAAAAAGATAATTGGCGAGGCTCTTGTAATTTAAAAATTCAGTTAAGGAGAAAAATACATGGCAGGGCATTTGCATAATGAAATAGAAAAAATAAAAAAAAAGCTTCTGGCTCTGGGGACCATGGTGGAAGATCGCCTTCAACAAGCCATGCATGCCATTAAAACCGCTGATATCCATTTGGCCCGGAAGATCATTGAAACGGATGTTGAAATTGATCAGCGGGAAATAGAATTGGAAGAGGAGTGTCTGAAAATACTGGCATTGTACCAGCCCGTTGCCACGGACCTGCGGTTTTTGGTGGCGGTTATCAAGATCAATAATGATCTGGAGCGCATTGCCGATTATGCGGCCAATATAGCAAGGCGGTTTGAAACCTCTTCCCAGGCTCCTGACAAGTTCAAGTATGACTATACTGCCATGGCCAATCAGGCGGCAAAGATGCTGAAGCTGAGCCTGGATGCACTGGTCAGATGGAATGTGGACATGGCCTGTGATGTCCGGAACATGGACAAACAGGTCAATCGCATGCGAAATGAGGCCTATGATTCCATGAAAAAAGATATCCAGAAACATCCGGAAATGGTAAGTGAAATAATTAACATGTACCTGATTTCAAGGCACCTGGAGCGCATAGGAGATCACAGCACCAATATTGCTGAAGAGGTGATTTATCTTATCGAAGGCGAGATTATCCGGCATACCTGACCCATTGGATCGCCAATTGTGACAGGTGGCTTATGTTGTTAGCAGGTCCGATCTTTATTTACAGCTGATTAAACAACAGGAAGAGATGAAATGGCAAAAGAAACCATTCTGATTGTGGACGATGAAGAAGATATCCTTGAATTGATTAAATATAATTTAACCCATGAAGGCTATGTTATCTTGACGGCCAAGACCGGGGAAGATGCCATTAAAATAGCCACACAGTCCCGTCCGGATCTCATTGTACTGGACCTGATGCTTCCGGGCATTGACGGTCTTGAGGTTACCCGTCACCTGAGACGTCAAAGCCTTACCCAGGGTTTACCCATTGTAATGCTCACAGCCAAGGGAGAAGAGACTGACATCGTTGCCGGGCTGGAACTGGGAGCCAATGATTATATTGCCAAACCCTTCAGTCCCAAGGTGCTCATCGCACGTATCCGGGCCATCCTTCGCCGTCGAGTAAAAAATGCCGTGGATGCCCAGGATATCAGACAGGAGGGAGATATTATCATTGATCGAAAAAGGCATGTCATCACCCTTGCGGGGGAGGTGATGGATCTGACCCGTTCTGAGTTTGAACTGCTGTCCTTTCTGGCAGGCAAAAAAGGTTGGGTGTTTACCCGCAATCAGATTGTTGATGCCATCCATGGGGATAATTATGCCGTTACGGAAAGAAGTGTGGACGTCATTGTTGTGGGTTTGCGGAAAAAACTGAAAAACCATGCCTCGGTCATTGAAACCGTCCGGGGCGTGGGATACCGTTTTCGGGAATGATTCATAAAACAAGCGACATCCTGAAAAAATTCAGAGCCCAGAGCCCAGTTGCCGGAATCCAGAAGTTTGAATTTGAAACCCAGCACCCAACAACCCTGTTAACGGAGCATTAAACATAAACAAATGAACAAGAAAAAAAAACTAATCTGGCAGATTTTTCCGGCATTCCTGGTGATCACTGTTTTGTCGCTACTGGCTGTCACCGCCTGGACCACGAATTATTACAAGACAGTCTTCATTGAAAATGCCGAAGAAGAGTTGACCATCCGGGCAAAACTGCTGCAGCATAAATTTGCGGATCTTTTGGGAAATACACACCACAACAGCGATTATATTCATCAGCAGTGCAGGGAAATCGGTGACATTACCGGTACCCGGGTAACGGTGATGCTTCCGTCGGGGGTGGTTATCGGGGATTCCTTTGGGGATATCCAATCCATGGAAAATCATATGAAGAGGCCTGAAATCATGTCCGCCTTAAAACGGAAAAAAGGCATTTCCATACGATACAGCGAGACCCTGGGCCAACGCATGATGTACATCGCTCTTCCGGTGATGGGGGATAACGGCATGATCGGGGTTGTGCGAACGGCGATTTCCATATCCACAATTGATGCGGAAATAGAAGGTATTCGGAACAATGCTCTTTTTGCCTTTCTCTTAACCCTTCTTGGGGCAGCACTTGCAAGCTTGTATGTAAGTCGTAGAATTACCCGCCCCATGGAGCAGATGAAAAAGGGTGCTGTGGTATTTGCCGGAGGCAACCTGGAGGCACGTCTGGCCGTGCCCGAATCCGAAGAGCTTTCCGAGCTTGCCCAGATCATGAATCAAATGGCGGAAAGGCTTGATGATAAGATTAAGACCCTTAAAACCCGAACCAAGGAGCTTGAGGCGGTGCACGCCAGCATGCAGGAAGGGGTGATTGCCATTGATAATGAAGAGCGTATCATTACTATCAATGCTGCAGCTGCAAGGGTGTTCGGCTTTTCTGCATCTAATCTCAAGAGTCGGTATATATTGGAAATCGTCAGAAACATGCCCCTGCAGAATTTTATCCAACAGGCACTGGCCACCCATGAACCGGTGGAAGCAGACATTGTGCTTTCCGGTGATGGGGACATTATTTTAAAAATTCATTCCACAGCCCTTTATGATGACGGGGAAGTTCGCATGGGAACCTTGATCATTTTCCATGAAATTACCCGTCTGCGTCGTCTTGAAAGCATGCACAAGGATTTCGCTGCCAATGTATCCCATGAACTTCAGACTCCGCTGACAGCCATAAAGGGATTCATTGAGACCCTGCAGGAAATGATATCCCGCAATGATCCGGACGCCTGTGAGAATTTTCTGAAAATAATTGAAAAGAACGTCAATCGGATGATTGCCTTGATCAACGATCTGCTGGCCTTATCCCGGCTGGAAAGACTCCAGGGAACCGATGTGGTCTTTGAGCCTCAGGATATTAACACCTTGATCCAAGGCGCCCTGCATACTTGTCAGCCCCACATGGAGAAAAAGGAGATCAGCGTCAGTGTGGATTGCCCCGGGGATATCTGTGCCCGGGTGGACCCCATTTTAATGGAGCAGGCCCTTCTTAATCTGCTGGACAATGCCGTCAAATACAGTCCCCATGGCAGTGCCGTGTCCGTAAAGGTTAAACGGCAGGAAAATCATGTGGATATTGTCATCAAGGATAATGGCAATGGCATAGCCAGTGAACACCTGCCCAAGATTTTTAACCGGTTTTACCGGGTGGACAAGGCAAGAACCCGAAATGAAGGGGGCACCGGCCTGGGCCTTGCCATTGTCAAGCACATTGTTCAGTATCACCATGGCAAGATACGTGTCACCAGTGAGAAAGGCAGGGGCACGGTCTTTACCCTCTCCATTCCCGCATAAAATCCCAGGGCGCACTCCCATTTTCCCGGTTTGGTCACAATATGGTTTGTTTGTCATAGTTGGTGGGGCCAACGGGGTCAGGCTTGTGTTATTGTAATTTTGTCAAGAGCCTGTGTTTAAAGGCAAATTTAAATAAAAGCGCCAATAACGCAAGCCTGACCCCTCTTTGATTAAGCGCGAACCGGGAAAATGGGAATGCGCCCAAAACCCATGCCCCCTCAAAAGGGTGTGTTTCCTCCTCTTTGTTTTCCTTCAGATTGAGCTATATTATGACTTAAAGGCCTCAAAACGGGTATTTTCCTGCTTTCTTTGACGTTTTTACCGGGAAATGCCTTAAAACCATCCGAACCCATACCCCCAAAAAGCGCTCTGTAAGTCTTGATCTTGACGCCAATTACATAATTAATGTAATTATTTTGTTTTTTTCCCTGTGAATCTGATATAGAAAAAGATGAA
The DNA here is from genome assembly GCA_963674605.1 of uncultured Desulfobacterium sp. GTDB lineage: Bacteria > Desulfobacterota > Desulfobacteria > Desulfobacterales > Desulfobacteraceae > Desulfocicer. The sequence continues at coordinate 3,085,528 of OY771474.1, read as the reverse complement.
AACACTGTTCTCATGTTGAGCTTCAAGACTATACTTCAGGGTTTACATTGATTTGCGGGAGTAGAGAATGACTTTTCAAAAACATCGAATTAACCGTCGGGTCATCAGAGATTTAAAAAAGAGATCTACTCTTGGTATCTTTTTTTATCTTCTCATTCCCTATCTTCTTTTGTTTTCCGATGACTATTTTTATCGACATTCCCAATTTTCCATTTCTTTTCTGACTGTCCAGACGGTGATCTGTGGATTTCGTTTCAGCCATTTGTTGATCGCCGCGAACTCATCAGAGAGGTTTGAGCGACTCAACAACACTATTTTCCTGATCACTGTGGTATTCACGGCCCTGGCCTGGGGCACAGGACAGGCCTATTTTTTATTCCAGGAAGGCGAACAGAAAGTGCAGTTGCTGATGACCATCTGTACTGTGGGGTTCTGTGCCGGCGGGGTTGTCTCTTTTCTGCCGGAAAGGCGGCTTGCGATCGCTTATAATATGTTGATGTTTCTGCCTGGTTCCCTGGCTGTTTTTATCAGGGGAAACAATGTCACCCTGGGCGCATTTATCCTTTGTTACTCCCTGTATCTTGTCATGATTACCCTGCGGGGCAGCGATGAATACTGGAGAGCCCTTGAAAATGAATTCCTCCTTGAAAAAAAATCCAGGGAGTTGAAGCAGGCCAGCCGCATAGACGTATTGACAGGCCTTTACAATCGTCGCCATTTTGATGAACTTTTTCATCTGGCATGGGGGCTTTGTGCCCGGCGGCAAAACCCAATCTGCCTTGTCATGTGCGATATTGATTTGTTCAAAAGGATAAATGACACCTTCGGGCATATGGCCGGAGATGAATATCTGCAGTTGCTCAGCCGTTGTCTTCTGGAGGTTTTTAAGCGGGAAACAGATGTGGTGGCAAGGTATGGTGGTGAGGAATTTGTTGTGCTTCTGCCGGATAAGGGCATTAATGCCGCCGTGGCGCTGGCGGAAACTTTCCGAGGGAAGGTAGCCGATTCTGTACTTGATTACAATGGCGAAAAAATAAAAACAACCATCAGTATGGGGATAGCCTGTTGTATTCCTGAAACCAATCAAAGACCTAAGTTGCTGGTTTTTCAGGCGGATACCGCCCTTTACAAGGCCAAAAACGGTGGGCGTAACAGGGTGATGGTGCATGATGGGGAGGATTTAAATTCCCTCCCCAATTGGTCTGCAATGTGATCAGGATTCTTTCATCAGTGGCAGCCTGTAATTCTTTGCGGGATTGTAATTTTCCTTGATGGTTCTGGGGATCATCCATCGGGACATATTGTGTCGGCTGCCCACCTTTTCATTGGTTCCCGAGGCCCTGGCGCCGCCAAAGGGCTGGAGGCCCACAAAAGCACCTGTGGTTTTATCATTGATGTAAAAGTTGCCTGCGGAATAGGTCAATCGTTTTTCCATCTCAACAATGGCCAGTCGATCCTGGGCAAAAATGGCACCGGTGAGGGCGTATTCCGATGTGGATTCGCATATATCCAGGGTGGCTTCATAGTCTTTATCCTCATATATAAAAATAGTGACCACGGGTCCGAAGATTTCTTCTTCCATGGTTTTAAAATGGGGATTGGTGCTTACGATCACCGTGGGGTCCACAAAAAAGCCAGTTTCATCGCTGCATTTTCCCCCGATGATAATGTCTGCTTCAGGCGATTTTTCAGCCGTATCAATGTATGCTTTTATATTATCAAAGGATGACTGGTCAATGACAGCACCCATGTAGTGGGTGAAATCCTCCACATTTCCGGGCTTTAGATCTGCGGTCTCCCGGATTAATCCCTCTTTTATGTCCGGCCAGATACTTCTGGGAATATAGGCCCTGGAGGTGGCGGAGCATTTTTGTCCTTGGTAGGAAAAGGCCCCGCCGATGATGGCATGGACCACAGCTTCTCTGTCCGCTGATGCATGGGCAAACAGAAAATCTTTGCCGCCGGTTTCCCCCACAATTCTGGGATAACTGCGATAGGTTTCCAGGTTGGATGCCACGGTGCGCCACATGTTGTTGAAGGTGGCGGTGGAACCGGTGAAATGAATACCCGCCAGCATGGGATGGGCCATGGCAATGGGACCGATAACGCTGCCGGGACCGGGGACAAAGTTGATGACCCCGCCCGGCAGACCGGCTTCCATTAAAAGCTTCATGACCTGATAATTGGAATAGATGGCCGTGGAGGAGGGTTTCCATATGGTGGTGTTACCGGCCATGGCTGGGGAGGAGGGCAGGTTACCGCCAATGGCGGTGAAATTAAAGGGGGTGACGGCAAGGATAAAGCCCTCCAGGGGACGATACTCCATGCGGTTGAACATACCCTGCACCGTCCGGGGCTGTTCTTCCATGATTTGCCTGACATAATAGCTGCCGAAACGAAAAAAATCCATGAGCTCGCAGGCGGCATCGGCTTCTGCCTCATACACGCTTTTACCCTGGCACAGCATGGTGGCGGCATTCAGGGTTTCCCGCCAGGGACCACCAAGGAGTTCGGCGGCTTTCAGAAAAACAGCCAGTCGATGTTCCCAGGGGGTTTCTGCCCAGATTTTCCTGGCGTTAAGGGCGGCATCAATGGCCATCTGCATTTCTTCCGGGCCTGCCATGTGATAGGTGGCAAGGACATGGGAATGGTTGTGGGGGATAACACAGGTGCCGGTACGACCGGTGCGAACTTCCTTGCCGCCGATGATCAACGGAATCTCAATGGTCTCAGCTTTCATTTCCGTAATACGTTTTTTCAGGCGTATTTTTTCATCACTTCCCGGCAGATAGGAAAGAAGTTTTTCAGTTTCCGGTTTTGCAATCTGGTAAATGGCGTTGGACATGACAGCCTCCTTGGGTTTTATGGATAATATGGACAATGATAAAAAATAATGTTTCGAGCTTGATCATAACATCGGCCAGTCATTATAATTGTCGGGCTTGGTCACAGCGTGGGCCACCCGTCACATTTAATGGGCCAACGGGGTCAGGCTTGTGTTATTGGCGTTATCGACCACAGCCTGTGAAAAAGCCAAAACCAACGATAATGCCAATAACGCAAGCCTGACCCCACCCTAAAGTGGCCCATGTTGTGACCAAGCCCTAATTGTCAGGCCAACGGGAGTAATGTGCTTTTACGGTAACGGTGTAGATTGATATCTCCTGGCAACTTCCAGCTTGTTTTATGCTTTATTTATAACCATAAAAGAGTGTATAAGTAAAATTCATAATATTCATATTTTATTTGAATATTTTTAATAACAAAAAATCCCCGCCTACGGTTCCGGGCCGGGTCCATTGCCCGTCGGGGGAGGGGCGGCATAATGCCATTTACCATTTTCAATATTCGTTGTGTCCGCCAGGACATGTGGGTTATATGAAAATACCGATAGCAGAGCCCCCGGCGGGCCGACATGGAAGTGAACGAGAAAAGGCAAATGAGGAGCAGAAGAGAGAAGTATCATGGACTTAAACAAGCTGAACACATTTTATGTACTGGCCCAGGTGAAAAGTTATTCCAAATGTGCCCGGAAACGTTTTGTGACCCAGTCCGCAGTGAGCCACGCCATTAAGAACCTGGAAGAAAGCTTGAACCTTACCCTGGTGGAAAAGAAAAGAAATGCCTTTGCCCTGACCAGTGAAGGGAAAATTCTGTTTAAAAGCTGTCATAAGATTTTCTCTGAAGTGGAGAAAACCCGGGATCTTCTGATGAAGACAAAAAAATATCCGGAACTGATCCGCGTGGGTTCCACGGTGGAGTTCGGGGTCAGTGTGCTCCTGAAGGGTATGGAGGTTTTTTTTGAAACCCATCCGGATATTCACGTTGATTTTACCTTGAGTCATAATCTGTTTCAACTCCTTCTGGATGATGAGCTGGATCTTATCATTGACTGTAAACCCCATGTTCGTCCGGATATTGAAACCATCACCCTGTTTCAAGAGGAGTATGCGGTAATTGCCTCACCCCGGTACATCCGCAGGCAGAACATCACCACTGTGGAAGATCTGGCACGGTGCAATGTTTTTTCCCAGGATAAAGAACTTGCCTGGTGGGATAATTTCATCCACATTCTTCCCCTGGATCAACAGGTGCTTTTTGATCGGGTCACACGCATTAATCATGTTCGGGGAATGATAAATGGGGCACTTTGCAACATGGGGGTGGCTTTTGTACCCCGATATACCGTATTACGGGAGCTGGAGGAAGGCCATCTTGTGGCCTTATTTCCGGAGCTGGATATTCTGAATGATCACATCAATATTTATCTGAAATCCCGTAATTTATTACTGAAAAAGTTTCAATACCTCATTGAGCATATAAAGGAGTTTCGGCTGCAATAGCCGAGGGGCCGGACAGAATGAGACCACTTTGGGGTGGGGTCATTGGGATGGTCAGGCTTGTGTTATTGATGGCTGATGTTTTTTCAGGCTTCATGCGTTTGACAACTACCTGTGTTTCCAAGCAAACATTAACACAAGCGTCAATGAGGCAGGCCTGACCCCCACCAAGGGTGGCCCATGTTGTGACCAAGCCCGATTTGTCCATGCCATTTTTATGTTAATCTTGCCAAAATGCCGGCAATTGATGTATCTTCCTATGATGGAAAGGGGCCATGCTTTTGTTATGGGCATTATCGGTGGCGTTTGGGGTTTGCCGCGGCTTTGCTCTATAATGCCAATAACACAGGCCTGGAACAGTTCTGGCTAATTGGCAGAAAAAGGTTGAACATCATAGTGATAGATCTAAATTATTAAAATACTCTCCAAGGGTTACGCTTAAATAGCTCGTTGCGGCATATATGAAAGACAAAGGGAAAAAATATGAGTATATCAATTTTGCTGGTTGATGATTCCAAAATTATGCGAAAGGTTATTGCAAAAGAACTTTCGTCTATTTTTAATAATCATGAACTCAATATCACGGAAGCAGGTAACGGTAATGAGGCCCTGGAGTGTTTGTACGCTTCTGAGTACAGCCTGGTCTTTCTGGATTTGACCATGCCTGAAAAGACAGGCTATGAAGTCCTTGAAACCTTACAAGCAAAGGGCATTAAAGCCAATGTGATCGTTTTAACTGCAGATATTCAACCCCAGGCGGAAGAAGTTGTCAAGTCCCTTGGTGCCATTGGATATATTAAAAAAGAGCGTCCACTGAACATCGTCCCTTTGACTAAACTCTTAAAGGATCGTGGAATGATAAAATGAGCATTGACCTGACTGAAGATCAATATGAGATGCTGAAAGAGGTGGTCAATCTGGCCATGGGACAGGCCGGAAGTGACTTGGCTTCTATCCTGAACTCCTTTGTGGATCTGTCTGTTCCTGACATTCAGATTGTTAAAGCGGAAAAGCTGGCAGAAAAAGTGCTTCAAGAAAGCGTTTTCGGGGAAACGGAAAAGGTAACGCTTCTAAGGCAGACCTTTTACAATGCCGCCTTTATGGAAGGGGAAGCCATTGTTATTTTTAATGATGAAACCCGCCAGCGTTTTTCTGAAATTCTTGGCATTTCCAACCAGATGAATCTCGTTGAAGAGATGGACTTCATGCTTGAGTTGAGTAATTTGATGGTGGGTGCATGCCTTAACAGCATATCAACACAGCTATTTAATAAGGGAATGACCTTCTCTCCACCGGAGCTGTTATCTGAGCATAAAGAATTAAGGATCGTCGCCTATGAGACCTTTAAGCGACGAAATTTAAAGTGGGACTATACGCTTCTTTCCAAGATCACGTTTAACCTCAGGGAAAAATCCTTTAAAAGTGATTTGTTGATTTTTATTTCCGAAGCGGCCATCAAAGCTATTAACAAGTCCCTTGATAAACTGTTGTCGGAATTATGAAGCATATGGGCATCGACAATATCCAAACTTTATATAATATCCTTAATCATATCAATATCGGTATGACTGTTCTTGACGAGCAAAACCGGATCGTGGTCTGGAATCAGTTCATGGCAAAACACAGCGGTATTGATGAGGCGGATTTGGTGGGAAAAAATTTGTTTGATGTTTTTCCCTATCTACCCGAGCAGTGGCTTGAATTAAAATTAAAAAGTGTCCGGCTTATCAGGAATTATGCGTTTGTTTCGTGGACACAGAAACCCTATCTTTTTCGGTTCAGTCATAACAGTATGATGACAGGTGAAAATATTGACTTTATGCATCAGGATTGTACATTTATCCCTGTTAAAAATGAATTGACCGGAGGCGTTTATGTCTGTATCACCATCCATGATATGACAGATGTGGTTATCTCCCAGATGAAATTTGCCGAGATCAAGGATATTAACAGAACCCTTGAACAGATGACCAATCACGACAATCTGACTTCGTTGTATAACAGGGCCTATGTGGAAAGGCAGATTGAGCTTGAGTTTGAGAAGGCCAAGAGATATGGCAATGCGTTTTCCATTGTTTTTTGCGACATCGACAAATTTAAGGTTGTAAACGATACCCATGGACATCTTGCCGGGGATGAAGTCCTGAAAAACGTCGGGGCAACCTTACAGCATCATCTCCGTGCTGCGGATGTTCTGGGGCGGTACGGTGGAGAAGAATTTATTATTCTTTTGCCGGAGACCACCCTGGAAAGCGCTTCAACGCTTTCCCAAAGGCTTTGCAGAAACATAGAAGAAATTGTCACCAATTTTCAGGATGTCGAAATTAAAACCAGTATCAGTATTGGGGTTGTTTCGTTCCGGCCCGATGTTCAAAATTATCTTCAGATGATCCATGAAGCCGATGTTGCACTTTATCATTCCAAAACCAATGGTCGCAATGCGGTTAGCCAATATAAGATAACGGGGTGCGAATTGCTTGGTCGGGATTTACAAAATGATGATTGAAAGGTTCAATTAAACATGGCCGCTGACAGTGCCTGGCTGGAAGTTCCGAAAATCTCAAATCCTGCCCCCTGGATCGTCATGACGCCTTTTTTCAGAACATAGATCCGGTGGGAGATTTTTCGCGCCGGGTGCAGGTCATGGGCGATAAAAGGCATGGAAAAGCCAGCCATTTCCGGCCTGAATCATGATAACCGTCTAAAATAATTCAATTTATAGCTTTTGGCGTTGCGAAATCATATTGGTAAATATCGAATAATATCAGACGATTAGATCGTGACCGGAAATTGCTGTGGAAAAGCCTCTCTCATGGTGAAAGCCTTTGACCTGTCTGAGAAGAGCCGTCCTTGTGGACGGACCAGATCATGGTCCCCCGGCACACCGGTTTTTCAGGTTGGTATTCTCCGTTGGGACACCGGGTGTCTACATAATCGGCAATCATAGCCCGGGCCTCCGGGGTGATTTCCATGTGGGATTCAAAAAAGTTGACGAAATGGCGGATGGTATGGTCTCTGTCCCACTGGATATCCCGGTTCCACCAGGAAAAGGTCAGATCCGGGCGAAAGCCCATGGCATAGAGCAGGTTGAAGGGATAGATGATGTCATTGCTCCTTTGGGGCATGGGCGCATCAAAGAATTTTTTCCATAACGGGGCAAACTGCTGGTGCATGCCCGGCCCGGAAAAACCACTCATATAGCAGAATTCCCGGGATGCTCCCATCATTTTTTCCAGGGCTCCAGGTCCGTCGATGCCAGGAGTCATGGAGGCAAAGACCAGGTGAAAAGCGTTTTTATAGTTGCTTTGTTCAAGATCCACTTCCTGCCAGGTTCGCTGGTCAATGGTGATGTTGTCCACCCCTTCGGCCTTCATTCTGTCGGTGATGATATCAGTCATGCCCCGGGCAGGCTCAAGGGCGGTGACATGGGCGCAGTGTCGGGCCATGGCCAGGGCCCAGGCACCCGGGCCGGCACCGATGTCCAGAACCCGGGTTTCCGGTGTAAGGATTTCTTTGTCTGCAAGCAGTCCAATGGTTTTGTCCCGGTTTTCTCTGGATTTTTGGGTGGCGGTGCGCTGGGCAAAGTCCTTTGCCATCTTATTCCAGCGTGTCATCTGCCTTTTTTCCGGGGCATTGTCCACCCCGGGGGAATCAGATTCGGATCTGTCAAGGGCTTTTTGCCATTGCGATTCCCAGAAGGTTTGGGAGATTATTTGATTTTCCATGGGAAATTTTCCTTTTTTTATGTGCTTCCTTCATTCACCATTGGCACTTGTTTAAAGCCTTTCCTTATTTTCTGGGGATCTTCTTGAAAAAAGTGTCCATTCCTTTTGGGGTAATATGAAGGAAGCCTTTGTTATGATCAGATTTTTACACTGAAAGAGACGCCGATGGTCTGGTCCGTGGCCGGATAGCCGGAGGCATCATAATACTCCTCGTCCAGCAGGTTTTTGATATAAACATTTAAGGTGCCGCTCTTAAGCCGTCCGGCATGCTCGAAGCATTTGTACTTGACTCCCACATCCACCACGCTGTGGGCCGGGTTGTCCACTTCGTGGAAGCTCCAGACATCATTGGACACCTCTTCGGAAACCTCGGTGGTCTCATCGCTCTGGTAGGTGTAGTCCAGCATCAGGGTTGTTTTGTCATTGAGGGTGTAGCGCAGACCCGCCCCCACCTGGTGTTCGGGCCGCTGGTCCAGTTCCGTTTCTCCGGCCGGCTCGTCGCCCCGGTTGTAGAATTTTTGCCAGGCCCAGGTCAGGTAAAAGGAGAAGTCGTCGGTGATATGCCCCCCCAGCTCCAGGGTGGCGGCGTGGCGGTGAACTTCTTCCAGATTGACTTTATAGTCGCTGTACCGCAGGGCGCCGGCACTGGCACCTGAATATTGGGCATAGGAGGAGTTGGTGGCCATGAAATCCTTGATTTCGTAAAAGGAGTAGCCCATTTTGAGGTTGATGTCGTGCCAGACCCTTCGGCTGAAGATCAGGTCGTAGCCCATACCGTGCTCGGGGTCCAGGGTGATGCCGGCCGGACGTCCCTGGGGGTTGTAGTCGCCGTGGTAGTCCGGGGCATGCCAGATTTTGCTGATTCCGGCCGACAGGGAGGTGTCCCGGAGCCAGGGGGCCACATGGTCCATTTTCCAGGTGGTAAAACTTTTGGGTATGAACTGGTCAAACCGGCGCTCCACATATTTGTCGTAGGCGGTGTTATGCGCCTTGCCGTTGGACCAGTTGCTCACCCAGGTGTTTACATCTTCGTACCGCAGGCCCAGGGTTGTTTCCACATTTTCAATGATGCCCCATTTGTGCTGGAGAAAAGCCCCTTTTTTCCGAACGCGTTCGGTCTTGGAATCATCCACTGCCTCATCATAGAGCTGGGTCAGGTCACATCCCAGGGTGGTGGTCTGGTTGTCGGCCCACTTTATTTCGTCCGTGATCTTCCCCCCCCGCTGCCACCAGTCCGTTTCCATGGAGGTGAGATAGGTGCCCTGGGTGGGTTCAGAACTGCTTATCCAGTCCAGGTAGGCCCGATCCCTGGTGTCTTCTCCGTAGTAAGCAGTGGCATTGATTCTGCCTATGCCCAGAGACTGGGCATAGGCCAGTCGGTAAGATTGGGATTCACTGTCCCAGGTGGGTTCCTGCCAGGGGTTCCAGATGCTGCCGGTGACCTCGGGATAATCGTTGTCCATATCGGTTTCTCCGCTCTGGGTACTGCCGGGATTTTTTACTGCAGCGTCCCGATTAATGTCGGAGACAGAGCCGCTCACGGTGATAAACCCGTCTCCGGGCAGCACCAGCCCGAGACGGGCGTATCCGGTGTTGATTTCCGTGTCGTTGTGGCGAAGGTATCCGTCGGTCATATAGCTCTGGTAAGCCAGGTCATAGGTAAACTTGTCCACGCCGCCCTGGATCACTGCGGTGTTGGACACGGTGTTGTATGAACTGTAGCTTGAGGTCAGGGTCAGTTCCGGCACCCGGCTGTCATGGAAACAGGGGGCTTTTGTCTTCAGGTTCAGCACGCCGCCGATGCTTTTGGCATCATACACAGCACAGTGGGGACCGGGCAGGATCTCAATGGATTCCAGTAAAAAGCCGGGCAGTTGTGCCCAGTCCACGATATTGCTGGATTTCCTTCCTCCGGTTTTCTGGAGGGTAACTCCATCCATGGCCGTGACAAAACGTTTGGAACTGAATCCGTTGAGATACACGCTGTCCACCCCGGGATCCAGGGTGGACTCGCCCCTGAAATCCACCATGGCCTGGGTTTTGAAAGCATCCAGAACAGAGGTTGGTGGCCCGATGAAGTCGATGTTGTCCAGTTCAATGGTGGTCTGGGAGGGAGATGGAACATAGCCTGGAGCGCCGGCCTTTTCCTCCACCACCATCTCTTCAATCTGCTGTATCCGGTTTTCTGTTGGGGTGTCTGTTTGTTCTTCCAGGGCATAAAGAGGGGCCAGACCCAGGTACAAGAAACTTGCCGTTAATACAAGGATGTGGAGCCTTATCCATTTCATCTGCGTACTCCCGTTTTTATTTAAGGTTATCATCTATTTCATCCGGTGGGATCTGTAAATTTTCGGCACCGTTGACGCTGGGCAGACGCAGTGGTATGATAATCCGTCTCCCGGATTCGTCCCGGAGCACGCCACAAAGGCAGTCGCAGGTTCCTTGCCCGGAGCGCGGCTGCCTTTTTTTTGTGTGCAATGGGATATGCCGGAATATCTTTGTTGTTGACCAAACATTGACATAACCCACCCGAATATTTACGTCCTGGTTTTACATTTGCTTTGTCCTTTTCAGCTGGGCCATGGCTGCCAGGGCATCCTTTCTATGCCGCTTGAACCGGGCAGCCTTTTCAAAGGCGTTGCGGCTGGCTTTCAGATCATTGTACTGCCAGGCCGCATACCCTGCCATGAGCCATGCCTGGCCTTTGCGGGGACAATCGGCCCTGGCCGCCATGCGGTAGGCCTCATCCGCCGCTTTAAAGGCTTTGGCCTCGTATAGCAGATCCCCCTTTAGCAAGAGCAGTTCCGCATTGCAGGCCCTGGGGTCAAAGCGGTTCAGCAGGGCCAGGGCCCGGTCTCCCTGATCCAGCTGTCGGTAGGCATTGGCCAGGCGCTGGACCATCTGCTTTTCTTCTTTACTATCCAGGGGCGAGCCTTGGGTTTTGGCCAGCAATGTTTCATAGATACCCACCGCCCGGGCCGGGATCTGAAGCTGGAGGCTCAGGTCTGCAAATAGTTTTTTTTCCTCCCGGGTCAGGGGGGATAAGAAACCGTAAATGATGAGGTTCTCCAGGGCTCGGTCATAATGCCCCAGCCCAAGGTTGATATGGACCAGGGCCTTCCACCATTTGGGCACGGTGCATGCTTCCCTGGACAGGGTGGTGGCATGGGCCAGGGCCTGTTTAAGGTCGTTGGTCTGTAAAAAAATCTGGAGCAGGGTCTCCTGCCATTTAATTGTGTCTTGGGGTGCGGCATGCTCTGCAAGATACCGGACCACGGGGACGGCCCTTTTCCAGTGATTGCCTGTCATCAGAGCATTGGCAAAGTTTTCCCGCCATGGGTTCACCACCTGGTCCGGATGGGCCGCAAAGAGGCGTTCAAAATGGTCGATGGCCGTTTCTGTGCGTCCGTCGGTGAGGGCCATGACCGCGCTGTAGTACAAATAGTCCGGTTGCCTGGGATGGGACAGCTCATAGGCGGCCACAAACGCCTGTGACGCCTTGCCGAATTGGCTGGTGTCCGAGTATACCCTGGCCAGGTTGACCCGGGCATCCATGAAATCCGGGGCCAGGTCCAGGGCGGCAAGATAGGCGGACTCGGCCTGGGCATAATCCGGGAGCATCAGATAACAGTTTCCCAGGGCCAGGCAGACCATGGGATGGATGCAGGCTGCAGAGCCTGTATCGGCCTGGGATTTGCCCTCCGATGTTTTCCTGGCGGTGCGGATCAGCTTGATGGCACCATTATAGTTTTCCTGGTCCATAAGATTCCGGACCTTGATGAGCAGGCGCTGGATCGGTACGGGTATATTTTTTCCCGGATCCTTTGCCCCATGGGCATGGGCCTGGGGAATCAGCAGGCCCAAAAGGACTGTCCAGGCCATGATCATGAATATCAGGGGGTGTCTGTGTTTCATGGGGTCACCTCAATTTAATTCAAAGCGGATGCGTGTCCTGGCCTGGGTTTTCACCGGCTCTCCGCCGATGGTGCCCGGCTTGAACCGCCAGGCGGACAGGCATTCAATGACGTTTTTGTTAAAGACTTTTTCCGGTTGGGCTGCCAGAATGCTTATCTGTTCCACAAGGCCCTGTTCTGTGACCACAAAGGCCACATCCACCCATCCTTCAATGCCCCGGTTTTTGGCCTTGAACGGATACACCGGCGGGATCCTGGACAGAACGGTGAGGGGATGATCCAGATCTCCCGGGGAAAAGAGGGGGGAAAGATTCAGGGTATCCAGTGACCCGGACATGATCCGGGGCAGGGACAGGGTCTGGGGCCCCCCCGGCAGTCTGGTGTTGATCTCAAAGGCAAGGGCCAGGGGCTGCCGGGTTGGCCGGTGGGTGGCCCGGGGTTTGGACGGAGCTTGCTGCGGTTTTTCTTCCACCAGGGGCGTGGGTTTTTTTTTGACGGGTTCCGGTGGTTTGCGCTTGAGTCGGGTCAGCTGGATCTGGGGGATCATGGGTCCAGGGCAGAGGGCAGGGGCATGGGGTTTCATGAGGGTGGGAATCAGGGTGAAAAGAGCCAGGTTAAGGGCCAGGGTACTGATGAGTGCCCCGGCCCAGGCATACCAATTTCCGTTGAGGCTTAAAATGCCGTTGCTGCGTGCTTGTTTCATTGTCCCTCCGGCAGGGCGGCGGCCAAAGATACATTGGTGGCTCCGGCCACGCGGCAGCCGTCCATGACCTGGATGGCCGTGCCTGTGCTGCTGGCCGTGTCCGCCACCACCACCACCACACCGTCCGGGTTTTCGGACAGGGCTCGCTCGGTGTTGGCCCGCACCGCCCGGATATCAATCTCCCGGTGGTCCATGAAGATCCGGTTTTGACTGTCCACGGCGATGAGGATGGTGGCTTTGGACTGGGAAGTGGCCGTGGAGGCCGTGGGTCGTGTCACATCAATGCCTGTTTCCTTGACAAAGCTGGTGGTGACAAGGAAGAAGATCAGCAGGATGAAGACCATATCAATGAGCGGGGCGATGTTCAGCTCCAGGGTTCCTTTTTTGTGCCTTCTGCCTGCAGATATGTTCAGCATGATTCTTCCTGAGATTTTTTTTATATGAAAAGGTAGCCTTCAAGTCTACCTCAGCAGAGCCCCTCCCCCGATGGGCAATAGGAACCGGACAATCGAGCTGTCTACAGTTCCGGTCCGGGCCCATTGCCCGTCGGGGGAGGGGCGGCATGATGCCATTTACCATTTTCAATATTCGTTGTATCCGCCAGGACATGCGGGTTTATAAGAAACTCCGTCCAAAATGCTGTAATAATAAGAGTTTCAATTTTCGTTGTGGCAGGTGCTTACTGCCATGTATATTTATACGTGCCTTTTCAGGTAAAGCCCCACCCGCAGGATGCGTTGGCCCAGGGTGTCCGCCCGCCGGTCCAGAAATCCCTTCATGTAAAGACCTGGGATGGCCACGATGAGTCCGGTCTGGGTGGTGATCAGGGACTGGGAGATGCCGCCGGCCATGGCTTTGGCATTACCCGTGCCAAACACGGCCAGCACGTCAAAGGTGCTGATCATGCCCGTCACCGTGCCAAGCAACCCTAAAAGCGGGGCCATGGCTGCCAATACGCCGATGAGGGCCAGAAACCGGGTGAGCCGACGGTTGATCCGGGCCACGGATGCGTCCAGCAGGTGTCGGTCCAGTCGCCGGTTTCCGGTTTTGCTGGCGATGAATTCGGTGACCAGCAGGCTGATGGCTCCCCGGTACTGGGCAGGATCCGGCATTTGATTCTGGTGGATAAAGGTAAGCGCGGTGCGGGCGGTCATGTTTTTACGGTATAGCCTGCGGAAAAAAAAGGCCCGTTCGATGATCAAAAGCCACATGATAAGGCTCAGAAAGATTAGCGGAGCCATTACCACACCTCCGGCCTGGATCAACTCCACCGTGGGTGTGAGGATATCCTGGATTCGGCTTGGCATCAGGCCCCCTGCATTTTCTGGATGATGTTGATCAGGGCCACGGCCTTTTCCTCCATGAGACCCACGGTGTTTTCCACGGACCGGTTTAAAAGGGTGTGGGCCAGCATGATGGGAATGGCCACGGAAAGGCCCAGCATGGTGGTGACCAGGGCCTCGGAAATGCCGCCGGACATCATTCGGGGATCCCCTGTGCCGTGCATGGTGATGACATGGAAGGTGTCGATCATGCCCGTGACCGTTCCCAAAAGCCCCAGAAGCGGGGCAATGGCCGCCAGCATCCCCATGGTGGACAAAAAACGTTCCATGGGAGGAATTTCCCTGAGGATGGCTTCCTGGACCGTATTTTCCATGTCTTCCCTGGGCAGTTCCCGGCTGGAGAGGCCTGCCCGGATGACCCGGATCACGGGATTTTTGGCATAGCGTGCACAGGTCTCCCGGCAGGCTTGCCAGTTTTGGGCCACCGCGGAGTCTTCAATTTGAGAAACGACTTTCTCAAGCTTGATTTTTCGGTACAGCAGGAACACAATGCGCTCCAGGGTAATAAGGCAGCCGATGACCAGGATGGCCAGGATGGGCCAGACAATGGGGCCGCCCTTGGGAATCTGTTCCCAGAGACTCAGCTGGTAGGAAAGCTGATTCAAGGCCCCGCCCCGGGAGATGTCCATGGGCACGGCCTCCCGTTTTCCCTCCATATATTGGATGATCTTTTTCTGCATGCTGGCCGGGGGCAGCTTGGACAGGGCAAATAATTTTCCCTCCCCCGGGGTGTAGCTTAAAAATCCGGTTTCTTCGCCCAGGCGATAGGCTGCGGTGAAACAGCCCACCATGAGAACCCGGGCCTCAACGGTCTTGCCGGTGCGGTCCACAATGCCACAGGTGTCAAGGTTGACAGCACCCCCGTGCTGGATACGGTCAAAGAGGAGATCCGCCATTTTCCTGATATGGTCCATTGCCGGGAACACGGACTGTTCCACAATGTCATTGAGGAATGCGGTATCCGTGTGGTAGACCCCGGACAGAAAATTGCTGCTTAAAAGGGTATCAATGTCCTTGGCGTTCATGCGGATCACGCCTGACAGTTCCCTGACCATGCCCTGGGAATTTTCCAGCTGTTGGGACAGGGCAGTGTCGGTTTCGGCAAGGGTCTCATTTTGGGTTTCCAGGGTTTTTATCTCTTCTTTAAGATTTCGGGCCTGCTGTGTCAGGCGGGCAATGGCCTGGTCCAGGGAGTCCCGATCCCGGGTGATGGTTTGTCTGGCTTGGGCAGCAGCCTTTTGGGCGACGCGCAGCTCCTCGGCGGCTTTTTGTTTCATGCTCGCCTGGATCTTTTCGGTTTCCATGCGGACCACTCGGATATCTTCACCCCATGCAGGCATGGCAAAAATGCACAATCCGAAAAGGAAAAGAGACATGGTCATGGGGTTTTTAAAGGGTTTTTTCATTGGACGGCAATCCTTCCCAGGGGCAGGTCCAGGAGTTCCACGGGTTTACGTTTGGACCCCATGTCAATTGCGGCCTGAATGTCTTTGAGATGGGCAATGTCAAGTGGCTCCCAGTCTTTTTTTGCGGTGTTGTACCCCCCGCAGTAGTGCTTGTCCAGGGTCTGATAAAAGAGATTCAGGCGGCCCAGTCTGAAGATGTTCACCAGGGTATCCTGGCCTGACAGGTTAATGGTCTGCTGATGGACTTCAATGGTCTGGCCGTATTCCGCTTCCACCATCAGGGCTTCCATGATTTTTCTAAACCGTTCGCTCACCGGCACCTTGGGGTCATGGGACAGGCTTATCAGAGCCGACATTCGGCTGGTGCGCTCCTCCTGCAAAAAGGGCAGATCCCGGCGGGAAAAATCCTGGATTCGCCCAAGGAGCTGATCCAGAAAGGGGGAGATCTGGGCTGAAATCTGCTCGATATCCCACAGTTCCTGCTTTTTTCGTTCAATCCCTGCCGTTAAGGCCTGTTGTTCATCCATCTGCCGGGCCTTTTCTACTTCAAGGGCTTTGATCTGTGTTTCCAGCTCATCAAATATTTGGGTTTTTTTCTCTTTTTCATTTCGCCATTGGGACTGGGCTGCCTGGGTTTTCTGCTCGATCTGGACCGCCTTGTGTACCGGTGCTTCAATCTGTTTTTTCACTTCCCCGGCCTGGACCGGCCAGGGTGGGGACATGGTCGTCAGAAAACACGCCAGAACTGTCAGATACGGGATGACTCGGTTTTTATGCATGGTTTTTCCCTCGCTTGGGACTGTGTCAACATGCCCTGAAAACAAAAAAGGCCAGGAATTCCAGTTCACCGGAGGTACCGGTGGCTGGCCTTCTTGGCCTGGCATTAATTCAACCACTACAGCTTTTATTACTTCAACTTCAATTTTACTTGCGCCTTCTTGGCACTTATGTGATCGGGGGTATTTAAACACCCTCTTTACAGTCTGTCAAGGGGAAAATGAGTCGGGCCTCGGCCCTGTTTTTCCCAGCACAGGCAAGGTGAATTTCCAGGCAGAGCGGCAGGTTGGTTGGGCGTTGTTCCAAGGCAAAGCTCATATCCGGGTTGACCTGCTCCCATGGAATGATTATGGTCAAACCCATTGGTAACGTGAATGGATTGTTGCGTATTTATGATGGTCCTGTTTTTTTTAGTCCTGCATAACTTAAAGGAGCCTAAGTATGAAAGTTGTTGCATTTAACGGCAGTCCGCGGAAGAAAGGAAATACAGCCGGTTGTCTTAACACCGTATTGGGAGAAATTGAAAAACAGGGAATCGAAACCGAGCTTATCCATGTGGGAAAGGAAAGTATCCGGGGATGCCTGGCCTGTTTAACCTGTGCCAAAAAACAAAATGAAAAATGTGTCATTGAAGATGACCCTGTCAATGAATGGATACAGAAAATAAAACAGGCAGATGGTATTTTGCTGGGTTCCCCGGTGTATTTTTCCGGGGTGGCAGGTACCATGAAATCCTTTCTGGACCGGGCTTTTTTTGTGGCCACCACCAACAACAGCCTGTATCGTCACAAGGTGGGGGCAAGCGTGGCTGCGGTGCGGCGTTCCGGCGGTATTCCCACCATGGATGAACTCAATCACTATATCATCTATTCTGAAATGATCATGCCCAATTCCAATTATTGGAATGTGGCCCATGGGACAAACCCCGGTGAGATGGAACAGGATGCCGAAGGTAAACAGATCATGGAAGTGCTGGGGAGAAACATGGCCTGGTTGATGAAGGTCATGGAGGCCGGTAAAAAACAGGTGCCGGCGCCGGAGAGGACTGCCAAGGTTTTAACCAATTTCATCAGATAGTCCGGGCTTAATTGTATGGTGGCTGGCTTGGGGAGGGCAGGTATTTCTGTCTGGTGTTAAAAGTGTTTCTTTTTGACATGAATAGGCCATGACTGAAGCATTTTAAGGGCCTGACCCCACCCCAAACTGACCCCACCCCAAAGTGGCCCATGCTGTGACCAAGCCCCATTTTAACCCCCTTGGGCCGACCCTGGGGTTTCACCTGCCCACAACGGCTGAACATCCTTGAAAACAAGTTCGTAAAACCCGATCATGGGGGATTGAATGAATAAAACGATACTGAAAGTGACCAGAACCAGGGCGGATGCCATTCTTCCCCGGTACGCCCACAAAGATGATTCCGGGCTGGATCTTTTTTCCGTTGAGGCGCTGACCCTGGAACCGGGGGATTTTTCCCTGGTTCACACGGGGATCAAAATTGAATTACCCCCGGACACCGAGGCCCAGATTCGTCCCCGCAGCGGTCTGGCATATAAAAATGGCATCACCGTTCTGAACAGTCCGGGAACCATTGATGAAGGGTATAGAGGGGAAATCGGGGTTATCCTGATCAATCATTCCAGAAAGTCCTTTCATGTGGTTGCCGGTATGAAAATCGCCCAGATGGTTATTATGCCGGTGCTGCGCCCTGAAGTTCAGGTGACCGGGGAGTTGTCGGAAACCCTCCGGGGACAGGGAGGGTTCGGGTCCACCGGTAATCGCTGATGGAAGGTTTGGTCCCGATAGCATGGCAGGTGTTGCGGTCAAGCCCCGGGCGTGTGTGGTTATTTTAACAAGATTCTCTGTTGGAGGCGGAAGCCCAGATAACCCTGAATGTGGTCAGGTAGGCACTAATTTAACCATTTTTCAATGGTCTGGGCCAGAATCTCTGGATTTACCGGCTTGCTGATATGATCGTTCATACCGGCTTCAAGACATCTGTCCCGGTCGCTTTTCATGGCATGGGCTGTCATGGCAATGATGGGAACGGCGTGGTTTAGGCATCCGGACTGGACATCCCGGATGCAGCGGGTGGCTTCAATGCCGTCCATTTCCGGCATTTGAACGTCCATGAGTACCAGGTCGTAGGGGATGGTTTCAAGGGCTTTGAGGGCCTCTTTTCCATTTTTAACCGCGTCAACCCCGTTGTGTCCTATTTTTTTCAGGAATTTTATGGCCACATGCTGGTTTACCATATTATCCTCGGCCAGCAGTATTCGGATGTTTTTACGACGCATTTCCCGGACGGTGTGTCGGGTGAGAATGGGCTGGAGTTCCGTGGCGGTCCCATTTCCTGAAATAATGCTGGACAGGGTGTCCAGGATATCCTGCTGCCCCACCGGTTTTACCAGGTACGCTGCAAAACCGGCCTTTTTAAATCTTCTGGCATCACCCACCTGCCCCACGGAGGTCATCATGATCAGGTGGGGTACCTTCCCCTGCTGTTCCTGTATCAGGCGTGCCAGGGTCAACCCATCCATTTCCGGCATCTGCATGTCCAGGATGGCCAGGTCAAAGGTTTGGCCCTTTTCCATGGTTTCACGATAGCCCTCAAGGGCTGTGGGACCGTCGGGGTAAACAGTGGGGATCATCTCCCAGGCCTGAAGCTGGGTGGAGATGACCTGACGATTGGTTTCATTGTCATCCACGACCATCACCGTTAATCCCCTGAGATCCGGTTTGGGTGTCGGGGGAAATGGTGTGGGGGCTTGTCCCTTTTGTTTTTTAAATTGCGCGGTAAAGTAGAACTCAGATCCCCGGCCCTCTTCACTGTTGACGTGGATGTCTCCTCCCATCATCCGGCAAAGCGTCCGGGAAATGCTCAGTCCCAATCCGGTTCCCCCATATTTCCGGGTGGTGGAGGTGTCTGCCTGGGAAAAGCTTTCAAACAGATTCTTTTGCTGTTCGGGAGCAATACCAATACCCGTATCTTTCACGGAAAATTGCAGTATGGTCTGTTCCGGGGTTTCAGACACAATACTCACCTGAACTGAAATTTCTCCCTGGTGGGTGAATTTCACGGAATTGCCCACCAGATTAATCAATATCTGACGCAGCCTGCCAGGGTCTCCCAATAACCTGGAGGGAACGTCGGGGCTGGCAGAACAGATAAATTCCAGGCCTTTTTTTTCAATTCTCAGGGACATCATGGCGGAAAAATCGCTTAAAAGAGACCGAAGATCAAAGGCAATGGTTTCCATTTCAAGTTTTCCGGCTTCGATTTTAGAAAAATCCAGGATGTCATTGATGATATTTAAAAGAGAGGTGCCGCTGTTCTGGATGATCCGGGCATATCTGTGCTGATCTTCCTGCAGATTCGTATCCATTAGAATCTGGGTCATGCCGATTACCCCGTTCAGCGGTGTGCGGATTTCATGGCTCATGTTGGCCAGGAATTCACTTTTTGCCTTGTTGGCAATGCCTGCTTTGTCTGCCATGATTCGGGCCTCTGCCAGGGCGATCTCCAGCTTTAAGTTGGCACTTTCCAGGTCATTTTTTACCTGGTTCAATTCGGAAATATCCACAAAGGCTTCCAGTAGAACCTCCTCGCCTTCAAGGACCGTTGAAAGAACGGTTTTGATAATGGGAATCTGTTTGTTGTCTTTCCCAATGAGTATTCGTTCGGAACTGTCCACGGTCTGCCCGAGATCCAGAACCGGGCAGTTGCATTGCTCTGCCGGGCAGATGCGGTTATGGCATATTTTACCCACAATATCGGTTTCATCTTCAATGCCCATAAGCGCCAGGGCCACCCGGTTGGCGCTGCGGATGGTGCGGTCTTTTCCCACGATGATGATACCAAAGGGCATACTTTCAAGCATGTGCATGGTATTGTTCAACAGTTCCTGGATACGTTGTTCCGTTTTTTTCTGCTGGGTGATGTCAATGCCGATGGACAAAATTTCCACAATGTCACCCCGGTCGTTTCTGATGGGTTTGTTGGTCCATGCAATCCAGGTTTCTTTTCCATTGTTATCAATGTGTTGGTTTTCATCATGGGGAAGGGAGTCCGGTTCCCGGCACAGCGCTTCAAACATGTCAGCCATGTTTCCGCAGCATTTACCTGGGGCCGAGGGCGGTGCAAGGCTGGTGAGCAGATGACGATCCTTTATCTGATCTTCCTGTAAGCCGAAAAATTTCAGACCATACCGGTTCAGAAACAGGATGCGACAGTCTGTATTAAATCGAACAATAATACCGTTGACACCCTGGACCAGTTCCCGGTGATGGGATTCACTTGCCTCCAGGGCCTCCCGTGTTTTCTGTTGTTTGACCATTGTGTCGGCCATTTCCTTTAGAACTACAAGTATAATCAGGGAAAGGGCCAGGGCAAGTCCCGACATGAGGGCCATGGAGATGAGGATCTGTTTTTTCAGATCATTGATTCGGGTGGTGACATCATAGTAAAGTTCCAGAGCACCTTTAAATTGATTGTCTTCCATGATGGGATAATAACTTTCCACCATATCTGTGCTGATGGGGGTTCCCTCCAGGGACAGGGTTTTTTGTTTCACCATGCGGCTGAAAATTTTTCCCTGGCTTACAATATCCGTGAAATATCCATTGTGATTGGGTTTACCGATATCCTTTGGCATGGTGGAGTAAAAACGGTGTCCGTTTTCATCAAAAAGGTCAATTTTGAAAAGATCAAAATCTTTTTGGACCTTTTCCAGTTTTGCCATGGTCACAGGATCAATTTTGTGGCTCTGGGGGACGGAAAACCATGGTTGTAGTTCCGGAGCCAGGTGTCTGGCAAGCCTTAGGGCTTCGTTTTCCGTATTATGGGCCAGTTGTTTAATAAAGGAGGGATAGATGACAAAGCGATCAAAGGCGATCAATGTACTGAACACAATGATGGCCATGAGCATCAGCGAGCGGATTGATTTTACCTTGAAAATATTGATCAGAAAATTATTTGAAATTTTAAAGGGCATATCTGCTCCTGCAATTGCTTGGAATTAATCATGAATCAATGTAGACTATCTCATATATAAAACTATTGCAAATAGATGTCGTGGGTGTGGTCATAACATGGACCATTCATCGTTATTGGCGGGCCAACGGGGTCAGGCTTGTGTTCTTGTGTTTTTGACAAACACCTGTGCATAAAGAAGATTTTAAGCAAAAGCCTCAATAACGCAAGCCTGACCCCACCCCACAGTGGGAAGAGCAGCAAACCTTCCAAAGCCGTGCCGATTGCTTGTCTCCGGGCCTGTGTAATGACATGGAAGATGCCGTGCAGCGGGCGGATATAACATTGATTCATCGGATGATCCTCCATATGGAAGATGAGGACAAGGGGCTTGCAAGGGAAATAAAGGTGTTGGCAGATGGATTTGAATATGCTGAAATTTTGAGGATAATGAGAAAGGGAGTCTGATTGTGAAAGAAAATGCAGCGGCTTGTAAGGGTAATATCGTGGTGGTTGACGATATCCGGGAAAATGTAAAGTTTTTTGTAAGAATACTGGGAGAGGAAGGATATCGGGTGGGGCGCATTCCCATTTTCCCGGTTCGCGCTTAATCAGAGAGGGGTCAGGCTTGCGTTATTGGCGCTTTTGTTTAAATTTGCCTTTAAACACAGGTTCTTGACAAAATCATAGAGCCTGATAAAAACTCAGGCTCTAATACCACATAGCCTGACCCCGTTGGCCCCACCAACTATGACAAACAAACCATATTGTGACCAAACCAGGAAAATGGGAATGCGCCCATATCGGGTGCGTTCTTGGATAATGTCCACGATAAGGTGAAAAGTTTTTCCGCAGGCGGGGTGGATTATCTTACAAAACCCTTCCAGGCAGAGGAGCTGCTGGCCCGGATAGAAACCCATCTGACCCTTCAGAAACTGCGAAGGGATTTAAATGACCCTCCCTGCCCCGGCTGATGGTCATGGTCTTCTGACCATCCTGCTGTAGGTTTTTTCTATTATTTCAAGTCCGCCTTGAATGTTATTGGTCAGGGCCTCTTTAAGGCCCTGGGGATCTTGTTCCTTCAGGCTGGAAATAATTCGGGCATGCTCCTGGTTGAATCGCTGATAGTCTTCTGTTTTTTGGTGGTAGGCATTGAGAAAGGTTTCCACGGGCAGGATCAGTTTTTTTACAATACTGTGCAGGTGGGGCAGATCCGAAGCCTGGTAGATGATATTGTGAAACTGCCGATCCAGGCTGTAATAGTTGGGGGGGATTTCCAGCATTTCCCGGTGCAGGGCCTCAAGTTCAGCCAGATCGGTTGGAGACAAGTTGGACATGGCTTCCTGGGCCAGCTTGACTTCCAGGTCCACACGTATGTCGTAGATATGAAGAATTTCCTTTTGTTTGGGAGGAGTGGCCACCAAAGCACCCTTGTAGGGGATATTTTTGACCAGACCGGAGCGATCCAGTCGCATCAAGGCTTCTCTTATGGGACCCCGGCCGATACCCAGTTCCGACTCAAGATCCGAAAGGATAAGACGGGTTCCCGGCAGTTTCTCACCGGAAAGTATGATGTCTCTGATTTTTTCATAGGCCATGAGAGATTTCATGGAAGATTTTTTTCCAGCCAAAGAATACGGCTCCTTTTCCGCGATGATGTCAGTTTCTCCCGAACGGCTCAAGGCAATCCTCTTCCAAGAGTGGTCGATGTTGTGATCAAGCGTGATCACCGCGTTTTACCCGACGATCAAATTCTATTCTTTCCCTGGAGTTCAACATCATATTCATGGTGTTTTGTCAAGTTCCTTTCCCCCTTTGATCACATCCACAATTTCCATGGCCAGCAGTTCCGCGGCATCCATGGTGTCCATGGGCAGAGGGCCTTCAAGTGCGCTGAGTTCGGTACAGGCCACAATGGCATGTCCCGCCTGACGGGACATCAGGTTGCGGCACACAGCTTTGTAACGTTCCAGAACATCTTCTCCTGTGTTCCCTGCTTTAACATCTTTGATTACCTTGAAAAGGATTTCCTGGTGTTTTTGATCTGGATATACCGGCTCAATGCCAAGGGGTGCCAGGCGTTTCTGGTACAGCCCGGTGATGCGGATGGCCGGAGATGCCAGAATGCCCACCCGCTGACTCTGGGGATAGGTCTTTTTCACCTTTTCCACCACCAAATCAATTAGATGAAGGACGGGGATGCTCACCGCCTGGTTCACCGCATCATAGTAGAAATGGGCTGTATTACAGGGAATGACCAGAAAATCCGCCCCCCAGGTTTCCAATCGTTTGCCCATGTCAGCCATGCAGGGTCCTGGGTCTTCCCCGTCGCCTTCAATGATGGCCTTGATCCGGGAGGGCACCTTGGGGTTGTTGTCCACAATGCATCGGATGTGATCAATGTCATCGGTGGCCGGTGTGAGGCGGATGATGCGCTGCATGAGATCCACGGTGGCTTCGGGTCCCATGCCGCCCAGAATACCCACTATTTTTTCTTTTTCCTGGTTCATTATCCTGTCTTTTTTTATATGAAAAAGCGGGTTCTTGGTGCTGGGTATTCGTATACCCTGCTTTTTCTATTTTCGTTGTGGCTGGTGGTTACAGCCATGTAGGTTATATGAAAAGGTAGCCTTCAAGTCTACCTCAGCAGAGCCCCTCCCCCGATGGGCAATAGGAACCGGACAATCGAGCTGTCTACAGTTCCGGTCCGGGTCCATTGCCCGTCGGGGGAGGGGGGGCATAATGCCATTTGGCTCCGCGTCTGCGACCCATTATTTGTTTTGAGCAGGCTGGATTTAGAAGACACTCTGCCCGTGGCAATTATAGAAAAACAGCAAGAAAACCCGGCATCATTCATATTACATCAAAAGTACTTTACACTTTTCAGGAGCGGGTGCCAGAAAATGGCCATTCATCCCATGAAAGTGTAAAGTGGGAATGAAGGATGCCGAAAACCCCTGAGCCTTTAGCTCAGGGGGTATTGATTTAGAATTATCTGAACGTATCGAGATAAGCATACAGGGCCGGAGATCCGCCGGTGTGAAGGAAGAGCACATTAGCTCCTTTGGGAAAATGTCCTTTTCTCACCAGATCAATGAGTCCTGCAGCAGCCTTGCCGGAGTAAACCGGGTCCAGAAGGATGGCTTCGTTCATGGCGAAGAGCTTTACCGCCTCCACCATGGAGTCGGTGGGGATGGAGTATCCCGGTCCCACATAGCCGTCAAAGCACACAAGATCTTCCCGGGCCACACCGCTTTTTACGCCCACTTTTTCAGCGGTTTCAACGGCCAGTTTGTAAACAATCTCTTCCTGGACAGCTTTGGGTCTGGATACGTTCATGCCGGAGATGGCAATGTTTGCATTGACACCGGTCATGCCCACCACCATACCGGCGTGGGTACCGGCAGATCCCGAGGGAACCACAATGTGATCAATGGAAAGGTGCATATCGTTGAGCTGATTCATGGTCTCTTCGGCGCAGGCAACATATCCCAGTGCGCCAATGCTGTTGGAGGCACCGCCGGGGATGATGTAGGGGGTTTTGCCCTGTGCTTTCAGGGCTTCGGCTTTTTTTGTCATCTCTGCCATCATGTCAGAGCCTGCGGCCACCACACCGATGGTTTTAACGTCCAGCAGTTCAAACAGGAAATTATTTCCACTGGCCTCTTTTTTGTAGGAGCCCTTTACCCGCTCTTCAAGCACAAGGTGGCAGTCCAGTCCTTCCTTGGCAGACCATGCGGCGGTGAGACGGCAGTGGTTGGACTGCACGGCACCGCAGGTGATGATGGCATCGGCTCCTTTTGCAAGGGCATCGGCGATGCAGAAGTCAAGTTTACGGGTCTTGTTACCGCCGGCGGCACCGGGGAGCAGATCGTCGCGTTTGATGTAAAGATTAACATCGCCTCCCAGGGCCTTGCTCAGACGGGGCATGGCTTCAAGGGGTGTGGGGGTCTTAACATAGTGTCTTCTGGGAAATTTGGTGAAGTTCATTTTTCAGGTTCCTTAAATATTTCTTACAATTGAAAGATTGCCTCTACTTCCAGGGCCGCACCCAGGGGCAGAGCAGCCACCTGGAAGGCACTTCTGGCAGGAAAGGGTTCTTTAAAGTAAAGGGCATAGACTCCGTTTACGGCCTGGAAATTATTTATATCCGACAGAAAAACGGTGGTTTTCACGGCATTGTCAAGGCTTGTACCGGCCTCCTCGGCAATGGCAGTGAGGTTTTTAAATACGATGTGGGCCTGTTCCTCAATGGAAACATCGGGGATTTTTCCCGTGGCCGGATCAATGGGCAGCTGGCCCGAGGTGAACAACAGGTTACCTGTGGCAACGCCTTGGGAATAAGGGCCGATGGCAGCGGGGGCATTTGCGGTATTGACTGTTTTTTTGTTCATGTTTTTCTCCTTGGCTGAAAATCAAAAATAGCACTGGATGTTCAGACCGTTATGGATGTTGTCTTTAACTGTTTTACATGTAAATGTCATTTTTACCACAGCGCATGGGGCCTGAATGGCGTGTGGGGGCAGTTTATTAAGGCCTTTTAAGAACCTTTTGTGCAACTTCACCAATTATTTCAGCTATCAGTTGACAGTCTTCAAGGGAAAATGTCAATGGAATTCGCATGTCACACATCACGGCGAGAATTCGTCTGGTGTTGGGCAGATCCGGCAGATTTCCCAAGTATTTCCAGCTCTCATAGGCACTGGTAAATCCCACGGGCTCCTTGTTGCCGAACCATTTGAGTTCCACCCCTTGTTCCAGACAGGCTGCCAGAAAATTCTGGATGGTCCCGGCATCCTGGCTGTTGAGGGAGAACTGGATGGAACTGCCCACATATTTTTCCCTTGGATCTCTTTGGGGACAGGTGATGCCGTCAATGGCGGCCAGGGCCTTTTCCAGAAGATCATAGCGCTCATTCCACCGTCGGCACTGGGTGTCCAGATCCCGCAGCTGGGGTCTTAAAATGGCGGCCCTTAGATTATCCATGCGGCTGGAGTAGTTGGGGACCATGGTTTTCAGTGGTTCAAAGGTCTCCATGGCAGGTCTTGAGGTGTGCCGTTCATAGAGCATGTAAGACCCGGAGTGAATGATGGCCCGGGCAATGAGATCGGAATCGTCGGTGACCAGAAGCCCGCCTTCACCGGAATTCATGTGCTTGTAGGTCTGGGTGCTGAAACAGCCTGCTTTGCCGAAGCTGCCGGATTTTTTCCCGTCCCAGGTGGCCCCCATGGTGTGGGCACAGTCTTCAATGAGCACCAGACCGTGGGTGGTGCAGATCTCCATGATGCGGTCCATGTGGGCGATGTGGCCGCGCATGTGGGAAAGCATAAACCATTTGACATCCGCCGGGGCGGCTTTTTTTTCCAGATCATTAAGGTCAATGGTGTAGTCGTCGGTGATGTCCACAAGTTCAATGGTGGCACCGGTATTTTCAATGGCACCGGGCACTGGGGCCAGGGTGTAGGCGTTGCACAATACCTTGTCCCCGGGTTTGACTCCGGCACTTTTAAGGGCAATGTACATGGCGCTGCCGCAGGATGCACAGGCAAGGCAGTATTTTTTGCCCATGTAGGCGGCGAATTCTTCTTCCAGGAGGGCTGCCTCTCCCTTTTCTCCGGCATCGACATTGTACCGGTGGAGTTTTCCCGATTTCAGGATTTCAAGTGCCTTTTCTATCCCTTCTTCGCAGATGGGTTCCTGCAGGGTAAAATCTTTTTTAAATACAGCAGCAGTTTTTTCCATGTGAACATCTCCTGTTATTCGGGCTTGATCCTCGCATTGATATGTTGTCTGCGGGGGGGCCTTGTTCAAAAAAATAAATTCTTGGGTTCCGTGAACAGAGGTATTATTCCGGCATGGCAAAGGGGCACCCGGCGGGGCACCCCTCATCCGGTATTAATATTTTTCCTGGTCGTATACCTCAAAATTCCAATTTTTCTGGGGAAAATATTTTCTCAGCCGCCAGTCACAGGCCCTGGCATGACCTTCCATACCCTCCACCCGGGAGAGTCTCGATGCCGCAGCGCTGATCACCCGGTTGGCGTCTTTGCTGATTTCCTGCCATGTGTATATTTTAAGGAATTTATGTACATTGAGACCACCGGAGTAGTATCCGGCCTTTTTGGTGGGCAGAATATGGTTGGTACCGGAGCATTTGTCTCCATGGGGTACGGTGCTGCCTTCCCCGAGAAACAGAGAACCATAGGCGTTGAGGTTTGCCAGCCACCAGTCAAGATCTTGGGCCATTACCTGGACATGCTCTGCCGCATAATCATCATTTATCCGGCAGAGTTCTTGACGATCTTTGCACAGAATTATTTCTCCGTAGTTTTCCCAGGAGCTTTGGGCCACCTGGGGATCGGGCAGATCAGCGATGACCCTGGGCATGATTTCAAGCACCTTTTCCCCCAGTGCCTTGTCGTCGGTGAACAGCCACACCGGAGAATCGTATCCGTGTTCGGCCTGGGACACCAGATCAACGGCCACGGTCATGGGGTCGGCGGTGGCATCGGCGATGATGGCCGATTCGGTGGGACCTGCAAATACGTCAATGGTGCATTTGCCCGTTGAAGAAAGGATGGCCTTGGCTTCTGCCACATAGGCATTTCCCGGTCCCACAAGGATGTTGGCAGGTTTTCCGGTGAAAAGACCAAAGGCCATGGTGGCAACGGCCTGGACGCCGCCCATTTCCAGGATAATGTCGGCTCCGGCAACTTCCAGGGCATACACAACCGCCGGTGCAATGGAATTCCCCCGGGGAGGGGAGCAGGCAATGATGGTTTTAACCCCTGCAGCCTTGGCTGTGGCCACGCTCATGATGGCGGAACAGGCATGGGCAAACCGCCCCCCCGGAACGTAGCATCCGGCCACATCCATGGGGATTATTTTTTGGCCCAGTCGTACTCCGGGCAGGGTTTCGTGTTCAAATTCGGTGATGCTCTGTCGTTGGGCCTTGGCAAAACCACTGACCTGGGCGTGGGCAAAGCGTATATCTTCTTTTACACTTTCCGGCACCGTTGCAATGAGTTTTTGTTTCTTTTCTTCACTGAGAATGAAATCTCCTTCCCAGTTATCGAATTTCCGGGCCAGTTCATGGACGGTGGCTTCTCCGCCGGCTTCAATATCTGACAGAAGGCTTTTTACAATGGTGCGGATTTCCTGGGTATTGGTTGTGGCGGTTTTCAGGGCTTTTTTAATGTATTCCATGGATTCCCTCCCCCCGTCTAACAGGGTCTTGGCGGTTTTTATGCCTTGGCTGTAACGGTTTGGTATCTATACGCCGATCATCGGCATTATTGTCCGAAAGTTGGCGCTTGATCCTGCTGTTCCCCAAAGACTTGTCAATGGGTGTTTTTGTTGGCATCAAGCACGAAAGTCTTAGTGGTGAGTATCAAGATAAAATATATATGAATGCATGTCAATCATTTTATAAAATATTTTATAAAATATTTTAAAACATAATTTTAATGAAAAGAGCTCTTCTTTTTTAAGGCGTTTTTGGTGTATAATAAACAATCAAACCGTGGTTTCGTAACCGGGCCGGGAGCAGGCCATCATCACAATATATAGAATTTCAGATTTAATTTCAGGAGGAGTATAATGGCCATTGTTAATCTTGTTGAGTTAAAGGAAAAATTTGAGATTCAGAGATACCAGAAACCCAGAAATGTGGACAAGACGTCCCATATTCCTTTTTCCGGTTCTCCCAAGAAGCATCCCCACAACAAGGCAAAGGTGATTCTCATTGCCGACCCCTTCACCGTCAATACCTTTTATTATGAATTCAATATTCAAGATATTGGATTTGCCGAGGAGCTTGCCAGTATAACCAATATTGACGGAGAATCCATTGCCATGGCCCGGATTTGGGTGAAAAAACACAGTGTGGCCATCCGGTGCACCCCTTTTATTGTGGATAACATAAAGCCGCTGGGAAATTTACCTTCGGCATGACACGGATGAAGCGTTATTTTCATACCCATTGTTTGTGGGTTTTAATCCTGTTCTTATTTGGTGTTTCCCTGGCCATGGGTCAGGATTCACCAATAAAAACAGGTCTGCCGGATGCTGCCCTTGATATTGAGGTCATCCCACAGAAAATAAAGGATCTGG
This sequence comes from uncultured Desulfobacterium sp., assembly GCA_963674605.1. Classification (GTDB taxonomy): domain Bacteria; phylum Desulfobacterota; class Desulfobacteria; order Desulfobacterales; family Desulfobacteraceae; genus Desulfocicer. The sequence continues at coordinate 3,056,239 of OY771474.1, read as the reverse complement.
AAATTTCCATAGAAAAGGCATCCCGTTCCCAGGGCGATAAACTTGTCCAGGAGTTTGGCATCAAACCCGAAGATGAGGAGATCCGTCTATCCAACCTTATTTCGTTAAAGACCTCCTATGAAAAACTTGCAGCTGCGGTTGAAGGCATTGAAGGTATTGAAAAGGAAAACAGTGAATTTCAGGCACGTTATGAACATTATCGTCAAAACGGCATGGCCAAAAGGCCTCCATACCCGTTAACTTTCCATGATTCCCTGCTCGCAGAACGTTTTGATCTGGAAAAAAACGGGAACACCATTGATATCTCCATGGATCTGGTCAGAAAATCCATGGAGGATGATATCACTGAGCTGGAAGCGGTCAATAAATCGCTCAGACTTCACAGGGAACTCCTGGACAAGGCCCAGGAGGAGGAAAAAAGTAAGATTGTCTGGGCCATTGACATGGCAACCCTGGTTCAGGAATATCTCAAGATCAGGATCAGTGCAAGAAAGACTGAACTCAAGAAAATGGCCCTTGAAAAAGAGCTTATCACCCAGCAGATGGGAATGATCAATGAGCAGGAGGCCTTTGTTCGATCCAACCTTCAATATGATGATGAAGACCTGGCGCGTCAGCTGGCAAATATTGATCAGCTCAAGGAATCTCTCCACAAAGAGATGGGGAAAAACAAAGCAGACCTTAACGCCGCTGAGATCAAGTGGATGGCGGCACGTCAGCGCTTTGAAAAGGCAACCCAGGTCAAAGAAAGAGATTTCTCTGACGCCAACTTAAAGGCCAGGGAGGAATGGCGGAAAACCTATTCGGTAATGTTGGAGATTAAGGAAGAAACCCTGGTCATGCTGGATCGCCAGAAAGCCGCCTGGCAACAGAGATACTTCCTTATAAAGGAAACGCTGTCTCCTGATCAATTATCCACTCTCCAGAAACAGACAGAACGCATCATCGGTAATATAAATCAATCCTTACAGATTCAGCAGACCTATCTGGTGTCCATCCAGAAAAAAACCGGAGCCCTTCAGGGGCTCATGCAAAATGAGGGCATTGAACCTGAAATCAAGCGTTCTCTGTCATCCCAGATAGATGCCCTGCGGTTACGCCTTGAAAAACGTCTTGAGCATCAATCGGTTATTCTGTCCACGGACCAGATTGAGAAACGCCTTTTTGATCAGATTAAATCGGTGAAGGGGAAACTCACCGTAACGGATCATGTTTCGGGTCTGAAGGAGAAATTCAGAGAATTCTGGAGAATTGAAATCTGGGTCGTGGATGATCGTCCTGTGAGTCTGGGAAAAATCCTTGTTGCATTTTTGATTCTGGCCGTGGGATTTATTGTTGCGCGATTTGTATTGAATGTCGTGCGGGTGAGGTTCCTTGAAAAGTCCCAATTCAAGGAGACAACCGCATCAGCGGTCCATAAAATGCTCTCCTATGCGGCATACCTGCTGGTGGTGCTCTTTGCCCTCAGGATTGTTAATATTCCCCTGACAGCCTTTGCGTTTTTGGGTGGTGCGGTTGCCATTGGTGTGGGGTTTGGTGCCCAGAATCTGATCAATAATTTTATTTCAGGGTTTATGATCCTGGGCGAGCGTCCCATTAACATCGGCGATCTCATTGAAGTGGATGGCCTCCTTGGAAAGGTTGAGGAGATCGGTGCCAGGTGTACCCGGGTTCGAACCGGAGAAAATGTTCATAAGCTGGTGCCAAACAGCAGTTTTCTTGAAAGAAATATCACCAATTGGACATTGTCTGACAATACGATTCGGACAAAAATATCCCTGGGTGTTGCCTATGGCTCTCCTGTAAGGATTGTGGAAAAACTGCTCGTTTCAGCGGCAAAAGAAAATTCCAGGGTTCTTAAAACCCCTGAACCCTTTGTGCTGTTTTCAGAATTTGGAGACAATGCCCTGGTATTTGAACTGTATTTCTGGGTCATGATTCATCTGGTTTTGGAGAAAAAACAGGTGGAAAGTGCCATTCGATTTAAAATTGATGAGCTCTTCAACAAAGAAGGTATTGTCATTGCTTTTCCCCAGAGCGATGTTCATCTGGACCAGAAACAGCCCTTTGCGGTTCAGATCATTAAGCCGGAATGAGACAGGCATTGTGTTTTTTAAAGCCCTGGACAGGCGTTTTCATTTAAAGTCAGGGCTTTGTCCACAAATGGCCGGTATTGTGATCATACCCACATTTGTTAAGCGTCATGGGCAGTTTCCCATGCCCTGTTAATCATGCCCATGGTGCTGTACACCAGTTGGGCCGCCGCAAAATCCGATGCATGGTCTCCGGCCATGGGGGCCAGTTCCACAACATCAAACCCCACCACTTTTTTATTGTGCATGCTTTTTTCAAGCAAGGTCAGGGTGTCTTGCCACCCAAGTCCTCCGGGAACCGGTGTGCCCGTTGCCCGGATCACAGATGGATCAAGTCCGTCCACATCCAGGGTGATGTAAATGTCATCGGGAAAATCCGGGGGCAACAGCTCATCGGGAATGCCCTGGAGATGCAGCTGCCGGGCATCAAAAAAGGTGATGTTCTTTTCCCGACGATAGTGATCCTCTTCCCGGCACAGGGCACGAACCCCCAGCTGAACCAGGGGAATCCCAAGGTCCTGGGTGGCCCTTCGCATGACGCAGGCATGGCTTAAAGGGTTTTCCTCGTAGGTGTCCCGGAGATCGGCATGGGCATCCACCTGTACAATGCCAAAAGCCTTGGATGATGCCTTTTTCAACGCCCGCAATGCTCCCAGGGTTACGGTGTGTTCCCCCCCGAGAATTACGGGAAGGGCATTCAAGGCCAGGGCTTTTGATACGGCCTTTTCAATGCGGGCCAGGATATCTTCAACGGCTCCTTTGCAATCCACAGGCCCTGTTGTGTGAATGCCCTGCTCCAGGGGCAGGCATTGGCCATCCCAGGCTTCCAGCTGTTGGGAGGCCATGAGAATGGCCCGTGGGCCCTGGGCCGTTCCCCCCCCATAGGATACAGAGGTTTCCATGGGAACGGGAATGACATGGAACCGGGAATTGTTTTCATCCCGGAGGGTGAGTTCCGAGTCAATAAAATCAGGGGTATTATTCATTTTTTTTCCGATCTATTTTTTTTATATGGAGGTGCTGGATACTGATAGCAACTGCTTTTTCATTGTTCGTTGTGGCAGGTAATTACTGCCATGTGGGTTTTTATATGAAACTCCGTTTAAAGAATTGCAATGATTAGAGTTTCATTTTTCGTTGTGGCTGGTGGTAGCAGCCATGTATGTTTTATATGAAAATCCCTCCAAGGTGCTGCAATGATTAGAGTTTCAACTTTCGTTGTTGCAGGTGTCTACTGCCATGCATGTTGTATGAAAAGGTAGCCTTCAAGTCGACCTCAGCAGAGCCCCTCCCCCGATGGGCAATAGGAACCGGACAATCGAGCTGTCTACAGTTCCGGTCCGGGACCATTGCCCGTCGGGGGAGGGGCGGCATAATGGCATTTACCATTTTCTATCTTCGTTGTGTCCACCAGGACATGCGGGTTTATATGAAAAGGCAGCCTCCAAGGCAACTTCAGCAGAGCCGCTCCCCCGATGGGCAATGGGAACCGGACAATTGAGCTGTCTACAGTTCCGGTCCGGGTCCATTGCCCGTCGGGGGGGGCGGCGGTATAATGCCATTTTCATTATTCGTTGTGACAGGTGATTACTGCCATGTAGGTCATAAGGAAATGGTTTCTTGACCATCGACATCAGAGCCTCCGGGGGCAGGACAGTCCTCGGAGGCGGCATAATGCCCTTTTTATGAAAGCCTGGATCTGAAATCTTCATACCCGAAGGTTTTTATGATTTCCGGCTGGGTTTTTCCGGCGGGCAAAAGGGCAATGGCCGGCAGCTGTACTCCGTTAAAGGTGTTGGTTTTTACCATGGTGTAGATGGCCATGTCCGTGAAGATGAGTTTGTCCCCCACCGACAGGGGGGCATCAAAGGAATATTCCCCGGCCACATCTCCTGCCAGGCAGGAGGGGCCGCCGATGCGGCAGGTATAAGGCTTTTCCCCGGGGAGAGCTGAGCCCACGATGTGGGGACGGTAGGGCATCTCCAGAACATCGGGCATGTGGGTGGGCACCGATGCGTCCATGAGGATAATGTCCATGTCCGCCTTTATAATGTCCAGCACCGTTGCCACCAGCACACCGGCGTTCAGGGCCACGGCTTCTCCTGGTTCAAGAATTACGTTTTTGCCCCATCTGGCCTTGAATTCCCGGATGATTTTCACCAGCAGATCCAGATCATATCCCGGACGGGTGATGTGATGTCCCCCGCCGAAATTAACGTATTTCACTTTGGGGATATATTCTCCAAAGCGTTCTTCAACGGCCGTTACAGTACGTTCCAGGCAGTCGGCATCCTGTTCGCACAGATTGTGCCAGTGAAGGCCGGTGATGTCTTTGGGGAAGTTTTCCGGAAAGGCCTTTTTCCGGATACCCAGCCGGGATCCCGGTGAACAGGGATCGTAAATGGGCACGGCCCCTTCGGAATGCTCCGGGTTGATGCGGATGCCAAGTTCAATGTGACGGCCGTTTTTTTTTGTCAGGTCCCCCACCAGGGGCCGGAAGCGATCCAGCTGGGCAAAGGAGTTGAACACCAGATGATCGGTGGTATCACACAGGCTTTTGATATCACTTTCAGCATAGGCCGCAGCAAAGGTGTGTACCTCCCGGCCGAATTCTTCCCTTCCAAGCCTTGCCTCGTGGGGGGAACTTGCGCAGATGCCGTCCAGGGTCTTTGAAAGCAGGGGAAAGACCCGGAACATGGCAAAGCACTTCAGGGCCAGGAGAATCCGGCATCCGGTTTGTTCCTTCACCGATGCCAGAATCTCCAGGTTGTGCACGAGTGCCGCCTCATCCACCACAAAGCAGGGGGTGGGTAAAGCTGTGGTATCAAAGGCCGTGGGTACAGGGTAATCCATTAAAGTTCCACCGCTTTCCAGGGAAGGCCATGGGCGTTCAAGGCATCCATGAAGGGATCTGGATCAAACTGTTCCATGTGCCACACCCCTTTTTTATGCCATTTCTTCTGGAGCATGAGCATGGCACCGATCATGGCTGGTACGCCGGTGGTGTAGGAGATGGCCTGGGAGCCCACCTCTTTGAAGGCCTCTTCATGGCTGCAGATATTATATACATACAGGGTTTTTTCTTTGCCGTCCTTGATACCCTTTAGTAAACATCCAATGCAGGTGCGACCCTGGGTAAGGGGACCTAAGGATGCCGGTTCCGGCAGCACCGCCTTGAGAAACTTTAACGGAATAATCTCCTGGCCGTTGTAATTTACAGGGTCAATGCCGGTCATGCCCACATTTTCAAGAACTTTCAGGTGGGTTAAGTACTGCTGGGAAAAGGTCATCCAGAACCGGGCTCGTTTAAGGCCCTTGAGATGCATCACCAGGGATTCCAGCTCCTCATGGTACATGAGATAGCATTTCTTGCTGCCGATGCCTTCGGGGAAATCATAGTCCATGGACCAGGACAGGGGATCGGTTTCCACCCATTCGCCATGCTCCCAGTACCGGCCCCGCTGGGTGATCTCCCGGATGTTGATTTCCGGGTTGAAGTTGGTGGCAAAGTGCTGGCCGTGGTCCCCGGCATTGCAGTCAATGATGTCAAGGGTATGAATTTCATCAAAGTGATGCTTCTGGGCCCAGGCGCAGAAGACATTGGTGACGCCTGGATCAAACCCGGAACCCAGCAGGGCCATGAGTCCCTTTGCTTCAAACTTTTCCCGGTAGGCCCATTGCCATTTATATTCAAACTTTGCCTCATCCGGGGGCTCGTAGTTGGCCGTGTCCAGATAATCCACCCCGGTGGCAAGGCAGGCATCCATCAGGGGCAGGTCCTGGTATGGCAGGGCCAGGTTCACCACCACATCGGGCTTTACCTTTTCAATGAAGGCAATGGTTTCTTTTACATTATCCGCATCCAGACAGGCCGTGGTGATTTGTTTGCCGGTGCGTTCAAGGATGTCCCGGGCAATGGCATCACATTTGGACAGGGTTCGGCTGGCAAGTACAATTTCCGTAAATATATCTGATAGCTGGGCGCATTTGTGGGTGGTGACACTGCCCACTCCCCCGGCTCCGACGATTAATACCTTTGACATTTAAATTCTCCTTTTTTACCTTTCAAAATAGGTGTAGCCCCGGAGACCCATTTCATAGGCCTGCATGATTTCCCGACGTTCCTGGGCCGTGATGTTGCCGTGGCGCACGGCTTTTTCTGCGGTTTTTCTGAAACGGACCAGGAGTCGTTTGGGATCGTATTCCACATAGGAGAGAATATCGGCCACAGAGTCGCCTTCCAGTTCTCCCACAAACTCATATTCTCCGTTTTCAAGGACCCTGACAGTGACCACATTGGTATCCCCCAGCAGATTATGCAGATCCCCCAGGGTTTCCTGGTAGGCCCCCACCAGAAAGGTGGCCAGATAGTATTCCTGGCCATCGGTGAGTTCATGCAGGGGCAGAAAGCGTTTGACACTTTTACGATCTATGAACCGGTCTATCTTGCCGTCACAGTCGCAGGTGATGTCGGCAATGATTCCCTTTCTGGTGGGTTCTTCATGGAGCCTGTGGATGGGCATCACCGGAAACAGCTGATCAATGGCCCAGGCATCAGGCAATGACTGAAATACGCTGAAGTTGCAGTAGTAAATATCAGACAGCACCCGCTCTATGTCGGCAATTTCCGGTGCCACATGCTTTAACTCCCTGGAAAGTCTTGCCACTTCATTGATGGTGGTCCAGAAGATTTTTTCCGCCAGAGATCGTTCCCGGAGGGACATTTTGCCGTGATTGAACATCTGTCGGACTTCATCCCGGTAGTAGATGATGTCATTGAAGCACTCCTGCAGGTTCCGGATGGAAAGTTCTTTCAGGGAATCGTACATATATCGGATCTGGGCAGGGCAGGTGTCCGGCAGGATTTCCGGAAGGGGTTCCGGCTGAAACCGGGTGACGTCCAGAACATTGAAGATGAGCATGGAGTAGTAGGCCACCAGGGCTCTGCCCGATTCCGTGATGATGACAGGATGGGGGATGTTCACCTCATCAAGGGAGGTCATCACCGCCTCAATGATGTCGGTGCAGTACTCGCTTAAGGTGTAGTTACGGCTGCTTAAAAAATTGGATTGGGAGCCATCATAGTCAACGGCAAGTCCGCCCCCCAGATCCAGATAGTTTACATTGGCTCCTTCCATGGCAAGACCTGCATAGACCCGGCAGGCTTCATTCACGGCTGTTCTGATCTCCCGGATATTGGATATCTGGGAGCCCAGGTGGTAATGAACCATCTGCAGGCAGTCCAGCATGCCCTCTTGGGCAAGAAGATCCACCGCTTCAATCATTTGGGTGGTGTTGAGACCGAATATGCTTCTTTCTCCGCCGGATTCTCCCCAGTGTCCTCCGGCCTGGGCCGCAAGCTTGATGCGAATGCCAAGTATGGGTTTGGCTCCCAGCTTTCTGGAACGTTCGATGATCAGGGGCAGTTCACTGGGCATTTCCAGCACCAGGATACATTTGTAGCCAATTTTGGAGGCATAAAGCCCCAGATCAATGAACTCTTCGTCCTTGTAGCCATTGCAGATCAGGGGCGCTTTTTTATCGGTGAGCATACCCATGGCTGCCACCAGTTCTGCCTTGCTGCCCGCCTCCAGGCCATGGTGATACCGGGATCCGAAGTGGGTGATGGCTTCAATGACCTGTTGCTGCTGATTCACCTTGATGGGGTAGGCTCCCATGAATCTGCCTTTGTAATTAAGGGCTTTCATGGCCTGGGCAAAGCAGTTGTTCAGGGATGCAATCTGGGAATCTAAAATATTTTCAATTCTTAACAGTACGGGCATGTCCAGACCGCGATCCCGGATGCCTTCAACAATATGTTTGATGCTCACTGCCCGATCTTTTTCACCCGGTGAGGGCATCACCATAAGTTCACCGTTGTCGGCAATGTGGAAATAGCCGCCGCTCCATTCCTCAACACCGTAGATGTCTGTGGATTTGGTGGTATTCCACCGTTCCAGGGTATGATTCACAAAAAAACTCCTATTCAAAAGGCAAGATGCCGTTGCTTGTCATGATATTTGATTATTTGTATTGAATTAAGTCACTATATACAATGGGTTGTGCCTTTAGGTAAAGATGTTTTTTGGGGACTGCGCGGTGGCATGGACACGAGCTGAAGATTTACACCACTCGTCAGTCATAAGTTCTCACCATGGTTTCTTTTGATTTTAGGTAACCCATTGAAATCATTAAGTCTGGGCTTTGAGAATTCATTGGACCTGGTATAATAATTTCAAGAGGTTATGAGAATTTATGGCTCTGGAGTACACCGCATTGATGAATTTATTTAGTTCAGATGTTCTTGATTTTTTTCAGGGGGGGGGGAGATGTTTTAATCGGCAGGGGCGGCATGGATAGGGGGAAACGGGAAGCCGCGCCCAACGGCTTCCCGATCGCCAGTTACTGCATGGGTGAAGCAGTTTTACATGGCAGTTTCCGGGTGGAATACATTGACCTCTTTGAGATCATCCCCCAGATATTCCCTTTCATTGGGACCCAAAATCCCGAGAGAAAGGGCAATTAAGGACCACAGATGAACCACGGGGTAATTGCCGCCGTAATGTTCACTGAGTTCATGGATTTGTGCATGGCAGTTATGGCAGGCAGCGATGCAGTAATCGGCACCGGTGGCCTTGATCTGATCATCTTTGATCTTTCCGTAAATCAGGCGTTCATCCTTGAATCCGGATTGGAGAAACCCGCCACCGCCGCCGCAGCAGAAGTTGTTGGATTTGTTGGGGGTCATGTCGATAAAATTTTCTTCCCCCACCACGGATTTCACCACAAAGCGAAGATCATCGGCAATGGCATCCCCATAGCTTTTTCGGACAATCTGACAGGGATCCTGGACGGTGAACTTGATTTTCAAGTCCTTGTTCCAGTCGGAATTGACCTTTAATCGGCCTTCCCGGATCCATTTGGCATAGTATTCATAGATATTTTTTACTTCAAATTCGTGGGGAATGTTGAATTTTTTCAGTCCGGCCCGGACTGAGAATGTGACGTGCCCTCACTCGGTGTTGAGAAACGTCTTGCACCCCAGCTTTGTGGCCTGATTGGCTGTTGTGGTGGTGATATGTTTCCAGGCATCATCATCGGCCAGGAACATGCAGTAGTTCTCTCCTGCCCATCCTTCACTGCCGTAGGTCCAGTCCACACCGGCCAGGTGGAGAATTTTCCACAGGGGTACCAGTTCATCAGGTTCGGTAACCGGTTCCCTTGAATTCTGGTTCAGAAAAAATTCTGCCCCTTCTTTGTCAATGGGGGCTTCCATCTCGGCAAATTCCGGCTGGGCTTCCCGATATTCCTCGACCACATCTTCCACAACAAAAACAAAATCATCCGGGGCTGTGCCCATGGCGCTGGTGCTGGCATTTCTAAGGGCCATGTCACAGGAACCAAGGATTCCCTTGGGTCTTTCTTCCCTGGGTCGCAGGGCCCTTGCATTGTAGACCAGCTGGGGAATATCAATTTCCATGGGGCAGACATGTATACAGCGCATGCACATGGTGCACATCCAGGGCCAGTCCGAGGCTGCAATTTCATCATCCATGCCAAGTGCTGCCATGCGCAGGAACTTTCTGGGGTCCATGCCGGCAAGGCCCGTGGCAGGACAACCCGATGAACAGGCGCCACAGGTCAGACAGAGATTTAAATTACCGCCTTCGGGCAGTATCTCTTTGACCTTGTCCATAAACGTAGTACGTTTTTTGTTGCTCAATTTGATAGCAGGTTCGCTCAATATTTTTCCTCCTGAATTGTGATGGAAAAGACTTCTCAGGATCTCTTCTCAGATAAAATCCATCTCCAGTACATTTAAATATCCGGAATACTAACAGCATAAAATATGCCATTGCTTTTTTTAAAGGAGATGCCTTGAAAAATATGTTATCTTATCAGTATGTTGAGTCTTTAATGGTGGGAGCGACCACAGGTATGTAAAGGTGCATATGTGCGACGGTATGATCTGCAGGATTTCAGAAATGCGTTTCTTTGTTGAGAAAAGACATGACAAAAAAACATAAATCCTTTACTCAATGGATCATTGAGTTTTGACTTGTGACCAGGCACTGATTGGCTGATGTTCCCATCAAGCCCTTGATTTAGTAAAGAGGCCACTTGGGAGAGCGGGCGGGCTTGCGTTCTGGGCACTATCGATGTCATTTCGGGCTGGGTGCATTCCCATTTTCCCGGCTTGACACTTAATCAGGGAGGGGTCAGGCTTGCGTTATTGACGCTTTTGTTTAAATTTGCCTTTAAACACAGGTTCTTGACAAAATCACAATAACACAAGCCTGACCCCGTTGGCTCCGCTAATTGTGACAAATAAACCATGTTGTGAGCAAAGCGGGAAAATGGGAATGCGCCCTTTCTGGCTTGCCCCGGCTTTGGTCGATAACACCAATGATATAGGCCTGACTCCGTTGGCCCATCAAATGTGACGGGTGGCCCCTGTTATGACCAGGCCCAAAGTAAAGAATGGTGAAAAAATATAATGAAAAACAAGTATGGCAACGGTCTCTTTGATTTGAGTACCACAGAGACAATTCTGGAGAGTATTTCCGATGGAGTGTTCACAGTGGATGAGGACTGGAGAATCATGTCCTTTAATCGTGCCGCAGGAAAGATTACCGGTGTGGATGCCCAAGAGGCCATCGGCAGAAAATGCTGGGAGGTTTTTCAGTCGAACATGTGCGGTGAAGAGTGTGCCCTGAAAAAAACCATGAAGGAAGGTAAGTCATTTGTCAGTTCCGCCACACATATCACCCGAAGGGACGGTGGGCAGGTTCCCATAACGGTTTCCACCTCCCTTTTAAGGGATCATGACGGCAGGGTGCTGGGGGGGGTTGAAACCTTTCGGGATCACAGTCTGGTGGAAGAGTTGAGAAAAAAATTGTCCGGTACCTGGAAGATGGGGGATATCATCAGCCGGTGTGCGGTCATAAAAGATATCTTCAATGTGCTTCCCCAGATAGCGGAAAGTGACAGCACCGTGGTGATCGGTGGAGAAACCGGTACTGGAAAAGAACTCATGGCAAAGGCCATCCACGGCTTGAGTCATCGAAAAAATGAACCTTTTGTGGCCATTAACTGCGGGGCATTGCCCGATTCTCTGCTGGAATCGGAACTGTTCGGATATAAAGCCGGGGCCTTCACCCATGCCGTAAAGGACAAACCGGGGCTTTTTTCCCAGGCCCGGGGGGGGACTATTTTTTTAGATGAAATCGGAGATACCAGTCCGGCCTTCCAGGTGCGCCTGCTCCGGGTGCTGGAAACCCGGGAGTTCCAGCCCCTTGGAGCCATTAGAAAAGAACGGGCAGATGTGCGGATTATTTCTGCTTCCAATAAGAATCTTGAAGAAATGGTGGCAGATCAGTCCTTTCGCCAGGATTTGTATTATCGTCTGAATGTGGTTCAGCTGAACCTGCCTCCTTTAAGAGAACGCATGGAAGATATGCCGCTTCTGGTGGATCATTTCATTGGCTGCCTCAATGTCCAGCGGGGGAAATCCGTTCGAGGCATGGACCAGCAGGCCCTTGCGCTTCTCATGGGTCATACCTTTCCCGGCAACGTCAGGGAGTTGGAAAATATCATAGAGCATGCCTTTGTTCTCTGCAGTGAAGGCGATATCCAGCTGAACCATCTGCCGGTGAAATTAACCCGACAGTTTGATGCACACAGCCATGGTCCCGCTTCGTGGGATCCTGTGAAATCGGCTGAGTTTCGTGTCATCATGGGGGCGCTGGAAAAAAATCATTATAATCGCAAGGCTGCTGCCCGGGCTTTGGGGATGCATAAAAGCACTCTTTTTAGAAAAATCAACCGCCTTGGGATCACCCTGCCCGATGTGGACGGGAGGTCCAGGCACCAGTCATAGGGGAAGCCATGGGTAGTGAAATCATTGTGCTGATGGGGGGAAGGGAAACGGAGACAGCCCTTATAAAGCGGTTGATCTCTTCCTTTGACATTGAGCTTTGTATTCCCGTTGAGGATGTGCCTTCAGATTCCGGCTCTTTTTTCAGGCGCAAGCCCGTGTGCCTGGTGGTCCTGCAGGTGGATGGCAACCAGGGACGTCAGCTTAGAAAACTGCGCTGGATTCGGAGACAGCTGATGAAGCCCGTTCCGGTTCTGGTCCTGCTTCCGGAAAAGTGGGCAGCACAAACCACGGCCTACATTAAGGCAGGGGCAGATGATTATTGCCTGCTCCCCCTGCATGAAGGTCGGTTTTCCATCCGGTTTCTGGTATTGTTAGAGTGTGGTCAGGCCATGGTTCACGCCTCTGTTTCCCGGAATGTGATCAGCACTTCCCCGCGTGGCAGTGGGGGCAGGCCTTCTGATTTTCGGGGGGGGGCACAATTATGGCATCGCATCGTGGAATTTCTCCGTGAAGGCATATCCTTTTTTACACCCGGTTCCCAGATATCGGGCAAGAATATCCGGCCTATATTCAATCGATGGGAGCGCATTCAAAAACTGGGTTCCGGCGGGGATGGCGTGGTGTGGAAGGTCAGAGAAATTGACACCGGGAAGATGGCTGTGGCCAAGATTGCCCATAATAGAAAGATGAATACCAGTGCCCTTCGGGCCGCCGCCATTCTAAAGCGCCTGATACACCATCCCAATGTGGTGCATCTGATTGAAGTGGTCAAGGAGGACGATCGGTTTGTGCTGATCCAGGAGTATGTACCGGGGCATACCCTTGCGGAGCTGTTTGAGTCGGGGATGACCTCCCGTCAGAAAGAGGATGTGTTTCTCCAGCTTGTTTCCGTTACTGCCTATGCCCACCATCACAGTATCATGCACAGGGATATCAAGCCCGATAATATCATCATCAGTCCCACAGGCAATGTGAAGCTTCTGGATTTCGGTATTGCCGGGGATCTTGTGTGGCAGGATGGGGGGGATCACAGTGAAGGCACCCTGGATTTCATGCCCCCGGAACAGTTTGACGGCAAAAGCAGCCTGGCCACGGATGTGTGGGCGCTGGGTATTATTCTCTATCTTTTGAGTCTGCATCGATTACCCTTCTGCCACGATAACAGTTCTTTTCCCATGGACATTTCCATGGAGATGCACGTGGTGCCCCCTGTGAGCATTAAGCCGGATATCTCTGCGGATTTGAATCGCATCATTCTTACCTGCCTGGAAATCAGTCTTGAAAAACGTTACCCCAGCGCACTGGTGCTGCTGGAGGATCTTTCCCGGACTTTTCCCCGTTTTGGTGACGGGCATGTGATTCCCGGCTAAGCTTTTTATACACCTGTTGCCAGGCGAAGCGCCAGGGATGGCGGAAGACCGGCATCCATGATTTTTTGGGCCGCCGTGCCATGATCATAGGTCACCCGGTGGAATTCCACCATCTGTTTTTTCATGTCATAAATCAGGTAGGAGGCCCGGGGATCACCGTCCCTGGGCTGCCCGATGCTGCCGCAGTTAAAGATCTGTCGTTTCAGGGTTGCGGCGGGTATTACACTTTTATTCAGGGGGCTTTTGACATAGACGCAGAAAAAATTTTTCCGGGTAATGGCCGAGGGCGTATGGGTATGGCCGGCAAATATAATTTTGGCCCGGCTCCTTGCAAAGGTTTTTGAGATGATGTTTCGTTGTGCAATGTAGGACCAGTTCAAGGGATTGTAGGGGGTGGCATGGCAGAAAAATAGATCCTCGTGTTTTATGACCACCTTCATTTTTTTTAAAAAACCAAGGTTCTGTTCGGAAAGTTGCTGCCGGGTCCACGCCATGACAGCGTTGGCATCACCGTTCATGTTGCTGCGCTGTCCCACGGCGGCATTGTCATGATTGCCGAGGATGAAACAGATGTCGGGAAGGGTCTGCAGCATGGCAATGCACTGGTTGGGATTTGCTCCATATCCCACAATGTCTCCCAGGCAGACATATTTGTTAATGCCCTGGCGGGCGGCATGGCGGATAAACGCCTGGAGGGCCTCCTGGTTGGAATGAATATCTGAAAAAACGGCAATTCGCATGGGGACACCTCTCTTCTTGTTTCCGGCGATGATCGGGGCAGTTATCCGGATGGTATGGATGGATTTTCGCAGAACAGGCTGGATGCAGGTTATTGACGGCTAATGCTGCATGATAATACAGTGATCGGCAATTATCAAAGAAAAAAGTGGGAAGGGCGCATTCCCATTTTCCCGCTTCGCGCTTGTCAGAGAGGGGTCAGGCTTGCGTTATTGGCGCTTTTGTTTAAATTTGCCTTTAAACACAGGGTCTTGACAAAATCATAGAGCCTCATAAAAACTCAGGCTCTAATAACACAAGCCTGACCCCGTTGGCCCCACCAACTATGACAAACAAACCATATTGTGACCAAACCGGGAAAATGGGAATGCGCCCAGTGGGAATGGATTACAATATCAGGCGGAGATGATGATGGTCTGCAAAATTATTTGACAACATCCCTGTTAATCTGTTTTTATGGGCCTGATCACAAGATCTGCCACCCGTCACAATTGGCGGGCCAATGGGGTCAGACTTGGATTCAAGATATTTATCTAATTAATGGAATCAGGGAGAATGAGGCTCATGGGGAAAAATCCGATGAAAAAAAAAGTAAATAAGTGGTTGAAAAAGGGGAAAGATCCCAGAAGTGCCCATTGGCAGGCGGCCCTTGAAGCCACATTAAAGCTCTTTGAGCCGGATCTGGAACCGGGAAAACTTATTCCCATGGGTTCTATGGATGATTCTGATATCCCCGTTTTTGAAAAAGCACTGGCCATTGCGGATCTGAGCCCCCATCTATGGGCGGCGTTTCTTCCCCCGCCACTGGCAGATAAACTGATCCCCCCAGACACGGCGGATGAACTGCATCGTGTACCGGAGGGTGCCCCTTCTTATAAAATTCTCATTGCAAGACCCGGAGAGGAAATGAGAATTTTGTGTGCGGAGATTTCCGAACATGCCACCCGGCCCGGTGGGGATCTTTTCCAATCCGGGGCATTGCTGGGAAACTATGATTTTCAAAATCAGGCAGATTGCCTGGAAAGCATGAATAATATTATTCGGGCACACATCTGGGAAGGGAAAAACTGGACCCGGGAGGATTACCAGGCATACACCCTGAACTGGTTTGAAAAGGTTCGTCTGCTTAATACGGCAAAGGTGACGGTTGAAAAAAATTTTTCCTTTTTTCACAGTCCTACCTTGATTAAGAGCAATAAAATGGATGCCATGTTTACCTTGATGACCCAGGACCTGCTAAAAAGGGGGAAAGATAAGAATGATGCCTTTGGTCAACGGATTTGCGACATGGGCACAGCAGGGAAGGACAATCATCAATTCCCGCTATTGATCCAGACCATTGAAGACGGGATGCTTGGACAACTCAATCTTCTGAAGTCCTTTGATCTTGTGGCTTTCGCTGATTTTACCAATGCCCAGACTGAGCAGTTTAAACGGGGATTTGCCGAGACTGTGCGTTATCTGGAAAGTCAGTTCCTGTCTTTTATGCACAAGGCTGCCTGATTCCTGTCATTTGATGTTCAAGTTTTTGTTGGCTGGCCGGTTTTAACCGCTGGGGATGACCCTTCTGGCGGGCGTTTATGAACATAAAATCAGAAGATCTGTGACATTGATTTAAGTGAGAGGAAAACTGCATGGCCCTGGAGCAGAAAGCCTATGAACGCATTATAGAAAATCTTCATGATGGGTTATATTTTGTGGATAAGAATCGGGTGATCACCTACTGGAACAAGGCGGCTGAAAAGATATCCGGATTCTCCGCCTCAGAAGTGGTGGGTAAATCCTGTGCAGACAACATTCTTACCCATGTGGACAGTGAAGG
Organism: uncultured Desulfobacterium sp.; assembly: GCA_963674605.1. GTDB lineage: Bacteria > Desulfobacterota > Desulfobacteria > Desulfobacterales > Desulfobacteraceae > Desulfocicer. The sequence continues at coordinate 3,040,336 of OY771474.1, read as the reverse complement.
TAACAGTCTGTGCAGGGGCAGGTGTCCCCTTGCTCAAACCATTGCAGATGGAAAGGCCCGGGAAATTGAAGTGTACATGCACCACAAGGACGGACATAGAATCCCGGTATCTGTGCGTGTCAATACCCTGACCGATGAGACCGGTGATATTATCGGCGGGGTGGAGCTTTTCACGGACATCAGCAGTCATGACGCAAGCTCCCTGCGCATCAAAGAGCTTGAAAAACTGGCGTTGCTTGATAATTTGACCCAGCTGGCAAACCGCAATTACATTGAATCGGAACTTACAAAGCGATTTGAGGAAAAAAAACGATTTGATATTCCCTTTGGTGTGCTGTTCATGGACATTGATCATTTTAAGCGGTTTAACGATACCTATGGTCATGATGTGGGTGATGAAGTGCTTAAATTTGTTGCTGAAACCTTTACAGTTAATGCCCGTCCCTTTGATCTTTTCGGGCGCTGGGGGGGAGAAGAATTTATCGGTATCATCCGCAATGTGGACAGGGCGGATCTTGCTCTGATTGCAGATAGAATCCGGAACCTGGTGGCAAGTTCTTACATTCTCCATGAAGACCAACAGCTTAAGGTCACCATCTCCATCGGAGCAACAATGGTTGAGGCAGATGACACCATTGACAGCATCATCAAACGGGCGGATACCTGTCTGTATGAAAGTAAGGAATCCGGAAGGAATCGTGTGAACCTGGGTTGACGGGCACATTCCCATCTTCCCGGTGTCAGGCTTGATTAACCATGGGGTAATGCCATGGTTATATGGTCCTCAAAAGAGCCAGCGGTTTCTGGCGGATTACCCGACCCGTGGCCATGAGGGCCGTAGCCATGGATATAAAAGAGATGGCTCCCAGGGAAAACAATATGTACCCTGGATGGAAAGCCCATAGTTTTTCAAAGAAAAACCAGGAAATCCCATAGGAGACTCCCAGGCTTAAAAGAATGCCGAACAGGGCCGCCGTGGTCCCCAGCACACCGAATTCAAACACAATGATCTGCCGGATGTCAGAGATCCCCGCCCCCAGCACCTTTAATAAATTGATTTCCCAGGCCCGGGTCCGGGTTTCATGACGTACAATGGAATAAAGGACCACCAGACCGGCCAATATGGCCAGCCAGGCCATGAAATTGATGGAAAGGGTCAGACGCTGGGTGATGTCCATGAGCTGGGCCACGGTCTGATTGACATCCAGCACGGAGATGTTGGGAAACTTGCCTATGATGGCATTTTGCAGGGGCATTTTCTCCGCCGCCTCCATCTGGGGAATGGATGCCAGAAAGGTCCGGGGCGCTTCATCAAGGACCCCTTTCTGGAAGAGAATGAAAAAATTGGGTTGAAAGCTGTTCCAGCGAACCTTGCGAAGGTTTACCACCCGGCCTTCAAGGGCAATGCCCTGGACATCAAAACCCATGACATCGCCGATTTCAAGGTGAAATCGCCGGGCAAAACCCTCTTCCAGGGACACCTCAAAGGGCTGGCTGCTTTCAAAATCCCAGGGGGTGGTGCTTAAAGGCCTTCCTTTAACCATGGTTTCCGATGCATCCAGTTTTTCCCGCCAGGAAAAGGTGAAATTTTTTCTGCGAAAGTTTCCCCGGGGCCCGCTGTCGGTTTCCGGAGAATTTTTTTGTTGAAATTTACTTAAAAATGTATTTTTTCTATCCTTCATGCCCTCGTAAAATCCCCCACCGTTTACGGTGTTGATACGCCCCTGTACCAGGGGGGAGGCATTGGTGAGTTCAAGCTGTTTTGCCTTAAGAAAATTTTCCAGGGGCGCAAGCTGTTCGGGTTGAATGTCAAAGAGAAAAAAACCGGGTACCCGGAGTCCCCGGGGCTGACGGATTTCATCCAGGATACCGTTCTTCACCTGGGGAATGACATTTATTAGAAAGGCCCCCATGGCAATGGTGACAAAACAGGATATGGAGGCATGCCTGTGACGGAAAAGGTTTCTCAGGGCAATTCCAGGCATGACCCGGTGGGTGCGCGAATATCGTCCGGCAAGGCTCAGAAGTCCCCGGCCGATGAGGGCCATGATGCCGAATACGGCCATAAACCCCAGCAGAAACAGGCTGCCCCGTTCAAGGGAACGGGTCTGGGCCATGGCCATGCCCCAGAAGGCCATGCCCCCGGGAATAAAACTGATAAACAGGAGGTATTGCTGTTTTGTGGGGATTTTAAAAGGTCCCCATGTTTTTGGGGTTTGGGTGTCACTGGATGCCCTCTGAAAGGGGGAAATCCCCTGTAAGAGTACCAGGGGTTTTAAGTTATGAATACGCACAAACACGGGAAGACAGAAAATAACACTGCCAAGGGTGCCCATAAATACGGCCAGCCCCAGGCTTCCAGGATTTATAACGGCCTTGAAATCCTGGGGAATCAGGCCCTTCATGACCTCTGGGAACAGGGGCAGCACCACAAAGGACAGGGCCACGGAGACCATGGTGGCTCCAAGGCCCAGCAGCATCACCTGGCATAACAGCAGCGCATAGGTTTGCAGGCGACCGGCACCAAGACTCATGAGAATGGCAATTTCCTTGAGGCGTTCATTGAGATATCCCCGGAACAGATAGGCCGTTCCGATACCGGCAAGGAACAACGCCACAATGGCCACAAGTCCCAGATACCCGGTGAAATACCCAAATACCCGGCCCAGGTTTCGGTTCACATCTTCACTGTTGTAGACATTTATCTGGGGTTCGCCCTCAAACAGGGGCAAAAGAGCTGTGCGAAGGGTTTTTGTGGTCTGTTGAATATCTGTTCCCCAAGGCAGCCGGTCATAACGGGTGTAACGAATACGGCTGCCAAACCCCAGAAGTTTTGTTTCTTTTAATCGGGAAATGCCGATGTGAATCACCGGGGCCAGTTCCAGGGAGGTAACAGCCCCGGTGGGTGTGGCGGTTATAATGCCATCCAGCTGAAACTTCTGGGCACCGATGCCAAGAAGATCCCCTTTTTTTACATTGAGTACCATGGCCAGATCCCGGCTGATCCAGGCCGTGGGGGTGGGGCCGTTGAGGGCTGTATGCCCGGGGCTGGACGAATTTTTGCTGTTTAATACGGGCAGATGGTCTTCAAACCGGATGCTTCCATAAAGGGGAAAGCTGTCGTCAATGGCCACAATACGGGCCAGCCGGGAAGTCCCGTTGCCCGAGATCATGCTGAAAAAAGTGATCTGCCGGGCGGTCTGGCGTTGGGGGCCAAGCACGGTGTCAATGATATTTTCTTCGGGCTGGGTGAGGGGCCTTGAAGAATATACGGCCATATCCGCCGTGAGAATTTCCTTTAAATTGTTTTTTAAATGGGTTTCCATGGAGTGGTTAAAGGCATTGAGAGAAATGAATCCCACCAGCCCGATGGAGAGATTGATGATAAAAAAAAGGGAAAACCGATGGTTTCTCAGCAGTTCTTTTCCGGCCAGGCGTATCCACAGGTTCATTGCAGTTGCCCCTTTTTCAGTTCAAGGCTTCTCTGGCATCGCCCGGCAAGGGTTTTGTTGTGGGTGACCACCATAAGGGTCATGCCCGAAGCGGTGACCAGATCAAAGAGCAGATCCGCAACCTGTTCGCCGGTGTCGGAGTCCAGATTCCCTGTAGGCTCATCTGCCAGAAGCAGGGCCGGTTTCACCACCAGTGCCCGGGCAATGGCCACTCGCTGGCATTCTCCACCACTGAGCTGGGAGGGCAGGTGACGTTCCCGATGGGTTAAATTGACCTGTTCCAGTACCTGCCTTGTTCGATGCTGGATATCTTTTTTTTTGTATTTTAAAATCTCCAGGGGCAGCATGATGTTTTCTGTTGCCGTGAGATGGGGCATCAGGTGAAACTGCTGAAAAATAATGCCGATGTGTTCTGCCCGGAATTTGGCCAGACGGTCTTCGTTCATGGTGTTGATATCCCGGTCGTTGAGAACGATGCTTCCGGTATCAGGGCTGTCAAGGCCTGCCAGCAGGGCCATGAGGGTGCTTTTGCCACTGCCGGATTGACCGGTGACGGCAACGGTTTCGCCTGGGTAGATTTTAAAACTTGTATCAAATATAACTGTGAGGGGGGCGGCACCGGCCTGGGGATAGGCTTTTCTAATATGGGAGACAGTGAGGATTGCTTTGGTTTTCATGGGTTTACCCTGGTGTCTTTTAAAGTGATTTATAAATGGCCCTTATTGTGAGCAAGCCACCAATTATGATGTCTGGCGGTAAATATTCGAAGCTTGATCACAACATGGGCCTGCCGTCACAGGTCAACGGGGTCAGGCTTGTGTTATTGGCGTTATTGACCACAGCCTTTGCAAACGCCAAAACCACCGATAAAGCCAATAACGCAAGCCTGACCCCACCCCAAAGTGGCTCATGTTGTGACCAAGCCCAAGATTGAGCTTGCTTATGTAAATGTTTAGACAGTGCCCCATATTCGCCTGTTTGGGGCATGAGCAGACCAAAACAGGCGAATATGGAGCCCTGACCGAATATTTACACTGGCCGATGGGGTGTCCAGTCCCTTTAATACCTTGACGAGATAGGGAAGGACATTGGCGGCAATGATCCTGTGGCCCGCAGCAGTGGGATGGATACCGTCGGCCTGGTTGTACTGGCTCATTCCTGCCACATCCTTCAGCAGAAAGGGCATCAGGACAATGGAATGTTTTTCCGCAAGGGAGAAGAAGACCTGTTTGAACTGCCGGGTGTACGCCGGGCCGTAATTGGGGGGGATTTCCATGCCGGCAAGAATAACGGTCATGCCTTGGTCCAGCGCCATCCTTATGGTGTCGTCCAGATGTTTTTCCATGGCGGACAGGGAAAGTCCCCGCAGGCCGTCATTGGCCCCCAGGGCCAGGAACAGGATGTCTGGCCGGGTCCGTTTATACCATTTAAGCCGGGAAAGGGCGCTGGCCGTTGTGGAACCGCTGATGCCTGCGTTGATGAGCTTTACATCGGGGTATCCTTCGGCGGTGATCAAGGGTCCGAGCAGGGAGGGGAAGGCCTGTTCCTGTTCAACCCCGTATCCGGCGGTGAGGGAGTCTCCCAGAAACAAAATGCGGGTTTCCGCATTCAGGGGGGAGGTCATGGCAGTTATGATTAAAAAAATAATTACCATGGTCCATGGAAATCCATGGGGGAAATTATGGCGATTTATTTTTATGCTGAATGGGTTTGATGACATGTTTGTCTCACCTGATTATAAGGCATTTAATGAAAAGGGAATGCTTTTTTAGCATAGTTGAACTTAGTGTTAGCACATGATTGACCAGATGACAAGACTGGGGAAAATGCCTTTGACGCCTCCTGTATGAGGTCTGGTTGGGGTGATATAAGAATGTTTTTTGGAAGATTGATTTGAGAAAAACAGTGCATCGTCCCGGCACCTATGAAGTATGATCTTATGATCACATATAACGCGATGTTCAAGTTTTTGCTGGCCTGTTTTGCGAGAACGGGGTAAGGCTTGACCATTGAATCCCCGGCATAGCTGATCCCCCTGAAAGTTTCCACCATTGAATTTGCAGGGGGATCGGTGAGAGGGGGGGCTGGCCTGCCCCCTCCCCACTGGCAGTTTTAGGGGTTAAAAATCCCTGAAGTCCGTGTCCTCATCAAAGGGGATCACCTCGCTGGGCTTGATCTCTTTTGTGCCAAAACTCAACTGGCTGTCCTTTTTCCGGGGGACAGGCCGGAGGCGTTTCATTTGAGTTGGGCTGTGGGTCGGGCGGCTGATGCCGAAGCTCTTGTTGCGTTTTCCGGTAACAACCATGACCAGTTCATCCACATATTCCTTGAGCTGTTCCGCCTGGGCGCTCATTTCTTCCGATGCAGATGCGGATTCTTCGGCATTGGCGGCATTTTGCTGAACCACTTTGTCCATTTCCGTAATGGCAATGTTCACCTGATTGATGCCGTTGGACTGTTCCTGGGATGCCTGGCTGATTTCAGACACCAGGTTGGCCACTTTGCCCGTGCTGTCCGCCACCTTCATAAAGGCTTCATTGGTGGTGGAGACCAGTGTGGACCCGGCATTGACTTTTTTAACGGTGCCTTCAATGAGTTCCGAGGTGTTTTTCGCGGCATCGGCGGCCCGCATGGCCAAATTCCGGACTTCGTTGGCCACCACGGCAAAACCAGTTCCGGCCTCACCGGCCCGGGCCGCTTCCACTGCGGCATTCAGGGCCAGAAGGTTGGTCTGGAATGCGATTTCGTCAATGGTTTTGATAATTCTAAATGTCTCTTCGCTGGCCGTTGATATTTCATCCATGGATTGGATTAACTCTTCCATTGATTCTTTGGCCTGGCCCACCACTAATCCTGCTTCCCTTGTTAAGCGGTCAGCATGATTCGCATTTTCAGCATTCCTTTTGGTCATTGAGGACATTTCCTCCATGGAAGAAGATGTTTCCTCTATGGATGCCGCCTGTTCAGATGCTCCCTCAGCCAGGGACTGGCTTGAAGAGGATACCTGACCGGCAGCAGAGGTCACTTGTTCTGCTCCTTCTCCCATGCCCAGGCTGATTCTTTTCAGCAGTCGGATGATTCTCCGGGAAATGAAAAAGGCCAGAAAGATTCCCATGATAACCGCCACAATACCCGTAACCATAACATTATATCTGGTTGTGCTGGCTGCATTTAACATGGCCTGATCCGTCAATATGTTTTCCTTTACGGTCTGACGCATCGTTCCCAGCAGGGCTTGAACTTTTTTTATGTTGGGTGTGGTCTCATGGGCGTATATAGCTGATGCCTTGAATTGACCTTCCAGTAACTCCTGTGCTCTTACCTGAAGTTTACTCAGGAGCTCTTTTGTAAGAATAAGGTCCGGCATTGTAACGTCTTTAAATATCTCAATGGCATTTAGACGGCTGTCTTCCAGACTGCTTTCGTATTGTATGGCCTCGTTAAGAATATCCGACAGTTTTTTTAAGTTATCTTCGGCTTCAGTATTAAATATTTGTTTTGCCGTTACCATATCATTAAAAACAATGGCCCTGTTGATTTTTGTTACGCTTTTATGAAGCGCTGCATGGGGGGCTTGAATTTTTGCGAACAGATCATGGAGGGTTGTATCTTCTGCCAGCAAGGCTTTTGTCTGATTTCTTGCCAGCCATGTTCCCAGAGCACATTTTTCAGGATTCATTTCCGCTTCAATTTGACTCATGCTGATAATACCATCCGCCACTTTTGCCATCCATTTTCTATGATCATCCAGTTTCATGAGAAGGTTTTCTTGGAGCCCTTCATGGACCTGTCGGTAGGTGGTTTTTATTCTTTGGGCAGAGGTGTGGAGTCTTTCATGGGGGGCTTTAATCTGTTCCAGTATTTCCCCGAGGATGGTATCGGATGCCCCTGTCTTAAGTGCTATATCGCTGTAAAGCCATTTTCCAAATGTGCACATGGTATGATTTGTTCCAACGTCTATGGCCTTGTGGTTTTCAAGAATTCCCTGTTGGATGGTGCTTGCCCACTCAAGGTGCTGATTTAGCATGGTGCAGATATGGCCGGGTAACTTGGGATCCGCAGCAGAGTAAACTGCTTCAATGTGTTTGGCGGAGGCATGAAGGTTTTCATGGGGGATTTCCATTTCTTTTAAAAGTGGAGCCAGGGACGGAATCATTGCCTCTGCCGTATTGCGCCCCTCACCATGTAGCCATTTTCCCAGACCACATTGTGTGTGGTCTGTCTGAACGGTCAGGTTTGTGACGCTCACATCGGTGATCAACTCATTGAGATCTGCAGCCCAGTTCAGATGATCCACCTCTTTCTGGGCAAACTCAGCGTCCAGAATGTTTCCGTAGATTACTTCAGAGGCATTTTTTACAATACCTGCAACACCGGTAAAAGATAAAATTCCCAGTAAGAATAAAAAAACAATTACGGTCCCGAATCCCGTTGCAATTTGTTTCCCGATACTTAGATTTTTCCAGCGCATTTTTTTTCCTTTCCCTTTGAAAGTGTAGTATTTTGCATATAAATCTTAAACTATTATACAGTTCTTTAAAAAATATCGTTAATAATACCTGATGGTTTCCAAAAAAAATGTAAATATTTTTTAGATTTAGCTTAAAACGTAAATTGGTTTTAATGCTTGAACACATTGCAGATCTGCGGGAAGGGTGTGGCCAATTTGATCAATATACCATAAATAGATATTTAGCCAAGGTTTTTAGAGGAAATTATTGGGATTAATAGGTTTTAATTTGTACTTTTTGATAAGTATTATATGCTTTTAGCTCAACTTTCGGACTTTATTTCAAAGTCTGACATTTTTATACAGTTCATGCGCCAACGGAGTCAGGCTTGTGTTATTGGTGTTATCGACCACAGCCTGTGCAAACGCCAAAAACAACTATAATGCCAATAACGCAAGCCTGAGTCCTCTCTGATTAAGCGTTGAACCGGGAAAATGGGATGGGCCCTTCTAATTTTACCCGGGTTTTCCATGTTGTGACCAAGTCCAAAATTGTCACCAAACAGGAAAAATGGGAATGCGCCCGGATTTTATCCATTGAAATATAGATCCCTGAAATCAACTTATGTCAAAGCACTTTGAGACCAATTTTGTTCAGATAGTTGTGCTAAGATTCCCCCGAAAATTGAAATTAATTCCACAAGCAGTGAAGATTGTTAAACGCAATGATGCTGAATATTGTATATTAATAATATCATGTTCCAATTCATGATATTGTTATGAATTGCTACATGGTTGGCTCGGTAATAAAAATACTGGTGTTTACAGGTGGGAGCCCATCCAAAAAAATAAAAATAAAACATTCACAGATGGGTGGATAGTGGTTATTCTCTCTTAAGTTAAACGCTCAAATAAAAATTGCCGATTCCCTGAAACCCCTTGCGTGCTGGAGCTTTTCTCCCCGCCTTTGTCTGAGATGGGCGGTTTGCCCATGGGGACGGTATGAAAAATTGTCAGGGATGACGCACCAAGGCCATTGGCGAAAAAGAGTTTCTTAATGAAAATAAAAATGAGTAATGCCGGTTTAAATCCCACCCGTACCATAAAGGTGATGGACCACACCGGGGAGTTAAAACAGGTGGGGGTTGCCAGTGAATATCCCCTGACCATAAAGGTGGATGGTAAGGAGATCGTCACCTTGATGACCATTGGTACCAATCCCGAAGAACTGGCCTTGGGGTACCTGAGAAATCAGAAACTCATGACAGATCTTGATGATATCGCCGAAGTCATGGTGGACTGGACCCATGAAACAGCAGAGGTTGTCACCGTGTGCCGAAATGCCCCTCTGGACATTGAAAGCAAGTTGTCCACGCGGATTGTCACCAGTGGCTGTGGCCAGGGAACACTTTTCAGCTGCAGCCTGGATAAACTCTATGAGCTTGACCTGCCCCGGGTGAAGGTGTTTCAAACTGATGTATATAATCTTTTAAAAGGCCTTTCCAGAAAAAATGAGGTGTACCGCCAGGCAGGTTCGGTCCATGCCTGTGCCCTTTGTCAAAAAGAGAAGGTCCTTATTTTTATAGAAGAGGTGGGACGTCATAATGCAACGGATGCCATTTCTGGTCGAATGTGGCTCAACAACATTTCAGGCCATGACAAGATGCTTTATACCACGGGGCGTGTTACTTCGGAAATTGTCATTAAGGCTGCCCAGATGGGGATACCGGTGTTGATTTCCAGGTCCGGGGTAACCTACATGGCCCTGGAGTTGGCCCGGGATTTAAATATGACCATTATTGGTCGAGCCAAACAGTCGCGCTTTCTGGTTTTTCATGGTCACGACAATGTGGTTCTGGATCAATAACACAAACCTGCCCTGTTGCATCTGCCAATTATGGCCGGTGCGTCAATGTCTGGTTTAAAACAAAAGATTGTATTTACTGTACAGACATGTTAGAGGTTTCTTTGAACAGCGGAGGGTGGATCGGATGTGATCACATGGACTCTAAATCCATGCAGCCGGGTGCGACTCCCGGGCTCTCCGCCAACTTGACTTTTTCCTGCCAGCCCCCAACCCAATTATAACTCTTGATCCATGGAAGCAGGGGGCAACAAAGGGTGCAAGCCAAGTCCTCCCGATGCGTCCTTAGTTTTTCTCCGAGAAATATTTATTTTGATTTGATTTTGGTTCTACAAGCTGCCCTTTTAGTGAAATTTCTTTTTTAATTCAACATGTTGGGCTGAACTGTTTTTGGTTTTTTGTTGTAATTGTTTGTTTTTATTATTTCTTTTGATGTGATTCGATTCGTTTGTGGTTCGAATGTGATGGTGCAGTTCAGCGAGACTGAGAAATCTCATAATATTTTTTAATTTTTTAAGTGTCAGCATGGACAGTTACACATCTGTAAATCGTGACTATTCTTCTGGATCCATAGCACATCAACTATTTTATTCTGGTCCAAGGCTCTCCCCTTGTGATGGGAGGGCGGATGTCATGGCGAAATCCCTTCATCGAACCTTAATCTATGCAATCTTCGGGCGATGTCCGTTTGAGCTGGTCATGCATGGGCGAAACAGATTTTCCCTTGAAAATTAGGCGGAATCAGCGTATATGAATCCCGAAAAATAAGGCAATGCATTTGTTTACGGGAAGGAGGTATTTAAAAAATGACAACGGAAAAGCCGTCAAAGGCCATAAAAAAACGCTTTTACAGAAAGCGTGTGCCTCTTTTCAGCCTGATCAACAAGATCAAATTGTGGCCCTCTCGAACCGGGCAACTTCATGGGATTCGTTCCGTGGTAATCACAGGGGATATGGCCCGTGTTGTCACCCATTGCAACAAAGAATTTATGATCAGTAATTCCTTGAACAGCCGGGCTGCACGCTGGTTGCGCAATAAATGGTTCAGCCGGATCTGTCCCAAATGTGGGGTGCCTGACTGGAAACTTGAAAAATATTCCTCGACTCTTTTTAAACGCCATCAAGGCTCGATGTTGATTACGGATAAAGACCAATGATTCCTTACCACCTCGGTGGACATGGGAAATATTAAAATTTTTTTATGACTGTGTCTGATAATTTTTCAACATTGTTGAAGATATTAAAAATTTTTTTATAAATTTAACCCTTCTCCAAAGTTAAAATCGGTTTAAAGTCAGCTTTGACTACAACAATCGTTGTATACAATCTATATTTTGGGGCCTGCATGTAAGATATGGATGTAATTTGAAATAAAATTGGCCAAGATATTATAAAAGAGGTTGAATTTTTTAGATTTTAGCACAATATCGCCCACCCCGCCATGCAATTGGTGGGTGATCGTGGCAGATGCTGTGATCACGCCCTTATTTCTTAGGTATAATGAATTTCCATCATCTCAGGATGTTTTCCAGGAATTAGGGGATTGTTTTTTTGCAATGTTTCATTATGGAGATGATAGCAGGCGTAAACAATAAGGTAATTTGTTTTTTTGGCATAAAATGTGCATAGATTTTAAAGAAATAACTTTTATGTTTTAACCTAAATGATGAAAATCAAAGAGGGCACCAGCGTAGAGGTACCTCAAACAAAACAGATTTAAGGAGAGAAAAATGGTAGATTTTAATGCAATGATTGAAGCACTGGTAGCCTGTGATACAGATAAAGTGACCCAGCTGGTAAATGCAGCCATCGCAGAAAAGGTTCCTGCCACGGATATCCTGAACAAGGGCCTTATCGCCGGTATGGATATTGTTGGGGAGAAAATGGAAAACGGTGACATGTTCATTCCCGAAGTATTGATGGCAGCCCAGGCCATGGGAAGCTGTGTGGCTACCCTGAAACCCCTTCTCGGAGAAGGTGAAGGTAAAGAAGGTGCCAACGTCATCATCGGTACCGTTAAAGGCGATCTCCATGACATCGGAAAGAACCTGGTTGGCATGATGATGGAAAGCGCCGGCATGACCGTTCATAACCTGGGTGTGGATATTGCTCCTGAAGATTTCGTGGCTGAAATCAAAAAGAAAAATGCCCAGATCGTATGCCTTTCCGCTCTTCTGACCACCACCATGCCCATGATGAAGAAAACCGTTGACGCCATTGTTGAAAGCGGGCTGCGGGATCAGGTAAAGATCATGATCGGTGGTGCACCTGTAACCCAGGCATTCTGTGATGAGATTGGTGCAGACGGTTTTGCTCCTGATGCAGGTTCTGCTTCCAAAATGGCAAAATCATTCGCATAAATTTTTTTTATATGAAAGACCAAGGTGAATGCCACATGTCTTTCAAGCTTTGTTGCGGGCAGGCTCGGATTAAAATAAGGTTTGCCCGTGACAGTTACAAGGAGATTTTTTGATGTTTGAAGTAATCGGAGAGAGAATTAACACGTCCAGAAAACTGGTCCAGGCTGCCGTGGCAGAGCGGGATGCAGAATATATCATCAACGACGTTAAAAAACAGCAGGAAGCCGGTGCCAACTTTATCGACGTTAATGCCGGTGCCCGCATCGGCCATGAAACCGAAGATATGAAATGGTTGTTAGATACCATTCAGCCCATTGCCACGGTCCCCCTGGCCCTTGACAGCCCGGACCCCGCTGTACTGGAAATGGCCTTCCAGATGGTTGAAAGAACTCCCATGATCAACTCCATCAGCCTGGAGAAAGAGCGTTTTGATGCCATGATGCCTTTCCTTGAAGGCAAGGAATGCAAGGTCATTGCACTTTGCATGGACGATTCCGGCATGCCCGTCTCTGCTGATGACATTCTTGCCCGGGCCACCACCCTGGTGGAAGAACTTAATAGAATTGGCATTCCCACCAACGCCATTTATATTGATCCCCTGGTACAGCCCATTAGTACAGACAGCAACAAGGGGATGATGATTCTGAACGCCACACGGGCCATCAAGGCTAAATATCCCGAGGTTCACATCACCGGTGGTTTGTCCAATATTTCCTATGGCCTTCCCCAGCGAAAGATCATCAACAGAACCTTTGTGGCTCTGATGATGGATGCCGGTATGGATTCAGCCATTATTGATCCTCTGGATGTCAAGATCATGGCCACAATCAAGACCGCTGACATGCTCATCGGCAATGATCAGTTCTGTGGAAATTATCTGAAAGGCGTTCGCTCTGGTGCCATTGAGAGCTGATGACGTTTTTTCGGGCACCCCAATTTTTCGGGAAGTCCGCAGTATTCGGTATTAACGGGCGTTGAACTTGTTTAAAATAATGATCCGCATACATTATTGTGTTTTACACTCGTTTGTATCAGTGCTTTTTTGCACAAAATATATTTGAAGTTACAGTCTCAGTTGTAAGTTATGGGTTAAAAGTTGTGGGTTTATCGTCAGGCTTTTTCAGCGGAAGACTCTGGAAAAGCCTGATTTTTTTTATTCAAAGTGTACCCGTGGAGGAAATCATGCACACAGAGCCAACTGTTTTTTATCTGCCGGAACTTTTACATTATCTGGCCAACGGTGGCCGGGCCGACAGAAATCAAATCAAATCCTTACTCAGCCTTACCCACCCCGAAGATATTGAACGGCTGTTTAAAACTGCCCGGGAGGTTCGTGAAAAGCATTTTGGCAACAAGATCTTTTTGTATGGATTCCTTTATTTTAGTACATTTTGCCGCAATGATTGCCGGTTCTGTCAATACAGACAAGCCAACCATGGCCTTGTCCGGTATCGCAAGAATGAATCCGAGATTCTGGCAGCGGCAAGGGAGATGGCAGACACAGGTGTGCATCTCATTGATCTGACCATGGGGGAAGATCCTCAATTGTTCGCCGATGGGGACAAGGGCTTTGAACGCCTTTCCGATATCTGCCGCAAGGTGCAGCAGGAGACCGGACTGCCGGTGATGATTTCTCCGGGAGTGATGCCCGATCATGCCCTTGAAATGCTGGCGGATGCCGGTGTCACCTGGTATGCCTGTTACCAGGAGACCCACAGCAGAACTCTTTACAGTCGCCTTCGATCCGGTCAGGATTTTGATGAAAGAATGGCCGCAAAACGCACGGCTCGCAAGCGTGGAATGCTCATTGAAGAAGGGCTTCTCACCGGCGTTGGAGAATCCGTGAACGATCTGGCCACATCCATGGAGATGATGGCGGACTTAGATGCCCATCAGGTCCGGGTCATGACCTTTGTTCCCCAGGAGGGAACTCCCATGGCCGAGGTGCCCCCCAGTGATAATCTTAAGGAACGGATGATTATTGCCGTCATGCGCCTTTTGTTTCCTGACCGATTGATTCCGGCATCCCTGGATGTGGATGGCCTGGATGGATTAAAGGCCCGTCTGGATGCCGGTGCCAATGTCATCACCAGTATCGTTCCCCCGAAAAAGGGCCTTGCAGGTGTGGCTCACAATTCCCTTGATATTGAGGATGCAAGACGCACCCATGAGTCCATTACCCCCATCCTGGAGACCTGTGGGCTGGAGGTGGCTGATACCGAGACTTACAATGCCTGGGTCGAAAATCAGATGAAGACCCTCATGCATCTCCACCCTGATTGTTGATCCACATGTCTTATGTTTTGCGGTATCTGCCGGAACCCAGCACATATTCAATTCTTTTTCCGGTGCTGGCAAAGCTTTAATGCCTGGCGGATGCGATCGTCGGATCATGGTTTTATATCCGTCCCCTCACGAATCCGTCAGCACTGAAAATTAAGGGGCGCATTTCCATTTTCCCGGCTTGACGCTTAATCAGGAAGGGGGCACGCTTGCGTTATTGGCGCTTTTGTTTAAATTTGCCTTTAAACACACCTTCTTGACAAAATCATAGAGCCTGATAAAAACACAGGCTCTAATAACACAAGCCTGACCCCGTTGGCCCCGTCAATTATGACAAATAAACCATATTGTGAGCAAAGCGGGAAAATGGGAGTGCGCCCAAATTAAGTTGTGAAGGATGTTCCATGCTGTGATCAAGTCCAAAAAATTAAAAATAGAGTAATATGTGTTGGCAAGTACTGGTTATTTTTATAAGGTCAAACTTCAATTGATAATAATGAAGTTGGTCATGACATCGGTCCCATTGTCCCGCCAGTTGTGATGATTGGGTCAGCTTGTGATCAAGTCAGAAGACCTGCTTAAACATCAAGTAACCGGAGAGACACTGCCAATGGATGAATATGCCTTTAATTGCAGCTGTATTCGCGAAAGCATGGAAGGGTTGCGGGAAGGTCTTACCCATTTTTCCGGCCCCAGCCGCACAGCCTTGATTTACGCGATTAAACCCGAAGATCCCATATACATTTATGATCCGCAAAACCTTTTGGCCGGTCATGAGCCAAAAATAAAAGAATTGTATCTTGATGCGGATGAATGGCGCAAAAGAATCAACCTCTGTTATGATAAAAAAAAATTCAGCAATCTGGTTCCGGAAAAAAACCTGGAACTGGCAGGACTGATTTCATGCGGCGGATGTTCAAGTTCTGTGGTTTACCAGATGTGGTTTACCGAACATCATCCGGACATGTGCTCCATCGGCCCCACTGAAAGGTGGCTGGAACAGGCTGTGTGGAGGGTTTCCCATGATATCGCCAATGAAGAAGAACTGTATACCGGAATTTCAGGTGGTTTCCTCAAAGAATATGCCACCCATGCGGTGAGGGATTATCTGGTGGATGAAATGAATGTGCTGCTCGGATGGGACACCCGGGTCCGGGTATATCCCATTCTGGAAGCCGTGCTTAAAATATCCAGAACCCCTGAAGAAGGGGCATGGCCAAAGGGTAAATTGCTTTTTGCGGAAAAGCACTCCCTTGGTAAAATGAAATTTATTGCAAAGTTTCCCAAGGCAGAACAGCCCCTGCTGGAGAATGTAAAGCATATTAGAAAACTCCTCCAGGCCGTTCAAAACTCAGACCGGAGACTGGTGGCAGATGAAAAAAATATCATCGGCATCATCAACGATGAAAATCCTGATTTTTCCATCACGGCCGATTTTAAAGGTCGGTATGGTTTTTTAAAACTCAATGAAACCAAAGTGTGCTCTTTTTCAGACGGCAGTTTCAAGTCAACCACCCGGAAAGCAAAGCTTGTGCAGGTTGAAGAAGTGCTGCTGGATTCTGATATGAATCCTGAAGATGTATCCACTTTATTTAAAATTATTTCCGTGATTGTTCACAGTGCAGCCAGGCAGCGGCATGGCTGCAGCATTGTCGTTGACCTGAATGACTCACCCATTTTTATGCCGGGTAATTCGGTGGCAAATCCCATTGAACTTGAAGATTATGAAAATCTGGAACTGGCCAAATCTCTTGCCAGGGTGGATGGTGCCCTGCATATAGGGATGGACTTGAAATTGCACAGATTTGCCTGTCTGCTGGACGGCGATTATGTGGCAACTGAAAACAGAGCCCGGGGGGCCCGGTTTAATTCTGCGCTTCGGTTCACTGCAAAACATGAAAAAATCATGGTCATCGTGGTCTCATCGGATTCCCTTGTCTCTGTGGTGATGGGCGGTATAGTGCTTGAAACCAAATGGCGTCTGAAGCCTTCCATGATTTGCAGCGGACCTGTGCTGCTGGAAAGGTGGATTGATACCTCTGATTTGTCTTATTAGGCTCTCATCTCCATTGAGGGACTTCATTCAGGAGCATCACGTCTGCTCAAGGAAAAGACAGTACCGGGGGAACGGCCTTGATAAATTCCTGACGCAGGCTGTATGTGTAAGCACCCTGGGTGGGAATCATGAGAATATCGCCCTCTTTTATTTCTTTTCCAAAGTAGCGGTATCCCCACACATCATGGGGGGTACAAAGCGATCCCAGTATCAGGCATTCCTTTTCGGTCATGGCTGGACGGCTGAGATTCAGTACCGGAAAATAGTCGATTTCAAAGCGTTCCCACCCCACGGCACTGGTACCGGCGTCGGTGATCACCAGATCCTCATATTTTTTGTCCATGACCTTGATGATAATGTGCATGGCATCATTGCAGATCCATCGCCCGGGTTCAAAGCAGATACGGCAGTCCAGGCGGTTATGGATATGTTCACAGATTGCCAGGCTGAGCTCCCGGGCAAAGATGTCAATGGGTGTGGATGGGTTGATCTCCATCACCGTTCCATTCCTTCGTTTTTCCATGTCCGGCTGTAAAAGTACCCATTCGCCCTGTTCCGGCCAGTAGCCTCCGCCGATATCGATAAACTCAATGAGGCTCAGATCCCCGGTGTCAAGAGTGCCAAGGGTTTTTCCCAGTTCTTTGATGAAACCCACCTGTTTTTCCGGATTCATGTTCCAGCTGGAGTGGAATTGAAGCCCCTGGAAACGGATGTGCGGACAGTTTTTTGTTGTCTGGATGAATTCATTTAAATCCTTTAAAAGGATGCCGAATTTTTTCCATAATCCTGTGGGTTCCGTGGTGAGGCGCACCCCGGTGCGAACCATGGTGTTCTGCCGGGCTGCCCGGTCTTCAAGGCGCTTAAGTTCCGTTATGCTGTCCATGAGAACCACCACCTGCCGGCTGTGGGTCACAGCCAGATCCAGTTCCGCTTCTGTTTTTCCCGGACCGCTGAAGACAATGTCTTTGGCCCCGATGTCCAGGGCCAGGGAGAGTTCTTCACCACTTGATACGTCAAGGCCGAAACCACTTTTCAGAATCGTCCGGGATACATCGGGAAAATTGTTGCTTTTCATGGCATAATAAAACCCGGTGTCCGGCAGCTGATTCTGAAAGGCCCGTTTAAAGGTGGTGGCCCGGGCGGTGATAACCCCGGGCTCAAACACATAACAGGGTGTAAGATGCCTGCCCATGGTTGCAATGAACTGCCTACCCTTATTAAAATAGGTTTCCACAAAGGAAAGCAGGTTATCCCCGGAGGGTGTTACATTGCCGGGCTTTAGAGTTTCTTCAATCTGCATGGTCGTGTGATCTTTGTTCTTTTTCGGAAGGTACCGGATGGTCCTTGCCATGGTTGATGTCGATATTCAGAAGCGATAACAGCTGAAGACTCTGGGTTTCGCAGGATAATAGCGTTGAGGGCTTGAACAGAATATGTCCCAGATTCCATGAATCATAGTCCTTTGGCGGCAGTTGAATCACATGGCCCGGTTTGTGCTTGATGAACACATCCCGTACCCGACTGTCTGCCATGAGACGGGAGGTGTCAATGTCCTTAAGGGTTCCGGTCCGGTGAGCGTGGATTCGAAGCCCCACCAGGGGGGAGAATCGTCGGGGGGGCTGGAATCTAAATTCCGGCTGGGCGCTCAGGTTGATATTCAGAGACAGGATATCAAGGTTCATTCCTTTTTCAATGAGCCAGGGCAGGCAGTCTCCGCCGGGTCGTGGGGTCATTTCCAGCAAAGAGGCACCGGTTTCCGTGACAATGAAATCCAGCATGCAGATGCCCCTTTTGATGCCAAGTGCCCGGGCTGCCTTCATCAAAAGGTGTTCAAAGTTTTTAGGTGAGACATTCCCCCTGGGAAAATCCACCAGCTCGTAGGCCATGATGGTGCCGAAAACCGGTATGGGGGAATGTATTTTCCGGGTGAAGCGGATGGGATGCACCCCCTGGTTATCCATGAAAAAATCACAGCTGTATTCATTGCCCTCCACAAAGGTCTCGATGATGACATCTTTGTGATCCTGCCCCTGGCAGATGGTGTGGTATGCCGTTTCACAGGCCGGGGCCGTATCACAGCGATATACGCGTTCGCTGCCACTGCCGTCCACGGGCTTGAGCACGCAGGGTCTTCCCATTTCTTTGAAGAAATCCATGGCCGCCGGGGCGGATCCAATCCGCTGGGCCCAGGGGGTCTCCACATCATTTCGGGTCCACAGCCGACGGGTGATGGATTTATCCCGGCAGGCCTCAATGGTTTTAAGGCTGTGATAGGAAAGATTGAATGATGCGGCCATGCGGGCGGCAAGGGTCATGGATTCACAGTCAAAGCAGGCAATGCCATTCAGTGCAATGCCATGGGCCTGCAGGTGGGCTTTTACGTTATGAATCACTGTGTCCGGGCAGGAAAGATCACACAATACTTCTTCGTCGGGGGCGGGTGCTTTTTCCCGTGCCTTTTTTCGAATGGATGTTTCGGTGATGAACAGCAGTTTGCCCGGTAATTTTTTTCCTAAAAGATCAATGTAGTCCGAAGTGGTTCCCACCACAGCGGTTTTGTGACGGAGATGCATGTCCGCATCCTTATTCGGGTATGGTTATTTTATATAATGGGCGGCAACTGAGGTGAAACCGTTCTTTCCATCCGAAATCTCCACACAGAAAATCAAGGGTATGTATATCCTCCAGGGGCATGTTTCCCAGCCGCTGTTCATGGCAGCAGACCCATTGAATGTGATGAAGGTTGATCAGTTTTGCAATTCCGGGAACGGCTTTGGATGTACCGCCCGCCAGAAATGAACAGGTGTGGTTCCACACCGCTGCCATATCCACTGCTGCCACTTCATTGTCCACCAGCACGGTCACAACACGTAGCATGTTTTCCCGGTGCAGCATTTGGGCAAGTTCCCTGAAGGCGTTTAAAAATCGGGGGTCATGAAAATATCCGTTTTCTCCGAAATTGTCACGATTAAACTGGAACATGATCTCCACATCTTCCGGGTCGTTGTATCGAAAACGTACCCCTTTTTTTTCAATGCCACGAATTTCCGCCAGAATTTTTTTTCTGGATTTACCGGCAAATAATCCGAGGTAACCGGGGTATTGCACCTCCTTGATGCCATGATTCTCAGGATGGAAAAGATATCCGGTTTCGTCAATGTCCAGATTCCAGGAAAGGGCAGGCATTGGAACACCTTCATTATTGCCATCGGCTTCACTGTTTTTTTTCAGATGGTCCGGACACAGGTAACGAATTTCCGCATTGCCGGGAATCCCATGGAGTAATTGGGCCATCACCGCTTTGTCCGGGGCAATGATTTTATTTTGCTCCATCCAGGTCCGTCCCTTCCAGGTTTCCCCGGGAAAGAAGGAATATTGATTTTTCTCTTCAATCCATGAAAGGGGCAGCACCCCGTCAATGTCATTGATATCAATTTCATTGCCTGTGATGCCTGGGGTATTGTTTTTCCCGGGGGAGATCGTTTGATTTTTTCCGGCACAATGAACCACAAAGCAGTTTTTTCGTCCAAAATGCCGGGCAAAAATTTCTCTGACCTCCCACAGATCAAAAACATTGTCCCGGGGATAGAGGTGTTTCCACAAACGTTCACAGGTTGCCTTATCTTCTATGATGGCAATCTTTCCCACATTATTATTTCCGGTGGGTGACATTGGACAAAGTTGCTGTTCCTTCAAAATACCCCTGGGAAAAAACTTTTACCACTTCCGGATCATAGGCCTTGCAGCTGAAAACATCCAGATACACGGTGTTGGTCAAGTTGGCAAAATGGGCAGAGATAAGAGATGTTTCAATGAGCTGCACCATGGAAAAACCCGCCACTTTTTCATCTTCTCCAAAGTGAACCACCTGGGTTTCTCCGAATCGTTTCATTTCTATGAGATCACACAGATCTTTAACAAATTGTTTGATATATTCCGCATCCCTGATTTTGTCAGGATTGCAGCCATAAATATCAATGGATGAGGCAATGCCCCACACCTCTTCCGCGGGTGCAACGTTTTTAAATGCGACAACTCCATTTCTTAAATTCCTTATATAATTCATGCGTTGTTTTTTGCGGGACATATCCCATTCATCGGAAAAGGCCGATGCCGTTATCAGTATATTTTTACTCAGCGTTTGTTTTTGCTTCTCAGCTCATCATCCAGAAAATCATCTTTGGCTGTCTTTTTACGATGGAGGCGTTTGCCCACATCTTTACGTTTCTTTGATTCTGTTGTATCTTCATCCTCATAGAACTCATCATCAAGGGTGTCCCTGAATTTTAAACTCGATTTCTTGCTGCCGTCGCTGTTTTTAATGTATCTGGTTTTGGCTTTTTTCATTTTTTTGGTCTCTTGTTCAAATTGTTGTCAAAGTCTGATACCCATCAATGCTCAAGAAGCCTTGACACCTTGTTGAAATGCTTTTTTAAAGATGTGATTGTTCTGGACTCAGGCCCCCATGGCAATCGGTCTGTTTATGCATATCCGTGCATGTCATGATTTATAGCAAGGGGTGTGCCATTTTAAATGCCAATTGCATATAATACTGATATTGTTTGATTAATAAATATCAATTGGGTGGATCAATAATAATCGGTATTTTTTTTCTTTAATATTTGGTGGAAAATAAGAAATGAAGTGCCGAAAGATAAAAATCAGACAATTCATACTGATTTTTTTAGCAAGGATCGGGCAGGGCTTGATATGTGTTTGCAGGGCTTCTGCTGTCGACATTCTCTTATAAAACATCTGGAAGAAAAATAAAGCCCACATCAAGAATCGGTTTGTAGATGAGGGGTTCAGGAGAACCACATGCTGCTCAGACTGGCGCTGGCCATCAATGATAAAAAACTGGAAACAAAAATAGCCGGAAAACTGGATGCCATCTCCGATCTTCAGATCAAGCGCTTTGGTTCCAATAATACTGCCTGGCAATCCCTGGTGAGGAGTTGTGCCGATATTTTTCTCATCAGCGATACCATGATTCCAAAGCCGATGGAATCAGGTCTTTCCATATTAAATAATCTGCCGGAAAATCCCATGACCATTGTTCTCCATGCCAACGACTCCTCCGAGGAGCACGCCGTTCTGCTGGCAGCGGGGGCGGATTCCGTCCTTTATTCCGGTATGGTCACCCCCAGGCTTGTTGAGGTCATGGAAACCATCATTGAGTCCCGCCGGCAGTACAATCTCATGGATCGATATGATCGCAAGGGCCGCCTCAAGCCCAAAATCAGTGATTTTGTGTCAGACAGTCAGCAGATGCAGATTTTCATGGAAGAGGTACACCAGGTGGTTACAAGTGACACCACCTTGTTGATTCTCGGTGAAACCGGCGTGGGAAAGGAGCATTTGGCCAAGGCCATCCACGCAGAAGGACCCCGTTCCAACGGCCCTTTTGTTGCCGTAAACACCGCAGCATTACCGGATCAGCTGCTGGAAAGTGAGCTCTTCGGCCACGAGCAGGGAGCCTTCACCGGTGCCATCCGTGCCCGTCGGGGCAGTTTTGAACTGGCCCATGGCGGCACCATTTTTCTGGATGAAATCGGGGATATGCCCCTGCACCTTCAGACCAAACTGCTCCGGGTGCTCCAGGAGTATGAAATTGTCCCCATTGGCGGAGAAGAGCCCACCTGGGTGGATGTCAGAATCATTGCCGCCACCAACAAAGATTTGGAACAGGAGATTGAGCAAGGAAGGTTCCGCCGGGATCTGTTTTACCGCATCAGCGTTATTTCTTTGACCATTCCCCCCCTGAGTCGTCGAAAAGAAGATATTCCGGCCTTAATCCGCAGTTTTATTTCCCATTACCGCAAGAGGATAGGGCGGGATGTGGTGGCTATTTCCGATGACGCGGTGGCTGTCATGAGCAGGTATGCCTGGCCCGGGAATGTCAGAGAGTTGATGAACGTCATTGAGCGTGCCATGCTTCTGTGCCGGGGTGATATCATTACCCTCAAGAATCTTCCCGAAGGTATTTTGACAGGGGGGAATTCTGAAAATGAAAAAAGCATGATTCGTCCCGGGGGGGGGAGTGTTTATCCCCTGTCTTTTTCCGGTGAGTCTGTGACCTCTTCACAGGAAGAAAATCCGCATCCCCGGGATAAATATCAATTTGATGTGAGCACCTGGGAAGGGAAAACCCTTCCTCAGGTGACGGAAGATGTGTTAAGGCAGGTGGAAAAAATTTATCTTGAACGGGTGCTCTCAAAGGCCCGGGGACGGGTGGGTAAGGCTGCAGAATTGGCGGGTATTCATCCCCGGGGTCTTTACAATAAGATGAAACAGCTGGGGATACAAAAGGAGATTTATAAAAAATGAGAAAAACCATTCTCTTGTTCACTGTGGGGTTAATATGTCTCTCATCGTTATTGTATGCCCAACCCCCTGTGGCTGCGCCATCCGTGGACGATAGAAATAACCAGGTGCAGTTTGAGCAGGCCGTTGAATCCGCCAGGGAGGGGCTGGGTCTCTTTGAAAAAGAACTGCTGGCGGAAAAGAAAATTTTTGAAGACCTGATGGCCCAGCAGCAGATTTACCGGACCCAGATTAATTCCCTTCGCAATTTTCTCATTGTCCCTGATATCAGCACCTCGGTCATTGGAAAAGGTCTGGAAGAGGTGGATATCACCACCACCCTGATTCAATCAAAGATTCAAAAGGCAGGGGAACGGGATGTAAAAATCCGCCAGACCCTTTCAGGGGTGCAGGACAAAATCCAGTTGATCGATGAGCGGATAAAAGAAGCAGAGTCTATGTCCAAAGAAAGCACGGACAGGGAAGGCATGGACAGAACTGCGGATATTAAAAAGTTTAAAGCCTATCGTACCCTTCTGGAAAAACAGAAAAAAGTCTTGCTGACCCTCCTGGATGTGGTGGCTTCGGAGATAAAGGCTGAAGATGACCTGCTCATCGCCTTTAAAGAGATTCGGGTGACCTTGAAAAAGGAGCTCAAAGACCGAAAGGGTGGGCAGCTGTTCCAGCGCAATGAGATTGAATTAAAAACCTTTTCCCCCACCACTGTGGCAAAGGAGCTGCTGCTTTCCTTCTCAACGGTGAGGCCGTTGTTTACCCGGGACCAAGTGTCCCAGAGATGGATACAGTTCCAGGAACAGATGAATTTGAGAGCTGTGATTATCCTGGTGGTTTTTTTTCTGATCAGCTTTTTTTTCAGAAAGGGTCTAAAACTGATCCGCAGCAAAGAAGAATACACCAATGTTATTTCCCGGCGGACGGGGTATCCCCTCATCGTGTTTGAGGATGCTCTTTTTTATATTTTCTGGATATGTCTCACCATCACATTGTCCAAGACCAGCTTTTATGTGGTTTTCCCCGATATTATCAATTTTTTTAAAACCCTGCTGATTGTCTGCCTTTGCACCAAGATTGCAGCGGATTCCATTCGTCTCATCGTCAATGAAAAAGGGCATGAACTTTTCAATGCTCTGTTTAAATGGAAAAATGCCTTTGTTCTCGGGGTGAGACTGTATGCCCTTGTGTATCTGCTGTTTTACCGTTTTCTGTCCCTGGAAAGCGCGCTTCTGGTGCTCATCAAAATTTCCTCAGAGCTTGTGCTGCTGGTGGGGGTTTTTCTGTTCTGGAGAGATTTTGCAAAGACAAAAATCCCCACAGCTGCCATGGGCATCAAGTTGTTAAATATCTGGTCAAAGGTGGTGGTGGTTTCCGGGCTTTTTGCGGAAATTTCAGGATATGGTAATTTTTCCGCCTGGTGGTACATCTCCTGGGGGATTTCCATTGTGGTTTTGTGTGTCTGTGGTTTGCTGTTTTATTCCATGAAGGACATCGACCGCAAATTCAAGGATAAATTTGTGTCCGAGTCCCGACAGACCCATGGGGTTTTTTCGCCCCTGTACTGGATTTTTTCCAACGGCATTTATTTTTTTATTATTGCCTTTGCTGTGACCGGGCTGGCCTTCTCCTGGGGCATCAGCGATCTGTTTTTTCCTTTCATCTGGGAGAACTTTAACCGGAAATATGTGATGGGTAATTTCCAATTAAGCTTTGCCGGTTGTGCCTACTGGCTGCTGGTGATCCTTGCCACCTATTTTTTCACCCGCATGTGGAAACGGTTGATGGCCGATCATATTTTAAAGCAGAGCGGACTGTCCACCGGGGCAAAGGAATCGGTTATCACCATTTCCGTTTATATCATCTGGGGCATCGGTATCCTGATCAGTTTGAATGTTTTCGGTCTTGACACCACTTCGCTCACCGTTGCCTTTGGTGCCCTCAGCATCGGGCTTGGGTTTGGGCTTCAGAATATATTCAGCAATTTCATCAGCGGGTTGATTTTGTTGTTTGAACGCCCCATACAGGTGGGGGACGTGGTGGAAGTGGCCGACATCTGGGGGGAGGTGAAAAAAATAAATGTCCGCTCAACCCTGGTTCAGACCTATACCAATGCCTCGCTGATTATTCCCAATTCGGAATTTATCAGTGCCAAGGTGACCAACTGGAGCCATCAGGATCCTTACATCAGGAGGGATCTCCTGGTCGGCGTCTCCTACGGGTCCGACACCGATCTTGTGAAGAGCCTCTTACTGAAGGCCGCGGAATCGGTGAAGGAAGTTTACTCCTATCCCCGGAAACCCACGGTGCTGTTCCTTGATTTCGGCTCAAGTTCCCTGGATTTTAAATTGCGTTTTTGGTCCAGTATTGATGATTTTGTGACAGCTGAAAGTCAGCTGCGATTTGAAATTGACAGGCTTTTCAGGGAACACGATGTGGTTATTCCATTTCCCCAGCAGGATGTTCATATCATGGATGTTCCCTCGGGATTGTTCCAGAAACGGCGAAATGACAGCCTTGAAAAAGAAGAGGCGCATCTTCCGGAAACTCCGGTACCTGAATCTGTGTAACAATGCTTCGGACAGTTTTTAGCCTCCAAGGTGTATTCCGTTTCTGCGGGGAAACTTGCCTCCATGAGCACCTGGTATTTTCTGGCCTCCAGAATAAAATTCAGGTGCTGGATGTTCACCGGACAGATATCTTCGCAGGCCCGTCAGGTGGTGCAGGACCAGAGTACATCAGAGGTGATGCCCGAGGTCTCCCCTGCAAAGGGTTTGATCTCCTCTTTGTTGCCGTCCAAAATGGGCTGGGACCAACGGAAGAGCTCCGTTTTCAGATCGTGTATAATGGCCTTGGGAGATAACGGTTTTCCCGTATGATCAGCCGGGCACTGCTCCTGGCATCTGCCGCATTCGGTGCAGGCATAGAGGTTCAGCACATTGTACCAGTTGAGTTCGTTGATTTTACCAAGTCCGAAGCTTTCTGCATCTTCGTCTTCAATGTCAGTCTTCTGGATGGCTTTTTCCCGTTTCAGGGGTTTTAAAAATACATTGGGGACCGCAGCCAAAAGGTGCAGGTGCTTGGAACCGGGGATATAGATAAGAAATCCCAGGATGGTCACCATGTGAATGAAGTAGAAGGTCTCAAACAGAACTGTCTGGGTGCCGGGTGACAGGTTTTCCATGCCGAAAATCCTGACGATCATGCCGGAAACGGGAAATACGCCGCTGTAATCATAGCCATGGGCCGCATATTCGGAGACAACCTGGCAGGCATTGATCAGGTGGAAGGTGACGATAATAATACAGGTGAAAAGGATGATCAGATTGGTATCCCTGCCCATGGTGAGGTATCTGGGTTTTTCAACGAACCTGCAGTAGGCGGCATAGGAAAACCCTGCAAGTACCAGGAAACCAAGGAGATCTGCAATCCATAGATAGGCGTTGTACAGCCCCGGCACAAGGTGCCCCACGCTGAAACCGGGGATAACTCCCCGGAGCATCAGTTCCAGGGAGTGGGGCTGGACCGCCATAAACCAGAAAAAGATAAGGGTGTGTGCCCAGCCAGCCATTTTTTTGCGCCGTACATTGCTCTGGCCCAGCACATCCTTAAACAGGATACCCATACGTTGTCGTATGTGATCCAGATGACCGGGACCGGGCTCGTCCACGGATTGCATGATGAGATAAAGCCGTTTTACCTTAATTTCAAAGAGGTAAAATGCCAGAGCGAGTAAAAGTGCCATCATCGCTGATTTAAGAGCAAGATACAGTGTCATGATTTCATTGTCCCTGTTTTTCCAGTTCCTTTGTCAATGCCGGTACCACCTCAAACAGATCTCCGATGATGCCGTAATCAGATTTGCTGAAAATGGGGGCATCCTTGTCCGTGTTGATAGCCACAATTACCTTGGAGGTCTTTATGCCGGCATAATGCTGCACCGAACCCGAGAGACCGCATCCGATGTAGAGTTTGGGGCTGACGATTTTGCCGGTCTGGCCCACCTGCATGGAATGCGGGACAAAGCCATTCCCAATCGGTATGAGGTCTGCATGCCCTCTGAATCCACGGACTGTTTTCCCATGAAGACAAGATCGGCATTGCCATCGTCCGTGATGGCTTTGGCCAGGGCCTTTGCCGTCAGATCACTGCCGGGAAACTGATCATCAGTTTTCATCAGAATGCTGCGGTGAACCCTCATGGCCATGCCGATGCAGTTGACGCCCATGCCGTTTTGGGCGGCTTCAATGATGATGTCGCAGTGGGGGCTGGACAGTTTCAAAGGCCTGGACCGTGTGGTGTTTGTCATGGGAGAGCATGCACCGTTCGTAGGTTTCCACGTTGGGAAGAAAGTCGATGACCCGGGCCGCCATTTCCACATCTTTTTTGGTGGTTTGACGATGTTCTCCGGTGTAGGGATCCACAAACATGATCCCTTCCCCAAAGTTGGTAAAGGTCACCCGGTTGGCTTCCAGCACCACGTCGCTTTCCGGAATGCGACCGTATGCGTGGAAGGTATCCGGTGCCGACCTTGTGGCATCCTCCACCACATAAGAAGGGAAGGTGACCACTTTGTTTTTTTCGTTTATGGTGGCACCGCCGCTGCTGAAAATTTCCCGGGCCTCCTCACTTTCCACATATACACCGGTGGTTTTCAGTATCTCAAGGGTCCCCAGATGAATTTCGTACAGCTCGTCATCGGTGAGGACATTGAGGCTGAAGCCGCCATTGTACAGTTTTCCTGACTTGATGGGTCGCTTCATGTTCACTCCTTTTTAATTTTGATACATCTCCCGCTGGGGCTGCATCGTCCGTGAAAAAATAGGCTATACAGCCTTCACAGAAATTTTATAGTATCCTGTTATCTTTCCCTGCCCATGGAAAACAGGGGGTTTTTCTCATCATAAGGTCGGGACGTCGGGTTCAGACCTTTATGGACTTTCCCTGGGGATCATGGGGAGCTTTTAAATGAATGGTGATGGGATAGCGCTGGTTTTCCACCTCTATTTCATAGGAGCCGTCCATGATCCACTCATCGGTGATTCCGGCCTCATTGGAGAGGTATACCATGCCGATGGAATGCCCGGTGACATGGGCATAGGAACCATGGGTGTTCTCTCCGGCCAGGATACCGTCCCGATAGATGGGCTTATTATGGTAGATCAGGGGCTCTGGATCGTCAATGGTGAATATCACCAGTTTTTTCTTCAGGCCCTCTTCCTTTTGTTTTACCAGGGCGGCCTTGCCGATGAAATCATCCTTGCCAAGCTTGACACCAAACCCAAGCCCCGCTTCGTAGGGGGTGTCATCAGGGGTGATGTCGCTGCTCCAGTGGCGGTATCCCTTTTCAAGGCGCAGGGAATCAACGGCATGTAGTCCGCACATCTTGACATTAAATTCCTCCCCGGTCTTTATCAATTCGTCAAAAATACCCTGGGCAAAGGGGGTGGGAATATAGAGTTCCCAACCAAGTTCCCCACAATATGTGGGGTTGATTTTGACAAGTGACGTCGTAGGGTTAATTAAACGTTCAAATTTTGCTTGGACGATTTTGGGGTTTGGTCATAACATGGCCCATTCATTATAATTGGCGGGTCAACGGGGTCAGGCTATGTGGTATTAGAGCCTGAATTTTTATCAGGCTCTATTTTTTGACAAGTGCCTGTGCATAAAGAAGATTTTAATCAAAGACCTCAATAACGTAAGGCTGTCCCCCACCAAGGCTGGCCCAGGTTGTGACCAAGCCCGGATTTTATGATAATGGGGTCTGGCTTATGCCTGACATTGAGTTCAGGCAGGTAGTTGCGGTATCCATGGAGATGGTTCCGGCGATATTTCAGCGGATCAGTCCTTGGGTGCCGGCGTTCAGCATGGAAATCGGCGGGTTACCTTTTTCTCCAATAAAAAAGTTAATACGGACTGATTATACGTATATCGAATTATTTCTTTATATTTTTAGTGTATATCGTTTAATTATGGTTGATTTTTTATTAAATATGTCGTATAAGCCAAAAATCACATTTAAAATTAATCTGATATGGCGATGCCAATTTAACCCCAGGAGTTTAAAATCATGACAAGCCAGCCAACGAAATTGAAATATTTTGTCAACAATGAATTTGTTGATTCCAAAACAGAAAAATATATGGAGTGCTTCAACCCCTCCACCGGGGAGATAACCCACCTGGCCCCCCAGTGCACCCAGGACGAAGTGGAGGCAGTCATTGACGCCGCAAGCCAGGCCTTTCCGGCCTGGGCCGCCACTCCTCCCAGCAAGAGAGTTCAGGTTCTTTTCAAGATGAAAGCACTTCTGGATAAGCACCTTGAAGAACTGACCCATATTGTTGCCTCCTCGGAAGGGAAAAAATGGGAAGAGGCCATGGGCGATATATTAAAGGTGACAGAGGTGGTTGAGTTTGCCTGTGGTATTCCCCACTTGATGAAGGGCGATTCCGTCATGAATATCTCCAACGGCTATGACACGGTGTTGTTCAACGAACCGGTGGGTGTTTTTGCCGGCATTGCCCCCTGGAATTTCCCCGCCATGATTCCCATGGGCTGGATGGCACCATTGTGCATCGCCACGGGAAACACAATGGTGCTGAAGGCGGCAAGTTTTGTTCCCCAGGCGGTGATGAGAATAGCAGAACTTTGGGTTGAAGCCGGATTGCCGGAAGGTGTATTAAATATTGTCACCGCCGGTAGAAAAGAGGCGGAAATTTTTCTCAAACATCCCTCCATTGTTGGGGTCAGCTTTGTGGGGTCCACCAAGGTGGGGCTTCATATCTATTCCACGGCAGCTGCCAATGGAAAACGGGTCCAGGCCCTGACAGAAGCCAAAAACCATGCCCTTGTCATGAGTGACTGCAAGCTTGACCGCACGGCAAGGGGAATCATGAATGCATACATTGGTTGTGCAGGTGCCCGGTGCATGGCTTTACCCGCCATCTGTGTGGAAGACACCATTGCCGACGATCTGGTGGCACTGCTGGTGAAATACTCAAAGGAAGCCTCACTGGGCAAAGCCTACGAAAAAGGGGTCGGCATGGGCCCAGTTGTGAATTCAGGTCACAGGGATTATATTACCAACTGGATTGAGACCGGCGTAAAAGAAGGGGCCAAACTGGTTCTGGATGGCCGTAACCCCAGTGTCCCTGAAGAGTGTAGAAATGGTTTTTGGGTGGGGCCCACCATTTTTGACCACGTCACCGAAGATATGACCATTGGCAATGAAGAGGTGTTTGGCCCGGTGCTGTGTGTTAAACGGGTGAAAAATTTTGAAGAGGGCATCACCGTTATGAACAATAATCGTTTTGCCAACGGATCTGTTATTTATACCCAGAACGGCTATTGGGCAAGGCAGTTTGCCTTTAGAACCCATGGCGGCATGGTGGGGGTTAATGTGGGAATTCCTGTTCCCAACGGTATTTTTGGATTTACGGGTCACAAGCAATCGTTTTTTGGTGATCTCCATGCCATGGGCAGGGACGGTATCCGGTTTTTTACGGAGCAGAAAAATGTGACATCAACCTGGTTCACCGAAGAAGAGGTTGATGCCGATGCCAAAGTTGATACCTGGGATGGGACCATTACTTCCATGCCCGTGGAAAAGTAGCCGTCCGCCTGGGCAAACATAAATGCCCCCGGGATAATCATCCGCCGATGATGATCATCGTTTATGTAAGGCATAAAATAACTAAAACCCATGTCCTCCTTATTCTTTAAGATGACATGGTTTTTTTTTATGTTGGGGCTGCTCTTAACATTAACCCGCCCCCATAATGGGAACATTCCCATTTTTCAGGCATTGTCATAGCATATCTATGGATATGATTTTAGGAAAGTCCGATCCCTATTACCCCCATAGCTAATGAAGCCTCCGGGCGGGAAAATGGGAATGAGACCCTCGTAATTGTGGGTCAATGAGTTTGGCTACCCATCATAATTTAGTGGGCAAGGTTGACAGCCTTGTGCTATTGGAGGGTGAGGCTTTTATCAGGTTCCATGTTTTTGATAAGTGTCTGTGCATAACTCGTCAGTCATAAGTTCTCACCATGGTTTCTTTTGATTTTAGATAACCCATTGAAATCATTAAGTCTGGCTTTGAGAATCCATTGGATCTGGCATAATGATTTCAAGAGGTTATGAGAACTTATGACTCTGGAGTGCATAATAAATAGGATTTTAAATAAAAATAACAACAACGCAAGTCTGGCCCCAGGCTGGTCCATGTGCTGCCCAAGCCCTTTTTTTGAATAGTCGTTTTTTGAAGGAGATGCCGTGGAATCCCATATAGATCAAACCGATTGTAAAATCATTGAGTTATTACAGAAAGACGGCAGAATGGCCAACACCCTCATTGCCAAAGCTCTTGGTATCTCCGAGGCCACTGTCAGAACCCGCCTTGCCCGTCTTATCAAGGAAGAATATATTCAGATTGTGGCAGTGAGCAATCCCCTGAAACTTGGATTTGAAATTGTGGGAATTCTTAAGATCAATGCCGATGTAAAAAAGATGGATCATGTCAGTAGTGAGTTAAGCAAAATAAAGCAGATATGGTATATTGTTCACACCACAGGCGGATCTGATATCTATGCGGAATTCAATGCGCACTCCATTGAAGATCTCAATACCTTGATTTCCCAGAAAATTTATAAAATTGACGGGGTGGTGACTACTGAAACATCCCTGATTCTCAAGTATATTAAACGTCGCTATGACTGGAAAACTGCGGTGGATTGAAGCCAGCTTGCACTTTAAGGGAAAAGCCCTTGATGTTAATACCCGGTACCTGCTTTTCCATATAACATACATGGCAGTAAACACCTGCCACAACGAAAGTTGAAACTCTTATCATTACAGCACGTTGGACGGAGTTTCATATAAACCCACATGTCCTGTTGGACACAACGAATATTGAAAATGGTAAATGGCATTATGCCGCCCCTCCCCCGACGGGCAATGGGCCCGGACCGGAACTGTAGACAGTTCGATTGTCCGGTTCCTATTGCCCATCGGGGGAGGGGCTCAGCTGAGGTAGACTTGAAAACGACCTTTTCATATAAAACATACATGGCAGTAAGCATCTGCCACAACGAAAGTTGAAACTCTCATCATTGCAGCACCTTGGACGGAGTTTTATATAAAAAAATGTAGGTGAATTTTGATTCTAAAATCCAACGTGATAGTTTATATGAAAATGCCGACAGCAGAGCCCCCGGTGGACCATGGGAGCGGCCCCTTCGGAGCTAAGGCGATCAGCCCATTTGCCCTGCCGGTCGTTAAGAAGCGCAGGCTGTTTGAGGACAAAACTGCCCGCAGTTCCTGCGCTTTAGACCGGCAGAACAAATGGGCCGCCGACGGTCCGGGGCCGGTCCGATGGTCCGCCCGGGGCGGTATAATGCCATTTGGTTCCGCGTCTACGCCCCATTGTTCGTTGTGTCCGCTGGGACATGGCCGTTATATAAAATTTAAAATTATAAAGGTAGCCATATGAAAGATCAGAAAAGTACACATGACTCCAGTGTTATTATATCAAAGGTGATGCTGCCCCAGGACGCAAATCCGGCAGGTATTGTTCACGGAGGGGTCATAATGAAGGAAATTGATAATGCAGCCGGTGTGGTGGCAGTGCGTCATACAAGGCGGATTTGTGTGACAGCCTCCATAGACCGGTTGGATTTTCATAATCCCTGCTTCATCGGCAATCTGATAACCATAAAAGCCGGTATTAATATGATCGGAAAAACATCCATGGAAATCGGTGTGCGTGTGGAATCCGAGGACCTTCTGGCCGGAACCCGCGTGCATTTAGCCTCTGCATATCTTACCTTTGTGGCTCTGGATGATAACAGAAAACCTGTGAAGATTCCCCCTTTAAAGCTGGTGACAGCAGAGGATATCCGGCGCAACAAAGAGGCAGTTTCCAGAAGAAAATTGCGCCTGGCTGAAAAATGCCAGGAGAAAAAATGCCAGGATCGTCTTGACGGATGTTGATGGTAAAATCGACTTAAAAGATGAACAGACAAAAAGTATAACTCCATGGGAGTCCGCAAGGCAGGGAAAAATCGGATCATCAACCAAAAGGAATTAGAATGAAAATTGAATTAGACAAAGTGAGCTACGTTCTGGGACAAAGTGTGGGTGGAGATTTTAAAAGGCAGGGGCTTGAAATTGATCCTGAGATTTTTGCCAATTCATTTATTGCGGCTTTTAATGGTGAACAATCAAAAATGCCTGTTGGTGAAATGCAGCACATTATGCAGAATTTTCAAAGAGCAATGCAGGATAAAAAGCAGGCAGAGCAGATGAAAGTGGGAAGTAAAAATATTGAAGCCGGGAAAAAATTTCTCGAGGAAAACAGCAAAAAAGAGGGTGTTATCGTTACTGCAAGCGGGCTTCAGTATAAAGTGATTACTGAAGGAAGCGGGAGAAAACCTGCTGTTACAGACACCGTTGAAACCCATTATGAAGGTAGAACCCTTGATGGTATCGTCTTTGACAGCTCTTACAAACGTGGAAAAACAGCATCGTTTCAACTCAATGCCGTAATTAAAGGGTGGACAGAAGGGCTTCAACTTATGACCGAGGGCTCAAAATATGAGCTGTATATTCCATTTGAACTGGCATATGGCCCCACCGGTGGTGGCAAGATTGAACCCTATGCTGCATTGATTTTCACCGTCGAACTTATTGCAGTCAAATAGGGGGGAGGGGGCAGCTGTCTCCACCCTCAGCGGCAACGGTGGGGTTTGCTCACAACAACTCTTCACTGCGCACAGAGTGCCTGTAACAATTAAAAGCAATTCAGGGGGAACATTATGCCAAGAAAAACAAAAATAGTCGCCACCATATCCGATCTAAACTGTCAGCCTGATTTTTTAAAGACCCTCCATAAGGCGGGCATGGACATTGTGCGCCTTAATACCGCCCACATGACCCATGAAAGTGCCATGAAGGTCATCATCGCCGTTCGCCAGGTTTCAAATAAAATTGCCATTCTCCTGGACACCAAGGGGCCGGAAATACGCACCTGTGCTTCCCCAAAGCCCCTCAAGGTAAGTTATGGGGACAGGGTGCGCATCAAGGGCGATCCTGCCTGTCAATGCATGGGGGAAACCATCTGTGTGTCCCATGGCAATTTTGTCCATGATGTGCCGGTGGGAAGCTCTGTGCTTATTGATGACGGGGATGTGGCATTGACGGTGACAAAAAAGGATGAGGATTTCCTTTACTGCAAGGTGGAAAATGATGGGGTGATCCAGGGAAAGAAAAGTGTGAACATCCCGTCGGTGCATGTGAAATTACCGGCCCTGAGCCAGAAAGACAAGGATTTTATCCGGTTTGCCGTGGAGCAGAACCTGGATTTTATTGCCCACTCCTTTGTGCGCAACAGGGAAGATGTCCTGGCCGTGCAGACGATTCTCGATGAGAAAAAAAGCCCCATGAAGATCATTGCCAAGATTGAAAACCGGCAGGGGGTGGATAACCTGGAGGAAATCCTGGAGGTGGCCTATGGGGTGATGATTGCCCGGGGGGATCTGGCAGTGGAGATCCCAGCGGAGAAAATTCCCCTGATCCAGAAGAAGATGATCCAAACCTGCATCAGCCACCATTGCCCGGTGATTGTGGCCACCCAGATGCTGCATTCCATGATTCATTCCCCCCGTCCCACAAGGGCCGAAGTGTCCGATGTGGCCAACGCCTGCCTGGACCATGCCGATGCCTTGATGCTGTCCGGGGAGACGGCCAACGGACGATATCCCTTGGAAGCGGTGCAGACCATGGCCCGCATTGCCGGGGAAGTGGAAGCCGATCGCAGCTCGTTTCTGGATACCCCCTATCTGCTGGAAAACAAGGTGACGGCGTATCTTGCCAAATCGGCGGTGAAGGCGTCCATGCGTCTCAATACCCGGGCCATTGTGGCCGATTCCATTTCCGGTCGTACCATTCTGGCCATTGCCGCCTATCGGGGGGATAATCCCATTTATGCCCAGATCTATGATGAGCGGGTCATGCGGGTCATGGCGCTTTCCTTCGGGGTATTTCCTGATTTCATTGAGCGCCGGGATTTTAACACCGATCCCATTCAAAAGGCCATCCAGCGCCTGGTGGATGAGGGTAAATTTGATTCAGAGGATCTCATCACCGTACTTGCCGGGCATTTTGGCTGTGACCACGGAGCCTCATATATTGAAATCAGCACGGCTGGAAGCATGATCCCCCGGGCCTGCTGACTCCTCTCTTGTTGTGACTAAACTCCCTTTGTGTCATGTGGTTCACATGATTTCATCCTGGTGGGCCTCCACGATTTTGAGTATCTCCGGTTCCAGGGAAACAAAGAGGTCCACCAGTTCCGGATCAAAGAAAACGCCTTTTCCCCGTTTGATTTCCGCCATGGCTTTTTCCACGGGCCAGGGTTCTTTATAAGGCCGTCGAGAGATCAGTGCATCAAACACATCACAGATGCAGGTGATCCTGCCGGCCAGGGGAATTTCCTTTCCCTTGAGCTGTTGATGATAACCGGTGCCGTCCCATTTTTCGTGGTGGGTCATGGCGATGATGCGGGCCACCTCCAGCAGCTGGGAGGAGCCGCCGGACAGCAGCTGTTCTCCGATGCGGGTGTGAGTCCTCATGGATTTCCATTCTTCCCCATCCAATTTACCAGGTTTTAATAAAATGTTGTCCGAGATGCCTATTTTACCCACATCATGCATGGTGGAGGCCATATCCAGGCGGTCGTATTCCTCCCGGGGCAAGCCCAATGCCTTGCCCATGATGCGGCAGTATTTACTCATGCGGTTGATGTGGGTACCGGTGTCCTGGTCCCGGTATTCGGCGGCTTTCCCCAGGCGGCTGATCACTTCAATCTGGGCTTTTCTAAGCTCCATGGTTCGTTCCCGGACCATCTCCTCCAGGATGACATTTTGATTTTTAAGGGCCTCCTGGGCCAGCTTCAGGGTGAGATGGGTTTTCACCCGGGCTTTGACCTCGGTGATATCAAAGGGTTTGGTGATGTAATCCACGGCCCCGAAATCAAATCCCTTGGTTTTATGGCTCAGATCATCCATGGCGGTGATAAAGATGATGGGAATATCTTTGGTGTCAGGCATTGCCTTGAGTCTCCGGCACACCTCAAATCCGTCGGTGCCGGGCATGACAATGTCAAGCAGGATCAGGTCCGGTTTTTTTTCCTGGGTAAACTTGATGGCATCCTCTCCATTGAGGGTGACTCCCAGTTTATAGGTTTCTCTTAAGGCCTGGACAAGCACCGCCACATTGGCTTTGGTGTCGTCCACCACAAGTATTGTGCAGTCATTAATGGTTTTCATGGATTAAATCCTTAAGACTCCAGGGGAGCCATGAGCGCGTCTAAAATTTTACGGGCATCATCAAACTGGTAATTTTTAATATGTTTTGCAAGGCGTACCATGTCTGTTTTTGCGGTTTCAGGCATCAACGGCTGGATTTCAGCTGCCAGGGTTTCAGACAGGATGGGGTCAAAGCTGTCCAGGCTTTCCCGCAAGGACTGTATCCTTGGCCAAAGCCTACGGGCAGGGGGGTGGGTTTCCGGTTGTTCCAGATGGTTTGTGTCTTGTTGTTGCCGGATGTGGATAAAAAAATCCCGGGCGCCCTGGCATACTTCATCAAAGGCCTTCTTTGCCGGGGGTAACAAGGTTTTAATTTCCATTTCTTTTTTGTCCCAGCAGGCCAGTTCCAGCTCTTTTGCGGTTTGAAACAGGTGAGGGGCGGAGATGTTTCCGGCGGCCCCCTTGATGGAATGTGCCAGGGTGGCAGCCCCTTTGAAATCATGGTTTTCAAGCAGCTGTTTCAGTACCGTGTGAAATGTGGCGTGTTCTTCACAGAAATCAGATAAAATCTCTGCAAAGATTTCTTTACTGCCTCCCAGGCGTTCAATGCCTTCCTTGATATTGAGTCCGGAAAAGGAGACAGATTCCCTTGTTTCCGCCATCTTATGGGGTGCTGGGGGGTGCTGGGCCATTTGGGGGGGCAGTATGCCATGGCGGTAGCCCAGCTGTTTTTTCAGAACAGTTAACAGGGCCTCTTTGCTGAAGGGCTTTAGAATATAGTCGTTGATGCCAGCGTCCACACAGGCCTTCCATTTTATGGATTTGGCATGGGCGCTCATGGCAATGATGGGCAGATCCCGGCTGGAAAACTGCTGGCGGATGATGCGGGAGGCTTCAATGCCGTCCAGGAGTGGCATCTGGATATCAATGAGCACGGCATCATAGGCGGTGTGCTGCACCTTTTCAACGGCTTCTATGCCGTTCCGGGCGGTTTCCACATCCACGCCTGCCAGTCGCAGCATTTCTGAACCGACTTTTAAATTAATGGTATTGTCTTCCACAATGAGAACTCTGGTATTTAAAAAGCGTTCCCCGGGTGGGGCAGGGTCTTTTTGTACATCAAGGTCTTGTGGGGAAAACCCAAATCTTTTTTTGATGGTTTCAAGCAGCAGTGATTCTTTAACGGGTTTGGTCAAAGAGCTTGTGATACCAAGATCCACTGCCCGCAGGGCTTCTTCCTTTATGCCCATGCGGGTGATGGAAATAAAAACAGCTTCGCGGGAAATGGCTTTTAATTTATGGCGGATATATGCATCTGACAGATCGGCCAGGTCCATATCCATGACAATCAGCTCAAATGGTTCCGGGGTGCCGGACAGAGCTTCAAGGGCCTTAAGCCCGGAATCTGCCAGGGAGACTTTGAATCCCCAGGTTTTCAGGAGACGTCGGAGTACCTGCCGGCCGGTGCCCTCATTTGCGGCAACCAAGGCTTTGTATTGCCTGAAATTCCGGGGGATTGCCAGGGCATCCTCCGGATTCTTTTCTGCACATTTAAAAGGGGCTTTGAAATAAAAGGTACTGCCCTTTGCCGGGGTGCTTTCCACCCAGATGGTGCCGTCCATCATGGTAACGATCTGCCGGGATATGGCAAGGCCCAGGCCAGTGCCGCCGTATTCCGGCTTCACCGGATCATTGACCTGGGTAAAAGAGTCAAACAGTTTATCCATGTGTACTGGTGCAATGCCGATACCCGTGTCACTGACATAAAACTCAAGTTCGGCATGGGAACCGTTGGCAAGACAGGGGGCCACGCCGATGACAATTTCGCCCTGTTCGGTGAATTTCAGTGCATTGGAGGTCAGGTTGATCAGCACCTGCCTCAGGCGCATGGGATCGGAGATGACGTTCATGGGAACCTTGGGATGGATATCCAGTACCAGATCCAGTTTTTTTTTGGATATCAGTTCCAGAAACAGATCGGAAACATCCTCAATGACATCTCTTATGTCAAAGGTGGTTTCCATGAAGGCCAGTTTCCCGGCTTCAATCTTGGAAAAATCAAGAATATCATTGATCAGTCCCAGGAGGGAAATGGCAGCATTTTTGATGATGCCAAGGTATTCGTTCTGCCGGGGGGAGAGTGCATCGGCCATGATGAGATCGCAGGTACCGATGATGCCGTTCATGGGATTTCTGATTTCGTGGCTGATGACGGCCAGAAATTCGCTCTTTGCCCGGTTGGCCTTTTCGGCTTCTTTTCTGGCGGTTTCAACGGCTTCAATGGCCCGGGAAAGTTTTGCCGTGTTTTTTTCCTGGATTTTATGGGCAAGTTTCAGGGCCTGGGCGTTTTCCTTGAGTTTCTCCTGGGTGCGCAACAGCTCTTCTTCTGCTTCCATTTCTTTGGTCACCAGGGTCAGGCATCCTGAAGAGATATGAATGTGATCCGGGTCAAAGGCTGTCACCGTGGCCTGGTCCTTGAGCCATGCAATGGAACCGTCGGGGAGTTGAACCTTGTACACCGCTTCCACCACCCCTTTCTTTTCTCCTTCTTCCCGAAGCCCCCTGCGGGAGTCGGACAATTCCCATTGCTTCAGGGTCTGGGTGTTGACACATCCGCTGTTTTGTTCCCGGTAATTGTAGACCCGTCGTTCAAGAATGCTTTTGCGGAAGGTTGCCGCCACCGTATCCGGACCACATGCCATAAGCCGGCAGAAGCGTTGCCCTGCAAATTCATACCACATGGCATTTTCTTTCTCCTGCCAGGCGGACAGGTAGGGAATGACTGGAACCATGGTGTTTTCAAAGGCTTCCATGGCGGCAATGGTGGTTTTGATATGGTCTTTCAGACGACGGCTGTGCTTTCCCTTGAGTATTTTCCCGTGGTAATCCGTTGTGATGGCAATACCGTCATGGGGGTGTTGTTCCATTTTGTTGTCGGTCTCTCTTGGTAAAAGGATTTCAGTCATGGGTCATGGGAGGGTACATGAATGGGGCAGAATCACGTATCAGCCGGGGGTGATATGCCTTGCGATTTTTTCCTTTATTTCTTTGGGAACAAAGGGTTTGGTGATGTAATCCACCCCGCCGCATTCAAAACATCGGGTGCGGTGGGCATGGTTGTCCATTGCAGTGATGAAAATAATGGGGATAGTTCGGGTTTCCGGGTCGGTTTTCAATGCCAGGCAGACCTCGAAGCCATCCATTTCCGGCATGATGATATCAAGCAGAATCAGGTCAGGATGGTGGCTCCCGGCAAAGCGGATGGCATCTTTTCCGTTGAGGGTTACCCCCAGCCTGTAATCTGATTTAAGGGTCTGTACCAGCACGTCAACGTTGGTTTTGGTGTCGTCAACGATGAGGATTGTGCGGTTATTGTTTTTTTTCATAGGGCGTTCTCCATGTTTATTTTTGATTTTATGGAGTTATTATCTGGGCTTGATTTTTTATGCACAAAGTTATGAATTTTGACTTTGATATGCAGAGATTCCGGAGTTTAGGGAGTCAGAGCAAATCAATTTAGCTTCAAATTTGCTTGAATAATTGAAAATTTTTGACTCTTTTATAATGGTGAAAATTGGTTTATGATGTTCAGCAGATCTTTGGGTGTATAAGGCTTGGATATGCTGGCATGGAAACCGTATTGCTTGTATTGTTTTATTATCGGATCAGATGGATAGCCGCTGGACACGATGGCTTGAACATCTGGATTGAGTTTTTTCAGCTGCTCCAAGGTGCTTACGCCGGTCATTTCATTATCATTGGTCATGAGGTCGAGAATTACTACCCTGAAGGGATATTCTGCTTCCATGGCATTCCTGTAACTTTTTACGGCATCTGTAGCGTTTTTGGCACAGGTAACCTTTAACCCCGCCCTTTCAAGGACATGTCGTGTTATATCCCTGACCATTTCATCGGCATCCATAACCAAAATTTTTCCAGGCTGTGGTGGAAAAAAACAAAGAGATTCCATGTTGGTGTTCGTTCCGGGTTTTTGGGCCGGGAGGTAAATGTCTATGGTTGTTCCCACCCCTTTCTGGGAGTTAACTGCAATTACACCGCCGTGCCTTGTGATAACGGCTTTGCTTAGCGATAGTCCCAGACCGAATCCGTGTTTAATATCCCGTCTTTTGGTGGTGAAGTAAGGATGAAATATGCGCTGGAGATTTTCGGATTCAATTCCTCTCCCATTATCCCTGATAGTTGTTTTTAGATAATCTCCTGGTTTTACGATAATGTTTGAAATAAACTCCCTGGTTTCAATGGAGATATTCTGCAAAATAACCTCAATGAATCCATCCATTCTCACTGCCTCTTTTGCATTGAGGAGCAGGTTCTTTATAGCCTGGGACATTTGTTCTGTATCTACTCTGCAGGGCCACAAATCTTTCGGAATATCCAGTTTGGTAAGCACCGTGTTGTCTCCCA
Source organism: uncultured Desulfobacterium sp. (assembly GCA_963674605.1). Classification (GTDB taxonomy): domain Bacteria; phylum Desulfobacterota; class Desulfobacteria; order Desulfobacterales; family Desulfobacteraceae; genus Desulfocicer. The sequence continues at coordinate 2,999,821 of OY771474.1, read as the reverse complement.
GCACTAAGTGGGTGGTTTTGGCCAAGATATTTGGCAACAGTGCGTCTTTGATCGGTTTACGGTCGCTTGAGATGGTAAAAAGACTCTGGGTAAGTTCAGAGGCGCTGCTACTGATTTGAAGGGCCTTGGCGAGAAAATGATGTTGTTCCGTCGGAGTTGTGGAGGGCATGCGTGCGATTTCAATGTAGCCTGCAATGCCAGTGAGAAAATTGTTTAGATCGTGGGCTACTCCTCCGGCAAGCGTTTGAATGGCTTTACCCTCTCTGAACTCCATTTGGTACTCCTGGAGATATATTTTCTCAGAAATATCAATGGAAACACCATCAGCATACAGCCGACCCTTTTTGATGTATGGTTTGCCGGATTTTTCATGGAGCCAGATCATATCGCCATCCCGACATTCAAAAAGGTACTCAATGTCCAGGGCAATCTGATTTTTGTAAAGATTTTTGTAGGCAGTTTTTACCTTTTCGGCATGGGACGGATGGACCCTTGTCAGCCACTCCCTTTTACCTGTTTTAATGATGTGGTCCATGCTAAAACCGGTTATCCCTTTCACGGTAGGGCTGATATAAACGATGTTACCGCTAATATCAACCGTCCATACCGTACAGGGAATATTATTGAGTAATGCTGTACTGGATTGTTCTCGTTTTGCCAACGCTGCATTTCGTGTCTCCAGCGTATTTACGAGTTGTTCAGTGTATCGTCTTTCAGGTTCATTACCGTTTGAGACGCTGGAATTATTTTTATCCAGAATATCATTTATGGTTTTTAACAACATTGCCGGATCGGCCGGTTTTACAATAAAGGCCTGTGCACCAACCCTGCTGGCAAGTTTTCTGGCTTTGGCTTCGGTGTGTGTGGATGAATAAAATACAAAGGGGATATGGTGCAGATTTTCATCCAGCTTGCACAAGCGACAAAATTGGAATCCATCCATTTCGGGCATGAGAATGTCTGAAATGATCAGATCAATGGGCTTTATTTGAAGCAGACTCAAGGCATCTTTTCCACTTATGGCTGATGTGGTATTATACCCATTTCGGGTTAACAAAACCTCAAGAACTTTCAGATTGACTTTGATGTCGTCAACAATGAGAATACTCTTCATCTGTGCTCCATATAATGTTCGAGGGTTAGACCTGCGTGATCAAGCCCATTGAATGTATTTCCATGCATTCTAAAAAATATCCAGAAGCAATAAAAACAGTAACAAAAATTGACAGTTAAAGTCAACTGATTTTGCATTGATCCAATGCTGATGTGCCAGTGCTTTTTTCGAGAACTATTTCACCAGATGTCGATACAATCCCTCCTGGGCCACACTGGCCACCAGCACGCCATCACGGGTATAGATGGAACCAAAGTTAAGGCCTCTTCCTTTTGCGGTGCTGGGGCTTTTCACCACATATAAAAGCCAGTCATCCATCTTTTTCCATCCCGGATGCAGTCCACGGTGTATACGATGGGTTGTTTTGCATCACCTGGTCTTATGAAATACCCGTGGAAACTGTGGGCATGGAAGGAGGATAACACCGTCCGGGAAGCCGCGGACAGGGATTGTCCCAGCACCTGACCCCCGAACACATTACCATATCCTAGATCCTGAGTCTGTCCCCTGAAAATGTTTTTTTTATTTTTTCAAGTTTCAGGAGCCCCAGGAGTTCTCCCAGAATATTTTCATCTTGACAGGTATTCATCTCTTTCCTTTCAAAGGCTAAAATGGTATCGGTTTGTCGGGACTGGTTATTCCTCAGCTCTTACTGGACGGCTCTTGACGCCTTCTCCCTTTGGCCGATGGCAGAGCCTGGCCAGGTTTGTTTTTTTCTGAGAAAAAATGTATGGTTACACAGATGATCCTGATCACAGACCATGATACCCCGGAGCAGGTGATCAAGACCTGGTCAGCCATGAAAATCAGTTGCCGGTTGCAATTGGGAAATAAAAGTCCGACACATAATGTGTTGTAACATACTTTGGAGGATTAAAGAAATGGAACATGCGCTGTTTCCCCATCTGTTCAAACCCCTTGATCTGGGCTTTACCACATTGAAAAACAGAGCCGTCATGGGCTCCATGCACACGGGGCTTGAAGAGATCCCCGGCGGGTTTGAGCGATTGGGTGTTTATTTCGGGCTGCGGGCAAAGGGTGGGGTGGGGCTTATTGTCACCGGTGGTATTGCACCCAATTCCCAAGGGCGGATGGCAGACCACGGGGCCATGCTCACCTGCGAATCCGAAGTGGATAATCACCTCATCGTCACCCGGGCCGTGCATGACAATGGGGGGAAAATTGCCATGCAGATTCTCCACACCGGACGGTATGGATTCCATGAGCAGCTGGTGGCGCCTTCGGCCATCATGGCCCCCATTAATTTTTTTACCCCCCGGGCATTGACCGAAGACGACATTGAACGTCAGATTGAAGATTTCGCACGGTGCGCTTCACTTGCGCGGCAGGCCGGGTATGATGGTGTGGAAATCATGGGCTCGGAAGGCTATCTGATCAATCAGTTTATTTCCCAGGTGACCAACCAGCGCAAGGATCAATGGGGGGGCAGCTATGAAAATCGCATTCGTTTTGCCCTGGAAATTGTGAAGCGGGTGCGCCGGCGGGTGGGGAAAAATTTTATCATTATTTATCGCCTGTCCATGCTGGATCTCATGCAGGGGGGCAGCACCCTGGATGAGGTGATTCTCCTGGCCCGGGAGGTGGAAAAGGCCGGAGCCACTATTATTTCCACGGGCATCGGCTGGCACGAAGCCCGGATTCCCACCATTGCCGGCATGGTGCCCCGGGCCGCATTTACCTGGGTGACGGCAAAATTAAAGGGGGCTGTTTCCCTGCCCCTGGTGACCAGTAACCGCATTAATACACCGGAGACCGCGGAAAAGGTGCTGGCCGACCGGGAAGCGGACCTGGTATCCATGGCCCGACCCTTTCTGGCAGACCCGGAGTTCATGGAAAAAGCCCGGAAGCATCGGCCCCGGGATATAAATGTGTGTATCGGCTGCAATCAGGCCTGCCTGGATCATATCTTCCAGGGAAAGGTGTGTTCCTGCCTGGTCAATCCCATGGCCTGTCATGAGACCGAGCTTGTGTTTGCACCGGCGGCGGTTCCCAAAAAGATTGCCGTGGTGGGGGGCGGTCCGGCCGGAATTTCCTTTGCCATTTTTGCGGCCCGGCGGGGACATCAGGTGGTTCTTTTTGATGAGCAGTCATACATCGGGGGGCTGATTAATCTGGCGGTGAAGATCCCGGGAAAAGAGGAGTTCTATGAAACCCTTACATATTCCCGGCGGCAACTGGCCCTTTTAAAGGTACGTGTGGTTACGGACATGCGTGTGACGGCATCGGACCTTGCCGTGGAAGATATCAACTGCACTGAACCGGGCAAACGCCTTTTTGATGAGATTGTGATTGCCACGGGTGTGGTGCCGAGACAATCGGCATTTCCTGGAAGCGATGATGTCCGGGTGGTTTCCTACATCCATGCCATAAAAAACAGTGAGAACATGGGCCGTCGGGTGGCCATCATCGGTGCCGGTGGCATCGGGTTTGATGTGGCAACCCTTTTAAGTCAGCAGGGGGAATGTACCAGCCAGGACCGGGATGGTTTTTTAAGGGAGTGGGGGGTGGACAAGGCCTATGGTCAACCCGGAGGGCTTGGTACGGTTAAACCCCAGGGGGGAACACGATGTGCCTGTGCCAGAACCATTTACCTGCTCCAGAGAAAAGAAAGTAAACCCGGGGCCGGGCTTGGCAAGACCACCGGCTGGATTCACCGGGCCGTGTTAAAAAACCGGGGGGTGAATATGCTGTCCGGGGTGGTCTATGAAAAATTTGATAATGATGGGCTTCACATTGTCCATGACGGTGACAAAAAGGTGCTGGCCGTGGATCATGTGGTGATCTGTGCCGGACAAGAGTCCCGGATGCACCTGGTCCATGCCCTTGAAAAAAAGGCCATTCCCTTTCATCTCATCGGCGGTGCCCGCAAGGCCGGAGAACTGGATGCCAAACAGGCCATTGCCGAAGGTGCAAAGCTTGCCGCAGAGATTTAATCTGATGAACTCTCCCCAAAATGGCCCATGTTGTGAGCAATCCCTGAATTTCAGGGGTTGGCCATTGTTAAATCGTGCATACATTTAGATTCTTGGTAGGGTTTTATTCCCAAGAATTGATGATCATCTGGGCCATTGGCCAATGGGGCTGGCCTGAATTTTTAGATATGTATGCCTGTAATTTGGGGGGCAGGTGTCAAAAAGGTTTGTTTCCGGGAGGATTTTGATATGAAACAGTTAAATTCGATGATGATAGTGGGTGTTTTGATGGCCATGGCGGCCTTTATGACCGGGTGTGCATCCTCAAGATCCGGTGAGGTCTACTCCCGGGATCAGGCACGGCAGGCCCAGACCCTGGAATATGCCACGGTGGTATCTGTGAAGCATGTGACCATTGAAGGCACAAAGACAGCCCTCGGTACATCCGCCGGGGGCGTGGCCGGAGGTGTTCTTGGCAGTACAGTTGGCAGTGGTGCAGGAAGGACCGTTGCAACGGTGGTGGGTGCCCTGGCAGGTGCCATGGTGGGAACCGCTGCAGAAGAAGGGGTTACAAGGAAACCCGCCCTTGAAATTGTGGTGAAAAAAGACAATGGTGCCACCATTGTGGTGGTGCAGGAAGCAGATGTGATGATGGCTCCCGGGGACAGGGTGAGCATTATTACGGCCAATGACGGTACCACCCGGGTCTCAAAGTAAGCGTCAATAACCCAAGGCTGACCCCCACTGCATAGTCAAGGCTAAACTTTAGGATTATAAATTCCGGCCTTGGTCACAACACAAGCTTGACCCCGTTGACCCAACAATGATGACGATTGGCCCCGCTTATGACCAAGCCCTAAATTCCGAAGAATATTAAATCCACGGCATCTTTGCAAATAGGCAATCCTAAAATTAAGCTTTGAGCTTGTCCTGCACTGTGATCAAGCCCGAAGGAAAAAGGAGACATAAACAGACCCATGGCAAGGCAAGATAAAATATATCGACGGCTGCAACAACATCTGGATGGTCAGGTAATGGGATTTCCCGCAGCACAAAATGGTTCAGACATCCGGCTGTTAAAGCATATTTTTACACCTGAGGAGGCGGAAATTGCCTGCCATTTAACTTACGAATTTGAATCCCTGGACATCCTGTTCCCAAGGCTTAAGAACCGGGTGGACAGCCTTGAAATCCTGCAAAAGATACTGCATCGCATCCAGAAAAAAGGGGGCCTTGAGTCCAGAGTCAGAAACGGGCAGTACCAGTACTGCAATTCACCGCTGGTGGTGGGAATGTATGAAATGCAGATGGAGCGCATGTCTCCGGCATTTCTAAAGGATTTTGATGATTACACCGCAAGCATTGGTTTCGGCATGGATTTTTTGGGCACAAAACTGCCCCAGATGCGCACCATTCCCATTGGAAAAAGCATTCCATTGAAAGCTCTGTGTCCACCTTTGATGAGATTACCGGTCTTATCGCCGGGGCAGCCGGTCCCTTTGTCATTGTGGAATGTATCTGCCGCAAGAAAAATGAGATGCAGGGAAGTCCCTGCAAGGTCACCCGGCGCACCGAGACCTGTCTGGCCATGGGGGATATGGCCCAGGCCTGTCTCATCGGCGGTGTTGGCCGGGAAATCACCCGGGAGGGGGCCATGGTCCTCCTGGATAAAAACCAGAAACAGGGGCTGGTGCTTCAGCCCTCCAACACGGAAAAGCCTGAATTCATCTGTTCCTGCTGCGGGTGCTGCTGTGGCATGCTCAGCCTCCATCAGAAATTGCCAAAACCCCTTGATTTCTGGTCTTCCAATTTTCAGGCAGGGCTGGACATGGAGTTTTGCAACGGGTGTGGGGTGTGTGAACAAAGGTGCCAGGTCAAAGCCATCAAGGTGGCAGGAGATCCCCCCCGGGCACACCTGGATCTGAACCTGTGTCTGGGTTGCGGGATGTGCGTGACCACCTGTGCAACCAAGGCGCTTTCCCTGGTGAAAAAAGAAAAGATCACCCGGCCCCCGAAGGATCGGGAAGAACTCAATGCCATTCTCATGAAAAACCGCAAAGGGCCATTGGGCAAGGCGGCCCTGGCAGGAAAACTTTTAAAGGATATGGTTCAGACCGGAAGAACCGGGATTTTAAAATAAGGGCTTGGTCACAGCATGGGCCTGACCCCAGCTCAAACCGGCCTATGTTGTGACCAAGTCCCTAACCTGGACAAGCCAGAACCAAAAAGCTTTCTGATTCTCTTGCCAAAAAAACACGAAAATCAGAGATAAAAATCGAAATAACGCCATGGGCCTTTACCTTTCTATTGGGCCTTATTGGCCCACCCATTTTTGCAACCCGATGTACAGGGTTTCAACCTTTTTTCTTGCCCAGGGGGTCTTTCTCAGGAACTTCAGGCTGGATTTCACAGAGGGGTCCTGGTTGAAACACCGGATGTCAATGCGACGTCCCAGCTCGTCCCAGCCATAGTGTTCAACCAGATTGTTGACAATTTGTGCAAGGGAGATACCGTGCAGGGGGTTGTTGGCTTGGTGGTCATCCATATATCAGCGCTCATTCCTTTTTTGGGGCGTGGCTACAATATCGGCCACTTATGGCAGGGGGCGATGTTGGTCCATTAAATGTGGCGTGTGGCCCATGCTGTGACCAAGCCCCCATTTTGCATACCACATGTGCTGATTTCAATTTTAAAGAAATGCATTGTGTGGTGTCAAATTGGAAAACTCATGATTGACGAGGACGTTACTATCCGATTTTTTCAAGTTTGGAGCTGGTATAATCCACGGCCCGCTGGGCGTAATTTTCCGCAGGCAGTCGAAGCAGCTCAATCACCGATTCATCCATCTGGCTTTTTATCTTTCCCGGCACCCCCGTCACCAGTGAAAAAGGGGGAATCACTGTTTTTTCAAGCACCACCGTGCCCGCCGCCACAATGGACCCCCGGCCAATGACGGCATGGTTCATCACCACGGCCCCCATGCCGATGAGGCAGTCATCTTCAATGCGGCAGCCATGGATGACGCAGTTATGGCCGATGGTGACCCCTTTGCCGATGATCAGGGGGACATCGTAATCGGCATGGCACATGGTCAGGTCCTGTATGTTTGAGTTTTCTCCCACAATGATGGCATCGCAATCCCCCCGGAGGACGCAGTTGAACCACACCGAGGCATTTGCCGCCAGGGTAATATCTCCAATAAGGGTTGCACCGGGGGCAATATAAGCGGAGGGGTGGACCTGGGGGGTTTTGTCATTGAAACGGTAGATGGACATTTTTAAGCTCCTTTTATTGGATGATCCATAATGGTATTTCTTATCATGGGCGTTGTTGAAAATGCAAATAATAAGGAACAGGTTTGGTCATAACGTGGGTCACCATTGATGGGCCAACGGGGGCTGGGCCATTATTGGGTTGGGGTCAGGGGGTGGGTTTATCAAATGTGACGTGTGCCCCATGCTGTGATCAAGCCCCGTTTTCCTTTGCCTTGACAAAAGCCCGGGGTGTGATATTGTTCTCTGCTTAAAAAGAATGTCACTGTCCCCAGGGAACCCGGTGTAATTCCGGGACGGACCCGCCGCTGTGAGTAAGGACGAACGCCGCATGAATGTCACTGTGCTGTAAGTGAGAGAATCGAAACTGCATGGGAAGGCGCGGCAGGTAGGATGAATTACAAGTCAGAATATCTGCGGGAACAGTGTAAATAAATGGCTTTCGGAGAGACGGTAAATCCCCGGGTCGATGACTTGTCGGCGTGGGGATTTTTGCGTGCCGACCTTAAACGGAGGTCACCCCTGTGATTCATCCCGGCTTTCAAGATGCCGATGCCACCCACAAAGATTTCCAATACCTGGAGAATCTGGCCACGGCCTACTGGTATTCCGAAGTATTATTTGCTTCCCTGGAATTAAATCTGTTTCAACACCTGGACAAGGGCCAGCACACCCTTAAATCCCTTTCCCATGCAGCGCAGTGTCATGTTGATGCACTGTCTCGCCTTTTGAGAGCCCTGGAAAAAATGGCCCTGGTATCCCGGTATAAGGATGCCTGGTTCAATACGTTTCTTTCTTCCCACTATCTGGTGCCGGGAAAATCCACCTTTATGGGAGCGTTTTTTCTCTATCGACGCTACATGCAACCCCGGTGGACACAGCTTGCTTCCCGGGTTTCATGTCAGGAAGAATCAGATTATGCTGCCACTTCCCAATCCCAGCCCCTTGAGACGGTTTCGGACCAAGGGGAGCAGGAGGACCATGATTACCGGGCAAGGAACCTTCGCTATGTCACGGCCATGGACACCCTGGTAAAGGAAAAGGCCCTGGAAATTGCCGGGGTAATAAAGGGAGAGTCCCTGAAGGGTCCGCTTCTGGATGTGGGGGGAGGGGCCGGCAGCATGATCCGGGCATTGCTTCCGTTGATTCCGGGGGGACGCGCAGTGCTGTTTGAACTTGCCGAGGTCATTGACGCCGCCCGGGAGATTTATCCGGAAGCCGCCTCCTGGCAGGGCATTGAAACCGTGCCAGGTGATTTCAGAACCCATGGTTTTGAGCAGACATTCGGGGTGATTGTGCTGAGCAATTTTCTACATGCCTATGGGCCGGATGAGGCAAGGCAATTGCTTGAAAAAGCCATCTCCCTTTTAAAGCCCGGGGGCATGATACTCATCCATGACTATTTTCCCGACCGGGCTGGAAGAGATCCCCAGAAAGGTGCCCTCTATGATCTGACCATGATGCTCAATACCTACAACGGGTGCTGCCATGAGGCCGGAGACATTAAAGCCTGGCTCAGAGACGGGGGTATGGGGAACTGTGAGGTGATAGATCTTGACACAGACACCGCCCTCATGGTGGCGGGGGGGAGCGGCAGTGCCGGCGATGAGGGGAGAAAATGGGTCCGCATCGCCCTGGAACACGGGTTTGAACGTGCCGTTAAAATTTCCCCTGAAATGGTGGTCACAGCCCCCTGGGTGCGAAAAAAATGTCGGTGGGGATGTGAGGGGTTTGGAAAAAACCTGCAATGCCCGCCCCGGGGCATGTCCCATGAAGAAACCCGGGAGATGATAGACAGTTACGACACCTTGTTCCTTGTGGAGGGAGCCCCGCCGGGAACCGCCTTTCATAAACAGCTTTTATCCCTTGAAAAAACAGCCTTTCTGGAGGGTTTCCATAAGGCCTTTGTGTTTGGGGCAGGTCCGTGCACGGTGTGTCCGGAATGTCCCGCCGACGAAACCTGCCATCACCCCCATCTGTCACGCCCTGCCATGGAAGCGTCGGGCATTGATGTGTATGAAACCGCATCCCGGGCCGGTGTACGTCTGGCACCGGTGACGGAAAGCCTGGATTATGTCAAATATATGGGGCTTTTGCTTCTGAAATAAAATATGGAGTCTGCAATGAAAATACTACTGGTACAGGTACCCACATCCCACCTGGGGGCCGGAGAAAAAGTGTACCCATTGGGCCTTTCCCGGTTGTCCAGCACGGTGCCGGAGGGCATTGAAAAAAGCGTTCTGGATATGAACATCTGCCCTGACCCCTGGCAGGCCCTTCACCAGGCCCTGATGGATGAAGTCCCGGATGTGGTGGCCCTTTCCTTTCGGAACCTTGATCCCCTGGCAGGGCATCAGGCATCCTATCTGTCTTCGTTGAAAACCGCAGCCAGCATGGTTAAAACCATGGTGCCGGGGGTTCGGCTCCTGGCCGGGGGACCGGCCTTTTCTCTTTTTGCCAAGAGGCTCATGGAGGAGGTACCCCACATTGATGCGGGACTCAAGGGAGAGGGGGAGTTGATTTTCCCGTCCCTTCTTACGCCGGACCCGGATTATCCCCATATTCCCGGGATTCTCTGGCGGGACCGGGGACAGGTGGTTGTCAATTCCCCCGGTGCCAAGATGGACATGGACCTGCTTCCCCCCATGGATTTAAGGGCCTTTCCCCCGGAGAATTACACCCGGGGCAATGCCTATGTGGCGGCCATGGGCATTGAAGGCAAAAGAGGGTGTGACCTGTGGTGCAGTTATTGTCTTTATCCTTTTCTGGGGGGGACTGCCATGCGCCTGAGAAGCCCTGTAAAGATTGTGGATGAGATGGAACAGCTTCATAAGGAATGCAATATTGGTCTGTTTCATTTCACCGACGGGGTTTTAAATCGTCCTGCGGATCATTTTGAGGCCCTGTGCCGGGAACTCATCCGCAGAAAACTAAATGTTTCCTGGACCGGGTTTTTCCGGGAGGATTCCCTGACGGCCGAAAACCTGGGTCTGGCACAGCGGGCGGGCGTGGTGGCTGTGTATTTCTCCGGGGATGCCCTCACCGATCATGGATTGAAGCTTTTAAATAAAAAAATGACCCGGCAGGATATCCTCAACGCCTCCCGGTTGACGGCGGATAAAAAAGTCCTAACCATGTGCCATTTCCTGGTGAATCTTCCCGGGGAGACGGCAAAAGATGTCATGGAGGCCCGGGACATGCTGGATGAACTGCTTGACATCCATGGTGATGCCGGAAATCTGGGGGCCGTAATATTCAATCACATACGGCTCTATCCCGGGGCACCCATTACCAGGAAACTTATCCGGGACGGTCTGCTTGATTCTGAAACAGATCTGCTTTATCCGGTGTATCATAATCCCGTCCACGGTGGTCATCTGCTCCATGAATTTGAAGCAAAGTGTCACAGTGCCGGTGTGTTTTCCCGTCTGAAAATAAATGAAACTGCCATGGAGGCTGTAAAATGATGGACGCAGTTGTACTGGAACATCCCCGGATGGCTTCTGAAAAAAGGTTCAATGATATTGCCAATACCCCTCTCTGGTCCTGCCTCATGGGGGGATATGCAGCCTCGGCCCTGGATGGGGCCGGATATGAGACCACCTTCATGGACGCAGCCCAGGGTTTCTGGACCTTTGAGGAAACAAAAGAAAAAATTCTGGCCCTTGATCCGTGGCTTTTGTGTATCAATGCAGTATATTTCTGGGAGCACACCCCCTTGCTGTTTGAATTCCTGGATGATTTAAAAAGGCAGGGGTTTGGCGGTCATATAAATCTGTTTGGCTTTTTTCCCACCCTTGTGTATGCTGAAATTCTGGAAAATCAACCGGTGGTGGATTCCGTGGCCGTGGGGGAGTTTGAAAATACCCTGGTGGCCCTGGCCCGGGCTCTTGAAAAAGGGAGCGATTTCCGGGGGATTGAAGGCCTTGCCTTAAAGGGTAGTAATACAAAAGAGGGTCCGGCGGTGCTGAAAACACCGGTGCGTGCCCCGGCAAAAAATCCTGATGATTTTTCCTTTCCCTGGCGCGGGTCCCTGGAAGGTACTGTTACGGTGCTTGCCAGCCGGGGATGTTATAACCATTGCAGTTTCTGCCCGGTGCCCTCCTTTTATAACCAGGGGCCCTTGTGGCGGGGACGATCCCCGGAAAACATTGCAAAAGAAATGGCCGGTCTGGTTGACCAGGGGGTGAGGAAATTTTATTTTGCCGATCCCAACTTCATTGGCCCGGGCCGCCGGGGAAAACAAAGAATTCTGGACCTGCTGGAGCTGATAACGCCATTGAACATCACCTTTGGCATGGAAACAAGACCCGCAGATCTGGACGACGAGATCCTGGAAAAATTAACAGCTGCGGGCTTTAATTCCCTTTTGATGGGCATTGAAAGCGGATCTGCACGGGTGCTTGGCAATCTTAATAAGCAATCGGCAGCCAATGAGGGGGCACAGGCCATTGCCCTTTGCCGTCGCCATGGCATTGAGCCGGAGATTGGCTTTTTAATGTTTGTGCCGGACAGTTCCGTGGCGGATCTCCGGGACAACATGTCGTTTTTGATGGAAAACAAGCTCCTGGATCGCCTGGAACGCACCGCCAATCTCATGTGTCATTGCCAGATTGTGCTTTCCGGCACATCCGGCTACGCGGCCTTTGAACGGATGAACCGCCTTGAAAAAAGCGGCTTGTTCGGATTTGAAGGCGAGGTGACTTTTCTGGACCCAGGTGTTGAATGGATGTCCCGGCGCGTGGTTTTTGCCTGTCACACCGTTTTAAGGTCAATGTCCCATAAGACATCCCCCCTTTACTGGGAAATGCCGGATATTTCTGTGTCAAACAGGGTGAATGATTATCTGGTGGCTCTTTTTTTTCGGCTGCTTGACCAGGTGGAGACCCTGGGCCCGGTTGATAACCTGGAGGAGATGGAAAAAGAAATTTTTAAAGAAATTTCAGCCCTTTTGCAGGGGATCTGATCCCCATTGAACTTGCATCCATACAAAATGCAATGTTCGGGTTTGGGCACAACATCGGCCACGCCTCACATGTGGCCGACCCAAGGGGTCAGGCTTGCGGCCAAGTGCCACAATGCTCAACTCCGAAACTCGATAGAAAAATAAGGAGATGATTTTCATGCTGTCCCGTGAATGCCATTGCCATGAAGCGCTAATCCGTGTCGTCAATGAAGCCAGCCACCCCCTTGCGCCGGATGCAGATCTATTTGAACCCACCAGTGTCATGGCCCTTGCCGGTATTCATCCGGAACCTTTCCTGGTGCTCATTCAAAAGGCGGACCGTAAAGGATATCCCTGGCGCAATCAGATGGCCTTCCCCGGGGGGCATGTGGACCCCAATGATGCGGATCGGGGGGCCACAGCCCTGCGTGAACTCAAAGAAGAGCTGGCCATCCCCCGGGATCAGGTGGAGGTGGTGGGCTCCCTTGGGCATTTTCAGACCATCAATAATAAAGATATCGAAGCATTTCTTGGAATATGGGACCAAACAGGAGATATCGATTTTGATGAAAAGGAGATATCCCGGGTTTTCAGGATTCCATTGCAGCACTTTGCACAGATTCACAGGGACAAAGGCTTTCATGGCAGATATCCAGATATCCACGAGTTGACCTACCCATTCAAAGATGTGGTGGTATGGGGGGTTACCGCAAAAATTATTCATCATCTCATGGAAATCCTGCCCGAAGAGCTTAATGGTGCAACTTACTTTTCCCAGCCCTGATCCGGCCAATTATTTTGTTGGTCCGTCCCCTGCACATTTCCAGATACATACCCATGGGGTGTTTCGGTAATCCGGCTTTTTTATGCCCCCCGGAGCCCCCTTTCCCACCTGAATTCTGCCCTTGAAAAATACATTGAAATAACAGTTTTGATGGAAAAACAGCCCGGAATGATGGGGTGCCATATTGTGGTACCCATGTCTTTATTTTAAGGGCTGTTCAGGCATTTTATCCCTGTGTTTTCAGGTTGTTGTCCGTCTCATTTTTTGTGATATTGCACAATATGTCGTTTTATTCCTTGACTTGGATCTATATATTGATTATTTTTGTCGCCTCTGGTATTCTTACTGAAAAGCCACGAACTGCCAGCATTTGATTCAAAAACAGCCAAAATTAATATAAAGCACCAGGGAATCCAAGGGAGCGACGAATGTTTGAAAAAATAAAAAAGCGTGACGGCCGAATTGCGGAATTTGACTCTTCAAAAATCAGTGATGCCATTGCCAAGTCAGGTAAGGAGACCGGCGAATTTGATGAAAGAGAAGCAAAAAAACTGACACTCAAGGTCATCACCCTTGCCCGGGATCTGCGCCTTGGCGCCTGTCCCGAGGTGGAGGAAATCCAGGATATTGTGGAACGGGTTCTCCTTGATTCCCCCTTTTATAAAACAGCCAAGGCTTACATCATTTACCGGGAACAGCACAACCAGATCCGTCGGATCACCATCCGTGAACACCTGGACCTCATGGAGAAATACATCGGCCGCATGGACTGGAAAGTAAAAGAGAACAGTAATATGAGTTACTCTCTCCAGGGGCTTAATAATTACATCTCATCGGGCATAACCGCCGAATACTGGCTGAATCGAATTTATCCCCCGGGGGTGAGGGATTCCCATGAACGGGGAGATATCCATATCCATGACTTGAGCCTGTTGTCCGTGTATTGCGTGGGATGGGATCTCCAGGATCTGCTCATGGAAGGATTTAAAGGGGTATCCGGTAAGGTGGAAAGTCTGCCTCCCCGGCACCTTAGAACCGCCCTGGGGCAGATGGTGAACTTCTTTTATACCCTCCAGGGTGAAGCCGCCGGTGCCCAGGCCATGTCCAATTTTGATACCCTGCTGGCTCCCTTTGTCCGGGAAGATAATCTTGGCTACAAAGAGGTGAAGCAGGCCCTGCAGGAGTTTGTATTTAACATCAATATCCCCACCCGGGTGGGATTCCAGACCCCTTTTACCAATATCACCATGGATCTTGTGGTTCCCTCTACCCTGAAAGACGCTCCGGTGGTCATCGGCGGAGAATACCGGGAAGACACCTATGCCGACTACCAGCATGAAATGGATATGATCAACAACGCCTTTGCCGAAGTGATGATGGAAGGCGATGCCAAGGGCCGGGTCTTCACCTTTCCCATTCCCACATATAACATCACCGAAGATTTTAACTGGGACAATGAAAACCTTGAAAATGTATGGAAGATGACCGGTAAATACGGCATCCCCTACTTTTCTAACTTTGTAAATTCCGATATGTCCCCGGATGATGCCCGTTCCATGTGCTGCCGCTTGCGGCTGGATAACCGGGAACTGCAAAAAAGGGGTGGGGGGCTTTTTGGTGCCAATCCCCTCACCGGTTCCATCGGGGTTGTGACCATTAATCTGCCCCGGTTGGGATATGTCTCGGACACGGAACAGGAATTCATGGACAAGCTCGATGCTCTGGTGAAGATTGCCGGGGAATCCCTTAGCATTAAGCGCAAGGTTCTGGAAAAATTCACCGATGGTAACCTTTACCCCTATTCAAAATTCTATCTGAGAAAAATCAAGGAAAGTGCCGGGTGTTTCTGGCGCAACCATTTTTCCACCATTGGAATACTTGGCATGAACGAGGCCTGTGTGAATTTTCTGGGTAAAGGCATCGCATCACAGGAGGGACAGGCCTTTTCCATCCGGGTCATGGATCATCTCCGGGCGGAAATTGAAAAAATGCAGGTGGAAACCGGTGATATGTTTAACCTTGAAGCCACCCCTGCCGAGGGAACCACCTATCGTTTTGCCATGAAGGACAAAGAACGTTACCCTGACATCATCTGCGCCAACGAAGCCGAGTACCTGGCCGGCAGCGATCCCTTTTACACCAATTCCACCCATCTGCCGGTGAACTACACCGATGATGTGTTTGAGGTCCTGGATCTCCAGGATGGTCTCCAGGTAAAATACACCGGAGGCACGGTACTCCATCTGTTTCTGGGAGAAGAGGTGTGCGATGTGGAGGTGGTCAAGCAGATGGTGCAAAAGGTGGCCAATAACTATAAGCTGCCCTATTTTACCCTGACCCCCACCTTCAGTGTCTGCGCTTCCCATGGTTATATCCCCGGAGAAGAATCCGTGTGCCCCAGGTGCGGCGGGGAAACGGAAGTTTACTCCCGGGTGGTTGGATATCTGCGGCCGGTGAAGCAGTGGAACAACGGCAAACAGACTGAATTTTGCATGCGCAAGACCTTTAAAGTGGCCTCCTGAGGCGTATTGCCAATAATATCACCGTGGATTTGAGCGGATTTTAAACCTGTGGATTGGAAAAGGGGCTTTTCTTGTAATTCGGGCACATTTTCCATGAACCAGGTTTTTTTCATCTTCAAGATCAACCATGACAAGACTGAACAAGAAGGAACACAATCCAATGTCAATGATTCTGGGGGGACTGCAGAAAAACAGCTTGATTGATTTTCCAGGAACGGTGGCCTGCGTGGTGTTTACGTCAGGATGTAATTTTTGTTGTCCTTACTGCCATAATCCCGATCTTGCAAGGGGAAAGATGTCCCCCGATAGCCCAACAGAAGCAGATGTGTTTGATTTTCTGGAGAAAAGAAAAGGCATGCTGGACGGAGTGGTGATCACCGGGGGAGAACCGACGTTGCACAAGGATCTTGAAGGATTCTGCTTCAAGATCAAAAATATGGGCTATAAAATCAAGCTTGATACCAACGGAAGCCACCCCGGCGTGCTGACAAGTCTGCTGCGACGACAATTGCTGGATTTTGTGGCCATGGATATTAAAACCAGCCTTAATAGATATGATGGTTTTGTCCGGGGAGATTTCAAGGCAGACACCATCATGGAATCGGTGAAACTTATCATGGGCAGGGCCCCCGCCTATGAGTTCAGAACCACCTGTGTCCGCCCTTTTATAGATGAAGCCACAGTGGTGGATATTGGCCGGATGATCAAGGGGGCATCCCACTATGTGTTCCAGCAGTGTTCCCGGAACGTATCGGTATTAAACCCCTCTTTTTTTGAATTGGAAAATCGTTTTCTCCAGGAGAAAGACATGACGGCACTTCAAAAGGCCGTTGAACCCCATGTGGTTAAATGTTCCATTCGATGATGGACCTTATCGTTTTGTCTGTCACCATCATTGCAGGGGACTGATTTTTTATTCGACTGTCATAAGGGCTCAGTGGTTGCCAATCGACCATTTTACTCGATGTTCAAGTTTTTTTGTATTGACACAAGCCTGACCCTGTTCTCGCAAAATCGGCAGAAAAACTTGGACATCGAGTTTTAGCATACTTTATCCTTGGTCGGTTTTAGACGTATCCTTTTCATCTGCCAGGGGATAGATCATATTACCGGATCTGGACAGGTCATAGCCCCCCAGTTCCTGGGCGGTTGTTTTAAAGATATCTTCCTTAAGCAGTCCCAGAAACAGCTGAATGCCCTTGTCAAAGAAACGTTCCTTTGAGATGAGAAGATCAAATCTTTCCCAGCAGATGGGGATGAAACCAAGGCCCAGTTTCTCTGCCACGGGTTTGATTCCCGGGCCGGCATCTGCAGATCCGGACAGCACCGCAAGGCCGATGTCCATGTGTTTGGCCACAATATGGTCGTAGCCCTTAATCGTATTCCCCTTGATTCCCGCCTTTTTAAGCTCTCCATCAAACAACTGACGCGTTCCCGTGCCAAGGCTTCTGTTGACAATGCTGATACCCGGCTGAGATAAGTCCTGTATGCCGTTAATGCCCCAGGGGTTTTTTTTCTTCACCAGAATGCCTTGTTGGCGCATGCAGAAATTAACCGCTGCCGGCATGCGTTTCATTTCCTTTTCAAGGAAGGGGAAATTATACTCCTTATCCTGACCCTCGGTGTCTGCCACCAGATGACTGGAGGCGATGTGACACATGTTTTTTCTCAAGGCCCGGATGCCCCCCATGCTGCCGGTGAAACCAAACATGGCCATGTGATGGGGGGACTGGCTGTTAAAATGGGTCAGCATGGCATCCAGCAGCAGATCGTTACTGCCGGCAATGAGCACCAGTCCATGGTAGGGGGGCAGTTTTGCGGCCGGTTCGGGGTAATTGATGGTCCCCGATTCAATCCACTGGCGGACCAGGTCAATGGGAAACAGCCATTTGCCGGTGACTTTGGTGGCGGGAAGTCCTTTGTCGGATATGAGGCTGTAAACCATTTTTTCGTTGATGTTTAAAAACTTTGCCACTTCCCGGGTTGAAAGTAATTCACTCATTGTTATGACTCCTTTTCCATGGGCTGTTGAAGATTGCTTCCAACTCCCTTGCTCAGTTCAGTTTTTTTGTTCTTGAGCCATACCATATTCCAGCGTAAATCACTATCCTTCTTAATCGATGATTAAATTCTTGTTCCTTATTTTTTTGTTGCTCTTGCAAGAGAACCAGAAAATTTTCTGCTTTTGATCTGTCCCGGTCACTTTTTTGGGGACGTGATTACAACATGGGGGAGGAGCTGGCAAGCTGGTCCACGGTATGTCTTGATGAATTTAAATAACCATGGTATGCGTGGGTAAAATTATTTCAAGGGGCTTCGTTATGAATCATCAAACACTGACGCAATTGAAACGGTTTTTTCTGGCATATGCAGATCAATACATTCAAGGCTCCCATGATCCTGACCCCCTGATGCTGAAAAAAGAACATACCCTGAGGGTATGCAGCGAGATACTTGCTTTGGGAAAGATCCTTGGCCTGGACGATGACAAGATGATGCTGGCCGAAACCATGGCTCTTTTCCATGATCTTGGAAGATTCAGGCAGTATGAAACCTATAAAACATTTCTGGATCAGCAATCAGAAAACCATGCCTGCCTCAGCCTTCAGGAAATGGATGCCCATGGTGTTCTTGACGCCTTGACTGCCCGGGAGGCAACCCTGATTAAAAAATCCATTGGCTTTCATAATGCTGCACAGATTCCCCGTCAGGGAGATGGGGATCTGATGTTTTTTATCCGTTTGCTTCGGGATGCCGATAAGCTTGATATCTGGCGGGTGGTCATAGACAATTACACCCATCCCCGACCGGGAAGCCAGCAGGCCATCAATCTGGGACTTTCAGATGATCCCGGGGTTTCCAGTGATGCCATGGACGACATCATGGCCGGGACCTTTGTTAAAAGTGCAGCAATCAAATGCCTCAATGACCTTAAACTCATGCAGATCAGCTGGGTATTTGATTTGAATTTTTCTCCATCCATTCAATGGGTGAAAGAGCGTAAGTACATTGAAAAAATAGCCGCCTGCCTGCCCGATATCCCCCGGCTGAGCACGGCCATGGCCCAGGTGTATCATTATATGGATACCCGGGTACCGCTGAATGATTTTGATCAAATTCCGGGGGACCATCAAGAACTGTCCCATGCCATCGGCAACGGTGCAGGCAGATAACCCCATGACATGGTTTGCCAGCAGATTTAAAGGAATCCTCCAGGGACTGTTGATTGGATGCTGTCTGTGCGTTTCCCCTGTCTGGGGGGAAGAAAAAATTGATACGCCTCGTCACCAGTGCACATCCACGTTTTCCCGGGGGGAGATTAACTGGAGCACCGGAAAGGTTTATGCCCGTGGAAGGGCCGTTCCCGTGGATCGAAAAAAGGCAGAATCCCCAGATTTTATTTTAAGTCTTGCCAGAAGTGATGCCCGGCGTAATCTCATTGAAACATTGAAATCGCTGGATATCTACAGGGGACGCAGTGTGGAGGCCCTTGCCGGATCGGATGACCATATTCTTGCGGGCATTGAAAAAAGTGCCATGGATGCCGCCTTGATCAAACAGTCCTATACCTCGGATCGCACCATGGAAGTGGTACTGGAAAGCACCTTGTTCGGGGGATTTCTTCAGTTGGTGTTACCGGAAGAAATTAAATCCATTCCCACCCTTCAAATTCTTGATCCCCCGGCGGTGTTGGAAAAAAAATCATCGGAATACACCGGCCTGATCATTGATGCCACCGCCATTGAGTTTTACCCGGTACTTTATCCGGTGGTGATCAGCGAGCTCGGATCAGAAATATACAGTGCCCTTTTTATCAGCCGGGAAATTGCGGTTCAGCAGGGGGTGTGTCGCTATGTATGCGCCATGGATTCGGTTGATACCGTTAGATGGGTGGGTGAGAATCCCATCTCAGTTAAGGCCTTGAGGACAGGAGGTCCTGGGAATTCGTCCATTGTCATCAGCAGATCTGATGCCGATATAATTGAAAAGACCCGGGAACGCCATCGTTTCATGCGGGAGTGCCGGGTGATCATTCTGGTATCCCAGACCCCGAATGACCAAGCCCAATAATAAGGAGTGACATGAATTCTTATATTCCCACAAGAGAAGATGCTCTGAAACTTTTCAAGCAATACAACAAGAGTGACAGCCTGCTGCGCCATGCCCTTTCCGTGGAGGGTGTCATGGGGCATTTTGCCCATAAGTTCAATGAAGACAGACACCCCTGGCAGGTGATCGGGCTGGTCCATGACCTGGACTATGAAATGTATCCAGAGGATCATTGCACCAAATCTCGTGAAATTCTCATGAAAAACAATTGGCCTGAAGCCTATATCCGTGCAGTGGTCAGCCATGGATGGGGCATCTGTTCTGATGTTGAACCCCGGACCCTGCTGGAAAAAACCCTTTATGCCGTGGATGAGCTCACCGGGCTTGTGGCCAGTGCTGCTCTGGTAAGGCCCTCCAAGAGTGTGCTGGATCTAACGGCAAAATCCGTTAAGAAAAAATGGAAGGATAAACGCTTTGCCGCCGGTGTGGATCGCAGTATCATTGATAAGGGTGCGCAGCTGCTGGAGATGGACCGTACGGAATTGATCACCGAAACCATTGCAGGCATGAGAAGTGTTGCCGGTGTGATTGGTCTGCAGGGTAATGTTTCGGTGTGAGAAAGCCCATGTGACTCCACCTGAACAGCCCCATGTTGTGATCACGGTCTGATGTTTGTATTGCCTGTTATCCCGGATGATGGAAGATCAGACCATTGATGATCCACGAGAACCTGTGACAGTTTCTCGAACCTGTCAAAAGGGAGTGTGCCCCCATTATGTTGCCCATTCATCAGATTAAGGAACAAATAGAGGAGATTGATGCGGCATTCCACTGTTTTAAATTAAAGGGTTCCCCCGCGGAACTCCTTGAATCTCTTGCCGGCTTTGAAAAAAAAACAGTTCAATTCACAGTGGATCCCCTGCTCAATGCCATTATTAAATGGTATAAGAATCTTTTTTTTCAGAAGGCGTTTCTGTTTCAGCGGGCAGAGGAACTGCTCGATGAAGCCCTGGACATAATTGATGATCAGCCGGACTCATATTTCCTTCGCTGGAAGGTGAAAATTTATATTTCCCTGGGGTATGTGCACCGGGATCAGTGGAATTATCTGGATGCTGAATTCTATCTGTCCCATGCACTGGAACTGGCCCGGACGGAACCGGAACTGCATAAATTCCTTGGGGAAATTTATTCCAGTTTAAGCCAGGTGAACCTGCTGCTGAGCCGTCATCACGAAGCAAATAATTATGCCGTCCTGGAAAAAAAGGTATCCCGGGAGCATTGTCAGTCTACCTTTGCAGATAAAAACAGCAGGGTGATTTATGCCTACGCATTGATTAACCACAGTCGCATCCGACGAATGATGGGAGTGCTGGATCAGGAAAATGAGCAAAATCTCAAGGAAGCCGCTGAAATTGCTTCTCAGTTTAACAATGAAAGATGCATCCTCATGTGTGAACTGGAGACCGCAGAATTTAAACTTGCACTGAACCAGATCGGACGAGCCCTGGATATGGCCCTTGCTCTGGAACCCCGACTGGAAAAACAGGGGATGATAAGGGAAGGCATGCAGGCGGGACTTGTGTCTGCAAGGGTCTATGAAAAAATTTTGGACTATGAACTGGCCGAAGCAAAATTCAACGAGATTATTGAGCACGCCCGGAAACATCATTTAAGAATGGAACAGGTTACCGCAGATGCCTTTTACGGGCTGGGTCAGACCTGTTATCGCATGGATCAGGAACAACGGGCCTATGAGTGTTTTCGCAATGCCGCAAGAATAGGCATGGTGCTTGGCATCAAGGATGTCATTATCCGTTCCTTTGAAGCGGCCCGGATCATTGATAAATACAAGGCCCGGGAATTGTTGTCGTCCAATCTGGTTTATCAGGATGCGGCGTTTGTGAAGAACCGGATCAGTCGAAGCTTCAGCGCCTTTAAAAATTCACGCACCAAAACCCGGCTTTTTGCCAGTACGCTTTTTGTGGATATCGTGGGGTTCAGCAGCCTGATGAAGCTGTCTGACGAAAGTCTTACCATACAGATGGTGGATGAATTCATTGATCGCATGTCTTTGATTATTTATCAGTACAACGGGTATATTGATAAATTTCTGGGGGATGGGTTCATGGCCATCTTTGAACATGGAGACACAGTGTCCCCCCACAAGGTGATGGATGCCATTCGTTCGGGGATTGATATCTACCGGGCATTGAAGCATAAAAATCGAAAACTGGGGGCTGTTTATGGTGCTGATTCAAAGATAAATGTGCGCATCGGCATCAGCACCGGGGAAATCTTTGCCATGATTCTGGGTAACTATATAAAAACGGAGTTTACCTATCTGGGCAATTCGGTGAATCTTGCTTCAAAATTGGAGAGTCGTGCCAGTAATCAGTTCATGCTCATTGATGAAGAAACCTGGCTCCACTCAAAGGACCGGATCATGTCAGAGCCGGAGATCATAACGATTCCAGGGCTTGGTAAAACCCCTGTTCATAAGGTCCTTCGTCTGGCCCGGATGAACAAACGTCCGGAGCTAAGTGTTAATAAATCGTTGCCGGATTGAGATTATCCGCCTTTACGGGGGCAGAGGGGAATGGGATGCCCCGGTTTTGGGATCTGATGTCAGGTCCATGGTGATGCCCATTCCCCCTTTGCATTGCTGCGACACACTGCCGCAGTAAAGATCAGCCCGCTCATGAAAATCCCTTGGGGGCATCTGCGGCACAGGTGCCGATGCTGGCCCCCATGAAACTGCAGGCACTCATTAGTTTTATGACCTCATCGCTGCCACACCGGGGACAGTTTACCACCTCCTTGTCTCCGGCAAAAAAAATTTTTTCAAAAACGGTTTCACATTTTTCACATTGGTATTCATAAATCGGCATGGGTTTGTCCTCCGGTTGTGATCAAGCCCTGATTGAAAGATGTCGAAAATTGGGCTTGGTCATAGCATGGGCCACCCGTCACATTTGGTGGACGAACGGGGTCAGGCTTGTGTTATTGTGCTTTTTACAAGTGCCTGTGTTTCAAGCCAAACTTAAATAAAAGCGCCAATAACGCAAGCCTGACCCCACCCCAAAGTGGCCCATGCTGTGACCAAGCCCCGAAAATTCAATTCTTGCATATCAAAGGCTTTTTTTGAAATCCTGATAGCTCATTTTTTCATAGCTTTCGGTGTTGATGAATTTGAGTATGGTCAGCAGTCGGTTAGAATCAATGTATCCAGGCATGCTGCTTAGTTTATTCATGTCAGATTTCAGAAACCAGGTGGTGGGAAGTCCTCTTACCCCGAAGCGTGATGCAATTTTTTTTTCCTTGTCCGAATCAATGGTGATGGCTATGTAATTTTCATTGAGATAGTCAATGATGCCTTGATCTTTGAAGGTGGTGAGTTCCATTTTTTTGCAATAGGTGCACCAGTCCGCATGAAAGTAAAGAAAAATTTTTTTGCCCTGCTGTTCTGCCATGGTGACGCCTTTTTCATAGGTGGTCCAGACGATTTCCTTTTTGCTTTCCGGTGCGGCTGCCCAGGCTGAAGACAGTGAGAATAATGCCAGGAGTATGGTTGTGATCAATATTTTTCTATTTTTCATATTTCAGCTCCTTTTGGGCTGGGATGGGTGTTGGGTTAATTAGGTACTGGGTTTATGGCTGCTGGGCGATGGGTTCATTGGTTGTGGGTGCCGGGGGGTTAAAGGGTGGCCAAGAGTCTGAATTTATCTGTGATCAGTAAAATTCCCATGATAATGAGCAGAATTCCAGCCACTTTATTTACATAACCAAGAATCCTGGTGGCCCGCTTCATGATGACAAGAATTCTGTTGATGAAAAAAGAAATTAAAAGAAAAGGCAGGGCCAGTCCCACCGAATAAATGCTTAAAAGCACAATACCCTGCATGACGGTTTCCTGGCTGCCCGCAACAATAAGTATGGAGCCCAGCATGGGACCGATGCAGGGGCTCCACCCGGCACCAAAGGCCATACCGATAACAAAAGTTCCCATGACATGCATGGGTTTTTCATTGATATGCATCCGCCGTTCAAAGTTGAGGCCCTTGATGTTGATAATTCCCAGAAGATGACATCCAAATAACAAAATGATACCGCCTCCCACGTACCGTATAACCCAGGAATATCGGGTAAGGATGCCCCCCATGAACGAGGCCGATGCCCCAAGCAGTATGAACACCGTTGAAAATCCACAGACATAGGCAAGGGTGGCCAGAATCACCTTTTGCCGGATTTTGCGGGTGTCTGTTGTAAGTTCATCCAGGGATAACCCTGTGATGAAAGTGAAATATGCCGGAATCAGAGGCAGGATGCAGGGGGAGAAAAAAGAAAGCAGCCCTGCTACCAATGCGGCCTGATAGGATATGGTTTCTGTAAACAAATGAAAATCCTCCATGTAAGTAAAGGGATATTTTCTTATCCTAAACATTTTAGTGTCATTTATCAAGCGGGTTCAACTGTAAATACAGACTGGTTGTTTTTCATCATTAAACAACAAAAATATAAAGCAATAATAGTGCCATTGCTGAACAAGCTGGATACTTTTTATGTGCCAATTGATGTTTTGTTGTGAGAAGGCCGCAAATTTGTTTATTGCATCATGAAAAGGGCCACGGACAGGGATAAGAAAGATGCCAGGGTGGAAAAGACAATGCTTGCCGAAGCAAGGTTTGTATCACTTTGCATCTGGGAAGATAGAATATAAATGGAGGTGGATGTGGGCAGACAAAAAAAGATAAGTCCTGCCTTGAACTCCACACCGGTGACTCCGAAAAGGTTCATGAACAAAACCCCTGAAAGGGGAAGAAAAATCATCTTGAAGGTGGCAGAGACCATGGACAGTCGCAGATAGCCTTTCATGTTTTTCAGGGTAAAGGCACTGCCGATGGAAATTAGGGCCAGGGGCAGGGTGACCATGGAAATCAGCTTCAGAGTGTTATCAATGAAAACAGGAAAACTGCTTCCCATGCGCGAAAAAATAAAACCGGCCAGGCATGCAAGGATCAGGGGGTTTGACACCGCCTCTTTGAAAAATTTTCCTGCCCGCTGGTTAAAGGTGTATTTTTCCCCTGAAAACCAGATGAGTATGGACACGGAAAGTATATTGATGATGGGGATAACCACCCCGATGAGAAGTCCAAATCTGACAATACCCTCCTCACCCAGGGCAGTCATCACAATGGCCATGCCGATGTAGGTGTTAAATCGGTAGCAGCTCTGGGAAAAGGACCCCGCCTCAAAATCGGTGACACTGCCATACACAATGTAAAGGGTGCTCAGAATAAAGACCAGAAAAAGAGCGCATAGCCCGGCAATGGGAAGTGCCATATCAAGGGTTTCTGCGGCCTTGTTACCGCCGATTTTGTAAAACAGCATGCAGGGAAAAAAGATGAAATAAACCAGGCGGTCTGATGTGGCCAGAAAGCCTTCATTTATGAACTTGGTGTTTTTTAAGATTTTACCCATCAGCAGGAGGGCAAAGACAGGAAATAAGTTGTTTAGAACCATGGGGTTAGTGTTCCTTAAAGGTGTCTGCATTGTTCGGCATCAAAACAGGGGTTGGTCACAACATGGGGCACCCGCCACAACTATGACAAACAAACCATATTGTGACCAAACCGTGAAAATGGGAATGCGCCCTATTTAAGTCTTATTTCTGAGATCTTTCTCGGTGATTGAGTTCAGCTTCCGGTGAATGTGGGTTTACGCTTTTCGGCAAAGGCTGTCACCGCTTCCATGAGATCATTGGAGGGGATGATATTGGCACTCATGGATGCCACATATTTAAGACCATCTTCCACGGACTTCCCTACTCCGTAGTTGAGCACATCCTTGGCCGCCTGAACTGCCAGGGGTGAATTGCTGCTGATTTCCAGGGCCAGTTTTTCTGCGTTTACCATGAGGATTTCGTGATTTTCATGGATATCATTCACCAATAAAATTTCCTTTGCCCGACGGGCGGAGATGTCCCTGGCAGTGTAGGCAAGTTCCCGGGCATGGCCCTGACCCACAATGGCGGGGATGCGCTGGAGAACCCCCACATCGGCCACAAACCCCACAGCTGCTTCCCGCAGGGAAAAAACAGCATCTTCAGAGCAGATTCGGATGTCGCAGGCTGTTGCCATATCAAGGCCGGCACCGATGCAGTGCCCGTGGATGGCGGCAATAACCGGTTTTCGGCACCATGCTATGCAGGAGATGGCATCCTGAAGTTTTTTTATTTTGGGAATTAATTTCCACTTAATCCCCCCTTTTTGTGAATTATCCATGAGTTCCGGCAGTTCCGGAATCATGCCCATGAGATCAATGCCCGCAGAGAAACAGGGTCCTTTGCCCGCCACTATGACGGCACGAATATCCGGATCTTTGTCAAGGTCTTCAAATATGGCCGGTGAATCAGTCCAGGCAGAGGGGTTCATGGCATTTTTTTTATGGGGTCGGTTGAGATAGACCCAGGCAATGGGGGGCTTTTTTACTACAAGATAAAAGTCTTTTGAAGTTAACATGGTTCTCCTTTTTGTTTTTAGTGGCCTTGGTCACAGGGCCCATCCATCCCAAAGTGGCCCATGTTGTGACCACGGTTTTTTTAGTTTAATGTGCGTTTTTTTCCATACCATACAGGATCAGGTTTTTAAACGCGATGATCAAGTTTTTTTGTGTTATAATTAAGCCCGCCAACTATGATGGATGGCCCATGCCATGTACAAGCCCGAAAATTGAAAAGCAGCGCTTTGTTTTCATGTTAACCTGTTGTTAAAATCAGCGAAAAGGGAATCCAAAGGAGTCTATTATGCCTATTATCACAATTTCCAGGGGTAGTTATTATCACGGTAAATCTGTGGCTGAAAAATTGGCCTCAAAAATGAAGTTTGACTGTGTGTCAAGGGATCAGTTGCTTGATAATCTGGAAGAGTTTCATCTGCCGGAAATTAAGCTGAAACGGGGTTTGAACGATGCCTTTTCGATTCTTGATCGTTTTCCCAATGGGAAGGAACGCTATCTAACCGCCATTCGATGGGCATTACTGCAGCGGTTCATGGAAGGAAACCTGGTGTATCATGGCCTGGCAGGGCATCATCTGGTAAAGGATATTTCCCATGTGTTGAAGGTGCGAATTATTGCCGACACCCAAAGCCGGGTGGAAGGGGAAATGCTCCGGGAGGGTATTTCCATGGAAAAGGCACAGTATATATTGAAGAAAGATGACGAAGAACGACGTCGCTGGTGCATGTTTCTATATGGTATTGATATCTTTGAGCCGGCAAATTACAATCTGGTGATTCGTATCGGTCATCTTTCTGAGGATGATGCCGTTGATATTATCGCCAACACAGCCAGCCTGCCATTGTTCCAGGAAACCCCCCTGTCTGAAACAATTCTTGCGGACCAGGTGCTGGCTGCTGCCGTGAGTTATGCACTTTTTGACTTTCCAAGTGCCGTGGTTTCCGTCACTGATAAAAAGGTCAATGTGATTTTAAAAGTGCCGGAGTCCCAGTGTGATGCCATTAAGGAGCGGGTTGAAAAACAAATATCAGAAATAAAGGGAATCTTGGGATATAAAGTGCAGATAAACCCTTATTATTGACTCCTCAGTCATAAGTTCTCTGGTTTGCCAACAGATAATGTGCTCTTTGGAGTGTTTGAATTTGATCATAACTTGGGGCACTTATCATCCTTGGCCGGCCGATGGGGTCAGGCTATGTGGTATTAGAGCCTGAGTTTTGTATCAGGCTCTGTGCTTTTGACAACTATCTGTGTTCAATGAAGATTTCAATCAAAGCCTCAATGAGGCAAGGCTGAACTCTCCACAGGCGGGGCGATGCCATGATCAGGCCCGATTTTTTCCGTTTGATGCATTGTGATCATGGGCGTGTCAACATCTGTTGTGCCCACTACATGGGGCATCAGCCTTGTCTTTTCTGTGAACTGGGGATACAGGGCCATGGATGAAATCACCGGGTGTCCATAGGCCACATATTTTCTGCGGGGGGTTCGCATGTTGGCATATATGACCGGGTAGGCCACCATATCATTTAAAATTCTGATCTGGGCCTGGTGCCACAGGCTGATCTGCTTTTCCGGGTTGCTTTCATGGCGGGCAGCTTCAATGAGTCTGTCTATTTTGGTGTAGTGGGAAAAATTGGTATCGGGTTTGACACCGGTGAGAAGGATGGCATCCGAATGAAAAAATCGGGTTAGAAATACGTCGGCATTGGGTCTCCAGGCTGTGTAAATAACAATGGGCCTGGGGTTGTTCCGGATTTCCCGGTGCATTTCGGAATGGGGCAGGATCTTTATATTGCAGACAATTCCGATGCGTGCCAGCTGTTCATGGAGGATTCTGTAAAAGTTGCTGTAAGTTCGTTTTTCAGATCCCACCAGGTCCAGCATGAATCCATTGGGATACCCGGCCTGGGACAGAAGTTTTTTTGCCTTTTTGACATCTTCTTCATACTCCAGTCCCAGGGCCTTGACATCTGTCTGTGTCAGGCCCCCGGGAAGAAATTGTGCCGGTACCTGGGAATAGACGTATCCCGCATGGTCGGCATTATATATATTCAGGTATGATTCCTTGTGTAGGGCATAGGCAATGGCCTTGCGAACCTTAATGTCGTCCATGGGGGGGATACTGGTATTAAAATAAATGGCGGTGACCTCTCCAACACCATGGGTATCAATATCAATGCCATCATGTTGGAGCAATTCCTGTGCAAAGCCTTTATTACCTGATCCTATGATAACGTCCAGTGTACCATTGAGCAGCCCGGCTTTTCGTTCTTCCGTGTCCGGAAGAAAATAAAGGGTGACACCATCCAGGGCCGGCTTTCCCCTGAAATAATCATGGTTGGCCACAAGGGTTAGTGTTTCGCCGGGAATATGTTCCTGGAACATGAAAGGGCCTGTTCCCACAGGGTGCTGTGCGTAGGCAGTATCCCCCATGGCTTCCATGGCTTTTTTGCTGACAATGAAACCACCGTTATAGTTAGTGATCTTGGGGAAAAAAAGAATGGAGGACAGGGGCTTTGAAAGTATGAATTTCACAGTGTAATTATCTACTTTCTGAATGCTTATGCCCTCGTAATCACCGGCATAGGCCGATCGTTTATCAGCAGAGGCTTTTTTAAATGAATACACCACATCGTCTGCGGTCAATTCGTAGGCCGGGGTCTTGGGGCCTTTATGAAACAGGATGCCCTTTCGCAGGCTAACCTTCCAGACCTGACGACCTTTTTCCATGGACAGTTCCGGCATACCAGCCGCCAGATCCGGTTCTATGTGGGGTGCGTTACCTGGCTTGTATCTCAGCAGCCCGTTGAACACCATGTCTGCAACGGAACGATCCTGGGACCCTGCCGCAAAATGGGGATCCATCTTGCCCACGTCACTGACATGGACGGCAAATCGGAGTATCTGGGGGAGATCTTTATTTTGCTGTTTTGTTGACCAGGACCATGCCATGCACTGGTTTGCAATTACAAAAATAAAGACTGATAAAAAAAGAGCAATGAATTTGCCTGGACGTAATAAGTGCTTGAATAGCATGGTAAAGCCTCCATCATAAAAATTTTCGGATATGATCTTCGAGCAAAGTATTATGCCCGATTCCCCACCCGGAACCAGCCTGTCCACTGGTTGTCAAACCGGTATGTGGTTCCAATACTTGTTTTTATTCCGCTTCCATGGGTAGTGAGTGGCGTGTTGTGTCCGGGGCATGGTGAAGAGCGCGGTTAAAAAAATGGTGCGTTTCGTATAACCCACATGTCCTGTCGGACACAACGAAGATAGGGTCGTAGACGCGGAGCCAAATGGCATTATGCCGCCCCTCCCCCGACGGGCAATGGTCCCGGACCGGAACTGTAGACAGCTCGATTGTCCGGTTCCTATTGCCCATCGGGGGAGGGGCTCAGCTGAGGTAGACTTGAAAGCGACCTTTTCATATAAATTCTGTGAAGGATACCCTTTGTGCTGGATATTTTCAATCGAAAAGTCATGGGCGGATGTCAGAAGATAAAAGGGGAGGGGAGAGAAATCGTGCCACGGCATTGGCAATGTTTTCCCCATCTATGGCAGATGAGACAATGCCACCTGCATATCCAGCCCCTTCCCCCGCCGGGAACAGGCCGGGAACATGGGGATGCATCCCTGTGTTTTGCAGCCGGGGAATTCTCAGCGGGGAACTGGTTCGGCTTTCCACGGCAAGGACCTTGGCTTCCCTTGTCACAAAACCCTTCATTTTTTTGTCAAACACGGTGAATGCCGATCTCAGGCTTTGGGAAACCAGTGTCCCCAGAATGTCATCGAGTCGGTGGCTGATAATTCCCGGAATATACGAGGAGGCGGGCAGGGTTGCTGAAACCTTGTCATTTATAAAATCCGTCAAACGCTGGGCGGGTGCCTGCTGAGTGTTTTCAGCGGCGGTAAAGGCTTTTTTCTCAATATCCTGCTGAAACGCAAGGCCGGCGAACGACTTTAAATCAGAAAAGCGACTGACAGCCCCTTCATCAATGCTCACCACCACCCCGGCATTGGCAAAGGGCAGGTTTCTCCGGGAGTTGGACATGCCGTTTAAGACCAGTTCACCCGGGGCGGTGGCTGCCGGTACCAGAATGCCTCCAGGGCACATGCAAAAGGAGTAGACACCCCTTCCATTGATCTGGCAGGCAAGGGAATAGGTGGCTGGCGGCAGGTGGGGGCTGTCTGCGTAGATACCATATTGAATCTGGTTGATCAGTTCCTGGGGGTGTTCCACCCGAACTCCCAGGGCAAAGGGCTTGGCCTCCAGGAGAATGTTTTTCCGATGAAGCAGCTGATAAATGTCCCGGGAAGAATGACCTGTTGCAAGGATAACGGCCCGGGCCTGGAAGGAGGTATTCCGGCTGATGACGCCCATCATGTGTCCTTTTGCCAGCTCCAGGTCCGTTATCCGGGTATTGAAATGAATTTCTCCGCCGCAGTGTACAATGGTCTGTCTGATGGCAGCGATGATTCCTGGCAGGCGATTGGAACCAATGTGGGGATGGGCATTTACCAGAATGTCTTTGTCTGCACCATGCTGTACCAGCAGAGACAGTATTTTTCTGACATTGCCGCGTTTCAGGGATCGGGTGTAGAGTTTTCCGTCACTGTATGTACCGGCCCCCCCCTCTCCAAAACAGTAGTTGGAATCGGGGTCGACGATACCGTCGGCATTGATTTTTTTCAGATCAAATCGCCGGTCCCGCACGTTTTTACCCCGCTCCAGAACAATGGGTCTGATTCCAAGCTCAATGAGGCGAAGGGCCGCAAACAGTCCTGCAGGGCCACTGCCCACCACCACCGCCTCATGGTGTCCGGGGGGTACAGGTGTATAACTTACCGGTGAATGAAGTGCCTGGAGATCTTCTCCCTGGTAAATGAGCAGGTGAACCTGGTACATGGGTTTTCGTCCCCTGGCATCAATGGATCGGCGCCTTATCTGGACGGCATCAATCTCTTCGGGACAAAGCCCAAGCTTTGCGGCTGCACATTTTTTAATAAAGGCCAGATCCCCGATCTTTTCAGGGGGAATTGCCAGGGAGATGTCCTTGATCATTGGTGATTTCCTTGTGGATCATATGATTCCGGCAACATCCATGGTGTCAGGGCAAGGCCCGAAACATGGTGATTATGCACAGCATTTTTTATATTTTTTACCGCTTCCACAGGGGCAGGGATCGTTGCGGCCCACCTTGGGGGAGGTTCTTTTCACTGGGGCTGGTTTTACTGGATGACCGTCGGAAAAATACCAGCGTCCTTCCTTCTTTTTGAACACTGCCCGTTCGTGATGTTTCTGATCAATGCCTTCCCTGGCAAAAAAGGCTATGAATTCAACCTGTCCTGTTGTTGCGTCCGACTCCTGCCCTGTGGCGTTGAGAATTTCCAGTTTCTGCCATTGGGAATTTTGCGACCAGTCCCGGGTGGACTGGGCATCAAAGTCACCCCGGTCATTGGGGTGGGTACTTTCTTCAAGATAGTCAATATTGCCCTGTACATAGGCCGTATACCGGGATCTCATAAGAGCCTCCGGGGTCTGGGCCAGCAGATCTCCTTTAAGGATGGGTTCGCAGCACTGGCTGTACTCTTTTTCTGAACAACATGGACATGCACTCATGGACGGCTCCTTGTATAATGGGGCTGGGCATCCAGCACCCCGGAATATTTAAGATAAAAGGTTTTGCGCTGAAGGAATGCAGTTACCATAAAACGGCACCAAAAACAAGGGGATGCCCGGGCCCTTTAATGGCAGAATATCATTGATTGGTGATTTCTTCCGTGATTGTTTCATCGGCACTTTCAAATCCTTTTCTGGAAATAAAATGAATGGCGCATGAAGATCTGAATTTACAATATATTTCTGGATCTTTGCATTCAAGACATTCCTCACAAAGGTAATAGTTGTGTTTCATGCATTTAAAAGCGGTTTCCCGTTCTGGATGAAATTTGCATCTGCCCATTGTTTTTTCCCTGTATCTGTTTGAATTTAAGAATGTGCCTAAAAAGGGGCGATGGGCTTGGGCATAAGATGGGCCAGCCGTCACCGTTGGCGGGCCAACGGGGTCAGGCTTGTGTTATTGGCGTTATTGACAACAGCCTGTGCAAACGCCAAAGCCAACGATAATGCCAATAACGCAAGCCTGACCCCAGCCCAACTGACCCCAGCCCAAAGTGGTCCATGTTGTGACCAAGCCCGGGGCGATCATCGTCTGAAATTTCTGTGACTGGGGCCAAGATGATCAATATTTGTGCCGGTGTGCAACTCAGGCTTCAGCAACCAGGGCTTATATCCCTTGACCCCACATCCGTTATTGAAATATGCTTACAACAACTGCCCTGGAAATAAAAGTAAAACTCGATGGTCAAGTTTTTTTATATTGACCCCACCCCAGGCTGGCCCATCTTATGACCTCGTCAGTCATAAGTTCTCACCATGGTTTCTTTTGATTTTAGATAACTCATTGAAATCATTAAGTCTTGGTCTTGTGAATCCATTGTGCCTGGTATAATGATTTCAAGAGGTTATGAGAACTTATGACTCTGTAGTTATGACCAAATCCAAAAAAAATGACCATCGAGTAAAAACACACAAAATGGGTCTGGGGTGATGCAGGTCATGACGCGGATGGAGCCGGGTGGGTTGAAGCAATTCGACGTTTGTTATTGTTTCGCATGTATTTTTATGGCATTGGTCTACATTTTGCATTGATTTTTTCTTTATGGCTTTCCTGTGATGGGGGGTAGAGAATTAAATAAGTTTTCAGGCTCTGGTCTGTCCAGGTCAGTCAATTTAATGTTTACAAGATGAACCCGTTTTTTTTACCTGAACTGCGGGTAATCGGGCTCAATTTTTT
This sequence comes from uncultured Desulfobacterium sp., assembly GCA_963674605.1. Classification (GTDB taxonomy): domain Bacteria; phylum Desulfobacterota; class Desulfobacteria; order Desulfobacterales; family Desulfobacteraceae; genus Desulfocicer. Next base: position 2,966,819 of record OY771474.1, on the reverse strand, counting down.
AAGCCTGATCGCAACAGAAAATGGAGGCGAGTATGAAAGAAATGGTCTGGGTACTGTTATTTGTTGGTGTCTATGTGCTGCTGCAGGCATATATTCTTCCCAAAATGGGAATTTCCACATGAATGAAGAACGCCTGCCAGGTGGCAGACAAGGATAAAAAAAATAAATCAACGGGCATAGATCCCGATAAGATTATAAAATGATCGAAGTATCGCCGGGTTTCCGGAGGTCATGCAAGATCCCGCTTGAGATCGATGCCATGTTTTTTAATGCGTTTCCAAACGGTGACCCGGCTTACGCCAATGGCTCTGGCAGCTCTTGATTGATTGCCCTGGGCCTGTTTCAGTGCCTGGATGAGCTGGGCACGTTCTTCCTGGAGGGAGACAGCTGGTTCCAGATCCGAAGCCATGCAGATATTTTTTGAATTTTTGCCGGACTCATCGCAGATCATCACCCGTTCGGGCAGGTGTTCTTCTCCAATGCTGCTGCTGTTGCAAAGAACAAAGGAATATTCCACGGCATTTCTCAGTTCCCGCACATTACCCGGCCAGTGGTAAGTCATCAGGTGGCGCATGGCTCCGGGGGTGAATCCCAATATGTTTTTGCCGGTCTTTCTGGCATTTACATTTACAAAGTGCTGGGCAATAAGGGGGATATCTTCCCGTCGATTGGAAAGGGAAGGGCAGCGGATGGGAAAAACATTGATTCGAAAAAAAAGATCCTCCCTGAATTTTTTTTCTTCAATCAGTTGTTCCAGATCTCTGTTGGTGGCGGTTATGATGCGTACGTCCACATCAATGGAGACATTATCTCCCACTTTTTCAATTTTTTTTTCCTCCAGCACCCGCAACAGTTTTACCTGGATGGGCATGGGAATATCTCCGATTTCGTCAAGGAATATGGATCCCCCATGGGCCGCTTCAAAACGTCCGATGCGGTTTCTGTCGGCACCTGTGTAGGCACCCTTTACATGTCCGAACAGTTCACTTTCCAGAAGGCTTTCATTGAGGGCAGCACAGTTTACCTTGATAAAGGCTTGATTCTTTCTGGCACCTGTTTCATGCACGGCCCTGGCCACCAGCTCTTTTCCCGTGCCACTGTCCCCCAGTATCATCACCGGTGTTTGTGTGGCGGAAACATGCTCAATGAGTTCAAACAGGCTCTGCATGGCCGGGCTTCTGCCCACAATACCATGAAAACCATCATCCAGCAGATAGGTCTTTTTCAGGGAAATCAGTTCATTTTCGTATTTGATATTATCTGAAATATCCTTCAGGGTTTCAACAGCGCCCACGATATTGCCATCATCATCGTAAAAGACGGTGGCACTTTTCAGTATCTGCACCGATCGTTTGTCTTTGTGGGAAATCAGACATTTTTTATCCCGGATCAATCCCCTGGAAAACAGTCCACACCACTGTGTGCCGGGTCCCCTGCCCAGAATTTTGCATCCGGTGCAGTTTAAGATTCGGCACGACTGACCCAGAAGTTCTGGTTCGCTGTAGCCGGTCATGAGCAATGCCGTGGTATTGGCGGCAACAATATTTCCATGGGGGTCCACAATGATGACACCATCCTGCACAGAGTCAATAATAGTGCGCCAGTATTTACCGATTTCCACAGATTACCTCCTGCGTGTTAATTGTGTTAATGGCAAACGTTAACACAAACGGTTTGCCTTAACAATAAAAAAGGCCGGATTATAGATAGATGATCGGTTTTTCCAGCGGTGTTTGTCTGGGATGGGCTGTGTGAATGTTTTTGCCACTTTTCCTGCAAACTCTGGGATGGCATGTTCTTTGCTTTGTTTGTTATACAGGTTTCGTTTGTAATCATGTTTTAAGGCATGTTTTTGCACTCTTTGAATGATCCCGGAGGCCCTGGCCGTTTGGAAAAATCCCCTGCAAACGGGAATTAGATCAGAAACGTGAAAAATGTTTTTGAAGCATGTCAATATGTTATGCAAATAGAGGAGGAAAGTGAATGAAGTTGAAAACAGGTATGGCCGGGTTGATGTTGCTGTTATTGCTGACGGGTTCAATGGCCTGTGCCACCGCTGACAAAAATGCCGTATCCGCTCTTTCCGAATCCGCGCCGGAATGGCAGTATCACAGCATTGTGGATGCGGAATTTGTAAAAAATCACATTGCCGTGCCCATGCCGGAAAATATCATGCTCATAGATGCAAGACCCTATAAACCCAAATATGTGAATGGGCATATACCTGGTGCGGTGAGCATCCCGGACAGTCAGTTTGATAAATCAGTGGATCTGCTTCCGGTGGATAAAAATGCGCTGTTGATTTATTACTGTGGAGGCTTGGCCTGTAAACTGAGCCATAAGTCGGCCGTTAAAGCTGAAAAACTCGGCTATACCAATGTGAAGGTGTTTGCAGAAGGGTTCCCCAATTGGAAAAAAACGCCGGGTAACTATGTCTCTGTTTCCGTGGACTATGTGGCAGCAGCCCTGGAAAAAAATGATACCGTGATCGTGGACGCCAGACCCCGGAAACCCAAATTTGACAAGGGGCATATTCCCACGGCCATGAGTATTCCCTTTACCTATTTTGAACAGTTCAGCGGCAAGCTGCCCAGAAACCTTGATACCCCGCTGATTTTTTATTGTGGTGGACTGGCCTGCAAATTAAGCCATAAGTCCGCTGCTGCGGCCCTGGAACTGGGGTATACCGATGTCAAGGTTTTTTCCATGGGCTATCCGGAATGGAAAAAGACCCATGGTACCACCGGGGAAATTGCGGTGAAGTCCGGAGAAGTGGAAGGCAGCATGGACATCGACATGTTTAAAAAAGCCATGGCCGGCAGTTCCCACAGCCTGATGATCGTGGATGTAAGGGATGCGGATGAGTTTGAAAAAGGTTCATTTGAAAACGCGGTGAACATTCCTGTGGATCATCTTGAGGACAAGATAAAGGATCTGCCCCAGGACAAACCCATTGTGTTCATCTGTTCCACCGGTGCCAGAAGCGGTGAGGCCTATTACATGGTTCAGGATGTAAGGCCTTCCCTTAAAAATGCCTACTATCTTGAGGGCGCCTGTTCCTTCAAGAAAGATGGCTCCTTTGAAATCAAAAAAACGGAAGGATAATCAAAATGAAAAAACCGCTGGTCTATCTGATGGCCCTTGCCATGGTCCTGGTTTTTCAGCCTGCCTTTGCCTCCACCGAGGTGGAGGTTTTAAAAAAGCAGCTGGAAGAGATGAGTCGCACCATGGAGATGATGAAAAACAAGCTTGAAACCCTTGAAAAGGCCGATAAAAAGGACAAGGAGGAAGTCGCGTATCTGGGAAAACGCCTGGACAAAGCAGAGCTTCACACTGCCACCGACAAGGTTTCCCTGGGCCTTGAACTTCGATCCAAGGCCGACTCCATCCATTACAACGGCATGTTGTCAGCCCCCGCTTCCATGGTGGGAAGCTTTTTTACCCCGGCATCCGCCGGTGGCTTTAATGGTGCCACCCTCAATCAGATTCAGCAGGGTATGCAGGACATGACCATGGCGGGCATGGTCCCCCCTCTGGAAGAAAACGATGTGGACAACGATATTATCTACACCAATAAATTTCATTTGGACATGGCAGCCAAGGTCAATCCCAACTTAAGCTTTGCCGGTCGGCTTGCCGCCTACAAGGTGTGGGGGGATTCCACCGGTGTGAAATTTAATCAGGGCAGTCTGGGGGATGTGATTATGGACGGCACCACATCCTCCCTTCCCCATGGGGATACCATCCGCCTGGAGCGGGCTTATTTCATGTACCGAAAGGATGTCAACAACGTCCCGGTGAGTTTGTCCCTGGGACGTCGCCCCGCCACCAACGGTCCTCCGCTGGAGTATGGCGAATATGATCTGGTGGGGGGATCTCCCCTTGCCACCATCATCAACTGGCAGTTTGACGGTGCTTCTTTAAGTTTTGGGCTGGAAGACACCACGGGTATTCCCGGTGCCGCCTTCAAGTTATGCTATGGCGTGGGATTCGAAGGAGACTGGGGCAACTCCTATTCCCTGCAGGAGAGCCAGGCCAGTGTGGATGATGTCCATCTGCTGGGATTCATTGCCACCCTGTTTGACAATGATTCTTTCAGTGCCGTGCTCAACTATGCCCATGCCTGGGATATCACCGACGGTTTCACAGGGCTTACGGTGATGCCCTTCATCGTCAGTAAATCCGACCAGGATGGCGATGGTACCTCCGAGTATTATTTTGAACAGAACAGCGGTGGATACATTTCCCGCATGCAGCCATCAACGGAGATTGGCGACTGGGATGCGGCATCACTGCTCCTGCGAAAAAATCTCTACGAAGAGACGGAAAAGGATATTGACGTATTCCTGGCCACCTCCTGGAGCCGCACCGACCCGTCCCGGATTTCCGCCAATCCTTTTTATGAGATGATGGGCCAGGGGCTTCTCAGCTCCAACGGGAAACTTGAATCCCACAATGGTTACAGCGTCTATGCCGGTGCCATTTTCCCCATGCCCCTGGAAGGACGTCTGGGTTTGGAGTACAACTGGGGGTCCCAGTACTGGTTTAATTTCACCGGTGCAGAAGATTCTCTGGTGGGCAGCAAGCTTGCCACACGGGGCAGTGTGTATGAAGGCTATTACATCCAGCCTGTATTCGGCCGGAACTTTTTCGTAAAATTGGGTGCCCGCTTCTACGATTACGAATACACCGGAAGCGGCAATCCCCTGGGTGAGCCGGTGAAGATTTCCAAGGCCACCTCCTTTGACGGTCTTTTCCCCATCGTGGATGAGGTGTGGGACGTTTATGCTTCGGCCACCATGAGATTCTGATCAGGAGAATAACCATGAAAGTTCTGCATATACTGAAATCCCCCCCCGACGACACGGTGCGCCAATTGTTTGATGCCCTCTCCCGGGATACGGTTATATCAGTGGTGGAACTTTATGATCCCTGCCTGGACTGGGATAGTCTGATAAATGAGATTTTTGATCATGACAAGGTTATCTGCTGGTGGTAATCCCCCCGGGCAAAGACCTGACCATGAAGGTTTGAAAACGATGGTATCTGTCCAGATGGATGTGACAGATGTTGATAAAACGGGTATGATTCCATAGCCGCATCGGCAGTAAAAAGGTGCCGGTGTGGTGATGAATCCCCCCAAAAAATGAGGATAAAAAAATGAATAAAAGAATAATTGTTTCCACGCTGGCGTTTGTGTTTCTGATGGTTTCCACACTTGTCTGTTTTGCCGATGAAGGCCCTGCAGGTAACAAACGAAAGGGGAAATATACGTATAGAAAGGTATATAAGGCCTGTTCTGAAAGGGGTGAAGTTGATTCCCAGAAACCCCCCATCAACCCCAGCGACAAAACCATGGCCCAGTGGCAGCGGATTTTTGAAAACAAAGATTTCGCAGACTTCAAGTGCAGTAAGGAATGGGCTGAGTTGAGCGATGAAGATGTTCTCGATATTTATTCCTATCTCTACGGATATGCAGCGGATTCACCCTCTCCGGCAACCTGTAAATAATATTGGCAGGGGCATGGCATCACAAATGATCATGCCCCTGATCTCATGGGAAGGCATGGCGCTGAAAGGGTATCGGTATTGTTTTCTCTGAATATTACAATTGTAAATGCAGGGGACTGAATCATAATTCCGGCCACGGTGAAGGGGAAATGACGTTAATCGGTGCATTTCATACCGATGTGGCCCCTTTGTGACTCTCTTCCCTACGGAGGTCTGAATGATAAAGAAAACCGCCTCAATCGTATTGACGCTGCTATTATCGGTTTTTTTGCTGGCAGGCACATCCTTTAAGGTTCTGTCTGCCACCGGTGAAGGAAACGAGGAGGCTCCTGGCAGAAAGCTGGCCAAACAGGCTGTGAAACGGGAACAAAAATGGATCACCACCGATCACACCATGCATGAGGCCCTGAAGAAACCCTTCAGCTCCGGCGATGAAATTACCCGGGCATGCCTGTCCTGCCACACCGAAGCATCCACCCAGTTTCATAAAACCATTCATTGGACCTGGCTTGCCTCCGGCGATAAAAAGGATATGAAATATGGAAAGGCCGGTTATTCTGTTAACAATTTCTGTATTTCCGCCAATAACATGGAGGACAAAGCCTGTCTGAAATGCCATGCCGGGTGGAACGGCATTGAAAATGAAGTCAATTGTTTGAAATGCCATGGCACGGAGAAGTTTAATTACACCGAGGCTTTCACCGATATCAAGGCGTTTTCCGAAGAGGATGATCCAGAATCCAAGGAAATCATGGCGGAAATCCAGGCGGACGTCTCCGCTGCTGCCGGTAAGGTGGGCCTTCCCGGCCGGAATAACTGCGGTGAGTGTCATTTCAAGGGTGGAGGCGGCGACGGGGTCAAGCACGGAGATTTGGACACCTCTTTGATGAAACCCAACAAAATACTGGATGTTCACATGGGTACCGATGGTAAAAACTTCACCTGTACCCGGTGCCACACCACCACCAATCATAACATTGCCGGTCGGATTTATACCAACCCGGCGGTGGAGAGCAGCAAGAGTCTTTTAGAGGATGATCTGGCTCCCAAGATTACCTGTGTTTCCTGTCACAGTGATGCCCCCCATAAAAACGATTCCAAAATGAACGATCATACGGATAAGGTTGCCTGTCAGTCCTGCCATATCCCTGAATTTGCCAGGGTGAATCCCACCAAGATGAGCTGGGACTGGTCAAAGGCCGGACACCTTAAAGATGGAAAACCCTATGATATCGTGGGGGATCTCGGGAAGGAAACCTATAAATCCATCAAGGGAGAGATGACCTGGGACAAAAATGTGGTTCCGGAATATTTCTGGTCCAACGGCACCCAGACCAGCACCACGGCAGAGGATATCATTGATCCCGGTACAGTGGTCAAGGTAAGCCAGCCCATGGGGGATGCCGGAGATCCTGATTCCCGCATCTTTCCATTTAAAATCCACAGGGGAAAACAACCCTATGACAAGGTGCATAAAACCCTTCTGGCCCCGCTGCTGTCCGGAGAAAAGGGCTACTGGACCACCTTTAACTGGGATGAGGCCCTGACCCTGGGAAATAAAACACTGAATCTGCCCTTTTCCGGCGAATTTGATTTTGTGGAAACCACCTATGCTTTTCCCATCACCCACATGGTGGCCCCCAAAAACAAAGCCCTTTCCTGCACCCAGTGCCACGACCGGGAAAAGAGTCGACTTTCAAGCCTTACCGGCTTTTACATGCCGGGGCGGGATAAATCCACCCCTGTGGATTCATTGGGGTGGTTGATTGTGCTGGGTTCCCTGGGCGGTGTGGGACTTCATGGACTGGGCCGATTTTTTACCCGGAAAAACTCAAAGGAGTAATAGCCATGAATGATAAAAAAATCATTAAAATATATCTCTATACCCGATATGAACGTTTCTGGCACTGGCTCCAGGCGTTGATGATCATGATCCTGCTTGTCACCGGGTTTGAAATCCATGGTACCTATTCCCTGCTGGGGTTCCAGCGGGCCGTGAATGTGCATAATTTCATAGGCCTGTCCTGGCTGGTATTGTTTGCCTTTTTTGTCTTCTGGCTGTTCACCACCGGGGAGTGGAAGCAATATGTTCCCACCACTAAAAAACTGTTTGCCGTGATGATGTACTATGCCTTTGGTATCTTCCAGGGAAAATCCCACCCTGTGGAGAAATCCCCCGGGGCCAAGCATAACCCGTTGCAGCGGTTGACCTATCTTGGGCTTTCAGCTTTGTTGTTGCCGGTGCAGATGGTGACGGGTCTTTTCTACTACACCTGGAATTCCTGGGCCGGGATGTTGATTCCCCTGGCGCCGGTGGCCTGGCTGCACACGTTGCTGGCATTCATGCTGGTTTCCTTTCTTCTGGTGCATGTGTACATGACCACCACCGGACACTCATTGTTCAGTCATATCTCAGGGATGATCACCGGCTGGGAGGAGATTTACGAGACCACCACGGTGGAAGACTGGGAGCTTCCGGCCCGGCATCGGAAATAGGGCTTTCCCATTGGATTTTGTGTCCTGTGGATGTTTTTGCAGGACATCATCTGTGGCGATTAGGGCTTGGTCATAGCATGGGCAAGCCCTCACAATTAATGTGCCAACGGGGTCAGGCTTGTGTTGTTGACAGCTGAAGTTGTCCTCAGACGTGGTTGTCAACTATCTGTGTTTAAAATAAAATTTAAATACAAACGCCAGTAGCGCAAGCCTGATCCCACCCCAAAGTGGCCCATTTTGTGATCATCTTCGGCGATTATCTTAAAGAAGTTTTAATCTGCGAATTTCATCCGACCATTTCCCTTCTTAACGGTTTTAATCAGATCTCGCAACAACTGTAATTTCATTTTCATCAAACCTTCTTTTTTCCTCATTGGCCTTGATTTTCTCCGGCACATTAAGGCCGAAAATCCAAATACATGTCCTGGATTTATAACTCAAGCTTGATTTATAGAACCAAAATGTAATTTTATCCTTCGTGGGAACAAAATTGTAGTGGTTTTTTATGATGTTGGCTCGTGGTCGTCTTTCAGCAAAGGTAAATATTCCTTTTAAAACAAATGCCTTGGCTACATTGTAGGTGCGTGGCATGGATCTTGATTGTTATAAATAGCAAATAATTGCTTTTATGAAATTCAGGCTTAACCAAATTTTTTAACCGAACGGCTGACAGGCCATTGGGTGACGGAGGGTTTACATGCTGATTAAAATTACAGGGATAACAGGGTTTATTATTTCATTATTATCGACTTTGGCATTTGCCGGAGACACCCCAACATTAAACAGTGGAGACACCGCATGGATCATCGTGGCAACGGCCCTGGTGATGATGATGACACCGGCGGGCCTTGCCCTTTTTTATGGGGGTATGTCCCGGTATAAAAATTTATTAAATACCTATGCCATGACCTTTGTAGCCTACTGCATCGGCAGCCTGATCTGGGTGGGCTGGGGGTACAGCCTCACCTTCAGCGGGGAGGGTGCCTTTATCGGTAATCTTGATTCTCTTTTTTTAAAAGGGATGACCATAAGTTCCATCACCGGCAGCATTCCAAGTTTTGTGTTTGTGGTGTTCCAGATGACCTTTGCCTGCATCACCCTGGCCCTGGTTCTGGGATCAGTGGTGGACCGCATGAAGTTTTCTTCCTGGCTGGTTTTTTCCGTGCTGTGGCTGACCTTTGTATATACACCCGTGGCCCACTGGGTGTGGGGGGGCGGCTGGATGGACAAGGTGCTGGGCGCCCTTGATTTTGCAGGCGGCAATGTGGTTCATATCAATGCGGGTGTGGCAGGTCTTGTGCTTTCGCTGATGCTTGGCAAACGAAAGGGATATGGGAAAGATGTCATGTTTCCTTCAAGTATTGCTCTGACAGCATTGGGTGCGGCGTTGCTGTGGTTCGGGTGGTTCGGGTTCAATGCAGGAAGTGCCCTGGCCGCCGACGGTCTTTCGGCATCAGCCTTTTTAGTGACCAACACCTCGGCCGCTGCCGGGGCCATTGCCTGGATGGTCATTGAGTGGAAATTCAGTGGAAAACCCACGGTTCTTGGCATTGCATCAGGGGTTGTGGCAGGACTTGTGGCCATTACCCCGGCCGCCGGGTTTGTGGGGCTGTTTGCCTCCATTATCCTGGGTTCTGTGGCTGGTGTCATCGGGTATTTCAGCGTATCTGTCCTGAAAAAGAAGGCAGGATATGATGATTCCCTGGATGCTTTCGGTGTCCATGGGGTGTGCGGTATCTGGGGTGCCCTTGGTACCGGCCTGTTTGCCGATCCGGCCATCACCGGTGACATTGCAGGGCTGTTCCATGGCAATCCCGGTCAGCTGTGGGCACAGTTTCTGTCCGTTATTGCCACCATCGCCTTTTCCGCCATTGCCACCTTTGTGGTGGTGCTTATTACAAAAATGTTAACCTCCGGTCTCCGGGTAGACTCTGATCAGGAAAGGGAAGGGCTTGACTCGGCCATCCATGGAGAGCGGGGATTTGAATTGATCTAATAGAAAAATTTTTTTCAGGCTGATTTGCAAAACAGGCCGGTCAAGCTTTCAATTCACTTGGCCGGCCTGTTTGAACCTAAATTTAAATAAAGATGGAGTTTAAGATGGAAGACCGATGGTTATCCGTGGAAGAAATATGCCTTTATCTCGGGGTAAAGCGGGACAGTATTTATAAGTGGATCAGAGAAAAAGGAATGCCCGCCCATAAAATCGGTCGTTTCTGGAAATTTAAAAAGAATCAGGTGGATGAGTGGGTAAAAAAACCGACTTATCCTGTGTGATCACCCCCTATTTTTCTTTCCATTCAGGGCTGCGTTTTTCCAGAAAGGCTTTAATCCCTTCTTCGGCATCTTCCGTGGTGCAAAGCCTTGCAAAGGCTTCATTCATATAGTCAAAGGATTTATAATAATCCCCATCGGCGGTGGCATAAAATGCTTTTTTTGCATTCTGCAGGGCCACCGGGCTTTTTTGTGCCAGGATGGCTGCCCAGTTTCTTGCCTCTCTTTCCAGATCTTCCGTAGGTACGGTCTTGTTGATCAGTCCCATGTCAAGGGCCGTCTGTGCAGAGATCAGATCCCCGTAAAACAGGAGCTCCAAGGCTCTTTTTCGACCGATGGATCGGCTCACCGGTATGATGGGGCCAATGCAGTTCAGCCCCACATTAATGGCTGTCAGCCCCAGACGTGTTTTGTCACTTGCGATGGCAAGATCTGCCGCAGCCACAAGCCCGGCACCATTTGCCGCGGCCACTCCGTGAACCTGGGCTATGACGGGTTTACTCATTCTACTGATGCTCACCAGGGGGGTTTCCATGCATTCAATCCACTGGCGATATTCCGAAGCGGTTTTCCCAAAAAAATCCCCCACATCAATGCCTGCACAAAATGCCTTGCCCTCTCCTTTTATCAGAATTACCCGCACCGCCTTTTGCCCGTCCAGATCCAGCAGGGCGTGGTTCAGTTCCGTGGCCAGGGTCGTTGTAAATGTGTTCAGCTGTCCCGGACGATTAAGGGTTATCTGTCCAACAAAGTCTTCACCGATCTCAACAACAATACTTTCATAGTTCATGGATAATCACCTTTTTGTATGATGCGTTTTTGTTATCGTAAAAACAGGTTGATAAAAGGACACTTAAATGAATAAAAAATCCAGAGTCCACCGACGGTGTTTGCGGCGATGGAGTGGCATTTATTTAACTTTTTTAACAAATTATTTTTAAATTATAATCTGCTGGCCATTGACCCGGTCTTCTATCTGCTCGTGGTTATCCGGGTCCGGATTGATTCTGCGTACAATGGTTCCGAGTTTGGCCGTAAAATAGTGCTTCTTAACATACATAGTATTTGAAAACAAGCGAGCAGGCATTCCTGAACACAGCCGGTAATCAATTGTTCAGAGTCTGAGATCGGATTGGGATGTGATCAAGCCCAATTAATTAAATTTGAGCATAGATGATAATGCAAAGGCAAGCATTACAGCTTGCCCATGAGACTGGCTTCATTAAACGAAAAATTGATATTGAATTGCTGGCAGACGACAGTTTTAGCAAAACATTTGCAGAGAAGTCCATTTATGCTAACACTTGTCAAAAGCATGGAGGCTGATAAAAGCTTCAGCCTCCAATGAAACAGACCTGATCTCTCCCCACCAAAACCAAACTGGCAGAAACGATGATCAAGGCTGTTTTGTCTACAAAATGGCTTTCATGGCCCCCATATGGGAGCGCAGCTCTTTTCCGATGATTTCCACACCGGTGGAGCCAATGGCCGTATTGACCTTGATCAGCTGCACATTGTCAACGCCATTATCCTTTACATTCAGCCCTTTTCCGATGACATCTGCAGTGATGGTTTCCATGAACCCTTTAAGTTGTGGCACTGCTGCATGGGCAAAGAGATAACAGCCATACTCTGCGGTATCGGAGATGACCACATTCATCTCATAGAGTTTACGACGGGCAATGGTATTGGCAATCAGGGGTACCTCATGGAGGGACTCGTAATAGGCAGATTCTTCCTTAATGCCGGCCGCCACCATGGTGTCAAAAGCCATTTCCACACCGGCCTTGACCATGGCCACCATTAAGATCCCGTTATCAAAGAATTCCTGCTCGGAAATTTCAGATTCGGTGCACACCGATTTTTCAAAGGCGGTTTCAGCGGTCTCGGCCCGCCATTTCAGCAGATTGGCATCATCGTTGGCCCAGTCTTCCATCATGGTACGGGAGAACTCACCGGACATGATGTCATCCATGTGTTTATTGAACAGGGGCTGGAGAATGGTTTTGAGTTCCTCTGCCAGATTAAAAGCCTTGATTTTGGCAGGATTGGACAACCGGTCCATCATATTGGTGATGCCCCCATGCTTTAAGGCTTCGGTGATGGTTTCCCATCCATATTGAATCAATCGGGACGCATAACCGGAATCCACCCCCTTTTCCATCATTTTGTCATAGCACAGAAGGGAACCGACCTGGAGCATGCCGCACAAAATGGTCTGTTCTCCCATGAGATCTGATTTCACCTCGGCAATGAACGAGGATTTAAGAACACCGGCCCGATGTCCGCCGGTACCGGCGGCATAGGCTTTGGCCATGTCCCAGCCGTATCCATCCGGGTCATTTTCCCGGTGAACGGCAATGAGGGTGGGAACGCCGAATCCGCGTTTATACTCTTCCCGCACTTCGGTTCCCGGGGATTTGGGTGCCACCATGATGACGGTGAGGTCCTCCCGGATCTTCATCCCTTCTTCCACAATATTAAACCCATGGCAATAGGCCAGACAGGCCCCCTTTTTCATCAGGGGCATCACTGCAGATACCACCGGGGTGTGCTGTTTATCCGGGGTCAGGTTGATCACCAGATCTGCCATGGGGATCATATCCTTATAAATACCCACGGTAAATCCGTTTTCCACGGCGTTCTTGTAAGATTTGCGTTTTGACTCAATGGCGGCTGCCCTCAGGGCATAGGAGACATCCAGACCGCTGTCTCGAAGGTTCAATCCCTGGTGAAGCCCCTGGGCCCCACACCCCACAATGACGATTTTTTTTCCCTTGAGGGCTTCAACCCCGTCAAATTCAGAATAATCCATGAACCGGCATTGTCCCAGTTCTTCCAGCTGCAACCGAAGGGGTAAGGTATTGAAATAATTTTGTCCCATGTGTTCCTCCTGATTAATTTTTATATTGAAATCATTTTGTTTTTGGAAATTTCGACGTTTCTTTTTTAAACCTGATATATTTTTTTTTTTGTACAGACTTTATATCATAATCTTTATAATATTCTGTTTCCACCGATTGTGCCAAGTGAATCCTATTTCAACCATTGCGTCAAGTGAATTATGCGAGATGTTGTATTGCAAAAATAACAATATCTTTTCAAACATTATAGCTGTTCATAACATTTGCCACGCCTGGAAATGTTCAGGTCCGGATACCGGTCCCTGACAATGATAACATGTCGAGATTTGAAGAAAATAATAATCTTGAATAACAGTTGACCTTACAGCTCTAAACATATAATTTGGTAAAAAATAATTTCAGGTTTCCTGAAATTTGATTTGTTTTTGGATTATCGAAGGATAATATGTCACATGTGGGCATGTGATTTGTTTTCTGTTTTGCGGATTTAAATTTAAATCTTATGAGTAGCCAAAATAACATAATTTTTTTGGATAAAAGACTTACGACAGATATTGTCTATAAATCAGAATATGCAGTGGTATAACTTGTGGGGCTTGGTTATAACATGGGCCACTTTATGGTGGAATTGGGCTTGTATTATTGGCGCTTTTCTTGAAGTTGGGCTTAACACACGGGAGCTTGCGAAAAGCATAGGAACACAAGGCTGATCCCGTTGCTCCGCCATGTGTGAATGCTGCCCCATGTTGCGGTCAAGCCCTAATTTTGTTTTGATATCGGCCAGAAAAGACAAAGTCAGAATTTTAAAGAAACGGTTAACCTACTAATTTTAAGTGTACTTTTAAGCAAAATTGCTTTTTGAGGGCAAGGAAGTTGTTTAATCGACAAGCAAGGGGAATGCTTATGTATTCAACAAAATTAAAATCTTATTTTTTTATCGGATTAAGCATCATTATCCTTTGCCTTGTTGTGTTGCTGTTTTCCATGATGGAAAATGGTGAGAGTAAAGAAATTTATACCAATGGGGCTGGCTATGCTCTTTTGTCAGACGAATCCAACGCCCGTCCAACTAAAACCTTCGATGTCAAGACTATGCCCATTGGTACCGTTTTTATTGATAATAAAGTTCAGGCAGTGGCCATGCTGTCCCGCAAGGATAAAAAAGTAAATTTTTCAAAAATAAAATGCCTGAAGGACATTCGGAGAAAATTTGTTCAAATCCATACATTGGGATCCTACCCGCTGGATGCCGGTCTGAATATGCTAAAGAACAATTTGGATATGCTGGAAGATTTTGGAAAACAATGGGGCCGCCCTGTTCCTGATACCGTCATGGATCTGTTTCGAAAATTTATTCCCCCGTTCACAATATGGGCAATAGCGCCGACATCTCAGAAATCAGAACTGTCGAACATGGCTGTGTCTGGAAAATTTAAAGTCTCGTTTGGGATGCTTTCCGAGAACACATATTTATATTTTTTACCCTTTAAACACGGTGGGTCTCTTGGGCCTGTGGAATATACGGGGAAAATGGAACCTGCACTCTTTGTCACCGATGACCACCACAAATGGATATTACCTTATACCTGTGGGAATGGACCGGCAGAAATTATTCTTCCATGTAATGAGTCTTACGGAGCAGTTATCCCACCTGAAAATAATGCCATAGCTGAAAATGGCAGTGGGATTGCTGTGGACAGGTCCAATCAAAAAAGGATCCCTGACCCCAATGGCGGCGGCTCCGGTGGTTATTCATCCAATACGCCTTCCTCTGATGATAATTCCAACATAAGCGAATTACCGGATTCACCGTCTGAACCAGAACTACCACCAGTGTTTCCAATCGTAATTAAGCCGGATATAGGCAATGACATTCCACCCATCCCGGAGCCTGCAACATGGCTGACAATGACGCTTGGTCTTCTGTTGCTTACAAAAATCAAAAAAAAATGAAAATATCCGGAAGCTGAGCTCTTTTTTTATCAATAGATGAGATGTTTGTCATAAAGTGCAATATTCTTATAAAAGGAAGGGGTTATGGATATCAGAGAACTGCAGACGTTCAGACATCTGGCAAAATCACTGCACTTCGGTAAGACCAGCCGGGCCTGTAACATGACCCCATCGACACTGACCCGGATGATACAGCGTATGGAGCAGAATGTGGGAGAATCTCTTTTTACCCGTGATAATCGCTGCGTGTCTCTCACCATTGCCGGGATGGCATTTTTGCGATATGCCGAAGATGTCTGCCAACGCTGGATTGAATTTCAAAATGATCTGTCCACCACCGAACGTCTGGTGGGGGAACTGTCCATTTACGGGTCTGTCACCGCGGTGTACAGCATTTTATCCAGCATTCTATTTGAATTTCGAAAAATGCACCCGGCGGTGCAGATTAACCTGGAAACAGGTGATGCGGCAAAGGCCTTAACCAAACTTTGGAATGGAGAAGTGGATGTCTCTATAGCTGCCCTGCCGGAAAAAATGCCCGAAGATCTGGCATATATCAAGGTTGCCGAAACGCCGCTGGTTTTCATCGGCCCTGTAAAGTTTCCGGATACGGTGGTATACAAGGGCACTTCCATCGACTGGCAGCAAACCCCCCTCATCATGCCGGAACAGGGCCTTAGCCGGGAGCAGCTGGAGAAGTGGCTTCACCGGGAAGAGCTTGGTGGCACCATCTATGCCCAGGTGGCCGGTAACGAAGCCATCATAGCCATGGTCAGCCTTGGATGTGGTGTGGGCGTTATTCCCCGGCTGGTGCTGGAAAAAAGTCCCCTTTACCGTGAAGTTGAAATTCTAAAAAACACCCCGGAACTGACCCCGTTTTCCATTGGCATCTGCACCTTTAAAAAACAGCAGGCCAACCCCAGAATAAAAGCTCTGTGGAACATCGCCAAGGCTGTATCTTGAATTATGGGTTTTAACTTTTTTCCATATCACCCACAAGACAGTAACCACCAGACACAACGAAAAAAATGAAACTTTAATCATTGCAGTTCGTTAGACATAATTTCATATGAAAAACCCCACGGCAATAGCCACCTGCACAAGTAATAACTCAACTTTCGGACTTCATTTCAAAACTGGCGTTTTTATACAGTTCATGCGCCAAGGGGGTCAGGCTTGTGTTATTGTGCTTTTGACAAAAGGCTGTGTTTCAAGTCAAATTGCAATAAAAGTGTCAATAACGCAAGCCTGACCCCACCACGAAGGGCGAACACCGAAAGTTGAGTAATAATGAAAAAACTATGTACGCAATAGTTCCTCAGCATGGTCCAGGGTGACCTTGGTGATGGTAGTTCCTCCCATCATCCGTGCAATTTCCCGGACCCGGTCTTCCGTGCTTGTAAGGGGGCTGATCATGGTGGAGGTTCGCTGGTTCACCACCTGTTTTTCAATTTTATAGTGAGTGTTGCCGTACTTGGCGATCTGGGCCAGATGGGTGATGCAGATTACCTGGTATTTTTCAGACAATGCTTTAAGTTTAATTCCCACTTTATCCGAGGTTTTGCCGCCTATGCCTGAATCCACCTCGTCAAACACAAGGGTTCCAAGGACGTCGGTGTCCGAAAGAATGGCCTTCAGGGCCAGCACCACCCGGGACAATTCCCCCCCAGATGCAATGCGTGCCAGGGGCCGGGGGCTTTCTCCGGGGTTGGGTGCCATGAGAAAAGACACCTTGTCCATGCCGGTGTCGGTGATCTTCATGCCCTTGACGGAGAGCAGATCCTGTTGTCGGTTCTCTGGGAACAGTTCCTGCTGAACCTTTGCCTTAACTGAAGGGGTCTGGGTCACTGCAATGGTGAAGCGAATCTGATCCATTTCCAGGGTTTTTAATTCATTCTCCGCCAGTTTTGCCAGTTTTTCTGAGGCTTTCCGGCGTGCTTCAGACAGCTCAAGAGCCTTTGTTCCCAGGCTCCGGGATAGGGAAATGCATTGCTTTTCCATGGCTTCTATCTTTGCTGCCATGTTTCCGGTACTGGCATTTTTTTTTTTTAGATCAGCATGGAAGGCAAAGAGGGCTTCCAGGGAAGGTTTTCCATACTTTCGTTTAAGTTTTTGTATGAGATCCAGACGGGCTTCGGTTTCTTCAAGGGAGCCGGGATCAAGGTCTATGGTTGCAGAAAGTTTTCGCATGTCATCGGTGATGTCTTCCAGGTCAAACATGGTTTTGGAGAGTTTATCGGTGATGGTGGCAATTTTATCATCCAGATGTCCATGCTTTTCCAGGATTGCTTTGATGCCCCCCAGCTCTTCCAGCAGCGACCCTTCTCCTGAATAAATTTTTTCCACACCGGTGTTAAGGCCGGTGAATATTTCAGAACCGTTTTTCAGGCGTTGCTTCCGGGTTTCAAGATCCCTGTCTTCATCTGGAAGAATCCCGGCCTTATCAATGTCATCAATCTGAAACTGGAGCAGTTCCTGTTCCTCGGCCACTTTTTCAATATCTGCCTTTAATTGTCCAAGCTCCCGGATCAGGGGAACAAGTTCATTGCAGGTGGCGTGTACCTGGTTTCTCAGGGGCCAGGTGTTGGCAAAATCGTCCAGAATATCCAGATGGTTGTCTTCACTTAGAAGGGTCTGGTGGGCATGCTGACTGGACACAGAAGCCAGGTTTGCCGTTACCTGTTTTAAGAGCTGCATGGTTGCCTGGGTGGAATTAATAAAGATCCGATGTCGTCCGCTGGTATTGATGATTCTTCGGATGATCAGTCCCTCTGACGGGTCAAGTCCCTGGGCCACCATGATGCCGGCGGCGGGAGCATCCGGGGCAATGTCAAAGCAGGCCTCCAGCTCGGCGCTTGTTTCTCCGGTGCGCACCAGGTCCGCCGATGCCCGTCCCCCCAGAAGAAGGTTCACCGCCTCAATGATGATGGATTTTCCCGCACCGGTTTCTCCGGTGAGCACCGAAAGTCCCCGGGAAAAGGAAATCCGCAGGTCATCGATGATCGCAAAGTTTTTTATGGCAAGTTCGCTGAGCATGAATTTTCCTGATAGCGTTTACAATGTGAAGCAGGTGGATGGCAAAAATAGCCGCAGTAAGCCGGGGAATCCACAGCCAGAAGGGGGAAATGCCAAGGGGGAGAAAAAGGGCAGGATCTTCTATCATGGCATGATTGATGCCGATGGACAGGTGAAGCCGTTTCAGGGCATCCGGGTCAAAACGCGTATTTCGGGTCTCTTCCACGATGACGGCGGCTCCGTAGGTCAGCCCGAAAATAGCTGCCGTCAGCCACAGTACGCCTGTTTCCTGACTTAATCCCATGAGCTTGAGCACAGGGGAAATGCCCCGGACAATATATTCAATGATATGGAAACTTTTCATCAGTTCCATGACCACCATCAAGGGCATGATGATGAGAAAGATCTGAAGGCCAAGTCCTGCCATATCCCGGCTCCAGCCAAGGAGCATGGCACCCGGGGAAAGGGCCTGGGCATTTTCCGCAGCCAGGGTGCCGGACAGGGCCACAGGCGGTGCAACATCCATGACAAGGGCGGCAAGAAAGGTGACGCAAAGGGACATCAAAAGGCGGAAGCAGGCCGCCGTCACGGCATTAAAACCCGATTGTCCCTGGACAATGCTTTCCTGGATGATATTATGGGAAATAAGCAAAAAAATGGCAATGAGGCTCATCTGGTCCAGGGTCAGGGGCAGAGCCGCCATGGCACCGATGGCGCCGTAGATGCCGGTGAACAGGCCAATGATCAGGGGCAGGGCCGCCGATGCCGGTAGATGAAGTACACCCATGACCGGCTGGATGATAAAATCAAGGGAATAAAGCCATCCGGAATAAACCAGCAGTGCGGTTCCCAGGGAGATGGGAACCAGGATTTTCAGCAGCCAGATATAGCCGCTGATGCCCCTTTTCAGTCCGGCTTTGACACCTTGTATTAATTTTTCGCGTACCATCTTTACTTGTTTTTCCTGTTGCTTGTATCGTGGCTGACAAGTGTGTCAGATTTCGTATTATATACCAAGATAGGCTTTTTTCACTGCTTCATTGGACAACAGATTTTCCCCGGTGTCGGTCATGGTGATGGAACCGGTTTCCATGACGTATCCCCGGTGGGCAATTTTCAGGGCCAGGTTGGCATTTTGTTCCACCAGGAAAATGGTGGTATTATTTTCTTTGTTTATCTTCTGGATAATATCAAAGATCTGTTTCACGATGATGGGGGCAAGTCCCAGGGATGGTTCGTCCAGCAGCAGGAGCTTCGGGCGTGTCATGATGGCCCGGGAAATGGCAAGCATCTGCTGCTCTCCACCGCTTAATGTGCCCCCTGCCTGGCTCTTTCTTTCGGCCAGCCGGGGAAAAAGATCAAAGATATACTCCAGATCTTTTTTTATGTTTTCGGTGTCTTTTCTAAGAAAGGTGCCCATGTCCAGATTTTCCATGACGGTGAGATGGGGGAAGATATGGCGACCTTCGGGTACCTGGTTGATGCCCAGCGCCACAATTTTATCCGGTGTCATGTCATGGATGGGCTGTCCCTGGAAATGAATTTCGCCCTGGCGTGCCCGGGTGATGCCGCAGATGGTCATGAGGGTGGTGGATTTCCCCGCCCCGTTGGCCCCGATGAGGGAAATAATTTCCCCTTCCTGTACGTCCATGTTGATATTTTTAAGGGCCTGGATATTACCGTAAAAGGTTTGAATGTTTCTCAGTTTAAGCATCAATTTCCTCCCCCAGATAGGCTTTGATCACCACGGGGTTGTTCCGAATTTCTTCTGGAGTCCCTTCACCGATTTTTTTGCCGTAATCCACCACGTAGATGCGTTCGGACAGGCTCATGACAAGTTTCATGTCATGCTCAATCAGCAGGATGGAAATGCCCTCTTCATCCCGTATTTTTAAAATAAGTTCATCCAGTTCGTTGGTTTCCTGGGGGTTCATGCCTGCGGCGGGTTCATCAAGCAAAAGTAAAAACGGATCAGTGGCCATGGCCCGGGCGATTTCCAGGCGGCGTTGGGCACCATAGGGCAGGTTGATGGCCAGCTCATCCACATACTTTGCAAGGCCTATTTTTTTAAGAATTTCATAGCTTTTTTCCACAATGAATTTTTCTTCCGCCTTGGTGGATTTGCCTCGGAAAATGGCCCCCAGAATTCCGGTTTTTGTGACGGCATGGCATCCCACCATGACATTTTCCAGCACCGTCATGGAGGTGAATAACCGGATATTCTGAAAGGTTCTGGCAAGCCCTTTACGGGTGACTATGTTGGTTTTAAGTCCGTTGAGCCGCTCTTTTTTCCCTTGGGGGAAAATGAGAACGTCACCGGAGGTGGGGGGATATATCCCGGTGATGCAGTTGAAAAAGGTGGTTTTCCCGGCACCATTGGGACCGATGAGGGCCACAATTTCACCTTTGTTAATGAAGAGGCTCAGGTCGTCAATGGCCCGAAGCCCGCCAAAATCCATGGTCATATCTTTTACTTCAAGAATTGGTTTCATAAAGAGTCTGTTTGGGGGATAGGGTTATTTTTTCTCAAACTTGTATGTTTTTCTCACATTTTCAATGATGCCGCCGGGCCGGAAAACCATCATGAGCACCAGTACTGTTCCAAAGGTGATCATGCGGAATTGTCCGAAATCCCGGAGGTATTCCGGCAGAAGGATGAGAAGCAGTGCGCCGGACATCACACCGGCAATGGAACCCATACCCCCCAGCACCACGGTGCACAAAATGATCACCGATTCCCAGATGGTGAAGCTTGCCGGGTTGATAAAGGTGGTCTTGGCTGCAAATACCACCCCTCCCATGCCTGCCCACGTGGCACCCAGGGCAAAGGCCCGCAGCTTGGTTTTTGCCTTGTTGATGCCCATGGCCTGGCAGGCGATTTCATCATCCTTCAGGGCAATCCAGGCCCTTCCGATTCTGGAGTTTTCCAGGCGGTTGATGACAAAAATAGTAAATATTACCAGGGCCACAATGATGTAGAAAATAAAAATGGTGGAACCCTCCAGGGAGAGATCCATGCCGGGAAGCCCGGGTTTGGGAATGTTGGAAATGCCGCTGGGTCCAAAGGAGAATTCATTCCAGTTTTCCAGTACCAGCCGGATGATTTCACCAAAACCCAATGTCACAATGGCCAGATAATCCCCCCGGAGGCGCAGCACCGGATAACCAAGGAGAATACCGAACAGGGCTGCCAGCAGTCCCCCCAGGGGCAGAGCGATCCAGAACACCAGGCCGTAGTGGAGATTTAAGAGGGCATAGGAGTAGGCACCCACGGCAAAAAAAGCCACATATCCAAGATCCAGAAGTCCGGCAAGGCCGATGACAATGTTCAGGCCCAGTCCCAGCATGACATAGATCAGAGCTGATATCATGATGTTGGTCTGATACATGGAGAAAATGTGGGGAAAAAGCAGGGTGAAAGCCCCCAGGACGATAATGCCCGGGAGGGTGACTCTTTTATCCTGTAACAGGGTCTGGATGGTTCCCGGGCCTTGTCTTTTTTCTTTTTTGCTGCCGTCGGCCTGGCGTTTGAGAAGATATCGCCAGAGCATGGAAAGAACAAAGGCGCCAATACCCACAAGGGCCATGTTGTGCCACCGCCATTCCACTTTGTCGGTGACCGTGTTGACCTTGATCACCATGAGAGGAAAGGTGAGAAACATGAACCACAGGGAGGCCAGAAACGATTTTTTTATTTCATCTTTTGCTGTCATAGTCAAAATCCGGGGGTTTTATACCTTTTTGGTTTCCGCTCTGCCGAGTATCCCCGAGGGTCTGAAAATCAGAATCACCACAAGGAACAAAAAGGCAAATACGTCTTCATAATCACTGGAAATATAACCGGTGAAAAAGCTTTCCGTCCAACCCAGTACCAGGGCACCCAGTACCGCACCGGGAATGCTGCCGATGCCCCCCAGTACCGCAGCCACAAAGGCTTTGATGCCGGCAATAAATCCCATATAAAAGTTGATCTGACCAATGTGTGAGGCAATGAGAATGCCGCCGATGGCGGCGGTGGCAGATCCCACGATGAAGGTTACCGAGATGACGCGGTCCACATTGATGCCAAGCAGGGCCGCCATCATTTTATCCTGGGAGGTGGCCCGCATGGCCTTGCCGATTTTGGTGAATTTGATCAGGAAGGTTAAGAGGATCATCACCACCACGGTGGTGATAATAATAACCAGCTCCGGGGAGGTCAGAATGTGGGCATAGGGTTCCCAGAATTCAAAATCCGGGATCAGGCTGGGAAAGGGAAGGAAATCCGATGTCTGGGCCAGAAGAACATAGTTCTGCAGAAACAGAGACATGCCGATGGCGGAAATAAGGGCCGAAAGCCTGGGGGCGTTTCTTAGTGGTTTGTAGGCAATCTTTTCCATGGTGAAGCCATAGGCACAGGAGTAAATGATGGCCGCCATTCCGGCCAGAATCACCACGGCCAGCGTGGGGAATCCTGCCATGGTTAACACGCTTGCGATGATCAGACCTGTGAAGGCACCGATCATGTATATTTCCCCATGGGCAAAATTGATCAGCTCTATGATGCCGTAAACCATGGTGTAGCCAAGGGCTATGAGGGCGTAAATACTGCCCCGGGTAAGGCCACCCAGGAAAAGTTGCGCAAAATATTCAAAGTCCATATAAATCCTGTCTTTCTGCCTGCTCTGTCCGGGAAAAAATGGGACAGTAAACAAGAGAAGAGGGGGGCGGACATGCATCCGTCCCCCTGAATGATTCAAGTGATGACACCCGTTGAATAGAGGACTTCCGGTGCCTTATTGCAGGAAAGGCCAACGGTTTTTCCTGCATGATCAGATTATTTTTGCTCTACAAAAGTGCCGTTTGTAACTTGGTAAACGGAAAAACCAATACCAGTGGCATCGCCGTTGTTGTCAAATTTGATTTTGCCGAGGGGGGTCTCCACATATTCGGTGTGCAGGGCCTTGACGATGGCATCATAATCTGTGGAACCTGCCTTTTCAATGGCATTCAAGAGGGCCAGAGTTGCAGCATAGGCATTGTCAAAGAAAGCACCGGGATCAGATCCATAGGCATCCTGGTGCTCTTTTTTGGCAGCAATGGCCAGGGGATTTTTAGAAATATCCATGGGACCTGTGGCATAAACGCCTTCACAGTACTCGCCGGCAACCTTGATGAAGGTGTCGTCCTTTACGCCATCACCGCCCATAAAAAGGGTCTTCATTCTTTTCTTTCGCATGAGTGTCACAATCTTGGAGGCTTCGGGGTGATAACCGCCCCAAACAACCAGATCCGGTTTTTTGCTGCGAACTTTGGTGACGATGGCGGAGTAGTCCACAGCACCGGGAGTGACGCCTTCAAACAATACCACTTCTGCGCCGGCTTCCGTGAAATATTTCTGGGCAAGTTCCGCCTGTCCCTTACCATAGTCCCCCTTGTCATGGAGGATGGCAAGGGTTTTTACCTTGAGAACGTCCATGGCAAATTTGGTCTGGAGCTGGGCCTGGGTCGCATCATGGGCAATGGTTCTGAAAAAGTTGGGGTATTCACCGTTCAGGGTGAGGTCGGGGCTTGTGGCAGACGGAGACATGGTGACAATTCCGGAGTCCTTGTAAATGCCAAGGGCCGATTTGGTGGCACCACTGCAGATATGCCCCATTACAACTTCGGCACCGTCAGAAACCAGTTTGGTGGCAGTATTGCCTGCAACTTCGGGTTTGCAGACATCATCTTCAATCAGGAGTTCCACTTGTTTACCAAGGACACCGCCCTGTGCATTGATTTTTTTAATCACCAGTTCTGCGGCTTTTACAGAGGGCAGACCATAGGATGCCAGATCCCCACTGTGGGCTCCAGCCACACCCAGTTTTATGGTATCACCGGCCGATGCCGCTCCGGTGAGAGCAAAAAGAGACACTGCAAGGACCACCAGTACTTTGCTGAATTTTTTCATGGATTCTCCTTTAGTTGATTGTGTTGGTAATAAGGAAGTCTCTAAAAAATAAATTGACCTCTGATTTATACTGATTCAACAGTGTTGCGTCAAGGAAAAACGCGACAAATCAGGGGATTAGAAACACTGAGGCTGTGGGCGTGCGGGGGGAGCAAATAAAAAAGAACTTGCATCTGTGTGGCGGATGAAAGTAAAAAGCCAGAAAACAGTATCACAGTGTGGTCAAGCTCCCCCAGGAACTTGCCTGCAGAATAAAATCAGGAATTAATTCCAGCTTGGTCCATTTGATATAAATCTTTAAATGAGCTGAGCTGGCATTCATCCCCGGCATTACAAACACGGGCAGGTGGAAGAGAGTGGGGCTCCATGAAAAATAAGTGTATCGGGCTTTTTGTTAAAAGGGATGATCGGGCAAAGAAAAAAGCCGTAGAGCTTGAGAGGTGGCTTGCGGACAGGGGTGTGCAGGTTCTTTTTGTCGATGATCCTGGTGTTTCATTGTCCCAGAATCCTCCTTTCTGTATTGTTGTCCTGGGAGGGGACGGTACATTTTTAAGTGCTGCTCGTCTGGTGGGAAATCTTAATATTCCGCTCATGGGGATCAAGTTCGGAGAGGTGGGTTTCCTGGCGGAAACATTGGAATCCCAGCTGTATGAGGCCATGGAGCAGGTGCTTGCGGGAACCTTTGTCGTAGAAGAGCGCATGCGCCTTCAGGTGTCCGTGATCCGGGAAGGCCAAAAGATTGCATCGGTGGGGGTTTTAAATGATGTGGTGCTCAATAAGGGAGCCCTTTCCCGTCTTGCCAGGTGTGCGGTGTACATTGATTCCAGTTATCTGACCACATTCAAGGCAGATGGCCTTATTCTGGCCACACCAACCGGTTCTACTGCCTACTCCCTGGCTGCCGGGGGACCTGTGATTCATCCGGTGGTGCCGGGTATTATCCTGACACCCATCTGTCCTTTTACCCTGACAAATCGGCCCTTGATTATTCCGGATACCGCCCAGGTGGAAATGCATCTGGAGGACGACCCGTCCGATATTGTCCTGACCTTTGACGGCCAAGAGGGGATGGCCATTGACTCCAGGGATCGTATTGTGGTTAAAAAGGGCAGCCATCCGGTGCGGATGATTTCCTTAAGTCGGGATAATTATTTTAATGTGTTAAAGGCAAGGCTCATGTGGAGCGGCGGTCGGGGCTGACCCTTTCCGTAAGTGGCCCATTTTATGACCACCCCCTGATCATGGCATTTTGTGAATTTGATTTTCAGGTAAACGTTATCAGGGCAAGCTTGGTCCCCATGGCTGATGAAGCCCCCGACCGGGGGAATGGTGATGGGCAAGATCACTTTGTATCGCTGGATTCCCATATATCCACAATTTTAAGGTTTCCGGGGTATTCCATGGTTTTATATTTTGTGATGCCTGCCAGTCTCCGGGTAATCTGGCTGATCCTTGAAATGTTGGCCTGGATGGTGTGCATATCTTTTACCACCTGGCTTTCGGGATCCTGGTCCATGATGATCAGTTCCGAATGTCCCAGCAGGGTCTGCAGCGGCTGGTTCAGTTCGTGGCATACGGCACCGGCCATTTCCAGAACTCCCTGGAGACGTTCTCTTTCCCCCCGCTCCTGTTCTGCCCGATTTCGTTCGGTAATGTCGGAAAACGTCGCAATAAGGCAGGCCATGGGATTGTCAGGATCGGAGCTTCCCACCTTGAGATGGCCATGAAATGTGGATTTGTCCCTGCGCATGAGCAACAGATCCAGTTCCAGTTTGTTTGTATGGGGAAAGTGGTCGTATATGGATTTCCCCGCCGCCAGAAAGGCTTCCTTGCTGGGATAAATCATTTCCACGCTCTGGTTCTTGAAATCATCCTTTCCCTGGTAACCGAATAACTTTACCATCTCCTGGTTTACCCATTTAAAAGATCTGTTCTCCACAAGGGCAATGCCCACCGGGGAGGTTTCCAGAATTTTTTCAAGAATCTGTCCCTGTTCCTGGAGGGCATCGCTGAATTCTCTTCGTTCCAGAGCAAGGGCTATGTGCCGGGCCACCAAGTCCAGAATGTTCAGATCTTTTTCTCCGTATGATATGTCCGGGGTGTAGCTCTGTACGGCAACGGCACCGGTTACCCGGGTGCCGATTTTCAGGGGGGCTCCCAGCCAGGTGTGGCTCAGGGTGCCAATGGTTTTTTTATGAACGGAACGGGCATGTCTGAGAATATCTTTTTTTTGAAACAGCAATGGCATTCCCGCCTGGATAACTCTTCCTGTAAGAGATGCCGTCTTGCTGAATTCTGCAATCTCATGAATGTCCTTGTCATATTCGTCCACGTAATATGGAAAAGAAATGCTATCTTTTTCCGGATGGTGAATGGCAATAAAGAAATTGTCCGCATTGAGGATTTTGCCAAGGGAATTGTGGATGGCATGATACAGCTCATTCAGGTTCTGGGTTCGGTTGACGGCTTCAGCTATTTCAAGCAGTACATTCATAACCTCATGATAATTTTTTTCGTGGATAGACGATTTCTCCGTTTTTATTCCCATGACAGGTTCCTGTTTGGCCTGTTAACCGTTTTTTAATATAAATTAATTTCTACATGGACAGTATCTCACTTAAAATGATATAAATCAAGATTTATGACCGGCGGGGGATGGGGCCAGAAGATCATGACCTGCTTTAATTTGATGACTTTGACAGGACCGCAATGTGGAAGATATGAAAAACAGAAATAAATCCTTTGAAGAAATTTCATTGCTCTATGAAATCCACGAGGCCTTGAATGAGCACTCGGATATGAAAAGAGCCCTTTACCGGGTATTGAGTATCCTGGCTGAATCGCTGAATCTGATCCGGGGTGCCATTACGTTGCTTGATCCTGTAACAAGGGAAATTCACATTGAAGTGGCCCACGGTATTCCGGAAAAGGCCAAAAAAAATGTGAGATATAAGATGGGGGAAGGTATCACCGGCCGGGTGATTCAGACGGGAAGGGCCATGGTGGTTCCCAGGATCAGCCAGGAACCCCTGTTTCTTGATCGCACCGATTCCCGGCGAAAAGTAGATTCTGCCCAGGATTATTCTTTTATCTGTGTGCCGGTGAAAAGGGAAAACAAGGTGGTGGGGGCACTCAGTGCCGACAGCTCCCTGGGTGAAGAAGACTCCCTGCAAAAGGGTGAAAAAATTCTTTCCGTGGTGGCCACCATGATTGCCCGTCATGTGATTAATCTTGAAGCCCTTCATATGGAAAAGGAGTTTTTAAAGGAAGAAAATCTGCGTTTGAAAGGAGAACTGGAAAACAAGTACAGTTTTTCAAACATCATCGGTAACAGCAACAAGATGAGGGAAGTGTTTCAGATGATTTCCCAGGTTTCCCGGAGCAATGCAACGGTGCTCATCCGGGGGGAGAGCGGCACCGGCAAGGAACTCATTGCCAATTCCATCCATTACAACAGCCTTAGAAACAGCCATCCCTTTGTGAAGATCAACTGTGCGGCCCTGCCGGAGAATCTCATTGAAAGTGAGCTGTTCGGCCATGAAAAAGGAGCCTTCACCGGTGCGGCCACCCAGAAAAAGGGAAAATTTGAGATGGCCAATAAGGGAACCATCTTCCTTGATGAGATCGGTACCATGCAGCCCGGAGTGCAGGTAAAACTGCTCCGGGTGCTCCAGGAACGTGAATTTGAAAGGGTGGGGGGATACAAGACCATCAAGACCGATGTGCGGATCATTGCAGCCACCAACAGCAATCTGGAAGAAATGGTGGAGGAAAGTACCTTTCGGGATGACCTTTATTTCCGCCTCAACGTGTTTCCCATTTATCTGCCAAGCCTTCGCATGCGCCGCACTGATATTATTCTGCTGGCTGATTTTTTTCTGGAAAAGTATGCCCGGGAACATTTTAAAAAGATTAAACGTTTTTCCACCCCTGCCATTGATATGATGATGCAGTACCATTGGCCCGGCAATGTCCGGGAACTTGAAAACTGCATTGAACGGGCGGTGCTGCTATGCAATGAAGGGGCCATTCACAGTTATCATCTTCCCCCGAGTCTTCAGACGGGCAAGGAATCCAGTACCCTTGTTCCCATGACCCTGGAGGCGGCGGTGCATAATCTGGAAAAAGAGATGATCATTGATTCCTTGAAAAATACCCGGGGAAATATCAAAAAAGCGGCGGAACTTCTGGGCACCACCGTTCGCAAATTTTCCTATAAGGCATCCAGATATGAAGTCAACTACAAGGATTACCGCTGATGCTGGGAAATATAGTAAATGCCGCCGCCATTATTGCCGGGGGGCTTGTGGGGCTTTTGTGCCGGGGGGGCATTCCCGAGCGATATAATAAAACCGTGGTGCATGCCATCAGTCTGGCGGTGCTGGTCATCGGTATCCGGGGAGCCATGAAGTCAGATGCCCTGCTCATTATTATCTTGAGCCTGGCACTGGGAAGCCTGCTGGGTGAAATCCTTAAAATCGAAGAACGGCTTGTCACCTTTGGTAAACTACTTGAAAAACGCTTTGCCGGGGAGGATGAAGGCTTTTACAAGGGCTTTGTCACGGCCACCCTGCTTTTCTGCGTGGGGTCCATGGGCATTGTGGGTGCCCTTGAAAGCGGCCTTGCCGGGAACCATCAGACGCTTTTTGCCAAGGCCAGTCTGGACGGTATTTTTTCCATCATACTGGGCTCTTCCATGGGCATAGGAGTGGTATTCTCATCCCTCCCGGTGTTGATATACCAGGGAAGTATTACCCTTGCCGCTGTTTTTATTAAACCCTATCTTCAGCCCCCTGTGGTGGCCCAGATGTCTGCGGTGGGCGGGGTTTTGATCATGGCCATCGGATTTAATTTTGTGACCGATGCCAAAATTCGCATCGGCAGTATGATCCCTTCTGTGTTTTTGCCCCTGGTGTGGTATGTTATTCTGGAAATTCTGGTATGATCCCGTTTGTCCAGAAGTAAGCTCCATGGAATGTAAGGTCTCAATACGTTCGGGCTCTCATGAATTTATTGTGAATAACCCGCATGTCCTGGCGGACACAACGAATATTGAAAATGGTAAATGGCATTATGCCGCCCCTCCCCCGACGGGCAATGGGCCCGGACCGGAACTGTAGACAGTTCGATTGTCCGGTTCCTATTGCCCATCGGGGGAGGGGCTCAGCGGAGGTAGACTTGAAAGCGACCTTTTCATATAACATACATGGCAGTAAACACCTGCCACAACGAAAGTTGAAACTCTCATCATTGCAGCACCTTGGATGGAGTTTTATATAAAAAACACAAGGTGTTTAAAGGGTTAAAGGGAATACACCCGTAAATATTGGGCTTATTCACGTAAATGTTTTGGTCAGTGCCCCATATTCGCTTAGTTGGGACTGCGTAGCATACTATTGCTATGTGAGCAGGCCCAAATGAGTGAAGATGGGGTGCTGACGGAATATTTACATACGCCCTTTGAACCTGGTTATTTTGTTGTGCCTGAAATATTAAACAAAAGATATCCGTTTTCGTATCCCGGCCCACCAATGGTGATGCTGCTGCCGTTTTTAAGCAGGATTTCCGTACCGAATACCGTACGATTTTCTTTGAAAATGTTGATTTTAAATTTTATTCGACCATTTTTAAAGCCCGTGGGGGAAATTTCCAGACGTCTGGCCCCGGGAAGATTTATTCTGCCTACAGTGTTGTAGGCAAGGGTAAGCGATTTTCTGTTGAGAAGGCGGTAAGCGGTGTATTTGAATACCGATTGCAGTTCATGACCCAGGTCGCGTAACGCTGGATCCATATGTCTGGAATCTGTGGCCGCATGGATGATGCGAAGATCTGCAGTGATGCGGTTTCCGGCAACGGCAGTGCGGGGCAGTATAATGCATATGCATGTCAGCGACATCAGTATTACTGAAAGGCCTTTCCAATGTTTTGTCATAATATATACCCGCCCGATATTTCAGGTCTCTTTGTACCAGATGATGGTGTGGCGCTGCTCCCGGGTCTCCAGAATCATCACGGATGCCATGTTGCCATCAATGGAGTTCACAATGGCACTGGGTGCCCGGATAATCTTTTCCTGATCCCTTAGAAACAGTGTGCTTAAAAGAAGTATTGCAGCAAAAGATGCCATCTGCAAGTAAAATTTTTTTCCCTGGATAAAGGCCATGAAATGTTGAAATGTGGATGCCAGGGATCTTTTCCTCTGGTTTTCAGATTTTATTTTCCTTAACAGAGCATGTTCCAGTGCGGCGGTTTCCGTGGCGGAAATCTGTTTATGAACCATGCGGATGACCCCATCTTCAAGGCGCTGATACCTGTGCATCTGCTCTCGGCATTCCGGGCAGGTTGCAAGATGGTTTTCAAGTGCGGCCATTTCTTGTTCGGAAAGGTCATTATCCATAAAACGGCTGATGTTGTCCGGAGGATATGCATTACATTCTTTCATAAATTTTCCCTTTCCAGTGCTCCGGCAAGGCTTTTTCTGGCATGGTACAGCCGGGAACTTACGGTGCCGGTTTTTATGTTTAATAATTTTGAAATGGCTTCATAGGACAATCCCTCAACTGTTTTTAAAATAAATACGGTTCTTGTTTTTTCCGGAAGCTCTGCCACAAGGTCCATGAGTTTTTTTTCCTGTTCCCGGTTCAGATATTGTGATTCCGGGCTTTCAGGTTTAAGATCATCCCATGGCCCGGGGGGTTCTTCTGGTTCCAGGGGGCGATGGTGCCATCTGAATCGTCTTTTCCATCGTCTTTTCCAGTTAAGGCAATGGTTGACTGTGATTTTTCTCATCCAGGTCATTAGCCCGGCATCCCCCCGGAAATCGGTGATATTGTTGTGAACGCTTAAAAAAACATCTTGTACGATTTCAAGGCTTTCTTCGTGGTCCAGGGTGATTCCCCAGGCAATGGTCATGAGTCGTGCCTGATATTGGTTTATCAGTATCCGGAAAGCCGATTCTCGACCCTGTTTAAGCCATGTGATCAACTCTTTTTCGTCCCGGGGCGCTATGTTTATCACCTTTCTTTGCCATTATGGATTCAGTTTGCTGTATTTACCCGGTTTTCTAGTTGTATGTTCCGGAAAAAAGCCTTCTGCCGGTGGAGCTGGGCTCATCGGTCAATTCTGGACCATACCCGCTTTTTTTCCCAGTATCCGTTTTCCACCATTACCTGTGCGCGATGTCCTTTTATCCATCGGTTGTGTTTGTTTAGGTGCCCGGGTACCCATCGTGTTTCGTATCTGGGAGAAACCCATACTCTTTTCATCATCCAGCGACCATGGTTTTTGTGGGGGGCAAAGGCCTTTCTTCTTTGAGCAGGGTATGGTCTGCCGTGGTATTGTCGGCCCCGGGGCTCAATATCATGTCTTTGTAATCGTCGGTGATGCGCCGGGGGAGTTTTTTTCTCGTAGTAATTATGGGCGTAGTGTCTGTCCCTGTTGTGATTGCCTGAATCATGTATCAACGCTGCCCCCAGAAGGGCAACTCCGGTGCCGATGATGACGGTTTCAAGTACATGGTTCTTCCCGGGATCTGCCTTTGCCTGGGAAAAGGAAAAACTAATCAACAGCGCTGCTGCCAGGAATATACTTAATGTCTTTTTCATGGTGTCTCTCCTTGCACCTGATGATCGGATGTTGTGACCAGGCCCGATTTTGTGAGCGAAATCGATTTTTTCGGTTCCGGTTTTTAATAGGGTCATTGGACCCTTTCCCGGGCATTCTCACAATTAAGAAATCCCATCATCTGGTTAATGTAAATGGTTTTGAACAAAAACACTATTTTTTTGTTCTTCTGATATCATTGACACCGGAAAAAAGAATTTGTTCAAAAAAAAATAAAAAAAATGTTCAAAGACAGTATACTTGCCCATGGAAAATGATAAAAAGGCTTGGGCACAGCAACTGCCATCGGGGGTAAGGAGCAGAGACGACATTGTGTGGGAGAATGAACTTATATGTCAGACACTATGATAATATCTAAACAAAAGACACCGACCCGGGGGATCACCCTGGGCCGCCAGCTGACCATTGATTACTATGATTGCCGTCGGGAGGCCCTTAACGACTGTGCCGCCCTGGAAGCAGCCTTTGTGTCTGCCGCCAGAACCAGTGGCGCCACGGTTATCAGCGCTTCTTTTCATGCCTTTGAGCCCCAGGGAATAAGTGGCGTGGTGATCATTGCCGAGTCCCATTTCACGGTTCATGCCTGGCCCGAGCATGATTATGCCGCTGTGGATATCTTCAGCTGCGGGGAACACATTGATTTTAAAAAAGCCATGCATGCTCTGGCGGTATTTCTGGGTTCAGACCATGTGGTGATTTCTTCGGACATAAACAGGGGAATTTTCTGACCTGGAAACCCGCAGTTATGGATATTATGCCGTTTCGACGGATGACAATACCGCTGTTTTGTGATAACAACCCTCTGGCCATTGTGGCATGAACAAGATGGAAACCCGGACCCGGCAGGAAGTTGGTACAGGAAATATGGCTTATAAAATTGCAATAAACGGATATGGCAGAATCGGTAGATCAGTGCTTCGGGCGCTTTATGAGTCCCATCATTACAGAAATCTTGAGGTGGTGGCCATAAATGAGCTGGCCGAGGCAAAAACCATTGCCCACCTCACAAAATATGACACCACCCATGGTCGGTTTTCCGGGGATGTGGAACTGTGCGGCAATGACTTTTTTGTAAATAACAATTACATTCGATTAACCCATGAGCGGGATTTGAAACAACTTCCCTGGAAGGCCCTGGGGGTGGATGTGGTCATGGAATGTACCGGGGCCTTCACGGAAAGAAAAATAGCCGAGCAGCATTTGAAAAGCGGGGCCGGACGGGTGATTTTCTCCCAGCCTGCAGAGGAGGACGTAGACGCCACCATAGTTTACGGGGTCAATGAAGAGACGCTGAAAAAAGATCACACAGTGATCTCCAATGCCTCCTGCACCACCAACTGCAGCATTCCGATTTTAAAGGTTTTAAATGATGCATTGGGGATTGAATCCGGCATAATTACCACCATCCATTCCACCATGAACGATCAGCCGGTGATTGACGCCTATCATCACCATGATCTGCGCCGTACCCGCTGTGCCGGGCAGTCTATTATTCCCGTGGATACGGAGCTTGCCAGGGGGATCGATCGGATTCTTCCCGAACTTTGCGGGCGTTTCCAGGCCGTGTCCATGCGGGTGCCCACCATTAACGTCTCCGCCCTGGACATCACCATGGTTCTTGGGCGTGAAACCCGTGTGGAAGCGGTGAATCATATTTTAAAACAGGCAACCCATGGAAGGCTTTCCGGGATTTTGGGATACACCGAAGAACCCCTAGCCTCCTGCGATTTTAATCATGACGCCCGGTCCTGTGTGGTGGACGGCAATCAGACCCGGGTCAGTGGTAAAAATCTTGTGAAGGTGCTGGCCTGGTTTGACAATGAATGGGCCTTTGCCAACAGAATGCTTGATACCACGGCCGCCTGGATGGCAAGAATTTGAAGTTGTGACCAAACCCGAAATTTTTTATTTCGGTTCGACATGGGCCTGGGCTGCCGGAATCCCGGAAGGTGCAGTGCGGCTTTTGAGTTTTCCCAGCATCAACACGCTGCCCATGATCATGCTTCCCCCGGCCCAGAAACGCCAGGGCGCCGGATCATTTAAAAAGATAATACCTGCCATGGCGGTGAAAATAACTTCACTGGACATGAAAACCCCGCCTTCCCAGCCTTTGCAGTAGAAAAATCCCTGGTTCATGAGAATCTGGGCAGTCACCGAGGTGATGATCATACCTGCAATGATGAAGAAATCCCTTGAGTTCATTGGGAGAATGGGGGCATGGATGAAAAGGGGAAGTGAAATCAAGGCCCCCATGGCACAGAAATAAAGGTAAATCACCACAGGGCCATTGTGAAAGCGCAGGGATCGAATCAGGGTAACGGTCATGCCGGCCAGGGCTGCGGCCACCACCGCCATGGTCTGGCCGAAAAGTCCGCCTGTGAGATGGAAATCAAAGAGCACCGCCACTCCGGCAATCACCGCAAAAATGAATATCATTTCCGCCATGCCAAGGGTTTCCCGGTAGAGGATAAAGGCAAAAAGGGCAGCAAATGCCGGATATGAATAAAAAATAACCGAAGCCGTGGACAATGGCAGCATCCGGATGGCTACCACCAGACAGCAGAAGGCGGTGGCGCCAATGAGTCCCCGGGTGACGAGAAGGGGAATGTTGTGGCCTTTAAAGGGGTTTTTGCCTTTGCGTCCAAACATCAGCACCAGGAGTATCATCCCGCCACAGCAACGATAAAATACAATGTGCCACACTGTGTACGCCGGGTCCAGAAGTTTGATCATGAAGTTGAGCAGGGTGAACAAAACCGCAGCAGCCAGCATGAGCAGGGGACCTGCCAGATTGCCCATGCGGGTACGGTAGCCGGTTATTATTTCATGAGCCATTGCACCACCCCCTGGATGATGCTGAAAAGATCCGTGTCCCCCGGGCTGTCTACCTTGTCATAGATATGAAATTCCCCGTTCCGGAGGGAATCTGTGCTTTTTTTCGCTGCCATCTGTTCTTTTTCCTTTCTGCGTATCTCTTCCTCCCGGACCTCCTGGTCCAGGAGTCTTCCCCCGGCCTTCATCCATTCAAACAGATGGCGAAGTTCACCGCCGTCAAGCCATACACCGTGTTCGGCGCATCTGTCAACGATGACCCCGCTTCTGGCACCAAAGTTGATCCGATTCATTATTTTTTCACACACAGGGCATTTGACATACCTCACCGAGGTATGGGATTTGGCCATGGTGTTATTGATATGATCAAGTTTTGTCCGGTTAATATGAAATACGTTTTTCACCGAGGCTTTGAGCAGCACCTCCAGCTCGCCGGGATCAAAGAATAGTCCCATGCAGGTATCGCAGCGCTCAATATAAAACTTGCCGTGGAGTTTAAGATCAATGGTTTTCATGGGAACCTGGCATCTTGGACAGATTCTTCCCGATTCCGGCTCATGGGTGGTGTATGTGTGTACCCCTGCAAGATCGGTGTCATTTTTTGTGCCGCAATAGTCGCACACAAGGTTGTTGGGGGCAAGGGGGGCCGAACAGCTGATGCATTTTGCCATGGGTTATCCTTTACTTTCCGGCAGGGGAGGCGGTGTGGTGGCAAACAATGAGGCAAGTTCATGGATATCCGTGGCCCGTTTCCATTTTTTAAGTCCCTGGCGCCACATGAGCATGCCCGGTTTTATTTTGCCGATTTTAATATTATGGATGATGGTTTTCTGGCCCAGGGGTCCCATCTGTTTTCCTTTGACGGCAAGGTAATACATCCGCTCCGGCGGCGTTTCCGGTAGGGGGGGCGGTGGGCTGGATGTGGTGCTTTCCTTTTTTTGTCCGGGCATAAGGGTGTTTCCCATCTGACTGGCCATGGCAAATCCCATGCCCATGCCCACCCCGGCCGATGCGTCTCCACCTGGATTTTCCGCTGCAGCGGCCATGGCATTGGCCGATTGAAATTTAAAATAGTCGTCCAGGTCCCCCACAATGCCCATGCTGCTTTTTTTGTCCAGGGCTTCTTCCACACTCGCCGGCAAGGAGATGTTTTCCACCAGGAGTTTTGTGATTTCCAGGCCGTATGCCACAAATTCCGGGGCAATGGTGCGGGTAAGGTGGCTTGACAGTTCATCATAGTTGGCTGTGAGATCCAGCACCGGGATTTTTTTTTCACCCAGAAGGTCTGAAAAACGCGATACTATGAGATTTCTCAGCTGTTCCACAATTCCATCCAGGGAAAACTGCCCCTGGGTTCCGGTGATTTCATGGATAAACCGACCGGGTTCCATTATTTTAACCACATAGGTGCCAAAGGCCCTTAGACGTACAGGCCCGAATTCGGGGTCTCTGACAATGACGGGATTTTTGGTACCCCACTTGAGATTTGTGAAATTCTGGAGGCTGACAAAGTAAACTTCCGCCTTGAACGGACTGTTAAATCCATATTTCCATCCCATGAGGGTGGAGAGTATGGGCAGGTTTCGGGTGTTGAGCTGATACTGACCCGATAAAAACACATCCGCCACTTTCCCCTGATTTACAAACACGGCTGCCTGGGATTGCCTAACCACCAGCTGGGCATTGTACTTGATTTCATTTTCATACCGTGGAAATCGGTATACCAATGTGTCCGGGGTGTCGTCGGTCCATTGGATAATGTCAATGAATTCACCCTTTAGCTTTTCCCATAATGTCATGGTGCACCTCCCGGGGTTTTTGGGGCTTGGTCACAACATGGGCCACTTATCATGATTGGGTGGCCAACGGGGGCAGGCTTGTGTTTTTGACAAGCGCCTGTGCATAATGAAGGTTTTAAGCAAAAGCGTCAAAAACGCAAGCCTGACCCCACCCCACAAAGTGGCCCATGTTATGACCAAGCCCTGTTTTTTTATATTAATCATAATGCATCCGGGGGGCGGAACTCAATTATTTTTTTCTTGACACTTGTATCTATGTGGAGATACAAGGTGGGTATGAAACCCTTCACACACATCAAGTGCCATGAAAAAATGTCCTTACTTTCAAAGGGAGTGGTATATCTATGGGTGTGTTTCTGGTGGCCACGCTGGTTTATTTCAGGTGCCCCCGGATTTGTTTTATCCTGACGGTTTAAAAAAAGGAAATTAAACAAAGGCTGCGGGTAACCACCTGCAGCCTTTTTAGCTGGGGCTGCAGATGAATTGATCTGCAGCCTTTTTTGTTGCTGGAAAAAAACTTTGGTGATAAAAATATTTGGACGGAGGAAAAAACAATGTTGATCGTAATGAAAAAAGGTGCAACAGACAGTGAAGTCAATGGTGTGGTTGCTGCAGCGGAAAAGCGTGACTACATGGCCCGCCCCATTCCAGGAGGAGACCGCGTATCCATTGGTATTTTACACAATAAGGGGTCCGTGGATGCTGCTCATTTTCTGGGCCTTGACGGTGTTAAGGAGGTCATCCCCGTGACGAAACCATACAAGTTGGTGAGCCGGGAGTTAAAACAGGATAATACTGTGATCAAGGTGGGTAATGCTGTGTTCGGGGATGGCTCCATGCCCGTCATTGCAGGACCCTGCGCCATTGAAAGCGAGCTTCAATCTTTGACAATTGCCGCTGCCGTGAAAAAAGCCGGTGCTGCCATGTTCCGGGGGGGAGCCTTTAAACCCAGAACCTCTCCCTACTCTTTCCAGGGGCTTGGAGAAGCGGGGCTTAAAATCCTGGCCAGGGTGAGGGAAGAGACCGGCCTGCCCGTTGTCACGGAAGTCATGGATGTGGATAATTTTGATGCGGTGGAAGCCTATGCAGATGTGGTGCAGATCGGCACCCGAAACATGCAGAATTTCAGTCTGCTCAAACGAGCCGGGAAATCCCATCGTCCGGTGATTCTAAAAAGGGGAATGTCCGCCATGCTCCAGGAATGGTTGATGGCGGCGGAATATATAATGGAAGAGGGCAATGAACAGGTGATTTTGTGTGAACGGGGGGTGAGAACCTTTGTGCGTCACAGCAGAAACACCCTGGATCTGTCCGTGGTGACGGCGGTGCAAAAGGAAAGCCATCTGCCCATCATCGTGGACCCCAGCCATGCGGCGGGTGTCCGGGATCAGGTGGGACCCCTGGCCTGTGCGGCGGCAGCCATGGGAGCCCATGGGCTTATGATAGAGGTGCACCATAATCCCCAGGAGGCCATGAGCGATGGCGCCCAGTCGCTGTATCCGGATCAATTTGAAAAACTTATGGCCCGGATCAATGCCATCCACGCCATTACGGGGGATTTCTCTTGAAAACCATAGACGTTCAAGGGGCTGGTGGTCTTTCTCGCATACATGTGGGTGAGCAACTGAAAAATGTTGGCCGGTACCTGCCCCCGGGAAAAGTGATTATCATCACCGATCACAATGTAAAGACTGCCTGGGGGCAGGTATTTCCCCAGGCGCCTGTGATTACCATAAACACCGGTGAAGGCCATAAAACCCTTGCCACCGTGGAGGGGATTTACCGGGAGCTTATTGACCTTGGGGCAGATCGTTCCACCTTTATTCTGGGCATTGGTGGGGGCATTGTGTGTGATGTCACGGGTTTTGCAGCATCCACCTACATGCGCGGGCTTAAGTTCGGCTTTGTCTCCACCACGCTTCTTTCCCAGGTGGATGCCAGTGTGGGGGGGAAAAACGGTGTAAACCTGGATGCCTATAAAAACATGATTGGGGTGTTCTGTCAGCCCGAATTTGTGGTGTGTGATATTTCTCTTTTAAAAACGCTGTCCCCTGATGAGATTTCCAACGGGTTCGGAGAGATTGTCAAACATGCACTTATTGCCGATGTCGGAATGCTTTCTTACATTGAGGATAATTGTGAAAAGGCCCTGGCTCTGGATGAAACCGTGATTCATCGACTGGTGCTTGATTCCGTTAAACTCAAGGCCGGTGTGGTCCAGCGGGATGAAAGGGAGGCAGGGGAACGAAAGAAACTCAATTTTGGGCATACCCTTGCCCATGCCCTGGAAAAACTCACCGGAATGGGGCATGGCCGGGCCGTCAGTGTAGGTATGGTGGCCGCTGCTGAATTTTCCAGAAAAAAAGGCATGTTGACACGGGAGGAATGTGATCGGATCTCCCGGGTGTTGACCCGTCTGCAGCTGCCCATATCCTTTAATGCCGATGCAAAAGAATTGCTGAACGCCATGGGCCGGGACAAGAAAAAAGAAAATGATGCCATCAGCTTTGTTTTTTTACAGGGGATCGGCAATGCTGTTGTGGAAAAAATCAGCATGGGTGCTCTGGGGGAATTGTTTTAATAATGCAAGCCTGACCTCACCCCCCATGTGGACCATGTTGTGACCAAGCCCAGGATTTACTTTCAAAATCATAATTATACAACATATTGACCCTTGAGCTTCTGATCAAAGCGCATTTTAAAAATTGGCGACGGTATTGGTGAAAGATACTGTTTTTTGATTTGTCTGGGAGTATGGCTCTTTTTTATGGATTACTATCACAGGGAATATAAAGCCTATTTTAAGAGTACCGTCCATGTGGACCCGTCTTCTTTTCTTGGGCCTGTGGTGGAACATCTTTCCCCGGGGGCCGAGGTGTGGGATGTGGGGTGCGGAGCCGGCAGGGATCTTTTGTGGCTTAAACAGCGAGGATTTAATGCCGTGGGCCTGGAGCGTTCCCGGGGGCTTGTCCGCATGGCCGGGCAACACTCCGGCTGCCGGGTAATTTGGGGGGATTTTACCACCTTTGACTTTTCCCGGGTGGCGGTGGACGGCATTCTTCTGACCGGGGCACTTGTGCATGTGCACCGGGAAGATCTTGCCCCCCTTCTGACTCACATCACCGCCGGTCTTAAATCTGGGGGCATTTTATTCCTTTCCCTTAAGCAGGGAAACGGCATCAGTGAAGATACAACAGGTCGCAGCTTTTATCTGTGGCAGGAAGCTGAGCTGAAATCCATTTTTCATCCAATGTCCTTTGACCTTGTGCATTCCTTTAAAAACACCTCCCTTTTGAAAACAGGCGAATGCTGGCTGGCTTATGTACTGAAAAAGATATCCTGATCGGTCTGAAGCCATCTGTCCATGGATTGTCGCTCCCCGGTGACCATGGAATTTCAGGGCTTGGTCACAACATGGGGCTGGGGTCATAATTGCCACTTAGTGGGAGAACGTCATTGCCATTCACCCCAGTT
Source organism: uncultured Desulfobacterium sp. (assembly GCA_963674605.1). Classification (GTDB taxonomy): domain Bacteria; phylum Desulfobacterota; class Desulfobacteria; order Desulfobacterales; family Desulfobacteraceae; genus Desulfocicer. Next base: position 2,927,046 of record OY771474.1, on the reverse strand, counting down.
TCTGATACCACATACACTGTAGTCACAACTTTTGGAATTGGCGGATTTGCCCGGGGTTCGGGTGGCACCATGGCGATTCTTTCAGGCTTTATCCTTTGCTCCTTAGTTTTAAGCCCAGCCATTTGGGGCGGGGCCTGGGGGTATGGGAACCAGAACGGAGCTCTTTGATAAAAATTTGAAGAAAACATGCCTGAACCCATGCATTGGCGCTCACCTCGAAACGTCGGGTTACATTAACTTACAGGAGGAGTCTCGTGATCGGTTTAAGAAAAATGGTTGTACTGTGTGCCTTTGCTATGGTGATGTGCCCTGCCTGGCAGATCTTTGCCGCAGATGAAACAAAGACAGCTGTAACAACAGAAGATGAAAAAATAAGCTATTCCCTGGGGTACAATATCGGCCAGAATCTCAAACGGGATTTTGATGTCAATGTGGCCTCTTTTTTCCAGGGGTTCACCGAGAGCCAGAAAGGGGGAGAAACCATTCTGACCGAAGCGGAAATGAAAGATGCCATGATGATTTTCCAGAATAGAATGCGGGAAAAACAGATGGCCCAGATGAAAATTGCCGCCGAGGATAACAAGTCCAAGGGTGAAGCCTTTCTCAAGGCGAACAAGGAAAAAGAAGATATTGTTACCCTGGAAAGCGGGCTTCAGTACCGGGTGATCACCTCGGGTGACGGGGCACTTCCCCAGGCTTCTGATACCGTGGAATGCCATTACAGGGGAACCACCATTGATGGCAAAGAATTTGATTCTTCCTATAAAAGAGGTAAGCCTGCTTCCTTCCAGGTCGGGGGGGTGATTAAAGGGTGGACCGAAGCATTGCAGCTGATGAAGGTGGGTTCCAAATGGGAACTTTTTATTCCCTCTGATCTGGCATATGGAGACCGGGGTGCCGGAAATGCAATCGCTCCTGGTTCCACACTGCTCTTTGAAGTTGAATTACTGGGTATCAAATAACGGATATGTGAAGATCTGATGCGTTCAGATCCATTCATTGACGATGCCGTCCGCAGAGAGCCCCCAACGGGCGACCGTTGGGGGCGGCATAATGCCATTTACAATATTTTTTTGTGTCGCCAGACGTCCATCTTTATATTCGCTGAGGAATGAGGAGAAAAGGCATGCTTGTTTTAGGTTTGAATGCCAGCCCCAGATCCGGGGGGAACAATGAATATCTTTTATCCCTTTTCATGGATCAGGCCCAGAAAAGAGGATTTGAAACCCACACGGTGCGACCCGCCTTTGATGTTTACGAACCCTGCATCGGGTGCGGATATTGTGAAAAAAAAGGGGTTTGTTCCATTAAGGATACCCTGGCCCGGGATCTTTTTCCACTGATGCGGCGTGCCGATTTCATTGTGATGGCCTCACCGGTTTATTTTTATGGGGTTCCGGCCCGCATGAAAGCTGTCATAGACCGAATCCAGACCCTCTGGTCCAGAAAATATCGTCTGGGCCTGAAAGATCCAGGTGGGGATCATCGGAGGGGAATTCTGCTGTCTGTGGGTGCCACCCATGGCAAGAATCTGTTTGACGGCATTCGTTTAACCACCCGTTACTTTTTTGATGCAATGGATTGCACATACGCAGGGGAATGCTGTTATCCCGGGGTTGATCATCGGGGTGAAATTGCCGGTTTTCCTGGGGTGGCAGATGATATAAGCCGTCTGGCTGACCAGGTTTTGACTCCGTTTGAAAATCGGAAGTGCGTTGTTTTTGCCTGCCGTGAAAACGCGGGGCGAAGCCAGATGGCCGCTGGCTTTGCAAGGCAGCTGGCAGGGGATAAGTATGATGTCATCAGTGCCGGCAGTGCTCCGGCAGAGATGATTAATCCCATGGCCGTGGCCGCCATGGCGGAAAAAGGCATTGATATTGCCTTTAATGTTCCCAGTTCCCTGAAGGATGCACTGGCCCGGGCTGGTAATGTTGATATGATTGTCACCATGGGTTGCGGCGAAGCCTGTCCCTTTATTCCCGGGTGCAAGGTGGTGGACTGGGATCTGCCGGATCCTGCGGGAAAATCCATTGAAGAGGTTGTTGCCATTAGAGACGATATCCATCAACGTGTGCGTACCCTTTTGGGGGCAATGTGCCCGTGAGATGAATCACGTCTGTTTCTTAATCCCCCCGGTCTTGGTGACAAAATGGACCACCCGCCACATCTGGCGGTCCAACTGGGGTGGGCTTGTCTTATTGGTGGCTCAGTTTTTTTCAGGTTTCATGTTTTTGACCCGTGACCATGCATAGACGATTTTTGGGCTTGGTCACAGCATGGGCCACTCGTCACATTTGGTGGATCAACGGGGCCAGGCTTGTGTTATTGGCGTTATCGACCACAGCCTGTGCAAAGGCCAGAAATACCGATAATGCCAATAACGCAAGCCTGACCCCACCCCACTGACCCCACCCCAAAGTGGCCCATGCTGTGACCAAGCCCCGATTTTTTAATAAAAATCTCAGTTTCGGAAGCCTGCCCTCCTTGATGAACCAGATCCTGGTGAAACTACCAACGACAAAAAGGGCACAATACCAGGTTTGAATTATAATATTTGGGATCATGTGTGACGTCTTTGCCCAGCCAGGGTGGCTCCGGAAAGATCTGATCCGGTGCTTTCAGTTCTATTTCCGCCACCACCAGGCCGGCATTGTCACCGGAAAATACGTCAATTTCCCAGATGAACCCCATGTGATCCAAATAATAACGTCTCTTGCTGATGGTGCTACCCTGGCACAATGCAAGCATTTCAATGGCCTCAGTTAGTGGAATTTCGTATTCAAATTCCTTCCGGCAGGCATTTTCTGTTTTTCCCTTTATGGTCAGAAAACCCCTGTTGTCTGCAGTTCGAACCCTCACAACCGCATTGTCACTGTTGTGAAGATATCCCTGTTGCAAAAGGGATGAATGTATCCCCTGTCGTTGCCAGGGCATTTTCCCGGAAATTCCCTTGATCAGGTACTTTCGTTCTATTTCCATTCCCAATTTTTGAGTCTCCTTATGAAAAAATCGGGGGAATCCATACCCTCGGCTACCTATAAAAAATTGGTGGACATATGGCATGAGCACTCCCTCTCGAAAGTTATAGATATACCAAATTTTGGTCTTAAGTGGTGATGAACGGGCTCGGGTTTATTTCAACGGTTGACAAGTTCGATAATGTAAGCCTGACCCCTCATGAATTCATCAACACCGAAAGTTGTGCAGAAGAGATGTTTTTATTTGTTAAATTGATATATTAATAATTTTTAAAAAAATATCAGGTGAGCCCTTGCTTTTTCCAATAAAGTTTGTTTAACTTCTACCTACTTTTTTATGGGGCATATTTTAAGGCCTTAAGCGCCATGTGCAAGTTGTTTTCGCCGAAGTGCTTATCCCAGGCCCGACCCCTTTGGTCCGCCAAATGCGACGGTTGACCCCATGTTGTAATCAATACCTTTGTTTGGTAGTTGCCCCTTGTACCTGTTTGATTCCATGCCGGATGGAGGACCTGATGGGTGCCTGATTTTCGCCCATTATAACTGATAATCTTTAAACAGAGAATCCTATGGCCAAATTTATTCTAAGGCGTTTTTTTCTTCTTTTGCTGACCATGTTTGTTGTTTCCGTTGCGGTTTTTGTCATCGTGGAATCCTCACCGGGTAATATTGCCAAAAACATATTGGGCGCTTTTATAACACCGGAACAGGAGGCGTCTTTTTTGGCCCAGATGGGGTTTGATAAACCCATGACCACCCGCTATCTGTATTGGCTCACCGGCAGTGACTGGCATGCGGCAAGAAAAATAAAAATGCCCCTTGCCCGTATTACCACGGAAACCGGTTTTCAAGAGTGGTGGGCCAAAGAAACCGACGGTACATTGGTGCGCTGGACCCTTGATGGCGATGATCTTATGGTCGATGTCCGGGCAAAAGACGGCACCATCACCCGAAAAAAAGATAACCAGCGCTGGAAAACAGATAAGGACGGTAACCTTTTTTTCTGGGGTCTGGATCGTGCCAACCACGCGGTCTTATGGGAAAAAGGGGGCGGAAAAGAGGTGTGGACCTTTACTGCGGGTTCGGGATGGCAGAAAACCAGCGGCGGTCCTTCAAAGTATATTCCCCTGAAAAAGGGATTTGTCCGGGGGGACCCCGGGGTTTCCATTCGCACCGGACGACCGGTGAATAAAAGTCTTTTTGTTCGACTTCGAAATTCCCTGGTGCTTGCTGGCATTGCCTTTGTCATCGTCATGCCCCTGGCGTTGTTACTTGGCATCATTGCAGGGCTTCAGGTGGGATCTTTCAAAGACCGTTTCCTTTCTATCTTCGGCATGTTTTTTTCCGTCATACCAGAGTTTGCCACTGGTATTTTTCTGATTCTCATTCTTTCCCACTGGCTGGATCTGGTGCCCGGCGCCACGGTGTTTGGTGAAAAAGCACCCTGGCAACGGCCGGACATGCTGGTGCTGCCGGTGTTGACCCTTACCCTGATTGAACTTGGCTATATCCTTCGCATCACCCGTGCCAGTATGGCGGATGTGATGCAGTCGGCTTATATCAGAACGGCATTTCTTAAAGGACTTCCCTATTTTACGGTGGTGTGGAAACATGCCGTGAGAAATGCCCTCATCGCCCCCATCACCGTTATCATGCTCCATGTGAACTGGCTCATGGGTGGCATTGTGATTGTGGAGGTGGTGTTCGGCTATCCTGGCCTGGGGCAGTATCTTCTGGATTCCGCCCTTTACAAGGATGTCAATGCCATTGAGGCCGGCACCATGATCATGGTGCTTATCGCCGTGGGTACACAGCTGGTGGCGGATGTTCTGTATACGTTTTTAAATCCCAGGATACGGTTTTCATAAAACTGTCAAGGGTAGACCGAATTTTGGATACGGCCTATGCACAACGAATATTGAAAATGGTAAATGGCATTATGCCGCCCCCGACGGGCCATCGGACCGCCCCCGGACCGTCGGCGGCCCATTTGCCCTGCCGGTCTAAAGCGCAGGAACTGCGGGCAGGTTTGTCCTCAAACAGCCTGCGCTTCTTAACGCCCGGCAGGGCAAATGGACTGATCGCCTTTGGCTCCGAATGGGCCGGTCCGATGGCCCTCCGGGGGCTCTGCTCTCGGCATTTTCATATAAACCCACATGTCCTGGCGGACACAACGAATATTGAAAATAGTAAATGGCATTATGCCGCCCCTCCCCCGACGGGCAATGGGCCCGGACCGGAACTGTAGACAGTTCGATTGTCCGGTTCCTATTGCCCATCGGGGGAGGGGCTCTGCCGAGGTAGACTTGAAGGCTACCTTTTCATATAACATACATGGCAGTAAACACCTGCTACAACGAAAGTTGAAACTCTCATTATTACAGTACTTTGGATGGAGTTTCTTATAAAAAAAAGAAACAGGAAAATTATGAGTGAAAAGCAACTGAAAAAAAATAAATTTCTGGAAATGTTCTCTGTGCTGTTTTCCTCTAAAACCGCACTTATTGGGCTGATCATGGTTGTTTTCTGGTTTTCTGTGGCGTTGTTTGCTCCCCTTGTGACCTCCTATGGTCCCATGGAGCAGGACTGGAAAGCACCCAACCAGGGACCTTCCACCACCCATATTCTGGGCACAGATGAACTGGGCAGGGACATCTGGTCCCGCATCGTCTATGGTGCCCGGATTGTGCTTGTGATTCTGCCGGTGAACGATAAGCTGTGGCTTCCCGGCGGCACGGCTATTCTGGGTGTATTTGCATCATTGCTTCTGGGGTCTTACCTGGGTCTTCTCAGTGGATATAAGGGGGGGTGGGCCGACGAGATTATCATGAGATGCCTGGATGCCATGATGTCGGTGCCGGTGATTCTGCTTTATCTTATTATTGTGGCAGCCATTGGGGCCTCGGCGGTGAATGTGGTGTTTGCCGTGGCCATTGTGGGAACCCCGGGGGTGGCAAGGCTTGTACGGGGATTGACCCTGGATATAAAAAATAAGGATTATGTCCGGGCCGCCGAGACAAGGGGGGAAAGCGCCCTTCGCATCATGTTTGTGGAGATTCTGCCCAATGCCAAGGGTCCCATCATCATTGATGCCATGCTCCGGGTGGGATATGCTATTTTTGCCATGGGAACCCTGGGCTTTCTCGGCCTTGGCATGCCGCCGCCATCCCCGGACTGGGGCAGCATGGTGGCCAAGGGACGGGAGTTTATCCTTTCCGGCAGCCCCTGGGCCTCCATGTGGCCCTCCATTGCCATTGCTTCCCTGGTGGTGGGTTTAAACCTGCTGGCCGATGGACTCAGAGAAGAGATGTCACGATATCAGTAACTTAGCTTTTGGACTCGTGCCTGTGGGACCTCCCGGATCAATCTATACCGAAAGTTGAGTCAGTATGGGAAAAGTGGAGAGGGGCCAGGCATGAAGGAATATCTGAAACTCCGGAAAAATCGAGTTGTTCTACCCGGGGTAAAAATTTTTATTAAGGCAGTCTTTGACTGTCATGGTGGTTCGTTTATATGGAAAAATCCAGATCCGATGCATCCTGTCCTGTTCTTGAAGTTAAAGATCTTGCCATCTCCTATGAGACAAGAAAGGGAGACATTCCTGCCGTACGTGGGGTTAATTTTACCATTCGTCCCGGTGAAACCATCGGGGTGGTGGGGGAATCGGGGTGCGGCAAAAGCACCATTGCATTCGGTATCCTGGATTTCCTCGGGTCCAATGGCAAGGTGGTGGGGGGCAGTATCAAGTTCATGGGAAAAGAGCTTGTGGGCACGGACAAAAAAGAATTGCGAAAAATTCGCGGCAATCAGATTTCCATTGTCTATCAGGACCCCATGCAGGCTTTGAATCCCTCGTTAACCATTGGTGCACAGCTGTGTGAAGTGTTGACCACCCACCATGAGATCTCCTATGCCGATGCCGAAAAAAAGAGCATTAAGATGCTGGACCGGGTGTACATGCCCGATGCCGCCAATGTGATGAAACGATTTCCCCACATGATTTCCGGTGGGCAGCAGCAGCGGGTGGTCATTGCCATGGCCATGCTCAATAACCCCGCCTTGCTGATCATGGATGAGCCCACCACGGCCCTTGATGTCACGGTGGAGGCGGCGGTGCTGGATCTCATTGAAGATCTTAAAAAAGATTACAACACCGGTATTATTTTTATTACCCATAACCTGGGAGTGGTGGCCCGGGTGAGTAACCGCATCTGCGTCATGTATGCCGGAGAGATGGTGGAGACAGGTTTAACCACGGATATCTTTGCACGTCCGGCTCATCCCTATACCCGGGGGCTTTTGTGCTGTATTCCCCGTCTCACCGATGATCTTTCCTTTTCAAGTCTCTGGTCCATCCGGGGCCGGGTACCCCATCCTTCAGAGAGGAAACACGATTCCTGTATCTTTGCCCCCCGGTGTGACTGGCTGAAGCGCTCCGAAGAGGGGCAGGGTATCGTTGATTTAAAGGATAAATGTCCGGTGCGGCATCCGGATCTGGTGGATCTGGGACAGGATCATAAATCACGTTGTTTTCTTGGAGAAAAACCCCTTTCCATTCCCTGGAATGAGTATGTGAGGGGAAAACGAAAAAAGCTTACCCGATCCGACGAAACCTTTGATGCCATGTCCGATGGCTCCGATGAGATCATTGCATCGGTGGAAAACTTGAAGGTTTACTATGACCATCGCACCGGGTCACTCAAGGAAACCCTGGGGTTCGGTAAAAAAAGATATGTAAAGGCCGTGGACGGTATTTCCATGGAGATTCGAAAGGGTTCCACCTTTGGCATTGTGGGGGAATCCGGGTGCGGCAAGAGCACCCTGGTCAAGGGACTTCTGGGTCTTGAAAAAATCACCGGTGGCAAGGCAACACTCATGGGCATTGATATTTCCGATCCCGTTTCCCAGCGCACCGGCGAGGTCATCAAAGAGCTGCAGATGGTGTTTCAAAATCCCGATTCCACATTGAACCCTTCTTTTTCCGTGGGACGGCAGATTGCCAGACCCATGCGAAAATTTAACACCGTTCCCCGGGGACAGGTAAAGGCCGAAGCCAAACGGCTGCTCAAAGCTGTGAAGCTTGATGAGTATTACTATGACCGGCTTCCCCGCCAGCTGAGTGGTGGCGAAAAACAGCGGGTGGGCATAGCCAGAGCCCTGGCCATCCAGCCCAATCTGGTCATCTGTGATGAGCCGGTATCCGCCCTTGATGTGTCGGTGCAGGCGGCTGTGCTGAATCTATTGAACGAGATTAAAGATGAACTTGACACCACCATGATATTCATTGCCCATGATCTGAGCGTGGTGCGGTTTATTTCCGATTATATTGCGGTCATGTATCTGGGAGAAATTGTGGAGTATGGTCCGGTGGAGTGCATTTACCCCCCGCCCTATCATCCCTACACCGAAGCCCTTCTGGCATCGGTGCCCGTGCCGGATCCCCTGGCTGCGAAAAAATTCAATCGTCTGAAAGGGGATGTCCCCAGCGCCTTGGATCAGCCCACGGGGTGTCATTTTCACACACGTTGTCCCAGAAGAAGCCATCTTTCCGATGGGGGCAGCATCTGTGAGCGCGAAAAACCGGCCATGCAGAAGCTTGCCAACGGCCATTATATCATGTGCCATATTCCGGCGGAGGCGCTTACCAAGCTTGCCCTGGCAACTGGTGATTGAAAACAAGAAGCCCTCATACCTAATTGCCTCCATTTATGATTTCTCCGGTATAGAAGGTTTTGCCCACACGGGCAATATGGGCTAGGAGGTCCGGGTTGCTGATCTGATGGTAAATTGAGACATCAAAGATATAAGGCAGCAGCAGATCATCCAGGGCAAGGCTGATTTTGTTCAACAGACGCAGGTTTAATTTTTCCCCCTTCAGGACCATATCAATGTCTGAACCGGGTTTGTAGTTTCCCTTGGCACGGGAACCATATAAAATTACGGCATCTATCTCTTTAAAAGCCTGAAAAACAAGAATAATTTTCTTTATGGTTTTCTGGTTGAGCCCGTATGTACATTTTTCCTGATTATTGTTCATTGGAACTGAGCTGTTCAAATTTATGCCTTAGCTGTATGAATAGGTCATAATAGATGGTTACAACGGCATGGTTGATTTCCCTTGCCGTGTCTTCATTATAGGTATGGGATGTCTTGTTGCGGCTTTTCAGCATATCCATCCAGCCGTCACCGTCTTTGATGATACCCAGCTGGAAGGCTTTTCGGATGGCATCCCTTGACCCATAAATATCGGATTGACCGCTGAATTCAAGAAAATCTTTTATGGTGTTCCAGCCAAGTTCGTAGGTATATTCAAATGCTTTGATTAAGCCTTGTTCTTCAAGATCGGATAAATCTCCTTTATCAATGAATTTCTGCAATTGCCTCAACGCTTTATTAAAATTTGAAAACCGTTGTTTCCATCGTATGTCTTCACTCATTTTATTTCCTTTTTGTATGGGTGTGGCACGCTCAATGAAAAATATAGGTTCTAAAATTGCTTTTTGTCAAGGATCACCCTTTTCACAGCATCTCCAGAAAGGCTTCCACTCTCACACGGATCTGCTCCGTGTCCGATGGGGAATATCCGGTATTGATATGAAGAACTGGAACCCCTGCCCGGGCCTCGATTTCTCTTGCCACGGTAACATGCTCCACCGTATAGGGTTGGCAGTTCTCCAGCGTTGCATCAATCACCCCATCCACATGGAATTGATCAATTAAGGCCAGTAGATACGCCATCCGCCTGGTGTTGGGACTCATGCAGGCACAGGGGGTTTCAAGGTAGTGATCAGCTATACCTTCCAGCAGATGCTCCTTTTTCTCTGTGTGGCGAAAGATGCTTTTAAGGCTGCTGCAGTGCTCCTGGACAACCACAAGCCCTCCCAGCTCTTCTGTGATTTTCAGCACTTTGTCTGAACCCGAACCCATGGGGCAACCGGTGATGAGAATTCGCGGGCCGGATTTTTTAGAAGGCCGTTCAGCTTCAAGTCCTGCAATGGTTTCCAGCAGTTTATCCAGCAGCTGGTTATATGCTTTAATATCAATGGCCACATTTCGTGATTCCATGATCAGAAGAAGTTCTCTGCCCGTCATGGGCGGGGTGGCGGAAGCCATTGAATTTGACAAGGCCATGAGTTTTTCGTTACGCAGATTAATCAGATCAATATGCTCTGCAAGGGCCGCATCGGTGATACAGTTTCCTGTCTGGGCCTCTATGAAGGTTTTTAACCGTTTCACCTCGGCCCGCCAGAAAACCTTTGCCGAGGTATTATCTGCCGCATAGGGCAGCTGCATTACATGAACCGGTTTGATCCTGCCCATGAGTTCAAACATCTTTTTTTTGCCGTCACAGGTGGTCTCACCAATGATGATGTCCGCTGCATGAAAATAGGGGCAGGTGTCGGAAATGGCAAAGCCATAGCTGGATTTTATCAACGGGCAAAGGGCCGCCGGCAGATCTTTTTCTGCCGCTGCAATGGGTCTTTCATCTTTCCCGCACAAAGAGACGGGGATCATGCCGGCCGCCCGAACGATTTCCTCCGGTGCGAAGGTGCAATAAATGCCGGCCACTTTTATCCCCTGCTCCGGTGCTTGTGCAAGATCGGCCAGGCAGAGTTCAGACAGTCTTCCAAAGGGTTTGATGGCTTCAAGAACTTTAGGGTGTGTGGTTGTCATACCTATCCTTTTGAATATTTTGTTAATGCGGCGTGGCTGGAAACGGAAATCATGATGACGATGCCATAGACCATGCGGGTCCAGAGTCCGGACAGGCCACAGCTGATAATCCCGGCCTCGATCATGCCGATGATGACAGCACCGATGAGTGTGCCGTAAATGGTTCCCTTTCCACCAAAAACAGAGGTGCCCCCCACAAATACCGCCGCAAAAACCAGCAGCATATATCCTTCTCCCTGGGTGGGCCACCAGCTGGCCATCTCCATGCATACCATGGCCCCGGAAAGCCCGGTTACCATACCCATGAACACAAAGACGCCCACGCGGACCCGGGCAACAGGAATGCCCATCATCCTTGCCGCAGGGGCATTGTCCCCGCAGAACCGGATGTGGTCGCCAAAAACATGGCGGTTCAAGAGCAGCCAGGAAAAGGCCGTCAGCAGGAAAAACCATACGGCCTGGGCCGGCAGCCAGCCAAACCATCGTCCCACCATGACATAATAAAAGGCGGTGTCCCTGATTTCAGCCATGTTAAGGGCCAGCCCCCCTGCCAGCAGGATGGTGAGTCCCCGCCAGAAAAACTGGGTGCCGATGGTGGCAATGATGGACGGCACCCCGAAGCCCACCACCAAAAGGCCGTTGAGTCCCCCGGCCACTGCCCCTATTGCCATGGCCGCCACAAGCCCCTGTGCAGGGCTGCCGGTGGCGGTATAGATGGTGGCATGGGCAAATCCACATGCGGCCATCACCGATGGAAAGGAGAGGTCTATTTCACCGGTGATCACCACAAGGGTCATGGCAACGGCGATCATTCCGGCAAAGGGGATGGTGGAAAGATAGGCAATGTAAATCCTGGAGTGCAGAAAGGTATGGGGGGCAAGGGCCATGAAGGACAACAGCAGAATTATAAAAATAAGGGAGATCGCCCACTGCAGGGAATTGAATTTTATGAAATCGGGTAGAGGCGGCATATCAGGAACACTTCATCAATGTTTCGATAAGAATCTCCGGTGAGGCATCTTTTTGATGCACCTCAGCCATCACCTTACCGTGTTGGATAAACAGGCATCGATCTGCCACCTCATGGACATGGTGCAGATTGTGGGAGATAAAAATACCGGATTTACCTTCTTTTTTAAGGGCTTTAACAAAGCCCAGCACCTTGCCCACCTCTCTTACGGCAAGGGCCGTGGTGGGCTCATCCATAATGACCACCCGGGCATCAAAATACATGGCCCTGCCGATGGCAAGGCCCTGCCTTTCACCACCTGATAGAACCGATACCGGTGCCCCCGGGGAGATACCCACACCATCCATCCCAAGCAGCTTTGTGAGCACCCGCATGGCCTCTTTTTTTTCATGACGTACCCGGATCAGGCCCAGTGGGTTTTTCCTGTGACGGCCCATGAAAAAGTTACGCCATATGGACTGGGATTCCCCCAGGGATTTATCCTGAAAAACGGTTTCAATGCCCATTTTTCGTGCACTGCTTACGGAAAAGGTGTGGGGGCAGATGGGTTGGCCTGAAAAGAACATCTGGCCTGAATCAAATTTTTCAACCCCGGAAAGGATTTTGATCAGGGTGGATTTCCCGGCACCATTGTCGCCAATGATGCCGAGAATTTCGTTTTCATGGAGTGTCATGTCAATGCCTTTTAAGGCGGAGACATGGCCATAGGACTTGGTAATTTGAGAAAGTTGGATAAGGGGAGTCATAATGTATAGGGCTAAATAACCAATCATATATTTCTCAAGATAAAATCCAGAGATATGGCAGATATATATCCGTGGAGTGGTGAAAAATATATGTGTGGGTACTTATCGAAGTCCTTTTTTGGCCAGGGGTGCGATGAGTGACAGGTTGTCGGCATCCACAAATCCCCCCCCTGTGTCAATGGTGAGTCCTGAAAAACCATATTTTTCAGTCAGCGCAATCTGAAGTACGGAAAAGTATCCCAGTAAAAAAGGCTGGGCATCACCGATGAGATCAACATATCCTTTTTCAATGGCCGTGGCCGTGGCCGGAGAAAGAGAAAAGCCCGCCACATCAATATCATCAGGTGCAGCACCAGCCGCCCTCAGGAAATTTTCCATCTGTGCGGTGAGTGCACCATGATCAATGACCATGGCTTTGCAGTCGGGGTGCGATGCCAGATAGCCAGTGATGATGGGGGTGCCAAGGGAGGGGTCCTTGTCCACTTCCGGTGAAATTTCAAGGTAATCCACTGTTATTCCCTCTTTTTCAAATACATCCAGAATGGCCGTTGCACGAAGGCCCCGGGTGGGAAGCCGTTTCAGCCCCCACACAAAGGCCCGGTCCCCTTTTTTAAGGTTAAATCGCATCATGCATTGCTTGGCCATACTCACACCCTGGTTATAGTTGTCCGGTCCGATATAACCAAATCCCTGGGAGTGAAATTGGGCCTGGTTTTCTGGCAGGGGGGTATCAACGGCCGTCACTCGTATACCGGCTTGGCGCGCTTCCTTAATAAAGGGCATGTATGCGGCATCCCCCGGATGTCCCATGACCACAATGCCGGTGGGCCTGGCGGCAATGGCTTTTTTGAAGTTTTCTATCATTTTTTCCGGGCTCCAGTCGGAATAGACAAAGGTGATTCTGGCACCGATGTCATTGGCTGCGGTTTTTGCACCATTGTACACCACGGTGTTGTATGTGCCACCCACCGGTCCTCCTGTGTCAAACCAGATGTGCATTCCGGTTCCGGTTTTTGCTTCGACATCTTCCGCCGTCGCTGCAGGGGCGTACATGAATAGGAGCAACAGTGCAATCAATAGTAAACGTCGTAACATGAAGGGACTCCTTTATAAAAAATAATGGTTTTGAGGCCTTGGGCACAACATGGGCCACCCTGGGGAGGGGTCAGGCTTGCGCTATTGGCCTTTTCGTTTAAAATTATCTTTATTCTTAGATACTTGTCAAAAACACAATAACACAAGCCTGACCCCGTTGCTCCGCCAATTGTGATGAAAGGCCCATCTTATGACCAAGCCCGGTTTTGATTACGCGATGGATATAAATTCTTATCTCTATAAGGAATCAAAGGTGAGGTCAAATACTGAATTTCTATGAAACTTTACAAGGTGATAGTCAATGTCAATGATTTTGATGGTTTTTCAGTGTTTTGAGCTGTTGACCGGCAGATATCCGGTCAGAAATAGAAACGAAGACCTGCATAGATCATATTGGAATAAAGACCGAACTCTGAATGCGGGGTTAAAGCTGTTTCTTCCATGTCAGCGCTTTCTCCCATGGCCAGAAAGCTTCCGGCTTCCAGGAAAAGATCCTGCCTTAAACCATACTCAACACGGGCACCCATATAACTTGAAAGATCCGTCAGGTTGATCAGACTGTGCAGGGTGCCGGTAAGAAGCGGGGTGAATTCACAGGTAATGCCGGGAATAAGATAATGTCTTCCCATCAGGTAGGTGCCCCCATGGGCATAGGCTGTTTTTAATAGGGGCTTGCCCGTAAAGGGATTGATGGTGCCCATGGTCTGGGTTATGTACTTATCTTTTGCCTCTGTTCCCGGAGAGTTATAGTGGTATTCCATAAAAAGATAGGTATTGTCAGGAAAACTGAAATCAAACCCGCTGACCAGGCGGAAATAGTCCTCGTCTTTATTGGGGGAATCCAGTTGACCGGCAAATACATGGGCCGCCTCCAGCCAGAAACCTGCCTGGGATATGGAACGGGTCATGTCAAATCCCAGCATCAGATTGTTTTTAAAATCCATGACCATGAGGGAAAAATCCGTATTGAAAAGGTAGATGCGTGTGCGCATAAAAACGGCGTTGTTGTCCATTTTTCCGTCTTTTCCGAAGACCACTCCCAGATCAATTTCGTTGAAATCGCCGGTGGGGATGGTCAAGCGCAGGGCATCCACACCGGTTTTGTGCTCTTTGTTGAGATCCTGGAAAAGAAAGGGGGAGAAAATATCCGTGGGATTGATAAATTTACCGCTGCCAAAGGCAATGGCCTGACGGCCCAGATGAAGGTCGGCAGATGGAAAGAGAAAATTGATATTACATCTATCCAGATTCTGGAGCAGTGACAGATCCCGGGGGGTGTCCTCCCGGAGTTTTTCGTCAAGGTCATACATGCGCCAGGTATTTTCCCGGGGATTGAGAAAGCCCTGGGAGGTAATGAGAGAAGGCTTGGCAGCCGTGGGGGATATGGCATAGGCGATTTCAAATGATAAAATATCGGAGGGCTCATGGAAAAGCCGCATCCTCAATTGACTCTGGAACATGCTGTGGGATTTGTCATCTTCCAGGGGGGGCAGAACCGTATTTTGTGCAAATTGCTGAACCGTCATTGTGGATTTGAGGTACCCGGTCAGTGACGGTGGGGTGTCATTGCCATGGAGCAGGGGGATGGGGGGAATAAGAAGTGCAGAGATCATCAAGGCCCATATTGGAATAATATATTTCATATTTGCTTTTTCTCGGAGTTTGTTTAAACATCGGCCACCGGGCCGGCGGAGGGTGGCCCGAAATTCATATACCTTTTTAGTTACCGTATTTCATCTTTTTCAATACGTCCATCATGGAGACTCACCAGGCGTTTGGCATGTTCCATGATCATGTGATCATGGGTGGAAAAGACAAAGGTCATACCCCACTTTTCGTTGAGTTTCTGCATGATTTCCAGAAGGTCACTGCCTGTTTTTGAATCCAGGTTGGCGGTGGGTTCATCTGCCAGAATAATATCGGGTCGGCTTACAATGGCCCTGGCAATGGCAACCCGCTGCTGTTGCCCTCCGGACAGTTCAATGGGTTTACGATTTTCCATGCCTTCAAGTCCCACTTCGTTGAGTATTTTCGTCACCCGGCGCTGGCGTTCCCTTTTTTCCACTCCCTGGAGAAGCATGATATATTCAATGTTTTCTGTAACCGTCAACACGGGGATCAGGTTGTAGGACTGGAAGATAAAACCGATATGGTCCCGCCGGAAATCCCCCAGTTCGGCACCGCTCATCCGGCTGATCTCTTTTCCATTTAATTTAACGCTGCCTGAGGTGGGGGTGTCCAGGCCACTTATCAGGTTCAGGAGGGTGGTTTTTCCGGATCCGGATGGGCCTGCAACGGCTGTAAACTCCCTGGGCCTGATTTTGAAATTAACCCCGGCAAGGGCGTTAACCTCCACCATTCCGGTTTTATAGGTTTTCTTCAGATTTTCTGCATGGATGATGATGTCTGACATTTTGTTTCCTATTTTTTCATGGCAGTTGAAGGAGAAATTTTCGCGGCATGGATGGCCGGATAGAGTCCCACAAACATGGTAAATAAAATCAGGGCCAGGGGATAGATGATGAACTGATATGGTTCCATGACCGGATAAATGCGATCGGTAATGGCCACACTGACAAATTCAGTATCACTGTAATCCAGCCCCAGGCGGCTGAAAATCATAATCAGAACGCCCCCCATAAATGTGCCGAACAGGGAGCTGATAACCGCCAGTGCCCCCGCTTCAAACACGATCAACACAGCCATATTTCCCGGTCGGGTGCCCAGGGCACGAAGGACTCCAAATTCAAACATGCGCTCATATAAAGACATGAAAAGGGTGTTAATGATACCGGCGGCCACAATCCCAGACAGAATAAGCGCCATGATGAGCATACTCACATTGAGCCATTTCAGCATGGCCTTTAACTCCGGCATTAACTCAAGCCAGCTGAGAATTTCCAAATTCGGTTCATCCACAAGGTGCCACACGGGGTGTTCCGGATGGGTGGACAGGTTCTGATCCTTGAAAGTAAAGGCAATCTCATGCACGTTATTTTTGATGTTAAAGAGTTTCTGGGACGGTTTCAGGCATATAAACGCCATGGAACGGTCCATCTGCCTTATTTTGAATTCAAATATGCCACCAATGCGAAACATTTCCTGGGCCGTATCCCCCGTTTCGGCCTGGGCGACGGTGATGATTATTTTGTCGTCGGGTACCACCCCCAGGATATCCGCCAATTTACGCCCAATGAGTATTTTGTTATTTCCATTGTTTTCCTCCAGAAAAGCTCCTTTAATGATGGCCTCATCCAGTTTTGAAATCTCTTTTTCCGTCACCGGGTTAATGCCGTTGATGATAATGGATTGTACATTCCCGGGGCTTGCGATCATGCCAAAGCTCTGGGTTCGTCGGGTAACCCGGTGGATATCCGGATTGGATTTGAGTTTGTCCACCCATTTTTCGGGATGGATAATGGTTTTGTCCACCTCCAGGGTGTCTCTGTATCCTTTGTGGTGCATCTGGCCCTCTCCCATGAAGGTGGAGGTGGAGGTGCGGATCATGTTTTCTTTCCATCCGATGAGCAGGGCATCCACAAAAATAAGGGCTGCAATGCCCACACCAATGGCCAGGGCGGATAGAAGGGTTCTGCGTTTGTTTCTGAATAGGTTTCGCCAGGCAAGTTTCATATATATCATGATTGTTTTTCCATTGGGTGCAGGTCAACCCGTTGCTGAAGAAAGATCAATAGCTTCTCATGGCATCCACCGGTTTGATTCGGGCCGCGCGGATGGCCGGGATGACACTGACCAGTGTTGAGGTGATAACCGTGACCAGAAAGGGAACCAAGAAGGCTTCCGGCACAAAACCGGCTCTGAATGTGGCAATTTCAATGCCGCCGATGGTCATTGGCTGGTCCATGGGAATACCATAGCTCACAAGGGGCCATAAAACGGGAACGGTGAGAATTCCACCAATGACCACCGCCATCAGCGAGAGCAACAGGGTTTCCAGAACAATCTGGAAAAAAATGTGGGAGGGACGTGTTCCCACAGCCTGCATTACCCCGAACTCCCGGGTCCGCTCCAGGATGGACATCAGCACCGTGTTAAGAACCCCCAGTGCCACAATGAGGCCGATGATAAACAAAAAGATCCAGTTGCCTTTTTTGTCCGCTTCCATGGATCTATAAAAGAGTGATTCCACCGCTTCCCAGGGGTGGACCTCAAATCCTGTCAATTGTGCCTTATCCAGCGCTGTCCTTATTTTTGCTGTAACCTGCCTTGATTTCTTGTGGCTGGAAAGCATCACTGCCACTTCATGAATCCTGTTTTCCATGGCCAGAAATTCCTGGGCTTTGTAAATGTGAATATAACCATTGTTGCGGTCCGTGCTGTCCACCTCTTTTTTTAAAATTGCCACCACTTTGAACAGGTCATTGGCAATGGAACCATCAGCACCCTGGGAGACCATTGCGATGTCGTTTCCAATGTCGGCATGGAGAATCCGGGCAAGGCCGCTGCCGATGATAATCTGATTGTGCGGAGCGCTGACGGTGGTGGGTTCCAGAAATCTGCCTTTATCCACCTTGTCTGCCAGGCTGGACAGGACTTTCTCTTTAAGGGGATCCACCCCAATGATCTGTATCGCCGTTGTTTTCTTATCAATAAAGGCAAGGGCACCGCAGTAGACCCGGGGAGCCCGGGCCCGGATGTCGGGGATGGTGTTTAAAACGGCCTGCAGTTTCCGGGTATGGTCAAAATTTTTATAAAGGCCGGGGCGATCCAGGTATCCCTGACTGTGGATCTGAATATGACCGGTGTGGGAATGGGTGAACATTTCAATGATATGGCCATAGCCCCCTTCTCCAAAGGCAAAGGAGATGCCAAGGAGAATAAACCCGATGATCATGGACAGGGCAGTGAGAAAAGAGCGGCGTTTGTGTCGGAAGATATTTCTGAATGCGATTTTCCCGATTATCATCATTTGATCCTCTCAACAAGTGGCCCTGATTGAGCGGGCCTTGGGGGCGGATAATGCCATTTTAATTTTTCGTTGTGCCTGGTGGTTATGATGGTTACAGCCATGTTGTGATCAAGCCCGCCGGGAGTTTGGCCGCTGCTGGACTGATCAAGGGTAAAAAACTTGGGATACCGGTGTGATCACCGTCTTTTTTTCTGCAGGTTTCTCAGGGTAAAGGTTTCTTTATCAAGGTCTAAATCAAACTTGGCATGTGTATAGCGTATAATTGTTTTATGGTTTGTTTTTGTGGTGGGAATCAATTCCATGACTGCCGGGATGGTTTTGTTGCCAAAGGTTTTCACTTCTTTAAAATAGAGTTCCCGGATTTTTCTGTTTTTTTCATCATAAAAGATTTCACAGATGGGTAACAGGGTCTTTTTGTCAATTTCCGAGACGATCTTGCCCCAGAGTGAAACCGTTTCTTTGTGGGGAATGAATTCCACAAAGCAGGTTTTCTGATGCTCCTGCTCCATCAGCCGGGCATGGTAATCTTTTATACGGGTACTCTCCTTCACCAGATCATCATTGGTAAAATCAGAGCCCATCCAGCTGCCCATCATCATACTGGGAGGTACCTTCATCACCTTGTTGATTTTGGGAAAAAAATTCCACATCTCGTTTCCTTTGCGCAGGGTGGAAAATCCTTTTTCCCTGGGAGGGGCGTCAATGACAATGAATGTCTTGTCCATACCCTGGCTCCAGCTTTTCATGGTCAGGGTTCTTTCCCAGTGGGGGGTCTGAATGGTCATTTCCATTTCTGCATAAGCGGTATCGCTTCTGTAAAGTTCATCCAGATGTTTTATGATGGTTTCCAGGGTGACATCGGGGAGAGTGGCGGTTTGAAGCTTGGTTGGCGGCGGTGTAGCTGATATGGGCACAGGCTTTGCTATGACCGGGGATCCCATTAAAATGCATAGTATACTGATGATGGACAGTTTCATAATACTTCACCTCCTGTACTCATGGGTCCTAAGGGACCCAGAAGTTTTCAATTTACCACGTATCTTTTTAAAATTCATGGAGAATAGCTTTTCAGCCTGATTTGAAGGTAAACTGATTTGTTCTGACTCACTTAAGTTTTCATTTTGGCTCATGTCGGATTCCAGGGTCTTATCCGGTTGGGGTCAGGCTTGCGTTATTTGCATTATCATTGGGGGCTTTGGTTTGTATAAACAGACGGCGATAACGCCAATAACACAAGCCTGACCCCGTCGCAAAAGCGATTTTAATAAAAGACCCTGAAACACAACATGATCCTTCATTTTTAATACCATATGAGCTGATTTTAATTTTAACGAAACACACTCTGCTATGTCAAAGTGAAGAACTTATGACTGAGGAACTGCTGTATCAGCTCCACCCGATCCATTTTAAAAAAGACGCAATTCCGGGAAAGAGCATGCCATGGGCATGTTTTTCATGGCGTTTTTTATCCGGGGGATGCGGGGCAATGGTCTTACCTGGGAAATCTGAGGATGTTTCGTGGGAAGAACCTGCCATACTTTCGTATTTCTGCTGGGCCATGTCTCTGATTTCCTGGATAATGTTTGTCTGCACGTCTTTTTTTGAAAGCAACAGGTGTGATTGCCGGCCGATATAGCTTGAAGATAGATCTGTATCGTATTGGATTCCATTGGATCCGATGCCTGTTTTTGATGCGATACCACAGGCAAACTGGATTAATCCTGCCATTTCTCTATATTGAGCAGGGGCTAATTCCGGGATTTGGTAATAGGCAACTCCCATGCAGATATTATCCGGAAGATTCCATGATTTCATTATTTTAGCTGCCAAAAAGCCATTGATTGTCCCAAAGACCTCCTTTTCTAGCCTGTAAAGTGGCTGTTTTACCCTGTTGGTTTTTACAAAACATTTTTCAAGTTTTGCAGGGCAATGGATGGCCATCATAAGCTTGCCGATGCCATGAAGCAGGCCTGCCATATAAAGTTCTCCTGGAATCAAATTCATTCCCAGGTTCGGATGACCCAGTCGCCTTGCAGCCATGGCAGATGTCCAGGAAAAGGCCCAGTAGTCTTCATGGGAAAAAAATTTAAATGCTGGAAGGGGGGGCAGGGCATTTTTGACGCAGAAAAAAGAAATTGAGTTGACTGTGTCCGAAAGGCCGATGCGGGTGATGGCACCTCTCAGACTGTTGATTTTTTCGATCCCCCTGTAGTAGGAGGAATTGGCCACCTGCAGCATCATGGCGAAAAGTCCCGGATCAACTGACAAAAGTCTGGTTAATACGTCAAGGTTTATTTTGTCATTGGGTTGCCGGACTATTTCCAGAACCTGTAACCTGTTGGCGGGGATGGGAGGTATTGAAATATTTGACAGCATTGAGTCAAGTGTCATACCATCATCAATGGTTTGCTCCTGCATTAGTTTTTTTTCAGAATGTGGCATTTGTCTGATTTATCATCCTTGATGTTTCATCTGAGAGATTTGCGCAACCTTGGTTTGTCCAGAACAGGTTTTGTAACATGTTGTTTTTATTGATATCGGATTTTAAAGATGCGCATTTTTCAAAGTTTTCAATCTATATTGCCATTGTTTCGGATTTCAGGATATAATTCACCGCAATTCCCACCATGAAACCAGCCGCAAGATTGGAAGCAAGGGTAATGCCCAGTATCATAACTGCCGCAAAGAGTTCTTTTCTTTCCTTTAAATCCATGATGGTCAAGGCCAGTTGACTTCCGGCAAACAGCAGTAATACTCCGAGAATGGCCATGGGAATAAGGTGGAGAAGGGAGATTATTCCAGGACCCAGCAAAAGGGTCATCAATACAAAGAAACCACCGATGATCAGATTTGATCCGGCGCTTCTGGCGCCAAAGCGGTAGTGGGCCGCAAGGCCCCCGGCTCCGTGGCAAAGGGGGATGCCTCCCATGAAAAACGACGCAAAATTCGCAAGGGCCATGGATATACATGCGGCTTTATAAGTGACTTTTTCAGCATCCTTGCCAAAATAATCCACGGAAAGATCTGAGTACGCAATGACGGCATTTCCAAGGGTCATGGGAATCTGGGGCAGCACCAGGGCCATGAGGGCAAAGGTGAAATCTGCCTGGGAAGGAAGGCCTGAAGGCAGAAATTCAGGCAGGTAAAGTCCCGGGGAAAATGAGCTGAAAATATCCATGTTGCCAAGCATGAGCCCCACCATGAGCCCCCCCATGATTACCAGCAGGCCGGCCGGGAACTTTTTGTTTTCCAGAAACAGCAGGGTGGCAATGCCTCCGGCAATACCAAGGACAATTCCCATGGGTACCGGTCCCATGTGCTGGAAAGACAGCCAGGGTTCCGCACTGCCTCTGATCAGCTGGAATTTTGAAGTTCCCAGCATGAACCGGATACCCTCTGCCATGAGCAGAACACCTGTGGAGAGTTGGACTCCTCGAACCACCGGTTTTGTAATGTATTTTCCAATGAGGGTTATGGTGCCGGTTCCACCAATGACAAGCAGAAAACATCCCACCAGAAAACCCGATGCTGAAACTTGACTGGCGCTCATACCCGTGGCAATGGCATAGGCCCCTATGACTTTCATGGGCTGAACCGGCACTGTTACCTTGTAATAAATTCCCGAAAAAATAAAAAAAAGGCCAATGGTCAAAAATGTGCCGGTTGGATTTAATCCATTGGCCAGTATCATTCCAAGGGAAATGGGTAAAAGGGTTCCCAGGTCTCCCAGGGAGCCTGCAACTTCCATGCGGTTGAACTGCCAGGTTTTGCTCATTTAAAGTGCCTCCGGAAAAAGTTATTATGTACCTTACACGGTTTTATTTCCGGAGGAAACCATAAAAAATGGATAATTAAATGGGGCATCCTTCATTTAGCAGTTTACTACTCTCGGAGCAATAAGTTCATTTTTCGGAAAGTATTGTCCCAAAGGCGTAAGCTATTTGGGGGCTGATATGAAGGATGGCTTAAATTACAGAATATTCAATGCCTGATTGAGATCGGCAATGATATCTTCCGGGGTCTCAATGCCCACGGAAAGACGTATGAGCCCGTCGTCAATTCCCACTCTCTGTCGTTCTTCTCTGGTCATGTGCTCATGGGTGATGGTGGGGGGATGCATGCAGATGGTGCGACTGGTGCCGAAGGTGACGGCATGAACCACCATTTTAAGGTTGTTCATCACCTTGGCTGCCCCTTCCATACCTCCTTTGACCACAAAGGACATCAGGCCACCATGGGCCTTCATTTGACGACAGGCAAGCTCATGCTGGGGATGGCTTTTAAGGCCTGAATAGTTCACATGGATGACATGGGGATGGGCTTTCAGAAATTCTGCCACTTTCTGGGAGTTGCTGCTGTGCTTTTCCATTCTCATGCCCAGGGTTTCCATGTACTGAAGGGTCATCCATGCCTCGGTGGGCTGCATGATGGAGCCCACAAACTCGGTGGTATTCCAGCGGATATCTTCAATGAGTTCCTCGGGCCCCACCACGGCACCCCCCAGGATGGAGCCATTTCCGGAGATGAACTTGGAAATGGAGAGCACCACAATATCCACCCCGAAATCCATGGGCCTCTGCAGGGCCGCCGTGCAGGTGGTGTTGTCAACGCATACGGGTACCTTCCTTGCATGGGCCACATCGGTGACAGCCTTTAAATCGGTGATGAAAAGGGTGGGGTTGCTGGGGGTTTCGATCCACAACAGTCTTGTTTTGTCGTCAATTTGTGCGTCCCAGGAGGCTGGGTCTGCGGGATTTTCCACAAACTTGAAATTGATGTTGCAGCGTTTGGGAAAGATATCCATGGCCTGCTTGTAACCTTCTCCAAAAATATTCAGGGAGGTGACCACGTTGTCGCCGGGACGGGCAATGGTGAATATCAGGTT
This sequence comes from uncultured Desulfobacterium sp., assembly GCA_963674605.1. GTDB lineage: Bacteria > Desulfobacterota > Desulfobacteria > Desulfobacterales > Desulfobacteraceae > Desulfocicer. The sequence continues at coordinate 2,903,768 of OY771474.1, read as the reverse complement.
AAACAATGCCTGGGACCCGGAACCGGCGGTTAAGCAGGCTTCTCCCCCTTCAATGGCAGCCAGCCGCTGCTCCAGAACCCGGTTGGTGGGGGTCTGGGTCCTGCCGTACACCGGGCAGGGCACCCGCTCAAAGCTGTCATAGGGAAAGGTCACCGATTGAACCATGGGAGGGGTAAAGGAGGAAAAGTCAGCTTTGCTGTCCAGGGGATGAAATCCCGTGTGCAGGGTTTTTGTTTCAAAGCCGGTGGCGTTGTCCGCCCGAAGGTGGCGGGGGGTATCCGGGTTGTACTTCCAGGCATCTCTCAAGAAAAAATGTTTGTCGTTTTTCATGTTTAAACCTTATTGGGGCTTTAGATTTTTAGGCATCATTCATTTTGGGTTTACCCATCACAATTGGTGGGTCAATGTTGTGACCAAATGTACAGGTTATGCTTCTCTGGCGTCAATCCATGCCTGTTCTCTTTCAACGATGGCTTTTATTTTAAGTTGGACCTCTTCCGGGAGGGGCTCAATGGTGTGATTTTCAATGAGTTTGTCAACCACTTTGGCCGCATGCTCTTCCATGGTCATCTTTCCCTTTTTTTCCCACTGGGAATAGGTGCCTTTTTCAAACAGCTTTGAGTAAAAAGGTGTCTTGAAATGCTTTATGGTATGGGGATGCTGCAGGTACTGGCCGGTGGGCCCCCTCTCATCAATGATATCCAGCGCCAGGGTATCGTCGTTTACGGGTACGCCCCTTGTGGCGGCCCGAATAAACCCGATGGTCTCATTGGCCATGACCTGGAGTTGCAGGGACCCCTGGAGCCCGGAATCCATGAATCCCACGTCGTGGACGATGTTGGCACCATGCATAAGTGCCGTCATAAGGCTTAAGGTCATCTCAATGCCACACTGCTGATCCAGCACCTTGGAATCCGTGGCTCCTCCCAGCCCGAATACCGGCAGGTTGTAATATTTACCCATGGAGGTAGGAACTCCCTGCTCATCGGCAAGGACATAATTGCCCACCATGGTCTGAAGGTTGTAGGGACCACCATTCCAGCCGGGAATGGCAACGGGCGCACCGGGTTTTACCAGCTGGGAGAGTACAATACCCAGAAGTATGCCCGCATTCATGGAAGCCATGCACCCGGCGGTGGTGGCAGGGGAGTTCACCCCGCCAGCGTTGAGGGGGATCCACAGTTGGGGCAGGCCTTTTTCTGCCAGATACATGCATTTCTGCAGGGCCTCGTCATTGGCCACCAGACCCGAGGTGACGTTGATGTAGCAGGTGGCAAAGGGGTATCGTCTAAAGGCTTTTTCTCCACCGGCGACGGCTTCGCACATCTCAACGGCGGCCTTGCAGCCTTCAAAATCAGGGGCCACAAAGACAATGGGTTTTGTGGTATGGTTGAGCATCACCTCCATTTGATAGCGGTCATAGATTCTCTGATCCACATCCACGGGCAGAATCAGGGACATCACAAAATCTATCTCCGGGAGTGAATCCATTACCTTGGCTGCTTCCATCACATCCGAAAGGACAGGACGTCTTCTTTCACCGGTGCGGTGATCCAGAATATTCAGGCAGTCTGATCCTCCCCCATAATAGGTATTGTGGCCCCATGCCCGGATGGCTGGTTTTTTGTTCCGGTTGTAGAGGGTTATGCGCTGGGGTACCGTTGCCAGTGCCCGGGTGACCATATATTCCGGCAGGCGCACCCGAAGGCCTTCCACATCGGCCCCACCCTGTTCCAGAATCTGTCTTGCTTTTTCGTCGTGTACATCCACGCCGGTGCGTTCCAGAATCTCCAGTGTCGCCATGTGAATTTTCCGGCATTCCTGTTCGCCCATGCGCGCGTAGTATCCACTTTCCATGCTTAAATCACGTGTTGAAATCATTTTTCGCCTCTTTGATGTATCAGTTTGTAGAATAGATATAGTGTTTTTATATTTTCAACTTTCAAATGTCAATTCTATAATCAATAAAATAGATTGATCAATGCTTTGGATAATTTTTATGGCATTATCATATCAGCAGAAAAGTACTGTATACTTTTGGGGGCAATACCTCCTGAAAAATGGAATTATTGCCCTAAAAAGCCTAAGCTGGCAAATGAAGGATGGCACTCCAGAGTGGCAGATCTTGTGATCAACCCCAATATGAGTCATAAAATAATATGGGTTTGGTCACAACATGGGCCATCCTTGGTGGGGGACAAGCTTGCGTTATTGATACTTTTGCTTAAATCTTCTTTTAAATACAGGGCCTTGTCAAAAGCACAATAACACAAGCCTGACCCCATCGGCCCGCCAATTGTGGCAGGTGGCCCATGTTGTTAACAATCCAAATAATATATTGTTGATAACATTTTTAGGCAATGGTAGAAATAAACGGATATATGGCGAAAAACCGAGCGCATCAGCATTAATAACGGGGGGAAGATGTCCAGAGGGCAAAAGGATGGTACGGCCAAAACCGTCATTTACAACAGACTGCGAAGTGAGATCATTACAGGACGGAAAAAGCCAGGGGAACGTCTATCCATTGAAGCCTTGAAAGCGGCCTATGGTACAAGCGTCACACCGGTTCGGGACGCCCTTCAGATGTTAAATCAGGAAACGCTGGTCACCATTAAACCGCGTTCCGGTTATTATGTGGCCCATATCACGCTTAAGGATCTTCATGATATGCTGGATCTGCGGGAAATTTTGGAAACAGCTGCCGTTGAACGTGCCGTGGAAAACATTACACCAGCGCAAATTGAGCAGCTTGAGAACATACATGCCGGTTATACCGGGGATGATGAGTTTTCCTATACCCGTTATACGGACGAGAACCGTCAATTTCATTATATTGTTGCCCAGTCATCGGGGAATCAGGAGCTTGCCTCTCAACTGGGGCATCTTCTGGATCGCATGGCCCGTTTCATGGTGATACGGCGGGCGGGTAAAAACCTGGCTGATATCCATGGCCCCCTGATAAAAGCCTTCAAGAAAAAAGATGCCATGGCTGCCAGACAAGCCATCTGCAAAGAACTCAAAGATACTAAAATTCATATCATGGACCGCATCATGCAGGAAGAAGCGGGTTCCTGGCATCTGGGCATGGGGCAGGACACTGTCACCTGATATGAAACCTTAAGGAGATCAGCAGCTTTCGATTTGCCGGTTACCGAGGGAGACATTCATGGGATACAGCGACCCGGGTTTGACAAATGGTAAATCAATAAAATTTGACTTCCTGACATGGATAATCCAGAACACAAAAATGTTTCTGATTTTTTTGCCAAAATAGTACGAAAATCAGAAATAAGAATCTTAAATTAAATAAGGAACGGGCAAGATGAATTTACGAAACAAGCTTATCCTTGGTGCGGTAACCATTATTGTTTTTATGGTTCTGGCATTGACCACTGTGGTTTCATACATCATTAACACTCAGAGTGTGGATGCCTCCCATCAGATTCTGAAAAATACATTCAAGGTGATTCTGGATGATATATCCCAAAGACAAGACAAGCTTGTGTCGGGGACCCAGCAACTTGCCGGAGCCAATGATATGGGCTCCACCATTAAGTTTGTCGGGCAATATAAGCAAGGGGGTGATGAAACGATTTCCGTTTATCCTTTGCGTAAAATCACCAATATACTCTATACTATCATACAGGCATCCAAAGCATGGAAGATGGCCGTCTACGACAAGGAAGGGGATCTGATTTCTTTTTCGGTGTTAACCGACGATGAATATATGTACGGTTATGCCACCGGTTATCCCCGGCCTTTTGTCCAGGCAGCTAACCGTAAACAAGATGATGACTCAAAAAAGGAAGACTGGGTCAAGCTTGATGCTTTTTCCCATGTGCCCATGCATCTGGATCTTGTGTTGCCGGAAAATGAATTTTTTCGGTTTGAAAAAGTGGGGGAATACATGTGTCTTGCCTCCTACATACCCATTATGGGGTCTCAGTATGATCGGGATAAGGGGACGGTGGTTTCCGTAAAGGTGGGAACTGCCATGGGGATCCAGCGCCTGGACAGGGCCATGGTAAAGCGATTGTCAACACTTACCGGTGCCAGGGTAAATATTTTCATGGGCAACACCCTTGCGGCAGGCGACCTTGATGAGTACTCACAAATGGATAGCCAAGCGGCTGGAACTGTTGAGAATGTTGGGGATTACCATCTTGCCATGGATGCTGTTTCCTTTGATGAGGTTATCGTGTCCGGGATTGCATATTTTCAGGCTCTTTTACCCATCCATGCGGATACGGGCTATCTGGGGGCTGTGGCTGCGCTGTATTCCAAAGCGGTATCCCGCTCCCATACCATTGAAACGATAACCATGCTGTTGCTGGTATCTCTGGGCTGTATGGCGTTGATTATCCCCCTTGCGGTATTATTTTCCAATTCGTTGTCAAGGCCCATCAGCCGGGTGATTGTCCGGGCCAATGATGCGGCCGATCAGGTGGCATCTTCCTCCAGTGATGTGTTTGCCGCCAGTCGTTCCCTTTCTTCCGGGGTTTCAGATTTGGCGGCATCCATAGAAGAATCTTCTTCATCCCTTGAAGAAATGGCTGCCATGACGGCCCGGAATGCCCGAAATTCCGGAGAGACCAATACCCTTGTGCAGGCATCTTCTGATATTGTTGAGGCTGTTACGGTGTCCATGAATCAATTGACAATGTCCATGGCAGACATCTCAACGGCCAGTCAGGAAACCTCAAGGATTATTAAAACCATTGATGAAATTGCATTCCAGACCAATCTGTTGGCCTTGAATGCGGCGGTTGAAGCAGCCAGAGCAGGTGAAGCCGGTGCTGGTTTTGCCGTGGTTGCAGAGGAGGTCAGAAACCTTGCCATGCGTACGGCGGAGGCTGCCAGAAATACCGCAGATCTGATTAAGGGGACGGTGCAAAAAGTTTCCGATGGTGCCGATGTTGTGACAAGAACCAATGATGCGTTTCTGCAGATGTCTGAATCTTCAACTAAAATCAGAGAACTGGTGGGTGAAATCACCACGGCTTCCGGGGAACAGGCCCAGGGTATTGAGCAAATCAACAAGGCTGTTGCACAGATGGATAAGGTGATTCAGCAGAATTCTGCCGGAGCGGAGGAATCTTCAATGGCATCCAGGGAGATGAATCTGCAGTCGGAGCGTATGAAACAGATTGTTGAGGATCTTACGGTTATCGTTGGTGGTAAGGGCGGCAATATAAAGTCGGTGTGACGGCGGGATTGGGCATAAGGTCGGTCAACCCTGGGGTTGAGTTCCGCTAAATGAAAAGGGGTTGTACATGCCGCTTATACATACAACCCCTCAATTCTAACTTTATTTTATCGATAACCTGAACGTGTTTACTTTACCTTTCCCGCACGCCAGGCTTCAATGAGCTGATCATAATTAACGGTTTCACCCTGGGGTTTTTCATTGGCAAGTTTTGCCTTGGGTGCTCCGGGCTGGTTCAGCCAGTAGGAGTCCTCTTTTTCCGGATTCATGAGAGGGCCTTTGTCTCCCTGAATGCCGGAACGGGCAAGTCTCATGAGGATTTTGTCCTGCTCTTTTGCCAGGTTGTCCATGGCCGTAGAAACGGTGACTTCACCGGCAACGGCTTCCCCGATGTTCTGCCACCACAGCTGGGCAAGCTTGGGATAATCAGGCACATTGGTACCCGTGGGGGTCCAGGCCACCCGGGCCGGGCTTCTGTAGAATTCCACCAGTCCGCCCAGTTTGGGAGCTCTGTCCGTGAAGGACTGATCCCGGATATCACTGTCTCTGATGGGGGTGAGACCCACGTGGGCTTTTTTCAGAGAAACGGTTTTAGCCACGCAGAATTGCGCAAAAAGCCAGGCGGCTTTTCGCCTTTCCACCGGGGTACTCTTCATCAGGGTCCAGGAACCGCAGTCCTGATATCCCAGTTTCATGCCTTCCTCCCAGTAGGGGCCGTGGGGAGATGGGGCCATGCGCCATTTGGGGGTTCCGTCTGCATTGACCACCGGGGTTCCCTCTTCCACCATGGAGGAGGTGAAGGCCGTGTACCAGAAGATCTGCTGGGCAACATTACCCTTGGCAAGGCTTGGCAGGGACTGGTAGAAATCCATTCCCAAGGCCCCCGGAGGGGCATATTTTCTCAGCCAGGTCATGTACTTGTTCAGGGCGTATTTGGCAGCAGGGCCATTGGTGGCACCGCCACGGCTTACACTTGCGCCCACGGGACGGTTGTTCTCGTCCACCCGGATCCCCCACTCGTCAACGGGTTTACCGTTGGGAAGTCCCTTGTCTCCGGCACCGGCCATGGACAGCCAGGCATCGGTGAAGCGCCATCCCAGATCCGGGGCTTTTTTGCCGTAATCCATGTGGCCATAAATGGCAACGCCGTCGATCTCAGCAACGTGCTCGGAAAAGAATTCGGCAATGTCCTCATAGGCGGACCAGTTAACAGGGACACCCAGTTCATAACCGTAGATCTCCTTGAACTGTTTTTTAAAATCTTCTCTATTGAACCAGTCGTAGCGAAACCAGTAGAGATTGGCAAACTGCTGATCCGGAAGCTGGTAGAGCTTGCCGTCGGGACCGGTGGTGAAGGATTTGCCCATGAAATCGTCAATGTCCAGGGTGGGAAGCGTTACCTCCTTGCCTTCGCCATTCATCCAGTCGGTGAGGTTGACCACGTGGCCGTACCTGGAATGGGTGCCGATGAGATCCGAGTCATTCACATAGGCGTCAAACACGTTTTTACCCGACTGCATCTGGATCTGGAGTTTTTCAATGACATCGCCCTCCTGGATGAGATCATGGGTCACCTTGATGCCCGTGATCTCCTCAAAGGCCTTAGCCAGCACCTTGGATTCATACTCATGGGTGGGAATGGTCTCTGAAACCACCTTGATTTCCATGCCCTTGAAGGGTTCCGCCGCTTTGATAAACCACTCCATCTCCTTGAGCTGATCGGCTTTGGAAAGGGTGGACGGCTGGAATTCGCTGTCAATCCATTTTTGGGCTGCGGCCACATCCGCCAGTGCAGAACTGGCAGTAAATGCCACAACGCACAGGATTAGACATGCCAGTGTCAGCACTTTTGTTCCCTTTTGAAACACTACATTTTTCATAGACGTTCCTCCAGTTTGGGTCTTCAAAAGTAATTTCCCGTTGACACGGGTCACTGAGCCCGGCGCGAAGACCGAAAAACGCCAGGGGCCGTGGGTTGAATGTTTTTATTATCCCCAGCGCATGATTACCACCATCCACACCACAGATATTCCGAAGCCGATCCATATGGTGAAATTGGTAAGACCGATCCAGGCCAGGTGAATGTATGCAGATCCCAGAAGTCCGATAAAGAGTCTGTCCCCCCGGGTGGTCTTGATGGGCAAGATTCCCCGTCTTTCAACGGTGGGGGATATGACCTGCCATACCGTCATTCCCATGAGCATTAAAATAATGGTGGTAAAAAATATTGCAGTGGGAAGGGTCCACGCCATCCATTCCAGATTCATGACTACTCCTTATAACGGCCATGTCCTGCCGGACACAACGAATAATGAAAATGGGGCTTGGTCACAACTTGGGCCACCTGTCACAATTGGTGGGCCAACGGGGTCAGGCTATGTGGTATTAGAGCCTGAGTTTTTATCAGGCTCTATGTTTTTGACAAGTGCCTTTGCATAAAGAAGATTTTAAGCAAAAGCGTCAATAACGCAAGCCTGACCCCACCCCAAAGTGGCCCATGCTGTGACCAAGCCCTGAAAATGGTATTATGCCGCCGCCCCCCCGACGGGCAATGGGCCCGGACCGGAACTGTAGACAGCTCGATTGTCCGGTTCCTATTGCCCATCGGGGGGGCGGCTCTGCTGAGGTAAACTTGAAGGCTACCTTTTCATATAAACATACATGGCAGTAAGCACCTACCACAATAAAGATTTGAATTCTCATCATTTCAGTGTGTTCTGTTGGTTTTGTGTGAGGTTTTGATTTTTACACCCGTCCCATGGCAAAGCCCTTGGCCAGATGATTTCTGACAAACCAGATCACCAAGGCTCCGGGAACGATGGTCAATATCCCGGCCGCGGCCAGAAGTCCCCAGTCCAGGCCGGTGGCGGAGACTGTTCGGGTCATGGTGGCGGCAATGGGTTTTGCGTTGGTGGTGGTCAGGGTCCTTGCCAGCAGCAGTTCCACCCAGGAAAACATGAAACAGAAAAAGGCGGTGACCCCGATGCCTGAACGGATCAGGGGCAAAAATATCACCCCAAAGAACCGAGGGAAAGAATATCCGTCAATGAAGGCGGTTTCGTCGATTTCCCGGGGAACCCCGGACATGAAACCTTCCAGTATCCACACCGCCAGGGGCACGTTGAACAGGCAATGGGCCAGGGCCACGGCGATGTGGGTGTCAATGAGCCCGAAGGTGGAGTACAGCTGAAAAAAGGGCAGGAGAAACACCGCTGCCGGGGACATGCGGTTGGTGAGAAGCCAGAAAAAAATCTGTTTGTCTCCAATAAAGCGGTACCGGGAAAAGGCATAGGCTGCTGGCAGGGCTGTAAGAAGAGAGATCACTGTGTTCATGGCCACATATATCATGGAGTTGATATAGCCCGAATACCAGGAAACGTCGGTGAAGATTTTCATGTAATTCTGGAAGGTGGGGTGCAGGGGAATCAAAGAGAACGCGTCCATGATGTCCGCATTGGTTCGAAGGGACATGTTGAGCATCCAGTAGATGGGCAGCATGAGCAGCACCAGATAGAAAATCAGGGCAAGGGTTCGTCGGTTCATTTGGATTCTCCTTTTCCCACATTTTGAAGGACCTGGTAAAACAGCCAGGAAAACAGCAGGATGATGAGAAAGTATATGAGGGAGAAGGCCGCGGCCGGTCCCAGATCAAATTGACCCACGGCCACCTTTACAAGATAAATGGAAAGAAAGGTGGTGGCATTTCCCGGACCGCCGCCGGTGAGCACAAAGGGTTCGGCGTAAATAAGAAAACTGTCCATGAAACGCAAAAGAAGTGCAATGGTTAGTACCCCCCGCATCTTGGGCAGCTGAATATACCAGAAGGTGGCCCAGTTGGATGCCCCGTCAATGCGGGCTGCCTGGTAATATGCTTCCGGGATGGCCTGTAATCCGGCATAGGCAAGCAGTGCCACAAGTGGAGTCCAGTGCCATACTTCCATGAGCATGAGTGTTATCCATGCATGAAGGGGGCTTGCCGTGTGATCAAAGGTGATGCCCAGGGTGTTGATGGCCTTGCCGAAAAGACCGATGTCCGGTCGGGTGAAAATAATCCAGATGGTACCGATGACGTTCCAGGGAATGAGCAGCGGCAGGGCCAGCAAGACCAGGGTGATGGATGCCCCCCAGCCTTTTTTGGGCATGAGCAGGGCAATGCCGATGCCAAGTGGCATTTCAATGAGCAGCACCAGACTGGAAAAGCACAGTTGTTTGAAAAGGGCCTCATGGAGCCTGGTGTCGGAAAGGACTTCCTTGAACCATTCGGTTCCCACAAATACCCGTTGGCCGGGGCCGAAAATATCCTGAATGGAGTAGTTCACCACTGTCATCAGGGGAATGATGGCACTGAAAGCCACAATGACAAAGACCGGAAGCACAAAAAACCAGGCTTTATTGTCTTCCCATTTATCCATATATATCTCCTTTAAAACCAGAGGTTTATTTTACAAGCAGTTCATCGGCAAAGAGTCGGATCCACTCCCGGGGAAAGTGCACAAATGCGGTTTGAGAAGGCACGGGTTCTTCTTCGGGGAGTCTGGCTTTCAGTTGAAGTCCTTCAAGGTCAATGGTAACGATTTTATGATTACCCTGGTCTTCCACATTCTTGATACGGGCAGGGAAACTGTCCGTTACCCGCTCCTGTGTGAGTTTAAGATAAAGGGGGCGGATACCCAGTTCGAGTTTTTTCCCGATTTTCGCAACTTTCCCAGCCAGTTCCCGGGAAATGGGAACGGCAATATTGCCAAAGCAGGCACTGTTGTCTGTGACCGTACAGGGCACATAGTTCATACCCGGACTGCCGATGAAGTATCCCACAAACTTGTGTTCCGGTTGTTCGAAAAGTTCCTGGGGGGTACCTGTTTGGACAATTTTGCCTTCATACATCACTATGACCTGTTCGGCAAAGGTCAGGGCTTCCACCTGGTCATGGGTGACATAGATCAGGGTAAGCCCCGATTTTTCATGGACTTCTTTGAGTTTGCACCGTAACTGCCATTTCAGGTGGGGATCAATCACCGTGAGGGGTTCGTCAAAGAGGATGGCTGCCACATCGTCCCGCACCAGCCCCCGGCCCAGGGAGATTTTCTGTTTGGCATCGGCGGACAGGCCCGCCGCCCTTTTTTTGAGAACTTCCTGGAGGTCCAGTATCTCTGCGACTTCCTGTATCCGTTTCTGGATTTCTTTTGCCGGGACTTTCCTGTTTCTCAGGGGAAATGCCAGATTATCATATACGGTCATGGTGTCGTACAGGACAGGAAATTGAAAAACCTGGGCAATGTTTCTCTGTTCCGGGGGAAGGCCTGTAACATCTTTGCCATTAAATAGGACACGGCCACTGCTTGGGGTGAGCAGGCCGGAAATGATATTTAAAAGGGTGGTCTTACCGCATCCTGAAGGCCCCAGAAGGGCGTAAGCTTTGCCGTCATCCCAGATGTTGTCTATGCGTTTCAGGGCATAATCGGAATCTGATTTGGGAGATTTCATGTAGGCGTGGGCCACTTGATTTAAATTTATTTTAGCCATTATTGCTCCTGCTCAGCGGCATGGGCTGAATCGTCCGGCGATTTCACAAGAATGCCATTTGTGGAATAGACGAAAAAACGGGATGGATTCGCATATATTGGAATCTTGGAGCCCATTTTCATGGAATGAACTCCCACTTCCTGGGTAACCAGCTTGAAATTCTGGTGGTGACCATGGATGAAGGTTTCAGATCCGTTTATTTCAGAAAGGTCAACGCGGATGCTTATTTCCAGGTCCGAAGGGGAGTGGCTCTTAAAAAACAGGTGGTTGGCCCTGATACCGTAGATATATTCCCCTTCCGGCAGATCGTCCAGATGCCCTTTAAGGGGTACGACAAGGTCCGTGCCGATGATGGCCATACCATCTTTTATTTCTCCGGACAGATAGTTAATGGGGGGATCACTGAACACTTCTGCCACCTTCAGGGTGCCTGGATTTCTGTAAACATGGGGGGTTCGACCGGTTTGAAGTATGCGCCCTTCATCCATGACAATGACGTTTCCCCCAAGTTTCAGAGCTTCGGAAGGTTCCGTCGTGGTGTAAACCACAATGGCCTTTCGGGTGCTGAACACTTCCTGGAGTTCTTCCTGCAGTTCCTCGCGAAGTTTGTAATCCAAGTTTACAAGGGGTTCATCCAGGAGAAGAATATGAGCATCCTTGACCAGAGCCCTTGCGATGGCGCATCTTTGTTGCTGTCCCCCTGACAGCTCTGCAGGAAGTCTGTCCAGCATGGATTCCAGATGGAGCACACGGGCCACTTCCATGACCCGGTCTTTAATCTCTTTACGGCGAACTCCACTTACTTTCAGGGGGGATGCGATGTTGTCAAACACCGTAAACGAGGGGTAGTTGATGAACTGCTGATATACCATGGCCACACTGCGTTTTCTTACGGAAATGCCGGTGACGTCTTTGCCATCCACCAGAATTTGTCCACGGGTGGGGCGGTCCAGCCCAGCCATGATCCTTAAAAGAGATGTCTTGCCTGCCAGGGTGCGGCCCAGGATGACATTGCGGGAACCGGATTCTAAATTCAGATTGATACCTATAAGGTGGTCTGTGCCATCCACTCTTTTTGTAATATTTGAAAGGGATAATCCCATGGTGTTCTCCCTGTTTCAGTGATGGAAAGGTCCATCCATACGGTGTGATAACGCCATGCAAACCAATTTTTAAATTTCAATTGTATGGGTTAAACTTCATGGGCGATATAAGGTTCTTTAGCTTTTCTCCAAGGTGTCCTCTGATGAATCTCTGGTTCAGGAGGGGGAGCTGACACATATTCTGAGAGTGCCTTTGCACTGAAGTTTTGTCAAGGACAAAACTTTTGATCTGTATGCGTTTATGGTTATCCCCGATTATAATCATAAATAGAGATTCAATACTGTTTTCGCTATCACTAAACAATGATCTTTTCAAGTCTTTATTTTTCATTTTTGAACATAAATGTTCGTTTATTAACATTTAGCATTTTATCGTTGAAAGTTGATAGCCGTCACTGTCATTTTCAGCTGTCGGTCTGCAACTGCTTTCGCCTTGGTGTTTAGTTCAATTGGCATAGATTATGATCACGTCTCGAATATTTAATTTGAAGGTGGTTTTATTTCATGCAGAATCAGAAGCGTCGATGAATATCAGGGGGGGGGGATCCTTCAGATGCCTTTAAAAAACTTTGCAGTTTTTAACAACGGCTATCTAAAAAATGGGCATTCACCCGGTGAAAGTGTAACGTATAAATGAAGAATGTCGGATTTTGATGCTGGCGGTGGGAAATAGTGCGGGGAATAATTTTTTAGCCCAACAAAAAAAGGATTCAGCAATTAAGCTAAATCCTTGATTTTATTAGGTGGTGACCCCAAGGGGAATCGAACCCCTGCTTCCGGCGTGAGAGGCCAGCGTCCTGACCGCTAGACGATGGGGCCACAAAACTCTTACTTTATATAGATAGATGAGAGCATTGTCAATGAAAAATGTGGGGTTTTAAAAAAATCCATGTGGATCTCCAGGGGCGTATTGCCCTTTTCCCGGTTTGGTCACAATATGGTTTGTTTGTCATAGATGACGGGCCAATGGGGTCAGGCTATGTGGTGTTAGATCCTGAGTCTTTTTATCAGGCTCCATGATTTTGTCAAGAGTCTGTGTTTAAAGATAAATCTGAACAAAAGTGCCAATAACACAAGCCTGAGCCCTCTCTGATTAAGCCTGGAACCCGGAAAATGGGAATGCGCCCTCTCCATGCAGGGAGCTTTATTGTAATTCTACTTTGAATTTTGTTTATGGTTTTTTAAAAGATTGTTAGAGGTATTCGCAATTGGTTTTTTGGGGCTTGATCACAAGATCCGTCACCCGATAGTTACTGAGGTTTTTATCAAGCCCGGTTTTTGCGTTGACAGGCAATCAAGGTGTGATAATGTTTTTTTTAAACGTAAGCGACGTGTGTCCGTGCCCCGGGATGACTTCCCGGGGAAAAAATCCATCTTTAATAAAGGAGCGAACACTATGGATGCAATTCTTGTGGAATATGATGTCGAAAAAGAGACCTTGGAGATTCTAAAGGGGGCGGTGGTTGAAGATTGGGTAAAGGTCTGCAATCGCTTTAATGACGATGTGCATCGTCTTCGTGATGTGGATGATCTGGGTCTATACAATGCGCTTTATGAATGTTTTGATGAAAAAGATAAAAAACAATATTATGTGGTACGGGAAGACGCGGCCCTTTTTAAAATGCGCCGGAAAAATTTTTTGAGCAAGATTGGCAAATAAGAACCGTGTATGGTTTGGTCAAAAGATAAAGTTGACCGAGGCATTGTCGGGTGCATTCCCATTTGCCTGATGATTATGCCCTCGACCGGAAAAATGGGGGTTGGTTCTTAGCTTGGCCACCTCGATCAGCTGGTCACGGGGTCATAAACAAGCCCTAAAAATGGAAATGCACACGGTATTGTCAGGCCATGGCTTATTGTTTTTTCCGGACCCCTTTTTTGGCTCCCACCATAAAATAAATAAGCCAGCCCACAAAGGGCACCAGAGAGACTGCGCCCCACAGGGCTTTGGTCTTGATGGACCCGAAGTCCTTTAAAATAATGTCCACCATGGCCAGCATGGTCAATGCCCAGAAAATTGCGCCGATGCCGGCAATTACTACGAATGTATCCATAAATCTTCTTGTCTATCCCTTTAATTTGTCTGAAATTTTAAGCAAAGTGTCCACATAATAGTTGCTGTGGTTGTACTTGTATAGAATTTTGTGCGCTTTTTGTCGGTTCACCTTGGGTTGCCAGCCATAGCGTTTAAGATAATTGGCCACGCTGTGGATGGCATCGGCATGTTCAAAAAGATTGACTTTTCCATCTCCATTGCCGTCCCTGGCCAGGGTAAGGGCATTGCTTGGCATGAATTGACTGATTCCCATGGCTCCGGCATAGGAGCCTTTGATGGCCACGGGATCAATGTTTTCCCGTTGGGCAAATTGTAGAAGCGATTTCAGTTCGGTGTAAGCCCACTTGGATTTCTGGAGGGCTTTTTTGTCAAATTTTGCCCTTGTAAAGCGTTTTGATGTTGCCAGAGATTGCCACAGGGCTTCCTTGTTTTTCTTTTCTGACAATGCCGCCATGGTGGAAAGGGTATTGATGACGGCCCTGTTGCCAAGGTAGGTTCCTAAGCGGGTCTCCACCAGTATAATGGCGGTGATAACGGTCTCATCAACGCCATAAATCATTTCTGCCGATTGCAGGTCTTTTTTGTATGTTTCCATATATTTCAGTGCATTGGATATGGATTTGTCTGATAGAAACTGATCATAGTTCAGGCTGGATTCAGAATGGACAAAAAATAGAGAAACGCCTTTAAGAGAAAAGGCAACCTTTGGATTGGCATAGGTGTTTTCAATGAAATCCCTGGAAAAACCATCCTTGATGAGACGCGCTTTAACAGCAGTCAGCTCCTGGATATCTTGTGCATTTTTTCCGGATGAAAGGCCCGGAAAAATAAGGGTGAACATCAGGATTAATAGCACCAGCATCCTGGATCGGAAATGTCCGTGATTTGTCGTTGCAGGCAAATAGTTTGTCATGGATTTAAGATTCTCCTGTTCCAGTTATGTTTAGAAATTATGGCCTGAGTTTGATGGGGCTTTTGATAGCATCTGCCATCCATAATCATTGGTGGGCCATGTTGTGGCAATGCACGTTATGATTAAGCCCGGTTTGATGTCGGCGTGGAAGCCCTGTCTTGATCCTGTTAAATTAAAATGATATAAGTCCACAGGGCAGTTACCACCTGCTATAACGAATAATGAAAGAGCTGTTGCTGTTACTCCATGTTCAAGTTTTTGTTGGCCGATTATGCCGGAACGGGGTCAGGCTTGTGTAATTGGCGTTATCCACCAAATCCGGTGCAAACCCAAAACATCATGGATAATGCCAATAAAGCAAGCCTGACCCTTCCTTAATTTTTATAAACATAAATAAACTTGAGCATAGAGTGTTAACGTCCAGTACCCAATATCCAGTACTTGCTTTTTTTAAAAAAGGCAACCGCCATTTATCACCATTGTTATACATGAAATGAATTCTGTGGGGAAACATTTTGAAAAAAAAAGAGCGCTTGATATTCCGGTGTACTTCCTGCGGACATGAGACCCATCAATGGATGGGAAAATGTCCCGGATGCGGGGATTGGGATACCTTGTCCGGGGAGAAACCTGTACAGACATCTGCACCGGGGGCACGGTTTTCCAGGGCAAGAACTGCAGCGGTTCCCATGGGGGCCATTGCCTTTGAGGAAGAGCCCCGCATTGAGACAGGCATACAGGAGTTTGACCGTGTGCTGGGGGGCGGCATCGTCCCGGGGACCCTTGTGCTCATCGGAGGAGATCCGGGCATTGGCAAATCCACCCTGATGCTCCAGGTCCTTTCCCGGTTGGCGGAAACCGGGAGAAAGACCCTGTATATTTCTGGGGAAGAATCTATCCGCCAGATTAAAATGCGAGGAGACCGCCTTTCTTCCGGGGTGACGTCCATGCTGGTGGCAGCGGAAACAGACCTTGATTCCATCATTTCCATGGCGGAATCGGAAAAACCCCATGCCATGGTGGTGGATTCCATCCAGACGGTTTATAACCCTGAAATAGCCTCCACCCCGGGCAGTGTCACCCAGATTCGGGAGGCATCCATACGTCTTCTTAACATGGCAAAACAGTCGGGGGTGCCTCTTTTTCTTGTGGGCCATGTGACCAAGATCGGTGCCATTGCAGGTCCCAGAATCATGGAACACATGGTGGATACCGTGCTCTATTTTGAGGGAGACCGCAGCCATGTTTTCAGGATATTAAGGGCGGTTAAAAATAGATTTGGTTCCACCAATGAGATCGGGGTTTTTGAAATGAAGGAAAAGGGGCTTGCCGAGGTTCCCAATCCCTCTGAGATTTTTTTGGCGGAACGATCGGTGAACGCTCCGGGATCTGTGGTGACGGCAAGTATGGAAGGCACCCGGCCCATTCTGGTTGAAATCCAGGGTCTTGCTTCGAGTTCAGGGCTTGGTAATCCCCGGAGGACAGTGCTGGGACTGGACCCCAACCGGGTGGCGCTTATTGCGGCGGTGATGGAGAAACGTCTGGGTATAAACCTGTCGGGTCTGGATATTTTCATGAACGTGGCAGGGGGGGTAAAGGTGGTGGAACCGGCTGCAGATATGGGCATTGCGGTGGCCCTGGCATCCAGTTTTCTGGATCTGCCGGTGCCGGAAGGTACCACCGTGGTGGGTGAAATAGGTCTCACCGGTGAAATAAGGGCAGTGGGGCATGTGGAATCAAGGGTGAAAGAGGTTGCCAAGATGGGATTTACCCGTTGTCTCCTGCCCCAAAACAGTATAAAACAGGTGCCGGATATTCCCGGCATGACCATCCAGGGGATAACCTCTTTAAAGCAGGTGGTGGAAATACTTTTTTAGGGGGATCAGGCCAACATCCGTCGGGGAAAATAAGACAATCACACATCCCGGAACTGGCTGCTTGGGAATATCTTCCGTTTAAGTTCGTTTTTTCCGTTGTAACACCGGGGGAACGGACCCGAGGCAAATAAATAATGGTACAGAAAAAAAATAAAGGCAAGAAAGGCACCCAGTGGGCGGATCATCTTACCCACAAGGCCAAAGCAGAAAATTATCCGGCACGTTCTGTTTATAAATTAATGGAGATACAGAAAAAATTCAATGTGCTGAAAAAAGGGGACACCGTTCTTGATCTGGGATGCGCACCGGGTTCCTGGCTGATATATACGGCCAGAACCGTGGGAAATACCGGAAGTGCCCATGGCATTGATTTAAAAGCTGTGGAGGTTCCCCTTCCGGCTAATGCCGTGTCCCATGTGGGCGATATCTTTGAGATGAATGAAGAGATTGTGTCTCCTTCGGGGAAAAGCTATGATGCCGTGTTAAGTGACATGGCCCCTGCCACCACCGGCAGAAAAGATATTGATGCCGCAAGATCCCAAGCTCTTTGTGAGGTGGCCCTGGGAAAGGCCCTGGAGCTTCTTGGGCCTGGTGGTCATTTTGTGTGTAAAATTTTTCAGGGGGCGGATTTCAAGATTTTTGAAAAACAGGTGCAGCAGCATTTTAAACAGCATCGCATATTTAAGCCGGAAAGTTGCAGAAAATCCAGTAAAGAGATATATATTATAGGTTTGAGTAAAAAATAACAGTTAAGGAGGATATATTCATGTCAGGACATAGTAAATGGTCGACCATCAAGCATAAAAAGGGGGCCGCTGATGCCAAGCGCGGTAAGATTTTTACCAAGCTCATCAAGGAAATCACCGTCGCCGCCAGAATGGGGGGGGGAGATCCCGATTCCAATCCGCGTTTAAGAACCGCAGTGAATGCCGCAAAAGCCCAGAACATGCCCAAAGATAATCTGGAGCGGGCCATTAAAAAGGGTACCGGAGAGCTGGAAGGCGTGGATTATGAAGAAATCGTCTACGAAGGTTATGGTCCGGGGGGCGTTGCTGTACTGGTGGAGTGCCTTACAGATAACCGAAACCGCACCATTGCCGATGTCCGGTATATTTTCAGCAAAGCCGGGGGAAATATCGGTACAGATGGCTGTGTTTCATGGATGTTTGATAAAAGAGGCCTCATTTCCGTGGATAAATCGGAAAGCGATGAAGATACGCTCATGGAAGTGGGGCTGGAGGCCGGTGCCGAAGATGTAAAGGATGAAGGCGACTGCTTTGAGGTGATCACTGCCCCGGAAGATTTTGATGCCGTAAAAGAGGCCGTGGACGCGGCTGGAATAAAATACACCATGGCCGAAGTGACCATGATTCCCCAGACCCAGACAGTTCTTGAGGGAAAAGAAGCCGAACAGATGGTTAAATTCATGGATGCCCTGGATGACTGTGATGATATCCAGAAATTTTACACCAATGCCGACATATCCGACGATGTTTTAAATGCCATGTAATATGATTTTGAGGGCTTGGTCATAAAATCGACCAGTCTTTATCACTCACGAGTCATAAGTTCTCATTTTTCATACCACATGTGTTGGTTTTAATTTTAAAGAAACACATTATGTGCTGGCAAATTGGAGAACTTATGACTGACGAGCTCATCATTGGGTGTGAAAGTGGGGTCAGCCTTGTGTTATTTAGACCCAGAGGCTTTTATCGGGTTTCCAAATAACACAAGCCTGACTCCAATCCAAGGTGGTTGATCTTGTGATCCCTTCTTGTTTTTAAAAAACAGACTGCCAGGGCTTCAAGGTTAATCCCGGACCGGCAGTCTGGTCTCTACGATTTTCCCCTGTTCCTACTCCATATCTATGACATCCACGCCCTCGGGCACATTGAAATCAAAGACCTCCGCAGGAATTTTTTTAAATGCTATATTCCAGAATTCCAGGGTGGTCTCATCTCCATAGGGGTTGACGGTTTTAACCTGTACAATGTTGTCATTTTTTTTGAGAATTCGGATTTGAATGGTTTTAATCTCGGGGGATGGTTTTCTGGGTTCCAGAATCAAGGAGATATGTTCGGCATCTGTGGGATTTTTTTTTATATCTGCCCTGTATTGCTCCCTTACAAGGGAAATGTTGGACAAAAATGCACCACCGGCCCCGGAGGTGAAAAAAGCCCGGGCATCCCCCTTGATCACCTGATTTTCGTCGGGGCGGGAAATCCAGAGGGTGTTACCATCTGAGATGATCTCATGTCGGGTGGGCACAAGATATTCCCAGCGCATCTTCCCCGGATGGCTGAAAGAGGCGTTGCCCGACGCTGTTTCCGTTATTTCCAGGGCGGTGAGGGTGGAAATCTGATGAAACTCTGTGCTGAAATCCCTGCCGGCATATTTTTTTTCCAAGCGGTTCAAAACCTCCCGGGTTTCCGGTGTTTCTGCCCGGGCATCTTTAATCCATAGGCCGCAAACACCAAGGAAAAGAATCAACGCTGTGAGAAAAACCATCTTTTTTTTCATGACCATCTTCCCCCTTTTTTTGATGACGGTTCAGTTGGCCTATCGAACCAATTGATTGATATCTTTTCGACTGTCTCTGGCATAAAGCCGTCGAAGCTTGGGCTTTTCAATTTTGCCGGTGGCATTTCTGGGAACCTCTGCAAATATGATTTTTTTCAGCCGTTTGTAGCGTGGCAGGCCAAGACCAAAGGTCTTTACCTCCTGTTTTGTCAGCTCCATGCCGGGTTTGACGGCAATGATACCTGCAGGAATTTCACCCAGCCGTTCATCGGGAATGCCGATGACGCCAATGTCCTGGATTTTCTTGTTCTGCATGAAAAAATGTTCGATCTCAACGGGAAAGATATTTTCGCCCCCGCAGATGATCACGTCTTTTTTTCGGTCCACCAGAAAAATAAATCCATCCTTGTCGCACCGGGCAATGTCCCCGGTGTGAAGCCATTCATCCTTCAGGGTATCTGCCGTGGCCTGGGGGTTTTTGTAATAGCACTTCATCACGCCGGGACCTTTGACGATAAGCTCTCCACTTTCCCCGGGGGGCAGTTCGTTCCCGGAACCATCCACAATGCGGCATTCCCAGTCAAAACCGGCTTTGCCGATGGCACCCACCTTGTGAACATTTTCCATGCCAAGA
Source organism: uncultured Desulfobacterium sp. (assembly GCA_963674605.1). GTDB lineage: Bacteria > Desulfobacterota > Desulfobacteria > Desulfobacterales > Desulfobacteraceae > Desulfocicer. The sequence continues at coordinate 2,883,930 of OY771474.1, read as the reverse complement.
TGAACGCATCCGGGACCGGTGGATTCGGTGAGTCCATAGTTGGTGTCATAGTTATGGTTGGGGAAGTATTCTTTCCACTCTTTGATCAGAGAGGGCGGGACCGGTTGGGCACCAATGTGCATGAGTCGCCATTGATCCAGTTTGTATGCGGAAAAATCAATGAGATTACGTTCAAAGGAAATAAGAATATCATGGGCCCAGGGTACCAGCAGCCACACAATGGTGGCTTCTTCTTCGGACACCGCTTCAAGTATCCATTCCGGGCGTACCCCCCGCAGGATAACAGCTTTGGCCCCCACCAGGAAACTGCCAAACCAGTGCATTTTGGCCCCGGTGTGATAAAGGGGGGGGATACACAGAAACACATCTTCCCGGGTCTGCCGATGATGGTTGTTTTCAATGTAGCAGGCATGTTCAAGGTTTCTGTGGGTTAATAAAACGGCCTTGGGGGTACCGGTGGTACCGGAGGTGAAATAAAGGGCGGCATTATCTTCAATGGTAAGGGGAACCGGTGGCGGGGCATCTGCGTTGGCACCGTGAATGAAGATTTCATAGGGAATGGCGTAATCGGGACACAATTCCATGGGGCCTGTGAAAATCCAGGTATGCACGGTGGTTTCAAGAAGGATGCGAATACCCTCCAGTCGCTCTATGAATTCCTGGCCGAAGATGAATACTTTTGCTTCAGCCACTTCGGTGCACAATCGGATCTTATCTGCCTCAAATCTGAAGTTAAGGGGAACGGCCCAGGCACCGGTGTTGAGAATACCAAAGTAGACGGGCAGCCATTCCAGGCAATTGGTCATGAGCTGTACCACCCCATCTCCCTTTTGAATCCCTTTTTTTACAAGGGCATGGGCCATGCGGTTGGCATCCCGGTAAAAATCGTTCCAGGTGATTTCCCGGCGCAGAGATTCTTCGGGAACCCTTTCCACCAGAGCAATTTCATTTTTGTACAGTCGGCTGTTCCTTGCCAGGATCTCGGTGATGATCATGGTGATATTCCTGTGTGAAATTTTATGAACCCCGAAGCCAGATCCAGGGAACATATGAAAATCCCGCTGTACACCCGGTGCACAGCGGGATCTATATTAACCATCCAGTGGAATCAGGATTTATTTCTTGCTGTCATTGACTTCCTCAAAATCGGCGTCCATGACATCATCATCCGGTGCCTGGGCGCCGGCAGCCTGATCTGCACCAGGGGCTGCGCCTTCTTTGGCTGCCTGCTGGTACATGGCTTCGGCCAGCTTGTGGGATGCCTGGGTCAGGGCTTCAATTTTATCCTTGATGGCCTGGGCATCATCGCTGTCTTTGACCTGTTTGAGGGCTTCCACACCGTCTTCTATGGTTTTCCGGGTGGCTTCATCAATCTTGTCACCGTGTTCCTTTAGAGTTTTATTGGTCTGATCAATGAGGGACTCGGCATTGTTTCTGGCATCCACCAGCTCACGTTTCTTTTTATCCTCATCGGCATGAAGTTCGGCATCTCTGACCATTTTTTCAATTTCGGCTTCGGAAAGACCGCTTGCCGCTGTGATCTGGATGGACTGCTCTTTGCCGGTGGCCTTGTCTTTGGCAGATACATGGACAATACCATTGGCATCAATGTCAAAGGTGACCTCAATCTGGGGAACACCCCGGGGTGCTGCTGGAATTTCAGACAATTCAAACTGGCCCAGGGTCTTGTTGCCGCTGGCCATTTCCCGTTCTCCCTGGAGCACATGGATGGATACCGCCGGCTGATTGTCAGCTGCCGTTGAAAATACCTGGCTCTTCTTGGTGGGGATGGTGGTGTTCTTTTCAATGAGTTTGGTCATGACCCCACCAAGGGTTTCAATACCAAGGGACAGCGGGGTTACATCCAGCAGGAGCACGTCGTTGACATCACCCTGGAGCACACCTGCCTGGATGGCAGCACCCATGGCAACCACCTCGTCGGGGTTTACACCCTTATGGGGTTTTTTCCCGAAAATTTCTTCCACCCGTTTCTGCACGGCGGGCATGCGGGTCATACCACCCACCAGAACCACTTCATTGATTTCACTGGCCTGGAGTTTTGCATCTTTCAATGCCTGATGGCAGGGTCTGGTGAGATTATCCAGAAGATCAGCCACCAAGGATTCCAGTTTGGCCCGGGACAGTTTCACGTCCAGATGTTTGGGGCCACTTGCATCGGCTGTGATAAAGGGCAGGTTCACATCGGTTTCAACAGCAGTGGAAAGTTCCATCTTGGCTTTTTCTGCGGCTTCTTTCAGTCTCTGCAATGCCATTTTATCCTTGCGGATGTCAATGCCCTGCTCTCTTTTAAACTCATCTGCAATGTAATCAATGACCCTTAAATCAAAATCTTCACCACCCAGATGGGTATCGCCGTTGGTGGATTTTACCTCAAATACGCCGTCGCCGATTTCAAGGATGGAGACATCAAAGGTACCGCCACCAAGGTCAAATACGGCAATTTTTTCTTCGCCTTTTTTATCCAGACCATAGGCAAGGGAGGCTGCGGTGGGCTCATTGATAATACGTTTTACATCAAGGCCTGCGATTTTACCGGCATCCTTGGTGGCCTGGCGCTGGCTGTCATTAAAGTATGCTGGTACGGTGATAACAGCCTCTGTTACCTCTTCTCCCAGATATTCTTCGGCCGTTTTTTTGATGTTGGCCAGAATAAAAGATGATACTTCCGCCGGGCTGTGCTGTTTTCCCCGGAGATTAATTCTTGTATCGCCATTGGATGCGGCTTCAATCTTATAGGGAAGGACATTGATGTCTCCCTGGATTTCTTTGGAATTAAATTTTCTTCCCACCAGACGTTTTACCCCAAACACCGTGTTTTCGGGGTTGGTGATGGCCTGTCGTTTGGCGGTCTGACCCACCAGGCGGTCGCCGTTTTCCGTGATGGCCACAACAGAAGGGGTGGTTCTTCCGCCTTCGGGGTTTGTAATTACTTTTGGTTCGCCCGCCTCCATGACGGCCACGCATGAGTTGGTTGTTCCAAGGTCAATTCCGATGATTTTACCCATGATCTATTCCTCCAAATATGATGTATATATGATCTGTCTTTAATTTTTAATTGTCTTGTTTTGCAACGGATTTAGAAACCACCACCATGGACGGTCGCAGCAGGCGATCGTGGATAAGATATCCCTTTTGAAGTTCGTTGATCACCGTGTTGTCCGGGTGTTCATCGGTTTCCTGCTGGGTGACTGCCTGGTGAAATGCAGGATCAAAGGCTGTACCTTCAGATTTCAGGGATTTCACGTGGAAGGTGTCAAACAGTTTGATCAGTTCTTTGTGGGTTAACTGGATTCCTTCAAGGATGCTGGCGGCATCACTGTGCTTTTCCCCTGAATCAAGGGCACGCTCAAGATTATCCACCACAGTGAGCAGTTTCTTGAAAACCGATTCATTGGCAAATCGTCTGAAGTCTGCAAGTTCCCTTGAAGAGCGCTTCTTGTAATTGTCAAACTCCGCAGAAAGCCGTAGACAACGGTCCTGTTCTGCCCGGAGCTGTGCCTGAAGCGTTTCAATGTCCGGTTGTGCTTCGGTTGATTTGTTATTGCAGGAATCTTTTTCAGATGCTGAATCTGTTGCTTCGGGTGACGCTGCATCTGTTTTGCTGTCACCGTTGACGGATTCTTTGCCGGTGTCTTCCCTTAGGGATTCATCTTTTTCAGCCAACATTTTCTCCTGATCCAAGTATTTTGATATATAACGTCTTAAAAAGTATATAATAAACATAGATTTAATTTTAGGAGAAAATAAGACCGTTTAATGCCATGTCAAGAAATAAAAATGGGGGAGGGATGGGCTTTAAGAAGAGACCCGGCCGGCTGGTAAATTACCGGAATATTGCAGGACCGGGATCAATCCACGACACAGATGATATCACTTATCGCTGCTTCCTTCCGGATCTGACGAGGTTCATGACCTTCTGTTACGCGGCGACCGATCAGAATACCCATAAGGTAATTTAACACAGCACAGCCGGGAGATAAATTCTATACTTTAAATTGCTCAATTTTACAAGGAAAAATTGGGCTTGGTCACAACATGGGCCATTTGGGGGAGGGGGCAGGTTTGCGTTATTTGCATTCTCGTTGATTTTGGGGGTTGCACCAGCTGAGGCTGATAACGCCAAGAACACAAGCCTGACCACGTTGATCCAAAAATTATGACGAGTGGCCCATGTTATGACCAAACCCGAAAAATTTAAAAGGTATATCCAATGGAAAAATGAATCTGCCCGGGGCTTTCGCCATCCTCGGGATTGAGTTTATGTCCGTAAAGAAGTCCGATGGGGCCGATGGGGGTGGTGTATCTGAGGCCGGTACCCACGGCATATCGAAAGTCATCCAGGGCATTTGCCTGATCAGTTTCATCAATTTTGCCGCTGTCCAGAAAAAATGTCAGTTCAAAATTGGCGGGCAGATCAATGCGGGCCTCAAGGCTTGCGGAAAAGGAGGTTTTCCCCCCCAGGGCATCATTATTGTCGTCCACGCGAAGCATATTTTCTTTGAAACCCCGGACGTCGGAAATGCCGCCCAGAAAAAAGAGTTGATCTTCTGCAACGGTGTTGGATGATCCCAGGGGCTGGATGTAGCCCATACGCCCTGCCATGGCAAAGGTCAGGCCCTTAAAGGGGGACCGGTAATGCCTCATGTCCAGCTGATATTTTAGAAATCGGTCAAGGTCACTGTTGATCCCTGTGAACAGGTCCACCGTGGCAAAGGATAAAAAACCTCCGGTCGGTTTCAGGACGGAATCGCGTTTGTCCCAGGCCAGGGATGCGGAGGTGATGAGAATGTTTCTTGTTTCTTCTTCTGCCTCATTGTCTCCACCATATTGTACTCTATTTTCATATTTCAAGTTCAGACCCGCCGTGAGGCTGGTGGTCAGATCCCTGGAAAATCCAGAGTCAGCACCCCAGGAGCGGATGCCGAAGTCCTGGTTTAATGGCTGCTCATCCTCCTGATAAATGGTGAAGGTGGCGGCAATGGGGGTGTCCATAAAAAAAGGATCCCGGACCCCGGCTTCCAGCTGATGACCGATGCCGCTGATATTTGCTTCCATCCAGGCATTCATGTCCCGGCCCATGAAGTTGGTATCCCCGGTTTTGAGTTTGAGATAGGCTTCGTTTTCCGTATCATAGCCTGCGGCGGCTTCCACATAATAGGGCTTCCGTTCAGTGACCTCTATGTTGATATCTGGCTGGACTTCCTTTGTTTTCAGGCCCGGAGCGGTTATTTTCACCGATGACACGGAATAAATTTCCCTGACACGCTTCTGGGTGACAAAGAGTTTTTTAAGGGAAAATGGTGCTCCTGGGGTGATTTGAACTTTTTTCTGGATGGTTTTCTGCTTTAAACGCTGGTTACCGGAAAAATGGACAGTTCCAAACCGGGTATAGGGGCCAGGGACGACCTGCCAGGAAATGTCTGCCCGGGTGTTGTCCGGGGTCAACCGGGCTTCACTTGTGACCTTTACGTGGGGATACCCCCTTTCCGATACCAGGGCAGCCAGTACATTGGCATCGCTTTTCACCATGTAATCCCGAAAGGGTTTGCCGGGGGACAGGGTCATAGCCGCCAGGGCTTTTTTGGGGGAGATAATGTCTTCCAGGCCCGAGATCCCGGCGCTGCTGACCAGGGTCTGGATGCCTTCTGTTATCTGGATGGTTATGAAGACCTGTCTGGGGGGGGCGCTGTCTTTTTTATCTGGGGAATTGGCATTATTATTTTCCACATAAATTTTCCTGGAAATCTGTGCATTGAGAAACCCGTTGCTGACATAGACCAGGGATATGGCATCCATATCTTTTTTAAGGGTGTCTTCATTGAATCCCCCGGGCTCCAGGAGTCCTTTGGGGCGGGTGATCATGGCATTCTTTATTTTTGCAGCATCAACAAGATTGTTTCCTTTAATTTCAAGGGTCTGTACCACCATCTGTCTTCCCTGGCTGATGGTATAGGTAACCTGTTTGATGATTTGTGCTTTTTTCTTGAGAATTTCCGTGTCAAATTTTACCTCCACGTCGGGAAACCCTGCATTTTTATATTTTTTCCGGATATTTGACCTGCCCTTTCTCAGACCCGAGCCATTGGGGTCTCCCTTTTCAAAGATGGAGATTTCTTTGTTCAGCTGGCGCTGGGAAAAAAAAGTGTTGCCGGAAAAGATGATTTCGTATCGAGGGCCCTCCTGAATGGTGATGCCAAGGATGTGTTTTTTGCCATCGGCAAGGGGGATTATTTTTGTTTCAATGGAAACCTCCGCAAATCTTTCTCCACGGTAAAATGAGAGCAGATCCTTAACATCAAGTTTGAGCCAGTCTTCATTCAGGCAGTTCATCTGTCCGGGTAAAAGAGAGGTGGTCCAGCATTTCATGCGAAGCTTGAGCCGGGTGCTGGAAAAATGGACGTTGCCGGTTATTTCAATGTCGTGGATTCGGATGCAGTTTGTGGAAGGAGGCATTATTTCTGCCCCGGCAGATAGGGGGGTAAAAAAAACTGCCAGGGCAACCATGGTCGTGATAAGAAAATTTTTCATAAACAAGGTTTAATCTCCTGTTTGTCTGCGGGTAAACATGGTCTTAAAAAGCCTGTCTCCCTTCAGGGCAGGGGGGGTGGTTACCTGAACTCCAGTCGATATTTTACTTCACCGCCAAATTTTCCCTGGGAGTCCTGGAATCCCGTGGCTGTCATTGTGTCGGTCATCTGATACTCGGCGGAGGTGGTCTGAATCATCTGGCCATCTTCGGAAGCCGTGCCATATTTCAGGGTCACCCGATCGGTGAGTTTTTTTCCCACGGTGAGGTTTACATTGCCCACACCGCCATTACCCTCGGGGTCATCAAACCCCACTTCAAGAATATCAAGACCGGTGGCGGCCCGGACATTGTCCTGTACGGAAGAGGTGGCAAACTGGGCCAGGGCGTTCCCCGGAGAAAAGGTGGACCCGCCCTCGGAGGATATCAGCTCATTGGTGGTTTTTCCCCTTAATAACAGGGAGGTGATGTCCGCCTGTTCCAGTTGCGGGTCCGAAGCCAGTGAGAACACCAGGGCATCAGGGGTGCCGGTTACGGACAGGGTAATGTCCCAGTCCCTGACCTCATGAAGGGCCTGGATATCAATTTCCGGTTCAATCTTATAGGGATTTATGAAATCAATGGTGCCCCGGGTCAGGGTGAATTCTTTATTGTAATGGTGAATGGTGCCCGGATCAATGGTGGAGCGCCCTGAAACCACAGGTGCCATGGGAGAACCCTGGATGCGAAGATCCGGATGGATCTCCATGCCGGCAAGGTTGGTATCAACGATGAAATTGTTTCTGGCCTGGATAAAAATATCCAGGGTCAGGTTGTCCAGGTAGGGGTTGGGTGTTTTCTGTTGGTTAACCCCTTTTCTGGATTTCTGGGGATTGGTCACAGCGGAAATGATTTCTTTATTAAGATTTATCTCCCGGGTCAACTCCCCGGAGTCCAGAATAATGGTGCCGTTGATGGCCGATTTTTCCATGGTGCCTGCAAGATTTAAATCCACATCAAACAGGGCATCAAGGCCTTCTGGCACGGTGACGGGCATAGACCGGGCGGTCAGTGTTGCCTTGTAGACCCGGGGCATGAAATCGGTGAGGCTGGTTTTTCCTGTTATGGAAAAACTCCCCTGGTCCAGAAAGCCCGTGATATCCTTTATCTCCACCTGATCCCTGTTGGCCAGGATGGTGCCGTTGATGGAATGAATTTTTGACGGAAAATCCGGGAGGGTAACCCCCACATCGTTGATGGAAACCTTTGCATTAAAGCGGGAGTCTTTGATCTTTTTTTTAATCAGGGCCGTGATATCAAAAGAGATGTCTCCGGTGAGATCCGGCAGGTCACCGGCAAACTGCCGGGCGGCACTGACCGGAATACGGGCACTGGCATTGGCTGTGATATCGCCATCCACCGTTCCCGATGCCCCAAGTGTCAGCTTGCCCTGTTCCGGCAGGGAGGTGGTGAAGGGAGATATCTGAAAGGTTTTTCCCTGGAGCCGGGCCTTGATATCCGTTGAGGTGACATTGAATTTTTCCTGGAGAACAATGGCAATTGTTTTTATATCGGCGTTTACGCTGATGTCATCGGGGGTATCGGCATTGCCGTTCAGGGCAATTTCTCCGGTGATATTGCCGGATAGATCGTCCTGCCCCGCCAGTTGAAGCCAGGGAGTCAGTTGCGTATTTTTAAACATCAGGTTGCCTTTGAAATCCCGGGTGACCAGATTCAAACCGGCGGCAATGTCAAAGTTGAGTCGACCCTTTACGGTGGCGAACTGGTTCTTAATGTCAACGGTGGCAATAAAGTCCTCAATGGGTTTTCCATTCATTTTGAAGGATTTAAGGGCAATGTCCCCAGTAACTCGGGGGTCTTCAAAGGTGCCGCTGGCGGACAGGTTGGCAGAAAAGATGCCGTCTGCGGAGGTTTTTTCCCGGATGAGGTTAAACCGGGAAAGGGGAATGCCATTGGCATTGAGATTTATGTCAAACCGATGCCGGACGTCGGCCCATCCCTGTGCATGAATTTTCCGGTCTTCTCCCAGGTGGATGTTAAGGTTTTCCAGGAGGATCTTCTGGCGGTCAAGACGGGCTGTGATATCTATTTGTTCCACGGATTCTCCGCCCACTTCAATGCTTTCTGCCTTCAGGTTAACCAGGGCTTTGGGGGCATCTTTACTGCCCTTTATGTCGGCCTTAAGCCTGAGCGTTCCTGCAAGTCCCTGATCTTTTAAGGCAGTGACGTAAGGGGTCAGATTTTCAAGGGCCACGGGATTTGAGGAAAGAGAGAGTTGGAACAACGGATTTTCAAGAGGAACCATTTTACCGGGTTCCAGAAGGGCTATCTTACCCAGAAGAGTCAAGGTGGCAGGTTCCGATGACAGGGTGCATTTTTTAACGTTGAGATTTCCCTTGTCAAGGAAAATCTCTATATCGGCATCGGTCTGAGGATAGGGGCCATATCCGGCACCTGTGGCTTTAAAAGAGAGGGTTCCCGCCGGGGGGGCGGACATCCCACCGGAAAATGTCAGGGCCATCTGGCAGACACCGGCAACGCCCTTGATGTCAAAGGTGTCAAGCAGGGGACCCGGCATAATGTTTTCACCGTCAAGGCGGATGTCCCAGGCCAGGGCATCTGGTTTTTGTTCCGGGGCAAGGAATCCTGAGGGAAAGGCCCGGGAAAGATCCAGCTTACCCGTTGCCTTGATTTTGCCGCTGTCATGGTCCAGAAATAATTGACCAACGCGGCAGATTTTATCTGCCATGGTAATATCAATGTGGGCCTGGTTGATTTTATGGCCCAATACCGTTCCGCCGGGATAATCCAGAAAAATGGTGACCTCCGGGTTGTTGACGGGGCCTTTTACCCTGGCTCTGGCCGCAATGTTTCCTGAAATATCAGAGGTGTTCTCCATGGACTTAAGGGTCCGGGCAATGTCACCGTCCAGGTTTAGTTTGATATCTGTTTCGGGATTGGAAAAAAGGTTATGGGCAGTGCCTGCAAGGGTCAGCTTGCCGGCATCGGTGTCCAGCTGGAAATTTATATCTGTGAGGGCATCTTGTAAAAAAGCAGCGGACAGGTTCAGGCGGTGGATGGTGGTGCGGGCCTGGGGCAGGTTGATACTTGCATTGCCCGTGGAAAGGTTGAGATCTACTTGTTTTTTTCCCAGGTTTCCCCGGCTTTGAAGGGAAAAGTCTCCCACTGTGATATTGATTGCATCGGGAACAGAGATAAAGGAAAAAGAGCCATGGCTGATGCCAATGGTGTGGGCAATGATATTAAACGGCAGCACAAAAGGAGATGCCTCCGGTTCCGGGGGGGGCTTTGTGGATGAAGGCGGCACATCGGTGAGGGCTGCAAGGATGTTTAATATATTGTCGTTGTTTTTTTCAATGGTGACGGTGGGGCTGTCAATGGCGAATTCATTTATAACAAATTCCCGATCCAACAGGGCGGAGAGATCCAGAGACAGCAGCAGGCGTTTGAAGTTTGCCACCGGTTTGTTTTTTGCAGACACAAGTGATGCCTGGGTTATCTCCAATAAGCCCCTGGTCGGGGATAATGTAAGCCTCTCCCAGGTGAGGCTGCCGGGAATGCGGGCATTGATGGTTTTTTGCAGCAGCTCAGTCCCCGGGCTGGACTCAATGTAGAACAGGCCGGCAACAATGGTGATCCAGACCAGCAGAGTAAGTCCCACAATGGCGGCACCGGTGATGATGGATATTTTTTTCAGCATATAAATTATTAGACATCCTCAAGGGCTTGAAGTTTCTTTTCCAGAGGCACGGTTTTATCTTCCATACCCTTTTCCTTTAATTGCCTGCCGAGATCTTCAATTTGCTGTTTCAGCTTGGGAATGAGGTCATTTCTGATGCTTTCCTGAAGGGCTTCTCCCGATGTCTTCATCTTTTGGGCAAGTTCGTCGATCTGGTTTTCAAGTTGCTGGTATTGTTCGCTTTCAGGTATGGATTTCATGTTGTTGATCAGTTCGTCAAACCCGCTTTTGAACTTGTCAAAAAAGGGTGTCAGACCCTGGAGGGCAGACGGAGGTGTGGCTTGTATTGTTGCTCCTTTTTTCAGTTTTTCGCCTCCTTTTTTTGCCAGGGTCATGAGAATGGCTTTTTCATCTTCTTTCAGGGGGGAGGGTATGATTTCAAAGCGTGAATGCTCTGTGAAGGCAGATTGGAAGGCTGTATCAATCTCAACAGATACCAGAAAGTCACCCGTGTCGGTGTATGCAATGTGGGTGACACTGCCCACTTTGTTTTGATCAAAAAACACAGGGGCTTCTTTTTTAAGGCCCTGGATGTCGGAAAAGGACAGGTTAAGTAGAAAATTATTGCATCCCATGAGCAGCAGAAGCGTGAACAACATTATTGACAAGTGTTTTACTCTGTAATGCATAATGTCCTCCCTGTGGATCATTTAAAGGATGGTCACAACACGGGCATCGTTTCTGATTTGCCAGTGTTGTGATTACGTCCATCAGTTGAGTTCTTCCTTGGTTTTCTCCAGCATTGCAAATTTTATCACCGGAACCCCCTCCTTGTCCAAGAGTTTATCTTCTTCAGGTGTGGTGATTCCTCTTATGTTTTTGGGTGCTGAGCTGCCATAATGGATTTTCAGGGCCTCCCGGGCAAAACCGGTTCCCACATTCTCAAAGTTTTTTTCCACGTAACGGGTCAGTTTTTGGTTGATTCCGGCCAGCATCTCTTGTTGTTTTCTTTGAATGGATGTGGCCTGGGAAGAGGTTTTCACCGCCACGGGGGAGAGTATCTGCTCCACAGATGTGGTATCGCACACAGGGCATGATAAAAGACCCTGCTGGTATTGATGTTCAAAGTCGGCATGGCCGTCAAACCATCCTTCAAAGGTGTGGCCGTTGATGCATTCCAGATCAAATATAATCATGTTTGGCTGTCCTGGTGACCATGGCGATGGATGCCCCTTGGGGGGCGTATCGCTTTGTCGGTTGTAATGTTTTTTGTTTTTAAAATAGTACATTCAGTTCTTGAGAACAAGAACCTGTCGCCCATGAAATCTAAAATAAGCTTTATTGTTTTGTTAAGGCCTTGAGTTTATGGATGGTTTCAAAGGCATGGTCTTCCTCCATGCAGGGCAGCAGGGCGTTGTTTGAGAAAACAGGGTCTTTTTCCAGGTCAAATCGGGAATGTTTTTTTGCCTTTTCCCACATGGGTGTGTGGGGAATGGGCGTATAATAGGCCAGCACCGCCTGTATACCCGTTTTTTTAACTGCCATTATGGATCGGGCCACGGTCTGGGGGGACTGTTCCGGCAGTGCACACAACAGATAGGCACCGATCTGATCTGCTGAAAACCCCGCCTGCTTCAAGATATCCACTGCCAGGGAAAACTCATTGCCTTGGACCTTGTGATCCTCGGTACGGGAGGCTGAGACATCCGCTGTTTCAAGGCCCAGTCGGATGGTTTTAAAACCGGCCCTGAACATACTCGTTGCAACCTCCTGGCTGATCTGTCTTATGTGCAGTGCATTGGGTGTATGAAAGGACAGGGGCATGGTGGATTGGATGATTTTTTCCAGAAGGGGAAGAATATGCTCCGTGGGGTGGATGAGCAGGGCATCATCGTAAAATGCAAAATTTGTTATTCCATGGACCCTGTGCCAATGCTCAATCTCTTGGAAGACCGTTTCCGGAGAACGATGGCGAAGGCTTTTTTCCAGAAACGAGGATGCGCAATAGGTGCAGGAAAATGGACAACCCCGGGAGGTGAGGATGGGGGCGTAGGTCATCTTTGATACCAGGTCCAGAGCCGGGTGGGGCAGGGCATTCAGATCGTTGAAATCATATTCAGGAGTAAAGGAAAATCCGGTGTGACGGTGGATGATGTCGGCAAGCCGGACTTCGCCGCTGCCGGTTATAACTTCATCTGCCAGGGAGTATCTTTGGGCATGATCCGTACACAAAGATGCGTACACGCCTCCTAAAATAACGGGAACCCCAGGGAAGATTTCTTTGATTACTGAAATGGTTTCCTGTACCCCCGATGCCCAGTAGGTCATCATGGAGGTGACAAAAATAAGATCCGGCACAGGGGAGTTCTTAAGATCCTGGCGGAACCAGTCAGGCTCAATGCCATACCGGGAAAAACGCTGCCCCATGTGCCCCACATCCCGGGGGGGGGGGATTTCTTTTTTCCGGAAGGGCCCACGGCCGTCATTTAAAATCTTCACCCCTGATCCGGCACGGGGATGAAATCTGTCCAGGCAGTCCAGGAAGTTAACCGTCATGCCATGATCCCTTAAAATGGCGGCCAACCCCAGAAGCCCCAGGGGTTTGGCCCAGAAATCATAGGCGGCAAAATCGTGTATCCAGGGATTGACAAAGAGAATGTGGGGAACTTTCACGCCGGGACTCACTCAAAATACTGCATGGAGGTTTTTTTCAATTCTTTTCGGCTGAAGAGCAGGGTGTAGTCGTTGACGGCGGTGGCCTGGGAAATCTTTTTTGCAATGGCGTGGCAGGTGGCCTCATCTGCGGCATGGACCATGGTGTAAAGATTATAGGGCCAGGTGGGTGCCGGATCCCTGCGGTAGCAGTGGGTCACCTCCTGGAAGGATGCCATGATTTCTCCAACCGTTGTTGCACGATTTTCATCCACCTTCCAGGCCACCATGGCATTGGCCTTGAATCCGGATTTCTGGTGTTTCAGGGTGGCACCAAACCTCCGGATAATACCCTGATCTTTGAGCCGGGTGACGATGGCCAGATATTGGGTCTCTGAGATGCCAATGGCCTGGGCCAGGGCCTGGAAAGGGCGTTGACACACAGGAATGTTCCCTTGAAGGGAGGCCACAACTTTTTTTTCGATGTCAGTTAACATGGGTTTTATTATGTATTTTACCCTTTCATTGTCAAGTACTAAATTTTGTCGGGTTCTTTTTATTTCTGTCTGTTGCTGTGCCATACAACGAAAATGTTATTATGCCGCCTGGCAGTGGGCAGATCTGAAACAAGGCTGTTGGCGGCACTTTTTGTTTTAATGTCCTGGAACCAGCCACTGCCGGGGGGCTGAAGTTGATATGTTTGTGTTTATGTCCGTTCGGGGAAAAGGGAAAGGATGCCCGCTTCCGATGCCTCACATATTCCCCGCTCTGTGATGAATCCGGACACCAGGCGGGCCGGGGTCACGTCAAAGGCATGGTTGGCTGCCGGACTGTGGGCCGGGGGGATCATCACCGTAGTTAGATCACCGTTTTTATCCAGCCCCTGAACGTGGGTGATTTCATGGGGATCACGGGTCTCAATGGGAATGTCTGCAATACCGTCCCGCATGCTCCAGTCAAAGGTACTGGAGGGCAGGGCCACATAAAAGGGAATATTATTATCCTTTGCAGCCAGGGCCTTTAAATATGTACCGATTTTGTTGGCCACGTCTCCGGTGCGGGTGGTTCTGTCCGTGCCCACAATGACCATATCCACCATGCCGTGCTGCATGAGATGGCCTCCGGCATTGTCAGTTATAACGGTGTGGGCAATGCCGTGTTTGCCAAGCTCCCAGGCCGTCAGGCGTGCGCCCTGGTTCAAGGGGCGGGTTTCGTCCACCCACACATGGATGTCAAGGCCCTTATCAAAGGCGGTGTACATGGGAGCTGTTGCCGTACCGTATTCCACCGTGGCCAGCCATCCGGCATTGCAATGGGTCAGGATGTTGACGGTACCCCCTTTTTTTGTGCGGGCAATGGCTTCTATCAGGGCAACACCGTGAAGTCCCATGCGTTTGCAGTTTTCGGCTTCTTCTTCCACAATGGTCAGGGCAGTGTCAAGGGCTGCCTTTAGTCTTTTTTCATGGGTGGTGTGGGGTAAAACCATTTCAAGTACTCTGTCCACTCCCCAGCTCAGGTTCACCGCCGTGGGACGGGCATCTTTGATGCGCCGGCATTCATGGATGAGATGGTCGGTGTCCATTTCTTTTTTTTTCCGGCTTTCAAAAAGGGCGGTGTATACCCCAAAACCTCCGGTGGCTCCGATGAGGGGGGCACCACGGACAAACATTTCCTTTATGGCTTCAATGACGGCATTGACTGTGTCAAGTTTGGCTGTGACAAGCCGGTGGGGCAGTTTTCTCTGGTCAATCACCAAGGGAGTTTGCGATGTGGTATCAAACCAGATGGGTCTCATGTTTTTTCCATCAACCTTCATTATTATCTGTATCCTTATTTTTATTATACAAAAAGATCCACCAGTTCGAATTTATCCACATCCACAAGTCCTTTATCCGTGATCTTGAGGTGGGGAATCACCGGCAGGGCCAGAAAACCAAGGGTCATGAAGGGATCGCTGAGCGGTGATCCCAACGCCTGGGCCGTTTCAATGGCCATTTCCATATCCCGGTGCACCTGGGCCATGGGGGCATGGGACATTAATCCAGCCACCGGAAGGGCAACAGTTGCCAGGGTTCTGCCCGCATTGACCACACTGACACCGCCACCCATGTTCACCACCTCTCGGACTGCCCGGATCATGTCTTGATCATCCATTCCCACCACAATGATGTTGTGGGAATCATGGGCCACGCTGGAGGCAATTGCCCCTGTTAAAATCCCCAGGCCCGTTACAAAGCCTGTGGCCATGCCGGTTTTTCCGGAATGCCGGTCGATCACCGCAATTTTGGCCATGTCCCTTTCAGGGTCAGCCACGGCATATCCGTCCTTTTCAAGAACATCCATGGTCTCCTGGCCTGTGACCACCTGGTGGGCAATGGCTTTGATCACCCTTACCCGGGGGCCTTTCCGGGGAATGGAAAAATCTATGGTATCCATGTTGACATGCATGGCTGCAGGGCAGGGGGATGAATCATGGCTTTGCGCATCGGGGCAAAGTGTCACCCCTTTTTCAGCCACCAGTACCCCCCTGGCGTATACCTTTTCAATATCGAGTTTTTTCAGATCTTGAAAAATGACAAAATCGGCCCGGCGGCCCGGGGCAATGGCCCCGGCATCGTGAATTCCGAAATACCGGGCACAGTTGATGGTGCCCATCTGTATGGCCCGGACGGGGTCAAGGCCTGAGAAAATAGCCTTTCTGATGATATGATCCACGTGGCCTTCAAAGAGAATGTCCCCAGGATGCCTGTCATCTGTGCACCACATCATGCGGGACCAGGTATGGTCGGTGATGGCCGGCATCAGTGCCTCCAGGTTTCTTGCGCAGGTGCCTTCGCGCACCATTATGTGTATTCCCATGCGCAGTTTTTCCAGGGCTTCTTCACAGGTGGTACATTCATGGTCGCTTTGAATTCCTGCGGCTGCATAGGCATAAAGAGATTTTCCTGTCAGGGCGGGGGCGTGGCCATCCACGGGTTTGCCGGCTTTTACGGCAGCCTTGAGTTTTTCCATGACCCCGGGGTCTTCAAGGATGACGCCGGGATAATTCATCATTTCGGCCAAGGCGCAAACGGATGGATGGGAAAAAAGCGGTGCAAGGTCGGCGGCGGTTAATGTTGCTCCGGCGGTTTCCATGGCGGTGGCCGGCACACAGGATGGCAGGGCAAATAAAATGTTCATGGGCTGGTTCCGGGCTGATTGTATCATGTATGTGATGCCGGACAGGCCCAGTACATTGGCAATTTCATGGGGATCGGCAATGACCGTTGTGGTTCCCCGGGACACCACTGCCCGGCCAAAGGCCTCCGGCGTTACCATGGCACTTTCAATGTGTACATGGCTGTCCATGAATCCTGGGGCCATGTAAGCCCCTTTAAGGTCCACTGTTTCCCGGCTGTCATATTTACCGAATCCACAGAAGTGCCCCGCTTTAACGGCAACGGATTCCTGCAGGATTTCTCCGGTGAAGACATTGATAATGTTACCATTGACAAACAAAATATCCGCCATTTCTCTGCCTGCCGCCGCTGCAATTTTTGACTTAATATCCATTGTCATTTGTTTATCCTTTTGATGGCGTTTATGTTCCGAACGTCAGCCTTAAATGATTCAATCCTGATCCAATTGGCCCGTCAATCGTGACGAATGGCCCATGTAATGATCAAGCCCAACTTATCAGCTTTCATGTAATAATTCAATTCCGGGCCATCTTCTCCTCTAGTTTTATCAGCTTAAAAAACTTGAGGGTCAGGTATGAGCATAATAAGCAAAAAATATGCAACCCTTGAAAAAAAAGCAGATTTCGATTATTATTAATATTTGCTTTGGATTGATCGTTATGATTGGCAACCCGGAACATGTCGGGTGCCTGGGGTCAGTCTCGTGCTGATGTGCTTTGTTTATAACCAAAGGGCACCGGGAAGTTGTCAATCAAAAGCATAACCATATAAGCCTGACCCCACCTGTTTGTGAATGAGCCATTCAGTTCATGAATGGTTTCCCACCTTTTTTGACCCGACCGTATGAGTTCCCTTCGGGGTATTCCCCGCCCTTCATCGTTTGATCCAGATTTTAACTAATGTCCTGCAGCAGAAATTAATGACCTGCAACAGAAAAGGAGTTTTTCTATCAGCGTTTTAAAGGAGGTATCCATGAAAACAAATGATAACAGCCAGAAATACAGGGTGTATACCCAGAAAAATTTTAGAACCATTCCCCAGATGAACGGCATTGACCGGGAAGTGATGGACAACATGGCCGCTGTGGCCGAGGTGTTTCCCTTTCGTGTCAATAATCATGTGATCAATGAACTCATTGACTGGACAAAGGTGCCCCAGGATCCGATTTTTCAGCTGACCTTTCCCCATCCGGCCATGCTTTCTCCTGAAGATCTCAACCGCATCAAAGACCTTCAGCGCACCCCGGGACAGCAAGGGGTCTTGCACCAGGAAGTCCGTCGGATTCAGGAGGCCATGAATCCCCATCCGGCAGCTCAGGTGGAAAAAAACGTTCCCGTTGAAAATGGATTTGAGTTCAGTGGGTTGCAGCATAAGTATAATGAAACGGTGCTTTTCTTTCCCACCCAGGGACAGACCTGCCATGCATACTGCACCTATTGTTTTCGATGGGTTCAGTTTGTGGGCATGGAGGATCTGAAGTTTGCATCCTCCTCCCCCAGACATCTTACGGATTATCTGTCTCTACATCCCGAGGTCAATGATGTCCTCTTTACCGGAGGAGACCCACTGTTCATGCGGACCCAAACCCTGGCCCGTTACGTGGAACCCCTTTTGAACCTTAAATATGGGAATCTTGCCAGTATCCGTATGGGAACCAAATCCGTGTCCTACTGGCCCCACCGCTTTCTGGGAGACAAGGATGCCGATGACCTTTTAAGATTATTTGAAAAAATCGTTCAGTCCGGTATTCATCTGACCATCATGGCACATTTTACCCATCCCCGGGAGATTGCATCTCCCCTGGTGGAAGCGGCTGTGAAACGAATTCTTGGTACCGGTGCACAGATGCGCTGCCAGGCCCCTTTGGTGCGTCACATTAATGATGATCCCGAAGTGTGGCGGACCTTGTGGAAAAAAGAGGTGCATCTTGGCATGATTCCCTATTATATGTTCATTGCCCGTAATACCGGACCCCAGGCGTATTTTGAGGTTCCCCTGGCCCGGGCCCATGATATTTTCACCAGAGCCTATGCCAACGTGTCCGGCCTGTGTCGTACGGTCCGGGGGCCATCCATGTCTGCAGCTCCTGGCAAGGTGGTTGTGGACGGCATCCCCGAAATCCATGGGGAGAAGGTCTTTGCCCTGAAGTTTATCCAGGCCCGGGATAGCAGCTGGGTTAATCGGCCCTTTTATGCAAAGTTTGATGAAACGGCCACATGGCTGGACGACCTTAAACCTGCCTTTGGCCGGGAACGGTTTTTCTTCCAGGATAGCTGATTTTTTAAGGCAATGGCACAATCCGGAGTAAATATTCGGCAGGATCAGGATATATCCCCGGCTGCAATTTCCTTGGCAAGGGTCCGGACATCATCCATTATCTTATCCACATTAAGGGTGACAAGTTTTCGGTTTTCCATCAAGACCCTGCCGTTGACAATGGTGGTGGTGACATCACTTCCCCGGGCTGCATACACCAGCTGGGAATAGGGATTATACATGGGCACCATGTGGGGTGCCCGGGTGTCCACAACGATGATATCCCCCTGTTTTCCCACCTCCAGAGACCCGATTTGCCTGTCCAGACCCAGAGCCTTTGCCCCGTTAATGGTGGTCATTTGAAGGGCGGTTTTTGCATCCACGGCTTCGGGATTCATGGAAAATACCTTGTGAAGTTTGGCTGCGGAGTTCATTTCCCCAAAAAGATCAAGATCATTATTGCTGGCACACCCGTCGGTGCCAAGGGATACGCAGATTCCCTCCGCCAGAAGCACAGGTACCGGGGCCACCCCTGAGGCAAGCTTCATGTTACTTTCCGGGCAATGGACCATCTTGACATTGAATTTTTTCAATAATGCCCGGTCTTCCTGGGTGAGGTGTACACAATGGCAGGCCACCAAGTTGGAACTTAAAACGCCCAGGTCTGCCAGGAACTGCACCGGGGTTTTTCCGTACTTTTCCTCAATGAGCTTTATTTCGTTGCTTGTCTCTGCCACATGGATCACAAAAGGCACCTTACGGGTCCTGGCCAGATCAGCCGCCCGGGTGAGCAGTTCCGGGGCACAGGTGTATGTGGCATGGGGCTCCACCGCCACTGTTACCAGTGGGTGGTTTTTCCATTTTTCCATCATGGTGTTTACATACTCAAATCCCTTGTCAAGGGGGCCATAGCAGGGTGACGGAAAATCATAGAGTACCTCCCCCACCACGGCTCTCATCCCCGCCTGGTCGGCGGCTCTGGCCACTTCTTCTTCAAAGAGATACATATCACAAAAACAGGTGGTTCCGGAAAGCAGCATCTCCGCACAGGCAAGAAGAGTCCCCCGATACACCATGTCCGCCGTAATTCGGGATTCTGCGGGAAAAATGTGATCATGGAGCCACTCCATCAGGGGCAGATCGTCGGCCAGGCCCCGGAACAGGGTCATGGCGGCATGGGTATGGCTGTTGACAAGGCCTGGCATGATGATGCCCCCCCGGGCATCTATTTCCCGGGTGGGGAGGGATGATGATGTCTCCTCCGTTGTGCCCACAGCAATAATAACGCCATCTCTTACCCTTACCGCACCGTTTTCAATGATTTCCATATCCGTGTTCATGGTCAATATAAGGCCGTTTTTTATTAACAGTTCCATGGGATTTTTCCTTTGTTTTTGGGGTGTGAGTAAGGTAGACGCTGGGTTCTGGGTTCTGGGTTCTGGGTTCTGGGTTCTGGGTTCTGGGTTTTTAAATGGAAATAGCAGGATCTTTATAGCTTGTAAAGGGGCTGCTGTTTGCTTCCCGGCCCCTTTGGTTTTTTTTGCCCAGCCCCAGGGGGTGCACTCCCATTTTCCCGCTTTGCTCACAATGTGGTTTATTTGTCATAATTGGCGGGGCCAACGGGGTCAGGCTTGTGTTATTGTGATTTTGTCAAGAACCTGTGTTTAAAGATAAATTTAAACAAAAGCGTCAATAACGCAAGCCTGACCCCTTCCTGATTAAGCGTCAAGCCGGGAGAATGGGAATGCGCCCGCGCCAGGTGTTGTGAAGATTCGCCCATGGGGAATGGCAGCCCCAGTGTTATACCGTTTTTCAGACCCCGGGAATATCCTCCATTATCGGGATGACTGAACCTGGAGCTGTCACCCATGAATTATAAAATTCAGCTAAATTGACTTTTAGATAGTTTTTAGATAAAATAACTAATTTTATTTAAAATGCATAAAATCGGCCTTGCAAGTCTCGATGCAGCTGATCTACAGATTTGATTTTACAGGAGAAAATATAAATGGGGCGATTTGATGATTTTGAGCTGCCCGTTGAAAAAATTCAGGCATATCCCCTGGTTTTTAAGGCGTTGGTACCGCCGGAATGCAGTGTTTTTCAGGATGTAAGGCGGTATCAAAGTATAACCTCCAGCCTGGATGTGAGAATCATTGATATTAATGGGAAAATTCCCCTGGAGCAGGGAATGACCCAGATCCCCATGTCCAGATTGTCCGGCGGTGCGAGAAAGGAGTTCATTGAATACCTTAAGCTTAGGGTGACAAGGGGAGATAATATTGGCTCCAGGTGGGTTTTTTTTCGTTCTGAAGATAAAAAAATCATCACCGCCTATGGGGCCAATGTGGTGTACAAGGATTCCGTCCAGGGGCAGTCCCGGGCCATTGCCCTGCTTAAAGAACTTCAGAAAGGTGGTCCCAAAACCGTTTTTCTGATCAAGCTGATTGTAATCCTGGGGGTGGTTGCCCTTGTGTCCACCGGTGGCTATGCCCTGTACGATAAATTTTTCACCGGTAAGACCTTTGACTTTTCCTTGGGACGTTCTGATCCGGATTCCATGGAGATGGTGTTTTACAGCCGCCATTTTCCGGAGGTGTATGCATGGCTGAATTCTGAATTGCCCGATGAGAAAAAAATTGCAGACACCTTTTTGAATCCCGATTATGTAAAGGATATTTTGTCCTGCATGAATCAGGACTCCTACCGGGATGCCTCGGACAGTGATATCAATTTCAAGGGCGACCGGCTGGCTCTCTTTGTTTATTTTAATTACAACCGGGAGGTGACCAAAGCCCTCAGGAGATATGATATGCAGCTTTCCGGCACGGAAATGAACCGTCTTGCCCGGATTTATTCCTGTGAAGCATCGGGTTACACCAGTAATGTGTTTTATTTCAAGGTGGGGGATCTTAACATCAAGCATCCCCAGGTGAACCAGTTTCTAAGCGATAACATGATCTCCTATACAGATTACAAGCGACTGCGGGATTCCCAGGAGTTTTCCCAGATGCTCAAGGCAGATACCATTGATTTTAAACTGAAAAATTTCCTTGCCGATGTATATACCTTTTCTCCCTTAAAAATCGAAGCCCCCTTGGAAGATATAGACTGGTATCTCCTGGCCGGGAGAAATGCCGACGGTAAATTGACCTTTGCCGGTTTTTTCCGGCGGGATGAGTCCACCCTGGTGCCCCGGCGTGTTGCTGCAGCCCTTATGGGAGGCGAGTCAACCGATGAGACCTATACCTGGTATGCCATTGACGATGATCAGCAGCAGGAATTAAAAATTTCCAAGACCTCGGCGGTGTATTTCACCGAAAAGGTCGGTCAATCATTTAAGCTGGCCCTGATATCTCAAAAAATTGATCAGCTGCAACTCAGTCGGATTGATTCTCATTTTCCTGTGGCCGTACACCGTGAACTGTTGATGGAAGATGCCAAGGGAAAGTATGGTATTCAGTGCTATGATCCGTTGACCTCCCTTGTACTGTCCAATCTTATCAGCAAATCTTCCTTTGAAAAAACCAGCCATGTCACCCTTAAACGGGATCCCATCCAGGTCAATACCTCCCTTGTGCAGCTGTCCAAAGACGATAGTTCTTCCACCCAGGCGGTGAATATCAGCCCTGGCAGATCAGGCATTGTTTCCCTTTTCAAAGATGCTGACCATTTCCGGGGAAAGCTTGAAAATGGCCGGACAGTTAAATTTGAAAGGGCGGATATCAATGTGTTTAATCCCTTTTCTTTCATGGTGTACAATGACAGTATCACCTTCAGTTACAAACATGAGATCAACGGAATGGAATTTGAAATTGGCCAGAAAAGACTTAGTATTAACAAGTCGGTGGATGGGGGATATCAGATCTCGGATCTGGATTAAATGGTGCTGTTCTGACCCTTCCCAGTACATAGAATCCAGTACCTGCTTGTTCATATAACCGCCATGTCGACCTGGCGACACAACGAGAAATGGGTCGTAGACGCGGAGCCAAAATGGTATTATACCGCCCCCCCCGACGGACAATGGTCCCGGCCCGGAACCGTAGACGACTCAATTGTCCGGTTCCTATAGCCCGTCGGGGGGCGGCTCTGTTGAGGTAAACTTGAAGGCTACCTTTTCATATAACGGGCATGTCCTGTCGGACACAACAAATATAGGGTCGTAGACGCGGAGCCAAATGGTATTATACCGCCGCCCCCCCGACGGGCAATGGGCCCGGCCCGGAACTGTAGACAGCTCAATTGTCCGGTTCCTATTGCCCATCGGGGGGGCGGCTCTGCTGAGGTTGCCTTTGAGGCTGCCTTTTCATAATAAACATACATGGCAGTAAACACCTGCCACAACGAAAGTTGAAACTCTCATCATTGCAGCATCTTGGACGGAGTTTCATATAAAAAAACACGGAAATCACAGATAAAAATTACCCATCAGGATTAAACCGTTGTCAGGAGTAAAAAATTCCCATGCGTTTTAATGAAAGCCGTCTGGCGCGGCTAAGAGACAGCATTGAAAGTATCATTGAAAAATTAAAAGCCACGCCGGCCCAGCAGATGGAAAAGGCATCTTTGGTCATAACGGCCTGCAGGGAGTGCCTGGACCATGTACCGGCCACGGATACCCCGGTGTATGTTCACATCATGGGCACGGACAAGTCCTTTAAAACCAGTTACCTTCTGGACCTGTTTAACCATGGGGGTCTGCGGGAACTGTTTTCCGTAAAGGCTCATAACACCTCGGAAAACACAGCGGTTCCCTGTCTGGTGGAGCCCAGTGATACCGTGACACGCATTGTGATCCGTCAACTGGCCATCAGTACCGGCCAGATCATGAGGGATGATATATCCCCGGATCTTTTCGGGAAACTCTATGACCTTTCCCAGGGGGCTGTGCCCGGTGATTATCTGCTCCAGGTGCTGGTGCCCGCTGCCCAGACCCCCATGACCCTGCCGGTGATTGAATATCCAGGGATCAAGGAAGGGGCCGATGCCCTGGAATCCCAGCAGATGCTTCACAAAACCTTTGAGAAAAACCTGGTGGATAATCTCATCCGGTTTCCCGGTATACTGGTGGCCTGTTTCCAGCATAAGATTGCCATTCCCCCGGGCCATCCCATGGACATTATACTGAAAAAATACCGGGAGGTGCTGGACACCGGTCCCCTGGACAGGAAACTGCCCCTGGTGGTGTCTCTCCAGGGTGAAAGTGCCATTGCCGGATATTGCGGCAATACCCATGTGGAAAAAGATATTGAAACGGATTTCAAGAGTTACCCCGCCTTTGACACGGTGATTCAGCTGGTAAACCCCTGCAATGATAGGTATCCGGTGAGCTTTGGTGAACCCGGACCCTATGTGGATGGCTGGATCACCCGGCTGAGCCGCTACAAAAATCTTGAAGAGATTCAGAACAGCATCACCCTGGACGGCGGTATCGGCTGGTCCCGGCATCTTCTTGAATCCATCTGCGCCGGTGAGACCATCAAAGAGGCTCTGGATATCATATTTCTCATGCCCTGGATGGACACAGCGGAAAACTGCCTTGCCCATGCCATGACCATCCTCAATGAAATTGAAACCTATGATGAGGTGTCAGAGGTAAAAGAACGGATGCGCAGGCTTATTGTCCAGGGACGATATCATTCCATCAGAACCTACTTTAACAATGAGATGGCCACCCAGGCAGATGGGATTGTAGATAACCATCAACGCTTCTGGACAGGAATTTTTGCCCAGTATCTCATGCAGTTCTTTGACGATGATGACATGTGCCGCCGGGTGTCTGAAGCGTTGTGGGAAAACTTGAGAGAACGGTTGGACGGCGGAAACAAGGGCTTTCTGGGCACCCGGGAGGAAGATCTGCCCTATATCATAATGAACAGTGCCGAACTCTATGTGCCCAATGCCCTGATCAGGGGGGAAATTGCGCTCATGGGAAGGGCACTGGAGGACGTATAATGTTTTTTGATTTTTTTAAACGAAAGAAAAAAAAGGTGGATGATTTTCATCTTGAGCTGGCGGATGATAACCGGCTTTATTATGAAACCATTGCGGGTAGAACCTCAAGGGACCCCAATAACCGTGAGGAATATATTCTGTTTGTGGATTTCGGATCCTACCGAACCTCAGTTCTGTGCTGGCCCTGTAGTTTTGGCCGGGACAAGATCACCGATACCTGGCAGTATGTGGTGCACTATGAGAACGGCAAAGGCAATGGTGGGGGATTTCCATCGGCTTTTATCAATCCACCCTCCGGAGATGAGCGGGATTTTGCCTTTGTGGATGATTTTGATGACATCAATGTCTCCAACAGCCAGATTGTTAAAAGTGCAAAATCGGTGTTTGCCAGCAAGTTTGCGGCTTACAAGGGCAATGTGCCTCAGTTTCGTATTTATATAAAAAAGGTACTTGAAGAGAGCTTTAA
Source organism: uncultured Desulfobacterium sp. (assembly GCA_963674605.1). Taxonomy (GTDB): domain Bacteria; phylum Desulfobacterota; class Desulfobacteria; order Desulfobacterales; family Desulfobacteraceae; genus Desulfocicer. The sequence goes on along the minus strand of OY771474.1, from coordinate 2,859,172 downwards.
ATATATCACGGCCCCAAAGGAAGGCCGACCATGGAACGGACCCGCCGTGCCGGTGATCACCGAGATCCGGGTGACGGTGCCGGATCTTTTCATAGAGAACCTGAGAAATGGCTACCGGGAAAGCATTTATTCCGTGTGCATGGAATTTGCCGGGCACAACAAGTGGAAGGTGCTTTTACCCCCCAATTTGAGAAGTCTTAAAAAAACCTTTGTCAACATCTCCGCCGATGAAAGCGGATCATGCGAGTTGTATTTTCTTAATCTTATCAAGCTCATGCCCTTCTGGGATCTTTCCAGCGAAAAGGACCGCCTGCCGGATTTACAGGAGGTGGCCTTTCTTTTCTCCCAGAAACGCAATGCCCTTCAGGAAAAAAAGAAGGGGCTTACCTTTGTGGTGTGCCATGTGGACATCGGCGGCTTGACCACCGATGCCAGCATCCTTCTCATGCGCTCCTTTGAAGATCCTGATCTTGGTATCACCACCACCCTGAAGCGAAAGGAATCCTTTTCAGAAAAAAAGGCAGGCGAGTTCTTTGCAGAGCTCTTCCGGGAAACCCGCCATGCCGATGATGAAGAAAAATGGTGGGATTCCGACGTCTTCATTGAAAGGGAATTTTCCCGGTTTCTGGAGCTGCTCTTTGGTAAACAATACGCCCTTCTCCAGGAGTGGCGTAAGGAACAATGCCTGGACGGAATTTATTTTCTGATTTCCGGACGTCCCACCAAGGCCCCCAAGGTGAGGGAGATCATGTCCCGGTTTATCCTGCGGGAGTTTAACAAAGAAGAACTCCTGCTGTTACCCGAGCATTGTCTGTTCATGGCCGACTATTACCATGTGGGCAAAAACCAGGAAGGGGAGCGGTATGCAAAGAAGATTGCAAACTTCGAAAAGCTCATCACCATCCTTGGCAACGTCTATACCCTGTACGACGGCTATGAAATCGACTTTGACGAGCACCGGTATTACATTGCACTGGATGTGGACACCCGGTACACCAACCGCATGGAGATTCTGCCGGGCAAGCAGTACAATATGGAGGATTTTGAGAATTACCAGAAGGCGGCCCAGCGAAACAATGTCCTGCATCTGGCCTTCACCCGCATTGCCTCCGGGGAAAATGCCACCCGGTTTCTGACGGTGAAGAAAATTGCACGGCAGACAGCCTATCCCGTGATTAAAATTGCCGACAAGCATGAATTTGATGACCAAGCCTGGATTACCCCTTCTTTGATCATCACTAACCTGGAACAGAACGACCAGGCCTTTGATCTTGCCTGGGCATCCCACGTCTGATTCAAGTCCTTTGGGGGGGAGGTGGGGCTATGATCTCTGGAATGGGTGGGCCAACGGCTCCCAATAACACGGTCTGACTGTGGCCGTTCAACTCAAGGGATGGTTGTGGATAGCGATGCTTAAAAAGAACGCAAAAGAAGATTTTGAATGTATTTTCCAGAAAGCTTTTTCAGCTCACAGAAAAGGCCGGTTTGCAGAGGCGGAAAAAGGCTATCTGGCGGTATTGAAAATAAATCCTGACTCGGGACGGGTCCTGAATGCATTGGGTACACTGTGCCTGGATCAGTCCCAACCGGAAAGGGCAAGAACCGTATTTGAAAAAGCCGTCAATCTGAATCCTCCCAGTTTATCTGCATGCTATAACCTTGGCCGGATGAAACAGCAGGAAAACGATCACATGGGGGCCATACCTGTCTATAAGCGGATGTTGGATGAACAGCCAACCATTGGTGAAGCATGGAATAATCTGGGTGTGGCATACCGGGAGACCGGGCAACCGGATGAGGCCATCTCCAGTTTTGAAAAGGCGGTGGTGTTCGCTCCTGATATGGCCCAGGCCTGGAACAACCTTGGCGTGGCACAGGATGAGCTTCATCTCACTGAAAAAGCATCAGATTCTTATAAAAAGGCCATTGGGATTCAGCCCGATTATCTTTCCGCCCACTTCAATCTTGGAATTCTGCTTCAGAAAGCAGAACAATTCAAAAAAGCCGAGGAACACTACAATAGGGTGCTTGGGATGCAGCCGGACAATAAGGCGGCAAGGTTCATGCTTCAAAGCATGGGAGGCTCGGAAACACCTGATGCCGCCCCGGTGGAGCATGTGCGAAGTATTTTTGACCGGTGTGCCGAAAATTTTGAAACTATCCTGGTTAATGAACTGGACTACAAAACCCCCGAATTATTGTTTGAGCTTGTGCGTTCCCACTTGACTTGGGGGATGAATGTACTGGACATCGGCTGCGGTACAGGCCTGGGTGCCCAGCTTTACAGGCCCTATGCCAGAAACCTGACGGGGGTTGATGTATCGTCCAAGATGCTCGAAAAGGCGGCTGAAAAGAAAATTTACACCCAGCTTGAGATATTTGATATCCTTCAGCCTTGGGCGTTTCCCCAAAAATTTGATCTGATATACAGCGCTGATGTTTTTGTCTATTTCGGAAATCTGGATACCATCATCCGCTCGGCATCTTCTTTTCTTACGGATGGTGGTATACTTGCCTTTTCCGTGGAAAGGCTGGAAGACGAGAGTTTTGATGCGTATCAGCTTTTCCCCAGCGGCCGGTATGCCCACTCACAAAGATATATAAAGGAGTGCCTGAACCGGCATGGCTTGCAGTTAATAGACCAGACCAAAGCAGATATCAGGAAACAGTCGGGGAATCCGGTCAAGGGGTTATTAATTGCGGCACAACTTCCCAGAAGTTAAGAGCGGCACTGATACCACCTTTTCCCCACTAAGACAGCCTTTGGTACGCCTTCCGCCATCGGGCAGCTAATTAATGATGGCAGATTTTTTACAAGATCCTCTATCTTGAAAAACATGGCGTTTATAAAAAATATGTGGGGGATTCAATGTTATGGTTTCGTAAATTCATTACGTTCATTTTATTGGCAACAGGAATAGCCCTGCAGTTTTTGCAATTTCCAGTTAGCCTTGCAGGTGAACGAATAAAAAAAATGTTGATCCTGGAAATCGAAAACACACCCTATACCAGGCTAAGTGCTGCAAAGCGCTTTGGTGCAGATTTTATAGAACTCAGTTATGAAAAGCTGTCGCACCAACCTGAAGTACGGGAAGTTTTTCTTGGTTTGATGGACAGATCTGGAGGTGGGTGTGTTCCCAGTTCCAAATGGGCCTCTTTCTTAAGCACATTGCAGCGAACTGAAGTTGTTGGGACAGGAATAGTGTATTCTTTTAATGAAGGTATTTACCGCATTGATAGTGTGGAGCGATTATTAACCCAGGATGCTGTAGATACAACTTGTTTAGAAGTTTCTTTTCTTGCCAGGTACATTGACAGCAACCAAGGCGATGTCCCCCAGCTCAGTGAAAAAGAGTTTATGGACTATCCCGGAATAAAAGTGGAGCTGGAAGGCCTTTTAAAAGGAACAGTTCCCAATGAAAAAATATTAAATATTACTCCAAAACAGTGGAAGGGTTTTGCGCAGCGATTTCTTGATCAAGACTCATTCAGGCCCGCCTTTACTTATAACAGCAAACTTTTTATCAGTGGAACAATTGATCGGCCGGTACCATGGACCTTGGAAACCCCCTGGCTTAAGAGGTTTTGTCAAATTTTAGGTGCAATGGCAATACTGCTGGGGATTGCTGTTGGGATTTCTGCCCATCGATTGGCCGGGAGACGACAAGGTATCCCTGTTGCGTCAGTCTGGCTGAGTGTTCTTTGTGATACTATTCTTCTTGGCGGATCTGTTTTTTTCTTTGCGCTTTTCATCGACTCTTTTTGGATAAAGGTGCTGGGGCAGCCATCTTTGCTTGATATCGTCCCTGACTGGCCCTCACAACAGATGATTACGGGCCTGCATTTTGTTTCTATTCCCGCAGTTTTTATTGCTTTGCCCATACTCTCATTGTGGTTCACCAGCCTTTCTGCCCAGCGTATTCATATTGATGAAAAAGGCATTACATCATTTGGAGCACTTGGCAGCAGACGGATGGAATGGACTGAACTTAAGGACATAAGAGTCGAAGAGCAGCAAAATCCATTTGCTTTTACGGTGGTGGATTTTCGGAGTCTCCAGCGGGTTCTTTCCCTCAAGGGTGTGGACAAAGAAATAATCATCAATCAACCTTCATCCACCCAACGTAAAATTTTAATTATACATTTTTTTAAAAAATATGCACCACAAGGTATGGGTGAGATTATCAAAGAACTTGATAAGTGGTAATGGCCTGTTGCCGTTATGTGGAGCTTACTCCACTGCGGCAGCCATGGTCGATTTCCCGGATGCGTATTCCTGGTCAAGTTGTGCGCTAAAGACCGCCATAAAAAAAGAATCCTGTCTTGATTTTAATTCCTGTTATTTACAAAATACATGGAAAGGGGGGCGATGTGGACTTGTCATCCACGTTTCCGCCGCTTCGGGCGCTCTTGTCTGGTTGACCATCGAAGGGCTTCTCTACCGTAAAGCATCAAAGCTGCTAAGAAAGCTGGTCGCGCTGGGCTTTGCTTCGAAAACGCTTGCGGCCTGGTGGTGATCACGCCAGCGGAGGCTGTGTTTCAGCCCCTGTGTGCACTGATTCTTGGTGGTGCCTCTGCCATATTTCTTCGTATACGTGATAATTTATATGCAAATGCCAACCGGCGGCCTTTTCGGTTTAAAATTATATTATACGTTGAATTTATTATTGTTATCGACAATTCGGAACACAGCAGATGCAATTCTGCCATCTTTGCACCTTGGACATTTACCTGGTTTTTTAAAAGTCTTCCGGTTCTTGAATTGAAATCCGCAATCCTGGCAATAATAGGGTTCCACATGCATTCTCTTTTTTTGGTTTTTGACTGTTTTATCTATGGATGTCAGATGGTGGTAAACATCCTTTTCCATAATACCAACCGATTTGGAAATATCCCGCACCCTCAGGGGCCCCTTTTCAAGATGATTTATGATTTCCTGCCTGATGGTATGTGTTTTTTCATTGCTCATGGTAGATGCCATTTTTAAATTTTAATGGTGTCATAATTTGTCTGGGATTGTCCTCTTTTTGAAGTGTTTCGGGTACATATCATGGCTCAATTAACCATATAATGTGTCCGTATGTAACTTTTTGTCTAGTCCTAGGCGCTTTTGTCATTTCTGATTTTTCTGCAATATGAGCCAATTCATTTATACCCCCATCAAACTTGACCGCATTAGTGGTAGATGTCAAGTAAGTTGTGGGCGGAAAATGTAGAAAAGATAATGAAGGTGTGTGTCTCCTTGAAAAATAGCGTTGAGTGTTGCGCACCATGCTGTATAATGCCGAGTTGAGGAGTGGCCCACGTGGGTTGGCTGCTCCAACTTGTTGTTTAGTGTGCTGCGGCGTGCGTCAAACGCATACTCAACTCGGCATTCAGTGCGCTGCAGGCGCACTGAATAAGGGCATGATAAAATATGGCGTGTTGTTTTTGAATTGAAAGATGGTCACGCCTTTAATATAAAGGGCATGTCCCAGCGGACACAATGAATATTGAAAATGCGATCATGCCGCCTCCCCCGAGGGGCAATGGGCTTGGCCCGGAATCGTAGATGGCTCAATTGGCCGGTTCCTATTGCCTCTCGGGGGGGCTCTGCAGAGGTTGCCCGGAAGTTTTGTTTTTTAATAAAATTCTGAAAAATTATTAATGTTACCTTGTGATTTCCCGGGATATTTAACGCTTCATGTATAGCATACAACAACATCAAACGGTGAACTCAACCCTTGAAACGGTGTGGGAATTTATCAGCAATCCCGCCAACCTCAATGGCATAACGCCACCTTCTCTGGCCTTTGAAATAAAATCACCGTTACCCCACGAGATGTTTAATGGGCTTCTGATTGAGTATGAGATTAAAATCCCCCTGTGGGGACGGCGCACATGGGTGACAGAGATCAAGCATATCAGACCCCTGTGCTCCTTTGTGGATGAACAGCGTCTGGGGCCCTATGCCTTCTGGTACCATTATCATGAAATCCAGGCCGTGGACAACGGTGTTAAAATCATGGATAATGTGAGCTATTCCCCGCCATTTTCTCTGCTTGGTCGGGCCGTACACCCGTTTTTTATAAGACCATTGCTCAATGAGATTTTTGGGCTTGGTCACAACTTGGGCCACCTGTCACAATTGGTGGGCCAACGGGGTCAGGCTTGTGTTATTGTGTTTTTGACAAGTGCCTTTGCATAAAGAAGATTTTAAGCAAAAGCGTCAATAACGCAAGCCTGACCCCACCCCAAAGTGGCCCATGCTGTGACCAAGCCCAGATTTTTGATTACCGTCGGGAACGTTTTGATGTTGTTTTTAACTCCTAAGGAAAAAGTGGGGATATCTGTTTCTTCATGTCCCCTTTTTTTTTAAAGAACAAGCAGATTTTAAGGATTGAAAATGAAAGATTTGATAAAAATTGTATGCGCAATCATTTTTCCACCAGTTGCGGCTTTTCTGCAGGTTGGCATAGGGAAACATTTCTGGATCAATATTGTACTGACCATACTGGGTATTATTCCAGGCATGGTTCATGCCGTATGGATCATTGCAAAAGATAAAAAATAGATTAAGCCGGCGGTCCGGGGCCGGAACGGGTTACCGCTGGGGGCTCTGGATATGTTTCATTCTGTTCTGTCCGAAGTCCATTGATTTGCCTGTCGATATCGAAGAAAAAGGTGAAACGGGGCTTCTTCTCAAACTTTGGAGATTGGTTTTATCTGTTTGCGTGGGAGTCGGTCACCACCTTTCGTTCATATTTTTCAACTATAATTATTGACGGCCATTTTTCCATGATGGCAAAGGCAATTAATTTTGCTGCCGGAGCTTTGTTATTACTGGGAGCAGTAAGGGTATGCTATATTGCAACCATTAAAAAAGACAGGATGTGACTTTCTTTTTTTCCCGTTATGTGATTGATCGATATCACAATCCGCTTTCACGGATGAGCACTCCCAAAGCATATGTCCAGAAGCGACTGATCAGACTGGCAGGCTGGGTTGTTATCTCTGCATCACCGGTTACTATTCTTTCCACGGGCAGTGGTTTCCCCGTTGACTCTATTTCTATTCCGTAATGAGAGCCCACGGGAACTAGGTTTCCGTCGATGTCTCTTTGGACCGGGAGATCCCCCCCGAATACAGAAGCAATTTCAGGATACCGCACTGCATGAACTGCAGAGTCGTTTATCTGTGAAGTGTGTCCGTTAATCCCGCGAAATTGGAATCCATGAGGGTAGAAATAAACCTGTTGGCCCAGAGAAATTTGTGGTAGTTGTCGTTCGGGGATAAATGCAAGTATTCGGGGTTGGTTTGATTGCACCAGCAGCCCTAATACCTCTTTTCGTATTATCCAGTCTCCTGCATGAAGATAATCTGGAAAGTCCCGGATCCACCCATCAAAGGGTGCTTTAATGGTTAATTTGTTTTGTTCTTCTAAGTAGGCCATCAAATCGGCCTGTAGCGTGTGATATTCTTCGATCATTATGGTATTGAGTTCTATTCGTTTATCGTGAACTTGGTTGGCGGCCATCTGTTGCTCAATCTGTCTGATGCGCCTTTGAGTCTGTTGAATATGATGAACAAGGTCCGGCGAATCCAGTTGAAATAACGCCTGAGACTTTTTTACTGATTGGCCGTTATGAATAAATATGGTTTTTATCTTTGCGTTTACCGGAGAGTAGATGACGTGTTCGCGTTCGGCCATCATAAGAGATGGAACAGTAATGGTGGTTCTCCAGGGTACCAGGAAAACAGAGAGAATAGCAGCCACTGCTATCAGGGTGAGAAAGAAATTGGGGAACCACTTAATATTTTGTTTCATTTTCCAGCACAATTTGATTTCAGATATAAAAGGAATTATTGGGAACATTAACAGTTGAATACTGATGAGCAAAAGTCCCAATGCCTTGAAGAAGAAAAAGTAGATGGCAAGGGCAATGGATATCATGATAAAAAAGCGGTAAACCCATGAAGAAAAAGCATATAGAATCATAAATCGCCTGTCACGGATGTCAGGATATTCCGGTGGTGGATCCGTAAATCCATATAATAGATGCCTAAACCACCATCGGAAGAACAGGATAGACCGGGTCTGGAGATTCGGAATTTCAATCCAGTCAGAAATTAGGAAATAACCGTCAAATTTCATTATGGGATTCAAGTTTACTGTGGCGGTAAGTATCCAGGTGGTGGCTGCCAGCATCTGCATACTACTGCGAAGGGCACCATCTTCCATCAACGCCCACGCAAGTGAAGCAAACGCCGCAACAACCATTTCAGCATATATGCCAGCTCCACTGATAATCAGTCGACTTTTTTTGTCTGCAACCCGCCATGCATCTGTGGTGTCCGTCCATAGAATGGGCCAGAATACAATGACACCAATGCCCATTTTAGGAACAGTGCATCCATATCTTTTTGCAGCATACCCATGACCCAGTTCATGACATATTTTAGATATAATAAGGGCTGACATAAAGGCAATGGCTCCATCTGGTGTCGTCATAAAATTAAAGCCATTGATGAAGTGTGCCCAGTTTTTGGCAATCAAGTAGAGACCTAACAGGGATACACCCATAATCAATTTAATAAACCATGATGTAAACACGAAATTGATCAGGGGAAGCGTACGACTGAGAAAACGGTCCGGGTGAACCATAGGAATTTTGAAATATAAATAATTTTTAAAAATGCTTTTCACAATACCCTGTCTGGAAAGGGTCTGTTTTTTCAGAAAAAGATTACCTGCTCCCGGAAACGATTGGCGAAGCAGATTATTGTGTTGCAGGAACTTAGAAAAAAGTTCTATCTGTTCTTTAGTAACTTTCATTGGAGTCGTTTTATTGATAGCGCTGACAATTTTATCCGCATCTCCAAAACTCCATCGACTCAACATTTCAAATTCCATCCACCCGATACGAAAGAATTGATTGGTAACAGGGTCATGGATGGTCCAGGTCGCTGAACCATGTCGGGTGCTGGGACCTTTTGACAGTTTTAATTCTTCTCGTAACCCCATCCAGGGAAGAGAAGGTCGAGTCGATGATGCATCGGACAACTGTTCAGAGGAAGGGGGGGAACTTACAGCCAGAGAAGTCATCAATTGATCCAACGAAAAATAAGGTTGAGGGGTTTTCTGAGTATCCAGATGCCAAGCCGGGTTTTGGGACCATAGACTTTGGCTGTTCCCTGAAGACCGATACGGGCTTTGGATGGATAATTTTCAAAAGACGCCCATATCCGGTAAGCTGTGGTATTTTCCATGGTGACATGGGTGCCGTAGCTGATTCGATGCGCGGTGGCTTTTAAGGGGCGGGTTGGAGAAATGTTTAAAAAAAAATCCACCGGACCATAATCCTGAAATGCCACAGATTCTTTTACTGGCATACTTATTTTTAATTCGATCTTCATGGGATCTGCAAGCAGCATGATTTTTTGCCCGATTTCAACAGGTCGCCCGATCCACTCATCTGGATCATTAAAGATTAAGATACCGTCTCGCGGTGCGGTGATCATGGTGCGTTTCATCAGGTCGTCCAGGTAGGCTGTTTCCGCCTGTTCCATTTCAATTTTTTGAGCAAGAACGGAAATTTGACTTTTGGCTTCTGTGTTGTTGAAAGCCATCTGTTGCGCCTGGAACAGTTGTGCTTTCGTCACCTCAAGGCGTTGAATCGCTACTTTTCGCTGGTTTTCCAATTTCATCTGATCAAGTTCAAACAGAAGATTTCCCTCCAAGACCCTCGCGTTGGATTCCTTATGAATTGTTTTGATAACCCCTTCCAGAGGTGATCTGATCACGATAGGGTCAACTGGCACAATTTCCGCAGGTGCCATGGAAAACTGTCGGATAGGGAAGAAAAAGAGGCAGACAAGAGTGATAATTATTGCAACTTTTATAAAGTTTTGACGTTGCCAGATAGTTTTCGATGTAATTTTCTTTATTGATTGCTCCAGGGCAAGGGCCTGGCCCATGGCACCGGAAAGGTGATTCATGACTGTGATATCACCGTCTGTGAAGGGGGTAGATCGCACCAGCAAAAGGTATCCGTTGATAGATTTTCCGGGGGCAGTCAGGGGGATCCACATGATGTATGGGGAAAGCCAGTCCTTCCATTTGTCCTGTATAGGTGATGGGCATTGGTCTGCATTTGCTGTGATCGGTTTGTCTTCAACTTTCAAGTGGCGATGCAAGCTGGGAAGGGTTTTGTTGAGCCAGAGAAGAAAGGGGCTATGAATATCTGGAGCAGTTACCCCGGAAATGCTTCTGATTTTTTTCCCTCTGTTCAGATGTGGTTGCCATAGAATGGCCTGGTCATAGGCAATGAGCTTGGCCGTTTCGTTGACGATGATAAAGGGCAATTCATTTTTTTCTGCATTTCGAAGACGCTGTTCCAGGAGCAGCAGCATGGAAAGTTTAAGCAGTTGTGCGTTTGATGCGTCATTCATTGATTGCATTATCCGGTTTTCCGGGGAACTGAATGATAATTTTTCCACTCATACCCGGAAGCAGTGAATCATCATGATCGGTAAATTGTCCATAAACTTTAATGGTATGGCTGACTGGATCGATTTTTCCGGATATTCGTTTGATGCTTGCAGACAACAATCCTCCAGTTTCATCCATTTCCATTGAGAAGGGATATCCCTTGGATAACCAGTTCAGCCAGTTCGAAGGTACAATCATTTCGATTTCAAGATTCTTGTAATCGATGATTTCAAAAATCGGTTCACCTTCGCTGATATATTGATATCTGTCCACGAATGTGTTGACTACCATACCGCTAAAGGGTGCAGTAATTTTGCACTGCTCCACAATGGACTGATGATAACTTCGTTTTGCCTCGGCTTCCTGAACTTCAGCAACACTGACGGCCATCTCAAGTTCACTTACCGACCCCAATTCATTGAGTCGCTGATTTATATGAAGAATTTTTTTCTTTTTGGTCAGAAGAACATTGGACAGGACCAACTCACTTTCCTGTGCCTTGCAGTTAATCTGAGCCAGTATATCTTCTTTTTGAAAATGATCACCATCTTTCAGAGGCATTATAATGATGGTTCCGGAAATATTGCTTGAAATGATGGGATTTTGTGTTGAGATCAACTGAGCCCTTACGACCATTTCAGGTATTGTCTGCCCTTGATAGGTCAATGCCTGAATGCTCTCCTGTGTTTCGGCGGCAAAAATAGTGGAGCCTGCCAAGGGCAATAACAACATTGCGAGGCAGGCTGTAATAGCAGCAGATAAAAAATGCTTCAGGATCGGCACTGGTTTATCTCCTTTATTTCTTTAAATCAACGGTTTTTTCCGGTGCTTCTTTCGGGATATGAGGCAGTCTTGCAGTTTTCCAGTCGTCCAGCCGTATATTAATTTGTTGTTCAAGATCATTAAGAGAAATTTCGTCCACTGGGCCGTTGTAAAAATCAATACCTATAGAGGCATAGAGTTCAAAAAGGGAAGTCCGAGCATCGGCATAGGCGTAGTCGCGGTTCATTACAGTTGCAATGGTTGATGCATTTTGTCGGATATTTTCCAGATCGGATCCTGCTTTCAAGGCAGTGATATTTGAAATTGTTTTTTGAAGTCGCTCTTCCACCTGCAGCAGCATGGCATTGGTATGGAAGGATTCCATGGTTTGCTGATATTTCAGGTGGGCAATATTGATTTGTACAAGGCTGGCTACACTCAGTGCCAACCTTCGAATTTCATCTATTTTCACCCGGGTTTTTGCCACTTTTAGCCGCCGTGGGCCTTTGATCAGATTGAACAGTTTCAATGATGTGTCAATGCCCATGTCCACCCAATTGTTATTCATCAAAAAAGAATTTGAGTCATGATTAGCAGAAGTGGTAAGGCTTAGACCGGGGAACATGCCGACCCATTCTTTTTTGACCTGAAGCTTGTTGATCCTTGCCTTATATGCTTCTTCCCTGATGTCATGCCGGTAATAAAGACCCATTGTTTCAAGTTCGCGTATGGTATTCTTCATTTGAGGCATGTCATCTGGAGAGATGTTATCAAGATTGATGGCATAAGGTTGATCCAAAGGTAAATTAATCAGGGCCGCCAATTGGGTTTTGGATATCAGTAGACTGTGGTTTAGCTGATTTAATCTGTCAATGAGTTTCAGCAGCTCTTTGCGGTATTGCAGTACTTGTACCAGTGGTTTGAGTCGTTCTTTTTCGACTTGACGGTTCATTTCCAGTGCGTGTCTGGCCTCGATCAGGGTTTTTTCTACTGCCGGTAAAAGCCTCTCGGCAGTAACGGCATGGAAAAAAGCATCACTGACCTGACGGATGATGTTGTTGATCACTTTTCGTTGTTTTTCCCTGGCAATGAGAAATCTATCTGCTTGCTGTTTTGCCTCGTAATAACTTGTCCCAAGATCCAGTACATTCCAGCTGAATGTCAGGTCTGCAATACGCCTTTCTTTGTCTTGGCTGGTCGTAAAACTGCCCAGGGTGCCATTGGAATTATCAACCGGCACGCTAAAAGAGGCCATGGTATTATTTCGCCATGAATAACCAGCACTGGTGATCAGTTTGGGAAGCATTTCCATTGTTGCCAGACCCAGCTGAATGTCTTGCAGAACAGATTCCATCATGGCAAGTCGATTATCATAGTTGTATTTCAGGGCTCGCGAAATGGCCATTGACAGCGTTAAGGATGATGTCAGTGGGGGCTGACCTTTGTACAGTTTTTCTTGATCTTTTTCAATACGATCCAGGTGATTTTCATTATTAAAAGGCATGGGCTTGATTGCACACCCGGAAAAGAGAATACCGATGAAAATAACCATAAAGGGCAAGATTAATCGATGCTTCCCCCCCATCCACAGTTTCAACGGGAATACGTTCAGATGGTTCAAATTATCCTCCTGTTTTTGAAAAGGTCATAGTGTCAAATTAGTGTTTAAAAATCAATATGAATTTTTTGATTAGATGGTAAGTAAACTGTTCAACAAATGTCTGGCCTTGGCAATCATGTTCATATCACCGTTGTTTCGTAACTGATCGGTAAAAGGGATATGTGACTCTGTTTGCAGGGAAGCACCTTCGCCGTTGTTCTTTTTTTGATCAAAGGGAAGATGATGCTGTAGCTCAGCCATAGACGTCGACACATTATTATGCTCCGCTTGATGTGCCACCTCTGACGTTAAGTGCGTGGATCCAGGTTCAGATGTGCCATGTCCGTTGACATCATGCCGATGCATTGAATTATCATTTCTTATAATAACGAGTGCATTTTGTTCAGTAGCTTCTTCCTTTGATAAAGGTTGTTCGTCTCTCAGGGAAAGTCTATCCGGGTCCTTAATAACAATTATTTTAAAGTCCGCTCTGCTCTGATTATTGAATTTATCCCTGGCAATGACCGTCACATCAATGGATAAGGATCCTTCAGGTGGAATTCCGGATAACGTCATATCCAGCTCATTAAAGGCAAGCCAGTCCGGCAGTTGTGATCCGTCCGATTGCATCACTTCGTAGTAAAGTGTTTCATTCGCATTGGAATGCCTGAAAGCATTTTCAGGAATGGAGAAAATGACAGGTTCATTTTCCATAACAAACCTGTCGTCAAGTTCCATGGTCAGAAATATTTGAAAATCAGTACCGTCAAAAGGCAGCGGGGATTCGTCTGCGGAATCTTCCTCATTCGTGTCCGTGAATGAACTTATATATGGATCAAAACCCAGAATTTCAGTAAGCATATCCGATATAGGCGTATTTGATGGCGGCACTTCCTCCGCCGGGTGTTGAATGTTGGGTACTTCCTCTGCTCCTGAATCTGGAGGTGAAGGGTTTAAGTCGTCATCGGCAGGTGGTGGTTCATAAACGGGAATAACAGTGACGGTCACTGTGGCAGTTTCTGTTGTTTTCGATCCGTCGGTATTGATGACGGTTATGGTGTATGTGTAGGAGTCCGTGCCGTTGAAGTTGGCATTTGGCGTGTACTTCACCGTACCGGTAGCGGCGTCCACGATCTCCACTGAGCCATTGGCACCCTGGGTCACTGCGGTGATGAGCGGTGCACCTTCAAAATTATCGTTTGAAAGCACATTGGTGGTGATAGGTGTGTCTTCATCCGTGGTTGCAATGTCATCTGTAATATCCACAGTGCCTATCACAGTCAGGCTGATCACCTGTGTTGTGGTATTACCGTCATCGTCGGTGATGGTGACGGTGAAGCTGTCATTGCCGTTGTAATCGGCATTGGGAGTGTAGCTCCATGCGCCGGTCTCTGCATTTATGGTGGCCGTGCCATTGGTCGCGGTGTCACCGGTTTCAATGGAGAAGTAGGTTCCGTCGGTGAGGCCGTCAGAAGCATCTGTGGCCGTCAGAGTGCCGGTGATGGTGGTGTCTTCTGCACCAGAGCCGGAGGTGTCACCACCGATGGTGGCAGCATCATCCAACTGGTTGACTGTGACATTCACCGTGGCGGTCTCGGTCACGCCGCCGGAAGTCACGGTGTATGTGTAGCTGTCGCTGCCGTTGAAGTTGGCGTTGGGGGTGTAAGTGACAGTGCCGTCGCCGTTGTTCACTACGGTACCGTTGGCACCCTGGGTCACCGTTGTGATGACCGGCGTACCTTCAAAATTATCGTTGGTCAGCAGGTTGGTGGTGACGTTGCCGTCTTCGTTAACGGTTTGGCTGTCTGCAGTGATATCAGCCTCTGCTGTCACAGTCAGGCTGATCACCTGTGTTGTGGTATTACCTTCATCGTCGGTGATGGTGACGGTGAAGCTGTCGGTACCGTTGTAATCGGCATTGGGAGTGTAGCTCCATGCACCGGTCTCTGCATTTATGGTGGCCGTGCCATTGGTCGCGGTGTCACCGGTTTCAATGGAGAAGTAGGTTCCGTCGGTGAGGCCGTCAGAAGCATCCGTTGCCGTCAGGTTGCCGGTGATGGTCGTGTCTTCTGCACCAGAACCGGAGGTGTCACCACCGATGGTGGCAGCATCATCCAACTGGTTGACTGTGACATTCACCGTGGCGGTCTCGGTCACGCCGCCGGAAGTCACGGTGTATGTGTAGGAGTCCGTGCCGTTGAAGTTGGCGTTGGGCACATATTTGACCGTACCGGTAGAAGCATCAATAATGGCCACGGTACCGTTGCTGCCCTGGGTCACGCTGGTGATGACCGGAGTGCCTTCAAAGGTGTCGGCAGTGGCGCCTTGGGTTCCAGTCAGGAGGTTGGCCGTGATGGCGGTGTCTTCATCAGTACTCAGGGTGTCCGCAGTGATATCAGCCCCTGCTGTCACAGTCAGGCTGATCACCTGTGTTGTGGTATTGCCATCATCGTCGGTGATGGTGACGGTGAAGCTGTCATTGCCGTTATAATCGGCATTGGGAGTGTAGCTCCATGCACCGGTCTCTGCATTTATGGTGGCCGTGCCATTGGTCGCGGTGTCACCGGTTTCAATGGAGAAGTAGGTTCCGTCGGTGAGGCCGTCAGAAGCATCCGTTGCCGTCAGGTTGCCGGTGATGGTCGTGTCTTCTGCCCCAGAGCCGGAGGTGTCACCACCGATGGTGGTAGCATCATCCAACTGGTTGACTGTGACATTCACCGTGGCGGTCTCGGTCACGCCGCCGGAAGTCACGGTGTATGTGTAGGAGTCCGTGCCGTTGAAGTTGGCGTTGGGCACATATTTGACCGTACCGGTAGAAGCATCAATAATGGCCACGGTACCGTTGCTGCCCTGGGTCACGCTGGTGATGACCGGAGTGCCTTCAAAGGTATCGGCAGTAGCGCCTTGGGTTCCAGTCAGGAGGTTAGCCGTGATGGCGGTGTCTTCATTAGTGCTCAGGGTGTCCGCAGTGATATCAGCCTCTGCTGTCACAGTCAGGCTGATCACCTGTGTTGTGGTATTACCGTCATCGTCGGTGATGGTGACGGTGAAGCTGTCCGTACCGTTGTAATCGGCATTGGGAGTGTAACTCCAGGCACCGGTCTCTGCATTTATGGTGGCCGTGCCATTGGTCGCGGTGTCACCGGTTTCAATGGAGAAGTAGGTTCCGTCGGTGAGGCCGTCAGAAGCATCCGTTGCCGTCAGGTTGCCGGTGATGGTCGTGTCTTCTGCACCAGAGCCGGAGGTGTCACCACCGATGGTGGCAGCATCATCCAACTGGTTGACTGTGACATTCACCGTGGCGGTCTCGGTCACACCGCCGGAAGTCACGGTGTATGTGTAGCTGTCGCTGCCGTTGAAGTTGGCGTTGGGGGTGTAAGTGACAGTGCCGTCGCCGTTGTTCACTACGGTACCGTTGCTGCCCTGGGTCACGCTGGTGATGATCGGAGTGCCTTCAAAGGTGTCGGCAGTGGCGCCTTGGGTTCCAGTCAGGAGGTTGGCCGTGATGGCGGTGTCTTCATTAGTGCTCAGGGTGTCCGCAGTGATATCAGCCCCTGCGGTCACAGTCAGGCTGATCACTTGTGTTGTGGTATTACCGTCATCGTCGGTGATGGTGACGGTGAAGCTGTCCGTACCGTTGTAATCGGCATTGGGAGTGTAGCTCCAGGCACCGGTCTCTGCATTTATGGTGGCCGTGCCATTGGTCGCGGTGTCACCGGTTTCAATGGAGAAGTAGGTTCCGTCGGTGAGGCCGTCAGAAGCATCCGTTGCCGTCAGGTTGCCGGTGATGGTTGTGTCTTCTGCACCAGAGCCGGAGGTGTCACCACCGATGGTGGCAGCATCATCCAACTGGTTGACTGTGACATTCACCGTGGCGGTCTCGGTCACGCCGCCGGAAGTCACGGTGTATGTGTAGGAGTCCGTGCCGTTGAAGTTGACGTTGGGGGTGTAAGTGACAGTGCCGTCGCCGTTGTTCACTACGGTACCGTTGGCACCCTGGGTCACAGTTGTGATGACCGGCGTACCTTCAAAATTATCGTTGGTCAGCAGGTTGGTGGTGACGTTGCCGTCTTCGTTAACGGTTTGGCTGTCTGCAGTGATATCAGCCCCTGCGGTCACAGTCAGGCTGATCACTTGTGTTGTGGTATTACCGTCATCGTCGGTGATGGTGACGGTGAAGCTGTCCGTACCGTTGTAATCGGCATTGGGAGTGTAGCTCCATGCGCCGGTCTCTGCATTTATGGTGGCCGTGCCATTGGTCGCGGTGTCACCGGTTTCAATGGAGAAGTAGGTTCCGTCGGTGAGGCCGTCAGAAGCATCCGTTGCCGTCAGGTTGCCGGTGATGGTCGTGTCTTCTGCCCCAGAGCCGGAGGTGTCACCACCGATGGTGGCAGCATCATCCAACTGGTTGACTGTGACATTCACCGTGGCGGTCTCGGTCACACCGCCGGAAGTCACGGTGTATGTGTAGCTGTCGCTGCCGTTGAAGTTGGCGTTGGGGGTGTAAGTGACAGTGCCGTCGCCGTTGTTCACTACGGTACCGTTGCTGCCCTGGGTCACGCTGGTGATGATCGGAGTGCCTTCAAAGGTGTCGGCAGTGGCGCCTTGGGTTCCAGTCAGGAGGTTGGCCGTGATGGCGGTGTCTTCATTAGTGCTCAGGGTGTCCGCAGTGATATCAGCCACGGCTGTCACAGTCAGGCTGATCACTTGTGTTGTGGTATTACCGTCATCGTCGGTGATGGTGACGGTGAAGCTGTCCGTACCGTTGTAATCGGCATTGGGAGTGTAACTCCAGGCACCGGTCTCTGCATTTATGGTGGCCGTGCCATTGGTCGCGGTGTCACCGGTTTCAATGGAGAAGTAGGTTCCGTCGGTGAGGCCGTCAGAAGCATCCGTTGCCGTCAGGTTGCCGGTGATGGTCGTGTCTTCTGCACCAGAGCCGGAGGTGTCACCACCGATGGTGGCAGCATCATCCAACTGGTTGACTGTGACATTCACCGTGGCGGTCTCGGTCACACCGCCGGAAGTCACGGTGTATGTGTAGCTGTCGCTGCCGTTGAAGTTGGCGTTGGGGGTGTAAGTGACAGTGCCGTCGCCGTTGTTCACTACGGTACCGTTGCTGCCCTGGGTCACGCTGGTGATGATCGGAGTGCCTTCAAAGGTGTCGGCAGTGGCGCCTTGGGTTCCAGTCAGGAGGTTGGCCGTGATGGCGGTGTCTTCATTAGTGCTCAGGGTGTCCGCAGTGATATCAGCCCCTGCGGTCACAGTCAGGCTGATCACTTGTGTTGTGGTATTACCGTCATCGTCGGTGATGGTGACGGTGAAGCTGTCCGTACCGTTGTAATCGGCATTGGGAGTGTAGCTCCAGGCACCGGTCTCTGCATTTATGGTGGCCGTGCCATTGGTCGCGGTGTCACCGGTTTCAATGGAGAAGTAGGTTCCGTCGGTGAGGCCGTCAGAAGCATCCGTTGCCGTCAGGTTGCCGGTGATGGTCGTGTCTTCTGCCCCAGAGCCGGAGGTGTCACCACCGATGGTGGTAGCATCATCCAACTGGTTGACTGTGACATTCACCGTGGCGGTCTCGGTCACGCCGCCGGAAGTCACGGTGTATGTGTAGGAGTCCGTGCCGTTGAAGTTGGCGTTGGGCACATATTTGACCGTACCGGTAGAAGCATCAATAATGGCCACGGTACCGTTGCTGCCCTGGGTCACGCTGGTGATGACCGGAGTGCCTTCAAAGGTATCGGCAGTGGCGCCTTGGGTTCCAGTCAGGAGGTTGGCCGTGATGGCGGTGTCTTCATCAGTACTCAGGGTGTCCGCAGTGATATCAGCCACGGCTGTCACAGTCAGGCTGATCACCTGTTTTGTGGTATTACCGTCATCGTCGGTGATGGTGACGGTGAAGCTGTCCGTACCGTTGTAATCGGCATTGGGAGTGTAGCTCCAGGCACCGGTCTCTGCATTTATGGTGGCCGTGCCATTGGTCGCGGTGTCACCGGTTTCAATGGAGAAGTAGGTGCCGTCGGTGAGGCCGTCAGAAGCATCCGTGGCCGTCAGGGTTCCGGTGATGGTCGTGTCTTCTGCCCCAGAGCCGGAGGTGTCACCACCGATGGTGGCAGCATCATCCAACTGGTTGACTGTGACATTCACCGTGGCGGTCTCGGTCACACCGCCTGAAGTCACGGTGTATGTATAGGAGTCCGTGCCGTTGAAGTTGGCGTTGGGGGTGTAAGTGACAGTGCCGTCGCCGTTGTTCACTACGCTACCGTTGCTGCCCTGGGTCACGCTGGTGATGATCGGAGTGCCTTCAAAGGTGTCGGCAGTGGCGCCTTGGGTTCCAGTCAGGAGGTTGGCCGTGATGGCGGTGTCTTCATTAGTGCTCAGGGTGTCCGCAGTGATATCAGCCCCTGCGGTCACAGTCAGGCTGATCACTTGTGTTGTGGTATTACCGTCATCGTCGGTGATGGTGACGGTGAAGCTGTCCGTACCGTTGTAATCGGCATTGGGAGTGTAGCTCCAGGCACCGGTCTCTGCATTTATGGTGGCCGTGCCATTGGTCGCGGTGTCACCGGTTTCAATGGAGAAGTAGGTTCCGTCGGTGAGGCCGTCAGAAGCATCCGTTGCCGTCAGGTTGCCGGTGATGGTTGTGTCTTCTGCACCAGAGCCGGAGGTGTCACCACCGATGGTGGCAGCATCATCCAACTGGTTGACTGTGACATTCACCGTGGCGGTCTCGGTCACGCCGCCGGAAGTCACGGTGTATGTGTAGGAGTCCGTGCCGTTGAAGTTGACGTTGGGGGTGTAAGTGACAGTGCCGTCGCCGTTGTTCACTACGGTACCGTTGGCACCCTGGGTCACAGTTGTGATGACCGGCGTACCTTCAAAATTATCGTTGGTCAGCAGGTTGGTGGTGACGTTGCCGTCTTCGTTAACGGTTTGGCTGTCTGCAGTGATATCAGCCCCTGCGGTCACAGTCAGGCTGATCACTTGTGTTGTGGTATTACCGTCATCGTCGGTGATGGTGACGGTGAAGCTGTCCGTACCGTTGTAATCGGCATTGGGAGTGTAGCTCCATGCGCCGGTCTCTGCATTTATGGTGGCCGTGCCATTGGTCGCGGTGTCACCGGTTTCAATGGAGAAGTAGGTTCCGTCGGTGAGGCCGTCAGAAGCATCCGTTGCCGTCAGGTTGCCGGTGATGGTCGTGTCTTCTGCCCCAGAGCCGGAGGTGTCACCACCGATGGTGGCAGCATCATCCAACTGGTTGACTGTGACATTCACCGTGGCGGTCTCGGTCACACCGCCGGAAGTCACGGTGTATGTGTAGCTGTCGCTGCCGTTGAAGTTGGCGTTGGGGGTGTAAGTGACAGTGCCGTCGCCGTTGTTCACTACGGTACCGTTGCTGCCCTGGGTCACGCTGGTGATGATCGGAGTGCCTTCAAAGGTGTCGGCAGTGGCGCCTTGGGTTCCAGTCAGGAGGTTGGCCGTGATGGCGGTGTCTTCATTAGTGCTCAGGGTGTCCGCAGTGATATCAGCCACGGCTGTCACAGTCAGGCTGATCACTTGTGTTGTGGTATTACCGTCATCGTCGGTGATGGTGACGGTGAAGCTGTCCGTACCGTTGTAATCGGCATTGGGAGTGTAACTCCAGGCACCGGTCTCTGCATTTATGGTGGCCGTGCCATTGGTCGCGGTGTCACCGGTTTCAATGGAGAAGTAGGTTCCGTCGGTGAGGCCGTCAGAAGCATCCGTTGCCGTCAGGTTGCCGGTGATGGTCGTGTCTTCTGCACCAGAGCCGGAGGTGTCACCACCGATGGTGGCAGCATCATCCAACTGGTTGACTGTGACATTCACCGTGGCGGTCTCGGTCACACCGCCGGAAGTCACGGTGTATGTGTAGCTGTCGCTGCCGTTGAAGTTGGCGTTGGGGGTGTAAGTGACAGTGCCGTCGCCGTTGTTCACTACGGTACCGTTGCTGCCCTGGGTCACGCTGGTGATGATCGGAGTGCCTTCAAAGGTGTCGGCAGTGGCGCCTTGGGTTCCAGTCAGGAGGTTGGCCGTGATGGCGGTGTCTTCATTAGTGCTCAGGGTGTCCGCAGTGATATCAGCCCCTGCGGTCACAGTCAGGCTGATCACTTGTGTTGTGGTATTACCGTCATCGTCGGTGATGGTGACGGTGAAGCTGTCCGTACCGTTGTAATCGGCATTGGGAGTGTAGCTCCAGGCACCGGTCTCTGCATTTATGGTGGCCGTGCCATTGGTCGCGGTGTCACCGGTTTCAATGGAGAAGTAGGTTCCGTCGGTGAGGCCGTCAGAAGCATCCGTTGCCGTCAGGTTGCCGGTGATGGTCGTGTCTTCTGCCCCAGAGCCGGAGGTGTCACCACCGATGGTGGTAGCATCATCCAACTGGTTGACTGTGACATTCACCGTGGCGGTCTCGGTCACGCCGCCGGAAGTCACGGTGTATGTGTAGGAGTCCGTGCCGTTGAAGTTGGCGTTGGGCACATATTTGACCGTACCGGTAGAAGCATCAATAATGGCCACGGTACCGTTGCTGCCCTGGGTCACGCTGGTGATGACCGGAGTGCCTTCAAAGGTATCGGCAGTGGCGCCTTGGGTTCCAGTCAGGAGGTTGGCCGTGATGGCGGTGTCTTCATCAGTACTCAGGGTGTCCGCAGTGATATCAGCCACGGCTGTCACAGTCAGGCTGATCACCTGTTTTGTGGTATTACCGTCATCGTCGGTGATGGTGACGGTGAAGCTGTCCGTACCGTTGTAATCGGCATTGGGAGTGTAGCTCCAGGCACCGGTCTCTGCATTTATGGTGGCCGTGCCATTGGTCGCGGTGTCACCGGTTTCAATGGAGAAGTAGGTGCCGTCGGTGAGGCCGTCAGAAGCATCCGTGGCCGTCAGGGTTCCGGTGATGGTCGTGTCTTCTGCCCCAGAGCCGGAGGTGTCACCACCGATGGTGGCAGCATCATCCAACTGGTTGACTGTGACATTCACCGTGGCGGTCTCGGTCACACCGCCTGAAGTCACGGTGTATGTATAGGAGTCCGTGCCGTTGAAGTTGGCGTTGGGGGTGTAAGTGACAGTGCCGTCGCCGTTGTTCACTACGCTACCGTTGCTGCCCTGGGTCACGCTGGTGATGATCGGAGTGCCTTCAAAGGTGTCGGCAGTAGCTCCTTGGGTTCCAGTCAGGAGGTTAGCCGTGATGGCGGTGTCTTCATCAGTACTCAGGGTGTCCGCAGTGATATCAGCCACGGCTGTCACAGTCAGGCTGATCACCTGTTTTGTGGTATTACCGTCATCGTCGGTGATGGTGACGGTGAAGCTGTCCGTACCGTTGTAATCGGCATTGGGAGTGTAGCTCCAGGCACCGGTCTCTGCATTTATGGTGGCCGTGCCATTGGTCGCGGTGTCACCGGTTTCAATGGAGAAGTAGGTTCCGTCGGTGAGGCCGTCAGAAGCATCCGTGGCCGTCAGGGTTCCGGTGATGGTCGTGTCTTCTGCCCCAGAGCCGGAGGTGTCACCACCGATGGTGGCAGCATCATCCAACTGGTTGACTGTGACATTCACCGTGGCGGTCTCGGTCACGCCGCCGGAAGTCACGGTGTATGTGTAGGAGTCCGTGCCGTTGAAGTTGACGTTGGGGGTGTAAGTGACAGTGCCGTCGCCGTTGTTCACTACGGTACCGTTGGCACCCTGGGTCACCGTTGTGATGACCGGCGTACCTTCAAAATTATCGTTGGTCAGCAGGTTGGTGGTGACGTTGCCGTCTTCGTTAACGGTTTGGCTGTCTGCAGTGATATCAGCCACGGCTGTCACAGTCAGGCTGACCACCTGTGTTGTGGTATTACCGTCATCGTCGGTGATGGTGACGGTGAAGCTGTCCGTACCGTTGTAATCGGCATTGGGAGTGTAGCTCCATGCACCGGTGGCTGGATCAATGGAGGCAGTTCCGTTGGCAGTATTATCACCGGTTTCGATGGAGAAGTAAGAGCCGTCGGTGAGGCCGTCAGAAGCATCCGTTGCCGTCAGGGTGCCGGTGATGGTGGTGTCTTCTGTCCCAGAGCCGGAGGTGTCACCACCGATGGTGGCAGCATCATCCAACTGGTTGACTGTGACATTCACCGTGGCGGTCTCGGTCACGCCGCCGGAAGTCACGGTGTATGTGTAGGAGTCCGTGCCGTTGAAGTTGGCGTTGGGGGTGTAAGTGACAGTGCCGTCGCCGTTGTTCACTACGGTACCGTTGCTGCCCTGGGTCACGCTGGTGATGATCGGACTGCCTTCAAAGGTGTCGGCAGTGGCGCCTTGGGTTCCAGTCAGGAGGTTGGCCGTGATGGCGGTGTCTTCATCAGTACTCAGGGTGTCCGCAGTGATATCAGCCCCTGCTGTCACAGTCAGGCTGATCACCTGTGTTGTGGTATTGCCATCATCGTCGGTGATGGTGACGGTGAAGCTGTCATTGCCGTTATAATCGGCATTGGGAGTGTAGCTCCAGGCGCCGGTGGCTGCATTTATGGTGGCCGTGCCATTGGTCGCGGTGTCACCGGTTTCAATGGAGAAGTAGGTGCCGTCGGTGAGGCCGTCGGCCGCATCTGTGGCCGTCAGGGTTCCGGTGATGGTGGTGTCTTCTGCCCCAGAGCCGGAGGTGTCACCACCGATGGTGGCAGCATCATCCAACTGGTTGACTGTGACATTCACCGTGGCGGTCTCGGTCACGCCGCCGGAAGTTACGGTGTATGTGTAGGAGTCCGTGCCGTTGAAGTTGGCGTTGGGTACATATTTGACCGTACCGGTAGAAGCATCAATAATGGCCACGGTACCGTTGCTGCCCTGGGTCACGCTGGTGATGACCGGAGTGCCTTCAAAGGTATCGGCAGTGGCGCCTTGGGTTCCAGTCAGGAGGTTGGCCGTGATGGCGGTGTCTTCATTAGTGCTCAGGGTGTCCGCAGTGATATCAGCCCCTGCGGTCACAGTCAGGCTGATCACTTGTGTTGTGGTATTACCGTCATCGTCGGTGATGGTGACGGTGAAGCTGTCCGTACCGTTGTAATCGGCATTGGGAGTGTAGCTCCAGGCACCGGTCTCTGCATTTATGGTGGCCGTGCCATTGGTCGCGGTGTCACCGGTTTCAATGGAGAAGTAGGTTCCGTCGGTGAGGCCGTCAGAAGCATCCGTTGCCGTCAGGTTGCCGGTGATGGTGGTGTCTTCTGCACCAGAGCCGGAGGTGTCACCACCGATGGTGGCAGCATCATCCAACTGGTTGACTGTGACATTCACCGTGGCGGTCTCGGTCACGCCGCCGGAAGTCACGGTGTATGTGTAGGAGTCCGTGCCGTTGAAGTTGACGTTGGGGGTGTAAGTGACAGTGCCGTCGCCGTTGTTCACTACGGTACCGTTGGCACCCTGGGTCACCGTTGTGATGACCGGCGTACCTTCAAAATTATCGTTGGTCAGCAGGTTGGTGGTGACGTTGCCGTCTTCGTTAACGGTTTGGCTGTCTGCAGTGATATCAGCCACGGCTGTCACAGTCAGGCTGACCACCTGTGTTGTGGTATTACCGTCATCGTCGGTGATGGTGACGGTGAAGCTGTCCGTACCGTTGTAATCGGCATTGGGAGTGTAGCTCCATGCACCGGTGGCTGGATCAATGGAGGCAGTTCCGTTGGCAGTATTATCACCGGTTTCGATGGAGAAGTAAGAGCCGTCGGTGAGGCCGTCAGAAGCATCCGTTGCCGTCAGGGTGCCGGTGATGGTGGTGTCTTCTGTCCCAGAGCCGGAGGTGTCACCACCGATGGTGGCAGCATCATCCAACTGGTTGACTGTGACATTCACCGTGGCGGTCTCGGTCACGCCGCCGGAAGTCACGGTGTATGTGTAGGAGTCCGTGCCGTTGAAGTTGGCGTTGGGGGTGTAAGTGACAGTGCCGTCGCCGTTGTTCACTACGGTACCGTTGCTGCCCTGGGTCACGCTGGTGATGATCGGACTGCCTTCAAAGGTGTCGGCAGTGGCGCCTTGGGTTCCAGTCAGGAGGTTGGCCGTGATGGTGGTGTCTTCATCAGTACTCAGGGTGTCCGCAGTGATATCAGCCCCTGCTGTCACAGTCAGGCTGATCACCTGTGTTGTGGTATTACCGTCATCGTCGGTGATGGTGACGGTGAAGCTGTCCGTACCGTTGTAATCGGCATTGGGAGTGTAGCTCCAGGCACCGGTCTCTGCATTTATGGTGGCCGTGCCATTGGTCGCGGTGTCACCGGTTTCGATGGAGAAGTAGGTTCCGTCGGTGAGGCCGTCAGAAGCATCCGTTGCCGTCAGGGTGCCGGTGATGGTGGTGTCTTCTGCCCCAGAGCCGGAGGTGTCACCACCGATGGTGGCAGCATCATCCAACTGGTTGACTGTGACATTCACCGTGGCGGTCTCGGTCACACCGCCTGAAGTCACGGTGTATGTATAGGAGTCCGTGCCGTTGAAGTTGGCGTTGGGGGTGTAAGTGACAGTGGCGTCGCCGTTGTTCACTACGGTACCGTTGGCACCCTGGGTCACAGTTGTGATGACCGGCGTACCTTCAAAATTATCGTTGGTCAGCAGGTTGGTGGTGACGTTGCCGTCTTCGTTAACGGTTTGGCTGTCTGCAGTGATATCAGCCCCTGCGGTCACAGTCAGGCTGATCACCTGTGTTGTGGTATTGCCATCATCGTCGGTGATGGTGACGGTGAAGCTGTCCGTACCGTTGTAATCGGCATTGGGAGTGTAGCTCCATGCGCCGGTCTCTGCATTTATGGTGGCCGTGCCATTGGTCGCGGTGTCACCGGTTTCAATGGAGAAGTAGGTTCCGTCGGTGAGGCCGTCAGAAGCATCCGTTACCGTCAGGGTTCCGGTGATGGTGGTGTCTTCTGCACCAGAGCCGGAGGTGTCACCACCGATGGTGGCAGCATCATCCAACTGGTTGACTGTGACATTCACCGTGGCGGTCTCGGTCACGCCGCCTGAAGTTACGGTGTATGTGTAGGAGTCCGTGCCGTTGAAGTTGGCGTTGGGTACATATTTGACCGTACCGGTAGAAGCATCAATAATGGCCACGGTACCGTTGCTGCCCTGGGTCACGCTGGTGATGACCGGAGTGCCTTCAAAGGTGTCGGCAGTGGCGCCTTGGGTTCCAGTCAGGAGGTTGGCCGTGATGGCGGTGTCTTCATCAGTACTCAGGGTGTCCGCAGTGATATCAGCCCCTGCGGTCACAGTCAGGCTGATCACCTGTGTTGTGGTATTGCCATCATCGTCGGTGATGGTGACGGTGAAGCTGTCATTGCCGTTATAATCGGCATTGGGAGTGTAGCTCCATGCGCCGGTCTCTGCATTTATGGTGGCCGTGCCATTGGTCGCGGTGTCACCGGTTTCAATGGAGAAGTAGGTTCCGTCGGTGAGGCCGTCAGAAGCATCCGTTGCCGTCAGGTTGCCGGTGATGGTCGTGTCTTCTGCACCAGAGCCGGAGGTGTCACCACCGATGGTGGCAGCATCATCCAACTGGTTGACTGTGACATTCACCGTGGCGGTCTCGGTCACGCCGCCGGAAGTCACGGTGTATGTGTAGGAGTCCGTGCCGTTGAAGTTGGCGTTGGGGGTGTAAGTGACAGTGCCGTCGCCGTTGTTCACTACGCTACCGTTGCTGCCCTGGGTCACGCTGGTGATGATCGGAGTGCCTTCAAAGGTGTCGGCAGTAGCTCCTTGGGTTCCAGTCAGGAGGTTAGCCGTGATGGCGGTGTCTTCATCAGTGCTCAGGGTGTCCGCAGTGATATCAGCCACGGCTGTCACAGTCAGGCTGATCACCTGTGTTGTGGTATTACCGTCATCGTCGGTGATGGTGACGGTGAAGCTGTCCGTACCGTTGTAATCGGCATTGGGAGTGTAGCTCCAGGCACCGGTCTCTGCATTTATGGTGGCCGTGCCATTGGTCGCGGTGTCACCGGTTTCAATGGAGAAGTAAGAGCCGTCGGTGAGGCCGTCAGAAGCATCCGTGGCCGTCAGGGTTCCGGTGATGGTCGTGTCTTCTGCCCCAGAGCCGGAGGTGTCACCACCGATGGTGGCAGCATCATCCAACTGGTTGACTGTGACATTCACCGTGGCGGTCTCGGTCACGCCGCCGGAAGTCACGGTGTATGTGTAGCTGTCGCTGCCGTTGAAGTTGGCGTTGGGGGTGTAAGTGACAGTGCCGTCGCCGTTGTTCACTACGGTACCGTTGGCACCCTGGGTCACCGTTGTGATGACCGGCGTACCTTCAAAATTATCGTTGGTCAGCAGGTTGGTGGTGACGTTGCCGTCTTCGTTAACGGTTTGGCTGTCTGCAGTGATATCAGCCACGGCTGTCACAGTCAGGCTGACCACCTGTGTTGTGGTATTACCGTCATCGTCGGTGATGGTGACGGTGAAGCTGTCCGTACCGTTGTAATCGGCATTGGGAGTGTAGCTCCATGCACCGGTGGCTGGATCAATGGAGGCAGTTCCGTTGGCAGTATTATCACCGGTTTCGATGGAGAAGTAAGAGCCGTCGGTGAGGCCGTCAGAAGCATCCGTTGCCGTCAGGGTTCCGGTGATGGTCGTGTCTTCTGCCCCAGAGCCGGAGGTGTCACCACCGATGGTGGCAGCATCATCCAACTGGTTGACTGTGACATTCACCGTGGCGGTCTCGGTCACACCGCCTGAAGTCACGGTGTATGTATAGGAGTCCGTGCCGTTGAAGTTGGCGTTGGGGGTGTAAGTGACAGTGCCGTCGCCGTTGTTCACTACGCTACCGTTGCTGCCCTGGGTCACGCTGGTGATGATCGGAGTGCCTTCAAAGGTGTCGGCAGTAGCTCCTTGGGTTCCAGTCAGGAGGTTAGCCGTGATGGCGGTGTCTTCATCAGTGCTCAGGGTGTCCGCAGTGATATCAGCCACGGCTGTCACAGTCAGGCTGATCACCTGTGTTGTGGTATTACCGTCATCGTCGGTGATGGTGACGGTGAAGCTGTCCGTACCGTTGTAATCGGCATTGGGAGTGTAGCTCCATGCACCGGTCTCTGCATTTATGGTGGCCGTGCCATTGGTCGCGGTGTCACCGGTTTCAATGGAGAAGTAAGAGCCGTCGGTGAGGCCGTCAGAAGCATCCGTGGCCGTCAGGGTTCCGGTGATGGTCGTGTCTTCTGCCCCAGAGCCGGAGGTGTCACCACCGATGGTGGCAGCATCATCCAACTGGTTGACTGTGACATTCACCGTGGCGGTCTCGGTCACGCCGCCGGAAGTCACGGTGTATGTATAGGAGTCCGTGCCGTTGAAGTTGGCGTTGGGGGTGTAAGTGACAGTGCCGTCGCCGTTGTTCACTACGGTACCGTTGGCACCCTGGGTCACCGTTGTGATGACCGGCGTACCTTCAAAATTATCGTTGGTCAGCAGGTTGGTGGTGACGTTGCCGTCTTCGTTAACGGTTTGGCTGTCTGCAGTGATATCAGCCCCTGCGGTCACAGTCAGGCTGATCACCTGTGTTGTGGTATTGCCATCATCGTCGGTGATGGTGACGGTGAAGCTGTCCGTACCGTTGTAATCGGCATTGGGAGTGTAGCTCCATGCGCCGGTCTCTGCATTTATGGTGGCCGTGCCATTGGTCGCGGTGTCACCGGTTTCAATGGAGAAGTAGGTTCCGTCGGTGAGGCCGTCAGAAGCATCCGTTGCCGTCAGGGTGCCGGTGATGGTGGTGTCTTCTGCCCCAGAGCCGGAGGTGTCACCACCGATGGTGGCAGCATCATCCAACTGGTTGACTGTGACATTCACCGTGGCGGTCTCGGTCACGCCGCCTGAAGTTACGGTGTATGTGTAGGAGTCCGTGCCGTTGAAGTTGGCGTTGGGTACATATTTGACCGTACCGGTAGAAGCATCAATAATGGCCACGGTACCGTTGCTGCCCTGGGTCACGCTGGTGATGACCGGAGTGCCTTCAAAGGTGTCGGCAGTGGCGCCTTGGGTTCCAGTCAGGAGATTGGCCGTGATGGCGGTGTCTTCATCAGTACTCAGGGTGTCCGCAGTGATATCAGCCACGGCTGTCACAGTCAGGCTGATCACCTGTGTTGTGGTATTGCCATCATCGTCGGTGATGGTGACGGTGAAGCTGTCATTGCCGTTATAATCGGCATTGGGAGTGTAGCTCCAGGCGCCGGTCTCTGCATTTATGGTGGCCGTGCCATTGGTCGCGGTGTCACCGGTTTCGATGGAGAAGTAGGTTCCGTCGGTGAGGCCGTCAGAAGCATCCGTGGCCGTCAGGGTGCCGGTGATGGTGGTGTCTTCTGCCCCAGAGCCGGAGGTGTCACCACCGATGGTGGCAGCATCATCCAACTGGTTGACTGTGACATTCACCGTGGCGGTCTCGGTCACACCGCCTGAAGTCACGGTGTATGTATAGGAGTCCGTGCCGTTGAAGTTGGCGTTGGGGGTGTAAGTGACAGTGCCGTCGCCGTTGTTCACTACGGTACCGTTGCTGCCCTGGGTCACGCTGGTGATGATCGGAGTGCCTTCAAAGGTGTCGGCAGTAGCTCCTTGGGTTCCAGTCAGGAGGTTAGCCGTGATGGCGGTGTCTTCATCAGTGCTTAGGGAGTCCGCAGTGATATCAGCCACGGCTGTCACAGTCAGGCTGATCACCTGTGTTGTGGTATTACCGTCATCGTCGGTGATGGTGACGGTGAAGCTGTCCGTACCGTTGTAATCGGCATTGGGAGTGTAGGTCCAGGCACCGGTCTCTGCATTTATGGTGGCCGTGCCATTGGTCGCGGTGTCACCGGTTTCAATGGAGAAGTAGGTTCCGTCGGTGAGGCCGTCAGAAGCATCCGTTGCCGTCAGGGTTCCGGTGATGGTCGTGTCTTCTGCACCAGAGCCGGAGGTGTCACCACCGATGGTGGCAGCATCATCCAACTGGTTGACTGTGACATTCACCGTGGCGGTCTCGGTCACGCCGCCTGAAGTTACGGTGTATGTGTAGGAGTCCGTGCCGTTGAAGTTGGCGTTGGGTACATATTTGACCGTACCGGTAGAAGCATCAATAATGGCCACGGTACCGTTGCTGCCCTGGGTCACGCTGGTGATGACCGGAGTGCCTTCAAAGGTATCGGAAGTGGCGCCTTGGGTTCCAGTCAGGAGGTTGGCCGTGATGGCGGTGTCTTCATCAGTACTCAGGGTGTCCGCAGTGATATCAGCCCCTGCGGTCACAGTCAGGCTGATCACTTGTGTTGTGGTATTACCGTCATCGTCGGTGATGGTGACGGTGAAGCTGTCATTGCCGTTATAATCGGCATTGGGAGTGTAGCTCCATGCGCCGGTCTCTGCATTTATGGTGGCCGTGCCATTGGTCGCGGTGTCACCGGTTTCAATGGAGAAGTAGGTTCCGTCGGTGAGGCCGTCAGAAGCATCCGTTGCCGTCAGGTTGCCGGTGATGGTCGTGTCTTCTGCACCAGAGCCGGAGGTGTCACCACCGATGGTGGCAGCATCATCCAACTGGTTGACTGTGACATTCACCGTGGCGGTCTCGGTCACGCCGCCGGAAGTCACGGTGTATGTGTAGGAGTCCGTGCCGTTGAAGTTGACGTTGGGGGTGTAAGTGACAGTGCCGTCGCCGTTGTTCACTACGGTACCGTTGCTGCCCTGGGTCACGCTGGTGATGACCGGAGTGCCTTCAAAGGTGTCGGCAGTGGCGCCTTGGGTTCCAGTCAGGAGGTTGGCCGTGATGGCGGTGTCTTCATCAGTACTCAGGGTGTCCGCAATGATATCAGCCCCTGCTGTCACAGTCAGGCTGATCACCTGTGTTGTGGTATTACCGTCATCGTCGGTGATGGTGACGGTGAAGCTGTCCGTACCGTTGTAATCGGCATTGGGAGTGTAGCTCCAGGCACCGGTCTCTGCATTTATGGTGGCCGTGCCATTGGTCGCGGTGTCACCGGTTTCGATGGAGAAGTAGGTTCCGTCGGTGAGGCCGTCAGAAGCATCCGTTGCCGTCAGGGTGCCGGTGATGGTCGTGTCTTCTGCCCCAGAGCCGGAGGTGTCACCACCGATGGTGGCAGCATCATCCAACTGGTTGACTGTGACATTCACCGTGGCGGTCTCGGTCACACCGCCGGAAGTCACGGTGTATGTATAGGAGTCCGTGCCGTTGAAGTTGGCGTTGGGGGTGTAAGTGACAGTGGCGTCGCCGTTGTTCACTACGGTACCGTTGGCACCCTGGGTCACAGTTGTGATGACCGGCGTACCTTCAAAATTATCGTTGGTCAGCAGGTTGGTGGTGACGTTGCCGTCTTCGTTAACGGTTTGGCTGTCTGCAGTGATATCAGCCCCTGCGGTCACAGTCAGGCTGATCACCTGTGTTGTGGTATTGCCATCATCGTCGGTGATGGTGACGGTGAAGCTGTCCGTACCGTTGTAATCGGCATTGGGAGTGTAGCTCCATGCGCCGGTCTCTGCATTTATGGTGGCCGTGCCATTGGTCGCGGTGTCACCGGTTTCAATGGAGAAGTAGGTTCCGTCGGTGAGGCCGTCAGAAGCATCCGTTACCGTCAGGGTTCCGGTGATGGTGGTGTCTTCTGCACCAGAGCCGGAGGTGTCACCACCGATGGTGGCAGCATCATCCAACTGGTTGACTGTGACATTCACCGTGGCGGTCTCGGTCACGCCGCCTGAAGTTACGGTGTATGTGTAGGAGTCCGTGCCGTTGAAGTTGGCGTTGGGTACATATTTGACCGTACCGGTAGAAGCATCAATAATGGCCACGGTACCGTTGCTGCCCTGGGTCACGCTGGTGATGACCGGAGTGCCTTCAAAGGTGTCGGCAGTGGCGCCTTGGGTTCCAGTCAGGAGGTTGGCCGTGATGGCGGTGTCTTCATCAGTACTCAGGGTGTCCGCAGTGATATCAGCCACGGCTGTCACAGTCAGGCTGATCACCTGTGTTGTGGTATTGCCATCATCGTCGGTGATGGTGACGGTGAAGCTGTCATTGCCGTTATAATCGGCATTGGGAGTGTAGCTCCATGCGCCGGTCTCTGCATTTATGGTGGCCGTGCCATTGGTCGCGGTGTCACCGGTTTCAATGGAGAAGTAGGTTCCGTCGGTGAGGCCGTCAGAAGCATCCGTTGCCGTCAGGTTGCCGGTGATGGTCGTGTCTTCTGCACCAGAGCCGGAGGTGTCACCACCGATGGTGGCAGCATCATCCAACTGGTTGACTGTGACATTCACCGTGGCGGTCTCGGTCACGCCGCCGGAAGTCACGGTGTATGTGTAGGAGTCCGTGCCGTTGAAGTTGACGTTGGGGGTGTAAGTGACAGTGCCGTCGCCGTTGTTCACTACGGTACCGTTGCTGCCCTGGGTCACGCTGGTGATGACCGGAGTGCCTTCAAAGGTGTCGGCAGTGGCGCCTTGGGTTCCAGTCAGGAGGTTGGCCGTGATGGCGGTGTCTTCATCAGTACTCAGGGTGTCCGCAGTGATATCAGCCCCTGCTGTCACAGTCAGGCTGATCACCTGTGTTGTGGTATTACCGTCATCGTCGGTGATGGTGACGGTGAAGCTGTCCGTACCGTTGTAATCGGCATTGGGAGTGTAGCTCCAGGCACCGGTCTCTGCATTTATGGTGGCCGTGCCATTGGTCGCGGTGTCACCGGTTTCAATGGAGAAGTAAGAGCCGTCGGTGAGGCCGTCAGAAGCATCCGTGGCCGTCAGGGTTCCGGTGATGGTCGTGTCTTCTGCCCCAGAGCCGGAGGTGTCACCACCGATGGTGGCAGCATCATCCAACTGGTTGACTGTGACATTCACCGTGGCGGTCTCGGTCACACCGCCTGAAGTCACGGTGTATGTATAGGAGTCCGTGCCGTTGAAGTTGGCGTTGGGGGTGTAAGTGACAGTGCCGTCGCCGTTGTTCACTACGGTACCGTTGGCACCCTGGGTCACAGTTGTGATGACCGGCGTACCTTCAAAATTATCGTTGGTCAGCAGGTTGGTGGTGACGTTGCCGTCTTCGTTAACGGTTTGGCTGTCTGCAGTGATATCAGCCCCTGCGGTCACAGTCAGGCTGATCACCTGTGTTGTGGTATTGCCATCATCGTCGGTGATGGTGACGGTGAAGCTGTCCGTACCGTTGTAATCGGCATTGGGAGTGTAGCTCCATGCGCCGGTCTCTGCATTTATGGTGGCCGTGCCATTGGTCGCGGTGTCACCGGTTTCAATGGAGAAGTAGGTTCCGTCGGTGAGGCCGTCAGAAGCATCCGTTGCCGTCAGGGTGCCGGTGATGGTGGTGTCTTCTGCCCCAGAGCCGGAGGTGTCACCACCGATGGTGGCAGCATCATCCAACTGGTTGACTGTGACATTCACCGTGGCGGTCTCGGTCACGCCGCCTGAAGTTACGGTGTATGTGTAGGAGTCCGTGCCGTTGAAGTTGGCGTTGGGTACATATTTGACCGTACCGGTAGAAGCATCAATAATGGCCACGGTACCGTTGCTGCCCTGGGTCACGCTGGTGATGACCGGAGTGCCTTCAAAGGTGTCGGCAGTGGCGCCTTGGGTTCCAGTCAGGAGGTTGGCCGTGATGGCGGTGTCTTCATCAGTACTCAGGGTGTCCGCAGTGATATCAGCCACGGCTGTCACAGTCAGGCTGATCACCTGTGTTGTGGTATTGCCATCATCGTCGGTGATGGTGACGGTGAAGCTGTCATTGCCGTTATAATCGGCATTGGGAGTGTAGCTCCAGGCGCCGGTCTCTGCATTTATGGTGGCCGTGCCATTGGTCGCGGTGTCACCGGTTTCGATGGAGAAGTAGGTTCCGTCGGTGAGGCCGTCAGAAGCATCCGTGGCCGTCAGGGTGCCGGTGATGGTGGTGTCTTCTGCCCCAGAGCCGGAGGTGTCACCACCGATGGTGGCAGCATCATCCAACTGGTTGACTGTGACATTCACCGTGGCGGTCTCGGTCACGCCGCCGGAAGTCACGGTGTATGTGTAGCTGTCGCTGCCGTTGAAGTTGGCGTTGGGGGTGTAAGTGACAGTGCCGTCGCCGTTGTTCACTACGGTACCGTTGGCACCCTGGGTCACCGTTGTGATGACCGGCGTACCTTCAAAATTATCGTTGGTCAGCAGGTTGGTGGTGACGTTGCCGTCTTCGTTAACGGTTTGGCTGTCTGCAGTGATATCAGCCACGGCTGTCACAGTCAGGCTGACCACCTGTGTTGTGGTATTACCGTCATCGTCGGTGATGGTGACGGTGAAGCTGTCCGTACCGTTGTAATCGGCATTGGGAGTGTAGCTCCATGCACCGGTGGCTGGATCAATGGAGGCAGTTCCGTTGGCAGTATTATCACCGGTTTCGATGGAGAAGTAAGAGCCGTCGGTGAGGCCGTCAGAAGCATCCGTTGCCGTCAGGGTGCCGGTGATGGTGGTGTCTTCTGCCCCAGAGCCGGAGGTGTCACCACCGATGGTGGCAGCATCATCCAACTGGTTGACTGTGACATTCACCGTGGCGGTCTCGGTCACACCGCCTGAAGTTACGGTGTATGTGTAGCTGTCGCTGCCGTTGAAGTTGGCGTTGGGGGTGTAAGTGACAGTGCCGTCGCCGTTGTTCACTACGGTACCGTTGGCACCCTGGGTCACGCTGGTGATGACCGGAGTGCCTTCAAAGGTATCGGCAGTGGCGCCTTGGGTTCCAGTCAGGAGGTTGGCCGTGATGGCGGTGTCTTCATCAGTACTCAGGGTGTCCGCAGTGATATCAGCCCCTGCTGTCACAGTCAGGCTGATCACCTGTGTTGTGGTATTGCCATCATCGTCGGTGATGGTGACGGTGAAGCTGTCATTGCCGTTATAATCGGCATTGGGAGTGTAGCTCCAGGCGCCGGTCTCTGCATTTATGGTGGCCGTGCCATTGGTCGCGGTGTCACCGGTTTCGATGGAGAAGTAGGTTCCGTCGGTGAGGCCGTCAGAAGCATCCGTGGCCGTCAGGGTGCCGGTGATGGTGGTGTCTTCTGCCCCAGAGCCGGAGGTGTCACCACCGATGGTGGCAGCATCATCCAACTGGTTGACTGTGACATTCACCGTGGCGGTCTCGGTCACGCCGCCGGAAGTCACGGTGTATGTATAGGAGTCCGTGCCGTTGAAGTTGGCGTTGGGGGTGTAAGTGACAGTGCCGTCGCCGTTGTTCACTACGGTACCGTTGGCACCCTGGGTCACAGTTGTGATGACCGGCGTACCTTCAAAATTATCGTTGGTCAGCAGGTTGGTGGTGACGTTGCCGTCTTCGTTAACGGTTTGGCTGTCTGCAGTGATATCAGCCACGGCTGTCACAGTCAGGCTGATCACTTGTGTTGTGGTATTACCGTCATCGTCGGTGATGGTGACGGTGAAGCTGTCCGTACCGTTGTAATCGGCATTGGGAGTGTAGCTCCATGCGCCGGTCTCTGCATTTATGGTGGCCGTGCCATTGGTCGCGGTGTCACCGGTTTCAATGGAGAAGTAGGTTCCGTCGGTGAGGCCGTCAGAAGCATCCGTGGCCGTCAGAGTGTCGGTGATGGTCGTGTCTTCTGCCCCAGAGCCGGAGGTGTCACCACCGATGGTGGCAGCATCATCCAACTGGTTGACTGTGACATTCACCGTGGCGGTCTCGGTCACGCCGCCGGAAGTCACGGTGTATGTATAGGAGTCCGTGCCGTTGAAGTTGGCGTTGGGGGTGTAAGTGACAGTGCCGTCGCCGTTGTTCACTACGGTACCGTTGGCACCCTGGGTCACAGTTGTGATGACCGGCGTACCTTCAAAATTATCGTTGGTCAGCAGGTTGGTGGTGACGTTGCCGTCTTCGTTAACGGTTTGGCTGTCTGCAGTGATATCAGCCCCTGCGGTCACAGTCAGGCTGATCACCTGTGTTGTGGTATTGCCATCATCGTCGGTGATGGTGACGGTGAAGCTGTCCGTACCGTTGTAATCGGCATTGGGAGTGTAGCTCCATGCGCCGGTCTCTGCATTTATGGTGGCCGTGCCATTGGTCGCGGTGTCACCGGTTTCAATGGAGAAGTAGGTTCCGTCGGTGAGGCCGTCAGAAGCATCCGTTACCGTCAGAGTGCCGGTGATGGTGGTGTCTTCTGCACCAGAGCCGGAGGTGTCACCACCGATGGTGGCAGCATCATCCAACTGGTTGACTGTGACATTCACCGTGGCGGTCTCGGTCACGCCGCCTGAAGTTACGGTGTATGTGTAGGAGTCCGTGCCGTTGAAGTTGGCGTTGGGTACATATTTGACCGTACCGGTAGAAGCATCAATAATGGCCACGGTACCGTTGCTGCCCTGGGTCACGCTGGTGATGACCGGAGTGCCTTCAAAGGTGTCGGCAGTGGCGCCTTGGGTTCCAGTCAGGAGGTTGGCCGTGATGGCGGTGTCTTCATCAGTGCTCAGGGTGTCCGCAGTGATATCAGCCACGGCTGTCACAGTCAGGCTGATCACCTGTGTTGTGGTATTACCGTCATCGTCGGTGATGGTGACGGTGAAGCTGTCCGTACCGTTGTAATCGGCATTGGGAGTGTAGCTCCATGCGCCGGTCTCTGCATTTATGGTGGCCGTGCCATTGGTCGCGGTGTCACCGGTTTCAATGGAGAAGTAGGTTCCGTCGGTGAGGCCGTCAGAAGCATCCGTTGCCGTCAGGGTGCCGGTGATGGTCGTGTCTTCTGCCCCAGAGCCGGAGGTGTCACCACCGATGGTGGCAGCATCATCCAACTGGTTGACTGTGACATTCACCGTGGCGGTCTCGGTCACGCCGCCTGAAGTTACGGTGTATGTGTAGGAGTCCGTGCCGTTGAAGTTGGCGTTGGGTACATATTTGACCGTACCGGTAGAAGCATCAATAATGGCCACGGTACCGTTGCTGCCCTGGGTCACGCTGGTGATGACCGGAGTGCCTTCAAAGGTGTCGGCAGTGGCGCCTTGGGTTCCAGTCAGGAGGTTGGCCGTGATGGCGGTGTCTTCATCAGTACTCAGGGTGTCCGCAGTGATATCAGCCCCTGCTGTCACAGTCAGGCTGATCACCTGTGTTGTGGTATTGCCATCATCGTCGGTGATGGTGACGGTGAAGCTGTCATTGCCGTTATAATCGGCATTGGGAGTGTAGCTCCAGGCGCCGGTCTCTGCATTTATGGTGGCCGTGCCATTGGTCGCGGTGTCACCGGTTTCAATGGAGAAGTAGGTTCCGTCGGTGAGGCCGTCAGAAGCATCCGTGGCCGTCAGGGTTCCGGTGATGGTCGTGTCTTCTGCCCCAGAGCCGGAGGTGTCACCACCGATGGTGGCAGCATCATCCAACTGGTTGACTGTGACATTCACCGTGGCGGTCTCGGTCACACCGCCTGAAGTCACGGTGTATGTATAGGAGTCCGTGCCGTTGAAGTTGGCGTTGGGGGTGTAAGTGACAGTGCCGTCGCCGTTGTTCACTACGGTACCGTTGGCACCCTGGGTCACAGTTGTGATGACCGGCGTACCTTCAAAATTATCGTTGGTCAGCAGGTTGGTGGTGACGTTGCCGTCTTCGTTAACGGTTTGGCTGTCTGCAGTGATATCAGCCCCTGCGGTCACAGTCAGGCTGATCACCTGTGTTGTGGTATTGCCATCATCGTCGGTGATGGTGACGGTGAAGCTGTCCGTACCGTTGTAATCGGCATTGGGAGTGTAGCTCCATGCGCCGGTCTCTGCATTTATGGTGGCCGTGCCATTGGTCGCGGTGTCACCGGTTTCAATGGAGAAGTAGGTTCCGTCGGTGAGGCCGTCAGAAGCATCCGTTACCGTCAGAGTGCCGGTGATGGTGGTGTCTTCTGCCCCAGAGCCGGAGGTGTCACCACCGATGGTGGCAGCATCATCCAACTGGTTGACTGTGACATTCACCGTGGCGGTCTCGGTCACACCGCCTGAAGTCACGGTGTATGTATAGGAGTCCGTGCCGTTGAAGTTGGCGTTGGGGGTGTAAGTGACAGTGCCGTCGCCGTTGTTCACTACGGTACCGTTGCTGCCCTGGGTCACGCTGGTGATGATCGGAGTGCCTTCAAAGGTGTCGGCAGTGGCGCCTTGGGTTCCAGTCAGGAGGTTGGCCGTGATGGCGGTGTCTTCATCAGTACTCAGGGTGTCCGCAGTGATATCAGCCCCTGCTGTCACAGTCAGGCTGATCACCTGTGTTGTGGTATTACCGTCATCGTCGGTGATGGTGACGGTGAAGCTGTCATTGCCGTTATAATCGGCATTGGGAGTGTAGCTCCAGGCGCCGGTCTCTGCATTTATGGTGGCCGTGCCATTGGTCGCGGTGTCACCGGTTTCGATGGAGAAGTAGGTTCCGTCGGTGAGGCCGTCAGAAGCATCCGTGGCCGTCAGGGTGCCGGTGATGGTGGTGTCTTCTGCCCCAGAGCCGGAGGTGTCACCACCGATGGTGGCAGCATCATCCAACTGGTTGACTGTGACATTCACCGTGGCGGTCTCGGTCACGCCGCCGGAAGTCACGGTGTATGTGTAGCTGTCGCTGCCGTTGAAGTTGGCGTTGGGGGTGTAAGTGACAGTGCCGTCGCCGTTGTTCACTACGGTACCGTTGGCACCCTGGGTCACAGTTGTGATGACCGGCGTACCTTCAAAATTATCGTTGGTCAGCAGGTTGGTGGTGACGTTGCCGTCTTCGTTAACGGTTTGGCTGTCTGCAGTGATATCAGCCACGGCTGTCACAGTCAGGCTGATCACTTGTGTTGTGGTATTACCGTCATCGTCGGTGATGGTGACGGTGAAGCTGTCCGTACCGTTGTAATCGGCATTGGGAGTGTAGCTCCATGCGCCGGTCTCTGCATTTATGGTGGCCGTGCCATTGGTCGCGGTGTCACCGGTTTCAATGGAGAAGTAGGTTCCGTCGGTGAGGCCGTCAGAAGCATCCGTGGCCGTCAGGGTTCCGGTGATGGTCGTGTCTTCTGCCCCAGAGCCGGAGGTGTCACCACCGATGGTGGCAGCATCATCCAACTGGTTGACTGTGACATTCACCGTGGCGGTCTCGGTCACGCCGCCTGAAGTTACGGTGTATGTGTAGGAGTCCGTGCCGTTGAAGTTGGCGTTGGGTACATATTTGACCGTACCGGTAGAAGCATCAATAATGGCCACGGTACCGTTGCTGCCCTGGGTCACGCTGGTGATGACCGGAGTGCCTTCAAAGGTGTCGGCAGTGGCGCCTTGGGTTCCAGTCAGGAGGTTGGCCGTGATGGCGGTGTCTTCATCAGTACTCAGGGTGTCCGCAGTGATATCAGCCCCTGCTGTCACAGTCAGGCTGATCACCTGTGTTGTGGTATTGCCATCATCGTCGGTGATGGTGACGGTGAAGCTGTCATTGCCGTTATAATCGGCATTGGGAGTGTAGCTCCAGGCGCCGGTCTCTGCATTTATGGTGGCCGTGCCATTGGTCGCGGTGTCACCGGTTTCGATGGAGAAGTAGGTTCCGTCGGTGAGGCCGTCAGAAGCATCCGTGGCCGTCAGGGTTCCGGTGATGGTGGTGTCTTCTGCCCCAGAGCCGGAGGTGTCACCACCGATGGTGGCAGCATCATCCAACTGGTTGACTGTGACATTCACCGTGGCGGTCTCGGTCACGCCGCCGGAAGTCACGGTGTATGTATAGGAGTCCGTGCCGTTGAAGTTGGCGTTGGGGGTGTAAGTGACAGTGCCGTCGCCGTTGTTCACTACGGTACCGTTGGCACCCTGGGTCACAGTTGTGATGACCGGCGTACCTTCAAAATTATCGTTGGTCAGCAGGTTGGTGGTGACGTTGCCGTCTTCGTTAACGGTTTGGCTGTCTGCAGTGATATCAGCCCCTGCGGTCACAGTCAGGCTGATCACCTGTGTTGTGGTATTGCCATCATCGTCGGTGATGGTGACGGTGAAGCTGTCCGTACCGTTGTAATCGGCATTGGGAGTGTAGCTCCATGCGCCGGTCTCTGCATTTATGGTGGCCGTGCCATTGGTCGCGGTGTCACCGGTTTCAATGGAGAAGTAGGTTCCGTCGGTGAGGCCGTCAGAAGCATCCGTTACCGTCAGAGTGCCGGTGATGGTGGTGTCTTCTGCCCCAGAGCCGGAGGTGTCACCACCGATGGTGGCAGCATCATCCAACTGGTTGACTGTGACATTCACCGTGGCGGTCTCGGTCACACCGCCTGAAGTCACGGTGTATGTATAGGAGTCCGTGCCGTTGAAGTTGGCGTTGGGGGTGTAAGTGACAGTGCCGTCGCCGTTGTTCACTACGGTACCGTTGCTGCCCTGGGTCACGCTGGTGATGATCGGAGTGCCTTCAAAGGTGTCGGCAGTGGCGCCTTGGGTTCCAGTCAGGAGGTTGGCCGTGATGGCGGTGTCTTCATCAGTACTCAGGGTGTCCGCAGTGATATCAGCCCCTGCTGTCACAGTCAGGCTGATCACCTGTGTTGTGGTATTACCGTCATCGTCGGTGATGGTGACGGTGAAGCTGTCATTGCCGTTATAATCGGCATTGGGAGTGTAGCTCCAGGCGCCGGTCTCTGCATTTATGGTGGCCGTGCCATTGGTCGCGGTGTCACCGGTTTCGATGGAGAAGTAGGTTCCGTCGGTGAGGCCGTCAGAAGCATCCGTGGCCGTCAGGGTGCCGGTGATGGTGGTGTCTTCTGCCCCAGAGCCGGAGGTGTCACCACCGATGGTGGCAGCATCATCCAACTGGTTGACTGTGACATTCACCGTGGCGGTCTCGGTCACGCCGCCGGAAGTCACGGTGTATGTGTAGCTGTCGCTGCCGTTGAAGTTGGCGTTGGGGGTGTAAGTGACAGTGCCGTCGCCGTTGTTCACTACGGTACCGTTGGCACCCTGGGTCACAGTTGTGATGACCGGCGTACCTTCAAAATTATCGTTGGTCAGCAGGTTGGTGGTGACG
Organism: uncultured Desulfobacterium sp.; assembly: GCA_963674605.1. GTDB lineage: Bacteria > Desulfobacterota > Desulfobacteria > Desulfobacterales > Desulfobacteraceae > Desulfocicer. Next base: position 2,818,414 of record OY771474.1, on the reverse strand, counting down.
TTGCCGTCTTCGTTAACGGTTTGGCTGTCTGCAGTGATATCAGCCACGGCTGTCACAGTCAGGCTGATCACTTGTGTTGTGGTATTACCGTCATCGTCGGTGATGGTGACGGTGAAGCTGTCCGTACCGTTGTAATCGGCATTGGGAGTGTAGCTCCATGCGCCGGTCTCTGCATTTATGGTGGCCGTGCCATTGGTCGCGGTGTCACCGGTTTCAATGGAGAAGTAGGTTCCGTCGGTGAGGCCGTCAGAAGCATCCGTGGCCGTCAGGGTTCCGGTGATGGTCGTGTCTTCTGCCCCAGAGCCGGAGGTGTCACCACCGATGGTGGCAGCATCATCCAACTGGTTGACTGTGACATTCACCGTGGCGGTCTCGGTCACGCCGCCTGAAGTTACGGTGTATGTGTAGGAGTCCGTGCCGTTGAAGTTGGCGTTGGGTACATATTTGACCGTACCGGTAGAAGCATCAATAATGGCCACGGTACCGTTGCTGCCCTGGGTCACGCTGGTGATGACCGGAGTGCCTTCAAAGGTGTCGGCAGTGGCGCCTTGGGTTCCAGTCAGGAGGTTGGCCGTGATGGCGGTGTCTTCATCAGTACTCAGGGTGTCCGCAGTGATATCAGCCCCTGCTGTCACAGTCAGGCTGATCACCTGTGTTGTGGTATTGCCATCATCGTCGGTGATGGTGACGGTGAAGCTGTCATTGCCGTTATAATCGGCATTGGGAGTGTAGCTCCAGGCGCCGGTCTCTGCATTTATGGTGGCCGTGCCATTGGTCGCGGTGTCACCGGTTTCGATGGAGAAGTAGGTTCCGTCGGTGAGGCCGTCAGAAGCATCCGTGGCCGTCAGGGTGCCGGTGATGGTGGTGTCTTCTGCCCCAGAGCCGGAGGTGTCACCACCGATGGTGGCAGCATCATCCAACTGGTTGACTGTGACATTCACCGTGGCGGTCTCGGTCACGCCGCCGGAAGTCACGGTGTATGTATAGGAGTCCGTGCCGTTGAAGTTGGCGTTGGGGGTGTAAGTGACAGTGCCGTCGCCGTTGTTCACTACGGTACCGTTGGCACCCTGGGTCACAGTTGTGATGACCGGCGTACCTTCAAAATTATCGTTGGTCAGCAGGTTGGTGGTGACGTTGCCGTCTTCGTTAACGGTTTGGCTGTCTGCAGTGATATCAGCCCCTGCGGTCACAGTCAGGCTGATCACCTGTGTTGTGGTATTGCCATCATCGTCGGTGATGGTGACGGTGAAGCTGTCCGTACCGTTGTAATCGGCATTGGGAGTGTAGCTCCATGCGCCGGTCTCTGCATTTATGGTGGCCGTGCCATTGGTCGCGGTGTCACCGGTTTCAATGGAGAAGTAGGTTCCGTCGGTGAGGCCGTCAGAAGCATCCGTTACCGTCAGAGTGCCGGTGATGGTGGTGTCTTCTGCACCAGAGCCGGAGGTGTCACCACCGATGGTGGCAGCATCATCCAACTGGTTGACTGTGACATTCACCGTGGCGGTCTCGGTCACGCCGCCTGAAGTTACGGTGTATGTGTAGGAGTCCGTGCCGTTGAAGTTGGCGTTGGGGGTGTAAGTGACAGTGCCGTCGCCGTTGTTCACTACGCTACCGTTGCTGCCCTGGGTCACGCTGGTGATGATCGGAGTGCCTTCAAAGGTGTCGGCAGTGGCGCCTTGGGTTCCAGTCAGGAGGTTGGCCGTGATGGCGGTGTCTTCATCAGTACTCAGGGTGTCCGCAGTGATATCAGCCCCTGCTGTCACAGTCAGGCTGATCACCTGTGTTGTGGTATTACCGTCATCGTCGGTGATGGTGACGGTGAAGCTGTCATTGCCGTTATAATCGGCATTGGGAGTGTAGCTCCATGCACCGGTCTCTGCATTTATGGTGGCCGTGCCATTGGTCGCGGTGTCACCGGTTTCAATGGAGAAGTAGGTTCCGTCGGTGAGGCCGTCAGAAGCATCCGTGGCCGTCAGGGTGCCGGTGATGGTGGTGTCTTCTGCCCCAGAGCCGGAGGTGTCACCACCGATGGTGGCAGCATCATCCAACTGGTTGACTGTGACATTCACCGTGGCGGTCTCGGTCACGCCGCCGGAAGTCACGGTGTATGTGTAGCTGTCGCTGCCGTTGAAGTTGGCGTTGGGGGTGTAAGTGACAGTGCCGTCGCCGTTGTTCACTACGGTACCGTTGGCACCCTGGGTCACAGTTGTGATGACCGGCGTACCTTCAAAATTATCGTTGGTCAGCAGGTTGGTGGTGACGTTGCCGTCTTCGTTAACGGTTTGGCTGTCTGCAGTGATATCAGCCCCTGCGGTCACAGTCAGGCTGATCACCTGTGTTGTGGTATTACCGTCATCGTCGGTGATGGTGACGGTGAAGCTGTCCGTACCGTTGTAATCGGCATTGGGAGTGTAGCTCCATGCGCCGGTCTCTGCATTTATGGTGGCCGTGCCATTGGTCGCGGTGTCACCGGTTTCAATGGAGAAGTAGGTTCCGTCGGTGAGGCCGTCAGAAGCATCCGTGGCCGTCAGGGTTCCGGTGATGGTCGTGTCTTCTGCCCCAGAGCCGGAGGTGTCACCACCGATGGTGGCAGCATCATCCAACTGGTTGACTGTGACATTCACCGTGGCGGTCTCGGTCACGCCGCCTGAAGTCACGGTGTATGTGTAGGAGTCCGTGCCGTTGAAGTTGGCGTTGGGTACATATTTGACCGTACCGGTAGAAGCATCAATAATGGCCACGGTACCGTTGCTGCCCTGGGTCACGCTGGTGATGACCGGAGTGCCTTCAAAGGTGTCGGCAGTGGCGCCTTGGGTTCCAGTCAGGAGGTTGGCCGTGATGGCGGTGTCTTCATCAGTACTCAGGGTGTCCGCAGTGATATCAGCCCCTGCTGTCACAGTCAGGCTGATCACCTGTGTTGTGGTATTGCCATCATCGTCGGTGATGGTGACGGTGAAGCTGTCATTGCCGTTATAATCGGCATTGGGAGTGTAGCTCCAGGCGCCGGTCTCTGCATTTATGGTGGCCGTGCCATTGGTCGCGGTGTCACCGGTTTCGATGGAGAAGTAGGTTCCGTCGGTGAGGCCGTCAGAAGCATCCGTGGCCGTCAGGGTGCCGGTGATGGTGGTGTCTTCTGCCCCAGAGCCGGAGGTGTCACCACCGATGGTGGCAGCATCATCCAACTGGTTGACTGTGACATTCACCGTGGCGGTCTCGGTCACGCCGCCGGAAGTCACGGTGTATGTATAGGAGTCCGTGCCGTTGAAGTTGGCGTTGGGGGTGTAAGTGACAGTGCCGTCGCCGTTGTTCACTACGGTACCGTTGGCACCCTGGGTCACAGTTGTGATGACCGGCGTACCTTCAAAATTATCGTTGGTCAGCAGGTTGGTGGTGACGTTGCCGTCTTCGTTAACGGTTTGGCTGTCTGCAGTGATATCAGCCCCTGCGGTCACAGTCAGGCTGATCACCTGTGTTGTGGTATTGCCATCATCGTCGGTGATGGTGACGGTGAAGCTGTCCGTACCGTTGTAATCGGCATTGGGAGTGTAGCTCCATGCGCCGGTCTCTGCATTTATGGTGGCCGTGCCATTGGTCGCGGTGTCACCGGTTTCAATGGAGAAGTAGGTTCCGTCGGTGAGGCCGTCAGAAGCATCCGTTACCGTCAGAGTGCCGGTGATGGTGGTGTCTTCTGCACCAGAGCCGGAGGTGTCACCACCGATGGTGGCAGCATCATCCAACTGGTTGACTGTGACATTCACCGTGGCGGTCTCGGTCACGCCGCCTGAAGTTACGGTGTATGTGTAGGAGTCCGTGCCGTTGAAGTTGGCGTTGGGTACATATTTGACCGTACCGGTAGAAGCATCAATAATGGCCACGGTACCGTTGCTGCCCTGGGTCACGCTGGTGATGACCGGAGTGCCTTCAAAGGTGTCGGCAGTGGCGCCTTGGGTTCCAGTCAGGAGGTTGGCCGTGATGGCGGTGTCTTCATCAGTACTCAGGGTGTCCGCAGTGATATCAGCCACGGCTGTCACAGTCAGGCTGATCACCTGTGTTGTGGTATTGCCATCATCGTCGGTGATGGTGACGGTGAAGCTGTCATTGCCGTTATAATCGGCATTGGGAGTGTAGCTCCATGCGCCGGTCTCTGCATTTATGGTGGCCGTGCCATTGGTCGCGGTGTCACCGGTTTCAATGGAGAAGTAGGTTCCGTCGGTGAGGCCGTCAGAAGCATCCGTTGCCGTCAGGTTGCCGGTGATGGTCGTGTCTTCTGCACCAGAGCCGGAGGTGTCACCACCGATGGTGGCAGCATCATCCAACTGGTTGACTGTGACATTCACCGTGGCGGTCTCGGTCACGCCGCCGGAAGTCACGGTGTATGTGTAGGAGTCCGTGCCGTTGAAGTTGACGTTGGGGGTGTAAGTGACAGTGCCGTCGCCGTTGTTCACTACGGTACCGTTGCTGCCCTGGGTCACGCTGGTGATGACCGGAGTGCCTTCAAAGGTGTCGGCAGTGGCGCCTTGGGTTCCAGTCAGGAGGTTGGCCGTGATGGCGGTGTCTTCATCAGTACTCAGGGTGTCCGCAGTGATATCAGCCCCTGCTGTCACAGTCAGGCTGATCACCTGTGTTGTGGTATTACCGTCATCGTCGGTGATGGTGACGGTGAAGCTGTCCGTACCGTTGTAATCGGCATTGGGAGTGTAGCTCCAGGCACCGGTCTCTGCATTTATGGTGGCCGTGCCATTGGTCGCGGTGTCACCGGTTTCAATGGAGAAGTAAGAGCCGTCGGTGAGGCCGTCAGAAGCATCCGTGGCCGTCAGGGTTCCGGTGATGGTCGTGTCTTCTGCCCCAGAGCCGGAGGTGTCACCACCGATGGTGGCAGCATCATCCAACTGGTTGACTGTGACATTCACCGTGGCGGTCTCGGTCACACCGCCTGAAGTCACGGTGTATGTATAGGAGTCCGTGCCGTTGAAGTTGGCGTTGGGGGTGTAAGTGACAGTGCCGTCGCCGTTGTTCACTACGGTACCGTTGGCACCCTGGGTCACAGTTGTGATGACCGGCGTACCTTCAAAATTATCGTTGGTCAGCAGGTTGGTGGTGACGTTGCCGTCTTCGTTAACGGTTTGGCTGTCTGCAGTGATATCAGCCCCTGCGGTCACAGTCAGGCTGATCACCTGTGTTGTGGTATTGCCATCATCGTCGGTGATGGTGACGGTGAAGCTGTCCGTACCGTTGTAATCGGCATTGGGAGTGTAGCTCCATGCGCCGGTCTCTGCATTTATGGTGGCCGTGCCATTGGTCGCGGTGTCACCGGTTTCAATGGAGAAGTAGGTTCCGTCGGTGAGGCCGTCAGAAGCATCCGTTGCCGTCAGGGTGCCGGTGATGGTGGTGTCTTCTGCCCCAGAGCCGGAGGTGTCACCACCGATGGTGGCAGCATCATCCAACTGGTTGACTGTGACATTCACCGTGGCGGTCTCGGTCACGCCGCCTGAAGTTACGGTGTATGTGTAGGAGTCCGTGCCGTTGAAGTTGGCGTTGGGTACATATTTGACCGTACCGGTAGAAGCATCAATAATGGCCACGGTACCGTTGCTGCCCTGGGTCACGCTGGTGATGACCGGAGTGCCTTCAAAGGTGTCGGCAGTGGCGCCTTGGGTTCCAGTCAGGAGGTTGGCCGTGATGGCGGTGTCTTCATCAGTACTCAGGGTGTCCGCAGTGATATCAGCCACGGCTGTCACAGTCAGGCTGATCACCTGTGTTGTGGTATTGCCATCATCGTCGGTGATGGTGACGGTGAAGCTGTCATTGCCGTTATAATCGGCATTGGGAGTGTAGCTCCAGGCGCCGGTCTCTGCATTTATGGTGGCCGTGCCATTGGTCGCGGTGTCACCGGTTTCGATGGAGAAGTAGGTTCCGTCGGTGAGGCCGTCAGAAGCATCCGTGGCCGTCAGGGTGCCGGTGATGGTGGTGTCTTCTGCCCCAGAGCCGGAGGTGTCACCACCGATGGTGGCAGCATCATCCAACTGGTTGACTGTGACATTCACCGTGGCGGTCTCGGTCACGCCGCCGGAAGTCACGGTGTATGTGTAGCTGTCGCTGCCGTTGAAGTTGGCGTTGGGGGTGTAAGTGACAGTGCCGTCGCCGTTGTTCACTACGGTACCGTTGGCACCCTGGGTCACCGTTGTGATGACCGGCGTACCTTCAAAATTATCGTTGGTCAGCAGGTTGGTGGTGACGTTGCCGTCTTCGTTAACGGTTTGGCTGTCTGCAGTGATATCAGCCACGGCTGTCACAGTCAGGCTGACCACCTGTGTTGTGGTATTACCGTCATCGTCGGTGATGGTGACGGTGAAGCTGTCCGTACCGTTGTAATCGGCATTGGGAGTGTAGCTCCATGCACCGGTGGCTGGATCAATGGAGGCAGTTCCGTTGGCAGTATTATCACCGGTTTCGATGGAGAAGTAAGAGCCGTCGGTGAGGCCGTCAGAAGCATCCGTTGCCGTCAGGGTGCCGGTGATGGTGGTGTCTTCTGCCCCAGAGCCGGAGGTGTCACCACCGATGGTGGCAGCATCATCCAACTGGTTGACTGTGACATTCACCGTGGCGGTCTCGGTCACACCGCCTGAAGTTACGGTGTATGTGTAGCTGTCGCTGCCGTTGAAGTTGGCGTTGGGGGTGTAAGTGACAGTGCCGTCGCCGTTGTTCACTACGGTACCGTTGGCACCCTGGGTCACGCTGGTGATGACCGGAGTGCCTTCAAAGGTATCGGCAGTGGCGCCTTGGGTTCCAGTCAGGAGGTTGGCCGTGATGGCGGTGTCTTCATCAGTACTCAGGGTGTCCGCAGTGATATCAGCCCCTGCTGTCACAGTCAGGCTGATCACCTGTGTTGTGGTATTGCCATCATCGTCGGTGATGGTGACGGTGAAGCTGTCATTGCCGTTATAATCGGCATTGGGAGTGTAGCTCCAGGCGCCGGTCTCTGCATTTATGGTGGCCGTGCCATTGGTCGCGGTGTCACCGGTTTCGATGGAGAAGTAGGTTCCGTCGGTGAGGCCGTCAGAAGCATCCGTGGCCGTCAGGGTGCCGGTGATGGTGGTGTCTTCTGCCCCAGAGCCGGAGGTGTCACCACCGATGGTGGCAGCATCATCCAACTGGTTGACTGTGACATTCACCGTGGCGGTCTCGGTCACGCCGCCGGAAGTCACGGTGTATGTATAGGAGTCCGTGCCGTTGAAGTTGGCGTTGGGGGTGTAAGTGACAGTGCCGTCGCCGTTGTTCACTACGGTACCGTTGGCACCCTGGGTCACAGTTGTGATGACCGGCGTACCTTCAAAATTATCGTTGGTCAGCAGGTTGGTGGTGACGTTGCCGTCTTCGTTAACGGTTTGGCTGTCTGCAGTGATATCAGCCACGGCTGTCACAGTCAGGCTGATCACTTGTGTTGTGGTATTACCGTCATCGTCGGTGATGGTGACGGTGAAGCTGTCCGTACCGTTGTAATCGGCATTGGGAGTGTAGCTCCATGCGCCGGTGGCTGGATCAATGGAGGCAGTTCCGTTGGCAGTATTATCACCGGTTTCGATGGAGAAGTAAGAGCCGTCGGTGAGGCCGTCAGAAGCATCCGTTGCCGTCAGGGTTCCGGTGATGGTCGTGTCTTCTGCCCCAGAGCCGGAGGTGTCACCACCGATGGTGGCAGCATCATCCAACTGGTTGACTGTGACATTCACCGTGGCGGTCTCGGTCACACCGCCTGAAGTCACGGTGTATGTATAGGAGTCCGTGCCGTTGAAGTTGGCGTTGGGGGTGTAAGTGACAGTGCCGTCGCCGTTGTTCACTACGCTACCGTTGCTGCCCTGGGTCACGCTGGTGATGATCGGAGTGCCTTCAAAGGTGTCGGCAGTAGCTCCTTGGGTTCCAGTCAGGAGGTTAGCCGTGATGGCGGTGTCTTCATCAGTGCTCAGGGTGTCCGCAGTGATATCAGCCACGGCTGTCACAGTCAGGCTGATCACCTGTGTTGTGGTATTACCGTCATCGTCGGTGATGGTGACGGTGAAGCTGTCCGTACCGTTGTAATCGGCATTGGGAGTGTAGCTCCATGCACCGGTCTCTGCATTTATGGTGGCCGTGCCATTGGTCGCGGTGTCACCGGTTTCAATGGAGAAGTAAGAGCCGTCGGTGAGGCCGTCAGAAGCATCCGTGGCCGTCAGGGTTCCGGTGATGGTCGTGTCTTCTGCCCCAGAGCCGGAGGTGTCACCACCGATGGTGGCAGCATCATCCAACTGGTTGACTGTGACATTCACCGTGGCGGTCTCGGTCACACCGCCTGAAGTCACGGTGTATGTATAGGAGTCCGTGCCGTTGAAGTTGGCGTTGGGGGTGTAAGTGACAGTGCCGTCGCCGTTGTTCACTACGGTACCGTTGGCACCCTGGGTCACAGTTGTGATGACCGGCGTACCTTCAAAATTATCGTTGGTCAGCAGGTTGGTGGTGACGTTGCCGTCTTCGTTAACGGTTTGGCTGTCTGCAGTGATATCAGCCCCTGCGGTCACAGTCAGGCTGATCACCTGTGTTGTGGTATTGCCATCATCGTCGGTGATGGTGACGGTGAAGCTGTCCGTACCGTTGTAATCGGCATTGGGAGTGTAGCTCCATGCGCCGGTCTCTGCATTTATGGTGGCCGTGCCATTGGTCGCGGTGTCACCGGTTTCAATGGAGAAGTAGGTTCCGTCGGTGAGGCCGTCAGAAGCATCCGTTACCGTCAGAGTGCCGGTGATGGTGGTGTCTTCTGCACCAGAGCCGGAGGTGTCACCACCGATGGTGGCAGCATCATCCAACTGGTTGACTGTGACATTCACCGTGGCGGTCTCGGTCACGCCGCCTGAAGTTACGGTGTATGTGTAGGAGTCCGTGCCGTTGAAGTTGGCGTTGGGTACATATTTGACCGTACCGGTAGAAGCATCAATAATGGCCACGGTACCGTTGCTGCCCTGGGTCACGCTGGTGATGACCGGAGTGCCTTCAAAGGTGTCGGCAGTGGCGCCTTGGGTTCCAGTCAGGAGATTGGCCGTGATGGCGGTGTCTTCATCAGTACTCAGGGTGTCCGCAGTGATATCAGCCACGGCTGTCACAGTCAGGCTGATCACCTGTGTTGTGGTATTGCCATCATCGTCGGTGATGGTGACGGTGAAGCTGTCATTGCCGTTATAATCGGCATTGGGAGTGTAGCTCCAGGCGCCGGTCTCTGCATTTATGGTGGCCGTGCCATTGGTCGCGGTGTCACCGGTTTCGATGGAGAAGTAGGTTCCGTCGGTGAGGCCGTCAGAAGCATCCGTGGCCGTCAGGGTGCCGGTGATGGTGGTGTCTTCTGCCCCAGAGCCGGAGGTGTCACCACCGATGGTGGCAGCATCATCCAACTGGTTGACTGTGACATTCACCGTGGCGGTCTCGGTCACACCGCCTGAAGTCACGGTGTATGTATAGGAGTCCGTGCCGTTGAAGTTGGCGTTGGGGGTGTAAGTGACAGTGCCGTCGCCGTTGTTCACTACGGTACCGTTGCTGCCCTGGGTCACGCTGGTGATGATCGGAGTGCCTTCAAAGGTGTCGGCAGTAGCTCCTTGGGTTCCAGTCAGGAGGTTAGCCGTGATGGCGGTGTCTTCATCAGTGCTTAGGGAGTCCGCAGTGATATCAGCCACGGCTGTCACAGTCAGGCTGATCACCTGTGTTGTGGTATTACCGTCATCGTCGGTGATGGTGACGGTGAAGCTGTCCGTACCGTTGTAATCGGCATTGGGAGTGTAGGTCCAGGCACCGGTCTCTGCATTTATGGTGGCCGTGCCATTGGTCGCGGTGTCACCGGTTTCAATGGAGAAGTAGGTTCCGTCGGTGAGGCCGTCAGAAGCATCCGTTGCCGTCAGGGTTCCGGTGATGGTCGTGTCTTCTGCACCAGAGCCGGAGGTGTCACCACCGATGGTGGCAGCATCATCCAACTGGTTGACTGTGACATTCACCGTGGCGGTCTCGGTCACGCCGCCTGAAGTTACGGTGTATGTGTAGGAGTCCGTGCCGTTGAAGTTGGCGTTGGGTACATATTTGACCGTACCGGTAGAAGCATCAATAATGGCCACGGTACCGTTGCTGCCCTGGGTCACGCTGGTGATGACCGGAGTGCCTTCAAAGGTATCGGAAGTGGCGCCTTGGGTTCCAGTCAGGAGGTTGGCCGTGATGGCGGTGTCTTCATCAGTACTCAGGGTGTCCGCAGTGATATCAGCCCCTGCGGTCACAGTCAGGCTGATCACTTGTGTTGTGGTATTACCGTCATCGTCGGTGATGGTGACGGTGAAGCTGTCATTGCCGTTATAATCGGCATTGGGAGTGTAGCTCCAGGCGCCGGTCTCTGCATTTATGGTGGCCGTGCCATTGGTCGCGGTGTCACCGGTTTCAATGGAGAAGTAGGTTCCGTCGGTGAGGCCGTCAGAAGCATCCGTGGCCGTCAGGGTGCCGGTGATGGTGGTGTCTTCTGCCCCAGAGCCGGAGGTGTCACCACCGATGGTGGCAGCATCATCCAACTGGTTGACTGTGACATTCACCGTGGCGGTCTCGGTCACACCGCCTGAAGTCACGGTGTATGTGTAGCTGTCGCTGCCGTTGAAGTTGGCGTTGGGGGTGTAAGTGACAGTGCCGTCGCCGTTGTTCACTACGGTACCGTTGCTGCCCTGGGTCACGCTGGTGATGATCGGAGTGCCTTCAAAGGTGTCGGCAGTAGCTCCTTGGGTTCCAGTCAGGAGGTTAGCCGTGATGGCGGTGTCTTCATCAGTGCTCAGGGTGTCCGCAGTGATATCAGCCACGGCTGTCACAGTCAGGCTGATCACCTGTGTTGTGGTATTACCGTCATCGTCGGTGATGGTGACGGTGAAGCTGTCCGTACCGTTGTAATCGGCATTGGGAGTGTAGCTCCAGGCACCGGTCTCTGCATTTATGGAGGCCGTGCCATTGGTCGCGGTGTCACCGGTTTCAATGGAGAAGTAGGTGCCGTCGGTGAGGCCGTCGGCCGCATCTGTGGCCGTCAGGGTTCCGGTGATGGTTGTGTCTTCTGCACCAGAGCCGGAGGTGTCACCGCCGATGGTGGCTACATCGTTCACCGAGGTGACCGTGATGGCCACGGTGTCAGTATCGGTGAGGGTTCCGCCAGTACCTGTGTTGCCGGTGTCACTGGTGACAATGGTCAGGGTGTCGCTGCCGTTGTAGTCGGCTGTGGGTGTGTAGGTCAGACCGGCCAGGGCGGCATTGACCTCTGCCTTGGTGCCACTGATGGTGACGCTGGCGGAGTTGTTATTTGTAATACCAACTGTACCCGTTGCACTCAGCGTTCCATGTGTCACGCTGACCGTGGTGGTCAACTCATCGGTGGCCCCGGTCTCGTCCGTATCCGTGGCATCGCTCACGGTAATCAGGTTGCCGTTGCCCGAGCTGAACACCAGACTGCCGTCCTCAAGAACCGTCTGGGCCGCCGGTACTGTGTTAACCGGGGCGTCATTGACAGCCGTGATGGTGGTGGACAATGTGACCGTGTCGGCAGATATGGCCGTGGTGCCCCCGTAGGTGGAGACATCCACACCGGTGGCGCCGTTGGCCACGGATGTGCTGGCATCGATCAGGCGCACGGTGAGATCCGGTGCTGGCCCGTTATAATCGGCAGTGGGTACAAACCGCAGTTTGGCTGCTGTGGTCAGGGTCAGGGCATTGTCATCGGCCACTGTACCCAGGTTGGTCCAAGTGGTGCCGTTGTCCGTGCTGTACTGCCAAATGCCTTGGGCCGTATCTGCCGTGTGACCGGTAACGGCCACACCGGCCAGGGCCTGGGCGCTGGACCCACTGCTGTCGTCGGTTGTGTCACTGAAATTACCAGCAAACAGGTTGGAGATGGTGTCACCAGCCGGATCCGTGGTGTCCTCTGCCACTGCATCCAGGGTGGCGCTGCCGGTTGCCACCGGCGCATCATTGACGGCTGTCACATTAAAGGTGATGGTGTCGGCATCAGGATCTAAATCCACGCCGGAGTTGGCAGTGCCTCCGTCATCGCGCACCTGGAAGTCAAAACTGGCATAGCCCGTGCCGTTGGCATGGGTTGCCGGTGAATACCTCAAATTATCGGCAGTGATGTCTGCCAGGCTGATCTCCTGGTTCTGAGTCACTGCAACCCATGCGCTGCCGTTGTAATGTTCCAGGCTTCCGCTCAGGGGCAGACTGCTGATCCTGACATATGCCAGGCTGTCGGCACCTGCATCGGAGGCACCGTCCACAGGATCGGTGAACCCAAAGTCGGCAGCCGCCAGGGTATGGGTTGTGTCTTCGTTGATGGTGATGGTCTTGTCCGCACCGGCCGGGGCATCGTTCACCGAGGTGACGTCCACGGTCAGGGTGTAGCTGTCATCGCTGTAGTCGGTGCCGTCACTGACCTTAAATCCGATGGTGGCATAATCATCACCATTGGCGTTAAGAGCGGCGGTGTAGCGCAGTCTGCCGGCCGTAATATCGGCTGCTGTGATCTCCTGGTTCAGGGTCACATCACTCCAGGTGGTGCCGTCACTGGTGTACTCCAGGGTGCCTGCGCTCTCAAGAGTGGTGATCATCACGCCGGCAATGGCGGTGCCTTCCACATCACTGTAGGTGCCGAAATCATCCAGGTTTAAAACCGTGGTTGTGTCTTCAAGCACGGTCTTGTCATCGTTGGTGCTGGTGGGGGCATCATTGACCGGGGTGACACTGCTGGACAGGGTGACCGTGCCGGCAGAGATCGCCGTGATTCCACCGTTATCAGAGACATCCACATCATCGTCACCGCTGGCAACATTAGTGCTGCTGTCAATCAGCCGCACCGTCAGGTTAGGTGCTGTTCCATTGTAATCCTCTGCCGGTAAAAAGCGCAGCCGGGCCGTGGTGTCCAGGGTCACGGAACTGTTATCGGTCACTGTGCCCAGGGAAGACCAATTGCTGCCGCCATCGGTGCTGTACTGCCAGGCACCCTTGTCCGTATCAGCCGTGTAGCCCACCACCGCCACACCCGCCAGAGTGTTGGCACTGGAACCGCCCGTAACCGTATCCGTGATGTCGGAGAAGTTGTTGCCGAATAATGCCGCCACGGTTTCACCGCCCGGGCTGGTGGTATCCTCGGTCACGGCTGGAAGCGTTGCGCTGCCACTGGCCACCGGTGCGTCATTAACCGCCGTTACCGTGATACCTGCGGTATCGGTAGCTGTGGAGAACGCGCTGGTACCGCCGGTGGTGCTGATGTCGGTATAATCGCCGGCACTGCTGTCAGTGCGGTCCCAGGCACCAAAGGTGAGCGTTGCAGTACCATTCCAATGCGGGTCAGGTACGAAGCGAAGGAGGTCATCACTGGCCAGCAGCAGGGCCTTGCCTGCATTTGTCGTGAAGTCAAACCCCGTCCAGCCAGAACCCGTATCATACTGCCAGGTGCCGTGGGTGTCATCCACCGTTGTGACGTAGATGCCTTCCACTGCCGATGCATCGGCATCACTGATACCGGTGCCCACCAGTGTGGAGACCAGTGTGCCGGGGTTGGCACCGTCGGCCACGTCCTCGGCAATGGCGGTGAGGGTCGGGCTCAGTGTTGTATCCAGCACCGGTGCATCGTTGGTGCCGGTAATGGTGATGGTGACATTCTGTGTCGTACCGTCGGTGGCTGTCAGGGTCAGTGTGTCGGTTACCCCATCACCGGCATCCAGATCCTGTACCGCAGCCTGGTTCAGCGTGTAGGTCCAGCTGCCTGATACCAGCGCCAGCGAGCCATAGCTGCCCACCTCAGTGGTATCGGCAAAGGACGGACTGTCATCCCCATCCACGTCGCTGATGGCAATGGTACCTGTTGCCGTGACAGGGGCATCACCTGTATTGCCTTCACTTACCCCCCCGGTGAAGGTGCCCGTTACCACCGGCGCATCATCAGCACCCGTGATGCTGAAGGTAGCCGTGGCCGATGTCGTGGCACTGCCGTCCGTAACCTGCAGGTTAAAGATGTCGGTCACACCCTCGTTGACGTCCAGCACCTGGGTGTCGTCATCCCCGTCATTCAGGGCATAGCTGACCACATCCGTGGCCGTGGTCAGGGTCGCCGTACCATAGGTACCGACTTTTGTGTAGGTAACGCCCGCATCGGCTGTGGACCAGCCATTGGTGGTCAGCCAGGTAGCATCAAAGCTTGCCGTGCCATCCACATCATCCAGGGTCAGGGTGATGGTCGCTGCAGATGTTCCGGCCGTGCCGTTGGCAACACCGCCGGCTTCTATCAACTGGGCACTCTGATCTCCCACGCTGACTGTGGGTGCGTCATTGCCTCCCGTAACTGTGATGGTCAGGGTGGCAATGTCGGTGCCGTTCTCACCGTCGCTGACGGCGTAGGTAAACACATCATTTGCAGTAACACCGGCGGCCAGGGCCTCGGCCGCTGCTGTATCGGCCACATACACGTAACTGCCGTTGCCGTTCAGGGTCAATCGTCCATAGGTGCCGGTCAGGCTTGTCTCGACATTGTCAGTACCCACTGCAGCAGCATCTGCATAGCCGCTGCCCGTGGCCACACCAATGACTGAGAGCGAATCTCCATCCGCATCACTGTCCAAGCTGCCCGGGGCGCTGCCGCTGAGGATGACGCCATTGGCCGCACTGACCGTCAACGTGGCATTCTCCGCCACGGCACCGGTATCTGCCAGTGCCACCGGCACCGTGTTGGCTGCGGTGATGGTGAACTGCTGATCAACACTCACCCCCTGGCTGTCGGTGGCCGTGACCGTCACCGTGTACACACCATTGGTGCCACCCTGGCTGGCATTGGCCGCCAGGGTGCCGGTGATCTCACCGGTGGTCTCGTTGATGTTAAGCCCCGTGGGCAGACCGCTGACGCTGTAGGTAAAGGCGTTGTCCGCATCGGCATCCGCAAAGGCGCCTGATACGGTCTGTGCCGTGATGCTCACCGCGGTACTATCGTTCTGGCTAATATTGCTCAAAGTGCCATTGGCCGTGGGTGCATCATTGGTGCCGGTGATCGTGATCGTGACGTCCTGGGAGCCGGTGGCGGTGTCGTCACTGACCTGGACCTGATAGGTGATTGTCAACGTGTCCCCCGCATCCAGGAAGTCAAGGTCGGCCGCTGCCGGGTTGTAACTCCAACCCACTGCCGTCACCGAACCGCCGTCACTGGTCTGAGAGGTATTGCTCAAGGTAAACACACCTGATGCCGTCAGTGCAGCCGGGTACCCCGTCGTGATGGTCGAGCCGTTCAGTTTGACCACCGGGTCACCCACAACAGAGGCGCTGAGATTGTCGCCCACATCCCGGTCACTCAGGGCAAAGCTGCCCGTCAGTTCAGCAAGATCCTGCCCATGCGCATTGGTGGCTTCTGCCACCGCTGACGGATCCGCAGTGTCACCCATCACCAGCGCCTCATTGGCACCGGTGACCGTTACGGTGTAAGTCTGTACGGCGGAGCTGGCGGTGCCATCAATCACCGTGAGGTCAAAGGTGTCCGTGGGTGTCTCGCCCGTTCCCACCTGATCCACATGGGTTGTATCCGCCACGTAGCGGTACTGACCTGTGCTGGTCTTAAGATAGAGCGTGCCGTAATCACCGATCTGGCTCTGGTCATAGGTCACACCGTTAATCTCGATTTCACCGCTCACCGTGGTGCCGCTGATCCCATAGGTCAGGGTGTTGCTGGTATCAACATCACTGCCGGACAGTGTTCCGCTCAGGCCGTCCGTGGCACCCAGGATGGCCGAGTCTGCCACATCCTGCACTGAACCCGGGTCAATGGACGCCAGTACCGGGCCGTCGTTGGCTCCGGTGATGGTGATGGTGGCTGTATTCGGTGTCTTGGCCGTACCGTCAAACACGTTGTAGGTCACTGTGATGACAACGGATTCACCATCAGCCAGGTCGTTAAACTGTGTCGGATCCACCGTCAGTGTATTGCCGCTCAGGCTCAGTGCATCAACCGGAATGCTCACAGGACTGCTGGTTCCGTCCACTGCTGATGCCGCATAATCGGTTAAGCTTAACGTATCGCCTGTGTCCACATCCGCCGCATTGGCCGCCGTCAGCAGGTCAATATCGTAGCTGGTGTCATCCTCGGTCTGGGTGTCCGTGATTGCATCCGCTGTTGGCGCGTCATTCACCTCACTAACGCCGACATCCAGCTTCAGAGCATCAGCAGCCCAAGAACCGGTGGTCAAATCAAGATCACCGTTTTCGTTGAGGTTTTTAAAATCCGATGCCGAGGTGCTTGTGCTCAAACTCTCATTGTTATCCGCAATGCGTATGGTCAAATCTCCAGGGTCACCGTTATAATTAGATGCTGGGACAAATCGTACCTGGGTCGTTGCCGAAAGAATAAGCGCATTGGTGTCGCTTAGGTTGGAATCGTCAGTTGTGGGAATGGTGATCCATAGTACTCCGTTGGTGGAATATTGCCATTCTCCTTCTGCAGCGGAGGCCGCATTGCCAGTAATAGCCACGTATGTCAAGCCTGTGGACGTATTATTGCCACCGTTGGCTGTCTGATCGTCCGTGGCATCGCTATAACGTTCATGGACGAGGTCGTAGAAAGATCTTGCCGTGCTTGCGTTATCTTCCAGTGTGCTGATGGAAATGGCCGTAGCACTGTCTGATGCAGTGGGGCGATCATTGACTGAGCTGACCGTGATGCCCACGTATTCAGTGGTGATGTTGTCAACGCTGCCGCCTTGATTGGTGTTGGGATCGATGTCACCAAGGTCATGGATAGTGACAGTGAGAGTATCGTTGCCGTGGTAGTCACCCGTCGGTGTATAGCGAAGGTCATTGAGTGCGGTTTGGATGTCCGTAAGGGTGCCCTGAATCTTGATACTTGAGTTGCCGTTGTTTGTGGATTCAACAAAGTTCAATCCATCAACTGTATTGAAAGAAAGCGTACCATGGTTAACCGAGACATCAGCCTGCATGGTGTAGCCGACGATGTCAGGGTCGGAGAGTGAAAAAGTGCCGATAAGGTTGTTTGAAGAATCTTCGGCAACGGTTTTGGGGGCAGGTGCATCAAGGACCGGCGGGTGATTTACCCCGGAAACGGTGAAGACAAGTGTTTTTTCATCCGTTAGAGCATCGCCATCGTCTTCTACATTGCCTTGATCATTCACCGTGGCGGTCAATGTTTCGTTTCCGGAAAAATCCTGATTACTTTGATAGTAAAGGTTGTTATTGGTGGCCAAAAGGGTGTTGATGTCGGCAACACTTCCTGTGATGGTTATTTCAGCCGTACCGCTGCCGCTTGCGGTTGCAGTCCCTGAGACTGTCGTGAACATACTCAGTGTACCGTTAATGACTGAGATCGATACTTGCGCATTGTCATAACGTGAATCAGGCCAATCCGGATCATCAATGCTGATGCCGTTAATGGGTTTGATGACATTTTCCGATACGCTCAGTAAATCATCCGGCAAAGTTATACTTGGAGAATCGTTAATCGGTGCTATGTTTATAATTGCCGTGTCAGAAGCCTCTTGAGCACCTCCGTCTCCAGTATGGCCTTGATCATTTACCGTTAAGGTTAAGGTCGTGGATGCTGCAGGGTTGTCGCTATTGGCATTGTAAAAAATGGTTGCATCGCTGTTGCCCGCCAACAAGCTGTTGATCTCGGATACCGTTCCTGTCAACTCTACTGAGCTTGTGGTATTGGTGCCTGCAGTTATCTCCACACCTGTAGTACCGGCATTTACAGTAATGATGCCTGGGTTGTTTTCACTGCCGAGAGATAGAGTGACTGTTACATCCAGGTCTCCTGAATCCACGTCATCAATGGAAAGACCTGTGCCGTGCAAAGTGAGATTGGTTTGCTCGGTGGCGGTGTATTCCGTTGATGTGATTGTGGCGGTTGGTGCGTCGTTGGTGCGACCAATGGTAATCGTACCTGTCAGCGTGTTGGAGTTCAGCGCATCCGGTCCGCCGGCCAGATTGTTGTTATCACCGTCGTTGATCTGGACTGCATAATTACGTGTGGTGTCGGTATCGTTCAGCGTTGGATTGTCTGAAGTGCTGCGATAAGTCAAAGCATCAAGGACTGCGGCCACATTGGTTTGATCAGCTTCGGTATTCAGGTTGATCGTCAGCGCCTTGCCAGCACCACTGTTCGTTCCATCAACTGTGCCGATGGTTGTCCAATTTGCGCCGTCGGATGAATACTGAATGTTGTCACCACTGCGCCGTACCGCACCTGCCTGAATTGAACTGCTGGAGACATTGAGAACATCACCGGTAACATAATCATCGGTAAAACTAACCGTAATACTGCCGCCGGCAAAGTTGGTTCCTGCAGTAAAGAAATCGGCATCGGTCACCGAACTGCCCGAAAGCAGTGAAACCGTGCTGGTTCCGGTTCCCTCTCCGGCATTTTCCACCGCTGTCGGATCTGTGGAGGAATCTGTCAGAACAGGGGCATCATTGACGGCATTGACGGAAACCGTCTGGGTGTTGGTTCCAGACTCAGCGCCGACATTATCCGAATCAGCATCGGTGACACTGAAAGTGATGGTCCGGTCTAACGGATCAACGGCATTGTTGGCGTTGGGATTGTCGGAGGTGTTTTCATAGGTCACCGTACGCAATACGGCCTGGTAGTTTCCAATCGTATCAGTGCCGGTCAGGGTCAGGGTGCCGTCAGTGTAACTTGCAGAAATGTTGGTTTGCGTCGAATCAGCCAGGATGAATTTACCGGCATTGTCACTCAAATTCACTGCCAGGACATCCCCTGCATTGTAATTAATGGTGATTTCTACTGTGCCCCCGGCGATCTCAGTATCATCGTCATCAGACAGGGTCAGGGTGCTGTCGATGATGGTGGCGGAATCGTTTTCCGTGTAGGCAACGGCTGAGCCTGGTGTGGTCACCACTGGCGCATCGTTGACGGCGGTCACAATAATCGTCCCGGTCAACTCTGCTGTCAGGGCAGTCGTAGAGGAACCCTCATCCATGGTATTGCCGCCGTCATTTAAGGATACGGTGAATGCGCGGCTTGGATCGGTGTCGTTGACCGTTGGATCATCGCTGCTGGTGTTGCTGTAGCGCAGCTGTGCCAGAAGGGCTTCAACTGCATCGGGGGTGGCGGTGTTGCTGGTAAAGGTGATTTTCAGTGATGTGTCCGCTCCGTTCTCGGTCCCATCAATCGTGGCAAAGGTAGTGCCGCCATAGCTGATTGTATTGCCGGAAAGGCCGATCTCACCGCCACCCGTACCTTGATTCAGTACGGAAAGGGTATCTCCGGAGACGTAGGTGTCGAGTGTGACGATTAATGAGCCGATGTTATTGCCGTCATTGTAGAAATTCGTGTTACCATCCGGATCACTCACAGCAATCGTTCCGCCCACAAATTGCAAGCCGGTGGTGTTCTGTTCGCTGTAGGTGCCGCCCAGGGTTGAGGCGGTCATGGTCGGGGCATCGTTGTCGAACTTGATGGTGACCGCAACGGTGACGCTTTGAATCGTCTGGCCGTCACCGTCATCGACATCAATGGTCAGGGTACGATCGGTGGTCGGGTTGTCGGAGGAGTTGGCAAAGGTGAGGTTTTCAGCGACAGCCTCTACAATGACCGGGGTGGCATCTGAATCAAAGGTGATTACGAAGTCTGCACCCACTCCGCCGGTGGCCGTACCGATCACGACCCAAGCGCTGCCGTTGTAGTAGCTGACATCTCCAGATACCAGTTTTATGTTCCCCAGCACATCCCCGGCACTGGCCGGCAGGGAGACGGTGTCCGCACCGTCCAGTCCACTGACGGTCAGAGTACCACCGTCATAATCGGCGCTGTCGATATCGGTCAGGCTAATGTCACTGTCAATGACCTCAGCTGTGACATTGATGTTATTTTCAAAATAACTGACCGTATCCAATCCTGTGATCTCAGGTTGATCGTTAACGGGATCAACGTTGATGGTGGCCACTGCATCCGTACTGGTGACCTCTCCGGACACAGTGGTGGTGTCATTGTAACCAGCGTCGGTGACGCTGACGGTCATCGTCCGGTCCCCGTCGGTGGGATTGTCGGTATGGTTGATGTAGGTGATGCCTTGGAGCAGGGTTTCGAAGCTGGCACTGGTGGCTATTGTGATACCGTCAGGGACAATGGTGAATGTCCCGGTTGATGATTCATAGCTGACCTGGAAATCACCAACATCGGTGCTGGCATGATTCTCTCCAAGGGTAAACGCTGTCCCACCTATTGTGAGGACTTCATCGTTCCCGTCATGAAGGCCGCCCAGAACCAGCTGCATCTGGGTCAGGTTAACGTTGTCCACATCGCTCAAGGTGGCTGCCGGGGCTATGGTCACGGCAGTATGGGAGGTGTTCGATCCCTCCGTCCAGGTGACACTGGTGGCTTGTCCGTCTCCACCACCGTTCAGGTCAACGACCGGTGCGTCGTTGGTCGGTGTGATGGTAATGGTACCTGTCAGCGTGTTGGAGTTCAGCGCATCCGGCCCGCCGGCCAGATTGTTGTTATCACCGTCGTTGATCTGGACTGCATAATTACGTGTGGTGTCGGTATCGTTCAGCGTTGGATTGTCTGAAGTGCTGCGATAAGTCAAAGCATCAAGGACTGCGGCCACATTGGTTTGATCAGCTTCGGTATTCAGGTTGATCGTCAGCGCCTTGCCAGCACCACTGTTCGTTCCATCAACTGTGCCGATGGTTGTCCAATTCGCGCCGTCGGATGAATACTGAATGTTGTCACCACTGCGCCGTACCGCACCTGCCTGAATTGAACTGCTGGAGACATTGAGAACATCACCGGTAACATAATCATCGGTAAAACTAACCGTAATACTGCCGCCGGCAAAGTTGGTTCCTGCAGTAAAGAAATCGGCATCGGTCACCGAACTGCCCGAAAGCAGTGAAACCGTGCTGGTTCCGGTTCCCTCTCCGGCATTTTCCACCGCTGTCGGATCTGTGGAGGAATCTGTCAGAACAGGGGCATCATTGACGGCATTGACGGAAACCGTCTGGGTGTTGGTTCCAGACTCAGCGCCGACATTATCCGAATCAGCATCGGTGACACTGAAAGTGATGGTCCGGTCTAACGGATCAACGGCATTGTTGGCGTTGGGATTGTCGGAGGTGTTTTCATAGGTCACCGTACGCAATACGGCCTGGTAGTTTCCAATCGTATCAGTGCCGGTCAGGGTCAGGGTGCCGTCAGTGTAACTTGCAGAAATGTTGGTTTGCGTCGAATCAGCCAGGATGAATTTACCGGCATTGTCACTCAAATTCACTGCCAGGACATCCCCTGCATTGTAATTAATGGTGATTTCTACTGTGCCCCCGGCGATCTCAGTATCATCGTCATCAGACAGGGTCAGGGTGCTGTCGATGATGGTGGCGGAATCGTTTTCCGTGTAGGCAACGGCTGAGCCTGGTGTGGTCACCACTGGCGCATCGTTGACGGCGGTCACAATAATCGTCCCGGTCAACTCTGCTGTCAGGGCAGTCGTAGAGGAACCCTCATCCATGGTATTGCCGCCGTCATTTAAGGATACGGTGAATGCGCGGCTTGGATCGGTGTCGTTGACCGTTGGATCATCGCTGCTGGTGTTGCTGTAGCGCAGCTGTGCCAGAAGGGCTTCAACTGCATCGGGGGTGGCGGTGTTGCTGGTAAAGGTGATTTTCAGTGATGTGTCCGCTCCGTTCTCGGTCCCATCAATCGTGGCAAAGGCAGTGCCGCCATAGCTGATTGTATTGCCGGAAAGGCCGATCTCACCGCCACCCGTACCTTGATTCAGTACGGAAAGGGTATCTCCGGAGACGTAGGTGTCGAGTGTGACGATTAATGAGCCGATGTTATTGCCGTCATTGTAGAAATTCGTGTTACCATCCGGATCACTCACAGCAATCGTTCCGCCCACAAATTGCAAGCCGGTGGTGTTCTGTTCGGTGTAGGTGCCGCCCAGGGTTGAGGCGGTCATGGTCGGGGCATCGTTGTCGAACTTGATGGTGACCGCAACGGTGACGCTTTGAATCGTCTGGCCGTCACCGTCATCGACATCAATGGTCAGGGTACGATCGGTGGTCGGGTTGTCGGAGGAGTTGGCAAAGGTGAGGTTTTCAGCGACAGCCTCTACAATGACCGGGGTGGCATCTGAATCAAAGGTGATTACGAAGTCTGCACCCACTCCGCCGGTGGCCGTACCGATCACGACCCAAGCGCTGCCGTTGTAGTAGCTGACATCTCCAGATACCAGTTTTATGTTCCCCAGCACATCCCCGGCACTGGCCGGCAGGGAGACGGTGTCCGCACCGTCCAGTCCACTGACGGTCAGAGTACCACCGTCATAATCGGCGCTGTCGATATCGGTCAGGCTAATGTCACTGTCAATGACCTCAGCTGTGACATTGATGTTATTTTCAAAATAACTGACCGCATCCAATCCTGTGATCTCAGGTTGATCGTTAACGGGATCAACGTTGATGGTGGCCACTGCATCCGTACTGGTGACCTCTCCGGACACAGTGGTGGTGTCATTGTAACCAGCGTCGGTGACGCTGACGGTCATCGTCCGGTCCCCGTCGGTGGGATTGTCGGTATGGTTGATGTAGGTGATGCCTTGGAGCAGGGTTTCGAAGCTGGCACTGGTGGCTATTGTGATACCGTCAGGGACAATGGTGAAGGTCCCGGTTGATGATTCATAGCTGACCTGGAAATCACCAACATCGGTGCTGGTATGATTCTCTCCAAGGGTAAACGCTGTCCCACCTATTGTGAGGACTTCATCGTTCCCGTCATGAAGGCCGCCCAGAACCAGCTGCATCTGGGTCAGGTTAACGTTGTCCACATCGCTCAAGGTGGCTGCCGGGGCTATGGTCACGGCAGTATGGGAGGTGTTCGATCCCTCCGTCCAGGTGACACTGGTGGCTTGTCCGTCTCCACCACCGTTCAGGTCAACGACCGGTGCGTCGTTGGTCGGTGTGATGGTAATGGTACCTGTCAGCGTGTTGGAGTTCAGCGCATCCGGTCCGCCGGCCAGATTGTTGTTATCACCGTCGTTGATCTGGACTGCATAATTACGTGTGGTGTCGGTATCGTTCAGCGTTGGATTGTCTGAAGTGCTGCGATAAGTCAAAGCATCAAGGACTGCGGCCACATTGGTTTGATCAGCTTCGGTATTCAGGTTGATCGTCAGCGCCTTGCCAGCACCACTGTTCGTTCCATCAACTGTGCCGATGGTTGTCCAATTCGCGCCGTCGGATGAATACTGAATGTTGTCACCACTGCGCCGTACCGCACCTGCCTGAATTGAACTGCTGGAGACATTGAGAACATCACCGGTAACATAATCATCGGTAAAACTAACCGTAATACTGCCGCCGGCAAAGTTGGTTCCTGCAGTAAAGAAATCGGCATCGGTAACCGAACTGCCCGAAAGCAGTGAAACCGTGCTGGTTCCGGTTCCCTCTCCGGCATTTTCCACCGCTGTCGGATCTGTGGAGGAATCTGTCAGAACAGGGGCATCATTGACGGCATTGACGGAAACCGTCTGGGTGTTGGTTCCAGACTCAGCGCCGACATTATCCGAATCAGCATCGGTGACACTGAAAGTGATGGTCCGGTCTAACGGATCAACGGCATTGTTGGCGTTGGGATTGTCGGAGGTGTTTTCATAGGTCACCGTACGCAATACGGCCTGGTAGTTTCCAATCGTATCAGTGCCGGTCAGGGTCAGGGTGCCGTCAGTGTAACTTGCAGAAATGTTGGTTTGCGTCGAATCAGCCAGGATGAATTTACCGGCATTGTCACTCAAATTCACTGCCAGGACATCCCCTGCATTGTAATTAATGGTGATTTCTACTGTGCCCCCGGCGATCTCAGTATCATCGTCATCAGACAGGGTCAGGGTGCTGTCGATGATGGTGGCGGAATCGTTTTCCGTGTAGGCAACGGCTGAGCCTGGTGTGGTCACCACTGGCGCATCGTTGACGGCGGTCACAATAATCGTCCCGGTCAACTCTGCTGTCAGGGCAGTCGTAGAGGAACCCTCATCCATGGTATTGCCGCCGTCATTTAAGGATACGGTGAATGCGCGGCTTGGATCGGTGTCGTTGACCGTTGGATCATCGCTGCTGGTGTTGCTGTAGCGCAGCTGTGCCAGAAGGGCTTCAACTGCATCGGGGGTGGCGGTGTTGCTGGTAAAGGTGATTTTCAGTGATGTGTCCGCTCCGTTCTCGGTCCCATCAATCGTGGCAAAGGCAGTGCCGCCATAGCTGATTGTATTGCCGGAAAGGCCGATCTCACCGCCACCCGTACCTTGATTCAGTACGGAAAGGGTATCTCCGGAGACGTAGGTGTCGAGTGTGACGATTAATGAGCCGATGTTATTGCCGTCATTGTAGAAATTCGTGTTACCATCCGGATCACTCACAGCAATCGTTCCGCCCACAAATTGCAAGCCGGTGGTGTTCTGTTCGGTGTAGGTGCCGCCCAGGGTTGAGGCGGTCATGGTCGGGGCATCGTTGTCGAACTTGATGGTGACCGCAACGGTGACGCTTTGAATCGTCTGGCCGTCACCGTCATCGACATCAATGGTCAGGGTACGATCGGTGGTCGGGTTGTCGGAGGAGTTGGCAAAGGTGAGGTTTTCAGCGACAGCCTCTACAATGACCGGGGTGGCATCTGAATCAAAGGTGATTACGAAGTCTGCACCCACTCCGCCGGTGGCCGTACCGATCACGACCCAAGCGCTGCCGTTGTAGTAGCTGACATCTCCAGATACCAGTTTTATGTTCCCCAGCACATCCCCGGCACTGGCCGGCAGGGAGACGGTGTCCGCACCGTCCAGTCCACTGACGGTCAGAGTACCACCGTCATAATCGGCGCTGTCGATATCGGTCAGGCTAATGTCACTGTCAATGACCTCAGCTGTGACATTGATGTTATTTTCAAAATAACTGACCGCATCCAATCCTGTGATCTCAGGTTGATCGTTAACGGGATCAACGTTGATGGTGGCCACTGCATCCGTACTGGTGACCTCTCCGGACACAGTGGTGGTGTCATTGTAACCAGCGTCGGTGACGCTGACGGTCATCGTCCGGTCCCCGTCGGTGGGATTGTCGGTATGGTTGATGTAGGTGATGCCTTGGAGCAGGGTTTCGAAGCTGGCACTGGTGGCTATTGTGATACCGTCAGGGACAATGGTGAATGTCCCGGTTGATGATTCATAGCTGACCTGGAAATCACCAACATCGGTGCTGGCATGATTCTCTCCAAGGGTAAACGCTGTCCCACCTATTGTGAGGACTTCATCGTTCCCGTCATGAAGGCCGCCCAGAACCAGCTGCATCTGGGTCAGGTTAACGTTGTCCACATCGCTCAAGGTGGCTGCCGGGGCTATGGTCACGGCAGTATGGGAGGTGTTCGATCCCTCCGTCCAGGTGACACTGGTGGCTTGTCCGTCTCCACCACCGTTCAGGTCAACGACCGGTGCGTCGTTGGTCGGTGTGATGGTAATGGTACCTGTCAGCGTGTTGGAGTTCAGCGCATCCGGCCCGCCGGCCAGATTGTTGTTATCACCGTCGTTGATCTGGACTGCATAATTACGTGTGGTGTCGGTATCGTTCAGCGTTGGATTGTCTGAAGTGCTGCGATAAGTCAAAGCATCAAGGACTGCGGCCACATTGGTTTGATCAGCTTCGGTATTCAGGTTGATCGTCAGCGCCTTGCCAGCACCACTGTTCGTTCCATCAACTGTGCCGATGGTTGTCCAATTCGCGCCGTCGGATGAATACTGAATGTTGTCACCACTGCGCCGTACCGCACCTGCCTGAATTGAACTGCTGGAGACATTGAGAACATCACCGGTAACATAATCATCGGTAAAACTAACCGTAATACTGCCGCCGGCAAAGTTGGTTCCTGCAGTAAAGAAATCGGCATCGGTAACCGAACTGCCCGAAAGCAGTGAAACCGTGCTGGTTCCGGTTCCCTCTCCGGCATTTTCCACCGCTGTCGGATCTGTGGAGGAATCTGTCAGAACAGGGGCATCATTGACGGCATTGACGGAAACCGTCTGGGTGTTGGTTCCAGACTCAGCGCCGACATTATCCGAATCAGCATCGGTGACACTGAAAGTGATGGTCCGGTCTAACGGATCAACGGCATTGTTGGCGTTGGGATTGTCGGAGGTGTTTTCATAGGTCACCGTACGCAATACGGCCTGGTAGTTTCCAATCGTATCAGTGCCGGTCAGGGTCAGGGTGCCGTCAGTGTAACTTGCAGAAATGTTGGTTTGCGTCGAATCAGCCAGGATGAATTTACCGGCATTGTCACTCAAATTCACTGCCAGGACATCCCCTGCATTGTAATTAATGGTGATTTCTACTGTGCCCCCGGCGATCTCAGTATCATCGTCATCAGACAGGGTCAGGGTGCTGTCGATGATGGTGGCGGAATCGTTTTCCGTGTAGGCAACGGCTGAGCCTGGTGTGGTCACCACTGGCGCATCGTTGACGGCGGTCACAATAATCGTCCCGGTCAACTCTGCTGTCAGGGCAGTCGTAGAGGAACCCTCATCCATGGTATTGCCGCCGTCATTTAAGGATACGGTGAATGCGCGGCTTGGATCGGTGTCGTTGACCGTTGGATCATCGCTGCTGGTGTTGCTGTAGCGCAGCTGTGCCAGAAGGGCTTCAACTGCATCGGGGGTGGCGGTGTTGCTGGTAAAGGTGATTTTCAGTGATGTGTCCGCTCCGTTCTCGGTCCCATCAATCGTGGCAAAGGCAGTGCCGCCATAGCTGATTGTATTGCCGGAAAGGCCGATCTCACCGCCACCCGTACCTTGATTCAGTACGGAAAGGGTATCTCCGGAGACGTAGGTGTCGAGTGTGACGATTAATGAGCCGATGTTATTGCCGTCATTGTAGAAATTCGTGTTACCATCCGGATCACTCACAGCAATCGTTCCGCCCACAAATTGCAAGCCGGTGGTGTTCTGTTCGGTGTAGGTGCCGCCCAGGGTTGAGGCGGTCATGGTCGGGGCATCGTTGTCGAACTTGATGGTGACCGCAACGGTGACGCTTTGAATCGTCTGGCCGTCACCGTCATCGACATCAATGGTCAGGGTACGATCGGTGGTCGGGTTGTCGGAGGAGTTGGCAAAGGTGAGGTTTTCAGCGACAGCCTCTACAATGACCGGGGTGGCATCTGAATCAAAGGTGATTACGAAGTCTGCACCCACTCCGCCGGTGGCCGTACCGATCACGACCCAAGCGCTGCCGTTGTAGTAGCTGACATCTCCAGATACCAGTTTTATGTTCCCCAGCACATCCCCGGCACTGGCCGGCAGGGAGACGGTGTCCGCACCGTCCAGTCCACTGACGGTCAGAGTACCACCGTCATAATCGGCGCTGTCGATATCGGTCAGGCTAATGTCACTGTCAATGACCTCAGCTGTGACATTGATGTTATTTTCAAAATAACTGACCGCATCCAATCCTGTGATCTCAGGTTGATCGTTAACGGGATCAACGTTGATGGTGGCCACTGCATCCGTACTGGTGACCTCTCCGGACACAGTGGTGGTGTCATTGTAACCAGCGTCGGTGACGCTGACGGTCATCGTCCGGTCCCCGTCGGTGGGATTGTCGGTATGGTTGATGTAGGTGATGCCTTGGAGCAGGGTTTCGAAGCTGGCACTGGTGGCTATTGTGATACCGTCAGGGACAATGGTGAAGGTCCCGGTTGATGATTCATAGCTGACCTGGAAATCACCAACATCGGTGCTGGTATGATTCTCTCCAAGGGTAAACGCTGTCCCACCTATTGTGAGGACTTCATCGTTCCCGTCATGAAGGCCGCCCAGAACCAGCTGCATCTGGGTCAGGTTAACGTTGTCCACATCGCTCAAGGTGGCTGCCGGGGCTATGGTCACGGCAGTATGGGAGGTGTTCGATCCCTCCGTCCAGGTGACACTGGTGGCTTGTCCGTCTCCACCACCGTTCAGGTCAACAATCGGAGCGTCGTTGGTTTGAACAATATTTATCGTTCCAGTAATAATGTTAGAATCTTTATCACCTTCCAGGCCTGCACTGCCACCACTTTGGACATTTGTCCCATCATTAAGAACAATACTGTAAACACGATCTGTATCAGTATCGTTCAGAGTTGGGTCATCGCTGGTACTTTTATAAGCAAGGGCAGCAAGAATTTCATCTATCTGGGCAACTGTGGTAGAAGGGGCGAAGTTAATCACCAGATCTGATGCTGTTCCTCCGATAGTGGTCATACCAGTTGGAAGAGCTGTACCTGACAATTTGGATGTATCAACAAAAAGGACATCGCCATCAACATAGTTATCTGTAATTTTTACGGTTATTGAGCCGTCGCCAAAGATGCCTGAGTCAAGAGTGGCTGTGGTCGATAAGTCATAATCTGTAATTGAAGGGTTCGCACTCAAAAGTGGTATCGGATCAATTGACAGGCCTGTACCAGTGCTAATATTTTCTGTGACAAGCGGATTATTCGCTGTGGCATTAATAACCGGTGCATCATTCACCCCAGCAATCCGTACATTCACAGTCACCGAGTCCGCCGCAACTCGAGAGTCAAGATCGTCAGAAGTAGTATCGTAAACGGTTAAAGCACCGGTTGCAGAAAATGCCGGCAATGTTGGTGTCGGCTCTTCTGAACCTGACGGCAGACTATTTTCTATTCCGTAGACCGTCAAACTTGGCTGGGTGGCTCCGTCGGTGTTGACATTATTATCGGTCGGCACAAATTTAACCTGGGCATTGCTGCTCAGCAATAAGGCGTTAGATGAGGAAATCACACTAATGTCTGTGCTGAGGTCACTTAACAGTACCCAATCGGTATCCTCACTTCCAGTTGAATTGCCATCCAAATCCACCCACCAGGCGCCCAGCCCCTGATCATCAAAGGCCGACAGTGCCACTCCGGCCAAGCTGTTACCGGAAACATTATCCGGGTCAGAAAAATTGTCTCCGCCGAGCATAGCTGTGATACTCATTACCACAGGAGTTGCCGCTTCAGTCGTTTCAATGGTGTAGCCGGCAGTCAGGCTGGGCGCATCATTGGTCGGTGTCAGTGCAATGCTCACCTGTACGGTATGACTTTCGCTGTTGTCGCCGGGTGTAAGTCCTGGGTCACTGCCGGATTCACCGGCATCATCAAAAGTGATGTTGACGGTTTTTGTCCCGGAAACAAGAGAGGCGTTGTCGCTGTTAAATGATATATTCTGCAGAATGGCGTTGACGGCTTCTGGAGTGGCATCTTCAGTGAAAGTGACAATAAGTTGACCGGTATCTGCACTGTTTTCTGTTATAGATGCCACTATCGAACTATTGAAAGTGATATCTGAGCCATTGTCGTAAATTCGCTGACCAGAGAGGATTGTGCTGGTACCGGAAACCCCCACTCCGTTAACACCACTTTTTATGAAAAAGAAATCGGTATTGTCAGCACCAGCTGCATCCACCACAGTTAAAGTGGTGCCGGAGAAGTTGCCTTCAGTCGGATTGGTGATCAGTTCGATTTCCTGGGATAAGGTTGCTGCGCCGCTGTCGTCCAGTTGATCCAGAAGGATCGCGCTACCCTGGGCGTCGGCAATACCTTCTGTAAAAGCAGTGCTGTCCCCATCAAGATCAGCGATTACGGGAGTGTCGTTCACCGCCAGAACCGATGCCCTCAGTTCGACACTGTCGGCAGCAATGGCGGAGGTACCTCCGCCGGTGGCATCCGTTGTGGTCCCTGAATCCAGAGATGTTGTGTTGTCAACCGCCTTGATATCCAGTGTCGGGATTTCTCCGTTGTCTTCAAAATTATCGTTGTTTGCATTTTGATCAGGAACAAAACGAATATAATCTCCAACATTAAGATACAACGCCGTTGTGGTTGAGACGCTGCCGATGGGATTCCAGTTAGAACCATCCAGTGAGTATTGCCAGTCCCCCTTAGCTGATGCACTGTTGTTGCCGACTATGGCGATGCCGGCCAGAGAGTTTCCGTCCACATCGCTGAATCCGGTGACGATTGTGCCAACCGTCTGGCCCGGATTTTGGATATTATCATCCCCGGCATCCTCATTAATATCTGCCAGTGTCAGATTGTTGCTCAATATCGGCGAGTCGTTAGTGGAGATAATCTCCACTTCCGCAATGCCCGTCACCGACTCACTTGAGGAAGTGCCACTGGTGCCGGGGTCGATGCCGGTCTTGCCTGCATCGTCAAAGGTTAAGGAAAGTTCAATAGATTCCGGCGGGTTGTCATCAATGCTGTTGTAGGTTATGCGCTGCATTATGGCGTTAACGATGTTTACGTTAGCGGCATTGGTGAAAGTTATTATCATTCGCCCATTGCTGTCTGCGCTTTCATCAAGGGAGGCCACCACCGCATTAGTTAGACCGTTTCCGGATAGCTGAACAGTGCTTCCAGCAAGAGTCAATGTGTATCCATCGCTGTTTGTTGCTGTGATGTTAAGGCCAAAACGATCAGTAGATACAGCACCGCCATTGCGCTGAACAGTGAGGGTGGTGTCATCAAAATTTGTGCCATTTTCGGCGGAAAACAGTTCAATGTCACCGCTCAACGCATTGTTGCCGTCAATATCAATTAGAACCGCACTTCCCAAGGTCTGAGGGCCGCTACCTTCAGTAAATACAGCACGATCACCTGATCCAAAATCATCAAATTTTCCATCAATTGTATTGAAGGTTGGCGCATCATTAATCGCATTAACAGTTATTTCTACAGTTTTTTCATCACTTGGAAGTTCACCGCTGTCCAAGGCTTTGAAGGTAAAGGAAACCGTGCCATTGAAGTCATCATCTGGTTCAAAGGTCATGCCGGTGGCCTGGGCTTTTGTGATGGTAGTATTTGCAATGGAAATAGTTATCGAGTCACTTGTTTTCAACGTTCCATTGTTTGGAATAGAGATAATGACAAAGCGATCAACAGTTTCATGATCAATAATGTCATTGTTCCCGGTATCTGAAGATGGCAGGCTGAATGTCAACAAACCGTCTTCATTGACATTGGGGGTAATATTGCTGGACGTGGGGGCATCGTTTACCGGGGTGATCGTTATGGCCACAGTGTCCGTAGCGATTTTTTCCCCGCCAATGCCGAAATTTGCCTGGTCATAAGTGCTTATTTCCAGGGTGTCATCGCCATAATAATCGGCAATGCCCTGGTAGGTTAACCCATCAAGGGTGGCATCAATATCGGTCTTGGAACCGGTGATGGTTAAAGTGGCGGTGCCATTGTCTTCCACGGTTGCATCGCCGGATGCCGCTGCCGTAAGTGTGCCGTGTTCAACGCTTAGGATGACCACCGCCTCATAGATGCCACCGTCGGCAATGTCGGGGTCGTCAATGGTGATGGGGTTTGAGCTACTCGTTGAAAAAACCAAAGGCGTGTCTTCAGCAACTGTTTGCGCACCAGGGACGGTATTGGTCGGTGGGTCATTGACCGGGTTGACGGTGACGATGATAGTGCCGGTGGCCTGTTCATAGGTTTTGTCGGCATTGTCGTCATCGTCAAGGGCCGGGTTGAATACCAATCCTTCAAGAGCTTCACCTGTTCCTGTCAGGTCCGGATCGGTTCCGCTGTTGCCGCCGTCCTTAACCGTTATGTTAATGGTATCCTCTCCCACAAAATGGGTAGTGCCGGTGTAGGTCAGGGTAGCCAGTGTGGCGTTGATATCAGCCAGGGTACCGGTGATCGTCAGGCTGCTGGAAGCGTTGTTGCTGAGGGTTGGAAGATCGGTGCCGGTATCCGTGTCAGAATCCGTGGCGGTAACATTGAGGATGCCATGGGATACACTTAGGGTAACTTCCATATTTGGGCTGGACGCAAAATCGCCATCGGTGTTGCCTTCTGTGTCAACGGCATCCGGGTCACCGATGGTGATGCCGGTGATGGATATAGATTGCTCCTCCGGGCCGCTGAACCCACCCGTTGGTATCTCAATGGTGGGGGCATCATTTATAGGATTAACAATAATGTCCAGAGTGCCACTGGGTTCGGCTCCTCCTCCCGCATCTGAAATGGTGTAACTGAAAAAATCATCAATTGTGTTGGAATCTCCGTCGGCCTGGCTTCCATCGTGGCGGTATACAATGCGATCGGCATTCAGCTCGGCCTGGGTAAAGACACTATTGTTAGACAGAATAACTCCAGTATCCAGCAAATTACCACTGCCGTCCACATCCAGCCGGATGAGCTGGCCATGATCGACACAGTCGGTGATGCGGAATTGTAATTGCTCATCGGTATTGTCCGCATCAGATGCGCTGAGCAGATCACTGGTGTGGATGGTCTGCTGCTGGCCTTCGTAAACTGTGGCCGTGCCTGAGATGTCCTCCGAGGGATCATCATTGAACGACACTATACCAATCTGAATGACCGTGGTATTTGTGGCGTTGGCTTCTCCGGTATTGTCATTGACCTGTATTGTAAAACTATCAGAATTCCCTTCGCTGCCGTCGTGCACGTATTGAAGACGTCCGTCATTGATTTGTGCCTGGGTAAAGGTCGTTTCCGTTGTGATATCGATGTTAAAGACCCCATCATTGTTATTATCCAACTTGAGCGTGCCATGAAGCGGCAGAGCTGTCACGCTGAGGGTCAAACTGTCTGTGTAATCCCCGGCGAGATTTCGGTCCACGTCATGGGTTTTGATGTAGGCATCATCAATGACGACGGAATCACCCTCATTTACCGTGACCTGGGCTGCGATTTCAGTGATGGTGTCATCTGCATTGATCCAGGGGCGATCGTTGACGGGGGTATCCTGAAGGGTGGCGGTGCCCGACAGGACACTGACTGAACCGTCGGTTACGGTGAACTTGAAGGTGGATGTATGGGTTTCTCCGCCGTCGTGGTCGAATTTGATTCTACCGGCGTCCAGATCGGCCTGGGTAAACGTATCATTGATGCGCAGCTCCCGGACATCGGTGGCCAAGCCGTCCGTCTCGCCAGCATCATAGATACCCGTATCGGGGGTTGCGTCAAAATACAGGGTGCCGGGGTGGGCATAGTGATCCGGGTCCGTATCCTTGTCTGGCAACTCGGTCAGGGTGTACACCAGCTCAGAATCCAGGTTGTCCACGTCTGTGGTATCCAGGGCATCGCTGTTGACCTGGACTACAGCCCCTTCATTAAATCCGGTCTGGGTACCGGTGGTGAGGACCGGCGGATCATTCTGGGCCAATGTGATAACCGTGACACTGGCGGTGGCCGTCGTGATATCCCCGGTGGTGGCATCCTTAATGGTGTAAGTAAAGGATGCCGTTCCGCTGAAGTCCTGGCTGGGTGTAAAAGTAACTGTGTCCCCGTATCCGTCTTCATCATCATCGGTGTGGAGCAGCACGGTGCCGTTGAGGGCATCCTGGACGGAGATGATATTCAATGGCGCGTCACCGCTGTCGTTCCCGGTCAGCTGTGCTTCTGAAATATTGATGGGCGTGTCTTCATAGGTGACAAACTCATCGGGGTTTGCCACGGGGGGATTGTTGGTTTCTGAGGTTACGTTAATGGTTACTGTGGCATTTTCTGTGTCAGAATCACCATCCGTCAGGGTATAATAGAATGAAAACGAACCACTGAAATCATTCTTCGGGGTAATGGTGATTTCATTGCCGTCCTCATCCCAGGTTACTGAGTAATTTGAATTATTGATTGTTTCGACGTAGGTGATGCTGAGATCCGGGTTGCCACTGTCATTGGCAAGCAACTGATTTTCTGTCAGGGTCAGGAGGGTGTTTTTCGACGTGGAAAAATAGTCATTGCGTGCGTCGATGGCATAGACGGAAACGCTTACTGTAGCGGTATCTTGATTTCCTTCACTGTCTTCAATTGTATAGGTAAATGATGTCTCGCCATTTTCATGGTCGCCCGGAGTAAAGTTAATATCTCCATCAGAGCCATTAACAAAGGTTACGACGCAATTGCTCACGGCCGTAACACTGACAATGTTTAAAGAGGTTCCCCGATCATTTTCAGTGAGTTCTTCCACAGTAAATACTGTCGAGGTATTTTCAAGGGCAGAGTAAGAATCATCAACTGCCACTGGTCGGACATCAATGGTCACTTGGGCGGTGGTTTCGTCATCCGCATCCTGCACGGTATAAGTAAATGTATCATATCCGCTGAAGCCTGGGTCAGGTGTATAAGTGATGGTGTTGTCGGCCAGAGATAGATCTACTGTGCCGTTAAATGCCGTTGAAACCGCTGTGATATTAAGAGGATCATTACCTGTGTCGTTGGCAATCAGGTTGCTTTCCAGCAGGATAACGGCGGTTCCCTGTGTGGTGATGGCTAAGTCATTTTGAGCGTCTATACCGAAAATATTGACAGTTACGGTTGCGGTGTCTTGATTATTATTACTATCTTTAATCGTATAAGTAAACGATGCGTCTCCATTGAAATCCGTATCCGGGGTAAAGGTAATGGTTTGACCATCTCCGGATAAAACAACGGTGCAATGGTTTTCATTTTGAACGCTGATAATCGACAAAGACGAGTCACCGCTGTCATTGTTTAATAACTGACTTGCCAAAAAGTCCGTCGATCTGATGTCACTGGGGATATTCTCAAGTATCGAGAATGTATCGTTAACGGCTGAAGGTATATTCGGATTAAGGGAGAAAGTCACAACAATGGGGGTTAAAACCCCTTCATCAAAACTTCCCCCCTCTCCGTCCCGGAGCGTGACAGTAAAATCGTCATCATTGGATGTTCCATCATGCACATATTTAAGAAGGCCGCTGGTTATATCTCCCTGGGTGAAGGTGGCCCCTTCGCCCAGGGGAATATTATTCAAATATAGATACCCGTGATCCGGCCGCTCCTCCAGTTGAAAGATGAGCTCTGAATCAGGGGTGTCGGGGTCAGTGGCATTTAATAAGGTCGTGGTAATGGTGACGGTTTCGCCTACGCTGATGGATTGACTCCCGGATGTCCCCACGGGATGGTCATTGACAGGCTGAACTTCCACATTAACCGTTGCCTCTCTGGATAAAGGGGATGTTGCGTCGTTGTCTGTCACCTTGATGGTGAAACTGACATCCGGCGGGTTTTCTTCATTTGTAGAAATATGATCAATGGTTAATAAGTGTTTGTTGTCGGCATTAAAGGTAAAGCCGGTGGTAGTGATGGATGTGCCATCATACCTCAGTGTCGCTTCTGCGGCATTTGGCAAGGTCAGAATCTCAATGGTCAGCGCTGAATTTGCGGTTTGGGCATCACTGAAAATTATTTCATCTGAATTGCCTGTGACAGGAAAAACAGCAGTGTTGGTCTCTCCTTCATCCAGGGACAGGTAAATTTGGGTATCGGTGCCGGCTGTGTTGGTCCAGACCGGGTCTCCGGATATTTCCGGAGCGGTATTTACCGGGTTGATGGTGATATCAACACTCACCGGATCTGTTTGTCCATCCGGTGCACCAGTGGTTCCAATAATGCCACCGGCACCATCTCGAAGACTGACGGTGAATGTATCTGAGAATACTGATCCGCCGTTATGGGTATAGACCACCACGTTGCCAGCAACTACATCGGCATAGGAAAAGGTGGAACCCACGGCCACGGGGGCACCGTTAATCGTTAAGTCACCCTGGGTGGGCAAAGATTCCAATCTGAACATGAGTTGAGCATTTGTGTTGTCGGGATCATCCACAGACAAAATACTACTGGTGATGTTCAGTTCTTGTCCTTCTCCCTGGGTGACTTCGGCTGAACCCACCGTCAGAGCAGGGGCGTCATTAACAGGGGCAACATCAATGGTTAAGGTCCTGTTTGAAACGGTACCCAGCCCGTCCACTTCATCAGTGACGCTGTAGCTCACCGTCAACGGTGTTCCACCGGGATCGGTGGGCTCTGACCCATCATGCTCAAAGGTAATAAGGTTGTTGTCGATGTCCTCCTGGGTGAAAGTACTGTTTGAGTCTGTATTGAGCACGTTACCGCTTTTTTTGAGTACACCATGTGATGGCAAGGCCGTGAGGGTGTACACAATCTGGGATGCATCGGCTTCCACGTCGGTGATATGGAGGACATTGGAGGATAGGGTTGCTGTGCCCCCTTCACTGATCTGGAGATGTTTGTCAGTTTCCACCTCAAAAACATCGTTGACCGCTGTTACACTGGTTGTAAGCTCAGTACCGCTGGGGTCGATGTCGGCAGCTTCGGCACCAACATCTGTGGTTTGTCTGGCTGAAGGATTGCTGGTAAAGGTCCTCTCACTTGCGGTTCCCTCGGCACTGTCATCAATGGCATGGATGGACAATGCCCCTACATTGCCGCTGAATTCGGCGGCGGGTAGAAAGCGAAGTTTGGCAGATGTGCTCAAGAGCAGCGCATTGGTGCTGGATACTGAGCCCACACTTGACCAGGTGGTGCCGTCATCCACGGAATATTGCCAGATACCTTCTTCTGCAACGGATGCGTCTGAACTGATGGCGATGCCGGCCAGGCTGTCGTTGTCAACATCGGAAAAATTGACAAGGAGGCTGGAGACCGTGGCCCCAGACGGATCGGGGTTGTCTTCGTTAATGGAAGATAGCGTGGCAGAACCGGTCACCGGGGCATCATCCACGGGTGTGACAGTTACGGTGAAACTTGCTTCATCCGTTTCTCCCATCCCTTCGGGAATATCATCAACAAAGACGGTGATGGTATCATTGCCGTTAAAATTGGGTGCTGGCTTATAAATCAGGCCGGCTAGAGCGGTGTTGATATCGGCAAGTGTTCCTTGAACGGTGACGTTGGCTGACCCATTGGTGCTGTCCTGGAAACTCAAGCCGGATACGGAGTTGAGGGTGATGGTGCCGCTCTGGCTGGTACTTATGGTGACCTCAATGGTGGAATCTCCGGCGTCAATATCAGAGATTGAAATACCGTTTATTGTCACCCCTTCAGAAGCATCCTCAGTAACGGTCTGCGTTGTAGGTACGGTGACTTCAGGTGCTTCGTTAAAGGTCTGAACAGTTATGGTAACTGAGCTTTCATTACTTTCTTCGCCGGCCCCATCAATGGCCTTAAAATTAAAATCAACATTGCCGGTAAAATTCAGTACCGGTTCAAATGTCATGTTCGTGGCTTCATCGACACTGATGGTCATCCCAGCGCTCAAAGTGTCTCCATCGGCATCCTTGAGGATTCCTTCTGTTAGGGGATCGGGGATATCCACAATGGTGTATTGAGTCACCACAGCATCATCATTACCGTCCCCGCCATCCACATCATTGGAGGACAAAGAAAATGTCAGGGTCTGATTTTTCTGTACCGATTCGGTAAGGTCAATGGTTGTGGGCGCATCATTGACGGCAGTAATGGTAGTGCTCACGGTGGCGGTGTTGGTGCTGATATCGGTGTCGCCACTGCCGGCATTGATGTATTGAGTCGTTTCGTCTGTAAAGGTCCTGGTGCCGCTGCTGTCAATGGCTCGAATCGTGAGGTTGCCAGGGTTTCCATGGTAGTTGTCGGCCGGGTTAAACCGTAGCAGGGTGTCTGTATCCAGAAGCAGTGCGCTTCCGGTGCTGACGTCGCCGATATCGTCCCAATCTATGCCATTGTTGATACTGTATTGCCATGTCCCCTGGCTGGAATTGCTTGCATCTGCAGTAATGGCAATGCCGGCCAGGGTGTCAGCGGGATCCACATCAATAATGGAAAAAAGACTGGAAATTGATTCCCCCCCCGGGTTGCTGTCTTCACCCACGGCAATCAGAGCTGCATTCCCTGACAGGGTGGGGGCGTCCGGCGCGGGGGTGATCTCAACATTAAATGTGGTCCAATCCGACCAGTCATTATTGTCGCTGCTTGTTTCACCACTGTCCTGGTCGACCCGGACGACAATGGTTGCGGTGTCGTTGGAATTTGTATCCGGCTCGTAGGTGATGCCGCTGAGAAAAGTATTAAGCGCAGTTAAATCTCCCACAGCGCTGATAGCAGAATGGGGTGATCCACCATTACTTGACAGGCCGCCAGATCCTTCTGTGAGCAGTACTTCAACAATCATGTCAGTGTCAGCGTCACCGCCGGTGGCAGTGACAATAGTATCCAGAGATAGCGTTTCACCCTCTGTAATGGTTTGAGTTATCGGGTCATTGACAGAAACGACATCAAGCAGGCCATCCATTCCCCATTGAGAAATGCTGACATCCAGGCTCGTTTTTTCGATGATTCCCACGGTGGATTCAAGCTCCCAGTCCCCACCAAGGTCAACACTGCCGGTGGGATCATCCGAGGCGGCCACATCCGCGCCGGTTAATCGGGCAATTTGGGTGATAAAATCCGAACCCAAATCCCCTTGAGCAATGTTGCAGCCGTACAGGAGGATGTCGGCATCTTCATTGAGATGATCGGCCCAGCCGCTCATGTCGATTGCCAGATCGCCGGAAAGAGCAGCGTTGTTGACCGTATCCGAACCCAGGGAGAACATGCCGCTGCTGCCGTGGGAAAAAATAGACACAACATCCACATCATCCAGCTCTGCGAGCCTTGCAGTGACGGCGTCCATACCGCTCTCGTCGGGAGATATCAGGAGGATTTCAGCCTGGTCTCCGAATCCGTTCATCAGGGTTTGATAATCATCAATCCGGGTGTCAATCACCACCAGTTGGGTATGCTCGTCCGGGGGTGGTGGTAATTCTGCATCCAAGGAGGGGGTGCTTATATGTTCTGTGTTCTGGTCATCGGAGGGAGATGTTGGGTTTGTGAAGGGAAAACCAAAAAATTCCGAGGATTCCCATTCGGTGGTAACGGACATGCCTGATAAGTCAGTGCCTACGGACGTATCAAGACCGGTAATGTCCTGGAGCAGGCGGGTCGCACCGATGGTGTCCGGTGTCTGTGACAGGGATTCGCAACCGATGCGGATGGTGCCATCAGCTGCAAAGGCGTCGGTCCATTGGGCGATGTCATTGGAATTGAGCATAACACCGTCGCTGCCGGCAGGGGCGGAACCCAGAAGAAGATTGCCTTGGGATGTTTCCAGGGGCAGGATGGTCAGTGTTTGCAGCTCTTTGACGTTTTGGAGCATGGATGAAATAACGGCAATACCATCCTGCTCCGGGGCAACGGAAAAGATCCAGTCGGCATCCGTTGCGGTGTTTTGTATCTGGTTCAGATCCGGATGTCGGGCATCAACGACCAGAAGGTTCCGGACGGTTTCTTTTATTTTAAAAGGTTCCATGTCAAAGGCTGCCGGGGTATCGGATAAGGATGTCTGATCCAGCGGGGTGTCATGGGAAATGGTGGCATCATCTGGGGCGGAATGATCTTCCCCCGGCATATGCGAGGCGTCATCGGCATTGGCATGGATGGGGCTGTGAGTGTCGGAAAGAGAAGAAATTTGATCGGTGTGATCTTCCCTTGATTGCCCCTCATCAAAAGAAAACCCCATGGCAGCATCCAGCACGATACGAGACTCCAAGCTCAGCATCTGGCTATGCAGTGTAATGTCTGAAGGCGTTTTCTTTTGCTTGGAAGTTTTATCGGCTGTCTGAGATGATGACTTGCCTGAAGAAAAATCGGCTGTAATGAGGGATTTCACCATATAAATATTCACCTTAGGCTGGATGTTTATTAGTAATGTTGCCTGTGTAATTGCAACACCATATTCCGAAACACAAATTTCTGCTTTCACGATGCGGTCAAAATCTATATTTAAAAAAATGACACTTTCTCATTTCTATCAAAAAAAAACAATATTCATGATTTTTTTTTGGGGGGGCATCCTTTATATGATCCTAAAAGGAGTTTAGAGTCTTTTCGCAAAAAACCCTTCCCAAAGTGGCCCATGTTGTGACCAATCCCCAAAAAAGTATGAAGTCCATTTTGATGGATACGCATTTTTGTATGGTAATCATGTCCAAATATTGGGAATAACATGCTGAAAATATTGTTTATCATAAAATAAAATTTTAAGATTAGCGTTTGTCCTTATGTCTTTGTTTGATAAAAAAATAAGTTTCTTTGTTGAATTAAAGTCTGTGAGTATTATAGAGTAGTTCTTTTGCGTCCGGTGGGAATGACAGCATTATTATTAAGGTTGAGGATCATGGAAGAAAAAATACCTGCATTAAAAGATATTTATGAAGCCTTTTCCCAGAAGGCCAATGAATCAAAAAGAAACCAGGCCTGTGAAAAAGGGTGTGGCTTCTGCTGCAAAGAGGCCGGAAGCATTGACATTACAACCCTTGAAGGCCTTGCCATAAGAAAGGCCATGAAGGCCCTGCCCCGGTCCCGGCAGAAAACCCTGACCAAACTTTTCCAGCAGGAGATCAAAAAAAGGGAAAAGGGCGTTGTAACTCCCTGTCCCTTTCTGATGAAAAACAGCGCCTGCATGATCTATGAGGACAGGCCTTTCTCCTGTAGAAGAATCTATTCCACCCATGTGTGCACCAGGGAAAATCCCCCCATGGTGAGTCGTCAGGTCATGGGTGATGCCGATGACACTATCAAAGCCCTGCAGGCGCTTGATATTACGGGATACTCAGGACATCTCTCCTATATTCTTTACATGCTCTCCATCCCCCAGTTTTTGGACACCTACCTGAAAGGGGAGTGTAAACCCGAAGAGATCATGGTTTTTGGAAAATCCCACAGGATCGTCATTAACAGGATGGTGGTCTAAAATAATGAGTACCGTTGATTTTTTGGAGACAGACGCGGCCCAGGTGCTCAGAACCCGGGAATCCGACGTAACCCGTGCGGTCCACTCCAGCCTTATCATGCGCCCCATCTATGAACTGGAGTCCCGCAGATTCACCATGTTCGCCATCACCACTAACACAACAACTTCTTTTTCCTCTTCCTCCTCCATGGGCGACGAACCAGAAGAAGGGACAGATATCCGGGAGTTGGTGGATCTCATGTGGGTGGCCTTTGCCATACTTGACAGTGTGTCTGAACTCACCGAGTACCATGTGGGGGTTACCCGAAAAGAGGTGCTGGACAAGGTCACCCCGGCCATTGCGGATCAGATCCGCAGTGCCGGAGGAGAGATCTCCCGGGAAGCATTGCTGAACCTGCTCAAAAAGGTGTTTGACCACCTGGTGAACCGGGATAATCGCTATCTTCCTTTCAAATACCGCTATTTTGACGGGGCCTCTGCTACCTTTAAATCCCGTCGGTTCTGGTTGATTAAAGCTGTGTACACGGACAAAGGGCAGGAGAGCCTGTTTTCCCTCACAGAGGAGGGGTATGCTGCCTACTTCGGTCTCCATGAAACCAGTGCCCTTGATTCTACGGCCATCGGTAATCTTCGTATCAAACTCTTAATAGAACGGGGTAATGTGGACGATGCCATTACCGTTGCCGAGCAGAACAACAAACAGTGCACCAGAAAGGCCCATGAAATCAGAAACATCCGCCGGGCCATACAGAGA
The DNA here is from genome assembly GCA_963674605.1 of uncultured Desulfobacterium sp. Lineage (GTDB taxonomy): Bacteria > Desulfobacterota > Desulfobacteria > Desulfobacterales > Desulfobacteraceae > Desulfocicer. The sequence goes on along the minus strand of OY771474.1, from coordinate 2,776,978 downwards.
AACATACACTCCATTGATTTTGAAAAGGTCAATGCCATGGCCGACCAGGGGGCAGGGCAGGCCACCCAGATTCAATTTGAGAGCAGCCGTCTCCACCACATGGTGCTTGACAACCTTTTGATGACAAAGGATGAGGCCCAGGAGAATAAACTGCTTCAACTGGCCCGGCATCTGAAAAAGCTGAACCGACGTCAGATGGAGCTGGTAAGGGAACTGCAGCGTCTGCCCGATGACTACCACGACAACAGCCATAAACTGTTCAGAAAACGCATGTCCGGCATTATGCCGTCCATGGATGAAGTGTTGAGACGGGTGTGCCGCATGGAAGAGAATGATGCCGCCGCCGTGGGCCGGGAGTTCATGGCCCTGTTTGATCCCCCGGTGCAGATTCCTTTGTTTGATCCGGGGGCCATCATTGATACCATGAGCCAGGCCCTGGAACGACGCAGCAGCACGGGTGATAAGGGGCAACCCCTGCAGGAGGTTGACGGGGAATCCATTGCCCACTATGAAACGGAACTCACAGAACCCTTGATGGAAAAAGCAGTTGTCATGATTCAAAACCGGGTCCGCACCGCCGAGGCCACCATGATGGAAGATCTCCTGAAGGATGCCATCCTTGAGGAGACGAATCTTGAATCGTCTGCCCTCCAGAACACCTGCTCCCAAGAGATAAACCCTGAAAACAACGATTCCCTTTTGCCCATGGCCGTTGCCATGACTGTGTTTCAGGCCATCATTGATCCCCGTATCGGTGGCCGCAGTGGTTTTCAGGTCAAGCTTGCCTCTCCGGTAAGGCAGTTCTCCATGCCCCTGCCCGGGGGCCGGCTTTATCGTGGTCATCATCTGATTCTGGTTCCTGTCAGTTCAGAGGCCTTCCTTCCCCCCAAAAAATAAGTGAAAGATCACCATGGAAAATATTTATGAAATAAGCCGTCTCGTCTATCTGAGTCTGGCCTACAGCAATGGTAATAAGCGTATAATCACAGAGCATCACACCGAGCTGATGGAGCTTCTCCAACGGTTCCAGGCAGAAGATGCCTTTCGCCAGGCCATTATGGAAAATCTGCGAGCCATGGAACTCCAGCTCCTGGAGGTGGAACCCATGGCCCTGAGGTTGTCGGCCCGGAATTCCGGCAGTTTTTTTGCCACCACCCTCACCGATTACGGCAGAATGCTGGCCCGCACCCCCCTTAAAGCCGGGGAGCTTCTGTGCGTGCACTGTGCCGTGGCCACGGCGTTTTTTCCCACAGAATCGGACCTGGACGCTCCGGTGGAGGATCTGGGAGTCATCGTTCCCGGTGATGTCATTGAGATCCTGCGGCAGTTTGCAAAGGCCGAAGAGCGCATGGATCCGGAAGACGAGATTCTCCATCCGGAGGTGAGATCCGCCGCTGGAAGATTGAGGCAGCTTCCGGAAGAGAACCCGGACAGTAAGCGGGCCGTGGGGGGTAATAGCTGGCTTGAGCTGATTATACGGGTGCTGGAACACATGGTGGCAACAGGCTATCTCCTGGAATTTCAGGAAGCGGATGAAGAGGTGGAGTACCGCCCCACCCCCGCCTATCAGAGTGCCATGAGAATGGCCTCCGTATATGCCTTCCATGCCTTCCGGGAGCTTGTGGTGGATCAGAAAGCGCTGGTGTCAGCAGATAATGCGCGGGAAGAGATTCCCCGGGATCATTCAGGGGAGACGACCAATGTATAAACTCAGCAGGTTTTTTGTAAGTGATATTGTGGCAGGAGAAAACATTCTCCGGAATGGATATTTTCCCATTTTAAAGAAAAACAGCCAGGCAGATCATGGAATCATCGTGGCGGCCAACGGGTCATGTAAGACCACGCTGCTCTCATTTCTGTTCAGTGTTTTCGCCCCTGACCGCCGCCGTTTTGTCCAGTATCTGCAATCCAACGGGGACAAGAGCTTGGAGCAGTACCTGGTACCCGGCCGACCTGCCGTGGTCATGCTGGACCTTTCCATCAATCTGCCCCCCACCCTTTTTGATGCAAAGCCACGGGAGCACCTGGTGATCGGGCAGATTCTTTATCGTGACAAGAACACCCCAGACAAGATCAGACGAAGTTATTTCATTGCCGGATCCCATGCAGCCGGTGCAGGTGCCCACGCGGCTGATTTTTTTGACGGCCTTCGCCTGCAATGGGAAGCGCTCTCCCGGAGCAACACCCCCCATGGGGCGGTGAAGGAATATCTGGCCGACAAGGTTCTTCAGACGGACAACCAGACCGAGTGGACACAAAAACTTGAATCCCTGGGGCTTGATCCTTGGCTTGTGAACCGTCAGGTGGATTTTTCCCGCAGCGAAGGCGGCATAAAGGATTCCTTTAAATTCAAGAGTGAAGCTGAGTTTTTAAGTTTTTTTCTTGGGTGCGTATCCGACCTTGATGGGGCCATGGCCATTCGGAAGAACACGGCCCAGACCATTGACAAGATGAAAAACCGTCCTGAGAAGAAAAAGCAGTTGGCGGCGGTTATGTCGCTTAAAAAACACCTGGAGGAGTTTCATGAAACCGGGCGGGAGTGGCGAAGTGTTCAAAGGCAGATGGAGGAGAGCCGGATTCAGCTGGGGGAAGCGGTTCATTTATTGACATCTGCCAAAAAAGAGGCGGATCAGGTTCTTGAAGCGTCTGATGCTGCACTGAGACATAACCGCGACAGGCAAAAACAAGTTAAGACCGCTCTGGAGGCGGCCCAGGCCAATCAGGTGAAGATCGAAGAGATAAGCCATGCCCGGGAGGTCTCAAAGCTCAAGCGCCTGATCAAGGAGGCGGACCAGCAGCTTAAAATCTGCGAGGATGAGCGCCTGGCACTCAAGGCCTCGGATCTCATGGCTTCATTGAGACAGCTGAAAGCCGAGGCAGAATCCCGGGAAAAAGCCCTGGAAGGCAAGGACTCCCAGCTGGAACCGGCAAGGCAGGAGACCGATTTAAGGGCTGCCCAGTACCATGTTCGCCTTGGCAGCCAGCGCATGGAAACCGAGTCTGCCATACGCTCCATGGAAAAAGAGCAGCTGGCAGAAGAAAAAAAACATGAAACCCTGAAAGCAGAACTCCGGGAACAGGAAAAGAAAATTGCAGCCCTTAATGAGAGCCTTACCCGCCTGTCCGCCCAGATAAATGCGGCCCGCATGGCAAGGGATAATCTGGGGCTTGCCCCCGGAGAAGAGCCCCGGGAAAGCCTGGCAGAACTGGAGCGGCAAATCAAAGACGGTGGGGAAAAACTTGTTTTGACCACTGCCCGGCTCCGGGAGACAGGAGAACGGCAACAGCAGACACGGCCCCGTTTTCAGGAACTTTTCCGCTGCCGCATCCAGGCAGAGGAAGAGTTGAAACAAATCAGAAAATGCATGGCAGATGAAAAAGCAAAAAGGGATCACCTGCTTGGTGATGCCCATCTCATAACCATTGCAGGTTCCGCAAATTTAGAGCCCACCCGGTCGGATCTGGTCACGCGCCTCGGGGAAGCCATCGCCCGCAGCCGTACCCGCACTGAAGGCCTGCAGGAACAGCTGCTGGAGATGAAAAATGAGCTTAAGCGCCTGGAGAACATGAATTCCCTTATGGTGGATGGCCAGGTGTCAAGACTTGTTTCCCACTGCATCTCCCAGGGGCTGTCCGCTTCTGAGGTAAAGCCCTTTTTGGACTACCTGTCAGCCCTTGATAAAACCCCGGCAGAAATTGCCATGGTGGTGGAAGGTGATCCCGGGCGATTTACAGGTATAATGGCCCTTACCGATGGGGTGATGGAAAAGATTCAAGCCCTTCCGGTGCCGGACTGGCTCCATAAACCGGTGGTGATATCAACACCCCGGGATATGGAAAAAGAGGCAGGCAGGAAATTAACGGTGATCACCCCCAAAGATTCCATGGTGTACAGTAAAACCTATCTGGAAGAGCAGAAAAAGTCCCTGAACAGGCAATGTGAGAAGTTAAGGGAACAGGTATCGGAAAGGATTTCAAGGATTCGATCCATGGAAGCCACCGAGGTCCGGCTGCGGGAATACCGTCAGCAATACCCCGATCTGGTTGCGGTGGAAGCGCTTACCCGTAATCATGAAGCGGCAAAAAACAATCTTTCTGCCCTGGCATCTGAAATCCTTGCCCTGGAAAAAGAGATGGATGCCCACAACGCGGTAAAAAAGGAACTGGAAGATATCTTTCACAGGGAAACCCGTCATCTGGCCCGCCTGGAGGAGGTGGTCAAACAGATGAAAACCTGGCTTTCCCAATATGGTGACATGGAAGCGTGGGAAAAAGAGCTTTCCGGGGGAGAGATTAAACGCCTTGAGATGAACCATGTTGCCATGCAGATCCGGGAAAAGGAGAAACAAACCGCTGGGACCCTTACCCGTCTCCATGGAACCATGGCAGGGAAACGGACGGAACTGAAAAACCTGGAGGATCGTGCCGACGATATCCCTGCCACAGACGGTCTTGTGCTCAGTGAATCACAGGTGCAGGAGGCCCTGTCCATGGACCTGTTTGCCCTGAGAAGACAGTATGAACAGACCCAGAGTAACGCCATCCGCATTGCAAGTGAGCTTGGCATTGACGGTCTGAGAAACGATCTGCAGCGGGTAAGACAGATACTTCAGAAGACTGCCAAGGATCTGGAGCAATATGGCAGTAAAAATACCTTTGACGAGCAGTTCGCCCACCTGTGGGCCACAAAGAGCAGCCGGGATCGGGACGAACGCACCGCTATCCTTTCGGTAACCCTGGAGGAGCTAAAGGAGCGGCGAGCCGGCCAAAGGGGCAAGCTTGAGGGCCGGGAACGGGATCTTGTCCGCTGCCGGGCAGAACTCAAAGCCTTGTCCGGTCGTGGTATAAACGGAGATATCGATTCCCGGGATTTTGAGAATACAGACCTGGATGGCTTGATGCTTCATTATAAAGAGCAGGCCGAAGCCCGGGAAGAAAAACTCAATGCCTTGAAACAGAATGGTATGCGCAGGGCAGCTGAGCTGGAAAATTATCGTCGATGGGTCAACGAACTGGAACTGGGTCTGGCAACGGTGAGCGGGCATTCCGGCTTCTGGGACACGGCCTCCCCCCGCAGACAGTGGCCGGTGCTTGTCAGTGTGGATGATCCGGTGAAAAATGCCCTTCTATTCCGTGAAGGTATGAAAACGCTCTTAAACTCCCGAAAAGAGATGGAATCCTTTGTGGAGAGCAGCCGTAAAAACATGGGCCGTGCCTTTGATCAGCTCAAGGGGGAACTCAAGGATGATGCATTAAAAAGGCAGCTTCCCGCCATTGTGGACGAGCTTTCCCGGCACGATGCCGAAACCCTGGGGGTTCAGAGCGGTGACCTTATGGAAAAATGCAGCCACATTGCCGCCAACATCGAAAGTGATCTGTTACGCTCGGCCAGGTTTGTTGAAAGCCTGGTGGATCAGCTGTTCCAGCATGTAAGGGTGGCATACCAGAAGCTGCAGACCGCTTCAAAACAGCTCATGCCGGACAACGTGTTTGTCTATGGGGGTAAGCCTATTTTAAAGGCCGGTACCCGCCTTGATTTTACCCGGCATACGATCATCTACCGTAAAACCATTGACAATTGGTTGGATGAGCTGATTGAGAAAAACCATGTACCTGAGGTGAGTGCCAAAGCCGGAGACACCCTTGCCATGGAGCTTCTCTATCGCCTTCTCAAGGTCTCTTCGGCCAAGCAGGAGTTCGGTATACGCCTGCTTAAATGTGATGACACCGGCCGTAATTACGAACCCGTGGGTAAAGATCTGGGTTCCGGGGGTGAGGCCCTGACCACGGCGGTGCTGCTCTATTCACTGCTGACATCCATGCGCCAGAGACGCAGGAACAAAAAGGATGATCGTCTGCCGGCCTTTCTCATTGCCGACAATCCCCTGGGGGTGTGCAACCGTTCCGATTTTCTCGACACCCAGCTTAAGGTGGCCCGGGCCATGGGTATCCAGTGTATCTATTTCACCGGCATCAATGACCGGGAGTCCCTGGGGCTTTTCCAGCACCGCATGGCCATCCGCCACAGTGGCGGTAATATTCAGGTGGGGGGGAAACCATACAACAGCCTGGAGGTCATTGAGCAGAATGTGGAAGATCAGAAGGAAGATCAACATCTGTGACGGGTGGGAGAACCTGTGATAAATTTCACGGACACAACACTTTGATTAAAAAAAGAATGTTGTGTCCCTTTGTTTACAATCTGCAAAAAAAAACGACACCTGGGATGGTGCGTTGCTCAATGCTGTTTGGCGGACCTTTTTTTTAGCAAAACATCCCCCTTCCTCAATTATCTCGGGTAGACGGTGTTAAATTTTACCATTGTCCAACGAAAAGATTCCCCGTTCATTGCTGCAGTATCTTCGGCACGCCAATTGCTTTAGGATGATGGTTGATGGATATCTTAAATGCTCAGGTTTGAAACTTGAGTACAGAAACTCCGGAGGGGGTAATGACTCTGTCTGGAGATAATATTTTCCCCACGGGTGTGTTTCCGCCTCCGGGCATCGGGAAGGGCGGCAAGGCCCGTTCAGCACAGGAGGTCGCCAGCCATGAAACGTATTCTCACCTACCAGGTATATTCCAGCATTCCCCCATCATTATCTTTTTTAGATGTACTGGCCCGCAATCTGTGGTGGTGCTGGAAACCGGATGCAAAAGCCCTGTTTCGGCGCATAGATCCCCAGATCTGGAAGGAATCCAGTGAAAATCCCATTTATCTTCTATCCAATGTTCCCGGGAAACGGCTGGAACAGCTGGCCTGTGATGACAGTTTTCTGGCCCATCTGGAACGGGTAAAAGATCGTTATGCAAAACGGGTGACGCACAACACGGAATCATCCCGGAGCCTTTACGACCAGGCAGGGCCGGTGGCCTATTTTTCCATGGAATTTGGTCTCCATGAGAGTATACCCATCTTTGCCGGTGGACTGGGGATCCTTGCCGGAGATTATTTAAAAGCATCATCCAACATGGCTCTTCCCCTGGTGGGTGTGGGACTGCTCTACCGAAAGGGGTATTTTAACCAATATCTTGATCAGGACGGGTGGCAGCAGGAAGACTATCCGGAAATTCAATTAAATCACCTTCCCCTGGAGCGGGCAAGGGACTCCCAGGGCAATGAGATCAGCATTTCCATCGTGGGGCCCCAGGGAACGGTTCGCGCCTTTGTATGGCGAGCCAGAGTGGGACGTACTCCCTTATTTCTGCTTGATACCAATCTGCCGGAAAACACTCCCGAAGCCCGGGAAATTACAGCCCGGCTTTATGCCGGAGAACCCAGAATTCGCCTGGCCCAGGAGGTGTTGCTGGGTATCGGCGGCATGCGGGCACTGGAAGCCATGGGTATTTCACCTTCCATCTGCCATATGAACGAAGGCCATTCGGCTTTTTCCGCCCTGGAGCGCCTGGCCCTGTTCATGAAAAGGTTTCAGGTTGACTTGACCACTGCCTTGCAGATTATTCCCCGGTGTACCGTGTTCACCACCCATACCCCGGTGGCGGCAGGCCACGACTCCTTTCCCGTGGAGTGGATCAAACCCTGTATACAGGATGTTCAAAAACGTCTGGGGGTGGGGGAATCGGAAATTTTATCATGGGGTCAGGAACCGGGGGCGGATAAGGAGTCTCCTTTTTCCATGTTTCTGCTGGGCCTTAGAATGTCACAGTACTGCAATGCCGTCAGCCGTCTCCATGGCCACACGGCCCGAAAGATGTGGGCGCATATGTGGCCGGGCCTTCCGGAAAATGAGATCCCCATTTCCCATGTGACCAACGGTATCCATGTATCCACCTTTATCTCTCCTGAAATTTGGCCCCTGTTTGAAAGATATCTGGGGCCGGAGTGGTACATGAGCTCCCGTCGCCATGAGAATATTCAGCGCATGGATGAAATTTATGACGATGAACTCTGGCGTGCCCATGAAATGAGTCGTACCCAGATGATCCGCATCTGTCGTGATCTGCTGAAAAAGCAGTATCAGCGACGCAACGCCCCCAGAAGTGTCATTGATCAGATTCAGTACATTCTGGATCCGGATTTGCTGACCATTGTCTTTGCCCGAAGGTTTGCCACCTACAAAAGGGCACACCTTCTGCTCCAGGATCCCGAACGGCTGTCGGCCATTTTAAACAACCCCCATCGTCCGGTGCAGATCATCTTTGCCGGCAAGGCCCACCCCCAGGACGATGAGGGTAAAAAGATCATACAGCGCCTGATGGCCTTTGTCCGTCGCCCGGAGATCCGCCAACGGGCAGTATTTATAGAGGGGTATGACATGGCCCTGGCCCGTATCCTGGTCCAGGGGGCGGATGTGTGGCTGAACACCCCCCGCAGACCCTTTGAAGCCTGTGGAACCTCCGGGATGAAAGCGGCCATCAACGGTGTGCTCAACTTAAGTATCCTTGACGGCTGGTGGTGCGAGGCCTGTTCCCCGGAACGGGGGTGGGCCATCGGTCGGGGGGAGGAGTATGTGGACACCGCCTATCAGGATGCCACCGAGAGTCAGGCCCTGTACAATGTGCTGGAAAATGAAGTTATCCCCTGTTTTTATGAGGCTCCCCGGGGGGAACTGCCTGTACGCTGGGTTAAGATGATGAAATCCTCCATGAAAATGGGCATGGAAACTTTTTGCAGCCTTAGAATGCTCAATGATTATGAACGGCTTTTTTATCTGCCCATTCTTCAACGTGCTACAAGTCTGCAGAATGAAGATTGCCGCCAGGCCCGGGAAATGGCCCATCTGGAGAATCGCCTTCGTAATCTGTGGGGAAAAATTTCCATTGGTCTGCCTTGCCAGAGCAGCAAAGGCCCTTTCAGAACCGGGGAATCCTTTCAGGTGACAGTGGTGGTCTCCATGGGAGAATTAACCCCGGAAGAGCTGATTGTGGAGCTTTACGCAGGATGCATGAAATCCGTGGATGCCCTCAAGGGAATTCAAACGCTTCCCATGACCATGGTCGAAAGCCTGGGAGAGGGTCATTTCCGTTATGCCTGTGAGGTGCCGTGCCGGTTTTCCGGCCGTTTCGGGTTTACTGTCAGGGTCATGCCTGCAGGAGATGATTACATGAAATTCCTTCCAGGGCTGATCACCTGGTCTTAACTCCTGTCGTTTTTTATCGTTAAGCCTTCGGGAGGGAGCACACCGTGTTTCCTCCGCTTTGCTCCATTGCCTTACCCCAAATCCCATTGAACTATGGGAACCCCCCCCCGGAATGGGCGATCTTTTGATTAAGCCCCATTGGTTTTTTTTTGTTTGAAGATGAACATCTATGTTGTAAAATGAAAATATCATATTGCCAAACCCCCGGCCCAGTGGTAATGAATACAGAAAAATTAAGTTGTTTTTTCAAGCTATTAATCCTGAATATGAAACATGTTGTATTGTGAATAATGCCATTTTCATGCTTCGCTGTGTCCGTCAGGACATGTGGGTTTATATGAAAAAGCAGGCGCTGGGTACTGGGTTTTGGGTGCTGGGTGTTAACAGCAACGGCTTTTTCAATATTCGTTGTGGCAGGTGGTCACTGCCATGTGGAGTTATATGAAAAGGTAGCCTTCAAGTCTACCTCAACAGAGCCCCTCCCCCGACGGGCAATAGGAACCGGACAATTGAGCTGTCTACAGTTCCGGTCCGGGACCATTGCCCGTCGGGGGAGGGGCGGCATAATGCCATTTGGCTCCGCGTCTACGACCCTATCTTCGCTGTGTCCGCCAGGACATGTGGGTTATATGAAAACTGGAGGGGAAAAAGTGGAAACCGAAGTATTAATCATCGGGGGCGGAGTAACCGGTACCGGTATTGCAAGGGATCTTGCCCTGCGGGGGATTGCCTCAATTCTGGTGGAAAAGTCAGATATCAATGCCGGTGCATCCGGCGGGAACCATGGGCTTCTCCACAGTGGTGCCAGGTATGTGTCCAATGACATGGAAAGTGCAAAAGAGTGCATGGAAGAGGGGCGGATACTGAAACAGACAGCTCCCCACTGCATTGATGACTGCGGGGGAATGTTTGTGGCCCTGGAGGGGGACGATGAAAACTATGTGGCGGATTTCCCCGGCTTCTGTGAAAAAAGCGGGCTTGCCTGTCATTTTTTGAGCCCGGAAGAAGCCAGGGAACTGGAGCCGGAACTTTCTTCCAAGCTCATTGCCGCCTGTGCGGTGGCGGATGCGGCAGTTGATCCTTTTATGCTTTCCCTTGAAAATATGGCCCATGCAAAACAGCTGGGGGCAAAACTGTTCTGCCACACCCGGGCTGTGAAATTCATCCTGGGGAGGCATGGCATTGAAACTGTGCTGTTGGAAGATACCCGGTCGGGCAGGACCATGAAGGTGCATCCCCGTGTGGTGATCAATGCCGGTGGTGCCTGGGCCGGATACATTGCTGCCATGGCCGGGGCCTCTTTACATATTTTGTGCTCCATGGGAACATTGCTGGTGACCCAGTCCCGGATTACCAGCGGTGTGATAAATCGTCTGCGCCCCCCTTCCGATGCGGACATCCTTGTACCCGGGGGCACGGTGTCCATCATCGGCACCACCTCCCGGAGGGTGGATGATCCTGATTTTATTGCTCCCACGGTGGCGGAAACCGATCACATTGTGTCCCAGGGGGCTCAGATGATTCCCTTGCTTGAGAAGGTGAGATATATCAGGGCCTATTCCGGAGTTCGCCCCCTGGTGGGATCTGAAGACAGAGCAGCTGATGATAGAAACGTCAGCCGGGGCTTTACCCTGGTGGATCATGGGGAAACCGGGGTGGATAATTTCATTACCATCACAGGCGGAAAACTCACCACCTTTCGATTGATGGCGGAAAAAGCCACAGACATGGCCTGTGGGAAACTTGGCAATAAAAATTCCTGCCTCACCCGCACGGAAGCCTTACCCTCCACCATGGAAGGCAAATGGACGGAACCGGGACTGGCACCGAAGCGCTGGATGGCCAAGCCCCATGGCGAGACGGACAAGCTGCTTTGCGAGTGTGAAATGATATCTGAAAAAACCATTGATGACATTGCCTGTGAGCTGAAAAAAAACAATGAAATCCCGGATTTGTTGAACATCGGTAAACGTAGTCGTCTGGGTAAGGGACCTTGCCAGGGGTCCTTCTGCAGTGTTCGGGTGCTGGCCCACATGTATGACAAGGGGGCATTGAGCGGTACCCATGGCATTGATGATATCAAGGCATTTCTCAATGAACGATGGAAGGGGCAGCTGCCCATTTTCTGGGGAGCCCAGCTCATCCAGGCCGAACTCACCGAAGCCATGCACTGTGGTTTTTTTGATCTTGAGCTGGCAGGTGATCATGAAAACAGATAATAGAACAGACATTCAGGCAGATCTCACCATCATCGGCACCGGCATGGCCGGCCTTTCTGCAGCCCTGTTTGCCCTGGATCAGGGCCTTAGCGTGGTGCTCACGGGGAAAACCAGTTCCATTCATTTTGCCACAGGACTCATGGATCTTCTGGGGGTGTATCCCCCGGGATATCAATGGGATAATCCCTTTGCCGCCATTGATCGAATTAGAAAAGAGGTGCCAGAACATCCCTATGCTGCCATTTCCAATGAAGACATTGATAAGGCCCTGGGCAGGGTGCAGCAGTTTCTGGGAGCTCAGGGGCTTCCCCATCGACGGAAAAGAAGCCGGAATGTAGATATCATCACCTCCATGGGAACCCTGAAAAAAAGTCATCTGATACCCCTTTCCATGTGGCGGGGAGTGGCGGTTCTGGAAAAGCGCCTGCCCACGCTGCTTGTGGATTTCACCGGACTTAAAATATACAGTGCCCGTCAGATTGTGTCGGCCCTGGGGTCGAACTGGAAGGGCTTGAGGGATGCCACCATTCAGTTTCCAGGCATGGAACTCATGGAAGAGGTTTTTCCAGAGCATATGGCAAGATCCCTGGATGTTGCAACGAATGTGGAAATACTTGCCCGGAAGGTTCTGCCCCTGATCAAAGATGCAAAAGCCGTGGGTTTTCCTGCTCTTCTTGGCATGTATGTTTCGTGTAAAACCATCCGTACCCTGGAACGCCTGCTGGGTGTCACGGTTTTTGAAATTCCCACACCGCCGGTATCTGTGCCCGGAATTCGGCTCCAAGAGCTGTTTTTAAAGGGCCTTCAAAAAAATGATGCCTTGCTTTCTTTGCCAGAAATGGTAAAAAGAGTTGAGAGTTTTTCCAATGGAAAGTACAGAATAACTGCCGGAGAATCCGGGACTCTCAAGCGAATAGAATCAAAGGGTGTCATCCTTGCAACGGGACGATTTCTGGGAAAAGGATTGACGGCGGAACGTACCGGCATCCGTGAATCCCTCATGGGGCTTCCGGTGGTCCAGCCCAAGGGAAGGGATAAATGGCATAATATCCATTTGTTTGATCCCCTGGGACATCCGGTAAATCGTTCAGGTCTCCAGGTTGACAGGATGTTTCGACCATTGACAGAGACATCAATGCCCTTTTCTCCCGGCCTGTTTGCTGCAGGCTCAATTCTGGCTCACTGTGACTGGACCCGTTTGAAGTGCGGGTCGGGCGTCGCCATTGCAACGGCCCATGCCGCAGTTAGGGCCTTTTGTAAAAGGTATAAGTGATTGATACGTTTTTTTAGGTCGTTATTTTCAAAACTGTCTGGGAAAAAAAGTGAACATCATGTGGAAGAAAACCTTTCTCCAGATCCTGGACCCGTCGACCATCAGAAGACCTCTGAGGTAACCGCCGGAAAATCTGATTCTGTATCAGATTCCGTGCCTTTTGAACCACCTCCAGCTCCGGCCCCGGTTCGTCCCCCTCGCCCCAGAAAACCCCCATGGTCCCTGGAAACATTTCAGGTCCCCCCCATGGAAGGGAAATCTCGTTTCCACGACTTTAAACTTCCCTTGAGTATCATGCACGCCATTGCTGATCTGAAATTTGACTATGCCATGCCGGTGCAGGCAGAAGTGCTGCCCCATGCCCTGGAGGGAAAGGATGCCACGGCAGAGGCCCAGACCGGAACGGGAAAGAGTGCGGCATTCCTGGTGAGTATTTTTACGAGGCTGTTGCGAAATCCCCTTCGCGGCAAACGGGAAAAAGGCACTCCCCGGGCCCTGATTCTGGCCCCCACAAGGGAGCTGGTCATTCAGATTGAAAAAGATGGTAAAGATCTTGCAAAGTACACCCCCCTTCGCATTGTCTCTGTGTTTGGGGGCATGGATTACCGAAAGCAGCAGGATATGCTCATCAATCGACATGTGGATGTGGTGGCTGCCACACCGGGCAGACTCATGGATTTCATGGGGCAGAAGATCATCAATCTGAAAAAGCTGGAAATTCTGGTTCTGGATGAGGCCGACCGTATGCTGGACATGGGGTTTCTGCCCGATATCCGCCGGATTATTTATGCCACCCCCAATAAAGATCAGCGTCAGACCATGTTTTTTAGTGCCACCTTAAGCCCTGAAATATTACGTCTGGCCTCCCAGTGGACAAAGGATTCGGTTAAAATTGAAATCAGCCCGGACCAGGCGGCCTCGGAGCGCATCAACCAGAAGGTTTACATCGTCACGGAATCTGAAAAATTTGTGCTGCTTTATAACCTTATCCACGGGGAAAACCTGGAACGGGTAATTGTGTTTGTCAACCGTCGAGATACCACAAGAAGGCTGGCCCATAAGTTCAAGGAATACGGACTGGAGGGGGATATCCTTTCCGGTGAGGTGTCCCAGGCCCGTCGGGTTAAGACCTTGGATGCCTTTAAAAATGGAACCATCAAAATTCTTGTGGCCACGGATGTGGCGGCCAGGGGGCTTCACATAGAGGGGGTCAGCCATGTGATCAACTATGACCTTCCCCAGGAACCGGAGCATTATGTGCATCGCATCGGACGTACCGGTCGGGCGGGTGCAGACGGTATCTCTGTTAGTTTTGCCGATGAGAACAGCTCTTTTTATATCCCGGCCATTGAAGCGGTGCTGGGTGAGTCACTGGTGTGTGAGTATCCCGATGAGGAGATGCTGGCAGCGCTTCCCAAACCCATGAAAATACGGGTGGAGCGTCCCGAGAATGCCAGAAAACGTTCCGGTTCTTCATCTTCCCGGCGGCCCTCCCGGAACACACGATCCAGACGGCGACGTCCCCCGGCTTCCGGGAAAAAGAAAACGATCTGAACTTGACACCTTAAAACCATTTGTTATAAAAGGATATCTTACTTCAGTGGCAGATCGTGCCCCTGTCCGGTGCCTGGTTTTTCATAAAAAACCCAGGGTCTTAAAATCTTAAGATCCGTCCATCTTATGCTGTTTTTTTTAAATGATATCAATGATGATGGTGGCATCGTAGAAAATCTTTGAGAGACAAGTAAAAAAAGGAGTTGAACATAATGTTTGGTTTGGGAATGCCTGAAATTTTTTTGATTCTGGCCATTGCATTGATGGTGATTGGTCCTAAAAAATTGCCTGAGGTGGCAAAGACCCTGGGACGTGCCATGGGAGAATTTAAAAAAGCGGCCCAGGATTTTAAAAAAAGCATGGATGTTGAAAGCACCATCAAAGAGTTTAAGGAGCCGACCATATCCGTTGTCGATGATCTTAAGGCCGCCGCTGACGTCATAAATCCTCTTTCAACAAACCCCGATGGTATACCTCTGGAAAAGGGCAAATCCCCTGAATCGACTGTCCCAGGGACAGTCGATTCCGTGAAAAAGACGGAAAAAACCACGGTTGCTCCATCTCTGGACCCCTTTCCTGTCCAGGAATCACCCCTTTCCGGGGATCGGTCTGCCGATGATGATGCCCCCCCCATGAAACAGAATAAGGATGAAAAGGGAATATGATCAGGGAAGATGATAAAACACCCTTCACCGACCATCTTACAGAATTAAGAGATCGTCTGGTTCGATGTTTCATTGCCGTTGGGGTGGGCTTTGTTGTGGCCTATTGTTTTAAGGAAAAACTTTTTGATATTCTCATGGCTCCCTTGGTAACGGCCATGGGTGAAAATCAGAGAATGATTTTTACAGGGCTGCCCGAGGCGTTTTTCACCTACCTGAAGGTGGCACTGCTCACCGGTATTGTTGCGGCGGTGCCGGTTCTGTTTTATGAATTCTGGATGTTTGTTTCCCCCGGGCTTTATCGGCAGGAGAAAAAATTTCTCATCCCGGTGGTGCTGCTGTCCATTTTCTTTTTTGCCGTTGGGTCAAGTTTTGGGTATTTCATTGTGTTTCCCTATGGATTTCAGTTCTTTCTTGGATTTTCATCGGAAACCATCCAGGCAATGCCCTCCATGAAAGAATATCTGGGATTTGCCTCAAAGATGCTTCTGGCCTTCGGCTTTGTTTTTGAATTACCCCTGGTAATTACCTTCATGGCACGTATGGGCCTTGTCACGGTTGGCTTTTTGACTAAAAATCGTAAGTATGCGGTGTTAATTTTCTTTACGGGATCGGCACTGATTACCCCCCCCGATGTGGTGACCCAGATTATGATGGCCATTCCCTTGATGATTCTTTATGAAATCAGTATTGTGGGGGCCAGGGTATTTCAGAAAAGAAAAGCCTCTGATGAGGACGAAGAAGAAGACAATAATAATAAAGATAATGATGAATAAAGATTTTAAAAATATCATAATTCCCCTGAAAATCAACAAAGAATATTCGGGGAGGAGTGAAATGTGCTGAGATTGGTCGGAGTGCCATGGGGCATTCCGTGTTTTTTACATGAAAATGTTGACAGCAGAGCCTCCAGCGGGCACCTGGGGTCTATTCGGACCCGAAAGTGACCAGTCCTTCTGTCCTGACGGGCTTTAGAAGTGTAGGACGATGCCTGGGGCAATAGCGCTTTACACCGGCAGGATAAAAGGATCGTCGTCGGCCCGGGGCCGATGCGGCTGGTTGTTGGGGGTGGTATGTTGCCATTTTCATTATTTATTGTGGCAGAAGTTTACTGCCATGTCGGTTATAATGAAATAATGCAAAAGGAGTGTAAGTGATGAAGAACAGAAGGCTTTTAATCTCTTTGATGGCAGCGGTGATGGCAGTTCTTTTTGTGTCTGTGGCGGCGTATGCCGGCACCCAGGTAGCAGAAACAATAACCATGGAGACCAAGGGCTATGATAAACATACCAAGGGCCTTGTGACCTTTTCCCATAAGGTCCATGCTGAAAAATATGGTATTGCCTGCGGTGAGTGCCACCATGATGATAAAGGTGCTCCTCTGGCCTTGAAGGGTGGAGAGGATGTTCAGAGCTGCGTGGCCTGTCATAAAGAAACCGGCAAGGCACCCAAAGGTGAAAAACTCAGCAAAAAAGACAAGATCTTGAAGTATCACAAAGAAGCGCTCCATGCCAACTGCATCGACTGCCATAAGGATCATAATAAAGAAAAAGGTTTAAAGGCCAAAGATCCCAATGCTGCTCCCCAGAGCTGCAATGACTGTCATCCTAAAAAAGGTTGATTAAAAAGTCGCCGGGTAACATAACGAAAACGGCCAGCTGGAAAAATTAAAAGGGCTTTTGCACATCATGGTGCAAAAGCCCTTTTGTCGTTGGTACAATGCCGGTTTATATCGCATGGTGTCAAGCCTGGATGTTTCGGTTCTTGTAGTCCAGGGCCTGTTTTACCATGGCATGGGACCATGATGAGGCACAGGATGAAAGGGTATGGGTATAGGTACCAAACACCTTGTATCGGGAGAACCCATCTTTTTTATCAATGATCCCTTTGCCCCTTTCCATGGAAAAGGCCATTTCCTTTTCCTGGTATTCAATGTCAATGACGTGGGAATACCTGAATTCGTGTCCCCGGATCACCGTGTCTTTTTCAAAGAACGGGTTGTCCTGGATTACCCTTATCTGGGTGTAGCCGTGGCCCACAGGGCGTTTGGAAAGGCCAAAGGAAATGGGTAAAATGTCGGCCATGGGGTATGTGACACCGGCCAAGGTGAGGCTTTTACCAAGGAAGATCAGCCCACCGCATTCGGCATATATGGGCAACCCTTTCATGGCAAGGGATTTAAGCTGGTTTCGAAAGCGTTCATTGTTGGCCAGTTGTGCCGCATGGGTTTCAGGAAATCCGCCCCCCATGTAAATGGCATCCACCGGGGGCAGGTGATCGGAGTTAAGGGGGCTTATAATCTGAAGGATGGCCCCGCTTTCTTCCAGGGATTCCAGATTGTCCGGATAGTAGAATTGAAATGCAGAGTCCCGGATAACACCAATGGTGGGTCGCTGTTTTTTTGAAAGGAGCAGGTGTTTCAGGGGCTGGGTTCCGGTGGGCAATGCATCCGCCGGTGAAGGGCTGTGTTTTTGCTTTGGAGAAAAAGTGGCTTTTTCCCGGCAGTGTTCACACATAATGGAGGCGTGGTTATATGGGGCAGCCGCATCCATGGTGGTGGCAGGGGATGGGGACTCCGATGCCTTCAGGCATGCGCGATAAAGACCATCCAGATCAATGTATTGTCTGGCCATCCGGGCTGCGGCCTTGATGGATTCCAGAGCCAGTTCATGCTCCGCCGAAGGCACAAGGCCCATGTGTCTTTCCGGAAAATCCTCGGCCTTAAGCTTGGGCACGGACCCGAACACCGGTATATTGCAAAATTGTCTGATATTGTCTTTCACCTTGTTTTCATGGCGTTTGCCCGCCACCCGGTTGAGAATCACCCCCATGATGTTGACATGTGGATCAAAGTGAATACAGCCCAACAGCAGGGCCGCCATGGTGCGGGTGCTCTTGGTGCAGTCCAGTACAAGAATGACGGGAAGTTTGAGAAGTTTGGCGATTTCTGCGGTGCTGGTGCGGCCCTGGATGTCAATGCCGTCATACAGACCCCGGTTACCTTCTATAATGGCAATGTCGGCAAGGAGTGAGTTTTTTTGGAAGGAATATTCTGCCTGTTGGGTGGAACACATGAAAGTGTCAAGATTATAACAGGACCGGCCAGCTGCCTTGGACAGCCAGCCGGCATCAATATAATCGGGCCCTTTTTTAAAGGGGGCGATTTTAATACCGATATCCCGCCATGCAGCGGCAACCCCAAGGGAGATAACTGTCTTACCGTTTCCACCCCGGAGTCCGGCGATTACAAGACCGGGTATTTTTTTATGATGATACTGCATGGACAGGTAAATCCCGGTATGTTATATCAATCTTCGCCTTCTGAACCGGCCTGTTTGCCTGCACCCTTGAGACCATACATGGTTGTACTGCCACTGGACCAGAACTCCAGGATTTCATGTTCCACCATTTTATTAACTACTTTTTTAATGGCTCTTGGTTTATCATCGGGAAAAAGGGCATAAAAATCTTTGATGTAGAACTTGGATTTGTTCTTGGATTTTTTTGTCAAAAAATCAACAACTGCTTTTTCGGCAGCTTCAGTATTGTCAAGAAGATCGCTCATGGTGTGTCTCCCCTATTGCTTCTTTCAAACGTAATAGCCGAAGCACCCGATGAATTTTCACAGGCACTTCGGCTGAACTCTTATTCAGTCTTATTCAGTTGATGTTCATCCACGTGGATGGATATGAATTAGAACTTGAACTGAGTGGACTGTCGCCAAGACATGTATGCCTGCTGACGGAAATCATCAATGAGGTGGTGGGTAAAATCAAGTTCACATACCTCAAAAAATTTCTCCCATCCGATTCTGTCTGCCCAGTCACCGAGACGCTCATATTTGTTGGCGTTATTGGCGTAAGCATTGACCATCTTGTTGATGGCCTGGGTCATGGAAGGCCAACGGGGCATCTCATTGGGAAGGAATGCCACAACAACCTTGGAGAACTTGGGATCGGAAATTCTGTTGGAAACCTTTCCACCGGCCATGAGAACAATACCGTCACCCTCGGTATCTGCAAGGGGCAGGGAGGGGCACATGGTGTAGCAGTTACCGCAGAACATGCAGCGTTCGCTCTTTACTTCAACAGATTTTACTTCTGTACCGTTTTCCAGAACCACCTTGGCAGGCTTGATGGCTGCGGTGGGGCAGGCAGAGATGGCAAGGGGGATTTCGCACAGTTTGTCCAGGTACTCATGGTCAACCATGGGGGGTTTTCTGTGATATCCCAGGATGGCGATGTCAGAGCAATGAACCGCACCGCACATGTTCAGACAGCAGGCCATGGAAACGCGCAGCTGGGCGGGAAGTCTCATGTCCTGGAAGTCGGTGAACAGCTCATCCATGGTGGCCTTAACGGTACCGGATGCATCTGTTGCAGGGGTATGGCAGTGAATCCAGCCCTGGGTATGAACGATGTTGGTGATACCGGCACCGGTACCGCCGATGGGGAACTTGAAGCTGCCGCCGGCAAATTTACGGCTCTTGAGGTCATTTTTAAGGGGTTCCACTTTATCCTTGGAATCCACCATGAACTCAATGTTGTTACGGGTGGTGAACCGCAGATGGCCGTCACAGTGTTTGTCGGCAATCTCGCAGATTTCGTTGATGTGGGTGGTACTCATCAGACGGGCCCCACCAACTCTTACGGTGTAGACTTCGTCTCCGGACTCTGCCACATGAACCAGAACACCGGGTTCCAGAATCTCATGGTGAGACCATTTGCCCTTGTTCTTTTTAATTACTTCAGGATAAAACTCATCATATTTTCTTGGACCGATGTCGGTGATCCTGTTTTCCATCGGTTTGGCTGGATTGTAACCAGATGATATAAATGCCATTATGGGTCTCCTTCCTTATCTCAGATGGTGTTTTCTGTATTCAACCACGTCACGTTCCCAGCCACCCTCAACTTCATCTTCTTTCCAGAAGATGTAGGGGTTGGTTCTCGGGTATGCCACATGCTGGGGTTGTGCTTCGATTCCGGTTACTTCAAGAAGTTTCTGGAATCCCTGGCGCATGATCAGTTCACCAAGTCTTTCACGGTTTTTACCTTCTTCCATCCACCAGTCCCAGATGCTTTCAATGATCTCAGTGATGGCTGCATAGTCATCATCGGGATTTACTTCAACAAAGGGAACCAGCAGAGAACCCATCTGGGCACCATCAAGGATAGGAGCCTTGGCGCCAACAAGAATGGACAGACCTCTGACATCACCAATTTTCAGAGCCCGGGGCATGGTGTTGATGCAATGCATGCAGCGGGTACAGTTGGAGTTGTCAATTTTCAGCTCATCGCCTTCCATCCACATACATTTGGTGGGGCAGAGGTTGATGACTTCTTTTTTGATATCAAACGGACCCCAGTCCTTGCTGCCCTTGAAGGCACCGGCATTGGCAGGATAGGCGGCATCGTTTGCAATGTACTTGGCAACGGCGGCTTGGTCAATTTTGATGTCGTCTTTCCAGGTACCGATAAAGGACATGTCGGAACGGGCGATGGAAGCCACGCAGCCGTTGGGGCATGCATCAAATTTGAATTTGAACTTGTAGGGGAAAGCCGGGCGATGCAGCTCATCCTGGTATTCGTTGGTCAGGAAATGACACAGCGCGTTGGAGTCGTAGCAGGCATACTCACACCGGGAAGAACCAAGACAGTCAGCGGGGGTTCTAAGGTTGGAACCGGAACCACCAAGATCCTGATTCATGTTGTGGGTCAGCTCATAGAAAACTTCTTCGAGCTGGGGAGTGGTGGTACCAAGGAAGATGATGTCGCCGGTGGCGCCATGCATGTTGGTAACACCGGAACCTCTAAGATCCCACAGCTTTGTCAGGCCTCTCAGGTAATCAGTGGTGTAGTATTTACCACAGGGCTGTGCAACTCGCATGGTGTGAAAGTGCTCAACGCCGGGGAACAGTTTGGGCTGATCGCAGTACCGACCGATAACACCACCACCGTAACCGAAAACACCAACGATTCCGCCATGTTTCCAGTGGGTTCTACCATGTTTGTAAGAGAGTTCAAGAACGCCAAGAAGATCGTCTACACAATCCACTGGAATCTGGAATTCAACACCTGCTTCATTCTTTGCTCTGACTTCGGCCTGTTGCTTCAGGTCAGAGACAAAACTCGGCCATGGGCCAGATTCCAGCTGGTCCAGAAAAGGAGTTTCATGTTTTGCCATTTACTTACCTCCGTTAAAAGTTAAATTACATTCGCTTGATCAAGTGTCTATCCCCTCTTAAGTAGAGATTATAGATCGGTTTTCAATCAATTGTCATGCTTCACAGCTATCTTATCTTTGATGATCCATGGGGATCATCCGGTTTCTTTAAAAGCACAGTGTATTAAATTATTAGTGCTCCTATAAGATTTTCACACCACCTTGTCAATAAAAAAGCGGTTTTTTCCCATGGTCTCCATGGTGTGGTGCAGGGATTCAATATGGGAATCCAGGTTCTTTTGTATGAGTTTGCCTTCCATTTCCGGTTGGGGATGGGCATTTAAAATCAATGTCAGAATGTGTTTGAAATCCCCTGTATCAAATTGTAATAGAAATCGGGTAAATTGATCTTGAAGTACTTCATGGCTGTGGCCGTTAACGGTCTTATCTGCCAGGGCACGGAAAAAACCGGTCAGGGTGGCATGGACTGTATCTGCAGGGAGGAAATGATAGTGGCCGGTACCATCAATCCTGTCAATGCGCATGCGTAATGACAGATTTACCAGAAAAAGAAGCAGTCCTTGAAAAATGTCTTCCATATTACGCTTTTCAGGGGGCTTGTCAATATCAAACAGGGCGCTGTATCCCCGTATGGTGATGAGCTTTACATCCATGGTGCCATTGATCTCTCGGACGATAAAGTCACCGGCGGCGTGGTGCCATGGAAAAATCTGTTCAAAGGTGATGGGATTATAAAATGAGGTGAGAATTCGTGAGGCGTTGCTGTAAATCTCAAAATGATGGGATTCCGCCATTTTTACCTGGGTACCATCGGATTGCCACAAAGCAATGGGCAGGGTTTCTTCATGGGAATCAGTGACGTGGAACTCCTGATATCCGACAAACCAGTGGGCCAGAAAAAATCCCACCATTTTTCCATTAAAAGAAAGCCTGGTTTGACCGAAGACAGCGGGTACTGGCGATTCTGGATGGGGCAAGGGAATAAGCTGACCCAGACAGCGACATTCCGTGTCCATGAGGGTCAGGCCCTGGCGGGAAATGGCGGCGTTCAGGGCAAATATTAATGGGGCTTCCTGGGTGGCAAGGGATACTTCCACCCGTGCAGGGTGGTAAAAAGCCCCGTGTTTTTCAAGAAAAATTGCAATCTTTGACACCTGCTCTTCTTTTACCTCCCGCTGGAGATGAAAGAAAACTCCTTTTTTCAGGACTGACATCTTCTCCTGGAATAAGAAGTCCGTGGCACACTTGAAATAATCACCAATGGTGAAGGGGCGGCCATCCAGGGTTTCCGGATCATTCTGCCCGCCGTTCAAGGCGGTGTGCCACAGGTGGTTCTCCGGGCACATGGGTTCTGGAACCCCGGATATATGATAGGAGCAGCTGGTTTGTTTTTGTTTCATCTATTTCCTGTGGGGGGCAAGCTCTGCCTTGAGTTCTTCAGCTACTTCATAGCCCAGGGATGTGGCGATGTCACAGTGCTCTATGGCCTTTTCATAATTCTTTTTTTCAAGATATCCCACACACAGATTGTTATGGGCAATGGGGAATTCCGGCTGGATCTTCACCGCCTCAAGGTTGGCCTTGATGCCTTCGTCCAGAAGTCCCTTCATGTAATATGCATTGCCAAGGGTGGTAAAGGCCTGCACAAATTTGGCATTGTGAACCACGGCCTTACGCAGATTCTTAATGGCTGAATCGATTTTTTCCTGGTCTTCTTCCGGATTTTTACCGTCCACCAGCTGCAGCAGTACAAAGCCGATGTTGCCATAGCCTTCGGCAAATCCGGCACGGGCTTTTACCGCATACCTGTTGTATCGAAGACAGCCCTCCACATCCCCCCGCTGCAGGCAGATACCGCCCAGGAGCACATATGCTTCTGCAAGGTTGGGGCTGCAGTCCACGGCATCGTGCAGGGCTTTTTCCGCCTCGTCGTACTCCTGTTTTCCCATGAGGGCCACGGCAAGGTTATAATGGTTGGTTCCGCATTCGGTGTTGTCCGTAATCTGAGATCTCAGCTTGGCAATATATGCATCTGAATTGGCAGGCTTTTGTGGGTTTGTCATGGGGCATCCTTATTGTTTGCATGCAATGATCCACGGTGGTGTTTTCCAGGCGAATCATTTATCTGTTTCATATTCGAATCAATCGGCCCGGGCAGATGAAGGCAGCCCATACCGATGGCATCTTTTCCATTCTCCATAAAAATTCTTATACTATTTTTATGCGTTGTTTGTGTCAAGTAAAAAGAAGGTTGAACCCCGTATGTGTATATGATACATGCTTAAATTTGAAGGTTAATCTTAGATTTTCGGGGCTTTTGACTATGGGTTGTTATCCCAGTCAAGGCCCTTCATGATATTGTAAACTCAACTTACGAACTTCAGGTTTGATGAACGGAGTCAGCCTCGTTTTTATTGTGTTTAAAAAAAAACATTTATTGAAAAGCATAAAAAATGCAATAATGCAGCCTTGTCCTATCCTCAGTCAGCCAATACTGAAAGTTGGGGCTTGGTTATAATATGGGCCACTCATCATAGTTGGCGGGTCAACGGGTCAGGCTATGTGGTATTAGAGCCTGAGTTTTTATCAGGCTCTATGTTTTTGACAAGCGCCTGTGCATAAAGAAAATTGTAAGCAAAAGCGTCAATAACGCAAGTCTGGCCCCACCCCAAAGTGGCCCATGTTATGACCAAGGCGGAAAGTTGTGTTGTTAAAGATAATAAAACTGGGTATTCTGTAATAAGCCCGGGAGTAATTCGCCGTTTTTTGGGAAAAGCATTACCTTACTTTCTTGGAAATTGAGTTGGTAAAAATGCGGGAAATCGCGTCAATATATGTGGAGGAATTGAATTATATGAAAACAGGATGTTATACTGCTTTGATTACGCCGTTCACCAGCAATGGAGCGCTGGATGCTGAAGGGCTTGACCAGTTGATTGAATTTCAGATTAAAAATGGGATCACAGGTATCCTGGCCACCGGAACCACCGGGGAAAGTCCCACACTTAAGTGGGAAGAACATCTCGGGGTGATTGGCGATGTGGCAAAGGCATCCAAGGGTAAATGTCTGTGCATTGCAGGTTCCGGCAGTAACAACACAAAAGAGGCCATGATGGCGGTGGCCCATTCCGCAGAGGTGGGTGTGGATGCCGTTCTCATGGTGGATCCCTACTATAACGGTCCAAGTTCCCTTGAGATCCGCAGGGAGTATCTTGAGCCGGTGGCAAAGGCCTTTCCCTCTCTTGATATTATTCCTTATATTATTCCCGGACGCACCGGTGCCCAGCTTCTGCCTGAAGATCTGGGTATTCTGGCAGCAGAATATCCCAATGTCTCTTCGGTGAAGGAAGCCACGGGAGATCTTAAAAACATGCAGCGTACCCGGCAGTGCTGTGGTAAAAACTTTAATATCTTTTCAGGAGATGACGCACTGGTTGCCCAGATCATGAAAGATCCCGCCATAAAAGCCTGCGGGGGATTTTCGGTGTTATCAAATATTGTTCCGGGGGCACTTATGGAGATGATCCAGCTCATGGATAAAGGGGACGTGGATGGAGCACAGAAATTAAATCAGGCACTTCTACCTCTTCTGGGACTTGTCACCGTAACCACAAAAGAAGCAACTGTCCATGGAGAGGTGACGTGCCGGGCCAGAAATCCCCTGGCACTGAAAACCCTCATGCAGATTCTGGGGCTGCCGTCGGGACCCTGTCGCAGACCCCTTGGGAAAATGACGGACAAAGGCATTGCCGTTGTCCTGGCAGCTGCTGAAACGGTTCAGAAGGAAAATCCGGAACTTTTCCAGCCCTTGGCGGATTTTTTTGGTATTGATGTGGAGGCGCGTTTGGCAGACCCCGCCCATAGAAAAAATTTGTGTTATGGCTATTGATTTTTGACCAAGCCCCGCTACGATGTTGTAAAAAAGCGCTTTTACCGCGGGTAAGACCGCAGTGAAAGCGCTTTTTAAAATAAAACCGGGGAACCCAAGGTTATGCAACTCTTGTTGCCAATATAAGGGTTTGGACCATTCGCAACATTTACAGTTAGGATTATTTTTGTAATGCCTTGGCAGGAGGTACGACTGTCTTGGCAATATCGCCCTCATTTTTGAAAAAAGTTGTCCTCAGCCATTCAAATCCAAACTGAAGCAGCTTGATATCATCTTCCTTTATTTCTTTGAGCACGGCAGCATCCACGTCATAGCGTTTCAGGAATGTACTCTCAAAGATAAATTTTTTAAATTTATCAATATTATAACAGGCCAGAAAGAACATCTGTTTGCTCTGTTCAGACAGTTTCAAGGTTTTTGGAACGGATTTTTTTCTGACAATGAGATTGGTCCAGCCTGCGTTGACCTCATCCCGGATGTTCACCCCCTGATCTTCCCGCCATTCAGCAACTGTCCACTCCTTATCTTCCTCAAATCCCAGACAATGCTCTTCTTTTACAGTGAAAAAAAAGGCATCGTCATCCTCTCCTTTTTCCTGATCACTGGTATAACTCAATGAGCCCATTCCAAGTGGATAGTATCGGCAGGTGGAGGGACGATCTTCGTAGATGAGACATCCGGTTTCATCCTGGACAAAGGGACAGGATTTCCGGTCGTCATCAAGAAGCTTCAATGTTACAACGGGCAGGTCCGCACTTTCCAGGAGATGCAGGTCCGTGTATATGGCCAGAAATTCTTCCGATGTCAGTTCAAGGCGTTTTTTCATGGTCAGTATATCATAGGGAGTGAGCATGATGTCGATGCCTCGGCAGCATTTGGTAAAGCACTTTACCCCTTTGTGGCATTTGAATTTAAATTTGGTTTCATAGCCCATCTGAACGGGCAGGACTTCAGATTCCCGGCTGTTTTTATGTTCATCATTCATTTTGTATAGACTCCTTATGGATTAAATTCAGGATATTAATATAGAAAACCCAGCGCAATGTCAATGTTTCCCCATAATATGAGGTGGGGGCACAGGTGTGCCGCTGTACCGCAACAGGTCATGGTATGGAATTCAAATTTTAATGTTGGCATATCTGTGGGGTTTATATGAAAAGGCAGCCTCCAAGGCAACCTTAGCAGAGCCGCCCTCCCCCCAATGGGCAATAGGAACCGGACAATTGAGCTGTCTACAGTTCCGGTCCGGGCCCATTGCCCGTCGGGGGGGCGGTATAATACCATTTGGCTCCACGTCTACGACCCTATATTTGTTGTGTCCGACGGGACATGCCCGTTATAAAATGTGTCTGAAAAAGTTGATATGGAAGGCTGATTATGTGAGTGATTGCTTAAAATAAGTTTGACAACCGCATGTTTCTGGTTTATTTGTGGCATATGCTCGTTTGAGTTGAGATTTGACAAACCCATGTGCAAGGATAAAGCAGATGATTATTACCATCGCAAGCGGTAAAGGGGGCACCGGAAAGACCACGGTGACGGTGAACCTGGCGGCATCCATTGATAGAGATGATGTAACGGTGTTTGACTGTGATGTGGAAGAACCCAATGCCCATATTTTTATAAGGCCTGATAATATTTCAAGTGAGCCTGTTTCCGTCATGGTTCCCAAAATTGACTCCGGGTTGTGTACCTTGTGTGGTGCCTGTGAAGAGATATGTCAGTTCAGTGCCATCACCATTGTGGCAAAAAAAATTATGACTTTTCCGGAGATGTGTCATTCCTGCAGGGGATGTCAGATGGTCTGTTCTGAAGACGCCATTCAAGAGGATTTTCGTGTGCTGGGAGCGGTGCATCGGGGAAAGAACAGCCGGGGCATTGATCTTACCTGGGGAGAGTTGCGGGTGGGGGAAGCCATGTCGCCCCCCCTGATAAGCCAGGTCAAAGAGAGAATAAACCCTTTGGGCATCGCCCTTGTGGATGCACCTCCCGGCACTTCCTGTCCTGCCATTGAGGCCCTGCGGGAATCTGATTATGCATTGCTTGTGGCAGAACCCACTCCCTTTGGCCTTAACGATCTTGCGTTGACGGTGGAGGCCCTTAAAAAACTCAAAGTTCCCACGGGTATTGTGATCAACCGGGCCGATGACGAACCGGGAATTGTGGAAAGCTATGCAGCAAAACAGGGTATTGAGATCCTTCAACGCTTCCCCTTCAGCCGGGAAGCGGCGTCCATTTGTTCAAGGGGCGGTTTGCTGGTGGATGAAATGTCCGAGATGAAAATTCTGTTTGATGAGTTGTTTGAGAAGTTATACCAGCGCGTATCGGAATGCAAAAAGACTGGGGAGGTGGGAAAATGAAGGAACTTACCATTATCAGCGGCAAGGGGGGCACCGGAAAAACCAGTGTAACGGCATCCTTTGCCACCCTTGCCTCAAGCAGAATTGTGGTGGATGCTGATGTGGACGCCGCCAATCTTTTTTTGACCCTTGAGCATGATACCATTGCTTCTTCCCACTTCAAGGGGGGCAGCAAGGCAGAGGTCCAGGCAGACAAGTGCAGTCAGTGTGGCGACTGCCGGGACAGGTGTCAGTTTGATGCCATCTCTGAAGATTTCATCATTGATTCCATCTCCTGTGAAGGGTGCGGGGTGTGCGCCTGGTTTTGCCCTGAAAAGGCAATTACCTTTGAGCGGAAGGTGTGTGGTGAAAAATTTATATCAGACACCCCCTGGGGGCCCATGATCCATGCCCGCCTGGGTATTGCCGAAGAAAATTCCGGGCTTCTGGTGAGCCAGCTGCGTCAGGAGGCGCGGCAGATGGCCAAAGAGAAAAAAATACCCCTGATCATCACCGATGGTCCTCCCGGTATTGGGTGCCCCGTGATTGCCGCGGTGACCAACGCCGATGCGCTGCTCATTGTAACGGAACCCACCCTGTCCGGCCTGCACGACATGGAGCGGGTAAAGGGTCTGGCAGATCAAATGAAAATACCCACCATGGTCTGTATTAACAAAGCAGATCTGAATCCGGAAATGACAAGGCGTATTCAACAGTTTGCTACGGAGAACAACATCCGGTTTGTGGGGGAAATTCCCTTTGATCGGGGGGTGATTGATGCCATGAAAGCCGGACAGAGCCTGGTGCAGTTTTCCCATGGACCTGCATCCCGGGCAGTTGTGCAGATATGGGAACAGGTTCAGCAGTTTTTTTCCAGTACCCCGGAACGTATCATGTGATTAATTTTTGAAAAATTGATCATATGACTAATAAAGGCCTGAAAACAAAACTGACTCCGTTGCTCCAGCGATTGTGACGAGTGGCATTGGTGTTCAACGCCAGTGATCAATAAAAATAATCGCGTAATCAATAAAAAAGAATTTGAGGAGAATAAAAATGAAGATTGCTGTGACATCAACGGGTAAGAATCTGGATGCCGATTTGGACCCTCGGTTTGGACGTGCCCAGTATTTTGTGGTTGTGGATACAGATACCATGGCTTTTGAGATCAAGGAAAATACCCAGAATCTTAACCTCCCCCAGGGGGCCGGCATTCAGGCAGGAAAAACCGTGGCTGAAACCGGTGTCCAGGCTGTTATCACCGGAAATTGCGGTCCCAAGGCTTTTCAGGTGCTGGAGGCGGCGGGTATCCATATTGTTACCGGTATTAAAGGTACAGTAAAAGGCGTGGTGGAGCAGTTCAAAAAAGGTGAGCTGAGTTATGCCGGTGGTCCCAATGTGGAAGGCCACTGGGTTTAAATTTTAAAATTAAATGTTTAAAAAAATGAAAGGACATCGAAGATGAAATTTGCAATACCAATGGCAATGGGTAAACTTACCACGCATTTTGGCCACTGCAGGGAATTTTGTATTATGGATGTGGAAGCAGGGAAAATAACCAATACCACGGTTCTTGAACCCCCTCCCCATGAGCCTGGCGTCTTGCCCAAATGGCTGCATGAAAAAGGGGTGAATGTCATTATTACCGGCGGTATGGGGCAGATGGCAAAGCAGCTTTTTGCCCAGGCCAATATTGATGTGGTGACCGGGGCACCAGCCGAAGCACCGGACACTCTTGTCATGGCCTATCTTGCTAAAACCCTGGTCACCGGTGAAAATGCCTGTGGCCATGATCCCAACTCCCCCTGTCAGCATTGAAAGATCAGGCCTACTCCTCCCCTTTTCCTCTTGAAAAGTATGGTAATTCCGGATCGGAGCAGGCCTGAACGTAAATATTCGGGTTGGCAATGTAAATGTTTGGTTGTCCCGATATCTGTCCAAGAAATCCCTTGATGAAATGGTGTTGACAGTGCATATTACAAAAATGCCTGAATCTTAGGTTTGCAGTTAATAACCTGTGTGTCTTTTTGCACCGGGAAACTGAAAAATGAGCGGATGATGGGCATCTGCTTCTATGAAATATGCATCCATTGGACGGAGAATATAATGAAAATTAGAAAAGCAGTATTTCCCGTTGCAGGGCTTGGCACCCGATTTTTGCCTGCAACCAAAGCCATGGCCAAAGAAATGCTCCCGGTTGTGGATAAACCCATCATTCAATATGCGGTGGAAGAGGCATTTGCAGCAGGGATTGAACAGATTATTTTTGTCACCGGTCGGGGGAAAAAGGCTTTGGAGGATCATTTTGATCGTTCCTTTGAGCTTGAGATGACGCTTAAAAACAAGCATAAGGATGAAGCCCTGGGGCAGATACAGAAACTGGTCCCCCCCACGGGAACCATTGTGTACACCCGTCAGCATGAACCCCGGGGACTGGGGCATGCCATCTGGTGTGCCAGGGATATTGTGGGGGATGAACCCTTTGCCGTACTGCTGGCCGATGATCTGATCAAGTCAAAGGTCCCCGTATTGTCCCAGATGATCAACAGGTTTGATCGTTTAAGGGCCAGCCTTGTGGCCGTCATGGAGATTCCCAAGGATCAGACGGACAGATACGGCATCCTGGACGCCCAGGAAATAGAAGACAACGTGGTCCGGATTAAGGGGATGATTGAAAAACCCTCACCGAAAGATGCCCCGTCCAATCTGGCCATTGTGGGTCGGTATATCCTGACCCCGAAAATTTTTGAGTATCTGGGAAAACAAGAACTGGGTGCCGGGGGAGAAATTCAGCTCACCGATGCCATGGAAAAGCTGCTGGGTGATCAGCCGGTGTTCGGGTATAAGTTTGAGGGGGAACGCTTTGATTGTGGCGACAAGGCAGGTTTTCAGATGGCCAATCTGGCCTTTGCAATGGAACGCCCGGATATCAAAGATAAATTGGCTGACTTTATACGACATATGGACCGAGATTTGCTTTCAGACAGAGGATGATCAATCCTTAAAATGGAAATTTATTGCCCATCAGGACTTGGGGTTGTAAATCCGGTGAAGAGCCATGACTTTTTTAACATAATTCCGGGTTTCCTGGAAAGGGGGAATCCCCTTGTATTTATCCACGTTTCCGGGGCCTGCATTATAGGCGGCAAGGGCGTGTCTCACATTCCCCTTATACTGATTGAGCAATTCTGTCAGATATCGGGTGCCGCCCATGATGTTCTGGCTGGGTTCAAAGGGATCTGAAATGTTGAGCTCATTAAAATTAAAGGGCATAATCTGCATCAATCCTCGGGCGCCCTTTGATGATACGGCACGGGGGTTGTAAGCTGATTCCACCTCAATGATCGCTTTTATAAGTGAAAAATCCACGTTGAATTTTCGGGCTGCTTTTTTAATGAGATGATCATAACATTTTTTATTTATGGGGCGACTTTTGTATTTTCTTCCATTCATGAAGATTTTAAATTTTCCGGAAGTGGGTGCGTCTGTGAAGTGGGTCACTCCATTTTTATCCACGAACATGTAAATGTCTGCAGATACGGGTAACGGGGGAAATAAAATAATTGTCAAAAACAGAGCCGCTATAAAAAAAACTTTTCTGTGATTTTTTTTCATTTTGTTATCCCTTACTCCCTATCTCTTGTCCCTGTAACATTTTAAAATATATTTTTCTGGAAAAGAAGGTTTGGAGACATAGGGCATGAGTGTCTCCATAAATGTGTCTACCAGATGGGAAAATACCTTGTTCTTATCTTCTGCCATGATGAAGTTCCGTTCCTTGCGGTGTTCAAAAGTCGTGGTTGGCCCAATTTTGTTTAAGATGGTTTCCAAGGGTATTTTTTTGAGGGTTTCTTCAGAAAAAAGGGATGCTTTCACCGGGATGACAAGTCTTGCCAGCATGCTCACCCGGCAGGCGTCCGCGCTGATTTCTTTGGTAAGGTCAAGAAGTTCCAGGGTGAGGTCATTGGCCAAGGGGATGGATTTTACAGTTTTTTCTTCCACTATGAGATATCCTGAAACAGCTCCAGCTGTTTGCTTTGTTTTTGTTTGGGTTTAAGTTTGAATCTAGTTTTACTATAAGTTTTTAATTCCTCTTCTATATCATAGATAAAGGGGGATGTTGAAGTCTTTATTGTTTTTCCATGGATTCTGCGTTGTTTTGCATGGGAAAAGCAAAGCAGTTTCCGGGCCCGGGTCATGGCCACGTAAAAAAGACGCCGTTCTTCGGCCATAATTTCAGGGGGAACAGGGATGGGTGCCCCGTTTTTATCCCGGCGGGAATAGGGGATGAGCCCGTTTTCACACCCGGCGATGAACACCACATCAAATTCAAGGCCCTTGGAGGCGTGCAGGGTCATCAGGATTACCTTTTCGGCATGGGGTACCAGGGTATCCACATCCCGGTTAAGGCTCAGATGATCCAGAAATGATGCGGGATCTGCCATGCGGTCTGCCTCCATGAAAAGCAGTTCCAGGGTATGAACATTTTTGGGGGTGCTTCTTATGATGTCATCAAGGCCCCACAGTCTGGAAACATAATCAAGGGTCTGTCTGCTGGAAAAGGCCTTTACCTTTGCCCCAGCTGTGTGGATCTCTGAGAGGCATTGGCATATTTTTTCATGGATATCCCGGCGCAGGCCTTTGGGAGGAGCCTTTTGAAGGCGGACAATGGCTTGGCTCAGTGGTGCATTCTGGCTGTTAAACCAGTGCCTGAGAAGTTCCCGGCTTTTTTTCCCGGTGCCGGCCTTGAAATGATCCAGCAGCCCTTCAACATCCATAAAACTGCCCCTTTCCCTGCTTATTCTCATGAGGGACAGCACCTCTTTGATACCGGGCTGCAAAAGGGTGCTCTCCCGGTGGGCCATCTGGCAGGGAATACCTGCTTTTTCCAATACCTCGGCAAAGATTTCTCCCTGTTTTCGAGTGCGGTAGAGAACGGCAATGTCGGAAAATGAGAACCCATCTTTTCTGGAGGTATCAATGCTTTGGCTGTCCATGGAAAAAAGAGACAGCCCACCGGTGAGTTGCTCAATGGTTTTCCCCACGGCCACGGCTTCGGCCCGCTCCGAGGCGGTGGGCATAATCGTCACCGTGTTTTTGCCCTGGATGCCGGAAAACAGCCTGGGACCAGCCAGCTGCTCTCCGCATCGGGTGAGCATCTGGTGGGAGGCTTCCAGAATGGTCTGTGTTGATCGATAATTGTGTTTCAGGGTGATGGCAAGGGCTGTGGGATAATCCGATAAAAACTGCTGGAAATATCGGTTGTCTGATCCCCTGAAACCGTAGATGGATTGATCCGGGTCTCCAATGACACAAAGGTGATCACCGTTTCCGGCCAGGAGCCGGGTGAGGCGGTATTGGCCGTGATTGACATCCTGGTATTCATCCACAAAAAGATATTGAAATCGTTTCTGCAGGGTTACGGCCATTTTTGAATCATGGGTTAAACGTGACAGAACCATGTTGATGAGATCTTCAAAATCCACCAGATTTAAAAGTTTCAGACTGCCCTGGTATATCTCCCACACCCGGGTGTAATCTTCCCTGGTGGAGAGATCTTCAATAAAATGGAGGGTGTCCATGGGGCCAAGCCCCTGTTGTTTTGCTCTGGAAATATGAATTTCCGCCTGGGCAGGGGTGATGTTCTTGTCTGAATGTGCAAGCTGTGCCACGGCTTCTACCAGGAGGGCATGTCGCAGGTCATCCTCCAGGATGCCGGAGGAAAAATCTGTGTATTCCTTGAGGATCATGAGGCAGAAGGCATGGAAGGTACAGGCACACACTTTTCTCTGGGAATCCGGGACAAGCGTTTTGATTCTATCCTGCATTTCCCGGGCGGCCCGATTGGTGAAGGTCAGGGCCAGGATGGCATCCGGTGAGACTTTTTGGTCTTTAATGAGCCAGGCAATTTTTGCTGTGATGGTACGGGTTTTCCCGGTGCCGGGACCGGCTGCCATGATCAGCGGTTTATCTGTGCATAAAAGGGCTTGGTGCTGTTCCGGGTTCAGGGAGGATAAGATGTCCTCCGGTGGAAGGGTGGATCTGTTCTCTTTTTCGGCAATGATGCCGGGCATGATGTCCGGGCAGACAGGCTTATTATATACGGGTGGGACCGCCGCTGTTTTTATGGGTTTCCGGGGAGCCGGTTTCTTTTTTTCCGTGGGGAACAGCTCTATTTCTCCCCGGAGCCTTTTTTTTTCTTCGGCGGTGAAGAGACGGACCCGTCCATATTCTCCGTCAAACCCGGGGGCAATGTCCACCTGACCGGTGCGCATTTTTTCAATGGCCGCCCCCAGCAGGGGAATACCCAGGGCATCAATGTCGGCAGGGGATTTCTTTAACAGGAGATCCAGCTCCGGGCCGGATCTTTCCAGGGCTTTTTCATATATGGTGGTCACCTTTTTGCTTCTGGGACCCACATCAAATATTTCAGACAGAATATCGACAAGCGGTATGATGCTTTGATAACCATGGCGGTGGTCGGGGGTGTACCCATGGGGGCGATGGGCCAGCTCCTGTACCCGGTAAAGGACCCCCAGGGTCAGGGGCTTTTGGCATACGGGGCAGTTACCCCCATGGCGCAGGGTCTCTTCCGGATCAAAGGAAATGCCGCATTTTCTGTGGCCGTCATGGTGGTATTTCCCTTCCTGGGGAAACATGTCAATGGTGCCCCGGTATTTGACTGGATCTCCGGTTTCCAGTGCCCTTCTGACATGGTAGTAAGAAAGGCCGGTGTCAAACATGGTGGCGTTTCTGCCAAGATACATGGGGGAGTGGGCATCGGAACTTGACACCAGGCGTACATGATCCAGATTTTTTACCCGCCAGTTCATGGGGGGGTCCGAGGACAGGCCGGTTTCCACGGCAAAGATGTGCCGGGAAAGGTCTCCAAAACATTCTTCAATGGTGTCAAATCCGGATTTGGATCCCAGCATGGAAAACCAGGGGGTCCAGATGTGGGCCGGGATGAGAAAGGCCTCATCGGAGACACAGAGCATGATGTCAAGGAGTTTTTCCGCATCAAGTCCCAGGATGGGACGGCCGTCCGACTTGATGTTTCCGATGGTATCGAGTTGCGCATTAAAGGTTTTAACGAATTTGATATCCGGGAGATAAATCAGATTGTGATTTTTTCTCACCCGGTTGTCTTTTTTATAAATGGAACTGATTTCACACTGGAGAATGAATCGTACCTGACTTTTACAGCTGAAGGGAATGGCTGCGTCCAGGGGAGCACTGAATTTTTCCTTTAATTTAAACAGACCCGGTGCCGCCGGTTCCAGTTTTTCTTCAATCTCCCGGAGCCATTCAGGGTGGGTGAAGTCCCCGGTTCCCACAAGGGTGATCCCCTTTTTCTGTGCCCAGATGTACAGGTTTTCCAGGTTGAGGTCTCTGGCGGTGGCTCTGGAAAAATGGGAGTGAAGGTGCAGGTCGGCTATGAATTCCATGGTGTGGTCTCTGTTTTTTTGTGGTCTTTCAATTTCGAACAGCCTTAAACTATCAATAACATGGGGCGAATTCAAGGGGAATCTCCTGCCTGAATTTTTATATATGAAATTGCATCCAACGTGCTGCAATGATGAGCGTTTCAACTTTCGTTGTGGCAGGTGATTACTGCCATGTGGGTTTTATATGAAAAGGTAGCCTCCAAGTCTACCTCAGCAGAGCCCCTCCCCCGATGGGCAATAGGAACCGGACAATCGAGCTGTCTACAGTTCCGGTCCGGGCCCATTGCCCGTCGGGGGAGGGGCGGCATAATGCCATTTGGCTCCGCGCCTACGACCCTATATTTATTGTGTCCGACAGGACATGCCCGTTATATAAAAATGTGGGGCTTGTTCACAAGATGGGGCACCCTGGGGAGGGGTTAGGCTTGCGTTATTGATGTTTTTGTTTGAAATTGTCTTTATTCTTAGATACTTGTAAAAAACATAGAGCCTGATAAAAACTTAGGCTCTAATACCACATAGCCTGACCCCGTTGGTCCGCCAATTGAGAAGAATGGCCCATCTTATGAGCTCGTCAGTCATAAGTTCTCCCATGGTTTCTTTTGGTTGGCCCTTATCCATTGAAAAAAACGGGTTTATTGCATGCTTTTGCAAACCGTGATAGTTGTAAGCATGATCACGTAACACAAAAAAGGGAGTGGGAATTGAATGATAAAGATCGTGCCACCATTGATGGGTGGGCACAGCAAAAACAAGGAAGCATAGTGCTTGGTCAGGTAATCACCGAAACTTCAGGAGATGCCACAATTAAACAGTTTTGTGACGTTCTTATGGAGACGGTTCCCTTTATAAAGACAAATGCCATAAAAATCGAGAAAAAGGAGTTGCCATCCATTCAGGTGATGGACAATGTGTTTTTTTCTGCACTGCCCGGGGAAAAACTGCTGGCCGTATTTCTGGAGAGTCTGGATCTTGCGATGGGGGGAGCTGCGGTCATTGAAAAGGATGTTTCAGATATTCTTGCCGCCATTGACATTCCCGTGACCCTTAAACTTTATGTCGCCACCCAGTGTCCCCACTGCCCCGGTGTTGTTCGTTCCATGATGCACATGGCTGCAGCCTGTTCCCAGATCCATCTTCATGTGATTGACGGTACATGGTTTGATGGGGCTGCTGCAAGAGACGGGGTATTGTCTGCCCCCTGCCTGATCCTGGACAACGATTTCAGATGGACAGGGGCCGTGTCCATGAAGGAAGTGGCTCAGGTGGCGGCAAGGCGTGATCCTGCGCTGCTTGGTACAGATTCCCTGCGTTCTATTCTGGAGGATGGCAATGCCCAGTGGATCTGTGAGAAAATAAAGGCCCATGGGGCTTTTTTTTCGGGGTTCGTGGGGCTTTTGAACCATGAAATCTGGTCCGTGAGGCTGGGTGCCATGGTGGTGGTTGAAGAATTGGCCCAGGAGGACCCGGCCCTGGCATTGCAATTGGTGCCGCTGGTGCTGCCATTGTTTGAGGATGCCGATGTCACCGTCAAGGGCGATCTTCTCTATGCCCTTGGAGAGGTGGGAGATGCATCGGTGGCAGATATCATTGGCGGGATGATGGAGACCTTTGACGACGAAGATCTTATGGAAGCGGCCAAGGATGCCCTGTCCGCCATAGAGGAGAGAAACTGACATGCAAAAAGACAGAATGAAACCTCTTCGCACCTGTGTGCTGGCGGATGGAACCTTCCAGACGGGGATTCATGCGCCTTGCTTTTTTGTGGATAATTTCAGGGAGCACGATTATATATGCCCCCTGGGTACGGATGCCTCGGGTGAAGCGGTCACCAATGAGATCAATTTCCCGGAAAATGATATCGCCGCTACGGGTGCGGACATTATTTATGAAATTCCCAATGCCTTTCCATTTAAAGGAACCACATACATCAATTCCCGCTGGGCCGATGCCGCGGCCCGGGAAGGTCATGACATGTCACTTCCCTCCAGGGCATCCATGTCTCTGTGGAAAACCCTGGGGGGCTGGGCCCAGAAAAATGGTCTTGAACCCGGTTCCATGGCATCGCTTTTTAAAGAGATGCCAGGTCCCCTGAAAATTGCCCTTGCCGAGACAAGTACCGATCCCCGGGATCTGGCGGATCTTGCCCGTATTGCCTGCGCCTTTGTCTTTGACGACGACGGTGTTGAGCCCCGGGGGCTTGTCTTTGAAAAACGCTCCGATGGCCGCATGGTACCGGCCATAAAAGACCCTGAACTCTTTGAGGTGGTGGCCAATAATCCGGATCTTCCCGATGTGTATAAACTGGCCATGGTGCTCCGTCCCGGAGCCCAGGGAAACAGCGAAATCACAGCGGAGTGGCAGGAAAATCAGGGACAAAGCCACGTGTTTGAATATTTAAGGCAGAACAGCTATATTCCCTGGGGACATTTTGCCGCGAACACCGCCCATGACACCGTGCGATATCGCATTGCAGATCTGAGCCAGGAAGACATGACCGGCATGCGTCATCTGTGTTACCAGCGAATTTATGCCATGCTGGCCCGGCAGCTTGGGATGAAACTTCCCCAAGGACGGCAGAGGATGTCCCGGGAGATCCTTGAAACCCTTCGCCTGAAACTGATGGAGGCCCTGGAAGGCAGACAGGTTCCATCCCTGGCCTTTAACGGCAGCCTGTGGGGCTGGAATTTTGGGTTTGGCTGCAGCCAGTCTGGTTATCGCCTCCATGCCTCCCACCAGCAGATCCACCAGCAGTATGCCATGATTCCCGACCAGGTTCCCGGCAGGGAAAAGGATCATTTCATGTCTTCCTATGCCTGCGGTGATCTGGTGGCGGATTTCGTCAAGGCGTATCGGGAATACACCGGCAGGGGTTTTTTTGAGAATTATCTTGCCGCCATCCGCAGCAATCGGCGGGTGGACGGCAACAAAGAGGCTTCCAGCAGTCTTGTGATATTTGAAGATGATAACATTATGCTTTTTGTACCCAAGGCCCAGATCTCCCAGTGGGAGATTCAGATGATGCCCTTGAGACCATGCGGCAATATTCTGGAGGCAGACACTGCCCTTCGAAATTCCCTGGACAGGGGTATGTTGACGGCACTGGGTGTTCTTGAAAAACTGGGAGCCCGCATGGTCACCTGTATTGAATATGCCAAACGGTTTGATGATAGAAACACCGACCAGCGGCTGCTCTATGCCTTTCTGCCCAGACTGCCCCATTCCCCGGGGGCGTTCAGTGAAGCCCAGTTGCGTTGGATCACCGGGCACTATCCCGAGGATTTCGCCCGGGCATGCCGCCGGAAAGTTACCTCTTGACAGTTTTATTTTGTTATCCTATAGATATCTCAACTATATTTACAATATGTGGATCTTTGGTAACTGGTATATCCGAAATGTTCCCATAAAAACGGACGGATACCAATTGACGGGGGAAAAAACGATTTATGGCAATGAATGAAATGCCACCTGTGAAATTAAAGGGCGTGGGAGACGGTTTCTGGATTACTGTGGACCCCGAAGCACCGGAAAAGGAAATTAAAGAACAGCTGACCCTTCTGTTTCAGAGGCTTCGGCACCTGGCCATCAAT
Organism: uncultured Desulfobacterium sp.; assembly: GCA_963674605.1. Classification (GTDB taxonomy): domain Bacteria; phylum Desulfobacterota; class Desulfobacteria; order Desulfobacterales; family Desulfobacteraceae; genus Desulfocicer. Next base: position 2,738,717 of record OY771474.1, on the reverse strand, counting down.
TCCCGAATAACGCTGGATTTGGGGGTGACAACCGGCTGTGAAGATCTGGTGGCCCGTTTGACAGTGTTTTTAAAGGAAACCTTCAGCGTCGGTGTGGTGACGCTGCCTCCGGAGAAAAGATCTGTCCCAGTGGAACGTATTCGCCAGAGGGATCTGTCCCGGGGGTGGAACCATCATAAAAGTGATGTGCTGATGTTGCAGGGTCGCGTCAGATCCGGGCAGAAGATTGAAGCCAGGAAACATCTTGTGATTATGGGTAATGTCAATCCCGGCGCTGAAATCCTGGCAGGGGGTCATGTGATTGTGCTGGGCAGACTTCGGGGACGGGTGCATGCCGGCAGGCCCGAAGATGAAACGGCCATTGTCATTGCCCTTGAATTTCAGCCCACCCATGTTAGAATCGGCGGGGTGTCAGCTTCAGGATTGGATGATGGTACCCATGAACACACAGAAATTGCCGTTGTTGAAAAAGGACGTATTGTGGTCAGTAACTATCTGGAGACGAATCTTTTTGATGCGTTGCCCTGGCCTGAGGTAATGTAGGATGTAAAGGCAGGTATTAAAGTGGCGAGTATTTTGTATGTGACTATACAGGGTGGCTGATGCTGTGATCGGTCCCTTGTTCAATATTATCCGGGTTACATGAGGTGTGAAGTGGAAGGAAGAATTATTGTTGTTACTTCGGGAAAAGGCGGAGTGGGAAAAACCACGGCCACGGCTTCCATTGGAGCTGCCCTTGCAATGGAGGGAAAACGGGTGGCAGTCATTGACATGGACATCGGGCTTCGAAATCTTGATGTGGTCATGGGGCTTGAAAACAGAATCGTATTTAATATTGTGGATGTGGTGAAGGGGCAGTGCAAACTCAGCCAGGCCGCTATCCGCGATCGACGGATTGAAAATCTTTTTCTGATACCTGCCTCCCAGAGCGATAATAAGGATGTGCTCACCCCCGCCGGTGTGGAGCGGGTGGGGAAACAGCTCCGACAGGAATATGATTATGTATTGATGGACAGCCCTGCGGGCATTGAACGGGGGTTTGAAAATTCCGTTGTCAGTGCCGATGATGCCGTTGTCATCTGTACCCCGGATGTTTCCTCGGTCAGGGATGCCGATCGTGTCATCGGACTTCTATATGCCCGATCCATCACCCCCAAACTTGTGGTCAACCGCATTGTATCAGAAATGGTGGCAAGGGGAGATATGTTAAGCCACGAAGATGTCATTGATGTGCTTTCCGTGCCCCTTTTGGGCCTGGTACCCATGGATCAGCAGGTGGTGATTTCCAGCAATGTAGGTCTGCCCCTGGTGATGCAGAATGACTCTGCCGCCGGACAGGCATTCCGTCGCATTGCACGTCGTTTGAATGGAGAGTCCGATCTTCCCATCCAGGTACCGTCCCATAAAAAAGGCATGTGGGGAATGATAACTAGTAAATTTGGTAGAAAATAGTGAGGACGATTCCATGTTTAATGCATTGCTGAGAAAATTTGCAGGTCATAAACCCACCAATAAAACGGCCAAAAAGCGCTTGCAGTTCACCCTGGTTTGTGACCAGTTGGAGGTGAATGATTCAACATTAAAACGTCTTCAGGGAGATATTATTACGGTTATTTCCCGGTATTTTGAGATTGACAGGGATGCTCTCCAGCTTCAGGTGCAACGCGATAAAGATGTGTCTGCCCTGGTGTTTAATACACCGATTCTCTGCGTCAAAAAGGATACTGCAATACCCGTCCCTGACAGTGGCGGGCAAAAGAATTACAGGAAAAAGAAAAAATAAACGGCATGCTTCATTTTTGGCGTTTGGGCAGGCTGTGTGGCTTTTATTTAAAAGGTATCTTTTTGAATTTCCTTGAAAAGTCTGCTACCGGTCTGTATGCCGATATTGATGAAATCAGGTCCGAAACGCCTGCCTGTATCGGTGCGAAAAGTTTTGCTGATCTGTACCATTTTATCCATGCCCGTGGGAAATTTATTTAGAAAATCCCTGATAGGCATATCCTGGTATATGACCATGTCCCAGACGGTGTGGGTGAAATTGTCAGGTCCCCATCTGAACTTGTCCGCATCATAAAGCGCATTGGAGATCAGGGAGGCGGGCATGGCATCCGGGGGAAGGATCTGGAAGGCTTCGTGCTGTTCAATGGCGGTGCTGATGATATCAATCTCAAGGGGTGTCATGTCAAAGGATTTTTCCTTGAGTACCTGCCGGGCAAACAGGGCACCCTTTGCCGCATGGTGGGGCTCTTTCCGTTTGGTATCATGCAGCAGCCCGGCAATCTGAATCAGTTGCATGTTTCGCAGGATTCGGCTTGGCGGCCCGGGGGGCGGTGGACTCTGGGCCATTTCCACCTGTATAATGGCAGCACCATCCATACACACCCGTTCCGAGTGGTAAATTCCATGACCGAAATCATTTTCCAGCAGGGGATATACTCTGTTTTTCATGCGCTGGATCAGGGAGTCGTGTTGGAGCATCTCCTGTGAGGCTGCCATCTGGCTGGCAAACATCCCATAAAACCGCGGACGGGGGAGGCCCATTACAATCTGCCTTGCCTGGGTTCGCCATTTCAGGTAGGTTTCTTTCCGATTTTTTTTAAATAATGGATCGATGGCCGCCCCCTTGGCTGATGGTTGGGTTTGATCCCGGCATCGGTGATGCCTGGCCCGTTTTTCGGGGGGAGTGATCCCGGGATCAATTACCGCAAATTCCCTGAAGGTTGCTTTTCCGGGTCAGTATACGGTGAAGGATTTTCCCTGGTCCGCAAGATCAATGCGGGCAAGGGAAATGATGGGAATATTAAGATGAGCCAGCTGTTCACGCCCCCCTTCAAACACTTTTTCAATGACACATCCTACCCCTTCAAGGCTGGCCCCACTGTCTTTGACAATGGAAACCAGGGCTTTTAAAGTGGATGCCGTGGCCAGAAAATCATCAATGATGATAACCCGGTCCTGTGGATCAAGGAACTGATCTGAAATGTACAGGGTCACCGCCTCTGCCTTGGTTCGACTCCGGGCATGGGCGGAAAGAAGCGTGCCGGTCATGAACGCCGGTTTCTTTTTTCTTGCAAATACCATGGGTACATTCATGGCCTGGGCCACCACCAGGCCAGGGGCAATGCCGCTGACCTCGGCGGTGACAATGCGCGTGACCCCGGTGACGCCGGCTTCCCGGAACTTTTCGGCAAAGGCAAGGCCCATGGCCGTGGTCAGTTCCGGCAGCAGCTGGTGATTGATAAAGGCATCGGCCTTGATGATGCCGTCTCCAAGGTAACGGGCCTTCTGCTCTATTTCTTTTTTCAGGGCCTTCATTCTTCTATTTTTACCACCTTTATGGCCAGTTCCTGGAGCTGGGCCGAAGCCGCCTGGGAGGGGGCATCGGTGAGCAGGCAGGCGGCCTTCTGGGTTTTGGGAAAGGCAATGACGTCCCGGATGGAATCTTCCTGGCACAACAGCATGGTCAGGCGGTCAAATCCAAAGGCAAGGCCACCATGGGGCGGGGTGCCCGATGCCAGGGCATCCAGCAGGAATCCGAATTTTTCGTGGGCCTCTTCCTGACTGATACCAAGGGTTTTTAATACCTTTTCCTGGAGTTCAGGGGAATGAATACGAATACTGCCCCCGCCGATTTCCGTGCCGTTTAACACCATGTCGTAGGCCCGGGAGCGAACATTTAAGGGATCGGTGTCAAGCTTGTCCAGATCTTCTTCCAGGGGGGCCGTAAAGGGATGATGCAGGGCCTGGTATCTTTTTTCCACCTCATCGTACTCAAGTAAGGGGAAATGGGTGACCCACACAAATCGGTAGGTGTTGCTGTCAATGAGCTCCAGCCGTCGGGCCAGTTCGTTTCTCAACTGTCCCAGGGCTTCATTGGTGACCTTGGGGGTGTCTGCCACAAAAAAGATGAGATCCCCGGTTTCCATGTTGATGCGCTCTTTCAGTGCCTGTTTTTCTTCATCGGTGAAAAACTTGGCAATGGGGGACTGCCAGCCGTCTTCTTTTACTTTTATCCAGGCAAGGCCCCGGGCTTTATAAATGGCTGCAAAGTCGGTGAGTTCATCAATTTCTTTTCTGGAGAAATTGATGCAGCCCTTGGCGTTGATGGCTTTTACCATGCCGCCTTTTTGCACCACACTTGCAAACACTTTAAAGCCTGTGTCCTTTACAATGTCAGACACATTACAAAGCTCCATACCGAACCGCAGGTCGGGTCTGTCCAGGCCGAAACGATCCATGGATTCTTCGTAGGTGATGCGGTCAAAGGGGGTTGTGATATCAATGTCTCTGACCTTTTTAAACACGGTTTTTATAAGGCCCTCGGTGATGGACATGATGTCATCTTCCCCCACAAAGGACAATTCCATGTCGATCTGGGTGAATTCGGGCTGGCGGTCGGCCCTTAAATCCTCGTCCCGGAAACAGCGCACAATCTGGTAGTATCTGTCAAACCCGCTGATCATGAGCATCTGCTTGAACAGCTGGGGGGACTGGGGCAGCGCATAAAAATTGCCCTGGCTCACCCTGCTTGGGACCAGATAATCCCTGGCACCTTCCGGGGTGCTCTTGGTGAGAAACGGGGTTTCAATGTCCAGAAACCCATTGTCATTCAGGTAATCCCTGACGGCCCGGGAGGCGGTGTGACGTGCCATGATGTTTTTCTGCAGCTGGGGACGTCTCAAGTCCAGGTGACGGTGTTTAAGGCGGATGCTTTCCGAGGCTTCCAACCGGTCTTCAATGGGGAACACCGGGGTTTGGGCATGGCTGAAGATCTTTAATTCATCCACCATGATTTCAATGGCACCGGTGTCCATTTTGGGATTGAGCATGTCATCGGGGCGCAGGATCACTGTCCCCCGAATGCCAAGCACAAACTCACTGCGGATCACCTGGGCTTTTTCATGGGCCGAGGCTGAATTTTCAGGATTAAAAACCACCTGGGTGATGCCCCCACGGTCCCGGAAGTCTATGAAAATAACCCCCCCATGGTCCCGCCGGCGCTGGACCCATCCCATGAGTATTACCTCTTTTCCAACATCCGTTGCCCGCAACTCACCACAGGTGTGAGTTCTTCTCATATCTCCAAGTAAATCAGTCACGTCTGTCCTCTTATAACTTATATGATTAAATATTAATATTTATGTTCGGGGCTTGGTCTCAAGCCTGACCCCGTTGGCCCGCCAATTGAGAAGAATGGCCCATCTTATGAGCAAGCCCTATGTTCGTAAATTTTTGGGTTGACCGATGGGGGGATCAATCCCCTTTTGGCTTTCCCAGTATTTTTGAAATATCCGCCACGGGGTCATCCATGGAGATGGTGGTTTGTGTCCGGGTCTCCATGTTGCGAAGCACCAGTGCATTGGCTTCCATTTCTGATTCCCCGACAATGAGCACATTTTTTGCATTGCGTTTATCCGCCCGTTTCATGAGGCTTTTTAAACTTTTACCATTGTAGTCCATCTCCGTTTTAAAGCCGGACAGGTTCAGCTGTGATAACCAGAGATGACAGTTCTCCATGGCCTTATCCCCCAGGGCCAGCAGAAACAGATCCGGGCCGTCATCTGATTTTTGCTGGTCCAGCTGCTCCACAATGTGCACCAGCCGGTCAAAGCCGATGGCAAAGCCAATGGCGGGAATTTCCGGGCCTCCCAGTTCCTGGACCAATGCATCGTAGCGACCACCGCCGGCCACGGCACTCTGGGCACCCAATGCGGTGGTCAGAATTTCAAAGGCGGTGCGGGAGTAGTAGTCCAGTCCCCGGACCAGGGTATTATCCACAATGAAATCAACATTCTGGGCCTTGAGGGTGGACTGCACGGTGTCAAAATGGCTGCTGCAGTCAGGGCAGAGATAATCCAGGGTGGTGGGGGCACCTTCCAGGGCCTTGCGGCAGGCAGGAACCTTGCAGTCCAGGGTTCTTAGGGGGTTTTTTTCCATGCGCCGGAGGCAGTTGTCACAAAGTGTTTCTTTTCTGGCACAGAGAAAATCCAGCAGGGCCTTCTGGAAATTGGGGCGGCATTCAGGGCAGCCCAATGAGTTGATATGGGCCTTGAGGCCTGACAATCCCAGTCGCTGGAACAGTTCGTTGAGAATCTGGATCAGCTGGGCATCAATATATGGGGATGCAATGCCGAACACCTCTGCATCAATCTGATAAAATTGTCTGTATCGTCCCTTCTGGGGACGTTCCCGGCGGAACATGGGCCCCACTGTGTAGAATTTCCGGACAGGGTCGGCCGCATACATTTTGTGCTGGATATAAGATCGTACAATGGATGCCGTGGCTTCGGGTCTCAGGGTGAGTTTATCCCCTTTGCGATCGGGAAATGTGTACATCTCCTTTTCAACAATGTCGGTGGCCTCGCCAATGCTCCTTGCAAAGAGTTCTGTTTTTTCCATGATGGGGATACGAATTTCCTGGAATCCGAAGTTCCTGAAAATCTCCGCCGCGATGGTTTCAATTTTCTGCCACAGTGGCGTCTCTTCCGGTAATATATCCCTGAATCCTCTGATGGTCTGTATCATTTACCTCTTGCCTGCTTTTTTTGGGGGGCTCTGTTCTGATGCCGACCACATTGGGGGTGGCACCGAGTTTTCTGGGGGCAAGCCCGTTAAATTAAACCTTTTATATATCTGCAGTGGGGCTTAATAGTCAATCATTAAAATTGATATTTCCGCCCGATGTCCGGGTGGTGTTGCCCGGTGGAAAAGGCTTGAACCCTTATAAAATCAGTGATACCTTGATTTTTAAATGATCATATGGGCTTTATTGTGCCCTGCTGGTCACCGCTCATAATTGGCGGTTTGCCCAGGTCTTGATTGCCGCGCTGCCCACGCCTGTGAGATATTGGCTGAACGGGACAGGAGCGCAACCTAAACACGTGTTGAACATACTTTCAGGGGGAAAATAAAATGCCATCGAAAATAACCACAACCACCTTGTACCGGATGAAAAAAGAAGGAAAAAAAATAACCGCATTGACTGCCTATGATTATCCATTTGCAAGAATGGTGGATGCTGCGGGCATTGACATGATCCTGGTGGGGGACTCCCTTGGCATGGTGGTCCAGGGAAAGGAAAACACCCTGCCTGTGACCATGGATGAAATGCTTTATCATACCTCCATGGTGACCCGGGCCTGCCAAACCGCCATGGTGGTGGGGGACATGCCCTTCATGTCCTATCAATCCTCTCTGAACCGGGCCGTGGACAATGCCGGTCGATTCTTAAAGGAAGCCGGGGCCGGGGCCGTAAAGCTTGAGGGGGGGGCCGATGTGTGTGATGTTATCAAGGCTGTGGCCGCCGCCGGGATTCCCGTGCAGGCCCACATAGGGTTGACCCCCCAGAGTGTGCATCAGATGGGCGGGTTCAAGGTCCAGCGGGATGAGGACCGACTCATGGAAGACGCCCTGAATGTGCAGTCGGCCGGAGCTTTTTCCGTTGTGCTGGAGGGTATTCCTTCCCCCATTGCAGAAAAAATTACAAAGGCGTTGACCATTCCCACCATTGGCATTGGGGCCGGTCCCCATTGTGATGGTCAGATTCTTGTTCTTCATGACATGCTGGGCATCAACGACAGGCATCTGCCCAAGTTTGTTAAAAAATTTGCAGACCTCAATGCCGTTGCTGCCAAGGGGCTGGAGGCCTATAAAGAGGCTGTGCAGAAGGGTGAGTTTCCCACCTCTGAATTTGAATACAAATAAAGGGTTTGGTCATAAGATGGGCCATTCATCTCAATTGGCGGACCAACGGGGTCAGGCTTGTGTTATTGTGTTTTTGACAAGCATCTAAGAATAAAGCTAAATTTAAACGAAAACGTCAATAACGCAAGCCTGACCCCTCCCCAGGGTGGCCCATCTTGTGACCAAGCCCCAAATAAACAAACCCGGGCAGCCTTTGAGATGCTTTGCTGGCGGCACTTTGTGGCTGTGTTTCATATAACCCGCATGTCCTGACGGACACAACGAATAATGGGTCGCAGACGCGGAGCCAAATGGCATTATGCCGCCCCCCCGACGGGCAATGGGCCCGGCCCGGAACCGTAGACGGCTCGATTGGCCGGTTCCTATTGCCCATCGGGGGGGCTCTGCTGAGGTAGACTTGAAGGCTACCTTTTCATATAAACATACATGGCTGCTAGCACCAGCTATAACGAAAAATGAAACCCTAATAATTGCAGTCTCTTAAGCGGAGTTTTGTATAAAAAACATACATGGCAGTAAGCACCTGCCACAACGAATAATGAAAAAGTGGTTGCGGTTAACACCCAGTACCCAAAACCCAGCACCTTCTTTTTCATATAAAAAAAATTTGCAATCAGGAGGAATACGGGCATGACAAAAAAAGATACCTTTACGGCGCTTGTGGTGGAAAAAAAAGATGATGGGCTGGTACCAGCACTGAAGCAGCTTAAAATTGAAGATTTGCCCGACGAAGATGTGCTGATCCAGGTGGATTATTCCACATTGAATTATAAAGAAGGCCTTGGTTTTGCCAATCGCAATAAAATTTTTCGTATATTTCCCATGGTGCCGGGGGTGGATCTGGCGGGCACAGTGGTTGAATCAAAGTCGGCGGATTTCAAGCCCGGGGACCAGGTGATTTTAAATGGCTGGAGCGTGGGGGAAAGATACTGGGGGGGCTATGCCCAGATGGCCAGGATTAAATCCGATTTCTTGATTCCCCTTCCCAAGGGGATGAATACCAAGAAAGCCATGGCCCTTGGTACGGCAGGTTATACTGCCATGCTCCAGGTCATGGCACTTGAGGAGGCCGGTGTGACAAAGGACAGCGGACCTGTCATTGTTACCGGTGCATCAGGGGGGGTGGGCAGCAATGCCGTGGCCATTCTTGCCAGGCTTGGCTATGAGGTCACAGCGCTCACCAGATCAAAGGATGAATCCATACACACTTATTTAAAAAAGATCGGGGCAAAACATATTGCCGGAGGTGAAGAATGGACAAAGAAACCAGCTCCCCTTGAAACCCAGAAGTGGGCAGGTGCCGTTGATACCGTCGGCAGTGTGGTGCTTTCCCGGCTTCTGTCCGAGATGAAATATGGCGGGTGTGTGGCTGCCTGTGGACTGGCAGGCGGGTTTGATCTTACCTGCACTGTCATGCCCTTTATTCTGAGGGGGGTCAGTTTAAGGGGGGTGGATTCGGTGTCCTGCCCGACCCCGAGGAGAATTGCGGCCTGGGATCGTCTGGTCACCGATATCTCCGATGAGGCCCTGGATCATATAAATAAAGTAATACCACTTAAAGATGTTCCCCGGTACGCAGCTCAAATCCTGGAAGGCAATATCACCGGGCATGTTGTTGTGGATGTTAATGCCTGAAAAAAAAACGTCCAATGAATAAAATCAACACCCCAAAAAACAGAATCAAAATAACCCACCCCATTTATATGGCCTCCGTGGAGGTGGATCATCTGGATGCGGCGGACTGTTGAGGGGTAAAATCAAAAAGGAATAAGGTGTTTTTATGCCAATGAAAAATAATAAAATGCCTTCAGTATGCATTAATCATCCAGAGGAACGAATGATATTGCTGGAAGGAGAAAAGAGTGCCGCATCCACACACGTTCTTTTTTTGGTAAAAAGTTCAGAGAGTGATCCCATTAATTATTCTTTAGAGAAAGAAGCAACGGGGATAAGAGTTTATGCATGAAGGGTATGTGGTGGGTATTGCGAATCATATTTAACTCCTTACGAACTGATACAGCGCCTTGAGCTTGAATAAAAAACAGGCCGGAGGTATATGATATGGGTAATTTGCATCAAATGCCAATCCAAAATAATTTTTCATCCAGCAGTGATGGTGGAGATATGGAAGGTAGGCTTAAAACTCTTGAAAAGGCCGTTGAATACTTTTTTGTCATCTTGCGCTATTCCCAGAGCTGTTTTCTGAGTCTAAAAATCTGTAGAACCTGTAATAAAAAAACAGCATCATAAGTGCGGCCGCGATAACCAAAGGAACAGTCCCCAGTGCAATCCCCCGCGGCATATGCTCAAGCCATTCGAATCGCTTTGTGGCAATAAAATTAAACAGTACAATCATATGAAAAAGGATAAACACACAAATTCCGATAATCATGGATGATACCGGCCAGCCCAGTTTAATTTTCTCATTATCTGCAAGAGCCTTTTTCAATGTAATGAAAAAAACCAGATGGACAACCGAACTGATCATTGGAACAACCGCATCATAGTATGGATTGATCATAAGAACCGGGAATCCAATATTCATCCCGAATACAAATGGCAGCTTTTTCATATAGATTACCGATACGGCAACTGATCCGACCACCGCAGTTAAGCAGATTTCTTTAAGAGCTTCTTTGGTTTTTGAAATATATTCCCGGTAAAAGACCACCCAGAAAACAACATGGATTAAAATAAATAGAGCATTTAATAAAATGGTTGCTTTGACTATGAAAATATTTTTAAAAATCAGGGGGAATATTGTACCAACAACCCGGATAGAAAAAGAGATGCCCAAGCTGAAAATTAACAGCAGCGTTATTTTTTTTAAGAACACAATAGCACCCTCTTCATATTGTTCTGGATCACCAGCTGGAACCGATCGTCCACCTATAGATTTTTCAGGTAATTGACTATTTCATAAGGTTCAGGAGGACATCCGGGAACAAATGAAGCGCACCTGGAAAGGCAGTCTCCTACTCCCGGCCCATCTATCGTTTTTTTCTTAAATCCCTGCCCGATACATACTGTCTCAGGTAAGGGCAACCCTTCTTCTTGCATTTGTTTCAACGCCTGTGTCAGGGAGGAAAAACAGGCACTGCATGCCCCTTTCTCCTGTATATGGCCTGAAAACGCCACAGCAAAAGACGATTGTTGAAGATTACCCAACCCCTCTCCCTTATTCAAGGCAAACGGGGTATCAGCAGACACTTTTGAAGATCCTACCCCCAGGACGACAGCTTTTTTAATATAAGGAACGTCTGATGGTTTCAGCCCCAATAGGGAACAGGCATACGTATCCAGGAGAACCGGGTCCTGCGCCGCCATAAAAAGATTAAGTGTAAAGGGATTCCCTCCTTCTTCAAAAGAAGGATCTCCCGCCAGGGCATCCACCAGTATCAAATCAGATTTAAGGATTTCATTCAAATCCGCAATTGCCTGAAAAAGACCTTCCCGATGATATCGCTGTTTTTCACTGTTGGGAATACAGCCTTTCAGATTTTTCAGTGCACAGGTCATGGCCGTCTGGCAATGACCTTTGAGTACAGGGATGTTGATGAGGCGGTCCAGTTCCAGAATCGATCGGCAGATGCGATATTCTCCGTTGGATCCTTTACATAAAACAGAAGCGTCCTGCTGGAGATCCACCAGGGGAACGGAGTACTTTTTAGAGATATCTGAATAGCCACAAACGTTAAAAGCCTTTTCTGTTCGGTCCCCCACCCAGGAACCTTCCAGAATGCTGATATTCTGAAAGCCTTTTTTTTGAAGGAACGTGATTATCCCCGCACAGAATTCAGGGTGAGTCGTTGCCCCGGAGGATGCTTTTTTGGAGACGACCAGATTCGGCTTCAGCCCAATATGATCTAAAAAGGACCAGTTTTTCCATATCCCGGAAGACTCCATCAGGATTTTTCCTGCTTCAAAGGGATCTTTACCGTACCAACAAAGGATTTTATTTTTTAACATGATTAATTTGTTCCAATAAAATAAGATCTTATCAGGAAATCTTTTAAACCCAAATCAATCTTAACAACCGGATAAGATCGTGGTCGGTCCTCACACGATTTATCCTTATTCGTCAGCTTATTTCAATTCTGGAAATACCGCCGGGTCAGTAAATACCCAATCTCGATCTTTTACCGGCGTATGGCATGATGTACATTCTTGTGATCCGTCATTAAACGGCTTTTGTTCAAGACCGACCCAACGTGCCCAGCCCCAGCCATATGTTGCGGAATATTTTTTGGAATCTTTGAACATAAACTCTGCGTGAACGAATTTTCTGGGCGCAGTTGCTGCTTTCCAGTTTTCGAGTTTAGTATCCTTCCAAACTAATTTTCCAAGGATTGCTCCATCAGGCCATGGATTGACTTTGCCAGAACGTGCGGCATTAACTGCAATTTCGTTTCCGAGTATTATCCTTAAAGTGTTGTTATCGGTCCTATGTGACACTGCAATTGATGACCAGTTTTGCCAGCCGGTTGGGTACTCTATTCCATGAGATGATTCAAAAGGCTTATCAGATGCAATTGCGACTGAACATGCAGTCAAAAGAATGCCTACGATAATTAATTTCCTGATATTCATGTCGATGTCTCCTTTCCTTGGTTTGAGAAGCTAACATTTAAGTTAAGCGGCTGCCGACCAGCCCAAAAAATCTCCAACTGTTGATGCCCGTCTTCAACATGATAATCTGCGGTTTATCCGTCAGTATTTTCATTGTTCAGATCAATACATAATTCTTAAAGTGATCTACGGTCAAACAAAATGGGTGGGATGCAAAAAGACGAAAACAATGAGGTAGCATTGGTTATGACCTGAAAAAGGCCGAAAACTATTGTTTACAGATTCTCTCATTCATGATCAGAAAGCTTTAGTTGAACAAACTCTTGGGAAAAATAATCATTTTTTTTAAATCAAAAATGGTCATTATGTTACATTGATTCATTATGTTTTTATGTCGCCCCATGTTCTGTTTCAATATTTTATCTACCACGTTTCGAGATAATATCTCAACAAGTAATTAAACGGCCCCGGCTATCCTTATTCAGCAGCCTGGCGGTGGCAGGAGCACGTGAAATTCAAGAATTGATGGGGCCAGTGAGGCGAAAGCCCCAACGGGCTGACCGGATTTGTGGGTTTAAGACTATGAAGGTACATGGCCCGGTACTATCGAAACATCCATAGTGCCAGGCTTTTTCATGATACTGCCTGATCAACTGCCCTTAGGGAGTTCATAGAAAATAATCTACCCAACATTGGCATCCTTCATATCATTTCAGAAGTATTTTATACTTTTCAAAGGACAAACACCGTAAAATGGGCAGTCACCTTGTGAAAGTGTAAAGCAGGTATGAAGGATGCCTCAACATTAATGAAATCTCCACCATCTATACGGTATGCGTCACGCAAAACTGGGTAGTTTTATTATGAGGAACTCCCTTATTCCTTAAAGGTGGTAAAGTTGTACTTCTTTATTTTGTAATGGAGTGTCGGGGGAGTGACCCCAAGGAGCCTTGCTGCCCTGGCTACATTTCCCCCAGTTTTCTGCAGTGTTTTTTCAACATAATTTTTCTCTGTCTGGATCAGAACTTCTTTTAGCTTCATGGGCTGGTCAGGATCAGGGTTAAAATCCTCCAATATGGCCGTCATGGGTCTGTCCTTTTTTTGAATTTCCGCGTTTTCCAATCCAGTAGTGGTCTGTTGATTTTTGCAGGAATCAATAAAGTATTTTGACAGGTGTTCCGGGGCTATCAGTTTTTTATTTTTAGAAAAAACAATGCTGCTTTGGATGGTGTTTTCAAGTTCCCTCACATTTCCCTGCCAGGAATAGTTTAAAAACAACTCATAGACCTCCTTTGACAGGAACAGTCGCTTGTCGGCCTGGTGTTTCTTGAGAAAATAATCGCAGAGTAAAGGGATGTCGTTTTTCCGTTCTCTTAAGGGGGGGATGGTGATCATGATCAGAGCCAGGCGATAGAAGAGATCCTCTCTGATCAGCTTTTCTGCCATGGCTTTTCTGGGTTCCACGTTTAATGTGGATATAAATTTTAAATCAATATCAATTTCATCCAAAGAGCCGATCCTCCTTATCTTTTTTTCCTGTATGGCCCGGAGCAGCTTGGCCTGGAGGTTCAGGGGCATGGAGTTGAGTTCGTCTAAAAGCACGGTTCCACCATTTGCAGCCTCCAGCAGCCCTTTTTTTTCCTGGGCATCGGTATAGGCCCCCTTGGATGTGCCAAATAGGATGCCTTCCAGAAGGTGCTCTGGAATAGCGGCACAGTTGATGGGGATAAAAGATTTTTCTTTTCTCTTGCTGTTGTTGTGAATGGACTGGGCAAAGAGTTCCTTGCCCGTGCCGCTTTCCCCCCAGATCATAACTGGAAAGTCGTTGCGAGATGCGGCATTGGCCTGCTCAATGCACTGCTGGAACATGAAATCAATTCCGATCATGGCTTCAAAGGTAAAGCTTGGTTTTTTGGGATATATTTCCGGTGGAAGACAGGACATAATTCCTTCTGAAAACGCAGAAAACAACAAAGAGCTGGTTTGAACATCGGTATTGAATATAATGGCCCCTGCCACATTGCCTGCATCATCAAAATAGGGATAGGTGGAGTACTGGGAACAAGTCACCACATTGGTGGGGGTCTTGTAAAAGGAGGTCTTGTTGATGATGGGCTCCCCTGTGTCAAGGCATTTGAGGGTGGTGTAATAATCGTCCACTACATTGGTGTACAGTTCGTACATGGTCTTGCCCAGGAAATCCTCCTCTTTAAATTTATCCACCTTTTTCTGGTAGGGGTTCATGTAAATGAGCCGGTTTTCGGCATCGGTGATGGTTACCCCCTGGGAAAAAGTCTCCCACATGGCAATGATATTGGGGTTCATTACCGCTTCCTTTGTCAGATGGAAAGTTTGTTTCAAGTTCATGGATTAGTCCTTGTGAAATAAGAATTTTTAATTATTGATATAAAATTTTTCTTATTTTTGAAATAGAAATCTTACATGACTCTATCCTAATCCATTTGTCTCCTGAAATCTTCAAAGATAATATCATCTAAAAAACGTTTTTTAATTTAGTAGGTTATGAATAAATACTTAAGGAATATGATCCATTTTTTTGAAATGGCACCCCTATTGCAATCATGCCCCCAGTGTTCGGCCCGTTCTGTAAAGAAAGATAACAAGAAATGGGCGGCATCAAAAATGGAGTTGCAACCAGATTCGAGACAAATAGTTTTTAAAACAAGGAGACTTACAGAAAATGGATTTCAAGAAGAAAAGATGGATATATATTATCCTGGTGGCCATTGCCTATGGCGGAATATGGACCTTTCCCTATATGCTGGAAACCTATTATGTACCCATTCAGAAGGCTTTTGGATTTACCAATGAGCAGTTGGGGACCATGATGATGGTCTTTGGGATTGCATCGGCACTGCTCTACGGACCTGGAGGAGTCATTGCCGATCTGTTTTCGGTGAAAAAAATGCTGGCAGCAGCCCTTCTGGGAACCACGGCCCTTGGGGCCCTTGTGTTGACCATTCCGCCTCTCTGGGTCATGTGCGTGATTCAGTTCGGCTACGGCATTACCCTGGTATTGATCATGTGGTCCGCCCTGATGAAATTTTTGCGGATGATGGGGGATGAGAATGAGCAGGGGAAGATTTACGGGTATTTTTTTGCCTTTTCCGGCCTTGCCGGTGCCGTTGAAGGCTTTGTGGGAACCCATCTCTACGACAGCCTGGGTCAGGATCTTCATGCCTTTAAAATGCTTTTGCTCTTCTATGTGGTATGTGTGGGTTTTCCCAGTCTGCTCTTTGCCATTTTCTTTAATGAAAAAGAGGCATTCTCAGCTGAGTCAGATGACAATAATAAGATTCAGCTTTCCCAGATTACCACCATTTTGAAGATGCCGTTTGTCTGGCTTCTCATCGGGGTGGTATTCTTTTCCTTTATCTCCAAATCCGGCATGACCTATTTCCAGCCCTACCTGAAAGAATTTTTTGGGGTTCCCGTGGCCACCATCAGTATCATTGCCATTATCCGGCAACAGCTGATACGTCTTTTGACATCTCCTGTGGCAGGAATCATGACCGACAGGACCGGTTCTTCCATTAAGACTATGTCATTTGGTATGATCCTGGGAATCATTGCAGGTGCAGTGATGCTGATGACTCCGAGAACACCTGCTTTGGCCTGGATGATCATTCTGGCTCTCATGCTCACGGCCGTATACTACAACACCTGTATGCCCAGTTACTATATTCCCATTTCAGAGGCCAAGATTCCCTTGAAATATACGGGAACCATTGTGGGTACTGTCTCCATCGTGGGATTCTGCTCTGATATTTTCTATTACAAACTCTGCGGATACTTTCTGGATGCCTTTGGCGACAAGGGGTATTCCATCATCTTTTCCATGTCCCTTGTGACCAGTGTCATCGCCGTTGTCTTTGCCGTGTTTCTCTATAAGAATGTGAAGACCATGGCCGCATCCGCAACCAACGTATAACGATTAAATATTTAAAGAGAGTCAAGAAGATAAAAATGAATTTTAATGAAATGGTATTAAACCAGGAACAGGTTGAATTTTTTCACGAACAGACCCTTGAACTGCTGGAAAAAAAGGGAATTCACTTTGAGCATAAAGGCGCTCTTGAGATTTTTGAAAAAAACGGAATCAAAACAGACGGGAACATCGTATTTTTCACCAGAAAACAGGTGGATGCAGCCGTCAAACTCTGCCCCAGAACCTTTGATTGGAAATCCAGAACGGCCAGTGTCACCGTGGACGGCAAGGCCAAAAGCCTGTGTGGCTCAGCTGCGGGTCCTGCTTTTTTCATGGACAGCAACAACACGGTCCGACGGGGTCAGCTTCAAGACTACATCAACATTGCCAAGATCGTGGACTCAAGTGATCTGCTGGATTTTGGTCATTCCCTCATGGTGGATATTGAGAATGTGGCAACAGAACGCTCACCCTATGTCCAGGTGGCCAATTTGCTGAAGTACATGGACAAGCCCATTAATCTGACTGCCATGCAGACCCCCAAGGAATCTGTGAAAGATGTGGCAAAGAATCAGATCCAGATGATCAAAAGATTCTATGGAAAAGAGGGGAACGTGGTTCTGGGCGGAGCCTGTGCCACAGCTCCCATGCACTACGGCACCAATGACGTGGACGCCATCCTGGGATTTCTGGAAGAAAAGCAGCCCATATCTTTAATTGCCTGCTCTTTGCCCGTGATAACAAGCCATGCCTCTGTTGCCTCCACCATCATCCAGAACAATGCCGAGATTCTGGCAGGCCTTGTCCTGGTTCAACTGGTCCAGCCAGCCACCCCCTTTGTCTATGCCACCATCTCATCTTCGGTGAACTTAAGGACCGTGTCCGCCCTGTTCGGCTCTGCGGAAGTAGCTCTGATGTCAGCTGCCACGGCTTCTTTGGCAGATTATTATGACATGCCCTACAGAAGCGGCGGCGCCCTTAGTGATGCTGTGGCTGTGGATTTTCAGGCAGGGGCCGAGTCTGCCTATAACCTTGCTCCCATTATTTTGTCCAATGTGGATGTGATGCAGTTTTCCTGTGGTTCTCTGGGCTCTTTGAACATCACCTCCCTGGAAAAATATGTGCTGGATGAAGAATCTTTAAAAATGGCCTTGAGAATGAGAAAGGGCCTTGGCATTGATATGGATAAATCTTATATAGAAGGAATCATGCCCATCAAGCATAAGGGCCACTTCATGACCGGACCCACGCCAAAAGAATATTTTGACGAACATTTTGTCTCTGATCTTTTTTGCAAAACAGACTACAACAACTGGCAGCAAAGAGACGGAAAACAGCTCCTGGAAAGGGCCTCTGAAAAAATTGCAGCCCGTCTGGAAGTTTACGAAGAAAAGAGCTTTGATGATGCTCAGATAAAGATCATTCAAGAGTATCTGCAATAGACAGCAGTCAAATTCTAATCAAAAAAGAAACCCGCCTGACAGCTTTGGTATATCCAGGTTGATCAGGCGGATTTTATTTTCTTAGGACGACATCCGTCTTCCAATAACCTACTGTGCAGAACATCTGGGGCTTGTTGATTAATTGTGCGGCGTGAGCCGAAGCAGCCGCCCCCTTTTTTTCTGTTGCTCAGGGGTTATTGGCTGTCAACATTTATGAGGCCGTTTGAGAGAAAAACTTGGATCTTGGGTAATTAACGACACCCCCTAATGTTACTTTGTAATTTGGGATTTTTAAACTAAACTAAACTAAACCAATTAAATAAATTTTGATTCCTGAAAAAAGAGCGATACCCTTCATAGATGAAGCTATGTTCGTATAGGAAGTATGATATTTTTAATTTTACATTGCAAACAGATAGATCTTTTTCTTTCTGATTTTTGAATTTTATGATTGTCCAATCTTCCACCCCACCATCAGGTTCAAAATTGAATTCTTTTTCAAATTTAACCATTTCACGGTCAAAGAAGTCGACTAAAATCGTCTCACGTGGTTGCTCATGCAAGGAAGCGGCAAGTCGTTCAAAATAATCTATTGACACCCAATAGCCTGAGGCATGCTATGACAATGCTTGGGGCAGAGATCTGTTCAATGATCTGGGTAACATCACCGGTTCGTATATCATATAGTTCACTATATTGTTTTTTAGCTTTATTTGTGATGGATGGAGAGTTGTCAACGACAAGTTACAGGCATTTCCCTATTGATGTCGATATTACTTATTTGATGACGTAGCCGGTAGAAAACCAAAGCCAATAAAAATTGATCCACTTGTTCTATTAACGGCATTGATCCTATTTGGTTTGGTCAGTTAATTTCCAGTTACTTCTCTTCTTTTTCCAAACATGATGCCAAGTTTACGCATGCGGTGCCTGAGTGTACTGGGGTTTACCCCCAAACGGCAGGCAGCCCCATTTGGACCATTGATTCTGTTGTTGCACAACAAGAGAACATTTTCGATATGATTCCACATCACCTCATCCAGGGTTAACACGTCTTGTTCGAGACTGGGGCATAGAGGATGGGATTGCAGATGCGGCCTGCCTATACCATCAAAAATTAGTCCTCTATTAGGAGGGCCAGCTAAGGAGTGTATAAGAGCTCTCTCTACTGAATTTTCCAACTCCCTCACATTCCCGGGCCAGTCATGTTCTATTAGCTTTTTTATTTGAATCGACGAGATCGTCGGATGGATTGGAATTCTAATCTCTTGGCATTTCTTTTGGACGAAGTGCTTAACCAGATCAGGGATATCAGTTTTTCGATGTCGCAACGGCGGGATCGTTATTGGAAACACGTTGATCCGGAACCACAAATCTTCTCTAAAGGATTTTTCAAGGACCATCTGTTGCAGGTCCCTGTGTGTAGCGGAAATGATGCGAATATCCACCTTGATTGGGTCCCTGCCTCCCACCCGTTCTATGGTTTTGTCCTGCATTACGCGTAAAAGCCGTGTTTGTGCAGAAAGGGGAAGATCACCAATTTCATCGAGAAAAATCGTGCCGCCATGAGCCCTCTCAAATCTGCCTCGACGGGCTGTTCCGGCACCAGTGTAAGCCCCTTTTTCATGACCGAAGAGTTCACTGTCAACCAGGTTTTCGGGTAATGCTCCACAATTGACCTTTATAAATGGACCGCTGTGACGTAGCGAAGAATAGTGAATTGCGTTGGCAATAACCTCTTTTCCCACGCCGGTTTCCCCCAAGAGCAACACATGGTTATTCAATGGGGCCACTTGTCGAACCATTTCCATGATGGGTTTTAGTCCATGCTCTTCACCAATAATTTCTGTCCCTGAAATCCGGCGCAACTCGCTGGCCAGATAGCGGTAGTCATCGGATAGCTTCTTTTGCAGGCGTAGGACTTCCTGGTGCTTTAAGATGTTTGCAATGGCAATGGCAAAAGGATCGTGTAGGAGTTCCAGCAAATGAACGTGTTCTTTGCAAAACAAGTCTCGCCCCTGTGCTGAAATCACAAGTTCACCAAACCTTTTACCGGCTACTTTCAGGTGTAGTAGCAAAAAGCAAAGGGGGGATTGTTTTGCTTTCAATTCAAACTGTTTTGCCACTGGCTGCATTTCTGATCGGTTAATCATGCTAACCACCGGGCCATAATGACCTTTTTCAACGAATAGTGCGGCTTCTTTGGACAACTTGACCGGATAATACGATGGGGTTTCAGAATAGAAACTTGCAGAAGCGATATTGCGAAGTATCCGGTTTTCCGGCTCGTATGTATTTAAATCCAGGGTTTGAGCGGGCATGAAATTTTCAAGATACTTGCGGATGTCTGTCAGCATGTTTTTTGCGTCCAAGTTACCGCAGATTCGTTTAGACGCTTGGTGGAAGAACTCCTTGTCATTAATGGTCACCACTCTCTCCCTGGCATCTGTCGCATGTGATATAAAATGGGAAAATTATCATATATGACAAAAATTTTTATCACAGATGATAAAACTTATCAATTATTTTTTAAACCACTTGAATTAATAGTGAAAAATTTATGGCATGTATCTTGCTGTACCGTATTTGAATCGACTGTTAACTGCGCTTCTTTCGGGCTGGGCGCATTCCCATTTTCCCGGTTCGCGCTTAATCAGAGAGGGGTCAGGCTTGCGTTATTGGCGCTTTTGTTTAAATTTGCCTTTAAACACAGGCTCTTGACAAAATCACAATAACACAAGCCTGACCCCGTTGGCCCCGCCAACTATGACAAATAAACCATATTGTGACCAAACCGGGAAAATGGAAATGCGCCCTTCGGGCTTGTTTTAGAATTAACCGGCAATTATGGGACGCAAAGAAGAGAAAGAGGAAAGTAAATGATGGATGGCCAACAAATAAAGAGATAGTGGAAAATATCACACCTCAAGATTTTTGGCACACGCACCCAGTATGTGAGGTGGAGGTTTCCATCACAAAGTACGCCACGCTGGGCGTGGCATCCACATCGAATCGTTAAGTACAATGGAGGGATCACGGACTAAGATCTCAATAGCCCAGGGTAGTAAAGCCTGCTCAGCCTTTGAACGCCGGGTGCCATTCAAAGTGGATGCTCTAAACTCTCGGACTTATTGATAATTTATATCATGGAGGTAATCTAAATGAGTAAGTATCTTGTATGCTTTCTGGCCATTATCGTCTTTGAGCATTTTGTTAGTATAGGGATTGGGTGCGCTGGGGATCAAGCGAAACAGTTTTGGTGGTCTAACATTTCTTATCAATATGACACAAAAAGAGAATTTATCACATTGACGCCTGAATTTGAAACCAACGATTTGCCATTTGACTTGGAGCTTTATGGGTTCGTTGATTTTACGGGTGACCATGGTCACGATGAAAGCAATCTGAAAAACCATTGCGGAAGTTTCGACCTATTCAAGCCTTTGAACACATTCGGTATTGCCGAAGATAACATTGTTCTGCATATGTTTGATGTGGCCATTGAATATAATATAGGTACCTTTACGGACGATCGTTGTTATTTCGGTTTCCGTTGGCGAGGTACCAGAACTTTTGGAGGCATAAGCAAGTTCCTTAATAGAATCCATGGTACGTTTGACATTACCGTCTTTCTGGCTCGCACGGATGGTCGGCAAGGACATAACTGGTGGATGATTTCTCCTCACCTGAAAATTCCATTTAGTATCGGACGGGTAAAGTGCTTTTCCAGTACATGGTGTGACATAGACTTTGATAACCCATTGAATGAACACCGCCATGACAGCGTTTCAGGACAAAGCATGCTCGGAGTCAATATTTGGAAACAACTATATGCCTTCTGCGAGGTTAAATACGAGGACTTTCAGGAACCTTTTGATGATGCCTTCGGGATGGGTTTTGGCCTCATGTGGCAGTGGTACTTTGAGAAACCAGAATCTGTAATAAGATAGTGATATCCCGAGCGGTGGCTGTCAAGACACTTGCCGCATTTTTTGAAATTTTCTTCTCTTACAACAATACGTTTTTGATACTTTCAGGGTAGCCTTCTCCCCGGCCCTGTCAAGGGTCAAGATGAATGATCTGCAATCGCCCTTGACAGGGCCGGGGAGAAGGCGTTTTCGGTAATCACGAGATGATTATCATCATCATCATCTAAGCCCTGTTTTGAAAGGTCTCCAGGAAAAAAACGCAGTGTTAAAGACAATTGCAGTGCCTTAAAATTCAGCAGTGCGAGCAATAGTTGGTAGAAAGCGGCCCTATGGAGTGATAAAAGCTGCTTAACAATTTAAACGCTGGATGGTATGCAAGGGGAGGCGTTTAATTTTGGGGGCACACATTTTGGGTAATGCTTATTTGATCCAGGAACTAAGTTTTTGATGTTGATGGTTATGGGAACGGCATTACGCCTTTTCCAATGTGGGTTGTGGGCAAATCAGAACACCGTTTGACCATGGCAGTTATTCACGGCTAAAACTATTTACAGGGAGGAGGCAAGGCTTTCTTTGGGTCTACGTATCCAGGGAATTCTTTGCCGGTATTTTTTTATATGAAACCAGATATTTCCATCATTGGTTGCGGTCGAGTGGGTACGGCCCTGGCCGTATTTCTTTCCCGGGCAGGATATCCCGTTATGGGTCTTTTCAGCAGACACATTGGATCTGCTGAAAAGGCAGCAGTGGCAGCAGACATCTCAGGCATCGGCGGCAAGGTCTATGACACCCTGCAAGGGGCCGTGGAGGTGGCTGATATTGTTTTTATCACCACACCGGATCAGCTCATTGAAGAGGTGTGTGGGGAACTTGCCGCCATTAAAGGGCTGGTGGACAAGCGCATGATTCTGCATTGCAGCGGAGCACTGTCTTCTGAAATATTGTCTTCTGCCCGGGCATGCGGGGCAGATGTGGGATCCCTTCACCCCCTCCAGAGTTTTGCTCCCTACGTCCCGGAACAAGCATCTCCCTTTAAGGGAATTCATATCTCCGTTGAAGGTTCTGACCGGGCCGTGACGGCAGGAAAAGAGATGGTAAATGCGCTTGGCGGTTCCTGCTTTACCCTTCCCACCCATGCCAAAACCCTGTACCACGCATCGGCGGTGGTGGCCTCCAATTATCTGGTGACCCTGGAGCATTTTGCCTTGGATCTGCTTAAGGCGGCCAATCTGTCGGAGAAAGAGGCTTATCTCATACTGGAACCTTTGATCACAGGGACCCTGAATAATATTAAAAACCGGGGTGCCCAGGGCGCTCTTACCGGTCCCGTGGCCCGGGGGGATGCCGCCGTGGTGGCGGATCATCTTGTGGATATCGAGAAAAAAATGCCGGCGTATGTGGATCTTTATAAGATGATGGGGCGGTATACCCTGGAACTGGCCAAGCAGGGGGGCACCCTTGATGACAAGGCCGTTCAGGGATTGTCATTGCTTTTTACCCCATGATCAAGATTGGCCGATTTTGCTGGAAAGGGGCAGGCCGGTGACACCGGTCTGCCCCTTTACCATTGAGGTTGCCCAGGCAAGGGCTTCCTTTTGCCAGCTTCATGGGATGCCGGCAAAATATTTGTGTACAGTTGGGGGCCGTTAAAAAATTAACCATCTATAATAAAGTGTTTATTGCCCCACTGGAGTGTCTTCGTCAGAGAGTTTTGCATAGTTTGTTTTCTGACAGTTCTTTGGTTAAATTTTTATAAGTTTCAGAGCCTTGTTGTCCGTTGCCAGGATTTTGTTGGCCGCTTCAAGTTTTTCCCGGCTGGAGATCACAGCGGTTGCCTTGTTTACATCATCTGCCTTGAAATATTTTCTGGCAGTGGTGGCCACCTGATCTTTGTTAACGGCCAGCAGCGCTGCCTTGAATTTCTTTCTGGTTTCATCCGTAAGGCCCACACGGTCTCTGTAAAAGGCCTTGATGGAGGCGGGTCCCGGGGTTTCGGGTTTGTCAATCTCCGAGCAGATCTGCAAAATGGCTTCTTTCACATCTTTGTCTGTGACCACATCACTTGTAATAAAATCACAGGCATTGCGGTAAACATCCAGGGTTCTTTCAATGTTGGGGTCCCGGTAAGATCCAAAGGAGAAGGTGCCCTCCTCCGGGCTGTAAATGGCAAACCCGCCATAGGCCCCGCCCTTTTCCCTGATTTCCCGGTGGAGATACATGGATCTTAAAAGCTTGGCAATCACCGAAAGGCAGGGGGCATCTTCATGGGACATGCGCACGGTGGTGAAGGACTGGGCCACAAATGACACCGATGTACTGGTGCTCCATCCCTCCCGGGGAAATTCTTTTTTAACCGTCAGATCAATGTCTTTTCCTGTTTCTGTTTTGCTTGCCGGCACAAGGCTGATCAGGCGGGCAATATTTTTCTCCCCGGATGCCAGGCCATGGGTGTCTCCCACAATGGCCGGGGAGAGGTTTTCTTTGGTAAAAAGGGTGCCTGCAATGGTGTCAAGATCGTGGGACAGCTGTTCCAGATGCCCGGGACCGTTTTCTGCATTTTCTATTTTTTCCGTGAGGGCCTTGATGAACTGAAACTGGGAAACCCCATGCCACATCTCACCCAGTGCCGCCGACCGAGAAAAATTGCGGGAGGCCAGGAGCATGGCGTATCGGTGACCATTGCCCACAATGGACGATTCCAGGCCTGCCCGGTATTGAAAGAGCAGGCTTTTAAGCCGGGTGAGGTCTTTAAAGCTTACCTGGGACATCAGTTCAGCGATGATGTCAAACATGGGCTCAATGTTATGGTTCAGGGCTTTTCCCTGGAGGGACAAAAAGGTGATTAACTTATCATCACCGTTAAACCCGCTGCCGGAAAAAGGTGAAAGAGAGATGCCCCCGGTGTAAAGATCCACCAGGGCCGCAAGGTCTGCATAGTCGCGCTTTGCAGTTCCCGTGCCGGTGAAGGCCATGCAGAAAAAGGGGACCAGGGGAAGCAGTGATTCCGGTAGATCCCTGGGCACCACAGGGCAGGTGAAATACAGGATATCCGAGGTGGCCTTGTTGTAACAGGTGGCACCGGTGGTTTCACTGATGTGATCGGGGCGGATGATTTCAATGTCCGGCGGAATATCTTCCAGTTCCAGGGTGGGCAGCACGGACAGATCCTCTTCGGTTTCCTGGAGGTTTTTTAAGGTGTCGGCATCCTTTTTGATTTTTTCCAGCTCTTCTGTTGTCAGCCGGGCCTGTATGTCGGCAAGTTCCTTTTTAACTCTTGTTTCTTCCAGGGTTTCCATGCCGGTGTCCGGGGCCAGGGTAAAACGCACCCGGTGGGGATTTTCAAGAAAGTATTCCCTGATTTTATCCTCCAGAAAACCTTTTTGAGCGGTTTCTTTTTTCAGGCGGGTCAGATCCTCATCCATGTTCAGGCAGGATAGGGGATCGCCGCCATGGATCCATGGCCCGGCACAGGCCAGCAACAGCTTAATGCCAAAGGGGTAGGGGGTGTTGGTCATCTCTTTTTTGTTGAATTCAATCTGGTGGATGGCCGACTGCACGGACCGGGGATCAATCCCCTTTTCAGCAATTTCTTTAAGGGTTTCCAGTACAAGGGTTTCCACCTTTTCAACGGCGGTGGCTTCAATTTCTTTGAGACCACAGGCAAACATGGTGTCCCGTAGGTCCAGATCAAATCCACTGGCGTCACTCAAGGCGGTTCCAAGACCGGAATCAATGAGTTTCTGGCGAAGGGGAGAAGATGCGTTGCCCAGCAGTACCTCTTCAAGAACGGCGCAGATGAGTACTTCATAGGCATCCCTGATATCTCCGGTGAGCCATGCCACACAGGCCTGGTATTTTTTATCCGGATTCTCGTCCCCGGACAGGGGATAGCGGGCCGAGAATTGCCGTGATTTATCCCACCGGGGCTGGGATATGACTTCAGAATCCGGGTCAATGGCGGAGAATCTATGCAGTACCTTGTCCTGGATGAACTGGAGATGGTCTTTCAGGGGAAGATTACCATAGGTATAAAAATAGGCATTGGATGGATGATAAAACCTGGCATGGAAAGCCTTTAACTGCTCGTGGGTCAGGTGGGGGATCACCGAGGGCTCTCCGCCGGAGTTAAAGCTGTAGGTGGTGTCCGGATAAAGGGCCTGCATCAGTGCCCGGCCCATGACCTGGTTAGGTGACGACATGGCTCCCTTCATTTCGTTGTATACCACCCCTTTGTATTCCAGGGTGGTTTCTCCTGTGTCAGATACCACGGTTTCCAGGCGATGACCTTCCTGTTTAAAGCTTAATTCATTAATGTGGGGAAAAAATGCCGCATCCAGGTACACCGCCATGAGGTTGTAATAATCTTTTCGGTTCTGGGTGGAAAAAGGATACATGGTCCAGTCCGATGCCGTGAGGGCATTCATAAAAGAAGACAGGCCCCTTTTGAGCATGGAAAAAAACGGGTCCCTTACATTAAATTGCTCTGATCCGCATAGCACCGTGTGTTCAAGGATATGGGCCACCCCGGTGGAGTCTGATGGAACCGTGCGAAACATCACCCCGAAAGTGTTTTCTTTGTCTCCGGTGCTGATGTGGATGTGCCTGGCACCGGTGGGATTGTGGGACAACAGGTAGAAAATGGCGTTGATGTCTTCTATTTTTTCCACCTGAAGAACCGTGTAGTCCAGGAGGGAATCACCTTTTTTGATTCCCGGGTTGTTCTCATCCAGAAGGGAGTGTCCCAGGTTTTTTTGTTCGGTGTTATGCTTTTTTATAGATGCCACGTTTGATCCTTTTTATTTTGCCTGTCTTATCCAGGCGGAAGATGATGTTTCGAAGTTTTTTGTCGTTGAATCCGGTGTGTTGTCGGATGGTTTTAAAATCGGTTCCGTTGGGGTAATTGGAGATAATTTCCAGCACAAAGGTGGAGGCAATCCTGCTTCCCGGAGCTGTCTGGGCAGGTATTCCGGCAATGCATGCCGGATGGCCCGGTGGGTTTTGATAGAGCAGTTTTTCCAGTCTGTCAAGCCTTGCGTTGATGTGTGCAATTTCCTCCTGTGAGGGAATTTCAAGTCTCTCCATGAGGGTCTTGATCAGGTTTTCCAACACAAGACCTGGTGTTGCCTGTTGTGCCATGAGGTCCTCCCGATGGGGTTCTGGTCCGGAAATAAAGATGGTCGAAGGCATAATTAATTTCGGGCAGGACGGCGAAAAGAGCTGCCCTCTGCTTCACAGATGCTTTTTTCGTGGATGGGGAATGAAAGCCTCTGGTTGAAAATATGCCGGGGACATGCTAAGTTCCTTTCCCTTGTTGATTCAGTTGCTTTAAACTGATATGTGTGCATGGCGCTGCGGTGTTTTTTTAGCGGTTTTGATGGAAAATAAGAGACAGATATGCTTCAGGCATGGCAGATTGAGGAAAATAACCACACTTTGTTGTGGGGCACCATGGCTATTATTATCATTACACCATAATTACTTGTAGTAAAAGTTAAAGTCAAGTGGTGGTTTGTATTTTTTTATATGAAAAGGTAGCCTTCAAGTCTGCCTCAGCTGAGCCCCTCCCCCGATGGGCAATAGGAACCGGACAATCGAGCTGTCTACAGTTCCGGTCCGGGCCCATTGCCCGTCGGAGGAGGGGCGGCATAATGCCATTTACCATTTTCAAGATTCGTTGTGTCCGACAGGACATGCGGGTTATATAAAAATGCGGCATAAGAGCCCCCAACGGTCACCCGTTCCGGCCCATTCGGACCCAAAGGCTTTTTCATTAAAGTGTGGAGAAAAGACGTTATGACGACCTATCCAGGAGTACTTTTAAAATCATCCAGCCTGTTTGCCAAAAAAGAGCTGGGGCAGAATTTTTTGGCTGATCCCCAGGCCGCCGCCATGATCGTTAACCGGGCGGGTATCACAAAACAAGATACCGTGCTGGAGATCGGTCCCGGGCTGGGTGCCCTTACTGTGCACATTGCAAAACAGGCTGCCCGTGTATATGCCGTTGAAAAGGATACCCGCCTGATTCCCCTGATTACAGGGGAGTTGGAGCAGGCTGGAGCAAATAATGTCACCTTGATTAATGAGGATATCTTCAAGGTGGATATCGGGGCACTGGCCGGAGATGGAAAGCTTCTGGTTGTGGGTAATCTGCCATACAATATATCTTCCCAGGTGCTTTTCAGGCTGGTGGAAAATAGAAGCGTCGTCAGCCGGGCCATTCTCATGTTTCAGAAAGAACTGGCCCAGAGAATTGTGGCCCCCCCGGGGGGGCGCGATTATGGGCGTTTGTCTGTTGTGATGCAGTACTGCTCCCGGGTGAGCACCGTTGCAGACATCGGCGGGCAACTTTTTTTCCCGAAACCCGAGGTGGAATCCCGGGTGGTGGCAGTTGAATTTTTTGAGAAAATTCAATTTTCACCGGATCAGGAGGCATATCTTTTCCGGGTGATCAAGGCGGCGTTTTCCAAGCGCCGGAAAACCCTGAAAAATTCCCTTGCCGGGGCGGAACTGTCCATTAATACCACCCAGGCGGCCCAGGCTCTGGAATCCGCAGGGATTGATCCCACCCGCCGGGCGGAAACCCTTACTGTTGATGAATTTATTGCCCTTTTTAAGGTGTGCCGGGATAGCTTTACAGGAACAACCATTTAATGGGTATTTTATATAACCCCACATGGCAGTGACCACCTGCCACAACGAATATTGAAAAAGCCGTTGCTGTTAACACCCAGCACCTGCTTTTTCATATAAACGGGCATGTCCTGTCGGACACAACAAATATAGGAAATGGTATTATACCGCCGCCCCCCCGACGGGCAATGGGCCCGGACCGGAACTGTAGACAGCTCAATTGTCCGGTTCCTATTGCCCATCGGGGGGGCAGCTCTGCTGTCGCTGTATTGAGGCAGTGTTTTCTTAATAAATAAAAATTAAAATTCAGGAAGATAAAATGATACGAGCAAACAGACATTACGCAAAACTAAAGGCCTCTTACCTGTTTTCTGACATTGCCAAAAGAGTGGCAGCTTACCAGAGTGAAAATCCGGATAAGGAGGTGATTCGCCTGGGCATCGGAGACGTGACCCGGGCACTGCCCCATGCCTGCATTGAAGGGTTTCATAAAGGGGTGGATGAGATGGCGGACGATGCCACCTTCCGGGGATATGGACCGGAACAGGGATATGATTTTCTCCGGGAAAAAATTGCAAAATTTGACTTCAACAGCCGTGGGGCCGACATTGCCGGTGATGAGATTTTTGTCAGTGACGGTGCCAAGTGTGACTGCGGTAATTTCCAGGAGCTGTTTGCCCAGGATATCAAAATAGCCATTCCTGACCCTGTGTATCCCGTGTATCTTGATACCAACGTCATGGCAGGCCGCACCGGCATTTTTGAGGACGGCAGATACCAGGGCATTGTGTATCTGGACTGCACCCGGGAGAATAATTTTCTGCCCGAACTGCCAAAGGAACCTGTGGATCTGATTTATCTGTGCTTTCCCAACAACCCCACCGGCACCACCATCACAAAGGCAGGCCTTAAAGAATGGGTGGATTATGCCAGAGATAACAAGGCCTTGATTCTCTTTGATGCAGCCTATGAGGCCTTTATCAGAGACGAAGACCTTCCCCACTCCATCTATGAGATTGAAGGGGCCAAAGAGGTGGCCGTGGAGTTCAGAAGTTTTTCCAAGACCGCAGGTTTTACAGGCACCCGATGTGCCTACACCGTGGTGCCAAAGGCCTGCATGGTCTATGATGATTCCGGAGAGAAAGTTTCACTGCATGCCCTGTGGAATCGACGTCACTGCACCAAGTTCAATGGGGTATCTTACCCTGTGCAGAAGGCTGTGGAGGCGGTGTATTCCCAGGAAGGTCAGATCCAGGTAAAGGCCCTGGTCTCCTATTACCTTAAAAATGCCGATCTCATCCGCCTGTCCATGGCCGAGCTTGGATTTACCTTTGTGGGGGGGGACAATTCTCCTTATATCTGGGTTGACGGCCAGGGCCGGGATTCCTGGGAGTTCTTTGATATGCTGCTGTCCAAGGCCGGTGTGGTGTGTACCCCCGGTGCCGGATTTGGAAAATGTGGTCAGGGCTATATCCGTATCAGTGCATTCAACAGCCGTGAAAATGTGGAAAAGGCCATGATGCGCATTGCCGAGGCCCTTAAATGAACCATTTCTTCAAGGTAAAGGCCCTGGATGAAGTCATGGGGCTGGTGGCCAGTTTTTCCGCCATGCCCACTGAAACAGTGCCTCTGCTCCAGGCCTCGGGAAGAATACTGGGCCAGGACATCATTGCCCACCAGGATCTGCCGGGGTTTCGGCGATCCACCATGGATGGCTATGCCGTTCAGTCCGCTGCCACCTTTGGGGCCTCCGAGGCCAACCCGGCATGGTTGAAGGTGACCGGCACCATTGCCATGGGCGAAACCCCTTGTTTTTCACTGGCATCGGATGAAGCCGCCCCCATTTCCACCGGCGGCATGCTGCCGGAGGGTGCCGACAGTGTGGTCATGGTGGAGCACACAGAAGCCGTTGATGCCGCCACCGTGGAGATCTACAAAAGTGTGGCACCCCTGCAGCATGTGGTGGACCGCGCCGAAGATTACCGCCAGGGTCAGGAAATTCTAAAGGCCGGTACCCGGATTCGTCCCCAGGAGAGCGGGGTCCTGGCCGCCCTTGGCAATACCCATGTGATGGTGTTCAGGCAACCCACAGTGGCCATTATTTCCACAGGAGATGAGATTGTCCCCGTGGAGGAGACACCGGCCCCCGGCAGAATCCGGGACATGAATTCCCACACCCTGGCAGGCCTTATTTCAGAAGCCGGAGCCATTCCCCTGCAGCTTGGCATTGTAAAAGACAATCGAGACGAGCTTTTTGATGCCTGCAGCCGGGCCGTGGCAATGGCGGACATGGTGCTTATTTCCGGGGGCAGCTCCGTGGGGATGAGGGATTTCACCGTGGAGGTGCTGTCCGACCTTGTCGATACGGAGCTTCTGGTCCACGGCATATCCATCAGTCCCGGGAAACCCACCATTCTGGCCCGTTCCGGCAATAAGCCCGTGTGGGGCCTGCCTGGACATGTGGTGTCTGCCATGGTGGTGTTCAAGGTTGTGGTGCTGCCTTTTTTACGAAGATGCATGGGGGAAAATGACTGGGCCGCTCCGGGCGCTGTGATTCCGGCCACACTCACCCGTAATGTGGCCTCGGCCCAGGGCCGCACGGATTTTGTCCGGGTGGCCCTCCAGGAGAAAGAGGGTCAATTGTATGCCGCTCCGGTTCTGGGAAAGTCCGGCTTGATCCGTACCATGGTCATGGCCCAGGGGCTCCTTGAAATCGGTGAGAATGTGGAAGGCCTGGAAAAAGGGACCGTGGTAAAGGTTCGATGCATGTAAAGCCTGCCGCAATAAATAATGGAAAACCAGTCGCTGTCAGTACCCAGTACCCAAAACCCAGCACCTGATTTTTCACATAAAAATACACAGAGAACAAAATGACTGTAAAACGAAATGTATATCTGGACATGAAGCCCGTTGAAACGGCAAAAACCATCCTTTTTGATGCTTTCCCCCTCACCGGGGAGGTGCAGTGGGAGGAGATCAACAGCTGTGAGGCTCTGGGCCGGGTGCTGGCGGAACCAGCCGTGGCCGGGCTTTCTTCCCCCAACTTCCATGCCGCCGCCATGGATGGCATTGCCGTTGATGCCAAAAACACCTTTGGGGCCAGTGAAGAGTCCCCCCGCTCCCTGGTGCCCGGTAAGGACATGTTCTGGATCAACACCGGCCATGTCATGCCCGAAGGCACCAATGCGGTGATCATGATCGAGCATGTACAGATCATGGATGAAAATCTGGTGGAGATTGAAGCCCCGGCATTTCCCTGGCAGAACGTCAGAAAAATGGGGGAGGACATTGTGGCCACGGAGCTTTTGTTTCCCCGGGGCCATCAAATTTGTGCCTATTCCGTGGGGGCTTTGATTGCCGGCGGTGTGTTTTCTGTGAAGGTGAGAAAACAGCCCCGGGTGATGATCATCCCCACGGGCAATGAGCTGGTCACCTGGGAGACAGCCCGGGACAAAGGCCTTACCCCCGGAGACGTCATTGAATCCAATTCTGCGGTGCTGCTTTCCCTGTGCCGGGAGTATGGCTGCAAGCCCGAACGTCATGCCATGGTGGAGGATAAGCTGGAGTGGATTACCACGGCCGTGGATGAGGCCACAAAATCCGATTATGACATGATCATGATCATCGGCGGATCTTCCGCCGGTTCCATGGATTTTGCCCGGCCGGTGATATCCACCCTGGGCGAAGTATTTGTCCATGGGGTCACCATGATGCCCGGAAAACCTGTGCTCTTTGGCCGGGTGAACAACAAGCCGGTGTTCGGCATCCCCGGATATCCCGTATCCGCCATTGTGGCCTTTGAACAGCTGGCTGGCCCTTTGCTTTTAAAGATGCAGGGACGGGGTTCCATGGACCGGGATCTTGTGCAGGTAGAACCCGCCCGGAAGATGGCGTCCAAGCTTGGTATGGAGGAATTTTTGCGGGTTAAGATTGGTGCCGTGGATGATCGCCTCATTGCCTCCCAGCTTCCCCGGGGGGCCGGCAGTATCACCACCATCACCGAAGCCGACGGGATCATCCGTATTCCCACCCATGTGGAGGGCATTGCCGAAGGCGAAACCGTAACGGCCGAGCTTTTGCGGCCCCTGTCAGCCATTAAAAACACGGTGGTGATCACCGGGTCCCATGACAATACCCTGGATGTTCTGGCAGATCAGATCCGGCGCACCAACCCCGGAGTGAGCATTTCATCAAGCCATGTGGGCAGCATGGGCGGACTTATGGCCATTAGAAAGGGGGCCTGTCACATGGGGGGTGCCCACCTGCTTTCGCCGGAGGATGGGTCCTATAATGTGTCGTATCTTAAAAAATATCTTCCCGATATGAAGGTGCATCTGATCAATCTTGTGATGAGAGAGCAGGGCCTGATTGTGCCCAAGGGTAATCCCAGGGGAATTAAAGGGCTGTTTGATGTGGCAGACCAATCGCTTTTTTTCATCAATCGTCAGCCCGGATCCGGCACCCGGATCTTGTTTGATTACCAGCTTGAAAAGCTTGGCCTCACCCGGGATCAGATAAAGGGATACACCAACGAGGAATACACCCACATGTCCGTGGCTGTGGCGGTTCTGTCCGGCCGGGCCGATGCCGGTCTTGGGATCTATGCGGCGGCCAAGGCCCTTGATCTGGATTTTATTCCGGTGATCACCGAATCCTATGATCTGGTCATTCCCGATCGTTTTATTGGCACGGAAAAGGTGCAGGTGCTGTTAAATACCATCTCCACCCGTCAATTTAAACAGCGGGTGGAGGCCCTTGGTGGCTATGGCACGGAAAAGACCGGGGATGTTCTCTGGAAGTGTTGATATCGCCCGTCCGCTGGGCGCTCTGCTGCAGGATGCCCGGGACTTTGGGAGGGTACATGACCGGCCTTGGGAATAAAATAATAACATCTCTGCTGCTTGGTTTTATCTGGGGTACCTGTGTTGGGGGTTCCCTGGCTGCCGGGGGGATTTTTTCCTGGACGGATGAAGGGGGCATCAGGCATTACAGCAATGTCACCCCCTCCATCTCCGGGAAAAATGTGGAAACATTTGAGGAGGATCACTCCCGGTATCAGGGGCTTTCCCGCAATTCCCGGGAGGGTATTTTATTTAAAGCCGTAAAAATCTATGATGGGGATTCCCTGAAAGTCTCCGGGGGCGGCTTGACCCTCATGGTGCGCCTGGTGGGTATTGACGCCCCGGAAACCGGCGGGGGAAAGCATGAACCCCAGCCCTTCAGCCGAAAGTCCAAAGAGGCCTTTTCCCGCATGATCGCCGGGGGGCCTTTTACCCTGAAAAGCTATGGCACCGGAAGTTATAACCGTGTTCTGGCAGAGCTTTTTGTGGGGAGTGAAAACGTTAATCTGGCCCTGCTGCGTGAGGGACTTGCCGAGGTATACCAGGGAAAGATGCAGGCAGGGCTTGATAAAAAGGCTTATTTAAAAGCCCAGAAAGAGGCCCGGCAACACCGGCTGGGCATCTGGTCTCTTGGCAAGGCGTATGAAAGTCCGCGTCTGTGGCGAAAAAAGCATTCCAGAAAGTAAATCCGGCGCTTCGCGGATGGGCGCATTCCCATTTTTCCGGTTCGACGCTTCATCAGAGAGGGGTCAGGCTTGCGTTATTGGCATTATCGGTGGTTTTGGTGTTTGCACAGGCTGTGGTCAATAACGCCAATAACACAAGCCTGACCCCGTTGGCCACCCCGTTGGCCAGACAAGGGTGATGCCTGGCCCATCCTATGACCAGGCCTTACTTTTTAAATCCACAAATAAGATCCACGATTTTTTTTGAGGTATACTCTCCCACATCAGCAAGGCCATCAATGGGTAAAAAACGGTTGGCATTGTTGGAAAACAGGCATTTCACCGATGCCGGAAAATCCTCATCCGCTTCATAAAAAATATAACAAAGGGCGATTTTAGGCAGGGGAAACAGGGTAAAGGCAAAATCGCCCCCGGCCTGGACCGGCACATCTTCACCGTTGAAATAGCGTGTGATCAAAGCGGCTGATTTTCTTATGTCTGGGACATGGGGTTCCAGTAGTTGTTCCGTGTGCGTGGTAAAAGCCCCCACATAGGGCATGCTGTCGGGAAATTCTCGGAAGGACTTGAAGGGAGACAACAGACAGATTTCAGGGGTGACGTTCAAGGCATAAAGGGAGATTAAAATACCGTGGATGGCAGGGTAGTTTCCATCTCCCAGGGTGATACCCCGGGGGGTAATGGTGCATTTCTCACCAAAGGCATCAAACATAAATTCCTGGCCATTCCGGTGCCCTGGTAAATTCCTTTCAAGATCCGGGGGAAGTTTCGTGTACAATTTGTGTAAATTCTGCTGAACTATTTTTACGTAATTGTCGCTCAACGATTTTCTCCTTTCTTTTCTGCATGCGATGGTGATTATTCTGCGGCCTTTTTCATGTCGTTTGATCAGATAGCATCAGAAGATAACGTGGCGCTTGTCACAGCCGTCATGTCCCTGGCCATAGGTTTTCTTTTCCTTGTGTATGGCGGATTTGCCGCTTGAAATTCTCTGTGTGATTCTTGGGTCTGTTTCCGGGAACCCCATCATAATTGCAGCTGTTGCCTATGGGTTATTATTTTTTCTTGACCAAACTATATCTGTTAAAAGACGTTTGGACAAGGAAGAACTCCGTGATTGTAAGGCAAAATAGAGTCAAAGCTTGATAGCTCCGTAGGCGGACCGTTGGGCCTTCAGGGGCGGTATTATGCCATTTGGCTCCGCGTCTACGACCCATTGTTCGTTGGGGCTTGGTCACAAGATGGGCCACCCTGGGGAGGGGTCAGGCTTGCGTTATTGACGTTTTCGTTTGAATTTAGCGTTATTCTTAGATACTTGTCAAAAACACAATAACACAAGCCTGACCCCGTTGGTCCGCCAATTGAGATGAATGGCCCATCTTATGACCAAGCCTGTTCGTTGTGTCCGCCAGGACATGCCCGTTATATAAAATATCCATGCTTTTGTTGACAAAGGGCAGCCGCCTATTTTAAATTTGTACCCCAATTTTCCCTGATTATAAATTTCAATGACAAAGAAAGGATCCGCATGAAAACGACCCTTAAACGTATTTTTCTTCATTCTATTGTATTGGCTTTGATGACTCTCATGGCAGGAGTTGTTCATGCTGCCACCTATGCGGATGGTGTGTTTTCTGACACGGGGAACGCCTTTCGCATAAATGTCCCGGCGAATTGGAACCGACAGGCCATGAACAACAATGACTCCAATACCCATTTATTTATCTCACCGGATCAGAATGTAGCCGTGGGTGTCACCACCTACCCGGGTGGTAAAAATGATTTGGGGCAGCTCTTGACCCAGTTTCAAAACGCTGCTTTTGCCGGCTCCGATCAGCTTGCGGAACAGCAGACATCCATCAACGACATGAACGGCACCTTGCGTGCTTACCGGGTTCAGAATACCGATGGCCCCATTATCGTGGGCGCTTTTGCTGTAAAAGGCCAGGGCAGATCCCATGTGCTGTGGAGCATGATACCCGAAGGGATGTATAAAAGCCGTGCCAATGACGCCGATGCCCTTTTGAACACCTTTGTAATGACAACATCAAATCCGGTGCAGCCGGAGCAGAAACAAACCATTGCCACATCATCATCCAAACAATCCCCCCCCGCGCCAAAGGCGCCAGCATCGGTGCCTCCGGTGAAAAAATCTTCAAGCCCATCGGTTTCATCTCCCCAGATACCTGTCCCGTCACCGGTGGCAACCCAGTACCGGCGGGTGGTCAATACTCCTGAATTTACCTTTGAGGTGCCATCCAGTTACAAGGGTTCAGTCAAAGGAAACCAGTTGATTTTACGATCCGCAGACACCAGCCGTTCGGGGGTGAGTATTGTCCTGCAGAAGATGGCGCGCACTGCGGGTGGACAGCATGAGACCCTGGAAAAATCGGTGGAAAGGGCCTTGGCCCAACTGCGTTCCGGTCCTTCGGCCAATCTGCTTGAGCGCAAATCCATTACCGTTGACGGTGAGCCCGGTGTCTGGATAGCGTTAACCTATGAGGGTGAAGACGGCACCCGAAAAATGGCCCAGATATTAACAGCAGACGCGACCATGGTCTACTGGTTGGGCCTCAATGGTCCCCTTGCCACATTTAATCGGCAGGTGGATGATCTCTACCATGCCGTAAAGACTGCGAAATTTACCAATAAACCCGCCGCTGCTTCTGTCGGATTTTCATCAGCAGGCAGCCATAGTTATCAGAGCATCGTTTTTGATGACAGCCTGTTTGAGTTTTCATATCCCAGGGCATTTGTGATGTTTCAAAAAGAGGAAGGGCAGTCCCAATGGGCTGACCCTGCAAAGGTTTCCGGAAGCAGAGTGGTGATGGTGGTTCAGACCATGGGGCGCAACTTTGGTAATACGGTAAGGTCGGTGTATGATGGTCTGGTGGCCAATGTTGATTCATCTGCGGCGGCAGCAATGGTTTCCTCCGGGCCGGTGACGGTCAATGGGATGTCCGCCTATACGCTCCATTTTACCCTTGCCCAGGGAAGCGGTAAAAGCCATTTCAAGTATCTGGTGGTGGATATTCCCGGCCCCAATGTTGCGGCAGTCAGTTTTGTGGGGCCCGGCTCTCTGCTTCCTGAAATGG
Organism: uncultured Desulfobacterium sp.; assembly: GCA_963674605.1. Lineage (GTDB taxonomy): Bacteria > Desulfobacterota > Desulfobacteria > Desulfobacterales > Desulfobacteraceae > Desulfocicer. Next base: position 2,701,872 of record OY771474.1, on the reverse strand, counting down.
ATGCCCACTATGCACAACTTTTGCGGACGGTGCAGGCAACCGCCGGTGGATCTGCAGTTTCGGTTCCATCCGTTGCAACGGGCTTTGTGGAGCCCAAAACCCCTGAAGAGGCATTTCATGCGGTTCAAACTGCTGTGAGGTCCGCTGACTGGGCCGGGTTTGTACGCCTGTTGCACACCACCACGGTGGAAACGGAAATGTCCCGTTCCTTTGGGGTGATGGCAGAGGAAAATCATGTGAATGTGGCGGGCCTGCCCCCCCGTGAGGCCATGCTCAAGGTTTTCCAGCAGGTTCCCCGGGCCGGTGAAAACAAATCGTTTCTGGGAAAGCCTGCCAGGATAACCAATACCCGAAAAGAGGATGCCGACCGGGTGCTTGTCATGGCAAAATTTGACAGCGGAGGGGAGCAGTATCTGTGGATGTTCCGTGAGAACGGCAAATGGCGCTGGATGTACAAATGATATTCCGGACAGACGGACAAAGGTGAAACCATGAAACGCTTTGTGTTAATTGTCAGTTTGATGCTGTTTTTTACTGCCGGTGTGCATGCGGATACAGATGCTATACTTAAAGAGATGCACCAGCGGCAGCTGATCATTGGCGGACAAAAGCAGGGCAGTCCCGAACTGGCCCGCCGTGAGCTTCGTGATTTGATGAAGGCCTATGCCAAACAAGAAAACAAGGAACAGCTGGGCAAAGCCCTGGAGTGGCTGGAATCCCAGGGCAATGGTCTTGGATTTAAAACAGATGTTGAATCCCTTTACCAGGGCTTTAACCGATATGCAGGTCCCAGGAGTGTGGTTCCCCTGGAGATGTCGTTTGTTAAGCTTGCCGTCATCAATGAACAATATGGGGCAGGGAAAACCGCCCTTAAAGACTATGCCGATCATGCCGGACGCGGCTACTCCTATGTCAAACGGATTTATGAACTGTCCGGTGTGTTTGAGCAGAACCAGGAACCCGCAGCAAAGCGTTTGTCCACAAACCTTACCCTGCTGGCTGACATCATGAGTAACTATGGCGACAAGATACCGGTTGTGGGCGCTTTTATCGCGGCCTATGGCAATATCACAAGCCAGATGCTCAAGGCGGTGGATAACCTTGGGGAGCGTCTTAATGCCCGCAACCCCTGGCTCAATGATGCCACCTACGGCAGCAATGAACTCACCCGGGCCTACCGTAATCAATTCCCCGGCAATGTCTGGCTTAAACCGGTGCTGGGCTTAAGGGATTGTTATGTGTCCGATGATAACAGTCCCGGGCGTGTGTACATATTTGATCCCAAAAGCCGTCACAGGGATCGGACCTCTGGACAACAGCTGGACGGTGCCTTTGTGCCGGTGAACATGTATCCCCCCTTTGATGCCATGTCTGTTTCACAGACCATTCGGGAGCTTCGCCGTCGCTACACCATGTTTGACAACGCCGGTGTTAAAACTCCCCGGGTACGTCAGGTGCTGCGGGAAGCCGGTCGCATTGTCCGCATTGAACCCCTGCTTGATTATGCATCCATACAAGCCGGACAGGGATTTACGGTTCAGATGGTTGCCTACTATGCCGTTGATGGGCTGCCGGTACCCCGCAACCAGGATCTGGAACTGGTATTGTCACAGGATGAAGGCTACTGGGGAACCCAGACCCAGTCCATGAGGAATGGTCAGTTTTTGACCTGGCCGGCACCAGAAGCCCCCGGTCGCTACGAGATAAGTGCAGATCTGTCTGAAGCTGCCAAGTCTGCAGGCTGGCATCTGCACCAGGGAAAAGCTGTAAAAACAGCGTACATCGTCGGTGTCCCCACCCGACTGTCCCTGGTTCCGGCCCGGACAACCCTTGCCGTCACAGGACGTCAGGCCCTGCCCGTCAGTGTAACATTGACCGATGAAAACGGTGCGGGTCTGGGGGGCGGTGATCTGATCATTGAGGTGAAACCCTCCGGACAATTCGGCCTGCAGATTCCGGGCAGCTATCTTGATCCCCGTCCTGTACTGGAACTGTCGGGAAAAGAGCTGTCCAGTGCCTTCGCTATCCACCTCCTTCCCCTGGAGACAGCCGTTGTGGAGCCCGGCCTGATTCATATTTCAGCCCGCTATACATATGGAAGCAAACGCATAGCCGCAGCCATGGCTTCCCTGCGGGTGCAAGAGCCCCGCATTGTGGATGACGCTCGCATTGTGGTGAAAACAGAAAAGAAAGGTAAAGAGTGGCGTTTTTCCGTCACGGTCAGCGATGACATGGAGCAAAAGGTCCGGGTGGGAACCATAACGATGACGGCCCTGGACAGTGGGTTGTTTAAAAGCCATCGCGGGGCTGAACACGTCATTGAGCTGAACCTCGCAAAGCCAGGGGTTGCGACCTGGGTGCCGGGTAAAGCCGGTGATCAGGGCCAGCGGTTCCGGCTGGATTTTTCCGGCGGGGCTTTTAAAGATGCACTTTATAAACCCGTTTCCATGGATTGGGTGTTGACATCCCCGGCGGATGGTGTGGATATCTCTCTTTTTGCCGGTGCCGGTCCTGTGGCAGATCCCCCGGAACTTGATCTGCCCATGGATGGGGCAGAGGCCGTGGAATTGGGATATTTGAGCAGTCTGGAAATTGAACTCTGGCAGCAGATCCAGGAAGAATCCATTCCGCTGGTACCCGGGATACCAACAACAACGGGGCAGGGCAATCTTTTTGCCGGTGGTGAACCGCCTGTTTCTTCTTCTGAACTTGTTGTTCCTCCCTCTGTACCCGCCTCTTCTCCTGGAAGCATTCCCACCCAGGAAACAGGCGATTTGTTTGCCGGGGTTGGAGATGGGCTTGGTGTGGGGAAGTCAGCGGCGAAGCCTCATTCAGATCCAAAACCGGAGTCAACGCCAGATCCGGATTCCGGTGCCAGCCTGTTTGCCGCAGCCGACAACCCCGTAAAGACGGAGAAGCCTGTTCCTACCAAAGAGAAAGAGACAAGCGCACCATCCCCCAATCTGAGCTCGGCAAAGGCGTTTGCAGCCTCAGTGGGTCTGCCTGGATTGTTGATGGCGGCCCCCGGATTTGCCCAGACATTGGAAGAGGTGCTGATGCTTCATGGGATGCCGAAATCTGATGCACGGAATTCAAAAATAACAAAAGCATGGCTGAAGTCAGGCTGGATGATTGGTCTTTTCTTTAAAAACAATAATGCAGCGGATCGCCTGACTGCCGTGGGTGTCCAGCGTCGAACCGGTTCCGGTGGAAATAAGCAGGTGAAAATCTATCAGCTGAGTTTCGGCGAGATTGACGGCAGATGGCAGAAAAGTCTGGAAGAATTTTATGATCCATCGGGAAATGGACATTTCTGGTATGGATATCAGGAAGTGGTGAATCGGGAGTATCGGCATGAAAAAACCGGCGACGGGAGCGGACCCCATCCCACCAATTTTAAGGTGTGGTATCGTCCCACCGGCGCTTTGATGAGTGATTCCCAACTGGATCCCCTCACCGGTAAAGAAGTGGCAACCAAGCGCTTTGATATCAAGAGCGGTGCCCTGGTTCATCACCTGATCAATTTTTCAGAAGGTGGCTATGACATGACCGAATGGCGTTCATGCGGTCATATGGCATTTCATCGTTCGGTGAGTAACGGTAAAAAAACCGAAGAGCGAAGTCCTCCGTGTGGGTGTGAAAAATAATGACCGCAGCGCATTGTCCTTGATCATTGATCAAATTCAGGTTCATATCCCACTGTAAAGGCAGTTGTGGCGGTGTTGCCCATGGCTGAAAAATGTCTGTTGTCCTTGTCAAAGGGGCAGATGGGCATTGGACAGGGTTTAAATCCGAACTTTCTGTAAAATTCAGGATTACCCAGAACAAATATGGTGTTTTTTTTGATGGCTTCCTGGCGCAGGGCAAAGCGTATCAATTCAGAGCCGATGCCCTGGCGCTGGAACTGTGGAGCCACAGCCACAGGTGCCAGGTGCAGGCCGCACACCTGTGTATCATTGTATGCATTGGAAAATGCGATGTAGGCAATGACCTTGTTTACATGGATGCAGACCCATTCATGGATCTGGGTGTTGTTGCGGTGGAAATTTTCTACGAGTCTGGCCTCGTATCTGCTTTTGGGAAAGGCCGACTTCAGCAGGGCGGATACCTTGCCTTGGGTTTCCGGTGTTGTTTTACGTATTTTTATTGTTTTCTCCATAAGGTCTTGTGTTTCTGGCAATTCTCAAATTCTGCCTGGCATCAACCGGGATAAGTCCTTTGGAGGATTGCTCTGAAACCCTCCCTGTCAGTCTTTTGTCTGGGCTGTGGGTGCTTTATATAAAACATCGTCCAACATGTTGCAACTCTGAAAGCGAAGTTTCAAGCTCATCATCAGAAATCTTTTGTTTTGATACTCATTTTAAAAAATGTTTTGTCATTAAGCGTTTCATATCTGCACGTCATAACACTGGGTGGTATAGGTTTCAATTTCACTGCCGCAGGTATTGTCATGGGAAGAAGTGACAATTGTCTGGTCGAGTGGAAAACCAAAGATGGTAATTCAAGATTGGCAGCGTCGGGGGGCATGCCGCTAATGCCAATAACGCAAGCCTGACCCCACCCCCAAGTGGCCCATGTTGTGACCAAGCCCCATTTACGCAAAGGGAGTCGGTTTGCCAGGATTCAACTTTGTATATTATAAAGTTTGTTTTCGGTATCGTTTTACATAATTTGCAAATCCTGATATGTCTTTTTTCATATAAAACTGATGTGTGGATCTGGATATTATATTTATTATCCAGTTAGATAATAAATTGTGAATCATATCCAGACCAACACAACAACTTTTAAGTGCGCCTGCGGCGCACTTAATGCCGAGTTGAGAATGGGTTTGACGCACGCCGCAGCGCACTTAACAACGAGTTGGAGCAGTCACCCCACGTGGGTCGCTCCTCAACTCGGCATTATACACAATCAAAATTTGAAGGTGCCAAATGATATGGCTTGACATGGCGGTCTCTCCAAAATTCTCGTGGCCAAACAAACAGGTAGAAATCCCTTTTGAAGGCTACACGATAGTGCTTCAACCACGTCGACAAGAACATGATGACCCCATCGAACTTGCATGCACCGTATCCGTTTATGATCCTAATGGCATTTCATTTGAAATTGGGGCTACTGTTGTTAGTCGATTTCTAAGTCGTTTAGCTTGGTCCCAAAATGGTGGAGTTACAGAGATATTTCCAGCAGGGTCAAATAATCCTAAGAGACCTGGTCGCCTTGGCCAAGGGACTTATGAGCGATCGGGCTATAGCCAAGTTGAACCTTGGGATTTCTTATATCTCCCAGCAGCAGCAAACGATGAGGCAGATCTGGCGTTAGGATTATTTAGGGAGGGGATGACTGTCAATTCTGCTCCTTTTGCATTTCTTAGCTATTTCAAAGTCCTTAATATTAGGCACAGAGGTGGTTCAGCACAAAAGGAATGGATAAACCAGAATTTACAGCACTTGTGGTATTCACCGGCTGTTGACAGATTAACAGAACTACAAAAGACCGAAAACAATATTGGTAAATATTTGTATGAAGAGGGGCGTTGTGCCGTAGCCCATGCTCATGGAAATCCACTCGTAAATCCCGATAACTACATTGATAAACGCCGGATGGAATATGATCTCAATCTAATGAAAGAGATTGCCGCGTTGTTCATTGAAAAAGAACTTGGCGTTTTATCTGACAGTTCGTTTTGGAAAAGTCTCCACATTATATACGGGGTTAGAGAGAACTCTCCGGAACTCTTAAGGAAAGCGCAACAGCAGGACGGTAAGATTATTTATTTGCCTGAATCATAAAATGTATAACAAACCACTGAACTGGACGGGACCGCGAGCAGCTCAGCCGCCTTTTTCAAGTGCTGTAGCGCGGCCCGTCAGTTCAACCGTTACATGAGCTCTCAATTTCAGCCGTTTCGTCATTGATTATTAGATAGGGGCATCATTTGGAATATATAGGAGATCGTTATTTTGCGTATCGGTAAAGTTAATATTGAAAATTATAAATGTTTTGAAGGGCGATTCTCCGCTTCTTTTAATAAATGTATAAATATTATTGTTGGTGATAATGAAGCAGGGAAGTCAACCATTCTCGAATCTATCAACTTGGCTCTGACTGGGGTTCTGAATGGCCGATATTTGAAAAATGAATTAAGCCAATACCTATTTAATTATAATGTAGTAAATACTTATCTCGAAAGTTTAAGGCAAGGGAAAAATCCTTCCCTCCCAGAAATATTGATTGAAGTATTTTTTGATGGATGCGAGCTTCCCCTCTTTGAAGGGAATGGGAATAGTGAGAAAGTCAAAGGCTGTGGTGTCTCTTTCAAGATTGAATTCGATAGCACGTACCAAGGTGAATATGAAGCTCTGATCGCTGAAGGGGACGATATCACAACTGTTCCAATTGAGTATTACAAAATCAATTGGAAATCCTTTGCCCGCGACTCTGTGACATCGAGAAGTATACCTATTAAGTCAGTACTAATCGATTCCACCTCAAGCAAGTATCAAAATGGATCTGACGTCTATATATCAAGGATTATCAGGAATGATCTTGAAGATAGAGAGAGGGTAAAGCTCTCACAGGCTTACCGAAAAATGAAAGATACATTTATTGATGACGCTTCTGTCCAGGCAATAAATGAAAAGATCTCTGGTAAGGCTAAAATTTCCGACAAAAATTTAAGCATCTCGGTTGATCTTTCCACCCAAAATTCATGGGAAACAACGCTCATGACGTATCTGGACAATGTGCCATTTCACCAGATCGGTAAAGGAGAGCAATGCATAATAAAAACCAATTTAGCTATAAGGCATGAAAAGAGTCAGGAGGCCAATCTGGTATTGTTGGAAGAACCGGAGAATCACTTATCACACAGTAAGCTCAATTTGTTAATAAAGGCGGTAACTGATAGTTGTGATGGGAAACAGGTAATCATTTCAACACACAGCAGCTATGTTGCTAATAAATTAGGCTTAGAAAATCTTATTCTACTCAATGATCAAACCGTTACTCGCCTACCTGATTTACCAACGGAAACTTTCACATTTTTCAAAAAATTACCGGGTTATCAAACTTTAAGAATGCTGCTTTGTAGAAAGGCTGTGCTTGTTGAGGGCGATTCGGATGAATTAATTTTCCAAAGAGCTTATATGGATGCACATGGAGGTCGTTTACCAATAGAAGATGGCATTGATGTGATTTCTGTAAAATTAACATTTAAACGGTTTTTGGACATAGCTATTAAGATAAATCAGCCTGTTGCTGTGATCACTGATAATGATAGTGACTATGCCAATAAAATCACAAAAAAATATAAAGACTATCTTGCCTATAATTGCGTAAATATTTTTGCTGATGATCGAAATGAGTTGAACACTCTTGAACCGCAGTTTGTAGATGCTAACAGAGCTGATTTAGCGACCCTCTGTGATGTTATTCGTGTAAGTAGCGGTACCTACGATACAGCCGAAAAAGTGTCTGATTATATGGTGGGTCATAAAACGGGTTGGGCCTTAAAGGTTTTTGAGTCTGATACCGCTCTTCAGTATCCAGAATATATCAATAAAGCGGTGGTATGGTGCGATGAACAAAAATAAATTAATCATCGCTGCCGCAGGTTCTGGAAAAACGACCCTTCTTGTAAACCAAGCGCTTGCTGTTGAATCTGGAGCAGTATTGATAACCACTTACACCGAAGCGAATGGGCGGGAAATTCGTGATCGAATTATTGCAAAGAAAGGTTTCATGCCTAGCAATATAACAGTTCAAACCTGGTTTGCATTCCTGCTTCAACACGGTGTACGTCCGTATCAAAGTGTATTAAATGATAATATTCACAGCCATGATATAGGGTTCTTTTTATCAAGTGAAAAATCAGGCAAGAAACTTGATGCTGAAGGAAATCCGATCCTTTTTAAAAGAAGGCCCATTTACTGGGGGGAAAAAGATTTTTTGAGATATTATTTCACCAGTAGGTTTAATATCTATTCTGACAAAATATCGAAATTTGTATTTAACACAGACAAAGCTACAAAAGGCGAGTTGATTTCTCGTATAACAAGGATATATAAGTATATTTATATTGATGAAATACAGGATCTGGCTGGATTTGATCTTGAACTCATCAAGTTAATATTCAAATCAAATTCCTCTGTCATTCTTGTCGGAGATCCCCGACAAGTGACCTATCTAACACATCATTCAACAAAGTATGGCAAATATGCTAACGGACAAATAAAGTCATTTGTTGAGAAAGAACTTGGAAAGAGAATTCAGTGCGAGGTAGATGAGACAACTCTCTCTGCATCGCACAGAAACAATCAAGCAATATGTGAGTACTCGGCAAAATTGTATCCTGACCTACCAGCTCCATTTGCCTGCGGATGCGATAGTTGTAAGGTTAATGATGCTCATGTAGGGGTGTTCATGATAAAGCCTTCAGAGGTGGAACTATACCTCTCAACATATAAGCCTGTTCAGTTACGCTGGAGTTCTGCATCAAAGATTAATCCTAATTATCCAGTGTTGAACTTTGGAGAATCAAAAGGGGCTACGATGGATCGAGTGCTTATTTACCCGACTAATCCAATGAAAGAATGGATTGGAAACAATGCCTACCCTTTAAAAAATGAGGGGCGATCAAAATTATATGTCGGGTTAACAAGAGCTCGGTTAAGCTCAACCATTGTGATGAATTATCAAGAAGGTAATTGTATAGATGGCGTCACGTTCTTTACTTTTACTGGTGATGCCGTGGATTAACCACAATCAACATGTAATCGGGTAAAGGCGGGTTTTTCTCCCGCCCTCCCCATAACACCCCGCATGCGGGTCCGCACAGGGCGTTTCATCAAGGTCACCGGGCCTAAGCCGGGTAATGAATTTTCACCCACTGTTCTTTGACAGATATCAACCCTTGTTCAGCCAGCCATTTATTGGTCATTCCGCTTTGCGTAGCCTTGGTTCGTGCAAGATGCCACGGCCCTTTACGGCTGATCGCTGTCATGATGGCCTGTCTTTTGGAAGTTCCAAGCTTTAGAAGATTGCGGACTTTTGTCCTGGCATAGCGCCACTGTTTCCAGTAACACATCCGTATCCGGCGGCGGAGCCATTCGTCCAGTTCCGGGATAGGTCGATAGTACTCCGAGATCCCGTAATAGTTCATCCAGCCCCGCACGTATTCCGCTAATTTCTTGTATCGGTATTCCATGGAAACAAACCAACTCCTTCCTGTAAAAAGGCGTATACGCCGCTTAAACTCCTGAAAGGATTTGTCACTCCACCTGATCTTACCCCGGACAAAGATAAAGCCGAAGAATCCGCATTCCCCCACCGGTGCTACCTTGCTTTTCTTTTCGTTCACCTTGAGACGCAGCTTTCGCTCAAGAAACCGGCGGACACTTGCCATCACTCGCGTGCCGGCAGAGAGACTTTTCACCATTTATGATGAAGTCGTCCGCGTACCGAACAAAGTGGTGATCACGCCTTTCCAGCTCCTTGTCCAGGTCATCGAGAAGGATGTTTGCAAGCAGTGGTGAGAGAGGAGCACCTTATGCAAAGTAAACGATTATGCAAAGTAAATATTCCTAAGCCCTATGAATGCAGGATTTGTATTCCATTTACTTTGCATAATATCCAAGGCTAAATCTAATCGGCAAAATAGAGACAATAGCTTTATTGTCATTGTTTTACTGAATTTTTTTTACAATCCTTACCTGAACTTGTGAAAAATCATTATTATTTTCAATTTCCACCATAGCAGATTATGCAAAGTAATCCGAAGCGGATATAAGGTTTTATCGGCATTTCAACAACTTACTTTGCATAATTACTTACTTTGCATAAGGAGGCTTATGCAAAGCTTTGCATAAGCCTCCCTGGGGAACCCCCATGGGAGTAGCCTGACGACGGCCTTTGACCATGACCCCAGCCCGAAGGTATTTACCGATGAGCTGAAGCACACGCTTATCTTGTAAGCGCTCAATAAACCCCATCTTCTCAAGGAGGTCACAACCTGAGATAATAAGCCAACTTTAACAAAAGGAGGCTTACACAACGATGGGAGAAGAAAAGGAAATTCTAAGCCGGGATCGGCACGAGTTCTGGAAGCATCACCTTGAGGCGTGGCAAAAAAACGACCTCAGTCAGGCAGCTTACTGCCGCCAACATAACTTGAAATCCAACCGTTTTACCTATTGGAAAAAAAAACTTCTCCAGGCAACAATACCCATCCAGTTGATACAGGTACCGGAAGAAGCCGTTCGGATGGCAGGCGATAATTTTTTCCAGGCCAACCAATCACCCTCCCTCCGGCTTTGTGCACCATCCGGATTCAGTGTTGAGATCCCTGATGATTTTTCCCCTGTCACACTGGGGCGGCTTTTACTGGTATTAAAGGAGGTATGACATGTTCCTAACTTCCACAAATACCAAGGTCTACTTGTCGTTGGGTGCAACAGACATGCGAAAATCCATCGACGGCCTTTCCATTCTGGTAAGTGAGCATCTGGTACAGAATCCCTTTTCAGGCCATCTGTTTGCTTTCTGCAACCGGAGGCGCAACATGCTGAAAATTCTGTACTGGGATCGCAACGGTTTTTGTCTTTGGCATAAACGTCTGGAAAAGCATACCTTCAAATGGCCCGTCTCCATGCGGGAGGTGATGACCATCGGTCAACGGGAACTTTCCTGGTTGATGGATGGGCTTGATATTCAACAGAAAAAGGCTCATGAAAATCTTGATTTTTCTGCTGTTTTCTGAATTAAATTATTTTAAATTTCAGCCAGTTGTAATATAAGAAGTACATGATTTCAAAGGCTGAAAATATTTGTGATTTAGAACAGATAGTCGACTCTTTATTGAAAAAAGAGCAGGATTATCTGGCTGAAATAAAACTGCTTAAAGAACAGCTCAAATTTTTTAAAAATATGGTGTTCAGCCGTAAAAGTGAAAAAGAAACGGTTGAAGATAAGCAGCTTTCTCTCTTTGAAATGCCCGAAGAGCTATTCCCCCTTGCCGAAAAAATGAATGATGAAGAACCAAGCATTGAAGTTCCAGCACATAAACGAAAAAAAAGAGGGCGCAAACCCATCCCAGACAATCTTCCTCGCGTTGATGCCTTGCATGACATTCCGGAATCTGAAAAGTTATGTGAATGCGGCTGCATTAAAGAATGCATCGGCCAGGAAGTGTCTGAGCAACTTGACATTATTCCACAAAAGATTCAGGTCATCCGGCATATCCGTCCCCAATATGCCTGCAAATCCTGTGAAGGCGTTGAGAGTAACGGCCCCACAGTTGCCATTGCACCCATGCCCGAACAGATCATTCCCAAAAGCATCGCCACTCCCGGTCTGATCGCCTATGTTCTGGTGGCTAAATTTGTGGATGCCCTACCGTTCTACCGTCAGGAAAAACAGTTTCTGAGGATCGGAGTGGAGATCTCCAGGGCAAGCATGTGCGGCTGGGCACAAAAAGTTGCCGATGCCCTTGAACTTCTTCTGGATTTTCTCAAAAAAGAGATTCTGACCGGGCCACTCATCCAAATTGATGAAACCCCAACCCAGGTTCTGAATGAGCCCAATAAAAAAAATACCACAAAATCATACATGTGGGTGTTCCGTGGAGGACCCCGGGAAAAACCCGGCATTTTGTTTGAATACCACGCCTCCCGTTCCGGTGATGCCGCTGTTGCCTTTTTAAAAGGGTATCATGGGGTTGTCCAGACCGATGGCTATGCCGGATACGGTTTTCTTGATACCGCCGATGGAATTGAACCCATGGGATGTTGGGCACACGTGCGTCGAAAATTTCATGATGTGGTCAAAGCCCTTGGTTCATCCCAAAAAGGTGAGCGTAAACAGGGCTATGCCGACCAGGCATTGAAATATATCCGGGAGCTTTATCGTATTGAAAAATATGCCAAAGAGCAGAATCTCACCGGTGATGCACTTGTGTCCGTACGACGGGAAAAGGCAAAACCGATACTGGATGAATTTGAAACCTGGCTTACCTGCAGAAGAGAAGACGTTCCCCCGAAAAGCCTGCTGGGGAAGGCGGTAAGCTATACGTCCAAGCAGTGGCACCGCCTAGTGACATATATCGAATACGCCGATGTGACCCTGGACAACAACATGGCTGAAAACACTATCCGCCCCTTTGCTATCGGCCGGAAAAACTGGTTGTTTAATGCCTCACCAAAAGGTGCTGCCGCAAGTGCCGCCATGTACAGCCTCATTGAAACAGCCAAGGCCAATGGACTTGAGCCTTATTGGTATCTCCGGTATATCATTGAAAAAATACCCGATGCCATGACCGAAGAGGACTACCTTGCTCTGCTGCCACAAAACCTGGATCAATCCCAGCTTGCAGGGCCGCCGGTTCATTATTGATATTTTATTCATTTCGCTCATGGCATAGCCAATTCTCTGGAAAGGATTATGCCATGACGTTTTGGCTATGAGAAGATGGGGTTTATTGAGCGCTTACCTTATCTTGTATTCGACGGGAAACTCGCTCCATCAGAACATCATGATTGACCGTATCGAAAAATTTCGACAAATCCATATCAACGGCTACACTACAGCCTTGTCCTATGAATTGTTTCACCTTCCGGATACCATCATGGGCTGATCTCCCTGGTCTAAAGCTACAACTTGATGGCGAAAAACAGGGATCAAATATTTGCCCCACGATTTGAGCTATGGCTTGCTGGATAACCCTGTCCAACACAGTTGGAATACCAAGTGGGCGGCTGCTGCCGTCTGGCTTTGGAATTTCAACCCGGAGAACAGGAGAAGGAATGTAACTTCCTTCAAGGATAGCTGAACGTATTTCTGGCCAACACTTACGCGTGGTGTCCGGAAAATCCTCCACGGTTACACCGTTTACATTGTCTGCTGAAAGAATACATTCCAGTAGTTGATTGTTTGAGAGCGGTTTTCCTATAGCGCGCCTGTACACTACTCCCCCATTCGGGTTCACTGTACGTACAAAGCTCATAAATACCTCCTTCTCATCTTGATGTTCAGCCCTTCACCATGTCCGAGGCATTACCCCCCGGACCCCAAACTCCGCGCGGCTTTTTGCGCATGGCTTCGCCATTATTGCGCAAACGCCGTGCTCCGTTCGGGCCCGCTGAGCATGGGCGTTAAGGGGAACTGGCAAAAGTTCGTTGCCAATTGTGGTGACACTGTCCCCATTTTTAAAATAAAAAACACTACAAAAATGATTCATCATGTTATAACCTTGATCAAGAATAAATTTAAAATAACGGGTTAAGCGATTGATGTACAAGTTTGATGATTCTATAAATAACGGCCTTATCCTGAAAGAGGATGAAGCGATCTATAATGCGAGATGTAAGAATGAAAAGCAAACTCATGAATACAATTACAGACTGATCGATTTGTTTTCAGGTGCCGGAGGAATGTCCCTTGGTTTTTCGAAAGAATTCGGCCACCCGTTTAAATCGGTTTGGGCCAATGATTTTAATGAGTTCTGTGTCAATACATATAATGAAAATTTCGGTCCTCATTGTGTTCATGGGGATATTGTCGATATTTTAGAAAATGATAATATTGAAATCCCACAAGCGGATGTAGTTATCGGCGGCCCACCATGCCAGGGATTCAGCCTGTTGAATAAAAATAGGGATAACGATCCGAGAAAAAAACTATGGAAACCTTTCTTGGATGTTGTTGCTCGGAGTGGGGCCGTAGCCTTTGTTATGGAAAACGTCCCTCAACTTCTTGGAACATTGGAGCATTCCGAAATAGTTGATACTGCTAAATCCTTAGGATTTAAGGTGTGGCAAGACAAACTGCTTGCCGCCGATTACGGTGTTCCGCAAACAAGGAAAAGGGCATTTATTATTGGGTGCAAATTTGTTGAACCATCCATTTTATTTCCCCCTCGGAAAACCCATTTCAAGAATCTTGAAACGCCGGAACAAATGGATTTAAATTTTGACCAAAATGAATACCTGCCGAATCCTAAAAAATGGAGAACGGTTAGAGATGCTGTAGAAGATCTACCGGCCCCCAAGGGGACTCAAATCAGAGATATAGATCCCCCTCTTGATCTCCATTTTGGGAGGAGTCCAACCGAACTTAGTAAAAAACGATATAGGGCGATTCCCAAAGAAGGTATGAATCGTTTCGATTTACAGGAAAAGGCTCCTGAACTAACCCCGAATTGCTGGATAAAAAAGAAAACCGGCGGGACCGATTTATTTGGTAGATTATGGTGGGACAGGCCATCGGTTACTATTAGGACTGAATTTTTTAAACCGGAGAAAGGTCGATATCTTCACCCAGTGCAACACAGACCGATCACCCATAGAGAGGCGGCAAGATTTCAAAGCTTTCCGGATTCATTTAAATTTACAGGATCAAAGATAGAAATAGCCAAGCAGATCGGAAACGCTGTTCCGCCATTGTTGGCCGCTAGAGTTGCTGATGTTGTCAGGGTATTACTTGATCGGAATTATAATAAATGGATGTCTTCTCAAAAGGTAAACGAAGCCAAATTATGTCGCGCATAAGCGGCAAGGATACTAAACCTGAAATTCTCGTACGCTCTCTTCTGCACCGAATGGGCTATCGTTTCAGACTGCATAAAAAAGAATTGCCCGGCAAACCTGATATAACTCTCCCCAAGCATAAAAAAGTAATATTTGTTCATGGATGCTTTTGGCATGGGCATGAAAATTGTCTACGGTCCAAAAGGCCCAGTACCAATGTAGTGTTCTGGAACAAAAAGATTAATGGAACCATCGAAAGGGATAAGCAAAATATCCAAAATTTAGAAAATTTAGGATGGAAAACGCTTATTCTTTGGACATGTGAGATTAAAAATCATGACGTATTGAAACGCAAACTGACTTCTTTTATGGAAACAAGCAACCTTGAACAGGACTGACAAATGAAATCTGAAAAAATTCGAAAAGAGCTTCAGGAGCTAATAATAAACTTTGAACAGGAACTTGCATCAGATAACCTACGTAAAAAAGTCCTCGCTTTAATTCCATGCTTCAATCATCTGAGGGATTTGGGTAAATCCCTAATCTCGCCTGATGTCGCAAAAAGTGCGCGAGACAGAATCTTACATTACTTTTTAAAATATCCACGGGTTATCATTAAAGGAGATGAGCTTCTTGTTGTTTCCGGCATCCAAGAATATGCCCGACGGGTTAGAGAATTAAAAATTCAATTTGGTTGGTCCATTGTCAGTGGTGTAACTGCCAAAGAAATGTATGCTGAAAATGAATTTCCATTGAAAAACATTAACCCTGAATCTATGGGGCCTTCAGATTACATCCTGATTTCAAAAAAACAGGACAGAGATGCCGCTTTCCGGTGGCAGCTTGCAAATGATATCAGAAAAGAAAACATAGGTGTCCGTGATAAACTGCTGAAATATTTTAGAGCAAATGTTGGAAAACAAATCACCGGGGAAGAACTGAAATACCTGGCAAAAAACAGGTCTGAATGGGGCCGACGAGTGAGAGAGCTGCGCACTGAATTCGGATGGCCAATTGTTACAAGAAACAGCGGCCGACCGGACTTGGATATCGGTGTTTACCTTCTTGAAGCGGATCGACAAAGCCCTGAACATGATAGACAAATCAAGGATAATATAAAAAGGGAAGTTTTAAGACGCGATGAGTATAAATGTACGAATTGCAATTGGTCTCATGATGAATGGAACAGGTCTGATCCAAGGCATTTGGAACTTCATCATGTGAAACCTCATGTCGAAGGTGGTGAAAACACAAAGGAGAACTTGATCACGCTCTGTACCGTCTGTCATGATGATGTTCATAGTAATTAATACAAATTTTGCATCTGACCGGCTAAATCGTCGAAAGATAATTACAACAAAAAAATGAACCGGATGATACCGGTTATTTTTGCGTTAAATGAAGCCCTGCGGGCGGACAAGGTTGAAAGTTACTTTACCTATAATGCAAGCGTCGTGCCAGATACAACAGATTCGGAGGGCTCATTTAACAATTAAGTTGAAGCGGACATCAACCTTAGGAGATTTTTTTGGCTGTGTAGCAGCCGCTTAACTTAAGTGTTGTTCGTTTAGGGAGCTGTCATGGTTAATCAATTATTTGACAATTTTGAAAGATCAGAATTGTCTGATGAAATATTTGGTATTTTTGGCCGCGCATTAACTGTCGCTACTCGCTTTGATGCCTCTACTAAAATATTGGCAAGATTTCCATTATTCAAATTAGCTATCGTACATAGAAGTATTTTAAGCGATGATGAATATAATCAGCTGATTCAGAATGTCACAAAAAAATACTCAAATTTAAATCGTGCAATTGAATCGTTAAAATTAAATGATAATATTAATGATTTATTGACTCGTGCAAGGGAATCAAGGAACGAACTGGTTCATGAATCTACTCTTGGATTTATTGAAGGTTTTGATAGTTTAAATCAGCAGGAAGTATCTCAGCTACTTGAACACGTCAAGGTGTTAGTGCTTAATGTCATAAAAGGGGAAATATTGATCTCTACGATAATATCTATTCATAATAATGAGCCAATATCTCATTATCAATGCTCAGATGAATATAAGAGTAAATATGTAAGCTGGGTAATGGAGCGTTGCGAAAGTTAATGGACGGTATATATAAAGTCACTTCAGCGAGTGTAGGCAAAACTAAAAGGGGTTATGAGGTCTTTAAGCTCCAATTAAATAATTCCATATGGGCAACAAAGCTTTTTCCTTTACGAAAATTTGATCGTGAAAACGATGAGCTTTATCATTTATACAATGAAAATAATGGATTAGAGTTTTTAAACGGAAAATATGTTTCACTTACAATAAACCAATCTCAATATGGTTATCAGTTTAGCTATATTATTTCATTTGATGTTTTGAAGGATTTCAAAAAAGCAATTGATTCATCGAAAGGAAACGCTTTCACAACAGAACTGCCTATTTTTGATTTCCTATCCAGCAGGCAACGAAAGATCGAGGCAGACGGGTCGATAAAAATCAATTCTGACTTTGGAGACATGAGAGTATTAAAGAGCGATTTTGTGGATATTTGCTACCAATTTGATACATCTAATGAGAGATTGAATCTAACAAACATAGATCAAATTTTTGAAAAATTTTATAAAGACGTGTCTTTACCAGCTTACAGTATCGGAGATGGTGGCTCACCATCTTACTATAAAATTAGCATGGGAGATGTTGCAATCGTGAAAATGAATAACCTCTTGAAAGTAAGTAACAAAATGACCACTAGTGGGGATTGCAACAAATGGCTGACAGAAGTTGTTCTAAAGATCGGCGACCAGCTTCCTGATGATCATATTCAATTCTTAAAACGTCAACAGTGACATACGTACCAAATCAAAAACATAACATTTCGCTCAAGCGGACGCCGTGAACGGGAGTCGTTGTCCGCGAGAGGTGTTGGCGGCGCCGCTTAGCTCGGCGTTAAGTGCGCCTGCGGCGCACTTAATGCCGAGTTGAGAATGGGTTTGACGCATGCCGCAGCGCACTTAACAACGAGTTGGAGCAGTCACCCCACGTGGGTCGCTCCTCAACTCGGCATTCTTTTTCTGTTGAATCGTAGGCCTTTTGGAGAATAATTTTGAAAGAGTTTATGAATAAAATATCCGTCCCCAAAGGAAACTTAGCCCGAGAAGCAATAGATTCCTTAAGAGGGTATGTTTATCAAATTTACCAATCAGCTCTCGCATGGATAGAACTTGAGCCTAATGAATTCCTTTTTTTGGAGGTAGCAGAAGACTATTCAGTTGTAGCTAAAGATTCCCTAAGGGGGGTTCAGGTTAAAGAAACCAGCCACAGTGTAACAATAAATTCTGAAGATATAATCGCCTCAATAGATAGCTTTGTCGATCTGCGCCAAAAAAATCCCAAACTCCATGTTGAACTACGCCATCTTACCACATCAATAATAGGTAAAGAGAAATCTGCAGCACATCGAATTGGAAATAAACCAATCTTGGAAACGTGGCGAGCTATAGCAAAAGTGGGCGATGTTAAACCTCTCAAAAAAATACTCGACGCTTCAAAGCTTTCAAAAAAAACTAAAGCTTACATTCGGAACCTAAATGATACAGAATTTAGGGAAGATTTTCTAAAGCGGATTCACTTTGATTGCGGTGCGCCAGACTCAAAATATATAGTACGCCTATTACGCTCAAAACTGTTAGAACTCTTAATGAAACGAGGAGGGGTTCACTCTCAATTGGACGGTTGTCTTAGCAATTTACTCTTTGTCCTATTGCAAAAGGCTGTAAAAAAAGAAGATCGTTTTGTTGATAGAGACTTGTTGGAAGAGCTGCTTGCAAGATCTACACAAATCCCGGTCAACCGTGCTCAATTTGAAGTGCAAAGCAATCTTATCAACAAAGCACTTCAAGCATCTGCGCCTCAAACTAAAAATATGGTTACTACTCGGTTGGTAGAGCCGAGGCCAATTGATGAAGTCCCTTTTCCACCAGCAATAGCTAATAGGACGTCTGAAATAGACAATATCATATCCTCACTTACACGATATGGCTTAAGTTGGATTTTTGGGTCCGCTGGCGTGGGCAAGACCATTGGTGCGAAAATAGCCGCGCGACGTTTGGGAGGCAATTGGGCTGGCATCAATTTGCGAAGCCTCAATGCAGACCAAGTAAATGCAGTGCTATCAGTCGCTATTGATAGACTTACAACGCAGAAGATAGATGGTTTCCTCATTGATGACCTCGAATGTGTTTTTGAACCATATATTGTTGATATGTTGTTGTATCTAAAGACAATATGTCACCAGAAGGATTTACTGCTTCTCTTTACATCTCCGCGACAATTAAACCCTGATTTTCTTTTTTCAGCTAACTTACCGGCATCAATTGAACAGAAACTCAAAGAATTCACTGAAAAAGACATTCTTGAAATATTGACAGGTTTGGATGTAAAAAACAGTTCAGATTGGGTTAGATACATTCATGTCGTATCTGGAGGAGGGCACCCCCAACTCGCTATAGCTGCAATCCAAAGTATGCAAAACAAAGATTGGGATACTAAGGAATTTAGAACATTAGATTCCTTGATAACTGGAAATCCTGAGATGGAACAGGTACGCGCACAAACAAGAGCAAGACTTTTAAATGAATTACCAGAAGGTGGTCGAAAATTAATCGAACGGTTGTCGCTCAAATCTGGTAGTTTTCAAAGGGATTTCGTTTTGGACATGGCACAAATACCACCCTCCGTACCAGATGGAGGGATTGTATTCGATCAATTGATTGGCTCATGGGTGGATCACTCTCTAACCCCGTATATAATGTGGAGACTTTTTGCTCGTAATCAGGTAATACAAAACGCCTGAAAGGAGCATGAAAATGAGCAGAGAGAAACTGAGAAGTTACAGCAAGGAATTTAAGGCCCAAATCATTAAAGAATGCATTGAAACGAATAACTATGCCGTTGTTGCCAAAAAGCATGATGTGCCAGCTACAACGGTATACACATGGTTTAGACGGGACAAAAACAAACAGAAAACCGATATCCGGAAATCTCAACGAGCTTTGGAGAGAGAACTTGCTGACGCAAAGCTTGAGATAGCTGTGTTAAAAGACCTTTTAAAAAAAACGAACCAGCTCTGGCTGAAAAGTTAGAAGTAGCTGAATCATACATTAAAAAAGGGTATCCGGTCCAGAAGGTCATTAAATATGCCTCTATTGCCAACTCGACATGGTATCAAAGAGATAAGCATGTTGAGGAGGATGGCCGTCATAAAAATCCGGGAAGGCCCATACCAGGCTTCACAATCAACCCCGATGGCTCTGTTATACCGGATGAACTGATCATATCAGCCCTTGTAAACTATAGAAGCCGTAAAGAATTTGCCAATGGAGGTGGCTATCAGAAACTTACCCATTATCTGAGAAGGGATTATGGTTACACTGTCAATCCCAAAAAGGTTTACCGACTGTGCCGGGAACAAAACATATTATTGCCTCTCAAGAAGAAGCGCCATACAAGGAGGAGTAAAAGGTGCATCAACAGAATTATTACCGCCCCATTTCAGATGTGGCAGTTGGACCTTAAATATGGTTTTGTTCATGGCGAAAACAGGTTTTTCTTTATACTGGCAATAATTGACGTCTACATGAGGTTAATAGTTAATTATCACATAGGGCTAAGCTGTAAAGGGAAGGATTTGGCGTTCACCCTTGACAAGGCACTTAAAGATTTTGGGATACCCAATGAAAATCAATTGGTAATAAGGAGTGACAATGGCACCCAGATGACATCCAAGGTTTTCACAGAACATGTGCAAAACTTTGAAGAGGATCAGATCCTCCATGAACTGATCCCACCGGCAACACCAAATAAGAACGCGCATATTGAGGCATTCAATTCAATATTGGAAACAGAGTTTATCCAGCCCAGGTATTTCATGACTTATGGACAAGCATATACGGAATCCGTTGATTTCATGAGTTTTTACAATTTCTTCAGGATACATAGATCCTTGAAATACAGGACACCCATGCAAGTTTATGAGAGCTATCAGCGCGGTGAGGCACTCAATATTCGGGAAATAAGAATATAAAATTCATTTTTCCTCCCGCCTTGGCCTATTTCCCACAAACGGAGTGAGGAAGTCAAGTCAAGAAAAAAATCGGGGGGTCCCCGCCCCTGAAAGGGGTGGGGTGCCGATTTTTTTCTTTACTTGCTGACGAACGTAGTTATAAAAAAATAGGTCAAGGGGGAAGGAGATCAGCTATAAAATGAGCGGTTATGGAAAACCTACATCCAAAAGAAATCTACGAGATAAAACTCTCCATAAAAAAGGGGTTGACCCGATCAGCAGGAAATAGATCGATTCGCTTTGTCCCCGCTTCTGTCGAATTTTGCGATTAAAACACTCACGGATGAACAAAAGCGCGAGATAAACTTTGAAATTGCGAACTCCCTCATCAAAGGTCAATTAATAAATCCCATCGAAGCAAATTCAGCGCTACTGGCCGCGTGGTCCGGGAAAAATACTAAGGTTATAGTTCATTTATGCATGTCTGTAATCGTAGCGAGTCAAGATCATCTCCAGATGATTGCCCCGCATTTTATGATGTTTACTTTCATGCGAACAGATACCTTTGCTTATGACGACGATCCGAATGTTAGTCAAATGTTTCGTGGTGCTCAGCTGCTTTTGCTTTGTCAAAATGAAGAAAAACGAGAGCGGATGCAAAAAGTTCTTGATCGATTTGAAAAAGAAAGTGACCGAGTCGAAAATGATGCAGCGCGGATTTCTCTATCTCTTCTGGTGTATGCAAAACTATTACTCGCGACACCTAAATTTGGAGCATTACCGAATTTTTGGAATTTGATTCATAAGTTAAATGTACTGCTCGAAGATAAGAATAAGCTACTTCCACCAGAGCTATTGTTAGGAGAATCTTTAGGGGAAATAGATGGTATCTCAGTAATTGGTTTTATGTTTCTAAACCAAGCACGGCAGATCAAACAAATTAGCGAACTACTCCCTACTTTTGAATTTCTTGAGTCATGCGGACAAGATTTTCGTCTGAAATTATTAAAACCTTACAATGATCCTGATTTCAGTGTTGACATGCTGGTAGCGAGCGCATGGCTAAAGGAGCATGAGGCAAATATGATCGATCCACCAAGCCATTCTGCAGTTTTTGCTCGTCTGGAAGAATATGCAGTATCATGGGATCATGCTGATCTGGCTGTATGTTGTAGAAAGTATCGTGTTATAATTATCGATGAATACGGTGGTGATAAAGAGCAGGCTCTAAGTTTACTTGATGAAGGGCTGGAACATTACGGTAAAACCAATTCAGAACTCGTACGAGCAAAAGCTAAAGTCCTTTACAGAGCAGAGGATCACCAAGGCAGTTTAGAGTTATCAAAAACATTGATTGATGCTGATGTCCCGCTTAGTAAAACTGAGAAGGCTTTTCTTGGACGTGATGCTGCTATTAGTGCTGAAAAACAAGGTGACTTTGAAACAGCTAGACGTTATTACCTTTATGGTAGCAAGGCTGCAAGTAAATGCGATATCCCAGACATGGTACCTATGCAGGTCGGATTAAAAGCAGATGCCGCATTGACAAGTTGGCACGCCGGTGATCGTGAGACTTGCCTCCGGGACTTCATTTCAGTTCTACAAGAACTAAAAGAAATCGATCCAGAAAGTTCTCTACGCGCAGCTCATTGTCAAGCAATAAGCCGTCATGTCCTTTTGTGGCTCAATCAAGATGCAGCTGGTGAAAAAAAAATATTTGGCGAAGGTGAAGAGACGAAAATATATCCTGGCATCGTGAGCAACCCTGAGCCTGTTTCAGAAATTGGAAATCAGTTTATCACTCCCATCGAAATGGCATGGTATATGCTGGCCAAATTAGAGAATAATTGTTGCTTAGATGTTGGAATAACAAGCAATTTATTTGATTTCTTGCCAAAAGGGCCTGTGTTTGAGGGACAGTTTTTAATATCACCTTCAAAAATCAGAAAAGCACTTATTCTGTGTGATTCTTCTCTTTTTGTTACATCTTTGAATGAAATGATAGCAGGACTCGCTTATGCTAAAATGCATGATGACTATAAAAAAAGTTTTGATATTGAAAATGTAAGATATGGGTCAATCCCAGCTCCAACACTGGAACAACAGACTGAATTTTACGATTTTACTGAGCAGCTTGTATTATGCTTTGTTACAAATTGCATTTTTAAGGAGAATACAGCAGCAATAGACCTGCTTATAAAAGCTCTCGAAAAGGAACAAGGCTGTAAAGTTAGAGAGGATTTTTTAAATTCTTTGCGAGGACGCAGCCCTGCCGTTGATTATTATACTTCTTTTGCTGTGCTTTTATCCGCTCATATGAGGGCTATTTATAACAATGGAACAGTAACGCCATTACAGGTTTTTGAATTAGTGCTCAAGGTTCTTCAAGTCGCAGATCAAACAAAAAATACAGACACCATAACGAAGCCTGCCTTCGAGTGGTTAAATATGAAGTGGTCCTTTATGCAAAAGAATCAACGATTTTTGCTTAAGAATCCTGCTTTTTATGAAAAAATAATTAATCAAAAATTTATATCAAAATATAATGGACCCCGAAATTTGAACCGATTGCTAAGAGACACTTGACGTGCTAAAAGCACGGTTCGATTTTCATCAGATGAAGGAGGTCCATGAGAAAAAATTACAGCGGAAAGTTCAAAGCGAAAGTTGCGGTTGAGGTGATTAGAGAGCAGGACACGATAGCTGAGCTGGCATCGAAGTACGAAGTCCACCGGTCCCTGCTGACCAGGTGGAAAAAAGAGGCGCTGGAGGGGCTTCCAGCCCTCTTCTCAACAGCCCGGAAGGATAAAAAAAACAGTAACGATACCCAAAACTTGATAGAGGATTTGTACAAACAGATCGGTCAGCTCACAGTTGAGAATGACTGGCTAAAAAAAAAGGTTGAGAGAATCAGTTGCTGACAGAAGGGGCTTGGTTGACAAAAACCATCCGGAGATCAGTATAACCAAGCAGTGTGGGCTGCTGGGAATTTCAAAAGGAGCCCTGTATTACAAACCTAAACCCATAGATCCATATAACCTCACCCTAATGGATTTGCTGGATGAGCAGCACACCAAGACCCCCTTTTATGGGAGCCGGAGGCTTACTGCCTACCTGAATGCTCAAGGGCATCCAGTCAACCGAAAACGGGTTAAACGGTTGATGAAATTAATGCGGATGGAAGCCATCTATCCCAAACCCAAAACAACCAAAAGGAATGAAAATCACAAAATATATCCGTACTTATTGAAGAATGTTGTCATTAAAAAGCCGGACCATGTCTGGAGCACCGACATTACCTATATCAGGATCGGAAACGGCTTCATGTACCTGACAGCGGTGATAGACTGGTTCAGCCGGTATGTGCTGTCATGGCGGCTCAGCAACACCCTCGAAAACACATTTTGTATTGAAGTCCTGGAAGACGCCCTCTGCTTTTCTAAACCGGAAATCTTTAATACGGACCAGGGAAGTCAGTATACATCTCTGAAATTTTTGTCCATATTGAAAGACAGGGATATCCGGATCAGCATGGATTCAAAAGGCAGAGCGCTGGATAATGTCTTCGTTGAAAGATTATGGAGAACCATCAAGTATGAGGAGGTCTATCTGAAGGATTACCGGACAATGAAGGAGGCTCAAAGCTCCTTGAAAGCCTTTATCTCCTTTTATAATACGGAAAGGCTTCATCAAGCCCTGGGGTACAAGGCTCCAGCATCGGTCTATCGAACCGCTTGAAGGAAGAGAACCCTATGCCTCCGGCGGCCCTACGGGGTATTTATTCCGCGCTAAGGCGCGGGGATTTAACGCATTAGGGACAAAAGCATGGGGAAAGGCAGTGCACAGTTCAATGCACACTGCCCCATGCTTTCGCCACCGTCTGCGGCGCTCGGGTCGCTTCCCAGCGTTGCCCTATCCTCCGAGCCAGCGGTGGGAATATATCACAGGAGGACAAATTTTCAAGAAAAGTTTCACAACAAGGCCATCTGCCCCGCCAAAAAAAGGCGGGATTCCACCTGAAAATGTAGCTTAAAAAAAGTTAAAATCAGTCTTGACATGGGGTCCACTTCAAAAGATTGGTCAGGGTTGGTTAAATTAATAGAAGTAATGCGTGCAATACTTCCCACAATGGGATTTAACAATGAAAGACAAGTAGACCGTATGCTGATTGAATTGGACAAAACTAAATCTTAAAACAAGCAAAATGAACCGGGCGAGCCGGTTATTTGTGGTGTTAAATGAAGCCCTGCGGGCGGACAAGGTTGAAAGTTACTTTACCTATAATGCAAGCGTCGTGCCAGATACAACAGATTCGGAGGGCTCATTTAACAATTAAGTTGAAGCGGACATCAACCTTAGGAGATTTTTTTGGCTGTGTAGCAGCCGCTTAACTTAAGTGTTCACTCAATAGCAATTTTTATTCTTAATCAACCAGAAGGGAAGCCACTGGATTACCTCTGCTCAAAAAGGCCCCGAACTCACTTGAGATGTGTTCATCGCCTAAGACGTTTTCCCAAAAGTCATATGCCAATCGGCGTAAGCGGATGATGTCGCTTCGATTGAGCTCCGGATCAGGGATTTCCGAGGCATCAAAAAAGAATGGCCCGACCTCGCCGACACTTTTTGGGGCAAAGCCCATGGAACACATATCATAACAGGGTAATAGTTTAAACATGTCCTCGTCTATTAATAAGCTGAGGTTGCCCAAATGCATGTCGGTATTGTGAATTAGCTGCCCGAAATACAATAGTTGCCCGGCAACATGAGCATCTTTATCACTCACCAACCCCTGCTCTTTCAATGCACCCATCACGCGAGCCCAGTTATGGCCGAGGCCAGTAAATTCGTTGTCAATCGCCTGCAATGAAATCATTGAGTATCTACCTGATACTCCCAAACGGTCAAATCTCTGTGTTTCGAGGAACAGGCGTCCTTCTGCTTCTATGAATCTGGTATGTGCTGCAGGACATATACTATTATTTATGATTTGCGCGGCATGATATTCGGTTATCAAAATATCACGCCATCTCCTTGCAATATCGGTGTCATCCTTGGGGGAAAATTTAACAATCACATGGGACTCGTAAAGGCTACTGAACGCGGTAAACTTCGGCTGTTCTCCCCCAGCTGATGATCCCGGGATTTCTCCTTTCAGGACATCCTCCGCCACCTTTGGGTATAATTTTTCAGTTACCCCATAAGGCTGGCGGGCCAAACGCAAGATGGACTGTTCTCCAAGGATAAAATTTCCGGACAAATCATCACCGTTGGATATCAGGTATTTCCCGATATGGGTATTTGTCCATTGCCTTGGATCAGAGGGAAACTCTTCAAGGTGTGTTGCCATTTTACGTGAGATCTGTCTACCTAAAAAACCCTGGGGTCTTAAATCGTAAAGATAATATGGCAGTCCATCGTACAATCCGTTTCCATTCTCACCCAGCAGTAGAGGAGAAATATTTATTACGGGTTGCAGAAAATAACCACCGTGGCTTAATGGACGAAGGTGTGCCACCACACTAATTTTGCCGAGGTGGTCCACCAAACCTAATGGTATTTTATCATTTACACCAAATGCATTGCAGGTTGCTGCATACCTGATTGATCTTCCATCCTGAATCTGTACAATATTGTCGCCCAGCTCTCTGAGTCTGCGTGCAACAGAACTCTGACTCAGGCCAGTTGCAGCCTGGATCTCTTTGGATGTTGAAGGACCTCGTTTTAAATACTCTTTGATTGACATCGGCATCAGCTAACTCATACTTATATCTTGGTTCACATAATGACTAACAAATAATCACATATAGTATGATATATAAACTTTAAAATCAATATATTATTTCCATAAATCGAATCGACTTGACTTGAAGTGTGACTTAAATACAGAGAAAAAACTTGAAACCTGTTTTCGTTTTCGGGATAAAGCTTGATTTGCCGCTTGCTAAGAAGTTCAACAATCAAAATGCACCGGATTTCACCGGTGATTTTGGTGGTTACCGGACACACGTGGGCGGGCTTTACCCGATAATATCGGGACAGCTGAAGCTTTAGCCGTAGCCAAAGGTAAATTTACCACCCCACTTCCCGGCCCGTTGAACAAACCATTGATTTAAATATTCTTTTACTTGAAAGTACGAAATGAATAAAACAAAAAAACAGTGCAGGTGAAGGGCTTGGTCACAAGATGGGCCACCCTGGGGAGGGGTCAGGCTTGCGTTATTGACGTTTTCGTTTAAATTTAGCTTTATTCTTAGATGCTTGTCAAAAACACAATAACACAAGCCTGACCCCGTTGGTCCGCCAATTGAGATGAATGGCCCATCTTATGACCAAACCCCAGGTGAATTCTTCTGATAAAGCAAATTTTTTCCTCCGGCCGGGGATCCGGCCGGAGGCGTTCCAGAGTTAGGCGTATTTTACATGGAAAAACGAACTCGTTTGGGTGTTGTCGCCGTTATCGAGAAGTTCAATTTCTACATCGGCGTTAAAGTGAAAACATGTTTTTAAAATAAACATTGAGAGCTGCATATTTCAGCGGAAAAGGGGCCAAAATTCAACGCTGTTTAACAAACAGGGCGAGACTACCGACCCCAAAAAACCATTATTTACCATGCATTCCCTTCTGAACAAGATCCGCCAAGAAAACAGTGAACGGTTTTATGTTTTTATCGATGCTTGCTTGCTCTAAGGCGATCATATAATCCTTACGCTTTTCAACCGGGACAATAGTCCATGGGAAACCGCCACTGGCCAGCATGGTATTCATTGCAAATCTACCCATCCTTCCATTGCCATCGATGTAAGGATGGATATATACAAAAAAGAAATGCCCCAAGACAGCTCTTACAGCCGGTTCCTTTTCCTCCTTTAAAAGAGAGAAGTAAGCCGGCATAAGATCGCTTCGAACGACTTCATACGATGGCGGAATGTGCTTTGACATTCGGATATAAACAGGTGTATTTCGATATCCAGCAAGATTTGTGGCTTCGATAAGGCCTGCAGTCACACTTGGGGCAAAAAGCTCCCTATACCATGCTGAATGATCAGAATGCATCACATCTCCAGCAGGTTCTTTATTTAATATTTTTTTTAAGCTTCTTTTTACGGCCTGGAAAGCTTGGAAATACCCCCGAGCAGCCAAGGCGTCTTTATGCTCTTTATCCTTAGCATTGGTCTCCGGTTCCCAATTGCCGGCACGAACTTTTTCGATCAGTTCTGCACTTACCTGGTACCCTTCAATGGATAACGAATGATATGCATCACTGGTATACTTTTCTTCGACATCATCAAGATACTTATCAGGATCAATGGGCAGGGGTGAGGGTGCCGGGAAATTATTGAGAACGAGCTCTCGCATTTTCGACCAGGCCATTTGTATTCGGTTCACATATGGAGATCGTATATGAGTATCAAACAGAAAGGTTCTCTTTTCTTCGAAAGGATTGACTTCCACTACTTTATAATCGGCAGCGATCATTGTATTGATGATATCATCGGCAATGGACTCTTTACCAATATGTCGAAAGGCCCCAGCAAGCCTGCCGGCCCTTGAACTATGTCCACCCTCAAGAAGCTTGTGTAGAATTTCAGAAGCTTCTGAAACCATAGAGAGCGCAACTTGAATGTCTGCAGTCTGATTTTCATAGAAACTAGGCGCACAAAAAATCAGAGATGCTGATAAGGACATGATTTGCAAATTCTCTTTGTATTCCAGATCTCTTTCGTTTGGTAATGCCATTCTAAGTGTCATCAAAGAGGTTTCATACAAGAGAGTGATTGGCTTATTCCCGCCCTTAGGTGTTTTAATGATAAGCTGTGAAGGGATCGTCCAGTCTCCACTATGGATCATCAACGACTGTTCTGCTGAAAGACACCATCGGTTATCAAATCTTGTATTTAGGTAATCAGCGCAAAACCCCCAAAATGAAGCATACCAAGCCGTACTTTCCCCGGCTGGCTCATCTGGCTTTGAAGGGACGTACCACCCCTTCATCACCTCCTTAATAAAACCGTTTTTACGAAGGCGTTCCCGATGTGTGCGAGTCATATTCTTTGTATGAATCGCAACTAATCCTTTATTCTGAAGATCTTTTAGAATAGACAAGGACTGCGCTAATTTGTTTTGTGGTGTTGCCATTTTCTTAACCTATCTACGCTTGTAATTGTTAGGTTATCGTGCTAAACCTCCGTTAGGCTATTATGTCTTAGCATTGTTAGGTTATTGTGTCAATCTTTCGTTAGGTTATTGTGTTGTGTCGGTATTAGGCTTTCGCGTCACGACGTTATTAGATTATTTGTTAAATAGTTCTTTTTAACGACCTTGAAATAGCTTCTACAAAATGCCTTATAAAAACAAAAGGGTCAGGTCTTTATTTGACCCTTGCTTAAAAAAACAACAATCAAAATACACCGGATTTCACCGGTGATTTTGGTGGTTACATTAAGCCTAGCGGCGGACGGGTCCATCTCAGGCGACGAAAAATAGATTGAAACCCTATTGAAACAAGGTGTAATAATATTGCCCGGAAGAAATGGGTGGAAGCACGGATCAGTGACCTCTTGCCGGTACCCTATCACCACTGTGTCTTTACCTTGCCGTATGTGTTTAACAAATCGCCGCAGGCCGACCCGGGGTGCTAGCGGCTTTTCTCCTGATAAGCGGAAACTTTGAATACAGTAATGAGGAAAGGTATGTTGATGATCATCCCCCCAAAAAGTATCACCATTTTGTTTGCTTATTTTATATTATTGCTGTGCTGCGGGACGTCTTTGACCCATGCAGATATTCAACAATACCGTGAGGAGTTGAAAAAATCGGTTAGAACCCAGCCCGAATATTCAATTGTCTTGCAGGAAAAATTGCAGGATGCAGGGCAGCAGTTTGAGGCAGTCGGTATTTTCTCCGAAGCTAGACGGGTGTATCAATACCTTGATCTTATCTGGGAGAAGTATCCACCAGCAGACAATGCACGGCATCAACTGATCAAAAAGAAAATTGCATCCCTGAAAAAAAAACAGGACACGCCCCTGGCCGGTGCCCTGACCCTTGTCAATGAGGATGCACTGGGCTTTTATCAAACCGTCTACTACCCTGGTCAGTGGCTTGAATGCCGGGTCACCCTGGAAAAAAAAAGCGGTGTATGGCTCTGCCTGACTCCCCTTAATCCCTCTTCAGATGGAAAAGAGAAAAAACGTCAGAATACCTTGCCGGTTCTGTTCCCAGCCCCTGCGCTGGATAATAATCTTTTGATTCAATTGCCCCATGTACCCGGTGACTATACACTGGGTGTTTATGACAGCAATGGTTTTTTTTTAACCCAGAAAAATATTACCATCCAGAAACCGGTTGAGTGGGCGGGCAAACTCAAGATAGAGACCCAGGGCTATTCTGGCCTGGGCGGGACAGTCATCGCACCGGGAGGCGAATTCAGTACCGTTGTCCACAACCTGCCGGAATGGCTTGCCGGTGTAAAAGGGAAACGACCCTGGGTGGGTCTGTTTAAAAAAGAGGCTCCTGACGACTCAAAAGAACATATTACACACTGGTATATAAAACAGAAAGCAGAATTTACCAAAATAACGTATCGGGTGAAAGAGGCCGGGGAATATCAGTTGCGAATCTTCAGCGAGGACAGCAAAGACCAGCAGCTTTTGCTCAAAGTTGACCTCATGGTTGGTGATCCTCAGCCTGTGCAGCTGATAAAAGGATTTAGCAGATCTGGTCCATCCCTGGTCTTTGACAAAAAACAGCGGATTGTAATTGCCGGCAGCGGTTTTAGAATTAATCCGGCCAAAAATCCGGATCCGTATTGTATTGTGGTCCCTTCATGGTTTGTGCCTCAGGATATCCGGCACGGGTTAAACCATGCCCTTTCGGAAAGCAAAAAATTTTCCGGAAAATCCAACCTGAAAGTGGATCTGCCCGAAACCGGAGGCAGTTACGATATTCTGTATTATCCCCACTGGTGTGCTTTTAAATCAGAGGTGTTGGTTCAAAAGCTGGCTGTGGTGCATATCCAGGGTAAAGATACAGTAAAATTGGTGTTACCTGAGGCATCCTTTCTGCCGGGGGCAAATATCCGGGCAGGCATTCATATGGGTGCTGATGCAGATCGTCTGAATGCCTATATTTTGAAAAGAGAGTATCTGCAGGTAACAAGATATAAAGCCGGATATGTCAGAAATAAAAAGTACGAAACTAGCTTGGATAGAACCAAGTATGTAGATGGCAAAGGCTGGTTTGATATCACCGCGCCTTTAAACCCTGGGCAATACTTTCTTGCAGTCTATAATGCAAGTCAATTAAGAGCGGCTCTCCCGTTGACCGTTGTCCCGAAAACGCAACCTGGCGCCCTTATCCAGGTGGCAGATGGACCATACCAGACAACAATGCCGTTTAATTTTAAAACGTTTCCGCCACCTGCAGGGATTCCAGAGTACGGGTTTGTCCGGTTCACAAAAGACGGCAAAGAGATCTTGAAAAAAAATCTTTACCAGCAGTATATGGTTTATCCTGTCAGCGTTACAGCCCCTGAAGCGGCTGGTACCTATCAGATGCTTTTTTATCTCAAGGGCAATGAAGAACCCATGGCCCAGACAAGCGTGACGTTTCATGAAAAAGCGGATATGCCCCTGCCGGATTTTGAAACGGATGTCCCTTCCATCAGCCCTGAGGCGGTTGCCGTCTTTGGGCAAAAAGTCCGGCTCGAAGATGCAGACTTTGCCGAGTTTAATCTGTTTGCCTCTAATTTTGTACCACAGCAGGATATCCTGATCAATTATTCAATTCCTGAACCCGTGACAGCGTGTCTTGTTATTCTACCCAAAGGGTCGGCACCAGAATCAATTGCCTCGGCCATCCAGCAGGCTCTGGAAATTAAGGAGCTGGATTTTCACAAGGACATTGTGACCCTGAAGGCTCCGGCGGAACCCGGCAGTTACGTGCTGTATGCCTATGATACCCTTCAATGGACCAAGGCCGGACCACCCAAACTGATCACCCAGATGGAATTTGTTGTTGATGATGTGTATCATACAAAAATAACCCCGCCTGAGACTGCCTATTCCAAAGGGAAGCTTGTACTTACGGCAACTGTAGAGCCTGAGACTGGATTTTCCCGGGAATTTGGAAAAGTATATCTGTATCCAGAAGATATTAATACCATCTATAACCACCCAGGCTCCCTGGCCAAAACTAAATTCAAAGAAATCAAAAAAAATGTTTTTCAGGCAACCCTTTCCGTGGA
Organism: uncultured Desulfobacterium sp.; assembly: GCA_963674605.1. Lineage (GTDB taxonomy): Bacteria > Desulfobacterota > Desulfobacteria > Desulfobacterales > Desulfobacteraceae > Desulfocicer. Next base: position 2,670,044 of record OY771474.1, on the reverse strand, counting down.
TGTTGAGCCCGGCAATTATCAGCTTTTTATCGACGGCCTTCAGACAACAACCCCCATCCGGCTGACAGCACCCCCGTTACTCAGCCCTGATGCAGATATTCGCGTGACTGATTTGGACATCACCCCGAATGGGCTTACAACCATGGAGTTTTTTCCCTCCTCAACCTGGGAAAATAAGCTCGTCTGGGCCCTGGCTGGAAAAGATGACCAGGGAAATATCGGGTTTATCCATGGACCGGAAGTTATTAAAGATAATTTAGAAAGGGGCATTCAAACCGCTTTTACCGCACCGAACAGAACAGGGGAGTATATCGTCTGTTTCTGGGAGGGTACGGGTAAAGAAGGTTTTTCAGACCTTCCGAAGTCTGCTGTCATCCGCACCATCAATGTCCGCCTTGATAGAGAATATCAGGCATCTCATCAGCCGGCAGTTGAGCTCCAGGCCTATTTTGCACAAAACAAGGATCTGTATGCCGGTATGCACACAAACGGCCGTTTCACGGCTTCCATTGCCTATGACCCCAGTGCATGGATCGGTATCCTGCCGGAAACCATTGATTTGGGAAATACAGACTCAGTCACAGCAAGAAAAGCGGCCATCGAACGGGTTGAACTTCGCGGCAAAGACACGGGTACTTTTTCTGTTCTCATGCCGGAAACACCGGGCAATTATCAGCTTTGCATGTTCGACAGTGCCAAGAATGGCCGCCTGGTCCTGCGCCGTACAATAACATTAAAAGTCCTGGATATGGCAAAACTTGAACAGGAAGAAAATGATGCGGCAGATGCATTTCTTGAATCCCTGCCCGATTATGATGAAGATATAAAAGCCATTGAACAGGTCCATCAGGATCAATATGAACAAAATCTTGAAGTGCCTGATCTGAGACCTATTTCAGTATCGCCTGAGCTTTTGAAACAGCTTGAAGGCAAGAATGATTCAGTAAAACACACCATGATTTTTCAATATATTCTTGATATGCTTTCTCCTTGCTCAGTTTCTGCTGAAGGCAAAGAAAAAAGGTACTGTGAGGACGATGTCGATCTGGCCCTTGAGAACATGCGCAAGGTAAACATTAATTTTGGCGATGGGGTGGACTTAAAAAGTGTGGTGGGCGAATTGGCCACAAAAATGGGGCAAGACCTGATCCTGGGTCAGAAACACATTGCCCAGGCAAAAGAGTATTATGACAAAACCAAAGGCTATTACGACAAGGCCATGAAACTTAAGATCAATGTAGACAAGAATGGTTGGGAGGCCGGTGTCAAAGGCGCTCTCTGGGATTCCACAGAAGCCATGCTCAAAGCTTGTCAGGACCCAAAGATTTTGTCCAGGCTGGGTAAAAAAGCTATCGAACATAAACTTAAAGGCTATAATCCTCTTAAAATGACTAAGGAGGAACAAGCTGCCTGGAAAAAAGAGTATACCCGGATGGTGGTTCTCCTGGATGACAATGATCTCGAAGCCTTGCATAAGACGACCGCAAAATTTGCCGACCTTGCCGGACAGCTCAGCGTACCGAATGCAGATGCCAAAGCCATTGAAATGGCCCGGGCCGCCGCCATCAACACCATGAAAACGGTTACCATGTCTATGGTAACTAAAATTCCGGGCTGGTCTGCGGTAAAAGCGTACTATGAAACCCTGAACGTCTTGAGAGGGGCTCTGATCAACGATGAGACCAAGAATTTTATGGATAAATATAGAAGCTTGAGAGATGAAGGCGGCACCATCTCCCAGGTAAATGATATTACAGCCAGCGAAGGGGCCAATTATTTAAGAACCTCCCTGCGTAGCCGGATTGAAGCCAATCCAAAAGGGTACAAACAATTTTTAACCAAAGCGAACCTGCTTCTGGCCTCAAAGGGCAAGCCCATTCATTTAGATGCAAAAGAAATTGACAAAGCCATCATGGGCCACCTGGAAAAATGGTACCAGCAGGAGAAAAAAGACAAGAGCCAGGATAAATTCTACGAGGAAATGAAAGACGCTTGGTACAACAGCAAGTGTAAAGATAAGTCGTATGACGCCCAGATAAAAGACAAAAGTATTTTTGACAGAGTCAAAGAAACCTCCGGCCATGCCTATGGCAAAGTTTCAGGCGCGCTTTCCGGAAAACAGACCTATTCGTCCATATATTGTGCCCGCAATGCCCTTGCCTTTAGAAGCTATCTGGATTTAAGAGCGCAGGTACTTCAACAGATGGCTGGCTGGAAGGGCAAAGACAATGCATGCCGGCTTGGAAAAATAGAAAATCAGAAACTGCAGGACCAACTGGTTTGTATGGCTTTGACCGACCCTGCGTCTTATAAAAAGATGATGGCCGAAAATGCAAAAGCCTGTGGCGCCTTGCCCAAACCCCTGCCCCCTAGTAGCACACCCAAGATCAAAGAATTATCCAAAAAATCGGCACGGGCCATTGAAGTATTGCTAAAGCGAAGCGGAAATATCAACGTATTAAACTGCCTGTGCAACCGTCATTCGATCATGGGATCCGGATGCCGCTACCATCCGGCTCCCACCGAAAAAGCAAGCCCTTCATGCGACAATCCCGGCCCTCCCTGCATCCAGGGCAACTGGGGATGTTTTCGGCGTGATATGGCCACGGACGCTGCAAGCCTTCAATCCTGTGGGGTGGGGAAAGCCATTCTTGAATTCAAGCGAAAGGACAACGAGGCCTATCAAAAATGGCTTGAACAGCGTAAAAAATAATTGGCCAAGTATATGAAAAAATAAACAAACTGGCTGAAAAATGGTTTTTGAGAACTGTCTTGAAGCTTGTGGGAAAGCCGGAACTGGACAATTACTATGAGAATTATTACCCCAAAATTAAGAATGCCATCCATGAGATGAAGGTCAATGGAAAAGATCTTCTGTTCCACGGTGCAACGGCGGTCATTATTGTTGGATCACAGGGGGAATCATCCTCTCCAAAGGAGGATGGGCTGCTGGCCACCCAGAATATTTTACTTGCAGCACATGCCATGGGATTGGGTATCTGTCTCATCGGGTTTGCAGTAAAAGCGTTTGAACGGGATAGAGCCATGCAGGGTGGGTTGGCAATTCCTGAATCAGAGAAGATTCATGCTGTTATTGCATTGGGGTATCCCCAGGAGCAATATCGCACCATCACGGGAAGGAAAAAATCAAAAATACGGTTTTGCCCACCTTGGGAACATGGGAACAGAGGTGAATGACCGGGTCTATATGATAAAACGCTTTTAGTTCATTTTCATTTAAAAGACTTCAAGGATAAAGAATGAAACAACTTAAAATATATCAGGTGGATGCTTTTGCCGATAGTGTCTTTCAAGGGAATCCAGCGGCCGTTTGTCCTCTTGAACTCTGGCTTGATGATGAAATATTACAAGCAATTGCTCAGGAAAACAACTTGGCAGAAACCGCGTTTTTTGTTCCAAGGGATAATGGATTTCATATTCGTTGGTTTACTCCCACACAAGAGGTGCTTTTGTGTGGCCATGGCACACTCGCCTCAGCATTTACTATTTTTACCGAACTTGAACCGGCACGTCAGTCGATTCAATTTGAATCAAAAAGTGGACCCTTACAGGTTACACGTAAGGAGGCATTGTTTGAAATGGATTTTCCTGCTTACCAAATGACACCTTGTTTAAGTCCACCGGGTGATTTGTTAAAAGGGTTGAAGTGTCATCCCCAAGAGGTGCATGTTGTTGAAGAAGATCCAAATTATTATGTGATCCTGAAAAGTGAAGGTGAGGTAAGGAGTCTGGAACCTGACTTAAATTTATTCCAGCGACTTCACCCATATAGTATTGTCGTTACTGCACCCGGAACCCGGAATGATTGTGTTTCCAGGTACTTTGCACCAAGTTATGGGATTCCCGAAGATCCTGTAACCGGATCAATCCATAGTGCTTTGGTACCATATTGGGCTAATCGTCTTCAAAAGTCGAAAATTCATGCGTATCAAGCCTCTCAAAGAGGAGGTGATCTTTTTTGTGAGCACCTGGGGGGACGGGTTCTTATAGGGGGGCATGCAATAAAATATTTGACCGGGACAATATATATTTAAGCGCAATACATTTTAAATCTCAACATGCAAAATACATCGGATTTTTACCGGTGAGTTTCAAGTTACCTTAGGCCTAAAACAAGCGTGTTCATTAAAATTCGATCGTATATAGGTTCGAGAATTTAAACAGAATGCCGTTTAACCCCTCCCTGTTATTTATTTCCATATTAACATGTTATGACTTTTCGTGGTAAGATCTCAATAACCCGCTGTTATAAAACCTATTTATCCTTTTAAACACCGGGTGGTATTCAAAAGGATGCCCTGAATGCCCGGACTTATTGAGCACTTACTTTTCGTGCAGGCACTAACTATTCTCTATCTTGCAAATCTGTTCAGTACAATTCCCTATTATGTCTGCCAATTGTGTATGGGACATATCAGAATAGACTTCATAGGAAATGAAGTTTTCATCCCCCAGCAATACCATTAACTGATTTTCAAACATGAATGCGGTTTCCATCAATTCCTCGTGGTCGTAATCTTCAAGGCCTTTTTCATTACCACCGGAAGTATTCAGTGATACAACCTGTGCTGCAGTCATTTCGTGCAGTTTACCGGGGGGTGTCAGTGCAGTCTCTAAACAAAAAGGAGAGAATCCTTGCTGCAAGAGATTTTTTAAAGACAAAAATATGGGTTTGGGGAATTCATTCCAGTAAAACCAATCCCATTTTTCACACTTGTCCGGTTCCTTTACTTGGGGGATTCCATCTTCATGGTCACAGACAACAAACAAGGTCACATAGTGTTTGTTGCTTTGGAGAAAAAGGTCATTGGTAATTGTTGCAAACCGAAGATTCTTAATGGACATGCTCGTTTCTTCAAAAACTTCCCTTGTTGCACAATCTTCAATGGATTCATTGAACTCCAGGTGCCCACCGGGAAAAGCCCATGAGCCGGAACCGTGAGCCCCTTTGCGTTTTCCCAACAATACCTTTCCATTTTTAATGACAATGACTGCCACACCAACTGCCGGTCTTTTTTCCATTTATATTTCCATGATCATTTTATTAATTTTGCGTATAGTTTGTCCGGGCGCATTCCCATTTTCCCGGTTTGGTCACAATATGGTTTGTTTGTCATAGTTGGTGGGGCAAACGGGGTCAGGCTATGTGGTATTAGAGCCTGAGTTTTTATGAGGCTCTATGATTTTGTCAAGACCCTGTGTTTAAAGGCAAATTTAAACAAAAGCGCCAATAACGCAAGCCTGACCCCTCTCTGACAAGCGCGAAGCGGGAAAATGGGAATGCGCCCGTTTGTCCTTATTATAAGCGTATCCATGAACTCGTGGGATTACAAGCTTTTTGAAAATAAAAAAAATAGCGTGATATCTGAAAGTGATGAGTCCGTCCAGGGGTACCAACTCTCCAGTCAAACAAAAACCTTGACGAAATATGGAAAAACAGTTTAAATTCTCAGTCAGTCGAGTGACCGACCGACACTTTTTCCTCGTTTTAATCCCCAGGAGGCCTATGGACACCTTTATTGAAGTAAAACCCAGCAAAAGAATTTTCCAGCGAAATTATCTTTCCATCATGCTCTGGTTTGTGGGGCGGGCCATCCAGGCCGCATCCCGGGTGGACAAACAGGTGAAAAAAGAGTTTGATTCCATGCCGGAGAATTACACCTTTTCCCTGGGGGCGTTTCCCCATGGACCCTACATGGTCATGGGCAAAGACCACCAGGGCAGGGTAAAATACCTGGGATCTGACATTGAAAAACAGCCGGTGGATCTTGAGATGACCCTGAAAAGCATGGCCCATTTTTTCCTTTTGTTTACCTTTGTGGAAAGTACGCCCACAGCCAATTCCCGGGATCGGATGTGCGTCAGCGGTGATGTCCCCCCGGCATGTGCCGCCGTGAGAATTCTGGATATTGTACAGGTTTACCTGTTGCCAAAATTCATTGCCAGATTGGCCATCAAACGCTACCCCCGGTGGTCATTAAAGCGCCATACCCTGGACCGGACACAGGTTTTAATCAGAACCATTATTGGATTTTAAAAGAGGAGAGGTGGGTATGAAAGCAACCAAGTTTACCTTTTTATGTCGTACCAAAACCAGCTTTGGAAAGAGTGCGCTGGAGCATCTGCCCTTTGATCTGTCCAGCATGGGGGCAAAAAAGCCCTTTGTTTTCCAGGACATCGAGGCGGCGGACTCAAACTGCACAAAACCCCTGATAGAGGCCTTCAGGGAATCAGACATTACCCTTGGTATTTATCCGCCCCTGGACCGGGAGCGCTCTTGTGATATGGAAACACTGAAAAGCTGTTATCAACTGTTTACTGAAAAAGGGTTTGACAGTATCATCGCCATGGGTGGAAAGCGGGTGGTTGACCTGGCCAAGGCATTGAATATGGCTGTGTCTCTGGGGCCTGATGCATTGAAAATATCCATTGATCACACAGTTGATCCCAACCTGGGTTCGCCCGGCTTAATGCCCTTTGTTTATGTGCCCACCAGTGTCGGAACCGGCCGGGAAACAGATTGCACCGCCCGGTTTAATGGTAAGCGCTTTAATATCCCCGCCCTTGCTCCGGATATGGCATTGATAGATCAACGCATACTGGCCCGGGATACAATTAAAAATATTGTCAATGGTGCCTTAACCTGTCTGGCGGTCTCCTGGGAAACCCTGGCCCTGTCAAAAAATCCGCCGGCCAGGGCCTATGCCGCCACAGCTGTGGATTTGGCCATGGACCCGCTTTTTACATTGCTCAATAGGGAGGCTTATTCAGATACAGCCAGTTTTCCCAGCGACAAAAAAGATCGCCATCCGCTGGCATGCCTGGTACACGCCTCGGTTATTACCGGCTACCTCTTAGCCAATAATCCCTCATTGATGGGGTTTAAAATGGGCAATGCCATACCCATTTCATGTTCAGCCGCTCCTGGCCAGGCCATGTTAATTGTACTGCCCGCCATACTTGAACTTTTTTCCAGCATGGATTCAGATCTGGACCCCCTTTTGCTGAGCCTGGTGGGTCAGGATGAATTTTGCACCATCCCATCCCGTCAACGGCCCGTTGTCGCCATACAGACCCTTCGAAATATCCTCAATAAGTTGTATGGCTTGAGCCGTGGAGCCATACCTAGAACCCTGGCAGATGCAGGCCTGGATACCGCTGGCGTTGATACTTATTTCAAAGCACTCTGCCGGCAGGACAAGTTGGTTGAAACAGATACACTCAAAGCGGTTCTGGACCATTGCCTTCATGGGCAGCCAGTGGAACAGGGATAAAGGAGAAACTCATGTATATACCCGATTATTACGAGTTCTGTTGTCGCGTAAATATCGTAGCCGGCCACGATGCTCTGGAAAAAATCCCTGATCTTTTATCTGTCCTGGGAGCAAACAAATCCATGATTTTAACAGACAAGGGTGTCAAGGCGGCCGGGCTTGTGGATATTCTGGTTCAGGCCGTGGAGAATGGCCTTACCATCCAATGCATTGAAGACGATGTGCCCCCGGATTCGGATGTGAAGGTGGTCAACCGTCTGGCCAAAGTTTACCATGAAACCGGGTGTGACAGCATTATCGCCCTGGGGGGCGGGTCGGTGATGGATACGGCAAAGGGGATCAACATCCTTGTCTCTGAAAGGGCAGATGATCTCATGCAGTTCACCGGTGCAGGGGCACTAAAACGGAAATTGAAACCGTTGATCGCGGTTCCCACAACCGCCGGAACCGGTTCTGAGGTAACCATCATTGCTGTGATTGCCGATCATGAAAAGAACCGTAAAATGGCCTTTGCCTCCTATTTCCTGCTTCCCGATGCCGCCATTGTTGATTCACGAATGACCCTGACCCTGCCGCCGCATATCACAGCGGCAACGGCCATGGATGCCATGGCCCATGCCGTGGAAGCCTGTACCATGCTCAGTAAAAATCCCTTAAGCGATGCCCATGCCAGAGAAGCCATGGGCCTTATCAAAACCCATCTGCCCGATGTCATTTTAAACCCTTCCAACAAAGAAGGACGTCTGGCCCTTGCCACGGCCGCCACCCTTGCCGGAATTGGGTTTTCCAACTCCATGGTGGGCATGGTCCATGCCCTGGGGCATTCATTTGGTTCCGTGTGTCATATTCCCCACGGCAACTGCATGGCCATCCTGTTGCCCTATGGCCTGGAATATAATCTTCATAAAATTGAAGATCAGCTGGGCAAACTTTTGTTTGTTCTGGCAGGTCCGGATGTGTATGCCATAACACCAGAGGAACAGAGGGCTTTGGAAACCATTGCCTGGATTCGGCAGTTTAACCAGAATCTTTGCACTGCCACAAATAAAATGCATGCCACCTGCTTTAAAGATATGAAAGATAAGGACGGAAACAGGCGGGTCCCGGAAGAGCGGCTGCCTGACATTGCATTAACGGCCCTGGGAGATGGTGCCGCCTTTTATAACCCGGAAGAGACCGATTATGATGACTGGCTCATGGTGGCCAGAGCCGCATGGGAAGGTATCCCCCTGGACAGATCTAAAATAAAAATGGGTTAAGGAGAGTGACGATGAATCCAATGCGAAAAGGGTACATGGGTAAAATAATGATGGTGGATCTTTCTGCGGGGACCATCAATATTCAACCGGTTTCCCATGCCGTTTATGAATCTTTTTTGTCCGGCATGGGGCTTGCCGTACACATCTTGTACCATGGCATTCCAGCCCATGCAGATCCCCTGGGGCCGGACAATATGCTGGGGTTTGTGTCCGGGCTTCTCACCGGAACCGGCTCTCTTTTCACCGGCCGATGGATGGTCACGGGGAAATCTCCTTTAACCCGGGGGTGGGGAGAGGCCAACTGCGGTGGTAATTTCTCCCCTGCCATTAAGCGGTGCGGGGTGGATGGGATCTTTTTTAAAGGCATCAGCCCCCACCCGGTGTATCTGTATGTGGATGATACCACGGCGGAATTAAGGGATGCCACTGATTTGTGGGGCAAAGATGCCGTGGAAACGGAAACCCAGCTGATTGAACAGAGCAACAGCAGGAAAACCCGGGTTGCCTGCATTGGCCCTGCCGGTGAAAAATGCTCATTGATGGCCGGTGTCTCCACGGACAAGGGGCGCATGGCCGCACGTTCGGGCCTTGGTGCCGTCATGGGATCAAAAAAGCTCAAAGCCCTGGTGCTGGCCGGTACCCGGCGCATTGTTTCCCATAATCCCCATGAAATAAAACGGCTAAGCCGGATCTGCAATAAATGGGTGCAGTTTCAACCCCCGTTTTTGCCGGGATTTCTCACCGGGCCATTGGGGGCGCTCATTCGGATCATGCCCTGGGCGTTCACCCAGGATGGGTTGCTGTATAAAATACTGCTGCGAAAATGGGGCACCGTCTCCATGAACCAGACCAGTGTTGAAATGGGGGATGCACCCATTAAAAACTGGAAGGGTTCCAGTGCAGACTGGGGATTTTTCAAAAGCAGAAGTTCCAATCCCGACGTATTTATTAAAAAAGAAACCGAGAAATTTCATTGTTACTCCTGCCCCCTGGGCTGTGGCGGTATCTGCAAAACAAAGGGTAAATTCAAAGAAACCCATAAACCGGAATACGAGACCGTGCTTTCCTTTGGCGGGTTTGTCATGAACCAGGATATGGATACGATTTTTTATCTCAATGAGCTGTTGAACCGGGCCGGCATGGACACGATCTCGGCCGGTCATGCGGTGGCATTTGCCTTTGAGTGTTTTGAAAAGGGGATTCTCACCACCGAAGATACCGATGGCGTGGAACTGAAATGGGGAGATCCCCAGGCCATTCAATATTTAATTGAAAAAATGATCACCCGCCAGGGCATTGGTGATGTTTTGGCCGACGGTGTAAAACGGGCGGCTGAACGCATGGGAAATGGCGCAGATAAAATCGCTGTGCATGCCGGTGGTCAGGAACCGTCCATGCACGATTCAAGAAATGATCCGGGCTTTGCCCTTCATTACAGTGTGGAACCGGCACCGGGACGTCACACCAATGGGGCCTGGCTTTATTATGAGATGTTTCAGCTGTGGAAAACGGTTAAACGGGCACCCAGGATCGGCCTGGTGTTCATGAAAAGCAGTAAATACAAAAAAGATATCAACCATGCCCGGAAAAGCAAGCTTATTTCCGAATATACCAATGTGATGAACGGTGCCGGAGCCTGTCTGTTCGGGGCGTTTTTAGGGGCAAAGCGCATTGGGATATTTGACTGGCTCAATGCCGCCACGGGCTGGCAGTTAACTCCGGATCAATATCTGGATCTGGGGGGAAATATCCAGAACTTGAAGCAGGCCTTTAATATTAAACACGGTATTTTTCCCAGGGACAATAAAATCAGCGACCGGCTTCTGGGTATTCCTGTACAGACAAAAGGGGCAAATAAAGGGTGTAAGGTGGATGTTGATGCGTTGATGAAGGATTACTGGGAGCTGTTCGGCTGGGATAAAGACACCGGATTTCCTTCCCAAGAGATCATTGATAAAGTTGCTTCCATTTCATAGGAATCAACAGGAAAAATCAGGAGTGACGACAAGGAGAAATATAATGGCATATTCGATTACCACCGATTGTATTGGCTGTCAGGCGTGCAGGAGGATTTGTCCGTCCACGGCCATCAGCGGTGAAAAAAAAGAAGCCCATACCATTGATGCGGATCTGTGCATTGAATGTGGTGCCTGTGGAAGGGTCTGTCCTGCTGCAGCCATAAATGACGCTTTTGGTATAACCGCCATTCAGGTTAAAAAAAAGGATTGGGAACAGCCGGTCATTGACCTTAATACCTGCATGTCCTGTGGTATCTGCAGTGATGTCTGCCCGGCAGGGGCGCTGGAAGAAGCATTACAGAAAAAAAACAATCCCCATGTATTTCCGGTATTAACGGATGCATCCATTTGCATGGGATGCGGATTCTGTGCAAAAGAGTGCCCTGTGTCAGCCATTACCATGACGGCCAGGGTGAAATCAGAAGCCGCGCCACAGGAGGCATGATGGCAAAGACAGCCAAGGGGTCCGGCCTGGATAACCGCCAGAAAATCATGGATGCGGCCATGAATATTATTGGCGAGCAAGGGGTTGATAAAATTACGCTTGCCCAGATTGCAAAGGCCTCCGGATTGAGTAAGGGCACCCTGTATTATTATTATGCCAGTAAAAATGACCTGATTTTTGATATTGCAGATTTTCACATGGAGCGAATTTCCACGGAATTGTTTGCCATGATTGAAAATGAGGCCTCCCCTTCCTGGGAAAGCCTGCTCACAGCATTTTTTGAAATTCTGCTCACCTCGGAAGCCAGAAGTCGGCTTCATCTGTATTTGATACGGGAGGCCGTTTCCGGTAATATCTCATTAAAGAAAAGATTTCAAAAAACATATGCCCAATGGTTTTCCATGGTTGACCAGGCCCATTCCCACATGCCGGAGCCTCACATTGATGTGTCGGAAAAATCCAGATTCATTGTGGCAGTGGTGGATGGATTCATTCTCCAGGTTTTGCTGGAAACAGATAAAACTTCGGTGGAGACGATTGTCAGACTTATGCTCAAGGTGATATAACATGGAAAACAGGGGAGGCTTCACTGTTGTAAACCCAAAAGTTTTAAATCCCTTCATTTTATCACCACCAGGAGAGAACAATGGTCTTTGCCAAACAAATAATTATGATTTTTTGTTCCATCATCGCCTTTACCAGCTGTTCACCACCGGAAATTGAAAGCAGTGCCAATGATAAAGAAATATCGGGCACCCTTCTCAATGGATATCGAATCCTTGACATGTCCAGGGAAACCTCACCCTTTCATTTAACGGTGTATCGTGGGGACTATATAAAATTTAAACTAGATCCTTCCGAGCAGGAGGTCCTTGTGTCCATCCCGGCCCTGGACATCAGTACCACCGTGAATACCAATGCTGAAAAATCCCCGTTTTTCAAAATGAAAACCGTGGGAATTTTTCCCTTGACCCTGGGAACACTCAAGGGAAAGATCCAAATAATAGATTACACCCAAGCCCATTATACCGAGTTGTCAACGGAGGATACTCAAAAATTTATCAAGAATGTCAATCCCTTAATTCTTGATGTAAGAACAGAAGGTGAGTTTAAAAGGGGACACCTGGAAAATGCAGTTCTGGTACCGGTTCAGTCGTTGGAAAAACGACTCGGTGAATTCTCCCACCGGAAACATGACAATATTCTCATCTATTGTGCCACGGGGAATCGCAGTACGGTGGCATCCAAAATATTAATTGATGCAGGATTTAAACGAATATTTAACATGCGCCGGGGAATTGTTGACTGGGCAGGGAAAAAGCAGCCCATTGTAAAGTGAACTTTTGCCCCAACGGACAAACATTGTCATTTTCTTCAGGTGTTAACACCTGGTTTTAAGTCAAGGTTCATTGGGTTTTGAGGTGTTCAATGCGGCTTCATAAAAATCCTTGGCAGCCTTGAATTTTTTGTATGCCTCCTGGGCCTGGGGGGTATCTCCTTTGCCTGCTGCCATGAGACTGGTAAGGGCATTGTAGGCGGCAATGTATTGCTGATACGCTTTTGAGATGGCTGGGTCAGGTGGGGGATTGTCTGTATCAAATTTGTCGTCAGATGCTTCCCCCTCAGAAGTGTTATCGGAATTGTTCTCTTGTGGGAGTCCTGGATTGAGAGTGATTTTGGACCAGTCAATACAACACCTGCACCCATCTGATATCCTGAAACCTGAAATCACGGCATTCACCGATACCTGTGCATCCATGGGGGCAACTTCGCTGCCGTCCCTTGAGGAGTTTGCCTGGATGCTTTTAACCGTTTCCCATGTATTGTCATCCCGGGTAATCTCCAGCTTTACGGTACTTTGGCAGTTAAATCTCCTTCCAGTATCAAATTGAGCAAGGACAGTGGTTACATGGCGTGGCTCAAATCGATAGGTGTGAGCCCCCTGGAAGCAGCAGCATCCCTTTTCCTGGTTATCTTTGGTTTCACAGGACAGCGACATGGTTTCAATATCTGTCATCGATTGGGTGTCAGACAGATCGGTGTGTGCATCCGCTGCTTTATCTTCAGTCTTTTTTTCATTAATGCTTTCTTGTGAACCGGAGGTTTTTGGAGTTTGGGCCAGACATGGTCTCAATTGTTCTTCCCGTTCCAGCAAAGAGGCCCGGGCCTGATCCAAAGAGACAGATTGGCACCATTTCTGGTGGGTTAACTCTTCCGAGTGCCAGTGTCCTCCAGAGAGACCACAGTTGTTTTGGATATTTTTTTCATTTAATTCAATGGATATGGCCGCATATCCTTCACAGAATTCTCGGGGATCGTTGGGGGCATAGACCAGTACATGACGGGACGACTGACAGGAGTTCCCCCTGCTGTCGGTTACCGTTAAAAGGACTTTGTAATTTCCGGCCCACTGGAAGGTGACGGCACCCGGAGTCTGTTGCGAGGAGGTGGCGGGGATGGTGCCATATTCGCCGAAGATCCACTGGTATGAAAGGGGACCGGCCGCATTGCTGCAGGTGCCGGCAAAGTTAACCGTCTTTCCGGCATCGATAAATGAAATGGTGGGCGGGGTTGCAATTTCACAGGTAAAATCACCTGTTTCAGATGTGGACTGACATTGGTTGAGTGCTTTTTCCCTGGTTTGTATATTGTCTGCCATCTGGCGCTGATCTGAATTTCGGCACCATTTTAAATGTCTTTCACGGTCCGAATGCCACAGTTCTCCGGTAAATCCGCATTGTCTGTTGAGGTTCTCCTGGTTCTGCTGGATGGATTTGTCAGCATACTGATCGCAATCCAGGGCACCGTCCTTTCCCAGAACCGTTATGACAACCGTATCCGAGCAGGTATTGCCTTTTGTATCGGTCACGGTAAGGGTGGCGGTATAGGTGCCGGGGGTATTCCACCTCACTGCATACACCATCCCCTGCCAGCTGTTCCATTTGTCGGGTGTACCCCCTTCAAAGGTCCAGGAATAGCTCAATTTGTCTTTGTCTGGATCAGTTGCCTTTGCGCTGAATCCAATGGTACTGCCGACCTGAATTGTTTTTCCTGAAACCGGTCGCTGGATGTTGCACACCGGTGCCTGGTTGGAGAAATTTTTGTATCCTGAACAGGTGATATATTTGAAGCCGGCACAAAAATCATCATCACAAAGGCGACCATCGTCCATGATATAGGTGGGGCGGGCCTTTTCAAGTTCCCAGGAGATTGCCTGGGTGAATCCGTTAGCGCTGCAGAAGCTGTCCGCCGCCGGTTTTTCGCAGTTGGTGCCGAAATTGAGGCAATTATCCAATCGATAGCCATTGAAACAGGGGGCATAAAAGGTTTTTGTACCATTGGCAGATAGGGGCTTACATTGGTTGAGCAGCGTTTTCCTGGCACTGGTTTCAATGTCCCGGATTTTTTGGGTTTGTTGAAGACACCACTGGTAATGGGCATCAAATGAGGATTGCCATCGCTGACCACAGAAGCCACAGTCCTTTTGCAGGTTGTCCTGGTTCTGCTTTACGGCGGTTTCCGCATATATTCTGCAGGCGTCCTCCCGGCGGGCAAGGCAGTTTTTCAGGGCAGCATCCCTTTTTCGGGTTTCGGCATCGGCCTGACTTCTGGAAACAGTGGCACTCCAGTTGTAATGGCGGCTGTAATCGGACTGCCATGCACTTCCACTGAAGCCACAGTTGTTTTGGAGGTTTTCCTCATTTTGTTCCACCGCTCGTTTTGCATAGACATCGCGCCATTCCTTTCCGCAGCGTTCAAGGGCATCGGCACGAAACTTTGTGAGTTCGTCCGCCGTTTGTCCCGAAACCGTCATGCACCACTGTTGGTGTCTTTTTTTGTTCCCGTGCCATTCAGGGCCCTTTAAATTGCAATTTCTACTGATATTTTCCCGGTATTGCGCCACGGCTTTGTTTGCAAAAAGAGTACACCTGTTCAGTTTATCCGGATCCTTTACAGGATCTGAGCACACCGGTCGTTCCAGGCCGGAATGGGCAAGCAATTTGGAGTATTTGAATTTCCACAGATTGGTACTGCACACGGTTCCATCTTTATTTCCCCAGGTGAGGGTGGCAACATTTGCCCGGCATGATAGGGTTATGGTTTCAGGGTCTGGTTGGGCGGGGCTGGGTATATCTCCGGAATAATGGAGTCTTCCCTTCCACTGGTTAAAACTGAAATGAAACACTTTGAAACTGAGTTTGCCACTTCCCTTTCTGGAATACACGAGAAAGCCAGTATTATATCCATCTGACTGTTCGCCGGTACAAAGGGCAAATCCGTCAACAGGACCGATGGTGATAACCTTTGTACACTTTGAAGACCATCTGCCCGTGCCGCCCACCCAGTATTCACTGCAGATGGTCAGGTTTTCCAGTCCTCCCACGGCTTTAAACCTGTTTCTTTCGGTGCCAAGCACCCCGATACTTTTTTCTCCCACGGTGACACTGCGGGTGTGTTCAACTTCGTCAAAGTTGCTGCCGGCCCTGATTCCCAGTGTAATGTCATAGATCCCTTTTTCCTGGAATCGATATGTCACCCGGGGTCCGCTCTGGAAATAGGAACCATTGATGTACCATCGATATTCAGGATGATTGAAAAGATTTTTACACGTCTGGGTAAAGGTGATAACTTCTCCTTCCCGAAGGAAATCTCCCTTGGCAGGTATGGGAGAAATCGTAAAATCAACAGTCACATCCCTTGGGTATTCAATGGATATGTCAAGGGTGAGCTCACTGTTCTCCCTGGGGTCTGTGGAGGACATCATCACTTTTATGTGACGTGTGCCAGCCGTTTTGAAGGTGTGCTGCAAGGATTGCCCTTTGCCTGATTTGATTCCGTTGATGTACCAGTTAAATGTGTAGGTGTTTTTGGGATTGATATGGGTGACAACCGCTGCCAGGGTATAGGTGGTGTTTACAAGAAGCGGCGGTGGCGGGTCCCCTTCCAGTACGATGGCCAGAAGCTGTGCCTGTGGGGTCTGGGGGGGATTCATGGTAACAAAAACAGTGCTGCCGGAATCCACCAGGGAAAATTGCTTGGGCGACTGGGTGATGACGGTATCGGGCAGATATAAAAGATTCATTTGGGTGGCCATGGACAGCATCAAGGTCAATCCAGCCTTTTTCATCGCTTTCTGGGCAGTGGGGTAGTCCATTCCGATCAAATCTGGAACCAGGACCTGTTTGCCGGCCACCGGTTGAAAATTGACGGTAACCGTTATACTGCAGCGCAGGTTGTTCTTTTTATTCACTGCTGTCATCTGGGTGGTTCCTGACTGTTTTCCGGTCACCTCTCCTTTATCATCCACACTTGCAATTTCCGGGTTATCTGTTTCATAATGGAAGTCACCAGGTTCGGCAGGTACGTTAAGACCGGAACGGTGCAGGTAAGATATGCTTACGCGCTCCATGGGCTTGGATCTGTCCAGGGTGATCACACCGGGATTAATAACACACTGGGCAAGGGTTGTGGTTATGCCAAGGATGCGGTCAACCTCTTCTGTGACACGGTCAAGTTCATTTTTAATACGATTTTCTGCAATGGCAAGGGAGTTATTCCTGTCTTCTCTCAGGCTGTACTGGATTTCATGGGACAGGTTCCAGCACTTTTTTGCCTGAATCTCTGCGGCACGGACAAGGCGGAAGTAATCTCCGATATCCTTGGGCTTGGTATACAGAAGGGAATGAAGTTTTTTGTGCTCGTCATCCAGCTCTTTACTGATTTGCCCCAGACGTCTGGTGGCGGTTGTTGCGCCAAGGCCGCCCTCGGGCACGAACTTGACTGGTCCTGCTTTGCCACTGTACCAGTTGACAATTCGATCGGCAATAAAGTTCCAGCGGTCCAGGGGCAACAACACGTAATCAAAAACCAGCTTGCCTGCGTGAAGGATAATCAGTTTATCTCTTTTGGATTGAAGTTTTCTGAACAGGTCCCCGTACTTTACATGGACATCTGTGACATCTTTAATAATTGCATTAACGCTGTCCAGGCGCATCTGTCGTTTTTCCACGTGGCGGAGGCCAAGCCCATGCAGGGTATTTTTTAAAGGGATGCGCGGCTGGTACAATTCGACATATTGAAGGGCATACCTTTCTAGGGTGGTCAGCTCATTGGAAAAATCTGAGACAATGGGGTCAAGTCCGTCAATTTTCCGGGCCATTTCCCGGTAAATTTTATCGATGTTGTTTTTCATTGTTTCTTCATATTCCCGCTGGGAAGCCGTTGCCGGTGCGGGTAATGCAGTGTGAAAAAACAGGCTCAACAGGAGAATCATGCTAACAGGGAAATGATATAATATCTTTGTAAAGTTCATATGGGCTCCTCATTGAAAAAAACGGGCTTGCTCATAAGATGGACCATTCATCTCAAGGACCAACGGGGTCAGGCTTGTGTTATTGTGTTTTTGGCAAGTGTCTAAGAATAAAGCTAAATTTAAACGAAAACGTCAATAACGCAAGCCTGACCCCTCCCCAGGGTGGCCCATCTTGTGACCAAGCCCCAAAAAACATTCTGGCTGACAGATGATTTTTCCTGTTGGCACACCGTTGTGTGACTATATTTTTTACCGTCAACGGGTATTACCTTATTGCAGTACCGCCAGGTAATTTGAAGAAAGATGGCCGTTTTTGCCATTGATATGGTAAGGGCTTCCCTGACGCATCCTGTTAATCATGGATACAATAGTTGGGATGTGAGGGGCTGGGAAGGCCTCCGGAAACGAAAGGCTGTATTATAACTTTATAAGTTAGAGGAAGGAATTCCCTTTTGTCAAGGCAAAATGAAAACTCTGGGGCAGTTCTTCAAAACATATGAATTTTTCAATGGTGATATATCTCAATACTATTGTCATTTAAGGGGTTCAAGGCAAAAATAGAGGTTTCCTGGAATTCACCATTTAATGCATTCCAGAATTCCTTCATAAAAAGGCCCATAGATATTAAGCAAGTGCTTTTTGAGAGGTTTTGATTATGGTTTTATACAACCTTAAGGCAAGCTTCGGAAGGTCTTTTATTGATTTATTAAGAGTGATTTCAGTATATTGTCTAGAGAACGCGGTATTCTTTTGTGAATTCTTCTTTTTTGAGTTGACAAAAAAAGTTTTCTAGTACTATTCTACTTTATAGCTTTTCAGTAATGTCTGACTCAGAAAAAAATTTAGCATCATGTCTAATTTTTATTCGCTCTTTCTATTTACTGCTCATCACCCCTGAAAAGTCATAGGATACATTGGAGTCATATCTATTTCCTTCAAGTTGCTTTTTTCATAACATTTTTTTGTGATTTTTTACACAGACTCCAAGCTGTTTTTATTTTAAATATTTACAACACCGGAATATTAAAATGTTAATGACCAGCTCCAAACAAATTTTTATCGCTTTTGGTTCCGATGCCATAGATTTTAACCGCCTTCTTGAAATTGCTAATTTTTATAGATTTATTTTTAATAATGCCAATAGGCATTACCTGCTTTTCCCAACAGAGGACAGGTTTATTTCTCCGGCAGAATTTTTCCAATGTCCAGACAATGAATACGTATCTCTGGATAAGATGGACAGTATTGGTCAATTTCCCGTCAACCCCTTAACAGGAGAAGAGGCGATATTCTGGCATGATCCTCTCGTAACATTTAATAAACTGTATGAAATACTAAAAAAAAGAGCCTATGTTTCCACTGTAAGGGACTACGATAATAAGTTGATTGGAGTAGCATATGCCTATATTGCTGATCTGAAAAGAATTTTTTTCAATGAGTGGAGCCACAAGCACTGCTATGCAAAAAAGCAATTTGATGACTATCGATATGATTTTGATGAATTTAATGATATATTTGTATCTTATTTCAAGAAAGAAGAGCAGATCATCATTAAACCCGATGCTGAATTCATTTGCTGGAATTGCACTGCTCTAGATAAAGCCTGCAGGGGAATAAATATCATTAAAATGCTGCATAAACTGTTTTCACTCATTCATGACAGGAATGCTTTTATTCCACGTTTTTTGCTAATGGAGGTCTCACCTGGCGGCAAGGTATATGATCTTTGTATCCACTTTAAAGCCAAGGAAATTCCTGGTCTTTTGAAAAATGGATCAATATTTTTATACTTTCACTTTGACTCATTGATGAACAGCATCTCAGACATGAAGCGTCGCCTTGATTCAATCGGCAGATAAATAAATAACAAGAAATGAGTATCTCGGATAACAAGCTTTAAGATTTTAATTTTTTTAGGAACGGCAGAAAGCCAAAAATAAAGCTTCATGTAGATTTTAAGGAGGAGATTAAATGGGATCTCATCTTGTAATAACGCCTTCACATATTTGTGACCCAGGCATTGCTGTGGCTGCAGTCCATTCTGGTGAAATCGGCATTTTGGACCTGGGATATACTAACAATATCAGTAATACTTTGCACGCTGTCGGTGTTCTGGAACTTGCGGCAAGAGGTCTGGATCAATGGGGGATTCGATGGGATTGCATGGGCCTTACCTCACGTTCGCCCCAAATATTACTCAAGCATATCACCTTCAGTGCCCCTATCATTATTCTTGCTGGCCTGGCACAGCGTGAGTTTGAAACTACCTGTCAGGAAATGCGTAATACCTTTGGAAAAATCATCCTGGAAGTTACCACTCTGGAAATGGCTGAAGCGGCACAGAAGGCCGGGTGCGACGGAGTTATCATCAAGGGCAATGAGGCTGGAGGATATACCGGTGGAGAATCGGCTTTTATTCTTTGTCAGCAGTTACATGGAAAAGTTAAAGTCCCTTACTGGGTCTGGGGCGGCATGGGGTTGCATACCATACCCGCAGTACGTCTGGCAGGGGCAGTGGGCGGTGTACTGTGTGAGCAGTTGTGGCTGACCAGGGAATCGCCCTTTTCCATGGAAGAAAAAAAGGTCTGGCAGAAAATGGATGGCAGTGAAACCATCTCTCTGAGTCAAGGGGGCATCTTTTTCAGGCTTTACAGCCAGAATGGACGTAAGCTGGTCCACGATTGTGAAACCGAACTTGAAGCATCGGATAATTGGTACGAAATCATGGCCAGACTCCTTCAGGAGAACAGCTCGGAGGGTGGTCTTATTCCCTGCGGACAAGACATTGGGATGGCTGCATCTCTGTTTGAGCAATTCGGCAGTGTCAGGGATGTTCTAAGAGCTGTTGAGAACGGGTGCCGGGACCATCTGGAAATGGCAACGAATTACCGGTGTTTCAGCGAGAATTCCCCTCTTGCCAAGACCCATGGCACACGCTTTCCAATCATCCAGGGCCCTATGGCCAATATTTCAGATGTACCCGGTTTCAGTTTGGAAATCATAAAGCAGGGAGGGTTACCGTTTATTGCACTTTCCGCCCTTCCAGGTCCTCAGATAAAACAACTCCTGAGCGGGATAAAGGATGAATTGAAGTCACGGCCTTGGGGGGTCGGCATTCTGGGTTTTCTACCAGCTGGACTTCGCAAAGAGCAGTTTGATGCAATAAAATTATTTTCTCCGCCTTTTGCCATTATTGCAGGGGGAAGACCAACTCAGGCAGAGGATTTTGAGGCTGAAGGGATCTCAACCTATCTGCATGTTCCGACACCTGCACTTTTGTCACAATTTATAAGAAAAGGCGCTCGAAAATTCATTTTTGAAGGAAGTGAGTGCGGTGGACATGTAGGTCCCTTATCCAGTTTTATCCTGTGGGAGTCTGCTGTGAACACACTTCTTTCCAGCGATCTTGCAAGATCCGATTCAGCACAGATTCTTTTTGCGGGCGGTATCCATGATGCCCTTTCTTCTGCCATGGTCCAGACCCTTGCTGCTCCGCTTGCAAAATCCGGGTTCAAGCTGGGAATGATCATGGGAAGTGCCTATCTTTTCACAGAGGAGTCTGTGCAATACGCAGCCATAACACCTGAGTATCAAAAACAAGCTCTGGCATGTACTTCCACCCGTTTACTCCGGTCAGGTTCCGGCCATGCTTCTTCATGTATGGAAACTCCTTTTGTAGAAAAGTTTTATACCCAGAAGCAAAAGCTGGCTTTGAGCGGTAAATCAAGTGTCGAAATTACTAAAGAACTGGAGTTGATGAATATTGGACGTCTTAAACTGGCATCAAAAGGAATTTTAACCACATATCAGGAATCCCAAGATAAAGATCATGCAACCCATATCCAAATCGAAGAAACAAAAGTAGATGAGGAAACCCAGCGTAAGGAAGGGCTGTTTATGATCGGCCAGATCGCCCGGTTGCATGACAGCCGTTTCACCATTAAAGAGCTTCATGAAATTGTGACAGCTCAGAGTTTTGAGTTTTTGAAAAATGTTCAGGATCCTGTTCCAAAGCAAGGTTCAAGTTCGCCGAAGGAACGGTTTGAACTGCATAGGAATGAAGATATTGCTATTGTTGGAATGGCCTGTTTCCTGCCGGAGGCAAACGATATCATAGAGTATTGGCACAACATTACCAATTGCGTATGTGCCATAAAAGAGATTCCTGAAAATCGATGGAAAATAGATGAATTCTTTGATGCAAATCGTCGATCCAGTGATAAATCTTATTCTAAATGGGGAGGATTTCTCAAGGATATCCTTTTTGATCCTACAATATATGCGATGGCCCCCAAAAGCCTTCTGTCCATCGACGCCACTCAATTGGTGGCCCTCAAGGTCGCCCATCAGGCCCTGGAGGATGCAGGCTTTCAGAAATCAAGCTTCCCCCGTAAAAATACGTCTGTCATTTTTGCTGCAGGTGGTTTCAGCAACCTCGGTATGGATTATGCCTGCCGGATCCTGGCAGACTATTTTTCCAATATTGATGACAGTGTCCCAAAGGAGATGAAACAAAAATCGTTGGATGCTTTTAAAAGCAGGTTGCCGGAATGGTCAACAGATTCTTTTCCAGGGGTACTTACCAATGTTATAGCTGGCCGAATAAGCAATCGTTTTGACCTCGGTGGAATGAATTTTACCGTTGATGCTGCCTGTGCATCCTCTTTTGCGGCTCTGGATACCGGTTTGCGGCAGCTCAGAGCCCATGCTTGTGATGCCGCCCTTGTGGGTGCGGTTGATCTGGATAATCACCCTTTGGGGTATGTGATGTTCTCGCGGGCTCAGGTGCTCTCCCCCACAGGAGAGAGCAGACCTCTGGATGACGGTGCCAACGGGATTGTGCTGAGCGAAGGTGCGGGCGCTGTGGTATTGAAAAGGCTTTCTGATGCCAAACGAGATAAAGATCGTATCTATGCTGTCATCAAAGGCATGGGCGGTGCAAGTGATGGACGTAACACGAGTTTGGTGGCCCCCAACTCGCAAGGACAGTTACGTGCCATGAAAGCGGCCTATGAAGATGCAGGAATATCTCCTGAATCTGTAGAACTGCTGGAACTGCATGGAACGGGTACCATTTTAGGAGACAGGGTGGAAATGCAGTCCTGCACAACGCTGTTAAAGCAAAGCAGTGTTCTTGGAAGAAGGCATTGTGCGGTAGGTTCGGTAAAATCTATGATTGGACATACGAAAGTATCCGCCGGTTTGGCGTCATTGATAAAAACCTCACTGGCACTGAACCAAAAGATTCTGCCCCCGACCATCGGTGTCGACACTCCTAATAAAAAATTTGATTTTAAGACGACTCCTTTTTATATTAATTCAGAAACCCGTCCATGGCTTTTAAATAACCCGGAGAGTTCTCGGAAAGCAGGTCTTAGTTGCTTTGGCTTCGGCGGTAGTAATTTTCATCTGGTAATGGAGGAGTTTCAACAGGAGAATGACGACAGCCCTACCATTTGCAATATGCTTCCTCGTGATAGTGAGATCTTTTCCTTTACAAGTCCATCAAGGGAAAAATTAAAGCATAAAATTGATCAGTTGCAGGCACTTTTGGGCGGTGTTAAGAATATTGATTTCAGCCAATTGGCGTATAGTATTTTTATTGATTCATATCGTTACCAGCCGAAAAATCCAGACTGCCGGTTGAATATTATTGCCTCTTCGCTTGAAGATTTTAAAAACAAACTAAAGGCAGTACAGTCGTCCTTGGACAAACAGAAAGATAACGTACGCCAGGAAGTTCTGGGGATATACTATTCCGAAGACCAAGCTCTCAATCGCTCAAATGACACTTCTCTCCCGGTATGCTTTCTCTATCCCGGCCAGGGTTCACAAAGGGTTAACATGCTTCGGGATCTTGTCGTCTCCATGCCCCAGACATATACCCTGCTTGAATTAGCAGACCAGTATACGGAAGGGAGCTATGACATACATCTTTCTGATTACATATTCCCTGAGCCTGTGTTTTCAAATCTTGAAAGACGAAATCAGCAAAAAGCTCTGAACCAGACACAGGTTGCACAGCCAGCCATGGGAGTCGTAAATCTCGTCTGCCATGACATTTTGTCCAGTTTTGGTATCAGGCCGAATATGGTAGCCGGACACAGCTATGGAGAGTATGTCGCACTTTGTACGGCAGGGGTCCTTTCCAGAAAAGACCTGATCCAGCTTTCGGAGAGTCGGGGCAAGATGATCGCAAAGTTTTCCAATCAAAATACCGGGACAATGGCTGCAGTTCAAGCCGATGCCGAGACCACATCTCGTATCATTGAAAAAAAGAACCTGAATGTTACTATAGCTAACTATAACTCTCCGGTTCAAAATGTCATCAGCGGTCCTATAGAAGATATTGACAGGTCTGTCGAGGCGTTCAAATCGGAAAAAATAACAATAAAAAAAATACCGGTCACTGCTGCATTTCACACGAAAGCCATGGACAGCATCAGCAAGGACCTGGAAAAGACGCTGAAAAAAATTTCTTTGAAAAAACCAAGGCTCATGGTGTTCAGCAACGGCACATCCCAGCAATACCCTGAAGAAATCGACAATATACGTGAATATATAAGTAATCATGGCTCTCAGTCTGTCAGATTTGAAGAAATGATCAAGAACATGTACCAGGAAGGAGCCAGGCTTTTTATCGAAGTGGGGCCGGGACAAGTATTGACAAGACTGGTTCAAAATATTCTTGGGGATGTTCCCCATGCAGCAGTTCCAATTTCTGCTTCAGGACATTCCGGGTGGCTTCAGCTTCACCACCTCCTTGCCAAAGTAAAATCCATGGGACTTCCTGTTGACCTCCAGCCCTGCTTTGATGGGCGTGGGCTGCTACCTTTGAGTATAGAAGATCTTTTTAAGAAAACACAAGAGCAGACCATCCAGAATCCCATGGTGTGGCGTATATTTGGAGGCCGGGCAGAACCTCTGTACAACACCTCCCACGAAAAAATACTAGCGCCTTCTCAAAAACAAGACAACACAGGTTCCATTGAAAAACAAAAAAATGCAGAAAAACAAGAAAGGCAGCCATCAGATTTGCGGCATCCCCTTTCACCTGACAACACGAAAATGGATAAGGAGTTCGTCATGGCACATCACAAACTGACATTTCAGTCACCGGAGAACACCGTGACAGACAGAGAGATCCTCAAAGTATTGGATCAATGTAACAAAACAATGGCCCAGCTTTTTGAAATGCAAAAAGAGCAGCATCGGACAACACAGCAGTTTCTCCAGATGCAGGAAAGAATGATTCAGGCCACCCTTCAGGGCCGTATAAATTCCCAACTGCCAAATTTTCCAGCTGCCGTGAATAAATCTCGAACGTCGGAAATGCAAGAAGAACCCCTTAATCATTCTGCCCCGCCCGTCCCACCGAGCCCGACATTGCCGTCTATGTTGGGTAACCTGAATATGTCAGAGGCTGTTGCTGCGGATACGGTTTTGCCGGCAAAACCAGCATTGGCAACAGATGCTGTTTCTGCTCCTGCTGCCGTCAAAAACTCGGAACAGGAAATGAACACATCGCTACGGGGCAATGTCGTACTTCCATCGGTTACTGATTTTCGTGATGTCCTCCTGGCTGTTACCAGTGAGCATACCGGTTTTCCTGAAGGAATGCTGGATCTCACGGCCAATATGGAGACGGAACTCGGCGTAGATTCAATCAAGAAACTGGAAATCTTCAGTTCTTTGGATGAAAGATATCACCTGACGGAGAATGCAGATGAAGAAATTTTCATTGAGGAATTGGCCGTCATTACCACACTTGGTGGGATTGTTGAATGGTATGAAAAAAAACGGGAGGAATTTATGAAAGCCCTGGGTTAGTCTTTCGGGTAAGCCAACCCATAAGTGCCCGATGCCTACAGGCCTCTGAGAAAAGCTCTTTTACCAAAAGAACGAATTGCGCTCAAGGATAAATCGCCCATGAAGTAGTTACGGCAATATATGAAACACCACTCTTGGTTAACTATTTTGCTGGAGACAAATGAATGTATAATGAGACGTCCACTGATATCCTGAGAAACAGCTTCCAGCTGATGGCGGATTTCTTTGAAATGCACAGAGATCAGGAAAGAATGGTTCAAGAAGCAGTCTATTTACAGAATAAGTTGATTGCCACTGCAATGGATTTGGCATTATCAAGCCCCCCCCTACAGCCGGACACAGGGAGTTTGCAACATCATTCGATGCTTACCGGTACCGCAGTGCCGCACCCTGGACCTTCTGTCAACTCTCCCGTATCCTCTCCTGGCCCTGTTGAAGATGCATCTCCGGCTGGTTCAGTCAAGCGGCTGGTCCTGAAACCGGTCGTTGAAACCCACACAGGTGCTGCTGCCCATTTGACTCTTCCCCCGGGCAGCGCGGTCCTTATTCTCGGAAGCCGTTCACTTGCCGGCAGACACTGGCAGAAGATTTTCAAGGACTTCAGTCATCCTGTATATCATGTTGTCCCCGGTAAGCGCACTGAGAAGATAGGAGAAGACATCTTTGCTGTAGATACTTTTTCCACAGAATCCATTGAACGTCTGAAAAGCCTGATTAGAGAGTCAGTGTCTGGAATCGGAGGCATCATCAACGTGGCCGACCAGGACTGGCATAAAAAGCCTCAATCGTCCCTCGTATCTGCATCGGAGAAAGAAACTGAGTTGTTTCAGAAAAACGATGAGCACCTCGAAATCAGCAAAACTCTCTTCCTTTTTCTCAAGGTGTTCTTGACAGATTTAAAAGAAAGCGCAAGGAAGCATGATGCATTTTTATTGAATGTTTCATTTATGGACGGCACTTTCGGCCTGGAGAAAAAATATCCGTTTACTCTGGGTCAGGCTGGTTGCGTCGGCTTGGTGAAATCCCTGGCAAGGGAGTGTCCAAGTCTTTTCGTCAAATGTATTGACGTTGATCCGTTTGTTGATGAGAATCGTGTCATTGACTGCATCAGGCACATTCTGCGCTCTGATGGTGGATCTTTGGAAATGGGGCTGGGCATCAACGATAAATACTCGTTGAGTCTGGTGCAGAAATTCACCCGGCCGGTAGTTGAGCATGCTCCTTTGCTGGATTCTAAATCCGTTATATTGGCAACAGGCGGCGCATACGGCATTGTGTCAGAGATCCTTAAGGAGATTACACTCAGATATAGATCCAGAGTGGTCATACTTGGAAGATCACCACTATCGGAAAAAGAACCGATCGAAACTCAGTCGCTCAGTACCATCCAGGAACTTCAGGATTTTTTTATCAAAAAGATGAAAAAAGAAAAGGACACCGTATCGCTTGCCGATGTAATGAAGCAGGCAAAAAAAGTCCTCAAGGCAAGGCAGATACGGCGGAACTTGGGGGAAATAAGCCGCCATGCGGATGCGGTAGAATATCATGCCATGGATGTCCGAGATAAAGATGCTTTCGGCATTTTAATTGATGACATTTATCATCGATGGGGGCGGATAGACGGCGTAATTCATGGATCCGGCGTGATCGAGGATAAGCTTATCGAAATGAAATCTCCTGAGGCCTTTTGTCGAGTTTTTAATACAAAGGTAACTCCTGCAATGGTATTGCAGGAAAAACTTCATCCTGACACCCTTAAATTTTTGGTATTTTTTTCTTCCATTGCCGCCCGTTTCGGGAATAGGGGACAGACAGATTATGCCGCAGCAAATGAGATCCTAAACAAACTTGCCGACCGACTTGATCAAAAATGGCCCACCCGAGTGGTTTCCATCAACTGGGGACCCTGGAACCATGGAATGATTTCCGGTGAAATGGCAAAGCTTTTATCTGAAAGGGGAATCAATATGATTTCGGTGGAAGAAGGTGTTGATATGTTCTTTAAGGAATTAGAATCATTTGATAAGCCTGCATCAGAAGTTGTGATTTCCGGAAACATCAGCATGTTCTGATGAATGTTTAAATTTAGGATGCCATATTGTTTTAAAGGTTATCAATGAAATTTTCGTGGCAATGCCATCATGCAGGATTCCAGACTGGAAGAAGCATCATATAGGTCCAAAAGATGATCCAATCATTCTGCCCCTGTTTCGGCATGAGAAAACTTGGCACTGGTTACCCGTAAAGGATGGTTATAGAATGCGATTGACACAGCCTGAATCCGATAAACTGCTTTCATTAAAAAGTTTCCTGGTTTCAGATACAGACGGCTGTCGAATGCCATATATAAAGAAGATCAAGAGATTTACGCCCCACCACAGCATTGACCTTGAATATGTTTTAGATCTGTCTGAAGATTGTTACCTCGAACACCATATGTTGGTTCATGCACCGGGAATAAAAGAGCCCTCAGCCTGCCTGCCGGTACTTCCACTGGCATTTGGACTTGAAATGATGGCCGAGGCGGCTGCATGTCTGGCACCGGGCCATGGCCTTATCGGATTTAGGGATATGACTGCTTCAGATTGGATTAATTTTGAAGATGTTCCTCTACTGCCTCTGATCATTCGTGTAAAATTAGATGCAGAAGATCCCCGGCAGATGACCCGTACAATGGTTGTTGAACTCTTCAAGGTCGGTGCATCGTTTTCTTCAATGAAATGTAAGGCGGTATTCGGTCAGCAATACCTCGTGCACCTGCACCTTGATTTTAAACCTATGATTAATCCCCGTGCCTTACCTGTACCGGTACAAACCATTTACAATGACCGCCACTTGTTTCATGGTCCCCTTCTCCAGTGTATTTCGAAAATACACGTTATCGCCGATAACGGTCTTGTGGCCGAAATTGGCCTTTCCCCAACCGACAATCTGTTTGAATCACATACGAACCCAGAACTGCTGACTCATCCGATTTTTATGGACGGCGTGGCACAACTCACGGCCGCTCTCTTTTTAGAGAGGGATGCCCAGGCTCTGCCGATCCAGATCGGTAATGTAGAAATGTATCAGCCGCTGCCTAGCTGCTCACAGGTTTTGACGGTTTATTTCCAGATAACCCGTCAAAGCTACAGAAACTTGACGGCGGACGTTGAGATTCATGATTGCATTGGCAATGTATGGATGCGTATAAAAAAATGGAAATTTTGGATTTTTCATCATAGTCGAATCATGAAACGGTTTATTAGACAACCGGGAATACAATTTGCCTCCACGCCACTCCAAAATATCCCGCAGGAAATGGTCGGTGGCATATGTCAGCTTCAAGACTTGAAAGATGTGGATTTGAAATGGCTTGCCAGGACAATCCTTCACACGGACGAGATGTCTTTTTTATTGGAATTGAAAAATAAAAAATTGAATGTAAAAGATTGGCTTGTCGAAATTCTGACCGTTAAGGACGCAGCAAGAAGATGGCTTTCAGACAATACAAGGGAGCAAGTGCTCCATCCGGCCCAAATAGTCATGAAGAAAGTTGCTGACAATACCTATGCAATAGAAAGTTGTCCGAATATGGAAACTTTGCCGGTAATCATGGTCTCAAGAGGGCGCCACCACGTGGTCGCAGTCGCCCATGAAGTTGGTAAAGCTCTGGATATTGAGACGTTACATATTCCAGGAGTTAACTGATAAAAACACTGTCAAGCCTTGATGGTCAGGTATGAGGAGTATCTTATTATGCAGCCAATTGTGGAGATGCACCACATAAAAAAAGAGTATCGACTGGGAGAAACCCGTATTGAGGCACTTAAAGACATTTCCCTTACAATATATAAAGGGGATTTTGTTGCGGTGTGGGGACCGTCGGGATCTGGAAAATCAACGTTGTGTAACCTGATGGGACTGACCGACAGCCATAGCGAGGGTACAATTATGTTTAAAGGTGTTGATATCCTTTCTATGTCTGATGATGAGCGCAGTGAAATGAGAAACAGGTACCTTGGATTTATTTTCCAGAATTTCAATCTTATCCCGGTTCTTTCCGCCTTGGATAATGTTACCCTTCCCCTCTTGATCAAGGGGGACTTCGAAAAAACAAGTATGAGGTCAGCCCAGATATTGTTGTCTGATCTCGGCATCGGGGATTATATCCATCACAGGCCCCATAAATTGTCAGGAGGTCAGCAGCAGCGTGTGGCCATTGCCAGGGCTTTGATAACCGATCCAGACCTGATCATTGCCGATGAACCTACGGCGAACTTGGACTCAGAAAACGCATTAAAAATTATTGATCTGATGCGCAAAATAAACAGCACCAAGGGGACCACATTTGTATTCTCAACCCATGATCAACGCCTTCTTGACCGCGTCAACAGACAAATACAGCTACAGGATGGATATATTTTTAACGACGTTACCAATCCCGCTACTGCGGAATCGGATGTACATTCAAATAATACCCACACTGGTTAAGTAGAACCAGATGAACTGAGACTGCAACTCAACCTGAGAGGAAAAATGGTAAGTTCGAAACAAATGGTCTGGTTAAAATTCTCACTGGCCAATCTCTTCAGAAACGGCAGGCGTTCTTTTTATACAATCCTGGCCATAGCCATTGGATATGCGGCCATTAACGTTTTTGGAGGGTTCACATCCTACATCTTTACCAATTTGAAAGACTCTTTCATATATTCGCAAGCAAATGGGCATCTGACAGTTTTTAAAGAAGGGTTCCTCACCGAGGGAAGACTTGATCCCACAAAATATCTTATCTCTCATGATGAGTATGCCCGTATTGAAAATATCTGTAAAAATATTCCTGAAATCGTTATTCTCTCTCCTCAATTAAGTATCATGGGACTCATCAGTAATGGTGAAGTTTCCTCAATATTTGTCGGCAAAGGGAAAATACCCTCCAGGGTTAAATTTATTCAAAAAAAAGCTACTGGCATGATAGGAAATCTGCAACTATTCAAGGGGAAAGCGCTGGAAGATGAGGTCATGTTCGGTGTGGGGCTGACAAATGGTTTGTCTGATAAACTGGGCTTGGATATCGGCTCCAATGGCATCGCCATGGCTTCGACGGTTGATGGAAGAGTGAATGCCCTCGATCTTGAAATTTTCTTGAGATACGATGTTCCGGTTGAGGAACTCAATGATAAGGTCATGGCGGTTCCGTTGCAATTCGCACAGGCATTGTATGATACTAAAAGTATTGATGGGATGACGATTCTACTGAATAAAGACAGCAATGTCCCAATAGTCAAAGAAGAACTCCAAGCAAAATTCAAAGAAAACACTTTGAATTTGGAAATTAAAACATGGCAGGAACTTTCCCATTTCTATCGAAAAGTAAAAGATATGTTTAATATAATTTTCATCTTTATCTTTATTATTGTATTCACCATTGTTGTAACCAGTATCATCAATACATTGAGTATGTCTGTAATGGAAAGAACGCAAGAAATCGGAACGCTTCGTGCACTTGGCCTGAAACGGAAAGGCATAATAGGCCTGTTTGCATTGGAAAGCGCCATGCTGGGAATAGCCGGATCTTTCACAGGAATTCTCATTTCCATCGCCAGTTGGATGTTGATTAAACTCTTAGAGCCTGAATGGATGCCTCCCAACTATGTGATTAAGATTCCGCTCGAAATTTCCCTGGTGCCTGCTTATCTGGCTTGGACCCTTATTTTTCTTGTGGTGCTTTCGACGATTGTGTCTGTGATTCCGGCCAGAAAGGCAGCACACAAGAGTATTGTAGATGCTTTGGGACATGTCTGATGGAAAACGGGAGACAAGCAGAGAATGCTATAGCCCAGCTCTTAACCAAGTTTAATGTTCTTAGAGTTCGATAACCCTAACAAAAGGAGGTGCAATAATGGAATGTAAAGCAAGGGGCATGGTAATAGCGTGGGTGATATTTTTTACCATACTGTTTGTTTTCTGCGGGTCAGTTTTTTCTGATGAGCCAGAAGCTGATTCAAGAAATTTTTCTATTAAAAAAATTTTGAAAAAAGCAGATGAAGCGCGAGGTAATCGGGAAGGAATTTCATGGAAGGTCAGTATTGCTGTTTTAGATAGTACAAATAACTCTGATATGGTTTTTAACGTAAATGCAAAGGGTTATGACCTCTTGGCGGAATCACTGGCACCTGCAAAAGACAAAGGCAACAAAATTCTGATGGTCAATGGAAACATGTGGTTTTACAAGCCTGGATTAAGTAAGCCCGTTCCCATATCACAGAGGCAAAAGCTTTCAGGAAATGCAGCATATGGTGACATAGCCGCAACAAACTATGAAGAGGATTATGAAGCCACAGTCATGCCGGATGAAACCATAAATCAAGAATTATGCCATGTCTTTTTCCTGAAAGCAAAAACAAATCGTGCCACCTATGATCAAATTAAATACTGGATTTCCAAACCGACCGGACTGGGACTTAAAGCAGAGTACTACACGGTCTCCGGAAAAAAATTTAAAGTAGCAGAGATGACCTATGAAAACCATGTCCAGGTAGGTGATCAAATACAACCATTCATCTCGGAGATTCGTATAGATGATGTTGTCATGACTCGGAAAATAACAGTTCTTACCTTGGAGAATCCCAAGATGAAAAAAATTTCCAATTATATATTTAATCGAAATATGTTAAAAAATTGATGACATCCTGTATGCCATTTCCCTCCTTTTGAGAGAGTAATATCGAGGTCAAACGATGAACAAAATATGCACGATATTCATTTTTTTTCTGATTACAATGTGTCCGGCAGTGGAAACACTCCATGCTGCTGCGAACTTTCATGGATTATCAACGCGGTTCAACCTTCTGGCTTACGGTGTCAAGAGTGATCCTGAGACAGAATCCATTGTCAACAATAATAACCAATCAAATCTAACCAGCAGTCAGGCATGCTTGGCATTGAGACCTGATTTCGAATATGAATATGATTGGATCTATTTATCTATAAAACCTAGATGGACACTGACCTATGAAAAGTGGACTGAAGGAGCCAACAACGGTGAAACAGACACCAGTAATGAATTCTACATTAATGAGTGGCTTGCCCGGTTCATGATTACGGATGAATTATTCGTTTCTTATGGTCAGGAAAATTTGCAGTGGGGGCCATCCTTTATGATCTCGCCCTCTAATCCCTTTATTCAGGATAATGGACGGGATAATCCCATGCTTGAAGTCGATGGCCTTTATTATGGCCGTCTGGCATGGATTCCCCATTATAATTGGAGTGCATCATTGATCGTTAATACGGATGAGGGAAGGCATGAATTTGATAACGATTTTAAAGAAAAATATGCTTTGAAAGTTGATTACACGGGTTATCAGAAATATTTTAGTCTTATCCTATCCCACGAGCAATCCGGAGGAGAAGAACTTGGGCTTTTTGCAGGATGGTGGGTATCGGAGGCTGTCCTGCTATACGGAGAAGGCAGTGCGGCTAACGAAACCGTCAGTGATGACTCCATGGATATGGATCTGCTGGCGGGTGTTTCCATTTCTTTTAAAATGGGACCGGTACTTGCGTTTGAATATTATTATAATGAAAATGGCTTTACCGGCCCTTTCCATGAAGCATTCAGCTTTTGGGGTGGAACAGCTAATACCGATGATATGCTGTTTCGAAAAAATTATGGTCTGATTCAACTTTCCGATTCAAACATTGGCGAGTGTTTTGGCTATGTACTTCGGTGGACACAGAACTTTGACGATTCTTCAAGCCGATTTTTAAGTATTCTGGAATATGAAATTAATAATAATTATAAACTTTTTTACGTTGGAGAAATTAATGATGGCAATCCGAATAATGATGAATTTGTCAGCATGAACAACTATTCAATATTTCTGGGTATTGAACTCACTTATTGAGTTCATGGAGAGATAAGGGATTTAGCAATTTCCAATCTACCGTTTAATCAGGGTAAAATTCAGAAAAAAATGGCCACATGGAGTTTGTAGCCGGTAAATCAATATGCTCTGACTCCCTAAAGATTTTCAACATAAAAATACTCGAAGGATACATTAGAAGGGGGCAAGGTCTTGGTAAAGCAGTCAACCGTTATATTCGTTTTATTTGCACTGCTTCACAGTTTCGTTGCAAACGCCAGAGAAATACGCTGTGTCAAGATTCCTGAATCTATAACCGTTCAGGGTGAAAATCTTATTCTAAATGGTGTCGGTGTAAGAAAGGTGTTGTTTATTGATCTGTATGTGATTGCGCTGTATTTGAAGTCTAAGGCCATTGGTGCCATGGAGATCATCAATGCTGACGAAACAATGGCCTTAAAAATTCAAATCATTACTGACGTAATCAACAGCAATAACTTCAGAAATGCAGCTTTAGAGGGTTTTGAGTTTTCAACAGGAGGCAACATTACTCCCATCCAAAAGGAAATCGATTTGTTTTTGACGGCATTTTCAAATAACATCAAAAACAGGGATTCTTTCAAAATCATTTATCAAAAAGACCAAGGGCTTTCCGTTTTTAAAAATGGGCAACAAGAGCCTTCAGTGGTTGTCAAAGGCTTTCCCATTAAAAAAGCAGTTTTTGGCTTATGGCTTGGGCAAATGGTCCAAAAAAAGGATCATGAATTTGTACAGGATATGCTGGGACTCTCAAAATAAAAAAATGGCCTTGGTCACAACATGGTCGACCCCGTTGACCCAATACTTATGACGAGTGGCCCATGTTATGATCAAGCCCAAAATAGTTTATTGTCTTGTACTGTGTAATCGGGCGCATTCCCATTTTCCCGGTTCGCGCTTAATCAGAGAGGGGTCAGGCTTGCGTTATTGGCGCTTTTATTTAAATTTGCCTTTAAACACAGGCTCTTGACAAAATCACAATAACACAAGCCTGACCCCGTTGGCCCCACCAACTATGACAAACAAACCATATGGTGACCAAACCGGGAAAATGGGAATGCGCCCGTGTAATCTCTTTACAACTCTTATAAAAGAATGAGCTGGCTGAGAAAGAATTGTTTTTGATTGGTAAACAGAGCGAAGCTCATGCGGGAGGCTCTTGTGGAAATCATAATTATTACTCTATGTCTTGTAGTTATAGTAGTATATTTTTGGTGGCGGTTTTATTTTTTTTTCAGAGATCCAGAAAGAGATGCGCCTGAGGGGAGAGATATTCTTGCGCCTGCTGATGGAAAAATCGTCTATATAAAAAAAGTCACAAAAAACATTATTCCTATGAGTATAAAAGAAGGTAAGAAAATTCAGATTAATGAGATTACCAAAATGAGCCAATTAAATGATGAAGAAAAATTCATCATCGGAATTTTTATGTTTCCATGGAGTGTTCACGTAAATAGAGCCCCGATTGAAGGGGTTATCGGTGAAACATTTCACTTTAAGAACAAAAACAGACCTATGACGTTGATGTGGATGAAGAGCCTTTTCAATATAAGACCCTACTACAAAAAATGTTATCATGTACTGGAAAATGAACGTAAGACCACAGTAATTAAAGGCCCTTTAGAGGTTATCGTTGTTCAAATAGCAGATATCTATGTCAATAAGATTTTATCTTGGGTCAAGCCGGATCAGAGAGTAGCAAAAGGACAGAGGATTGGAATGATAAAAATGGGGTCACAGGTTGACTGCATTTTTCCTGCAGATAAAGTGATGATCAGGGTTAAAGAAGGTCAGCATGTCAAAGCCGGTGAAACCATACTGGCGACATACTGAATTTAACGTTGAAATAATGAAAAACATTGAGAGATCTTTATGTGATTAGCATATTCTTTCCGAATATCAAAGATTTGATTTCTTTGACTGAAGGACAAATATTTGTAATAAATGCATAAAAAATATGGCTTTTAATGGAAGATGATCCTGTTGTTGAGTTGGCGTTTAAACTCAGGATCGGATCTCAATGGCGAAGTTCTGAGCAATCTTTTTTTATGTCATACTCTTCTTTCTTAGGGTGTATGTATATTGATATTATGGTATAGATATTATACCATGGGTTAAATTGATGTAGGGGAACTACTGGCCGTGCCTTGGGCTGCCTTAAACCTAGACAGACCTACAAAAGGCTCATGTTGCCTTTTGTAATGCCTTTTCCATGCCTTGTACTCTCATGTTGCCGGTTTTATTGCGGTATTTGGAGTCTTTTGCCCCTTCCCCGTAGGACCAAACCCAGCCAACATAGAACCCCTATAAACAAATTCTGGATTTGAGGGGTGCGCTGTTGTTGGGCTTCTTGGTTCTCCTTGATGTCATCGGGCAGGCACCCTGGGTGTTGATGGTAAATTTAAAGGTATCCTCCAGCTCCGCTGACACCTTCTGACGTTGGTATTGCAAGATCCGTCGTTTAATTTTTCTGACTCACAGTGCTGTGGCGTGCATCAAACCCATTTTGAATTCGGCATTCAGTGCGCCGCAGGCGCACTGAACTAGGGTTTCACCACTGATGATATGACGTTTGACAATATGTCTATAATAGCTCAATAAATTTTACCTGATAAGGAGACACTTTTGTGGATCAAAAAATGATTTACCAATTTTTGATGAAGCCTGGAAGTATTGCTGTTATCGGAGCTAGCAACAGTACAATGAAACCAGGGGGGCGGGTTTTCAGGAATATCCTTGAAAAAGGGTATGGAGGAGAGCTATGGCCGGTCAATCCCAAAGGTGAAGAGATTATGGGTAAGCCTGCATATCCCAATATTGCCAAGCTTCCCTTTGCTCCTGATTTGGCTTTGATTGCGATTCCTGCAGATATAGTGGTAGAGGCTTTGAGCGCCCTTGGAAAAAAAGGATGTAAGGCTGCCATTATTCTTTCAGCAGGTTTCGGGGAGACGGGGGAAAAGGGGAAAGTCATGGAGGAAGAAATTCTTCATGTGGCCAACCGGTATGAAATGTCTGTCATAGGTCCAAATTGCTCTGGTTTTCTTACCCCTTTTTATGCTGGTAAATTTATAGGCATAATACCTGATTTTGAACCGGGTCATATTGATGTGATCAGTGGATCTGGTGCAACTGTGGATTTCCTTATGGAACAGGCCCAAACCCGGGGCCTCCGTTTCAGCCATGTCATAAACCTAGGAAATTCAATCCAGTTCAGTGTTGAGGATATTTTGGCTCTGCTGGACGAAAACCATGGACCTGAAAGTGCTAAAATTGTCCTGCTGTACCTGGAAGCGGTTAATAAACCTGAAAAATTGCTGCATCATGCACAAAGCATGATTCAAAAGGGCTGTACGCTTATCGCTATCAAATCCGGTTCGACTTTAGCTGGAGCAAGGGCTGCAGCCAGCCACACCGGTGCCATCCATACCGAGGATCATATCATTCAAGCCCTTTTCGACAAGGCAGGCATTCTCCGGGTTAAGAGCAGGATGGAACTTGTTGAATTGAGTTGTGCGCTAATTGCCATGAAACAAGTTCCGGCTGGTAATCGAGCGTGCATTATTACAGATGCTGGAGGACCAGGTGTCATGCTATGCGATGAATTGGACAAATGGGGTATCGAACTGGTTTCACTTTCGCCCCAAACCCTTCATGAATTAAAAAAAGTGCTTCCTCCCCATGCCTCATTTGAGAATCCTATAGATTGTTTGCCAGGAAGAAGTGCGGAGGAGTTCTTGGGTGTTTTTGAGGCACTGATGCAAAATGAAGTAGACCGATTGGATGTTATTTTTTTCATTTCAGGAAATTCGGGTATATCTGATACAAGAAAAATTTACGACACCGTAAAAATAGTACAGAGAGACTGTTCGATTCCAATTTTACCCATTTTCAGTTCTGCCACAACGGGTGATTATCTGATTAAGGAGTGGGCGGACGAGGGATGGGTTTATTTTCATGACGAAGTAGCAGCAGGTTTCGCTGTAGGACAAATCATAAATCATACAACTAATATCTCCCTTGGAAAAAATGAGGCAAGCGGTTCAAATAATTTCAGGCATGGGTATAAAACTCAGAAATGCCAGGCTAATTATAGGCAATAGAGATGAGCTGGGGAGAGTGTATAATAGTGAATCTAAAAATATGTCTGAAATGGAGACCATATGGCAAAAGACCTTGTGAGTATTGAAAACAACATTCAGAGAATTTTCAAAAAATACCCTGATCTAGAAAATTATAAAATTCTAAAAGGCAGTGAAATTGGCGATAAGTATGATTATTCAGAAATGGCTGCGTTTATTAATAAATGTTGGGATCATACATATAAAAACAAAAAAAGAGAGAAAAAGGCAAGATGGAAATTTACACCAGGCTATCTCGAGTGGCTCATTGAAGCAAACTCTGAAAATAGGCATCATACAATGTTTGTTTTTGATCGGGATGACAATTGGGTTGGTCTGACATGCGGGTTCACAAAAAAAATATTTGTGGGAGAGGAGATCAAATGTTCTGTACATACAGGGTTAAGCGTCGATCCTGAAAAAACAAAACACGGCATTGCCCAGCTTATTCATCATACCGGCTTTAAAATGGATTTGGAACTTGGAATGGATACGGGTTTATTTTGGTATGATGGACTTAACAACAAAAAAGGACATTCATTGACGATCTTCAGAAATTCTGACAAAGAAATGTCATTTTACCCTTATCAAATCATGGGAACCATTTTCGATTCTGAAAGGGCGATTAAGAATGTTGAATTACCCGCTTATCAGAAAACGCTTATGAAAATATTTAGCGGAATTCCCAAGGCATCTGAAAATATTGAAAGGGTAAATGATACTTGCGATTTTGATGAAATTATTCATTTTATAACTAAAGAGAGAATCGATATCAAAAAGGTTGGGTTTTATAGATATAGTAGTGAAGAAATCCGCAGATTATCAAATTTCAGAAAAGGCGAATTCTCTGCCTCTGCTTATACTCTTAGACTTAAAGGTGAATTAGCAGGTTTCCTTCAGGGCTTCAGAATTCCAATTTCACAGAAAAATGAAGATTATATATTTAATATTGACAATATAATTCTGGCAAAAAGTATTCAAAAAAAGATGACCAACCGTTTTTTGAAATCTTGTTTGAATATGATCCATAAAGAAGAAAATGTTTATGGGGTCGTGACCGTATCAGGTACTTATCCAACAAGATATATGGGGTCGAGAATTTTTTATCCTTTGCTGCACCCACAATCTTTATTCGGGAAAAGATATGTTTTTATGGGGATAGCACCTTTTAATCCCTCTGTTGAGCAAAAATTGGGAGGTATTGAACATTTTTATATCGATCAGAAATAATAAATCGGGTCAACTCCTTTTTTATGGAGAGTTTATCTCGTAGATTTCGTTTGATGTACATTTGCCATAGGCGCTTGTTTTCTGCCTGTTCTCCTTACCCCTTGATCTATTTTTGTATAATGGGCATCTCCTGATCCTTTGTGTTGTGATTCAGGCAAGAGCAACACTTCTTTTATATGCCTGACAGCATATACCCCCATAACCAGGTGCCCTTAATAACCCAAAAAGTCAGCAATATATTTTATTGCGGTAAAAACAAGAATTGCCGCCAACATACATTTAATGACTTGGGCTGGAACAAATTTTTGACAACGGGCACCAAGGTACATTCCAGCCATTCCACCAAGGCCGAACAAAGTTCCCAGCAACCAATCAGGTGCCACAGACATCTCCGGATAAAAAGGTGCAATGATCTGGTAAAAAGCTACACCGGCCACGGAAGTGACGAAAGTCCCCATCAAGGCAGCACCCGCCACGGTGAAAACCGGCAACCCGAAAAAAGTAACGAAAAACGGGGCGATGATGGACCCACCGCCAATGCCGTAGATCCCACCAACGATGCCCACAATGAAACTCAAAGAAAGAATACCCCAGAACGATACATCAAATGCTTCACCATAGAAATTGTAACCGATCCTCCGAAGATTGAAGTGTGTCACTTTTACAGCTTTGACGGTTGTTGGATCAACATTTCCAGAAGCGGCGGTCTTATTCCTGTGATTTCGTACCATGTCTTGAAATTGTTGTTCACTGCTGCTCCTGCCGGAATTCCCCCCCTTGCTGTTTTTGAGCAAATCAATCACCATTTTCAGCCCGATATAAAACAGAACAGTGGCGGCGAACAGTTTGAAATGTCCGGGGGCCGGAAGATAATTCACACGGATGAAGGCACCCATAAACACACCCGGCAGGGTTCCGGCAACAACTACCCAGGTAAGCGGCCATACCATTCGTCCCTCTTTGCAATAGCGATATACACCACTTGGAATAGCCACGATGTTAAATAATTGATTGGTGGCGCTCACCGACGGATTGGTGTAGTCAAGAAAAGACATTTGGAATGGCAGCAAAAGAAAAGCTCCTGATACCCCACCCATGGAGGTAATAAACGAAATTGCAAAGGCCACCAGGGGTGGAATCCATAAAGCGACTTCAATTCCCGCAGTATGAAAAAACATTTTCATCTCCATTTTCAACAAGGGCTCGACAAACTAACACGATTTAAAAAACATTCGTGTTACTTTATCGACTCGGAATTGAGATGTCAAGAATATTTCGGGATATTCAACAGTCTTTTTCATAATTTTATCCCATGGACTCCCGGATCGGATATGCTATACTTCAACGGGGCTTCTTGCAGGCGGATGGGAAGGGAAACCGGCTCATCTTTGGGAATGGGGCATAGGGGTAAGGCTTACGTTATTGGCGCTTTTGTTAAAATCAAGCTTTAAGTAAGACATAGGTGGTTCTCAAAAGCGTGGATCATAACTACCTTGACCCGCCAATTGCGACGGGTGGCCCATGTTGTGACCAAACCCAATATTTTTAAAAAATGCTTCTGCAACAGACATTGGCCCAAAAGGTATGACAATATATGAAAGGAGCTGATAGAAAGTACAAATGAATTTAAAAATTTCCGCCGGTACCCCTTTGTCGGGTCAGCAGGTACCGCTTCAAAAGGGTATGAACCAGGGAGGAATTATCTCCATTTCCGGAGAAGGACGATGTCTGGATCCCATCCAGCTCAATCAACTGGAGCAATCATTTCGCCAGTGGACGGAAATTTCTCCACGTGCGGATGTTAGATTGTCCCGACGTCGTATTCTGGTCATTTTTTTATTGATCCGCTACACCGGTGCAAAGCTCAATGAAGTCCTGGGCCTTAACCCTTTTAAGGACATAGATTGCAAAAAATATACAGTCAATTTCAACAGCCAAAATCCAGACACAAAAAACCTTCCAAGACAGATTCAGATATCCACCATCCTTTCATCTGAACTCCAGGAGATACTCTCGGACAGATTATTCAAAACTGCATTGGGAAACCGGTTTAATGTGGATCCTGGTTTCGTTCGACGTAAGTTCTATGAACGAGCCGAAGCCTGCGGGTTTTTAAAGAATCTTGGTGGTCCGGAGATGATACGAAAAGCGCGTGCAATTGAGTTGTTGCAGAGAAACATGCCCCTGCCTGCTGTCCAAAAAATACTGGGCCACTCAACGCCAAACCTCACCGGCTCCTATGTATCCTTTTCTGCGGATGATATTCAACGGATGACCCGAATTTTCATTGAAAGGGAGGCATCGCACAAAACCAGCGCCAGGAATTCATTTTTCGGCAAAGTTCAAGCACTCCAGAAAGGCGATATTCAAACCCGGGTAACATTGACAACCATAAGCGATTATTCGATCATCACGGTGATCACCAATGACAGTTTAGAGCAGCTTGCCTTGGGGGAGGGAACCCTGGTTACAGCAGAAGTCAAGGCTCCCTGGGTCATCTTACACAATAGTAAAGAAGCACCAAGATGCAGCGCGGAAAATAAATTTAACGGTGTGATTGAGCGTATTAACAAAGGAAAGGTCAACACAGAATATACGGTGCGTATTCCAGACGGGACAGTGTTGTGTGCAGTGATTTCAACGGAAGGTGCCCAAGCCCTTGAACTTAAGCCGGGCGACCCGGTCTGGGCACTATTCAGCTGTTTTGCGGTGGTTTTGAATGTGGATTAGGACAAATTAAATAAATGGGGACAGACCACGTTTTTTTGCTGATTTTCCCTCAAATTCCGTGAAACGATGGACTCATCCTCTTAATTTGTCAAAGTGAAAAAATCCAGAAAGAACTTTGACATCCCCCAGAGGATTGGTAATTGAGATCTGAAGAGCTGGATAGACAATTCCCTTTCCAGATGGACACAAACTTTTTCAGATGCTCACCCCCCGGGGATGATTCCGGGCAAGGGAATGAAAGGGATTGTCGGTGATAGGGGGCTGCAACAGCCCCGGGAGCATCTTGTGAAATTAAGGTTACCGTGGATCTGGTAAGTTCTTAATTCACTGTTTCCTGCCATATGGT
Source organism: uncultured Desulfobacterium sp. (assembly GCA_963674605.1). Classification (GTDB taxonomy): domain Bacteria; phylum Desulfobacterota; class Desulfobacteria; order Desulfobacterales; family Desulfobacteraceae; genus Desulfocicer. The sequence goes on along the minus strand of OY771474.1, from coordinate 2,628,574 downwards.
GCAGTCCGTCAACGTTCTGGGTGATCAGGCGAAACCGGTTGCCAAATATTTTTTCCATCTCAACAGCGGCCCTGTAACCGTCGTTGGGAGTCCCGCTTTGTCACAGACGGTGCGGCTATAGAGATACCATGTCCACACCTCCCACGGAACCCGGGAAAACATGGTCTGGGTGGCCATCTCTTTGCGTCGCTACTCCCGCGATTTCACGCTCCAGTAGCTTTCCTGTCCCCTGAAGGTGGGGATGCCGCTCTCGGCGGAAATCCCCACACCGCTCAGCACCGTCAATGGTCCATCACCGTCCTTGAACTGTTTCTGTAGATTCTCCAAGTTCCTTGTCAGCTCCGTCTGTGGCTTTAATGTCAAAAAAAAATTGTTCGGCACCAAGGTAACAGCACCGGCTCGTTGATCCAAGATACCCGACACAATTGCCTGACACCATCTCAAAGCGGTCGATGTTATGACCAATCTCTGTATCATGACCAGTGATCAATCCCGGTATCTATTTTGCATGACATTTATCATGGGTCTGTTAAAGTATGACAAGCAGTTTGTCATAAATCATCAGGAGAAGAGAATTATCGTGTCAAAAAATATTGGTTTTGATTTCCTCAAAGGATTTTATACGGTCACGGTAAGACATTTTCTTGTATCTATCCTTGTCTTTCTTACGGCCATGGCGTCCTTTGCGCTGCTTTTTATTCCCTGGGAACGGGCTTTTGTGTCGGATGCACCTGATTTGACAAATGAAGAACGCCTGTGGCTTAAAAGCCATGACGGCAAACTCATTCTGGCACCCTCTCCTGATTGGGAGCCTTTGGAATTTTTTGATGAGAACGGACGGTACACAGGCCTGGTGGCCGATTACATTTACTTGATTGAAAAAAAGCTTGATTTCAAGTTTAAAATTATTCGCAATGACACCTGGAAAAAAGTCCTTGATCTTGCAAAGATGGGCCGGGTGGATGTGATCAGTGCAGCCCAGGCCACACCCGAACGCCGCCAATATTTTAACTGGTCGCCGCCATATATTGATCTGAAAAACACTATCATTGTCCGCACCACCTTCAAGGGTACCCTGAATTTGGATGAGATGCAGGGTATGCGTATTGGTGTGCCACAGGCCTATGCTGTGGGAGAATACCTGCGCACCCATTACCCGGAGTTGCACTTCATAGATGTACTCAATGGCCGGGAGGGCATGAAGAAGGTCTCTTTCGGGGAGTTGGACGTCATGATCATGGAAATTCCCAATGCTCTTTATGTCATTGAGCAGGAAAAACTGACCAATCTACGTCTGGCCGGAGATACTGATTTTATCCTGGAGCTGAGCATTGGCACCAATCCCCGGTGGCCGATATTGGAGAGGATTTTGACCAAAACCCTCATGAGCCTCAGTGCAGGCGAGAGAAAGGCCATAGAAAAGAAATGGATTCACCTTGAACCCTATCGTTTTTATGAAAGCGTTGTATTTTGGGCAGTCATAATGGGTATCAGCCTGGCTGTCTGCATTGTCACTGGTACCATAGTGATGTGGAACCGCGCACTTAAAAGAGAAGTTGAGCAACGCACAAGAGCCCTGCGCCACAGCGAGAGACAGTTCAGGGATCTGGTGGAACACTCCCCCAACGGGATTTCAATCATTAAAAATGGGATTCCCATCTACAATAATCCGAGACAGCTTGATATCATGGATAATTTCAAGCCCCTTTATTCAGCGGGATTTGAGTTGATCCATGAAGACGATCTGCCGGTTGTGCGGCAGTTTCACCGGGAAATCAACGAGGATGACTGGCAGTTGACTGAATTTAATTTCAGGTACTACATTTCTGAGGAATCAGAGACACAGGGTGGGCTTAGATGGCTTCACTGCAAATTAAATCCCATAAAATATCAGGGGGAGCCGGCCCGGCTTTTGACATCCATTGACATGACCCGGGCAAAGGAGCTGGAACGCCTGCTGATGGTTCAGGAAAAAATGGTTTCCCTGGGACATGTGGCAGCAGGCATTGCCCATGAAATCAGAAATCCGCTGTCTGGCATCAACATATATTTAAGAGCTCTTAAAAAATTGTTTAAAAAAGGAAATGGTGCGGATAAAATTTATGCCACCATGGATGAGATTCAGTCGGCATCCAGGAAAATTGAACGGGTGATCAAACGGGTCATGGATTTTTCAAAACCGGCTGAACCTCAATTTGCACCCATTGACATAAATACCCCCATCCAGGATGCCATTCGTCTTTCCCGGGTGACCCTTGCCGGTAAAAAAATTCTGGTTGAAAAGAGACTTTCCAGAAATCTCCCCCGCTGCCTTGCCGAACCCCAGCTGATTGAAGAGTTGATTTTGAACCTTGTCAGCAACGCTGCAGACGCCATGCCCATTGATCAGGATAATCGGAAAATTCAGGTTACCTCTTTTTTTGAAGGAGATTGTGTCATGGTAAGGGTGGACGACTCCGGGCCAGGTATTGCCCGGGATTTGAGGAAAAAAGTGATGGAACCTTTTTTCACCACAAAATCCTGCAGCACCGGCATCGGTCTTAGCCTTTGCCACCGCATTGTCACCGACCACAGAGGAACCATTAAAATTAATAAAAGCCATCTGGGCGGGGCAAGATTTACCGTTACCTTGCCGGCTATTTGAGGAGCTGATCCCATCCAATATTTTCAGGAGAAAATTTTATGATCGATTATTCCATATTCATTGTTGATGATGAGAAATCCATCCGGGAAGGCATAGCCCTGGACCTTGAAGATGAATATCAGGTATTTACCTTTGCCACGGCCGAGGAGGCCCTTGAACATGCGGTGACTTACGGAGCTCCGGATCTCATGCTGCTGGACATTAATCTGCCGGGTATGAGCGGCATTGATGCCCTGGGTAAATTCAAGGCACAGTTTCAACAGATCCTGATCATCATGATCACCGCCTTTGAGGGGGTGGATTCGGTGATCCAATGCATGAAACAGGGTGCCCATGATTATGTGGTCAAACCCATACACATGGAAGGCCTTGAGGTGACCATTGCCAATGCCCTTGAAACCATCCGCCTGCGAAAGGAGGTGCGACTTCTCCAGGAAAAGCAGATCCGGGAGGAACTACCCTGTTTCATCGGTGAGAGTAATATTATCCATGATCTTATGGAGTACATTACCGTTATTTCAAAAAGCCCGGACACCCCCGTTCTGATTCAGGGAGAAACGGGCACGGGAAAGGAGCTTATTGCCAGCACCATTCACCACCGAAGTCCCAATTTTAAAGGCCCTTTTGTGACGGTGAACTGTGCTGCCATTCCCAAAGATCTTCTGGAAAGCGAACTTTTCGGTTATGAAAAAGGAGCCTTCAGCGGGGCCAGTACCACGGGCAAACAGGGACTGATTGAAAGTGCGGAAAACGGTACCTTGTTTCTGGATGAAGTGGGGGACCTGCGACTTGATGCCCAGGCCAAACTGCTGCGATTCCTGGAAGCTGGTGAGTTCTATAAGGTGGGAAGTACCAACCGGCAGCGGGTGGTTACACGGATTGTCTCTGCCACTAACAAGGATCTTGAACAGATGGTCAGCGAGGAAACCTTTCGAAAGGATCTATATTTTCGTCTGGGTGTTATCAAAATTCAGGTACCATCCCTTGGGGAACGTCAGGATGATGTAGTGCTGCTTGCCCGGTATTTTCTGCATATTTTCAACGAAAAATTTGGGAAAAAGATAAACAATATCTCAGAAAGGGCGGCTGAGCTATTAAAGATTTACAGCTGGAGCGGCAATGTCAGAGAGTTGAAAAATATGATGGAGCGGGCAGTCTTAACCGCCACGGGAGATGAGCTTTCTGTACAGGATCTGGGGCTTCATGAAGTTCAGCGGGGAAGAGTGATGCAGGAGATACCCTCTGGTACCTTTGCCCCTCTGCCTCCCACCGGTATTGATCTGGAAGAGGTGCGGGCCGCCATGGAGCTACATTATTACACCCAGGCCCTGAAAATGACCAGGGGCAACGAGACAAGGGCGGCAAAACTTCTTAACATCAAACACCATACCTTTCGCTACCGGGTGAGAAAGCTCATGGGGGATGAGATGGATGATTGATGTAAAGTTAAAAAAATATCAGAATTTTATAAAATTCTCAGATTAAAGCACCTGTTTTGCTCCTGTTGTGAAAGCATGATTTAAAAAAAATATTTTTTTGGTGAAAAAATTGGTTCGCCTGTTTCTGGGGCTTTTGTCTTTGGGTGCAGAGTATACTGTAATCTAATACGAATCCTTGAGGTCTGTTGATGATTTCTTCAAGCCTTAAATAAAGCGTGATTTGTGTTCCTGGTGTTGTCGCAGGCTGTTTCGCACTACATTCGTCGTGCTCCATAATCCAGGCTCTGGCCCCATGGTTTGAGACTTTGTCCCATGTGGATCAAGCCGGAGCCAAATCCCCTTCTGTCCATCAGGCTTATTCCTTCTGATGATATGGTACACCTCTTGCTATTTAATTCCATCATACATGTGATTTCTCAAAAAAACGCAACAGCCATTAAAGAGGAGGTCTTACCATGTCACAACGCATTGATACCCTTAGTCCGTCCGGCACCATTTCCCGTCGTAAATTCCTGGCCATGGGAGCGGCACTGGGGGCAACGACCCTTTTACCGGGCGCTCTGTTCACCCGGAACGTTTTTGCATCCACCCCGAAAAAAGGCGGTATTTTACGGGTGGGCATGGCAGGCGGTTCCACCACCGAATCCCTTGATCCGTCAACCTTTGACGATGTTTTTGTCCAGATGACAAGCCTGGGGTTTTTACGAAATCCCCTGGTGGAGATTGACCATAAAGGAAACGCCATTCCCGAATTGGCCCAGAGTTGGGAGGCCATACCCAATGCCGCGCGGTGGGTGATCAATTTAAGGCAGGGGGTGGAGTTTCACAATGGCAAAACCATGGATGCCGATGATGTGATTTACTCCATCAATTATCATCGCGATCCCAAACGGGCCTCCCAGGTGAAAACCCTTGTGGACACCATAAAAGAGATCAAAAAAGATGGCCCCAATCAAGTGATCATTGAACTTAAAGGTCCCAATGCCGATTTTCCCTATATCCTTGCCTCCCAGCGCATGCCCATCTTTCCCGTGGGTACCGTGGATTTCCAGGACGGCATGGGGACAGGGGGATATAAGCTTGTGGAATATGAACCCGGGGTGCGGGTGCTGGCCCAGCGAAATCCCAATTACTGGAAGGATGGCCGGGCCCATTTTGACCAGATCGAAATCACCTTCATGTCCGATGTTACGGCAAGAACCACGGCCCTTATGACCGGTCAGGTGGATGTCATCAACAAGCCCGACCGTAAAACAGCACATCTTCTTGAAAAGAATAAAAAACTCAAGCTGGTCAATGTGCCAGGAGGGCTTCTCTATACCTTCCCCATGCTGTGCGATGCCGCCCCTTACAACAACAACGATCTTCGCATGGCCTTGAAATATTCTGTAAATCGTCAGCAGATGCTTGATACCATCCTCCGGGGATACGGCACCCTTGGCAATGATCACCCAATAGCCCCCATTGTGAAATATTCGGCATCGGATTTGCCCCAGCGGGAATATGATCCTGACAAGGCAAAATTTTATTTTAAAAAAGCAGGCATTGAGGGTCATCAATTTAAGCTTCATACTTCGGATTCTGTGTTCGCAGGTGCCGTGGATGCGGCCCAGTTGTGGCAGCAGGATGCCCAGAAGGCAGGGCTCAATTTTCAGGTGGTTAAAGAGCCCAAGGACGGCTACTGGGACAATGTCTGGAATAAAAAACCCTTCAGTGCGGCCTATTGGTTTGCCCGTGCCACCGCCGACTGGATCTTCACCCAGACCTATTCCGGTAGCACCCCTTCCAATGACATGCACTGGCAACACGAGCGATTTAATAAACTTCTGGTGGAGGCCCGGGCCGAGCTCAATGAAGAGAAACGTGGAGAACTCTACTTTGAGATGCAGAAGATTGTAAGGGATGAGGGGGGCGTGGTCATTCCGGCCATTGCCAACATGGTGGATGCCGTGAGCAGGAAGGTGCAGTTTGAAAATCCGGCAGGGAACCTGGAACTGGATGGTCTGCGCTTCTGCGAGCGCTGGTGGATGGACAGCTGATTTTCCCCATTCATGTGAAACCGCACGCCCGTTTCTCTGTGCGTGCGGTACCGTCTTATGCGCCGTCAATGGTGCAGTGATTTGGGTTATATCGTGCCATCGGCCACGTGCCACAACTGGCGGCTCAACGGGGGCACTGCCCTGAACCCAGCCCAGAGTGGCCGATCTTGTCACCAGGCCTAATGTTTTTTAATGGCGCTATGCCGGGATTTATCAAGGAGTCTATCACCATGTCTTTAAAAGGATTGATCATCAAACGGCTGGCAGCAGGGCTTGTCACCATTTTTCTGGTCTCCGTTCTGATTTTTTTGAGTATTGAGGCCCTGCCCGGCGATCCGGCAACGGCCATACTGGGGCAGCAGGCCACCCCGGAAAATTTAAAGGCCCTGAGGGCGGAGTTGAAACTGGATCTCCCCCCCCATGTGCGATATGCCTCCTGGCTGGCGGCTTTTGTCCAGGGAGATCTGGGCAAATCCCTTTCCAACAAACGACCGGTGGCTGAAGTCATTGGCTGGCGATTTTCCAATACCCTTTTCCTTGCCGTGGCTGCTGCTCTGGTTTCTGTGCCCCTGGCCATCATTTTCGGCATGGTGGCGGCCCTTTTCAGGGAGCGCTGGCCGGATCGGGTGCTTTCCATGGCAAGTTTGTCTGCCATCTCATTTCCTGAATTTTTTGTGGGGTATATTCTGATTTATATATTTTCCGTTAAACTGGGGTGGCTGCCCAGTGTGGCAACCATCAACGCGTCCATGGCTTTTACGGAAAAACTGCATGTGATCATTCTGCCCTGCTTTACCCTGCTTCTGGTGGTCATGGCCCATATGATGCGCATGACGAGGGCCTCCATCATCGGTGTACTCACCAGCCCCTACATTGAGATGGCCAAACTCAAAGGCGTGGCAGAGTGGCCCATCATCATCCGCCACGCCATTCCCAATGTACTGTCCCCCATCATCAATGTGGTGGTCATGGATCTGGCCTGGCTCATTGTGGGGGTGGTGGTGGTGGAGGTTGTCTTTGTTTATCCGGGGCTTGGGCAGTTGCTGGTGGATTCCGTTGCCAAGCGGGACCTGCCCGTTGTCCAGGCAAGCGGACTTATCTTTGCTGCCACCTATATTCTGTTGAATCTGACAGCGGATATTCTGGCCATTGTCACCAACCCCAAATTGCGTGTACCCAAATAAAGAGGTGTGAATAAAATGGTTGTGATTGATTTAATAAAAAAAGCACCTTTAAGTGCAAAGATCGGCATGGTTATCATATTGATTAATATCCTTGCTGCCCTGCTGGTGCCGGTCATTGCACCCTATGAGGAGGCCGCCAAGGTGGGGGATGTATGGGCCGATGCCAGCATGGCCAATCCCATGGGAACAGATCAACTGGGTCGAGATATGTTTACCCGGATGCTCTATGGTGCCCGCAATACCATCTCCATCGCCTTTACCATTACCTGCATCGCCTTTTTTGTGGGTGCGGTGCTGGGGCTTACGGCTGCCACGGTGGGGGGGATGGTTGACATGCTGTTGAGTCGTTTTGTGGACATTATCATGGCGTTTCCTCCCTTGATTCTGGCCTTGATGGTGCTGTCCATCTTCGGAACCTCGGTGCCGGTGTTGATTTTTGTCATAGCCCTGCTTGATTCCACCAAGGTGTATCGCCTGGCAAGGGCGCTGGCCATGGATATCCGGGCCATGGAGTTTGTGGAGGTGGCACGGCTTCGCGGGGAAGGCCTTGTGTGGATCATCCGCCATGAAATTCTGCCCAATGCCACCCCGGCCCTCATCGCCGAATTCGGTTTACGATTTTCCTTTATTTTTCTTTTTATCAGCGCCTTGAGTTTTCTGGGACTGGGCATCCAGCCTCCCACGGCGGACTGGGGCAGCATGGTGCGGGAAAATGCCGGTGCCATTGCCTTTGGCATTCCCATTCCCCTTTACCCCGCCGGTGCCATTGCGCTGTTGACGGTGGGTATTAACCTGGTGGTGGACTGGTTTCTCCACAGAAGTGCCCAGATCCGGGCCCATTGATCCTGAATGATTGTTAGAGCTTGGTCACAGCATGGGCCACCTTTTGGTGTGGGGTCAGGCTTGCGTTATTGGCATTATCGGTACTTTTGGCCTTTGCACAGATTGTGGAAAGATAACGCCAATAACACAAGCCTGACCCCTTTGGTGTGACGAGTGGCCCATGCTGTGATCAAGCCCGATTTTTAAAACTCAAAATTATGAATGCAACCTTTCAAGACGCATAAAGGAGACCCCATAATGGACCCCCTGTTAAGTATAAAAAACCTGACCATCCAAGGCCATTGGGACGGCGCCACCACTACACTTCTGCAGGATATTGATTTGCATCTCAACAAAGGAGAGGTGCTGGGCATCATCGGAGAATCCGGTGCCGGTAAGAGCACCCTTGGCCTTGCTGCCATGGGATATACGCGCACCGGCTGCGAAATCTCCCAGGGCTCCATACAGTTTGACGGACAGGAGCTGACAACGACATCCAACCCGGAACTCTTAAAGTTGAGGGGCTCGCGAATTGCCTATGTGGCCCAGAGTGCTGCCGCCTCATTTAATCCTGCCCATCGACTTCTCAACCAGTTTGCTGAAATTCCGGTGGGCCACGGCCACATGAACTTTGAACAGGCAAGGGAAAAAGCGGAAAAATTATATCGCAGACTTGATCTTCCCTTTCCCCAAGCCATTGGGCATCGGTATCCCCACCAGGTCTCCGGGGGACAGCTCCAGCGGGCCATGATTGCCATGGCACTGGCCTGTGATCCCGACATTGTGGTGTTTGATGAGCCCACCACGGCCCTTGATGTTACCACCCAGATTGAGGTGCTGGCCGCCATAAGGGATGCCATCAGCCTTAACAATACCGCCGCCATCTATATCACCCACGATCTTGCAGTGGTGGCCCAGGTGGCGGATCGCATCATGGTATTGCGCTATGGGCAACTGGTGGAGGTGGGAGAGACCCGGAAATTGCTCAAGAACCCCAAAGAGACGTACACCCGGGATCTTTTAAATGTGCGGCGCCGGACCAAAGGTATGGAACAGCCCCTTAAGGATGTGGTGCTGGAGGTCAGCGGCATCACCGCCGGGTATACTCCCTCACAACATATTGTGGAAGATGTGAATTTTAAGGTCCACCGGGGCCAGACCGTGGCGGTGGTGGGGGAGTCGGGCAGTGGGAAAACCACCATGGCCCGGGTCATCACGGGATTGCTGCCGCCAAGTAAAGGCCATATTGTTTTTAGCGGAAAGCCCGCTTCCCCCGACATCCGGGGCAGAAGTACGGATCTTTTGCGGCGGCTCCAGATGATTTACCAGATGCCCGATGTGGCATTGAATCCCCGGCAGAAGATCCGCCGTATTATTGGCAGACCCCTGGAATTTTATGCGGGTTTGTCAGGCAAGAAGAAGAAAAAAGAGGTGTTGAAACTGCTGGATATGATTGAGCTGCCTTCGGATTATTATGATCGGTATCCCTCGGAGCTTTCCGGGGGGCAGAAGCAGCGCATCTGCATTGCAAGAGCCCTGGCAGCGCAACCGGATCTCATCATCTGTGATGAGATCACAAGTGCCCTTGATCAACTGGTGGCCGAAGAAATTTTGCGCCTTCTCCAGCGCCTTCAGAATGAACTTGGCCTTGCCTATCTTTTCATTACACACGATCTGGCCACGGTGCGGGCCATTGCCGATGAGGTGATTGTCATGTACAAGGGCCGTGTGGTGGAGCAGGGAGGTAAAAAAGCCCTGTTTAACTCCCCGGATCATGACTACACAGAAAAGCTGTTGTCCTCGGTGCCGGAAATGGACCCGGACTGGCTGGACAACTTGCTGCTTCGCAGGGAATCTGTAGCGGTTTAATAAACCTTGTTCCTTTTTGGGGGCTTGGTCACAGCATGGACCACCCGTCACCGTTGGCGGACCATGTTGTGACCAAGCCCCTTTTTTTGCGCCTGCAAGCCTGACCCCACCACGAAAAGCGAACACCGAAAGTTGAGTTTTATATGAAAAGGTCGCTTTCAAGTCTACCTCAGCAGAGCCCCTCCCCCGATGGGCAATAGGAACCGGACAATCGAGCTGTCTACAGTTCCGGTCCGGGCCCATTGCCCGTCGGGGGAGGGGCGGCATAATGCCCTTTACCATTTTCAATATTCGTTGTGTCCGCCAGGACATGCCCGTTATATGAAAAAGCAGGTACTGGGTACTATCAGCGACTGCTTTTTCATAATTCGTTGTGTCCGACAGGACATGAACGTTATTCAAAATAAAAAAGCCCCTTGCCAGGATGCAGGAGGCTTTTTGAATTTAAACTTATCGTTTTTTATGCAAATTACACAGCATCTTTAAGATGCATTGGTTTCATTTCTGTCACATTATTTGCGGTTTCGGATTGATATGTGCGATTCACATCGCCTTTGAGATCAAGCTGTTTTAAATCCTTTAAAAAGAAATATCCAGCTCCCAGCATGATAAACATTAAAGGAAATGAGGTTAATACTGCAACGGCCTGCAGGGGTTTAAGACCTCCCACAAACATCAGGCTGATGGCGGCGCCCCCGTTGACAACGGACCAGAACATACGATTCCACCTTGCCGGTTCCTGGCCCATGGGCAATTTTTTTGTACTCACTGTGGCCAGTACATAGGATGCGGAATCCAGGGTGGTGGCACAGAAGATGAACATGAGCACAATAAAAAGGGGCAGCATGATATGACCGGCAGGCAGGGCAGCAATGAGGGATGCAATGGTTTTGGCAGGGCCGCTGGCCGCCATCAACGTGGTCATGCTTTCAGCGCCGAACAGTTCCACATGCAGGCCATATCCGCCAAAGACACCAAAGAAAAGCGCACATCCAAGGGGACCCCACACCAGGGGAGCAATGGCAAGTTCCCTTAAGGTTCTACCCTTGGAGATTTTTGCCAGAAACACACCAACAAAAGGAGCGGCCCCCAGCCACCAGGCCCAGAAGAAGATGGTCCATCCCTGGGGCCAGCCACCGCCGCCAATGGGATCGGTGTTCAGAGCCATGCGGATGGTGTTTTGAAAAATCAGACCAAGGCTGTTGGTAAAGGTATTGAGGATGAAACTGGTGGGACCGGCAAAGAGAACAAAGCCCATGGCCACAAAGGCAATCATGAGATTGACGTTACTTAAAATCTTGATTCCCTTGTTCAGCCCGAAATAACAGCTGGCGCAGAACATCACCGTCCAGATGCACACCACCGTAACATCCAGTCCCAGGGTGGGTTCCGTACCAAAGAATTTTGCAATGGTTGCAGACAGCATGGGGGTACCAAGACCAAGCACGGTGACCACATTGCCCAGGATGGCGAACATGACCAGAAGATCCACCACCGTGGCAAACCAGACATGTTTGCCCAGATGTCCCTCAAATGCAGCGCCAATGCTTAAGCGATCTGTTTTTCGATTATAATAGGAGTAGGCAATGGGAATGCCAAAAACGCAACTGATGGCCCAGGGTACGTACCCCCAGTGATAGATACCGTAGGCCGCAGCCCATTCCCTTGCCTGGGTGCTTCCCGCTTCAAGGCCAAAGGGCGGGGTCTGCAGGTAGTAGACCGGTTCAATAAAGGCCCAGTAAATCAATCCGGTGCCAATGCCGCAGCAAAAAAGCATGGCGATCCAGCTCAGGGTGGAAAATTCAGGTTTTTCGTCAGGTCCACCCAGTCTTACATCTTTGTATTTTCCGAAGATCAACCACAGCATGAAGACCACCGCACCCACTCCAAAAAGCAGAAACATCCAGCCCAGGGGGCCGGTGAAAAATTTCCGAATATTAACAAGTACGTTAAGGGCCTGTTCCTGGAACATGACAATGGGGATACAGGTTAAAAGGGTGATGCCAAGTGCTGAAAAAAATAGAACCGGTTCTATTTCAATTTTTCCAGTTTGAGAGGTCTTGCTCATGGTACGCTCCTTGATATTGAGTTATGAGAAATGAGAATGATGCCACCTGTAAAACCAGAATATTACTTCAGTTATCAGGGCAAAATTCCAGTTCATTAAATTCTTGCCTGATGATTGCAGGGAGCGTACCGGAGAGGTCTTCTTTTTATAAAATTGTGGGGGTATCTTCAGGATTGGTATTGTATATAGGGAATTATATCAGGTGATTATTTGATTCTTGGACGGGTTTATAAAAGGAATGAAAATACGGTTTGGGTTGTTTCTGTATTGCAAATGACATGGTTATCGTTAAAAAAATATTAGATAGTTGAAAAATTATGATTTGCAGAAGAGCGCTTTCATGGCAGTATTTTAGGGGATGATTGATGTGCTGTGCTCCTTGCGCTACAAGGGGCACAGATGCGGTATATTCAAAAAAACTCCGTATTGATAATACCTTCGCCAATTATATTTTCTGGGCTTGGTCACAACATGGGCCACTTTGGGGTGGGGTCAGGCTTGCGTTATTGGCATTATCGGTGCTTTTGGCCTTTGCACAGGCGGTGGTCGATAACGCCAATAACACAAGCCTGACCCCGTTGGTCCATTAAATGTGACGGGTGGCCCATGCTGTGACCAAGCCCTATTTTCTGATCATTTTTCCAACCATATGGTATGCTTGTTGAATTATAAACACACAACATATTCAGTCATGAATTTCTGATCAAAGCACATTCTAAAAATTGGCGAAGGTATTGATTGATATGGAAGTTTTAGATGATGCACGCTTTGGCTGAGGTGAACATGGCATCAATGTTTTCTGCGGTGACATCAAACTGGATATTGTGGATGGAACCCAGCACATATCCGCCGCCCGGGGCAAGGTCGCCAATGACCCTTTGGACTTCCCTTGCAACATCGGCGGGGGTGCCATTGGGAAGTACTTCAAAGGTATCGATGGCACCCCAGAAGGTAAATTTATCCCCAAATCTTTTTTTCAACTGGTCGCTTTGCATTCCCTCTGCGGTGATCTGTACGGGATTTAAAATTTCAATGCCAATCTCCCGCAGATCATCCATTATGCCGGTGATGGCCCCGCAGCTGTGGTGGTAGACCTTTGCCTTGGTAAATTTTCCCATGTGTTCAATGAGTTCCGCCTGGTAGGGTTTGATGATTTCCCTGTAGGTTGCAGGCGACATCAGGGTTGTTTTCTGAGTTCCCAGGTCATCGGCCATCTGAATGACATCCAGGTATTGGCCCACCTCGTTGAGATAGAGTTCAATGGTGCGTTTTCTGTGATCAACGACTTTTCGCATCAAGGCGTGGGCAATGTCTTTGTTCATGGCCATGTCAAGCATGAATTCTGAAAGGCCCCGCAAATACCACGCCTGTTCAAAGGAGTTGCAGGGCGATCCAATGCATCCCACAAGGGCGTACTGACCCTGATTGTAAAGCTTTTTAGCATGCTCTTTAAGACCGGTATAATCGAACTGCACCTCGGGATCGGGCCAGTTATAATTTTCAATTTCCTCAAGGCTTGCCTTTTGAAGGGGGTAACCGCACAGATTGGCATAGCCGCCGCTGATTTTTCGTTGCACGCCCCAGGGATCGGTGAAAACTTCTTCGTCCTTAAAGGGTTTATCCGGATTAAATGCCTTGTTTTTGGGTCTGATGTGCCGTGTATCAATGTCGTAATGGGTTAAAATTGCTTCGTCAATATAGGCTGTCTGCCAGATGTGAGACATCACCTTTGTGGGAAGGCGCTCATATCCCAGGTGCTTTTTAATGGCTTCATAGGCCGGAATCATCAGGGTTGTCTGACGTCCCCCCAGATCCATGGGCACACGATCTGGTTGTTCATGGTTCAGGGCCATCAATACTCTCTCTTTTGAGTTCATCTTAATATATACTCCTTAAATCTTTTTGTCTTGATTACATTCTCGGCCATTAGCAGCAAGTTTGAACGGTAGATTCTTAACTCTGATTTTCGTGTTATTGGGGCAGGAAAATCAGAAAACTTTTTGGGCTCTGGCTTGTCTAGGTCAGGTGATTATCCTCACAACGTTTAATTCATGTACCCCAGTACTTTGGGAAGCCAGAGTGTGATGGAGGGTACATAGGCCATTAAGAATACGGCAACCAGGGCAGCCAGGGTAAACGGGATGGCCCGAATGGAAATCTCTTCTATGGATATTTTTGATATGCCCGATGCAATAAAAAGATTGTCCCCCAGGGGAGGTGTTTGAAAGCCGATTTCGCAGCACACCACCAGTACCACCCCAAAATGGATGGGATCCACGCCAAACTGGATCATCACCGGCAAAAGCACCGGCGTCACCAGCATGATGGTGGCAAGGGTCTCCATGAACATGCCGACAAAGAGAAGGAACAATATGATCACAGCCCAGATGATATAAAGGTTGTTTGTCATGGCAAGAAGGCCTGCTGCGATCAAATCCGGGATCTGGTATTCCACCAGAAGTCTGCCAAATGCCTTGGCTGCAAACATGATGATCAACACCCGGCCTGTTATCCAGGTGGTGGTCTCAAGGGAATTCATGATGCCGGGAAAACGAAGTTCCCTGTGGATGAAAATACCCACAACAAGGGTGTAAAACACCGCAACTATGGCCGCTTCTGTGGGGGTAAAAAAACCACTGTAAATACCGCCAAGTATTACCACGGGTGCCAGAATGGACCAGATACCGTCTTTCACAGCTTTTAATATGTTGGCACCATCCCAGTGATCCTGAAGTCCTGTATATCCCTTTTTCTTTGACTGGAAATAGTTCACCGCCATGAGGCTGCCCGCCAATACAATGCCGGGGAGAAACCCTGCAATGAACATGGTGGATATAGACTGGTTACCGGTTATTCCATAGATTACCATGGGAATACTTGGGGGTATTACAACACCAAGGCCTCCGGAGGATGCGGTAATAGCAGAGGCATACCCTTTGCTGTAACCGCGTTCCACCATTGCCGGAATCATGAGCATTCCGACGGCCGCCGTTGTTGCCGGGCCGGATCCTGAAATGGCGCCAAAGAACATGCAGGCCAGAATCGTTGCCATGCCAAGGCCGCCTGTCATGGGGCCCGCCAGCGTTTCGGCAAGGGTTACAAGTCGTCTGGAAATACCTGCAAACTCCATGAGTGCCCCGGCAAGGACAAAGGAGGGCAGAGCCATGATGGGAAAAGAATCCACAGAGGTATAGGCAATCTGTACCATGTGAATGACATCATCTCCCATGTATGTCCAGGTTGCCATGGCGGATACACCAAGGGCCACGGCAATGGGAACGCCGGTGATTAATAATACAATGAATACAAAAAATAAGATCGAGGTTGCTTCCATTTTTTTCAGTACTCCGTTTTATTATTCGATGGTTTCAATGTCAATTTTCAGTACGAATTTCATATAGTTAACCTGGATAATTCGAATTGTCATTGTAATAAAACAGAGGGGGATAACCAGATAGATGTATGCCATGGACCACCCGAGGGTTGGCGACACATAGGGGAATTCCACCATATCCACCACGGTGACAATGCCCTTCCAGGCCATTACAAGATTAAAGAAGATCCATACAAGATCCGATGCTCCCAGAATGATGTCTCTCTTTTTTTTCGACATAAACTTAAACTGGGCGGAAACCCGGCTGTGGGCACAGACCCTTGCCCCGTGGCTTGCGCCAAGGAAAACAAACCAGACAAAGGCAAAGCGAGAAAGTTCCTCACTCCAGGACAGTGTAAGGCCCCAGAACATTCTTAGCACCACCTGCAAAAATAAAAGCATGACGAAAAATGCAAGCAGAATCTGGGCACTGTAATTTTCAAAATTATCCATGAAATTAAGAAAAATCTTTTTTAAATTCATGTGTGCTTCCTTTTTGTTAAACGTTTTAAACCATTAAATAAGGGCTCCTGATAGCTGTCTAAAAGGAGCCCCGGGTTCACAAAACGTGAATGTAAAAACTCAGTTCGTATTTGTTTGGGTACCTTAGACGTAATTTCTGCGTTTTTTTTAAGCGATTCATTCGTTAAGGTATTCGTCCACCACGGCTGGGGTCCGGTGCGAAATAATGGACCTGTTTTTTAGTTGGCCATCATTGTGACGATCTTGTCCACTTGCTCTTTTCCGCCAAAATCATCATAGAACTTGGGCCACACCTCATCCTTTGCCCGTTTTACCCACACTTCTTCATCTGTCAGAACAGATACTTCCATCCCCTTTTCAATCAGAGTGGCTTTTGCTTTGGCACTTTCTGTTACTGTATAAAGAAGATTATACTGCTGGGCTTCGATACCGGCTTTGATGAAAACCAGTTGCTGCTCAGGTGTCAGTTTTTTGTACAGTTTTTCGCTCATCATCAATGGCTGCAATGAATAGGCATAGTGAAGGTCGGTGATGTATTTCTGCACTTCATAAAATTTATTTGAAACGCACACCAGATAGGGGTTGTCCTGGCCGTCAACCACTCGTTGCTGCATGGCAGTGAAGGTTTCTGTCCATGCCATGGGTACAGGGCTTAACCCCCATGATTTGTAGGTTGCAATCATCTGAGCATTTTTGGGCACCCTTATTTTAAGCCCCTGGAGATCGTCAATGGATGTGATGGGTTTTTTGGAGTTTGTCAGATTTCTAAAGTTGGAGTAGCACCATCCAAGGGGACGTACCCCCGCCTCTTTGATCAAGGTGTCTTTCCAGAATTCGCCCAGGGCACCTGTGGTCATCTTAACGGCATCCCCATGGCTTTTCATTATGTACGGAAGGGTTAAAATTCCAGCTGTTTTTGAAAAGGAGGTGACATTGTTAATGGCGGCAACGGTCATGTCAATGGATCCCACACGGCAATTTTGAACAGTTTCCTGCTCTGATCCCATGACGCTGTTGGGGTAAATGATAACTTCCATGTCACTTGTGCTTTCCACAACTGCCTTAAACCGTGTACACAGCTCCCACATGTCAGAGCCTTCAACATCGCTCATGGCAAGCTTGAATTTGTTTTTAGCCAAGGCAGGGGATGCGATCATCATGGCTGCTGATAAAAGCAGTACAAATAATTTAACCGATTTCATAATTTCTCCTTGATGGTGTTAATTGAAAAAAGGGGCTTGGTCACAACTTGGGCCACCTGTCACAATTGGTGGGCCAACGGGGTCAGGCTTGTGTTATTGTGTTTTTGACAAGTCCCTTTGCATAAAGAATATTTTAAGCAAAAGCGTCAATAACGCAAGCCTGACCCCACCACAAACCGGCCCATGCTGTGACCAAGCCCGAAAAAAGTCGTTACGCACTTATTGGAAATTTTATCCAATGGACCTGTTAATTGTACATAGCAATAGCTATGCCATGAATGTAAGTGTCTGTTTTTTTAAGTAAAGACTTGTTTTAAGCCTCTTTTGATAGTCTGAAAAGTAGAAGATTTGCCATTCGTAATGTTTGAATTTATCTATGTTCAATGAAATATGTCTGATTATAGCTTCGCTTGTTGACAACAGGAGGGGGCTCGAATACAAAGAAGCATATATGATTGTAATTGTTGATACGGATGTATGAGATGCTTATCTCTGATGTTCGTGTCGTTTTTGCAAAAAAATCAAAAACTATCTTTGGTTATGGCTCCCCCAGGCCAGGATACCTTCAGTTGCCATGTTATCAATCCCGAAAAGAACTTACACGAAATCCATATGTTGAAACGAACCGTAAGCGTATACAAGATTTATTTTTTTTTGATGGCCATGGTGTTGGGCGTGGCACTCTATATCGGATATGAACTTATGGTGCACGACGTGTATCAAGACCCCTTAACAACGGAGCAGCGGCGCTGGTTAACGGCCCATGACGGAAAAATTAGAATGGCACCCATTCCCTACTGGGAGCCCATGGAAATCTTTGATGAAAATGGAAATTATTCTGGATTGGTTGCCGAATTCATAAAACTTCTGGAAAAAAAGCTTAAATTCAAATTGAACCTGGTACATGAAAATTCCTGGGAAGAAATATTAAACAAAGCCCAGGCGGGCGAGATTGATGTTCTGAGCGCAGCAAAGTCAACTCCTGAAAGAGACCTATATCTGGTTTGGACAGAGCCTTATCTGGACATTCCCAATGTCATTATTACCCGTAAATCGTACAAGGGGGAGCTCACCCTGGAGGATCTGGCGGACAAGCGTGTTGGCATGATGGGCAAGTATGTGATCACCGAGTATGTGGAATCCACGTACAAAGAGATAAAAATCGTTAAATTGAAAAATGATCTGGACGGCCTGATGCGGGTGTCACTTGGGGATCTGGATGCGGTTATCGTTGAATTTCCCTACGCATCCTATGCCATTGGAAGGGAGAAAATTACCAATCTTCGCATTGCCGGAGAAGTGAAGTATCGCTCGCTCCAGAGCATTGGTATTCGAAAAGACTGGCCCATTTTAAGGGATATCCTGGGTAAGGGGCTTTCCATGATTACAACGGCGGAAAGAAAGGAAATCCTGGGAAAGTGGATGTATTTAATGGATACGCCATTTTATCAAAAAAAGCAGTTCTGGTATATCTTTGCAGCTTCCGTTGTGACTTCAATTTTTATTGCAGGCATTGTTACCATCTGGAATCTTTCTCTGCAGAAAAAGGTGAATGAAAAAACCCGAGAGATTGTAAATCAATTGGCGGAAAAAGAGAAAATATCATCAAAACTGCTTAAAAGTCAGCAGAGACTGTCAACATTGATCGGAAATTTTCCGGGGATGGCCTATCGCCACTATTTTTCTGAATCAGATCCTGAATGGCCCATGGAGTATATCAGTCCCGGCGGGTATGAATTGACCGGCTATAAAACCCTTTGTGGGCCGGGACTTGAGAATTTTTTTTTTAATGTTGTTGTCCATCCAGAAGATGGTATCTACAACCGTAAAAAGATTATTACGGCCCTGAAGCGGGGCAAACCCTTTAAGATTATATACAGAATAAAAACCCGATCCGGAAAACAAAAGTGGGTATGGGAGCAGGGCGTTGGCATATTAAACAGTGATGGAATCATGGATTCCGTGGAAGGCTTTGTGACGGACATTACAAGTTACGTGAATGCAGAAAGGGACTTAAAGTCCAGCAAAAAGCTGTTTCAGGATCTGGTAATGAATTCCCCTGTGGGAATTTCCATTGTTCAAAAGGACAGCATTGTCTATTTTAACCCCGAGTTAAAAAAACTTCTGGGCAACAAACCAGATCAGTTTGATCTGAAAAAACTGGATCGGATTCACCCGGATGATCTTGGGGCTGCCAATCTGTTTTTTGATAAAATCAAACAGGGGCAGGTGTCACGGGAGGAACCCCATCTTAGAATTATGACGTTAAACGATGGGGAGGGAATCGAGCATTGTAAATGGGTCCATTGCCGCGCCGCACGGATTGAGTATGGTGGTGTAAAATCAATTCTGCTTATCATGCTTGATATTACCCATGCAAAGGATCTTGAGCGAATGGTTGCCATTGATGATAAAATGGCTTCCCTTGGAAGGGCTGCTGCCAATATTGCCCATGAAATCAGAAATCCATTGTCTGGAATTTATCTTTATTTGAGCGGTATGGAAAGAAAAGGATTCAAACGGGGTTTCCATGGGGAAATAAAGGAAAGTGTTGACCTGATAAGGGATGCCGCCACAGACATTGAGACCGTCATAAAACGAATATTGGATTTTTCAAGAATGGGTGTGCCTAAATTCAATATTATGGATGCCAATGTCGCGGCCCGGGAATCTTTGGAACTTTCAAAGGTTTCCATTATTAGAAACAACATCCAGCTTCAGGTCAATCTGGATTCTAAGCCATTGCTGTGCAAAGCGGATTATAATTTATTGCAACGGGTAATACTCAATCTTCTAAGCAATGCCGCAGAAGCCATGCGGAACATGACCGATGAAAAACGCATTGTGTTGTCATCTGGTCGCAAAAATAAACGTATATGGATATCGATTTCTGACTCGGGACCCGGTGTA
Organism: uncultured Desulfobacterium sp.; assembly: GCA_963674605.1. Classification (GTDB taxonomy): domain Bacteria; phylum Desulfobacterota; class Desulfobacteria; order Desulfobacterales; family Desulfobacteraceae; genus Desulfocicer. The sequence continues at coordinate 2,608,541 of OY771474.1, read as the reverse complement.
CCCGAGGAAACGCGAGAATTTATTTTTGACCCGTTCTATACGACAAAAAGCGATGGAACCGGGATTGGCTTAAGCTTGTGCCATAAAATAATAGCCGATCACAATGGCAGTATATCGGTCGGGGACAGCAAAATTGGTGGCGCAGAATTTGTTGTCATGATTCCGGCTCATGGGGGGGCAAGGGGATGAATATGAATCTGGACTATGTTATATATATCATTGATGACGAGAAACATGTAAGGCAGGGAATCGCCGCTTCCATAGATGAAGAGTACACCATACGGACATTTGCAACGGCGGAAGAAGCCATAGAGCAACTTACCGTGGATGCGCCGGATTTGATTCTCCTTGATATCGGCCTGCCCGGCATGAGCGGCCTTGAAGCCCTGGAGAAAATAAAGGCAATTAATTCGGAAATTGTGGTGATCATGATCACCGCCTATGAAGATGTCAATACCGTTATTTCCGCCATGAAGCTTGGGGCCTATGATTATGTGGTGAAGCCCATACAGCTTGAAGCCATTGAAATTGCCATCCGCAACGGTCTTGGCACGGTTAGTTTGAGAAAAGAGGTCCGTGCTCTACAGGAGGCAAGTCTCAAGGAGAATTTACCTTTTTTTATCAGTGAAAGTGAATCCATACAGGGAATCATGGAATTTATTTCCAATGTGGCCAGAAGCCCTGACACACCGGTGTTGATTTTGGGAGAGACCGGCACCGGAAAGGAGCTTATTGCAAGGGCCATTCACCACAGAAGTCCGAATTTTCAAGGTCCCCTTGTCAGTGTAAACTGTTCGGCTATCCCCCAGGATCTCATCGAGTCGGAACTTTTTGGGTATGAACCCGGCGCATTCAGTGGTGCCGCTCCCAAGGGAAAAACCGGATTGATCGAGTCCGCAGAAGGGGGAACCCTTTTTCTTGATGAGTTGGGTGATCTCAGTCTTAATGCCCAGGCCAAGCTTTTACGGTTTCTTGAGTCCGGGGAATTCTATAAGGTTGGAGGATCAATGGTTACAAAAATCTCAACAAGGGTTGTTTCTGCCACCAATAAAAATTTGTCATCCATGATTGCAGAAAACCTTTTTCGAAGCGATCTCTATTATCGCCTCAGTGTTGTGGATGTGAGAATCCCCCCATTAAAAAATCGAAAAAAGGATATCCTTCCCCTGACGAAATATTTTATTGATATGTTCAGTGAAAAATTCAGCATCCCCTTTGAAACGCTTTCTGAAGAGGCAGAGTTGTGGCTGTTGAATCATGACTGGCCGGGAAATATTCGGGAACTTCGAAACAGGGTGGAACGATCCGTTTTAACGGGAACCCCCCCTGTTATTACTGTCCAGGATGTAAGCCCCATGGATACCCGGGACGCAAAACAAGACAGTGCCTGTGATGGCGATCTTTATTTTCCCAGTGAAGGCATTGATTTTACGGCCTTCATGGATCAAATCAAAAATAATTATATCAAAACCGCGCTGGAAAGGGCAAAGGGCAATGAAGCAAAAGCCGCCAGGCTCTTAAAGCTCAACCACCATACCTTTCGATATCATTACAAAAAAATTAAAGAAAATGAGTGAAGCAGGAGGGTGTGTGGTCTCCTCCTGAATACCAGAAGGAGACCGCTGCTGGATAAAACTGTATATCTTAATCGGCGTATCTTAATATCTTTGGGACGGCGTTGCCCTGGTCCCTGCCAGGTTCGTAGCCATCCACTGTGGCATTTAAGTTACGATAATTTATTTACATCTTTTCGTTCATTTCTGCATTTTCGGCATCGGCCTCTTCCACAATGGATCGAAGGGCAGATGTTGCTTCGGCACTCAAGGGTGTGGGCTTATGGGTTGCCAGCAAATGGGCGGCTTTTTCAGCGGCCCGTTCAGCCATGTCCTTTCCACCACACTTGGTTTTCCATCGTTCGTAGTTGCCCCGTTCAATCACGTTGGGCTTGGAGCCCAGTGTACGCATGTACTTGATGGTGTGGGGCTGCATGAGAAAGTCACCCCCCGGTCCCACAGCCTTGATAATATCCACTGCCAGGTTTTCGTCGTTAATCGTGATGCCCTGCATCAGTTTCCGAACCATCTTGAAGATATCATTATCAATGACCAGCTGAGTGTAACTGAAGATCAGGCCGGAATCCAGCATTCCAGCACCGTACATCAGGTTAGCTCCTGCATTATTGGCCGCTATGGCAGTCAAAGTTTTTTCATGACCTGCCTGGGCATCGGGTAATTTAGAGTCAGCCTAACCACCGGCGGCAAAGCTCGGCAGTTTGTATTTCTGGGCAAGGGCGGGTGCTGCGGCATTGAGAAGGGCGCACTCGGGGGAGCCCACAGGTGTGGTGGTCAGTTTCAGATCAAATGCCAGAGAAGAGCAGCCATAAATTACAGGAGCTCCTTTGACGGTGAGCTGATGCAGCACAATGGCACCCAGGATTTCACAGTTGTGGGTCACAAGGGAACCTGCCAGGGTGATGGGACCTGTCGCACCGGCCATGACCATGGAAATCAGGTTACAGGGAACCCCTGCCCGGGCGCATGTCATTACACCTGTGCAGCAGTTTACATCCAGAGTTAAAGGACTTGTGGGAGAACAGTTAATGGTGAGGATGGGACGTTCCCGCAGTTCCTCTTCTCCGCCCACAATGGCCTGGGCCATCTTGATGATCTTGCCGGCACGCCAGCCATTGCCTGGGCCATAGATGGTATGCTTTGTGGTGCTGGGAAATACCACCTCAGCCTCGTGTACGGGGGCTACATTGTCCGGGGCATCCCCGGCGGTCAATGAGCGTTCACACACATCCACCTCTTCCATGGCATCGGTGAGAAGGGCAGCTTTAGCCACATCTTCCTTCATGGATGGCCGTACCCTGCCATCGGTCTCCATGACGGAAACTCCCTGGCCAAAGGTACAAAAGTGGGTGCGTTTTCCCTCAAGCACGATGTCATGCTTGGATTCACGCCCATATTGAACGATCTGGGGGGGAGCTGATCGGATGCAATCTTCCACAAGGTAGGGGGGGAATTTTGCAATTTTCTTTTTGCGGTCAATCTTGGCACCGCCGCCTTCAAGAATATCCAGTGCTTCATCACTTCCCACATAAAGCCCGGTTTTACTCATCACCTCAAGGGTGGCAAGGTGAACTTTTTCAAGCTCACTGTCGGTAAATACATTGAAACCAAACCCGCCCGACGATGCAAAGTCGGCGTATAGATTCCGTGTAACCATTTTATTACCTCTTTGATTAAAGTTTAAGGCCATGCCGGCGTTGTTAACGACCGGCAATTTTATACTGTGTGTTTTTTAAATTTTTTATATGAAAAGGTAGCCTTCAAGTCTACCTCAGCAGAGCCCCTCCCCCGATGGGCAATAGGAACCGGACAATCGATCTGTTTACAGTTCCGGTCCGGGACCATTGCCCGTCGGGGGAGGGGCGGCATAATGCCATTTGGCTCCGCGTCTACGACCCAATATTCGTTGTGGCTGGTGGTTACTGCCATGCCGCTTATACTGATCGACTGCGCTGCACAAAGGCGGCAAGTTCCTTTTCTGCCTGGGCATCCAGGGTGGATTGCGGAGCACTGGCCAGGATTTTTTTGTATTTTTCTGCGGCAGCCATTGTCACATCTTCTGAGCCGTTGCCCTGCCAGCGGTCAAAATTATCCCAGGAGGACACCGTGGGCCGCCAGGCATTGCGGCATATTTTCATGGTGCTCATGTGGGAGAGAAAACTGCCCCTGGGTCCCACCTCCTTGATCACATCCACGGAGGTGTCCTGGTTGGGACCGGTCATTCCCTCCATGAACCTTAAAATTCTGGCAATCATCTCTTCATCCAGAATAAATTTTTCATAGGAGTTGGTCATGATGGAATCCATCACCCCCAGGCACTCATTGATGATGCTTGTTCCTCCCATCATGCACTGGAAAAGGTTCTGCATGGTTTCAAAACCTGCCTGGGCATCAATGGTTTTGGCATCGGTGAGCCCTGCCATGGTGCGGGTGGGAAGATGATACATCTGCCTTGCCAGCTGGATGTTGGCCATGTTGATCACATTGGACTCCGGAGATCCGGTGACATACTGCCCGGTCTGCATGTTGGGCACCGAAGATGCCGGGGCGTAGATAAAAGGAACCCCGGGATTGACAAGCTGGGTCAGCACCAGACCTGAAAGAATTTCGGCGTTCTGCATCACGGCAGTTCCCATGAGGCTCATGGGGGCAGATATGCCTGCAAGGGCACAGCAAAGTACTGTCACCGGTTGACCGTGCCGGGCATAGGTCATGATGGTTTCCGTGGGTATGGTGTCATAGGCCAGGGGGCTTAAGGGGTTGATGCTGGCATATATGGATGGATGATCTTTCAGGTAACCCTTTTCCCCCTTGGCAATTTCAAACATCTCAAACATGTTTTCGATCTGCTGCCGGGTGCCCACATTGCTTCTGATGGGTTTGTCCGTATGTTTCAGGGTTTCAAAAAAGATATCCAGATAGCTGTCAGGTCCCTTTAAATCACTGGGTTCCACCGGAATACCCCCGTTGATGGTACAGATTTCGCTTGCCTGGGCTAATTTTAAAAAATTGATCAGGTCGTCCATTACGGCAAGGGTTCTGCCCTTTTCCAGGCTCTGGGCGTGGATGGTGCCATTACTGGGTTCCACATGGGTGCGGGGTTGTCCCTCTCCCACGAGGATGGATCTTTTTTCATCCCGGGCCCAGAGTGTAAAAGCGGCCGGAGCTGTTTCAATGGATTTTTCCACAAGCTGTGAGGAAAATTTTACTCGATTTCCATCCACAACTGCTCCATGGGCTTTGAACAGCTTCAGCGCCTCCTGGTTCTGAAACTCAACACCGGTATCCGCCAGCACTTCCATGGTTGCGTCGTGAATGGTGGCAAGGGCTTTGTTTCCCATCACCTGGATAAAATTGTTCAATGCCATGCATTTACTCCCAGTGGTTTTTTAATTTTAGTTTTCAACTTGAATTGCCAATGTGGTTATGCATTTGCCATGCCACACTTAGAAAAGAGAGGGAATATCGCTTTTGTTTGGAGCTTTGTTGATTGTTTATTTTTTTATATTAAGATGTTATGCGAATGGAGGGAGCGGGAAAAATCAATTGTTATTGAAAAAAATAACAATTTCTTGCATGTGAATTTTTCTGGCAGATTGAATATTTACAATATACTTGAAGATATCTCATATGGGGGCATTCCCATTTTTTCCATGTTGTGACCAAGCCCGGAATATTTTTATGGCAATACTCAAAGCCTGCATGACCGGCAATATAAAAAATGATATTGAGGTTGTACTGGATTTCTATTTTCATCTATACTCCATTGAAATGAGCTGAGGAGAGCTGGCCCCTGTGTTTTTAATCCTTGCAGGTTATGGAATGCATCCATTGAGCAGGGAACGGGTACTCAGTGTCAGCAAATCAAAAAGGGTTAATGCCATCATGCAGCTGTGCGGATTTTATGACGAAGCGGGGGCCTTCTCCTTCAAGGTGGGATTGATCACAAGATCTGGATGCACCGGCGTGCGATGCACGGACCGGTTAAGGGAATACATATGTCAGAAAACCGCCTTGAGGAAATGAAAAAAACGGCCACGGCCATATTTCAGGCAGCCATCGGCGCCGTGGCTCCGGAAATCTGTGTCAGAAGGGTGCTCGACCGGAGTCATGGACGGCTGACCATCGGGGGAACCACCTTTGATACAAAAGACATCGATAGGATTTACCTGGTGGGGGCGGGAAAGGCTTCTGCCGCCATGGCTGCCGAGGCTGAAGTCATCCTTGGAAATCTTGTGCACGACGGTTTTGTGATTACCAAATACGGTCATGGGGTGCCGTTGCGCAAATGCCGCCTGGTGGAAGCCGGACATCCGGTGCCCGATGAAGAAGGTGTCAGGGCAGCCCGCAGGCTTTTGTCCCTGGTCTCCACGGCCGGCCCCCGTGATCTTGTGATCTCCATGATTTCCGGTGGGGGCTCGGCCCTCACACCGGCCCCTGCTGGGGGTATCAGCCTGGCGGATAAACAGGCGACCACCCGGCTTCTGCTGGAGAGTGGGGCCACCATACACGAAATCAATACCATAAGAAAACATCTGTCAAAGATAAAGGGCGGGCAGTTCTGCCGTCACACCAATGGTGCCCGGGTGATATCTCTGATTTTGTCCGATGTCATCGGAGATGACCTTGATATCATAGCATCGGGCATGACAGCCCCGGACCATGGCACCTTTGAAGATTGCAGGAAAATTCTGGAGCGCTGCCAGCTGTGGGACAGGGTGCCTGAAACCGTTTCAGGGCGTATTGAAGCAGGAGAAAAGGGGGAGATCCCAGACACACCCAAACCAGGGGATGACCTGTTTGCAGGTGTTGACAACCATATTGTGGGTAGTATTTCCGATGCCTTGGATGCAGCGGAACAGGAGGCCATGAAATCAGGCTATAATCCTGTTGTGCTCACTTCCGCCATACAGGGGGAGGCCCGGGAAGTGGGAAAAGTCCTTTGTGCCGTTGCAGGGGAAGTTAAGAGGTTTGGCCGGCCTGTGGAAAAACCGGCCTGCCTGCTCTCAGGAGGTGAAACCACCGTGACCCTGAAAGGAAAGGGGACAGGAGGACGCAATATGGAGTTGGCACTGGCCGCAGGCATTGAACTGGCAGGAATACCCGATACCCTTCTTTTATCAGCCGGTACCGACGGCAGTGACGGCCCCACGGATGCGGCCGGTGCCTTTGCCGACGGCACCACGTCTGCCCGTGCAAAGGCCCATGGCTTATCAATGGAAAACTATCTTGCCCACAACAATTCCCATGCCTTTTTTGAAAAGCTCGGAGATCTTTTGATAACCGGTCCCACCCGGACCAATGTCATGGATCTTCAGATATTTTTGATCAATGCCGGTCCTGCTTTGTGAATGAAAGCAGGGCATCCAGGATGTTCATGGGGTGGGGAGTTGTGGGGCCGGCATTGTTCCGGCATTGATTTAATAAATCTGATTCCGACCGTTTTGTTTTGCTCTGTAAAGGTTCTGGTCTGCCATTTCCAGAAGTCCTTCGGGATTAATTTCAGTTTGGGAGGCTGATATTTCTGCAATTTTAGCAGGCATATTCAAGGAATTATGCAGGGGGAATTCAACGGTGGCCATGCCGATGCTCACCGAAATATGGGGAGATACACTGGAAGCAATGTGGGGTATTTTTTCGTTGAGTACCGCTTTTCGCGCCATTTCCCCCACCTGACGGGAGGCCAGGCGGTCTGTTTCCGGCAGAATCAGGGCAAATTCTTCGCCACCGTACCGGGCCACCATATCGGCGGGGCGTTTTAAAATACTCACAAGGGCCGAGGCAATGCGGTACAATGCCCGATCCCCCATGGCATGGCCATAGTGATCATTGTATTGTTTAAAAAAATCCACGTCCACCATGCCAAGGGACAGGGGGGTGGCGTTTCGTTTGGCCCTGGAAAATTCATTTTGCAGGACCTCATCAAACCGGCGGCGATTGGGGATTTCCGTCAGGGCATCCAGGTAGGCCAGTTTATCCAGCAGTTTATGCTGATGGACAAACCGGATGTAATTGTGGATGCGCATTTTAACAATGGGAGGAGAAAAGGGTTTGGTAATATAATCTATGGCACCCAGTTTCAGACCGTGCTCCTCATCTTCCACCGAATTCAGGGCCGTGATAAAAATAACGGGAATGTCTTTGGTTTTATCGTTTTCCTTGAGGTGTTTAATAACATCATATCCCCCCATTTCAGGCATGATAACGTCCAGTAAGATCAGGTCCGGACTGGGGTCTGCAAGGGCATAATTAAGTGCCTGTTTACCGTTCCTGGCCAGTACCAGCGCATATTCATCCTTTAAAAGATCCGCCAGGACTTTAAGATTTATTTTCTCATCATCCACGATGAGCAGGCGTGCTCTTTCTTTACTTATCATGTGAGGTTCCATGGGTATTTGCCATTCCTGTCAGTAATGCCATCCTTTTGGCAGCCTGTTCAAATTCAATGTCATCCATAAGGTCTGCAATGACGGTCAAATCCTCTTCACAGCCCCATTGGATAAGAATTTTTTCCACGTCCGGTAAAAGATCCATGGCTGTAAATTCGCCTTTTTTCAGAAGAGCCGTGAATTCCTGAAGAATTTTATTTTGTTTTTCATCAAGGGCTGTCAGTTGGTGGGGGGATCGTGGCGGGGGCATCCCTTTGGGGGAATTGTTGTCAAGGCCGTGCTTTGTCTTTAGTTTCGGCAGGTGCTCCAGAGCGTTGAGCAGTTGGTTTATTTCAGCAATGAATTTTTGTACCAGGGGATTGATATTTGCCTTGTTAAGGGCTGTTGAAGCAAGGCTTGATTCCATGGGGGGCTTATCCGGCATGGATGTGAGCAGATTTTCCAGGTCTGCAGCGCTTTTATAAAGGCCATCGGCGGCCATGTAACCGGATATACCTTTAATGGTGTGGGCACATACCTTTATTTGTTCTGTGTCATTTTGCGTCAGCAGCTCCTGCAGATATGCCGGATGATTTTGATATGTTTCTTTAAAATCATGCAGGAGTATTAGAAGAAGTTCCGGCTTATGGTTCACTCGGGACAATGCCCTTACCTGGTCGATTCCCTTCAGGGGGGGCAGTACCTGTGTCGGGGGGGGATTTAAATCCTGGGTGGGTGCGGGTTGGGCAAGAGCCTCTTTTGTCATGGTCGACGGGGTGGTTTCACAGGTTTGCCCGGCAATTTTTTTTCCCTGTTTGCCCGGGATGAACTGGTGCAGAACCTGGTAGAGTCTGGCGGGATTCACCGGTTTGTTCAGGTGCCCGTTCATGCCTGCCCTGAGGCTTTTTTCCGGATCGCCTGCCATGGCATGGGCCGTCATGGCAATTATGGGAAGGTGGGGAAGCTTTTTTTTATTGCGGATAATCCGGGTGGTTTCCAGGCCATCCAGCACCGGCATCTGAATGTCCATGAGAATGAGATCAAAGGTTTTCTTATCAATCATATCAAGACAGGCCTGGCCATTGTCCGCGATGTCCACCACCATGCCTGCATCTTCAAGAAATGCCCGTGCCACCTCCTGGTTGATGGCATTGTCTTCCACAAGGAGAATATTAGCCCCCCGGATATTTTCCATGGCGGTTGACAGGGGGATGTCTGTGCGGGTTCCCGGCCCCAGCGGGTCTGCCGGGGCAAGCCCCATGCTTTCCTGGAGGGTGTTGTACATCACCGATGTATACACCGGTTTTAAGAGAAAGGCTTGTATCCCTGTTTCTGTGGCAGCCATCTGTGCCTTTTCCATGGCATTGGCCGTTACCATGAGCATGGTCGGGGTTCTGTCAAGGCCTTCATGGGACTTAATGCGCCGCGCGGTTTCGATACCGTCCATTCCCGGCATGATCCAGTCCAGCAGGACCACATCATAGCAAGGGGGGTGTTCAAGGGTGTTTTCAAGCAGAGCAATGGCGGTTTTTCCATCCGGGGCACTGTCCACTTCCATGCCAAAGGATGTCAGCATGGATACCATCAATTCCCGGGCGGTTCTGTTATCATCCACCACCAGGGCATGCTTTCCATGGAAGGGGCTGTGCTCCTGATCAGGGGGGGGATCAGGGGGGAGGGAACAGGCCAGTTTTGCAGTGAAAATAAAGGTGGAACCCTTATTGGGGGCGCTTTCCACCCAAATGTTTCCCCCCATCATCCGGGTCAGCTGGCTGCATATGGAAAGCCCCAGTCCTGTACCCCCATATTTCCGGGTAATGGAATCGTCTGCCTGGTTGAAGGCCTCGAACAAAGAGGCGATTTGGTCGGCATGCAGTCCCACCCCACTGTCCTTGACGGAGAATTTTAACATTGCCTGCCGGCTGTCGGGGGTATCGGGGCAGGATGTTTTGTTGCCCTGGGTTGTGTTTTTAAGGCCAGGTTCATGTTTTTTCCCCGGCATGACTTCAGCAGAGCAATAATGAACATCAGAAGTGTCATGAAGGCTGACGGAAATAACAATTTCTCCTTTTTCAGTGAATTTGATGGCATTCCCGGCCAGATTCAATAAAATCTGCCCCAGTCTCAGGGGGTCTCCCCTCAGCTTTGAGGGAACCTTCTGATCCACCTGGAACAAAAATTCCAGTCCCTTGTCTTCTGCCATGAATCCAATGGTATTCACCACATTGGCCAGGACATCTTCCAGTCGAAAATCTATGCATTCCAGGGTGAGTTTTCCGGCATCAATTTTAGAAAAATCAAGGATATCGTTGATGAGGTTAAGAAGGGTTCTGGCGGAACTTTGAATTTTATCAAGAAAATTTGTCTGGATGTCGTTCAGGGGGGTTTTTTCCATGAGATGTGCCATGCCAATGATGCCGTTCATGGGGGTCCTGATTTCATGGCTCATGCGGGCCAGAAAATCGCCCTTGGATGCATTGGCAGCTTCGGCAGCTTCCATGGCCAGAATCAATTCCTGTTTCATGTGTTTTTGGCTGCTCATGTCCATGGCCGTGAACAGATACCCCCGCATGATCCCCTGGGCATTGTAAAAAGCGGTGATGGACAGATTTACGGGAAGCAGGGTTCCGTCTTTACAGACATAAGTCCATTCATGGGCCTGGAAAACATGTTGTTTAACATGCTGGGCAAAAATATCAATGGCATTGGGTTCCATGGGCATGACACCGGTCAGCACATGGGCGTATTGTTTTAATTCTTCTTTTACATGGAGGATGGAAATATTTTGTTTGTCCACCATTTCTTCCCTGGAAAAGCCCAGCAGATAACCCGCCCCGCTGTTGAACAGGGTGATTTTGCCTTCAAGGTCCGTGGATATGATGGACAGCTGGGTGGCGGCGTTTAGCACCGCCCGGCGCTGGGCATTGGCCGCCTCCAGATGACGCAGGGTCCGGTCTGTTTTTTCAAACTGTTTTACCACCAGCCGTGCCGTGATGGCGGCAGCCTCCCTGGCAACTTTGATTTCCTGGCGCAGCATTTTGTTTTCGGCTTTAAGCTCTGCGCTGGTTTTTTCCCTTTCCGTGTCCATCCAGTACATGTGTGTGAGACAAATCCTTTTTATGTGATCATCAGATGTTGGGGCTGGTCATACCCTCCCCCATTATGATGCCGTAACCCTGTCAGTACTTGTCAATCAGTGACAGCGAAAGCGTGGCTGCGTGTTCAATGGCGGATTCTCTGACCGGACCTTCCAGCCCCACCAGGAAAATCTCCCGGGGTAACGGGGTGGCACATACACCGGGCAGCACCTCCAGAACATAGGGTATACCGGCATCGTGGCCGTAATGCGGTTCTGGGCAGGCTGATTTTATCTGCGTTTTGTTCAGGACCACCACCCCCCCGGGGGTGGTAAAACCCGCGACGGTGTCCACAAATACTACGATTCCGGCATTTTCAAGGAAACAAAGCAGATTCAGCCCGGATATGCCGCCTTCTATCAATTCTGTGTGGGGCGGCATTTTTTGTGCCGCCAGCAGGTCATGCACCAGCAGTCCTGCCCGGTCATTTTCAATGAGACGGTTTCCAATACATATGATTTTATTTTTCATATAACCCACATGTCCTGTCGGACACAACGAAGATAGGGTCGTAGACGCGGAGCCAAATGGCATTATGCCGCCCCTCCCCCGACGGGCAATGGTCCCGGACCGGAACTGTAGACAGCTCGATTGTCCGGTTCCTATTGCCCATCGGGGGAGGGGCTCTGAAGGCTACCTTTTCATATAAACGCAAATATTTGGCTTTAAAAAGACCAGCCCGCATTCAAGCGTTTTACTGTGCCGTTTTTTTGAAGGGTGTGCACGGCACACACCATGCAGGGATCAAAGGAGCGGATCACGTGGCCTGCCTCAACGGGGTTTTCAAGGTCTTTCAAGGTTAAACCCATTAAGGCCTCCTCCCAGGGGCCGCGATTCATGCCGGCATCCCGGGGGGAACCGTTCCAGGCCGTGGGGGTGATGATCTGGTAATGGCTGATCTTGTTATTTTTTATGCTTACCCAGTGACCCAGGGCTCCCCGGGCTGCCTGGATCATGCCTGCTCCCTGGCCATCTGGTATGCGTTTCACAGAGGTGTAAAAAGGTTCTGTCCGGTGGGTCAGAAGTTCGTTCAGCCAGATTCCCATGGCCGGGAGCAGTCTGGAGGGCCGGGTGATCCGGGCCAGCTGGCGCACCAGGGCACTGGCCCCTTTGTGCTGTATCATATCCTGAAATAGCGGTATCCCATCCATGATGGTCTCCGCAAGGGGGCCGGTTTCTGCGGCCAGGCCATCATAGCGGGGGGCCTTGACCCAGGAGTATTTATTGCCGGTGGTGCCCGATGCATAGGGTCTGGTTTCAGCGTCAAAGGGATGGGCAATGCAATTTCTTTGATCAAACCAGGCCGCGGAAATATCTTCGGTTATCTTGGTGGAATCCATGTCCTGGCAGACGATGCCCTTTGCAAATCCCGCTGCTGTGAGGCAGTGGCCCTGTTTTCCCCCAGGGTATGGGGTGCCGTTATGATTTAACGGGGTGACATGGGTATGTAGGGGAAATGGAAAATTGCCAAAGGAAATATACTTGTCCGTTCCCTTTCCAAAGGTGTCAAGCCCGGCTTTAAAGGCAAAGCGCAGAAAAAATCCAACTTCGCTGTTCTGGTGTGATGGACTTTCATCCAGCCATACGTAAAGATCCTCCAGCGTGGTCACCGTCTGCCATTGTTCAATGGTACACCCCAGAACCCGGGATTCATACCAGCTTCTGAATTGATCAATTATGACCCGGCATTGCATGAGCTTGGGGGTATCGGGAATGGAGGTAACGCCCCCCGGAACCATGAACGATGTGTGGGGCCACTGGCCACCGATGATGGCAATGACTTCTATAAGATGTTTGGTTTTTCTGATGACATCCAGTACGCTGCTGCCCTTTAACATCTGATAGCGGTCCACGGCCTCTTTAAAAAGATGATGGTACCGGTAGGTCTGGGGGGTGGTAAAGTCTGCCATGTACATGAGAATGGTCTGTCTCATATCGCTCTGGATGGTTTCCGCCATCAGGGCAATATTGCGAAGACGGACGGCATTGTCCGGTGGGGTGACTCCCACAATGATGTCCAGGGCATTCACCGCTGCGGACAGATGGGTCAGGCTGCAGATGCCGCAGATGCGGGGGGTTATGACAAGGCCGTCAAGGGGACCTCTTCCCACCATCATATTTTCAAACCCCCGGAACATGGTGCCTGAACTCCAGACCTCTTCTATGCGGTGATCGTTGACATCCACCCGGATTTCAAGATCTCCTTCCGCACGGTTCACGGGGATGTTCAGACCTTTAATGATTTTGGACATATTGCTTTATCCTCAGACCTTGGATGTTCGTTTTTTCAGGCGATCCGGTGCCGCCTCGGCAGCCATTCCCTTGTAGACCATATAATGTGCCCGGTTAACCCCCCGGGGAAGTTCCAGGGGAATCCCCTCTATGTTTGGGGTGTGAAAAAACGGGATGGCCCTGGGGAAATCCGGATCGGTGCATCCAAAGCAGGGAACCCCGGCCCGGGGTTTTGATGAATGGCGATTCCATAGCAGCTTGTTGCAGGGGCCGGGAACCAGAGGGCCGGCGCAGCCCATGTGAAAAAAAAGGCACCCCATTTCACCAAAATCCGACTCTTCAATGCGATATTCATGGTATTCATTTCGCGTACATCCCTGGTGAACCATGGTGCTGTACCATTCCTGGGGCCGTTGGAATTCGTCCAGTTCCAGGAGGGTATCACCGGCCAGGGCCATGAGGGTACCAGCGATGACGTCGTGGTGGCAGGGGCAGCCTGCAAGATTGATCACCGGCAGCCCTGATTTTGCGACGAAGTCTGCACCCAGTGCACCGCCTTTGTTTCTTTTTTGAAACTGAAGACCAGTGGCCTCAATGGCATGGTCCACACCAAATCCGCCAAAGGCGGCGCAGGTGCCCACGGCCACCACCACCTGGGCCTGGTGGGCAAGGGTATGAAACAGCTCTTTCTTGGCCCTGCCGTTGATGGTGTCAAACATGCCGGTGCCGGCTGGTCCGCAGATGATGGAGCCCTCCACCATGAGAATATCCAGGGAGGTGTCGCCGGATATGATTTTTTCCAGCATTTTTTCATGGGATGTATGGGACATGGAGGACAAAGATGGGTGCCACAACAAATCAAGACCAAGGGTGTTGAAAATTGCCGTGATATCCAGAAAATCACTGCTTAAAAGCGAATAGGTGTCTCCGCCGCATCCTCCCCCTTGAAGCCAGTATACTGTTTTCACTGAGAACCTCCAGCTTTTATTCACTTGGTGACTTGATGAGTTTGTTTTACCTGCATTTAAGGCAACCCGGATCAGGCTTAGTCTCCTATAGCATGTCGTATCATCCAAGTCACGGATAAAAACAGAGTAATGCCATTCCCCCTGGCAGGAAGAAAATCCTTCAGGTATTCATCAGCAAGATTCATTTGGCTTGATCAAACCTGATATTTTCAACTTGTTATGAGGGGGCCGGTAATTTCCCAATATGCCCGGGTATTCAGTGATCCTCTTGAACAGCCCTTTATGTCTAAAGGAACATCAGGTGTTTTATTGAGAACTTATAAATTATGAGTCTTGTGAAGTGTGAAGAAGAGGGAGGTCCGCACCGCCGTGGGGGATCGACGGTGCGGTTGTCAGGGAGGTTTACAGCAAGGTCAACGAGCGATCCACCTCCCAGGGGGTTACATGGCGCATGAATTCACCCCATTGGGCTTTTTTCAGTTTGATGTATTCCCCGGCGATGGGGCCTAATCCGTTCTGTATCACCTCATCGGCTTCCAGAGCCTCCACCGCTTCCATAAGGTTCTGGGGCAGCAGGATCATTCCCAGATCCCTTCGTTCCTGGATGGACAGATTCCATATGTTTTTGCCCATGATGGCATCTCCGGGGTCAATTTCATTTTTAATACCATCCAGACCGGCGGCAATGTTCACCGCCAGCAGAAGATAGGGGTTGACCATGCCAGAAGGAGATCTGTCCTCCATGCGGTTGGGTGCCGGGCAGCGGAACAGCTGGGTTCGGTTATTATCGCCATAGGAGGCAAAGGAGGGGGTCCAGGTGTACCCCGATGCCGAGGAATAGACAAATTCACCGCTCTGGATGCGGCGGTAGCAGTTGATGTTGGGGGAGGCAATGGCAGTGATGGCCCGGACGTGTTTTAGGAGCCCCCCGATGTAGTGAACGGCGGTCTTGGAGATGCCAAGGCCCTTCCAGTCTTTCTCACCTGGTTTCAGGGGAAAGCGGTTTTCACCGGTGATGGCATCTGCAATGTGGAAATGCAGGTGGGCCCCCGAGCCGCTCAGGTTTTCAAAGGGTTTGGCCATGAAGGTGGCAGTGGCCCCATATTTCTGGGCCACCTGACCTGCCATCATGCGGAAATGCACCAGCCGGTCCGAGGTATGAACAGCATTGGTCCAGTCAAAGTTGACTTCATACTGACCATTGGCGTCTTCATGGTCACTCTGGTATACCCCGAATCCCATGGAATTGCCATATCGCATGAGATCCTGTAGATATTCCATGCTCTGGGACATGCCCCTGAAGTCGTAGCAGGGCTTGGTCTGGTTATCAATGGCCAGGGGATCCCAGGGTTTTATCTTGCCGTCCGCTTCCCTGGTGACCAGAAAATGTTCAGGTTCAAACCCGCCGTTGAGGGAATATCCTTGTGCCCCCATTTCCTGCAACATGCGTTTCAGGTTGTTTCTGGGGCAATAGGGCCAGGGCTTGCCATCCACATAGAGATCGCTGCTGGCCATGGCCACATTGGGCTGCCAGGGCAGTTTCACAAAGGTGTCCAGATCTGTTCTTGCCATGAGATCATGGTCTTCGGGTCCCATGCCCATGCCCCACACGGCGGCCCCTGCAAATCCTGCACCCTTTTCCACAATGTCGTCAAAGGCGTTCAGGGGAACCTGCTTTACCCGGGGAGCCCCGTGGATGTCCACAAACTGGGCCAGAAGAAATTCAATGTTCTGTTCCTTTAATGATTCAAGGACCATTTCTTTTTTGTCGATGTCGTATGTCGGATCTTTTTTGCACATTGCTATGGCGGTCATGGTGGGTTCCTTTGTTTGCATTTAAAGATACTGGGTGTTAACAGCGAATGCTTTTTCATGATTCGTTGTGTTCATCAGGGCATGGCAGTTTTTTATATGAATAAAGTAGCCTTCAAGTCTACCTCAGCAGAGCCCCTCCCCCGATGGGCAATAGGAATCGGACAATCGAGCTGTCTACAGTTCCGGTCCGGGAGCATTGCCCGTCGGGGGAGGGGCGGCATAATGCCATTTGGCTCCGCGTTTACGACCCTATCTTAGTTGTGTCCGTCAGGTCATGGCTGTTTATCTGAAATTTCCATGGCGTTACAGGATTAAAACCGTTCCCGTTTGACGGCCCCAGAGGTCAGGGGGATGCCCAGGGCCTCGGAGGTGGCAATGGAGATGGATCTTATATCTTCGGGTTCCAGGTTGTGGATGTTGGTTTTGCCGGCACATCTGGCGATGATGGCCGCCTCCTGGGAGGACCCCTTGATCCAGTTGACAGCGGCCTGGTACATGGCCTCTTCTTTATCGTCCAGCTCCGGGGCTGCATCGATTCCGGCGGAGGCATCCGGAAAAACAATGGTGCCCTCATGTATCTGCCCGCCCATGGCAATGGCCATGGCCGCTCCAAACACCGATGCATTACAGTTCAGTGCCAGGGCTTTGGCCACATCCGTGCCGGATCGAAGACCGCCGAAATTAATAAGGCAGATCTCTTCTTCCATGTTTCTGGAACGAAGGCGAAGGATGGTGTCCCTGATAACAGTGAGATCAAAATGGCCCCCAAGTTCCGGCCATGTGCCTGACATGTCGGTGGTGGTATCCAGGACCAGAAGGTCCAGCTGCTGACTCAGCGCATGGGACAGGCCCCGGGGAAGGCTGTTGCCGTCTAGGCAAAGCCCCACCAGCTGATCGGGGTGCAATGGGGTTAGATCCAGGCTGTTCATGAGCTCCAGATTTGTTTTGTCAATGATGTAAACAATGCCATCCGCACGGGATGAAGGAGCCTCCCCGGGCTTTAAAAGCTGAAACCATGTGTCTGATTTCCCATCAATGGTTGTGTGTTCCCGTAAGGGGTATTGGCCCAGGTAGCCACATCCGCAGTGGGAAATGGCCCGGGCCAGTGCCCGTTTGACGTGGGGCGGTGCCGTGTCAAATCCCGTGAATAAAAAGGGCTGTTCCAGATCCACCCGGGGAGCCTTGGTATTTACCGATCCTATTTCAATGGTTCGGGTGATGCGGGTTTTTGTGCTGCAAGCTTCCCTGTAGGGATCAATGACCAGCCGGGTGAGGGCCGCAGAAAGAAACACCACATCATCCAGGTGGGCATACCGGTGGGAAGGAAAGGGGTTTTTCCGTCCTTGCAGGGCAAGATTTATTATTTCCTGTTGGGTTTCCACCTGGGTCACCGGGGTGCTGCGCATTCTTCTGATGATGTCCCGGGATTTTCTGGGATAGGAGGCAGATCCCGTTTCCCGGACCTTATCAGAAAAACTGTCCCCGTTTCCGGTGGCATATTCCGGTGCGTAGGGAAGACGTGTCAGAGCTGCGGCCTCCGGGGTGAGGGCCACCAGATCCTCCCGGGAAAGGTCGTGAATATTGGTGTAGCCCAACGATGCGGTGATGCTTTGCAGCTGACATCGAAACGACTCCAGATAGGTGTGCATGTTCATTGCCTGCTTGTTTACATCAAATCGATCCACATATTCCGGGGTCTGGGTGGTCAGGCCCAGGGGGCAGCTGCCTGAACTGCACTGCATGCATCCGGTGCATCCGGCGGCAATGAGCATGGGAGTGCCAAGACCCACGGCCGTTGCACCGAGGGCAATGGCCTTGGCTGCGTCCACACCGGTTTGAATGCCCCCCATGAGTACGATGGGAAGTTCCCCTGAAGCATCAATTTCATCCAGACCGTCCATGGCTTCCATGAGGGCCGACAGGGTGGGTATCCCCACATATTCTATCACCTCACTGCCACCGGCCCCGGTGCCGCCCTGGAGACCATCCAGTTCCACAAAATCAAGTCCGTCCTTGTATGCGATCTTAACATCGTCCCGGGTGCGGCCCCCCCCCAGCTTAAGGCTCACGGGCAAACGCCATCCCACGGCTTCCTTTAATTCCATGACCTTCATGATCAGGTCATCACCCCCCAGAACGTCGGGGTGACGGGAGGGGGATCGCAGATCCATGCCGGCGGGGATGCCCCGCATGTCGGCAATTTCCTTGGTGAGTTTCGCGGCCATGAGCTGCCCCCCCAGTCCCGGTTTTGCCCCTTGAGAGATGTAGAGTTCCAGGGCATCGGATCGTTTCATGTCGTGGATGTTCCAGCCCAGTCGTCCGGAAAGACATTGTGCAATGAGCTGCCTTGCTTGGGCCCGCTCCACGGAGTACATGCCCCCTTCTCCGGTGTTTTCACAGATGCCGGAAAGTCGGGAGGCAATGCCAAGAGCTGTCTTTACCCTGGGGCTTAATGCCCCCAGACTCATGGGGGCGATGAGTACCGGCATGCTTAAATCCAGTGCCTTGCCCTGGGTGCGGTCGCCGATAAAGGTTCTCATGTCAATGGATGATGGGCTGTTCGCATTATCAATGGATATCTCCTTTTTAAATGCGATGTCATTGAAATGCGGGACATGTCGGGTGGTGCCGTATCCCCTTATCCGGTAACGGCCGATGTGGCTTTTCACCTTTATGTCATCAAGCACTTTTTCATTCCAGAAGGGGTTGTTTTCTCCGGAAAATTGCGTGAAAGGGGTGGCCTTCAACGGGGGCTCCGGTGTGCCGCAGGAAAGATCTCTGCCTGCGCACACCACCTTTGTGAATTTCCCGGAAAAGGAAATGTCATACTTTGCCAGAAAGGCCATGATCCATGCGCTTTCTTCCGGGGAAGGAGTGGTGATCATGGCGTCGCTGCCAAGGGATTCAATGTCTCCCCCCACATAGATTTCACCCCCTGCCATGTTTTCCCCCACCTTTTCTCCAGAGTTGCCAAGTATGATCATTTTGCCGCCATACATCATGTATCCGGCCATGAAGCTTGAATTGCCACAGCAGCACAGGGTGCCTTTTTTCATCACCTGTCCGGCCCGGGAACCCATGTTGCCCCGGATGACGATTTCTCCACCCCGCAGGGCTTCTCCGGCAATGGCACTGGCATTGCCCCCCACTACTATGCTGCCTGACAGCATGTTGTCTCCCACACCCCAGCTGACATTATTGTTAACTCTGATGTGGGGACCGTCGCTGAGTCCGCCGCAGAAATAACCGGCGGATCCCTTGATGGAGACATTCACCGGATGGGTCAGCCCCACGGCGATGTAATGCTTTGCATCGGGATTTAAAATATCTATGTCCTGGTGTGTGGCCCCATACCCCCTTATCACTTCATTGGCGGTGCGCATGGGGATACTGGATAAATCAATGCTTGCCATGATTAACTCTCCTTTGTCCATAGTCCACAGGTGAAGGGGGCAGGTTCAGTGGTTTCCAGGGCTTGGCCGGGAAAGAGGCGATTTAAACCCACCTCTTCCGAGGAAATGGCAATCATTTCGTCGTTTTCGTATTTTACCATGGGTTTTGCTGCCAGTTTGTCCTTGGCATAGCCGATGGCGTCTTTTGTGGCCACCAGATAGGAAAATGTGCCGTCCAGATCATCCAGGGAGGCTTTGAGCGCATCTTCCAGGCTTGCCTTGCGGCTCATCTGATAGGCCAGATACACGGCAATGAGTTCGGTGTCGTTTTCCGTTTGAAAGGTCATGCCCTTTCGTTCCAGGCGACGGCGCATGATCCAGTAGTTGGTGATCTGACCATTATGCACCGTTGCAATGTCTGCAAATCCGCAGGCCCAGAAGGGATGGGCCGTGTCGGGGTGTACTCCGGATTCCGTTGCCAGTCGGATGTGGGCGATGCCGTGGGTACCGTTAAAGCTTGAAATATCGTATTTTTTATCAAGTTCCCGGGGGACTCCCACGTCTTTAATAATATCCAGACGTCTGCCCATGGAAATGGGGGTTAATTTTTTTTCAATACTCCTGGTTAAAGAAAGAATATCTCCACCATAGTCTGCATGGATGGCAAGGGTGCACCCTTCCACGGCTTGTTTTACAATGGTGACCCCAAGGGATTCAAGTTCCTGTCCAATGGTTTTAATCTGAAGGACGGTGGTGTCATTTTCAGTTTCCAGCATCCCTTTGTTGTCCATGGAATAGGCCGTTTCCTGTGACTCCGGCAGGAGAAACCGCATGCGAAAAAGGTTTTCCAGTGGCTCTCGATAAAGAGCCCAGCCTGCGGAATCCGGCCCCCGGTGCAGGGTGGCGTCCAGAATCTCCGTCAAGGCCTGTCCAGTGGTCATGGCGAAATTTCGTTTCACATTTTTTTTAAATAATAGGCCTGCGATGGCGCACATATCTTTTTCCTTTGCAAGGGCAAAAACCCATTGATGTGCCTGACCCTATTTCCAGGTAGATCAAGTTGGAACAAGGCCCGTTTTGATCAATTCCGGGGAAGGGTGATGATACCCGTGTCATGTCTGATTCAGTTCAAAAACTGGATCATTGCCCTGGGGTATCACCGACCCTTTTAATTATGACGATTATGCATGGTTATCGATGGGAAATCCGCAGTAAGCTTCATTGCCATGCTCTGTGATATCAAGACCTGTGACTTCCTCTTCCTCCGTGGCTCTAAGACCAATGGTATGCTTGATGGCAAGAAACAGGATCAAACCGGTGCCAAAGGCCCAGACAAAACCCATGCCGATGCCGATGAGCTGTGCCATGAGAACCGTGGTGTTGAAACTTTCAACACCAAAGAAGGCGTAGGCAAGGGTCCCCCAGGCACCACACACGCCATGGACACTGATGCAGCCCACGGGATCATCAATTTTTAGAACACGTTCGATGAATAGAACGCTGGAGACCACCAGAACTCCGGCCACACCGCCGATGATCATCGAATCCCAGACACCCACCACATCAACTGCCGAACATATGGCCACCATGCCGGCCAGGAATCCATTGACGGTCATGCCCACATCTGGTTTTTTAAAGGCGAACCACACAGCTGCCATGGCCGCAATACCTCCGGAGGCTCCTGCAATGTTGGTCATGACTGCAATGCGGGCAAGATTGCCATCAAAGGTGGTGGTACTGCCAGGATTGAATCCGAACCATCCAAGCCATAAGAGGAATCCGCCGATGACGGCAAAGGGAAGGTTGTGTCCGGGGATGGCCCGGGGGGTACCATTGACGTCAAATTTACCAATTCTGGGACCAATGACAATGGCGCCGGCCAGGGCCAGCCATCCACCAATGGAGTGTACCACTGTGGAGCCGGCAAAATCATAGAAACCTACTCCAAGAACACCTTCCAGCCAGCCTTCTCCATCCAGAAGACTGCCCCAGGCCCAGCCACCGAAGGTGGGATAAATAAAGGCACAAATGATCACACTGTAAACAAGGTATCCAGTAAATTTGGTCCGCTCGGCAACTCCGCCGGAGACGATGGTGGCGGTGGTGGCGGCAAATACACACTGGAACAGCCAGAAGGCAAATCCCCACTGGGTGGCCCCGGTGCTGCCAAGGAAAAACAAGGACTCATCGGGGCCTGCAAACATGATGTGAAAACCCACAGCCAGAAAGGCGATGGTACCCATGCAAAAGTCCATGATATTTTTCATCATTATGTTTACGGCATTCTTGGCCCGGGTAAAACCTGATTCCACCATGGCAAAACCTGCCTGCATTAAAAAAACAAGAAAGGCCGCCATGCAGGTCCACAGCACATCACCCCGGTACTGAAAAACTTCCATGTCTGTCAGGTAACGTACGATGGAGGTCTTGACAGGGGTTCCGTTTATGATGACTTCCACCTCTTCTTCAATGGGGGTGGTCTCATCCCGGTAAGCACCGGAAACGGGTAATTCCCTGCGGATCTCTTCCTGGGTTTTTCCCTGGAACAGGGGTGTCGGGTAGTTGGACACGGCTTTGTTTAAAACTGCTGCATCATCTGCCCCGGCCATGGGGATGGATGGGCCGGACCATAGAATACACAGCCAGAGACTCATAAGAAAAAAGACTCTTTTAAACGTTGGGGGGGATGGTGTGTGGGCCTTGGTTTTCATGTTCAGATTCTCCTTGTATAAATTGCTGCGAAATGTGATTTGCTTTATGTTTTAAAATTTTCTTGGGTGTTAGTTTTTGGGTTCTAGGTTCTAGGTTCTAGGTTCTAGGTTCTGGGAGAATTGCTTGATCCTTTTTGTTGCGTCATGCCGGCTGCCGTTACCTGCACTCTCCATGGAAAGTTTATATGGCTGACGCTCCTTTTTCACCGGTTCTGATACGGATGGCATCATCCACCGGAAGGATAAACACCTTGCCGTCTCCAATTTTACCGGTACCTGCTTTTTCAAGTATGGTGTCAACGATTTTTTCCACCATGTCCGATGCGGTGACGATGGTGAGTTTTATTTTGGGAACAAAATCCACCTGATATTCTGCACCCCGGTAAATTTCCTTGTGGCCCTTTTGCCGTCCAAATCCCTTGACCTCGGAAAGTGTCATGCCGGTTACACCTAAAGCATTGAGTGCCGCTTTGACTTCGTCAAGTTTAAAGGGTTTTATGATAGCCTCAATTTTTTTCATGTGTGTTCCTCTCTTTTGATGTTTATCTGCGTTAAAAATGTGTTCGTTTCCAACCCGCCGGGCTAAAACAATGCCTTTTAGCGTATTAGCGTTGAAAAGGTTTTTTTATATAGCCCTTTCTTTGTGTCTGTAGAGTCTTAATGCATAATAAGTGCCGTTTGAATATTTTTTTGATTTTATTTGTTTAACTATCTGAAAATATTTATTTTTAAAATTGATTTTTATGATTTTGTTCTGTTTGGATTAGTGCTTTTTTGTTTTAATGGCTATTGAAAAAACAAAAAAGAAATATATTAATAGTATAAATTCATTTTTGTAATTTTGATTTAATGCTGCATGCCCAACACTAAAATCAGGGGTGATCGGACCATGGAGACTTCCCTGTGGCGTTATACAGGATGAGATTGGTCAGAACATCGGCAAGACGTTATGATTGGGTGGGCCGGCGGGGTCAGGCTTGTGCTTTTGACAATGACCTGTGTTCCAAGATTAATTTCAATAAAAACGTTAATAACCCAAGTCTGACTCCACTCCAAGGGGCAAGTCCCACAGGATCAACTATCTGAAAATTAAGTAATGACAGTGCACTACAGAAAAAAGCATCCTTTCTGCTCTTATTATTAAAAATAACTTGACAAAACCCACATCTTGTTTGATAACCACTTATGTAAGTACTAATATAAATTATGTGAAAGTATGGGGATTGAAGGAAAGCAGGTTGCGCCACTTCAGCCATATCTGTTTGTTGCATACCAGGCGCTTTCTTTTTTTTATAAGAAACTCGTAAGTTCTAAATAGGTTCGGGCCTTTGAAAATGAAAAACTGGTATTGAAAGGGTAAGCAGGCTTTTCCACCCCGAGTTATTGAGTGCTTACAGGAAATCTACCTAAAATTCTTTAATGATTGGAGTTTCAATTTTCGTTGTGACAAAAGCTTCGTGTCATGTGGGTATATAAAATATGTCTTTTTTTCCCATGTCGTTGAAATTGCATGGGCAGTGTATTTATAAAAAATGATCTAAGGAGATAATGATGGATCTCTCTCAATCGGAACAACTAGAAAAACTTAGAATGGAGATCAGGCAGTTTGCCCGGGAAGAACTGGCCCCATTTGAACAGATGGTTGAAGAAAATAATCAGATTCCGGAATCTATTTTAGAAAAAATGAGGCAACGCGGATATTTTGGACTAACCATTCCCAAAGCTTACGGCGGTAAGGGGATGGGTAAAATGGAATTTTGTACAGTGGAGGAGGAGCTTGCCAAAACCCATTTTGCCTTTATGGATATCATCAGCCTTAACAATGGTCTGGGCTCCAGAAGTATTGTTCTGGACGGCAACGAAGCGCAGAAACAAAAATATCTTCCCAAGCTTGCCAGTGGAGAGTGGATTTCCGCTTTTACCCTCACAGAGCCCAATGCCGGATCGGATGCAGGAAGCATCACCACCACTGCCCTTAAAAAAGGGGATGTTTACCTGCTCAACGGCATGAAGCATTTTATCACCAACGCTCCCATTGCCGATGTTTTCATTGTCATTGCCGTCACTGACCCCTCCCTTGGTGCCAAGGGAGGGATTTCTGCTTTTATTGTGGAAAAGGATTCTCCCGGCCTTTCCATCGGTAATGTGCATCAGTCCATGGGTATGCATGGGTCTCACAAGAGTGAGGTGATTTTTAAAGACACCCCGGTACCGGTGGAAAATCTCATCGGCATGGAGGGTAAGGGGCTGGCCGTGGCCCTTAGAACCGTTGATGAAGGGCGTATGGGGGTTGCGGCAACCTCTGTGGGCATGGCCACGCGGGTACTTGACATGGCCATTGAGTTTGCCGGGTCCAGTACATTTAACGATAAGACCTTGAACAGATATCAGGCCTTTGAGTGGCTTCTGGCAGACATGGCCACGGAACTTTATGCTGCACGGACCATGCTGTATCAAACAGCCGCCAAAATGGACAGAAAGGAAGATGCCCAGCTTGAAGTTGCCATGTGTAAACTCTTTGGCTCGGAAATGGTGGGAAGAGTGGTTGAAAAGGCCATGGAGATTTTTGGAAAGGAAGGGTGTCTTTTTGCCAATGTGGTGGAGCGTATTCTCCGGGATGCCCGGATTTTAAGAATTTTTGAAGGCACTGCGGAAATACACAGAATTATCATCGGCCGTAAATTATTAAAGGGACAACGCCCATTCTAAAGCACGGGATCAAGGGGAGATAAGTCATGAAATTCCATTTAACGGAAGAACAAAATTATATACAAAAGGCCACATGGGATTTTGCCAAGGGGGCGTTTGATGCTGAGCAGATCCTGGAGCTCATGGAAAAGCGGTGTTTTCCTGAAAAAATATTTAAGAATGCCTGCAAACTCGATCTCATCGGGATGACATATCCGGAAAGTGCAGGGGGGCAGGAATGTGGAATGATGGAGCATGTCCTGGTGATCGAGGCTCTGTGTCGCAAAGATTCTTCCCTGGGCATTGCCCTTGCCGGCGCTGACATGGGTACGGAACTCATTGCCCGGTATGGAAATCAAAAAGCCATAAAAAAGTATGTCGCACCCCTGCTCAAAGGCAATATGGTTGCCTCTCTGATCTGTCCGGAAATCGGAGAAGAACAGTCTCCTGTGCAGTACCGGGAATGCGATGACGGCATCGTTCTAAACGGTGGTGCTTCTCTGGTTTTAAATGCGGGTATTGCCGGTTATTTTATTATTGTCGCCGATGATGCCGATGTTCCGGATCAATCCGCAGGCGGTGAAAGAATCGTGGCCGTAGTGCCAAGGGATATTCCGGGCCTTGAGGTGGGAGAATCCATTAACAAACTTGGGCTTGATATGCTTTCCTGGCATGGGGTGAAACTGGAAAACGTTAAACTGCCCGGTGATCACCTGCTGTCATCTGAGGGGGAAATCCCTGATTTGTTCATGAGACTGCAACAAAATAACCTGCTCAAGATCAGTGCCATGTTTCTGGGTATTGCCCAGGGGGCTTTTGATCTTGCTTTGGGGTATGCAAAGCAGCGGGAACAGTTTCGACGGAAAATAGCCCGGTTCCAGGGGATCAGTCAGAAAATTGCCTCCATGTATGTCAAACTTCAGGAAGGCAGGGCAGGGGTTTATAATGCCGCCCTTCTTTATGATGAAGACGCCATTGATCTGCACGATCTCATCGCCGTAAAACTTTCCATTGAGGCCGTTGCCGAGATGATCACGGATGAAGCCCTTCAGATCCATGGAGGGGTGGGCTATATGGTTGAATTCCCCATCGAACATTTTTTTCGGGATGTTAAATGTTTGCGGACTTTTACCGGTCGAAAGATATGCCATTTGGACCTTATCAGCCGGAAGCTTATTGGAAAACTTAAATAAAAGTGTCAATACCCCCAGCCGGGCTTGGTCATAAAGTGGTGGATGTTGTGAGTAAGTCTCCTTGGCCGAACATTTCACTGCCCTTCCCCTGAACAATTGGCGGGTCAAGGCGTTTGGGGGGGATGATAAAAACCAGGGCTGGGGGAATTTTTCACCAAAATGGCCAGCAATCCAGGTCGTTCCCCCTGGTTTTCACAGTTGCCTGAGTCGTGATCAAGCCTTTGCGGGCTTGTATAATAGTGATGGGAGAGAAAATATTGAAAGCATTAGAAAATGTTAAAGTTCTTGATTTGACCCGGGTGTTGAGCGGGCCTTTTTGTACCGCAATGCTTGCGGATATGGGTGCCAGTGTCATTAAAGTGGAGCATCCCCTGGGAGATGGTGCAAGGGAACCTTCTGCCTCCGTTAATGGGGAGAGCCTTTATTTCATGTCTTTAAATCGGGGGAAAAAAGGGATCACCCTTAATTTAAAGGATGAAAAAGGCCTGAAAATTTTAAAGTCACTGGTTGAAAAAACAGATGTGATCGTTGAAAATTTTCGTCCGGGGGTAATGGATAAACTGGGGCTTTCTTATAAAGAATTGAAAGCGATTAATCCCGGTATTATTTATGCGTCCATTTCAGGATTTGGACAGTACAGTCCCATGAAAAATCTGCCGGCCTTTGATCTGGTGGCCCAGGCCATGGGGGGGCTTATGAGTGTAAATGGTCAGGCAGGAGCTCCCCCCACCCGTGTGGGGGTTTCCCTGGGAGATACTTCCACCGCCCTTTATACCGCCTTTGCCATCGTTACCGCTCTTTATCATAGACAGAAAACAGGGCAGGGACAGGCCATTGACGTATCCATGGTGGATTCGGTCTTTTCCCTTCTGGAGATGTCCCTTTTTAAATATCTTGGGGATGATGGGGTGATCCCCGGGCGCATCGGCAGTAGACATCCCACAAGTTATCCATATGACGTGTTTGAGGCCAAAGACGGGTATTTTACCATTGCCACCTTTGACAATGTAGGCTTTCAGCGGCTTTGTGCGGCCATGGACAATGATGCCTTGCTGGCGGATGAGCGGTTTGGCACAGACACCGTCCGGGGAAAAAACGACGCGGCCCTCAAGGAGATCATCCATGAATGGTCAAAGCCGCTTGGCGTTGATGAGGTGCTGGCAAAACTTGAGAAGCACAGGGTTCCGTCTTCTCCCATATATGATATCGCCCAGATTGCAGAGAGTGAACACATCAAAGTCAGAGAAATGCTTGTTGATGTGGAGCATCCTGCGGCCGGAAAAACAAGACTGCCTGCACTGCCCGTAAAATTTTCCGAAACGCCGGCACAGATTCAGTCAGCCTCCCCCTTGCTGGGTGAGCATACAAAGGAAGTATTGAGAGATATCCTGGGATTGGATGTCCATACAATAAAAGAATTTGAGCAGGCCGGAGTTATTTGATTGTATCCGTCATTGTCGCTTGTCCGGGCCTGGTTCCATGATAATGGGTGGCCGATGTTATGACCAGTATGACCAGGTCCATCAAGTTTAATATTAAACCACAAATGAAAAAAGGAGTGGGAGCAACATGGAAGTCAATCTGGAAAAAGAGATGGGGATTGCTGAAGAAACAACAGGTAGAACGGGGAATGTTATCAAGTCCGTCGTCGGCAGTTTGCTGGGAGTTGTTCTGTTTTTTGTGCCGTTTTCCACAGCTTCGGGACAGTCGAAAATTCCTCTTATTATTATCATTGATTATATCAAAGCCATATTGGGACATACGCTGGATTATATAACCCTTGGTGTTGTGTTACTTTTGTGTATCACATGGATTCTTTCAAAGGTTACCCAGGTGGCGATATTCAGGAACCATCATATCAAAGACGGCAATATGAACGGTTTTCTGTTCGGACTGGCGGCTATTTTTGCTTTTATGCTGGTGTTTAACTTCGGGCCTGAATGGCTTTTACATAAAGACATTGGAGGGCTTGCCCTTCACATCGGCAGCAGTGTGCTTTTGACGGTTTCCTTTGCAGGTACTCTGGTTCTGTTTTTAACGGAGTTCGGCTTTCTGGAGTTCATCGGGACCCTGATGGCACCCTTGATGCGTCCGCTTTATCGTCTGCCGGGACGATCCGCCGTGGATGCGGTTACCTCTTTTGTGGCAGACCCCGCAGTGGGTATTTTTATCACCAATAAAATCTACAAGGACGGTCGATATACCCAGAGGGAGGCTGCAAGTATTGCCACCAACTTCAGTATCTGCAGCCTTGGTTTTTTCGCCCTGTTGACCTCCATCGGAGGCATCATGGAATATCTGCCCCAGGTGATTCTTTCTTCGTTTATCATTACCTTTACCCTGGCGGCCATTGTAACCCGAATTCCGCCACTGTCCTTGAAAAAAGATATCTATTTTGATGGAACCCAACAAACCATTGAAGAACGGCAACCTGCGCCATTCAGCAGGGCAACCCTTTCAGCCGCCGTTGACGCCGCCGTTGAAAAAGCTTCTGAAACCAGGATGGATGTTTTTTACAAAGGAGCCTTTGAGGCTGTAAAGTTTGCCCAGAAAATTGTAGCCTATGTGGTATCCATTGCAACAATTGCCCTGATACTGGCCAGTTATACCCCTGTATTTGATTGGCTGGGGGTTCCCGTGGCACCTTTACTGCATCTCCTGGGGCTTCCCGATGCCGATGCCATTGCCTCCACAGTTCTTGTTTCCATTACTGAAATTGCACTTCCCATCATCATTGCCTCCGGAGCCAAGGTTTCGACAATGAGTCTTTTTTTCGTCTGTACCCTGTCCACGGTTCAGGTGATCTTTTTTACCGAAAGTGCCAATGCCATGCTTGAGGCGGATATCCCCTTAAAGGTTTGGGAGCTTGTTGTTATCTTTTTAATTCGAACCCTGCTTGCCATTCCACTTGTTGCCATTGCTGCTCATATTGTATTTTAGGCTACCCTTCTAAAATGATGAAATCGGCACACATCCGGGGAGGGCGTTTAAATCCTTTGGAGAAAAGACTTGACGAAAGTCCATTGGTTTTTAATATATGACTTATATTATATATAAATCAAAGGATTAATATGTCTATTTATAAAAAAACAGGTGCTTTACTTTTTGGAACACGTTTGAAACGATTGAGTGATCAATTTTTATCTGACCTTTCAGCTATTTATAAGAATGAAGATATTTATTTTGAAGCCAGTTGGTTCCCGGTATTTTATCTGCTTGATACAAGACAGGACGTGACCATATCAAGTATTGCCAGACAGTTGGAAATAACTCATTCCGGAGCAAGTCAGATGGTGACTTCTCTGAAAAAAAAAGGATTTGTTCAAATATCCCAGGTTTGTGAAGATAAACGTTTGAAAACGGTTAGTTTTACTTCCAAAGGATATAAAAAACTCAAAGAAA
Organism: uncultured Desulfobacterium sp.; assembly: GCA_963674605.1. Classification (GTDB taxonomy): domain Bacteria; phylum Desulfobacterota; class Desulfobacteria; order Desulfobacterales; family Desulfobacteraceae; genus Desulfocicer. The sequence continues at coordinate 2,579,064 of OY771474.1, read as the reverse complement.
TTAAGCCGATTTGGTATGCACTTCAGGAAAGTATGGATGATCTGCTATCCTCAAAAGCGGATCATTTCAGAATCTTGGATCTTCTGGAAGCATTGGAAGAGGACATGGCCCGGATAAATCTGGTTGAGGCAGTTCAGGAAAGATTGCAGTTTAATCAATTTCTGGAGCGGATTGAGGTTATTCCTTACAGAGAGGAAATGCATGATCCTTTCATGTCCCTGGTTTTGAAATGGCTTTCAGAAAACCCTGATACCATCCCCCGGGAAATTGGGTGGATCAATCATACACAGCAGGAGGTTGTTGCACGTGGAAACACCCTTATCTTCATGGCGGTTCATTCAGGGGAGATTTTAAGTGCCTGTGCCGCTACCCTTGATTCTTTGAACTCCTGTGCCGAAATCTCTTTTGTTTTTGAACAGAGTCGGGTCTCAAACCATCTGATACAGGTGTTGATGGATAAGGTTATCGGCGAATTGGAAGAGAAAGATGTTGAAAATATTACAACAAAAGCCAGTCTTGCCCATTCCAATGTGCTGAAAATATTACAGAAAAACGGTTTTAAGCTCATGGAAATAGAAAAAAATAGTGTTCGGAATAATACCTGCACCTATTTATCCAGAAAATTAATAAATGAAGAGGAAATATAATGGAAAATATCAATGTGTCCAATGCAATGACCATCAAGATGGACGAAATTTTTACAACCCTTCCGGACATGCCCGATTTTGTGGATGGTATCAGAAGGGCCCCCAAAAGACCCATGCATCTTAATAAAGGTGAAATTGCCCTGGCCCTGAAAAATGCCCTTCGATACCTGCCCGAAGCCTGGCACAATACCCTGGCTCCGGAGTTCTTAGATGAGCTTCTGACCTATGGGCGCATCTATGGATACCGTTTTCGACCGGCGGGTCGCATTTTTGGTAAACCCATAGACGAGTACGAGGGAAAATGCGTGGAGGGAAAGGCCTTCCAGGTGATGATCGAAAATAACCTGGACTTTGAAATCGCCCTTTATCCCTATGAACTTGTGACCTATGGGGAAACCGGTCAGGTGTGCCAGAACTGGATGCAATATCGTATCATCAAGAAATATCTTGAAAATGTCACCCAGGATCAGACCCTGGTGGTGGAGTCGGGTCATCCATTGGGTCTGTTTAAATCTTCTCCCACATCCCCCCGGGCCATCATCACCAACGCCATGATGATCGGACTTTTTGACGATCAGGAAAACTGGGAACGGGCCATGTCCCTGGGGGTTGCCAATTATGGACAGATGACGGCGGGGGGCTGGATGTACATCGGACCCCAGGGCATTGTCCACGGCACCTATGGTACCCTTTTAAATGCGGCCCGCATGGAGCTTGGGGTGCCCGAAGACGGGGATCTCACCGGGAAACTCTTTGTCACATCGGGGCTTGGCGGCATGAGCGGTGCCCAGGGCAAGGCCATTGAAATTGCCAACGGGGTGGGCATCATTGCAGAGGTGGATGCCTCCAGAATCAAGACCCGTCATGACCAGGGCTGGGTGAGCCAGGTTACTTACGATCCTGCAGAAACATTTGCGGTGGCACAAAAAGCCGTGGCAGAGAAAAAGGCCCTGGCCATCGCCTTCCATGGCAATGTGGTGGATCTTTTGGAATATGCCGTGGACAACAATATTGCCATTGAGCTTTTGTCCGATCAGACCTCCTGCCATGTGGCCCATGGCGGTGGATATTGTCCCCAGGGACTGACCTTTGAACAGCGCACCGACATGCTCAAGAATGATCCCGAAGGGTTTATAAAAAAGGTGGACGCATCCCTGGTGCATCATTATGCGCTGATTAAAACCCTGGTGGACAGAGGAACCTATTTCTTTGATTACGGCAATGCATTCATGCGCTCTGTTTTTGATGCCGGGGTCACCGAGATCTGTAAAAACGGTGAGAACACCCTGGACGGATTTGTCTTTCCCTCTTACGTGGAAGATATCATGGGACCGTTGATGTTTGACTATGGCTATGGTCCCTTCCGATGGGTGTGTTTGTCCGGCAAAGAATCCGATCTTTTAAAAACCGACCATGCGGCCATGGCCTGCATTGATCCGGACAGACGATCCCAGGACCGGGACAACTATATCTGGATCAGGGATGCAGAGAAGAACAAACTGGTGGTGGGCACCCAGGCTCGGATTCTGTACCAGGATGCCATGGGCCGGGTGAATATTGCCCTGAAATTCAACGATATGGTTAGAAAGGGCGAGATCGGTCCGGTGATGCTGGGTAGAGACCACCATGACACCGGCGGCACGGATTCTCCTTTCCGGGAAACGGCCAATATTAAAGACGGCAGCAACATCATGGCGGACATGGCCATTCAGTGTTTTGCCGGTAACTGCGCCCGGGGCATGAGTCTTGTGGCCCTGCACAACGGTGGCGGGGTGGGTATCGGCAAATCCATCAACGGCGGATTCGGTCTGGTGCTGGATGGCAGTTCCCGGGTGGACGATATTATCCGCCGGGCCATGCTCTGGGATGTCATGGGCGGGGTGGCCAGGCGCTCCTGGGCCCGGAACGAACACTCCATGGAAACCTGTGTGGAGTTCAATGACATGTGCAAGGGGGAGGCCCACATCACCATTCCCTATCTCACCGATGAAAAGATGATTACCGATCTGGTGGATGCTAAATACAAAAAATAGGGTCGGGAGAAAAATATGAATGGAAATCTGATTGTAAAAAATGCCTCCCAGGTGGTCACCTGCAGCGGTTTCAAGGCCAAGCAGGGACAGGAAATGTCCGATCTTGCCATTGTTGAAAACGGTGCTGTGATCATTGAAGCCGGCAAAATAAAAGCTGTGGGCAAGTCATCCGAGTTGTTAAGCGGGTTTGATACCCATGGCTTTGAGGTGATTGATGCCACAGGAAAGGCCGTGTTGCCGGGTTTTGTGGACTCTCATACCCACTTTGTCTTTGGGGGATATCGTCCCGACGAATTTGCCTGGCGACTTCGTGGCGACAGCTACATGGACATCATGAACCGGGGCGGGGGCATTGCCAATTCTGTACAGGCCACCCGAAATGCATCCCGGGAGGAACTCATGGCTGTGGGGATGAAACGCCTTGATTCCATGCTTTCCTTCGGGGTCACCACCGTTGAGGGTAAAAGCGGATACGGCCTGGATATGGAAACGGAGGTAAAGCAGCTTGAAGTGATGAAAGCCCTTGGGGAAAGCCATCCCATGGACATTGTCTCCACCTTTTTAGGGGCCCATGCCACCCCCCCTGAATTTAAGGGAAGGGTCGATGATTTCATTGATCTTGTCATGGACATGCTTCCTGAAATTGCCCAACAGAAACTGGCGGATTTCTGTGATGTCTTCTGCGAAAAGAATGTTTTTTCCGTGGAACAATCCCGGAAACTGCTTTCACGGGCCAAAGCCCTTGGATTCAAGCTAAAGATCCATGCCGATGAGATTGTGCAGTTCGGCGGGTCCGAGCTTGCCGCCGAGCTGGGGGCCGTTTCTGCCGATCATCTTCTCCAGGCATCGGACCAGGGCATTAAGGACATGGCCAGGGCCGGCGTGGTGACAACCCTTTTACCGGGTACGGCGTTCAGTTTAAAGGAAGACTATGCCCGGGGACGATACATGATTGACCAGGGATGTGCTGTGGCCCTGGCAACGGATTTCAATCCCGGCAGCTGTTTTTCAGAATCCATTCCCCTTATTACTGCCCTTGCCACATTGTACATGAATTTGAGTCCAGAGGAGGCCATCACAGCCCTGACCATAAATGGGGCTGCCGCCATTGACCGTGCCCAAAGCATTGGAAGTATTGATGCAGGAAAACAGGGGGATCTGGTGATTCTGGAATTTCCCTCCTATCGGTTTATTCCTTATCATGTGGGCGTTAACACCGTTGAGACCGTTATTAAAAAGGGACAAACGGTTTTTTTCAAAAACCGTTGAACGGATAAGGGATCGTTGGATGGCACTTGACTATACGATTCTTTCACCGAAGGATTTTAAAAAAATTCCCTGGCGAAATGGCCAGGGAATGACCACCGAGCTGAAGATCGGGCAGGCAGAGGGAGGGATGACCTTTAACTGGCGCCTGAGCAGCGCGCCCGTGGACAGCAACGGGCCGTTTTCTGATTTTTCAGGGTATGATCGCATTCTTGTTTTGCTCAAGGGGAACGGAATGGATCTTTTCCATGGAAATGGCTGCACGGCCCACTTGCGGAAACCATATGATATGGCCGTCTTTTCCGGAGATTTAAAGACCCATGCCGTATTGGTGGACGGGGGAATTCAGGATTTTAATATCATGACAAGGCAGGGACATTGCCGGGCAAACGTAGATTTGTTTAAAAGCTTTGGAGAACATTCTTTGAGCATTGCTGCCGATGATTTCCTTGTTTATTCCCCCGACCATGACACCTGCCTGGGACCACAGGGGGAAGGGGCCGTCTGTTTGCCGGCGGGACACCTGTTCCATGTGAAGTCTGTTCCCATGTCACCATGGTATTTCCAAGGCCATGGCATTATCTGTATACAAGTTCGTAATCGGACGACCTGCCCCCTCCAAGTAGCCGGTGTTGCGGTGACGCCCGAAAGACCCTTCAATAATTAACCTCATCCTTTAAGTCAAGGGGCGGCTGATGCGCCGCCCCGCTATTTCATTTTACGAATCCGAACTTCAATCTTTTTCGGGAATGCTGCCTTTCACTTTGCGGTGGACGCGGTTTTTTTGTGTGCAGCGGTTTATTTAAAGACAACGGGTTTGTGGGCTATTTTGCAGCCTCCAGAAATCCATTGATCGTCTCTTTTTGTTGAAGTTCCTGGTACCATTGTTTTGTTGCATTGTCCAGGCCCTGGTAGGCAGCCAGAATCATGGCGGTAATTCTTGCCCGGGCGGCATTTTCACCACCGGCCATCATCGCCTGAACCAGGGCACCGGAAAGATTGTCTTCATATTTTGAAATCAGTTGAATAATCCCGGGAAAGCCCTCTGATGTGCTGCAGGCCTGCCCGAAACGTGCAATGGCATCCACCGTGTTTTCATCCTTTGCCGCAATGCCCTCCTGGACCCACATGTGGATGGGGCTGAACTCAAAGTGTTCATCTGCTATGGTAACAGCGGCCCTGGCCGGTGCCTCACCCTTAATGCATGCCAATGCCAACCGGGTAAAGAACTGGGCTGCATCAACAGCGGTACTTCCCCGGTGGGTCATTTCTGTCTGGGCTCTGGCTGCTTTAAGAAGTGTTTCAGGATCATGGGCATGGAACAGAAAAAGAGGGGCAATGCGGGAGGCGGCTGAGATATCTTCCGAAAGAGAGCCGCAGGTTTCCGGGCCTTTTCCCTTTTGGATATTTTTCAGGGTGGTTTTGGTGGCCATGTCATGGTAGCCCCCATAGGACTCAAAAAGGTGTTGCCACCGCATGAAAAAGTCATTGAGGTTGAATCCTCCGGATGTGGCAACGGATTCCAGCAGCACCAGGGTTTGATCTCCGTAGTGGGTAAACTCTCCCCGTTTTTTTGTGGGGTGATAGGAGCCCGGTGCCGGTGCTGACAGTTGATTGACCTCCCCATGGGCGTTTTTGATCTGCTCGGTATCATAAATCCAGTGAACACCCAGTGCCAGTGAGTCAGCGGCAAAATTTGCTTTTATCATTGCGTTTATTTTATCTTTCATGGACCTCTCCTTTTTTTTTCCTATAACGGTCAACAAATATAGGGTCGTAGACGCGGAGCCAAATGGTATTATACCGCCGCCCCCCCGACGGGCAATGGTCCCGGACCGGAACTGTAGACAGCTCAATTGTCCGGTTCCTATTGCCCATCGGGGGGGCGGCTCTGCTGAAGTTGCCTTGGAGGCTGCCTTTTCATATAATCCGCATGTCCTGGCGGACACAACGAATATTGAAAATGGTAAATGGTATTATGCCGCCCCTCCCCCGACGGGCAATGGTCCCGGACCGGAACTGTAGACAGCTCGATTGTCCGGTTCCTATTGCCCATCGGGGGAGGGGCTCTGCTGAGGTAGACTTGAAGGCTACCTTTTCATATAAAAACATACATGGCTGTAACCACCAGCCACAATGAAAGTTGAAACGCTAATTATTTCAAATATCTGGTCGGAGTTTCATATAAAAACGTCTGGACTTTTCGATTTTATTTTTTTAACATATGCATTGTGACGATTTGTTCAAGAAAGCGGCAGGCAAGAACGGGGGCAGACGGGTATCTTCTTTGACAGAAATGCCCTGGGTTCTGGGAATGCGCCCAAATAGAGACAGGAGTAAATTATGGCTGTGGGTTGGGCCCGTGACGGGGCGGTGCAGGAACAGATAGACGCAAGTGTTAATGATGCTGTAAAGCTTGCAAGAAGTCGTTTGCCAGAGGCTGGTGAGGAAGAGATAACCCATTGTGAGGCCTGCGATGAATTGATTCCCGATGCCCGGCGAAGGGCAGTTCCCGGTGTTCGTCTGTGTATCAAATGCCAGTCAGAGCTGGAAAAACAGCAGACAAGGTTCTCTGGATTCAATCGTCGTGGCAGCAAAGACAGCCAGTTGCGTTGAAATGCTAAGTCAGACAGCATGAAAAATTCAGTCCATTTCATAATTTTAGAGCTTGATGACAACATGGGCCACCCGTCATAAGTATTGGGTCAACGGGGTCAGGCTTGTGTTATCGACGTTGTCGACCACAGCCTGTGCAAAGGCCAAAACCAACGGAAATGCTGCGGAAAAAACCGCAGATCTTAAAGCGTACAACAGGGATTCTGATGGATAAAAACAGGGCACCACTTTCTGCGACGGATTGGTTTAATGAAGGTTTGAGATCTTTCAAAAAACCGGACGGGGTTGCCGCTGTCCGGGCATTTGAGGAAGTTATCAGGATAAATCCTGTTTATATCCACGGGGATGGCGACAACCCCTATTTTTATCTGGGCAAGATTGCCGAAATCGAAGGACGAATCGACGACGCGATTGTGCTTTACTCGCGGGCTTTGACACTGAACCCCCATGATGAGGAGAGCCTGATCGGCCGGGGAAGTTGTTATACGGTTAACAAGAATCACAAGGCAGCCGTGGCTGATTTTAAAAAGGTGCTGGATCTTCCATCTAAAGGCAGGAATTCACCGCTGCAGCATGTACTGTATGCCATTGCAGAAAACTATCGCCAGCAAAAGGATTTTCCCAATGCGCTTTACTGGGGAGAAAAGGCACTCTGGGAAGATTCGGAAAACGCTCTGTATCGGAAATTGGTTGCTGATGTAAAAAAACAGATGCGGGATCGTCTTTAATTGCAGCCTGGATTAAAAACCGTGGAGGTATCATGGAAGACTTTGATAACAGAAGAACCTTTTTGAAAAAAAGTGTCACCCTGTCAACCCTTGCCGCCGGTACACTGATATTCGGTGGTATTGACCGGCTGTGGGGACAAACCAAGCCAATGGCCCTTCCGGATCTTGTGGCGGTGAAAGAAGGAGAGCCCGGTCCCATGTTTGATGCGGCCATAGCAAATTTTGGCGGGATGAGCCAGTTTGTAAAGCCCGGCAACACCGTTGTGATAAAACCCAACATCGGCTGGAACCGGGAGGCTGATTCCGGAGCCAACACCCATCCCGGGCTGATTAAGCGTATTACCGCCCATTGCCTGGATGCCGGGGCCAAAAAGGTTTACGTGTTTGATCATGCCGTGGACAACGGCCCCAAATGTTATGAAAACAGCGGGATTGGCTTTGCCGTGAAGTCGGCCGGGGGTATCATGGTGCCCGCCACCCATGAAAAATATTATCAGTCGGTGGACATTCCCCAGGGGAAAAAACTCTCCGGTACAAAGGTCCATGAGTTGATTCTGGCATCGGATGTCTATATCAATGTGCCGGTGTTAAAGCACCATGGATCATCGGGCTTAAGCCTTGCCATGAAAAATCAGATGGGGGTGGTGTGGAACCGGGGAACCTATCATTTTAAAGGGCTTCACCAGTGCATTGCCGATTTCTGCCATGTGAGAAAGCCGGATTTAAATGTCATGGACGGCTATCGCATCACCCTTCGTAACGGCCCCAGCCGGGCGGGAAAGGATGATGTGGTGGTTCGTAAAACCCTGCTGCTCTCAACGGACATTGTGGCCATTGATGCGGCGGCAGCCAGGATATTCGGTAAAGATCCCAAAGAGATCAACCATATTCTCTATGCACACAGCGCTGGTATCGGCACCATGGATCTTTCCAAACTCAATATTCAGAAAATTTCGTTAAAGGGATAAAAAACAGGGCTAACGCATTGTTCACGGGGCGCACTTTTGGGGCTCCCGTGCAGCAAATTATGGTACGCCCGGCATGGGCGTGAACCTATTGGGTGCAAGTCCCCTGTACGTGAATCCTGTTAACACAAGTATTAGCCGAAAACAAGGGTGGAACCGTGAGGAAGGGTCTGAAGGAAATTGGAGTGCAAAACCATGAGCCGACGAACAGAAACAGCATATAAGGCCTGGTCTCCGGGTAAGCCGGCACAACATGTCAAAGCCCAGGATTCAGGAGGCAGGGTCGAGGAACGAGACGACTGTCCGGAGGACAGCCCGCAGGGCGGGCGAGGCCCATCAACCAGCAGATACCATAGTAGCCAAATGCCGGGAGTAATGCCCCGGACATGGTGAAGGGCTGAAAGTCAGGAGCGAAGAAAAGGTATCCATTTGCTCTGTACATACAATGAATCCCAATGGATGAGTAGTGTACAGGCGCGTGATGGGAAAACCGTTCTTCATGCAACTTACCCGGCTACGGCCCGGTACTCTTGATTAAACGCCCTGTGCGGACCCGCACGCAGGGTGTCGTGGGGGCTGGGGGATTAAAACCCCCGGCTACCCGATTAGCCCTATTTATGATCCTTACGTGACCCAATCATGGCATGCGGTTTGCTAATACTATTCACAACTTATGTATTTAACAAATAACTCCGTTTGAGAGGTGTCCCGTGGAAATCCAATCAAGCAGTGCCTATGCCGTTTATTCGTACCAGAATATTTCCTCGCAACAAAAGCAAGCCTCAACCAACGTCACGGCAAATTTTTCCACTTCGGGGGCAACTATTGCCGACACAGTTTCTATCTCCCAAACTGCACGAAACTATCTCGCCGATCAATCCAATACTGTCGCAGAGCCGGGAAACAGCACAACAGCCGTCTTCGATACCAACCAAGGCTCCAAAAGTCTGAACATAGACGATTACTTTTCACCCAAAGGGAAAGCTAATGGAGCGGGGGCTTTATTCCAGACGCTTCCCCCGCTGTTGCTTCCGACCCAGAACAATATCGACGCACTAAGCAACCATATCTCGGAGACTTTCCCGCAGTTCCTATCCCAGAACAACATTCCCACCGCTCCTTCGAGCATCACCTACGACAACGAAGGGCAAATTCAACTGCCCTCAGATTACGCTTATGCGTCAGAATTTAAACAGGCACTTGCAAACAACCCAACAATGTCAAAAGAACTAAGTACTGTTAATGCGCTCACCTCACACTTTGTCGAGATGCAAAAGTCCGCCTCGTTCCAGCAGGAATATGCTACTACCAAAACAAAGGCAGAAGCCAATGCCGTTGTTGCTCGATACAGCTACTTGTTTACAGACAATAAGCATTACGACACCATTGCTCTGCAAATTTCGGAAAATAGTCGTCTGAGCCTAACCCACGACGGCGACCCTGTGTCCTAGCTGGTGGACAATTATTGCAAAGGCTAATCGCGGTGCTGACCGGCACAGTGGGCCTCACAAGCAAACGCAGTTTGCTTGTGAGGTTCACGGTGACTGGTCCAGCTCCTTGTTCTGGCGCGGAGCGCCGGAACAAGGAGCTGGACGCAGTCAGCACCGCGATTCACGGCGGCGCAGCCGCCGTGAATGTTTGAATTGTGCTGCCGGGGAACGCTCCCCGAAAACCTATTTCAAAACCCATTTTCACGGTGCCGGGAAGGAGGTTAAAAAAGTCGCGACCTTTCCCGGTCCGCCACCAATGACTGGTTAGTGGTTTTTACCACTGCCACGTTGATTTGTTTCAACTTGCTGTTTTATTGAGACTAATAGTTTCTTAGCATTTTTAATGCTACCCAAATAGGAGGGGGCATTTCTATGAAATTTACAAGCCTCTCACTTTTTGAACAATCCATTCCGCAATATGTGATCATTTTCTCATTTCATCTCTTATGATAATGTTTTTTTTCTTTCTTCTGTATAGTGCCACCACTTTTGAGGAGGGCCACCCTCCATGAATTTGACTGCTGAAATGAATACGTCTGCGAGACAGAGATCAAATTGTTTGCCTGTCACCTGGCATAATTCGCGAAACATCGAGTAAGGGTTTTGACCAATTAGTTCAAAAGGCTCTTTTATTCCCAATATCTTAAGATATTTAATTGTTGCCGGTCCAACATTTGGAACCTGTTTCAAATTATGGATATTATTTCTTGTATTCATCTTCTGCTTTTTCGTTATATTTACATATTTTATTCTAATGTGGCCATCTTGTGAGGCGCTCTAATCGCGGTGCTGACCGCAGTCAGCACCGCGATTCAGTGCGCCGCAGGCGCACTGAACGCCGCGCTTCACCCGCCGGGCGGAGAATCACGGAAACCTTTGATTAAATTAAAAACTTCAATAAACAACAATGATTAAAAAAAACGCCGACGTAGCCCGGTCGGCTGTGAAAGCGCATTGTTAGCATTTTTTTCTTCCTTTCATTATAAGTATTGGTGGTCTTCGAGTATGATCAAATAAGTCTTTTCTTTTTTCTAAAGCTTCTTTTGAAGGACACGGCTCCAAAATTTTTTCAATATTAAAACCAGCATCAATTAATGAATTGGCATATGTTTCTATTGTTCTGTGATATTTCACAACATTTTCAACAAACCAATTTTGATACCTTTTCGATTCTTGAAAATAATTATCTATCGGCCAATGTTCTTTGGTTTTTTCCGTATACCAGCCTTTGAGTAATGCCGTACAAACTGGATGTTCAACGGAAAAGATAAATATTCCGGATTTTTTTAATGATTTTGCAATCTGCTGGAAAATAAATTTGATGTCTTTAACATAATGAAAACAGACAGAAGAAACTACTACATTAAACATTTCATCTGGATATTTATAATCTTCTACCGGACAGTTTATGAATTGAACTTTTTCATTTTCAAGAAGTTTGGCTTCCGAAATCATTTTTTCTGAAATATCAATTCCTATATACGATTTAGCGCCTTTCTTTATTGCCTTTGTAGAAAAAAAACCAAACCCACAACCGATATCCAGAATATTCAAGTTTTCCAGATTAGGTAAAAGAGAATCAATTGCCGGTTCGTCAAGATATTGGTTGAATCCTTTATTATTTTTTCTTAATTCTGAGTAACCCTTGAAAAACTCATTATTATCATAAACGTTTTGTTTCAATTTTACTCCTGATTTTGATTTTAATGCTAATCGCGGTGCTGACCGGCACCGTGGGCCTCACAAGCAAACGCAGTTTGCTTGTGAGGTTCACGGTGACCGGTCCAGCTCCTTGTGTACGCCCGGCATGGGCGTGAACTTATGGGGTGCAAGTCCCCTATACGTGAATCCTGTTAACAAAGTTACTGTTAGCACAAGTATTAGCCGAAAACAAGGGCGGAACCGTGAGGAACCGTCTGAAGGAAGTTGGAGCGCAAAACTATGAGCCGACGAACAGAAACAGTATATAAGGCCTGGTCTCCGGGTAAGCCAGCACAACATGTCAAAGCCCAGGATTCAGGAGACAGGGTAAATGCTGCGGTTGTGTAGTGAAAGTTCACGTTCTTATCCGGGGAGATCTGCTTTGCATGCATTGATTTTCTTTTGCAAAAACTCCCGGGCAGGACCATACCGGGATACCAAGGTCCAGGCATCGCCGGAGGCTGCCGACGGTGATGAGACACGAACAATGGGCAGCACCTGCAAAAGAAACTTCATTGCGCCTTTCAAGGTAACTTGAGTGGTGACAAGGCAGAAGTCAGCAGAGGTCATAGTAGCCAAATGCCGGGACTAATACCCCGGACAGGGTGAAGGACTGAACATTAAAATGAAAAGGAGGTGTTCATGAGCTTTGTTTATACAGCGATCTCGACTGGGGGAGTAGTAAACAGGCGCGTCATGAAAGAACCATTTTCAAAGGATCATCTACTGGAATGTATTCTTTCTACGGAAAATGTCCGCCAGGCCTGGAAACAGGTGCGGTCCAATAAAGGAGCTCCTGGAATCGACGGTGTAACTGTTGAACAATTTCCAGACAGTTTCCGCAAGTTGTGGCCGCAGATACGTTCAGATTTATTTGAAGGGGCATATGTTCCTTCTCCTGTTCTCAGGGTGGAAATACCAAAACCCGATGGCAGTAAGCGTCCTCTTGGTATTCCAACAGTGCTGGATAGAGTCATCCAGCAATCAATAGCCCAGGTCATGGGGCTAATATTTGATCCCTTGTTTTCGGAATCAAGTTGCGGCTTTAGACCTGGTAGATCGGCCCATGATGGTGTCTGGCAGGTTAAACAGTATATAGGGCAAGGCTTCAATGTAGCCATTGATACTGATTTATCAAAGTTTTTTGATAAAGTAAATCATGATGTCCTTATGTGTAGAGTTTCCCGCCAGATAAACGATAAGCGAGTGCTTAAGCTTATCGGTAAATATCTCAGGGCCGGTGTCATGGTTAACAACCGTCCCCAGGCTACGCCAACAGGCGTGCCCCAAGGAGGCTTATGCAAAGCTTTGCATAAACCACCTTATGCGAAGTTAACGATTATGCAAAATAAATCGCTAAAGTTACCAGATTCCCAGCACCTTCACTAAATTTACTTTGCATAATGTCACGACTACTTCAGACCTGAAAGCAAATCAGCAATGCAGCATCCTTGGTTTCTTTTGTATGAAAATATCTTTTTCAATGATTTTTTGAGCTTTTTCTCAGTCATCATTAGTGGATATTATGCTAAGTAAATCAACAAGAAACCCTTTAATTATCATGATTTTTATGTCTTACTTTGCATAATTACTTACTTCGCATAAGGAGGCCCGTTGTCACCGCTGCTTGCGAATATCCTTCTTGATGACCTTGACAAGGAGTTGGAAAGACGTGACCACCGTTTTGTCCGCTACGCAGATGACTTTATCATTATGGTGAAGAGTCTGAGGGCCGGAAATCGGGTAATGGCCAGTATCAAAAGATTCCTTGAGCGTAAGCTTCGGCTTCAGGTCAACGAAAAGAAAAGCAAAGTAGCACCGGTGGGAGAATGCGGTTTTCTTAGTTTTGTGTTTGTACGCGGCAAAATCAGGTGGAGTGAGAAATCCTTTTTGGAATTTAAGCGGCGGTTACGTCAGTTTACCGGAAGGAGTTGGTTTGTCTCCATGGAGTACCGATATAAGAAGATGGCAGAGTATATAAGGGGCTGGATGAACTATTACGGAATTTCGGAGTATTACCGACCCATTCCGGGAATAGATGAATGGCTCCGTCGACGGATACGGATGTGCTACTGGAAACAGTGGCGCTATACCCGTACCAAAGTTCGAAATCTTCTCAAACTGGGTACTTTCAAAAGAGAGGCTATCTTGACATCTCTCAGCCGCAAAGGGCCATGGCATTTGTCCAGAACCATGGCGACACAAGCCGGTATGACCAATAATTGGCTGTCTGACCAAGGACTAATATCTGTCAAAGAACAGTGGGTGAAAATTCATTACCCGGCCACGGCCCGGTAAATTTAATGAACCGCCCTATGCGGACCCGCTTGTGGGGTGGTGTGGGGGCTGGGGGATTAAAACCCCCGGCTACCCGATTCTGGCGCGGAGCGCCGGAACAAGGAGCTGGACGAAGTCAGCACCGCGATTCACGGCGGCGCAGCCGCCGTGAACGACAAGCTAACCGGCGCAAAGGGTGGAGCGCAGCGGAGACCTTTTGCGCCCGGGTTCAGCGCCGGGTTAGGTGGTGTTTCATTTCTGTTCTATTAAAAAAGCTCATATCTCAACGATTTCAAGCGACAAACGCACATGGTGAAGTAAATAATTGTAACTTTTCCGAATTGAAAACGTTCAAAGCTCATCCGCATCATCTGGCATTATAAATTTTCCCCATCTGAAATCAGGAGAGTGGGAATCACCAGAACGTGAGATATTCATAAGTGCTGACAATGAATTATCATCGCAATCCTCAGAAAAATCACTACTGATTTTTCTGATCAGGAAAGTAAAGTCAGGATATGCCCCGAATCTGACGGGTATATTTTCGGGAGGTTCAATATCATCAGGAGAGAAATTTTCCGGCATCACCGTATATTCACTTTTTGAAGTGTTGATCGCAATCCACCCGGAACCGATTCTGACCATTACAAACTGATGCCCGTTTATTGTCATCTCTTTGTCCGATTTTTCAAAAGCCCGGTTATAGTCATCCGATTTGGCGGAGATGACATAACGCATATCTTTCGGATCATCAATCATACCGAGTGCTTTGGCAACCGCAATGAATGCTCTGGCATAATGGGAGCATCCGAAGGCTGCTTTCGTTCTGATGATCTCGCCTGCGGACGCTGCAAAAAACACATCTGCCGGATTTTCCCCCATATATCGGGAATGCCATGCTTTCAGAATCTGTTTCTGTTCGGTAGATAGTTTCAATGTGATCAGAAAACCGAGTTTTATTTTGTTCAGTATATCATAAATAATGTAATCACCTGGTTCTATTTTATTTTTACAGATTCCTGTCACAGGATCATTTAAAATTTCGGAGACCTTCAGGAGTAAGGAGAGTTTGTCTTTTTTCGGTTGGGATGCGATGACAGGTCTCACTGTACTGTTTGCATATTCCATCACATCCGCAGTCACCCCGATAAGGGGTATGTTCTTTTCCGTAAATGTGTATTCAGACTGAGAAGCGCAGGAAGAAGTGAAGAAGAGAATAAGCAGAAGTATAAAAAATCTCAATTTATCTGATGTAAAAAACATAATCATAAAACTCCTTATCGAAGGTCGTATAACATTTTGATATGACTTAATTCAACCATCTAACACTTGTTTAAGCTGCGTTTTTCAGAATGTAAGGAGCGTAGCGACCGAAGCGGCGAAAAAAGTCAGGTTGAAACATTTGTTCGACATCTGTTCACTGAACACGTATTGTTTTACTTGTCGGTTGCTTGACAAGATACTCAAGGGCTTTTTCAAGTTGCGTGTCTTGTCCGGCACAGTAACGAACATCGAAGGGGACTTCAATATCTGGCGGAACACCAATTCCTTCCAGATTGACACCATCAACAAGGGCACTTTGTACTGCGAGAAAAAGGGTGTCACCATTGGATAACGGAAAAAGCCGACCTCCAAGGACATGCCCTGCCGTCCGCTCTCCAATGACTTTTACCTGTTGATATTTTCGAGCACCGTACGCCAGTAGCTCTTTTCCACTACGACTATACTTGTTCACCAGATAGACAGCCTGCTTTCTCCATTGGGAATCAAAAACGGTTACCGTGCCATCTCTGTGACGCATCTTGAGGACCGGAATATTTGTATTAAAGATATTAAGATAAGATGGCGCTGCCCCACCCAAGCCATATCGCAAATCAATGATCAAAGCATCAGCTTCTTTCAATTTTCCCCAAGTTAGAGCGTCTTGTAATTCCTGATGGTATTCATAACCCGCGTAGGAATATATATGAACATAACCAATGCGCGTTTCTTTCTGTTCAATAATCCGAACACTGGATTTTTGTGCCTCCAACAATTCCTGTTTGGGATTAACGAGCACTGGTTGCATCAAAATCGTGAATGGCTCGTCAATCTCTTTTCGTCGGATTCTAAAAGCAATATTTTTTCCAACATTTGAACGAAGCGAAGTGATCGGCAAGTAGGGGGCACCATTAACGGACAGGATTTCATCCCCCTTTAATAGCCTCTTTTTCTCGGCTACACTTCCGGCGAGGACAGAGACAATGTATACACGGTTCCCAATATCTTGGGTCAGAATACCGACCGATGGATACAACACTTCTTTTCCGTCAAATAGTCTGCTGATCTCTGGAATTTTTGAAAACAATGCACAGAGCTGATAATACTCATAATCATCCGGTGTTAAATAGTAGGTATGAGATGCGTTCAACTCACCAAGCATCAAATTCACCAAGCTGGAAAACGCTTTTTGAGAAGAAACATTTTTTATCTGTAAACGATAGTCGGCTTTTATTGCGGGAAAATCTTTGGCAATCTGGTCAGGATTATAAAAATGCGTTTCAACAATGTTAACTATTTCCTCAAACAAAGCTGAATATGAGCTAGTGCTTTGTTTTTTCGCAGCAAATGTAACTTCTACAATAATGAGGCACACACCGAGAACTACAAGGATAAGTTTTTTCATAGTAAGGCCTATTCTATTCGGTCAATTTAATTTTTAATTTCAGGTCGAACAAGGAGCTGGGCGCAGTCAGCACCGCGATTCACGGCGGCGCAGCCGCCGTGAACAAGTAATTATCCAGTTTTTTCTGTATAACCCCCAAACTAATAAAACAAAAAATTGAATATGGAATAAAACTATTGGGAGTTGCCATCATTTATATCTTATCAATCAGTCGCTCAAGAGCCATAAATGACGGGAATATCAAGAAAAAAATCAAAGTTGCGCAAATGCATATCAGTAAAAAATATTTTTGACAAGCACAAAAAAATATGTATGTAACTATTTATGAGTATAATCCTCAATAACAGGAATTAACCAACATGGGTTCATCGCCAATGATCCAAATTCCTCCAGATATTTTAAATAAATACCAACACACATTGTCTCAACAATCCATACCCGTACAAAAGCAACCCTATTTTGTTAAATGGTTTCGATATTATTGGGCTTTTTGCATGAAATATAATTTCAACAAAAATAATCCCAAAAGTTTATCCCATTTTATTCAAAAGCTTGAGTCGGGCTTGGTCATAAGGTGGGCCACCCTGGGGTGGGGTCAGGCTTGCGTTATTGATACTTTTGTTGAAAATTGTCTTTATACACAGTCACTTGTCAAAAGCAAAATAACACAAGCTTGACGCCGTTGGCCCACCAACAGTGACCGGTGGCCCATGCTGTGACCAAGCCCCTTGAGTCTGAGAAACAGAGTAAATTGTAATTTAATACAAGCCTCCAATGCAATCCGTATCTTTTGCAAAATGACCGGAAACTCTTCTCCAGCTTTTGGGCATGCCCATACAGTGAAGACAAAGCCCCTCAAATAGGTTAAAAGATCCCCTGGATCTATAAAAAACAGAAATAATTCTGGAGGTAATGGCTTGAAAGATAAAAAAGGCGCTGTCCGGGCAATGACGGCAGGCATTATGATGGGCTTGTTACTGGTTTTCTTTCTGGATGTTCATCCACCCCTCACCGGATTTCTGGGCCAGACCATGGGATGGATTCAATTTTTTCCGGTCCTGCTCAGTGCCATTTCAGGCAACTTCAAGGGAATGACGGCTTTGCTGCTGCTGGTGTTACTTTGCCTTGTTTTTGGTCGAATTTACTGTGCGGTGCTGTGTCCCCTGGGGATTTTCCAGGATGCCATGATTTTTCTTTCCCGCCACCGGAAAAAATCGGCCCGTAAGGGAAAAACAATAAAGGGCAGGGCCGGAAGCCGCTCCTTTTTGTGGTACGCCATCTTGACGATCACCACAACGCTTCTCCTGGCCGGATCTCTTTTTTTCATTAATCTTGTGGACCCCTTCTCCGTTTTCGGGCGGTTTTCCAGTCAAATTTTCCTGCCGGTGGCTGCCACCATCAATAACCTGCTGGTAACCTTCACCGAATCCCTGGGACAATATGTTTTTTCTCCCATCAATCTTCGGCCGGTGGTGTGGCCGGTGTTCTGGATCACCTATGGCTGGTTTGTCCTGGTGATTTTCATGTCCTTTTACCATGGAAGGCTTTACTGCAATGCGCTGTGCCCGGTGGGGGCGTTTTTCAGTCTGCTGTCACGGCATTCCGTCTTTAAATTCGTCATTGACAGCCAAACATGCACCGCCTGTGGAAAATGCCGGCGTGTGTGCCGGAGTCATTGCATGGAGCCTGCCGTGGGAAAAATTGACGGCTCACGGTGCGTGTCCTGTTTTGACTGCATGGATGTGTGTCCGGAAAACGCCATCAGCTATGAAATATCCCCCTGGGTGCCGGGGCGATTTTATGCTGATAAAGCAGTGTCAGTCAGTACACCTGGTTTCATAACTTCTGAAATCCCGGGGATGTCCCCAGCTTATTTTCCGGGCTCAGATACCCTCCCTTTATCTGAACCCCCAAGGGATTATGCCGTGGGAAAAAACGATTTGTCTGGTCCCGTGGACGAGAGAAACCCAGAGGAAAAGAGAAAATTCCTTTTCTCCTTTGTGGTGATTTTCGGCGGTATGCTGGCAACGGCATGGCCCTTAAGACCATTACTGGCCCGCATGGCCCAGGTGGGAACCACCCCCCATGATGCCATCACCCCTCCGGGATCTCTGGGCCTTGGTCATTTTTCCAGCACCTGCCTGGCCTGCCATGCCTGTGTCAGTGCCTGTGTGGAAAATGTGCTCCTGCCCGGTCCCAATGCCTACGGCATGGCAGGGGCACTGCAACCCCACCTTGATTTTTCTATCGGTCGATGCGCCTATACCTGCCGGGCCTGTACCCTGGTGTGCCCGTCCGGGGCCATTTTACCCCTGTCCCTTGAAGAAAAACAGCGCACCCGCATCGGCAGCGTGCATTTTGAAAAGGATAAATGCCTGGTGTATACCCAAAAAAGGGATTGCGGTGCCTGTGCCGAGGTGTGTCCCACCCATGCGGTGCACACCATCGTGGAAAACAATATTCATCATCCCCGGCTCAAGCCCGATGCCTGCATCGGATGCGGGGCCTGTCAGCTGGTCTGCCCGGTTAATCCCAAGGCCATTTATGTGGTGGCGGTGAGGATTCACGAAAAGGCCGGTCCACCGTTTTTTCAACAGGCACTGCCGGCGGCCCCCACCGGTGTCATGGGTTCCGATGGCGATTTTCCCTTTTGATACGCAGGCTGGCCGGCGTTGTTGTGATGAAACCCGGTTTATGCTATTGTATCTGTGTCCGGTGTCGCAATATAATCCATATGGATGTAACCGCTATCCATAATAAATAACGAAACTCTAACTATTTCAGTTGTTTAGATAGGGTTTCAGTAAGTTCTCAATAAGTCCGGGCATTCAGAGCATCCTTTTGAATAGCACCCGGCGTTTAGAAGGTAAACAGGCTTTATCACCCCGGGTTATTGAGGTCTTACGGGTTTCATGTGGCTGCCACGGGCAGACCGTATTTTGGCTCCACCAATTGTGACAAATTAACCATGCTGTGACCAAGCCCCAAAATACCAGTGGCGCACGCCTGGGCCTCCCGCCGGATACATGTCAGAAAAAACAGGAACAATCGTCTATTATAACACCTATGATCACACGGAAGGAATTGCCATGAAATTTTCAAACTACGATACAGAGGGATTTTATGATGAATTGTTCGATGAAAAAAATTTTCCCCGCCCCGGTGCAAAACTGCTCATTGATAAAATTGAGTCCCTGCCGCCAAATGATCTGATGCACAAACAGCGTTCCGCAGAAACAGCCCTGCTCCAGCTGGGAAATACCTTTGCCGTGTACGGCAGCGAGGAGGGAACCGAAAAAATACTGCCCTTTGACGTCATTCCCCGCATCATTGACAATAAGGACTGGCGGGAGATTGAGTTGGGGCTGCAGCAGCGCATATACGCCATGAATAAATTCATAGATGACATTTACCATGACCGGAAAATCTTAAAGGACAAGGTGGTCCCGGAAGATCTCATCATGACCTGTGCCGCCTACCGTAAACAATGTGAGGGTTTGAACCCCCCGAAATCCATCTGGTGCCATGTCACCGGAACGGATCTCATCCGGGATAATGATGGCAGGTTTTATGTCCTGGAAGACAACATGCGCTGTCCCTCGGGGGTGTCCTATGTACTGGAGAACCGCCAGGTGTTAAAGCGCACCTTTCCCCATGTGTTTGCTGACTCCGGGGTCCGACCGGTGGATGAGTATCCCAATAAGCTTCTGGCCACCCTGGAAAATCTGGCACCGGAAAGTATCGCACAACCCAAGATCGGGGTGCTCACCCCGGGCATGTATAATTCCGCTTATTTTGAGCATTCGTTTCTGGCCCAGCAGATGGGTGTGGAATTGGTGGAAGGCCAGGATCTGGTGGTGTCCGATGGATTTGTGTACATGCGCACCACAAAGGGACTCCAGAGAATTGATGTTATCTACCGCCGTCTGGATGATGATTTCATGGACCCCAAGGCCTTCCGGGCCGACTCCATGCTGGGGGTTCCCGGCATCATGGACGTATATCGTGCCGGCCGGGTGGCCATGGCCAATGCGCCTGGTACCGGCATTGCCGATGACAAGGCCGTGTATGCCTATGTACCCGAGATTATAAAATACTATCTGGACGAGGATGCCATTTTACCCAATGTGCCCACCTTCATCTGCCGGGAGGACAAAGCCCGTGCCCATGTCCTTGAAAATCTGGATAAACTGGTGGTGAAAGCCGCCAATGAATCCGGTGGTTATGGCATGATGATCGGTCCCCATGCCAGTGCGGCCGAGCGGGAAAAATTTGCACAGCTCATACAGAAAAATCCCCGGAACTACATTGCCCAGCCCACCATTTCCCTGTCCCGGGTACCCACCATTGTGGATGATCATTTTGAAGGGCGCCATGTGGATCTAAGGCCCTATATTCTCTATGGAGAGGAAATTTACGTAATGCCCGGCGGACTTACAAGGGTGGCCTTGAAAAAAGGATCTCTGGTGGTGAACTCCTCCCAGGGTGGCGGCACCAAGGATACCTGGGTCACGGATCGGGGCAGGGAAGGGCAAGAAAATCAATCTCCGTCAGAACAGCCAGGTTCAAGTTTCCAATCACAATCCCAGACCTCAATTTTCGGTGGCACCACAGGAGGTACCCATGCTTAGTCGCGTTGCAAGTTCTGTTTACTGGATGACAAGATACATTGAAAGGGCCGAAAACATTGCCAGGTTTATCACGGTGAACCTGAACCTGACCCTGGATTTCCCCGCCGAAGCCACCCGGCAGTGGCAGCCCATTGTCATGGCCACCGGGGATCACCTGCTGTTTGAAAAAACATATGGAAATGATTATTCGGCAAAGAATGTGATCCATTTCCTTGCCCTGGATCAGGGCTATGGCAATTCCATTATTTCATCTTTGAGGGCAGCACGGGAAAATGCCCGGTCGGTGCGGGAGATCATCTCCTCTGAAATGTGGGAGCAGGTCAATCGCTATTACCTTGAATTAAAAGAGGCCAGCACCACGGATTATGCCAGCCGTAATCCCCATAAGTTTTTCAAGATCATCACCATGCGGGGCCATATGTTCACGGGGCTTTTGTACTCCACCATGTCCCATGGAGAGGCCTTTCAGTTTGCCCTCACGGGGCTTTTACTGGAGCGGGCGGACAAGACATCCCGAATTCTGGATGTGAAATATTTCATGCTGCTGCCCCGGGCCGGGGAAGTCAATACCCCCTATGATTCCATCCAGTGGGCGGCTGTGTTGAAATCCGCCAGTGCCCTTGAAATGTACCGCAAGCGTTTTCATAGAATTATCCCGAAACAGGTGTGTGATTTTCTGATTTTTGACAGTGAATTTCCCCGGTCCATCCGCTATTGTCTCAAAAAGGGGGAACAGGCATTGCATAAAATTTCCGGTACCCCGGTGGGAACGGTGTCCAACCCGGCGGAAAGAAGCCTGGGGCGGTTGTGTGCAGATCTGGACTACTCTGACATTGACGAAACCATTGCCATGGGCATGCACGAGTATCTGGATGATCTTCAGATCAAGGTCAACACCGTGGGCGGCCATATCCACGACGCTTTTTTTAAGATGGTTCCCACCTCCGGTAATGGCGGGGCATCCCAGTAATTCATTTTCATGCTTGGTTGTGGGCAGGCCGGGACCAGAATACGGTCTGCCCGTGGCAGTTATATGAAAAGGCCGCCTCCAAGGCAACTTCAGCAGAGCCGCCCCCCCGATGGGCAATGGGAACCGGACAATTGAGCTGTCTGCAGTTCCGGTCCGGGTCCATTGCCCGTCGGGGGGGGGCGGCGGTATAATACCATTTGGCTCCGCGTCTACGACCCTATATTTGTTGTGTCCGACAGGACATGACCGTTACATGGAAAAATAAGTTTAAAAATGGAGATATATTTATGGCCATTAAAGTGGCATTGTATCATAAAACCGATTATACCTATGACCGGAAAATTCAACTGGGACCCCAGGTGGTCCGGCTGAGACCGGCCCCCCATTGTCGCACCCCCATTTTGAGTTATTCCCAGACCATCAAACCAGCCGATCATTTCATCAACTGGCAGCAGGACCCCTTCAGCAATTATCTTTCCCGGTTGAATTTTCAGGAAAAGACCGACCATTTTTCCATTGAGGTGGATCTGGTGGCGGAGATGATCATCATCAACCCCTTTGATTTTTTCCTGGAACCCCATGCGGAACAATGCCCCTTTACCTACAAACCAGAGCTTGCCAAGGATCTGAAACCCTTTCTGGAGGTGGAGCCCCCGGGGGAAAAACTTAAAGAGTACCTGGCCACCATTGATCGCAGCAAGATGGACACCAATAATTTTCTGGTCATGGTGAACCAGGGCCTGGAAAAATTAATCAGTTACAACATCCGCATGGAGCCAAATGTCCAGAGCTGTGAAGAGACGTTGACCAAGTTGAGCGGCTCCTGCCGGGACTCTGCCTGGCTTCTGGTACAGATCCTCCGGCACATGGGCCTTGCGGCCCGGTTTGTTTCAGGCTATCTCATTCAGCTGGCCCCGGACGTGAAATCCCTGGAAGGACCGTCGGGACCGGAGCAGGATTTTACGGATCTCCATGCCTGGACAGAAGTGTATCTGCCCGGTGCCGGTTGGATCGGCCTTGATGCCACCTCCGGTCTTCTCACCGGAGAGGGGCACATTCCCCTGGCCTGTACCCCGGACCCCCGAAGTGCGGCCCCGGTGACCGGTGCCCTGGAAAAATGCGAGGTGGAGTTCAGCCACACCATGAAGGTCAGTCGCATACACGAAGATCCCCGTTCCACAAAACCCTATCCCCAGGAGGTATGGACGGAAATTGAAACCCTCGGGCACCGGGTGGATGAAGAGATCCGGCAGGAAAACATCACCCTTACCATGGGCGGAGAACCCACCTTTGTGTCGGTGAAGGACATGGAGGGTGATGAGTGGAACACCGGAGCCGTGGGACCCACCAAAAAGCCCCTGTCCGTGGCCCTTCTTAAACGGCTGCGATCCCAATGGGCACCGGGCAGCCTGCTCCACTACGGCCAGGGCAAGTGGTATCCCGGCGAGTCGCTTCCCCGGTGGGCCTTGAGCTGCCTGTGGAGAAAGGATGGAAAACCGGTGTGGCGTGACGATGCGTTGCTTGCCGATGAAGACAAAGACTACGGATTCGGCCAGGACCAGGCCCGGAAACTCATGGCCAGCATTGCCGGGGTGCTGGGGGTGAACACAAAATATATCATGCCCGCCTACGAGGATATCTTCCACTGGCTGTGGAAGGAACAGCGCCTGCCCGTCAATGTGAAACCCACGGACCCGAAACTTAAAAATGCCGAGGATCGTGCCCGCATGTCCCTGGTATTTGAAAAGGGTGTGGGCGAGGTAACAGGTTTTGTCTTGCCCCTGCAGAAGGGATCATGGAAGAGCGGACCCTGGCATCTTAAAAATGATACCCTTTTTCTCATCCCCGGCGATTCCCCCATGGGCTTGCGTCTGCCCCTGGATTCCCTTCCCTGGGTGACGGAAAAGGAATATCCCCATGTGGTGGAAGAGGATCCCATGGGAAAAAGGCAGCCCCTGCCGGACCCGTTGACCTCCGGGGCAGATAAAGAAAAGATAAAGGCATTGGTGGAAGAACGTAAGTCCCAGAATCACCTTGAAGGAAAACCCCAAGAGGAGACAAGGGCAGACGTGGTACCCCAGCCCCGGCCCTTTGCCGAGCCCAAACCCGCCGTGGGCGAGTCTGCGGCCTGGATCATCCGAACGGCCCTCTGCATCCAGCCCCGGGGGGGACGGCTTTATGTGTTCATGCCCCCCATGGAGCGGGCCGTGGATTATTTTGAGCTCATCACCGCCATTGAAGATGCCGCAGCCATCACAAAGACGCCGGTGATAATAGAGGGGTACACCCCTCCCTTTGACCATCGCTTCAACCGGTTCAGCATCACCCCGGACCCCGGGGTCATGGAGGTCAATATCCATCCGGCCCACAGCTGGAAGGAGATGGTGGAGACCACCACATCCCTGTACGAAGAAGCCCGGCAGACAGGCCTTGGAACGGAAAAATTCATGCTGGACGGTCGTCACAGCGGCACCGGCGGTGGTAATCACATCATCATGGGGGGTGCCACCCCCGCCGAGAGTCCCTGGCTCAAACGCCCGGATCTTTTAAGAAGTTTTCTCACCTACTGGAACAATCATCCCAGTCTTTCCTATCTTTTTTCAGGGCTGTTCATGGGACCCACCAGCCAGGCTCCCCGCATTGACGAGGCCCGGCACGATACCCTGTATGAGCTGGAAATCGCCTTTGATGAATTGAAAAACCAGACCGGGAATTTCGATTTTCCCTGTCCCCCCTGGCTGGTGGACCGGCTGTTCCGGCATCTGCTCACCGATCTCACCGGTAACACCCACCGGGCTGAGTTCTGCATTGACAAGCTGTACTCTCCGGACAGTGCCACCGGACGTCTGGGGCTGGTGGAGTTTCGATCCTTTGAAATGCCCCCCCATGCCCAGATGAGCCTTGCCCAGCAGCTGCTTTTGCGCATCTTCATGGTGAAATTCTGGAAAAAACCCTATGAAGAAAAGCTGGTTCACTGGGGTACCAGTCTCCACGATCGGTTCATGCTGCCCTATTACGTATGGCAGGACTTCCGGGATGTGCTTGATGAGCTTACCCGGGACGGGTACCCCATGACGCCGGCACATTTCCATCCTCATTTTGAATTTCGTTTTCCCTTTGTGGGCCATGTAACCCATGGGGGTATGGAGATGGAATTGAGGGTGGCCATGGAGCCATGGCATGTGCTGGGTGAAGAGCCCGGCGGTGGTGGAACCGCAAGGTACGTGGATTCTTCCCTGGAAAAAATGCAGGTATTGGTGAAAAACATGACCGATTCCCGGCACATGGTGCTGTGCAATGGACGTCCCCTGCCGTTGCAGCCCACGGGAACCAGGGGGGAATTTGTGGCAGGGGTTCGCTACCGGGCCTGGCAGCCGCCGTCGTGCCTGCATCCCACCATCGGCAGCCATGCTCCACTTACCTTTGATCTGGTGGATACCTGGAGTAAGCGTTCCATCGGGGGGTGTACCTACCACGTGGCCCACCCCGGGGGCAGAAGCTATGAGGTGTTTCCCGTTAATTCCTATGAGGCTGAAGGAAGGCGGGTTTCCCGGTTTTTCAGTTTCGGCCACACCCCGGGTCCCCTGGATCAGATACCCACGGAATCTGTGGATAAATTTTTTCCCCACACCCTTGATCTGCGGACCCGACCTAAAAGATAACTTGCTCAGGAGTTCCGTATCTGGTAAAAATTTTGTTTCTTAATTTAAGGGACTCCTTTCCACCAGACTTATTTATTATCAGAACGAAAACCCGTGATTGGATAAAAACTTGCCCATATGTAAGGCACAAAGAAGTTTGAAACCGGAACGTACTGTAGTACGTGGGGCCCGATCTTATGATTTGGTAGATTTCTGCAACAACATGGCAGATGGGCAGGTTTTCGTTCAATCCCTTATTTAACCATGGTATACCCAAGATATTAATATGACATCAGATTCACCCAATTCTTTGGAAAATCATTTCCGGCAGAATTCTGTTCTTTTTCAGCAGCAGAGTGGTACTCTTTTACCCAATGCCGCCTTGGAAAACGATGCAGTCACCGTTGACCCGGTTTTTCCCGGGCCGTTTTCCTTTCACGACAACTGCAGCGGTATTGTGGCCCCGGACGGCGTACCCCACCCCCATTGGCAGGGGGTAATCACCTATTTGAACAGCCTGGGCAGCCAGGAGCTGGAACGCCGCTGGCAGAAGGCCCGTCAAATCATGCATGAGCACGGCGCGGCTTACAACGTGTTCAATGATGATGCCGGACTGGAGCGCCCCTGGGAGCTGGACCCCATCCCCCTTCCCATTGCGCCCCAGGCATGGGAAACCCTGGAAAAGGGGGCGGCCCAGAGAACCCGCCTTATGGCTGCCATCCATGCAGACATTTATGGTTCCCAGACCTTGATTCATAAAAATCACCTGCCCCCTGAACTTTTTTTTGCCAATCCGAAATTTTTGCGCCAGTGTCATGGCATATACCGGGAGGATACCCCGGCCTTTCATTTCCATGCAACGGATATGTGTCGGTTTTCCGACGGGGTGTGGCGGGTGGTCGGTCATCGGACCCAGTCGCCTTCTGGTGCCGGTTATGCCCTTGAAAATCGAATCATTCTCTCCCGGATTCTGCCCCGGATGTTTCATTCTGGCAAGGTCATGCGCCTGGCCCCCTTTTTTAAATCATTCAACCATGCCCTTATGGAGATTTCCGGCCTTAAAAAACGGGAGCCAAGCATTGTCATGCTGTCTCCGGGGCCGTCCTGTCCCACCTATTTTGAACATGTCTTTCTTTCCCGGTACATGGGCTTTACCCTGGTGGAAAGCAGTGATCTCACCGTGAGAAATGATGCGGTGTTTTTAAAAACCCTGAAGGGCCTGCATCCGGTGGATGTGATTCTAAGACGTCTCCAGGACACCGCCTGCGATCCCCTGGTATTTGGCAATGCCTCACTCACCGGTATTCCGGGACTTGTGCAGGCCGTTCGATCGGGGAATGTGGCTGTGACCAACCCCCTGGGCAGCGGGGTTCTGGAAACACCGGCCCTGGTTCCTTTTCTGCCGGGGCTTTGTCGTTTACTTCTGGGGGAAGATTTTCTCCTTGAAGATGTGCCAACGGTGTGGTGCGGTCAGCCCAAAGCCCTTGACACCGTTCTTTCCCGGATAGCAGATCCCGGTCATCCCATGATCATTTCTTCGGCCTTTGCATCGCCGGAAGTTGGGATGGCAGATACCCGGGGAATGTCCCCTGAAAAAATAGCAGAACTTGTGGCAAACATAAAGGCAATGCCCCATGCCTATGTGGTCCGGGAGTCCATGACAACCTGTACGCTGCCTGTGTGGGAGAAGGGGGTGCTGGTAAATGGCAGTGCCACCATGCGGATGTTTTCCAGCCTGGTCACCCATGGGGGCGGGGCGGGTACTGGTTCTGAAACGGTGATGGCCGTGGAGGACAGGGTCGTTGTAATGCCCGGGGCGCTGACCCGGGTGACCCGGGATGCCGAAGGGCTGAGCCATGGAAGCACCCTCCAGGGCGGAAGCAAGGACACCTGGTGCTTCACCGATGACATTGTGGAACATCAGACCATGATGACCCACTTCACAGATCCCCTGGAAATTCACAGGGGAAGTGATCTGCCAAGCCGTGTGGCGGACAACATGCTGTGGCTGGGGCGTTATGTGGAGCGCACCGAGGGCATGCTCCGGGTGATTCGAAGTGTATTGACACGGTTGAACAGTGAAACCCGGCTGGATATCATGGCCGAATTTCCCTTTCTGCTGCGGGCCATGTCCACCCTGGAGATCACCGCTCCCACTTTTTCTCCCCCCGGGGACGTTTATTCCATGAAGATCATAGAGACGGAAATTCTGGCCTGTCTGTTTGATGTCAATCGTCCCGGCAGCATCATCAGCTCTCTTTTAAATGTCAAGCGGGTGGCCGCCAGTGTCCGGGACAGGCTCTCCATTGATTCCTGGCATATTCTGGGACGCATGGAAAAGGAGATGGCCCAGTTTTCTCCCCACCAGCACAGCCGCATCAGTGAAGCCCAGGAGCTGGTCAATGAGATGATTTTCACCATGTCCGCCTTTGCAGGGCT
This sequence comes from uncultured Desulfobacterium sp., assembly GCA_963674605.1. Classification (GTDB taxonomy): domain Bacteria; phylum Desulfobacterota; class Desulfobacteria; order Desulfobacterales; family Desulfobacteraceae; genus Desulfocicer. The sequence goes on along the minus strand of OY771474.1, from coordinate 2,550,995 downwards.
TGCCCTGGAAAGCATGACAAGGGCCATGGGCTGGCGCTTTATGGACATGGGACGACGACTGGAACGATCCGGATACATGATCTCTCTGCTCCAGAGTCTGTTCGCATCGGACCGGGAACCCATGAACCAGGAGCTGGAGGCGCTGCTTGAGGTGGCGGACAGCACCATCACCTATCACACCCGGTATCGCACCACCCTTCAGGTGGAACCCATTGTGGATCTGCTGTTGCTGGATGAATTGAACCCCCGGGCTGTGGGATTTCAGATGGCGGCTTTGTTTGACCATGTGGAGACCCTTCCCGGCAGTGAGGCAAAAGCCTTTAAGACCCGGGAGGAAAAGATTACCCTGGATCTGACCACCCAGCTGCGGCTTGCCGATATCCGGGAAGTCATGGAAAAAAACAAGGCGGGGGAGCGGACCCGGCTCACCGGTCTGCTGGATCACCTGGACCAGGGCATTATCTGCCTTGCCAATCACATCACCCAGCATTATTTAAGCCGCATTGAAACGGAAAAACAGCTGGGTAACTTTAAATCTCCCTCTGATTTGAAACATGCTTTTTCCCAGGCCGGAGCTTCCTATGCAGTATAATATTTCTCATATCACCCGCTACAGCCACGGCGATGTGGCATCTTTATCCCACAATGAGCTTTTTCTGACCCCCCGACAGACACCCACCCAGAATTGTGTGAAAACCAGCATCACCCTTATACCTGCCCCGTCCACCTTTTCCCAGCGGGTGGATTTTTTTGGTAACACGGCCACCACCACCACCATTCAGGGGGGGCACAATGCCCTGGAAATAACTGCCAAAAGTCGGGTGGACCTGACCCCGGCAGCCCCCATAAACCCGGAGCAGACCCCGCCCTGGGACCAGGTAAAGGATATGGTGTGGCAGCATATTACCCCGGAAACCCTGGAGGCCTTTCAATTTGTGTTTGCCTCTCCCATGATTCCGGTGGATGGGAAATTTGCGGCCTGGGCCAGGGATCTTTTTCAACCCGGGACCCCCATTTTAAAGGCAGCTCTGGCATTGACCGAGAGAATTTTCACCCAGTTTAAATATGATCCCAGTGCCACCACCACCACCACGTCTGTGGATGCGGCCTTTGACATGAAGCGGGGGGTGTGCCAGGATTTTGCACACATTGAGATCGCCTGCCTGCGCTCTCTGGGCCTTTGTGCCCGTTATGTCAGCGGGTATCTTCATACCCTGCCGCCGCCGGGCAAGGAAAAGCTTGTGGGGGCCGATGCCTCCCACGCCTGGCTTTCCATCTTTATTCCGGGCATGGGCTGGGTGGATCTGGATCCCACCAATAATGTCATCCCCACGGATCAGCATCTGACCCTGGCCTGGGGACGGGATTACAGTGATGTGACACCGGTGAAGGGCACCGTGCTTGGGGGAGGAGATCATCAGCTCAGTGTGTCTGTGGACGTATCTGCTGTGTAGGTGATACTGGGCGCGCAGACGTCCCGCCCGCTTCGCTTTACGTATTTTCAGAGCGGGGATAAGCCCGGGCTCCCGGGTTAGGAAAGTTCTTCAGAACTCATTCCTAACCTGGACAAACCAGAAGCAAAAAGGGTTTCTGATTCTCTTGCCAAAATAACACGAAAATCAGAGATAAGAATTTAAGCGTCGAAACGGGAAAATGGGAATGTCCCCGTTCTGGGGTTTCAGCCGGACAACCTTTCCAGGTCATGGCTGTCAAGGACGTTCAGGTAAGCTTTTAATGCCCCAATACCGGTGAGCTGCTGTGCTGTCCTGGGCAGGCACAGGTGGGAAGGGGGGGTAAAAGACAGGGGCAGGGTGGGGGGGGCTGTGGTCTCACCGGTTTGGTTCCAGATGATCCCGGAAAGAAAAATCCCCGCCGTTTTAAGGTTTTTGTGTATCCGTTCGGTTTCAGACAGGGCCAGGGGGTTGGGGTTGAGGACCACTTTTATGGATACCTGATCCTGATTCTGGAATCGTTTTTCCAGGAACTGGTAATTGGCTTTCATTTCATTGATTTTTTTTAAGATTTTATCCCGTTCGTAGGTTTTTCCCGCAAGTTTTACCCGGTTAACAATTTCTTTTTTCCGGTTGATTTCCTGTCTAAGTGCCTGGAGCTGGCTCATCCATCGATGGGAAAGGGCGGGCAGGTTGAAGAACTTCACGGACAGGGCTGTGGGGGGCATGTCAAAAATAATCAGATCCACATGCTTCCATGTTTCTAATAATTGTTCAAAGGCCATGATAAGGGCATGCTCTTCAAGACCCGGTGAAAATTTTAAAATATCAAAGTGTTTTTCCAGATTGAAGGCCGTTAGATATGAATAGTTTTTTTTCAGGGATCGCTGGGTTTCCTTGAGATATATTTGAATCATACGTTCCTGATCAATTTCCCCGGCAAACAGGCCCGGGATAATTTCCCTGGGGGTATGACCCAGGGGGGTTTCAAAAATGTCGGACAGGTTGTGGGCTGCATCCATGGAGACCACCAGGGTTTTTTTCCCTGTCATGGCGGCACCAAGGCCTGCCAGTGAGGAGACCGTGGATTTCCCGGTGCCTCCCTTCCCCATGTAAAAAACGATGTCAGGTTGTTTCATGTGTGAGCCTTTGTCTTGGTGTGTGGATGTGTCTGGAAGCATTGTATGACAGTGATGCTGGCGGGCACGTATTACGAGACATCAAAGATGGAAAAAAGGTGGGAAAGGGGTTCGTTGGCCGTGTCGATTTTTTCCATCATGAGCATCATTTCTTTTTCCATCAGGGGTAAGAGTTCAAGGGAGATCTGCATGGGAGGAGAGGGAATACCCACAAAGGCTCCCTGGACCAGCAGGGCAAATATATGTTCCATCTCTTCCAGTTCGGGTTCCAGTGCTTCCACAGCCTTGTCCCTTGCCACGGTGTCGGCTGCCTTCCACAAGGTTACCAGGTGGTCTTTTAACTTGTAGGCCAGGGATTTAACGCTTTTTGCAGGGGTGGCATCATCGGACTCTGAAGATCCGTTTGTCAAAGTCGATTCTCCTGTGAGAGGGGTAATAGTAGTAAACGGCATAGAGCGCCATGAGAAGGGTAGCACAGACATAAAATTTTTGAAGTTCCAGAAGAAGGGATACTACCCCGAGATAGGGGGTTACCATGGCACTGATGAGCAGCTGCTTCTGAAATAGAAAAAAAGCGGTTGTACTCACCTTGTTTTCTCGGGCCGCCTTTCTGGCAAACAGGATTCGCAACAGCAGGGGAAGGGCCAGGGTCGTGATGACGGCGGTTATGAAAAGGATGGGTGAAAGATACATGGGCACTGCCGGTAGATGGGGTAGGGGGATGGAAAATCCTTGATTCAGGATGCCCATGATTCCCACACACAGGACTACGGGTGTCAGGGCTGCAAGATATATTTTTTTTAATGAATTGGTCATAGCACTCACTATTTGCAATAGAGTAACCCAAAGGCCTTGAAACATGATAAAAAGTATACTGGGTTGTGTTTCGGTTGATTTAAGGATTCGGTCAACACAGCCTGAACCAGAAAATCAATGACCCCGGCATGATCGCACAAGATTATCAATACTCCCAATGAATTTTGCAACCCTTTTTATAAATATTGTTCAAATGGAGGATTATTCTTTTATGGAGACGCTTGAGAAATTTGTCAATTTCGTGGACCGCCTGAGTGATAAAATAGGGCATCTTGTGGGCTGGATGACAACCTTGATGGTCCTTATCGTGTTTTATGATACGGTGATGAGATATACCTTCAATAAGGGAAATGTTGCTCTTCAGGAGTTGGAATGGCATCTTTTTGCCATTGTATTTTTAATAGGCGCTGCATATACCCTGAAAGAGGATGGGCATGTTCGTGTGGATATTCTCTATGTGGGTCTGTCGAAAAAAACCAAAGCCTGGATTGATTTTTTAGGGATTTTTGTTTTTTTGATCCCCTTTTCCATTATGGTCATCATTGCCACCAAGGGATTTATCATGAATTCCTGGGCAATCCGCGAAATTTCACCCGACCCGGGAGGGCTGCCGGCACGGTATATTTTAAAAACAATGATTCCTTTGGGATTTTTTCTTCTCATTGTGCAGGGATTATCTGAAGCCGCTAAAAATTTTATGGTCATCAGGGGATACAAGCGACAGGGGGATAAAGCTTAATGGAATTCATCACTGAGTTTTTGCCGCTGATCATGTTTGCGGTTGTTTTTGCGTTGTTGCTTTTGGGATTTCCCGTTGCCTTTACCATTGGCGGCGTTGCCATGATGTTCGGTCTTTACGGGTTTGGTCCGGGTTTTTTTGATCTATTGCCCCTGAGAATCTGGGGAACCATGGAAAACTTTTCCCTCATGGCTGTCCCCTTGTTTATCTATATGGGAGTCATGCTGGAAAAGTCCGGCCTGGCTGAAGAATTACTGGAAGCCATGGCCCTTGTTTTCGGCAGACTTCGGGGGGGGCTTACGATTTCTGTTGTTTTTGTCGGCGCACTCATGGGGGCATCCACCGGCATTGTCGGGGCCACCGTTGTGACCATGGGGCTGCTTTCCGTACCCACCATGCTCCGAGGCGGTTACAATAAAAGCCTGACCACGGGAACGGTTGCGGCCTCCGGAACATTGGGGCAGATCATTCCCCCCAGTATTGTTCTGGTGCTCCTGGGGGAGATCATGAATGTTTCCGTGGGGGACCTGTTTCTTGCAGCCATTATTCCGGGATTAATTCTTGTGGGTCTTTATATGCTGTATATATTGCTTGTTGCCCAGATAAAACCGGAATGGGCCCCCCCCATTGATCAGGACATCCTTGATCAGATGACACGAAAAGAGCTTCTGGGCAAAGTTTTCAAGGCTCTTATTCCCCCCCTGGTATTGATGCTTTCTGTGCTGGGCTCCATTTTTGCCGGTATTGCATCTCCCACCGAGGCGGCATCTGTGGGGGCGGTGGGCGCAACGATTTTAACGGCCATGCACAGGCGATTCAACTACCAGATTGTAAAAGATGTGATGAATACAACCACCAAACTGACCTGCATGGTCTTTATCATCCTGGTGGGAGCCTCCACCCTGGGCCTTGTTTTCAGGGGCCTTGGCGGAGACAGGCTGCTCAGAGAGCTGATTTTAAGCCTTCCCTTTGGAAAATGGGGCATTCTCTTTATTGTCATGTCCATCATATTCATTGCCGGGTTTTTCCTTGATTTCATTGAGATTACCTTTATTCATGTCCCGGTTCTGGCACCGATCATGATTCACCTGGGTGTTGATCCTATCTGGCTGGCAATCCTCATTGCGGTAAATCTGCAGACCTCTTTTCTGACACCGCCCTTCGGGTTTTCACTTTTTTATTTAAAAGGGGTCACCCCACCTGAAATTTCAACCATGGATATTTACAGAGGCATTATCCCATTTGTGATTATCCAGATCATCGGACTTTTAATTATCTGCCTGTTCCCCGAAACAGTCACCTGGCTGCCCAGATTTCTTTCATAGAACGGCCATTCTGAGGGGAGTTGGGGGCTCTGTTGTCGGCATTTTTTTTTATATAAAAAGGTCGCTTTCAAGTCTACCTCAGCAGAGCCCCTCCCCCGATGGGCAATAGGAACCGGACAATCGAGCTGTCTACAGTTCCGGTCCGGGCCCGTTGCCCGTCGGGGGAGGGGCGGCATAATGCCATTTACCATTTTCAATATTCGTTGTGTCCGACAGGACATGCGGGTTTATATAAAAATGACAAAAGGGGCCGGAAAAATTGTCCGCCCCCTTTTATCTGTCTCCTTATTTGAACCTCACGAGTCATAAATTATCATTTTTCATACCACATGTGTTGGTTTTAATTTTAAACAAACACATTATGTGCTGGCAAATTGGAGAACTTATGACCGACGAGTTTGAACAATCTTATTTTAAAGCGTTTTCAACTCCTGGTAAGGTTCTTCTGATAATTTATTCCAGCCATAAATATTTTTTTGGAATGCAAGAAAGGCATCATACACCTTTTTGAACATGGGATCAGAAGCGGCCACTTCTTCCAACACTTCCTGGGATAATTTTCTAAGCTCTTGAATAACGGGTTTCGGGAATTCCTTGAGCTGAACCTTGTGGACATCGATCAGTTCCCTTAACGCGGCATTATTTTTTGCTTCAAATTCAGATAACATCCATATGTTGCTCTTGTAGGTGGCCGCGTTCACAATGGCTTTCAGATCATCTGGCAAGGTGTTCCAGGCATCCTTATTCACCATCAATTCAAAAGCTGTTCCAAACTCATGCCATCCCGGATAATAATAATATTTTGCAGCTTTGTAAAAACCCAGTTTCAGATCATGAAAGGGTCCCACCCATTCGGTTGCATCAATGACCCCCCTCTCAAGGTTGGTATAGATATCGCCGCCGGCCATGAGAATTGCGCTTCCACCTGCTTTTGCCAGGACCTTGCCTCCCAGACCCGGGATTCGCATTTTAAGCCCTTTAAAGTCTTCCATGGAGTTGATCTCTTTATTGAACCAGCCGCCCATCTGCACACCGGTATTTCCAGCAAGGAATGGTTTTAAATTGAATTTATCATAAACTTCTTCCCAAAGTTGCATGCCTCCGCCGGATAAAATCCAGGCATTGATGGACTGTGCATTGAATCCAAAGGGAACCGCAGCAAAAAATTGAGCAGCAGGCACTTTCCCTGCCCAGTAATAGGATGCCGCATGCCCCATTTGAACCGTTCCCTGGCTGACGGCATCAAATGATCCCATTGCCGGCACAAGCTCACCACCGGCATATACTTCTATTTTTAATCGTCCCCCACTCATTTCCTCTACCCATTGGGCGATTTTGTCTGCACTTTCCCCCAGCATGGGGAAATGGGGGGGCCAGGTGGTAACCATTTTCCATCTATAGGTTTTTTCCTTTGCCGTTGCAGGAACTGCACCGGCGGCAATGCCAGCACCAACGGCGGCTGCCCCAGCACCTAGTTTTTTGATAAATTCACGTCTGTTGTTTTTTTCCATGCAGAATCTCCTTTTTTAGTCTAACATTGCGTGCATATAAATGCATATTCAGGGAGTTGTGCCTTGATAACAAAACAGATTACATTAAAATTTATTGATTTTTATTAATGAGGGGTATTTTTTTACTAAATATGTTTTAGGCAAAAGCCTTTGCCAAGTCAAGGGATATTCCTTAAAAGTGATAATCCCTGGCTGGATATGACGGGTGGCGCCCCATTATCGGGATGACAGGATCAGCCCCGGAAAAATAAGAGCCCCTCCTGCCAGGTGAAAAGCAAAAAGACGTTGATCTAAAAAAAACAGGCAATGGCAGAGGTAAAAAAACATGGCAGTGATCCACCTGAAAAAAGACAGGGCCATGGGGTACCTGGGTTATCACCCCTTTGCCAACCACAAATTAACAAAAGGAGACGGTAATGCCCAGAACCACAAGCAGGATACCCACTATTTTCATTCCCTTTGCCATGGGGTATTTCATTTCCTATATTTTTCGTGTGGTCAATGCTGTCATCGCCCCGGAGCTGGTGATGGATCTCAACCTTGATCCCTCTCAACTGGGGCTGCTCACCAGTATCTATTTTATCTCATTTGCCTCTGCACAGCTGCCATTGGGGCTGTTGCTGGACCGTTTCGGTCCACGCATGATCAATGCACTGCTCCTTGTCGTTGCAGCCTTGGGGGCTTTTATTTTTGCGCGATCCCACACTCTCACCGGGGTGATCGTCGGGCGGGCCTTTATTGGATTCGGGGTTTCGGCCTGCCTCATGTCTGCATTTAAGGCCTATGTCATCTGGTTTCCTGAAAAAATGTGGCCCCGCATCAATGGATTTCAGATGGCGGCGGGGGCAATGGGGGCATTGACTGCCACCACACCTGTGGCCTGGGCACTTCAGATAACGGACTGGCGGGCAATTTTCATGGGACTTTCCATGCTTTGCCTCTCCACATCGGCCATTTTATTGCGGGTGGTTCCTGAGCAAAAGGAGAAGAAGAGATTGGAATCTTTACCGGAACAGCTGAAGGGAATTAAAAAGGTTTTTACCAGCCGTGAGTTTCTGCGGGCGGCCCCGATCGCCACCCTTTCCCAGGCAGGATTTCTCTCTATCCAGGGATTATGGGTGGGACCCTGGCTCCGGGATGTTGGTGGCATGCCCCAGATGGAAGGTACCATACTCCTTTCGGCCGTTGCCCTTTCCATGATGTTCGGCTTTATTTTTCTGGGCTATCTTGCTGAACGGCTCAGCAGAACAGGTGTTGAGGTTCTTACGACAGCCGTTTGCGGCATGGTGATTTTTATGGTCATTCAAGGCATCATTATCACAGGCATCACCACCATGGTCCCTCTGATGTGGGTGATGTTCGGTTTTTTCGGCACATCGGGCATCATCGCTTATTCCGGTCTTTCCCATCAATTTCCCCCGGAACTGTCCGGCCGACTCACCACAGGCCTTAACCTGCTGGTTTTTCTGGCGGCATTTGCCTGTCAATGGGTCATTGGGGTCATCATCAATCTCTGGAAAACCGGCATGGCAAACAGCTATGCCCCCGTGGGATATCAGGCGGGATTTGGTCTGATACTTGTGCTTCAGCTGCTGGGCCTTGCATGGTTTCTCATGGTGCCGGTGATGCGGCCGACCCCGGGAGACCATGGGGCCAAGGTAGCCGTACAGGAAGATAAATGGGGGGGATGATCATGCCTATTGGAGGCTTGGTCACGACATGGGCCGGCCGTTACAACTGGGGGGCAATGGGGTCAGGGCTGTATTATTGGAGGCTGGGGCTTTGATCCGCATCCAATAACGCAAGCCTGACCCCTCTCCAGAGTGGCAGATGCCGTGATCAAGCCGGGTGGGTATGCTTAAACTGCTGTTTCTTCGGGATGTTCAATTTCGCCGTCAATGCTTAAAAAACGAATCAGTCCTTCAATGGCGATCCAGATGGCAATGACCAGAACAATCATATTCACCGACTGGAGCAGCATGTTGTGCTGGGTGCCAAAATTGGTCTGATTAACGATGAGTGCCCAGATGGTCATGAATATCATAAACGCGGCGGGAATGCCGGATATCATCCATTTCAGGCCCCCTTTTTCCTTCAGGTAGACGGTGATGATGATCAGGGCCAGGGCTGCCAGGGTCTGATTGACGGCACCGAACAGTGGCCACAGTTTCAGTGCCCCATTTCCGCCGGCACCCGATGCAAAGGCCAGTCCCAGGGCGGAAAGCACGGCAATGGAGGTGGCCATGTATTTGCCTGTGAGAAAATCCATTTTAAAGTTAGTGAAAAGTTCGGCCACGATGTAGCGCTGGATACGGGTGGCGGTGTCCAGAGTGGTACCGGCAAAGGATGCCACAAATACACCCATGATGACGATGGCAAAGCTCATGGGCAGACCCGTGGCTGCAATCATATTGGCAGAACCGTTAACAAAGGCACCCACCTTGGAACCAAGACCTGCAGCAGCGGCCCAGGAAGCGTAATGGGTGGACCATGCGGCAACACCCACAAGGGTTTCTCCGGATTTTGTGGTGTATCCCATGCCGATGCCGGCAGATACAGCGATGATGACCAGGATGGCAAGCGCCCCTTCCATGAGCATGGAGCCATATCCCACGAACAGGGAATCGGTCTCCTGTCTGACCTGTTTGGCAGAGGTGCCCGAAGAAACCAGAGAGTGAAAGCCGGAGATGGCGCCGCAGGCAATGGTGATGAATAAAAAGGGCCACATGGGTGGTGCCTGGGTGGGATTGGCCTGGACGGCCGGGGCAACGATTTCAAGATGTCCGCCAAAGGCCGAGGCAAATACCCCCAACACCATCAAAAACATGGCAATGACCAGCTGGTGGGAGTTGATGAAATCCCGTGGCTGCAAAAGGGTTGTCACCGGCAGGGTGGAGGCGATGAAGGCATATATTAAAAGAATGATGGTCCACACACCCGTGGCCGGGATGCCGGCCACGGCCGGCATTTTAATGGGCATAAAGGCGCCGATGGCCACGGTGAGATACATGACAATTACCGCGATGATGGACCATGTCATGATGCTTTTACCTTTTTTGTAGATCAGGTGGCCCAGATATACGGCAATAACAACCTCAAACCATACGGGAAACACAGAGGCTGGATAGATGGCAAATACCACGGCAATGACCAGCCCGAAAATGGCAATGACGATCCACAGTTCCAGAAAAACCAGGAGAAAAAATAAAAATCGCGTGCGGTTGTTTACATATTTGGCGGTGTAGTCGGCAATGGATTTACCCTGGTTGCGCATGGAGATGATCAGGGAACCGAAATCATGCACCGCACCCATGAAGATACTGCCCACAAACACCCATATCAGGGCAGGAACCCAGCCCCAGATGATGGCCACAGCGGGTCCTACAATGGGGCCGGTGCCGGCGATGGATGTAAAATGGTGACCAAAAATAACCTCTTTGTTGGTGGGTACATAATCCACACCGTCTTCCATTGATACAGACGGTGCAGTGGCATCCCCTGACAACTTAAATATCCTGTTCCCGATGAATTTACCATACAGGTTATACATGGCAATATAACCCAAAAAGGACACCACCATAATCAATAAAGCATTCATGAACACTCCTCCAAAATTTTGTTATGGATAATTATTTTTTCCGTTGGGGTGTATGGGCCGTTTTTGTTGAATTCAAATTAACAGCTCTTTTCACTTTTGGCGGAACATATAATACTTTAATGTCGCCTTTAATGCCTTGTTTTCAGCATCGTCAGGGCGATTTTTAACTGTTTTTTTACATACTCCTCCGGTGTGAACACTGTCAAGGATTAATTGCCGGGCAGATGCGTACGCTATTATTCTGTCGGAATATCTGGCAACATGGGGGTAAGCATGGCATCTGCCTCTCCGGCGAGGGTAGGATTTCAGGAATACCCTTTGGTATTTTTTACAAACTGTAAAAAAAAATGACACTGATTTGCGGATTATCCATGGAACAATCCATGGCCTGCATGGCTATGACAGGATTTTTAAAACAGGGAAGGGATATGGCACACCACTTGCTTACTGTAAAACGGGTAAGGGCAGTCATGATCGTTATGTTTCCTCGTCATTCTGCCTCAGTTGATGTCTGGTGGATGTTTGTTGCGGCCATCAGTCACTATTGATTCAATTTTGAAATGGAAGGAGGAAATCATGAAGAAATCAGATCCCATGGTATATAACCCCGGGCAATATGGAAAAAAACGTTTAACAGCTGCCCAGTGGAGCGATTCTCATATTCGCAAATGGTCGGATCGACAGGGCAGTTCCTCCTCCGGGGACTCTGCGGTTTCAGATCGCCCTGTAATCTGTTTTTCACGAAAAATTGGAGGGGGGGCTCTGGAAATCGCCGATATCCTGGCGGAGAAAATAAATCATCGGGTCATTGATCGGGAGATTCTGGAACATATGGCCACCCAGGCCGATCTTACGGAAGAGACCGTGGCCTTTTTTGATGAGCGATATCCGGGCAGAATGAGTGAGTTTCTGGCCATGCTTATTAAGGAAAAATCATTTGTCAAAGGCGATTATGCCCGCCAGCTTGCCAAATCAGCCCTTGCCCTTGCCGATCTTGAACCCACAATATTTGTGGGCAGGGGGCTGCATCTGATTCTTCCCCGGCAACGGGTTCTGGCTGTGCGGTGTATATGCAGCCAGGAATTCCGGGTAAAACGACTGGCCGCTCAACTGGGCATTGAAGAAAAGCATGCTGAAGATAGACTCCAGGACATAGATAAAGAGCAGCGGGATTTTTTTAAACGCATTTACCAGAAAAAAGATGCCAGCCCCTATGAGTTTGATCTGGTTATCAACAGGGATTTTATCACCGATGCCGCAGACGCCGCAGCCGTTGTGGCCTGCGCCTATGAGCGTAAATTTAAACTATGCTGAAATATGAATTTCAAGGCGTAAACTTGATGTTCTCGTAAAAAGTACAGAGTCCATTTTTTGAACACAACTTATTGTGGACGAATAATCGTCAAATCCACAGATGGTGTGGTAGAATTTCACAAAGCTTCTTTTTACAGACATGTCAAACTTGTTTGAACCCAGGGTTTAAAAAAGGTACATTGCTTCTAAATCAGGCATTTGTTTCCATGCACCGGATTGCTTTGATCCGGTGCATGGCAATTTCTTTTGAATATCAGGTGTCCGTATCGGGCTTTAGTGTGCATCCACAGGCATCGCTGATTAATTCTTTGGGCCCTTGAACCGGGGGGAGATCCCACCCACAACGGGTTCATAATACCGGTAGGCGGTTTTTTCTCCCAAGAGTTCATCCACCTTGTCCTGGATGGTCATGCGTTCTTTGCTTTGCATCCATTTGTTCCAGTCTTCCAGCGTATTCCAGTTGCTGATCACCAGATACTCTCCTTCACAATCCAGACAACTGAAGGTCTGGCTGGTCAGGAATCCCGGCTGGGAGGCCGCCCTGGATCTGAGTTGAACGATGAGCGGGGCCAGTTTGCCTGCCATAACTTCATCCTTTACCGTGCGTCTGATAATAATGGAAACGGTCATATTGCCCTCCTTTTTTAAAAGTAAAACTTCAGAGCTTACTACCTGAATGTTGCAGCTCTTAGGTAAACCCATGAATGCAACTTTCAGGTACTACATGATGTCCATACATATCGGTGTTGAAGATGTGAATGTTTCGAAGGATATTTTTATTCGATGGAAATAGAGAATTGAAATCACCAATGGTTTGCCATGCAGTATATCAACCCGCCTGATTTATTGTCAAACCTTAATTGACGGTGTAAATATTCCACCAGCACCCCGGGTTCTGTGATGAATCGTCTAACCGGGGAAATGGGAATGCTCCCTCATAACATCGATCCTCCTGGGGGGGATTCATCCGCCTGATTTTATGGCTTTATAGCCAAGTTTGCTCAACTCTTCAATGAGCAGGTCTCTGTGATCTCCCTGGATTTCGATGACAGCGTTTTTCACCGTTCCACCTGTGCCGCATTTTATTTTAAGGTTTTTTGCCAGGGCTTTCAGCTCTGTATCTTCAAGGGGAATTCCAGAAATGGCAGATATCCCCTTTCCCTTTCTTCCCTTTGTTAGTCTCTGAACACGAATTTTTCCGTCTCCAGTGTCCGGATTATTTTTTTTCTTTTTGCATTTACATTGTTTTTCCGATTTTTCGCAAAAAGGACATATTCTGCCCGACTCCGTAGAATAAACAAGCCTGGAGTTGGAATCTTCTTTTTTGTTTTTTAAATTTGTCATGTTTTCGCTCACCTGTTTTTTTATTTGTTTCTCTTTTTCAAATAAGTTAAGCTTGATGATCAAGTTTTTTGGGCGTGGCCACAACATGGGCCATCCACCCCAAAGTGCCCCATGTTGTGACCGCGCCCCTTTTTTCAACGTGACGGTGTCCCTGGAATTGAGAAATTAATCCAGAATACTGCATTTCATGCTACAATACATGGAAGATAAATGAAATGGGCGCATTCCCGTTTTCCCGTTTTCCCGGTTTGGTCACAATATGGTTTATTTGTCATAGTTGGTGGGGCCAATGGGGTCAGGCTTGTGTTATTGTGCTTTTGACAACTACCTGTGTTTCAAGGTAAATTTCAACAAAAGCGCACATAACGCAAGCCTGACCCCTCTGTGATTAATCCTCGAACCGGGAAAATGGGAATGCGCCAAATGAAATTAAAACCAGCCTTGAGAAAAACACTGATCCCGGTATTTTCACTGACTTCAATGCTTTTTTCTTAAAAAAGAAAGGAGGCTGCCATGCAAAGCATTGAAAATGCAGTAAGTGAACTGGATTTCTGGGAACACATAGAAAATTATGACCGGGAAATAAACTCCATATTCACCGGCAAAAATGATTTAACCCAACTGTTTGAAGCGATTCTTGATCCCTCGGAAAAAACCGTGGCTGACTTTGGATGCGGCCCGGGCAATGCGCTTAAGTATTTTTACAATTTCAAACAGATCAATGCCATTGATTTTTCTTCAAATATGTTGGCGCAGGCCAAAGCGAATAATCATAATCAGAAAAATATAAGGTATTTTAAACAGAACATTAAACAGATTCACCTGTTGGAAAAAATGGATGTTTCCATTTCGATAAATTCTATTTTTCCAAGTACCTATAAGGAATTTGACGATTTTTTTGCAAATATTTTATTTAATACCAAAAAGGGCGGTACCATTTTTCTTCTCCTGCCCTCATTTGAGTCTTATACCTTTCATTTACAGATGCTTGAGGTAAAACGATCTGCCGAGGAAAGTGATCCTGAATGTGTGGCCCGGGACATGGCTTTGATTTTTAAGACATATAACTACTCACCTCTGGGATTTATCTTGAGTGATTTGAATAGGGTTCAAAAAAAATGGCTCAAGGAAGAGCTGGCGTTTCGCTTGTCCTTATATGATCTTGAGCAGGTAAGAGTGAAAAAAATGATGTACCACACGGACAATTCAGAGGTTTTAAATCATAAACGATGGTACTGGATGGTCAGCATTATAACTTGAAGGAGAGTCTTCATGTTATCTTTAAAAAGAATCCATAAATATAATCTGGGCCGGAACAATCATTTTTTGAGAGATTTGCGATGGTTTTGCTTCTGTGCTTTTGTCTTAGGGCAAATTTTGCTTTTATCTTACCCATGTGCATACGCAGAGGAATCGGTGACAATAGCAGTTGTCGGACCCATGATCGGAACCCGTTTTTCGGTGGGGAAACAATATAAGGTTGGAGTTGCAGCGGCCATCCAGGCTTTACCTGACGGGGACTTGGTGGCCACGGCTATCCGTGGTGGGCCAATCGAAAGCATCCTGGGTGCAATTTCCTTTGATGAAAAGGGAGATATAAATATATCTTATCCGGCATTTGCCTGGTATATGTGGAAGAGTGGCAAACGTGTTGCGCTGGATTGATGGGCTCGTCCCAAAGGCGGCCATGAAACCCAAAAAAGAGCCTGGGTCATATTTGGCAGGAATAAGTATCCGGAGCAGTCTCCTGCTGGGGTTTGGAGCCATGTCCGGTGTCATGGTCCTGGCTACCTCCATCGCATTTTTCAGTACGGCCGGAGTCAGCGAGTCCATTCGCATTATCCTTGATGAACGGCTCCCGGTAATGTCTCAAACATTAAGGGTGGCCCGGGCCACGGATGCCCTTGCTGCAACCGGCATCGCACTGGCCTCTGTTAAAACAGATGCAGATCGTCGTAATGCGTTCCAGCCCCTTGGTACGGCCGTGGACTCCCTTCAGCAGGCCTTGGTTTCCCTTGCTGATATTACCACAGGGGCAGATGATGTGCGAAACCTTGCCAACGAATTGATCGAAAATCTTCATGTGTTGAGCAAAATGGCCGACCAACGCATATATCTGGAACTGAAACATCAGGAAAAACGGGAGCTATTGCTTTCGAACCTGCAGGGATTCAAGCAGCATCTGACCTATCGTGTCCGAATCCTTGAGGGAGATAGCGATGTTATAGAGCGCTTGTTATCCCGGCCATCCCCACCAATAAAGCGTGTGGTGGAAATGATGAAGAATTCTTCTCAACATATTCCGGTATCACGCTTTTACACGGAGGTGGAGATCATAGCCGGCCGTGCCATGGCAGCAATACAGGACTCCAGGTTGACCACATTGGCGCTTTCGAAGGAGGTTCTGGAAATTGCTTTCAGGGATGCCGGCATCACCTTCAGCAAACTTCCGCCGGATATTGTTCATAAACTTGGAAACTTGTTCACAGAACTTCAGGAGATTGTTAAAGGCAAAAATGGCCTGTTGAACCTGCGGGAGCAGGAGCTGAAACTGCAGAATGACAGCCAACACATGATTGACGAGAACCAGCGGATAACAGCTCTTGTGGATTTAGCGATTTCAGAGTTGGTAGCTCTTGGATTTGATAAGATAACCCAGGCAGGTCAAGCAACCGACGAAATGCGGCATCGGTATATGCTCCTTCTGACCATTGTGACAGGGTTTGGATTGCTTCTGATTGCTGCATTGATGCATTTTCATGTCATGCGACATGTCATATCTCGACTGTCCTGGCTGAGCGAGGCAATGCAGCAGATCGCGGCAGGCAGACTTGACACTTCTTTGCCTCCGGTTGGCAATGATGAGTTGGGACGTCTGGGCTTTGCCGTACGTCAATTTCAAAAAACAGCTGCTGAAGCTGATCGGCGGGAAAGCGATTTGCTCGTCAGCAAGCAGATGGTTGAGAAGGCAAAATTCGAACTTGAACAAAAAGCCAGCGAATTGGAGTCTGCCAATGACAAGTTAGAGAAACTCTCTGAAACCGATTTTTTGACAGGCCTTGCAAATCGCCGTCGTTTTGATCAGGTGCTTCACACAGAATGGTCCAGGGCCATGCGGGTAAATCACCCACTGTCCCTGATCATGATGGATGTGGATCACTTTAAAAAATTTAATGACAGATATGGACACCAGGCAGGGGATGTGTGTTTGAAGAAACTGGCCTCGGTTCTGATGGGAAATTTATACAGGGCCGGTGATCTCATGGCACGTTACGGAGGTGAGGAGTTCTGTGTTATTTCCGCTTACACCGATTCAGCGGCGGCACAGGCTTTGGCTGAAAAAATTCGACGGGAAGTCAAAGCCCTTGGGTTGATTCATGAAGATTCTGAATTCGGTGTTGTCACCATCAGCCTTGGGATAGCAGCTGTCATCCCGGACCATACAAAATCGCCAGACGACTTGATTCGTGCTGCAGACGCAGCTCTTTATGAAGCCAAGGCTTGCGGGCGTAACTGCGTTAGAACTTCTGGTCAAATTTAACTCTGCCATGACCAGTAAAAAAATCAGACCCATCTTGAAAATTTCTGAGCCGCTTATGCCTGGGTGATTAAAAATAATCTTGATTGAAAAGATATTAAATGTTAATTAAGAATGATTATTATTCGATATAAAGAGAGTCCCCATGGCAGACCATAAAAAAAGATTTGAAATCATCATCCAGAAATTAAGGGCTAATGGCCAGAAAATTACACCCCAGCGGCTGGCCATTGTTCAAATTCTTGCCAAAAGTACAGGGCATCCCAGTGTTGAAGATATCCATGATCAAATTAAAAAAGATTTTCCAACAATGAGCCTTGCCACGGTATACAGAAATATTGTATTAATAAAATCACTTGGTGAAGTTCTTGAGTTAGGATTCCCGGACGGGCGCAATCGATATGATGGAAATAAACCTTACCCCCACCCCCACGTGATATGCATTAAGTGCAAAAAGGTAGTCGATTTGAATCTGGGCAGTCTGAATGATCTGAAAGACGAAGTCGCTGTGGAGACGAACTTTAAAATTTTGAATCACCGATTGGACTTTTTCGGTATTTGCAGCAATTGCATGGCAGAGAAAATGTAATATTTTTTTTGCCATTAATTGATAATTGTTATCACTTAGTATCTTATCCCTTTGAATCAAAAGCGAGGAGGTCAACATGTCCAATGAAAATGGCAAGTGCCCGGTAACGGGACGAACCGTTAATCCAACTGCCGGCAGTGGTACGTCGAATCGCGATTGGTGGCCGAACCAGATAAATCTTAAGGTCCTTCATCAAAACTGCTGCAAGAGCAACCCCATGGGTGCGGAGTTCAACTATGCTGAAGAATTCAAAAAACTTGATTTAGGGGCACTTAAGAAAGATCTTTATGCCCTGATGACCGACTCCCAGGAGTGGTGGCCAGCGGATTACGGTCACTATGGGGGGCTCTTCATCCGCATGGCATGGCACAGTGCAGGTACATACCGCATGGGCGACGGGCGGGGCGGGGCAGGCTCCGGCAATCAGCGATTGGCCCCTCTGAACAGCTGGCCGGACAACGTAAATCTTGACAAGGCCCGCCGACTGCTTTGGCCCATTAAACAGAAATATGGCAATAAAATCTCCTGGGCCGATCTTATGATCCTTGCCGGCAATTGCGCCCTTGAGTCCATGGGATTTAAAACCTTTGGCTTTTGCGGTGGGCGTGAGGACATATGGGAACCAGAAGAGGATATTTATTGGGGAACCGAAAAAGAGTGGCTGGGTGACAATCGCTATTCCGGCGAACGGGACCTTGAAAATCCCCTTGCCGCCGTGCAGATGGGGTTGATCTATGTGAACCCCGAAGGCCCCAACGGTGAACCCAATGCAGTGGCCTCGGGCCATGACGTTCGAGAGACCTTTGCCCGCATGGCCATGAACGACGAAGAAACCGTGGCATTGGTGGCTGGCGGGCACACCTTTGGTAAGTGCCATGGTGCCGGTGATGCCTCGCTGGTGGGGCCGGAACCCGAAGCCGCAGGCATTGAGGAGCAGGGCCTTGGATGGAAGAGCAGTTTTGGCAGCGGCAAAGGGGATGACACCATCAGCAGCGGCATTGAGGGAGCCTGGACGGCCAATCCAATCCAGTGGGATATGGGCTATTTTGATTTGCTGTTCGGCTATGATTGGAATCTGGTAAAAAGTCCCGCCGGGGCTTACCAGTGGGTGCCGGTGAATCCCGATGAAAAGGATCTTGCCCCTGCGGCCCATGATCCGTCCAAGCGGGTTACAACCATCATGACCACGGCAGACCTGTCTTTGCGCATGGATCCGGTCTATAAACCCATTGCCAAACGATTTCACGAGAACCCGGATGAATTTGCCGACGCCTTTGCCCGGGCGTGGTTCAAGCTTACCCACCGGGATATGGGGCCCCGGTCCCGTTATCTGGGTCCGGAGGTTCCGGCGGAGGAACTGGTCTGGCAGGACCCGGTGCCCGCAGTGGATCATGAGCTCATCGACGACCAGGACATCTCGGCACTCAAGGCTGAGATACTTGCCTCGGGCCTGTCTGTCTCCCAACTGGTTTCCACGGCCTGGGCATCGGCGTCCACATTCCGGGGTTCCGATAAGCGCGGCGGGGCCAACGGGGGGCGTATTCGTCTTGCACCGCAAAAGGATTGGGAAGTCAATGAGCCGGCCCAATTGTCCACGGTGCTGCAGACCCTTGAAGGAATCCAGCAGGGATTTAACAATGCACAGTCAGGCGGAAAAAAGGTATCCCTTGCCGACTTGATTGTCCTGGGCGGATGTGCAGGTGTGGAACAGGCGGCAAAGAATGCCGGATATGATGTGACCGTTCCCTTTACACCGGGACGCACGGATGCATCCCAGAAACAAACCGACGTGACGTCGTTTCACGTGCTTGAACCGGCTGCAGATGGATTTCGTAATTATCTTAAAACCAAATACTCCGTATCGGCAGAGGCGATGCTGGTTGATCGCGCCCAGTTGCTGACGCTGACCGCCCCGGAAATGACGGTTCTTCTGGGCGGCATGCGTGTCTTGAATGCCAACTTCGGACAGTCCTCTCATGGGGTTTTCACCAAACGGCCAGAAACGCTCACCACTGATTTTTTCGTAAATCTCCTTGATATGGGCACCACGTGGAAGGCAACCTCAGAAGACAAAGAGCTCTTTGAAGGTCGTGATCGCGCAACGGGGGAACTTAAATGGACCGGCACCCGTGTTGACCTGATCTTTGGTTCCAATTCCCAGCTTCGGGCCCTGGCGGAAGTCTATGGATGCGGGGACTCCCAGGAGAAGTTTTTGAATGACTTTGTGGCTGTATGGAACAAGGTGATGAACCTTGATCG
The DNA here is from genome assembly GCA_963674605.1 of uncultured Desulfobacterium sp. GTDB lineage: Bacteria > Desulfobacterota > Desulfobacteria > Desulfobacterales > Desulfobacteraceae > Desulfocicer. Next base: position 2,531,372 of record OY771474.1, on the reverse strand, counting down.
CTTTGATCTCGTATGATTTTTATGTGATTGAAGATTGATCATGACGTCGGCCACCTTAGGGAATCAGAAATTTTCAATCTACCATTTAATCAAGGCAATATTCTGAATTGATGATTGCTTGAAATGGGCTTGGTCACAAGATGGGCCACCCTGGGGAGGGGTCAGGCTTGCGTTATTGACGTTTTCGTTTAAATTTAGCTTTATTCTTAGATACTTGTCAAAAACATAGAGCCTGATAAAAACTCAGGCTCTAATACCACATAGCCTGACCCCGTTGGTCCGCCAATTGATAAGAATGGCCCATCTTATGACCAAGCCCAGGAAAATCATGAAGAGACTTGGAAACCAGCTTTCTTTAAGAATTATCCAAATCCCACATATCATAAAAGAACACCATGAGATCTCTCCTGATGTATTAAATGGGGAATCCATAGGTTCTTTGTCAAATTGCATTGCATGCCACACAACGGCTGAAGAGGGTATTTATGATGATGACAATGTAAAAATTTCAAAATAGAGCCGGTATATCAGGATATAGCTTCGGATCGGTTTCCTTGAAATATTCTGATTGACTAAATCCCCAAAAGTGGAGATTATAAGTATCAGTCAATGCCAAGTTGAGGAGCGACCCACGTGGGTTGGCTGCTCCAACTCTTTGTTCAGTGCGCCGCAGGCGTACTGAACTAGATCATGACCGAAAATTGTTCTGTTTATTTGTACCATAAGTCAATGCAAAAATTAATATCTTGAAAAATTTTAGATTGAAAAAATGCCTCAACGAGTTTCATGTTATGAGCAACCCCGCTTTTGTAAACTTAATTTAGGAGTAGGCAAATGACATATCAGAAAAAACTCAACTCATAATTTTCATGTTGAGCTTGCTGAGACTGGGGATACTTCCGGGGCATGGAAATGCATTTTCAACCGTTCGTCTTTCAATGGGGAAGAGCTTTTATGTTGCAATTTAGTCTCATATTTATCATGGAGATAAAGATAAAACTTTTGATTTAAAAGCAACACTGAGTATACGCAATATAGATATGGAACAGGAAATAACTTGAAGATCAGAAGAACCAGGATCTCCACGGACCACACGATATGGAGATACACAACGCCTATATGTTTGTTACTAAAAAAATTAAATTGGATTTTAGCCCCTGCAGTGTTACTGGTGTTGGTTATCTCGACTCATGCCATTGCAGTAGAAAGTTCACACGAAAGCAACATTGACAATAACAGTGCTGATGTCCTGCTGCTGATAACCTATGTATTGATGGCATTGATTTTTTCATTTCTGTGTTCAGTTGCTGAATCGGTACTTTTAAGCATTACCCCTTCATATATTGAAGGTCAAAAAGAAAAGAGACCAAAGTATGCAGCTCTTTTGAAACAACTGAAACAAGACAATGTGGGCCAATCCCTTGCTGCCATTTTGACACTCAACACGATTGCACATACGGTTGGCGCAATCGGTGCCGGGGCCAAAGCGACTATTGTCTTTGGAAATGCCTGGTTTGGTCTATTTTCAGCTGTCATGACTTTTTTGATCCTTTTCTTTTCCGAAATAGTTCCTAAAACAATAGGTGCTGTCTACTGGTCAAAACTTGTAGGTCCAATGTCTTTTTTTGTAAACACCCTGATAGTGGTTCTTTATCCAATTGTGTGGATTTCCGAAAAATTGACACACTTTATTTCGCACGGAAAGGAGATACACAGTTTCAGTAGAGCCGAATTCATGGCCATGGCTCAGGTCGGTGCCGAAGCCGGGCATATTCACCATAAAGAATCAAGTATCATTCGGAATATATTTCGATTCGAGTCGCTAAAAGTTACCGATATCATGACACCACGTGTTGTAATCACAGCATTAAGCGAAGAGATGAAAGTTATTGATTCAATTAAACACGTAACCCAAACCCCTTTTTCACGTCTGCCGATCTACAGGAAACATACGGATGACATAACCGGTTTTGTCCTTAAAGAGGATATTCTAATTCATACGGCGCAGAAGCGAGGGGATGAACAACTCAAAGCATTGAAACGTGATATAGTCGCTGTTCCGAATTCGGTACCGTTAACAGCATTGTTGGAGCTCTTTCTTAAGGATCGCCAGCATATTGCCATAGTCATCAATGAGCATGGAGAGACTGACGGACTGGTGACCTTAGAAGATTTAATCGAGACGCTTATAGGTATGGAAATTATGGATGAAACAGATGATGTTGAAGACATGCGTGCTCTAGCGCGGAAGCAATGGATGAAACGTGCCAAAGCCATGGGGCTTGAAGCTGATATCTTTGATCAAAAAAAGGCCATACATGTAAATTCATCGGACCCGAAGGATCGGGTCACCGCAGATTAAATTGGACCTATGTAGTAAACAACCGAATTGGTAAAGCAAAATAGCATCGCTTTCATCCCCGCCACTTAAGGCTTATTTTTTATTTCAGGAATGTTTTGACTCAAGCAGACACCGACACAACATTTTGTACCAGTGCCTGCTTGAGTACATATTACAAGTTTTTAATAAGTTTTCGTCCTTATTCTTGGCATTCTGCATATGACCTCAAAAGTACTTTACAGCCTTTTGAGGAAAGTCTCTACAAATGGCAAACGATCAAAAAAAGTGTAAACTGCTTTTGAAGGATGCCTTTTTCTTGAGTAAAAGCATTTTCCTATCTGTTTAAGCACTGGCCTTATAAAACGAATAGTAGGTCACCGGAATAATCAGCAATGTAAAGAGGGTTGAGGCAAACAGCCCGAATATCAATGCCCAGGCAAGGCCGGAAAATACGGGATCAAGCGTGATGGGAAACGCGCCTATGGCAGTGGTAAGGGCCGTGAGCAGGATGGGGCGCATCCTGATGGCCCCGCTCTGTAGTATGGCTTCCTTGAAATCCATTCCCCCTGCCATGGCATCCTGAATGAATTCAATAAGTACCAAGGAATTTCGTATCACAATTCCGCCAAGAGCGATCATACCTATCATGCTGGTGGCCGTTAAGAATATGGGATTTTCAAAGCCCCCTGACGGGGTGGTGCCAAACATGTTCAACAAGACAAATCCCGGCATGATCCCCAATAGTGTCAAAGGAATGGCCATCATGATAAGTCCCGGCATTACAAAGGAGCCGGACTGGATGATCAGGAGGATATAAATTCCCACCAGTGCCGCTGCAAATGCAATTCCCATGTCCCTGAATACCCGCAGGGTAATCTTCCATTCACCTTCTCCTGCCCAGTCCACACGGGTTCCTTGGGGCATGGGGTCTTCCTTCAGGCGGCTTTGCATATCTAAAACCGCTTCAGCAGGGGCACGACCTGCGGTTTCAGCCAGCACATACACCACCCGCTCCAGATTCTTGTGATAAATGGTCTTCTGATCCGGAAGCTTGTGAACGGAAACAAGTTCTGCAAGGGAGATCATTTTTCCGTTTGCCGCCTTCACAGGGATTCCCTTTAAATCAGTGATTCCCGATTTCAGATCTCTTGGCACGGTCACTCGTATCTTCAGAGGCTGGCGCTCCCTGGGAAGATGCACAAATGCCGGAACAAGACCGGTCAAAACCCCATGAAGCGTGGATGTAATGGTACGGGTATCAATGCCGTGCATGGCGGCTTTTTCTTTGTCGATTACAAACTCAATCCGTTCATGATCAGATTCTGTCATGTCGTCGATGTCAACCACAAAGGGTTCCTGAACCATGATATTTTTCAGATGTGCAGCAGATTCCGTTAGTTTCTCATGGGGTAGATCAAGGGTTCCATAAATTTCCCCCACAATGGTGGAGAGAACCGGTGGCCCTGGGGGCACCTCCACCAGGCTGATGGAAGCACCGTTTTCCATGGCAATGGATTTTAAATCTTTTCTCAGTCTGAGCAAAATGCCATGACTCTGCTGATCCCGCTCATCCTTTGAAAGAAGATTGACCCGGATATCGGCAAAATGACTGCCCTTGCGCAGATAATAGTGCCTCACCATGCCGTTGAAATCCATGGGAGAGGATTCACCGGTAAAGGAAATGATGGATGTAACCTCCTTGACCTTCCTTAGATAATCTTCAAAATCCTGGACAACGGCATCTGTGGCCTCAAGGGTGGTTCCCTCGGGCATGTCTATGACAATCTGGAATTCATTCTTGTTATCAAAGGGCAGAAGCTTTAACGGCACCATGCGAAACACAGCAAGGGCACAGGAGATGAGCAGCAGCACAAACACCCCGGAAAAGAGAAGAAATCGCTTGAATCCTGAGTTCAAGAAGGGTTCCACAACGGCTCTGTATATTTTAAACAGCCGGGTTCCAGTTATTTTTTTCTGGGGGAAGGACTGGCTCTGATCCATACCTTCATCATTAATCTCTGATTTGCCCTGCTGGCCCTCCTTCACAGGGGCCTGGGAAGCTGTCTGTGCTTGGGCCTTTATTTTTGAAGCCTTGTCCCCTCCTGGCCCGGCAGAGGGCATATCAAGGGGCTGTTTATAGGTAGAAGATGATTTCAAAAGAGCGTGGGACAGCCAGGGCACGATGGTCAAAGCGCACAGGGTAGAAAATGACACGGTCAAGGGCACATTGGCGGCCATGGGGGCCATGTAGGGACCCATCATTCCTGTGATGAAGAACAGGGGTAAAAAACAGGCAATGATGGCCAGAGTGGACATGATAACCGGCGGCAGCACCTCATCCACCGCTTTTAAGGTGGCTTTAAAAGGATCAAGCACCCCATTTACAATGTGACGCTGAATGTTTTCAACATTGGTGATGGGATCATCCACCACAAGCCCAAGGGATAGAATCAAGGCAAATAGGGTGACCCTGTTTATGGTGTACCCGAACAGATAGTTTACGAAAAGGGCCAGGGAAAAGCTGATGGGAACGGCCACGGCAACGATGAGGGCCTCCTTCCATCCCAGGGTGAAGGCAAGAAGCACCACAACCGATGCCACGGCAAAGAGAAGGGAGCTTAAAAGCCCCCCCACCTTTTCCTGGGCGGTGGCCCCATAATTTCGCGTGATTTCCCAATGAATGCCCTGGGGAATCAGCTCAGCTTCAAGGGCATGGAAGGCATCGATGACATTTTGGGCCACCTTTACCGCGTTGGTGCCTTTTTTCTTGGAAACGGCAAGGGTTATGGATGCGTATTTTTTGTTCGGGTCAACACCCGGCAGTTTCCGGGCATAGGCGTCGGAAAATAGAATCCTGGAATAGGTATCTGCCTCTTCAGGGGTGTCTTTCACCCTTGCAATATCCCTTAAATATACCGGCCTGCCGTCGCTTCCCCCCACCACAAGGTCCCTGATCTCATCGGTATTGGTCAAGAAGGCACTGGTGGACACAGTGTAGGAGATATCCCTGCGTGAAAAGGCCCCGGCCGTCAGGGAGGCATCCGCGCTCTGGAGTGCCTGCTGTACTTCCATGAAGGAGATGTTAAAGGCCTTCATTTTCTCGGGCAGGAGATTTACCCTGACTTCCCGCTCCCGTCCCCCGTGGATGGTTGTTTTGGATATGTTTTTCACCTGGCTGAGGCGCGCAAGCACCTCTTCGCCCACACGCCTTAGCACATAATCGCTTTGTGTATCCGAAAACAGGGTAATGTTGACGATGGAAACATCATCGATCTCCACCGGTTTTATCACCCAGCCCTTTACGATGGGGGTTGCTTGATCCAGGTTCATGGAAATTCGGTTATGGAGTTTGATCAGGGAATCTTCACGGTCTTCCCCCACAAAAAACCTTACCGTGACAAGGGCCATGTCTTTTTTGGACATGGAGTAAACATACTCCACGCCATCGATCTGCCACAGATAACGCTCCAGGGGAGTTGCCACAAGCTGTTCGATCTCCTCCGGGCTGGCTCCTGGGGCAGATATGAATACATCTGCCATGGGAACCACAATCTGGGGTTCTTCTTCCTTGGGGGTCACCATGAGTGCGGCCCCGCCAAGGCACAGGGAGATGATGATCAGCATGACCGACAGTTTGCCGTCCAAGAACTTTTCCACAATCTTGGAAAAGAATCCCCTTTCCTGATTTTTTTTTCCGCTATGTTCTGTGAAATCATTCATGGCCGGCTCATTCTCCCTGCTTTGATCACTTCATTGCCCTTAAGTCCAGAGAGAACCTCAATCATTTCGCCGGAGCGTTTCCCTGTCTTAACATATCTAAGCTGCCATGCTTCTCCCTGCCTGACCCTTAGAAGTTCAAGCTGGCCGGTTCGAACGACCGAGCTATAAGGAACCATGACCACCTCCTGTTCCGACTCAGGTATGAGAAGTTTTCCATACATGCCGGGATACAGGCCATTGATTAAGGGCAGGGCCGCCTTGACCAGAAAGGTTCTAGTGGATGGATCTGCATAGGGAACGATTTCCTCCACGACGGCATCGCAGGTCTCTTCAAGGGTGACAACCTCGGCCTTCAGGGTCATTCCGATATGGACCTTGCCGATGAGTCCCTCTCGCACATGGGCTTCTATCCTGAATCCATCTTCGGTTCTAAGGGAAATCAGCGGCTTGCCAGGCAATGCCAGATCCCCAGGCTCCACCATGCGCTTGATCACCTCACCCGGGGCCGGTGCAGTGATCCGTGTGAATCCCAGGCCCACCGTGGCCTCGGATACGATCTCCATGGCCTGGCGGATACCGGCCTCAGCCCCGGCCATGGCATCTTTAGAGCGGTTCAGCCCCGCCTTGGCCTGGAGATATCCTGATTCTGCATTTTCAAGTTCTTGTTTTGTCGCCGCCTGGGAACTGTAATATTTTTTAATTCGCTCATAGTGTAATTTAGCCTCGTTATAGGCGGCTTCAGCGGCCCTGACTCCCTGTATTGCCTCCTGTTTTCCTGCCCGGGCCTGGTGCAGTGCCTGCCTTGCCCTGTCCAGGCGGGAGGCGGGCTGGCGGTTATCCAAGGTGATCAGAATATCCCCTTTTTGCACACTGTCCCCTGCCTGGACATGTACATTTTCAACCTGGGCACCCACCTGGGACTCGATGATCATCTCACTCCTTGGCTTTACGGTTCCAACGGCGGTATAGGTCTCCGTTACATTGGTAAGTATTGCCTGAACAAGTCCGTTCTCAGGAGTTTCAGGATTTGGGTCAGGAGTATCACCGGCCCATAATGGTGTTGTTCCCAAAAAGAAGTAAAAAAACACACTTATAGCGATCCTTGAAATCCACATCCCCAAATTATTGTGTGAAGCACTATGTGTAAAGCCCATGTTTAATTCTCCTGTTTCTCAATCTTTGACCAAATTTGTGAAAGCATCCCAAGGGATCTTCCGATACCGCTCAAGGCAATCTTTTGATCATAAAAGGCTGCTGTTTTGTTCATGCTCGCCCTGCTCCTTGCAAGCTCGGCCTCAAGGTAACGGGTCACCGGGGCAGAGCCACCCTCATATCTGCTTTTGACGAGGCTCAGGGATTCATCCGCCAGGGCCACACTGCTCTTTGAGACTTCAAAACGCTGCACGGCATCCTCCAGGTTGAGGTAGGCATTCTTGACATCCTGAACGATGTCGAGCTTAACCTTACGATAATAGTGTTCGGCGCTTTTAAGACCGTGACGGGCCCGTGACAGATCAGCCTTGGTGGACATGCCGGTATATACATCCCAGTTCATAGTTACAGCGGCCGTATAATTATCATTTTTAATATCATATGACAGGTCTTCGTCATCAATGTAGTACCTGGCATTGAAATCTATACGAGGCAGATATCCGGCCCCGGCTTTTTCAAGGGCCATCCGGGCCATTTTAAGCCTTTCACTGGCCTGGATAATCTCAGGCCTTTTTTCCATGGCAAGGAGTATGGCCTCTTCACAGGTATTGGGAAAGGTTACAGGGCATTCACAGGTTCGTGACAGGATAAGGTTGTCATCCAATGTTTTTCCAAGAACCCGGTTAAAAGCCGTCAGGGTGGTGGTGTATAGATTCTTTGCCTGGACCAGGTCTTTTTTTGCCTCGGCAAGCCTGACCTGCAGGGAGAGAAGATCGGATTTCAGCACCCCTCCCCCCTCAAAACGGATACCCATGATTCTCAGCTGTTCCGCCACCGTTTCAACAGACTGGCCTGTAATGGAGACATATTCTTCTGCCTTTAAAACGGAAAAAAAGAGCTGGATGACCGAAGCCACAATCTTGTTTTTTGTATCTTCAAGCCCTGCACGGGTGTCAGACACCAATGATTGGGCAATATTTGCATTCAGGGTATCAACACCGCCCCTGTAAAGGTTCCAGCTTGCAACAACGCCGGTTTCAAGATTGGTAAAGGATCCTGGGGAGTTGAAATTAAGGCCGGATGGCAGATCTCTTTGATCAATGGTTTTGAAAAGATATGCCGAGGGTGCATCCCCTGTTGAGTATTCACTGTAAACGGAGAGTCTTGGCAAAAATAATGACTCTGTCTTTTTCAGGTCAGCCTCTGCCATCTTCACCCCTTGGGCCACCATGCTGATGTCAGGATTTGTCTTAAGGGCCATGAGGATGGCCGCTTCTATGGAGACAGCATCCTTGGAGATCACGTCATAAGTGTCAGACGAGGCCGCTGAAAAACCACAGCTCAGGCAGATCACCCCAAGCGATACAAGCAGAGGGCCTATAAAATCAAATAAAAAGCCTTTGTTGTTTAATATCCCTTCCATGAAGAATCCCCCTTTTTTGAATCTTTTGACAAATTATTTCGCCGGCACATCGTAATGGTTTTATACTCATAATCAACAATCAGGGTCAAGAACTGAGAAGAGTGCGTGAAAATAAACCGCCTGTTTTTTGGTTTATTTCACCGCTTAGCCCATGTGATGGATGATATTAAATCAATCAATTCCCTGGGTCGGTCAATACAGGCATATGCCCCGGAAGCCTCAAGGACTTCCCGGCTACCATAACCCCAGAGTACCCCAAGTCCGGTCACCCCGTTGGCATTGGCACCGATCATGTCATGCTCCCGGTCCCCCACCATGATTGTTGCATTGGCTGAAAGTGATTCTACTTCCAGGACATGGGCGATCAGGCTTGTTTTGTCGGTGCGGGTACCATTCAACTCACTGCCGTAGATTCCTTTGAAGGATTTCTCCAGACCAAAATGTTCAATAATACGTTTTGCATACACCCCGGGTTTGGCAGTGGCAACATACAGATCATGGTCCGTGTTTTTCAAAGTCTCCAGCACCTGGGGAATATCTTCATAGAGTTCATTTTCAAAAAGCCCCACAGAGCCAAAACGTTCCCTGTAAAAGGCCAGGGCTTGTTCTGCCAGTGCATCCTCCTGGGAGTCCAATAGCCGGGCAAAGCTTTTTTTCAGGGGAGGGCCGATGCACCAGCCAAGGGATTCCGGTGGTGGGGCCGGTTTGCCAAGTTTTGTCATGGCGTGGGCGATACATTTCGTTATACCTTCAAAGGAGTCTGTTAAGGTGCCATCCAGATCAAATAATATGTGCATTGCATTCTTTTCCATGGAATTCATTCAGCCGTTTTTTTTCTGACTTTTCAGAGGCGATGCCGTTGGCATCAAGCATGGTGTTTTCAATATGGAGGATCGCCTGGCTTAATTGGTCAATACCCGTGGCCTGTTCCTGGGAAGCCACTGTGATATCGTTAAACATTTTTGCGACCCCACCTATTTTTTCAGACATTTTTACAAATTCTATATTATTTGTTTCAACCAGGGCATGTCCCGATTTGATTTTTTTCACCGTCCCTTCGATGAGCTCTGCGGTACTTTTGGCGGCCTTGGCTGCCCGCAAGGCCAAGTTTCTAACTTCATCAGCGACTACTGCAAATCCAGCTCCGGCCTCTCCGGCACGGGCGGCTTCCACGGCAGCATTTAAAGCCAGCAAATTGGTTTGAAAAGCGATTTCATCAATTGTTTTGATAATTTTAGAAGTTTCCTCACTGGACTTAGATATATCCTCCATGGATTCTATAAGACCTGCCATATTATTTTTTGCTTTATCCATTGTTCTATTGGTGTCGGACATAAGGCTGTTCGCATTAGTAGCCATTCCCGCTGTATTTTTGGTTACAGAAGATAATTCCTCCAGAGATGCCGACGACTCTTCCAGAGATGCGGCTACATTCCCTATCATGGTCTGTAGTCGATGCTCGGCGTCTATGTTGGTAACAATCTCAACGTGACCCATGGGATTGCCATTGTTGTCATTGATGTAGGAGGTGTCTACTTGCATATATGTGCTTGGTTTATCTGGGTATTCCTGGTAATAATTGGTCCGGGGTTGTCCATTGCGCAAGCTTGCTATACCACAATTTTCAGTACCACATATGGTGGCTTTCCAGTTGGAACAGTGTTTCCCAAGGCAGCTTTTTTTGTCCAGGTTATGCATGGCAAGCAGGCTTTCTGTTACTTTATTGATGAAAACCCAGTTCATATCCATATCCGTAACCGTAATCGGCAATTGAACAGCATCCAAGGTTCCCTCAAGAAAAAGTATCCGCTTTTGGTGTTTTGCTGCCATACGGATTGAAATACCTCCTAAGATCACGACAAATATCAAGGTGGATAAAAAATAAAAATCCCAATTATTCCAATGTGATAATGAAAGTAAAATAGAAATGATAAGATAGCATATTCCGGTTTTTTTTTGTAATGACATTCTTTTGCTCCTTTGATATCAAAAAAATAAATAATTGTTTTCAATTAAATATCAGGGTCTGACTGCTAAGGAGCGCAGATGAAATAAGGTGAGCAGAAATAGCGCTGAATTTGGGTTCATCTACAAGGCGTAATAAAGGTTTTGGGACCTTGATGCAACACAGTAGATGGACCAAATACCAAGCATTTTCGTTCAGCTTATTTCATTTGCGCCCCTAAGTAAATATCACAATAATATGACCAGCTAAAGGCAGAATTTTTTCACCAGAGGAAAGGGAATCCATGAAAGAGGCCATCTGAATGCCCCAGATACAGACGTTTGATCACATCAAAGAATCGGGCTTGGTCACAAGATGGGCCACCCTGGGGAGGGGTCAGGCTTGCGTTATTGACGTTTTCGTTTAAATTTAGCTTTATTCTTAGATGCTTGTCAAAAACATAGATCCTGATAAAAAGCTCAGGATCTAATACCACATAGCCTGACCCCGTTGGTCCGCCAATTGAGATGAATGGCCCATCTTATGACCAAACCCAAAGAATCTTTTGAAGACCTTTAACCGCAATTTTTTGAGGCCATGACACTCACATGGACCAGATTCTGGCCAACCTGTATGTGAATGCCCGGGGTGGCATTGGCGCAGTTTGCGCCATTTTCATATGCAGGCAGTGGGCAGGGCATACTACTGGTGGACAACGAGGCGATTCAGCGACGTATAGCATTTGATATCCTTGAACGTATGGGGTATTGTGCAAAGGCGGTTATTAAGCGGTGAAGTTGCCATATTCAATTTCGTGTTATTTGGGCAAAAGAATCAGAAAAACTTTTTGGTTCTGGCTTGTCCAGGTTAGGAATTGGTGAAATATTAAGGAGATGTAAAATGAAAAAAATATTTGAGGATAACAGCACAAGTATCGGAAACACTCCCCTGGTGCGCTTGAATAGCGTAACAAAAGGCCTTGATTGCACCATTGCCGCCAAAATTGAAGGGCGCAATCCCGCATATTCAGTGAAATGTCGTGTGGGGGCGGCCATCATATGGGATGCTGAAGAAAAGGGAATTCTGGTTCCCGGATCTAAGGATATCACGGTCATTGAAGCCACCAGCGGCAACACCGGCATCGGACTTGCCTATGTGTGCGCAGCCAAGGGATATCCCCTGATAATTGTCATGCCTGATACCATGTCCATGGAGCGGCGGCGCATGCTCCAGGCCTTTGGAGCTGAGCTGATTCTTACCGAGGGGGCCAAGGGAATGAAAGGGGCCATTGCCAGGGCCGAAGAGATGGTAGCCCAGGCCCCGGATCGATACTACATTGCCAATCAGTTTTCCAACCCGGCCAACCCGGACATCCATTATAAAACCACCGGCCCTGAAATATTTCAAGACACCGGCGGGGAAATTGATGTCTTTGTTGCCGGTGTGGGTACCGGGGGCACCATCACCGGTGTTTCCCGCTATTTAAAGGAAAAAAAGGGCAATGATATTAAAGCCATTGCCGTGGAGCCAGTCCACACAGCTGTTTTAAGTGCAATAAAGGCGGATAAACCCTTTTCTCCGGGACCCGGGGTGAACAAGATACAGGGCATTGGCGCGGGATTTAAACCCGATATCCTGGAGCTGGATTTGGTGGACGAGGTGGTAACGGTGAGCAGTGACGAGTCCATTGACATGGCAAAAAGGCTTCATCTTGAGGAGGGCATCACCTGCGGTATCTCAAGCGGTGCCGCCGTTGCCGGTGCCCTGAAAGTCGCTGCCTTGCCCGAAAACAAGGGAAAGCTCATTGTCACCCTGCTTCCCGATGCCGGAGAAAGATATTTGTCTTCGGTACTATTTGAAAATATTTGAAATACTATGATTGTAATTCGAGTCAGTGATGGCCTCAACGGCCATGGGCTCAGGCCTGGCCCGACGTATTGATCTCACCAGGCCTTGCGTTTTTAAGGTAAACTTGGGCTTGGTCATAAGATGGGCCATTCATCTCAATTGGCGGACCAACGGGGTCAGGCTTGTGTTATTGTGTTTTTGACAAGTATCTAAGAATAACGCTAAATTCAAACGAAAACGTCAATAACGCAAGCCTGACCCCTCCCCCGTGTGGCATCATGCAATGATTGGTGCTAAGGTTTTTTGTGGCAGTGGTTTACTGTCATGGCTGATATACAAACAACAAAATGGAGGCGGCAACTCTTTTTTTTGGCCATGGTGCCTGGATGTGTGCCGAATTTTTTATGAAAAACAAAAAAATTCTTGTCACCCGGGATTTTCCCGGTGTCGGCATTAAAATGCTTGAAAAAGAAGGTTTTGAGATCACCCTGTGGGACAGCACCATTCCCATGACCCAGATAGAACTAATTGAAAAGGCAAAACAACACAATGCCCTTTTCTGCACCATGAGCGAGAAGATTGATGCCCATTTTTTAAATGCGTGCAGTCATCTGGATATCATCTCCCAGTTTGCCGTGGGTTATGACAATATTGATATCCCAGAGGCCACACGCCTTGGCATTCCCGTGGGGTATACCCCCAATGCCATGAACCAGGCCACGGCAGACATTGCCTTCGGGCTGATGATTGCCACGGCCCGAAAGATGTTTTTCTGCCATAAAACCATTTTAGAAGATCAGTGGAGAAACTTTCAACCCCGGGCCTTCCGGGGCATGGAGCTGATGAATAAAACCCTTGGCATTGTGGGGATGGGCCGCATCGGTATGGAAATGGCCAAACGGTGTCAGGGGGCCTATGACATGGACATCCTCTACCATAACCGCACCCCCAACCCTGTGGCGGAGCAGCGCTTTAATGCCCGGTTTACAGGGTTTGATGAGCTGCTGGCCAAGAGTGATATTGTTTCTGTGCACTGTGCGTTAACACCGGAAACCAGAGAAATGTTCAATCAGGCTGCCTTTAAGAAAATGAAGGGTTCTGCCATGTTTATCAACACGGCCCGGGGAATGATTCACAATGAAACAGATCTGATCCAGGCCCTGGAAAATGGCCAGATCTGGGGGGCAGGGCTGGATGTCACAAATCCTGAACCCATGGACAAGGATAACCCGCTGTTGTCCATGGAAAATGTTTGTGTCCTGCCCCATATCGGATCTGCCACCATGGAATCCCGGGATGGCATGTCCACCATGGCCGCAACCAACATCATTGAATTTTACCGCAACGGCACCCTGCCCACCATTGTGAACCCTGAGGTGATCAAGAGCAAAAATAAGGTATGATTTGATGTTCAGGTTTTTTTGACCCATACGGGGGAGGGGGCAGGCTTGCGTTATGGGCATTCTCCGTAGCGTTTTGGATTCCTACCCATTGTGATAAATAACGCCAATAACACAAGCCTGAGCCCGTTCTCGCTGGACCATTGAATCGGACCTTTCAGACCTGATACCCAGCACCCAGCACCCAAAACCCAGTACCCAGAAGCCAAAACCCATACCCAATATCAAAAGGATTTTTCAGATACACCATGATGGAAAAACAGACCGGTTTAAAATATGAAAAACAGGCTGAAATGTTGGCCAACCGTGTAAAAAAGCAATACAAACACCTTAAAAAACGGTTTGCAAGGCACAATATAGATGTGTTCCGGCTCTATGACGGGGATATCCCCGAAATACGTGCAGCTGTGGACTGGTATGCAGGGCATGTGGTGGTGGCGGAATACACCCGGAGGGATTCTGATCCCCAATGGCTTCCCGAGATGGGCCAGGCCGTGTCCCTTGCCCTGGGGGTAACACCGGAAAAGCTTCATTTAAAGGAGAGACAGGCCGGTTACCAGGAGGGAAAGCGTTACCAGCGATTTGATACCACCAATAAAAAGATCGTCATGCGGGAGCGGGATCTGAAATTTTACATCAATCTGTGGGATTATGTGGATACCGGGCTTTTTTCCGATCACAGAGAAACCAGGATGATGGTGCGGGAGGTGGTGCCGGGAAAAGATCTTTTAAATTTGTTCTGCTACACCGGGGCCTTTTCCTGCCATGGGGCAAAGGCCGGTGCCCGCAGCACCACCTCGGTGGATCGGTCGGAGAGCACCCTTGCCTGGGCCCGGGAAAACATGATTCTCAATGGGCTTTCCCTTGAGAATAACAAACTCATCCAGGCAGATACCTTTGATTTTTTAAAAACAGCAGTGGAGAATTCAGAATCCTTTGATATCTGTGTGGTGGATCCCCCGTCTTTTTTCACCAGAAGACGAAAAGGGGATCACTTTGATATAAATAAGGACCATCCGCATTTGCTTGAAATGGTGATCAAGGTCATGCGGCCCGGGGGAATTATTTATTTTTCCACCAATCATCAGGATTTTACTCCCCGGCTGGACAGACTGCCCGTTGAAAGTCACAGGGAGATCACCGGGAACACCATTCCCGAGGATTATCGGCGAAAACATAAACAGATTCACCGGTGCTGGGAGATTTTGGTCTAACCCACAAGCCTGACCCCGTTGAACCAACACGATGACCAAGCCCCTAAAAAAACGTGGTCTGTCCCCTATTTTTCCTAAAGACGTCCACGGTCAGCTTCAAGAAGTCTCCGGGGTGATTTCATGAAATCAGCGGCGCAGATGATCCGTCCGCCGGATTCAGATGAAATTTTTTGATATTTTCCTGATTCTGGCAATTCTTTTGAGTGTACTTGTGGTGATGCTGGACAGTCTTGTCTCCATAAGCCTTGCCCAGGGTACTCTGCTGATGCTTCTTGAATGGGGGGGTATCCTCCAGACCTGCCCCGTGTGCATGGCCGAGGGTCACGATCATGATGCACTGTTCTGCAAGTTCTCGAATTTGCTGAAATTATGCGCAGTGTGGCCCTGCTGTGAGTAAAATTGAATATACTGCGGGAACCTTTTTTGTGTTGACTCCCTTTTAAGTTTGTATTATGAGTGATGACCAATTAAACCCTGAAGGGTTGTGAAACAAAAATCGTCAGAAAATAATTTAGGGGTTGATCATAAGATGGGCCAAGCACCTTTGATAATTTATCTCAAGGTGCATCAAATATACTGAAGTACACTCAGGATGGCCGAAGTTGTGATCAAACCCATAATTTAAAAGGCCATGAAGGCTGGTAGAAGGACAAGCATCTACCTGTTTTCATGGCCTTTTTTGTTTGGCTCATGTCGGATTCCACGGTCTTATCCGGTTGGGGTCAGGCTTGCGTTATTTGCATTATCATTGGGGGATTTGGTTTGTATAAACAGACGGCGATAACGCCAATAACACAAGCCTGACCCCGTCGCAAAAACGATTATAATAAAAGACCCTGAAACACAACATGAGCCTTTTGTGGGCTTGGTTCTAAGTTGGCCCACTTTGGGAACACACATTAGACGGTAGTTACTAAATAATTGGAATTTATAGAAATATTTAAATATCTGCTATGTGGTCCATATCCACTGGGTGAAGTTAGAACCAAGCCTCCTTTTGTTTTTATCGATAACAGATAAATTCCCATGTGCCGGGGTTTTCAGTATCTAATTACACCATGGGCCATTCCAGGCAACAGGCTTTATGCATAACCGTGTAAAACCTTACCGGTTACAGGCATAAGAGCCGGGGCGAAGCCGCCCGTTTTTGACGTAAAAATCAAGGCACGGGAATCAAGACGGAAACCGGAGTTGAATTTGAAATTATTTAAACAGAACAGTGCCATGGGGCTTGCAGGTCTTGGGCTTTTTGTAATCGGTGTAGCCTGTTTGTGCATGGGGATCGGCACCAAACATATTCCTCCATTAATGGTGGGCAAGACGGTTTTTTCCCATATTATGGGAGTGCCGGATGCCTCGGAAATTTCACCCCTGTATCATACCATTATCTGGAACATCCGAACTCCCAGGGCGCTTCTGGCCATCATGACAGGCATCTGCCTGGCAGCTTCCGGAGCGGTTTTCCAGGGATGCTTTAAAAATCCTTTGGTGGAACCCTATATCCTTGGTACTTCGTCCGGGGCCGCTTTTGGGGCTGCCCTGGGGATTATGTTTCCTTCGTTTTTCATGTCCGTACAGGTGCTGGCATTCGGGTTTGGTTTTCTGGCGGTGGGGCTGGCCTATTCCATGGCCAGGAACCGGGGGGAAACTCCCCTGGTGAGCCTGATCCTGTCCGGTATTATAACAGGATCGGTATTTACCGCGCTGGTGGGTATCGTAAAATACCTGGCCCGGGACGAGGCATTGCGTGAAATCGTGTTCTGGCTCATGGGCGGGTTTTATTATGCAGGCTGGCGGGATGTGGCGCTTATGCTGCCCGTGGCCCTGGCAGGCTTTTTTATTCTCTGGTTTTACGGGTGGAAGATCAATGTTTTGTCCATGGGGGACAAAGAGGCCCGTGCACTGGGTGTCGATCCTGAAAAAAATAAATTCATCCTTATCAGCCTGTCCACCCTGATGACGACGGCAGCCGTGTCTTCCGTGGGAATCATTCCCTGGGTAGGGTTGATGATACCCCATGCTGCAAGGCTTCTTTTCGGTCCGGATCACAGGGTTGTGCTGCCGGCATCTGCGCTTTTAGGAGCCTTGTATCTTCTGCTCTGCGATACCATCGCAAGAACCCTGACCCAGACGGAGGTTCCCGTTGGGATAATCACCTCTCTCATTGGTGCCCCCTATCTTTTTTTCCTGGTCCGTACCAGGGGATATAGAATTAAAGGAGAATAGCAATGCTCAAAGTAAAGAATCTTCACCATAATTTCGGACGACGGCCGGTTTTGGAGGATATCTGTTTTTCCATTGAAAAAGGGGAGCTTTGCGGACTTTTTGGCCCCAATGGGTCGGGTAAAACCACCTTGTTTCAATGCTGCCTGGGATTTATTCGACCCGTCCGGGGTAAGATTCTGTTCCGGGGGCAAAATATGCAGCAGATGAGTATCCGCGAAACCGCCCGTCATGTTGCCTACGTGCCCCAGCACCATTCCCAGCCTTTTCCCTACCGGGTGGAAGAGATGGTGCTCATGGGCCGGACTCCCCACATGAGCCGGTTCTACAGGCCCGGTAAAAAAGACCGTGGCGCTGCCTGGGCAGCAATGGAGCGGACAGGTATTTCAGATCTGGCCCATGAACCCTATGATATTTTATCCGGCGGACAGAAGCAGCTGGTTCTCATTGCCCGGGCCATTGCCCAGGATACAGATATGATTTTTCTGGATGAACCCACATCAGCCCTGGATTTTAAAAATCAGGCACTGGTCTGGAAAGCCTTGAGGCAGATAGCAGATCAGGGTACGGGGATTCTTGCATGCAGCCATGACCCGAACCATGTGGCCTGGTTCTGCGATACAACCGTAGTACTGGGATCTCCCGGAGTTGTGGCCAAAGGTGCGCCGGATCAGGTGTTTTCCCAGGAGCTCATGGACAAAATCTATATCGGTGCCTGCGAAGTATCCCATGCCATTGATTTAAAAATTATTCTTCCCAGCGGATTGATCACACACGAAAACAGAAAAGCCTCTTAAATGATAACGGATTGAAAACAAAGGAACACGCCATGGAAGCCCAATTGGTACAAAGCATTGACTGGAACCGGGTCTGGGAAGAGCAGACCCTGTTATGGCAGGATTCTGCCGGAAAAAGCTGCAAAGAATTCTGGGAAGATGAAGGCTCAGCCCGGGTATATTCGAAAAAGGCCACTGCGCACCATTCAGAACGCATCATAAACACGGTATCGGGACTGAATTTAACTGCGGATACCCGGGTTCTGGATGTGGGTGCCGGCCCCGGAAATCTGGCCATCCCCATGGCAGAAACAGCCTGGTCTGTGACCACGGTGGAACCGTCCCCGGGCATGAATCAAGTGATGACACAGGCCATAGCCGAACACAAGGTCGATAACATCATACAATTGAAGAAAACATGGGAGGAGATTGACCCGAACAAAGATCTTGAGCCTCCCTACGATCTGGTCCTGGCCTCCATGTCTCTGGGCATGAAGGATATCCGTGCGGCCATTGGGAAGATGAATCAGGTGTGCCATGGCCGGGTGGTGATTTTCTGGCATGCAGGCATTCCGGAATGGGAAAAAATGCCCAAGGCCTTGTGGCCTAAACTTTTCAACACAGACTATCATGGCGGACCCAAAAGTGATGTTCTGTTTCAGGTGCTTTACCAGATGGGAATTTATCCTGAAGTCCGGGTATCTTCCTGCTGTTTTTCTGAAGTGTTTTCTGATATGGAAGCGGCCAAAAGTTTTTATTTCAAGCGATTTACCCGCATAAAACCCCAACATAGTACAGCACTGGAAGCCTTTCTTCTGGATCATTGTGAGCAGACGGATCAGGGCCTGCTCCATAAATTTTCCCACGAGTCCATGCGCTTTGAGTGGAAGGTGAAAAGGGAAGAACAATGATCGTATTTCAGAGTGCAAAAAGCATCATGGGATTTCTTCTGGCTTTTGTATGCCTTTTGACGGCAGGCCCGGCCTTTGGTGAAAAACAGATCACGGTTGAAGACTTCAGGGGAAAAACCGTTGTGGTACCTGAGCGGATCAACCGGGTGGTAACCATAAGCGACGGATTGGTGGAAGGGGTCATGACCCGTCTGGGCCAGGCCCACAAGATAGTGGCCCTGGGTTCCCAGTGCATACCCAGAGTCTGGGCCTATGACATCCCCAATAAAAACGGCGGCACCTTTGTCTATAAAGAAGGAATGAACACAACCACATATTTGAATCCTGAATTTAAGGCGCTGCCCCTGGTGGCTAAATACGGGGCCGGCATCAGCTATGAAGCGGTGGCGGAGCTTGAACCGGATGTGATCATCATTCGAACCGGTTCCTGTTCCCTGAGCCAGAGTCCGGACATTCTGGAAAAAAGCATTGCGCTGCTTGATGCCCTGGGTATTCCCCTTGTGGTTCTGCATGGCCCCAATGCTACGCCCCATCCGGGCATTGAATCCATTTCCCGGGAAATACAGATACTGGGGCGGATATTTCAAAAAGAAAACCAGGCAAGAGAACTGGCTGAATTTCTTGAATCCTGTGTGGCAATGGTTAAAAAAAGGACTGAGGGCATTGAACCGGCTCAACGGAAGAAACTGCTTCTTTTAGGACTTTCTCCCAAGGCCAGAACCCAGGGAGGGGCTGGCCATGTCAAGGGCGTGGATACCCTTCAAACCTTTTTTCTTGAAGAGGTGATCCGGGCCGACAACGCCTATACCGGTCCCGGTGCCTGGAATATCCTGAACACCGAACAATTGCTGGCCATGGACCCGGATCTCGTTGTTCTGGTCACGGCCTGGGGATACCATCCTCCCGAAGAACTTTATTATGCGCCTTACTACCAGGGGCTTCAGGAAATGCGGGCCGTTAAAAAACGATCCGTGGTGGCCCTGCCATGGACCCCCTGCAACTGCGAAAAAAGGCTGGAATATCCCATCGATATAATGGTCATGGCCATGGCAGCGTATCCCGACTGCTTCAAGGATATCAACCTTGCCCAATGGCTGCTTAAATTTTACCAGAAGGTCTACAATGTTGATCATGAAACGGCAGATCAGCTGGTGTCAAGACAATGGATGGACTGGGTACGGGGGGAATAGACAATGGAAAATAGAATGAACCATCAAGATCTGTCCCGGCAGGATTTCTTCAACCGGAGGGCCGAGGGCTGGCTGGATAATTTTTATAAAAATTCGGACACAGGAAACCATGATCTTCACAGTGAAAAGATCAGCAGCATCATTAAAACCCTTGATATTGAGCCACATCACCGGGTGCTTGATATGGGATGCGGTGCCGGGGTGCTGGTGCCTTATATTCTGGATGAACTGTCCAGGGACGGTCGATTGGTGGAAATGGATTATGCCTGGAAAATGATCAAGACCAACCAACATCTTCACCAGGACAGCCGGATTTTATTTGAATGTGCCCATGTCATGGACATGCCCTTTGACTCAAACGCCTTTGACCGGGTGATCTGCTTTGCCTGCTTTCCCCATTTTCAGGACCAGGCCGGAGCAGTCAAGCAAATTACCCGTGTCCTTAAACCCGGAGGCAAACTGGTGATCGCCCATTTGATGTCATCGGATGAAATCGCCACCCACCACAAAGGGCATAGCCCGGTTTCTTCAGACCAGCTGCCTTCATTTGATCGTCTGTCTGCCTGGCTGGTCCAATGCGGTCTTGAAATTCTGGAATTTACGGATGTATCCGGGTTATACTGCCTGGCTTGCGTGAAAGAAAGCGGTCAGACCTGAAAAACCGGGATGACCCATAATAAAATGGGGAAAACAGGCATTTATCCTGGAAGATACCCTGCCTGTTTTCCCCCGAACCATCAGGAAAGAATTTTCCGCATGGCGGCAAAGTTTCTCTCCTGTCACTGCGGACCGGACAGGAAACAGCCATTTCCTGCAGCCGGTCTCCTGATCTTAGCAGAAGAAAGGAAAAAAATCATGTACAAGTTTAAGCTGTCGACCGGAATGCGCCTGCTGCTTTTGTTCTGGCTTGCGGTGTTTTTCAGCCCGGGGGTTATCCCGGCCCAGGAGACACAGAATCAGTCATTAAACGATGATAATGTGTTTGAGCTTGGCGATGTAATGGTCATCGGCACCCAGCCGGGTGTGGATATAACCGGCGAAAAAACCGTCATTGATATGGAACAGTTTAGAAAGCCCGGTTCCACGGCCACCATAACCGACGTTCTTTCGGAGATCGGCGGTGTGGATGTTCAGCGGGCCAATGCCCTCATGGCCAGCCCCGGAGACGAAGTATCCATAAGGGGCTTGAACGAAGGGCGCATGGTCATTGAAATCGACGGAAGAAGAATCAATCATACAGGTCATTATGGGCGGTATATTGTTGACTGGTCAACGCTGACCCTGGATGATGTGGAAAAAATCGAAATCATCCGGGGAGGACATTCGGTTCTTCATCCCTTTGCCATCGGCGGGGTGATCAACATTATTACTAAAAAAGGTCCCGGAAACGATAAAAATTTCAGCGGAAATGTCAACACCGGATATGGGCGCTACGGTACCTGGACTGCCACCGCATCCGTTGCCGGCAGAGCCAGCGAGTATGTGGATTTTCACATCTCAGGCGGTGAGCAGGAAACGGACGGATACCTGAGAAATAATTTTCAGGACACAACGTCCGTTAACGCCCATGTGGATATTCACCTGCCTTCCGAAGCGAACCTTTATTTAGGGATTAAACACACCAATGTGGAATACGGCATGCCCGTTGTCAATGATCCCGATGATATGGACGCTGCCATTGCGGCCCTGTATGATTCAAGTTATCCCGTCTTCAGCCGGTCGTCTGATCAACTTCGCCATCTGAATTGGCCCCAGCTTCCGGGCGGGGAAACCCCCATGTGGGAGAGGGAAACCAATTACCTGGACGCAATATATACCATGCCGTTGGGACCGGGAACTTTCAAATTCCACTGGTTCATGACCGATGGAGAGCGACAAACCGACCTTTACGCCAAATCCGGAGCCTTTGAGGAGGGTGTGATTTCAAAAGACCGGACCCAGGGCGTTATTTCAGAATATTCAGACCTCCGGTTGTTTGACGGCCATGACCTTACCCTGGGCCTTGAATATCAGGAACTTGGGGATCCTGCGGGCATCCGGGTGATTTACCGTGTAAAGTCCGCCTATGTGGAGGATGTGATTTCCCTGGGCGAAAAATGGACCATTACCCCGGGGATTCGATATTACCACCTGGATGAAGCCACCTATTATTCCTGGATGGAAATGGGATACACTTCCCAGCCGCAAGGATGGCCCTTTGCCTTTGACAATAGCGGAAAGACTGAAACCGAATCCGATTTTTTTCCCAGCCTGAAAATAGATTACAGGATCACCCAGGACACAAGTCTTTATGCGGCAGTTTCCAGGTCATACCGGCTGCCCTGTCCCTGAGATTACTACTGGTGGGCGCGTTGCGCCTCCGAGACCAACTCCAGTCTGGATCCTGAAACAGCTGTTGAATATGAAATCGGAATCATTCAAAGTTTTGATAAAATCCATTTCAGAGCAGCTACCTGGTATTATGATATTAAAAACTTCATCAATGACAACGGCATTACGGCCCCGGGTTCCGGTGCAGGATCTGATTGTCTTTATAACATCGATTCCGTTGAGCTTTCCGGATTTGAACTGGAAGCAGCACTTCACATCAACAGAAAAATCCGCCTGAATGCATCCTATATATTCCAGGAACATGATGTCAGCCAGAGCGGATATGAACAGGACTGGACATATTACCTGCCGGCAACCCTTCCCAGGCACAAGGTCAAGGTCCTGGCCGGGTATGAAATAATTCCTGAAGGCTGGATAGAGCTCAGCTCAAGATTTGTCGGTTCCAGGGGAAGCCAACAGAACGGGAATCTCAAGGATTATCTGGTCTGTGATCTGGGTGTATCTAAAAAATTGACTTTCAATGACCTGGAATATGACGTCAAGGTGTATATAAATAATGTAACTGGCGAAAATTATCAGGAAGTGGCAGGATATCCCATGCCCAAACATGTGTGGGGCCTGTCTCTGGGGGTTAATTTTTAACCTTTAGAAAATTGGGGACAGACCATATTTTTTCGGGGACGGCAAGATCTGGCCATAACATAGTTGGACTTGTTGCCCCGAATTATCCCGAGGATTATCGGCGAAAATATATTAATCCGGCAACTAAGACGTCACGCAGAAATAAATGACGTAACTTAGTTTTTATTTCACTTAAAAAACGAAATGTTATAAAAACAAAAAGTGCTATTTATTTGCATGTGACTACTAAGTATCTCAACTTCGTAGTGCCAACATGTTTTAAAAACAAAGCACTTATGTGACAAAGAATTTCGGGTATTTAATTGCCGGAGTAATAAACAGATTCACCGGTACTGGGAGATACGGATCTAACTTTTTTTATATCAACAGCCTTGTTCCCTGAACACCAAGCGTATGAATGTCTGGGGTCTGACCGATGGCTTTGAGTCCTGGGATAAAGGTGCCTGCAAGCCACCCCTATTGTATTGGAAATAAAATATGATGAAAGAAAAAATTATACAACAGGATCTCAGCAATGAGTTTTATATTTCTGAAAATTGTTATATTACCGAATTGCTTAACACCGCTACCGATCCGGACGTATCCATTGCAAGGGCAAGGGTAAAGCCCGGAGAAACAACCCTTTGGCATCGGCTTAAAGGAACCACCGAGCGGTATTATATCATCAGCGGCAGGGGCCGAGTGGAAATCGGAGAGCTACCCCCCAGGGAAGTCCATGCCGGTGACATGGCAGTTATTCCCCCCATGTGCCCCCAGCGCATATCCAACACAGGCGAGGCTGATCTTATTTTTCTGGCCATCTGCACCCCTCGATTTGTGGAAGATGCCTATGAAGAAATGGCCGTACATCCATCGGCAGTTGATGCAGTACCGTTCCCGAGTTGGCTTACCCAATGGATGGACGCGCAAAACGTGTTCCTCTGGGGGGCCGCGGACCTTTGTCTGTTTGCCACACCGCAGGATAAGAACGGAAGCAATTTTCCCCGTGCCGTTTCCTTTGCCATTCCCATGAACCCGGACATCATGGCCGGTATTCAAAATGGGCCGGATCAGAACTACGCAGACGAATACCATAGGATTAATAGGCGTATCAATGCATTGTCAAAGGCCCTTGCCGCCGAACTCAAAAAGAGAGGATTTCAATCCCTTGTCCTTGGGGCATCTGTTCGAACGGATACGGTGAACATTAAGGGCGATTTTCCCCATAAAACCGCGGCCACACGTGCTGGGTTGGGCTGGATCGGACGCAACTGCCAGCTGGTTACACGCAAATACGGGCCATGGATCAGACTGGGAACTGTTTTTACCGATATGGCCCTTCCGTGTGGACCGCCCATGAAAAAAAACTTTTGCGGCACCTGTACCATCTGTGTTGATGCCTGCCCCGCAAAGGCCCTGAAAGGCAATTCGTGGTCTCCTGGGTTGGCTCGTGAAGCACTGCTTAATGTCCTGGCATGTGATCAATGGAAAAAGGAACACTACTTTCAGTATCACAACGGGCACAACTGCGGCATTTGCTCGGCGGTATGTCCTTATGGATTAAAGGGAAGAGGAAACAGATAGCCGGCGTTGTTTCCGGTTATCTGTTCGGCCTGGCGATCCGACGGCATTGGATTCCAGAATTTTTGCACAATCTTTTTGCGATATCCCTGGTATTGGGGCGTCTTTGTGTTTTTCAACCATGTGCAGACTGCTGAACCAAACAATTTTTAAAATTTGGAGGAAAAAATTGCTTAAGTTCTGAAATGATCCGTCCGTAATTTTTACTCTATTTAAAATAGACCGAACCTTGCCCAACACTTCGGCTAAAACTTCCCTGGGGGCATTATCCCGCTCTGGCTGCACCCCCATCATTTTTCCAGACTATTTCATTTCTATGTCAAGGTGATCCCCAAAATCCGTTATAATCAGTGATTGTTATTTGTCCATTCCTTTTGCCGGACTGATTTTGACAGCGCATATTTTTGTCTCAGGAATTTTGGCAACCGGGTCAAGCGCTCTATTGGTCAGCAGGTTGGTTGGGGTGGAAGCAAAGTGAAAGGTCATGTTCACCACGCCCGGAGGGCATTGCCTTGTCACAAACACCCTGGCCCTTACCTTTCCGCGTCTTGAGGTCACCGTCACCATGGTTCCGGTTTCAACGCCCAGATCTTTTGCATCCGATGGCCCCATTTCAAGGCGTTCGCAAGGGTGCAGAAGCTTCAGCCCGTTTACCCGTCCGGTCATAGAGTCGGTATGAAAATGGTAGAGGCTTCTGCCGGTGGTCAGGATGAAAGGGTATGTGCGGTCCGGCAGTTCGGCAGGGGGGGTGTAGGACAGGGGTACAAATTTTCCCCGGCCATTGGGGGTTGCAAAGTTTTTTTCATAGAGAAAGGGCGTTCCCGGATGATTTTTATCCGGGCAGGGCCATTGGAGCCCTTGGGTGCCAAGCCGGGCATAGGTAATTCCCTTATATTGGGGAACAAGGGATGCGATTTCCTGCATGATTTCTTCAGGTCCCTGAAAGTCAAATCCGCTGGCGCCCATCCGTCCGGCAAGGTCGCAGACAATCTCATGGTCGGGTCTTGACCGACCTCTGGGCATGATGGCTCTCCCAAACCACTGCACCCGTCGTTCCGTATTGGTGAAGGTGCCCTCTTTTTCGGCAAAGGTGGTCGAGGGCAGGATCACGTCCGCTTTCTGGGCGGTTTCCGTTAGAAAAATATCCTGTACCACCAGAAAAGGCAGGGTTTCAAAGGCTTTTTTGGTATGAGTGGCATCGGCCTCGCTCAACAGCGGGTTTTCCCCAATGATATACAGCGCCTTGATGCGGTTGGCATTGATACGGTCAATGATTTCTGTGTGGGTGATACCCGGGGTGGCGGGAAGTTGAACACTCCATGCGGTTTCAAACTTTTTGCGGATCTTTGGGATATCGACTTTCTGGTATCCTGGAAAGACCCCGGGAAGGCCACCCATGTCGCATGCCCCCTGAACATTATTTTGCCCCCGCAGGGGATTGACACCGGTAGCGGGCTTTCCTAAGTTTCCCGTCAGCAGGGCCAGATTGGCCAGGGCTGTGACATTATCTGTACCATGGGTGTGCTGGGTGATGCCCATGGCATAAAAGATCCCGGCTGGGCTCTTTTCTGCAAAGAGTTGTGCTGCTTTTTTTAAGGTCTCTTTTTTGACCTGTGTGGTTTTTTCCACAAAATCGAGGGGGAAATTGCACAGGGATGCCTTAAATGCATCAAAATTATCACATCGTTTCCGGATAAAATCCCGGTTTAACAGGTCGTTATCAACAATAAATTTCATCATACCCATGAGAAGTGCCACATCGGTTCCCGGCAGGTGCTGGAGGAAGACTGCGGCATGTTCCCTCAGACCCGTCTCCAGCGGGTTTGCCAGAATCAGCGTTGCCCCGTCTCTGACGGCATATTTCATCTGTCGAGCAATGATGGGGTGGGCCGTCGTTGTATTGCTTCCGATAACAAAGAGGCAGGCGGCATTACGGATCTCACCGATGGCGTTGGTCATGGCGCCGGAGCCGAAACTTGTGGCAAGACCTGCCACAGTCGGGGAATGTCATAACCGGGCGCAGTGGTCGAT
Source organism: uncultured Desulfobacterium sp. (assembly GCA_963674605.1). Taxonomy (GTDB): domain Bacteria; phylum Desulfobacterota; class Desulfobacteria; order Desulfobacterales; family Desulfobacteraceae; genus Desulfocicer. The sequence goes on along the minus strand of OY771474.1, from coordinate 2,504,665 downwards.
ATGATTGCTCTTCATCACTGCCCGGGTAAATTTCTGAATAATGTAGTTTTCCTCATTGGTGCATTTGGCAGAGGTGAAAACGGCGAATTCATCTCCACGGGTATCTTTAAATTTTCGGGCGACAAGATTCAGGGCCTCGTCCCATCCAGCCTCTTCCAGCTTGCCGTTTCTACGGATCAAAGGGTTTTTTAAACGGTCCGGATGGTTCACGAAGGTCAGCCCAAATCGGCCTTTTACACAGAGCTGGCCGTTGTTCACCGGATTTTTCCTGTTTCCTTTTACAGAGATGATCCTGTTTCCCCGGATACCCATGACCAGCCCGCATCCGACCCCGCAATAGGGACAGATGGCCTCGGCCCATTTGGATATGCCCTGCCGCTCCTTGATGGTTAATGCACCGGTGGGGCAGCGGGTCAGGCACTCCCCGCAGGATGCGCATCTGGAATCCTTGAACCGGTTGTCGGCAAAAGTGGAAATTTTTGTGCCATATCCTCTTTGAGAAAAATCAATGGCGTGGACCGCTGCAATTTCATCGCAGGTCCTGACGCAGACACCACAGAGGATGCATTTGTTGGGGTTGAAATCAAAAAAGGGGTTGGAACTGTCCACTGCCTTGTCATCCTTAAAGGCCCGAAGGCGGCTTAAGCGTTTTGGGTTCACCCCCACATAATTGGCGACCTTCTGTAATTTGCACAGTGTACTCTGGTTGCATTCAAGGCAGTCCTGTTCATGGTTGACAAGGAGGAGTTCAACAATCATCCGTCTGGTTTCATCGATCACGTCGGTTTCAGTCTTCACCTGCATTTTTTCTTTTACCTGGGTGTTGCAGGCCGTTACCATACGACCGTCCGCTTCCACCAGGCAGATGCGGCAGACAGAGGATGGTTTTAAATCCTCATGGTAGCAGAGATTAGGGATGTATATGCCGTTTTTGAGGGCTACCTCAAGAATCGTACTGCTGCTGTCAGCCGTAAATTCAAATCCGTCAATGGTCAGAGTTATTTTTCTCATGGCACACTCCTTAAAATATTTTTCCTGGAATGCATTGCACCGCGCTGAATTTCTTTGGGCATTTTTCCATACAGGCACCGCACCGGGTGCATTTTGCCTGGTCGATTTCGTGGGGTTGCTTTTTGTGACCTGAAACCGCACCTGTCGGACAGGCGAGGCGGCAAGCGCCGCATCCGGAACAGGTTTCCGGGTTGATGAAATAGGAAATCAGGGCTCGGCAGACCCGTGCCGGACATTTTTTTTCAATGATGTGGGCCAGATATTCGGACTTGAAATACCGGATGGTGGACTGCACCGGATTTGGAGCAGTCTGGCCCAGGCCGCATAAGGCGCTTCGTTTTACTGTCTGACAGAGTTCTTCAAGAATCTTCAGGTCTTCAATACTTCCATTACCCGTTGTGATATCCTCCAAAATATCCAGCATCTGCTTGGTTCCCAGACGGCAGGGAACGCAGCCACCGCAGGACTCTTTCTGGGTAAATTCCAGAAAGTATTTTGCCACATCCACCATGCAGGAATCCGTGTTCATCACGACCATGCCGCCGGACCCCATGATGCTGCCCACTGCATTTAAAGAATCGTAGTCAACCGGCGTGTCTTTAAGGCTTTCCGGAATGCATCCGCCGGACGGGCCGCCGGTCTGGACTGCCTTGAAGTCTTTGTCCGCCCGGATGCCGCCGCCGATATCAAATATCATTTCCCGGATGGTGATCCCCAGGGGCACCTCCACAAGGCCGGGCCGTTTGACTTCTCCCACCAGGGCAAAGGTTTTGGTCCCCTTGCTGTGTTTCGACCCGAAACCGGCATACCATTTAGCACCCTTTTGAAGGATCAAGGCAATCGAGGCCAGGGTTTCCACATTATTAATGATGGTGGGTTTCCCCCAGAGTCCGGATACGGCCGGGAAGGGGGGCTTGGGCCTGGGCATTCCGCGTTTTCCTTCAATGGATGCAATGAGCGCTGTTTCCTCACCGCAGACAAAGGCTCCGGCCCCTTTTTTAATGGTAATATCAAAATCAAATCCCGATCCCATGATATCTTTTCCCAGAAAACCTGCACTCCGCGCCTGTTTGATAGCGGTTTCCAGCCGTTCCAGTGCCAAGGGATATTCTGCACGGCAGTAAATAAATCCTTTGGATGCCCCGATACCCTTTCCGGCAATGATCATACCTTCAATCAGGGAGTGGGGATCCCCTTCCAGAAGTGACCGGTTCATGAAGGCGCCCGGATCTCCTTCATCGGCATTGCAGATCAGGTATTTGGGTTCCCCTTTTGCCTCCCTGCAGAATTCCCACTTCACACCAGTGGCAAATCCGGCGCCGCCCCGCCCCCTCAACCCCGAGGCTTTGACTTCTTGAATAATATCTTCGTAAGACATGGCAGCGGCTTTCTCAAGGCCTGAATACCCCTCGTTGGCAAGGTAATGGGAAAGGCTTACCGGATCAATCAGTCCGCACCGCTTCAGGATTCTGCGGATCTGGTGTTTGAAAATATCCGTCTGTGAAAGTAATGGGATATTGTTCAGGCGCTTTTCGCCCAGTGTGCCCAGGGCGTAATCTTCCACCGGTTCATTTCCCAGTACATCCTTTTCTACCAGCTCTCTGGCACGGTTTTCGTTGATGCTTCCATAGAGAACCGGAGGTCTGGACGATGTGGAAATACTGACCACAGGCTCAGCGAAACAGAGGCCAAGGCATCCCACCTCGATGATGATACAGTCTGTCCCCAATTTATGGGTGATGGACTTGAGGGCATTCAGCGTTTTAAACGCCCCTGCAGACCTGCCGCAGGTGGCGGTTCCCACCCGTATCACAGGCGTTTGGCAGGACTGGAGAGCATGCCATTCAAGACGGGCCTGTCGCGTCATCTCTTTAAACGGTGATTTCATTTTTCGTTCTCCTGTGGAAAAACCCGGAAACCTTTTTAGGGGTCAGCTTTCCCTCTACCTTTTCATTGATCATGGCACAGGGGGCCAGGCCGCAGGCACCGATGCAGGCGACCGTTTCAAGGGAGTATTCCAAGTCTTCAGTGGTTTCGCCGTCTTTGATGCCCAGGCAGTCGGAAAAGGTTTTGAGTATGCGGGGAGCGCCCCTGACATGGCAGGCCGTTCCCCGGCAGGCCATGACATGGGTCTTACCGGTAGGGGAAAATCTGAACTGAGTATAAAAAGTTGCCACGCCAAATACCTGGCTCTCAGGGATGTGAATAAACCTGGAGATCTCGAGCAATGCTTCCTTTGGCAGATACCCCAGGCAGGTTTGGGCGGCCTGGAGCAAAGGGATAATCTCTTCTTTCCTACCTTCAAATTCCGAAAAAAGGAGTTCTAATGACGCTTTCATAAAGCCTCCCTGATTCTTAAAGGTTAAAAATGGTTTCAACGCTTCAATGATCAAAGTGAAGGGGGAGGATCAATAATGGGTCGTGCTCGGGCGGGGAAGGAAAATGTAGAAATATGCTGTACTGAAATGAAACTTAAACAATTACGACTTATTTTACAACGATCAGTTTTAATGTCAAGACGTTAAAAAAAACATGTGGAAACAGATACCCCATGGTTTGCAATTCATTGAGTTTTTTTACAGCTTTGAATTTCCCCCCAACCCCGGAGATATTAAAGGTTGTCAGCGCATCAGTGAAGAAGATGAGCCGGTGGTAATTGCATCAAGGCAATTGTTGGCTTTTCGGTGTTATTCCATCCCAGATGCACCCGGATAATTTTTCCCCCCCACTGGTACCTTAGAAAATAATTGATGGCGTAAATTTGTGAGAAGTTTTAACTCTACAACGCTTCTTATTTCCTGGCGCTTCATATAATGTCTTTCAAGAAAACATCGACCCACAATATGCTGGGTTGATGCGCGCCGCAGCACACTGAATAATGTTAGTTAGGGGCTATTGGGTGTTGTAAATTATAGACAGGCACGGCAACGTGAGAACGTTTGGCTATCCTTTGAAACTGATTGAATTTGGTCAAACTGCGGGGTGAGTATCAAAGGCATAGGTGTACCCCGGTTTTTGAAAAATATCCGATGCTCGCGGGCTGGATCGGACGTCAGTTGTGGATGATATATTAACCTTTTTAAGTTTCGTTATGATGGGCTGTTTTGTCGGATGGGTTAAAAAAAGCCCCTGCCAGATACGGCAGAGGCTACTCTATCTAAAAGCGGCTACTTAAGGGTACAGCAAAAGACTTTGTCTTAAACCCAGGCACCAAGTGTTGATAACATCCCGGCATTATTTTTTGGTATGACAGTCGTTGCATGAAGTGGGGCCGTAGCTTTCACCGGCTTTTTTACGATCTTTGTGGCATTGAATGCAGGTTTTGTTCATCACCTGTTTTCTTTTAAGTGCTTTTTCAGCTTTCATCGTCTTGATAACACCCAGTTCCATGGGGAAGACGTCATGGCAGACCTTGCAATCCTTTAGAACTTCCTGGTGCTCCCTGTGGGGAAAAGAGACCTCTCCTTTGGAACCCCCGTCAATGGTGATTTGTTCCGCACCGGTATTTGCCATGGCAAATGCGATTACTGCGGAAAAGATCAGTAATCCTGCCACAATAACGGCCAGTTTCATCGGTTTCATAAAAAACTCCTGTTTTTTGGTTATGGGGTGTGATCACACCTTCCACCGTTTGACTATCTCCGGGAGCACGTCTCCAAGGGATCTGTGGTGAGATCACCCCCCTGATTTTCTTACCAGTTCCGGGCCATGATTTCAAAATATGCTGCCGGTTTCACACAGGCCGGGCATTTATCCGGGGCCTGTTCCCCCTTGTGGATATAGCCGCAGCTTAAACAGCGCCAGGTTATTTCCTGTGAACGTTTAAATACTTTTTCACCGGCGATATTGGCTGCAAGCTCCCGGTACATTCTTTCGTGGTTTGCCTCTGCAACGGTAATGGCATCCAGGGTGTCCGCAGCTCTCTGGAAGCCTTCTTCCACGGCAATTTTTGAAAATCCGGGGTACATGTCCGTGTGGATATAAAGTTCCAGGTCCGCCGCAGACACCAGGTTGGCATGGGTATCTTTGATGACGCCGGCGGGAAATTTCCAGTTGATTTCCTGTTCCCCGCCATTGAAAAATTTGAAAAATCTCAGGGCATGTTCACATTCCTGATCAGATGTTTCCATGAAAATTTTGGAAATCTGAACAAATCCGTCATCATGTGCACGCTGGGCAAAAAATTTATATCTGGCGCTTGCCTGGGCTTCTGCTGCAAATGCGGTGAGCAGATTTTTTGCAGTTCTGCTTTCTCGAAACTTTAGCATGGTCTGCCTCCCCGGGTCTGGGACCATGGGCCACCGCTTGTATTGAAATGGCCGGTGATGTGACCAAACCCGTGTTTTTACGTTTGATGATCAGGCTTTCGGCATTTTTCCAAAAACCCGATCATCGAGTTGCATCTTACTCTTCAATAATAATGGCTTCTGCACCGCATTCGCTGGCGGCCTGGCGAACCACATCTTCCAGGTGCTTGGGAATCTCATCCATTTTTACAATGGACATGAGTTGATCTTCGTCATACTCAAAAACCTCTGCACATAATTCGTTGCAGTTTCTGTCGCCCATGCACTCTTTGGTAATGGTTACTTTCATGAAAAAATCTCCTTTTGTTGAAATGTTTACGGGTTTATTTTCGGTTACAATACAACGCTTCATGAATGGATCATCCGGGGGAGTCATTGTTTTTTGCTTTACCGTTTCACCACGGCAGAAGTGGTTAAATAAGGGCCGTTCTGGTGATATTAACGACAGATCAATGGGGACCGGATTCTCCTGGGTACAATGATCAACTTATACTTTTATCCATACAGATCCAAACAGTCAAACTTAAATTGCTAAATTGAATGTCCGGCGTAAAATTACCGGGCTTATCTTCGTCTCCAAGAGTGAAATTTTTCTACCCAGGAAAGTAATCTTTCTGGTTTGTGTGCCCGTTTCCACTGCCCGGCAACATACTTGTTGGCCTCGGCCATGGTGGGATAAATGTGGATGGTGCCAAGGATTTTATTTAACCCCAGCCCTTCTTTCATGGCCAGCACAAACTCGGCGATGATATCGCCGGCACGGTGTCCCACCAGGGTAACTCCCAAGATTTTGTCCTTTCCCGGCACGGTCAATACCTTTACAAACCCATGGTTTTCACCATCGGCAATGGCCCGGTCCAGATCCTTGAGGTCATAGCGGGTGATTTCAAAGGCAATGTGCTTTGCCCGGGCTTCGGATTCATTTAACCCCACCCGGGCCACTTCGGGATCGGTGAAGGTGGCCCAGGGAATGGTGCGGTAATCCACCTTGAATTTTTTAATGCCTTCGAACAGGGCATTTACCGAGGCATACCAGGATTGATGGGCAGCCACGTGGGTAAACTGATAGGGACCAGCCACATCTCCGGCACAGAAGATGGTGGGAATGCTGGTCTCCATGAACGCTCCGGCTTCCAGGCTGCCCGTGGGCGACAGGCGTACCCCCATCTCTTCCAGTCCAAATCCCGTTACATTGGGTGTGCGTCCCAGGGCCACCAGGATTTCATCAAAGACGATTTTTTTCTCTTTTTCTCCCCGGGTACACAGCAGATAGCGGGTATTTCCCTCCACCACCACTGCCTTTGCTCCATGATGGGTTAATACCCTGATTCCCCGGGATTCAAATCGTTCTTTGATTAGATTGGATACTTCGGGGTCTTCGCGTTTCATCAGGCGGGCACCCCGCTGGACCAGGGTGACATCACTGCCCAGCTCCGCAAAGGCTTGGGCCAGCTCGCAGCCGATGGGTCCCCCTCCCAGTACCAGAAACCGGCGGGGCAGTTCTTTCATCTCCCAGATGCTGTCCGATGTATAAAAAGGGACGGCATCCAGGCCCGGCAGGTCCGGCACCATGGGCCGGGCACCGGTGGCCACCACAATATTGCGGGTGGTTAAGATGGTTCCGTTGACCGCCACCTCCCAGGGGGATTGAATAAAGGCTTCTCCAGTGATGCACTCCACCCCCAGCTTGGTGTATCGCTCCACGGAATCGTGGGGGGCCACGGTCTGGATCACCTGGTGAACCCGTTCCATGACTTTTTTAAAATCAAATTCAATTTTTCCCTTGTGAAACCCAAAGGATTTTGCCCGGTTGGTCAGGGAGACTACCCTGGCACTGCGGATCAGGGCTTTGCTGGGCACGCAGCCGGTGTTGAGGCAGTCCCCGCCCATTTTGTTTTTTTCCACCACCGCCACCTTGGCTTTTACCGCTGCTGCAATGTAGGCGGCCACAAGGCCAGCAGAGCCCGCACCCAGCACCACCAGATTATAATCAAATGTGCGGGGACGGGTGAATTTTGACAAGACCTTGTTCCGGCGGATGCGGTCGATGATTTTCCGGGCCACCAGGGAAAAAGCGGCCAGTAGTACAAAGGCAGATAAGATACCCGGCGATAATATCCCTTTAAGGGAATCTATGCGGGCCAGCTGGGTACCGGCATTGACATAGACGATGCATCCCCCCAGCATTCCCACCAGGCTTACCCCGGCAAATACCCGGGTGGAAATGTTTGTCACCCCCATGACCAGGTTAATGATGAAAAAAGGGAAAATGGGCACCAGGCGAAGGGTCAGGAGATAAAAAGCGCCTTCCCTTTCAAGGCCCTGGTTGATGTTTTCCAGCTTGTCCTTGAATTTGTTCCGGATGTAATCCCTGAACAGAAACCGGGACACCAGAAAGGCAAGGGTGGCACCGATGGTACTTGATAAAACAGCAAGCAGGGTCCCTTTAAAAAGGCCGAACAATGCCCCGGCACCAAGGGTCATGATGGCAGCCCCGGGAAGGGAAAGGGCTGCCATGGTAATATAGGTGAGCATGTAAATGGCCATGGTTGGTAGGGCATGCTTTTGGTAAAAGGCCAGAAAGTCCATGTGCCGGGCCTTCAGGGCGCTCAGGGATAAAAAATGGTGGAGGTCCAGCATGAAAAATAGACCCACAGCACAAAGTACACCGGCCACCAGCATGGGCCTTGCCATTGAGGCCACGGACTTGTTTTTTCTCACAATATTACATTCCTTATCCCTGATGAACCCATGAGTCGCAGGTCCTCATTCTTCATACAAAAATCACTACTCAATGGCCTGGAACAGCCTCATGAATTTTCGATCAATATAATCCTTGATCTTGAATGCCGGACGACCCTTGAGGGTAAACCATCTTTTTTTCAAAACCCCCAGACCGTCACCAAGGTTGAAAATTAAAAGATAATCCCCGCCGGGATCAAAGGTCTTCAATGGGGTTCCGGTGAGACGCGCCATGAGATTGTAAAGCAGGATGGGATTTTCCCGCACGGCATACACCCCCACCTTGTCCAGGGGCTTGTCCTGGAAATAGATGCAGTCTCCACCGCCGAAGATATCCGGATACCGGGGACTCTGGAGATGTCTGTTCACCAGAAGTCCGCCATCGGGTCCAGTGGGAAGTCCGGAGTGGGCAAAAATGGTGGAGGGTTGTACCCCCAGGGCCATGAAAATAAAATCAGCTGCAAAGGTTTCCCCGGATGCCTGGGTGATGGTTTTGTCTTTCACCCCGGACACGTAGCCGGACTCGTCCACCGTTATATTGCGTTTTTTCAAAATCCCCATGACATCCAGACGGATTTTTTCCGGGAATCGGCTCATGAAACGCTGGCCTGCAAAAATGGTTATGTCGGGTGCATGGATACCAGGTGCCGAGGTTAATTGCCTGACATTGCCCGCAATTTCGGCGGAGGACGGCCCCCCGCCCACAATGGCAACCGATATCTTCCTTTCCCGGCTCAGTTCCATGATGCGGTCCCGGGCTTCCATGAGTTTTTCAATGGGTTTCACCGGATAGACATCTTCGGTACTTCCGGTGTGGTTGTCCTGGGGAACAAAACTGCCGGCATTAAAGGAGATGACATCATAGGAAAGGGTTTTCCCCGATGCCAGAAACAATGTCCGGGTGTCGGGATCAATGCGGGTGGCTTTGTCCTTGATAAAGGTGCCTCCCTTTTGTTCCACCACTTTTTTCGTGGCAAAACGAATGTCTTCCGGTGTATAGGTTCCCCCCAGCATGCCGGGTCCCATCCCCGAATAATAGTGGTGGTCCGATGGACCCACCACCGTGACCTTAAAGCCTTTTTGCACAAATTCATCCAGATGGGCCAGGGTTTCCATGTGGGCATGGCCTCCCCCCACCAGTAACAGCGTTTTTCCCATTAGTGTCTCCATTAAATACGGTGCATCCGTTTAAATACGGTCCATCAGTTTACCCAGTTCGGCAAGGTGTGTACGTTCTTCCCTGGCAATCTGCATGAGAATATCCCTGCTTTTTTTATCCGGAATTTTCTGGGCCGTTCGCTGGTACATGTCCAGGGCCTGGGCTTCTATGGACATGGCAAGGGAGATGACATCCACGGGGGAGTCCCAGTCAGGCTGGTACAAATTGGTATACTCTTCGGTGGTCATACCACCTTCCACGGCATTGACCACAATATCCTTTTCAAAGGTTTCCAGGGTGGGAGCGGTATCGGAAAGCTCAAGATATTGCTGGAAAAGACGTTCCTGGTGCTTGATTTCAATTTGGGCAAGTTTGGAAAAGAGCTCCTTTACCTGGGTGTTTTTCACCTTTTCAACCATGGACAGATAATATTCCCTCAGGCCCTGTTCCAGGGAGTAGGCCACCACCAGGGTTTCTTCTGGAGATTCACTGCCGTCAAACAGCTCCAGCCCAAGTTCCTGGCCACCCACGGCGGCATGGCCGTTCCAGGCCTTGAAACCACCGGCCACATTGATTACATGGTCAAATCCCTTGCCGGACATCATCTGCGCAGCAACACGGCTGCGCCCACCAACGGCTCAGTACACCAGCTGGGTTTTTTTCGGGTCCAGTTCATGGAGGCGGTCTCCCAGGTCCGGCAGGGGAATCAGGGTGGCACCGGGGATGTGTCCCTCTTCGTATTCCGATGGCTGGCGCACATCAAGTATCGTGAAATCATCCACATCGTTTTTATCCATGAACGCCTTGGCTTCGTTGGTATTTATGGATTTCACCGGGGTTAAAAACTGTTTCCATTTCATGTAAGTGTTCTCCTTTGGGTGCTGGGTACTGGGTGTTAGCAGCAAGTCCTTTTTCATAATTTGTTGTGGCAGTTGGTTACTGCCACGTATGTTTTGTTCGAAAATAAAACTTCCGGGCAACTTCAGCAGAGCCCCCCCTGAGGGGCAATAGGAACCGGCCAATTGAGCCGTCTACGGTTCCGGGCCGGGTCCATTGCCCCTCGGGGGGGCGGCATCATGCCAGGGCGCAATCTCATTTTCCCGGTTAGACGCTCAATCACAGAGGGGGTCAGTCACAGAGGGGGTCAGGCTTGCGTTATTGGCATTATCGCTGGTTTTGGCGTTTGCACAGGCTGTGGCCAATAACGCCAATAACACAAGCCTGACCCCGTTGCCCCACCAACTATGACAAATAAACCAGATTGTGATCAAACCGGGAAAATGGGAATGCGGCATAATGCCATTTCCATTATTCGTTGAGTCTGTCAGGACATAGCCGTTATATCAGAGGGGTGAGGTGCGATTCCATTTCTGCCCGGGGGACGGCCCCCACAAGGGTGTCCCTCAATTTTCCCTGTTTGAAAAAAAGCAGGCTGGGAATACTCATGATTTTGTATGTTGAGCCCGTTGCCGGGTTTTCGTCCATGTTTATTTTTACCACCTTCACCCGCCCGGCATAGTCCCTGGCAAGGGCATCCATTATGGGACCCATGGATTTACAGGGGCCACACCAGGGCGCCCAGCAATCCACAAGCACGGTTCCTTTGTGCTGGAGAACTTCTGCATCAAATTGACTGTCCGTTATATTTACGGGAAACCAGGGAATATCGGCAAGGGATGCCCGACACTTGGCGCATATGGGGTTTTCCTTTATCCTGGCGGTGGGAATTCTGTTTTTGGTGCCGCAGCTTGTGCATGCAATGATAATTGAGTCACTGGCCATGAAATTTACCTGTTCCTTTCTTGTTGATCATTGGTATCCATCGGGATGGAAGCCATGAAACATTCCTGCTTCCCAGTGTGTGCCCATATCAACCAGCGCCTCTTTTACATCCATTAGATCTAACCTACGGGCTTGGTCAAAACATTGGGACTTGCTCACAACATGGGCCACCCGTTACAATTGGTGGGCAATGGGGTCAGGCTTGTTTTACGTTCCTTTTTTCCGGAGAAAAAACAATACAAAAAATGTGCCAGGCCATTTGTGGATGGTCTTTTCCTGGACTTTTGGGGCGTTTCAACGTATTACATGATGATCTCGTATTAAATAAAGAGAGCGTATGATACCACAGGACCCTGCTGGGGTAAGCTCTTGAAATATAGATTGGGCCTTGATCATTACTCTTTTTAAACAAGATGGTAAAACCATTTTTAAATATTTTCAACATTTATATGGAGAATTTTTCCGTGGGGAAACAAACACTCAAACTCATTTCATGGAATGTCAATGGATTAAGGGCGGTTTTGAAGAAGGATTTTCATGAGTCAGTTCAGGCCCTTAACCCTGATATACTGTTACTGCAGGAAACCAAACTCCAGGAACACCAGCGAACCCCGGAAATGATGGATTTAATGGATTATCATAACTATTGGGCCTATTCCACCGTAAAAAAAGGCTACAGTGGGGTGGCCGCCTACACCCGGCAGAAACCCGAAGCCGTGGCCGCCGGGGTGGGGATTCCCCGGTATGATGATGAGGGCCGGATACTGGAACTGGACTTTGGGGCGTTTACCTTATTTAATATTTATTTTCCCAATGGCCAGATGAGTGATGAACGGCTACAGTACAAACTTGATTTTTATGCTGATTTTTTTGAACATGCGGACCGGTTGCGAAAAAAAGGAAAAAGTCTTGTCATCACCGGCGATTTCAACACGGCACACAATGAAATAGATCTGAAAAATCCAGGACCCAACAGTAAGCGCTCAGGGTTTCTGCCCGTTGAGCGGGAGGTGCTGGACCGCCTGGTGACAGATGGATATGTGGATACCTTCCGGTACCTGCACCCGGAGGCGGTGGAATACTCGTGGTGGTCCTACAGGTTTAATGCCAGAAAAAACAATGCCGGATGGCGCATTGATTATTTTTTCGTCACCCAGGATATCATTGACCGGGGATGGTTGAAAAGTGCATTCATTGAAAATGATATTTTCGGCTCTGACCACTGCCCTGTGGGGATTACTTTGGAAGTATAAAATATTTGAGGGCTTGCTCACAACATGCTCCACTTGGGGGAGGGGTCAGGCTTGCGTTATTGGCATTATCGTTGGCTTTGCCTTTTTAACAAACTGTGGTCGATAACGCCAATAACACAAGCCTGACCCCATTGCCTGCTGACCCCATTGCCTGCCAACGGTGACGGGTGGCCCATGTTGTGATCAAGCCCAAATTAAATCATACACTGAAAGGAGAAACAACGCATGAGATATAGGGGTTTTTTGATTCTGTTAGTGATGGTGTCAATGGCACTGAGTTTGACCAGTACCGGTCACAGCCGGGATACCTACATGAAGACAGATGCATCTGTTTATCCCTTTGCCCCCTCCCTGCTTCAATGGGAAAAAACCGGTGCCGGGTTTACCCCGCCGGAAACCTGTGGGGACTGCCATCCGGATAAATTTGAAGAATGGTCAGGTTCCATGCATGCCCTGGCATTTAAAGACCCTGTGTACCAGGGGGAACTCAACCTTGCCGTCAAGGAAGCAGGGCATGAGATTGCCCGGCAGTGTGAGGGATGTCATACCCCGGCGGCCGTGGTCAGGGGAGAAATCAAGGGGGCGGGTCTTGATGGTTTAAGCGACATGGCCCTGGCCGGTGTGTCCTGTGATGTGTGTCACTCCGTAAAGGGACACACCCACTGGCAGACCCCCTATCACCAGCCGGAAAACGGGTCGTTGATACTTTCACCGGGAAAGGATGGACCCAATGGGCCAATGCTGACCAAGTATGGACCCATGACCCCGGAGGACGGGTGTGGTGATGATTTTCACCAATGTGTTGAATCTTCCCTTCATTTGAGTTCGGAGTTGTGCGCCTCCTGTCATCAGGTGTTCAATCATGAAACCCACACCCCCCTGGAAGAAACCTATAGAGAGTGGAAAAATGGTCCCTATGCCACCGCCAATATTCACTGTCAGGATTGTCACATGGTGGAAACAGAGATCTTTAAACGATCCGCCGATGAGCTCAGAAAACCGGACAGAGAGGATTATCATCATTATTTCAACGGGGCCAATTTTTTATTGTATTATTTGACGGAACTTGCAGCCACAAAGGCGGGAGATGAAACTCTTGCCGCCAATGTCCATAACAAGTATGCCATGGCGGTGGAGAGACTCCAGGCGGCAGCGGTCCTGGAAATAACACCGGTGTACCGCCGGAATCGCCTGGAGGAAATAAAGGTTCGTGTGAAAAATATCCGGGCAGGCCATAACCTGACCACCTCATTGACCAATATCCGGCAGATGTGGCTGGAGGTGACGGCAACGGACAGCAAGGGCACGGTACTGATGACCACCGGCACCGTGGGACCCCATGGTGTTCTTCCTGAAAATATCCGCATGTTTAATTCCCATACCCAGGATAAAGATTTGAATTTTACCCTGAAACCCTGGGAGGCGGAGAGTTTTTCTAAAAACGATACCATTCCACCAAAAGGATACAAAGATGTCTATTATGGGCTGTCCGTGGACAAAGGTGTCTCGGTTAATATAGAGGCCAAGTTGCGCTATCGCCAGGCAGACCAGAAAGTGGCGGAGAAATTGCTGGGCATGGTTCCCGGTGATATTCACCTGGAGGCGGTGTATGGTATCAAGAAAATCCCGGATCTTCCCATTATTGACATGGTGTCCAAAAGCGTTGTGATTCATTCGGAATAATCGAGCTTGGTCACAGCATGGTCCACCTGCCATATGTGTTGGGTCAACGGGGTAATAAGCCTCTATGCTTTTGGCAACAAGCTGTGTTTCAAGACCAATGTCAACAAGAGCGTTAATAACGCAAGCCATACCCCACCACGAAAGGCGAACACCGAATGAGTTTTTATAAGAAAGTGTAGGCATGTCTAACATTACTTTCGTGCTTGGTTGTGGGCAGGCCGGGACCAGAATACGGTCTGCCCGTGGCAGTTATATGAAAGGGCAGCCTTCAAGTCTACCTCAGCAGAGCCCCTCCCCCGATGGGCAATAGGAACCGGACAATCGAGCTGTCTACAGTTCCGGTCCGGGCCCATTGCCCGTCGGGGGAGGGGCGGCATAATGCCATTTGGCTCCGCGTTTACGACCCTATCTTCGTTGTGTCCGACAGGACATGTGGATTTATATGAAAAGGCAGCCTCCAAGGCAACTTCAGCAGAGCCGCCCCCCCGATGGGCAATAGGAACCGGACAATCGAGCTGTCTACAGTTCCGGTCCGGGCCCATTGCCCGTCGGGGGGGCGGCGGTATAATACCATTTGGCTCCGCCTCTACGACCCTATATTTGTTGTGTCCGACAGGACATGACCGTTATTAAAAAAACATCCCCGGTACCTTGAAATAAGGTCCCGGGGATGTGTAATTACCTGCTGGATGACTTTCCCCTGAGCCCCAATAATAAATGTGTAAAAGGAGGTAAACTCATTTATTAAACGGCAGATCACTCAACAGGCAAACCATGGTCACACGCTGTTCCGTGGCCAGGCTGTACGCCGGGTGAATGGACAAGGCCTATGCCAATCCACGACGATCCGCCATATCCACAAGCACCCGCTCTCGGCCCTTGTCAATACCAAGGGCTTTTCGTTTCTTGTCGATGTGGGCAATCATTTTCCGGGCCATCTCCATGGGATCTATGGCATGCCCCCATTTGCCAAGGCCTTCGGATTCCAATCCATCAAAGAGATAGTTGTGGAATTTGGTGTTTTCAATGGTGGGGAAGGTTACGCCAAACACCGTGTATACGCCCGATGCCACAAAATACTGGCCGATGGCAATGGCCTTTTCGCTCATGTATTCCGGGGCGGCTCCGGCCACCGGCAGATCCGCAATGCTGGTACCAAGACCTCCCTGGGCCACCATGGCGGATGCCGCAATCAAGATGCGGCTGTTGTCCACACAGGAACCCAGGCCCAGCACCGGGGGCATGCCCACGGTTTCACAGACTTCCTGGAGTCCGGGACCGGCAAAATGGGCCGCTTCCGGCACGGAAAAACCTGCCTTGGCCAGGGCAATCTGGGCACATCCGGTGAGCAGCACCAGCACATCGTTTTTGATCAGTTCCTTCACCAGCTTGATGTGTGAGTCATCCTGCTTTACTCGGGGATTGGTACATCCTACCACACCTGCCACCCCACGAATTCTACCGTTGATGATGTTTTCATTCAAAGGTGCATATCCTCCGCGGAAGGAACCACCCAACATGTACTCAATGTATTCATGGGAAAATCCCTGGACACCCTCGTTCACCATTTGGGAATTTCGATTTCATGTCGCCTGTTTTTAAATCGCGTAATGGCCTTGATGACAATTTCGTCGGTGCAGGCATTGGGGTTATGCTCTTCAAATTCCACATGGGTGGCTCCCTCAATGTGGGCACGGGTGTTGGTGGTGATCAATGGTGTATCATAGCACTGGGCAACGGCCACCAGTCCCTGTTTGATGCATTGAATATCAACGGCCATGGCATCCACGGCTCCGGTTACCAGAATGGCCTCTGTGGAAGAAAAATTACCGGCATGGGGCACCCCGTGCCGGGACATCATTTCCGCACCGGAGCAGCACATGCCCACCAGATTTATCCCCTGGGAACCAGCGGCTTTTGCTGCCTCCACCAGGGTTTTTTCGTTCACCGATACCAGCATGGATTCAAACAGATTGGGTTCATGCCCATGGATGATAATATTGACCATATCCTTTTTTAATACACCCATGTTCACGCCCACATTGATGGGAGACGGGGTGCCGAAAAGAATATCTGAGATTTCCGTGGAAACCATGGAACCGCCCCAGCCATCAGAAAGTGCGGTGCGACTGGCCTGTTTGGTGATGTTTTTATAATGTTGATCCACGCCCATGTGGGTGCGGTGCATCATTTCCATGACCTCCCGCATGGCACCCCTGGGGACAATGCCAAGTTTTCGCCAGGTATCCAATGTGCCCTGGGGGACCCGTTTCATAAAAGGGATTTCCCCATCCACCTGGGTATAGGTTCTTTCAAGTTGTACGTAAAGATCCGTTGCGATCTCTTTGACGGATCTGCCTTCCGTTTCAATGCCCAGAGATTTTGCCACCCGCTCAAGCTTGAACTCATCTTTGATCTCATAATCCAGTACCTTGCCGTTGACCACATCCCGGAACAATTCCAGCATGGCCATGCCGTGATCTGTGTGTGATGCGGCACCGGCGGCAACCGCCCTTGCAAAGTTACGGGCCATAATGGTGTCAATTGTGGCACCACATACCCCCACCTTTTTGTAGGGATCTCTGGGATTGAGGCGACAGGGCCCCATGAAACAGTGTTTGCAGCATGCCGAATCTGCACCAATGGGGCATGCCTTCATGTCAGTTGCACGGTCAAAATGGAGAGTTACTCCATCTTTTCTGGCTTTGGTGATCATTTGGGCGGTGGAATCACATGCAGTGCAGTCCTTTGGCTCTAATTGGTTCTTTATGCCTTCTTGCGATTTTGCCATTTGGGCCTCCTGGGGTTTACGAATTGTTGTTCGCCTTCTGTTTTTTTGATTTTAGCCATGAAGGCTTCCTGTACTGGAAACTTTAATGGGTTTTTATGAGCTACAAGAGACACAATTGTCTTGCTCGATGTGATACAGTATTGTGTCTAACAAAAAAACAGAGTCATGGTGTTGTGTCGCGGAATATATCTTTGCCAATCCGAACGGGTTCAGGTGTGTTCATGGGGGCCAACATCCGTTTCAGTGGAGATGTACATGCCTAATTGAGGTGAAGATTGTCTTTGAGATTCCACGAATTCGTTTGTTTGTGTCACAATGTGACAGCTTGTATAAAGGTAATGCATGAATCTTGCCAGGCAAGGCTGCAATAAAATAAAATATGGGTGGGGGTGGCGAGTAATTTGCATTGGTTCATTTGAAAGGATGACAAAATCCTGGTTGGGGCTTGCAAGAGTTATAAATTAAGACTATAGTATTTAAAATTGTCGAAGGTGTACTGAATTTATTTTTTTCACTGTTTCATGGAAGGGAGGCATTATGACCACACCACAGCATTGTCCAGGGTTTGAACAGTTTAAAGAGCTTAAATCATTCACATGTCAATGTCCGGAATGCGGCAAGGATAACGAAATTTTTTCAGACGAATTTGACAAAACCCATAAATGTACCAGCTGCGGGAAGCCCATTGAATTCTCTAAGTGTACCGCAGCAAAATAAATCAAACATATTACGTGTTGGATAAGGAGAAAACATGACATTTAAATCCGTAGATGAGATCCTGGAGTATGCCATCGGAAAGGAAAAAGAGGCGGTGGCCTTTTATATGGATCTCAGCACAAAAGATACTTTTGCTTCTGTTAAAGAAACCTTTGTGAAATTTGCCGGGGAAGAAGAAAAACACGTTGCGCTTCTCCAGGGGATCAGTGCTGACACCGCCAAGGTGGATACCTATGAATTGAAAAAAGTTCCGGATCTGAAGATCAGTGACTATCTGGTGGAGACAGAATACAAAGAGGGGATGTTCATGCAGGACATCCTTAGAATCGCCATGAAACGGGAAGAAATGGCTGTAAAGCTTTACAAAGATCTTTCTGAAAAAGCAGATAACGCAGAGTTCTGCAAGTTGTTTGATCTGCTGGCCCAGGAAGAGTCAAAACATAAGCTTGCCCTGGAAACCATGTATGACGATTTCCTTGCGGATAACGAAAACTGATTCCATTTTGCCGGAACTGGAACAATAGCTCGTCGGAGATTGTTTGTGCCCCCCTGCATTTCCTTCTCCGGCGTTCTGTCTTAAGGCACTTTGAATTCTAAGGAGTCCAAGTCATTGTTAATGCATGTTAATCCATCCGGTCACTCAATGCAAAATTTTAAAAAAACACCAGTCTGTTTTTTTAAAAAATTGAATATGTAAGCTGCAACTCCCTCCCAACCCCTGGTTTTCTGCGAGGCGCCATGATTGAAGTCAAACGACGACTGAGCATCTTTTTGTTTATCTTCATCTGTATTTCCATTCTGGGAACCCTTGGCTTCATGCACCTTGAGGCATTGAGTTTTACAGATGCCTTTTACTTTAACATTGTCACCATGTCCACGGTGGGATATGGCGATATCCATCCCACGATTCCGGCAAGTCGACTATTGTCCATTCTTTTAATTGTACTGGGAGGGGGCAGTTTTTTAGGGGTCATTGCCAATGGTACGGAGCTGATCCTGTTAAGGCGGGAGGCCAGGAACCGCATGCGCAAGATCAACATGGTGCTGGGAATTTTTTTCAGTGAAACCGGATACCACCTGTTGACGCTGTTTTCCCGCTGTGACACGGACATAGAAAACATCCGGCAGCATCTCATGGTTACCACAAAATGGACCACAGAGCATTTTGCTTCGGCTCGCCGTCAGTTAAAGAAACATGACTTTTCCCTTGATGTTACAGATGCCCTTCAACTGAAAGACCTGCGTGACTTTTTGACAAGTCAGCGCAGGTCCCTGGTCAGTCTTCTTGAAAATCCAGTCATTGTTGAAGATGAGGCCTTCAGTGAAACCCTTTTGTCTGTCTTCCATTTAACCGATGAGTTGAACTGCAGGGATAGATTTCGGGGGCTCCCGGCTTCGGATATTCGACATCTTACCATGGATATGAGCAGATCCTACCGATTCACGCTTGGGCAATGGCTTTATTATCTACAGCACCTCAAGCTCCATTACCCTTACCTTTTTTCCCTTGCCATCCGAAAAAACCCCTTTGATCCCCATGCCAGTGCGGTGATTAATCCTTAAAAACCAGTTTTCCGCCAAGAAAGCCAGCAACACCTGCGGCACCCACCATGGCCACATTTATCAGTATGAAAAGCCATGCATAACATGAATGCAGCACGGAAGGGTCTTTCATGAACCACACCAGGCTGATAAAACAGCTGAAAAGCGTGATAAATGCGGCAATGATCTTGATTTTGAAAAAAACGGTTAAGGCACGGTTGTATTTTTTTACCCATTCCACAAACCCGGCCGCAATCACCAGGGGAAGCGCCACAAGAACCACAACGACATTGTAAAATCCCGCCGTTGCCAGGCTGTCCATCTTAAACAGCAGGGCTGCTATAAAGAACAGGACGGCAACTGGTAATACCCCGTTGGGGATATGGACGGACACGGGGTGGGCGTGGTGCTTTACCATCTGGGCGAGGACAAAATCCACCATGCGGAACAGGCGAATTTTTTTTCGCCGGGCCACTTGGATCTCCGCTTCCAGGGCCTTTATTTTTTCCTTATCAGAGGGAGGCGGTGGCGTTTTGACCTTGCGGGCCGTAGCGGCGGCTCTTTTGCCCGGCGGGGTTGCGTCTTCTTCCCCGGGTTTCAGCAGAATAAATTTTGATGCCGGGGCCTTGCAAATGGGGCATGACTCCGGTGGTTCTTCTCCCTCATGAATATAACCGCATATAATGCATTTCCACTTCTTCATGGTGCTTTCAATCTCCTTCCCTGTTATCAAGGTCAACAAAGCTGCACTCGGCAGGTCCGCAGTAATCTCCCACATAGGTTGCACCGGGCCTGTAAAGAGCTGGTTTGGGAGCAGCTGTTGCAAATTGCTCTTCTATTACATGGGCGGCCCATCCGCTTACCCTGGACAGCGCGAAAATGGGGGTGAAAAAGTCCATGGGAATACCCATGCTGTAAAAAAGAGAGGCACTGTAAAAATCCACGTTGACATAAATATCCATGTTCTTGTGGGTTTTAAATGCTTTTTTTGCCTTTATTTCCATTTCCTTTGACAGCTCATACCAGGTGGTGTCTCCCATGATTTCCCCCAGACGGAGGGACATGGGGGCCAGGATGGTGGCCCGGGGATCATCCACCTGATAAACGGCATGGCCAAGGCCCATGATTTTGCCCCCGGCATCAAGGGTTTTTTTAATGTAATCGTCAATGGCATCAGCGCTTCCAATGGTTTTCAGCATTTCCATGACCCGCACATTGGCCCCTCCGTGGAGTTCTCCTGAAAGGGAGCCCATGGCCGCAGAAATGGAGGCATACATGTGTGCCCGGGTGGAGGCCACCTGCCGGGCGGTGAAAGTGGATGCGTTAAAGGAATGCTCTGCATGGAGTACCAGGCTGGTGTCAAAGAAATGCACAGTTTCAGGGTGGGGCATCTCTCCCTTCATCAGATACAAAAATCCGGCCCCGTGGTCCAGATCATCCCGGGGTTCCACCACGTCTTTGCCGTTGCGAATGCGTTCCCATGCGGCAATGATGGCCGGGAACCCGGCAATGAGAAAAAGAGCACTCTCCGTGGCAGATTCAATGGTGTGGTCACCGGCCCCGGCATCTGCCTGGGCCAGAAGGGGAATGGCGGCCTGGAAAACATCCATGGGTTTTGATGAGGTGGGTAGACATTTCATGAAGGCATAAACAGATTCAGGAATCCGCTGTTTTGCCTTCAGCTGCTGTTTGAATTTTGCCAGTTCTTCCCGGGTGGGAAGACTCTCATGCAGCAGCAGAAATACCACTTCTTCAAAGGATGCCTTTTCAGCAAGATCCGCCACAAGGTAGCCACGGTAAATCAGTTTTCCCTTTGCCCCGTCCACATTGCTGATTTTGGTGCTGGCCACGCTTGCCCCCCGGAGCCCCGTATTAATTACCGGCATACACTCGTTCATAGTTACCTCCCGGGTTGGTTAGAAAATTTTTTCCGGCGGCCTTCTTTCCGGTACATATCTTGAGACCCTTTTGCCTTCGTGCAAAGATTGTGAGACATAAAGGCCGCAATAGCAGGCCCCATACTCCTTTACATCGGCTTCCCTGTATTCACAGGGGCATATGATATCCTTATCTGCCACCTTGTCACCGCATGCCAGGCGGCAGGGGCATGCCATGTATCCATAAATATCCTTATTATTTATCAAGGAATCAAGGAGTTCATACACCAGGTCCAGATCTTTATTAAAATAATAGCCTTTGGGTTCCTGGACTTTCTTCAGGTTTTCATGCAAACTCTTAATGTCCATAATTAAAGTCCCAGCGCCTCCTTGATTTCGTCCTCCTGGAATCCCACAATGACCTTGTCATTGATTACAATGGTGGGGAAGGAACATCTGGGGTTGAGCTTTTTGATATCAGCCACAATTGCCTTTCGTTCGTCTCCCTTCAGACAGTCCACATCCACAAAGGTGTACTCCACACTGCAGTCACTGAGAAAACGTTTGGCCGCCTTGCAATGACTGCAGGTGCTCAACGAATAAATTTGTGCACAGTTTTCGCCGTTATTTATAGTTTCACTCATTTTTTACTCATCCTTCATCTGGCATTCTTTATCCCATTCAGGACAGGCATCTTCCCTGGGGGTTTCATATTTAAGAACGCATTCGCTGCATTCCAGTTCAATGTTGGGAACATCTCCAAATTTTTCTATGAGTTCCTCACGGGTTAGGTGGGAGACAGCACTGCAACCGCACTGGGGACAGGATGTCTTTAATTCATATTTTTTGCCCATGGTAACCTCCTTAAAGGATTTAAGATTTTGGTATGGCTCTTTGGGACCTGCGAGTCATGAAAAATAACCCGGGGTTTGGTCATAAGGGCTTGGTCACAGCATGGGCCATCGCTCACTGTTGGTGGCCCAACGGGGTCAGGCTTGTGTTATTGTGCTTTTGACAAGTAACTGTGTATAAAGACAATTTTCAATAAAAGTGTCAATAACGCAAGCCTGACCCTAGCCCAGGGTGGCCCATCTTATGACCAAGCCCGGTCATAACCTGACTGGGAAAAATTTAATACAAGTTTCATACCATTACAAACATAAAGATGTCAAAAGCATTTGTATTTATTCTTCGGGCCATGTCAGCGTTCATGGGCTTTGGGATGTCTGGCCGGAAATTTGCATAGAGTGCGGGGAGTAGAGTGATTTCCGCCCCAAATGGTGAGTGTTGAGAACAAGCCATGACTTTGTGATCGGGCGTCACTTTCCCAACAACATGAGTCTTGAAAAAAAGAGTTATTTATGACACCATTTGCATCGGAAATGGTATCCTGAGTCCCAGGGGGGCCTTGAGTCCCTGTGATGGAACCGAATTCATTTATTTTAAGGGGCTTGGTCACGTTTTCTCAGTCTGACCTGTTCTTCCAGATATAGGTCTGAAAAAAATATTCATTTTTTGTATTCCTTTAACCGTTAATTTCGTAAGGGGAACCCATGACAACAGATATCACAGTTAAAATTGGAGGAGCGGCGGGGCAGGGCATCCAGACCATCGGGACACTTTTGTCCCAGGTATGTCATACCGCCGGTCTTTTCATCTTTTCCGTGGATGATTTTGAGTCCAGAATCAGGGGCGGCCACAGCTTTAATCTGCTCAGAATCAGTGATGAACCCGTGAAGGGTCCGGGTAGCAGCGTGGATATCCTGGTGGCCCTGGATCAGCAGACCCTTTCTTTGAATCGCGGAAATCTTGAAAAAGATGCCATGATCATTCTTAATTCCGACACCGAAACCGGATTTAAGGATAATACCCTGGCCATCCCTCTCAAGGGACTGGCCAGGGAAGCCGGTGGGGCCATCACCGCCAACACCGTGGCCGCCGGGGCCATTCTCTCCATACTGGGAGCACCTTTTGATGCGCTTGAAACCCTCCTTACCCGACGATTTACGGCCAAAGGGGAAAAAATTGTTTCTTTAAATATTGCTGCTGCGGGCAAGGGGTATGATGCCGCCGGGGATCTTCGATTTCTCCGTCAGTTTTCCTGGACCCCCAAACAAACCAATACCGTGATTATTAACGGGGTAAAGGCTGCTGCCATGGGCGCTCTGGCATCGGATTGCCGGTTTTTCTCCTTTTATCCCATGAGCCCCGCCACGGGTGTTATGACCAGCGTGGTGCCTTTTATGGATAAATTGCCCATTGTCATGGAGCAGGCAGAAGATGAGATCGCCGCTGTTAACATGGCCGTGGGGGCCTCCTTTGCCGGTGTACGCTCGTTGACCGCGACTTCCGGGGGCGGGTTTTGTCTCATGACCGAAGGCCTAGGTCTGGCCGCCATCAGTGAAACCCCCCTTGTGATTATTGACGCCCAGCGTCCCGGTCCTGCCACCGGGCTTCCCACCCGCACGGGTCAGGCGGATCTGCTGTTTGCGCTCAACGCCTCCCAGGACGCCTTTCCCCGGTTTGTCTTTGCCCCGGGTAATCCCATGGAAACCTATGAGCTGACGAAAAAAGCCTTTACCTTATCTGAAAAATATCAGGTGCCTGCCATCATTCTTCTGGATCAGTTTTTGAATACTTCCCAGGTGACCCAGGAAAATTGTTTCACCGTTGAAAAGGATCTTTCCAGGTTTATCTGCCATGACATGGATATGGAAGAGCCGGAAAAATATCTTAGATATCGGTTCACCAATGACGGTATCTCTCCCCGGGCTGTGCCCGGCAGGGGGAAAGCCCTGGTGCGGGCCACCGGCAATGAACACAATGAAGCGGGGCAGATCAGCGAAGATGCCGAAAACAAAAAAGCCATGAACGCCAAACGAAATGGAAAGCATGCCGCCATGCTGGCGGAAATGACTGCTCCCCAGGTATTTCATGGGGACAGTGCCACTCTACTGGTGGGATGGGGATCTTCCCGGGAAATTATCCTGGAGGCGTGCAGGATCATGAGGCAACAGGGAAGGGATATGGGGGCGGTGATAATAAAAGATATCTGGCCCCTGGACCGGCAGCAATGGACAGAAATTCTGGAAAACAAGACCCTTATCATGGTGGAGCAGAATTCCAATTGCCAGATGGGAATGCTTATTTCCCAGGAAACGGGAATTTTTTATGATGCCGCCATTTTAAAAGATGATGGTCGTCCCCTGTACCCGGAATATATCATTAAAAAAACACAAGATATAATGGAGTAAATCATGGTCCAAGCCAGCGATTATAATAATGATTTTGAGAACAAGTGGTGTCCGGGGTGTGGCAATTTTCCCATTTTGGCGGCCATGAAAGAGGCCTTTGCCGCCCAGAATATTCCGCCGGAAAAAATGATGTTTATTTCCGGCATCGGTCAGGCCGGAAAAACCCCACATTTTATCCAGGGAAATATCTTTCACACTCTCCATGGTCGGGCACTCCCCGTTGCCACCGGTGCCAAAACCGCCAACCATGATCTCAATGTGGTGGTGAACTCCGGGGATGGGGATTGTTATGGGGAGGGCGGAAACCATTTCCTGGCGGCCATCAGAAGAAATGTGGACATTGCCCTTCTGGTGCACAATAACCAGGTGTATGGACTCACCAAGGGCCAGGCATCCCCCACCACCGCTCTGGGCACTGTGACCCGGCTGCAGAAACAGGGGACCGTCTCCCAGCCCTTTAATCCTCTGGCTGTGGCCCTTGCCGCCGGAGCCGGTTTTGTGGCCCGGGGGTTTTCCGGTAAACCTGAACAGCTCACAGCCCTTATCCAGCGGGCCATGCAGTATCGGGGCTTTGCCCTCATTGATATCCTTCAGCCCTGTGTGTCCTTTAATAAGATCAACACCCAGAAATGGTACATGGACCGGGTGTATGATATTGACGTATCCCACGATCCCGGAGATTTTGCCAAAGCCATGGGTCTTGCCATGGAATGGGGAGATAAGATCCCCACGGGCATCTTGTATGAAAAGGAAGGTGTTCCCTTTCACCAGCGGATCAAGGAACTTTCTGAAAAACCCCTTATTGATCATGTCTTTGATCCGGAGAAAGTGGCTGCTGCTTTTTCATAAAAACTGCCATGTTCTGACGGACACAACGAAGATAGGGTCGTGGACGCGGAGTCAAATGGCATTATGCCGCCCCTCCCCCGACGGGCAATGGTCCCGGACCGGAACTGTAGACAGTTCGATTGTCCGGTTCCTATTGCCCATCGGGGGAGGGGCTCTGCTGAGGTAGACTTGAAGGCTACCTTTTCATATAAAACCCCATATGGCAGTGACCACCTGCCACAACGAAAGTTGAAACTCTCATTATTGCAGCACCTTGGACGGAGTTTCATATGAAAGAATAAAAAGGAGTAATATATGACCCAATGGTATTGCACCATGTGCCACACAAAAGTAACCCAGGACAACTCCCCTGACCATTGCACCACCTGCATGGCAGCGGGTAAACTAATACTGGATGTTGAAGCCGGAATTCCGGCAACCCCTGAAGATGTGAGGGATCAGGCCCGGAAACGCTTGAAAGGTCTGTGTGCGGCCTATCCCGCATGTGATGGGAATTTTGATAAAGTCTGCCAGAAAGAAGCCTATGGCAAACCCATTGGTTTTGGCGGGGCAGGGCAGGGGGCTTCTTTTCGAAACAATGCACAGGCCCTGATGAATCTGCGTTTGAAAATGCGGGTGGTGGGGGAACATGCCGTCCCGGATACCTCCATCAAATTTCTGGGCATGGATCTGGATTTCCCCGTCATGGGGGCCTCCACCGCCGGCATTGAAAAATACAATGATGCCATGCCGGAAAAGGATTTCTGCCGGGCCATTGTTAATGGATGTCGTGAGGCCGGCACCATCGGCTGGCGGGGGGACACCTGGTTTTACACACCGGAGAACAATCCTGCTTTGCAGGTATTAAAAGAAGAAAAGGGCCAGGGCATTCCCATTTTCAAACCCAGGGCCCAGGATGTTTTGAAAAAACTGATTCACATGGCAGAAGATGCCGGATGTCCTGCGGTGGGCATGGATCTGGACGGCTGTGGTTCCACCATAATGGCTCGGAACAACCAGCCGGTGTTTCGAAAAAGCATAAAAGATATCAGAGAGCTGGTGGAATACACCTCTCTGCCCTTTATCACCAAGGGCATCATGGCCGTTGAAGACGCAGAAGCCTGTGCCGAAGCCGGGGCAAAGGTGGTGGCGGTGTCCAACCATGGCGGTCGGGTTCTGGATGCCACCCCGGGCACAGCCGAAGTATTGCCCGCCATTGTTGAGCGACTCAATGGAAAGGTGTTCATCACCGTGGATGGGGGTGTCAGAACCGGTTATGATGTGTTGAAAATGATTGCTCTTGGTGCCGATGCCGTTCTTTTGGGACGGGATGTCATCCGGGCCGCTGTGGGGGGAGGAACCCTCGGGGTGCGGCTGCACATGGAACACATCAAGAAAATATTTAAAAAAGCCATGTTCATGACCGGCCAGAATCGTGTGGCCGATATTGACAGAAATATTTTGTATTGATTGTTTGATTGTCAGGATGGATGCCGGGACCCCGGTCTTGTGATCAGGCCCGGCTTTTTCAAGTCACACTTGTGGGTTCTGTCTGCAGATCCCATGCACCATGACCTTTATTATATCTGGTGGAAGTTTTCTGCCACGGAGATTTACGGATGTCACTGATTCTTCTTTATCTTGTCCTGGGGGCCGTTGCCGGAGTACTGGCGGGCCTTCTGGGCATTGGCGGGGGACTTGTCATTGTCCCCATGCTCACCTTTGCGTTCACCGGTCAGGCTTTTGCCCATGACCACATCCTTCATCTGGCCCTTGGCACGTCCCTTGCCAGTATTTTATTTACCTCTCTTTCAAGTGTTCGTTCCCATCATAAAAGAGGTGCGGTGGTGTGGCCGGTGGTGTTTAGAATCACCCCGGGCATCCTGGTGGGTACCTTTGTGGGTGCCTGGATTGCTTCCCAGTTGAGTACCAATTTTCTCAAGGTTTTTTTTGGTGTGTTTCTGCTTTATGTGGGAACACAGATGCTTCTGGGCATTAAGCCCGAATCCACCCGTGAAATGCCTGGTACGTCTGCCATGTTCGGTGCCGGGGGGATTATAGGTGTTTTTTCCAGTCTGGTGGGCATTGGCGGAGGGACCTTATCTGTTCCTTTTCTGGTGTGGCACAAAACGCTCATCCGCCATGCCATTGGTACGTCCTCTGCCATTGGGTTCCCCATTGCCGTGGCAGGAACCCTTGGGTATCTTCTCAATGGATGGGGGGTGGCGGGCCTGCCATCCTATAGTCTGGGTTACATCCAGGGCACAGCCCTTGCAGGCATAGTTGCTGCCAGTGTGTGTACGGCACCTTTGGGGGCAAAACTTGCCCACACGCTCCCCGTGGACAAATTGAAACGTATTTTTGCTTTCCTGCTTTATTTGGTGGCCCTTCGTATGATTTGGTCTATTTTTTAGTAAGGGCCTTGGCCACGGTATGGGCCACCCCTCACAGTTGCGGACCACACCAACGTAGCCCATCTTGTGACAACGCCCTCAGTAAATATGGGGCACCGTCACTGCGTTGGTAACCCAAAAACTATTATTGCTATCTCAACAAAAATTAAGGAGATGATAATGGCTGAATTTTTAATCGTTTACGCAACACGTTCCAGAGAAACCCAGAAAATTGCTGACCTTATTGCCGAAGGTATTCGTATTTCCGGGCATGGTGCCACCCTGAAAAATGCCAATGAAATCAAGTCCGAAGAGGCTTTAAAGGGATTTGATGGTTATGTTTTTGGTTCCGCCACTTATCATGGAGAAATGATATCCTCCATGAAACAGCTGCTGTTCATTGCCGAACGTGCCCAATTGAAGGATCTGCCCGGAGGTTCTTTTGGTGCCTTTGGCTGGAGTGGAGAAGCCCCCCAGCGGATCTTTGACACCATGGCCAACATCTATGGCATGAAAATGGTGGGCTCCCCATTGATGCTAAAGGCCAGCTGGCTGGAAGGCGGCATGACCATGGCCCAGGATTACGGCAAAGAGATTGCCAAACTGGTGGGATAATTTTATTGTAAATATTCGGTCAGCACCCCATATTTACCTGTTTTGGCCAGCTCACATGGCATTGGTATGCTGCGCAGTCCCAAACAGGCGAATATGGGGAATTGTCCAAACATTTATTGAGTAAAATAGAATATTTATATTTTATTGGGGTTTTTCCCTTTCCAGGCACTGCCGGGACATTGACATTCCCGGCAGTGCGGAACGGTATTATTCGTGAATGCTGGAAAAAATGATATCTCCATAAAAGGTGGTGGCACCCTCCCCGGTATTATCGGTGTCGGTCATGATGGCAACCCCTGAGATCATGGGAGGCTCTTGGCCGAACAGTCTTCGGTAATCATTCAGGATGTTGCGTTTTTCATCAACCCAGGTGTTTAAATTGGCCTTTCCGCTTTCCACCACCACCATCATCACTTTGTCGGTGTAGGCATTGGGCACAGATGTCTCCTTGGGGGCTTTTGTGTCCCAGATGTAGTTGATGGCTGCCATGGGGGGATATTCCCCATAAATCAGCTTTGCTGCATTAAATTTTGTTTTTTCAAAAAAGCTGACCTTTGACCCGTCATAGGCAAAGGTGATGTAAATCCTTGCGGGATAATCATCTCCTGATTTCAGGGTCACATCGGCGTTTTTCAGGAGATTTTTTGTTTTCCATCGCCAGGAAATCACAGGGTACTTTAAAGGATCAATGCTCATGCGGCGTATGAGTCCTGATGAGGATGCATTGCTGTGCGCTTTGATCACCACAAGTCCATCTTCCTTTACCAGAGTATATGTGGTGAGATTTTTTATTTTATCAAATACCATGGGTTTCCAGCCCGGTGGAAGGACGTCTCCGGCCAGAGAAGATGAAAAAGGCCCCACCACCATGGGCGGTTGGCTGGTGTCGGCCGCCAGCAGGTTTTCCCAGAGCAGTATCCCCAAAAAAATCAGATACAGGATTCTTTTTTTTACATTCATCGGCATTGTTTCATGATCCTGTCAGTCATGGTTTGCCTTTGATCCGTGGATCATAGTCCTGTCCGGTACAATCGGGGGTATAGCAGGAGTTGTCCACGAATGCGCATTTGTTTTTGCATGATGGACAGATTTCCGGCGGTGCGTCAGCTTTCAGTTTGTAACCACATTTTTCACATACCCAGCTGTTCATAAAACCTCCTTTATTGATCTGTGTTTGGTTTTGGCCATCCAGGAGCAGTATTGATTTGCCCTGGGGCGGGATTGAGTGAGACATGATTATGAGACATGATTGTATGTGTATGAATCACTTGAACATCAAGTAAACAATAGCTGTGCCATGGATCGTCGCCAAATGGGTATTATAAATGCTCCTGGAATCAAATTTGAGTCTACTTGACCCAGCGCAATAAGGCAAGACCGAAAGTTTAAGATATTTATGATAGCTTGTTTCTCAATGTTTTCAGATCTTTTTCATAAAAGATCACAGTCCGGCACAAAAATTGATTAACATTTATCATGGTCCTGGCTAAAACTTTGTCTTGTGGTTTACAATGATTAAAAACCGGTATAGTATCAGCGGATGATTCGGTCTTTTTAACCCTTGTTTGGATAAACGGGATCAAATCCACAAAATCCAATGAATATCTAAGGAGAATAATAATGAGTAAATATGAATGCCCCTGCGATTATGTCTATGATCCTGCCGAAGGTGATTTTGAAAATGGTATTGAACCCGGAACTGCCTTTGAGGATCTGCCGGACAGCTGGGTATGTCCCCTTTGTGGTGCAGAAAAAGAGTTTTTTGA
The DNA here is from genome assembly GCA_963674605.1 of uncultured Desulfobacterium sp. Lineage (GTDB taxonomy): Bacteria > Desulfobacterota > Desulfobacteria > Desulfobacterales > Desulfobacteraceae > Desulfocicer. The sequence continues at coordinate 2,474,945 of OY771474.1, read as the reverse complement.
AAAACTTGATTAAGACGTTAAGGAGGATTGAGAATGTTTAAACCCGTTGAAATAGCACCGGGTATTTATTCTGTGGGCTGCCGGGATTGGGATATTCGGGATTTCCATGGCTATTCCACCTATGAGGGCACTTCTTACAATGCCTTTTTGATCCTTGATGAGAAAAATGTCCTCATTGACACGGTTAAAAAGGAGTTTGCCCAGGAACTTCTGGACAACATCAGTAAGATTATTGATCCCGCAGACATTGATATTGTCATCAGTAATCACACGGAGATGGACCATTCCGGTGCTCTTACCACTGTAATGAAACGCATAGGCAGGGACAAGACGGTGCTTTGCTCCAAGATGGGGCTTAAAAATCTGAATAGTCATTTTCCCGGCAAGCTTAATCTTCGGGCAGTTGAAAACGGTGAAGAACTCTGCCTTGGCAAAAGAACCCTTGCATTCATGGAAACCAGGATGCTTCACTGGCCCGACAGCATGTTTACCTATGCCAAAGAGGATAAAATTCTTTTTTCCAGTGACGCTTTCGGTCAGCATTATGCCGGAGACTGTGCCTTTGACGATGAGATCGGTGACAAGGTCATGGATCATGCGGCAAAATATTATGCTAATATTCTGCTTAATTATTCCAGTAAGGTGCAGAAACTTTTGGAATCAGTTCAGGCATCCGGCCTTGAGATAGATATGATTTGCCCCGATCATGGGGTGATCTTCCGGAAAAATCCCGGTGCCATCATCGCAAAGTACGACCAGTGGAGTCGACAGAATTGCTGCCGGAAGGCGGTGATTATTTTTGACACCATGTGGAAGAGTACCGCTGTCATGGCCCGGGAAGTTGCAAAGGGCATTGAATCCCGGGATGTGCATGTACGGCTCATGAACACACGAAAATGCCATAGAAGTGATATCATGACCGAAGTCATGGATGCCAAAGCCCTTGTGGTGGGTTCTCCCACTCTTAATAATGGCATATTCCCGGTGGTGGCAGATGTGTTGACATACATCAAGGGGCTTCGTCCCCAGAATCGTATGGCCGCGGCCTTTGGGTCCTATGGCTGGAGCGGGGAAGCCGTGAAAATTCTCAACCGGGAATTTGACTCCATGAAAATGGAAGTAATCCATGAAGGACTCAAGGTGCAGTATGTGCCCGAGCCCGAAGATCTGGAGAAATGTTTTTCCATGGGAAAAGAAATAGCAGATAAAATCATTGAAACCTGTCAACAATAATGACGGCAAGTTCCCTTGCCACAATAAAAACTGAAAAAGTAAGGTGCTCCATCTAGTATCCTGCGCCTGCTTTTTCCCATAACAAGAAAAGGAGTAACTGAATGGCATACGATTTCAGTGCAGATGAAATATTTGAGATGGCAAAACAGATTGAGGTAAACGGTGCGGCTTTTTACAGAAAAGCTGCGGCCAATGTTTCTGGAGAAAAGGAGCAGAAATTTTTGAAAGCCCTGGCAGAAATGGAAGATCAGCACGAAAAAACCTTTGCTGCCATGCAGGCGGATCTGAAAAAAGAAGAAAAAGAGAACCAGATGTTTGATCCCGAAGGAGAAGCTGTTCTTTATCTCAAGGCCATGGCGGATACCAAAATTTTCTTTAAGAAAGAAGAACCCGGCAATGATATGAAAAATATTCTTTCCGCTGCCATCAAGGCCGAACAGGATTCCATCGTTTTTTACCTTGGTATGAAAGAGGTGGTTACAGGTGCCTCTGGTAAACAGCGTGTGGATGATATCATCAAGGAAGAAATGGCGCATATAAGACTTCTGGCAACTAAGCTTTCCGGGATTGCATAGATAAAATTTCCTAATGGATATCGGGGATCTAACGCAGGCGTGACAGGCTTGGCAGATTTCTGTCTCCTTGCACGTCTGCCTGTCAGTCATCAAAAATCAGGAGAACAGATCATGGCTAAAAATGCGTTGTTTGTATTTAATGGCGACCCCATGTGCTTTATCCATGTGCTTTTAAATGCCCTGGACATGAAAAAAAGAGGGGATGGGGTAAAAGTTGTTCTTGAGGGGGCTTCGGTGAAGTTGTTGCCGGAGCTTGTTAAACCGGGGAATCCGTTAAATACCCTGTGGAAGAAATCCCTGGAAGCCGGTGTTATTGACGGTGTGTGTAAAGCATGCGCCCAGAAACTGGGCACCCTGGAGGCAGCAGTGGAACAGAAGATGCCGCTTCTGGAGGATCTTTCCGGCCACGCCAGTATGGCGGCCTACCAGGAAAAAGGCTTTGTTATTATTACCTTTTGATAACAGTTTGACGAGCATTAGATGAAAAAGGCAAGTTTTACTCCATTGGCCCGCCACCTGTGACTGCTGGTCCATTTTGGGACCAAGACCCAGAAGAATCATGTCGGGCCTGCCTTTTTTAAAAGCAGGCCCGGTGAATTTAATCAGTCAAAGGCCATGTCCGTTGACCAGTTTTCCCATACCTTGCCCACCAGATTTATGCCCGGGTTCAATACTTTTTTACCGGGTTTCCAGCCGGAGGGGGTTGCTTGGCCACCCTTGGATGCCCGGACCAGTTGGAATGCCTGGATCTGTCGGATGGTTTCACTGACATTGCGACCCACAGGCGGGGTCAGGACCTCAAAGCCTTGTACGATGCCGTCGGGATCAATAAGAAAACGCCCTCTGTTTTCCACGCCGGCATCGGGATCATAGACGCCGTACATGGTGCCTATCTTACCGCCTGCATCGGACAGCATGGGAAAAGGTACCCCATTTTTCACCATTTTTGACAGCTCATGATCATTCCACATTTTATGGACAAACATGCTGTCAATGCTCATGGAAAGAACTTCCACGCCCAGTTTCTGGAATTCAGGATATTTTTCAGCAACTGCTGAAATTTCAGTGGCTCATACAAAGGTGAAATCACCGGGATAAAAGCACAGGACCACCCATTTACCCAAGTGTTCTGACAATTTCACGTTAACAAAACTGTTGTTATGATAGCCCGCCGCTGTGAAATCAGGCGCTTTTTTCCCTACCTGTATCATGATTTTCTCCTTTACCATGGGTTTGTTAACTGCCTCCACGGGGGCCAGGGCTTGTGCCTCTTCCACCGGTGCACTTGAAGGACGTGTGCATCCAGCACTTAACTCTTCTGACATGCTTAAACCTCCCTGATGACTTCCTTTTTGGATGAAAAAAATCTACCTGGAATATAAACCGCCGTTAAACACGGCCTATGAATGCCCTGATAACGGCGGCTGAATCAAACGGTATTTACAGGATCAGGCTTTCCAGAAGCCATGGAGATTACAAAATTCCCTTGCAGTCACAGCCGTTGCATCCGTGAGGAATGTGGCTTCAGGTGCATCTCCGGGATTGAGAAATTTACGGTAAACCATTCCCTCGGCATTGAGTTCGATCCATTCAATGTAGTGTTTGGCTTCCATGGGATGGGGCACACTGCCGACTTTGACAAGGTAGCCACCCTCAATTTTTTCAATCACGGGCACATGTTTTTCCAGGGCCGCGTCCACAGAGTTTTCCTTCATCAGTGCCATGGGCTGATTGCAGCAGCTCAGCGGGGGTTTTTCTCCGTGCAGGACTTCAACAATGTTGCCACATTTTTCGCATTTGTAAATACCCAGTTTTTCCGCCATGATACCTCCTTAAATGGTTTAATTTAATAATTGGGGAATGATCAGTACAGCTTGACCCCCCCCAAAAATGTCATCGGATTTACTCGCCGGTCATAGGCTCTCCAAGCGGCCACCTCATAATGTGTTCTATTTGAGATTGAACCTGGCACATGTGCTATGAGAAATAAGAATCTATGACCCATGAGGGGTTAATAATTTTCGCCTAAAAGTTCAAAATGGGCCTTTGCATGGGCACATGCCGGGCAGGTATCCGGGGCTTCCTGACCTTCATGGAGATAACCGCAGTTGCGGCAACGCCATGTCACGGCTGTGTCCCTTTTAAACACCCGGTTATTTTCAATGTTGGCCTTTAAATCAAGAAATCTTTTTTCGTGCTGTTTCTCTGCAACGGCAATGGCCATGAATACATCAGCTATGGCCTCAAAACCTTCTTTTCTTGCCGTTGCTGCAAATTCGGGATACATGGTGGTGTGCTCATAGTTTTCACCGGCGGCCGAGGCTTCCAGATTGTCCACGGTGCACTTTAATGCCCCTGCCGGAAATGCCGATGTGATTTCAATTTCTTCACCGCTTTTCAGAAATTTAAACAGTCGTTTGGCATGCTCTTTTTCCTGGTCTGCGGTTTCTTCAAAAATATGAGCCATCTGCACATAGCCTTCTTTTTTGGCCAGGCTTGCAAAATAGGTGTATCGGTTTCTTGCCTGTGATTCCCCGGCAAAGGCTTTGAGCAGATTTTTTTCCGTTTCCGTTCCCTGAAGTGGTTCCATGTGCTATTTATCTCCTTTTATCTGTTTAAGTATCTGGTTAAACTCGCTGGTATCCCCCAGCATGATACAGCCAATGATGTTTCCATGGGTATCTTTTACAATCTTTTGATACCCAGTCTCACTGGCGGTTATTTCAGAAGTCATCTTACCTTCCACATCAATTTCACCGGCCGATGCAAGGGCAATGCCCGCCACTTTTAAAACATTGGAGGGGGGGATATTTTTAAACAGAGCATTCCCGCCTGCCATGTTGATGCCTGCCACGCGGCCCTGCTCAACGGCTTCGGGCCATATGCAATAGTTGATATCTTTAAACTGTGCCACATCCCCGGCGGCGTACACATCGGCAAGGGATGTTTCCATGCGTTCATTCACCACAATTGCGCGGTCTGTGTCCATGCCGGAATCCTTTACCAGGGATAATTGTGACCGCACCCCTGCTGAAAATAAGACGGCATGGGATAGAAGTGTCTCACCTGATTTGAGACGCACCCCCTCCACATGGTCTTTACCTGTGATTTCTTCAGTGACTGCTCCCAATTTAAAGGCAAATCCTCTTTTTTCCAGTAACGCCTGGAGCCTTGCGGCACCTTCATTGTCCAGTTGACGGGGTAAAAGCCGATCAAAAAATTCCACCACGGTGACATGTTTGCCCCTTTGGGCCATGGCCGCAGCTGCTTCAAGTCCCAGAAGACCGCCGCCGATGAGTACCAGTTCTGTGGCTTCGGAACTGATATTTGCCAGGGCCCTGGCATCCGCCACTGTTCTAAGGGTAAAAACACCTTTTTTATCGCTTCCCTTAACGGGGGGCACAAAGGAGTTGCTTCCTGTGGCCAGGAGCAGGGTGTCATAGGAAAAATCCCTGCCATCTGCGGTGATGGCGGTTTTGTTTTGATAGTCCACCTGGGACACTTTTGTTTCTGTTACAAGGTTGATGCCCCGCTGGGCATGCCATGGGAGATCCTTGATAATTAATGCCGGTTCGCTAATTTTCCCGCTTAAGAACTCCGGGATTCTGATGCGGCTGTACAGGGGAAGTGCTTCCTGCGTGATAAGGGTGATAACCGCATCGGGATCATGCTTGCGGATTTGTTCCGCTGCGGTTGTTCCGGCTGCGCCATTACCGATAATAAGATGTGATGTCATGATTACTCCCCCAGATGGTTATGGATTTTGGTCCTGGTATTGATGTGGATCAATGTTGCATGTTGGTTGCCCCGCATTTTATTCTGCTTCTAAGTGTCGGATGATAGAATCAGAACTGGATTCTGCGGTTATTTGGAGCTTTATTTGTTTTTTAGTCTATGCTTGTTGGGCCAATAAAGGCTTTTTTCGGGAATCACCCCCTGAACGTGTAAAGTGGGCTTGGTCCTAACTTCGCCCACTTTGGGACCCCGTTGGCCCAGCAATTGTGACAGGTGGCCCAAATTGTGACCAAGCCCCCTTGTTTCATATTCAGGGTAAGCAATTATCCTGCCAGACAGGTGTGAGATCTTTTTTAGACATCATCTGTTCAATAGTATGAACCAGACCTCGTTGGCCCGCAAACTGTATCTATTGGTTCATGTTGTGATTGTGCCCCAAAAATGATTCATTAAGTATACGCATTTGAAAGTAAAAAGGACAAGGAAAAAAAGGGGAAAATTACCACTTGTTCTGTGGTCTTGAAATGTGGTACCTAATTCTGAATTTATGCCAAGGTCTCTTCCATGCCACTAGCACGTTTGTTGTCTAAATTCTGAAAAGGGAAAATTGAGGATGTTGACGGAAAAGGAACGAATTGAGTTGATGACCGATCTGAGTATGGAGCTTAGCCAGGTTCAGGATCTTGACATTCTCATGGAACATATTCTGACCAAGGCCCGTATGGTTGCCAATGCCGATGCCGGTTCCATTTATATTATAGAAGAAGAATGCCTTCATATCTCTTTTACCCAGAACGATACCCTCCAGAGTCGGCTCAAACCCGAAGAAAAACTCATTTATTCCTCCTTCTGCATTGAAGTAAATAAGGAAAGTATTGCAGGCTATGTGGCAGTGACAGGTGAGCTGCTCAATATAGATGATGTATATCAGATAGGCTGTTCTCAACCTTATCATTTTAATAAAGAGATTGATCAACGGGCAGATTACAAAACCACATCCATGCTGACACTTCCTTTAAAGCAGTTTAACGGAGACGTGTTGGGGATTCTTCAGATCATCAATGCCCGGGATGGCCAGGGCAATATATCTGCATTTTATGAAGAAGATCAAAAAATCATGTGTCACTTTGCCGCCACCGCATCCATGGCTCTGGAACGGGCAAAGATGACAAGGATGATTCTCCTTCGCATGGTTCACATGGCTGAATTAAGAGACCCATGGGAAACCGGTGCCCACGTTAATCGGGTGGCTGCTTATTCCACAGAAATTTATGAAGGCTGGGCACTGCGACGGGGTTATTGTAGAGAGAAGATTGACCGGGTGAGGGATCGGCTGCGCATTGCCGCCATACTCCATGATGTGGGAAAGGTGGGTATTTCAGACTGCATTCTTAAAAAACCGGCTAAGCTCACCCCCGAAGAATATGACATCATGAAGACCCACACCATCATTGGAAAACAGGTGTTCATTAATAAGGCCTCAGACTATGACGATGATGCCATGGAGGTGGCTTTAAATCACCACGAACGCTGGGATGGCAAAGGCTATCCCGGCCATGTGGATGATACCAATACCCCCTTGCCGGGCAAAATGGACGCCCATGGAAAGGCCCTGGGCAAAAAAGGAAAGGAAATCCCTCTGTTTGGCCGTATCGTTGCCATTGCAGATGTTTATGATGCCCTGTGTTCCAAAAGGGTCTATAAAGAAGCCTGGCCCGATGATCGGGTGAATGAAACCATGCGGGCAAATGCCGGGACTCAGTTTGATCCGGAGCTTATTGATATTTTTTTTGAACGTCTGGATATTATTCATGTGCTTCGTAAACGGTATAAGGAGGGGGATAAATCTGATTAAAAACTTAAAAAATCAAAAGAGTGTATCCTTTTGTTATGATGATTTTATGCTCCCCCTCTCTCTGACCCCTCCCGGATAGGAACTTCTTGCCCTATCGTTCTAATGAGGAGATTGATCAGCAGTCAGATTATAATGCCTCCATGCTGACTTTTGTGATGTGTTTTTAATGATAGTAAATATTCGGGTTGGTAATGTAAAGTGAACAATGACGTAGGCGATGTTGTGATCAAGCCCGATGCTGTCTATTTCTTGCAGCGTTTCATTGAAAGAAAAGGAGTGTAAAATGAAAAAAAAATCTTTGAAGTTCAAACTTATTTCAGGGGGGATACTGGCGGTGATTATTCCCCTTTCGATTGTTGGACTTTTTTCCATCAACAAATCCTCGGAGGCCCTTGTTTCCATTACCAAAGGACAGGCCATTCAAACTTCACAAACCTTGGCAATGATGACGGATATGTTTCTGCAACAAGAAGTAAAACTGGCCAGGGAAATGGCGATTGAACCATTAATGATGGATGCTGCAACCAAGGTGGTGGCGGAGGGACTCGAAAATGCAGGCAATGAATTAAAGCTCCTGGATCATTTTTTTGTAACAACTTTTCAAGAGATTGGCAGCAGTTATGACCTTTTATTTATGGCGGATCTTAAAGGGATGATATTTTCCGACAGCACAGGGGGGACCTATAGAACAAAACAATTATCCGTGGCGGACAGGGATTATTTTAAGGCAGCTAAAAGTGGATCTGTCAGCATCGGTATGCCGGTTTTTTCCAAGATCAGTGGAGCACCTGTCATTGTGGTAGCTGTTCCTGTGAAGAGCAAATCCGGTGAGATTGTCGGTGTTTTCGGTGCGGCAGCAAAACTGGGTGCATTGTCTGACAAGATCACCCAGGTTAAAGTCGGCAAAACAGGTTATCCCTTTATGGTGGATCAAGCAGGTAACATACTTGCCCATCCGGACAAGAAGTTGATCCTTAATCTCAAATTCAGCGATCTCAGGGGAATGGAGTCCATTGCCGCCCAGATGCTGGCCCTGAAATCCGGTGTTGAAGATTATACGTTTAAGGGGGTTGACAAGATAGCCGGATTTGCCCCTGTGCAAATGACGGGCTGGAGCATTGCCGTAACACAGAATTATGCAGAATTTCTGGCACCGATGTATGCCATTCGAAATATGGTGCTCATTGCCGGAGGCATTTTCCTGCTTTTTACGCTTGTGTCCATTCTCTGGTTTTCCCGAAGTATTACATTGCCCATAAATAGGATTATTAATGGGCTTGGGGAAGGATCAACCCAGGTGGTTGCGGCATCCACCCAGGTATCTTCTTCAAGTCAGTCCCTTGCCGAGGGTGCTTCCCAACAGGCCGCCTCCATTGAGGAAACCTCCTCATCCATGGAAGAGATGGCCTCCATGACCAAAAAAACAGCTGAAAATGCAAAACATGCGGATACATTAACCAAAGAAACAAACCTGGTGGTGAATGAAGCCAATGAGTCAATGGCGCGGCTCACCCATTCCATGCAAGAAATTTTCAAAGCCAGCGAAGAAACGTCAAAAATTATCAAGACCATTGATGAGATTGCCTTCCAGACCAATCTTCTGGCATTGAATGCGGCGGTGGAAGCGGCCCGGGCCGGTGAGGCCGGTGCCGGTTTTGCCGTGGTGGCAGGCGAAGTCAGGAATCTTGCCATGAGAGCGGCGGCGGCTGCAAAAAATACGGCACAAATGATTGAAGGAACCGTTAAAAAGGTAAATGAAGGGTCTGAATTGGTTTCAAAGACCAATACCTCATTTGAAAAGGTTTCCATCAGTTCCGGAAAGGTGGAAGCGCTTGTTGCTGAAATTGCAGAGGCCTCCAATGAACAGTCCCGGGGAATTGAGCAGGTGAATATTGCCATTTCAGAGATGGACAAGGTGGTTCAGCAGAATGCCGCCAACGCAGAAGAATCGGCTTCTGCCTCAGAAGAGATGAATGCCCAGGCAGGACAGTTTAAAGAATATGTTGGGGAACTGGTATTGTTGATAACGGGAAACAATGAATCCTATATGGCCCAAGAAGGGAATGTAACTTCCGAAAAAAGAAGATATATCGCTTCAAATCATCCTCCCAGACCTGAAAAGAAGACAAGACAATTGACGGCAAAATCAAAAGAAATTACACCGGAGCAGGTGATTCCCTTTGACGATGATTTTGAGAATTTTTGATCGGATACGAAGTGGCCGGTTCTGCCCATAAATTGAATCGCTGACAGTTCGTGAAGCGCATGTTTTTGTTGTGCATCCAGCAGCTGCCCTGATATTTTCAGGGCAGCTGAAGGTGCGATAACCGGAGAATTTAATCAGCAGGTTTGGGCTTGCACCCAGGAGGGGAGAAATCAAACCCCTTTTGCCTTGGGATAAAGGGCTTCCCGAATGGTCTGAGCAAGTTTTTCAATGGTATAGGGTTTTCTGATATACGTGCCCGCACCTAGTTTCTGCATGGTCTTAACCCGTTCATTTTCTGCGTATCCCGAAGCGATGACGGCTTTTTGAGCCGGATGCATTTCAATAATTTTTCGATAGGTGTCAAGCCCGTCCATGCCGGGATCCATGATCATGTCCAGAATGATCAGATCCACACAATGGTTTGTTAGATATGTGACGGCCTCTTCACCACTGTTGGCCATAACCGGCGTGTAGCCGAGTTTCTCCACGATCATACGGGCCATCTCCGTTTGTTCTTTCATGTCATCAACGATGAGTATGGTTTCATGGTTGCCCATTTGAGTGTAGGGTGAAGCGATTTTATCTTCCTGAATCCGGGGGGTGTTGGTCACCGGGAAGAAAAGTTCAAAAATGGTACCTTGATGTATTTTACTTTTAATATTGATATATCCATGGTGGTCCTGGATGGTTCCCCATACCACGGCCATGCCAAGCCCTGTGCCACTTCTACCCATGATTTTTTTTGTGTAAAAGGGTTCAAAAATTCGCTCCTGATCCAAATCTGAAATCCCCATACCGGTGTCCTTAACTTCCAGCACCACATAGTCCCCCTTCTGGATATGCTGATACCCCAGTATGGGCGTTTCCACGTGTCGGTTGTATGTGGACACGCAGATGCTGCCCCCTTCCGGCTGGGCCTCTGCAGCATTGGATACCAGATTCATGAGTGTTTTCTTTAAATGCATGGGGGATCCCTTTATGTTCAGCAGATTTTCCCCAAGGAGGATTTCCATATTTACATTGCCGTGAAACATCATTAACCCTTGATGCTCCGGTGAGGAGGCGTATTCCGATATAATGGTGTTCAGGTTCACCACATCATTGCAGACCACCCCCCTTCGGGTCAGGGTCAGAAGGTCCTGGACAATGGCCCCTGCCTTCTGCCCGGATTCCTTGATGGTCATGATGGGGTTATACATGGGATGGTCCGGTAATAAATCCAGCAGAAGCAGATCCGGATAACTGACGATGCCGGACAGGACATTGTTAAGATCATGGGCCACACCCCCTGCCAGCAATCCCAGTGTCTCCATTTTTTTTGAACGATCAAGGCGTTTTTCCAGTGCTCGTTTTTCCCTGTAGGTATGCTGCCTTTCATCCATTTCCTCCTGTAAGCGACGGTTGCTTTCACTGAGCTCACAGGTGCGCTCCTGTACCCTGGCTTCCAGATTCCTGTTGAGTTGCTCAAGGGCCGCATTGCTTTCCTGAAGCTTCAGGGCATAAGCGTCTTTGGATGCAATGGCATCGGTCAAATCCCTTTTTTGCTGATAGAGCTTCTGGGACATCTCATTGAATGCCGTTGCCATATCTCCCATTTCATCACGGGAGGAAATGGAAACCTGGACATCGGGCTCTTCCTTCTTAAGACGCTCCATGGCATTGCGAAGCCGGGCTGTGGGAAGGATGACCGAATGGGTTAAAAACAGATTCAGAAGAATAACGATGAGAATCAGCACCAGAAATAATATACCAAAAAAGAAAAGAGTCAGCTGGGATTCCTGTTCAAAGTCATCAAGAGCATAGAGAATTCGTATGAACCCCACATGAATACCGATGATTTCAATGGGGGAAAAAAATCCGCGTAGGAGCTTTCCTGGAATCTGGTTCTGCTGAACTCCGGTATGGTGTCGACACCACCGGCATCTATTGCTGCGAATCCTTTGGGGATATCCTTCCTGGGTGATGTGGATGCCGTTAATTGCCCCTTGGGATTATAAATCAATACCTGGGATATCTTTTTCAGGCGTTGAAGTTCGTTGAGGGACAGCATCAAGGCTTCTTTCTGATCGGCATAAATTTCATTGGCCAGCTGTTCTTTTTTTTGATGAAACACGGCACTTAACAGCACATGGATATTTTTCAGGCGTGTTTGGCGACGATCTTTTTCAAAGGGGTAGATCACTGTTGCAATACTCAGTGACATAAAAAAACCGGTCATTATCACGGCCGCACTGATTTTGACCCTGAGGCTGTTAACTTTCAATGAATTTCTCCGTTCTTAAACAGTGCTCTGGCACCATAGCATATCTTTTCTTTTTTAGAAAAATCGGGTTTGATCACAACACCGACCATTTGGGACAAGTGGGGGACATGGATCGGATTGTTTTCAGCCGGGACCTGGATGGACTCATAGCTTTTCTTCATCTGCATCCAGGGTGAAGCGTGAGTGAAAAAAGGGTTTTCCATTGCGGATTTCCATGATTACCACATCCTTGATGGGATCTCCATGTTTGTCAAAGGAAATGGTGCCGGTGATTCCTTTAAATCCATGAATTTCGGAGAGATGTTTTCTGATACTGGAACGGTCGGTGGGGTTGCCGCTCTGGGTGATGGCCTGGGCCAGCAGGTTTACGGCATCCACAGAAAGGACTTCTGAAGCCCAGAGATCGCTTTTGTCCTGCCTGTGGGCAAGATAATCAAGGGTTGAGGCAGAAGTGCTCTGGGAGTCCCAGTGGGTACAATAATAGCCTTGTTTTAATTCTGAGCCACCGGCTTTGAAAAAATCGTTAAATTCCCATCCGTCTCCTCCAAGGGGAATGGCGTTAAGTCCAGCCTTTGTCATTTCACGCAGGATAATACCGCTTTCCACAAATCCCGGGATGAAGATCACATCGGGGTTTAATGCTTGGGCTCGGGAAATCATGTGGCGGAAATGGCCCAGATCAGAATTGTTTTTATACTCCAGGCGGCTCAATATCCTTCCACCTGATTTTTCAAAGTTTTCTTTGAATAATTCTGACAGCATGATGCCGTAATCGCTGTTCAGGTCCACCATTAAAACCCCGGTGCGGGCCTTCAGGGTTTTATCGGCAAAGTGGGCCATGGTCCTGCTCTGTATGACATCGGTGAAGCAGACCCGAAAGATATAATTGCCGGTGCGTGTCACATCCGGATGGGTGGAAATATTGGTGATCATGGGAATTCCCTCCTGTTGCGCCACCTTTGCAACGGCAAGAGAATGGGAACTCCAGTTGCAGCCGATGATGGCAGTGACACCCAGGATTGCTGCTTTTTCCGCTGCTACCCTGGAACCGATGGGAGAGCTCTGGTTATCAATTTCCACCAGTTCAACGTTTTTTCCCAGTACGCCTCCCCGTTGATTAATCGTCCTGACGGCGACCCTGATCCCTTTAATTGATGGTGCGTTGGAACCTGCAGCCGCACCGGTGAATGAAAAAATGGCGGCAATTTTGATTGGTGGTCCCCCGGCACGGCCTGGAGTCGTTGAAAAAAAAAGCAAAAATATGATCACCCACATGGACAGTATTTTTTTGATTCTGTGATTTTTGGGGGGTCGATCATATGAGTTGGAAGGTGCCATAAGCATTCTTCTCCTATTGAACCATGGTTTTCAGATAGACGGGTTTTCCATTCTCATACTTCAGGATTACTATTCCTTTGCCAACGGGATCACCGTTTGCGTTAAATGTGATGGTCCCGCTGGCTCCCTGAAATCCCCGGGTTGCCGCCAGAGCTTCCCGGATTTTATTTCTGTCCAGGGTCCGGGCACGGTTTACGGCATCCCTTAAAAGCATGAATGCATCATACCATGGCACTGCACTGAAATTAATTTCATCGGAGTGATATTGATGTCGGTACTGCTCTTTTAAATGCCGGCTTTGGGGGGTATTTTGTCGGGGATGCCATACGGCGGTGCAATAGCTGCCCTCCAGGGCATCCCCGGCATAACGGTGAATATCATCCCATGCATCTGCTCCGATGAATATGCTGTAAATGCCCTTGCTTATGGTTTGTCTAATGAAAAAACCGCTGTCCCTGGAATATCCGGGTATAAAGACAACATCTGGTTGAACTTTTTTTATTCGGGAAATGATGTCCTGGAAGTCCACGGTATCTCCCTTATAGCCACTTTCCAGAAGAATTGTTCCCCCCATTTGTCTGAATTCTTTGCTGAAGTATTTTGCCAGGGTCATGCAATAGGCTTCATTGAGATTTTTTAAAACCACTGCGTTGGTGGCACACAGGGTTTCTTTTGCAAATTTTGCCACCATTCGTCCTTGGAAGATATCATTGAAATTAATACTGAAAATATAATTTCCTGTAAGGGTGATATCAGGATTTGTGGAAAGAGAAATCATGGGAATCCCAGCCTGTTGAAGCAGGGGAGCCATGGCCAGAGAATGGGAACTCCAATGTGCACCGACGACGGCAATTGCATTATTGTCCGCGGCTTTCCGGGCGGCCTTTGTGGAACCAATGGGGGTGCTGTAATTGTCTATCAGCATAAGTTTCAGGGGATGGCCAAGCAATCCTCCCTGGCTGTTTATTTCATCCACAGCAAGCTCAATCAGGGGGATAAGGGGCCGATTATGAGGGGCTGCAATGCCGGTGGTGGATAAAATCGCAGCAACTGTGACAGGAGATTCCATGGGCATGGCCTGTGGTGTCCATACCAGTAATATAATCCAGCAGAATAAAAAGGATAATTTCATATAGGCCTCATTTTTACGTCCTGCATTTTAGGTTTTACGGGGGTTGGTCATGGCAGCTGCCAGTCATCATAATTGCTGCTATGACCAATCTTTATTAATCATATACAGATGCTTTACGTCTGTAAACATCGGATCTGAAAATTCAGGGTTAGTGGGCTCATTGGGGGGATCAAGCTTGGCTTATGGGCGGTATTTCCTGAAATTCCAGGATTGCATGGATCGGTGGCTGACGGAAATATTAGCAAGGTGTAAAATTAACTGACAGTTTTCTCAATACCTTCACCAATTTTAAAAATGTGCCTTGAACAGGATCACAAGCCTCATCATGTTGTGTGATTTTGATTTTAAAGACACACCAAATAATTGATAGCCTGATCAATAAGATGATGTGCGAAGGTATTAGGAGGCATTCTCATTTTCCCGGCTCCATGCTTAATCAGAAAGGGAACAGACTTGGATTATTGGCGCTTTTGTTGAAATTTGTCTTTAAAAACATTCTCTTGACGAAATCATAGAGCCTGATAAAGAAATCAGGCTTTAATACCATATAGTCCGACCCCATGGACCCCGCCAACTATGACAAATAAGTCAGATTGTGGGTAAAGCGGGAATGTGCCCAGGTATTATTTCTCCTGATAAATTTAATTGTTGAAAACAAATAATCATTTTATTTCGATATGTTAGCGATTTGGGTGTGGAGATTTGATTCTTCGGTATATTCTTTGCTTCATTGTTGCTGTTTTTGAGCATTATGGATAGGAGGTATTCCCACTCTTTGGGGATCATATTATATAATTCTAGCAGGCTTGATTTCTGCTCTGAATT
Organism: uncultured Desulfobacterium sp.; assembly: GCA_963674605.1. GTDB lineage: Bacteria > Desulfobacterota > Desulfobacteria > Desulfobacterales > Desulfobacteraceae > Desulfocicer. Next base: position 2,459,783 of record OY771474.1, on the reverse strand, counting down.
TTTCAAAGCAATGTTTTCATTTTGAGGATAACTAGCCAAAAAAGTGTAATGCATTTTTGCATGGATGTGAAGGATGCCACAATTCTATGGAATTTATTTCTGGGCAAGCCTGACATCATCGTTGATGAAGCCTGATGCCTGGCAAATGGGAATGGGCTTGTACGGATGTTATCATGGAATGCGGTGATCGGGTTTCTGACAAGTCTTGTGGTGGCCAAAGAATCAGGGCCGGGCATCAAAAAATCGGGCTGGATTATAACCAGGTCCTAAAAATGGAATCCACGGTTTCTCTTAAACGAGAACGGTCAGAATCAAGGAGATTATTCAAATGTTCAAGGCTATGAAAATGGGAACAAAGATCGCTTTACTTGCCGGTGTCTTGTTATTTCTGGGCAGCGTTATCGCTTTTGTGGGTTCCCGGGGCTTGTCCGGGGTGGCGCAAAGGGTCTATCTGGCGGATGATGTTAACAGAATCATTAAATATATGCTGGAGGCTCGCCGACAGGAAAAAAATTTCATGCTCCGTGGGGATCGGTCATATGTAGGAGAGGTTGAAACCAAGGTTGTCGAGATAGAAAAACAGGCAAAACTTGTTAAACAAAAATCCGGGGATATGGCGACTATTCGTCAAATGGATGCACTTCAGGCACGTCTGGCAGCCTATGGCACTGCCTTTAGTTCCTTTGTGGATTCCCATGACAGAACCCTGGCGGCAGATAAAATTATGGTTGATGCTGCCAGAACCGCCGAAAGGATTGCCATGGAAATGCAAGCGGAACAAACCCAGCTTTACCGGGCTTTTCTTAAAGACAATGTTTCACAAGAGATGCTTGACAGTAAACTGGCCATGGCCAATGATGCCCAGAAAATTGTCAGATGGATACTTCAATGCCGGCGACAGGAAAAGAATTTTATTATTCGCGATGACCGGATGTATGTGGATCGTGTCCGGGGCCATGTGACGGATATCCTTGATCTGGCCCGGGGACTGGAAGCTGCAGTTTTCAAGGAGGATAATAAAGCCGAGGTGGGGCTTGTTTCCACCTCTGTTTCGATCTACCAAAGGGCATTTGAAGAAATGGTGTCATTGAAAGAAATACAACATGCAGCCGAGGCCCGGATGGTGGAAACCGCCCGTGGTGTACAGAAAATTTGCGATGAGGTCAGAGCCGATCTAAAGGCAAAGATGGTGGTACAGATTACGTCTTCTATGCGTATAATGATCATGGGGGCGCTGACAGCCATTCTGTTCGGAGTTTGCGTTTCTTTTTTGATTGTCCGGGGCATCACCCGGGTGCTGTCCAGTGCCATTGCAGGCCTTAACCAGGGAGCCTCCGAAGTGGCTGCGGCATCGGAACAGATATCAAAATCCAGTCAGTTCCTGGCACAGGGTGCCTGTGAGCAGGCGGCGTCCATTGAAGAGACCTCTGCCTCACTGGAGGAGGTCTCTTCCATGACCCGATCCAATGCCGGGACCGCCATCCAGGCCAATGAATTCATCCGGACCACCAATGCCGAAACAGAAAAAGCCAATGAATCCATGGATGTCTTGATTCTGTCCATGACGGAAATTTCAAAGGCAGGTGAGGAAACGGCAAAAATTATCAAGACCATTGATGAGATCGCCTTTCAGACCAATCTGCTGGCTTTAAATGCTGCGGTGGAAGCAGCCCGGGCCGGAGAGGCCGGGGCAGGATTTGCAGTGGTTGCAGAAGAGGTTAGAAATCTTGCCATGCGGGCTGCCCGGGCCGCTGGAAGTACCACAGAACTCATAGAAGATATTACAAAAAAGGTGACGGAAGGAAGTGAGCGGGTTGCCAAGACCCATGCCGCCTTTGCAAAGGTGGCCGAGGGTTCAAAAAAGCTGGTTGCGTTAATGGGCGAAATCACCGTGGCTTCCAATGAACAGGCCCAGGGACTCCAGCAGGTGAACGTGGCCGTCAGCGAAATGGATAAAGTGGTACAGCACAATGCGGCCAATGCCGAACAGTCGGCCAGTGCTTCAGAAGAGCTCAGCGCCCAGGCCCAACAGATGAAATCCATGGTGAATCAACTGGTGGCTCTGGTGGGTGTTAAAAATGGAAATATTCCTGGTAAGCTTGCACTCCCATGGGTGAATAAAAAATTGATAACACACTCCTGAGCCTGTTTGTCCGACCATTATGATGGCTGGCCGATGCCATGACCAGGCTCCTTGATGCTTGATTGGAAAATGTATGCAATGAAAAAAACAAAACGACCTTCCCCACGCCTGCAGGGGGGTATAGCGCTGAGCACATTCTCGGTGATTCTTGTGGTATTTGTTTTAAATTTCAGATTTCACCGAGAATTAAAGACCATGGCAGAGGAGGAGTTTGGCCGACAGCAATTAATCCTGGCCCGTTCAACAGCCGATGGTATTGAAGTTTATTTCAAGGCTTTGATTTCGGAATTGTCCGCCATGTCGTCAGATATTTATAAAAACCTGCAAATGGCTTCGGAAGGTGAACTGCTTCTGCCACGGACATATCTGGATTTCCCGTGCAAGACATCCATCAGAATACTGGATCATAACGGTGTGATGAGAGGTATCTATCCTTTTGGAGGATGGCGACGGGATCTTATCGGTAATAATTACAGTGATGAAAAATATTTTCGACAGGTAATGGAAACAGGAAAAATTTGTTTTTCCGGATTTGTTTATAACGAGCGGGGTGACGCACGGATAAGAATCGCCGTTCCAATACCGTTTTCTGATCAATCACCGCCGATTAAAAAGGTGGTTGGAACAATGGTGGGCTCCGGGGCAGGGACAACGGATTTAACGCTGGAAAAAAAAAGTGGTCTTGAAGGGGTTTTGGTGGGCTCAATTGATCCCGGTATCATTGCCAGGGAGTTCGTTTCTCCGGTTGTATCGGGGCAAACCGGATATGCCTGGTTGCTGGATGCGGAGGGGAATTTTCTTGCGCATCAGGTCAAAGGGTTTGTCGGTCAGAATGCCTTTCGCATTCGGGGTAAGAGGAAATCCTTTCTTTCATACGAGGCCGTAAATAAAATTCAAGCGGCAATGATGCGTGGATCAGAAGGCCTTGGGCATTATATTTCGGGTTGGCATCGGGACCGGGAAGCGGAGATTGAGAAGCTGGTGGCCTACTCGCCGGTTCGCCTTGAGAACACCCTGTGGTCTGTTGCCGTGTGTGCACCGGTGAGTGAAATTGAAGTAATGGTAAATAGAAGCCGGCACATGGAATGGTATAGCCTTGGGTTTGTGACGGTTTTATTGATCACATGCGGATATTTTCTGTTTATACCCGTTAATCGCTGGTCCCGATTTTTGGAGCAACGGGAGATCAAACAAGCAATGAGATTTAAACAAGTACAGGACAGGCATCAGTTGGTACTTGAACATATGCGTAATGCCGTTGCCGTATTTGAACCCGTTGATGAGGGATTGGACTTTATTCTGAAATCTTTTAACAAAGCCGGTCAGGAGATAGAAAAAATTGATAGACAACAGATGCTTGGCAGAAGCATGCTGGAGATTTTTCCCGGTTTTAGAACCTTTGAGTTTTTTGATGTTTTCCGGAAGGTCTGGGTGACAGGAAAGGCTGAGCATATTTCTGTAAAAGTGTTCAATAAAGACCGGATTGTTCAATGGCGTAAAATGTATGTTTATAAGTTGCCTTCCGGAGAAAATGTGGTGGTGTACACGGATGAAACGGAACGGGAACAGGCCAAGATGGCTTTAAAGGGCAGTGAGAAGCGCTTAAGAGCCATTGTCAGTGCATCTCCGGTGGGGATTGGATTGGTCGTAAACCGTCGGCTTAAGTGGGTAAACAGGGCCATTGTCGATATGCTGGGCTATTCGGAAGAGGCGGCGTTGCTGGGTAAGGATGCACAGATGCTCTATCCGGATACCAAGGAGTACCAACGGGTGGGAGATGAGATTTACCTCCCCATTGATGGCTTTGAGGTCAGGCATATGGAGACACAGTGGGTTCGTGAAAATGGTTCCACCCTTGATTGCTATCTCCAGATCTGTGCCGTGGATCCCCAGGATCCGTTGCAGGGTCATATTGTGGCGGTGATTGATATCAGCGAACAGAAAAAAAATCATAGACAACAAAAGATTTTGCGGGATCGTATTCGCCAAATGGAGAAGATGGAAAGTATTGGATTTCTGGCAGGAGGCATAGCCCATGATTTCAACAATATCCTTTTCCCCATTGTCGGTTACACCGAACTGTTGCTGCAGGATGCGCCAGAAGGTAGCGAACTCTACGAACTGCTTGAAAGAATACTCCATGCGGCCGGTCGTGCCACGGAGCTGGTTCAGCAGATTTTGACCTTCAGTCGCCAGGGTGATACCGGCTTAAAACCGCTTCGGATTCAGCCTGTTGTAAAGGAAGCGCTTAAGCTGTTGAGGGCATCTATCCCATCAAGCATTGAAATTGTCCAAAGCATCGGGGAGGAATGTGGCATGATCCGGGGCAATGCCACCCAGATTCATCAGATTATAATGAACCTGTGTACCAATGCATATCATTCCATGGAAGACCAGGCGGGTGAAATCAAAGTGATTCTTTCCGAAGTTGACTTATCAACGGATTCAAATGCTGTCATTCCCATGAAACCGGGGCGGTATTTAGAATTGTCCGTCACCGATAACGGGCACGGTATGGGGCCTGGGGTGTTGAAAAGAATTTTCGAGCCTTACTATACCACCAAAAAAGTGGGTAAGGGTACCGGCATGGGATTATCCGTTGTCTTTGGTATTGTAAAAGAGTTTGGTGGTGACATAAAGGTGGACAGTGAGCCTGGAAAGGGAAGTCGTTTTCGTATTTATCTGCCTGTGGTTTCTGCCGAGGAAGGTCTCCTGGAAAATTTCAATGAAGGAACCCTTACCACCATTAATGGGCGGGTTTTGCTTATTGATGATGATGAAGATGCGCTTTATGTCCAGAGGCAGATGCTTATGCGGCTGGGATGTCGGGTGACCTGTTATAAAAGTGTCATAGCTGCGCTATCTTGTTTTCGAGAGAACCCCAATGGTTTTGACCTTGTCGTCACCGACCTGACCATGCCCAAAATGTCAGGAGATAAACTGTCAAAAGCGCTTTTGAATATTCGACCGGACATTCCCATTCTCCTGTGCACCGGATCCAGCGCAAGCATGTCTCTGGAGGTTGCCCAAGGTTTGGGCATTGTGGGGTTCTTCAGAAAACCTGTTAAATTGCGTGACCTTGAAGAAATGCTGCATCGAATTTTTAAAAATTCAAATACACCCCATAAGATGCCTTTGATTTTTGGTGCACGATTTTGATTGTGCCGCTTAACAGTAGCGTTCAAAGGTCCCTCCTCTCTTCGTACTCCATATACCTGCAAAAGCAGTGCCTTAAGGGAAATTCGGGCCGGAGGACATTGTCAATCCACCCCCTTCTCCAGATCGTCGGGGCCTGAATTCATCGAGATTGTGATCAAGCCCCCCTCCAGCGATGTGGGTTAAACCTTTATTTTGTCTATTGGTTACATATTGGCTTTTGTTGTGTTGATGCATTCTTTAAAAATTTGTTTAAGCCACCTTGATGGATTGCCATGTATCTTTTGGGGCTGTTCTGTGATATTGCAAAACAATGTTTTCAAGCATCCGAGCCAAACTGTTTTTCATCTGTTTTTTTTTGGGACTTCTCCCGCTTTTAATATCTGTCTTTTTTGCCTATCACACCATGTCACGCGCCATGATGGTCCAGACCAATGAGCAGATAACCAAGCTGGTTGATAAAACAGCCGAGCAGATTCAATTTTATTTTGAAGCCCGGGAAAAAGAAATATCCCTTTTATCCAATTATCCGTTCATACAGCTGTCTTTTCTTCAGTTCGAATTTGGCCAGCGCCTTGATACGGTGAAACGTCTTTTGTCGGATTATGAGAAAAAAAACTGTTATTTCAACCGGATTTATCTCGTGGACCTGAACGGAAAACCCATTCTGACGGAACCTGAAACCAAAAACAACGAACCTCCACTGTTAAATGACCCTGCCGGGTGGAGTGCCATGACCGATGAGAATCTTAAAACCACCTTTATTCCCGGTCAGGATGGCGGTAAATCTCCGGTGGTATTGATATCCAAACGGGTATATGACTTTGAAGACAATCGAGTGCCTGTGGGAATAATTGTTTTTGATATTAATCTGCCATCCTTTACCCAGTTCGTTTCTTCTCTGAAAATAGGTGCCCGGGGATATGCCTGCCTGTGGGACCATCGGGGGGAACTTATTTTTCATCCTGAAAAAACAATGATTGATAATTCGGAGGTTGCCGTCAAAGACAGCCCTGGTTTGTCCACATTGATAAAAAGAATGGTAAACGGGGAAAAGGGTCGCGGAGATTATACGTTCAACGGCATTAAAAAACGGATGATTTTCACCCAGTGTGAAGTCATGAACTGGGGAGTGAGCGTGTCCCTTGAAAAATCGGAATTGATGAGGGATATCATTGTTTTACGTTATCGAATGCTTTCTTTTTGTATGATCATTACTTTTTTAATTATCCTTGCATCCTATGCCTTTGGTAAAAGCATCTCCACCCCCATCAGCCGTCTTATCGACGGGGCCCGGGCCGTGGGTGACGGAAAATGGGATCATTTCATTACCGTGGAGTCGGGGGATGAGCTCAGCGACCTGGCCGATGAATTTAATAAAATGACCTCACGCCTGAAAAAAAGTATACAGGAAATCATGGCGTTGAAAAGTTTTAATGAAGATATCTTAAGAAGTGTGCCAAGCGGAATTATCACCATTGACAAAGAATTGGAAATCACCTCATTTAACAGCAGTGCCGAAAAAATTCTTGAAATGCCGAAAACCTGTCCCAATGGCCTTAAAAATCCCCCACCCGCTGATAAAGGCTGTCCTGCTTCCCATGTGGATGAAATTCTCGGGTTTTTGAAAGCCTGCGTGGAAGATAATATTGTCATGGCAAACCGGCAAATAGAGCAGATTCCCGGTGGGGCAGACGGGGAAATGTCAAAGACGATTGAACTCAATACCTCACCCCTCAAGAACGTGGATGAAGAAACCGTGGGTGCCATAGCGGTGATTCGGGATATAACACAGAAAAAAAGAATGGAGGCGGAGATGATCCGGGTGGATCGGCTGGCCTCCCTTGGAGAGCTCTCGGCGGGCATGGCCCATGAAATCAGAAATCCCCTGGCCGGCATGAAAACCGCCACCCAGATCCTTGCCAGAAGTGTGTCCGATGCACCGGGACAGGTGCTGATCCAGGGGATACTGCATGAAATTGATCGACTCAATAAAATCGTGACGGACCTGCTTAATTTTTCCAGACCCAAAAATCCCCTTCCCGCCAGTGTGGATCTTTCTGATGTCATTATACGATCCCTTGCCCTTGTCTGGAAAAATATGAAGCAGGCCAATGTCAGTCTGGTCAAAACAGTGGATCAGGATCTGCCCCTGGTGTTTGTGGACAAGGAGCAGATTGAACAGGTGTTTTTAAATCTCCTGCTCAATGCCTTAAACGCCATGCCCGGGGGAGGTACCTTGAATATCAGCATTAAATTGAGACAGGATCGGATTGAAAAAAATGCTTCATTGAAGGCATTCGCTCTGCCGGAAAAGTACGAAAGACAGATTGAAGTGATTTTTCAGGATACGGGCCATGGCATTAAAAAAGAGATCATCTCCAGGATATTTAATCCTTTTTTCACCACCAATCCCGGGGGAACCGGCCTGGGACTGTCCATTGTTCAGAAATTGCTGGAAAAGAATCGGGCAAAGATCAACATAGAAAGCAGAGAAAAACAAGGCACCCGGGTGACCCTGTTGTTCCCCATCATGGAACCGGACCTTGGTATCTGCCATGGAGACACACATGCAGGATAGAAGACTTTTGATTGTAGACGACGAAGATGTGTTGCGTACATCCCTTGAGATAAATTTTAAGAGCGGTGGTTTTAATGTGAAAACCGCAGCCAGTGGCGAATCGGTCATGGAACTGGTACATGGTTTTTCGCCCATGGTGATACTTCTGGATCTGAGACTGCCCTGCATGGACGGTATCTCGGTTTTAAAGCAGATTGGAAAGGCAAACCTTGATATCAATGTGATTATCATGACCGCCTATGGTGACACCCAGACCACGGTGGAAGCCGTGAAATGCGGGGCTTACAATTTCATCAACAAGCCCTTCGAGCTTGAAGAGCTTGAAGCCCTTGTCCACAATGCCTTTGAAAACATTGAACTCAAGCGGGAGGTAGATTATTTAAGGTATCGTCAGAAAAAACTTGAAAAATATGGTGATATTGTAGGAAAAAGCCGGGCCATGCAGGAAATCTACAGCCAGATTGATCGCATAGCAGAGACCAGGGATACAACTGTGCTCATCCGGGGGGAAAGCGGCACCGGAAAAGAGCTGGTGGCCGGGGCCATTCACCATAAAAGCACCCGGCATTCTCACCCCTTCATGGAGATCAATTGTGCTTCCCTGCCGGAAACCCTTCTGGAAAGTGAATTGTTTGGCCATGAAAAAGGGGCTTTCACCGATGCCAGGGCCATGAAAAAAGGGCTGTTTGAACTGGCGGACACAGGGACGCTTTTTCTGGATGAAATAGGAGAGCTGCCCCTTTCCATCCAGGTGAAGCTTCTGGGGTTCCTGGAAAAAAAGCAGTTCAAGCGCCTGGGCGGTGCCAGGGATATCAAGGTGAATGTGCGCATTGTCACTGCAACCAACCGGAACCTGGAGCAGGCCATTACCCAGGGACTGTTCCGGGAAGATCTCTATTATCGCTTGAATGTTGTCAGTCTTTTTATTCCGCCGTTAAGGGAACGAAGGAGCGATATCCCCCTGCTTGCCGCCTATTTTCTGGAACAATTCTGCAAGGAAATGGGTAAAAGAAAGAGGGTCTTTTCCCAGGAAGCACTGGACCTGCTGGCCGGGCATCCATGGCGGGGAAATGTGCGTGAGCTGAAAAATGTGGTGGAGCGTGCCGTGATATTCGCCCGGCATTCCACCCTCGGGCCTGGAAGTCTGGGGAGTGAGTTTTCCCGGAGCGGTTTGGACGTTTCCACCCCGGGCACAGGGCCGTCAGCCCCATTGGGTGAGGAAGATACCCTTTCCCAGGCCCTGGCGCAGAAAGAAATGGACTTGATCACAACGGCCCTTGAGAAAACCGATCATAACAAGACAAAGGCCTCTAAAATCCTGGGCATCAGCCGGTTTGCTCTAAACAGAAGGCTCCAGAGACTTAACGGGATGCCACGGAGATGAAGGGGCATGATCCGGCTGTTTTTCCGGAAAGGGTTACCAGGGGGATGGCTGCCCCCGCATTTTTGACTCCACAGAGGATGGATGTGTGTTTTTTCATCTCCATGCTTGTTTTTCTTTTTGTGTTATGTCCCGATGACCTGTGCCGGGCCCGCACGGGATCATATGACATTGCCATGATTACATGGAGAAGTGAAACCCCGGCAGAGCAGGGATTTAAAGCGCGTCTTGCCAAAAGTCCTTATCCGGTGAGGTGTCATATGTACAATGCCGACCAGAATATTAACAGGCTTGGGGAAATCATTGACACCCTCCTCCAAATGCCCCCTGATCTTGTTTATGTTTTCGGCACCACCGCCACCCGGCAGGTGATATCCCGGATAACGCATATTCCCATTGTGTTCAATGTGGTGACAAGACCCCTAAAAGCCGGTATTATTGACAGCTGGGAACATTCGGGCAACAATGCCACAGGTGTCAGCAGCATGGTGCCCCTGACCTCCCAGCTTAAAGCCCTGAAAAAAGTGGTGGACTACAAGGTGCTTGCCGTGATGTATAATCCCCTGGAACCCAATTCGTGCATACAGATGCACCTTCTTCATAAATTGAGTACCCGGATGGATTTTGAGGTTAGGGCCTTTCCCATTACCCATGCAACGGACATTGACCGGGCCGTTTCAAGCATGGAAGATCAGGCCCATGCCATTTATTTCCCTTCAGATTCCAGAATTATTTCCCTGGGAAGAAATATTATGCACCAGGTGAATCATCTTAAAATCCCTTCCTTTGCTGCAGTGGAAAGCATGGTGCTCCATGATGATGCCCTCATGGGACTTGTGCCGGACTACTATGATCTTGGCACCCTTGCCGCATTGAAAGCCATCCGGATTTTCGATGGGGAAAAACCGGGGGATATTCCCTGCTCCACCCTGAATTATTTTCGCATTCTGATCAATATGAAGACCGCCGGAAAAATCGGTGTGCAGATTCCCACCTCTCTTTTGATTATTTCCGATGTGATCGTGCGATAACCTTTGATGTGTGCGGATTGCGCCCACTTTCATGGTTCGGAAAACGCTCTGTTTTCCATGTTCTGAATGAGCGATATGGCTGTAACTATCTGTTTTTAAATCATTTAAAATTTATTTACACCGATGGCATTATTGTTGCTCTCCTTTCTTCATTAAATGGCGGGCGATATCGCCCTGTCAGCAGATTGCCTGGTTGTGATAAGGGGCAATCTCATCCTGTGGCGAACAGGCCATGTTCCTTCATCCACTGAAGATCAGGCCTTGATCACAACATCAGCATTTAACACATTAAAAGGAGTTTTTTAACATGGTAATGCAATGCATCGGACCTGATCTACACCTTCACCAACGGTTATGTTCCATGAAGTCCGCCGTAATTATGTGCCTGGCTCTTTTATTTGTTTTCGCAGCGGGCATTACCGACCGGGGGGAATGCAAGACCTGGCGATTGAAGTTTCAGATGGCCTGGCACACCCAGCATCCCCAGTACAAGGCCTATATGGAATTCACCAAAAGGGTGAAGGAAGCCACCCATGGGCAATTGAAATTCACCATTTTCCCGGCAAGTCAGCTCATCGGGAGAAATGAAGCCCTGGACGGGCTGAAAAACGGCACCATTGACATGCTGGGCAGTTGCGGTGCCTATTACCATGGCATGGTTCCCGAAGGCGATGTGGACTGGCTTCCCTATGTCTCTTTGAACAGAAGAGCGCCTTTCTGGGAATTAATGAATAATAAAGAAGGCGGAGACAAGGGGCGATTCCACGATATTATTTACGATTCATATCTCACAAAAGCCAATGCCGTTTGGCTGACCAATGTCATCTGCGGCAGTTCAGGGATCATCGGCAGGGGGAATACGGAATATAATACGGTTGAATCCTTGAAGAATATTAAGCTCAGAGCGGCGGGTGGGGTCAGTACCCGGGTGGCAAAGGCGTGGGGTGCCTGTCCGGTTACCATGGCAACGGGGGAAATCTATCCGGCCCTTCAGCGGGGAACGGTGGATGCGCTTTTGTTTTATGCCTATGGGCTTAAGGATTACAAGTTTTTTGAAGTGGCGAAAACCTTTACCCGGCCACCTGTTTTTACCTGGGCAGATGATCTCTGGATCAACAAGGATGCCCTGGAACGTCTTCCCCAGGATTTAAGAGATACCCTTATAAAGGTTGCCCATGACTGGGGAAAATGGGCCAGCTGTGAATACTGGCCGGGATATGAAGCGGAAAATGAAAAATGGTGCCTGGAAAACGGTGTGAAATTTGTGGAATTTGACCAGGAGAATATCAAAAAATCCAAAGAAATGCTCAATGTGGTCTGGGACTGGTACGCCAATGAAAGCCCGGGATGTGGGGAGCTTGTGAAAATCATCAAGGAGAAAGAAGAGGAATGGGACAAAAAATGATGAAAAAAATATCACAATTCAACAAAATCATGGGGGAAATGGCCGGCTGGATTGTGGTGGCCATGATGTTCACCATCAGCTTTGACGTGGCCATGCGATATCTGTTCAATGCCCCCACCACATGGAGCTTTGAGGTCAATCGCTACATGCTCATCATGGTGGTGTTTCTGGGTGGACCCTGGACGCTTACGGCAGGGGGACATGTCAGCGTGGACCTTTTGACGGAAAATATGGGCAGGAAAAGACAGCTGGTTTTGGATATACTCACCTCTGTCATGGCCTGTGTCTACATGGTTATGTTTACCTGGGAATCCATTGTTTTCACCTGGGATGCCTGGGAAAATGCCATTAGAAGTACGGAATATCTGGCCTGGCCCCTGTGGCCCATTCGCATGTTTCTGGTGGTGGGTGGTGCCTTGTTGTCCATTCAGTATGTGATTAAAATCACAGAAGATGCCGTTAAACTAAAAACCATTAAAGGAGTTGCCTGATATGGAGTGGTATATTGTACTTGCCATCCTTGTTATTTCATTGACGCTTTTTCTGTTCATCGGACTTCCCGTTGCATTTTCGTTGGGATTTCTGAGCATGTTGAGTGCCCTTGTGTTCTGGCCGGGCACCACCGGGCTTTATGGGGTGGCCCTGGCGGGGTATGGCCACATGGGAAATTATACCCTTGTGTGTGTGCCCTTGTTTATTCTCATGGCCCAGCTGGTCATGCACAGCCGCATGGGCACGGACAGCTACGAGGTGGCGGACCGGTTTCTGCGTCAGCTCCCCGGGGGTCTTGGCATGACCAGTGCGGTTTTTGGAGCCATCTTTGGGGCCGTGTGTGGGGCCAGCACCGCCGGTACCGCCACCGTGGGTCTTTTATCTCTGCCTGAAATGATGAAACGGGGATATCAGTCGGGTATGTCCGGAGCCATTGTGGCCTTTTCCGGGGCGCTTTCCATTCTGATCCCCCCCAGCGTTATTTTGATTCTCTACGGCACCCTTGCCAATGAATCCATTGGCGCTCTTTTTGCCGGCGGCATTATCCCGGGGCTGTTGATGACCGTGTTTTCGCTTATTTACATCTATGTTCGGGTGATGATGAATCCTGACATAGCACCCAGGGACGAGGTACGTTATACATGGAAGGAAAAATTTTCATCCCTGTGGAAGGTGTGGTCCCTGCTTGTGGTTGTGTTCATGCTTTTGGGTACGATTTACTCCGGTATTGCAACGCCCACCGAAGCCAGTGCCATTGCCTGTCTTTCTGTTTTTATTATTGCCCTTGTAAAAAAAAGTCTCAGCATTGAAACGGTGAGAACGGCATTGATGCAGACGGTGAAAACCACGGCCATGATCGGCTGGATTATCATCGGAGCCACCTCCTTCGGATATGTGATCATCTATTCAGGATGCGCTGCCGAGCTCACCGACTGGGTGATTTCCCTGCCGGTGCCAAGCACCGTGATTGTGATGATTCTGATGCTGGGCTTTCTTTTCATGGGCATGTTCCTTGATCCGGCGGCCATCGTTATGATGACCACGCCCATTATCCTGCCCATTCTTCTGGCCCTTGAAATAAATGTCTTGTGGTTTGGCGTACTCATGGCCATTAACATGTGTGCCGGCAATATTTCACCGCCCATGGGATTGAATTTGTACATTGTCAAGGGATTGATGCCCAATGAAATCAATCTTGGGGGGCTTTTCAAGGCAGCCGTGCCTTTTATGGTCCTGGATGTCATCACCATTGCCCTTGTGATGATTTTCCCCGGCATTGTTACCTGGCTGCCGGAGTTGATGGTCTAACCCCACAGCGGCACTTGCATGATCCACCCTGTCTGGATGAGGTTTTACAGGGGCACATTCCCATTTTGCTCACAATATGGTTTATTTATCATAGTTGGTGGGGCCAACGGGGTCAGGCCTGACCCCTCTCTGATTAAGCATCGAACCGGGAAAATGGGAATGCACCCTTCTACAGTGTGTTTATCCACTGGGGCAGTAAATGGTTTTACTGAAATAGGCCAAGTGCCGCTGTCTTGCTAAAATCGTTCAATGAGTTTGTTGATAATAAAATCGCTTTCCCGCATGGCCTGATCGCCGAAGGGACCGAACCATTGGGTCACTTCGGCGAACCGTTCCATGAAAAGGGTTTTATCATTATTTTCCACCAGTTCAATCTGCTCGTTCATGGCCGCCACATACTGCTTTAAAACCTTTCGGCGGGCCGGGGTGGCAAAGATGATTTCAGCGTACAGACTGCTGTCCTGGGCAAAAAGCCGTCCCACCATGCCAAGCTCCAGACGATAAATGGGGCTTGAAAACTCCAGGGATCTTTCAAGATCCACCTTTCTCTGGCACAGAAACCGGCCAAAACAGAAGGTGGCAAAATGGCGCAGGGCCTGGACAATGTCCATGATATCATCGTGTTCTTCCGGTCCGGCACTGACCATCACTGCCCCCCACAGACTCAGCTGTTCCACAAGCCATTGGCATTTTTCATGTTTTCGTCCCGGTGTGACGGCAATGATCTGCTTGTCCAGGCTGGCGCAGGAAGGGCCGAACAGGGGATGAAGGCCTATGACAGGGCCGGAAAAGTGCGTGAGCATGGCATCCATGGGAGCTGTCTTGACACTGGTGATGTCCGCCAGAATGGCCGTGGCCGGCATGTGGGGAACAATGCGTTGTATGGTGTCAAGGGTGACGTTGATGGGAACTGACAGCAGCACCAGATCGGTGTCGGCACACAGGGTTTCCACCTGGTCCCAGGTGTCTTCGGTGAGAATTCTGACAATGTACCCCGATGTCCGGAACAGGTCGGCAAAAAAACGGCCCATTTGTCCTGCCCCGCCCACAATCAGCACCCTGGCACCTGCCCGAATACCCTGCTGTTTCATCTCCACGGTCTGTTCCATGCGTGAATTTCTCAGGATTACCCGGTACAATTCTTCCATGAAATCGGGATCAATGCCCGAAGACGTGGCCTGGCCGCGCAGTCTTGAAATCAGATCTTCTTCCCTTGCCGGGTGGTACACCGGGATGTTATGAGCCTTTTTAAGGGCCACCACTTCCTGGACCTGTGTCAGACGCCGGGAAATCAAGTCCAGGATCTGCCGGTCGATGTCATCAATATTGTCCCGTAATTTTTTTATCTCAGTGTCAAACACCTTGTCCATGGTCATCCCTGTTGTAAAAAGTCAATTTACTCGTTTGTGTTTTGCTGATAGAGTCAGGTACGGTTGTCTCCCGGTATGTCCGGGGGGGGACCATGCACTTACGTGAATGGCCGGTATTGGAATCAAGCTCCTCTCATACCCAAATTCCATGAAAAAGTCAAAATAAGCCAACACTTTTGAAAACCGGCAGGAGCCCGGGGAAGTGGCAATTAGCATGAATGTTGAGAAAAAAATGTTTGTAACGGATCTGGACGGTACCCTTTTTACCGATGATAAAATCATTCATCCCAGGGATCTGGCCGCCCTGGAATCCCTTGGAAGGCAGGGAATGACAAGGGTGTTTGCCACGGGACGGTCTATTTACTCTTTCCAGAAGGCTGTCACAGGTATGGGCTTTTCCCCCACCGGAGAAGATATGCCCGTGGATTATGTGATTTTTTCCACCGGGGCGGCTATCATGGAATGTACCCATGGGAAAATTATCAAGAAGGAAAATCTTGGGCCGGGGGATGTCTGCCGTATTGCCAATGTTTTTGATGGCCTTGGCTTGGATTATATGGTCCACCGCCCGGTACCGGATACCCGGTATTTTGTCTATAAACTGGCTGATTCGACCTCCATGTCTGGAAAAGATGAAAATAAATCCGCCCGGAATGTGGGGGTTTTCATGGAAAATGTGGTTGTCAAAGACCGGGGATGTGTGCATGTACCCTTAAATGGGAATGTACCTGCCGGACCCCATGGATGCCGGGATACCCGTTTTGGTGGGGAATCCTGTGGAAAATTGCCGGCAAACCCGGATTTCCATGCCCGCATTGCCCTGTACCATGAATTTTGCAGACCCATGACGGAAACAGATGCGGCAACCTTTGGTGAGTCAACGGAAATTTTGGCCATTGTCCCTTCCTGTTTGGGGCATGAAACCGCGAATCGGGTTCAGCAGGCCCTTGGTGATTTCAGCGTTATTAAAGCCACCTCGCCCCTGGATGGAAAATCCATGTGGATTGAGGTGTTTCATTCACGGGTATCCAAGAGCCAGGCTGTGGCATGGCTTTGCAAACGCCTTGGTGTGCTCCGAAACCATGTAGCGGCAGTGGGCAATGATTATAATGATCTGGATCTTCTGCAATGGTCGGGCCGGGGATTTGTGGTGGCCAATACACCGTCGGATCTGCAGAAGGATTTTGAGATGGTGGCATCCAATAACCGGTGTGGGGTGGCGGAAGCGGCTTCTCTGGTTGTATCACAATCCACGATACTTCCGGTCAAATAAGTGGGCTTGGTCACAACATGGGCCACCCGTCACAGTTGGCGAACCAATGGGGTCAGGCTTGTGTTATTGTGCTTTTGACAACTACCTGTGTTTCAAGGTGAATTTCAATAAAAGCGCCAATAACGCAAGCCTGACCCCTCCCCAAAGTGGCCCATGTTGTGACCAAGCCCAAATAAGTTGATGTCTGTTTTGCAGTAAACCATAAAATAAAATGGGTCTCTATCCTTCAAGGATAGAGAATTTTTCATGTGGCCGGTATTATAATTGCTTGACAGAACAGAGGCTTGTCTCTATTTTGACCCGATGGAAATATTAAACACCATCATTCCCATTTTTACAGTGATTGTCCTTGGCTGGTTTGCCCGGCAGAGGGGATTTATACCACCGGAATTTTTGGGACCGGCCAACCGTCTGGTGTTTTATATCGCCATTCCGGCCATGGTGTTCGGAGCCATTGCCAAAAGTTCACTGAAAACCGATTTCAATCCCCTGGTGCTGGAATTAACCCTGGCGGCCATTGTTGTATCCTTTGGTTTGACCTGGTTGATCAGTACAAGAATTCATCTGCCCCCCAGTCGATCGGGAACCTTTGTTCAAAATGCCTTTCATGGGAATCTGGGTTACATCGGTCTGGCCGTGGTGTACTATTTTCTGGGGAGTGATGGTTTTGCCGCAGCCAGTATTTTAACCGGTTTTATTATGATTTTGCAGAATTTTTTATCGGTGTTTGTGCTGCAGTATTACGCGGATACGATGCCATCCCTTCATAACCCCCGCAGAATAATGATGAAAATTGTGGGAAACCCCGTGATTGTGTCGGCCATTGCAGGGATCAGCTTTGCCTTGACCGGTGCTGTATTGCCGGTGATCGTGGTGCGTACCCTTGATATCATCAGCGGCATGTCCCTGCCCCTAGCCTTGCTTCTCATCGGAGCATCCCTGAACTTTGATTTAATGAGATCCCGGTTGCCTCATCTGCTGCTGGCCAATTTTATAAAGCTTCTCATGCTGCCCGGCTTGGGATGGGGGCTATATTCCTTCTGGAAAATTCCCCCGGAACTGTATGTCCCCGGACTTATTTTGCTGGCATCTCCTTCGGCCACCATCAGTTATGTCATGGCCCGGGAAATGAATGGAGATGCAGAGTTTGCCGTGGCTGCCATTTCTTCAACCACACTTTTATCCGCCGTGACCTTTACCCTCTGGCTTCATTTGACCCACTGATGTACCATGGGCCGGATTCCCTGCTGCGTGGCATCCGGCCCTGGAAAAATGGTGATGGTTTTTTACCAATACCGATTATTTCTCACTGTGGATTATTTTTGTTTGTAAATGATGGACCCCACATGTTCACCGGCAAGGGCTTTGGTGATATTGCCGCGAACCATGCCATTGATCACCTGAACTTCCTCCAGCACTTCGCTGTTCTGGATAATTTCCAGGCAGGGGCGTTCAATGACCAGGTCATCCTGATTTCTTTCAATGAGATCCCTTGCCCCGATTCTGGGGATGAATTCGGCATCGGGGTTTTTCTTGGGATCGTCGGTGTAAAGACCGTTCTCATCCTTAATAAACAAGACTCTACGAGATCCTATGAGGTCCGTCAGGATGATCAAGCCCACATCGGTGCGGTGGATGGGAATTCTTCCCTTTTCCGGCTTGATGGCAAAGTAGTCATAGGGCGGCATGCCGGCCATGACCGGAATAATGCCCTCGGCAAAATAGGTGGGCAGCTTTACGATGTCGCTGTGGGATACCTTGATGCCCCCCTGTCGCAGATGGACTGTCCCCCGATTTTCATGATGGCAACATCTGGGTACAGGCGTTCCTGGGGAGCAATTTCCAGCTGGTTGAGAAATTGCCTACCAGACTTTCTCCCATCAGTTTGCTTTTTACGTGGAGTCTCTTACCGTCTTTATATTGAACTAAAGCTATGGTCCCCCTTTCGGGCCTGGGTTGCCACCCCATTTGCGGGGGGGGGGATAAATTGCCTTTTTGTGATTATTGGTCCGTCTTATGTTTTTTATTTTCGTCTTCTTTTGTGTCTCTTTGCAAGGCGATCAGTTCGGCACCGGTGGCCTGTGCAATCTGTTCAAGTTCTTTCAAGCGCAGATGGTCTGAGTAGATTTTTAAATTGGTATCAAATACGGCAACGACCCTGAAGCGAGGTTTTTTCTCGCCTTCTTTTGTTTTTCTTCTTTCTCTGTAAAATATTTTTCCAGCCATGGTTTTCTCCTCCCTTGAGTCATTAAAAAATGATACTGTCTGTCCGGGGACAATCAGAGGTGGTGGTTGCCTAATTTTCTTAAATATTAAAATTTTTTGTTTAAAATCGTGGTTATGATTTGGTCGATAAATTAATGAATCCGGATTTCTTTTAAAAGCCATCCGCATCAGTGGGGTTGTGAAAAATGAATTTGAGCAATAGATTGACTATAGTCATTATCCGGTTATATGGCAATACCGGTGTCAAAAAAATGATGATTCTAAAAGAATATGGAGAGCAGCATGCTGTTTAAAGAAAAGATGATATTTGAAGAAAAATTGATCAGCGCAGTAAAGGGGTTTCTTGATAGTCAAGAGGCCCATCGCCTCTATGAAATCGCATTGGAGGCCGGTAAAAGGGGGCCTTGCCTGGAGATTGGAAGCTATTGCGGCAAGTCCGCCATTTATCTTGGAACCGCCTGTCAGATAAATGATACGGTGCTCTACTCCATAGATCATCACAGGGGCTCGGAGGAGCAGCAGAAGGGAGAAGAATATTTTGACCCGGATCTGTACGATGACCATGGCCGGTGCATTGACACCTTCAGATTTTTCAGAAACACCATTGACACCTTTGATCTTACCGATTCAGTGGTTCCCCTGGTCTGCGAGTCCCATGTGGCGGCAAAAAACTGGGCCACCCCTTTAAGTCTGGTGTTTATTGACGGTGGTCACTCCTTTGAAGCGGCCTTCAACGATTATAACTGCTGGGCACGTCATATTATTCCCGGCGGTTTTCTGGTGATTCATGATATTTTTCCCAACCCCGAGGATGGCGGACAGGCCCCTTACCAGGTGTACCAATACGCCCTGGCTTCGGGGCTTTTTAAACCGGTGTCCATGACAAAATCCCTGGGGGTTTTAAAAAAGCCGGCATGTGATGAGATGCCTGTGATGACACTTACTGCTCTTCCTTGAAAAAGTTCAGTATATCCTCCAGGATCATGTAAAAGGAGGGGACCAGGGCCAGGGTGATGAGGGTGGCAAACACGATGCCGAATCCCAGGGAGATGGCCATGGGAATCATATATCTGGCCTGGCGGGAGGTCTCAAAGATCATGGGGGCAAGACCCCCGAAGGTGGTGAGGGTGGTGAGCATGATGGGGCGGAACCGCTGGGTGCCGGCCATGGTAATGGCCTTTTCTGCCGGTATGCCCTCCCGTCGTTTCCGGTTGGCAAAATCCACCATGACAAGGGAATCGTTCACCACCACCCCGGACAGGGCCACAAGACCGAACAGACTCATCAATGACAGGGAATATCCAAGAAAGATATGTCCCAGCACCGCCCCCACAATGCCAAAGGGGATACAGGCCATGATTACCATGGGCTGAAAATAACTTTTAAAGGGGATGGCAAGCAGGGCATAAATGCCGAACAGGGCCATTAAAAGTCCCCGGATCAGGCTTTGGGTGCTCTCCTGCATGCTGGCCTGGCGGCCTTCAAAGTTGCCGGTGAGGCCGGGAAACTCTTGCTGCAGTGCAGGCAGAATCTCTGATTTTACCACAGACAGAATCCGGTTGGTCTCCACCCGGGGCACCACATTGGCCGTGATGGTGGCCACCCGTTGTCCGGCCCGCCGGGTAATGGAGGTGTAGGCCCGACCCCGTTCCATGGAGACGGCTTCCCGGAGCAGGGTCTCCCTGCCGTCGGGGGCTTTTATGATCATGGTTTCCAGCTGGTTTTCCGTGGTGCGTTCCGCTTCCGGCAGGCGCACCTTTACGGTGACCTCATTTCTGCCCCGCTGGAGTTTCAGGGCGGTGGCCCCATAAAAGGCGTAGCGTACCTGGAGAGCCACATTTCTTGCCCCAAGGCCCATGGAGAGTCCTTCGGGCAGCATTTTAAAGTCAAATTGCTGTTTGCCCCGGGCAGATCCGTCGTCAATATCCTTTGTGGAAGGAAATCCAGCCAGCTCATCGGCCAGTTTTTCACTGGCCAGATCAAGGGTTTCAATATCTCTGTGACTGAGCTCAATGGTCAGAGAGGCACCGGAGCCGGGTCCTCCCCGGTCGGACTGAAACACCATGGATTCCAGACCGGCAATGGTCCCTGTGGCCACCCGCCACAGTTCAGTGACCTTTGCCGTTGAAAGGGGACGGACATCCGGAGGGGTGAGCAGAATCCGGCCGGTGATGATATTTTCGTTGACCTGGGCATATCGACCTTCGGAAAGTGCTTCGCCTCCGTTGTTTTCCACCACCTTTTTTGCCGATGCTGAAATGATATCAAGCACGGCGGCGGCCTTCTGGCTTGATGCCCCATAGGGCAGTGTCACCATGACATAGGCATAGTCTGATTCCACCCGGGGCATGAGGGTGGTGGCGATTCTGCCGCTTTTGACATAGCCAAGTACAATGATCAGAACGGCCAGACCCACGCTGGCGGTGATGTAGCGGTTTCTCACCATGAATTTTAGGGCGGGGCTGTAAACCTTTTCCACAAAACGCACAAGCCCCCGGCTGATCTTCTGCTGCTGTGCCATGATCCAGGCCATGAGCCTTCCCGGCTGCCGTCCCTGGTGGGATAGGTGGGCCGGCAGAATAAAAAGACTTTCGATCAGCGAGATGAGAAACACAACAATCACCACCAGGGGGATCACCTTGAAAAATTTGCCCATGGTGCCGGTGACAAACATGATGGGCAGAAAGGCCACCACATTGGTCAGAATGCTGAAAACAACCGGCATGGCCACTTCCTGTGCCCCTGCAATGGCTGCCTCCAGAAACGGTTTTCCCTGTTCCCGGTGTTTGTAGATGTTTTCCCCCACCACAATGGCGTCATCCACCACAATACCCAGGGTGACAATAAAGGCAAACATGGAGATGATGTTGATGGAAAAATCAGTGAGGGGGAAAAATACAAAGGACCCCAGAATGGAGATGGGAATCCCCAGGGCAACCCAGAAGGCAAGGCGGATCTCCAGAAAAAAGGCCAGGAACAGAAATACCAGGGTTAAGCCGATATAGCCGTTTTTGATGAGCAGTTCGGCCCGCTGTTTAAAAACCTCGGAGCGGTCACTGACCATGGCGATATCAATACCCTGGGGAAGGCTTTTCTTAAAACTTTCCACCCGTACCTTGACCGCGTCTGACACTTCAATGGGTTTCTGATCCCCCACCCGGTATACCTCCACCATGATGGCGGGTTTGCCGTTGAAGGTGGCATAGGTATTTGATTCTTCAAACCCCTCGGTGATGGTGGCAATGTCCTCCAGCAGTATGCGGGAGCCGTCACCGGCGGTGATGATGGGCAGGTGTGCGTATTCAGCGGCAACTTCCCGGCGTTCTTTCATGCGCACCATGATTTCCCCGCCCCGGGTGCGGATGCTGCCCCCGGGAAGCTCCACCACGGCGTTGCGGATGGCTTCGGCGATGCCCCCCAGTGTCAGACCATAGCGTCTGAGGTTTTCCTGGGAAACTTCCACATGGATTTCGTGGTCCCGGGTGCCTTCCATATCCACCTGGGTGATGGTGGGGTCCTGGAGCAGCAGATCCCTGAAGGATTCGGCAAATTCCGTGAGTACCGCCTGGGATTGATCCCCGTAAATGGCATGGGAGGTAACATGGCGTTTCCGGGTGACAACGGTGGTCATGGGTCTTTCGGCTTCATCGGGAAAGGAGGTGATGGCATTGACCTCGGTTTCCACCTCCCTTGCAAAGCGCTGGATATCCATTTCTTCCCGGACTTCAATGGTGACACTGCCCCGGCCTTCGGAGGCCGTGGCCTGCATTTCGTCAATGCCGTCCAGCCCCTGGACTGCCTCTTCAATGGCAAGGATGATGCCCCGCTCCACTTCTTCGGGGCTGGCGCCGGGGTAGGTCACCGACACGTTAACCGCACCCACTTCAAAGTCGGGAAACACTTCCTGCTTGATGGAACTGCCCATGACGATGCCTCCCACCAGAAAAACAAGCATCAGCAGGTTTGCCGCCACGGAATTTCCGGCCATCCACGGGAGGGGACCTTTTAATCTGGATGTCTGGGAGTGTATGGTCATTTCTCTTCACCCGCGGTGGCAGTGGATGTTGTGGCAGGATGGTTTTTAAGGGATGGATCGGCCTTGCCCGCTGGGGCGGAGGATATGTCCGGGGGCAGGGAAGGGACCTGGCCCTGAACCTGAAGGGTCATGCCTTCAACGGGGGAGGACATGTCTGAAACAACAATTTGATCCCCTGGTTCAAGTCCGCCAGTGACAAAAATGTGCTGTTCATCCCGCCACACAGCGTCAATGGGTTTGATGATCAGCTTCCGGTTATCGTCAACACACCACACCTGGTCTCCATCTCTTACCAGTTTCCGGGGCAGGGCAATGACCTGGGACAGTTGGGTCCCCTTTATGCGGATGTTGACATAGCTGTCCAGCAGCAGGGGGGATCTGCCCTGGCGCTGAAGCCCCAGTGGATCTTCAATGGTGATGAGAAGCGTGGCAAGTCGGGTTTCGTTTGTTAACTTTCCCAGCAACCGGATGACATGCCCCGGACGGGGGGGATTGTCTCGGGTGGTGAGCCAGGCGGGACTTCCCTGGCCGTGGGTTTTCAGGGGAAAATTCACCCATTTCAGCTGATCTGTGGGAAGGCTGGCCTGAACCCAGTAGTCGTCGGTGCCGGTCAGGGATGCCAGGGTATCCTGGGAGGAGATCTGGGAACCGGGCTCCACGTTCACCGTCATGACCATGCAGTTAAAGGGGGCTTTGACAATGGTTCTTTCAAGATCGAGATTCGCCCGGGCAAGATCGGTTTCCGCCCCGGCAATATCTGCCTTGATCTGGGCCAGCTGGGGTTCCCGCAGGGCCAAATCGGCATTGGAAATGGTTCTTCTTGATCCGTTTTGAAGGATTTTGAGCTCTTCCCTTGCCACCTCCTGTTTGCCCATTTCAAGACGCAGTCCTGCCTGGAGTTTTGCAAGGGCTGCTTTCTGCCGGGCCACGTTGAGCAGGAAATCTTCCTCTTCCAGACGGAGCATGATTTCGCCCTTTTTGAAAAGTCCGCCGGGAATCATTTTTTTTGATTTTTCCTTTACAAATCCCCCCACCCGGGATTTCAAGGTAATGCTCCGGGAGGGGATGACCGTTCCCATGGCCGACAGATTGACATGATGGGTACCGGCGGTGACGGTCATTGTTTGCACCAGGGGCGGGGGAATCTGGGGGCGTCCCCGGCGGGCCACGGGTCTGGTGGCATAAAGGTAGTTGGCTGCGGCAATACTTGCAGCAATAAAGATGATGGGGATCAGGAACCGGATCACCCGGACCAGGGGGTGACGACGTCGGGGGGTGGTGTGTGAAGTCATGGCATTTCCAATTGTTGGGTCCAGTCTCCTCCCAGAGCCCGGTAAAGGGCGATGCGGTCCTTGATCAGGAGCGCCTTCTGTTCAATGAGTCTGCTTTCCAGTTTCTGAACGTTGAGCTGTTCGGTTAAAAAGGGAATAAAAGGGTCCAGTCCTTTTATGTATCTTCGCCGGGCCTCTTCCAATGCCTGGCGGGCAGTTGCAAGTTCCACAAGGAGAAGGTCAACATAGCGGGCCTGGTGGTGTTCCGCCGCCAGGGTGTTGCTCACCTCTAAGATAGCGGTTAGAACGGTTTTCTCATAGGTGGCCAGACGTTCTTTGACCACGGCGGTTGCCGTTGCCAGTGCAGCCTCTTTTTTGCCGCCATCAAATACAGTGGCACTGAGTCCTGCACCCAGGGACAGTATCCAGTTCTGGACAAGGAGATTAAGGCTTGCCTCACGGAACAGAAAACTGCCGGTGATGGAAAAATCGGGCAGACGGGCAACCTTGGCACGGATTTTATCCCAGTCGGCAGCCACAAGCCGGGAACCTGCGGCGCGCACATCCGGGCGCAGGGCCAGCAGGTTGGCCGGCAGGCCGTTGACGGGAAGGGGGGGCAGTTGTTCCGGCAGGTCTCCTATGATCCGGGGACATTGATCCGGTGTTTTGCCAAGGAGCAGGGCCAGGGTATTTTTAAGGTTTGCTGCCTGGCTTTCAATGGGGGGGATTTCCGCCTGGGCCCGGGCCACCACCTCCCGCTGCTGGAGAACATCCAGGGCCGTAGACATGGATTTTTCAAACCGCAATTCCAGAAGGTCCAGCACCGTGGTGTTAAGTTCCAGTTGTTGTTTTAGAAGCTTGAGCTGTTTCCGGGTGGCTATGAGAGACACCCAGGTATTGGCAACTTCAGCAGCCACGGACATGGCTGCGGTTCCAAGGTCGTATCCGGATGCCAGGGTTTCCTGGTGGGAAGCGGCCACATCTGCCTTTATTCTGCCCCAGAGATCCACCTCATAGGATGCCGCCGGACCCATGACAAAGGTGTTATAAGAAGTGGTGTTCCTGTCTGTCTGGGTGCGGGTGTAATCACCGTCCAGGGTGATGGTGGGAAACAGGCCTGCCCTTGTGGATGCGCTTTGGGAGCGGGCCTGTTCAAGTCTTGCCGCAGCTTCCCGCAGGGAAAAATTTTCTGCCAGGGCCGTTTCCACAAGGCCGGTGAGTTCATTGCTGTTAAACTGGACCCACCAGCCGGATGAGGCTGTTTCCATGGCAGGAGATGAAAACAGCGTTGTCCCGGAAAGTGCCGGGGGATGGATCTTCCGGGGGGGCGGTGTGAACTGCTGGCAGCCCTGTAGAAAACATAGGACGGCCAGGCACACGGGTAATTTTTTCATTAAAGGGCTCAGCATTGGTGTTATCTTTTCGGCCCGGGTTCTGATGTCGGCCATGAAGTGGTGAAAATCAGAACCCGTACCCTTTTTTTAGGGTTCATGTGGGCAAAAATGGAAACAGGACCCCTGTGTTTAATTTCTTTTCAGGCGTGTGAGAATTGGGGCTTGCTCATAACATGGGCCACCCGTCACAATTGATGGGGCAACGGGGTTAAACTTGTGTTGTGAGCAAGGCCGAAAATTGGCAACAGACCTGAATATGATTTAGGGCGTTTATTACCAAAATGATTTAAATAAAGCAAGTAACATGCCATTTTTATATTATATTCTTTTAATTCTTAAGCTCCTGAAAATTGATGAAATAAAGAGCGTATGATCTGGAGAGTGGGTATGATTGAGGCACGAAGTGATTCTTTTTTACCCAGCATTCTAGGTTGAAATGGGTAATAAATATCCATGCCGTTTTCATTCAGGATAAAAAATGGTACTTGATAAAAGATCCGGAACATAATACTTTTATCACTTAATGATCAAGCGCCCAATTCAAAGCGTTGTAAACATTTGGCTTGTTCATGTAAACGTTTGGTCAGTGCCCCATCTTCACCTGTTTGGGGCTGTGTAGCATACCAATGCTATGTGAGCAGACCAAAACAGGTGAAGATGGTGTGCCGGCCGAATCTTTACAAAGATTTCAGGAGATGTCCTTGAAAACAAAATATTTTATCCGAAAAACGGATATGACGGTTTCCGTGGCCGAGGCCTTTGCCTGGCATGAACGCCCCGGTGCTCTGGAGCGGCTGACACCACCCTGGATGGTAATGAGGAACATTCGTAAATCCGGGGGAATTAAAATCGGTGCCACCGTGGAGATGGACCTTTGTGCCCCGGTGGGGTCCATGAAAATGGTGGCGGAACACACGGCCTATGTAAAGAATACCCTTTTTCAGGATCGCATGGTCAAGGGTCCCTTTTCCCAGTGGATTCATACCCATTTGTTTCATTCCCGGGGGGACAATCAGTCCTGTCTTGAGGACAAGGTTCAATACCGTCTGCCCCTTCACCTGCCCCCCCGCTGGGCCGGAATGGTGGACAAGGAACTCAACCGGATGTTTGCCTATCGCCACACCGTGATGAACAATGATCTTGAAGCCCATAAAAACGGTTCCGCCCCCCTCACCATTGTGATCTCCGGTGCCGGTGGCCCTGTCGGCAAGGCGCTGATTCCTTTTTTCACCACCGGCGGTCACCGGGTCATTCGGCTGGTGCGACGGCCCCCCCGGGGAACAGATGAAATCTTCTGGGATCCTTACAAGGGTATTCTGGATCTGTCACCGGCAGGACCCATTGATGTGGTGATCAACCTTAACGGTTATCACATTGCCTCGGGCCGCTGGTCCCCCAGACGAAAGCAACAGATTGTTAAAAGCCGCAATCTTTCCACGGCCCTCATTGCAAAGACCCTGCTGGCCCTTCCGGAAA
Source organism: uncultured Desulfobacterium sp. (assembly GCA_963674605.1). GTDB lineage: Bacteria > Desulfobacterota > Desulfobacteria > Desulfobacterales > Desulfobacteraceae > Desulfocicer. Next base: position 2,433,240 of record OY771474.1, on the reverse strand, counting down.
AACCAGAACTGTTTATTTCCGCCTCGGCCACCGGTTATTATGGGGATCTGGGAGAAACCGTTGTGAATGATGCCTGTGGACCCGGGGACCTCTTTATCTCCCGGGTGTGTACCGACTGGGAACAGGCGGCAGAATTGGTGGAAGGATCGGGCATTCGGACGGTGTTTGCCCGCATCGGCGTAGTGTTAAGTCCCAATGGCGGCATTCTGGAAAAGCTTATGCCTCCCTTTCTCATGGGCCTGGGTGCCCGCATTGCTTCAGGGAAACAGTATCTGAGCTGGATCAGTATGGACGATCTTATTTATGCCATTAACCACGTCATCCATAACCGGCGTATCCAGGGACCGGTGAATTTTGTTGCTCCCCATCCGGTCACCAATGCGCAATTTACCCAAACCATGGTCGAAGTTCTTTCAAGACCGGCTGTTTTCACCGTTCCGGCCTGGGCCGTGAAGCTTGTGTGGGGAAAAATGGGACAGGAAGTACTTCTGGCCAGCACCCGGGTGCAACCCGAAAAGCTCATGGTGTACGGCTATAAATTCAAACATGACCGCCTGGATAAGGCCCTGCGCCACGTCATGGGGAAAAAACAAAATGCCTGAAATTTTGAATTTCCATAAGGCCAATGCCCATGAACCCAGCACCCAATACCCAACACCCACCAAACCGCAAACCCGGGAGACCCCACATAAATGAATCCCCTGTTGAAACTATTTTTTGCCGGTATGATGATTATGGCCCTGATTTTCGGCTATGCCGGCATTTACTTTCCCCTGGAGCACTATGATTTTGAGCGCCTCCATATCTTTTTGTTTAACCTTTGCACCGGCGGTACCATTATTCTTTATTTCACAGAGGGCACCGGACGTCTTTCCCCCCGCACCATCTGTTTTCTGGTATTCTCCCTTTTGTATGCGCTGTTTGCCTTTTTAAATATCTATCCCATGGTTATTTTCATCTCCCTTGGTCTGGCATCCATTGTGGAGAGCCTCAGAATTGAAAAATTTTCCCTTCTCCCCTGGAATTTCTTCTCTTTAAAGGAGTCGGTTTCTGCCAAATTCCACCAGGCGTCACTGCTGTGTCTGTCCATTGCTCTTCTCATGTCCACGATGGTGATCATCAACAACGAGTATCTCCATGTGGTCACCATGGAAAAACTTGCGCTGAATACCTTTTTTCTGGGTTTTTCCTTTCCCCTTTCCCTGATTACCCTGTCCGTTATTTTTTCCTTGATCCGCCAAAACGGTACCTCCAGAATCGGTATTTTATCCCTAATCTGCTTCTGGACCATCAATCTGGGTGTGATTATTTTTTTTATGTTTATTCTGTTTGAGCGGTTTTATCCCCAGATTGCCGTGACCCTGGCATTGTTTGTGGCCGTTGTAACGGTGCTGGGTCTTTATGTGCGGTATGGGCAGAAAATGCAGCAAAAGGAATTTCTTTCTTCCGGCATCGGTTTTCTCATTGTCACGGCCATCTCGGGCATTGTTTATATTTTTTATCAGATGTCTCCGGGATATACCCACGAAAATACCCGATGGCTGCTTATAATTCACACCTTTGTGTCCCTTTATGGCTGGAATCTGTGCGGCCTTGCCGTGATCTGTCGGTTTCGGGATTTTCCCATCCGGCTTCATTCGGGGCTGGTCATTGCCGTGCACTGGTTGACGGCTCTGGTGCTGGCCCCCCTTGGTACAGGTATTGCTTTTATCTCTTTATTTGCGGTGGCCGGCTATATCTTCATCGTGTTTACCCTGTTTTTTAGTAAGGATAAGAGGGGTGTAAATGACGAATATCCAAAGACTTGAAAAATTAATGGCTCTTTTTTCAAAAGAAAATAATGTGTTGATCGTTATCAATGCAGACCCCGATGCCATGGCCTGTGCCATGGCTGTGAAACGGCTGCTCTGGAGAAAGGTGACCAGCGTAAGCATCACCTATTTTAATGAGATGACTCGTCCGGACAATCTTACCATGATCCGGGTGCTGGATCTGGAGATGATTCACATTAATGAGGTTGATGAAAAGGCCTTTGATCGTTTTGTGGTGGTGGATTCCCAGCCGGACCACCATGAATGTTTTGCCATGTTTCCCTACGATGCCGTCATTGATCATCATCCCCTTTCCTGTGATTCAGGTAAATTTAACGATATCCGGCCTGAATATGGGGCCTGTTCTTCCATGATGACGGAGTATTTAAAATCTGCCGGGGTAAAGCCTTCCCAGAAACTTGCCACAGCCCTTTTGATGGGGATAAAGACAGACACCGGAGGATTTCGCCAGGCAGCCATGGAGGATGTTCGGGCTTTTCAATATCTTTATCAATTTGCCAACACCTGCCTCATGGCCCGCATTGAACAGGCGGAATTCAAGGAAACAGACCTTGAATTCATCGGGCATGCCATCAAACAGAGAAAAATTATCAACCATCGGGTCTACGCCCACACCGGTAAGATCATGAATCCGGATCAGTGCGTCATTGTGGCGGATTTTTTCATGCGCATTGAGTCCGCCAACTGGAGCATTATTTCGGGCATATATGAAGAGAAACTGGTTATCATCATGCGCAATGACGGACTGCGCAGGAGCGCCGGAAACACCGTCAAAGACGCCTTTTCCCACATCGGATCCGCCGGGGGGCATCGCACCATGGCCCGGGTGGAAATTCAGATGACGGAGCTTGAAAAAGAAGTTTCCGAGGAAGGCATGGTCAGCCAGTGGATCATTGATCAGGTGGAAAAACATGCCGGAGTTAAATTTGAGTAGAAAAAAGGGGTTTTTTACTCAAAAAAGTGTAAAGCACTTTTGAGGGTATTTGAAGAAGGCTGAAAAGATACATGTATGTCTCCTTGGAATTGAGACATTTGTGTTTCTTTGAGGGGCGGTTTAACGCTTTTCCCTGCACTCTTTACCATACCTGCTATTCAAAAGTTCAAGGTTTAAGGCGGTATCCCCTGTAGAATTTCCATGTCCGCCTTTTTTTAAATCGAATGGCACATATATTGCTTATAGTATATCCATAAAGCTGATAACCATCACCTGAGGTAGACAAGGGTGATTATGAGGTTCATGGAGGTACTATTAATGAGACTTGAAGATATTAAAAAAGATCTAAGTATTGTAAATGCCGTAGACTGGGACATGACACCGGAAGAGGCAGTCGCCCTGCATCTGGAATGGGGCCCCCTGCGGGATCTGTCTTATTACAACTCCAGGGATTCCAATAATGAAACCGTTTATTTTGTTATTAATACCTGGAAACAGCATCCACTGGTGAGCCTGGTCCGGCGCAGGGGATTTGACTCTGAGGAATTGATCACCCTGAGACTGCCGGAACGCCTGGAAAAGATATTTGTGGAGTCATTTGGACAGCATAAAGGGGTCTTTGCAGTGGAAGGTGAGGTCAAGGCCTGGCTGCAGAAGGAGTTGGCCAACTGAGATAGGCTGCCCCTTCCCCAGAGTGGCCGATCTTGTGATTAAACCCTAAAGAGGCTTTCTGATTCTTTTGCCCCAATAACACGAAAATCAGAGATCAGAATCTAAATAAAATAAGGTATGACAGGAACTTTTCTGTCATACCTTTTCTTTTATGAAACTTTGGGAAAACCCTTATTCTTTGGAAAAATCCTCTTTTCCAGCGCCGCAGATGGGGCATGTCCAGTCATCGGCAAGATCATCAAAGCTTGTGCCGGCATCCACGCCATTGTCCGGGTCACCTTCTGCTGGGTCATACACATAACCGCAAAGATCGCATACATACTTGTCCATCAGTTCATCTCCTTTGTAAAAGTTTATGGGACTTATCGCAACACACAGGGCATATATATCGTAAATATTCGGTCAGCACTCCACGCTCACCTGTTTGGGGCTTGCTATATAACATTTATGCCACCCAGCCCCAAACAGGCGAATATATGGGGGCAGTGCCCAATACATTACCACAAACCGAATGTTTACTATATCATGGCCTTTCTTTAATTTCAAAGTTACTTAAACGCTTTTCCGGGTTCAATGCCTATTATTTTCAGGATCACCGCCATGGGGCAGAAGCCGGTGAAGGCTGCCTGGAACATGTTGGCACCGATAAAGGCCGTGAACCACAGCCAGTATACACTGTGGAAAACCCCCATGATTACGCTGAAAAGGATCAGGCTGCCGGCCACGGCAAAAACGATTCTGTCAATGTTCATGACTGTTTCCTCCTTTTTGTTTAGTATTCCATCTCATCTTTGGGCAATACCCCTTTGAAAAGCCTGTATGTCCACATCTGGTAGGCAATGACAATGGGAATGAATACCACCACCACAAAGAGCATTATCTTCAGGGTCAGGGGGCTTGAAGATGCATTAAAAGCGGTGAGATTGAATTCCGGATTAAGCAGAGATGGAAAAAGTGTCGGAAACAATCCGATGATGCCAAAAAAGGTGCAGCTGACGATGGTGACCGCCGAGGCACACCAGGCCTTAAAATAAGATTCTATAAAGAGGAAAAAACCCACGGAGAGTAAGGCAACCACACTGATGACAATCACCAGAAAGAATGCCGGGGTTTCCAGGTAGTTGAGGTACAAAGAGGTGGCGAAGTTGCTGGCAATGAGAAATATAACCGCCACCGGTATCAGGGCCAGCCAGATTTTTACGGCCACTTTTGCTGCGTTTACTTTTAATCGACCATTAGTTTTAAGGGCCAGCCAGTTGGCACCATGGAGAACAAAGAGCAAAAGAAAAAGAATACCGCCCAGTAAACCATAGGGGTTTAAAAGTTTAAGAATATTGCCATGGTAAAGTCCCTGGGCGTCAAAGGGAATTCCCCTGAAAATATTGGCAAAGGCCACCCCGAAAAGCAGGGCCGGTGCAAAGCTGCCCACAAAAATGCAGGTATCCCAGATTTTTTTCCAGACGGGATGGTCAATCTGTCCCCGGAATTCAAAGGCCACTCCCCGAAGGATCAGGGCAAATAATATCAGAAGAAGGGGGGTGTAAAGGGTGGAGAACATCACTGCATATACCTTGGGAAATGCGGCAAAGGTTACACCACCGGCGGTGATGAGCCATACTTCATTGCCATCCCAGAAGGGGCCGATGGAATTAATCATGGCCCGTTTATCTGCCTCTGTTTTGCCCAGAAAAGGGTACAGCGTACCCACACCGAAATCAAATCCGTCCGTCATGAAAAAAACCGCCCACAAAAGGCCCCAAATAAAAAACCATATTGTCTCTAAAACCATAATTTCAACTCCTGTTTTTCTATCATCATGTTAACCGGTAAAAAAATGCTTCCGTTTCTGAAAGATCAGGCATTTTCAGAGACAGGGCCTTTTCTGGCATGTTTACCAATGAGATAAAATCCCACCCCACCCAGCAGGCCGTAAACCAGCATAAAGGCAAGAAGAGAGATCATGACCTGGTACCCCATGACAGGCGATGCTGCATCGGAGGTTCTCATCAGGCCGTAGACGATCCAGGGTTGCCGTCCCACTTCTGCCAGGACCCATCCTGCCTGGATGGCAAGGTAGGGAAGGGGGATTGAATAGAGCATCATGGCAAGAAATTTTGGTGATTCCATGAGTTTGTTTCTTCTGGTCCAGCCGTAGATCATCTGGAGTATGAAGAGGGTTCCCAGAAGTACCATCAAGCGGAATCCGGCAAAGGTAATCCACACCGGGGGTCTTTCATCTTTGGGGAAATCATTGAGTCCTTTAACAACGGAATTGAAATCATGGTGGGAAAGAAAACTTAAAATGCCGGGGATGGAACCCAATTCCACACGGTTTCTGCCGTTTTCCTCATCGGGAATGGCAAACAATACAATGGGTGCACTGGTCTGGGTTTCCCAGTGGGCTTCCATGGCCGCCAGTTTGGCTGGTTGTACCTCTGCCACGTGAACGGCGTGGAGATCGCCCGTTAACGCGACGCCAAAGGAGGCAACCAGGCCGAAGATCAGGGCAATTTTAAAGGATCTTGTGAAAAAATCGATGTGCTGTTTTTTTAACAGATGATAGGCACTGATACCCATCACAAAAAAACCACCCAGCAATACGGCAGACGGAAGGGTGTGGGCGATTTCAAGAAGGCTGAATTTGTTGAACAGCAGGGCAAAGAAATCTGTCATTTCCGCACGTCCGTTGCGGATGGTATAGCCCACCGGGTGCTGCATGAAGCCGTTGGCTGTCAGAATCCACACCGCAGAAAGATTACCGCCGATGGCCACCATCCACATGACGGCGGCATGGGCCTTGGGTGAGAGTTTTTTCCACCCGAATACCCAGATGCCGATGAAGGTGGATTCCAGAAAAAAAGCCACAGAGGCTTCAATGGCAAGCAAAGATCCGAATACATCTCCCACAAACTCAGAGTAACGGGACCAGTTGGTTCCGAACTGAAATTCCAAGGTGATACCGGTGACCACTCCCACGGCAAAGTTGATGAGAAAAAGTTTACCCCAGAATTTTGTCATCTTCAGGTAAACTTTATCTCCGGTCCGGACGTACTGGGTTTCCATGTAAGCAATTATTATGGAAAGGCCCAATGTTAAAGGTACAAAAAGAAAATGGAACATGGTTGCAGCGGCAAACTGCAGCCGTGAAAGTAAAACAGGATCCATAATGTCCTCCCAAGTGGTTTAAAACAAAAAAGCCGATACTTTTTTAAATCGAGTGGTGATTATATAACGATTATGACGATTCTGGAAGGGAATAATAGCACCTTTTGGGGGAAATTACCGCACCGGTTTTTTTGAGTTTACCGATAATTTTTGATACTTCCTTGCTGTCCACGCCCAGTGCCTCTGCAATTTCTCCCGGGCGAAGGGGTTTATCTGCCTTTTTCATTGTTTCAATAATTTTGGCTTCCATGTGTTCTCCTTTTTAAAAAAGAAAAATAATTATTGGGGTTTGAGTATAAAATCTGCCATTGGTGCTGAGAACAGGTATGATTATGATAGATTGTTAGATGCAAACTTAAGCAAAGGTCGTGCCATAAGGCTCCTGGATCATTTTGGGCCACCTTGGGTGGGGGGCAGGCTTGCGTTATTGACGCTTTTGTTTGAAATTTTCTTTATTCATAGGTATTTATCAGAAACATAGAGCCTGATAAATACTCAGGCTCTAATACCACATAGCCTGACCCCGTTGGTCCGCCAATGATGATGAATGGCTCATGTTGTGAGCAACCCCCATTTTTTATATAATCCGCATGTCCTGTCGGACACAACGAATATTGAAAATGGTAAATGGCATTATGCCGCCCCTCCCCCGACGGGCAATGGTCCCGGACCGGAACTGTAGACAGTTCGATTGTCCGGTTCCTATTGCCCATCGGGGGAGGGGATCAGCTGAGGTAGACTTGAAGGCTACCTTTTCATATAACATACATGGCAGTAAACACCTGCCACAACGAAAATTGAAACTCTCATTATTACAGCATTTTGGACGGAGTTTCTTATAAACCCACATGGCAGTAGTGCCATGTCAATCTTGTATAGTCGCTTCGTTCCCGCTGAAATCAGGTTGAAAATAACAGTGTACATGTCGCCCGATTTCAGCTCAATCCGACATTAGATCATTGATTCGACAGTAGGGGTGTGCCAACAAGAATGTCTCAGTGAGACAAGGATGTATCTAATTTGGGGCTGAATGGGCCGGATCGGTTGCCCGTTGGGGTTCTGACGTCGTATTTTTTTTTATATGAAAAGGTAGCCTTCAAGCCTACCTTTTCATATAACCCGCATGTCCTGTCGGACACAACGAATATTGAAAATGGTAAATGGCATTATGCCGCCCCTCCCCCGACGGGCAATGGGTCCGGACCGGAACTGTAGACAGCTCGATTGTCCGGTTCCTATTGTCCATCGGGGGAGGGGCTCTGCTGAGGTAGACTTGAAAGCGACCTTTTAATATAACCCCACATGGCAGTGACCACCTGCCACAACGAATATTGAAAAAGCCGTTGCTGTTAACACCCAGCACCCAAAATCCAGTACCCAGCACCTGCTTTTTCATATAAAAAAACTTGAACATCGCGTTATAATAACTGAGCAGCATTTGTTTGTTTTTGTTGTGTTGTGGTGGTACGGATACTGCATGGAAAGTTACAGGTGACTTTTTTGTGATACACGGTGCTCAGGTTTATTTGTGTTTGCGAATGTTCTCAAGGAACCAGGCAAAAAAAACTTGAACATTGCGTAATTAATTATTATGGGAGAGCTTTTTCCAATGCTGAAAAAGAAATGTGATCGAAATATTCAAAAAACCTTGAAGCTGGCAGAGGAAATGATTCTGCTGGCACACCAGGGTGATGAGGCGCGGGAGGATATAAGTTGCGGCGTTCTCTACGGCACACTTCTTGACGCCGGGTACAAGTTGAAACGCCTGGCGCTGCGGGAAAAGCAGGCTCACATCAATAAAGGCTGGTGGGAAACGCCGGCTGAAAAAACAGTTAAAATAGATAAAAAAAGTAAAGGATTAAGTTAATGGCAAAGTATAGTTGTGCGGTATGTGGTTATGTTCATGAAGGTGATGCGGCTCCTGAAAAATGTCCCCAGTGTGGCGCTGCCCGGGAGAAGTTCAGTTTAATGGACTCCGGAGAGTTTGTCTGGGCTGACGGGCATGTGGTGGGTGTTGCCAAAGGAGTGGATGAAGAAATTCTTCAGGGGCTCCGGGAAAATTTTGCCGGAGAATGTACCGAAGTCGGCATGTATATTGCCATGAGTCGCCAGGCAGATCGGGAAGGGTATCCTGAAGTTGCAGAAGCCTATAAACGCATTGCCTGGGAAGAGGCCGAACATGCCGCCAAGTTTGCAGAACTTTTGGGTGAAGTCCTCGTGGCAGATACAAAGGAAAATCTCATTGCCCGTGTTGCTGCGGAAAATGGTGCCTGCAAAGGTAAAAAAGCCATTGCCGTCCGGGCAAAAGAGCTGGGATTGGATGCCATCCATGACACTGTTCATGAAATGTGCAAGGATGAAGCCCGTCATGGTTTTGCCTTCCAGGGACTTTTGAAAAGACATTTTAAATCATAATTTCGGGGTGCAGCTGCCTTTTTAAAAACTGATTATCGTGTATCAGATATAAAGATAAAGGGCTCAGTATCCGGTAAAGAAATGGGCGCTGCGTGCATTCCTGATGTCTCAGCGCCCTTTTTGCGCATTATTAAATGAAATGTCGGCATGCTTTATTGTCAAGTTTACACTTTTCAGAAAGGTTTTTGAAGAAGGCTCATGTCGGATTCCAGGGTCTTATCCGGTTGGGGTCAGGCTTGCGTTATTGACGTTTTCGTTTGAATTTAGCGTTATTCTTAGATACTTGTCAAAAACACAATAACACAAGCCTGACCCCGTCGCAAAAACGATTTTAATAAAGGCTCATGTTGGATTCCGGGGTCTTATAGCTTCAAATTCAATATAATGCACTGAATTTATTAAAAATTAACCAAAGGTCTTATGGATGTTAAAACCATAAAGTATTTTCATTAAATACAATGAGTTATCATCTTTTTAAGAGAATAAGACCCTGAAACACAACATGAGCCTTGAAGAATACCGAAATATTGGAAAAAAGTACGGGGGTGACATGAAAAGACCAGTAATAGAGCTCAGTGAATGTGTCTTGTGTGATATTTGTGTGGAAATGTGCCCCGATGTATTTATTAAAAATGACGCCGGGTATATTGAAGTCACAGAATCTGTTTTCACTTGTTCAGAGGAGGATATCAATGATGTCATCAGAAACTGCAGGGGAGACTGCATCTTTTGGGATGAGGAAACTCAAACGTAGAATGCATGAACTGCTGTGCATGCCGGATGAAACCCGGGCCATGGAACAGATTCTTCTCATGGACCCCCGGCGGGCGGTCAATGCATTGTTTACCTATATTCAACATACCACGGAATCCGTGAAATGGCGGGCAGTAAGAGCCATGGGACGGGTGGTGGCGGCCATGGCAACCGAAAAACCCGAGCAGGCAAGGATTGTCATGCGTCGCCTGATGTGGAGCCTCAATGATGAATCCGGGGGCATCGGCTGGGGGGCTCCCGAGGCCATGGGGGAAATCATGGCCCGGAATAAAACCCTGGCCCGGGAGTATCGCAATATCCTTGTGTCCTACACAAATCCCCAGGGCAATTATCTGGAATATGAACCCCTCAGACAAGGGGCTGATTGGGCCATGGATCGGGTGAGGGGGGTCTATCCCGATTTTCTGGACCCGTCATTCTGATTTTTGAGATTAGTTTAATCCATTTTCTTCAAAGTTTTTGATCATGATGTTTCCCAGCTCCTGGGATCGGTTTGTGGCGGCCTCAATGGCATTGATCATGGTGGTTCGAAGGCCCCCCTGCTCCAGGGTATGAATACCGGCAATGGCAGTGCCGCCGGGGGAGGTAACCCGATCCTTGAGCTGGCCGGGATGTTCTTTGGATTCCAGAAGCATTTTGGCTGCTCCCAGCACGGTCTGGCTGGACAAAAGTAAAGAATCCTTGCGGGACAGGCCCATTTTCACACCGGCATCGGCCATGGCATCGACAATCATGAAAATATAGGCAGGTCCACTGCCGCTGAGTCCTGTGAAAGCGTCCATGAGGGTGTTTTCCTTGATGAAGACACTTACACCAACGGAATCAAAAATGGCCTTGGCAAGCTCGATATCCCCGGGGATCACATGTTTTCCTGCGGCAATGGCAGTGGCGCTTTCCTTTACAAAGGCACAGATATTTGGCATTACCCGGATCAGACGCAGTTCTTTTCCAAGGCCTGCTGCAATGGCGGCCAGGGGAACCCCCGCCGCAATGGAGATGATGAGCTTGGAGGTATCAAGCCCGGGGGAGGTTTCTTTAAGCACAGATGCAAGGATCTGGGGCTTGGTGGCATAGATGATGATTTCGGACTGGATCACCACCTCCATGTTGTTGGTGGTGGTGCGGATACCGTATTTGTTCCTGATGTCCGTCAGGGGTTCTTCCCGGATATCGGAGCAGATGATATTCTCAGGCTGGGTTGCCTTGGATAAAACAAGTCCGCTGATCAATGCTTCTCCCATGTTTCCGCTTCCGATGAATCCAATCTTTTTGTTTTGGAGCATGTATATAGTCCTTGTCTTTTGCCCTTTTTTAGAAAGGCATGTGGTAAATAGTGGGTGCCAGCTTAATTATGTCAACGGGTGATCAACTTATTTTTATGCTGGTGTTGAAATTGCCCGCATATTAAAATCACCATCTCATTGAAGTCAAGATAAATCAGGGAAAATAACCATAATTATGTCGGAATCAGATGATATCCTGTTAAAAGGAAAGCTTACGCTTATTTTTAATCAATACAACAAACGACCCCTTGTCACACCTGATCCTCTGCAGTTCCTTTATCGCTATCCGAATGTACGGGACAGAGAAATTGTGGCCCTTATTGCCGCATCCCTGGCCTATGGCAGGGTGGCGCAGATTTTAAAAGCGGTGGAAAGGGTGCTGCTGCCCATGGGCAACGATCCCTGGGATTATGTTTGTCGGAAAGATAAAAAACAGATTCAACAGGAATTTAAATCCTTTAAATATCGATTTGCCACCGGTGAGCATGTGGCCGGGCTGCTTTCCGGTATTGGGCAGGTGGTGGGCCAATATGGTTCTCTTCATGCATGTTTTGACCATGGACAGTCCCGTACGGATACCACTATTTTGCCGGCCCTTGGTTTTTTTACCCACGAGATCCGGGGGAATCGAAACACAGGACATCTTCTGGCGGACCCGGCCAAGGGCAGTGCCTGTAAACGAAGCTGCCTTTTTCTGCGCTGGATGGTGAGAACCGATGAAGTGGACCCGGGGGGGTGGACATCGGTGTCGCCGGCTCGGTTGATTATTCCTCTGGATACGCATATGCATAAGGCGGGGCGGTTGCTGGGATTTACCACAAGAAAACAGGCCAATATGAAGACGGCCCAGGAAATAACCCGGGGCTTTTCCCGGTTGTGCCCGGAGGACCCGGTGAAATATGATTTTGCCCTGACCCGGTTTGGGATTCATCCGGATATGGATGTCAATGATTTGGAGAATCTTCTTGAAAAACAGGGAGAAACACCCCTATGACCTATGAAGGCCACACCCTGCCCCCTTTAATCAAAGGGGTGCTGATAAAACGTTACAAGCGATTTCTTGCCGATGTCAAGCTGGCTGATGGCTCCACGGTGACCGCCCATTGCCCAAATTCCGGCTCCATGCGGGGGTGTTGCGAGCCGGGGCGGCCGGTGTATCTTTCCCAAAGTGATAACCCCAGAAGGAAACTCAAATATACCTGGGAACTCATGGAGATGCCCCGTACCCTCATCGGCATCAATACCATTGTTCCCAATAAACTTGTCATGACTTCCATTGCCCACGGACGGGTGCCGGAACTGTCAGGCTATACCAAGTTCAAGCCCGAGATAAAAACCAGTGATCACACCCGGCTGGACATGCTGCTGACCCGGGATAACGGGGCGCTATGCTATGTGGAAGTAAAAAACTGTACCCTGGTGGAGGATGGCATGGCCCGGTTTCCCGATGCTGTCACCACCCGGGGACAGAAACACCTTATAGAGCTTGAACGACTGGTTGCAGAGGGACACAGGGGTGTTATTTTCTTTTTGATTCAGCGAATGGATGCCCATGGATTCAAGCCAGCGGCAGATATTGACCCGGTGTATGCCGATACCCTGGCCCGAGTGGTCAATAACGGCGTGGAAGTCATTGCCAGAAGTGCGGTGATGACCCGGGAGATGATTTCAATGGGGGAGGCGTTGCCGGTGACGCTGTCGTAAATCCGGAGAGGCTTCTCCTGGGATTTGCCCCCCCCCCCTTTTCTTCCCACATGATTCTATCACTATTGCAAAAAATCGTGAGAAATCTTGCCCATGATGATGAAGGCCCGGGGGTCAATGAAAAAACATGGGGTCCATTTCTTCGGTCAATGTTTTTCTCTCCTGAAATAGAACAAGATGGTCCCAGAGGGTGTTTACCGTCCGGGGGCTTGCCTGTGATTTTTTCATCAGGGAGATGGCATCTTCCATGGTTTCAACTGCTTTTTCAAACTGCCCTGCCTGGGCAAGGGCCGCAGCCAGTGTGTCCTTGAACCATGAAAGGGCTAAGGTGCCCTGTGGGGTGGTGAAATTTTTTTGGGCCGTTGAAATAATTTTTTCAGACAGTTCAACGGCCCTGGAACCGTTCCGCAGGGATTTCCGGGGACAGGTTGCCAGCAATCGGGCCAGGGTATTTGTGATGTATAGAGTCTCGGGCCGCGGCGGGCCATTGGCACCCAGGGAAACGGCTTGGTTGTAGTCGACAATGGCCTTTTCGTAGTCTTGAAGTTTCAGATAAGCATTGCCTCTGTGGTACAATGAATAAAAGTCTTTGGGGGCACTGCTTAAAATGTCTGAATAATCAGAAACCGCCCCTTGATAATTTTTTAAATTGTAGGCAACAGAGGCTCTTTTGGCTCTGGATTTTATGTAAAAGGGATTTTCCTGCAGAACCCGGGTGAGATATTCATGCGCTTTTTCATAGTTTTTCAGACCCGCATATGCGCTGCCCATGCCATGCCATGCTTTGAGACGATTTTGCATTTTATCGATGGTGTATCCCTTGTCAAAAAAAAAGGCCGTACCGGATCGTTTGATTTCCTCCAAGGCGGTGGTAAATGATGCAATGGCCCCATCATATTCTGAGTGAAATAATTGGGTATCGCCCTGGCGGATCATTTTAGAGCCATCAAGATTGGAAATATAGAGCTGGAAGAGGATAAAGCCAATAACAATAACTGTGACAAGGTTTGAAAGGTTGAATATTTTTTTCATTTTATTCTCTCCTTGTAAATTTTAGTTTTCGATAACGAGAAGGTTCGGGATTGGTCATAACATGTAAATTGTCAACTAAGTACGGGTATTCAGGGTATCCTATTTTGAAATAGCGACCGGCGTTTAAAGGGTACGCAGGCTGCTTTATAACCCCGGGTTATTGATATCTTACCATAACATCGGCCAGTCGTCATAATTTTGGTGTGCCGGCGGGGTCAGGATTGTCCTTTTGACAAGTGCTTGTGCATAAAGATGTGGTGACTGACAGGCTTAAAACGATGCTCAATATCCCCAGCCAGGCGGAACCATTCCCATCATAAAACCTTGGAAGAATTAAAATGAAAGCGTTTGGCATTTTGTTGTCATGGAAAACCTTTGCCCTGTATGTCGTTGATTGTATTTTCCTGAATGACATGCTACAGATAACAACCAAAGGAATAAACAGTATCTCTGCCATGATTATGAGGCTTTTTCTTGCAAATAAAAGCAACACGGAAAAAACAAATCACATTGAAAATTTCAAAATTGAACAGTCTCCAGGGCCGACTGTTGATCATGGTGCTTCTGCCGGTGTTCTGCATTATTCTTTTATGGGGTATAGCAAGTTTTCTTTACACCCGGGATGCCATGATTCAGCAGTGGAATGAATCTGCCGTATTGAAACTTCAGCGGGCGGCCCATCTCATTGAAATGCGCATGCTCAGGCCCGTTGAGCTCATTGAATTAATGTTTAAAACCATTCCCCGGGGCCAGTCACCGCTTTTCAATGAAATGCTGCTCTCTGCCCTGGATGGCCTGGATGGGGTGGTAAATGTCTCCTTTACCTATGCCGGAAAGAAAACGCCTCTGCCCATGAAAGATGCCATGGGTATGACATGGAAGCACATGCAGGCATATCCGCACAGCCGTGTGGTGGCAGTGTCCGGGCCGGAATATGAAACCCATGAAGGCGAACCCACCTTTACCCTTAAGCTGAATCTGCTGGATTACCAGCAACAGCTGGTGGGAATCCTTGAAATTCGCATGCGGTTTTCTAACCTGATTGAAGATCTCCATCTGGATCGAATGGACTGGTTCAAGCGTGGCATGGCCTGTATTGTGGACAGTGATCACAAATTTGTTTTTCACACGGATAAATCCATGGAGGGGCGTATTTTCCTTGGAGATTCCGGCAATGAACTGGAACTGGCCGTTTTAAAAACCATGAAGAACAAATCCCATGCAACTGTTTCCGGTAAGGGGCACCCACCGGAACGTATTGCAGGATTCTATAAACTGGATAATGTACCATGGACCATTATTATCTATGGCCGGGGGGAAGACATCTTAAAACCCATTATCCAGTACCGCAATATTTTTGGCATCAGCGGTCTGTTGATCATTGGAATTGTCATTTTTCTGATTCGCAATCATGTTGTTAAACTCACAGAAAATATCCGCCAGCTTTCGGCCCGGGCCGATCATGTGGCCCGGGGGGAATATGGAGAGACCATCCGGATAAACACCCGGGATGAGATGGGCATGCTGGTTGAAAATTTTAATGCCATGGTGGAGGGCCTTAAAGAGCGGGATTTTATCCGCAACTCCTTTGGCCGGTATGTGGACCCTGATTTTGCCCGGCAGTTGATGAAACGACCCGATGCCGGTCAGCTGGGAGGGGTTCGTAAAGAGGTGGTGGTGATGATGACGGACATCCGGGGATTTACCCGCATGGCTGAAGGCTTAAGCCCAGAAACCACCATTGATCTGTTGAATGGTTATTTTTCCTGCATCATTGAGATCATTGATGCCCATAAAGGCATCATTGTGGATTTCTTAGGAGATGGCATTCTGGTATTTTTTGAACCTCGGGAATCGTCACCGCCGGAAAATACCATGGTGGAGACCCTTCGAAATGCCATCCGGTGCGCGGTTAAAATGCAACAAAAGATGCTAACGTTTAACCGGGATGTCAAGAAAAAAGAAATCCCTGAAATACACATGGGTATTGGTGTTCACACAGGGCAGGTGATTGTGGGAAATCTGGGCTCTGAAACCCGTAAGAAATATGGCATTGTGGGGTCTGCAGTGAATCTTACAAGCCGTATCCAGGCCACTGCACTGGGCGAGGAAATTGTGATTTCCGATGCAGTTTACCTCCATCTGAAAACGGAACTGACGGTGGTACGATCCTTTGATGCACAGTTCAAAGGGATAGAAGATCCGGTCTTACTTCATGTTCTGGAACCCGTGCATCAGATTTGAAGACAGCTCTGGGACCCCATACTTAATTTTACTTGAATTTAAATAAAAGCCCATGGAGATACAACAAAATCTAAAACCGGCATCCATTCTGGTGGTGGATGATGATCCTGCAATTCGCGATTCTCTGGAAGAAATTCTGGAAGACACCTATGATGTGACATGCGTTGATAACGGTGCACAAGCGGTTGAACTGGTGCAGAAACAGGTTTTTGATCTGGTTTTTCTGGATATCGTCATGCCGGAAATGGATGGCATTGAAACCTTGAAGCGTATCAAGTTTGTTGAAAAGGATCTGGACGTGATCATGATTTCCGGTATTGACCGGGCCCAGCAGGCAACAGAATCCATTCGCTGTGGGGCTTATGATTACATCACCAAGCCCTTTGACCATGAGGTTATCCTCAATCGACTGGAAAAAGTGCTTCAGACCCGTTCTTTGAGCCGGGAGGTGCACTATCATCGCTCCTTATCGGAAAAAGAAAATGATTCGGGAAATATCGTCAGTAAATCCAGTTTGATGGAACGGGTTTTCGGGATTATAGACAAGGTTTCCCAGGCATCCAGCAGTGTACTCATCACCGGCGAGAGCGGTACAGGCAAAGAGCTGGTGGCCCGTTCAATTCATAATAAAAGTCCACGTAAATCCAGCCCGTTTGTTGCCATCAATTGCGCTGCCATGCCAAGGGAACTCATGGAGTCAGAGCTGTTTGGGTACGAAAAAGGGGCTTTTACCGGTGCCCATAAACAGTCCCAGGGTAAATTTGAGTATGCCCATCAGGGAACGATTTTTCTGGATGAAATTTCCAGCCTGGAATCGGAATTTCAGGCAAAATTGCTCCGGGTGCTTCAGGAGCGTGAGTTTACCCGGGTGGGGAGTAACCGTAACGTCAGGGTCGATGTCCGGGTAATTGCCGCCACCAACACCAACCTTTCGGATATGGTTCGGGCCGGTACCTTTCGGGAGGATCTTTTTTTCAGGCTCAATGTGGTGCCGGTGGAACTGCCTCCCCTGAGACAGCGCAGGGGTGATGTCCCTGTTCTTGCTGAATTTTTTTTAAACCGCTTTAACCATCACATGAGTCGTAATATAAAGGGCATTACTCCAGCGGCCATGGCGGCCATGGATGCCTATCATTGGCCGGGAAATGTTCGTGAGCTGGAGAATCTGCTGGAACGGATGGTGGTCTTGACCCCGGACCATCACTTCATTGACGTCAAGGATCTGCCCCTGGAGCTTTTTTTCAGTGATGAATCCATTGCAGGCAATAAATCATCCCTGGGAATGGGCAACGGCCTTATTCAGGCCCGGGAGGCTTTTGAACGGCTTTATATACTCAAAGCCCTTCAGACCAATCAGTGGAATCAGACACAAACCGCCATTCAGCTCAAGATTCATCGCAATACCCTTATTCAGAAAATAAAGTCCCTGAATTTGAAGAACATGGAAACAGGGCCTGATGCATCAACATGATTGAGATGGAAACTCCATGGTAAAACAGCTTCCCTGGTTAAGGGTGCTGGTGGCTCTTATTTCTCCCCCATGTTCTGTTATGACCTTCTGGGTGATGGCCAGTCCAAGGCCGGTTCCCTTGTGTTTGGTGGTAAAAAAGGGGGTAAAGATGGTGTTTAGGGTTTCCTGTGACATGCCAGGTCCCGTATCCCCAATGGCAATGGTGACACGGGCATTATTACAGGATGCCGCCACCGTGAGTGTGCCACCGTCCGGCATGACCTGCATGGCGTTTCGGATCAGGTTGTGGAACACCTTGGCCATCTGATCGGCATCGGCCCGGATTTTCCCTGAATCAGGGGAAAATTTTCGGCTGCAAGCGATGCCGCAGGCATCAAATTCCGCCTCCATAAGTTCCAGTGTATTTTCCAGAAGTCCGGCAACCTCAAGTATTGTAAAATTATACGTTGGCGTTCTGGCCAGCTCCAGCAGTTCTTCCACCAGCCCATTGAGGCGGTTGATCTCCCGGGGAACCGTTCTCTGGAATTTTTCAAGGAAACCGGGTTTGTTTACTTTTTGGGGTAACAGGCCTGAAAAGGTCTTGATGGCGGAAAGGGGATTTCTGATCTCGTGGGCGAGACCGGCCGCAATAATACCGATGTCTGCCAGCCTCTGGGCCTTTTGCATGCGCGATTCCAGCTGCTTTAATTCCGTGATGTCATGGAGGTTGAATATGACCTCTGTGTCTCTGTTGCCCTGTTCCGCAAGAACACCGAATCCCATCAGTATCACCCGGGGATCGCCATTCCTGTAAATCGTGATTTCCTGTTGGGTGCCGACGTCAGAGTTCTCAAGGATCTGCACCATGAGGTCATGAAGCAATGGATGCTCATTGAGCACCTTTCGTATATGGCGTCCCCGGGTATCGATATCCCGGGGAATGTCCAATATCATACGGGCCGCCGGGTTCAACTGTCCGACGATGCGCTTTTGAGTGACGGATAAAAGGCCGTCTCCCATGGTATCCAGCACTTTCTCAGAGTATTGCTGCAGTTGCCGGATTTCATCCAGTTTGTTTTCCAGTGCCTCTTTATGGGATACGATTTCCCTGATCATGGTGGAAAAGTTCGATGCCAGGATTTCGATTTCATCTCCGGTGCGGATATGGAAATTTTGTTTTAGATTTCCCCGGGAAGCCTCAACTGTCATATCCACCAGTGTCTGGAGGGGATCTGTAATCCTTCCGGCGGCCAGGTTGGCAATAAAAACACCGATAACAAGGGCGATAAAGCCCAGCCCCATAATTATCCATCGGGTTTGGCTTATCTGCTGGTTCATGGGGGCAAGGGAGAGACTTACCCGTATGGTTCCCCAACGCATCCGACTGTCTCCCAAAATCACAGGAAACGAAACATTCATTGCCGGTGTATGCTTTGGTCCGGACATTGTTTCATGGGTCTGGGCTGTTTCTGCTTTGAGGGCAATGCGGCTCATCTCATCGGTGAGGGATCTGTTCTGAAGATCCGGTCGTTTGCTGAAACCTGCTACCTTGCCTTCCTTGTCGTGGATGACCACATAAAGTACATCCGGATTGTCCGCTGCCCGGTTGGCTGCCTTTTCAAGGGCGATATAGTTGTAGGTCATCAGATCATCCCTGACAACAGCGGCAAGGTTGCGGGCAATGGACAGGCCCTGGGTTTTGATACGGCTTCGAATGGTCTTGCTTTGAAGCGATCCTAAGACAAGGCTCAGGGAACCCAGCAGCAGAAACAGCATCAGGGATATCATGATAATGAATCGATATCGAAGGGGAATGAAAACGGTTTTCGGGTGGTTGTCTGGCTCGGGCATTAAAGCGGGGCTCCATGTGTTTTTCAGTTCAATGCGGCTGATCCAGCCAGATGTGGTTCAACGTCATGGTGTGGGCACCAAGGGCACTGATCATGATACCTTTGACATGGGGTTGATATACCTGGTCAACGGCCATGTAGAACATGGGGATTAATGGAAACTCTCCAAGGATTTTGGATTCAATGTTTCGGTATATACCGGAACGCTCAACCGGATCAACGGTTTTTCTTGCCGTGGTAAACATGTCGTCAACGGTTTCATCGTTAAACCGCATGAAATTTACGGGTGAATCCGAGCCGAACAGGGCGTACAGGAAATTGTCCGGTTCAGGCATATCCGCAAACCAGGCATACCGGTATATCTGCACCGCATCGGATTTGAGATATGCTTCAAAATCAGCCCAATCTGTTATGTATTTGATGCGTACCTGTATGCCCAGTTTATTCCATGCTGCTTTGACAAGGGCCAGTTCCGCCGTTGACGAAGGTGATCGGGTGGCTGATACGATTTCAAGTGGCGGTATGTTTTGCGCATCTGTTTTCATTGCCTGTTGGAGCAGTTTCAGGGCCATATCCATATTGCCGGCCTCCAGCTGATTTTCAGGATGGTATCCCGGCATGCCCGGTGGGAGAATAGTGGTGGCCATATCGTACTGCTCATTGTATATACGGCTGACAATGGCTTGTCGATCAACGGCCAGTGCCAGTGCTTTTCTCAGATCTTTGTTTTTCAGGTGGGGATGCCGGGTGTTCATGCCGTAGAAGAAAAGGCTCAGGGAAGAGCGGTGAAACCATTGAAGGTTTGACGTTTGGACCAGCTCCCGGCGGGCATTTCCGAACACCGGCATTTCGTCAAGATGCCCGGCTTTAAAGTCCGTCAAGATTTGTGTGTCTTGGCCGCCGGGATAAATTCTATACTCAATTCCGTTAATAAATGCCGGGTGAGCATAATAATCGGGAAAGCGTTCAAGGCGGATCATGCGGTCATTGTCCCACGAAACAAAGCGAAAGGGACCACTTCCCACCGGTGTCAGGTCAAAGTCCTCACCCAGTTGCAGTGCTGCGGCACGGGGAATGATTTTAGCGTAGCACATGCCAAGTGCCGTTAGAAAGGGCACATGGGGTTGAGTAAGCCGTACCATAAGCGTCTGATCATCCACCGCCACCAAACCTGACACCGTTTCAGCTCGGTTTTCTCTAAATTCTTTGGCACCTTGGATCTTTAGCAGGTGTGGCAGGATGACCGCGGCATTTTCCACCCGCAGCAGACGGGTGAGGGAGAAAATAACATCATCAACCGTCACCGGCGTTCCATCATGGAAAACGGCATCGGGGTGAAGGTGGAATCGGTATACCTTGCCATTTTCCTCCACCTGCCATGTTTTTGCCAGGGCAGGCATGATGGAAAGGTATGGGTCAAACCGGACCAGGCCGTCAAAAAGCTGATGGGCAATTGTTTCACCGTACCAGTCCCGGACCTTTGCAGGATCAAGTGTTGCCGGATTACTCCTCAGGGGGATCCTGTATATACCACCTGATAATTCAGAAGTCGTTTTTACCTCTTTTTTATCAGAATCCTTTTCTTGTGTGTTTGTGCAGGCGCTGATTGCCAGAATGCATGTGGCAAAAAGGAAAAAAACACGCAGATAGCAGGATGGTGGCGTGGGAATCATTACTTCTCCAAATGCGCTTGTAATTCAATTGTATGAGCATCATTAAAGAAGAGAAACGCTACCACAGATACTTTATCAATGCAATAGATGGCGTGGGTTTTCAGAAATTCTTGTACTGGGTTTAAACGACGGGCGCATTCCCCTTTTCCCGGTTCAACAGTTGGTCAGAGAGGGGTTAGGGTTGCATTATTGGCATTATCGGTGGTTTTGGCGTTTGCACAGGCTGTGGTCCATAACGCCAATGACGCAAGCCTGACCCCGTTGGCCCCACCGACTATAACAAATGAGTCATATTGTGGTTAAGCCGGGAAAATGGGAATGCGCCCTAAGCGACTACGTTGAGGTCTGAATGGGGGGATATGGGGGGGGAATGACTGGGAAGACAGATATCAATCTTTTCCGGCAAATCATCAGAGTGAAAGCTTTTGTCTGTAAATATTGGGTCAACACCCCATCTTCACCTGCTTTACTCTGCTCACACAGCATCTGCTACGCAGTCCCAAACAGGCGAATATGGGGTACCGTCCAAATCTTAACATTTGGTAATCTGAATATTTATTTCTGACGCTTATGGTCCGCCACCGCCCGTTGCCAGGACAGGTGCGGCAAAGCTTGCAACCAGAACGCCGATAACAAATAATTGAACCATGATTTTTTTCATTGCAGACTCCTTTTTTTAGTGTCGTTTATGCTCATTAATTGATCAGTCTCATTTTCTTTGACATTATTATAGAGCAAGGGGTGTGCCAGTGAAAAAAGATGATATTTTATTTTATAAGTATCTGATATTAATCGGCAATATTAAATAGGGTGATCTGCGGTATTTTTGAAAAATGCACAGGGTTATGTGCACCTCCTATGGGTATTAAAACCACTTGAAAAGAAATGGGTAGCGGATGGTATGGAATATTTCGTAATGCACATAAATATGTGCATCATGCATATAAACCTGGGCAATGTATTTATGCTGGAATTATTAAATGTTAGCAAATGGATGTCGTTTTTATTAAATATCTGTTGATAAAAATATGCAATTGATAAAATCGCTTTTGCGCTGTTTAATGCCGATGTTTTATCTGAAAAATCATAGAATAAAGTCCTTTGCAGAAGTTTGTGTTATGTGGTGTGCTGTTGGAATGTAATTTGCAGGGCTAAGTCCTTTACTGAAACTTGATGTTCAACTTTTTGTTGGCTGACATTGCTATAACGGGGTCTGGCCTGTGTTATTGGGATTATCCACCAAACCCGGTGCGAACCCAAAACACCATGGATAATGTCCTTAATCCAATCCTGACTACTCCTTCCCATCAAGTGACACGTGCCCTTGAGTGTGCAGATGTGTTGTCCCATGGTTTTCAAAGAATAATGGAGTTGTATTATGCAAAATTTCGGAACTGAAACCATACTGTTTGTGGACGACGATGAAAACATTTTGATATTGGTAAGGCTCCAACTTGAAAGATTCGGATATACTGTGGTCACCTGTTCTTCGGGGTTAGAGGCCCTTGAACTGTTTAAATTAAATCCTGAAAAATTTGATCTCATGATCAGCGACATGGGCATGCCGGGAATGGACGGATATCGCCTGATACATGAAATAAGAAAAATACGCTCCAGTATTCCCATTTTATTCTGTTCCGGTTCCGATGAAGGGATCATGGGCAATGATATTGAAAATAAGGTTGCTGATGGCTTTTTATCTAAACCATTTACAATGCATGAAATATCATGGGCCATCAGATCCTTGCTCGATAATCTTCATTCATAGACCTTTTTCAATGCCTGCTTCTTCTCGTTTTTTACGACCACCTTCCCCGGGCGCATTCCCATTTTTCCGGTTTGGTCACCATATGGTTTGTTTGTCATAGTTGGTGGGGCCAACGGGGTCAGGCTTGTGTTATTGTGATTTTGTCAAGAGCCTGTGTTTAAAGGCAAATTTAAATAAAAGCGCCAATAACGCAAGCCTGACCCCTCTCTGATTAAGCGCGAACCGGGAAAATGGGAATGCGTCCCCCTCCCCAAACTCCCCAGTCATAATTTTTTCGGGGCTTGAACACAAGACCGCCCTAATCCCGAACTTCCTGCCCAAGGGGTGATCCTTGGGTATGAACATTGACAAGCCTTCATAAAATATATAATTATTGCCATGATTGCGTTTATCAGCAACAGCTGAAAGGATAAAAGAACCGAACCATGGGGCATTAGTTTTTGATGAAATCCATTATCACTCGTTTTAAGGATAAGCCCATTCGGCTCAAGATGTTTTATACCTACTCCGTCATCGTTTTGATCGCGGTGCTTTCAGTGGGAGGCAGCGTCTATTATCAGGTCAGTAAAACCATTGCCGGCAATATTGAAAATGAACTCTCCAATGCCACCGCAACCATCCTTAAACTTGTAGAAACCACCGCAAAATCCTCCATTCGGAACTACCTGAGGGCCGTGGCTGAAAAAAACCTTCAGATCGCATCCTGTTATTATGCCAAGGTTCAAAATGGCACCCTGTCAGAGGCCGAAGCAAAATCACGTTTACAGGAGATCTTTTTCACCCAGACCATTGGAACAACCGGATATATTTATAGCCTCAACTCCCGGGGGATGGCGGTGATGCATCCGGACAAAGGCGTGGAGGGGGTCAATTTTTCCCAGTTCAATTTTATTCAGAATCAGATATCCCGCAAGGAAGGTTATCTTGAATATATGTGGAAAAATCCAAAGGAGGAACATCCGCGACCCAAGGCCCTTTATATGACTTATTTTGAACCCTGGGACTGGATTATCTCTGTTACTTCATATCGTTCTGAATTCAATCAGCTCATCAATATCTCTGATTTCAGGGACAGCATTCTCTCCCAGACCTTTGGTAAAACAGGCTACAGTTATGTTTTGTTCAGCAACGGAGATGTGGTGATTCACCCCCATTTTTCAGGCAATCTGTGGGATGCCCCTGATGCCAATATTCGATTCATGGTCCGCCATCAGTGTGAAACCAAAAACGGCAAACTTTTTTATTCCTGGAAAAACCCCGGTGAAAAAAAGTTCCGGGATAAGCTTGTCATATATAATTATATCAAGGAATATGACTGGATTGTGGCGTCCACCAGTTATCTGGAAGAATTTTACGCGCCGCTGCAATCGGTGAGAAACATTATGGTGGCCACAATCCTGGCCATTCTCATGCTTATACTGCCGGCCACATTTACCATTGCAAGGGGGATTACCCGTCCGCTTCAGGAGCTGGAAAAAAAACTTTCGCAGGGGGCGGATGGCAATTTCACCGTACGAATGGAAAGCAAGACAAAAGATGAAATCGGCAAGCTGGCGATTTATTTCAACCATTTCATGGAACAGCTGGCAACTTACAGCCGGAAAATTGAAACGGAAATTGACGATCGACGCAGGACGGAAGAACTTTTTTTCAAGGCATTTCATGCCAGCCCCAGTGGTGTTTTTATTGTGAATTTAAACAACCATCTGGTCATTGATGCCAATCACAGTTTTTTAAATTTTATCGGGTGTAAACATGATGAGGTGGTAAATAAATCTTTAAGGAATCTTTCCATGTTTCGTCATTCCATCAGTTTTGCCCAGATTACAGATCTTTTAAAGCAGGATGGACGGGTGCGGGACATGGATATGGAATTTGTCAATGCCGGCGGTAGTACCCGTCTCGGTGTCATTCATGCGGAAAGGGTTCATATCTGGGGTGAACGCTGTGTGTTGTGTACGGTGGAAGATCAGACGGAGACAAAACGCCTTGAACGGGAAATCATTGATGTCACTGATCGTGAACGCCTGCAGCTGGGACAATATCTCCACGATGATCTTTCATCCCATCTGCTGGGCATAGAAGTCATGCTCACGGTGATTTTGCGAAAATTATCCGATTATGGTTACAGCGATGTGGCATCCGTTGACAGGGTCCGTCACCACGTCAAGGAAGCCATTGAAAAAACCTATCGGATTTCCCGGGGGCTTTGCCCCACCCACATTGCCGAGAAGGAACTGGAATTGACCTTGATGGCCCTTTGCAGAGACATTGAACAGATCTATGATGTTTCCTGCCGGCTTGAACATGATGAGGTATCCATTTCCCTGAACCCCCAGATGGCCACCCACATTTATTATATTGCAAGGGAAGCCGCTTACAACGCCGTGAAACACGGAAACGCCCATAATATAGTCCTCAGGCTTTTGAATACCGGAACCACCGCCAGGTTGGAAATCCATGATGACGGATGCGGGTTTTCCGGAAACATTGAAGGCAGGGGCATGGGGCTTCGGATTATGCATTATCGTGCGCGAAGGATTGGTGCCTCACTTGATATCAAACCGGATAGCGGGGCAGGTACCCATATATCGCTCACCTTTAATCTTATACCCACGGGAGTGGAATGATTTCCATGACAGACGTACACAATTTTAAAGAGCTCCGGCATATTTTCATCGTTGAAGACCACCCTATTTTCAGAAAGGGCCTGGCGGATTTAATTGAACAGGAAGAGGATTTTAAAATCTGCGGAAGTGCGGAGGATGTTTCCAGTGCTTTCAACGCCATTGTAAAATTGATGCCGGATTTAGTCATTCTTGATCTGGCACTGAAAACCAGCAATGGAATGGATCTGCTCGATCAGCTTAAACGAGAATATGAGAACATACCAATATTGATTCTCTCCACCTATGATGAGCAGATTTATGCTGAACGGTGTTTGCGGGCAGGGGCAAGGGGTTATATTAATAAAAAAGAGGCCTCGGATTCAGTGATCCATGCCATGCGGCAGATTTTTAATGGTAATGTGTTTCTCAGCGAAACCATGACGGGTGCTATTTTAAATAAATTTCATAAAAGAGCGGACAGCCTTTCCACTTCGCCGGTGGAGGTGCTTACCAACAGGGAGCTTGAGGTGTTCACCCTCATTGGCAATGGCATGGTTCCTGCTGCCATTGCCCAGCGTCTTCATTTGAGTGCAAAAACAGTTTATTCCCACACCGAGCGGATAAAGGATAAACTGGGTATCAGACATTCTCCGGAGCTGGTGCGATTTGCGGCCCTATGGGTGGAAAATGGCATGGGCCGTAAGGCCCCATGAGGGTGGTTCTGACTTAAACCGGTGTAACCCGCAACAGCAATAAAGTCGGCCAAGTCAGATCCACCCCCGGACTTGTGATGGGGGTGTTATCGGGTTAATCCTATCAGTTCATAGGGATTGGAGCCAGCCGTAACCATTTTTTCGTACAGATCCCCTGTCACTGCAAATGTGCCGGAAACGGTTGTAAATTTTTCGGGTTGATCCAGGTATTTCAGCATGGCAAATGCCATGGCGGGTTTGGTACTTTCCTTGGGAACAAGGGCCTTAACCTTGTTGAAATCAAAGGAAAAGACAATCGCTCTTCCAATATTATTTTTCTTGTCGGTGATGAGTAGAATGGCAGCAGGGTTATCAATGGTAATCGTCTCCTTTTGTGCCTTTGTCAGTTTCTTTACGATCATGCCGCCTTTGCCGGGTGTGGTATCAAGCATGGCCATGAACGCATCTTCCTTGCACCACACCGGGCAGGAAATAATGGTGTACTTTTCTCCTTTTTTCAGTGAATAGTCTCTTTGAATCATCCTTGCAATGAGATATCCTGAGGTTATGCCGGGGCAGATATGGTTGTGCAGTTCGGCACACTTAAAATAATCATAGGGTGCGCCAAGGGCCCAGGAACCGGCAATCGTGGAAATGGTGAATAGATCAGGGCCGCAGAAACGGTCTTTATTATCCCAGAAGGATTTTTCGGAAACTGTTGACGGGGAGAGATTCATCGTTTCCTTTATTTTTTTCTCATTGCTCCATGTAATGATGGCAGCATCTCCGGTGGTTTTATGGAACAACGTGATGCTGAGGGGATTTGTCTGGGGCCTTTGGAAAAACAGCATATTTTGTCCGCCGGTTGTGCAGCCTGTCATCTGTTCCAGAAGCAGTACCTTTTCAATGCCGAAGGTGTTGTTCTGCCTGAGGTAGGGGGCATTTGTCACCACCAGCAGATCCGGAGCACCTTTTTGAACATGGATCTCCTCCATGCCTTGTCTGATCATTTGTTCCAGATCAGGTTCTGCTGCATTGGCCTGTGCCAGAGCAACCATGAAAACAACCATCACCAACATAAAATTTTTAAAACAGCGCTTCATTATTACATCCTCCATATGTTAAGTTTTGGGCATGATTATAATACCGCCCCTCCGTCACAATTACCGGTGTTTTGATCAAGCTCCAAGTTTTTACTTGATGAGTTCAAGTCAATATGTTTTTACGAATAACGACACTGGTAAGCCCCCTATGTTGTGATTGAAGTCTAAATAATTGTTATTCCAGCCTGTTGAACTTTTAGTGACCTTTCAATGACCCGGGGTGATAAAGCCTGTTTAGCTTTTAAACGCCGGGTGCTATTCAAAAGGATGCCCTGAATGCCCGGACTTATTTAAAACTTATAAATTTTACATAACCCACATGACAGTAACCACCTGCCACAACGAAAAACGAAACTCTAAAAATATCAGTTTTTTGGACGGAGTTTTAAAAAATTGACCAAAAAAAAGCCACGAAAGCATGACGGATATAACATCCGTCCATTACCTTCGTGGCATTTTTGTTGGGTCCGTAACTCAACGCCATGGGGACAATCAGCGTGGATGAGGACTTTTTTTATCGAACCACTTTTAAAAAGTAGTTATAAGACTGTATTTCCAAATTCATCTTCTTGATGAATTATGAGCAGTGTTTAATAAATAAAAGTCAGCTTGTCAATGCTTTTTAAACGATATGTCCGGCACCTTCGGGATAAGGAGTTGAGCGTGCGCCGTGAATTACAATGAAAACTGATCATTGATTTTGATATGGTAGAGTATCCTTTTCTCCTTGGAATCGCCCGGGGAATGTAGAAATCTTATGGATTTGACTTTCTTACCCGGACTTATTGAGAACTTACCACTGTAAAGCGATTCAGCCCCTTGCCCATAATTGCAAGGGATGGTAATGGGTAAATTACCTAATGCTTTAAGAGAAAACTTCCCAAGGCATTTGCGGCAACCTGCCCATGAAAATTTCAGAATTTCCCCAATTTACATTGTGCGAGATGATCTGCTACTTGTAAAATCAACGAATCCCAATGAAATTCCTTTCCACCGGGGCATGGCTTTAACAGCCGATGATCATAATATTATAGAGGTTGCCGGTAAATTTTCTTTTGCCTGCCCCACCCACTTGTGGGAGCCAAAGTTGTGATAAATTCCGCAATGGCGGATGTCATGATGAGGCCCTTTAACGATTCAGCTACAGGAGATGATATTGATGGCTTTTCCAACAGTAAATTACGAACTGCAGACGCCGGTGAATTTTATTAAACGCAGTGCAGAAGTATATCCTGAGAAGCTGGCCGTGGTGAATGGAGCCCAGCGCTTCACCTACAGTCAGTTCAATCAACGTGTGAATCAGCTGGCAAGTGCATTGAAGAACATCGGCATCGGAAAGGGCGATAAGGTCGCCTTTATTTCGCCCAATATCCCCCCCATGCTGGAAGCCCATTTTGCTGTTCCCATGATAGGTGCCGTGCTTGTTTCCGTTAATATCCGCTTATCTTCCCAGGAAGTGGGGTATATCCTCAATCATTCGGATACCGTGGTGTGTTTTGTGGACAATGAGTTTGCAAACCTGGTGCTGCCCATCCTTGATCAGGTGCCTGCAATAAAAACCTTTATCAATATTTGCGATGCCGGTGAGGGATGTCCTCTGGAGGGTATCGATTACGAGTCTTTTCTTGAAACCGGTTCAACCGAAGATGTCCCTGTGTCGGTGGAAGATGAGCGTGACGTTATCGCCCTTAATTACACCAGTGGAACCACCGGAAAACCCAAGGGCGTCATGTATCATCACAGAGGGGCCTATTTAAACGGGCTTGGCGATTGCCTGGAAATGGGAATGAACAGTGATTCCGTTTACCTGTGGACCCTTCCCATGTTTCATTGCAACGGCTGGTGTTTTCCCTGGGCCGTCACTGCGGTGGGGGGAACCCATGTGTGTCTGCGCAAGGTGGACCCGGCGGAAATCATCGGGCTTCTGGAAACAGAGCAGGTTTCACACATGTGTGCCGCTCCCATTGTGTTGATAGGCATTACCAATCATCCGGCATCCAGTGGTTTGAAGTTGGACAGGCCCCTGGAAATCGCCGTGGGGGGTGCTCCTCCGTCACCGACAATCATTCAGCAGATGGAACGGATTGGTGCCAATATTACCCATGTGTATGGCCTGACCGAAGTGTACGGTCCTTATACGGTGTGTGCCTGGCATAAGCACTGGGACCAACTGCCGGAGCAGGAACGTTCTGTGGTACGGTCCCGCCAGGGGGTGGCATACACGGTGAGTCAATTCCTTGATGTGGTAAATCCTGATACCATGGAACCCGTGCCCCGGGATGGAAAGACCATCGGTGAGGTTGTCATGCGGGGAAATATTGTGATGCTGGGATATTATAAGGATGAAGACGCAACGGAAAAGGCCTTTTTCGGTGGGTGGTTTCATTCCGGCGATCTGGCGGTGATGCACCCGGATAACTATATTCAGATCATGGATCGTCAAAAGGATATCATTATTTCCGGAGGGGAAAACATTTCCACCGTGGAAGTTGAAAATGCGATTTACCAGCACCCGGATGTGCTTGAGGTGGCTGTGGTGGCAGTGCCGGACAGCAAGTGGGGCGAAGTGCCCAAGGCCTTTATCACCCTTAAAAACAATTCAAATACCACGGAAACCGATATTATCTCCTTTTGTAAAGACAATCTTGCACGTTTTAAAGCCCCGAAATCCATTGAGTTTTGTGAATTGCCGAAAACCTCCACGGGTAAAATTCAAAAATTCATGCTCCGGGATAAGGAGTGGGGCGATCAGAAACAGCGTGTGAATTAAAAATGCAGAGCCCTGGCTCATTGTTCGACTTTTCTTTGGTAGTTTAAAAAATATCAATATTTGGCATCCTTCATATTACTTCAAAAGTACTTTACTCTTTTTTAAAGAGGATCACCGACAAATGGGCCATTCGCCCCGTGAAAGTGTAAAGCAAGAATGAAGGATGCCAATATCTTTTTAGAAAAGATAAAAGTCGGGGCGCATTTCCATTTTCCCGGTTTGGTCACAATATGGTTTGTCAGTCATAGTTGGTGGGATCAATGGGGGCAGGGTTGTATTCTTGGCGTTATCTTTTCACCGCCTTCGCAAACCCCAAACCCACCGATAATGCCAATAACGCAAGCCTGACACCTCTCTGATTAGGGAGTCAGCATTTTTAAATTTACCATTTTCCCGGGGCTGTATCCATATAGTGCCGTAACCCGGATTTTATAAATGGTAAATCAATAAAGATCGGACTCCCTTAAGCGTCTAACCGGGAACATGGGAATGCGCCCCATCAGGTTTTATCAGCCCAGTACATGACAATGAGCGTAAAAACACCGAGAATCACAAATCCCACAGCCAGGGGTAGGGTGGTTCCATTGTAATATCCACCGATGATGACGGAAAGTGGCGAAGAGATCAGGCTGCTCAAAGAGCCGATGACGGCGGCTCCTATCCCGGCAATATGTCCCAGTGGTATCATAGCTATGGCGTTCAGGTTTCCGAAAAGAATGCCAAGGCAGAAAAACGATAACATGAAACAGGGCATCATAAACCACAGGGGAGAATGTCCGCCCATTTGAATTGTGGCAGTCAAATAAAGAATCATCAGTAGGATAAAAAATATAACGGCCCGATATGAAAGGGCACGCATGCCCAATCTCATGACGATGCGGGAATTCACAAACGATGCACCGCCAACGGACAGGGCTATCAATGCCATGTAAAATGGAAATTGCTGTTCAAGATGGTAGATGTCCTGAAAAATCTGCTGGGCGCAGTTCAGGTATGACAAAAGTACACCCAGCATAAATCCTGCGGCCAGGGTGTATCCAAGGGACAGACGGTTGGTGCAGACTTCAACAAGACCGTTGAGTATACGGTTGGGGGAAAAGGGAATCCGGTGCTGCCGGGAAAGTGTTTCCGGTTGTCGGAGGGTGAACCAGGTCAAAGCGATGAGGGCCTGGATTATTAAAACACCGAAAATAGCCCGCCAGTGTGTTGTGAGCATAATCATCTGACCAAGGGCCGGAGCTATGGCGGGAACGATGATGAAGACAGCCATTACGGCTGACATGATCCTTGCCATTGCACGGCCGTCATACTGATCTCTTATCAGTGCGACGATGGCTGTGCGCGGGCCTGCTACCCCGATACCCTGGATCAGTCTCCCGATTAACATAACGCTGAACTGTCGGGAAAAGATGGACAACAGACAGCCCAGTGTAAAAATTAAAAAACCGCTAAAAACAATTGGTTTTCTGCCAAAGCGGTCGGACAGGGGACCAGAAAAGATCTGCCCGATCCCCAGGCCAAGTATCAATACGGAGATAACGAGCTGGGCATCATTGGGATGTGCTGCACCAAGATCCCGGCCGATGTCGGGCAAGGCAGGCAGCATCATATCAATGGACAAGGCTGTAATGGATATGATCACTGCCATTAAAGAGATAAATTCCCGGTAGCCCGGAGTGTATGTTCTGGCTTGAGTTTTCATCAACATGGTGATCGCCCTTTTCGTTTTGTTTAGCATCAATTGGAAAATAGGGCCCTGTCCCCTCCCTACGTATGGCTATTGTGCAACACTTTGGGGAAAAATCAAGACTATTCTGTAAAGCAATGGGGAATGGTCGCTATAAAAGGAGAGCACGCGTGGGTTCGTGCCGGTTTGTTGGGGCGGAAGAACAAGTGCCCGGGGATTTTCAGATCAGCTCTGGAGCCATGCCCGTATTTTAAAAAATGAAATAACCCTCCTATTTTTGAATGGCCCATGTTATGAGCAAGCCCAATAAAGGATTTTCGATTTAGCATCAGTGTCTTGCCTCTGCTGGCGCGGGCAGCTAAGGCGCACTACATTTTATTCAAGGAAAGGAGACAGGTGTGGAAGCCATAAAAACAAAAGATCCACGGTTCACCATCAGATTTGCCCAGCCGGATGATGCGGGGATGGTTGTGGCATATATGCGAAAACTTGGTGCCTATCAGAAAATGGCGGACAAAATCATTGCATCACAAGGGGAGATGCAAAAGATATTGGCCGAGAAAAGAGGGGAAGCTGTTTTTGGTGCGTATGATGGAGAAATTGTTGCTTTTGCCTATTTCTATAATAATTCATCTGCCTTTATCGGACAACGGGGAATGTATATAGACGGTTTTTACGTTGATGAGAAGATGCGGTTCAAGGGGCTTGGAAAAATCACCATGGCTTTTCTTTCCAAGCTTGCCATTGATCGAGGATGTAAGCGCCTGGAGTGGGGGTGCCTGGACTGGAATGAAACCTCCATCCGGTTTTATAAAGAGATGGGGGCCTTTTGCGTTGATAATATGCGTATTTACCGGTTTGCCCCTGACACCTTGAAAGAGGTGGCCGAGCAGTTTTAAAGCCATCCGCCACGTGGTTCACACGTGGCGGGGAAGAACTGGGAAATTTGGTGGGACCAAGGGGGTCAGGCTAGTGGGGCTTGGTCACAGCATGGGCCACTCGTCACATTTGGTGGATCAACGGGGTCAGGCTTGTGTTATTGGCGTTATCTTTTCACAGCCTGTGCAAAGGCCAGAAATACCGATAATGCCAATAACGCAAGCCTGACCCCTCTGTGAGAGGCCTGACCCCTCTGCGAATAAGCGTCTAACCGGGAAAATGGGAATGCACCCTACGAAGCGGTTAATACATGGTCCAGACTCAACGACATTTAGGTCGCCATGGCATGCCTTTATGTCGTTTATTGATTATTTGTTTAAAATTCAGAATCTTATGCCCCATATCGGGCTGAATCCCTCCACTAAATTGTCAACACCTGACGACATTTAGGTCGCCTTGCCCCCCAAGTGCTTTTTCCTGAGTTTTCTTGTTAAAATATTATAAAAACAGTTGGTTGTTGAAAATATCATCAACATTTAATCCCTGGCATATCTGTTGCTCAAGTATGAGGTCAGCATGGTTTGTTTTAGCACGGAAACATCAACAAAAAGGAGAACGCAAAGTGGCTAAATTCAGAACAGCGGTTGATACGGGCGGCACCTTTACCGACATCTTTGTCTTTAATGAAGAAACAGGACAGGTTCATATCCAGAAAGTTCCTTCAACCCCGGACAATCCGTCCAGGGCCATTGAAAATGCCATGGAAACAGCAAAGGTCAACATGTCGGATGTGAACCTTTTCTCCCATGGCACCACCGTTGGAACCAATGCCCTGATCACCCGGGACCTGCCCCCCACCGGTATGGTGTGTTCCAAGGGCTTCCGGGATGTCATCGAGATACGGCGTTCCACGAAGCAGGACCTCTGGGACCATTACAAGGATGTGCCCCCTCCCTATGTTCAGCGTCGCCACAGGCTTGAGGTGGAAGAACGGATTGATTATGCCGGTAAGATCGTTGCCCCGGTCAATGAACAAGAGGCGCGACAGGTGGCACAGACCTTGAAAAAACGAGGTATGAAGGCCATTGCCGTCTGTTTCATGAATGCTTACATGAACGGGATCAACGAACAGCGCATGAAAGAGATTCTCCAGGAGGAAATTCCCCATGCCTATGTGTGCACCTCCAACGAACTTTTGCCTGAAATTTTTGAACACGAGCGTTTCAGCACCTGTCTGACCAATGCGGTTCTGGGCCCTGTGGTGGGGGAATACCTTGATGATCTGACCGGACGTCTCAAAGGGATGGGCTACAAGGGAGATGTTCTGGTGCTTCATTCCGGCGGTGGGGTACTGAAGGCTGAAACCGTTGCCAAGTATGCCTCCCGCGTTGCCAGTTCAGGCATCGCGGCCGGCGCCATTGCCATGAATCAAACCGCCCAGCTGTGCGGTTTTGAAAACGCCATGGGCCTTGATATGGGCGGCACCAGCTGTGATGTCTCTTTGACTTACAACGGCGAGCTGCGGATGAACAAAGAGTGGGAAGTGGAATTCGGATACCCGATCATGTATCCCAGCATTGAAGTGATCACCATCGGTGCCGGCGGCGGCAGTATTGCCTGGGTGGACCAGGGCGGATCACTTCGAAACGGTCCCCAGAGCGCCCAGGCGGTACCAGGCCCGGCCTGTTACCAGAAAGGGGGTGAAGCGCCCACCAATACCGATGCCAACCTGGTGCTGGGCAGGCTCAACACGGTGCTTCTGGATGGCCGCATGGAGCTGAACAAGGAAGCTTCGGAAAAAGCCATAAAAAAACTGGCAAGCAGGTTCGACATGACCACCATTGATGCGGCCTATTCAATTTTACAGCTTGCCAATGCCAACATGTGCGATGCGCTTCGCCTGATATCGGTCACAAAAGGATATGACCCGCGGGATTTCGCCCTGGTGGCCTTCGGGGGGGCAGGCCCCCTGCATGCGGCCTATGTGGCCCGTGAATTGGAAATCCCCAAGGTGATCGTTCCCCGTTACCCCGGCGTCCATGCGGCCATGGGATGTCTGCTGGTGGATGTGCGCCACGACCTGACCAGAACCTATCTTGTGAATTCCAATGAAGCAAAACTGGATGACATTGAAACGGTTTTTGAAGAGCTGGAGGTCGAGGCCAGGGAGATGCTGGAAAAAGAGGGCGTACCCGAAGAGAATATTAAACTGGTTAGAAATATGGACCTTCGTTACATCGGTCAATGGCGGAACCTGACCGTTGATGTTCCCAAACCCATAGAAACCCTTGATCATGCATTGAAGATTTTCCACACCGAACATGAACGTCAGTTTTCATGGTCCAATCCGGATCAGGTGGTGGAGATCTACGGGCTGCGCATTACCGCCATTGGAAGAGTTCCCAAGCCGGCCTTTAAGAAGAATGAAACAACTGCCAACACGCAAGCCGTGGCCAAAGAGACCCGCCGGGTCTATTTTGAAAGGGCAGGCGGATTTGTGGACACCCCGGTTTATAAAAGGACAGACCTGCCGTCAGGCACCACATTCACAGGACCTGCCATCATCGAGCAGCTGGATACGACCACGGTTGTCCCCTCTGCTGTCAAAGTCACTGTCGACGAGTATCTTAACATCATCATGGACATAAATGCATAGGGAGGCAGACAAGATGACACAGATAGAATCCAAACTGGATCCGGTAACTTTTGAAGTTTTAAAAAACGCCTTTGGAAATCTGGTGGATCAGATGTCCGAACAGATTTTGAGAACCTGTTATTCCTTTGTCATATACTGCCGGGACTTCAGTTCCGCATTGTGTGACGTCAACGGAGATACCATCATGCAGGGCAGCCAGGACATTGCGGTTCATGTGGGAACCTTGCACCTGACCGCCAAGGCCATCATCGACACCTTCAAGGACGACATCCATGAAGGAGATGTATTTATTTTCAATGATCCCTATGTGGGGGGAACCCATTTTTGTGATGTCCGCATTGTACGGCCTGTTTTCTGGAAAGGGGAAATTGTGGCCTTCACCCTGACAAACGGTCACTGGGCAGACGTGGGGGGAACGGTTCCCGGTTCATTTGATATTTCTGCCAAGGACCATTTCGGTGAAGGACTGCGTATCACTCCCACACGGATTTGGTCCAAGGGCCGGTATCTGGGTGACGTGGCCAACTGCCTGGTGGCCAACATGAGGGGTGCCGAGGACCGGCTGGGGGATCTGAGGGCCCAGGCTGAAGCCACCATGGTGGGGCAGCGCGAGTTTTTGCGCCTGGTGGAAAAATACGGCAAAGACACCGTGATGTCGGCGGCCCGGGAGTGCCAGGATTATGTGGAGCGCATCACCCGAAGCCGGATCGCCGAACTGGACGACGGAACCTGGAACGCCGTGGATTTCATCGACCAGGACCCTGGACAGCCAGAGTCCCTCATTCCCATCCGGGTGAAGATGACCATCAAGGGGGACAAGGTCTTCTACGACCTGGAAGGGTCCCATGGGTATATCGGCTGTTTTCTCAACTCCGCCTATCCGGCCACCCTTTCCGCCCTTGTGGCCGGGACCAAGGCCTTTTTCCCGGACATTCCCCTGAATGCGGGCTTTTTCAAGGCCTTTGATATCAAGGTGCCGGAAAATTCTGTGGTGAACGCGCCCTGGCCGGTTGCGGTCACGGGGTTCTGCTCCGGAGTTTATGAAAAGGTACAGGCCGCGGTCATTGACCTGTGGTCCAACAGGATGCCCGAACGGGCCATGGGCTGTGCCTTTAACCTTGAGTACTTGCTCATCGGTGGGTGGGACAGGCGGCCCGGGTTTGATTCGTTTTTCATGTGGTATGACTGGATGGCCGGCGGACACGGGGGCCGTGCCCATAAGGACGGCTGCAATGCAACGGCTGCGGTATTTGGCCTGGGCCTGAGCATCCAGCCCTGTGAGGGCCAGGAAAGACTGAGTCCCGTACTCACCAGCGAGCATGCCATCATGATCGATTCTGCAGGACCGGGCAAGCACCGGGGCGGATGCGGCGTGGTCAAGGGCGGAACGGTCCTGGCCTGTGATCAATCGGTCATGTCCTATTGCTGCGACCGGGCCCGCTCCATCCCCTCGGGCATCTGGGGGGGGCTCCCGTCCATCCCCCAGGGTTTGTGGAAAAACAAGGGTAAGGAAGATGAGGCGTATCTCGGGGCTATTTTTTCAGGGGTTCCGGTCCAGCAGGGAGATACCTTTATCCGGCCGTCTGCCGGAGGCGGCGGACTGGGAGATCCCCTGGCAAGGAACACAAACAAAGTTCTGGAGGATGTGATCGACGAGTATGTTTCCGTTAAAAGAGCCAAAAAAGATTACGGGGTGGTGATCAACGTCATTGATCAGGAAATGCTGGTGTATGAAGTTGACCTGGCGGCCACGGAGAAACAGCGGGCCCACATCCGGGAAAACCGGATCAGATGGATGAGAGAGGACCCTGAACAGGTGAGAGACAAACTTCTGGCAGGAGAAATTGACGACCTTGATGTCATCCGTCGCCATGGGGTCATCATGGACTGGAGCACCCGGGAAGTGTTGCCA
Source organism: uncultured Desulfobacterium sp. (assembly GCA_963674605.1). Lineage (GTDB taxonomy): Bacteria > Desulfobacterota > Desulfobacteria > Desulfobacterales > Desulfobacteraceae > Desulfocicer. The sequence continues at coordinate 2,396,136 of OY771474.1, read as the reverse complement.
GAGACAACCCGTCAATTCAGGGAGATGATGGAAAAAAGAACCGTGGCATTCTGGGATTAGACAAGGGTTAAAAACAGGCTGCTGGTTTGTCTTCAAACCGGCAGCCCTGCAAAAAAAGCCTCCGCCCCTGGTGGGGCGGACCACCAGGCACACATTTTTATAAGAAAGTCTTACCAACATACTGGAATTAAATGGCTTTTGTTTTTCGTTGTGGCCGTTGGTTCCTGCCATGTCGGTCATATGGTATCCAGAAATGATTTCCAGCAAGGATCATCTTTCATCTGGGACAGTATCCGCTGAACATGCCTGAGCGTCACCCCGAGGATTTTGGCCGCTTCATTGCGGTCCCCCCGGGTATGGGTGAGAACATAGGCCACATGCCGGTCACGATTTTCCTTCAAGGTGCACAGCGTCGGCGTCAGCATGGACGTGGAAGCCTTAACTTCCCCCAGATGGCGGGGTTGAATCAGGTTTGAGTCTGCCAGAATCACGGCATTTTCCACCTCCTGGGAAAGAGAGCGGATGTTACCCGGATACCCTTTGTGTACCAGCAGTTCCATGGCCTCTGGTGAGAACCCCTGGATCACTTTTTTATGGTGCTTGCATGCCAGGGACAAAAAATGGCTGGCCAGCAGCGAAATATCGTCTTGCCTTTCGGACAGTGGCGGCAGATGGACATGGACGGATTTCAGGCGGCACATGAGATCCAGCCTGAACCGGCCGCCTTTCAGGGCGGTTTCAATGTCGATATTGGTGGCAGATACGATGTGGGGGTTAACGGGAACCGACCGGGTGGACCCGATGGGGGTCACCATCCCTTCCTCCAGAACACGCAGCAGTTTGCTTTGAAGTCTCATGGGCAGTTCCCCGATCTCATCTAAAAAAAGGGTACCGCCGGCTGCCTGCTCGAAAAAACCGGTATAATTCCTGTCCGCGCCGGTAAAGCTTCCCTTGAGGTGGCCGAAAAACTGACTCTCAAACAGGGTTTCAGGAATGGCCGATACATTCACCGCAATAAAAGGACCGTTCTGCCCCGGACCGCAACCGTGGATACCCCTGGCCAGCAGTTCCTTACCCGTACCCGACTCTCCGGTTACCAGGATGGGGTTGCCGCTTTTTGCCATGATTTCGGTAAAGGTCAGCAATTCGATCATCCGCGGATTCTGGGTGACAATATGGGAAAAGGACTCCGGGATACGGTCCGCCCGGGTGCAGGAACCGGCAAGGCCGGCGAGCAGTCCCCGGTGTTCATAGGCGCGCTGGATGGACAACAGCAATCGTTCGTTGTCAATGGGTTTGACCAGGTAATCATAGGCCCCCAGACGAATGGCCTGGACCGCAGTGCCCACATCGTCAACCGCCGTCAGGATCATGAATTCCGTATGGGGCGAAAAGGGCTTGGCGGTTTCCAATACCTCAAGGCCATCCACATCCGGCATCAACAGATCCAAAAGCACCAGATCAAAATTATCCGTCTTGATCTGTTCAATGGCATCAGGGCCGTTGTCGCAGATCCTGACATTGTGCAATCCACGCCGTTTAAGCAAGCGCCTGATGGAGGTCAGGACAATCTGTTCATCGTCAACAATCAATATTTTCATAGTTTCTGTCTGCCTGTTTTTCCGATGATCTCTTCCATGGCCTTTAAATGAAAGGGCTTTTGCAGCAAAAAATCGGGCCCTGGAATATGATCTGGTTTCAGCTTGGGCGGTTCCGGATCATCTGTACACAGAATCACCGTGAGCAAGGGAAATTCTTTTTTTATCCGGTCTAAAATTTTCCATTGATTTTTCACCACCAGGTTGGACTCCAGGAGGATTCTGTCGATTTCCGGTTCCTGGTGCAGGGAACTCATTGCCGCGTCCATGGTACTTGCGGTTAACAGCTTCACATTGGCAGATTCGTTGAAACAGGCGGATATCAATTTTAAAAAATCGATATCTTCTCCAATGTACAAGGTGGCGGGGTGAAGCTGTCTCATGACATCGGCGCCAACCGGAAGAAACACCGTAAATCTTGTGCCAAGCCCGGGCCTGGACAGCACGCCAAGGATGCCGTTTTGTTCTTTAATCAGATTGTAAGATACGGAAAGCCCAAGCCCGGTGCCGCCGCTGTTGCGCCGGGTGGTGAAGAAGGGCTCAAAAATCCGGTCCACCACCTCCGGTGCCATGCCGGTTCCATTGTCCTCCACCTGCAGGAGCACCCATTGATGATGGGCAAGATACCGGGTTTTTATGGTAATCTTGCCCTCTTCTTTGTTCTCGATGGCGTGAACTGCATTGATGACCAGGTTGGTCAGCACCTGTTCGAGTTTCTGGAAATATCCCTTTACAGGGGGCAGGTCCTGGTCAAGATCCATTCGTGATATTTTCACTGATTTTCGCACCTGGGTGCCGATGATGGCAAAGGTCTTTTCAACCACCTGGTTCAGGTCCACCGGTTTCGGTTTTGGACTGTTGTCGAGGCGGACAAAATCCTTGAGGTTGACAATAATCTTGTTGATCCGTTCAGACCCGGCCCGGATGGCCTGGATAATATCCTTCATGTCTTCGCACAATTCATCCAATGTCATGTGGCAATGTCGCCACTGGGGATGATGTTGGGAATAGGCTTCAAGAATGGGTGTGACCACCTGCCAGGTTTCCGCCAGAAGCGGGGCATTACAGGTGATAAAACTGTTGGGGTTATTGATTTCATGGGCCACACCGGCAACCACCTCGCCAAGGGATGCCAGCTTGTCGGCATGGATAACCTGCTGCAGTCGGTACTCCACCTGCTGCTGAAGCCTTTTTTCCTCTGTTATATCCCGCCAGGTGCCGGCAATATGGCTTGTGCCGCCGTCCGAGGATGGGATCACCCGTCGGATGTCGTCAAACCACCGGTATGAGCCGTCCGCAATTTTAAAGCGGTATTCAAAACGCCCCTTCTCCTTTTCAACTATCAGGGGCAATTGATCAATGACCTGGCTGCGGTCCTCCTGGGCAATATGGTCTGCCAGAAGGACGAATCATTGATAAACTGATCGGGTTTGTATCCTGTGATCTCCTCAATGGTTCGGCTGATATAGGTGATGCCAAAGTTTCCTTCTGCCCAGCAGGTATAGGGGACAATGGGCAGGGACTCCAACAGCATGGCCAGATGTTCCTTGGTCTGCTTAAGTGCTTCCAGGGCCTGCTTTCGCCTGGTAATGTCCGTCATAAAGCCCTCATAATAAAGGACATTGCCCTTTTCATCCCGGACATTCCTGGCAGATATGGATACAATGATCTGGGTTGCGTCCTTGCGGTACAGCGGGGCTTCAAACTCAAACACTTTGTCCTTCTCATCCAGCAAACGGCATAGCTTTGCCCGGTCCCCGGGTTTGACATAAAAATGGGTTGCAATGTCAAAGGAGGAGGTCAGCAGTTCATCTGGCGATTCATATCCCATCATCCGGGCCATGGCAGGGTTGACACTGATAAACCGGCCCTGGAATGTGGACTGAAAAATGCCTTCAATGGCATTTTCAAAGATACTGCGATACTTTTCTTCAGCTTTTTTAAGTTCCCTGAGCTGGCGGGTGATCCGGCTGCCCATTTTTGCCAGGACCCGGCTGAAGGGCTGGAACTCAATATAGGGCTTAAAGTCGTGTATGGGATAATCGTATTGCTTTGAGGCATAGGCACTGACAATGCGGTTGAGATTGTTGAGGGGTTTTTTCAGGATCAGGCGGATCAGCAGGCCGGAAAAGATGATAATGGTGACAAGGATCATCACGATGGTAATACCAAAGGAAAACAATAAATTTTGATTGTTTTCTTCATAAAATTGTGTTGTCAGGGAAATAAACACCTCGCCCACATACCATTTTCTGTGAAATATGCGTGCCGATCGATTTACTGATCCCACAAGACCCTGTTTTTCCATGGAATAGGCAATCCTGCCGAAGCTGTCCCTGATGGTGATCCTGGCAACCGGTTCATTTTGGGAAATGGTTTTTCCGATGATGCTGATATATCCCTTGTCTATGTTCCACAGCGGTATTTCCAGGGCCCCGATCTGATATGCCAGAATGTCATCGGCCTTTTTTTCAAGTTCATCCTTTCCTTTTCTGACCTCGGCCATGTAGATAAGCCCCACCACGATCACCGAGACGATCCCCACCGTCAATATAAGGCCCAGGGTCAGACGCCGGGCGATTGAACGGTAATGTTTTGATTGCTTTATCATCATGCCTGTTGTGTCGTCCAATGAGCAACGCCCATAATGGTTTACCAGTCGATTTTATCAAAAACAGGGGTAAAATTTTTTTCCCCAAAAAGAGATTCATAGGAAAATTGATCTATATTGTCACGGGTGATAAGGGAAATGACCGGAAGGGCCAGGAAAGGAAAATCCTTACCCGGTTCTTCTTTGTTGAGAATTTTCACCACCATGTCCAGGGCAATCTTGCATTGGGAAATGGTCTGGTCAGAGGGTGCTGCCATGATCAGCCCATTTTTAATCTGTTCATACACCGTGGTCGTGATATAGGTTGACAGAATTCTGGCGCCCGGATGGATATTGTCATGTTCTTTTAAATAGTCTGCCGCAGCCACCGCAGCCACGGCGTTCCCGATAATATAATCAATGTTGTGATGCTTTTTATGATTCAAGGTGTTCAGCCGCAGCATCTGGACATCGGGCCGCGTATCTCCGTACAGGGGTTCGAGCAGGGTTATTTCTTTGCCCCCGGGCCGTAACTTTGAGATGGCTGCGGTAAAACCATTATAGGTCGCAGGTGCCCATTCAGAACTTTCAGGTCCGGGGAAAAATGCAATTTTAATGGGTTTATTTCCTGAATCCTTTAACACATATTGCCCCAACCTGTATCCAATGTCAAAAAAAGGGGCAAAAATCTTAGCACCGATGGCTGGTGCATGAATGTCATTTATCAGTGCCACAACAGGGATGCCGACATCGCTGACCTGCTTGACAAAGGGGTCCATCTTTTTATAATCAACCGAGGTCAAAAGAATGCCATCCACCCTTTCGTTGCCGGCCAGATAATTTAGCTGCATTCTTTGATCCCCAAAATTAAGATAGGCACCTGCTGTATAAAAGGTTACTTTTAGCCCAAGTCGCCGGGCATGGGAGATGATACCATAATTTGCCGTATTGAAATAAGCGTCCTGGATGTGTGGAAAAAGAACGCCAATATGATAGGCCCTGCCGGGTACGGGTGTTATCCATTTTTCCATGACTGGTCCCTTGAGGCTTTTGGATGGAAAACCGCTGATTTTAAGGGCGGCATCATATTGACCATAATAACTGTTGATTTGGATAACCTCTGCCGCTGCCAGTGAAACACAGGAAAAACAGATCAACAGTGTACAAAAAATCAGCAATCCCTTCAACACCCCGGCATCTTTCATCTGTGCAACCTTTCCCGCCTGTTTCAGCAATACGAACAATGTAAATATTCGGCTTCTTAGATTCTTATCTCTGATTTTCGTGTTATTTGGGCAAGAGAATTACAAAACCTTTTTGGTTCTGACTTGTCCAGGTTAGGGACTCAGACGTTTTCAATCTACCGTTTTCACGGGCTTTCATTTATATAATCCAGGAACCTGGACTTGATCAATGGTAAATCAATAAACTCTGACCCCCTTACGTTGATACTCATTTCTGCAACAAATTTCTAAGATTTTTATGAAGAGGATACACCCAAAGCCCCTTTATTGGAACAAGGATTTTTCCGGCTTCTTAACCACGTCCTTCACCAAGGTTTCGACGTCCTTTGGTCGGGCCCATGCTGTGACCAAGCCCGATATTTATCGGGCACTGAGACGCAACACCATGGGACAATGAAAAAAACTGGACCATCGAATATAACCCGCATGTCCTGTCGGACACAACGAATATTGAAAATGGTAAATGGCATTATGCCGCCCCTCCCCCGACGGGCAATGGTCCCGGACCGGAACTGTAGACAGTTCGATTGTCCGGTTCCTATTGCCCATCGGGGGAGGGGCTCTGCTGAGGTAGACTTGAAGGCTACCTTTTCATATAAAAAGATTGACTATTTATAGCCCATCAAGTAAAGACAATTGGATAAATTACAGCTGAAGCTGTTCATGGTAAGATATCAATAAGTCCGGACATTCAAGGCATTCCTTTGAATAACACCAGGCGTTTAAAGGGTAATCAGGTTGGTCACCCCGGCTTATGGAGGTCTTATTGTTCATGGTTGAATTCCAGTTTTAAAAAAAATAAGATGTCCTGCTGAATTATAGTGGGAATTATCAAAAAAAAACCACGAAGGTTTATGCTCACGAAAGTGAGAAAATCTCGTGGTTTTTTTTTGCTTTTTAAAAATCAAACAATTGGTTTTTATCAAAAAAACCTTAAAAAAACAGTAACTAAGGGCTCGTTAATAGCCTTGTTGTTTTAAATAATATTTGAAATTTTATTTCAGGCTTTTAAGGCTGAGCCGGGTTGTTCGGATTACAGGTAAAGAAACTGGATCATCGAGTTCTGTTAAACCTTGGGCTTGATCACAACATCGGCCATTTTGAGGAGGGGGCAGTTTGAGGAGTGGTCAGGCTTGCGTTATTGGTATTATCGGTGCTTTTAGCGTTTGTACAGGCTGTTGTCGATAATGCCAATAACACAAGCCTGACCCCGTTGACCCAATACTTATGACGAGTGGCCCATGTTATGACCAAGCCCTAAATCTTCTTTACAGAAAGGATATGTAATGATCAGAGTGCGTTTGAAAATGCTAATCAGTTTTGTTGTAATGAGCCTTGCAAGTACCTTGTTGGGCATGACAGAGGTCCAGGCAGCAGAGGAAGCCATTCGGCTGGATACAATATTGGTAACTGCCACAAAGACCGAGAAAAAGGTCGAAGATGCCCCCGGCAACGTCACGGTTATCAACCGGGAGGAGCTTACAAAGCAAAACATCCAAACAGTGGATGATGCCCTTAACACCCTTCCGGGACTGTTTGTAAAAAGGTCAAAAGGGCTTATGGATGCCACGCCGTCAATGTCCATGAGGGGATTTAAAGGGGATCAGTATACATTGATTCTCCTGGATGGTCAGCCCCTTAACGATGCCTATACAGGAGGCGTTGAATGGGGAACCCTGCCGGTGAGCAATATCCAGCGCATTGAGGTGGTCCGGGGAGGAGGCTCTGCCCTTTATGGGGGTAACGCCATGGGCGGGGTTATCAATATCATCACCCGAAACCCGGACAAACTGGAACTGGAGGCCAGTGGCGGTTACGGCAGCAACAACACCAAGCGTTATCGGTTCAACGTCGGCAATCGTTTTGGGGATCGGTTGAGTCTCCGGCTTGGGTATGAAAAGGAGACTACAGATGGATATGTAACCACCCCCGTTCTGAGATCCATCTCTTCGGGGGATGGTAATGTCTCCGGCGGTTACGCCATGAAAACCGCAAGGGGTGATTCCACCAAATGGGTGGTGGGAGACAAAGGCGACAACGGAGGGGAGCGCAGCAGTATTGACGGAAAGGCAAGCCTTGATTTTTCCGATACGGGCACCCTTTCGTTTACTGCCGTTTCCGCCAAGCATGAGTATTATTACGGGGCCCCCAACACCTACATGGAAACCTTTGGGGACACCGCCACCTATGCCGTGGCCGGGACGGATCAGCGTGCCCGGTTTCAACCCAATGATTTCATCAGCTACACGGGACTTGGTAAAAATGAAACCGATACCTACACTTTGTCCTGCAGGGAATTTGTTGGCCCGGTGGAACTGCAGGCCCAGGTTGGAACCGTGCAGTCCGATGATCGCTATACGCTGGAAACTGGAAGTGGATTGGCCGACTATGATACCTCCACAGGTTCGCTTAAAATCACTGAAAACGAGTGCTGGTTCTCCGAATTGAGTGGCACGCTCCCCCTGGGGGACTCCCATCTTTTAACGCTGGGGAGCTCGTATCGCACCGATTCCTCCGACACCGATGACTACAGTGTTCCTTTTTATCGGAGTTTTTCCGGCAGGGGCGGAAGTAGCTTTTATTCAGGAGGAAATTCCAAGGCATGGGGGCTGTTTGCCCAGGACGAATGGCAGGTGGTGGATCCCTTGAGCATTTACATGGGAATTCGATACGACACCTGGAAGGTTTATGACGGTGCTTCAGGTGTTCCGGGATCGGAAACAGCCTATGACAGCAACACGGAATCGGCCCTAAGTCCCAAGATCGCCGCAGTATGGAAACCCCTTGCCAATACCACTTGTAAAGCCTCCATCGGGCATGCCTTCCGGGCCCCAACACTTTATGAACTTTATCGAAGCTGGCAGTCGGGCTCGACAACCTACCAGAGTGAGCCGGACCTGGACCCTGAGACCGCATGGACCTATGAGCTGGGCGTTGATCAGTACTTTTTTGATAAAAAAACACGGGTCTCCCTCACCGGATATCGTAACGATATCGAAGATTTGATCTACTATCGCGTTGAAGGGTCCACCAAGACCCGTGACAATGCCGGAACGGCAAGAACCTATGGGCTGGAGTTTGAGGCCTCCCAGAAGGTAACAGACTGGCTCTCTGTGTGGGGAAATATCTCCTATACAGATGCCCAGATAACCGATAACCCCACAGATCCTGACACCGAGAACAAGCAGATAGACGGTATTCCCAAGGTTGCCTGGAATGTGGGGCTGGACACCCAGCATGAATGGTTTAAGGGCAGTGTTGTGAGCCGGTACTACAGAAAGGTGGAGGAGGGCACCATAGACGGAGTGTACGGTACCTATGAGTCGGCCCTGTTTGTGGATGCCAAGGTGGTGCTGACACCATGGAAATACATGGAGCTGGCCCTCTCCGTGGATAATCTCTTTGATGAGGAATATTACGAGTACTACAAAAGCGATGGTCGGACATTTTTTGCGGAGTTGACCCTCAGATATTGAAAGACGATTATTCCTGCTCCCTGCCGGGTTTGATCATAACTTCGACACTTATCATGAGCTTTCGCCAGGGTGACCGGGTTGTGGTCAAACATAGAAAGCGTAACGTATTTTGAGGGTTATGGAGGATGCCGAATTTATCTATTTCCCGGCATCCTTAGCCTTCATATGCAGGGGGAATTTAACACCTTTGCCAAGGCCTTGGGAATCTGGCGGATGATTTCTATTACCTGGGTGGCGGGGGTGGGTTGGGCAAAAAATCCCGCCAGACGATTGGTTTCGGCGGCGATCTCCCCGGCTTTGGGGATATTCATACCCGATGCAACAAGGGCTGCAACAATACCGGTGAGGGTGTCTCCGGTGCCCCCCATGGCTTCGGCAACAGGTTGGTGTACGGAGGTGACGATTTGTCCATCATGGGCCACGTAATCCACGCAGCCTTTGACCAGAAGGTGCCTGGCGGCATTGTCATGATCGTATGCACGGCGGATGAGATCCGGTACCTGGTTATCTTCGTGGAGGATAAACCCCCGGGTGTAAAACGGATGGGGAGCTATCTCATCCGCAAGAAAGGCCAGCTCCCCCACATCCGGGGTAAACAGGTCATAACGTCGGGCCTGTCCACTCATTTTTGCGGCATACATGAATCCGGCATCGGCAATCAATCATACTGAACCACACCGGCACGGTGCAGGCCCAGGGCACCGGCGATATCCCTTTCAAAACAGGCGACACAGATTCCCATGTTGCCGGGATTGCCTAATTTTTGTAAAACCGCAGCCAAAATGCCGATGACGGCACCCACGCAAATGATACCCCATCGGGTGGAAAAAAAAATTTTTGTCATGGTGTTTCCATCTCCTTTATATATGAGTTATAGCTCAAATATATCCCGTTTTTCATGGCACACATTTCCCAAATAATCCAATTGATAATTGTAATTCATGGCTGTAAGCAGATATGACATTTCTATGATGGAAATATGCTCTGGGCTTTCATTAATAATCTTAATGTGGGGTTTTGAGCAAATAGATAATAACGATTTGCACATCAGTGTTGTTGTTGATATCAAATGCTTTGATTATGTATGATCATGGATTCTATGGTCATACGAATGGTTGATTTGTTGTAATATATTGTAAATATTTATTTAATGCGATGGCGGTGAACAAAAGAATGAATCTCTCTCCCAAAAGATACTGACGTAGCGGGAAATTGCATGCCCGTGATTGGCAGGCGTTGAGTACCCGGGGAATTGAGGATTCATAATGAAATAAACTGATCATTATCATCTGCAGTAGGTTTTCATTACAAACCTCCCCGGCACACAGGTTGAATGATTTGTTTCAATTGGGTACGTGGAGGTTTTTTTGCGTTTAATACCTAAGACAATAGCAAAAGATCGTTCCCGAACAAGGGTACAAAACAATATCTCCCGGTTGTCAAATCGGACCTTCCTTTCTGTGCCTTTCTGCAATTCATTTAAATCCTTCCCTGCACTTCCTGCGGCAGCTCACTGTGAATGTTCAAATAAGAGACCGGGCATCAACAGAATATTTCCGGTACCTTTAACGGCACCTAATAAAGGAACCTGCAGACGGCAGCAGGTGCCACTTCCATATCTCCATACCCATCATTGAAAGGAAGCCTCCGTGAATAAACAAAATATCATAACCATTGACAACAAACCGTTTCTTTTTGAAACCGGGGAAACGATCCTTGAGGTCGCAAAGAGAAATAATATCTTTATTCCCACCCTGTGTCATCTGAAGGGGGCCACCCCCACCGGTACATGTCGCATATGTGTTGTGGACGTAAAGGGTGCAGGGGAACTTCTGCCTGCCTGTGACACTCCCGCCGCCTCCGGCATGGTGGTGCAAAGTGAGTCCATGAATGTGATCAAATCACGGAAGGAGATTATCGGGCAGATGCTTGCATCCGGCAGGCACAACTGTGCCATCCGGAAGTTCACCTCCGATGACTGGACCTCCTTCCACCTGACCACATTAATGGAGGATAATTACAACGAGCTTTGTCCGGTTTGGGGTGACTGCCGGCTTCAGGATCTGGCATATCGTTATCAAGTCACCACAAAGACGGTTTCCCTGCCTGTGTCCAAATACCCCATGGAGACGGTCAACCCTTTTATTTTAAGGGATTTTTCAAGATGTATCCTGTGTGGCAGATGTGTTCAGGCGTGTCAAGAGATTCAGGTGAACAATGCCATTGATTTCGGACATAACGAACTTTCCACAAAGATCGTGGCGGGTGCGGATGTCGCACTTAAGGATTCCGACTGCGTATTTTGCGGAGAGTGTGTTCAGGCCTGCCCGGTGGGGGCTCTGGTGCCGAAAAACACCTTTAAGGAGAAGGTGCGGTTTGAAAAGGTCAAAATCGTTCGCACCACCTGCTCTTACTGTGGCGTGGGGTGTCAGATGGACCTTATTGTTCAAAACAATAAGATTGTTCAGATCAATGGGGCTGAAGATGCTGAACCCAATCATGGCAGCCTTTGCGTAAAAGGACGGTATGGGTATGATTTTGTGGCATCGCCGGAACGACTCACCACTCCGCTTATCAGGAAAAATGGAAAATTTGAACCCGCCTCCTGGGATGAAGCCCTTACCCTTGTGGCGGATCGGCTCAGTCAAATTAAGGGGAAATATGGTGCAGACCGTATGGGCGTTCTCAGCTCCGCAAGGGTGACCAATGAGGAGAACTACATTGCCCATAAGTTCACCCGGGCCGTTCTCAAGACCAACAATATCGACCATTGCGCCCGTCTGTGCCACGCATCCACTGTTGCCGGTCTGGCCGCATCCTTTGGAAGCGGCGCCATGACCAATACCTTTGCGGATGTTGAAACCTCAGATCTTATTCTGGTGACCGGCTCCAACACCACGGAGAATCATCCGGTATTTTCAACCTTCATAAAAAGGGCGGCACTCAAGGGGAAAACCTTGATCGTGATCGATCCAAGAAAAATAAAACTGGCGGAACATGCCACAAAATGGCTCCGCCCGACGCTGGGTACGGACATTGCCTGGATCAACGGTCTGATGCATGTGATCGTGAAGGAGAACCTTCATGATAAAGCGTTCATACAGGAGAGAACCGAAGGGGTTGAAGAGCTGTTTGAAACCATCAAGAAATATTCACCTTCGTATGTTGAGGAGATTACCGGTATTCCTGCCGGGGATATTGTTGAAACAGCCAGGCTGTTTGCCAAGGCCGATAGAGCAAGTATATGCTATTGCATGGGTATTACCCAGCATACCTGCGGCACGGACAATGTAAAATCCCTTGCCAATCTCTCCATGCTCTGTGGCCATCTGGGAAAAACCGGCGGCGGTGTTAATCCGCTCAGGGGGCAGAACAATGTGCAGGGCGCTTGCGATATGGGGGCGCTTCCCAATGTTTTCACCGGGTATCAGAAGGTGGATGCCCCGGAATTCCTGAAAAAACATGAGAGTGCCTGGGGGGTCAGCGGCCTTTCCGCCAGCCCGGGGCTTACTGTGACGGAGATGATGAACAGGGCGGAACAGGGGGAGTTAAAGTCTTTATATGTTATCGGAGAAAATCCCCTTCTCTCTGATCCCGATCTTAATCATGTGGAAAAGGCCTTTAAAAACCTTGAGTTCGTCGTTGTTCAGGATATCTTCCTCACAGAGACGGCACAGTTTGCCCATGTGGTGCTCCCCTCTTTCTGTTTTGCGGAAAAAGAGGGTACCTTTACCAACACGGAACGGCGGGTTCAACGGGTGAGAAGAGCGGTTGAAGCACCTGGCTTTGCATGGGAAGACTGGAAGATAACATGTTCCATTGCCACAAGAATGGGCACTCCCATGCACTATGAGAGTGCAAGAGAGATCTTTGAGGAACTTCGTAACGTGACACCCTCCTATGGGGGCATCACCTGGGATCGGCTTGAACATGGCGGTATCCACTGGCCATGTCCCACCATTGATCATCCGGGCACCCCTATCTTACATACCACACAGTTTACAAGGGGAAAGGGGCTGTTCCATGCCATCGAGCATCATCCCCCGGCAGAACTTCCGGATACGGAATATCCCTTTATGCTCACGACCGGCCGGGTGATTTATCACTATCATACGGGCACCATGACAATGAAATCCCGTGGACTCAACGAAATGTCGCCCGAATGTTTTGTTGAGGTTTCATCCAATGATGCGACAACGCTCAACATTGGTGACGGGGACATGGTAAACGTTTTTTCCAGAAGGGGCAAAATAAGGGCAAGGCTCTCAGTATCCCCCCGGGCTGTGGACGGCACCATATTTATTCCGTTTCATTTTGCCAAGGCAGCTGCCAATCGGCTCACCAATGCAGAATTTGATCCGGTGGCAAAGATACCGGAATTCAAGGTGTGTGCCGTCACAATAGAAAAAGCAGCGTAACCGTTAAAACGTCAGGTGTGGCGCCAGACTTGACCATTCCTTGGGCAGGCTTGTGCCCCGCCGGATTTCGGCTTGTTTTTTCGGGACGCACAAAAGAGTGATATATTAAGGAGGATAATTTTTTATGGCTGAACAAAACACCATTGGCTCGGTTCTGGTGGTCGGCGGAGGAATTGCGGGTATTCAGGCGGCTCTGGACCTTGCAGATTCAGGATATTATGTCCATCTGGTGGAGAAGACCCCCTCCATTGGCGGTGCCATGTCCCAGCTGGACAAGACATTTCCCACCAATGACTGCTCCATGTGCATCATGTCACCCAAACTCGTTGAAGTGGGCAGGCATGTCAATGTGGAGTTTCATACCCTTTCACAGGTCAGTGAGATAACTGGAGCGCCCGGAAACTTTGAGATCACCCTGGATCAGGTGCCCCGGTTTATTGATACGGCAAAATGCACAGGATGCGGCGAGTGTGCCGAGGTCTGTCCTGTTTCCGTTCCAAGTGCTTTTGAGCAGGGCCTGGGCAGTCGGCATGCCACGTACAAACCCTATGCCCAGGCTGTGCCGGGCGCCTTTGCCATCACCAAAATGGACCGCTCCCCCTGTACCAATGCCTGTCCCAACAGCGTCAATGCCCATGCCTATGTGGCCCTGGCAAGAAATGGAAAGTACCGGGAAGCGCTCAACGTAATTGTTAGAAATCTGCCCCTGCCCGGCACCATCGGCAGAATCTGCCCCCATCCCTGTGAAGAGGCATGCCGTCGGCAACAGGTGGATGATCCTGTGTCCATCTGTTCATTGAAGCGGTTCATTGCCGATCAGGTGGATATCACGGAACTTGAACCCCCGGAAATCACACCGAGAGAAGAACGGGTGGCCATTGTGGGCGCAGGCCCGGCAGGCCTTACAGCCGCCGCCCGTCTTGCAGGGGACGGGGTAAAGGTTACCATCTTTGAGGCACTTCCCGTGGGCGGCGGTATGCTGAAGGTGGGCATTCCCGACTACAGACTGCCCCCCCATGTGCTTGAAAAGGAGATCTCCTACATCACCGATGTTCTTGGAGTGGAGATCCGGTACGACACGGCCCTTGGCCGGGATATCACCGTGGAATCCCTGTTTGAAGAAGGTTTTAAGTCTGTCTATCTTGCCATGGGGTGTCACAAAGGCATGGCCCTTGGTATCCCCGGTGAGGAACTTGACGGGGTGATCCCCGGCGTGAAACTCCTTAAAGAGGTGGCCCTGGGAACCTTTGGAAAACTGTCCGGCCATGTGGTGATCATCGGTGGCGGAGACGTGGCCATTGACGCGGCCCGCACCGCCCTTAGAGTCGGGGCGGATAAGGTGACGATCCTTTATCGCCGCACCCGGATGGAGATGCCGGCCAGAAACGAGGAGATCGAGGATGCCCTGGAAGAGGGGGTGGAGATTCGGTTTTTGGTGGCACCTGTGGAGGTGGTCAAGGACGAAGATAGTGAAAAAAGCACGGGCATCCGCTGTATTGAAATGGAGCTGGGAGAACCCGATAAGAGCGGTCGGCGCAGACCCGTTCCCATGGAGGGAAGTCAGTTTGTCATTGACACCGACACCATTATTCCTGCCATCGGACAAAAGGCCGATCTTGCCTGTATAGACACTAAAACCGGTATCTCAACCAACAGCTGGGGCACCATAGAGGTGGATCCCATCACCTTTGAGACCACCCGGAAAGGGGTGTTTGCCGGCGGTGATGTTCAGACCGGTGCATCCATTGCCATCAATGCCGTTGCAGCGGGCAATGAAGCTGCTATCTCAATTTTGCGATACATTGACGGCAAGGATCTGGCAGCGGACCGTGAACCCGTGGAATATGCCCAGAAAGCGTTTAACCCCATCCCGGAACAGATCAAATCCATGGAACGACAGACCGTGGCCAAACTTCCCATGGAAGCGCGTCTTAAGGGGTTTGATGAGGTGGAGATGGGGCTCACCGAGGAGCAGGCCCAAAATGAGGCGGACAAATGCCTTGACTGCATGGTGTGCTGCGAATGCTTTGAGTGTATCAAGGCCTGTGGTGCCGGGGCACTGACCCTGGAGACCCATCTTCAGAAACCGGATGTCAAGCGCCTCAATGCCGGTGCCGTGATCCTCAGCCCGGGATTTAAAGCCTTTGATCCGTCGGGTCTGCTCAATTACCAGTATGCGAACCATCCCAACGTGATGACGGCCCTGGAGTTTGAACGGCTTCTCTCTGCCTCAGGTCCCACCCAGGGACATCTGGCACGCCTGTCCGACCACAAGGAACCTAAAAAAATCGCCTGGTTCCAGTGTGTGGGCTCCAGGGATATGAATCAATGCGACCATAAATATTGCTCATCGGTGTGCTGCATGTACGCCCTGAAAGAGGCGGTGATCGCAAAGGAGCATTCAGGGGATAGTCTTGAGTGCACCATCTTTTACATGGACATGAGAACCCATGGCAAGGATTTTGAGCGTTCATTGAACAATGCCGTAAACCAGGGTGTCAGACTGATCCGGTCAAGGGTGCACAGTGCCGAGAGTATATTGGGCTCCGACGACCTTTTGGTCCGGTATGTGGATGATGACGGGGCCATGGCAACGGAAATCTTTGATATGATTGTCCTCTCCGTGGGTATGGAGATCTCCTCGGAGGTGATGGCCCT
This sequence comes from uncultured Desulfobacterium sp., assembly GCA_963674605.1. Taxonomy (GTDB): domain Bacteria; phylum Desulfobacterota; class Desulfobacteria; order Desulfobacterales; family Desulfobacteraceae; genus Desulfocicer. The sequence continues at coordinate 2,380,152 of OY771474.1, read as the reverse complement.
GGCCCATAAGATGGGTGTCGAACTGACCCCGGGCAATTTTGCCGAAACAGGGAGCTTTACTCCTGTTGAAACCACGTACAAGGGTGTATTTGTCTGCGGTGCCTTCCAGGGCCCCAAGGATATTCCCCAGAGTGTGGTGGATGCCTCGGCCGCCGCTGCCGGGGCAGGGGCTCTGCTGAGCCAGGCCAGGGACACCCTGACCCGGAAGCCCGGGGTGGTACCGGAGGTCAATGTGACGGGAGAACCCCCGCGCATCGGGGTGTTTATCTGTAAATGCGGCTCCAATATCAACGGGGTTGTGAACGTGCCTGATGTCAGTGCCTATGCCGCCACCCTGCCGTATGTGGTGTATGCCACGGACAATCTTTATACCTGTTCCCAGGATACCCAGGATACCATGACCCGTATTATTAAAGAGAATAACCTGAACCGCATTGTGGTGGCGGCCTGTACCCCCAAAACCCATGAGCCGCTGTTCCAGGAAACCCTCATCAATGCAGGACTCAACAAATATCTCTTTGAGATGACCAATATCCGCAACCACGACTCCTGGGTGCACCGGCACAACCCTGATCTTGCCACCCAAAAGGCCAAGGAGCTGGTGCACATGTCCGTGGCCAAGGTGGCGCTGATGGAGCCCCTTACAGAGTCGGAACTCACCATCAATCCCGTTGCCATGGTGGTGGGGGGCGGTTTGTCAGGGTTGGCTGCCGCCAAAAACTTTGCCGAACAGGGATATGTGGTGCATGTGGTGGAGCGGGATGTAAGGCTTGGCGGCCAGGCCAATCATTTATACCGCACTTTTAAGGGAGAGGATATCCAGGAAAAGCTGGCCGGTGTGGTAAAGGAGATTGAAGCGGAATCTAATATCCATCTCCATCTTGACACCACCCTTGAGGCCGTGGAGGGGTTTGTGGGCAGCTTTACCTCCACCCTTGACTGCCGGGGAATCCGCGAAGAGATTGCGCATGGTGTTGCGGTCCTTGCCACTGGTGCATTACCGCTTAAGCCCACAGAGTATATGTATGGAACCGATGAAAGGATCATCACAAGCCTGGATCTTGACCGGAAATTTATGGATAATGATCCGGCCCTTGAGACGCTGACATCAGCGGTCTTCATTCAGTGTGTCGGCTCCAGGGAACCAGACAGACCCTACTGCTCCAGGGTCTGCTGTACCCACTCCATGGACAGTGCACTGGAATTGAAAAAACGAAATCCCAATATGTCTGTTTTTGTCCTGTATCGAGATATCAGAACCTATGGCGAACGGGAGTACCTCTTTCAAGAGGCCCGGGAAAAAGGCGTCATCTTTATCCGGTACTCAGTGGATGACAAGCCCGAAGTGTTCGTGGAAGATGGAAAGCTTCTCATCAATCTGACAGAGCCCATTCTCAGACGTCCCATTCAAATTAAAGCGGATCTTCTGACCCTGGCTTCGGCCGTTGTTCCCAACAGGGATGAACATCTTGCCAATTTTTTCAAGGTGCCCATGAACGATGACGGCTTCTTTGTGGAGCGCCATGCCAAGCTTGGTCCGTCGGAATTTGCCACGGACGGTGTTTTCCTCTGTGGCCTGGCTCACTATCCTAAGCCCATTGACGAGGCCATTGCCCATGGCCAGGCAGCTGCCTCCAGGGCCGTCACTCTGCTGGCACGTAAAAGCATTCATACCAGTGGTAATGTGGCACGGGTGAACCCGGCCCATTGCAGTGCCTGCGGGGTGTGCGTAAGCATCTGCCCCTACTCCGCACCCAAGGTGATTGAAGAGGGGCGGTTCCAGGGACAGTCCGAGGTCAACCCGGTGCTCTGCAAGGGATGCGGGCTTTGTGTGGCCTCCTGCCGGTCCGGGGCCATTCATCTGAACGGATTTGATTTTAATCAACTCTTTGCACAGATATCGGCAATGAATGAGGCGGTATAACCGCCATGGGCGGACCGGAATTTGGGATTCGGGGTCGCCCACAATGAGTCATGAAAGTAATGTTAGTACACCTACACTTCCTCATAAAACGATAGGAAAAAATATATATGGCTGAAAACAAAATAAAGATTGTGGCGTTTCTGTGTAACTGGTGCAGCTATGGTGCAGCAGATCTTGCAGGCGTGAGCAGAATGCAGTACTCCGCCGATATTCGAATCATACGGGTGCCGTGCAGCGGTAGGGTGGAACCCAAATTGATCCTCTCGGCATTCAGGGAAGGGGTTGACGGCGTATGGGTATCCGGCTGTCATCCCGGAGAGTGTCACTATCTGGAAGGAAATTATTATGCCAGGCGAAAATTCGGTCTTATGAAAGGCCTGCTGGAGCATATGGGAATCGACGAGGGCAGAATTCAGTTCTCATGGATCTCCTCAGCCGAGGCAACCAAATTTGCCCGGGTGGCCCAGGAGGTGGCTGATGCCATTTCAGCCCTGGGTCCGAACCACAAACTGGTAAAAAGAGCCGGGTAAGGGGAGAAACGTCAGATGAATACATACACTGAAAAGATCCGGGAACGGGCCTCAGCCCTTTTAAAAGAAGGCAAGGTTGACATGGTGATCGGTTTTAAAAAGGGGACCGTTCCCATGGCCACCGTGCCCGGTATTGCAAGGACTCCCCAGGAAGCAAAGGCGTTTGTCTGGGATGTCAACTGTAGGCTTAACCTCGCCGGTTATCTCACCAACCGGAAGGAAAAGATCGGTATCATTGCCAAGGGGTGCGATGCCAGAAACATTGTCACCCATATCATAGAGAATAAAATATCAAGGGAGCAGCTTTACATCATTGGTGTTCCCTGCACCGGCATGGTGGATAAAGGGAAGATCTCGGCACTGTTCGAGGATGAGATCACCTCTTTTTCTGAAAAAGGGGACTTTCTGCAGGTCAACACCTCCACCAGTGAACTCAACGTTGAAAAGGCCGATTATCTGAGGGATAACTGCCGCATCTGCATGCACCGCAACCCGGTGATCCATGACGAACTCATTGCAGAGCCGGTGCCGGAGCCGGAAATTGAGGCTCCTTTTAAAGATGTGGAGGCCATTGAGGCCCTGAGTGCTCAATTGAAATGGCAGCACTTTGATGATCTGCTCAAAAACTGCATTCGGTGCTATGCCTGTCGCAACGCCTGTCCGCTCTGCTATTGTCCTGTATGCTTTGTGGATGAGTCCAACCCCCAGTGGGTGGGCAAAGGCCAGGACTCCGTGGACGTGAAAACATTTCATTTCCTTCGTGCCTTTCATTGTGCCGGGCGGTGCACCGATTGCGGTGCCTGCGAAGAGGCCTGCCCCATGGATATCAAGATGAGGCAGTTCACCAGAAAGCTGGTGAAGGATTGCGCTGACGTCTATGGATGGGAAGCCGGGCTTTCCCTGGAGCAGCGGCCGTTGCTGGACACCTTCCGAGCGGATGATCCTGATGCATTTGTCAGGTAACCCATGCCTGACCTTGTTTTCGCAAAATTGAGTATCTTTTACTGTCGACTTTACACTTGTACGAGGTACACGCCCATTTTCGGTATGTGCGTTCTTAAAAAGTGTAAAGTACTTTTGGAAGTATACGAAGGATGCCCAAAACTGGCTGAAAAAAACTGAACATCAAGTAAAAAGGTATCTACATGAAAGTCATACACATTGATAAAAAAGAGTGGAACCAGGGCATGGATACCGCAAGGGACCACTATCACCTCTTTGGTCCCGTAGCAGAGGAGACCATATCGGTTTTTAAACCCCTTGGCAGGGATCTCTATCCGGAGATGTCGTGCCACAATACCACCCTTTCTCCCAAATCCATCCTCTTTCCCCAGACGGAAAAAATACTGACGGCGTGCCTGGATGAATCAAAGGATAAGCATCATATCATGCAGCTGGCAGAGAGTGATTACGCTCCCCGGGCAGTGGTCGGCATACGACCCTGTGATGCCAAAGCTATGCAGCTGGTGAAGCTTAATTTTGATACGAGTGACTACCGAGACCCTTATTGGTGCGATGCCTATGATGTCACCACCTTTGTGGGGCTGGCCGTGAACCGGCCGTCTGCTTCGGACTTCACCACCTCCATGGGAAGCGGTCCCTTTGCCGAAGAGGGGCTGGACGTTCTGATGGTGGATGCAGGGGATCATTACCTGGCAAAGGTGCTCACCCTAAAGGGTGAAAATTTCTTAACGGCCGCCGGGTTTGAGCATGTGGCAGATACCGCCGCGGCCCGGGATCTCATTGATTCCCTGAAAAAAGAGGCCGAATCTGCCATCACCACTGAGGTTGACACGGACAGGCTCGCCGGCAAGGATCTTCTGGCGCTCCATTCCGCTTCGTTCTGGGAGGATCTCGCCTTTACCTGCATCAACTGCGGTACCTGTGCTTTTTTGTGTCCCACCTGCTGGTGTTTTGACATCCAGGATGAGGCAAGAAACGGGACCGCCGCCCGCTTTCGTAACTGGGATACCTGCATGACGTCGCTGTTCACCCAGCATGGTTCCGGTCACAATCCCAGGGCTGAAAAAAAACACAGGGTGCGTCAGAGGTTCATGCATAAGTTCAAATACTTTGTGGATAAGTATGACCATGGCACCATGTGTGTGGGCTGTGGAAGATGTGTGGAAAAATGTCCGGTTAACATTGATATTCGCACTGTCTGCAATACCATGAACGCATATGAGCCGCAGAAGCAGAGCGCATGAACCGCATCTACGCTGGGCTCACCCTATTTTTGACATACTGCATGCGGTAATTTTTTTGTCAATTTGAAATGATGCGAGCCCAGTACCAACGCATCAATTATGTCAATATTCGGAGGAATCATGGATAATCCATATATGCCCTATCCGGTGCGCATCGATAATATAGAGATGGCAACGGAGGACAGATCTCTTAAGACATTTCGTTTTGTCTTTCTTGACAAAGCGGATGAAGAAAAATTTTCCTTTCAGGCAGGTCAGTTTGCCGAGCTGTCCATTCCCGGCAAGGGGGAAATTCCCATCGGCATTGCCTCTTCCCCCACGGAAAAAGGCTTTATTAAGTTCACCGTATTCAGAACAGGGGTTGTTACCTCCCACCTTCACAACATGAAGGAGGGGGATATCATGGGCATCAGAGGGCCTTTGGGCAACTCTTACCCCTGGGAAGCGCTTGAGGGGAAAAATATCGTGATCATCGGGGGCGGGTTTGCCTTTACCACACTTCGATCTTCAATTGTCTATATGCTTGATCCCAAAAACCGGTCAAAGTTCGGAAAGATCGATGTGGTGTACGGTGCAAGATCTCCGGGTATGCTGCTCTACCGGGACGAACTCTTTGAATGGGAAAAGAGGGACGACATCAATATGCACATCACCGTTGACGGCACAGATGATCCTGACTGGAAATATAATGTCGGGTTCGTTCCCACCATTGTAAAGGAGAAAGCACCCGGGGCCGATGCCATGACCTATTGCATTGTGTGCGGTCCCCCCATCATGATCAAGTTCACCCAGCCGGCCCTGACAGATCTCGGGTATACCGAAGACCAGATCATCATGTCCCTGGAGAACCGGATGAAGTGCGGTATCGGCATGTGCGGACACTGCAACATCGGTAAAGAGCTGGTCTGTAAGGATGGGCCTGTGTTTACGTTAAAGGCGTTGAACCGGACCCCGAGGGAATATTAGACGATTTTTGACGAGACTCTATCATAATACCTTTATCAATTAAGCTGCATTTTGGTATGGATGAATACAACTTTTTTTAAATCAAAAACTCAACTTTCGGACTTCATTTCAAAATTGGCGTTTTTATACAGTTCATGCGCCAACGGGGTCAGGCTTGTGTTATTGTGCTTTTGACAACAGGCTGTGTTTCAAGTCAAATGGCAATAAAAGTGTCAATAACGCAAGCCTGACCCCACCACGAAGGGCGAACACCGAAAGTTGAGTCAAAAAACTAAGTTATCAATAAATTCGGGCATTCAGGTATTTATTTTGAATACCAGCCAGTGTTTAAAGGTTTAAACAGGCTTTGTTATCCGGGCTTATTGAGATCTTACTCAAAAATATACAAACTTCCTTGAAACAGTCCATCCGTTTTCTGTCCTTGTTTTTAGCTGATATTTGTGTTAATGGTAACTATATTAACAGGGCTCACGTATAGGGGATTTGCCCGTAGTTCACGCCAGGTCGGGCTTACACAACCGCTTATACATGGGTTGGCATACCTATGTGCATTTTTGAGCGTTGCTTTTATTCAACCTTTTTCTCTTTTCGGTGGTTTTCGCGGTACACCACTCGCCCGGTGAAGTGGAGCGTTGGCAAAAAAAGGGAGGATTCTTCCAATCGTCACATTATAGTCTCAACAGACTTGATACCCACCTCAAACCCAATGGGTTTTAAATAAAAATTGGTGATTATGGAGTCAAAAGGTACGTCAGGCAGAGATGGATAATACTTCTTTTCGGATGTACCCATGCACCAGACAATTCAGCATTCCGTAAGATGAAAGGGGGGTGAAATGGTTGCGGCAAATTCCATATTACGATTTAATTTTGTTATTTTATTGATCACATTAAATTTTTTTCTGTCGGTTGTCCCCGTATTGGGGGAGAATATGAAGGGCTTGAAGAACAAGCCCCTGGAAATTGATTTCAACGACATTGTGGATGACACTGGAAAGCCGTCTAAGAAAACGCCCTGCCCACAGCTTAAGATAGCCGTGGCTGCCATGATTTCACCCCAAGATACTTACAAATACTATGCACAGCTATTAAACCTGATCGGGGATCGCATGAATCGTCGAGTCAGTTTTATCCAGAAAAAGACCTATGCCGAAGTCAATGAAATGTTGAAGCGGAAAGAACTCGACCTGGCTTTTGTCTGTTCAGGCCCTTATGTGTCCGGGAAAAAAGAGTTTGACCTCGAGATTCTTGCGGTTCCGGTATGCCATGGCAAAAAGGTGTATCACTCCTATTTTATCGCATCAAAGGAGAGCAGCATCAGATCTTTTGTTGATTTGAGGGGAAAAACGTTTGCCTTTACCGATTCACTCTCCAATACCGGATATATGGTGCCGGTATTTTTTCTGGCAAAGCAGGATCAAACACCTGAACAATATTTTAAGAAAACCTTTTTTACCCACAGTCATGACAATTCGATTCAAGCGGTTGCCAACGGTCTGGCAGAGGGCGCTGCCGTGGATTCTTTGATATATGATTTTATGCAGAAAACCGACCCGGATCTGACAGGAAAAACCAGAATAATCGGGAAATCTTCTCCTTTCGGCATTCCGCCGGTAGTAACAATCTCATCCCTGGATCCCAAAATCAAGGCACAGCTGAAACAGATCTTTTTTTCCATTCATAATGATCCGGAAGGAAAGGTGATATTGTATAAGCTGCAGATCGACCGGTTTGTAGAGGGAAACGATGCAGACTACGATACCGTCCGCCAGCTGCAGAAATTTCTCAAACCAAAGCTGGAATAAAAAAATATATGAAATTTGCCACAAAAATATTTATTTATATTTTTCTGTCCACTGCTTTTATTATCGGTGGAATGTCGGCTATTACCCACCATTGGATCACCCGGTACCATAAAAATGAAATCATCATTCATTCCAGGGAACTGGCTGTATTAACCGCAATGAAATCAGAAGACTATATCCTCAGAAATGAGCGGTTGGAACTATACAAATTCTTCCAGTCAATTGTCAAAACAAATTCGTACATTTCTTATCTCTTTGTCGAACAAAAGGGGGATGTGCTGGTTCATACATTTGACAAAGGGGTGCCCAAAGGACTCCTTGGGCTGAAGTCCATTGAGCAACAAGACAATGTTAATATTCTTCCCATCCGAAACAACCAGGGAAACATTATCTATCACCTGCGCGTCAGTATCGGCTCGCCAATACATTCCATATTGCATTTAGGCGTATCTGATCAGGTGATTCAGGCTCAACTGGTGCAGCACAGGAATATTTTGCTGATGATCGGCGGTATCCTGCTGCTCGTCGTGCCATTTTGTCTGGCGCTCTTTCTGTCCCGTTTTGTATCTCGACCCCTGACCGTTTTGCGTAAAGGAGTGAAACGGATCGGAAGCGGGGAATTGGACTATCGCCTGGAGCTCCCCACCGGAGATGAAATTGAACAGCTGGTAAGTGATATCAATACCATGGCTGAAAAATTGGAGAAGCTGAGACATGGGCTCACGGAAGAGATTGCCGAGCGTATGCAGGCTGAAAATGAACTTGCCAAACAGTCAGACCTGCTGAACAATATTCTTTTGAATGTGCCACACTATGTGTTCTGGAAAGATAAAACTTCCGTCTATCTCGGATGCAATAAAGCGTTTGCCCAGGCAGCCGGTCTGGCAAGTGCGGCGGATATCGCAGGAAGGACCGATTTTGACCTGCCGTGGGAAAATCGGAAAGCCGAATTTTACAGGGAGTGCGATCAGACCGTAATAAATACAAAAATTTGTATCAACGATGTGGAAGACACTCTCCTTAGGGCTGACGGGCGGGAGGAATCAATCATAATGAATATCTCGCCGCTGAAGGACCAGGCAGGCTCTATTTTTGGGATCATGGGGCTTTACTATGACATTACGGAACGTAAAATCATGGAAGATACGGTCAAGCAGGGCCAAAAGATGGAAGCCATCGGAACTTTGGCCGGAGGTATCGCCCACGACTTCAACAATATCCTCGGGAGCATCATCGGGTTTACGGAACTTGCCGAGGATGAGGCGAAACCGGACAGCACTATCCGAGAATACCTGCAACAAGTGCTGACATCGGCTTACCGTGCAAGGGATCTGGTTCGACAAATTCTAACCTTTAGTCGGAAAAACAAGGAGGAGCGCAGGCCGATACGGTTGTCTTCGGTGATTAAGGAAGAGCTTAAACTGCTGGGGGCGACCCTGCCCACCACCATTGAAATTCATCAGCGCATTGATGACATTGAGGGCCGGGTCAATGCTGACCCCACACAACTTCATCAAATCGTGATGAACCTTTGTACCAATGCTGCCCAGGCGATGAAAGAAGCGGGCGGGCGGCTGGACCTTACGCTGTCAAACGTCGTCGTCGACGAACAGGATGACCGGCAGACCTACCACGGGATTAATCCGGGATCCTTTATGAAGCTGAGCATATCTGATACCGGTGCCGGCATCGCAAAAAAGAACATTCACAGGATATTTGAACCGTTTTTCACCACAAAAACCAAGGAGATGGGAACTGGGATGGGGCTTGCTGTGGTACACGGAATTGTCAAGGAGCTGAACGGGGATATCCTTGTAAAAAGTGACATTGGTGTGGGAACCAAGTTTACGGTCATGCTGCCGCGGGAGATCAATGACTCGAACAATGAAAAAATACAGCCCTCGGAAATACCAACCGGGCAGGGACGGATTCTTTTTGTGGATGATGAAAAACCCCTACTGGAGCTTGGGAAAAAAACATTGGGATCCCTGGGATATCATGTCACTGCCGTGAATGGCAGCCTCGAAGCATTGAACACGTATCAGGGATCCCCCGATGCCTTTGATCTTATTATCACCGACCATACCATGCCTCACCTGACAGGATATGAGATGGCCAGACAGATTTTAAAGAGTAATCCTTGTGCACGTATCCTGTTGTGCACTGGCTACAGTGATACGATTACCCCTGAAAAAGTGGAGCTCGCAGGTATAAGGGCGCTGCTGTTTAAGCCAATTGGCAGAAAAAAACTTGCAAGTGTGATTCAGGAAATTCTGAACAGCTGAGAGAAAAATAAGGCTTGCTCATAACGTCGACCATGTTCTGATGGATTTTTAACAGCAAAAATCAAATCGAGTTATTACGGTAGGTTGCGATTGATAAAGTTTCATTTCCCGTATGCTGCCCAGCTTATGGCTAACCCCGAAAAATATTTCAACTAAACGGCCCCCCTGTTTTGGGAAAGGGCTTATTTTTGCTTGACAGAGATATTCGTTTCGGCTATTTATACCCCCAAAATTGCAATCGAAATTGCATTGATTTAAAAAGTCAGATTAGCATAATAATAAAGCCAGGAAGGCCGGATGTAAGAAATTATATCGGGAATTTCTGGCTTTTTTTATTTGACATTACAAAATATAAAAATAGATATAAAAACATTATTATTACAGTGGGTTGAAAGTGATGCGTGTAAGTTTTCAACAAGCCCGGGCATTTAAGCCACCCTTTTGAATAGCACCTGGCGTTTAAAGGGTACGCAGGGTTTGAGATTTTACTAATGTGTGTAAAAACTGGAAGACAGTCCTGTATCCGGCCAAAGAAGCATGCTGTCTTCCAGGGGGATGTCTCCTGGATATCCGGGGAACGGACCCCTTTCTAATAAAAGCATTGTAAAATTGTGTCAATTATCATGGTGTCCTCCCAGGTGGCCGGTATTGCGATAAAGCCCCCAAAATGTGTTGTCCCCGATGACGCAGAATCTGTGCCCCTATTCAAGGTGTGTAGTGCTGTGCGTTTAACTGCCCGGTCCGTTGCCTAAACTTAAAGAGGTTTATAATGACAGAAAACAAGAAAGTGAACATCGTGTCCATCATGTGGGGATCGTACCTGCCTGCATTTATCAAGGCGGCTGCAGAAAGCCCACATCTGGAGCTGACAATCTTTTCACACAAGGAAATTGTGAATGATTCCGATGTGCTTGAGGCTTTTTTTCGTGCGGCAAAAACAGCGGATGCAGTGCTTTTCTACTGGACCTATGACGCCTTTTACGAAGAGATCAAGGCAAGGATAGAGGAGATCAATAAAAATGCGATTGTCGTGACCATCTCCTATGATCCGGTGAACTGGGGGATTATTTCCACGGTTTCTCCGTCGGACTGTGCCACAGCCTACGGATATATGGCCGAAGGGGGTGTAGAGAACTATCAACGTCTTATGGAATATACCGCCCATTTTCTGCGATCTGACATTGAGGTTAGAAAACCCGTTCCCATGCCCTGGCAGGGCATTTTGATGCCTCCGGACCTGCAGGTGTATGAAAGCCTTGAAGCCTATACGGCGGTCCACCCCTTTGATCATGACACCACCGTGGGAATTCTCTTTTCCCGGCACAGCTTCACCAATGGGGATGCCTCCCTGGAAGAGGCATTTATCAATGCGTTTCGGGACAGGGGCATCAATGTGCTGCCGGTTTTCTGTAATGGCACACCAGACCCGGAGGCCGGTTCCCTGGGCCCTGTAAAAACGGCTGAAACCTATTTCTTTGACCAGGAGGGTAATCCCCTTATCCATGCATTGATCAATCTGCACTTTTTTTTTCTGGGCCGTGAAAACAGCGATGATGTGAGCGAAAGCGGGGTGGCCACCCAGAGCGTGGAGCTGTTCAAAAAGCTCAATGTTCCTGTGTTTAAACCCCTTATCTCTTATTCCAAAACCGTGGAGGAGTGGAAAGAAGATCCCCAGGGGCTGATGGAAGAGGTCTGCTTCGGCATTGCCATGCCGGAATTTGAAGGCAATATCGAGCCTGTCATGGTGGCGGCCAGCCGTAAGGTGGTGGATGAAAAGACCGATACCTCCTTTGAAATCCGTGAAGTCATACCCGAGCGGGTTCATTACCTGGTGGACCGGGTAAAAAATTATATTGAACTTGGCAGAAAAAAACCGGAAGAGAGAAGGGTGGTTTTTGTCTTTCACAAGAATGAGTGCGCAGGTCTCGAGGCCAATATCGGAGGGGCCGCAGGGCTTAACTCCGGCGAAAGTGTGGTCAGGATCATGAAGGAGATGGCTGCCAGGGGGTATCTATTAAAGGATATTCCGGAGTCGGGGGAGGCATTGATGCAGATGATTCTGGACAAAAAAGCCATTGCCGAGTTTCGCTGGACAACGGTGGATGAGATCATCAGCAAAAACGGTCATCTGGCCTTGCTGGACAATGAGATCTATCAGCAGTGGTTTGATGAATTTCCCCAGAAAGCACAGGATGAGATGATTAAAGGGTGGGGACTTCCGCCGGGACAGGAGATGAACGGGGTACCCCCCAGCATGGTCCATGAGGGAAAACTTGTGATCACAGGACTGAATTTCGGCAATGTCAATGTGATGATGCAGCCCAAAAGGGGATGCGCCGGGGCCAGGTGCGACGGTCAGGTGTGCAAGATTCTCCATGATCCGGATATTCCCCCGCCCCATCAATACATTGCCACTTACATGTACATGGAAAAGATATTCAAGGCGGATGTGGTCATCCATGTGGGTACCCATGGAAACCTGGAATGGCTTCCCGGCAAAGGCGCAGGTCTGTCAGGTGCCTGCTGGCCGGAGATCTCCATTGGTCGCTTGCCCCATCTTTATATCTATAATTCCGATAATCCGGCGGAGGGAGTGGTGGCCAAGCGTCGCAGCTATGCGGTTACCGTAAACCATCTCCAGGCCATGCTCACCATATCCGATACCTATGAGGGGTTGAAAGACCTGGAAGACCTGCTGAACCAGTATCATCAGGCCAGGGACAGGGATCCGGCAAGGGCCCATCAGCTCCAGCATCTGATTCAGGAATCCATTGAGATCAATAATCTTAAAAAAGAGGTGGAGGCCGTTGCACCCAAAAATTTCGGTGAGTTGGTGGCGCGTTGCCATGAGCTGATCTCATCGGTGAAGAACAGCCAGACCCAGGTGGGCATGCATACCTTTGGCCAAATTCCCGAAGGAGATGAAGCTGCAGAATATATCAACACGATTTTAAGATTTGACACCAACAATCCTTTGAACAGCCGGAGAATGGTTTTTGATCTTCTGGACGAAGACATTTTTCATGCCCTGGCGCATCCCGGGGAATATGGAAGGTGCGGCAGGCCCTATTCGGATCTTTTGTTTGATGCGGACCGAAAATCCAAGGAAATAATTAACCGGATATTGGCCGGGGAGGAGGCCGAGGTCATTTTGATCAGCGAATTTGGCCGTCTGCCGGACCCGGATCTTTTTAAACGATTCCGGGATTTTGCAGATCTTGTGGAGAATGTGGGGGACCGTATCCGTGATTCAAAGGAGATTGACTCCCTTCTAAACGCCATGTCAGGGGGGCATGTGCCTGCCGGTCCCTCGGGTTTTATCTCCAGGGGGCGGTATGATATCCTGCCCACCGGCCGGAATATGTACAATGTGGATCCCACCCGCATTCCCACAAAGGCGGCCTGGCTGGTGGGGGTAAAGCTTGCCGAGGCTTTGCTGGAACGCTACCAAAAGGAGGAGGGAACCTTTCCCCAGTCCGTGGGTATGGTGTGGTTTGCATCGGATATCATGCGCTCCGACGGAGAACAGATCTGTCAGATTCTGCATCTGTTAGGAGTGCGGCCCCAATGGAAGGCCAATGGCCAGGTGGACGGGTTTGACATTATCCCCATTGAGGAACTGGGTCGCCCGCGCATTGATGTCAATATCCGGGTGTCGGGCATTACCCGGGACTGCTTTCCCGATGCGGTGAGGTATGTGGATGAGGCGGTGTGTGCCGTGGCCCTGCTTGATGAGGAAAAAAAGAGCAATTTCATCAGAAAGCATATTCTGGAGCAGGCTGCCCGTAAGGGGCTTGATCCCGACGACAAGGACGAATTCAGACGACTCTCCTTCAGGGTTTTTTGTGCCCAGCCCGGTGTCTACAGGGCCGGGGTTAATCTGGCGGTGTATGCCTCTGCCTGGAAAACCGATCAGGATCTGGCAGATGTCTATCTCTTCTGGAACGGGTATGCCTATGGGGCCGGGAAAGATGCCTTTGGGGTGGAAGCCCATCCGGAACTTGTGGAAAACCTCAAACAGGTACAGGTCACCTTTGACAAGCATATTTCCGATGAAACCGATTTTCTGAAATGTTGCGGTTTTTATAGTAATTATGGCGGTATGACCGTTGCCGCCAAGGCCATTTCAGGAAAAAAGCCCAAAACCTATTACGGAGATACCCGTGATCCGGCCAATGTGTCGGTGACGGGCTTTGCCGACGAACTTCGCCGGGTGGTTCGTGCCAAGCTTTTAAATCCCAAATATATTGAGGGCATGAAACAGCACGGATACAAAGGTGCCGGTGATCTGAACAAGCGCATCGGTCGGGTGTATGGATTCGGGGTCACCACCGGAGAGGTGGACAATTGGATTTTCGATGAGATCACCAAAACCTTTATGCTGGACCCTGAAATGAAGGAATGGTTTGAAAAGGTGAATCCCTGGGCCATGGAAGAGATCGGTCGCCGCCTGCTTGAAGCCCAAAGCCGTGAAATATGGGCACCTGATCCCGAACTTTTAGAGCAGCTCCAGGAGGCCTATCTGGATACGGAAGCCTGCCTGGAAGATCGCATGGGAGATGTCACAGGGGATTTCCAGGGAGGGGCCGTGGATATTATGACCACAGAGGAGGTGCAATCCTGGAGTGAAAAGATGAAGGGTATAAAGAAAATCATACAGGAGGCAATTTGAGATGCCGGCTCATTTACCGGATGATGATGGTTGTATCCGGACGTTCCTTTTCTCCCGTGGAAAATTGTGTCGTTTGCGAAAGATACCTGAATTTCAGGGTTTTTATTTTTTTTGTATGGGTATTATCTGTCATGGCCTGGGGGCACACAGGGTATTGTGCAGAAAATCGTCAAATTGTGGGAGAAGATGATTTCGGCAGAAAAATTGTGCTGGAAAAGCCCCCGGAACGCATTGTCCTTTTGTCCGGAACCCCCGTTGATCTCATTTATGAGCTGGGCGCAGGCCACCGGCTGGTGGGGGTGGTGGACACCATCGCCACCTCTTATCCTGAAACCTGTCGACGATACCCGTCCGTTCTTGAAAAAGAGGGGGTGGGACGGTTCAGTGCCCCTAATTTTGAAAAGATTGTCTCCCTTGCTCCGGATCTGATCATCCCCTTTGCGTCGTCGGAAAGCCCCGGAAAATATACCACTGTGTTTGAAAGAAGGGGCCTGCCTTACGCCGCCTTTGTTTCCGTTGAAAATGTGGCATTCGGCATTGAGCAGATAAAACGGATGGGAAGCGTTCTGGGCAAAGAAAAGGAGGGGGAAGCCCTGGCGCATAAAATCAGAACCGAGGTGGATACCTTAAGCAAAAAAATCTCTTCACGGATTAAAGATAGGCCGGTGGTCTACTATTGGTGGGGTACCCGTAACGGCACCTATGGTGCAAGAACCGCCATCAACGAACTCATCGAGCTTGCCGGGGGTGTTAATCTGGCAGGACAGTTTGATGCGCAACACATGGAGCTTTCCCCTGAATATGTCATTGCCAGTGACCCCGATGTCATCGTGATCTCCTATTGGAAAGAAAGCCAGAGGGCTGAGCGCATGGCAACCTTGAAAAAAAGGCCTGGGTTCAGCGGGGTCAAGGCGGTGAAGAACAACCGGGTCTATACCATAGAGGGGCACTCTTTTCACACCACGATCCGGTTTGCAGAGGTGATCCAGACCCTTGCCGAATTTATCCATCCAGGGGTGCTTGGGGATTCAGATATCTCAGAACATCCGGCACAGCTTCGGGTTTCAGGTTGTTCAGGAGGCCCCAGACCATGAAACATGGAAATTGGTTTTTGATGATGGGCTTTCTTGGAACGGGACTTCTGGTTGCGGCATGCCTGGCGGTGATGATAGGGCCTGTGGTAATCAAACCGCTTCTGGTGGTTAAAATATGGCTCCATCAGTTCACCGGCGCTCTTATTGAAAAGGATTGGGGCAGAATTCCCGAGGTGATTGTTCTGGATATCAGAACCCCCAGGGTGGTGCTTTCCATCCTTGTGGGAATGGGACTGGCCGTGGCCGGGGCCGCCATGCAGGGACTTTTCCGAAATCCCATGGCAGAACCCTATGTTTTGGGGATGTCTTCGGGTGCTGCCGTGGGGGCCTGTCTTGCCATTGTGCTGGGACTGGGAAGGGTGTTTGGTCCTTTTGCCATACCGGTTCTGGCTTTTACGGGGGCCACTGCCACCATCTTTGTCGTGTATAACATTGCCCGCACCGGAAACAGGGTGCCCACGGAAACATTGCTGCTGGCCGGCATTGCGGTGGGGCTTTTCCTCTATGCCGTGGTCTCGTTTCTCAAAATCACCGCTTCCATGGAAAATCTGCAAAATGTGGTGTTATGGCTCATGGGTTCCTTTGCCATGGCCACCTGGATGGACGTTAAAATTATTATTGTGCCCCTTTTGGGTGGCATAGGTGTGTTGTGCTTCATGGTCCGGGAGCTGGATATCCTTCAATTCGGTGAGGAGACGGCCATTCATCTGGGTATGAATGTGGAGACGGTGAAGCGGATACTGCTCATTGCTTCCGCACTGGTTACCGGTGCGGCGGTTTCTGTTTCCGGCATCATCGGGTTTGTGGGTCTCATTGTGCCCCACATGGTGAGGATGGCCATTGGAAGTCGCCACCGGATTCTATTGCCGGCCTCGGCCCTGTGCGGGGCCATTTTCCTGGTCTGTTGTGATACCCTTTCAAGGGTTATTTCCCAACCGTCCGAGATCCCCATCGGCATTATTACCGCTGCCATTGGGGCACCCTATTTTGTTTATCTGCTCAAGCGAAGAAAAAATGCAGTTAATTGGTGGTGACAATATGCTCAAACTTTTAAACATATCAGCCTCATACCAGGACATTCCCATCCTTGAGAATGTCTGTCTTAACATTAACCCAAAATTGTTTTACGGGATTATCGGACCCAACGGTGCCGGTAAAACAACCCTTCTTAAACTCATGACCGGCATCAAAATCCCTGATGCAGGGGAGGTGTGGCTGGCCGGTAAAGAGATCAGGCATTTTGCCAAAAAAGAGGTGGCCAGGATCATGGCCGTGGTTCCCCAGAGTTCGTTTGTGCCGCCGCTGTTTAGCGTGGAAGACGTGGTTTCCATGGGCCGTTATCCCTTTCAACAGTTTAGGTTTTCAGACAGTGATGCGGACAGGCGCTGTGTGGAGGCGGCCATGGAAAAAACCGGGATACAGGACTTGCGTCACCGGCGGATCAATGAACTCAGCGGGGGGCAGCGCCAGGAAGTGATTATTACCAGGGCCCTTGCCCAGACCCCGCAACTTCTCATGCTGGACGAACCCACAGCGAGTCTGGATATCAAACACCAGATGAAAATCCTTCATCTCACCACCGCCCTGGTAAGGGAGGAGGGAATGGCAGCCGTTATGGTCATCCATGATTTGAATCTGGCTGCACGGTTCTGTGACCGGTTGGTTCTGCTTCATGACAAGAAAATTCTCACCATGGGAACTCCTGAAACGGTTCTCACCCCGGCCCATTTAAAGATCGCCTATGGGGTGAATACCGCCGTTATGGAAAATCCCCTGACCCGGTCCCTGGAGGTCACCGTGCTGGATGAAAAGATTCCTGTGCATGAATCGGTTAAACAATGTGTAAATTATTAATGGCCATGACCAAAGTCTGCCCCCTTTCCATGATGTCAATATACCCCACATGGCAGAAAATCATGCCCAACGAATAATGGGTCGTAGACGCGGAGCCAAATGGTATTATACCGCCGCCCCCCCGACGGGCAATGGTCCCGGACCGGAACTGTAGACAGTTCGATTGTCCGGTTCCTATTGCCCATCGGGGGGGCGGCTCTGCTGAGGTTGCCTTGGAGGCTGCCTTTTCATATAACCCGCATGTCCTGGCGGACACAGCGAAGATAGGGTCGTAGACGCGGAGCCAAATAGCATTATGCCGCCCCTCCCCCGACGGGCAATGGTCCCGGACCGGAACTGTAGACAGCTCGATTGTCCGGTTCCTATTGCCCATCGGGGGAGGGGCTCTGCTGAGGTAGACTTGAAGGCTGCCTTTTCATATAAAAAAAATATATCACATCGTAAAAGAGATGAAATAATGACCTTATATAATAATATCTATCCCTTTGCGGCCATCGTCGGGCAGGAGCAGCTGAAACTGGCCCTTATTCTGAACGCCGTCAACCCGGCCATCGGAGGCGTTTTGATCCGGGGAGAAAAGGGGACGGCCAAGTCCACCACGGTGAGAGCCCTTGCATCCCTTTTGCCCATGATCAAGGTGAACAAAGGCTGCCCATGGTCCTGTAACCCGGAAGATCCTGAAAGCCTTTGTGATGACTGTCGAAAATTGAGTGAAGGCCGGGAAAAATCAGACCATGGAATTATAAAAGAAGGTGCCATCGGACCAACTTGCATTGAACGCCGGACCCGGGTGGTGACCCTGCCGCTCAATGCAACGGAGGACCGTGTGGCAGGGGGCATTGATTTCAGTCTGGCCGTAAAGAGCGGGGCCAGGGCACTGCAGCCGGGATTGCTGGCCAGGGCCCACAGAGGCATTCTCTACGTGGATGAAGTCAATCTTCTGGATGATCACATCGTGGATATCATCCTGGATGCATCGGCTTTTCGGGAAAATCGCATAGAGCGTGAGGGGATATCCTTTTCCCATGCATCGGATTTCATCCTGGTGGGGACCATGAATCCTGAAGAGGGGGAGCTTAGACCCCAGCTTTTGGACCGATTCGGCCTCTGTGTGGAGGTGACATCGGAGAAAGATCTTGAAAGAAGAATCCTTCTGATGCAGAGAAAGGAGGATCATGATGCCGATCCCCAAGGTTTTTTTAAGCAGTACCAGGCAGACAACGATCTTTTGTCCCACCGGATCAAAAGGGCTGTGGCTCTTTTAAAAGAGGTTGGATTTTCCGACAGCTTAAGAAATTTTGTGGCCACCCTGTGCGCGGAAAACAACGTGGCAGGTCACAGGGCTGATCTTGTCATTGAGCAGGCCGCCAAAGCCCTTGCCGCCTACCATGGTAAGACCGAAGCCGGTATGGATGAGGTAAAACAGGTGACAGGACTTGCCTTGGTACACCGAAAACGGGAAGCGGCACCGCCATCCCCTCCACCGGAACCTCCCCATGACCACGACCATAAGCCTGAGGAAAACCAGAAACAGAACGAAAAGGAAGACCAGGAACAACCACCGCCGGAACCGGACAAAAACGCTGGGCCCGAGGATGAACAGGATCAGGGCCAAAATGAAAATAATATGGAGGAGACAGAGGAGCAGGAATCCGGGGAGGAGGCACCTGAATCGGAACCCGAACCCCAGGAGGGAAACCAGGAGCAGGATAAAAAAGATGTGCTGGAAAAAATATTTGAGGTGGGAGAGACTTTTAAGGTGAAAAAGTTCACCTCCCCCAAGGATCGAATCATGAGAAGGGGGTCCGGGAAACGCTCCCGCTCCAGAACGGCTGCCAGGCAGGGAAGGTATGTGAGAAGCACCATCCCCAGGGGCAGCAACGATATTGCCTTTGACGCCACATTAAGGGCCGCCGCCCCTTTTCAGATCCAGCGGAAAAACGGCAGTGATCTGGCCGTCATTCTCAAGGACCATGATATCCGGGAAAAGATCCGGGAAAAGCGTATTGGTAATTTTCTGCTCTTTCTGGTGGATGCCAGTGCCTCCATGGGAGCCCGGGGGCGGATGGCCGCCTCCAAGGGTGCGGTGATGTCGCTTCTTTTGGATGCCTATCAGAAACGGGACAAGGTGGCCATGGTTACCTTCCGAAAAGAGGAAGCCTTTGTCAACCTGCCCCCCACCTCGTCTGTGGAGCTGGCAGGAAAACTTCTGGAAGAGATGCCCGTGGGGGGTAAAACCCCTTTGTCCTCCGGACTTGTCAAGGGGTTTGAACTGCTGCGAAACCATCTGATCCGGGAGCCTGAAGCAAGACCCATTGCCATTATCATCACCGACGGCAGGGGCAACGTCTCCCTGGAAAGCGGCGGCCCGGGGAATGCAGTCCTGGGAAATGGAGTCGTAAAAAAACAAAAACCCTTCCAGGAGGCCCTGTCCCTGGCAGAAAGAATGGCTTTTGAAGATAGAATACAATTTGTTGTGGTGGATTCTGAAAGCCGGGGCGCTGTCTCCTTTGGCCTGGCTGCAAAGCTTGCCGCCAACCTGAATGCGGAATATCTTAAAATAGAAGATCTTAAAGTCAACCAACTGGTTGACATTGCAAGGGGAGTTTTATCATGAAAAAAAAGACAGTGTATCCATTCATGGCCATTGAGGGTCAGGAAGAGATGAAGCTGGCGCTGATACTCAATATTATCAATCCCACCCTTTCCGGTGTTTTGATCCGGGGGGAGAAGGGGACAGCCAAATCCACGGCGGTGCGGGCTCTGGCCCGGATACTTCCGGAGATTGAAAAGGTTAAGGATTGCCCGTTCCAGCATGATCCCAAAGGCAAACATGAGGTATGCACGGAGTGTGTCCGCACCGAATGCCGTAACCGAATTCTTGGCATTGACGACAACCAGGGGCCTGAGATCGTCATGGAGGGCATAAGGGTGATTGAACTGCCTGTAGGAGCCACCGAAGATCGGGTGGTGGGCACCATGGACATGGAACAGGCCCTTAAAAAAGGAGAAAAACAGGTGGAGCCGGGCATACTTGCCGCCGCTCACCGGGGCATCCTCTACGTGGATGAGGTAAACCTCCTGGACGACCATGTGGTGGATGTGTTACTTGATTCGGCAGCCATGGGGGTCAACACCATTGAACGTGAAGGGATCTCTTTTTCCCATCCCGCCAGATTTACCCTTGTGGGCACCATGAACCCGGAGGAGGGGGAACTGCGGCCCCAGCTTCTGGATCGGTTCGGGCTGTGTGTCAATGTATTGGGCATATCCGACCCCGATGCCAGGGTGGCCATTATGGAACGACGCACCCATTTTGATGAAGACCCGGAAGGATTTGCAAGCCTCTGGGAGGAGGAGTCCCGGCAACTGGTGGAACGCATCAAACAGGCAAAAAAACTTTACCCAAAAGTGACCTGTCAGAAAAGCAGGCTCTATGAGATTGCCTCCTATTGCCTGGATGTGGGGGTGGACGGTCACAGGGGAGATATCATCATCTTAAAGACTGCCAAAACCCTGGCTGCATATGAGGGCAGGACCGAAGTTGAATCAAAGGATATTGAAAAGGCCGCCACGCTTGCACTGCCCCACAGGGTAAGACGTCAGCCCCTGCAGAATATTGTGACGGACGTTTCTGTGATGAGAGATCGGAAAAAGGCGGCAGGATACGCTTCATGATCAGGATAGAAAATCTTAGTAAAAAATATAAATCCATTGATGCCCTTAAGAATGTCAATCTCCAGGTGGACAAAGGAGAACTCTTTGCGTTTCTGGGGCCCAATGGGGCCGGAAAGACAACCACCATACGCATCTTGACCGGGTTGACCAACCGGACGTCAGGAACGGTGAAGCTTAACGGGTTTGATGTGGGGGACCGTGGCATTGAGAGTCGCCGGCAGTGCGGACTGGTGCCCCAGGCCATCAACCTTGACCGGGAACTTTCCGTGTTTGAAAATTTAAATATCCACGGCAGACTCTATAGAATGAAAAAGCAAGAGAGGGCCGCCAGAATTGATGAATTGCTTGACTATGTGGAGATGGGGGACCGGAAAAAGACCCTGGTGAAAAATCTGTCCGGGGGCATGAAACGGCGGCTCATGATTGCAAGGGCTCTGCTGCACTCTCCGGCCATTCTTTTTCTGGATGAACCTACGGTGGGGCTGGATGCCGGCATACGTCGCAAGATATGGGCGTTGATTAAAAAGATCCAGCTGCAAAACACCACCATTTTTCTGACCACCCATTACATTGAGGAGGCTGAATTCCTTGCCGGTCGTGTGGCCTTTCTGGACAAGGGCTCCATTGTGGTGGTGGATACACCGGCTAACCTGATGAAGCGCCAGGGAACCTGGGCCCTGGACAGTCTCAAGGATGATGATATGGAAACCCATTATTTTAACCACCGGAAAGAGGCCAATGACTATATCGCCTCCCACAAAGACAGCTTCACCCTTCGTCGGGTCAATCTGGAGGATGCCTTTCTGGCACTGACAGGAAAGAAGGTGAAATGATACAAGGTGCCATTGCGGTTTATTACAGGGAATTGCTGGTATTACGACGACGTCTGACACGGCTTGTGCCCTCCTGGTCCGTATCTCCGCTACTCTATCTTGTGGCATTTGGGTATGCCATGGGAAAACAGGTGGTGATTGAGGGGCACACCTATATGGAATTTCTCATTCCGGGGCTTGTGGCCATGAGCAGTATGACCCAGGCATTTGCCATTTCCAGTGAGATCAATATTGCACGGTTTTACTGGCATATTTTTGAGGAGATCCAGGCGGCACCGGTCAGTGATATCTCCTATGTGGTGGGTGAAGTATTGGCAGGCATGACAAGGGCCATCCTCGCCATTTTGGTGATTCTTGTGCTGGGGCTTTTGTTCGGGGTGGTGCTTTCCTGCAATATCTGGTTCTGGACAGCTGTTTTGCTGAACAGTTTTGTGTTTGCCTCCCTGGCCGTGGCACTTGCCATGCTGGTTAAATCCCATGCAGACCAGACCCTTGTGACCAGTTTTGTGATTACCCCCATGGCATTCCTGGGGGGAACCTTTTTCCCGGTGGAGAATTTTCCGGCCTGGGCCCAGAAAGTCATTTTCCTTCTGCCCCTGACCCATGCCTCCACATCCATCAGAACCGCATCGTTCGGCGGTATGCCCTCTTTGATGTCCCTTTTTATTTTGGCCGTTATCGGATGCATTTTCTTTTATATTGCCGTATTGTGTGTCAAACGGGCAAAGGACTAAACGGGCATGGCCGTATCTGGCCATCCCCGAACCATGAAAATCAAAAGAGATTTTCATGGTAAAGGACTGATAATAAAATGGTTGAAAACAATACTCCCCGGAAAGGGGGGATTAGGGCTGATATGACAGTGTTGGATACGGTGGCGGGCTGGAAAGAGACCCAGGCGGTTTTTCAACGCTACGATGCCCTTGCCGGTGAATGCATTTGCTGCAATGCGCTTTTTGAAACTATTGGGGACATGGCGCAAAAATATGGTCTGGATTTGGATGGGTTGCTGGCGGATTTGGATGCGGCTACCATGAAAAAAATGTAATCATTGATGTCGATATTGTAGATCCCCCCCCTCTCTCCCCGGAATCGTCCGGGGAATGTAAAAAGACTATGACTGTGAGCGGTTACTGTGCTGGCACATTCATTTGCTTCCCCCCTCCGATGTTGTCTTTAAATTAATTGTAAAAATAAATTGTAGTCTTAATGCCAGGCCCACTTTCCCAGTTATGAGAAATTCACAAGAATTTTCTATTAATCAGCAAAATAGTGCAAGCTTTCGCTAATCTATAGTTGGTATGATCGATTTGTTTTGCAAGTTAACCTCGGTTTTAATAACTGAAGAAAATTTTTAATTTATGAATAATGGGGTTTAAAATGGTTGATGTATTATTTGTTAAGATTTGCAATAAAAGTTCCTGGTTATTGTTTTTGAGCTTTCCCCTGTTCGTATTGTTTGGATTGTGTTTCCCGGAGGAATCACGTGGATTAGATATAACATCTAAAAACTTCCCCCTTCTGATCGAAAAAATGTCTGAACCGGACGGGTCTTATGAATATGAAAACTGGACAACTAACGAACCCGATTATCTGAGGGGGGTTGATTTGATTAAAAAATATAATATAACAGGAGGTGTTTACATCGGGGTGGGCCCTGATCAGAATTTTACTTTCATTGAGGCTGTCAGGCCGGAATTAGCTTTTATCGTGGATATTCGGAAACAAAACACTATGCTACACTTGGTATATAAGATCTTATTTGAAATATCTGAAAATCGGATTAGTTTTTTTTCAAAGTTGTTTTCAAGAAACGTTCACCTATCAAATCAGGCCAGTGAAGACCTCTCCATTGATGAAATTCTGGCGCTTTTCAAGAAGGCTTATATAGATAAAACGATGACTGAAACTACTGCCTGCAATAT
The DNA here is from genome assembly GCA_963674605.1 of uncultured Desulfobacterium sp. Classification (GTDB taxonomy): domain Bacteria; phylum Desulfobacterota; class Desulfobacteria; order Desulfobacterales; family Desulfobacteraceae; genus Desulfocicer. The sequence goes on along the minus strand of OY771474.1, from coordinate 2,356,380 downwards.
TCAAAGTCTTCTCGGACAAAAATATGGATTTGTTCTAAAAGATAAAGATCGCTTCTATATTCATAAAATACTGAGATTTTTCCGGGAGTCTGGTGTGGACATTTGTTGTGATACAGACGAAGAGACGATACATGAACCGCCGAACCCTGACGCTTCAAAGCGATACATGACTTTTGCTGAAGTCTTTACAAAAGTTAATGAATCCGGACAGCAATTGAATGCTTTTGCATCAGAAGCAAAGTATTCGTATTTGCGACAAATGCAGCTTGATAACAAAATTATTCCCCTTACAGGTGATTTCTCTGGAAGCGTAACATTGTCAAAGATAGCAGCCTTTCTAAAACAAAAAAAGAAGACGGTTCGTTCTTTTTATGTTTCCTCTGTGGAATGGTATCTGGTGAAAAATAAGAATGTTTTTGATTCATGGGTAGAGAATATTAAGGGATTGCCCATTGATTCGGATTCGGTTTTTTTGCGCCATTCATCGTATTACCCAAACCTGGTGATGGATTTTTCTAAAATGTTCTACGAATTTAGGCTCCAGAGAATCGCTGTTTTTCTCAAGCACTTTACCAAAATAAAGGATATCAATCATAACAGCATATGGTTGACGGAATATTTACCGTGACCCAAATCAGTATATCGATTTGTTTGTTGTATTATGCATTATTTCCAATGGTGCAAAAAGTGGAAAATCTTATATCGTAAACGGTAATGGGCAACAAATTTCAAAAATTTCAGATCACAATTCAATTGTGTACACTCTTATAACGCACCCATAAGTCATATCGATGAAATAAAGACAATTTTCGTCCAGCAAGAAAGTACAAACATTTTACAAGAAACTGCAAGTATCTTACTGTCTCTTTTTGCTATAAACGTCATCAATGGTATTGATACTTAAGTGTTATGGTTACCATCTTTTTAACTGTAAAAAGGTATTGGGTTTGCTTAATTCATTTCTTCAATTGATCATGATCCTGTTGGTGGTAATCTCGTTTCAGAAACAGGGATTTGCCCAGATCATAAGTTCCGGTCTAAGCATTGGGAAGGGGTATCAGATAGAGAAAATTTTTATATGCTTGGGGTTCTCTGACAAGTCAGACCATTTTCCCCAATATTTAAAACAATACCTGAGAATGAAAAACGCGGTCTGGAAAGGGGATTGCTGGATAATAAAAGCAGACAACCGCCCAATTAAGTATGAAATTAAAATTATCAAGGATATGGAAGGAGTTAAAAAGGCATTAATGACTCAGGATGCCCATATTCTTTTGAAAGGCCATGCCAATTTTGGACTGGGGCCGGTTTTTTCGCTTAAAAAAGATTTAATTGCTTTAGAAAGTCAAACAAAAGTACTTGAAAAAATAAAGAACATTGACGATGAAAGGATTCTCCCCATATCCTCCCAATGGATTGCCGTCCCCATAGAAAGGTTAAGGAAAAACAATGGATTGAAGCACTGGTGGCCAAGGTACCGCAATGGGGCGTTAGGCATTGCTCCTTATGGACTCCAACAGGATAAATTTATAAAGTTGCCTTATAACTATTATTTAACGTATCAAATTCCTGGCAATTCAAGGTGTTATAGACTTCTCGATGACAAAAATATGCCAATTGAACGTTTCCCTTTCAGCGGAATTAAACCTTGGTACTCTCCGATGAATGAGGAGCCAGATTCATCATCTCCTGATCATCAAGATTATTTTATTGGGGTTCAGGATAATCATTATAGTAATATTTGTTGTCAGCCAGTTGGCCATTGGCAGGTGCTCGACTCTTCCAGTGGGTATTATGGCGAAAATTATTTAGTGTCAAAACCTGGAACTGGAAAGAAAAAGGTTCAATGGGACTTCAGTGTAAGGGATCATGGCCATTATACGATTTTTGTATGGCAGCCTCCTTTAGAGGAGAAGATGGACAAAATCAAATATATACTGAAAAGAACTATGGAACCTAACCAACTAAATGGTGAATTTTCTTTCCCAATCGTAGAGGAAAGCTTCAGGTATGATAAGGACAAAGCCAGCAATTGGCAGCGGGTTGCCCGGACAAGGCTGGAACCGGGAAGATACCAGCTTATCACCGAACCTGTAGATGATGAGGGGGGTATGGTGGCAGACGCAATACGAATTGTCCATGATGATAATCCCAAATCTATGTTTATCCCATTTTTTTTTACAGCCACTCGGCAGGTCCAAACAGGTGATTTGTTGACTTTTTTCAGCAAATCGCTGGGGGCGGTCCAAACCTATTTTTGGGATTTCGGGGATGGTAATCAGGTCCAAAATCGAAAGAACTATGTCTATCATCGCTATAAAAGGCCCGGAAAATACGATGTAAGCTTAGGAATTTGTGGATACAATGCTGGAAAAATAATTCAAAAAACAAAAAAGGCATACATCCATGTCGGGCAAAACTCAAAAGATTTCCAGCCTGATTTTACCGCATTTCCCAATAATGGAGCACTTCCATTAAAGGTAAAATTTACGGATCGGAGTCTCGGAAAACCCCTGAGCCGACAATGGGATTTTGGGGATGGTCAAACAAGTAGCGTCCCATCTCCTGAACATGTTTATGAACGGAGCGGAAATTATAGTGTCACTCTCACTGTTACCGACTCCAAAGGTGTAAAAAAACGTCATATCAAAAAGGGGTATATCTGTGTGTCGGTTTTTGACACGATTGTAGATAATCTTGTTTATCCCCAGCCCCATTATGATTCATATACCCTGGTCAAGGGTGATGGAAGAAATGCCAAAGAACATAAGTACCGGTTTAAAAGACTATTTTTTGATAGCTGCAATGTTGAAAGGTATTTCTTGGACGCTTTAAACCGGGGGAAAGTTTTTTATACAACAAAAGTATCAAACGGTGAAGGCTTTTTTCTTTATCTGGACTTGTATCTAAAAGGCAGTACGGACATCCAAATCATGGAAGAACTTAATCGAAGATATCCTTCTTCCTACGCGTTTTTTGATTTTGACAAGGGCTGCAGGCTGACAAGTCTGTATGGATGCAATAAGCGCCCATCAACCAACAAGAGGAATTGAAAAATGAATGTTTTTGTAATGAAAAAGATGCGAATGGTGATTTACTTGGTAATGCTTTGCTTCCTTTCGATGGGCCAGGGATTTGCAAATGAAAAGAGCTCGTCTGCAGAGATAGAACAGGATACGGGTATTGAGTCTTTAGTCGCTCAAGGCATAGGCCCTGCTGAGGTCTTTATTAATCAAAAATGCAAAATTATAGTCCCAAATCCAAAAGGATTTTATCCCCGTCTTTTACTGGAAAATTCATCCGAGATACAGGCCAGAGTTTTTTTTCCTGATGCTTTATCGGGAGAACAGATTCTAATTTTTTCCGAAGACGGAGGGGCCTTTAATGGGCAAGCTCTGTCCGGCAAAGTCGTAGTGGATAATGCTCATAGCGTAAGTTTTCGGTTTCAACCTCTTAAATTTGACGGTTTGTACCGCATCAGCCTTTATAGGGGCGGAGAACGAAGAATTCTTCAATTCTGGGTCGGCTCACTTCCCGGGAAAGGTAACTGATATTGAAATCTTAGAAATAGGAGCCTCAAAGATGAAAAAATATGTTTTAGCTGTTTTACTTTGTCTTTTGTTTTACTCAGTTAGTTTTGCCCAAATTCCTTACCCAGGGAATGACCACTCGTCGGGTGTCGGTTTTGGAGGGTTTCCCAATGGATATACCGGTAATTTGTCTTTTTATATCAAAGACATTGTTGTGGGAGGAAGTATTGGCAAGCAAGGATTGATTTGGAAACGTCGTGCAACGAGTCGCACCGCCCAAGCAGAACAGTTTTTTGGCTTGGGGCATAACTGGACACATAATTGGCAGTGGGAAATGATGTACGATGGGACAGATAAACAGGGGCGTACAGTCATTTCAATTCACAAACCCTCAGGCGTTGTTCATCGTTTTGTTGAGGATGAAAACGGGGAGTGGACCTCCGGGCCCAATGTCCGGGACCGCTTGGTAGACGAGGGGGATACCTTTCTTTTTCAGATCCGTGCTGGAGACGTCGGGCAGGTCAAATTCCTAAAGAAAAATGAGGAAAAGGGGGATTGCTTTTATCCAAGCATCTATAAAGATGCCCAAGGTAATGAATGGGAGTTTGTTTATTCCCAGGGGCAATTGATACAGATCATTGAGCCGGCCGGCCGGTGGATAAAAATACATTATAGCAATTTGAACGCACCTTCAGGCCAAGATGGGGTTCCATCTTTTAATTTGATCAGTCGTGTGGAGGCAAGCGACGGACAAGAGGTTATTTACCGTTATGAGTTTCCCGAAGGGTCAAGCTTCCCTGTTCTTGTGCAGGTTCTATATCCGGATGAAACCGAGGCTGTTTATATCTATGAAAAGCCCCACACGTCGGGCAGGTACTTGCTGGCCAGTGCGGATGACCCCCACGGTGACAACCGTCTGCGTGCCTCTATTTTTAGTTATAGGGAAGAAAATCAAGCCCCTTCTGGGCTGCTGAAAGATATCCGGTCTTCTGACGGCAGCATTATATCAGCCATTTCTTGGCCCGGTGAAAGAGTACTAAAAATTCAAAAGATAAACGGTGCGTTTGAATATAAAACGTATTATCTCGGTGGAAATATAGCGGAAATACGAGACAGCCTCGGATATACAAGAAAATTTAACTATAGTAATGATAATTACGGGTTATTGGAGTCTGTCACAGACCAGCTTGGAAATATCACCTACTATAAATACAATGCATACGGGGATAAAATAAAAACGGTTTATCCGGATAATACAACAAAAGAATGGCAATATGATGAAGCCGGTCGGCTTGTCTCCAGCACCGATGAACTTGGTCATACCTATAGTTTTGAACGGGATGGCCTCGGACGGATTATAAGAGTCATTTTCCCAAACGGCTATATCAGAGAAATGGTTTATAATAATTGGGGGCAGGTGCTCGAAATAATAAACCGTGAAGGCAACATTGCAACATTTTCCGTGAACAGCCGTGGTCTTTGTGAAAGTGTAACCGATGCCGATGGTAATACTTCTTACACGGTCTACGATGCCAAGGATAGAATTGCTGAAGTTATTGACGCCAGGGGTAACCGTACAGTGTTTAATCGGGATAAAGCCGGAAGAGCCGTAGAAATCATATATGCTGACGGAGGTAAAGAAGAGCGGGTCTATGACCGATTCGGTGCCGTAACCTTGAAAGTTGATCCCATGGGCAACCGGCAAACAATAGCTTATGACGATTTTGGCAGAATTCTCTGGGTCATGGATCCATTAGGGAATAAAACAGCCTATGAGTATGCTTCAATAGGTCAATCAGGGGCGTCAAGGAAGCAGGCCGTTAATATAAAATATGCCGGGGGCCTTGAATTGATTAAAACCTTTGATGACAATGGCCGCTTGCTCACCGAGACAAGTGCTGTCGGTACTTCTCGGGAACGTCAAACGGTATACGAATATAACGGCAAGGGACGTCTGATTCGTAAAACTAACTCACTTGGCCAGATCACACAGTACTTTTACGACAGCCGGGACAGGTTGAATCGGGAAATCTCACCTTTGGGTAATCTAAAAACCTATAAATATAATGCAACCGGATTAAAAACCAGCGCAACCGATGCCCGGGGGCATGAAGTGAAATGGTCATACAACGAGCTAGGACAGGAAGTGAAAAAAACGGATGCCAAGGGACAAATTTATGAACGATTATATGACATCTCCGGTCGGCTTTGGAAATTAATCGGTCCTAATGGCCTTGTTTATCAGTATGAATATGACGGCAACGGCCGGAAAACTGCTTTAGTTTACCCGGACGGTTCCAGAGAAACATGGTCTTATAATGCGGTTGGGAAGAAAAATCTTTATACGAATCGTTCCGAAGATAGCTGTGTTTACAAATATGATAATCGGAACCGCATGATATATTCCCATTGGAATGACGGAAGCCAGACAACCTATCGAAAGTATGATAAATTAGGCCGAATTATCTTGATTGATAACTATGATAGCAAACTTAGTTTTATATATGATTCGAATAGCCATTTGCTCTCAGAGACCCAAGATCTTTCACCTTTGGATGACAAATCAGGTTTTGATCCTGCTCCGGCCACAATCCAGTACACATACAATCCGGACGGCAGTCTGGCCTCCATGGCCTATCCTGACGGAACCAGATTAGAATATCATTATACTCCGGACAAGCTCCTTCAGGAAGTCCGGGCCGGAGAGTCCGCCGAGCCTGTCGTCAGATATAAATATGACGTAGCTGGAAGTGTTGTTCAGTTGGCCCGAGAAAATTCAACCCTGACCGATTTTGAATATGATTATGATGCAAAAATTATCCAAATTACAGATAAGGGTCCGGATTTAAACGAAATGGGCCTGTTGGGCTATGCCTACGACAAGACGGGTAATCCGACTCACATTATTAATTATGCCGGTGAAAACATCTATCAGAATCAATATGAGTATGACGCGGTGAGTCAGTTAATTGGTGTAGATCGAATTCGGGATTTAAAAGGGATAGAAAATCAGACCGCACCATCCCAGTTAAAATATGAATTTGATAAGGCCGGCAACCGTATTCAGATTTATGATGACGGAGAGGTAACTTCATACGATGTTGGTCAACTGAATACGTATAAAACTGCCGGAACGCATACCACCCAATATGACGGAAATGGAAATCTCTCCAGCATTGAGGGAATAGCATTCAGGTATGACGCGTTAAACAGGCTGGTGGGTGTATCTGGAGATCAGTTGAATGCCAGGTTCGTTTATGATGGAAAGAACCGTGTGGTTATGCGCAATTTCAACGGGGAAATCACGTTCAATACATTCAGTGGATGGAACCTTATTGAAGAGAGGGATGGTAACGGAAACCAGAAAGCGAAATATCTTTTTGGACGAAGAACCGATGAAATGGTTGCTTTGATCAACAAGTACGGAACCTTTTACCCGCATTATGACGCTCTGGGCAATGTGATGATGCTCACAGGCGAGGACGGAGAGCTTGTGGAGAGCTATCATTATGCACCTTTTGGCAAGGTCAATATTCGGAATGCCCAGGGAGAGGTATTGACAGACAGTGCAGTTGAAAACCGATGGTTTTTTACCGGGCGTGAATGGCTTAGCCAAATCGGCGTATACGATTTCCGAAACAGAGTCTATTCCCCGACCTTGGGAAGGTTCCTTCAGACTGACCCTATCCGTTTCAATGCTGGCGATATGAATCTCTATCGGTATGTATTCAACAATCCCGTAAGATTTAATGATCCCTATGGACTCGAAGTTAGGGTATATTCGTCGGATGCTTTTGGGATTGCGGGAATGAACCACGCTTTTGTATACAGTACTGAGGCCCATGATGGTGTAGGACGTAGCGGGCAATCTGGTGCGCCAGGCAGGTACAATGGGGTACCAAAAGATTTTGATCTAAACAAGGATCCATGGAATAATCCAGCATATTATGAAGAGGTTACAAATTTAAACGGATATACTGAGCAAGATTTTATAAATCATGTCAAAAATGATTCCAGTATGAATGACGGATTGTGGGTACCCTACATTAATGATTGCCATACCGATCTTGAAGACGCATTTAGCAGTGCAGGGGTCAATTATCCGGGTGCTCCAAATGATAGGATAGATTTGGATAACTGGTTCATTGACTCCTTGAATAGCATTTACGACGCCATATATGATTTATTTACATCTTGGCTTGAATAGCGATCACGAGCCGTCGCTGGATTTTCATTCCCGGCACGGCTCCCAACGAGTGAGGAGTTTTTCAATGTGGAAAACCGGATTCATTTTTTTATTATGGCTTCCGATTTTATTGTTATGTACAGGCTGCTGGGTTCCATTGGGTGTCTATGAACATCCTGAATATGACAGGTTCGTGGGCAAAAAAGTGAGAACCCTTGTCCCCATTACCGTCCAGAAACCCGGACTAGTTTTAGGGACTATTGGCTTCTATGACAAGCATGACATTATTAAAAACAAATTGATGACCATACCGACGGGTTCTGTTCTGAAAATTACCGGTATGACCTCCAGACGTCTTGAACCGGGGATATGTTATTATTTCAGATGCAAATATATGGCAGACGGAAATCCTATTGTCTTTGATTATGAAGTGACAAATTTTATCAAAGGCAAGTGGTACGTTGCGCCGTATTTTATAATCTTGGACTGAACCTAAAACGCTAATCATCATTGGGGGAAAAGAGGATGCGACTGCTGACACTGACCTTGTTCGGACTGGCAATCTGCCTTTTCACACTTTTCACAGAATACGTATGTGGCGGTCAGTCCTGTTCCTTTGAAGCCAGTGCCAACTGGTTCAAGGGAATGGGGCTTGAACCGTCACAACTTGCCAAAACCGATCCAAGCCAGACCACCAAGGAATTGAGCATGACCTATGGTGAGAATGTAACGGTCCATGTTGCCTACCGTTGCCCGGCAATAAATAAGGACCAGGAGGCTAAGGTGTCCTATAAGTTGTTTATCGAGCGTCCGGACAAGGCAGGGGATACTGAGAATCAAAAGGACATTAAGGCCGGTGCAGGCAAAATTTTGCCCGATCAGCTTAAATTTTGGGCCGCCTCCCATAACCGCGTGACCGTGAGGTTCACCCGGCAGGGTGATCCTCCGGGCACCTATTGGTTCAATGTCTGGGTGAAAGACCATATCGGGAACCAGGAGGTTCTATGCAGGACAAAAGTGGCGTTAAAGTAGCTTCAGTTCTTCCATTTTTTTCATGAACGATCCTGGAACGCATCTGAAAGTCTCCGGCAATAGTCTGAAGGCAGGACATGTTCATGGCGCTTAAATACCCGGATAAAATGGGAGAGGTTGTTGAATCCTGAAGCATAACAAGATTGTGACACATTCATCCCCCTGTTGAGGATCATCTGCTTGGCTACACTGATCCGCCGTTTATTCAAATGCTGCTTAAATGAAAGCCCGGTATGCACCTTAAAAAGGCGGGACAGGTAAAACCTGCTGATACCGATTTCAGATGCAAGTGCTTCCAATGATATCTGCCGTGAATAATTATGATGTATAAAATCCAGGGCGGCTTCGATAGCTTCCGGATACGTTAGCGCAGGGCTTGGAATTTCTTTTACTCCAGGGGATTGGCTTATGGCTGCAACCTCTTTCTTGCTTAGATTGAAAAAGTATTCTCTGATGTGGGGATACTGAGCAATGAGATGAAAAAACGCATCCGGCTCCAGAGTCCAACCAAGGGAGGACTGGTCAGCGGTAATAATGACATCTGAATTCCGGGTTCTCAATATCCCTGAAATGCCGTAAAACGATGGCGGCTCAAGAAGCTTTACATGCTCATGGCTCGATTTGTTATACTGAAGTGCTCTGCCTTCACAGAGAAGGCCCATTTCACGCTCAGGCTTCCAGCCTTTTAACAACACTTCTCCTTTTTCAAATCGTCTTTTTTCAAAATTTTCTTTTATCACTTGCAGGTCGCTGATGCTGATTTCAAGAAAGGGGCTGTGTTGGAGCAATGCATGTATAAGTTTCACAGATATCTCCTTAACGCCTATGCCTGGAAGAACAGGATTCCCTTAATGGATTGGGCTCCGATGATGTTTCCGATGAAGTCTTACTAACTCAGACGGGAATGAATTGTTCTCGGGCATCATTCCCCATGGTTTTCTGGCAGGTCTTCTGACTTCCGGATCATCCTTATGCTGAGCCTTCCCGATACGTGTCAGTGGCCTTATTCAGCATTTGTCCCCGGTTACAGCGGCGGTCCCGTTTCCGATTTGCACGGAATTCCCTTTTAAGCGGAGCACACCAGATAAAAAATGTTTATTCTATTCCAGAGAGAAATGCAACTATAATATAACTATTATGCGAAAAACTGGTATTATTCATTTCTGAATTACACTTTTGCGAAGTGAATGCTCATTTTTCGGCTGTCGTCCTTAAAAATTGTAAAGTACTTTTGGAGATATATGAAGGATGCCAGAAACTCGGATATTTTCATGGTAATGTATTGGGAATATCCGATTCCGATTCCGATGCCAGGGTGGCTATTATGGAACGGCGCACCCATTTTGACGAAGACCCGGAAGGATTTGCAAGCCTCTGGGAGGAGGAGTCCCGGCAATTGGTGGAGCGAATCAAGCAGGCAAAAAAACTTTACCCGGAAGTGACCTGTCAAAAGGAGAGGCTCTATGAGATTGCCTCCTATTGCCTGGATGTGGGGGTGGACGGTCACAGGGGAGATATCATCATCTTAAAGACCGCCAAAACCCTGGCCGCATATGAGGGCAGGACCGAAGTTGAATCAAAGGATATTGAAAAGGCGGCTACGCTTGCACTGCCCCACAGGGTAAGACGTCAGCCCCTGCAGGATATTGTGACGGACGTTTCTGTGATGAGAGATCGGAAAAAGGCGGCAGGATACGCTTCATGATCAGGATAGAAAATCTTAGTAAAAAATATAAATCCATTGATGCCCTTAAGAATGTCAATCTCCAGGTGGACAAAGGAGAACTCTTTGCGTTCCTGGGGCCCAATGGGGCCGGAAAGACAACCACCATACGTATCTTGACCGGGTTGACCAACCGGACGTCAGGAACGGTGAAGCTCAACGGGTTTGATGTGGGGGACCGTGGCATTGAGAGCCGCAGGCAGTGCGGACTGGTGCCCCAGGCCATCAACCTTGACCGGGAACTTTCCGTGTTTGAAAATTTAAATATCCACGGCAGACTCTATAGAATGAAAAAGCAAGAGAGGGCCGCCAGGATTGATGAATTGCTTGAGTATGTGGAGATGGGGGACCGGAAAAAGACCCTGGTGAAAAATCTGTCCGGCGGCATGAAACGGCGGCTCATGATTGCAAGGGCGTTGCTGCACTCTCCGGCCATTCTTTTTCTGGATGAGCCCACGGTGGGGCTGGATGCCGGCATACGTCGCAAGATATGGGCGTTGATTAAAAAGATCCAGCTGCAAAACACCACCATTTTTCTGACCACCCATTACATTGAGGAGGCTGAATTCCTTGCCGGTCGTGTGGCCTTTCTGGACAAGGGCTCCATTGTGGTGGTGGATACACCGGCTAACCTGATGAAGCGCCAGGGAACCTGGGCGCTGGACAGTCTCAAGGATGATGATATGGAAACCCATTATTTTAACCACCGGAAAGAGGCCAATGACTATATCGCCTCCCACAAAGACAGCTTCACCCTTCGTCGGGTCAATCTGGAGGATGCCTTTCTGGCACTGACAGGAAAGAAGGTGAAATGATACAAGGTGCCATTGCGGTTTATTACAGGGAATTGCTGGTATTACGACGACGTCTGACACGGCTTGTGCCCTCCTGGTCCGTATCTCCGCTACTCTATCTTGTGGCATTTGGGTATGCCATGGGAAAACAGGTGGTGATTGAGGGGCACACCTATATGGAATTTCTCATTCCGGGGCTTGTGGCCATGAGCAGCATGACCCAGGCATTTGCCATCTCCAGCGAGATCAATATTGCACGGTTTTACTGGCATATTTTTGAGGAGATCCAGGCGGCACCGGTCAGTGATATCTCCTATGTGGTGGGTGAAGTATTGGCAGGCATGACAAGGGCCATCCTCGCCATTCTGGTGATTCTTATGCTGGGGCTTTTGTTCGGGGTGGTGCTTTCCTGCAATATCTGGTTCTGGGCAGCTGTTTTGCTGAACAGTTTTGTGTTTGCCTCCCTGGCCGTGGCACTTGCCATGCTGGTTAAATCCCATGCAGACCAGACACTTGTGACCAGTTTCGTGATTACCCCCATGGCATTCCTGGGGGGGACTTTTTTCCCGGTGGAGAATTTTCCGGCCTGGGCCCAGAAAGCCATTTTTCTTCTGCCCCTGACCCATGCCTCCACATCCATCAGAACCGCATCGTTCGGCAATATGCCCTCTTTGATGTCCCTTTTTATTCTGGCCGTTATCGGATGCATTTTCTTTTATATTGCCGTATTGTGTGTCAAACGGGCAAAGGACTAAATGTGGATGGTCGGATTTGGCCATCCCCGAACCGTGAAAATCAAACGAGATTTTCATGGTAAAGGAGTGATAATAAAATGGTTGAAAACAATACCCCCCGGAAAGGGGGGATTAGAGCTGATATGACAGTGTTGGATACGGTGGCAGGCTGGAAAGAGACCCAGGCGGTTTTTCAGCGCTATGATGCCCTTGCCGGTGAATGCATTTGCTGCAATGCGCTTTTTGAAACCATTGGGGATATGGCGCAAAAATATGGTCTGGATTTGGATGGGTTGCTGGCGGATTTGGAAGTGGCTGCCATGAAAAGAACGTGATCATTGATCTTGATATAGTAGGCCCCCTCTCCCCGGAATTGCCCGGGGAATGTAAAAAATTCTATGGCAGTGAACTGCTACTGTACCCCACCGTTTTTTTGTCCCCCCCCGATGTTATATCTAAATCAATTGTAAAAATAATTATTGATAAAAATAAGAATATGTGTAATTGGAAATGACGTAACAAAGGTGGAGGTATTTGTTTGCCCATCCCCATGGCTAAGGCTTGTGCATTGTATCATTGCCCATACGACATGCTCTATTTTAAATTTTCATCGACCGCCAATGTCATGGGGAATCAGTGAAGTTATGACTGATGGTGAGGATAATGGATGGTAAATTAATAATATTTTGTTTGGATTTGCATAAAACGGATGTCAATATTGCAATAAGTGGAAAACAGGAACGCAAAAAGTCATAAGTGGAAAAGTTTTCCAGATTTTTGACTTAATATCTTAATAGGGTGGAAAACCTTGTCATCTATTACAGTCAATAGCATGGAAAGTTTCCACTTATTACGACTGATGAGGTGGACAGCTACGTGCTCCACCCATCCACGGTGTTGAAGTCGACTGCGATTCTCAGCCTTGACAAGAAATAAAAAATCATTTCTTTTCAAGGCCTGCGAGTCTCGAGGTTTAACAGCCCGGCCCGCCCGTTCGGTTTTAAAATGACACAAAACATCTTAAAGGGAATTATTGAGTGATAAAGTTCATATACGCAGATGGCGATGGTGTAGGAGACCGACTTGAATTGTTAATTTTGGAAAAAAAATTAGATGAAGCATGCAAGCATTCAGAATCAATTAACTCTGCTATCAAAAAAATGGGTGAACTACTTACGCATAAATACTCTGCAACAATTCTCATTCAAGGTGGTGATGATCTAATGTTCACTGTGACTGACTTGGAAATGGCAAATGAGGCAGCCAGAGATATCAGAACTATATTTAAAGGTGGAACGAATTGTACATTAAGCCTTGGAATAGGGAATTCTCCAGAATCAGCAATTAATAATCTCAGGAAGGCTAAACTCGCTGGACGAGATCAAATTATATCAGACTGAATATCATGAAATCTCTTTATATATTTGCTACTACTGAAAGGCCAGATGCATACATCAATGCTGTTTGTTATGGAGTAGAACATTTAGATATTTCATCAGTTCATGTTGTAGTTGTTAAAAATGAGAAAGAGGCCGGTTATTACCCAAGGCCTGCAACTATACTTGGAAACATATCACGACAATTAAGTGCTCTATCAGAATATAAATATATTAATTACAGTAATTCACAGCAAAAATCAGATCTCATAGCTAATTATCAAGCAGATTCTTACAAAAAAGGCCTTCAGATTCTAAATGACTCCGAAAATTCTTCTGTGAGTTTAAATGTTGAAGATTTATCACCATATCTTTCAGAGAAAATTTCGTATGGGGATTGCATCTTCGATGTATCAGCACTTAAAAAGCACCTTCTAATCGATGTCGTGGCTATACTGCTTTCTTTAGAGTTTAGTCAAGTGTATGCATTTGAACTTAAGAAAAAACCCAGCTTTAATGTGGATGATATTTATCATAAATTGGAAAAACATGATTTTTCCTATCAAAATTTGACCAGCAGTATTAATGTTCAGAAAAGCATTAAGATATTACATCGTGGTATTATTGACAGGAAGAAGCTTGTGAAATTTTTAATTCTTCTTGCAATTGTGTTTGTACCACTGAGTATCTTTTGGCCTAACTCACCATTATTTTCTGTGTTTAGCACTTTGGCTATGATAGCAAGTGTTGCCGGGTATCTGTTCCTGGCAACAAAATAAAAATACATTGTAGAATACCGAACAAAGCGCTGGAGAGGGACCAGGCTTACTGCGCGGCCTTTTGGAACTCCCCGGTTCAGGAAAATTTAACTTTTTATCGGAAGTTTTGGGGTTTAAAAAGCCTGGCCCCTCAGCTCCCCGAGCTGATCAACAGCGTGTACAGGTTCCGCGCTGCGCGCTCCACCTATCCACGGCGTTGAAGCCGACTGCGATTCTCAACCTTGAAAAGAAATAAAAAGCCATTTCTTTTCAAGGCCTGCGAGTCTTGCGGCTTAACAGCCCGGCCCGTTGTGCGAGGACAAAAAAATATGAAATCTTATAAGTTAGCTCTTGACCCCTTTGGTCAAGCACTTCTTGCCTATTGGAGAGGAAATGAATCTGCTGTGCTTATACATGAGTTCAGAACCGGTGAAAAGAAGTCGTTGCCGGTTTCTGTATTTTTCCGCTCTATTGGAAATTTTTTGCCGACAGATAATGCTTTTGAGAATTGCAGGGGGCACATTTTGGTTGTTGGGGCGGGTACTGGTGTTCATGCTTTTGAACTTGAAAAGCGAGGCTATAAGGTTACAGCCATCGACATTTGTCCCCAAGCAGTACAGATAATGAAAGAACGCGGAATCAAGGATGCTAAACAGCAGGATTTTTTGCAATTTGAAGGCGAACGCTTTGATACGCTTTTTGTGCTTGGCCATAACATAGGCATGTGCGAAACATTAAAGGGAATAAAAGGATTTCTCCGCAGATGCGAAATACTTCTCCGTCACGGCGGCGAGTTGTTGGTTAATTCTGTCAAAGAGCCCGGGTCAGCCAATTCCCCAAGCCCCAAAGGTTATCCAGGAGAATTGGAATTCCGTTTGTCGTATGAAGGGAACGTCGGCCCTTGGATGCGTTGGCTTCACGTAGACTTTGAAACGTTGACTTCTCATGCCTTGGAATGTGGGTGGTCCGCCGAGAAACTTATCGAGACTGAAGAAGGTGGTTTTTTAGCAAGGCTGAATCCAGGCTTATAAATCGCACAACAAGTCTTTTGAAGCGGAGCGCAAAAAGCCGCGCCCGCTGAAAAGCGGTGATGTCACCTAAGAATTGCAAGCAAACTCTCAACTCTGCTGAGTATAATGTGTCAGGTAACCTGTCGGCATTATGGCATTTTTACAGCTGGGCCGAAGAGTGTGCGTTCAAATGGTTGAACCGCACGTCCGGGTCTGTGCGGGGGGTGCTGGGTAACTGGCGTTCCTACCGTGAGAGCAGATAAAGATAAGCAGGGTAAAATTATGAAAATATTCCATTTTATCGCAGTTCTACTAATACTCTTTCTTCATGAGCCATGTTTTGCGCATAGTTGGATGGCACCAGAAGATGCAGCAAAAAGAGAAAACCCAGTTCTAATGGAAAAAGAGTCGGTAATACAAGGTCAGGCTCTCTTTTATGAGCTATGTGCACCTTGTCATGGCATCGAGGCATCTGGGAGCTCAAAGGAAAAAACCGGCTTAAGTGTAGACACTCCAAATTTACCAATCAGACTTAAGACGCATACTGATGGTGATTTTCACTGGAAAATATTGAATGGTAAAGGCGACATGCCATCATTTAAAGAAGAGCTATCCGAAAAAGAAACTTGGAATATTGTTAATTATATAAGATTTTTAATAAAAAATAGGGCTGCTAACCAATAACTAAACCCACCAAAGAGGTCAAAAAATGAAGAAAAACTTCAAAAAGTCACTCGTCCATGTTTTGGTCCACGAAGGCGGATGGGCGGATCATCCCAAGGACCCCGGCGGCGCAACCATGAAAGGGGTCACCCTGGCCACCTATCAACGTTACTTTGGCAAAGATAAGAATAAGGACGATCTGCGAAATATCACAGACGAGGAGCTGGAACACATTTACCATTCCGGTTACTGGAGTAAGTGTTGTTGTGATGAGGTTCCCCCAGGTGTTGATTACGCTCTCTTTGATTCTGCCGTGAATTCCGGACCGGGGCGAGGTGCTAAATGGCTGCAGGCAGCAGTGGGTGCCAAGCAGGATGGTGGTATCGGTCCTAAAACCCTTGCCAGGGTAAAAGAACACGATCCCCTCCAGGTCATCGACCTCATGTGCGACCGCCGCCTGAGCTTTCTGCGTAATCTTTCCACCTGGTCCACATTTGGAAAGGGCTGGGAACGCCGTGTTCATGGTGTTCGCGCCACAGCCATCGCCATGGCCGGAGGAAGCAGTCAGGTCATTGGGGCAATTGCGCCATCGGTTGATTATAAAATTGTCAAAAAAGGTTCCCGTGGGTGTTGGGTGCGCAAACTTCAAGAGGCCCTGAAAATCCAGGTGGATGGAAAGTTCGGCAGCGACACCGAGTCCGTGTTGAAAGCCTGGCAACAGGCAAACGGGCTGGAACCTGACGGTATAGCCGGGCGTAATACCTACCGGGCACTGGGCTTGCTGGCCTGACTTATGGGGCGGCGGGAGATTCATAAATAATCAAATGATTTGGCAAAGGCACATCTAAACGGACAGGCTTTCATTCTTGGCAGACATATCTGTTGAACCATTAAAATGCCCAGCAATTCATGTGGGGTATTTAAACAATAAAGGAGAAGCTATGTCAGACAATACCATTAAAACGGACTCAACCCAGGTGGACAGGCTGGGTCTTGGGCTTTCAGGGGGCGGATTACGGGCCTCTTTCTATCACATCGGAGTATTGGCGCAAATGGCGGACCAAGGCTTGCTGCGCCATGTGGAGGTGATTTCCACGGTATCCGGCGGCTCCATCATCGGCGCCTTGTATTACCTGCATGTAAAAAAATTATTGGAAAGCAAACCGGATGCGGAGATAAACGATCAGGACTACGTGGAACTGGTGAAACAAATTGAGATTGATTTTCTCAAGGCCACTGAACAAAACATACGCATGGCCACTTTTTCAAGTTTTGCCGTAAACTGCAAAATGGTTTTTTCCCAGTATTCCCGCAGTGACCGCATTGGTGAGCTTTATAACGATTGGCTGTACCAGAACGTTTTGCAGGGTTTGGGCAATCCGATTCAGATGCACCAGTTAAAAATTTATCCACCCGATGGTCCCAGGGATTTTTCCCCCAAACACCACAACACCAACCGGAGTGCCAAAGTTCCCATCATAGTGCTCAACGCCACCTCTCTGAATACCGGCCGTGTCTGGCAGTTTACTGCTAAAACCATGGGGGAACCGCCGGTGGATGGCGAACCGATGTCGGGTGAAAAAATCTCAAGTGATCTGACATCCTATCAGATTGATAAAAAAACCATTCGATTGCGACGGGCAAATGATTATGCCGACATCACTTCCTGCCAGCATGATTTTCCTTTGGGTCATGCAGTGGCTGCATCGGCCTGCGTTCCTGCCCTGTTCGATCCCATGGCCATCAGTTCGCTTTATTATGAGCCGCCAAAACACCAGAATGACACGGAAAAACAATTGAAACGCCATGAAATTCGTCCGGAACTGGTGGATGGCGGTGTGTATGATAATCAGGGTGTGGACGGTCTCATTGTCAATAATTGCACATGTTTCATTGTCAGCGATGCTTCGGGTCAAATGGACATGGTAAAGCAATTGGACACAGGCCCGGCAGCTGTTTTGTTACGGGTATCCACTATTTTGCAAGATCGCGTAAGGACCCAGGGGCTGCTGCGTCTCATGGGAAGCTATGGGAGGGATAACATCGCTTTCTTAAGTTTACGCAGGGGGTTGGGGTTCAGGAAAGTTCATTGGGTCAACGCCGCCAGCACGCAAGCTCCTGATGAAATTATTTCTGCAACCAGTCTGGAAGATTTCCAGGTACACCCCGATGTCCAGGACAGCTTGTCTAAAATACGCACGGACCTGGATGCATTCACCGAAGTGGAGGCATACTCCCTGATGCTGGATGCCTATCGCATGAGCCGGGATGACTTGCAGAAATTCAAGAACAAAACCGCCTGCCAACGCGTCAGACAGACACAAGACGAACACAAACCTGTCGGTTCATGGAAGTTCATGGCAATCGCCCCCTGGATGGAGAAACCGACAAAGGCCTATCTTGACCAGCTGGAGGTCGCCCAGTCTACCTTTGGCAAGGCCTTAAAGTGTATGCCCTTATTATGGATGCCGTTGCTCCTGGTCATCGGTATGGTTCTCTATTTCCTTGGGCCATTGATCATTTCGTTCCTGTCCAGCACCATTACGATCTACAGTATTGTCATTTTGCTTGTAGTCTGGTTGATCAGCAGTCTGGTGCCTAAATTGACGAAGTTTTTTAAAATTCTTGAAGCATTACGTTCTAAAGCGCTTTTTATCAATGGGTTATACCGGGTGGCCGGTTTGTTAATGGCAACCTTGTTTATCAAGTTTTATCTTTGGATCATTAATCCGATGTATCTGGATCAAGGTCGAATGTCAAATTTGAAATAATTAACAAGGTATGAGATCTCTGCGATCTGTTTGGGCAACCCTGATCCGCCGTTTATTCAAAGGCTGCTTAAATGAAAGCTCGGGACCCAATGGGGCGGGAAAGACAACCACCATACGCATATTGACCGGTTATCCGATCCCTGCGATTAGGTTTTAAATGGAGGCTTGAGAGTGGTTCGATTGAATTGCATTTTGTGCCACATGAACAAGAAATGATGATCTGGACATTCCTCGTTTTTTTGCTGCAGCATCAATTTGTTGAAGAGTCATTTCAGGCACAGTAATATTAACTCTAACTGTTCGTGGCTTTACATCGGGAACGGTTACAACAAGAAAGGCAACAGCATTGGCGTAGTCGTCATTTGCCATTATATTTTCAAGTTTCGAGGGCGCTGGTAATTTGTCTCCGTCTTCAATCATGCCCTGTATATGGAGGGCTAATACCTCCTGGGCAAGATCTTTGGATTCGTCAATGTTTTGTCCTGCGGTTACGCAACCTGGAAAATCGGGAAAAGAAACACCGAAATCCGTATTGGTTTCTTTATGGACAATAGCAATATAATTAGCCATGGTATCACCTCAATTAAATATGATTCCCGACTGGCGTTCGATACTTTTTAAAGTGCCCTTCGGTAGGTCTTTTTTCGGGTGTGGAACTGTTACACGCCCTTTGATTTCTGGATGGCGGAACTGTGTATGAGACCTAACCTTGGCAACTTCGTACCAGCCATTTTGTTTAAGCATTTTTATGATTTTTCGGCTATCCACAATGTGTATAAATACACACTTTCTGAAATTTAGTCAATAACAATGAAATTTCGGAACCTTTAGGATTGTGTCGACCTGTAAGGTCGATTTCAATCCTTTGTTCAAGAAGCCCGGCACCGAAGGCAAGTCCAAAAAAATGAAGAAAAACTTCAAAAACTCACTCGTCCATGTTTTGGTCCACGAAGGCGGATGGGCGGATCATCCCAAGGACCCCGGCGGCGCAACCATGAAAGGGGTCACCCTGGCCACCTATCAACGTTACTTTGGCAAAGATAAAAACAAAGACGATCTGCGAAACATCACAGACGAGGAGCTGGAACACATTTACCATTCCGGTTACTGGAGCAAGTGTTGTTGTGATGAGGTTCCCCCAGGTGTTGATTACGCTCTCTTTGATTCTGCCGTGAATTCCGGACCGGGGCGAGGTGCTAAATGGCTGCAGGCAGCACTCGGTGCCAAGCAGGATGGTGGTATCGGTCCTAAAACCGTAAGTTCTCAATAAGTACGGGCAAAGAAGGCAAGAGTCAGTGAAAAATCAAGTCACAGCTCAACAGACAATTGCAACGCTTTAATGGTGATGATATCAGAGAGATCAGGAATCTCATTTGTTCCAGACAATTGATCTTTGAGGTATTCCCAGAAAGAGATTTTGAGCTTGCGGCAAGTTTTTTTCAAACTTGTGAACGTATCTCGGCACTGTCGTTCCAGATCATTTCTGGTCGACCCGCTGATTTTCCGGCGTTTGACATATTCCCGTATGTCATTTTCACTGAGATTATTGTGAAGGGGAATGTCTGGCAAATCCAGTACTCTGAATAATTTCCGCTTATTCCGTCTGTACGCCCGGCCTGCAATATTTTGAGAAAATTGATCCTGGTTTTGGTCTCAGTGCTGTGAAAGGTAGCAAAAAAATCGTTTCCAACATGGGTGCAATAACCGTTTTTGGCCTTATGTCGTGCAGTGGTATCATCGACATTGATATGCGAGGATACAGAAAGGCCTGTATCAAGGATGTCGTCTTTCTCATCATGAAAGAGTTCATGCTCTTCAATGAGAATATTGCTCAGTTGCCCTGCGGAAATCTCAAACCCCATATCATGCAATGCTTCCAGCAATATGGGTTGTGTGACATGGCAGTGATAATGCTGGTAAAGGACAAATCGTTTGAATTCCAAATCGAAATGCCCGCCGTTCAAATTTTCTGGGAGTTTTCCGGTGAATGAACGGCCATCCGGGGAAACCCATTTTTCCAGTCGATATTGGATATTGAAAGGTTCAAGCCGGAGTCCCTGGACCACAAAATCATGATACCCTTTAAAGGTGCTCCCAAGGGGGGATCTTCAGGTGCAATTTTGATGGTCTCATGTATTTTCAGATTTTTTATTTTATGACGCTTGGCAGAGCCAGGCCGCTTGCCTTGTGTTTTAGATTTGTTTTTGCGCCGGGATTCGCGGCCGGAAGGCTTAATTTTCGGTTTGGGTTTTTGTCCCTTAAGGCGTGCAATTTCATCACGGAGAGCCTGGTTTTCCTCAGCAAGCAGGTTGAGATATTCCAGGAGCATCAAAACCAGAGGGGTTTGCTCTTCTACAGGAATGTCTTCAATTTTAGGAATTTTTATAACCATGAGAGCTCCAGTGCATGAAATTTTACAACTATTATTTAATACAATATGATAAGAACGATTCAGTTTGGTTTCAAGTTTTTTTGGTTATAAAAAATCAGTGATTGCAAGGACTTATTGAGAACCTGCAGTGTTGGTGTTTAAGTGGTTAAAATTATACTTAAATTTGTGTTAAAGTCTATGATTTGAAACAAAATTGGAGAAACAGGTAATGCTTCCGTTGGGGCTTACGGCTTCCCGGCGGAGTAAGTATGAGCGGGGGGCGGAGTCGGCGGGCGACAAGATAAAAAATGACTAATTGTGACGCTTATATTAAAAATTCCGAAATCCAAATTCAAGAAATGAGTAGTTACGAAAATTTAACATGAAAGGAGGCAGCAATGGAAGAAAACCATCAACACCTTGTGGTGTTGGATGTGCCGGGCATAAAGAAATATGTTTTCGGCACCAACCGGCTGGTGGAAATCAGGGGAGGCAGTGCCCTGCTTGAGCAGCTAAACAGCGAGGATGCACCGAAGCTGCTTAAAAAGGAACTGGGGGAAAAGAATTTCCACAAAGTGTTTTTTGGCGGCGGGGCGGGGCAATTCGTTGCCGATGCCGACCGGGAAACGGTGGAAAACGCCATGAAAAAGCTTCAGAAATATTTTCTCAAGGTATCTAAAGGCGGCCTGAATCTGATTTACGGCATATCACCTTATATCAAGAATGACTATGCCCGTTCCCTGGACATGGCATTCATGGATTTAAAGATCCAAAAGGAAGAAGCCCCGCTTTCTTCATGCACACAGCTTCATACTGGGTTTATCCGGGAGTGCGACAGCTGTGCCGATATGACGTCACCCGCTCCCGTTAAATACGGGGGGGAAACCCGTATGCTGTGTAAAGTTTGCGCCGAAAAAGTGGAACAGGGCAGGAAATCGGAAGTACAGGATGAACTTAAAAAATTCTTGAAAACAAAAGGAGAAAATATCTCCTATGGCAGCATGGCGAGAACTTTTGAGGACATCGGGAAATGCTGCCGTTCCAAAGAGGGATACACTGCCCTGGTGTATGCGGACGGAAACGCAATGGGCAAACTGATCAAGCAGATCAGCACCCTTGAAGACTACCGTTTTTTTTCACAAAAGGTGGATGAAGCCGTAAAAACGGCTTGCTATGAAGCGATTTATAAACATTGCCGCCCTGTAAATGGAAAATTTCCGTCTATTGTCCTGCTGTTGGGGGGGGATGATCTGCTGGTTTATATGAGTGCCGATACGGCCATGCCTTTTGCAGTTGAGGCGGCCCGCCGGTTTGAAGAAATAACTGGTGAAACATTTGCGGAGAACCCATTTTTTTTAGACCTTCTTAAAGATAAAAAGACAGGGGAAATGCAAGGTCTGACCATTTCGATGGGAATTACTTACGGAAAAAGCCACACCCCGTTTCCCATCATGTTCAGTCAATCCGAAGAACTGCTGAAAAGCGCCAAAACCGGGGGATCGGAAGAGATTGAGACCCTGCGGAAAAAGGGAAAAGCCAAGGAGACGGAAGAAGGGAAAAAGCCTGATAAAAATTTTTATTCTCCATCGTACATTGATTACCACATCACCCCCCGGTTTAATCAGCTTAAAGTCAGTGACAGCCGAAAAAATCATCTGCAAATTTCACAGGGGGGAGATAGGGTGCAGCTTCAATTACACCGGAAGCCTTATTCACTGAAAGAAGCCGAGGCGTTGCTGAACCATGCGGAAAACCTGATTCGTTCCGACATCCCCTCCACCCGCCTCAAACGATTCGGGTATGCCCCTTTCCTGGGAAAAATGAACGGAACCCTCGAATGTCTGAACCTCTACGTTCGAACAAAAGAAGAGCAGCGGCTGTCAATTGCCGGACCGATGGCGCAGTTTAAATGCTTTGAAGATATGCCGTGGGAAAAGGAAAAAGTCCGGCAGGACGGAGAAGAGGATCAAAAGGATAAAAAACCCATCCGGACCATGCTGACGGACCTTATGGAAATCGTGGAATTTTGTCCCGCGCAGCCGGAAAGGAGGTAATATGCAGCATCACCTTAAATTGAGACTGGGCCTTTCTTTTTCATCCAAATGGCATGCCGGGTCGGGTGAGGGAAACATCCTGACGGACCGCCTGATTCAGAAAGACGCACGCGGCATTCCTTATATCCCGGCCAGCACGCTGAAAGGGGTGATTCGTGAAAGCTGCGAAAAAGTGTCCCGGACCCTGGGCTTTTCGGAACCCTCCGATCCTCATAACAAAGACCTGAATGCGCCGGGCCGGTTCAGCCTCTTGAGAGAATCTCTTTCCCCGGTAGACCGTCTTTTTGGCAATAGTTATGAAGAGGGCGGACTTTTTTTCAGAAATGCTCATTTAAAAGAGGAGCAATCCTGCGCTTCTTTTGCTCAAAGCCGGGTGCATATGTACCGGGAATTGGGCACGGCTAAAAAAGGCCATCTTTTTTCAACGGAGTACGGTATTCCCGAAATCGGCAAGGAGAGTGTGGAGTTTGAAACCGTTATTGAAGGATTTCATCGTCATCTCCTCCAGGAGGAAGGGTATGAAGACTATCCTCCCATTGCATACAATCTTCTTATTGCCGCTATCCGGATGGTCGGACGATTGGGAGGAGATAAAAGCACCGGGGCCGGTTTTTTGAAAAAAAATATTGAAATTCAATCCATTGTCTACAACGACCAGGAAATTCCCATAAAAGATATTTGGGATTTATCGGAAATATTTCTCGATGCCACATTATATGAGGAACTGTATAATAAAATGGGGGAGGCATGATGAAATATTATCACATCACTGCAGAACTCAAAGCCCCATTGATGATTCAGCAGAATCGTCAGGCATACGCATCTTCAACGCTGGATTACATCCCTGGAAGCTCACTGCGCGGGGCAATTGCCGCCGCATACCTGAGATCGGGCGGAGATGCCGAAGCGGATGACTTCCAAAATATGTTTATCCGGAATCCGGTTTTTTTCCCGGATCTGCTGCCGATGGCTGGATCGGAAGGCGTGTCCCGCGTGCTGCCCGTGACCGCCGTTTCCTGTAAACGGAAACCGGGTTTCAGGCGAACCGACGGGAAAAAACACGGTGTCAGGGACGTGCTGGCCGTCACGGCAGCCAGCAGACTGCACCGTGAACCTGTGGACAAAACCTATTGGGTATGTCCGAATTGCGAAGAGGATATGAAGCCTTTTCCCGGATACTGGAACGGGGATGTCACTGCTCCCCGAAAGGCGGACCCCACCCTGATCAGCCATCGGCATACCGGCATTGACCGGGCTACGGGAACGGTGGCCCCTTCTATTTTTTACATGACCCAGGCCCTGGCTGATTTCCATAAACCGTTGGACGGAAAAGAGTTTCAGCCGCAATGTCTTTCCGGCGGCGTTTTTTTGGACGAAGATCAATTCAAAACCCTGCAACAAATTCTTGAAATTCCGATATTCGTCGGGGCAGACCGGACTCGCGGGATGGGTGAAATCAGCATTAAACCTGTGGAAACGGACCCGCCCGAATTTGATGTGGAAACCTGGCACGCTGCCTTTACAAAAAAACTGTCCTTATGGACGGATGCAATTCCGTCCGGTACATTTTTCAGCATCACCCTCGAATCCCATACCATTTTAGCGGACCGGTTTCTCCGGCCGACGTCGGAGATTGAAGCCCTGGAAGATCCCGATATTGAATCGGTGATGAAAATCATCAAACCGGTGACTATCAGGGGATGGCATTCCGCATGGGGACTGGCGAAGCCGGATGAGCAGGGGATTTCGGCCGGCAGTATTTATCTGTTCAGGTATACCGGGGATGATCCAGAAGCCCTGACGGAACGCCTGAACCTGCTGTCGGCCGGCGGCATCGGCTTTCGCCGTGAAGAAGGATTCGGCAGGGTTTGTATTTGTGATCAACTGCATGTCGCGGAGGATATATTATGAAGATAGATGCAGCAGCACTGAAAGAAGTCGACCTGTACCTGGAAAAACTATACAAGAAGTCAGGAGAATCCGGGGACTCGGAAAAGTCGGAAACGATACGGATGGGGCGCAGGATGGCGGATATAGGTTTCGATAAGACCCAAGTTCGTAGCCTCCAAAACATGACCTTTTCAACATCAAGATTTTCAGAAATTGTCAATTATATCAAAAATCAAGCCGGAAAAGATGAAAAAAAGCAGAATTGGTTTCGTATTGCGAATGATCTTCTTCAGCAACTGGACGACCTCGAACAAGAAGCAAGCCGTATCGGCAAAAACGACCCGGAATTGATTCTTGACGTTAAACTCCGGCTGGCGCGGGGCTGGGTTAAACAAATCGTAAGTCATTATCTTTATGCACGCCTTTTAACGGAAGGAGGCAGAGGTGATGAGTGATATAGAAAAATTTCTGGAGGGTGAGTCGTTCCTGCTGTTTCAGGATAAAACATTACGGGATCATGCATGTAAGGCCGTGGAAAATGTTTATCAGGAATTTGAGAAAGATGAATATGTTGCTGGAAATCAGCTTCATTCAATTCCGGCAATCATTCAGAGCGGTGGCTTAGAGGAGTTTAGAAAATTAGTTGAACGGCAAAAGGAAAAGAGCAAAAAAAACGATAAAAAGAAAAAAGATAAAAAAGAAATTTTTTGGAATTTTCTTTTTGAGTTAATTTTAAGTTCTTCACCAAATAGAAATGCCCTAAAAACACTAATCAAAGAGACTCTAGAAGCAGAAAATCTGCTGGAAAATGCAGCCGGTGCTGAGGACAAACCAACGCTGAACAGGATTAAAAAAGAAAACAAGGAAAAAATGAATCTGGCCATGGAAAAGGTTCTGCCGATTTATTTCGAACATTTCAACTGCCATTATTTCTATCACGTCAACAGGGAGGCACCTGCAAATGAATAATACCTCATTTCAGAAAAAAGTCAGGATCACCGGGAATATCGAATTTGAAACCGCATTTCATATCGGGTCCGGGAAAGAGGGAGAAATGGCGACGGACATGGGGGTGCTGCTCTCTCCCGACGGCACGCCGCTTCTGCCCGGATCAACCTTGAAAGGGTGCTTTCGCTCTTTTGCCGAAAAACTGGCGGGACACCTGGACATGTCGGCATGCCTCCTGGACGAAAAGCTCTCCGGGATAAAATGTGTGGGCAGCGAGGCATACCGAAAAAAAATTTACGAAGAGATGGAGAAGAAACGGAAGAATAATGAACTGGCTTCGGAAAAGGATATTATCAAGTTTTTGGCCGGTCACACCTGTGAAATCTGCCGATTTTTCGGTTCTCCCATGCAGGCGTCGCGGATTTTTTTCACCGACGGCACTTTAACGGACTGGGGGGGCACCCTGCAAATCCGTGATGGTGTCTGCATTGACCGGGATACGGAAACCGCCAGATCTAAGCTTAAGTATGATTATGAGGTGGTGCCGAGGGGCGCTGTTTTTTCCACATGCATTGAAATTGAAAATTCGGAAGATAATGAATTGGCGATTGTCGCCGCTGCTTTAGGAGAATGGGAAAACGGTTTCCGCATCGGGGGATTTACCTCTCGCGGGCTGGGAAAAGCCAGGTTTACGGATAAAAAAGTGGAATCCGTAGACTATACCCAGAAGGATCAATTCCTGGATTACCTGATTTCCCAAAAAATGCAGTCCGCCGATGCACTCCTGGATGACACTTTGGCACAGGCGTTGAGCCGGTAAGGAGGAAAATATGCTGAAAAGAATGATCAACAACGCAAAAATCGGCCTGAAAATCATTCCCGTGGATCCCCTGCTGATCAAATCCGGCCAGGCCACTGTGGGCGGTGTGGACATGTCATTTGTCCGGCTTCATAAACATGGAGAAAAAGGAGAACCGTATATGCCCGGCAGTTCACTGAAAGGCATGATCCGCACCTATGCGGAAAAAATCTGCCGCAGTCTGAGAGCGGAGCCTGTACCGGTCTGTCTTCCCTATGTCAAACCGGGGAAGGAAGGTGAAAGAGAACAAAATCAGGCATCCTGCGGCCTTCGCCTGGATCAATGCGGCGACACCCCGTCTTCGGCACAAATATACAATGTTTCCTGTCCGGTCTGCCGTCTTTTCGGTTCCCATAAGTTTATCGGCAGATGTGCGACTTCCGACGTCTATCTGACCGATGACGCCAGAAAAAAGGGAGGCCATGTGTTGGAAATCCGAAACGGAGTTGCCATTGATCGGTTTACCGGCGGTGCGGCTCCCGGCGCGCTTTATGATCTGGAAGTTCTGA
Source organism: uncultured Desulfobacterium sp. (assembly GCA_963674605.1). Taxonomy (GTDB): domain Bacteria; phylum Desulfobacterota; class Desulfobacteria; order Desulfobacterales; family Desulfobacteraceae; genus Desulfocicer. Next base: position 2,329,172 of record OY771474.1, on the reverse strand, counting down.
CCAAAGGTGAATTTGAAACCGTCATCGACCTTCGGAATTTTGAACGCTGGCAGCTCGGTCTTTTGGGACTGGTGCTTAGGGACATGGAAGATGAACAAATCCGCATCGGTTTTGGGAAGAGCCGGGGACTCGGGAAAATCCGGGCAGAAATCACGGAATTTAAAATCGGCTATTTCGGTAAAAAGCCGAATGGCTTTGCCGGACTCGGAAAGCTCTGCTCCGAAGCGGAATGCCGTGCCTACGGGTTTTATGAAGGAAACGAGGGCGGAACCCTGCCGGAGCCTGAAAAAGAAGGACTGCGTTATACCTGTGATGTCACCCAAAACTGGAAAGAAATCCTGGCCCCGGCCGTGGATGACTTTGTTCAGTATATTGAGCAGTCAAACTGGCCCAAAGGAATTAACGACATTGTCGGAAGGAGGGAATAATGCCTTATCTCAATGCGGATGACCTGTCCGGCGGTGATTTTATTGCGCTGGTGCGGGAAGGAACATGGCCCGAAGAAGCCCTGATGATGGGTTTCACCCCGGCGAATTTCAAATTTGAGCGGTTTTCTTTTGATGAAAAATTTTTGGAACGGACGGATCAGGGCAGAATTTTTTTCCCGGATGGAGAACTGCGGTGGCGTCGCACGGGAGGTCAAAATAGAGTCGTCTATCTTGGCAATGTACCCATGTTCAGCAGTCTGGCGGACTATTCGGATGAAATGGAAGGTTTGGAAGCGGAAACCGAGCAATTGCTGCTTTGGGGAATCCGCACGGATACGGAAAATGAGTGGGTTGAACAACATGTGCCCCACCGGTTTGCATATCCCATTTTCACAAGTGAATTTTCACGGGGCCGGGCGGCCCTGACCGTGGAAAAGTGGATAGACCGCTGCGGCCTGCCGCGTTTCAGCCGTTATTGTTCTATTGAAGAAATCGACCCGGCCGAAAAGGAGGTGAATGATGCCACAGGGTGAAAATTTCTGGAATCCGTACCGGATGATTCCAATCAGAGATCATGTTCAACGAAAAGCACCTCTGTCCCATGAAAGATTCTGCGGAGAAGGAAGAAGCGGCAAAATATCCTGCACCCTGACTAACCTGACGCCTTTATTTATTTCCAAAACCAATAAAGGCGATCCTCGGATGTTCCAAAATTTGGAACATAACAACAAGCCCGTGATTCCCGGAACTTCCCTGAAAGGGATGCTCCGGTCTTTGGCGGAGATTGTGGGAGGGGGATGTTTTGTAACGAATAATCAGCACAAGTGCCAAGATGCGTCTTCACTTTGTATTGCCTGTCGGATGTTCGGTATGACGGGCAATGCGGGAGTTCATATGGGGGGTGTCAGTATCGGTGATGCGCTGTTGCGGGAAAATATGCCGGAAATTAAAGAGTATAAAGTGTATTTGGGCGCTCCTAAGTCGAGTCATCAATCATTTTATATCACTCCCCAAACCGGAAATAATGACAGGAAATGCCGCAAACTTTATTTTCATCAGCCCAGAGTGAATGAAAATTTTCCAAGGACCGTGGATGCGGCATGGAATGTGTCAGCACTGGCTCAGGGCCATTATTTCAGCTTTGATATTACATTTTCAAACCTTCGAAATGAAGAATTAAAGTTGCTGGTTTATATTCTATCGCTTGAAGAAAACGTAACAGTCACATTGGCGGAAGGAAACATTAGCCTGAGAGGGCCGCTCCGCCACAAAATCGGCAATGCCAAGCCCATGGGAATGGGAAGCTGTCATATTACTATAGACAAGATCACCTATCTCCCCGGAGCCGCTGAAAGATTCAGGACCCTGGAGCCGGCGGGCGTGAGAAGACTTGAGGGAGATGTTTTGCAGACGGAAATTGAAGATTTAAAAAGCAATTATGTTAACGATACAACCGTAACAATGCAACAGCTTCGGAAGATGATGGTCTGGGATGACAGTGACGATAGGACTTTCAGGTATCCGGATTATCACTGGTTTAATACTCCGGGCAACTCCAAAAAAAATCTTAAACAGATTTAATCTACCCGGCATTGCCCGTATTTACCTCTGCGCCGTCTTTTGACGGCGCAGAAGGATGGGCAGGCCGTGCTTGGTTTGAATCAGGATATCCGTAGTCAGCTCCGACAGCGGTGCGTTACGGCGCTCGGCCCGACCGTTGAAATACGTCCGGGGTGCATTTGCGTCAGGCCCTTTTTAACGGCATCGAAGTGGCTAAGCGCGCCTAACGCACCCTACAAGCTGCCAACTGTTCAGAAAGGAATTCTCTATGAAAACCCATTTTGTCCTGTCGATGGGCACGTCGATTCTCGGCAATTACCGCCGGGTGAGCAAAGGGGAAACGCCCAGCGTTTCGTTTCCCACCCTGCTGCATACGCAGTCGAAATTCGGCAAAGGGGCTTTTCCCACGCCGGGGATTTTGTGCGAAGACTACCCGGAAATACGGGACGTCCTGTTGTCCGAAGCGGTGAAAGGGGCCGAGCAGACGACCATTGAATATGTGACCAAAGAAAAAAATCTGGATCTGGCGGACGGGCATTACCACATCATTGCCACCGACACGAGCGACTGTCTTTTTTGCGCCGCTTTGCTGGGGCACGAGGTGTTAAAAGACGGGGACCTTGATTTTTATGTGCCGCCCGGTCTGGGCAACGCTGATAACGACCGGTTCCGCAACCGGGGGCTTCCCAACCTGCTGGCGGCGCTGGCGGAGATTTTAGATCATGTGGAAGCCGAAGGGGACGAGGCGATCATCATCCCCACGGGCGGGTATAAAATCATGGTACCGTATCTGACGATTGCCTCGATTCTTTATAAACAGCCGGCCTACTATATTTTTGAAGGCTCCCGCTCCCTGATTCAGCTGCCGGCCCCACCCCTGGGGATTGACACGGCCGAATTCAGGACCGTTATCGTCCTGTTAGACAATGTGATCGGGCTTCGGCTGGAAGACGCCATTCCGTATTATCAGGCACTGCCGCCGGGGTTTCAGCGACTGGTGTACGCCGATGAGAACGGGCTGTTGCAATACACGGCCTTCGGGCTGCGACTCAAGCGCATGTACCGGCGGGAGACCGGCATTTCCCCGTTTATGCTCCGGGCGTCCGACAACAGCCTGATGCCGTTTCTCGGTGCCCACCGGGACGCTTTCAGCCGCATGGCCCGGCTCGGGGAAACCGTGTGGACCGGGGACAAAGCCCCGAAAATGGCCGACCACGCCCGGCATCACCACACCAATCTTTTTGCCTACACCGAACTGATTATGCTGCCGATTTTACGGGACCGGCCGGATTTCCTCTCCCCAGAAGAACTCTTTCTGCTGCTCGGCATGGTGTACCTGCACGACTGCGGCCATTCATTCTCCTCTTTTCCCGTGAAAGGGCAAACGGCCATTCCCCTGCTGCCCACGGAAATCCGCAACTTTCATAATATTCTTGGTTTTATCCGGCTGCGGTCCCCGGAATTTTCAAACACCCTGAAGCGGCAGGGCTTGCATATAGACCCGGAAACCCTGAACAATATTGCATGGCTCTCGGTTTACCACCGTAAGAAAATGCCCTTGCTGGCCGGGGAATGCCGTGCGCCCGGCGGCTATTGTTTCGGTCCCCTGGCGGAAAAAGACGATTTGATTCAGTCCGGCAGAAAGATAAAGGGCGAACGGCTGGCGCTGGTTCTTTCGTTATTCCGCATTATTGACGGCATGGATAAACAGGTGGGCCGGGCCGGGGACGCGGTGGAGATTTCCATGAAGGCCGAAGCCATCCTGGCTGACCTGCCCCATCTGTGGGACCGGGTCGGGCGGATGCAGCAGGTGATGTCCGCCAAAGGTATGAAAACAGCCGGAAAAATTGTGGAAACAGTTCTTGACGCCATTGTGAAAGCTTATGGCTTACAGGAGCAGACCGGCGCGAATTCGCAAGACATTTCGGGAAAGACGGTTCCCACCTGTTGCGGCTGCCTTGAAAACGGCTGTTCTTTTCAACTGCGCTCTCCCAAGCCTTTTGATGAAAAGCCCCTGTTTACGGAATTGGAATTCGCTTTGGAAAAGAAAAAGCTGGGACACCGCCTGTTTCCGGCCTGGGAATACCTGGCCTCCCGCGCTCAGCTTTTTTTCGAGGCCCTTCAGCCGGCCTATTATTATTCCGACCTGCTGCTGGGGATGCCCCGTGTCTTCCACTGCCTTGAAAACGGAAAACGGCGCATCACCATCAATTATCCCGCCAATGACGACCTGCCCGGTGCGCGTGAAAAAGTGTCTGGCGCGTGGAATGAAATCCAAAACTGGGTGGCGGAAAATTTACCGCCGGAGGCCGGGGAGCGGCATATTCTGAATGCCTCTCTCGACGATCCGGAAAATATTGTCAGCGGGATTTTAAAAGAATATTGCAGTGACAAAAATTCTGAAGTGGCTGAAATTCTGGATAAAGCAGCGGGCATCTCCGTTCAATTTCAATATATGGCCCGGCCCGTGGGCTGTATGCAGACAAAGGATAAAACAAATGACTGAATTCGTACTTCCCGATTTTCCCGGCATTTCTTTCAGCCGTGTCACCCTGAACATGCGGGCCATTGACGTGACGCCCCTGCCCGATTTTCCCGGTTCGGTTTTCCGGGGCGGGTTCGGGGCGGCCCTCCGGAAAGCCTGTTGCGCCATCCCCAAACAGGAATGCGAAACCTGCCTGCTCAAGCCTTCATGTATTTACCATACAGTTTTCGAGACCGCCGCAGACCACGTTAAAGGCGGGTCGCACCAACTTTCCCAATACCCCCGGCCATTTGTGCTGGAGCCGCCTCTTTTGAAAAAAAAAACAATTCAACCGGGGGAGGAATTCCAGTGCAGGCTGGTCCTTATGGGGCATGCCGTTCAGGGACTGCCCTATTTCGTATACGCCCTGACGCAGCTCGGACAGTCCGGCATCGGGCGGAAACGAGGGCGCTATGACATCCTTAATGCTGAAACCGCCCTGGACGGGCCGCCGAAGGAAATTTTCAAGGGAAGCTTGCAGCAGTTTATTGAGCAACCGCCGACACTCAGTTTTGAAAAAATTTTTGCCGATGCCGGGCCGGCTTCGCAAATCCGCATTCAGTTCGACACCCCTACGCGGATTAAATTTAAAAACCGGCTGACAAAGGACCTGACCTTTGAACTCCTGATGCGGAACATCCTCCGAAGGCTGTCATTGATGGTGGAGGTCTGCACCGGCAAAAGCTGGCAGCTTGATTACCGGGACATCCTTGCTCACGCCAAGGCGGTGAAAACCGTCCGCTCAACCCTTCAGTGGAAAGACTGGTACCGGTATTCCATCCGCCAGCAGGACGCCATGAAGCTGGGGGGATTTTTGGGGACCATCGTGTTCGAGGGCGACCTGATGCCGTTTGTGCCGTTCCTTGAACTGGGACGGTTTCTTCATGTGGGTAAGGCGTGTACGTTCGGGTTGGGGAAGTTTCAGATTTCAGTGGACGATGAGCAGTGAAAACGGGAGGAAAAACATGGCAGAAACATTAATTGTAACGGTGGGCGGATCGCCCCAGCCCATTATAACAGCAGTGGAAACATTACAGCCGAAGCGGGTAGTGTTTATCTGTTCCGGGGGAAAACACAGTAGCGCCACCCAGGTTATCGGACCGGGAAAGCCTTGTAAAATTTTAAAAAAAGGCGAGGTTGAAAAAGAACTGCCGAACCTGGTGACTCATTTGAATTTGACGGAACGGTTTGACCCGGAGCGGGACCTGTTCGTGGTTGAGGAACTGGATGATCCCTCGGCGTGTTACCGCACGGCATCGGATGCCGTCAAAAGTCAACTTGAAAACACTTCATCACGCGATATTATGGCAGATTATACGGGCGGCACTAAATCCATGTCTGTCGGGCTGGGAATGGCCGCTATTGATTTCGGCGTTTCCCTATACGTCACCACCGCTTCAGACAGGAAAAACTTAAAGCAGGTGCAGTGGGGGGAATTTACGGAGATGGTGGATGCCGATGTCATCCGGACGGAGCGGGAAATCGCTCAGCTTCTTCCGGTGTTTCTCGGGCAGTACGATTACCCGGCGGCCGTCAGTATGTTCCAAAATATGCTGACGGCTTCACCCAGGGCCGGGGCTGTCCGAAATAAAATCCGGGCGAATCTTGATTACTGCAGGGCATTGGATGCCTGGGACAAGTTTGACCATAACCGGGCCTGGCATCTTCTGGAACGGTTCATGGGAGATAAAAAGGGACGGGAGCTGGGGCTTTTTCTTAAGCGGGTCATGGCCAGCCGGGAAAATATTGATGCCGGGTTTCATCCGGAGGCCCGGATAAAGGGTCACGGTTACGAAATTATTGAAGACCTGGTGCTGAACGCCGGACGCCGGGCGCAGCAAGAACGGTTCGATGACGCCGTTGCCCGCCTGTACCGTGCCTTGGAACTGCTGGCCCAGGTGCATCTAAAAATAGCATACGGCATTGAGACAAGTGCGGTGGACATCCAGAAAATACCGGATGAGCTGAAAGCCGACTATGAGGCCAGACGAAATCCGGATAGGAGAACTGTATCCATCGGTTTAAGGGACTCTTATGAACTTCTGGCCCGTTTTGACGGGGATGAACTGGGAATTTTATACACCCGGAAAAAAGGCCCGATTCTGGATAACCTGACCATCCGGAATCTATCAATTATGGCCCACGGATTCACCCCGGTAACGGCGCGGGAATACGAAAAAATGGGTGGTGTATTTATCTCTTTTATTGAAACGGGCATTGCCGCCGTGACGGATGCCGGAAAATGGAAAAAAGCGACTCAGTTTCCGGTCGGGGGGATTGAATGCTGAGCGTGCGGAGGTGGAATGATTTCTGTAATGGAGCGTCCGCCGATTTTGGTGCATCCGTATGCATTCCCACTCGGGAGCGTGGGAACGAGGGGAGCGAGGAGTCCGTCTATGGCGAAAAAACGGTATTATGTCGTGGCATATGACATTGTGGACGATAAAAAGCGTTACCGGGTCTCGAACACCTTGAAGGATTTCGGGGAGCGGGTTCAGAAAAGCGTGTTCGAGTGCCGGCTGGACGCCGGACAATGCAGCGTTATGAGTTCAAAACTGTCAGAACTGATCAATCCGAAGGAGGACAGTATTCTGATTTACCCGCTTTGTAAATCGTGCGCCGAGTTGAGCACCGGGCTGGGCCTGATCGGCGTCCGTGAGGAAAAGGAGTTCAAGGTGCTATGATATTTGAAAAAATTTATGAAATGGACAATCTGAGGTCGGCATGGTCAAAAATTCGGGCGGGCAAAAGCCCGCCGGGGATTGACCGAATCACCTGCGAGGCATTTGAAAAAAGCCTTGAAATCAACCTGCACACCCTTCAGCGTCAGCTTCGGGATGAAGGCTACCGCCCTATGCCGGTGGTGGTATTTAACAAGCACAAAAAAAATGGAAGCCGGACCATTGGCATTTCCACCATTCGTGACAAGGTGGTCCAGCAGGCTGTTCTCCGGGTGATGACACCTCGGTTTGAATCGGATTTTTTGCCCTGCTGCTATGCATACCGGCGGGGCAGATCGGCTCTTTCAGCCGTACAGCAGGCTGTGAAACTCGTGAAAAGCGGCTGCTTGTGGGTGCTGCAGATGGATATCAGAAATTTTTTCGATACGATGGATCACGGCATCCTGCTGGAACTGATCGGGGCGAACATTGATGAAAAGCCGTTGAAACGCCTGGTGTCCCGGCTGCTGAAGGCTAAAATTTGTAAAGAGATGGGACTGTTTGATACCATTGAAGGCTCCCAGCAGGGCAGCGGTCTCTCCCCGCTGTTGTCAAATATTTATATGCTGCCGATTGACCGGTTTATGTGGAAACAGTACGGCGAGGCGTATCTGCGGTTTTCCGATGATATTTCTGTGTTCGGCACTGAAAAAGAGCCGCTTGAAAAAACCCGTCGTCTGATCGGGCGCTGTCTGAATGAGATTAAGCTGGAGGTGAATGAAGATAAAACCGTCCTCGCCCATGTTTCATCCGGGGTGATCTATATGGGATACCATATTGACACCAACGGCAAAGGGCCGTCGCGGAAATCCGTGAACCAGATACAACATAAGCTGAACACCTATCAGAAGGTGCGGAAAACCGATAATATCGCCGAAAAGGTGAAGGAAATTTCCACGGTGATCCGGGGATGGTATAATTACTACAAAACATTGAAACCGATTGATCCGCCCAATATTTTAAGCCTTATGGCCCAGGCATCCCTGGCCAGGGAATTGGGGGAAACCAATTTGACCCGCCAATTGCTCAAACAGAGCAAACAGTTTGAGCATAACCATCCCGATTTGTCGCTGATGCTGGCCGATCTTTTTCTCAGCATGGGCATGGAGAATCAGGCCATGCGCGAATATGCCAGCGCACTGAAGCTTGATCCGAATAATGAAGCCGCTAAAACAAAGGTCCGCTCACTCCAGAAAGGGGAGGAAGATATCCATAAAGCCATTGAAAAGGTGAGGCTGGTGCTTCACCATAACCCCTCTTACCAGGAAGGATATCAGAAGCTGACCGAATATTACAGCCGCCTGGGGCTGTTCGGCTTTGCCGAAAAAGCCCATGAAAAGGCGCTTGAGATTGATGAGGAAAACTCCGACCCGCCGCCGGAAGTTCCGCTGTCTCACCAGACAGGCAAAGAGACGTTTGATTACCGCTCTATTGATCAGGAGCTGTTTCTGAAGTTGTTTGCCGGCCGCAGAAACGCTCATGCCAAACAATGGGTGGATGAACAGGGGCGCTGGGGATTTATGCGGGTGGACCGTCCCTTGAAAAAAAAGGACATCCACCGGCATCTGCAGGGCGAAACGACCCTGGGAGTGTATCCGGTGACTGAGGATGACAAGGTGCGCTTTATTGTGTTTGATGTGGATACGGCCAAGCGCATCATCCTGGAATCGTCCCCTGAAACCCTGGACGCTTTCCGTAAAAAAGCCCATGAAGACGTCGTGCGGCTGAAAACGGTATGTGAAGAGATGAAGTTGGAGTTGTACCTGGAAGATTCCGGTTATAAAGGCCGCCACGGCTGGCTGTTTTTTGACAGACCGCTTCCGGCTTCGGCAGCCCTTGGCCTGGGCCGGCAGATTATTGAAAAAGCAGGAGGACCTTCGGACAATATGATCTGGGAACTGTTTCCGATGGGCAAAAGCGACCGGCACAAGAGCATTATCAAGCTGCCGCTGGGTATTAACCGGAAGAATAAGCGGCGGTGCCTGTTCCTGAGGGAGGACAATGAGCCGATCCGCGACCAGGCCCTTTTTTTGAGGACATTGGTTTTTAACACCGCTGAACCGGTCATGGACATTGCCGAAAAACAGGAGGCGGCTATGAAGGCTGATCCGTTTGCATCACTGCCAAAAGGATTGAAAAAAATGGTTGAGAACTGCACTCTTCTCAATCATTTTATCTGCAAAGCGCGGGACACAAATTATCTGACCCATTATGAGCGCATCTGTCTTCTCTACACCCTTTCTTTTGCCGGCAAAGAGGGAGAGGCGCTTTTGCACCGGGTGATGGGCTATTGCGTCAATTATAATCGGGATTACACGCAGGGACAGATTGAACGGCGTAAATCAAGCCCCATCAGCTGCCCGAAGATAGCGGAGTATTTTCCCGAATTGATTGAAACTCTGGGCTGCGGATGCCGGTTTAATCTGCCGAAATCCGGATATCCGTCCCCGGTGATGTATTTGCTGGAATCCGAGATCGAGCAGGCCAATCCCCAGCTGGAAACAACTGGTGACGACGCACCCGCTGCGGAACCGAAACCGTTTGTGGACGCAGCACCGGAAGAGACATCCCCGCTGCCGGATGAAGAGGAAAGGATTCAGCCTGTTGTCCTGGATTTTGAGAAACTGCTGTCCGAAGAGTTCGGTGACATGGCTTTGCCGGAATCATTTCAGGAGGATGAGACGGATTCGCAGGAGGAAACAACCGCTGTGGATGCCTCTTTTCCGGAAAAAACGCCGAAGAATGAAACACCGATTCAGGCCGGGATGGGTGCTGAAGGAGGGGCATCGGATATTCCGGACCAAGAGGAAAAGGAGAGGCCGACGGACTTTGTCACCGCTGTTCCAAGAGAAGAACCGTTAGTGTCTGCCGCTTCCTTCGCTGCCGATGAACAGGGTTATACAGGGTCTTCAAATGATCCGCTGATCGGTCTGGTGTCGGATCTGGCAGCTCTGCTTCAGCAGCAGCACTGGGTAAATCAGCAGCTGAATGCCTGTATGCAGCGCCTGAACAGCCGTTTTGAAAGTTTTGGCAGTGAAGTGATTGAAACCCCGCTGGGACAGCTGAAACGATTGAAGCAGGCGGACGGAAGCGTGAAATGGGCTTTTGAGACCTTGTCTTTTGACCTGTAGTAAAGGCGGTGGAAATGCATACCCTTTATATAACTGATAACGGTATGATGCTGAAAAAGAGATCCAACCGGATTGCCGTCAAAAAGGGAGGGAAGATTATTGAAGAGATCCCGATTCTTGATTTAAAGCGAATCCTGATTTTCGGCAATAACCAGATCTCCTCTGAACTGCTCCGGCTTTTGGCCCGTAAGGGGATTGAAGTGGCGTTTTTATCCATGAACAACCGCTTTAATTACCGGATCGTCCCGGATACTTCCAAGAATATTTATTTGAGGATGGCTCAGCACCATCAGTATAATGATATGGGGTTCCGGGTAAAGTGGTCGAAGAAAATTATTGGGGCAAAGCTGAAAAATCAGAAAAATGCTTTGATGCGGTTTCGGAAGAATAAGCCGGATGTGGATCTGTCCGAAGAAATCGGGCAGATGGATAAAAGTATTAAAAATCTTAGGGATAAAACCGGGATTGACGATATCATGGGGGTGGAGGGATACGGTTCCCGCATATATTACCGGGGATTTGGGAAGATCATTATCGGGGATTTCGTTTTTACCAAAAGAGATTATTATCCGCCGCCCGATCCGGTGAATGCTCTGCTCAGTTTCGGCTATATGATGCTGTTTAATGAATTGAAAAGTCTGCTTGAGGCGTTCGGATTTGATCCTTACCTTGGTTTTCTGCACAGTGCGAAATACGGGCGGGCTTCCCTGGCGACGGATTTAATGGAGGAGTTTCGGAGCCCCCTGATTGACCGCCTGGTTTTATACCTGATTAATTTGGGGGTGGTGAAGCCTTCTGATTTTGAGGAAAAGGAACGCGGGGTGAGGATGAACGACCGTGCCAGAAAGGCGTATCTTCAAAATTATGAAAAATTTATGACGACTTCTTTTGTGAATTATGGTACAAGAAAAAGTACAAATTTTCGGCAAATCCTGCGCGGAAATGTAGTTCAATTAGAGAAATGCCTTCTTAAGAATGAAATATTTAGTTCTTTTGTTTTTTATGCATAATTTTTTTAATTTTTTACCCATTTTTCGAAAACCTCCGACACCCCGAAAAGGGGGGGAGGTTTTCGAAAATTTTTAAAACGCGTAGCTCTTTGAAAATATGGAGAATAATTTTGTTAGCATGCAAACATAATGCAAAGTTGCTGTTTCTGCCGTGGCTCATAAATATGCCAAAATGGCAGGTTTTCGAAAATGGGTACTTATACACCTGTTTTCAAAGGCAAAAAAAGGGCCGCTGTGGAAACTTGAGACCGGATTGATACGGGATTGAGACTCGAACACTACCTGTCAGGATTTTGTTCGGAACATAGGTGGTGGAAACTTGAGACCGGATTGATACGGGATTGAGACCAGCTTCCCTGGCGGGAGACCTCCGATCCCTATGCCATGTGGAAACTTGAGACCGGATTGATACGGGATTGAGACAACTTATTTATTCTTGTAATGGAGACGGTGATAATGAGGTGGAAACTTGAGACCGGATTGATACGGGATTGAGACTTCCTCCGCAACAATCGTCCCAGGTTTTCAGCTCCCTTGTGGAAACTTGAGACCGGATTGATACGGGATTGAGACATTTCTCTTCCTCTTCGTGATGATGATTGGAAAAAGGAACGTGGAAACTTGAGACCGGATTGATACGGGATTGAGACATAGTAGCCCTTCCACTTGCTTTTGGGCTGTTTTTGTGGAAACTTGAGACCGGATTGATACGGGATTGAGACACCAGCTTTCCTTCAAGAGGCGTCCAATCGCTTAACGCGTGGAAACTTGAGACCGGATTGATACGGGATTGAGACATGAATACCAGTAAAAGTTCTCACACAAATCATAAGAGGTGGAAACTTGAGACCGGATTGATACGGGATTGAGACAACCTGAGTCGATTTCCCTGCACCAGTTTCAGCAGTGATAGTGGAAACTTGAGACCGGATTGATACGGGATTGAGACAACTTCTGACGATGTTCTCCGGAAGTCCCAAGAATCATCGTGGAAACTTGAGACCGGATTGATACGGGATTGAGACAACATTGCCATCATAACCCGACCGAAATGACCTGGAAAGTGGAAACTTGAGACCGGATTGATACGGGATTGAGACATCATTGGCCAGATGATAACAAAATCCAAAAGAAGTTGTGGAAACTTGAGACCGGATTGATACGGGATTGAGACTTTTCTCACCACATCCATTGGGACAAAGGACTTTATCATGTGGAAACTTGAGACCGGATTGATACGGGATTGAGACATCCTTGCCAGACAAACTATTGCTCCCTGCTATTTTTGGTGGAAACTTGAGACCGGATTGATACGGGATTGAGACATCAAAAACTTTTTGGCCATAATCCTTCCAGTCTAATCGTGGAAACTTGAGACCGGATTGATACGGGATTGAGACAACTTGGGAGAATAAGCATTCCCAGAGTCAATTCTTATGTGGAAACTTGAGACCGGATTGATACGGGATTGAGACTTTTAAGCCAAAGAAAGTAACTTTTTTTATCAATCGCTGGTGGAAACTTGAGACCGGATTGATACGGGATTGAGACACCCTTTCCAAAACCAAAAGGATTAACTTTAGTTTCCTGTGGAAACTTGAGACCGGATTGATACGGGATTGAGACTTTTTTGAGGTTATAGGTGCCGAAAGGGACAGATTGGTGGAAACTTGAGACCGGATTGATACGGGATTGAGACATCTCGGCCGAGGCCTTTTCAAGAGCATCAATTCTTTGTGGAAACTTGAGACCGGATTGATACGGGATTGAGACACCTTTTCAAAAAGGCGATAAGTAAGATTGCAATCCTGGTGGAAACTTGAGACCGGATTGATACGGGATTGAGACACCTTCTTGAAAATCTTCCTAAAAATCGTTCTCCAGGTGGAAACTTGAGACCGGATTGATACGGGATTGAGACCCGAAAGTTGTGGCCGTCATCGTGTTTTTTTTCAGGAGTGGAAACTTGAGACCGGATTGATACGGGATTGAGACACCCAAAGAATATCAGGAAACTTCTCCTTTACTGGTGAGTCATAAGTTTTTTTGAGGGGGAAAAAGCAATTATCCCTCAAGTCTCACACTATGATCCATTTGATTCTTTATCTATAGTTATTGCTACGTTTCAACACATAATTTTGTCAATTCTTGTGTTGAATTTGCTCTTTGACATTCAGGATATTCGCCCTTTTTGCCTTTGAAGCAGTACACTTGAATTTCATGAATCTATCCCAAAAATCCATTTTACAGTGTTATTACCAGGTCTTATTTTTTGCCTGACAAGAAAGAACAACCTTTGAACAATGAGGAAGAGGATGGCAGGCAAATTTACTGGATTGACAGATGTCGAATGGGCAGTGATTGAACCACTTCTCCCGGAACAACCCAAAAAATCGGGAAAAGGTCGTCCCCATGCATTCTTCAGGGATATACTGAACACCATACTTTGGGTCCTTATTACAGGAGCCAGGTGGATTGATGCCCCAAGAGGTAAAGGATTTGGAGCACGTTCAACATCACATCGTTGGTTGGGAATATGGACAACTGATGAAACATGGTCAAAGATCAAAGCCCTTCTTATGGGGCAGGCCCATGAACTGGGCCTTATAGACTGGAGTCGATCATCTGTAGATGGATCATTTGCTGCCGGCAAAGGCGGTGGCGAAGATGTCCAGTATGGCTTTAAAGGCAAGGGAGTTACAATCCATGCTCTGGTGGATGGCAACGGACTACCCCTTTCCGTTATTTCTACAGGAGCGGCAGAAAGCGAGAGGGCGCAAGTTGAACCGCTTATAGACCGAATAGAGACCATTACCGGAAAGACAGGGAGACCCAGAAAACGGCCTGATGCAATACAAGGAGACAAGGGATATGACTCTCGTACATTGAGGGATAACATCAGGCACCGAGGAATTACCCCCATGATCCCCCGTCGGTCATGGCAAAATCGAAAACCGCCCAAAGGCAGACCTCCCAATAAGCCGGTTGATCGTTGGAAGGTCGAAAGAACTTTCGCATGGCTACAGCGAAAGTACAGAAGGCTGGTTGTCCGATGGGAACGCCGTAACAAATATTGGAATGGTTTCGTTATGTTTGCTGTCTGTCTCCTCTGGGTTAATCCTCTCACGGGATTTTTGGGATAGGCTCATGGATTATACCGGGTGGCCGGTTTGTTAATGGCAACCTTGTTTATCAAGTTTTATCTTTGGATCATTAATCCGATGTATCTGGATCAAGGTCGAATGTTAAAGTTGAAATAATTAACAAGGTATGAGATCTCTGCGATCTGTTTGGGCAACCCTGATCCGCCGTTTATTCAAAGGCTGCTTAAATGAAAGCTCGGGTCCCAATGGGGCGGGAAAGACAACCACCATACGTATATTGACCGGATGGGGTGGACCGTTCTGCGCTCCACCCCATCGGGCCGGGCTGATCAACACCGTGGACAGGTTTCGCGCTGCGCGCTCCACCCATCCACGGCGTTGAAGCCGACTACGATTATCAGCCATGAAAGGAAATAAAAAGGCATTTCCTTTCATGGCCTGCGAGTCTCGCGGCTTAACAGCCCGGCCCGTTGTATCCCCAATTACACATGGCAGTCAGTGTGGAGATATGTCAAGATTTTTTGCTTGAAACGCTTATAATAAAGACCTATAATAAGACCTTAATATCAACCATTATTGATGGAGGTCTTTATGGAGGCCATATTAGCTAATTGTTCAGCAAGTATTTCTGAGTTAAAGAAAAATCCCTCAGCATTGATTGACGCATCAGGCGGAGAACCCATTGCTATCTTAAACCACAACAAACCAACCGCTTACTTGATCCCAGCCGACACCTATCAGCAAATCCTTGATAGGTTGGAGGATTATGAACTCGGCCTGATCGTTAAAGAGCGTGAACACGAGAAAGCCCAGGCCATTGAGGTAGATATCAATGAGCTATAAACTCAAGTTTCTCCCAACGGCTCTGAAGGAGTGGAAGAAGCTGGATAATTCTATTTTGGGGCAATTCAGGAAAAAACTGAAAGAGCGTTTGGAGGTACCTCATGTACCCTCCGGTAAGCTTTCCGGCTTTGAGAATCATTACAAAATCAAACTTAGGGCCAGTGGGTATCGACTTGTGTATGAAGTGATCGATCAAGAATTGTTCGTCCTTGTTGTTGCTGTTGGAAAAAGAGAAAAAGGTGCTGTGTATGAAAAAGCACGAGACAGATCATGAACTCAAATAAAGCCTCCCGAGAGAAGCTAATAAAAAACCTTGGTGGATACGATGGTAGCACCGGACCCTCTGAGGCTGCAAAAGCCGAAATTCTTGCAAGTTGCGTTGAAGATCTTATAACCTCTATTGACAAAAATTCCGAAAAAAGTAGTCAGCTAAGCAGGGTCCTTATTTGGCTGAATGTCATTTTGGCTATTGCGACACTGGCATTGGCAATCATTGCCGGAACAGATCTGTATTTGCGCATTCAGGGCGTTGACAGCTTTCACCAAAGCACTCAGATTTCTACAGATGTGAGCAAATAGTGGGCTATTTGCCTGATACCGTTTTGCTTCAACTTTTTGGTATTCCTCTGCAAGTCTTGGTCGATTAATGAAAAAATGAACTTAAATCAATGGGTTGTTGAATTATTTAATTTCTCCTTATGCGAGGGTACAACAAGCGTTTTGCATTCTTCGGTGTTCGCAATAAGTAGGCTGTTTCTTCAATTTTTTGCAGTGGGACCGGGCTTACGGCGAGGTTTTTTAAAGGCTTAAATATTTTCATGTGATCCAGGGAGGTCAAAAAATGAAAAAAAACTTCAAAAAGTCACTCGCCCATGTTTTGGTCGGGCTTGGTCACAAGATGGGCCACCCTGGGGAGGGGTCAGGCTTGCATTATTGACGTTTTCGTTCAAATTTAGCTTTATTCTTAGATACTTGTCAAAAACACAATAACACAAGCCTGACCCCGTTGGTCCGCCAATTGAGATGAATGGCCCATGCTGTGACCAAGCCCGATTGTTTAATTGTTTTCATTTGAGGTGATATCTATCCTGACACAGGGGGGATAATTCCACCTCATCAGGAGGTTGAAACCATGCCGACCATGCTCATCATTGACGACGACAGTGAATTGTGTGAACTCCTTGAAGCGTATCTCACCCCCGAAGGGTTTGTGGTGACATCCCGGCATGACGGTGAGAAAGGAATACAACAGGCCCTTTCAGGCAACCACGATATCGTCATTCTCGATATCATGCTGCCCGAAATCAATGGATTTGAAATCTTAAGCCGTGTTCGGAAACATTCAGCGGTTCCAGTGATTATGCTCACCGCCCGGGGAGATGAGGTGGACAGAATTGTGGGACTGGAGATGGGAGCGGACGATTATCTCCCCAAACCCTTCAATCCCCGGGAATTGGTTGCCCGGGTCAGGGCGGTACTGCGCAGGGTCAACCGGGAAAGAGAACCCAACAGACGGGAAGAAATGCCCTCATGCATAGAAATCGGCGACATCACGCTTGATTGGGGCACCCGACGTGCCCTGAAATGTGGAGAGCCCATGGCGCTGACTTCGGTTGAATTTGATCTTCTCCGAATACTCATGGAGCAGGCCGGCAGGGTGGTGATGAAGGAGGTACTCGTCAAATCCGTACTTGACAGGGACTACTCCCCTTTTGACAGAAGCATTGACGTCCATATCAGCAACCTGAGAAAGAAAATCAATCATGGCCCAGGTGCCCGGGAACGGATAAAAACCATACGGGGCACGGGGTATCTTTATGTCTCAGCTTAGGTGGTTGCCGTCAAAATACATACCATTATCCGTTCCCCGCCTGACCCCCACCCCAGGGTGGCCCATCTTGTGACCAAGCCCGATTTTTTCATTGACATATGTGGGAAAGGGACAAAAAATATGAACAAACTCTTTCTAAAACTGTTTTTTATCTGGTACTGTTTTTCCATCTTTTTTGCCACGGTGGTCACCTCCACCGTGACCATCTTTTTAAATACCGACTCAAAAAATTCGGTGTTGACCGGGGTGTCGAGCAAGGCCCTTTACCTGTTCGGCCAGGTGGCGGTTGCGCACTACGAGGCGGAGGGTGTGTCGAGCCTTGGCGAACTGTTTAAAGAGATCGAACAGGAAAACGAGGTTCAAATTTCCCTATATAACGAAACTGGTAACATATTAGCAGGAAATACCTCACTTGGCTCGGTAACACCTATCATCAAGGCCGCACTTGAAAAAGGGGAGTTCATCAACGTCATCTACTTTTGGAAGCCGGTGATGGCAAGGAGAATTCCCGGAATTGGAGAAAATCGCTATGTTGTAATCCTTGAACCGGGTATCTTCATCCATTCGGATATCCTCAGCAAGGGTTTTTCTCTTCGCCTGCTCATCATTCTTCTTGCCGGAGGCGTTATCAGCTTTTTTCTAACACGTCACCTGGTATCTCCCATTAAAAAAATACAACGGGCCACCCTTCACATTGCCAGGGGTGATTTCTCCGTCAGGGTTGGGGATCAATTCGGCAGCCGTAGAGATGAACTGGTGGATTTGGCCAAGGATTTTGACAACATGGCCGAAAAGATTGAACGTCTCAAAAAAATCCAGACCCAGGTGCTCAGGGATATTTCCCATGAACTCAGGTCTCCTTTGACCCGTCTCGGTGTTGCCCTGGAGTTGGCATGCCGGGGATCGAGCGGCGACAATGGGATTTTTTTAGACAGAATCCGACTTGAAACGGAGCGGCTTAACGCCCTGATCAATGAGATTCTTGTGGTCGCCGGCTTTAAGCAGGCAATTGAGACAATGAAAATTGAACCGGTCAATCTTAAGACCTTGCTGCACCGTATAGTGGTGGATGCCGATTTCGAAACCCAGTCAGAAGGAGGACCGGTTGCCGTTCTCCATGCCCGGGATATTATCTATTACGGTAATGCCGATCTCCTCAAGCGCGCCTTTGACAACATCGTCCGCAATGCCGTTCTTTATTCCAAAACCAATCAACCCATTGATATCTCTATCCGTATGGAAGAAAAAAAAGGAAACTCCTTTGTGGTGGTGGAGGTGTCAGACCACGGTGACGGGGTGCCGGAAGTCGCCCTTGAAAAGATATTCCACCCTTTTTACAGAGTGGAAAATGCCCGGGACAGAAAGAGCGGGGGAATCGGACTTGGGCTTGCCATCTCGGACAGAGCCGTGAAAATGCACAACGGCTTCATCCTGGCCTCAAACCGCCCCCAAGGCGGATTAAGCGTCAAGACATATCTGCCGTTCCAGGCCCATCACAAACACCAGCCGAAACCATTGCCGCTCAGGGCGATATAAAACTTTTTGGCATCTTTCATATGCTCTTAAAAGTGCTTTGCACTTTCCCTCCTGTCTCCACCATCGTGTAGGTACCCGATGATCCGGTGTAAAGAAATGTAAAGATGGCTCCCATCAAATCAACACTTCTTTACCTTTTCTTTTCAGACTCTTAACTACATATTCTCCTTAATCCGTGTACTATGGAAATGGCCCTCCGTGTACATTTTTTTTATTCATGAAAAACCAGCAAAAGGAGAAAATCATGTATTCGACCATAACAAAAGAGCCGTTAAATGCGTGGACCACCGTTTTTGCAGGAATCGCCATCAACCTTTGCCTTGGAATACTATATGCGTGGAGCATATGGTCTTCCGCCCTTATCAACACTGAACTTGCAGGGCAGCCCATGACCGGTCCCAATGCAGGCTGGGAGTACATCACCAACACCCAGGCAGCCATTCCGTTTTCACTGTGCGTCATCGTCTTTGCCCTTCTCATGATTCCAGGCGGAAGAATCCAGGACAGATTCGGACCCAAGACCGGGGCGATCCTGGGCGGACTGTTTCTGGCAGCCGGATGTATTATTGCCGGGCTTATGAAAAGCTTTACCGGGCTTGTAATTGGGTTCGGCATTTTAGGAGGCATGGGTATGGGTATCGGATATGCCGCCCCCACCCCTGCCGCTATCAAATGGTTCGGCCCGCACAAACGGGGGCTGATTTCAGGGCTTGTCGTTTCCGGCTATGGCGGTGCGGCCCTCTATATCGCCCCCTTTGGTCAGTATTTAATAAACCGGTTTGGAATTACAGGCAGTTTTGTCGGGCTGGGCATCTGGTTTGCCGTGATCGTCTGCATCGCAGGCCAGCTTTTGTTCAATCCGCCCCAAGGATACAGTGCTCCGGGACCGACGAAAGCTTCTTCGGCACAGCTAAAGGCAACCACCTCAAGGGATTGGACACCGTCACAGACCCTGAAATGCTGGCAGCTCTATTCACTGATCTTTATGTTCATGCTTTCAACTCAGTCAGGCCTCCTGATCATCAGCAATGCCAACGGTCTCTTAAAAACCGTTGGAAAGGATATCCCGTTTTTTGCGGCAAATGCCTGGCTTCTTGTTGCCTATGGCGGACTTGTCAATGCCTGCGGACGCATTGCCACCGGTTCATACTCCGACAAAATCGGACGTCTCAATGCATATTGCATCAACATGGGGGTTTCAGCCCTGTGCCTTTTTATGCTCCCGTTCATCATCAGAACCCAAAATGTACTTCTGCTCTTTCTGGCAGTGGGCATCGCGTTCTGGCAGTATGGCGGTGGTCTGTCCCTGCTGCCTGCATTTACAGCCGACTTTTTTGGTTCAAAAAATCTGGGCTTTAATTACGGCATTGTATTTCTGGGATGGGGCGTGGGCATGTTTGTCCCCCAGCTCGCCGGAATCATCAAGGACTATACGGGAAATCTCAATTATGCCCTTTATCTTTCAGGGGCATTACTCCTGGTGGGCATTGTCGTTGCCAGGATGACCACAAAACCCAGTTTTGAACAACTCACTGCAAGGAAGAGCGTTAAAAGCTCTCCCACCGGATAATGACCAAAGCTGTACTTTCCACTGAAAACATCAATAACAAAATCAATATAACCGCCACGGGCGGACCGGAACTTGAGATCCGGGTTCGCCCACAACAAACCTCAAAAGAATATTAGGATCGCCACGCTTCCAATGAGGGCAAAAGCCCCCGCAACCTTCATAAATATGTTGAAAACATCTGTGAAAGCTGGGAAATTAAAAAAGGTTTTCCAATGCTCGCCGTGAATCCGAAGGATTCAGGCTCGGCAACGGCCGTGTCTTCGGAATACCCACTGACAACAAAGACCGGAATTTTTTGATCAATTTTTCGGATTCTTTGAACGGTATCCTTGCCGCCCAAACCGCCCGGAATGGTCAGATCAAGAATCGCTGCCCGGAAAGGATCTCCCTGGTTTCGGGCGGTTATAAAGGCATCAAATGCCGCTTCTCCATCCTGGGTGGCCACAACGGAAAATCCCATGCCCTTAAGTATTTCAACGAGCATTTTTCTCACCAGCTCCTCATCGTCCATGATCAGAAGTTTGCCCGTTCCGTGATATTTTTTCACACTGGCCGGTAATTTGTTTTTTCCGATCCGGCCTGTGGCAGGCAGATAAATGTGAAAACAACTGCCGCGCCCCTGCTCAGACACGACATCAATAATACCGTCATGTCGTTTAACGATGGAGTAGGAGGTGGCAAGGCCTATCCCGCTGCCCGTTTGTTTGGTTGAAAAAAAAGGATCAAAAATACGATGGATATATTGGGGGGCAATGCCGATCCCCGTATCAGAAATGGATATTTTTACATACTTACCCGGTGCAAGTGCCAGGCTTTCATTGGGGGGGCATACCCAATTTTGGGCAGTTACCGTGACCGTCCCCCCCGATGGCATGGCATGGAGGGCATTGATGACAATATTATCAATGACCTGGCTGATTTGATTTTTGTCATACTCGCACGTCCACAGATCCTGGGGTATTTCAAAGTTACAGGCAACATTGGCACCACTCAGTGCAAACCGGGTGCTGTCCTGCAAAAAAGGATCAAGGGGAGCCACGGTCTTGACAGGTGCCCCCCCCTTTGAAAAGGTCAATAATTGCTGGGTAAGTCCCTTGGCCCGGTCCGATGATGCCAACACCTTAGATAAATATCCTTTAATCTTTTCATCGGTGGTATCTTCCAATGCCAAATCAAGGTATCCGAAAATACCGCTCAGATAATTGTTGAAGTCATGGGCAATCCCCCCGGCCAGGGTTCCCAGGGACTCCATCTTCTGCGCCCGCTCATATTGCGCTTCAAGCAGTTTGCGTTCACTGATGTCCGTGAGATTGACAACCATCCCCGAAGGGGTTCCGGTTTCGCCTTTGATCACGGCAGCACTTAAAATAATATCAAGCAGTTTTTTTTCCTTGGTATACCGTTTTGTTTCAAAACTTAAGGGTTTACCATGGGTATAAAGTTCCTTGATTTTTTCGGAAGATATTTTTTCCTGATCCAATGGAACAAAGGGTATTTTCATTCCCTCAAGTTCTTCAAATCCCCAGCCAAACACCTGGGAAAAGGCAGGGTTTATGTATTGGGGAATTCCTTTTAAATCATACATGACCATGGGATCCGGATTTGCTTCCAGGATGGCCCGCAATTGCTGCTCCCTTGCCAAAAGAGCCAGTTCAAATTCCTTTTTAAGGGTCACATCCCTGGAAATTCCTTCAATCCCCAGAATCCTACCCTTGGTATCCCTGAAAAAATGGGCATGGGTGGATGCCCACCAGATGGATCCGTCCTTTCGTCTGAGCTGTGCTTCGAAATTTTTTACGCTGCCTTTTTCTGTCAGTTGATTTAAAAAATTTTCATGTTCTTTCGGATGAAAATATAATTCCTGTGCTATATTCATACCAATGGTCTCTTCCATGGAATAGCCAGTCAAGGGAGTTATAGAAGGTGTTATAAAAGTAACTATCCCCTTTGGATTAGTCCTGTATAATAAATCCGGGCTGTTGTTGACCACCATCCGGTATTTTTCCTCACTGGCCCGCAATTCGTCCCGGGCACGCATCTGCAAAGCAATTTCCTTTTTCAATAAAAAAAATATCAGGACTGCGGTTGTCAGCACAAATGCGCCGCCTTTAATGGTTTGAAATTTTGTAAGGATTACGGCACTTCTAACGAAAAAATAGAGAATTTGATCAGAAAAAAGAATCCAGGCCCCTGAAAAAAGAAGATAAATTGCGGCAATTTTAAAGGCGGCTTTTTTGTCCGCACTCATATGATATTTTTCACCCATGGTCTTATGCCCCTTATCCTATGCACTATCTTTAATTTTTTATGGTCTCCAAAACCGCTTGTACAGAGTTAAGGCCACTATGGTGCGGTCGGTTTCCGGTGTGAGCATACAGGCGTGCGAATATCACCGCCAGGTATATCTCCAGGCATTCGATAGAGCATCACGTCCTCCACAGCCATGACCGGGTCCGGGTCAAACCCACTGTGATTCATTTGGTCCTCTTGTACTGTTGGGCAAAGGCCGTCCCAAGTGCCAGAGGGGGAATGAGTCCTCTATTGCTGAATTCTGTTGATAGAATCACTACTAACACAGGTCTTAGGCGAAAACAAGAACAGAACCGTGAGGGATCGTCCAAAGGCTTTGGGCAAATTTTCGACCCGCCGGCACTTTTTTATCACAGCATCTTTTATTTTAGTTGGAGGGCTTGATCATAACATGGGCCACGCCGAAAAAGATCGTAAACACAATCCCTGGACAAAAAAGACAGGTATCCAAAGAATCCATTGCGGTTTTATAAGCGGTTCGTTATAATTGAACCCCAAAAAGGTATTCACGACTTCTTTTTTTCAATCATATCATATATATACCAATAGATTATACCAATTTTCACACAACAATTGTTTCTTTAAAAACGGGAACATTCAAAACGTAAAAACTGTGCAAGGTGCTTTTTGGCACATTTTCCGGGTGCCAGTTTTCCCTCAATATCAAAAAAAGGTGACTGCCATGAACGTTAAAAACAGCAAAAATCTGAATGTCGCCGTTGTCGGTTCAGGCATTTCCGGTATTTGCTCGGCATATCTGCTTCAGAAACGGCATCATGTTACGCTCTTTGAAAAAAATGATTATTTTGGCGGCCACACCCATACGGTGATACTTCCCGATGGTCCTGATGAAAAAACCCCGGTGGACACCGGATTCATCGTCCTCAATGAGCGCACCTATCCCAATTTTATAGAATTTTTGTCACAGCTGGGTGTAGAAAAATGCAGAACGGACATGTCATTTTCATACTATTGTGAAAAAACCGGGCTTAGCTATGCCAGCCAGAATCTCAATACAATTTTTGCCCAGCGATCCAATATTTGTAAGCCCGGATTTCTTCGATTTGTCTATGAAATGGTTCGTTTTCTTCGGGTATTGAGAAAAGAGTATCTCAGCAATAACCTGGCTGACATCACCCTTTCTGACTATGCACACCAAAAGGGGCTTCACCTTGAAGTCATGGAACAGTTTATCATTCCCATGGCAGCAGCCATATGGTCTGGCTCGGATTTTCAGATGGGCCGATTTCCCATCCGGACATTTGCCCAGTTTTATGAAAATCACGGTCTCCTGGGTATCAGCGGCCATCCGCCGTGGTATTTTGTTAAAAACGGCAGCCATAGCTATGTCAAGGCGTTTTTGGCATCCTTCAAAGGCAAGGCCGTGAAAAACAGCCCCATCATTGGGATCGTACGAAAAACCGATGGCATTTCCCTGCACTTCAAAAATGACGATCCACAGCTTTTTGATGCCGTGGTGATTGCCACCCATGCAGACCAGGCATTAAAGCTGCTTGAACACCCGACCGCCATGGAGAAAAAGCTGCTTGGGGCATGGGGGTATTCCAGGAACAGGACCTTTCTGCACACCGATACAAGCGTCATGCCCCCAAACAGAAGAGCCTGGGCCAGCTGGAACTATACGCGTCATGCACAGGCTGATAGCCATTCCCCTGTAACGGTCAGTTATGACATGACGCATCTGCAGAAACTGAACACATCACAGCCCTATTTTGTAACCCTGAATCCCCAGAGGCCCATAGCCAAATCCTGTATTATCAAAGAAATTAACTATACCCATCCCCAGTATTCTTTTGAAGCATTTAACGCCCAAAAAGAATTGCCCAAATTAAACGCAGAGCACAATACCTTTTTTTGCGGGGCCTATTTCGGGTTTGGATTCCATGAAGATGGTGTAAAATCAGCTTTAAGCGTAGGGGAGCAATTCGGGGTGATGTTGTGAAATCAAACATATTTAAAGGGGTGATTGAGCATCATCGGTACTGGCCTGTAACCCATGATCTCTCTTACCCTGTTTATCTGTATGCCTTTGACCTGGAGGAGCTTGGGAAACTCAACCATAGATATCCCCTGTTTGGCTACAACCGACCGGCAATCACGTCCATTCATGACAAGGATTACCTCGAACCGGGCACCATTGCCATCAACCAGAAAATATCCACCCTGCTGAAACCGCAGCAGAACCACCATCCCGTTGACACTGTTATCATGGTCACATCTGCCAGGTATTTTAATTATGTATTTAACCCGGTGAGTTTTTATTATTGCTTTGACAGAGAACATCAACTGGTTGCCATCATTGCAGAGGTCAACAATACCTACGGGGAACGACACCCTTATGTGCTGACACAAAACCGTTTCAAACCCGGTAGATGGCTTGCCACCTTTGAAACCCCAAAGGTTTTCCATGTTTCTCCGTTCAATAAGGTCGAAGGCATTTACCATTTTTATTTTTCCGACCCGAAAGATCAACTGGAAATAAAGATTGAGCTGGTCAATGATAACAAAAAAGTAATGGCAGCATCCTTTAAAGGGGATGCCGTGCCCATGACCCTTGTAAATCATTTGAAAATAATGTTGCAATATCCTGTTGCTCCCCATTTGAGTATTCCCAGAATATATGCCCACGCCTTTAAACTTTTTTTTCGAAAAAAGTTAACGTTTAATGATAAACCCACCCCCATGAGCCCTATGACATTGAAAAAACAAAAACCTGATATGGTGGAATCCTTTTGCAAAAGAATTGTTTTCATGGCTTTAAAACAGATCTGCACCGGTTGTCTGAAGATTCAAATGCCCAATAAACACGTTGTGCATCTTGGTAATTTTGGTGATCCGGAAACGGTGATCATGAACGTCCAGGATTACCGTTTTTTTACCAGAATCGCATTTGACGGCGAGATTGGATTCGGGGAATCATATATGCATTCAGAATGGGACAGCCCGGATCTGGTTAGACTTTTAACCCTTTAGACTTTTAACCCTGTTGATTAAAAATCGAGACCATGTGTCAGACGGCAATCTGATGCTTTCGTTTATCACCCGGATAAAGGAAAAACTTGCCCATGACAGGCGCTGGAATACCATAAAAAATACCCGGGAAAACATACAGGCCCATTATGATTTAAGCAACGCATTCTATGACCTTTTCCTTGACCGGCAGATGCTCTATTCATGCGGGATATTCCAGCATGAAAATGATACGCTGGAAAACGCCCAGGAAAATAAAATGCAGCGTATCCTCATTCAGGCAGATATCCACAAAGAGCACCACATACTGGAAATCGGCTGCGGTTGGGGTGGTTTTGCCGTGTTTGCCGCAAAACAAACCGGATGCAGGGTAACGGGTATTACCGTATCCAAAGCCCAGTATGACAGGGCATGTCAGCGGGTAAAAGACGAGGGGCTTGAGGACAGGATCACCATATGCCTTCAGGATTACCGCCACACCACAGGCTGCTTTGATCGGATTGTCTCCATTGAAATGATAGAGGCGGTGGGGCCGCAGTTTTTTGCCACCTATTTCAAGCAAAGCCAGTATCTGTTAAAACCTGGGGGCAGAATGGTCTTTCAGGCCATCATCATCGCAGATCAGCGGTATCAGAATTACTGCAGGGAACGGGACTGGATTCAGAAATACATTTTTCCAGGAGGGCATTTGCCCTGCCTGGAAATTCTGGCGCATACCATATCAGACCACACTGATTTTCATATATCAGATGTGCATCACATGGGCCTTCATTACGCCACAACGCTTTCGCACTGGCGGGCAAGGTTCAATGCCGCCAAAAAAGAAATCTTGCGCATGGGCTTTGATGAGATTTTCTGCAGAAAATGGATCTATTATTTTTCCATTTGTGAGGCAGGATTTGTCACAGGCGATATTGACGATATCCAGGTGACGTTGATTCGTAAGAAAGTATGATCTTACACCAAAGCGCTCGGGAGGTGCTGATCTTCAAAGTGTAAAGCAGTTTGAAATTGATATGGCGGACACCCAAATATCAATCAGAGAGGGGGCAGGTTTGCGTTATTGGCGATCATTTCATGTAGCCGGTTCCATAGTTTGCGCCGGTCTTTTTCGGACGCGCCGGTAAAGGGAAAAACCACGGTTTCACGGGGGCGCCGGTCCAGCCAGAAAAGCCCTGAACGTTGGCCTGCAGATCTGGATAAGGCCAGCCACACAATGGTATCAGCACCCTGAAGAGGGGTTCTTAATATCCCATTCAGAAGTTGATGAAATCGAGGCAGGGTTTGTTCAATACCCGGCGTATCCACCCAGCCCGGATGCATGGCATTCACCGTTATACCATGTTTTTTGAACGTTTCCGACCACATTCGGGTCAATATGACAATGCCCCTTTTGGCCCGTGCATATGCTTTGGCGCCATTATAGGGAACAAATTTGTTTTCAAGGTCATCCACATCAATTTTTTGTGTGTACATGCCACCGGACGACACATTGATGATCCTTGCATCGGTTGATCTGGCAAGACAATCCTTTAACAATTCTGTCAGGTAAAACACCCCCAAGAGGTCCGTGGCAAATGTCTGTTCCAATCCTTCCACCGTTTCTTTGCGTTCATTGAACAATGCACCGGCATTATTGATCAGGATATCGATGGCGCTGTTTCTGGATTTAACCTGCCTTGCCACGCGACAGATATCCTGCATCAGGCTTAAGTCTGAAATGAGAAAATCAACATGGGGGTTTCCTGTTTTTTCAATGATTTCTTGCTGAACCTTTTGGGCCTTTTCCGGGTTTCTTGCAATGATGGTTAAAAAAGCCTTTTTTTCTGCCAGTTTGAAAGCAGTGGCTTTGCCGATACCAGAGGTTCCGCCCGTTAAGATAACCTTTTTTCCGAACAACGTCTCTTTGGGGGCTGTCCAGAATTTCTTGCTCAATTCATAACCATATCGGCTGAACATGAGCATTCCCGGGGCGATGGCATGGTCGGCCAGATAATCCGGCAGGCAGGCACCTGATTTAAACCTCTCATTATGATCAGACCTGCCTTTTTTCCCGTCAAAGGTTTGCTTTAACCCCAGAATAGCTGTCCTGCCGATGCGATTGATCACAGGCGATAAAAACCATTCCAGATACCTGCCCCCCACATAAAACCGGATATCGGCCTGGTAATCAATTTGCGTTCCAGTTGATTTTTTTGTGAAAAAAATGGTGTCAATGGCACTGAACGTGTCCCCTGCACCTTTCAGAACAACCTTGGAATAAGGCTCATATTCGATAATTTCATATTTCATTTTCGGGCGAAAGGGGCCAAACTTCAATACCAGATCATATGCGGCCCCCACTCCGGACTCTTTTGAATGAATTTTTGAAGAAGAGATAACCCCTGGATCCCAGTCCTGGATATTCGCGAAATCGCTGGTGTATCGAAAAACATAAGGCAAGGATCTTTCAACGAAAAGAGTCTCTTTTAATCTTATCATCTTAATAAGCCTTTATTTTCTTGAGGGATAAAGTACTCTGACAGCGCAACTATCAGGCCGGCCTGGATGTTCGAGCAGCAGTCCATCTTTACGCATTGTAATCGTGCCACATAAATTTAGACGGCTGAACAGCTCCAGCTGAACCAAAACAAAAAAGGCCCCGGACTTAGCGTTAAGGGGCCTTTTGAATTGTTGATATTGCTACGGGCAAACCGCATATTGTACCCGGGTCTGAGCACAGCAATGGTTGAAAATCCGTCAGATCTGACGGAAATTTGTTGTAAAAAAATCGTATTTATCAGCCACCTACATTCCCAGCTTCCAGATCTTTCCAAGCTCTGTCAACACTGCTGCCAACGGTGCCAAAGAGGTCATCCAGCTCATTTTTCAAAGGAGACCAGTCCGATGGGCATTCGTTTTTCAACTGATCCACACGGGCCTGGGCTGTGGTTACTTCCTGCTCCAGTTGTCCGATCAATGGTAACATCTTTTGTTTTTCTGCAGAGCCATAGGTGTCTGCAACTTTTTTCATGGCCTCTAATTTTTCTTTCCAAGCACCAACCTCAGCCAGCATGGCTTTGCAGTAGTCTTTTACTTCCATGATTTTTCCTCCATGATTTTGGTTAATGAATTGTCATATAAATGTCACAGGCAGATCGTATTCTGATCCGATGCTGCCCATAACAAAGATTGAAATACGCCCCTGATTTGCGGAGTATTTCAGATAAACCACATGGCAGTGAGTACCTGCCACAACGAAAAGATAAAAATCTAATCATTGCAGATCTATAGACGGAGTTTCATATAAAAAAATGTGTCATTGAGCCTAAATAAATCAATCCGGATCAGGACAGTAAGAATAACAGTAAAGAAAAAATCTGAAGTGGATTTCATAAAAATTATATGATGATTCATCATACACATTTACCATACAAATGCAACTCTAATTTAATCTTTTAAAAAATTGCCGACATCAATACCGTCAATCTTGATAGGGGGCATTCTCCATCAATCCGTGGGGCAGCGGTAATTTACAGAAGGGTTTGTTTCATCAAGGTGGGACAAAGTATATTGGAGAGTCTCAATACAGAGCTATTTACATTTTGGCTCATGTCGGATCTCAGGGTCTTATCCGGTTGGGGTCAGGCTTGCGTTATTTGCATTATCATTGGGGGCTTTGGTTTGTATAAACAGACGGCGATAACGCCAATAACACAAGCCTGACCCCGTAGCAAAAACGATTTTAATAAAAGACCCTGAAACACAACATGAGCCTACATTTTTTGTGTTTTCTGTGAAAATTTGCTCGCATCTTCTGGTAGCTACCTGACAGCACAGAGGCCACGGTAAGATCATTGTCCTGGATGGCATGTTCAATTGCAGGTGGTGAAAACGGGGTCGGGCTTGTATTATTGCCGTTATCGCCCAAAGCCGGTGTAAATCCGGAACACCACAGATAATGCCATAACGCAAGGCTTTTCCCTTCCCCATATCTGTCAACATAAAAACAACTGATCATCGAGCTGCAATTATTTAATGGCCAGCCGAATACATGAATCCAGTCGGATGGTTTCACCGTTTAAAACCGGATTTTCAATAATGTGTTTCACCAGAAGCGCAAATTCAGATGGCCTGGCCAGGCGCTTGGGAAAAGGAATGTTTGCAATGATGGATTTTTTTGCCTCTTCGGGAAGACCAGCCAGCATGGGCGTTTCAAACAAGCCCGGTGCAATGGTCATGACCCGTATCCCATACGATGCAAACTCCCGGGCAATGGGAAGTGTCATCCCCACAATGCCGCCTTTGGATGCGCTGTAGGCGGCCTGTCCGATTTGTCCTTCAAAGGCGGCAATGGATGCGGTATTAATAATAACCCCTTTTTCACCGTCCTGATTGGGAGGGTTATCCATCATTTTTTCCGCCGTAAGACGAAGCACATTCATTGTACCCACAAGATTTACCTGGAGAACTTTATTAAACAGCTCCAGGGGCATGGGGCCTTTTTTGGAAAGCACCTTGGCAGGTGTGCCGATGCCGGCACAGTTAATGGTGAAATGAATGTTTCCAAAAGCCTCCATGGTGTTTGCAATGGCCGCTTTAACACTGTTTTCATCGGAAACATCCGTCTTGCAGAAAATAATCGCCCCCCCCGATTCCAATGCTGCCTTATGGCCCCTTGTTTCATCAAAATCAAAAATGGCAACCCGTGCCCCCCTGGCTGATAATTCACGAACACATGCCTCTCCAAGACCGGAGGCTCCCCCGGTAACAACTGCTGTATATCCTTTGATATCCATTGTTATATTTCCTTTTGCCAATTATGGGTAATTTTTTATATGAAAAGGTCACTTTCAAGTCTACCTCAGCAGAGCCCCTCCCCCGATGGGCAATAGGAACCGGACAATCGAGCTGTCTACAGTTCCGGTCCGGGCCCATTGCCCGTCGGGGGAGGGGCGGCATAATGCCATTTACCATTTTCAAGATTCGTTGTGTCCGCCAGGACATGCGGGTTTTATATGAAATACTCTGCAAATCTGAGGAGTATTTCTATCTTTGTTGTGGGCAAAACCGGATCAGAATACGGTCCGCCCGTGGCGGTTATATGAAAATGCCGACAGCTGAGCCCCCGGCGGACCATCGGACCGGCCCCGGGCCGCCGACGGTCCGGGGCCGGTCCGATGGTCCGCCGGGGGCGGTATTTCAGTTAAAAATTCCTGAATCCTTAAAGTTTTCAATGGCCTCTTCTGTATAGCCCAACTTGAGAAGCACGTCTTTGTTGTCCGTGCCTGCGGGCTGTCCGGCCCCGGCATGGCGTATGGGGGTTTCAGAAAACCGCATGGGGGTTCCGAGCTGTCGAACGGTTCCCCCCTCCGGCAGTTCCACATCAACCACCAACCCTCTTTTTATAATGTCTGGAGAATTCAGGGTCTCGGCAAGTGTTAACACCGGTTCCACACAGGCATCTACATTTTTAAAGGCCTCTTCCCATTCTTTCCTGGTTTTTGTTTTGATTGTTTTTCGGACTCGTAATTTTACCTGATCAATGTCCTTGGCCATTACACCGCCTTTAATGAGATCCGGACACCCGATGGTCTTGCAGAAGGCAGTAAAAAATTGTGGTTCAAGTCCTCCAAAGCTTAGGTATTCATTGTCTTTTGTTTTGTAAAAATCATACAGACTGCCGCCGTTTAAAACCTCTCCTTCCCTTACAGGATGAAGGTCGTTCACCAGGGCGGCGGCCCCTGCCATGCCGTTGAACGGCACAACCCCGTCCCTCATGGAGATATCAATATACTGCCCCTTGCCTGTATGGTTTCGATGGAGAACTGCGGCAAGGATGGCGATAATCGTGTTGTTTGAGCCAGCGGCCATGTCGGCAATCTGCATGCCGGTGAGCACAGGGCCATGGGCTTTTGTCCCGGAATGGGACATCAGACCCGAGCGGGCAAGATAATTAATGTCATGCCCGGCTCTCTGGGCATAAGGTCCTTCCTGGCCATAACCGGTGAGGGAGCAATAAATAAGCCCGGGATTGGTCGTTCTAAGGTCTTCATATCCCAGGCCCAATCGTTGCATAACCCCCGGCCTGAACTGTTCCAGAAGAATATCATACTCGGCGATGAGTTTTTTTATAATCGTCACTGCCGGGGGTTTTTTAAGATTAAGCGTAATGGATCGTTTTCCCCGTCCCAGCCAGGCAGCATTTGCCGAAATGTCGGTGCCGGGAAGAAAGGGCGGCATCAGGGTGGCAATATCCGGGCGTGATCCCGATACGACCCTCAGGGTATCGGCCCCAAGGTCGGTGAGGACCAGGCTCGCGTATGGTCCCGGTAAAAGTGTGGAAAAATCGAGAATTTTCAGATGTGTCAAGGGTCCTGATTTCATTGGAATTGTCTTCTTGTAAACGGATAAATAGTCTTTTTCGAGCTGAATGTTTAATTTTTCCCTGCCAGATGTCTGCTGAGGATAAGTCGTTGCACCTCGGAGGTGCCTTCCACGATTTGAAGCAGCTTGACGCTTTTGTATATGCGTGACACCGGTGATTCCTCCATATACCCATATCCGCCATGGATC
This sequence comes from uncultured Desulfobacterium sp., assembly GCA_963674605.1. Taxonomy (GTDB): domain Bacteria; phylum Desulfobacterota; class Desulfobacteria; order Desulfobacterales; family Desulfobacteraceae; genus Desulfocicer. The sequence continues at coordinate 2,297,059 of OY771474.1, read as the reverse complement.
TGAACCGCATCACTTGCCACCTTTTCCGCCATTTCACTTGCATAGAGCTTGGCACAGGTGGCCTCAAAGGTATGTTTTTTTCCATGGTCCTTGAGCCAGGCAGCTTTAAGATACTCGTTTCTGGCAAGCTCTATGGACAGGGCCATGTCCGCCAGTTTAAACTGGATGCTCTGGAATTCAAAAATAGGTTTGCCGAATTGTTTTCTGCCCATGGCGTAACGCAGGGATTCATCAAGGCATGCCTGGGCGGCCCCCACGGCCACGGCGGCAATGCTTATTCTGCCGGTTTCCAATACGGCCAGGTGCTGTGAAAAACCATGTTTGGGATCTCCCAGCAGATTTTCTTTGGGGATGGTGCAGTCTTTTAGAATGACCTCATGGGTTGCCGAGCCCCGCCAGGCCATTTTTTCATATTTGGTTCCCAGTTTAAACCCCGGGGTGTCTTTGGGAACAATAAAGGTGGCGATGTCACCCCCTTCAATCTTGGCGGCCACCAGGAGCACCGACGCATTGTCCAGACCGATGTTGGTAATGAACTGTTTGGTTCCGTTGAGCACCCAGTCATCCCCTTTCCGTACCGCCTCGGTGATTAAGGCGCCGGCATCGGAACCTGCATCGGGCTCGGTTAAACCAAAGGCACCGATTTCGTGGCCCTGGGCTATGGGTACCAGGTATTTTTGTTTTTGCTCTTCGGTACCAAATTCGAGCAGCTCCTGCCCCACAACGCTTGTGGTGACATCCAGCAAGGCGCCCAGGGTAATATCCGCCCTGGATATTTCTTCAATGCAAAGATGGGTACTGACCCAGTCACTGCCCATGCCACCGTAGGCTTCGGGAAATGGAATTCCCATTAATCCCAGTTCTGCCATTTTTGCCATGATATCATAGGGATATTTGCCGTTTCTTTCCAGCTCCTCCGCCCGGGGTGCAATTTCTTTTTTTGCAAAATTTTGCACCTCTTTCTGAATCATCTTCTGTTCTTTGGTAAGATTGAAATACATCCTTTTTCTCCATCAATGGTTTGGACGGTTTTTAGATCTCTGGTTATTTAAAATTATAACCTACTGAAATTATTAAATTCTATTTTTTCACAGTCAACATTGTGGATTTAATAAAAACAAGCACTTACAAAAACTGTCCGAAGTGTTGTCCATATGAAATAGTCCAAATTATGGGCTTGGTCATAACATGGGTCACTTGTCATCATTGGGGGGCCAATGATGTGAGTAAAATTCCGATTATCTTATTAATCCAGAAAATAAAACACCGGACGGGCAGCCGCGCCATTGGAATATTTATCCCCGGGAAACACACGATTTCCCATTTTGACGGGTTTGCCAATGATATCCTGACCTGCCTGTTCAGGGTTCATGGCCCAAAGTTCACCCATAATCCAGGGACCTTCTTCCAGTTTTACCAGAACAATCACATAGGGAACTTCATTTTCCCTGTTTTCAGCCGCAACATAAATGGTTGTGTAAGTTTGAATTGTCCCGGTGCCGGCAAGTTCGGTTATTTCAAGATCAAGGCAAGAACATTCCTGGCAGGCCATTTGGGGCGGACAGGTTATTTGATGGCATTTTCTGCACTTCAGTCCCAGAAGGGTATTGTTTTTTAACGCGCTGTTGTATTGCTCAAACGGTAAGGGATATTCCATTAGTCTCGTTCCTTTTTTAAAATAAGATTGCAGATGATGCCGTCTCCGCCCAGTGTATCAACCAGACCCACTTTTGCCCCTTCCACCTGTCTTTTCTGGTCTGCAAGATCTCCCCGGAGCTGCTTTACGATTTCCACCGTCTGGGAGGCTCCGGTGGCCCCGATGGGATGTCCCTTGGACTTGAGTCCCCCTGAAATATTAATGGGGATTTTACCCCCGATGCGGGTCTCTTCTTTTTCCCACAGCTGGCCCCCTTTTCCAAATTCGGCAAATCCCAGACTTTCGGCGGCGATGATGCTTGCAATGCTGAAACAATCGTGGAGTTCACACACATCAATGTCTTGGGGACCCACCCCGGCCATGTCATAGGCCTGTTTTACGGAAATATCTCTGGCTTTTAACCGGGGGATATTTTTATACTGGGTGCTTAACATGCCCGAAGAAGCCTGCCCCACCCCGGCAATATAAATGGGGGTGTCGCAAAGTTCCCTGGCCTTTTCTTCCGATGCAATTACAATGGCTGCGGCACCATCGGAGAAGGGGCAGCAATCAAGCAGGGTCAACGGAGATGCAACCATAAATGCCTTTTCCACCTTTTCCACGGTGATCTCCTTTTTGAACTGGGCATGGGGATTGTTCACCCCATAACTGTGGGATTGCACTGAAACCAGAGACATCTGACGTCGAAGTCTTTCAAAGGGAACATTGTATTTTGATGCATATAAATTTGCCAGAAGTCCAAAGAAACCGGGAAACGTAAGACCTGCCGGAAATTCATACCGGGCATCGGTTCCCATGGCAAAGGTCCGGGTGGCAAGGGCCGTTCCCATGGCCGTGGCTTTTTCCGTTCCCCCCACAAGGACAATATCGTAAAAGCCCGAGGCCACCCACATATATGCATCACGAATGGCCACGGTGGCAGAAGAACAGGCCGCTTCAAACCGGGTGGCCGGAATATTACGACACCCCAGGGAGTCCGCAATATAGGATTGAATCATAATCTGTCCTTCGGAAAAATCACTCAGCCCGTTACCGCAATATAATGCCTGAATATCCTTTGACTGCACATTCGCTTCAGCCATGGCTTCCGTTGCGGCTTCACAAAAAAGCTCCAGCCCTGTTTTGGGTGAGTTAAACCCGAAATCGGTGTGTCCTGTGCCTATAATGGCTACTTTTCTCATGCTTTCTTCTCCATGTTAAAACCATAAAACTTTTGGGGTTTATTGTTGGCTATAAAAATTTCCATATTCTTTTCTGATGTCTTTTTTGGAAAATTTTCCCACACTGGTTTTGGGGATCGCATCAACAAAAAGGATTCTGTCCGGAAGCTGCCACTTGGCAAATTTAGGCATTATAAAATTTAATATATCCTCTTCGGTAACATCCCTTGCAGTGTTGTTAAGGACCACCAGGGCCAAGGGGCGTTCTTCCCATTTGGGGTGGGGAATACCCGCCACGGAGGCTTCCACAACATGTGGATGGGCCATGATGGCATTTTCCAGATCAATGGAGGAGATCCATTCCCCTCCGCTTTTTATCACATCTTTAAATCTGTCGGTGACCTTAAGATAGCCGTATTTGTCCATGGTTAAAGCGTCACCGCTTTTCCAGTAGCCATCCTCGGTGAATGCGTCCTTACTGCGCTCATCATCATAATAGCTTGCCGTAATCCAGGGGCCCCTGTAATGTCCTTCACCGACACTTTCACCGTCCCTTGGGACTTCCTTGCCGTTACCATCCAGCAGTTTCCAGCTCACAAAGGGTACCGGGCAGCCCTGTTTCAATCTCAAGGCCCATTTCTCTTCTTCGGGCAGATGGGCAAGGGATGGCTTTAAAAAATTCAAGCTGACAATGGGGGTGGTTTCCGTTGCACCATAGGCGTGGATAATATCGGCTCCCATTGCTGCATAATCCTTCATCACAGAAACCGGCGGGGCCGTTGCCCCGGAAAGCATGCGCAGATTATTAAAATGCGGTTTGTCTTTCAAGGTCTTGATGTAGTGGAGCATGGGCATGAAAATTGCCGGAGCACCGCAGGTCATGGTTACCTTTTCAGAAATGAGCAGATCCACCAGCGGCTGTGTTTCTTCGGCAGTGTATTTGCCTGAAAATACAAGCTTTGCTCCGGTCAATGCCGCGCAGAAGAAAACTCCCCAGCCATGGCAATGAAACATCGGCACAATCTGCATGAGTACATCATTTGCATTGATACTGCAAAGGGTGGAAAGACAAAGGGTGTGCAGGCAGATGGTCCGGTGGGAATAATACACGGCTTTGGGTTTGCCCGTGGTGCCGGATGTGTATGCGCCGCTGTAAGCCGAACATTCGTTGATCATGGGCCAGTCATACTGTGAAGATTCCGGTTCCAGGAGTGTTTCATAATCATGCGCAGGGGTAAGTTTCGTCTTGATTATATTTTGTTTTTCATCATGTAATATTATGTATTCCCTGACATTATCCAATTCTTCCTGAACGGATTCAATGAGAGAAACCATACTTTCACTGATACAAATTACGGTGGCCCCGGCATGGTTGATCACATAGGATCTGTCCTCATCGGAAATGCGGGGATTAATCTGCAACAGCACGGCACCTATGCCGGAAATGGCAAGGTAGAGTTCAAAAAATCTGTGTGTATTCCATTCCATTACCCCAATTCGATCTCCTGGCTTAACCCCGAGTTTCTTTAAGGCATTTGCCAGTTTCCCCACCCTTGCATAGGCCTTTTCATAATTATAACGCATCAGTGTTCCGTCAAGATTTCTGGAGATCACTTCCACTTCCGGAAACGTGGTGGCGGCATAGCGAATGAACTCATTGGTATTTAACTGATAATCGTCACCAAATGTAGATGGAAACCCCTCAACCATTTTAATCATTGTTTAATTCTCCTGCCTGTTTTCAGGCTTGATAACGGCATCGGCCCCTCCGGTATTCCACAGAATGGGGCCATTAGTTATCAAGCCCAGCATTGACAACCCGAGTCTGAACTTTGGTGCTTGGTCACAAGATGGGCCACCCTGGGGAGGGGTCAGGCTTGCGTTATTGGCATTATCGGTATTTTTGGCTTTTGCACAGGCTGTGGTCGATAACGCCAATAACACAAGCCTGACCCCGTTGGTCCGCCAATTGAGATGAATGGCCCATCTTATGACCAAGCCTGGACTTTGATTTTATTGTTGCAATGCCTGTGCCACGGAATAATTTCCATTAAAATTAAAGGCTTATGTAATTTGCAAACAGATAAGTGTCCTCTATACTTAAAAAGTGTAAATTAAGCAGGACATGTGTAATCTATGGAGGACATATTGAGGACATTAAAGAAGGTTAATCAAAGGGAGTGGGGGCGGATGGATGGAAGCCAACAGCTTTTGATTTACCGTTTAATGCATTTTAAAAACACTGCATCAATCAGGATAACCATGCTACATGTGTTGTGTGTAAGTCGCTATATGTGGCTGTGGTGCTCAATCAAGTCATAAACTTGAATTAAAGACCCACTCTGGACATTTTGGTGTAAAGCCATGACCTGCTGATACCCAGTAGTTTTGCCGCCTTGGCTTTGTTGCCATCCGCTTCTCTCAAAGCCGCCTGGATAGTAAGTTTATCATGATCTTCACGACTTTTGTGCAAGCGTTGTCTGGTGGCAGGCGGTTTGGCTGTGCAGGGGAGGCTTTGTTTATCTTTTTCTTTTAAGTTCGGGGGAAGATCCTCCATTTCTATGATGTTGCCCTTGACGAAATTGGCAACACGTTCCACCACATTTTCAAGCTCACGGACATTTCCCGGCCATGTATGATGAAGCAGGAGTTTCATGGCATCGTCTGAAATATCCTGAATGGAGGAGCCAAGGATATGATTATATTTTTCAATAAAAAAATGAACCAGAAGGATGATGTCCTGGGGCCGTTCCCGCAGCGGGGGAATATGAAAATGAATAACGTTGAGCCGGTAATAAAGATCCCCACGGAAGTGTTTTTCCTGGACCATCTGATATAGATCCTGATTTGTGGCGGCAACCACACGAAAATTTGCCTGGATTGTTTTGTTGGAGCCGATGGGCTCAAAGGATTTATCCTGCAGTACACGCAACAGTTTGCTTTGCAGATTGGGGCTCATGTCTCCGATTTCATCCAGAAACAGGGTGCCACCATCTGCCAGGGCCAGTTTGCCCTGTTTGCCCTGTTTTTGGGCACCGGTAAAAGCCCCCGGAGCATAACCAAAAAATTCAGATTCCAGCAGTTCGGCGGGAATGGCCGCGCAATTTACCTTGACCAGGCGTTTATCTCTGCCGGCCCCGGCTTCGTGTATGGACTGGGCCATCAACTCTTTACCGGTACCGCTTTCCCCTGTTATGAGAATGCTTGAAGAGCTTTGGGCTGCAATTTCGGCTCTCTCCTTAATTTTCTTAAAGGTGTCATGGGAGGTGATAATCTGATCAAAGGTGATCTTGTAGTTGGTGTCATTGCGAACTTGATTTTTATAATAGGCAACCTTTTGGTCAAGGCTGATGAATTTCTGGGCCAGATTTCTGACATCCTTGAAATTACTGAACAAAATTTTACCCACCGCTCCCAGAACCTGGCCGTCACGCACAATGGGCATTCTTGACACCACATAGGGATTGCCGTTTATGAACTGTAATTGATGAAGTTCGGCCACCCCTGTATTCGCCACCTCGCACAGCCGTGAATTTTCAATAATCTGCTCCACAGGTCTGCCTACGATGTTTTTCCGGGAATTGGTAAAAAAATCCGCAGCGGCCTGGTTGGCCATGGTTATAATGCCTTGTTTGTCAATGACAATGATGCCGTCATAGGCAATTTCCATGACGGACTGAAGGGTGTTGTACAGCTTGGTGACGCTTTCCAGTTCCGAAGCAATGGATTCCAGATCCGTCAAATCCTGGAATATAATGATGGCCCCATTGATGTTTTCCATTGTTATAATCGGTGTGATGTTGCACAACAGGGTATGTGTGCCATAGGTGGATTTTATCCCGATGGAGACCATTCCTTTTAAAAGCACATCCTCAAGTTCCAGACCTTGAAAAAAAAGGGGCACCGGTTTTCCACAGGCCTGGGATGTTGTGATACCGAAAAGTTTTTCAGCGGTCTGATTGATTCTGGTAATTCTTCCTGTGGCATCTATGGCCACAAGACCGTTGTGCATGCTGTTAAGAATGATCTGCATCTGATGGTTCAAGAGCGTTTCATTTTCAAACATAGCCATTATCCAGCTGGCTTTTGTAAAAATTCCCACCACCTTGTTTTGATTGTTGAGAACGATGGCGGTTCCCACCTTGCTTCTTTTTACGATTTCAGTGACTTCATTATAAGGCATGTCTTCCTGCAGAGTGACGACATTTTTTTTAATAGAAAGGTTTCTCACCGGTGTGTCCGGCAATTCACCGGCTGCCACGGCATCATAAAGATTGGCTTTTGTCATTAGCCCCAGCAATTGTCCGTCTGTTCCGATTACGGGTAATACGTCTAATTTTGAGCGTCGCATGAGCAAGGCGGCACGTTTAAGTGTCTCATCCATATTTAATGTTTCAAAGGCGTGCGTCATGATATTTGAAACCGTTAATGTGTGCATGAAAAACTCCTGATTTGACATGGTTAGTTTAATTTAACGTTTGAGTTTTTGATTTGTCCCAGAGATTCTTCACGGGCTTGGTCATAAGATGGGCCACTCGTCATAATTGTTGGGTCGATGGGGTCTTGTGTTATTGGCCTTATGGGCCACAGCCTGTGCCAACGCCAAAACCAACGATAATGCCAATAACACAAGCCTGACCCCTTTCCAAAATGTTCGATGTTATGAGCAAAGCCGAAATTCACTATAGCATGAAGAATGAGAACTTACGACTCATGAGGGCATGATATCGGCCAGTCATCATTATTGATGGGGCAACAGGGTCAGGTTGCCATTAATTTTTCTGTCTTCTTGATCCAGATCAAGGAAAAGACACTTTTCAGGGTGTATAGTCAGATTCATCAATGGAAATAAACCCGAACAAATGGAGGTGTCAATATGTTTTGCTTTCAATGCCAGGAAACCGCAAAGGGAAAAGGCTGTACCATAAAAGGCGTATGTGGAAAGGAAGAGACCACATCCAATCTTCAGGATCTTTTGATCTACAACCTCAAGGGGATCGCTGTGTTATCCCAGGGACTCAAGGCTCAGGGTGCTGATGTGGGCCATGATGTGGGGCGTTTTATTTCCAAGGGGCTTTTTACCACCATCACCAATGCCAATTTTGATGACAGCAGTCTGACCCATTGGATTGATCAGTCACTGGCCCTTAAAAAAGAGCTGAAACAAAAATTTGATGCACTGGCACCCGGTGCTCCCAAAACCTCATTATGGAATAAAATTGTGGGCATGTTTGCCCAGGCCCCGGAAGCGGCCAAAGACACGGTGATGCATGAGTCCGCCCTGTGGATGGGGTCTGGCGGCGCATCTGATTACCAGGCAAAGGCTAAAACCGTGGGCGTTCTGGCCACGGAAAATGAAGATGTCAGATCCCTGCGGGAACTGTTGATCATCGGCCTGAAAGGTATTGCCGCCTATGCCGACCATGCCGCCGTGCTGGGCGTGGAAAAGGATGAGATCTATGATTTTATCATGAAAGCCCTGGTTTCCACCACGGAAGATCTCTCCGTGGATGAGATGGTGGGCATGGTGATGAAAGCCGGGGAGTGTTCCGTTACCACCATGGCAGCCCTGGACCAGGCCAACACCACCGCCTATGGCAATCCGGAGATTTCCCAGGTCAATATTGGTGTAAGTGACAAACCCGGTATTCTCATCAGCGGACATGACTTAAAAGATATGGAAGAGCTGTTGAAACAGACCGAAGGCACAGGAGTGGATGTCTATACCCATGGCGAAATGCTGCCGGCCAACTATTATCCTGCTTTTAAGAAATATGAGCATCTCAAGGGTAATTATGGCAGTTCCTGGTGGAAACAGAATGAGGATTTTGAGACCTTTAATGGTGCCATCTTAATGACCACCAACTGCATTATCCCCATAAAAAACAAAAACACATATAAAGATCGCATTTTTACCACGGGGGTGGTGGCCTATCCCGGTTTGAGCCGTGTGGCAGAGCGTGAAGACGGAAAGGCCAAAGATTTTTCCAAGGTCATTGAGGTGGCCCAAAAATGTGCGCCCCCCACAGAGATTGAAACCGGAACCATTGTGGGTGGATTTGCCCATAATCAGGTCATGGCCCTGGCAGACAAGGTTGTGGATGCTGTTAAATCAGGCGCTGTGAAACGTTTTGTGGTCATGGCAGGCTGTGACGGCAGACAGAAAGGCCGTGGTTATTTTACACAAGTTGCGGAAAAATTACCTGAAGATACCATTATACTCACGGCAGGATGCGCCAAGTATCGCTACAACAAGCTCAATCTTGGTGATATCGGCGGTATTCCCAGGGTTCTTGATGCGGGACAGTGCAATGATTCTTACTCACTGGCCGTAATAGCCCTGAAACTCAAAGAAGTTTTTGAGCTGGAAGATATCAATGAACTGCCCATCTCCTTTGACATTGGATGGTATGAGCAAAAGGCAGTGGCGGTTCTTCTGGCCCTGCTCTTTCTTGGGGTGAAAGGTATCCGTCTTGGCCCATCTCTTCCGGCCTTTGTCTCCCCCACTGTACTCAACGTGTTGGTGGAAAATTTTGATATCAAACCCATTGGGGATGTACAGGGTGATATTGATGCCATGATGCAGGGAAAATAATTTCCATCCCCCCTTCCCAGGGCAAGCAATTTCAGTGTTTCATTGAACTGAAGTGCTTGCCCTGTTTTGTTTTAAGGGCCCGGGGGATCATTTAAGCATACCATGGTGTTTAAATGGTCAGGCAGGTCAAGGAATTTGAGCTACCATGAACTCTTTCAGGGCCTGCTTGGACAACAAAGTACGACTGCTTTCGGCACAACCGACTCTTGAACAAAAAGCCTGTCCCCGATTAAAGTGCAGATCTCGGTCCAGAAAAAACATATAAATTGGCGCACCGCACCTGCAATCAAATAAAATGGGAAGCTCTTCCCGGCATGTGGGGCAACAAACATTCACCGCCTCTCCTTTTTCAAAGGCCTCACCTTTTAATATTACTTTGTGTGTTTCTCCAATGGTGGCGGAAATAACAATTTCTGCCTCTTTTTCTTGATCAAGGCTCTTGTAAATTAAGCCAATCCCCGGATATTGGTCAATTTTAACATCGCTTATCAGGCTGTGACCGTTGGAACAATAGCCCGCTGTCACAACATGGCTCTCCATTTGCTCAATCACAGAGGCGTCATCCCTTGACAGATGCAGTTTACTGCCACTGACACACCCAATTCGAGCGCAAAAAGTTTGAGCACAATCCATGCTCAACTTCCGGTCAAGGAAAAAAAGATAATCATGGATACCGCATTCACACAAGCCGTGATTGGGCAGTGCCTCCCTGCATGTGGGACAAAGGACATTTACGATTTCGTCTTTTGCAAAGGGCTCTCCATTAAGATAAACCTTGGTGCAATCCCCCACAACGGCGGTTATAACAATATCCGCTTCTCTGCCGGTTTTCTGTTCTTGATAAATAAAGTGAATTCCTTTATGCTCGTCAATCTTAACCGAGCTCATAAGATCATGGCCCTGGGGGCAAAAGGCTGATTTGACAACAGATTTATGATTTTTTCTAATTGCCTGATGCCGAACCTGTTCTTCCATGTCTGGAAAATTAAGGGTTCCGTCTTTTTTAAACATTGTTCCCATGGCATTCCTCCTTCATCGTCTGAGGTCTCGTTTTGCTATACGCCGACATGACAATCACAATGTGGAAATCCATTATAAAATAAAACAAATTAAATGACTGAACCATTGTTAGTTTATGGCAATATACTCTTATTTGTCAACCATAGGCATTCCAGCAGATATTGACATTTTTTGTATACTTCAATATGTTTTAAAGAAACAGACGTACATGGGCACCTCTACTTGTAAAAACCAAACTTTTAAAAAAACAGCATTCCCACGTATTTAGAGTATCAACTTCCATTGCCAGGCGATCTGCCACAACAACAAATCATCTATTCTTTGGATAAGTCAATTGCCTCTCCTGAATAAGAAATTCAGAAGGGGACTGCTTGGCGAAGAGTTGAACGTAATTTTTTCGAAAAATAAGCTGAAGAGGTACTCCTTTGAAAGACAACCCAATGTCCAGTGACAAAAAACTTGATGCAATGCTTTCCAACATACCGGGAGTTCTTTACCGTGGTATTTATAAAGGAAAGCAAAATGATTTATATGATATGAAAAATCAATTTGTAGTGGAATATATTTCCGATCAGATTGAAGAACTCACCGGTTATCCGGCATCCGGCTTCATGAATTCCGGACAAAATGACTTTGACATGATTATCCACCCCGATGACAGGGAAAAACTTCGAACCGGTATTATGAATCAAATCCGACAGAAAAAGGCCTTTTTAATTGAATACCGAATGGTGGACATCCGCGGTAATATCAAATGGGTTTTTGAAAAAGGACAAGGGTTTTTTGGAAATGATGGAGAGCTGCTATGGCTGGATGGTGCCATATTTGATATCACAGAACGAAAATTGATGGAAAAGGATCTTTTTCAAACCCAGGCCCGCTGTCAAAATCTTGTTGAGTCCGTGGAGGAGTGGATTTGGGAAACCAATGCTTCGGGTATATATACTTTTTCTAATGCCTTTACCCAAAAGATGCTTGGATACAGCGCAGAGGAGCTGTTGGGACGATCAGTCCATGATTTTTTGCCTGAATCAGATGCTGCAAAGTGGCTACAGTTCAAAAATAATGATCTGGAAATCCCTTCCTCTGTTCTTTCCCGGGAACTGCCCTTTACGCACAAAAATGGTAAAAAACTTATCATAGAGGTGAGCAGCAGACCATTTTTCAGTGAAGAGGGGTTTCTTCTTGGCTTCCGTGGAGTGGGAAGAAACATCACCCTCAGAAAACAGATGGAACAGGACGCTTTAAATCAACAAAAACTCCAGGGTGTTCTTGAAATAGCCGGTGCCATTTGCCATGAAATGAACCAGCCCCTGGCTGCAATCCAGCTTTTTATCAATTTTGCCATTGAGGAGTGTGATCCAGATGCCATCATATATAAAGATCTTATTAAAATCAGGGACAATGCCCTTCGTATGGGTGAAATTTCCCTGAAGTTGATGAACATCACCAATACCAGGACCAAAGAGTATATTGGAGGTCAAAAAATCATAGATATTGAACAGGCAACTGAAGACTCCCCGGAATCTTGAAGGTTTCCAGGTTATAGCACCCATATTTTTAATCCTTCAAAAAAAATCGACAGCCCCTCTGATTTTTTTAACTCAAGAGGGTTAAAATTTAAGAAAACATCAACCCAGACACAGAAAAATTACTGTTCAAAATCCATACTGCTGCATCAAAGTTGCCAAAATACCGTCCTGTTTTAAGATCTGTAAACCGGCATTAAAAGCCTGGATCTTTTCTTCTGGGTTTTTAACATTTCTGGAGATGGCAAGATAAAGCCCTTTGAGGGATAATGCCGGATGCATGAATTCGACTTCTCCTGCAAACCAGGGAAACTTTTTGATCATTATATTTCGTGCAACATACTTGTCAATGACTATCAGTTGCACCTTATCCCCCAGGAGCTGTGCAATATTGGCTTCGTCACTCAGGACCTGTACTTTCACAAGAAAATCAGCTGCATCAAATTCCTGGGTATTGGCATAGCCTTTAACCACTCCGAATTTATAAGATTTCAAATCCATCAGTGCCCGCACCTGATCAATTCTGGGATCAGTCATAAATGCAATATTTACTCCCCCTTTTACCACACCACCTCCGGGAGACGGATGAATAATCTTTCTTTTTTTGCACAATCCCAGAGGACTTTTACAGATCTCATCGGAAAAAATAAAAGACGCCTCCCTTTCTGCAACATGATATGCAGGGAATACACCATCTGCACCCCCTTTTTTTGCAATTTCCAGCGTATCCTTCCAAGGCTTAAAGGTTATGTTTACTTTATATCCTGCCTTTTTATAGGCTTGGATAATGACACTGGAGACAAAGCCGTTGTGTGCCATCTGAGAGCCCGTATAGGGTTCCCATTCAAGTGTCAAAAGGTTCACTTGCCGCTCTTCGGCAAAGCCATGAACCGCGATAAACAAACTGATGATTACGGATACAAAAATTCTTGATGTCATGGTTTCCTCCTTTTTAAAAAAAATTGTAAAAACCATTCAGCTCTCTATCAGAAGAGGCAGACAAAAAGACTATATGCGGAAGGATATTGTGGATTGAATTTTCAGCAACAAAAACTATAATATTTAAAGATAGAAACTCAGCTCATGGGCAGATTCTATTTGGAGAGCTGGATGCCCAAATACCATAGTTCTATTATACTGTTGTGGCCAACGTATGTCCAGTCGTTTTCCCGCCCCCAGGACAAGCATATTTACCGATGTTCGATCGTGGATTATTTTTCAAATAACTGCCACGGGCAGACCGCATGCTGATCCGGTTCTGCCCATAACAAAGATAAAAATTCCGGCATCTTTCAGGGTGCCGTTGGACATGCTGCCCCATTTTTCAAAAAGAACCTGGGACACGGCAAGATCCACCCGGTGATAGGCATCAACGGCAATTGAGTCAAAGGCCCATTCATCCGGTGCCACTTCGTCTGCCTGCTCAATGACCTGTTCATCCTGGAATTCATAATCCAGAATAAGAGAGGTGTTTTCCAGAAAATTCCATGTAAAACCTGCATTGATGCGATTTTTGGCCCTGTTGTCCAGCTCGGTTTCTCCGGCGGGTTCTTCCCCTTTGTTTTCAAACCGTTGCCAGGCATATCCGACCATGAACAAAAGGGTGTCTGTGAGATGACCGCTGAACTGCAACTCAATGCCGTGGCGAACCACCCTGTCAAGATTAATTTTGTAGTCCTTGTACTCAAGTCCGGGGGCCGCCAGATCCGGCTGAAAACCGTGTCAATGTCGGCGGCATTGTTTCTAAGATAGCCGTCTGTTTTCAATGACTGCTATTATGCAGCATCATTACCCATGGTGGTCACGTCGGCGGTACCATCAAAATCAAGGTCTCTATCCCGTTTTACCAGTGCCTGTGATTCATCATAGGTTTCCCAGATGTCGGCCTTGCCATCGTCGGTGTCTCGAATTAATTTCTGGCGCAGGTTTTGTCTTTATTCGTATCCTGTTTTGATGAGACGATGATCCCCCTGGAATAGGTTAGAAAATGATCAAAAGGCTTTCCGGTCGATGATTCCATCCTGGTTGTCATCTTTTTCAATCAGCGTCTCTTTTGCCGACACCAGATTCAGAGCCGGGAATAAAAGTCCACAGGAAACCTGACAGATCAACGCCAGGGACAGGATTGAGATGAAACGGTAAATGGGATGTTTCATTGCAGCAGGGCCTCCTCTTGTAAAAAAAAAGCCACGAAGGTATTACAGATTTTGCATCTGTATGTTGCCTTCGTGGCTTTTTTTATCAGGCACTGTGACACAACCCCATGGGACAATCAAAAAAATCGGATCATCGCATTTCCGGTTGTATCTTTATGTGTTAGCATTGTGAATGCTTCAGTCTATGTTGAAATTTCTTAAAAGATATGAATTCTGCATTCAATCAATTAAAAGATTTCGATTTTTTCAATTTAAAACTACTTTATCTTCCTGATAAATTATGAGCAGTGTGTAATAAATAGAAATCAGCTTGTCAATATTTTTTGAGGGCTTGGTCATAGCCAGAGCCCGTTACTCCACCAGATATGACCGGTGGCCCATGCTGTGGCACAACCTTTTTTTGAAAATGGCGCACAGACGAAAATGGGCGACAGACCACTATCTGAGCTCAGCCATCAGGCGCTCATAGGCCCGGTTAAGGGCAATGAAACCCTTTTCCTTCCCCCCTTTATCCGGATGGTGTTTCCGGGCAAGGCGGCGGTAGTGGCGGGCGAGTTTTTTAGATGTCATGGTGTGAAATGTGCCTTGGTCAAGTTCCATGTCCGCCAGGGCCTGCTTGAGGTTTATGTCTGGTCCAGTGCTTGCCGAACGGGTGTGGTGGGTGTGGCGGTGTCGATTCATGAAATCATGGGCAAATTGATCCAGCAGGCTGCTGTTGGCGTACCCATGGTCAAAGAACATGATCACGTAGCGGTGGAGAAAAGGGTGCAGGGCTGACGTCTTCCCGGTGTTCCCATTTCCGGGTGTGAAGAAAAGGCTTTTATTGATACTGCACAGTTCAGTTATGAAACACTCATCGACCTTTTCCTGGTCCAGGGCCTGGGGCATCTGTTTTGCCATAAAGCTTTCAAAGCAGCGCTGGATGTTCAGGGCCGAGTAGACATAGGTTTTAAATTCCCATGCGTCCAGCCTATTTTCCTGAGCCATGAAATTATGTTCTATTTCATCCCGGGATTTATCCATCAGGTCGTAAAAAAGGGTGGGGGGCATGTTTTCCAGAGGTCCCGGGTCCATGTGGCCGAATTTCAGGAAAAGCAGTCTTCGTTTGTCAAACCAGGGCATCCGGTACTGGATGAAATGCTGCTGTTCCGGGGTGAGCTTCTCCTTTCTTTTACCCCCACGGTTGTGGAAGGTTTTAACTGCCCTGCGGATTTCGGGTAGGATAAACGGCATGAATAGTGATTCCAGCAGCTCATTGTTCACCGGCATACCCTGTTTTGATATGGCATCGGTAACATTATCGCTGATGTAGTAGCTGTTGCCGCCGGGATAGACGATATGGCTTGCCGGGTCGTGGCCGAGCTCGCAGATGTCCCGGCTTGTAAATCCTTTATTGGATACAACGGAGTGACGGAGGATGAAGCTGACTTTTCCACGGATTATTTCGCGCGCAATGTACATGGAGAACACCTTGGTTTCTGGTAAACGGTAAACCGGGCTTTGACAATGATTTTTAATTCAAGACTCATATTATGTGTTGGATATTGTATGTGTGTCAACCATTGTTTTTTTCATATAACCCGCATGTCCTGTCGGACACAACGAACATTGAAAATGGTAAATGGCATTATGCCGCCCCTCCCCCGACGGGCAATAAGCCCGGCTCTGGACCGTCGGCGACCCATTGGCCTTCTATTTTTTGTATCCTCTATTTTATCAGAGTAATAAAAATTGTGTCCATTATAAAATCCATCAATTGTGCCTTGTTATTTCGCTAAAATCCTGTATTTTTCAAGCCATGATACCCACGACAGCAAAAACGGATCGGAAGATCCCCCTGTATGAATCCATTGCCCTGCGCATGAGGGGCTTACTGGACGAGGGCACCTTCAATCCCGGAGATCGTGTTCCTTCCATACGTACCCTGAGCCGCCAGTTCAAGGTGAGCATAAATACGGTGAAAATGGCTTACGGAGTTCTGGAAGATCGACGCATCATAGAAGCCCGTGCCCAGTCCGGGTACTATGTCTGCCCCCGGTTGCCCGGCATTCCCCGGGAACCCTGCATCGAAACTCCCCGGCTGAACCCCACTGCCGTAACAACAAGTGAAGTGGTTATGCAGGTCATGGAGGATACCCTGCGCTGGGACCTGATCCAGTTTGGGGCCGCCATTCCCGATCCCCGCCTGATTCCTGTCAGAAAGCTGAACACCATGCTTTCAACGGAGAGCAGACGTCTCCAGGAAGAGAGCGTGGGCTATTCCATGCCCCCGGGCAATATCCGCCTTCGTACCCAGATCGCCAGACGGATGATCAAGGCTGGATGTGCCCTTGTTCCCGATGATATCATCATCACCACCGGGGCGGCCGAGGCCGTGTTCCTGGCCCTTCGTACCCTGTGTCGCCCCGGCGATACGCTTGCCATTGGTACACCGGTTTATTTCAACTTTCTTCAACTGGTAAAAAGCCTTGGGATAAAGGTGCTGGAGATTCCCATGTCTCCTTTGACGGGGATTCACCTGGGCAGCCTTGAACAGGCCCTTCAAAACCATAGCGTCCAGGCCTGTCTGGTTATCTCCAATTTTAACAATCCCCTTGGAAACTGTATTTCCGACGGGGGAAAAGAAGAATTGCTGAATCTTCTATTAAGATTCAATGTTCCGTTGATAGAGGATGATATCAATGGGGATATCTCCCACGATCCGGAACGCCCATCGGTGGTTAAATCCTGGGATACAAAGGGAAATGTGCTGCTCTGTTCCTCTTTTTCCAAAACCCTTGCTCCAGGTTATCGCATGGGATGGATTGCCCCCGGCAGGTATTATGATGCGGTGAAATATCAGAAACTGGTGACCAATATTGCCACTGCTTCGCCTCCCCAGCTGGCCATCGCAAGATTCCTCTCCTCGGGTGGTTACGACCACCACCTGCGCTCCATAGGAAAAATATATGGTACCAGGGTGGTGCAGATGGCAGATGCGGTGGGACGTTTTTTTCCCGGGGGAACCCTTGTCACCCGTCCCACCGGGGGATTTACCCTGTGGGTGGAGATGCCCCCGGGAACAGACAGCCGTGCACTTTACACACTGGCAAGGGAGAAGGGCATCTGCATTGCGCCGGGCGACATTTTTTCCACCACCCGTGATTTTAGCCACTGCATCCGTCTTAATGCCGCCTTCTGGTCTGAAGAGACACGCTGGGCTGTGGAGACACTGGGAGAGATTGCCCGGTCTCTCCAGAAAAAATAATCCAAAAATCCAATTCTATTCAACATGAACCCAAGGAATCGGTTTTTAATTGATTTATCAGTTTGAGGTTTCACATATTTGATGCCTGTATGATGACTGAAAAATAACAATAACCGCTGATTCCCTTGAAAAGGGAGCTTGAAAAAAATGCAAAATGTTCTTTATTACCTGTTAACCATTCTCATATGGGGTTCCACATGGATCGGCATCAAGTTTCAGCTGGGTGCAGTGGATCCTCTGGTCTCCGTGGTCTATCGTTTTTTCCTGGCCGCTGTTATCCTGACGGCATGGTGTCGCCTGACCCGCCTGAACATGAAGTTTTCATTGCAATCCCATGGTTTCATGGCCCTGCAGGGTGCTTTTTTATTCGGTTTCAATTATTGGCTTTTTTACGTGTCGGAGCTCCATCTCACAAGTGGTCTGGCTGCGGTGATATTCTCCACAGTGCTTGTCATGAACATGATCAATGGATTTGTGTTCCTGAAATCGCCTTTTGATGTCAAGGTCATTGCCGGTGGGGCGCTGGGACTTGTGGGTATACTTCTGGTGTTTCAGCCTGAAGTTGCTGGATTTCATATGGGGGACGGGGGTTTTACGGGCATGGTGATGGCCTTTGCCGCCACCTACATGGCCTCCCTCGGAAATATAATTTCCGCCAGAAACCAGAAGCATGGACTTCCCGTTATTCAGACCAATGCCTATGGCATGACATATGGTGCATTTTTCATGGTACTGGTGGTCCTTTTTACGGGGAAGTCCTTTACATTTGTCTTCTCTTTTGCCTACATGGGATCTCTGATCTATCTTGCCATATTCGGCTCCATTGTGGCCTTTGGCTGTTATCTTACCCTTATCGGACGTATTGGTGCCGACCGTACCGCCTACGCCTCCCTGATATTTCCCATTGTGGCGCTTGTGATCTCCACCATATGGGAGGATTATCACTGGACCCCGGCATCCGTGTCCGGCGTCATGCTGATTCTAAGCGGTAATCTTTTCATGCTGAAAAAGAAATCCATGGCTGCGGCGGCCCTTAAAGCCTCCGAGCAGCCGGGTTAATCTATTTTTGCTTGGCTCACGACTCCTAAGTTCTCATTTCTCATACCACATGTGTTGGTTTTAATTTTAGAGAAACACATTATGTGCTGGCAAATTGGTGAACTTAGGACTGACGAGGCTTTGAATGGACAGGTTCCATTGCTCGCCGGGAGCTTTGTCATCCATGATTTCAGTCAGTATTTGAATCTGTGCAGCGGGCGGACTTAGTTTTGTGATCCGGGTCCAGATCCTGTGTATCTCTGGCAGTTAAAAACAACATAATTTCAGATCTTTATCCATGAAAAAAATAGAGCTGAGATGACAATTATGAGAAAAAATGTATCTACCTGGCTGGAAAAAGTCCCATTGTATTTTACCATGTACCGCTGTTTCCAATACATGGGTGCGTAAAAAAACAGGATACCCCCCCCAAGCCCTGCCAGAAATCCAAAGACATGGGCAGATACATCCGTGTGTTCTCCGCCGCTGAACATTCCCACCAGGGCCGCCCCCGCCCCTAGAGGGTATAGAACAGATGGTTTGATATCCATGCCATGGGAGGGTTTTAAGGTGATGTGCACCTTTTTTCTGATCTGCCATGCCGCCAGAATACCCACGGCCCCCATGACGGCGGTGGAGGCACCGATGGACAGATGGACCCGCCGGTACATGAAGGCATTCAGAAGATTACCGGCGGCACCGGAAAATAAAATGAGAAACAGCCCCCGCCCGGGACCCATAAGGCTGCAGATGACACTGCCAAGGACCATCAGTCCCAGCACGTTTCCGGCAAGATGGGAAAGATCGGCATGGAGCATCAATGCCGTGATACTTCTTCCATATTCCCCCAGGAGAATGCCCAGGGCCGATGCCCCATGGGAGAGCACCACCTGATGATGATTTTTGTAATAAACCGTGGCCGCATGGATGGTACACAGGAGAAGACAGGCACCTACGGCAGCGGTTTTTCCCTGCCGGGTGATGGGAGGCAGTTGGGGATTACGCTCCATGTCGTGGGATGAATTTTTATCAAGGTCGGTATCCTCGGAGGGGATATGGTTTTCAATATAAAACCGGGACAATGTATCCCAGGCATGGTCGAGGTCTGCCCCATCAATTATCAGATCCACACGCCCATTTTTTTCCTGCCACACCACCTCAATGTCCTGGGAGAGCAATAGCAGAGCCGTTAATTGTGCTGCCTCCCGGTCAAGGTTGCACAAGGCATCTTTCAGGTTGTCATGCTTTTTCATTTTTAAAATGTCCTGGATGTAAGGATATGAGGCGCATTCCCATTTTCCTGCTTTGATCAGAATATGGTTTGTTTGTAGTTAGCGGGGCCAACGGGGTCAGATAATCCCATCAATCCCAACGCTTTCAAGACATTCCAGCTCCTGGATAATCATGGAAATATCCTCTTTTTCGCATAGAATATTTCCATGCTGGGGGGCAATCCGTTTAATAGGAATGTTTTTGATGGTGGACATGGCAAACCGCAGGGCTTTGTTGCAGGGAAATATCTCTTTATGAAAAGTCAGAATATCCGTGATGGGACAGGTAAGTATCTTATTGGGACAATCTTCACGATTTCGGCAGGAATAGCACGTCTTGTTTAATTTTAAAAACAGATCCCATTGGGTGGCGTAGCTGCCAAACAGGTCACTGCTGAAAAGGGTCTGGGTTTTTCTGTCATAGGTTACAAAGCTGCCGGGGCTGTGGGAATAGGGGGTGGCAATAAAATCAAGTACTCGTCCATTGAGGTTTAAGGCATACCCGTGGGACTGAATGGATTGAAGGAGATCATAGTGGTCCCGGCTGATATAAAAAGAGATAAACGTATTGTTTTTTTTTTCAGAGATGATTTTCAGGTTCGGGTTGTCAAGCATGTCAATAAAGTTGGGCATTGAACCGCATAGGTCAGGATCATAGTGCTGATAAATAAGGGTAGTTATTTTACGGGGATCCACTCCGGTCTGTAGAATTTTCATCATTACCTCTGAAAAATCGGCGCGACTGCCACTGTCGATCAGAGCGGCATGTCTGCCTTCAATGATGAGATAAGGGTTGCAGGTCATGTTGGACAGTTCATCCCGGAATCCCACCCAATAGATGCCTTGTGCCACCTGGACGGGTCGATCATACTTGTTTATCTCAGTCATTTCAACGGTTCCTTAAATTGGGTAAGTTCAGGTCTGCGTTGTTGAAGCTTTTGCTGATTTTTACCTTTAAAAAATTATGGTACCATACCATATCGCCTGATTTCATTGGGCAGAACAGGCTGCGTGGAAACAGGGTCACAGCGTTTCACGGATTACAAAATAGGCCGTCATGTTTTTTTTGTTTTTCAGCGTAATGGTTCCGCGATTTTCAAATTCAAAATGATTCCGGGCAAGCCAATGGGTGGTTTCCGAAATATTGATTCTGTCTTTCTCCCCGGCGGATTCAAACCGGGATGCAATATTGACGTCATCACCAAATACATCAAACTGCATCCGCTCTTTACCAACCACACCGCCCATGACCTGTCCTGAGTGGATTCCCACCCGCATGTGGAAGGGGGTTGCCGAAGTGTTGTTAAACTGTTGTATGGAGTTAAGCATTGCAAATGCCGCTTTGATGGCTTTAACAGCGTGATCCTTATAGTGTGTGGGGGCACCGAATATTGCCATATACGCATCACCAATGGTTTTGATTTTGGTTCCATTGAATTTGTTGACATTTTTATCAAAATCAGTGAAGATCGTGTTCAACGTTTCCAGTAGTACCGATCTGGGAAGCACCTCTGCAAGGGCAGTGAACCCTATGAAATCCGTGAAAAGAATGGTGCAGGTATACGAGCGGGGCGAAAAGTAGCCCTTTATTTTCAATTCTTCGGCAACGGTTGCAGGTAGGGTGTTCTTCAGCAGTGAATCCACCCTTTTTTCCAGCAGGACATAATTTCGAATCAAGGTTTTTAAAAAGCGTTTCTGAAGGGCATCATCATCAATGGTGGCAAGGGACTCCAGGTTGTTGCGTAGAAGAATATTGCCCGGGATGGCATCGGGGTTGGATTGTATCCAGTTAAATAATTGTTTGTTTTTCAATATGAGCTCCCCTGTTACGCAATGATTCCTTTTTTTATTTTCCCAGCCTGATGCTGTTTGCCCATCCCGGGGGGGCGATGTTATGAGCGGGCCTAAATAGATGAAGATGGGGGGCTGAATATGTACACCCTGAAAGTTGGATTGGCTTTAAAATGCCTGGGATGGGCCAGTGGCCTTTTTAAATTGGTCCCTGGCTTTTCGAACCTGATCGACATGGTTAAGGGTTTCCGATTGCAAAATTTTTAATGTGTCTTTCACCTTTTTGTTCAATGAGTCGAAATGGGTGAAAATATTTTTTTCAATCAGGGATGTTTCATAATCCACTGCGCAGGTCAATGCGGCAGATAAGGTATATTCGTGGTTTTTTGCTTTTTTGATAATATCCCCAAGCCGGGAGAGAAAAGCATTTAAGGTAATGGCTTTGATTTTACCTTCGTCAAAGGATATTTTTTCTGTGGTGGCTGCAGTGTATAGTTTTTCCAGCAGTTTTGAATGCCGTTTCTCCTCCAGGGATAATTTTTTCCAGAATTTTTCATGGGAGGAAAACTGAACTGCAAATATTTCATAGAGTTCTGAAAGCATGTTTTCCTGTTGAATCAGCTGCTGGAGAATTTTTTCCTGAAAGGGTTTCAGACCCATGGTATACCTCTTTGTTGTATTTGCATCGCTGATGTCTTTTGGGCTTGGTCACGACATGGGCCACCTGCCACAATTGACGGGCCGATGGGGTCAGGCTATGTGGGATTAGAGCCTGACCCCCACCAAGGGTGGCCCATGTTGTGACCAAGCCCTGTCTTTTCATTCCATGTTTAAAATTTATCCTGAAACGGGGGTATTTGTCAAAGTTTGATTAAAAACGGCAGCTCTGCGCCATGCTTTTACAGATTGTCTGCCCCTGAGAAAAAAACTTGACCGATATCAATGCGATGCTTCTATTAGTTGTGATATACAGGGACATACTGGGGCGCACCAAACCCCACGGCACACGGTGTGTAAATATTCGGTCAGCACCCCATCTTTACCTGCTTTGGCCTGCTCACATGGCATTTGTATGCTACACAGGCCCAAACAGGCGAATATGGGCCACTGTACAAACTTTTACAATGCCAACCCGAATATGTACCTCGGTGCCAATGATATTCCATTAAAATTAAGGAGATCATCATGACTATTACCATTCAGGAACACTTGGCAACACCGTTTGACCTTGAGGGGCACGTGGATTATTCTGAAGGGTCAGTGGTCAGTAAAACGCTTCTGAAAAAGAAGGTGGGTAATCTTACTCTGTTTGCCTTTGATGCCGGGCAGGGCCTCAGTGAACATACTGCTCCCTTTGATGCTGTTGTTTACATTCTGGACGGGGCAGCGGAAATTACCATCGGGGGTAAACCCCAGACTGTGGTAAAGGGACAGATGCTGATCATGCCAGCCAATGTTTCCCATGCACTCCATGGACATGAGCGATTTAAAATGCTTCTTGTGATGATTAGAAGTGAGTGATGATTTGGGCTTGTTCTAAACGTGGGAACCAGGGTTAATGATGCTGGTTCGTAAAAGTTACAGGATATTTTTGCATAATAATAACAATAAGGATACATAATAAAAATGAAAGAATACATCATAAAACCCGGAATAGGCCTCAATAAAATTTGTTTTGGTGCCACCATGGACGAGTGCAGGGCATATTTTGGAAAACCCGAAGATGAATTAAAAGAAGAATTTGAAGGGGAGGAATATATCTCCTGGTATTATGATGAAGGGGAAATGGCCCTGTGCTTTGAGGGATCCGAAGATTTTCGGCTGGGAACCATCATTGTCAATAACAAGAATGCCACCCTTGACAATCAAAAGATTATCGGCAAAAGCCTTGCAGAGATAAAAAAATATCTCAAGAAGAACAACTACGTCGGTGTGGAAGAGGTGGATGAAGATGATCCCTCCTCCACCATGAAAATTATCAACGTGGATGCTCTGGAGTGTAATTTCATGTTCACCGATGGTATCCTTGACGGCGTTCAGTGGAGCTATCTGTGGGAGGATGACGAAACCCCAAGATGGCCCGTCGTCCAGTAGGGCAGGGCTCTTGATCACAATACCGGCCAATTTGGGCAGGGGGCGGTAAAAGCATAAATGCTTACCTTTCCAAGGTTTGACCCTGCCTTAAATTGGCCGGTGTGGTTATTTGCGCCCTGTATGGGGCATATCCGTACGGAGATCTGATATTTGAAAACCAAGAAAAAACGTTCTGAAATGCAAAATAAAAATGAGGTTTCTGCTTCTGAATCGCCCCGGAAGGGTGTGATCGTGGCCCACCATGGCATTGCCGTGGATATTTTGTTTGAATCCGGGGAACGACAGATGGTGAAGGTGAAACGGCGTGAAGGTCATGTGGTGGGTGATAATGTGGTGGTTCAGGATCACCGTCTTACACGCTTACCCCGGCGGACAACCTTGTGTAGAAGGGATTCCCGGGGCAGTGTTCGCATTGTGGGTGCCAACCTGGATGTCCTGGGGGTGGTGGTGGCCCCGTTGCCTTTACCCACCCCCTGGTATATTGACCAAGCCATTGTTGCCGCAAGACAGGCATCCCTTACCCCCGTTTTGGTGATTAACAAGGTCGATCTTGAAGGGGCGGAAGCCTTTGTGGATCAGATGAGATCCATCTACGAGGGTATTGTGGATATCTTTGTGGTCAGTGCGGTGACAGGGCAGGGCCTTGATGCTCTGGAAACCTTTATGGGGCAGGGATTCCGCAGCTTTTTTGTGGGCATCACAGGGGTGGGCAAAAGTTCGCTGCTCAATACCATCTGCCCGGCACTGGATTTAAGGGTGGGGGAACTCTTTGAAGCGGGCAACAGGGGGTGCAACACCACCACTGTTTCCACTCTCCATTCATTGAAAGGCGGTGGAGAACTTGTAGATACCCCGGGGTTTAACGAGTTCGGCCTGGTGGATATCTCGTCAAAGGATCTTGCCGGGTATTTTCCCGGATTTGAAAAGGCTCTGGAGCATACCTGTCGTTTTCGGGATTGCCGCCACCGCACCGAACCCGGATGTGCAGTGACAACCTGGGTGGAGGAGGGCAGGATTCCGCAGGAACGCTATCGCACCTATGTTGAGATTCTTGAGCAGCTTGAAGCCGGTGATATCCGCTTTCGGAGCCGTCGATAGGGGAGTAAGATTCCTGTGTTGGATAAAGATTAAGATCAATGATTATTCCTCTCAGGGACTCACCAGTTTTTAATCCACCGTTTAATAAGACCAAAACTCAGGCATGATAATGGCCCTCTGGGGTTTATGAACTGTAAATGAATATGTTCTGACGGGCGCATTCCCATTTTCCCGGTTTGATCATAATATGGTTTGTTTGTCATAGTTGGTGGGGCCAACGGGGTCAGGCTTGTGTTATTGTGATTTTGTCAAGAGCCTGTGTTTAAAGGCAAATTTAAATAAAAGCGTCAATAACGCAAGCCTGACCCCTCTCTGATTAAGCGCGAACCGGGAAAATGGGAATGCGCCCGTTCTGACTCCCTTATCGGATTCAATAAAAATAGCCACTCACAAAAAAATGTCCGAAGCATTGAATTTCCAATTGCGATGATTCGCTTTAAAAAAAAACGAGAAACTTGATCCGGATCAAGGAAAAAAGATCTCTGATGTCTTATATTCAAATCACGTCTTAAGAAAGGCGACATTCGAAGTTTAACTCTGACCCCGTTGCACCACCCACTGTCATGAATGGCCGATGTTGTTATCAACATGAATGTTGCCCTGGAGACATACCCTGCATGGAATAAAATCGCCATGGATGAAAAGGGTGGATTGAAATACAGACCACAAGGAGGCAACCATGAAATGTCCCGGACAGGATACCCAATATTGGAATGACGAAGCTATTTTTGAGGTTGCATGCCCCGAGTGCGGAGCCTCCATTGAATTTTTCAAGGACGATACCGCCCGGAAATGCAAAGGGTGTGATAAACGTATTGTAAATCCCCATCTGGATTTTGGATGTGCATCCTATTGTCAATATGCCGATCAGTGCATCGGTACCCTTCCCGAAGAATTTTTAAAAGAGCGGGACGATCTCCTCAAAGACCGTGTGGCCGTGGAGATGAAGCGCTATTTTAAAACGGATTTTAAACGCATCGGCCATGCCATGCGTGTGGCCCGGTATGCCGAAGAGATCGGACGCAATGAAAAGGGCAACCTTGCCGTGATCCTGGCGGCGGCTTATCTTCATGACATCGGCATTAAACTGGCCGAAGAAAAATATGATTCCAATGCCCCGAAGTACCAGGAGCTTGAGGGTCCCCCCATTGCCAGGGCCATATTGGAAAAACTGGGAGCCAAGTCAGAACTCATTGATGAGGTGTGTGATATTGTGGGACACCACCATCATCCTCGGGAGGAAGAATCCCTAAATTTCAAGGTGTTGTACGATGCTGATCTCATCACAAATCTGGAAGAAGAACATAAACAAGAAAAGATGCCATCTGATCGCCTGGAGCGGATTCTTGAAAAATCATTTCTCACCGATTCAGGAAGAAGCAAGGCATCCAAGCTTTTGGGCTGATTTTCCCGTTGATCTTCTGCCTTATGTCACCATTGTCTTAGATTCCAGCGGCAAGGCCGGATGATCTGACAAAAAAACATACCCAATAAGCGCCATTTTAAAAAAACTCATGAGTCGTAAGTTCTCATTTTTCATACTGCATGTGCTGTTTAAAAATTTAAAGTAGCACATTATGTGGTGGTAAATCGGAGAATTTATGACTGACGAGAAAAAAACAGGAGCTACGCTCCTGATATATATAAAGGAAAAATACAATGAAAGTAATGCGAAAAATAATCGAAATTGATGAAGAAAAATGTGACGGCTGCGGTAATTGTGTTCCCTCCTGTGCCGAAGGAGCCATTCAGATTATTGACGGCAAGGCCAAGGTTGTGAAGGATCAGTACTGTGACGGCCTGGGAGCTTGCCTGGGTGAGTGTCCCCAGGATGCTTTGAAGCTGGTTGAGCGGGAGGCAGATGAGTTTGATGAGGCCGCAGTGGAGGCCTTTCTGGCATCGCAAAAGAAAGAAGATGCCCAGAAAAAAGCGCCGGTGACCCTTGGCTGCGGTTGCCCTTCCACCCACCTGAAAACCTTTCCCGCAGCCGGGGGATGCAAGGAGGCCGGTAAACCCACCACCATGCCAACCGGGGCATCTGCCCTGTGCCATTGGCCAGTGCAGATCCGGCTGATTCCCCCCACGGCACCCTTCTTTAAAGGTGCGGATCTGTTGATCACCGCCGATTGCGCCGCAGTATCTGCCCCGTCATTTCACAACGATTATCTGAGGGGAAAGGTGGTGATGATGGGATGCCCCAAGTTTGATGATGTGGAGTCATATGTGGAGAAATTTGCCCAGATTTTCAAGCAGGCCGGCATTAAAAGTATCACCACCCTGATCATGGAAGTGCCCTGCTGCTCGGGTCTTCCCGGCCTTGTGGAAAAGGCCATGGCCCTTTCCGGTGTTCAGATTCCCATGGAAAAGGTGGTGATCAGTGCCCGGGGAGAAGTGGTAAAGTGAAGTGGTCCTCCGAGGCCGAAGCGGCGGTGAAAAAAGTGCCTTTTTTTGTGAGAAAAAAGGTACGACAGAGAATTGAACAATATGTCCTGGACAGGGAGGGAAATTGTGTGAACATCAGTGATGTCAATGCGGCTAAAAAAAAGTTTGTCTCCTCCATGTCCAATGACATCAAGGGGTATCAGCTGGACCGCTGCTTTGGCGCCTCGGGATGTCCCCATGCCGCCGTTTCCTGCGAAAGCGTCATGGACAAGGCAGAGGCGATTTTTAAGGATGCCGACCTTCTGGGTTTTTTAAAAAAAGAGGTCCAAGGAGATCTTAAATACCACCATGAGTTCCGCATGAGCTGCGCCGACTGCCCCAATGCCTGCTCCCAGCCCCAGATAAAGGATGTGGGTATCCTTGGGGCACGTCGGCCCCGCCTGGGAGAAGAACCCTGTTCCATGTGCCGGGTTTGCGTGGATGCCTGCCCTGATAATTGCATTTCCCTGGACGATGATGGTGAAGGCCCCCTCATTGATCTGGAGGCGTGCATGATGTGCGGCAAGTGTATTGATGCCTGCCCCACCGGCACCATTGAGGAAGGTCAAAGGGGATTCCGGGTGCAGCTGGGGGGACGTCTGGGCAGACATCCCCGCCTGGCCATGGAGGTTCCGGGTATCCATTCTGAAGCGGAGGTCCTGGAAATATTAAAAAACACCCTTGCCTTTTACAAGGCCCATTCCAGAAAAGGTACCCGGTTTTCAAAGCTGTTGCGCTTTGAAGAGATGGATGCCATCACCTCTCTTTGTTAAAAATTCTCAAAATCATCATCAAAGGGGATTACCTCTTCCGGGCGGACTTCGTTGCGTTTCGGCAGTTTTAGCTGCCCAGAGGAGCTCTTTGGAGTGATCCGGGCTTTGACCGGCTGACTTGATCTTGTGCCGCCTGTGTTCTTCTTTTTCTGTGGCAGCCTTTGATGGGCTTGCCCTGAACTTTCTATTTTCCCTGTAATAATGGTTGCGATGTTCCTTACATGGGCGTTGAGCTGTGCTGCCTGGGCATTTAACTCTTCCGATGCCGAGGCAGACTCTTCGGCATTACCGGCATTCTGCTGAACAACCTTGTCCATTTCTGATATGGCGATATTCACCTGTTCAATACCCCGGGACTGCTCATTGGAGGCTTCAGAGATTTCAGATACCAGTGCTGCCACCTTGGCGGTGCTCTGGGCCACCTTGGAAAAGGATTCATCTGTGCTTGTAACAAGGGCTGAACCATCATTGACTTTTTTAACGGTATCTTCAATCAATGCGGCTGTGTTTTTTGCGGCATCCGCGGCCCGCATTGCCAGATTACGCACCTCATTTGCCACCACTGCAAAGCCTGCGCCGGCTTCACCGGCCCGGGCCGCTTCCACTGCGGCATTAAGGGCCAGAAGGTTGGTCTGAAAGGCGATTTCATCAATGGTTTTAATGATTTTGGAGGTTTCCGTACTGGCACTTGAGATCTCTTCCATGGAATAGGTCAGGGATTTCATGGCCTGGTTGGCTTCTTCCACTACTTTGGCGGCTTCCCGGGTCAATGTGTCGGCATGCTTTGAATTTTCAGCTGTTTTTCGGGTCATGGAGGTCATTTCTTCCATGGAAGAAGAGGTCTCCTCAATGGAAGCTGCCTGTTCTGAAGCTCCTTCAGCCAGAGAATGGCTGGAGGAAGAGATCTGGCCAGCTGCGGCGGCTACCTGGGATGCCCCCTCTTTCAAACCTGAAACAATTCGGTTTATGGGAGCGGAAATTCCCCTGGCTATGAGATAAACAACGGCCATGAGGATTATCAATGCCACGGCACCGATGGCTATACTGGAGTAAAGGATTCGTTTTGCTCCCAGCATCACCTTGTCCATGGGAATATTTACAAGAAAGCCCCAAGGTGTTTCAGATAGACCTATTTGAATGGGAACCACAATACGCTCCACCTCCGTTGACAGATGGCTGGAATAGTCCATTATGGTGTAAAATTTTCCGGATTTAACGCTTTTTTTTATGTTTTCCCAGATGGGAGTGGTACCAATGTCCTTCCCCTCCCTGGCAGCATCCTGATGGGCCACATAGATTCCCGAATTGCTTATAATAGCCGCGTTGCCCGTGTCATAGGGTGTGATTTTGGAGACCATTGCAGTAAATGATTTAAGGGATATATCCACTCCGACGACCCCCGCCACTTGCCCCTTATATCTTATGGGAACCACAAGGCTTGTCAAGAGGACCTCTTCCCCGCCGACCTCATAGGGGTAGGGGTCAAGAATAGTTTCTTTACCGCTTTTAAAGGCCAATTGATAGTAATCTCCGGCACCGGTGGTGTTATAATCCACAAGGGGATCAAGGGCCACTTTTCCATTATTTCTGTACCAATAGGGGATAAACCGTCCGGTGTTGTCGTGTCCCTTTTGATCTTTAAAATCATTGTCCCGGCCGTCCAGGGCATCGGTTTCCCAGCAGGTCCAGACCCCAAGAAAACCGGGGTTGAGTTCCAGAAGTTGTTTCAACATGTTGTTGAGGGCTTCTCTTTGTGGGGTTTGGGGATTTTTTTTCAGGCCCTCGAAAAGATGGGCCGTTGTTCTTGCCGCATTCATGGCAGTATCAAGTTCTTTGCTGATTTCATTTGCATACCTGTGCCCGAGCTGTTCGGCATTTTTCATGGCTTCTGCTTTGATCAGTTTGCTGGCCTGAGTTGTTATTAGAAAAATCGTAACCGCAAATGCTGTTAATGCCACAGAGCCGATGAACAACAACATTTTGTTTTTCAGGTCAAGTCTTTTTAACATTATACATCCTTTTTGTTTTTCTGAGTTTGATGTTTAAATTATGCGCCAATCATCAATACCTTCGGCAATTTTTAAAATGTATTTTGATCGGGATTGTAGATATCAGTATGATGTGCTTTTATGATTTGAAAAGCACATCATATGGCTGGTAAACTGAATGTCAATATAGTTTATGAAGGTATTCAATTATTATAAGTGCATTTTGATGATTGCTTCAACTAAAAAATTTTTTATACTGTAACTCGATGTTCAAGCTTTTTCTGCCGATTTCGTGAGAACGGGGGCAGGCCTGTGTTATTGGCGTTATGGAGCCAAGCCGGAGCGAACGCTGAACGCCACCGATAATGCCCATAACGAAAGCTTGAGTCCTCCCAATTGTGTGCAAAAAAACTTGAACATCTAGTATCCATAGCCAGGAGCTTCACAACGGATTACAGCATGTTTTATTTCGTAGAATTTTAACACAGCATCTGTTGTATAAAAATGGAAACTTACTAAGTTCTTATCCTGATAAATGCGTTGGATCGGTAATTTTTATCAATACACAAGGTTCTCTCTGCAATCCTGGACTCAAAGGTTTTCATTGGCCCTCCGCCATATCTGCCAGGCCCTCGGCATTCAGAATGGAGATGGTCCCCCGATCCACCTCAATGAGCTTTTCCCCGGACATTTTATTGAAAATCCGGGACAGGGTCTCCGGGGTGGTGCCGAGAAGCCCGGCCAGTTGATTTTTGGACACCGGCAGGGTGACCATCTCCATGTTGTCCTGTTCCCTTGTCAATACCCCCAGGTAGGAGGCAAGGCGGGCGGGTACTTCCTTTAATGCCAGGTTTTCCACCATGACCGTGAACTCTCGAAGACGCATGGATAAAACTGCAAGCATATTCAAGGCAAGGGAGGGGTTCTCCGTAATGCGGGTAATGAAGTCCTTCCTGGGAAAGAAAATCAGGTCAGATTTTTCCACTGCCAGGGCCGATGCAGGGAAGTTTTTCCCGGTGAACACCGGCACTTCCCCAAAGGGTTTTCCCGGGCCGTAGATGTGCAGAATCTGTTCTTTTCCCCCGAAAGAGAGCTTGAATATTTTTACCTTGCCCTTTTTAACAATGTAGAATCCATCCCCCACATCCCCTTCGTTGAATATCAACTCTCCCTTTTTATAGCTTTTGTTCCGACAGATACCTGTTATATCTCTAAATTCCGATTCGTTCAGGCCGCTGAACAAAGGAATGGCGCGTATTTTCCCGGCAGTTGTATCCATTTTAATCAAGGTGACCCCCTCACGAATCAATCAACGCTGAAAGTTGAGTGTATAATATAAAAAATGAATTCAATTATGTGCATTAAAGGAATTTCTTGTCAAGGGTAAGGCTATTGTCGTTTTGCGGTGCTTGAATTGTATCGTTCGCTTGTTATTTTGTAAAATAAATATCTAAAAATGGTTGTTGTCAGCATATTATTATGGTATGTGTGACAAAATTTTTTGTTGGTAAAAAAAAATAAATGCATATTACCTTTATTCGACCAACCGAAGGTAAAAATATCGACACCCTACTCCGGTAAGGATATCAGGTTACAGGAATTTTCATGTCATCTCTATGCCATTATTATAAGAACAAGACAGCATTGATTTTGCTTTTCTTTCTTCTTGCTGTGATTGCATGGGCATGCCGTCAACATACACCGAAGTTTCAATGCGAGGACAGTCTGGAGTGTGTCCGTGTGGCACCGGGAGACCCTTTAAAGATAGGCGTTTTACAGGCTCTGACCGGGGATGTGGCTTCCATCGGCAAGGGGCAGATTCGGGGAATTGAGCTGGCCCTTGATGACCTTGATGGAAAAGTCGCTGGACATACGGTCTTCCTTCAGATCGAAAACACAGACTGTACAGAAGAGGGCGGTGCCAATGCGGCATTGAAAATTCTGGCAGATCCCGACCACATAGCCATACTGGGAACCACCTGCTCCGGTGCAGCAGCCGCGGTATCAAAGGCCATGTCAGAAGCCGGTCTTACCATGGTTTCAGGTAACAACAGTGCATCTTTTCTCACCGCCGTTTCCGGCCGGAAAGGTTCATGCTGGCAAGCGGGGTATTTCAGGACCGCTCCCAATGAAGAGAATGCAGGAAAGGCAGCAGCGGTTTATGCATTTAACATTCTTGGGGTCCGTAAAGCGGCTGTCATGAATGACGGGGATATCTATACCCGAGGGTTAACCGAAAGTTTTATGAAAATGTTTCAGGATTTAGGGGGGAACGTGGTGCTTGACACATCGGTCAACAAGGGTGATCAACAGATGCAGCCGGTTCTGACAGCCGTCCTGGACTCCCATGCCCAGTTTCTGTTTTTCCCGCTGTTCCAGCCCGAAGGTAATCATATCCTGCTCCAGGCCCGCGAAATGCCGGATTTTGAAAATATTGTGCTGATGAGTGGTGGTGCATTGATTGACGCATCCTTCCTTGAAGCCGTGGGGGAAAAATCCAAAGGGATGTATTTTGTGGCTCCATCACATCCTCAAACCCCTGCCATAGATGCGTTGTCGCAAAAATACATCAAACGATACAATGTTCCTCCTGATACCTTTTATTATGTCACCGCCTATGACGCAGCAACCCTTTTGTTTAAAAGTATTGAAAAAACTGCCATTCATGATCATCAATCCGGCGCATTATATATTGGTCGGCAGGCCCTGAGGGATATTTTTTATAAAACAATGCATTTTAAAGGTATGTCAGGAATCCTGACCTGTGACGCATTTGGAGATTGCGCGCAACCTTGGTTTAAAGTACTGAGAATGGATGACCCGCTTGGCGGAATCAATGGGCTTCAGTCCAATGTTGAGTTCACTTACACTTCCATGGGGCAGGAGATAAGCCCAGATGGTTCTCGGAAATAAAACGAATACATTATGGCAGGACAAATCCCTTGCGTTTAAGTCCTCTCTGTGGCTTGGGCTGCTGGTGGGGTTCATGACAGTGGTGGCCATTACAGGTTATCTATCCTTACGATCCGTTCGCATGGCAGACAACGCCATAGCCATCAGCACGGAAATTCAGCGTATGGTCCTTGAAATGGATGGCGGTATGGCAAAGGCCCGCCATCTGCATGCTAAATTTTTCCTTTACTATCCCCGAATCGGCTTAAGAGCTGCCCATGAACAGTATGCCCAGCCGTCCATACGCAGGACAGCAGAAGTGCTCTCCATCAGTAAGGCATTAAAGGAGATGATCTCCCGCCCTGAAGTCAGTGAGACGATTTTTAAAAGCCGTATTGACGTGAATCTCTACCTCTCTTCTGCAAAACGTTTTGCCGATACATCCATAGAGTCCGTGGAGCTGGTCACCCGACTGGCAGCACCGGAAAAAGGGCTGTATGCCCGTTTGAATCTTTTGCTTTCAGAGTTAAAAATACAAGTGGGCGAATTCCTGGCCCTATACCATGAAATGGAATCGTTTGTGCAGCAGTACCGGGTTACCCATGAACGCTTTTTAATGCAGTCGGCATTTAATGTTGAATTTAAATTGAGGCAGATAGTCAAAAATAGCCCATTGCTGAGCCAACAGCGTAAAGACGATATTATTTCCATCATGGACCAAATCAATCCGCTTGCCAAGGAGATCATGGATGTGGATGTGGCCATCCATGCCAGATTCAATGATTTCGTGCTTCAGGAGAGAAATGCTGGTATCATTTCTGAAAAACTGGTTGCGCTTGCAAAGAGTGAAGTCCAAAAATCCCAGGAGCGTATCACCAATACCCACTGGTTGGCTAATTTGATTTTGATGATCATCACCTTTGCGGGGTTGATTGTTGCCGTTATTATTTCTCATCTGATAACGGTAAAAATTACCCATCGTATTTTGCAACTTACAAAATCAGCTGAATCGGTTCGAAAAGGTAATTTTGAACTTGTTGAGCCGGAAGGGGTGAATGATGAGATCGGTCAACTGAATCGCACCTTTAACTTTATGGCCCTTCGCATCAAAGAACTTGTTGAAAATCTTGAAAACACGGTGGCACAACGTAACAAGGATCTTGCCATCAGCGAAAAACGTTTCCATGAACTTTTTGAACATTCAAGCAGTGGTATTGCCATTTACGAAGCTGTTGACGGCGGAAAAGATTTTGAATTAAAGGAGATCAATCCTGCCATGGAGAAGATTCAGGGTCTTCAGCGTCATAAGGTTCTGGGACAAAGGGTAACCAGGCTTTTTCCTTCAATTGTTGAAGACGGTCTTTTTGAAATTTTCCAGGAAGTATGGCATACAGGAAAAACTGCGGATCACCCCGTGGGCTGCTATTGCAATGCCCAGGTTCAATCCTGGCATGAAAATCAGATATATAAGCTGCCCGGCGGAGATCTGGTGACTGTCTGCAATGACAAAACCCTTGAAAAACAGGCAGAAACCCAGAAGGAGATAATGGAGCAGCAGTTGCGCCAGGGAAGAAAGATGGAAGCCATCGGCAGGATGGCGGGGGGGGTGGCCCATGAGCTGAACAATGTCCTGGCCCCCGTTGTGGGCTACCCTGAACTCTTACTGCCGGAACTTTCAGAGGAGAGTGATCTTCGTGCGCCCCTGATGTCCATACGGCAGTCGGGCAGGAGGGCCACCAAAATTGTTGCGGATCTTTTAATCGTGGCCACAGGGGTGGCTGACACCAGAAAAGAGTTAGATTTAAATACCATTGTAAAATCCCAGTTGGATGCACTGGAAAACAGAGAGTTACTGGCCCTTCATGGAAAAATTGAATGGCAGATGCGCCTTGATCCCCAATTGTTAAATATATCCTGTTCTCTAATCCATATTGAAAAATGTATCATGAATTTATTAGTGAATGCCATTGATGCCGTTGACGGTAACGGGCGGATTCTTCTGACCACAACAAATTGTGCGCAGGATGAGACAGATCTGCTGGCAGAAGGCCTGCCCGCCGGGGAGTATGTGGTATTTCGGATAAGTGATAGCGGCGGTGAAATTTCAGCAAATGACCTGGAGCGGATTTTTGAGCCTTTTTATATCAAAAAAATTATGGCTAAAAGCGGTACTGGCCTGGGGCTTGCCGTAACCTGGAATATTGTCAAGGAACATGGCGGCAGCATACGTGTTGAAAGCGGACCCAAAGGCTCCACATTTTCTCTTTATTTTCCTGCCGTGGTAAAAAAGGAAGTTCCTCTGGCTGAAAACCCAACATCTGCGACGGATCATCTCATGGGCCATGGTGAACATATTCTTGTTGTTGATGATGATACCCAGGTCTCAGGTCTTGCCGGAAATATTCTGGAGCGATTTGGATATCATGCCCACTGTGTCAACTCCGGTGAAGCCGCACTGGATTATCTCAGAGAGAATACCGTTGATCTGGTTCTGCTGGACATGCTCATGGACCCGGGTATCACTGGACGTCAGACCTATGAGGCCATGCTTAAAATTCATCCGGGGCAAAAGGCTGTGGTGGCAAGCGGCTTTTCCGAAAGTGAGGATATTGAAAAAACACTGGCGATGGGTGCCGGGGGATTTATTAAAAAACCCTATGGCATCAACGAACTTGCCAGAATTGTCAAGGCATGTATGACTTAATAGTAAAAAATGATATTGTAGTTTTTTTGATGCATATTTCTGTTGCTTTGGTAAATTCTCGATTCTTTTGTGTAGTTTGGTTTACCAATCTTATCCGGAATGAAGGAATAAAATCAGCTTGTCTGAGCCAGTTTTTTATTTGTCCTTGTCAAGGACTTTAAAAGGTTAATTTCTGACACTTAAAGATACAGCAGACTCCCCGTTATCCCCGGTTATCCGTATTGATCAGGTCACAGACATCTGCACCAAGCCCCTGCTCAATGCGCTGTTCTCTTCACTTGCCGACGAACGTAATTATAAGAAATAGGTCAAGGGGGAAGGAGAGCAGATATAAAAATGAACGGTTATGGAACACCTACATCCAAACGAAATCTACGAGATAAAGTTCTCCATAAAAAAGGGGTTGATCCGCATATTATTTAGCATTATGGTCCATTTTTCGTTAAAAATGGCATAAAACAAATTTTTAAGTTGCCATAACATGAGGCTCTTTGAGCCGAGTTCTTTTTGATCTAAAGATGGAATCAATAATTATACTTGATGGGCTTGGTCACAACTTGGGCCACCTGTAACAATTGGTGGGCCAACGGGGTCAGGCTATGTGGTATTAGAGCCTGAGTTTTTATCAGGCTCTATGTTTTTGACAAGTGCCTTTGCATAAAGAAGATTTTAAGCAAAAGCGTCAATAACGCAAGCCTGACCCCACCCCAAAGTGGCCCATGCTGTGACCAAGCCCTACTTGATTGACAATAGTACATATTTGTTTCCCGTATATTAGCATATTTTGTGAAAAATTCTGGGCAATTCTATGTGTAGATATCTGGGTAGAATTTAGAAAGGGGATATTTCGCATGCGTTAATTTTTCTTTGCAGTATTGCGCTATTTGGTTTCGTTCTTCCGTTCTCACGGAAGTATAACGTGTTACCGAGCCACTCTTGAAAAAGGTTTGCTCTTGTGAAAATAAAGTTGGGGTAGACATTTCAAAATATTCTTCGTGTTCCTTCATGTAATCAAAGCCGCATTTGTAAGTGATAAGCAAAACTTCATTTTCTGTTAGCTCGCAGTCAAGGAATACTGCAATTTTTCTAATGCTTTCCGATAAATCGTGTTTTAATTCTTCGAAATGGATGAAATAAACATTTGATCTTGTTTGTGCCCATTGCCAATAACCTTCAACATGGTTTGGCCAAGAATCAAACCACATCCGATCACTGCAAAACCATGATAATGCTTCTGGATTTCTTGGGGACAACGGTCCAGCAATTGCGTTCATAAAATCGTTAGAACTTATATAGCAACTAACAGGATGTCTAGTTACATAAATATATTTGGCCTTTTCGTTATATGGGCATAGAGAAGCGGGAAGGTGTGTTTTAATAATTTTAACCCCTTTCTTTCCAATCAGAGGTGCGTTTTTAATTCTAACACTTTTGAAAGACTCTATCCAAGGACTCATGGCGTATAAATGTTTATGCCCTATATCACTTAAATCTCCATTGCCACGAGATAATATTTCGTATACAATTTGTTGCATCCACGTTGTTCCACATTTCATTTGGGTGGCAACAAATAGATCGTTTTTATTGGGTTTGTATCTAACTGCCTTTTTAATACTTTTTGGCGAACAAGACTCTAATGGCGCATACATGCCATTATAGCAAATTGAAAAAAAGTTTGGTTTGGATATTTTAGGGCCGATTTTTTGCAAAAAAGGACGAGCTAAAGAACCATATTTTACAACCTTAGTTTTAAATTGTTTTCGTTCAGATTGAGATTTCCCAAAATATGCAACACCTTTAGTGTTTTTGAAATGCCAGGCAAAAAACCAAGTGAGATATCCAAAATAAATAATAGGGATTGCAGTTAAAAAAAATAATGATTTTAAATAATTAAGTTCATTAAACATATGTATGATACCTCATTGCCAATTGATGCAATACGTTAACAGGCCGTGCTGTTAAAGCGTGATATTCGCAGGCCATGAAAGGAAATGTTTTTTTCAGGCTTAGAATCGTAGTGGGCTTCAACGCCGTGAATAGGTGGGATGTACAGCGTGTAACCCGATCACTTTGTTGATCAGCGTGGCCTGATAATGCTGGATCCCGGAGCTGTACTAAACAAGATTTAATGGGAATCTTTTTCACTTATGAGATTCTATATTCATTGTTTTTAATTAAACATCTAGCTATGCCAGAGCGACCCTAGGATGACAGGTTTTAGATTTTGGGCAAAAGCTTACTGTGTCGATGGTGTAGCGTTTTATTAATAATGTATCAAACATCGTGTCTGTCGGCAAAATAATAATAGCTAAAGAATAAAGTTTAACTAATAGCCCCATTAGGGGGTTTTCTACACAACGCTTCCTTTGAGGGGGCTACGCGCTAGGCGTATAGCGGGTATATTAGATGTATTTACCATTTATGGAGATATAGCCAACTTTAATATGGAAAGTCAATCAAAATTTAAACCTGATCCAAGGTTAAAATTTATGTGTCAACTCTGCGAGGACTTTCAATACCACTATTAGATTTACTGTACAAAAAAAACTATTGTCAATGGATTTTCGCGTAGAGTTCACACCGGCAGATAAATAACCACATATCTATTCATCGACCCAAGGCTATAATTATTTCGGCTGCCCATCACAGTGGACGGCCTTCTTTTTGCGGCCTCTTTTTTTGGGGGCTGTACCGCTTTTATGATGCCCTCCTGTCTTTGACGGCGCCAATTGGTCAAATGGGAAGAGTATAAAGGCCTTCACGTCGTAATAATGCTTCCATATCGCCTTGTTTGGTACATTGGGCGGCCTACTGAAGTATTTGCAGCTTGTACTTGGCTGTAAACTTAAGCCGCGTTTTTGTTGAACTCACTTCAGGGTCGGGCAGGGTTACAGAAAACAACTCACGACTGCCACCGTACGATGTCTTCATGAAGATGTCTTTAGTGCTGTAAAATTCTGTTGATATCCATTCACTTAAGTACTGACAGATTCAGGGGGAAAAGTATGAAAAGAGTGTAACTCATCTGCCCGCACTCGTGTTTTCTTCTCTGACAAAAAATTCTAGAATTTTTCCGCTCAGAAGTGAAAAGAGGATGATGTAGACCGAGAGGATCACGGTGTATTTGATTCCGAATAAATAGATCATGGCAGGTAGGAACTGGGGTTTAACGTTTCTGTTAAAGAGGATGACTGCCAGTAGACCGCTTCGGGCGCCGTGCTCTTTCAGCTCTCCCAGCATGGGATAAATGATATAGGGCGGTCCCGAGATCACAATACCGCCAATCACCGCATAAAACCAACCACGAAACCCTGATTCTGCACCGATGTGTTTGCGGATCCATTCTGGTTTGATAAAGAGATTGGTCAGGAAAAGAAAGCCAAACACCATACCCAGAACCGGGATTACTTTGCTGAGCATCAAAGCGAAATAGACCAGGGCCGCCCTGATCGTGTCCTGATTAAAAATGGAGATGACACCGTAAAGAACCAATACATAGATCAGGAATTTTGTCCGCCCACTCATTTTTTTTATTTCTAATTTCACCCAACCATCTCCACCGTATACACTGTGGCGATGGCCACCAGAATGGCAAATACGAAATTAATAAGGTTGCGGGCCACGGCAAACCGTTTTCCCAAAAATTGGGTTTCCAGAGGAATCATGATAAGCCCAACAGTGGTCCAGGTCATGATAAAAGCTGTGACTGCAATTAGGCTGACCCCACTGCGCAGGAGTTCCCCGCCGGCGATGTAGCTGGTGATGGGAATCCCGAAGGAAATCGCCCCGGCACTCGCTCCAATGAGAGGATCAAGAAAATAATTCCCGGTGAACCAAGCCCGATATTGGTGCTGGAAAAACTGTTGCAGGAGGCTCATCAGAAGAAGGATGCCGCAGAGCATCGGCAGTACGTTTTTGAAAAGACTAAGGGTTTTAAGGAATGCCTCTTTCATTAGTAAACCTTTTTTAAGTCGATGATAGTCAAACTTATGGTAAGCAATTCGTTCGCTCAGTTTTTTAGACAGACAATAGTCATTTGTGCAGTATTTTTTTGTACCACCTGAAAAATTTTGACTTGTGCGGTCAACTGGTGATCTTTTATTTCAGCGTGTCATTTACTTGGTAGTCCATACCTGTGGGGGGAGTACATCATTCCGTCGGAGGGACGGTGGAGCTTCTGGTGTTGCCTCCGGGGGAATCGGATCACAGACGTGGTGAATGCCGAGTTAAGGAGCGCCCCATTTGAGTTGACGGCTCGATCTCGTTGTTCAGTGAGCTGCGACTCGCGTCAAACTCATTTTCCACTCGGCATTCAGTGGGCCGCAGGCGTACTGAACAACCGGATCTACCCTTATGATTTCACGCACTCTCGTCGTATCTTTTGTATACAAGCAAATATTGATAGCAATATTTGTTGGTAGACCATTTTAAAGTATTCATTTACTACGCTAAATTGGGGTCAGAAAGCAAGGATATTTCATTATATATTTGATATTTTGGCTGTTGCCAGAAGTCTTCAGTCCGGCAATGACAAAGCCCACTAGAAAGTAATACGCCTGAAAGTTAAAAGGCATAATTGAGATTTCCCTTATATGATTATAACGGATTTGGGGGACTGATGTCGGGGACGGTAAAATTAGGCCGGTAGGATTTATCCTTTGTGATAAAATTGAATCGCCAAACACAACTTTTAACAAAAGGATTTATGATGATTTCAACTTCATTGGGAGGTTTGAGAGCCGTGCCCCAAAAGTTGATATAATTAGTCCCTTTTTTTATCCTTTACCTTTTGAAAAAATTCAGTATTAGAGGTGAACTGATAATATAATAGACATTTCCCTTTTCCGAATTCGGTTTATCACCTAACACCTCAATGCTGCTGTTGAGCTTCACTGTGGCCAGAATATCCAGGCTTTTTTTCCGGGATTTTGCCGCCTGGAACTGTTCGGAAGAGATTTTCCCTTTGATATCATAGGCCCAGTAGACAATTTTATCATGGGCCGAGGTGGTGGGTTCATCATAGTCCATGAAAAGGGACCCCACAAGATCATGAATGGCCTGCCCGGATACATCGTCAAATTTTTCAAACAGAAGCATAACCCGGTGGGTGGTATTATCTGCCACCACGTTTAGGTTGCCATCCATGAATTTATAGGTTCCGGGCGTGGCTCCTTCCACAAGGTGGGAGACAGCCATCTCTTCCTGGGCAGGGGTGAGGGGGGCACCCAGGGTATACCCATTGCGGTTCAGCTGAAGGGAAAGCACCTGATCATACAGGCTGGTGAGTTTCTCTTCTTTTGTAGGCAAACGGTCATCGGCAAAGCTCAGGCTTATAAACCCCAGGGTAACAAATAAAATAATAGAATTTTTTATCATTTCTGAAAATCCATATTGAAATTTTGAAGATTGATCACAAATTTGGCATGGCCGTTTATGTGAAAATGTCGACAGCAGAGCCCCCAACGGTCACCTGATCCGGCCCCGGACTGTTGGAGGCGGCATCATGCCCTCTCCATTCTTTGCTGTATCGGCGGGCAGAAATGGCCGTTATAAAAAAATCCCATGGATCATGAAAGTAGCACAACCCATGGGATAATTATGAGAAGGTTACTGATTATATCTCAATTTCCGCTCTTCTTCGATGAGCTTCATGGTTTCGGCACTACCGCCGGTTCTGATCCAGAGATGTTCGGGTTTGGCAAGTAAGGTCTGGATATGCGCCTTATATTTGTCTCCCATACCGGCATGGTCGGCCAGTTCCTGAATTTCGGGGAGGAATTCGTGGTAAAAATTGCGTGATACCTCATAAAGCCCGTGCCAATGGGTGTAATCCGGTGCAAACATGGCCGCTGCCATGCGGGCTCTTCGGCCTTCGTGGTGCCAGATTTCAAACCAGGTGTATCCGATCTTGTGCTGGAATCCGCTGTTTTCCCAGATGCCGTCCTTTTTCATCATGGCCACCAGTTCAGCCCCGGGTTTGGCGAACTTGTCATTATAAAGGGTAACAAGGTCGTCCAGCTGGCTGTAAAAATCCCTTACTTGGTTGACGCCGTGGCAGGATTTACACACCTCCTGCATGCTGGTGCGGCGCTCTTTCCAGGACACAACGCTCTTGATGGTTTTTTCCTCAAGGACTTTTTTGAGCTTATCACCCTCCCGGACATAGGATTTGGTCTGGGTTTTCTGACCCGGACGGGGGGGAATGTCTCCGGTAATATCCGTTACGGTATCGTCGGTGAAGGTCACCCGGTTGAGCTTGGAGGAGACCACGGCCCTCAG
The DNA here is from genome assembly GCA_963674605.1 of uncultured Desulfobacterium sp. Lineage (GTDB taxonomy): Bacteria > Desulfobacterota > Desulfobacteria > Desulfobacterales > Desulfobacteraceae > Desulfocicer. Next base: position 2,255,346 of record OY771474.1, on the reverse strand, counting down.
ATTCCACGAAAGTCGGTCCCCCACGTTGTGGCTGTTTTTGGCAACTGCGCCGTTTAGCTTGACGAAGGATCCCATGTGACAGGTGGAGCAGGTGGGGGCAGTGTAATAGTCATCGCCCAGCACCCAGGCACCGTCCTTTAAAATGTTCATGCCGTTAAGACCTGCTCCCTTGGGGGCGGTGAAATAGGCAATGCCGTGCTTGGATTCTTCATAGATTTCCTTCTGGGGATGGTCCGGTCCCAGGTGACATTTACCGCAGTTCTCCGGCTGTCTGGCCCGGCTGGCACTGAAGGAGTGCTTGGAGTGGCAGGCGTTGCAGGCACCCTTGGTGCCGTCGGGGTTGATGCGTCCGATGCCGGAGTTGGGCCAGGTGTTGTGATCCATCTGGGGGGCATCGGTTTTGGAGCGCAGCAGCTTGCCGTCGGCATCCCGTTTGGGGGCCACAATGGAGCCATGGCACTGCCAGCAGCCGCTGACCATGTTACCGGGATTGTTGGGCATGCCACCCACCACCTCTGCCAGCATGTTGTCAAGGGATGCCATGATTTCACCGGCGGTGGCGTGGTGGGAGATGGCCATTTCCTTTGCTTCGGGTTCATGGCATTTGGCACAGTCGTTGGGGGAGAGAATGGCCTTTATAAATGCACCTTCGTGCTGGTAACCCAGTTCATCTCCCTTGTCGGCGGCGTGGCAGTTGTAGCACCCAACCTGTCCCTCTTTGGCTGCTGCATGGGCAGAGGCTTCCCATTGCAGTACCAGGGACTTGTTCTCTTTTAAATGGCAGGTGATGCATTTTTTGTTCATCTCCTGCACTTTGGGATTTTTTACATCAAAAGATTCCTGGGTCAGTGCCAGTGCAGATCCGGCACAGAAAAACCCCAGCAGCGTCATCACGGTGAAACCCCTCAATAAGGTCATCTCATTTTCCTCCCTCTTTTAAAGATTCAGATTTTGTTACTCGCAGTTCTGATTTTAAGCCTGCCGTGGGGAAAACCGGGGACAAAAAAATGGATCAGCGAGTATTACAATGCTTCCCGTCTGTCATGGGTATCATGCCGGACGGGTATGATTTATCTTGGTTGAATCCTCCAGTGATATTTTTAATCCAGCCTGGGGTCTTCAATCCAGAAAGGAAAGATTTTACCCAGGATAAAAAGTATGACAAAGGGGATGATCATCACCACAATCACCGTTAAAATGCCCTCTTTATCAATCCATGGTGGATGAAACACCGTGTATCCCCTGGCACTCTTGGACATGAGCTGTCCTCCGATGACAACGTTCCATCGCATGATGAATACCTGGAGAAGCAAAATGGCGGAGACTCCGGCTGCCAGAAGGTTGTACCTGGGTTGCGGCAGTCTGATAAAAGCCATTAACCCAAGTATAACAAGGGGAATGCCGGAGCAGATTTTTACCTGCCACAGCCAGAAAGAGGCGGCAAGGGGGCCGTTTAATAATCCTTCCACCATGTGGTGATACCCCGATTTGAGATAGGAGTGGGAAAATACTTCCAGCATTTCAAAGGAAAATGCCAGTATGAAAAAACCTGTGAGGGTTTTAATGCAGGTGATGATGCAGGGTCCGTCCATGGAGCTTCCGGTGAGTTTCCGTATGACGATGTAGGCAAGGACAATGGCGGAAATGCCTGATACGCAGGCGGAAAAAAGAAAAATCACCGGCATCAGGGGGGTGGACCAGGTGGGATTTGCCTTGACTCCGCCGAAGATGAACCCCACATACCCGTGTAGTACAGCTGCCACCGGGATGCCGAGTCCCACCAGTATTTTAATGATCCGGTCATCAAGAGCCATGGCCCGGGGGGAAAGATCATCGCAGTCAAAGGTCAGAACCCGGTAAATAAGTTTTATCATGCCCCGGGAGCGGTGTTTAAGTTTTACCAGATCTGCCCGGTAAACGAAGATCACAATGAACCCCAATACCCCCATGGACACGGCATAAATGTAACCGAATCCGGCCATGGCCGAGCTGGGGTTGGGGGTTAGGAGCATGTTGAAATTGCGTTCCGGTCGACCCAGATGCAGCAGCAGGGGGATGGTGGCGCAGCACAGAAAGGCCAGGGCAAAGAGAAGCGAAAATCGGGCCACGGGTTTCAGGCTTTCGATGTCAAAAAGATAGTAGAGAGCTGCAATGATAAAGGCTCCGTCCACAAGCCCGGTAATATAGGGGTAAAGAACAATCATCATGCTCCAGTGCACATGGAGATCATTGGGCAGCACAAAATTGGACAGCAGCATGGCTGCGCCTTCATGGAATCCACTCATTTAAATCACCTCCAGTCGTGCGCCAAGGTAGTAAAGCGCAGGCCAGGTTCCCATGGACTCCTTTAACACGGTGAGCACCCCGGGACCCTTGAGAATTTTATAAACTTCAGATGTTTCATCCCTTAGACTGCCGAATTTTCTGGCCCCGGTGGGGCACACCTCCACACAGGCGGGTAAAAGCCCCTTTCTCACCCGGTGATAACACCAGGTACATTTTTCTGCGGTGTGGGTGATGGGGTTAAGGAACCGGGAGGAGTATGGACAGGCCTGAATGCAGTACCCACAGCCCACACACCGGTCACTGTCCATGAGCACAAAGCCATCCGGGCTGGTGAAGGTGGCCCCCACCGGACATACCTGGGTGCAGGGGGTTTCCTTGCACATGTTGCAAAGCTTTGGCACAAAAAAAGTATCCCGGACCTGGACCTCGATGTCCGTTCTCGGGGTCTGATAACCATCAAGGCCTCCGTTGGGGCAGTCCACATACACCTGATCGTTAAAATCTTTTATATAGCGTTCCACCCAGGTTCGGTAGTAGCCATCGGGTACCTTGTATTCTCTTTTGTCCGCCACACAGCAGGAGCCGCAGCCTATGCACTGGGTGATGTCCACGATAAAGGCGAATTTACGTTCATGGATCTCGTATGTTTCGCCCCGGATACCGGGAATCTGTACGGGGATGTCGGGGATTGTTGCTGGTTGTAGCATGTCAAGAGCATCCCCGCCCCCCATGGGATAGATTAGAAGCAATGATCCTGTTATACTGCCCGTGAGTACATTTTTGATGAAGGTCCTGCGATCCAGTTTGGGCGGTGCCTGTTCAATTTTCATGATTCCGCCTCCATTAATCCTGTTATCTGTTTTGCCCGGTTGATGTATTTAAGGGGGGCATGTACATGGTGGCACTGGTTGCAGGTGTGGGTAACTTTTACCTTTTGGGATTCAAGATGTTCCGGCATGGCCACTGTTTTGATTACCGCTTGGGATCTGGCCTTGATTTCGGTGTTGTGACAGCGAAGGCACAGGGTGGTGATTTCGGTATCTTTTTTCACCGGCAGGGCGCCGATTTTTTTACCGTTATTGATATGATCGGCATAGGTGCCGTGGCAGAATTCGCAGGAGATGGTTTTGTGTCGGCCCTTGAGATGAATGGCCGCTTCATAGGCGTGACATTTGAGGCAGGAGGTATTGGTACCATGGCGGATGGGCCGCTGGGTCTCCTCATCAATGGCATCGGCCCGGTAATGGCCGTATTTTCCAAAGGAATCGGGAATGAGCTGGGCCTTTACCACAAAGGCGATACCCGTTGCCACAACAATGGTGGCCACCACCACAATCAGTCGAAACTCATAGTTGGACATCTTCGTTTTTCCCTCCCCGGTATCTAAGAGTCTTTGCCTCGCCAAACCACCAATGGGCGGGTGTGCTCCAGACTTTTAATGCCCGGGCACCCCGCCCTGTGGCGTGGATTAACTGTTCTTTTGGAGATGAGGGAAACTTATTTTCCCAGCATCATTGCCGCGATGTCTTCTTCGGCATCCCCAATGGCTTTGATGTCGAAGTTTTCCACCAGAACGTTAAGAACTGTGGGGGAAACAAAGGCCGGAAGTGTTGGCCCAAGACGAATGCCCTTGACGCCGAGAAAAAGTAGGGCCAGCAAAACCGCCACCGCCTTCTGTTCGTACCATCCAATGTCAAAAGAGATGGGCAGCTCGTTGATATCTTCAAGACCGAATACCTCTTTAAGCTTCAGGGCAATGACGGCAAGGGAGTAAGAGTCGTTGCACTGACCGGCATCAAGAACTCTGGGAATACCGCCGATGTCCCCCAGATTGAGTTTGTTGTAGCGGTATTTGGCACATCCAGCGGTGAGAATGATGGTGTCCTTGGGCAGTTTTTCCGCCACTTCGGTAAAATAAGCCCGACCCTTCTGGCGACCGTCGCAACCGGCCATGACAATGAAACGCTTGATGGCGCCGGATTTAACGGCCTCCACCACCTTGTCGGCCAGGGCCAGTACCTGGTTGTGGGCAAATCCGCCCACGATGGTTCCCGTTTCTATTTCTGTGGGGGCGGCACATTTTTTAGCCACTTCAATGACCGGTGAAAAATCCTTTGCCTTGCCGTCTTCACGATCTGCCACATGGGTCAAGCCGGGGTAACCCACCACACCGGTGGTGAAAATACGATCCTGGTAGGTGTTTTTCTTTTTGATGGGGATAATACAGTTGGTGGTCATGAGGATGGCACCGTTAAAGGTTTCAAAATCCTCGTTCTGTTTCCACCAGGAACTGCCGTAGTTGCCCTTGAGATGGTCATATTTTTTAAAGGCCGGATAGTAGTTGGCCGGCAGCATTTCGCCATGGGTATAGACATCCACCCCTGTGCCCTGGGTCTGTTTGAGCAGCTCTTCCATATCTTTTAAATCATGCCCGCTGATGAGGATGCCGGGCTTGTCACCCACGCCGATGTTGACCTCGGAAATCTCCGGGTTTCCATAGGCGGTGGTGTTGGCTTCGTCCAGGGTCGCCATGGTGGTAACAGAGCATTCCCCGGCCTTCATCACCAGGGCCACCATTTCATCCACGGACAGATCCTTTGTGGTGGAAGCCAGAGCACTGAGGATAAAATCATGGATTTCATCCTTTTCCAGACCCAGCACAGCGGCATGGTCGGCATAGGCGGCAATGCCCTTAATGCCGATGATCAAAAGTTCTCTCAGTGATCTGACATCTTCATTTTCTGTGGCCAGTACACCCACGGTTTTTGCCTTTGTCTGGTAGTCGGCCACATTGTCACACAACCAGGTGGCGGATTCGTGCAGGGACTTTCGAGTGGTATCATCAAGCTTTGCAGAGAGTTCTTTTTTGCATGCCTGGGCCTGGTCCACCCATGACACAAGGCTGTCATCGTCAAAGTTGGCATTGGTGATGGTGGTGAAGAGTGCCTTCGACACAAAAAGACCTACTTCCCTGCCCACTTTTTGGCCATTGTCCTTGAGAGCTTCCGCAATGACGGCAATCCCTTTGAGATTAAAGATCAGCAGATCCTGAAAATTAGCGGTGGCATCTTCCTTGCCACACATGCCTTTAACGGTACATCCGGTATTCTTTGCAGTTTCCTGACATTGAAAACAAAACATGGTACGCCTCCTTGGATTCTTGTGTCTTGGGTTTTAATCTTGATTCTGGAACCATCATAAACCGGCAATGGATAAAAAAACTTGATCTGGATCAATTTTAAAATTTTTTTTCATTGTGGCTGGTGATTACAGCCATGTAGTTTCATATGAAAAAGGAGTCAATGGTGGTGGGGCGGATTTGATTCTGTATGATTAAACCCGATAATGTAAATTTATGTATAATAATATATTTACATCAACATGGCAACTGTCTTTATCTGCAATAATAAAATATACTCCTTTCCGGGTTGTTCACCGGAGACAGGATGATGGTTCTTGCCTTGAACGTATTTTCATTTGCCTCCCACTTGCAGGCCTGAGAGGGGGGCTTAGCCATGCTTTTTCTTGATTTTTTTTACGTATAATTATAGAAATAGCGGACTTGGTGTTTTTTGCCATACGGTTCAGCTATGTTTTTTTATACTAAAATATCGACTTTTGTCAGTTTCATTATTTGTTGGTCGTTATTAACAACAAAACAAAAAGCGTAATTCAGGGAAAACAATGGAAATCTATCAGGGAATTATTCTTGGCATTCTGCAGGGGCTCACCGAGTTTCTTCCGGTGAGCAGCTCCGGCCATCTGGCGTTGGGCCAGTCCTTTTTCGGCATTACCGAACCGACACTGTTTTTTGATGTCAGTCTTCACATGGGAACACTGCTGGCCGTTATGCTTGTGTTTTACAAGGATATCAAGGGGATGATTCTGGCCCTGGCTGCACTGTTTAAACAGCTGTTTTCCGGCCAGAATACAGGAACGATGATAAAAGATAATGAGGAGATTCGATTTGCAGTTCTCATCATTGCGGGTTCCATTCCCACGGCATTTCTGGGCCTTGGGTTTAAACCATATGTTGACACGCTTTTTTCTTCCGTTTCCTTTGTGGGATGTATGCTGTTGATAACCGGTACTTTTTTATGGATGACACGCACCGTCCCCAGCCAGGGGGATGGCGTCATGAAGTTTGGGGTTAAACGGGCACTTCTGGTGGGTCTGTGCCAGGGGATGGCTGTCATACCTGGCATTTCCCGCTCTGGTGCCACCATTTCTGCAGCGCTTTTTTCCGGTATTGATCGGGAAACAGCCGCTCGATTTTCCTTTTTACTTTCTATCCCGGCCATTGTGGGTGCTGAGATTCTGAGCCTTAAGGATTTCATTGAACTGGGTTCTGTCATCAATGTAACCGCTACGCTGTGCGGCACCCTTATTTCCTTTGTTGTGGGCTATGGCGCGCTGGTGTTTCTACTGCGAATTGTAAAAAAGGGTCGCCTGCATTTGTTTGCTCCCTATTGCTGGGGCCTTGGTATCCTGGCCATTGTCATCGGAGCATCCTGAAGGAAATTATAAGAGGTGAATGAAAAATAAAGAGCAAAAATTTTAAATTCGTAAGGAGGGGAGATGAACCCGGGAATTTTCAGGGAATATGATATAAGAGGCGTTGCTGGTAAAGACTTCAACGATGAAGATGTCGTTCAAATCGGAAGGGCCTATGGAACCCTTCTGAATCAGCATGGCAATAAAAAGGTAACAGTGGGCAGAGATTGCCGGGTCACCAGCGATGACTACTGCCGGTTGTTTATAAAAGGTATTCTTTCCACGGGATGTGACGTCATTGACATTGGTGTCTGTCCCACGCCGGTGCTTTATTTTTCCATTCATCATTGTAAGACCCAGGGGGGAGCCATGATCACTGCCAGCCATAATCCCCCGGAGTATAATGGTTTCAAGTTGATGAGCGGATTTGATTCCATCCACAGCCAGGGGCTCCAGGATATTCGAATCATTATTGATACCGGAAAATTTGTGGAAGGTCAGGGAATCCTTGAAACAATGGATGTGCTGACCCCCTACAAGGCCTACCTTGAAGACAATGTCTCCATTGATAAAAAAATACGCATCGGCATTGATGCCGGTAACGGCACCGGCGGGGTGACGGCCCTTCCTGTGTTAAAGGCCCTGGGGTGCGAGGTGCACGAACTTTATTGCGATATGGACGGTACCTTTCCCAACCATGAAGCAGATCCCACGGTGAAGAAAAATATGCTGGAACTCATTGATCTGGTCAAGGATAAAAAACTGGATCTGGGCGTGGGATATGATGGTGATGCAGACCGCATCGGGGTGGTTGATGAGAACGGTGAGATCATATACGGCGATCAGCTCATGGTGATTTTTGCCCGGGAAATTCTCTCCCGGAAACCCGGTGCCACCTTTATCTCCGAAGTGAAGTGCTCCATGACCATGTACAATGACATAGAAAAACATGGGGGCAGGGCCATCATGTGGCGTACGGGCCACTCCCTGATCAAGAAAAAAATGAAAGAAGAAAATGCAGCCCTGGCAGGGGAGATGAGCGGACATATTTTTTTCAGTGACAGGTTCCTGGGATTTGACGATGCGCTTTATGCCACCCTGCGGCTTCTGGAGATCACGGTGAACTCTGGTAAAACGGTTTCCCAGCTCATTTCTGATCTGCCAAAAACCTTCACCACCCCGGAAATCCGGGTGGAATGTGCCGATACCATCAAGTTTGATGTGGTGAAACGCATCACCGATCTGTTTAAAAAAGACCATGAGGTTATTGATATTGACGGCATGCGGGCTCTTTTTGATGGTGGTTGGGGCCTTGTGCGGGCCTCCAATACCCAGCCTGCCCTGGTGCTTCGATTTGAAGCAGATACCCAGGAACGTCTGGATGAGATCCGAAACAAAGTGGAAACCGAACTTAAAAAAATCATCGCAGCGTAAAAGCTATCTGCCGTAAAGGAAAAAGAGGTGCCCAGAATCCGGTAACCACTTTCTAATATAATGATCAACGAAGAATGGGTCGTAGACGCGGAGCCAAATGGCATTATGCCGCCCCTCCCTCGACGGGCAATGGTCCCGGACCGGAACTGTAGACAGCTCAATTGTCCGGTTCCTATTGCCCATAGGGGGAGAAGCTCAGCTGAGGTAGACGTGAAAGCGACCTTTTCATATAAACATACATGGCAGTAAACACCTGCCACAACGAAAGTTGAAACTCTCATCATTGCAGGACCTTGGACGAGTTTCATATAAAAAAAATATAAAGCAGTGCCTGGCTGTCCAGGCACTGTTTTTAAATTGGAGCCCATGGAATTATCACAACAGCAGCAAAATGCGGTTAATCATTCCGGTTCGCCGGCCCTGGTGGTGGCCGGTGCCGGGTCCGGCAAGACCCGAACCCTTACAGCCAAAATTCTTCACCTGATAGAGACAGGGGTCAATCCCGCCGGAATTCTTGCCATCACCTTCACCAACAAAGCCGCAGAGGAGATGAAAAATCGACTGTACAAGCTCACAGGCATGGGATATTCAAAATTTCCCTGGGTTCGGACCTACCATTCGGCCTGTCTGTTGATTTTTAAAAAACATTGCCATCTTCTGGGCTATGGGGAACCCATACAGATCTGTTCGGTGTATCAGCAAAAAAAACTGGTCACCGAGGCCCTGGTGGAAAGCAATTTTGATAAAAAACACGCATCAAACTTTATTTCCGCCATTTCCCGGGCCAAAAACAACGGAAACCCGGAACGTTATTTTGATGAAAAACCCCGGGTGGGCGGTATTCGTCTGGTGGATATTTTTGATAAATATGAAAAAAAACTCTTTGATGCCAACAGTGTTGATTTTGATAATATCCTGGTAAAAACCCGGGATATTTTAAGAGATTACCCCGATGTCCGGGAGTATTATCGACAATTGTTCACCCACATTCTGGTGGATGAGTACCAGGACACCAACAATCTCCAGGATGAATTGACACGCCTGTTTCTGGGAAGTCATGGCAATCTTTTCTGTGTGGGGGATGACTGGCAGGCGGTGTACGGGTTCCGGGGCAGTAATGTGAACCATTTCCTGGATTTTCCCAAACGGTACGACAATGCCGTGATTTTCCGGCTGGAAGAAAATTATCGTTCTGCCAATGAGATTGTCCAGGTGGCCAACGGACTCATTGACTTTAATGCCAACAAGATGGAAAAGAAATGTTTTTCAAAAAAACGGGGGGGCACGGTGGAGATCCATGATTTTTTCACCGATGCCGAAGAGGCCCAATGGGTGACTGCCAGGGCAAAAGCCCTCAATGCCCATGGGGATGGCATTCCCTTTGACAAGATGGCCGTGGTGTACAGAACAAAGTTCTGTTCCCTTGCCTTTGAAAAAACATTCCGGATGTTCAGAATTCCCTATCGTCTCATGGGATCCCAGGGCTTTTTTGAGCGCATGGAAATCCTGGACATTAATTCCTATCTCAGTGCGGCGGTTTTTCCCAACGATGATGTCTCCTTTGACAGAATCATTAATACCCCCAAAAGGGGCATCGGGCCTGCCATGGTCAAAAAGATAGGTACGCTGAAGGAAAAAGGGACGGGGCTCCAGGCCTGTGCACGCACCATGGTTAAAGAAAGGGTCTTGACCTCCAAGGTTCATAAACAGCTTTCCGAACTTCTGGAACTCCTGGACGACATCCAGGAATTACCCCCGGATGCCGCCATTGACAGGGTAATTGAACAAACCGGGTATTATGAATATCTGAAAAAGAAAGTGAAAACAGAGGCGGAATTTATCTCCAAAAAAGAAAACCTGGAACAGCTGCGCTACAGTGCCCGGGAAAAATCCGATCTGCTGGAATACCTTGAAGAGGCGGCACTGATCCGGGAGGATACCAATGACGAAGATGATCCTGAAAAAGGCGTGGCCCTGTTGACCATTCATTCCGCCAAGGGGCTGGAATTTGACACGGTGTTTGTGGTGGGCTGTGAGGAAAAACTGTTTCCCCACTGGCGCTCCGTTGATTCAGGCGCTGCGGCGGTGCAGGAGGAACGACGGCTCATGTATGTGGCCATGACCCGGGCGGAACGATTTTTATACCTGACCCATGCCAGCTATAGAAAAGGGCAGTATGCCAATAAAAGCCGGTTCATTGATCAGATTGAGGAATGCCTGTCTTGATTTGATATATACTTTTCTCCTTTGCCGTATAGGCGCAAGTTTTTATTGCACCCTGGACAAGAATGCCTTATCTGGGGATTTATGCATGATCCAGGGGAATATATCACACTAAGGTTTCTCTTGCAGCCGGTGGATGGAATAATAATGCAAGTATCTCCATTGCCTGGGTGCTGCAGAGATTGTAATCAGCTCCGCATTTTTTTTATTGCGTTGCATTTTTTTTATTGCGTTGGCCTTCTTGTGGGTGGTGCGGCATTATACCCTTTTCATGCGTTGTTGTGTCCGTCAGGACATGCGGGATATCAAAAACTTTATTTATTTATGCTCAATCACTAACGCAAGTCTGACTCCGCTGGTCCACCATACTATCAGGGGTGGTCTGTGTTCTGATCACGCCTTGTGAATGTTTGGCCAGGATTCCGATTTCACATTCGTTTGTTGCGGTTACGGCGCATATGAAAGAACCTTGTGCCGGATGACGGTGCTTAATTCTTTTATATAAAACTCCGCCCAAGATCCTGGAATCATAAGGCTTTCGTTTTTTCGTTGTGGCTGCTGGTTACAGCCATGTCTGTTTTATATGAAAAGGTCGCTTTCAAGTCTACCTCAGCTGAGCCCCTCCCCCGATGGGCAATAGGAACCGGACAATCGAGCTGTCTACAGTTCCGGTCCGAACCCATTGCCCGTCGGGGGGAGGGGCGGCATAATGCCATTTAGCATTTTCAATATTAGTTGTGTCCGCCAGGACATGCGGGTTATATGAAACTACGTTCAAATTTTTTAACTGATTAGAGTTTCAGCCCTCGTTATGGAAGATGTTTACTGCCATATGGGTTTGTACGGTATGAAAATTGCTTATAAAATTCCAAGCATTTGTATTTAAATCTGGCAAAGTACATAACAACAGTGTTGAATGGCGACGTTTCAAGCTGCCCCGGCAGCTGGCGTGCGTGGTTCACATGGGAGGTTTATAAAAACGCATGGAGAAAGTTCACAGTATTTGCGGTATGTGTACCGTTCGATGTCCCATAGAGGTCTTCACCGAAAATGGTCAGGTGGTCAACATTGAAGGCAGTCGTCCCGGGGGCCTTGACGGTTCGGTATGCCCCAGGGGCGCGGCGGGTATCGGGCTTTTAAATGATCCGGAAAAACCCCAGAAACCCCTCATCCGGGTGGGAGAGCGGGGGGAAGGTAAATGGCGCGAAGTCTCCTGGGAAGAAGCCTTTACCCATGTGGCGGATAAGCTTAAAGCCATCATGGATGAACACGGCAGCAGAAGTGTATTACTGTCCGATCGCGGGGGGCCGTTTCCTGATCTTCACAAGGCCTTCATGCGGGGCCTTGGATCTCCCAACTACTGTAACCATGACGCTTCCTGTGCCCGTAATGTTCACCATGCAGCCCAGTCGGTGATGGGAGTGGGACGAAAAGGGGTCAGCTATGACCTTAAAAATGCAAAGCATGTGGTGCTCCAGAGCCGGAATATTTTTGAAGCCGTGAATGTGGGGGAAGTCAACCAGTTACTGGCGGCCATGGAAAACGGATGCCGTCTTTCGGTCATTGATATTCGCGCCACTGTGACAGCCTCCAAGGCCCATAATTTTTTTCTGGTACGTCCGGGAACAGACTATGCCTTTAATCTGGCGGTTATTCATACCCTGATTGCCGAAAAACTTTATGATGCCGCCTATGTGGATCGTCATTTTCAGGATTTCAAGGCCCTGGCGGCCTTTGTGGAACCCTATACTCCGGCCTGGGCCGCTGGGGTATGCGACATTGATCCGGACCAGCTGGTGGCTTTCTGTCGACAGCTTGCCAAAGCCGCCCCCCGGGTACTCTGGCATCCCGGCTGGAATACGGCCCGCTTTAAAAATTCATTTTATGTGAGCCGCACCGCCTATATCATTAACGGGCTTCTGGGATCTTTGGGGGCCAAGGGCGGCCTTGCCATTACTAACAAGGCCAAAGACTGCAATCAGAAGGGGTTAAAGGCCCTGGCGGATCTTTATCCCAAACCCGATGAAAAACGGGCCGATGGGGTGGGCTGGAAATACAATCATTTTGATGCCGGTCCGGGTCTGCTTCATCTGGCATTCAAGGCCATTGAAACGGCAGATCCCTATCCGTTGAAGGCATACATTGCCTTTCGCCATGATCCCCTGACGGCCTTGCCCGATCCCGAGGCCCAGAAAAAGATTTTTGAGAATCTGGACCTGCTGGTATCCATCACCTTTTCCTGGAGTGATACGGCATGGCATTCCGATGTGGTGCTGCCGTTATCCACCTATCTTGAGCGGGAGAGCATCATTGCCCATAAAGGTGGATTAAAGCCTAAATTTTTCATGAGAAAAAGAGCTCTGGAACCCCGCTATGATTCCCTGGCCGATTGGGAAATTTTCACAGGTCTTGCAAGAAAGCTTGGCATGGACAAGCTGGCTGCCTTTAAAACCATTGAGGATATCTGGAACTACCAGCTTGAAGGCACCGGCCTGAACATTGAAGATTTTGCCGAAAATGCTCAGGTTTCCCTTGCCAGTGCCCCCATTTACCATGACATGGATAACTTTGCCTGGAAAACCCCTTCGGGAAAGCTTGAAGTCATCAGCGAAAAGCTTACCAGGGCCGGTTTGGACTCCCTTCCCCCCTATGAAAATCCGGCAGGTGATCCGGAGGCTGGCTCAGAAAAACGGTTTCGGGTTATTTTTGGCAGATGTGCGCTTCACACCCAGGGTCACACCGTTAATAATCCCCTTCTCCATGAGATGATGCCGACAAATACCGTCTGGATTCACAAGGATGTGGCCGCAGACATGGGGATTCGCCATGGTGATCCCGTGGAGGTAAGTGGTCCCGGTTATTCAGCTGTCACCGGTGCCAATATCACGGATGTGATTCATAGAGATTGTATTTTCATGATCCACGGCTTCGGCCACAAGTTGCCGGTGGAGTCCCGGGCTTTTGGCAAGGGCGTGGCAGATCATGAGTTGATGACAGGTGGCCTTGATAAATGGGATCCCGCCGGGGGGGCAGTTGCCATGCAGGAGCATTTTGTCACCATAAGAAAGGCGTCGTAACCGGGCCATGGCGTCCCTGGCTGAAAACTGTGTTTTCCATCCATTTTATTTGGGCTCATGTTGTGTTGCAGGGTCTTTTGTTAAAATCGTTTTTGCGACGGGGTCAGACTTGTGTTATTGCCCTCTGTTTATATAAACCAAGCCCCCCAATGATAATGCAAATAACGTAAGCTTGACCCCAACCGGATAAGACCCTGGAATCCGACATGAGCCTTTATTTTTATTGTATAACCCGGGGATGATTTTCTCCCCGGGGATGGAAAAAACAGGATAAATTCACAACACCGTTCTTTTTTTCCCAACGGGCCGGTGTTGTGATCAAGCCCTGATTATTTGTTTAAATTTTATATGGCCCGTAATCTGAACGCTTGAATTCAATCAGGAGAAGCGCCTTTTCCATGAAAACATTTCAAGAAAAAATTCGCGACATAGAGCACAATATTGAACAATTGATCACAAGCGGTATTCCCGAAGATAAAATTATTGCCCAGATGGAAATTTTTGATAAGGGGTTTTCCTTTGTCCGCCTTGTGCGGCCGTGTACCCCCGGGGATGGCATTGACCGTATTGCCCAGGATCAGTCTGAAAATTACTTAAAGGCTTACACCCAGGCCCTTGACGCGGGACGTGTTTTAAAATTTGTGCCGGCATCTGGTGCGGCCACCCGCATGTTTAAATCCCTGCTGTCGGTATTTAATTCAGATGATCCCCTTACCCTGGAAAGCATAACAGAAGCCGCAGCCCATGACGCTGATTTTAAGTTCTGCCTTGATTTTGTGCAATCCATTGAGCGGTTTGCCTTTTACAAGGAACTTTTAAAATGCCTGGCCGACGGGGGGGATGACATGGTTGCACTGGGTAAAAAAGGGCATTACAGAAAAGTGCTGGCGGCTCTTTTAGAAACCCGGGGACTGGGTTATGCCGACAAGCCCAAGGGTTTGATTCCCTTTCATGCTTATCCCGATCACACCAGAACGGCATTTGAAGAGCACCTTGCCGAAGCCCAGGCCCAGTCCTGCAGGGGTACCGGGAATATCCCTCTCCATTACACCGTGTCCAAAGCCCATGAACAGGCCATCACCCTCCATATTGCATCGGTGGCACATAAATATGAGCAGAATGGGCACCCCCTGGGGGTGAGTTTTTCCACCCAGAAAAAGTCCACCAATACCATTGCCGTGGATATGAAAAACAAAGCTTTTCGATCCCTGGAAAACAGCCTCATCTTCAGGCCTGGAGGCCATGGTGCACTTCTGGAAAATTTAAATGATCTGGAAGCGGACATCGTATTTATCAAGAACATCGATAATGTGGTGCCCGACGATCACAGGGCGGAAACCATCACCTTTAAGTCTTTGCTGTGCGGGTACCTGATTACCCTGCAGAACCAAGTCTTTGATTACATGGGAATTTTAACGGGGAAAAAGGGTGTTTCTACGGATGTCCTGGCCGATATGGGACGCTTTGCAAAGAACACCCTTCATTTAAATCTGCCCGATGATTTCAATGGGATGGATCCCATGGATCAGCAGGAATACCTGTTATCTGTGTTTAACCGGCCCATCCGGGTGTGCGGTATGGTGAAAAATCTGGGGGAAGCAGGCGGGGGGCCTTTCTGGGCAATGGACAGAAAATATGGCTGCTCACTTCAGATTGTGGAATCCTCCCAGGTGGATGACGAAGATCCTGTTCAGGCACAGATACTTCGCTCCTCCACCCATTTCAACCCGGTGGATCTGGTGTGCGGATTAAGGGATTTCCAGGGAAAACCCTTTGATTTGACACAATTTGCCGATTATGACAGCGGGTTCATCACCATTAAATCCAGCCATGGAAAAGAACTTAAAGCCATGGAACTGCCCGGACTGTGGAATGGGTCCATGGCCTTCTGGACCACGGTGTTTGTGGAGGTGCCCCTTTCCACATTTAACCCGGTAAAAACGGTGAATGATTTGCTTCGCCCCGAACATCAGGGCCTAGCGTCAGGGGGCTGACCCCATATCGCCATGAAGCTTGCCAGTGGCGACCGGGAAAATGGGAATGCCCCCACAAGGACTGTACAGGAATCCGGGGGATCAGGAATTGCGGGGATGGTCACTGTCAGTCCGGGTGATGCCGGTGGATGAGATTTCTATTTTCCGTTCCCGGTAAAGCCTGGAAATGGAGCGTTTGAATTCTTTTTTACTCATGGCAAAGGTTTTTCTGATAACCTCGGGGCTGGTTTTATCATGGCAGGGCAGAAATCCTCCGGCCTTTTCCAGAATATTAAGCACCGTCTCACTGGAGCCCGGCACCGATGCGTACCCCGGCTGTTTCAGGACCAGGTCAATTTTTCCATCCTCCCGGATCTTATGGATAAAGCCTTTTGTTTTTTCTCCGATGGCAAGGGGCATTGGGGTGTCATTTTTATATAGCATGCCGCTGTGGCTGTTGTTGATGACGGCCTGATACCCAAGATCGGTGATGCGGTAAATCAGCAGGTCCACCTCGTCTCCTTCGGATATACCTGCCATGTATTTACTGAATTGCCATTCCAGCCGGGCCGTGGCATATACCCGTTGCGTCTCGGGGTCCAGGCATACCTTCACCACATGGCTTTCTCCCGTTCTCAATCGGGGGGACATCTCATCTGCGGGTACCAGCAGATGTTTTTCGAGGCCCCAGTCCAGAAATGCCCCGAAACTTGTGGTGTCCACCACGGTCATGCAGGCAAAGTCCCCCACCACCGCCCGGGGGGTAAGGGTGGTGGCAACCGGGCGGTCCTCGGAATCGGTATAAACAAATACCCGGATGGTATCCCCGGGTTTCAGGCCCTTGGGTGCATACTTGCCGGGCAGCAACACCTCATCCTCCTTGGGGTTGAGATAAAAACCAAAGGAGACTTCCCGCTCCACCACAAGATCGTTGTAACTGCCTATTATTAACATGGTCAACCTAATTTCCCTTTTAAAAAATATTAGACTTTGGGCACATCCGGAACATAGTTAAAGAACTGACTTTTCTGGCCCTGTATGTGTTTTTATGAGCAACCCCGTTTTTAGGGCATTGGTGATCAGCATATGTCATGATCTCCTGGGGGGATCGGGGAGGGCTCTTTTGGAAGCATTGCCAGGGAACGGGTGGAGATGAAAAAAACCGTTACTCCGATTCCCATTAGAAGAGTACCACAGGGAAAGGCATATTCAAGTGAAAAATAGTCCATGACCCCTCCGGCTCCCATGGCCCCCACCATCATTCCTGCACTGTGGGCCACTGTGAGCATGGACATCACCGATGCCATGGATTTTTTTTGATGTCCCAGAATAACTCCCATGGCCATGATGGCCGGCATGGAGATACCACCGCCCACGCCAAATACAGATACCGCCAGAAGAAGGTCGGCATGGGTATGTGCCGTAAAAATAAGCATGAAAGATGTTCCGCATAACAGGCCCCCTGTGATGACCATCCATCGTTTGTTGACGGTATCGGCCAGGGCACCCATGGGAACCTGCAGGATGCCGCTGATGAAAACCCCAAGGGTTATCAGAATACCCGTGGAAGATCCGGAAAGGCTGAACCGGTTCTGGGCAAACAGCGGGATAAAGCACCAGATAATGGAGATGCAGGCCGTATAGCTGAATCGGTAAATAAAGAGGCCGGTGAAAGAGGGGGTTTTAAAAAGTGGTTTCCAGGAAATGGCGACTCTATCCCTTGGGGCAACGGGTTCCTGTGCCGTAGGGGGAAGCAGAAACAAGCTGAGCATGAACCCCAGGAAGGCCAGTAAACCCATGCATATAAATGCGGCATCCATGGACCAGACATCGGTGATGACCCCGCCCATGATGGGCCCGATGCTCAGGCTGGCAAACATGGACATGTTAAAAAGCCCCATGGTGTACCCCTCTTTTCCCCCGGGGGTTATTTCTCCCACGTAGGCCTGGACCACCGGCATTACCATGGCCGAGGCAATGCCCTGTAAAAACCGGGTGGCGATGAGCGCGGCAACGCTGTTGCCTGCAATGAAGGCAAGGGAAATAAGCGCATATCCGGCAAGCCCTGCGAGAATAAAAGGTTTTCGGCCTTTTTTGTCCGACAGTTTGCCAAACCAGGGCAGAAGCAAGGTCCTTGACAGGGAAAAAGATCCGAAAATAAGCCCCACTTCAATACCGGCGGCACCCAGATTTCCCGCGTACACCGGCAACAGGGGCACCACAATTCCCACCCCGGTTATGGTTGCAAACAGGGTGAAAAACAGGGTGAAGAAAATACCCTTGTGGGGAATAAAAAAAAACGAAGGGGTATGTGAGTTGATCTCATTTTTGTCTGTGTCAGGAGTCATGATCCGGTTATAGTCATTTTCCGGGTCGGTGGCAACCAATCAATTTATTGGGAATCAAAAATTCAATATCTTGCCATAATATTGCAGACATGGTAAAAATTTTTGGTTTCTCTTGAAAACCAGGTTTTCCATGTCTGCAGGCTGGACCTGACATTTTTTTTAACGGTCGACGTTGGAAAATCCCTTTCCAGAGAAAACACCGGGATATCTGGCACCACCGTTGCCTTGGACTGTTCATGGCGCATGGGGTCAGGCTTATGTTATGTCAGTTTTGAGGTTGGCGGTGCCTGTGGTACATCCCCTGAGCAATCCAGAAAGCTGTCGTAACAAAAGTTTGACCCCTGCCTGCCATGTGGCTGCTGTGTAACTTCCCGGTTGCGATGTTCATGCAACAATTACAATGAAACGGTTTTATTTGATTAACCTGCAATCGGAGTATTTTGTGATGAATTATATTGTAAAAGATCTAATGGTTCCAATTTCCGATTATGCCACTATTTCAGAAGGTTCCACCTTTCTGGATGCACTTTTGGCATTGGAACCCCCTAATGTGGATCTGGGGGCACGCATTCATCCCCATTGGATAGTGCTGGTGCTTGACAGCAATGAAAAAGTGGTGGGGAAGTTGAGTCAGATCAATATGCTACGGGCACTGGAGCCCACAACGGAGGATGTTAAAAACATTGATAAGTTGAGCAGATTTGGATTCGGTGCACATTTTATTACCCAGTTACGGGAAAACCTTCGCCTGGATGATACTTCCATTGAAAGTATGTACACCAGTTCTGAGATACTGCAGATGAAGGTGGAAGATTTTATGAAAGAGCTTGCAGATAATGATTTCATTGATGAGAACACTTCCCTTGCCACGGCGGCCCATCAGATGTCCGTGCGAAAAAGGCTTTCCATGCTGGTCACCAGGGAAAAAGAGGTGATAGGTATTTTAAAGCTGTCAGACGTTTTTACCGCAGTGATTCATGCCATTAAATCAACCACCGGATGATAAAAATTGAGGATACATCATGAAATCGATTCAGAAACTGTATGACCGGATTGTCCAGCGCGCCAATATTAATTTGAGGGAGCTGGAGTTTGACGTGAATCCATATGTGCAGAATTTTATTCCCTTTGAGCAGATGATTAAGTTTTATGCCTTTTTCGGGATATCTCCCCACCATCGTCTTAATTTTCAATTTAAACAATCCAATCTTGCCGGCAGTTATTTTCTGGGGCAGTGTAAAATCACCAATTCACTTTTATACAAAAGCGATATACGGGGCGATGAACTCAAGAAAGAAGGGGATCTTTTTCAATATCAGGGGTTTGAAATTCCCGTGAGCCGGGATGAAGAAATTGACATCACAGACAGCTTGCTCATAAAAACCTTGGTTCATAATTTCTCCCATGATCCCGAAACCCTGGAAGAATTTTTCATCAAAGATACAATTTCCATGAATTACGCCAATATCCATGGTGCACCATCGGATGGATGTTTTTTAGGGGCCTTTGCCACCGTGGATCTGACCACCATGCGCGACAGCGTCATTGGTAATTTTGCTTATGTGCAGGCAGGTGAGATCAGTCACCTTGACATTGCTCCGGGAACGGTGTGGGTCCGGGTCCCCGGTGAATTTAACTTTATGTATACCCATCCCCAGGATGAGCTGAAGCACTATATTTATTTTACGGCTGGCATTGCTCCCCAGGGCCAACTAATTGATTTTGTCGAAGATCGAAAAGAAGCCTTCCAGCGGGTGTTTGATGTTGTCAATATTGAGCATTCCATTCCGGTGCCCAATTCAGCCTCCCTGGATCGATATGCGGTGAGTAAACCGCCCATTCACATCGGAGAGAATGTGCTGGTTTCCCAAAGGGCTTTTTTGCAGAATGCCTGGCTGGGTAAAGGGGCCAATGCCCAGGAAAACTGTTATATCATTAATTCTCGTCTGGAGGGATGCAATGTCACAGCCCATGGTGCAAAGATCATTGAAGCAGATATGGGTACCAATGTATTTGTGGGATTTAACAGTTTCCTTAAAGGGGGGCCGGACAGTCGCCTGAACATTGGAAAGGACTGTATTGTCATGCCCCATACCATCATAGACATTAAAGAACCCCTTGAAATACCCGAAGGTCATCTGGTGTGGGGGATGATTAAATCTGAAAAAGATTTGAAAAGACACTCCATTGCCATTGAGGATTTCACGAAGATTGATGGGGGCTTCTCCATGGGCAACATGTTCTTTGAGGGGGATGGAGCAAGCTTTATCGGCGGTTTTAAAGAACGAATTCATCACATCCTGGAAGCCAACGGTGCCTTTTTCAACGGAGGGGATAAAAAAGGCCATGCCCAGAAAAATCAGTACATTTCCTTTAATACCCTGCAGCCCTATCCCGAAGGGCCAAAGAAAGGCCTGTATCCCACCATTGTGATCAAACCATAGCCTGCAACAATAATCACTGACCCCAACGGTGGGGATCAATCCTTAAAAAAAAGGCCTTTTCCAGATGGTTCCGGAAAAGGCCTTTTTTGTTATTTGTTGTGTCCGCTGGGGCATGTGGGTTATATGAAATACTCCGCAAGTCCTGGAAATATTTCTACCTTTGCTGTGGGCAAAACCGGATCAAAATACGGTCTGTCCATGGCAGTTTATATGAAAAGGTAGCCTTCAAGTCTACCTCAGCAGAGCCCCTCCCCCGATGGGCAATAGGAACCGGACAATCGAGCTGTCTACAGTTCCGGTCCGGGACCATTGCCCGTCGGGGGAGGGGCGGCATAATGCCCTTTGGCTCCGCGTCTACGACTCTATCTTCGTTGTGTCCGACAGGACATGCGGGTTATATGGGATTGGATCAGGAAACTGCCATTTCCTCCAGGGGTTTACAGATCTTCAGCGGGCAGGATACACAATCCCCTTTGTCATGTATGGTTCTGTGGATGTTAAACAGGGCAACCCCTGATTCCGCATAGATGTTGTTTTCTCCGATTTTTTCTATGAGATTGGTCCGGGTGATAACATCCAGCACTCTTTCCTTAATCCCGCAGAATGAAATTTCCCTTCCACTTCCCCGCACCGTATCAATGAGGATGGACAGAGCATCTTCTCCGGATGCATCAATGTCGTTGATGCCGCTGGATTCAATGAGCACATGGAGCAGGTCGGGTTTAAGGGATATGTACTCAAGTACCTTGTCTTCCAGATACGTGGCATTGGTGAAGATCAATGGTCCGTCAAAGCGCACCACGGCAATGTGATCGCAGGATTTGAGACCGCATTTGATGGCGCTTTTCAAGGTGTTGTCACTGGACCTGGACAGCAGCGCCACCTTGGGACGAAGGTTTTTGTAAATGAACAGAGCAAAGGTCAAGGCCACACCCACCATGATGCCTTCTTCAAGATGGGGAGCAAAGTAAAGGGTGCATACAAATGAAATAACGGAGATGATGCCGTCGGATCGCTTGGCTTTCCATGAATGGACAAATCCCTTGGTGTTGATCAGTCCGATGACGGCCATCATGATAACCGCGGCCAGAACTGCCTGGGGCAGATGGTAAAGAAGCGGGGTAAAGAAAAGAAGGGTCAAGGCCACCATGATACTTGTGACCACGGAGGACACGCCGGTGACGGCATTGGCCTGGAGGTTCACGGCAGATCTGGAAAAGGACCCGGATACGGCATAGCTCTGTCCGAATGATCCGATGATGTTGGCAAGGCCCTGGCCGATGAGTTCCTGGTTGGGGTCCAGCTTCTGGCCGGTTTTGGCTGCCATGGATTTGGCAATGGCAATGGCTTCCATGAATCCCAGAAGGGAAATGATCACAGCAAAGGGTAAGAGTTGAAAAAATGCAGCTATATAGGAGGTGTTTTCCGGTGCCTTGGGAATTCCCACCTTCAGCCCCTTGGGAATATTGCCCACAACGGCACCGCCGCCAATCATGTTCAGTTTTTCAAAATTCAATGCCTTGTTGCCGATTTTGATGCGCCATTTCCGGCCATCGGTTTCTGAATTGTCCGGAAGGGCGGGTCCCACATAAAACATGGGGGTTTCACCACTGTCCCTGGCCACGGAAAAATGGACCAGCCTCAGCATTTCTCTTTTGTCATGGGCCTTGGCACTGGCATGATCTATCTTTGACTGAATCACAGCCAGTTGATGTTCAAGATCAATTTGCCTGTCGGAGGTGATATGGTCGCCATTGGCTTTGGAGGCCTCTTTGGCGGCTTTCATTTCGTTGTTCAGGTTGGCACGCTGGGCCCCCAGTCGTTCAATTTCTGAAATTTCGTGGTTGAACTCGGTGAGGACATTTACGATTTCAGGGTTTTTAATCTGGGTGATGGGGACAAGGAGGTCATGGTTGAACTGAATGAAATAGGACAGCACAGTGGTTACTGCCACCGCCACCAGTACATTGGGAATTTTGGGGTTGTAGCGTCTTAAAAAGACCATGATAAAAATGGCCAGAACGCCCATGCCAAGGGTGGGGAAATGGGTATAATGCATGGCCGATTTGCAGACATTGATGATGGTCTGGTAATGATGTCCGGCCTTGTCCACATAAACCCCGAACAGTTTGGAAAACTGTGAAGAGGCGATGACGATGGCAGCCGCATTGGTGAATCCGTTCACCACAGGGTGGGACAGAAGGTTCACCACCAGGCCCAGCCGGAAGACCCCTAAAAACAGCTGGAATGATCCCACAGTAAAAGCCAGGATAATGGAATAGGCGATGAACTGGGCGCTTCCGGCAGTGGCAAGGGGCTCAAGGGATGCCGCAGACATAAGAGAAACAACGGCAACGGGACCTGTGGCCAGTTGACGACTGGAGCCGAACAGGGCAGCCACCATGGGCGGTAGAAATGCAGCGTAAAGGCCATAATATGCAGGTAGTCCTGCCAGCTGGGCATAGGCCATGGACTGGGGAATCAGGACCATGGCCACGGTGATACCCGCCACCACGTCTAGTTTCATTTTGTCCCCATCATAGTCCTTGAACCAGAGCAGAAACGGAAAAATTTTTGTTAACATGAATAAGTATCTCCCTTTGTTAAAATTAAATTTTTGGGTTAAAATCTTTTTTTTAGACAGTATATTACATGTGGTCTGTCAACCACTTATATTTTTATATAACGGGCATGTTCTGTCGGACACAGCAAATATAGGGTCGTAGACGCGGAGCCAAATGGTATTATACCGCCGCCCCCCCGACGGGCAATGGGCCCGGACCGGAACTGTAGACAGCTCAATTGTCCGGTTCTTATTGCCCATCGGGGGGGCGGCTCTGCTGAGGTTGCCTTGGAGGCTGCCTTTTCATATAAAAACTCCGTCGGAATGACTGTAATGATTAGCGTGTTTTTTTTTGTGTGTGGCAGTTACTTACTGCCATGTATTATTATATAATTAATTTGAGCATCTCTGGTATGCCTGTGTATTACATTGTGTGACCCCATAAAAAAGAGTCCGATAATCCAGTGTGATCATATAATTTAAGTTATACAGGTAAAATTAAATATATGAGCAGGCTTTTTTTGTCAATGGTAAGCCGGAAAAGCAGAAAATTCCATTTGACATCGGGGTGGGGATATCAGGCATTGAAAACTTGGGAGCTTATTGCAGGGGGTGGGGTTGGCCTGGGGGGTATTGGCGCTTTTCTTGGAATTTGACTTGAAACACAGATAGGTGAGAAAAATATAGAGCCTTTTTATTAGAAACTCAACTTTCGGTGTTCGCCCTTCGTGGTGGGGTCAGGCTTGCGTTATAGACACTTTTATTGCAATTTGACTTGAAACACAGCCTGTTGTCAAAAGCATGGAGCCTGATAAAAGCCTCAGCCTCCAATAACACAAGCCTGACCCCCTTGGCGCATGAACTGTATAAAAACGCCAGTTTTGAAATGAAGTCCGAAAGTTGAGTTAGAAAATAAAACTTTGGGGCAACCTCTGCAGAGACCCCAACGGGCACCCGGCCCGGCCCGTTCGGGCCAAGGGCGATAAGCCCATTTGCCCTGCCGATTGTAACGAAGTGCAGGCTATTTGAGGACGAACCTGCCCGCAGTTCCTACGCTTTAGTCCGGCAGGGCAAATGGGCCGCCGACGGTCCGGGGCGGGTGCCCGTTGGGGGCGGCATATTGCCATTTTCACTGATAAAGAGTGGGTCAGCCTGCGTACTGAACCCGGAGTACCTTTTTATCCAACTTTCCCACGCCGGTCTTGGCAATTTCATCCACAAAAATTACTTTGTCCGGTACCCCGTATTTGGGAATTATCCCTTTTTCATGGGCCTCCATGAATGTTTTTTTCATTTCTTCCTCAAGCCCGTCCTGCTTGACATCTGCTTTGAGTACGGCCAGCACAATGGGACGCTCTCCCCATTTTTCGTCGGGGACACCAATGGCTGCAGCCTCGCTGATGGCGGGGTGCTGGCTGATGATATCCTCCAGGGTCAGGGATGAGACCCATTCCCCTCCGGTCTTGATCACATCCTTTAACCGGTCTGTGATCTTGAGATATCCTTCTGGGTCAATGAGCCCCACATCCCCGGTGTGAAGCCAGCCATCTTCCCACAATTCTTCACTCTTGCTTTCATTGTGAAGATAACCCTGGGTCAGCCAGGGAGTCCTTGTCACCACTTCTCCTGTCTGGATGCCATCGTGGGCCACGGGGGTACCCATGGGATCTATGATTTCAATATCCACCAGGGGAATGGGTATGCCGGTTTTGCATCGAATGTCAATGAGGGCCTCTTCGTCCCAGTCCATCATGTGGGGTTTGATGTGGGCTATGGTGAGAAGTGGGCAGGTTTCAGACATGCCATAGGCGGAATAGAGATTGATTTTATGCTTCAGTGCGGCAGCGCAAAGACCCCGGGGCAGGGCAGAGCCGCCAATGACCACCTTCCATTGGGACAGGTCTATCTTATCTGCCACGGGGGAATTTACCAGCATGTGAATGATGGTGGGTACACAATGGGAAAAGGTCACCTTTTCCCCCACCACCAGCTTTAAAATCATCTCCGGTTCGTATCGGCCGGGATAAATCTGCTTGTTGCCAAGCATGGTGAAAAGATAGGGCATGCCCCAGGCATGGACATGAAACATGGGGGTAAGCGGCATGTACACATCCTTTGATGTCATCACCGCCTGGGAGTCAATGGCACACAATCCCGTCATCAGTCCAAAGGTATGAAGTACCAGCTGCCGATGGCTGAAATAAACCCCCTTGGGATTGCCGGTGGTGCCGGAGGTATAAAAAGTGGTGGCCCGGGCATTTTCGTCAAAATCCGGGAAATCATACCCTTCCTTACCTTGGGTGACCATATTTTCATAAGTGTCATCAAAGGAAATGCTCGTTTCCGGGGCTTTGTCTGTTTCCTGTATGAGAATGATTTTTTTGACAGTTTCAATTTTGTTTTTGATGGGTTCAAGCAGGGGGAGCAGTTCCGAGTTCACCAGCAGGACATCATCTTCGGCGTGGTTGATGGTATAAAGGATCTGCTCCGGTGACAGGCGGATGTGCACGGTGTGAAGAATGGCACCCATCATGGGAATGGCGAAATAGCACTCCAGATAGCGGTGGCTGTCAAAATCCATGACGGCCACGGTATCTCCCTGTTTTACCCCCAGTTCGGACAGTGCATTGGCCAGCTGTCCCACCCGGCGATGAAGATCCCGGTAGGTATATCTCATTTGATCCCGGTAAACGATTTCCTGTTCAGGGGAACGGATGAGGGAGTTTTTAAAGATGTTTTTAATGAGAAGGGGATAGGCATAGGCTGACGGGGTGGTTTCAATGGTTTTTACGCCCATGGTATTACTCCTTTTTTAAGGGGTTGGTGTCGCGGATGATTGATTTGTAATCATCCCTTATCAGAGCAGGGCCATGGGAGGTGGTCCCTGACCCGGAGATGGCATTGACGGAATGTAAAAAATTTTCTTTGGGGGGGTGAGAATCCAATCAATACACCGGTTTTCGTATGCATGCCCCTGCTGGAGATCCCCGGCTGGCTGAAAACAGCCTTATTGACTGGGAAGTATGAACAGGCGAAAATATCCGGAATTCACAAGCCCTGGTATATGGGGCTTGAAATAATTTTACGCTTTTTGGAGAAAAGGCCCTGAAAATTGGGAATGCCCCCAGAAACTGTAAGCTAATTTTGACGATGGCCGGAAAACAATAGCCGGAACATGACAATACTCCCCCCTTTGCGAAATTAATGGATTTGATACTATGAAGGTATTGTTGTCTTGTCAAGAGAATAATGTTTACTTTTGTGAGCCAAATAAACTTAGGATGTTTCTTCCCTGTTCCGGGAAAAACATATGGCTTTGGTTGGGCCTTCTGGAATTTCCAGGTTGTGCTGCACAGATCGCTTTGTTCCAACTCCTGTGCTGCATGGGGCAGGGGGATGTGGGGACGGATTTGACATGTTTTATATGCATAATTAAAATAAATGTGTATAATCATAGCCCCCCCATGTTCGATTCAGGGCTTGGTCATAAGATGGGCTACCCTGGGCTGGGGTCAGGCTTGCGTTATTGACACTTTTGTTGAAAATTGTCTTTATACGCAGTTACTTGTCAAAAGCACAATAACACAAGCCTGACCCCGTTGGCCCACCAACAGTGACCGATGGCCCATGCTGTGACCAAGCCCTCGATTCATCATTAATGTCTAATTTAAGGAGAACAACACATGATCGGTAAAAAAATGGAAGATGCATTAAATGAGCAGGTTAATAAAGAAATGTTTTCTGCCTACCTTTATATGTCCATGTCCATCCATGCAGGGGATATGGGTCTTAAGGGTTTTGCCAACTGGTTCATGGTTCAGTATCATGAAGAAATGTCCCATGCCATGAAGCTGTTTGATTATATCCACAGCCGTGGGGGACGAGTGGTATTGAAGGCCATTGAAGCGCCTGCCTCCACCTTTGAATCTGCCATGGACATGTTTGAAAAAACCCTTGCTCATGAAGAGTTTATCACGGCGTCCATTAACGATTTGATGGAAACCGCCATGGAGGAAAAGGACCATGCCACACAAATTTTTCTCCAGTGGTTTGTGACTGAGCAGGTGGAAGAGGAAGAAAATGATCATGAAATCATTGATCAGCTTAAATTGATCGGTGCCAATTCCCAGGGATTAATGATGCTGGATAAGGAACTTGCCCAGCGCACAGCAACGGTTCGAATGGACTTCAGCCTTAACGCGCCTGTAGTTCCGGCAGAATAGCATTGTAGAAGAACTGTAGCATGGGGCAGGCTTGGCTTATGGGTGTTATTTGAACAGATCGGGCTTGGTCACAGCATGGGCCACTTTGGGGTGGGGTCAGGCTTGCGTTATTGACGCTTTTGCTTAAAATCTTCTTTATGCAAAGGCTCTTGTCAAAAACATAGAGCCTGATAAAAACTCAGGCTCTAATACCACATAGCCTGACCCCGTTGGCCCACCAATTGTGACAGGTGGCCCAAGTTGTGACCAAGCCCAACAGATCCGTGCAAGCCGGGATTTTTTGAAAATAATGTCCATAAGCCAGACCGCCCCTCCCCAAGGTGGCAGCTGGTGTGATCAAGCCCTTTTTTCTAAAACAATGTCTTTTAATTCAATGCGAAATAATGGAGGGTGTTTATGGCACATGATTTACTGGTACAAAATGAATTAAAAACGGATAACCCTTTTGATTTTAAGCAATTTATTGTCACCGTTGAAGTGGTGCCACCCGTGGGAAATGATGCCGGAAAACTTCTGGCTGACCTGGCATCCCTCAAGGATCTGCCGGTGGACGGATTCAGTGTGGCAACCAACCCCGTGGCAAAGCCCCGTATGTGCGCCATGGCCCTTTGTGCCTTGATTCAGCAGCACACCGGGCGTCCTGCGGTTCTTCATTGTACCACCCGTGATCACAATCGCATCAGTCTCCAGGCATTGATGTGGGGGGCCAAGGCCCTGGGCATTTCTTCTGTCCTGGTGGCCACCGGGGATTTCGTGGCCATGGCAGATCGAAAAATGGTTTCTGATGTCAAGGATGTGAATGTGTTTGATCTGGTGTCCATGGCCAGGGATTCCGGGCTTTACACCGGGGCTGTGCTGGATTTTCGTCCGGAGGTGAATGGGCTGGAGCGGGAGGTGAAACGCCTGGAGAAAAAAGTGGCTGCCGGGGCACAGTATGCCGTGACCCAGCCCGTGTATGACAGGCAAACGGCCCAGAGCATTGCCCGGGCGGTGAAAACTTTGAATATCCCGGTGATCATGGGTATTTTACCCCTGCGCACACCGAAACATGCCGATTTCCTTCATGATAGGGTGGCGGGGATTGCCGTGCCCGATTCCCTGAGAAAACGGATGCACCAGGCATCCGATTCTGTGGCCGAAGGCGTTGACAATGCCCGGGAAATGGTGGCAGTGGCCCGGGAATTTTTCCAGGGGGCCTGCGTCATGCCCCCCTTTGATCACTACGAAATTTTACCGGATGTGCTTGATGGTGATTTTATATAACCACATGTCCTAGCGGATACAACGAAGGATGAAAATGGCATGATGCCACCCCCGACAAACCATCGGCCCGGTCCGGGGCTGGCCTGATGGTCCGCCGGGGGCTCTGCTGAGGATGCTCGGAAGTTTTATTTTCTAATAAACCCGCATGTCCTGGCGGATACAACGAATAATGAAAATGGCATTATGCCGCCCCTCCCCCGACGGGCAATGGTCCCGGACCGGAACTGTAGACAGCTCGATTGTCCGGTTCCTATTGCCCATCGGGGGAGGGGCTCTGCTGAGGTAGACTTGAAGGCTACCTTTTCATGTAACATCCATGGCAGTAATCACCTGCCACAACGAAAGTTGAAACTCTCATCATTGCAGCACGTTGGACGGAGTTTCATATAAAACGGCCATGGGAGATTATCGATTGGTGTAGCGTCTTTGCCGGGAAAGAATTTTTTTCCGGACCCGGATGCTTAAAGGCGTTGCCTCCACCAGCTCGTCGTCGTTGAGAAAATTCAATGCCTGCTCCAGGGTAAGGGGTTTCACCGGCGAGCAGGTGGTGCTGTCATCCTTGCCCGAAGCACGCATGTTGGTCAGCTTTTTTTCTTTGCAGGGATTGACATCCAGATCATTGCTCTTGCTGTGTTCTCCCACCACCATGCCTTCATACACAGGAGTGCCGGGGGTAATCATCAATCGTCCCCGGGGTTCCAGGTTATAAAGGGCGTAGGGTACAGCTTTTCCCTTTCGATCACTGACAAGGGAGCCGGTGCGTCGGGTGGGGAAATCCCCCCGATACACTTCATATCCGTCAAAGATGGAGTTCATGATGCCGGTGCCCTTGGTGTCGGTGAGAAATTCATCCCGGTATCCGATGAGGGCCCGGGAGGGGATGGAAAATTCCATGTTGGCCCGTCCCCGTTTGTTGGACAGATTTATCAGACGACCCTTTCTAATGGAGAGTTTTTCCGTGACCACCCCGGTGAAGGTCTCTTCGCAGTCCACGTAAAGCTTTTCCACCGGTTCCGTTTTTCTGCCGTCGGCATCGGTGCGATAAATCACCTGGGGACGTCCCACACACAGCTCAAACCCTTCCCGTCGCATGGTTTCCACCAGAATGGCCATCTGAAATTCCCCCCGTCCCTGGACGGTGAAAGAACCCTTTTCTGCGGTTTCCTGGACAGAGATGGCCACATTGGCCAGGGCCTCTTTTTCCAGGCGTTCCCGGATACGGCTGGATTGAACCAGTTTGCCTTCCAGCCCTGAAAAAGGAGAGTCCGAGGCGGAGAACATCATGGAAACGGTGGGTTCGTCAACGGTGATGCGGGGCAGGGCCTTGGGAAATTCCTTTGTGCAGATAGTATCTCCTATTTCAAAGGCGTCTGTGCCGGACACCACGGCGATGTCGCCTGCTTCCACCACCCCGGCCGGGCCAAGGGATGCACCGTCATAGATCTGAAGGCTTGAGACCTTTAACTTTACGGGTTGGTTGTCTTTGCCGATGAGAACCAGTTCATCCCGGGAGCTTACGGTGCCATTGGCAATTTTCCCAATGGCCAGTCGTCCGGTGTAGTCGGAGTGGCCCAGATCGGATACCAGCATCTGAAAGGGCTCTGTTGGATCAAAGGTGGGGGCCGGGATTTCACTTAAAATTACCTTGAAAAGGGGTTGAAGATCCTGGGATTCGTCTTCCAGTTCATTTTTGGCAATACCGTCCCTTCCCACGGCGTAGAGCACCGGGAAATCAATCTGGGCATCGGTGGCATCCAGATCAATGAAAAGGTCGTAGATTTCGTCCAGTACCTCCATGGTTCTGGCATCGGCCCGGTCAATTTTGTTGATGACGACAATGATGCGAAGGCCGGCTTCCAGGGCTTTTTTCAGCACAAACCGGGTCTGGGGTAAGGGGCCTTCCGATGCATCCACCAGCAGGATGGCACCGTTTACCATGGACAGTGCCCGTTCCACCTCGGCACTGAAATCAGCATGGCCCGGGGTGTCCAGAATATTTACCTTTATGCCGTCGATCATCACTGCACAGTTCTTGGCGGAGATGGTGATTCCCCTTTCCCGTTCCAGATCCATGGAATCCATGATGCGGTCGTCCACCTCTTTGCCCTGTCTGAACACGCCGCTTTGTTTGAACATGGCATCCACCAGGGTTGTTTTTCCATGGTCAACATGGGCAATGATGGCAATGTTTCGAATTTTGTTGTTATCTGCTTTCTGGGTCATTTCTATTTTTAATCCTTATGGTTCAAGTATGGAAAAACGGGTCATATGGGGGCACCCGGATTCTTCAGTTTGTGAGGAGAACCTCATCGTTTTCAAAGGTTTTTTTTCGGATGGAACCAAACATGTCGATGAGCTTTTTGATGGTCAACGCTTTTTTGGTTTCTCCTTTTACATCAATGATAATTTCTCCACCATCCATCATGATCAGACGGTTACCAAATTCAATGGCATGCCCCATGTTGTGGGTGATCATGAGAGAGGTGAGTTTCTTTTCGGTGATGAATCGTCGGGTCAGATCCATGACCATGGCGGCATTTCTGGGGTCAAGGGCTGCTGTGTGCTCATCCAGAAGTAAAATATCAGGGCTTGACAGTACGGTCATCAGAAGGGTCAGTGCCTGGCGCTGTCCCCCGGAGAGACTGCTGACATTTTCCTTCATTCGGGATTCCAGGCCCATGTCCAGCTGACGTACCTCTTTATGGAAGCGTTGCCGCATTTTTTTGTTCAGGCTGATCACCGGCCATTTAAAGCCTTTGTTGCAGGTGATCATCATGTTGTCTTCCAGGGTCATGTTGGAGGCCGTGCCGGCAAGGGGGTCCTGGAAGATGCGTCCGATGTGTGTGGCCCGCAGGTATTCGGGCATGGCTGTGACATCCCGTCCCTTTATCATCAGGGTACCGGCGCTGGGGAAAAGTGATCCGGATATGAGATTTAAAAGGGTGGTTTTTCCGGCCCCGTTGCTGCCGATCACCGTGATGAAATCGCCTTGTTCCACATGCAGATCAATGGATCTGATCACCTGTTTTTCGCTGGGGGTCCCCGGGTGAAAGGTTTTGGTCAGGTTTTTAATGTCAATCATGGGGTGCCCTCCTTGCCTTTGTCTTTAAAATTGGCAGCCGCAAGGGAAATGAGGATGAGAACACCGGCAATGAGTTTAAGGTCATTGGGGGTCATGTTGATATAATAGCCGTAATACCGGCCCAGGTACATGATGGCCTTGAACAAAATGGCCCCCAGGATCACCCGCAGGGTAAGCACCGAAATTTTGTTTGAGGTCAGCATGAATTCCCCCAGCATCACCGAGGCAAGACCTGTGACCACAATGCCCTGGCCAAGGTTAATGTCGGCAAATCCCTGGTACTGGGCCGCAAAGGCCCCGGACAGGGCCACAAGTCCGTTGGAAAGGCCCACGCCGATGAGTTTCAGGGTGGCTGGATTGACGCCCTGGACCCTCACCATCTGTTCGTTGTTTCCAAGGGCACCGAACATGAGCCCCATGTCTGTTATGAAAAAGATATCCATGAGTTTCTTGATGATAAAAACCACGATGATGAAAAACAAAAGAGAGGCATATTCCGGGGCAATAAATCCTTGTGTGTATTCATGAACCTGTGTGAGCAGGGTGTCCACCCGCAACAGGGGCAGATTTGCCCGGTTGGAGAGAATGCGGATGTTCACCGAATAAAGCATGGTCATTGTGAGAATTCCGGCCAGCAGATGGGGCACCTTCAGCTTGTTGTGGATGGCTGCGGTGACGGCTCCGGAACTGATCCCGCCGCAAAAGGCCAGAAAAAGCCCGGCCAGGGGGGAAATGCCCCCATGGAGGCAGGCCGCCATGATCACTGCTCCCATGGGAAAGGAACCATCCACGGTGAGATCTGGGAAATCAAGGATTCTGAAGGTGAAAAACACCCCCAGTGCCATGATGGAATAGATCAGTCCTTCGACAAATATGCCTTCGATCATTGGGTTTTGTAAGACTCCATTTTTTTCTAACAGGGAGGGCACGAAGAACCGCGGTGTATGTCCCGGTGGTCTTTGTGTCCTTATTTGTTTTGTATGACAGCCAACGAGGCATGAAAATGGTAATATGCCGTCCCCAACGGCCGCCCGATCCGGCCCGGGACCGTTGGCGGCTCTTTTACCCTGCCGGTATTTTCATATAAACGATCATATCGGCCTGCCGACACAACGAATAATGGGTCGTAGACGCGGAGCCAAATGGCATTATGCCGCCGCCCCCGTCGGACAATGGGCCCGGCCCGGAACCGTAGACGGCTCAATTGGCCGGTTCC
Source organism: uncultured Desulfobacterium sp. (assembly GCA_963674605.1). Taxonomy (GTDB): domain Bacteria; phylum Desulfobacterota; class Desulfobacteria; order Desulfobacterales; family Desulfobacteraceae; genus Desulfocicer. The sequence goes on along the minus strand of OY771474.1, from coordinate 2,222,720 downwards.
TATTGCCCGTCGGGGGCGGCTCTGCTGAGGTAAACTTGAAGGCTACCTTTTCATATAACATACATGGCAGTAAACACCTGCCACAACGAAAGTTGAAATTCTGATCATTGCAGCACCTTGGACGGAGTTTCATATAAAAAACATTTGATATTTATTTCTGGGAGCGTTCCGTCAGTTTCCCATTCTCAATGATTTTGTTGGCAATGGCTTTGATATCTTTGGGAAAGCTCAGTCCCAGTTTTTGCGCCACATCCATGTTTAAGAGAATATCCACATCCGAGGGATCGGTCATGTACACCGTGGGGATATCCCCGGGGCTTGCGCCATTTAATATATCCGCGGCCATGCGGCCGGTTTTTCTGCCCATTTTATAATAGTCAAATCCCCAGGCAGCCAGGACATCATTGTTGACGGCGGAGCTGGGATCAGCAGACATCACCGGGATACCATGCTTCATGGCCACGCTGGTCACGGCGCTCAGGGCGGAAAAGATGGTGTTGTCATTGCTCAGATAAATACCGTCCACCCGGGATACAAGGGTCTGTACCGCCTGTTTGACCTCAGCGGAGTTGGTAACGGTGGTTTCAATAAAACCGATGCCCATGTCTTTGCATACTTTTTTGGCAATGACAGCCAGGGTAACGGCATTGGCCTCGTTGCTGCAGTACACATGCCCCAGTGTTTTAAGGGGTTTAATGCGATTGAGCAGGGAAATCTGCTCCCTCACCGGTGTCATGTCCGAGGTACCGGTGACAAACTTTTCGCCTTTTAAAACAGACCTCACAAGTCCTGCACCCTCCGGATCAGTGACGGCACAGAACAGTACCGGCCGGTCTTTGATGGCTCCCACCAGGGCCTGGGCGGTGGGGGTGGCTATTCCCACGGCCAGGGTGACATTTTCCGCCTTGAATTTCTGGGCAATGGATGCGGCGGTGGACAGTTCGCCGTTGGCATTCTGGAGATCAAAGGCGGCCTGGGGAAATTGTTCCCGCACTCCGTCCTGCACTCCCTGCTCCAGGGCATCCAGTGCCGGGTGGGCCACAATTTTTGAAATACCGATCAATATGTTGTCTGCTGCCGGTGCAGTCAATGGAATCATGCAGACCATCAAAAGGGTAAAAAGACCGGATAGCATTGTTTTTATCATGGATTTCTCCTCAGTGTTTTTTTATCATTGCCGTTGTGACGGAAGGGGTCATTACGAAAATGCAGTAAAAAATAACCATACAATATACCTGATAAAGATATAAAAAGGCAATAAAAAGTTAAATATTTATCTAATGGCTGTTTCCGGTATCCATAAAGAAGGCCGCCACCTGAAACACAATCACCGATGCCGCATTGGCCACATTGATGGAATTTTTCCTCCCCAGCATGGGAATGTGCACAAAGTCGTCACACACCTGCATGACATGGGAGGAAATGCCGTATTCTTCATTGCCAAGGACGATGATGGCCTTGCCGGGCCAGGGGTATCGGGCGTGGGGGGTGGAGTTTTGAGTGGTTTCAATGCCGATGATGGTAAACCCCTTGTCTTTCATGTGCAAAAGATCTTCTGTAAGGTCATGGCAGGTGCGCTGGGGCATCCAGGCGGAGGTGCCCATGGAGGTTTTTGCAATGACGGGGTGATCTCCTCCGGGAATATTGCCAAGTATCACAGATTGAATGCCACCGGCATCACAGGTGCGAAAAATGCTGCCCACATTAAAAAGGCTTCTGAGTCCGTCCAGGGCCATGTGGTACTCAAAGGGAAGGGGCTGGGGGGATGCAGTTTGTTTGTCTCCGGTGACAACTCCGGGTAAAAGATCCTGATCCTTTGGTAAATAGCCGGTCTGGATGCGGTGGTGGTGTATGGCATCGGAGATAAATTCCATCCACAACCTTGTACCCGGGGTGTCGGGAAATGGGGGGGGCGGCATCTGCAACCAGGAAAGAGCCCGGGTATATTCCCGGGTAAAAAAAGCAAGGTCCGACCCGGAAAGGCGGTTGGTGGACAGGCTCTGGTACACCGATGTCAGCCATTTGATAAGCCACCGGTGCCCCCCGGTGGCGGACAGGGAACGAAATTTTTTTTCAGTAAAGGGAAATGCAGGAATCATGGGCGTGGCGGTTCTTCTGTCTGCTGGGAGCGTTGCCCCTTTCTTTGGGAGCTGGCCTTGATATTTCTGTACCGGTTGATCATGGCTTCAAGGTCTTTTTTCTTCATGGGTTTTGCCAGGTAATCATCCATGCCCGCAGCCAGGAAATGCTCCCGGTCTCCCTTCAGCGCATTGGCGGTCAGGGCAATGATCGGGGTTTGTTTCTGCTTTTCCCGGGTTTCATTTTCCCGGATGAGGGCCGTGGCTTCAAGGCCATCCATTTCGGGCATGTTGATGTCCATTAAAATAATGTCCGGTGCCGCTGTTAGGTGGGCCGCCACCACCTCCCTTCCATTCATGGCTTTCACCGGGGTGTGTCCCATTTTCTTTATCATTTTTTCCACCACCCGTAGATTCATCAGGTTATCATCGGCTATGAGAATGGTCAGGGGGTCTGGGGGGAGGGTGCTTTCCCTTCGTTCCGTAGAGGTGCTGGGGGCGGTGAAATTGTATTTGGTCAGGAGTTGTCCCGGTTTTCTCTCTCTGTCCGTGTCAAGGACGGTGGCCAGGCATTTGAGCAGGGCCTTTTTTTTGATGGGTTTGGTGAGGTAAGCATCAAATCCGGCATCTCCGGCTTTTTTAGCGTCCCCGCGCATGGCGGCTGATGTGAGCATCACAAGTAGCAGACTGCAGAACTGCTGGTCTTCACGGATGTGACGGCCAAGGTCAATGCCGTTCATGCCGGGCATCATGAAATCCACCAGGGCCAGATCAATGGGGTGTTGCGCCGTACTTGCCTTTAAGATATCAAGTGCAGCCCGGGCACAGTCGGCTTCAATGATTCGGCAATTAAAGGGGGTAAGATAGCGACTGATCACTCTTCGATTGGTGGCATTGTCATCAATGATCAGGATGGTTTTATTTGAAAATGCTTTATCCACGGATGCCCGGGAGGCAGGGGCCGTGGTTTCGGTGCTTTTACCGAAGGGAATGGTGAACCAGAACGTGGAACCGATTCCCGGTTTTGAAACGGCACCGATTTCTCCCCCCATAAGGGTAGTAAGCTGTCTGGAAATGGCAAGGCCCAGGCCGGTGCCGCCATATTTTCGGGTGGTTGAGCCGTCGGCCTGGGTGAATTTTTCAAATAGACCGCCAATTTTATCTTCAGCAATACCAATGCCGGTGTCTTTGACGGTGAATTTAATGGTGGTGGCCATTGAAGAAATCGCTTGCACCGTGGCCTGGATCACCACCTCTCCTTTTTCCGTGAATTTCAATGCATTGCCCCCCAAATTCATTAATATCTGGCGCAGTCGCCCCGGGTCTCCCTTGACAAAATCCGGGATATCATTGTCGATCATGCAGATGAATTCAATGCCTTTTTCATTGCTTTTGTGGGACAGAATATCGGCAACCCCTTCAATGATGCTGGACAGGTTGGTGTCGATTTCTTCAATGTCAATCTTTCCAGCCTCTATTTTTGAAAAATCAAGGATGTCATTTAGAATGACTAAAAGAGCATCGGCACTGGTGCCGATGGCATGGGCGTATTCCTTCTGCTCCGGGGTCAGCTCGGTGTCACACAAAAGTTCCCCCATGCCGATGATGCCGTTCATGGGGGTGCGTATTTCGTGGCTCATGTTGGCCAGAAACTCACTTCTGGCCCGGGATGCCTGTTCTGCAGCGGTTTTGGCCCGTTCCAGCTCCAGTTCCTTCTCTTTGATTTCTGAGATGTCGATGATGGATTTGATGAGCATGTTTTTGCCATATATTCTGGCGGGGATCACGGTGGTGAGCACCGGAACCAGGGATCCATTTTTCTTTCTTAGGGTCATTTCTTTTTTTTCAGGGTGGTTTCCGGCCCTTTCAATGGGACATATGGGAGAAGTATCCATGCAGAAGTGAAGATAACAGGGCTGGTTAAGGGTTTCGGCTTCGGTTTTGCCACAGATGGCCAATGCCTCCCGATTGACCCTTGTGATCTTATGCTGTGAATCAATGAGTACCATGCCGAAGGGCACCTTTTCAATAATGATTTCAAGGGCATCAATGGAGTTTTGGAGATGCTGTCGACTTTGTTGAACCTGGGTGACCATATCCCTGAATGCCCGGCACAGTTCCCGGATTTCCCCGGTTCCCCTGGGGGTGACGGGGTGGTCATAATTGCCCCGGGAAATCCGGGCTGCCGCTTCTGAAAGATCCAGAAGCGGTTCGGTGATTCTTCTGGACAAAATCAACACCAGCAGAAGGGTGACAAGGGAGATGAGCAAGCCCATGAGGGACTGCATGCGCATCTGTTCGTCTGCGCTTTTTGTGGCAGCCTCAAGGGGAATGCGAACTCCGATGGACCAAACTGTATGAGAATTGCTGAAATAAACGGGAATGCGGCAGCCAATCTGTTTTTCTCCAGCAATGCTTATGATCAAGGACTGGGGTTTAGTCATGCCCTGAAGGTCATGCAGGGGGTTGGTTTGCCCATAGGCCATCCTGTCCATGGTGCTGCCCTGGAGAGATTTGTTTTTTAACACCCATATAATGGTCCCCCCGGCGGTGAAGAGGCTCATCTGGGAGATCTGGCCGGCCATGGAAAAACTGCTCAGGTTATCGGTGATGGGTTGACAGATTTCTTCCGTGGACAGTTCCACACAGGTGCTGCCCTGGAACCGCCCATAACGGATAACCGGTGTAACAACTGAACATAAAAGGGTATCTGTTTTCTCTGATGGGTCGGGGTAGGGATCTGAAATCACCGTTTTTCCGGTTTCTTCTGCCAGCTTTGCCGTTTTCATGATCTGGCTGATTTGTGAAGGATCGAAAAAGGTGCTGCTGGTTTCTCCGGTGGGGGTGGTCTGCCAGAACTGGATGAGTTCGTCATTGAGCCGTCGGCTGTTTTCTTTTTTCGGAGGGATGGTAAATAGGCTTCTGATTCCAGCGATGCGGTTGTGTTTTAAGAGATTATTGAGGAAAACGGTCTTTTGCCAGTCATGGTGGGTGGAGGCGATGTACTGGGCCAGGATTTCGCTGAGCTGAATGGCGTCCTGGAGTTTTTCATGGATCTCCTGGCGGTTCTTTTTTAAAAACAGCAGGGTTTCCTGCCGGGTGTTTGCCAGAGTTGTTTCACGGATTTTCCAGGTGGCAATGCCTGTGATTATTCCAATGGAGAGAGATACAATCAAAAAGGCCGACAGGGCCAGCCGGGTACGAATGGAGTTGAAAAAATTCATGCTTTATGCCTGGTTCATGGGGGAGTTCCCTTTAGTTGAAATGTGTCCGCAAAGGGGCGTTATTTTTCTGAATACTATACATGGATCATTTGCTGTTGCAAATACAAAACACAAAATGGTCATCTGTGAATGTGTCAGGATTTGTGTATCCCGGGTAAGGAGGTGATGCCGGCCGGGGTGGCGGCGGCCAGGCTATTAAGATCATAGTTGCCCAGAAATACCCGGTCAATGAATTCCATTACCGTGGTGGCACCCATGCTCAGCACCAGGGGAAGACTGATGGTGAGAATGGTTTTATACCGGCTTAGGGTCATGGGCTTGTCTTGTCCGATGATTTTTTGGCTGTTTGTTTTTCTTTGTCCGGTGGGGGGGCATGGGAAAGATTTCTTTAGAAAGGGTTCCCGGGGAGGGATGTCCATGAAACGTCTTTTGCCGGTATGTTCCGGCAAAACCGGTGATCATTTTTTTTTGCCTCTCCTTTTCCAGGGGATTTTTTTCCACAAATATTTTCTGCCGGGAAAAGGGATGGGTGCCTGTAGCATACATCAAGGTGGCATAGGTGGACGGGGTGGGCGTGAAAATCTGCACCTGTTCGGGACGGATACCCAGTTCCCGGCGGATGAACTGCTGGAGCTGGTGCATGTGATTCCGGGTACAGCCCGGATGGGCCGCCATGAGGTAATAGGTGAGAAACTGTTTTTTTCCGGCCTTTTCGGATAGGAAGTCAAATCGTTTTTTAAACTCCAGCAGTTCGCCGGTGTTCCCGGGTTTGCCCATGGCTGAAAGCACATCCATTTCCGTGTGTTCCGGGGCGATTTTCATCTGGCCGGACACATGGTCCCGGACAATGTGCCCCAGGTATTGCTGGCCGTGTTTTTTGTCTGCCAGGATCAGGTCATACCGGATGCCCGAAGCCACAAACACCTTTTTTACTCCCTTGACAGCAGATATGCGTTTTAAAAGGGTTATCTGGGGGGAGTGGTCGGGCATCAGGGTTTTGCAGGTGGCAGGAAAGAGGCAGCGTTTGTCCCGACAGGGACCTTGTTTTATTTTTTTGCTGCACTCAAATCCGTACATATTGGCCGTGGGCCCCCCCACATCGGAGATGATCCCCTTGAATGCCGGATGGCTTGTCATCGCTTCCACTTCACGCAAAATGGACTCCTGGCTTCGCCATCGAACCGTTCTGCCCTCGTGGACGGCAATGGCGCAAAAATTACATTCCCCATAGCATCCCCGGTGGGTGGCGATGGAAAAGCGGATGGTATCAAGGGCCTTTACCTGTCCCATTTTTGCGTAATAGGGGTGAAGATTTCTTTCGTATTCAAGGTCGTGGATGCGGTCCATTTCCGCTGTGTCCGGCACCGGGGTCGGGGGATTCTGGATCAGGTACCGGGCATCCTGTTTCTGCATAAGGCCCTTGGCCGTCACGGCATCATTGTTGGTGTAGAAATGGTGGAAGCTTTGAACCAGAGCTGTATTGTCTTTTCTCACCGTTTCAAAGGATGGCAGTTCTGTGTAACCGGTAACCGGGTTTTTTGAAATATGGCAAAGCCCCCGGACGGATAATATTTCCTTTTGGAGTCTGGCAGTGCAGGGAGTTAATAACTGCTGGGACAGCAGCGTTGCCAGGGCCACAACCGTCTTTTCCCCCATGCCGTAGATGAGGTAATCGGCCTTGGCATCAAAGAGAATGGAACGTCTGATCTTGTTGCTCCAGAAATCATAGTGGGCCACCCGCCGAAGACTTGCCTCAATGCCCCCCAGTACAATGGGGCAGGTATTTTTGAAATTTTGTTTAACGAGATTGGTATAGGCAATGACGGCTCGGTCGGGGCGACGATTGTTGACCCCCCCCGGGGTGTAGTCGTCGCTTTTTCTTCGCTTCCGGGTGGCCGTGTAGTTGGCGACCATGGAATCCACGGCCCCGGCGGTGATGCCCCAGAAAAGGCGCGGTTCCCCCAGGCGTGTGATATCCCCGGGGGATTCCATGTCCGGCTGGGCAATGATCCCCACACGAAATCCTTGTTTTTCCAGGGTTTTGCCAATGACGGCAGCCCCGATGAAGGGCGAATCAATGTAGCTGTCGCCGGTGATAAGGATGACATCAAGGGCTTGCCATCCCCGCTCCAGGCATTCTTTTTTTGTGGTGGGCAGAAACATCAGAGGGTGGGTTCCCCGGTGGGAGTTTCCATGATTTCACGGATGTACTGGAACAGTCCCCGGGCAGCCCTGGTTTTCTTTTTTGCGTCCTTTGCATTGACGGCATTGCGGATGAGCTGACCCAGTCGCTGGCGGTCGGTGTGGGGAAAGGTGTTCATAAAAACATCCAGAGTTCGGGTATCATCGGCCGTATCCGGTGATATCAGGTGGTCCCGCCAGGCTTCCATTTGTTGGAATTTATGCGCAGCCTGGGCCCGGTTCAGGGAAATATGCTCCACGGCGGTCTGAATGGGTTCCGGATCAAGGTCACGCATGAGAGAGCCTATGTACTGAAGCTGTCGTCTTCTGGCTCCATGCCGGGTCATGGACTGGGCCTCAAGCACGGCATCTTTCAGTATGTCCGGGATGTCCAGAGTCTTGAGTTCTTTTTCCGGCAGGTCCACCAGCCGTACCCCGATTTCCTGAAGGGCCTCGGCATTTTTTTTCTGTTTTGTCTTGCTCAGTTCTTCCATGGCCTCTTTGTTTTCCATTTTTTTTATATAAAACTCCGTCCAAGATGCTGCAATAATTGGGGTTTCAACTTTCGTTGTGGCAGGTGTTTACTGCCATGTATGTTTATATGAAAAGGTAGCCTTCAAGTCTACCTCAGCAGAGCCCCTCCCCCGATGGGCAATAGGAACCGGACAATCGAGCTGTCTACAGTTCCGGTCCGGGCCCATTGCCCGTCGGGGGAGGGGCGGCATAATTCCATTTGGCTCCGCGTCTACGACCCTATCTTCGTTGTGTCCGACAGGACATGTGGGTTATATGAAAAGGCAGCCTCCAAGGCAACCTCAGCAGAACCGCCCCCCGATGGGTAATAGGAACCGGACAATTGAGCTGTCTACAGTTCCGGTCCGGGCCCATTGCCCGTCGGGGGGGCGGCGGCATATTGCCATTTTCATTCTTTGGGCTTGCTCACAACATAACCTGACCTCGTTGGCCTATCAATTGTGACGGATGGCCCATATTATGACCAAGCCCCATTCTTTGTTATGTAACTGCCTTGCAGGCATGGTGCCATGCCACCACGGCATCATAGGAAATGGTGCCGCCGAAAATATCAAGGGCACTGCCGATGGTCAGGTCAACCCGATTTTTCCCCAGTTTTTTAACAAGATCAAGATCGGAAAAACTGCTGACCCCCCCCGCATAGGTGGCTGGAATGGGCGAATGGCTTCCCAGTATCTCAACAAGTTCTGTCTGGATGCCCGCCATTTTGCCCTCCACATCCACTCCGTGGATCAGAAATTCATCGCAATATGCTGACAGAAAAACAAGGGTTTCTTCGGTGATGGCCACCTGGGTGAAGGTCTGCCAGCGGTCAGTGACGATGAAAAAGTCTTTGCCTTTTTTGCGGCAGCTCAAGTCCAGCACCAGCCGCTTTACCCCCACGGTTTTCACCAGGTTTTTCAGCTTATCCATGTCAATGGCACCCTTGGAAAATACATGGGAGGTGACAATGACATGGCTGGCCCCGGCATCAAGATAGGTCCGGGCATTTTCCGAAGTGATGCCGCCCCCCACCTGGAGGCCGCCGGGAAAGGCTTGCAGTGCCGACAGAGCCGCCGCCTCATTGCCCGGCCCCAGGGAGATGACATGGCCTCCGAACAACTGGTCTTTCTTGTATCTGGCGGCAAATGCCACCGGGGTTTTGTGTGTTTCAAAATTGGTGACCGGGGCATTGCCCTGATTGTCGTCAAGGGTTCCCCCCACAATCTGCACCACTTTTCCGTTTTTAAGATCTATGCATGGTCTGAATTTCATGAATATTATCCGCCCAGGTATGCTTTTTTTACATCGGGGTTGTCCAACAGATCCGTTGCAGACCCACTTGCCACAATTTCTCCGGTGTCAAGGACATATCCCCGGTGGGCAAACTTTAAAGCCAGGTTGGCGTTCTGTTCAATGAGCAGGATGGTCATTCCCTCTTCATTGAGCGTTTTTAAAACCCTGAACATATCATACATGAGAAGCGGAGACAATCCCATGGAGGGTTCATCCAGTAGAATAAAATCACAGGCCGTCATGATGGCACGGCTCACGGACAACATCTGCTGTTCGCCGCCGCTTAAGGTTTCACTTCGCTGGTAGCGCCGTTCCGCCATTTTTGGAAACAGATCGTAGACCCGGTCATAGTCCTTTTTTCTGGAGGCGTCATCTTTTCGGGAGTAGGTGGCAAGTTTTAAATTTTCCTCCACGGTGAGATTGCCGAAAATATGGCGGCCTTCGGGGGCAAGGGCAATGTGATAATCGGATACAATGGTGTGGGCCGGAATATTGAGGATGCTGTGTCCATTATATAAAATATCACCGCCGGATACCTTGGAACCCTCGGGGGGCGGCACCCGGGTGATGGCATGCAATGTGGTGGTTTTACCGGCACCATTGGAACCAATGAGGGTTACAATTTCGCCTCTGTCAACGGTGAAGGAGATGCCGTGCAGGGCTTCGATATTGCCGTATTTAACATATAGATTTTTGATTTCAAGTAACATCAGATATTATCATCCCCCAGATATGCTTTGATTACCGCCGGGTTATTCTGTATCTCTTCCGGCGTTCCCTGGGCAATGGTCTGGCCGAAATCAATGACCTGTATCCATGAGCAAAGGGACATGACAACGGCCATCTGATGTTCGATCATCCAGATGGCAATGTCAAATTCCTTGTGAATCCAGGCAATGAGTTTGATAAGATCTTGGACGTCCGACGAGTTGAGACCGGCGGCGGGCTCATCGAGCAGCAGCAGGTCCGGTTTCACGGACAGTGCCCTGGCAATTTCAATTTTGCGCTGGATGCCATAGGGCAGGTTACCCGGCCTTTCGTCCTTGAATTGAACCAGATTCAGCTGTTCAAGAAGGTCCATGGCAATTGTTCTCATGCGCTGTTCATTTTCCATGTAACGTCGGTTGCGCATAAAGGAATCAAACAGCGTGTAGCCCAGATTGTGGTGCTGGGATATCAGAATATTGTCAAGCAGAGACATGTCATGCCACAGGCGGATGTTCTGAAAAGTCCTGGCAATGCCCATGCCCGTCACCACGTGGGGTTTTAAGCCATTGATGGTGTTGCCTTTAAACATGAGATCACCCTGGGTGGGGGTGTAAAAACCGGATACAATATTGAAAACCGTGGTTTTACCGGCACCATTTGGGCCGATGAGCCCCATGAGCTCGTTGCCCTCAAAGTGTGTTGAAAAATCGGATACAGCGGTTAACCCTCCGAACTTCTGGGTCAGACCCTCTATTTTAAGCAATGACATAAATCATTTCTCCGTTGTGATGTCCTTTCTGAATGTATGATCTTTATTTAAAGACGTAGAATCGTTTGAGTTTTGGGAAGAAGTCGGATAATTCACGGTTGCCCATGATTCCTTCGGGGCGAAACTGCATGAGAATAACCAGAATCAGGGGAATAATAACCCATTTTAATACCTGGCTTAAATGAAAGGTATCCGGAATAAGGGGCAGATAGTGAATAAGGGTATCAAGGGCGGGGATGAAGAATCGCAGGCCTTCAATGAGCAGGGTAAAGAGGATGGCGGCGATGATGGACCCGCTCAGAGAACCCATGCCCCCCATGTACACCATGACCAGACATTCCGTGGATTTTAAAATACCAAAGGAGTTTGGGTTGATGTATCCTAAGATATGGGCAAACAGGCCCCCGGCAATGCCGGCAAGGCCAGAGGAGAGCATAAAGGCCACAAGTTTCATCTTGTTGGTGTTGACACTCATGATTTCTGCGGCAATCTCATCCTGGTGGATGGCGATGATGCCCTTGCCATAGGTGGAGGTGACAAATCGACGGATGATGAACACGGTGAGATAGGTGAACGTAAATACCCAGATGAGCATCCATGGAATAAAGGCGACATCCTCCATGGCAAATACGATCTGTTTCATGCCCATGAGTCCCCTGGCACCGCCGATGACATCCATGTTAATGAACAGGCTCACGATGATGAAATTGGCGGCAAGGGTGATGATGGCCAGATAATCATCCCTTGTTTTAAATGAGGGAACCGCAACAATGAGACCGGTGAAGGCTGCGGCAATTCCCCCCAGTATCAGGGTTACCGGGAAAAAGTACAGGGCCAGATCCGGTGAGAGGATGGGGGCACCAAAGGTTTTACTTTTGGTGAATAAAATGATGTTCAGGACCGATGTAACATAGGCCCCCACAGCCATGAATCCGGCATGGCCGCAGGCAAATTCCCCCATGTAGCCATTGATGATGTTAAAGCTTGAGGAGAGAATGATATTGACCCCGATGAACATGATCACCGTCTGTATGTAAAGATCCAGCAGCTCAAAATGTGCCGCCAGCACAGTTCCCACGGCAAGGAGGAGCAGCAGGAGAGGTATGGACAACTTTTTCATGTGAAAACCCTATATTTTGGTTGATTTTGCAATGCCGAAAAGACCAGTGGGTTTGACCACCAGGATCATGAGCAGTATGGAAAAAGCAATGAGATCCCGGAAAGTGGATGGAAACACCGCCACGGCCAAAATTTCCACAATGCCAAGGAGGAACCCACCCACAAAGGCACCCTTGATGTCACCTATTCCCCCCACCACCGCCGCAATAAAGGCTTTCCAACCGATCAGTGCCCCCATGAACGGGTCCAGCACCGGATAGGACATGGCAAAGAGAATACCGGCAAGACCGGCCAGGGATGAGCCCAGCACGAAGGTCACCACAATGATGGTATCTATGGGAATTCCCATGAGGGGAATTGCAAATTTGTCGTAGGAGATGGCCCGCATGGCCATGCCGATTTTGGTTTTGGTGATAAAGGCATTGAGAATGAAAAAAACAATGATGGACGACAGGACCACCCCGATTTTCAGGTTGGTCATGCTTACCGGACCAAATTTATAGATAACCTTGTCGATGAGTTCGGGAAAACTTTTGCGGCTGGCACCAAGGAAGGCCAAATTGCCGTTTTCAAGGATCAATCCGCACATCAGAGCAGTGATGACAACATAAAGCCGGTTGGCCCCCTTTCGTCTCAGGGGGCGGTAGGCGATGCGCTCCAGGGTCACCCCGCAGATGGATGTCAGAACCATGGTAAGTGGGATGACAAGGGCAAGGGTGGTAGCCCCGGAAAGGGCAAGATCTCCTTTAAAAAAGAAAACCGAAAGGAAAAAGGCAATGTAGGCCCCCACCATGAATATATCCCCATGGGCAAAGTTGATCAGGCGCAATACCCCGTAGACAAGGGTGTAGCCAAGGGCGATGAGGGAATAAAAACTGCCCCATTGCAATGCATTGAATAGGTTTTGAAAAATACTGTCAAACACGAGAATATCCTCAATATACAGCATGTGCCGGTTGATGGCATTCTAAGATGATATCAGCCGGCACACGGGTTATGGACGCAATTTTCCGGGGGCGACGGTCCCCGTTTGATGTAACGCGATGGCACTTTTTTAAAGTTGTCCGGTTAAGGTTAACTGGGACGGGTATTGGCATAAGGGCACTGCCGGGCAGTACCAGATGTTTTACATGTCCGGCCGGAAAATGCCTGCAGTGTTAAGGTGCAGGCATTAAACGCTCACCTGGGAAAATTGTGTGAGTGTTCCATCATGGATGGGGTTATGGGCAAACGGATTCGGTGAATTCAAATTCACCGGTGTCACTGATTTTAACCACCACGGCACATTTGATGGGATCTCCCTGGGCGTCAAACTTCATGTTACCGGTGATTCCCTTTACTTCCTTGATGGCGGCAATGCCGTCCCGGAGGTTCTGTCGGTCTTTTCTGAGGTTACCGGTGATTTTACCGGCATTCTGAATACCTGCCAGCACCACATGAATGGCATCCCAGGTCAGGGCAGCCACATCTGCGGGCTGATATCCATAAAGGGCGGTGTATTTGTCTATAAAATCTTTTGTGGCACCGGTGGCACCGGCTGCGGCGTAATGGGTGGAGAAGTAGTGACCTTTGCAGTCGTCTCCGCAAAGATTCATCAGCTCTGAGTTACCCCAGGCATCAGCACCCATGAAGGGTCCTGTCCAGCCAAGGTCATGGGCCTGTTTGATGATGAGGGCCACTTCGTTGTAGTTGTTGGGCAGAAAGATAAAATCGGGTTTTGCCGAAAGGATCTTGGTGAGCTGGGCACTGAAATCCTGGTCTTTGTCTCCATAACTTTCAAAGGCCACAACAGCTCCGTCGCCCATTTTTTTATTAAAGTCGGCCTGGAAGATTTCAGCAAGGTTTTTGCTGTAATCATTGGCCAGGGCATATAGAACCGCCGCTTTTTGGGCTTTAAAGGTCTTGATGGCAAAATCCGTGGCCACGGGACCCTGGAAGGGATCCAGGAAGGCGGCCCGGAACACCCAGGGACGGTCTTTGGTGGTGTCTGGGTTGGTGGACCAGGGAGAGATCATGGGGGTGCGGTTGTCATTGCATACCTGACCTGCCGGTACGGCCTGTTTGCTGGAGTTGGGTCCCACAATGGCAAGGACCTTATCTCTTTCTATGAGTTTTAATGCGGCGGTTACCGCAGACTCCGCCTTAGATTCATTGTCTTCATAAACAAATTCCAACATGTGTTTTTCGCCGCCCACTTCAAGGCCGCCCTGGGCATTGATTTCATTTAAGAGCATCTCTCCGGCATACTTGGATTCTTCGCCGACCTTGGGAATTTCTCCGGTCAGGGGAATGTTGAAACCAATTTTAATGCTCTGAGCAGATACCATGGGTACAAGTGCAAACATGATGACCACAAGACATAAAGAACTGAAAATCTTTTTCACGAACAGTCTCCTCAATTTATTATGGTTGGAAATAATGAATCGCCACATGCCCCCGTTGTTTCATGTCCGCACATATAGAGCACTGCCTGGCGTTCATGGGAGGCGTAAAAAAATGCATCGAATTGAAAAAAATAGCATCAACCTGAGAGAAGATCAAGCCAAATTTTTTGATGCTTATCGTTGTAAATGAAACATCTTGCTTTTGGATAAGAAATCTATTAATTCATAAGTATTATGCTCAATTCAATGTTAAAAGTTTTTATACACTGCTTGGTGGAGGATTAGACACATGGCACAAACTGAGGTTCTGCACGAGTTGCTTCAATTTGACAAGGGTAAAGAGGTACAAAAAATAGTAGATGGAATTCGTTTGCATTTACGAAAGAATTTGAAACGCCGTGGACTTGTGGTGGCCGTTTCCGGCGGTATTGACAGTGCAGTATCTGCAGCATTGAGTGCAATGGCAATTGGTCCGGAAAAAGTTCTGGGCCTGCTGCTTCCCGAGCGAGATTCGTCAGGAGAAAGCTCCCGTCTGGGAAACATGCTTCTCAAACACCTGGGGATTGATTTTCTTGAAGTTAATATCAGTGCGACGCTTGAAGCCATTGGATGTTATATGTGGAGAGATGATGCTGTTCGCGAGATTTTCCCAGATTATGGTGATGGGTGGAAAAGTAAGATTGCCATTGCAGGGGGGGGGGATGGGGGGATCAATTATTTTCATCTCATCGTCAGGTCACCTGATGGCACCATCTCTAAAAAACGTATGGAGTTGAAACAATATCTTCAGATTGTTGCTGCAACCAATTTCAAACAACGTATCCGAAAAACGCTTGAGTATTTTCATGCCGATCGTTTGAATTATGCCGTGGTGGGTACGCCCAACCGCATGGAATATGACCAGGGCTTTTTTGTTAAAAATGGAGATGGATCCTCAGATATTAAGCCCATTGCCCATCTTTACAAAACCCAGGTGTATGACCTGGCCCGGTATTTGGACCTTCCTCAAGAGATTTGTAGCACCACTCCCACCACAGATACTTTCAGTCTGTCCCAGGGGCAGGATGAGTTTTATTATGGCCTTCCTTTTGAAAAAATGGATCTTGCTCTGTGGGCATATAATCACGATATTTCTGCTGGTGAACTGGCTAAACTAATTCATGTGACAGAGGATGTTGCCGGATTTGTGTTAAAGGATATACAGCGGAAACGCCGGACCACCGCCATGCTCCACTGGCCAGGACTGCTGATTGAGCCGGTTGAAGGTCCCATCACTGCCCCCCCTGTATAATATTTAGATCTGAAAATCTCCACCGGGGTTTGATCATACCACCTTTCAGTCGTCACACCTGGTGGATCAGCGGGGTCAGTCTTTCTGTTATTGGAAGTCGATGGTGCGATTTGGCCTTTTGGATGCTTGGGATTCCATAGAATATTCGGGGGGAGTCTGGAAAAAGTCCTTGACTAAAGGGCAAAAATCCAAATAAAAATAGGGCTTTTTACCCGAGTTTTTTTGAACACAACGCACAGACCATGCAGGATTATACTTCCACAGGAGTTCATATGCAGGACCTGGAATTAAACAGAAAGTTCGGTGCGCTTATTACGCGCCTTATCAGCCGAGAAAACCTGAACAGAGATGAGGCAAGAAATGCCTTTCATCATATTTTGAAGAATGAAGTGACTGCCATGCATCAGGGCGCTTTTCTGGCAGCCCTTACGGCCAAAGGAGAAACCGCCGATGAGGTTGCGGGCTCCTGGCAGGCCATCTATGATCTGGATACCAACAAGGTGGAACTCAATGGAAGCCAACCGGTTGTGGAAAACAGCGGTACCGGCATGGACACCTTCAAGACCTTTAATATCAGCACGGCTGCATCTATTATTGCTGCGTCCGGCGGTGTTAAAATGGCACGTCATGGTGCCCGGGCCATTACCTCCCGGTGCGGCACCGTGGATATGGCAGAAGCTCTGGGGGTGGATGTGGAGTGCAATGTGGATGTGGTGGCCCGCAGTATTGAAACAACGGGGTTAGGTCTCTTTAATGGCATGAGTCCCCAGATACATCCCATGGCCCTTGGCAGAATTCTTTCCCAGATTTATTTTGGTTCCACCCTGAACATCGCCGCTTCCCTTGCAAACCCTGCCATGCCGGACCGCGCGGTGCGGGGGGTGTATGCAAAGGAGATGATTCTGCCGGTGATTGAGGTGATGCAGGCCATAGGGTTTAAACGGGCCATGGTGATTTACGGCAGCATTGACGGCTCTGCCAGGGGCATGGATGAAGCCTCTGTGTGCGGTACCACCTGGTGTGCAGAGCTTTCCGAAACCGGGGAAGTTTCCCAATATGCCTTGACATCCGGGGCATTTTCCCTGGACACCTATGATCCCGGAGAACTGGCACCCGAGGGGAATATCAACAATGAACCTGCCCGATTTGTAAACCTGATCCGGGGGCGGGAAAAGGGGGCAAGGTACGATGCCGCCATCTTGAATGCCGCATTGATTTTTTACGTGGCCGGTAAGGTCAGCACCATTGAGGCTGGCCTGGAAATTGCCGCCAGGGCATTGGATGGCAATGGGGCCTTTGAGGCCTTGCAGAACTGGGTGGCATCCCAGAACAATGAACCGGAACAGGGCCTGAAAAAACTCGAAGCCCTTCTGTAAGGATATCATTATGCCCCAACATGGTGTTTTAAATCAGGGAGATTGCATGGAAACCCAGTTGTTGATCATTAAAACCGAAACAGACTATATTCGGGTAAAAGACGATGTCTATCTTGCCTGCAAACTTGATAAGGCGTCTGTTTTTCCCATGGAAAAACTTGAAACCGTCAAGGCCCATGTGGCAACCATGGAAAAAAAACAGGGATGGCATGGCACCATTTTCCGGCTGATCCTCAGGGAAGAACCTTTATAAAAAAAACATGACTGGGCAGCCGGTCACAACGAATAATGGGTCGTAGACGCGGAGCCAAATGGTATTATGCCGCCGGGGGCTCAGCTGTCGGCATTTTCATATAAAACCCACATGGCTGTAAACATCAGCCACAACAAAAAAAAGAAACTCTTATGATTCCAGAGATTTAGACGGAGTTTCATATAAAAATAATAAAATAAGGACAGAAGAAAAACATATGAGAAAACTGATTCTCAGGGGACTCAGACGTCTTGAATTTATGGATCTTTTTGAAGATGACATCTCAACGGATCTGCCTGTTTTCAAGGTTCGGTGCTGCGCTGTGTGCAGAACCGATGCAAAAATGTGGAGCCAGGGCCATCGGGACCTTCATCTTCCCCGGGTACCCGGCCATGAGATGGTGCTTGAGGATGATGCGGGAAATCGTTTTGCCGTGTGGCCGGGAACCAGCTGTGGCCATTGCCGTTATTGTGTGTCCGGTCGTGAAAATCTGTGTGAGGACATGAAGATTATGGGATTTCACACCGATGGCGGCTTTGCCGAACAGGTAAGGGTTTCCCCGTCAAGTCTGGTACCCCTGCCCCATGGCATTTCAGATTCCATTGCCTGCTTTGCCGAACCCGTGGGATGTGTATTTAACCTTCTGGATAAGGTTAAGCCTGTGCCCGGGGAACGGGTGATCATCTATGGGGGCGGCACCATGGGGCTTGTTGCTGCACTGGCATTCATGGATGTGGGAGCCCAGGTCCTTGTCATTGAGAAAAGTGAAGAAAAAAGATTGAAGATCGCTCCTTTTCTGTCTGCCACCGGTATCGCCTGCCTCAAGGATACCGTGGAAAGTGAGTTTGATGTGGTGGTCAATGCCTGTGCCGATTTCATGGCCTTTGCCCTGGGTATCGTCAAGGCCGGTAAGGCCGGGCGAATGTGCTTTTTCAGCGGTATTACCAAGAATGAACATCTTGAAACCAATTTGATCAATGCCCTTCATTATAAAGAACTGGTGGTGGCAGGGGCCTATGGTCTGACCCGGCAGAATATGGTGGACGGGCTGCCCTTCATGGAAAAATATCAGTCCTGCCTGGCCCTGCTGGTGGAAGGATGTGTGTCTCCTGAATGTATCCCCGGGCTCATGGAAAACGTGATATCCGGTGAGGATCTGAAGTATATTATGGATTTTACCGGCACTTGCCTGACCCCGACCCCCGGTTGTCAGAGCAAGGATGCCCAAATGGGTGTTGAAGCTGCTGGCGATCACCCCATAAAAAGCCATGCCGGGTTAAAGGCGCAGGTGCCGGACCCCACATGTTCCGGGGGGAGGCGGGGTGTTGTCATCCATGGAGAAGGGGCCATCAGGGCCCCGGAAAAAAAACTTGCTGATGCCAGGGGTATCCATGGGCGGGAAGCTTTCTGCCGGGGGGTTATTGAAGGTGTCGTGCCCGTGGATCAGACCTTTCTGGCCGCAGCCCAGGCAAAAATGGATAATAAGACAAAACCCCTGGGTGCCCTGGGTACCCTGGAGCAGCTGTCCGTGCAGATGAGCCTGATTCAGAAGACCCTCCATCCGCTCATTCGCCGCAAGGCATTGTTTGTGTTTGCAGCAGATCATGGCATCACCGAAGAGGGGGTATCCGCCTATCCCCGGGAGGTGACCGGGCAGATGGTTAAAAATTTTCTCCAGGGCGGGGCTGCCATCAATGTATTGTGCCGCCATCATCACATTGACATGAAAATTGTGGACATGGGGGTGGACGGTGATTTTGATCCCCACCCCGATCTTATCATAAAAAAGGTGCGGAGGGGGACCCGCAATTTTGCTTTGGAACCGGCCATGACCCGCCGGGAGATGTTCACGGCCCTGGCTTACGGCATGGGGGTGTTCCTGGACAGTCACAGGACCGCACCCGTGGACATTGTGGGCCTGGGGGAGATGGGCATCGGCAATACCACATCGGCATCGGCCGTTATTTCAACCATCTGCGGCATTACGCCGGCCCAGGCAACCGGCCGGGGCACCGGTGTTGACAACAAAGGCTTGAGTCATAAAACCCAAGTTATTGAAAAGGCCCTTTTGTTCCAGAAGCCGGATCCCCGAAACGGATTTGAGGTTCTGGAAAAGGTGGGGGGCTATGAAATTGCAGGTATTGCCGGTGCCGTACTTGCTGCGGCATCCGTGGGGTGTGCCGTGGTCCTTGACGGGGTAATTTCCACCGCCGCCGGACTTGTGGCCTTTGTTATTAATCCTGACATCCGGGGCTACCTGATTTCCGGCCATAAATCCGTTGAAGCTGCCCAGAAATCGGCCCTGGAATATATGGATATAATTTCTGTCATTGATTTTAAAATGCGTCTTGGTGAAGGAACCGGTGCGGCCCTGACCATGGATACCGCCGAGGCCGCCTGCAAGATCATGTGCGAGATGGCCTCCTTTGATGATGCCGGGGTGTCGGGAAAGCTTTAAGTGCAGGACGATACCTACGTCTGCCCCCCCCCAGACGCGGCAGATGTTGCAATGAAGCCGGAAATGCATTTAAAATGCCTCGGGAAAAAGGGAGCGGATTTTTTCCTGGAGAGTCTCCCGTTTCAGGGGTTTGGACAGATAGTCGTTGCACCCCGCCCGGATATATTTTTCCCTGTCCCCCACAATGGCATTGGCGGTGAGGGCAATGACCATGAGGTCTTTTAATTCCGGGGTACTGCGAATGGCGGCAATGGTTTCCATGCCGTCCATGATAGGCATGTGCATGTCCAGAAGTACCAGATCATAGACATCTGTTTTCAGCCGCTCCATGGCGATTTCACCGTTTTCAGCACTGTCATGGGCAATGCCCATGCGTTTGAGCATGGCTTTTACGATTTTCAAATTAAAGGCATTGTCCTCCACCACCAGTACCCGGATGGTTTTTTTTGTCATAAAGCTGTTTGTAACCTGTTCAACAGGCTCAGAATGTACCAGATCCGCCGGGTTCACAACTTCCAGGGGCAGATGAATGGCAAAGCACGATCCTTTATCTGCTTCACTGGTGACCTCAATGTAACCGTCCATTAATTTCACCAGGGAGGATGAGATGGCAAGCCCCAGACCGGTGCCGCCATATTGTCTCATTGTGGAGCTGTCTGCCTGGCGGAAGGATTCAAAAATGTGGTTGATGCTGTCTTTGGGAATGCCCACACCGGTGTCTTCCACCTTCAGGATGAAATGCCTGTCTTTGTATGCCGCGTGGATGTGTATGGACCCTCTGTGGGTGAACTTGAGGGCGTTGCCCAGAAGATTGATCATGAGCTGCTGAATTCTGAGTTCATCTCCCATGGCATATTCGGGCATGCTTTCTTCCACATTTAAAATAAGATCCAGGGATTTTTCCTTTGCCTTGAAAACAAACAGGCTGTGCACCTGGTTCAAGAGCGCCTTAATGGACAACGGCAGGTGTTCCAATTCTATTTTACCGGCTTCTATTTTGGAAAAATCCAGGATATCGTTGATCAACTGCAGCAGATTGTGGGCCGATTCGGAAACAATCTGGAGTTTTTCTTTCTTGTCCTCCTGGGTTTCTTCGGTAATTAGCAGATCAGTGAATCCCATGATGGCGTTCATGGGGGTTCTGATTTCGTGGCTCATGGTGGCAAGAAATTCCGATTTGGCCCTATTGGCATTTTCTGCGGCGGTCTTGGCGTTAATCATGGCGATTTCCGCCTGTTTTCTGGCGGACAGATCCATGAACGCCTCCAGAAATACCCGCTTTCCTTTCAGTTTTATGGGAATCACACTTTTTAAAATAGGTATGGTGGTGCCGTCTTTTTTAATGGCATATTTTTCTTCCAGGATCACCCGTGGTTTCTGTCCCTCAAAGATGGGGCATTCCCCGGAAACCATCGTGCAGTAGCTGCCGTGGCATATCCGGTTTGTCAGCAGCCGTTCCGCCTCGTTGGGCGCATATCCCAGTATGCGTTCCGCCTCGGCATTGACCTGTAGAATATATTTTTCGGTGTCAACGATGACCACTCCCACGGGCAGGTTGGAAAATATTTCCTGGAATACCTCATTGGCTTCTTCATAGGATTTGAGAAGGTTGATTTTTTCGGTCATGTCCTCTTTAATGGCCAGAAACCGCTTGATGCTTCCGTCTTCATCCTCCAAGGGAATGATGGTGGCGCTCTCCCAGAACAGCTCTCCGTTTTTTCTGCGGTTCTGTATCTCGTTATTCCATATTTTGCCGGAAAGCAGGGTGTTCCACATGTTCTCATAAAAGGCCTTGTCATGTCGTCCTGATTTCATGATCCGGGTGGACTGACCGATGGCCTCGGCGGCCGAATACCCCGAAATCTTTTCAAAGGCCTGGTTGACGTACTCTATGGTGGCGTTCTTGTCAGTGATGAGAAAGGTAAGGGGGCTTAGCTTGATGGCAGACAGCAATTGCCTGTTTTTAGCTTCGGCAATTTTTCGCTGACGCAGAATCCGGGTGATTTTCAACAGGATCATAACCATCATGGCCACCACAAACAGCTGGATCAGCACAAAAAACAGATTCCTGACCTTTTGGAATTCATTTTTTTGAATATTTCTTTCCTGTATGAGCTGTGCCAGGGTACGGTTGGTGTCATGCAGTATTTTATTGGCATCTTCCCGGCAGCGCTGAAACAGGGTTTCTGCCTCCTGGGCAGTGGTTTTGACGCGATGGTCAAGGCTGGCGGGATTTGAATGATTCAAAAGAGCTGAAATGGTGGATAGAATGCTTTCAAGTTCGTTGAGTTTAGGTGATATATTAATTACTTCAACAGAAATTGCTTCCGGTGCTTCCCTTGTGTAAGAAATAACCTCCTGGAACCGGTCTGTCCGGTTCAGGTTTACCTCGATGGTTTCAATGAATTGTCCACCCCTCTGGAGCAGTATAAGTAATTTTTTCAATGAGCTGATGTAGGTGGCTGACTGGCTGGAAAGATTTTTGCGGGAGTGGCTGTTGTCTGACAGCAGCATTTGTCTGAAGTTCAGCTCCAAAAATATGAATTTCTGCTGGATCAATGCGCCGATGTTTTGTTTCGCTTGCTGGTTTTCAACAATCCGGTTCTGGTGGTACAGTTTGTTTAAAAAAAGGTTTTCCACCAGAATCTGGGCAGTGGAACTCAGGACCAGAATGATCATAAAATATATGAGCAGTCGGGTAATGGGTTCTGCAAGAAAAGTTCTAACACGGGGGGCATAGCGTTGCATATCAGCATATCCGGTTTGGAAAAACGGTTGGGAAGATGCCAGGTGCCATGGATTTTAAGAATGCCTGAAAGACCCTGAAATCCAGCATGGACCTGGTAAAAAACGGTCTTTTCGCTTAAAAACTTAATCCATACTTTTTGAAAATAGCCCGTCCCTGTTCCGATGCGGCCAGTGCCATGAATTTGCGGGCAATTTCTTGGTTTTCTGAAAATTTTAAAAGACCCAGAATTAATGATTTGGGTGCTGCATAACGGGGAGCAATGTCAATGGTCTCCATAAATTGGCTGTTTTCATCCCAGGTGGCCACGGCATACCAGTTCATGACCAGGTCTGCCTTTTTTTCCCTCAGTGCCCGGGCCAGATCCTTGGAATCGGTGGTCAGATGCATGGTATTGGCCAGCACCTGATCGTAAATGCCCTTCTGGGTAAAAATTCTCCGGGTTTCCCTGCCAATGCTGCCACTGGCAGCATTTCCAATGACCACAGCATATTCCGGCCGGATAAAGTTTTCAAGGTCTGAAGTGATTTGTTTGGGGTTTCCCTTCTGAACCATGATGGCGGCGCGGTTCTGCCCCACCAGAACCTTGTGCAGAATCAGTCCGGGATGCTCTTTTTCTATGGTTTGATAATAGCGTTCTGAGCCTGGCAGATATAGATCTCCTTTGTTGTTGAAAACAATGGATTTGAGCAGGTTGCCGGAACCTCCCTTGGTGATGATGATTTTGATGTTTTCCCGGGACTCAATGATTTCGGCAATGTCCATCATGGGCTTGATCATGGTGATACCACAGAAGATGAGCATGGTTTTGGGCGGTGGGGCTGGTTTTTCCGACTGGCATGCGGGCAGAAGCAGGACGCATAAAAAAAATAGGGTTATGGCTGCAGTTTTTTTCATTTTACAGATTCCTGTACCATGGAACGTAAAACCGTGAAAAGTTCCCCCGGGATTAACCGCCCGGGGGCTGGAGAATTTGTTGAGGTGGGGTCAGGCTTGTGTTATTGGCGTTTTTGCTTGAATGTACCCTTAAACACAGATGGTTGATAAAATCACAACAACACAGGCCTGATCCCATTGGTCCATTAATTGTGAAGACTGGCCCATGTTATGAGAAAGCCCAAAAAAGATTATCCGGCCAGAAGGGCGGCTTTCATGGCATCCAGGCCCAGTCGGTCAATCATTTTGCCGATTCTTTCCCCTTTTTTCCCATTTTCCTTGTAATAAGCCACCACTTTTTCAATGAGGTTCAGTGCTGTTTCGTTGTCCAGACCTTCGGCAAATACATCGGCGAGCCGGGGTCGGGATGCCCCGTTTCCCCCCACCATGAGGGTCCAGCCTGATTTTTTTCCCATGAGTGAAACATCTTTGATGCAGTTTTCTGCACATTGATTGGTGCAGCCGCTGACGCCCATTTTGGTTTTGCTGGGCAGTTCCATGCCATGGTAGATTTCATCGAGTTTCATGCCCATGCCAAGGCTGTCCTGCTGCCCCAGTTTGCAAAAGGTGGTACCGGGGCAGGCTTTGATGCTTCTTACGCATAGCCCAACGGCGTGCCCCAGGTTTAACGAAAGATCATTCCAGGCATTGTCAATGTCTGATTCCTGAAGTCCCACAATGGCAATGCGCGAGGCGCTGGTTACCTTAATTGCCGCTGCCTTGTATTTTTCGGAAACGTCTGCAATGGTTCTGAGTTGTTCGGGGGTGACAACCCCGCAGGGCAGGTGGGGGGCAATGGCGTAGGTTTCTTTGTCACGCTGGGGTACAGCGCCTTTTTCACCAATTTTGAGCATGGTATTCTCCTTTATTTTTTTATATGAAAAAGCAATTTTGGGGTGCTGTGTATTTTAATACCAATGAGTTTTTCACTATTTAGTGTGTTCATCAGGACATGAGGTTTATAAAAATGATAAATTTTGCATGTTACGTGTGGAAAGGTTTTAATGTTAAACAAAAATCATCCGTGATGTCAAGGGGCTATCCCTGGCCAGGCTGGTCGACTTTAGAAACTGTCCCGGGATGTTATTCCATTCTCAAACTGGAAGGATTGTTTTTATTTTAAATGATCCGGGCAGTTGGCTTCTGTCTTCAAAAAAGTCTTCAAGGGTTTTGCGGATGACTGAAAAAGCAATGTCATCCCAGGGAATGTTTCCCTCTGAAAACAGGGCCACATGGGTGCTTTCCGATGTGGGGCCAAATTCCTTTGAGAGCAGCTCTGCCCTGAACATCAGATACATCTGGTTGACATGGGGAATATTGAACAGTCGACATGGACCGGTGATGTTCACCTGTGCCCGGGTTTCCTCCAGGGTTTCCCTGGCAGCACCCTCCTCCACGGTTTCACCATTTTCGAGATAACCGGCGGGCAGGGTCCATTTGCCCTTTCCCGGTTCAATATTACGTCTGCACATGAGGACCTGATCACCCCACTGGGGAATGCATCCCACCACCATTTTAGGATTAAGGTAGTGGATGAATCCGCATTGTGTACAAATGGCCCTCATGTGGTCATCATCTTCGGGGATAGCCTGTTCCATGGCGCCGCCACAGCTGCTGCAGAAATTTATTTCCATTTATCCTTCCTTACGGGGTTTATTATATATCTGAAAGTCTGAAAGGGGGGCATCTTGGGTTATTGATTCCATTTTCCCACCAATGATTGGTTGGCAAATTTTTATATGAAAAGGTAGCCTTCAAGTCTACCTCAGCAGAGCCCCCCCGATGGGCAATAGGAACCGGCCAATTGGGCCGTCTAGGGTTCTGGAGCGGGCCCATTGCCCGTCGGGGGGGGCGGCATAATGCCATTTGGCTCCGCATTTACGACCCATTATTCGTTGTGTCCGCCAGGACATGCGGGTTATATGATAAGCGCCCTCTTTTTTATGGGCACATTCCCATCCCTATTCAATGTTGAGCTGTTTGTGAATGGTCAGATGATTTCCCTTGGCATTGTATTTTGCCAAGGAGCAATACTGCCGTATAATAAAAATGCCTCTGCCGCTTTCCGCGTAATCATCGGGTAGATCATGGCCCATTTCATACCATTTAAATCCGTCCCCCTGGTCTTCTATTTCCATGAGAATGGTATCCGGCTGACAGACCCGGATGGTAAAATGAACCAGTTTGTCCGGGGAAAATTCGTTTCCGTGTTTCACCGCATTCATGAGGCCTTCACGCATGAGCAGATTGATTTCAAACTCATGCCGAAAGGCAGGGATGCTCTGGGATAGAAAAGTAAGGGTATACCGGCAGGCCCTGTCAACATTTTTCAGTGTGGAACTGAAGATGATATTCAGATGGTTTTTTTCCTGGAATGTATTGAATATGGGGTTGTTTTCCATGGGTTTACACCTCCACGCTGATCAGCAGAATATCATCTTCGGGAATGGCGGTATTATTAAAAATTTTTCCCACCAGATATCCGGGCATGTCTTCAATGGATAGACGGGGGGCTTGCTTGAAAAGGGGTAAAAGGGTGTCCGCCCCACGGCACCAGGTGATTTTGTTTTTTACAGATTCAACCAGGCCGTCGGTGTACATGAATAAACGATCCCCGGGACTTACCTTGAACTGTATTACGCCAAAGGTGGCATCGGTGAAAATCCCCAGGACATCTCCGTCTATTTTGATAAGGTGGGGTTCCCCCGATGCAGGTATGAAGATCACCGGCAGATGCCCGGCATTGATGATGGTGGCAAACCCCGTGATTCGGTTTATGAGAAGGTAGCAGGCCGTGAGATATTTTTCTTCGGGCAGCAGTTCCACCAGCACATCATTGATGATCTTCATGCTTTCAGACGGCTTGTAAACCGGGCTGAAGTTCTGAGTGAGCAGCGCCTTGAGGGAGTAGGTCATGTAGCTGGTTTCAATGCCGTGGCCGGAAAAATCGGCAATGAAATAGCCTTTCAGGTTCTCTGCAACGTCGATGATATCATAAAAATCCCCCCCGGCTTCCTCCATGGTTTTGTAAAAAATGCCAAAGGAGGCATCCGGATGGGTTTTCGGTGTGGGTAACAAAGATGCCTGGGCCCGGGAGACCTGCCGGAGACGGTCTGCCTGGGCGGTGATGAGGGAATTGCCCGCAATGGAAAGTTTCAGGTGAAGGCGGATTCTTGCGATGACCTCCAGGGGATGAAACGGTTTGGTGATATAATCCACTGCACCCAGTTGAAAGCCCTTCAGTTTTGATGTCACCGCATGGGATGCCGTGAGAAAAATGACAGGAATGGTCGTGGTGGAGGGGTCTTTTTTTAAAGAGCGGATAACTTCAAACCCGTCTTCACCTGGCATTTTAATGTCCAGCAGAATCAGATCCGGTTGCTGTACCCTGGCAAGACGTCTTCCCAGGGGACCGTTTTCGGCACTCAATACCCTGTAGCCTTCCTTGGAAAGGGTTTTTTCAATAATTCTGAGATTCAGGGGATGATCATCAATGGTCAGAATGGTCAGGGGGTGTGTGGTAAACATATTTAGATTTCTTTGACACGATGATCTGGTCTCTTTTTCGGTCATTTCCAGAGCAACGGGTACCACGGCATCAGCCCAGAAGGCTGTTTGAAATGGTGTTTAAGGTCTTTTTAATGGTTTCAATGTGGGGGCTCAAATTATCAATATCATTGGACCTGGCTGAAGTTTCAATGGTTTCCGCACAATGTGCAAGGTCCATGAAGCCCAGATTGCCGGCAGCCCCTTTAATGGAATGGGCAGCGTTTTTTACCTGGTCCGGGTTCTGGCTTGCAATTCCCTGTTCCAGCTGTTCCATGTCGGATAGAGACACACTTACCAGTAACTGGGCCACCTCTTTGAATTCGTCTTCGTCAAAGCCCAGATTTGAAGCCATGGTTCTGAAATCAATGCTTTCTTTATTCATAATGACATCCTGTTGTTCAATATGTTCGTCATGGGTATATCTGGTATTCAAGGGTTAAGGATTGCGCCCGGAATGATAAAATCATTTCCTCTTCAGATTTTTTGGGGTAATTATAATTGAAATGTCTGTTTTGAGCAAATATTTTTATATGAAAAGGTAGCCTTCAAGTCTACCTCGGCAGAGCCCCTCCCCCGATGGGCAATAGGAACCGGACAATCGAGCTGTCTACAGTTCCGGTCCGGGACCATTGCCCGTCGGGGGAGGGGCGGCATAATGCCATTTGGCTCCGCGTCTACGACCCTATCTTCGTTGTGTCCGACAGGACATGTGGGTTATATGAAACAGCAGGTGTTGGGGGGTAACACAAATGGCTTTTCCGGGCTTGGTTAGAAGATGCAGCCATCAGGACCGGAGGCGATCTCTTGAAAAATAAACGCCTTCACTGAAGGAAGAAGCCGTCAAGCGGGATTCAGTGAAGGCGGTGTGTAAGGAAAACTGTTTTGCAGCACTCCTTGACAGCCCGTATCATATATCAGTAAATTCAAGCAGGGTCAATGTGAAGGGGTGCGAAAACCACAATCCTTCCTGTCGCTGGCAGGGGGATGATAAAAAATAAATTTGATTTTGGGTCTATGGGCGTTTTTATGTCCCTCCCACTGTGCCGGTGCATAGGAAATACATGGAAAAAAATCGTTCAATTATTCAACTGTTTGATGTTTCAAAGCAATATGGGGCAAGGTATGCGCTTAAAAATATTACCCTGGCTGTGAAACCCGGAGAGCTGGTGTTTATCACCGGGCCTTCCGGGGCCGGTAAAAGCACCTTGCTCAATCTGCTGTATATGGCAACCCCGGTCACCCAGGGACAGATTATTGTGGGGGGGATGAACCTGGCCCGTTTGTCTTCGGAAAAAATTCCCTATCTCCGGCGGCGCATCGGTGTGGTGTTCCAGGACTTCAAGCTCATTCCCCACAGAAGTGTCTACGACAACATCGCTCTGGTTCTGGAAGCCGCCGGTCAGCCCCCGGCGGTGATTCGCAAAAAGGTGGCCCGGGTGCTGGAACGCACGGGGATGATGGAATACATGGGGGCACTGCCGCCCTCCCTGTCCGGCGGGGAACAGCAGAAGGTGGCCGTGGCAAGGGCGGTGGTGGGGGACCCGGATATCATCCTGGCAGACGAGCCCACCGGAAGCCTTGATGCCTGTTCGGCCGAGGTGATTACCCGCTATCTTATGGAGTACCGGGAAAGGGGGACCACCATTATTATTGCCAGCCATAACACCGCGTTGATCAACCGCACGGGCTTTGATTCTCTTTATACCCTTGATGCAGGCATATTAAACCCGCGTGGGGAAAACGCAGGCCCCGGCATGAAAAATATTTCCGGTTCCACCTGCATGGAAGGAGGATATATCCTTTAATGATATCCTATCTGAAGCGGGCCCTGGCAAATATGGCAGCCAATGTGTTCCTAACATTTACAACCCTTTTCACCATTGCCCTTTCTGTGTTGATGGCCGGTTCTTTTTTTCTTTTTTCTGAGAATTTTGTACGGGTGGCACACGACTGGAACCAGGGAATCCGGGTCATGGCTTACCTGGACCCGGCATTTACCCCGGATGACCTGCCCCAGGTGCTGGCGGATATGAAAACCATGCAGGCTGTGACAAAAATTCGTTTTGTTTCCCGACAGACGGCCCTGGAGGGGCTGCAGAAAGATCTTGAATCAAGTGGTGTTGTGTTGTCCACTCTGCGGGAAAATCCCCTTCCCCATGCCCTTGAGATAGTACTTTCTTCCTCCCTTGAAACCCTAGATCAGGTGGAGGCCTTTGTGGCGGAAGCTGAAAAAAAGCCCTATGTTCAGGAGGTGGTGTACGGTCATCGCTGGGTGGAGGGCATGCTGCCCATGCTCAATACATTGAAAATGGCTGCCCTGGGGGTGGGAAGCCTTTTTGCGATAACCGCACTTTTTGTGTCTGCCAATACCGTACGCCTGGCATTTTGTGCCAAACAGGAAGAAATTGAAATCATGCGCCTTGTGGGGGCCACCGAGGCCTTTGTGAATACTCCTTTCTATTTAGAGGGAATGCTCCAGGGATGCCTGGGGGGAAGCACCGGCATCATGTTGCTGTTTTTGCTGTTCCGGTGGGTGAAGGGGGCAATTCCCCCGGTGCTGGATTTCCTGTCACCGGCAAGCATTGAATTTCTTTCTCCGGCAATGACAGGGGGAATTATGGGGGCAAGTATTTTTCTGGGATGGCTGGGATGTTTTATCTCATTAAAGCAGCATTGAAAAAAATGCCGGTTTGCTGTGGCTGTCTTGTGGTTTTCCTGATTTTTGTGAGAATCACAGACGCGCTTCCCGGGACGGATGCCCTTGCCGCAGAGCAGATTGTATCCCATAAGCTGTCTTTGAAAAAAAAGACCCGGAAAGAAGATCTGGTGGAAAGCTCCCGGCTTGAAGCCCATATTCGTCATCTGGAAAAGGATGCACATGACTTGACTCGGGTGCAGACAGATACCTTGCGAAAACTGGATGAAGCCAACCACGAGATCAATCAAAGGCAACTGCGGATTTCCATTCTTTCCCAGGAAATCAATGAACTGGTGGATAAGATAGCAGACCTTGATCAGCGCCGTCAGGTTCTGATGGATGGCCTTGAAACCAGGCGTTCCCATGTCAATGAACGCCTTGTTGCCCTTTATCGCATCAAGAGCACCGGTTATTGGCAGCTGTTTTCCAGGCCCGGGTCTGTCTTTGATTTCTGGAAACGGCAGCAGGCCCTTACAAGGATTATTCGATGCGATGTCCGCCTTCTTGAAGAACAGACTACAGCCCTTAAGGCCCTTGAAAAAACGGGTCTTTTGATAGCCGGGGAAACCGGAGAAAAAAAACTTCTGGAGGCCAATCTGGTTCTGGAGATTGAAAATCTTGAAACAGAGCAGAGAAAACGTCGGGAGCTGCTTGATGGTGTCCGGGAAAAAACAGCCCTGATCCTGGCGGCCATGGCCGCTGCCAGAAAGGCCCTGGAACAGACACTGGAGAAAGTTGAGCCCCGTCCGGACACCCCTGTATCAGCCCAGAAAAAACCCGGGAAAACAGGGAGCGCCTCCCCCGCAAACAACGAATTTTTATCCAGTAAAGGTGACCTGGCCATGCCGGTGAAGGGCTCAGTGATTTCAAAATTTGGCAGTCGCACCGGTACGGATGACAACACCTTCACTTTTCAAACGGGAATTGATATAAAGGCCGAAAGGGGAGAGCCGGTGCGGTGTGTGTTCAGGGGAGAAGTCCTTTATGCAGACTGGCTCAAAGGCTATGGCAATCTGATTATTATTAACCATGGTGATAACTATTATACCCTGTATGCCCATGTGGAAGAACTTTTTAAAAAAAAGGGAGACGTGGTGGAAGATCATGAGGTGATTGCCACGGCAGGCGATACGGGATCCATCCGGGGTCCATCGCTTCACTTTGAAGTCAGGCACCATGGAAAGCCAGTTGATCCCCTTAAATGGTTGAAAAAAGGAGTGTAAAATGAGAATGCGTTTTGCAGGAGGACCCGTCCGAACCTGGCTGGTATTAATGTCAGTGACCCTGGTCCTGATACTGGCCGATGGTTTCGGTGCCCACCTGATGGCGGAAAAGGAGCAGACCTATGAGTCCTTAAAGCTTTTTTCCGACGTACTGCAGGAAATAGAAGAAAACTATGTGGATGAGGTGGATGTAAAGGCCCTGATCCAGGATGCCATAAAGGGCATGGTGGATAATCTTGATCCCCACTCCAGTTTCATGCCTCCGGAGGCCTTTGATGAACTCCAGGACGACACCAAAGGGGAATTTGGCGGTGTGGGGATTGTCATTTCCATGAAAAAGGGTGTTCTTACGGTGGTGTCTCCCATTGAGGGTACACCGGCATACCGGGCCGGAATCATGGCAGGAGATATTATTGTCCGCATTGACGGCAAGGATACCGCAGAGCTTGCCCTGTGGGAATGTGTTAACAGAATGCGGGGGGCCAGGGGGGAAACCGTGGAGTTGACCATTGTTCGAAAGGGCCATGAAGTCCCCCTTGTATTTACCCTGAAAAGAGATATTATCCCCATGACAAGTGTGCGAAGCACCACACTTAAGCCGGGGTATGGGTATCTGTGGGTAACCAACTTCAGAAACAATACCGCAGATGAAATGATCGAAGCTCTGGAAAAGCTCGAATCCGCAGAGGTCCCCCTGAAGGGGTTGATCATGGATTTAAGGAATAACCCCGGGGGGCTTTTGAACCAGGCGGTATCCGTATCGGATGCCTTCCTTGACCAGGGAATCATCGTTTCCATCAAAGGACGTCAGGCCAGCCACACCGAAGTGTTTGAGGCCCACTCCGATGGTGTGAAACGAACGTATCCCATGGTGGTGCTCATAAATGGCGGCAGTGCCAGTGCCGCCGAAATCGTTGCCGGAGCCCTGCAGGATCATAAGCGGGCCATTATTCTGGGAACCACCTCCTTTGGCAAGGGCTCTGTGCAGACGGTGAAGCCCCTGAAAGATGGCTTTGGTCTTAAATATACCATTGCCCGATATTATACGCCCAATGGTCGTTCCATCCAGGCCCAGGGCATCACCCCGGACATTGAGGTGATTCTGCAGCCCCTGGCGGAGAAAACAGAAAAGGAAGATGAACAAAGCGATGTCATGGGGCGCATGCTCCGGGAAAAGGATCTGAAAAATCACCTTGAACCGGAAAAGGCGGTTCAGGATCAATCGGTCAGTCCGGCAGATAAAAAAGAAAAAACGTTTTCACCGGGGGGACCCATCGGCCTTGAAAATATTTCCAGGGATTCACAGGTCCAGGGAGCCCTTGACATCCTTATGGGATATACCCTTTTGAGCCATGGCAGAGAAAACAGGTAATCGGATGATGTCATGGCAGTAAAAAAGAAAAAAAAAGAGGTGCCCTCATCCCCCGGGCCAAAGGCCAAGGTCAGAAAAAAGAGGCGAAAAAAAACAGAAAATGTTTCGAAGGAGGCTGGGCCTTCCATTGCCTTTGAATTGAAAAAGGCAGTGGTTATTATGGTTGTTCTTGTTTTTTTTATTGCATCGGCAGCCATATTGGCGGATTTTTATCTGGGGGATCAGGGGCGGCCAATATCTTCAAGTGTACCTGAAATCATGGATTCCACTCCGGGGCTCAGTACCCCGGATCCGCCTTTGCCAACCCTTCCGGAAACCTTCCCTGACCCTGGGGCAGACATGCCCGCCAAAAGGCCCCTGCCGGGTTTACGGCAAAAGTCGGTGACGGGAAGCCAAAACCCGGTGGATACGCCCCCCGGTTTTTTTGAGGAAATCCACCCACGGCCCGTTGCCGGGAAGGGACGTGTTCATACGGCAGGGCAGGGGGATAACCCGGTGTATGAGGTGTTTGATCAGGAGCATGGCATCTCCCCGGGCCGGGCGGATGCACCATCAACCCCGGCCGGGGATGGGCTGCCCCTGGTGGCCCTTATTATCGATGACATGGGGTTTGACAAGGCCATGGCCATGGCCTTTGCAAACCTTGATTCCCATATCACCATGGCTATACTGCCGGGCTCTCCCTTTGGAAAGGTTATTGCCAATCGGCTTTATGTCAGAGACGTTGAAATTATGCTTCATCTGCCCATGGAGCCCGTGCAGTATCCGGAGGTGGACCCGGGACCCGGAGCCCTCATGGCAGACATGCCACCGGACCTGCTTCTGGAAACCCTGCGGCGCAACCTGGACAGCATCCCCCACATAAAGGGGGTGAACAATCACATGGGGTCCCGGTTGACGACCTTATCTGATCAGATGCGCCAGGTGTTCACCGTGTTGAAAAAAAGAGATCTGTTTTTCATTGACAGTGTCACGGCAGTTCATTCCATGTGCGGGCCTTCTGCCCGTCTGTTTAAACTTGCCTTTGCCCGGCGGGATGTTTTTCTGGACAATATCCAGGAGCAGGACTATATCACCGGGCAGCTCCAGGAATTGATCCGCATCAGTCAGCGCCATGGCACGGCCATTGGTATCGGGCATCCCTATCCGGCCACGCTTAAAACCCTTAAGGCCGTCTTGCCTGAGCTTCACAAAAAGGTTCGCATTGTCAGGGCCTCTGAAGTGGTCAGGGCATCGGGTTAAGGGCGCAGATGGCCACCCATTCGCCTTCCTCCCGGACTTCGGTGAGGGTTAATCCATGTTGGGCGAGTTTTTCCACGATGGTCTGTTTTTTTTCCATGATGATGCCGGATAAAATAACAGTGCCGCCGGGCTTCACCCGTTTTTTTATGTCCCCGAGGATGTCTGAAATAATTTCAGCAATGATATTGGCCACCACCAGATCAAAGGCACCGGTACCCTGATCTTTGTATTGATCCAGGGTTGTTTGTTCCAGATGATAAATATCCGGGGAGATGTTGTTCTTTTCAAGGTTTTCACCGGCCACCTGCACCGCCACCTCGTCGGTGTCAATGCCCGCCATGGTTGATGCTCCCAGAAGGCCTGCGGCAATCATGAGAATTCCGGACCCGGTACCCACATCCAGCAGGGTCTGCCCCGGCTTTAAGTAATCTTCAATCAGGGCAATGCACATGGCCGTGGTGGGATGGGTGCCTGTTCCAAAGGCCATGCCCGGATCAATGTGGATGATCAGGTCGTCACGGCCGGCCTCAAATTCCCGCCAGGCCGGTTTAATGATGATGCGATCGGTGATGCGGGTGACAAAGAAAAATTCCTTCCAGGATTCCGCCCAGTCCTCCTGATCCACCAGATTCGTGGTGATGGTGACATGGATACCGGCTGCGGCAAGGTCCCGGCCCTGTTGTTCAATGGCCGTCACAAGTGGCCGGGAGGCATCGGTGTCCGGGATATACCCGGAGATGGCTGTTTCGTCCGGCAGGGGCAGGGCATCACTGCCAAACCCCTCAACTGGCGGTGGCAGGGGGACTTCACACACCACGCCTTTAAATCCAAGGTTTAAAAAAATGTCGGTGACCAGTTCTTCCGCCAGCTCGGGATCATCGCCGGTGAAGGCGGCTTTAACATGTATCCATTTCATGGGTTTCTTCTTTGCTATAGGTTTTTTTTTGTATGAAACTCCGTTCAAAAGACCGTAATGATTAGAGTTTTGTTTTTAGTTGTGGCTGGTGGTTGCAGCCATGTATGTTTTATATGAAAAGGTAGCCTTCAAGTTTACCTCAGCAGAGCCGCCCCCCCGATGGGCAATAGGAACCGGACAATCGAGCTGTCTACAGTTCCGGTCCGGGCCCATTGCCCGTCGGGGGGGCGGCGGCATAATGCCATTTGGCTCCGCGTCTACGATCCTATATTTGTTGTGTTCGACAGGACATGCCCGTTGTATGAAAAAGTAGGCATTGCCATCTTCATTATTCGTTTTGTCGGCGAACCGACATGACCCTGTATATGAAGATGCAGTCTGAAATCATCGACAGCAGAGCCTCCAAAGGTCAATCCATGGTTAAATACCATGGAAACCGGCGTTGGTACAACCTGGAAAAACGTATGCCTGTTGTTTTGTTGTGGTCGAGCCAGTTGATTCTGTGGTCAGCATTCAGCTTTTGGGGGAAAACTTCCCAGGCACCTGGGGAGGGGATGATTTTGTGTGCTTGCACTTTTGCTGGAATTTTGCTTTAACTCGGCATGCTTCATTTTCCAGTTTACAGTTTTCAGAAAGATATACCCATTTCCCGGGGCAACTTGATCAAAAAGTGCAAACCACCTTTGAAGTTGTATGAAAGATGCCTTTAACTCCATGAAACTAGGCCCATGACCGTCGGCGGCCCATTTGCCCTGCCGCTCTAAAGCGCAGGAACTGCGGCCAGGTTTATCCTCAAACAGCCTGCGCTTCTTAACGATCGGCAGGGCAAATGGGCTGATCGCCTTTGGGTCCGAATGGGCCGGATCGGGGGCTCGTTGGGGGCTCTGCTGCCGAGACTTTGAGACAGCTTTTCTTATAACCCACAACAAATATAGGGTCGTAGACGCGGAGCCAAATGGCATTATGCCGCCCCTCCCCCGACGGGCAATGGTCCCGGACCGGAACTGTAGACAGCTCGATTGTCCGGTTCCTATTGCCCATCGGGGGAGGGGCTCTGCTGAGGTAGACTTGAAGGCTACCTTTTCATATAAAAAAAAGACACCCTTCATATCAAGTATTTTACACTTTTTAAGGACGGGCTCCACAAAATGACCATATTAACTCATCCTAACCGAATACTTACAAGCGAGAAGCAAGGATGCTCAAAAAAAGAGGAATACATATTTCAGGAGGTAAGTTTTTTGTCCAATCCCTATGAATACCTTTACATTTATTATCTGGAGGGCATTCCCACCAGCCTTTCCCCGGTGATGGAAAAAAGCACCTTCATCGGCAACTGGGAGGAGGATGGGTTTTCCTTTCTGTTTTTTTCCTACCCCCATGATGATCTGGTGGCACAGATGGTGGAGCGGGACGATCATCTTAAGCTGATTGATAAATATGAAATGACCAGTGACCAGTGGCACGGGGATAAGATTGAATCTTATACCACCGGCAGTCTGGTGATCTCTCCCCCCTGGAAAATTGCCTTTGTAAATGCACCGGAAATGAAGCATATTCTGCTGGACCCTGGTGTGGTGTTCGGCACAGGCCGCCACCAGACCACGGAAGATTGTCTGGGTTACATGGAATATCTGTGCCGCAAAGAGAAGATCTCAACGGTGGTGGACATCGGCACCGGCACCGGTATATTGGCCCTGGGGGCAGCGGCCCTGGGGTGTGAGCGGGTGCTGGCCCTGGATTTTAATCTTCTGGCAGTTCGCACCACTCTGAATAACATCCGTTTAAACCATTTTGATGACAGAATTCTGGCCTTCCAGGCCCGGGGGGAGGATTTCATGGATGTACCGGCCCAGCTGGTGGTTGCCAATATCCATTATGATGTCATGAAAACCCTCATTGAAGTCCCGGCATTTGTGGAAAAGCCCTGGCTGATTCTGTCAGGGCTTTTAAAAAGCGAAGCGGATAAGGTGTGTGATCGCCTGGAGGAGAAGGTGGTGACCCTGGTGGAGCGCATCAGCCCTGACGGGGTGTGGAACACTCTGCTGGTAAAGGGGGCACCAGGGCAATCTACCTCACCGGAGGATTGAAGTATCCGTGGATGAGGCGGGGAAATCGTCGGGTCAGCTCCTGGATGATGAATTCCATACCCAGGGCCGGACTTCTTCCCCCGGCAGTTTCCATGACTTTAAAATAGCCCAGGGGATCATAATTCAGATTCCGCCACTGGATCATGTGTACCTGGTGTGTGGATAAAAATTGAATCAAGGCCTCAAATTCCAGCTCAGAATCGGTGACTCCGGGACAGTTCAGGTAATTGATGGAGATGAATTTGTCTTTTGATGCGGCAGTTTCAAAGCTTTGAATCACATCTTCAAAGGTGTAGTTCCTTGGTCTGAAATAGGTGGTGTAGCAGATTTCCCGGACGGAATTCATGCTCACCCGCATGGAATCAAGGCCGGCATCAAATAGCTTTTCCAGTCGACGGGGCATGCCGGCATTGGTGTTCATGTTGATGGTGCCCTGGTCGGTGGCCTGTCGTACCTGGCGGATGGCAGGTTCAATGACTTCAAAGGCCGTCAGGGGATCTCCTTCACATCCCTGGCCAAAGCTCACCACGCTTTTTTTCACCTTGGGAATATGTTCCAGGCACACTTGGGCGATTTCAGTGGGGGATGGGGTAAAGGAAATGCGGTCCTGGCAGGCGGCAAGGTTATCTGTTTTCTGAAGGGAGATGCAGCCCATGCAGTTGGCGTTGCAGACCTGGGAGGTGGGAAGGGGCGCTTCAAACCTGCCCAGAAAAAAATTTTTTGCCGCCGGGCATCCGTATACCAGAGCGCATTTTTCCAGGTGCCGCATGAGGCGATTATCGGGAAATTTTTTCTGCATGGCCTTGACCCCGGCCACAATACCTTTTCGGGGCATGAGGCGTAAATCCTGACGTCTTTCCTTATCCACGCGCAGGGCAGCGGACCGGAATCCTCCCTTTCCCCATCCCGTGGCTCCATAGGAAAAAAGAGGCAGAAGAGCCCCTTCAACCGCACTTTCATAGGCGGCAACATATCTGTTCACGTACCCCGGCGAATTGAATACTGAAACGGCATGGATGGGTTCTCCGGGGTTGTAGGGGTTTGTTTTAAGAGTTTCAAAGCAGAACCTGTCAAAGTTAAATACAATGGGAAACCGGTCCGGCAGCATCATCATTTCACTGCCATGGGGTATTTCCACGGTTTCACCCTGGGTGAGCAGCACCGGTTGATCGCCAGCCATGGCGGCGGCACCAAATCCTTCAAGTTCAAAGATTTCCCCTTCTTTATTGGCCACCACCGGTGTCAGAGGGGCTTTACTTATGGCTTTTGTCTTGGGTCTGTGCGGTTTTGATTTTTTCATGGGCTTTTTCCCTTGGAGCTTGACCATGCCATTGGCATCCCGGAACAATGGAGCCGGGGGGGGCAGGTGGTGGTTTAAGGTCTGGCAACGCTGCGGGCCATTTTGTCAGGGGCAGGTACTGGTATCAGGCCGGCTTCATCAACGACGACAAGTGGCCCAAGTTATGACCAAGCCCCATCCATTAAAGCAGGGGCGTTTATAGCAGAAAAACTCCATGCTGTCATTATTTACATTCCAGTGTCGGCATGTTAGATTCTTTGGGCTTGATCGCAACATGGGACACACGTCACTGTTGTGACCAGGCCGGATTATTTGCTTTGATTGTCCTGTTGGTTTTGAAAAAGAATCACGGCATATTGTGGGGCCTGACACGGGAATGTCAGGGCAAAAACAATATTGATTCAGACAGGCCTGTTTCAGTGGTGTTATTGTCAAAAAAAACAGTATTGGGGGGAAAGCCTATGTCATCAGCGGTTCATCATTTCGGAGTTCAGGTTTATTACGAGGACACCGATCACTCAGGCGTGGTGTACCATGCCAATTATCTTAAATATTTTGAACGGGCCAGGGAGGATGTCATCGGTATCGGAGAATTGTCCCGGCTCTGGCATGAAGAGGGCGTGGGTTTTGCCGTTTACCGGGCGGATCTATGCTTCCATGAAGGTGCCGTATTCGGCGACTGCCTGGATATTCGAACCCGCTGGGATAAAGAAAGTCTTTACCGGGTCATCTGGCGCCAGGAAGTGTGGCGGCCCGGTGGGGAAAAGCCCGCCGTCACGGGAGAAATTCATCTGGTGTGCCTTGATAAAAATAAAAAACTAAGACCCCTTCCCGAGATTCCCCCCCGTTAAGCCTCCAGGGTGCAGGGGAATGTAAGATCATGGTGATCCGGGTCAGGAAAACACCTGTTTTGCTTGCTGTTCTCATGCCATTTCAGTCGTTCCACTTCATATTTTCCCATGTCTGAAATTGCATATCCTGTAATCATTGCCCTGTGATCATCCACAGGACTGATATGATTTGCATAATCGTGTTGTTTTATGCGTATATTTATCCAGGCGGGTTTCTGGGTCTTCAAAACCAATTTAAGCATGCACATGAAGGGATATAGATAGGTTCTGTGAAGGAAGTCTGCCACATTTTTTCCCGGGAGGAGGACTCCGTCCAGGGCGGCTGTGACTGTGGATTGTAAAATGAGGCCCTCCCGGGACAGCAGATGGTGAAAACATTCTTTTTTTATTTTTTTAAAATGCTGCTTTACCTGCTGATATTTTCCCTTTGAGGTTTCAGGGGCATCGTTGAAAAGCCATGATTCCCCCTGGAAAATTGAGTGAAAGGCCCTTTGCTCGTGGGCAAGGGGGCCGGCATTGGTTTGCCACAGTTTCTTTGCGATTAATCCATGGGCAGGGTTTAACACAATGGCTGCGCGGTGGTAAAGATTTTGGCGCTGAAGCATAAGATACTCACTGGCTTTTTTGATATCCTGTGGGGTGATGCTGCTGAAATCAACCTCCTGGTAATCAATTAAAACACGAATTCCGGGAACGTAGTGATGATGAGAGGCAATGTTGACAACCATATCAATGAATTCTTCTGCATGGAGGGGGCCCATGTGTTTTACGTAGGCAAGACAAAGATGGGGATCAATGATAATCATTCTTTCCCTTATATAATTCAACGTTAATGTATCATTGTTGCATCGGAATCTTTTAGTGCATGTTGCTTTGTCTGTCAATGAAAAAGTGTAAAGAATACCAATACCCCAGGCATGATCCCATTGCCCCGGAAATGATGATGGCGACCTGCGCCATGTCACCGGCACTTCATTGTTGACTCATGTGGTCTGCAACTGTAGTATGGTTGGGTGTATGCCCTTTATCATGCAGGCACCTTGACTGCCCTGATAATGGGCCTGATTTTCACTTCGCCCACTTGGAGATGGATGAAAATATGTGCCTTGCAGTTCCTTCAAAAATTGTTGAAATAAAAGATTTGCTGGCAACCGTGGATGTGGATGGTGTTCGGCGGGAGGCCAGTCTCATGCTTCTTGAGGATGTCAATATCGGTGATTATGTCATTATTCATGCCGGTTTTGCCATAAGCAAAGTGGATGAAGACATTGCACAGCAGGCCCTTGTGGACATGCGCAACATGCTGGATGCGGCAGATGATTTTTATGATAAAATGGTTTGACGTTCCGGCATGGACATCAATACCAGGATTTCAGCCAGGCATATTGATATCACCGGTGTGGTACAGGGGGTGGGGTTTCGCCCGTTTGTGTATCAGTTGGCACATCAACATGGTTTGAACGGCCAGGTATCCAACACCGGCCAGGGGGTTCGCCTGTTGGTGGAGGGGCCGGAAGAAAAAATAGCTGCCTTCAGCCGGGACATTTCCGAAAAATCTCCCCCCCTTTCCAGTATCACTGCCTTGCAATCGAGGCTGTCACCGGTGCAGGGGTTTGATGATTTTATCATCTGCATGAGCAGTGGGGCCGGGCAGCGCCGGGCACTTATATCTGCGGATGTATCCATTTGTACCCATTGCCTGGCAGAAATGCATGATCCTGGTAACCGACGATTTGCCTATCCTTTTATCAACTGTACCCATTGCGGTCCCCGGTATACCATTATCAAGGATATTCCCTATGATCGTGCCAAAACCGCCATGGCAGGGTTTTCCCTTTGTCCGGATTGTCAGAAAGAGTATGATGATCCCATGGACAGGCGGTTTCATGCCCAGCCCAATGCCTGCCCGGTGTGCGGTCCCCGTGTGTTTCTGGTGGATGCCCTGAAAAATTGTGTGAGCAATGACCCCGGGGATGCCTTGAAAAAAGCGGCGTTGATGTTAAAAAAAGGACATATCGTTGCCGTCAAGGGCCTGGGGGGATTTCATCTGGCCGTGGATGCAAGCTGCCATGATGCGGTGACCCGCCTGAGAACGGCAAAGAAAAGACCGGATAAACCGTTTGCCCTCATGGCCCGGACCCTTTCGGATGCCGCTCGGCATGTGCATATAAGCCCCGAGGAAGAAACCCTTTTAATTTCCCGCCACCGTCCCATTGTGCTTTTAAGAAAACGATTCTTTTACCGGAAAAAGGATTCCAAGTCATTGACCGGCACCCAGGCCCTTGGAAAACCGGACGATCAGGATTTTTTAAGTGATGCCGTTGCTCCGGGCAATCCCCTGCTTGGCATCATGCTGCCCTATACTCCCCTTCATTATCTTTTGCTGGAACAAGGCCCCCCGGTGCTTGTGATGACCAGCGGTAACCCCAGCGGGGAACCCCTTTCCATTGACAATGACAAGGCTTTTGCTGCCTTTTCTCACATGGCTGATTATTTTCTCTTCCACAACAGGGATATCTATTTCCGGGCCGATGATTCCATTTTGCAGGTACAGGAAAAAAGTCCCCGTTTCTTTAGGCGTTCCCGGGGGTATGCCCCCCTGCC
The DNA here is from genome assembly GCA_963674605.1 of uncultured Desulfobacterium sp. Lineage (GTDB taxonomy): Bacteria > Desulfobacterota > Desulfobacteria > Desulfobacterales > Desulfobacteraceae > Desulfocicer. Next base: position 2,181,543 of record OY771474.1, on the reverse strand, counting down.
GGTATTTTTGAAAAATTCACTTCCCCAGGTCCTTGCCTGCGGGGGCGGTTTAAAAAGCACCGTGTGCCTCACCCGGGAAGACAAAGCCTTCTTAAGCCAGCACATCGGAGATCTTGACAATGAAAAGGTGTTTGAATTTTACCGCTCCACCGTGGATCATCTTAAGAAAATCCTGGATATCCGCCCGGGTATAATTGCCCACGATCTCCATTCGGGATATCTTAGTACCACCTGGGCACTGGCACAAGATGACGTGACCAAAGTGGCGGTTCAGCACCACCATGCCCATGCGGTTTCCTGCATGGCGGAAAATCATGTGGTGGACCCTGTGATTGCCATCACCCTTGACGGCACCGGCCTTGGCACGGATGGAGCCATATGGGGCGGGGAGGTTTTAATCTGTACCCTGACGGATTTTAAACGTTGTGCCCATCTTAAATATACGCCCATGCCCGGGGGGGATGCCGCCGTGCGGGAACCCTGGCGCATGGCAGCGGCCCATCTGTGGCAGGTGTGGGGGGATGATTTTGTGGATCTGGACCTTCCCCTGATACACCGGGTGGGACAAGATCGCCTCGGATTTGTGGCCACAATGATGAAAAGGAAGATTAACTCACCCCTGACATCCAGCTGTGGTCGGCTCTTTGATGCTGTGGCAAGCCTTTGCGGTATCCGGGACACCATGACATTTGAAGGCCAGGCGGCCATGGATCTCCAGGCGGTGAGTCAGCGAAATGAACAGCGGGCCTATGCCATGGATTTCAAGGAGATTCATGACGCAGAAGGTAACACCCTGGTGGAGATGGACACCCGGCCTGCCATGATGGAAATGGTTGAAGATGTGCAAAAAGGTCGGGCTCCGGGGGACATCGGCACCCGATTCCATGAAACCATTGTGCGGGGATTTACCCGTGCGGCCCTGGGGGTAAGGGATGAAACAGGTATTGATCAGGTGGTTCTCTCCGGTGGGGTGTTTAATAACGGCATCATTTTGTCGGGGCTTTTAAAACGCCTTGAACATCATGGCCTGAGGGTTTATACCCATACAAGAGTGCCTGCAGGTGATGGTGGTATCAGTCTGGGCCAGGCGGTGATTGCAGGCTGTATGAGCAAGCCCAAATAAATAAAACGTTTCTGTACCCCGGTTTTCCGGAAAAGGCAGGTACGATCAACCCCGGATGGAGCATTTCACATGGTTCTTAAATATGTTCACGAATATAGAGATGGTGACCTTGCCCGGCAGCTTATTGATGCCATTGGGCGTATCCATGGCAAAAAACTGCGCCTTATGGAGGTGTGCGGTACCCATACCATGGCCATCTTCCGCCATGGTATCCCAAGTGTTTTACCCGACAGCATAACCCTTTTGTCCGGACCGGGGTGTCCTGTTTGTGTAACATCCCAGAAGGACATTGATACCTTTGTGGCGCTTTCCATGGAAGAGGGGGTGATTTTAACCACATTCGGGGATCTGATGCGGGTGCCGGGTACCCATTCGTCGCTGCAGGAACAAAAGGCCCTGGGTTGCGATATCCGGGTGGTTTATTCAGCCTTTGATGCGGTGAAGCTGGCGGCGGAAAATCCCCACAGCCAGGTAGTGTTCTGTGCGGTGGGGTTTGAAACCACCACCCCCACGGTGGCGGCTTCTATTCTGGCTGCAGAACAACAGGGACTCACCAATTTTTCCATTCATTGCGCACATAAACTCACCCCCCCGGCCCTTGGTGCCCTCATGGAAACCCCCGGGGTGGACGTTGATGGCTTTCTTCTTCCCGGTCATGTGTCCGTTATCACCGGCATCCATGCCTATGGCCCGGTGTTTGATCAGTATCAAATTCCCTCGGTGATTGCCGGATTTGAACCGGTGGATATTTTAAAGGCCATTCTCATGCTGGTAAAACAGAATGATTCCGGGGTGCCGGCCCTGGAAAATGCCTATCCCAGGGCTGTGTCAGACAAGGGCAATCCCAAGGCCCTGGCCATGATGGCCCAGGTGTTTGAAACCGCAGATGCCGTGTGGCGGGGCATTGGCCTGATTCCGGCAAGCGGGCAGGTGCTGAAATCTGCTTTTTCCCGGTTTAATGCCCTGGAAAAATTTGATATAGATATCCATGATACCCCGGAGCCCGCCGGATGTGCCTGCGGAGAGATATTAATGGGGCTTAAAAGCCCTGAACAATGCAGACTTTATAAGAAGCGATGTACCCCCATGCATCCTGTGGGGCCCTGCATGGTTTCCAGCGAAGGGGCATGTGCGGCATTTTACAGGTTCAGTTAATGAAAGGCTGTACGGCCTGACCCCTCACGAATCAGTCCGCACCGAAAGTTGAGTAGACAAATTATGAACTATGGGAAAAAAGTTTCTCCCCAGCACTTATCAATACAACATCCGAAAAAGGATAGATGAACTATGGGCAATGATAAGGTATTACTGGACCATGGCAGCGGGGGCAAGATTTCCCATGACATGATCTCCAACATGATTCTTCCCGCCTTTAATAATCCGATTCTGGGCCGTCTGGACGATGGTGCCGTCCTTGATTTCAATGGCGTAAAAATGGCATTCTCCACGGATTCTTATGTGGTGGATCCCATTTTTTTCCCCGGTGGAAATATTGGAGATCTGGCCATAAACGGCACGGTGAATGATGTGGCCATGTGCGGGGCGGACCCCAGATATGTAAGTGTGGGGCTGATCCTGGAAGAGGGCTTTTCCGCAGCATTGTTATCAGAGATCCTTGAATCCATGGCCCTGGCTGCCGGAAATGCCGGCGTTCAGGTGGTCACAGGGGATACCAAGGTGCTCCCCCGGGGCAAGATGGATAAGATTTTTATCAATACCTCCGGGTGCGGTCTTCTGTATCCCGGGGTGAACGTCTCCGGCAGCAACGCCCGTCCCGGAGACCGGGTGATCATTAGCGGCACCATTGCCGACCATGGCATCACTGTGTTAAGTGCCCGGGAAGGCCTGGGATTTGATTTGGCCATTCAAAGTGACAGTGCTCCCTTGAATCATATGGTCAGACAGATTCTGGCAGTTGCCTCCGGGGTACATGTGCTTCGGGATCCCACCCGGGGGGGGCTTGGTACCACCTTAAACGAGATTGCCGGGCAGTCCGGGGTGGGGATTCGCCTGAAAGACCAGGACATTCCTGTGAAAGACGCGGTGCGCGGCATGTGTGAACTGCTGGGGTTTGATCCCCTGTACATTGCCAATGAGGGAAAACTGCTTGCCATTGTTGCACCGGAGGACACCGATACGGTGCTCTCTGCCATGCGGCACAATGTCTTTGGCAGGGATGCGGCCATAATCGGAGAGGTGACAAAGGAAGATCCTGGTCGGGTGTTTCTGGAAACAAGCATTGGCGGAACCCGCATGGTGGATATGCTGGCAGGAGAGCAGCTGCCACGTATATGTTGATGTCGTAATTAAAAAGACTTGACTCTGGGGCTCAATGGGTGTAAACGCTGCGGTTCTTCTCTGAAATATTCCACGTTTTTAGGGAGGGCTATCTATTTAAAATACCTTGATGTCCGTTTAGGACGGTTAACTGGAAATATTCCCATGACCATTGAAAAAAAACAATTGCTGTCATCTGTGTTCTGGAACCTGTTTCTTCTGACAACAGGTTCCATTATTGCCGCCATAGGCTTTAATTCCATCATTATTCCCCATGGGTTTGTCACAGGGGGCTTGTCCGGGCTGTGCCTGCTGTTTTACTATGTGACCAATTTGCTTTCCACCGGTATCTGGTATCTGCTTATCAATATCCCCCTGTTCCTTGTCGGATGGGTAAAGATCAGTCGACGGTTTTTCTTTTACAGCCTTTACGGCATGATTGCCTTTTCCCTTTCCCTGGAACTGATTTCCTTTGAAATCGCCATAAAAGACCCTTTTCTGGCCATTCTGGCCGGGGGAAGCATCATGGGAATCGGCGGGGGTATGGGATTACACTCACTGGGATCCATGGGGGGGCTTGATATTGTCAGTATCATGCTCAATCAGAAGTATGGCATCCGCATTGGTAACTTTTTGTTTGCCTTTAACATGGTGCTGTTTGCCTTCAGTTTCACCATGCTGGATACGGATCTTGTGCTGTATTCCATAGCATTGAGCTATGTCTCCTCACAGGTGCTGGACTACGTATTGACCATGTTTAACCAACGAAAGATGATTGTTATTATTTCAGACTTTCACAACGAGATTGCCGATACCATCAAGCAAAAATTGAATAGGGGCGCAACCTTTCTCAATGGGTCCGGTGCATACTCCGGCAGAGAGAAAAAAGTTATTTTAACGGTTGTTCATAATTATCAGCTCAAGCGCCTGGAAGAGGCGGTTCTTCTGATTGATCCCAATGCCTTTATGATTACGGAAAATACTTTTAATGTTCTGGGCCTGGGATTTTCAAAACCCAAGACTTACTAGTACAGCTTGGCATAAACTCTGTTGTGCTTGTTGGAGCCCTTTTTCCATGAATATATGAAGTTTCGGTATAAAAAAGCAGCAAAAGACTTACGCCGGACTTTACCAGTGGTCACTGCCATGTATGTTTACACGAAACCACTGCCTCAAAGTACCGACAGCAGAGCCCCCAACGGCCGGATCGCTCGCCCATTGGGGGGCGGCATAATGCCGTTTTTTAATATTTGTTGTGTCGTTAAGCCGACATGATCGTCATAAAAAAGGTAAATATTCGGCCAGTACCCAATGTTCACCCCTGTTGCCCTGCTCACATGGCATTCTGTATGCTAGGCAGTCCCAGATAGGCGAATATGGGGCACTGGCCAAACCTTTACAATACCAACCCGAATATTTACAAAAAAGGAAATATAAATTGAAAGAGTTAAAAGGATCACAGCGGAAATATTTAAGGGGACTTGCCCATGGTTTAAATCCTGCGGCATTTGTGGGACAAAAGGGTCTCACCGATGCCCTTGTCAGTGAAGTCAAGGAGGGGCTGGAGGCTGCGGAACTGATCAAGGTAAAGTTTGTTGATTATAAAGAAAAAAACACAAAGACGGCATTGGCCGAGGAAATTGCCCGGCGCACGGATTCTCATCTTGCCGGGCTCATCGGCCATGTGGCCATATATTACAGGGAACACCGGGACCCTGAAAAAAGAAATATTAGAATTCCCTGATTTCACTCCAGGGTGGCCGATGTTGTGATCAGGTCCCGTATTCGTAATTACCAGGTTTGATCAGTCCCTTCTTCTGACGCATATCTGTCAATTTCACTGGTTTCATGTCCCAGGGGTCGTGTCATTAAGCGGGTTATGGCGTTTTTCGGGGTGCTGTTTTCATACAGGGCCCGATAGACTTCGTTGATGATGGGCAATTCAATGTTAAGTTTTTTTGCCAGGTGGTATATGGATTTTGTATTCCTTACCCCTTCTGCCACGCTGCGTCGTTTGTTCTGGATGTCCGCCAGGCTCATGCCCTGGCCCAGTTGTTTACCAACGGTGTAATTCCGGCTCAAATCTCCGGTGCAGGTGAGGATGAGATCCCCCACCCCGGAAAGTCCGGAGAAGGTGTGGGGATTGGCCCCCATGTGCATGCCCAGCCGTCTGATTTCGGCAAGTCCCCGGGTGATCAGTGCCGCCCGGCTGTTCAGTCCCAGACCCATGCCGTCCACAAAACCTGCGGCAATGGCAATGACATTTTTCACCGCTCCCCCCAGTTCAAGCCCGATGGGATCCTCATTGACATAAATTCTGAAATAATCCGTGGCAAAAATATGCTGAATGCGGGTGGCCACGGCATTGTTTTTTGCCCCCACACTGATTGCGGTGGGAACCTTCTTGGCCACCTCCCGGGCAAAACTAGGGCCTGATAATACCACAATATTGTCCGGGTTCAGACAGGGGAGCACTTCTTTTAAAACTCCGTACATGGTCAGATATGTACCGTCTTCAATGCCCTTGGATGCGGTGATAACGACGGTATCGCCGGCAATGTAAGGTGCCATGCGGGTACCCATGTCCCGCATGGTGTGAGAAGGTACCACCACCAGCAGGATTTTGTTGCTTTTTACTATTTTTTCAAGGTCATTGGAGGGCAGCAGGTTGGGTGAGAGCTCAATGTCCGGGAGGAACATTTTGTTTTCCCGGTGGGAGAGAATGTCTTGCACAACTTCCTTTTCATAGGCCCACAAATCCACTTTATATCCCTTGACGGCCAGAAGGTTGGCAAGGGCTGTTCCCCAACTTCCGGCCCCGATGACACCTATCTGCTCTACCTCTTTAATTGTTTTATCCATGATATTTTTCCTGAATTGTATCCCTTTGATAGTTGTTGCTGATTTTTTATAGCACCCATATGTCCTGACGGACACAGGGAATGATGAAAATGGCAATGCTGCCCCCCGGGGGCTTGCCATTCCACGGCATCCTGTTTATAACTGTTATCCGGGCTGTAGTCAATTTTCAGATTTTCATGATTTTTCTGGTGACCCTGCTGATGGGTGGAACATGCCAAAATATTTCCTTAAATGTTCCTCCTGGTGGGAAAATTGGAAAATCGACAGGAACGATTTAAGGTACTTTTGCAGGGGGCTGTGAACCCGATGGAGTGTAAATATGGATAAAGCAAGTATCTGGGATATCAATTTTACCATGCACAACAGCGTGTTTGATTCTCTGTCCGCCCATCTTGCCATTCTCGATGAGAACGGCACCATTATTTCCACCAACCGGGCCTGGAATGAAAGTGCCCCAAAAAGAGGAAATCCCTGCGGTGATGATGTACCCGGGGAAAACTATTTGAAGGTGTGCGCCAATATCATGGGCCATAATCGTCAGAAAACCCTGGAGATCATTGAGGGCATCCAGGGGGTGATCGACGGCTCCATTGGGGAATTTTGCATGGCGTATCAGGTGCATACCCCCGGTGAGCGCATCTGGTTCCAGATTCGGGTGCTGCGTCTGTCAGGGCAGGAGGATTTAAAACTGCTGGTGAGTCATGAAGATATCACCGGCTTGAAACTGGCTGAGGAAGCCCTACGTCTTGGGGAAGAAGACCTGAAAAAGCAGAAACAGCGTCTGGAAGAAAAGAACATTGCCCTGAAGGTGCTGCTGGAACAGAGAGAAGCAGATAAAAGGGATCTGGAACAGAATGTTCTGGGCAATGTCAAGGAAATGGTGCGTCCCTATCTTGATCGTTTGAAGGCCGCTCCCCTGAGGGCCGAAGATCGGAAAATTGTGGAGCTTATCGATTCCCAGCTCATGGCGATTGTTTCGCCTTTCATGAATCGCTTAAGCCATGCAGGGATTTTCTTAACTCCCCAGGAGCTCCAGGTGGCCACCTTGGTCAAAGAGGGAAAGCCCAGTAAGGAGATTGCCGATATCTTGTATCTTTCCGATGCCACGGTGCACTTTCATCGGAAAAATATTCGGAAAAAACTGGGCCTTTCCCATCGGAAGAAAAATCTTCGGTCCCATCTTATGGCGTTATCCTGATGTTTTTTTGGACATCCTTAATATTCCTCGGTGTGCAATTGTTGGCACAAGACCCAAGACTCCATTGTTCGGGAACCATCGTCCTAAAAGCGTAAAGTCCTTTGTGGGTAATTTGAAGTATGCCCTGTTTTTCAGCCCTGTGTTTTGTTTAAGGCTCTGTGAACGGCGTTGGCCAGTTCACTGGCAATGATGGGTTTCATAATTCTATCAAAAACACCATGCTCTTTAAGCATTTTGCATGTCAGGCCTTTACTGAACCCTGTACAGATGAGAATGGGGATATCTGGTCTTAGTTTTAGAATATGTTTTGATAGTTCAAGACCGTTTATCCCGGGCATGGTCATGTCTGATATTACAAGATCATAATCCTGGGGCTTTTTATTGAAGATTGTGAGTGCCTCCGGACTCTCTGTCGTGCTGTCCACTTGGTATCCCAGCTTTAAAAGTAACTTCCGGGACCACTCAACTATGGATGCTTCATCATCAACCAAAAGAATTCTGCCCTTGCCTGATGGAAGTGACAGATCTGCAGAGCCTTCTTTGGTTTTAGCTTTTTCATGATGGGCCGGTAACAGTACTTGAAAAGTGGTTCCCATATTCGCTTCGCTGTATACGGAGATGGCCCCCCCCATCTCTTTGATAATTCCATAAATAATGGAAAGCCCCAGTCCTGTCCCTTCGCCGTGTTTTTTGGTAGTGAAAAAGGGTTCGAAAATTCTTCCGATGACTTTTGGGGAAATACCATATCCCGTATCTGCAACGGTCAATTGGAGATATGGGCCTGGGGTCAATTCGTTGGCCTGTGAAAGCGTTCCCTTTTGAATGTCAATTGATTTTAATTGAACATGCAGAGTACCTCCTTTTTCTATCATTGAATGGGCGGCATTGGTAAAAAGATTCATAAAAATTTGATGTATCTGGGTGGGATCTGCCATTACCATGCCGTCCGGTTCATCAAAGTTGTGCTGAATATGAATATTGCTGGGTATTGAAGCCCTTAAAAAAGAAAGGCTTTCCAGGATCAGGGGCGTGATTTGAATTAGCTCTTTTTGTACATTTGCCCGGCGACTGAAAATTTGGATGTGTTTGATCAGATCACGGGCTCTGCTACCTGCAGAAAGGACCTTCTCCAGTCTTTTTCTTGTTGTTTCATCAATGTCTCCTTCCTTGGCAAGTTCCGTAAATCCCATGATTGACGAAAGGATATTATTAAAATCATGGGCAATACCCCCGGACAGGGTTCCCAAGGCTTCCATTTTATGAACCTGTTGGAATTTTTGTTCCAAACGCTTTCGGACGCTGATATCCCGTGTATTTCCCAATATCCTGTCTGGTTTGCCATCTTTGTCCCTTAAAAAACGGGCGATAACTTCGGTCCATACGCTGGCCCCATCCTTTTTGATTAATTTCAATTCAAATGTCCGATATCGTGTGGGATCAACGGATTTATAACTATCCCGTTCCAACTCTTCGGAAAGAATTTCCATAATTTCAATTGCGGGTCCATCGGTCAGGTGCATTCCGGGTTTTTTCCCGATATAGTCCTCTGGTAAGTCTCCCATAATCTGTTTTACTGAGGGACTGATATAGGAAAATGTCAAATCTGAAATATTTATAACCCATATGATATCTGTGGAATTGTCCGCCAGAAGGCGATATCGTTCTTCACTTTTTCGCAGGGCCTCTTCAGATGTTTTTTTTTCTTTTTCATTCTGTACCGTCTGCCAGGAAATATAAACAGACAAAAGGATAACAATGAGCAGAATACCCGTAAAGATTTTAATAAAATTACGAAGAATCCCTTTGATCTCCAACTCAATATCTTTTGCATACACGCCGGTGCCGATTATCCAGTTCCAGGGGGAAAATTTTCTAAAAAATGAAATTTTGGGAATCATCTCTTTGGGATTATCATTCAATTGCCACATATAATTCAAGTAACCGCTTTCCTGCTTTTTTAGGCTGTTCATAGCCTCCATGGGAAAATGATTTTCCTTGAAGTAGTTGATATCGCTCAGGTATTTGCCTTCAATGTGTGGCATGTATGGATGCATGATTATCCGGAGATCTCTGTCAGTTATCCAGAAGTAATGTTTCCCCTCAGCATAACGTAAATTTGCAATTCGTTGAATAGCCCTTTGGCGGGCATCTTCGGGGGTCAGATCTCCCGTTTGAATCCTTTCGTCATATTCTGACAGCAGGCACCACACGCTTTCGGTAAGATTTTGAAGCATGTTTTTCTTTTGTTCAATCATCTGTTTTTTTTCATTGGGTATAAAAATCAGAAAAACAGCCATGAGAAATAAAATATAGGTGAAATAGAGGGGGACAAGTATTTTCAGGGAGGAAAACCATGGGTTCCTATTGAGATTGTTGTAAAATGCTCTGATTTTAATCATTTCCACTTCCTTCAAATAGACTTGCTGAAAAAACAGTAATCCTGGACTTAACGCACTGGGGGCGGATTTTTGTCGAACTCAATATTTTGAGATAGAACAATATATCAGGGGGCATTCCCATTTTCCCGGTTTGCTCACAATATGGTTTATCGGTCATAGTTGGTGGGGGCAGCGGGGGGCAGGCTTGTGTTGTTGGCGTTATTTTTTCACAGCCTGTGCAAACGCCCAAACCACCGATAATGGCAATAACGCAAGCCTGACTGACCCCTCTCTGATTAAGCGTCTAACCGAAAAAATGGGAATACGCCCATACACATACGGTAACATAAATTTTAAATACCTATACAATCAAGTTATGCCCAGCATGGGGCACTCTCTTCTTTCAGGATCGGAATGAATTTATCAACCAGCCAGGGATCAAACTGTTTGCCGGATTCATTTTTCAATTCTTCAAGGGCATCTTGATGGGACATGCCTTTTCTGTAAATTCTGTCTGACACCATGGCGTCATAGGCATCGACGATGGCAACGATTCGACAGGCCAGGGGGATATTATTTCCCTTGAATCCTGATGGATAACCCGTTCCATCATACTTTTCATGATGATGCAGTATCCAGTCTGAGATGTGTGAAAGCTCCGGTGTGGATTTGGCAATGCGGTAGCCGATTTTGCTGTGCTCTTTCATTTTTTCCCATTCCATTTCATTGAGCGGACCTGGTTTAAAAAGAATTTTATCCGGAATCCCGATTTTACCGATATCATGGAAACACGCCAGGAGAAAAAAATTATGCTCCGTCGCCTTGGAAAGTTTAAAATTTTTGCATATTCCGGATATTCTACTTCCCATGCGTTCACCGTGGGCTTCTGTTATATAATCCCTTGCTTCCATGGCTTTTAAAAGGCCTTCCAGCTGAAAAACACCTTTTGCTTCCTGCTTTTTACCTGTTTTTTCCTGGTACATCAGATTGTCCGCCGAGGCCAGAATTGTTTTCACAGGCTCATTATTATTGTTGCTGACAATATATCCAATGGAAATATGAATGGGTAGTTCCGTATTGTCTTCATTGTATTTCTTTATGCTCAATCGGAAACGTGTGACGGCATTAAAAACATCTTCTTCAGAGGTTTTTGGTTGTAAAATGACAAATTCATCTCCGCCATAACGGGCCACCATGTCATTTTTTCTGAAACATTCTTTCATGATCTTTGCAATGGTTTTCAATAGTTTGTCACCAAATTCATGCCCCAGCGTGTCGTTGACTAATTTCATGTTATCCACGTCGCAGAAGATTATCCCCAAGGGGAAGAATCTACCCTTTTGCAGACGATTCATCTCTTCAATTAAGTAATGCCTGTTGTAAAGGTCTGTAAGCTGATCATGAAAACACTTGTATTTAAGCTCTTCCTCCAATAATTTATGTTCGGTTATGTCTTTGGCAGTGGTTATGATAAATTCAACATTGTTGTTGGTATCCAGCTTGGGCACCTTGGTAATGGAAAGTAATCGACGGTTTTTGTCTGCATCGGAAAACCATTCTTCAAAACGAGCTATTTTTTTGGTTTTAAAAACTTTGTCATTGTAGTGTTCCAGGGTTTTAATTTCATTTTTTATCCGAAAGGCGTTGATGTTTTTTCCTTTGATTTCATCAAAGGTTTTTCCCATGAATTTCAATCGGGCATCATTGGCAAACATGTATACATCGTTATGAACATACCATACCTGGGCATCTATATTTTCAAGGAGCAATTCAAGTTCATTGGTTTTTGCCTCAAGTGCAAGGTTTGAGTTGAGCAGTTTTTTCTGTTCATTTTTCATGGGGGTTAAATCCGTTATAATACAGAAAGCTCCGATGGGATTCTGGTCCAAATCATATAGGTTATTGATTTCAATATGAGTGTGACGAGTGTTCTGTTTTCTCGTTTGAATGGACATAAAGAAATTTTTTTGAGGATTAAATGCTTTTAACGCCTCCCCCATCAAGCTTTTTTTGTCTTTAATGTTATAGAAAAAATATGACCAGGACTGACCAATATGAAGGTCTTTTTTTCCTTCAATTTCCAATAGTTCAAGCATGGCATCATTGAGATAGGTTATTTTTTCATGGTCATCAATCACAGCAAATGGTGCACTTATCCCTTTTAAAATGCCCTCGGCAAAACCGATCCTGTGTTTGAGTTGTGTTTGCATGCTATTGAGGGACTTTGCAAGTGAGCCTGCTGACCCTGCCGCATTCATCACCATAAGTGATTCTTTTAAGTTCCCTGCAGCAATGCTTTTTGCAAAATCAGCACATTCTCTAAGGGGGAGAAGTATAGCCCGATTGACAAGCATTTTTACGGTAATGGCCACAGACAGGTATAACAGAAAACTTAATATCATGAGTGACTGGGTTTGATCTTCAATCTCCGCCATTGTTGTTGTTTGTATTTCAACAAGGGCATTGCTTGTCGCTAAAAGATCCCTGGCGGTTGTTACAAGATTGGAAAGCAGTGCATTTCTTTTTTTTGCAGCACCATGAAACCTTGTATCATCCTTGGGAGAATCAGAAATAATTCTATTGAAATTGTTTTTATAAGAGACACTCTTATCCATCATCATTTTTAAAAGTGTTTTTGTTTTCAGGGAGGTATGTTTTCTTACTATTTCTGATTGTACAATGGATTGAACCTCCCTGAGTTGTTCTTGGACTTTTTTGATGGACTGTTCTCCCCGGCCCAGTAAAAAATTTTTTTCATGACGACGTATTTCCAGTATGCCGATTTTAATCCAATTCATTTTCAACAGAGAAGTAGATATATCGTTTAATCTATGTATTGAATGGATGATAAAAAGCCCATTTGTTAGAAATATAAATATTACCAGACTGAAACAAAACATCATCTGGGTTCTTAATCTGAAATTTTTTAATATATTCATCTGTCATATCCCTGATATGATGCAATGGAGTCAGAAGTTTTTAAATTACAATCCTTTCAGCATTCTTTCGGCCATCACCATGAAGTGTATGAATCTGCCCATATTCTTCATGGTGAAAAGCTACCTGCTTTGAATTAAAAATTTTCAAAATCATTATCATCATCAAAGGGGATTACCTGGTCTGGTCTTATTTCCTTTAATGGATAATCCAGCGCTTTTTTCTTCTGTATCGGAACCGGTCGGGGCCTGGAAAAACCGGTTTTTATTTGATTATGCCCGTTAAACGTACGGTTCGTATGATGCTTGCCGGTTACCAGCATGACAAGTTCGCCTACATAGTCTTTGAGTTGTTCCGCCTGGGCATTCATCTCTTCCGAGGCTGAAGCCGATTCCTCTGCATTGGCAGCGTTTTGCTGAACCACTTTATCCATTTCTGTTATGGCAAGATTCACCTGTTCAATTCCGTTGGACTGTTCACTGGATGCTTCCGAGATCTCAGCAACAATATCTCCGACCTTTGAAGCGCCTTTGGCTACTTTACTGAATGCCTCATTGGTTGTTGAGACAAGCCTTGATCCATCCCCCACTTTTTTAACCGTTTCTTCAATGAGCTGGGCCGTATTTTTTGCTGCATCTGCAGACCGCATGGCAAGATTTCTAACCTCTTCTGCAACAACCGCAAAGCCTGCTCCTGCTTCACCTGCCCGGGCTGCTTCAACCGCAGCATTCAGGGCCAGAAGATTTGTCTGAAAAGCAATTTCATCAATGGTTTTTATTATTTTTTGCGTTTCTTCACTTGCTTTTGAAATATCATCCATGGATGTTATGAGCTGTCCCATGGATTCATTTGCTGTTATGACAACCTGGTTTGCATTTTTCATCAATGTATTGGCATGGCCTGCATTTTCAGCATTTTTCTTTGTCATGGAAGACAATTCTTCCATGGATGAAGATGTCTCCTCAATGGAGGCGGCCTGTTCAGAAGCGCCTTCTGCAAGGGACTGGCTGGATGAAGATACCTGACTGGATGCCGAGGCCACCTGATCCGATCCCTCGTTCAGGCCTTGGATGATACGATTGACGGGTTTGGTAATGCTTCTGGTGATTAAAAAGGCAAATGAAATGCCCAATAGCACCGCAATAATGGTTCCTGTCAGCATAATATAATTGGCAGTGGATATCTGATTTTCCATTTCTGCCTTTTGTTTTGCCTTGGCAGATATACAGAGGTCCACTGCGTCCCCGGTCTCCTTGAGCATGCGTTCCTGGGACTTGTCCTGCCGGGCGGTCAGGTCAGCATAATGATCAAATGCAGAGCCATACGCCTTGACAGCTGCCAGAAGCTCATTGGTCTTATCGATATTTTTCTGATTTTTGAAACGGGATTTCAGATTCTGGCCCAGGCTGGTTATTGCTTCAATCCCGGCATTGACCGTATCTCTGGATTTTTGGTCTCCGGAGATGATGAATTGCTTTCCATCTTGCCGGGTCCCAAGAATCCCTTGAATAATGCGATTGGCATCATCGAACTTGGCCAGCTTGTCGGTCAGATAGGCTTCATCCTGCTTTTCCTCCTCGGCCAGCTGGGCCTTCTGGTCTTCACGGATTTCATAAATATACTTTGTTGTGGCAATGGCTTCTTTGACCATGATTTGGCGTGCTTGCTCAGACCGGCTTTCAAAAAATTGCAAAGCTGCTTTTTCATAGGCCTGGTAACCTGCAATGCTGGCATCTATTTTTTTAATATTGGTCCCATTGGTGAAACGGCTCCTCATATTACTGGCCAGATCAAAAAAATTCGCATTGACTTCTTTCCAGTCGCTTATCACCTTGGGATTGTATTCATGGGCCAGGGAGACCCGCAAAGCATTGGCTTTCAGGGCAATCTTGATCATGTCGTTGGCATCATCCGCCAATGCGATCTTTTCTTTGATCCGGGCAGCATTTTTTTCCCTGACATCCGTCAGCTGAATTTTCATATGACTTCGAATATCTTCGGCTTGTTTAATGACAATGCCTGCCTTTTCTTCCATAACAGCCATGGTCTGGGTTTTCTGATGCCTAAGATCAACAAATTCTTCAAACGCCTTAAGGTAGGAATTGCTTTTCTCAATTACATGATCCATCTGGTCTTTGTTTGCCTGCCTGGAAAAACTGTTTTTTAATTCACCTGCTCTGTCTATAGTGCCGCTCAGAATGCCTTCCACCTTTGCAACAAGGGCATCATCATTGTGCCCCATATAAGTTAGTACCTGAACCCTGGCATCCGTAATGGATTTTACAAGTTCATTGGCTCCTTCGGATTTGGAGGCCCGATCCACAACGTCTGAGAGGCTGTTAAAGCCAATAAAGGCAACAATGCAAAGGAAAATTAGCATCGTGGCGAACCCGGCTGAAATTTTTATTCCTAAACTCATGTTTTTCATACCCATACCCATACCCATACTCCTATTGTTATATGATATCTGATTTAACCTGCTTATTTTAAAATTAATTGTCCATCATCCCTGATGAATAAAAGAATATTACAATACGGTTAAAAGGCCTGCTATCTCTTCGGTTGACAGTACCTTGTCGATATTGGGCTTGGTCACAGGATATCCGTTCAGGATTCTTTTCAGGAACAACCAGAACTACTTTGAGTGTATCCTTTTTAGATTAACCCGGGGGAAAGAGCCTGCTCAACACCTCTTTTCCAAGCCATCTCTAAGAGTTGAAAGGGGGAGATAATAATGCAAAAAGGCTACACTCAACGAATGTCTTACCCTGAAAGCTATCTTTCTCCCTGTAGAGTTGATTCAAGCAATCTCCATTACCTGCAAACAGAACAACAATTTCTTTATCAAAGAAGATTGACGCAGTTTGAGTTTTTTATCTAACCCCTCAATACTGGGATGAATTTTAGTAGCAAAAAATATTCCAAATTATAAATATGATTTTAAGGTGCTGAAATATAAGGATTTAAACAATAAAACCTGTGGGATCAAAAGCCATGAAAAAGCTGTCTTGTTTTGTGGCAGTTTTTATTGATTTGGGAAGAAAAGGCTTGGAATTACAGGGAATGAATGCGGATGTTATGAAATAACCATGGGTGATAAAATGATACACCACTTTAAATAAAACAAATACCCCAACGATATATAAAACTTTCAAGCTGTGTGGAGAATACTCATGAGTCTTAAGTTCTCATTTTTCATACCACATGTGTTGATTTCAATTTTAACGGAACACATTGTGTGGTGGAAAATTGGAGAACTTATGACTGACGAGTTAATTTTGTTCAGAATATTTTTTCAGGTACCGTCCAAATCGCTGCCGGGAGATTCCCATGAATCTGGCAGCCATGCTTTGATTGTTCCCGGATCGTTTCATGGCTCTTTTCATCAGATCCCAGGTCATTTGATCAAGGGTCGGAATCCGCTCAGGCTCAGAAAACCATGAATCCTGAACCCCAGGAGAGATTTTAGCTGAACCCCTTAGGTTGGCGGGCTGTTTTTTGAGATAAGACTCAATTCTTTCCATGGATAGGATTTTTGATGTGTGGTTTGCAACGGCATCAAAAATCATGGATTTAAGTTCTCTGACATTTCCTGGAAAAGTATAATTTGATAATAAATTGAGCAATTCAAAAGGAGGTGAAGGTGTTTTTTTACCAAACTCCCGGGCCGCCATTTTAAGAAAATGATCCACCAATAAGGGCAAATCATTCAGTCTTTCACGAAGGGGAGGTATATGGAGATGGTGGGAACAAAGCCTGTAATAAAGGTCTTTACGAAATTTATTCGATGCTTGCAAGGCCATCAGATCAAGATTTGTGGCAACAATGATTTTTACATCAGCGATTTTTGGCAAATCCGCTCCCAGGGGATAATACTCGCGTTCTTGTAATAATCTAAGGAGTTTGACCTGTGATTCCAGTGTCAAGTCGCCGATTTCATCCAGAAAAAGGGTGCCGCCGAAGGCCTTTTCTATCAGTCCATTTCGTGTTTTGTCAGCTCCGGTAAAGGCACCCTCTATATGCCCGAAAAGCGTGTCCGAAAAAATATTATTATCAATTCCGGCAACATTTGCCGTGAGAAGAGCTCCCTTGCGCTCACTGAGCTCATGAATTGATTTAACCATGAGTTCTTTCCCCACCCCGGTTTCTCCGGTAATCAATACCGTTCTGGAATTTTTCGAAATGGATTCCGCATATTGGAAAAGGCCCAGCATGGAGCGGTTTTGGGTGAGAAAATGTGAAAAGGCTTCCGGATGTTTTAGTGATCCGGAAAGAATATGTTCTTTAAGTAATTTGTTTTCGTTTTGCAGTGTGCGTACTTCAATGGCATTTTTCACCCCTGATATGAGACGGTTTGTTTCAATGGGCTTAACCATGTAGTCGAACGCTCCGGTTTTCATACACTGAACAGCCATATTTACTTCGGAAAAAGCCGTGATAATAATGACAGGTATCTCTGGAAAATTGTCTATTATCATGGGCAAAAGTTCTTCACCTGAAATGAATGGCATGATTAGATCCAAAAGAATGACTTCAATTTTATTGTTTGAAATGAGTGATATGGCTTCCCTTGCGTCCTGGCACAACAAAATATTATTTATGCCGGCGGACATGAGTGTCATTTTAAAACCTCTGAGAGAATCTATTTCGTCATCCACCAGTAGGATTGGATTGTGGGGGAAAAGCGATTGCTCCATTGTTTTTGCCTTTATTGTAATATTTCTTGTTATGATTGCCTTGGTTTATTGGACAGGATCTTTTCCACATTGAATGGGTAAAAGTATTCTGAAAGTGGACCCTTTGTCAATGGTGCTGTCCACTACTATTTTCCCATTATGGAGTTCAATGATGTGCGAAGATACTGCCAGACCGAGACCGGTTCCTCCTTTACTTCTTTTTGTGGTGAAAAAAGGCTCCATGATACGATTCAGTATTTTGGGATGGATACCTTTGCCTTCATCTTCAATTTTCACCACAACATACCCCGTTGTTTTTTCAAGGAAGGATGAAATCATAATTTTTTTGTTTTTATTGTCAAGGGCCTGGCAGGCATTCTCAATGAGATTTATAATGACCTGTTCAATTTTCTGTGGATCGCCTTTGATAACAGGTGGATTTGAATTGTAGTTAACTTTGAAGTGATCCGTTTTTTCTTTGATCAGATTTTCCGTTAACAGAATAGCTTTTTTGATAACATGATTGATGTTTAAAGATTGATTTATATCTATATTATCATTTCGGACAAAAAATTTAAGCTCTTGTACAAATTCCTGTATACGTTTCGCCCCCTCGCTTATCCCTGAGAACAACAGGGGAATTTCTTCGCGAATTATATTGTATGGGATGTTTGCAATGCAAAAATCACCATTTTTTTTGTAATATGCTTCAACAACTGGTG
Organism: uncultured Desulfobacterium sp.; assembly: GCA_963674605.1. Classification (GTDB taxonomy): domain Bacteria; phylum Desulfobacterota; class Desulfobacteria; order Desulfobacterales; family Desulfobacteraceae; genus Desulfocicer. The sequence goes on along the minus strand of OY771474.1, from coordinate 2,163,370 downwards.
TAATGCTTTCCCACGCCTTCCGCAGAATAGGGGTGTTTAACATGATAAAGTTATTGGGGTTATTGATTTCATGGGCTACTCCCGAGACCAGAACTCCCAATGAAATCATTTTGTCCGCCTGGATAAGTTCATTTTCTATTTGTTTTGTTTTTGTAATGTCTGACAACCTTATGATGGCCGCCCACATTTTGCCTTCCTTTCGGACCGGATAGATGGATACTTTTTCAAGTATTCCCGGGTCCATGATGCCTTTTCTCTCAAAAATTTCTTTGTGGGCGTTAGACATTGCCAGGGGCACTTTACACCCTTTGCAGGGCCTGTGTTTTTTTTTAAATACCTGGTAGCATTTTTTGCCAAGACAATTTTCATTTGAATTTTTAAAATAAGCCTCGGCGGCAGTGTTCATTATTATAATATCCATTTTTTTGTTCACCATTAATAAGGGGTCTGAAATGCCGTCAACTATCATCAAAAGCAGTTCATAACTTTCTTTCAGTTTTTGTTCAGCCCTTTTCTGGCAGGAAATATCAATGAAAGTAACGCAGGTACCGACGGCATTTCCATTAATATCATATTCCGACACCTTCTGGACCAATGCGTTGACGATTTCTCCATCGTGGCTGACCAGCTCCCGCTCTGAAATGGTGAAACTGTTCCTATCTGTGAGGCTGTGGTTGTCTTCCAGAGAAAACTCTTCCTGTGATGATTTTGTGTGAAAAAAAGAGATGGGTTTTCCTATTACATCGGTTTTTTTGTAGCCCAATCTTTTTATAAAGTGTTTATTGCAATCTGATATTACTTGAATGTTTTTCTGATATTTAAGTCTTACATACATCATTGGTGCGTCATCAAACAGTTTTCGGTATCGCCTTTCAGAGTTCTTGAGCATATTCCTGATTTGAATTTTTTTTGTGATATCTCGAATAAAACTGATAAAAATACCATTTTTGATGTCTGAATATTTGATGTTCATTTCCACATCAATGAAGGCTCCGTCTTTACGTTGACATTTTGTTGTAAATTGACATTGTCCTTTCAGGCGTACTTTCCTTAGCATCCGGCCTGTTTCCTGGGGCCTTTGTGATGCATGGATATCTGAAAGGTTAAGCAGGAGAAGTTCTTCACACCCGTAGCCCAACATCTTGCAAAATGAGGCATTGACCTCAAGCAATCGCCCCTGTGGATCACTAAGGCAAAAGCCGTCAATGGCTGTCTGGATAATTGTGTGATATTGTTGTTGGGCTTGAATCTGCTCTGTTATATCCTGGATGGTACCAAATATATTGGTTGGATTTCCGGACAAATCAACACAGGGTTCACTTATGTCATGAACGATTCGAATATTGCCATTGGGGTGAACGATTCTATAGTTCTTGGAAGTTGTTTTTGGGGTTTCTAATATGTTTTTTGCCGAATCTCTTAATATGCCAAGGTCATCAGGGTGAAGACACCGTTCATAGTCTTTATATGTTGCCGAAAAATTGTCAGGACTCAATCCCAGAATACGGTAAAACTCAGCTGAGCAGGATATCTTGTCCTCCATTGGATTCCAGTTCCAGTGTCCAATATGGGCAAGTTGCTGTGTCTTCTCACAATGGGCTTGACTTTCAATGAGTAATTCTTCTGTTTGCTTGAGTGTGGTGATATCCTGGGCTAAAATTGCAACAGCAATTATGTCAGCGCCAATGCGTAGGGGATAATAATGAATATTTAGAAATTTTTTTATTGAGTTCGGGAAATGAATCCAGTCGGAAAAATCTACATGTTCGCCATTTAGTGATTTGTCGTAATTGGGTTTGGCAAATGCGTGGAAGCGCTTGTCACCGAATATTTCAATGGCATGTTTTCCGATGATTTGATCCGTTTTTCTATTAAATACACACGCATACGCCTCGTTTACAGCCTCATAACAATATTCTCTGTTGATTATTGAGAAAAGTATGTCCGGCATGTTTTCCAGGCTGAGTTTGAAAAGCTTTAAGTGAGCGTTTTCCTTTTCCAGATCTTTGATTCTTTTTTTCAATGCTTTAAAGTCGGATTGTTCATTCATTGTACGGGACGTCCTGTTTCAGTAGATAACGCAAAATTCGGGCTTGTCTCTACCATGAAGATAGAAATAAGGGAGTCAGAGCATATTGACCGTTTATAAACCCCATAGGGGCATTTTTTTTTCTGAAATTTACCCTGATTAAACGGTAAATTGGAAATTGCTAAGTCACTAACCTGGACAAGCCAGAACCAAAAAGGTTTTTTTAATTGTCTTGCCAAAATAACACGAAAATCAGAGATAAGAATCTAAGGGCTTGGTCATAATCATGGGCCACACGTCACAATTGATGGGTCAGTGGGGTCAGGCTTGTGTTATGGGCGTTATCGACCACAGCCTGTGCCAACGCCAAAACCAACGATAATGCCAATAACGCAAGTCTGACCTCCCAGAAATGGCCGATGTTTGTGACCAAGCCCGAAAAACAAGTCCGAATTCTTAAAATACCATTTGTAATCATGCTCCGGGTGTTTGGTTGAGAATATCCTTTAATGCAGGGTTGAGATAAGGAAATTTAAATTGAAAGCCCTTTTGGATCAGAGCCTGGGGAACACCCCTTTGACTGCTCAGGATGGCATGACTCATTTCTCCCAGTAAAAGCTTCATCATAAATTTCGGGGCCGGCATGATGCTTGGGCGGTTTAATAGCCTGCCAAGTGTTTTTGCCAACTGTTTTTGTCTCACCGCTTCCGGGGCACAGAAATTAAAGGGTCCGGAAAGATCCGGGGTGTCCATGAGAAAAAGAATGGCTGCCACAAGGTCATCCGTGTGAATCCAGGGAAACCAGTGCAGCCCCCTGCCAAGGGGACCCCCGGCAAAGCATTTAAAAGCTGGAAGCATTTTATCAAGTGCCCCTCCGTTTTTACCCAGCACCACTCCAAAACGCATAAGGATTACCCGGCATCCTTTTAATTCTGCCTTTACGGCCTCTTTTTCCCAATCCACGCACACCGATGCCAGAAAATCATGCCCAGGTCCCCGATCTTCGGTCAACAAGGTTTCTCCCCCGTCTCCATAATATCCAATGGCCGAGGTGTTTAACAACAAGGTATGATTGTTTTTTGGCAGTGCCTCTACAATGTGCCTTGTGGTTAAAATCCGGCTGTCGTAGATTTGGGATTTATAGCGTTTTGTCCAGTAGCCGAAAATGTTTTTGCCGGTGAGATTGATTATGACATCCGCATGGGGCACTGCATCCTGCCATGGGCCGGGCCGGGTGGTGTCGGCAGAGATCCAGTTAAACGTATCTGTGGTGATCCTGTGATGTGTTCGGGATGTGCCAATTCCTGTTATCCTATGACCCAGGGCAAGCAGTGTATCGGTGAGGTGGGTACCCACAAAACCAGATGCCCCTGTGATGGTGATTTTCATATTTTTTCTCCTTAATTTTAAAAAAAAATCGCCGGTTGAAAGGTTGATAGGCGAGACTTCCGTTTTTTTCAGGCCGGATTTTGGGACATGGTGGCGGTGAAGATGATTGATCTTGTATTATTAGTCTCGCAAATCAAGGCCTGCATGAATCAAAAACGCCACAGATAATGTCCATAGCATATCTTTATCATGTTAACATGAAAAAACTGGGACATCTATTTTTAACACATAACTATGGTCGCTGATACTCGATGATGGGGGGAACTCTGCGTGCTCCACCCCATTGGGCCGGATTTGCTGGATAACGCCAATAACACAAGTCTGATCCCGTTCTCGCAGAATCGGCCAACAAAAACTTGAACATCCAGTGATAAAAGGTTCAGCCCTGAATAAAACATGCCGGACTCCTCCCCGGAGTGACCGATATGGTGATCATGTCCATTTATTCAGAGGGGATGTGATGTGATCAACCCTTTATCTTGTTTGGTCTGTCTTTTTTATTATTTTCTTGACACAAAATAAAAATATGTGAAGAGTAGTGTATTCAAGGAATACACCAAAAAAAATGAATGGTGTTTATGGGATCATCCCGTTGCTGCATTCCATATCCGTTTGGAATGACAAGAGCTGTTCAGCCCGGTCACCCGTTCGGAAATCCCCTGGAACGCAGAAAAATTATTTGGAACAATAATGAATTCCGGTTTGTCCGGATGGGGAAACTTTTATATGAAAAAAACCGGTTATTTGCATGACAACAGATACCTGCTCCATGATACAGGCCCCTATCATCCAGAGGTTGCCGATCGACTTCTGGCCGCATACGAGGGTATTAAAGCCCAGGGACTGCTGGAGTATCTTACCATGATTCCCGCCTCCCGGGCGGAGGTGAAATGGATTGAGGCAGTCCATGATCCTGATTATATCCGGCGCTTTGAAGAGATTTGCTTTTCCGGGCACAACACCTTTGATGATCCGGATAACTGCATTTCCATGGATTCTTATGAGTCTGCCTTTCTGGCCGTGGGCGGCATCCTTGATACCATTGATTTGATGATGAAGGGTAAAATTGACAATGCCTTCTGTGCCGTTCGTCCCCCGGGCCATCATGCAGAGCGGGACAAGGCCATGGGGTTTTGTTATTTTAACAATGTTGCCATAGCCGCCCGATATCTCCAGGAAAACTGGGGCATTAAAAAAGTGGCCATCATTGACATTGACGTCCACCATGGCAATGGTACCCAGCATATTTTTGAACGGGATGCGTCGGTGTTTTATTATTCCATCCACGAGCATCCCTCCTTTGCCTACCCCGGTACCGGAAGGGATTTTGAAGTGGGCACCCTTGGGGGACATGGCTTTACCAAAAATTCCCTGGTACTTCCCGGACAGGGGGATGATACCTATTATATGTTGATCCAGGGGGATCTTTTGCCCGCCATGGACAAATTTGAGCCCGAGGTGATTCTGGTTTCCACTGGATTTGATGCACACATAGATGATGAAATGTCCGACATAAAAGTCACCACAAATTGTTTTTCATGGATCATGCAGACCATCATGGATTTGGGTGAACGTCATTGCAACGGGCGGGTGATATCCATCCTGGAGGGTGGGTACTCCCTGCAACGATTGCCGGAGCTTGCCGGAAATCATATAAAAATTCTTCTTGATTTATAAAAAAAACTGGGCATCCTTCACTCAGTGCTTGATACAGGTTCTCAAAGTATTCCCTTGTTTTGTGGGAATCTAACCCAGAAAAATATCAACTGTTTTTAAGTTAATATGACGGATGCCAAAAAAAACCGGAGGGGAAATATGTTTGTCAGCAATCACATGAAAAGAAAAGTGATCACCATTGATGCGGATGCTTCCGTGTTGGAAGCCCAGCAACTTATGGCGGAAAAAAAGATTCGTCATCTGCCCATTGTGGACGGTGAAAATAAACTCATTGCCATTGTAACGGACAGAGATATCAGAAGCGCCATTCCCTACAGTCTGCTCAAGGAATCGGGAAATACCCAGACAAAGGAGAATTTGATCAATTTAAAGGTCAAAGATATCATGACCGTAAATCCCAAAAGCATTTCTCCCATGGATACCATCCAGGATGCCCTGCTTTTGATTCAAAAGCATAAGGTGGGGGCATTTCCCGTCATTGATGAAAACAAAAAACTTCTGGGGGTCCTTTCCGTGCGGGATCTGTTAAGTTCTTTTATTAATGTACTGGGAATCAATGAACCCGGAACCCTTTTGTGCGTTCTCATGGAAGAAAAGGTGGGGCAGTTGAAAAAGATTGTGGACACCATCACCGAAGAGGGCATTTCCTTTGGCAGTGTGCTGGTCAATCGCCATTGGGACCCCAATCAGCGGGCGGTGTTTATTTATCTTTTAACCAATAATGTCATACGGGTGAAAAAGAAAATAAAAGCCCTTGGCTTTTCCCTGCTGGACCCCATGTCGTGGTACATTGACAGCATTTCCCAGGAGCATCAGCAGGATTGATTTTTTCTTGTTTGCTGAAAAATGATTTCGTGGTCGGGATGGACGTATTCCCATGTTCCCGGCCTGGAATCAGATGTTTGGGGCATGATTGCAAAATGGCCCATCTGTGACAATTGATGGGCCACCAGCCTTAAGCATTGTATCCCTTCAGGTAAAAAATGGGCGCTTGCCTTTCTGTGCCAAACCATAAATTTTGCCAACTGCCTTGACAATCTGTCTTGGCATATATAATATATGCTCATAATTGCAATGCATCTTTTCCTGTGATCCCTGATTCCAGGGGTAACCCACTGTCTGTTTAATTCTAAATGGCATTGGGAAGATTATCTTGGATTTACTTTTGAAGGCAGAGACTTACAATAGCTTTTTTGCCTCTTAGATGTGTTGTAAACAAGTTTCACAGTATGATCCGTTTTGTCCTGGCTGAATCTGGAGAATGTCCTCAGGCGTGTGTTTTTAAGAAAGCACCCTGTGTTTCAAGATGTTTTTCAGTGAAAGAATTAACTCCCCAAGCCTGACAATTCTTATAAATTGTCAATATAAGAAAGAACGGATCATCAAGATTTAAGAAAGGAGATTTTGACTATGGAAAATGTATGCAAATCATGTGGTGTGATACTTTTAAGGCATCAGAAGACATGTCCCTGTTGCGGATCGGTGAAGGCCTTTGAAGGCCACAATGATACCATCCCCTATCCTGAAACTGAATTGAACGATTCTTTAAGCGATCCCTTTATCGGCGATCGCCATGTCGGGTACTGACCTGGCATTTTCCTGTTTTTCCCCCTTCAGACAATCTGATCTGACTCCTTGATGGTTTATTTGTCCGGCAAAGACTGATGGCGATGTTTTTTATCATTGTTGTTTTTGCCTGAAAGTTGACCACATCCTGCCTGGAGGCTGCGCCCTTTGGCCCAGCGTTTGACCACAAACAGGCCTGCAGCCTCCAGAATTGCGGCAAATTGATGCAGTGCTTCATCGTCAACGGAGTTTAAAGACAGTTCCTTTCTTTTTCCACTTTTGGGATGTTCTGCTGCTGCGGTAACGGGGGGGCCGGGATTGTAGGCGATGAGATTCACCCGCACTGTCAGCCCGGAAAGATATGTAACCAGTTTCTCGGCGTCTTTTTTTGTATCATTGACGTCTTTGATGAGAATGTACTCAATAAAGATAACCCGCCGGGAAATCAGGGGATATGCCATCAGGGCTTGTTTCAGGTCCGTCAGGCAGTGGTGCCTGTTGATGGGCATGAGCATGGATCGGATGTGATCATCGGCACTGTTTATGGAAACGGCAAGGTTCAGCTGGGGCAGGTTCTGCCGGGCCAGGGCCTTAATCCCTGGTATCACGCCGCAGGTGGAAATCGTCATGTGTCTGAGGGCCATGTCAAATCCCCTGGGATCGTTGAATACCCGGATGGCCTGGAACAGGGCCTCCGGGTTGTCAAAGGGTTCTCCCATCCCCATGAATACAATGTTTTTTATGTTTTTTCCCAGGATGAACCGGGCGGTGAAAAGCTGACCGGTGATTTCGTGCACGGCAAGATTTCGGTGAAATCCCTGTTTTGCCGTTTCGCAGAACACACATCCCATGCGACACCCTGCCTGGGTTGAAACACAAAGGGTGTTGTAGTGCTTCATGGGAATGACCACCGATTCAATGGCAAGACCATCTGGCAATTGCGTCACAAACTTCAGGGTGCCGTTGGTTTCCTGTTGCTGGTCAACGATGTCCATGGATGGGAAAAGCACCTGTTCCCGCAGCCGGGCCGTGAGGCGGGGGGAATGTTGAAATTCTTGTGCCAGGTAAAATGACGGGTTGCCCTTTTTGATGATTTCACGGATCAGCGCCCGGGCATGAAACTCTCCCTTGGCATGGTTTGTTTTCAGCCACTGGGCAATGTGGCTGCATGTCATTTCAAGGATATTTAAATGCATCGGTAGGTGTCTGCGGCGATGGCGAATCGCTTCATTATCTGTTGCAGGGCCTGGCGTTCCAGACCGCATTGCCGGGCGGCCTGGGTAACATTTCCGCTGGTAAGCGAAAGCAGACTGCCGATGTAATTGTGGTTAAACTGATGGAGTAGGGCTTCTTTGGCTTCTTTGTATGGCAGGGTAAAAAGGTTGTCCGGATCAGCCAGGTGGGGCTGCAGGTTTTTTTTCTGGGCCGGCAGCACCATGTCTCCGGGGGAAATGGTGTTATTGTCACTGTGTAAAATACCCTGGATCAGTACATTTTCAAGCTCCCGGACATTGCCTGGCCATTGCTGTTTCAGTAACAGATCCATCAAAGCCGGATCTATCTCTTTTTCAGGTTTATTGAGTTTTTTGCAATGTTTGGTCACCAGGTGACGGGCAATGGGGGGAATATCGGTGATGCGATCCCGTAATGGGGGTAGTGTGATGGTGAACACGCTGAGCCGGTAGAAGAAGTCTTCCCGGAATTCACCCATTTCTATTTTTTGGGTAAGATTGCGATTGGTGGAGGCAACGATGCGCACATCCACCTTTCTGGATTTATTTTCTCCCAGGGGTTTGATTTCTTTTTCCTGGAGTACCCTTAGCAGTTTGGTCTGAATGCCGGGGCCTATGTCACCGATTTCATCCAGAAAAATGGTGCCGCCATGGGCTTCCTGGAAAAGACCTGTTTTATCCATGGCCGCATTGGTAAATGCCCCTTTTTTATATCCGAACAGCTCACTTTCCAGGATGGACTCAGGAATGGTGGGGCAGTTCACCGCCACAAATTTCTTTTTTCCCCGGGGGCTCAAGGCGTGGATGGACTGGGCTGTCAGGTCTTTCCCTGTGCCGGATTCGCCGGTGATAAGAACCGTGACATCACTCTGGGCCACCATGGAAATCTTCCCATAAACTTCCTGCATGGCAGGGCTTTCTCCGATGAGTTTTCCAAAGGTTTCCGATTTTTCCCGGTGCAGTGTCCGGTTTTCTTTGATGAGTTGTCCCCGTTCCAGGGCTTTTTTTACCCGGAAGAGGATTTCATCCTGTTCAAAGGGTTTGGAAACAAAATCGTAGGCCCCGTTTTTAATGGCCTTGATGGCCACATCAATGCTGCCAAAGGCGGTGATCATAAGAACCGTAAGGTCCGGGTAATGGGTGCCGGCATGCCGCAGGAGTTCAAACCCGTCCATTCCCGGCATTTTAATGTCACACAGCATGAGATCAAAGGGCTCCCGGGCAAGAATGGTTACCGCGGTTTCCCCGGAAAAAGCCATGGTGACCCGGCAATCCAGCTCCATTTCCAGGGTGCGTTTTAACAGGCGGGTCATATCTTTTTCATCGTCCACAACAAGGATGTGTTCAGGCATTAGTATACTCCTTTATCCAAAGCTGAAGGCAGGGTGATGGTGAAGGTTGCCCCTTTGTTTTCTTCGCTTTTCACCCGGATGCGTCCCCCATGTTTTTTAATGATGCCGTAACTCACCGAAAGCCCCAGGCCCGTGCCCTGTCCCACGGGTTTGGTGGTGAAGAAAGGGTGGAATATTCGGGTAATATTCTGGGGACTGATGCCTTTGCCATTGTCTTGTATCACAATTGCCGCCTCGTCTGAACGGTTTTTCCGGGTACTTAGAAATATTTTTCCTTTTTTGTCCACGGCATGGCAGGCATTGATGAGCAGATTGATAACCACCTGCCGGAATTCCTGCTCATTGCCCATGACATTGAGGGGACCCTCCTTAAAAAGATCAAGTACAATGTCAATGTTTCGAAAATCTGCGTGGTTGTGGACAAATCCCACCACATCGCTCACCACCCGGTTAATATCGATGATGCCCCGTTCCAGGGAATCCTTCCGGGCAAAGGCCAGCATGTCCGACACCACTTTTTTACAGTTTTTTACATGTTTTTCAATTATTTTAAGATCTTCGTGATGAACGGATGGTTTTTCACTGCCCGCCTCGGCCTTGAGCATCAGCTGGGTATACCCCAGAATAATGCCCAGGGGGTTATTGATTTCATGGGCCACCCCTGCGGAGAGTTCCCCTAAGGCAGCCAGTTTGTCCGCCTGGGCAATCTGCTCTTCCATCTCCTTTTTTTCATTGATGTTCTTGATGATGAAATGAAAGGTTTTTTCACATCCAAAGGCCCCGTAATCAATGCCGCCGGTGATGATGACATAAAGGGCATTGCCCTTTGCTCCCTTGAAATAGGTTTCTTCGTTGAGGATGAATTCGTTTTCCATAATAAGCTGGCTGATACGCTGCCATTCCGTTTCTGAGGCAAACAATCTCCCCATGGACATGTTTTCCATGACCAGGGTATCTTTTTGATACCCGGTCATGGCCACGCCTGCGGGGTTGATTTCCCGGATGCGCCAGTTTGCATCGGTGACCAGAATGGTGTCCAGGGACTGCTCAAAGATACGGCGGCATTTATGTTCCGATGTGGTGAGCATTTCGGTGCGTTCCACCACCTTTTGTTCCAGGGTCTGGTTCAGTGCAACCAGCTGGGCATGGGTTTCTTCAAGAGCCTTGCGGCTGGAAAGAATCTTGGCATTGATGTTCCAGCTTTGGTTGAAAAAAAGGGTGATAAGACCCACCAGCATGAAGGAAACCGTATTTATGGTGCCGCTGTAGGGGCCGATGGCAGACCACACATGGGATTGGGAAGTCAGTATCAGTAGCTGTTTCAGTATATGACCAAAGGAACGGGACAGGGCAAAAAGGGTAAGCCCCGAGCAGATCCACATGAGATAGAGGAAAATGGCGTTGTCAGGTTCCTGGGCCCTGAGTTTATGGGTCTTTAAAAGGGATAGGACCGCAAACAGGATCATTCCAAGGGAGCCCAGAACATCAATGGCCAGAATGGGTATGTAAGGAAAGATCATGGCAGGTGTTTCCTTTTTACAAGGAGTGAGATTCCCCGGTAAAGCAGCATCATTGCAGGCAGGCACAAGAGATGATCCAGGCGCAGCAGGTAGTAGAGGCGGGCCATCCCTTCATGGTGATTGGCGGCATCTATGTGAATGCAGGTCATGGATAAGAAAGTGGTGGAAATAAAGGACGTCTGATTATCAAGAAGGTGGACTCCGATGGCATCCATGTTCCAGAGGATGAAAAAAAGTGCGCTGTACTGGATCAATCTCCAGCCCCTTTCCAGGTGAAGTTTTTTGCCCTGTATGGTGAGAATAAGAATCCCCATGGAAATCAGAAAGAACATATGCCCCAGTTGATGCACGAGGATGCCTTCCGATGCGCTGTGCATCTGGGTGGCATGGACCGGTCCGGGCATTAAAGTCAGCAAAAGTGGTATCGTCCATGGCAGGGGGACCGGTTTCTTTGTTTTTATGGTAAATCTGATGGGTGGTAAAGAGGTAGCGTCCAAGGCTTTTCTCCTGAAACGAACTCGTTGGTTTTTATGGTCAATCCCCGGATTTATTTCCAAGGCAATGGTGCAGCCATTTTATTGTTGGAAACAGGGCGTAAACAATGAGAAGAGATACAAAAAACCAGAATATGGCAGGGATATTCCAGGGCAGCAGGGCATGTCCGTTGACCATGAAAAGCGCCGTTCTGCCAAAATAAAGATCAAGTCTCTGGGGGGTGAAGGTGTGATTTACATAGGCAAGGGTGCACAAAAGGGGCAGCCAGGTGGTGATCAGGCTTTTCAAAAGGGATTCAAAAAAAAAGTCATAATAGGCCCGGTTAAGTTCTGCCTGGTCAATGTTTTTGGCAATGGCCCGTCCTTTCTGTGCTTCTTCATGGTTCATGGCTTCCTGGCGTAGTGTGTACCAGTGGTCAAAATTTTTCTTTAAACGGGTGTATCTACGGGTGTTGAAATGTTTTTTAAAAAGATTGGAAAAGAGCATGCAAACCAGCACCAGAAGGAAAATGATTATCTCAGGTCCCAGAAAATGCAGGGGAAGGAGGGCAGTATCCAGCAGTTCGGCTGTTTTGAAGATAACAGCTTCAATCCAGAACCACACGTTGTCCAGAGCGTCGTCCATTGAGAATCCTTTTGGGGAAGATTAAAAAAACAAGGTTTGATCATAATAAGGTCTGCCCGTGGCAGTTTATATAAAAATGCGACATAAGATCCTCCAAAGGGCACCTGTTCCGGGCCATTCGGAGCCAAAGGCGATCAGCCCATTGGCTTTGCCGATTGTAACGAAGCGCAGGTTGTTTGAGGACAAGCCTGCCCGTAGTTCCTGTGCTTTAGTCCGGCAGGGCAGATGGGCCGCATCGGGTGAGCGTTGGGGACGGTATTGCTCCCCTTTTCATGTTTCGTTGTGTCCCCTGCTCCTACAGCGACACTTTCATGATCTACCCTGTTTGAAGGGGATTTTCAAGGCTGTTTTTTCAGCTTTATACGCTTGATTTTTAGTGGAACAAGCAAAGTGTCGCTGTGGGGCTAGGATATGTGGGTTATATGAAAAACGCTGACATGATCAGATCCAGATCTCAATTTTGAAAAATCTGAAAAACAGGAAGAACAGGGTGATGGCAAGTATCCATTTCAGCTGAATTTCAGAAAAGAAGGTCTGGAGTCGACTGCCCAGCATACCGCCTGCAAATCCACCGATGATGATGCTTATGGCCAGCCATAAATCCGGCAGATATCCGTTGAGCAGGTATCCAATAAAGGAACCAATGCTGCTGAAACAGGTACCCACAAGGGCAATGGGTACCGCCACATACATGGGAAGGGCTCCCAGACTTGTCATGGCCGGTACCAGGAGAAAGCCTCCACCGATACCAAAACTTCTGGAAACCACTCCAATACCAAGACCCAGGATGGCAAACAACAGGGGATTGATTCTGAACTCTTCACCCCAGAACTTGAAGCGGTAGTTGGTCAGGCTGGATTCAATGGGTTCAATGGTGCCCATCTCAGCGGCACTGCCTTCTTTCTTGGCCTTGGCAACAGCGGCATTGAATTTTTGAACCATGGCCTTGATGTTTTTACGTTTTTCCATGGCCTTGGGGGTCAGTTCCTGGAGCGTTTTAATGCCCATGAGCACCACCAGAATTGCCAGCCATTCCTTGTAACTGCTCATGGGAAGATAGGCAATGGCATATTTACCCAGCCACACGGAACCGATGAAGATACCGGCACCAAAGGACAGACCGATGGGCCAAGCCACCCGGCGCTCTTTCACGGCAAACCGGTAAAAAGAACCAAGGGGAGAAAACAGCGTCAGTGCAATGTTGGAAGGGCGAAGTACGTTGGCGGCATTGATACCAATGGGGCCTGCGGTCTGTACCACCATGGCCTGGAACGCTGCCATGAGAAGCCCGCCGGCGGCACCGATCATGGAAAAGTAAGCGCCCACCAGGATGGCACCGAGGATGATCCACAGGGGATTCATGTATCGGCCGCCCTTGTCCAGCCAGAAACCCTTGGGGGCAAGGGTGTAGCTGGCAGTACTTTGTCCGTTGACATATACGTCAAAGGCGGTATCCGGGGGGGTGTGTCTGAAGCTTTTAAAGGAAGCGGTGAATTTTCCAGTGGCCTTGTCCAGCTGAATGGATGTGCCCTTGTCCCAGTAGTTGCCGGACGCGGCATGGTCGGACAGAACGCTTCTGGCAAAGATGGTTACTTTTCCTACCTTGGTGCTTTCTTTGGTGATGGTGTTTATACCATAATCGGTTTCATGGGCATATTTGTTGAACCTCCATTGGGCTTCATTGGTGATGCCTCCGAGCATGCCCTGGGTGGCTTCATCAATTTCTGACCATTCTTTGAGCTTGAACATGGTGGTGCTGTAAAGCCCTCTTTTCCCTTTCTGGGTGAAAAAAGAAGGCCCGCCGAATTTTTTGTCGATGACCGTTCCGAATTTCTCGGGATTGGTGGTGAGCATGTAGTATAAGACGGGGATACTGGTGTCTGTGGTGAAGCCGAATTTTTTGGCCTCGCCGGCCAGTTTTTTCACCTCGGTTTTACCGGTGGTGTCCTTGGGGGCAAATCTATTTTTCGCAGCGATGCCCAAATAAAGATCGGTTCCCGGCTCAATGGTGCCGGTTATCTGGATTGTATCACCTGCACTGTAGCTGGTGGCGGACAGGGATGCCTCAATGCCCGCCAATGCGTTTGCCGTGGCAAACAACATGAACATGGAAACGATGATAAAACGTGAAACAAATTTTTGCATGCTTTTCTCCTTGTGATGCATTTTTAATGGTTTTTTTATAAAAACAGCCCCATTATTTGGATCTTCCGGGCAGGTGCCTGTGCTCGGTAATGATCTTGTCTGACATTATTTTAACGCAGTTGGGGCAATAATTGTGATGAACCTTTACATGGGGATGGGCATCGGTGACATCCTCCACATGGTGAAGAAAACGGGTGGTGGCATAGCGTCTGCCGCATCCTTCACATCTTTCCAGGGGTACCTGACAAAATACCTTGCCCTTGATGGCAATGGTTCTGACAGCGTCCATGTCGGTGGCAGTGATGACATGGGTGGGGCAAAGGTTGGCACAGGTTCCGCACCCGATACACAGGGATGGATCTGCCACCACTTTTTTGCCTGATTTATCAGAGATCATCTTCAAGGCCCTGGCCTTGACAATATCATTGCACACCCGGATGCACAGTCTGCACTGAATACATCCGTCCGGGGGGGGCGTTACTTCCACATCAAACTCCCGGGCAATTTCTCGGATTCTCTCGGCATCCGGTGCCATTTGGAGCAGTTTGTTAAAGGCCTGGGTCCGGGCTTTTTTCACAAGGGGGGTATTTGTCTGTACCTGAAGACCGGGCTTTGCTTTTAAAATACAGGACAGCATTACAACGCCCTTGCCTGAGTGGGATGTCACTTCAACCCCGCATAATTTGCACGCCCCCGAGGGCTTTAAGGCCGGATGATAGCAGAGATGGGGAATTTTGATGCCGTTTTTTCGGGCCACCTGTAACAGGGTTTCACCCTTTTCGGCGCTTATCTCCTCTCCATTGATGATAATATCAACCATTGCTGTGTTCCTCCTTAATCCCTGGCCGCGTCCTGGAGATCTGTCACATAATCCTGAAGATAATGAAGTTCCTGGGTAAGGGCACCCACATGGTATCTCACCAGATCTTCCAGTCCGAGCAGGCCTTTGATGGCACCGTCCTCTATGACCGGCAGGTGGCGGATTTTTGCCTGGATCATCATTGCCATGGCATCTTTGATCTCATCAAGGGGTTCTGCCACAATGAGGCCGGCGGTCATGACGGATTTGACTTGTATTTCCTGTATCTGTTTTTCCGGAAAAACCACATGGCATCGCAGCAGATCCCTTTCCGTAAAAATACCGGCAATTCGCTGACCATCCATGACCAGCAGGGCGGAAATGCTGTAGCCGGACATGAGTTTAAGTGCCGCAGCCACAGTTTCTTCCGGACCAATGGAATGAAACGTTTTTTCCCCTTTTTCCAGTAAATCTTTTACCTGCATATCTTAAATCCCTTTCATGTGTGCATTATAATGCTCGGAGACAATCCTGGGGAAGTCGGTGGGTCCCCATGCCCTGGAGACTTACCTCAATCAATGCATCCGGGTCGTTGATGGCCGTATCCGGATCAGTGATGATGCCGTGGCAACCAATGAAGTCATCCATGTAAGATTCCCATGCCTCGTCCCCGGATTGCCGGTACACTTCTATTTTCTGACCCTTTCGAAATTGCATGTTATCCCCCTTTTAGTAAATATTCGGGTTGGTATTTACCCCTTTTATTTTGTCTGACCCACAGGGTGTGTGCCCACATTAAAACCGGCGGTGTGCGTTCTTGCACAGCTGTTGCATAATCGGGCTTTCTGGGTGACGGTTTTCATGCCTCCGGTTTTTTTACTGATGTATTCCAGATATTTAACCGGTCCGATGACGGTGCCGCAGGATTGGCATCGCACCAGTTTCTGGCGGTTGATAACAGTGCCGCACAGCATTAAAAGCCGTTCGTCGTTTCGATCTTCCATGGTGATGGCATCATTGGGACAATTGGCCACACAGGCTCCGCAGGCAATGCAGTTTTCTGCGGTTTTACGAAAGTCTGTTTCACCGGGATTATCAAAGTCCATGTAACCGAACTGAAGGGCGTCAATGCCCATTTTATCCCGGCAGATTTCCACGCATTTGCCGCACCGACGGCAGATATCACAGCGCAGGCAGCGTCTTGCCTCTTCTCTGACCATGTTTTCTGTGTAGCCCAGCTCCGCCTGTTGAAAAGTGGTTCTGCGTCGATCAATATTGAGCATGGCCATTTCCGGCCGTTTTAATACCATTTTGGTGCTGGCGGGCATTTCCAGGGGCTTTTCCCTTCTATAGCGTACGGGCACACTTGGTATTCTGGGCTGGGGCATGCCGTTGAAGTAACGGTCAATGGCTTCGGCTGCCCGTTTCCCGCCACCGATGGCTTCAATCACCGTTGCGGGGCCTGTGACGGCATCCCCTGCGGCAAATACGCCTCCATGGGCCGTTTCCATGGAGGCCCGGCTCACCTCAATGGTTCCCCTGCGGGTCCATTGGATATCCTGGAATGCATCCATGCCGTCGGTGTCCACAAACTGCCCGATGGCGCTGATCACCGCATCTGTTTCCAATATGTAATCACTTCCTTCAACGGGGACGGGATAGAGGCGGTCGCTGTCTTGTTTTTTAACAAGTTCCCCCCGCAGGCAATTAAGCCCTGTCACCCTGTCACCGTCTCCGGCAATGGCCGTGGGGATGGTGAGAAAGGCAAAATTTACCCCTTCTTCTTCGGCATGCTCCACTTCTTCTATATCTGCGGGCATTTCAGACCGGGTTCTTCTGTAGGCTATGGTCACCTCTTTTGCCCCGAGTCTCAGGCAGGTACGGGCCGCGTCTATGGCCACATTGCCTCCGCCGATGACCACCACCCGATTGCCGGGCACGGTGCGCTGTCCCAATGCCACATTCTTAAGGAACATGACGGAGTCAATGACACCTTTGTCTTTGTATTGGGCTTCACCCTCCAGTCCCAGCTGATAGGACTTGTGGGCACCTATGGCCAGAAAAAATGCGCCAAATCCCTCTTTTTTAAGGGATTCAAGGGTAATGTCTTTTCCAAAGACGGTGTTGTAAACGATTTCAACCCCCAGCTCCTGGATCATGGCCACTTCCCGGTCAATGACTTCCCGGGGCAGGCGGTATCTGGGAATTCCCACCATGAGCATGCCGCCGGGCACGGGAAGCGATTCCAGTATCCGCACCGTATATCCCATGAGCGCCAGGTAATAAGCGGCGGAAAGTCCTGCGGGGCCTGCCCCCACCACACAGACTTTTCTCCCGTTGAGGGGCTTTTGCGGTGGATTGATGTATAGGGCCTGGGACATGGCCCTTTCCGCAGCAAAGGCCTTTAAAAATTTGATGGACACCGGGCTATCGATTCTGGCCCGGACGCACATCATTTCACAGGGCCGGGTGCACACCAGCCCACACACCCAGGGCAGGGGATTGTCCCGGCGGATCACCTCAATGGCCTCGGCATCCCTGCCATCGGCTATCAAGGACAGGTAGGTGGGGACATCAATGCCGGCGGGGCATGCCATCTGACAGGGGGAGGGGGCCAAGCGGACGCAGTCCATGGAGGCGCAGTTTCCCGTTGCTATGTGGCTTTCAAGAACAGATCCATGGTTTTCCAGGATTCCTTTTAAATAAGTGCCGGTTTTAAGCCCTTCGGGATTGGCGGAATGTTCAAAGAATTCCCTCACCCGGGTGTGGACTGCGTCAAGGTGGTCCTCACCGGCATGTCCATTGGATATTTCTTCCAGCAGTTTTAAAATTTCTTCCGAAATCCTGATGGTTCTGGGCTCCGTCAGTTCACCGGAAGCAAGTTTTCGGGATAAGTAAACAATGGTGCCATGAACGGGACAGACATTATCAGCCATGTGAACTCCTTTTTCCATTGAAGATTCCCCTGGTTGTCATGGGGTTATGAGACTGAATTTTCAAGGGAAGCCACCAGTTTTGCGTGTCGTTCCCGGCGAATCAGGGTCATATCTTCAACCTTTCCAAAACTGAGGCATCCGCTGGTGCAGGTGGTTACACAGGCCGGTTCAAGACCCACATCTATACGGTCCTTGCAATAATCACATTTCACCACTTTGCCCGTTTCCGGATTCCACTGGGGGGCACCCCAGGGACATGCCGATACGCAGGTCTTGCATCCCACACACAGATCCGGATCAATGAAGACAATGCCGTCCTTGCTTCTTTTCTGCATGGCTCCGGTGGGGCAGGCCGCAACGCACCAGGGATTTTCACAGTGGAAACAGGGCATGAAAATATAAGATGTCCGGGGAAGGCCGTTAATTAGCTGGGGGCCCACCTGGATGATCTGGCACGGGCGGGGCCCGTCGGAAAGTCCTTTGTTGGTCTTGCACTGGATTTCACAGGTTCTGCATCCAATGCATTTCTTTGTATCCTGGAAAAGGTAGTGTTTACTCATTCATTGTCTCCAATAGATTTGGGTTGGGCTTGTTGGGTAATCAACGTTTTGATGTTGTCGGATGTTTTCCTCACACCGGGGTGATTTTGTTTTTAAAAAAAACGTTCAGAACAAAATGAAACCATTGTGTATAAAACAACCAGGTGAATGAGCCTGGCGGCTGAGTCCATTAAGCAATGATAATGGGGTGATTCTAAGCAATAATGATGCCATGTTTCCCGCGTAGGGGATGAAAACGGTGTTTATAATTGATTTTGCTTCTTTTAGTGCCCTGACAGTGGGGATAACCCAAAAATTAATGAGCCTGCAGAAGTGTTTTTTTTCCCAGGGGCATGGGGAGGAATTTTTCCACCGGATAAAAACCAACAGAGCCATGGCAGGGGAAAAGACATGGAAAAATTTTAAATTACAGATTGTTATATGTGCTGGTGCGGGGCAATGATGGGCTGGTTTTTAAGGTTCTGGAGCGTGCATTAATAATGTTGCACTGCAGGGGTTGTATTGCACACTTTATGTTTTTGAAGTATGAATCTAAGTTCAAGCCTTTCCGGAGCGATGCCTCGGGAAACGGGGCTGCACCTGGTTGTACCCGCTGGCTGTTTTTTTCTTTGGATGGCCTCATGCACTCTCAGTACCCCGTCCCGGCCCGGCAATCTGGAAAATTACCTTTTACCCAGCTGGAGTGTGTGCAATGTTTTTTGTGCACCTGGATGCGATGGGAAAAACCGGGCTTGATTCTGACCCACCCAGGGGGCAGATGTTTTTATCAAGCCCTTAAAACATTATTGAGATCAGAAGGAGGATTCATGGGAGCAGGCGGAACAGAAGGGGGAACCGGTCGTTTTTTTATGGGATTTATCATGATGTGTGCGGGGTTTTATATGCTGTTGAGTGCCATTACCATCAGCTCCGGGTTTCATCTGGGGCTTGGTATTTACCGTTTTTCCATGATGGGAGCAGGTTTCACTGTCACAAGCGGTATGATTTTTATCCCCCTGATACTGGGTGTGGGCATGATTTTTTATAATTCCCGCAATATAGTGGGATGGTTGTTGTCTCTGGGGGCAATGGCTGCACTGCTTTTCGGGGTGATTTCCACCCTGCGGATGGGGTTTCGACCCATGAGCGCCTTTGATCTGGTCACCATCCTTGTGCTTGCCTTTGGAGGCCTGGGGTTGTTTTTAAGTTCTCTTCGGGGTACCAATACCGCCTCCCTGAAAGATAAGTAGACCTAATCCTTGATGATGGCGTGTATTCATGGTAGATATCAATGATATTTAAATGTCAGATGATAGATGAAGCCCTTTCTCCCGTTACAGAATGGATTACCCGATATGCCCCATGCCATGGACATCAATATAAAAGATGAAGTTGCCGCCCTGAATCTTGGGAAAAAAATAAAAAATCTTAGGACCTTAAGGGGGTTTACCCTCCAGGCGGTGTCGGATATCACCGGATTGTCAAAACCGCTTCTTTCCCAGATAGAAAATAACATTGCGGCTCCCCCCATTGCCACCCTCATTAAGATTGCGACGGCGCTGGGGGTTAAAATCAGCCATTTTTTCCAGGATGAGTCCATGGATCACAGCCGCATTGCCGTGGTGCGAAAGGACCAGCGGTATGGGGTCAGGAAATTATCCCATCACAACTACAGTTCCGACATCGGCTACCGCTATCAGTCCCTGGCGTATCCCATGGCAGACAAGCAGATGGAACCTTTTATTGCAGAAATTGAGACCCGGCGTGATGACCAGTTGCTGTATAACAACCATGTGGGGGAAGAGTTCATGTTTCTTCTGGAAGGAGATCTGGAGTTTCGCACCGCCAAGCAGACCCATGTGATCAGCAAGGGGGACGCCATTTATTTTGATTCAAGTATTCCCCATGCCGTCCGGGGTATCGGGGGAACTGCACAAATTCTTGTCATTGTCTTTACACCGCGCGTGTAATTATATGTTTTTTATTTGGCTAATGTTGCGTTTGGGGGACTATGCCGAAATGTTTGGTCTGCTCCCATCCGGATAAGACCCTGAAACACAACATGAGCCTTTACATTAATATAAAAATACATGGCGGTAAACACCTGCCACAACGAAAGTTGAAACTCTCATTATTACAGAATTTTGGACGGAGTTTCTTTGTATGAAAAGGTAGCCTTCAAGTCTACCTCAGCAGAGCCCCTCCCCCGATGGGCAATAGGAACCGGACAATCGAGCTGTCTACAGTTCCGGTCCGGGCCCATTGCCCGTCGGGGGAGGGGCGGCATAATGCCATTTGGCTCCGCGTCTACGACCCTATTTTCGTTGTGTCCGACAGGACATGCGGGTTATAAAAAAACCTGAAACTGAGATTTTTCCCCACCGTCGCCCGGGGATTTCATGGTTTCAGGTTTTTTACATAAGGCCCATGGTGCCCAAGGGCCCGATGGGATTTTTCAGGGGCAGAAGCACCGTGAAGATGGTGCCTTTGTTCACCTCGCTTTCCACGTTGATGTATCCTCCCAGTTTATCCACAATGCCTTTAACAATGGAAAGTCCCAGCCCGGTACCGGTGATGAACCGGGTTTTGTCATTTTTTACCCGGTAAAACCGATCAAAAATTTTTTCCATGTATTTTGCGTCAATGCCAAAGCCATTGTCCATGACCCGGACCCGGATATTGTTGCCGGTGACATCGCAGCTGACGTTGATTTCTCCACCCTCCTGGGTGTAGTTGATGGCATTGGAGATAAGATTGCCGAATAGGCTTTCCAGGGCCATGAAATCTGCGGTGATGGCCGGGATGGGGCAGGGCGGCGGAACGATATTTAATGCCTGATTTTTTGCCAGGGCCCGGGCTTTTAAAAAATCACCGATGCCTTTAAGCAGTTCATCCATTTTCACAGGGGTGGATTCCCGGGCCGAGGAGATGCCGGCCTCAATGCGGGACAGATCCAGCAGATCGCCAATGGTGGAGATTAATCCGGCGGTTTTTTCCTTTGCCCGGGACAGCATATATTGCTCTTCCTCACTTGCCCCCGGCCTTTTTTCGTTCATCACAATTTTGAGTTGCTCATGGATGGTGGCAAGGGGGGAACGCAGTTCATGGGTGACCTTGGCCACAAACTCTGATTTCAACTGATCCAGGGCCTTCATGGCGGAAATGTCCATGATGTTCACCACTGCACCCAGGCATTCTCTTTTTTCCCCCAGCACCGGACGGCACCGGACCAGAATGGATTTCCCATTATGGACATCCATCTCATGGGCGGGGATATCGGTATAATCAATGTATCTTCCCCGGGAAATATCTAAAATCAGCTGGCACAGGGACTTGTCTTCAATGAAATCTCCAATGGGCAGCCCTGGTTTCTTGTCCGTGGTGATGTCCAGATGATGGTAGCATGCCGGATTGATGAGTACCACATTACCACTGGCATTGGTTACCAGGACTCCATTGGGAAGGGATTCAATGATGGTATGGGTCCGGCTCTGTTCCGTGTGCAGGTCTGCCAGGGTTCTTTTCCTGTCTTGGGCAAGTTTTTCCGTTTCCAGTGCCAGTTCTATTTTTTCCCTGGCCCTGGAAACGGCAATCCGGAGCTGCTCCGGTTGATAGGGTTTGGGAATGAAGTTGTAGGCCCCAAGTTTCATGGCTTCAATGGCGGTTTCAACGGTGGCATACCCGGTGATGACAATGACAATTATACCCCGGTCCATGGCCATGATGCGCTTTAACACCTCCATGCCGTCCATGCCGGGCATTTTCATGTCTAAAAGCACAATCCCTGCGGGGTGATCCTGGAGCAGTGCCAGGCCTTCGTCCCCCCGGGAGGCCAGCAGGACTTCAAAATTCATGCGCGTAAGAATGCGCTGGGCACCTTCCCTGAGGCTCATTTCATCATCAATGACCAGAATTTTACCGGGATCTAACTTGTTCATGGCAGGTTCTCCTACGCTTATATTGCTGCTTGGTGCGGGTATGGTTCATTGGGTTCAGTGGGGGTATAACCTTGCCTTGTTTAAGGCTTTTGGAACCAGGCCCTAAATTTCCCTTAATGCCTTCATGAATTCAGGCGGAGAGATATCCACCCGGGTCCACAGAATCAGGGTACGGCGAGCCGTGTGAGCCAGGGGGATAAGTCCGTCAATGAAGGGGATATCCAGGGATTTTGCTTTTTCTTTCCAGAAATTATCTGGTCTTCCATAGTTAAGATCAATGATTAACCGGCAGGATTTAAAGGGCTGGCGCTTTATGAATTCATGGAAGACAGGGGAATCTTCGGGACTTGAGATGGGGGTGGTGTTGACGATGATCTCGGCCTGGCTGGGATTTTTATCAAGGAACTCAAGGGTGGTGGCAGTACCTCCGATTCTGGAGATGATGTTATTGACCCTTGTTTCCGTCCGTCCGGCGATATTTATTTCATCGGCCCGGAGCCAGTTGAGGATGAAAATAACGGCCCTTGCACCGCCGCCGGAGCCGAAAATTAATGCTTTTTTACCGGTTACATCAAATTGGGCTTCCTCCAGAGTATCCATGAATCCGATGGCATTGGTGTTATATCCCTTGAGTTCGTCACCATTTCGGATAATTGTGTTTACGGCACCGATGATATTGGCCCCTTCGGACATGACATTCATGTAGGGAATCACCAGGGATTTATAGGGAATGGTTATATTGGCCCCGCTGAAGTTCAATGTCTTTAAGCTCTGCATGGCGGCACCCAGTTGATCCGGCAGGACCTTTAGGGGGACATAGACCGCACTGATGCCTATTTTTTTAAAAATGGCATTGTACAGGGCTGGTGACTTTGACCGAAATGCCCTTTCGTCACTGAGTATGCAAAAAATTTTCATTGTATGAATTTTTTCACGAAACCTTTGTAAAGATGTGCGGTGCAATAACACCTGTCTGACCCCTTGGGCACAACAGGGTCAGGCAGGTGCTGTCATCAGGGCGGTGAAAAAAATGCCGAAAATCAGGACACAAGGGCTTTTACGCTTGCCGTGATTTCTTCAGCCGAAGCGGGTTTGGGAAGATAATCGTCCGCTTCCGTACTCATGCCGTCGGCATGGGAATACCGGGTGGAACCCACATGATCTGCCACGGCGGTGAGCAGAATCACCGGAATATCCCGGGTTTTTTCGTTTCCTTTGAGTTCCGCGCATACCTCATAGCCGTCTTTTTCCGGCATCATCACATCCAGAACCACCGCATCCGGGGGATTGGCTTTTATTTTTTCCATGGCCTCCACACCATCATAGGCCACCTCCACCTGGAATCCTTCCCTGGCAAGATTGGATTGAACAATTGATGCAAAGTCGGGCTCATCGTCAACAACCAGTATTCTTTTTTTTTCGCTCATAAGTAATCTCCCTGGTAAATGGTTAATGAAACATGATGATCTGCTCTTTTAATTTTTAATCAAGAAATCCCCTTTCTGATTTTTAGTCGGGTGGGGGATGAAACAGGTTAAACCGCAGGGTTTGTAATCTGGGCATCGTCCTGAAATGCCTATACATTTTTAAGTAAAGTGCCGCATTCGGCTGAATGCAGTCAACGTGGTTTCGTATACGAACCTTCTGAATGTCTGATTCAGGAGGGGGTGACTGCTTTTGATGATGGTGATCTAAATGGAATTTAAAAAATGATCTATGATTATTTTATATAGGTCGTCGTTCGTCATGTCAACCAAAAACTTAGTAAAAAATATCGTCTACGTTTCCGGCAGTTTCAGGGGAAGTCTGATGTGAAACTGCGCACCGGAATCGGGCATGTTTTTCGCCATGATTTTACCATGGTGACTTTCAACAATGCCGTAGGCCATGCTGAGCCCCAGCCCTGTTCCTTTGCCCTCTTCCTTGGTGGTGAAAAAAGGCTCAAAAATGCTTGACAATACGGTGTCAGGGATGCCGGGGCCGGTATCCGTGATGGTCACGTTCATCATATTATCCCCCGGCTCCATGAAGGTTTTGACCAATAGACGTCCCTTGCCCTCCATGGCATCAGCCGCATTGAGGATAATGTTCATGAAGACATGGTTCAGTTGCTGGATGTCTGCGGGAATTTCCGGAATTAACTTGTCATAATCTTCAACAATCACAATGTTCTGGAACAATGACTGGTTGCGCAGCAGAAAAAGGGTACGGGCAATGATTTTGTTGATATTCTGGGGGCGGACCTCCCGCTGGGTCTGGCGGGCAAATTCCAGAAGTTCTTTGACGATGGCGCTGCATCGCTGGGCATCGCGTTGGATTCTTAACAGATCATGGGTGGCCTCCCGGGACAGTTCATGTTCTTCAAGCATTAGCTGGGTAAAAAGGGTGATGCCGCCCAGGGGATTGTTTAACTGGTGGGCCACGCCTGCGGCAAGTTTTCCAAGGGAAGACATTTTTTCCGCCTGGAGCAATTGAATCTGGGTTTTTTCAAGCTCGGCCTCCATGCGTTTTGTTTCTGTCAGGTCATGGAAAAAACCGATGCTGGCCACTTCATTGTTATCCTCATAAACGATGGATGCATTGAGTCGGATGGGGGTGGTGCTGCCGTCCTTTCGTATGGCCAGCTGTTCAAGGGATCGCACGATACCTTTTCCATCAATGTTTTCGCTTCTCATTTTTTTCATGATTTTCTGTGCATCCCCGGGGGGATAAATTTGACTGATATTCAGGTTTTCAATGGCATCTTTTTTGCTATAACCGGCTATCTGGGTGGCAGCTTTGTTGAAAATAAAAATTTTTCCTTTCATGTCCGCAGCGATAACGCCATCCACGGCATTTTCAATGAGATTTCTCAAAAAAACGTTGGATGTGAGTCTTTTTTCGTCGAACCTGGCCAGGGGGGGGAGATCAAAATCAAGGACGACAATGGAATTCTCCAGACCATCGCCCGGGCTGATGGGAAAGGCATACAGGCAGGAACATACGTTTTCATTGTTTTTCAGGGAAATCTGTTTTAAGGCGGCGGTACCTGTTCTGAGAACTTCTGTTGCCGGGCAGTTGATGCAGGGTGTGTCGCTGTTGAAAATTAGTTGATGGCAAAACACACCAACATTGTCAGGTGACCATTGTGTGTTTGTTTTGCCGATATTTCCGTCAATGGCCAGCAGTTTGTAATCTTGGGAAATCACGATAATCTGCCTCTTGATGATTTCCATGGCCTTGTTAAGATAAGGCTTTTGTGACTGGCATTTGTTATCCATGATATCACCTAATGCCTCTGTTGAGGAGTTGATTCCCAGGATAAATCAGTAGGACGCGTTCTCATTTTTCCGGCATTGTATCATACGATCCCATTTGGTTTGTTTCTGGGCCAACGGGGTCAGGGCTCTGTTCTTGACGTTATCCATCACAGCCCATATAAACGACAAAATCATCAATAATGCCAATTACGCAAGGTTGCGCCCATCGTTAATTAAGCCTGAAGCCGGGAAAATGGGAATACGTCCAATCCGTATTTCTTTGCAAGATTTAGATTGTATTGCGCTTGGCCCGGAGCATTGGAGGAAACACAGAGCGTGATGGCCATTTTTGGGTAGTCTGTTTATAAGATATCTGTGTTTGCATGTCAAGTTATTCATTAATCAGAAGTAAAGGAATGAATTTGATTTACTTTGTAATGTTCATTTTTTTGAATAATGACTCATTACCCTTGACTTTTTTACTTTAATCTGGAAATGTGGCCGTATTTTATATATAAGGAGATGACCGTCTTGTTATCCGAAAATATCAATGGGGTTTTCAGGGACTGTTGAAAACAGGATGACAGGAATGCAAGTGTTTTAGTTTGTTATTGTTTTCTTTATATTGTGGGCCAGCTTTCCCCGTGGATGGATTTGTGTGCAGCCAGGCATGAATTGTTGGGTTTACTTGTCTGGACGCGGTGCTTTGTATTAATTAAAAAGTACAGGAAATGATTGTCTGTTCCACCTTAGAAACTGTCAGGTTTGAAAGTTGAATTTATAGATTATCAGGGATAAAATCATATGTTGTCTGTATAACAGGAGGATTCATGATTGTAGCAGAGAGAAAGCCCTTTGATGAGATCAAAAATATGGTGTCAGGCTATAAAAAGATTCTCACCGTGGGATGTGGAACCTGTGTCGCCGTATGTCTGGCCGGAGGGTCCAAAGAAGTGGAAACCTTGAATGCCGAGCTTAATCTGGCATGTGGAAAGGAAGGTATTGAGTTCGGTGCCGAGACACTGGAACGTCAGTGTGACATGGAATTCCTTGACGAACTGGAGAGCAGGGCCGGTGAGTATGATGCCTTTCTTTCCATGGCCTGTGGTGCCGGAATTCAGTTTCTGGCCCAGCGTTTCCCGGATAAACCCGTGCTGCCGGCCGTGAACACCAGTTTCATCGGTGTCAACCTTGATGTGGGCTGGTATGAAGAAAAATGCCGGGCCTGCGGTAATTGCGTTCTGGACATGACCGGCGGTATCTGCCCTGTGACCATGTGTGCCAAGGGCCTTTTCAACGGTCCCTGTGGCGGTACCAACCAGGGTTCCTGTGAAATTGATCCCGAACAGCCCTGTGCATGGTTTCAGATCTATGAGCGACTGGCAGGCCAGGGACGGTTGGATCAGATCATTAAATTATCCCCTCCCAATGACTGGAGTAATCAGAAACCTCGAAAAGTGATTCAGCCAGGCTACGAAGCGCGTGTTAAGGCCCGTGGTTAAAATGATCCGGTGATGAACCATATTTAAATATTCAGGGAGAAAATAATATGAAATCAGGAAGTAATCTGGAAAAAGTACTCAAGGCCGGACACTTTGCCTTCACCGGGGAGGTGGGGCCGCCAAGGGGAGCCAATGTTGAGGCCCTGCGGGAGAAGGCAAGATATCTTAAAGGCATGGTGGACATGGCCAATATTACGGACAACCAGACCGCCATGGTCAGAATGTCCAGCTGGGCCGCCTCCATGATCTGCATGGAAGAAGGGGTTGAACCCAATTTCCAGATGGTGTGCAGGGACAGAAACCGACTGGCCATGCAGGGCGATATCCTTGGTGCCTATGCCCATGGTATTCGTAACATGCTGTGTCTGTCAGGTGATCATCAGACCTTTGGTGATCATCCCCAGGCCAAGGGTGTTTTTGATATTGACTCCATGCAGCTCATCAGCATGGTGAAAAAAATGCGTGATGAAGGAAAATTCCTGGGCGGTGCCGACATTGATGTGCCCCCCAAAATTTTCATTGGTGCAGCAGCCAACCCCTTTGCAGAACCCTTTGAATGGCGGGTTCATAGACTGGCAAAAAAGGTTGCCGCCGGTGCAGATTTCATCCAGACCCAGTGTGTGTACAACATGCCGAAAATTCGTGAATGGATACGCCAGGCCAACGATATGGGTTTGACGGAAAAAGTCTATATTCTTCCCGGTGTAACCCCCATGAAGAGTATTGGTATGGCCAGATACATGCAGAAAAAAGTGCCGGGCATGGATGTTCCTGAAGAAATCATCAAGCGTCTCCAGGGTGTTGACAAGAAAAAGGTCGCCGACGAGGGAATCAAGATCGCCTGTGAGCAGATTCAGGAATTTAAAGAGACAAAAGGGGTGGCAGGCGTCCATCTGATGCCCATTGAGTGGGAGCATAAGGTACCTGAAATTGCTGAAAGAGCCGGTATGTTGCCAAGGCCCGTCGTTTAACCCAAGACAAGGAGTTTCCAAATTGAAGAGTCAAACCGGAAAAGTGATGGTCATCGGTGGGGGTATTGCCGGTCTCACTGCTGCATGGGAGCTTTCCAGGCAGAATATCAATGTGGAGTTGGTTGAAAAAAGCTGCTTCCTGGGTGGGCACAGCATCGGATTTACCTGCAAGGCCACGGATACCTGCAAACAATGCGGTGCCTGCAGTGTGGAAGAGATGCTGGCAAATGTTGTAAATGAACCCCTGATCACCGTTCATCTGAGAACAGAGGTCATTGGATTTGAAAAAAACGATGGTTTTACGGTTTCCATGGCCAAAAGTTCTGTGGATGCCGTGGCACCCCAGAATATACTCAAGGGATTTTCCCGACACAACACACCGCTTTATGTCATTGCCGGGGATGTTGAAGGCGCACCGGAAGGCGCTGTGAATATCGATACCCTGGGCAGCGAAGGAAAAGTGATGGTGGATGCCGTTGTGGTTGCCACAGGTTACACCCCCTTTGATCCCAATCGTAAATCCACCTATGGATATGATAAATGGGACAATGTGATCACCGGCCTGGATCTTGAAAATATTATTCGGGAGAACGGTTCTCTGGTGCGTCCCACAGATGGTGAAAAACCCAAACGCATTGCCTTTATTCAGTGCGTGGGTTCCCGGGACGAACGTCTGGGCAATCTGTGGTGTTCCGAGGTCTGCTGCCCCTATGCCATGCGCATGGCAGGCGTTGCAAAAAAAGCCGATCCCGAAGCCGAGATTTCAATGTTTTACATTGATATCCAGAACAGTGGCAAAGAGTTCCCGGTCTTCTATGAGAAGATGAAAGAAGACATCCGATTTGTCAGAACCATTCCCGTGGATATCTATCCCCTGGAAGGTGACAGACTTGAGCTTCGACACATGGTGGAAGAAGAGGGAAAGCCTTCCTCGGAGCAGTTTGATCTTGTGGTGCTCTCTGTGGGAATCATGCCCGGCATGGACACGGCAAAGATGTCTGAAATGCTTAATATCCCCGTGAATCAGGATGGCTTTCTTGGCGCAGATGACCTGGATGCAGGTGTGTTTGTTGCCGGAACGGCCGCAGGCCCCGGAAGTATTGCCGCCACCATTGCAGGTGCTGGAAATGTCGCCCTGGCGACCATGAATTATCTGGGGGGGAGCAAATGATAGCAGAAAAGAGCGGTAAAATGGTTGAAGTCGAGATAAATAAAGACGTCCTGGTGGTGGGTGCCGGTAAAGCGGGGTTTGAAACCGCAGCAAAGATCGCCGCCCAGGGATATAAGGCCGTGGTCATCGGTAATAAAACCACCTGTGCCTGCAGTGCCGGGTGCAGTAAAGAAATGCAGGCAGCCGGTCTTGTGGAAATTCAGGATGGGGCAGCCCTTGTTGCCATTGCCGGTGTGGCCGGTGATTTCCGGGTGACCATTGCAAAAGGTGAAGAGACCTCCGACCAGGTCTTTGGTGCCGTGGTGGTGGCTCCCGAGTACGGCAGTGTTGCCCTGAACGGTGCATATGGCCTGACCCTGAACGAAAAGGTCATCACCCAGACCCAGATGGAAGCGCTTCTGGCCGATGATGCCGGAAAAGAAAAACTCGTCAACGGCAGTGGCAGCACCGTGGCCTTTTTGTCCGGTTTCGGTCAGGAAGGAGACCCCGCAGCCACCCGCAGAGTACTGCAGTCGGCCCTGGATGTTCAGAAACTGGAAAACTGCCGGTCATACATCTATGCCGGTAATGTCAAGGTCGGTGCCAAAGGTCTGGAGCGACTTTTTACCCAGGGCAGACATGAGGGCGTGGTCTGTTTTAAACCCAAAACCATGCCTGCCATTGAACAGGATCAGGATAAGCTGAAAATTGTCATCACCGATCCTGTGGTCCGGGCGGATATTGAGCTGGAACCCGATTATCTGGTGGTGGAAGAGGGGCTTGTGGTGGGTCAGGACAATCTTGACATTGCCGCAACCCTTCGAATTGACACCGATGTGGACGGTTTTCTGCCCAGCAACAATGTGCACCGTTTTCCGGTAAAGTCCAATAGAGAAGGCATTTTTGTTGCCAAGGACGGTGTGGATGCCGCCAATGTGGCATTGAATGTAAAAGCCCTTTTGGGTGATGGTATTCGTACCCTCACCGAGGACATTGCCGTGGTGGATGATACCAAGTGTGTCATCTGTCTCACCTGCTATCGTTGCTGCCCCCATGGGGCTATTTTCTGGCAGGACGGGGCTGCGGTTATTTCACCTGCCGCCTGTCAGGGCTGCGGTATCTGTGCCAGTGAGTGTCCCATGGATGCTATCCAGCTGGGTGAATTTTCCGATGAGGACTTGAGAAGCGGCATCAAGGAAGCCGTGGCGTCTTCCGCTGCTGCATCTCCTTCCATCGTTGCTTTCTGCTGCAAGAATTCCGCTCTGGAAGCCGGAGAGGCTGCGGCTCAGTTCGGCCATGAAATGCCCGCCGGATTCCGTATGGTTAAGGTGCCCTGTGCCGGAAAGGTGGATGTGGAATTCATCATGAAGGCCCTTGTGGAGGGGGCCGATGGTGTTATGGTTGCCGCCTGTCATGAAGGAAACTGCAAGGCTGAGCGCGGTAATATCTATGCCGGATGGCGGGTTGAAGAGATTCGTCAGAGACTTGAAAGCATGGGCCTTAATAAAGATCGGGTGATCTTTACCACCATCGCATCCAATATGGCCCGGGAATTTGCTGTCAAGGTGAATGACTTTGCCGAAAAACTTTAATTCCTTTTTCTAAGGCTTGATGATACGTTAAAAAATCTTTCCCCGGCCCCCAGGGTCCGGGGGGAGACGTATATATTAAGAAAGGCCGTTCAATGGATAGAGACTATCCGTTGAACGGCTTTTTTTTTGATAGAAAACCGGCAAGAAAACCCCTGAGTCTTTAGCTTGGGGAGGCTCTGCAGAGGTTCCCCGAAAGTTTTGTTTTCTAATAAAAGTGACGGAGTCGCAAACTCAGGCGCGTGTTAATTGTGTTATTGGGCCTGAAGCATGGGAACGGTGAGACTACCGTCCATGAGGAACATGACATCGGCATCGGCCCCCTTTTGCTCAAGGGCCGCATCAAGGGCTTCCTGGAGACTGTGAAAGGGACGGATAAAAAGCTTTTCAATTTCATCATCCGGGATGTCGGTGACTCCCCACATTTCGGCCCACAGGCCAATTTCCGCCATTTTGGCGGCCTTGTGATATCC
Organism: uncultured Desulfobacterium sp.; assembly: GCA_963674605.1. Classification (GTDB taxonomy): domain Bacteria; phylum Desulfobacterota; class Desulfobacteria; order Desulfobacterales; family Desulfobacteraceae; genus Desulfocicer. The sequence goes on along the minus strand of OY771474.1, from coordinate 2,132,205 downwards.
CAGCTTATATCCTGTCTCAATGGTGTCAAGTACCTCCTGGGGGGTATCGCAACTGCCCAGCAGATCGGCAAAGGCCTTGCCGCCGATGCCGCAACGACATTTGGCCACCAGGATGAGAATACCGTCTTTTTTCAGGGCCAGCTTGGCGTTGTCAATGCCCTTCTGGGCCTGATAAAGATCAATGTCTGCAGGGAATTTCACCACGGACACCACAATGTCCGCCTTTTTTTTAATGGGGGCGCAGAATACCTCATTGGCCCGCTCAATGGCGGCGTAAAAGGAGGCATGGATATCCCCGGCGGTGACGGCGTAGATCTTGTGATTTTTGTCCAGTACCGTCATGATGGCAAAGATTTCTTTTTTTACCACCTTGAGTGCATCAATCATGTCTTCATGTACCGGGTTGCCCTCCAGGGCCAGGGCACAGGCCTCGGGTACCAGAGCCAGTTTATGGTTTTGCTCAATGGTTTTATACGAGGCAATGCCGGGAAGGAAAGATTTTCTTCCACCGGTGTATCCGGCAAAATAGTGGGGCTCCACCGATCCGATGATGATGATCTTGTGAGCCTTGACCCCTTCTTCATGGACAAACATTTCCGTGCCGTTGGAAGAATTGCCAAGGTAAACCATCTCTTCTTCTTTTAAGGCATCGTGTACCACAATCTTGTCTTTGATGTTTTCGTAATGCTCCCCGAAAATCTGAATATATTCTTCTTCGCTGGGGCCTCGATGGGCACCAGTGGCAATGATAAATTTTAAGGGAATGGCCTTGATATCGTCCCAGATGGCATCCAGCACGGTGCTGGTGGGGGTGGGACGGGTGGCATCGTTGACAATGATTAAAAGGTCGGTTGCATCTGCCAGAAATGTCGACAGGTCTTTGCTCTCCTGGGGGGATGCCATGGCCCCCTGGATCAGGGCGGTGGTATCTCCAATGGCCACATCATTGGCTTCAAGAATCACCGGATCAATGGTATTGCCAAGGTCAGCGGTGAGCTTTTCCGTTTTCCCATAGGGTACAGATATTTTCATATATTATCCTCTTGCCTGTCCGTTGCAGAGGCTCTGATTTGCAGATACCTTGGGAATACAGATGAAACCCAGATTCATGTATTTATGGTATGGTAAATGAGAGCTTACAACCCACAGGTTTTTTTGTGTGTGATGGAAAGACAAGGCGCCGAATCCTTCTGGGAGGCAAGCTGAATATTTCCGCAGCGCCTTGCTTTTTTGTTAAAAAAAGAGGGTTATTAAAATGGATGCTACTTTTTCAGAGGGCCGAGGGCATTGATGGTTTCCATGAACCCATCAATGGCTGTCTGAAAGCCTGCCTTGTCGCCATGGGCAATCTGCACAAGTTCAATTCGTTCCGGATCAATGTCTATCTGGCTCAGAAATTTCTTGATGGATGCCACATGGGTTTTGGCCTTGAGGTTTCCATCATGCTCGCAATCCCCATCCGGGCAACAGGCCACCAGGACCCCCCATCCGTTTTTCAAAAATGGCTCCAGAAGCAGGGGTTTTTCCAATCTTCCACCGCACATGTTGATCAGGATTTTATATTCTTCAGCCGGGGTTTCTTTGGTGGGCACCATGGCTGAAGATTGAAGATCCGGATAAAAAGACCAGTTGCAGCCAAAGACAATGGCTTTGGCTTGATCTTTTTCCAGAAACAGACCAATTTCACGGTTCAGGGCCTGTTGATCCGTACCGCAGCTTGAGCGGGTGAATACGGCCTTATTGGGGCAGACATCAACACAGGCGCCGCAACTTTGGCATTTCACAATATCCGTGATGATTTTACCATCCACAAAGGTACGGGCTTCATGGGGACAGGCCCGGACACAGGCCAGGCATGCGGCGCATTCCGGACCGGTGAGTGCAGTGGTTCCGGGGCTTTCCCAGGCCGTGCCGGCAAAATCTCTTTTAGCATCGGTGAAGATCTCCGTCAGGGGGACGCCACTGGAGCAGGCAGCCACACAGCGTCCGCAATGAAAGCAGGATGCAATTTTGTCGGCTATGTAGGTGGAGGGTTCCAGTTGTCCGGACAAAAGCCCGAAGATCATTATCATTTTGGCCCGGGGGGCGTCGGATTCCCAGCGGTCAAATTTAAAGACCGGGCAGTGTTCATAGCAATATCCACAGCGGATACAGCTGTCCAGATTATTTTTCCATTTTTCCAGGTGAACGGGTTCAAATGCGCGGGGTTCCATTTGGGTTGCCATTTATTTTTATTCCATATGTTTATGATAAAAGGTGATTCGGGGGTAATGGGTCCTGCCTCGATGGGGTTCCTGAAGCCATGCCATGGTGTGCCCGGAGGCTGGTTCCACAATTATCCTTAGTTTTCCTTTTTCATGGGTTGTGAAGTATTAATTGGGGCATCTTTATATCTTTATCGTTTGCACTTTTCATAAAGCTTGTCCATTTCCCAGGGTTTGTTCATCAAAAAGTGCATCCTATCTTTGAAATTGCATGAAAGATGCCTTTATTTTATCTGGTTCAATGCGCGTTGTATCAGGCCACCATGTACCTTAAATCTGTGGCCGTCACCCAGTCCGCCGGGGCATCCATAAGTTTTCCCGGATTGAGGATGCCATGGGGATCAAAGGCTTTTTTCACCTGGGACATGAGATCCAGGGAGTCTGCTTTTTCCAGTTTAAAGGCTGATGCCTTGGAGATACCGATGCCGTGCTCTGCCGAGGTGGTTCCGTTGACGGAACGAACATATTCATAAATTTGGGATACGGCTTCCCGGGCGGAGTCCCATTGATCCTTCCTGCCGGGTTCCATGAGAATTTTTGTGTGCATGCATCCGGAACCGCAGTGGCCGTAGGCGGTCATTATAATATTGTTATTGGCGGCAATCTCGTGGATTTTCCGGGCCATTTCGGCCATTTTGGAGTAGGGAACGGCCATGTCATCGGCAAGGGATGTGCTGGACAGCACCTCACTGAATTTTGATAGAGCCGGGAACAGTTTTTTTCTGCCCATGAAAATTTTGGCTCGTTCATTGGGATCAAAACTGCTGGTCAGCCCCTTTCCATTGTTCTTTTTGCACAGGGCCTTCATGGTGTCTATTTCATAATCCACGGCTTCTTTGACCATGCCGTCGGCCTCGTACAAAAGCACTGCCTCCACTTCGGGAAGTCCCAGATCCATGGTTTTATTCACCGCCTGGATGGCCACCTTGTCCACCAGTTCCAGCATGGAGGGAATGACCCCGCCTGCCATGATATCTGCAATGGCGTGTCCTGCATCTTCCAGGCGATCAAAGTTGGCCATACCAAGGCATCTGAATTTCGGTATGGGCACAAAGCTTAAGGTGGCTTCCACCACAACTCCCAGGGTGCCTTCGGAGCCCACTATGAGTTTATGCAGCTGGTATCCGGTGGCCTCCACCCGGGTTCTGGCACCCAGGGTTACCAGTTTACCACCGGGAAGCACCACCTTCAGGCCCAGAACGGAATCCCGGGTGGCCCCATATTTAACAGATCTTACGCCACTTGCGTTGTTACCTATTTCACCCCCTATGGTGGCGATGCGGCTGGATGCCGGTGTGGGAGGGTAAAATACCCCGTGGGGTTTTAAGGCGGCATTGAGATCATCATCCACCACGCCTGGTTCCACTATGCAATATACATCAGAGGGGTTGATCTCCAGGATGCGGTTCATCTTTTTCATGTCCAGGGAAATGCCCCCGTTGATGGGCACGGTCTGACCACACATCCCGGAACCAGCCCCCCGGGTGATGACCGGAATTTTATTTTCATGGGCATATTTCATGACTGCCTGAACCTGTTCAGTATTTTCAGGGCGAACCACTGCCCAGGGTTTTGCCGCATGTACAGAGCTGTCTGACCCGTATATCATGAGATCTGCAGGGTCATTTTTTACATTCTCCTCTCCCACAATGCCTTGCAATGTGGAGATACTTAGAGTGTCCATCTGTATTTTCCTTCTTAAATATTTTTGTAGCGGTGATTAATGGAAGCAACTTTTAGGCTTAAATTTTATTTTGAAAACTTGGATGCTGGCGTACAGCACTTATTTTAGTGTTTTTGTGCTTTTTATCAAAAAACATCCATCCGATTGACAAAATTGGTAATTCGATCTCTTCTATTCTACGCAAATATGTCAATTGTAAAAAGTTAATTATATAATTGATTCAGCTGGTTGGATCACTAAAAACAATCTTTATATTTATGAGTCATAATCATAAAAGATTTTTACGTCAACACTAAACAATGTTTCATGCAGTATATGAGCATAAACTTGTAAAGGCAAGGCTTTTGTGTTGTGTAAAATGAATAAAATACAGTAAATAATAGTGCTTCTGATTATATATCTCGTTTGATTTTATGTGATATGCCGGGCGGGTGTCACTGGCAGACCTGGGGCCTGATTTTGCGTTAAAAAGACTGGATATTATTTTATTAAGCGATTATACACATGGAAGGTAAGATTGAAAGAGCTCGTTGTGCCACCGAAATTATTAAAAGTGGTCGGTGTTGTGATCAAGCCCGATTAAACGCCTTGAGAGAAAAACAATGGACCTTATAAACAGACGACAGACAGTGTGATGCGCCATGCTGTTGTTGAAAAATCAGGAGAATATATGAGTCTGAAAATCCATAAAATTTTGTTTCAACCCCACGGAAAAGAAATTGAAGTTACAGATGGTGAGAATTTAATCCGGGCGGCCATGGAAGCAGGGGTTCACATTAATGCCTCTTGCGGTGGTGAGGGAGTATGCGGTAAGTGTCGGATACTGCTGGAATCGGGAGAACTTGAAGGGGGCGGTCTTGACAAACTTTCCGTAGAAGACAGAGAAAATGGATACCGGCTGGCCTGTCTGTCCCATGTGATTTCCGATGCGGTGGTGAGAATTCCAGTGGAATCCGAGGTTGATACAAGTGTGCTTAATATCGGCACCACCCCCCGACACACCGCCCGGGTAAAAAGTTTCAGTTTTGAGGACCTGAAGGAAAAGGGGCTTTTGGTGCCCCCGGTGGAGAAAAAATATCTCAAGCTTCCCGAACCCTCGGCCCAGGACAACATTGCCGATGTCACCCGGTTGATCCAGCACCTGAAAGTGCAGTATGATGAGCATCGGCTGGGTGTGGACATTGATGTCATGAGAAAAGTCCCTGATATTTTCCGGGAGAAGAATTTTGAGGTCACCGTCACCATTGTCCGCCCGGTGCGGGCGGATGGAAAAAATCAGATTGTGAACATAGAAGCAGGGGATACTACCACCTGCAATTATTCTGTAGCCATGGATATCGGTACCACCACCATATATGGTCAGCTGCTGGATCTGAACACCGGAGAAGTACTCTCTGAATATGGGGATTTCAATGGTCAGATCAGTTATGGTGAAGATGTTATTTCAAGAATCATGTTTGCCGAAAAAGGGGATGGCCTTCAAACTCTCCAGAAAAGGGTGGTGGAAACCATCAATAATGTACTGGACCGTATTTTTAAATTGGGTAAGATTGATCGCAGGTGTATCACCACCATCACGCTGGCGGGAAATACCACCATGACCCAGCTGCTTCTGGGGATTAATCCCAGTTATGTCAGAAGAGCCCCCTATGTGCCTGCAGCCATTTTGTATCCGCCCTTCCATGCCGGAGATATCGGCATAAATCTTTCTTCCCATGCCCAGGCCCTTGTTTATCCCGGGGTATCAAGCTATGTGGGCGGTGACATTGTGGCCGGAGTCATGGGGGCCGGCATGTATAAATCAGAAAAGCTTACCCTTTTCATGGACATTGGTACCAATGCAGAGATTGTCATCGGCAATAAAGACTGGATGGCCTGTACGGCCTGTTCCGCAGGTCCGGCCTTTGAAGGGGGGGGCATAACCTTTGGCATGCGGGCTGCCAAGGGCGCCATAGAAGATTTTTCCATTGATCCCGTGTCCTATGAGCCCATGATTGTTACCAAGGGAAACGTACGTCCCAAGGGTATATGTGGCTCCGGCTTGATAACCATTGTGGCCCAGTTGTTTGAAAACGGCATTATTGATAACCGGGGTAAATTCAACAGGACCCTGAACACCGACCGCATTCGCCAGCGGGAAGATATCTGGGAGTATGTGCTGGTGCGAAAAGAAGCCACCCAGATTGACAGGGATATTGTCATCACAGAGCCAGACATTGACAATCTCATCCGGGCCAAGGGCGCCATGTACAGTGGTGCATTAACACTTCTGGAAGAGGTGGGACTTACCATCCAGGACATTGAAGTGATTATTCTTGCCGGTGGATTTGGCAGCTATGTGGATCTGGAAAAAGCCATGACCATCGGGCTGTTGCCCGAAGTCAATCCCGAACAGGTGGTTTATCTGGGAAACAGTTCCCTTCTGGGGGCCAGAATGAGTTCCTTTACCAATATTCTTAGGCGGGATGTGGTGGCCGTGGTGGAAATGATGACCAACTTTGAACTGGCAGAAACCGCATCTTATATGGATCATTATGTGGGGGCTTTGTTTCTGCCCCACACGGAGCTTAAATATTTCCCCCGTCTCCATGAACGGCTTCAGGCAAAAGCCCAGGCAAGGCGGGATTCCTGATGGCGGCGCTGGAAAATATCAATGGATTTGTTCGCACGCTACAGGTGGAAGAACCCCGGCTTGGCAATAATACCGCTGATGTGGAGCGGGTCCAGGCCGCCCTGTTACAATCCCTTGGAAAGGAGCGCTTTCCCCGGGAACATTCCATGGTATATTTTCCACCGGCCCTGGTGCCGGATCTTGCCCGGCAGTTAAGAAAATGGCACCACCGCATTAAGGTGGTTATGTTTCAAGATTCCCGGGGGTGGATGGTGACGGCCGTGATGGACCCGGAAAGTCCCCTGCCGGTGTGCGGGGTGGCAGCAGATCTTGGCACCACCCGGGTGGTGCTGCGCCTTGTCAACCTTGAAACAGGTGAGACTCTGGGGGAATTGGGATTTGATAATCCCCAGATTGCCCTGGGGCCGGATGTGCTGGCAAGGATTCATTATGCAAGGGATGCCAAGGGGCTTGCCCGGCTGCAGGCCCTGATCATTGACGGCATGAATTGCCATATAAGGGAACTTGTCACCGGCGCGGGGTTGGAGCCGGATTCGGTGTACCTGTTTACCGGTGCCGGCAACACCGCCATGACCCATCTGTTTCTGGGCATTGAACCCTCGTTTATCATCCGGGAACCCTATATCCCGGCGGTGAATTCCCCGGAACCATTGGCAGCCACACAGGTGGGCCTTTCTATTCATCCCCGGGGGATGGTGTTTCTGTTTCCCAACATCGGCTCCTATTTCGGGGGGGATCTCATTGCCGGTATTCTCTTTGCCGGGCTCCACAAAAAAGAGTATCCCTGCCTCATGGTGGATGTTGGCACCAATGCCGAGGTGGTGGTGGGCAGCCGGGACTGGCTCATGGCCTGTGCCGGGGCTGCCGGTCCGGCCCTGGAAGGCGGCATCAGCGACATGGGCATGACCGCAGGTCCCGGGGTGATTGACCGGGTGACCATTGATCCTGATACCCTTACCATGGCGTTTCATACCATTGAAGACAAACCGCCGGTGGGGCTGTGTGGATCGGGTATGATTGATCTGGCAGCCCAGCTTTTTTTGTCGGGCATGGTGGACATTCGGGGAAAGTTTTCACCGGAGCGTTGTGGAGACAGGCTTTTTGAAAAGGATGAGATTAAGCATCTGCGTCTGGTGAGCCGGGAAGATTCAGGCACCGGCCGGGAGATTCTGTTCAGCCAGGTGGATTTAAACTCTTTGACCAGTGCCAAGGCAGCCATGCACTCCATCCTGGAGGTTCTTGTCCAGCAGACAGCGGGCCTTTCCTTTGGGGATCTGGATAAATTTTATGTGGCCGGCACCTTCGGGTCGTTCATCAATCCCCGGTCGGCCATTTCCATCGGCATGCTGCCGGATATGCCCCTGGAAAAGTTTGAAGTGCTTGGTAATTCCTCACTGGGGGGGGCTGCCCGGCTGCTGGTGGATCCCCGGGCCTTTGAGGAGATCCGGACCATTGCCCGGAGCATCACCTACATTGAGCTCAACGTGAATCAATCATTCATGAACACCTTCTCCGGTGCCAAGTTTTATCCCCACACCGACCGGTCCCGGTTTCCGTCGGTGACGATTTATGGGCAGTGATGGGTCTTTTTTTTGAAAAAACAAATAGCACAGAATTTTCAGAACAATGAAATCGCCGGCCGCATTATGGCCGATCTGCTCACGCTTGATCGGCAATATCCCGGCAGCTTTGATGATATTGTGGCCTGGATTCAGACGCTTTTTGAAAAGAGCCATTTAAGTATAGGTAATGCCACAGTCATGGCCGATAAAGACGGCAGGGTATCAAAAATTTCCAAGGCCATTGTGAGGCTGGATGATTTTTTGCCCCTGCGTTTTCGGAATCCGGAAACGGGATATCAGCTCATCATCACGCTCATGGAACTTGAGGCCCGTATTAACGGTATTCTTTATCAGATCATGCACAGAACGGAGGCCACACTGGAAGATGCCATTTCAAGGAAGGGGGCCCAGGACGCGCCGTCTCCGGCAAAACTGCTGTTGTTCAAGAAAAGACAATCTCCCTGAATATGCCGGATACGTCCATCCAAAGCATTTTTCAATAGCCTTGAATATTCTTCCGAAATCTGTGAAAGGAGACTACAGATGAACCCCTGTTATTGTTTAACCATAACCGGACGGGTACAAGGGGTATCTTTTAGGTACCATACCATGGAAAAGGCCCGGGAACTTGGCATATCCGGCTATGTGAAAAATCAGCCAGATGGAACTGTTTATGTTGAGGCACAAGGAGAGACGTCGGCCATGGATCAGTTTGTGCGGTGGTGCCATCAGGGGCCGTCCTTTGCCCGGGTGGATCATGTGAAAATGGAACCGGTAAAGCGTTCCGGCTTCTCCACTTTTGAGATTCGGTATGCCGGTTGATCTGCCATGTCTGCTCTGGAACTGACATTTCATCCGGATTTTTATTTTTTTTTAAACAGAGATCGGCAAAAACCCATCCCTTTTTTGGTCCTGCACCGGGGTGCGTCCGTCAAGGACATCATCGAATCATTAGGGGTTCCCCACACCGAAGTGGGACGGATTCTGGTGCGTACCAGGAGCAAATTACAGGATATGGGAGAAAATAATGGGGCATCGGTGGATTTTGACTGTGTTCCCCGGGATCAGGATCGGATATTTATCTATCCCCCTGTGCCGCCAGTGGATGTCACCCTTCCGACCCTTTTGCGCCCCCTGCCTTTCAAGTGCCTGAAGTTTGTGGCCGATGTCAACGTGGGCGCCCTGGCCCGCCTGCTGTTGTCCCTGGGATTTGACACCTTGTACAGCAACTCCTTTTCCGACGAACAGGTGGCACAGATCGCGGAACGGCAACAGCGGGTGGTGCTCACCCGGGATACCGGACTGCTCAAGCGCAAAAAGGTAATCTTCGCCCGCCGGGTCCGGGAAGAAACCCCGGAAGCCCAGCTAAAGGAAGTCTTGACCTTTTTCGGAAAGGAGCGGGGACCCTTTTTCTTTTTTTCCCGATGCCTGGCATGCAATGTGCCTCTTGTGCCCGTTGAAAAACAGGCCATTGAGCATCTACTGCAGCCCCTGACCCGGAAATACTACCATCGGTTTAAAAGATGCCCCCGGTGCGGCGGCATCTTCTGGAAGGGGTCCCACGTTGACGAAATGGCACAAAAAATTATGCGCCTGTTTCCGGATGGATCATTTGCCTGAGTTCAACAGGAGTGCCTGTTCGGAGAGCAGCGATTTAAATCGGTCCAGGGTAACCGGGTATGCCTGCATGGGAATTCCCATCCAGTCGCAGTAGTCCAGGAAGGCTTCCGGATCGGTCTCCATGAACTGATCCATAAATCCAATGCCATCGAGCACAATGGCACCACCGGTGTGACGGGGAAAATTTTCATTGGCAAGAGCCTTGTCCCAGCCCTTGAACACCTGGTGCTTGAATTTTACCCAGCCCGGTGTCATCCACCACACCGGTTCATCGCCGACAAGCTCCCCGGCAATGCGCTTTAACTCAGATGCATCTGCCATCATATCCATGCAATGGGTGGCATTAATTCGTGCCACCCCGGGACCTTGCTCTTCAATGATTTCCTGCATGTTTCGGGTGGGATTGTCGGCATTGACGTAGCAGAATTTTCCACCATAGACCACAATAATTTTATCTGCCTTTTTTCTGGCTTTTTCAATGGTGGCAATGAGTCGCTCTTCGAGCTTTACCACATCTTGGTGCAGACCGGGTGGGGTAAAGAATAGGTGTTTTGTATCAAGAAAATCCTCTTTTTGAAGTGCCTCCAGCTCCATTTGCATGGTGCCGCAGGAAACAATAGCCATATCTGAAAATGATATGTTTTTCATGAAGAATTACTCCTGTGTATGTTTAAGGTGAGACGTTAGTCGTGACTGCTGGCTGCTCTTTCCTGGTGGCCTTTTATTTATCAGGTGCAAATCGCCATCCGGTGGCCATGGGATCGCCTTTATATCCAAGGGCCTTGAAATCCATCACCCCGTCGGGACCGTGGCAATCCAAACAAGACAGGGCCTTTTCTTTGGGAACCACACCATGGTTCAAGCGCCAGTACATCATGGTGTCGGCAAAGGCGATGGTACCGCTGAACTTAAGCCCTGCAGCCTTCATACCTTTTTCCGCAGTGGTCTGCCAGTCATGGGTTGCCATAAGGCCGTCTTTACCGGCCAGATGGGGAACAATCAGGTATCCATTACGGGCATCCATGGCCTGACGGGTTTCAATGATTTTGTAGGGGGTTATTTTTGCCGATGGATCTTCAATGCTGCCATCGGGGGCATTCAATGGGTTCATGGCCTTGGGGTCAATTGGATCTGCTTTCATGTATCTATGGTGTTTTCCGTTGTACCAGGCATAGGCGGGACGGAGCTCTTTTTCCATAATTTTCTGCCCCATGGGGGTTTTAAATTCCCGTCTTTGAGGGGATTCCTTCACCAGTTCTGTTTTTTGCGAAATCTGGGATCCATCCCGATGGGTCAGGGTGAATCGATTCACCGCATACCTGGGGATGTGGCAGGTCTGGCAGGCCATGGCCAAGCCGTGTTCGAGTTGGCCCGACCTGGCAGGCCCACTTTTTTTGCGATTTCTGTGAGGTCCAGATTTTCATTGGGCATTCCGCAACGGTTTTTTCTTTTTGAATAGGTGCCTGTGGTGTCATGGCAGATAAGGCAGTCTATTTTTTCCATATCTGTAAAATCAAAGGAGGCATCCTTCCATCCATAACCAGCGTGACATTTGGTGCAACTGCACCAATTTGATTCAATGGACACTCAATAATCGTTTATCAGGTTGATTTTGCCAAGGTGGTTGTCCGCTTCATGCCCTTTGAGATAGGGTGTTTGCCCCCTCCACATCCAGTGGGCGGTGTCCATGAACTCCATTGCGGTTTCTTCATGACATTCCAGGCAGGACCGGGTGACATCTTCACCGGTGAGGTACTGGGTTTCAATGAATTCGGAATGATCCACACCGGCATGGCATGTGGCGTAAAATGAGAGGATAATGACTGTGGCAACATATGTTATTGTTTTCATCGGGACCTCCAAGATCGTTTTTGATGATAATTGAAATTAGCATATTCTCAAAACAAGGGCAAAGTTTTTTGGAATATATTATTTCTGATCGTCATTTTCATCCCAGGAAAAACAGATGGATATGAAAACTTCAAAAACACCTCGGGTATTAAATTGATCGGTCCGTACCCAATCCCAATCGGTACCTTGCGGTATCGGCCCAACAGGGCTCGGGCCTGATCAATAACAATTGATATCATGTTAAAATTAGGTTCGGACAGAGCACAGGGGGTGGGTAGATCATTTTTTTAGCAGGAGGGAAATCTGCTTGTCTTGATGATATAAGTTGTTGCTCTGTCCGACCCGGGTTGAAGGGGATCAGGCTTAGAAGGACAATTCAATGGAGCAGGCAATTTTCCAGAAGTCTTCCACGGATCCGTTGACGGCCTCGTCGTAGTCGGAGTCCTCATCAAAGGTCATGTATCCAAGTTCCGTTGCAAAGAGCAGGTGATCCATGATCTGGTATTCTGAGTTGAAGTTGATTTCCACAACGCTTTCATCTTCGTTCATGAGGATGTCATTGGGGGATTCAAATATGCTATCTTCGGCCGTACCTTCAGCATACATGATCTGGAATTCGTGGGACAGTTTTTTTCCGATCTTGATGTCTTTTACCTTAAAACCCACACCCCACATGGATGTGGCATAGGTGGAATCATAGGAGTCAAACATGTTGTCGTTGAATCGGCTGCCGCCAAAGTAGGAGCTGGTATAGGTGGGACCACCAATGAGAACTGGCATCATGTTAAAATCTTTATCATTGGCGTCGGGACCATTGCCATAGAAGGCAAAGAACTCAGGGGTGAATCCATCCATTTTATAATCAATGACAAGATCTGTAAAATAACCGGCGATACTGGCATCCACCGTGGCGGTTTCCCAGTCCATATCACCATAGGTGGCACTGGCTTTAACGGAAAGAGCATCCATGCTATATCCAAAACTCATTCCAAGGTACCAGGCAGAAACATCGTCCATGGCAGTGGGGTCAGTGATGGCGCTGTTGGCTCCGGTGAGGAGTGTCGGGTAGTCAAAATAGGCATATTTGTAGTAGCCGGTGGGATCGCTGATTGTCCCACCAATCACATCTTCCTGGATATTGGCATAGGCAGCCCAGGGGGTGAAGCTCAAGGCATTCATGGTAACGGGCAGCTTGACAAACAGCAGGTCCGCCTGATCGTCGGTGTTGGTCTCTGTGTCTTTCATTAAATCTGCCATGCGAAACCATCCAAGCTGAAGGCTTGAGGTGTCATTAAGGGGGGCGGAAAAGGTAACGCCTGCCGGTACTTCATACATGATATGACTGCCATAGGCGATTTCACCCATATTAAAGCTCTGGGAGCCTATTTTAAAATTCATGCCTGAGTCGGTGGTGAAATCCATGTAGAGGTTATCCAACTCCAGAATAATATCTCCATCCTCTTCACCGCCCACCGCAGCATCCACGGAGCCGAAATAACCACCTTGGCTTCTACCCTCACCGATCTGGAAGCTGACCACGCCTTTAAGATTTTTATTGAGAATCCATTGCGCCTTGAAGCTCAATTCCCGAGTGGCATCAAAATCAGAATCATCTCCCTTTGAAAAGTCATCCACAAAGTCAAGGTACTGGGTGGCACCAAAACTGGCCTTGAATGCAGCGTTGATCTGCATCTCTCCCATGTCTCCGGCTTTAAAGGTCATGGCACCGGCACCGGCGGCCATGAAAAAAAGTCCCGTTACTGCTATGGCAATACAACGTGTTAGTTTTTTCATCTTTTATCTCCTGAATAAAAAGTTGAAGGTTTTTTCGGCAGATTATGCATAACGCCTTTGTCTGTTCTAAGAGCAAATGCTGTGCCATTGGATTTTTGCCTTGATTTTTTTGAAATTCAGGTATCTATCTGTATCTCAGAACAGTGCAGGATCCTTGGAAATGGCCTGTTTCTGCGGGATTCCTTTTTTATTTTCATGGAAAAGGCGTTTGTCAGGAAATGGATTGTTCATCGTTATGGTAACGCAAGTGTTAACGTTCTGGTAACGGTTATGGCAGGTACTTGCTGCCATGTGGTTTTTTTATTAGAAAATAAAACTTCCGGGCAACCTCTGCAGAGCCGCCCCCCCGATGGGGAATAGGAACCGGCCAATCGAGCTGTCTACAGTTCCGGGCCGGGACCATTGCCCGTCGGGGGGGGCGGCCAAAATAATACCATTTGGCTCCGCGTCTACGCCCCTGTGTTTTTTGTCTCCGACAGGACATGTCCGTTATAAGAAAGTGTAGGCATGCCTAACATTACTTTCATGCTTGGTTGTGGGCAGTCCGGAGCCAGAATACGGTCTGCCCGTGGCAGTTATAAGAAAGCTTCTGGAACGTTCTTTGCTGTTTGTTTTTCTGTTCATTGCGTTTTAGATTATCCAAGCACATAAGGCTGTTGAGATCACCCATGACTGATTACATTAAAAGATGGATAAAGGTTCGTCCCGAAGAGATGGGGCTGTTTTTCGGGGCGGTGACCTTGATCTTTCTGATCCGCTGCGCCGGACTGATTTTTAATAATTTTGCTGAAACCGCCTTTTTAAAGCGATTTGGTGTCTCCTGGCTTCCGGTGCTTTATATTGTCAATCCCATGATTACCCTGTTTTTACTGGAGAAGCTGTCCAGCATCAAACCCCATATTTCTGCTTATACGCGTCTTTCTTTTCTGCTCATGGGGTGTGGTATCACCGCTTTTTTTCTGTGGTTGCTGCTGTTTCTGGAAGGCCGATTTTTATATCCCCTGTTGTTTGTGATGAAAGTGCAGTTTGAGACACTGCTCAGTGTTTTTTTCTGGAATCTGGGCAATGAGCTGTTTAACTTTCATCAGTCCAAGCGATTGTTCCCCTTTCTTACCATCGGCGGGGTTCTGGGGGACATGGGAGGAAACCTTCTAACCGTGGGGTTTTCAAAGGCCGTTGCCATCAATCATCTGGTGTTGATGTATGGGGCTGTATTATTGTCGGCTGCCTGTATGACCCGTTATCTGGGCGCTCGATTCCCCCTGCAGGTGGTGCCCGGGGTGTCCAGATCATCAGAGAAAGAAAGGTCCACGTTTTTGAAATCCATTGCCGGTATTGGCCCTTTAATGAAAAAATCCACCCTTGTTCTGGTGATGGTGGGATTGACCTTCTTTGCCAATGTTGTCTTGCCCATCATGAACTATCAGTTCAATGTGGCGGTGGATCACAGTTTTGGGGCTGAAAATGCCATGATTGTTTTCTTTGGAACCTTTCGAGGGGCTATGAACCTTGTTTCCATAGTGCTGCTTTTCTTTTCCGGTAGATTTTACGGTAAATGGGGCATTCCCGTGGCGCTGTTGTTTCATCCTGTGAATTATCTTCTGGTATTTCTGGGGTTTTTATTTCGTTTTGATCTGGTCTCTGCCATGTATGCCAGATTTTCCACCAATGTGGTTCGAACCACCTTCAATCAACCGGTGAACAACATGCTCATCGGCATTTTCCCCGATGCCTATCGATCAAAGATACGTCCTTTTTTGCGGGGGGTGGTGGCCCGGGCCGGATTGATCACCGGTTCCTGCCTGATATTGTTGACCACCACCATGCTTCCGGCCCATTATCTTTCCCTTGTGGCCCTTCCCTTTGTTTTTGCCTGGATTGCCACGGTGATTTTTTTAAAGTTCAAATATGCCACCTTGATCATCCGGCTGCTTGCATCGGATGTTTTGGATTTGAGAACCACCGAGGCCCATGTGGTAAAAAGGCTGTTTCAGGACAGGCGTATACAGGATAAATTGTTGGAAAATTTTCAATGTGCAAGGGGACTGGATGCCTTTTTCCATGCCCGGCTGTTGCGGTATCTTGGTATGGAAAATCTCGATAATTATATTTTAAACCGTTTGAAATATCAGGACAGCACCACCGTGATTAAGATGCTGCCGTTGATTTCAGACAATGCGGGGGATCGTTTTTTCAGGGTATTAAAAAAATTAATCAATGTGGCGGATGAGTCCTTGACCCTTGCCATGATTCGGGCGGCTAAACCCCGCAACACAGATGCCTGCCGGAGCTTTTATCGGGCACTGGAAGAAAAGTGCCGGCATCATGGGGTAAATACTTGCGTTTTTCCGGAAATCCGGGCACACTCTGCTGCCTGTGTACTCATGGAAATGTCTGAACACCGCCGGGAGATGATGGGACAGTGGATGCGCAATGGCAACATGGACCATGTCCATGCCGGCATCATTGCCGTGACGGAATCCGGGGACAAGGCGTATGTTCCCCTGCTCAATCAGCTGTTAACCCGGGAAAATAATGACCCCATTCTGCCCGCCCTGATTCGTGCCCTTAAAAAACTGGACCCCCTTGATGTCACGGATCGGGTGGTCCCGTTTTTAACACATAAGCAGGTGGGTGTGCGCATGGCGGCTCTGGAAGCGGTGGAACTCAATAATGACGATGCCTTACGTCGCCGGGTTCTTGCCCTTGTGGGGGATCATGCGGAGGATGTCAGACAGCTTGCCATTGAAAAAATCAAGGCCTGTCCCTATTGCAATGGGAAATTGCTGTTTGAATTTCTTTATCCGGCTTCCCGGAAAATGCGGGAGGGTATTTTTGAAATTCTCAAAGCCCTTGATATCAAAGATCTGGACCTGTTTGCTTTTTTTGAAGGAGAGATCCGTCAAGCCTGCATATACCTTGCGGTTTCCGAAACCCTGCAAAAATTACCCAAAACCCTTTCCTGTGATCTGTTGCTGTGCCACCTTTCTGAAATCAGACGGGTCCACATTCAGAACGGGCTTCGGGTGGCATCCATCAATGATGATTCCGGGCAGGTGAGACTTATTTTAAGAAGTCTGTTTTCCCCGGATCACCGCAGACGATCCAATGCCCTGGAAGCCCTGGAAAGTACCATGCATCCCCGGCTGGTAAGGCGTCTGATGCCTTTTCTGGATGGAACGGCTCCAGAGGATATCCTGCGAAATCAATACAGACAGCTGGGGGGACCGGTGGAGTTGCTGGAGACCGGAAAGGCCCTTGACTTTCTGCTTTACTGCAATAACTGGCTGTCGGTGCGCCTGGCCCGGGGGATCTTGCAGACCCTGCCCTGGGATGAGCTGGATGATGAGATAAAAGAAAAAAAACACCGGTTGAGTGCTCAGTTATCCCAGGAGGATACAACGGCAGAGGTGTTTGGACGTTCCACTTCAATGGAGGCGGTTATGGAAGGAACCTTAAGTTTTCAGGAAAAAATTGTTCATATCCAGAAGGTGGATATCTTTAAGAATCTGGCCATCAACGAACTGGCAGCCATCAGTGACATTGCCCGGGAAGTAACCTTTGCCCCCGATGAGATTTTGTTCCATGAAAAGAGCTTTGCAGACACCATGTATATCTGCGTGGAAGGGGCCATTTCCGGATCCAGAAACAACGTGGATGTGGGGCAATTCAAGGCCGGGGACAGCTTTGGCATGAGCGCATTTCTGGTGGACAGCAAACGGCTTCTCACCTGCCGGGCAACAGCGTCCACCCGGCTGCTGGAAATCCATAAACAGGAATTTGAGGAGATGCTCATGGAGTATCCCCAGATTTCCTTTGAGATCGCCAAGATTCACGCACGTATGATCCAGCGCCTTTTGGAACAGATTCAGGCAGAAGATACCCATGAAAGTCTGATGAAGGATTTTTTCAACAAGGACCAACAGATGAAATAGAAAGGCTTTTTTCAGATGATGAGTAAATATTCGGGTGGTTCATGTAAGGGCGCATTCCCATTTTCCCGGCTTGACGCTTAATCAGGGAGGGGTCAGGCTTGCGTTATTGATACTTTTGTTTGATTTTACCTTTAAACACAGGTTCTTGACAAAATCATAGAGCCTGATAAAAACTCAGGCTCTAATACCACATAGCCTGACCCCGTTGGCTCCGCCAATTATGACAACTAAACCACATTGTGAGCAAAGCGGAAAAATGGGAGTGCACCCTTCATGTAAATGCTTGGGCCGTGCCCCATATTCGGTTGTCGGTGGGTGACATCTCAATGCCATGTGACAAGGCCAAAATAGGCGAAGAGGGGCTGGTGGGCCCATATCCATCTATTTTGTTTCAGGCTGCAGGGGAATATCCCATTTTTTCATGTATTTCCAGACAGAGGTTCTGCTCTTTCCGATACGCCGCCCCACTTCTGCTTTGTTCCAGTCACATTCATGGAGAAGATTTACAAGCTTCTCCCGGTTTAATTGGGATCCCTTGGCGCCGGAAATCGGAGAAGTGCTCGTTTCTGATGTGTTTGCGGCGCATTCTCTTTTTTCTCTGATTTCAAGGGGTAGATCCCGGGTTTTAATCTGTTGGGACGGGCAAAGAACAAAGGCGTGCTCAATGGCATTTTCCAGTTCGCGGACATTCCCGGGCCAGGGATATTCCATGAGCCTTTCCATCGCATTGCGGCTGATATCCTTTATTTTCATGGATTCCCGGGCGTTGTTTTTGTCTATGAATTTTCTCACCAGTAATGGAATATCTTCCCGGCGGGATCTCAATGGGGGGATATGAATGGGAAACACCTTGAGCCGGTAATAGAGGTCTTTTCTGAATGTGCCTTCCTGGGTGAGAGTGTAGATGTCCTTGTGGGTGGCGGCCAGTACCCGGATGTTTATTTTTATTTTCCGGGAGTCCCCCACCCGCTGGATTTCCCGCTCCTGAAGTACCCTCAGCAGTTTGACCTGCATGTAGGGGGACAATTCCCCGATTTCGTCCAGAAAAATGGTGCCCCCGTGGGCTTCCTCAAACCGTCCTTTTCGATCGCGATGGGCCCCGGTGAAGGCCCCCTTGACATGCCCGAAGAGTTCACTTTCCAGAAGGGTTTCAGACAGAGCAGCACAGTTCACCGGGATAAACGGTCCCTGGGACATCTGGCCGTTGTAATGAATTGCCCCGGCCACAAGTTCTTTGCCGGTGCCGCTTTCT
This sequence comes from uncultured Desulfobacterium sp., assembly GCA_963674605.1. Taxonomy (GTDB): domain Bacteria; phylum Desulfobacterota; class Desulfobacteria; order Desulfobacterales; family Desulfobacteraceae; genus Desulfocicer. The sequence continues at coordinate 2,113,611 of OY771474.1, read as the reverse complement.
CCCTGGATGAATACGGTGGCACGACTGTCTGCCGCAGCTGTAATGGCATAAAAAACCTCCTGCATACAGTGACTTTTACCGATGATGTTGCCCAGGGCATGGAGTTCCCCCAGCCGTCGTTCCGCCTCTTGTGCCCTTTTTTTCATGCGATTGAGTTCTGTGAGATTGGTAAGGGTTTCCACGATGCCAAGAAGGGTGTCGTTTTCATCCCGGATGGCCCGGGCGCTTTTGATCACAGGTATGTCATATCCGTCCCTGTGCCTTACATGGCATTCTTTGGATTCCGATGTGCCATGTTTCAGGACACCGCATTTTTTCATGTCCGAGGGGCATTCCTTATCAAAGCAGCGGTTGCATTGGAGCAGTTTGCATCCCTGTCCCAGGGCCTCTTTGGCGGTATACCCGGTGATGCCTTCCATGGCACGATTCCAGGAAATGATTTTTCCATTGCTGTTCAGGGTGAACAATCCGTCGGCCATGGTGTCAAGAATTTGATTGAAAAAACGAATGTCCCACCTTTCATGGGTTTTCATGGCCCAGCACCTCCCGCACCTGTCTTGACAGGTCCTGCCTGGAAAAGGGTTTGTTGATAAAATGAACCCCCTGTTCCAGAACCCCATGGTGGGCAATGACATTGGCGGTATACCCGGACATGAACAGACATTTGATATCCGGATAAAGACGGAGGAGTCTATCAGACAGTTCCCGGCCGTTCATGCCCGGCATGACAACATCCGTGATGAGCAGATGGATGGTTTCCCGGCCCGGTGCCTGGGCGATCTGGAGGGCCTGCCCGGGATCACTGGCGGTCAGTACGGTGTAACCCAGGCGTTCCAGTATTAACCGGGCAATTTTCAGGATGGATACATCATCCTCCACCACCAGGATGGTTTCATCGCCCGTACGGGGAGCAAAGTGGCATTGCTGTCTGGGTTCTGATAGCATTGCATTTTTAGCCGGCAGATACAGTTTAAAGGTGGACCCCTTGTCCGGCTCACTGTAAACGTTGATAAAGCCTTTGTTCTGTTTCATGATACCGTAGACCGTTGCCAGTCCCAGCCCATTCCCATGCCCCAGGGCCTTTGTGGTAAAGAACGGTTCAAATAGATTTTTCAGGGTTTCCCTGTCCATACCCGTTCCGTTGTCGCTGATCACCACCATAACAAATTCACCCTCGATAAACCCGGGATGATCCCGGCAGTAATCGCTGTTGAACCTCACATTGCTGGTTTCTATGGTAACCCTGCCGATGTCCTTGATGGCATCCCGGGCATTGAGGCACAGGTTGGCCATGAGCTGGTCCATCTGGGAGGGGTCCATGAGTACCGGTGTGACACGGGTTCCGGGGAGCCAGACAAGTTCAATGTCCTCACCGATGAGCCGCTGCAGCATTTTAAGCATGTCTTCAATCACCTGGTTGATGTCCAGTATCCGGGGGGCAATGGTCTGCTTTCTCGCAAAGGCCAGCAGCTGGCGGGTAAGATCGGCAGAGCGCCTGGTGGCACTGTGAATTTCATGGACATTTTCCATCAAAGGATTGAGTGTATCCATGTCTTCCAGCAGAATTTCCGCATTTCCAAGGATGACGCTGAGCATGTTGTTGAAATCATGGGCCACCCCTCCGGCAAGCCTTCCCACAGCTTCCATTTTCTGTGCCTGGTGAAGCTGGGCCTCCATTTTTTTCTGTTCGGTGATGTCCTGGAAGGTACCCTTCATCTTTATACATGTACCGTTGGAATATTCAGGATGTCCTGCAACTTTTGCCCAGATCAGTCGCTTTTTGGCCGTACGACATTGCAGTTCCAGAGTAAAATTTTCACCGCTTTCCATGGCATGTTTGTAGGCTTTTTCAAGCAACTCCCTGTCCCGGGGTGGATAGTAGTTCAGATGCTCATCCGGACCGGGAATATGGTCGGATTCAATTTCAATTATTTTATATGTTTCTTGGGTCCAGATGGCCGTCTTTGATATCAGATCATGTTCCCAGCCCCCGATTCTGGCAAGGCTTCCCATTTCATTTAAAAGGTGTTCTCTGTCTCTGAGTGTTTTTTCCACTCGTTTTCGTTCCGCCACCTCCTTTGCCAGTTTCCTGTTGAAAAACCACAGGATAAAAATGACAATGGTGAAGATCAGACAGATGCCCACGGCCATGCGTTTGAGCCTGGTGTAATCCTTTTCGGGATCAGGATTGTATAGAAAACCTTTAAGGGAAACATCGCCGGTTATCAGCCCGAGTTTTTGATAGGTAGTGGCAATATGTTTCCATCTTCCAGGGTTCATGTGCCCGACTTGAATTAGATCAGGTAGCATTATTTTCCGGATGGATTCGGCTTCGAAACGAAGGTGGCTTCGTTGTTTTGCAACGCCATAGTTGTTGATGAGAAGATCAATGATTTCTTCGGGATGGTCCATGGCATATTCCCAGCCTTTAAGGGATGCCGCCAGAAATGCCTTGACCCGCAGGGGGTGTTTGTCAATTTCAGTGTCCGTGGTGAAAAGACAGTCACTGTAAAAATCAACCCCATAGGTCTGGGGTGAAATGATGGCCGGTTCAATGTTGTTCTGCAACAGTTGCCAGGGCTCATTGGTGGTGTAAGCACTCACCGCATCTGTGCGTCCTTCCATGAGGTCCCTGATGTCATAGGTTTGATCCATGCGTTGAATGGCATCAAGGGGGATGCCTTCGTTTAAAAATGATGCCAGAATATCTGCGTCTTTGTTTTCCGGCAGCAGCATCACTCGTCTGCCGATGAGATCCTGAAGGGTGGATATTCCGGCATCCCGCCTTGCCAGAAGGATGGACGGGGAATGTTGGAAAATGGGGGCAAGTACCACAAAGGGATCCCCGTCAATGCGATGCAGAAGCAGTTCTGAACCGGCCACCCCATATTGGGCTGCACCGCCCATCACCACCTCCCTTGCAAACTTTCCTTCTCCTCCCTCAATGATGGTTACATCCAGACCTGCCTGGCTGTAGTATCCCTTTTGAAGGGCTGTGTAATAACCTGCAAACTGAAACTGGTGTTTCCATGCCAGCTGTATGGAAACTTTTTCCGATGCTTGGGCTCTGGCCATGATAAAAAAACAGGCCAGAAAGACCCAGCGGCATAAAGTGAGACGGGTGAAACAGGAAAAATTGATCGGGAGTTTTATTACCAAAGTAATACCTCTGGTCGTCGTGACTCGATGGGGTTGTCCTGGATCAGAATTGCCAAGAATTGCCAGTATTAAAGAATAAAAACAATGCCATTAAAACATTTTTTCATAATGCCTGCAAGATATTCGATTATAAAAACATGTCATGCACCCTTTGACTTGACTGTTTTATCAGGGGATCATCGGGGATTACAAGAAAGCTGACGTTGGGATTCATAGCACATCTGCCTGCCCGAAATCGGATCACGAAATTGAAGCCTTCCGGCAAGCAGCTGAAGGGGGGCTGAATAATCATTGTTTTTTTCCGGCAAAAGTGTCGGGTAGTATCGATCATTGAGAATGGGAAAGCCTGATCCGGCCAGGTGCAGGCGCAGTTGATGCTTTTTCCCGGTGACGGGTTTTAATTTAAAAATGCCCCTGTTGCCGCGGGTTTGCATCAAAGATATTTCTGATATGGCATTGGGTTTTCCCAGTGCTTTTTTCATTCTGAACCAGGGGGTTCCCCTGACCAGTCGGTTCTCCACCGTCCATGTGTGTTTTTCAGGATCATGGGAATATTGTGTCACCGCTTCGTAGGTTTTTTCCACCTTTCCCTGCATGAACAGTTCCTGGTAACGTCCCCTTGTTTTCGGATTCATGGAAAAAAGGACCAGGCCTGCGGTTTCCCGGTCGATTCTGTTGATGGGGGAAAGGTGCGGGTTGTCCGCTTTTTCTTTTAATCGGTGCAGCAGGCATTGGTTTACATAAGGTCCCCCCGGAGTCACAGGAAGAAAATGGGGCTTACACGCCACAAGCAGTTCGGTATTGCAAAAAAGGATGGTCTCCGTAAAGGGAATAACCTCTTCTTTTGATACTTCTCTGAAATAGTGCAGTCTTTTCAGGGGGGTGCAGAGCATGTCCAGGGGAACTTTTTCGCCTTCTTCGGTGAGAACCTTTCCCGATTGTATCCTGAGTTTCCAGGTATCGGTGTCAATGCCCGGGAATCGATGGGCCAGAAAATCAAGAATCAGGGGGTAAGGCTTTTCCATTTTGGGCATCAGGACAGTGGATGGATACGTAGACATTACCATGGGGATGGCTCCTCGTAAGCCACGGGCTTGATCTGGTGGCTGAATATGGTTATTTGATCTGAAAACATGATTGAAAATAAAAAAAGAGCCAATTTCTTGTCTGGCGCAACGAAGGCAGAAAATGGCGTGATGCCGCCCACAAAGTGCACCCGATCCGGCCCAGGACCGTCGACGGTCCCTTTGCCCTGTCGGACTAAGGCGCAGGAACTACGGTCAGGTTTGTCCTCAAACAGCCTGGGCTTCGTTACAATCGGCAGGGCAAAAGGGCTGATCGCCTTTGCTCAGAATGGGCCGGATCGGGCTCACTTTGGGGGCTCTGTTGTCGTATTTCTATATAACCCACATGTCCTGTCGGACACAACGAATATTGAAAATGGTAAATGGCATTATGCCGCCCCCTCCCCCGACGGGCAATGGGCCCGGACCGGAACTGTAGACAGCTCGATTGTCCGGTTCCTATTGCCCATCGGGGGGGCGGCTCTGCTGAGGTAAACTTAAAGGCTACCTTTTCATATAAAAAACATTTCAAGACATATATGTGCAAAAGAACTTTCCCTGAAAAACCATTTTATGACCAAGCTCCTAACCTGGACAACCCAGAACCAAAAAGGTTTTCTGTTTTTTTGCCAAAACAACACGAAAATCAGAGATAAGAATCCAAAACGTGCAAGACATAGGTAACGTTACTGTGGCGCAATGGTGGCGTTTCTGGACGGTGATGAGCATGGCTTCTTTGTTTATTGGGCTTGATTGCAAGATCTGCCACCCCCCCCAGAGCGGCAGATCTTGTGATCAATTTTGATTGTTTTTCTGTTAAGGGGTGACTTTTATTTTATAATGAGATAATGGTCAAAATATGGTATTTCTTTTGCATAGATGCGTTTCCAGGATCACACGTTTATTTTTTTATTCAAAAATAAAGGAGACATTGTATGAAAAAAGGAGAAAATCTTGTCATTGTAGGGTGTGGCGGTGTCGGTGCACCGGCGGCCATGCTTTCCAGAAAATTGATGCCCGAAGTAAACATTACCCTGATCCGGGCGGAAGATCGATTCATAGTCCGCTGAGCGCTCCCCCACGTCGTGGCCGGTCTGGTCACAGGAGCCTCCATTGTTAATCCGGACACCATGTTTACAAACAATAATATCAAGGTGATCATTGACCGTGTGGAAAAGGTCAGCCGGGAAGCGAAAACGGTTTCTTTAAGTGATGGAACCGATATCGCATACGATAAACTGATTCTTTCAACGGGTTCATCCCCATTTCTTTTACCCATTCCCGGCAATGATCTGGAAGGGGTCTTTACCCTGAGAGCCCTTGTGGATGGGGAAAAAGCGCGGGCATACATTGAAAAAAAGGTTCCTAAAAAAGTGTTGTTCATTGGGGCTGGATTTTTAAATCTGGAAGTGGCCACCCTTTTAAAGGAATCCAATCCTGAATTTTATGAAATGACCGTTGTGGAAGTGCTGGATTATCCCCTGGGCTTGATGCTGGATCCGGAAATGGCAGGCACGGTTCAGGCCAGCCTTGAAGAAAAGGGGCTTACCATGTGCATGGGCGAAAAGGTCATTGAAATAATTGGAACAGACGGTCAGGTCAGCGCTGTCAAGTTTGAGTCCGGAAAAACCGTGGAAACCGACATGGTTTTCATGAACGTCGGCTCCCGCCCCAATGTGGAGCTGGCAACGAAAGCAGGGCTTGAGATGGGAAAATTCGGCATCAAGGCCAATGAATTTATGGAAACCTCGGATCCGGATATATTTGCCGGCGGTGACTGCATTGACAATTTCCATTTTATCACCAAAGAACCTACTCCCATCCAGCTGCGGGGGCCTGCGGTGATCCAGGGACGTCTCATTGCCAAACGTCTGGCAGGCTTTGACCTTCCCTTTCCGGGTCTGCTTGGCAACAGTGCCGTGAAATTGTTTGAAAAACGTATTTCCGCCACGGGCTTCACCGAAGAACAGGCAAAACAAAACGGGTTTACCCCGGTGTGTGCCACAGTGGATTCAGTGAGCAAGCACAGCATGATCCCCGGGGTGCTTCCCTGGACCCTTAAACTGGTTTTTGACAAAAATTCCCAGAAACTTCTGGGAGGACAGATCATCAGTGACAGTGACGGACCGGTGAAGGAAATTGACGCCATCAATGCTCTGATACTGGGAAAAAAGACCATTGCCGACCTGGTGATGCTCATGTGCGCCGGTAATCCAGATTGTGCGTCGGAACCCAGCAAGGAACCCATCACCATTGCTGCGGAGCAGGCCCTTCAGAAGGCAAGGAAATAATCAAGAACCGGGCTTGGTAACAACCTGGGCTACTTTTTTTGGAGGGGCAGACTTTTGTTGGAAACCTATGCCCCTCCCCCTGATTTTGGGAATCATTTATTTGGAGTTTCTTTTTTTTTCGAATCCTCTGTGTAGTATCGTCTCAGGGCTTCCTGAACGGTGCCAGCGGCTAGAAAGGCGCAGTGCCTGTCATCTTCCGGTACATTACCAAGCTTTGACAGGATCAGTTCCCCGGTGATGTCGGCAAGTTCCTCTGGCTGTCTGCCAAGGCTCAACTCTGCGGCAAAGGAGCCGCAGACATTGCTGGAACCGCATCCATCGGTTACATATGATGCCTGAGAGACCTGATCTCCATCAAATTTTAGATAAATATCCATGGAATCCCCACAGTCACCAACGGTGTGTGCATGGACATCAAAAGCTGGAAGCTTTCCTCGGAATCGGGGATTTTGCCATCTGTCAAAGCCCTTGTCCCCCAGCACATCCCTTGCCTCATTAAAAATTTTTTCCTGGAGATCATCCAGAAATTGATCCAGTTTATCCGTCATTTTAGAGTTTACCTGTTTTTTTTACCCAATGATTGGGTTGTTTCGATCCGGTTTGGGCGGAACGGAGTCGGGGCTGTTTTATTTGAGCAGCAGACCTTCATCCTTCAGGCGCTGGATAATCCGGGTCATGGATGGGGCACGGTTCATGGTGTAAAAATGAAGACCGTCCACCCCGTGGGCCAGCAGGTCCTTGCATTGTTCAAAGGCCACATCTACCCCCAATGCCACCACATCCTCAGGTTTGGCAGTGGAAAGGGCATCCAGCTGTTTTTTTAATCCTGCGGGCAGGGTGGAGCCGCACAGTCTGCAAAGCATATTGGTCAATTTTACCGTGTAGATGGGCATGATGCCGGGGATAATGGGGACAGTGATTCCAGCAGCCCGGCACTTGTTCACATAGGTGTAAAAGAAATCGTTGTCGTAAAAATATTGTGCCACCACATATTGCGCGCCGTTGTCCTGTTTAAGCTTGAGGTATTCAATGTCCTTTTCAAGACTTTGTGCCTTTACATGGCCTTCGGGGTATCCGGCACATCCCAGCTCAAAATCATAATGTTCTTTGATGAATTTCAGGATATCCGAGGCATGGGAGAAACTGTCAGGGTGGGGTGTAAAATCTGCATCTCGGGGTTCATCTCCCCTGATGACAAAAATGGTCTCAATGCCCAGTGCCTTATATCTGTCAAGTATCCTGGTGATCTCATCGGGGGCCAGGCCAAATCCTGCCAGATAGGCAACGGTGGGGATGTTTTTTTCTTCCTTCATCAGTTTGACTGCCTGATACGACCCTTCTTTGGTGGAACCTCCGGCTCCAAAGGTCATGGACATGTAATCAGGGGACAGTTCACAGAGCTGGTCAAGAACGGCAGAAAATCCAGCTTCGCCATTGTTATCTCTGGGAGGGAAAAATTCAAATGAAACGCTGGGGTGGGTCTGATTTTTGTACAATGTGGCAACACGCATGATGATCTCCTTTATGGGTTATAGCTTTTAATACGCCCTGTAAAGTAGACCAGAATAAAAAAAAATCAATGATAAAAAAATAAAAAAGATGATCCGTGGCCTGGCCCCCCACCCCGGGGTGGCCGAAATTATGGCCAGGCCCTGATGGATTAACGGGGGGATATGGCATTTTCCGGATATTTTCCCGTCACCCGGGCATAAAATGCATGGATGATTTCCATGTCTGCGCCAATGTCTCCGCTGGGCACCAGACTGGACCCGATGCCCCCCGTTTTTTTTTTATAATCCAGAAAGCCCAGGGCAATGGGAATATCCGCGCCATGGGCAATGTGATAAAATCCTGTTTTCCAGCGGGTCACCCGCTTTCGGGTTCCCGAGGGGGGAACCACCAGGGCCAGGGTGTCATGCCGGGCCAGGGTTTCTATGGACTGCTGCACCACGTTGTTGGGGCTGGTTCTGTCAATGGGAATTCCCCCCAGCCATTTAAACAGGCCGCTGAATGGTTTTTTAAAGATGGCATCTTTTCCCATCCAGTAAACTTTCATTTCCATGGCAAAGGAGACAAGCAGCATAAAAGGAAAGTCCCAGTTGGATGTGTGCGGGGCGGCAATGATGACGAATTTGCGACAATTGGGAAGGGTGCCCTTCACCTTCCATCCGGCAAGCTTTAATATGAGGGTTGACAGGCGCGGCATGACTTTGCTGAGTACCGGGGTATCAAAAATTGTATGGTACAAGGGGGGCTCCCTGGGTTTTGAAATTTATGGTAAACAAGGTGAAAAGTTCATCGGGAACTGCAGCTGATTTTTTTCATTTTTATGAGATAGTTTTACGAAAAAGTAAAGTTCTCATGGTGGAGGGGACAAATCTTTTACAATTTTTTGGGGAGTGCAGCCACGCAGACATTGCAATGCAGTCCAATTGCTTTTTTTGTGTCTTACGCCTGGTGGGCTTGGTAGAGTTAAGAAAAATACCCCTCTCATCTCAAATCACATGACAGTATATCCAATGACGAGGTAACGAAGCAGTTTCCCGGCAGTGACAAGGCTTAAAAAGATCAACCAGTTGATTTTAAGGGCCCCTGCAACCACTGTTAATGGATCTCCCACAATGGGAACCCATGCAAAAAAAAGGGAAAAAACCCCATAGCGGGAAAATCGTTTTCGTGCCGATGCCATTTCCTGCCGGGAAATTCTAAGTATCCGTTGAAGCACCATTTGGCTGCCCCAGAATCCCATGGCATAATTGACCACGGATCCCAGCACGTTGCCCAGTGTGGCCACAGCAATGGTGACAGTGGGATCATAGTTATTGGCAAGCAGCAGTACCAGTACGATTTCGGAACTTAAAGGCAGAATGGTGGCCGCCAGAAAGGAAGATATAAACTGCCCCGGATATCCGAATTCCAGAAAAATGTCCATTCTTATCCTTTCCGTGAACCTGACAAAACGCAATGACGGGTTTTGATCATAATATGGGCCACCCACCCCAAAGTGGGGGAGCGGTCATCAGTGTGCGGTTGTCTCTCTGTTGATTACGGTGTAAGTAACCGCCACCGTGTTTTTTTTGTCCGGTACCTTCAAGGAGGAGGGCTGAAGAATAACAGCCACCTCTTTTGTGCCCGATGCCTGGATGGCATCCAGGGGGATCTTTTCCGTGTAAAGGGTGGTGAGAGTTTTAAGAATCTTGCGTGGGCCTGTGACTGTGATGGTATCAGGTTCCATCTTTGCATCGGCAAGGATAAGTGTTTCAGATAATTTACCGGTCCAGTTCAACTGAATGGGAATTTGTCTGGTGATGGTTCCGTCAATAACCAGGGTTACGCTGGATGGCTCCACTTTTTTGAGATGAATACCCGGGGGCAGGATGATGTTTTTACCGGAGACAGTGTAAATGTTTTCGCCTGCAGATGCTGCATTGAGTTTCAGCAGTACCTTTACCTGTTGGGGACCCACGGATTTAAGAAGAGGCCCCGATCCCGCAAGGTGAATGGTGACGGTATTGGTGGAAGCGTCTATGATTTCAAAGTCTTTTTGAACATCGGTGTACTCCAGTGGTACCTCAATGGTTTTAAAGCTTTCCCGTCCCCGGGACAGGCCAAACCAGATGCCGATGACAAGGGCCAGGCACACAAGGGCTGAGGTACCGTATTCAAACAGATCCTTCCACAGTGCAGAATCTCTTTTTTTCCCTTTACCGGAGTGCCCTTCAATGATGCTTTTCAGCTGGGCGATGTTTCTGACATCTTTGATTTCATTGCCCTTGACCACCGTCACACGGCCTGATTCTTCGGAAACGATGATGGTCAGGCAGTCGGAACACTCCGCCAGCCCCACCCCGGCCCGGTGACGGGTACCATATCGGCTGGGAAGATCCCTGCGGCGGGAAAGGGGCAAAATGACTCCCACCCGGGAAATACGATTTCCTTCAATGATAATGGCCCCGTCGTGCACGGGATTTTTATCCCAGAAAATACTTAAAAGCATTTCCTGGGAAAGCTTGCCGTCCCAGTCAATGCCGCCCTGGACAATTTCATTGATGTCCTTGCTGTTGGGGAACACCATCAGTGCGCCGATTTTATGTTTTCCCATGTGAAAGGCGCTGTGGGCAATGATGTCCATGGGGGTGATGTCCTTGCGGGAAGGAAATCCCCATAGAAATGCCTTGAGATTTCTGGCCTGGAATACAGAGGCAATTTCATCTCTGAATACGATGATCAGAATCAGTGCTGCGGTGGCGATGAGTCCCTGGATGGCCCAGCTTGTCACCACAAGACCTGCGAAAAGTGCCCCTCCTTTTAAAACCCACAGGATAAAAACCACCGGCATGACCCGGATCAGACGTGATCCTCTGAAGAGTACATAGAGTCTGAAAAGGATAAATCCGTTCAAGCCGATGTCCACAAAATCCTGCCACCGGAGGCTGAGTATGAAGGTCATAACATCCGTCATGATGCTCCCTTTAATCTGATATACTGAATCGTAAGCGTTGGAGAAGGGTATCGTCTTTGTCTGTTATCTCTACATACCAGGGCCCCCTGTCAGCCATGCGAAGCTGCATGCTGCTGATGGTGGACCATTGGGGGGGATTGAGCGTCAGGCGTTTCCTGGAAACCAGGCGGTCCATTTGAAACCATTTATGGTAAATATGGGTGGTGTGACTGATCTGGTCAAAGGTCGTAAAGCAAAAGACCTTGCCAAGGTCAATGGAAAAGACGATGGCGGGATTCTGGGGTTTGAAATTATCAATGGATTCACACATCACCGCCTGGGTCAGTACCAGGGACGCAGGGGTAACTTCCTGAACTTCACCGGTCCAGGCAGGTGTGGTGTAAAACAGAAGGCTAATGGGTATAATAAGCAATATTAATCTTAATGGATTCATGGATTTCAGTGTATAGAAGTTTGAGATTTTTTCAAGCAAAAAGTATTCCGTCCTTGTAAGCGTGTGGGTATTAACGCCCTACCTCAATCAGAATCAACTGTCATTTTTTTGTATTGAATAATTAGTGAAAAAGTTTTATAAAAAACAGCATGCTATCTATCAATGTTCGGTTTTGATCATAATATGGGCCATGCGTTATAACTTGTGGGTCAACGGGGTTATCCTTGTGTTATGGAAGGCTGAGGTTTTTATCATACTTCATGATTCTGGCAACTGCCTGTGTTTCAAAGTTAATTTGAACAAAAGCCTCATTAACCCAAGCCCGACTTCTTTCCAAAGTGGCCCAGGTTGTGACCAGGCCCCCTAAGAAATTGCTTACAATGTGATCAATTATGATATTAGCATGTCATATTTCAGTTTAACCCATAAAAATAAAAAAACAGGAAATCCCTGCCCATGAAAATCGAAATTAAAATTGAAGCGGACAAAGAGGCGCTGGAACGAATTCAAAAACAGTTAGGTGCGGTTGCTTCAGGGGTCAACAACGTTGTGAAATTTTTTGAACAGTTTGAATTCAGTCTAAAAAACAGGGTTGAATCCAAAGTCGTTGAACAGTCACCGGACAACTTTGCCGGGGTGGCTGAGGAAAATATTTCAGACCAGGAAACTGTATCTGACCAGGAAACCGCATCGGCCAAGGAGACCCCGAGTGATGCGCCAGGAGACATGAAATCGGATTCGGAGTCTGTCCCGGTGGCGGCACCATCCGTTGATAAGGTTGTATCCGATGCCAATGTTCCATCATCGCATGGGGATGAAATATCCCCTGCAAAGCTGAAAATGGTGCCGAAAAAAAAATCCGGGCCGGCCAAACCGGTTACACGGAAAATAAAAAAGACTTCCAAGGCCGGGACCGTTAAGAAAGCAAAACCCCGGGTGACTGCCCAGGAGATGGTTCTACGCCACATAAAAAAAAGCAAAAACGGCCTTGATTCCACAGTTCTTCAGGCAAAAACAGGATTCAGTGCCAAAAAAGTCGCGGATGCAGTGTATCAACTTAAGAAAAAAGGCCTGATTGAGAAAAAAGAAAAAGGAATTTTTGTGGTCCTGTGATGTTCTGAATCAGGCTTTTTTACGTTGTTCCTCAATCCAGTCTATGCGGCTCATTAATCCCCGGATGATATTGACATCCCGTTCGCCAAGACCGGCCCTGCTGAAGATTCTTCTGAAGGTTCTCAACAGGTGATCGGGATTCTGGGGGTCCAGGTAATCAATGCCACAAAGGGTGCTTCGCATGTGGGCGTACATCTGCTCTGTCAGGGCCATGGTGGCTGGTTTTGGCTGGTTGATTTTTGTCGTGCGCACCGCCGACTTCATGGCTTTTGAAATCTCATAGAGAAAAAGGGTCAGGGCATGGGACAAATTCATGGAAGGAAATGTATCCTCCGTGGGAATGGTGATGAAATCATGGCACAGGGATAACTCTTCTGTGGTCAGGCCGTTGTCTTCCCGCCCAAGGACAAGGGCACATCGAAAGGAATCTGAAAGACCGGCTATCTTTTTTCCGGCGGTGTCGGGGGTGAAGAAATTCTTTCGATATTTTCCAAATCGTCGGGTGGTGCCAAAGGCCACATGACAATCTGCCAGGGCATCTTCCAGGTTGTCAAACACCCGGGCTTGCTCCAGCATGGGCTGGGCGCTCAATGCCATTTTTCGGGCTTCAAGACCCTGGTATTCCCTGCATGGGGTTACCAGTCTGAGGTCTGAAAAGCCAAAATTCATCATGGTCCTGCAGGTTGAGCCCACATTCAGGGGCCCCTGGGGTGCCACAAGTACCACGGTGAGATGATCATATTTCATAGGGGTATCGTATCCAGGATAAAGGTTGCCGGGCCGGTGTTTTGGCCGGTGTGCTTGTAAATGTTTACCAGTGGTACAGTCTCGGAGGGGGCCAGGAATGGGTTCTGCCACCGGCGTTTTTTAACTGTTCCAGGGCCAGGGGCATGTGGTTGCCCACATCGCATACCCCGTGGGAGTCATCCCCGGGAATAACAGGGATATTCATCTCCAGGGCTTTGTGGAGAATGGGTTTTGACACATAGGGTTCCCCGGCGCCTTTTTTAAAGGCACGCAGATTGAAGTCCAGCGCCGTGCCAAGGCTTTTTATGCATGTAAGGTTCCGGAGGATGCATTGCCATATCTCCGGCTTTTTTAATCGTGCCTCATAGTCAGCATCAAAAATCCGGATGAGATCGAAATGACCCGCAACGGCGGGTTTCACGGTGCAAAGCATGTCATGCTGCAGGTCAAAGTATCGGCGGTAAAGTGCATCCATTCCCCCCATGGCCCGGGCTGCATCCTGGTACATCTGGCTGGAATAATCAATGCAATGATCGTCCACATGGTGGACGGAGCCCACCACATAATCGGGCCGGAAACGTTGAATAATCTCTTGAATATAGGATAGGTATCCGTTCCAGGTCTCGGTTTCAAAGCCTACAAACACTGTCAGTTTTTCCCGGTATTTTGTCTGGAGTTGTCGGCAGCGCTGTATATAGCGGGCAAAGCGTTCCTGTAGAAAGGCCGCAGAAACAGCTTTTTCGATTTCATCGGGATATCGCAGGACGTCTGTGGGCGGCGGCACATGTTCGGTGATACCCACCCAGGCAAACCCAAGCTCAATGTATTTTTCAATGATATCTTCCAGGTTATCCCGGGCATGGTCACAAAAGTCTCTGCTGTGCCCACCATGGACAGATACCCAATTTGTCTTTTTCATGGACTGTCCCATATCACATATGCACAAGATTGAAAAGAACCCGGGGGGTGAAAAAATAAAGTTCCGGGCAGGGCCTGTGATGTGTCCGGTGCCGGGTTATAACCGCTGGATAATGTACAGGTAGGTGGGCAGGCGACTGAGTCTTTTTAATTCATTGAACTGGAACAGCACCGATCTTGACGGAGCATTGATGCGAAGGGGTGACAGATAGATGCTTCCCTTTTCCCGGGGCCGGTTAATCTTGTCCCGCACCAGGGAAAGGAAGGATGGATAATGGCCCTTGGGCAGGCTTTCATCCATGATAAAGTTGGCTGTGATTTCAATGCAGCTGAACAGTCGGTTGATGTCCTGCATTTTGTCAAAGGCTTTTATCACCTGATTGACAAGGATGGGTTTGCCGATGCGGTCCAGGGTTTCCTGATCTGCGGATTCAAGCCCGATGTTGATGTGGGTGAGATATCCGGAGGTGTTGAGCTGTTCAAACAGGCGGGTGGGAGCCTTTAAAAGAGAATCAACGCTACCGAACAGAAACAGCCGGGGGGTCTTCATATAGGAATTTTCAAGATTAAAGGCCTTGAAGGCTCTGGTTACGGAATAAATAATGGTATCCGGGTCGGTGTTCAGGGCATCATGTTCCCCCAGGAAAATCCCGTTGTGATTGACGATGTCCCTGGCATAGAGATCCTTCAATCGTTGGATTTTCATGTCAATATCAGCTCTGGAAACCACGGAAAACGGCTGGTCTGTTTTCACCCGGCAGAATTTGCACTTGTAAATACAGCCATGGGAGATGGTCAACGGAATGATATCATAGTCCACATGTCGGGCATCCGGGGGCATAACCGTGATGCGCCCATCGCTGATGTTAAACAGCTTTCTGGCTTTGTCTTGAAGTTTTTCAGGTGTGTTGGCCACCACCTTCTCCAGAAAGTCCTGTACAACGGGCCGTGCATGGGTAACCTGTGATTTCACCTCCTGAACCCTGTCATGCCATCCTTGGGTGATACGCATCACCGAAGGTGTCTTAAGGGGAGTTCCCCCCAGAAGTGAATTGGTGGGGTAGGGCAGGTTGGGCAGGTAGTACTCACCGGTGGCTTCAAATACACCGGCATATCCACCTGTGGAATAATAGATCCAGTCATTGCCCATGCTTCTTTTCACCCATTCTGTGGGTTGAATCCATGCGCTGTCCTTACCCCTGGCCCGGACAATTTCATGGTTGCAGTTGAACTGAAGCACGGCATCTCTGGTTTCAATTTCCGAATAGATGCCGTACTTGAGGGGGTAACTGATTTTGATATAGGTGTCTGCCCCGGGTTTATCAATGGTTATTTTATGGTTCGTATCAGTGAAAATTTCCGTCATGATAAAAGGTTGCCCATGCATTACGGGAGGTGCAGGCATTATTTCTTGTTTTTGCCCATGGCTTCCATTAAGAGGCTGCCCATGGTGCCAAGACTCTTTTTTTCCGGGGTGACAAAGGGTTTCCAATTGTCTTTTTCCCTGAGATCCGTGGGAGACAGGCTGATTCTTCTGCCATCTTCATCGGTGTTTTCCACCACCAGAGAAACACTGTCCCCGGGTTTTAATCTATCGAAATCAGCGGCGGTGGCGGATTTTCCCATGAGAGATGCGGGGAGAAGTCCGGTGACACCGGGTTCAAGATTGATGAACAGGCCGAATTTTTCTCTTTTTTCCACGGTGCCGTCCACAGGTTGGCCTGGCTGGTATTTTTCGGTGACCCCTGCCCAGGGATCATCCAAGGCATCTTTCATGCTCAAAGAAATGCGTTTCTGATCCGGCAGGATTTCCTTTACCACCACCTGGATCATCTCGCCCTGGGACACGGCGTCTTCTGCCTTGATAATGCGACGGGTGTGACTCATTTCACTTAAATGGACCAGACCGTCAATGCCCGGCTCAATCTCCACAAAGGCACCAAAGGGTGCCAGGCGGACCACCTTGCCCGTGAATTGATCCCCGGCTTTAATGGTGTCCACGGCTCTTTCCCAGGGATCTGAAGAGATCTGTTTCAGAGAAAGTGAAATCTTGGGGCTGTCCTGATTGTCACGAGCTTCAATTTTCAGGATTTTCACAGTGACGGTTTCATCGGGGGACAGAACTTCCTCGGCCTTGTCCACCCGGGACCAGGACAGTTCTGAAATGTGGGCCATGCCTTCCACTCCGGGGGCAAGTTCTATGAAGGCCCCATAGGGCATAAGTTTTACCACCCGCCCCTGGCAGGTGTCCCCATCTTTGATTTCCTTTAAAAATGCGTCCCTTGATGCCTGGATTTCCTGGTTGAGCAGATCCCTTCGAGAAACCACAATGTTTCGCCCTGATTCGGAAAAACGGGTGATGATGAAGGTCAACTGCTGCCCCACATAATCCTCCGGGGTTTCAACATATTTTGTGTCTATTTGGCTGACGGGGCAGAAGGCTCTTTTACCCATGATATCAACACTGAATCCGCCCTTGATGGTTTCAGTCACCTTTCCTTCCACCGGGGTTTTGTTAAAGGCAGCTTCTTCAAGGAGTTCACTTGAGCCTGCCCCGGAAAGGGCTTTGGACAGGATGATTTCACTTTCATTCATGGAGACCACAAAAAGCTCCAGGGTGTCTCCAACGGCAACGGGAAGTTCTCCGTTTTCATCCAGGAGTTCTGCTTTTTCCACAACGCCGTCACTTTTAGATCCTGTGCTGACATAGACACTGTTTTTACCGATGGCAATTATTTTTCCCTGAATTTTATCACCTTGTTGGACATCGTGGCTGATGTCCGAACCAAAGGCTTCAAAAAGTTCGGCAAAACTCTCCTCTTTGTCGCCGGGCACTTCTTTTTTTTCAACATCGTCTGTCATTACATATGCTCCTGGGCAAATTAAGTGTAAAACGAAAACTTGATCATCAAGTAAAAGTAAAAATATGGCACCTGCTGTGACTTATGCCATTCCGGTGTGTTGCTGAACATTTTTCCCCGGAAGGCGGTGGGCGAAAGCAGATTTTAAAATTGTCAGTGGGTTCAATATCAACCCTTTGTTTAATACCCTCTCCAGCTGTCGGTGTAAAGTTAAAAACAATTGTTTTACCTACTTTTAAAAATCTGGAATTGATGAAATGATCTGCTCTTTTGATGCCCTAACTGTGAAATAAAGATAGCTTGGCCAGCATAATCTTTTTCAGAGCCCATTCCTGTTTTTTTCGGTTTGACGATTAACCACACAGGGATCAGGCTTGTGTTATGGGCATTATCGCTGGTGTTTTGCAGGGGGATCAGGTTTGCGTTAGTGGCGCTTTTGTTGAAATTTACCTTGAAACACAGATGGTTGTCAAAAGCATGGAGCCTGATAAAAAACTCAGGTTCTAATACCACATGGCCTGACCCCATCGGCCCGTCAACGAGGAACAGTGGCCCAAGTTATGATCAAGTCCAAAAAATATTTAATCTGTATTAATCAACCTCTGGAATGATATGGTGTTTTTGAATCAGGATTTTTTATATGAAACTCCGTCCAAGGTGCTGCAATGATGAGAGTTTCAACTTTCGTTGTGGCAGGTGTTTACTGCCATGTATGTTTTATATGAAAATGCCGACAGCAGAGCCCCCGACGGACCATCGGACCGGCCTCGGACCGTCGGCGGCGGCATAATGCAATTTGGCTCCGCGTCTACGACCCATTGTTAGTTGTGTCGGCAGGCCGACATGATCGTTATAAGGAAAAAAACAAATGAAAATTTTATTCATGGAGCCTTTTTTCGGCGGATCTCACAGGGCCTTTGCCACTGGATGGCAGGCCCATTCCCGGCATGAAATTGAGCTGTTGACCCTGCCGGACCGTTTCTGGAAATGGCGCATGCGTGCAGGGGCCCTGCAATTTCTTGCACAGAAAAAAAATTTTGGCACCTATGACGGCATCATCACCAGTGATATGATGAACCTTGCCGATTTCATGGCCCTTGCAAAACAGCCCCTTCCGCCCTGTCTTGTGTATTTCCATGAAAATCAGATGTCTTATCCGCCATTTCCAGGAAAAAAGCTGGACGAATCCCTGGCCATCATCAATATCACCACGGCCCTTGCGGCCCGGCGCATTGTATTTAATTCCAGTTTTCATCAAAGAGCATTTCTGTCAGGTGTGTCTGAATTTTTAAAACAGGTGCCGGATGGTGGGATAAATGATTGTATAGATGATCTTCTTGAAAAATCGGTGGTGTGTTATCCCGGATGTCAGGTGCCTGACCATGATATTGCCCTGAAGGATTTCAGTTTAAAACCTCCTTTGATTATCTGGAATCACCGCTGGGCGTATGACAAAAATCCAGGTCCTTTTTTCAAGGCATTGAAAATTTTAAAAAATAAAAAAATTGCATTTCAACTGGCATTGCTGGGGGAGACTGGGCCTGCCGTGCCCACGTCCTATCATGCTGCCCGGAAATTTTTTAAAGAAGAACTGGTTGCCTTTGGGTATGCCAAGTCCAGGCAGGTATATGATAACTGGCTGCGCAGGGGAAGTATTGTGGTCAGCACCTCCGAGCAGGAAAATTTTGGTATTTCAGTGGTGGAGGCGGTGTCAAACGGGTGCTTTCCCGTGCTGCCCCATCGTTTGTCCTATCCTGAAATCATACCCGAGCGTTTCCATGATGATGTGTTTTATCACAACTATGACACGCTTTTGAAAATGCTTGAAAATATTCTTCTCAATCCCCGGCGTTTTGATGCCATGGGAAAGACCCTGGCAAAGGAGATGAAACAGTATGCATGGGCATCTGTCATTGAGCGCCTTGACATGCAGCTCGATATACTGTGATGAGTTCCTGAAAAACAACACCCCCTGAGCCTTCAGCTCAGGGGGTGTTGTTTTGAATATTCTATGATTTTTTGTGATGTAGTGCTGAGTCTTGCGGGGAGATCAGTTCATTTCCATGAATTTCCGGGCAATGTTCATCAGTGCTGTGGGTGCGGTGGAAATATCTTCGTAGGGACGGACCCCTTTTCTGTCCGCCATTAAAATTTCATCCATTTCCGGCAGAAAACCGATGATTTCAAAATCAGGCAGTGATTCCCTGATCAGCTGTTCATCCGCCGCTGATCCCACACGGTTTCCAAGTACCACCACCCGTTTGATGCCGATGTCCTGTCCCAGTTTTCTTATTTTTTCGGCAGCCACCCGACTTCGTTTCCCCGGATTGACAACCACCACCAGGGCATCCATTGATCCTGAAGTCCCACGGCCCAGATGTTCCACACCGGCTTCCATGTCCATGATCACAATTTCATTTCTGGCCAGCACCAGATGGTTCATTAATGCTTTTAAAATGGTACTTTCCGGGCATATGCAACCGGAACCTCCGCTTTGAACCGTTCCCATGACCAGCAATTTAACTCCGTCCCGTTCCAGGGAAAAGCGATCGGGGATATCATCCACTTTGGGATTGAGGGTAAAAAATCCCCCCATGGTCCCTGGTTTTGCGCCGGTACGCTCTGCAATGAGGTCGGATAGCTCGGAAATGGGGGTGATGGGTGTTTTTTCAGGTATCCCCAGCCCGGCGGCCAGATTGGCCACAGGGTCCGCATCAATTGCAATGACACTGTTGCCTGCATCCAGGTGCGCCATGCACCGTGCAAGAAGAGAAGTGATGGTGGTTTTACCAACGCCGCCTTTACCACCGATGGCCAGTTTTAAACTCATTTTTGCGTTTTCCTCGTTTTTCGGCAGATTCCGCTTAGATTAATTCCTGTTTGATTCGGCCTTTATCATCCATTAGAAAAACCTTAAATCCGTTTTCCCGGGCCTGGGCCGTGAGATCTTCCTGAAGAATGGCATGCACTTCATATTTATGGTTCATGATATCCTTGGGCATCATCAGAAAACAGGCTTGGGCTTCCTCCCGACTGATAAAGCTGGGGACAAAGGGATCCGTAATCTGGTCCGTGGCATATCCCATGAGTTCTTCCCGGGGGGTTCCAGGATTTTGCACCACCACATGAACCCACTTGTTTTTAATCTTTTCATCTGATTTCATAAAATTTCCAAAAATTAAAAACGGGCTTGGTTTTAACTTCGGCCACCATGACAGCAGCGGAGGGCTCTCCACCCCACAAAGTGGACGAAGTTAGAACCAAGCCCGTAAATACCTCACCCCTTTTGGGGGGAGAGGCCTTGTCTTACATGGTCAGAAATGGGATTACAGCTCAAGCCATGAATCTGAATAAAGGGTGTTACCCAGAATTACATTTACGGTTTTGGCGTAATCGGCCAGTTCTTTGCTAAGGCTTGCCATATCCGGCTGAGTTCCATCCATGATGCCATACACAAGGTCGATTATTTCAGGATGTTTTCCCTTGGCAATGGCTGTTAATTTTTCATCCAGGGGATCGGAAATAACCGATGCCATGCCGTATTTCTGCAGCATTACCATATAGGTCTGGTTCAGAATGGGACGCAGATGATTTGGCGGACCATTGGAGATGTTGGACAGACCGCAGGTGCTCTGGGCACCGGGTGCGATGTCCTGGAGCATTCCCTGGAACTCCATGAGGCTGATGGCCTGGGGCTGCTGGATGTTCACCGGCGTAACAATACCGTCCACCCAGATTTTCTCGTTGGGAATACCGGCTTCATTGGCAAAGTAGAGCAGTTCCACGGCAAGGGCGGCACGTTCGTTTTCATCCCTGGGAAGTCCTTCAGGTCCCCACATCAATGCCACAAAATCGGCATCATACTTGGCTGTCATGGGCACCATTTTTTCGTATCTTTCAGGACGTGCCATGATGGAGTTTACAATGTGGGGCTTGTCGGCGGGTTTGGCCACTTTAAGACCGGCTTCAATGGCGTCGATGTTTGATGAATCAAGCAAAAGGGGCATGCCGGGAACGGCTTCCTGAACAACGTTGACCACCCATGGCATCAGCTCTGTACCGAATTTTTTTGCAGGCCCAAGGTTAATGTCAATGTAATCCATGCCCTTTTCTTTCTGCATGATTACTTCTTTCTGAATGGGCTCGGGATTCCGTTTGGCAGGATCCGCCTGTTTGAATTCCTTCCCGATGACAGTGGAAATTACATTCAAGCTTTCTCCGAAAAGTATCATAATCTTTTCCTTTCAGGTCTAAAGTTTTTTATGGGTTAAAAATAGGGGGTGATAATGAATGTTCAGAATATATCGAAAGGGAGAAAAAAGATAGCAGGATTTTTCCCCCTTCTATTTTATCCGGTATTATCTGTTTTTAAGAAATGCCGGCAGGTGAGCGGCTTCTCTGGGGCCAACGGTGATGGTCCATCCGGGAAGCTCTTCTTCAACATCACCGGCAATGGCAGCGGCATAACCGGGGATAATCAGCTCGGTGTGTTTCACCTTGTCCATGATACCGCATTTTTTAACAAACATGCCCACATCATCACCACCAAATTTTCCGGCAGCCCAAGCGGTGAGAACGGAAAGGCCTTCAGAATCCTTGATGAGCAGCCAGCAGGGAACCTTGCTGCCTTCAATTTCACCGGATACGATGAAATAGGTAAGGGCAAAGTTCGTGGTGACCACAACGGGGGAATTCTCATCGGGGTTACCGATTTCAAAGATACCCTCGGTCACCGTCATGGGACGCTGGGGATCGGTAAAGATATTGAGTCTTTCCAGAAGCAGCGGAAACAGGGATTCCGTGGTAAAATCGGACATCACCACAATTCCGCCGTATTTGGCCACGAACATGGCGGCAATGACGGTTTCCATGTCAAGGTTGGAGGCCATTTCACAGGGAAAGGTAATGGTGGGAAAACCAAGGGCTTTGTTACCGGCCTTGAGGGCCGCACGACGGATACCCACCTGATCTTCCAGGGCCTGTTTGATCTCTCTGGCACCGGAATCTATGACAAGGTCTTTAAGGCCCATGGCAGTTAGTTTTTCGGTCAGGGGGATCAGGGCGTCAATGGAATCGGCTTTTACGGCCAGGGGGAGATCATTTTCTTTGGCAAGAGCTCCCATGGCATCGACATTGGCTTCTGTGGCCGCATAGAGCAGGGGCCGTTTGAAACCGGCCGCGGCAACGCCGGCCTTCATGACATCCATGTCTTCGGTCATGAGAACCAGGTTGAACTCTGAAGTTTCAGCAATGCATTTTGCCGTTGCAGCAAAGGCATCGGCACCAGCGCCTGCATCTTTAACCACAAGCAGTTCAGGCCTTAAGTTCAGCCCCACCCGTTCATACTGAAAGACGTTGTATACTTTCAGCTTTTTTTCAAGGTCAGCGGCGGCAATATCCGATGCCACTGTGGCAGCAAGAATAGTCGGGTTGAAGAAGGTTTTTTCATGTCTGTAAAGAACGGTTTCTCCACCGGTTGTGGTCTGTCGAACACCCTTACCCAGTTTGACGGGGCGGATGGGAGGTGCAGAGGCTTCCGCCAGTTTTTCCCTGGCTTCGTCGGACACGTAGGGGCAGCTGTCCAGTTCGGCCTTGCCGGATGCCAGGTTCATGGCAAACGCAAGACAGGTGGGGACACCACACTCCTTACAATTGGTCTTGGGAAGGAGTTTGAAAATCTGAATACCGGTTAATGCCATTGTTCTCTCCTTTTTTCAAAAAAATATGTGTATCCGTGCTGCCGGTTAAGTGGGACAGACCTGCAGCACGGTTATCTGTTGACTAGCCAATCAGGGGTTCCATGCTCAGTGCGGGATGTCCCTTTTCCTGGAGGAAGGGAAGGATCTCTTCTTCGGTGATGCCCACGGTTTCATCGGCAATCTTGTCGTAGAGATCGGGTACGCCCATGGCTTCGCCTCTGGCAACGATGCGATCCTTGAGTTCTTCCTTGAGCATTTTGGGCATCCATACCATTCTTAAAAGCCCACCATCTCCAAGGATGAATTTACCCTGGGTGATGTTGTGTTTGGAATGGCCCACAAAACCCGGGGAAGAAGCACCACCGCCCATGACACCGGCCAGGGTGGTGAACTTCATGCCGCAGGGAGTGTCTCCTGCATAATCACGACCAACGGTCATGACACCATTACACGAGGGCAGCATGGCAGCGATGCACTCGCAGCAACCGCAGGTGGTCATGGGATCATGTACCATGGAGTAGAAGTTGTAATGGGTCACAGCGCCCCTGGAGGCCTTGTTGACAAAATCATTTACACCCTTCCACTGACCCAGCTTGGGATCAATGCATTCACCCTTTTCAATGGGCTGGTTGGGACCGGTGGGGTTGATCTCATAGGCGGCCCGGCAGTCCATCCAGTTATATGCGCCACAAAGTCCGGTTCTTTCAGGGCTTACGGAACAGACATGGTTGGGAGCAAAGGACTGGCACAGCGTACATGAGTAGAAGGTTTCCACATCTTCGTCGGTCATGGAGTCCACGCGGGAGTCACGGGTGAGATAATTTTCCCTTGCCGTGGCCGTCATTTTATCCACATCTTCTGTGTTGGTGTACAGGGTCACCTGGACCTTGTCCACGATTTTCTGGAAATCCTGGTGGAACTTGGCATAGAGCACGGTACCGATGTGTTTCAGGCTGAATCCCTTTTCCATGGCGGCCTTGGATACACGGACCCAGGAGATATCGCGCTGTCCAATGTGCATGATGCCCTGGATGTAGTTGACCAGGTGATGGATCTGACGCTCCATGATGGGTTCAAAATCTTCCTGGAACTCACGGCCTGCAATCTGGACAAAGATGCCAAGGGGGAAGGTTTCACCTTCTTTGAGGTCCGTAACATCGGGTCCAACCAGAATGACCTTTCCGTCTTCGATCTCGTTCATCTCTGCCTTTTTCACAAGCTCGGTGCACTGGGTCTTACCGCCGCCGCACTGCACATGGAGATCGGCGCCGCGGACGCGCTCACCCTCAAAGGCGGGACCAAAGGCCATGGGAATGTCGATTTCCGTGACGTTGACCTTGAGACCACGGGTTTCAATGGACTTCTGGCACATCTCGTCATGGGAAACGTTGGTGACCACATGCTCGTAGGTACAGATACCCGTGGGCAGGATCTGGGGGATGTCGGTGTCGGCCAGGGTCGGGAAACCCCAGTTTACACAACCGGCAGCTGCAACACCCCATTCGGTACCAATATCACCCAGGGCATTTACAAATGCAAAGATTCTCTCTTTGTTGTACATGAGGATCTTTTTGTGATCGCCGGGCTGAACACCACCAAATGCCATGGCTGCCCTGTTGGCAAAACCAAGGGCAAATACGGCGGAAGAGATGTCCGGACCAAAGGGAACGATACGGGTATTCCATCCCACCTGAACGCCTGCTTCAATCAGCTGCTCAATGACGGTCTGGCCGTTATGGTTGGCGGCGCAGAAGATGTAAAGACTCTTTTTCTGGTAGTCTTCCACGATCATCTTTGCAATTTCCGGGTTGGGAGCAGCGCCGACGATGGCAGCAAAACCGGGAGCGGAGCCATCAACAAACTCAACACCCCTTTTTCTCAGGATGGTGTCATCGGCGGGACCGGTCCAGATTTTTCCAGCTTCCAGATCGGGATCTTCATGGGGATAGTAGAAATCGGGATCTGAAACGGTTCTTAAGGCTTCCTTGATCTCATAGGCGATGATACCGGCCATACCGGCATCAAGGAGGGGTCCAAGATAGGGAAGGTGATTTTTACTTTTTACATGGGGGGGCAGAAGTCCCCTGGCAAAGGCCAGCGGTTTTTTGATGTCTTCCAGGGTCTGCACTTTAAGTCCGGTCAGGGAGTAAATGACCGGAAGAAAATAACCTGTGTTGGGAAATTCAACTTTGGTATCTGCATTGTAGGTCTGAAGCGCTTTGTTGTAAAGACCTTCAACCTCTGAAACGACTTTATATCCACCTTGAATAGCTGCAAATGCTATTAATTTTGACATGTCTTCCTCCTTCGTTGAGGATTTATCTTTTTAATAACCGTATGATCTGTGACCCTGTATGGATTATGCCTCAAGTTTCTGGCGATCTGCCATGTCCATGAGAACCCTTTCCCTTGCCTTGTCAATGCCCAGCTCTTTACGTTTTTTATCAATGTGGGCAATCATTTTCTGGGCATGTTTGATGGGATCAACTTCAAGATCCCATTTGCCGCCATAAATTTTTTCCATTTCATCGGAAATATATTTATGGAATACGGGGGCGCCGGAGGTGGGCAGGGTGACGCCGAATACGGTGTAAACACCGGAGGCGACAAAGTAATGACCGATGGAGATGGCCTTTTCACTCATCCATTCCGGGGCACTTCCTGCTACGGGAAGGTCACAGATATCGTTGCCGAGACCGCCAGCTTTTACCACCTCTGTGGCGGCAAGGAGGATACGGCTGTTGTCAACGCAGGAACCCAGGTGCAGGACCGGTGGGATACCAACGGTTTCACAGACTTCAGCAAGGCCGGGGCCGCAGTGTACGGCGGCGGCTTCAGGTGTCAAAAGTCCTTCCATGGCGCAGGCAATGGCGTTGCAGCCGGTGGTGAGAACAATGACATCATTTTTGATCAGCTCTTTGACAACTTTGATATGGCCGTCATTGTGTTTGGTTCTGGCGTTGTTACAGCCAACCACACCGGCGATACCGCGGATACGACCGTTGATGATATTATCGTTGAGGGTGTAATAAGTGCCGCGGAAGGTGCCGCCCAGGTGATACTTGATGGATTCCACACCAAAACCTGCCACCTGGCTTGCTTTGTGTTTGGGAATCATGACCTCTGCGCCACGGTTTGCAAAGTTGTCAATGGCCAGTTTAACGATCTTTTTGGCATCTTCCAGGGCATAGTGCTCGTCAAATTCAATGTGGATGACGTTGTCCTGTTCCATTTTGGCAATGGGATGGGTGGTGATCAGTTTTGTATGGAAACATTTTGCCACGTTGGCAAGGTTCTGCATGATACACTGGATATCCACAACCATGGCATCGCAGGCACCGGTGATGATGGCAAGTTCCTGCTGCAGGAAGGTGGCTGCCGTGGGAATTCCATGACGCTGGAGGATCTCGTTGGCCGTACAGCAGATGCCGCCCAGCTGAATACCCTTGGCACCCTTGCTCTTGGCATAGTCAATCATCTCCTGGGACTGGGCAACCGCCACCAGAATTTCCGACAATACAGGCTCATGGCCGTGGACGATGAGGTTGACATGGTCGGCTTTCATGATGCCAAGGTTGGCTTCTGACTGAACCGGATAGGGGGTTCCGAAAAGAACATCCTGGAGATCTGTTGCCAGCATGGAGCCGCCCCAGCCGTCGGCCAGTGCTGCTCTTGTACCCTGTTTCATGAGGTTTTTGTAGTCCTGATCCACGCCCATGTGGGTGCGGTGCATGATCTCTACAATTTCCCGGTCGATATTTCTGGGAAGAACACCTTGTTTTTTCCATTTTTCATACAGAGCAGCCGGTGCCCGTTTCATGTAAAGGATTTCACCTTCGGGTTTGCCCCATTCAGCGATGGCGACTTCAGCCACTTCAAGGGCAATCTCGTCGATGTCACGGTCTTTGGTTTCTCCGTCAACTTCAACGGTGATATTAACTCCCAGGGCCGGTGCAATCTGGAGCAGTTTGTCCGTATCTTTAATCTTATAGGCTTCGCTCTCCTTGCGGGCTGCAGACAGGAAAACCTCGGCCACACAGCGGCCGTGGTCGGAGTGGGCGGAAGCGCCGCCTGCGATCATGCGAATGAAGTTCCTTGCAGCAATGGTATTTGCAGTGGCACCGCAGAGACCTTTACGGGTATCTTCGCCTTCAATGCCGTCCTTGGGAAGGGGCAGTCTGCACGGTCCCATGGAGCAGTTTTTGCAGCAGATGCCCTGGATGCCGATGGCGCAGGGTTTCATGGTGACGGCGCGATCAAATACGGTATCGATGCCAAGTTCCTGGGCGCGAACAATCATCTCCTGTGATGCCACATCAATGGTGGCCTCAAGTGGATTGGCTAATTTGGGTGCTTTTTCTTTTTTGACTTTTTTTACGTCTGCCATTAGAGGTTCCTCCTCCTGTTATGTAAATGGTTGCCATGGAACACGGCAATCATCATTGAGTTAGGCAATTATGCGACATGTCTTCTGTGGATTCTGTCAAGACCCTTGAGAATCTTGTCCAGCTCAGACAGTTGTTCTTTTGAGGCAGTCTGGGTGGCAGCCTTTTGAGGCGCTTTAGTTGCCTCAGCCATGTGTTGTTCTCTTGCTGCAGCGCGTTTTTCCCTGATGGCCTGTTCTTCGGCTTCACGTTTGGCAACCGCTTCGGCAGCAGCTTTTTTCTCTGCCTCAACCTTGGCCTTGGCATCTGCTTCAGCTTTAGCCTTGGCATCAGCTTCTGCCTTTGCTTTGGCTGCTGCATCGGCTTTTGCCTTGGCTTCCGCATCCGCCTTTGCCTTGGCCTCTGCCTCGGCTTTCGCTTTTGCCTCAGCCTCAGCCTGAACTTTTGGATCTACAGCAGGAGCTGCTTCTGCCTTGGGAGCTGCTTCTGCCTTGGGAGCTGCCTCTGCCTTGGGAGCCGGTGCTGCAGCCGCTTTGGGAGCCGCTGCCTTGGGAGCTTCGGCTTTCTTTGCGGCTGGAGCAGCCTTTGCCTCTTCAGCAATGGTCAGATCCGGTGCCGGAGCAAGGGCTGTAAAGTCTATTTCCACATCATCGAGCTGCTTGGCGATGGGGGCTACATCGGCGGCGGTTCCACCGTCACAGATGAGATCCACAAAGGCTTTGGCAAGCTTGATGGCTTCAGGATGTCGCATGATCATGATGCTGGAACCAGCCATGAAATAAGAAACCGCACCCACAGCTTCCATGAGAATGCCGCGACGCTCGGGATCGCCAAGTTCCGGTGCTTCCTGGGCAGTGAGTTTGGCTTCTTTGCATTTCCATACTTCATTGGCCAGGTTGTTGATCATGGGATTCTGGAGTTTATCATCACCCTGGGTCATGGCGGCCATGTTCAGGCGCTCCATGACGGAGTAGGTGTACTCAAGACCATAACCAAGTCCACCGGTGGTGGGATCCACGAGGACTTTGTCAAGGGGCATGCCAAGGTTTTCCAGAAGGATATTAACCTGTTTGGCAAGGTTTACATCAATGGGAGAGGATGAGACGACGCAGTGCCCGTAACCCATGGCTGCCGCGCCAATACCTTTATGATTTTTTTCTTCCACAGGACCCAGAATCAGCTGGTCGCCCTGGCACACGTCGGCAACCACTTTAAGGACTTCTTCATCCTTGGCCGGGGAAGCACAACCCCAGACAATAATCGGTACATCAACGGCATCCACCACTTTTTTGACTGTGGCGGCAGCTTCCTGGGGGGTTGCGTCCATGTCGTTGGGATCAATGCTTTTCAACTGGAGTACGATGATCTGTGCGCCGAAATCATTGACACATTTCTGTGCCCAGGCAGCCGGATCACCAAGAACATCTTTAAACGGTGTGGTTGCCGCTTCGGGCCATTCCTGGGGTTCGATGTCCCAGATTTCCATGGCAATTACCGGTTTGGCGGGCATGTTGCCTTCAAACTGATAAAAAGGATAACATGTTTGTCCGCCGATGCTTAAGGCTTTGTCACCTTTTCCAATGGTGATCGCTTTAATTCCGCCGGCATAGGATTCTTTCGTAAGTTCAAATCCCACTCTTACCTCCTTATGGGTTGATAGTTATTGGTTGCGGGTTGGTTATAGATACTATGATCGTTGTATTTAAAAAGATCATAAGTCGAGAATGGAAGAAAAAAGAAAGGAATGTATGTATGAAGAAGGGATGAAGAAAGTGTGGATATGTAGACGGTAAGTATCGCTAGAATACTTATCAGATCGCATTGATTACGGAGTCTCATAATTGATCTATGGCCCACCATCCACCTTTATTACATGTTAAATTACATGTCTAATTGAATTACGCCACAAAGTCTACCGTACATTGATTTACATCCAGAGGGTTTTTTTGTCAATAGAGGAGATATCAAAAACTTGACAAATTTTAAAAAAAAGAAATGTCAGCTTGTATTGAAAATGTTTGATATAATTAATAAATGAATCCTGTTTATTCGTTGCGGAGTTCATCCTTTCCGTTTCGGAAGCATTAACCGACCCAAAACAGGGAATTTTTTTTTGGCAAATGTGCAAATAGTACTTGACGGAAAATGAACATTATAAGATTATTCCCGGTGAAATGTGATGTAACTAATGACTCTGCTCTGCCCCCTATATGTGCTGCATAATTTATTAAAATCAGGCGCTTGCTTGTTTTTTTCATGGGATTTTGTGGTGGGTGCAGGCGTTTATACTATCGGCCTGTTCTTGGTTAGCCGGGTGGGTATAATCCACCTGCTCATTATCGCGGGCCTGGACAATCTATTAATGAGGCATTTTGCCCCGTTAATTTTTAGAGGTGATTTAGAACAAAACGGCTCGTCCCCTGAGCCCCAATATTAAAAAAAAGGAGTTTTACCATGGCATTGGATCCAACCAAACATGCGGACTGGGAAATTGCACAGGACGCAGAAAAAGACATGCTCACCATTTATGAAATTGGCGAAAAACTTGGACTGACCAAAGAAGAGCTGCTTCCCCAGGGCCACTACATTGCCAAGATTGACTTCCGGGCAGTACTTGAACGCCTGAAAGACAAACCCAATGGAAAGTACATTGATGTTACCGCCATTACCCCCACCCCCCTTGGTGAGGGAAAATCAACTTCCAGCATGGGGCTTGTACAGGGGCTTGGAAAAATAGGTAAAAAAGTATGTGCCGCCATTCGTCAGCCCTCCGGCGGACCCACCATGAACATCAAGGGTTCAGCAGCCGGTGGCGGTCTTGCACAGTGCATCCCCCTTACCCCCTTCTCCCTGGGTTTTACCGGCGATATCAACGCCATCATGAACGCCCACAACCTTGCCATGGTCGCCCTGACATCCCGCCTGCAGCATGAGAGAAACTACACGGATGAGCAGTTGGAAAGACTTTCAGGCATGAAACGCCTTGACATTGATCCCACAAGGGTCGAGATGGGCTGGATCATGGATTTCTGCTGCCAGGCCCTCAGAAATATCATCATCGGTATTGATGGCGTTAACGGTAAATCCGACGGTTTCATGATGAAATCCAAGTTCGGTATTGCCGTATCTTCCGAGGTTATGGCCATTCTTGCCGTTGCCAAGGATCTTAAGGACATGCGTGAGAGAATGGGCAAGATCGTTGTTGCCTATACCAAGAAGGGTAAACCTGTTACAACCGAAGATCTTCAGGTGGCAGGCGCCATGACTGCGTGGATGGTGGATGCCCTTAATCCTTCCCTGATGCAGACCCTTGAAGGACAGCCGGTTATTGTTCACGCCGGTCCCTTTGCAAATATTGCCATTGGTCAGAGCTCCATCATCGCTGACAGAGTTGGTCTCAAGCTTGCCGACTACCATGTCACCGAGTCCGGATTTGGGGCTGACATCGGATTTGAGAAGTTCTGGAACCTTAAATGCCGTTTCTCCGGCCTTGTGCCCGATTGTGCCGTTGTTGTTGCCACCATCCGTGCCCTTAAATGCCATGGTGGCGCACCTGTTCCGGTTCCTGGAAAACCCATGCCCGAAGAGTATGCCTCAGAGAACGTTGAGTGGGTTGCCAAGGGATGTGCCAACCTGATTCATCACATCCGAAACGTCAGAAAAGCCGGTATCAGCCCTGTTGTCTGCATCAACGCCTTCTATACGGATACCGATGCTGAGATTGCCAAGGTTCGCGAACTCAGCGAGGCTGAAGGTGCAAGGGTTGCCCTTTCCCGTCACTGGGAGCAGGGTGGTGACGGTGCCATTGAATTTGCCAAGGTTGTTGTGGAAGCCTGTGAGGAAAAAACCGAGTTTAAATTCCTCTATGAGCTGGATATGCCCCTTAAAGAGAGAATTGAGCTCATTGCCAAGGAAGTTTATGGTGCCGATGGTGTGGATTACTCCAACGAAGCCAATGCCTCCCTTGCCAGAATTCAGGCAGATCCTGAGCTTGCAAAATTGGGTATGTGCATGGTTAAGACCCATCTGTCTCTGTCCGATAATCCGACTCTTAAGGGTGTTCCCACCGGTTGGAGACTCAATATCCGTGAAGTCCTCACCTATGGCGGTGCCGGATTCATCGTGCCCGTGGCTGGTACCATCAGTCTCATGCCGGGAACAGGTTCCAACCCCGCTTTCAAACGGGTTGATGTGGATGTGGAAACCGGTAAGGTTCAGGGCGTATTTTAAGACGTAATAAAACATGCAGCTCCATGTGAAGTGATCTTCTTTACCATCCGTCATGCTTTAGGTCCGTGGGGCTTGTGGCATGGCGGGTGGTCATAATACTGCAGGATATACTTGCAGTGCATGGTGTGTCGAATTATAAAGCTTCGTTCGTGTCCTGGCTTTTAAGGACAGCTGGTTTGACAAAAACAAATAAGTAACCGGCCATGGAGCCCAGCGATTTTACGCCTGTTTTCAAGAAAAATCAGGAGATATATAGAAAAATGACAGCAGAAATTATCAGCGGTACCAGTATTCGCAAGGATATCCTTGCAGAGGTTAAGGCAGAAGTTGAAGAGATGAAAGCCAAATATGGAAAGGTGCCTGGTCTGGTAACCATCCTTGTGGGCTCAAGTCCTGCATCCATCAGCTATGTAACCCTTAAGGTTAAAACCGCACTCAGCGTGGGATTTAAAGAAATCCAGGATGATCAGCCCGATGATATTTCAGAAGCAGATCTTCTTGCCCTCATTGACAAGTACAACAAGGATCCTGAAATTCATGGTATCCTGGTTCAGCTTCCCTTGCCCAAACACATTGATGACAAGAAAGTTCTCAACGCCATTGACCCCGACAAGGATGTGGATGCCTTTCATCCCGTCAATGTCGGTCGTTTGATGATCGGTGGGGATGAGGCAAAATTTTTGCCCTGTACACCGGCCGGTATTCAGGAGATGATCGTACGCTCCGGCACGGAAACCTCCGGTGCCGAGGTGGTGGTTGTGGGACGTTCCAACATCGTTGGTAAACCCATTGCCATGATGATGGCCCAGAAAGGTGTTGGTGCCAATTCCACCGTAACCATCGTTCATACCCGTACAAA
This sequence comes from uncultured Desulfobacterium sp., assembly GCA_963674605.1. Lineage (GTDB taxonomy): Bacteria > Desulfobacterota > Desulfobacteria > Desulfobacterales > Desulfobacteraceae > Desulfocicer. The sequence goes on along the minus strand of OY771474.1, from coordinate 2,081,390 downwards.
AGATCTTGCGGCCCATTGCAAACGTGCTGATATACTCATTGTTGCCGCCGGTGTTCCTGATCTTGTAAAACCAGAATGGATCAAGCCTGGTTCCACGGTCATTGATGTGGGCGTTAACCGTGTGGGCATGAATGAAGCCACCGGTAAGGCCATCCTCAAGGGTGATGTGGATTTTGAAAAGGCAAAGGAAATTGCCGGAAAAATCACACCTGTACCCGGTGGGGTTGGACCCATGACCATTGCCATGCTCATGAAAAACACCCTGAGATCTGCCCAGCTCAGCATCAAGGGATAAAGCGGTTTTTTTTGCTTTATAAAGCCGTTTGTCCCCTTTTAAGGGTGGGCTAGTAAAAACGGTGGTGTTGTGTTTTAGAAAAAATAAAGGCCGAAAGAAGATTCCTTCTTTCGGCCTTTTTTTATAACGGGCATGTCCCAGCGGACACAACGAATATTGAAAATGTTATCATGCCGCCCCTCCCCCGGCCCGGAACCGTAGGGCTCAATCGGCCGGTTCCTATTGCCCATCGGGGGGGGGCTCTGCAGAGCTTGCACGAAAGCTTTATTTTCCAATAAACCCACATGGCAGTATGCTCGTGCCACAACGAATAATGAAAAAGTAGTTGCTGTTAACATCCGACACCCGGTACCTAAAACCCAGCACCTTCATTTCATATAAACCGGTACGGTTCGTCAGGCAACTTCGTTTGCGGCAAAGGTTTTAATTTCACCCTCAAGGGTCATTATTGTCCAGTCTCCTGCCGCATCCATGGCTTTGACAAGGCAGTTTACGATTTTCCCGGCTTTCAGAGAAATTTCACAGGCGGTGGTGCCGTCAAAACTGGTTATTTCTTTAAATTGCTTTTCCGCTGCCAGTGCCCTGAATTCCAGGGAGGCTTTTTCAAAGATGAGAATTCGTTCATATTCCTCGGGTGCAACGGCCTGCAATTCCTGCCTCAGTTTATTAATTTCTTCTTTTTTTTCTGCAATGACATTCATTGTTTTTTCTATTTCCGCTTTATCCGCCGAGGGGATGGAAAATAAAATCTGCTTTTGAATGTCCATGTCAACTTCAATGTAATTAATTTTTTTTAAAATATCCTGCGCATTATTGAGCATATATTCTTAACCCTGTTTTTTTAAATGTTGGTATCTGTTTTGACTATTCTGAATGATGTCAGAACCCGGCCCATGTAATGAATAAGTCCTGTGAATCATATCTATTTTGGAAAAATGTGCAACAGTAAATTGATATTGTCACCTCGATACAGCCGGGTAGATGGCTGTGAATGGACTGAAAGCCCGCCTGTGGGCTTTTTCTGGGCTCTTTGTTTGTGATTAAACATAGAAAAACTTTGCTTTTGGATGGATTAATCCTTATATATTATTGCAACATGTGCCGTTAATTTTGAGTCTGGCGTCAATGTTTCTTTTTTGAAATGCAAAGGTGGTCGTTTGTGGGCTGTTTTTTCTGGTTTATGTCGTTGTTTTATGGTGCGGGAAATCGGCGGGATCCATCTTTGTTAAGGCGGCATCGAAATGATGATTTGCGAATTATCACTGCGGTGGCACTGAATCCAGGCCCGTAAAGTCTTTTTTTAATGATATAATTCTTGGGAGTGAATATGAGTAAGGTTATTGCATTGGCCGGAAAGGGTGGTGTTGGAAAAACCACTGTGGCATCACTTGTGCTGAGGTATCTGTCAAATAAGAAATATTCTCCGGTGCTTGCCGTGGATGCGGATCCCAATTCCAATCTGGGGGAAACCCTGGGACTTGAGGTGGAAAAAACCGTTGGGGATATAAGGGAAAATTTCATGAAAGATCCCCAGGGGGTGCCGTCGGGCATGGACAAGATCGTTTATCTTGAAATGCTTATGAACCAGGTGCTCATTGAAAACAAAGATTTTGATCTGCTGGTGATGGGACGTCAGGAAGGCCAGGGATGTTATTGCATGGTCAATAATATCCTCAATCGTTTTTCCGAAGAGCTGGAAAAAAATTATAAATATCTGCTGGTGGACAATGAAGCGGGTATGGAGCACTTGAGTCGTCGCACCAGTGGCAGGGTGGATATGCTGCTTTTGGTCACGGATTATGCGCTTCGCGGACTCCGGGCTGTGGGGCGGATCCATGCCATGCTGGGGGATCTGAAACTTTCCGTGGGCCATGTGGGACTGGTGGTAAATCGGGCACCTGCCACATTGGGAAAGGCGTTTCTTGATGAGGTGGAAAAGATCGGGATTCCCATTATCTGTACCCTGCCCAACGATGAAGCCCTGCTTGAATTTGACATGGAGCGCAAATCTTTGCTGGATTTACCCGATGATTCCCCTGCTGTTGAGGCGGTCAAAAAAATGATGGAAAAGGTTCTGGGCACCGTTAACGCTTGATGGGGAGGTCTTTGATGGACAAACTTGATGCAATATTTTCTCCTGAATCCATTGCGGTTATCGGTGCTTCCACCCAGAAGGGCAAGGTTGGGCATGATATTTTTGCCAATATTCTTTATGGGGGCTTCCAGGGCACCCTTTACCCTGTAAATCCCAAAGCCCGATCCATTCTCAGCGTGAAATGTTATGAAACCATTGCCCATATCCCTGATCCCATTGATCTGGCCATGATTATTCTGCCCCCCCGGCCCGCCGTAAAAGCGGTGGAGGCCTGCATTGCCAAGGGCGTAAAGGGGGTGGTCATCGTGTCTGCCGGTTTCAAAGAGGTGGGGGGCGAAGGTCTTGAGATGGAAAAAAAGATCCAGCTCCTGTGTCAAAAGGCTGATATTCGACTGGTGGGACCCAATTGTCTGGGGGTGATAAACCCCTCTCCTGAAGTTTCACTTAATGCCAGCTTTTCAAATCGCATGCCCCAGCCCGGTAATATTTCTTTTATTTCCCAGAGCGGGGCTCTTTGTACGGCAGTGCTGGACTTTGCCGCAGACCAGGGGTTTGGCTTTTCAAAATTTATTTCCATTGGTAATAAGGCGGATGTGGATGAACTGGATCTGCTGCGTTATTATCATGCCGACCCTGAAACCGATGTGGTGATGATTTACATGGAGGAGCTGTCCTGCGACGCAGAGCTGTTTATCCAGGAAGTCCGGGCTATGACCTCTGGTCCCGATCCCACCCCGGTGATTGCCATAAAATCAGGTACCTCCGATGCCGGGGCTGCAGCGGCTGCCTCTCACACGGGTTCTTTGGCCGGTTCCGATGCCGTATATGATGCCATTTTTTCCCAGTCCGGCATCATGCGCTGCAGCACGGTGAACGAATTGTTTGATTATGCCAAGGCCCTGGCCGGCAAAAAGGTACCAAGGGGAGACAGGGTGGCCATTGTGACCAATGCCGGTGGTCCTGGGATCATTGCCACGGACATGAGTGAAAACTCCGGCTTGAAGTTGGCTGTTTTTTCGGAAGATACCATCCGGGAACTGCATAAATACCTGCCGCCCACGGCTAATTTCCATAACCCGGTGGATGTGATTGGAGATGCGGCCCGGGATCGCTATGAAAATACCCTGGCAACGGTGATCAGCGATCCCGGGGTGGACAGTGTCCTGATTATTCTGACCCCCCAGTCCATGACCGATGCCATGGGAACGGCCGAAGCCATTGTTCATATTGCCAAATCCGAGGTAAAGCCCATTGTGTGTGCCTTCATGGGGGTGGTGGACGTGTCCGACGGGGTTCATCTGCTCCAGCGTAATCATGTGCCGGTGTACCAGTTTCCCGAAAGTGCGGCCAGGGCCCTTGGAGCCCTTTGTGCTCATAACAGATGGCTTTCCCGGCGACGTCTGCCCCAGTATGAGCTGACCCATGACAGACAAAGGGCCCAGGCCATCATTGATGCTTATATGGAGCAGGGTAAAGACATCCTGGGAGAGCTGGACGGCAATGAGATATTGAAATGTTATGGGTTCAATATTTTAAAAATGGAGCTGGCCAGGACATCCGATGAGGCCGCTGACATTGCCGAAAAAATCGGATTTCCCGTGGTGATGAAAATCGTCTCTCCCCAGATTCTCCACAAGTCCGATGCCGGTGGTGTCAAGGTGGGGCTGGCAGATAAGCCAGCTGTGAAAAAGGCCTTTGATACCCTCATGGAAAATGCGCGCAATTATAAATCCGGGGCTGTTTTAGAGGGGGTGCTGGTACAGCAGATGGCAGCTTCTGGTCAAGAGGTGATTCTGGGTGTGGCCCGGCATGCCTCTTCGGGCCATGTGATCATGTTCGGCCTGGGGGGGATCTTTGTGGAGGTCTATCAAGATGTGGTTTTTCGCATGGCTCCCATGGGCAGAAATGTGGTCCGTCGCATGGTAAAGGCCATAAAGGGTTATCCCATTCTCACTGGATTCCGGGGAGAAGCGCCCTGTGATATTGAAACTCTGGAAAAGAATCTGGTCAGTCTGAGTACCATGGCTAAAAATCATCCTGAAATAAAGGAGCTGGACATAAATCCTCTCTTTGTACATGCCGATGGCGGTGGGACCACAGTGGCAGATATTGTCATTACCCTTGCCCCTCCGGCTGAACCCAGGGTGTAATAGTAAGGGGTATGAATGACCAGGTTCCCCGGGGGAACAATCCAAACTGCGTTTTGTTTCCGGTGGTGTTGAAGGTACCTGAATTCATCCGGGAGTTACCCCTTCCTCGGCGGGTAAAGGCCCTGGGGGGACTGGCCCGGGAGAGCGTTTTTTTGTCTGCCCGCCGGGCTGGATTATCCATGGAACAGTTTTTAAAGGGGGACCGGGGACAGCCCCTGCCGTTGTGCGGGGTTCACTGGTCCCTTACCCATAAGCCGTTTTATGTGGCAGGGGTTGTCTCCCTTTGTCCGGTGGGAATTGATATTGAGTGCATTAAGCCTGTTTCAGCGGGCCTGTTTGCCCGTATCTGCCGGCAGGAAGAGGCTGCGCTGTTCCATGGGGTGTCCCGGGAGACAATTTTTTTCAGATGTTTTACGGCCAAAGAGGCGGTTTTAAAACGTCATGGAGTTGGATTGGCGGCCCTTGGAGCTGTCCGGGTGAGGCAGATTCCTGACTCCGGGCACCTGGATGTGTCCTATGAAGATACGCTCACCCGGGTTGAACAGTTTGAAGTGGATGGCCATATGCTCTCCATTACCGGAGACAGGGCAGATGTGATATGGACAACGATGCACATGGATGCCCACGGGCAGTATGTATCAGGGTCTTTTAAATAACCCGCATGTCCTGGCGGACACAACGAAGTATGAAAATGGCATGATACCGCCCCCAAGGACCATCCGATCCGGCCCGGGACCGTCGGCGGCCCTTTTGCCCTGCCGGTCTAAAGCGCAGGAATTGCGGGCAGCTTTGTCCTCAAACAGCCTGCGTTTCTTAACGACCGCCAGGGTAAATGCCCTGATTGCCTTTAGCTCCGATCCTGCCGGATCGGATGGTCGTTGGGGGCTCTGCTGTCGCTACTTTGAGGCAGCGTTTTCATATAAAAAGGAGGTAAAAAAATGGCTCAAGGAAATGGCTTTGTCATGAACGAGTGTGATGGGGAAAAAGGGCCTTGCCCTCCGCCAAAGGGATTGCCCCAGGCGGATTTTTCAACCCTAATTGTTTCTTTGTATTCAACGGCCCTGGTGCAGATGGGGGAAATGCCCGATCCTGCCACGGGGAGTCGGACCCGAAATCTGGATCTGGCCCGACAGACGGTGGACATTATTGACATGCTTCGGAAAAAAACCCGGGGGAACCTGGATGCAGAAGAAAGTCAATTGATTGGAAGTCTTCTCCATGAACTGCAGATTTCCTATGTAAAGGCCAAGCAGCAGTGATGAAACTTTTTTCACCTGCAAAAATCAATCTGTTCCTCCATGTCACCGGAAGGCGGTCCGACGGTTACCATGAACTGGAAACATTGATGGTGTGCCTGGATCTGTGTGATGAAATTACATTGGATTTTTCTGTTTCTGATATATCCGTGAACTGTACTCATGCCCAGGTACCCGGGGATGCATCCAATCTGGCCCACAGGGCTGCCGTGCTTTTTTTTAAAGAACTGGCCCGGGAAAGGGCGGGGGGGCAGGTACCGGGGGGGGTGGCCATTTCCATTGATAAAAAAATTCCCGTGGGGGGAGGACTCGGGGGGGGCAGCAGTAATGCCGCAACGGTTTTAAAGGCCTTGAATCAGCAGTTCGATTTGCCATTTTCCGATGCACGCCTTATGGCCATGGGGCTAACCCTTGGGGCGGATGTGCCTTTTTTTATTCTGGGTGGTCCGGCGCTGGCCAGGGGGGTGGGGGAAATTCTGACCCCCTGTACCCTGGAACCACCCTGCGGGGTGCTGGTGGCAACACCTGGTGTGGCGGCATCCACCGCCAGTGTCTATAAAAATATCAAATTTGCATTGACAACGGGGGGGAAATCTAATAATAATACTCCGATTATTGCGTATGAGAAGAATCAAGTGCTGGATTTCAGGGACTGTCTGCACAACGACCTTGAAGCATCCGCGTGTGAGTTGTACCCGGAGATTCAGGCATTTAAAAGGGAGATGGCCGACCTGTTAACCCAAACGGTTATGATGACAGGGAGTGGGTCATCTTTTTTTGTTCTTTTCTGGGAGGAGGGTCAGGCGGCATGTGCCTTTGACATGCTGTCACGCAGGTGGCACAGTGATGTGCGCCGGCAGGTTTTTCTGACATCCTTTCTGTGATGCATTCATGGGGCGTCGTCAAGCGGTAAGACACAGGATTTTGATTCCTGCATTCGGAGGTTCGAATCCTCCCGCCCCAGCCACTTTTAAAAATTTAAAAATTTGCGAAGAAGAGAATTTATATGAACGGTATGTCGGTTTTCTCGGGAAATTCCAATATAGAGCTTGCTCAAAACATTTCTGATTATCTTTCCCTGCACCTTGGTCGGGCAAAGATCAATCGGTTCAGTGACGGTGAGATTCAGGTGGAAATTCAGGAAAACGTCAGGCGCCAGGAGGTGTTTGTTATTCAGTCCACCTGTGCTCCGGTAAATGATAACCTGTTTGAACTTCTGCTCATGATTGATGCCCTGAAACGGTCTTCTGCAAGTTATATTACAGCAGTTATTCCTTATTTCGGGTATTCCCGGCAGGATAAGAAAGTGGCGCCCAGGGTTCCCATCAGTGCAAAACTGGTTGCCGATCTTTTGACCCAGACCGGGGTTCACAGGGTTATTACGCTGGATCTGCATGCCGGTCAAATCCAGGGTTTCTTTAATATTCCGGTGGATAATCTCTATGCGGCACCTGTGATACTGGATCATATTAAATCCAATATTTCCGGTGAGCTTGTGGTGGTATCCCCCGATGCCGGTGGGGTGGAGCGTGCCCGGGCCTTTGCCAAACGTCTGCACGCAGGACTTGCCATTGTTGATAAACGTCGCAGTGCTCCCAATCAGGCCAAGGCCATGGCAATTATTGGTGATGTTGAGGGTAAAACAGCCATTATTTTGGATGATATGGTGGATACTGCAGGTACACTCACCGAGGCTGCGGGGGTAATTGAAGATAAAGGGGCAAAGGCGGTTCATGCCTGCTGCACCCATGCAGTCCTGTCCGGCCCTGCCGTGGAGCGCATCAATAACTCTTCCCTTGAAAGCCTACTGGTCACCGATACCATTCCGCTGTCCGATGCGGCGTTGAATTGTGAAAAAATCATTCAGGTCTCCATATCAAAGCTTGTCAGCGAAGCCATTCTTCGAAGTTACAGGGGAGATTCTGTAAATTCTCTTTTTGTATAGAAAATAAAATGACAGATCTGTGCCAATGCACAGATACGGAGGAGCAAACAGTTGGAATTATTAGACTTAAACGGAACAATTAGAGCGGGCAGAGGCAAGAGTGCTGTTCGAGCACTCAGAAATAAAGGCTTTCTGCCAGCGGTGATTTATGGGCCGGAAACAGAGGCTGTAGCGGTTTCTATTCCCACCTATGATCTGTCTGAGATTATCAGAAAGAATGGAACATCCGGTGTTTTTATCAAGCTTGTCGTGGCCGATGATTCCAAACCATCCCGGACCGTGATGCTTAAAGATGTTCAGATGGATACCTTTCGTCTGAATTATCTCCACGCGGATTTCCAGGAAGTCAACCTGGATAAAGCCGTAACCATGACCATTCCTGTTGAAACCAAGGGGGAGAGTCTGGGCGAAAAGAACGGTGGCATGATTCAGTTGATTCGTCGAGAATTGGATATTATCTGTCGACCCGCTGATGCTCCTGAAAGTATTCTGCTTGATATTACGGCCCTTGAAGTTGGTGATTCCATCCATGTGGAAGATATCGACATGGGCGATAATATTGAGATTCCCCATGAGGTGAATTTTACCGTTATTACGGTGGTTCCACCCACTGCATCTGAAAAAGAGGTTTCTGAAGAAGATGATGAAGATATGGATGAAGCCGTCGCTGCTTCGACGGAAGAATAAACCCTTTTAAAACTACAGGGTTCATCCATGTCTCAAAATTGTATTACCATGGTGGCTGGTCTGGGCAATCCCGGAAGGGAATATGTCCGGACCCGTCACAATATCGGTTTTCTTGTTATTGACTCCCTCGCATCCCAGGCAGCTCTGGGATTAAAAAATACCCGTTTTGACGCACAATGGGGCAAAGGCCCCCTGGGTCGCCACCAAATTCTTCTGGTAAAGCCCCAATCCTATATGAATCGAAGCGGTTTTCCCATCCACCAGCTCTCCTCCTATTTTAAAATCCAACTTTCTGATATTATTGTTGTCCATGATGACCTTGATCTTCCCTTTGGCCGTATACGTGTAGCCCATAACCGGGGACATGGCGGGCATAACGGCATTCGTTCCATCATTGACGTATTGGGTGAGAAGTCCTTTTATCGTGTGCGTGTGGGGGTGGGCAGACCCCAGTCCTCATCCGGTGCTGTGGGGCATGTTCTGGGAAAATTTTCACCTGAAGAAATAACAGAGCTTGATCAGGTGGTGGCAGGCGCAGCAGACGCCTGCGTGGCGATCATTGAAAAGGGCGGAACCGCCGCCATGAATCTCTTCAACAGGGGATAGGCGCCGGCTGTTTTTTTGTGTTTGCCGTTGCTGCTGATTTGTGCTATATTGTTAGATGATGGGCAAATTGTTGCTGGCAATATTCGAAAGAAGAAGAGACATAAAGAATTCTTGGAAGTATACCCTGATTTGTTTTTGTACAGGAACATCAACGATCTTATCCTCCCAAAATGGTGGAAGGTTTAAAATATTATTAGTGTGATGTTGTGACAAGGTGTCAATGGCGGTATACCCATGATTCTCACTCTAAGAATGGGGGAAAATTTACAATGGCAGAAGTGCTTGCACCTGAAAAAAAAGAGTTTTTCAAAGGAGATCTGGCAGTATATCCGGCACATGGCGTGGGTTGTATAGAGGCCATTGAAAGCAAGGAGATCAACGGTGAGAGCATGAATTTCTATATGATGAAAATCATAGAAAACGGCATGGTCATCATGATTCCGACTTCCAATGTTGAATCAGTGGGGCTCAGGCAGGTTATATCCAAAAATGAGATTCCCCAGGTTTATGAAGTGATGCAGAAAAAAGCAGCCTCTGCAGATAATCAGACCTGGAATCGCAGGTATCGTGAATACATGGATAAAATTAAAACCGGTTCCATCTATGATGTTGCAGAGGTGTTCCGGGATCTGTTTCAACTCAAGCTTGAAAAAGACCTGTCCTTTGGAGAGCGCAAACTTCTTGATACGGCCCAGAGCCTTCTGGTTCAAGAGTTGTCCACGGCAAAGGATATGGATGAAAAGGCAATGATGAAAGAGATTGAGACTTTGTTTGATTAATGCGTTGTTTATTGAGATGTTTGATTTTCGGCGTTAATTCCTCTTGGGAGGGGATGGGGTTGCTGGTTTAAACCATAAATAAAACCTTGTCCCCGGCTGAAAAAAACAGGAAAACAAACTGAAATTCATTCCAGCTGACTGACTTTGAAAGCTTTGTAAATACTGTAAGTTCCATTCAAACCGGAAGACGCCATTGAAGGTGTTTTTCGGTTTTTTGTTGGGAGAATTCACCTGTTGTGGAGGTTGAGAAAAATATGGTGACACGCATTGAGTTAAAAATAGAGGATCTGCGGGTGGGGCTTCGTCTTGATGCCGTGGTGTCCCAGGATTGTGATCACCTTTCCAGAAATCAGGTGGCAGACATGATTCGATCTGGCATGGTTCGGGTGGACGGGGCTATAAAAAAGCCGGGATATCGCTTAAAGCCCGGGGAGGTTATCATCGGGAAAGTATCTGGGCCTTCTTTGCCAAGTGTTTTACCCAAGGTGATCCCCCTAGATATTCTTCATGAAGATAAACATCTGATTGTCATCAGCAAGCCTGCGGGAATGGTGGTGCATCCCGCCCCAGGCAACTGGTCAGATACCCTTGTAAATGCCCTTCTTGCCCATTGCCCGACCATAGAGGGCGTGGGAGAAAATGTCCTTCGGCCGGGGATTGTGCATCGTCTGGACAAGGACACCAGCGGGGTCATGGTGGTGGCTAAAACCGCCCACGCCCACGCGTTCCTGAAAAAGGAATTCCAATATCGACGGGTGGAAAAGCGATATCTTGCACTGGTGTCCGGGGAAATTTTTGATGCTTCGGGGGAGATGACTCTTCCCATTGGTCGACATCCTGTGAAGCGAAAGCGCATGGCCGTGAACCCCTCCAATGGCAGGCCTGCCGTCACACTGTGGCGTAAGCGTTCCCAGTGCCGCGGTGGTACCTTGGTGGAAGTGGTGTTAAAAACCGGCAGAACCCACCAGATTCGGGTGCATTTCAAGGCTTTGGGCTATCCTCTGATCGGTGACACCTGCTATGGCCGTCGTTTTAAAAAGAGATCGGAAAAACACATGGCAGCTGTTGAAAAAGGTGTGGGCAGGCAGATGCTCCATGCATGGAAAATTGGCTTTCGTCATCCATGGTCCGGACGGCGTATGGATTTCTCAGCTCCCATGGCAGGGGATATGAAAGTCCTGCTCTGTGAGCACGGTATGTGGGACGCTGAGTTTTCCATGACAAAATAAAAAGCGTTATAATTCGGCTTATTGCTGAATTATAACGCTTTTTTTGATTGTCATTCATATCCCCGTCAGCCAGACGGAATGACATGTCTTTCAGAGCAGATCACCAAGCCGGGGCTGGGGGATAAATCCTTCAGATGCCCCAGGCGGTTAATGTCATGCGGCTTTTTTAATGGTTATGGCGCACACCTTGAATTCCGGTATTTTGGCAACGGGATCAATGCGTGCATTGGTCAGCCGGTTGGCAGCCGCTTTGGCAAAATGGAAGGGGATAAAGATGGTGCCATCCACGGCCTTTTCTGAAATATTGAGTCGGGCCTTAATTTTTCCCCTGCGGGAAAATACATTGACCATTTCGCCATCCACCATATCCAGGCGGGCGGCATCATTTTTAGAAATTTCCACAAAGCAATCCGGGGACAGCTGGTTCAGCCCATCGGACTGCATGGTCATGGACCCGGTGTGGTAGTGAAAAATCACCCGTCCGGTGGTGAGCATGAAGGGATAGGCCTCATCGGGAAGTTCCGCCGGCGGTTGGTGTTCAATGGCATGGAAAAGGCCTTTTCCCCGGGTGAACTGGGCTGTGTGAAGAATGGGTGTGCCCGGATGTTCTTGGGTGGGGCAGGGCCAGTGAATACCGGTTTGCCGGATACGCTCCCATGTAATACCTGCGTAGGAAGGGGTGACCTTTCTGATTTCTTCGAAGATTTCTTCTGCATTTTTATAGTACATGGGTTTTCCCATGCGTGTTGAGAGTTCACAGAGAATTCTCCAGTCTTCCCAGGCAAAGCCCGGGGCTTCCACGGCCTTTCTGACCCGCTGGACCCGTCGTTCCGTATTGGAGAACGTGCCGTCTTTTTCTGCAAAGCAAAAGGCGGGTAATACCACATCTGCCATCTGGGCGGTTTCCGTCAGGAAGATATCCTGTACCACCATGAATTCCAGGTTACTAAAGGCCTTTTCTGCGTGGTTGAGATCCGGATCGGAAACCATGGGATTTTCACCGATGATGTAAAGCGACTTTAACTCTCCCCGTTCGGCTTTGTGTATCATTTCTGTGACAGCCAGGCCAGGTGTGGTGGAAAGTCCTGTGACATCCCAAGCGGCTTCGTATTTTTTTGCGGTGTTGGGGTCTGTCACGCTTTGGTAGGCGGTGAATACATTGGGAAGGCCCCCCATGTCACAGGCACCCTGTACATTGTTCTGGCCCCGTAGGGGGTTTACCCCGCCGCCGGGTTTGCCAAGATGTCCACAAAGCATTGACAGGTTGGCAAGGGATTTTACGTTGTCGGTGCCGCAGGTATGCTGGGTGATGCCCATGCAGTAGAGGATGGTGGCAACCCGTGCCCGGGCAAACTTTCGGGCCGTTGCCACGATTTCATCGGCGGGAATGCCGGTGATCTCTTCCACATATTCCGGGGTGTACTTTTTAACGGTTTCCGCCAGGGCTTCAAAGCCTTCTGTTCGCTCTTTCACAAAATTTTTATCCTGGAGATTTTCATCAATGATTACATGCATCAGTCCATTGATCCAGGCAATGTCGGTCCCCAGCTGTGGGCGCAGCCATTTATTGGCATGCTGGGTAAGTTTTATTTTTCTGGGGTCCACAACTATAAGGGTTTTCCCGTTTTGGGCAGCCCGCTTAACAAAGGTGGACAGCACCGGGTGATTTTCCGTGGTGTTGGATCCGGTGACCAGGATGACATCGGCCGTCTCAATGTCGGCGATGGTGTTTGTCATTGCGCCACTTCCAAATGCTGCAGCCAGACCGGCTACGGTGGAGGAATGTCACAGTCGGGCGCAATGGTCGACATTGTTTGTTTTCAGCACCGCCCTTGCAAATTTCTGGGCAATGTAGTTTTCTTCGTTGGTCACCCGGGCCGAGGTCAGAAGGCCCATGCTGTCAGATCCCGAACGATCCTTGATCTCATTGAGTCGGGTGGCCACGTAGTCCAGGGCTTCATCCCAGCTGGTTTCAGTGAGTTTGCCTTCTTTTCTGATAAGCGGGGTGGTCAGGCGGTTGGGGGATGCCACAAAATCGTATCCATAGCGTCCCTTTACACACAGGCTGCCGTTGTTGGGGGCAACGTCTTTACCCGCACTGTTGATGCCCACAATTTTATTGTTCTGCACGGACAATTCCATCTGGCATCCCACACCGCAGAAAGAGCAGGTGGTGCGGACTTTTTTAACATCTTTGAACCGTGTTTTTGCCTTAAGGCTCTCCTTGGGAATCAAGGCTCCCACCGGGCAGACCTCAACGCATTCGCCGCAAAAGACACAGTCGGAATCTTTCAGCGGCACATCCGTTCCGGCGATGATTTTAAGGGGTTTGTCTTTTTGATTAAAATCAATGGCATTGTTTACCTGCACTTCCCTGCAGGCTTTTACGCATCGTCCACACATGATGCAGCGGGAAAAATCACGAAGGATGAAGGGATTTTCCCTTTCCATGGGATATGCTGAAGGATTCAGGGGCATATGTCTGGTGGTGACCTGATATCGATAGGCAAGATCCTGGAGTTTGCAGCTGCCCCACACAGGGCATAGCTCATTGTACTGGTCCGTTTCCAGAGTCTGCAGGTGAAAGGCTGTCCAGTCGTCAGCGTTAAAATCCCGAATGGCACAGTTGTGGTTTCCCGTGGAGAGCATTTTCTGTATGGTGTTCTTCCGGGATGTGATCACCGCCGGAGACTCAGAATGAATCTCCAGGTCGGGGGTGGCAGGTGTGGAGCAGGCGGTTTCAAGATCCCTTTTTCCTTTTACTTCAACCACGCATATGCCGCAGTTCCCTGTGGGAGTTGTCCCTTTCAGGTGGCACAGGGTGGGGATGAAAATGTTGTTCCGATGTGCAACGTCAAGGATGGTTTCACCGGGATCAAAGGTAAACGGGTTGTTATCAATATAAATAATATTTTCTTTACCCATGGGTTTTCCTCTTCAATGGTAAATTAAGGCAGAACACTAAGATTATTATAAAACTTTAAGTACATGATAAAAATGCTTCTGTCAATGTGCCCCATCCCTAATTTTAGTGCAAAATTTAGAATCAGTGATTTTTCCCGGAAATCTTGACTTTTTTTTGATCAGGTGATTATAAGACAGGGGTGAAATAATATAAACCAGATATTATACCAGTATATAAATGGGGGAATCATGCTTGAATCGGTTTTTTTGATGGGTGGTCTTGGACTCCTTATCGGTGGCGTATTGGCCTTTGCATCCAAAATTTTTTATGTTTATGTGGACCCGCTGGTGGCTGCCATTGACGATGTGCTTCCCGGTGCCAACTGCGGTGGGTGCGGTTATCCCGGGTGTACACCCAATGCCCAGGCCATTGCCAATGGAAAATCTTCTCCGGATTCCTGCGTGGCTGCGGGTCCGGATGTGGCCATAGCAATTGCAGGACTTATGGGTGTGGTCATCGGAGATAAAGAGCCGGAAGTGGCAAAATCCGGCTGTTATTACGGAACAAAGGATGCCGATATCAAATACCTATATGAAGGTATTAACGACTGCAGAGCCGCGGCCATGGTGTTTGGTGGCATGAAGGAGTGCAACATCGGCTGTCTGGGTCTTGGTACCTGTGTGGCGGCCTGCCCCTTTGGTGCCCTTTCCATGGGTGAAGACGGTCTGCCTGTGGTGGATGAAGAAAAATGCACCGCCTGCGGTACCTGCGAGAAAGTCTGTCCCAAACATATCATTCGTCTTACATCGGCTTCCCGCCGGATCATGCGCGAATACACCGAGGATAAATGCGTCACTCCATGTCAGCGTGCCTGCCCCACGGGGATTGACATCCGGGAATACCTGGCCCGTATCCGTGAAGGGGACAATGCCGGGGCTGTCCAGGTGATCAAAGAACGCAATCCCTTTCCCACGGTTATCGGACGTATCTGTCCAGCCCCCTGTGAATCGGAATGCCGCCGTCAGCTGGTGGATGAATCCGTTGGGATTAACAATTTGAAACGCTTTGTGTGTGACATTGAAATGGATCTTGGAGAAAGGGTGCAACCTTACAAGGCACCTGCAACCGGACGACGGGTGGCCATTCTCGGTGGCGGTGTGGAGGGTCTTTCCGCTGCATTTTTCACGGCCAGACTGGGACACAGTCCCACCATTTTTGAGGCCAGCTCCACCTTGGGTGGTCTGTTGCGCATTGCCATTTCCGACGAGCGTCTTCCCCAGCATGTCCTGGACTGGGATATTGACGGAATATTGGAAATGGGTGTAAAGGTTAAGACCGGTAAAAAAGTGGGCAGGGATGTCACCATTGCCTCGCTTCTCAATAAAGGCTATGAGGCGGTGTTCTCTTCCACCGGCGGCTGGGACAGCCGGCTTTCAAAGGGAGAGATTTCCACTGTCTCTTCTGTGTTCCCCGGTGGATATCTGATGATTGATCTGTTGAGAAATGAGGTGCAGAAAAGTCAGCGTATCCCCTGTGACGGCGATGTGGTTATTGTGGGCGGTGGTATCATGGCCCCAAGGGCGGTTAAGGTGTGTCATGAGCAGGGGGCCGAATCCATCACCGTGGTGGTACGACACGATGAAAAGGCTTCCGGCTTTAATGCCGGGGATCTGGCAGACATGGAATCCCATGGCGCCACCATCGTGTACGCTTCCGGAGTCACCCGTCTTGAGGGTACCGGGCAGATGCTGCAATCCGTTGAAATCACAGATCTTGGTACCGGGGAAAAATCCCTTATCAATGCCAATACCCTGATCCTGTCATCGGGAAGATTTCCTGAATTGATTTTTACGGCTGTTAATGTGCCGGAGGTGGATCCCGAGGCCCCGGAAGATACGCCAGCGCTCCGACTTGACGATGAGGTGCAGTGGCAGGGGGTTGAAAAGTATAAGGAACCGGCTGACAACCAGGAACTGGGACTGCTGTCCGATGCCGATGAGTTGAGCGGTTATAGTGCGGCCGTGGCGGCCATCAACGCTGGCAGGCGTGCTGCAGCAAGCCTGCACAGTGTCATGTATGGTATTCCGGTGCTCAATGGAAAATATAACCCGGTGACCCGAAAATCCCTTCTCCAGGGGGTTACCCGGGTTGAGGGTGTTCAGATTATACCAAGAAACATCATGCCGGTGAATGATGCTGAGACAAGAGCCGTAAAGACGGAGCTGGCGGCCGGATATACGCCTGAAATGGCCCTGGCTGAAGCCCAGAGATGCCTTAAATGCGGATTGCTCTGTTATGAACGTACCCAGGCAGCTCAAGAAGCCGACGTTTCTGCGGCATGATGAACTTTTGTTCTGCAAAAAGTTCCCATTGAGAGGCTCTCTCACACCCGCGTAGCCTGTGTTAATATTTAAGGGGCAGCGACATGTCCATATGTCGCTGCCCCTTTTTTTATATGAAACTCCGTTTAAAGGATTGCAATTATTAGAGTTTCAATTTTCGTTGTGGCAGGTGTTTACTGCCATGTATGTTATATGAAAAAGAAGGTACTGGGGTGCTTACAATGACTGCCTTTTCATAATTCATTGTCTCCGTCAGGACATGGCCGTTATATGGAGATGCCGACAGCAGAGCCCCCAACGGTCACCCGATCCGGCCCATTCGGACCCCAAGGAGATTAGCCAATTTGCCCTGCCGGGCGTTAAGAAGCGCAGGCTGTTTGAGGACAAACCTGCCCGCAGTTCCTGCGCTTTAGTCCGGCAGGGCAAATTGGCCGCCGACGGTCCGGGGCCGGATCGGGTGACCGTTGGGGGCGGTATAATGCCATGTTCATTACTCGTTTTGGCATCCTTCATATCAGCTCCAAAGTACTTTACACTTTTGGAGCAATGCTTCCCGAAAAGAGGGGGTGTTGTTCCCAAAAATGTAAACTGGTAAATGAAGGATGTCCTCGTTTTTTCGGCAGGTCCACATGATCGTCATGAGAAAAATGGACCTTGAAAATAGAAAAAGGCACCGGGGAGGAAAATCCCCGGTGCCTTTTTCATGGGTACAAAATTTTACACAAGATAAAGCATGTGGCGTGCAGACACTTTTTAAAGTGCCTCAGGCAAGCCTTTCTCAGGTCTTATGCAAATGCTTTTTCAAGATTGGGAACCACTTGTTTTTTGCGGCTCATGACGCCGTCAAGCCATGCTTTTCCGTCTTCGGGTTTAACACCGAAGGCTTTTTCAATGACAGAGGCATCTTCGGATACGATGAGAACCTCTGAGCCTTCTTTCATGATGTCTGTGAGCAGCAGAAAGATGGAGTGATGTCCGCCTTCAGCTTTGAGAGTGGCAATGTCAGCGGCAAGATCTGCTTTTACACCGTCCAGGATGGAAAGATCAACCACTTCCAGCTGACCGATACCGACCTTGTTTCCGTTCATGTCAAAATCTTTGTAATCACGGAGTACCAGCTCTCTTGCGGGGGTACCGTCAACGGCGGATTTTACCTTGAACATATCCATGCCAAGGGCCTGAACATCAGCAATACCTGCAATTTTTGCAAGATCTTCACATGCGGCCTTGTCCTGGTCTGTGCAGGTGGCGGATTTGAAAATAACCGTGTCACTGATGATGGCGCACAGCATGAGGCCGGCCATTTCTTTGGTAATTTCAACGTTGAAAAAATTGTACATGGATTTGATCACGGTACAGGTACAGCCCACAGGCCAGATCCAGCATTCCAGGGGTTGACTTGTGGTAACGTCACCCAGTTTGTGATGGTCAACAACACCCAGAATGTTGGCGTCTTTAAGATCGTCGGGGCTCTGTGCCAGATCTGAATGGTCCACCAGATATACATCTTTTCCTGCATATGAGGTTACCACGGCAGGGGCGGCAACACCGAATTTATCAAGGACAAACTTGCTTTCCGGGGTCAGCTCGCCCTGGATGGCGGGGGTGGTATCTTCGCCAAGTTTCTTTTTAAGATCTGCCAGGGTGATGGCTGCACAGACAGAATCTGTATCCGGGTTTTTGTGACCAAAGACAAGCGTTGACATAAATCCTCCTCTTTTGCGTAAAATATAATAATTATGATGCTACTGCGATGATTAATTGATCCATTAACCATCCATAAAGAATTTTCACGTTCAGTCAGGGTTTCCTGCCATCAAAGCGCAGGAAAAAAATATCCATGGAAACCACATGGGGTACCAGTCCCCATGAAAATGCCATGGTTTCTTATATGGCGAATTGAAAAGATACACAAGGAAAAATTGGCATCGTTTAAAACTACTTTACATTTCCGGGCTTTGTCCGGGTCGGCTTAAAGGCTTTTAATCAGAGCAAGCATGTCCCGCACAGCGGTTTCCATTCCCGTCAAAGTAGCCCGGGCAACAATGCTGTGACCAATGCTGAATTCATCTATGATATTAAAGCCTTTGAATGCCTTGATGGTGTTGTAACACAATCCATGTCCGGCATTGACCGCCAGCTTTAACTTATGTCCCATGGCGGCTGCGTCCACAATTCTTGAGAATTCAAGGGTTCGTTCCTGGGCCGTTGCCGCATCACAAAAGGCCCCGGTGTGTATTTCAATCATATCGGCATCAATTTTGTGAGCCATGCGGATCTGTTCCAGGTCCGGATCAATGAAAATACACACATCCATGCCCGCATTTTTAAGCGTGGACACGTGTTGGCGGATGACTGCATGGTGGGTGATCAGATCCAGCCCCCCTTCCGTGGTGAGCTCTTCTCTTTTTTCGGGAACCAGGGTGACGGTATCGGGTTTGATTTCCAGGGCAAGCCCCAGCATTTCAGTGGTGGCTGCCATTTCAAGGATGAGTTTACTCTGGACAATTTGCCTTAAAATTCTCACATCCCGTTCCTGAATGTGTCTTCGATCCTCACGCAGATGCACAACAATCCCATCTGCTCCGGCCGTTTCTGCGGCAACGGCTGCGGCAGCCGGTTCCGGATAATTAATGCCCCTTGCCTGTCTTAAAGTGGCAATGTGATCCACATTCACCGCAAGATTTGCCATGTTTCCTCCTGATTAAAATATTTCAAGATCCGGGTTGGGCTCAAGGAGCCGGATCAGTTCAAGGCTTTTTTTTTCCATTTCCAAGGCATCGTTTTCCCCGCGTTCATGGTCATAGCCCACCAAATGCAGGACACCGTGTATCAGTAGCTGACTGAGGCGTTCATCTCTGGTAATTCCCGCCGTTTGGGCTTCTTCTGCAGCTTTTTCCATGGAGATGACAATGTCACCAAGAAGGGGAAGCGGGGTGTCTGATCCCGCTTCCGGCGGGGGGAAGTTTATGTCCTCGTCCCCGCCCGGCTCAAGCATGGGAAAGGCCAGCACGTTGGTGGGGCGGTCAATGTTCCGGTAGCTCCGGTTCATTTTTCTTATGCCGTCATTGTTGGTGATCACAATGGACAGTTCATGATTTTCATATGCCAAGGCGTTTAAGATTCTGCTGGCTTTTTGGCTTATGCTGTCCTTTGGAATCTTTGTCAGATTTTCCTGAATCAGAATCTGTATGTTCTTTTTTTCCATTGGGTTCTTTTTTGGTTTCCTGGGGTTTATCAGTGTATTCAATGCGATGGTGATACAGACCTGTGAGAATTTTATTGAAGCTGCCGGCAATTTGGTGCAGATCCTTTAGTGTCAGTTCACATTCTTCAAGTTGTCCATCGGCAAATATGGCGTTTATAAGATCCTGGACACGCCCCTGGATACGGGCCGATGTAGGTCGTTCCAGGGTTCTCAACGCGGCCTCAACCACGTCTGCCAGCATGACAATGCCGGCTTCCCGGGTCTGGGGTTTGGGGCCGGGATATCTGAAATCACTTTCTTTTACGGCATCTTCCCCATTGAGTTTGATGCTTTTATTATAAAAATAGCGGATGAGGCTGGTGCCGTGGTGCTGGCGAATGGTGTCCACGATGTCGCTGCCAAGTTTGTGTTCTTTGGCAAAGGCCACTCCTTTTTTAACATGCTGGATGAGAATCAGGGCAGACATGGACGGAGACAGCTTGTCATGACGGTTTTTTCCGTCGGTCTGATTTTCAATGAAATAAAGGGGTTTATCCAGTTTGCCGACATCGTGGTAGTAGGCACATATTTTTGCCTTTAATATGCTGGCGCCGATGGCGGAGGCTGCTGCCTCGGCAAGGCTTGCCACTATGATGCTGTGGTTGTACGTGCCGGGGGCTTCCACCATGAGGCGCTTCATGAGGGGTTGGTCCAGATTGGACAGTTCCAGCATCTTGATCTCAGTGGTGAAGCCGAACAGCATTTCTATCACCGGGGTTAATCCCGCCGTGATCACCCCGGCAATGAATCCGCCGCATGCGGCAAGGACAGCATCCTTTAAGACAGGGGTAATCTCGGGGCTGGCTGCCGCATACAGATAGAGGAAAAAGGCCAGAATGGCATTGAAAAGTGCCAGCCTGAAACCTGCTGAAATAAAGGTTTTTCTCTGTCTGCATTCACTGACCCAGAAGGCCCCTGCCATGCTGCTTAAAAAGAAAAAAACAAATACGTCCATGCGACTTGAAATAATGATGGATACCAGCAGGGAAAGCAGCAGAGAAAAATAAACGGCCACATGAAATCCCAGAAACATGCACACGGTCATGGCACCGGCCCCCAGGGGGAGAAGCATGTAAACAGAGGTGTCTTCCATGATCAGCGGAAGTGCCATATCCACCTTGCCGGCAATAGGGGCGCCAAGCTTTGCTATGATCAGAAAAATAAGCAGCAGGCAGGTCATGAAAATGATGTTGCGGTTATGATATTTCTGGAGATTTTCGTGGTCTTTTAAGGCGGTGAAATAAACGGTGAATATGGAAAAAAATATCAGAAGCCCGGAGCCGGTACGGGCCACAAAAATATTTTTCCCATGGCTCTGCTGCCGAAGGGCTTTGAGTTTTACTATTTTGAGTTCATCCACCCGCTCGCCTTCCCGGAGGATCATCTCCCCTTTTTTAATCTGGTAGAGAACAGGTTTGACCTTTGCCTGGGCATCTTTTATGCGCTGTTCGGTCTCGTTTCTGTTCATGGTGATGTTGGGAAGCATCAGGCGCTGGCAAAGATCCACAATGAGATTACTCAGTCCATAGCTGAGGCCTTTTAAGAGTGGGTCACCAACAATTCGCACCATGGTTTTTGCCTGGTCCGGTCCATAAAATGACTTCAGGGTTGTCACTAGACGTTCTTCGGAGGAATCTATGGTTTTTAAAATGATGCCCTTGTCCTCTTCTTTCAAGAGGATTTCTTTGTTGGCCACCACCCCGTTATCCAGGATTTCCTTGAGAATGGTTTCAATGAGTTGGGTAATCTCCTGGGAAAATTCACTTTTGTATAAAATGCTGTAAGCGCCTTTGCTCATGGGAATGCCAAGGGTTTCTTCAAATTTTTCCCTGCCGGCCATGACCATGGCAAGACTTGGGGGGGCTTCTTCATCTCCATGATTGAACAATTCCCGGGGCTGGGTAAAGGCCTGATCTATGCGCTGGGCAATGCGCTGCAACAGCCCTGGATCATAGTCGTAGACAAAGGGAATGGTTCGCACCGTGGCCTGCTGGTTCTGAAGGGTTGCATCCCTGTCTTCAATGAAAAAATCCCTGGGGGCTTTGATATCCCTTTCTGCAATGTCCCCCTGTCGGTAAACCTCTGTGATATTGGTGTCATCGGGACCAAGGACCATGGTGATAAGCAGGGTAAGGCAGATTAGTAATGCCCAGAGAACACCGGTGCTGGTGCCGATAAAAACGGAAATGGCCTGGAATCTGCTGTCAGATTTCATTAAAATACCCTATTGTTTTTCATAGGCATCAATTATTCTGGAAACCAGTTGGTGACGCACCACATCGGATTTGGTGAAAGAGATAAATTTCAGACCGTCTATTTTATTGAGCAGAGCCTTTGCCTCCACCAGGCCCGATTGTTTTCCCGTGGGAAGATCAATCTGGGTGATATCACCGGTGATGACGGCCTGGGAGCTGAATCCCATGCGGGTTAAAAACATTTTCATTTGCTGGGAGGTTGTGTTTTGGGCTTCATCCAGAATGATAAAGGCATTGTTCAGGGTTCTGCCGCGCATGAAGGCCAAGGGAGCAATTTCAATGGTACCCTGTTCAATCATATCCCTTGCCTTTTCAAAGGAGAGCATGTCATAAAGGGCGTCGTACAGTGGGCGCAGGTAAGGATTTATCTTTTCTGCCAGATCGCCGGGGAGAAAGCCCAGGGCTTCACCTGCCTCCACCGCAGGTCGGGCCAGAATAATACGGTTGACTTCTCCCCGGGAAAGGGCCGCCACTGCCATGGCAACGGCCAGGTAGGTTTTGCCTGTGCCGGCCGGACCGATGGCAAATACAATGTCGTTTTGTTTTACGGCCTGGTAATAACGCTGCTGGTTCTGATTTCTGGGGGTGATGGGCTTCTTTTTCACCGTGGTTAAAATGGTGTTGAGAAACAGTTCCCGGATGCGGCAGGCGGGATCCTGGTTTATGGCCTTTATGGCGGAGTCAACATCGGCGGGCTGCAGGGTGAATTTTTTCTGGAGCAGTTCGTAGAGCTGGTTCAGGATGGATTCCGCCACGCTAACCTTGTGGGCATCCCCCTGCAGTGTCAGTGTATTGCCCCTGGCATCAATTTTTATCCCCGCACCGTCGGCCACCCGTGCCAGGTGATCATTGTGCCGACCGAACAGCTCCTGGGCCAGGGAAATATTGTCAAAAGTCAATTGTTTCATGGCCCATAGATTGCACTCTCTTGGCGAAAAGGTCAATAAAAAATCTTGACGTTGTGGAGGTGCTCCTGCTAATTATGCCTTAATTCAGATGCTAAAATCAGGGGCTTGCCTTTCAATCCCATCCCGGCCAGGTGCGGTTCTCCCTTTTTGAGTAATGGCCTTCGTGGAAATAATCTCCTATAATATGGTTAAAACATGAACATTTTTGATATTATTGTGATGGTCATCATTGCCCTTGGCCTGATTCGGGGACTGTTTCGTGGATTTGTCAAAGAGATTGCCTCCATTGCCGGGGTTCTGGCCGGGTTCTATGGTGCATCAGTCTATTATCCCATGGTGGGAGAGTTGCTGGGAAACTGGATTGATGCTGAGATATATTGTGACCTGTTGGGCTTTTTCCTGCTTTTCATGGCAATTGTCGTGGGTGTGGGGCTTGTGGCCGGCCTGCTTCGTTATGTTTTGAAAATTGCCTTTCTGGGGTGGGTGGATCGATTGTTCGGCATGGTCTTTGGCGCGACCAAAGGACTGCTGGTGTGTGTGGTGATTTTCATCATTGCCACTTCCCTGGTCCCCGGGCAGAATACCTGGATATCCACCTCCCGGTTGTCTCCCTATTTAGGGGAAGTGTCCCGGTGGGCAGCTGTTTTTGTGGACAATGATATGAAAACTCAGTTTCAGATAAAAATGAAAAGGATGAAAGCGTTTTGGGAAAAACAGAGCATGACCGTCAAAACCAGGGTATAAATGAACTGATGGACATTATCCGCACATTGCGCGGAGAAAAGGGCTGTCCCTGGGATCGGAAGCAGACACCGGAAACCATGTGGAAATGCTTGGTGGAAGAGGTGTATGAACTTCTTGAAGCCATTGAAGAAAACGATGTGGACGGGGTGTGTGAAGAAACAGGGGATGTATTGTTCCAGGTGCTTTTCATTGCTGAACTCTACCGCGAAAAGGGTGGTTTTGCACTGTCTGAAAGCATGGCGGCTATTGCAGCCAAGATGGTGCGCCGTCATCCCCATGTATATGCCAATGCCAGCCTTGAAAATGAACGACAATTGTGGGATCGCTGGGAGACCATCAAGGGAGAAGAAAAAAAAGCAGCGGGCAAATGTGCTGCAACCTCTGTGCTGGATGCCATCCCCTCGGGCATGCCGCCGTTTTTGCGGGCGTATAAAGTCTCTGAAAAAGCTGTGCGTGCAGGGTTTGACTGGTCAGGCATGGAACAGGTGCTTGATAAGGTACAAGAAGAGTTGACGGAATTTAAAGAGGCCCTTGCCACAGGGAATCAGGATCACATTGCCACGGAATTTGGAGATGTGATGTTCACATTGACCAATGTGGCAAGGCTTGCAAAAATTCATCCGGAAACCGCCCTGGCCCGATCCACGGAAAAATTTGAAAAACGATATCGAAAAATGGAGACCGAACTCACTGACCGGGGCCTTGCATTAAAGGATGTGCCCCGGCAGGAGCTTGAACATTTATGGGATAAGGCGAAAAAAAGCGTATGATTGCAATTGTAGATTATGGAGCAGGAAATTTAACAAGTGTGGCCCGGGCCGTGTCCTTTCTGTCTTTTGACAGTGTCATCACCGATGATCCGGCAAAGATTATGGCCGCTGACCGGGTGATTTTTCCGGGGGTGGGGGCTGCCGGGGCCGCCATGGAAGTTATGGCCCAACGGGGTCTTGATGATGCCCTGAAAGAAGTTTTTGCCGCCGGAATACCCATGCTGGGCATCTGTGTGGGGTGTCAGATCATCATGGATACAAGCCAGGAAAACAATACCAGCTGCCTTGGGCTGATTCCGGGCAGAGCCCGGGCCTTTTCCGATACCATGCCGGCCGATCATGGCGGGGACGGCTTTCTTAAGGTGCCCCACATGGGATGGAACGGGCTTGAGGTTGTCCGGGATCATCCCCTGTTTGCCGGTGTGGGACGGGAGGATGAATTTTATTTCGTTCACTCCTATTATCCGGACCCGGACAGTAAAGATGCGGTGTTTGGTACCACGGATTACGGCATCTCCTTTGCCTCGGCCGTGGGGAAAGACAATCTGTTTGCCACCCAGTTTCATCTGGAAAAAAGTGGCAAGCCCGGACTTTTAATCCTGAAGAATTTTTGTGAGTGGACACCATGTTAAGTAAACGAATTATTCCCTGCCTTGATGTGCGGGAGGGCAGAACCACCAAGGGCATTAAATTTGAGAATAATATAGAAATCGGTGATCCTGTGGAAATGGCCCGGTTTTACTATGAAGCCGGTGCCGATGAATTGGTGTTCTACGACATCACCGCATCCCATGAGAAAAGAAATATCATGATTGATGTGGTGAAAAAGGTGGCCCGGACCATCTTTATTCCTTTTTCCGTGGGGGGGGGGATTCGTACCCTGGAGGATATGCGGGCCGTACTCTTGGCCGGTGCGGAAAAGGTAAGCGTCAATTCAGCGGCGGTGAAAAATCCCGACATTATCTCCCAGGGTGCCAGAGCCTTTGGTAATCAGTGCGTGGTACTTGGCATGGATGTCAAGCATGTGGGAGAAAAGCAAGGCATTCCATCGGGCTATGAGATTGTGATCAATGGCGGACGTACCTATATGGGAATGGATGCCCTGGAATGGGCAAAAAAGGGGCAGGCCCTGGGGGCCGGGGAGATCTGTCTTAATTCCATTGACGCCGACGGAACAAAGGACGGGTATGAAATGACGCTGACCCGCATGATTTCAGAGAACGTCAATATTCCCGTCATTGCCTCGGGGGGGGCCGGTACCCCCGGGCATCTGGCCGAGGTTTTAACCCATGGCCGGGCCGATGCAGCCCTGATTGCTTCCATGGTTCATTTCGGCACCTATACCATTGCAGAGATTAAATCCTTTCTGAACCGCAGGGGCGTGAAGGTCAGAAAGACCGAGATTGATCACGGCCTGAGCCATTCTTAACCCTTTTTGATGCAACGGGGTCGGGCCTGCCTGACCCCGTTTTTCAATCGCCCGATGAGATGATGCCCGGCCCAGGCCCATGTCTAGATTAACCCCGTGCTGAGGTTTGTGACTCTGTTCCGGCAGGATCGACTGTCAGGGACATCGGATATTATTCACCGGTGCCCAGCTCAATGGTTTTTTTTATGCGGACGTTTTTTTCATTGAGAACGCTGAAGGAAAACAGATGGTTTTCGGCCGGGGATATCCGTGGCAAAGGTCTGCAGGGCGTAATGGCAAATTCCGGCCGGGCATGCTGTTCCATGTAACGGCGGGGACCCATTATGGTGATTTTTGACAGGATACTCTCCGTTACTTTGTTTATGACCATTTCTTTTTTGCTTTGGGCAATGACATTTATTTTCCAGCCCAGTGCCGGCACCTGCTTTTTATCATTATGCCATGATTGTTCCAGCTTGCGACAATAAAGGGTCAGAATGTTTTGTATTTGATACACGGGTACCGCCATTGAAATCGTCTCCTTTTTTTCTTGTGCGTGCTTGGGGCTGCGCTGCCCCCTCCCAATAATTCAGCATGGTTTTATTTTTAGGTCGAGGGTTTTTTCCCCTGGTCGGCTGATCCCTCCCCAGGCGGAACCGATGTTATCACCAGGCAGGCCGGACAGTTTTCAAAGTATGAGCTGATGGCAGGGATTTAATCGTCAAAGTCACCATCGGGGCCCTTGTCGGACTCAATCAGCGAGGCTTTCTCTTTTATTTTATCTGGTGTCCACTGGCTGGGTTCTTCCATTCGCCGGGCCTGGGGACCGGGATCAAAAGATGCCGTTGTCATAATATCTTCCATGACAAATGTGGCCGTATCTTCTGCGTTGAAAATTGTGGTCAAAAGATTGTAGACAAAATTTTCCACCCCCTGGGACATGCGCTGCCTGATTTCCCGGGGCTGGGCCAGGAGTTTGTTTTCAAAGGGCAGATTAAGTTTTTTAAAGTCCCCGGCCTTTAAGTTGTTTTTGTGTGCAAAATTGCACATGTCTTCCCATATTTCCCGGGACATCCCCTGTCCCGGCATTTTAATGAAATTTCCCCCGTCGTCCAGGATGGCATTACCGTAATCATTGACCTGTACCCCCCAGGAAATCATCTGGAGAGCTGTTGCCACATTGGCCTTGGTGGTTCGGGTTTCCGCAGCAATGGATTTAAGCCTTTCCGAACTGTTTCCGGATGTACCGTGCTGGGCACCGGACACATTGTATGTCAACAGTGCATCATGAATTTCCCGGGTCAAGGGAACATCAATGCCGGAACCGGTTGTCTCTATGCCATGGGTTGTACCATTATTAAGGGCGATCCAGTTGGGGAAAATGTCGTGGGCATTGAGGCCCTGGATGAGAAACAGCGCTTCTTCGGGGGTTGACATGCCCAGCTTTCCTTTTATTTCACCCACTTCAGTTTCAAGTCCTGCCCAGTTGGGAACATAGGGATTCAGGGCAATGTTGGCCAGAAGGTTGTCGTCATCGGGCATGTGGGAAGCGTCAATGGCAATGGAGGTGATGCCGGCCTCAAAAAGGGTGGGGATTTCAATCTGGGCCCGGGGTACCTCGGACAGGGATTTTATTCCGAAATGATCGGCGTGGATGGCCACGGGGATGGTGATTTTTTTACGATTACATATGGCATCCACCTGTCTTGCAATGTTCCAGAAATTCACGGCACAATAGGCCCCGGTACCGCCCTCGGACCTGGCAATTTCAATTATGATGGCGGCATTGGCTTTCTGGGCTGCCATGAGGACACCTTCAAGGATAAAAAAATTTCTGCCGTTGGCTGCAATGGTCATGGCATGGCCCTTTCGGGTCAGTGCTCGATCAATGAATTTTCCGCTGACAATTAAGGCCCGGGAGTGGGGAAAAAGTGTCTTTATGTTGGGGGGCCGACCCAGATCCAGGGCGGTGTCAAAATCGGGATGGGGGTGAAAAGTGGACATGGAGCCTCCTTACTTTAATATTGAAAAAATTTCTGTTCATTTTGTTGCATGAAATTCAGAAAAAATCAAGCGGTTCTATGTAAATGAATCCGGCGCATTCTCATTTTTCCGGCAATATCATGTCCTTGTATGAATCTGATTTTCTGGCAGGCGTGCTCAGGCTTCTATTGTTGGGGGTATCTACCGTTGCCTGGGCAAACAGCAAGACCACCGATAATGCCAATAACGCAAGTCTGCCCCCCCATCGAGATTGAAGCTCCCTACCGGGAAAATGGGAATGCGTTCAATGAATCCATGCTCAGTTTCTAAACTTGGATATGACTGAGCTGTGTGTTTTTGCATCTGAACAGTGTTTGCACCTTTTTTCATTTAAAAACAGTCTATTCCTATATTTTTATAAAATATAATTCTCCTTGACAATGGTGAAAAAAATCTGTTAATGCATATGAATATAAATTCATTTAAAGTCATGCTCTGAAAAAGGATAAATCTGTTTTGATGAAAGAGAAATCTGAAAAATATTCCGCCATACTTGAAGGTGCCGGAGCCGTTTTTGCCAGGCTGGGTTTTCATAAGGCCACCATTTCCCAGATCGCCCAGGAGGCAGGGGTTGCCGATGGAACCATCTATCTCTATTTCAAGAATAAAGACGATATCCTTTATCAGTATATTCAGTTTAAAACCACCTCGTTTTTTGAGAAGATGCGAAGTGCTGTGGATGCCACGGAGGGCGCTGAAGAAAAACTCAGAAATCTAATCCGGTGTCATCTTAAAGAATTCCAGAATGATCGGAATATGGCCATTATTTTTCAGTCCGAAGTAAGGTATTTGAGAAATATCGCTCTGCAGGTGAAGGATATCTCCAAATGGTATCTTGATTTTCTCACAGAGATCATAGAGCTGGGTCAGATGGAAGGGCATCTGAGACAGGACCTTTTCATCGGGCTTGTAAAACGATTTGTTCTCGGGGCGGTGGAGGGGATCATTAATACATGGGTGGCAGCTGAGGGTAAATATGATCTCACCGCCATGGCGGATCCCCTGGTGGATCTTTATCTTGGCGGTATTCGAAAAAGATAGGGGGTGGTCACAACATGGGCCGGCCGTCACCGTTGGCGGGTCAACGGGGTCAAGCTTGTATTATTGGTGTTGTTGACCACAGCCTGTGGAAACCCCAAAGCCAAGGATAATGCCAATAACCCAAGCCTGACCCCACCCCAAAGTGGCCCATGTTGTGGGTAAGCCCAAAAGATAAATGAATGGCGGCTGCTTAAATTTACGTATTGGCAATTGTCAGCCGGCAATTGTCAGCCATTGGAGCAGGGGCTAAATGAGATATATGACATAAATGGTATTCTTTTGCTAAATACCTTTTTTTCCTTGATTTTTTTGTGCTTCTTGATTAGAGATATGGTGGTTTGATAATGAGCGGACATGGCCTTTTGCGCCATACATTCTTCGAAAAACTAAGGTAAACCTTATAATATTAATATTTTATTATGGAGTCGAAAATATGTCACCACTGATTGGACCAGCAAGCTTTAAGTTTTTCGGGGTTTTTCCTGCTGCGGTTTTTTCCTTTGTGATACCTGTTGTGGGTGTTGCATTTTTTGCCTATATCATGGCCCGGAGGCTTGCGCCCCTGGTAAAAGCCGCACCGGACAACCGGTTAAATGATATCCCCCGCCGCATTAAAAATCTTGCCGTGATTTGGCTTGCCCAGTACAGACAGCCACGCTATCGGGTGGCGGGTATCTGTCACATTGTTATTTTTGCAGGCTTTTTGATTTTGTCCATTCGATCCACCTCACTGGTGATCATCGGGCTTTCCGACGGATTTGTACTGCCGGGCTTTGATGGGGTTGTGGGCAGTATCTATAATTTTTTAAAAGACTATGCCGCCACAGCAGTGTTCATCGCCTGTATCGTGGCTGCCTGGCGGCGTCTTGTGACCAAGCCTGCCCGTTATGCAGTGCCTGAGAAGTATGGAAAAGATCACACGGCAGAGGCTGTGTTCGTACTTGCCATTATCTCCACATTGATGATCTCTGAAAGTCTTTTTGAAGCCACCCAGGTGGCCGCCGAAGAGGCTGCCTACGGCCACGGTGTGTTCCTGGCTCCCCTTTCTCTGGTGTGGATATTTAAAAAACTGGTTTCCGGCATGTCCCAGGGGGTATTGCAGGGACTTCATATCCTCATGTACTATGTCCATGATCTTACCTTTTTCTTCTTTTTATGCTTCCTGCCCATGGGCAAGCATTTCCATGTTATCACCTCCATTTTCAACGTTTTTTTCATGCGGATTAAGAAGGGTAATATCAAGCCTGTGAAACACGGTATTTCCGAAGAAGAGCTGGACGAGCTGGAATCCTTTGGGGTCAAGCATCTGGAAGACTTCACCTGGAAGCACATGCTGGATTTTTACTCCTGTGCCGACTGCGGTCGATGTTCAGACCAATGTCCTGCCAATGCCGTTGGCCGCCCCCTTTCTCCCCGGTTTATCACCATCAAGGCAAGGGATCTGATATTTAAAAATTATCCCCTGTCCGGTGAGATTTACAAGAGCAAACTGCTGGTGGAAGATATTTACACCGAAGATGAAATCTGGTCCTGCACCACCTGTGGTGCCTGCGAAGAAGAGTGTCCGCTGGGTATTGAATATATAGATAAAATGGTGGATCTGCGTCGGGGTATGGTGGATGAAGGAATGGTGCCCCAGTCCTTGCAGAAACCGCTCAAGGCCTTGGAAAAACGAGGAAATCCCTACGGTATGATGGAGAAAAAACGTGCGGACTGGGCAAGTGAAAAAGAGTTTGCCGCCCAGTGTGATGTTAAAATCCTGGAAAAGGGTGCCACGGCAGATACCCTGTATTTTGTGGACAGTATTTCCTCCTATGATGATAATATCCAGGAAATCGCCCGTAGAACAGCGAAGATTCTGGACCGGGCAGGCGTTGATTTCGGGATCCTTGGTAAGGCGGAAAAGGACAGCGCCAACGAGGTCATTCGATTTGGAGAGGAAATGCTTTTCCAGGATCTTAAGGGACAGAACACAGAAGCCATTCTGGAATCCGGGGTTAAAAACATCGTCACTGCTGATCCCCACGCCTATAATGCGTTAAAGAATGATTATCAGGGGTTGCCCCCGGTGAAGCACATCAGCCAGCTGATTACGGAGAAGATCAAATCAGGAGCACTGACCCTGAAGCATGCCATCCATCCGGAAAAGGTATATGTTTACCATGATCCCTGTTATCTGGGCCGGCACAACGGCATATATGAAGATCCCCGGGAGGCCCTGGATGCCATTGAAGGGCTCAGGCGGGTGGAGATGGAAAAAAGCCGTGATCGTTCCTTCTGCTGTGGTGGTGGCGGGCTCATGCTGTTTTACGAACCGGAGGAAGAGGTTCGCATGGGTGTGTTGCGGGTGAATATGGCAGCGGAGGCCGGTGCTACTGTGATTGTTACGGCCTGTCCCTTCTGTCTTGTTAATATCCAGGACGGTATCAAGGTGGCGGGTAAGGAAGGGCAGATTGAGGCAATGGATCTCACCCTTCTCATTGAACAGCACCTGGCATGAATATAATAATTTTATGATTTTTTTACCTTAATTTGGAGGCCATAATGGAGATTTTGGTGTGTGTCAAGCGAGTGCCCGATACTGCTGAGAATGAATTTGAGCTCAACAGTGCCGGTAATGATCTTGATCGTGATGATCTGGTCTATTCTGTGAATGAATGGGATAATTATGCCGTTGAAGAAGCCATTCAAATTGTAGACAAGGTCGGCGGTAACGTTACTGTGGTAACTGTTGGTGATGATGAGTCGGAAGAGGTCCTCCGTCGGGAGATGGCCATGGGTGCCAATAATGGTATCCTGTTGAGTGACGACGCATTTGAAGGCTCCGATGGAAAGGGAATCGCAACCATCCTCAAAGCCGAGGTTGAAAAGGGAAATTATGATTTGATTCTCACCGGTGCCCAGGCCGATGAAGGTGCAGGTCAGGTGGGTGGAATGCTTGCAGCCATGCTGGATTATCCCTATGCATCCCTGGTTAATAAGCTGGAGGTGCTCGGTGACGCCACCATCAAGGTGGGGCGTGAGATTGAGGGTGGTAACCAGGAAATGAACGAGATGGATCTGCCCTGTGTGCTCTCCATTCAGACCGGGATTAACGAGCCCCGGTATGTGGGTATCCGGGGTATTCGAAAAGTGGCCAAACTTGATATCCCGGTGAAGGGTGCTGCAGATCTGGGTCTGGATGCTTCCACTGTGGGTGAAGATGGTGCCAAGGTTAAACGTGTGGATTATTTCGTGCCTGATATGGGCGATGGTGCAGAAATGCTGGAAGGTTCCACCGATGAAATTATTGCCCAGCTCATTGAAAGAATCAAAAGCAAGGGAGGGCTTGCATAATGGCTGAATTATTTGCATACATACCCCACAATGCCGGCATTGCCGAAGACATTGCCATGGAATACCCCGAAGCAGCAAAGAAAATGGATGCCGGTGCTGCCCTTACTGCTGTGGTCACCGGTTCCGGTGCAGATTTGGATAAAGTGGCAAATGCCATGGCCGACATTTATGCATCGGTGATTAAAATTGATAACGAAGCCCTTGCCTATCCCAATGCCGAAGTCATTCGAAAGGCTCTTGTAAATGTGCTGCCGGCCGATGCCATTGTGCTGCTTCCTCATAATACATTGGGAATGGATCTGGCCCCGGGGTTGTCCATTAAGATGGATTCTGCCTTTGTGGCAGATGTGGTGGACATTGATGGCTGTGATGGCAAAACACTTAATGTGGTTCGCCAGGAGCTTGGCGGTGCAGTGAGCACCCATGTTTCCTGTGATGTTTCAACAGGGGCAGTGGTCACCGTTCGCGGGGGCGCCTTTGCCCCGGTGGAAGGAAGTGCCGCAGGTGGTACCGTGGTGGATAAATCTGCCGATGCAGGCGATCTTGCCGCCAAGCGCCGTTTTATTGAAGTGGTGGCCGCAGAAGTCGGGGATGTTGACATCACCAAATCCGATCTTCTGGTCTCCATTGGCCGGGGCATTGAAGAAGAAGAAAATATTTCCGTGGCCCAGGATCTTGCCGAAGCCATGGGCGCTGTTGTTTCCTGCTCCCGGCCCATTGTGGATGCCAAATGGCTGGAGAAATCCCGTCAGGTGGGAACCTCAGGCCAGACAGTCAAACCCAAAGTGTATATGGCACTTGGCATCAGCGGTTCCTTCCAGCACATGGGCGGCGTAAAGGGAAATCCCTATATTGTGGCAATAAACAAGAACCCCAAGGCACCTATTTTCCAGGTGGCGGATGTGGGTATTGTGGCTGATATCCTGGAGTTCATGCCTGAACTCACCGATGCCATATCCGGATAATAAATCCGTAAAACGGGGTTGAAAAATATTTTTTAATATATTTGTACCCCGTGATATTTATGTGTAAAAATATGTGATGGAACTAATTTCTTATTTAAGCCATCCATGATTTAAGGCCATGGGCTCCCCCTGTCGGGAGTCCATGGCCTTTGTCAGTCTGGGGAAACGATGAATTCTTCCATTTTTTTCATCAATGTTTCAGGCCATGCCTCGGCATGGAGAAACAGATCCACCTCCTCCGGCGTCATCTGCTCCCGGAGATGGGGCGGCAGGCTTTCCAGGGCCATGCGGCGCTGGGGGTCCACTTTTGTATCCATTGTCTTTTTCTGTTTTTTCTTTTCTTTTGTCATGTTTTTTTCCTGAATTTGCAGGGTTGATGATGTCACCGATAACCGTTGGCCAGGGGATTTCGATCTATCACAATCGATGGGTCAGGCTTGTTGGGCGCATTCCCATTTTTCCGGTCTCAGGCTTTTTCGGGGTGGTCGTAACTTGGGCCACACCTTAGGGCTGTCGGGGTCAGGCTTACGATATTTTCGCTTTTGTTGAAATCTGCCTTGAAACACATCTGGTTGTCAAAAGCAAAATAACACAAGCCTGACCCCACGTCCATGTACCAAGCCAGGCTTTTGAGCCTGGAGCTTTTGATCCTGGGCATTGAGAATGGCAGGTGAAGGGGTTCCGTCTTTCGTATATGTTATATTCAGATACCTTTCAAGGGGAAAATCACGATGGGCTTAAGGTTGACACTGAAAGGAGCATGTAGTAAATCCACACATTGACGATTGGGTTGTGCATGGCAGTATTTTGCTGATCTTCCGGGAGCTTGTCGGGTGGCTGTTTTTTTCAGGGGGGGGCATGACATTGCCCGGTCATCATGCTTGGTGGGCCAATGAGGTCAGGCGTGTGTGATGACCCACCCCTTTTTTTTATTATATCCCTTAGGAGTCAGGTAGTGAAAATCATTATTGTGGGAGCAGGGGAGGTGGGTTATCACATAGCCAGTCGCCTTGCCTTTGAAAACAAGGATGTCGTAGTTATTGATAAATCAGTGGATGCCATTCGCAGGGTGACTGAAAATCTGGATGTGCAGGGAATTACGGCCTCCGGGAGTTCGCCGGAAATCCTGGAAAAAGCAGGTATCCGGCAGGCAGAAATCCTGCTTGCCGTGACAGACAGTGATGAGGCCAATCTTGTGGCCTGTCTTATGGCTGATATGCTGTCTCCGGCCACCAGAACCCTGGCCCGCATTAGAAATGCCCATTATGACCAGTACCATGGGGCCTTTAAAACGGCGCCTCCCCACATAAACACGGTGATCAATCCGGAAATAGAGGTAGTGAAAACCATTTATCGCCTCATGAAAATTCCGGCGGCCGTGGACATGGGAGAACTGGTGGAGGGAAGGGTGAAATTTGTGGGCCTGCGCCTGGATGAAAACTCCCCCATGGCCGGTGTTCGACTCAAGGATTTTGCTTCCATGTTCGGGCAGACCCGTCCCTTGATTGCAGCGGTTGTCAGGCGACAGGAACTCATTATCCCCCGGGGGGAACATCGTCTGGAAGTGGGGGATCTGGTTTATTTTATTTGTGAAAACGATCGATTAAAAGAAACCGTTGCCCTTTTTGATAAGACAATTATTCCCCTGCGCCGGGTTATGATTGTGGGGGGCGGGCGCATCGGTGAGCGCTTGGCAAAACGTCTTGAAGAAGAATGCATTCACACAAAGATCATAGAATTAAATCTTGAACGCTGCCAGGCATTGTCCGAGACCATGGCAAAGACCGTTGTTCTCCATGGGGATGGCTCGGATCAGAATCTCCTTCTCGAAGAAAATGTGGGGGATGTGGATGTACTTGTGGCCCTTACCAATGATGAGGAAACCAATATTCTGGTGTCCCTGCTGGCCAAGAATTTGGGGGCTGGAGCCACCATTACCAAGGTGAGCAAGTTCAGCTATATTCCCCTTATGTCCACCATCGGGCTTCAGAAGGTGGTCAGTCCCCGCTTGTCGGCCATCAGCTCCATTCTCCATGATGTAAGAAAGGGAAAAATATTGTCCGCCATCTCGGTGCTGGGAGAAGAGGCGGAAATGATTGAAGCCATTGCCCTTGAAACCTCTGCCATCACCGGTCGTCCCCTGAAGAAAATATCCTTTCCCAAGGGTGCCATTCTGGTGTCCATAATCCGGGAGGATATCATCATGATTCCATCGGGGAACAGTGTGGTGGAGCCCGGGGACCGGATTATTATTTTTGCAAGGCGTCAGGTGGTGCACAAACTTGAAAAAATGTTGACGGTTAAGCTGGAGTTTTTCTGATGCGATGGCAGTATATTGGCAATATTATTGGAATTCTGGTTATTTTTGTCGGGGTGGTAATGCTGTTTCCCCTGGCATGCAGTCTTTTTTACCATGATGGAAGCCAGATGGCCATTGTGTTGTCCATGGGATGTACCGTGTGCGCAGGGCTCTTTCTTTTCCTGGTGTCCCGAAGATCGGGTATTGAATATATAAGTCCAAGAGAGGGCATAGCCATTGTCGCCCTGGGATGGACCGCCATTGGTTTTTTTGGTGCATTGCCCTTTTATTTCGGAGATGCCGTGCCCTGTTTCACCGATGCCATGTTTGAATCTGTGTCCGGATTTACAACCACAGGTTCCTCGGCGTTCACAAATATAGAGGGGGTGTCCAAAAGCCTTCTTTTCTGGAGAAGTTTTATTCAATGGCTGGGGGGCATGGGTATTATCGTACTTTCCCTTGCCATTCTGCCCTTTCTGGGGGTGGGGGGGATGCAGCTGTTTAAAGCCGAAGTACCAAGTCCTGTGCCGGATAAACTGACCCCCCGCTTGAGTGATTCCGCTAAAATCCTGTGGTATGTGTATGCCATGATTTCCCTTCTGCAGGTATTGTTTTTAATGGGGGGGGGGATGGGATTTTACGATGCGCTGTGCCATGCTTTTACCACCATGCCCACGGGGGGATTTTCCACCAGGAATGCGTCCGTGGCACATTTTGACAGTGCTTATTTTGATTTTGTATTTGTTTTGTTCATGGTACTGGCAGGCATTAATTTCTCCCTGCATTATCAGCTGTTGCGGGGTCGGACTCTGATTTTCTGGCGGGATTCTGAGTGTCGGTTTTTCCTTTTGATGTGCCTGGGGTTGACGGTGTTGGTCACCTTTGATCTGTACGGCACCGTGTATGATTCCCTTGGCAGTGCATTTAGATATGCCTCCTTTCAGATTGTTTCCATTGTCACCACAACGGGTTATGCCACGGCGGATTATGAGCTGTGGCCGGGGTTAAGCCAGTTGGTTATATTTATCTGCATGTTCGTGGGTGCTTCGGCGGGCTCCACCGGAGGTGGCATGAAATGTGCCCGTCTCATGGTGTGCTTTAAATACTGCTACCGGGAACTGTTTACCCTTATTCATCCCCGGAGTGTGGCCCAGGTGAAAATAAATGATGCCGTGGTGCCGGATCATGTGCTCAAGAGCATCATGGGATTTCTGGGGCTTTATCTTTTGCTGTTTGCCGTGTGCAGTGTTATTTTATCTGCCATGGGAGTTGACATGCTCACATCCCTTGGGGCGGTGGCATCCTGCATTGGCAACATCGGCCCTGGCTTTGGCACAGTGGGACCGGTGGATAATTTTGCCCACATCCCCCTGGCGGGAAAATGGTTGTTGCTGTGGTGTATGTTACTGGGAAGACTGGAGATCTATACCATGATTATTCTTATGGTTCCGGAATTCTGGAAAAAATAGGGATAAAAAATTCGGTCTTTTTAAAAAAAGAGTTGACAAGGAATCCAGGAAAGTATAAGTTCGCTTTGTTTTTGGGGGCCGTTAACTCAGTCGGTAGAGTATCTGCCTTTTAAGCAGAGAGTCACTGGTTCGAGCCCAGTACGGCCCACCACCCAAAAATGATGTTGCGTCCCCATCGTCTAGCCCGGTCCAGGACACCGGCCTTTCACGCCGGCGACAGGGGTTCGAATCCCCTTGGGGACGCCATCAGTTTTTAAGTTTAAATAAAAAATCATAAAAGCCCCGGGAATTTTTCCGGGGCTTTTTTTTGTTGGTGTTATTTTTTTCATCCCCTGAATCCCGGGAAATTTCCATGGGTTTTTCCGACAGATTTTTTCCGGTTTGCGTCACTGTGATCTATTCCTTAACCACATAACCAATAGTAAAATATTCCATGATCTGATCTCTCTTTCCAAGGGGACCTGGGCGACGACGATTGTCGGTTTGCTTGACATTGAAAGCGGTGCCTTTCAATATCAGAAAATAAAGCCGACGACTCTGGTGACTGCCGAGCCCTTCCACCTCCGATGCTGATACGGGTTTTTATGGGAAAAGCCTGTCCCCGGAGGATCATGGCGTGTCTTGTTTTAACTTCGGAGGCTCTATATAATGAAACCCATTGTTGCCCTTGTGGGGCGGCCCAATGTCGGTAAATCAACCCTTTTTAATCGAATGACAAAATCTCGTAATGCCCTTGTGGATGATTTTCCCGGGGTGACAAGGGATCGGCATTATGCCGATGCCCAGTGGGATGATGTTGCCTTTACCCTGGTTGACACCGGGGGCTTTCTTGTGGACGATGAAGATCATTTTGCCGCTGAAATCCGGGAACACGTTGAAATAGCGGTGGAAGAAGCCGATGTAATAGTGCTGGTGCTGGACGGCCGGGGAGGTGTTTCTCCCTTTGACCAGGACCTGGTTCACATTCTCAGAAGAACGGATAAACCGGTTTTCTACCTGATCAATAAGATTGAAAACAACCGGCAGCGGGAAGATCTCTCTGAGTTTTTTGTTCTGGGAATGGACCGATTTTTTCCGGTGTCCGCCGAGCATGGGGTGGGTGTTCCCACCTTTATGGACGAACTTATTTCCGTGCTCACAGATGAAACCCTGTTTGATAAATACGATCCACTAAAGGATGCCACCGGGGAGCGGGAAATATGCATCGCCGTGGCCGGGCGGCCCAATGTGGGAAAATCTTCCCTGATCAATCGCCTGTTTGGTAAAAAAAGAGTGGTGGTCAGTGAAAAGGCCGGTACCACAAGGGATGCCATTGATCTGACCCTTGAAAAAGATGGAACCACCTTTCGTCTCATTGATACGGCGGGGATTCGACGTAAGGGAAAGGTGCGTGAGCGCATTGAAAAATATTCCATTCTAAAGGCCTTGAAAAGCCTTGACCGTTGTGACGTGGCACTGATTTTAATAGATGCAAATGAGGGAGTCACCGACCAGGATATCACCATTGCAGGCTATGCCCATGACAGAGGCTGCGGTGCACTTTTTGTTTTGAATAAATGGGATCTTCTGGAGGCCGATAGAAAGGATCAGAAGGCATTCATGGAAGATCTGCGCATGAAATCCAAGTTTTTATCCTTTGCTCCGGCCATCACGATTTCCGCCCTGACAGGCCAGCGGACACATAAAATTCTGTCCATGGTGGAAGGTATATATGAAGAATACAACCATCGCATTAATACCGGATTGCTCAACCGCATCATTGAGAATGCCATCTACCGCACAGAGCCCCCCCTTCACAAGGGGAAACGCCTGAAGTTTTTTTACGCAACCCAGGTATCTGTGAAACCTCCCACAATTGTGTGTTTTGTCAACTATCCAGAGGCTGTGCATTTTTCTTACAAGCGCTATCTCATCAACCAGATACGGGAAATGGCGGAATTGGAAAAAACCCCCATTAATCTATATTTCCGGGAAAAGACAGGAAAATTGGAATTCACTGGAAAAACCCTTGTGGAAAAGCGCTACACGGCAAAAAAATCCAAAACAACCACCATCCGGAAAAAAGAAAGGGTGGAGCAACAGCGAAGAAAGAGGGCCCGGGACGGGGTAAAGTAAAAAAATGGATTTGTTTGACGCCGGTATGCCAAAGGCAGACAGGGGGCATGCCCCCCTGGCCGATCGCATGCGTCCCAGAAGCCTTGACGAGCTGGAGGGGCAGGAACATGTTGTGGGTCCAGACACCGTTCTGTGCCGGGCCATCGTTAATGACCGCTTGTTTTCCATTATCCTGTGGGGACCGCCGGGCTGTGGTAAAACCACCCTGGCCGGCATCATTGCCCGGGAAACCCGCTCCCATTTTCTTCAGATATCAGCGGTGCTTTCCGGGGTAAAAGAAATCCGAACCGTGATTGAGGCGGCCAGGGAACAGAGACGGTGTCATGCCCGGCGTACCATTTTGTTTGTGGATGAAATTCACAGGTTCAACAAGGCCCAGCAGGATGCCTTTCTTCCCCATGTTGAAAAGGGGTCCATTGTACTGGTGGGTGCCACCACGGAAAATCCCTCCTTTGAGGTGATTCCGGCCCTGGTGTCCCGATGTCGGGTGGTGCCCCTCAAGCCGTTGGCTGATCATCAGATACGGCAAATTCTTGAGAGGGCGCTGGCAGACCGGGAGCGTGGGCTTGGTGCCATGAATCTTGATTTCTCAGGGGAGGCCCTGGATCTCATTGCATCGGCCGCCGATGGCGATGTTCGTATTGCCTTGACAAATCTTGAGGCCGCCGCTGTTTTTGTCCGTCATAGGAATCCGAATGAACGAAAGATGGGGCCGTTAATGCCCCTTAATGTCAGCCTGGGGGATGTGGAAAAGGCGGTTCAGAAAAAGGCTCTACGCTACGACAAAGGTGGGGATCAGCATTTTAATCTTATTTCCGCCTTTCATAAAAGTCTCAGAGGCAGTGATCCTGATGGTGCCCTGTATTGGTTGACCCGGATGCTTTGTGCCGGAGAAGATCCTTTTTATATTCTTCGAAGAATGGTGCGTTTTGCCGTGGAGGATGTGGGGATTGCAGATCCCGGAGCCTTGACCGTTGCCTTGAATGCCCTTGATGCCTTTAAATTTTTGGGGCATCCTGAAGGGGATGATGCACTGGGTCAGGCGGCCATCTATCTTGCAACCGCACCAAAGAGTAATAGGGTATATATGGCGGGCAAGGCTGTCCGACAGGAAGTGAAAAAATCGGGCAGCCTTGCCGTACCGATGCATATTAGAAATGCCCCCACCCGGCTGATGAAGGAGCAGGGGTATGGTGCAGGATATCGGTACGCCCACGATTATCAGGATGGGTATGTTGCCCAGCAATACCTTCCTCCGGAACTTAAGGATTGCTGTTTCTATAAACCCACTGCCCGGGGATATGAGGCAACGGTCAAACAACGTCTGGATGCATGGATGGCCCTTAGGGATAAGTGATG
Source organism: uncultured Desulfobacterium sp. (assembly GCA_963674605.1). Lineage (GTDB taxonomy): Bacteria > Desulfobacterota > Desulfobacteria > Desulfobacterales > Desulfobacteraceae > Desulfocicer. Next base: position 2,041,142 of record OY771474.1, on the reverse strand, counting down.
TTTCTACTCGTGATTGATTCAGTACCTTAGTCATCCTTGTTGAATAAAAGAGATTCATAATTAGAATGGCTGAGAATGCCCGTAATCCCTTGTATGTTTTGTGCAATTTTGGTATTGACTCTGGTGATAATCGTATCAGGTGATGGCCGGGATTCCGGGTAAAAACCTTTTGGAACACCGCCATCGGGAAAAATATGGTTCCCCTTGGATGTTGCCGGGAATGTCAACCGGCAGGATGCAGTTTGTATGGGAAAATATCAACACATCGGAGACAGAAATATGAAAGACGTCGTGATCGTAAGTGGTGTCAGAACACCTGTTGGATCCTTTGGTGGTTCTTTGAAAAGTGTGTCTGTTGTTGAACTGGGTGCCACGGTGATGAAATCGGTTTTAAAGCGGGCGGGGCTGCGACCCGAAGCGGATGCTTCCGAAAAGGCCTTCGGACCGGAAGTCCTGAAGGATCAGGGGCAGATCGACCTTGAAAAAAAAGGCTATGACTATGATGACACCCTTACCCCGGTGCACATTGATGAGGTTATCATGGGCAATGTGCTCCAGGCAGGGCAGGGACAGAATACGGCACGCCAGGCCATGATTGCAGCTGGTATTCCCCGGCATACCCCGGCTTTTACCGCCAACAAGATATGTGGTTCCGGACTCAAGGCCATTGCCCTGGGTGCCCAGGCCATCATGACCGGGGAATCAGATGTGGTGCTGGCAGGGGGCCAGGAAAGCATGAGCAATGCCCCCATGGCCCTTCCCAAGGCCCGCTGGGGACATCGTATGGAACTGACCGGCACCGGCGATATCTATGACCTGATGGTGTTTGATGGCCTCTATGAAATTTTTTATGGCTATCACATGGGACTGACGGCGGAAAACATTGTGGCAAAATACGGTATTACCCGTCAGGAGCAGGATGAACTGGCCCTTTTAAGCCATAACCGCGCCCTGGGAGCCATCAAGGATGGTACCTTTGCCAAAGAGATTATTCCGGTGAGTTTCATGTCCCGCAGAAAAGAAGTGGTGGTGGACACGGACGAGCGTCCCATGGAAACCAGCATGGAAAAACTGGCTAAATTGCGCCCTGCCTTTAAAAAAGACGGCAGCGTTACAGCGGGCAATGCCTCGGGTATTAACGATGGTGCGGCTGCGGTGCTGTTAATGAGTGAAGAAAAAGCCGATGCCATGGGTCTTGAAAAAATAGCCCGGATAAAATCCTTTGCGGCCGGTGGTCTTGATCCTGCCTACATGGGACTGGGGCCGGTGCCTGCCATCAAAAAAGTGCTTTCCCGCACCGGCATGGCCATGCAAGACATTGATATGGTGGAGCTCAACGAGGCCTTTGCGGCCCAGGCCATCGGATGCATGAGGGAACTTGATATTGATGTGGAAAAACCCAATGAACTGGGAAGTGGCATTTCGCTTGGTCATCCCATTGGATGCACAGGCGCAAGACAGATGGTTACTGCCATCAACCAGATGAAAAGAAAGAACTATGCCACAGGTTTGATTTCCATGTGTATCGGCGGCGGCATGGGCATGGCCATGGTCATTGAACGCTAATTTCCACTTTACTTGAAGCCTTTGTGATGATAAAAAACACAATGTTTCTAAACGATAACGTGTGCGGATTAAATAACAAGGGGATCTTTAAGCTATGGACATCAGCAGGAAACTGGGTATCATGATTTTTTCCGCCGTTCCGGCAATCATTGGCGGCGGCATTGTCTATCATTTCTTTGGCAGTTTTGTTCAGGTTATTATTTATGAATGTGTGCTTTTGCTGGCAGCCATTGGCTGTATCGGTCATAAATAGTGACGATCTAAACTGTGTATAACTTTGCCTTTACCAGGGGCAGAGGCAGTTGTTGATTTTTTCAGGGAGGGGGCCATGAACGCCCCCTTTTCCTGAAGGGTTTCCGGGCGCAGGGGGGGTGGCCCATAGATGTTTTCAGTACACAGCCTCTGATACGGCTATGGATCTCCAATGCCTTGAAATAAATGATTCTTAACGTCTTTTGTTGCCAGACAGTGCCTGCTTTATTGTTTCCTTCCTTTCGCTGTCCCATGTCCTGGCAGTTGCCTTCATCCTTATCCGTCGGTTTTGTTTACCCTTGGCTTCGGCATAAAATGGTGTGGCGATGAAAGCGGTATCCCTTTTCATGCGAAGTGGGGCCCGGTGGCGGTGCCATATGCTGTTGGAGAAAAATCACCCCCCCATCCTTGCTGCTCATCTTCCATGTACTGTATTTTTTTTCTTTTCCCCCGTTTTTGCCCGTTGCTGAAGATGTACAGCCGGGCAGCGTCTCCCCCGCCTCTGAGGCAACGCTTCGTTTTTTTATTGTTTTTGTCGGGGATTGCTTGGCCTGCTGCTTAAATTTTGATATCATGGAAAGCTTGGAAAATTTCCGTTAAATGCTACCTTTTCAAGGTTGTGGTCGAATAATTGTTAATATCAGTTGTAAAGTGCTTAAAGGACAGTGAATGATAAACCAAGACAACAATGTGACAAGCATCGAGAAGGAGATGAAGCAATCCTATCTCGAATATGCCATGAGTGTCATCATCGGCCGAGCCCTCCCCGATGTGCGGGATGGTCTTAAACCCGTCCATCGGCGGGTACTGTTTGCCATGCGCCAGTTGCGCAATGACTGGAATAAACCTTACAAGAAATCCGCCCGTGTGGTGGGTGATGTCATTGGTAAGTATCATCCCCACGGCGATTCCGCAGTGTATGACACCATTGTCCGCATGGCCCAGGATTTTTCCATGCGGTATCCGTTGGTGGACGGCCAGGGCAATTTCGGTTCCGTTGACGGTGATTCACCGGCGGCCATGAGGTACACGGAAATCCGTATGAAGAAGGTGGCCCATCAGATGCTGGCCGACCTTGAAAAAGAAACGGTGGACTGGATTCCCAATTACGACGAAACCATGGAAGAGCCCTCGGTGATGCCCACCCGGTTTCCGGCACTTCTGGTAAATGGGTCTTCGGGTATTGCCGTTGGGATGACCACCAATATTCCCCCCCATAACATCAATGAAGTGGCAGACGCCATCATTGCCCTTCTGGATAATCCTGCCATTTCCATTGCTGAGATCATGACCCACATTCCCGGACCGGATTTTCCCACCGCCGGCATGATATTCGGCAAAAAGGGAATCCATGATGCCTACCACACCGGTCGCGGTGTGGTGGTCATGCGGGCAAAGATTGATGTGGAGGAAAATAAAAAGACCAACCGGGAAACCATTGTGGTCACCGAACTGCCCTACCAGGTGAACAAGGCAAGGGTGGTGGAAAAGATTGCAGAACTCATGAAAACCCGGGTGATTGAAGGGGCATCCTTTGTGCGGGACGAGTCCGACCGTGACGGCATGCGCATTGCCATCGGCCTGAAAAAAGACCAGTTCGCCGAGGTGGTCATCAATCAGCTGTACAAGCACACCAACATGCAGTCCAGTTTCGGCATTATTTTCCTTGCGGTGGTCAATAAACGTCCGGAGCTGTTTACCATCAAGGAGCTGCTGGAACATTTTGTAAAACACCGCAAAGATGTCATTGTGCGAAGAACCCGTTTTGACTTGAGAAAAGCACAGGAACGGGCACATATTCTTGAGGGGCTTAAAATAGCACTGGATCATCTCGATGAGGTGGTGGCCCTTATCCGGGCTTCCCGTTCTCCGGAAATTGCCAAGGACGGACTCATGGCCACTTTTGCCCTGTCGGAAGTCCAGGCCCAGGCCATACTGGACATGCGCCTCCAGCGACTCACCGGTCTTGAGCGTGATAAGATTGATGAGGAATATGCCGCCCTGTTAAAAGACATTGCCTGGTTCCAGGAAATTCTTTCCAGTGATCAGGTGATCCGGGGAATTATCCGTGAAGAGATGCTCACCCTCAAGGAAGAGTTCTCCGATGCACGGCGCACCCGCATTGTGGAGAGCACCGGTGACATCAACATTGAAGATCTTATTGCAGAAGAAGATATGGTGGTCACCATTTCCAGAAGCGGTTATATCAAGCGGAATCCCATCACCCTTTATGCCACCCAGCACCGGGGGGGCAAAGGTAAAATGGCCATGGGCACCAAGGAAGATGACTTTGTTGAGCATCTTTTTGTGGCATCCACCCATCATACCTTTCTTTTCATCACCAATATGGGCAAGGTGTACCAGACCAAAGTCTATGAGTTGCCCATGGCCAGTCGCTCCAGTCTCGGCAAGGCCATTGTCAACCTGTTGAATCTGGATGAAGGGGAGAAACTTGCCACCATATTGACCGTACCCGAGTTTACCCCGAACAGTTATGTGGTCATGGCAACGGTGAAGGGCCGGGTGAAAAAGACTGATCTCATGGCCTATTCCCGACCGCGATCCGGGGGCCTCATCGGTATTAAACTAGCTGAAGATGACGAGCTCATTGCCGCCCGTATCACCGATGGGACCATGGATATTTTTCTTGGATCCAATGAAGGAAAGGTTATTCGATTCCATGAAGACGAGGTGCGTTCCACGGCCCGGGGGTCCATGGGGGTCCGGGGGATGCGCATTGGTGAGAAAGATTCCCGCCTGGTGGGCATGGAGGCCTTAAGCCATGGGGAAACCCTTCTTACTGTTACGGAAAACGGCTATGGCAAACGAACCAACATTGAAGAATATCGATGCCAGACCCGGGGCGGCAAAGGAGTTTTTTCCATCAGAACCTCCCAGCGCAACGGGCAGATGGTGGCCCTGCTCCTGGTGGAGGACAAGGATGAACTGATGCTGGTCACAGACAAGGGCAAACTCATTCGTACAGACATCAGCAGTATTTCAGTGATCAGTCGAAATACCCAGGGCGTGAAGCTGATTAATCTTGCTGCCCAGGAACAGCTCATTGGTGCGGCAAGGCTTCCCGAAGACCAGGAAGAAGATGAACTTATGGAGCATGAAATCCGGGATTCCCACCAGGATGTAGTAGACAGTGCACCGGATGGAACCCTGCCGGATCATGAAGACGATGACCAGGGAGACACAGAACAGTCATAAAGGGCAGGGCCATCGGCAACGCCTGAGGGAACGGTTTCTCAATGCAGGTCTGACGGGATTTCTGGATTACGAGGTGGTGGAGCTGTTATTGACACTGAATACCCCCCGTCAGGACTGCAAGGCCCGGGCCAAAGAACTTCTGGAACGCTTCAGAACCCTCCAGGGGGTTTTTGAAGCCAATCCCGAAGAGCTGGCCCGGGTAAAGGGTGTTGGTCCTTCCAATATTCTTGGCCTTCGCCTGATAAAGGCGGTGGCGGATCGTTACCTTGCCTCCCAGGTGGTCCAGGGGGATATTATTTGTAACTCCCAGGATCTCAGAACCTATCTGGCCCATGCCATAGGTGGGAAAACCCGGGAGGTGTTTGCCGGGATTTTCCTGGATGCCAAAAACCGGGTGACTGCCATGGAAATTCTCTTTAAGGGAACCTTGACCATGAGTGCCGTATATCCCCGGGAGGTGATTATAAAGGCCCTGGAACACAGGGCCGCCGCAATTATTTTTGCCCATAACCACCCTTCCGGGGATGTGTCTCCCTCTCCGGAGGACATTGCCATTACCAAACGACTGGTGTTTGCCCTGCGGCATGTGGGTATCACCGTTCATGAGCATGTGATCACCGGGGGAAGTGGGTTTTACAGCTTTGCTGAGCAGGGCTACATTGCCGAATTTAACAGGGAGTTTGAACAAAATGGCTGATAAAGATGCAGTAAAAAAATCCCTGCCGGAATGCTTTGGACAATTGGAACGGGTTTTTCCCATGGGCTGCCATGGATTACGCGAGACACCCGATCAGTGTATGTTCAGCTGTCCCCATAAAACCCAATGCCTGAAGCAGGCCATGTCCGGTACCGGGGGATTGGGTGTAAAACATGAAATGGTGGCCCGGGGAGAAAAGGCCGGTAATATTGGTTTTTTTCAGCGCTGGTCCCGGAAAAAAGAACTTCATAGACAACAGATGGATTTGGGAAAAGAAAAATGAAATCAGTAAGAGATCTTCAATTGCCAGATAAACGGGTGCTGGTGCGGGTGGATTATAATCTGCCCTTGGATGAACACCGGATTATAACAGATGATAATAGAATCAGGGCCACCCTTCCCCTGATTCATTATCTGCTGGAAAAAAACAGCCGTATTATTTTAATTTCCCACATGGGGCGACCCGGTGGAAAGCGTTTGCCGGAACTTTCCCTTGCACCGGTGGCACAGCGACTGGCTGAACTTCTGGGACAACCGGTGAAATTTATCAATGACTGCATCGGGCCGGAGGTGCGTACCGCAGTGGAAAACATGGCACCCGGCGAGGTTATCCTGCTTGAAAACCTGCGATTCCATGAAGATGAGAAGTTTAATGCACCGGAATTTGCAAGGGAACTTGCAGCCCTTTGTGATTGTTTTATCAATGAGGCGTTTGCCGTGTCCCACAGAACCCAGGCCTCGGTGGTGGGGATTCCCCGCCTTGTGAAAGACTCCGCCGCCGGTTTTCTGCTGGAAAAGGAAATCTCCTGCTATCGAAATTCCGTGGAAGCCCCCCGTCGTCCCCTCACCGCCATTGTGGGCGGTGCCAAGGTGTCAAGCAAGCTTGCAACTCTGGAGAATCTCCTTAACCATGTGGACACCCTTATCATCGGGGGGGCCATGGCCAATACCTTTTTAAAGAGTCAGGGCATGGACATGGAAAGATCACTTGTGGAAGTAGACCTTGTGGCCACTGCGGGAGCCATTCTCAATAAAGCCAGGGCCAGGAAGGTTCAATGTCTTTTGCCCGTTGATCTGGTGGTGGCATCTTCCTTTGATAAGGATGCCGATAAAAAAACAGTGGCGGTGGACAAAATTCCCCCGGACTGGATGGCCATGGACATTGGACCTGATACAATTGCCCTGTTTTCCCGGGCCATTGAATCCTCTGGAACCATTGTCTGGAATGGACCCATGGGGGTTTTTGAAATGGAAGCATTCTGTGACGGTACCTGCGGGGTGGCAAGGGCCGTTGCCTTGTCCCAGGCATTTTCCGTTGTGGGCGGGGGGGATACCGGACTGGCCGTTAATGTGTGCCGGGTGGCTGCGGAAATGGACTATATTTCAACGGGGGGAGGAGCCTTTCTTCATCTCATGGAGGGACGTGCACTGCCGGCTGTGACGGCCCTGGAGGAAGCAGGTAAGGTATAACATGGAATTCTGCTGCCCCAGAGATGCGTTGAGTCGGGATGAAAAACTGCGCCGATCATATTACCAGGTCCTTCGGGATGAGATGGATCAATTTGTCATTCAATATTCCCTAGTGGACTCCTACCAGAATTTCATGCGGGAAAATCAACGGTATCCATTCGTTGAAACCCGGGAGATGAAACCCCGGGCAAGGATACCAAGTGTGGAGTTTGAATTCCAGAATTCATTTCTGATTCTGTTCCTTGAAGACGGCATTGATGATCAGCATAAAAAATATATTCGTTTTTTTGATATCAATAAAACCACCAAGACTAATTTGATCAAACACAAGGAATTTCCAAGTGTTACGGAGTTTCATCGCAATATTAAATTTCTGGAGTGTGATGGTTTCTTTGATTTCATGAAGTCCCTGTTGCCGGTGGATTATGCCCTTCTTATCCAGCGGGATATCAATTCGACAAACCGTTATGCCCTGACCCATTTTCATGTGCGCATTGACTGGCCCATTGCCGATGCCGCCGAGGATCTTGCCATTTACCTTCGGTATATTTCAAAGGACCTCTATGAAAAAGGCGATAAGTATGCAGAAAATTTTCAGAAGAAGTTTTTTGAATATCATGGAATACCGGTGATGGCGGGGGGGCGGCGCACAGCGGCCATTGTGGCGGCCCAGTACCTGCGAAAGATAAGGGGGATTAAAACCGTATATGTGGGCAGCAGTGAATCCCGGGCATTGCTGAAACTGGGGGAAAATGGACTTTCAAAATTTGTGCTGGCAAAATTCCCCCGGGATGTGGTGGTGGAGATTGCCAGAAGCGCACAGATTTCCCAGAACAGTTTCACCAAAAATTATGCCATTGCCAAGGAGGGAAAACATCTGGTATGCATTTTTAATGCCAATTATGATTACACGGTGCATGCCCTGCCCCCCGAGGGGGGGCGACTTCGTGAGTTGAACCCCGATACCAACTGGTTGACGGTGTCACTGGAACAAATTCTTCCCCGGCCCGGGGTGGATAAGTATCCCCCCATCCCCTTTAAGATGATCTATTCATGATCTGGGGCAAATATTGCGCTTAAACGGGAACGGGTCAAACAATTTGTATGGGCGCATTCCCATTTTTCCGGTATGCATAATAGCATTCTATAAATCTGATTTTCAGGCCAACGGGGTCAGGCTTGTGTTACTGGCGTTATCGATTACAGCCTGTGCAAACGCCAAAACCAGCGATAATGCCAATAGCACAAGCCTTGACCCCATCGCTACGAAGCGTCCGAACGGGAAGAATGTGCTCCATTTGCATTGTCCAACTGAATATTTATAATTCCGGGTTGGTTTTTCGAATAATATCGCCTGGATGTCCCGTGTGCTCAAGTTTCAGGGTTACCCGGGCGTTGGGCTGACCATGGGCAATGGGGATGCCTGCCAGATCGGTTATTTCCTTCACACGGCTTTGCACCGGTGCCCCCCGGGGGATCACAATTTCCACGGTGTCCCCCGGGGAAATTTTATTCTTTACATCCAGTGTGATCTGGCCGCCAGGCGTAGAAAATAAAATGCGTCCAATAAATGCATGGATCAGGCCGGTGTGATGGTTGGCATAGTTGGGTACGATTGCATCGGGGTCGTCAAAGTAAAATCCGGTACTGTAGTCCCGGTGGTACACAAGCCCCAACTCTTTTTTCCATTGTGGACTGATCTGAAATGTTTCCGGACATTCAATCCAGGCGTCAATGGCCTCTCTGTATGTTTTAACCACTGCCGCCAGATAGCTGATCCCCTTCATTCGCCCTTCGATTTTCAGGGATGATATGCCCGCACCCATAAGTTCCGGAATGTGCTCGATCATGCACAGGTCCTTGGAATTGAAAATATAAGTTCCCCTTTCATCTTCCATTACAGGGTGGTACTGGCCGGGGCGCTGGGCTTCTTCCAGACGATACGTCCAGCGGCAGGGGTGGCTGCATGCCCCCCGGTTGCTGTCCCGCCGGGTGAGAAAATTACTTAAAAGGCACCGGCCGGAATAAGAGATGCACATGGCACCATGGATGAAGGTTTCTGTCTCCAGAATATGCCGGCTGGAAATTTCCCTGATTTCTTCCAGGGTCAGTTCCCGGGCCAGATTTACCCGGGTCACCCCCATCTGTTTCCAGAAGTTAAGTGCATTGTAATTGGTGGTGTTGGCCTGGGTGCTCAGATGGATATCCATGTGGGGGATGAGGGTTCGGGCAAGAAAGACAACGCCCGGATCGGATATGATCACCGCATCAGCCCCCATTTCTGCAATGAATTCAAGGAAACGGGCCAACTGTTCCTGTTCATTGTTTCGGGAGTAAATATTGCAGGCCACATAGACCTTTACCCCATGATCATGGGCCAGGGTAACGGCATCGGCCATCTGGGTGTTGGTGAAATTGTGGGTGAGGTTTCGAAGGCTGAAGTCTTTCCCGCCAAGATACACCGCATCCGCTCCATAATGGATGGCGACTTCAAGTTTTTCAAAATTCCCGGCAGGGGCGAGCAATTCAGGCTTTATAAAGTTTTGAGACATGTTTTCCGAAATAGAAGGAATGGTGCCCCCGGCAAGAATCGAACTTGCGCACATGGATTAGGAATCCAATGCTCTATCCACTGAGCTACGGGGGCGGGGGGGGTTGTTATTCCACAAGAAGTTTCTGACCTGGATATATTCTGCTTTTTGAGGTCAGGTGGTTCAGCGAAAGCAGACGTTCCAGTGTCATATTATATTTCTGGGCAATTGTAAAGGGATTATCTCCCGATTGTACCCGGTAGGCCACTGTTTTTTTCTTCTTGTCCTTTGTGGTGGCTGTCACACCGGGAATGATGAGGTTTTGGCCGATGTGAAGTCGGGTGGATCGCAGATGGTTTGCCATCTGAATGTTTTTTGTGGTGGTGCCGTAGGTGTTGGCAATGATCCATAGATTATCGCCGGATTTCACCGTGTACCGGATGGTTTTCTGCGTGATGTGGGGGGATTTACCGGTAATGTTGGAACTGGTGCTGACATTGCCGGTCGGGATTTTCAGCACATGCCCGATTTTCAGCATAGCCCTGGTGGAGATTTTATTGGATGCTGCAAGGGCTTTTATGCTGGTGCCGTAATTCTTGGCAATGCAGGACAGTGTTTCTCCCCTTTTGATGCGATGGTAAACGTATTTTTGGGGGAGGGGCGTGGTTCTGGAGGGTTTGATGGTGTTGAATCGTACCAGAAACTCATCTGCATCAGCCGCCGGAATTCTGAGATCATAGGGTTCTGCGGGTAAAAGTGCATACCGCAATTCCGGGTTTAGGTATTTCAGCCTTTCAAAGGGAATATCCATGGCAGCGGCTATGTCTTTCAGCCTCACCTGTTTTTTCACCGAAAACACCTCGTAGGGGATGGGTTCTTCGATTTCACCGGGATCAATGTCGTATTTCTCAAGGTTGTTGATGATGTGTAGGGTGGCCAGAAATCGGGGAACATAGCGTGCCGTTTCCCGGGGCAGTTTTTCGTAGAGATCCCAGAAATTATCAAGATAATTTGTTTTTTGTTTTCGAATGGTTCTCAGCACCCGCCCCTCTCCGCAATTGTATGCGGCAAGCACGGTGGCCCAGTCACCGAAAATATTGTGCAGCTCGGAAAGGTATGCAATGGCCGCCTGGGTGGATTTTTCATGATCAAGGCGTTCATCAATGAAGTAGTTGCGTTTTAATCCGAATTTGTATCCGGTGGAGGGAATAAACTGCCACAGCCCAAGGGCCCTGGCAGGTGAAAGGGCAACGACGTTAAACCCGCTTTCAATGAGGGGAAGCCAAGACAGTTCTTCCGGAAGACCGGCTTTTTTGAATTCATTTACTATGTAAGGTCTATAACGTCCTGCTCTTCTTAATGATCGAATAAAAAATTGTTTTTCAGGACCGGACAATCTGGCAATTTCTTTTTTTACATGGTCGTTGAGGGTAAGGGGGATGGCCTTGTGGGCGCCGTTCACCACAATGTGGCGGGAAGCATGTATTTCAAGAATGCGCTTGGCAATCATGTAGCGAACGTCATCTTTCTGCTGATTGAGTTCTGCCTGATCCTCGATGTCAAGGTCCAGAAGGGTGGCATATGCGATGTCCAGTTCATTGAGGGCGCGTTCCAGTTCGCCTGCTTCCCAGAAATTCTGGGCGGACTCACACAGTTCAAGGGCATGATCAATGCCTTCCTGGACCGCACGGCAGGCGGGTGAATCTGCTTTAATTTCCGAGGTGTCCACCAGGGAGATGTCCTGGTGCTCTTCCCCCAAAACCGGGGCTGTCTCATTCTCATCATTGGAGGTGTTTTGCAGAAAGCGTTGGTGTAGTGCAGATGGTTTGAGTCCCGGGCGGGCGGAGACTGGGTCAACAGATACAGTGGAGTTTGTATTTGGGGTGTGTACACACCCCGACAGATAAAGGCTGCCGCTCATGGCTACTAAGGCTAAAGCCAAAGAAATATTTTTTTTAATCATGATATCATCTTCATTTCAATGTAGTGCATTGTCATTACTTAATTTCAGGATTGTCGATTCCCAAAGATGCCATGGGTGAATACGTTGCGGTATGTACAATCCTGAATCTTAGCTTTGACCATGCAGTCGGTTCCTGTTTAAAAGCTCAGTGAATGGATGGTTTAGATAAAATTGAGTTGAAGGTGTATTGAAAAATAAAGGTTTGGTCCTAATCCCGGCAGATACTGGTGGTTTATAATAGGGCCTGTCGGTTTATGAAAATATCCGGGGACGGCCCTGTCCCCACGCCAGGATGGCCGGTATTGTGACCAATCCCCGAAATTATCATCTTGCAGCTATCTTAGTTATCGAATTAAAATAGGGGTGTCAAGTAAATACAGAAGCCATCACATGGCTTGAAAGGGGCTTTGTTTTGTGCTGAAAAAAGCCCAAAAAGAATAAAATATCAAAATCATAAGAATAAAAAAGTATTTGGGTGTAAAAAGATGATTTTGCATAATATTTGGATGTAATGCCTATTTATAGTCATTTATAAACTTTTATGGGGATTGCCAGAAGGGGGGGGCTCTGTTATTATCCCCGGGTCTTTCGCAAGGCAGACTTGCTGCGAATGATGCCGATATAGCTCAGTAGGTAGAGCATCTCACTTGTAATGAGAATGTCCTCCGTTCGATTCGGGGTATCGGCTCCAAAAGTAATGGTGGGGTTCCCGAGTGGTCAAAGGGATCAGACTGTAAATCTGACGGCTCAGCCTTCGGAGGTTCAAATCCTCCCCCCACCACCACTTATGTGTTCGTGTAGGAGATCTCAAGTTCAAAAAGGGGTCGCATACTGCATAGAATGTATGCTTCAATGTCTCAGTCATTGTATTTTGTCGACTGCAGCCATAGATGCGGGAGTAGCTCAGTTGGTAGAGCTTCAGCCTTCCAAGCTGAATGTCGCGAGTTCGAACCTCGTCTCCCGCTCCACACCTTTTTCTTGATATCTTCAAGATGATAAATAGCTTCAGCGTAGTTATTCAAGTGGAATTTGCCCATGTAGCTCAGTAGGTAGAGCGCTTCCTTGGTAAGGAAGAGGTTCAACGGTTCGAATCCGTTCATGGGCTCCACCCCACCAGGGAGGATCTGTTTAAAATGGCTAAAGAAAAATTTGAGCGGACCAAGCCGCATGTCAACATCGGGACCATCGGGCACATTGACCATGGCAAGACCACACTTACTGCTGCGATCACCAAACACGCCGCCCTCGCTGGTCATGGTACCTATGTTCCCTTTGACGAGATTGATAAGGCCCCTGAGGAACGCGAGCGGGGTATTACCATTGCAACGGCCCATGTGGAATACGAGACGGCAAACCGTCATTATGCCCACGTTGACTGCCCCGGCCATGCCGACTATATTAAAAATATGATCACCGGTGCTGCCCAGATGGACGGTGCAATTTTGGTGGTAAGTGCCGATGACGGCCCCATGCCCCAGACCCGTGAGCATATTTTGCTTGCCCGCCAGGTGGGGGTTCCCAGTATTGTTGTGTTTCTTAACAAATGCGACATGGTGGACGATGAAGAACTTATAGAGCTGGTTGAGATGGAACTCCAGGAACTGCTTGACAAATATGAGTTTCCCGGAGATGATACGCCCATTATCAGAGGGTCTGCTCTGAAGGCTCTGGAATGTGATGATCCTGCCGGTGAAGATGCCAAATGCATTGGCGAACTCCTTGCTGTTCTTGATTCCTATGTGGAAGAGCCTGTACGTGATACGGATAAAGATTTTCTCATGCCCATTGAGGATGTGTTCAGTATCTCCGGTCGTGGTACCGTGGTCACCGGTCGTATCGAGCGTGGTATTATCAAAACCGGTGAAGAAATTGAGCTTGTGGGTATCCGTGATACCACCAAAACCACATGTACCGGCGTTGAAATGTTCAGGAAATTGCTGGATGAAGGCCGTGCCGGAGATAACGTTGGTCTGCTTCTGCGGGGAACTAAACGTGATGCCGTTGAAAGAGGCCAGGTGGTTGCAAAACCGGGTTCCATTAAACCCCATACCAAGTTCAAGGCTGAGATTTACTGCCTGAGCAAGGAAGAGGGCGGTCGTCATACTCCGTTCTTTAGCGGGTATCGTCCCCAGTTTTTCTTCAGAACCACCGATGTGACCGGTATTCTTTCCCTTGCCGAGGGTGTTGAAATGATCATGCCCGGAGATAACGCAAGTATTTCAGCGGAACTCATTGCCCCCATTGCCATGGAAAAAGAGCTTCGGTTTGCCATCAGGGAAGGTGGACGTACGGTTGGTGCCGGTGTTATCGGCGAAATTATCGAATAGAATCTGATCGAATAGGATCCAAGGGAGTTTCTTGTGGCAAGAGTAAATATCACGCTTTCATGCACAGAGTGCAAGCGAAAAAATTATACAACGACAAAGAACAAACGAACAACACCAGATAAACTTGAGTTTGAAAAGTATTGCCGATTCTGCAAGAAGCACGTTCTGCACAAAGAGACCAAATAGGCCATGTGTTGATGCAGTAGAATCGAAAATATTTTAACCAATCAGTTTTGTTTGTTGATGCAGGTCAGTAGCTCTAATTGGTAGAGCGCCGGACTCCAAATCCGGATGCTGGGGGTTCGACTCCCTCCTGACCTGCCATTTTTATTTGTGGACAATGGCTTTTCTTTGTGAATTTCTGATAAAAAATACAATGCTTTTTTCAGGGCAGGTGTATTCAACAGGAGTGTTATGGCACGGTTGCAGAAGAAAAAATTTACATCGGACAAAATCCGAAAACGTGAGACCCCTCAAGAGGTTTCCGGCGGTGAGAGCTCAGCCCGGCCGGCAACTTCGCCCGTCAAGTCGACCCAGCGACGTGGGGATGCCCGTGCTGCTGCTGTGTCTATTCCTTCCGAGCCCAATTTTATTCAAAAGAGCGTGCAGTTTTTGAGGGAAGTCCGGGTGGAACTTAAAAAAGTCACCTGGCCGTCCCGGAAGCAGACTGCCGGCTCAACGCTTGTGGTTATTGTCCTGGTATTTATTCTTGGCGCGTTTCTTGGTTTGGTGGATATCAGTTTGTCAAAGCTTGTTCAGATCGTTCTGGCATAAAATAGGGAGTTGAAATTGTCTCTCAAATGGTATGTGGTTCATGTTTATTCAGGCTACGAACAAAAAGTAAAACTGGCTTTGGAAGATCGGATAAAGAACGCGAGGTGTTCAGATAAATTCGGAGACGTTCTGGTTCCCACAGAGCACGTTGTCGAGCTTGTTAATGGCAAAAAGAAAGAATCTTCCCGGAAATTTTATCCAGGATATATTCTGGTGAACATGGAGCTCAATGATGAGACGTGGCATATTGTAACGTCCACAGCCAAGGTGACCGGATTTCTGGGGGGCAAGAACAGGCCCGCACCCATCAGTGAAAAAGAAGCTGCCGATATTGTTGAGCGTATGGAACTTGGGAAATCCAAGCCCCAGCCCAAATATTTTTTCGAAATTGGTGATGATGTCAGGGTGGCCGACGGCCCATTTGTGAATTTCAATGGAACGGTGGAAGAGGTCAACCCGGAAAAAGGCAAGGTGAAGGTGCTGGTCAGTATTTTTGGCAGGGCGACACCGGTGGAGCTTGATTTCGTTCAGGTGACGAAAATATAAAACTTAGAAACAACATTAAAGCATGTGTCAGGAGTAAAAGAAAATGGCAAAAAAAATGATGGCGCAGATAAAACTTCAGGTTGCAGCCGGTAAGGCCAATCCGTCTCCGCCAATTGGACCGGCTCTGGGCCAGCATGGCGTAAATATAATGGATTTCTGTAAGGCTTTTAACGCCCGGACCGCAAATGACGCCGGCTCAATTATTCCGGTGGTCATTACGGTATTTCAGGATAGAACTTTTTCCTTTATCACAAAAACACCGCCAGCCTCCATGTTGCTCAGAAAGGCCGCAAATATTGCCAAGGGTTCCGGTGAACCCAATCGAAACAAAGTGGGAAAGGTCACCCGGGATCAGCTGGTGGAGATTGCAAATTTAAAAATGGAAGATCTCAATGCCAATGATGTCGATGCGGCTGTCAATATTATTGCAGGAACTGCCAGAAGCATGGGGATAGAGGTTGTTTAACCGTTATTAAGGAGTGAGTGACATAAAATGCCTAAGCATGGTAAGAAATATACGGAAATTGTGAAGAAGATCGACAGGCAAGCAAGATACGATTTTGATAAAGCCATAGAGATCTCACTCTCTTCATCCTTTGCAAAATTTGACGAGACCGTTGATGTTGCAGTTAAACTGGGTGTTGATCCAAGACATGCCGACCAGATGGTTCGGGGGACGGTTGTACTTCCCAATGGACTGGGTAAAGAGGTGAAAGTGCTTGTGTTTGCCAAGGGTGAAAAAGAAAAAGAGGCCCTGGATGCCGGTGCTGATTTCATTGCCAACGATGAAATCGTAGAAAAAATTAAAGGTGGTTGGTTTGGTTTTGATCGTGCCATTGCCACCCCCGACATGATGGGAACCGTGGGAAAGCTGGGTCGGGTTCTCGGGCCAAGAGGTCTTATGCCCAATGCCAAAACCGGTACGGTTACCTTTGAAGTGGCCCGGGCCATTGAAGAGCTTAAGGCCGGTAAAATTGATTTTCGGGTTGAAAAGGCAGGTATTGTACACGCCCCTGTGGGAAAAGCCTCTTTTGGGGTTGAAAAGCTGGTGGAGAATGTCAAAGCCTTTGTGTTAAAAGTTATTGCCCTGAAGCCTGCCGCAAGTAAAGGTACCTATGTCCAGGGAATCACGGTATCAACCACCATGGGGCCTGGTATAAAGATTGATCCCGTTCTGATCAAGTAAAGTGCATGCCATGTTCCAACATCCCCCTTCTTCATTTGTTGCATACTGATATTGCACGGTTGTTGCCTTGATTGACCAAGGCATTATTTCCCCCAAGTAGTGTTCGGGGGCCTGCAGGGGGGAGATTTTAGACATATCTTAAGGATCCTGGTTCATTGAATAAAAGTTGATCACTGATATCTGCAGTTTGCTCATTTTTTTATAAGCCTTTACGTCATTTGTTATTTAAAAAAGACGATTGAGAGACAATGCCTGGATTTTTTACCATTGCATTGAGTTGTGAAAAATGACCAGAGAAAGTGGATAGAGAACAATATAATTAAAATACTGTTTGTCTGTCAAAGACAGTAGGTGCACAATAATTATTTTGTGTTTAATCGGCGATGCCGGCCTGCCGAGACAGCGTTATGTTTTGGCGCAGTCGGCACCTCTGAAAAAATTAATGTTTGGGAAGGAGGTGTTTGAATATTGAACTTATCTGAAAAAAAAGAGCTGGTTTCAGGCCTGAATACCAGGCTGTCCGAGTCCAAAATCGCTTTGCTTGTGGATTACAAGGGCTTGGATGTTGAGGCCATGACCGCATTGAGGGCTGAACTTCGCAAGGAGGGTGCCAACCTGGAAGTGGTGAAAAATACGCTGCTTTCCATGGCCGCCCAGGGGACCGATGTCTCTGTGATTGATGCCGCTTTCAAGGGTCCCAATGCAGTTGTCACCTGTAAAGATGATCCGGTTGCCCCGGCAAGAATTCTGGTTAAATTTGCCAAGGATAACCAGAAACTTGAAATCAAGACGGGAGCCATGAATGGAAAAGCGCTTTCCATTGATGATATCAAGGCCCTTGCCACAATGCCTTCAAGGGAAGTCCTTCTTGCCCAGGTGCTGTCCGTCATGAATGCTGTGCCCACGTCCATGGTCCGGGTGCTCAGTGCGGTGCCTGTGTCCTTTTTAAATGTCGTGACGGCCATCAAAGATCAGAAAGAAGCTGCATAAAAATTTATTTAAAATATATACCTACGATGAAAATACGCACTGCGCGTTTAAGGAGATAAAACAATGGGTGATGTAACCAAAGAAGATGTCATAGAATTTATTGCAAACATGAGTGTTCTTGAGCTTTCCGAGCTGGTGAAAGAGCTTGAGGAAAAATTTGGTGTTTCTGCAGCAGCTCCCGTGGCCATGGCCATGGCTGCTCCGGCGGGCGGAGAGGCTGCAGCTGCTGAAGAGCAGACTGAATTTGATGTTATTCTTGAAACCGCCGGTGACAAAAAAATTGGCGTCATCAAAGAGGTTCGTGCCATCACGGGTCTGGGTCTGAAAGAAGCCAAAGCACTGGTTGACGGTGCCCCCAAACCGGTAAAAGAGGGCATTGCCAAAGAAGAAGCTGAAAAAGTCAAAGAACAGCTTGAAGCAGCTGGCGCACAGGTAACGCTTAAATAATATGATTATTCTTTAAGTACCTGAAAAAATTTGTAATTTGCACTCACACGATGCGGAGGCAAGGTCTTATGGACTCTGTCTCCGCTTTCACGGTTATAATAAACCATTATTTGGAGATACCATGACCGGGAGCCTTCTGGCACACAAGCGCATCAGAAAAGAGTTTGGAAGTAAGAGCAGGGTGGTTGATATTCCGGATCTTATCGGAATGCAGCGCACCTCCTTTGAACGTTTCCTACAAAGGGATGTCCTTCCCGAGAACAGGGAGGATACAGGAATACATTCGGTGTTTAAATCGGTTTTTCCCATCAAGGATTTCACCGGCACCTCCTCCCTTGAGTACGTATCCTATTCCTTTGGTGAAATAAAACATTCCATACAGGAGTGTACCAGCAGGGGGATGACATACGAAATCCCGGTGAATATCCGGGTCAGGCTTGCTGTCTATGATGTTGATAAAGAAGCCGGTGTTACAGCCATCCGGGACATCAAAGAACAGGAAATATATTTTGGAACCATTCCATTGATGACCCGACGGGGAACCTTCATCATCAATGGTACAGAGCGCGCTGTTGTCAGTCAGCTTCACAGATCATCCGGCGTTTTCTTCGATCATGATAAAGGTAAAAATCACTCCTCGGGTAAGATCGTTTATACGGCACGGATTATTCCCGTGCGGGGCTCCTGGATTGATATGGAGATTGATCCCAAGGATATTGTCAACATACGCATTGACCGCCGACGAAAATTTCCGGTGACCATCCTTTTCAAGGCATTTGGATACACCAATGAAGATATCTTAAGCTTTTTCTATGAAAAGGAAAAGATCATCCTCAAGGACGGAATTTTCTTTAAAGAGTTTATTCCCAAGCACCTGAAACGTCAGCGGGCAAGCTTTGATGTGCTCCTGCCCGGAACAGACGAAGTGGTGGTTAAAAAAGGTCGCCTTTTTACCCAGCGTGGATTAAAGCAGCTCCAGGCCTCAGGCCTGGACTATATTCCCATTGCCGAGGAAGAACTGTTTGGTAAGGGATTTGCCGAAACCCTTGTGGACCCCATGACCGATGAAGTCATTGTCCGGGCAGGCGATCTCATTGACAAGGAAATCCTTGACAAAATCATTGAGCAGGGACGTGATACTTTTCGTGTCCTTTATGTGGATTCCTACAGTTCCGATTCCATGCGCAAAACCCTCTTTGTTGACAAGGTGACATCCCGATCCGAAGCCCTGATTGAAATATACCGACGGCTTCGTCCAGGAAACCCGGCTACCCCCGAGGTGGCCCAGGATTTCATTGATCATCTTTTTTTCAAGTCCGCATACTATGATCTTTCCGATGTGGGACGTCTGAAAATGAACCATCGTCTGGGGGTGAATACCGACATTCAGGTTAAAACCCTTAGAAAGGAAGATATCCTGCTCACCGCTGCCACCCTTGCAGAATTAAAGGACACCCAGGGAGCCGTGGATGATATTGATCATCTGGGTAACCGTCGGGTCAGGGCCGTGGGCGAGTTGTTGGAAAACCAGTACCGTATCGGTCTTGTGCGCATGGAGCGGGCCATCAAAGAGCGCATGAGCATGCAGGAAGTCGATGCCATGATGCCCCATGATCTGGTGAATCCCAAACCTGTATCTGCAGTGGTGCGGGAATTTTTTGGTACCAGCCAGCTATCACAGTTCATGGATCAGACAAATCCCCTTTCAGAAACCACCCATAAGCGACGGTTGAGCGCGCTGGGACCGGGGGGACTCACCCGGGAGAGAGCCGGTTTTGAGGTTCGGGATGTGCATCCATCCCATTACGGCAGGATCTGCCCCATTGAAACTCCGGAAGGACCCAACATCGGGTTGATTGTTTCTCTCTGTACCTTTGCCCGGGTGAATCGGTTCGGGTTTGTGGAAACCCCTTACCGCACCGCCAGCAATGGCCAGGTGACCAGACAGATCCGACATCTTTCCGCCTTTGAGGAAAAACAGCATCCCATTGCCCAGGCCAACGCCATCCTTGACGATGAGGGCAATTTTTTAAGGGATCAGGTCACCTGCCGGGTGGAAGGCAACTTTGAAATGGTTGACAGGGACGAAATCCAGTTCATGGATGTATCACCCAATCAGCTGGTTTCGGTTTCCGCCTCTCTTATTCCTTTTCTTGAAAACGATGATGCCAACCGGGCACTCATGGGCTCCAACATGCAGCGCCAGGCGGTGCCCCTGATTCGAAGCGAGGCACCCCTGGTGGGCACCGGCATTGAAGGGGTTGTTGCCAGGGATTCCGGGGTTTCCATTGTGGCCGATGAAGATGGTGAAGTGGTGGATGTGGATGCCAAGCGCATTGTGGTCAAAAACTATGATGCCGATGATAAAGATGCCGCAAGCCTTGTTTCCGTATACACCTGTTCCAAGTTTGTCCGTTCCAATCAAAACACCTGTTTTAATCATCGTCCCATTGTACACAAGGGTGAAAAGGTTAAGAAAAATCAAGTGATTGCCGATGGCCCATCCACAAACCTTGGGGAACTTGCACTGGGTAAAAATGTGGTGGTGGCCTTTATGCCCTGGGGCGGTTACAACTATGAGGATTCCATCCTGGTCAGTGAAAGACTGGTGAAAGACGCTGTTTATACCTCTGTTCACATTGAAGAGTTTGAGGTGGTGGCAAGGGATACCAAGCTTGGCAAGGAAGAGATTACCAGGGATATTCCCAATGTGGGGGAAGATGCCCTTAAGGATCTGGATGACAGTGGTATTATTCGTCTGGGTGCCGAAGTAAAGCCTGGTGATATCCTGGTGGGTAAGGTAACCCCCAAGGGTGAAACCCAGCTGTCCCCCGAAGAAAAACTGCTCCGGGCCATTTTTGGCGAAAAAGCTGGAGACGTAAAGGATACCTCCCTTCGGGTTCCCCCTGGAGTTGAAGGTATTGTCATTGATGCTAAGGTGTTTTCCAGAAGGGGCATGTCCAAGGATGATCGTACCCGAAGCATTGAAGATCTGGAAATTGTCAATCTGGAAAAAAACAGAGATGATGAAGTCCGTATTATTACGGAGTTCGTCTGGGAACGACTTGAATCAGTCCTGGCAGGCCACACCACCTCCACCCATCTGAAACGTGGGAAAAGGGTATTGATTCCATCTGGTACATCTGTGGAAACAGGTGTTTTTGAAGGTCTTTCCGTTTCGGATCTCATGGCTCTGGCCGTTGATGATCCCCACGTCACGGAAACGGCCCATGCCATTCTGGAGCGTGCGGAAAAACAGATCCAGGATGCCAGAGATCATTTTAACCGACAGGTCAACCGGTTTGAAAAGGGAGATGATCTTCCTCCGGGCGTGTTAAAGCTTATCAAGGTCAATGTAGCCATGAAGCGGGTGCTCTCCGTGGGGGATAAGATGGCGGGACGTCATGGAAACAAGGGTGTTGTTTCCCGAATTCTCCCCATTGAGGATCTGCCCTATTTTGAAGATGGGCGCACCGTGGATATGGTACTCAATCCCCTGGGGGTTCCCTCCCGAATGAACGTTGGGCAGATTCTTGAAATTCATCTGGGGTGTGCAGCAAGGGGACTGGGACGTCAGATTGAAGACCTTATGGAAGAGAAAAAGCATGATGAGTTAAAAAAACGCCTGAAACGGATTTTCACCACCCCGCCCCTGAAGAAAAAAATCACCGGAGTTGAGGATATAAAGGATTTTGACTTTGATCGTCACTATACCCTGGATGAAACCATGCCCGAGCTGGTCCATGAGGATGAAAAAGCCTTTGTGAAGGCCGTTGATGAGATGGATGATGCCCACCTCACCGCATTTTCCAATTACTATAAAAACGGTGTGCACATGGCAACTCCGGTTTTTGACGGGGCCTCGGAGGAGGAGATTAAATCCCTTATTTCCTATGCCGGCCTGAGTCCATCCGGGCAATCCATCCTTTATGACGGAAGAACCGGTGAGGCCTTTGACAAACCCATTACCGTTGGTATCATGTATATGCTCAAACTCCATCATCTGGTGGATGATAAACTCCATGCCCGTTCCATTGGTCCCTATTCCCTGGTTACCCAGCAACCCCTTGGTGGAAAGGCCCAGTTTGGTGGACAGCGACTGGGTGAGATGGAAGTGTGGGCCATGGAAGCCTATGGGGCGGCCCATGCCCTTCAGGAATTTATCACCGTCAAGTCCGATGACATGACCGGACGAACTCGCATGTATGAAAAGATTGTAAAGGGCCAGAACGTACTTGAGCCCGGAATGCCGGAATCCTTCAGGGTGCTGACCAAAGAGCTTCAGAGTCTGGGGCTGGATATAAATCTTATTGAAGGAAAGAATTAAGGAGAAGATATTGGAAACCATATACGATTTCTTTGCCAAGCCAAAAGATCCCAAGATTTATAAAGGTGTCCAGATCGGCCTTGCTTCTTCTGATCAGGTCAGAGAGTGGTCCCATGGTGAGATAAAAAAACCTGAAACCATCAATTACCGGACGTTCAAGCCCGAGCGTGATGGTCTTTTCTGTGCCAAGGTATTTGGTCCCACCAAGGATTATGAGTGTAACTGCGGCAAATACAAACGCATGAAGCACCGGGGCGTGGTGTGTGAAAAGTGCGGTGTGGAGGTGATTCAATCCAAGGTTCGCCGGGAACGCATGGCACACATTGAGCTTGCCTGTCCTGTGTCCCACATCTGGTTTTTAAAGAGCCTGCCAAGCAAGATTGGTAATGTACTGGATCTGACCCTTAAAAACCTTGAAAAAGTCCTTTATTTTGATTCCTACGTGGTCATTGATCCCGGAGAAACCGATCTTTCCAAGTATCAGCTGTTGTCCGATGAGAAGTACCATGAGGCCATGGAAGTGTTTGGCCCCGGAGAATTCGAAGTGGGAATCGGGGCCGAAGCCATCCTTAAGCTGCTGGAAGAAATTGATCTGAAGGCCGTGTACGATGAGCTTCGGGAGGAAATTACCACCACCAAATCCGTAGCCAAACGGCAGAAAATGTCCAAACGGCTCAAGGTGGTGGATGCTTTCCTTAATTCCGGACTTAGTCCCACCCGCATGATCATGACGGCCATTCCCGTGCTTCCACCGGACCTGAGACCTCTGGTTCCCCTGGAGGGAGGTCGGTTTGCCACCTCGGATTTAAATGATCTGTACAGACGGGTAATTAACCGGAATAATCGCTTGAAACGCCTGATGGATCTCAATGCTCCGGATATTATTGTGCGCAACGAGAAACGTATGCTCCAGGAGTCCGTGGATGTTCTCTTTGACAATGGACGTCACGGTAGGGTGGTCACCGGTACCAACAAAAGGCCCCTGAAATCCTTAAGTGACACCCTCAAGGGAAAACAGGGTCGGTTTCGTCAGAACCTACTGGGAAAGCGTGTGGATTATTCCGGGCGTACCGTTATTACGGTGGGTCCTGATCTGCGGCTTCATCAGTGTGGTCTGCCAAAGAAGATGGCTCTGGAACTCTTCAAGCCCTTTATCTACAATTACCTTGAAAAAAAGGGCCTTGTGTCCACCGTTAAAAGTGCTAAAAAAATGGTGGAACGCGAAGAAATTGCCGTGTGGGATGCGCTGGATCATGTGGTCCGGGAATATCCGGTGATGCTCAACCGGGCACCCACCCTGCATCGTCTGGGAATCCAGGCCTTTGAGCCCATCCTTATTGAAGGAAAGGCCATTCAGCTGCATCCCCTGGTTTGTCCCGCCTTTAATGCCGATTTTGACGGTGACCAGATGGCGGTGCATGTGCCCCTGTCCCTGGAAGCCCGTCTTGAAGCCCGGGTATTGATGCTGGCAAGTAACAATATTCTTTCCCCCGCCAATGGTCAGCCGGTGATTGTGCCCACCCAGGATATTGTTCTGGGGATTTACTACATGACCCGTGAAGCATCCGGCAAAAAGGGAGAGGGTATTTTATTCTCAAGTATTGCCGAAGTGCGTTCCGCCTTTGATTCAAAGGCCCTGGATCTGCATGCAAAGATCAAGGTCCGCATTGACGGGGTGATCCATGAAACCACCACCGGCCGAATTCTCTTGTGGGAAATAATTCCCGGCGACACCCTTTTGTCCATGGATTGTCTTGGATTTTCCAGCAGGGAAAAGGCCGAGGCCGTGCTGACGCAGTTGAAGAGAGGCCGGGATTACAAGGCTGTGCTGGATGAGGCCGGGCAGGGGGACGACCCGGTGGTCAAGACCCAGACCGGCATTCTTACCAGCAAGGAATTTCAGAATTATTTCCAGGTCACGGAAATTGTCTTAACTCAGCTGTACGGTCTTTTGGAGGGACAGTATTCGGATTTGGTGGAGTATGGCGGACGATTTAACATCTTCAGGGTGGATGAGCGAAAGGTGACCATCCCCTTTGAACTGCTGAACCGGCTTATGGACAAGGGGGCTGTGCGGGGGCTTGTGGACTATGCCTACCGGAACATCGGACTGAAAGAGACCGTTATTCTGGCCGACCGTCTCAAAGATATCGGCTACCGGTATTCCACATTGGGGGGGCTTTCCATCTGCATTGACGATATGATTATCCCCGACGGTAAATGGGATATTATCCGCAAGTCCGAAGAGCAGGTGCAGGGTATTAAGCAGCAGTATGCAGAAGGCTTGATCACCCAGGGTGAGAAATACAACAAGGTTGTTGATATCTGGGCCAAAAGCACTGATGACATTGCAGATGCCATGATGGCAGTAATGAAAAACCCCGGTGGTCCGGATGCATCCGACGACATTCTCAACGCTGTTTACATGATGGCGGATTCCGGGGCCAGGGGCAGTAAAGATCAGATGCGTCAGCTGGCCGGCATGCGTGGACTCATGGCAAAGCCCTCCGGTGAGATCATTGAAACCCCCATCACGGCCTGTTTCCGTGAAGGGTTGACGGTGCTTCAGTACTTTATTTCCACCCATGGTGCCAGAAAGGGTCTTGCCGATACCGCCTTGAAAACGGCAAATTCAGGGTATCTCACCCGTCGTCTGGCCGATGTTGCCCAGGACTGCACGGTTATGGAGGATGACTGTGGTACCCTGATGGGTGTGGAGGTGGAATCCCTTCTTGAAGGTGGGGAGGTGATACAGACCCTTGGTGAGAGAATTTTGGGTCGTGTGGTTCAGGCCCCGGTGATTGATCCATACAAAAATACCCTGCTGGCTGACAAGGGCATGGAGCTGGACGAAAAGCTGGTGGAAAAAATTGAGTCTGCCGGTGTAACCAGCGTTAAAATTCGATCTGTTCTTACCTGTAAATCCAGGTATGGGGTGTGTGCCAAGTGCTATGGCCGGGATCTTGCCCATGGTAAAACCGTGGAGATCGGCCAGGCCATAGGTATCATGGCTGCCCAGTCCATTGGAGAGCCGGGAACCCAGCTGACCATGAGAACCTTTCACATCGGTGGTACCGCCAGTCGAAAGGTGGAGGTGGCTGAGATCAAGGCCAGGGTGGCAGGTATTGTCAAGCTCAATGAAAATATCCAGATCGTTACCACGGCAAGCCAGGAGCAGATCGTCATGAACAGAAAAGGGGGCGGTTTCTCCATTACCGGTCCCGAGGGTCGTGAACGGGCCAAGGAAGATGTTATTTATGGCGCCACCTTGCATGTGAGGAATGGACAGGAAGTGGAAGTGGGCGATGTGCTTGCCTCGTGGGACCCCTTCACCACCCCCATTATAACCGAGGTAAGTGGGCGTGCCCGGTATGCAGACATTGAGGTGGGAAACACCGTTCAGGAGCAGATTGACCCGGTCACGGGCAAGGTGTCTCGTACCATCATTGAAGGAAAATCCTCGGATGTTCGTCCCAGAATTACCATTAAAGATAAAGATGGTAAGGGAATCAAACTACCGGGAGCCGGTACCAATGCCATGTATTTTCTGCCTGTGCATGCCATTTTGATGAAGGACGATGATGATGAGGTCATGGCCGGTGATGTCATTGCCAAGCTTCCCCGTGCCACCACCAAAACCAAGGACATCACCGGTGGTCTGCCCCGGGTGGCTGAGCTGTTTGAGGTTCGAAAGCCCAAAGAGCCAAGTGTGCTCACGGAAATTGACGGTTACGTTTCCGTGTCCAAGGGAACCAAGGGCAAGCAGAAGGTAACCATTACCCCCACCGATGTCGGGGATAAAAAAGAATATCTGATCCCCAAGGGTCGTCATGTGAATGTCTATGACGGTGATTATGTGAAGGCCGGTGAACCCCTCATCGGCGGTTCTGCCAATCCCCAGGATATTCTCAATATCAAGGGTGAGGTGGCATTGGCCCGGTACCTGGTGGATGAGGTTCAGGAAGTATACCGACTTCAGGGTGTTCGCATCAATGACAAGCACATAGAGGTGATTATCAGCCAGATGATGCGACGGGTGAAGGTGCTTGAGGTGGGGGATACCAGCTTTATCCCCGATGAGCAGGTGGATCGTGACCGGTTTGCCGAAGCCAATCGGGACATCGTCATGAAAGGGGGCGAGCCGGCCAGGGGAGAGCCATTGATTCTGGGTATTACCAAGGCCTCTCTGGCAACAGATAGTTTTATTTCAGCCGCCTCTTTCCAGGAAACCACCAAAGTGCTCACCGAGGCCAGTATCCAGGGAAGATATGATAATTTGAACGGGCTGAAAGAAAATGTCATAATGGGGCGCCTGATTCCTGCTGGAACCGGTTTTATCGCCTACAAGGGACTGGAAATCGACACCGTGGAAAATTAATTCCCATGGGTTCAAACAGGACCATAGGATAAAAAAGCTTGACAAGTTTGGGTGTTTTATATAATAATTCAACATTTTGTCACATAAGATTGTTCGAAATCATTCGATAAGGAGTTATATAAAGGTATGCCAACCATTAATCAACTGGTAAGAAAGGGACGGGCAAAGGCGGAAAAAAAGCAGGGAACCCCGGCTTTGAAGGGCGGGCCCCAGAAACGAGGTGTCTGCACCAGGGTGTATACGTCTACGCCCAAAAAACCGAACTCTGCATTAAGGAAAGTTGCAAGGGTCCGGTTGACAACCGGCATGGAAGTCGCCGCTTATATTCCCGGCATGGGGCATAACCTGCAGGAGCACTCTGTTGTTCTTGTCAGGGGCGGGAGGGTCAAGGATCTTCCCGGTGTACGCTATCACATAGTGAGAGGTACATTGGATACGCTCGGGGTTGAAGACAGAAGGCAGGGCAGGTCAAAGTATGGTGCAAAGCGACCCAAATAAGTTTTTGGCTGGGTTGAAATTTGTCCGGGATCAATTGAATCAGTTTAAGAAATTGGTGGATGTATGGCAAGAAAAAAAATAGTTTCAGGACACTTGACCATGGGGGCTAAGGGCGAAAAAAGCCTTGTTTCCAAGTTTGTCAATTGTGTGATGAAAGATGGTAAGCGAAGCGTCGCTGTGCGGGTGTTCAACGATGCGATGGATCTCATTGAAAAAAGATCCGGGGAAACACCGCTGGACGTATTTGAAAAGGCGATCAACAATGTCCGCCCATCCGTGGAAGTGAAATCCCGTCGGGTGGGAGGGTCAACCTATCAGGTGCCCACGGAAATAAAGCCTTCAAGGCAGACGGCTCTGGCCTTTCGCTGGTTGCTGACCTTCAGTCGGAAGCGGTCTGAAAAAGGAATGGCCAACAAGCTCGCAGCTGAGTTGATGGACGCATTCAATGAGCGTGGCGGTGCCATGAAAAAGAAAGAAGATACCCATAAAATGGCCGAGGCAAATAAAGCCTTTGCCCATTTTAGATGGTAGTTTTTAAAGAAAATTTAAAACGTCCTGTTAAGATTTCAGGGAGGAAAATTTAAAATGGCTAAGGAAAAATTCGAGCGGACCAAGCCGCATGTCAACATCGGGACCATCGGGCACATTGACCATGGCAAGACCACGCTTACTGCTGCGATCACCAAACACGCAGCCCTTGCCGGTCATGGTACCTATGTTCCCTTTGACGAGATTGATAAGGCTCCCGAGGAACGTGAGCGGGGTATTACCATTGCAACGGCCCATGTGGAGTACGAGACGGCAAACCGTCATTATGCCCACGTTGACTGCCCCGGCCATGCCGACTATATTAAAAACATGATCACCGGTGCTGCCCAGATGGACGGTGCAATTTTGGTGGTAAGTGCCGATGACGGCCCCATGCCCCAGACCCGTGAGCATATTCTGCTTGCCCGGCAGGTGGGTGTTCCCAGTATTGTTGTGTTTCTTAACAAATGCGACATGGTGGACGATGAAGAGCTTATCGAGCTGGTTGAGATGGAACTCCAGGAGCTGCTTGATAAGTATGAGTTCCCCGGAGATGATACGCCCATTATCAGAGGGTCTGCTCTGAAGGCTCTGGAATGTGATGATCCTGCCGGTGAAGATGCCAAATGCATTGGCGAACTCCTTGCTGTTCTTGATTCCTATGTGGAAGAGCCTGTGCGTGACACGGATAAAGATTTTCTCATGCCCATTGAGGATGTGTTCAGCATCTCCGGTCGTGGTACCGTGGTCACCGGTCGTATCGAGCGTGGTATTATCAAAACCGGTGAAGAAATCGAGCTTGTGGGTATCCGTGATACCACCAAAACCACATGTACCGGCGTTGAAATGTTCAGAAAACTGCTGGATGAAGGCCGTGCCGGAGATAACGTTGGTCTGCTTCTGCGGGGAACCAAACGTGATGCCGTTGAAAGAGGCCAGGTGGTTGCAAAACCGGGTTCCATTAAACCCCATACCAAGTTCAAGGCTGAGATTTACTGCCTGAGCAAGGAAGAGGGCGGTCGTCACACCCCGTTCTTCAGCGGATATCGTCCCCAGTTTTTCTTCAGAACCACCGATGTGACCGGTATTCTTTCCCTTGCCGAGGGTGTTGAAATGATCATGCCCGGAGATAACGCAAGTATTTCAGCGGAACTCATTGCCCCCATTGCCATGGAAAAAGAGCTTCGGTTTGCCATCAGGGAAGGTGGACGTACGGTTGGTGCCGGTGTTATCGGCGAAATCATTGAATAATCAAGGGAAGATTGAATCGTTATGATAAAAACAAAAATAAGGATCAGGCTCAAGGCTTATGACCATAAGCTGCTTGATCGCTCATCCCTTGACATTGTGGATACAGCAAGAAAAACCGGTGCAAAGGTAGTCGGTCCCATCCCCCTTCCCACCCGGATAAATAAGTTTTGCGTGCTGCGTTCACCCCATGTCAATAAGAAATCCCGGGAGCAGTTTGAGATCCGGACACACAAGCGACTGATGGACATTCTGGAGCCCACACAGCAGACAGTTGATGCCTTGATGAAGCTGGATCTGTCCCCCGGTGTTGCTGTGGAAATTAAGCTTTGATCTGAAACGATTTTTTGTTTTCCGGCGCCATTTGCATCCGGGTTGCCGGAAACAATGAGGCTATAAGATCAGGTGTCTTGTTTCTGAGATACCTGAAAACATAGAACAGGAATAATATTATGTGTAATGGAATTTTAGGGAAGAAGGTGGGGATGACAAGTGTCTTCGCCGCCGATGGAACCCTTGTGCCGGTGACGGTGCTTGAGGTGGGACCCTGCGTAATTACCCAGGTGAAAACCCAGAATGTTGATGGCTATAATGCGGTTCAAGTGGGTTTTGAAACCAAAGACCTGAAGCGGTGCACAAAGCCTGCTGCAGGGCATTTTGCCAAGAGTGGCGACACCGGATTTGTAAATCTGTGTGAATTTAAAGTGGATGCCCCGGAAAATTATGAGCCGGGGCAGGTTCTGGGTCTGGATCTTCTGGCAGTCGGGGACAAAGTCAATGTTTCCGGAACCTCCAAAGGTAGAGGCTTTCAGGGAACCATTAAACGGCATGGCTTCAGCCGCGGTCCGGAGACCCATGGTTGCAGAAACCATCGAAAACCCGGTTCAGTGGGCTGTTCTGCCTGGCCTGCACGTATTACAAAGGGCAAGAAAATGCCCGGGCACATGGGTGTGGACCGCAAAACCGTTAAAAATCTCGTGGTGGTCGATGTCAGACCCGAAGAGAACCTTTTACTGGTCAAAGGGCCTGTTCCGGGAGCAAAAACCGGCATCCTTGAGATCGTTAAGGTGGCAAAGTAGTTGGGATTGTATAAGTAGTTTTTACCACGACTGTGGGTATTGCAATGACCTTCGCAGTGATGCACAGTCGGAACATAAATGAGGACATATATGGCTGCTGTAGATGTTTTGAACAGGTCAGGTGAGAAGGTCTCTGAGACACAACTCCCTGATACGATATTCAGCATACCTGTTAAAAAAAGTGTACTGCATGATGTGGTTAAAATGCAGCTTGCAAGTAAAAGATGCGGAACTGCCTCTGTGAAGGGGCGTTCTGATATTGCGGGAAGTACCAAAAAGTTGTACCGGCAGAAGGGTACTGGTAATGCGCGTTCCGGAAGTGTGAAATCACCCCTGCGCAGGGGTGGGGGTGTGATATTCGGACCCATGCAGAGATCCTATGCCTATAAGCTTCCCAAAAAAGTACGCGCACTGGCCCTTAAAATGGCATTAAGCAGTAAACTTGCCACGGATTCTTTGAGGGTAATTGATAATTTTGATCTACAAGAGATCAAGACAAAGGCGTTTGTGGACGTTACCCGGGCATTGGGGCTTAAAAAAGTTTTGGTGGTTACCTCGGATGACGACAGAAACCTGTTTCTGTCTTCACGCAATGTGCCTGGGATGAAGGTAATTAAGACCGAGGGACTCAATGTCTATGATATCCTGAAATATGATTCTCTGCTGCTGGTGGAATCATCCATTCAGGGCATTGAAGGGAGGCTCGGGTGATGATAAAAGATTATGATATAATTCGAAGACCTTTGAATACTGAAAAAACCACTCTGCAAAAAGAGCTTTTCAATCAGGTCTCCTTTGAGGTGGACCGCCAGGCCAATCGGATGGAAATCAAGGATGCAGTTGAGCGGATATTTAACACCAAAGTTCAATCCGTCAGAACCATCCAGATGAAGGGCAAAATAAAACGTCGTGGCCGAATTCTGGGTAAACGACGGGATTGGAAAAAGGCCATTGTGCGGCTGATGCCCGGGCAGAGAATTGATTTTTTTGAAGGTGTATAAAGAGGTAACCACATGTCAATAAAGAAGACAAAGCCGACATCACCCGGCAGACGGGCCCAGGAATACTTTACCTTTGAAGAGATCACCAAGGTAAAGCCCGAAAAGAGCCTGCTGAAAAAAATTAAGAAGACAGCCGGTCGAAATGTGCATGGCCGAATTACCAGTCGTCACAAGGGTGGTGGAGCAAAAAAGCAGTACAGAATCATTGATTTTAAAAGAGATAAAGACGGGATTCCAGCAAAGGTTTCCGCCATTGAATATGATCCCAACAGAAGTGCACGTATTGCCCTTTTGTTTTATGTGGATGGCGAGAAACGCTATATCCTTGCTCCCAAGGATCTCCAGGTGGGTGATGTGATTGAAACCGGACCGGATGCGGATATCAAGCCGGGCAATTGTCTGCCCCTGGAAAACATCCCCCTGGGAACCCGGATTCATAATGTGGAGTTGAAGCAGCAGAAGGGCGGGCAGATTGTCAGAAGTGCCGGTACCTTTGCAAGACTCATGGCAAAAGAGGGAACCTATGCCCAGGTTCTTCTGCCCTCCGGTGAGGTGCGCATGGTGCATATTAAATGCAAGGCCACCATTGGAAGGGTTGGTAATGAAAAACACGACGATGTAAAGCTTGGCAAGGCCGGCCGCTCAAGGTGGCTGGGGCGCAGACCTTCT
This sequence comes from uncultured Desulfobacterium sp., assembly GCA_963674605.1. Classification (GTDB taxonomy): domain Bacteria; phylum Desulfobacterota; class Desulfobacteria; order Desulfobacterales; family Desulfobacteraceae; genus Desulfocicer. The sequence continues at coordinate 2,009,449 of OY771474.1, read as the reverse complement.
GTAAGGGGCGTTGCCATGAACCCTGTGGATCATCCCATGGGTGGTGGTGAGGGTAGATCATCCGGTGGACGTCATCCATGTACACCATGGGGCGTGCCGACCAAAGGGTATCGAACCCGAACAAACAAGCGTACTGACCAGTACATCGTGAAAAGAAGAGCTAAACGCAAATAGATAGGTGATCTGATATGCCAAGGTCGTTAAAAAAGGGCCCTTATATAGCCCCGGAACTGATAAGAAAGGTTGTTGCTGCTCAGGAAGATAAAAAGAGCAACAGAGTGATCAAAACCTGGTCCAGGAGATCAACTATTTTTCCCGAGATGGTGGGAGTCACTTTTGCAGTTCATAATGGTAAGAAATTCGTGCCGGTATTTGTTACGGAGAACATGGTTGGACATAAGCTTGGCGAGTTTTCTCCCACAAGAACATTTTACGGTCACGCAGGTGATAAAAAGTCCAAAATGAAGCGATAACTCCTTTTGGGGGTTAACAAGTAAGAGGAAACTGAAATGGAAGTTAAAGCAGTCACTAAATACGTACGAATATCACCGTTGAAACTGCGTGCTCCTGTTGAGGCTTTAAAAGGCAAACCTGTGGAGGATGCATTAAACATTCTCAAGTTTATGCCCCTTAAAGCTGCCGGTATTATATCCAAAACCCTGAGTTCGGCTGTGGCCAACGCTGAGCATAACAATGATCTTGATGTGGATGCTCTCATTGTCAAGAATATTGTTGTTGACCAGGGTCCGACCCTGAAGCGATTTCGGGCACGGGCCAGGGGCAGAGGTGCCAGGATTCTTAAACGGTCCAGCCACATCACAGTAACAGTCGCGGAAACGGTCTAAATAAGGAGGGTGCGGATTGGGCCAAAAAGTAAATCCAATCGGATTAAGATTAGGTATTATCAAAACATGGGACTCCCGGTGGTATGCCGATAAGGAGTATGCTGATTTTGTTTATGAAGATTATAAAGTCCGGAAGTTTCTTAAAAAGAAACTTTATCATGCCGGTATCTCTAAGATAGAAATTGAACGGTTTTCCAAACGTTTGAGGCTTCGTGTCTTTGCTGCAAGACCAGGGATTATCATCGGGAAAAAGGGGTCTGAGATTGCGCTTTTGAAAAAAGAGCTGGAAAAGATGCTGACCCCCGAAGTTCTGATAGACATCAAAGAGGTCCGAAGGCCTGAAATTGATGCCCAGCTGGTTGCAGAAAATATTTCTTCCCAGCTTGAACGACGAATTGCCTTTCGAAGAGCCATGAAAAGAAGTGTTTCTTCGGCCATGCGTTTCGGCGCCCAGGGAATTAAGATTATTTGTTCCGGAAGGCTCGGCGGGGCTGAAATGGCAAGGACGGAATGGTACAAGGAAGGCCGGATTCCGCTTCATACCTTGAGAGCTGATGTTGATTACGGCTTCATTGAAGCCCAGACCACCTACGGTACCATCGGCATTAAAGTATTCATCTTCAAGGGTGAAGTGCTCAATACCGATCAGAACATTACAGCTTAATTCAGAGGTTGTTTAGGAGATATAAATATGCTGAGTCCTAAAAAAGTCAAGTATCGCAAGCGGATGCGCGGAAGACTCAAAGGAAAGCCCACCGGCGGCACTGAGCTCAATTTCGGTGATTTCGGCCTGCAGGCGGTGGAATGCGGGTATGTAAATGCCCGGCAGATTGAAGCGGCTCGTATTGCCATGACCCGAAAGATTAAAAGAACCGGAAAAACCTGGATTCGGTTTTTTCCGGATAAGCCCGTTACCAAGAAACCCGCGGAAGTCAGAATGGGTAAGGGTAAAGGACCCACGGATGCCTGGGTTGCCGCCATTCGTCCTGGCCGGATACTCTATGAGATGGAAGGTGTTCCAAGGGAGCTTGCCATGGAAGCCCTTCGTCTGGCTGCCAGAAAATTATCCATCAAAACGCGCTTTGTGGAGAGGAATTAACCCATGAAAGTCACTGAAATTCGAGCCATGAGCGCCGAGGAAATTGAGACAAAACTGACTGAGCTGAAAAAAGAATTCTTTAATCTTCGATTTCAGCATGGTGTAGGTCAGCTTGAGAATACAGCCATTCTTCCCGGGATTCGGCGGGACATTGCCCGTCTGAAAACCATTTCCCGTGAGAAGAATTTAAACATTAGCTAATACAAACTAAAGTTGATGCCATGAATGAAAGAGGAAGAAAAAGAGTACTTTTAGGTACCATAGTATCTGACAAGATGGATAAATCGGTTGTTGTTCAGGTTGAAAGACTGGTGCAGCACAAGATTTATAAAAAATATATTAAAAGATATAAAAAATATGCTGCCCACGACGAAAATAATCTTTGTCGTCCCGGGGATGTTGTTAAGATCACTGAATCAAGACCCCTTAGCAAAACCAAGAAATTTCGCGTCAGTGAGATTGTCAAACGGGCAGTTTGATTAATAAGGAGTTGAAAAATGATTCAGACAGAGACGAGATTGACTGTGGCAGACAACTCCGGCGCCAAGGAACTGTATTGTATCAAAGTCCTTGGTGGATCAAAAAGAAGGTATGCCGGTATCGGGGATATCATTGTGGTATCTGTTAAAGAAGCCATTCCCAATGCCAAGGTCAAAAAGGGTGATATTGTCAAGGCGGTCATCGTTCGGACCAAGAAGGAAGTTTCCCGGCCCGATGGATCAATGATCAGATTTGATGATAATTCAGCTGTTATTATCAATCCTTCCAATGAACCTGTTGGCACCCGTATTTTCGGCCCTGTTGCAAGGGAGCTCCGGGCCAAACGGTTTATGAAGATAATATCCCTTGCACCCGAGGTGCTGTAGCGGTTCGGTAATTGGAGAGGATTCCCATGGAAAAGATTAAAACAAGAATTAAAACCGATGATAAGGTTAAAATAATTGCCGGTAAGGACAAGGGCAAGATCGGCAAGGTTCTGAAGGTTCTTAAAAAGAAAAACAGAGCCGTTGTTGAAAATATTAATGTGGCAAAGATCCATCAGCGACCCACCCAGGCAAATCCCCAGGGCGGCATTGTGGAAAAGGCAATGCCGGTGGATTACTCAAATCTTATGCTCATGTGTAACCGATGTATTAAGCCGGTTCGGGTGGGTGTAAGAGTACTTGAAGATGGGAAAAAGGTCAGATTCTGCAAAAAATGCAATGAACAGATCGATGCTTAGGATTGGGCTGAGGAGCTAATTTTCAATGCTTAAAGAGAAATATGAAAAAGAGATAGTCCCGGCGCTTACAAAGACCTTCGGCTATCAGAACAGAATGCAGGTGCCTGGCCTGGAGAAGATTGTGCTGAATATTGGATTGGGAGAAGCCATTAAAAACGTGAAACTGCTGGATTCCGCCGCTGCTGATCTTACCCTGATTGCCGGCCAGAAGCCCGTTATCACCAAGGCAAAAAAATCCATTGCAGCATTCAAGCTCAGAGAAGGCATGCCCATTGGATGCATGGTTACCCTGCGCAGGGAAAAAATGTATGATTTTTTGGAAAAACTGGTGAATATTACGCTTCCCCGTGTTCGTGATTTTCGTGGTATTTCCGGAAAAGCCTTTGATGGCAGAGGTAATTACAGCCTTGGCATTAAAGAGCATATCATTTTTCCTGAAATTGACTATGATCAGACCGACAGTATTAAAGGTCTTAATGTCTCCATAGTTACGACCGCAAAAACCGATAAAGAGGGTAAAGAACTGCTTACGCTTTTTGGAATGCCCTTTAAAAACTGATTGTTAATCGTAGTTTGAAAATGGATATGAAACTTTCCCTGGCACTGGTGAGAAAATCAGTGTCTTGTGTTGTTTATCCTTTCAGGAGGTAAAGTTGGCAAAGAAGTCGCTTATCGCAAAGGCGAATAGAACGCCGAAATTTAAAGTGCGAGCGTACAATCGTTGCACCATTTGTGGCCGGCCCAGGGGCTTTATCCGTAAAGCAGGAATTTGCAGGATCTGTTTCAGGGATCTTGCATCTGCCGGAAAATTGCCGGGTGTAACAAAATCAAGTTGGTAATGGTTTCGACAGCCCGGAAAAATCAGGGCGGTTATGTTAACCTAAAGATAACCGATATTGTATAGTTCTTTTCTACCTTCCAGGTGGAAAAGCAGTTTCAGGAGATTATTATGGCAATGAGTGATCCCATAGCGGACATGCTTACAAGAATCAGAAATGGTGCTAAGGCAGAGTTCGCAAAAGTGGATATCCCCGGGTCTAAATTGAAAGTGGAATTGGCGCGGGTGCTAAAAGAGCAGGGGTACATCAAGAATTACAAATTCCTTGAAGATGAGAAACAAGGTGTACTTCGTGTTTATCTTAAGTATGCGGGTGAAAAGAAACCTGCAATATATGGACTTGAGCGTGTCAGCAAACCCGGTCGCAGGGTTTATACAAAGTCCAAAGAAGTAAAGCCGGTATTAAATGGTCTTGGTATTTCGATTTTATCCACGTCAAAAGGGTTGATGACGGATAAGCAGGCAAAAAAAGAAAATGTGGGCGGCGAAGTCCTCTGTAACATCTGGTAAAACTGGAGGGATACATGTCTCGAATTGGTAAAAAGCCGGTCCAGATTCCTGAAAAAGTGGAAATTGCGCTCACTGATGGTTCCATCGCTGTTAAAGGCGCACTGGGAACACTTCAGCGCAGTCTGCATCCGGCAGTTACAATCAAAATTGAAGAAAATACGCTTCTGGTCTCACCTGTTAATGAAGACCGTAAAACCATGGCCCTTCAGGGTTTATACCGATCATTGATTTATAATATGGTTGAGGGTGTAACCAAGGGTTATGAAAAAACGCTTTTGCTCAGCGGAATTGGCTATCGTGCCGAAACAAAGGGGAATCAGCTGGTATTGAATGTGGGTTATTCCAATCCCGTTGATTTTGTCCTTCCTGACGGCGTTACCGCAAAGGTGGATAAAAATACCCAGATCACCTTGTCCTGCATTGACAAGGAGGTTCTTGGAGAGACTGCAGCCCGGATCAGAAAAGTCCGACCCCCTGAGCCTTACAAAGGGAAGGGCATCATGTATTCCGATGAAAGAATTATGAGAAAAGCCGGTAAAGCTGCATCCAAATAATCATAGGCAGGAATAGAATACAATGGCGAATCGAACTACAAAGCGAATCTCAAGGCTTAAGAGAAAGCGAAGAATCAGAAAAAATATAAATGGTACACCGGAACGCCCCAGACTTAGCGTTTTCAGGAGTGCTGGCCATATTTACGCCCAGGTGATTGATGATATCAAAGGGCATACCATTGTGTCAGCATCCAGTCTTGATGCCCAATTCAAGGCCACCGGTATTAAGGGCAGCGGCAAAGAAGGCGCCGCCGCCGTCGGAAAACTGGTGGGTCAACGGGCACTGGACAAGGGGATTACCAAAGTCACCTTCGACAGAAACGGCTTTCTATATCACGGACGTGTTAAGTCTGTTTCAGACGGAGCCCGGGAAGCCGGGTTGAATTTCTAATTAAGGAGGGAGTTCCTTGGGCAGCAAACAGACAGACGAAAATCAGTTGATAGACAAGGTCGTTCGGATCAACCGGGTGGCAAAAGTTGTGAAGGGTGGTAGAAATTTCAGCTTCAGCGCCCTGTGCGTGGTGGGTGACGGTGAAGGCAGTGTGGGGTATGGCCTTGGAAAGGCCGGTGAAGTACCCGAAGCCATCCGAAAGGGTGTTGAAAAGGCCAAACGCTCCATGACAAAGGTGTCGCTCCTGGATGGCACAGTGCCCTGTGAAGTGGTGGGTTGTGCCGGTTCCGGTCGCGTTCTCCTGAAACCGGCTTCACCCGGTACCGGAGTTATTGCAGGTGGTGCGGTGCGTGCGGTTCTTGAGGCCGTGGGGGTGACGGATATTTTGACCAAATGCATCGGCAGCAATAATTCTCATAATGTGGTCAGAGCGACCATGGCCGGACTGAAGTCACTTGAAACCAGAGAAGAGGTTGCCAGAAGAAGGGGCCTTCGACCGGAAGAGATATAGGAGAGACTTGACATGTCAGGTAAAGTGAAAATTACACAGATCAGAAGCATCATCGGACGCCCTGAAAAGCAACGTAGAATTATACGTGCCCTGGGTCTGAGAAAGATGCATATGACCGTTGAACATAAAAATAACCCGGCGATTCTGGGTATGGCTAAGAAGGTTCCACATCTGGTCAGGGTAGAGGAGGTGTAAAGTGAAACTGCATGAATTGTCCCCTGCTGAAGGGAGCCGAAAGAGCAGAAAAAGAGTGGGGCGAGGACCCGGTTCCGGTATGGGAAAAACTTCCACCCGGGGTCACAAGGGCCATAACGCACGATCCGGTGGCGGTGTTCGCCCCGGGTTTGAAGGCGGACAGATGCCCCTGCACCGACGTCTTCCCAAAAGGGGTTTCACCAGTATTTTCAAAAAGAAAATCGCTGTTTTGAACATTGAAGATCTTGATGTTTTTGATGCGGGCATCACCATTGATGTCGATGCCCTTAAAGCCCGGGGCCTTGTCAAGGGAAAAATGGACGGAATTAAAATCCTTGGAAATGGAGATCTCAGCAAAGCTTTTTCTTTTAAAGGATGTCTGGTAAGTCAGTCCGCCCGGGAAAAAATTGAGGCCGCCGGCGGGAACATTGAACTGTAATTCTATCTGAGGTTGTTAAATGATTGAGAGCGGATATCAGAATATACTCAAGCTTCCAGACCTGAAAAGAAAGCTTCTGATTACATTTGCATTGCTTTTTGTTTACAGGGTAGGGGTTCATGTACCCACACCCGGGATTGACACTGCTGCCCTGGCCTCATTTTTTGACAATGCCAGGGGTACCCTGTTTGCAATGTTTAATATGTTTTCAGGCGGTGCTCTGGATCGTCTCTCGGTGTTTGCCCTGGGAATTATGCCTTACATCAGTTCCTCAATTATTCTTCAACTGATGACAGTTGTCGTTCCCCATCTTGAACAGCTTTCCAAGGAAGGCGAGCAGGGGCGAAAGAAAATTACCCAGTATACCCGTTATGGTACCGTTGGATTGAGCCTGATCCAGGGATTCGGTATTGCAGTGGGCCTTGAAAGCATGACATCCCCCGCCGGAGCACCCATTGTGATGTATCCCGGCTGGGGGTTTCGATGCATGACGGTTCTGACCTTGACAGCGGGTACGGCATTTATCATGTGGCTGGGTGAGCAGATCACCGAGCGAGGCATCGGTAATGGTATTTCACTCATCATTTTTGCAGGCATTGTTGCACGGATGCCCACGGCCATGGGGAATACCCTTCGGCTGGTTTCCACCGGTGAGATGGGAATCTTTGCCATTATTGTACTGATCCTTCTCATGGTGGCTGTTATCGGGTTTATTATTTTCATGGAGCAATCCCAGCGCAGGATTCCCGTACAGTACGCCAAACGGGTGGTGGGGCGGAAAATGTATGGCGGTCAAACCTCGCATCTTCCTTTGAAGATCAACACAGCAGGGGTTATTCCGCCCATTTTTGCATCTTCCATTATCATGTTTCCGGCGACATTGGCCAACTTCATTGATCTGCCCGTCATGCAGACGGTGGCAGCAGCCATGAGTCCTGGAACCATCATTTATAATCTGATCTATGTGGGCTTCATCATTTTCTTCTGCTTTTTTTATACAGCGGTGACCTTTAATCCTGATAATGTTGCAGACAATATGAAAAAAAACGGTGGCTATATTCCCGGTATTCGACCGGGCAAAAAGACCGCCGAATATATTGATAAAGTGCTGACACGAATTACACTTGGCGGAGCTGTGTATGTATCTGCCGTGTGTGTTCTGCCCACCATGCTGATGACAAAATTCAATGTGCCCTTTTACTTCGGCGGCACTGCACTGCTGATAGTTGTCGGAGTTTCCATTGACACGATTGCGCAGATTGAATCTCACCTGATCACCCGAAATTATGATGGTTTCCTGGGCAAATCCGGTGGCAGCGTGAAATCGAGACGGTAAAAAACCGGCATCATAATCACAGACGGAAAATTGAACGAGAGGTGGAGTATGGCAAAGGAAGAACCCATCAAAGTAGAAGGAACGGTGCTTGAAACATTACCCAACGCCATGTTCAAGGTAGAGCTTGAAAACAAGCACCAGCTGCTGGCACATATATCCGGCAAAATGAGAATGCATTTTATTAAAATCCTACCCGGGGACAAGGTTACAGTAGAGCTGTCGCCCTATGATTTGAGCCGGGGACGGATTACGTATCGATATAAATAGCACATCGCTGGAAGGACGTTCCAGTTGATGCGAGGAGTATACTCAAGATGAAAGTCAGAGCATCTGTAAAGAAAATTTGTAAGGATTGTAAGATTATCCGCAGGAACGGAGTTATCCGGGTAATTTGCATTAATAAACGTCATAATCAACGGCAGGGATAGGGGGGCATAAGGCGTGGCAAGAATTGCAGGGGTAGATTTACCCAGAAATAAGCACATTGAGATCGCTCTCACCTATATCTATGGTATTGGCAGAAGCAGATCCCAGGAAATCCTTTCAGAAGTCGGCATTGAGCCCACAGTTAAATCCGATGATCTCACCGAGGATCAGGCCAATGAGATCAGAAAGGTTATTGACACTAAATTGAAAGTTGAGGGAGAACTTCGAACTGAAACCTCAATGAACATTAAACGGCTGATGGATCTTGGCTGCTACCGTGGACTGCGTCATCGGAAATCTCTTCCCTGTCATGGCCAGCGGACCAGCACCAATGCAAGAACCCGAAAAGGGCCCAAAAGAGCGGCAGTTAAAAAGAAAAAGTAAGTTGCCCGCGATAAGCGTCGTTTTGCGGATGACCATCAGGAGGCTTTGCTAAGTTATGGCGAAAAAGACCAAAAAAAGCGTTACCAAGAAAAAAGTTAAAAAAAATATATCAACAGGCGTTGTTCACATTCAGTCAACGTTTAACAATACCATTGTCACCATCACCGACGAAACCGGGAATACAATTTCCTGGTCCAGTTCCGGTATTCAGGGGTTCAAAGGCTCCAGAAAGAGCACCCCGTTTGCTTCCAAGCTCGCTGCTGAGGATGCCGGTGCCAAAGCCATGGAACATGGTATGAAAAATGTCAGTGTGTTTGTGAAAGGACCTGGTGCCGGGCGGGAATCTGCGCTTCGTGCCCTTCATGCCATTGGATTTAATATCTCCATGATCAAGGACGTTACCCCGGTACCTCATAATGGATGCCGCCCGCCCAAGAGAAGAAGGGTTTAATAAAACACTGTGTCCATTCAAACGTCTTGTTTTAGATAAAGGAGGAGAGCGTTGTCACGTTATCGAGGTTCTGTCTGCCGTCAGTGCAGACGCGAAAATATGAAACTTTTTCTGAAGGGCGATCGCTGCTATTCAGATAAATGCAGTTTTGACAGAAGGTCATACCCACCAGGGCAGCATGGTCAGAGAAGATCCAAGTTCTCTGATTATGGTATTCAGCTCCGGGAAAAACAGAAGGTCAGAAGGATTTATGGCGTTTCTGAAAAACAGTTCAGGCTGATTTTCAGCAAGGCGGATCGTCAAAAAGGAATCACCGGTGCCAATCTTCTGGGCATGCTGGAACGACGTCTTGACAATGTGGTTTTCAGACTTGGTTTTACCAGCTCAAGAACCCAGGGTCGTCACTTTGTTCGCCATAACCATTTTACGGTAAATGGAAAGAAGGTTAACATCCCCTCATACATCATGAAGGCCGGGGATGTAATTGAACTCAAGGAAAAGAGCCGCACTGTGACCGCCATCAGTGAATCCCTTGAAACCATTGTTCGACGTGGTATTCCCCAGTGGCTTGAACTTGATAAGGACGGTTTTAAAGGGGTGATCAAGAGTCTGCCCGCCCGTGAAGATGTCACCTTGCCCATACAGGAACAGCTGATAGTAGAGCTCTACTCTAAATAAGTGAGCTGCAGTTTGTCCTATGTTTATATTCAGGAGATAAACAATGTCATCAGATGAACTTGTATATGTCAATTGGCACGAGATGATCAGGCCTGAGAAAATTGCTGTCAGCACCACTTCCACCTATGGAAAGTTTGTGTGTGAACCTCTGGAAAGGGGTTTTGGTATTACCATTGGTAATTCTCTGCGGCGGATTATTCTTTCATCACTCTACGGCAGTGCCATTGTATCCGTTAAATTTGAAGAGGCACTTCATGAGTACAGTGTTGTTTCAGGTGTCCGGGAGGATGTCTCTGAAATTATCATGAATCTCAAAGAGATTCGTTTCAAGGTCTCCGATCTGGAAGACAAAGAGATATATCTTCATGTCAATGGAGAAAAGGCAGTGACTGCTGCTGATATCACTTCCCCGGATGGTCGGGTCCAGGTACTCAACCCTGAGCAGCACATCGCCACGGTGAACAATGGCGGTGAGCTTAAAATGACCATGCTGATTCAAACCGGTAAAGGGTATGCACTTTCTGCGGCGAACAAGAATGAGGACGCACCTGTCGGAACCATTCCCATTGACAGCGTTTTTTCTCCCATTAAAAGAGTAAAATATGTTGTTGGAACTTCCAGGATCGGTCAGAAAACCGATTATGACAAACTCACCATGGAAGTATGGACAGATGGCAGTGTTAAGCCTGAGGATTCCGTGGCCTTTGCTGCGAAAATTCTCAAGGAACAGATGAATCCATTTATCAATTTTGATGAAGACATTGAGCCTGAGCAGGAAGAAAAAGAGCATAATGGTGCCGAAAGAAACTTTAATGATAATCTCTACAGAAATGTAGATGAGCTTGAACTTTCTGTAAGAAGTTCCAACTGCCTTAAAAATGCACAAATCCTGAAAATTTATCAGCTTGTACAGAGAACTGAAAGTGAAATGCTGAAAACAAAAAATTTCGGAAGAAAATCCTTAAATGAGATAAAAGAGGTCCTGACATCCATGGATCTCACCCTTGGAATGGATCTTGAGGGATTTGTGCCACCTGAGGAAGACCCAACCAACGAAGGAGAATAATTTTTCCCATGAGACACAGAAAATCAGGCGTAAAGCTCAACCGGACGTCAAGCCATCGAAAAGCGATGTTTAGAAATATGGTCACTTCTCTTTTTAAACATGAGAGAATAAAAACCACCGATGCCAAGGCTAAAGAACTCCGGAAGCTGGCAGACAAAATGATCACACTGGCCAAACGGGGGGATCTGCATGCCCGACGTCAGGCCTTTTCCTTCATTATTGAAAAGGATGTGGTACATCAGCTGTTCAATGACGCCGCCGACAAGTTTGGCAGTCGTCAGGGCGGGTATACCCGTATTACCAAGCTGGGACCCCGTTCAGGTGATGCCGCACCCATGGCCATGATTGAATTAATCATCGATAATTCATAAAAATCCATTCTTGATGCCTGTGGATGATTCTATAGAACATTAATAATCCGGCTTTGTGTTGGATTTTCATATGCATCTGTGCTGGATGAAGCTTATATTAAAAAACCGATTATCAGGGAAACCTGATAGTCGGTTTTTTTGTTGGGTTTGGTCATAAGGTGGGGTCACACCCGTTTCCAACCTTATCTTGTGATCATGTCCTTTCTGAGGCGCTGGGACAGGCTCTATGGCGCTATTAACTTATCCGCCAATGGTGAACATCTGGGCATGTATTTTCCCATGGTCTTTGCCCCCCAGAGAATGCTGCCGGGGTTTGTTGGCTATGGTCTGGAGAATGGATGATTTGATATCTTTCAGGGTACCGCCATTTCTCACCACAGAGAGAATGTCCATCTCATAATTGTGCAAAAGGCAGGGCCGCAGTGTGCCCGTGGAGGTCAGTCGCAACCGGTTGCACTGGTGACAGAAATGGGAACTCACCGGGGAAATAAATCCGATTTCACCCTGGGCACCCTTTGCGCTGAACCGTCTGGCAGGTCCGTCATGCTTTTTTTTACCCATGGGGATTAATTTTCCTATGGCTGCCGATACCCGTTGTGATATTTCAGGAATCAACATCTGCTGATCCATGGTAACAGCGGAATTTCCCATGGGCATATATTCAATGAACCGGACATGGAACGGGTACTTGAAAATAAGCGCTGCCATTTTTTCAATGTCATCTTCATTGATTCCGCGCAGGGGCACCATGTTCAGCTTAATGGGGGATATTCCCCTTTCATGGGCAGCCATAATACCCCGCCACACCTTTGCATGGTGATCCTTTCCAGTGATTTGTTTGAAAATGCCGGGGTCCATGGTGTCAAGGCTGATATTGAGCCGCCTAAGTCCGGATGCAATGAGGTTGTCCAGCTGACTTTCCAGCAGCACTCCATTGGTGGTGATGGCAATGTCTTCTATGCCCGGCAGATCATTGAGCCTGCGGACAAAATCAAACAAGCCCCTTCTTACCAGGGGCTCTCCACCGGTGATGCGTATTTTGGTGATACCCAGCTGTGTTGCCGCCTGGACAATGGTTAGAATTTCTTCATATCTTGCCACATCCTGGTGGGTGACAAAGGGAAAATCTTTTTTGGGAACACAGTATTGGCACGCCAGATTGCATCGGTCCGTGACGGATATCCGCAGATAGTTGATACTTCTGCCGTCCGAATGCCCGGACGGGTCGGTGGAGGGAAGATAGGTCATGATGCGGGTTCCCCCGGCGCATAATATGCCACAATGGCTTCCACCAGGCCGTCAATGGTGTATTCCTGGGCCACGATGTGGGGGGTAATGTCCAGGGACACCGCCGTATCCGCTGTGATGGGGCCGATACAGGCATTGGTGATTCCATTGAGAAGAGATTTTTGATCTTCAGGGGGAATCAAGGCCATGAAATTTTTCACCGTGGAAGAGCTGGTGAAGGTGACCATGTCAATTTCCCGGTCTTGGAGAAGGGTGAGAAGCTCCTCCTGGCCGTCCATCACCTGGCGGGTCTCATAGGCAGTTACTTCATGGACATGGGCTCCCATATTTTCTAATTCTTCGGGAAGAATGGTTCTGGCTTCCATGGCCCGGGGCAGAAGTACAGTTTTCCCTTCTATTGCCTTGTTTTTAAAGGCGGTTACAACGGACTCCGCACGATAGGTTTCCGGTAGGACATCGGATACAATACCGAATTTTCGAAGTTCATCCCTGGTCACAGGACCAATGCAGGCAAATTGATGAGTACCCAGTGCCCGCACGTCCAGTCCCTGGTCAAACAATGTTTGAAAAAAGTATTTTACCCCGTTGACGCTGGTGAAGATAATCCATTCAAAACGATCAAGTGTATTCACCGCATCCTTTAGGGCCGTATTGTCTTCGGGGGGTACCACCTGAATGGTGGGAACTTCCACACAATGAGCCCCCAGCCGGCGCAATTTGTCCACCAGACCGCTTGCCTGGACCCTGGCCCTTGTCACCACGATTTTTTTCCCGAAAAGGGGGCGGTTTTCAAACCACTGCATTTTTTCCCGGAGGGAAACCACCTCACCCACCACAATGATGGCCGGAGGCTTCAGCCGGGCTTTTTTCACTTTTTCAACAATATCTTCAAGGGTACCGCTGACGGTCTCCTGCAGAGTGGTGGTGCCCCAGCGCACAAGGGCCACGGGGGTTTTGGCTGATTTCCCGTGTTTGGTCAGCTGTGTAACGATGTTGGGAAGATTTTTAACCCCCATGAGAAACACAAGGGTGCTGCCACTTTTTGCCAGACAATCCCATTTTATACTTGATTCTTCTTTCAGTGGATCTTCGTGGCCGGTGATCAGCGATACAGATGATGTATAATCCCGGTGGGTCAGGGGGATACCGGCATAGGCCGGGGCTGCAACGGCGGATGTGACACCCGGAACCACTTCAAAGGGGATTTTTCGTTCAATAAGGGTTTCTGCTTCTTCTCCTCCCCGTCCAAAGATAAAAGGATCTCCGCCCTTGAGCCGTGCCACAATATGGCCCTGTTCCCCCTTTTGGGCCAGCAATTCATTGATTTTATCCTGGGTCAGGGTGTGATCTCCGCCTTTTTTACCCACATAGATGATTTCGGCGTTTTTATCTGCATATTTCAGCAGAACAGGGGATGCCAGATAATCATAAACCACAACATCCGCATTTTTTATGCATTCCGCCGCCTTCACCGTGATCAGGCCGGGATCGCCGGGACCGGCACCTATGAGGTATACTTTTCCGTTTGCTGTATCCATCAATTTTACAAGTTCTCCAGTATGTGAGCGGCACCCCGGTCTAACAATATATTGGCCAGCGATGTGCCGATCGCCTCTGCCGAGGCCGCAGGACCCCTTGATGTTTCTTTTACCATCCGGGTGCCATCCTCGGATGCCACAAGTCCAGTCAGAATAATTTCCCGGGCCTGAACAATACCGAAACAGGCCACCGGTATGTGGCAGCTTCCCTCCAGTTTACGGAGAAATGCCCGTTCAGCCAGCACGGGGATGCGGGTTTCCCGGTGGTCCAGCATGTCAAGAAAGGGGACCATGTTCGCATCGTTTTGTCTTGTTTCAATGCACAAAGCTCCCTGTCCCACGGCGGGCAGCATGGTGTCCGGCTCAAGGTACTGGCTGATTCGCTCTTTCATTCCCAGTCGAATAATACCTGCAGCGGCAAGCACGATGGCATCAAATTCTCCATTGTCAAGTTTGCCAAGGCGGGTGCCCAGGTTTCCCCGGATGGAGGAGATGACAAGGTCCGGTCTTGCATACCTGATCTGGGAGGCCCGCCGGAGACTGCTGGTTCCTATTTTAGCCCCCGGGGCAAGTTCCATGAGGGTCTTGTTGTTTCGGGAGACCAGCACATCCCTGGGATCTTCTCTCAATGGTATTGCGCCAATGCAAAGGCCTTCTGGCAGATCTCCGGGCATGTCTTTCATGCTGTGAACGGCAATATCAACATCTCCGTCCAGCAGAGCTTTTTCAATTTCTTTTACAAAAAGTCCCTTGCCTCCCACCATGGCCAGGGGACGATCCACAATTTTGTCCCCGGTGGTTTTAATCTTGATGATGTCAACCTGGGTGTCGGGGAACTGCAGTTCTATTTTATCTTTGACCCAGTTGGCCTGCCACAGGGCCAGTTGACTTCCACGGGTTCCTATTTTTATTGTATTTTTCATGAATTTATCCGGCACAGGAAGCGCAGCTGGTGGCAGAGCATCCGCTGCAGGATGATGTGGATGAGGCCGACGCAGTGTTGGCACTGCCGCCCTGGTCGCCTTTGGTGACAAAGCCGCAGCAGGACAGCAGGCGGGACAGATCCTGGCTTTTGCAGGAAGGACACTGGGGCACATCAGATCCAAGGATCAAGGCTTCAAAGGTTTTTTCACACTGATTGCATTTGTATTCGTATATGGGCATAGTTGGTTTCCTGGATTTCAGGTTAAGACTTGATTACACCATGGGGCATGGTTCAATCCCTGGGGGGATGAGTGACTGGCCAGGGTTTTTTTCAGGGGGTGTTTTCATGCAAAATAGCTTTGCAACACCTCAATAACGGCACCATACCACATGGTGAACCCCGGCCCCAGGAGATGCGCCATGGGGCTATCAAACTTTCAGGTTAAGATCACAACCCATATAATATATAGCAAAACTGAAAAAATGCAAGATTGTTATGGGGAGCTTTTATGGGGCGGGCGGGGAGAAGTGGCCGGGATAAAAGTCATTTCACGGGGTGGGGGCGGTGCCAAAGAGAATCTGCTCGGTGAGGTCGCAGAGAATATGAATCAAAAGAATGTGGCTTTCCTGTATCCGTGCCGTCACCGTTGACGGCACACAAAAGGCCATGTCCGCCAGGTCTTTAAGTGCCCCGCCGGGTCCTGAAAGTCCAATGACGGTGAGCCCCATTCGTTTTGCGGTTTTCACTGCCCCAATGACATTGGGGGAATTGCCGCTGGTGCTGATTCCCAGGGCTATATCACGGGACTTACCCAGGCCCTGGATCTGCTTGGTAAAAATATCTTCAAAGCTGTAATCATTTCCGATGCTGGTGATCACAGAGCTGTCGGTGGTCAGGGCCAGTGCCGGCAGGGGGCGGCGTTCCATTTGAAAGCGGTTGATGAACTCGGCTGCCATGTGCTGGGCATCTGCGGCACTGCCACCATTGCCGAATAAAAGCAGTTTGCTGCCGGTGTCAAAGCGCTTTGCCATTAGCTTTGCGCAGTGTTCCATCTTGTCCATATGGCTTTCAATGAAGTCTTTTTTTACCTTAATACTTTGCTCAAGGGTTTCACGGATGATCTGTTTCATGGCTTACCTGAAAAAATTAGAGTTCTGGGTTCTTAGGGACTCGGCTGTTTTTTTAATTTACCGTTTTCCCGGGGTATGTCCCCACGGACACAACGAATTATGAAAAACGGCTTAGATGTCGGGCACCTTCGGTGAATTCCATGGCCGCCTTTGCATACCATCCTTTCTTGAGATAAATTCTTCCCAGCCGATGACGAAACAGGGCAATTTCAGGTGCCAGGGCAATGCTTTGACGGCCCAGGGACAGTGCGATGTCCGTATTGATATCCTGAATTTCATACACCCGTGCCAGACCGGACATGCTCCAGGGATCCCGGGGATTGCATTTAATGGCACTTGTGTAGGCAGTCACTGCCCGGGTATAGTCTCCCTTTTTAAGACAGATATCCCCGATGAGTGCCCGGGGCAGTCCTGCTCCAGGGGAGAGGCTTGCCGCTTTTTCCAGGTGCTCCAGGGCCGTTGCGGTATCGTCTGTTTTGGCAAAAAGAATACCTGCCGTCAGCTCTATTTCAAAAAGGCTGTTATTCAGATTGCTGGCCCGGGTCAGGTACCTCCCTCCCTTTTCCAGATCCTCCATGAGATTGCACACAAGACCAGCGTTGTAAAGGGCCATGGCATCATCGGGGATGATTTCAAGGGCCTTTTCAAACTGCTCCAGGGCCTGCTCAAAGCGGTTCAGAACACTGTTGCACACCCCAAGGCTGTTGAGCAGATTGAAATCACCTGGATCCAGCAGCAGTCCCAGATGATATTCCTCCATGGCTGTCTCAAATAAACCCGATTGATACCTTCTGTCACCGATGATGTTGAAGGTGATGGCATTGGGGGGGGCAATGATGGTACCCGGAATGTGGAAGCTTGAATGATCCAGGGCTTTGATACTGTGATAAAAGATTTCCTGGCGAGTGAAATTCATCCATGGAAATGGTGCCGCACCCATGGATATGCTGATATCAAGGGTTGTTTCCATCTCTTGCTTGATATCGCATGCCAAATCTTGGGGTAAATGGCCCGGGGGCAGGGGAAGGGCCATGGCAAGTACACAGGGAGTCAACCAGGCCATGACACCGGCATGGGTTGTGGTGATGCTGGATATTCTTTCATTCTGTGCGGGCTGTTCCCTGAAATTTTCAGCCCCTGGCTCCGGGGCGGTTAATCGCATGACCATACACAGCAGTGATGCGCCGGGTTCCTGGAAGTGGTTGAGTTTCAGGCAGAAGGCTTCGGTCTTGTAATTGCCCTTGATGAGCATGTCCGAGACAAATTCCCGGGGCGGTGTAAACCCTTTGTGCCAGGGAGGGGTAAGCTCCCTGGATGCCAGAAACTGTTCGGCAATGTGGAGTCTGTCTTCTTCTTTCATGAGGGCTCTTTGCACAGAATGTTTTCCAGAGCAGCGGCTATGATTTCATCATCTCCCGGCTGCAGGGTTCGGGGGTCCATGACAAAGCGCCCATTGTCAATTCTGCCGATGATGGCGGGGGTATGGCTTCGCATGGCTTTTTCCAGGCGGGCTGCGGACATTTCAGGGCTGGAGATGGTGACACAGCGACTGGGCAATTTGAGCTCAGGAAAAGCCCCGCCCCCGGTGCGGGAGGATAGGTCTGCCGCCTCCACCCGGGCATGGATGCCAAGCTTTTTTTGTAAAAGGTTTATCATACCTGCCGCTGTTTCGGCAATATCTTCAAAGGAAAGGGTCAGCATTCTGAGGATGGGGATCCGGGCCAGGGCCTTTCTTTCGTCCCGGTAGAGGGACAGGGTTGCCTCCAGGGCTGCCAGGGTAAGTTTGTCCATGCGAAGCGCCCGTGTCAGGGGATTGGCTTTAATTTTTTCCAGAGCCTGGCTGTTTCCAACGATGATTCCGGCCTGGGGACCTCCAAGCAACTTGTCACCACTGAAGGTGACAATGTCAGCCCCTGCCGCCACTGCCTGGGCCACGGTGGGTTCCCTGGCCAGGCCGAACCGGGACAGATCGATGAGGGAACCACTGCCAAGATCCTCCATCACCGGAAGGTTGTTTTGTCTGCCCAGTGTCACCAGATCGGAAAGCCCAACGGATGCGGTGAATCCCTGGATACGGTAATTGCTGGTGTGTACTTTCATCAACAGCCCGGTGTCCTGGTTTATGGCATTTTCATAGTCTCTCAAGTGGGTCCGGTTGGTGGTTCCCACCTCTTTGAGGGTGCAGCCGCCTTTGGTCATGACATCGGGTATCCTGAAAGAGCCGCCGATTTCCACCAGCTCTCCTCTGGAAACAATCACCTCCTGTCCCTTGGCCAGGGTATCCAGGCACAGCAGCACCGCCCCTGCGTTATTGTTCACCGCAATGGCGGCCTGGGCCCCGGTGAGTTCACAGATCAGCTGTTCCACGGCATCATAGCGGAGGCCACGTTTGCCTGTTTCAATGTTGAATTCCAGGTTGGAATATCCACCGGCAATGGTGGTGATGTTGTCAAGGGCCTCGGGGGCAAGCAGGGATCTGCCAAGATTGGTATGCAGCACCACCCCGGTGGCATTGATCACCGGTACCAGACGGGGGGCAACCATGGCCGAACACAGCGCCGCCATTTCGGTCAGGAGGTTTTCCGGATGGCAGGCATCTGTTTTGTTGGATAAAATGGCTTCTCGGGTCTGTTCAAGCACGTTTCGGGTGGCGGTTTTGATGGCCGATACCGGGATTTCCTGGAATCGTTGATCTTTGACGGCAAGGCCCATGAGGTGATCCACCCCGGGAAGCTGCTTTAAAATCTGGTGTTTGTCTTTACTGACCATGACACTCCGGTGTTGGGGGCATGCCTGTCCACGAGAGGGAACCTGCAGCACCCAGAGTTAAGTATGATGGAAATCAGAGTTGTTACCAATCCTTATTTCTTTGTGGCAGAACCCTTTTTGCCATTTCTCCAATCATATGATATTGGTGATGAGTTCAACTTTGGGTGTTGATTGGTTCATGGGGTGGCGGCGGTTTGCATGATTTGTGCTTTTCAGCCTTTAAAACAAGCCTGAACCCGTACACCAACGCGGAAGACCGAAAGTTGAGTGATTAAATCCATATTTATTGATCCTTTATTGTTCACACTAAATAGCATTAATTCTCAATTTGTTTCAACCTTAAATGCAAGCGGTTGGCCTGGAGTAAGCATGAAAAAAAAAGGTACAGCGTATATCGTTTATCCCCTTGATGTGCCCTCACTTTCCGAGGCCCGGTCCCAGGTCCGGCAACTGGAAGGGATGGTGGGCCTGTTCAAGGTGGGATTGGAGCTTTTTATCAAAGAAGGACCCGCCGTGGTTCAAATGGTGCGGGAAAGCAGCAGCGCAGGGATTTTTCTGGATCTCAAGCTCCATGATATTTCAGAGACCGTGGGGCGGGCCATGGAACAGGTGGCCGGCATGGGGGTGGATCTGGTGACGGTGCATTGTGCCTCCAGCCGGAAAATGCTGGAACGGGCAGTGGCCGCATGCCAGGGTAAAACCCGGGTGCTTGGAGTTACCCTTCTCACAGACAATGATGCCGGTACCATTGAAGCGGCAGGCTATAAAAAAAAGTATGTTGAGAACCCTGAAAAACTGGTGTTAAAAAGGGCTGGGATGGCCCATGAAGCAGGGTGTGCCGGGGTGGTGTGCTCCGGGCATGAAGTGGCTGCCGTCAAGGAAGCACTGGGAACATCGTTTCTGGCGGTGACCCCGGGGATTCGTCCGGGATGGACTGTTCTTGAAAATGACGATCAGGCCCGGGTCACCACCCCGGCCATGGCCGTTGGTGCCGGTGCCGACCTCATCGTGGTGGGACGTCCCATCCGAACGGCAGCCGACCCCCGGGACGCAGCCCGGCGTATTGGTGAGGAGATTGACCTGGCCTTGGGATGATATTCCGGGTGGGGTAAACATTCGGGTTGGTCTTGTAAATGCTTGGACAGTGCCCCATATTCGTATAACCCGCATGTCCTGGCGGACACAACGAATATTGAAAATGGTAAATGGCATTATGCCGCCCCTCCCCCGACGGGCAATGGTCCCGGACCGGAACTGTAGACAGCTCGATTGTCCGGTTCCTATTGCCCATCGGGGGAGGGGCTCAGCTGAGGTAGACTTGAAAGCGACCTTTTCATATAAATGCTATGTGAGCAGGCCAAAACAGGTGAAGATGGGGTGCTGACCGAACATTTACCGGGATGATCAGCCGGTAACCTCCTGATCCAGACCAAATGCCGTGTGGAGTACCCGTACGGCAAGTTCTGCATACTTTTCTTCAATGACGCAGGATATCCTGATTTCCGAGGTGCTGATGAGGCGGATGTTGATGTTTTCCGCAGCCAGGGCTTTGAACATGGTGGCGGCCACCCCGGAGTTACTTTTCATGCCAAGACCGATGACGGAGATCTTGGCAATGTGATCCGCGGTGAGTACCTCCTTGGCATTGACTTCCTTGGCCGCTTTCTCAGACAGCTCCTTGGCCTTTTTAAAATCATCCTTGGTGACTGTGAAGGTCAGATCTGTTTCGCCGTTGGATCGGGTGTTCTGGATGATCATGTCCACCATGATCTCTGCCTCGGCCAGAAGACCAAATACCCTGGCGGAAATCCCCGGTTGATCCGGTACTTTTTTAAGGGTGATTCTGGCCTCGTTTTTATCACATGTAATGCCGGATACCACCGCGCTTTCCATGTCTGCACTTTCATTAACCACCATGGTTCCCTCCTCTTCGTTGAATGATGACCTGACATGCACGGGGACATTAAATTTTTTGGCAAATTCCACGGAACGGATCTGCAGTACCTTGGCACCAAGTATGGCCATCTCCAGCATTTCTTCATATGATATTTTGTTTATTTTTTTTGCTTTGCTGCAGATTCTGGGATCTGTTGTGTACACACCGTCCACATCGGTATAAATTTCGCATACGTCAGCCTTGATGGCCGAGGCTATGGCAACGGCGGAGGTGTCGGATCCCCCCCGGCCCAGGGTGGTGATGTCCCCTGCAGTATCTCGACCCTGGAATCCGGCCACCACAACAATATGTCCCTGATTCAGGAGGGCTTTGATGCGGCCTCCGTCAATGTCACGTATGCGGGCCTTGCCGGATGTCATGTCGGTTAAGATACCCGCCTGGAATCCCAGAAGGGACTTGGCTGTGTATCCTCTGTGATTGAGCATCATGGCCAGCAGTGCTGCAGTGGTCTGCTCGCCTGTGGCCAGCAGGACATCCAGTTCTCGGGTGTCAGGCGTTTGCGCAGCCTGGTGGGCCAGGGCGATGAGATTGTCCGTGACACCGGCCATGGCAGACAACACCACCACCACCTGGTCGCCCTGATTATGGGTTTTTATCACCCTGTCTGCAACATTTTTTATTCTTTCAATATCGGCAACCGAAGTCCCTCCGAATTTTTGTACCTTCAATGCCATAACTGCTCCTGGTATGTTCCCACGAGTCCTAAGTTCTCATTTTTCATACCACATGTGTTGGTTTTAATTTTAAAGAAACACATTCTGTGTTGGCTAATTGGAGAACTTATGACTGACGAGGTATGTTTGGTAATGGGCTTTTTTTAAACAGATAAGTCCATTAACAGATTTGTTCCTTTAAGTCCAGATGGTTTGATAATTATTTTGCGGTTAAAATCGGTGTCCGTGGTGATGGTGATTGCCAGATCAAAGCAGACCAGATGTTCTCCCAGAATGTCCGGCCATTCCACAATGATGACCCCCGGGGAGGCCATGATGTCATCAAATCCAAGATATTCCAGTTCATCCACCTCCCCCAGACGGTACAGGTCCATGTGAAAAAGGGGAATCCGCCCGGGGTATTCGTTTATGATGGTATAGGTGGGGCTGGTGACATAATAGGTGTCCGGTACACCAAGTCCCCTTGCCAGTCCCTGGACAAAGGTGGTTTTCCCTGCACCCAGATTACCCTGCAGGGAAATGACCATGCGGGAGGTGATGCATCTGCCAAGTTTTTCCCCCACGGCCTGGGTTTCATCGTGGGAGGTGGAATAGAATTCAACGGTCATGATTTTTACAGATTCCATATGTGTATGGCCCAGATGTGCGGGCTGTCAATCAATGTTTGTTTTTGCAGGCGGATTTTTGGGGAAATGCTGCAGCTGTTTTATCATCCGCCCGGGTGATTTTTAAAAAGATTTCAGGCAGTGCATTCAACATTTCCGAGGCCGGAACACCCCAGGGCCCTTTTCTCCTGGCCATGAGATCACCGCATGCTCCATGTAGAAAGGTTCCGGCCCGGGCTGCATCTGCCGGGGAAAGTCCCTGGGCCGTAAGTCCTGCAATGATACCGGTGAGGACATCTCCCATGCCCCCCGAGGCCATACCGGGGGTGCCGGCGGCGCAGAAAAAGGCCTTCCCATCGGGCAGGGCAGTGATGGTGCCGGAACCTTTGAGCACCAGGATCACCTGATATGCTGCGGCAAATTCCCGGGCAGCTGTCAACCTGTCTGCCTGGATTTCCTGCACCGATCGGCCGGTCAACCTTGCCATTTCCCCGGGGTGGGGGGTGAGGATTGTGGGGGCCTTTCTTTTTTTCAGAAGGCAGGGGTCATGGGCAATGCAGTTAAGGGCATCGGCGTCCAGGATCAGGGGCAGATCTGTTTTTTCAACAAGGGAAATCACCAGGTTTCGGGTTTCTTCATGGGTTCCCAGGCCAGGTCCCAGGGCCAGGGCAGATTTGTTCCGGGCCAGGGCCTGTATGGAGTCAAGGGCCGTGTGGGTAAGATATCCATTCCCATCATCGGGCAGGGGGACTGTCATGGCCTCAATGGTACAGGATTCCACCGTGTCATTGATGGCATCGGGTAGGGCAAGGGTTACAAGGCCGGTACCGGCGGCCACGGCGGCATTGGCTGCCAGAATGGCGGCACCGGATTTTCCCCGGGATCCTGCAATGACAAGCACATGTCCCCAAGTGCCTTTGTGCCCATGGATATCTCTGGGGGGAAACAGGGGGGCGATGGTTGATGGTTGGAGAACCTCCAGGCACGGGGGGCAGGATGCCGCAATATAATCGGGAATACCGATGTCCATGACCTTTAGGTGCCCGGTGAAGGCCCTTCCGTTTCCCAGAAAATGACCAGCCTTGGCAAACCCGAAGGTGGCCGTTGCCTGGGCTTTGATGCAGATGCCAAGCGGCATGCCGGTGTCCGCATCCAGCCCCGAGGGAATGTCCAGGCTGAAGACGGGGCCGGCACTTTCGTTGAGGGTGGTGATGACCTCCCTGAAAAAGCCCCTCACCGGGGTATTGAGTCCTGTGCCCAGCAGGCCGTCCACAAAAAGATCATGATGGCGGATGGCAGATCGGAATTTTTCAAAGGCTTCAAGGTCCGGAATAAAAAACAGATGCTGCCCCCCTTTTTCCCTGCACAGGGTTTCCAGAAGTATAAGGTTGGTCAGTGCATCACCTTTGAGTTTTTCCCTGGCTGTGCACACAAAGGTGTTGACTGCTTTTGCTTTGTTTAACAGATACCTTGCCATGACAAGGGCGTCACCGCCGTTGTTGCCCCGTCCGGCAAGGATGCAGATTTTTTTTGAATGTATCTCCGGAAAATCCGCCATGAACATATCAATGGCTTTTCTTCCTGCATTTTCCATGAGGATCTGGCCGGCCAGACCGAAATTTTCAATGGTTTTTCTGTCCATCTCCCGCATTTCAGCGGCTGTGACAAGATACATGATTACCTCCATACAACATACTTGGCAGTAAGCAGCTGCCATAATGAAAAGTAAAAAAAATTAACGGCAGATGGTGCATTGTTCACAGGGTATCATGGGGCAGTCCGGGGTGATTTTTTCATTCTGTGCCCGTTTTAATTCCTTTGCCAGAAAGCTTTTTTTGATACCAGTGTCAAGAATATCCCAGGCAAGGGGATCATCAGTGCTCATTTCTCTATAAAGAAATGCGGCCAGATCTTTTTTATTTACGGCCTTTGACCAGCCTTCCCGGGCTGCGGTTTCAATGATGTCCGCCACCCGCTGATCTCCCCTTGCAAGCAGTCCGTTAATTCTGGCCATGCGATGGGATTCACAGTTGATTTTCATGTTGGGAACTTTTTTAAGTGAATTTTTCAGGTGGGCAATCCTGTGTTTCAATACTCCGGACGGGGCCATGGGCAGCCATTGAAAGGGGGTGGCAGGTTTTGGCACAAAGGGGTTGACACTTAGGGTGATGGTTCCGATTTTCCCTTTCTTTTTACTTTGGTTAAGAAAAATTTCCCGGATGTCAAGGGTAAGAGAAGTGATGCCCTCCACATCTTTATCTGTTTCAAAGGGAAGTCCTATCATGAAATACAGTTTCAGATTGAAAATTCCCCCATGGATGAGGGTGTCCACGGCAGACAGAATCTGGGACCGGGTAATTTTCTTGTTGATGATGTTTCGCATGCGCTGGGTGCCCGCTTCCGGGGCAATGGTGGCGGTTTTCACCCCGGAGGCGGCAAGGGTGTCCACCAGTTGAGGGGTCAGGGCATCCAGGCGCAGAGAACTAAAGGAGATGTGCAAGGATTTTTCAATGCCCCAGGTACAGATGTCATTGATCTTTGGATGATCGGATACCGCCGCACTGACAAGCCCGATACGGTTTGTCAGGGTACTTGCCTGTTCCATGGCCTTTGTGATAACGGCTTCAGGATAAATTCTCGGGGGTCTGTAAATAAATCCGGCACTGCAGAATCGGCATCCATGGTGGCACCCCCTGCCGGTTTCAATGAGGCAGGTGTTTTTAAATGCCGTGTCCGATGAAATGATACCGGTGACGGTCTGGTGGTCTTCCAGGTGGGCAAGGTGTTGCACTTTTATGGTGTCCGGGGCAAGCGGGTGGCGTTTTAAATGACCGGCAAAGAGATTGTCTTTATAAACAGGAGTGTACAGGGACGGGATGTAGAGACCGGGGATTTTCAATGCCAGTTCCGGGGTAAGGTGCTGCGTTAGGGGAAGTGTTTGAATCTCATTTAAAAAAAGTTGCAGCGTGTTTTCAATTTCCCCCAGCAGGAAACAGTCCATGAAGGGGGCCAGGGGTTCCGGGTTAAGAAAACAGGCCACCCCCCCGGCCATCACCAGGGGATGGCGTTCATTGCGTTGGTTTTGCCGAATCGGGATGCCGGCGGTGTCAAGGAGGGTGACAAGGTTGGCATAGTCATTTTCAAAGGAGATGGAAAAGGCAATGATGTCAAAGGAGCCAAGTTCCCGCCCTGTTTCACAGCTTCGGGCCGGGGAGGGGGGCTCCGGCAGAAACACCCGTTCACAATCCATGCCGTCCATGGCATTGAATAATTGAAATACCTTCTGGAAACCCAGGCTTGACATACCGGCCCGGTAGGTGTTGGGGTACACCAGAGCTATTTTGATTCCGCCGGTTGTGCCCCTTACAACCTGTCCTTTTTCCATGGGGGTCCTGGCGTGAACCCCCTTTTTCCGACCGTAAGCCATCAGTCCCGGGGTTTTCGAAGAAACGTCGGAATATCAAGGTTGTTCGGGTCAATGTCAAAACCCGGATATGCCGATGGCGGGTTTACATTTTCATGGTGATTTCGTCCATCGTCATTGGATACCTTTTTGTGGTGGGTTACAATGACCGGGCTGACATCATCCTGCCAGTCTTTGTCTTCATCTTCTTCGCTGACGGGACGTACGGTTCCCCGGACAATGGTGGTGGAGCGGGTGGCAATTTTTCCCATCTGATCCGTTGCACTGCGAAGGGGACTTACTTTGGACACAGGGGGTCTGTGTTCTCCTCCGATGCCGGTGGCAATGACGGTGATTCTGATTTCATCTCCCAGGCTTTCATCAAGGCTTTGGCCCCAGATGATTTCGGCATCATCACCCACCTCATCATGGATACGTTCCGATGCGGTGATCGTCTCTTCCATGGTGATATCACTGGTGGATGCGATGTTGAAAAGCACTCCCCGGGCACCGGAGATGGAAATATCTTCCAGCAAGGGGTGTGAAATGGCGCGTTCCGCGGCCTCAATGGCCCGGTTTTCCCCGGAAGCAATGCCAATGCCCATCAATGCCATCCCTGATTTTCCCATGATGGTCTTCACATCGGAAAAATCAAGATTGAGAAGTCCGGGCACCATGATCAGATCGGTGATGCCCTTCACCGAGTGATTGAGAATCTCATCAGCCTTGATCAACATATCCACCATGCGTTCTCCTTTGGCGGCAAGTCCCCGGAGCCGATCATTGGGAATGGTGATCAGGGTGTCGGTTATGCCCCTTAATTCTTCAAGGCCGGCTTCTGCTTTTTGGATTCTGGATCTGCCTTCAAAGGCAAAGGGTTTAGATACTACGGCTACAGTTAATATGCCGAGATCCTTGCATATTTCCGCCACCACCGGAGCTGCGCCCGTGCCGGTTCCTCCTCCGAGACCTGCGGTGATAAACACAAGGTCACTGCCATGGAGTGCTTCTCTGATTTCATCCACATTTTCCAGGGCAGCTTCTTTTCCCTTCTGGGGATTGGCACCGGCTCCCAGGCCTTTGCTGAGTTCCACCCCCAACTGGATTTTATGGTCTGCCTTGGATATGTTTAATGCCTGAACATCGGTGTTGGCAACAATGAACTGGACCCCCGAGAGATTGGATTCAATCATGTTGTTAATGGCGTTTCCACCGGCACCCCCAATACCTATGACCTTAATGTTTGCTTGATTGCTTGTTTCCACATAAGAAAAGCTCATAATTCCCCCTGTTCGATTTATACGCTTGTGTCACGCCGTGCCCCAACGGATCATCCGGCGTGGGTAATGAATCCTTTTATCCATTTTGAGTATGGTATCGCCCATCCCATTAAAAGCCGTTGACTTTTTGGGGCTTGATCATAACATGGTCCACCCGCCACACTTGGCGAGCCAAGGGGGTCAGGCTTGTGTTTTTGACAAGTGCCTGTGCATAAAGAAAATTTTAAACAAAAGCGTCAATAACGAAAACCTGACCCCAACCCAAACTTTTTTTGAGGCGATCCCCGGAAAATTAAGGACGTGTTTTAAAAATGTGTCAACCTTTGGTGAATGTAATGATGCCCATTCATCTTAAATAATATCCCTGAACCACTGTGCCAGTCTTGCCATGAATTTGGACAAGCCTGTCTTTTTAACCTTACCCGGATTTCGTTCACTGCTGTTTTTGCTGCCATAAATTACCAGGCCCACCCCCGTGGCAAAGCCCGGGTTGTTCACAACCTCTTTAAGTCCGCCGATGTTATAAGGCGTTCCCATGCGCACAGGTACATTGAATATCGATTCAATGATGTCTTCAATGCCTTTTAAAAGGGCCGTACCTCCGGTGAGCACAATCCCCGACGGAAAGGCATTTTCAAGCCCGTTGCTGTGAATTTCATTTTTTAAAATCGTGGCCATCTCTTCCACCCGGGGCTCAATGATATCCACCAGAATATCCCGGGAGAGTTTTTTGGGTTCCCGTCCTCCCATGCCTGAGACATCAATCTCTTCTCCTTTTGTGATATGCTCACGAAGACAGGTACCATGGACAAGTTTTATGTGCTCCGCCTCGTTGGATGGGGTTCTCAACCCGATGGAGATGTCATTGGTGATGGTCTGTCCCCCCAGGGGAAGTTCAAAGGTATATTTGATGTTGTTGCCTTTGAATATGGCAAGGTTGGTGGTGCCACCCCCGATGTCCACCAGGGTAGATCCCAGTTCTTTTTCCTCCGGGGTCAGTACGGCTTCGCCGGAAGCCATGGATTCCAGCACAATGGCACACACATTGAGTCCTGCCTTGTTACAGCATTTTATAATGTTGTCCACCGATGACATGGCACCGGTGACAATATGAATTTTCGTTTCCAGGCGTACCCCGGTCATGCCCAGGGGGTTTTGAATGGCCTCCTGTTCATCCACGATGAATTCCTGGGGAATCACATGGAGAGTTTTTCTGTCCGGCTTTGCGGCAATGCCACTTGCCGCTTCAATCACCCGGTTCAGATCCACCTGGGTAATTTCCTGGCCTTTTATGGCGGTGATGCCATGGCTGTTAAATCCTTTAATATGCCCTCCGGCAATTCCCACATATACATGGGTGATGTCGCATTCCGCCATGACGGCAGCTTCATCAACGGCATGGCGGATGGCTTCCACGGTGGACTCGATATTGACAACCGCACCTTTTCTCATGCCGGTTGAGGGGCTTTTGCCCATGCCGATGATGTTAATGTCACGACCGACCATTTCTCCCACAACGGCACATATCTTGGTGGTGCCGATGTCCAGGCCGACGATGATTTTTTCTTTTTCCTGCAATTTAAGCTCCTCCTGTTATGTCTGGGCCCGAAGCATGGCTGCCCGGGGTGACAATGACCCGCTCCGGGTTGAACAGGTCCATGGTGGTGATGGTTTCCGCGGCACCCTGTTGCTCAAGATAATGAAATATTCTTCCGGCCGTATTAAATTTGAGCTTGAATTGTGAAAAGCCCAGTTTCAGGGTAATGGGGAGGGCAGGGGATTGTCCGCGGTAGGCCTGGGATGGGAAATGTGTTTCAACGGCAAGACCTGTGGCGCTGTCCGCGGTGATGGCGGTTATGGGTGCACCGAAATTATTTTTGAGCAGGCCCAGAACATCCTGGTAAAGGTTACCGTAAAAGCCAAAAACGCCCTGTTTCTCTTCAAGGGTAAGCCCCTTTATGACGGGCAATTCCATGTCCATGGAAAATGTTTCCGGGTCGTATGGGGTAAAGGCAATGCCCTGGGTATTAATTATCAGTGACGGTGGTTCTCCCATGTCCACCCGGGCCAGGGGAACTTCTTCCTGGATTGCAATTTCAAGGCCGTGGGGCGGTTTCCGGCTTACTTTGGCCGACTGTATCCATGGGTGGGCCACCAGTCTTTTTTTTATCTTAAAAATATTGATATTTAAAAGGTTATCGCCGGGATGCAATTGGGCCTGGACCAGGGCCTGATTTTCTGTCAGCCGATTTAATCCGTGTATGGAAATTTTGGTAATGGCAAAATAACTACTCTGGGTGGCATAATCGTAGATAAAGATAAAAAACAGGGCCGTGAGCATAATGGCCACAATGGTGAATATAAATCTAATGGCCAGATCAATGGTTTCCATGAACTCAAATCCCGGCAGGATGGATGTAATGCCGGCGGGGGATTTAGCTGTTTTTTTTATCCTTTTATTCACCTTCAATTTTCACCTCGTTTTCCAGGAGAATACCGAAACGATTGTGTACTGTTTCTTCAATGATCTGCTTCAGGGTCAGAATATCCCGGGCCGTTGCCTGGCCTGTATTCAGTATGAAGTTTGCATGTTTTTCAGATACCATGGCATCTCCCACCCGGAATCCTTTAAGTCCGGCCTGGTCAATGAGTGCACCGGCGGACTTTCCCCCGGGCGGGTTCTTAAAAAAACAGCCTGCACTGGCACCGTGGGCAGGTTGATTTTCTTTTCGTTTTTGCAGCAGATTTCCCCATCGGGTCTGAATTTGTATTTTGTCATTGGGGGTCATTATCAGGGTGACACCCACAAGCACCGGCTGATGTTTTTTGTCAAAATCCATATCGAAAGCAAGGTTTCTGTGGGAAAAATGCAGTGCCGATGCGGGGAGGGTGACGATGCCTTTAAGGGGAATCATGAAATCAATGGATTCCACCACATCGGACATGCTTCCTTCATTGGTGCCGGCATTCATCATTACAGCTCCGCCCACGGTTCCCGGGATGCCGGCGGCAAACTCCATGCCGCAGATGCCATGGTTCATGGTTTCTCTGCACAGGCCGGCAAGAATGGTACCGGGGGATACCCTGACCCGGTATTTATCCTGTTTCAGTGGGGTGATCACCGTGGGATATTTCAGGGCCGTCAAGGAGATGACAAGGCCCCTGATTCCCCTGTCTTTTACCAGCAGGTTGGTACCACTGCCCATGAGGGTCACGGGCAGTTCATGTGCTGCTGCCAGGCACAGTATCTTTTCAAGATGATCAAGGCTGTCAGGTCTGGCAAAGAGATCTGCCGGTCCCCCCACCTTGAAAGAGGTATGTTTTTTCATGGACTCATTGCGGCGGATTCCAAGTGATGCAAGGTGGTCCTTTGTCAGCAGCATGAATGCACCATGGGGCAGGACGGATATGCCTGGGGTCGGTTTGTGTACATGCCCGACGGGGTTACATTCACGTGGAGATGTGGTATCAGGGGTGCAAAGCACGTGTTATCGGTCCTCCAGTTGATGAATAAAGGTTTCTCCCAGGCGGTACACATCACCGGCCCCCAGGGTGAGAATCAGATCGTTGGGTTTCACTGTTTCCATCAGCATGGAAAGGCACTGGTCAACATTCTGGGCGCAATGGACCTCTTTATGGCCGTGGGCCTTGATGCCCCGGCACAGTGTCTGGGAATCCACATCTTTGATGGGCGTTTCACTGGCGGCATAAATGGGCAGAACAATCAAAATGTCCGACTGGTAGAAGGCCCGGGTAAAGGCATCAAAAAGGGCCTTTGTTCTGGAATAACGGTGGGGTTGAAAAATCACCACCAGCCGCCTGTGGGGTCGGCTTTCCCGGATGGCCTTCAGGGTGGCCTTTATTTCCGTGGGGTGGTGGCCATAGTCGTCCATCACCAGAATATCATTGATGTCTCCCTTTACTTCCAGACGTCGTTTCACGCCCTCAATGTCCTCCAGGGCGGTTTTGATGGTGGAAAAATCAATGTTGAGCTCCAGGGCAATGGCAATGGCTGCAAGGGCATTGGAAATATTGTGTCTGCCGGATAAATTGAGTTGGATGCGGCCAAGGGAAATTCCCTGGTGCACCACCCGGAATAGGGATCGAATGCCTTTAAATTCAATGTCCATGGCCTTAAGATCCGCCTGGGCCGTCAGGCCGAAGGTGGTGTATCTTACCTTGATGTCCGGCAGCATGTCCTGGATATGCTCATTGTCCAGGCACAGAACAGCCAGGCCGTAAAAGGGAACCGAATTGATGAACTGCTTGAATTTTGCCTTGATGTCTTCAATGCCCGTGTAAAAGTCCAGGTGTTCAAGATCAATGTTGGTCACCGCTGCAATGGCCGGTGTGTATTTAAGAAAAGACCCGT
Organism: uncultured Desulfobacterium sp.; assembly: GCA_963674605.1. Taxonomy (GTDB): domain Bacteria; phylum Desulfobacterota; class Desulfobacteria; order Desulfobacterales; family Desulfobacteraceae; genus Desulfocicer. The sequence continues at coordinate 1,978,232 of OY771474.1, read as the reverse complement.
CACTCTCGTCTGCCTCGGCAACGATGTAATCCCCCTTGCCCTGCAGGGCATTGGTGTTGAGATGTTTTAACAGGCCACCGATGACCACCGTGGGATCAAGGCCCGCCCGGTTCAGAATATGGGCCACCATGGAGGTGGTGGAGGTTTTGCCGTGGGCCCCGGATATGGCAATGGCATATTTAATGCGCATGAGTTCCGCCAGCATTTCTGCCCGGGGAATGATGGGAATCCCCTGCTCCCGGGCCGCAGTAACTTCCGGATTGTCTTTGGAAATGGCAGTGGAGGTGACAATGACACTGGCCCCCTGGATTTGCTCTTGTTTATGTCCTGTATATGTGGTGGCCCCAAGGGACTGCAGCCGCCGGGTGATGTCGGAGGCGTTTACATCGGACCCGGACACCAGGTATCCCAGGCCCAGGAGCAGTTCTGCAATGCCGCTCATGCCGATGCCGCCAATTCCCACAAAATGAATATGATAATTTTTCTGGTACATGAATATTACCTGTTTTTTGAAATAAGATGAATAATTGCCCGGGCCACAGCGTCCCGGGCAAGGGGCATGCCGAAACTTTTTGCCGCCCGGGCCATTTGTTTTCGCTGTATCGGATTTTCCCTTAGGCTTTCAATCAAGGATGCAAGGCGTGGTCCGGTGAGATCCGCATCGGCAATCATGATGGCTGCCCCCCTGTTTTCAAGGGCCAGGGCGTTGTATCTCTGGTGATCATCCGCCGCATGGGGGTAGGGCACCAGTATGGCGGGTTTGCCAAGGGCGGTGATTTCAGACAGGGTACCGGCCCCGGCTCTGCAGATGATGAGATCTGCTTTTTTTTGCAGTTCCGGCATGTCATGGAAAAAGGCCCGGGCCGTGGCATTTACTCCCATGCCCTGGTATCCGGCATCCACTCGCTCCTGGTCAGCGTTGCCGGTCTGGTGAATGATGGTATAAAGCGATTTGTCTTTCAGCAGGGCCACGGCATCTGAAACCGCCTTGTTGATGCTTGAGGCACCCTGGCTGCCACCGGTGATCAGGATGGTAAATTTTTCCCCGGAACAAGGAGATGTTCCCCGGGCAGGTGTTGCAGGCAGGGGGCTGGTTTTCCGGATGGGGTTACCGGTGTGAAGCGTATGGGGTCTTGTGGAAAGTGTTTTTGTCTCTTTGAAAGAAATGAAGATTTTGTGAACCACCCGTGACAGTATTCGGTTGGTGATGCCGGGCATGGCATTTTGTTCCTGGATGGCCGTTAAAATTCCCATGAATCTGGCCGCCATAAGTACCGGACCCGAAGAATAGCCCCCCACCCCCAGCACCAGATCCGGTTTAAATGCGAAAAGGATCCGGCCTGCCTGGAAAATGCTCCAGGGAATGCGGACCAGTGCAGAGAGTTTTTCCCGGATTCCCTTGCCCTTCATTCCCCTGGCAGCAATGGCAGCATGGGCAAATCCATAGGCTGAAAGGGTTTCGTGTTCAAAGGGTGTTCCCGTTCCCACAAAGAGAATACGGACATTGTCAAGCTGATCTTTAAGGGCCTGGGCCACGGCAATGCCCGGGAAAAGATGTCCGCCGGTTTTTCCTCCGGCAATGATTATTTTAACGGGTCTGGCCAAGGGCACTCCTTTTAAGTGAAGATATGGATGATGGTTCCGGGCGGGTGTCTGGTCCGGTTTCTTTTTCCCGGGAATTCACAGTTCCTGTTCGGCCGATGTTCATTAAAATACCCATGGCGGCCATGCTCATTACAAGGGAGGTTCCGCCATAGCTGATAAAGGGCAGGGTCAGCCCCTTGGTGGGCAGCATTCCAAGGGTCACCCCGGCATTGATCATAACCTGGAGCCCCAGATGAATGGTGATGCCCGCAGCCAGAAAGCTGCCAAACAGCGTACTGGCCGATCGGGCAATGTCTGCCCCCCGTTTTAAAATCAGGCTGTAGAGTACAAGAATAGTTAATACACCCACAAGTCCCAGTTCCTCACCAATGACGGAAAAAATAAAATCCGTGTGGGGTTTGGGCAGGTAATGGCCGGTTTGGAAGCCAAGGCCGATGCCCTTGCCAAAGACCCCCCCCGATGCAAAGGCTTTCAGGGAATGGGTCACCTGGTATCCGGCCTTCAGGGGATCCTGCCACGGATGAATAAAAGTCAAGATGCGTTCCATTCGATATTCAACCAGACAAATAAAAAAATAAATAAAGGGAATGGCCGGCAGTATAATGGAAAGAAGGTGGGTAAGGGGTACACCGGCAATGAACATCATTGACCAGGTGATAAAGCAGATGATGACAATGGAGCCCATGTCTTTTTGCAGCAGCAGCAGTATTGTCAACAGCCCCATGACCATGGCATGGGGGAGAAAACCGATGAAAAATGAACGAATTTGTTCCTGTTTTGAGGCTTTTGCCGCCAGGGAATATGCCAGGTAGAGCACCAGACTCAGCCGGGCGGGTTCCGAGGGTTGAAAGGTGATGCCCTTTATTTTGAGCCAGCGACTGGCTCCGCCGGCATCTGTACCAAGGGGGGTCAGAACTCCCAGCATGAGAATTACCCCCAGTATCAGCAGCGGATAGGTAAGTTTCTGGAGATACTGGTGGGGAAACCAGGCCCCAAGGTACATGAGCCCAAGTCCCAGGGTGAAAAAAAGTAATTGACGTCCTGCATAGTGCGAAGGGGTGCCGTGGTTTTCCAGGGCAATGTTTGCGCTGGCACTGTAAACCATGGCAATGCCAAGGCCTGCAATGATCAGCACGGGTACCAGTATGGACGGTTCCTGTGAAAATGGTGCGGTGATGTCAATTTTTTTATTCATGTTGTTTTCAATTGGTTGACCTGATATTTAAAATCATCTCCCCTGTGTCCATAGCTTGTGTACATGTCAAAACTGGCACAGGCCGGAGAGAGCATCACTGTGTCCCCTTTTCGGGCCAGGACCTGGGCCATTTTTACAGCAGCTTCCATGCTGTCAACCAGGGATATGTCACACAAGCCCGCCATGGTGTGTTCTATCTTTTCTGCAGCATCTCCCAGGAGGATCAGATGTTTTACACGCGATTTGATGCTCTTTTGCAGTGTTAAAAAATCCGTATTTTTTTCCTTGCCCCCCATGATGAGGATCAATTTGTCAAAGCAGGACACAGCCTTGATCACCGCATCAGGATTGGTTGCTTTGGAGTCGTTATAGTAGGCAACGCCATCCATGGTTGTGACATATTCCATGCGATGGGGCAGCCCCGGGAATTTATACACGGTTTGTTCAATGTCCGCCGGGAGGGTTCCCATGCAAATGGCCGCCATGGCCGATGCTGCAATGTTTTCAAGATTGTGCCGGCCTTTAAGGGGAATTTTTTCAATGCACAGCTCCCCCGGAATTTTCTGCCCGTCCATGTAAAAAATTATGCGGTTTTTTTCAATCAGGGCACCGTTTGCCGGGGGGACTTCATGCCCCTGGCAGATGAAGAAGGTCTTGGCCTTGAGTTGTGAAGTCTGCCCGGTGAAGCGGGCAAGGCTGCTGCCCAGAATTGCCACATCGTTTTCATCCTGGTGGGCAAAAATCCGCCATTTGGATGCGGCATAGGCCTCCGGATCGGGGTATCGATCCATGTGATCCGGGGAAATATTTAAAAGAAGGGCCACATGGGGTTTGAAGTCTCTGGCCGTGTCCAGCTGAAAACTGCTCACCTCCACCACCCCCACCCCGGCGGGCCCAGGCTGTTCAAAGTACTGTATCAGAGGAATACCGATGTTGCCACCGGTGAACACCTGGGGGTAACTGCACCGGAGCAGAAGATCAATGAGGGTGGTCACCGTGGTTTTACCGTTGGTTCCCGTCACCGCCACCAGGGGAGCCGTGATATGTTCTGCGGCCACATCCAGCTCCCCCCGGATGGGGATGCCTTTTTGAGAGGCCCTTGCAAGATGCGGCATATCAAGGGGAACCCCCGGGCTTGCAATGATCATTTCCGCCCCATCAAAGCTGGCGGCATCGTGGAAACCGATTTCTGTGATAATGCCTGTTTCTTCCAGTTTCCTGGCCTGTTCTGCCCGGGTGGCATCAATGTCGGTAATCACCACCTGGTGCCCCTGTCTTTTAAGGAAACGGGCCATGGCCATGCCGGATCGGCCGATACCAACGATGAGGATGTAAGGGGTTTTCATGTTTACCATGGATATGTCCTAACGTATTTTAAGGCTGCTCAATGAGACAAGGGCCAGGGTGATGGCAATGATCCAGAAGCGCACGATGACCTTGGATTCAGGCCATCCCTTGAGTTCAAAGTGGTGGTGCAGGGGCGCCATGCGAAACACCCGTTTGCCATGGCTCATTTTAAAATAACCCACCTGGATGATCACCGACAGCGCCTCAATGACAAAGAGTCCTCCCACCAGTAACAGCAGAATTTCCTGTTTGGTCATGACAGCCAGGGTGCCCAGGATGGCCCCCAGGGGAATGGAGCCGGAATCCCCCATGAAGACCTGGGCCGGATGGGCGTTGAACCATAGAAACCCCAGACCGGCACCGGCAAGGATGCCGCACACAATGGACAATTCTCCACAGGAGGCAACGGGCTGCACCTGGAGATACTGGGCGATTTTAATGTGCCCTGCCACATAGGCAAAAAGCATGTAGGCTACGGCCGCAATGATGATGGGACCAATGGCCAGACCGTCCAGCCCGTCGGTGAGATTGACGGCATTGGAGGTGCCCACAATGATCAATGTGGCAAAGGGAATATACCAGATGCCAAGATCCGGGGAGAGGCTTTTAAAAAAGGGAATGGTCAGTTCAGTGGTAAAATCAGGGCATTGATATATAAGCCAGGAGATTCCCAGAGCAGCCACCATCTGGCACATGAATTTTCCCCGGGCCGTGAAGCCCATGTTTCTTTTTTTTACCTGCATGAGGTAGTCGTCAATGAACCCGATGAGGCCAAACAATAAAAGGGTCAACAGGGTGATGGAAATATAGTGGTTGGACAACCGTGCCCATAAGAAGGTTGATACAGTGATGGAAAACAGGATGAGCAGCCCGCCCATGGTGGGGGTGCCCTCCTTTTCCAGATGGGTCTGGGGACCGTCTTTCTGGATGATCTGACCAATCTGCAGCCGGGACAGTTTTTTGATGGCCCAGGGACCAAGCACGAAACAAAGGGTGAACGCCGTGAGACCGCCATAAATGGTTCTGAAGGTGATGTACCTGAATATATTAAAAAAAGAAATATCCGTGTGGAGCGGATATAAGAGGTCGTAGAGCATGATTAATCTTTTTCTCCAAGGCGTTGCTGCAGTGCCGTTACAATGTGTTCCATGTGCATTCCCCGGGATCCCTTCACAAGAATCCACATACCGGGGGTGATAATTTTTTTAAGTCCATCCACCAGGGCCCCATGGCTTCCTGTGAGAATTCTTTTCCGGGGGAAGCCCTTTGACAATGCACCCTCCAGAACATGGTCTGCCATGTTGCCGTGGAGGAAAAGATGGGAAAGTCCCACTGTTGCTGCCAGTTCGCCCATTTCTCTGTGCAGCATGGGTGCCTGATCTCCCAGTTCCAGCATGTCCCCAAGTACGGCAACGGTGGGGCTTTGGCTGGACTGTACTTTCAGGATATTCAGTGCTGCTGCCATGGAACCGGGGTTGGCATTGTAGGTGTCATTAATGATTTTTATCTTTCCACCGTTGTCCAGGCATTGGCTTTCCAGGATTTCCATGCGCCCCTTCACCGGTCGGAAGGCCCCAAGTCCACGACGTATGTCGTTTGTATCCATGCCGGCCCCCAGGGCGGCTGCAGCCGCGGCCAGGGCATTTTCCACCATCACCGGTGCCGGGGTTTGAAGGGTGATCTTTGTGTTGATTGGGGCATCTCCTGTGGAGGTTTTCAGGGTAAAACTTAGGCCTTCACCGTCCGAAGAGATGTTGTGACCAGACACATCTGCGTCACCATGGGTGCCGAAAAAACAACAGCTGATGGGACGTGTTCGGGCCACCTTTTCCATGATGTGACATCTATGGTCATTCCGGTTGAGAATGGCCAGGCCTTTTTCTTTAATACAGGGCAGCAGTTCTGATTTTGCCCGGGCCACGGCATCCACTGATCCCAGGCCTTCCAGATGGGCCTTGAAGGTATTGGTGATGATTCCCATGTCCGGCGTTGCCATGTTGCCCAGCCGCGTGAGTTCCCCTTCATGGTTCATGCCCATCTCCACCACGGCCCACTGGTGGGTGGTGGATAATTTAAGCAGGGTCAGGGGCAGGCCGATTTCATTGTTCAGATTACCCGGGGTGGAAAGCACCGTGTATTTCTGCCTTAAAATGGAAGCAATCATTTCCCGGGTGGATGTTTTACCACAGGAGCCGGTGATGGCAATGATTTTTGCACTGGCTCTCCGGCGCTGGAAGGCCCCCAGTCTGCCCAGGGCATTAAGGGGATTGTCCACGCAGAACACACAGGCATTCTGCCCGGAGAAGCGTTCCTTTTCAGCGGGGGAAAGGGCGTTGAAAAAGGCTGTTTTCATCACAAAGCCTTTAATGCCCCGTTCCAGAAGCGGGAAGATAAACTGGTGTCCATCAAAGGTGTCGCCCTGGAGGGCCACAAAAAGATCTTCATCGGTGATGATTCTGGAATCCGTTGAAATGCCGGAAAAAACGCGGGGGAACACCCGGGGTGTTTCTGATATTTCAAGGGCTTGGATCACATGGTCGGTGTGCCAGGCAATGGGAGAAAAATTCTTCATGGCTTTTCTCCTTTTTCCCAATGGGCGTCTTTTATGGCTTGTTTGAGTATAAGACGGTCATCAAAATCAATGGTGCCCCGGGCCGTTACCTGGTAGGTTTCATGGCCCTTGCCGGCGGCGATGATGATATCCCCGGAACGGGACAGTTCCACCGCTGCCTGCAGGGCTTTTTTCCGGTCAGGTTCCACCAGGATGGGGGACGGAGAAGATACCGGGTCCGTTAATCTGGAAAGCCAGACCACTTTTTCATGGGAGGGGGCAGTGGATGTCATCCCCGTCAGAATATCCGTGATGATCTCTTCGGGGGGTTCTGTTCTGGGATTATCCGAGGTGACCAGGGCAATGTCGCTGTATGTGGCTGCAATTTTTCCCATGAGGGGACGTTTGGAGCGATCTCTGTCTCCTCCGCAGCCGAACACGGTGATGATCCGGCCCGGAGCCACCAGTTTTAATGTTTTTAATATGGATTCCAGAGCATCCGGAGTGTGGGCATAGTCCACAAAAATGAAGCGGTTACCGGGATTGTCCAGGCGTTCCAGACGTCCCGGCACCCCTTTGCACGCTTCAATGCCCCGGCAGATGATGTCCGGGGGAATTCCGAGGGCATGGGCTGCTCCGGCGGCGGACAGAATGTTTTCCAGGTTGAATGCACCGGTGAGAGGCGAGGAAAAAGGGGTGTTAGCCCCCTGAATATGAAGCATTGCCCTGATGCCGGAGATATCTTCCATAACATCCACGGCCCTGACGTCGGCACCGGTGCCGGTGGTGATGGGGGCAGGTAAAAGGGTCTGGGCAAGATCTGCCCCCCTTTGATCATCAATGTTGATGATGGCCCGGCCGTTTTTGCTGCCCCGGGCCAGCTGCCGGGTGTACAATTTTCTCTTGCAGGCCCAGTAGGCACCCATGGTCTTATGATAGTCCAGATGATCCTGGGTGAGATTGGTGAAAATGGCGGCGTCAAAAAAGCAGTCCCGGACCCGATGAAGGGCCAGGGCATGGGAGGAGACCTCCATGACCACATGGGTGACCCCGGCCGTTACCATGACGGCCAGCATGCGCTGCAGATCCATGGATTCCGGGGTGGTCACCGGGGTGTCTGCCACCTGATCCTTGTACCGCCAGTTGATGGTACCGATGACACCGGTTTCATGGCCGGCGGCCTTTAAGATATGCTCCACAATCCAGGTGGTGGTGGTTTTGCCGTTGGTGCCGGAGATGCCCACCAGGACGAGTTTTTCCGAAGGGTTACCGTAAAAGCGTGCACTGATGGCGGACATGGCCCGTCGAGTGCTTTTCACGGCAATGCTGCGGACCCGGGTTTTAATATGGCGTTCCACCACAACGGCCACGGCTCCGTTTTCAATGGCCTGGTCAATGTAACCATGGCCGTCGGCCTTAAGGCCTTTGACGGCAATGAAAAGTCCGCCGGGGGTTACGTCCTGGGCCCGGTAATGGATGGATAAAATTTCCGGGTCATTGCCCGGTTCCAGGTCCGAGGAAATATTCCTTTCCCACAGGGGCGTACAAGTTTTTGTCAGATAAGAAAGTCTCACGGGTTATGCTCCGCCGGCCCCAGGGGCCATGGATTGCACCTGTTTCATGTCAGGGGCAATGTTCAGATAATTAAAACTTTTTTCCAGAATGGTTTTAAAGGCCGGGGCCGCCACCACTCCACCATAATGATGTTTTTGGGGTTCATCCACAATGACCACCACTGTCAGCTGCGGGTTGTTCTGGGGGGCAAATCCCACAAATACTGCGGTGTATGCGGTGTCGGAATACCCTTTTTCAAATCGTTTGGCCTTCTGGGCCGTGCCGGTTTTTCCACAGACCTCATAACCGGGCAGGTCGGCCCGGGTGCCGGTGCCTCCCTTTTGTACCACCGAACGCATCATCCGGGTGACATTCCGGGCGGTGGTTTCTGAGACAGCTCTGCCCAGCCGGGTGGGGGATTTTTTTTTAAGGGAACCATCTCCTTTAAGCACGGCATGGATCAGCCGGGGTTTCATTCGTATGCCTTTGTTGGCAATGGTGGAAACCGCACCGGCAAGTTGTATGGCCGATACGGCAATGCCCTGGCCAAAGGCAATGGCTGCCGTGTCAATGGGTGTCCATTTTTCTGGGGGCATAAGGGAGCCCGGGGTTTCAATGGGGCAGGAAATACCGGTTTTTTCTCCAAATCCAAAACGGGTGAGTGTTGTGTGGAGTTTTTCACTTCCCATTTGCATGGCTACCTTTGTCACTCCGATGTTGCTGGAAACCTGGACAATCTGTCCAAGGGTGAGCCAGCCATAGGCGTGGGTGTCCCTTATGGTTTTATTCCCAACCCTGAAGGCTCCGTTTTCACAGAAAAAAGGGGCGTCTGGAGAGCTTATCCCCTGGTCCATAGCCCCCGCTGCCAGGAAAATTTTCAGGGTGGAGCCGGGTTCAAAGGCATCGGTGACGGCCCGGTTCCGCCATATTTTCGGGTCAAATTCACCAAAAACATTGGGATTAAACAGGGGGAAATGGGCCATGGCAAGAACCTCTCCGGTGTCAGGTTGCATGACAATGGCCATGCCGGAACTGGCATCATTGTCAATCACCGCTTTTTTTAGAGCCGTTTCTGCAATGTACTGGATGGTTTTATCAAGGGTGAGGACCAATGATTCCCCCCGCAACGCCCGGGTTTTTTCTTCAATTGTTTTAAGGGCGTTCTTTTTTATGCGTATGCTTTCCGTCCTTCCCTTGAGCTGTGAATCAAACTTGAACTCAAACCCTTCTTTTCCCGTATCATCCCACCCTGTGATGCCGATGACCTGGGCTGCCAGTTCCCGATTGGGGTGAAATCGGATGGTGTCCTTAATTGGTAGAATACCACGGATTTTAAGAGCCATTATTTTGTCTGCCTCGCCGGTGGAGAGCTTTTTTTTCAGCCACACAAACTTTTTCCCCGAAGAAAATTTCCCGGTAAGGACTGTTTCATCCAATTGCAGCAGGGGGGCCAGGGTGCGGGCCGCCTGCCGGGGATCAAGTATGTCCACAGGAGCGGCGGCAATGGATATGGCATCCAGGCTGGTGCTGAGTTTTTTCATGTTTCGATCCAGGATATCCCCCCGCTTTCCCTGTATATCAACCTGTGTCATCAAATCTTTATCTGCAAGCCCGGTGAGCTGATCTGTATCAAACAACTGCAGCATGACAGCTCTACCTGCAATGAGCAAAATGACGATCCCGAATAAAAATTCCATCACACGTATCCGTGTGGATATTTTCTGGAAGATCTCCTGGGTCATGGCATGCCATCCATATTAATAATCTGTTCTGGTGCCGGTGTGTGAAGATCCAGGTTATCCCGGGCAATGGTCATGATGCGTTCCGGTGAAGACAGCCTCTCTTTTTCCACGATCAATTCCGACTGGTATGCCCTTTTTTCTTTTTGCCGACCTTGTGCCTTTGAAATTTCTTTGCCCGTGGTGGTGATCTCCACCCGGATCCATGTGTAAAACAGCAGTTCAAAAATAAAAATAATAATAATTATCAGCCATTTTCCCTGGAATGTGGACTGTTTTTTCCGGGGGGTATTTTTTTTTGTATTGGTTCTGATCACTGCTTAAATTTTTTCAGCAACCCGCAATCGAGCACTGCGTGCCATGGGGTTCGTGGCAGTTTCTTTGGCCGTGGGGAGGAAAGGTTTCCGGGAGATGGATTTCAGACAGGGGATAAAACCGCAGGTGCATTGGGGAAACTCCCTGGGACAGGTACATCCGTTTTCAAAGGCCCTGATGCCATGTTTTACAATGCGATCTTCCAGGGAATGAAAGGATATAATACAGATTCTTCCCCCGGGGTTTAACAAAGAAGGGATCTGTTCCATAATTTTTTCCAGACGTTCCAGTTCCCGGTTTACCTTGATCCGCAGGGCCTGGAATACCCGTGTTGCCGGATGAATCTTCTGGGTTCTTGCCACCTTGGTCGGAATGGCATCCGTTATAATGGCTGCCAGTTGAACACTGGTGGTGATGGGTGCCAGAGTCCGGGATTCAATTATCCTGCGGGCAATCTGTCGGGACATGCGTTCTTCACCATAGGAAAAAAAAATATCGGTGAGCTCCTTCTGGGTAAAGGTGTTGACAATGTCCGCAGCCGTTATTCCATGGCGTTTGTCCATGCGCATGTCCAGGGGTTCATCCTTTAAAAAACTGAAACCCCGCTGCCCCCTTCTGAGCTGATGAAGGGAAAGTCCGAGGTCAAGGAGGATGGCATCCACACCTTTGATTTCCATGTTTTTAAGAATTTCAGGCATATGTGAAAAATTGTCATGAACAATGGTAATATGGCTATCCCTGCGGGATAGTTTTATACGGGCATTTTCAATGGCATCCATGTCCTGGTCAATGCCGATGAAACGGCCCCCCGGAGAAATTTGATTGACCATTTCAGCGGCATGGCCGGCCCCGCCCAGGGTTCCGTCCACGCACACATCCCCCGGTTTCAGGTTCAGATGGCGGGCCACTTCCTGCGGCATGACGGAGGTATGTTCAAAGGTCATTTGTTACAGTCCCAGGGATGCAATGATTTGTCTTACATCCGGTTGATTAAGATCATCGGCCAACTTGCTGTTTTCCATTTCCCAGTCCTGCCTGGACCATATTTCAAAGCGGTCCAGCAATCCCACCAGTACAATGTCTTTTTCCAGGCCGGCATAAATTCTAAGGGGTTTGGGTAGCAATATTCGGTCTTGTTTGTCACAGGTGCAACAGGTGGCATTTCCCAGAAAAACCCTTTTGAAACGGGTCATGTGGTCCAGTTTCACAGCCATGAGTTTTTTTTCTATTTCAAGCCATCTTTCCATGGTGTAGGCATACAGACAACCGGCATTTATGCTGATCATGATCTCATTGGTGCCGGTGGCAAGTATCACCTTTTTGAATCGGGCCGGGATGATCACTCTGCCTTTAGGGTCCATGGTGTGAAAAGAACTGGATCGAAACATGGTTTGGGATTGAATCCTGTTTTTTAAAGTAACTCCACATTTATCCACCGTAGACTCTACTATTCTCTGAATCCCATTATTAAGTCAAGAAAAAAATATGTATAAAAAATCAAATATTTTAGAAAAGGTAAGAATATGTCCACAAAACAAGGGTGGAAGTTGGGGGCATGGGGGCCAAAAAGCTTCTCTTCCGGGGCGGATAAAAGTGGAGGAAATCTGACGACAAGCCTTTCTCCGGGGTTCAGATTGGCTTGCCGCCAAGAAGTTTGTTATACTAAAACAGAAAGTATGTCACGGTCAGGGGTGTTGTAAGCCCCGTTTACATGGGTCACGGCTGTGTGTCCGTGGATAGGGGGGGATCCGTATCTTCCGGTTTTTTTTCTATGCCCAAAAGGGTCTCTATGTTGGATACAAGATCCTGCCCCTGATACGTATCCAGTACAAAGGGAAAGGGACTTTCCGATGACAGGCCCGGGTATTTGCCATTGGCATCTTTTTCAAACAGTGTCAGCTCTATTTCTTTATCGCCCTTTAGCAGGATGTGGCACAACAGGGTCTGTCCCCCAAGGCTTTTTTTGTTCTCATCTGCTGTGTAGCTGTCACATTCCAGGGACGACAGGCTGGAGAGAAGGGTTTTAACCTTGTCAGTATCTCCGGGGGTATTGTCATCCTGGAACATCCATACTGTTTTTGCTTCATTGATTGTTGCCGATGCCTGGTCCTGGGGAGCGGTCTCTTGTGTCCCTGTGGGTGGTTCTGTGGTGGCAGTTTCCTTGTCAGTGACAGGACTTGTCAACAGTGTCCGGGTAATACCCGATGTGTTTAGCTCCATGCCTTTGATGGTTTTCTCATCAAAGGAAAGCACCTGTTTGTTTCTAAGATCATTGATGTCTGCCTCAAAGTCCCGTCGGAAATTGCCTGCGGCGTGGTAAATCGTATCATCCCCGTCAAGCCGGACAAAAGTATGGTGGTACGAGGGGGCAACCTTTCCCATTTCAAATGTGCGCACGGGGCCGGAATTTCCTTCTGCCGTAACCTTTATGCGGTTTTCCGAATCCAGCTGGTAGCGTCTGGCATCCTCTTTTTTATCAGACACGAGTGCCGTGATGTGAAGGTCTGTGATGGTTTTTATCAGGGTATTTATTTTATCGACATCCCCTGGATATGCTTTTTTTGTGATACCCCAGACCTCATTGGTTTTTGATATGCGGATGGGTTTGCCATTTTGTTCAATGGTTATGGCTGTGATATCCGAGGCATTCAGAGATTTCAGCTCCGGCAGGGAATAGTTGGTTCTGTTTTCATTGTGGGTAAAAAGATAGGCGCAAAGCCCGGCAATCACCAGTATGAGAATGAGATATTCCTTTTTCATGGATGGTGGGTCTCCTTAGTTTTCCTGGAACATCAGTTTGATTTTCCGTTTTCTGCCCCGTCGTTTTAACAGCACTGCAAATCCCATGAGGATCACCAGCAACGGCAGACCTGCAATGTTAAACAGCTTGATCACACCCCGGATAAGGGGGGTGGTTTCGGCAAGGGGATTAAAGGTCTGGTTTTTACTTCTTAAAACCGCAATGTCATCCCGGTCGTTGAGGTGATCAATGACATTTAGAATAAAGGCGGCATTGGTGCTTTGGCCTTCCGGGTCCAGCATGTTGTCCTGGAGCACTGCAGAACAGGCCATGACAAATATTTTGCCGGAGGTGCCTTTGGTGATAAAGGCATTGCGGGTTTCGATTTTTGCCAGCAGGGGATCTGCTGTGACCGGTGCTGCAGGAGATGTTTCTGTGTCGCTGACGTCTGTTTCCTTCGCGGACAGGTCTGTTTCAGCAGCGGGTTTGGCCGGCAGGTCTTTGCCGGCAAAATAACTGGTGAACTCCCCGGAGATCACCCAGGCCAGGGGTTGGGATTTCATATCCGATGTCTGGGTGGGGGGCTGGAGAAACATGGGGTTTAAGTCAATGTTGTCCGCCATGGTCCATGATTTGTCCGATGAGGAAAAAAGCCGTGTGGCGGTGAGTCCACTTTGTTCCACCTTGTCTTCATCCACAAGAACAGGGGAGATCTGCATGGTGATCAAGCCCTTGATGTTGTTCATGAAGGCAAGGCTGCGGTCTATGTTTGCGTCCTTGATGATGGGGGCAAAGTAGATGTTCTGATCTCCGCCTCCCTGCTGGGGGGGCAGTTGCTGACGGTAACAGCTTTCATCCAGAACATAGGAGGGATCAATGGTGATACCGTAATGGGCCAGGAGTTTTTCAAGTCCGGTGTCAATGGGCACATACCGGGGACCGCCGCCCATGCCCATGGGCTGCTGGGGCATGATCTCCTGGAAGGCATCGGTGAAAAAGGCAATGTTGGTGCCCTGCATCAATGCCTGGTCGATCTGGAACAGCTCATAATCGGAAAAAGACTGGGTGGGTTTTGCAATGATAAGGGTTTTGAGTCCTTCGGGTATACCCTCTTTGTTCAGGGCAAGGGATTTGATGGTGTATTGCCGGGACAACAGCTGATTGAAGGCGTTCATGTTGCTTCTGGGCTGCCCCGGCATCATGCCCATGGCTCCGGGAGAAAGGGGTAGGGTGCCATGATCGGAAAGATAGCCCACGGTTTCGTTGATACCGATCATGGTCTCCATGGTCTGGGACAATGTGGCTTTAAGGGCTTCGGGATTGGCCATCTGATAGGTGGTGCCGATGATGGGCAGGTTTACGCTGGTGATAAGAGGGGTGACCTTGATCTGGTCCTGGTATTCCATGACAATGCCGGCTCCGCCGCTACCTGCTGCAATGCCCTGCTGGGGAACTTCAGGCCATTTGAGCACCATGAGGTTGTATTTTCCGGCAAGCTCTTCCAGGGCCTTGTCCCCTGTGGGATTCACAAAGGCATAATCAATGTTGCCAAGGCTTTCCTGGTTCAATGCCTCCATCACCTCTTTAATGGCCCCGGGAAGGGCGGCCAGCTGGTCAAGACCCATGAGGGGAGCCACCTTTTCCAGGGAGGAGGACAGGTACGTGCGGATTTTTATTTTATCTTCCAGGGCCATGTAGGCGCTGACTTTATTATTAAGCTTCTGAATTGCCGTGGTCAGCAGATACTCCACCCCGTCGGTGGAGGTGATGGCGGGTACTTTTTCCATCATATCCCCGTGGATGATCACAAGGCCCATGTAAGCCTGCTGGAACTTCATTTCATCGTTTTCAATGATGCGGATCTGCACCGGTGATATACCGTAATCCTGGGCCAGCTGTTTATTGGAGTTGGATTGATCGGTGAGACCGGAATCATCTGCCGTGACATCATAAAAGGTGTAATTAAAGCGGTTGCCCCCTTCTGCGGCATAGGCCTCAAACAGGTCATGGAGGTATCTTTCGGTGGTGTTGTGGGGGGCCGGCAGATTTTTGGTGAAAAACACCTTGATGGTTAAGGGTTCCGAAAGGGTTTTTACCACCGCTTTGCTGGCATCGGAAAGGGAATAGATGCGGTTGGCGGTGAGATCCGCCCGGAAAAACAGGGTCACCGCCACCACATTGACCAGAATGACCACCACCGCATAGGTGAGAAATTTTATATATGCGCCTTTGTTGGAATATGTGTTCATATGGATTCCTCCTTAATTCTTTTTCTGCATCACAAGATAAGTGCCAAAAAGCCCGAGAAACATGACACTTAAGAAATAAAGGATATCCCTTGAGTCAATGACCCCCTTGGAAATGCTCTGGAAATGGGTGTTGGTTCCAAGGAATCCGATGATTTCCGTGAGGGAGGCGGGCGTGAAAAAAAGAATTCGGTCCAGTATGGTGAGGGTAAAGCAGATGGCCGCACCCAGAATAAAGGCCACAATCTGGTTCCGGGTCATGCTGGAGGCAAAAATACCCAGGGAACAATAGGCTCCGGCCAGGAGCAGGGCACCCAGATACCCGCCGATGACAGGGCCAAAATCCACCTCTCCGATCATGGATATGCAAAGGGGATAGGCCAGGGTGGGCAGCAGCATGCAGCCGGAAAAGGCGGTGGCTGCAAGAAATTTACCCAGGGCAATGTCTCTGAAGGACACCGGCAGGGTCATGAGGGTCTCATAGGAGCCCACATTGATCTCTTCGGAAAACAAACGCATGGTCACCGCCGGTATGATAAAAGAAAAAATGGTGGGCAGCAGGGAAAAAAAGTTTCGCATGTCCGCCCGGTCAAAGATGAAAAACGTGGAAAAGAAAAACCATCCCGTCACCACCAGAAACAGTGAAATAACAATGTAGGCAATGGGGGAGATGAAGTAATCCTTGAATTCCTTGGTTGCAATGTGAAGGGTCTGGTACATTGTTTATACTCCCTTTGTCAGTTCCTGGAAGATGTGTTCCAGGCTCTGGGATTCCCTGGTCAGTTCGGCCATGATCCAGTCGGTTTCTTTGATTTTAAGATAGATATCCTTTCTGAAGTCCCGGGCTTCACTGCTTCTTATTTCGTACAGGGAAATACCGGATTCCTTTTCCGCCAGCTGTCTGACGGCAAGGGATTTGTCAATGCTTTGCAGGAGGTCAAGGATCTCCTTGCCTGAATCCCCATAAAGGGCAAGGGTGAAACAGGTGGTTTTCTGTGCTCTGTTTTTCAGGTTTTCCGTGGTGTCGTCCGCCACCACCCGGCCCTTGTTCACGATGACAATCCTGTCGCAGGTGGCCTCGGCTTCGCTGAGGATATGGGTGGAAAAAATAATGGTTTTTTCCTTGCCGATGCGCCGGATAATGCTTCTGATTTCTGCAATCTGGTTGGGATCAAGCCCCGAGGTGGGCTCATCAAGTATCAGGATTTCCGGATCGGTCATCATGGCATGGGCAAGGCCCACCCGCTGCTTCAAGCCCTTGGACAGTTCATCCACGGATTTGTGCATGATATCAGACAGGCCGCACAGGTGGGACAGTTCATGGAGTCTGTTGGTGATCTCATCTCCTTTAAGCCCCCTTACCTTTGCCACGTAGGTCAGATAATCAAAGACCAGCATGTTGTGATACAGGGGGGCGGATTCCGGCAGGTATCCCATGAGTTCTTTTATTTTAAGGGTGTCCCCCGGCATTTCAAGATCTTTGACCTTGATGGTACCGGATGTGGGGTTGAAAAAACCGGTGAGCATTCTCAGGGTGGTGGTCTTTCCGGCACCGTTGGGACCCAGAAGACCCAGGATTTCTCCCTTTCGGATGTTCAGGCTGATGCCGTCCACCGCACAGAAACTGTTGTAGTATTTGGTCAGATTCTCGACCTGTATCACAGTACCTCCTTTATGCTTTTATTATTCGTGGCAGGAAGGGACTCCCCCCTGCGGTAATAACGGTCATTTCTGTCCATATGGACACGGACGCATTCCCATTGCTACGACTGCAAATAAATAAAATGGCAATATGCCGCACCCAGCGGCCATCAGATGCGGCCCGGGAGATTAATAATTTTCAATGATTCTACTCTTTTCGATGAACTCGGAAAGTTCTTTTCTTGCCCGGGTCAAAGAAACCATGGATCGCTCTATCTGAAGGCAGAAGGGATCTTCCGGTCCCAGGGTGTCCCTGGCCTTTTCCAGAAGAGTCTTTCCCGCTTCCCAATGGGTTCTAACCTCATTAAACAGGAGCTTTCGCTGTTCATGGCGTTTTTTTTCTCCCTGGATGACATCCTTTAGTTTATGCAGGGAATATTCCACCAGGGCATCTCTGGGGGTGTTGAGATCGTTGGAGATCAGTTCCAGCACCTCCAGGGTTTTTCGGCTGAGCACATAGGTTTTCTGCACCCGCTCAATGCGGTTGAACTGGCCCATGCGGATGGTTGCACCAATATCTCTCAGGGCCGTGGCATCGTCCATGAGGTGGTCAAAAAGGGATTTCTGCTTGATCCCCAGATGCACCGCCACCAGACTTAAATAGGCAATGGCTTTTTCCGAGAGTTTGAAGGTGGCCCTCACCGACTGCTTCCCCCGGAGGTCCAGGGTCGTTGTGCCTGCTGCTGTTTTTTTTTCTGGCATATCGCCCTCCCGGGATTGTTCATGTTTAGTTTACATTATTTTATTGAATGAATATAAAATAATCATGGATGATTTTTTTAAAAGCATACTTTTACATAAAAATGAGCCCAGGATCAATGAAAAACACAAAAAAAGGCATCTTTCATTGGCCGGCTTACACTTCTGAAGACCGTTGGCCGGGCATTATTCCCAAAAAGTGTGGAGTACTTTTGTGATGATATGAAGGAGGCTAAAAAAAGTGTTAATAACGCAAGTCTGAACCCACTCCACAATGTCCCATGCTGTGACCAAGCCCGGAAATGCCATTATGCCGCCTCCGGGGACTGCCCTGATCGGAACGGAAACGTCGGGGGGGATTTTTGCCCTTCCAGGCTAAAAAGCACGAAAATTGCGGGCAAGCTCCTTAAACAAGCTGTGCTTCTTAACGCCTGGAAGGGCAAAAATCCTACCCCCTTGGGTTCCAATGTTCCGGTCAGGGCATTTCCCGGAGGCTCTGATGTCGGTGGTTCAGGCAGCTTTGTCTTCTAAACATTTTTCTTGAATTCAGCCCGCCTCCGTTGGAATTGCGGGAACCACCTTGACTTACCTCGCTGATTTATATTATTAATTAAGATTTTAAATGGCTTGAAACACTGGTGGGGTGTGCCCCGATCCAGTCAGGTGAGGAAGCGTGATGACAAAAAATATTGTAACCAAAATTGATGACGCGGTGGAAATAAACACCGTTCTGGTCAGTGTGTCGGATAAATCCGGCCTTGAAACCTTTATTCCCGGATTGCTCAATATCAATCCCCGCATAAAAATCCTTTCCACCGGGGGAACCCATAAGCGGATAAAAGAAATTCTGGGGGACAAAGCCAAGGGATGTCTGCAGCAGGTGTCCGATTACACCGGGCAGCCCGAAACCCAGGGGGGGCTTGTGAAAACCCTGGATTTCAGGATTTATCTGGGGCTTCTCACAGAGACCTATAATCCGGATCACCAGAATGATCTGAAGCGCACCGATTCCCTGGCCATAGACATGGTGGTGGTGAATCTTTACCCCTTTAAAGAGACCATTGCAAAACAGGACGTCACCTGTGAGAATGCCCGGGGAAATATCGATATCGGCGGACCCACCATGATCCGGGCATCGGCAAAGAATTTCATCCGGGTGGCTTCGGTGGTGAATCCGGTGGATTATGACGGTATTTTAAATGACATGAAAGACAACCGCGGCGCACTGACCCTGGCCCAGCGTTTTGTCCTTTCACAGAAAGCCTTTGAACACACAGCAGTGTATGACCGAACCATTGCCGACTATCTTGCAGGATTGTCGGCCAATGATGTGGCAACCTGTTACAGCACGGGGGAATAAAAAAATGGCGGAAGATTTAAAGAAAATGTACAAGACGGTGATGGACGATCACTTTACCCCGTCCATGGAGATCAGCTTTGTGGATGAAAGCGGGAGACAGACCCTGTTTTACGACAAGGTGGCCTGGACCATTGACGGGGTTGAAAAGGGGCTGCGCTATGGCGAAAATCCCGGTCAGGAGGCAGCTCTTTATCGCCTGGTAAATGGAAATCTGGTGTTGGGTGGCATTGAAACCATCAAGCCCGGTAAATACATGGTGTCCAATCTGGAGCTTCTGCAGTCGGGCAAGCACCCCGGTAAAACCAACCTCACCGATGCCGACAATGCCTTGAATGTTTTGCGATACTTTTCCGCCACCCCGGGTGCGGTGATTGTAAAGCACAATAATCCCTGCGGGGCCGCCATTTCAGACACCCTGGAAAGCGCCTATGAAAAGGCCTACATGGCAGACCGGGTGGCGGCCTTTGGCGGATGCATTGCCCTGAACCGATCCGTGGACAAGGCCACAGCCGAAGCCATTGCCAACCAGTACGCAGAAGTTGTGGTGGCCCCGGATTTTGAAGAAGGTGCTGTGGATATCCTGGCCCGTCGTAAAAATCTGCGGGTGATCCGCATCAACAATATCCACCGCCTGGAAAATTACATTGGTGAACGGGTGCTGGACTTTAAAAGCCTCATGGACGGCGGGATTGTGGCCCAGTGGTCCTTTGCCCCCACAAGCCTTACCAAGGCGGATCTTAGCCTTGCTGAAACAACCTACAAGGGAAAAACCTACAAGGTGGATCGCCAGCCCACGGAAAAAGAGTACAGTGACATGCTGTTTGGGTGGCTGGTGGAATCTGGTATTACCTCCAACTCCGTCATCTATGTGAAGGACAATGTCACGGTGGGCATCGGTACCGGAGAGCAGGACCGGGTGGGCGTGGCAGAAATCGCCGTGGACAAGGCCTACCGAAAATTAATGGATAGACTGGCCTTTGAACGCTATGACACGGCCTTTAATCTGCTGGCACAGGACGATGACCGTCGGGCAGAAATCATTGCCGATGTGGAGGCCCAAAAGGGCGGTCTTGTGGGATCCACCATGGTCAGTGATGCCTTTTTCCCCTTCCGGGACGGCATTGACGTGGGGCTGAAACAGGGGGTAAAATCTGTGATTCAACCCGGTGGTTCCATGAACGACTACGAGGTGATTGAGGCCTGCAACGAAAACGGTGCCACCATGGTGTACACCGGCCAGAGAAGTTTTAAACACTGATCTGTATGGATTGTTTTTTGGGCTTGGTCACAACATGGGCCTCTTGGGGTGGGGTCAGGCTTGCGTTATTGGCATTATCGGTGCTTTTGGCCTTTACACAGGCTGTGGGCGATAACGCCAATAACACAAGCCTGACCCCGTTGGTCCAGCAAATGTGACGACTGGTCCATGCTGCGACCAAGCCCGTTTTTTTCGAAGTGATATGGGGATCGGCTGCACACAAAGCAGCCGGTTCTTGGTGCAATGTCATAGCTTGATTTCAGGATGGTTGATCCTGGGTAATACCCACGGGCAATCTTCCATGTTCCGCTCAATCCTGATTTTTAGCCTTGACTATGCATTAGCAACTGAAAAGGGAGAGTTGGTCCCGCCTGGCATCGGCATGCTGGATGGTCACCTGGATGAGATCTCCGGGTTTATGCTTCATGCCCCCCGACGGCAGTCGCCATTCCAGCATGAACTCTTTGATGAGAATGGTGAAAAAATCCCTGCGGCTGTCCAGCACAACGGCTTCCTGGGCAGATCCTTTCATGCCTTCAAGATATTTCAGCAGCCAGTAACGTCGTCTCTGGAATTGTGCCCTGCCGGTGTTGGCCATGGGTATCTCAAGCACCTGGAGCATGGAGTCGAGTTCGTCTTTGGTGTAGGGGGCTTCATATCCCAGGATGCCCCGGATCTGGCGCTGGGTGAGCAGGTCAAAATATCTTCTGATGGGGGAGGTGGCCGTGGCATAGGCTTTGACGCCAAGGCCTGAATGATGCTCGGGTTTGGTACCGGTGCTGGCCCGGTTCAGCTGTTTTCGCTGCATGCAGTTGAGAAACAATGAGGTTTCCACCCCCTGGAACAGGCGCTGTTTCGGGTCCGGCTGGGACCGGAACACCGCCGGGATGTCATGGCTGGCAACGAACTCGGCCATGAGGGCGTTGGCAAGGATCATCATCTCTGATACCAGCATGCGGGAGGGGTTTTCCCGGTCAATGCGTGAAATACCGATGTCTCCATTTTCTTCCACCCAGATGTTCACCTCGGGCAGGGTGATCTGCACCGCCCCGGCTTTCATGCGTTTTTCCCTTAATACCGTGGCAATCTTATGCAGGGTGGTAATGGGATCATCTTCGCCGTTGAGCATGTTGGCTTCGGTGTAGGTCATCTGGTGATGCACCTTGATGATGCTGGCCGTGATCTCATAGTCAATGATTTCAAAAAAACGGTTGAGCCGCACCAGGGTGGAAATCCCGGGCCTTGTTTCCCCCTCCATGAGGCTGCACAGATCCTCGGACAGGTTGGGGGGAAGCATGGGGATTTTGTCATCGGGCATGTAGATGGAGCTGGCCCTGGACCGGGCATCCCGGTCAATGACATCATCATGTTTGATGTAAAATCCCACATCAATGATGTGAATTCCCAGACGATATCCGCCATCCTCTTCTTTTTCAAGACTGATGGCATCGTCATAATCCAGGGTGGACTGCCCGTCAATGGTGATCAGGGGCAGGTGTCTCAAGTCTTTTCTCAGGGGGTCTTTTGTGAAATCCTCATGGTGGGAGATCAGCTGATCTGCACGCTCCATGACTTCTTTGGGAAAACGGGTGGGGATATCCAGACGGATGAGATCAAGGTTTTCATCCTGCTGCCATATGCCGGCCTTGACCATCATAGAAAAAATCTGCTGGGGAGAATCGGTGCCCGCCCGGGACAGTATGGCCTTTGCATCGGCGGCGGTGCTGCTTTCCCTTTCATGGATGTAATAGTCGGTGAGGATATCCAGAATTTCCGGTTCCAGGGGTTCCACATCGGCACCCTGGTCCATGGCTTTAATCCATGCGCCTGCTCTGTCTATAAGGCGTTCCCGGGCCTCTGTCTCCTGGATCTGTTTTAATTTCTGCTGGATCTGTTCCGGGGCATTGGGGGTTAATACGTCTTTGCCGAACTTGAAATACAGCTTGTCATTGAAGAATGCCCGGATGACCGCAGACTCATGATCCGGCGTCACCGGTGGATCAAAACAAAGAGCGGTCATGGTGGGAATATCGATGGGGTCCCCATCTTCGTGGAGCAGTTCCCACAATTCCTCAATGTCAAGGGTTTGTGACAGCTCTCTTCTTCTCTGGGAGATGCGCTTGAGTTCCCGCACAAGGGATTCCCTGGATGCTGATACATCAAGGCCTTCCCGTGACACATGGGCCACCCGTCCTGCGGAAAGATTCACTTCACGGTTGTTTTCCGTAAGTAATTTTAACCGCAGGTTCTTTAGCTGCGTCACCACCGCACAGATCACTCTTTGTTGATCAATATATTCTGCTATATTTCCTGTATCCATAACGGGAAACAATATCAGCATGTATGGGTAAAGTCAATTAACATGACGCCATTACCCTTGAAAAAAAAAGAGGTTTCCATTAATATGAGTCCATGGCTTCAAAAGACAGTAATAAACAAAATGTAACACCTGCCCGGTGGGTGAATCGAAATGGGATTCCGGTGTTTAAAAACGACCAGGATTTAGAACGGCTTTTTGCACACATGGTGCCGGAAGATCTGTCGGTCAATGGGGAAGACGGGTCCGGGGATACCGCCGGTAAAGCCACCCCCAGGCCGGTGATAAGGGACCGTCATGGTCTGCCCTTTCTGGATAAGGATCAGCAACTTTCGGATGTGTTCAAGGTCTCAGAAAATGAAGATAAAACATCACCGCAAGAGGTGGAGATTTTCTCTGAACTGCTGGAATTCTCACTGAAGGGAAAAAACCAGGATGCCCTTTTAAGGGAAAAAAGAGACCGAGAACCCCCTGCGCCGGTGCCCCTTAAAAAACGCCTGAAAAGGTATCCGCCCCCGGAAAAGCAGCTGGATCTCCATGGCTTGACGGCCGCCGAAGCAGATGCCCAGGCGGAGAACTACCTTCGGCATTCCTGGCGAAACGGTTTTTTTACCCTGCGTCTTGTGGTGGGGAAGGGCCTTCATTCTGAAGCGGGCGCAGTATTACCCCACGTGGTGGAAGATCTTCTGGTGCGCCTGAAGCGAGATGGGGTGGTGCTCTGGTTTGAATGGGACCGGAAACAAAAATCCCGCAGCGGTGCCGTGATTGTTTATCTCAATCAGTTTGACTGACTCACTGTCCCAGCTGATATTTGCCCACGGCCCGGTTATGCTCTTTTAATGTTGCTGAAAAATGATGGGTGGTGTCATTTCTGGACACAAAAAAGTAAAATCGGCTGTCTGCCGGAAACAAAGCCGCCTCCATGGCCTGCCTGCCGGGATTTGCAATGGGACCGGGGGGCAGTCCTTTGATTACATAGGTGTTGTAGGGGGTGGGGGTTTTCAGATCCCTGCGGGTGATGTTGCCATTAAAGTCGGCTATGCCGTAGATCACCGTGGGATCACTTTGAAGGCGCATGTTGCGTTTCAGCCGGTTATGAAAAACCGATGAAATCAGCGGGCGCTCGTCGGGGGAGCCGGTTTCTTTTTCAATGATGGAGGCAAGGGTGACCACCTGATGAATGGAAAGATTGCTCTGCCTGGCCCGGGTTTTCCATTCCGGAATAAAAACCGCCTGGAATCTTTTAACCATGGTGGTGAGAATGGCTTTTGGGGGGGTGTTTTTTTCAAAAAAATAGGTGTCCGGAAACAGGTAGCCCTCCAGATTGTCCGTGTCAATGCCAAGGCCTGTGCAAAAGTCCGGGTCATGGGCAAGGGCCATAAAATCTGTCTGGTTTCCCAATCCTGCAATTTCAAGTTGCCGGGCAACTTCCGCCACGGTGAAGCCCTCGGGCAGGGTGACACGGTGGCGCTTGACTTTGCCCCGGGACAGGATGTCAAGTATGTGGGCCGGAGACATGGCAGCGGAGAGTTCATATTCCCCTGCCTTGATGACTCCGGCTTTTTTTTGGAACCGGACAAATATCTGGAATAAAAGACTGTTTGAAATAAGGTGATTGCTGTACAGGGTGTCTGAAATCTGTTTGAGAACACTGCCCCTGGAAATGGTGATAAGGCGGGTGCTGTCCCGGGATGTCAGGGAAGTGTCTGCAAAGTGATTTATATAAGTGAATCCTGCCAGGGTGATGATTGTGCATACGATCAATACTGTCAGGATTGTTTTTTTTAAGAGCTGACCCACGTTCCGGAGATATCCTTTAATTTATATATGAAAAAGTAAATACTTGGTACTTGGTACTGACATCGACTGTTTTTTCATTGCCCGTCGGGGGGCGGCGGTATAATACCATTTGGCTCCCGCGTCTACGAGCCTATATTTGTTGTGTCCGTCAGGACATGGCAGCTATAAGGAGCACCGGGCATGGTTGGTTTCGGCCCCGGCTTTAAAACAAGTGAGAATAAATCAGGTGGCCTTTCATGTCAAAGGCTTTGACGATTTTTTTTGCCCGTCTGACACCGTTGGCTACCCATTGTAAGGTTCTGGTCGGTCTGGTCCCATCTTCATCTGTTTGGGGCTGCTCACATGGCATTGGTATGCTGTGCAGTCCCAGACAGACGAAGATGGAGCACTGTCTAAACATTTACATGAGCAAGTCAAATATTTATGCCTGGCCCATGTTGTGATCAATTCCCTCAATATTTAGTAAGAGAGGCCCTGTTTTGTCTGAAAATCACGGATTATATATCCATGTTCCCTTTTGTGTGAAAAAATGTCGGTATTGTGATTTTTATTCCACCAGTGATCTGGCCTTGAAAGGCGCGTTTGTGTCAGCCCTGGTAAGGGAAATGCGGCTGCGCTCCCTGGGAGATCATGTCATTGACACCATTTATTTCGGGGGCGGAACTCCGTCGGTGCTCACGGCCGGGGAAATGGAGATTATATTGTCGGCCATCCAGGACCTGGGCCGTATTGCCGCCGGTGCCGAGGTAACCATGGAGGTTAATCCCGGCACCGTGGATGATGCCTATCTGGCCGACATGCATGCCCTTGGGGTTAATCGACTTAACATGGGTATTCAGTCCTTTCAGGATGAAAAACTTAAATTTCTGGGTCGTATTCACAGTGCCGCCGATGCTGTGGATGCTTTGACGGGTGCCCGTCGGGCCGGGTTTGAAAACATTGGTCTGGATCTGATGTTTGGTGTTCCCAACGAAACGGCCGACAGCTGGTACCGGGATATGGATATTGCCTTTTCCTTTTTGCCGGAACATCTCTCCTGTTACATGCTCACCTATGAACCGGATACCCCGCTTTACAATGGGTTTAAAACCGGTAGGGTGATTCCCCTTGGGGAACAGGAGGTGGCAGATCTTTTTATTGCCACATCTGACTGGGCAGGTGGGCGGGGCTATGATCATTATGAGGTGTCCAACTTTGCAAGAACCCCCACCCATCGCTCCCGGCACAATGGGAAATACTGGTTCGGGGTGCCTTATAAGGGCCTTGGGCCGGCGGCACACTCCTTTGATGGTGTGGGGCGTTCCTGGAATTATCGGGATGTCAGCCGGTATATCCATGTGCTTGATAGCGGCAGGCTTCCTGTTATGGAACAGGAACGGCTCACCCGGGAACAGGTGTTGATGGAAAAGGTGATGCTGGGTTTGAGAACCTTTGACGGTATGGATATCCGGGCATTTGAGAAAGTTTCCGGACAGGCGTTTAAAAAGCAGTTTAAAACGGTTCTGGATGGGTTAAAGGCCCGGGAGTGGGGAGATTGCTGCGGGGGGCGATTTGCCTTGAATCCGGCAGGGATGGTTTATCTGGACACGGTGGTGGAGTGGTTTGTGGAAGAGATCCAGTGATGCATTTTTGGTCTTTGCCACCTGGATGATAAAAGTGCGGGGTTTGATCATCACAGCACCGCCAAAGGTGAGGGGCGGGTCAGGCTTGCGTTAACACAAGCCTGACCCCGTTGCGGTACCGATTTTCAATCTTGTTCGGTGGTGTGATTAAATCTGATTATTTCACAACGGCTTTGTTCGGGTTTGCCTCCACTTTTTTCAGGATTTCCATGGATTTTTCTTCGGGCAGCCATTCAACGGACCCTTCGCCCACATCATAGATGGCTCCCACCACCTTGACCTTACCTGCGGCAACCAGATTCCGGGTGGCCGGGCTTTCCATGAACAGCTCTTCAATGCCGGTCCAGATGTTTTCTTCAATGGCCATGGGGATGATATCTGTACCCTTGATTTCGGGATGATCTGCCATGGCTTTTTTAACGGCGGGAATAATATTGTCCACCAGGGCCGGAATATTTCGTTCAAGCTTATGACCATGTCCCAGAACTGCCTGGGTGACAGCGGTGACGGCACCGCATTGGGTGTGCCCGAGCACCACAAGTACCGGGGTGTTCACATGGGCAAGGCCATACTCAATGGAGCCCCTTTCATCCACATCACAGACATTGCCGGCCACCCGGATGACAAAAATATTCATGATACCGGCGTCAAAAATGGCCTCCAGGGGGATACGAGAGTCAGAGCAGGTGATCACCGTGGCATAGGCGTGGTCGCCCTGGTTTTCTGAGCCTGCCTGGATCAGTCTTGCAAGGTTGAGGTGGGGATGGGTGGATTCTCCGTGGACAAATCGCTGGTTGCCTTTTTTCAGAAGGGCAATGGCCTCATCCGGGGTGGGCTTGCCTTCAAAGGGATCTGTGGCGGGGTGGGCTGTCTGGTCCAGGGCATGAGTAGTTGGTGTGGTTTTCTCCGTGGGGTGGCTTGCCCCATGGGGTTCTTGTTTTTCCTGGGGTGCTGCCGCCACGTGGGTGTCTTCCTGGGCGGGTTCTTTTACTGCTTCCTGGGTGGCTGCTGTCTGGTGTTGGGTGTCTTGTTCTGCAAGGGCGGTCTCCGGTGCCGCAGTGGCATGGGTCTCCGTGGTCATTGCCGTTTCACCCGGGGGGGCATGGGTTTTTTCTTCCCCCCCAAAGCTGACCAGCAGGATAAAGCACACCATCAATCCCAGGTAAGTCCAAAGAATGATTTTTGGTTTCTTTTCTTGCATCCAAATTCTCCTTTTTTAAACACCACTTTCCAAGGTAAATATTCGGTCAGCACCCCATCTTCACCTGTTTTGGCCTGCTCGCATGGCATTGGTATGCTATGCAGTCCCAAACAGGCGAATATGGGGCAGTGTCCAAAGATTTACAATGCCAATCCGAATATTTACTTTTCAAGTTGGGTTTTAAATAAATCGGCCTGTTTTTTTTATTTTCTATTTCAAACGGGTGCCCGGCCTTGTGATGGCAACCGCTTTAAAATTTAAATTTTCTTTCGGAGCTGCCGGGTATCCCCCACACGGATGGTGAGATTAATGGTGTCAAAATATTCAATCAGGGGAATGATGTACTTGCGGGAAATACCTGCCATGTCCTTGAACTGGGGGGTGGTGATTTCCCCGGCTTTGTTCAGAAAAGTCACCAGTTCAGCCTCAATATCGGCAATGGCCCTGGCATCAAAGTAAAGATCATCCTTGGTTTTGACAATGCGTTTTTCGTCTATGAGCATCTGTAGGACATCCCTTGCCACCTTGGCATCCACCTCCAGATCCTGGCAGATGGTACGGAAAAAGGGCGGGGTCAGCCCGGAACGGGTGTACAGATCAAGAATTTTCTCTTTTATGGCCTGTTCATCCACCTGCAATGCCACCTCGTGCTGGGAAAGACGTATGGAACCCTTGTCCTGGACGACCTTATCTTCCTTGGCAAGGCGGGCAATGACCAGGGGAAAAAGTTTGGAATCCTTGTCGTTGAAGGCCCGGAATTTGGATTTCAGCTCCTGGCTGGGCATGCCTTCCTTTAATGGATTTTCTTTATGATAGGTGGCAAGGCGCTCCAGCACCTTGCCTGCAAGATCGTCAAAGATATTGCCATGGATGTAAATGCGCTGGTCCTTGTCGGTTTGTACCAGACGACGGTTGGCCAGCATTTTCTGCAGGGCAGCTTCGAGCTTTTTATCGGTGATGCTGGTCATGATTCTGAGATCGGCAAAGGAGACACCTGCAAATTTTCCCTGTTCTGCAAAATAGGAGAGGATGGCCTCGTTGTCGTCCCCGGTCAGGCAGGCCATACCCTTGATGGCATGGGTATCGGAGAGCTTGTGCTTTGCGGCAACGGGATTTAAAATCTGGCCGCCGCCAATGGTTTTAACCGGGGAGTAACTCCTGATGACAAATCGATCGCCCTTCATCAGGCACACTGGGGTTTCCAGTCGAATTTGCACACAGGCGGTGTCTCCTGGGGTCAGTTCCGGCCGGTCCAGAAGCACCACATGGCCGAACACTTCACTGGTGCCGGAATGGAAGCGCACCCGGGTTCTGGGCTTGGCCGGTTTGGCATTGCTTGAAAGAAACAACAGCTCTGCGTCCACCATGTAACTTGGGTGCAAGGTGTCCGGGGTGGACAGAATGTCGCCCCGGTCAATGGTTTCTCGGTCCAGTCCCTGGAAATTGATGGCGGTGCGGGACCCGGCTGTCACCGTTTCCACACTGTTGCCATGA
Organism: uncultured Desulfobacterium sp.; assembly: GCA_963674605.1. Taxonomy (GTDB): domain Bacteria; phylum Desulfobacterota; class Desulfobacteria; order Desulfobacterales; family Desulfobacteraceae; genus Desulfocicer. The sequence goes on along the minus strand of OY771474.1, from coordinate 1,949,488 downwards.
ACCTGGATGCCCCGGACCTTGGAGGTAATACGGGAGGGAAAGATCATGATATTGTCCCCCACGTTGATCTTGCCCGATGCCAGGGTGCCGGTGATCACCGTGCCGAACCCCTTCATGGAAAACACCCGGTCCACGGGCAGCCGGAAAATGGGGGAGGCCGTGCGGGGGGGGATTTTGTGGCAGAGTTCATTGAGGATCTTCTTGAAATTGTCAAGTCCCTCCCCGGTGGTGGCGGACACGGGGACAATGGGGGCATCTTCCAGAAAGGTGCCCTGGGTGAACTCCAGAATGTCTTCCATGGCAAGTTCCATGAGTTCTTCATCCACCAGATCAATTTTGGTCATGGCAATGAATCCGTGCTTGATCCCCATAAGCGTGCAGATTTCCATGTGTTCCCGGGTCTGGGGCATGACGCCTTCATCGGCGGCAATGGCCATGGAGACAATGTCGATGCCACTGGCCCCGGCCACCATGTTTTTTACAAATTTTTCATGGCCGGGCACATCCACAATGCCCACCACCTCACCGCTTTCCAGGGGGATGGATGCAAACCCGAGCTCTATGGTGATTCCCCGCTGTTTTTCCTCCTTGAGTCGGTCGGTTTCAATGCCGGTCAAGGCACGGATGAGGCTGGTTTTGCCATGGTCAATGTGGCCTGCGGTGCCCAATATGATCTGGTCCACTGTGTCTTCCCCTTGTGTTATTTTGATTTTCGTTTTCGCATCATATGCATGAGGTAGGCGGCCGCCACAAGGCCCCCACCCAAGGCAAGGCCGTGGAATATGGTCCATTCCGGGCGGAAAATACGTGTGAGTAAAATGCCAAAGACCATACCCAGAATAAGTCGTACCACAAAAACTGGAAAACTGCCCATGTCTGTTTTTTATCCTTCTTCAAAGTGATCCAGTGTTGAGAAAAACAAAGGGCGTGCTGATATCAGACATTGAAAGCCGGCCGAGATCAGAAACAGGCCCATGGAAGTACACTGGAGTTGAATAACCCAAAAATAATAAACAAACTTGAAACAGGGGTCAATATGAAATTTTCAGGTTTTTAGCCGATTTTGATGAGAATCGCCCCGGCCACGATGATCATGGAGCTGATGATGCGATTTAATCCAACCTTCTCTTTAAATACCAGAAAGCCGATGGCGATGCCAAACAGGGTGCTCACCTGGCGCAGGGCCGAGGCGTAACTGGCCTGGGCTTCTTCCAGACCCAGCCGGAAGGAAATAAAGGAAAGCAGCATGATCATGCCGCCCAGGAGAAGGCTTTTGGGATTGTGTTTTATTTCAGAAAGCACCCGGAGGGTCTGGCGCTGCCAGATCACCCGTGCCAGATGAAAGATCAGCATGTATAAGGATAGATGAAAGGTGTAAATAAGTATATCTCCGGTCATTACCCCTAATTTGTCTGCCACTGCCCCGAATGAGTAGAAAAAAGAGGCGGCCAGGGCTGTTAAAACACCGGCGGGGAGTTTCTGGGAAGTCTGCTTGAATCGGGGGCGGATGGATAGCGTCCCCCGCTGAATGGTCACTGCTCCATATATAATTAAGGCGATGCCTGCGGCTCCAGCGGGGGAGATGATCTCATCCATGAGAAAATAGCTCCAGACAACAATGTAGACCGGCCCGGTAACCGTCAGGGGATACACCAGGGTAAGTTCCCCTTTTTCCAGGGATACGGCCACAAAGTATTGGTAGAGAAAAAAGAAAAATCCGGCGGCAAGGGCGCTGTACATGGCCGAGGGAATGAAAAAAAAGGCTGTTTTATGAAAAAAAACAATATATGCCCCCAGTCCGGCAACGGTGATGCACATCATTACAAAGATGGCACTGGTTTTATCCCGACAGGTTTTTAAAAAGCTGTTCCACAGTACATGGAACAGGGCACTGAGAACAATGAAGCCAAATCCTTTTAAGGTCATGATCTGCTGTTTCCGGGTGAGGGGTGAAGTGTTCTTCCAAAAATATGAAGTATCTTTGGGATGATATGAAGAATATCCGAATTATCTATTCTTTTTGGAGGGATTTGGCAATGTTGAAAAAATATTTGTGGGAGTTGAAAAAAATATATTGAAATTTAAAATCAGATCTGGTATAAAGTCCGGGTTTGATTGTGGTGGGTGTAGCTCAGTTGGCAGAGCGCTAGGTTGTGGTCCTGGATGTCGAGGGTTCGAGCCCCTTCACTCACCCCATTTTAAAAAAATATGTAAGTTAAAATTGCGATTATGCGCCTGTAGCTCAGCTGGATAGAGCGTCGGACTTCGAATCCGCAGGTCGGGAGTTCGAATCTCTCCAGGCGTACCATAGATATCAAAGGGTTACAGTAAAAGCTGTAATCCTTTTTTTGTTTGGGGTGACAATAGGGTGACACCGGTGCAAGGTTGCCCATAAAAAAAGATCCTCTCCATTCCCAAAAAATGATTTTAAATCCTGCCTGATATTTTTTTTCACATTCACAAAGATTGACCATAAAAAAAAGATCCTCATCATTCAATCAATGTGAATGACCATAAAAACACATTTTCATACCTGCACCCCTGCTAATCCTGCTAATGTTGCTAAAGTAGCTGAAATCATTGTATTAATCTCGTGCTAATGTTCTGCTAATGTTTGCTAATGTTCTGCTAATCTTTTTTTCATGGGTTTCTGATCAACCACCATGCTTTCCATTTTCTGCTGTTCAACCATCATTCCACCCCTACGGCCCAGGCATAAACAGGCATATGTAGTAGGCCACAACACCTGACTCCACAATTACAACCCGTTTTTCAGGGTAGTAACTGCGGAAATGTTGCGCTTGACATGCCCGTATATGGGAATCCCCCGAAAAGGACCCGGTGTTTTTTATCCAAGGCAATAAGCACCAGACCGACGGCCCAGACATGGCCTAAAATTGAGTTTTAGCCGGTGGCCCCGGTGTCTGTACCCAGAACAAGTAAACCGCTTGATCCGGCGCAATGTTTCACAGATTTATAATGCGCATTCTCAAAAATTGCGGAGAGAGAGAAATGGTGGCGCACTCCGGTCTATGATATGCAGCTCCAGACTTTTGACCCCGCCCCCCCCTGGCAGACGCACCGTTGCTGTTAACCAAGCTATTAACCAGCAGCATTTACAGACTGGTTTCAGCCAGTAACTAAAGCAGCAACCAAACTTAGATACCCCCCCCGGCATTACTGGTTTCAGCTTGCAACCAGACTTGAAACTAAACTCAGATCCCCCCCCGGCAAACTGGCCATAGCTTGTCGTTGAACCTGTCGTCAGATTTTATTCAGACTGGTTTCAGCTTGAAACTAAACCTGAAACTAAATTCGCACAAACTGGTTACAGCTTGTAATTGAACCTGTAACCAGACTCTTTTTCACAGCTCCATTTATGCTCAGATTACTGGGAGCACCCCCCAGGCAAAAACTCGTCACAGCCTGTGACTAAACCTGTGAATAGATTCATGCCCCCCCTACCCGAACAGGCCCAGTCCTCGCACTTCGCCTCGCACTAAACCACCATGCAAACCCTGCGCCCCTTTATTTACAGGCATCCCGAAAGATTCAATGCTTATCTATTTAGGCAGCTGCGAACCTTGCCCCCCCCACTATTTTGGTGCGAACCTCGCACTTGACTGCGCACTACCTTGCGCACCAATGCCCGTGAAACATAAAAAAAGCCAGCCCCCCGGGAAAGGAGCTGGCCCATTGTCTACTGGAATACCCGGCAAGGAGAATTTAACCCCGCTGCAGTCCTTCACTTTGGGTAATACTCTGTGCAAGCTTCCCCAGGGGCAACCCGCCCCCGCCTTCCACCATGGCGGCCTGTGCCGTATATGCCCGGACAAAATCCCGGCGCCACCATTGCAGGTCTGACTTTTGCACCATGGCGGCCCATGCCCGGTAACTCCACCTGTGCGTCATCAAATGCCGGGTGATCTGGTCTTCCATCCTTGGGGATCTGGTAGCGCCATATCGATGCAGGTGGTCCAGAATCTTTCCGGCCTCGATCTCTGCCCGGTGTTCCGGCGGCAATTCCCCGGCGGTATCCATGGCCCGCACCATATCCCAGGTGGTGGGCAGGGAGCACCATCTCCCGTTGCCTCATCAGTGGCAGTGAATCAGATGGACCTGTGAACAGACGCGGGGAGATCTGCCAGGTGCCCGGCTTCCGGTGAATCTGAAATCAAGATGGATTTGTATTTGTTCATTTTTTTTGTAAACAAGCCTTGACAGCTCATAGAATTGGGTTTATTTTTGATATTAAAGTGTTCGCAAAAAAAATGAACAAATCGTTTTGGCGGACTATTATTAATCATAAGGAGGTTATGGCATGCAGATGAGCTTTGGTGGGTTAATAGCTGAAGCAAGGAAACGAAAAAGGATTACCTTGCGAAAGCTAAGTCAGCTGGTTGGACTCTCCCCAAGCTTTTTGTCAGAATTAGAGCAAGGGAGAAGGCAACCACCAAAAAAAGCGGAGAAAATTGTCAGTTTGTCGATCACTCTGGGTATAGATCATGACGAACTACTTGGTGCTGCGGAAAAAGAGCGAGCTAAGAAGAAGAGTCCATTGTTTATGGATAAGCTGTTTCAAAGGAATGAAGATTTGGCTTGGGGGCTTTGTCGGGCTGCAAACGATGCCGATGAAGACGAATTGGAAAAGGCTTTTAAACAGGCCTTGGAATTTTTGAAGAAGAAGGGGACATAAGGTTACATGAAACTACCCGTGGTTCGTCCACAATCTAAAGCAGGTCTTAATAAAAAAGCGGAAAAATATCTGGCTCAACTTCAGCCAGAAGTGTTGGTTAATGATTCGGGAGTCGATGTTGAAGCTTTTTTTGAAATTGACATCCCCGATTTATTTGGAATAGAAACAGGATATCGCGATTTATCTTCTGAATTTGGGTTATGCAAAAGCGTTCTCGGTTATACAAACTGTAAAGAAAAGATCAGTTACATTGACAAATCATTGAGTGACGCTTTCGACCCCACGACGACCGGAAGATATAGAGCCACGGTGGCACATGAAATAGGCCATTGCATACTTCATGTGTCTTATTTGAATTTTGAATCGTCATCACAGGGTGCTTCAAAAGATTTGTTGTTCAGGAAAGATATTCACATGAAGGCATATGAAAATCCTGAATGGCAAGCTTGGGAGTTCGCAGGGGCACTTCTTATGCCCAGAAAACGAGTGATTAGGTATCTTAAAGCTAATCTCCCAATAAGCCAAATGGCGCGGGCATTTGGTGTAAATCCGGCCTTTATGAAAGTTCGATTATCAAAGCTAAAAAGAGAAATCCCATATGAAATTGCAGTTTCATATGGGATTTAATTTCTCTTAACACTCTTGAAATCCAAACCCTTAGGCCGGGTCAAGAGTATTGACATCTCATTCAAATTTTGAATGTTGTGATTAACATATAAAATAGGCAGAAACTGCCGGGGATGTCAATGGCCTTTTTATAGGGATGGATTATGAAAAATCCTGCAAGTAAAACTGCACCTAAAAAAGGCAAACGATTGATTTTCCGTTGGAGTTACAAACACCCCAAAACTGGGAAAATCATACGGTCCAAAAACGGACGTCCCATACCAATATGGGTTGATGCTTAATTAAACTGAACTGAAGAGAAGGGTGGCTTGAAAAAGCCGCCCTTTTTTTATGCTCATTTTCGGAGAGCGGATCAAATAACCATCAAATAAAGTCCCCAGGGTCCAATGGGCATGGTGCGGGCAGTGGTGGGCATTGAATTGTACTTATGAGTCTTGCTAACCTGCGCGGCAGAATGATAACTGCTGCCCCATGCGCCTTGACCCGGTAACGGTCCCGTTGGCAAACTTTCCGGCAGGCATCCCTCCGGCAAATCCTCCGGGGACCACCACGGCATTTGTGGCGGTCTGGTTCTCGGTCTTGGTTTGCAGGTACCCGGCGGCCCATTGGTTCTGCAAGGTTTTATCCAGGTACGCCCAGTACTGCATCCACCCGCCTTTCACGTTGGCAGTGGCATACGCAACGGCCTCTTCGACGGTTCGGCGGTCATGGTTCCCCAGGGCATCAGAGATCAGCTTTTTCACCGTGGGCTTCCGGTGCTGTTCCGGGACAAGGGAGACAAGAAAATTTATATCCTCCCTGGCAGGATACGACGACGGCGACGTGATGGTGGCTTCAATGACCGATTCCTGATCCACCGACCCCGGCGTAGTAGTCGTTACTCCCGATTGTTTGTTAATACCCTTATTTGTTATTACGTCCTCGGTTTCCCGCATGCGGTTGGCATTATGGGCGTGGGTATCCCTGATCTGGTTTTTAACCTGGCTTTGATCTTCCACGGGCAGGGCGGCTTCAATAACTGGCGCCTTGTCCGTCTCGGTCGTGGTGCTTGACTCATCGGCGACGGCCCAGGCATCGGCAGGAGACACTTTTCGATCAAAAATGAAATACCGGGTCCCCGTGATCCGCCCTGACTTCCCCCTGGTCACATCCCGATGGATATAACCGGCTGCTTCCAGTTCGGTTAAAGATGATCGCAGGGCCGTGTGTCCCTCTTTCCCGGTCTTCACCAAATGATTGACATTGACGTTCCAGGAATCCGGCCTTGACAGTAGACGGGCAAGGGTCCCACGGGCCTTATCTGAAATGGCTTCATTTTGCAAAAATTCGTTTGGTATCCGGGTATAATTGCCGTTAAGCTCTTTTCTGATTATCATTTTAAAGTCCCTCCAGCATGGAATTGTTTTCTTATCCGACTATCATTTGCGCATCCACTGACGTGCCTTCCCACAGGGAATTGAATAAGTTCCCCCGGCGGTTTTGATTTTTGATCGTCAATGGCTACGGATGCCAAACCCTCAATGTATGCATGTGCTCTGGTTAATAACCACGGGTCAACACACTCAATTGCATGGCAGAGTCTCAATATCTCAATAGGGGTTGTCAATTGTGGGCCTCCTGCATGGAATCAAAAAGAAAATCGTGGGTGCAATCAATATACCGCATGGCCTTATCATATTCTTTGGGGTGGTCATCCCTTAACACCTGCATGGTTTCCATGATGGCTTGAAAATTACTTTTGCCCAGGGCTTTTAAATGCAGGGCCTGGACCCTGGAGAGAACTTCCTCAGTGATAAGGTGGTTCTGATTGTCGATATCGGATAGGCGGCTTGCGGCCATCCATTCGGAAAAATCGTTTGCCTTGGGATCATCTGTCATATAGATAAGCTTTTCCAGACCATGTTCAGAAATGATGGAAAAGAGCATATTGTTGTCGTTGAATTCTCGCCCTTCAATGACGTTTTTTTCTTCTGGGGTGAGGTGGGCAAGGGCTTCTTTTGAATCCGCAATGCCCAGGGTTTGGCAGACATCGGCAGTGACGAACCAAGTTTTGTTGTCTCTTTGTACTGTTCGGATTTGGTAGTTCTGGAATTTAAAGGTGTGGGTGTGGTGTTCTTTCATGGTAGGGCCTCCAGTGTATTGAATTAAGCCCTTTCTATTCGACCAAAAACAAAAAGGGCAGCATGAGGGTTGGTCGACCGGCACTGGTACCGGCACACCCGAAGGTGTCCCCCATGCTGCCCAAAAGAAGGCGCATAGAATATAAAAAAGCGTTCACATTTAAAATGTAGACGCTTTCTGCGTCCAGTGGCTCCGGCGACCAAACCGGTATCCCTGATTTTGCAGGGAATGATTATTCATAAACTGGTAGTGGGTTTGTGTCAAGGGGAATTTGATTTAAATGATCAGTTGTAATAAGCGATGAAAATTGCACAACGACTTTTAGTCCTTTATATTTTAACTGCAGGATAACACCAATTTGTCTTAATGTTTGATTTGTTATTAAAACGGATTTGTATGTGTCCTATTTCGCCCCCCAAGATTGTTCTTTTTTTCACAACGCTTTTGAACATTTTTTCTACTGTCTTCTCGCGTCTGTTTTTTTTAACCGCTGGAACCTTAGTACAAAGTGTTTCAGAAGAGAGGGCCTTTATTCGTTGTAAATCAGTTTGCTTTGGGATTGAATTCATACCGCCTATTTTTGAGGTTAGAATGCTTACTGGATGTTTATCCAACATTTCACTCCATACTTGAGGGGCATGTGCCGTTTCAGAGCCATGGTGGGGGACTTTAAAAATTGAAGCCTTTCCTTGTGGTCTAACAGCTGAATTTAGAATTGCCATCCAGCCGACCGCTTGATCTTTTTTTACGACTAAATCACCACCCAATAAGAGATTAGTGTCATTAAACTCAACCCATAAGGCTACTGAATTAAGATTTTGAGTTGGAGGTGAGATTACTTTTGGAAAACTCATTACTCCCGGTATAAGTGATGCGAACTGTTGTAGTGACTGGTGGTACGCCTTATCAGAGGGGGATAGAGACCGGACTTTAGTTTTGCACTGGCTGTTGTTCAAATCAAACAATATTCTATCTGCAGAAATTGAAGTCAAAACCAATTCTTTACAAGAAGGTTGTTCAATAAATCTTTTTCTTAATAAGCCCACAATGTCTCCAAACTCGCTTGTTCCACATGTTTTTCGGTCAATTAAGCGAGTAGGGTTTTCTCCTGAATAAGCCGAAACGAGAGTTAAAAATTCCTCGGTCATCAAAGCAAGTGGGTAACCGAACCTTGCAGACTTACAGGTTTTGACAATCTGTAATGCACCACGAATATGGTCAGAGTGCCAATGTGTCACGATAAAGATCTTTACGGATTTTGAGGGGTCGATACCGAGCATATTTAAGTAATTTAATGCAACGGGTTCTTTTTTGTTAGGTACACAACATGAGTCAACAATCATCCATTTGTTATCACCTAAGTGTAAAACCATACACTCCCCAACCCCAGGGCCGAAAAGTGAGATTTCAAATTCATTTAAATCAGGAGGGCAATAGTTGATTTCATTTGAAGAAGGCAGCAAGTTCCGCTCCAGATTCTTTTGCACGATCAATATCTTTTTGGGACCAACCAGGCAACCTTCTGAAACGAATTTTGGATTCTTTTACTCTGCCACGGCCTTTGTGATCTGCATAACCTATCGACCAATAAAAGACAGCTCCAGGTTCCAGCAAGGTTGAATCAGCAGGACTGATTTCATCAATATCCATGGTAACCAGCTCATCCTCAAGATTAGGATTAGTTTTGTCAGTGATAATTGCTGAGAATTCTTTATTTCCAACATCAACAACGCGTCCATCCCAGATCTGTAATATTTTAAACTTTGAAAAAAATGGTTTTGTGGCGGGTGGTATTAAATGCAATTTGCGACTATCAGAATAAATATTATTAAGAGATGTTGAGCTAATTTTGACTTCTTCTTGAAAATTCATGTCAGATATTGAGTCTTCAAAAACCTCCGTAGTGATATGAGGAGGTAGCGAATATAACTCCACATCCGTATCTGTTCCATCCGGTGAATATATTTTCAATGCAGTATTCATTATTTTAATATCTCCGAGATAGTTGTTTCAGCAATAGCCTTTGAGCTTTCCAAATACTTTTCCCAAAGCTCAGTTATTAGTTGGACTGGGGAGTGATCATCGTCAGCGGGTATTTCGATATGATTGTTAATAGCAAACACAACGTCTCTCTCCGTTATATCCTTAGGGCCTACAGTAATATTTATATGCCCCTTATACTCATCTTCACGAGGACTTTGTACTGTTAAGGATGTTAGCCCCACTCTATCAGGGATGGATTGACGCCAAATTTCCTTAGGAGCCAATGTGTCCCCTATTTTATGCCAATCATTTTCTGAATCAATTTTGTAACGGATAGACATGTTAAGTCCCATTTGTCTAATAGGCGTAGAATCTAAAATGCTAAATATCGAAACCGCTAAATCTCTTAAAGGGCTAAATTTAGAAGGATCGTTGGTTCTTATGCTGAATCTATTTCGTTGTACAGCAACTTTTAACCAGTCAAAATTAAATTGTGATATGTCGTTATGCACTATTTCAATTTCAGCACTCTCAGAATCATCAGGGGATATCAAGTTATGTCGAAGTAACCATTCGGGATGAAATATTGCTGGATTGAAAGCGCCGACTAAAACTATAATAGCTTCTTGTGACTCTAATGTGTATTTTCCCATGATATATCCAATTTTCTTCTTCATTCTTATTATTATAATCTTTTTAAGATATATGTCATGAGCATTTTCTTGTCAATGATAAGGATCTTTCCCTGGTTATAAAGGTTATGTTTTTAATTTGTAAGTTGAATTTTCGAATTGATCTATCCAGAAATGGTTAAGTCTTCTTTGTTTTTCAGTGTTTGAATCCATGATTTAAATAGGTTGTTTTCCCCCAAATCCTTTATATCTATCTTAAACCCATTCAACTGCATGGTGTTCCGGTCCTGGCACAAAAAAACTCCCGTTGCAAGAGTTCTTCATGTGTCAATTTCATTTGTCTGAATCCTTTTTAGAATCTTAGGTTTTATTAGGTTCTCATGGGGTTTGTTTTTATACGCATCTGACAGGGGGAATAAACGGGAATAAATACAGCTCTGACAGGTGACATATCTATCATAGTAAAACCTTAGTTCCCAGGCCCCTTTGCCTTGACATATCTTGACATCTCCCATGTTTTCAAAAGGGTACATATGGGTACGTCTCATGGGGTCCGTGCTTTCTTGAACCCATGCAGTGCAGACTTGGCCTTTCCCTCTTTCGTTTTCGGTCCGGTACTCCATCCACCATGCAGACGGCAACGGCCATTTTCATAAAGGTCTTTTCTTTTGCAGGACCTCCCGGCCCTGGTTTTTGCCCCTCAAAATTCCCGGTGCAAGAGTTGTTCATTCGTATATTTCATTTGTCTGTTTTTCCTTTCAAAAGTAGTGTTTTGTGGGGTTCTCATGGGGTTTGTTTTCACCATATTAAGATGTATGCCGTAAAGTCAGCACCTCATCCCCCGCCGCCGATCGCCAGCATAACCCACGCAACCTGCGAACTTTTATTGACAAGCTTACTATGGGTGCGTAACCTTGCGCAAATATGTCATGTAAAAGCTGCGAACCCCGCCAATAATGATCCGCAGCTTTTTATTTATTTTTCCAGCCCCAGCTCATTGGGGCCTTGTTCTTTTATGACAGCAGATATGCGCCAATGCCGATCGCTGCGCCGATGGCCATTCCGACGGGTCCGGCCACAGCCCCTGTCGCCGCCCCTGATGCTGCCCCCGCAGCTGCTGTTGTTGTACCCGCCGCCGCTGCGGTTCCTGCAGCCGCCGTGCCACCCAATGCCGCCGAGCCAGCAAATGCGCTACCCAAAGTACTGGCCGTCATTGCTCCGCCAACACCACTCATGATCGCGCCACCAGCAGACGGCCCGGGGTCTTTGGGTCCAATATCTTTTGTCATGGCACTAAAAGTGCCTGCCGCCTTATCCATGCCTGCAAATGCGTTTTTTATCGGGCTTTGAACTTGATACATTGTTTTTTCCTTTTTTATATTTTTTTAAACTTGATACATCTATAACACTCGTTTTAATCTAAGGAATATCCGATACCACCTCCTTTAAAGCCCTTTGGTTTTAATTAAACTACCGTTTAATCATCCCACCCGGTTCATCGCCTCTGAAATCTTGACCCGCTGGAATATCCATATCACCAAGGCCATACAACTCTTGGCATCTTCGGCAAGTTCAACCTGATCTTTTGGTACTTCGGAATGATCATGTTCAAGGTGGCACCCATGGCAGGAGAAACCACCGGCCCCGGATTCAATGGCCATGTCCAGGCATCGGCCATAATCCCGACACCACACATTTCTTGACCCAAACTCACTGGGGATTGCCACCTTTTTTTTCATACAGCCTTTATACCCTCTTTCTCATAAACCCCGGCCCGTACCCTGGCCCCATGTTCCAACACACCCACATGCAAATCATAATAATCATGGATGACGGCCTTATCTTTTCCAGGGGAAGGACGTAGCACCCGGCCAATGTACTGGATCAAACGGCCACTGAATTTGATGGGTGTGCCCAGGAAAAGACTTTCCAGTGCTGGCAGGTCGTAACCCTCACCGATTAATTGCCCGGTGCATATCAGGATTTTAACCGAGCTGCTGTCTATCTGCCGGGAGACGGCTTCACGCTCCTTTTTTGACAAGCCCCCCGTCAAGACCACGGCTTCAAGATCATGCTCCGCTTTCAGGATATCGGCCAATGCCTGGCAGTGGTCTTTCCGGTCGGAGAGGACAAGCTTAATTCCCTGGCAGGGGCCCCCGGCAACGTCGCTGCATATCTGGCGATTTCGGTGGAGATCTTGTGTCAATTCGGATAAAACTTTGCTGTACTCTTCCGATGGGTTCAGGCAGGTGTCAAAATCGGTTTGATGCCACACCACAACGGCCTGACACAAAGCCCCATTGTCCAAAAGCTCTGCCTTATCCACTTGGTGCCTACGGTCCCCCAGATAAAGAAAGATGACCCGGCCCAGACCATCCCGGCGGTATGCGGTGGCACTCAAACCAAGGAGATACTTTGCATCCAGGGAACTTACAACATCTGTGAACGTCTTTGACGGTGCCCTGTGACACTCATCCACAACCACCATGCCGAACTGCCCCCGGATATCCCCGGTTCGTTTGCAAAGAGTCTGCACCATGGCAACGGTGATCTTTTCTCCCAGGGAGAACTTGCCTCCACCGATGACACCCACATCACTGGCAGGGATGCCCAGGAAAGAGGATATTCGCTCAATCCATTGATTCAAGAGTTCTTTGGTATGGACTATCACGAGGGTGCGCTGGCCCCTGTCTTCAATAATCTTTAACGCCATGACCGTTTTTCCTGATCCGGTCCCGGATTCCAAAACACCAAGATGGGTTTCAAGCATGGCATTGACGGCCACCTGCTGAAACGGCCTCAAGGCTCCATGGAATTGAAATGTCGCTGGCACGTCTGCCCGACGGTCAATGATCTCGACGTCCTCTCCATGATCCATACAGATATGATAAGCCCTACCAGCAAACCCCCGTGGGAGTTCCAGGCCCCCGGATATCTCCCGATAAAAATACAGGCATCTGTCAATGTTCCCGGTGTACCGCCCGGCCCGTTCTGCATCGGCATATTTCGGGTTGTCCATGGTGAGCTGGCGTTTTATCTGATCCCGTATTCCAGGTTCCAGCCCAAAGAGTTTCAGATTGTTTTTGATTTCAAATTGCATTATCATTTCCCTTTCCATGCCTTCCAGGGTTGCAGCCCATAGGAAGGCGCTGTTGTAGTCCCCCCGGCCCAGGGTTCCCGCCCTGGTCGGGGATATCTCTTATGCTGCAAATTTGGCCATCAATAATGCCTTCACCTTTTCTTGCTCAAGAGCCAATGCCTGCTCATATTCAAGGATTTGTTCAAGATCGATGTATTTCAGGATAGTGTCAGTTAAGAGTTGCCGTCCGGCTTCATGCTTCACCACCAATGCGTTGGCCTCACATTTCCTAACGCCATATTTTTTGATGTAGTCTTGAACATAAGTTTTCATGTGGTCGGCATGTTCGGGGTCATCCAGGGAGGATGTTTTAGAATTTGAGGTGTCCAAGTTTTCAATCCATGAAAGCCCATGCTCTTGGATGAAATCATAATTCAGCCCAAAACGTTCTACATGAACAAAGTCAGAAGAGAAGCCCACGGCCTGTTCAAGCTGTTTGAGATTGTCTTTCAGTGTACCGGAAATATTAAGCCCGCCGGGGTCATGGTCCCCACAATACAGGAGACGACACTGTTTGCCCTGCTGCTCCATCTCCTTGAAATAGAGTAGAAGTTTGCATCTGCTGTTGATATCGCTCCAGCCTTTTGTGTTGAATAACGGGACGTGATAGAGTTCACATATTGGTCTGAATAGTTCCACCAGTTCTATTTTTTCCACTGCTACCGCAATCGACACATCTATAAAGTCATGTAGGTTGACAGGATGATATTCAGAATGTTTGCTCTGCATGGAAAGTATCAAGTCATCAAAAAAAACATCCGGGGATCTTTTATCAATGGAATGGTCCCCACAAATCATCTCCCGGTTGCTGTCTGCTGCGGTGAAATCCCAAGGCAATAAACCATTTTTTCTACAGAGGCTTATTCTATCCATTGCTTTGCTAAAGTCTGATTTGTTCAACTTAATGGCATCCTCCAACATGTAGCACCACCCACGAGCACCCGCTTTAAAATCTATGGTTTCCTGAATCTGTTTCAGAGTATCGGCAAACGCTTTTAATCCATCTGCATCACTGGGGAGGGGAACTACACTTTGTATTTTCACATCAGCCGTCTTTTCCTTAACAGATGCCTTTTCCCCTTTCAGTTTTTTCTTTTTAAGTTTGGTCCAGGACTTTGCCGCTGCGGTCAACTTTTTTTCCAGGGCAGTGAAGATATTTGGATCAAGGGATATTGAATTTTTACCCTTAGTGTGAAATTCAACGTATGGGGTGCAGATGTGAATTAAAACTCTGATAGGGTCACTCCAGTCAATCTTAACGTCATCCAAGACATGATCAAGATCCGAGATATCGCCATCAATCAAAACAGAATTATTAAGCCCTATTGTGGGATCACCATAAGAAGGTTCTGTCATTTGCTGCACAAAAACATCCAGGGTAAACGGTCTTTCCTCGGTGGTGTATCCGGTGGCCTTTTTGTGGAATATTTCAAACTTTTCCTCGTACCAATATTTACGGACATGTTCAAAAACAAGCCCCCCCAATACACCCGGCTTAATCGGTCTGCTCAAATCTTTCATGGTGTGAAGCATTACAGAAAGAACGCCGTCATCATTCAAAATGGCCTCTATTCCCAATGAGGAACTTCTATTGATCCCATCACAAACGGCTTTCTGTTTTGAGGACTGCTTGAACCCATTAAATTGAGATAGAAATTTATTAATGGGGATATTCCCCAGATTGTTGAATGTGAGCTGAAGAAGGTTTTTAACCTGCTGCTTACTGTGCCAATGAGGTATTAAGGGCTTGTCTGCTGTCCATTTGTTTATGTATTGAGTTCCCCAGAAAGTTCTTTCACTTCCGGCAAGGTCAAGATGAAATTCAGCATGTGGATTGATAAGGGAAAAAATTTCAACGGCCTTTTCAATATCATTGCCCGTATATTCCACCCACTTTTTACCGTTTTCCGTTTTTTCGAGTCTTGATTTGAAAAACTCATGAATTTTGAAAAAACACCCGGAATATACCTCCACCTCTTTTGTTTCCCTGGTAATGATGGGATTCCCGGTCAATTGATCGAATGTTATTTTGATGTCATGGAGCAGAGCCTGTGAGTTTATTTCCGCATGGGCCATACCATCAGCCACCAGAGGGACGGCAAACAGGCATTTTAAAGCGTTCCCCAATTGCCCCCTGGTCGGTGCCACCTTTCCGTTTTTATCTGAAATGAAAGACTCAAAATCCAGGGAACCATTAACAACCTGTTCCGGCAGGCCCGGCCCGTTATCCGTCACAGTTAGAGTTCCATCATATTCAATCTTGATGTCTATCACCGGGGCTTGTGTTACCGTCTCTGCTGCATCCAAGGAATTATCAATCATTTCCTTCAGGATAGTGACATGCCACTTATCAGAAGAACATCCGATTAATGATGTCAGTTCCTTTTCTGTAAAATAGTCTGCTGATAATGCCCTGGTGAAATGTTCTACAGTTGCCATATCGTAAAATCCTTGTTAACTTTGAATTGTCTGAAATGCCTTCCGGGTCCCCACCCGTATGGAAGGCCATTCGATTTGGCCCGGCATCGGCCCCAACCTTTGCCGGGTTTCTCATTATTCCCAATGCCGGATAATCCAGTCACCTACCCACCAAATCAATCCGTTTGCCGTCATCACTGCCAAAATCTCAAAGCTTGTATTGTTCTGTTTCCCATTATTTATTGGTTTGTTGTTTGCCCCTGGCCCGGAACCACCTTCAGATACCGTGGACGTTTTTTAATCACAGGGTAGGTGGTGTGTTTTGCCGGGTCATAGAAAAATTTCCGTCCATCATCGTCCGTCATCATCTGTATGGGTGTAATTCCCTGTTCTTCCATGAACTCTTCCATTATGCCGGGTTGTCCCTGGTATCTCCGCAGGTCACTGCACACCCCCATCTTGAAAGCACTGAACATGGTCACATGCCGGTTCTGATAATCAAAGAATAGATCATCAACCCGGTTTCCAATAGGAGCATCAAGCCCCATGCCTTGAATCACTTCCATTGTGAAATAATAGTCTTTCCATTCATACCGCTGCCCGTCATAGGTTTTGGTGATGGGAAAGATTCTGCTCAGTTCCCGTGGGGTTAACCGGGATATCAGGCTTCCCGTATAAACAATGGTGTTCCAAATTTCTTGAAGGGTTTCTTCCGGGGGGATGGTTCCGTTTGAAAAGCCCCGGTTAATTTTCTTGCCCCAAATGATGGGGATACCCTTCACGGCAAGATACACAAATTGTTTTATCCAATCCTTGCTTGGTGTGGCTGGAATATCCATCAACTTTCGGGCAATGGCTCTTTTATAGATTGCCGGATAATCCGGTGCTGCTGGCGATTTAATGAGTTTGAGCATTAGAACAACTCCCTTTTTCAATCTCTTGTTTCAATGTCCCGTCGGCAACACCCCGCATCATACGGTCCAACTCAAGGTCGATTTCATCAAGCTTTTCATGGGGGGTTAGATGTGGGTTGCGTGATATAGCCATGAGCCTTTTTTTGATGTGTTTTTGTACCTTGGTTTCTTGCATGGATTCCCCCCTTAAATTTCAACCATAGCAGGACCACCATGGAAGGTTCCGCCGTTTTCAATGTGGGCATCGCCGTAATGCTCCGTCTCATCAATCCCGGTGTACTGATCAACCTCGGATTCACAAAACGGGCAGGATACCCGAACGGTCAAATGTAATGGGACAATGCCGTCCTGTTCCCGATGGCTGATAAACACCTTCAGAGGGTTGCCGCAAAGTTCGCATGTTTCGCCGGTAATTTCTTGGATTGCCTTTTTGATCTGCTGCTCTGTTGTCATTCTTCTTAATCCTCTTCAGTTTGTGGTTTTGTTGAAAACCAATTCCCGAATGGGCAGGCTTCCATATCAAAAACAGGGTGCCCGTTCCGGCGGCACACCTGGCGGTCATTAACAACCATCAGCTCCCTGCACCATTGCCCATGGAGACAATGCTGCATCTTTTTAATGTGGGCAGGTACCGTGGGTTCAGCGTTATTCTTAACGGTGGGGTCCGGGTCCATTGCCGGCGGCGGTGGTGAAAATCTAAACTTTTGCATTATTCACAGTCCATGCCGTCCGGCTTTTTTTCCCGGTCAATTCGGACACGCACCCTTCAGGAATAGGCTGTATCCAAAAATGCTCTTCCAGCACCTTCAAGGATTCGAGTGCCTGTTTTTTGTTTCGAAAAATGGCAGGTCCGCTTTGATAGACATCAGGCAATACCAGCCTTTTAAACCTTCGATCTTGTATCCATTCAAGTAATTTTCTGGCGTTTTCAAGTTGGATATTCGGCTCGGCAAGGGTTGTGATCCTCAGCCGTTCATTGAGGTAATATTCAATAAGCGTTGTGGCCCGCTGGATATATTCTTCTGTCACTTCGGGTTTTGAAATATTTTCAAAAAGGCACATGATCCCGGCAAGTCTCAAGATGTGAGTACCTGCTTTGCCAGCAAACCCCCGGATAGATTCAAATGTTTTCCCCTTGCCGGATTCCCGTTCAATACCTTCATATGCGTGTACCCAAAGTTGCTTTGCTCTGGCAGATAAAGGGATATCTCGCGGCTCCAGTTCGTTCAATTCCCGGCCGGTTCTTTCGTCGATTCTAAGGGGTAATGGTAGCCCAAGATTATGATTCACCTGGGCATAATACGCCTGCAATTCAGGGGTTCTTCTTACGTCCACAGGCTTGTATGTTCGAGTTCCCGTTAACGGCTCAGGGAACACCACAAGCAAACGACTGGTAAGCCCCTGGTCTCTCATTTGGGGATCATTAAAAAAATCGCTGGCCACTCCACTTTGCATCATCAAATGAATGGTTAAGCGACGGCCATACAATACCGATGAACCATCACCGCCTCTTATTCTGTCAATCGGTGCCCCGTCCCACCATTTTGAAAATGTTGTCATGAAGTAAAGCCTGTTTTCAAGACGCATCCCATGGCCCCCTGACACCTGCCCGCCCTCATCGGCAATTAAGCCTTTTGATGGGGTTCCCCGTTCATAAAGCTTATGTGTCCCCTCGGTAGTTGCGTCGCTGAAAACAATTATGGGTTCATCTGGTTTTTGGGGTTCTTCTGTTCGTAGCTGATCCAGCTTTTTATTTTTTTCGGAAAGGGACATTTTCTTGCCATCAATGATTCTTTTCCGGGAAACATCCCATGCGTTTTTATAGTCGGCATATGCGGCAAGGTCTTGACGATACTCCTGCAACAACATTTTCTGATATTGACGGTGGGCATCACCGGCCACAGAATCACATTCACTCTTCCGGCCGCTTCTATCGCAAACGCTTAGAAAAAATTCATTCAAAGGATTTTTGCGCCCATCAATGATCAAGTTCGCCTGGCCCTGTACCGTATGGGCAGCAAACGCCAAAAAAGAATGGCCACAAACGGCATCAGGGGCTTGAATCACCTCAAGGCTTTTTTTTGCAGCCGGTCCCAGTATCGGCCCCAGGGCATCAAGTGGATAAGGTTCTGCTTTATCTGTTTGTCTGGTTAAAGGAAGGGGGTTTTGGTCCGTGATATCTATTTTCGCCTGGTCGCTTGCCCTGTGAAAAGAGTTCCGGGGTGCCCCTGCGGTGGCTCGATCAATCACATAAGAAAAGGCTTTGTTGATCTGCGGTTGTAACCACTTTTCAGGAGTTCGTTGCTGGCGGTATTTTTCACCAATGGGATACGAGCGAAACACTGAATGGATTTGTCCAGAGTCCAGCCCGGAGTAGACAAGGGCATTGATGACCGTCTGCATTACTTCTGATCTCTGGCCAACTGGTGCACCATGGTTTATCAAGTCTTTTGTGGATTGCTTTACAGGAAGGGTATTGATATCGCCGTCCCAGATAAAGGGGGTTCCATTGCCGTTGATAGGCCCCTGGTAGCGTTTCTCTTCTTGTGACTGCCATCTGTCCAGGGTGGATTCAAGCTCTGTAAAATCGGTGATACTATCGTTCAACATGAACCACCCCCACCATCTGCGGTTCAGGGTTCCGTCCGCCAGTCACTTTTTTTTTGTTCGGCCAATTCAACGTTCCAGCGATGCGCCACACATGGCAAACGTCTTTTGTTCCAAAGTCACACCCGGAATATCTCTGCAATTTTTCGGCAACGGCCTTTGCCTGGTCAACGGGTATGCCCCGGTCAAAAACATATGCAGCTTGAAACCGGCCGCTCGATGTCTCCAGTACATAATCAGGTGGATGTGGTAGACGGTCCGGCCATCGGTGAGCATCGTTGTCGTCAAAATCAGCCACCAGCCCAAACACCGCCACGACATCTGATTCACCGCCCTTTTTCCCGGTGGGCAGGTCCGGCCGCATCAGGCACAAGGGCATGTAAACGTTGCGGTGAGGTTGAGTGCTCAGATTAATTATTGACTGTGTGATTTTCTGCTGATCATCAATGGGTGAAACGTGGTGGACTATCGGCCGCAAGGTATCGCCGGTGGTGGGGTTTTGCCCATATGATGCAATGATGGTCTTGCCTTCACACCCGATTGCTTGAGCTGCTGCCTGAACTCTTACCAAATGATTAAAACATGCCGTGAAATCCGGTTTACACAATGTGGTGTCCGTGGTATTCTTCAAAGTATCCCATCCTCGCCCGTCTCCCTGGTCCGGTTTCGGGCATTTCTTTCCTAAGCATTGCATAAACCAGATTTGATTCTTTTCGCCTCTTTCACCTGCTGATCACGGACACCTTCAGCCATTCTGTCCCATTCTTTTAGATCAAGGAACAACTTGCTACCAACCTTCAAAAGCAATGCTGGGTGCTTTTTAATACTATGCCATTTATAACAAGTGTTTTTGGCGGGAAGGTCTTCACGGTTTGGAAGGGGAAGGCTTTTTACTGGAATCAGATTCATATCTTTTTTCGCTCCTGCTTTGATATGGGTTAAAATCTGACAACATTATATAAAACGGTAAATATCGTGTCAAGCGAACTTATTAGTAATTTCTATATTTTATTAAGGGGTAAGTAGGTGACTTGGCAAAATAAAAGATAAAAAAAGGCCAACCCATTAAAAGGGATTGACCTTGTTTAGCAGAAGATTAGCAGACTTTAGCAAAAGGTTAGCATGACGTTAAGCCTTTGTTTACAGTCACCTTAGCAGGATTAGCAACATTAGCAGGGGTGAGACTATGAAAATCATTTTCTTTGCGCTGCTGTCCGGCAAATATCTGAACAGTATTTTTTCCGGCCTTTACGTTTCACCACTGTGAATTTTCCACAGTGTTCACAGAATAAAAAATATTCTTGACCACCAAGAAAAAGGAAATCAAAAAAAACTCGCGACGCCGCGGTTCCCCATAAAAAATTTGAGGGGACTATTAATCCTGGATCGTTTTCAATATCTGTTTTTTCAACATAATAACCATCTACAATAAATAATTTCCTTTTGACAAGAGTTCTTTCTACTTCATCTTGGACGATGGTTGTGTGTATCTTTCCATAACTCAATTCCATTTGGAATAGTGATTTTACAATTTCGCTTGGTAGATTATACCCATCACTACCATATTCTATAAAAAGAGCTGTTTGCCATGGTTTTTTAACTAATGAGATATTTTGAAAGGAAGAAAGTAAATATTCTTTAAACTCAAATACTGTATTTAAATTTTTAAATACTGGAGTGATAAACAAATTTAAGGTATCTGGTTCAGACTCAAAATATTTACGAGCTTTTTTTTTAATAAAATTTTTAAGTTGTAAAGGATCTACACCATCATGGATTTCGCTCTTTGTCCGATCAGAGAGGGCATGACCTTTTCTGTAATATGTTTGAATGTCAGAACTCTGATCTTCTATTAATTCTAACACCATTATAGAAATTTCATTATTTGTTATTCCATAATCGATTTTGTATAATGATATAAAATCATGAGCTAATTTTCGGAATTCCCACGATTTTGTATTGTCATCAAGAAAAGATTCTAACCATTCTCCAAGCTTTATCATTCTATCAAAATCAGGCTTACCCATTGCGCACCTCATCCATGCTAACGACCTGCACTTTTTGTTTGTGTGATTGCAGATCATCAGACAGCTTGACGGCATCCCTCAACGTCTGGTCCGCAAGGTGGGCATACCGCATGGTCATAGATGCGTCTTTATGACAAAGAAGTTTTTGGACGGTGTAAAGGTCTGTCCCGGCACTCACAAGGGATGATGCAAAATGATGTCGTAACCCATGCAGACGGAAACTATCAGGCAGCCCGGCAGCTTTCTTTATTCTCAGCCATGGCCCTTTGAAATCAGTTCTCTTTTTCCCTGCCTTCCCGTAAAACACCCATGGAGTATCAAATTCTTTTGGAAGGTGTTTCAGGATATTAACGGCCTTGTCTGACATTGGCAATGTCTGATCAAGCTTTCCTTTGGGGTTTTTAAGAGTCATTGTTTGCCGGGTAAGGTCTACATCATCCCATTGAAGATTGAACAATTCTCCCCGCCTCAACCCTGTGTGAAGGCAAAAAGAAACAAAGCCTGCTGACATCCTGTTGGGCCATTGTCCCAGGACATCAAGAAGGCTATTCAATTCATCATCGTTCAGAAATTCTGTTACTTGATTGTTGAGTTTTGGTTTCTTAACCTTCCGACAGGGATTGACACCATTATAAAATCCCCATTTTTCAGCCACAGAATAAAGTCTGGTGAGCAATACCAATTGATGTCTTATTGTTGCTGGTGCGTATGTTTTCCCGCCCTTGATTTTCTTCTTTTTCATCTTTGATACGAAACCCTCAATCAAAAACGGGCTTATAGCATCAAGCCTTTTATCTCCGAACTCTGGCTTCAAATGCTTTTCGAAATAGTACATGTCATTCCGCCATGTTTTTTTGTTGGTCTGAATCCATGGAAGATATTTTTTCCATAATCCATTTAATGTGATTGCATCTTTCTTTTTTTGAATGTTAAATTCACCACGGGTAATATCAGTCTTGAGTTTAGCCTCAACCTCTTTTGCAAGTTCAAGGTTATTGACGGCCCGTGTAATTCGTTTCCCATTCACACGGACAATGACCCGGTAGGTTTTATTTCTTGAAACAGGGGTTCCGCACTTATGACATTTCTTTCTCCCCAGTTTCATATCTGTCTTGCAGTTTTGACACCTGATATTAATCGCCATATCAAAGCCTCCATTTTGTTTGGGGTGACAATAGGGTGACACCTCGCATATCAAAGGGTATTGATTCGGTAAACTCTATATAAAGAGAATAAGCGATATTTTTAATGATGTCAACAGATATGCAAAAGGATACAAAGAAATACAAAACTATAAAAGACTATTGAAATAGACTTCGAATCCGCAGGTCGGGAGTTCGAATCTCTCCAGGCGTACCATAGTTTGTAAGGGTCTCAGGGAGTTTTTCTGTGGCCCTTTTTTTGTTTTCCGGTCCGGTTCCGGTCTTTTTGATTTTTTTCCTTTTCTGAAATTCTCAGCATACCATTTTTATTTTCTTTTGATCAGCTGCTCTCAGCGTATTGCTCATTTGGTGTGCATTGGTTGCCGAAAAGCCTCAGTGTTTTTATAACCCTGATGAGTGATCACCTGCGTTGTCATCCGAGTTGGCAAAATATGGTCCATATAGGTCAGAAATGCGAACTTACCTAAATTGGGCTCCTGAGCCTGGTTTCGTGAGTGAAATTGCGGCAGGGCTGCAATGTATCCCCAGCGGAATTGCGTAAGCCCGAACAAGCCGCAATGTGCATTGGCAGCAAAGAATAAAAGAAGTTTGGGCGAACACCTCATTTATGGAATTCCTGGAATTCCTGGAATTTGTGTAGTTTCATATTTCCTGGGAAATGTGTCGGTATCTTCCAGCTGGAAATCATCAGGAGATGGTATTTGACATGAGTGTTAATATTCAATAAACTTTGATTTTTACACCTAAACATATTCAATTTTATACATCATAAAATCAAAAAAAGAGCCCCAATGAATGAAATCTACACCCCAGACACCAGCACCAAAATAAGCCGCCCGATTTACCTGTCCTCTGTGGCCGCTGGATTTCCCTCTCCTGCTGAGGATTATGTTGAAGGCACACTGGACCTGAATAAGCATCTAATCAAACACCCGGCAGCAACCTTTTTTGTTCGTGTGAGCGGGGACTCCATGATCAAGGCCGGCATCTTTCCCGATGACATCCTTATTGTGGATAAATCCCTGGAGGCCACGGACAAGAAGATTGTCATTGCTGTCTTGGATGGAGAGTTGACCGTGAAGCGCCTTCGGTACCGGGGAGAACAGATCTTTCTTGAGCCGGAAAATGATTTGTACCAGCCTATCAGAGTAACAGAGGAAGGCGCTTTTGAAATTTGGGGTGTTGTCACCAATGTGATCCATAAGGTGTGATGTATGGCGGTTTTTGTCCTGGTGGACTGCAATAATTTTTATGTCTCCTGTGAGCGGGTCTTTAATCCCCAGCTTGTGAACAAGCCAGTCATTGTTCTTTCCAACAATGATGGATGTGCTGTGGCACGTTCCAACGAAGCTAAAGCGCTGGGGATTGGCATGGGCCAGCCTTTTTTCAAAATCAGGTCCATTGTTGAAGGCAACAGGGTCCGTGTGTTTTCATCCAATTATCCCCTTTATGGTGACATGTCCAACCGGGTGTTAACGCATTATCTTTCGTCTATTTAAAATGACTCTGACCCTTTGATTGAGTTTCCTCGTTGTTTATTGGTAGAGTTTTAAATTTTTCCTGATTGGAGTAATTTGGGTTTTTTTGGAAAGAGCGATCTTCAGAGGTTGCACAGCCAGACAATAAATAAAATATAAACATGATTGAAATTATGATAGTTCTCATAAAGCACACTCTTTACTAAGCAAGGTTATGGATATAATTGTTCAATGATTCTTCAGTATTTCATCCCACGCCAATGGCTTCATTGTGTTAAGCACACTCCAATCCGTCGAATCTTTTCTGTATGTCGCTAATGCTAATAGTGCACCAGCAGTCGGTGCGATAAAGGTAATGTTATCAGGAAGTTTTTCCACTGCTTCTGCATATGAGTCATAGACATCGTCTACCGACACTGGATTTATGTCTACTTGTCCATTTTCCATTTTTGCAGCGGTAAGAATAATCCTGGAAACCGTCTTTTCCATGACTTCTTCTTTTACCCCTCCAAGAGTATACATGGACGTCGGACCGTAGTATATTGACACGAAAAAGTTATCTTCAAAGACAGATTCTTTGGCATCGTTACTTAGACACCAACTGACAGCACTTAGATTTACTATTCCGCTACCGTAAGCAATTAAGTTTGCTCGTACAATTATATTAATGAATCGTTTTTCAAGTGAACCAGATATTGATGGTATCGAATTTTTTATTGAGATTTCAAGATTGTTGAGGTCTTCTTGAGAAAAACGAGCACCTTTCCATTTAAAGGGGGTGGTGTTTGTCTCTAACATTTTTCCTTCATCGTAATCAATCATTGCTAAAGAAAACGACGGCATTTGGGCTGAAGTTGCAGGCGATTTGATTTTTATAGGCTTGGTATGCCCTGAGATAGAGCCGCAAGATGTTAACATTGGAACAACAGCTAATAAGGAACAAAGGAACAGTATATTTCGGAATTTGGTGAGCATGTTTTCTCTCCTAAATCATAGAGTAGTTTGAAATGGTTAAATAAATACACGGGCAACCATTCAGTATGAAAATAATTCTAACACCTCGTGAGGATATTAAGAATCCCAATTACTCTTGCAATAGCCTTGAGGCGCTAACCGTTGAACTGACGGGCCGCGACATAGCTCTTGAAAAAGCCGACTGAGTTGCTTGCGGTCCCGTCCAGCGATGGATTATGCTCTTTTATTCAACTCAATGTATTTTCTTTCTTTTTCATAAGACTCAAAGCGATCAACTGTTTTTATAGATACTTTTCCATCCTTTAATACTGCATAATCTATTTCTCCGCCAATTCCGACTTGATGTGTAATTGGTTGCTTCTTATCATATTTCTGTTGTTCGTGAATGATCTTAATTAGAAAATCGGGAAATTGAATACAATTTGTTGATTCTATCTGCACTACAGGTTTTATACCAAGACCATATTGTAATTTCTCAGATTTGAAATCATTTTCAGAACGGTAAGCATACCCTATATATTGAGATTTTTCTTCTGAGTACCCGAAGTGATAAAGTGTAGCAGTGCTATAGCTTAAACCTCCAGTTGCATTTACTGAATGATATAAAACATTCGGAGCAGTTCTGTTTATTTGATCAATATTTTCATTTTTATAATATGAGGAGCAATAATCTAACCACCCATTGATAAAATCAGCATGACCAGTTCCCGCTATAAGAAGATTATTCTCATCAAAAGATATAAATTTACGCCGGAAACTCATTGGCTTCTTATCGGCTGCATAAACAACTAGCGTATCCATTGCTACGTGTATCATGTCTGGTTGAAGAGCAAATACGAGTGCTGTCATAATTTCCTATGCATAACGCCACCAATCAGCCGCGCCGCTTTTTGGCGTCGGCTGAATTGGCATTGTTAGATCCCGGTGTTTTCATTTCCAATTGAATTTTGTTGATGGTTGCCTGTTTTACCAACCGCCTCAAAATTTTCAGAAATGGATGATAATCTGTATGGTTTTGCCCATATGTTAAATTCAGCTCGTATTCAATGCTATCCCAAGTTGAAATATCTGCGGCATTATGTTGGATTACCGCCTCTAACTTATCTAAGGCATTGGCAAGTTTTGCTTCCGGTGTCTCGCACGTGTTAAATTCATTATGCAAAGAAATAATATTAGATCCAAGGCTGGGAGATAGATTTTGAGTGAGCTTTTTCAATTGAGCAATTTCATGACTGTCATCGTCTTCTGTTTTCTTAAAAGCTGGAATGTCACCATCTATTTCGCCAAAATCATGAATTAAGCACATTTCAATGACTCTTTTCATATCTAATTCAGCAAATTCATCTTCAAGCAGAAATGCCATGCAGGCCAATCGCCATGAATGTTCAGCAACGCTTTCTTGCCTACCATTCGAGCACCATGAATGACGAGTTACATATTTCAATGGCTCGATGGCTTTCAAAAAATCCAGCAATTTATGGGCTTTTTCTTCCATAAGTATTAAGATCTAACAAGTTGATCATCAGACCCAGATATCATTCATAATTTATTATCTAACCGTATATTATGCTTATTATCCAGATCCACAGATCTGTTTTATAAAAAAAAAAGACATATCAGGATTTGCAAATTATGTAAAACAATACTGAAAATAAACTTTATAGGTATCAAATATATTAAATTGATTTTCCGGGATTCAACTATATACATTAGTAAGTTGCATTTTAGACTATAAGCCAAAGTCTCAAACCAGCAAGATTTCGAACCGAACCCATTTTCATTTTTCATCATAGTAGAGTTGAAAAGTTGGTGGTGGGGATCTTTCCGGTCCTCCTCAGGTCCTTTAGCTCTCATGGAACGCTCTTGCTGTTTTGAAACCTACCTGTGCTACCATGCAGCTATCTTGAAAATTTGGGCAAGATGAAGAACTTGTTTGGCAACCTTCGTTGGGGGGCTGTTACTGCTGCACCCACCTTGTGGACAAGGTTTGGTTGGTTGGAAAAAGGGAAGGATGGGCGCATTCCCATTTTCCTGGTTTGGTCACAATATGATTTGTTTGTCATAGTTGGTGGAGCCAACGGGGTCAGGCTTGTGTTATTGTGATTTTGTCAAGAACCTGTGTTTAAAGGCAAATTTAAACAAAAGCGCCAATAACGCAAGCCTGACCCCTCTCTGATTAAGCGCGAACCGGGAAAATGGGAATGCGCCCAGAAGGATTGTCTTGGGATTCGCTGTTGTGTGTGGCTGTTTTGTTGAGCTCAATCAAGGGTCTTTGAATCCGCAGGTCGGGAGTTCGAATCTCTCCAGGCGTACCATAGTTTGTAAGGATCTCAGGAAATTTTTCTGTGGCCCTTTTTTTGTTTTCCGGTCCAGTTCCGGTCCTTTTGATTTTTTTCCCTTTTCAGAAATTCTCAGCATACCATTTTTGTTTTTTTTGATCAACAGCCCTCAGCGTATTGCTCTTTTGGTGTGCATGGGTTTCCGGGGGAGTCATAGATCTTTGATCTCTCCCCTTGATTCGATAGATCAGGCTTGGTCATAAGATGGGCCATTCATCTCAATTGGCGGACCAACGGGGTCAGGCTTGTGTTATTGTGTTTTTGACAAGTATCTAAGAATAACGCTAAATTCAAACGAAAACGTCAATAACGCAAGCCTGACCCCTCCCCAGGGTGCCCCATCTTGTGACCAAGCCCGATAGATCTATGCCCATGATTTAATGGCAGGATTCAAGCCTCTCCTGTTTACCATGTGCATAATAATGCTTAAAGTCTAATAAAGGCTCAAAAACAATGTCAAGCCCGGGTTTGTTCAATTGCGGGCTTCATGTTTTTGCCTCATATCTTTTCGGAATAAAAAGGGAGGTATTCCCTATGAGCTATCGAATTGGAACCGTCAAGGAAACTGGACCTGGTGGATATGCCCAGGTGGTGACAGATCGAAAAACTGTTTGCGGAGAGTGTTATCACAATAAAATTGTGTGTTATGGCTGCCTGTTAAGCCCAAAAGTAGTAGGCAGGGTGGCCAATCCTATTGGAGCCCAAGTCGGTGATATGGTTAAGGTTCACATATCTGCTGGGAAATTGTATACAGCAGCAGGGATGTTTTATCTGGTGCCAGTTTTTACTTTATTATTGGGAGCATTTGCAGGAATATATGTCTCAGAAACATTCGGAGTATCTGAAAATATCTCGACTGTAGGATGTTCTTTTGCTGGACTATTTGTTGGAATGGCTTTTGTGACTGTTTTGGGCCGGATGAATAGAATCAGCAAAAGACTTGAGCCGGTCATTACTTCAATTGTCAGGTAGATAGGGGCAGGTTGAGATTGTAGTGTGTTTGCGACACCTGGCTTTTTTGTCCGCAAGGGTTCTACTATCTCATTGTTCAGGGTGGCTGGACAGCGATATTTCCATAGGTTTAAGCCAGGGATTCTTTTTTTTCAACCTGTTTCTGTTGGACGTCAATTACCTTGCCCGGTTAAACATTCATTTTTCCATTCCATCAAGATATCACCTGGCGAACATAATGGCCTTGTATGTCAACACGGTTACCGACTCAAACAGAACCTGCTTTCTCATCCGAGTTGCCGAAATATCGTCCATATAGGTCAGAAATGCGAACTTACCTGAATTGGGCTCCTGAGCCTGGTATCGTGAGTGAAATTGCGGCAGGGCTGCAATGTAGCCCCAGCGGAATTGCGTAAGCCCGAACAAGCCGTAATGAGCATTGGCAGCAAAGAATAAAAGAAGTCTGGGGGAACACCTCATTTATGGAATTCCTGGAATTTGTGCAGTTTCATATTCCCTGGGAAAGGTGTCGGTATCTTCCAGCTGGAAATCATCAGGAGATGGTATTTGACATGAGTGTTAATATTCAATAAACTTTGATTTTTACACCTAAACATATTCAATTTTATACATCATAAAATCAAAAAAAGAGACCCAATGAATGAAATCTACACCCCAGACACCAGCACCAAAATAAGCCGCCCGATTTACATGTCCTCTGTGGCAGCTGGATTTCCTTCTCCTGCTGAGGATTATGTTGAAGGCAACAGGGTTCGTGTGTTTTCATCCAATTATCCCCTTTATGGTGACATGGCCAACCGGGTGATGCAGGCACTGGCCCAATTTACCCCGGCCATGGAAATCTATTCCTTTGATGAAGCTTTTCTGGATCTGACAGACTTTGCCTTTACAAACTTTGTTGATTATGCCCGGGATATCCGCAAAAAGGTGAAAAGAGATACCGGGATACCCGTATCCATAGGCATTGCTCCCACTAAAACCCTTGCCAGGATTGCCAACCGCATTGCCAAGAAATCTTCCAGGGCCGATGGTGTGCCGGA
The DNA here is from genome assembly GCA_963674605.1 of uncultured Desulfobacterium sp. GTDB lineage: Bacteria > Desulfobacterota > Desulfobacteria > Desulfobacterales > Desulfobacteraceae > Desulfocicer. The sequence continues at coordinate 1,920,357 of OY771474.1, read as the reverse complement.
TCTTACGCCGGAAAAATATAGAGACCTTGCCCTGAAAATGACCGCCATTGAAGACGTCTGGGGCATTGGCCGATGGCTGAGCCCTTATCTCAAGCAGCGGGGGATCAACACCGCCCTGGACTTTAAAACAGCCTCTCCATCCATGATCCAAAGAAAGATGGGCATCAACGGAATCCGGATGCAGAAGGAGTTGTCCGGGGAATCCTGTTACCCCCTGGAAGCGGGTTCCACCAGGCGAAAGTCGGTGGCGGTATCAGGACAGCTTTGCCGAAGCGCTCACCGTGTGATATGAAGGGGACCGGTTGGATGTACTATTATCTGATTCACATACAGTATCTTGGATTTCGATACCATGGCTGGCTCAAGCAGCCTGGTTTGAAGACCGTTGAATCCATGGTGGAAAAGACAGCCAAATTTGTTTTGGGCCATGATAGATTTAAAATACTGGGAACCAGCCGGACGGATGCAAAGGTGTCTGCCAACCACTCCGCATTTGAGCTGTTTGTGGAAGATGCCCTGGATATGGATGTTCTGCTCATGGATTTTAATCAGCATTTACCCAATGACATCAAAATATTAAAAATCGAATCCGTCAGCAAAGATTTTAATATTATCCAGGCACCCAGGGTTAAGGAATATGCCTATTTGTTTTCGCATGGGGAAAAAAATCATCCCTTTTGTGCTCCCCTTATGCACTCGTCAAAAGAGCTTCTTGATATTGATTTAATGAAACAAGGTGCGCATTTGTTTAAGGGAAAGCATAACTTTGTAAGGTATTGTACAAAGCCTGGAGCAAAAACCACATTTGATCGCGAAATTCTGGTCAGCGAAATTAAGGAAAATAATATTTTAAAAGCCAATTTTTTCCCCAGAAAAAGCTATGCCTATCACATCCATGCCAGGGGATTCCTTAGGTATCAGGTGCGCTTAATCGTGGGGCAATTGCTTTGTCTTGGAAGATGCGAAATTTCTTTAAATGAAATCAAAGAAACCCTTAATGGAAAAGACACTCAGCCATTAAGGCACATTGCCCCATCCTCCGGTCTGATTTTGAATAAAGTTTTTTTTTGTTGATACAAATTTCAGGAGGAAAGCTTGATGAGCGCCCTGGACAAAATCAACACCCGCATGGGGCAAACAAATTGTGCGATCTAATCACAGAGAGGCCACTGCAGCGGGAATAAGATCCTGCAAAGTTTGTCCATTGGCAGGTTCACCTATCGCATGCATTTTCCACTCGCCGTTGTAACGGTAAATTTTAGCCATAATCTGAGCATTATGACTGCCGCCGCCACTTGATGTGTACTTGACGAGCTCACTATTGCCGAGTGAATCCACCAGTCGGCAATAGGCATTCTCGACCTCGTTGAAGCACTGTCCCCGGAAACTTTTCAATGTGAAAACAAGGGATTTCACTGATGCAGGAACCCGGGCCAAATCGAGCTGGATCTGCTCATCATCTCCATTCCTTTTACGAATGTCACCGGTGTGGACGATACTGCCATCCTTACTCTTGAGTTGTTTGAACCAGATAATATCCAGCACCCTTTTATTTTCATCAAACATGGCGCAGGAAGCGTCAAGATCAATGGTGTTTCTAAACCCAAAACCAAACACCCCTTTTTTTTTCACTGCATTCCAACCCAGCCTTATATCTACCTTGGTCAGCCCGGTACCGAACCTTTTTTCAAGGGATATTTTCCGACCTTTTATCAAATTTATTTTCAATTGCCACCTTCCGTAAGTCTTTGTTAATTAATACTTTTGCGCTGACCAGGATGACTTGGGGAAAATCTCCTGGATGCAGTTTTAAAGCCTATTTTGTATTATTGTGTTTCATTTTGTTCTTTCTTTTACGGTAGATATAATAGATATAAAGTTTGGTCAAATAGATAATAACAGTGCAATGGTTCGAAAAAAACGAAGATAACGTATGGAATGGTTCAACTATCACCACTCCTGGTATTTCTGGAGAGATTGGTCACAGCATGGGCTACTTTGGGGTGGGGTCAGACTTGCGTGCAGGCACCATCACCGCTGCCTGCACCAAACTGAGCCTTGGTCAGTCAACTGTCAGTTCACAGCTTAGCAAACTGGAAGACAGCCTCGGGGAAAAACTCTTTTCTTGCCAGGATAGAAATCTGGAAACCACAAACCTGGGATGAATGGTATTTCACTATGCAGACCAGATCTTTTCCCTTGGCCTGGAGCTTATGGACCGGTGCCCTGGCTGATCCACGTCCCGTCCGATTTACCCCGAGCATGGAGATCTCAAGAAAATATTTATTACAGAGTTTCAATAAAATAATATCATGATAATGCCTTTTGCTCGGATGCCAAGGTTATCGGCATTCAACTTTATACATTGGTACCTTTCTAAATGAATAGATATTGAGAGAGTGAGTGAACCCTTCAGGCGAGATCACCCATTCAGACTTTCTCTCAATTCTATCATTTGGGGAGGTTTTATTTTCTGTATTGTTTTACATTTTTTTATAAATTCTGATATGTACTTTCTAAAACAAAGTAGATATATGGATCTGGATAATAATAAGTGTATTATGCACACAAAAACACTATTGCACGCACCAAAACTCTTCAGAAACGACGAACTATTGGATATGAATATGAAATTTGTAAATCTATTATTGCTCGCAACTTTGCTTTTTCTTCTCAGTGGGTGTTTTTTAACAAAGATAGTGACTGTTCCCATGCGCATAGGGGGAGCTGTTATTTCCGTTATCCCTGTTGTTGGTAATACGGCCCATGATGCAATTGACGAAGCAGCAGAAGTTGTAGATATAGTACCACTATAGTGCCACTATAGTGCCGCTATAGAGCCTTCTTAAAAGATGAGTTGTTTGTTTACTCGTCAGTCATAAGTTCTCATCATGACTGACTTTGAGCTTGGGTAATCCATTGAAATCACTAAAACTGAATTTTGAAAAAAACATTTATTCGGGTTCAATAATTTCAATTACTTATGAGAACTTGTGATTCTGGAGTTTGTTTACGGTGCCTTCATTTTTTATTTTGAGCCAAAGTCTGTTATTGTTGTTGTAAAATGGATATGTCCTTTGGGAAAAATTCTTGGAGAGAAAAGAATTGTCAGAATCAAAAGCAATAATCCAGAAATAATGATCATTAGACCGCTTCCGCGTGATGCTCCAGTACCAATCATTTTTCCTATGGAATTTGCCAGAGGCCCGTTTTTTATTAGCAAGGGGTTAAATATCTTTTCTGCCAGGAACCCTGAGATTGCAAAGGCCATGAGCATTCCCAACTGGGATGACAGTGAAATCAAAGACCAAATACGACCCTGAACCTCATTATCAATGGTTTTGCGGAACAAGACATCAAGGCTGGTATTTACAAAGGGCAGACAAGAAAATAAACAGAATGTGTAAATCGTAATCAGAACTATGCTGGTACTTGTTCCGATTAGAATATAAAATAGACTTATTGTTAACAAAGAAAAAAACAATGGCTTTCTTTGCTTGTCGGTTTTGCTCAAAAAGCCAATGAGCAGGCTACTTATGACCATACCGGTTCCTGAAATGGATTGTATGATCCCCAGTGTTTGGGCATTCCCAAACGAAAGTATAACCGGAGCAAAAAGAGATTGCAGAATGCCTGTAAAAAAGGTGACAATGGATAGAAGCAGCAGCAGTTGAAAAATTTTTTTATTGCCCGCTATATATTCAACCCCTTGGATGAATTCTTTCCAGAACCCTAAAAAGTTGATTTCTGATGTTGGTTGCCTTGTTATCAGTTTTATAAAATAAGTCGTTACGACCGCAGATATAAAAGTTATCATATCTATGACAAGAATAGTGGCAATGTCTATTCTGCTCATTAAAAAACCTGCAATGACAGGTGCCAGAAGGTACCGGGAGGCTTCAGCAAGTTGAACGAGGCCACTTGCTTTTGAGTATTCTTTTTCATCAAGAAGATCTGTAATAGCGGCTTTAAAAGCAGGGGAGTGCAGAGCGCCGAATAGAGAGCTGATGATAATGCCCAAGTAGATGAATCCATAGTTTTGTGAATCATATAAAAACATCAATGTAATCAACAATATTCCCAGACAACCACCAGTGTCCCCTATGATCATCATCAGCTTTCTGTCTTTTTTGTCAGCAATGACACCACCGATGGGAGCCAAAAGAATGGAGGGTAAAAATGCACAAAGCAACAGCATGGAATAGGCTGTCGTGCTGCCGGTTTTCTGAAATAGATAAACACCCAGTGAAAAAGCACTGATACCATTTCCAACCCTGGAAAGGAGTTGACCTGTCCAGATAACCATAAAAAAAGAGAAAGAGTTTGTTGTGCGAGCCATTATTTTATACTCACTGAAATGACTTTCCTGGAAAGGAACAGCTCTTTATCCAAAACAATAATAACAAGGGTAAAAGAAGAAAGAATAAGGGTTTCAATACACTTTGTAACTTGCGTTATCGCCAGTATTTCCTGGGAAAGATTAACAATGAAGTGAAATAGGATTGCAGCTATAACGCTTTTCCCGTTCTTTATACAGATCCAGCTGATAATAATACCCAGAGGAATGATACTTGCGAAAAAGTTGATACCGAACCAGATGTTCTGCTGAATAATTTCATACTGATAGGAATCCTTTACAAAAATAAGAGGAAAATGCCAAAAGGACCAGAGAATACTGAATATAAATGACGCAGTAAGATAATTATACTTGGTCAGGAGGCTATCAAAAGCATAGCCCCGCCATCCAAGTTCTTCGAAACTTGCAGCCAGGATTAGAATCAATATTACGGGCATAGATCTGTATGAAAATGAAAATCCATCAGAAAAATGGAACTGAGAAACAGATTCTCCCAGAAGAAGGGAAAGCAATATGGAAATAATAACCGCAACGGGCATGATGAAAAAGAATAGTGGAAACATTCCCGGTTTTATCAAATTAAAACTGGTAAGCCGGGCGACATAATCCTGTCCGAGCCTCTTGTCTCCAGATGTAAAAATCATGACCAGGGAAATTAAAAAAGGTGCCATCAATCCAGGTAGCATAAAAAGATTACATAGATTTTTTAACTCATCATTGTGGCTGATATTGGCCCCGATGAACCAGAGAAAAAACGTGACCAGAAAAGTGGTTGTAAAATAAATCAAGGGTCTGTAATGATAACGAGAAATCATTTGTTTTGCTCCGTTAAGAAATTAAAAGATCCTTCTGGTGCTCCAAGTTGCGTTTCCACAAGGGTGGGAAATGCCGCCATTCGCCGGGAAAGGTCGTCTTCGCTCCAGGAATAGAATCCTGGGTCTGTTAGAAATTGAATACCGGCCAGGAGCAATTCTATACATTCAAGTGGATGCGCTGTTTTAAAAATGCCCTGATGACATCCTTCTTCAATGACAGAAGCAAAGACAGGCGAAAGTTTTGTAAGATATCTCCCTAACTGCCTTGTATGCATCGTCGAATTAACAGCGGAATGAAGACTCTCCAGAATGTGTTCGTTCTCTTCAGCAAGATGGTCAGACGTTAACAGTGACTGTATCTTCTGAAGGGCATTTAAATTTTGAAATTCATCGCTGTTCATTAATTCAATTTTTCGTTTGAGTTCTTCGTCCACAAGATCTTCGACGACAGCCTCCAGAAGTTCTTCTTTGGAAGAGAAGTAATGATAAATGGTTCCTTTGGCAATATTAACGTATTTCATTATGTCCTGCATGGTTGTTTTGTCATACTCATTTTTTTGAAAAAGTTCTCTTGCAGCGCAAATAATTTCTTTTCTTCTTTCATCTGGTTTTTTTACAATTCTTTTCATTTTTTAATTTCCTGATAGCAAAAGCTTGTTTTTGAATCGGGGATTAATCATCATGATGGCTGTGACCGCCACTTCAGAAGTAAGTTTTCAACTCAACTTTCGGTGTTCGCCCTTCGTGGTGGGGTCAGGCTTGCGTTATTGACACTTTTATTGCAATTTGACTTGAAACACAGCCTGTTGTCAAAAGCACAATAACACAAGCCTGACCCCGTTGGCGCATGTATAAAAACGCCAGTTTTGAAATGAAGTCCGAAAGTTGAGTTTTCAATAAGTCCGGGCATTCATCTCATGAAAGTGTAAAGCGGGGATGAAGGATGCCGCATCCGGTATTTAAAGGGGAGGCAGGCTTTATTACCCCGGATTATTTAGATCTTACCCTTAGAAATGATACCCCAATGTAATAAATGAGAAATAGCCTTCACTGTCGTAAAATACGATAGTGGAATCATTTTTTTCATACCCTCCGCCAATATCCAAAGAACACCGATCATATCCTAAAGGATTAACCCATGACAAACCTACCATTGATTCAAATTTTTTATCTTCACGGGTTGTATTAAAAATGGGATTAACCGTGTCATAATCGTTTAGCTCGCCTCCAACAAAAGCATGTATTGAAAAATTGTTATATTTTTTTATCATGGTAAGGCCACCTTTATGTCCCTTATATTGATTGCTTTTTCCGTCCATATTCGCCATTACATATCCGATACCGGGTTCAAGTATAAATCCATTTTTAAGTTCAATTTTATAGCCGGTCTCTATCTGGTGAATATTTCCATTACGTCTAAGATTCTTAAATCTCGCACCGATTTCATCCTTATTCACATCAACGCATCCCAGTTCATAGCTTACATTAAAATGATTCAGGCTGTATTCAAGCTTTCCTCCATAGACGGTTTTATCTGTTTTTTTGCGGTCAACACCAGTCAGATAGGGGTCTTTCCAAACCTCTTCAGGAAGCATGAAAAACACGGATAAATCCAAATTACCTGCATTGCCCATGCCATGCTGTGCTCCAAATGTCAGGCGGGGTTCATCTTCAAAGGGAATACTCATATAAATTTGATTACCATTTTCAAAGTCGTAATTGATATTAAAGAATACGAATGGAATGACTTCGGTTTCATTTTTTGCAGTCTGGTTTAAATTGTCCAGACGTTTGTTTTTATCACCCGGAGATAAATGATTTTTGCTGTTCATCCAAAATCCACCGACATGGACTGTTCCAGAAAAACTGCCAGTTGCTTCTTTGTCATACTTACGATTGTCAACTTCATGGACTGTCCCTTGATTATCGAAATTCTCTGCCAAAGCGTTGAAATTCAAACAGCCAAACAGCATTACAGCAATGATCATGATAATTTTCTTATACATTTTACAGCTCCTTTTGTTTTTTTTAAAAAAGGGTTGATTTTCCGTTTAATTTTTCTTGTACTTTTCAGTGAGAAAGAATCCTAGGCAATGTATTTTCCAGAGAATTGACCAATCTGCTCACAATGACTTACTCACCAGAATTTGGCATCCTTCATTCTTGCTTTACACTTTCACGAGGTGAATGCCCCATTTGTCGGTGATCATTTTCAAAAAAGCGCAAACTACTTTTGACTTGATCTCAAGGATGCCCAGAATTTAATCCTACACCTACAACGGTATCATCGCCCCGAATTCGGGCAAATTCAACCGGCGCTGTTTTTTGGCCTTGATCACAGCATGGGCCACCCGTCACATTTGGTGGACGAACGGGGTCAGGCTTGTGTTATTGGAGGCTGAGGTCTTTATCAGGCTCCATGCTTTTTACAACTGCCTGTGTTTCAAGCCAAACTTAAATAAAAGCGCCAATAACGCAAGCCTGATCCACCCCAAAGTGGCCCATGCTGTGACCAAGCCCGGTTTTTCTACTATCCCATTCATTTTTATGGGGTATCCTAAATACTTATGTTTGTGAAATCTCACGAGTCAAATTTAAGAAGCTTTCTACATCAAAGACCGACCGTCGGTCAATGGATATTTTTATTTTTTGTGAAATCCATTTATTTTTTATAGTGTGTGCTTGTAATATAATATATATGTGGATGACGCTCTTAATGTTTTGCTGTGGGGGGGAAGTCACTGAAATCAAATACAATGAAGCACACGATAGTTGGAACAGCAAAATTGTCGGAAAAGATATCGAAGGCCCAAAATTATTTTTTGTGGCAGAAGTGTTTGAAATCTGGCATACAGTGCGTTGCATAACTGTTCAAATTCGGCCTGTGGCCAGATTGCAAAGAATAGCCTTTCACTGAGAACACATGATTGTCCACATTGCGGACGTGTTCTTAACCGAGACCACAATGCAGCAATAAATATATTGAGACTGGGGCTACAGTCTCAGGAGTTTGTGCTCCAAGAAGCCCCATCTATAGCTTCGGCTTGGATGGGGAGTAGTCACTTTGGAGAAACAATATATGTTGAAGTTCAGTAAATCACAAAAACGTTTTTTAGGATTGTTGCTCACCCTGGCGATACCCATTGCATTGCAGAATCTTCTGACCTGCTCCATGAGTGTCATTGACATCCTCATGGTGGGGCAGATCAATGAAACCGCCATTGCGGCTGTGGGCATTGCCAATCAATTTGTCTTCATGTTTATTGTTATTCAGTACGGCATCCACTCCGGGGTATCTATTTTCACAGCCCAGTACTGGGGGAAAAAAGAGATGACCCGGATCAAACACCTGTCCGGCATGGGTATTTTGGTTGGACTTGCCGTGGCAGCTGTGTTCAGTTATGTGGCCCTAATTCTGCCGGACAAGCTCATCTCCCTTTTCTCAAAGGATGAGGCAGTAGTTGTGCTTGGGGCGGATTATATAAGGATAGTGGGCGCTTCCTTTGCCTTTTCCGCCGTAATCTTTTCATTCATGTGCAACCTGAGAAGCATGGGGTTTGTTAAGGTACCCATGGTCTGTTCTATGGTGGCCGTCACCCTGAACATCGTTCTCAATTACATCCTTATCTTTGGAAAATTGGGATTCCCTGCCCTCGGAGTCACCGGGGCAGCCATTGCCACCTGTACCTCTAAAATTGTTGAAGGTCTTTTCATGGCCGGCATTATTTATGGAAAAAGTTATCCCCTGGCCGCCACCTTCAAGGAAATGTTCAGTTTTGACAGACCCTTTTTGGGCCGAGTGCTTACTACCTGCTGGCCGGTATTCCTCAATGAGCTGTTCTGGGTAACGGGAATCAGCCTCTACAAACTGGTCTACGCACGGATCGGAACGGAATCCATTGCCGCCGTAAATATTGTGACCACCATCGAGGAATTTATGTTCATTCCTTTTTTCGGCATCTTCCATGGGGGGGCCATCATGATCGGAAACAGCATCGGCGCAGGCCAGAAAAAAACCGCTCAGGCATACGGGCAATTCATTTTGATCACCCAGTTCATCATAGCTGTCGGTGCCGGTTTACTCATGATTTCCTCCCGGGAGTTTGTTCTCTCTTTTTACAACATTTCCCCGGCCACGTACGAAAATGCATATTATCTGATGCTGGTGTCAGGGCTGATCTTCTGGGTGAAGACGACTAATTTTACAACCATTGTCTCGGTTCTCCGGAGCGGGGGAGATACCCAGTTTGGCTTTTTGCTGGACCTCACTGGTGTATGGTGCATCGGTGTTCCCATGGCTTTCTTTACCGCCTTCTACCTGGGATTGCCGGTTTATTGGGTTATGGCCCTTGTCGCCGTGGAAGAACTGTTCAAGCTGGGTGTGGGGATTCCACGTTTTTTTTCGCAAAAATGGATCCGAAACCTTGTGGCGGTTTGATGAAAAGTTACCTTACCGGGTTTGGCCTATGGAGGCCATGGAAAAGGAGAAACAATGAAACCAGTCAGATCAATGCTTTCCGTTCCAGGACATATCCAGGCAATGCATGGCAAGGCTGCCGGCAGCGATGCGGATGTGGTGATGCTCGATCTCGAAGACAGCGTCCCGCCGGATAAAAAGGCCCAAGCCCGTGAAACGGTTATCAAATCCCTTGCTGACATCGAGTGGGGGAGAAAGACCGTGGCTGTCCGGGTGAACGCATCCGATACCCGGTTTGCCTACAAGGATGTGATCCAGGTGATTGAAGCCGCCGGACAGCGCATGGATATCCTTGTGATTCCAAAAGTCAACAGTCTGAAAGAGATCCATTTCTTTTCCTGCCTGCTGGACGGTATCCAGATGGAAAAAAACATGACGCAAGATATCCGCATCCAGGCTTCCATCGAAACCGCCCAGGGCCTTGAGTCCGTATCATCCATAGCCGGTGGAAGCAGGCGACTTCACAGCCTTGTCTTTGGCATTGCCGATTATTCAGCTTCAATCGGGGTGGGGCTGACCTCTGTTTCGGGACACGGCGAAAGCGATGACGAACGCTATCCCGGGCACAGGTGGCATTATCCCATCAGCAAAATGGTTGCTGCTGCAAAGGCCAACAACCTTCTGGCAATTGACGCCACCTATGGGGATTTTAAAGATCAGGAAGGTCTCCGGCGATCCGCTGGCATGGCCCGTGCCATGGGGTGTGACGGCAAGTGGGTCATCCATCCCGCCCAGATCGATACGGTTAACCAGGTGTTTACCCCTTCGGAACAGGAGATCACCAGGGCAAGATCAATCATTGAGGCGGTGGACGTCGCAGAGATTTCGGGCAGGGGAGCCATTGCCATTGACGGCAAAATGGTTGACCAGGCAACCCTTAGGCTTGCAAGGCTGCTATGGGAGCAGGCATCCCATCTTGGGCTTGTCTAAAGCATTTCTCTGCCAAAGCACGTGCAATTTTCATATAAGCATCAGCGTCGGTGGGAGCCAACCCATAACCCTTCTCATCAACAGATATACCCCGAGAGGAAAGCACAAGAATGAAGATGTATTACTACTTGCTTCACATTCAATATCTTGGATTTCGATACCATGGCTGGCTCAAGCCACCCGGGTTGAAGACCGTTGAGTCCATGGTGGAAAAGACAGCAAAATCTGTTCTGGGCCATGATGGATTTAAAATACTGGGAACCGGCCGGATGCAAAGGTGTCTGCCAACCACTGTGCATTTGAGCTGTTTGTGGAATAGCTCCAATGAATGAAATCCACACCCCAGACACCAGCACGCAAATAAGTCGTCCGATTTACCTGTCCTCTGTGGCAGCTGGGTTTCCCTCTCCTGCTGAGGATTATGTTGAAGGCACCCTGGACCTGAATAAGCACCTGATCAAACACCCGGCAGCAACCTTTTTTGTTCGTGTGAGCGGAGACTCCATGATCAAGGCCGGCATCTTTCCCGATGACATCCTAATTGTGGATAAATCCCTGGAGGCCACGGACAAGAAGATTGTCATTGCTGTCCTGGATGGCGAGTTGACCGTGAAGCGCCTTCGCCACCGGGGAAAACAGATCTTTCTTGAGCCGGAAAATGATTTGTACCAACCCATAAGAGTGACGCAGGAAGGTGCTTTTGAAATTTGGGGTGTTGTCACCAATGTGATCCATAAGGTGTGATGTATGCCTGTTTTTGCCCTGGTGGACTGCAATAATTTTTATGTCTCCTGTGAGCGGGTCTTTAATCCGGGACTTGTGGACAGGCCCGTCATTGTTCTTTCCAACAATGATGGGTGTGCTGTGGCACGTTCCAACGAAGCCAAAGCGCTGGGGATTGGTATGGGGCAGCCTTTTTTCAAGATCCGGTCCATTGTTGAAGCCAACAATGTCCGTGTGTTTTCATGCAATTATCCCCTTTATGGTGACATGTCCAACCGGGTGATGCAGACATTGGCCCGATTTACCCCGGCCATGGAAATTTATTCCATTGATGAAGCATTTCTGGATCTGACAGACTTTGTTTTCACAAACCTTGTTGATTATGCCCGGGATATCAGAAAAAAGGTGAAAAAAGATACCGGAATACCCGTATCCATAGGCATTGCGCCCACCAAAACCCTTGCCAAGATTGCCAACCGCATTGCCAAAAATTCTTGCCGGGCCGATGGGGTGCTGGATCTTACTCCGGAAAAACATAGAGACCTTGCCCTGAAAATGACCCCCATTGAAGATGTCTGGGGCATTGGCCGACGGTTGAGCCCTTTTTTCAAGCAGCGGGGGATCAACACCGCCTTGGATTTTAAAACCGCCTCTCCATCCATGATTCAAAGAAAGATGGGCATAAACGGAATTTGGATGCAGAAGGAGTTGTCCGGGGAATCGTATTACCCCCTGGAAGCAGGTCCCACCAGGCGAAAGTCCGTGGCCGTATCACGCTCCTTTAAAACACCTGTCACTACCCTTGATGAGTTGTCCCAGGCGATCTCCCTCTATATTTCACGAGGGGCTGAAAAATTGCGATACCAGGAGAGCTTTGCCCAAGCGCTCACCGTGTATGTGATGACGAACCGGTTTAAATCAGAGTCCTATTGTTATAATTCCAAAACAGTGGTGTTCTCCACGGCTTCCAACAGCACCCCGGAGCTGATCCGGAAGGGGAAGCGTCTGTTAAGACAGATTTTTCAATCAGGTAAATATTATACAAAGGCGGGGGTTTTATTTTCCAGCCTTATCCGGGCAGGCCAGGTACAGCTGGACCTGTTTGAGGCAACGGACAGGGAACGGTCTCAAAGATTGATGAGTACCCTGGACAAAATCAACACCCGCATGGGGAGCTATTCTGTGCGCTATGCAGCTATGGGGCTTTCCGGACAGCAGCAATGGAAGGGGGCATGTGATCATAGATCCCAGGCATACACCACTGACTGGGAACAGCTATTGCGTGTTTATTGATTCTGGGTTTAACTTTACATTGGGCTTGGTCATAAGATGGGCCATTCATCTCAATTGGCGGACCAACGGGGTCAGGCTTGTGTTATTGTGCTTTTGACAAGTAACTGTGTATAAAGACAATTTTTAACAAAAGTGTCAATAACGCAAGCCTGACCCCAGCCCAGGGTGGCCCATCTTATGACAAAGCCCGAAGACTTTGAAGTATATTGCTCAATGTTTCCTCCTATACTTGCAGGTATTTCTTCCATTGTTGAAGCCAAAGATCGCTCCCTTTACCTTTCATTGAGCCTGGCAATTACACCGATTATTGGCGGTGGAATAGCCCCGGCATTTATTGCTTATGTGGGGGAAATTTCATCTTTCTCTTTGGGCATGGCTATGATCGGGATATTGACACTGTGCAGTATCGGATTGGTACCGTTATTAAAAGGGAAAAAGAACGTGGAGTAGGGGGGCGCAACGGAGCACGGCGGTCAAAGGCATGGGGTTATTGTTTTTGGTAGGATTGGAGGCAAAGCAATCATACCCAGGTGCTTGAGGTGTGGACTACTGTTTGCTTGGTGCGGGGTAATGAATTCCACTATTGATCTTTGCGGGGTTTTATCAAAGCTGATTTTTAGTATCGTTTTACATAATTTATAAATCCTGATATGCCTCGTTTCATATAAAAGCAGGCATGTGGGTAAAGATAGCATGCTGACATGGACATTCGCGGAGGCGGTCTGGGCAATTATTTGATTTTATACCAGCGCTGAAGCGCTATTTTTGCAGAGACATGACTTGGTTAGGAACGGAGGGATTCGAAATGGTATGGTGGAGCGAGTTGTCTGAGTTCTGGCAAGGGTTCATATGTGGAGGGATAGCTGTCCCTCTTGCAATTGTTATCATTGAAATAATGGTAAAGTTTGGGCTGAAGCGGGCCTGACAGCCTAATCTACATTGTAAATACGCAGATAGGTCTTCCCAGAACTTGGGGGACTTCATTCAAAGTCATTTTTTATGGGCGTATGTGTATGTCCTAACCTGGACAAGCCAGAGCCAATTCCGGATTACATAATCCGGATTCTAACGAATCAAGTGGTGAGGTCCAAGCCCCTTTTCAACCCCGGCAAGTTTGGTGACTTTTTGAAATAGGATAATACTCAAATGATTATTAAAGAAACTGGAAAAATAGGTAATGATTTTTATGTGGTCGGGCCTCCAAGCGTACCGGTTTACCTTTTAGACGGGCCTGTGCCCGTGCTGTTTGATGCCGGGCTGACTGCCGGGGCGTTCTTATATGAGGCCGGGATTAGACAGATTTTGGGGGAACGCGTGCCTGAATATCTGTTTTTAACCCATTCGCACTTTGATCATGTGGGATCGGCAAGCCATTTCAAGGATATCTGGCCGGATCTTAAAATTGGGGGGGCTGTGCGGTGCTCTGAAGTTTTGCAAAAAACCAAGGCAGTTCAACTGATGCGGGATTTAAACTTTGAAGCCGCAAAGCTTATTGCGGACTCGGGTTTGGAGCCCATTAACGAGAAAGGGTTTGAAGCCTTTAAATTGGACATCCTGCTTCAGCCGGGCCAGACCATTGAGCTTGGGCCGGGGTTGAGTGTAATGGCCCTGAATACGCCCGGGCACACATGGGATTTTATGAGTTACTGGATTCCCGAAAAAAAGCTTCTGGTTGCCTCGGAAGCCGTTGCCATGTATGAGGCCGCGGGAGATCTCCAACCTGAATTTCTCGTTGATTTTGATTCGTATATTGAATCTTTGGAGGTGCTGAAAAAACTGGGTGCTAAAATTTTGTGCCTGGGCCATCATGCGGTGTTTACTGATGCGGATGCCGTGGCGCATATCGAAAACTCCTTTCGGGCGGTGAAGGATTATGTGATCATGACGGAAAAATTTCTTGTTCAAGAAAAAGGGGAGGTTGAAAAAGTTGTTGAACTGGTGAAGAAAGTGGAGTGGGACCCTCGGCCATGGCCGAAACAACCTGAGTCTGCTTATTTGCTGAATACCTGGCAACGGGTGAATACTGTCTGGAACCGGATGAACAGAAATTAAGGAGGGGACAATTCCTTCCCTTAACCTTAAATGAAGACTCTGGGGGCTTTGTTGATTTTGGCATCTTTTATTTGGCAGTTTACATGTATTGGAGCAATAATCCCATTTGGGGGGAAGTATTGCTCCAAAAGTGGGAATCCTTTATATCACCATAAAAGTAGTTGACACTTTTTGGAGAAAATTGCTGAAAAACGGGAAATGCTGTTAACGCCTGCCCGCAAAATTTGCCTCTGACGGCATAAATTCGGTATCAGCGTTAAAAAATGCTTCCAGCTGTTCCTGGCTGGATGGACTGCTTACCATGGAGACAATGAAAAACACGGAACCTGAAATCATCATGGCAAAGATGACTCCGTGTCCCATGAATGCAGGATGAATGCTTTCCAGATATGGCGGTGCCATGGGAGGTGTTTTGATAAGATCCAGCACAACCAGGGCGGACTGAACAATAAAGCCGGTCCACAGGGAGGCGATGGCCCCAGGCCCGGTGGCTCCTTTCCAGTAAAGACCTCCCATGAGTACAAAAAAATAGGATGCCGATGCAATAAAGGTGGCAATGTGGATGGCATCAATAATGCTGTTTATAAAAAAGGAGCCCAGGCTGGCCAGAAATACGATTAACAGCACACTGGCTCGGTTGACTGTTTTTATCTGTTTTTCTGTGGCTGTTTTATAAAGGTAGCGCTGGAAAATATCACGGGAAATACAGGAGGCACCGGATGCGGCAAAGGTGTCTGTGCAGGACATGGCGGCAGTGGCCAAGGCCACAGCACAAAGTGCCAGCCCAATGCTTGAAAAATTACTGTCCATGATAAAACTTAACAATGCAGGCTCTGCCTTTGCCATTCCCATGGGGAACCCTGCTTTGGCAATTTCGGGGTAAATCGTGTTCAGCCCAATGGCGATCAATGCACATCCGCCAAATACAAGGGCCACAAGAAAAGAGCCCAGGAGCATCCCGTTCCGGGCAGATTTTGCATCTTTGGCTGCCCAGACCCTCTGCCAGGGATCCTGTTCTGTGATCCAGCCGGGAACAATGGCCAGAACAAAAATCAATATCATGGGAAGACCTATGGACGCTGGATTCCACCAGCCTTCGGGTGCAGATGATACAATGTGTCCCCAGGACATATCTGCAGCAGCACCTGCGCTTGACATGACCATAACCGCCATGACCAGGATAAACAGGGATAAACAGATAAATTGGACCACATCTGTGGCAATAACTGCGGAAAGACCTCCCAGTGTCACATATACGGCAACGGCCAGACCCACAATTAAGGCGGCATATGTCGAGTTTATGCCGTAAAAAATCTCAAGAACCAGTGCAAAACCCTTTATGTCCGCCACTGCGAAAAGAATCATGACCACCGTTATTATAATGGCCACCGGCAGCCTCAGGTGTTTGCCGTATCGCAGTTCCAGCAGTTCAGGTTGGGTAATGGCGGGTAATGTTTTGATCTTTTTTACAAAAAACGCAATGATGAAAAGTGCCAGGATATTGGGAGCCACAAAGCCCCATACAGATCCCATGCCCAGCAGCATGTAAAAACCAATTACTGCCAGAAGTGCTCCAGCCGTGAGCCAGGATGCAGCAGCTGAAAATCCTATGGATAAAAATCCTGCGGATTTCCCTGCCAGCCAGAAGTCGGTTTGCGACTGCTGTTGTTTATTGAAATAGATTCCGGTCATTACCAGGAAGCAGATATAGATGAACAGGAAGAACACAAACAGGTGATAGGCACTCATTATAAAACCTCCCTCGGCGCAATCCAGCGGCCGATAGTGTATCAGCCCGGGGATTTACCGTCTCTCCGAGAAGTTTTATCCATCTCTTTCTGCAAGATATTCTGGCTTGTGGATCATTCTACTCGCCGCGTCTTCCCAAGCTGTTTCGTGATTTAACTTACAGCTCAGTGACCTTGTGCGGCTTTGGTCCCCACTTACAGCGGCGGGTCCGCCCCGAATTTTCATCGGGTTCCCTTATCAGAAAGCAAGTTTGAAAAAATCAAGGTCATATAACATATGAAAAAGAGGGTTTCAAGGCCCTTGTCTGAATTTGTAATCCAGAAAAGAAGTGTTTGTATCAAGGTCTTACCTCTGCCTGCTCCTTGTTGCCGATCCAAGTTTAACTTATGCTGTCAGGGGTGAATCGTATGGAGGCTGATAAAGCAACAACCAATATCGATCCCATGTTATGGGTTACGGCACCCATAATCGGTGTCAGCAACCCTGCAGAACCCGCAGCCACGGCAAACGCATTTATGGCAAAGCTGAGAAAGATACTTGTTTTAATAATCTTGCTCATTTTTCTGCTCAAGGTGATAAGAAAAGGTAGCAGGTCCAATCGGTCATTCATTAACACCACATCGGCAGTTTCCAGTGCAACATCCGAACCATTGAATCCCATGGCAACACCTGTGGCGGAAGCTTTCAAGGCAGGCGCATCATTCACACCGTCACCAACATAAACTAAACCTCCCCTGCTGTATGATTCTATAATATTGAGCTTATCACCAGGTTTCTGACATGAGTACCATGTGCTGACATCAATGCCGTCAGCTACCTTTTTTACCGGCTTTTCTTGGTCACCGGAAACGATGGCTATATCTGAAATACCCAAATTTCTTATGGCTTGAATGGTTTGTCTGGCTGTTGCCCTTGGCTTGTCCCGCAAGGAAATATATCCGGCCTCATCACCATCAATGCTAACACAGACGGTTGTATTTCCGGAGTCGCCATACCTGGCACTGGTAATAATTTGTATTTTTTTAGATCCCACATTACCCGAGACTCCCTTTCCTGCCTCTGAGAAAAGATTGTCAGCGTTCGGAATGTCACAATCAAGTTCCTTTGCTTTTGAAATAATAGCCTGAGCAAAGGGATGGAGGCTGCCTGCCTCAACGGCAGCAGCAAAGCCTATGATCTCTTTATCATTGAATCCGGGGTGGGGAATAACGTCTACCACAACAGGCTGACCTTCCGTAATAGTGCCGGTTTTATCAAAGAAAAATCCTGTTGCAGTGGCAATGGATTCCAGATAGTGTCCCCCTTTCACAAGGATGCCGGATTTTGCAGCGCGACCAATGGCGGCAACCGTTGCCACAGGTCCTGCAAGAAGAAATGAACAGGGGCACCCCACAATCAGAATAGTGATTGCCCGGGTGACATCACTGGTAATTAGATAGGTAAGAATGGCGACGGAAAGAATGACGGGCGTAAACCATTTGGCATAGATATCTACAATCCGTGTGGCTTGAATCCGGGACTGCTCTGCCGACTTAATCATGGTGATGATTTTCCCTAAAGTGGAATCTCTGCCTAACCTCTGTGCCTCTACTTTGATATATCCGTCCAGGCATTGGGTTCCCGCATACACTCTGCTGCCGGTATCTTTAAACACGGGTATGGATTCGCCTGTGATGGATGACTCATCAACGGATGTTGACCCATGGAGAATTTTACCATCCACAGAAATTGTCTCTCCGGCCTTTATCAGAAGGATTTCTCCCAGGATTATTTTTGAGACCTTTACCTTGACTTCAATGCCGTCTCTTTCAACAACAGCCGTTTTTGGCGTGATCTCAATAAGTTCCTTTATAGCATTTCTGGCACTATCACTCACTGCCTCTTCAACCAAAGTGCCAACCACCATGATGGCACTTACTATGGCTGCCTCCAGGAAGTTTGCACTCAAAACACAGGCGATAATTGCAATACTGACAAGTTCATCAACATTGATCTGTTTTGCTGCGATTCCTTTTAAAGCATTCATGATAATCGGCAGTCCATTGATCAGCACAGACAACAAAAGTATGATGTCCCCCACCATCAATGATGAGTTCAGGCTTATACCCACGGAAGAAAAAAGCATGGCAATGGGTATGAGCAAAGCACTGGCAAACACCTTATAAAAATCTGTTGATTTGAATATTTCTTCGTATATATTTAAATCTGCATATCGTCCGATCATTTCGACTCCATTTTTTTTACAACCACCACGGGCGGACCGTAGTGGGAACCTGCTTTGCCCATGATAAATATCGAAACTTCGGTTGTTATAAATCTTTGGACAGAGTTTCTTGCAAACATGCGTGGCAGTAAAAAACTGCCACAACGAAAATTGAAAAATTAAGCTACGGGTTGCAGTCAACCATCAGTTAAATAAAATAATTTCGTCCAGCTCAGGCCTTATTCCAATGGATTGGCCCAGCTGATGGTCATGGTGACTTGATACCAGGGCAAGAATTTCTTCCCGGTCTCTGGTGTGCAATGTATAGAGAATATGGGCACCTCTGAAGTGCTTTCGGGCAATCTTAACCTGGCATGGGCTGTTGTCATCATGGATGATGTCTTCAGGGCGGATCAGGATATGTCCCTTCGCTCCTGCAGGCCAATGGCCGCAAATCTCACCCGTAAGCGTTCCCAAGCCTGTTTGCACCTTGTTTTTTCCAGTAACCAGACCCTGAATCATCACTCCTTCGCCTATAAAACCGGCAACATATCGTGTGCCAGGCTTATGGTAGAGATTATAGGCAGTATCCCATTGTTCCAATGCCCCCTTGTGCATAATACCTATCTTGTCTGCCATGGCAAACCCCTCGTGCTGGTTGTGGGTGACCAATAAAGCACTGATTCCTAATTCTCTGATGATAAGGCCGACTTCCATAGAAAGGCGTTCTCGCAGCATCACATCAAGATTGGAGAAAGGCTCATCCATTAACAACAATTCAGGTTCCGGTGCCAATGCTCTGGCCAGGGCAACGCGCTGCTGCTGTCCGCCTGAAAGCTCATGGGGAAATTTTCCGGAATCAGGTCCAAGCCCAACCAGATCCAGCATTTTCCGGATTCTCCTGTTTTTTTCCTTGCCGTAAAGATGACCTAACCCGAAAGCGATATTGCCTTCCACCGTCAGATGGGGAAAAAGTGCATAGTCTTGGAAAACCATGCCAACTTTTCGGTTTTCCGGCGCCAACGATTTTCTTGGAGTGGATACCACATTACCGGCAATGCTGATTGTTCCGGCCTGAAGTTGTTCAAATCCGGCGATGCACCTCAATACGGTTGTTTTACCGCAGCCACTTTCTCCGAGAAGACATCCGATCTTGCCTTTTTCCAAGGTAAATGACAGGTTGCTGACAACACAGTCGCCATTGTATTCTTTTGAAATTGCATTTATTTCTAATATGTTTTTCATGGGTGTCTCTCCTCCATCCATGCAGAATGTTCAGTCAGATTTCCTGGTCAGAAGCTTTAACGGTATCATACCGGCGATAACCAGACACAGAGAGGGCAGGGCCGCCCGTTCCCATTCCCCCTCCGAGGTCAATTCGAAAATTTTAACGGCAAGGGTATCCCATCCAAACGGTCGGGTCATGAGGGTGATGGGCATCTCCTTCATGACATCAACAAAGACAAGAATAGCAGCGGTCAAAAGCCCTGTTCGAAGTACAGGCATGTGAATTATGCCCAAAAGCCTGAAGCCTGTAACTCCTTGAATTCTTGCAGCATCATCCATGCTGGACGTCAAGCGTTGCATGGCACTGTGGATGGTATTGAATCCTAAAGTCATGAAACGGACGGTGTACGCAAATATGACGGTTATGATGGTGCCCTGGACAATGGAATTTAGCTGGATTCCCGGGATGTAATTGATGATTTCGGTAAGTTGCCTGTCGGCCGCAGTTATCATGATCACAATACCCACGGCCAGGACGGTCCCGGGAAGTGCATATCCCATGGTTGACAATCGAACCAGTACCGATGTCAACGGGTCTTTGTATCGTCTGTTGACATAAGCAAGGGTTAATCCCAGCAATGTAACCACCACGGCTGCTGAAACGGCAAACAGTATTGAGCGGGTCAACAGCCCTATGTACTTTGCACTTAACTCTTCCTGAAGCGATGTGATTCCCCAGGAGCACAGCCTTAAAAATGGCACAAGAAATCCGATGGTAAAAATAATGCCCAGCCCCAATGAAGCACTCCATTTAGCCCAGCCCGTGAGCTGGATACGGGTCGTCTCCATGGAAATCCTGCCGACCTGATGATATCGGATACGAGCACGCATACGCTGTTCTGCAAAAACTGTAAGACACACGACAATAAGAAGCACCGATGAAAGTTGGGCTGCCGCAGACAACGAGAAAAAACCAAACCAGCATTTATAAATACCGGTACTCAAGGTGTCATAGTTGAAAATCGACACAGCTCCGAAATCGGCCAGGGTTTCCATTAGAACCAGCATAAGGCCGCTGACTATCCAGGGACGTGCCATGGGCAATGCAATATTTAAAAATGTTTTTTTGTGCCCGTATCCCATTACCGAAGCCACTTCCAGAACTCTTGTGCCCTGAGTTCTGAATGCGTTGCGTGCCAGCAGGTATACGTAGGGGTACAATGCCAGGCTCATGACAAGGATAATACCCCAGGCAGACCTGATTTCGGGAAAGCGGTACTTTCCAAGGAGGAGGGTGTCACGGGCAAAGGTCTGGACAGGGCCTGAAAAATCCAATAGTCCTATAAAAACAAAAGCAAACACATAAGTGGGGATGGCCAGGGGAAGCAGCAGAGCCCAGCTGAAGAATGGACGTCCCGGAAAGTCACAGACCGACGTGAGCCACGCCGACCCAACCCCTGTCAACGCCGTAAGTGCGAGTACCCCGGTGCTCAGAATCACCGTATTGGAAACCATTTCCCAGAGAATCGTGTCCATGAGATGGTCCCAGATGGCAGGCTCCGGATGTAGAAAAGATGCTGCAATAACCAGCATCGGGATTGCTGTGAACAGGGCAGTTCCTATTGCAATGATCCGTATGGTGAATATTTTTTGAATTATCACAGTTACAACCGAGCTTCTTTTACTCAGAGTAATGTTCTCATTCAGACAAACAGATGAGCTCATTTTTCAAAACCTTTTGCTTCAATTGAATGGGCAGTCATGGCATACAGTTGATTCATGGCTGTCACACAAACCTCTGACGAGTACAGTTCGGCGTAAATCATCTGCTTCTTTTTTAAAGCCGAACACCCCTGTGGATATTGAGCCGTCGGCTCTAACAATTGCAATGGAATTTACGACAACCTGTACCGGGCAGACCGCCGTGCTTTTTACCTGTAACCGGCCCTGTCCATAAGGCGGATGGCCGCTCCCTGGAGTTTTCCGGCATTTTCGAGTTTATTTTTGTTCTGCTTGAATGTTCCCCAACTCTCAACCACGGAATGAACCTTGACATTGGGGTTGGCAGGGTATTCCATGTTCATGTCAGCAAAAATCTGCTGTGCTTTTTCCATGGAAAGCCATTCGAGAAATGCAATTGCCTCTTGTTTGTTTTTCCCGGTGGTCACCACCCCGGCGCCTGAAATATTGACATGAACACCAGTTGAATTTTGGTTGGGCCAGAACAAGGCAAGTGGAATGGAAGGATTGTCTTTTTGCAGCCTGCCAAAATAGTAGGTATTGACAATACCCACATCACCCTGTCCTGCTATGATGGCTTCCATCACTTTGGTGTCGCTGGAAAATGGGGGGGCAGCGAGATTTGCCATCCAACCCTTTACAATATCATAGGTTTTCTGTTCACCCTGATCCACAATCAACATGGCCACAAGAGACTGATTGTATACTTTTTTTGATGTTCGAAGAAGGATACGATCCTTCCACAGCGGAGACGACAGATTTTCATAAGTGGAAAGATCCGATGTTTTTACCCTGCCTGTATGATACACGATGGTCCTTGCACGGACAGACAGGCCAAACCATCTGTTACTGGAGTCTCTCAGATGATCAGGGATGTTGGCTGACATTACTTCCGATGAAACAGGCACAAGAATACCTGTATTTGCGGCCTGCCAGAGGTTACCGGCATCAACGGTAATCAAAAGATCCGCAGGACAGTTTAATCCTTCTGCTTTGATTCGCTCAAGGAGGACAGGCGCCTTGTCGGTAATATATTTTATTTTAACCCCGGTTTCTTTGGTGTAAAGCTCAAATACGGGTTGAACCAGGTGCTCATTTCTTGCGGAGTAAACAACAATCTCCTTTTCAGAAGCAACACCGGTGGTTGCAGTAATACAAAAACCTAGAATCACTAAACAGATATTAACGATTTGTTTTTTCAAGACTAAAACTCCTTTTCTCTTTTGTCCGGCATCCGTGTGGGATTTTCCCTCGGCAATGTTTGTTTTTTATGCATCTCATGATATTTATCGATTCGATAAAAGTTATATACATCAAACTTTTTATGGAATCAAGAGATTTTATTTGATCGCCTTAGAATGCTTTGACAATTATATTGTCCTGTGTAACAATAAAGGTACTGAGAGATTTGCATAATCCTTTTTTCTCAGGAGTGGGGTCTGTAGTGCCTTGTTTTTATTGATGCCAAATCTTAACGACAAGTATTATTCAAAGCTCTCGTGCTATTGAAATAAAGAGCTTGGTCACAACTTGGGCCCCCTGTCACAATTGGTGGGCCAACGGGGTCAGGCTATGTGGTATTAGAGCCTGAGTTTTTATCAGGCTCTATGTTTTTGACAAGTGCCTTTGCATAAAGAAGATTTTAAGCAAAAGCGTCAATAACGCAAGCCTGACCCCACCCCAAAGTGGCCCATGCTGTGACCAAGCCCGAAATAAATTTCTACCCTAATAAAGGACTTTTACTGTCATGCAGGATCTATCCGAACACCACGAAGATTATCTTGAAACGATTCTGGCACTGGAGACGGAAAACACGGTTGCCCGAGTAAAGGATATCGCAGCCAGTCTGGGTGTACAAAGCGGCACGGTCACATCCGCACTCAAAGTATTGGCGGAAAAAGGGCTGATCAATTATAAACCTTACAGTTTTATAACATTAACGGCCCAAGGTAAGAAGGTAGCTGAGGAGGTGTTAAGGCGTCATATTATCATTAAAGATTTTTTGCAGTGTGTCCTGCTTCTGGATGAAAACACTGCCGAAGACAATGCCTGTAAAATGGAGCATGCGATGAATAAAAAAGCCGTCAATCGCCTTGTCCAGTTTATAGAATATATTCACCAGTGTCCCAGGGCTGGAAATGATTGGATCCAGAATTTTAACAGGTTTTATACCAAGAATGCCATTGAAGAGACCCGCTGCGCTGATTGTCTTGATAAATGTATGAGCCGATATAAAAACGATTTATCATGAGTGGAGAGTGCGTCTCTTGTGATCAAGGTCCAGATTTGTGTTATTGTGTATGGATAATTTTATCCGTCCCCATCTTTTATGATTGACAATCCTTCAATAAAGTTGTATTCTTGCATTATTAAATCTGAGAGTAAGTTCTCATTTAAAAAAACGGGGTCTCCGGGGATTCTTCGGGGGGCCTTTTTTTATTTCCGGTCAATTTTCACTATCTTTAAATTTTCCTCTTTTAAATTTTAAAAATTTTAAATTCGGGCTTTTTCTGGGCAGGTTGTTGACCCATATACATAATATATTCGGGTTTTTTATTTCCCCTATCTATTATTTTTTAACATGAGGCCGGTCTTAATGGTTAAGACTTGCCTGTTTCGTACTTAGGGGAAAGAACAATTTGTCGAATAAACACCTTGGTGTGACAACTACCTCAAAGTTTGAAACACTTAAACTTTATTTTTTTCAGGAGATTGTCACATGGCTACAGGTACAGTAAAATGGTTTAACGATTCTAAGGGTTTTGGTTTTATTGAGCAAGAAAACGGACAAGACCTTTTCGTTCACCACTCAAGCATCAATGCAACAGGTTTCAAATCCCTCAATGAAGGAGATCGCGTCTCCTTTGACATTGAGCAGGGCCAGAAAGGTCCCGCAGCGGGAAATGTAACCGTTATTTAGTTACAGCATATACTGCTTTGAATATCAGATGCTTCCCACCGGGTTGGTATGGCTTCAAAGCTGCATATATTAGATGTGCATTTTTGGGTATAATTCCAAGAATGCATGCAGATCAGGGCGGTTCTTATGTCAAGCACTGCCCGTCAGTTTCGCACTTAGGGGAAAAATAATTTGTCGGAAAAGCACATAAGTGTGACAACTACCTCAAAGTTTGGAACATTTAAACTTTTGTTTTAAGGAGATTGTCACATGGCTACAGGTACAGTAAAATGGTTTAACGATTCTAAGGGTTTTGGTTTTATTGAGCAGGAAAACGGAGAGGATCTTTTCGTTCATCACTCAAGCATTAATGCAACCGGTTTTAAGTCCTTGAATGAAGGGGACCGAGTGTCCTTTGACATTGAGCAGGGCCAGAAGGGTCCCGCAGCAGGCAATGTAACTGTTATTTAGTTATATCTGCAGATACCATCTGTTATGGTTCAATCTTTTAATCGGGGTTGACCATTTCGGTCAGGATATGATTTAAAGAAAGCCCCTTTGACGGATGTCATTGGGGCTTTTTTTGTTTTTTTATCAAGCGACTGAAATATGACAGAGCAGTTAGCTTTAAATTAGGGGGTGATCGCAAGTCCGGCCCAATTCCAGAGTGGTCGATTTTGTTGTCAAGTCCTTAAATTCCACAGTCAAAAATCAATGCGGGGTGTTGGCTTTTATCCATACCCGGAAAGGATGATCCATGCTGAAAAAAGTTCAATTAAAAACCAGAATGATTCTATTAATCTCTTCTGTGGTCTTCATCGCCTTTGCCTTCAGCACCACCCTGATTACCCTCAGGGCTGGCAGTATGGCCAGAGAAGAAGCCCATGATAAAGCAAGAGAAATTGCCCACAGATACAGTTCGGAAGTTAAAAATAGAATGGATATGGCGCTTTCAGCTTCCAGAACCATTGCCAGTTCTTTTGAGGCCATTAAAACCAGTGAGGAAAAGCCTGATCGGAAAATATTTGATGCAATTTTAATGAACGTATTAAAGAATAATCCCGATTGGATGGGTACCTGGGTCTGTTTTGAGCCCAATGCCATAGATGGCAGGGACAGTGAATATGCCAACGCCCCGGGCCACAATGAAAAAGGGAGATATCTTCCCTGGTGGAACCGCATAACAGGACCCATTAAAGTGGCATCATCCGCCACCCCCGATGAATCCGCCGCCTGGTATAATGAACCCATGAAAACCGGCAGGGAGTTTGTCACAGAGCCTTACATGACAACCCAGGGGGTCATGGCCATTGATGTATGTGTCCCCATCACATTTAAGAACAAGCGCATCGGTGCCGCTGGACTTGATTTCAGCATGGCCTATTTTGAAGAAATGGCCAAGGGCATAAAGCCCTTTGAAACAGGGTATGTATTTCTTGTGTCCCATAATGGCATGTTCGTCACCCATCCCAAAAAAGACCTTGTGGGTAAAACCATTGATGAGGTGAACCCAGCCAACACGGTTATGGATGCCATTCGCCAGGGACGGGAGACAACGGAGATGAAGAAATCCGAAGTGACCAGCGCTGAATCCTTTGTTATTTTTGTCCCTGTCAAGCTGGGTAGAAGTGAACTTTCCTGGTCACTTGGTGTCAGTATTCCCATGGACAAGGTGCTGGCCGGTGTCAAGACAATGAGAAACATGAGTCTTGTCATCAATGTTATTTTTATGGCAGTTATCATGCTGGTTATTTTCTTCATTGCCCGGGGGATTGCAAATCCCATCAGCCGCATCGCCGAAGGACTTAATCAGGGAGCGGACCAGGTATCATCGGCTTCCATAGAAGTGGCCACATCCAGTCAGACCCTTGCAGAAGGGGCATCCCAACAGGCTGCAGCCATTGAAGAAACCGCTTCATCCCTTGAAGAAATGTCTTCCATGACCAGTCAGAATGCCGACAATGCCGGTCAGGCCAATACCCTGATGCAGGAGAACAGTCATATTATTGAGCAGGCCAGTGAAACAATGGATAAACTGACCCATGCCATGGAAGATATTTCAAAAGCCAGCGAAGAAACCTCCAAAATCATAAAAACCATTGATGAAATTGCCTTTCAGACCAATCTTCTGGCCTTGAATGCCGCGGTGGAAGCTGCCAGGGCAGGTGAGTCCGGTGCGGGCTTTGCCGTGGTGGCAGATGAGGTGAGGAATCTGGCCCTGCGTGCCGCAAGAGCAGCCAAGAGCACGGAAGCTCTTATTGAAGGTACCACCCGGAAGGTCAAAGAAGGTTCCCAGCTGGTAAATACCACCAGCGAGGCTTTTTCCCATGTGAATGTATCCACGGAAAAAGTTGTTCACCTGGTGGCGGAAATTGCTGCAGCTTCCAGGGAACAGGCCCAGGGGATCAGCCAGGTAAATCAGGGAGTGGCCCAGATGGATAAAGTAATTCAGCAGAATGCCGCCAATGCTGAAGAATCCGCCAGTGCTTCAGAAGAAATGAACGGTCAGGCCCATGCAATGAAAAACATGGTCATCGAACTTGTGGCCCTGCTCAATGGAAATGCAAAAAAAGTTCCCGCAAAAAGGCCAGCACCTCTTTTACCTGGCAAAAAAAGTGGGCTAAAGATGTCGCTTCCCATGAAGAAAAAAACAAGTTCACAAAAGCCATTGTCGCCCCAGCGGACGTCTAAAAGAGAAGTGATGCCCAATGATATTATCTCTGATGATGATTTCAGTGATTTTTAATGATTGATCATAAGATCGGCCACTCTGGATAGGGGGCAGGCTAACCTATTGGCCCCCAATGATTACGGCTGGCCGATGTTGTGCGTAAGCCCGATTTTTAATTTAAAGGAATTCTTGTGATGGCTGATTACAGTATTGAAAAATATCAGTTTGAAACCGGTATTTATCGTCCCCCCAGTGAAGGGGGCAGTGCTTCCCTGCTACTTCGATTTACCCGCAACTGTCCGTGGAACCATTGTGCCTTCTGCAGCATGTATAAGAGCGAAAAATTTCAACTTCGATCCCTGGCCGAGCTTAAGGGGGATATGGATGCCATGGCAACCCTTGCCCAGGATTTAAAAAAGATTTCCATGGATCTGGGTCAGAAGGGAGAAGTCACCCGGGATGCGGCCATGCGGCTTATGGACAAGGTGCCGGAGCTGAATCACCACAACGGTTTTGCCATGTTTTTCCACTGGCTGTGCGCAGGAGGCAAGACCGCCTTTATCCAGGATGGCAACAGCATTATCATGAAGACAGAAGACCTCATGAAGGCGTTGGAATATCTGAGAAGCCTTTTCCCCTCCATTGAGCGGGTGACCACCTATGCCCGGTCCAGAACCCTTGCCCAGAAATCCCTGGAGGAGCTGGTGGCCATCCGCAAGTCCGGCCTGGATCGGCTTCACCTGGGCCTTGAAACCGGGGACGACGATCTGTTGGCAAAGATTAAAAAAGGAGTGACGGCCCAGGGTCATATAGATGGCGGTAAAAAAGCCATGGAAGCAGGCTTTCAGGTGTCAGAGTACTGGATGCCCGGTCTTGGGGGCAGGGAAATGACAGCGGGCCATGCCCGGAACACCGCCCGGGTCCTGTCTGCCATAAATCCCCATTATATTCGATCCCGTCCCTTCCGGGCCATCCCGGGAACGGCCATGCACACCTGGATTCAAAAGGGGGAAATGCATATTTTATCCTCCCATGAACAGCTCTTGGAGTTAAAAGAGATGATCCGAACCCTTGATGTGACCTCCCGGGTGTGTTTTGACCATGCCGGCAATAACTGGCTGAATCCTTCGGGGCGGCTCTTGCTGTCCCACGGGTATGAGGGCTATCAATTCCCGGATGAAAAAGAAAAGCTGCTGGGCTTGATTGATGAGGGCTTGAAAAGCCGTCATGTGGCTCCGGATATCAGTTATTTGTAGAATATAAAAAAATCTGGAGAGAACCGTTGAAAAACTGGCAGGTCTATCTGGTAAGATGTGCGGACCACTCCCTTTATTGTGGTGTCACCAATGACCTTAACGCAAGAATTGATGTGCACAATGCAGGTAAAGGGGCAAGGTACACCCGGGGGCGACGGCCGGTGGAGCTGGTGGGGAGTACAGAAAAGATGACAAAAAGTGAAGCACTTAAATTTGAAATCCGGATTAAAAAATGTCCTGCGGGAAAAAAACTTTCCACATTGCAAAAAGGAATCAAGGAAAAATGAGCCCAGTTAAAGTCCCCCATGAACAATTGAGCCCCGAAGCATTGCAGGGGGTTATTGAAGAATTCCTCACCCGGGATGGAACCGATTATGGGGAAGTTGAGGTGTCCCTCGAAACAAGGCTTGCCCAGGTGTTCGCCCACCTGAAATCGGGGAAGGTGGTGATTGTGTTTGATCCGGATTCACAGACATGCACCCTTCTTGATAAGGATGATCCCCGATTAAAATTGCTGGACGTGGATACGTCATCTGTGTGGGATTGACAATAAAAAAAATGAATTTCCTCTCATAAGCGGGTAAAGAGCTATACTTATGCGCCTTCCCAGCAGATAACCCTTGACACCACCTGTCGCATGAACCGGGAAATCTGTATTTTTCCTGCCAGGACCTGGTATCAAAATGCCCTGGCCCCCGCTTCGGACATTGCCTGGGCAAGGCTTTGACTGAACCCTCCCTGTGGAGACGAGGCCGGGGAAATTTCCCCGGGGGATGATACAGGACCATCGTCTTTTTTTTCCGGTCAGCCCCCGGCAGCAATGGCATGGTAAAAGAAGGTGGGTCGTCCTTTAAGACAGATGGCGAAACCGGTGCCTGGCAGGAGTTCCTGGACGGGATTCTAAACCCGGAAAAGCCGGTGATAATGGTTCTGACCGATCACCAGGGATGCGCCCAGTAATGCAATGAGGAAGCAAATCTCATGGTGGCCCTGGCCCACCGGTTGATGGGGGTTCATTGGGCGGGCTTCCCGGGATATGGCCCTGATTTGACCCCACAGAGCCCAGAACAATGCCATTTTAAAACGCCTGGGGGAGATGATGGCAGACACTGTGGAAAGCACAGATATGAAGGACCTGTCACTTCCCCTGATGGACACCGTGGAGGGGACCAGGGGGCAGAGCGGAACGTTATCTTATTTGGGATAACCACCTCTGATCCGAATCATCTGACAGCTGGTTTTTTAAACAGCCCCCACCGACTCAATCTGGCCATGACCCGGGCCAGGACAAAATTGATCGTTATCGGCAGCCGGGCCTTTTTTTATGCCATCCCTGATTCGGAAAACATGTTGGAAAAAAACAATTATTTTAAGGTCTTATTGAGATGTTGTGAGGAACAAAAAACGGTTTTTTCATTTTCTTCGTCCCACTGAAAAAAAGGTTAAAAAAAATACCAATCAAGGCTTGACTTTTAAATTCTTTTCTTTATAATACATAAAACTGCGCTAATACATGGAGGCGCACAGGTTCCTTTCAATCAGTATATATCATAAAAAAAAAGGTTATATATTACAGTCAGGGACTGGCATTATTTTTTATTTTTTTTCAGGAGATTGCCAATATGGCTAATGGTATCGTAAAATGGTTTAACGACTCTAAGGGTTTTGGTTTTATTGAACAAGAAAACGGAAAAGATGTGTTCGTACATCATACCGGAATTAACGCAACGGGTTTCAAGTCCCTGAATGAAGGGGATCGAGTTTCCTTTGACATTGAAGAAGGACAGAAAGGCCCCGCTGCAACTAACGTAACAGTTTTGTAGTCAGCCGTTTTACCCGGCCTTTAAAGTCATCTTGGTGACTTGCTGAATTAAAATCCCCGGACAGGGTTATGTCCGGGGATTTTTTTTATTGAAAAAAGTCCAGCACCCTTCATTTTAGCTCAAAAGCAGTTTGCGCTAGTAAAAACACGGCGTAAGTCTTTTGCTGCTTTTTAAATACCGATACTCCATACATTCTTGAAGAAGATGCTTCAATCCGTGTAATGGAATTTATGCCGAGCTGTACTTCAAGTTCCTTCTGCCGATCATGCGAGAACGGGATCGGTTTTTTTTGTAATTGACGTTATTGATCAAAACCGGGGCGAACCTGAAGGGTCACCCATAATCCCCATAACAAAAGCCTGACTTCTCCCCATTATATGTCAATATAAAATAAATGATCATCGAGTTACACTTTTTTAAAAGCTTATCCTCAAAATGGGCTCATCGCTCCAGAAAGTGTAACCCAGGAGTGAAGGGTGGTAAAATGCCCATTGATTATTCCGACAGGTTTAATTCCTGGGCCAGTTCTTCGGATAATAAAATGGCTTCGGCCACACATCGCATGGATTTTCGGGTATTCATGCTGCGTTTTCGTATCCACTGATAGGCTGCTTCGCCGGTTTTCTTCTGACGCAGCATCAGCACTTCCTTGGCCCGTTCCACCAGTTTCCGGGTTTCAAGTTCTTCCTGAATGACCTGGGTTTTGACCATCAGCTCTGTATTTAAAATGGCAATGGCCGCTTGGTTGGCAACGGTTCTGATAAGGTTTACCTCTGTTTCAGAAAATGAATGGTGAATGGCGGTAAAGCAGTTCAATGCGCCGATGATACGATCGTCCAGTACCTGAAGGGGGACACTTACCATGGAAATAAGCCCCAGTTTTTGTGCCATTTCTTTTTCTTTAAACCGATGATCTTCAAGGACGTTGTCGATGATGATGGGTTTTTTACCGCTAACCACCGCACCCACCACCCCTTCATTCATTTTCAGGCTTCTATCTTTGATATAATCTCTGTCAAAGGCCTGGGTGGCTTTCAGACCGATCCGGGGGGGGGTACAGGTATCATCCACAAGCCAGAGTGAACAGATTTCAACCCCGGTCACCTTTGCGGTTACCATCACCGTCAATTTCAGGATATCCTCAAGATAGAGGTCCGAGGTGATAGCTGTACTGATGTCCATGAGAGCTCTTATATATTTGTCATAGGGTTGTGCGATGATTTTTTCCATATGAAATTACCTGTGCTTCGTTGAAGTGCAATAATTCAAGTCTGCTCACATTTTTCTACCAAGGAATACAAAAGGCTTATCTTGCGTAAATATGAGGTGCGGCCAAAATCTTTACATGACCAAACCGAATATTTACTATTTTGTAAGCAAATCATTAAGGACGTCAGGGATTTTTAATTTACCGTTTACCTCGGACGGCATCCATGGGAGGGATACAGCAACCTGGATTTGATAAATGGTGAATCAATAGACTCTGACTCCTTAGAAGGGACATATTATGGCATTTTTTATCCCATTGTTCAAACCTGGGATTCAGTTTTCCGCAAATCCCCGGGACAGGCAGTCAAATTCCTGTCAGAATGTATGGGATTTTCCGGGAATCAGCGCAGGGTCAGCCATATACCCACAAGCATGGTCAGCATACCTGCTCCCCGGACCAGGGTAATGGGCCGGATAAGGGCGCCCATCAGACCGAAATGATCCACCAGAGCCGCCGCACCAAACTGAGCCGCCACAAGAATGGTCAGGGCTGGTACCAGTCCCAGTCGTGGGGATGTGTATCCGATGCTGCCCACAATAATTAATCCCATGATGCCGGACAGTAGCGTATACCAAGGCAGGGAGAGGTACATCCCAAGATTTCCCCCCCGATAAAACAGCATGGTTCCACCGATGATGAGCCCCCCCATGCCATAGGTGATGAAGATGCTTTCCAGTGTGCCCATCTGTTTATCCATGATTCCCATAAGCTGGGCCTGCAATGTTACCATGGTTCCGCCCACAGCGGCGATGGCTGCAAGTATAATATGATTTGACATCCGATACTCCTGTGTACCCTTAAAAAAGGGCATGGCTTGATTTTACAACTGCCGGCATTTGACAATTGGGTCCTGGTCACAGTGTGGACCCCCCGTCACATTTGGTCGAGCAACGGGGGGTAATGATCAACGCAGTATCCTGATTTTTTCCATTGGCTTTATTTGAGTATTTGATTTGTCCACAATAATCAAGAAATTAAATTATGGGTTGGTCCGCAAGATTGGCCATATCTCATCGGTGTTTTTGCATCATCCTTTGTGGAGAGCATCCTTACAAGGGGGGCTCACAACATGGGCGTTCATCACAATTGGCCTTGATGTGATCACGCCCTTTTTGAGACAATGGTGGCCTGACGTCTCCCCAAGCCCGCAGAATCCTGGTTAACTTGCCCAAGATAGTTTATACCACCGGGCATTCCCCTTTCCCTGGAAATGCCGGATGTTGTAATAAACCCATTTTTTTACTTGACTTGATGAATTGAAATTATTAAAGAAAAGTTGTTTTTTTTAAAAAAACAATGTTTACTAGAAAATCTTGCTCTTCTATGATTCGCAAATTCAAGAATTGGTAATGATACCGGTCAGCGGGAAGATAGGAGAACAGGATGGACCGATGGTGAATGAAAGGTTGAGGTTGAGCTTACGGGGCGACACAATATGTGTGGTCAAGCCGAAATTTTATCGCCGGGGGGGAGATTCATTGAATACCGGAGAATTTGTTCCCGTCTTATTTTAATGCAGTATCTGTCGCAGGAGGTATTATGCAGTTCAGGGATTATCGTGGAGTTCATCAAATGCTTTGTGAAACAGTGGATAAACATGCGACCCAGGGGGCATATCGCTGGTTTGATGAAAAAGGTGTGCCTGATTCTGTGACCTGGGGTGAGTTTTACCAGGAAGTGAAGACGGCGGCAAAAAGCCTTCTGGCCCTGGGGGTTAAGGCAGGAGACAAAGTAAATATCTTAAGTTATACCAACTACCGTTGGGTGTTGACGGACATGGCCAATATGTGTATGGGTGCTGCCACCGTGGGCATATATCAGTCCAATCTTTCAAAGGATTGTCAATATATTATTGATCATTGCGATGCGGTGCTGGTGTTTGCTGAAAATGAAAAACAGGTGGCAAAACTTGCGGAAATCAGAGCAGATATTCCCAATGTCAGAAAGGTGATCATGCTCAAGGGAGATATGCCGGAAAACGAGTGGGTCATTTCCTATGAAGATTTTCTGGAACTGGGAAAAACCATCCCGGACGCTTTGTTTGAGCAACGAGCTGCCGAAGTCACCGCCGACGATCTTGCGGGGATTGTCTATACTTCCGGTACCACTGGAGTTCCCAAGGGGGTGATGCTTACCCATGACAATATTACCTCCACGGCCCAGTCAGTGCTTCACAGCGGTAATTTCAATGAAGGCGAAGACATGTTTCTTTTTTTGCCCCTGGCCCATGTGTTTGCCAGAACCTGCAGTTATGGTGCTGTTTTGATAGGTAATCGTACTACTTTTGCCAGGAGTATTGATACCCTGATGGATGATTTTAAGCTGGCCTCTCCCCATTGGTTTATCAGCGTACCACGGGTGTTTGAAAAGATTCATACCCGGGTGATTTCCGGGGTCCAGGCAAAGGGGGGAATGGCGGAAAAACTATTTAACTGGTCTATGGCAGTGGGCCGTACCGTGAGTCAATGCAAGGTGGCCCATGAATCCATTCCGATGGTGACCCGATTAAAATATGCCATTGCCTCAAAGCTTGTTTTCTCAAAAATTCATGAGGCCCTGGGAGGCAATGTGAAATGGTGTATCAGTGGGGGAGCCCCGCTGAATCCCGATGTTGCACGCTTTTTCCATGCCACCGGCATTTTGATTCTGGAGGGCCTTGGAATGACTGAAAACACAAGCTTCAGTAACCTGAACCGATATGATAATTATAATTTCGGTGTGGTTGGACCTCCGGGAGCAGGTCTGTTTCATAAAATTGCCGACGACGGTGAGGTACTGTTCAAGGGCCGCAACGTGATGAAGGGATACTATAAGATGCCCGAAGAGACCCGGGACAATTTCACCGAGGATGGCTGGCTCAGAAGCGGGGACATCGGTGAGATCCTGGAGGGTAATGTTTTGAAGATCACCGGTCGGAAAAAAGAACTTATCATTACCTCCGGTGGTAAAAATGTGGCACCCTCGGCCATTGAGGGGCTCATGACCACCTCCAAATATATCAATCAGGTGTGCGTGGTGGGGGATCAGAGAAAATTTCTAAGTGCCATTGTCACCCTGGATGAGGAGAATATCAAAACCTATGCAGCAGAAAAGGGCATTGCCTATGGGGACAGCGAAGAGCTGCTTTACCATGACGACATCGTCCGGCTGATTGATGAGGAGGTGGCCCTTAAAAATAAAGATCTGCCTTCGTTTGAGACTCTAAAAAAAGTCATCATTGTACCGGAGTTTACCATTGAAAATAAAATGATGACCCCCACCTTCAAAGTGAAAAAGAATGTAATCATGGATAATTATCAGGAGAAGATTGAAAATATATATCAGTAGGGGTATGATGTCGAAGTTGTAATCAGGGGCCCGGTTGTATCTCGTCGGGCCTTGTTTCTCTTTGTCGTCATGGGGTCCATGGGGGGCTCTTCTGCCCGATGCCCCTTGTCGCCTTCTTGCTGGAATTTTTTCCAAAGGAGCGCATATGGAAATATGGATAACCACCCTGATATTGTTGTTGACCCTGATCTGTCTGGTGACGGAAAAAATATCCGTGGATCTCACCGGCATCGGTATTATCGTGTTTCTGGTGATCACCGGCATTTTAAGCCCCCGGGAGTCCATCATGGGGTTTTCCAATCCTGCGGTGATCACCGTGGGCGCCATGTTTGTCATCAGCCAGGGCATGATGCGAACCGGGGCGGTGGAGTTCATCGGGCGACGCATCATCCAGGTGGCCAAGGGACGATTGAATGTGGCCCTGGCAGTTATTCTCTTCACCGTGGCCGTGGCTTCGGCTTTTATCAACAACACTCCGGTGGTGGTTCTTTTCATCCCTGTGGTCATGGCCATGTGCTGTGAATTTGGGCTGAGTCCCTCCAAGTTTCTGATTCCCATATCCTATGCCTCCATCCTTGCCGGTACATGTACCCTCATTGGCACATCAACCAATATTATTCTCAGTGATCTGAGTGCCCTGTCCGGCCAGGGAGCACTGGGAATGTTTGAATTATCCCGACTTGGCATACCCATTGCCCTTGTGGGCATGTGTATGCTGTTTTTCATATCCCCCCGCATCATGCCCTCGTCATTGAATCCTATCTGCCAGCTCAAGGATGATGAGAACCGTAAATACCTGACGGAAATAAAAATACCCCCCAACAGCGACCTCATTGGACGGCCGGTGTCCCGCTTGTTCAATGGGCGTTATGCAGCTCTGGAAATGCTTGAACTCATTCGATATTCCCACATATATCATCTGCCCAGAAATGAGGTCACCGTGGCGGGCGATGACCGTGTTCTGGTAAAGGGCGATGTCAATGATCTGGTGGAGGTGCTCAACCATGAGGATGTGGTGCTGCCCAATTCCGAGAGAGGGTTGTCCTTTGGGGTGGGAAAGGAAGAACCGGTGGTGGTGGAACTCATTGTCACACCGGGATCGACCATGGTGGGTGAGCGGATTGAAGAAACCCAAATTCTGCAGGACTCCCAGGTTAATTTCATTGCTGTCAAAAGAAGTAATCTGCATTTCAACGAACGTCAGGTGCATGATGTACGATTAAAAAATGGGGATATTCTGCTGGTGTGGTGTTATGCCAGCAAACTTGCCGCCCTGAGAAACAGCCGGGAATATATCATTATTGAAGATGTTTATGAAGAAATTGTTCTGAAGCGTAAGTCGTGGATATCCCTTCTTATTTTTGTCTCTATGGTGGTGGCTGCCACCCTGGGAGTGGCCGATATTCTGGTGTGTGCCCTGGCCGCGGCTTTTTTAATGATCGTCACCGGATGTCTTCAGATGAGGGATGCCTACCGGGCACTGCAGGGGGATGTGCTGCTGCTCATTGCCGGCACCATTGCCCTGGGAATTGCCATGGAAAAAACCGGCACCAGTGTCCTTTATGCCCGAGCCTTTCTGGATCTGTTCCATGGATATTCGCCTGGTGTCATCCTGGGCGGCATCATTGTGCTGACCAGCATCTGCACCCAGATTTTGAGTAATAATGCCACAGCGGTGCTCTTGTTTCCCATTGCCGTTTCTGCGGCCCAGGGGCTTGGTGTTGACCCCAAGCCCTTTATCATCGGGGTGTGTTTCGGTGCCAGTGCCTGCTTTGCCTCCCCGGTGGGATATCAGACCAACCTTCTGGTTTATGGACCGGGGGGATATCGATTCAGCGATTTTCTTAAACTGGGTATTCCCCTAAACCTTCTTGTCATTGTTGCATCCACGATTTTTATTCCCTTTTTCTGGCCTTTTTGAGCCCTTTTGATGCTTTACAAATTCATGACACCCTGTTACTCAAGGATCAGTTCTTTTTATGGCAGGCCTTGGATCATTGAGACATGCCCGGCATGGGAATCAATGGCTGATGATAAATACATGACGTGGAAAAACAGTTCCGCAAAAATGGAGAAACAGGATGGGTTTTTTCAGTTTTTTATCGGGTAAAACCCCCGAATCACTGATGGAAAAGGGCAACCTTTTATTTGATAAGGGGCAGTGCGGTCTTGCAAAAATTGAGTATGAAAAGGCAAAAGCACGCCATGCAAAAAAACCGGCACAGACCCGGGGATTTCTGACACAGATTGACGCTAAGATCAGCCTAAGCTGCGAGTCCCTGTCCCGTCAGCACCTGGAAAAGGGGATGGATCTGCTGGAAGCCGGATGCCATGAAGATGCCCTGGATAGACTGAGCCTGGCCCTTGAACTGGCGGTGAGCCAGGATCTGAGACAGGAAATTGAGGTGGCCTTGACCCATTGTCATCCACCCTCTGCAAAAGAGGCTGGGCAAGGGCATGGAAAGCAAGGGGATTTATGTAATGAAGATTCGGAAGTATTGCCTCCGCCCCATGATCCGGACGGCGGGGAGGATCTTGAAACCTTTGAGGTGCTTATAAATACCCTGTCCCGGGAAGAGCAGGAAGCTTATGGAAAATATGGGCTGCATTTCATCCATGGGTTTGTGGCCCTGAATTGCGGAGATTTTCAGTCAGCCGCCCGGTCACTGGAACAGGCCCATGATGAATACCCTTCCCCTGATAATTATATCGGCCTGGAACTGGCTACCGCCCTTCTTAATCTGGGGGAACTTGACAGAGCCCAGGCGCTTTTGATGGATTTTCTGGGACATTTTCCCCGGTCCCTGCGGGGGTACCAGATTTTGTGCGAAGTGCTGTGGATAAACAGGGCCTTTGATCTGGCCCACCAGGTTCTGGATAACTGCCCGGAACCCATGGGGCAGGAGGCACCCATGGTGCTGTTGAAGGGGGAGACTTGGTGCCGGGAAGACAAATTTACTCAGGCCGTTGATCTGTATCGGAAAACCCTGGAACAAAATGGAATGCAATCCTCCATTGTCAGAGCCCTGGCAGGAATCAAGGACTCCATGGGTGATTTTAATGAAGCCTTCCAATTGTACGCAGGGCTCATGGCCACCTGCACCGGATGCGGACAGCGGCCCGACGTGGACCTGAGACGCAGATTTGCCCATGCGGGATTTGCCGCCGGAGTCATGACATCCCAGATTATTGATGTTTACCTGGATCTGGTGGTGGAAGACCCCGATAATCAGGTCAGGTACTATGAAAATGTAAGCCGGATTTATGCCCACCTTGGCAATGAGGTTGAGGCAAAACGCTTTAACTCCTTTGCCATGGAAGTGCGGGTGGAATAAAAAGATGAATTTAAATTTATGGAGAAATACAAAATGACAAAAGTGAAAATATTTGCCGGTATTTGTGGCTTTACAACCCTGGTCCAGGGGGATGACAAGGGGGGATATAAGGCCGTCATTGAAATAGAAAGTGAGTGTCCCAACTGGAAACGGGTCAACGAGGTGCTGGGGGGCAGGGAGATTGATGTAATGGGCGAATTGTTCAAGAATAAAAAAACAGGTACCTTGGATTCCCAGGTATTTGAGGTGGCCCTTGGCACCATTCCCCATGTGTCCTGTCCGGTTATTGCCGGTGTGCTTAAGACCTTGGAGGTAAGCGTGGGGCTGGCATTGCCAAAGGATGCCAGCATTACATTTGAAGAATAAGGAGCAGACCATGAAAAATTCAGCAAAAAAAATCCGGTCCGGAAGTATCGTTTTTGTGGCAGCAGTTTTTCTTTTGTTTGGGTTCAGCCCGGTTTTTGCCGGTACCTCCTGGTTGAAAACAGGATCAGATCTTTTAAATACCCTTGATGGTGGAAAAAACGGTGTGAAAAGTGATCCCACTGCCACAGATGCTCCCAGCCTGACCCAGATTACAGATGCCTTTAAACAGGCTCTGTCCATGGCGTCCCAGGGGGTGGTGGACCAGGTGGGGACCACGGACGGATTTAACACCGATGCGGCCATTCATATTCCCCTGCCCGGACCCCTTCAGAAGGTGAAATCCATGCTGGCCACGGTGGGGCTCTCCGGCATGGTCGATGACCTGGAATTGAAACTGAACCGGGCCGCAGAGGCTTCGGCACCCAAGGCAAAACAATTGTTTCTGAACGCCATAAAAGAAATGAGCTTTGAGGATGTCAAAACAATTTATGAAGGCCCGGATGATTCAGCTACTCAGTATTTTAAGGGAAAAATGTCCATCCCCCTGGCGGCGGAGATGCGCCCCATTGT
The DNA here is from genome assembly GCA_963674605.1 of uncultured Desulfobacterium sp. Classification (GTDB taxonomy): domain Bacteria; phylum Desulfobacterota; class Desulfobacteria; order Desulfobacterales; family Desulfobacteraceae; genus Desulfocicer. The sequence continues at coordinate 1,881,274 of OY771474.1, read as the reverse complement.
GGATACAACCCTGGCAGAAGTGGGGGCGGTGAAGGCTTATGATCAGGTCATGGGCAACTATAAAGAAATTCCCTTTGTCCCCGATGTCAAGGCGGATCTCACCCAGCATGTGCTGGATAAGGGCCTGGCGGGTATTTTTTATTACATGGCCAGAGAAGAGGCCGCCATCCGGGAAAACCCGGTGAAGCAGACCACTGATCTTTTAAAGAGCGTTTTCGGACGGTAAGTTATTAAATTATAATGGGATTACCCTTATTTTTTATGGAACCCCTGGAAAATCCATGCCCCGGCCCAGCAAAGGGCAACCACAAGTAATGCTCCGGGGAACAAGACAAAACCTGTTCCCGGGTGCCATGGGGGGAAAAATATGGCCACGGCCAGGGGAAAAACCACTGACAGCACAATGGCCAGGCGCAGTTTTCCTGAAATGGCCATGCGTCTTTGTTTTTTTCCGGTCGCGGATCGGTTGTCTCCGAACAGGCGGGGAAGGAAAATAATGCAGGCAATGAGCAAGATGATGGTTAGAATTTCCTGGATACCGGCCAAGGGATTTCTTCCTTTTGGATGGTCTGATTTAAACCGGACCACCCCGGTGCGGTGACAGTCAGAACCAGATATTTTTTCATGTGTGGCGGCGGGTAAATACTGCCCGCCCCACGGCAATTTTTATACGTTGAAGCAAATTATCAGCCGGGGATAAACATGTAAAGTCATTTGTATCTCCCGGCCGGACCTGTTGAGCCTTTTCAGGGTTTGCCATGGAGTTCCTTGACCTTGATACGGTCAATGGTACCATTGGGTTTTTCCGGCAGGGCATTAATGAACTCCACATATCCCGGCTTTTTATACCGGGCAATACGATTCCCCACAAAGGCAATCAGATCGGTGCCGTTGAGATCAGAGCCGGTTTTTTTTACACACACGGCCTTGACCCCTTCGCCGAACTTCGGGTCCGGCACGCCGATGACGCACACCGATTCAATGTCCGGATGTGCCAGAATGGCCTGTTCCACCTCGGCGGGGTAAACATTTTCGCCACCGGGTTTAATAAGCTCCTTTTCAGGCTTTCTGCCTTCAAACCATAGAAATCCGTTTTTGTCAATTCTGCCCATGTCACCGGTGTGGTGCCAGCCGTTGCGCATGGTTGACAGATCAAGAGAACCCTCTTTTTTCCAGTATCCCTGGAACACCACAGGACCTCGGACACCGATTTCTCCGGACTTACCACAGGCAACGGGAGTATCATCCTCGTCATCCAGTATGGCAAGTGCGGAAATCGGGCATTGCCTGCCGGCGGCCCCGGGCATGAGGGCATGGTTGGAAAGCGATACAAACCCCGATGTTTCCCCCTGGCCGTAGAGAATCCAGAAGGTTGCTCCGGTTTTCCGGGTAAAGGCCTCAATGTTTTCAGGGGAATCTATGCCGGTGACATGGCTGATGGATGAGAGGTCACCTTTTTCCATGTGATCAAGCAGGGTGGAAAGGATGGGAGGGAAGCTTGCCAGGAGGGTAACCCCTTCCCGTCGGATCATGGCAATGGCAACGGGGGCATCAAATTTTTCCATGATGACATTTTTCCCCCCCATGTGCAGGGTGGAAAGGGCCAGATTGATACCGGTGATGTGAAAAAGGGGTACCATGTTAAGATAAACATCTTCCCTTGTGAGTCCCATGGTCAGCGCTGTCTGGAGGTTGCTCATGATTATGTTTTCATGGGACAGGGCTGCCCCCCGGGGATAACCGTCCACGGCGGCGGTGTAGATAAGGCAGAAGATGCTCTGGCTGTCCGGGGATGGCTGGGGGGTCAGGTCCGGAACCTCCGTGAGGCATATCAGGTCCGAGTAGCTGAGACGGTCATCATGGGGTGTGGATATGGACACGGGTGTGCCATTGAACTGCCGTGCATTTATCAGGTCATTGATCTGTTTTTCGCAGGCATCATCATAAAACAGCAGCTGTGCCCCGGAATCGGCCAGGATGTAGGCAATTTCGTCCAGGGAGAGCCGCCAGTTGACGGGCACCAGTATGGCTCCCATGGCTGCGGCTGCGCCGTTGAGAACCAGATATTCCAGGTGATTCATGGAAAGAATGGCAATGCGGTCTCCCTTGCGGATGCCCTGGTTTAAGAGCCCCCTCTGCAATGCCTCAACCTGTTCAAGCAGGTCTTGAAATGTCAGGGTTCGATTTTTTTCTTTGATGGCAATGGCTGTGGCGTACCGTGTGGCATTCATTTTAAAGACGTCATAGACTGTAAAGCTGTGTACCGACATATGATTTCCCCCGTTTATCAATGAACTGTCAGGAGCTGGTTCCGCTGTCGGTCATTCTTAAGCGTTCATGGGAAGATCAAGTTTCATGGCATATGTTATTGTTCGCGGTGATAAACCCATCGTGGTTTATGATGAAAAAAATTAACAGATATATGCCGGAGCCATCCCGGTAACTGCTTTGGGATTGACCTTGGGAATCAGGTCCAACTTTTATTTCATGGAGAATGTTTAGCAGGTGGGGGATATAAATACAAGGGAAAGGCAGAAAACCTGATAATGGGTACAAAGTTTTTATGCCTGAATAAAAAAAAATGGCTTAAATAAAAAAGGAGATATTTAAAATACAAAGAAAAGGATAGAGGGAAGGTAGGAAAAGTGGAGCGGGAAACGGGATTTGAACCCGCGACTTCGACCTTGGCAAGGTCGCACTCTACCACTGAGTTATTCCCGCTCAACGGAAAGAACTTTTATATAATAATGATTTGTTTGTCAAGAAATATTTTTTCTGCTATGAAAATTTGTCTGGGGATCGGTGTAAAGCGGGATCGGATCAGGCCAGCACTTATGACGGGCGGCAGATGCTGTAATCAAGCCCGTAAAAACAAAAGGAGATAAACCATACCATGCATTCTACTGCACAACGTATTCTTGTGACCGGGGGAGGCGGGTTTCTCGGCAAAGCCATTGTAAAGGAACTTGTGGCCCGGGGGGATGAGGTTACCAGTTTTTCCCGGGGGGTTTATCCTGAACTTGATGGCTGGCAGGTCCGGCAGATCCAGGGAGACATAGCGGATCCCGGGGCCGTGCTGGCCGCCTGTGAAGGCATGGATGCGGTGTATCATGTGGCGGCCCGGGCCGGTGTGTGGGGTGCATATCAGTCTTTCTACCGGGCCAATGTCATTGGAACGGAAAATGTCATTGCCGGTTGCCGGAAAAACGGGGTGCCCCGGCTGGTGTACACCAGTTCGCCCAGTGTGGTGTTTGACGGTACTGACATGAAAAATGTGGATGAGTCGGTACCTTATCCTGAATCTTTCCATGCCCCTTACCCGGCCACCAAGGCCCAGGCAGAACAAAAGGTCCGGGCCGCAGCCGATGACGGGCTTGGAGTGATTATTCTAAGGCCTCATCTCATCTGGGGTCCCGGGGACACTCATCTGCTGCCGGGGATCGTTTCCCGGGCAAAGCGCCTGCGGCGCATTGGAACGGGCTGTAATCTGGTGGATACCATTTATGTGGATAATGCGGCCCATGCCCATGTGCTGGCCGGGGATCGTCTCAAAGAAGACGCGTCCCTGTCAGGGAATGTTTATTTCATCAGCCAGGATGATCCCATTCCCCTGTGGGAAATGGTGGATCATTTTTTAGAGGCCGCCGGATTGCCCCCGGTAAAGGGGAAGGTCTCCGCCCCGGTGGCATATGGGGCCGGGGCCATTTTGGAGATTCTTTACAGGGTGTTTCCATTAAAGGGAGAGCCTGCCATGACCCGGTTTGCCGCCCGGGAGCTTGCCACCGACCATTGGTTTGATATTTCCCGGGCTCGAAAGGATCTGGGGTATCAGCCCCTTGTGTCCATTGAGGAAGGGCTGTCACGTACCAAGGCATGGCTTGGGAAGACAGGTCTGATGGCCATGAAGCAGCACCCTGTGAGGTAGTGCATGGTCAAAACTAAGGGTTACAGAAGATTCCCCCACGGCATCTTTGAAAATGGCTCACCCTGAAATTGAGCTTTTACAGTGCCCTAGTACAGCCCGGCGTAAGTCTTTTGCTGCTTTTTTGCACTGAAACTTCATGTTTTAGTGGAAAAATGGGTTTTAATAAGCGTAATGGAATTTATGCAAAAATGTACTAGTCGTATCATTAATTTCAGGGTTCATCCGTATCAGCTGAAGGTATTAAAGCTGATTTTATCCAGTTGGAGCGATGCTTTGGGATGGGGGGCTTTTTCTTCATCGGCATACCCCACGGCAAGCATGGATTCCACCTCAAAATTTTCCGGTACATTTAAAAGATTGCGGATATATGCCCCAGCGGTGGTGGTCTCATCGTGATCTCTTTTTCGTACCTGAATCCAGCAGCTGCCAAGGCCAAGGTCCGTAGCCGCCAGGTGAAGAAAGGTGGTGGCAATGGAGGCATCTTCCACCCACACATCGGTTTTGGAAGGATCTGCAAGTATCACAATGGCCAGGGGGGCGTTTTTCAGAAAGGTGGAGCCGCTGGGCCGGGCCGCGGAAAGCTTTTGAATCAGATCCGGCTGATCCACCACAATAAAGTGCCAGGGATTGCGTCCTCGTCCGGACATGGGTCTCAGGGCGGCCTCAATGAGTTTGTTTATTTTTTCTGTTTCAATGGGGATCTGCTTGAACTTCCGGATGCTTCTTCTTTTTTCAATGAGCGAAAAAAACATGTGAATCTCCTTTAATCAGAATCGGGTGATGTCTATGGTGTTGTTTGATGTCCATTCATCAAATTTTCTTCTTAAGAGCTGTTTAAAGCGGTTACGGGTTACCGGCCACAACAGCAAAAGGCCCATGGCATCGGTGAGCAGCCCCGGTGTGATCAATACCACCCCGGCCAGAAAGATGATCAGGGCATCCAGCAGATCTTCTGTGGGCATGATCCCCTGCTGCATGCTTGTCCGCACCCGCATCAGGGTGTTCATCCCTTCCATTCTGGCCAGCCAGGCCCCCAGAAATCCGCTGATGATGACAAGGACAATGGTGTTAAACCCACCGATGACACTGCCCACCTGTATTAAAAGATAAAGTTCGATCATTGGGATCAGGGTAAAACCGAGGAATAATTTAAAAAGCATGAACACTCTCCTTGGGGGGATAATTATAAGGAGGCGGGAAAGGGGCTTTGCAGGTAATTCATCCAGTGAAGATAATGGTTAATTCGTTTAACCGTTCAAGGGGAGTAAATCACGGCCATTTTCCCAATGTCCTCCAGGGAACATTGGTATGAAAATGGCCATGAAATTAAAATTGTCAAGCCTGATCAGACCAGGGCATCATGGATGGCAAGGATCATGCCATATCCACCCTGTATATTAAAGGTGTTGGTGATGCCGTGGGCTGATAGAATCACCTGGCACTCATAGGACCGGGGACCGGTGCCGCACAGCAGATAAACCGGCATATCCGTGGGGACTTCATTTACCCTTTTTCTGAACTCATCCTGGGGAATATTGATCCATTGATCCCCATATTTTTCCACAAAAGGGGCCGCCTGAACCGTGCTTCTGACATCAATCACCCGGGCCTCTTGGGTCTTGAATTTCTCAAGAAATTCCCAGGTGTCAATGGATTTCAGACTGCCGTTCAAGGTGTTGTCAAGGGCATTACCGGCATTGTTGACAATGTCCATGGCCGATGCATAGGGGGGGGCGTAACTGACTTCGAGTCCACAGATTTCATCCACATCCACACCGAATTTCAGCAGGGGAGCCACTGCGTCCACCCTTGCCTTTACGGCATCCCCCTGGGGACCTGCGGCTTCCACCCCCAGAACTTTCCGGGTTTTTCTGTCGGCAATGAGTTTCATGAACATGAAATCGGCATCGGGGAAAAAGTGTGCGCGATCTGACTGGGCCACCACCACATCCACGGGATCAAAACCGGCCATGGTTGCCTGGTCTGTGGTGAGACCTGCCTTGGCCATGCCCATGTCAAAAATTTTAATGCAGAAGGCCCCCACAGCGCCGGGGAACTGGGCGGCACCACCATTTATATTGGTGGCAATGATGCGGCCCTGGCGGTTGGCAAGGGAACCCAGGGGCATGAGGATTTCCTGGCCGCTGATGAGATTGGGAAATTCTGCGCAGTCTCCACCGGAGAAAATGTTCGGGTCCGAGGTCTGCATGCGTCGGTTCACCAGCACGCCTCCGCAGCGACCCAGGGCAAGACCTGCGTCGGCGGCCAGCTGGGAGTTGGGACGAACCCCGGCGGCCAGGATGACCATGTCACAGGGGATGGTTTGCTCCTGGGTTTCCACGGACTGTACGCCGGTTTTGGCATCTCCGTTGATTTTCATTACCCGCTGGGACAACAGAAGGTTCACACCATGTTCCCGGAGTTTCTTTTCAGCAATTCTGGACATGTCCTTGCCCAGGGCCTGGGGCAGCACCCGGTCGGCCATTTCAATGAGGGTGGTGTCAATGCCCCAGAGATCGGTGAAGGCTTCGGCCATTTCAATGCCGATGGCTCCGGCACCGATGACCACGGCGTTTTCCACCTCCCCTTTGGAGATGGCATCCTTGATGCGTTTGGCATGGTGGAGGTTGGACACCACATGGACCTGGGGAAGATCGGCCCCGGGAATGGGGGGACGCATGGGGGTGGCACCGGTGGCAATGACCAGCTGGTCATAGGAAAGTTCTTCCTCCCGGTCTTCCTTAAGATGACGCACCACCACTTTTTTTTCTTTTCGTTTGATGGCAATGGCCTCCACCCCGGTGAGCACATCGGCTCCCTTGGTGGCCTTGAAAAATGCCTCATCCCTGATGGCATGTGCAATGGTGGAACGAAGCCCTTCTATATCGGCCACATCACCACCCACATAATAGGGTATCCCGCATCCGCCATAGGAGATGAGTTCATCCCTGTCAATCATTGTAATTTCAACATCCGGGTTAATGCGCCGAAGCCTGCAGGCCACCTTGGGACCCAGTGCCACAGCGCCGATAATCAGTACTTTTTTGGACATCGTTCTCTCCTTAATGCATTTGCCCGGTTTTCAGATGGGTATTATCTGGAAATCGGAATGATCTATGATTCGATTTTTCCGGCTTGGCGGGTGTCTGGGAGGTGCCCAAGGTCTGATACCCTGAAACAGATTCTGGACAGCCAAGTAACCGGGGGATCGAAGTTGCTTGGAATTTAATAAACTTAAAGCTGTTAATCCCTGCTTTAAAGGCTGATCACCGTCGCATTTTTCCCTGGTTCTGGGCAATGGTGGCCAGGTGAAAGGCCCGGGTGCTTCTGTTGGGATTGTCGGTGCCGCACGACAGTACAATCAATATGTTATCAGTCATTTCACACTCCTGTTCACCCCTTTAAGCAGTTTGCGCAAGCGTATGATGGGTTGAAAGTTTCTGTAATTACAATATTTTCATCAGAAATCAATATATAATTCCAAGGGCTTTGTCAACCAGCGTAATTCCATGGCGGCAATTTGTTTGATAAACCCCTTGAGCCCTTACGCCACCGGGGAGGGGTAATGCCACCGAAGCAGAGGATATAAGCAATATTGATACCTGTTTAAAATGCGTTGACATATTTTATACTGATAATTTGGTTTTTATCTCAGAGCAGGTGATCGCATCCATTCACTCCTGCCCTGGGGTTGTTTTATTACCTGCTGAATTAACTGGAATATATTGGGAAGCCCAATGAAGTGATTGTCCTCAAAGGTGCTTCATGTTGAGTTAACGCCATGTGAAAGATCGCGGTTTTTTTTGTGAATTGTATTGCCAGTCTTCTGTAAAATCTGTTAAGAAGCTGAACGATTTTGTTAAAATAGTGAACATAAGGATGGTGCATGGCTGAACACGCATTGAACAGATACTGGGAAACCGTTGTTAAGACCATTCAGGACGGAGTGATGATTGTAGACACACAGGGAAAGATTGTGTTTGTCAACCGTGCCTTTGAGAAGATCACCGGATATGCCGGTCAGGATATCATCGATAGACCCTGTACGGTTTTAAACTGTAATGTCTGCCGGGTGTCAAGACTTCGGGAACATCAGAAGTGGTGTATCCTGTTCCGGGAGGGAGAACTTCACCACAAGCAGTGTAGAATCATGACAAAGGACGGCAGGTCCCTTCATGTGGTGAAAAATGCATCGGTGTTGAGGGAACCCGACGGCCGGGTTACAGGGGCAGTTGAGACCCTCACCGATATTACCCAGATTGTTAAACGTGACCGGCAGATCGAAGGGTTTCGAAGGGAACTGGCGTTAAAGGACAGCTTCCATGGCATGATCGGCATTTCTTCCGGCATGCAGCGGGTATTTGATCTTGTTGCCAATGCGGCCCGCTCCGATGCCCCGGTGATTGTCTATGGAGAAAGCGGCACCGGCAAGGAAATGGTGGCCAATGCCATCCATGAGATGGGGGATCGACAAAAGGCCCCTTACATTAAAGTGAACTGCTCTGCCCTGAATGAATCCCTTTTGGAAAGTGAGTTGTTCGGTCATGTCAGGGGGGCCTTCACCGGTGCCCACCGGGATCGCATGGGCAAGTTTGAAGCCGCCGGGGAGGGGGATCTTTTTCTGGATGAAATCGGGGATCTTTCTCCGGCCATCCAGGTAAAACTCTTGCGGGTCCTGGAGGAACGGGTGGTGGAAAAGGTGGGGGATAACCGTCCGGTGGCCATTCACGCCAGAATCATCACCGCAACCAACCGGGATTTAAAAAAACTGGTGGATGCAGGGCAGCTCCGGGAAGATTTCTATTACCGTATCAATGTCATTCCCATCTGCCTGCCCCCTCTGCGGGAGCGGCGGGAGGATATTCCGTTGCTGGCGGAATGCTTTTTCCGGCGGATTCGATTGAAAAGTGGCAGGGATGAGGTGCGGGGTATTTCCCCCGGGGCCTTTGAATGTCTTGGTACCTATGCATGGCCCGGCAATGTCCGGGAGTTGAAAAGTGCCTTTGAGTATGCCTTTGTCACCTGCCGGGAGGGGATGATTCAGCCGGAGCATCTGCCCCGGCATATTGTTGTCACTGAAGGTGAAACGCCTTTGTACGCTTCATTTGTATCCTTGGAGGGGGGAGGGCTTGATTCCATCAAGCGTCAGCGTCTGGTCCACGCCCTTGAAATCACCGGAGGAAATCGAACAGAAACTGCAAAATTATTGGGTATTTCCCGCACCAGTGTCTGGAATCAGATGAAACGCTATCAGGTTGTGGTACCACCGTGCCATGGCCAATCCGTGGAGGTAAAATAATAAAATGAAATCAAGGGACGTTGTGCTGAATCAGGAACCGGTGGAACTCTATAAAATTCTTAAGTTTGAAAACCTTGTGTTGAGCGGCGGTGAGGCAAAGTATGTGATCACTGAAGGGCTGGTGATGGTGAACGGTGAGGTGGAGACCCGGAAACGAAAAAAAATTTTTGCCGGGGATATTGTTGAATTCCAGGGACAACAGCTGCACCTGGTTGTGGACGGAACGAATTAGGGGGAGGTCAAAGCAAAGAAAAAGAACGTAAGATAGTTGCCAATTGTTCATCAGTTTTGGCAAGTTCACGCATTGCATCAATAAGCCGTCTCAACTTCGAAGCATCCGTATTGGACGAATCAATGCTTTGCGTAATATCCTGTTCAATACGTTCAATTCTTTCAAGCACAGGTTTCATCATGGTACGTCGATCCCAGGCTATATAGCCAAACAAGGCCACAATCAATGTAATAAGAGATCCAAACAAAACGAGCATGGTATTGTTTGAATCATCAAGCCTTTTAGCCAGTGCTTCTTGTCCAGATTTCATTTCTGAACGTAAGGCTTCCTGACCAGATTTCATCTCTGAACGTAGGTCTGAAATTCTATGATTAAGAGATTGTTGACCCGCTTCAAGCTTGGCAAGTTTTTCTACAATCTCACGGTCAGTTATATCTGGAGCAGATTCCAAAGCCGATAATACGCCCGGAATAGTAATCAGAGACAAGATAATTACAACTAATATTTTTAATTTTAGTTCCATAAAAAAAAGAATAGACATGTGATATAAAAATGTCAAGAATTGTTAATGTTTTGATTTAAAAACAGAAGTTTCACCATACCTTTATGTCCATGAGTCATGTTTGAGCCGCAGTTGCGTAATAGCCAAGTTTGGGCTTGGTCACAAGATGGGCCACCCTGGGAGGGGTCAGGCTTGTGTTATTGACGTTTTCGTTTGAATTTAGCTTTATTCTTAGATACTTGTGCAAAAGTACAATAACACAAGCCTGACCTCGTTGGCCCCACCAACTATGACAAACAAACCATATTGTGAACAAACCGGGAAAATGGGAATGCGCCCAATGCCTGTTTGTTTTGCCAATCGCAGCGAATCATTGCTACCTGCACAGGTCGAATTCTTTAGCTCCAGAATAGAACTGCAGATATAAAAATGCAGAAAAGCAGTACGGGAATTTCCCGTCCAGAGGGTTGAAGGGGCAGGTCTGTTCGATCCTCCGTATACCCCCTGGCGGTCATGCCAAGGGCCAGGCCATCTGCGCTCTGCACCATGTTTTTAAGAAGGGGGACCGCCAGTCGTTTTATCCGTTTTACAGGATTTTTTTCCAGATGGCCGCACCGGGATCGTTGGGCCATGGACACCTGATGGGCCTGATTTATCATCAGTGGCAGGAACCTTAAAAATAGGCTCACCATCATCCCTGCCCGCTTTTCCGGAACAAAGGGGACAGGTGCCAGAAACCACTGTACCGCAGCTTTGACATGGGAGGGGCGGGTGGTGACGGTGAAAAGAATGCCCGTAATCATCACCAGAAAAAATCGCCACACCACGATTCCCCCTTCAAAAATCCCTTCTTCAGTGATATCGATGCCCATGAAGGAGCAGACAGGTGTTCCCGAAGTGGTCATGGCCCTTGATATGAAGACCATCACCAGCAGTATAAGAAAATATTTGAGATTTTTCATCACCTGCCAGGGATGCAGACCGCTGTGGATTATCAGTATAAACAGGAGTATCGAAAGCCCGACCAGGGATACCATTTGCGCTTTGAGCAGGGAGATGCTCACCAGAATGATGCATACCAGCTTGTACCGGACATCCAGATCATGGAGAAGGGATGAGTCGGCATGGTGGGTAAAGGCATTGGCATTATACATGGTGGACCTTGGGGATACGGATGTGTGAGACCATAAACGAACCATCCGCGTCCCAGGCTGGGATATCCATACCCATCCGGGATGCACAGGGTTCCCGGATACCCATTGCTTCAAGATATTTTAAAAGTGCCATGGGAACATCGTCATGTACCAGGGTTCCCCGGGAGAGAAGGAGCATCCTTGTGGCATAAAAAAAAATCTTTTCAAGATCGTGGGTGGACAAAATAATGGTATGTCCGGCCCGGTGAAGCGACACCACCGAATGAATCAGATCCCGGGTACCCGGATAATCCAGGTTGGAAAAGGGCTCATCAAACACCAGAATCTCGGGTTTCATGGCCAGGACCCCGGCAATGGCCAGCTTTCGTTTTTCACCCCCGGACAGGGTGGACGGGTCCCTGTCTTTGAGATGCACAAGGTTCATGGCCGACAAGGCCGCAATGCCCCGGTCATGAATGTCGTCCGGGGATAACCTAAGATTGCAGGGCCCGAAAATCACATCATCCCACACCGTTTCCCCCACAATCTGGGTGTCGGCGTCCTGGAAGATGAGTCCCACTGTGGTCAGGGCCGTTTGTTTGTGTTCATCAAGGGGTTGGCCATGGAGGTATATTCTGCCGCTGCTGGGGGCCTGCAGACCGTTGAGGTGCCTGAAAAGGGTGGATTTACCGGAGCCGTTTCTGCCGGCCACAAGGATGAAATCGCCTTTATAAATATTAAAAGAGATGTTTTTCAGTGCAGACGTGCCGTTGTCGTATCTGTGGGAAATATTTTCCAGCATCAGAATGGGATCTTGTTTCATTTTTTGTCCATGACCCTTCGCATCACCCCGGCACCCCAGGTGCCTGCGGCAATTTTAATGACATCCCCGATGATAAAGGGAACAAGGCCCAGGGCCAGGGCTTTATCCCAGGGCATACCCGTGGCAAATTTCAGCCAGGGAACCCCGGTTCCATATACTATCACAGAGCCTGCAGCCATGGCCAGGGCATCGGTTAAGGGGCGGTACCCCAGGGCTTTTGCCAGAAAAGCGGTGACAGCCACAGCGGGAATGTAGCCTAACAGATACCCCCCGGTGGGACCGAACAGGCGGCCCATGCCCCCGGTGCCTCCGGAAAACACCGGAAATCCGCAGGCTCCCATGAAAAGATACAGCAAAATGGCGCAAAGACCCCACCGGGGACCCAGTACCAGGGCCGCCATGAGAACAAACATGTTCTGGAGCACAATGGGTACCGGTCCGATGGGGATGGCAATAAAGGCCCCGGCGGCGATGAGGGCTGCAAAAAGGGCCGTGTATATGGTCATTTTCAGGGTGTTTGATGTGTTCATGATGGGGAATCCTCTGGTTGATGGAAGCAATCGCCATAAATAATTTTTTTCAGGGTGCCGTCCGGCTGGGAAAGGATGAGGGCACCGGTGTCATCCACGTCCAGGGCCACCCCCTGGCTGATCTCTCCCCGGGTTTCAATGGTCACGGTTTTGCCGATGGTTGATGTGATGGTTTTCCATGGCCCAATGACATCTCTGGTGGCAATGTCCTGCATGTTTTGTTCAAATTCATCCAGAAAGGCCGTTAAAATATTGCTGCGGGAAACCGGTCGGCCCAGGAGCATTTTCAGGGACACAGCTCTTTTTTCCTCCGGAGGGGGATCATTGTTGAGATTGACGCCCATGCCGATGTTCACAAAGGAGATCATGTCCCCCCGGGTCTCCATCTCCGACAGAAATCCTGCCAGTTTCTGGTCCCCTGCCAGCAGATCATTGGGCCATTTCACCCGGATCTCCGTGCCATATCGCCGGTTCAGGGTGGTGGCCATGGAAAAAGAGGCGACAAAGTTTACCTTGAAAGCCAGGGGCGGCGGCAGATCGGGCTTTAAAATAAGGGTCATCCATAAGCCCCCCGGACGGGAAAACCAGGTACGGTTCAGCCTTCCCCTCCCCCGGGTCTGCTCATCCGTCACCACCACGCTTAAATGGTCGGCCCCGGACCTGGCAAGTTCCCTGGCTGTATCCATGGTGCTTGTCACTTGGGGGAAAAAATGAATGAGATTTTCCCTGCCGGGAAAGCAGAAAGGATGTAAGAGATTTTCGCATTGAATCAGGCGGTAGCCCCTGGGAGTGGATTCAATGTCATATCCGGCAGCCTTGAGCTGCTGGAGATGTTTCCACACCCCCACCCGGGAGATGCCAAGGCGCTGACTCAGGGATACCCCTGAAACAATGGCATCTTTGTGTGTCCACAGATGATGTAAAATCTTGTCTTTCATATATGCCCCCAGCGTTTTTTTTTTCGTTAACTACACGATTGGATTCTGGTTAACACAACCCTGGTCAGAGGTCAAGAAGATTTTGGGCGGGGTGATCTCCGGAAGGCCTGCTCAGGGCATTGGTCATTCCGGAAAGGGGGCTGATCCCAATGGGTGGACATGATTGAAAAAGATGGAGAAGGGCGCCTGCCTGTGATATAAAAAACGTATTTATGATGGTAATGCCTGTCAATCTTCCCCGTATGGCAGACGTCAGGAAATTCAGGCCATTGGCGGAAAAAAATATACCGGAATGTGCCGGTTTTTCATTTGTATTCAAGGCGGGCATTGGTGTTCATGCTGGTTATATGTGCGGAAAAGCCCAACGTAGAAGAGCGATGAAAGGCCAATCAGGCGGGTATGTTTTTAGATGGAAATGCCCTTAGATAAGGAGTTGTATGATGGTAACAGTGGTTCGGCAGATTCTGCCCACGTTGAAGGAATTCAAGGAGGTCTGGAAACAACAGGGGCCTTTCAAGTATGCGCTGACAAGTCGGGAGTTCCCCCCCATATTGCTGGAACCCGAGGAATGGTTGTTTTCCGAAGATATTATTGCCCTTCTCAAGGAATTGATGGGGTGGGAGGCCCGGAAAATGAGCATTGTGGCGGCACCTTTTAACCGGAAAAAACAAAATGTCCTTAAGCCTGATAATCTAAGCCCCTGGAAAATTAATAATTTTCCAGGGGAATGGCAGGGGGCCATTTGTGATATCTTTACCCCGGTGGGGCATTTGACCCAGGCTGTGGTGTCCGATGGGGCTGACATGGACAAAGCGGCCGTGGAAGCTGCTTTTTTCAGATGTCTTGAAAGGGAAATCAATCACATCGGCTATGTGCTGCTGGGTCCGGAGCCTTCCCTGGGATCACCAGAGTCGGCATTTGTGGCCGATTATCTAAGGGAGTGGGAGCAGGACGAAATGCCTGACTGAAGGGGGCAGGGCACCCCTCGGTGGCTCTGCTGTGGATAAATCCGCATGTCCTGTCGGACACAACGAATATTGAAAATGGTAAATGGCATTATGCCGCCCCTCCCCCGACGGGCAATGGTCCCGGACCGGAACTGTAGACAGCTCGATTGTCCGGTTCCTATTGCCCATTGGGGGGAGGGGCTCAGCTGAGGTAGACTTGAAAGAGACCTTTTCATATAAAAAAGAATAAAAAAACCGGAACAGCAGCACCGTTCCGGTTTTTTTATTGTAATCTCTGTACAGACAAGACGAGTTTATTCGGTTTTCCGCACACACATCTCTTTTTTTGCGTTTTTCAGGGAGGCTTTGATAAATTCCCTGAAAAGGGGATGGGGCCGGGCCGGTTTGGATTTAAATTCTGGGTGAAACTGGCATCCCAGAAACCAGGGATGGTCTTTAAGTTCCACAATCTCCACCAGTTCGCCATCCGGGGAGGTGCCACTGATCACAAGACCCGCCTCTTCCAGCTGTTTTCTGTAGGCATTGTTGAACTCATACCGGTGGCGGTGGCGTTCTGAAATCGCTTCGGTGCGGTAGGCCTGCATGGCAAAGGAATCAGGGGTCAAAACGCAGGGGTAGGCTCCCAGGCGCATGGTACCGCCCTTGTCCGAGGCATCATCACGTTTTTCCACCTGCCGGGTTTGCTCATCATACCATTCGGTCATGAGATATATGACAGGATAGGGGGTGTGCTCATCAAATTCCGAGCCGTGGGCATCTTCCATGCATGCCACGTGACGGGCATACTCAATGACAGCCATGTGCATGCCAAGACAGATGCCGAAAAAGGGCACCTTCTCTTCTCTGGCATACTGCACGGCAAGAATTTTGCCTTCAATGCCCCTGGAGCCGAAGCCTCCGGGCACCAGGATACCATCGGCCATGCCGAGCTTTTCCGCCACATTGTCCCGGGTCAGGGTGCTGGAGTCCACAAATTCAAGATTCACCCGGGCATCATTGACAATACCGCCATGGGTCAGGGCCTCGTTAAGGCTCTTGTATGACTCGGTGAGATCCACATATTTCCCCACGATGGCAATGGTGAGTGCATCCCGGGGATTTTTCATCTTTTCCACAATGTCCCGCCAGTGATCCAGCCGGGGGGCCCGGGCCCAGATGTTGAGTTTCTGGAGAATCTTGTCCCCCAGCCCCTCTTTGTTGTAAACCAGGGGAACCTCATAGATGTTATCCACATCCTTGGCCGTGAACACGGCATCCTTGTCTATATTACAGAAAAGGGCGATTTTTTCCTTGATTTCCGGGGACAGGTACCGGTCGGTGCGGCAAAGGAGAATATCGGGCTGGATGCCGATGCTTCTAAGTTCTTTGACACTGTGCTGGGTGGGTTTGGTCTTGACCTCTCCGGCAGTGGATATATAGGGCACCAGGGTGAGATGGATAAAAATGACATTGTTTCTGCCCACATCCCCCCGGTATTGCCGGATGGCTTCCAGAAAGGGCAAGGATTCAATGTCCCCGATGGTGCCGCCGATTTCAACAATCACCACATCGGCATCCCCTGACACAAGGCTGATGCTTTTTTTGATCTCATCGGTGATGTGGGGAATGACCTGCACGGTGCCGCCGAGATATTCCCCCCTTCTTTCTTTGGTAATTACGGAGTGATATATTTTACCGGTGGTGAAATTATTGTTTTTTCCAAGTTTTGCATTGGTGAATCGTTCATAGTGTCCCAGGTCCAGGTCGGTTTCCGTGCCGTCATCGGTGACAAACACTTCGCCGTGCTGGAAGGGGTTCATGGTACCCGGATCTACATTAATATAGGGATCAAGCTTCTGGATGGTCACGGAAAGACCACGGCTTTCCAGAAGCAGCCCGATTGCAGCCGAGGCAAGCCCTTTACCAAGGGAGGATAAAACACCTCCTGTTACAAAGATATACTTGGTTGTCTCTGCCATTGACTCCTCGCTTCTTTATCGTGTTTATTTTTTATATGAAACTCCGTCCAAGGTGCTGCAATGATGAGAGTTTCAACTTTGGTTGTGGCAGGTGTTTACTGCCATGTATGTTTATATGAAAAGGCAGCCTTCAAGTCTACCTCAGCAGAGCCGCCCCCCCGATGGGCAATAGGAACCGGACAATTGAGCTGTCTACAGTTGGGCCCATTGCCCGTCGGGGGGGCGGCGGTATAATACCATTTGGCTCCGCGTCTACGGCCCTATATTTGTTGTGTCCCACAGGACATGCCCGTTATATGAAAATATCTTCCGGGAACAATGCACCCATTCCCAGTTCTTCTTCAATGCGCATGAGCTGGTTGTACTTGGCAATGCGATCACTTCTGGACATGGAGCCGGTCTTGATCTGGCCCGCATTGACCCCCACGGCAAGATCGGCAATAAAGGCGTCTTCTGTTTCACCCGAGCGATGGGAAATCACGGTGGTATAGCCAGATTCCTTGGCCATCTGGATGGTATCCAGGGTTTCAGTAAGGGTGCCGATCTGGTTGAGTTTGATGAGAATGGAATTTCCCACCTCATCTTCAATGCCCCGGCGGAAGATGTCCGGGTTGGTGACAAACACATCATCCCCCACAATCTGAAGGGTGTCCCCCAGTCGTCGGGTCATCATCTGCCAGTTTTCCCAGTCCTGTTCGGCCAAGCCGTCTTCAATGGAGCACAGGGGATATTTTTCCGCCAGGGCTGCATAATAGTCCACCAGGGCCTCAGCAGAAAGGGTCTTGCCCTCCGAGGCAAAATGGTACTGCCCATTTCTGTAGAATTCACTGGCAGCAGCATCCAGGGCAATGCCGATGTCCTTTCCCGGGCGGTATCCGGCAGCATCAATGGCATTGACAATGTATTCCAGGGCCTCTTCATTGGATTTAAGGTTCGGGGCAAATCCACCCTCATCTCCCACTGCTGTGTTCAGTCCAGCGCTGGCAAGGGTTTTTTTCAGGCAGTGGAAAATTTCAGATCCCATGCGCACCGCTTCAACAATACAGCCGGCCCCATAGGGCACGATCATGAATTCTTGGATATCCAGGTTGTTGGGGGCATGGGCGCCGCCATTGATGACATTCATCATGGGTACCGGCAGAATCCGGGCACTGATACCCCCCAGGTGGCGGTACAGGGGGATTTCTGCGGCATTGGCCGCAGCCCTGGCAGCGGCCAGGGAAACCCCGAGGATGGCGTTGGCCCCCAGTCTGGATTTATTTTCCGTTCCGTCAATGTCAATCATGGTCCGGTCAAGGCCTGCCTGGTCCATGGCATCAAAGCCTATGATCTCGGGTGCGATGATCTCATTTACGTTGGTCACAGCGGTCATGACGCCTTTGCCGGAAAATCGATCCGCTGCATTGTCCCGAAGCTCCAGGGCTTCCCGGGTGCCGGTGGATGCACCGGATGGAACAGCCGCACGCCCGGTGGAGCCACATGCCAGCATCACATCCACTTCCACGGTTGGATTTCCCCGGGAATCAATAATTTCCCTTGATTTTACACCAATAATTTCCGTCATTTTATCACCTATGTATTTTTTATATGAAACTGCGTCCAATAAGCTGAAATTATAAGAGTTTCATTTTTTTGTTGTGGCAGGTGCTTACTGCCATGTATGTTCTTATATAAAAAGGCATGCTTGATTACAACATCCCATCCTTGACAGGCGGTGCAGTAACGGTGGCAGGCTTGGGTTCTCAACGGTTGAATCTTTCGTCGGTGTTCATCTCCATGTTTTTGTTTTTACCTTATGGGCTCAGGCATATTAAGGTACCCCGATGTTCAATAAACTTGGGTATCATTACAATTAATGAAAAGGTCTGTCAAGAAATGGCTTGTTTATCCCTGTCTGACGGTGGGTAATCTGGGATCTTTTTCCTGGTAAAACTTGATTTATTTGCTTTAAACTGTCATGGAAACAAAGGCCAAGTCTCAAGGGGGGATTCCGGGGAAAACAGCAGAATTTTTTGAGCCAATTCTGAAAATCAGGGGGAACAATGAAAATACTTGTCACCGGCGGAGCCGGGTACATCGGCAGCCACACCTGTGTGGAACTACTTTTGAATAATTTTGAGGTGGTGGTGGTGGACAATCTGTCCAACAGTTCCCTGACATCATTGGAACGGGTCCGGGAACTTACCGAACAATCCCTTGATTTTTATCCTGTGGATCTTCTGGATAAACCTGGCCTGGATGATGTGTTTAAAGATCATGCCATTGATGCTGTCATTCATTTTGCCGGGCTTAAAGCAGTGGGGGAGTCCGTTGAGATGCCCCTTGAATATTATACAAATAATTTGACAGGTACCCTGAATCTGCTGGGGATAATGCGTAAATATAAGGTTTGGCATTTGGTATTCAGCTCTTCGGCAACGGTGTATGGCGATCCGGCAACTCTTCCCATCACGGAATCCTTTCCCCTGTCCGCCACCAACCCCTATGGTCGTACAAAACTGATGATTGAAGAGATGCTCAAGGATGTACATGGGGCCGACAACTCATGGAACATTGCCCTGTTACGGTATTTTAATCCCGTGGGGGCACATCAAAGCGGCAGCATCGGTGAAGATCCCCGGGGAATTCCTAATAATCTGGTGCCTTATATTGCCCAGGTGGCCGTGGGTAGACGACCCTTTCTGAATGTGTTCGGGGATGATTACGATACCCAGGACGGCACCGGGATCCGGGATTTCATACATGTGTCGGACCTTGCCGCCGGTCATATAAAGGCACTGGAAAAGCTGTTCTCCTGTCCCGGTCTGGTGATTTATAATCTGGGAACCGGCAAAGGCACATCTGTGCTGGAGCTGGTTAAAGGCTTTGAGGGTGCCTGTGGCAGGGAGATTCCCTTTCGTGTGGTTCCCCGGCGTTCCGGGGACATTGCCGCCTGCTATGCCGACCCCTCCCTGGCGGAAAAAGAATTGGGCTGGAAGGCCGTAAAAACCGTGGCCGACATGTGCAGGGATACCTGGCGATGGCAAAAAAACAATCCACATGGCTATAATGATGATCCCGTCTGAGCCTTGCCGTGTGGCCGTTGTGCTGATTAGTCACCTCCCAGATCCGGAGGTAAGTCTCAACTATCGGAGCAGCGGGGGCAAAGCCGGGTGTTAAGCACTTGCGCAAAACCTCTTTCTGTTATAAGGTGCCCGGCGAGGAATGATGATATGAAACTTAATTAACCCCGGAGAAAAAAAGATCATGACTTTAACTCATTTTTCAGATGTTTTTACCGCGGAAAACCTGA
This sequence comes from uncultured Desulfobacterium sp., assembly GCA_963674605.1. GTDB lineage: Bacteria > Desulfobacterota > Desulfobacteria > Desulfobacterales > Desulfobacteraceae > Desulfocicer. The sequence continues at coordinate 1,861,674 of OY771474.1, read as the reverse complement.
GAAATCTCTTTCCGGAAGACAGGGCCGACGCGTTTTTTGAAGCTCTCTATGGTGATGCTGAAGACGGTGCCTATGACATTCGCCTGGTATTTAACAAAGCAGAAAACAACACCCTTTATTTTGATTTTCTCCTGGAGCAGCGTCCGGGTAAATGTCTGGCCTGTAATCTTACCTATGGCCTGCCTACGGTTTTTGAACGCCACCCCATTATTAATCTCAATGGCCTTGCCAGAGACATTGAAGGTCTTCTTGATCATCAGGTGACCTGCAGCAACTGGAAGGTGGGCACCACCAGGGAGAAAAACCGGCAGATCCACAAATTGCCTGTGCAGTTCACTCTTTCCCCCCGGAATACCTGATATTACCATTGGCCAATTGAGTTTGTGGGAGGGGAGTTCTATCCCCCCCACTTTTAAAAAAGAGGCTGAATCACCTGCCGAAATGTCTGGTTGTTGATGTCATACCCCGGTGTTTTCATTGTTCCCCTCCCGCTGCCGGTCCATGTAATCGGCAATTTTCTCCGCTGAATCTCCGAAAAGGTCTTCCATGGGAATAAGATCCAGAAGGCTGTCATCCCATTTGATTTTATCTGATTCCAGAACCGTATCTTTGATGCGGATAAATTTTCCCCCCAGGGCTTTAATGCGTTTTATCAGGGGAACCTGGCTGACATTCTTGAAGGAAACGTTCAGGGAAAGGAGAAATTCAATGCCGCTGTTGCCCTTTGATGATGAGATCACAGGGATCACCAATATGCTTTTCCCATCCTTTCTACCCTTGCCGATGTAGACATTTCCTTCCCGGACAATGATGTTTTTTGTGCCCTTGAGTCTGTGATCTTTTTCCACCCTGGAGGTTTCAGATACCAGCAGGCCTGTTTTGTTGACTACCTCAATGCGGGTTTCAGAGGTTTCCTCCCCCAGGGGGGTGAGACCCAAAATCCGGTAGAGCAGGGCACCGTTTATGGTGGAGATCACCTCCTGGAGATTTTTGATAACCAGCACATTCCTGCTGGTGAGCTGGGACAGCTGAATCTTGTGGCTGGCCAGTTCTTCAAAGAGTAGACCCTCAAAGGTTTCCTGGATGCGGCTGGTGCCCACGGTGACGGTTTTGGCCTGGTGTTTGATGGCATCCACCGGCCGGGCCAGGGTGCTTATGGCTGTGTCCATGGTTTTAAAAAACTGATCCAGCATGTTGGCAGGGGTGCCCTTTCTGGCAAAATCAATTTCAAAATCCCCCACCGGCAGTCTGCCGGAAAGGTATTTGGATAACAGCATGATATTGGCGGAAACGTTGATGCCAAGGGCCGCCGGGAATCTGTTGTCAAGGCGCTTCTGGGAAAAGTCATGGTAAAAGGCGGCGATCTTTTCCCGGAATCGTTTTTCCAGAATTACCTCATAGACGTCGTGACCCAGACTGTTGTAATTGTCAATGAGTCCCTTGATTTCCTGGAGGTGGGTGTAAAAGAATCCAGAGCCTTCGTTGATGGCCAGGGCTGCATAGTATCCCCACAGATGACCCACCAGGGTGGTGAGGATGGGGGACAGATGCTCCTTTGTGGCAGGGATGTGGAACAGAGCATCGGCATAGGGCGCGAACCGGTCCTCTCCTTCATCGGCGATGACCACCGTGGTGGCCTTGTGGGCATGGAAGATTGCGGTGTCCTTGATGATATCTCCCAGCACACTTTCCCTTGTACCGGCGGCACAAACGATTATCAATGGTTCCGATGACAGATCAATATGCTTTTTATCTTCCACATAATCTGAAGAGATGGTTTTATAGCACAATTCACTGAGTTTGATGCGGATCTCATCGGCGGCGGTTTTGTTGGCACCGCTGCCCACTGTGGCCCAGTATTGTTTTGTGATGGACAATTGATGGGCCGATGCTTTGATATCACCTTTCATGGCCAGGATTTGTTTCATTTTCCCGGGCAGTTGATTCAAGGCATTGATTTCTTCTGTGACCCGGTCCGGGGCAATGGTTTTTAGAAGAGATGCCAGGTGGAGCCCGAGCAATGCCCCGGCCGTGAGCTGGGCATAAAAGGCCTTGGTGGAGGCAACGGACATTTCAATGTCCCTGCCGCTGCTGGTGTAAAGAACTCCGTCGGTCTTGAAGGTAAGGTCGGAATCCCGGCGATTTACAATGGCAAGAGTGGCCGCTCCCCTGGCCCTGACCATGTCAACGGTACGATTGGTGTCCGTGGTGGTGCCCGACTGACTGATGGCCACCACCAGGTATGAGGCCATGACCTCTTCTTCATTTTGGTTACCGGGGATGGAAAATCCCGAGAGCTCCGAGGCTTTCATGGCACGGACATCAAAGCCGCCGGAGGGCAGGAAGGTTTTTAAAATATCTGCACACCCCTGGGCTGCAATACCCGCCGTTCCTTGGCCGATGAAATAAATTTTTGTGATGATCCCTTGGGTGAGCCCCTTCTGTATTTGGGGAGGAATTACGGATTCATCCAGCGTTGTCCTGTAAAATCCGGTGTCCGGGTCGGCTTTCCATCGGTTTTGCAGGGTTTTTTCCACTGACAGGGGGGCCTCTGAGATTTCCTTGAGAAAATAGTGGGGGAAATGCTGACGGTCAATGTCCCTTGAGGTGATTTCACTGGTTTGAATATCTGCCTCGGTGATGGCAATGGGGGTACCGTCGTAGGTAAGGGAGGTGATGCCGGAAAGTCCCCCTTCACTCATCTGATCCAGTATGAGGATCTGTCCTTTTTTTTCTCCGTTGAGCTTGATGTAATCCGGGGTTTCCTCCACCAGCCCATACAGTTCCGATGCGGTTATGTAATGGTCCCCGGCAAGTCCCACAAAAAGGGCCTGGCCGCTGCCCTTCTGGGCCAGAAACAGCCTGCCCGGTGCCCGGTCGGTGTGCATGGATATGGCGTGGGAGCCCTTGAAATCATTGACGGCCAGGCGGAAAGCTTCTGCAATGTCTGCCCCCTGGTGCAGATAATGTTCAATTTGCAGGGGAATAATTTTTGTGTCGGTGGTGATGCTGTCCGGCAGGGCATCGTACCGGGATTCAAAGGTGGATTTCAGTTCAAGATAGTTGTCAATGTCGCCATTCAGGCAGACATGGATAATCCCCGGGGTTTCCTTGAGCTGGTTGGAGGTCAGGTTATCAACGGGGTGGCAGTTGGGCTGACCGATACTGCCCACCGATGCCCACCGGGTATGGGCGGACAGGGTAAATGAAGTTGTCCGGCACGAAAGAAAACGCTGGAGAATGAGGTCGTTTTTAATTTGGGTGCGAATATAGGCCACATTGTCCCCAAGGGAGCCGATGACGGCGGCAAACTTATAGACAAAGGCCATGGCCATGTGGGGTACGCCGTTTTTTCCCGGAGCTCTGTGCACGGTGATGCAGTTATTTGACAGAACCATGCTGCCGGTGCGCTGTTTCAGCTGTTCTCCTAATCCTGCGGTGTCAAGTTCCAGGCGGAAGGCATCAAAGGCTGTACTGGGGAGGGTGGCCAGAATGGAGATGCCGGCGGAATCCCGCCCCCGTACCTCCAGGCGGTCTATGCTGTTTAAAATGGCATTGATGGTTTTAAAGCGTGCCAGACGTTCCGGAAAGCCGTTTATGTCGGTGGTCGGGATCATGTGCCTGATTTTCAGGATATTTTTCAAAATTTCCTGGCGGATACACCATCCCGCATCCATGCAGGATTCCAGGCGTTGCCGGGCGGTTTCAAATTCATGGGTATCAAGCAGGGCCATGCGCAGGGAGAGCTGTGCTTTTTCAGAGATGATCAGGGTGGTGATGCGGGCGCTGACGTCAATGAGCAATTGTTCTTTGTCCGCCTGGGTGAAGATATCGAAAAAAGGGTCGTTCTGCTTGAGATGCCTTGCCGTCTTTACCAGGGCCTCCGTGTGGCCGGGGCCACCGAGATAACATGCGGCCACAGAGCGTTCCCGGTGGTCAAGGCAGGTGGTCAAAAGGTTTTTTTCCAGGATCTGCACCGCCGCTTCAAGACTTCCGGTATCCATGTCGGTGGTGGATGCGTTTCGCTGAAAGGCCACAAGGGCGGCAATGCCGCAGGCAAAAACACCGGGATATATGGGAAAGAAGATAAGGGTGTTCTCAGGCGCAACATAAGGGTTGATGGCAAACCTTACGTGAATCTTTCTTATTTTCCGGATTTGTCTCTTCAGCAGATTGGCAGTGGATTTAATCATGAAGCGTATCCTTTTTTTATTAGAAAATAAAACTTTCGGGCCACCTCAGCAGAGCCCCCCCCGATGTGCAATAGGAACCGGACAATTGAGCTGTCTACAGTTCCGGTCCGGGCGGGCCCATTGCCCGTCGGGGGGGGCGGCGGTATAATACCATTTGGCTCCGCGTCTACGACCCTATATTTGTTGTGTCCGACAGGACATGACCTAGGCCACCTGGGGAGGGGTCAGGCCTGCGTTATTGGCATTATCGTTGGTTTTGGCGTTTGCACAGGCTATTGCCGATAACGCCAATAAAACAAGCCTGACTCCGTTGAGCCAACAATTATGACGAGTGGCCCATCTTATGACCAAGCCCCAAAAAATCGACAGCAGAGCCCCCAACGGGCAGCCGGTCCGGGGCCGGTTCGATCATCCGTCGGGGTCGGGATTATGCCATTTTCATTCTTTGTTGTGTCTGTGGGGGCATGTTCTTTATAAATCATTGTTTTGTGGATGTAAAATAGTCATCGAAGTAAGTCTGGAATATCTTTTTTGCAAAGGTACCGGCTCGGGTGCCGATGTATTCCCCATGCCCCACCAGGATGGACACAACGATTTGTTGATGGCCGTTTTTTTCCCGGGCAAATCCCGTGAACCAGTCCAGTTTAATGGTGTGGTCACGGTTGTAAAGGGAGCCTGTCTTTCCCCCTATGATCAGACGGGTCAGTACGGCATCTTTTTTATAATTACGGAATGCCTTTTTGGCTGTTCCCGTGGATATGGTATGGGTCATCATTTCCATGAGGGTGGCTGCCGTGGCCGGGGACACGGCCCGGCGGGGGGCCGGATTCGGATAATTGTAAATAATACCTCCCTTATGGGTGGAGATACTTTCCACCAGGTAGGGTTCCGGTACATTGCCCTGGTTGAGCAGGGTGGCGGTGATCATGGCCCCGAACAGTGGGGAAATGATGGTGGTTTTATTAAAGCCACTGGCCACCTCGGCCCACTGATAAGGTTTTTCCGTCACCGTCATGGCACCGGAGTACCCATGGAAGTCGGCGATGAGGTTCTGGTTGAATCCAAACTGCCGGGCCTGCATTGTCAGTTTGTCAGGACCCAGTTCGTGGGTACCCAGTTTTCCAAACACCGGATTGATGGACTGGGAAAATGCCTTTTCCAGGGTGGTGGTGCTGGTGTATTTATTTTTAACTTCCTTTAGCTGACGCTTGTAAAGGGTATATTTGCCACCGTTGAAAAAAAGCGGGGTGTCCGGTTCCATGAGATGGAGTTCCAGCACCGCAGATGCCGTGATGATTTTAAAAATGCTGGCAGCGGGATACCCATGGGCAATACAGGGGTTTATGTCCGGTAAGGTACGGTCATATCCTGCCATGGCAAGGATTCTCCCGGTTTCAGGGACCATGGCCACCATGGCAATGATCTCTGGTTTTGCCCGGGTAAGGGTTGTTAATTCCTGGATTTCATCCAGAATAAATTTCTGCAGGCCGTGGTCCAATCCGGTTTTAAAGGTCAGGGTTTCCTGCTCCAGAACCCGGGTGATGGGTCCTGGGGCCGGGTTGTCCAGAAGCGATGACGGCAACAGGGATTTCACCTGCTCCCGGGTGAGGGGCCCGGAAAAAAGCGGGGCGGTGGGGGCTTCCGGGGGAGGGGGTGTGTCCTGCTTGAAAAAACGGGAAATATCCGTGAACACGCTGGTCATTTCCGGAAAAAAAACTACTCCGCCCCAGGTGGCAAGCCCCAGGAGCAGAAGCGCCAGAAGGCTGGCTGAGAAAAGTCGCAACCGTGCTGTTTTTCGGCGCTTCCGGTTGGGCTGGAATTTCTGCCATGGGTTCGGGGTATTTGATGAAATCACGGTGAGAATACCCCGGCTATTTAACAGGGCGTCCGGGGGTGATGGTGGTATCAAAGCCCGCCAGAAATAAGTGTTTCTTGTCATTGGCCGCCACAATCATGCCCTGGGAGAGTTCACCCATGAGTTTGGCAGGTTTCAGGTTGGCCACCACCACCACCTGTCTGCCGATGAGGGTATCGGGTTTATAGCTTTTGGCAATGCCGGCAATAATCTGGCGGGTTTCTTTGCCAAGGTCCACCTGGAGTTTAAGAAGCTTATTTGATTTTTTGATTTTTTCAGCAGATACAATGGTACCGGTGCGCAGATCTATTTTGGAAAAATCCTCAAAGGTGATTTCCGGCTTCAGGTCCGTCAGTCCCGGGGGGGCTTCCACGGCAGAGGAGGTTTCTTGCTTGTCCAGGTCCACCCGGGGAAACAGCATGGGGGGCTTTTGGGTTTCCATGCCAGGGGCCATGACGGGCCATCTGGTAATTTCTGCCATGGTGTAAAAATCACCAGCCTCGGGTTTCTTGATTCCCAGAATTTTCAGCATTGTCACTGCTGTTTCCGGCATGACCGGGTGAATGAGGCCGGCAATGAGGCGCAGGCTTTCCACCATGTTGGTTATGACAATGGCAAGCTCGGGGGCATCCGCTTCATTTTTGGACAGGGTCCAGGGGGCGGTGGTATCAATGTATTTGTTCAGAATGCTGATAAACTCCCACACCGCCGTCAGCGCCTTGTGAAATTCGGTATTGTCCATGGCCTGGCTATAGGCGGTGATGACGTCCTGGGCCGGTGCCTTCAGTGACAGATTCTTTTCTTTTTCAAGGTCCGTGTCCGTTTCCGGCATGATTCCCTTGAAATAACGATGGTGCATGGAAAGCACCCGGGAAAACAGATTGCCCAGGTCATTGGCCAGATCGGCATTGATGCGCTGGACAATGGCATCTTCGGTGAAGTTGGCATCCAGACCAAAGACCATCTCTCTCATGAGAAAATACCGGAAGGTGTCCACTCCGTAAGTATCTGTCACCGCCACAGGGTCTGTGACATTACCGATGCTTTTGGACATCTTGCTGCCGCTGACGTTCCAGAAACCATGGACGTTGAGGCTCTGGTAAAGGTCGATGCCCGCGGCTTTGAGCATGGTGGGCCAGTAGATGCCATGGGGTTTAATGATGTCCTTGGCCACAAAATGCCGGGTGTGGGGCCAGAATTTTGAATACAGATCACCGTCCGGGTATCCCAGGGCCGAGATATAGTTGGTCAGGGCATCAAACCAGACATAGGTGACATAGTTATCGTCAAAGGGAAGGGTGATGCCCCAGGTCAGGCGTGATTTGGGCCGGGAGATGCAAAGATCCTCCAGAGGTTCCTTTAAAAAGGAGAGAATTTCGTTACGGTAGCGCTCGGGACGGATAAAGTCCGGATTGTTTTTTATGTGATCAATGAGCCAGTCCTGGTATTTTGACATGGCAAAGAAATAGTTGGCTTCTTTTATTTTACTGGGTTCCGTGCCATGGTCCGGACATTTGCCGTCCACCAGTTCCCGTTCCTGGTAGAAGCGCTCACATCCATAGCAGTAGATACCCTCATATTCACTAAAATAAATATCACCGTTGTCATGAATTTTTGACAAAAGGGCTTCCACCACCTTTATGTGGGCCGGGTGGGTGGTGCGGACAAAATAATCGTTGCTTATGTTTAACCGGGGCCACATGTCCTGGAAAAGGCCACTGATTTCATCCACAAAGGCCCGGGGGGTGATGTGCTGCTGTTCAGCGGCCTGGACAATCTTGTCGCCATGCTCGTCGGTGCCGGTGAGAAAATAGGTGTCATGGCCGCACATGCGGCTGTACCGGGCCGCCACATCCGTTGCAATGGTGGTGTAGGCATGGCCCAGGTGGGGTTTGGCATTGACGTAATAAATGGGGGTGGTAAAAAAACGGGGATTATTTTTTTCCATTTTATCTGTATTTCCTTGTGTCTGCTTTTATGTGCAAAGGGAGAACCTTGGCCATTGTTTAAAGTGAATGTGGGGGGAGGGCTCTAATGTCGGCCACCTCGGTCAGTTGGTGTTACCATGGGATTTGCCCTTGTGAACCTTTATGATTTCTTCTGAGCTGACCTCGGTTTCCGAGCCGTCTTCAAGGCGCACGGAGACATTGCCCTTGAGTACATTCTGGCGGATGATTTTACCCTTTCCCGTGTCTGTGTCCACCAGTCGACCTGGTTTGGGCAGCTTTTTTTTCAGGTGTCTGTAGGTGTCATTCTCAAAGGTCAAGCAGCACATGAGCCGCCCACAAAGGCCGGATATTTTGGTGGGGTTCAGAGAAAGGCCCTGTTCCTTGGCCATTTTAATGGACACCGGCTCAAAGTTGTTCATAAAAGAAGAGCAGCATATTTCCCGGCCGCATCGACCGATGCCGCCACATTGTTTGGATTGATTCCGGATACCCACCTGGCGCATTTCAATGCGGATGCGGTACTCTTTTACCAGGCGTTTGACAAGTTCCCGGAAGTCCACCCGGCCGTCTGCCGTGTAAAAAAAGGTAAGTTTTGTGGTGTCAAATGTGCTTTCCACGGAGAAAAGATTCATCTTCAAGGAAAGATCCTTGATGCAGGTTTGGCAGAAATCAAAAGCCTGCTGCTCCAGTACCTGGTTTTCTTGTCTTTTTTTGTGGTCGGCTTCGGTGGCGATGCGGAATACTTTTTTAAGTGCTTTGTTTTTATCCGATGGTTTAAGGGGGGCCGGCGGCACGGTGATAACACCAAACCCCAACCCCTGCTCGGTTTCAACAATTACCTTGTCACCGACATTTAAGACAAACATGCCGCTGTCAAAATCATATATTTTACCGGCAGGTTTGAACCGGACGCCTGTAACTTTGGTCATGGTGATCTCCTGGTTAAATGGAGCTTTATTCCAACACCGGCCGGTTGGGGCTGGGGTCGGTTCTGGGTTATGGGGCTACGGAATCGGTTGCCAGGGTCAGGAAAAAACATTCCAGTGCCAGTCGGGGGTTTGCATTGGCAAGGATGCGTTTTTCTGCGGTGTGCAGTGCCTTGATCCATGCCGCGGCCTTTTTTCCGGTAAGTATTGTCGACAATGCCTGAAAATCTGCAAGAACGTCCTTATTTATAACCTGCCGGGGGTCATGGGAAACCACCATGAGATCCCGGAGCCAGGTATTTATAAGGGTCAGAATTGTTTTTAATTCATCCGTGTCCCGGGTCAGGCGTTCTGCAAGAAACAGCGCCGGGGCTGCATCGGTGCAGCTTTGTTTTTTCACCAGACGAAAGAGTGCGTTGATCAGCCATTTTCTGCGGTATTTCCAGTCGGTGGTGGCATTTTTGTCCTGGTTGAGAAGCTGGTATGCCATGTCCGGAGTGCCATCGGCGGTGGCCACGGCAATGGCTGTTTGAATGGGGTCTGCCCCGGTGCTCTCCTGGATCTGCCGGTTCAATACCGCAAGGGGGGTGGGGGTGAAGCGTAAATGTCTGCACCGGGAGATGATGGTGGGCAGAAGGCCGCTCAAATCCTGGGCCGTCAGAATAAAAAAAGTGCCTGCCGGGGGTTCCTCCAGTATTTTAAGCAGGGCATTGGCCGCTTCCTGATTCATCTTGTGGGCCTCCGTCACAAGGACCATGCGGTGGCTGCCTTCGTGGGGAGGGGATGCAAGCATGTGGTAGAGATCCCGGATACCGGCAATTTTTATTTTGTCCTTTTCCGGAGTGATGATCAGGATGTCCGGATGCATGTCGGCAATGGTCTTTTTGCATGAACTGCACACCATGCAGGGTTCCAGGGCACCTTTGTGTGTGTCAAGGTGTAGCTGTCGGTCGGGGGATGTGCAGTTCAGTGACATGGCAAAAAGATGGGCCGCTTCTTTTTTTCCGGTGTTCGGGTTACCGGTGAACAGCAATGCATTGGGCAGCCTGGAACTGTAAATGATTGCCTCCAGACTGTTTGCAACATGGGGCTGTTTTTCCCGGAGGGATGCGGCCCGGGATGGAGGTGAAAACGGGGGCATGGGTTAGATATCTACACGCTCTTTAAGTTCTTTTCCGCATTTGAAAAAGGGGAGTTTCTTGGGGGGGATGGTTACTTTTTCACCGGTTTTTGGGTTTCTGCCGGTGTAGCTATCATACTCTTTGATGAAAAAGCTGCATAAGCCCCGGATTTCCACCCGTTCACCCTTTGCAAGTGCTTCGGTTAAGGAGTCAAAGAAAGTCTGGACCACATCTGCGGCCTCGGCCTTTGTAAGCCCTGTTTTTTGTTTCAGGGTGGAAATCAATTCAAGTTTATTCATTGGGTCCTCTTAAAAGGGGCTGCCAGGGGGGACATTTCAGATCTCGCGGGTCGGCCCCTCTGCTGTGTTTTTGGGGGAATCGGGCCGCAGCCGTTATGGGAAATGTCATGACAGCTACCTGATTCCGTTTTGTTCATGATGATGACGACTCAAACGCTAAAGTTTAAGATAAAAACACTTAATAAACAAATTACAGCAATAAGTCAAGGGGGTTATGTGATCATATGGGGTGCTTTTTCAATGTCTCGTTCATCAATCTCCACCCCGGCAAACTGGCCCAGGGCATTTATTCTGATGATGACCCGACCTTTGCCCTTATATTGAACAAACTCTCCGGTGGCACCGGTCATGGGGCCATTGACCACCAGGACCGGATCTCCCTTGGCCATGGCGGTTTCCGGGCCTGTGATCACATCAAGGCCGGCATGGGTGATGATTTTCAGAGATTCAATGTGGTTGTCAGGAATGGGTACAGGTCCGTCTCGGTATCCCAGAAGACGAACAGCGCCTATGGTTTTAAGCACCCTTAACTGCTCTGCCGGTGCCGGTGGAATGTTGACAAACACATAGCCGGGAAAAAGGGGGACATGGATCATCTTATTCCTGTCTTTACGCTGGCTTTTTACCCGGGTTTTGGGGAGAAATACGGTGATGGCTTTCTTTTTGATGTGGTCGTGGACCACGTTTTCAAAACGGCTCCGGGTGAGCAGTGCATACCATAACTTGTCTAATTTCATTGGCTCCCAAATTCTCCAAGGCCTTTCAAGTTGATGAGAAAACCGATGGATTGATCATCGGTGGTGTCGGTGTAGGATACCTGCATGGACCAGCAGGTGCGATTGAATTCAATGCCGGTGGTGGCCTCAATGGTTTCATCCTCATAAAGATTTTTTTCATATTCCAGAAATGCCCGCAGGCGGGGGTTCAGTTTGAAATCAATGCTGGTATAAATGGATTCGGTTTCATTCAGGTCATTTTCTTCGTCCGCCTGGCTGTATCTATACTGGACACTGATGCTGTCTTGCCTGTCATCCGTGATGGTGATGGCACTGTTATGGCTGGTTATGCCCGTTCCGTAGGGGGACCATTCAAGGTCAGTGTCCAGAAAAAGATGGGGCATGGGAGACAGTTCAAGGTCCAACATTATTTCTGAAAATGGCTTGTCTGTGTCTTCATCTTCACCGGACAGATGGTAGTCCTGGGAGATTTTCAGCCAGCCCAGTTCCCGATAGGCATGTCCGGGGGATGTTTTGCCGGATTGATTTGCAGGCTTTTTTAGCTGCTGCCTGGATGTCAGACGCTGGGTCAGCTGCCAGGTAAGGGTGTTTTGTTCTTCAATCAGATCGGTGTCGTCAAACCAGGGAATATCGGTTTGATCCACCTGGGGGATAAAGGTGTAGCTCAGGGCCGGAGTGACCTCATGTTTGATTTTTCGGTCAGTGGGGGTATTCAGGGAAAAAATCCGGGTAAACACGGTGGATATATCCATATTGATGTCAAAAATTTCCCGGTGGCTGTAACCGTTTTGAATATCATCACTGTCTTTTGCATCATCGGTGTACCACAGGGTCTGCCGGAGCCCCAGGGACGGTTCCATCTGTATACCCCCCCACCGGAAGGGAAGGTAGATTTTGGGGTAGAGATCCATGCGCTGGCCGTTCAGAAGGGTGTCGGTGGTGTTCTGTCGAAAAAAATGAGTATAGCCGGAATTGAGCTCAAAATACAGGGGGGAGACTCCCAGGGTCTGGCGCATCCCGCTGAAGGTGATTGCGGGCAGGGACTGCAGGGTGGTGTCCTCTGTGTCATTTTGTCTGGCTGTGACATTGTCATACCACAGGGCATCCATGTTCAGGTTGTAATTACTCCAGGCCCGTTTGATGTTAAGCTGATTTGTACGGGTGGTGTCATCGTAGTCATCAAAGTCCCTTCCAAAGGTGGATTGAAAAGCATTCTGGGTGGCGGTAAGGCCGGTGTTTCCCTTTTTGAATTCGTGGAGATAATCTTCATCACTGACATAATCAAGGTCCAGCCTTGCCTTCCACAGGGGCAAAATTTCCCTGTCGTTTTTCATGCGTAGCCAGTACCGGTCCGTATTGGTTCGCAGGGAGGTACCGGAATAGGCGTAATCCTTTGTGGCATCGGTGCCGTCATCTATTTTATCATCTTTAAGATAGTCCAAAAAAATGGTGCCTTTATTGCTGCTGTCCTGGATATAACGATATTCTGCCCCCAGTTTGATTCCCCGGCGGGACATGTAATTCATATTTAATGTGGCATCGGTGCTCCGGGACAGGGCCATAAACATGGATTGATCATATTCCAGGCCTTTTCGGTCGGAGCGGGTGATACGGGGGGAAAGAAGACCGGTCTGTCTCTGGTTTTTCGCAGGGAAGGCCATCATAGGGGTGTACAGGGCCGGTATGTTTCCGGCCCACAGGGTGGCGTGTTTTGCCGTGCCGTACCCTTCAATGGTAACGGAGATATCCCGGCCAGTGATTTTCCAGTCGGGATGATCCCCGGCGCAGGAGGTTAAAGATGCACTGTCGGCTTTGTAGCTTGCCGGGCCTGTTTTTTCAATGCGGTTTCCTGAAATATAAAAATGATTTTCCTCCACAAACACAACACCGTTCATGATGGTTCCGGTCTGGGTTTCCAGGTTCAGGTCCATGTCGTCACAATTAATGGTGTCTTTGCCTGAGACGAGCTTGACATGGCCGGTGGCCCGGGCGTCCCGGGTCAGATAATTGTATGTGACATGGTCTGCATCGAGGCGGGCGGTGTCACTGGATAAAATGACATTCCCGGTTGCAATGTAAAGATGTTGATCCTGGTCATAGGTGGCTGTGCGGGCAGACAGATGCCATGATGTCTTCCCACTTGCAAGGGAGGCAGAGCCAGCCGGGCACCCAGCAGCCATGACAAGGACAAAGGCAAACGTGATGCCCAATTGTTTAAACAGGGGGTATGATGGTATCAATGGCTTTTTACTCTTTTGGGGTGGTGTGAAATTGCACTTCCATTCAAAATACTGTATAAAGCCATTTTAGTCATGAAAAGTCAAGGGCAGGGGGCGTGATCCAGAATTTTCAACCTATCCACGGGGCCGTAACGGACCCGGAAAGAAGTATCTATGTTTATCACCCTTGAGGGAATTGAGGGCTCGGGAAAGACCACCCAGATTACCCCAATAAAAAAATATCTTGAAACAGCCGGATACGGCGTAAGGGTTACCCGGGAACCCGGAGCCACAGCCATTGGGAAGCGCATCAGATCCATTCTTCTGGATCCGGAAAGCCATGGCATGGCTCCCCTTTGTGAACTGCTGCTCTACGGGGCCGATCGTGCCCAGCATCTGTCCCAGGTGGTGATGCCGGCCCTGGAGGAGGGCAAAGTAGTGGTGTGCGACCGGTTTGCCGATGCCACAAGGGTGTACCAGGGCTGGGCCAGAGGTCTGGATCTGTCCCTTATAGATGTCATCCATGACATGGTGGTGGGTTCATTGATCCCGGATCTGACCATTTTATTTGATCTGCCACCGGAAACGGGTCTTTCAAGAACCTTCAAGGCCCTTGAAAATGGCCAGCGTGAGGATGGAGAATCCCGATTTGAGAAAGAGGCTCTATCTTTTCACACCGCCGTAAGGTCGGGATATCTTGCCCTTGCACAAAAAGAACAACAGCGGTTTCTGGTGGTGGATGCCTCCCGGAACCCGGATGAAGTTTTTACGCAAATAAAGCACGGGCTTGCCACCCGTTTGGGGGTAAATAAATGAGTTATTCAATATTGAAATCCATTGGCAACACACCACTTGTGGAAATCCGGCAACTGAACACAGTTCCCGGCGTAACCATCCTTGCAAAGCTTGAGTACCTGAATCCAGGTGGCTCTGTAAAGGACCGCGCGGCGTTGTCCATGATTGAACAGGGTGAAAAAACCGGAGAACTGACCCCTGACAAGATTGTGGTGGAGGCCACCAGCGGAAATACCGGCATCGGCCTTGCCCTGATCTGCGCGGTGAAGGGATATAAGCTTTTGCTCACCATGTCTGAATCGGCCAGTGAAGAGCGCAAAATGATTTTAAGGGCCAGGGGGGCAGAAATTCTGCTTACCCCAGGCAACAAAGGTTCCGATGGCGCCATTGAGGAGGTGTATCGCCTGGCCCGGGAGAATCCGGATCTGTATTTTATGACGGATCAATATAATAACAAGGCCAACTGGCTGGCCCATTATAACACCACTGCTCCGGAAATCTGGGAACAGACCCGGGGAACGGTGACCTGTGTGGTGGCATCCCTTGGCACCGGCGGCACCCTTATGGGGCTGTCCCGACGTTTAAAAGAATACAACCCGGACATTCGCATCATCGGTGCGGAACCCTTCCTGGGTCATGGCATACAGGGGCTTAAAAATATGAAGGAATCCTACCGGCCCCATATTTTTGATAAAAAACTGCTGGATGAAAAGGTAAATATTGCCGATGATGAGGCCTTTGAAACTGCCCGGCAGCTGGCCAGAAAAGAAGGGCTTTTTGTGGGTATGAGCAGCGGGGCTGCCATGGCCGTTGCCCTTAAACAGGCAAAAGAGCTTAAAAATGGTGTCATTGTGGTAATTCTCCCGGACAGCGGAGAGCGTTATCTTTCCACATCCCTTTTCACGGTGAAGGATCATCTGTCCTTGAATCTGTACAACTCCCTGACACGTACCAAAGCTCTTTTCACCCCCATCCACCAGGGAAAGGCCGGGATATACACCTGCGGCCCCACCGTGCATAAACGGTTGGACCCGGCTCAGTTCCGCCGGTATGTGGCAACGGATTTGCTGTGCCGGTATCTGGAGTATAAAAAGATATCCGTTAACCATGTGGTGAATATCACCGACCTTGACGACAAGACCATACAGGGGTCTGAATCGGCCGGTGAAGAACTTGTCGGTTATACCCGGCGCTATATCGATTTGTTTAAAAAAGACCTGAACGATCTTAATGTCCGTCCGGCCCAGGCCATGCCCCTTGTCAGCGAACAAGTGGAAAGCATGGTGCAGCTGGCAGGCACCCTTGCAGACAAGGGCTTTGCCTATGAAAAACTCAACTCTCTTTACTTTGATATTTCAAGCCTGCCCGGCTATGGTACCTTTTCCGGGGTGGATCTGGACAAAATCCGCCTGGGGGCCACCGTGGATCTTGATGATTATGAAAAGGACAATCCCCGGGATTTCACCCTTTTAAAGCGCATCGGGCTGTCCGAGCTCAAAAAGGGCATCTGCGTAAATACCCGCTGGGGCAATGTGCGGCCTTCTCTGCATCTTCAATGTGCCGCCATCTCCATGTCCTACCTCGGGGAACGATTTGACATTCACACCGGCTCCCGGGAACTTGTTTTTCCCCACCATGAAAACGAAATGGCCATTGCCAGAGCTGCCACGGGATCTGCCCTGGTGGAAACCTGGATGCACTGTGAAACGGTGCAGTATGATGGATCCCTGGGGGTGTCTGATGTGGAGCAGTTGACCCTTGATGATCTTGTTGAAGGGGGCTGGTCTTTGCGTGTGATCCGGTTCTGGCTGTTGTCCACCCATTATCGAAAGAACCTGATTCTGTCGGAATCCGTACTGGATGCCTGTCGACAGTCCCTGGACAAGCTGGATCGCTGTATCCAGAGCCTGGCGGCGGTAAAAGAGGGTAAGCCCTTTGCCGAACTTGATCAGCTGATCTATGATATCCGCCATGGATTCTGCCTGGCCATGGACGACGATTTTAAAATGTCCGATGTCCTGGCCCTCTTGTTTAAGAGTGTCAAGACCCTGAACCGCCTCATGGACACCGGAGACATTGATCCCGGTGGGGCAGCTTCTGTGATTTCTGTTTTCAGGGAGGTGGACCAGGTGCTTAATGTCATGGACTTTTCCCCGGCCGTTCATGTCCCGGCAACGGTGAAAACCCTGATGGAAAAAAGAGAACTGGCCCGCACCAGTCAGGAATGGGAAGCTGCCGATCGCCTCAGGGATGAACTGGTGGCCATGGGTGTTGAGCTGCACGATAAAAAGGTGAGATAAGTATGAAATTTTTTTATTTTCCATTTACCCATGTTCCGGTGCGGGACCAAGCCCTGATGGGTGCTGCTTTAAGGCAGGTTTTTTATCTTTCTTCTGATCCCGGACAGGCATGGTCTGCGGGTACATGGGCTGCAAAAAACGCCGTTGCCCATGGCCGGCAGACTGGCAAAAAAGATTCTGAACAAGCCCTTGACCCTTTCTGTAAACCCGATCTTGTCCTGGTGCCCTTTCCCCGGGAAATGCGGGATAAGGTGGTGGCGCTTCTTGCGGATCATCGGCAATGGGCGGCCCAATCCGGTGCCGGTCCCGGACAATTAAAGTCGCTGTTGCGTAAAACTCCATATTTCACCAGTGATACCCAGGTGTCGGCCATTCGTTCCCAGATCCGCAAAGAACCATCCCCGGAACCCCCCCGGGAAGACCCGGAAAAAGCCCTTGTAAAAGCCCTTGCATTTCTTTGCCTGGCCAGGGAAAATGACGAACAGAAGGCTGCCATTGATGAGGCGTTGTCAAGCATCAATGAGAAAAATAACAGTCTTTTTGCCACCCTGGCCGGGGAGGAATCAACAACCACCCGGCCGGACAATAAGCGGATGTCACCCGATGACCTTTCTTCTTTGTCCACCGCCATCGGAGAAGATCCCGGCGCGTTGATGACCCCTTTGCGCATCCGTTCCTGGTTTAAGGTTTTGTCCCGGTTGCTTGGGGCCGGCGATGCCCCCATGGAGGTACGGTACGAGTCCGTTGTGCTGGTCACAACCAGCCCTGCGGTGCTTGCCTTTTTTGACCAGATTTCACAGGAGCGGCAATTGTTGCTTGACAAGGAGATAAATTATGTGCACAAAGAAACCTGTGCAGATGACAGTTCGTTTCAGGATCAGCTGCTGGACGATATAAAATCAGCGGTTTCCGGGCAGGCTCAAGGGGTTTTTTCACCCATGAAAGATAAGGAAATACACCCTGGTGGCCCTCGTTTGAAACTCCATGTTTTTAAAGGGGATGAAATCAGGCGTTTTTTTCATTCAGATGATCAAAACACCGTGTATCCCCTGCCTGGTGCCTGGATTGAGGGGAAACTTTTTATCTGTCTCATTGACTCGGTAAAATAAAATGCTTGATTTGCTTTTTTATCTGTTGTAAATGCCCGATCTATAAGGTATCTAAAACAGGTCATAAAGATCTAAAGATAGATCATATATTAATAATCCAACAGGAGGTTTTTTTAAGATGGCTTTTACCCCGATCGTAGATGAAAGTAAATGTGTAGGTTGTGAAGAATGCGTAGACGTATGCCCCGTGGAAGTATTTGAGATGGAAGAC
This sequence comes from uncultured Desulfobacterium sp., assembly GCA_963674605.1. Taxonomy (GTDB): domain Bacteria; phylum Desulfobacterota; class Desulfobacteria; order Desulfobacterales; family Desulfobacteraceae; genus Desulfocicer. Next base: position 1,843,960 of record OY771474.1, on the reverse strand, counting down.
GGAAAATCCGTTCCTGTCAATGCAGAAGAGTGCATGGGCTGCGAGAGCTGTGTTGAAGTATGTGAAGAAGACGCTATCACGGTTGAAGAAGATTGATTCTTTTTTCATCCCTCGATTGAGAAAAAACCTCTGGCAAACGATTGGGTGTTGTTTCCAGGGGTTTTTTTTGTTTTTCACCTCTGGAATTATGTCCCGGCTGTTTTTTAGGTGTTGCAAATATTCGCTACTGTGTGGTATTTCATTGTTCTATTATGAAACAATATCGCATAGACGGTCTTGATCTCCAGGACCACCGGAAACTGAAGACATATCTCGATACCCATCTGGGAACTCCCATGCTGGGAAATATCTATTGGCTTGAACTGGAAAGTAGCCTGTTGACCCCCCTCCAGAAGGATCATGAAGCATGTGCTCCCCACTGCTTTGCCCTGGAACTGGAAGAAACCTTTCTGTCCTGCGAGTTTCTCGTCAGAATCAAGAAAAGCATCAGATGCGATTGCATGGGATATGCCACCCCACTCCAACGGGAGTGGTTAATCTCCACCGTGGATGCCATCCTGGAGACACTTTCCATCACAGCCTGATGAAAGGGGCAAATGCCGCTTTCAGGAGGAAACCTAAATGTTGAAAGTCATACCGCTGGGCGGTCTGGGTGAGATCGGTCTGAACATGATGGTGGTGGAGTACGACCAGACCATCATGATAGTTGATGCCGGGCTCATGTTTCCCGAAGACTATATGCTGGGTGTGGATATCGTGATTCCCGAGATGGAATATCTCCGGGATAACCGGGACAAGGTAAAGGGAATTGTGCTTACCCATGCCCATGAGGACCACATCGGTGCTCTGGCATATCTTTTAAAAGATATCCCCGTTCCGGTGTATGGCACCGCCTTTACCCTGAGTGTGGTGAAAAACAAGCTTAAAGAATTTGATCCCCTTAACAATGCGGTTCTTAATCAGGTGTTTCCCGGTGGCAAGATGGAGATTGCCCCCTTTGAGATTGAATTTATAAGGGTCAGTCACAGCACCGTGGATGGGGTGGGTCTTGCCATCAATACCCCCGAAGGCCTGATTGTGCACACCGGAGATTTCCGGATCAATCATTGCATTGAAGAATGTAATGTAACAGATATTTCAAGATTCTCCCGCCTGGGAGACCAGGGCGTATTGGCCTTGTTCTCCGATTCCACCAATGTTGAGCGGGAGGGGTACACCGATTCCGATCAGAAGGTCAGTGAATCCATAAATAAAATCGTGGCGGAAAGCGACGGACGGGTTATTGTGGCCCTTTTTGCCTCCAATGTGTTTCGTATCCAGCAGATCATTAATATCGCCCTGCACCATCATCGCAAAATTGTCTTCAATGGCCGTAGCATTGAGCAGACCGTGTCCGTGGCCCGGGAGCTTGGCTATTTAAGATTTCCGGATAACATGTGTCTGGATGTCAAGCAGGTAAATTCCTATCCTGATGCTGAAATCGTGATTATCACCACCGGCAGTCAGGGGGAACCCATGTCCGCCCTGGCCCGCATGTCCACCGGGTTTCATAAACAGGTGAACATCAAAAAGGGGGACAGTGTCATACTTTCCTCCAAATCCATCCCCGGCAATGAAAAAGCCATTTCCAACATCATCAACAATCTCTATCGACGGGGGGCCGAGGTGGTCTATGATAAGGTGGCCCAGGTTCATGTGTCCGGCCATGCCTGTCAGGAGGAGTTGAAGCTGATGATCAAGTTGACCCGGCCGAAATATTTTATTCCCATCCATGGGGAATACCGGCATCTGGTCACCCATGCCCGCCTTGCCGAACGTCTGGGGCTTCCCCGCTCCAATGTGCTTCTGGCGGAAAATGGTAAGGTTATCACCTTTGACGGCACCGGGGGCAGAATAGCAGGGACGGTGAACACCGGCCGGGTGCTCATTGACGGCAAGGGTATCGGAGATGTGGGCCGCAGTGTTTTAAAGGAAAGACGAAACCTCTCCGAAGACGGACTGGTGGTGGTATCCATGATCATTGACGAAGAGACAGGTATTGTGCTGTATGGACCTGAGCTGATCTCCAAGGGGTTTGTGTTTGGTGCGGAAACCGGATATCTGGTGGATGATGCCCAATGCGTGATTCTGGAAATTGTGGAGGAAGTGGAGGCAGGCAGCGACTCCCGGGTGGACATCCTCAGAACCCGACTACAAAAGGCTTTGAAACAATATTTTTTCTTTACCATCAGGCGACGGCCGGTGATTCTGCCCATTATCATAGAAGTATGAAAAAAGAGTTGTCCAATATTCTGTGGTTGTTTTTTTTCCTCTTTCTGGGGCTGAGTCTTGTCTCATACAGCCCCCTTCCATCCCTTCGATATTATCACAGTTTTCAATCCGATCCGGTGCATAATCTTTTTGGCAGCTTGGGTGCCGGGGTGTCGGGGCTATTGGTGGGGCTTTTCGGGGTGGGAGCCCTTTATATTCCCCTGGGTTTTGCGGGTGCCTTCTTTGTCCATATTCGTAAATCCTCCCGGCGTGTCATGGGGCTTATGCTTGGGGGTGGACTTGTTTTTGCCATATCCCTTGGCTGTTTTCTGGCCCTGTTTCGGGATGGATATTCATTGTGGGGAACCTATTACAGTGCCGGTGGTGTGCTGGGAGACTGGGTGACCCGCTGGTTGATCCAGTGCCTGAATGTATCCGGTGCCCTCATTGTGCTTGTGTTTCTGATGCTTCTGGGCCTGGTGCTGTCCACTCGTCTTTCTTTTATTACTCTGTTTCAAATACTTGTACGTGGCTCTGCCCAGCTTTTAGTGTGCATGAAGCAGGGTCTTGTGGGGCTGGCTGCGGCTGTACGTGCTGCCGGGCTGTGGCTTGGCAGGATACTGTGTGAAAGACAAGATGGCCAAAGGCGGGTTATTCCCCGGGGTTTTGTCTCATTTACCGGCCCTGGATTGGGAGATGAGCGTGTGGGCGGTTCTTTATCTTTAACAAAAACGGCCTCACATCCCCGGCAGATCCTCGACACATCCCATGTGGAAAAGCTCGTCAATCCCGGCAAAAAAACTCAAAAAATCGCCATGATTGTGGCCAAGCCTCCAGCTGCTGCCTGTGAAGCGTTTACGACTCCCCCGGGAGAGAACCTGGAACGCATGGGATTTGTTTTACCGTCGGTGGCACTGCTCAACGAAAAGAAAGCCACACATACCCGAGTGGACGGGGTTGCCCTCAGGGAAAAAGGGCAGATCCTTGAAAATAAATTAAAAGATTTCGGCATTGCAGGTGAGGTGGTGGAAATTCTGCCGGGGCCAGTGATCACCACCTTTGAGTACCGGCCGGCCCCCGGGGTGAAAATCAGCAAGATCGTTAATCTCACCGATGATCTGGCCCTGGCCCTGAGCGCTCTGAGCATACGTATCATTGCTCCCATTCCCGGTAAAGATGTGGTGGGGGTGGAAATTCCCAATGATATCAGGGAAAATGTGGTCATCCGGGAGATGCTGTCGGCCCCGGTTTTTGTGGAATCCGACTCCCGGATGTCCCTGGGGCTGGGCCGGGATATCCTGGGGGTGCCGGTGGTGGCCCGCATGGAAACCATGCCCCATCTGCTCATAGCCGGGGCCACGGGCACGGGTAAGAGTGTTGGGCTCAATGCCATGATTATCAGCTTATTGTACAAGGCCACCCCCGAAGAGGTGAAGTTTATCATGGTGGACCCCAAGCGCATAGAGCTGTCGGTGTACGATGGTATTCCCCATCTGATTTCGCCGGTGGTGACGGACATGAAAAAGGCCACCAATGCATTGTACTGGGCCGTGGGGGAGATGGAGCGCCGCTATGAACTCCTGGCGGACAACGGGGTTAGAAATCTTTTGCAGTACAATCAGCTGGTGGATAAACAGCTTCAGGAAGGTCTGAAAAAAGGTGCCGGGGCTTCCGGCGACGGAGAAGAGATAACGGCGGCAAACCCCGAAGCGGTAGCTCTGGAGAAGCTGCCCTATATCGTTGTCATTGTAGATGAATTTGCCGATCTGATGATGGTGGCTTCCCGGGATGTGGAGTCTGCCCTGATTCGTCTGGCCCAGATGGCAAGGGCTGCTGGGATTCATTTGATTCTGGCCACCCAGCGACCCTCGGTGGATGTGCTCACCGGTGTGATAAAGGCTAATTTTCCCACCCGGATTTCTTTCCAGGTATCCTCCAAGGTGGATTCTCGAACCATTCTGGACACCAACGGGGCTGAAACCTTGCTGGGAAATGGCGACATGCTGTTCATGCCCCCCGGCACCGGGCGGTTGACCAGAATCCAGGGGGCTTACATTTCCGAAGGTGAAATTGCCCGGGTCACCACATTTTTAAAGGAGCAGCGCTCCCCGGTGTATGTGGAGGAAGTGACCCAGAAGTCAGATGCATCCGGAGGGGACGGCGGTGATGGGGATTATGATGAAAAATATGATGAGGCCGTCGCCCTGGTCACCCGGACCCGCACGGCTTCCATCTCCAGTGTGCAGCGGCATTTAAGGATTGGATACAACCGTGCCGCAAGAATTATCGAGACCATGGAATCCCAGGGGATCATAGGTCCCCAGGAGGGTTCAAAACCCCGGGAAATCCTGGTGAAATCCTTTGAAACGTAAAAAAACGCGAATAATGGAAATGGCAATATGCCGCCGCCCCCCCCCCGACGGGCAATGGGCCCGGCCCGGAACTGTAGACAGTTCAATTGTCCGGTTCCTATTACCCATCGGGGGGGGGCGGCTTTGCTGAGGTTGCCTTGGAGGCTGCCTTTTCACATAACCCACATGTCCTGTCGGACACAACGAATAATGAAAAGGCAATCGCTGTAAGCACCCAAAACCCAGTACCTTCTTCTTCATATAAAAAAAATCAGGGATTCAGCGGTTCTGGATCGTGGTCCTGGTATCAGAATGGCGGGCAGGTTTTTGAAAATAAAGCACCAGACTTTTCCCCATGATGGGGTTAAGCAGTCGCTCCAGAATTCGGGTGACAGCGGGTTTTTCCATGAGATCCCACACCAGGAGCCGGTGGTACAGGTTCACAAGGCCCACATCGGTGCGGTGAACCCCGGTGAGGCATTTCAGCCACCAGTAAAGGGCGTGCAGGGCATGGGCATGGTGGCTTCCTCTCGGGATCATGCCCTGGCGGCGTACCTGCCGGACCAGCCTGGATTTTCGGTAAATGCGGATGTGGCCACCGGGGGTGTGGTGGTATTCCCGGGACAGTTTCCAGCAAAGGGTTTCCGGCCAGAACTGTGGCACAGTGATCACCAGCCAGCCTCCGGGTTTGAGCACCCGGACCAGTTCTTTAAGGGCCTTGTCTTCCCCGGGAATATGTTCCATGACCTCAGAGCAGACCACCCCATCAAAGCAGTTGTCTTTAAAGGGCAGTTCACCGATGTCCGACCGGGCCAGGGTCCATTTTCCCCGGGGACCTGAAACCAGCTGGTGGTGAAAGGTGAGTTTTTTACCTGCGGTGACCAGATCTTCATGGCTTCGATCCGAGCCCACGCACAGGGTTCCGGGAAATTCCGATGCCTTTGCTGTGTGACGGCCTTCACCACATCCCATGTCCAGTATTTTTTCCCCGGGTTTCGGGTCCAGTCTTTTGAAATCAACGGTGATCACGGATGATGTCCCTGTAGGTTTCGACGGTTTTCATGGCGGTGACCTCCCATGTGAATTCTTTCATGATGCGGTTATATCCGGCCTCTGCCAGTTTTTCCCGTTTGCTTTTGTCGTCCATCAGATCCAGGATGGCCCTGGCCAGGGCCGTTGCATCTCCGGGGGGGACAAGTTGTGCCGCATCTCCGGCCACTTCCGCCAGGGCACCGCCGGTGGTACAGATAACCGGAACCCTGCAGGCCATGGCTTCCCCCACAGGTAGTCCGAATCCTTCGTAGAGTGATGGTACCACTGCAAGGCTTGCCTTTGCATATTCCCGGAGAAAGGCATCGTCGTCCAGGCGTCCGGTGAACCGGACATGGTCCTTTAAATTCAGGGAGGTGATGAGGCGTTCAATGATGCCGTTTTTTTTGGGGGTTCCCACCACCACCAGCTCCACCTTCCGGGTATCTGCCACCTTGCGCATGGCATGCATGAGATAATAAAGGCCTTTTAAGGGGGTATCGGCACTGTTGGTGACGATGATGCGGTGGGGGTGTGGTTTTATGGTGTCCACTGGATGAAACAGCTCGGTGTTGATACCAATGGGAATGGTGGAGAAATTTTCCTTGGGGATTTTAAATTCCCTGGCAATGTCATCCCGGGAGGAACAAGAAACGGTGATGATCCGGGAAAGGCGCCGTGCCACATATTTCTGCATGCCGATGAAGGAGTACCACCGGAGCTGCTGCAGCTTCTTGTAATAGGATCGGGTGGATTTAACGGCAATGCGCCGGTCCACGGTCATGGGATGGTGAATGGTGGCGGTGACCGGTATGTGCCGGGAAAGGCCAAGAATGCCATAGGCCAGGCACTGGTTGTCATGGATGATATCGTATCTGTCCAGGCGGTTTTTAAGGTATTTTTTTGCACGCATGCCAAAGGTCAGGGGTTCCGGGTACCCCATGGTGGATACCCCGAGCCATTCCATGAAGTTGATGGGATCTTTGAGTTCTTCCAGGCTTGGGGTTCTGAACAGGTCTTCGGGATTGTACAGATCCAGGGTTTTGAGGGGGGTCAGTATGGGGCCCGGGGTGAGCAACGGGTCCGGGGGGCCGGCAATGACCTCCACCCGGTGTCCCAGGTCGGACAAGGCCCGTCCCAGATTGCGGACATAAACACCCTGTCCCCCGCAATGGGGATTGCTTCTGTAACTGATGATGGCAATGGAAAGTCTGGAGTGCATGGTATGATGATGGTGCGCCCGGCTGGAATCGAACCAGCGATCTTCAGCTTCGGAGGCTGACGCCTTATCCACTGGGCTACGAGCGCATGCCCTTTCTTATAGTCTTTCTTTCATTAAAAATCAATTTCTTTATGGGCTGTCATTGAAAATAATCGGGATGGATCACGTTTTTGGTAACGTTTATCCGGATATCCCAAATTAAGCCCATGGGTGTCCCCAGGGTGACCCATGTGTTGACCAGGAGCCGCACATTAAATCCGTTGGGCGTATCGTTCAAGAATGCATGCCCTTGCCTCTCCGGCCACATAAAGGGAACCGGCCACGCACACCGTACCGTTTTTCGGGGCTGTGTCAATGGCATGGCTGACGGCCTGGGCCACATCATCAATGACGCACATCTCCACCCGGGTCAGTTTTTCTGACACCTTGTGCAGGATTTCCGGGTCAAGGTTTCGATTTATTTTGGGACGGGTGAAGATAATGCGGTCCGCCGTGGGCACCAGGTGCGCCAGCATTTTCTCGTAGGGTTTATCATTTAAAATACCCAGCACCAGGGTGAGGTGGGGAGCTTTACCTTCCTCTTTTAAAAACCGGGCCAGGTTTTCTGCGGCATGGAGATTGTGTGCACCATCCAGAATCACAGGCGGATTTTGGATAATATACTCCAGACGACCCGGCCATTTTGTGGTGGCAAGTCCCTGCCGGATGGTTTCCGGAGAAATGGCCGGGGGCAGGGGATTGTTCTGTCCCGGGCTTAATAACAGTTCGCAGGCGGCCAGTGCCATGGCAGCATTGTTGACCTGATGATTCCCGGGCAGGGGGGTGTGAAGATCTTTTAAGGAAAGTGTCATGCCCTGGTAATCAAAACGGGAAGCGCTGCCGGGGCTGGTTGCCGGGGTGGTGGAAAAATCCTTGCCCATGAGGTACAGGGGCGCTTTTTTTTCCCGGGCGGTGTCTGTGATGACACTGAGGGCTTCGTCCTGGATGACCCCGGTGATCACAGGTACTCCCGACTTTATGATCCCGGCTTTTTCCCCGGCGATTTCTGCCAGGGTATTGCCCAGATAATCGGTGTGTTCAATGGAGATATTGGTGATGATGGAAACGGCCGGTGCCAGTACATTGGTGGCATCCAGTCGGCCGCCCATGCCCGTTTCAATGACCGCCCATTGTACTTTTTTCAGGGCAAAAAGATAAAACCCCATGGCGGTTGCCAGTTCAAAGAAGGTGGCCTGGCGTTCTCCGGTATCAGCGGCTTTCACCGCCAGATAGGCCTCAACAATTTCATCGTCGGACACGGAGGTGCCATTGACGGTAAATCGTTCATTGAAGTGAATCAGGTGGGGGGAGGTATAAAGGCCGGTGGAGATGTCCGATGCCTGTAGTATACTGGCAATGGTGGAGGCTATGGAGCCTTTGCCGTTGGTACCGGCGACGTGGACACAATGAAATGTTTTTTCCGGTGATCCAAGGCGCTTAAGTATGCCGGTCACGGTATCCATCTCAAGTTTGATGCCAAAACGTCCCAGGGAAAACATCTGCTCCAGGCACTGGTGGTATGATAGTGTTTTCATTGTTCTCACAGGAAATATTGCGTGGTGTCCATCAGGATAAAAACCCGACTGAACGAACCAGGCTTATCTTCTGGTTTTCAGTCGGGTTTTCATAAAAATACACTCAAAAATGGAGATGCCTAATTATTTTCCCCGAGAAGCAGCAATTCTCTGCCGTCTCATGGCTTCTCTCATCTTACGCCGTCTGTACTGACTCGGCTTTTCAAAGTTTTTCTTCATTTTCAGACGTTTGAAAAGCCCGTCGTTCTGAATTTTCTTTTTCAGAATTTTCATGGCTCTTTCAACGTCATTGTCAATGACTTTTACTGTGATATCCTTCAACTGCATCGCCCCTTTCTTGCCCATCATGAAGATAGATGGTTTATTTTTTTTAACCCTTAATCTATATCATCATAATAGACATCTTTCAAGGAGAATATGGAATTGATGTCAATGTTTTTAAATAGGGCATGAAGTCAAGGTGCCCATGGATTTACAGTTTTGATATCAATTCTTCGGTGACGGACTTAAGGTCTTTCTCTCCCTGGAGGGTAAAGTACTTGACACTGTCATCGGTTTTTGCAAGATCACGGAAGTGGTAGGCGGATGCCAGGGTGCCGTCCACGTCGTTGTAATAAATGGAGTGTCTCTTGTCGATGGCTGCTTCATCCTGATCATCGGCTCTTTTGGTCAGAGATCCACCACATACCCGGCACTTGTCTCCATTGGGTTTGATTGCGTCAATGAAGATGTTGTTGGGATGGTTGTTGTCTTGTTCACACAGGCGACGGCCCATGATGCGGTCTTTGGCAATTTGTCGATCCAGAAGCATTTCTATGACATAATCAAGCTTCATGCCGGCTTCTTTAAGGGATGCGTCCAGTTTTTCCGCCTGCACCTTGTTTCTCGGGAAACCATCAAGCAGCCATCCGTTTTTACAGTCGTCCTGTTTTAAGCGATCAAGGACCATGGGGATGGTGATATCATCGGGAACCAGGTCGCCTTTATCAATGAAGGCCTTGGCCTGTTTGCCAAGCTCTGTGCCGCCTTTGATGTTTTCACGGAAAATGGCACCTGATTCAATGTGGGCGATGTTGTATTTGTCTTTGAGAATTGAGCCCTGGGTGCCTTTGCCGCTGCCGTTGGGTCCGAAAAAAATGATGTTCATGAAATACTCCTTTTGTTGAATGTTAGTCTTACTATGGGTTTAAGGGGTTGACGCCCCGATTCGTCGTATTGGATTGTTGGGCCTGATGGGCTTGGTTACAGCATGGGCCACTTTGGGGTGGGGTCAGGCTTGCGTTATTGGCGCTTTTATTTAAGTTTGGCTTGAAACACAGGCACTTGTAAAAAGCACAATAACACAAGCCTGACCCCGATCGTCCACCAAATGTGACGGGTGGCCCATACTGTGACCAAGCCCGCTTGCTTCACCGTGCTGCAGGTGATCAACACAATCATCAAGATGCTGGCCGGGGGTGCCATGGGTGAACCTGGCCGGCTTGGGATAAGAACCTTGCCCCGGTGCGCATACCTTAATTATAAAAGTGGGTGATGAATGTCAAGCTTTGGGGGAATGAAAAAATAATTATGGAGAATAATGGGGTGGGTGCTGGATGTGAATTTTATGGTGGGTGGATTTTATTTTAATTCATGGGACGCTTTTGCTTGACATTGCTGGAAAAGGGGTTTACATCATGGAGCGATGGTACCCGTGGTATTTCTGCATGTATTGCATGGCTTGCGGCCGCGGTATGGCAGACTGTCGGGGACATTGTGTCAATGCTTTTCGTCGCCAAGCCATTTCATGTGTCAGCGGTCCAGCGATTGTCAACACGCTTTTAAGGCGTTCTGCCGGAATGTTTCATGTCTTTAAACAGTGAGCGTGTCTGAAAATAATAATAAATACCATTTTATTTCTTGGAAACAGATTGCTCCAGCAGCATATCACCCATGCCAATTAAACCGTTTCGATTCAAACACCCATCTGTTTTTTTCTTTTCCTTTTTCAGGTTTGCCTGGAACCCCCGTTGCGTTTTCACAATTTTGATGTGCAAAACCAACGGAGCCGGAGCCTGATGGCTGCTTTGCATGGAAATGCATTTATCATGTGTAGGGAAGGGTGGCGTTTTTTTTGTGCAGGTCTGGTCCGGGAGAATATCGGGGAAGAAGTATGATAAAACAATTTTACGGGGTATGTTTCCATGAATCTTGAAGAGTTAAAACGGATGAAGATGAGCGAGTTGACCAAGCTTGCCAGGAAGTACAATATCACAGGGGTGGGTGGTGTAAAAAAACAGGAGCTTATCTTTGCCCTTCTCCAGGCAGCCATAGAGGAAAGTGGCCAGATCTATGGAGAAGGTACCCTTGAGATTCTTCCAGACGGTTTTGGCTTTTTAAGAGCACCGGATTATAACTATCTGCCGGGCCCCGACGATATCTATGTGTCTCCTTCCCAGATACGGCGCTTTAACCTCAGAACCGGCGATACCATTTCCGGTCAGGTGCGCCAGCCCAAGGATTCAGAGCGATATTTTGCCCTTCTCAAGGTGGAGGCTGTTAATTTTGAAAACCCGGAACTTGCAGCTGAAACCATTCTGTTTGACAATCTGACCCCCCTTTATCCGGATCGCAAAATGAACCTTGCGGCAAGCCCGGATAATTATTCCACTCGCATCATAGATCTCATGTCCCCCATCGGGTTTGGTCAGCGTGGGCTCATTGTTTCCCCCCCTCGGTCCGGCAAGACAATGCTGCTAAAAAACATTGCCAACAGCATGATTGCAGCCCATGAGCACATTGTCCCCATGATTCTGCTCATTGATGAACGCCCGGAAGAGGTGACGGACATGGCACGCTCTGTGGACGCAGAGGTTATCAGCTCCACCTTTGATGAGCCGTCGGAACGTCATGTGCAGGTGGCGGAAATGGTCATAGAAAAGGCCAAGCGCATTGTGGAACAGGGTCATGATGTGGTGATTCTGCTGGATAGTATCACCCGGCTTGCCAGGGCTTATAACTCTGTAATGCCCCCGTCCGGGAAAATTTTGTCAGGTGGGGTGGATTCCAATGCCCTGGATCGCCCCAAACGCTTTTTCGGAGCTGCTAGAAACATAGAAGAAGGGGGTAGTCTAACCATCATTGCCACGGCTCTGATTGATACGGGTAGTCGAATGGATGAAGTTATTTTTGAAGAATTCAAGGGTACGGGTAACATGGAGCTGGTCCTGGATCGCAAGCTTGCGGATCGGCGTATATTTCCGGCCATTAATATCAATAAATCCGGCACCCGCAAGGAAGAACTGTTGCTGGATGATGTCACACTCAATCGTGTCTGGATCTTAAGAAAATTGCTTTCCAGTTTAAATTCTGTGGACAGTATGTCTTTTTTGCTTGAAAAAATGTCAGGAACAGAGGATAATAAAGAATTTCTTGATTCAATGAACTCGTAATCTACGGGAAAGCGTAAAGATAAAATATTTAAGGAGTGGTAAGTATGAAAAAAGAGATTCATCCGGAATATAAGCGGACAGAGGCATCCTGTGCCTGTGGTAATGTGCTGGAGGTGGGTTCCACCAAGGAGAACATAAAAGTGGAAATTTGTGCAGCATGTCATCCGTTTTTCACCGGCAAGCAAAAGCTTGTGGACACCGCAGGCCGTATTGATCGTTTTCGGAAAAAATATGCGGGTTTTGATGCAGTGGCTGCATCAAAAAAATAGTTTCGTTTAATCAGATAAAGGGGGGAATCGGGCCAATGGCCTGATTTCCCCTTTGAGTTTAAGGGCCATGATAAATAAATTACAGGGTATTGAAGAGCGTTTTATAAAACTGGAGCGGCTCCTGAGTGATCCTGAGGTTATCGGGGATCAGGTTCGTTATCAAAAGTGCCTTAAGGAGCATGGGGAGTTGACCCGGGTGGTCACGGTCTTTCGTGAATACAAGGACGTCAGGGCAGAACTTGCCGATGCCCGGGAACTGCTCAAGGATGATGACCCGGATATTCAGGAGATGGCCAGAGAAGAGATCGCTTCGCTTACCCGATCCATGGCCGCCCTTGAAAAGGAAGTAAAGGTGCTGCTGGTACCAAAGGATCCCCGGGATGATAAAAATGTGATTCTGGAAATACGTGCCGGCACCGGTGGCGAAGAAGCTGGCCTTTTTGCCGCTGATTTGTTTCGAATGTATTCACGGTTTGCAGAATCCAGGAACTGGGTGGTTGAGATTATTGACAGCAGTATGGCACATGCCGGCGGATTCAAGGAAGTGGTGTGCATGATCCGGGGCAGGGGGGCCTTCAGCAGTTTTAAATTTGAAAGCGGAATTCACCGGGTGCAGCGGGTTCCGGAAACCGAGGCCCAGGGCAGGGTGCATACCTCTGCTGTCACCGTGGCTGTGCTGCCAGAAGCAGAAGACGTGGAGTTGAATCTTAATCCCAGTGACGTCAAGGTGGATGTTTTCCGAGCGTCCGGCCCCGGCGGTCAGTCGGTGAATACCACCGATTCTGCGGTGCGGGTCACCCATCTGCCAACCGGTATTATTGCCACTTGTCAGGATGAAAAATCACAGATTAAAAATAAAATACAGGCCATGAAGGTCTTGAAGGCCCGTATTCTGGATGCCATGGTGCGGGAGCAGGAAGATAAAAGGGCCGCAGATCGAAAGGGGCAGGTGGGTACCGGAGATCGAAGTGGCCGCATTCGTACCTATAATTATCCCCAGGGTCGCATGACCGACCATCGCATCGGGCTTACCCTGTACCGTCTGGAACAGATCATGGCCGGAGATATCCAGGAAATCATTGACGAGCTGACCACAAATCACCAGGCCCAGTTAATGAAGGAGAGCCAGTAAGGGCCCATGGCAAAAGACAGACAGCGGGTGTGGACCCTGCTTGATACCATGACATGGACGATCTCCTATTTCAAGGACAGGGGTGTGGACAGTCCCCGGCTCACTGCGGAGATTCTCATGTGTCATTGTCTGGCCATGGATCGCCTGTCCCTTTACCTGGAGTATGACCGCCCTTTAAACCCCGAAGAGTTGGGTCGCTATAAGGCCTTTATAAAAAGACGACTCCAGGGGGAACCGGTGGCATATATCACCGGGAAAAAAGGATTTTGGGACATTGAAGTGGTGGTTTCTCCCCAGGTGTTGATTCCCCGCCCGGATACCGAAACACTTATGGAGACAGGCCTGTCAGCCATAAAAGATCTCCAGAAAATCCGGGAACATCGTCCGTTGAAAATCCTGGAGCTTGGATCTGGTTCAGGAGCTCTGATTATTTCCCTTGCCCGGGCCGTGCCTGGACACAGGTATGTGGCTGTGGATGTGTCACCGGATGCGGCGGCCATTACCCTTGAAAATGTCCGAAGCCTTGATTGCGTCCCCGGGGTGTCCGTTGTATCGGGCTCCTGGTTTGAGCCTTTCTCTGTGGATGTCCGGTTTGATGTGATCGTGTCCAACCCTCCCTATATTCCCACCCGGGACATTGAGACACTTGCCCCTGAGATCCGGCACCATGAGCCCCGGCTGGCCCTTGACGGCGGCCACGATGGTCTTGACTGCATCCGCCATATCCTTTCCCGGGCCCCGGAACACCTTGTGCCCGGCGGGGTGCTTCTTTTGGAGACCGGATTTGACCAGGAACCGGCCCTGAAATCTCTGGTCAAAACCCTGCCGGCCTACGAGGGGTTCCAATCCATCAAAGATGAAGCCGGGCATCACCGGGTGGTGAAGATTAAAAAAAGAATTGATAAAAAAAACCGATTTTGATATACCAGTCAGGATTTACATCCGGGCTTGATTTTGAAGCGCCTGGATAACAACTCACACCCCCGGACCCGCCATGGGGTGCTGTCTTTTGGGACGGTCTGTGTCGGGAATGACAGGGGTGGTGGAAAAACAATATTAAGATAAACGGAGAAACAACATGGTAGACATTTCAATGCGTGAACTGCTGGAAGCTGGTGTTCATTTCGGACACCAGACCCGTCGCTGGAATCCCAAGATGAAAAAGTACATCTTTGGTGCCAGAAACGGTATTTATATTATTGATCTTCAGCAGACGGTGAAGATGTTCAAGACCGCCGTTGATTTTATCAGCGATGTGGCTGCGGAAGGCAAACAGATCCTGTTTGTGGGGACCAAAAAACAGGCCCGGGAATCCATTTACGAAGAAGCCAACCGGGCAGAAACTTATTATGTACAGAACCGCTGGCTGGGCGGGATGCTCACCAATTTCCAGACCATTAAAAAGAACATCAACCGCCTGGAGTTCCTCAATACCATTGAGATGGATGGCCGCATTGAAGAATATCCCAAAAAAGAGCGGGTCAAAATGGGTAAAGAGCGCACCAAGCTTGAAAATGATATAGGCGGTATCAGCAACATGAAAGGCCTCCCCGGTGCCATTTTTATCATTGATCCCAAAAACGAAGCCATTGCCGTGCGTGAAGGAAAACGCCTGGGGATTCCCATTGTGGCGGTGGTGGATACCAATTGTGATCCCGATGATATTGATTATGTGATTCCGGGCAATGATGACGCCATTCGATCCATTCGATTGTTTGCCAGCCGCATTGCCGATGCCTGTGTGGAAGGCGCTGCCCGCTATGAAGAAAAACAGCAGGCAGGCAGGGACAAAGCAGAAGATGATGGCGAAATGGCCGCTGCCATGATGGAAGGTGAGGAACGCACCGTGGTTTCCGATGGCACCGACGGCCCTGTGGTGGAAAAAATAAAAAGACAAACTGCGGGTCAGGCAGAATAAGGAGTTATAAAAATGGCAAACATTACAGCAACAATGGTCAAGGAGCTTCGTGATCAGACCGGATCAGGGATGATGGATTGTAAAAAAGCCCTGGTGGAAACCGATGGAAACGTGGAAAAAGCCCTGGATTTCTTGAGAAAAAAAGGACTTGCCAAGGCCCAGAAACGGGCTGGTCGTGCCACATCTGAAGGCATCATTTACTCCTATATCCATGCCGGCTCCAAGTTGGGTGTACTGGTTGAAATCAACTGTGAGTCAGATTTTGTGGCAAAGACAGACGATTTCATGGAATTTGCCAAGAATGTGGCCATGCACATTGCCGCAGCCAACCCCGCCGGACTGAATCCCGAAGATATTCCCCAGGAACTTGTGGACCGGGAACGCGAGATTTACCGTGCCCAGGCTCTTGAACAGGGAAAGCCCGAGAATATCGTGGATAAAATTGTGGAAGGTCAGGTTCAGAAATTTTACAAGGATTCCTGCCTGCTCAGCCAGCCCTATATCCGGGAACCCAAGAAGAGTGTGGCGGAAATGACCACCGAAGCCATTGGCAAGATCGGTGAGAATATTCAAATCAAACGATTTGTCCGCTTTCAATTAGGAGAATAAAACATGGCCGGGAAACCTGAATTTCAAAGAGTTCTTATCAAGCTCAGCGGAGAAGCCCTCATGGGAGACCAGGGGTTTGGTATTCAGCCTGAGATGATTAATTTTGTGGCAGCAGAAGTGGCCAAGGTGCATAATCTTGGAGTCCAGGTTTCCATGGTGGTGGGGGGCGGCAATATTTTCCGGGGAATTGCCGGCAGTTCCGCAGGCATGGACCGGGCCGCCGCCGATAATATGGGCATGCTGGCCACGGTGATCAACAGTCTTGCCCTGGCAGATGCGTTGGAAAAACAAGGCATTCCCACCCGGGTACAGTCTGCCCTGTCCATGGATCAGGTGGCTGAACCCTTTATCCGCCTGAAGGCAGTGCGGCATCTGGAAAAGGGACGGGCTGTTATCTTTGCCGCCGGTACCGGTAATCCATATTTCACAACGGACACGGCCGCCGTGCTCCGGGCAAAGGAGATTAAGGCCCAGATTCTGTTCAAGGCCACCAAGGTGGACGGGGTGTATGACAAGGATCCTGTGGCCCATGAGGATGCGGCGTTTATTTCTGAAATCTCCTACATGGAGGTGCTGGAACGCCAGCTTCATGTCATGGACATGACGGCTATCTCCCTTGCCATGGATAACAATCTTCCCCTGCAGGTATTTGATCTTCATCAGGAGAACAATATCCTGTCAGCTGTGTGCGGTGAAGGGGTGGGTACCCGTATTTATGGTACCCAAGTCTGATCAATCCTTGAATTAAAAAAAAGGGCTTGATCACAACATCGGCCATTTCGGGGAGGGGTCAGGCTTGCGTTATTGGCATTATCGCTGGTTTTGGCGTTTGCACAGGCTGTGAAAAGATAACGCCAATAACACAAGCCTGACCCCGTTGGCCCGCCAATTGAGATGAATGGCCCATCTTATGAACAAGCCCAAAAAAAGGGGTGTGTTGATTATGATAAAAGAAGTGATGCAGGAAACAAAAGACCGCATGGAGAAAACGCTCAAGGCCCTTAAAAAAGATATGAAGCGGGTCCGCACCGGAAGAGCCTCCATGACCATGCTTGACAGTGTGAAAGTGGACTATTACGGTACCTTGACCCCCCTGGCCCAGATGGCCTCCATTGCCATTCCGGAAAGTCGGCTCATCACTGTGCAGCCCTGGGATGTTTCTGCCATTAAAGAAGTGGAAAAGGGTATTTTAAAGGCAAACCTGGGTTTGACACCTTCCAGTGACGGTAAGATTGTGCGGATTTCCATTCCCCCCCTCACCGAGGATCGTAGAAAGGAAATTGCCAAAAGCACCCGCCTGGTGTGTGAAGAGTTTAAAGTGGCCATCCGCAACATCCGTCGGGATTCCAACGAGAATCTGAAATCCCTCCAAAAGGATGGAGATATCTCAGAGGATGACAGTTTCAAGGGTCAGAAGCAGATCCAGGAACTCACCGATGAATATGTCATAGCAGTGGACAAGGTTTACCAGGACAAAGAGAAGGAAATCCTTGAAGTCTGACAACGGGCAAGCCCCGGGTCCTGCACACACCCATGGCCTGGACCCCGATAATATGCCGGCCCATGTGGCCATCATCATGGATGGCAACGGACGGTGGGCGAAGAAAAAATTAATGAACCGCGTCAGAGGCCATGAAAAAGGCGCTGATGCGGTTCGTTCCATTGTGACGGTGTGCCGAAAACTGGACATAAAAGTACTTACCCTTTACGCCTTTTCCACGGAAAACTGGGGACGTCCCCGGGCCGAGGTGTCAGCCCTCATGGCATTGCTGAAAAAGTTTGTCACAGGCGAACGGCAGACCCTCATGGACAAGAATATCCGGCTGGGGGTAATCGGCCAGAAAGAACGCCTGCCCGATGATGTGCGAGGGGCCATGGAAGAGACCATGAGCTGTACACGGGAAAACACCGGCATGCTTCTTAACCTGGCTTTGAGCTACGGCGGCAGGGAGGAAGTGACCCGGGCCGTGAAAGCCATTGCCCAGAAAGTTAAGGCAGGCACCCTTGACCTGAATGATATTTCTGAAGAAACAGTGTCCGGGCATCTTTATACGGCGGATATCCCTGATCCGGACATTGTGATTCGCACCAGCGGGGAAAAGCGCCTGAGTAATTTTCTGCTGTGGCAGGCCGGTTATGCAGAATTGTTTTTCACAGATACCCTGTGGCCTGATTTCACGGATCAGACTTTCATGGATATTATCAGGGACTACCAGAAACGTGATCGCAGATTCGGGAAGGTCCAATGCTCCTCAAACGATGGCTCACCGCAGTAGTTTTACTGCCCCTTTTAGTACTGATTCTTCTCCTGGGCACCCCCTTTGTCTTTACCGCGCTTGTGTTTGCCTTGTCTCTTATGGGATTGCGGGAATACTTTGTCATTGTCCCGCTTCCCGGTGAAGGCCCTGCCGTGGAATACGGTCCGGTTTCTGCCCATTGTTCCACCGAAACTCCGGAAAAACATGTCCATGTCCCCCCATCCCGGAAATCGTTTCATCTTCTTCTTAACCTATTCCACCGCCTTCTTAACATCATTGCCATATGCCTGGGATCTGTGCAGAGACACAGCCGCACCGGGGTGATTTTTGTGGCGGTTTTCATCACCTTTTGTCTGATGCTTGCGGCCCACATGGGCGCTGCTGATTTAATGCTGCTGATGCCTGTCTTTAATGTGGTGCTGTTGACGGTTCTGATCCTGGTGGCTTATGCTCCGGGGACAACCCTGTTGCGGGCCATTGAAGTTCAGATTCAGGGGGTGATGTACGTTCCGTTTTTTCTTTCCTTTCTGGTGCTGGTGAGAAACGGGGACAAGGGCGGACTGTGGATCGTGTGGCTGTGGCTTATTGTGGCCGCCAGTGACACCGGTGCCTTTTTTTGTGGCTCTTACTTTGGAAAGCGTCGTCTCTCCCCCCGCATCAGCCCCAATAAAACCGTGGAAGGTGCCCTGGGGGGGCTTGCCCTTGCCTTGGTTGTGGGGGTGGGATTTGAAGCCCTTTTCATCCACGATGTCTGCTTTATGGGCAGCCTTGCTTTTGCCGGCGTTGCTGCGGTTGCCGGTCAGATTGGTGATCTGTTTGAGTCTGCCCTGAAACGAGCAGGCGGCATCAAAGATTCAGGACACCTTTTACCCGGGCATGGCGGGATTCTGGATCGTCTGGACGGGGTTATATTTGCCGCACCTGTGGCCTATTTTTTCAAGGAATTTTTCCTATGAAAAACCTTTCCATCCTTGGGTGTACCGGTTCCATCGGCAGGAGTGCCCTTGCCGTTGTAGCCCGCCATCCCCGGCGATTTAATGTGCGTATCCTTGCCGCAGCCAATAATGTAAACCTTCTGGCGGAACAGATTGCCGTTTTCAAGCCCGATATGGCCGTGGTGTACAGCCGGGAAAAAGCCCGGGAACTTGAAGCCCTTATTTCCAGGAGCACCCCGGTGGAGATTTTATGGGGGGAAGAAGGCTACCTTGTGGCCGCTTCTGATTCCATGGTGGACACGGTGCTTCTGGCCATGGTGGGGGCAGCAGGCCTCATGCCGGCCCTGGCCGCCATTGATGCCTGTAAGCACGTGGCCCTGGCCAACAAGGAAACCCTGGTAATGGCCGGGGACATTGTCATGGAAAGGGCTGTTGAAAAAAACGTTACCATCTATCCCGTGGATAGTGAGCACAGCGCCATTTTCCAGTGCCTTGGGGGAAACCGCCGACGGGATTTGCGCAAAATTTTTCTCACCGCATCGGGGGGGCCTTTCCGAAAGGTGCCCGGGGAGCAATTTTCCCATCTTTTGCCAAGTGATGCCCTGAGCCATCCCACCTGGGACATGGGAAACAAGATTTCCATTGATTCTGCCACCTTGATGAACAAAGCCCTGGAGATCATTGAGGCGGTGCATCTGTTTAACCTTACCCCCGAACAGGTGGAGGTGGTGGTGCATCCCCAGAGTATTGTGCATTCCATGGTGGGATTTACCGACGGGACGGTGATGGCCCAGATGGGGGTGCCGGACATGAAGGCGGCCATTTCCTATGCGCTGTCCTGGCCGGAACGTCTGGATCTTGGGCTTGATTTTCCCGATTTTTTTCAACTGGGTGGTCTTGTATTTGAACCCCCGGACCGCACCCGCTTTCCCTCCCTTGATTTTGCCTTTACCGCCCTTGACAAGGGGGGAACCCTGCCTGCGGTGATGAATGCTGCCAATGAGGTGGCTGTGGAGGCGTTCTTGAATCATCGCATGGGCTTTGTTGATGTTTTTAAGGTAATTAAAACAACCATGGATGACCATTCCATCGTGTCTTCACCCGGGGTGCCGGACATTGTGGCAGCCGATACCTGGGCCAGGGAAAAGGCCGGGAATCTTGTTGAGAACCTGGTATTGAAATTGTAGAGGTAATATGAGTAATTCACTGGTGGCCTTTGTCATTGTTCTGGGTATTCTTGTTTTTTTCCATGAGCTTGGTCATTTTCTGGTGGCCAGGTTTTTTGGTGTGGGGGTGGAAACCTTTTCTTTGGGATTCGGTCCCAAAATTTATCAACGCCGGGTGGGCTTTACCCAGTACTGCATTTCCATGATTCCCCTGGGGGGCTATGTTAAAATGGTGGGGGAAGAGCCGGGAGCCCCCCTTGTCCAATCCGATATTCCTCTGTCCTTTAATCATAAGAAACTTTATCAGAAGATACTCATTGTGGCGGCGGGGCCTTTGTTTAATTTTTTGCTGGCTTTTTTGATTTTTTATGTGATTTTTCAGTTTTCCGGTCTTTACTATGTAAAGCCCGTGGTGGGGGAAGTGGGGCCGGATAGCCCTGCCATGGTCGCAGGTATGCAAACCGGGGACCTGGTGGTTGCCATTGACAATAAAAAGGTCATTTCCTGGGATGATATGGTGACCCTCATTGGAGAAACCACCGGTGATGTTCTTAAAATACAGGTTCAGCGGGACGGCAGGCACCATCTGCTGATGGTGACTCCAGAAACCCGGGTGTCAAAAAATATTTTTGGTGAAGATGTTAAGCGTTTCATGATCGGCGTGGCTGCCAGCGGTGATGTCACCCACATTTCTTTGAATCCCTTCCAGGCCCTGTGGCATGGGGGGCTTCGTACCTGGGACATCTCAAAGCTTACTGTGCTTTCCGTGGTTAAAATTTTTACGGGTTCTGTGTCCGCCGATACACTGGGCGGCCCCATCATGATTGCCCAGATGGCCGGAAAACAGGCAGAGGCGGGTATGGCCAGTTTTTTCTTCTTCATTGCCATGCTCAGCGTGAATCTGGGTATTATTAATCTGTTTCCCGTGCCGGTGCTGGATGGGGGACATATTGTTTTTTTCTGTTATGAGGCGGTGACGGGTAAAGCCGCCGGTGAAAAATTCCGGGAGCAGGCCAATCGCTTTGGCATGGCACTGCTGCTGGCATTGATGGTATTTGTTTTTTACAATGATATTATAAGGATTTTCAATGGTGGATAACATGCGTTCCTGTATTGAAATTGCCCTGAAACCGGGGCTGGTGGATGCCGAGGCCCGGAGTCTCATCAAAAAGGCCCGGGACTATTTTGACGTCCGGATTGCGGCAGGGCGATGCATACATCTGGTTACCATGGAGGCGGATCTTTCCCCCGATGACCTGGCAACGGTGAAGGATGAAATTTTCACCAATCCGGTGACCCAGGTGTCTTCTTTATCTCCCCTGAATGTGCCCTTTGACTGGTGTATCTGGGTGGGATTTCGGCCCGGCGTAAGGGACAATGCGGGCAGTACGGCCATGGAGGCCATATCTGATTTTTTAAAAAGGGATTTTCTGCCCGGGGAGGGTATCTATACCTCCCGGCGATATTGTCTAACAGGCCCGGATCTTGAGAAAAAAGATGTGGAAAAGATTGCCGATGAACTGCTGGCCAACGGCATCATCCAGCAGTGGAAGGTGTTTTCCCGGGCGGAGTGGGATGCGGCCACCGGCGTTGGCACCGTTATTCCCAAGGTGCTGTTAAACCATGAACCCCAGTGTGCCGTCATGGACATTGCCTCCAATGAAGCCCTGCAGACCATCAGCCATGAGCGCAACCTGGCTCTGAATCCAAGGGATATTCCTGTCATCCGGGAATATTTTCTGGACCCCGATGTGGTGGCCTCCCGGAAAAAAGCAGGGCTTGCCCAGCCAACGGACGTGGAGCTTGAGTATATCTCCCAGGCCAGAAGTGACCATTGCAATCACAATACCTTCCAGGGACTTTTCCGCTACACAGATGCCTCCACCGGAGAAACGGTGGAGGAGATCAATCTTTTTAAAACCTATATTAAAGAACCCACCCTGGCTCTGAAGGACCAAAAATCCTGGGTGGTGTCGGTGCTGTGGGACAATGCTGGTGTAGGACAATTTGATGATACCAATAATTATGTCATCACCGGGGAAACCCACAACTCACCCTCCAACATGGAAGCCTATGGCGGTGCCATCACCGGCATTGTGGGGGTGTACCGAGACCCCATGGGTACGGGGCTTGGGTCCCGGCTTATCATGGGCAGTTACGGATTCTGCGTGGGGGAGATGGATTACAAAGGGCCGTTAAAGGCTCCTTTGCATCCCAGGCGCCTGCTTGACGGGGTCATTGAAGGCGTGAAGGACGGCGGAAATAAAAGCGGGGTCCCCACCACCTTTGGTCAGACCCTGTTTAATCAGGGATACATGGGGAAAAGTCTGGTGTTTGTTACGGCCCTTGGCATCATGCCCGCCCTGGTGGATGGGAAACCCAGCCATGAGAAAACCACCGTTCCCGGAGAATTTATTGTCATGAGCGGGGGCCGGGTGGGCAAGGACGGTATCCATGGAGTGACGGCTTCCTCCGAAGTTCTATCAGAAAACACACCGGCAGGTCATGTACAGATCGGCGATCCCTATACCCAGAAGAAAATGCACGATTTTCTGTTGGCTGCCCGGGATGAAGGCCTTTATGGATTCATCACGGACAATGGCGGCGGAGGGCTTTCCTCTTCGGTGGGGGAATCAGCCATGCTCAGCAACGGGTGTGAGGTGTGGCTGGACAAGGTTCCTTTAAAATATGATGGTCTTGACATGTGGGAAATCTGGATTTCAGAATCCCAGGAACGCATGACCATTGCCGTAAAACCGGAAAATATAGACCGGTTTATGGCATTGTCCCGGGAGCACGAGGTGGAAAGCACCGTCATCGGTAAATACACCGATTCCGGCAAGCTTCACATTAAATATAAGGATGAAACCTGTGCCTATGTGGACATGGATCTGTTGGACAAGGGCTTTCCTCGGTGGGAGTTTGACGCCTTGTGGATTCCTCCTGCGTTGCGGGGACTGACGGAACCTGTTTTGTCACAACCAAAGGATGTGAGCCGTTTGCTGTTAACCATGCTTGCCAGGCCCAACATCTGCTCCAAAGAATGGATCACAAGGCAGTATGACCATGAAGTCCAGGGGGGCAGTGTGATTAAACCCCTGGTGGGGGTGAACAGAAACATTCCATCCGATGCCTCGGTGATTCGCCCGGTGCTGTCTTCCATGAAGGGTCTTGCCTTTTCCCAGGCGTTGCTGCCCTGGTATTCAAAAATTGATGCCTATCACATGATGACCGCTTCCATTGACGAAGCCGTGCGGCGGCTCATTTCCGTTGGCGGCACCCTGTCACACATGGGCGGGGTGGACAATTTCTGCTGGCCGGATATTGGCTTTCATCCGGTGAAGAATCCCGATGGAAAATTCAAGGCGGCCCAGCTGGTAAGGGCCTGCAGGGCATTGAAGGATGCTTGCATGGCCTATGGGATTCCGTTGCTGTCCGGCAAGGACAGCATGTATGTGGACGGGTATCTCACCGGGGAATTTGGCGAGGCCGTCAAGGTATCAGCACTTGAAACAGTGCAGTTTTCCGCCACCGGCGTGGTGGAGGATGTGACAAAATGCATGACCTTGGAGCCCAAGGTATCAGGGGATCTTATCTATGTGCTGGGTGCCACGGCCAATGAGCTGGGGGCTTCGGAATACTATGAACTGCTGGGTCACACCGGACTGAATGTGCCAGCGGTGCATTTTGATCGCTTCAAGGTGGTTTACCGTGCCCTGGAAACGGCCATTTCCAAAGGATTGACCGCTTCGGCCCATGCCGTTGCAAGGGGAGGCCTTGCCACCCATCTGGCCCTGGTGGCCATGGGCGGCGGATTTGGAATGGAGATTGATCTTACAAGGGTGCCAATGGATGATGTCAATGGTGTGCCCGGCATGGATGCGCTTCTTTTTTCTGAATCCGCGGGTCGGTTCATTGTGAGCGTATCCCCTGAAAACAAAACTGTTTTTGAGAAAATGTTCAAGGGCACGGCCTGTGCCATGGTGGGGCATGTCACTGACACCCACACCCGCCTTGTGATCAAGGGGATCAATGGAATCTGTGTTTCCGATGTGTCCCTGGATGAACTGGAAACGGCCTGGACAGCCCCCTTGGGAGAGATGATATGAAAACGGTAAATGCACTGGTTTTAACCGGTTTTGGACTGAACTGTGACATGGAGACGGCGGCGGCCTTTGAACTGGCCGGTGCCAGGGCCCACCGGGTGCATATCAATGCCCTGATTGCCGGTAAGGTGGATCTGGATGATTTTCAGATCCTGGCTTTTGGCGGAGGGTTCAGCTGGGGGGATGACCACGGGGCCGGGGTGATCCAGAGCCTTAAATTAAAGAATCACATGGGGGAAAAACTGCTCTCCTTTGTGGACCAGGGGAAATTGATCATCGGCATCTGCAATGGATTTCAGACCCTGGTGAATCTGGGGCTGCTGCCGGGATTTGATGGCAATTATACGGATCGGTCCGTGGCCCTTACCTGGAATGATTGCGGTAATTTCCGGGATCAGTGGGTGCATCTGGGCATTAATGATAAAAGTCCATGTGTGTTTACCCAGGGACTTGATTCTGTGATTGATTTGCCGGTGCGCCATGGGGAAGGAAAATTTGTGGCGGATGCGTCGGTGGTGCATCGCCTGGAAAAAAACAACCAGGTGGTGATGCGGTATGCCTTTGGGGATGGGGAGAATGCCGGTGGCAAGTTTCCGGAAAATCCCAATGGGTCCATGGGGGATATTGCCGGGATTTGTGATCCCACGGGTCGAGTGTTTGGGCTTATGCCCCATCCGGAGGCGTTTAATCATTTTACCAATCATCCGGATTGGTGTCGTAATACTGAGGAATGCAGGCGCAAAAAAACCTTTGATGGACTGCCGGAAATGGATGTTACGCCGGGGATTCAGATATTTAAGAATGCGGTGGATTGTATGACGTCTTGATATGTATTCGTTTTTTTATCTGATACGTGCTCAGCCTATCACAGCCCGGCGTAAATCTTTTGCTGCTTTTTTTATACCGATACTTCAGAGATTAGTGGAAAAAGGAGCGCCATTAAGTGTAATGGAATTTATGTCGAGCTTTACTGGTGCATGGTCAAGGCTAAGATTTAGGATTGCACATACCCCAGGGTATTACACCACTGCATCTTTGGAAATCGGTAATCCTAAAATTAAGCTTTGGCAATGCACTGGATCCTGTTGACATTTGGATTCTTGCTAGGCCGGAATCTTATTATGACATGTTTACATCATTGAATGGTTTAAATCACTGTGGTGCTATGATATATAATTCTGTATGGTAAAAATTACGCATATTTTCAAGACATATTTTCCTGAAACGAATGGTGGATTGGAAGAGGCCATCCGGCAGATGGGACGTCATTCAGTTAAAGACGGATATGATGTGGAAGTAATTGCGACGGGAAAACGAGATGTTGAATGTTTGACCGCGGATGGAATTAAGGTCAAATTTTATAAAAAGGAATTGGATTTTTATTCCAACCCCTTTAGCCTTTCCCTTGTCAAAAATTTCAAAACCATTTGTGAAAATACAGACATTGTTCACTTTCATTTTACCTGGCCCACCGTTGAACTACTGGCTTTGTTCTACCGGATAAAAAAACCCATGGTGGTGACCTTTCATTGTGATATCCATAAAAACCGATTTTTAAAAACCATTTATCTGCCTGTCATCAGACGTTTCCTTAAACAGGCAGATAAAATTTGTGTTACCAGTGAGAATTTATTCAGGACAACTTCTTACCTTCATCAATTCCAGGACAAAGTAGAGAAAATTTATTTGTGGTTTGACGAGAGTCGCTTCCTTGATCTGCCTCAGCCTGATATTTCAGTGGCTAATTTCATACAAAAAGTAGATTCTTATGCGCTTTTTGCAGGTGTTCTTAGATGGTACAAAGGTCTTGACATTCTACTGGATGCTTCCAAAAATGTTGGTGGTGAAATTGTAATTGTCGGGAACGGGCCGTTGTATAGTCATCTAAAAGCCCGAATACGAAAAGAGAAGTTGCGCAATGTCCACCTGTTGGGGTTTCAATCCGATAGCAACTTGAAGCTTCTGATTCAGGGATCTCGCTTTATTGTTCTTCCTTCCATGACCGGGGCGGAGGCGTTTGGACAAATATTAATAGAAGGACTATATTTTTCAAAACCGCTTATATCCACAGAACTTGGTACCGGTACAAGCCTGGTGAATCAACACAATCATACCGGTTATGTCGTTCAACCGGGATGCTGTCATTCTCTTGCCGATGCAATGAACAAGATGTTCAAGAATCAATACCGGTATGATCACTTAAAAGCCAATACATTTCATCACTACAAAAAACACTTTACAGAAGCTGTCCAGGGCGATAAATACAGTCGCATTTATCGTTCGGTTCTTGCAAAATAAGCACACTCAGTTAAATTTATTAGACAGTACCCGGATATGATAAATAATCATCAATGGAGACAAAAAAGAATGTTTAAAAAAGTTGAACCCCTTAGCAATACCAGGCATCATGATCTCAGATTTACCAGAATTAACTCATTTGAATGCGCTACAGAAATAACTGCGGCTCCATTGACGGCATCGGAAATTCTATTGGCTTCACGATAT
The DNA here is from genome assembly GCA_963674605.1 of uncultured Desulfobacterium sp. GTDB lineage: Bacteria > Desulfobacterota > Desulfobacteria > Desulfobacterales > Desulfobacteraceae > Desulfocicer. Next base: position 1,817,205 of record OY771474.1, on the reverse strand, counting down.
TATCCCATTGTTTTTCCCACGGAGGGCGTTTCTCCGGTGGCGCTTTTCGCCTTGACGCAAAAGAAAAATTTTTATGTGGACGACGCTGGCTTATGGAAGGTGCCCTACGTTCCTGCTCATATAAGGCGCTATCCATTTATTCTTGCCAACAGGCCTGGTGGCGAAGATGACAATGCCTTTGCTGTCTGTGTTGATACAGAAGCGCCTCATTTTGTCTCTGGTCAGGGGGATCCTTTGTTTACGGCAGATGGCGAGCCAGCGGATGTGACTCAGAATGCGATTAATTTTTTAACGAAGTTTCAGGAAGAATTAAAAGCAACTCAAATTTTTTGCCAGGAATTGGAAGATCATAAAGTTCTGGTCCCCAGAAATGCATCCATTGAAAAAAATGGAGATACGTCTGCTGTTGGTGGTTTTCGCTGTGTTGATGTTGAAAAATTAGGTAAGCTTGAAGATGAAATCCTTGCAAAATGGGTGAGAAATGGGCTTATCGGCCTTATTAATTCACACCTGCAATCCCTTTCTAATTTTAAAAAATTGGTTTGATTTTACAAATTCATAAATCCTTCAACTTTCAAAATTGCCCTTGCCTGATGGCATTTATTGTTTTGGAGCCTGTGTTGTGTGACAGGCTCCATGTTTTTTGGGTGGCTTTCTTGTTGACCTTGGCAGGCCAATGTCATACTATACAAGGCTTTGAATCAACCAACCTTAGAAGGGTGGTTACATGTTAAGTCCGGGTATTCTAATAGCAATTGATGTAACGCTTTTATATGTGGTTATGGGGCCTTTGGTTTTATATGGCCTGTATGTGGTGTTTGATTCTCTGGGCCAGAAAAAAGAAGGGTCGTCTAATACTGTGGACAGTAACGTTGGAAAAGACGCTGCTCTGTGGTCTGATGAAGATATTCGTTTATGAACAGGTTTATAAATGACTGGAAGAAATATTTTACCTTTGCCGCCTTTTTAAGCTGCTTTGTCAATATTCTCCAACTGACATTTCCTTTTTACATGTTTGTTATTTATGGTAATGTGTGCGTCAGTAACAGCATGAATTCACTGACAACATTCACTGTGGCAGCTACCTACGCCTTAGTTATCCTTGCTTTTCTGAATTATCTCAGGTCCCGCCTTTTGTCCGCTGCCGGTAATGATTTGAGTTTGAGATTTCGAAATAAAATTTATTCCGGTATGTTGACCAATCATGCTGGAATCCGAAATCAAAGATCTTCACAGCTGTTGGATGATCTTGGAACTGTTAAAAATTATTTTACAACACCTGGTATTCATGCCCTTTTTGATGCCCCATGGGCACCCCTTTACCTGGCTCTAATATTCCTTTTTCATCCAGTTCTTGGTGGCATTGCAACGGCAGGTGCTTTTATCATGGTCGGCCTCAGCGTTCTCCAGGAACTGCTTGTACGGGATAGTCTGAGACGAGCCACTCTGAAAAACATGCAAAATCAGCGTTTTGTTAATTCATTTCTGCGCAATTCAGAGGTTGTTAACGGTATGGGGATGATTGGTGCCATCAGTGATAGATGGGAAGCTGCCAACAGGGAAATTATCATGAATCAGACCGTCAGCAGTCAGCAGGCTGGCGCGATACAATCCATTATTAAACCTTTGCAAACCCTTCTTCAGGTGGTGATCTATTTTGCCGGTGCCTATTATGCCTTAACCCAGCATTTTGATGTGGGGCTTATGGTGGCGGCATCCATTATAATGGGAAGGGCGCTGGCACCCCTTATGCAGGTCATGTCCACCTGGAAAATGACGATTCAGACAAGAGATGCCTATAAACGGCTTGATGCGTATATCCTCTTTTTGGATCAAATGCAGGATCAGATGCTGCTGCCAGCTCCCAGGGGAGACCTTAATGTGGTGAAGGTAAGCCTGGTAATTGGAGATCAATTTATCCTTAAAAATGTTTCTTTTGCACTTGCCCATGGTGAGTTTATGGGGATCATTGGGCCAAATGGCGCTGGGAAATCGACCTTATGTCGCCTTCTTCTGGGCCTCTGGCCTGCTTTGAGCGGGAATGTTTTCCTGAATGGAACAGATCTTTTCTTTCGGGATCACGAGATGGTGGGGAAATATATCGGATATCTGCCCCAGGAAGTTGAAATGTTTCCCGTATCCGTTGCAGAAAATATTGCAAGGCTTGGAGAGGTGAACATGGAAAAGGTTGAAAAGGCTGTAACACTTTGCGGTCTGAACAGCCTGGTAGAAAGTTTGCCCCACGGATATCATACACTTTTGGACAGACCGGGTGGTATCTCGCTTTCCGGCGGTCAGAAACAGCGGTTGGGTCTGGCCCGAGCTGTTTATGGCGACCCCTGTCTGCTTGTTCTGGATGAACCCACTTCTAATCTGGATGAACAGGGAGAAAAAGAACTATTAGGTACACTGCATAATATCAAAAAAGCAGGGGTAACGACATGTATCATGGTGACACATAAGCCTGCCCTGCTTCAATCCATGGACAAAATGCTTGTACTTCAGAATGGTCAGGTTTTCCTTTTTGGTCCCAGGGATCAAGTCGTTGCGAAACTGGCAGGCGCCCAGCAGGCCAAATCCGCACCATCAAAAGCCACAACCCTCAGGTCAATCTAAATATGGCACATTTTCTTTTTAAATGTCTGAATTATTTTATTTTTGCAGGTATCTTCAGTCTGTTTATTAATACGCTTTACCTGACATTTCCCATATATATGGAGGCCATCTATGTGCGGGTTCTTGCCAGTGCCAGTTTTTCAACCCTTTACGCTGTAACCATTGGGGCGATCCTGGCCTTGCTGGTTTTGGGAATCCTTGAGTTTTTTCGTTCCCGGATTCTTGTTAAGGCGGGTGTGCAGATGGACAATTTACTGGGACGTCGTGTTTTAAAGGATATGTTGAAGGATTCATCCCGCATTGATACCTCTCTATATACCCAGGGTCTCATGGATATAACTGTTGTTAGAAATTATTTTGCAGGCAACGCTATTTTTGCTTTTTTTGATGTTCCATGGATACCGGTTTACCTTGGTGTGATATACCTGATGCACCCCATCCTGGGATATACGGCAACTGGTGGAGCGGTTATGATTTTAATTCTGGGGCTTTTGCAGACGTTCTGGACCAAAAATGATTTTGAAAATATCAATGATCTTAAAGGAGAAGAAAAAAGATTTATTGATAAAAGCCTCCGTAATGCTGAACTTCTCAAATCCATGGGAATGATGGCTGGCGCTGTCCGTCACTGGAATACAATTAATGATCAGGAAATAGCAATCCAGGATAAATCCAGTAAAAAAGCCCAGTTGCTGGAGGCTGCCAGTACAAGTTTCAGGGCGTTTATGCAGGTGCTGATTTATTGCATTGGTGCTCTGCTTGTTATAAAAAATGAAGTGAATATGGGATCCATCATTGCTGCTTCCATTATCATGGGCAGAGCCCTTGCGCCGGTACAACAGGGGATAGGAGCCTGGAAACAAACCATTGGAGCAAAGGGTTCTTATGGACGTCTTGACCGCTTACTAAAGGGCTCATCTGAAGGAAGGCTTTTATCCGTTAAAGGCATTCGGGGGGAAATTAATGTCAGCAATGCTGCACTTGAGCTTGCCGGTGAAACCATTATGGAAAATCTTTCGTTTTCCTTGAAGCCTGGTGAAAGTATGGGGTTGATCGGTCATAATGGTGCTGGAAAGACCTGTTTGTGTCGGATGCTGTTGGGAATCTGGGCTCCGAGTGCCGGAAATATATTTCTGGACGGCCAGGAGGTAAGCCAACTGGATCCGGAATCGCTTGGCTCTTTTGTGGGTTATCTGCCCCAGAATGTGGAGTTATTTACCGGAACAGTGAGTGAAAATATTGCCCGTATGGGTACCATTGATTCAGAGGAGGTGATCCATGCGGCTAATCTGGCAGGCGCCCATGAAGTCATACTCCAGTTCAGCCATGGATATGAGACTGATATTGGAGAGGCGGGAGTGAATCTTTCCGGTGGTCAGCGCCAACGGGTGGGACTTGCCCGGGCCCTATACGGTAATCCTTGTCTGATCATACTGGACGAACCCAACTCAAATTTAGATGAAGCCGGAGAACTTGCCCTGATGAATGCGTTGAAACGATTGAAAGAACAGGGAAAAACCGTGATAATCATAACCCATAAACCAGCTCTTTTGTCCAGTGTAGATAAAATTCTCGTTTTGAAAAAGGGAAGCGCCCCCGCTTTTGGTACCATGGATGAAATGTTTAACAGGGATTTGACAGGAGATATATAATGATGGAGAAAATGAATGCGTGACAATTTGAAATTTCGATTGAAATATTTTACTTTCATTGCTTTCTTCGGGATGTGTATTAATCTTATTTACCTCATTGTCCCCATTTACATGATGGTTATCTACGATCGCGTATTGTACAGTTTCAGCACAGCCACCTTGATTACCCTCAGTTTGCTGACAATTTTTTCACTGGTGGTCATGGGCATTTTGGAGTATGTCCGCTCTAAACTTTTGTTAAAGGCAAGTCTTGACATGGAACAAAGAATGGTCTCCCATGTGTTGACATCTATGTTTGACAGAGCCTCTGCCCTTGATAAGCCCAGTTATTCCCAGGGAATGCAGGATTTGATTCTTTTTCGGGAGGGCATTGCCGGTTACGGTATTTTAAGAATTTTGGATATCCCATGGGTTGTGGTGTACCTTGTTATTCTTTATTTCATTAATCCTCTTATCGGGATTGTGGCAACGGCCGGTGTCGGCATGGTGTTTCTTTTTCAAATCTTACTTAGATTTTTAAATAAAAAAAGGTATACCGCCTCCCATGCAGGGGCCGCTGCCGGCAGTATTTTCCTTTCATCAACGGTTCGCAATGCAGAGTTGATAACCGGTATGGGGATGGTGGTGGATGTAAGGAAAAAGTACACAAAAGCAGATCAGCAGACCCAGATTGATAGATATGAAGCAGAAAATAATCGGTGTACTGTTGGTGCCGTAAAAGCAGTTCTGCAGGGACTTTTTACGGCAGGGATTTTTTGTGCTGGAACCTATTTGTTTTTTAACCATGAAATTACGGTTGGTAGTATTTTTGCCAGTGTTATTATCATTATCCGTCTTTTTACCCCCCTTGATATGGGGTTTGAAACCTTGAAATCAAGCATAGAAGCCCTTGCAGCTTACAAGCGCCTTCTTCATTTTGTTGAAGTGAATAATAGTGTTTCTACACTTGCCTTTCCCAGACCAGAGGGACGATTGACTGCTGAAAATATTACCCTTATGGCCCAAAATAAAACCCTTCTGCGAAATATATCTTTTCTGGTGAACCCGGGAGAGATTCTTGGTATTTTCGGACCTGCAGCTGCGGGGAAAACTGCCCTGGTTCGTACTGTTCTTGGGATTTGGTCCCCCGTGGCCGGGAAAATTCGCCTTGATGGGGGAGAATTGAATCAATGGGATCGCCAGACACTTGGAAAGTACCTGGGATATTTTCCCCAGGAAACGGAATTATTTATGGGAACCATTGCGGAAAATATCTCAAGGCTTGGCCCCGTTGACTCTGAAAAGGTGATTCTTGCAGCAAAACGAGCCCATTGCCACGAAATGATATTGGCCCTTCCCGGGGGATATGATTTCATGATTGACAGCACAGGCAAAAATCTTTCCAGTGGTCAGCGCCAGCGGATTGGCCTGGCACGGACCCTGTACGGTGATCCCCAGGTGCTTGTAATGGATACCCCCCATTCGAATCTGGATGAACCGGGTTTCAGATCATTGCTCAATACATTGCAGTTGTTGAAAAATGAGAAAAAAACCATTGTTATTGTTACTGAAAAACCCAAAATTCTGGCAGGTGCGGATAAACTCCTGATGCTCAAAGAGGGGCAGGTCGCCATGTATGGTCCTGCAAAAGAGGTGCTTTCCAAATTGACCAACCCCGGGCAACAGCCCCAAAATCATCCCCGACAACAAGTCCAGGCAACTCCTGCCGCAGTGCATAACAAGCAGAATGAATCAGGAGATAAATAATGAAAGACAAACAACATACTATGGATTCAGATAAGATTTTAAATACGAGTCCCACTAAATTTATAATTGCCGGTTTGCTGGTTATTTTCTGTTTTTTTGGCGGTCTTGCGGCATGGTCTTTATATTTTCAGTTCCAAGGTGCTGTCATTGCGCCGGGTACGGTTAAGGTTTCCGGTGAGCGAAAAACCGTTCAGCATCTGGAAGGCGGTATCATCGATGAAATCCTTGTCAAAGAGGGGGATCATGTTAAAAAGGGCGATGTTCTGATCAAATTAAAAAGCATCAAAGTTGAAGCCAATGTGGATCTTCTCAAGGGACGTCTGTATGGAAAATTGGCTGAGCATGACCGTCTGGCTGCAGAAGTAGAAATGGCGCCTAAAATTACCTGGTCAGAGGAGTTGCAAAATGACCAGGGAAAAAGGGATGTGGCCAAGATCATGGTTGCTGAAAAGGCTATTTTTCTTTCACGCCGTTCAGATCTGGAAGGGAAGATTTCGCTGTATCAATCACAGATAAAACAGCTTGGAAATAGAATTGATGGTGCAGAAGAAGAGTTCTCCACCCAAGAAGAAATCATTGCCACCCTGGAAGAGGAAGTTGGCATTAAAAAAACCCTTTTTCAGGAAAATTATATGGGAAAGCCTGAAATAATGGAGTTGCAAAGAAGACTTTCCGAGCATAAAGGGCGCCGGGGTAAATTAAAACAGGATATGGCGGAGTACCGCCAGATGATCGAAGAATATAAGCTTAGAATGGTCGACATTAAAAATCAATATCGAGAACAGGCCATTACACAGCTGGGTAATACAAAAGATGTTATTTTTGAGGTTAAGGAACAGATGAAGCCTGCCAAGGATACTCAGATCCGCCTCACCGTGAGAGCCCCCATCAGCGGAGAAGTGATAAACATGCAGGTTCATTCTGAGGACAGCGGGGTGATTTCTCCTGGAATGCCCTTACTTGATATTGTTCCTGCCAATTCAAAACTGATTATCAGTGCCCGGGTAAGTCCCCAAGATATTACCCGGGTTCACAAGGGACAGGCCACCAAGGTCCAGCTCAGTGCCTTTAATCGGAATACAACCCCTCCTGTCCCTGGTGTGGTAACCTATATAGCTCCTGATTTGGTCAGCGAACGAACATCAACTGGTATTCTCAGCTACTATGTTGCCCACATTGAAGTGGCTCCGGAGGATCTAAAGGAAAATAATGCCTATCTCTCTCCTGGCATGCCTGCTGCCTGTTATATCACTACGGACCAAAGAAGCGTCATCAGTTATCTCTTGGAACCGCTGCTTATTAATGCGGATCGAGCCATGCGGGAAGGTTGATTTGCCTCTGTGCTGGCTTTTCTTTTCATAAATAAAGAGGGCTTGGTCACAATGTGGGCCACCTGTCACAATTGGTGGGTCAACGGGGTCAGGCTATGTGGTATTAGAGCCTGAGTTTTTATCAGGCTCTATGTTTTTGACAAGTACCGTTGCATAAAGAAGATGTTAAGCAAAAGCATCAATAAGGTAAGCCTGACCCCACCCTAGAGTGTCCCATGCTGTGATCAAGCTCATAAAGAGTTCTGCTTGGTTTATTTCTATTGTCCTGTCCTCGCCCCAGGGGGGCAGAGGGCCGGGGTCAAGTGACGAAGCCTTTTAAGGATTAGCGGATTTTAATTTCGTGAAAAAATTAATTCGTCTCATAGTCATTAATGTTGTCGTTTTTTTTGTTCTTGCGTGTTTAATTGAGGGAGGCAGCAGACTCATTCTTCCCAAAGAAGACATTCAACCACTCTTTAATGATGAACAGTTGCGGACCCGGGGAAGAGACTTTGTCATGCCCCACCCCTTGCGGGGGTTTGCATTAAAACCCGGGTTTTCCAATGGAATGTACAGTGTGAACCGCCAGGGATTCAGAGGAAGAGATTTTCCTGAATCCATTGGAAAGAAGAAAAGAATTCTCACCCTGGGTGAGTCAACCACCTTTGGCTGGGGGGTTAAGGAAGATGAAACCTATCCCTTTTTCCTTATGCATCGCTTTACTGAAACAGATGATAGCGTTTATGTGGTTAACGGCGGCGTTCCTTCCTATACCTCCAGCCAGACCCTGGCTTATTTAAAAGAAATTTTGATAAAGGGTGATTTGCGACCGGATATCGTTGTGATCAATATCCTCTGGAATGACATCTGGTATTCCACTGTCAGTAATTGGCATCCGGATATTTTAATTTATCAAAAACCCCCTTCCTGGATCACATGGTTTACCCAGAATTCTCGATTTGTCTATGGGATGCTCATGGGTTTTTCCCAAACAAAGATCCAGGTTGATGTGTTTAATGAAAAGGCGTTGCATCAATATCAAAAGAACATTGAGGAAATGATCCTCGCCTGTCAGCAGCAGGGGATAAGGATTGTTTTTGTGTCCCCTCCCTTTGATGCGGATCACATGCCGGAAATCGGGCTTAATGAATTCCAGGTAAGGTATTCAAAACCCTTTTTTATTTCCATGGCGCACATTTACATAAATGCTTTGCAGGTCCTGGCGCAGAAATATGGGGTGCCTGTTCTTGCCCATGGGCTGGATATAAGATATCTGCATCAGGAAGCCCTTTTTCTGGACGCATTACATCCCACCCCCCAGGGCAATGCCCTGATGGCTCAAGATATTTATAGGTCTTTGAATGAAATTTTTCATGAAACCGTTGGCAAAAAAGAGTAAAATATGAAAATCATCGGTGTTTCTGCTTATTATCATGACAGTGCCGCCGCTTTACTGATCGATGGCACGCTTGTTGCCGCTGCCCAGGAAGAGCGATTCACCAGATTAAAACATGATGCTTCATTTCCTGAAAATGCCATCCGTTTCTTGCTGGAACACCAGGGGATAGAATTAATTGATATTGATTATCTGGTCTTTTACGATAAACCCCTGGTGAAATTTGAGCGGTTATTGGAAACCTATCTTTCATATGCGCCCAAGGGCTTACGTTCATTTCTTGCTTCCATGCCGGTGTGGTTGAAAGAAAAATTGTTTTTAAAACAACAATTGAAAAAAGAATTTTCAAAGCTGTCCGGCTTGAAACACAATGATTTGCCGCCATTGATGTTTACGGAACATCACCAGTCCCATGCGGCATCGGCATTTTTTCCATCCCCCTTTCAACGATCTGCCGTTCTTTGTGTGGACGGTGTGGGGGAATGGGTCACCACTTCAGTGTGGCTTGGTGACGGAAATCGTCTGGATCCCATATGGGAGATTCATTTTCCACACTCGTTGGGCTTGCTGTATTCAGCATTTACCTATTATGCAGGATTTCGGGTTAACTCAGGAGAATATAAATTAATGGGCCTTGCCCCCTATGGAGAGCCCCGGTATGTGAAGCAGATTTATGAGCACCTAATTGATGTGAAACCCGATGGCAGCTTCCGGTTGAATATGGATTATTTTAACTATACCACCGGGTTGACCATGACCAATGCAAAATTTAATCAGCTTTTTGAAGGGCTTCCCCGAGCTCCAGAATCCCCCATATCCCAAAAGGAGATGGATCTGGCCTGCTCCATTCAGCTGGTCATTGAAGAGGTGATTCTACGCATAACGTCTCATATTAAGGAACAACTGGATGTTGATCATCTGTGCATGGCAGGTGGGGTGGCTCTCAATTGCGTGACCAACGGTATGCTGTTAAGGGAAAATTTATTTAAAGAGATCTGGATACAACCCGCCGCCGGAGATGCCGGTGGTGCTGTGGGTGCTGCCTTTTCACTGTGGCATGAGTACCTTGACAATCCTCGTGCGACGGGATTCCCGGGAAAAGATAAGATGAGGGGTGCCCGTCTAGGCCCTTCATTTGGCACCACCGAGATTTCCCGTGCGCTGGATGGTATGGGGGCTGTCTATCAGGTCATGGATGATGAGGATTTGATGCCAACCCTTGCACGACTTCTGGACGAAGGGCATGTGCTTGGCAGGTTCCAGGGGAAGATGGAGTTCGGTCCCAGGGCCCTGGGCGGACGATCCATTGTTGCGGATCCACGATGTTCAAAAATGCAGTCCATTCTGAACCTCAAGATTAAATATAGAGAATCCTTCAGGCCCTTTGCGCCGTCGGTCAAGGCAGAAGAGTCTTCAAAATGGTTTGATCTCCATGTCCATAGCCCTTATATGCTCTTGGTTGCGCAGATAATAAAAGAGAAGCAAATTCCCATGACCAATGGGGATAAAAAAGAGATTGGGTTTAACAAACTTAAACTTGTACGATCCCTGCTACCTGCCGTTACCCATGTGGATTATTCCGCCAGGGTACAGACGGTGAGTCAGGAGACGGACCCAAAATACTGGTCCTTGCTGGATCATTTTCATCGTCGTACCGGCTGCCCGGTGCTCATAAACACCTCCTTTAATGTGCGGGGGGAACCCATTGTCTGCACACCCGAAGATGCCTATGCCTGTTTTATGGGAACTGAAATGGATTTTCTGGTGATTGAAAATTTTTTGCTTGAAAAAAAATTGCAACCAGCGCCCCAACCTGCAAAGGTCTGGAAAGAAAAGTTCAAACTGGATTAACTAAGGAGTTAATTAGATGATATCACCCCCTTTGAGCAAGACAGAATACCGGAAATTCGGCCTTGTCATGGCTCTGTTCGTTGCCCTTATTTTCGGGGTTTTTATGCCTTGGTTTTTTGATGCAGCTAAAATGCGGATCTGGCCCTGGATTGTGTCGGGTATTTTCGGGGTATGGAGTTTTGTCTGGCCAGCTGGTTTGAAATTAATTTATAGACCTTGGATGGCTGCAGGGCGTATATTGGGGCGGGGCAATACCGCTGTGCTACTTTCCCTTATTTATTTTCTTTTTTTAACGCCCATGGCGATGGTTTTCAGATGGATCGGAAAAGATCCCATGGATAGGACACTGAATATGGCCACTTGCACTTATTGGAAACCAGCTAAGAAACAACCCAGAGACCATATGGAGAATATATACTGATGATTGAATTTTTAAAAGATCTGTGGGGATTTATGGCCAATAGAAAAAAGTTCTGGCTTGCTCCACTTATGGTGCTTTTGTTGCTCGTGGGGGGACTTGTCTTTATATCTCAGGGCTCGGTGATTGCTCCATTCATCTATGCCTTGTTTTAATCATTGGGTAAAAAAAAGTTATCAAGTCCAGGTATTCTCAGGGGAGTCCTTGTGAATACCATCTGGCTTTTAAAGGGTAAGTAGGTTTTCCTGACGCGAATTGTTGTGAATTTATATGATCTGCAATTCATCGTGAATGCAAAAAATACTTACTTTCTGAAAAAAATCCTGTCGACTTTTGTGTATAAAGTCCGGGCAGGGAAGCAGTGCTACAGGCTCCTTTAAGGCATTATGGAAAAAAAAGTGAGTCGCCAGAATTTCTTTAGTTTTGTAACCGCGCTGGAATAAAAAAGTCCCTCCGGAAAATTTACCAGAGGGACTTTTGTATTAATGAATTATTTGATTTATGTGAATCTTATTGTAATCAATCTGGTTATTCATCCTGCCAATTGATCTGATCCCCATAAACCAGCAAATAATGCACTTCTTAAATTAAACAAGATCAATGTCATTGGCACTGAATTCATTTGCTTGAGTCAGACCTGTAAGTTCAATGGCATAATCTGCAGCACCATTACCGTCTTCGTCGACAACCAGGTAACCGTTGGCACCACCAATTGAATCATAAACATAGAGCATATGAATGTCACCATCAAAATATTCACCGGCATCTGAGTTACCGGCATTCAAGGAATTGGCAAAAAGAACTGCTCTTTCAACGGAAAGCAACTGATCCGTACCACCAGGGCCAACTATATTCGTATTCGCATCGCGTTCAAAATAGTTAGCGTCAGGGTTGGCAAGATTCCAATGGCTTACAGCATCAGCAGCAACTTGAAGCTCAAGTGTATCAACACCTGTCTCGAAGTTGGCATCATCACCCGGTGCAGCAGTCCAGTCATCACCGATAACGTCGGCTGTAGCAGTTGTCAGGCCAGAATCGTTTGAGCCGACGACGTAGGTATCAGAACCTTCACCACCCACCATGAGATCTTGACCTAAACCACCGGTAAGTGTGTCATCTCCGTCAGATCCATAGAGCACATCATCTCCAGCTCCACCGATGAGGGTATCATCACCAAGATAACCATAAAGTTCATCCGCTCCGTCACCACCGTCGAGGAAGTCATCTGAATAATCTTCATTGCCATGAAGTGTTGTTCCGAACTCATTGGCGAAGAGAATATCATCACCGATACCACCAAAAAGTGTATCAGAGCCGTGTCCACCATCAATACGGTCATTACCAGCTTCGCCGTTTATAATATCATCACCGAAGCCACCTTCAATGTCGTCGTTGCCGCCACCACCGTTGATGGTGTCATCACCGGAACCGCCTATAATGCTGTCACCCAAGTTACCACCGATAAAGGTGAAATCAGTGACATGAAGTGCGTTTCCTCCAGGAAAATGAAAGGTTACATTGCTTGCATCAATGTCAACGCTGCCGTTGTACTGTGAGAAATCATAAATTTCTATGTCAGCGACCTGATCAATAACGTGGGGAGCAAATGCCAAGGTTCCGGAAGTGTTATACGCGAAGCCATCCGTGGCAAGATCAAGTTCTGCAGTTTCAGCAGCACTGCCGCCGTAGATATTGAGTCTATCGCCAGCGCCCACACCAAGATCAATGAAATTCTGTCCACCCAATGTCCGGGCAGTGATGCTGACAGTGTCATTGGCTTCGGTTATCGTATTAATGGTGAAGGGAACATGAATTGCCTGCCACCAGTCCTGATCAGTGATAACGGTTAAAGCACTCTGGCCTGTGAGAGCTCTGGCATCAAGGACCAGATTTGAAGCAGCCAGATCAGTTATGTAGCCATCATCAACAATTACATTGAGCATTTCAGGCTGCAATGCACTTGCGGTATGATAGCTGTCAACCATGGCGTCAACCACTGTGTCATTCAGTGTCAACTGAAGGGTCTGGGAAACGGCCAAGTCATTGTTGAAAACGATTGTACCTACATTGCTGATCCCAGCAAGATCACCCACGGTAACCACAGCAGAGTTACGGATTTCCAGAATGTCTTCATTGCCATTCCAGGTGTTGGGATTTGTATCAACTGCACCACCATCAATGAGTTTTCCACCGTTGTCCAGGGAAACGTCATCCAAGATGAAGCGGTCAGCGGAACGGGAAACCCCCTCTTCTCCATCATAGGAGAAATGGTGATTTGCTGACAGTCCAGTGCCATCAATAACAACAGAAGCCTCTCGCTGATCTGCGTCTGTCAGATCGTGACCATTATCATTGATGATATTGAGTCGACCATTGCTGTCCTGGTTGTTGTCAATCAGATCATTACTTAGTACCAGTTGATAGGTGCTGTTTTCGCCAGGATTAACCAGTCTCAGGTTTTCAAATTCACTGACGTTGGTCCATTCGGATTCTCCCAATGAAATCACGTTGGCGATTTGTCCATTGGGGGTAGGAAGATAACCGTCGAGAACCAGAGTATCATTGCCTGCGCCACCGATCACTGTGTCGGAAATGGTAAGGCCTGCGTTGACATCGTTCAGAGCATCAAAAATAACCGTATCATTGCCGGCGCCCATGGTGATGGACTGTCCACCATCTGCTGCGTTGGCGGAGTTGCTCACACGGACAATCACGTCGGAAGTGGCGTTGGATGCGTCAATGGTATCGGCAATAATGCGAACCTGGTCAGCTACTTTGCTTCTATCAAAGGTTGTACCGACTGCACCAGCCTCAAGGCCGCTGCTTCCGTCCACGGCATATTGATACAGGCCACCATTGGCACCTGCTGTTGTGGTGTCCAGATTGAGGAAACTACCGCCATTGTTAATGGTAATTGAGCTCGTGATATCTGCTACATTTGCCAGTGCAATGGTGTTGTCTTCTGTATCATTATCATTGATAATCAGATTCTCAACGTTGGGAGTACCAAGGATGAAGTTGAACCGTGGATTAGAGTTGTAGGCATCCGCCAGTGTAACTGCAACCGTGTCATTGGTGCCTGCTGCTGCACCTTTTGGATTCACAACAAGTGTGTTATCTGTGGTACCATTATTGAAAGTGGTGCTGTGGGCAATGGTAACTGCCTGGGCCTGATCCACAGTCAGATCATTCAGATTGACCCGCATGTTTTCAGCCAAGGAATTAACACCATCAGATCCTTCATTGCGTACATAGATGGAAGCCAGGGAATCAAAAGCATCAGCATCCACAGTTACAACATCAATCGCTGTATTCGCATCATGGCCTGTACGGATTTCCAGATTCTGGATGTTGGAGAGCGTCGCTCCACCAGTAACGGTGTGATTACCCAGGAGAACCAGGGTGTTATCACCGGCACCGCCGTCAATGGAATCAGCTGTACCCGCACCACCATCAATTTCTGCGCCATCTACCAGACGGAAGATGTCATCGCCGGCGCCACCAAGGATATTCATCTGGATAAATGAGTTGGTGGTATTATCTTTTACCCAATTGAGTTCTGTGCCCAGTGTGATATCAAGATTACCAGTAAAAGCGGATGCATCTATGGTTTCCAGGGAACCTGCTACATTAGCAAGTCCAGCAGCGTAGGTAACGGCTTCCAGAATAGCAGGACCGGCAATATTGTCTTCCTGTCCCAGGGTCAGATCTGCATCGCCACTGATATTAAGAATATTCAGATCCTCAGCCAGAAGAACGTCAACGGCATTTGCATTGTTTTCTGAGACCAGATTAATGGTTTCAATTCCCTGATCTGCAACGCCACGCTCTTCAACCCACAGGTTGTTGAGATCAACGTCATCAAGTGTCAGGATCACGCTGTCGGCGGCACCACTAAGTGCGCTGTCTTTGAACGCAAAATTTACATTCTGCTCTACCTGACCTGAATTGGAAACAGACAGTTCATCTGGTAAAAGAGCAATGTTATCAATGGTGGCGGTATTGATGCCATCGCTGATACGTGTGATATTGATGGCATCGGACAGGCCGGATGCATCCTGAAGATCCAGTTCATTAACGGCATTGGCACCAGAACCGGTGAAAGCAAGGTTTAGAATCTCTATTCCATTGAGGATGGGAGTGATGGTGGTGGCACCATTATCATTGGCGTTCCCAAGATCTGCGGTGAGGGTGGGATTAATACCAACACCTGTCAGTGTATCTTCATCCTGCAGGGTATTGATGCGATCGGTGCCGCCCGGGTTGTATTCAAGACCGGAATGGAAGAGATTATCAGAGGCAATGTCAGTGCCGTTTGTCAGCTCAAAGGCTGCGCCGGGAACCAGTTTGTCCACGGCTGCTTTGGCATTGGCAACGCTTGCAGCAGAGTCATCCACGTCTGCAATAAGATCTATAAATATATCAAAATCGGTGAAGGTTTCAATGTTGTCGGCGGTGTAGTTGGAGACCGACACTTTGTTATTGAACTGATCCTGGGCAGCGCCAGCATTTTCCGGGGCCTGGGCTGCAATAATAAGGTCTACTACAACCTGACCTCTGGATTTTCCACCGGCCAGTTCAGATACCCAGTAAGCAATGCCTGCGGGGTCATCAAGGATGGTTTTTCCAAGGGTGTTTTCATAAATATGTTCTATAAATGCCTGATCATTATCCAGCGCACCGCCAAAATAATCTATGGCTGCGCCTGTGCCAAGCATGACTTCAGCGGTGGTTACCATGTCCGGCTGATCTGTCTGCCAATAGGTATTACCTTCGCCTTCAGATGCACGTCCGAAAATAGCAACATAAAGTTGAGAAACTTCTGTTTTAGTTAAGTACATTTAAAATTTCCTCCTTAAGGAATTAAAAAATAAATTGCAGATTTTCATGGCTGCAATGCTAAAAAGTCATCATCCAAAATATTATTTTTGGATTGTTTTGTAATTAGATGACATGTTTGCTAAGCAATTAATATGCCATCATTTTGAAAACAACTTTAAATGAGATAAAGGTAAGATAAAATATGTGCCGTAAATAATGACATCAGAAATGAAAAATATTTTTCCTGCATGACAAAATAAAATATTAAAGTTGGTACTTTAGATACTCATCGGATAATGGCATGATTTCAAAAAAAAAACAAATAGATTTATACTTTTTTATGGTGCCATGTAAAATTATGTTGTGTGATTAGGGTGTTGTGTGTCTTGTTTTTTGGTTGTTATGCCCTGTGCTTTGATGAAAAGAGTTTCTGATTTTTTGCTGGCTTGGGAGATTCCGTCTCTCCTTGAGAAGATATTAAAAAACAGCTGCATGAAAATTTCAGGCGCGGAATCTGTGATTTATATGGCGGTAATAATTAATTAAAGATCGCGCTGATTCTCGAGCCATCTTAATCTTCAGTGTGTGGTCCTATTGCTCCAGATCTGGTTTGATATGACCATTCAATTCTGGAGCAGGGCCGGGAGTGACTCCAGGTAGATCAGATAATCCAATGGCTCGATGTAATTCTGCCATGGCCATTTGGTAATCCAGGATGGCTTGACCTTTCCCGGCTTCCGCCCTGGCAAGCATTGCCTGGGCATCAAGTACCTGGGATGTAGTGCCGATTCTTGCATCAAATCGTTTTTTTTGTCGAGTGTAATTCTCATGGGATGCTATCAGTGAATTCTCCACAGATAAAAGTCTTTTTTGTGCTTCTGAAAGGGAGTGGATCGCCACAGAGACTTCTTCTTTAATCTCCATTTCAATCTGATCTTTTTCCTTTTTTATACGTTGGATTTCGAGCAAATAGCGCTCAATATTATAGTGTGCGGTACCACCGTCAAATAAATTCATCTGAACTGACACTCCGGCACTCCAGTACGTGTTGTGCTGGTCGTTCTGAGTGTTCTTGTCATAATCTTTGTCGGAATCGTACAATCCCATATCCAGATTTATCCTTGGGTAATAACGACTCTTTGCAATAGCGGCATCTTTTTCCGCCATATCGGCCTTCAATGCCATCAGAGTTATTTCAGGGCGTTTTTCAAGGGCTTTTTCAATATATTGGTTTGTCTCCATATTTACATCATTAAGGGGGATTTCAAAATTGTCATCGAACTCGATTGCAACGGAAATAGCTGGATTCAAGGGAAGTCCCAGGATTCGTTTCAGCCTTTCTGTATACTGGAAGATGAAATTTTGTGTTTTGAGAAGTTGTTGCTTTGCCTCTTCAAGATCGGCTTCTGCCTGGAGTACATAAAAATAAGGTGCAATTTTTTTGTCGCTGAAGGCTCTGGCTGAGGCAAGATCCGACTCTACACGGAGAATTTTTTGGCTGATGCTGGTGATATCGTACCTTGTTTTGAGCAACTCAAAAAAAACGGCTTTGATTTTATAAACCAAGTCAATTTTTTGCATTTCAAATTGAGATTCTTGATATGATCTGGTCAGTTTTGCACGCTCAAACCGGTTCAGGTTTTCAAAACCAGCAAAAAGTTCCTGGCTTATCTTAAGGGATGCCACTGAATTTCTTTGGTCGATGTAGTCTTCATCCACTGATCCTGAAGCGTATTGGCTGAAAATTCGATTGCGGGAATAGCCTGTGGAAATGGACGGTAGAAATCGACCCCGTTGAGCTTTTATATCCATTTCTGTCTGGTGGATTTTGATAGCTTCACTCTGCAGGATTGGGCTGTGTTGTATACCATATTTAATGCTCCGCTGGAGGGTGAATTGTTCTGCTGCCCCTGAAACCGAAGTGAAAAACAACACCATCAGACAACACAATCCCCATGTTCTGTTTTTCAACCTTATCCTCCTCTATTTTTCTGTTTTTGTTTGTATTTTTAGCATAAATGGATATACCAGAGAAATTTATGCTGCGCAATCTTTTAAGCGGCCTATCTGTGTTGCTCAATGATTCAGTTTTTTATATTTTGCAATCACTGAAACTTGATTTTTTAAAAAAAGATGGCCGACGTTGTGATATTAAGCCCTAAACCCCTTTTTCCCTCATATCTTGATTTTTAAACAATTTAAGTGATATTAGTCTAAACTAATATGGGGAATTGGTATCAAGGATATTTCCCAGGGACTGCTTGTTGTTTGGGGTTGGCCACAGCATGGGCCACTTTGGGGTGGGGTCAGGCTTGCGTTATTGACGCTTTTGCTTAAAATCTTCTTTATGCAAAGGCGCTTGTCACACAAGCCTGACTCTGTTGGCCCACCAATTGTGACAGCTGGCCCAAGTTGTAACCAAGCCCTGTTGTTTTCTTGGAAGGCTTGTATCGATGTTTATTAAAATTATCGGGATAAAAATATGAGATTTGCACAATTGGATACATTGAGATTCGTTTTTGCATCTATAGTGGTACTCGGTCACACGTCTGGTTGGGATAAAACTGTACCCTCTGGGGGAATGTCAGTGGATTTTTTCTTTGTTCTGTCTGGATTTGTCCTGTCTCATTCAATTATAATTAAAGAAAATAAAGTATTAATAGGTGAATTTGTAATTTCAAGGGTAGCGAGGCTGTTTCCATTATATCTTTTGTCTTTGTTGATATTGTTTACTGTTTCTTATTTACAAAACAATCCTCCTGGTATTGATTTTGTTTTTTTTCAAAATATATTTCTACTTCAAAATATTATTCCCAATGGCTCATTAGGATACAACTGGCCTGCTTGGTCTGTCAGTGCTGAATTCTGGACGAATATAACAATATTTTTCCTGATGATAAAACACAGAAATATTCCCATAGCTATGCTGCTTTGCTTTTATTGCTATTTGACATTATTGAATCAACAAATCATTGATCACGCGCATATGCAAAAGATATTTATCACCACCGCTGGGTCTTATCGTTGCGTTGCCGGGCTATCACTTGGATATCTGGTTTATGAAACATTTTTTTATATACAGCCGTTACTAAAAAACGGAAAACTTATTTTAACGCTTTGTTCGTTGCTTGAAGCCGTAATTTCAATCACGATACTCCTGCTCTTGTTTCGAGATGACCTTGGCAGCAAGTTTACTGTAATACTTCTTTTCCCTTTTTTAATATTGATTTTTGCATGTGGAAAAGGTGTCATATCTATTTTTTTAAGCTTAGTATTGTTTAAAAAATTAGGAGATTATACATATTGTATATATCTGATTCATGCTCCGTTATTGGTATATTTGCGAGGTGCTAAATTATTGGCACAAACAGATGTGATGACACCTCTTATTTATGCATTTCAAGTTCTGTTGATCAGCGCTCTGATAGCAATACCTGTTTATAAATATTTTGAAATGCCATCCAAAAACTATATAAAAAAAATAAGCAGATTCCATAATGCGAACTAGTACATGGTCAAAGCTAAGATTTGGGATGATAAAGTCCGAAGATTGTTGCACCATGGCATCTTTAGAAATCGGCAATCCTAAAATCAAGCTTTGACGCTGCACTCGTACAGTCCGGCGTAAGTCTTTTGCTGCTTTTTTTATACCGAAACTTCATATGTTGGTGAAAAAAAGGCCTCCAATAAGCATAATAGAGTTTATGCCAAGCTTGTACAGGTTGTGTTGGGATCTTTCATAAAGCTCATGTTTAAAGTCTATAACTATGCTTAAGGGGATTTGATGTGTTGTGATTGAGTGAGGACAGTGTATGGATTTTTTGTTAATATCAATATTCTTTTTTGTTGTTTCATTTGGATTGGCAAAGTGCGGTTGCCAATCCACAAAAATGGTTTTTTTTTCCACTGCTATTGTTTTTTTGTACATGATTTTTGCTGGATTTTTTGTGGTGTCGGACTACTTTACAGGTGAAGGGATTAATGACGCCGTTATTTATCATTTGGCCTATGGCCTGGCTGGAGCAGGATTTGAAGAATATTCCATGATTATTTCCATGGTCATTTTGTTTCTTGTTTTCAGCATTGTCGCTTCATATATCTATTACCGGAGAATAAAAAAGCCTTATTCAGTAGATTTTCAATATAAAAACAAAGGAAGGGTGTCGACACTCTTGCTTTTAGCTGCAATCATGTTTAATCCAGCAACCAGCTCATTGTATGCACAGCTAAAAAATCTTGAGTCTCCCCTTAATTTATCAGAGATTGGAACCAAGGTAGATGAAAGAATGTTGGCGCTTCAAGAAGACTTTAACCAATACTATATTCTACCCAAGAAGAATAAGATAACATCTGATAGGCCCAATCTGATCTATATCTATGCTGAAAGCCTGGAGCAAACCTATTTCGATGAACAACTGTTTCCAGGGCTTGTCCCGAATTTAAAACAACTGCAGGATGAAAATATTGTTTTTACAAATATAGACCAGGTGGTTGGTGATGGATTTACCATGGCAGGAATTACAACCACACAATGCGGTGTCCCACTTTTTTCCTCTTCCGGTGATAACAGTATGGGGGGGATGGAGCGTTTTTATGAGGGTGCGTATAGTCTGGGTAAATTTTTGGCATCGGAAAAATTTACACTGGTCTACAGAGGTGGTGCCTCATTGGAATTTGCTGGTAAGGGAAAGTTTTACAAGACGCATGGTTTTAGCGATGTCAAAGGCCGTGAAGAGTTGATGTGTTATTTGAAAGACCCCAGCAATGTATCTTGGTGGGGACTTCATGATGACTCCATATTTGATATTGTGTATGATACGTTTGTTGAGCTATCAAAAAAAAAGAAACCTTTTGCAGTTTTTACCTTGACATTGGACACCCATCATCCCAATGGGCACTTAACACGAAGTTGCCGGGACATTAAATATCAAGATGGATCCAATGATATTTTAAACGCTGTGGCCTGTGCTGATCATTTGATTTCAAAATTTATCAGAAAAATTCAATCTTCGGAATATGGCAAAAATACCGTCATCGTGTTAACCTCAGATCACCTTGCAATGAGAAACGGTGCAACATCGATATTAAAAAAAGGGGACCGGAAAAATCTTTTTATGATTATTGATCCCAGAAACGAAATACCAAGAGGTATAACCAAAAAGGGGAGTATGGTTGATGTCGCTGCAACGGTACTTTGCTCATTGGGATATGATACACCATTGGGTTTAGGGCGCAATTTACAAGGTGACTCAAATTCATTAAGTGCTGAGCTTAAAAATTATAGAGATAAACTCATCCTTTGGAGACCAATAATCGAAAAATTCTGGAATAATCCAAAAATAGGTTCTGCCTTTTTAATTGATAAGATGGCAAAAACAATCGAGATAAATGGTACGTTGTACAAATATCCCATCCTGATGGAGATAAAGCCGGATGGAGAGATAAAGCCTTATTTTGAGTTTTACGAGCAGACCAAATTATCTTCGCTTATTTTACAATTTAATGCGGCCACTCCTTTTATTTGGATTGATAAGTGTAGTAAAATAAGATATTTAGATGAATATGTGAACAATAATGATGGTTATTGCGTTGCATGGGGGCACCTTGGATCACAAGTAATGGTTAAGCCCATAAACAAGACAATGTTGCTCAGCACTAAAAAACTAATGACAAATATGGATAACACGGATTTCCAAGATGTTTTTGACAATAGGTTGAAACTATTAAAAAGATATGTTTATAAAAATAGATATAAAGACGCTTGGTCAAAGGGAAAAGAAGGTGCTGTTGAAATTACGTGCATTCAGGATGAGCACGTTCAGCTTCAATATTGGACACTTAATCCTAAAAAAGAGCATTATCAGTTTGAAATTCTATTAGATGGTGATATTCTGGAAAAAACTGATATTACACCATTTCAAGTGCATCAAAAAGAGTTTGCTCTGAAAAAGGGGCAACATATAATCACCGTACGCATAGAGGATGTGTTTAATCCATATTTGCTTAAGAAAAGTTCGGACAACAGGGATTTGGGGGTAGCATTCAGGATCGACAGAATTTAATAGAAATTAAGACAGGAGTCTCCTTATGGATAAGAAAAATATTTTTTCAATAATTACGGCTGTTTTTATTATTTGTTTTTGTTTCTATGATACCGCCTATTCTGTAGTGCCAAAAGCTTCTGATTCTATCAAAACGCCCAAACGCCAACGCCATGCCACCCACCGGTTTCTGATAAAATTTTCGTCAGATGTGTTTAAATCTATTCAATATAATTTAATTAATTTAAGCTCCCAGGATAACCTTGGTGGAAAAAAAATTGTGACTGGCTTGGATTCAATTGATTTGAAATTAAATCAATTGAGTGTGAAACGGCTAAAGCCCATTTTTTTCGGTTTGAAAAGTGTCTTGCTGGCAGGAGCCTTGGGGGCAAACCGTTGGTTTTCAATAGAGCTTGACAATGATGCGGATATAAATGCCTTGGTTGAAAGTTTAAAAGGGGATCAAGGAATTGAAGATGCCACCCCGGACTGGCTTGCCTATCCGGCAGTGGCAACCAATGACCCTTTTTATGTGAATCAATGGGGGCATGACAACACGGGGCAGCTGTTGGATTACAAGTGGAGGGAGTTTGTGGGGCAACCATACGGCCATCCCGCCGGGGATCCTGTTGGTACACCAGGTTTTGATGGAAACATTGAGGCTGCATGGACGTTTTTAAAACAGAATTATAATATTAATTATGGCAGTAAAGAGATTGTCATAGGGGTTATTGATACGGGTGTTGATGTGGATCATCCGGACCTGAGGATGGTGGCTGGTTATGATTTTGGAGATAATGATGCCAACCCGGATGATGTTTTGGGACATGGAACAGCCTGTGCTGGGGTTGCCGGGGCCATAGCAGACAATGGAATAGGGATTGCAGGTGTTGCCGGGGGGTGCAGCATTATGCCCCTGAAGGTTGCTGACAGTGATGGCAGGATGTATTTTTCCAAAATTCAACAAGCGTTGTATTATGCTGCAGATAATGGTGTTGATATTGTCAGTATGAGTCTGGGGGCAGATATTGCCACGGATGCTGCCACGGAAACTGCATTGGAATATGCCTATAACAAAGGCGTGACGATGCTGGCGGCAACGGGAAATGATAATCTTTCCTCCATCAGTTATCCGGCATGCAGCCCGTTGGTGATTGCTGTGGGAGCGGCTGACCCCTGTGACGGTAGAAAGCGTAGCAGCAGCCTTATCAGTGAATTAAATGACGGTGTTGCACCGGATCCCAACGGCTATACCTGTGATGGGGAGCGGTGGTGGGGATCAAACTACGGAAGTTCAGCACCGGATGCCAATGATGCCGTAGACGTAATTGCACCTACTATTTTGCCGGCAACGGATATCACCGGCACTGCGGGATATGATGAAACTGACTATTCCAAATGGTTTAATGGCACTTCCTGTGCCACCCCTTTTGTGGCAGGTATCGCCGCATTGATTAAATCCATTCATCCCCTTTGGACTCCAGCCCAGGTGCGCGATCAACTGATCGATACAGCCCGTGATGTTGTAAATGTCGAATCTGATGCGGGTTGGGATCGATACAGTGGTTATGGTATGGTGGATGCAGGAACCGCTGTTGAGACTGCTGTTGTCTGCGATCAACATGAACTGGTGTTTACAATAATTCTGGATCAATATCCAACCGAAACCACCTGGGACTTGAAGGATAATGCCGGGGGGATTGTTTATTCTGGTGGCCCCTATGTAACGGCAGGTTCAGTGGATACGGAAACCTTTTGTCTGGTTGATGGTAATTACACCTTTACCATTTATGACTCATACGGGGATGGCATGTCTGGTTCCTATGAGTTGGTGGAAGGCGCTATGGTTCATGCATCGGGAGGTTCCTTTCTCAATTTTGAAAGTACGTCGTTTACCCTTGGCAATTTGGTCAATGAGTTCCCCCGGTCCGACGCAGGAGATTCCTACACTGGTATTGCAGGTGAGGCTGTTCAATTTAATGGAGACGGTTCCAGTGATTCCGATGGGACCATTGTGAGTTATACATGGGAATTTGGAGACGGCGGAAGTGACGTGGGTGTTTCTCCCACCCATACCTATGTTGCCGCCGGTACCTATACGGTAAAATTAACGGTGACAGACGATGATGGGGCCACTGATTTCTCCACGGCCCCAGTGACCATAACAGCCCCCGGAGGTTATACGGTTTTAAGTTATGATGATTTTGAAAGTGGGTGGGGGAATTATACTTCCGGTGGAATAGACTGCCTGCGCTATACCGGCGGCACCTACGCCCACCAGGGCAATGCGGCTGCAGATATTCAGGATAACAGCGGCACCGCCTCTTCTTTTTATCATACGAATGGTATTGATGTCTTAACGCCGGGGTATACAACAATCCAGGTGGAGTTCTGGTTTCGCGCCCAGAGTATGGACAACAGCACCGAAGATTTCCGTGTGCAGTATTTTGATGGCAGCAGTTGGCACACCGTGGCCTCTTATGCCCAGGGCGTGGACTTTGAAAATGGGCAGTTTTATTATAAGTCCATCATGATATCTGAGTCAGACTATGTGTTTCCCAGGAATATGAAGCTACGATTTATGTGTGATGCCAGCGGTGACTGGGATGATGTTTATATTGACGAGATAAGGGTTTCAGCCGGTTCTCTGGGGAGTAATAATGTCCCCCCCCAGTCCGACGCAGGGGGTTCCTACACTGGTATTGCAGGTGAGGCGGTGCAATTTAATGGAGATGGTTCCAGTGATTCCGATGGGAGCATAACGAGTTACGCATGGGAGTTTGGAGATGGAGGAAGCGCCGTGGGTGTTTCTCCCACCCATACCTATGCCGCCGCCGGTACCTATACGGCAACATTAACGGTGACAGACGATGATGGGGCCATAGATGCTTCCACGGCTGAAGTGACCATCACCGCTGCGCCGGTTAATAGTCCCCCTCAGTCTGACGCAGGGGGTTCCTACACTGGTATTGCAGGTGAGGCGGTGCAATTTAATGGAGATGGTTCCAGTGATTCCGATGGGAGCATAACGAGTTACGCATGGGAGTTTGGAGATGGAGGAAGCGCCGTGGGTGTTTCTCCCACCCATACCTATGCCGCCGCCGGTACCTATACCGCAACATTAACGGTGACAGACGATGATGGGGCCACTGATTTCTCCACGGCCCCAGTGACCATAACAGCCCCCGGAGGTTATACGGTTTTAAGTTATGATGATTTTGAAAGTGGGTGGGGGAATTATACTTCCGGTGGAATAGACTGCCTGCGCTATACCGGCGGCACCTACGCCCACCAGGGCAATGCGGCTGCAGATATTCAGGATAACAGCGGCACCGCCTCTTCTTTTTATCATACGAATGGTATTGATGTCTTAACGCCGGGGTATACAACAATCCAGGTGGAGTTCTGGTTTCGCGCCCAGAGTATGGACAACAGCACCGAAGATTTCCGTGTGCAGTATTTTGATGGCAGCAGTTGGCACACCGTGGCCTCTTATGCCCAGGGCGTGGACTTTGAAAATGGGCAGTTTTATTATAAGTCCATCATGATATCTGAGTCAGACTATGTGTTTCCCACGAATATGAAGCTACGGTTTATGTGTGATGCCAGCGGTAATGCGGATGATGTTTATATTGACGAGATAAGGGTTTCAGCCAATTCCCTGGGGAATAATAATATGCCCCCCCGGTCCGACCCAGGAGAGTCCTACACTGGTATTGCAGGTGAGGCGGTGCAATTTAATGGAGACGGTTCCAGTGACTCCGATGGGAGCATAACGAGTTACGCATGGGAGTTTGGAGACGGAGGAAGCGCCGTGGGTGTTTCTCCCACCCATACCTATGCCGCCGCCGGTACCTATACGGTAAAATTAACGGTGACAGACGATGATGGGGCCACTGATTTCTCCACGGCCCCAGTGACCATAACAGCCCCCGGAGGTTATACGGTTTTAAGTTATGATGATTTTGAAAGTGGCTGGGGGAATTATACTTCCGGTGGAATAGACTGCCTGCGCTATACCGGCGGCACCTACGCCCACCAGGGCAATGCGGCTGCAGATATTCAGGATAACAGCGGCACCGCCTCTTCTTTTTATCATACGAATGGTATTGATGTCTTAACGCCGGGGTATACAACAATCCAGGTGGAGTTCTGGTTTCGCGCCCAGAGTATGGACAACAGCACCGAAGATTTCCGTGTGCAGTATTTTGATGGCAGCAGTTGGCACACCGTGGCCTCTTATGCCCAGGGCGTGGACTTTGAAAATGGGCAGTTTTATTATAAGTCCATCATGATATCTGAGTCAGACTATGTGTTTCCCACGAATATGAAGCTACGGTTTATGTGTGATGCCAGCGGTGACTGGGATGATGTCTATATTGATGAAATAAAAGTGTCTGCAATTCAATGAGCCCGCTTTAACTGCCGGACGGGGTTTATAGAACGCTTATTTTTCAATAATACAGTGTTTTGCCACCACTTGGAATTATTTTGTATTTTGTAGAGATGTAGCTATTTATTTCTGTGTCCTTACATGTGCGTCCAATCCTTTTGATGGCACCAAGCATAGAAAGGCCTGTTTAAAATTTGACATATTTGTATGGAAAATTTCCTCTACAAGAAAAAATTGCCTATGTTTTGAGTTGGAAATAATTTTCAAATAGGCTCTAATGGGTATCGTTGGTTAATTGGATAAAGCTGTCTATATATTTTTTAATCATTTTTTTACAGGTATTGTCTTGAAACACATCATTGCTTAAGGCACAAACTTTGTTACCATGGTGAATAGCAAAGTACGTCGGGTGCCTCTCAGCGGCATTTGCTGAGAATACGCACCGTTGGGCATCCAAACAATCATTTAATATATTTTGCCCTTTCAGCCATGTTGGCTGTTGAAGTGCAAGTCCGTATGATTTTATGATATTCATCACGGTGGGCAGAATATCAATATGAGATGTCGTTTTATCATTGTTTCTATGTGTTCGATCATGGGGGGTATGGATAAATAAAGCCGCTGAGGTTTGCGATCGATTTAAGCAACTTGCATGAAGGGAATGCCCCTCTTCGAAAAATTCTTCACCATGATCTCCAAAAACGATGAATATGGTATTTTCCCAGCAATTCTCTTTTTTTATGTGGTCAACGAGTTCTTGTATGAGATGGTCAACATATAGAGCAGAGTTCTTATAGCGGTTTAAAATTTGATTTGCCTTGCTTTTGTAATCCGTGGAAAATAAATTGGCATTCTTGCTTATGGCTGGAATAAAGCGATTAAACGCTGAATTGTCAGGATAATAATAGTTATGATGGGTGGAATTCAAAGCGATGTAATAAAATTGAGGATGTTTTTTTTTAAAAAATACTTTTTTTAAGGCTTTAATTACCTCATAATCCCGTTGGTCGAAATCATATCCGGGTGTTTCAAAAATAGTTATATCATCAAAATGTGCCTGAGAAATGAGTTTGTCCATGCCGAACCATTTAAAATTATAACTGCTCATGGCATGGGTTGAGTATCCCAATTGATTTACGAATTCGATCAGTGCGGGCCTGGCACCAAGATCAATTGCATTGGCATAATAGTTTGGAAACAACCCGAACAGAACACTGAATGTACCGAAATGTGTACAATTGCTGGTTGAGTAATGATTTTGAAAAATGGTACCTTCTGCTTGGGATAGGTACGGCATTATATCCGATGTTACCATGTCGCATCGCAATCCATCCGCCATGATAAAGAAAATATCCGGAAGCTTTACATTTGTATCTAGTGTTTTATCTATACCTACTTTCAGAGATGACGGCAACATGCCAACGTTTACCTGATAATCAAGCAATGGATGCATAAGCCTTCCCATACTCGATTTTGGACGCCATCTTATGGATTCATTGATTATTTTGATAGAACTGTAATTATAGTAATTTCCGTAAGCTGTGGCTAAACGTTCGGTAAGAATGATTACAAAGAAAATGAGATAGAAATAGCGAAAAGTTTTAATGCGGGTAATGAAGATTTTTTGTGATTTGTAAATAATAAAAAAAACCAATAATGGGATAAATAGCAGTAGACCCAAGCCGGTATAATAAGTGCTTTCCGAAATACCACTTGTTTCTTTAAACCCTTTATGCATTATGGCTTTTATGGCAAAGAGATTTATATGGGTTTGGGTTAACAGGAGTGCCAAAATATCGCAGATAAACAACATCAGAGCAGCTGCGATGATAACCGACTTGACGGTGAGTATAAGTTGAGGATTATTTTTAAACCATTTGATTCTAAATAGATGATCCATAAGGATTAAAAAAAATAAAGCCCATAATGTGCCAAGGGAAAAAAGAGATAACAATATCAGATATGATGGCTCATGGGCGTTCAGTTTACCTGATATGATAGCAATTATTCCCAAAACAATTGCTAAAATTATATCTGTTTTTAGAATTTCGCAATGTTTTTGGGTCATGGGGGGAATTCTCTAAGTCATTATTAATGGTTTTCTTAAGATGTTTTTGTAAAATTATCACAATTTAATTGTCTTAAATGCA
The DNA here is from genome assembly GCA_963674605.1 of uncultured Desulfobacterium sp. Taxonomy (GTDB): domain Bacteria; phylum Desulfobacterota; class Desulfobacteria; order Desulfobacterales; family Desulfobacteraceae; genus Desulfocicer. Next base: position 1,788,811 of record OY771474.1, on the reverse strand, counting down.
ATGATAAAGCCAACCAAAAATTAAGACTCCTGAAAATACATCTATTTTAGGTGAGCATTCTATTATTCAAAAAGCCTTTTAACATGCCAGAAAGCCTTTCTCCCAGGACCCTCCAGGAATGCTCATCAAGATATTGATTTTGGATTCCCCGTTTGCTGTTCAATTCATTTTCCTGGGAAAGCAATTGATCCAGCCCCTGCACAATATCATCAACACCGATTCCCGGCAAAACATGGACAATATCGTTTATATCGTTAAAAATATCAAGTGGCGTGCACACAACTGTACGACGGCTTGCAAGGCCATATCTGACAGCACCACTGACGGATTCAGCCGTCTCCTGGTAAGGAAAGACCACCATGGCGGCTGCCTGGAGCAATTGAAGTGTTTCTTCATCCTCTGAAAAATCAGTTCTCATGGTCACCGAATTTTCCAGCTGATGTGCCTTGATCAATTCAAGGCAGTTTGATTTTGTTTCTGTGGATTCGGGTACTGGATACAGGGCATTGATCATTAATAAATGAAGATTATCATGTTTATGCCGCAGTTCTGAAAATGCTTCAATTAATGTTTCAAGCCCCTTGTGGGGCAGCATGAAACCATAGCTTGCAATTACGATTTTGTGAGTTGGTATCTGGGCAAGTCTTTTTGCATCAATTTCTGATATGGGGGGCGCATGCTTTATTCCATGGGGAAAAATGGCTGTATTTTTATATAATCCCCAGGCTTTTAATCGATTTAAATCATTAATCCCATGGACCAGAAGTCGATCCGCTTTGGCAAGGCTTTTTTGTATGGAGCCAAGGGATGCTTGAAAATTCGGTTTGTTCACATCCTTGGTGGCATGGAAAAAAATGATGGAAATAATTTCTTGCTCATGGGTAAATTCAATTATTTGTTTAAGAGTTTCAATACTGAAAAAACCAAAGTTAAATTGAATGATGACGATATCCGGTTTCTCTTTTTTCAATGCTGAAAGTAGACTTCCGCCGTCATCGGTGTGATCCTGCCAACATTTTGTGATGGGTGTTTTATCGTCCCCGGTATCTCCACTGTTGTATGATGCAAAAATATGGGTGTCAAACGCATCCCTGTCCAGTGCATCCACCAAAAATTTTGAATAGGTGGCAATTCCGCAGCGGGTATTCCAGGAAGACAGCCATCCAATCTGATATTTCTTTTGATCTAAGGGGGGGAGCTGTTCAATGTGTTTTTCAAGTTGTTTCAATCGTTGTGCGCAGCAATCCCAGGTAAATTTGTGCTGAATGTTTTCTTTGGCTGCGGAAAGTTTTATCTGGAGTTCTTTTTTCGGTGTGCACCGGACCTGGTGCATCAAGTCAGCAAGATGTTCCACATCCGGTTCTGCCCACACGGAGTTAAACAGCGCCATATGGGTTTGGGCTGGCTGAAAGGTAAAATCTATCAACCAACTGGTTTCCGGTGTGCAGAAATCCACCTGACCCCCATGGCCTGTGGTGATAACCGGAAGTTCATACCACATGGCTTCAGCCATGGGCAGTCCGAATCCTTCACCCCGGGAGGGAGCCACAAGGGCATGGCATTGCCGATATAAATCAGCAACTTCACCGGAGGATAGATCTTTGTTAATAATTTCAATGGGGGGGCTATCCGGAAATTGCTGTTTTATCTCCCGTACCTGTGATTCAATGGTATTGTGAATATTGGGAAATGTCTTGATCACAAGGGCTACATCGTCGTTCAATGTAAATGATCCGGCAAAGGCCTTGAGCAGGATATCAATCCCTTTCCGGGGAAAACATGAAGAGATATGAAGAAATTTAAAAGCGGCCTGACTTGTAATCGGGCAGGGGATCATTGCTTCCCGGTGAATATGGTCCATTCCGCATCCAGCAGCAATGACGGGCAGAGAAACACCATTGTCAATGAGTGTCTTTTTAACAAATTCTGATAATACCGGCAGTCCATCCAGATGACGGTTGAACTGCGTCATCCACTGATGGGACAATGCCGATTCTTCCCAGGCAAAGTAGAGCAGGTTGATCTGTCCATCCATATCAGAGACTCTGGGGGGGTAGAGATTTCGTATGACAACATCTGCTCGACTTGCCTTTTGGCCATTTTCCCAGAGGGGGGGCAGTCCCGGGATAGCACTGATGGCTTCAGTATTCGGCGTATAGTCCCCAGGGCCCTCAGTGGCGAAAAGACCCACAGAGCCAGAGAGTATTCGGTCCAGGGCAAATCCCAGTTCTCTGTTTACCAGAGCAAGGCTGTATGATGTTTCAAAGGGACCTTCGATCTGGTAATGGGGTGTTTTTTTCTGGATAGAAATTTCCTTGCCGGGGGAGGGAATATCAATACCCTGGTCCATAAGAAATTGCTTCAGTTGTTTTATTAATTGATATCTCTTGAAATTTTCAACATGTTTTTTTTGTTTTTTAATAATAGCTCGTCGCAGGGGGCGATCGGTGGATATGATTTTTATAAGGGCTGCAATGGCAGAATGATTTTTTTCGGTGACAAGTATGCCGGCCTCGGCCATGGTGTGGGGAATATTACTGCTTTTAAATGCCACAACAGGAAGATTAAATGCCATGGCTTCGATTAACGGGACCCCGAACCCTTCATGTTCACTCATGCAGAGAAACAGGTCTGCTGCCCGGTACCATCCAAGTAGTTGATGGTCTGTTACTTTACCTGTAAAGCGGACATGATCTTCCATTCCTGCTTCCATGATCTGTTTTATCAAATCCTGATAATAGGGGCAATTAATGTCATAATCGCCGATCATGATCAGTTGAAAGGGGCGGTGAAAAGCGTTTTTTAAGCGGGTGGCAATGGTGATCAGATCTTTCTGGCATTTGTTGGGGGCTACCCTTCCCACAAAAAGGAGGGTAAATATATCTGCATTGTCTATTACAATGGCGTCATCCCAGGGGCGGTGAACAAGGGCTTGCGTATCCATAAGTAGGGGGATTTGTACAATGTGTTTATATCCCAGATTTTCCAGTTCATCGGCATTTGTTTTTGACACGGCAATGGCGGCGTCCATTAAGGGCATAAATATACGTAACTGCTGACGTCCAATACGTGAATAGTGGTGAAAAGGAGATTCCTCCGGGAAAAAACGAGCCGGGGTAATGTTGTGATAAACAAGGATTTTTTTGCCTTTAAGTGAGTGTATCCATTCCGTCAGTTCATGGCCCATGGAATGGTGGATTAGAAGAACATCGTCACCATTCGGTGTGAGTTTTAGATAATGTTGAAGTGTCTTCTCAAGTCCGGGTGCCGGGTTCTCAACAAAGATTTGTGATGTAAAACCCAACTGGCACAACATGTCTTGAATGAGAATCATACTGTTGGTTACGGCATCCCCCACAGCTGATCCGGAATGAAATTGATGAATGGCCTTTGGTTTCATTCTTTGTATCCTATAACTGCATAATCTTGTTCTTTACTCATGGCAAAAAGCACTTCATTAACATCCTCCATGTCCTTGTCTTTTATATATTTCACCTCTTTCATCAGGTTCAACCTATGAATTTCAACATTTGCAAACCCTCTTGCTTTGAGGAGAAACTCCAGTGTCTCCGGAGGAATGGGATTTTTATGGGTGGGATCTGTATAAAAATTGCAGGCGCCTACCATAATGTTTTCTGGGTTTGGAGTTTCAAAAATGACAATACCGCCAGGTTTTATAACCCTGAAAGATTCATCAATTAGGGAGATGAGAATGTCAAAGGAAAGATGTTCGACGATGTGGAATCCCGTCAGAACAGAGACGGTCTTGTTATTTAAATCCTTGAGGTATTCCATGGCATCGGTTTCAATGACGTCCAGTTGCATTTCATGACATCGATCTACCATGACCCTGTTAAGATCCAGTCCCCGGGCATTGATATTTTTTTCACCTAAAAGTTCAATCCATTCGCCACGGCCGCAACCAATATCCAGAGCGAGGCCATCGCCGGTTGTGGTCAGTGCTCTTTGGGCAAAAGGGAGATAAAAGGATATGCGGCGTTTGACATCTTGCCTTGTGCCCCTGAATTTATCTTGAAAATCTGAATACATCGTATCAAATAGATGCTTCTTAGCTTTTTTATTGGTGTTATCCAGTTGTTGATTGTCGGGGAATGCCTTCATTGTTTGCAAGGCCTCTTTAAGTTGGTCTATTTGGTATACCATGTTTACAAGCTGTTGGTGGGTCTCGCTGGATTTGTGCATTTGTACGGATAATTTGTCCGACAGGGACGAGAGTGATTTTTCCATGGTTTTTTGTTGGGCCTGATGGATTTGGATTGTTCTCTCATGTAGGTTTTTAAAGTTTTCAGTAACAGACTGGATCTCTTCTGTAACCGCCTGAAGACCTTTGGTATTGGATGAAATGGACTTTTCTAATTCTTTATTAAGCGTTTCAATATATTCATTTGATTTGATAAGGTAGCTGGAATGTGACTGGATGGCTGTCTTTAGTATATGGCTTTCATTAAAAAGCATATGCTCCAGTACTTGAATGTTTTTAATAATAACAGGAAGATTGAGAACCGCTGTTATAATTCTGGAAATTTTTCCCAGCACCGGCACTTGATAAAGTAGATGGAGTAAAAAAGGAATGGATAATCCTTTTACAGGGACCTTGCGAATTCTTCCTTCTCTAGAGTAGCGGAGTCTTCCGATAATATCTGTTTTTGTCAGCTTTCCATGCTGCAGTCGGGTCAAAAAAGAGTTTCTTCCCTGCGGATCTGGTTTCCTTTGCAAAATTGACAGATATGCATTATCGATGAACTGCTCACCATGGTAGTTCAGAAGTTCTCTCAAATGGTAGCTGTCTTTACGGGGTAGGGGAGACAGCTCATTATGTAAAGGGAATGGTTTGAATTCAGGGCAGGGGGGCAACAGACCTTCTTTTTTTTCCCCAATGGTTGATTCCGGGGAAGGAAGTTGTTCTGCCTCCCTGATGATCCATTCCATTAATTTGTTTACATCCACGCCTGGAGTATTTATCTCAATCATATTTTCACCCTTAAATCAGACGGAGGAGATTGTTGGGAAAACGTTTTTCCTTTTTTTTCTTCTACTTGTAATTCTGGTGTTAATCGCAGCAATCCCGTAAAAATATGACCATTGCCTGAAATCACCTCAAATACCGCCCCCTTATCCAGCCAATGAAAGCATTCATCAACATGGGTTGAACCGGTGTGCAAGGCTGCAGTGATGGAGTATTTTCCAGGACCTAGGTTAAACTGGTTGAAAGCATAGCTGAGGGTAAGTTGTTCTCCCTGTTTAATGGAAATGTCTTGTTTAAGGTGATAGGAGTTGGTTCCATAAATATCTTGTCCGTATTTATCTCTGATGACAAAACCCAGTGTTAATTGCTCTATTTTGCTATGACCTGATATCTGTATGATTATTTTTGCCGGGTGACCACTCAAGAGTATTTCAGCAGGATCATTTTTTTCGTTAATCAGTACAATTTCATCAATATGGGCTTTCTGGTTTCCATAGCTGGATGACTGGCTGGAGGTATCCTGATATTGAAGTTTTTCTCCTTGGGAGTGTTTTGCAATGAGGAAATTGTATGTGTTGATGATGGTTTCAGGATTGCCTTGTTCCAGCATTTTGCCTTTTTCAAGTAAAAGGGCCTTATCACACAGCACTTTGACGGCATTCATGTCATGGGAGACAAAGACGATGGATCCACCGTTTTTTTTAAAGGCTTTGATTTTTTTCATACATTTTTGTTGAAAATAGGCATCCCCCACTGACAATGCCTCATCCACCACAAAGGCTTTGGGGTCAGCGTGAATCGCAACGGAAAAGGCAAGTCGCATGACCATACCGGAGGAGTATGTTTTTATGGGTTCGTTGATGAAGTCGTTGAGTTCTGTAAACGATATAATGTCATCCAGTCGATCATCAATCTCTTTACGGGAAAGGCCAAGGTAGGTGGCATTGTGAATAATGTTATCAATACCTGAAAATTCTGAATTAAAGCCGGTGCCAAGTTCAAGAAGGCCGGTAATTTTTCCCGTAATGTGAACCGTACCGGTGTCAGGAATCAAAATACCGGTCAGCAGTTTTAGAATGGTTGATTTGCCGGCACCGTTTTCTCCGACAATACCAAAAGTTTCTCCTTCTTTAACTTCAAAAGAGATGTCTTTAACAGCCTCAAATGATTTATGATAGGTACGTCTTGAGAAAATTTCTTTCAATCTGTCAGAGGGTTTTTGATAGAGTTTGAATGTCTTGGAAATATCTTGGACTGATATCATCGTCCCACCATCTTAAAGATGTCAAGTGTTTGGGCTGCCGTATTGGACCAGGTAAAATTTTTTGCTCTATTAAATCCTTTGGCCATTATTTTTTCTCTAAATGTGGTGTCATGAACAATAATTTCAATGGCATGGGCCAACTCATCGCTTCTTGAAGGGTCTATTAAAACGGCGGCATCGCCAGCGACCTCCGGCATACTGGCCGTATTGGAACATATCACGGGGCATCCACAGGCCATGGCCTCAACAATGGGAAGTCCAAAGCCTTCATAAAGGCTTGGATATATCAGGGCCTGGGCACCATTGTAAATGATTTTTAAATCATTGTCTGGAATATGTCCAATAAGATAGACCCGATTTCTCATATTAATTTGTTTGATTCTGTCAAGCCACTGCTTATCTCCCCAGCCCTGCCATCCCACAAGCACCAGGGGAATATCTGAACGTGTCTTTTCCAGAGCATCAATCAACAGGTCAATGTTTTTCCTGGGCTCAAGTGAACTCACAAATAATAAATATGTTGAAGGTAGATGATATTTTGATTGAATCAATGCGATATCCCCAGGGGGACATTTGGAAAATAATGGGTCGGGTGCCAGGGGAATCGAGGTTACAATTGATGGTGATATTTTGAATTCATCGATAATTTCCTGACGTATGAATTCTGATATGGTGAGGATGTGGCTTGCGTATTTAAGGCGTGTTTTTATAAAGTATTCAAATAACCAGACCCTTTCTCTGGGATGTGTTTTGGCGTAGCGGCGCAGAGAAAGATCGTAAATGGAAAAAATGGTTGGAATCTGAGAGAACTTTGCCGGTGTGAATGCCGTTTCATGGTAAAGATCAAATTGTTTTTTTTTACACAATTTATTAAGGTTGAACTCATACTTTAACCAGTGAGCGGCTCTCATTCCAAAGATTACCGAGTCTGGCAAGGAACGGACAGCACTGGTTGCTTGCTGCCACTTATCTGAAGCCGCCAATGGCGGCATTACGTTCATGGATGTATTGCCGTCGAAGTAAGTCAGGCTGGTTTTATCCATTTTGGCCATGGTGTCATACAGGTTTCGTAGATACCTTGCTATGCCTGTCAGCAGACCGGTCATTGGAATTGCATTGATTAAAATTTTCATGAGTTGAGCATTATCGTGACATTGTTTTTGAAAAAGATGGATGCTGTTTTTTCAGAATTAAGCGTTTCTTTTTTGAAAGATACAGATGGCTGGGGTAGAGGATAAAAATAAAAAATCCCCGACAGAAAAATGAGATTCAATATCAAGAGCAAGTAGGCTCTGAATTGAAAGTTTTTTTTTAGAATAAAAAAAAAGAGAACAATAAACAATCCAGTCCAGCAGAAGAGAAAGAGCATTTCCATCATAAAAAATCCCTTATATCTTTTTCCAGATAGCGAAATATTGTAAAGGCTAATATCAATAAAACGTGAGTGGCAATGGTTACCAAAAAAAGGGCATGGAGGGGGGGGTAATCGTCAAAGGCAAATATTCTCTGATATGATTGAATGATAATGTAGGCGGGATTGTAAACAAGTGCTTTTTGGACAATCTCGGGGAGTATTTCAGAAACGTAGACAATGGGGGTAAACCAGAACCAGAGTTGCAGAAAAACACCGGTAATCTCTCGAACATCCCGAATAAAAACATTTAACACAGCTGTAAACAATCCAATAGCCAGCGCAAGTAGTTGTTGAAGATAATAAAGAAAAGGTATTAAGATCAAGGATCTATGGAAGTTGTAGTCTTGAATCGTCAGTATTAAAAAAAAGACCATCATGGAAATTACAAAGGTAATGGTTTCTGATAGATTGATGTGAATCAGCAAGGATGGCAGGGATGTGTTGACCTTTGAAATGATGTGCTTCTTATCTATAAAAGCAGATGTGGATCTTGTTATGGTTGCAGCAAATGCTGCCCATGGAATCAGTCCAGACGCAAGGTAAATTCCGTATGCGTTCATATCAGAAGTCCCTGGAAGACGGGCACCCATGATCTTACCAAAGATAACTATGTATATGAACAGATTTACCACAGGCCAGATGATGGCCCACATGGAGCCAAGAACTGAGCCTGCAAAACGTTCTGCAAAATCACGTTTGGTTATTTCTATTATGAAAGAAAAATTTAGAATTGACATAATTTAAGATCAGGCCGGTTGGTTGCTATTCATGAAAATTGCAGACTTTGAAGCCTTCCATTTTGCACAGGTGGTCCTTTTGTGCTTCTTCAAGGTCATGTTGAATCATTTCCTGTACCATTTGTTTGAAGGTAATCCGAGGCTCCCACCCCAATATTTTTCTTGCTTTTGTTGGATCTCCCAGCAGTGTTGTTACCTCTGCTGGACGAAAATAGCGAGGATCTACGCGAACAATTACATCTCCTGGTTTGAGAATGTTTGTGCTTTGTCCGTCATCCTTCCGGATTAGTCTTTGTTGGATTTTTAAAGAATTTATGGCGGACACAATTCCCTTTTCATTAACCCCCTTTCCTTCCCATTTTAGATGAATGCCAAGTTCTTTTGCGGCGAGTTCAACAAATTCCCTTACTGAATGTTGTGTGCCGGTGGCAATGACAAAATCCTCTGGGTCTTTTTGTTGCAGCATCAACCACTGCATTTCCACGTAGTCTTTTGCATGACCCCAGTCTCTTTTAGCATCCAGATTGCCAAGAGAGACACATTCCTTCAGACCAAGAAAAATGCGGGCAAGTGCCCTGGTTATTTTTCTGGTTACAAAGGTTTCTCCACGAATGGGGGATTCGTGATTGAAGAGGATGCCATTGCATGCATAAAGCCCATAGGCTTCTCTATAGTTTACGACTATCCAATATGCATAAAGTTTTGCAATGGAATAGGGGGATCTGGGATGAAATGGTGTCTTCTCATTTTGAGGCGTTTCTTGAACTTTTCCAAAAAGTTCTGAGGTGGAAGCCTGATAAAATCGACATTTATCAATGAGTCCAAGTATTTTGATCGCTTCCAGAAGTCGCAGTGTCCCCAATGCATTCGTGTCTGCGGTATACTCAGGTGCTTCAAAGGATACTGCAACATGGGATTGAGCGGCTAGATTATAAACCTCGTCTGGTTTTATTTTCTGAACAATTTTAACAAGATTTGACGCATCCGTCAGGTCTCCATAATGCAAAATCAGCTGACGGTTTTTTATGTGCTGTTCCTGGTAAAGGTGGTCAATTCTTTGAGTATTGAACAGGGATGCCCTGCGCTTGATACCATGAACCTCATAACCCTTTTGTATTAGAAGCTCTGTCAGATATGCGCCATCTTGGCCTGTTATGCCTGTTATTAATGCTTTTTTCATGTTGGTTCCTTCATTATTAGATCACTGTGCCATTGGTATGATTTGAAGTTCGGATTCAACCATCAGTCTTGCAACGTCACAGGCCGTGTATTTTGCTTTCCAGTTTAGTATTTTTTGGGCTTTAACAGGGTTTGCTTTTACTATTTTAATATCTGCCGGGCGCATGAATTCTTTGTCTGTTTTGATGTGTTCTTTCCAGTTTAAACCAAGAGTTTTAAATACATAATAAATAAATTGTTCCAGCTTGCATGTTGTTCCGGTTGCAATAATAAAATCATCCGGCTGGTCTTTTTGAAGCATCAGCCACATTGCCTCGACATATTCCGGAGCCCAGCCCCAGTCCCTTTGGATGGACGTATTGCCTAGAACGAGTTTCTCCTTGCTTCCCCTGGAAATGCGGCAGGCAGTACTTACAATTTTTCGAGTGACGAAGGTTTCTGGCCTCAGAAATGATTCATGGTTAAACAGAATGCCTGTGCAGGCAAAAAGGTTATATGCATCACGATAATTAGCCGTTTGAAAACAGGCAGATGTTTTGGCAACGGCGTATGGGCTTCTGGGAGAAAAAGGAGTGATTTCAGTTGCAGCTTTGCCTTGGGTATCCCCAAAACATTCACTGGATCCGGCGTTGAAAAGCTTAACTGGTGCATTGGATTTTCGAAGCACTTCAAGCAGATTCATGTTTGCAATAGTGATGCTTTCATAAGTTTCAACAGGTTTTTTAAAGGAAAGAGCAACTGAACTCTGGCCGGAAAGATCGTATATTTCATGGGGTGCAGTTTTTTCAATAAGTTTAAATATAGAATTGAAATCAAGCATTGAGCAAGACAGAAGTTTAATATCATCAATGATATTCATTGTTTTAAGATTTGCCAATGACGTGTTTTGGATATTTCGGGATACACCAATCACCCGATACCTTTTTTCTAAGAGCAATTTTGATAAAAAAGCACCGTCCTGACCTGAAATGCCGAATATTATGGCTGTTTTCATTAAGTGTTCCCAAATACTATTAAAATTCTAATTTTAAAGGAGACCATTAAAATTGCTTTTGTTGGTTTCTTGGCTTTTTTATAAAAAACTATTTGCTTTGCTCATAAAAAAGGTCTCATTTACGAGACCATGCTTATTAAAAACCATATCTGGAAAAGAAAAATTTTTAGCTGCAATAAATTTTTCGTGAGTCTTAAATTCTCACGATCCATAGGGATGTGATGTTTTGAAATTTTATTGAATACAGCATGTGGTGGCAAGTTGGAAAACTTAAAACTGCAGTAAAAGTACACAGATCAATTTTTACACATACTTAAAAAATAATCAGATAAAAGCTGATTATATAATGCTGTTGTGATTAAAAGTCAATATGAAATTTGGACAGCGTTGGTTGAAAATATTAGGATGGTGGTAACTTTATAAAGTAATTCAGTACAGCATTTTTTTTGCTGATGCTAAAAAAAATTATGGGGCTATTGGGATTTCAATGGGTAGGAATATGTTCTGGTTAATAAGGGTTTCCACAGAATATGTCCTGTTTTGATAAGTCGTTTCAAAACGGTATTCTTTGTTTGTGTCAATTGTTGTGGTGAAATGTCCTGCTTTGTCCGTGGTGATCTGAGTTATAATGGTATTGTCAGATTTTTGGAAAATGATTACCTTGGCTTGCTCTTTTTCCTCACCTGGGTTGTACACGTTATTATTGTTATGGTCTGAATAAACAATGCCATAAATTTGAGATTTTTTCTGTGGTTCGCTTTCAGGAAGAACACTAGCCGTATTGATGGAGGAGCTGACAATTTTTACACGATGGTCGTAAGGAAAGATGGTTATCCCAACACCACTTTGAGTTGCTGTTGTGGAAAAAATACTTGCCTTTGCGGGATCTGCTTTAAGTTCGTTTTGAACGAGATATGAGAAAGCTGTGTTGGCAATTTGGGAAGAGGTATCATGGAAGGCGTGTATCCTTAGTACAAAGGATTCAGCAACATCAATTCCGTTATATCCCATCTCTAAAGCACGCAGAAGAGGATTATCACTCAGGATGACCAATGAGTCTCTATTAATGTTTATCAGTTGCCTTGAATAGGCTTTTGCAGATTCATGGAGCAGGATATTTTCCATAAGAGGAGGATATGTTTTAAGCCATTCTGGTAAAAATACCAGATCCTTGTTTAAGGATTCAATTGAACTTATGTTGAGGTATGTCTCCAGGCTGAAGGGTTGTGATCGTACTTGGTTTGCCATGGTCAGAAGTTGTACTTCGGATTTAAGTAAGGATGAGCCAAGGCAGATGGTTATAAAATAGGCATTCCGCCACTTCTCTTCATCAACCATCTCAACGCCAGCGGATACATCAATGCCCATAAGATTGAAGTCGGTGCCGAGAAGATTTAATGAGCTAATTCTTTCTGGGTTAAGTTCTTGCTTGAATATGTTTTCTATTATGATTTTAAATGCATCTTTAGATGAAAGGAAATTTAAAAAAGTGATTGCCCCACCTGTTTCTCCCGTCCGCACATAATCGTATTCCGGTAACAACTCGGGTTCTGGAGTCACACCTTCCATATCATTGAGAGCCATGGCCCTCAGATTTAGGAAATTGTCAATAGTATATAGAGGATATGAATCCTGTAACCAGGGAAGTGTTTTTTTAAGCGTTTCTCTATCATATCCCAGAGATTCGGCTTTGGCAAAAGGATCCATCCTTATTTCGTTAATCAGTTCTCTAAAATAAGCAAGATCCTCGTTGGAATTTAATGCATGTGAGTTTAATACACTAATGCCCAAAACAAGAAGGGTGAGGCTAACAATATGTGTTGTTGTTTTTAGAATTTTCATAATATATAAATGAATGCAAGAAGTATACCTTTTGAAAAAACCTTCAGTTTCGGTGTTGTTTGAGGTTGCGCGTGTCTGTATTTGACCATGATTTGATAAATTTAAACAAGTATTGTTTTTTTGTGAAATTATATCTCAATATTTTTTGTTGAAAATTGCATTAAGCACAGTCATCCTTCTAAATTTTTCTAATGAAGGATGACACCTGATTTTGTTGTTCCACTAAACCTAAAATAATCATGTTTGTCTATGTTTTTTGCAAGGCGTTGATATTCCATGTCAATATCATATAAGATTTTGACATAGAGATTATTTTAGGTGGGTAGAAAAAAGTGAAACTTTTTTTGAATATCAAATATTTTTAACCCATTCACAATTGAGGAAAAGGCATATGCGCTTGTTTAAGGATTAAATTCTCAAGTATTATTGTGGGCCGGTGTCATGTTCAAATCCTTTTTCAGGCTCACCAGTCCATTTTTATAATTATACCGGCATTAAATGATTTGCCGGAATTCACGGTATACATACCAGGGCATTTATAGGTTTCGTTCCAGAGATTTTCAACAAACAAATCCATGGAAAAAGGGAATATATTATTTATTTTCAGGTGTGTATTCATCAACCAGACATCTGATGAAGTTACTTCAATCACTTCTGTTGGCATGCTGGGATCTTCTTCATACAGGTAGTAGAGTTTTGTCTCAGAAATATAACGTAATCCTGGTGTCAAGGTGATATCTTCTGTAATTTTCCAGTTTAATGATGCATTGAACACAGTGTTGGCACCGGTGTCATAATCATATTGGTAGGTGGATGGCTTATCGAATTCATCTTCTATATTGAATATTTCACCTTTATATCTTCCATAATAGTAGGTCTCGTCTGGCCCACTGTTGTTTAAAGTGGTTATATTGCCTGAAGCAAAAACATTCTTGAATAATTTAAATTTCCACTCAAGTTCCGCCCCCAAAATGGATTGGTTGTTTGGTGAAGAGAGGCCAGCACCTGCGTAGCGATCTTCAATTACATGATTACTGATCTTGTTTCTGAAAAGAGTTAATGATATTTTTTTCTCTTTTCCTGACTTCCATGCAATTTGGGCATTGGCACTCTCTATTCGTTCAAGATGGTTGTTGGATCCTTCGGTTAGCTGTCCTGCAGATGGGATTCTATATGCTGTCCCATAAATGGTTTTAAAGATGAGATTTGGGCTGAAGTCCCATGCTAGCCCGGCGTTGTAACTTATTTTGTCTTCCAGTTGAGCATGATCATCATTTCGTAGTCCTGCCCATATTTCTAAATTTGAAAACCGGTGGCGGTATTGTCCGAAAACTGAAGTAAGTCTGTTTCCATAATTTTCGATTTCAAAGAGTGGCAGCAAATCAATATTGGCTTCATTCAGATAACCTGGCATAAAACTTTTCCATACAAGGATGTTATTGAATGATGTTTTTCTCCAAGATACCCCGGTGGTTAACAAGCCGTCTTCTTTAAAAAGAGCCATGTCATATATTAATTCAGCATAAAGGGATTGTTCGGACTGATTAAAGTCTTTGTCAATGATGTTAATGTTTACATCACTGTTGGTATAGTATCCGGCAAACCGAATACCTGAATCAATACTGGTCGATTTTGAGGCTTCAATTTTAAATGTTTGTGCCGGATTCGAGCGTTCTTCCTTCCAGATAGAATCGCCAGACCAGTCAGATACCGTGTAAATTTTATTATTGTCTGATAGTCTTGCAGAAAGTGTCAGCCAGTTATCAAATGAGGCATTTGAGTAAAGTTCATAGTATTTTGAATTGCCCGGAAGACTTTCTCCAAATCGTTCATCGGGTTCAATGGCTGTTTTTCCATCATGCCAGAATCTGGTCACATTAAATGGGCGGTCATCTTCTTTGACAGTCTTGGCTGAAAGCGAAAGGAAAGAATTCCACTGTCCATTGTCCATTCCATAGTTAAGAAAGGCAGAGCCGTTGTTCTCCAAGGATGACGCTCTGATCCCTGTCTCAATTCCCTGAAAATCCTTGCCTGTGAGGGGGACGACATTGACAACCCCTGCAAACGCATCCGGACCCCATAAAACAGACCCTGCACCCCGCACAATCTCAATCCTTTTAATAGATGCCACCGATGTTTCATTGTCGATGTTGTGGACGGATTTGCTGGCGGCTGATCCCATGGGGACCGTATCATATAGAAAAAGGGCGGAATCCGGAACTCCTCGAAGATAGGGGACGCTTCCACGCTCCCTTTCATTGATGTAAAAACCAGCCTGTTTTTCAAGCAGCCCGGAAATCGTATCGTTCCCCGTGCTTTCAATATTTTCTTTGGTGATAACATCTGCAATTGCGGGGGCGTTCCATGCGGCTTCTTCCCGTCTCGATGCCAAAGAAAGTACTTCCAGATCTTCTCCAACAAACAATAGCATGGTGTCGGCTGCCATGAGAGACGGTGCACCAGATAGCATCCCCATCATTAAAAGACAGAACAGGCAGCGAGGCAAAAAAAAGCCCTGATCTCTTGATGAAAAGAGGTCCATGCTTTTTTTTAATAAAAGCATTTTTGTTCTGATGATGGTTTTCCTCACGGGCTGCAACCTTCTTTTTCGAGTTTGTCATCCTCTTCGATATTTTTTAATAATACCCTGAATTTTGCTCTGCTGAGCCCCAGAAGTTTCGCAGCTGATGTCTGGTTATTTCCAGATGCCTCCAGGGCTTGTTTAACCAGGCTGAGTTGAACCGATTGGAGTTGAATTCCATTGGGAGGTAATTTTACAATGGAATCGTTTGATTCTCCGGCTTCTTGAACCTTCAGGAATGAAAGGGTTTCGGAGGTTATTTTTTCGCTGTCTTTGGTTAATATAGTGCATCGTTCTATGGCATTTGCAAGCTCTCGAACATTTCCCGGCCATGGGTATTCCACAAGTTTTTGACAGGCTCCTTTTGTCAGCTCATATTTTTCATTGTCTGTGAAAATTTTTAAAAAATGTCCTGCAAGGGGAAGGATGTCATCTCTCCTATTTCGTAAGGGTTTGATATCAATTGGAAAAACATTGATTCTAAAAAAAAGATCCTGTCGAAATTTGTTGGTGTTCACCATTCGCTCAAGTTTTCTGTTGGTTGCACAGATTACTCTGACATTTACGGGGATTTCTTCGTTACCTCCCACCCTTTGGAATTTCTTTTCCTGAAGCGCTCTTAGCATTTTTGCCTGTGACTCCAAAGGCAAATCTCCTATTTCATCTAAAAAGAGAGTCCCTTGATCGGCATATTCAAACTTTCCAAGCTTGGTTTTTCCAGCGCCGGTGAACGCTCCTTTTTCATAGCCGAACAGCTCTGATTCCACAAGATTTGGAGAAATGGCTGCACAGTTGACAGGAACAAATCTTCTTCCGTTTCTTTTGCTTTTTGTGTGAATGTATCTTGCAATGAGTTCTTTACCGGTTCCTGATTCTCCGGTGATCAGTACCGCAGTATCTGAATCTGCAACATTTGTTGCAAGAGAAACGATCTCTCTCATTTGTTTTGATTTAAAAACCAGTGTGTGTTTTCCATCTGCCCGCTGCAGCTGTTGTCTCATGGCTTGATTTTCTTCGATAAGGGAAGAAAGTTTTAAAGCCCTTTCCACAGTAATAAAAATTTTTTCTTCATCAAACGGTTTGGTTATATAGTCAACAGCACCCTGTCGCATCATTTCCACGGCAGAGTCAATGGTTGCAAATGCCGTAATAAAAACCACCGGTGTCAGAATGTTGGCATTCCTCATCATGCGGATAAGCGCTTTACCATCCACTTCCGGCATACGGATGTCTGAAAAAATCATATCAAATTTGTTTGATTTTAATTTTTCAAAGGCTTCTTGTCCATTTGCAGCCCCTTCTGTGGTATATCCTTTTTGCTCAAGCATCATTGATAGAAGATGTCTTATCTTGTCTTCATCATCAACTATTAGAATGTGTGCCATTGGTAAGATTATCCTTGTTTGTCTGTTCCAGGGTTTCCAGAGGAATTTTTACGCAAAAGACAGCCCCTGAGATACCATGGTTTTCACCCGTAATAATTCCTCCATGAGCTTTTGCAACCTGGTCTGCAAACGCAAGCCCAAGACCTGTTCCAGTTGTTTTTGTGGTGTAAAAAGGTTCAAATAACTTATCCATGCTTTGGGGCTCAATTCCTTTGCCGTAATCCCGGACGGACAATGTCCATAAGTTTTGGCTAACCCTTATATTAATATCTATTTTACCTGTGTTTTTGCTGGCATCACAAGCGTTTCTTATAATATTGCTGAAAGCTCGAGCCAGGAGATCCGCATCTGCAAGGGTAATACATTTTTCTTCTGGGATCGAGCTGTTTATCATCAGTGTACCTGAATCGTATTGAAGTTTAAAACCTAATATTACCTGTTCAACGACTTGATTGATATCCGTGGAAACAAGCTTGGGTTTTGTCGGTCGGGCGAACATCAAAAAACTTTCTATTAGTGTATTTAGTCGTGTTAACTCCTCTTCCGCATAGTTTAAAAGTAAGTTATCATCTGGAATATCCAGATCTTTTTTTAACATATAAAGAGAGGATTTCATAATGGCCAGAGGATTTTTTACCTCATGGGCAATCATCATGGAAAACTTTCCAACTTCTGCCAAGGCTTCTTGTCTGCTGAGACGTGACTGTGCTCCAATTAAGGCTTTTCTGTTCTTATCTATGGAATCAAGCATTTCATTGAATGCAATGGCAAGTCTTCTTGTTTCCGGGATGGTTCCAAGGTGTGCCCGAACAGTGTTATTTCCTTTTGATATAAGGTTCGCTACATCTGCCAGAGAAATGACAGGGCGAACCAGAGAACGGGATATCAAAAAAAAAATAATGCAGGAGATTGCAGCAAGTCCCAATGAAAGAAAGACAAATTGTTGTGCCATGGTTTTAGATAGGTCTTTGATTCCTTGTCTTGTGTATTTTATTCTTACAAAGCCGATCGGTTTTCCGTTTGAGCTCCCGGCCATTATTTCTAGATCAACTCCGTCGGTATCCGAATGGCTCAAGATAACTTCTTTTTCCTTGATTAAAAGGGGGCTACTAAAATCTCTGTATTGTTGAGCGAGGAGTCGTCCATTGTGGTCTGTTATTTCTACTCCAACCACATCTTTTTCATTGAGTACACTTTTTGCGAGGCCATCTAAAAGTGCGTTTTCCTCAATCAGGATTCCAAGTTCAGCATTGATTGCCAGTTGTTCAGTCATGTAGTCAATTTGCTGGTCAAAGCGGTCCGAGACCAGACGTTTGACCATGCTAAGACCGGAGTATCCCAGTGTAATGGTTGAAGAGGTGATGACCAGAATTGCCGTAGCAAGAAGTCTTGCATGAATGCCCGTATTTCTGGGAAAGAATATTGCCATTATTCTTCGCTGATTAATTGTATGTCAAGGGTGTGAGCCACTTTGAGGTTGATTCTCCTTTCGAATATGGGGGCCACATTGCCACATTGGCCTTGAATAAAATAATTATTTATTGTGTCTGCAGTTTGAATTCCAATTTGAATATAATTAAATAAAAAAGCAAAAACGGCACCCGACTTTAAAAAAAAAGAATTGTAACCAATAACGCCTTTTTTAAGATAGAGCGATTGCTTTATTACATATTGCACGATTTTTTCTGAGATAACCGTTTGATCTGGAATCATCCATACACAATCAATTCTGTTTAGATTTCTTTTCAAGATGTCTGGGATCTCTTTTTTTGAATTAACCGAAAGTGGAATTAGATTCAGGCCTTGTTCTTTACTTGAAGCAAGGGCATCTATAAAAAAGGGCTGATTGTTTTTTTGATTAAAAAGGAGTCCTATATTTTTTGTTTTTGGTAAAGCTGTGCTGATTTCTCTTAATTGGATATGAACTGGGATTTGAAGTGAAATTCCGCAAATATTATTTTCCTTGCCAATAATTTTATGGACGTCAAGGAGTGCTGAAAATATTTTAACCTTATTGTCCAAAGATTTTATGGCATAAATAAAGGATGTGGCTTCTGGGCCGATAGACAGGAAAAGATCATAGGATTTATTTATTAATTTTTGTTTGATCTTTTTTTGATTGGCCATGTCCTGGTTTAGAAAATATATGTCCATTTCATGGTTCATTCCTTGGTCCACGCCTTTAAGGACCTGCATATAGGGCTTAATTTTTTTTGAGACAATCACAGCAATGGTCTTTTCATTGCAGTAGGCAACTCCGTGGGAGGCAAGGACCAGAAACAGCAATAAAAAAAAGGGTATCTTTTTGATTTTTGTAGAACAATATGATGTCCCTTTTATTAGTGCATTCAAGGTGTGGGTCCATAATTAAAATTGATCTTGTGTTAACGGTATTGTCTTGCAGTAACCTTTTATAAATAGGCTCAGGTTTGATCCCTTACATTACAGTCCGGCATGAATTCCATATTTTTTTAAAAAACTATGTTTTTCAGATCTCTTCGTATGTGTTGCCTGAAATAAGTATCGCGCACTTTAAGCAGAGATTGGAATCGTTGTGTCAATCCCTAGAGGATTATTTGATTACATGGGATTTGATGAAATCTTCAGCCTCCAAATAATTTGAGCCTGATTAGTTTGAACTCATCTATTGGTTAATCGTGGTTAAAAACTGGATTATCAATCATAGTTATATAAAGGCTTGTCTATTTTATGTCAAGCAAACCTGCTGTGTCTTTTACAGTAAATCATTTTTATAAAGCTGAAAACTTAGGGTTTTCCATGGGCCCTGAAGCATTGGGCTTTCGGTTTTGAAACACTCCACAACCATTTTTAATAGCTGTTGATGGAAATTGAGATAAAGGAACTAGCGCATCGCGTGACGGATACGTGTATGAGACATAAAAAAATATTCGGGCTCGGTCATGAGATGGGCCATACCGGGGAGGGGGGGCAGGCTTGTGTTATTGTTTTTTTGACAGGGGGATTATTTGCATTTTGAGAAATTTCAGAGTATGTAGTGGGTAATTTGCTCTGAAGGTTCATTAAATTAAGGAAATGAATATGTTGGTATTGATAACAGGTGTGGCTGGTTTTATTGGATTTCATTTGGCTCAAGCCCTATTGGCTTCCGGGCAATCCGTTTATGGGATCGATAATTTGAACGATTATTATGACCCTTCATTGAAGTTGGATCGTTTGAAACAAATTGAAAATAAAGAAAACTTTAAATTTAAGCCCATTGATATTGCAAACCGTGATGATATTCGGGTTTTGTTTGAAGAAAATAATTTTGATGTGGTGGTAAATCTTGCAGCCCAAGCGGGTGTTCGCTTCAGTCTTAATAATCCAGAAGCATATGTGGATTCTAACCTCGTTGGCTTCGCAAATGTCCTTGAAGGATGCAAGAAAGCCAAGGTTGGACACTTGGTGTATGCGTCAAGCAGTTCTGTGTACGGGGCAAATCGAAAAATGCCTTTTTCGGTTAAAGATAATGTGGATCATCCTGTTTCCCTTTATGCAGCGACAAAGAAATCCAATGAACTCATGGCACATGCATACAGTCATCTATATAAACTGCCCGTGACAGGATTACGCTTTTTTACGGTTTATGGACCTTGGGGGCGGCCTGATATGGCCTATTTCAAGTTTGTAAAAGCAATTACAGCGGGGGAACCCATTGATGTTTACAACCATGGCAATATGAAGCGTGATTTTACATATATTGATGACATTGTGGAGGGGATAATCAAGGTTATCAGCATGCCCCCGGTTCTGAATGAAAATGTCTATGAAATAGGAACGCATGCTCCTTTCAATATCTTTAATATCGGAAATAATCACCCTGTTGAGTTGAAAAATTTTATTGAAATTCTCGAGAACCTTTTAGGTAAAACAGCCCATAAAAATATGCTGCCCATGCAACCCGGTGATGTGCCTGCTACCTATGCAGATATTACAGAGTTGAGGGCAAAGATTGGATTTGTTCCGCGGACTTCCATTGAAAAAGGTCTCGAGTCTTTTGTTAAATGGTATATTTCCTATTACTCAAAACCTTGATCATTTGTTGTGGCGCCTTTGGGTATGAATCTGGAATAAGTGTATAAAAAACTTGACTTCTTCTTTTTTTGTCGTTAAATAAGTAGCATTAATTTTTTGAATTAATGGATTGTGACGACTGTTGTTGGGAATCAGAAAGACACATATATTCTTTTTGTGGCTTTTGTTTAATCCTTGATTTGTAAATCAGAATGGATTGTCGTGATTGCCTGTGTTGGAATGCTTTGATTATTCAGAAGTCTTGTCGATTAATTTGCTCAACTGCGCTACCTCATTTAGTGGAATACTAAAATTTATGCATAGTATGTGACTAATGTGGTTAAATGATGGTTCTGAAAGTTGAGTTTAGCCTGGTAGATATGAGGAGCTAAGCATGATACATACAAGAAAGAAGATGTTTGTGCTGCTTATGGTAATGTTGCTGACAATGGTGGGGGTTACTACTGTTGTCGCTTCGGACAAAGTGAACATTAACACGGCAACAGAAGAGGGGCTTACTGTTTTGAAAAATGTTGGCCCCAAAACAGCTCAAGCTATTATTGCCTATCGTGAAGCCCACCAGGGTTTTAAGACCCCGGAGGAAATTATTGAAGTAAAGGGAATTGGCGAGAAAACATTCCAAGACAATAAAGATCTGATTGTCGTTGCGGACGAGTAACCATTGTGTGGTGTTTGGGCTTTGACCGTGTGCTTCATTTAGCGGGTCATTTTGCATGACAATATTTGTATATAGATTCCTTAGGGAGTCAAATTTGATTGATTTGCCATTTGTCAAGCCCGGTTTACAGCATTCTATGAATGCCGCCCTGGGAAAACGGTGAATTAACAGCAGCCGAGTCCCTTCGGTTTTGGTGTTTGGTTATTCCAATAATCTGTCCATGATGGATAATATAAGCATATGTCACCTGGAAATACCCAGGGCAATGCTCAAAATTTTAAACAGTGTCTTTCTGATTCTCTACTTTAAGATTGTGTTGATATAAATATTTTTCACCCCTTCTTTCTATATCCTTATCTTTATGTTGTCTGTTTATATGCCCCCCCTATTCCCGGGAGATGCCTTCAGCTGTGCTTTAAAGCGCTGAAATGGCATGCCTGCGTCGAAATCAATCCTTTCACTCTTGATAAACCCAAATTTTGTGTTATTATTTTATGCCATGTTGTTCAATGGTTCTTGGTCATAACATCTGCCAGCCATTATGAATTATGGGGAAGCGGTTTCAGGCTTTTATGACCAAGCCTGATTTTTTTTTAAAGAGATACTCTCAAGTATGAGGGGCCTGCCCCAAAACAGTAAATTTTATCTTAGATATATATTGAAAAAAACAGGTAGATCTACAGGAGAATTTTAATATTTTGGAAAACTCAAAGCGCTTTTCACGTAGAATATTCATGATTGTTTTTTTGTTCATGTTTTTATTAATGTTCCTGTTAAATTTAAGCATTTATTGGGGGGTGCAACGTCTGATTGTTGTTTTGTCTTCGGGATCTGATGCAACATTACAATTGGCTTTGTTTGATATTAAGATTCCATTGGGAGCACTGTATCAAACAATTGATTTCCTTCAATTGATTGAGAGTATTTATTTGTCCTGGGTGCTGCCGGTTACAGCTGTGTTTTTTATGTTTTTTACTATGCTTATGTGGTTGGGGGTGAGGCTGTGTGTGTCGAGCCTGTTTAACGGTAAAGAACCAATATTGTCATCTGAACAGGATCTTGTGAAACCCAAAAAAGATGCCGCAGATCAGCGCATGGAGCAGGAGAGAAAGCGGCGTATGTTTCTGCATTTTTTGTCAGTGCTTCAGCGGGAAGGACGCTTGCTGGATTTTTTGGGAGAGGACTTAAGCTTGTACGAAGATGAGCAGATCGGTGCAGCTGTGAGAAGTATCCATGAAGACTGCCGGGTCGCCGTGGACAAATACATCGATCCTGTTCCTGTTATTGATCAGGAAGAAGGAGAATTCATTGATATTGAAGCTGGTTTTGATCCCAATGCCGTAAAGCTTACAGGCAATGTGGCCGGAGACCCGCCGTTTAAAGGTATATTGCGGCACCGGGGGTGGAAAGCCGGAAAAAAGGAAGTTCCCCGTCTGGCCGATGCGCTGGATTCCGGGATTATTGTACCTGCAGAGGTTGAAATAGAATAAAAGGGGACTTGACAGGCTCTACTGCACCTCAATCAAGGGGGAAATATGGAATCAAGTCTGAAATATAGGGAGTAACCTGTGGAAAAAGCCCGCTATATAGTCGGAATTGACCTTGGCACCACCAACACCGTGGTGGCCTGGACAGATGTTGAAAAAAATGAAGATACCAGAATTAATGTATTTCGGATTCCCCAGCTCACCGAGGCCGGTGTTCTGGATACCCGGGATGCATTGCCATCCTTTCTTTACCTGAAGGAAGCCCATGAGGTGGAATCCCCGGCCTTTGCACTGCCATGGTGCCCGGATGAAGCCGCAGCCGTGGGTGAATTCGCAAGGGACAGGGGCGCAGAAGTGCCCGGAAAGCTGGTGTCCTCGGCGAAATCCTGGCTTTGCAATGCTGCCGTTGACAGGGAAGGTGCTATTCTTCCCTGGGAAAGTACCGGTCCCATTCAAAAAATGTCGCCAGTGGATGCTGCTGGTAGGATTTTATCCCACATCCGGTCTGCCTGGAACCATGAAATGGCCACAGATGACCCTGAAAAGGCACTGGAACTTCAGCTGATCTATCTCACCGTGCCCGCCTCCTTTGATGCCGTTGCCCGGGAGCTCACGGTGAAGGCGGCAAAGCAGGCAGGGTTCAATGATATCATTCTCATTGAAGAGCCCCAGGCCGCATTTTATTCCTGGCTGGACCAGTCCGGAGAATCCTGGAGAGACAGTGTTAAAAAGGATGATCTGGTGCTGGTGTGTGACATCGGTGGTGGTACCAGCGATTTCAGTCTCATTGAAGTCAAAGAAGATGATGAAGGCGGACTTGCCTTGGAACGTGTGGCTGTGGGGGACCATCTGCTGGTGGGCGGGGATAACATTGATCTGGCCCTGTCCTATTATCTGGCCCATCAATTGAAAGAAAAGAAAAAAAAGCTGGATGCCTGGCAGATGCGGGGACTGGTTCATTCCTGTCGCCGGGCCAAGGAGAACCTGTTCTCCGACCAGGGGGCAGACAGCCATCCGGTAACTATCCTGGGCCGGGGATCGGGCCTGATAAAAGGAACTCTTAAGGCAACTTTGGATCTGGCGGATGTGGAACAGGTGGTGCTGGACGGATTTTTTCCCCGGTGTGCCCTGACGGACCAACCCATGGCTTCCACTGCTGTGGGAATGAAGGAATTTGGTCTTTCCTATGAAGCAGATCCCGGCATTACCCGGCATCTGGCCCGGTTTGTCTCATCTTATAGGGATGATGCAGGGGACATAAAATTACCCACGGTGGTGGTGTTCAATGGTGGTGTCATGAAATCCTCCCGCATGCGCCAGAGGGTGCTGGAGGTTCTGTCTACCTGGAAAAAAGCGGCAAACCAAGGGGAAATCCGGGAAGTGGATGCCATTGATTATGATCTTTCCGTGGCCCGGGGTGCTGCATATTACGGTCAGGCTTCCCGGGGAGATGGGATCCGCATCAGGGCAGGTCTGGGCCAATCCTACTACATGGCCATTGAAGCTTCCATGCCTGCGGTACCCGGCATTCCCATGCCCACCCGGGCTTTATGTATTGCCCCCTTTGGTATGGAAGAAGGCAGTCAGGCCGAATCCCGGGATCGTTTGTTCAACCTGGTGGTGGGGGATACTGTGATTTTTGACATCATGGCCTCGGCCAGTCGGAAGGAAGATGCCGTGGGAATGGTGGTGGATAATTGGGAGGAAATGGATATAAAAGCCATGTCCACCATTGAGACCCGGCTGGAGGGGGAAAATGAGACCTTGATTCCCGTCACCTTTGAAGTCAAACTCACAGAGATCGGTACCCTTGAGTTCTGGGCATGTTCCCGGGATGATGATAGAAAATGGCGCCTTGAGCTCAACGTGCGCCCCAAAGAGGATGGCTGATATCCGGGAGATCTGTGAGTTGAGTGATTTTTGGGGGCTGCCGATCCCATGCATTCAAAAAAGAGGCGTAAAATCTGCCCAGCTTGATCGTCACTTTTAAGAAATGTGATCCCATCAGTTATATTTATTGAGGAGTAAATTTGGATTTTCAGGATAAAAGATATGTCGTGGGTATTGATCTGGGTACCACAAACTCCGCCGTGTCCTATGTGGACCTGGCCAGCCTTTCTCCCAAAGATTCCACCCGACCCATTAAAATATTCAAGATTCCCCAGCTCACCGGTGCCGGGGAATTTACCCCCGTGCCGGTGCTGCCCTCCTTTTTATATATACCCGGCGAGTATGATATTTCCAGAAAATCCCTGAAACATCCATGGAAACGGGAAAAAGATCAGTTTGCCGGTGTGTTTGCCAGGGAGCATGGATCATCGGTGCCCTCCCGACTGGTTTCCTCTGCCAAAAGCTGGCTATGTCATGCACGTGCCGACCGCCAGGCAAAAATTCTGCCCTGGGGAGTCCAGGGAGTGGATAAAATTTCTCCGGTGGAAACCACGGCGGAGTTTTTGCGCCACATCAAAAAGGCTTGGAACCATTTTGTCCGGGATGAGGATCTTTTTCTTGAAAATCAGTTCACCGTGATCACCGTGCCCGCCTCCTTTGACGAAGAGGCCCGGGAGTTTACCCTGGAGGCGGCACGTGCTGCCGGCCTTGGCAATGATGTGACCTTGCTTGAAGAGCCCCTGGCGGCATTTTATGCCTGGCTTATCCGCCATGAACATGACTGGCAGAGTCTGGTCAAACCCGATGATCTGATACTGGTGTGTGACGTGGGAGGCGGCACCACGGATTTTACCCTTATTACCTTGAAGGCCTCCGATGGAAGTCCCAGATTTGAACGACTTGCCGTGGGGGATCATTTGATTCTGGGGGGGGACAATATTGATCTTGCCCTGGCCCGGTATGTTGAATCAAGATTTCAGAAAAATACGGGGCTTTCCGAGGATAAATGGAAAACCCTGTGCCATAAATGCCGCAGTGCCAAGGAACGCATCCTGGAAAAGGGAGAAGACAGCGTCAGAATTACCCTGAAAGGGGAGGGCAGATCCCTTATTGCAGGTACCCTGGCCGCAGATCTCACCCGGGAAGCTGTGGAAAATATATTGTGCAAGGGGTTTTTTCCTGATGTGACCCCGGAGACGGATAACCGGAAGAAAAAAGGGAAAGCCATGGCGGAATTCGGCCTTCCCTATGAGCAGGAGCCCGCCATCACCCGGCACATCGGATGGTTTCTTGAAAAACATCGGCAGGATGTCCAGGCAGCCCTGGGTAAAGATCCCATCCCTGATTTTATTTTGTTCAATGGTGGATCTCTGAAGCCGTCACTGCTCCAGGAAAGTATTCGTTCCGCCATTCGGTCCTGGTTTGGTATAGTCGACACCTCTTTGCCTGGAGTGCTGGAAAATGCTGAACCTGATTTGTCCGTGGCTTTTGGCGCCTCTTATTATGGTTTGGTAAAGCAGGGCACCGGGGTGCGTGTGGGAAGCGGCAGCCCCAGAAGCTATTATATAGGTATTGAAACAGCGGATGGCCGCAGTGTTAATGCTGCCTATGACGTCCATGGCGGGGCTTTCGGATCATCCATTCCATCATCCAGCGAGTCCCCCGACGACGTCGGTGGTTCGGACGACACATTATCATCAACTTTAAATGCCAGGGTGGACGAGGGTGTGAAATCCATAAAAGCCCTGTGCGTGGTGGAGCGGGGCCTGGATGAAGGTTCAAAAATTGCCATGCCGGAAATGGCCTTTGAGGTGCTGACCAATCAACCTGTGGGTTTTTCCATGTTCAGCTCAAGTTTCCGTTCCGGTGACAGGAGTGGGGATATTATAACGGTGGATGACACCCTTACTCCCATGACCCCTCTTCAGACGGTGATTCGATTTGGCAAACAGGGGGAGAAAAGAAGCATTCCGGTGATGATTGAACCTGAATACACAGAGCTTGGCACCCTTGCCATGTGGTGTCGATCCACGGTCAGTTCCCACAGGTGGAAACTTCAGTTTCAGCTGCGGAATGCCCCGGGCAGAGAAGAAACCACCGAGAGCGAGGTGTTTGATGAGGCCCTGGTCTCCCGGGCCTTGCTCCTTCTGGATGAGGCCTTTTCTGAACAAAATGGTTCCGACCGGATACAGGGGATTGCCCGGGAGATTGAAGATTGTGTGGATCAGAAAAAAGCCAACTGGCCTTTATCTTTTTTACGCCGTCTGGCTGACATGCTCATTGAAAAAGCCCATTTCAGAAAGTCAAGCCCGGGCCACGAGGTGCGATGGCTTAATCTGGTGGGATTTGCCATGCGTCCTGGATTTGGAGATGCCTTTGATGAGGAACGGCTCAGAAAATTGTGGAAAATTTATTTGGGTGGGCTGACTTTTGCCCGCTCTCTTCAAAATAATGTGGAATGGTGGATCTTTTGCCGAAGAATTGCCGGGGGGCTCACGGCGGGTCAACAGCGTCAATTTTTCCAGGATGTTTCTTCCATTTTGATTTCGGCAAGCAGCGCAAAGAAAAAAATACCTCCCCAGGAATTGACGGAAATATGGATGGCGGTGGCCAACATGGAACGACTTCTGGTGAAGGATAAAACCGTCCTTGGCAGAAAATTGTTAAATGGTGCAAAACCCGCCAAAACCCCCCGGCAATATTTGTGGGCATTGTCTCGTCTGGGAGGAAGGGAACTGCTTTACGGCTCTGTAGATCGAGTGATATCTCCCCGGGAAATCACCGCATGGGTGCAGAAGATAATGAAATTGTCCTGGCCCCAAATGTCTCCGGTGGTGTCAGCGGTGGCCCAAATGGTCAGAAAAACAGATGATCGCACACGGGATGTCGCGCCTGAGACAACCGAGGCAGTTATTAAATGGCTGGAGAAAGCCGGGGCAGGAAAAGATGTTATTGCCATGGTGGAAAAACAGATGACCATTGAATCCCGGGAACAGAACCTTATTTACGGGGAACGTCTTCCCCAGGGGTTGGTGTTGAAACTTAAGGATGATGGTTTAAAAAATGATTTGTCATGAGGGGGAACCCGGTTTTACAGAGACCACTTGCATATACCACAGAGGGCTTGTTAACAACTTGGCCCATGCTGTGACCAAGCCCTAGTACAGCATTTTGATCCAATGGGAAAAATGGCAGATTGTTTAACCTTTAACCCCTTGTGGAAGAATCTTTGCCTTTAATTTTATTGGATATAATTTCTTTTGAATTCTGGGGCAGAGTGTGGTTGGATTTGCTGTTAGTGCTGTGTTTTTAAAAATATTAGAATTATATTAAAAAAAAGTTTGACAAGCGTTAAAGTTTCATGTAGTTTTGTTGAGTCTTCTTGAGACGGGAACTCAACTCCAAGTCGTTTCTCATCTCAAAAGGTTTTTTTGAAATTTGAAAGATAGATTTGATCTTTGAAAACTGGTTAGTGAATGAATTAAGAGTTAAAGATGTTTTAAAGTGCAGCAAAGCACATTAAAAAACATTTTAAAAGAATTATAACTGGAGAGTTTGATTCTGGCTCAGAATGAACGCTGGCGGCGTGCTTAACACATGCAAGTCGAACGAGAAAGTCCCTGCTTGCAGGGACGAGTAGAGTGGCGCACGGGTGAGTAACACGTGGATAATCTACCTTCAAATCGGGAATAACCATTCGAAAGGATGGCTAATGCCGGATAAAGTCAGGTGGTCTTTGGAACATTTGATGAAAGGGTGCCTCTGATTTAAGCATCTGTTTGAAGATGAGTCCGCGCACCATTAGTTTGTTGGTGGGGTAACGGCCTACCAAGACTGCGATGGTTAGCTGGTCTGAGAGGATGATCAGCCACACTGGAACTGACACACGGTCCAGACTCCTACGGGAGGCAGCAGTGAGGAATTTTGCGCAATGGGGGAAACCCTGACGCAGCAACGCCGCGTGAGTGAAGAAGGCCCTTGGGTCGTAAAGCTCTGTCAATGGGGAAGAAGTTATTATGTGTTAATAGCACATTTTATTGACGGTACCCATGAAGGAAGCACCGGCTAACTCCGTGCCAGCAGCCGCGGTAATACGGGGGGTGCAAGCGTTATTCGGAATTATTGGGCGTAAAGGGCACGCAGGCGGTCCTGTCAGTCAGATGTGAAAGCCCGGGGCTCAACCCCGGACGTGCATTTGAAACAGCAGGACTTGAGTACGGGAGAGGAAAGGGGAATTCCTGGTGTAGAGGTGAAATTCGTAGATATCAGGAGGAACACCGGTGGCGAAGGCGCCTTTCTGGACCGATACTGACGCTGAGGTGCGAAGGCGTGGGTAGCGAACGGGATTAGATACCCCGGTAGTCCACGCAGTAAACGTTGTATGCTAGGTGTAGCGGGTATTGACCCCTGCTGCGCCGCAGTTAACACATTAAGCATACCGCCTGGGGAGTACGGTCGCAAGACTAAAACTCAAAGAAATTGACGGGGGCCCGCACAAGCGGTGGAGCATGTGGTTTAATTCGACGCAACGCGAAGAACCTTACCCAGACTTGACATCTTGAGAATCCTTTAGAAATTTAGGAGTGCCTTCGGGAGCTCAAAGACAGGTGCTGCATGGCTGTCGTCAGCTCGTGTCGTGAGATGTTTGGTTAAGTCCAGCAACGAGCGCAACCCTTGTCTTCAGTTGCCAGCACATAATGGTGGGAACTCTGAAGAGACTGCCCCGGTTAACGGGGAGGAAGGTGGGGATGACGTCAAGTCCTCATGGCCCTTATGTCTGGGGCTACACACGTGCTACAATGGTATGTACAACGGGCAGCCAGCCAGCGATGGTGAGCAAATCCCTTAAAGCATATCCCAGTCCGGATTGGAGTCTGCAACTCGACTCCATGAAGTTGGAATCGCTAGTAATCGTGGATCAGCATGCCACGGTGAATACGTTCCCGGGCCTTGTACACACCGCCCGTCACACCATGAGAGTTGATTGTACCCGACGTCACTGGGCCAACCCTTCGGGGGGGCAGGTGCCTAAGGTATGGTTGATAATTAGGGTGAAGTCGTAACAAGGTAGCCGTTGGGGAACCAGCGGCTGGATCACCTCCTTTCTAAGGAAAGAAATAAAAAGACATCTTGAATAATTAATAAGTTCACTGACCAGCTTTGAGAGATCAAAGTGTTGGGCCTGTAGCTCAGTTGGTTAGAGCGCACGCCTGATAAGCGTGAGGTCGATGGTTCGAATCCATCCAGGCCCACCAGATCTTTTATGCTCTTTGAAAATTTGTTGTGGTAAATTATAATATGTTCAACACAGCGGCATTCTTATTAAGGATGAGCTGTTTTGTGGCGAGATAAGGTCAACCGCAAGGTTGAACTTATGAAGTCAAAATATATTTGCACTAAAGCGTTTAAACTTATTTGTGGTTTTATAGTGGCTAAGCTATAAAGGGCAAACGGTGGATGCCTTGGTGCCAGGAGGCGAAGAAAGACGTGGTAAGCTGCGATAAGCTTCGGTTAGCTGCTAAACAAGCTTTGATCCGGAGATTTCTGAATGGGGCAACCCATCACGGTTAATACTGTGATACCATAGCATGAATACATAATGTTATGGGGCCAACGGGGAGAACTGAAACATCTTAGTACCCCCAGGAAGAGAAAGTAAAAACGATTTCCCCAGTAGCGGCGAGCGAACGGGAAACAGCCCAAACCTGCCATGTGTGATAGCCCGAAGGCGTTGCATGTCAGGGGTCGTGGGATCTGTAGTGTGTCTGTTTCGGAAGGCACAAAGAGTTACAAAATCAATTGTTAGCAGAACGCTCTGGAAAGGGCGGCCATAGCGGGTGACAGCCCCGTATGTGAAAGTGATTGATCTCTTATACAGACACCCAAGTACCGCGGAACACGAGAAATTCTGTGGGAATTTGCGAGGACCATCTCGTAAGGCTAAATACTACCTGGCAACCGATAGCGTACCAGTACCGTGAGGGAAAGGTGAAAAGAACCCCTGTGAGGGGAGTGAAATAGTACCTGAAACCGTTTGCTTACAAGCAGTGGGAGCTTTGTCATTTGACAGAGTGACCGCGTGCCTTTTGCATAATGAGTCAGCGAGTTATTTAATGCAGCAAGGTTAAGCCGACAGGTGTAGCCGTAGCGAAAGCGAGTCTGAACAGGGCGAGTAAGTTGCATTGAGTAGACCCGAAACCAGGTGATCTATCCATGTCCAGGGTGAAGCGCGAGTAAAATCGCGTGGAGGCCCGAACCGTCACAGGTTAAAAACTGTTCGGATGAGGTGTGGATAGGGGTGAAAGGCCAAACAAACCTGGAGATAGCTGGTTCTCTCCGAAATATATTTAGGTATAGCCTCACAAGTTTCTTATCGGGGGTAGAGCACTGGATGGGCTAGGGGTCTCACCAGATTACCAAACCTAACCAAACTCCGAATACCGATCAAGTTAAATTGTGGGAGTCAGCCCGCGGGAGCTAAGTTTCGCGGACGAGAGGGAAACAACCCAGACCGCCGGCTAAGGTCCCTAAATCTATGCTAAGTGGTAAAGGATGTGGAAATGCCCAGACAATCAGGAGGTTGGCTTAGAAGCAGCCATCCTTTAAAGAAAGCGTAATAGCTCACTGATCGAGTGGTTCTGCGCCGAAGATGTAACGGGGCTCAAGCATAGTACCGAAGCTGCGGAATGAAATTTATTTCATTGGTAGGAGAGCATTGTATACGTATTGAATCATCATGGCGATGTGATGTGGAGTGTATACAAGAGACCATGCTGACATGAGTAGCGATAAAGGGGGTGAGAAACCCCCTCGCCGATAGCCCAAGGTTTCCTGAGT
>OY771474.1:0-1755000 GCA_963674605.1 uncultured Desulfobacterium sp. | reverse complement strand
TATCTCGTCAACTGTAAGGGAAAATCCATCAATCAGTCCATGGGATTCTCCGGGATAGAGTTCAATCTCCTGTGTTTTGTGCCCGCTGATCAGTGCCAGGCCATGGCAGACCAGAACCACCATAAATAAAAGGTGCATGAAAAGAAAACTCCAGCGGTTTATAGAACTGTGCTTTACAGCCGCAGACACAAGGGTGGTCATACTGCAACAAAGGGTATTAATAAAAAGAATCCCCG
Organism: uncultured Desulfobacterium sp.; assembly: GCA_963674605.1. Classification (GTDB taxonomy): domain Bacteria; phylum Desulfobacterota; class Desulfobacteria; order Desulfobacterales; family Desulfobacteraceae; genus Desulfocicer. The sequence continues at coordinate 1,754,764 of OY771474.1, read as the reverse complement.
AGACCAGGCAGATTATGAATACCCAGGCGATAACAAGAGGGTTGCCGGCAATATTGTGAAATACCCATTGATGAATAAGGCTTGTATTTAAGCCGTCAATGGTTTTTTGATGCATTGGGAAATAGCATAAAACAACCCCTCCCATTAGGAGTATTACCAGAGCAATGATTGTAGAATACGTGATATGAATACCGGCTAATTTGCGTATCATGGGAAAGTTTTCCTTTTTCGACATCCTTCATTTCCGCTTTACACTTTCGGGCTTGATCATAACATGAGCCTCCAGTCACAATTGATGGACCAAGCTTGCACCCTCCCCAAAGTGCTCCATGTTGTGACCAAGTTTATACTTTGGATGAATGATCATTTGTCAATATTAATGATAAAAAATGACCCACAGTAAAAACAGAGCTGGCAATGAGCCTGTCAATGCCCTTATCCGGGGATTCCTGGAAAGGGAAGGGGGTAGATGGCAGGAGAGCATGACCAGCAGAAAGATAATGGCGGCCTTGAAAAATCCTTTGCTCCATCGCCAGGAGTCTCCCAGCCAGTTCAGGCACCACCATGACCCTGCCCATTCACTGCATAAAAAAATTACCAGGCCAACCAGAAGCATTTGGCGTGCGCTGGAAAATAAAATACCCTGTTTAAACTTCTGATTTTCATTCATAATTCCTGCCAGGTACAATAACGCCACCCTTGTAAACAATGCCCCCGCCGTAAGGCGGAGATTAAAAAAAAGATTCACCCAGGGATTTGCATACATGAAGAAATCCGGGTTGAATGTTTTGGGTTGTGTGTTGTGATATATCAACAGGAGAAGCGAAATACATGCTGTACCCCCGCAGGTATTCACAATGGGCATATCTTTGCTGTCCTTCCAGAATAAAATTTCCGTGAGGCATAAAATAAAGATAATGTAAATGGTGGCTTCAAATGCACCATAAAGGGGCAGGCGCTGTTCACATAAAATCAATGCCATGACTCCTGAACCCGTTAACCCCGTACAAATGAGTACCATTTTTTTAAGGATGGCCTTTTTTTTCTTAAAAACAAAATAAAGGGCCAGGGCAAAAAGTCCCAGGACAAGATAATAAAGCCAGGAGAGAAAAAGAATCATGAGTTAAGCCTCTTTAAGGGGGGGCATAACGGGCTTGGTCACAGTTGGCTGACCTCATCCCCAAGTGCCCCATGTTGTGTGAGCAAGCCCGGCATAATATCGCCACTCTGGGGAGGAATTAAGCCTGAATTCCACAGATATTCATCAATTTAGCAAGTGCATCGGGATCATGAACTGAGATAACCTTGCTTGTTTTAAAGGGCCATAAACGGCAGATGGAATCCACCAGGGTTTCCCGAATGATCCAGATATGAATACATTGATTTAATTCAAGCAGGGGGGGGATGCAGCAAGCCCATCCTTTTCCCTGTAATTCCATTTTCCCCATTTCATCCACCATGATTATGTGTGCTTGCCTGCAGTTGTCTGGTTCAAGTGCCTGCTTCCCTGCCGCGATACCCTCCTTAAAAAAAGTGTAGGGTACCCTGTTTGCCATCAAGGATCTGTCTGATGTTGGGAAAATTTTTTCTTTATCTCTTTTTGCCAGGGCTGTCATTTGCTGGGTTCTCAGATCAAAGAGAACAAATCCGCATCTACGATTATTTTCCCACAGACCTTTTGCAATGAACCCTGCCATGGGGATGGACGCTTGCCTGAGTCTTTTGACCAGTGCCCAGGCAAGAGAGGATTTTCCGGACTGGACGGGGCCGGTGATGATGATGCGCTGTATACCGGTGATGTTCTTTTCACTGGCCGTATTCATTTTTTTGTTTGTATCCTTGATGTGGTTTGGCTTAAAAAAGTAGGGGCTTAGTTATTTCTCTCCAGTTTTGCCAATGCTGTAAGCAAGCCTGCCAAGCCTGAGCCTTTACTGATTTTATTTCAATGTAAGGTAACCCTCACTCTGTCTGTGGATCAGGCTATTGAACCGGGTTGACAAGTTGCCTTGCAAGCCCCTGGGTCTTTAGCTCAGGAGTTGTTGACGGATTAAGTACATCCGTGGGGATGAAAAAATGTCCATCCCGGGCAAAGGGCAGGGCGGTGGTATCTGTTTCATATAAAATATCCATGTTGGGTTTTGTCATTACGGTTTTCACAGGTCCGGCACCGAATACCCGGCCATCCTTTAACAGAATTACCTCATCTGCAAAAAGCATGGCCATGTTGGGATCATGCATGGCGGCTATCACCGTGGTGCCGTATTGTCTGCAAAGTTGTCTGATCCGGGCCAGCAGAAGATACTGGTTCTTAAAATCCAGGTGATTGGTGGGTTCATCCAGCAGCATGATATCACTGGTCTGGACCAGGGCACAGGCAAGCAGCGTCATCTGTCGTTCTCCGCCGGAAATGCGGTTGAAATTACAAGGTGCCAGGTGCAGTACATCAAGGGTTTTAAGGGCTTTTCTTGCAAGTTCATAATCCCGGGGACCTGGTACCCGGGTAAGGCCCAGGAAGGGTGCTCTCCCCATGACCACCACGTCCAACACCGTAAAGGGAAACACCTCGGGATTTTCCTGCACCACCAGGCTGATGTGTCGGGCCACCTCTCTTCTGGACAAGGAGGCAATGTCTTTTCCCTTGATGTAAATGCGTCCTGAACTGATTTTTTTAATGCCGTTGAGACAGTGGATAAGGGTGGTTTTACCTGATCCGTTCCGTCCCAGTATGGCTGTTAGTTGCCCCCTCTTCATGCCAAAGGATATATCCCTCAGGATGGGAATTTTACCATAGGAAAAATTCAGATCACAACACGCCAGCGCTACAGCCATCCGCTTCCCCTGTTTTTGTACAGCAGAAATCCGAAAACCGGTGCCCCGGTGAGGGCGGTAATGATGCCCACGGGTAGTTCAGCTGCTGTCATGGAGCGCGCAAGTCCGTCGGCGGCCAGCATGAATATACCGCCCAGAAGGGCACTTACCGGCAGCATCACCTCGTGACGTGGCCCCACTAGGCTTCTTGCCATGTGGGGAATAATCAGGGCGATCCAGCTGATCTGTCCGCAGGTGGCCACCATCATCGACACCATGACTGCCGTTAGAATAATGAGCATTATCCGGAATAATAAAGGATTCATGCCAAGGGAGATGGCCCTGGTATCGCCCATGGAAAGAATGTTCAGGCGAAACCGAAAAATCATGATGATAAAAATACCCCCAGAAATCAGGGGGCCTGCCGTGGCAATGTCAGTCCAGGTAACCCGTGTGAGACTGCCCATGATCCAGAACACAATGCTTGGCAGTTCATCGTAGGGGTCGGAAAAATATTTGAGAATCATCAAAAGCGCATTGAAAAAAGACAATACCACCATGCCCGCAAGAATCATGACAATCACCGGGCGGATGGCAATGAGGCGTGCAATGCCAAGGCTCATGGACACCGCCAGTAATCCGCATACAAAGGACAGCAGTTGCACCAGAATGATGTTGTCACAGGCTAGAATAATACCCAGGGCGGCTCCCAGGGTGCATCCTGCGGAAACCCCTAGAATATCAGGAGAAACAAGCGGGTTCCGAAAAAGGGCCTGATACACGGCTCCGGACACGGACAGGCCCATGCCCACCAGAACCGCCATGAGGCACCGGGGCAGCCGAATCCATAAAAAAACCATTTTCTGGGAGTTTAATGCCGGAGAAAGGGACTCGTTTGTGGTAATGGAAAAAAGTATTTTTCCCATGTCAGCCATGGAAATATCATATCGTCCGGCCATCATGGCAATCAAGAAAAAAACCATGAGGATGCATAGCAGTATCGGCATATAGCTTTTGGGTTTCCGCTCAGGAAAAATGGCAGGAATCAATGGGAGATCTCTTCCGGGAGACCATCATCCAGAATCCCTCCCATTTCCACCATGGTTTTGTTAAACACCTGGTGGTGAAATGCGTTGGCATAAGCCGTTAAATCAATGTCATTGAATCGTTCCGGATAAGCCTGCATGGAAGCCCAGAGGGTGGCCAGGGCCGACAGCGGGGACGGAAAATCCCAGGGGGCCAGACTGCCGGGGAAGCGGTGAACCTGTTTATGATTGATGGCGGAGACCCTTTGAAGAGCAGGATGGTGCAAGGGGGCAAGCCCTTCACCATTAAGGTTTCTGGAGATAAAAACAATGTCGGGGTTCCAGCTTAAAAACTGTTCCGGTGATATGTCCTGGAAATATCCGCTGAGATCATGGGAAACATTGATCATGCCGGCCCGGCTTAAGATATTATCCTGGAGCATATTGCCGGCGGCGGTGTTAAAAAAATTCCGGGAAGAGCCAAAATAGGCTTTTTTTCTATCCTGAAGGGGGATGGATTCTGTCCGGGAGGCAACCAGAGACAGCACCTTGTCCATGGCATTGATGGCACCGGATGATCGCCGGGCCAGTCCTACGGCCTGGGCGATAATTTCAAGGGATCTCCGGATGTTGTCCATGCTTTCAGGCAGAATGATGATGGAGGAAATTCCCATGCTTTCAAGGCGATCAGCAAGATAAAGCCCATCTTTCTGAGCATAGAGAATCACAAGATCCGGTGCCAGGGAAAGGACGGTTTCAAGGTTGATACCCGTGGATTTTGTTCCCACGCCTGTTAATTTAGTTACTCCTGGAAACACTGTGCGGGTCAGTTTGTCTTTTTTTGAATGGGTATCAATGCCCACCAGGCGGTTCTGGAGTCCCAGGGATAGAATGCACAGGGTCACCGGTTTAAAGGTGGGAATGATTTTTTTGATCTCACCATTTATTACAACTCTTCGTCCGGCCATGTCGATGATGGTGCGCTCTTCCTGGGCGAAGAGGATGGTATGGCTTATGAAAATAAAAAAAATAATTGCCATTGGAACAAGGGCTGGGAATTGATTATTTTTATTCCCCTGGCAATCGCTCTGTAAAGGTTTAACCATATTTTGTATTCCCCGGGTGTAAATTCTTATTCCATATCTGTCATTGGGAATTCGGGCCAGATTTTGATGGCCCACCCACTTTGATGTCCGCCCATATGATGGATGGTTGATGTCATGATTAAAGCCAATATATAGTTTTATGGTTATTAAAAGTCAATAGGGGTGTTTAAGTTAAAAATAAGCCATGACATGATGATATATATTCTTATAACGGAGGATATTTGAGTGCTGAACCCTCTTTTTTCAGGATTTTGACTAGAAATAATGGCCCGGGCTATCCAGGATTTTCGTTCCTGCTGTGCCGAGCGTATGATGAGTCCGTTTTTTTTGACTTTATTATGTTGTTTTTGGTTGTTTATGGTTGTTTAAAGCTTTTAATGTTTTTTATTGTTGACAATTCGGATAAATGAGAACAAAATTTTATGCCTGATTTTGAAAGTATCCCATTTCAGGCTGCGGGAAATTTTTAATTTTTGCACATCCTTTGTGTGCTTTCAAAACTGCTTGGCACTTTTGACTGGGATCTCCCCAGATTGGGTATATTTATCCGAAAAGTGCAAAGCCAGAAATGAAGGGTGGCAATTTGGGGGTTAAATAATCGAGTCTAATGATTAAGGAGAAAAAGTATGTTTAAACGCTGTTTAATGGCGTTGTTGATAGGTTGCCTGGTGATCCCGGGCAATCTGTCTGCGGCTGAAGAACCGGCAGATGTGTTTTCATTGGGTGAAATTGTGGTAAAGGGTGAGGCCGGGGATGTGTCCGACGTGGGTATTACCCAGACGGTGACATTTGAAGATATCAAGACCACCAACAGCAGCACCATCGCTGATGCCATGAAGTTTGTTCCCGGGGTGACCATGACCCGGGGGCGCAAGAATGAACCGGAAATTTCCGTCCATGGTTTTGGACAGGAAAAAACACTTTTTCTCATTGACGGGATCCCCTACTATGAAACTTATTATGGCAAGCTGAATCTGGATCAGATTCCGGTGGACATTGTCTCCAGAATTGAGATCAGCAAAAATGCTCCTTCGGTGCTCTACGGTGCCAATGCCCAGGTGGCGGTTGTGAATATCATCACCCGAAAGGGCACATCAAAGCCCACCATGAGCCTTAACGGAGAAATGGGGGAGGACAGTACATATAAAGCTTCTGTTTCCCATGGTAATCAGGTGGGGGCAGTGAATTACTGGGTGAGTTATCTCCATGAAGAATCAGATGGATGGCGGCTTTCCGATGATTATACCCCGGTTGAGACAACACGGGCAAAGAAATGGATGCCAAACATTGACGGAATTCATGAGGATGGAGGCCTCCGGGAAAATTCCGATTATGAAAATGACCGGTTATGGGCCAGGGCCGGTATTACCCCGACACCGGGTTCTGAATATTTTGTCAGCGCATATTTCATGCAGTCCGAGATGGGCCATCCCCTGGCTACGGACGAGTACAAAATTTTTAATCGGTCCGGCGATGAAGCAGCATTTTCCACACTCTCCCGCTTTGAGGATTACGATGACTGGGGCATTGATTTCAGTGGAAAACAAATGATTTCAGAAGCGCTTACCCTGAGAGGGAAGCTTTTTTATCACGACCATGAAGATGTGTACGCTTCCTATGATGACATTGATTTTTCAAACGTCATTGCCAAAAGCTCATTTAAGGACAATTATTTTGGCGGATCCCTGCTGGCAGATTTTTCTTTAAATGAGGTTCATAGTGGCCATATCTCTTTGCATTATAAAGAAGACACCCATAAAGGCCGTGATGATGATTATCAGCCTTACAATAAAGATGTTTCCCATACGGGTTCTCTGGGTACGGAACATCAGTTTTTCACCCGGTTCGGCATGACGCTTTACGTCGGAGTTTCCTATGACTGGTTCAAAGTGGAGGAGGCAGAGGAGTATCTTTTTGATGACGATGACATGCTTTTGGGCCAGGTGGACATGGACACCGCCGGCACCCAGGATGAGGTTAATCCCATGATAGGCTTCACCTATGATCTGGACGTCACCTCTTTCTACGGGTCAGTGGCCCGAAAGACACGGTTTCCCACCCTGTCTGAGCTTTTTTCTTCCACCAGCGGAAACCCGGATTTGACAGCGGAAAAAAGTATTAACTATACCCTTGGTTTAACCCGAAAATTTGGACCACGTTTCACTATGGATGTGTCAGGGTTTTACCATGATATTTCCGACTGGATTTCCCGGGATTATTATGAGGATGATTACACCGGCAACGAAATTTACACCAATGTGGAAGATATTTCCATGCAGGGTATTGAGACAAGCATGGATGTGATTTTCTGTGACTATTTCAGCATGAATTTCAACTATACATTTATTGATGCCCAGAATGAAAGCCGGCAACGCATCACGGACAAAGTGGCAGGCGTTCCGGAAAACAAATTCGGCGTGGGATGCAAGGTGTTGATTCCTAAACTGCTGGTCAATGTCGATCTTCAGAGCATCTATGTGGATGGGGTATATGACAGCCTTCCCACCACCGGCAGTCCCGATGATGATGTCGTAAAAACCGATGATTATTTTATCCTGAACGCCCGGATTTCCAAAAAAATCGGTGAGCGGTACAGCCTTTATGCCGAGGTGGATAATCTGTTTGATGAAGATTACGAACAGGAAGTGGGATTCCCCGGTGAAGGCAGAAATATTCGAGCTGGATTTACCCTTTCTCTGTAACCTGATATTTTAGAATTTAATTTCTGATTTTCATGTTATTTGGTCAAGAGAACCAGAAAACCTTTTGGGTTTTTCCTTGTCCAGGTCAGGGACTCAGAATTTTTGGGCTTGGTCACAAGATGGGCCACCCTGGGGAGGGGTCAGGCTATGTGCCGTTAGGACCTGCCTCCTCCCCGGAATGATCAAGCCCTGTTTTTTTTCTGTGTTTTCTCCAGCCGGATTAAATGAGAAATTCCCCGATGAAGGGTCTTGATGCAATCATTTTCCGTGACGCCCAGTCGCTTTTCATTGCTGATGTCAAACACACCATCCTCCACCCGGGTTTTTTCTCCCTGGGTACCCCGTATCTGGAGGTTGAATTTTTCCGCCTGGGCATGCAGGATGTCCGGTGTCCGGAACAAACGGGGAAGGCGGATGTGCACCCCGGCCCGCATGGCGGTGCCGATGTTGGAGGGGCAGGAAGCAAGATACCCCAATGCATCATCCCATGCAAAATCAAGTTTTTTTTCCAGCAGTTCCAGGGCAGATACCAGACGGTTGAAGGTTCTGGACATGTCTCCATGGTCGTCCATGGAGATGACACGCAGATGATCTTCTTCGTTTATCCATAGTCGGAATCGGGTGTCCTGGGACACAAAGCATCCCCTGAATGCCGGCCAGTCCCGATTGATTCCCGCAGCTTCCTGGAAACGATCCCCTTTTTTAAACAAGAGGTTTTGTCGAACTGGGTCTGCGGGCTTCATTATCTTGAAATGGGGCTGGTCCATGCCTTTCGTACTGGATTTCAGGGAACTTACATCTGCATGATCAAACTCACAGGCCGTGAAATCAGAAGAAAACGGTGGGCTGGAACCAGAACCTGCATTGCAAACCCCATGGCTTTCCTCCATGGAGATGTATTCCCCGGAAAGGGGAGGAGGCAGCGTCTTTAACACGTCAATGGTTATCTGTTCCACTTCTTTACGCTGTTGCCTGCTAATAAAGGGGGTGAAGGCATAACCGGCAAGGTTGCGGGCCACCCGTATGCGGGTGGAGAGAATGTGTTGACCCTGGGGATCAAGATCGGGCAGGGTGACCATGGAGCGATTAGACTTATGCAGCGTACCGGGGGCGATATTGTGATATTCCTGGATGATGGGCAACAAAAGGGGGAAAAACACCCTGTACGTGTCTGCATCCCCGGCATAGATTCCCATGGCACTGTCTTTGTTTTTTATTCCCGATGACAATGCCCGTTCCAGGGAAAAACCCATGCGGGATTTTTTGTTTTTCAGCGCATTGAAAATGGTCAGGCTTAAGTGCTTACTGGCAAGAGAGGAAGTATCCTCTGGAAAGACTGGAAATATCATGGTCCTTAGATGTCCAGGTTTTTTGCCTGGGTGGAGATGCCCCGGGCCAGTAGTGTTCGGATGTCATCCAGCCGGGAACATCCCTCCTGGCAATGGGGCATTTTATCCCTGTTGGTGCAGGTCAGGCAGGGGCTTTTAGTCAAATATCCCAGTTCAAAGTCAAAACGGTCCCTTCTGATGTAGCTTTGCATGATTGTTCCTTGCAATTAAATGTGTTGGCTGTATTTATCTTCGGCGTTCTGACCCCACCCCAGAGTTGCCGATCTTGTGATCAAGCTTTTCAATTCTGCGCCACCCTGATATTTATCAATAAAAAAACATGATCATCGCATCGCTGGTGTCAAAATAAAGAGCTTGATCTCCAAGCTATAGCAATGCCGTAGAAAAAGGTCAATACTCTCCTGAACCCTTCCCCAAATGCCTCATGTTGTGCCCTGGCCCATTTTTTCTTGTGTACCCCCGGCAGTCATGATAGATGTTTACAAATTATAATAATGCTATCACAAGAAGATCAGGAGGCTTTTTAGTGAATACGGAATCAAAGTTTGCTTCTTTAAAGGAGAAGGAACGGGAAGCCCGGAAACAGATAATTATTGACTCGGCCCTGGCCCTGTTTGCCAGAAAACCTTTTTATGATGTGGGCATGCGGGATGTTGCAGATGAAGCAGGGGTCTCCCCCGCGACCTTGTATCGATATTTTCCCAGTCAGGAAGAGTTGTTTGTGGAAGCCTTTATCCAGGACATTTCGTCGGTGAGCAGGGCCTTTGAAGAGATGGTAAAGGAAGATGCACCGGCCACCATTGAAGATTTTGCCGTTACCTATGTGGACCATCTGATTCAAAACGAATCCACCTTTCAGATGATGACCTACATTATGTTAAAGGATAACATGGATCACCAGGCCCTGAAGGATTTTGGTTCTGTGACCCGGATTTTTTTTGATGGATTTTCCCGATTGCTCCAACGTTATGGGGTCAAAGAAAATGTGCGCCTTTATGCCCAGTCATTTATCGGAGCATTGAGCGGAATTATCATGAGCTATCGCAATTACGCGGGTAAAGATAAAACCCAGATCCGTGAGCATATTCTTAAAGTTACCCGTATCACGGCAGAAATTTACAGTTATAGACTGATGCCGTGAGGTGGATGCTTTCTTCCCCCTTATCCCCTTGACACCTGTGGTTTCTATTTTATATTTTACGTCAGAATTGAAGTTGAGATAGGGCTTGCTCACAGCATGGGCCAACCGTCACAATTGGCGGGTCAACGGGGTCAGGCTATGTGGTGCCAGAGCTTGGGTTTTTTATCAGGCTTTATGCCTTTGTCAGCTGCTTGTGTTTAATGCTAAAGTCCAACAAAAGTGTCAATGACGCAAGTCTGAACCCACCCCGGAGTGCCGATTTTGTGACCAAGTCCGCATTTTAAAAGCCGGATGCTATTCACAATAAATCCATGAATGCCCGAACCCATTGAGAATTTATATTTGAGGTATCTAACATATGGATGAAATGAAAGAAAAAATTGCAGCCCACCACCTGTTGATCAGCCGTGTGAGAAAAGAGATAGCAAAGGCCCTGGTGGGGCAGCAGAAACTTGTTGACGGGCTTTTGACAGGCCTTCTTTCTGGTGGTCATGTGCTCATTGAGGGGGTTCCCGGCCTTGCCAAGACCAGTGCGGTCAAGGCTCTGGCAGCAACGGTGCAGGCCGATTTCAAACGCATTCAGTTCACCCCGGACCTGCTGCCGGCGGATCTGGTTGGGACAGAGATTTATCGACCTAAAATGGGGGATTTCATCACCAGAAAGGGGCCGCTGTTCAATAATATCATCCTGGCAGATGAGATTAACCGGGCACCTTCCAAGGTGCAGTCGGCCCTTTTGGAAGCCATGCAGGAAAAACAGGTGACCATCGGGGATGTCACCTATGTTTTACCGGACCCATTCCTGGTGCTGGCCACCCAGAACCCCATTGAGCAGGAGGGCACCTACACCCTTCCTGAAGCCCAGGTGGACCGCTTTATGCTCAAGATTCTCATTGATTACCCGGATCGGAACCAGGAACTTGAGATTCTCAAGAAGTCGGAATTTAACCTCCCGGAAATCATTGAACCGGTGGTGACACCGGCGGAACTCAAGGCCATGACCCAGGTTATCCGGGAAATCTATGTGGATGATAAGCTGAAAGAATACATAGTGGATCTGGTTTTTGCCACCAGGCATCCGGAAAAGTTTGGAATGGATATCAAAAATCATGTGGCCTTTGGCGCATCCCCCCGGGCCACGCTTTTTCTGGCCCAGGCTGCCCGGGTCAGCGCCTTTCTCCAGGGCCGGGCCTATGTGACGCCCCAGGATATCAAAACCATGGCTCCCGATGTGCTGCGCCATCGCATTCTGCTCTCTTTTGAGGCTGAGGCCGCCGATGTGACCACCGATGATATCATCCAGACCCTGTTTGATTCTGTGCCCGTGCCATGATCACCGGTTGACGCGATTCCTACCCGGAATCAGGTAGCCGATATCAAGTAACCAGAACCCAGTACCCAGTACCCAGTACCAAATACCCAAAATTTTCAGTTTCCATTGAGGCAAACCCCATGACAATGGTCCCCGAAGACATCATAAAAAAAATCAAACGCATCCACATCAAGGGAAGCCGCACGGTGAACACCCTGATGGCCGGGCAGTACCGGTCTGTGTTCAGGGGATCGGGTATAGAGTTTGAAGAGGTTCGGGAGTACAGCCCCGGCGATGATGTAAAGGCCATTGACTGGAAAGTGTCTGCCCGCCTGGGCCGTCCCTTTATTAAACGATACAGAGAGGAGCGCGAAAGCATTGTGATCCTCCTGGTGGACATGAGCGCCTCCCAGCGCTTCGGCACCTTTTCCGGGTTAAAGCTGGAAAAGGCAGCGGAGGTGGCCTCGGTTCTGGCCTTCAGTGCCATAAAAAATAATGATAAGGTGGGGGCCATTTTTTTCACCGATCAGGTGGAAAAATACATCCCACCGAAAAAGGGGGCCGGTCATATCTGGCGGCTGATCCGGGAGATTTTCACCTTTGAGCCCCAGGGTCATGGTACCCATATCCGTGCCCCACTGGAATACCTTGCCACGGTGTCCAGAAAGAAAACCCTTACCTTTATTATTTCTGATTTCATTGCACCGGATGTAAAAAAAGCGCTGATAACCGCCCGTCAGCGCCACGAGCTCATCGGGGTAATTGTTTCCGATGCCGGGGAAGCCACCTTGCCTTCCCGGGGTATTGTCACTGTGGGTGGCCTGGAATCCGGAGAACAATGGATACTGGATGCCGGAGATCCCCGGGTTCGGCAGCGCTATCACTCCTGGAAAAGAGATCAGATGGCAGGTGTTGAAGCGGCTCTGACATCGGCCCGGGTGGATTATTTTCATATGCCCACGGATCAGTCCGTGGCTGATGTATTAACGCTGTTTTTCCGGCAGCGGGAAAAGAGGTTGCGGTAAATGCAGGATATTCATGATATAGAACCGCCGGTGCCGGTGGGCATGGATCCTTTTTTAATCCAGATGCTCATGATTCTGACGGGGATACTTGCCATTGTTGGATTGGGCCTGCTTTTGTTTTTTTACCTGAAACGCAGAAGACAGCACCGGGTTTCCCAAAACACGCTGATGCTGCCGCCCCCTCTGCCACGGGATCAGGCAGCCCTCAATGCACTGAATGCGCTGGCCGATGCCATGGAAAAAGATCCCAGGCAATATTATTTTGATATTTCGGCCATACTGAAAATATTCATGGGAAAGGTGTTTGACATGGGGGTTCCGGAGATGACCACCAGAGAAGTCCTGGCAACCCTGTCCGGACTTGCCCTGGATAAAGACCTCACCTCCCGGACCCGGGACTTTTTTGAGTTTGCAGCCATGGTGAAATATGCAGGCATTACCCCGGATGTCCCGCGTATCCGCAAAGATACTGATCTGGTCAGGGATTTTATCCGTTTTGTCACCGTTGGTTCTGTCGCCTCCATGGAAGAAAATTCGAACCGGAACCCGACGGCCATGAACCCCGGAAAACCACAACCTTCAACGGGCCAAGATATCCCCTTAAAGGACAGAACTTCGGAAAATTTCATCCCAGACTCACCTCCCCCCGTCACAAAAGATAATCGTTCATACATCCCAAAGGGGCAGTGATACACCATGTTTAGATTTGCATCCCCCTTATTTTTGCTGTTTGTGTTTGCCCTTCCCCTGGCCATGCTGGTGCGCCGACGGCGTCATCGTCCCATCAAGCTCATGGCATCCCATGACGATCTTTCATACATCCAGCCAAAATCATTTATGCTGGTGCTTTCCCGCCTGCTTCCTTTATTTAAATATGCGGCCCTGCTCTTGATGATTCTGGCCCTGGCACGGCCCCAGTGGGGTACCCGGAAGATGAACGTCACCACCGAAGGTATTAACATTGTCCTGGCACTGGATCTGTCTGAATCCATGGCGGCCCTGGATTTTAAGCGGGATGGTAAGATTGTCACCCGCCTGGAGGCAGTGAAGGGGGTGGTCAACGATTTTATCATGAAACGGGATGGCGATCGCATCGGCATGGTGGTGTTTGGTTCCCAGGCCTTTACCCAACTGCCCCTTACCCGGGATTACAACACCATTTCCTTTGTGCTGGATCGTTTGAAAATCGGGGCTGCCGGTCCCAGTACGGCCATTGGTGATGCCGTGGGTATCGCCTTTAAACGTTTGTCCGACATTGAAAGTAAATCCAATATTATAATTCTTTTGACCGATGGCCGCAGTAATTCCGGACAGTTGTCCCCCGGCGAGGCAGCAGACATTGCCGCCACCGGCGGGGTGAAGATTTACACCATCGGGGTGGGAAGCCGGGGGAAGGCCCCCTTTCTGGTCAATGATCCCCTGATGGGCCAGCGGTATGTGTACCAGCAGGTGGACATGGACCATGATGCCTTGAAGAAAATGGCAGAAAAAACCGGTGGAATGTTTTTTGCGGCAAAAAACATGGATGAGCTGGAAAAAATTTATGAAAGCATCGACCGCCTGGAAAAAACCAAGGTGGAGGTGGATGCCTGGGCCGAGTACAATGATCTCTATTACTGGTTTGTGCTTCCGGCCCTGTGTCTGCTTGGCGTTTATATTCTCCTTTTCAATACCCGGCTGATGAGGATTCCCTGATGGATATGAAATTTGCACACCCTTATATGTTTTATCTGATATGGATCGCAATCCTGCTGGCCGGGGTAACCATTTACGGTATCCGGAAACGAACCCGCATTCTTTCCCAGTTCATCTCCTTGGCCCTGGTGCCCGACATGGCTCCGGGCTCCGGTTCCCGACGGCGCTGGACCAAGGGGGGGCTTCTGGTGTCAGGATTTTTACTGGCGGTGTTGACCCTCACCGGGCCCTTGCTGGGATTTCGCTGGGAAAAGGTGGAGCAGAAGGGTGTTGATATCATGATTGCCCTGGACTGTTCCAGGAGCATGCTGGCAACGGACATCAAACCCACCCGTCTGGAGAGAGCCAAAAGAGAGATCATAGATCTGTTAAAGATGATGCAGTCCGATCGGGCAGGTCTGGTGGCGTTTTCCGGCAGTGCCATTCTTCAGTGTCCGCTGACCCTGGATCATTCTGCCTTCAGCCTGTTCTTAAAAGCCTTAAGCCCGGATTACCTCCCCATGGGCGGCACGGATTTAAGCGGAGCCATTGCCACGGCCCTGAACGGGTTTGAGTGGGATACCGCATCGGAAAAGGCCATTATTATCATCACCGACGGTGAAAATACCAGTGGTGATCCCATGAAAATGGCCCGGGAGGCCCTGGAGAAAGAGGTGCGCATTTTCTGCATCGGCGTTGGCAAAAAAGAGGGGGCACCCATCCCCGATGCCGCCGGGGGATTTAAAAAAGATGTAACGGGAAGTATCGTCATGTCCCGGGTGGATGATGAAGGACTGGAGAAAATAGCCGCACTCACCCGGGGAATCTATGTGAAATCCGTTGCCGGGGACATGGATCTGGATTTAATCTACACCGGGCAAATTTTGAAAAACATGGAGCGAACCACCGTCCAGAGCGGTCGAAAAAAGGTGTGGGAAAATCGCTTCCAGTGGCTTTTGCTGCCCTGTGTGCTTTTATTGATTCTGGAGCTTCTGGTGTCTGAAAAAGGTAAAAAAAACAATGGGCCTTCCCAAAGCCATCTGGCCTCGTGGTTGATTTTATGCCTTGCTGGATACATTGGTCTGGGGGGCATACCCCTGGCCCATGCCGGTGCATCAAAAAGTGTGGCCCACGGCATTGAAGCCTATGACAAAGGGGAGTGGGACAAGGCGGAAAAATCATTCATTGATGCCCAGCTGGACAGACCGGACATGCCCGAACTGTATTACAACATCGGCAGCGCGGCCTATAAAAAAGGTGATTATGAATCGGCAGCGGCCAATTTCACCCGGGCCATGGACACCGAGGATGCCGCTTTAAAGCAAAAGGCAACGTTTAATCTGGGAAACACCCAATATCGTAAGGGCAATCTTGAAGACGCTCTGGAATCTTTTAAGAAGATACCGGAAACCTCACCGCTTTTTCAGAAATCCACGGAAAATATTGAATTTGTAAAACAGAAAATCCAAGAGCAGAAAAAAGCCGCCCAGGACCAGAAGGCTTCCAATGGGAATCAGAAAGACGATTCAAAGAACTCCGAAAGTAAAGATTCAGACAACAAAGACGCTGACAGGAACAAGGGTGATCAGCAAAAGAAAGATCAACAGAAAAAGAATCCCCAGGACAACGACCAGGGCCGGGACGATCAGGGAGATAAAAAGCCGCACAGCCAGCCCGATGGGCAGAACTTAGCCGATCAGAAGAATGAAAAATCCGCCCCGGACCAGCAGTCCCCCAATCCTGGAGAGAATCAAGATACGCCTTCAGCGACGGCCGGACAAGATGAAAAACAACAATCTGAAGAAGAGCAGGCCACCGGAGCCGGTGCAGATCAGAAAGATCAACAGTCGGGTCAGGATAAAGAAAAATCCGGTGCGGCTGCATCCAAGGCCGCTGAAACACAGGACACCCCGGAGCAGTCCCAGGGCATGGGGGCCCTTCAACCCCTTCAACAGCAGATGCTCGATCGCCTGGAAGATCAGCCGGGTCGGGCCATGATGCCGGTGTATTCCGGCCAAAGGGTTGAAAAGGACTGGTAGGCAGGTCAGTGGGGATGTGGGGTGGCCTTTCCATTGACGGGTCATAATCTATGATGGGTGAAAAGACAGTGTGAGAATGGGTATTTAAGGAGAAAAACACATAGATGTTTAAAATCATTTTTCAAATTATAATGGTTGTTGCTTTTCTTTTTCCCGACCAGGCGTTTGCCTTTTCCGTCACCGCCCAGGTGGATCGCAATGAGATTTCCATCAACGATTATCTCGGGTTAAAGGTTATCTTTGACGGGGGCGAAGGAGAGGTGGATACCTCCCCCATAACGGATTTTCAGATTGTGTCCCGGAGCAGCAGCAGTAATGTCAGCATCATCAACGGCAGTTATTCCAAAACGGTGACGGCGGTGTTTCAGCTGGTGCCCCGCACCAGGGGCCGTCTGGCCATTCCCTCCCTGCCGGTGGCCCATGATGGAAAGATTTATCACACCCAGCCCATTGAAGTGATGGTTTCAGACTCACCTGTGGCTCCGGAAGATAACCGGGATATCTTTGTCCGGGCAAAGCTTTCCCACGAAAAACTCTTTGTGGGCCAGCAGGGCATTTATCGGTTTCAGCTGTTCAGTGCGGTTCAATTTTCCAATGCCCGGCTCCAGAAGCCTGAATTTGAGGGATTCAGTGTGGAAGAAATGGGGGAACCCCGGGAATTTACCCGGAATATCAATGGTCGAAGATACCGCGGGGTGGAGATCAGTTATCTTATCATACCCAGAACACCGGGAAGTCTTACCATTGCCCCTTCCTTTCTTTCCTGCGATGTGGTGGTCCAGGACAGAACCCGCAGCCGGGATCCCTTTGGGGATTCATTTTTTTCCAATGGCTTTTTTGCCATGGGCAGGACCCAGCCCCGCCGATTTTCAACAAAGTCCATGCCCCTTGAGGTGATGCCCCTGCCCGCCCATGATGAAAAGGTTCCGTTTTCCGGCCTGGTGGGGCAATTTAACCTTTCAGCTTCCTTGGATAACAATGCCATAAAGGCCGGAGAGTCCGCCACATTAACGGTGACTCTTTCCGGCACCGGCAATGTCATGGATGCAAAAATGCCGGAACTTACCCTTCCGGACTCCTTTAAGATTTACGAGGATTCCCCGGTGGAGGATATTCAATTAACCCCACAGGGCTACCAGGGCAGTAAAACCTTTAAACGTGCCCTGGTGCCGGTATCTCCTGGGACTTTCACCGTGCCGGCCCTTGATGTCTCTTATTTTGATGTGGCAGATAATGTTTACAAAATCCTTACCAGCACTTCCATGAACTTGACAGTGACCCCGGGTGGGGCCCAGGAACAGCCATTGATTACAGCAACCACGGCATCCCCTGTAGACAAGGCCGTAACACCCCGCCAGGTGGTCTTCACCGGCAGGGATATTCTGGAATTAAAAGAAGGTCCCGGCCTGCTCACCACCCGGTTTTCCATGCCCTTTTCCCTGTTCATGCTGTTGTATCTGCTGCCCTTTGCCCTTTTTTTTCTGGCCCAGGCGGTCTTTCGGATGATAAGCAAGGGGGCAGATCCCGTGATGCTTCTGGGAAAAAAAGCAGATGATTATCTGAAAAAAAGCGAAAACAGTCATGAGGATGATCAGGGCTTCTTACGAAATCTTTATATGGCCATGATGTGTCGTGTTCTTTGGGCGGCCAGGCAGCCGGAGCGATCCCTGACCATTAAAGAGGCCTGTGAGATGTTGACCAGAAACGGCAAGGCATCGGAAACGGTGAACCAGGTGGAGGATGTGATGTATGACATTGAATCGGCCCGGTATGGCAAAGGCGCACTGGACCACCATGCCAGAAAGGCCTTATTGGGTAGAGTAAAGGCCATCATGAAACTGATTTGTCTGGTGCTTGTTTTTGGGATGCTGACAGGGGCATCCTCCTCATGGGTGTATGCCCAGGCCAGGGAGGGCAAAGATCCCGGCCAGGGAACCACCCATGGAACCACCTTGCTTGAGGGCATATCCGCTTATAAACAAGGCCGGTTTAAAGCAGCCGCAGAAACATTTGCCCGTCTGGCATCCCAGGACATGGAAAACGGCGAACTCTACTACAATGCAGGCAACGCTTTTTTAAAAGCCGGTGATATTGGTCGGGCCATTTTGTGGTATGAACGGGCAAAAATGCTCATGCCCCAGGATCCGGATCTGCGATTTAACCTCAGCCATGCAAAAACCTTTGTCCAGGATAAGTCCGATGCCCCGGGGATTGATATCACCGGCATGCTGTTTTTCTGGAAAAACTATCTGCCGCCCTGGCTGATGATCTGGACAGCCATTGCTTTGTCTGCAATCTTTGCCGTTTATGCCGGTGTCCGAACCCTGAAGAAAAAGCGCGTGTTCACCCTGGCAGGTATTATTTTCTTTGTGGCCGTGATCCTGGCTGGCACCACCGTCTGCTATGATTATTATGAAAAAGACAAGGGCCGGTTTGCCGTCATCCTTTCCAGAGAAGCCGCCATCCATTCGGGGCTCTCCCCTGAATCCACAACCCTGTTTGTGCTCCATGCCGGTACCCGGGTGCGGGTGCAAGAACAACGCGATGGGTATTTAAAAATAATTTTTTCCCGGGACAAGATCGGTTGGGTCGGCCCTGACGATGCTGAAATGATTTAACACTCCCCCTGCCAGGTGACCCGCAATACCTCCTCAAAAGTGGTTTCTCCATTGAGCATCTTTAATACCGCATCTTCCCGAAGGGTACTTAACCCTTCATGGGCCGCCCGTTTCCTTAAACTGGACACATTGACATCCCCGGATGTCATTTTTTTCAATGATTCCGAGTAGGGCAGCACCTCAAAAATGGCACTTCTGCCCCTGTAGCCGGTGTGTCTGCACTTGATGCAGCCTTTTCCCCGGTGAAGGGTTATTTTTCCGTTCTGCGCAGGTGCCGTTTTTTCGCCGGAGGTCTTCTTTTTTGGAAGGTTTCCGTTCTCATTACCATCCACGTCGATTTTCCGGGAAATACTGGTTTCTGTCCAGGAGCCGATGGGGATTTCGTCGTTATCCCCCACATTTTTCTTTTTATCTTCCGGAAGCATTAACCCCATGGCCAGCAGTTCCGTTTTATCTATTTCAAAGGATTCCCGGCAGTGGGGACAGATGCGCCGCACCAGGCGCTGGGCAATGATGCCCGCCAGGGAGGACTGCACCAGAAAGGGCGGGATTCCCAGATCCAGCAGTCGGGTAAGGGATGAAACCGCATCGTTGGTGTGAAGGGTGGACAAAACCAGATGCCCGGTGAGGGCCGCCTGCACCGCACTCTGGGCCGTGTCCAGATCCCGGATTTCCCCCACCATGATAATGTCCGGGTCCTGGCGCAGGATATTCTTTAATATGGTGCTGAAGGTGACATCAATGGCCGGCTGCACCGCTATCTGGTTGAAATTCTCGTGGATCATCTCAATGGGATCTTCAATGGTGGTGATGTTCACCGCCGGGCTGGACAGCTGCTTTAATGTGGAATAAAGGGTGGTGGACTTGCCGCTTCCCGTGGGACCGGTGACCAGGATAATTCCATGGGGAAGGGTGATAATGTTTTTGTATTTTTCCAGATCCTCCGGTGAAAACCCAAGCTTTTCCAGGTCCTGGAACAACACCTCGGGGTCCATGAGCCGGAGCACCGCCTTTTCACCAAAGGCCACGGGAATGGTGGATACCCGGATCTCCACCTCCACTTTATCCTTTTGGGTCTTGATGCGGCCATCCTGGGGCCGCCTTTTTTCTGCCATGTTCAGCCCGGACAGGGTTTTAATGCGGCTGATGATGGCATTGTGCACCCGGCCCGGCAGGGTATAAACCGTGTGGAGCATCCCGTCGATGCGCATGCGCACCAGACTTGTTGTCCGTTTGGGTTCAATGTGGATGTCACTGGCCCGCTGATCCAGGGCATAGGAGAAAAGATGGTCCACGGCATTGACAATGTGCTGATCTGTGGCGGGCAGTTCGTCACTGGATTTCAGGCGCACCAGCTGCTCCAGATTGCCAAGTTCCCCCCCTCTTTTGTGTGAAAACTGGGTTTCAGCAGCGGTGATGGACTTTCGAAATCCAAAACACTCGGCAATGAGCCGTATCACATCTGTTTTTGAACTGACCACCGGCAAGGCCTTAAGTCCCGACACCCGCTCAATGTCATCCATGGCTTCATGGTTAAACGGGTCCGGGGTGGCCACCTGTATGGTTTTGCCTTCCACCTCCAGGGGCAGAACCAGATGCCGAAGGGCAAAGGAGTGGGGGATGGTCTGGGTAACCACATTGAGATCCAGGGTCAGGGGATCAATTTTTTTGTAGGGGATTTTCCAGGCGGTGGCCAGGGTTTCGTAGAGGAGGTCTTCATCCAGTGAGACCTCCGGATCATCCTGTTTTTTGAGCTTCAGGGCCAGGAGCACATCCATGAAGTAGATGGGGGGGAGGATGGTGTTTTTTGCGTTTCCCTTGAGTTTTGCCTGTTGCTGTTTTTCCAGGGCCTTGAGGATGTCCGGCTCATTTTTCAATGCGGCGTTGACCTGCTTTCTGGACAGGATCTCGCTGTTAAAAAGGATTCTGGCTATTTCTTTTGAAGGTTTCACATCAGATCAAACCCATTGATTTTAAAAAAGCACCCAATTTACCCACAAGGGAAATTCCAATGGAAATAGTAAACATTCGAAGGGTGAATCCTCGCTGTTTATTATCCCTGTCTTCAAGTTTGTCTGTCAGTCGATCAATGGATGCAATCATTTCATCAAAGCGTTTGTCCATATCGACTTTCATGTCGTCAAAACGCTTATTCACCGTCGCAAAGCGTTTGTCTGTATAGGCGCAGAAGTTGCTGATATCATTGTTTGTACTGTTTGTTTAATCCTGCATGTGATCAAGCCGAACCTCAAAATATTTAGAGGTGGTGATAATATTTGCCACCAAGACATCCATGGTCCTTTTATCCAGGGTGAGGCTTTGAATGTCTTTTTCATCGGGTATATTTTTTGCTTCCGTTATTAATATTAACCGTCGCTTCTAGTATGCTCAGAGTCTATACTATTCTTCAATTGATTTCAAGGCTTCCTGTCAGGGCAAACCCATTAAAATATGGCATGAATTTTGATATCAATGAATTCAGAATATTAGAGGCTTTTATTATTTTCAATAAGTCCCAAAATTTTTAAAGCTCTCTTCGTAAACATCTGAATTTATTAAGATTTAAATTTTAATGCGTTTGCCATGGGCTTCCTGTTCTATCTAAATTGTCAATTTTTATGGAATGTTCCCAATTGGTCTTCTGAAACGGTGTGATGGATATGCTTTTTGACTGGATGCATCGATTTTTCAGCTTATTATCAATGCTTGTGAAAAAAAAGAAACTGTTTTATAGTAAGTTTTAAAGTTTTAAATAGTGGGGGGGTACTAAAAAATGTCAAGTTCTTTACCAAAAAATGCCCAATCTTGAGAAGATTAAGTGTCGGTGGATATAGAGGAAATTTTCATATGTGGATCTTAAATATACCTCAGCCCTCCCCTTCAGTTTTTTTAAAAAAATCTTGTTATCCTTTGAGATCCATTCTTCTTCTTCTTCTTCTTCTTCTTATGATGTATGCATTCTTGCGTGTTCTCTCTTGACTGAAATCATATGGGTGAAGGGCTGTTCGTCTGCTGGAGAATATTTGATGATGAATGAAAATAAAAAATCAATTTCAGGCTTCACATTGGTGGAACTGATGGTTGTGGTTGCCATTATCGGAGTCATGGCTGGCATTGCAATACCCGGTTTCATTAGGTGGCTGCCGGATTATCGGCTTCGGAGCGCAACAAGGGATATTGTTTCATGTTTGCAGGAAATGAAGTTAAGAGCTGCCTCGGAAAATTCAAACACGGTTGTGATTTTTGATCTTACTGGTGAAAGCTATCAGTCTTTTGTCGATAATGGGGGAAATGATGGTTCTGGCACCGCCAATGACTATCTGCAGAATGGTTCCGAGGTGTTTTTAAAAAATGTTATTCTGCCTATTGGTGTTGAGTTTACCAGCTCAACCTTTCATTCAAGTACTGCTCCTTACTATATTGGATTTAATAGCAGGGGATTACTATCAACTGGGGCAACGGGTGGGACAATTACGCTTCAAAATTCAAATTCAAAAATTATGGAGGTAATTGTTAATTCAGCAGGGAATATACGAGTGCCATAGTTGGATAATAATTTTTATGGGATGAAAATGGAGAATAAATACTTAAAAAATAATATTGGTTTCACTTTGATTGAGCTGCTTGTGGCCATAACTATTTCAATTATTGTGGCTGCAGGAATATTTATTGCGTATAAGAGTCAACAGGATGCACAATTGGCACAAAAACAGATTGTTGAAATGCAGCAGAATCTGCGAGCTGCTTTATATATTATGACAAGAGAGATTAGAATGGCAGGGTATGACCCTGATAATGGGAAAAATGCCGGAATAACAAAAATAGGAAATGGAACGGATGGCAATCCGTTGGGTTTTACCTTTTGGGATGACAATACTGGCACATTGCAAACAATTGAATATGATCTTTACGATGCTTATGATGATGGAGACATGGATATCGGAAGAAAAATTGGTAGTGCAAACCGTCAGGCCATAGCAGAAAACATAAATACACTTCAGTTTGTCTATTTCAAGGCAGATGGCAGTGTTGCAACAACTATCTCCGATGTCCGGAGTATTCAAATATCCATTGAAGCAACCATCAATTTTGGTGCAGTTGATCATACATTGGGGAATAACCGTATGTTGACCACTACAATTAAATGTAGAAATTTGGGAATATAGTATTTGAAGCCCGTTTGCTTAAAATCAAGGTGATTTTGAATTGCGAATCGAAACTTTCTTGGGGAGTGTGAGTTATGACTTCTGAATTATCAACGATTCAAACAAGAGCCTACATTTGTGAAAAAAAAGGATTCACGCTTCTTGAAGTTCTGATAGCCTTGGTAATTCTTTCTGTTGGAGTCCTTGGTGTGGCAAAAATGCAGTTATCCTCCATCGAAGGCAACTCAAAAGCAAGAAAATATACTGAATTGGTGATTGCAGCGCAAAATCAAATTGAGCTAATAATGCAGATGCAATACAGTGACAGTGCGCTTTCAGACGGGCTAACTGCTGTTTTAGGTCATAGTGATGATAGCACGATTCCAGAGAGTTATACGCTGACTTATACTGTCAACACGGTGAGTGATTGTAAAAAAATAACGGTTTCGTTATTACATTCGACCGCCCCTAATGATAACCCAAGGGTAACGTTAACTTTTTTAAAAGCTAAAGACCTTTGATTCACATTCCGGAGGGATGCAGGATGAATGAGCAATACAAGAATATCATTAACAATGAGGATGGCTCAGCCATCGTCATGGCCATGCTTATACTCGCCGTTCTTACTATATTAGGGATTTCTTCAATAAATACAAGCACAACCGAGCTTCAGATTGTCAGGAATGAGCGAATTTACCAGCAGAATTTTTATATGGCAGAATCTGCTGCCTTGGAGGGGTTGCAATCCCTGGAATCTGCTAGTGAGACTGATCTGGATGACAGAAATTTTACCACTTTTGTTTGGCTGAAAAAAATAGATCCAAATCTGGATATGAGCGATGTAGATAACTGGAATCCGCTTACAAATGCTGCAGTCTCTAGCATTTTCTCAAATGCTGAATACGCTGTTGTTGAAAAAAATGTTGCATTGAAGGCTTCCTTGGATATGACCGCCACCAGTCAGTTGTTCGATTATATCGGCAGGGGAAAGGGAGCGTCTAATAATGGCAGGGTAGTTATTGAAATTGGTTACAGGAAAAGACATTAAATGTGGCTAACCATGCAAATCAGGAGAATAAATATGCGATATTCTAAAAATAAAAAATATGTATCACAATTCTTCTATGTTTTGGTCTACCTGTTTTGTTTTTCAAATATTGCCATGGCCGCGAGTTATGTGAATTTTTCTCTTAATGTAGAGCCTTTGACTGCTAAAAATGTGAATCCGGTATTTGAGATATGGACTGGTTACTGGACGGGTCCTTATCTGGATCGGGATGATAAAGTCGGGAGTATACAGTCTGGAGGTTCGATTTTCCTTAGCAAGAACAGCACATACTACCTTATTGTTCCGGATATAAGTGATGCCACAGGGTGTTCCATGCCGGTGAATGAAGATTTGAAAATAATTTGGTGGTGGAGGTGGTGGGGGTGGAGCACCTCATATTGTATAGAATTGCAAACTCGCAATAACGATATATCAAAAACCATTGAATACAATTGTGGTACGACTATCTATTATCGAGATTTCGATGGTGATACATATGGCAACCCTAATGATACGGTAATGTTCCCACAGGCTGGCTATGTGGAAAACGGTGATGACTGTGATGATACCGATCCCGATGAATATCCTGGACAGGTCTGGTATTTGGACTCCGATGGTGATGGCTATTCAGGCGGAACAACCACCATTGCTTGTGAGCGCCCTGGAAGTTATAATCTTCAGTCAGAATTGTCTGGGATTAATGACTGTGATGATGCAGATGAAACTATTTATCCCGGGGCGGATGAAATCTGTGACGATGGGATTGATCAGGATTGTGACGATTCTGTGGACGAAGATTGTGTGTATATCTATTACCAAGACGCGGATCAAGATACTCATGGAGATCCGAATAATACCATGACGGGCTTGGTCCGGCCGGATGGGTATGTTGAGATCGGTGATGATTGTAATGATAATGATCCCAAGGAATTCCCGGGGCAGATATGGTATAAGGATTCAGACGAAGATGGTTATTCTGATGGTACAACACAGACTGCTTGTGAAAGGCCAACCAACTATAAAATTGAGTTGGAGTTAACAGATTTAACCGTGGATTGCAATGATGCAGATGCTGGAATTAACCCCGGTGCCGTTGATGTCTGTGAAGATGCCATTGATCAGGATTGTGATGGGTCTGATGCCGTGTGTGTTGAAGATAATGACGGAGATGGATATCCCGTTGATGTGGATTGTGATGATACAGATGCCTCTATACACCCCGGTGCCATTGAAATACCTGACGATGGTATAGATCAGGACTGTAACGGTTTTGACGATACCGCGTTGTCATGCATTGATCTTTCGGACACGCCTTTGGACACACAACTTGCGGCATCTGCACCCAATTTGATGTTTGGCCTTGATGATTCAGGCAGTATGGATTGGGAGATAATGACCAATGAAGATGTGGGATTATTTAATGTGGGAAACCGGGATTATGAATATATTTTTGATGATCCGGGAGATAATCTCTATAAAACCGGTACCAATTCCCATATTCTTTATGATGAGGGTAAACAGGACTATTGGAAATCCCAATGGTATGGATATAATGTTATCTATTATAACCCACATGTTGACTATAGCCCCTGGACCAACCTCGGAGATGCAGATCCGGATAATCCCCGATCACACCCTTATTATGCTGCCAATTATTTTAATTTAAGTTCGACCTTTTTTTCCATTGATGGTATCAGCGTTAAAAACGCTCATTACTATGTCTGGTCTGAAAGTGAGGCGAGACCTTATCTTGTAGTTGTTGATGGAAACAGCATTGATTATTATCGGGTCAACGATACCGACGGTAGAGTGGGTAACGGTGAATTGGTTGTAGCTGCCTCCCCCCCTGATGATGTGAAAACGGATAGAACCTATGCTGAAGAGCGGCAAAATTTTGCCAACTGGTATTCTTTTTATCGGAAAAGACGCTGCACTTCCATTGCGGCCATTGCCAATGTGATTCCCAAACTTAAAGGGGTTAATGTGGGTATCAGGAGTATTAATGCTCATATTCTTCAATCGGTATTGCCAATCAGTGTGAATGGAGTTGATCAAACCAATGCTCTATTGGATAAGTTGTATGCTTATCATCCCGGTACCCATACCATCGGATCTACCCCCATCCGGAAAGGCTTGCAGAAAATTGGTAAATATTTTCACGTGAACGAGACCATAACACCCAGCGAGCCAGAGTTGAGCACCTCTCCCCTGGCAACGGATGCATCTGGGGAATGTCAGCAAAATTTTGCCATTATGTTCACCGATGGTTCGTATAACGGTCAGTCACCGGGTCTTGGAAATGTGGATGGTGATGAACCTGCCCCATACGGGGATTCCGCAAGCAATACGCTGGCAGATGTTGCCATGTATTATTGGCAGGAAGATCTTGCCCCCAATATTGATAACAATGTGCCAGTTAATTTTTATGATACTGCCAACTGGCAGCACATGGTCACATACACTGTTGCCTTTGGGGTTGATGGCAATTTGGATCCTGATGATTACGATCTGGATAATATCGTAGCGGAAGACAGGGTGTATCCCACCTGGCCAAGTCCTATTAATGAAGATAAAGAGCGGATTGACGATTTGTGGCATGCAGCAGTTAATGGTCGTGGTCTTTATCTGAATGCAAAAACCCCCCAGGAACTGGTCACCGCTTTTGAAAAAGTGATTTCGGACGTACTGGCGCGCATCGGTTCCGGTGCATCTGTTTCAATAAATGGCGAAGAACTCCAGGAGGGATTGATTTTATATCAGTCCATTTATTCAACTTCCCGATGGACCGGTGATGTGGTTGCCTATGATGTGAATGGACAGACAGGTGCTGTTATCATAGAGAATCCTAAATGGTCAGCCAGTGAGGTTTTGGATGGAGATCTTAATTCCGATGCCAACTATTGGAACACAGGACGGAAAATCGCGACTTATGACAATACTTTGACAACACCTGCTGGTATTCCATTTCGATTTGACAGTTTATCAACTACTCAGAAAACAACACTGACTTCTTCGGGTATGGTTGACTATTTAAGGGGGAATCATACGCTTGAGGAGCAGAACAGCGGTTCCTTCAGAAATCGGATTCTTCAGGATGAAAATGGGAATTATGTCAGAGATACGGCTTTGGCAGACATTGTTCACTCTGCGCCGTTGTATTATGAAAATGTCGTTTATGTGGGGGGCAATGACGGCATGCTCCATGCATTGAATGCACTCAATGGAAAGGAGCTGTTCGCCTATGTTCCAGATCTTGTTTTTCATAATCTGGATCGCCTCATAGATCCAAATTACAGCCATATCTATTTTGTTGATTTGACTCCCTATGCCAAAAAAACAACCAGCAAAGATTTACTTGTAGGGGGGCTTGGAAAGGGAGGAAAAGGCTATTATTGCCTTGATATTACAAATGCACAAACTGCTATCACCACTGAAACATCCCTTGCAGGTCGAGTGATGTGGGAATATCCCAACAGCACAACCCCTGCGGATGAGGTGGCGGATATGGGTTATAGTTTCAGCAAGGCTTTTGTGGTTAATACCCAGGTTGGCTGGGCTGTTATTTTTGGGAATGGATACAATAGTGAGAACAATGATGCCTGCCTGTATGTGGTGGATGCCGATGACGGAACTCTGATAAAAAAAATATGCACAGGTGTAACCGGTGGATGCAATGGACTGGCAACCCCATTGGCAATCGATGTGGATGCAGACGGTGTGCTCGATTATGTATATGCCGGGGGATTGCAGGGAAACTTGTGGAAATTTGATTTGACAGGCACCTCGCCAGAGTCTTGGGATTTTGCTTACAAAAGCGAAATCGGCTCTACTCCAAAATCTCTATTTCAGGCAAAAGATGCATATGGTAACCCCCAGCCGATTACAACGAAACCTGATGCCATGTTTCATTGTGATAATGCTAAATCAGGGTATATCGTTGCTTTTGGAACAGGTAAATATCTGGGGGGGGGGGATTTGACAGATACCAGTGACCAAACCCTGTATGCGGTGTGGGATTACGGTGACGATTCAGACGACATCGAATATCTGGGTTCTTTTGAAAGGGGGGATGCCAATGTCTTGTCTAATCAGCCGGAAACTGTGAGTCTACTTCAGCAGACAACGGTTTTCAACGGTCAAGTGAATAACGTGACCTATCGAATTCTGTCAAACAATGAGATTACGTGGAAAACAGAAGCCGATACTGACGACTCAGCAAGCCCCAATCTTTCCAGTACAGAAGCTAACCATGCGGGCTGGTATTTTGATTTGCCGGAAGAAAAAGAGCGAATTGTAAGGGATCTTGTCATCAGAGGTGGAAAGGTTGTTGTTATTTCATCCATACCCCAGTCCAGTTCTCCTTGCGTGGCTGGAGGAGAATCTTACCTGATGGAGGTGGATGCCTGTACAGGGGGACGGTTAACCCATCCACAACTTGATATAAATGATGATGGCAAAATTGATGAAAACGATCTCATCACTGTTCCCGATCTTGCTGATTTGCCGCCCTCAGGAATTAAATATCCAACCATGATTTTTCCACCCATGATCATTGATAACCCGCTTGACGACACGGAGCTTAAATATTTCAGTACCTCCGCTGGCAATATTATCATTGCCACCGAAAAAGATGAAGGCATTGGAAAATATTATTGGAAAGAGATCGATTGATTTAAAGAAATTTGAACACAAAAACACTCAATGAAAACTCAGGGCTCACGGCCTCTATTCAACAAAAAATAGAATAATGATTTCTAAGGAGTCTGATAATGATTCACAGAAATGTTAAATGCGTTTTTTTTGCCCTCATGGGGCTTCTATTGTTATTTAATACCGTTGTCAATACTGGTGCGGATGAGAATATTGATATTTTTCCCATAAAAGCTGTTCCAGATATTGGGACGTATGGTTCTATTATTCAAGGACAATCGGAGCTCAATGGTAAAGGTACCATTCAGAGGGTTGGAAAAGATGAAGTGGGAGAAAAATTAATTGTTATTGATGATCGTCTTATGTATGTTGCGCCTGGTATTAAATATTACAATGTTAAAGGAGAGCCTGTCTCCCCTTCAAAATTTTACAAAGGGAAAAGAGTTGGCTATAATTTTAATAAACAAAGAAAAATAACAGATCTGCACTTGATTTCTGATTGATATTTAATCTCCTATGAAGAAGGAGTCTTTTGTGAAGATACCCTGCGTTTTTTTGATGCTGTTTTTTTTAGCATCCCCACTTTTTGCTGAATATTATCGCTATACAGATGACAACGGAGTTATTTGTTTTACAGATAATTTAACTGATGTTCCTGTAGCGCAACGAACTGATACCAATAGATATAAAGAAATAAAAATTTTTAGAAGTGATGAGGAGAATCAAAGCAAGGCTTCGTCATTGTTGGAAAACGAGCCACCGGAGGAAGATAAAAAAGAAGAGAATGAAGCACTTTCAATGATGCAGAAATTAAATAAAGAAAAAGAAATGCTGGATAAGAACTATGAACAACTTGTAATAAAAAAACAGGTGCTTGAAAAAGAAAAAATATCTTTTTCAAATTCCGTAGAGAAAAATGCTTACCAGGAAAAGGTTAAGAAACTGAATGAGGAAATTTCTGATTTTGAAAATCGTCGGCAAGTATTTGAACAAAAAGTAAAGGTGTTTAATGCGCAAACTGGCCAGCAGTGACATTGAGAATTCAAAACGTTACACAATTTTTTATGCAATATTACAGATATCAACCTTGAGGACTATCTGTTGACTTTTTCTACCAAACCATTTTAAAATAAAATCGTATAAACGATGATCAAGCCATATCTCTATTGACAGATATCTGTGAAGAATCAGGTTTGCAAAACAGATATGAAAAAATTTCATCATCGATTGTAGATAAAAATTCATGGTGGACAAAAGTGCAACCAACTAAGGTGTCACGCAGAAATAAATGACGCAACTTGGTTTTTATTTCACTAAAAAAAACAAAATGTTATAAAAATAAAAAGTGCTATTTGTTTGCATGTGACTCCTAAGCTTGACCTTGTCAACATAATTATTTGGCAAAGGCCCCTGGAATCCAACATGAGCCACAAGTAAATGCATATTTTAGGAGGTTTTTGTATGAAAATGCTGGATGATTGGAAAAAATGCGGTTTTCCTTTTTTGTTGATGGCGGTATCTATTGTGGTTGGTTGCACCACCACCGGAATGAACCAGAAAAAAGAAACCCCCACCGTAACGGTGCAAAAAACAGACTCAGTGGCAGTTTATTATGATTTCAAAGACGTACTGGTTCCCCAGGAACTCAAAATTGATTATGATGCCACGGTGATCATCAGCACTCCAGGGCTCACATCCGGGGTTCTGGCCCTGCGGGGACGGGTGGAAAAAAATTCCCTGTTTAATTTCTTTCGAACAAACATGATCAAAGACAACTGGAATATTGTCAGCCAGATCAAATCCCCCAAGATCACCATGCTGGTATTCCAGAAGGCCAATCGCTGGGCCGTGGTGAACATCCGGGAAAATGATATCTATACCTATGTGGAGATCGGCGTTGCCCCCACCCAGGATCAGGCCCTGCCCATGGAATCCGGCGAAACCATCCTTATAAATTAAACTTAGCTTTAATGGCCTGGTCCCTGCTATGGGGGCCTGTGTTATCTGCTATTATCTGACAGGTGAGCCAATCCGGAAATTGAATTAAAATGCTTTTCTTTTGTATTAATTGATCGATAAATTAATGGGTGTTAAATAATGACAAACCTGAAAGATAAAAACATTCTCATGGGGGTATGCGGGGGCATAGCAGCATACAAGGCCGTGAGTCTCCTGAGACTGCTGAAAAAAGCAGGAGCCCAGGTAAGGGTGGTGATGACCGCCTCTGCATTGGAGTTTGTGGGGGAAACCACCTTCCGGGTATTGTCCGAAAATGATGTATGTACCGGCCTGTTCAACACCAATGAGGCCGTGGTGCGGCATATTGAGTGGGCCACCGAGGCAGATGCGGTGGTGATTGCCCCTGCCACTGCCAACATCATCGCCAAAATGGCCCATGGGCTGGCCGATGATGCGCTGTCCACCATGCTGCTGGCGGTGACGGCTCCCATAATGGTTTGTCCGTCCATGAATACATATATGTACGAGAATAGAGCAGTACAGCGGAACCTGGATATTCTGGAAGGCGACGGCATGGTGATTCTGGAACCCGGCACCGGAGAGCTTGCCTGCAAAACATCGGGGGCAGGACGTCTGCCTGACCCTGAAGTGATTTTTGACCGCCTGGGGAAAATATTTGTTCCTTCGGATTTTGCCGGTAAAAAAATATTGGTCACTGCCGGTCCCACCCGGGAGCCCATTGACCCGGTGCGGTACATCACCAATCATTCTTCCGGTAAAATGGGGTACGCCATTGCCGAAGCTGCAGAAAAAAGAGGGGCAGAGGTTACTCTGGTATCAGGTCCGGTGGCTCTGTTGCCTCCCCTTGGTGTGGAAATGATCCGGGTGGAAAGTGCCCGGCAGATGGCTGATGCGGTGCTTGAAGCCATGGATGATGCAGATGTGATCATCAAGGTGGCGGCGGTGGCCGATTACAGACCGGCGGACCCGAAGGATAAAAAAATAAAAAAGAAAGACCAGGACGGGGAGCAGCTTTCGATTCATCTCATGGAAAATCCCGATATTCTGCGGGCCGTGGGAGAACGTAAAGAACGTCAGTTTGTGGCGGGGTTTGCCGCAGAAACCAATGATCTGGTGGAAAATGCCACCCTGAAAATGGCACGGAAAAATTTGGACATGATCGTGGCCAACCAGGTAGGGGTGAAGGACTCCGGCTTTGAGGCCGACACCAACAAGGCAACTTTTCTTTTCCGGGACGGCTCCCGACGGGATGTACCCCTCATGGACAAGTCCGCCGTGGCCCATGCTCTTCTTGATGAAATTCACAGTAGAATGCCATGAAAGAAAAGTCAGACGTACAGTCGCTACCAGAGATTTCAGGCCACAGTCTTGGTGAGATTGTCCGGGATTTGTCCACCTGCCTTTCCCTTCAAAGAGACATGGGGGTAACTTGTATGGACCTTGCCCCGGACACTGTGGGATTGATGGATCTCTGGCAGAGGGGGAAATTTCGTTCTGTTGCCAGATCTGCCGGATCAAGAGATCATAGATCATCCCCAAATTCGCGTATCCATCCATCAAAGGGCTCAGATATTTCGCAAAAGCCCAGTATCGTTCTGCAAAAAAATGGTTGCACCACCCCGGATAAAACCCTCACTGCCAGTACATCCAGTGATGCTTCCAGGAAAAAAGCCAACCCGGTTCAGGATATGGCCATGCCACTCATCCACAGCCGAGGCACCGGTTCATCCGGAATATTTTTTTTGTGTGATGCCGCGGCATTGGATCAACGCCGGCAACCAGATATCACTCTTGGCCCTGCCGGGGAGTTGTTTCTCAATATTTTAAAGGCCATGCATCTTGATGCAGATCAAGCTTGCATCATCAGTTTTTTTCCCCCAGCCCCTCGGAACACCCCCCCCGATCCAGCCTGGCAAAAACAGATAAAAACCCATGTGTTTCAAAAAGTAAAGGCGTTGAATCCCCGGATCATCTGCACCATGGGAGAGACGGCAATGCATGTGATGCTGGGAAACGAAGTGAGTCTTTCCCATGGGGAAGGACGATTCCATAATATGGCCACAGCCCTTTTAATTTCCACCTTTCATCCGAGCCAACTCATTGAAAACCCCTCCCTGAAACGCCCCGTATGGGAAACCATGAAACGTATCATGCAGCGGGCAGAGCAGGGCTGCTCCTTTTCTCCTGGTGGTCCATGTTGTGATTAATCCCCACATATCCATAAAATATCTCCCTCTTAAGTTGCCAGAAATCGCGATCAACTTTTGGTGGTAAGGATGGTGCATCAAAATGCTGTTAACTCGGTTTCTGGAAATACTGGACGCAGAAAAAGGATATTCTCCCCACACCCTAAAGGCCTATGAACGTGATTTGGCTGATTTCATGCTCTTCTGTGCCCGGGCCGCCGGATCAGAAATCTTGTCCGATGCCGATTTCTTAAGTCAGGCAGAGCAGAAAAAAGCCGCCCTGATCCGGGAATACATGGTTTTTCTTGCCAAAAGCGGTATTCATAAAAGATCCGTGGCCAGAAAACTTGCTGCCATTAAATCCTTTTTCAGGTTTCTTGTCATGGGTCAGCATCTGCCCTTCAATCCCGCAGAGGCCGTGCCTTATCCCAAGGTGGCCCGTAAAATCCCTGATTTTTTAACAGTGGATGATATCTTTAAGCTGCTGGATTCCATAAAGACCAATACCCTTTCCGGTCGACGAAATGCCGCCATATTTGAGACTTTTTATTCCACGGGTATCCGGGTATCGGAAATGCAGGGGCTTGATTTTGCGGATGTGGATGTGGAACGTAAAACCCTCAAGGTGACGGGCAAGGGCAATAAACAGCGCATTGTACCGGTGGGGCAGCGGGCACTTTCGGCCATTCTTTTTTACAGACAGGGGCTTGATTTTCCACATGCTCCGCTGTTTTTGAACCTGAAAAACAATAATCGCCTTTCAGATGGTTCCATGCGCAGGATTTTAAACAAAATCGTGGCGGACTGTCAGCTTTATCTGACTGTGACACCCCATACCCTGCGCCATTCCTTTGCCACCCACATGCTTGATGCCGGAGCAGATCTACGGGGCATTCAGGAAATCCTGGGGCATGCCAGCCTTTCCACCACCCAGATTTACACCCATGTCACCATGGACAGACTCATGCAGGTGTATGACAAGGCCCATCCCCGACGTTAGACACTCTCTTCTTTTTCCATTGCCACCTGACATGATGAATCCGGCCTGAAATAATGCTTGCATCTTCAGTCCAAGGGCTTATATTCTTGGCCATGCTTGCTTTTTTATATGAGAAAGTGGGTGCTGGGTGTTGGTACACCTTAACTTTTTCAATTGTTGTTATGGCTGGTGGTTGCAGCCATGTATGTTTTTTATATAAAAAGGTAACCTTTAAGTTTACCTCAGCAGAGCCCCCCTATGGGCAATAGGACCCGGCCAATTGAGCTGTTTACGGTTCCGGGCCGGGCCTGTTGCCCGTCGGGGGGCGGCATGGTACCATATTTCAATATTCGTTGTGTCCGCTGGGACATGTGGGTTATATAAAAGTCCCACCAAAATGCTGCGGAGGTGCGGAGGCGGGGGACAGATTTAAAAATCTGTCCCCTAAGCGTATAAATGGGCAAGTTATTTAAAACTATTCCTTTAAGACCGGGAGAAAAAAATATGACTGATGTATTTCACGGAACAACCATCCTTGCCCTTCGCCATAAAGGCCGGGTGGTGGTGGCCGGTGACGGCCAGGTAACCCTTGGCACCACCATAACCAAACACAAGGCCAGGAAGGTACGGCGCATATATAATGATGCCATCATCACCGGGTTTGCAGGTGCAACGGCCGATGCCCTTCACCTGTCGGAAAAACTGGAACAGAAGCTGGAGCGGTTCAATGGCAATCTCACCCGAAGTGCCGTGGAACTGGCACGGGAATGGCGAACCGACAAATATTTAAGACGGCTGGAAGCCATGATGATTGCCGCCGACAAAGATTGTACCTATCTCCTGTCCGGTAATGGGGATGTCATTGAACCCGACCAGGGGGTGATCAGCATCGGTTCCGGCAGTACCGGTGCCCAGGCAGCAGCCCAGGCATTGATGCAGCACACAGACCTTGATCCGGTGAAAATTGTTGAAGAGGCCATGGCCATTGCCGCGTCTCTTTGCATTTATACCAACAACAACATCACCGTTGAAACCATATAGGATACAAGAAATATGATTCGGGATTTAAAACCCAAAGAGATTGTCCAGCGCCTGGACAGATATATCATCGGCCAGAAAAACGCCAAAAAATCCGTGGCCATTGCCCTTAGAAACCGGTGGCGTCGGCGGCAGGTGGCTGATGATCTGCGAGATGAAATTGCCCCCAAAAATATTATCCTCATTGGGGCCACCGGGGTGGGAAAAACAGAAATTGCCAGACGTCTGGCAGATCTCACCGATTCTCCCTTTTACAAGGTGGAGGCCTCCAAGTTCACCGAAGTGGGATATGTGGGCCGGGATGTGGAATCCATGGTGCGGGACCTGGTGGAACTGACCATTAATAATCTTAAGGGCCGGCAGCAGGAAGCGGTGAAGGAAAAAGCCGCAGGCATTGCCGAGGAACGCCTTTTGGATATTCTGCTTCCCACTGGGAATACATCGGCTTCCACTCCGGGTGCTGGGTCAGACCATGAAGTGGCCGGGGATGGCAATCGCATTGATATTGTGGATGCCGGTACGGTGCCCAAGGCTTCCACCCGGGAAAAGCTTCGGAAAATGCTCCGGGCAGGCAAGCTTGACGATCGGTTGGTGGATCTGGAAGTCCAGGCAAAAAGTGGTCCCATGGTGGAGATCTTCAGTAACACCGGCATGGAGGAGATGGGCATCAACTTCAAGGATATGCTGGGAAGTATCATGCCAAAGAACACCAAACGCCGCAAGATCAAGGTGTCCGAAGCCATGAAAATTCTGTGCCAGGAAGAGGCCGCCCATCTGGTGGACATGGAAAAGGTGGTAGGTGAAGCCATAGAAATGGTGGAGCAGTCCGGCATCATCTTTCTTGATGAAATTGATAAAATTGCAGGTAAGGAAAAGGGCCATGGACCGGATGTCTCCAAGGAAGGGGTTCAGCGGGATCTGTTGCCCATTGTGGAGGGCAGTTCCGTGCCCACCAAGTATGGCACCGTAAAGACCGATCATATTCTGTTCATTGCCTCGGGGGCTTTTCATATGTCAAAACCTTCGGATCTTATTCCTGAACTCCAGGGCCGCTTCCCCATCCGGGTGGAGCTTGACAATCTGGGGCAGACAGAGTTTGAACGGATATTGACCGAACCCCGAAATGCCCTGGTACTTCAATACATTGCGCTTCTTCGCACCGAAGGCATCGCCCTGGAGTTCACCGATGATGCCATAAAACGCATTGCCGCCATTGCCGTGGAGGTAAATACCAATACAGAGAATATCGGTGCCAGACGGCTGCACACCCTTATGGAAAAGTTGCTTGAAAATGTGCTGTTTGAAGCCCCGGATCTGGACGAGAAAACCGTTGTGGTGGATGCATCCTTTGTGGACGCACAATTGAAAAACATCGTGGAAGATGAGGATTTAAGCAGGTACATACTATGACAGACATGAATGTGGCAGACATACTCATAGAGGCCCTTCCCTATATCCGGCAGTTCTCCCGGAAAACCATTGTGGTGAAATATGGCGGCCATGCCATGGTGGATGAGAAGCTTAAAGAAGATTTCGCCAGTGACATCACCCTGTTGAAATACATCGGGTTGAACCCTGTGGTGGTTCATGGCGGTGGTCCCCAGATCAATAAAGTGCTTGATACCATGGGGATTACCTCCAGTTTTGTAAGGGGCATGCGTTACACCGATGGGGAAACCATGGATGTGGTGGAGATGGTGCTCGGGGGCAAGGTCAACAAGGAGATCGTGGCCCGCATTAACCGAAAGGGCGGCAGCACCGTGGGGCTCACCGGCAAGGACGGCGGCCTTATCACCGCTGAAAAAATGACCATCTACCAGGAAGGGGAGGGGGGGAATCCCCCGGAAATTATTGATCCCGGTATGGTGGGTACGGTGTCCCGGATCAATCCCCACATCATTCATACCCTCACCGACCAAGGATTTATCCCGGTGATTGCACCGGTGGGTATCGGTGAAAAGGGTGAAACTTATAATATTAATGCCGATCTGGTGGCGGCCAAAATTGCCTCGGCCCTCAATGCCGAACGTCTCATCCTGCTCACCGATGTGGATGGACTTCTGGATGAGTCAGGCAAGCTGGTGTCCTCCGCCGATGCCGATACCATCCATGGCATGATTAAAACTGGTAATATCAAGGGCGGCATGATACCCAAGATGGAGTGTGCTCTGGAAGCTCTGGATCATGGGGTGCAAAAGGCTCACATTATCAACGGAACAAGATCCCATGCCCTGTTGCTGGAGCTTTTTACCGATTCGGGCATCGGCACCCAGGTGATAGGGGAAAAATAATAACAGAAACTGATGCTTGGGCCATGCCAACGACACGAAAATATCCGAATCACAAGCACCCAGTACCTAATATCCAGCATCTCCAAGTGCAAAGGATAAAGTTTTTAAAAACAGGTTGAAAATAAGGTGAAATTTTGAATACAAAAGAAAAAACAGATAAATATGTATTTAACACCTATGGTCGTATCCAGAAGGTGTTTGTCAAAGGCCAGGGCGCAACCCTGTGGGATGAACAAGGCAATACCTACACCGACTTTCTGGCCGGTATTGCCGTGTGCAGTCTGGGGCACAGTCACCCCGAGGTGGCAAAAACAGTGGCCCAGCAGGCGGCCACGCTCACCCATGTATCCAACCTTTATTACACCGCGCCCCAGGCAGATCTTGCCGAAAAACTGGTGACCCACTCTTTTGCCGATCGGGCTTTTTTTGCAAATTCCGGGGCCGAGGCCAATGAAGCCGCCATCAAGCTTGCCAGGCGGTATTTTAAAGAAAAGGGCCAGCCGGAGCGGGTCAAAATCATCTCCATGGCCCGGTCCTTCCATGGCCGGACCATGGCCACCCTGTCCGCCACAGGTCAGGATAAGATCAAGGACGGGTTTTCCCCCCTGGTGGAGGGATTTGTTCATATTGCCTTTAATGATATGGATGCGTTAAAGGCCGCCATGGACGACACCGTGTGTGCTGTCATGATGGAACCCATCCAGGGAGAAGGCGGAGTAATCCCGGCCATTCCCGAATACATCAAGGCAGTACGGGACCTGTGTGACCGGGAAGGGGTGCTGCTTATCTTTGACGAGGTCCAGACGGGTATGGGACGCTGCGGGCGGTTGTTTGCCCATGAAATCTACGGGGTTACTCCTGATATCATGACCCTGGCCAAGGCCCTTGCCAATGGGCTTCCCATGGGGGCCATGCTGGCCACCAAAGAGGCAGCCACAGGGTTTGCCCTGGGCAGCCATGCCACCACATTCGGCGGTACCCCCCTGGTGGCGGCGGCGGCCCTCACCGTGTTTTCCATCATTTCCCGGCCGGAATTTCTCCAGGATGTGGTGGAAAAGGGTGAATACTTTAAAAAACAGCTTTCCGCCCTTAAGCCCACCCACCCCTGTATCAAGGCCGTGAGGGGGGAAGGCCTGCTGGTGGGCATGGAAATTGATGGGGAAGCCGGTAAGATTGTTGAGGATTGTCTGAAAAAAGGCTTTATTATTAATGCCATTCAGGGTAATATTTTACGCTTTGCACCGCCCCTTATTATCAGCCATGAAGAAATAGACGCGCTGGTGGCGGTGCTGGACAGCCTTCTGGCATAAGGAGATTTGGATTTGAAAAAAGATATACTGTCGTTGCTTGATCTGGAAAAAGATGATTTTACCCATCTGTTTGACAGGGCCCTGCAGCTTAAAAAACGGTTTGACCAGGGCATTGCCGATCGCCCCCTCATCGGAAAAACCCTTGGATTGATATTTGATAAAAAATCCACCCGTACCCGGGTGGCCTTTGAAACCGCCATGATTCAGCTGGGGGGAACCCCCATCTATATGAGCACCCAGGATACCCAGATATCCCGCAATGAACCGGCCTGTGATACGGCCCGGGTGTTGTCCCGCTATGTGGATGCCCTTGCCATGCGAACCTTTGATCACTCCCTTGTGGCTGAATTTGCTGTGTCATCGAGCATTCCGGTAATCAATGCCCTTACGGATTCCTTTCACCCCTGTCAGATTTTAAGTGATCTCATGACCGTCATTGAAGTCAAGGGTGGGTATGACGGACAAAAAATTGTCTGGGTGGGGGACGGCAACAATGTAGCTAACTCCTGGGTTAATGCCGCGGCTGTCCTGGACCTGGATCTGGTGGTGGTCACCCCCGAAGGTTATGAAATTCCTGAAGACGTAAAGGCTGCTGCCCTTGCCAGGGGTGGAGAAAAGATTGTGTTCACCCATGATCCCGTGGCGGCGGTGAAGGATGCCGATGTGGTTTACACAGATGTCTGGGCCAGCATGGGCCAGGAAGAAGAGCAGAAAAAGCGGGAGATCGCTTTTAAAGGATTCCAGGTAAATAAACAACTTCTTTCCCATGCCGCCAAGGATGTTACCGTGCTGCATTGCCTGCCAGCCCACAGGGGTGAGGAGATTGCCGAAGATGTGCTGGAAGCCCCGGGCGCTGTGTTCTGGGATCAGGCGGAGAACAAACGCCATATGCACAAAGCGATTCTTGAGACCCTGATTCTTAAAACTCGTTAAGGAGAAAAAACGTGTCTGATATAAAAAAAGTGGTTCTTGCCTATTCCGGGGGGCTTGATACCTCGGTGATATTGAAGTGGCTCATTGAGACCTACAAGTGTGAAGTGGTGACCCTAACCGCAGATCTGGGTCAGGAAGAAGAGTTGGATGGCCTTGAAGCCAAGGCCCTCAAAACCGGTGCTGTAAAAGCCTATGTGGAAGATCTCCGGGAGGAGTTTGTAAAGGATTATGTTTTTCCCGCGTTCCGGGCCAATGCCATATACGAGGGACAGTATCTGCTGGGCACCTCCATTGCAAGGCCTTTGATTGCCAAACGTCAGATCGAAATTGCCCATAAAGAAGGTGCCGATGCCGTAAGTCACGGTGCCACTGGCAAGGGCAATGATCAGGTCCGCTTTGAGCTTGGATACCTGGCCATTGATCCGGCCATTAAAATCATTGCGCCCTGGCGGGACTGGGATCTCACCTCCCGGACCCGCCTCATGGCCTTTGCCAAAGAGCATGGCATTGAAGTACCCCAGACCCCCAAGAAACCCTACAGCACCGACCGCAACATGCTCCATATCAGTTACGAGGGCGGTGTGCTGGAAGATCCCTGGGCCCAGGCCACCGATGACATGTACACCATGTCCATTCGCCCTGAAGATGCTCCGGATATGCCTGAGATCATTGATATCACATTTAAAAATGGTGATCCCGTGGCCATCAACGGAGAGGAGATGTCCCCGGCCACCATGCTCAAAACGCTCAACACCTTGGGCGGCCGCAACGGTATTGGTCGCATAGATCTGGTGGAAAACCGGTTTGTGGGCATGAAATCCCGCGGAGTGTACGAAACCCCCGGTGGCACCCTGTTGCGTCTGGCACACATGAACATGGAGTCCATCACCTTGGACCGGGAAGTGGCCCATCTGCGGGATTCTTTGATTCCTAAATATGCCGAGCTGATTTACAACGGTTTTTGGTTTTCACCGGAGATGGAACTTCTCCAGAAAATGATCGACGAGACCCAGATCAATGTATCCGGCCGGGTGCGCCTGAAGCTCTACAAGGGCGGATGCCATGTGCTGGGAAGGGAATCTGAATTCAGTCTCTATGATGAGTCCTTTGCCACCTTTGAAGATGATGATGTCTATTCCCAGAAGGATGCCGAAGGATTTATCCGGCTCAATGCCCTGCGTTTGAGAATTCGCAAGCTGGCCCGGGATCGACGCAACAAGGCATAATCTGCATAAAAATAATCGTATGATTTATTTCGTGCTTTACACTTTTCTGGCTTTATTGTGTATTTAATAGACGTTTTTCCGGAGAAGTGTAAAGTTTTTTTAAAAGATGTTCAAAGCAGGACCGAAAAAATGGCAAAAAAACCATGGGACGGCAGATTCTCCCAGAGTACAGACAAGCTGGTGGAAAAGTTCACCGCCTCCATTGATGTGGACCGGGAGCTTTATAATTACGACATTGACGGCAGCATCGCCCATCTCAAGATGATGGCCCATCAATCCATGATCACGGAAGAAGAAGCGGATGTTCTGGCCCGGGGTCTGGAATCGGTGCGAAGAAAGATCAAGGATAATGCCTTTGATTTTTCAGATACCCTGGAAGACATCCACATGCACATAGAAAGTGCCCTGGGCGATGAAGTGGGGCCGGTGGCCCGCAAGCTTCATACGGGAAGAAGCCGAAACGATCAGGTGGCCCTGGATGTCAGGATGTATCTGAAGGCCGAAACCCATGCCATCATGGAGGGGCTTCTTTCCCTTCAAAAGGTCCTGGTGGAAAAAGCCCATGAGAATCTGGATGTGGTGATGCCGGGTTACACCCACCTGCAGCGGGCCCAGCCGGTGCTGTTTGCCCATCATCTAATGGCCTATTACGAGATGTTCAAGCGTGATTTTGAACGTTTTGAAGATTCGTTGAAACGCACCGATGTCATGCCCCTGGGAAGCGCAGCCCTTGCCGGTACCACCTTTCCCCTGAATCGGGAGTATACAAGGGAACTCTTAGGGTTTGCAAAGGTGTCCGACAACAGTATGGATTCCGTGTCCGATCGGGATTTTGCCATGGAGTTCATCTCCCATGCCACCATCTGCATGGTGCATCTGTCCCGGTTTTCCGAAGAACTGGTCCTGTGGTCTTCGTCTGAATTTGCCTTTATCACCATCTCCGATGCCTTTACCACCGGTTCCAGCATCATGCCCCAGAAGAAAAATCCCGATGTGGCGGAGCTGGTACGGGGCAAGACCGGCAGGGTGGTGGGCAATCTCATGGCCATGATCACCCTTATGAAATCTTTGCCCCTGGCCTATAACCGGGATATGCAGGAAGACAAGGAACCCTTGTTTGACACGGTCAATACTCTGAAGGCCTGTGTGGATATTTATACCCGCATGCTGCCAAACATTGCCGTCAATGTCCCTGCCATGAGAAACGCTGCAGAAAAAGGGTTTCTAAATGCCACAGATCTGGCCGATTACCTGGTGGTACGGGGCATGCCCTTCAGGGAAGCCCATTCGGTGTCAGGAAAGGCCGTGGCCTTTGCTCTTGGCAGAAAAAAGGAGCTTCACCAGTTGACCCTTGAAGATTTTAAGACCTTTTCCCAGCTCATTGAAGGGGATATTTTTGACTTTCTTTCAACAGAACAGATGATTTCCCGCCGGGTCACCCACGGGGGAACCGGCTATGAAAATGTGAAGCTGGCTGTGGAAAAGGCCCGTGAATATTTGAACAGCTGAAATCAAACTGAGTGAATCCCGTTTGTGGAGTGCCGATGTTGTTATCAGGTCCTAAAAAAATCAGTCAACAAGCCCTGAGCTAAAGACTCAGGGGTTTTCTTACCGGTTTTCTATAAAGATTATGTCTGCCTGCCGACACAACGAATAATGAAAATGGGGCTTGGTCATAATATGAGCCACCCGTCACGGGACAACGGGTTCAGGCTCTGTGCTTTTGACAACTACCTGAGTTCCAAGCCAAACTTAAATAAAGCGCCAATAACGCAAGCCTGACCCCACCCCAAAGTGGCCCATGCTGTGACCAAGGCCTGAAAATGCTACCGTGCCGCCGCTCCCCGACGGACAATGGGCCCGGCCCGGAACCCTAGAGGGCTCAATTGCCCGATTCCTATTGCCCGTCGGGGGACGGCTCTGCAGAGGTAGACTTGAAGGTTACCCTATTTATATAAAAAAACAGACCTCAATTTTTTCCGAACCCAATCGATACGCTTGGTTTGGAAACAAGGAAAGAGATATGCGGCGTAGGATAATATTTGTGGCCATGGTGCTGTTGATGCTGACAGGAAGCGTGGGATGTGGTAAAAAAGGCCCTCCATTACCACCGTTGCCTTTGATACCACCTGCTCCCATCGAGTTGACGTACCAGTTGGCAGCAGATCAGGTGACGCTTCAATGGAAACTTGCCCCTGAATTGCAGAAAAAGGCCGGGGACAGTGACATGGCTGTTGAGGTTTACAAAGCCAGCAGGGAACTTACGGAAGGCGCTTGCCAGGGGTGTCCCCTGATATTTAAAAAAACGGCTGAGGTGCCGCTGACGACCCTGCGTCATGGAGAGTCCATTGAAAGGGGATATCTATATTTTTATCGTCTGCGGATTATACAGGGCAATGCTGTTTTCAGTGCGTATTCCGAAACGCTATCCTTTGATCTTGAATGATCCATTTGATCGTGTCGGATCGGACGGCCGTTGGAGGTTCTGCTGAGGTAAACTTGAAGGCAAGCTTTTTATATAAAAAAAAGCCCCAAAAAAAATAATGAAAGAAAATGCTGTCATGGACAAACAATCGACGGTTTTTATCTCCATTGGCTCTAATCTGGGGGATAAATATAATAACTGCCTTAAGGGAATTGAATGCCTGGACCAGCTGAGTGATACCACGGTCACTGCTGTGTCTCCCTTTTATCAGACCGATCCTGTGGATTTCACCGACCAGGACTGGTTTGTCAACGGCATGGTCAAAATTTTCACCCTCCTTGCCCCGGTTGAATTAATGGCGTGTCTAAAAGGCATTGAACAGGCATTGGGACAGTTTGAAAAAGAGGTTCGTTTCGGCCCCCGTCTCATTGATCTGGACATTGTGTTTTATGATAATCTGGTGATGCATCAGAACACCGTTATTCTACCCCATCCCCGGATGCACAAAAGGCGCTTTGTATTAAAGCCCCTTTGTGATATAGATGCCGCACTTGTTCACCCGGTGCTGAACCGGACGGTACAAAGCCTTCTGGATGAATTAAAAGAAGATGATCAGAATGTTTTGTTTTATAAAAAGGGGCCGGATACGCCCCTGAAATATTCCACCCCAGAATGGCCGATCTTGTGA
This sequence comes from uncultured Desulfobacterium sp., assembly GCA_963674605.1. Lineage (GTDB taxonomy): Bacteria > Desulfobacterota > Desulfobacteria > Desulfobacterales > Desulfobacteraceae > Desulfocicer. Next base: position 1,711,066 of record OY771474.1, on the reverse strand, counting down.
TCAAGAAGCCCCCAAAAGAGGCTTCGCGGCTTAGTAATTGTCCTTAAATTATTTGTACATTTTTATTGGTCATCTCACTGCAATTGCAGTCATTGTGAGCCCAAATTGTTCAAGTTCTTTATGGACGACTACTTAGTGTTATTTGGACAGATTGTGGTGCGTAATCCTAAGTGTTTACGCATTTTAAATGTAAATATTCAGGATTATCCACAAAAAAATGTGCCTGATTTTAACATTGACCACCAACGTGTCTGCGTGATCTAAGTTAGAATCAGGCCCCACAAAAAAAAATGGAGAATATAACGATGAAGTTTTTTATAGATACCGCCAATATAGAAGAGATCAAAGACGCCAACAGTATGGGCATGGTGGATGGTGTTACCACAAACCCCTCCCTCATTGCCAGGGAAGCGGGCGAGTTCAAGGATATCATCAAAGAGATCTGCTCAGTGGTGGATGGCCCGGTGAGTGCAGAGGTGATCAGCCTGGATTATGATGGCATGGTTTCAGAAGCAAGGGAACTTGCCACCATTGCCGATAATATTGTGGTGAAGATTCCCATGACCATTGAAGGCCTTAAAGCTGTAAGAACCCTTTCCGATGAGGGGATTAAAACCAATGTCACTCTTATCTTTTCTGCCCTCCAGGCCCTGATGGCAGCCAAAGCCGGTGCCACCTATGCCAGTCCCTTTGTGGGACGTCTGGATGACCTGTCCCAGGACGGCATGAACCTCATTGAAGAGATTGTGGATATATACAGCAACTACGGCTACACAACCGAGATCATTGTGGCGAGCGTCAGAAATCCCCTGCATGTGCTTAATTCCGCTCTTTTGGGGGCCGATATTGCCACCATTCCCCATAAGGTGTTAAAGGCCCTTGCTTCCCATCACATGACCGACAAGGGCATTGAGTCCTTCATGGCTGATTGGAACAAGAAAGAGAATAAATAAGAGGCCGGTTGGCCGGTCTGATTATCAAGGTTGGGGCAGGTCGCTGTCAGCATTGGATTTCAGATGTGTCGAGATTTTAAACTTTGTGCGGCGGATCATACCGCCCCGAATTTTACCCTTGACCCTGCTGTGGGTAAGAACTTTATTGAGAAAAATGATCTTATTCTAAAATTAAGGTTGACAGATGGGAGGGAACCTTATATAAAACCTCTTGTCTTAACTGAGCGGGAATAACTCAGTGGTAGAGTGCGACCTTGCCAAGGTCGAAGTCGCGGGTTCAAATCCCGTTTCCCGCTCCATTAAATGACAGCCAAGGCGGCTTGGCCAAGTGGTAAGGCGACGGCCTGCAAAGCCGTTATTCTCCGGTTCAAATCCGGAAGCCGCCTCCAAAAATATCGATAGTAAAAGAAAGGGCTTAGAAAGAAATTTCTAAGCCCTTTCTCTGTTGGCTTGAAAAATTATTCCTCCCCCGATTTCCTGCCGCATTCTTAAGTTTTATTTACATATATAACCCAATGTGATAGTTCATTTTATGGCGTACCCCCCCCCTGGCCTATGGTCTGATAATGAGCGTCAATATATGCTCTTTACATGGAAAGGAAAGACAGATGACAGTCAAAAATAATAAGGGTTTTACCTTAATAGAACTCATGGTGGTGGTGGTGATTCTGGGGATTTTGGCGGGAATGATCGTTCCAAAACTCATGGGCCGCACCGATGAGGCAAAGCAGGTAAAGGCCCGCACCGACATTGTGGCCATGGAGACCGGTTTGAAGCTGTATCGTCTGGATAATGGCAACTATCCCACCACGGAACAGGGACTTCTGGCCCTGGTGGAAAGACCGGAAAGTGAACCAGTACCGGTGAAATGGCCCACCGGTGGATACCTTGAAAAGGGCAAGGTTCCCAAAGATCCCTGGGGACGGGAGTACCTTTATCTTTCCCCGGGGGTGAATGGAGACTATGATATTATCTCCTACGGTGCCGACGGTGCTCCCGGAGGCGGGGACAAGGATATGGATATCAACAGCTGGGAAATTGAGTGACGGGAAAAGACCGGGGATTTACCCTTATTGAACTGGTAACGGTTATGGCCGTGATGGGCATCGTTCTTTTTTTTACCCTGCCACGGTTTGATGTCTTTAACCCTTTTGGTGCATCCACGACACCCACTGGTAAGCTGCTGCTTCTGGTAGAACAATTAAAGTCCCGCGCCATTGAAACCGGGCAAGACTGGCTGCTTCACCTGGAGCCTTCAACGGGTAAGGTGTGGGTGACGGCTGCAAAAATGGCTGAAGGGGTAGCAGGAATGCCGGCTGAAAAAGAGGATGGATTGGGAAATGAGTCCATGCCTGAGCCTGTTATTGTTTTTTTAGAAGAGTGTGTACTTGAGGATGTAAAAATGCCGGAAAGTGCCCAAAACCAGGAAACGGAGGCAGAAGACATTGCCATCTGGTTCAGTGGAGATGGGTATTGCGACCAGGCATTCATCCACATCCGGGAAAACGATAAGGATTTAACCGTGGTCCTTGAGCCTTTTTTGCCCCGGGCACAGCTTCTGGAAGGGCATGTTTTCTGTGGGGAATAACGATGCATAAAAGTCAGGAGGGGTTTACCCTGCTTGAAATCATGGTTAGCATTGCCATCATTGCCATTGTGCTGGTCTCTTTGTTTAGAATGCATGCCTCCACCATTCAACTGGCCGAAAGAGTAAAATTCAACGCCGTGGCCACAAGTCTTGCCCGAAAAAAAATAACAGAAATTCGTATGAATTTGACGGATGCCGGTGACAAGCGGGGAAACTTCGGAGATGATTTTCCCGGCTATACCTGGGAAAGTACCATGGCCGAGATGCCGGTGTTTGATGAAGACATGATCCCTGAAAAACAGGCTGAAAAGATGAAGCGCATTGATTTGGCCGTTTTTCTGGGAGAAAGGCAGGTCTTTACAGTGCGAACCTGGGCCTATGATGACAATGACTCGTGATACCAGTGTCCTCCTGCTGAACGGGGATGGACCGGACCCGCAGGATCGGCCCGGCCTGACCACTGCCGCTGCCAGGAATCAACGGGGATTTACCCTCATGGAAATCCTCGTGGCCGTGGTGATTTTTGCCATTTTAATGACCACGGTATTGACTTCTTTCAAGGCCTTTGTCATCTCATCGGATCATATCCGGACAGCCATTGCCCGGGATGAAGCCATGGGGCCACCCCTGGGGGTTCTGTCCCGGGATCTCATGTATATTCATCTTTCGTTGCCCCCTTCATATACAAAGCCCGATACCCGCTCCAACCCGGATCCCTTTCGTCTGGTGGGGGCCGACAAGACTGTGGGGGGAGAAACCTTTTCCCGGGTGCGATTTGTTTCCCGGGGATTGTTGACCGCCCGTGGAAAAGGAAGTGATCAACTGGTTCAAGTCATTTATTATGCCCGATCCAATGACACCGGTGGGGTTGATCTATGCCGCTCTGAAACCGAGGCTCCCTGGACGGACGATGCTGAGAAAGAGTGTGATCCGGTGCTGGTAAGAAATATTACTGCTTTTCAATTAACTTTTTCTGACAGTGAGGGTGAGACATTTACCCATTGGGATTCCGATGCCGAAGCCTTTGACCAGGCCACCCCGTCCAGCATGGGGGTGATGATGCGCTTTAAAGATCCCCATGACCGGGAAGATGTTCTGACGGGAGATGCGTTAATGACGTCTATCTTTTTGCCGATACAAAGAAAAGCCCTGGAATAATATGAAAAATAATCAAGGTGTCGCACTTTTCATGACCCTGGCCCTGATTTTTGTTCTCACCACAGCGGCCCTGGAAGTGGGACGACGGGCAGGCAAGGCCGTTGCCCGGTCAGGGGTGACAGTGGATTTGTTCCAGGCCCGGGAAAATGCCCGCTCCGGTATTGAGCTGGCCATGGCAATACTTGCCGCAGATGCCGAAAAAAATGAAACCGATTCTCTGCAGGAGGACTGGGCCGGTCCGAAAAAACTGGCAAAGGCTGTGGCGGCCCTGGAAATGCCCGGAGAAACCCTTACCCTTTCCATCACAGACGAGCTGGGAAAAATCCAGATCAATGCCTTGCTTGATGCCTATCCCGGTAATGCGTTTAACGAAAATCAACGACGCTTGTGGGAACGCCTGTTGGACCTGATTATTTCCGGGGATAAATCCCTGGATGACCGGGATCCTGCTGAAATTATCAATTGTCTTAAGGACTGGCTGGACTCCGGGGATGATGATGCCGTCACCGGGGTGTCCGGGGCGGAAGCCGATTACTATGAAAGCCTGGACCCGCCGGTGCACTGCGCCAATGGTCCCCTGACCACCCTGGATGAACTTTATCGGGTTAAGGGGATTGCAGAAAATTTCCTTCAATGGGGAAAAAAAGACCTTGATGCCGATGCCGTGGATGTCATGCCGGAGCTGTCACAGGTGTTTACCGTGCATGGCATGTCTGACATCACCGGGGAAGCGGGCCGGTTTTCCTTTCCCGGCAAAATAAATATCAACACCGCAGGTGTGGAAGTTCTTTCCGCCATGCTTCCATCGGGTATGGAAGATCAGGCCCCGGCCCTTGTGGAGTTCCGGCTGGAGAAGGAACCCGACAGTGATGGATTCATAAATGCCCTTGACAAGGGGTGGTATGAACAGGTTATACAGTTGTCTGGAAAAGAAAAACAATCGTTTGATAATATTGTCACCTATTCGAGCCATTTGTTCAGGGCCACGGCCGTTGCCGCCGTCCATGGCCACATCATTACGCTTACCGGCATTATCAAAAGGGAAAAAGATGAAAAAACCGGTGCATGGATCTGCAGACTTCTGGAATTTTCGGATAAATAGACCATGAAAGATCATTTGCTTGCGCTGGAAATTAAAGAGCCTGTGCGCCATCAATGTTCCATGCCGGTAAAGAAGGATGTATCTGATCCTGCCGGAGGGGGCACTGTGGCCAGGTTCCGGTCTGTATCCGCCATGGTGCTAAAGCCATCGGTGAAGGGCCTTGGGGTGCTGGAGGCCGTGACCATTCATTTTGATACCTCTCCGGACAAAGATGCAGAAGATTCTGCCTGTCATGGGTTTTCCATGGACGAGATCCTGGAACATCTTGGGAAAAAAATAAATATAAGCAATTGTTCCCGGGCTGTGGTGGCTGTTCCTGCATCCATGGTATCCCATCGACACATGGATCTGCCCTTTCGATCCCGGCGGAAAATTCGGCAGGTGCTTCCCATGGAGCTTAATGCCATGCTCCCCATCACCGATGAAGCCCATGTCAGTGATTTTGTATACACTGGGGTTTCCTCCCCGGGCAATTATACCTTTTTCACTGCCTCACTTTCCAGTTTCCTGCTGGATAACCTTTACGCCTCCCTGGAAAAACAGGGGATAAAACCGGTGATGGTGTCACCGGCGGGCTACCTTGCAGCCCATTTTTTTCTTGATACCCTGCCGCCCGGGGGATTTTATCTTATGGTGGCAGTTTGTCCCCAGTGTCTGGTGATCAACGGGGTGCTGGATGGGACCATTATCTGGCTGCGCTCCGTTGCAAGGTCAGATGATGTCGGTTTTACAGCAGGGGATGTGGGGCGAACTGTTATGGTGTTTCAACAGCGCCTGGGCATTGATGTGCCTGTTTTGGCATGTCATCTCATCTGGTGTGACTCCCGTCAGGAGGCACTGGAGACCCATCTGGAAGATGCCCTGGCCGTTTCTGTGGTTTGTACCGACACTGCTCCTGTTGCCTATGCCCTGGAAAACAGCGCTGATGAAAAGGGCAGCCTTGTTTCCGGGGCGACAGCCTTTGAATATATCAATGCCTTTGCCGCAGTTCGGTGTATGGGAAAGTCGGCCTGTATTGATTTTTGTCGAAGCACCCATGGCCAGGGCGCTTTTGTTGAGAAATATATGCCCCAGTTGGTCACCACGGGGTTGTTGTGTCTGATTTGTTTTTGTATGGCAATGGCCGGGGAATATATGGAAATTCGGGATCTTAAAAATCAATCGGCGGCCATGGATCGCCGGGCACGTCTTATCTTCAAAGAAACCTTTCCAGAGATAACCACCATTGTGGACCCTTACATGCAGATGAAGATTCAGGTGCGGCAGGCCCTTGAAAAATCGGGACAATCCCTGGACATGGAAACCCGTTTTGCCGGGAATACCAGAATCATGGATCTGTTTCTTGGACTTTCAAGCCGGATTCCGGACACCATAGATGTGGAGATTTCCCGCCTGGTGTGGAATGATGGCCGCATGGTTTTTTCCGGTAATACCGATACCTATGACAGTGTGGATAAAATGAAAACAGCCATTGAATCTTCCCCATGGTTTACCGATGTGAAAATCAGCAATGCGGCTGCGGACAAAACCGATAATCGTATTCGGTTTAAATTTATTTTCCAGACCGTGAATCCGGATGATAAGGCGTCCCAATCCAGGGGGAAAAGGACATGAATCGACTTTCCCCGCGGGAAAAGACCATTGTTTTGCTTGGCTGTGTATTCCTGGTGATTCTCTTTGCCTTCAAGGGCATTTTATTTCCGGCCATGGCGGAAAAACAGCGTCTGGAGCAAAGAGTGATTGCCGGTGAAAAGACATTGCAGGAGATGGTACAGCTGCAGGGCACATATAGAAGCATGGGCCTGGAGGCCTCCCGGGAGATGAACACCGGGATACACCGTGAAAAAGGGTTTACCCTGTTTTCTTTTTTGGATCAACTGGCCCGGAAAAGCGGTGTCAAGGAAAACATTGTACACATGAAACCTGATTCCCGCAGCCATGACAACGGGGCTTACACCCTCTCCATGGTGAAGGTTAAGCTGGAGTCACTCTATCTAAAGGAGTTCATGGATTTTCTTTATTTCATTGAAACCGCCGGTAAGGGGGTTCATATCTCCGGGGTATCCCTGACAAAAACCGGAAAAGACAATCAGCTTCTGGATGCCGTGGTGGATGCCTGGGTGCTGGTTGCGCAGGATGGCGTGTGATGGGGAAAAAAATAGTATTTTATTATGCCCTCTATACCCTGGGTGCCTTTGTGTTTTTCCTGTATTTCCTGTTCCCCGGTAATAAACTTGCGGTACGGGTATCCAACATGCTGAACCCATATCTGGCACCGGTGACCCTCTCCGTGGATCGACTGGAACTGTATCCACCCCTGGGCGTGGGGGGCAGGGGCATTGAGTTCTCTTTTCCGGATGGGAGACAGGTATTGCTGGATCAAATTTGCCTTAAACCGTCACTTTTCACTTTATTGGATGGCACCCCGGAAATTTCCTTTGAAACGAACCTTTACCATGGAATGGTCTCCGGCAAAATTAAAACCTCCCTGGGCCAGGGGCTGAATCAGATGCTGACAACCTGTGTTGTGGATGCCATGTTTGATGACCTTACCCTGGAACAAATACATTACGGCAATTCCCAGGGGGCTGTCACCGTTTCCTGTATTGCCGGGGGGCGATTTACCTTTTCCCGCAATCCAGACAGAGCCCCCGGTGGCACCGGGGAAATAAATATTTCCAATTGTTCCGTTGATATAGACAATGCCATGCTGTCGGCCCTGGGCATGCCCGGAGTGAATTTTTCCACAGTGAAGATAACTTACCGGCTTCAGGATAACCGTGTGGAAATTCTCGGGTGCCGGGCCACCGGCCCTGAAATGACCATTGATCTCACCGGCCGGGTGGACCTTGCCACGCCGGTGTCAAAAAGCCGTCTTGATCTCAAGGGCAGGCTGCAGCCCGATGCCGGTTATCTTGGCGGGTTTAAAACCTTGCCCCCCATGATATCCGGGCTTTTAGGCCAATTCAAGGGCAAGGGCCTTCCCTTTAAAATCAAGGGAACCCTTCAAACCCCTGGGGTGTCATTATGAAAAAAGGTTTTATGCTGATCCATCTGATGTTGTTGACCCTGCTGTCGTTCCTGGGAACAAAAATGCTGTATTCACAGCTCAATGACAGGCAGGTGATACCCATGGTTCCTGTAAGCCTTGACGGCTCTTCCCGGATTTCAGAAAAAAAAACACAGATAAAGCTGCCTGCCCGTCAACATTATGCCGTCATTGAACAACGCAACCTTTTCAAGACGGCAGTGATGGAAGAAACCACTTCCACAGCACCGGAGCCTGAAACCCCTTCGGTGGATACCCTTGAAAAAACCAGTCTTGATCTGACATTGCTGGGCACCATTATCCTGGAGCCCCAGGGTGCCTTTGCCATTATCCAGGAAGGACGTAAGAAAGAACAGAAACGTTACCAGAAGGGAGATATGATCCAGGAGGCCCAGATTAAGGAGGTGTTGCGGGAGAAGGTGATTCTGCACTATAAGGGACGTGATGAGGTGCTGTTCATGGGCGCTGCCAAAGGTTCCGACCTTCTCTCTTCCCCGGCCTTTCCTCCTCCCTCCCAGGCCTTGGCGGAAGAACCAGGGGAAAAAACTTCCCTGAGCCGTTCCCTGGTGGACGAGGCCCTGGGTAACATCAACAAGCTCATGGGGGATGTCCGGGTGAGACCCCATTTTTCCCGGGGTAAGCCCGATGGCCTGTTATTGTACGGCATTAAAAAAGATTCCCTTTTTCAAACCATGGGCTTGAAAAACGGTGATATTATCATGGGCGTTGACGGCAGGGAAATTGAGAGTGTGGACGATGCCCTGACCTTTTATGAACAACTCAAAGAATCATCGGATGTGAATGTGCAGATCAAACGACGGGGCCGGACAAAGGAGATTCAATATCATGTGGAGTAGAAAAAAATCATTGTCGGGGTTCCTGGTCATGGTGACAATGTGTCTGGGCCTGATCTTGTGCAAGGTTTATGAGGGGAACTGTGCCGCCCATGCAGGTGCAGGGGAGACGGATAAATTAATCTCAATTGATTTCAATGATGTGGATATCAATGTGTTTATCAAATTTATCAGTGAACTCACCGGGAAGAATTTCATTGTGGATCGCAGGGTCAAGGGAAATATCACCATTATATCTCCCTCCAAGATATCTGTCCAGGAAGCCTACCGGGTGTTTGAGTCGGTTCTTGATATCAATGGGTTTTCAACGGTGACAGCGGGCAGTGTGATTAAAATCATGCCATCCCCCGATGCCAGATCCCAGAACATAGATACCGGAGCCGTTCGACTGACAGATTCCCCCGGGGATCGTCTGGTCACCCGGATTTTTCCCTTGAGATATGCCGATGCCGCTGAAATAAAACGCCTGCTGACTCCCCTTGTATCCAAGGGGAGTGTCATTCTTTCCTACAGTGATACCAATACCATTATCATCACCGACAGCATGTCCAACATCAAGCGTCTGTTAAAAATCATTTATGCCGTGGATGTCATGGGAATTGGCAAACAGATTTCAGTGATTCCGGTGGAACATGCCGATGCATCAAAGCTGGTTAAAAACCTCACCGGTATTTTCACGGCCCGGAGCAGGGGGGAGAAAGGTAAAACCGATCCGGACATGGTGGTGAAGTTTGTGGCCGATGAAAGAACCAATTCCGTTGTGCTCCTTGCCAGTGAAGTGGAAACAGGTCGGGTGAAGCAGTTGGTGGCTCTGCTGGATAAAAAGGTACCCCGGGGGGATGAAAAAATTCGGGTGTACTACCTGGAGCATGCCAATGCCGAGGATCTGGCCAAGGTGCTCCAGGAAATTCCGTCAGATAACAACAAACAGACAGAAGGCAAGAAACTTGCCCCCATTGTCTCCCAATCTGCCAGAATCACGGCAGACCCGGCCACCAACAGTTTGATCATCATGGCGGAAAAAGAAGATTATCCCGTGCTGGAGGAGGTCATTGCCAAGCTCGATATCCCCCGGGCCATGGTGTACATTGAGTGCCTGATCATGGAGGTAAATGTGAACAATGGCCTGAATCTGGGCACCGAATGGCGGGTGGGAGAGGGCATTGAAAATGATCAGGGGGTCATTTTTGCAGGCTCCAGTGGGAACAGTTATTCAAATTTTAACAACATCATTAGCTCAAAAGGAACCCTGCCGTCGGGATTTTCCGTGGGGGTCATGGGCAAGCAACTCTCCATTGGCGGGATGACCTTTCCCTCCCTGGGGGCGGTGATCCAGGCCTACCAGAATGATTCCAATGTACATATTCTTTCCACTCCCCAGGTGCTGACCACGGATAATGAAGAGGCCACGTTAACCATAGGAAAGAATGTGCCCTACCAGACCCGGTCGGCGGCGGACAATGCCACGGACACCTACAGTTCCTATGAATACAAAGACGTTGGTATTACCCTGAAGATAACTCCCCAGATCAGCAAGGACCGCCTGGTACGTCTGGATGTGTACCAGGAGGTGACCAAACTTGACAGTGTCAATGAGGAGGGCAATGATCGCCCCACCACCCTGAAACGGCAGATAGATACAACCCTGATTGTGGAGGATGGGCACACCATTGTCATTGGAGGCCTCATTGATGAAAGTCTTTCCAGATCGGAGTATAGTGTCCCCTGTCTGGGGGGGATTCCCGGGCTGGGATATCTCTTTAAAACCGTGTCCAACGGCGAAGACCGCACCAATCTGTATGTGTTTCTTACCCCCCGGGTGGTTAAAAATCCCCTGGAGGCAAAGGAAATTTATGATGAGAAAAAAGAGGAAATTGATACCATCAAGAAAGGGGATGTAAAACTTTACAGCCAGGAGAGAGATTCTCAGTTATGATCAAGCGGTTTATGGAAATGCTATCTGATCAGACCCGCCTTTCTGCTTCCGATCATGAAAAAATACTGGCGATCTATGAAGAGAACAGGGAGGGGTTTGTCCAGGCGCTGCTGGAATCAAAGGTTTTGCCGGAACACATGGTGCTGAAGATCATGGGCAAAATTTATGATACGCCCCTTGTGCAGAACCCGGTGCCCGGACCAATGCCCCAGGCTTTTATTTCCCGGGTGCCCATTCAATTTTTAAAGGCCCACTGCATGGTGCCCCTGAAGGACGAAGAAAATGCCCTGCACATGGTCATGAATGATCCGGTTCACCTGCCGGTGGCCGATGACATGGCCCGGATTCTGGGGCATGAGACTTACCAGGCAGGACTTTCCACAAGAAATGAAATACTGTCCGCCATTAACACCCTGTACGACCAGGAGACCGACAGTGCCAGGCAATTGGTGGAGGACATGACATCCAACGGTTCCACCATTATCCAGGAGATAGAAGAAACCACCGATCTTCTGGATGACACCAGTGACGCCCCGGTGATTAAGCTGGTAAACCACATGATTTCCCAGTCGGTGAAGGCCAGGGCCAGTGACATTCACATTGAACCCTTCCAGGACAGCATCAAGGTCAGATACCGCATTGACGGCATATTGTACGACATGCTTTCCCCACCCCGGTGGATACAATCCTCCCTTGTTTCCCGCATCAAGGTCATGGCGGATATGAACATAGCTGAAAAACGGGTGCCCCAGGATGGACGTCTGGATGTGCGCATCGGGGATCAGGAGATTGATATCCGGGTATCCACGGTTCCCACTTCCTTTGGGGAACGTCTGGTGCTGCGGCTTCTCAATAAATCCCGGGCATTGCTGGAATTGTCCCAGTTCGGGATCGCACCGGATCATTATAAAACCCTTAATAAGCTGATTCGCCTGAACAACGGCATTGTGCTGGTAACAGGACCCACGGGCAGTGGGAAAACCACCACCCTTTATGCGGCCTTGAGTGTCATCAACTCCCCGGACAAAAACATCATCACCATTGAAGACCCTGTGGAATATAAGCTTAAGGGCATCGGGCAGATCCAGGTGAACCGCAAAATCGGAGTGACCTTTGCCAAAGGATTAAGATCCATTGTGCGCCAGGACCCGGACGTCATCCTTGTGGGTGAAATAAGAGACCTTGAAACCTCCCAGGTGGCCATTCAGTCGGCATTGACGGGGCATCTGGTTTTTTCCACCCTGCACACCAACGATGCTCCCAGTGCCGTCACCCGCCTGGTGGATTTGGGGGTGGAGCCCTACCTGATCACCTCTTCGGTGAAGGCGGTGATTGCCCAGCGACTGGTCAGAACCCTGTGCCCCAGGTGCCGGGAATCCTATGCGCTGGGACCGGAGGACATAAAGGCCCTTCACATGGATCACACTGATCTGGTGGGTAGAACGGTTTACCGGGCCGTGGGATGCCCGGAGTGTTTTAACACCGGTTATACCGGTCGCCAGGCCATATTTGAAATCATGGAAGTCAATGATGACTTAAAACTGGTTATTTTGTCCACCTCGGATGCCAATGCCATCAAGGCCACGGCCATGGAACAGGGCATGACCACGCTTCGGCAGTGCGGCCTGGAAAAACTGCTTGAAGGGGTGACCACGGTGGAAGAGGTGATGCGTGTTACCCAGGATTAAGGTTCAAGGTATGGCTCAATCAATTAAACAAGTTTATTTGCTTTTGATGATGTTTTTTCTGGCAGGGTCAGGCCTTGCACTGGCATCATCGGGTACACCGGAATCCCAGGAAGCCGCACAGGACGGAAAATTGTTGAATTTTTATAAAACCGTTATTTCCGCCACCGATGGCGATCGTTGTGGCATGTCCCCGTCCTGCTCTTCCTACGCGGCCCGGGCCTTTAAAAAACATGGGTTTTTTCTGGGCTGGATCATCTCCTGTGATCGATTGATCCGGTGCGGCCGGGATGAAATCCGACGTTCATCCCATATAAGATCCGGCAATCGAATTTTGACAGTGGATACCCTGGAAGACAATGATTTCTGGTGGTATCTCGAAAAATAATATGGAATTATTGCGTGTAATCCCATAATACGTCGATATTTTAATATAGCTGCCACGGGTAGGTAGACCCGTATTCTGGACCCGGCCTCTCCACAACGAAGGATGAAAAGGGTATTATGCCGCCGCCCCCCCCGACGGGCAATGGTCCCGGACCGGAACTGTAGACTGCTCGATTGTCCGGTTCCTATTGCCCATCGGCGGAGGGGCTCTGCTGAGGTTGCCTTGAAGGCTGCCTTTTCATATAAACCACATGGCAGTAATTACCTGCCACAACGAAAATTGAAACTCTCATTATTACATCATTTTGGACGGAGTTTCTTATAAAAAAAATATATCCCATTAAGAGTGATTTCATGGTGTTTAAAGCTTCAGTCTTAGCTGTGAGCGTGTGCATTATCGGATTGATGATTTCCAATGTCTGTTTTGCCGATGGTCTGACCATCACATCAGACATGCAGTATGAATATGCCCTTGAGTGCCACAGGAACGGCAGCCATGAAACCGCCATGGTGGAATGGAAACGATTTCTTCATTTTTTTCCGTCAGATCCACGGATACCCGATGCGCAATTTTATCTTGGCATGTCTTTGTTTCATCTTGAAAAGTGGGATGAAGCCCGTGCCATATTTCAGTCCCGGCGATTTCTGGGATCAGCAAGGAACATTGACTCGTTTTTCATGTTAAGCCGTACCCTGCTTGCCCAGGGAAGGCCCGGGGGGGCAGAGCGGGTACTGCGGGATCTGATTGAAGCAAGCGATGTGCCCCGGGTAAAAGACCGGGCATTGTCAGATCTGGCATGGATCTATCTGGGCCGGGCCGCCGACATGGAGCCCGGAGCCCTGGAGCGGGCAGAGGCATTTCTTTCGGGCATGTCCATGGCAGGGGAAAGGATTTTCCATGCAACGGAAATAAAACAGACCATTGTAACTATTCTAAATAACGAAGCAAAATCCCCCTGGCTGGCAGGAACGGCAGCCCTTGTGCCCGGGGCCGGGTTTGCTTATTGTGAGCGATATCGTGATGCCCTTGCAGCCCTTGTCATTAATACAGGATTAATCCTTGCAGCCCACGAATCCTTTGATCATGGCAACAATATTCTTGGGGGGATTATCAGTGTGGTGGCATCGGGTTTTTACGGAGGCAGCATCTATGGATCCATATCCAGTGCCCATAAATACAATCGTTCACAAATCCGGAAAGGCTTGAATGCTATTGAGCACTTTAATTTACCTTATATTCCTGAAGTTTCCCTGGAATCCTCCCCCGCATCGCCTTCAACCTCTGTAATGATTTTTTCAATGAAAATTCCATTTTAGGAGCGGTTTTTATATGAAAAGGTAGCCTTCAAGTCTACCTCAGCAGAGCCCCTCCCCCGATGGGCAATAGGAACCGGACAATCGAGCTGTCTACAGTTCCGGTCCGGGACCATTGCCCGTCGGGGGAGGGGCGGCATAATGCCATTTGGCTCCGCGTTTACGACCCTATCTTCGTTGTGTCCGCCAGGATATGGCCGTTATATGAAAAGGCAGCTTCCAAGGCAACCTCAGCAGAGCCGCCCCCCCCCGATGGGCAATAGGAACCGGACAATTGAGCTGTCTACAGTTCCGGTCCGGGACCATTGCCCGTCGGGGGGGCGGCGGTATAATACCATTTGGCTTCGCGTCTACGACCCTATATTTGTTGTGTTCGGCAGGACATAGCCGTTTTATATGAAAAAGCAGGTGCTGGGCTAACAGCAACTGCTTTTTCATTATTCGTTGTGGCTGGTGGTTACAGCCATGCCGGTTTATTCCATGATGGTGGTAATGGTCTCTTCAAGATCGCTTTCCACCCTTGCAACAAAATTATCCCATTCAAGACCATATTTATAAAAGGCCAGGGATGCAAGCTTCTTGGTGATGATGGTATCTCTGTAAGCCACCATCTCCGGGGTGCCAAAAAGGGTCATGATGTTTTCCCGTCCAAGCTTGGCAATGAGCATGGACGGAATATAATGTTCCATGATCTGCCATATCAATTCTTCATTTTTAAGAAGGGTGGATATGTTCTTTTCAAAGATGGCCTGCAGGGTGAAGATCTGTTCACTGGTCTCTTCTGAAAGACCAAACAGGGGTTTAGACAGATCGGATTCGTGGATTTTTATGAGCATGCCGGTTTCCAGGCGGGAATATTTTGCCACCAGCTCAATGATATCCCGGATGAGTCCCCACCGTGTGCTCTTGTCTTCTAAAAGCTTTGTCTCATAATCATCGTTGAACAAAAAGGCAGTCAAAACCTCGGCAATGGAGGAGCTGAACACCCCGCCCTTGTTGGCGGTGGAGTCCTTGATTTCCTTGATTTTAGAAGCTGTGGCAATGTGTCGTCTGGCGGCATCGTCGAAAAACACGTTGGCCCCTTCCACAATAAACTTAAGTTCCTTGAAATTATCAAGAAAATCGTGGACATTGCCATGGTTGATGGTGTCTTTAAATCCACCACAGGGGATAAAGGCTTCAATGTTGGCCTGTTCAATGAATTTTCGGTTTTCACCATTGGTGAGAAAACTTTTATGAAAAATAGCCCCGTCCTCAACATAGGTGCCGTCCGGCAGGGTGATATCCTTGGCTCTTAATGGAACCATGAATCCATTTTTGCTCAGTTTTTCTTTGGGGTAGGCAAGGGAGTTGGCCCGGGGGGAGGTGTGACGCATGAAGGCAATCTTCATGAGTTCTTTTTTGTCCAGCCCCTCGGGGTCAAACAAAATGGAACCTCCGTCAATGATCAGGCAGATTTTGCCTTTGTAGCACTGGATCTCATTGGCACCCAGATCACCGTCGGGACCACCGGTTATCATGAGATTAAGGTCTTCTTCTTTGGCCCCATAGTGCTCAATCAGGGTGCGGAAGGCACCCATGACGCAGGTGGTGGTCATGCCGCTTTGCTTGATCTTGCCACCGATGACATCATAGATTTTGTCCATGTCCAGGGTGGTAACAATGGAATTGCCATTAATCTGAAGCTCCGTACCCTGTTTGTTTCTATCAATCAGGCCAAATAAGTCACCGGTTTCCAGCATGCCATAGGTGTCATGGGGAATGCCGAAACTCTTGCCCGTGGTGATGGTGCGCCAGTGCTTGTATCCCCGCTCCCGGGCTCTCAGGGCCACGGCGTCCATTAGGGGAGCGGTGCCCTCATCGGGTCCGAAAAAGATCATTTCGGGATGACCCAGGTAATCCACAACCTGACTGCCGGTGAGCATCAGATCCATGATGCCTTCGGTGTAATCGTACAGGGCATCCATACTGCACCCGGCATAACTGGGATGGGGCACCACAACGCCCTTGGAGCCGCTTTCGCAGATATCCTTGTGCTTCAGACGCTGGGCCTTGGCACCCAGGGCGTAGTTGAGCATCACCACATTGTCAAGTTCCGTGGAGTGGTTGGCCTCAGACACACGGATCATGCGAAGACCGCCCCTGGCAATGTCTCCGGCCCGCAGGTGGGTGCCGCAGGCATAATGACCATTGACATAGAATATGCCGTACACCGTCTGGCTGAACACAATGGGATCCAAAATGGCATTGTCCAGGCGGAAAGCGTAGGAGCGTTTGATATCCTTGTAAAAATTGGTTTTCAGGGTGCTTGTGATGATCTTGAACATGAACCGGAAAATTTCGTATCCCAGATTAAAATCAATGAAGCGCACGGCAATGATTTTTTGAAATTCTTTGAATTTTTCGGCCAGGAGTTCGGCGGACAGGCGATTATTTCTTGAAGGATCAAAGCGATTTTCAAACAGGGCATACAGAAATTTAATCAGATCGGGATTTTTCTGGGCGGTTTCAAGGATGGTTTCATAGACATAGGCTGACTTATTGGCGTCATGGATTCTGCCGGCATAGGCTTCTTTATGATCGGGGCTGGTGAGGCTGGACATGATTTCCCGGTCCACCAGGTTTTTACTTTCCTTGAAGATGAACATGTGGGTGAAGTCAACGGCATTGGCTCCGAAAATCATCTCTTTAAATGTGAGTTTGCCCTCCACATAAAGGTCCGTCATATCCGTAATGCTCAGGGCCAGATAGCTATAAAGATCCTTTAACAGTGCAGTTTCTTTTTTTCTGGACAGTTCCCCCCAGGTATAAAGGGAGCAGATGGAGGAGGGTGCCTGGGATTTGCCACAATAGGGCTCCCAGTAGGCCCGGCCCAGGATCAAATCATGGTCCTGGAAGAGTCTTCGCAGCACCGGCAGCTGGGGCATTTCAAAATCGCTGTTGAACATCAGGCGGGTTTCGCCGGTTTCCGGCAGGTTAAATACCTCAATCAGGGGAGATATGGCCGTCTCTGATTCCCTTAGAATACTTTCGTATCGCTGGCGGGTGACAGCAGGGGTTTCTTTATGATTTCCTGCCAGATGATAAAGAAATTTTGATTCTTCAAAGGCCGTTTCCTGGTAGTCCTTGACGGTTTCAGGGCGGATGATATAGGTGTAATACTTGCTTTCCGGCGAGTAGTAATATTCCCTGCGTCTGCCCGAAAGAAAGGGGGCCAGCAGTTCTTCCATGCTGTCTCTGGTTTCTTCGGTGGCAATGCGCACCCGCTGGATGTTGGTGCCCTGCTCAAGGTTGAAGTCAATGTGAGCCACCCGGCCGGACAATCCCACGGTGCCGTCCTGGCACTGGATACTCATGGCAATGGAAGAAAGAATGTGCCGAAGCGATTCTTTGGTGATGTTTTCAAAGAAATAGTTGGGAAGTGCCAGGTCGCTGACCAGAATACCTGCGGCCATGTTGATGGCTGTTGAGGTGATCAATCCTTCCGAGGCCAGGTCAATGACCGTTTCGTACAATACCCCGGGGTCCAGATTCACTGTTTTTGCCTGGTTGATAATATAGGTGCCTTCTGAAATCGTGGAAGGACATCCGGCGAGTTTTCCCATGCATTCTTTTTGTCTGATCTTCATTTTCATCCTCGTTGATAAAAAAAGTAATGACCATAATGACCATTCTGGAGTACGCCATTGTACCCGAATGGGAGCCTGCCCTTATACACAGGGCAGCAAACACGGGTGGGCAATATTTCTGCACACTTGATGTCTTCTATAGAGGCTCAGGTATCATGTCAAGTAAATTAGTGGAGAAATACCGATTCCTTCCGGATATCCGGTGCCGGAGCAGGAGTTGACTGGAATTACCGGTGGAGAAAAAAAAAACATTGTGGTACAGATATTCCATGGTCGCATAATTCAACAAAAGGGAAAAAGAGGGTTCCATGGCCGAAAAAATATTAATTGTAGATGATAATGCAATGAACCGGAAGCTGTTGATTATGATTCTTGAAAAAAAAGGATATATCCTTTTTGAGGCCCAGGACGGTGAAGCTGCCGTTTCCCTGGCCACAGAGATCATGCCGGACCTTATTTTACTTGATGTGATGATGCCCATTAAAGATGGCTATGAGGTTTGCCGCCAATTAAAATCCGATGAAAAATTTGCAGCCATTCCCATTATTTTTCTGTCTGCCAAGACGGAAACCCAGGATAAAATAAAGGGCTTGAACCTGGGGGGCAGTGATTACATGACCAAACCCTTTGACCAGGGGGAGGTGATGGCAAGGGTAAATTCCCAGCTGGAAATCCGGCGGTTGAATCATAACCTTATGGAGGCCAACAAGGCGCTGCTGGAAAAACAAAAACTCATTGATGCCGATCTCAAGGCCGCAGGTGCCATCCAGCAGACCCTTTTGCCCCATGTGATGCCCGATGTGGAAACCCTTGACATTGCCTGGAAGTTTCTTCCCTGCCAGGATATCGGCGGAGATATCTTTAATATCTTCCGGCTGGACGAATACCACATTGCGGTATACATGCTGGATGTCAGCGGTCATGGGGTGCCCGCCGCCATGGTGGCGGTATCCGTGTCCCAGATGCTCTTTCCCCATGTGGGATTTATTTTAAAGCAGACCATTACCCCGCCGCCCTACTATGAGATATGTTCTCCGGCCCAGGTGCTGGAAGAGCTTGATACCCTCTACCCCATGGAGCGGTTTGATAAATATTTCACCATGAGTTACATGGTGATGAACATCAAGACCGGGGCCATTGTTTACAGCAACGCGGCCCACCCCCATCCTGTCATTGTCAGAACAGATGGTTCCACACAGTTTCTGGACAAGGGCGGCACCATCATCGGCATGGGTGGGGTCATGCCCTTTGAAGAGGGCAGGGCCATACTCAATCCCGGGGACAGATTGTTTTTATACACCGACGGGATTCCCGAGTATCAGGATCGAAAGGGTAATTTTTTTGGTGAAAAGCGCTTTTTTCATCAGCTTGCGGCCGGTATGAAACTTCCCCTTTCCCGTACTTTGGATGATATTCTCCGGGGGGTTGATACCTTTGGGGAGGGCCTGGCTCCCAAGGATGATATTTCCCTTCTGGGTATTGAATTCAAGGGTTGAATGGGTTGAAAATTGGCCCACTTTATACGGAAGGTTTATTCTCAAGCAAAAAAGGAAATATATGGATCGCAACACATCAGAAGTAAAAAACTTTCCTAACAGACTGGGCAAGTGGTTGCTGACAGCTGCCCGGAACACCATTGCCGCAGAGTTGGATGGCCGTGGCCCCACCTCCTTGAAACCGTCGACGCTGACGAAGAATGACCTCTCTTTTTTGCAGAAAAAAATGGGGGTTTTTGTGACCCTTCACCTTCATGGACAACTCAGGGGATGCATAGGTACCCTGGAGCCGGTGTTGTCCCTTGTTGAGGAAATTTCTGAAAATGCCCGCCATGCCGCGTTTCATGATCCCAGGTTTCCCCCTCTAACATCACAGGAATTTTCAGAAATAGACATTGAAATCAGTGTGTTGACACCACCTGTGATGTTGGAATATACCAGTCCTGCGGATCTCAAAAAAAAGCTTATCCCGGGCATCCACGGGGTGATCCTGGAAAAACGGGGAGCAAAGGCAACCTTTTTGCCCCAGGTTTGGGATCAGCTCCGGGAACCCGAGCGCTTTCTGGAACATCTGTGCCGTAAGGCTGGGCTGTCGTCCCATGCCTGGAAAGACTCCGATATTTCCATCCGGACATACAACGTTTGTTCCTTTAAAGAAAAGCAGGAAAGCTGCCACTGAGTGTATGCTGTTTACTAAATGTTGTGGTAGACTCCGGGCTTTTTACATCATATGTCATTGGGTCTTGCCAATTTTAAATCAAATTTTAACTTGGCAAAGGTATTAAAAATTAATAAGGAATTTTTTATTGAATATTTCTCAGATAAATTCATTAAATATATCTAATGAGTTACGACTGCTGCTCTATTCTGTTAATGTTGCAAATAAAGAGCAACAAAAAAGGCTTGAAAATCTCCTTGCACATACTGACATTGACTGGAATAATTTCATTAAACTGGTTGTTGATCGGCATCGTGTTACCGGCCCTGTTTATAAAAACCTGATGCTCTATGCGAAAGCACTTATTCCGGAATCAGTGTCAGGCCATTTAAAAAGGAAATACCAGCAAAGTGCATTTAAGATGCTGGCCATGACAACGGAATTGGTCAATATAATAGGAATATTTGATAAACATGGCATCAGGGCACTTCCTTTTAAAGGGCCAGTGCTTGGGATGCAGCTATTTGGCGATTGTTGTATGCGCCGATCCGGTGATCTGGATATCGTTGTTCCCCAGGAGAGCCTACCCCATGCAGAAAAGTTACTGATGAACTCGGGATACAAAAAAGTTAAACCTCAAAATCAATTTTCCCCAAAACAATACAAGTCATTTATCAAAAAAAGCGTTCATTCCAACTTTTTCAATCCGGACACCCAAATATCGGTGGAACTTCATTGGAAGTTCTTTTCAGATTATATTTGTTCCGTGAATTTTGATTCTGTATGGCAAAACAGGCAAATGATTAAAATAGGACAAAGCCAATTGCCCTCATGCGCCCTTGATGACAAGGTGATACTTCTGCTGATACATGGTGGCAAACATTCCTG
Organism: uncultured Desulfobacterium sp.; assembly: GCA_963674605.1. Classification (GTDB taxonomy): domain Bacteria; phylum Desulfobacterota; class Desulfobacteria; order Desulfobacterales; family Desulfobacteraceae; genus Desulfocicer. The sequence goes on along the minus strand of OY771474.1, from coordinate 1,690,369 downwards.
GCGACGATTGTTCTGGCTCAACGATATCTTTCTGATTCTAAATACTTATACATCCCATGATTTTAAACGACTGATGGACAGGGTTGAAGTTCTGGGTATTAAACGTCTTGCATTTAGCGCAATGATATTGTTGGCAATTTTATTTGATTTTAGCCTGCCGGAGACTATTTATAAAATGGCTGACAAGGATAACAAAATTCCTTTTCTTGTCCGAACTTCATTGTTTCACATTATAGAATCCGATGAATTGAACCAAAGAATTAGTTTTCCTTTTTTTAACATAAAACACATGTTGTCCAATTTTTTTCTTGTGTCAAACAGCAGATATAAAACACTCTATTTTATTAAAGTTCTCTTTCCTCCAGATTTTGGATATCTCTCCCTGCCGGACACTTTTTTCTTTTTATATTATCCATTCAGGCCCTTTTTCTGGTTTTTTAGAAAATTTACTAAAATTAAACCTGCCCGAATCCAGAAAAAGCCAAATGATCCAAAGCCGTCTTTTTTGTGTGTTAAGTCACCACCATGCTCCTGAAATATATTAAAGCCCTATTTGCCTATGCCGGCAGTCGGGCCTGGATAGCCCTTGGCATGATGCTTCTGCTGGGCCTGACCCAGGGCATCGGACTTGTCATGATCATCCCATTTCTCCATGTCATTGGCATAGCATCATCCAATGGGGTCAACGGATATGCTGAAAAATTTATTGAAATTATGGACTTCATTGGTGCGGAACCCACCATGACTTCGGTGCTTGGCACCTATCTTGTTATTGTTTCGATCCATGCATTTGGCACAAGATTTAAGGACATTTTAACCCAACGGATTGTACGGGGATTTACCCAGTATCTTGAGAACCGGCTCTATTCCCTGTTCTGCCATGTGGACTGGCTCTGTTTCCTTAGAACCAGGGATTCCGACATTATTCATGTGTTAACGGCGGATATCAGCAGAGTCTCCTTTGCCACCCAGCAGGTGTTTCAACTGATTGTGTCGGCCATGCTTGTGATGATTCACATTCTGTTTTCCTTCAGCATATCCGTACCCATGACGCTATCTGCACTTGTCTGCGGTTTTGTGTTTCTTCTGGTGTTGCGACCCTTTAACAGGCATGCCGCCCATTTTGGTCTCTCCCTCAGGGATGCCAGAAATAACTTATATGCACTGGTGACAGAGCATATAGGTGGTATGAAGGTTTCAAAAAGCTATAACCTTGAAGCACACCATAAAAAGAATTTTTACGCCACCACTGAGACGATTACCCGGCAGATGATTCAGTTTACAAGGGTTAACAGTGCCACCCGGATGTGTTATCAGATGGGGGCCGCTTCAGCCATTGCCGTGTTTATTTTTATTGGCGTTAAGTGGATACACATGCCGGCTGTTAATCTCATGATCATTGTTTTTCTATTTTCCAGGATTCTACCCGGATTTTCAAATCTTCAACAATGCTTCCAGAGAATTATCAATTCCATGCCTTCCTTCAGGGCTGTTTTAAACATGGAGGAACAATTTAAGGCTGCTGCAGAAGTTGATGAAGATGAGAATGAAGATGAGGCTAAAGATGAAGATGATCATTGTCATGGGAAAAATGATGGGGCCGATGCTCACCACCATACCCATGATGTTCATGGCGATGCAGCTCAACATAATGAACATATCTCCCCGATAAATTTACGACCCTTTACATTATCAAAAGAGCTGCGCTTTGATTCTGTCTCATTCCGATATGATAAAAACCGAGCGGACTGGACATTAAACAATATTAGTTTTTTAATACCAGCCAATGCCATGACAGCCATTGTCGGGCATTCCGGCGCAGGAAAAAGCTCCATTGCAGATTTGATTCTCGGGCTTTTGATTCCGGAAAAAGGTGAAATATCCATTGACGGAAAGATACTTTCTGATAAATTGTTAAAGCGCTGGAGAAAGATGGTGGGATATGTGCCCCAGGAGAGTTTTTTGTTTCATGAATCCATTGGGGAGAATCTCCTGAAAGCACAGCCTGGTGCAAGCACGTCTCAATTGTGGGATGCGCTTGAAAAAGCCTCTGCCCGAAACTTTGTTTCAAAGCTGCCCCAGGGTCTGGATACCATCGTAGGGGACCGTGGCGTAAAACTGTCCGGTGGAGAACGCCAGCGCATTGCCCTGGCACGGGCGTTGTTGAAAAAACCGTTATTGTTGCTCCTTGACGAGGCAACCAGTTCCCTTGACACGGAAAACGAACGGCATATCCAGCAAGCCCTGGAAAAATTGCAGGGTAAACTGACCATTATTGTAATTGCCCATCGCCTTTCCACCATAGAAAACGCAGATCATGTGGTGGTGTTGGATCAAGGTGAAGTTTCGGGGAAAAATACCTTTTTAAAGATATTGAAGGTTTGAGTTGGAAATGTAATAAATGATAAATTATATAAAACGGGGGATGATCTCACAATATCTGCTTCTTTGAGGATGGCTTAGATTTGCGTTGTTGGCGTTTTTGTTGATTTTTGTCTTTGTGCAAAAGACCTTGTCTAACCCCCCAATAACACAAACGCTGACCCCGTTGTTCACCAACCCTCAAGACTGACCGGTGTTGAGATCAAGCTAAAAAGTTGTTTAAAAAAAATTGACACTTGTATTTTTATTATATAGACTATGCAAAATATAAGCAGGTTTGGCGTGCTTCCGGGAGCCAACGAGACCGGATACAGATAGGAGTATTGAACACTTCGTCGTGTTTTCTGGGAATGAATTGAGGTTTGCCACCTTATTTTTTGATACGCCGCAACAAGACACCTGTGGCTATTTGTGTTAGGTATTATAAAAATGGCAGAATTGCTTCTTCCAACCTGTTTTGAAAGAATTAAATAATGCACGCTCAGGGTAAATTGTCCCCATGGGAAAGGAAAATCTTCTGAAATTAATTAATTTTCGCCCAATCACCGATAATGACTTGGACTTTTTGTGTGAATTGTACGCCGATACCCGTGCCGACGAAATGACATTGAGTGGCTGGGAACAAACAGAGATCGACAAGTTCCTTAATATGCAGTTTAACATCCAGCACAAGCAGTACATGGACAATTATAAAAAGGCACAATTCGAGATTGTTTTGTACAATAAAGTACCCGCAGGACGACTTTACGTAGACCGGCGTAAAAAAGAAATTCGAATCATAGATATTGCCTTACTGCGGCAATTCCAGCGTCAGGGAATCGGTTCCCGCATCATGAAAAACCTGATCACAGAAACCGACGACAAACAGGTACCGATTGGTCTTCATGTTGAATACAACAATCCCGCCATGGGATTGTATGAACGCCTGGGATTTAAAAAATGCGAATTGATCGGCATCTATTACTTCATGAAACGAAATCCATCTCCTAAATCATAAAAAAATATGAGGCATTAATTATGAGTGAATTACTACACAAAGTAGATTTTGACCCATACGTAAACCAAATATTTCAGGTACAACCCGAGTCGGCTGACCCGGTAGAAATGGAATTGATAGAATTAACGGAAAAAGAATATCCCGGCCAGGAGAGTTTTTCTCTCATCTTCCGTGGCCCGTTAGAGCCCGTCTTGCCACAGAGGACCTACAAACTGGTCCACACAGAAATGGGAGAAATTCAACTTTTTATGGTACCCATCAATTACCATAGGCAGGATGCTATCTTCTATCAATCCATATTCAACCGCCTCATTGAAGAATAAAATTCCAATCAGTCTACAACACGTTAAATATTAACCCCATCATTGCATAAATAAAGAAGGAATATAGTAGTAAAAAAACTTAAAGAGCCCCATGAATAAAAGTTGTAATAAGTTTCCTAGACAAAAGACAACCTATTCAGGAGGCCACTCCAAGTGAAGTCCAGTAAAGCACAAATTCATGCCAAATTCCACAAAATTCCTGAGCTTCTATATCCCGATGCTTTCGTTGTGGACGGATTACAACGGGAACAATTTCCCAGGCTAACTCTGGATTTTGATGGCTCTGTGCTATCTACCAAAGGCCATGCCGAAGGTTCTGCCATTGGCTTCAACAAAAAGAAAAAGGGTACCAGGAGTTATTATCCTCTTTTTTGTACCACTTCCCAGACTGGCCAGTTTTTGACATGCACCATCGACCAGGCAATGTTCATGATTCTAATGGAGCACCAGATTTCATGATAAAGTGTTTTGACAAAATCAAATCGGAACTACCCGGAACCATAATTGAATCCCGTATGGATGCAGCTTTCTTCAATCAAGAGATCATTTTTTTGATGTCCGACAGGCGAATACAATTTACAGCGTCTGTGCCTTTTTCCAGATTTACAGAACTCAAAGGCATGATTGAGGCATGTGGCTCATGGTCTACCATTGATAAAACTTGGTCTTATTTTGAAACCCAGTGGAAACCGAAATCATGGAAGGATGAATACCGATTTGTATTCACCAGGAAGAAAGTAAAAAAAACACAAAAAGGCCCCATTCAGTTGGATCTCTTTAAACCGGTCTGCCGGGAATATCAATATAAGGTCATTGTGACCAACAAAAAAGTATCAGCAAATGCGGTCGTATTGTTTCATAATGGCCGTGGCTCCCAGGAATTATTGTTCGGTAATGCCAAGAACCACATAGCCCTCAGTGCAATTCCATGTAAAAGACTCAATGCCAATCAGGTTTTCACAGTGGCATCAATGATGGCCCACAATTTTTCAAGGGAAATGCAAATGATCGCCTACCCGGCTGCAAGCAGGGCAAAAGCAAAACGTCCTGCAGCATGGTCTTTCAAGAACCTTGATACAATACGCCATCAGATTATACAAAGAGCTGGTCGTTTTATCTGTCCCCAGGGAAAACTGACCCTTACAATGAGTGCGAATTCTGCAGTTAAGAAGGATTTACTGTTTTTCATCGAAGCGTTGCAAAAAGCCGCGTAAAATTATCGAATTATCGTAAAATTTTATGCAACGCTAAGGTTAAATGGTTCACAACACTCTTTAATATTAAATAGGGAATACAGTGGTAATGGTATACCAGTACCAAGCATTTGGCTTAAATATTCGATCAAGTATCGAAATCCCGGAGTTGGTGCCCTTTCAAGGCGAACCGGATATAAACATTCGGTTCGGCAGCGTACCCGATGAACTGGAGGCGTCGCAAAAGACCACTCCCCGCTTCCAGGCCAAGCCGGGATGCTTCCTCTTGAAAGTAGATAGTATTGCCAAATACCTTGTCACAAACGGCAATAAAATTATAGTCAATCAGTCTCCAGGTGCTTCGGAGGAGGAAATCCGGTTATTTTTATTAGGTTCCGCAATCGGTGCGGTGCTTCATCAACGGGGAATGTTCCCGGTTCATGCCAGTTCCATCAAAGTCAACAATGAATGTGTCATGTTTTGCGGCGCATCCGGTTACGGGAAATCCACTACCGCAAACGCATTCATTAAAAGAGGCTATGACTTGCATACCGATGATGTCTGCGTGATTGCCAAAAATAAAGACGGCATCCCCATCGTTTTTCCCGAATACCCCCACCTCAAACTGTGGGAAGACTCTTTACTGGAAACTGGCCAAAATCCCGAGTCCTACCGCCGAGTCCGGCACGTAGTAGACAAATATACAGTGCCCACCGGACAACACTTCTGTCTCTCCCCCCGCCCGATAAAAAAAACATACATTCTTTCACCCAACAACAACAAAGACATCACCATTACCGGTCTTAAAGGGATGGATAAATTCAAATGTTTGAGAGGACAGACTTACCGAAAAAAATTCGTCTCTGGCTTAGGTACCGAAGAATCTAATTTTAAAGCCGCTGCCTTTGTTGCATCCCATGTGCCTGTCGCCCGTGTTCAAAGGCCGAAGAATCCTTTCCTGCTGAAAGAATTAATCGATTTAATCGAAAAGGATTTTGGTGGTAAATGATCTGTATAGAACAATTAAGATGAGAAATGTCGTCTGGATCGCCTCGTATCCAAAATCCGGCAATACCTGGTTCCGTGTTTTTTTAAACAATTTGCTGGGGGATAGAACTCACCCTTTGGACATCAACCAATTGGGAAAGACCATCCCCTTCGCTTCCAACAGGCATATGTTCGATGAAATCCTGGGAATCGATACCTCGCTCCTCTCATTTGAAGAAATCCAGCGTCTTCGACCTGAAGTCTACCGCTTCATATCCCGGAAGTCCAAAGAAACCGTTATCTTAAAAATACACGATGCCTATACATTTACAGACAAAGACACCCCCCTGGTCCCAGCGGATATAACTTATGGGGCCATCTATATTATAAGAAACCCCCTGGATATCACCGTTTCTTTTGCCAATCATTCCGGGATCACTATAGATCAATCAATCCTGCAGATGAACGATGAATTTTTCTGTTTAAGTGATGCCCCTGGACGTATGCACTTTCAACTCCGGCAGAGACTTTTGTCCTGGAGCGGTCATGTCTCCAGTTGGACCAATGCGGAAGACTTAAATTTACATGTGATAAAATATGAAAATATGAGAAACAATCCATTGGAAACCTTTACCCAGGCGGTCAAATTCATGGGATTGTCAAAAAACCGGGCGCAGATAGAAAGAGCCCTGAAATTTAGCGATATTAAAGAATTGCGTCGGCAGGAGCAAGAGAAAGGATTCACCGAAAAATCACCCTGGTGCGAATCTTTTTTTAATAAAGGCGAGACTGGTTATTGGAAAGAGTTGCTTACAAAAAAACAAGCACAGACGATTATCAATGCACATAAAGATGTCATGAAACAGTATAATTATTTATAGGAGATTATATTGAGTACAATAAAAGCCATTTCCATTGATACGACAGTGGTTAAAAACAGTGAAATCATATCCAGCAATATGGATAATGAAACCGTCATGATGAGTATTGAAAAAGGCGAGTATTACGGTATCAATTCCGTTGGCAGCCGAATATGGGAACTCATCGATTCTCCTGAAAAAGTAAAAGATATCTGCAAAACCATGTGTGAAGAATTTAACGTGACTCCCGGACAATGTCGAGACGATGTCGTGTATTTCTTAAATAAAATGGCGGGAAAAGGAATCATTACTATTGTAGATGAATAACGCCGGAATTTTTTCCATTGTCCAGTCACGAACACCGGTCGTTCCTGGAAGCCGTGTTATGGTTTGAAACTATCTTAATCATGCACAAACCCAGGAACAGCCCATGCACCAGCTGACTGGATCTAAAAAAAACAGGCAAACAAGAACATCCATAACTGAACCGTCAGCCAACCTGAAAACATAAAGGAGTTCACCGAAGTCTCTTACCTTCAAGTAGAGTTATAGGTCTTAATCGTCCTATCGGTCCATTCAGCCAATGGCAAATACAATTGATTTAAAAAAACATCACCGAGATTTCAAAACCCCCGGTGCTTTTTTTTCGATCTCCAGCCGTAAAATCACCCCGGAGATGAATATTGCTGATTATATAAAAATATTTTACATGTATACCCATTCCTCCCAAGTGGAGAGTGTGTTCGGCAACACAATTTTTCCTTCTCGGCTTTATGGCGGCAGGTCATTTAAATTATCTCGTTCCCTCACCCACAAGCACATCCATGAACTCGAAGAGTTAGGCATCAATCTATCATTAACCATGACCGGACATTTTTTTGATACGGATGATTACCACCACAGCCGGGAATTTTTGAGGACCCATCATAGAAAAGGGAACTCCGTGATTTGCACCAATGATGACCTTGCCCGGCGTATAAGGCAGGACTTCCCCGACTATAGTCTCAAAGCCAGTATCATAAAACAGATCGATACCATTGAAAAAATCGAGCAGAACCTGGAACTTTATGATTTTGTCGTACCGCCCATGGACAGAAATGACGACGATGCTTTCCTGGAGAGCATCAAGCAGAAAACACGCATCATCTTGTTTGGCAACGCCAACTGTGCCTATACCTGTCCCCTTCGTAGTTGTTACCTCGGATTTTCACAAAAGAGTGCTGGACAACCGGTGACCGCTGCTTGCTCAAAACCCAAGATATCACGTCTTGACCTCGGATCGGTTTATTTCGACATAAAAAAGTTTAAAAAAATGGGCTTCCGTTATTTCAAGCTTGTGCCCCTTGCGCCGCCGCTTGCTGTTTCCGCCACACTGCATCTCAGTCGCGCCAGAAACCGGAGAAAAGAGGGAAGACTGAACCGATAATGACTCGTACAAACAACATTCCAGAAAAACTTTGTCTGGCAACAATAACCAGCGAAACCTTTATACAGGGCACCCTGGTAATGCTTCATTCATTTTTAAAACATAACCCGTGGTTCGGAAAAGCCGGGGGTGATATCGTGATTATCCATGATTCTTTGCCCCCCCGCCTTAAGCAGCTTACCTATGGCTTTGATAACGTGAAGTACATGCAGGTTGGGCAGGAACTAAAAGAAAAAGTTGATAAACTGTGCGCCGGTGTCCCGCAGTTGAAACTGGAGGCCCGTAAAAAACGTTTTTACTCGTTGGATATATTCCGTCTTGCCGGTTACCGTAACCTATTGTTTTGCGACAGTGATATCCTTTTTCTCGATGATATTTCCGGATTGATTAACGCACCCGGAATGATGGGAATAAATAACGACCACCCGCTGCTAGGATGCGGAGACGTCCATTACTTCACCAATACGCCCATTGATGCCGAAACCTTCCTTCCGAAGGAAGCGGACACAGCACCGGGGGAAAGCCAAAGCACCATTACCCAAACTTTTAATGCCGGTTTTTTGATAGTGGACAAACACTATCTTACCACCCATCACCATCACAACCTGCTGGAGCTGCTGAACATAGATTTATGGAGTAAAATAAAAGCCCCGCACACCGATCAAATAATTCTAAATCTTTATTTCAATGGTCGTTGTCATTTGCTAAGCGCTCGTTATAATTATCTTCTTTTGCATTATGATGCAATATCAACCAAGGAAGACATCCCTTTGAAAGATATCAAGGTACTGCATTTTAACGGCAAATCAAAACCCTGGGAGAGTCGAAGAACCAATAAATATATTACTGGCCTCCCGATTTTAGCCCCCTTCTTCAAATTGTGGCAGCAGGAATTCCTTGATTTTCTGACCTGCCATCGCCTGCTTCATTTTTTCAGAAGCTCGAAGCCGCAAACCCTTCCAGGGGAGTTGAAAAGTTGAAGTACAACCAACAAAAAGAACATTGGACCGACCAGATAAAGTGGGCATCCAAAGAGGAGGTAGCACACTTCATCAGGGAGAGGAACGAACTTTTAAATGCTGTTGCCGGACGCATCCAGGTTAGTTTCGATAACCATAAACCGCATGTGGGCCCGTTGTCTCCTGGCTGCATCACCTGCAGCAGCGGGAATTGGTCCTGTATGTATATAACAAAAAAATGTACTGCCAATTGTTTTTTCTGTCCCCAGGCCCGTGACGTGGATGCAGAAACCCCACCCACCGCAGAAGGCATCACCTTTAACGACCCACAGGATTATGTCGCCTATATTAAGGCATTCAATATTGCAGGGGTCAGTTTCAGCGGCGGCGAGCCCCTGATGGTACCGAACAAATTGCTGGCCTTTGTTAAAACAATCCGCCAGGAGATGGGGAAAGACTATTATCTCTGGATGTATACCAACGGCCAGCTTATTGATGAAGATATTTTAAACCGACTGGCAAAAGCTGGCCTCAATGAAATCAGGTTCGATATCTGCGCAGACAATTACCGCTTGGAATTTGTGAAGCTGGCGACCCGGTACATAAAAAATGTTACCGTGGAAATCCCAACCATCCCCGATGACATCGATATTATAAAAAATTGCCTTCTGCCGTTGAAACAGGCAGGTGTACGTTTTGTGAATCTACACCAGATGATCCTTTCGAAACATAATTACAGGTCTTTCTTAACACGAGACTATACTTATGTGCGGTCATCGCAGTTCGATCCCCGGGTCCTGGACTCCGAACTGACTGCATTAAAAATTATTAAATACACCCTGGACAACAACATTAATTTGCCAGTCAATTATTGTTCCAAACCGTATAAGAACCGGTTCCAAGAGACAGGGATAAAACGCACCACGTTGAAACAGATATGCCGTGACCATGAAGAAATATCCGATACCGGTTACCTCAAACGCCTGACCATCGTATCTTCCCCCCATGGCATAAAAGAGATTCAAAAGCTTGCCGGACATAAAGGGTTACAGCATCGCATGTGCGTCTTGGACCTCAGCTGCAGTGAAGCGTTTATCCACCCTTCGCTGCTGGAGCATATCGATTGCCTTAGATACTCCTTTAATCTTGGCTATTATGCGCCTCGGTTGAAAACCCATGGCAATTTCTGTTCCCATTACCCGTCCATTACCCTGAAAACCGGTAAAAAGATTCAGGTCCGCCTGAAAAAAGTGTTTGAAAAAAAAGGATTGAGTATAAAAGCAGTGAAGCAGTTTGAACATTTTTTCCAGAACACAATGGCCATCGACCGGGATATAGTACCTGTTACATTTTAAAAAATTAGAGAGAAAAAAAGTTAAGAGATCAAGGTACATTATGAGCAGCAATACTAAAGGGGAACCCTGGGTTTTAGGAATAAACGCCTCCCACAACGGCAGCGTATGCGTGTTGAAGGGCCATCGCATCGTCACCGCCATACAGGAAGAGCGGCTTACCCGTGTCAAGCGGGAGCGAATCCTGGGCGGGAAACCCAGCCTGGCGGTTCAATATTGTCTCGATTTTGCCGGTATTCGGCCAAAAGACCTGGACATCATCGTGTACAGCACCCAGTACCGGTCTTCCGCCCCTGAACACGACATTCACTTGAACCCTCAATTGCAACCAGGGCTCAACAGTATCCCTGTCATCACCGTTTCCCACCACATGGCCCATGCCGTCAGCGCCTTTGCCCTTTCCGGGTTTCAAAACGCCGATATCTTGGTTATCGACGGGCAGGGCTCATCTTTTGAAGACTTGTCCGCCAATGAACAAACTGCTGTTTTTCCTCCTGGCCGGGAAGGCTGGGAGATTGATTCTCTCTATCACGGTTCCGGCACCACCATCCACGCAGTATGCAAACATATGGTACCGGGTAAAAAATGGCTGGTACAAAGAGGAGCCGGAATGCCCCTCTTCCATGGCCTGGGCGGAATGTACTCCGCCGTGACCCAACAAATCTTCGGCAATGCCATGGATGCAGGCAAAGTCATGGGGCTGGCCGCTTACGGAGAACCCAATATCCCCGTAACCGATTTTTTTGAAATAAAAAAAGATGAATTAATTTTTAAAGACACCGTCCCCAACCGTTTCCCAGACAATATCCGATGGCCCTCTTGTAAGGAAGAGTACCAAAACCTCGCAGCTTCGGTACAAACGGCCCTGGAAACAGGTATTATGCACATGGTAAAAATAGCACGGCACGGCAATAACAGTCCAAACCTATGCTATGCTGGCGGTGTGGCCCTCAACAGCGTATGCAATGAATTGATCCTGCGCAAAAGCGGTTACCGGCAAATATTTATCGTACCCTTTGCCGAAGACAGCGGGGCTGCCGTGGGTGCGGCTTATTACGGCTTGTGGAGCCTGCAAAAAGAAAATACTCGCCAAACCTTCAATATCGACAGCCTGGGCAAGGTTTATGATATGGATGAAATAGACCGTGCAATCAGTGTTTCGCCCGCCCTTCAAGCCTTTCAGTCTGGAGATATCATCCAGGAGGCTGCCCAAAGACTGGCCCATGGTCAAATCGGTGGGTGGTTCCACAGAGGTTCCGAATTAGGTCCCAGGGCGCTGGGCTGCCGCAGTATCCTGTGCGACCCGCGCGGTCCCCACACCAAAGATACCGTTAACCTGAAAATCAAACACCGCGAACCCTTCCGCCCATTTGCCCCCGCCATCTTACTGGAAGAAGTTGAGAACTGGTTTTGCCTGGACGGTTTCGATCCCCATTGCCCCTTTATGCTGCGGGTGCTGAAATTTCATGAACAGGTCAAAGAAACCGTTCCGGCGGTGGTACATCGAGACGGCACCGCCAGGCTGCAAACCGTTACCGAAGTGAATGGCGATTACTACCGGCTGATTAAACGGTTTTTTCAGAAAACCGGTGTGCCCATTTTGCTGAATACCTCTTTTAATGTAATGGGGGAACCCATCGTTGAGACCCCCGAAGACGCACTCTGGTGTCTCACCGTTACAGATCTTGACTTTTGCGTACTTGGAAACCGTCTGGTCACTCGTAAACCGGGCTTTCAATCCATCCTGGACCTTCGGCCTTTTATTAAAGCCCCCAAAAGCACCATCGTTAATTCCATACATGGGGCATGCCAATGGGGAATATCTTCCTCAAGCAAGCTTTTCCTGAAAATTCACACCCCTTGGGGAAATGTACGTAAAAAAATCTCCCCTATCTTTGCCAGCCTGCTTTCCTGTATCGATGGGCAGCGCACTGGTTGGGAAGTTATGGAAGCCTATAATTGTCAACCGGGAAACGCCTTAAGGAAACAATCATTACAAACATTGTTCATCAAACTGAAAAGAGAGATGATCATTGATTTTAAAGAGTGACTCCAATGGCTAACGAACCAAATTTCTTAATAGTAGGCGCAGCCAAATGCGGCACCACTTCCCTGGCGTATTATTTGAACCTGCACCCCGACATATATGTTCACCCCGGAGAAATCCACTACTTCAGCAAAAAAATATCACGGGGCGCTCAATGGTATTTATTGCATTTCAGGGAAACCTGCAAAATCCAGGGCGAGAAATCACCCACATACCTTTACAACAGCCAATGCCATCGACAAATGCACCGCCTACTGCCCCAGGCCAAAATATTGATTGTGCTTCGCAACCCCGTGGATCGTGCCTTCTCAAACTGGAACATGAGGTACAATGACAAACGCCTGATTCTGCAGGGCCTGGAGTTTAATAACTCCCATAACCGACGACAATGGCTGACGCAGCTTGATTTTCCCGCCATGGTGGATTACTACTTAGCCCATTGGGATGCGGATACAACCATTACCTCCCAACGTCCCCTGGATATCTTTCACCGGGGCCTGTACTTCAACCAGATAAACAGTCTGTTAAAATTTTATCCAGTTGAAAATATAATGATCTTGATCAGCGAAAAGTTCTTTTCCAACGAAAAAAAAAACCTCGATAAAGTCTGCCGTTTTTTGGGGCAAAAACCCCTGGATTGGGATTCCCAACACCTGGAAAAAAAAATGGTCGGCCAATACAAACACACAATGGATAAAGAGACCCGGCAAAAACTCTACCACTTTTACAGCCCCTATAATGAAAAATTGTTTCAACTACTGGGAGAACGGGTCACGGAATGGGAACAAAGGACGAAGACGGATGACTAATGAGTATTCACAATACCGGGAACCCGGCTTCTTGATTATCGGGTGCCAAAAAGGCGGAACCTCGTCGCTTTACGCTAATTTGACCCGGAACCCTTATATTCGGCCGGCCGGTGGAAAAGAGATTCATTTTTTTGATGACAATTACCACCAGGGTCTGAATTGGTACCGGTTGCATTTTCCACCCGTGGGATTATTCGATGAAACCCTCAGCGGTGAAGCATCTCCCTACTATTTTTTTCACCCCGCCGTCCCCCGCCGCCTGTTCCAAACCTATCCCCGCATAAAGTTGATTCTTTTACTCAGAAACCCCGTGGATAGGGCATATTCCCATTATCAACATAATATAAGAAAAAAACGGGAAATTGCCTCTTTTCCGGAAGCCATTGCCAGGGAACCCCACATGCTGGAAGGGGAGGAAGAGAAATTACTGCGCATCAATCATTATAAAAGCATTAATCATAAATATTTCAGCTATTTGTCACGGGGTGTTTACATTAAGCAACTCAAACGCTGGACAACCTATTTTCCCCTTGACAGATTCAAGATCATTAAAAGCGAAGACTATTTCCAAACGCCGCTTCAAGTGGTTGAAGAAGTTATCCGGTTTTTGGGAGTAAAACAGCACACCGCACCGTCGGACCGGGCCAAAAATTTAAAAACCGGTTCCCGCCACAAATACCCACCCATGTCGCAGGAGATGCGGAGAAAACTAACCGACTATTTTAAACCCCATAACCATGAACTGTACCACTTCCTGAACTGGAATTTCGGATGGGAGAAAGAAAGCAAAAAATGAATGGCATTTTCGGGATAATCAATTTAAAAGATGAACCGGTATTGATTGAAGATCTGGAGCGCATGAAGCAAACGCTGATTCATCGTGGACCGGATGGTTCGGGGATCTGGAAGGAAGGCCCAGCCGGTATGGGACACCTGAAAATGAATATTACACCGGACTCGGTATACGAAAAATTACCCCATGTCTCCCCACACAACAACCGGGTTATTACCGCCGATGTCCGCCTGGACAACCGGGAAGAATTGTTCCAGCAACTCACCATCCCGCATGCCGAAAGGGAGAAAATGCCCGACGGCATCTTGATTTTAAAGGCCTATGAAAAGTGGGGTGACGCTTGCCCCACATACCTGGTGGGAGAATTTGCCTTTGCCATTTGGGATAAACAGGAGAGGACCCTGTTCTGCGCCCGCGATCATATGGGGTTTAAACCCTTTTATTACTATTGTTCCGCCGCTCATTTCGTTTTTGCCACCGAGATAAAAACCATCCGCTGCCTGCCTTTTGTGCCTGTTAAAATAAATGAAGCCGCCATTGCCCGGGCGCTGTTGCCACCCAATTTAGCCCATGACAACAGCTTTACCTTTTTTGAAGGTATCATGAGCTTGAATTTAGGACATTGGTTAAGAGTAAAGTTTTTCCGCCATGCCGACAGAATCAAGGTCACCTGTTACTGGGACCCGTGTCCGAAGGGGCGTCTTCGCCTTTCATCGGACAATGAATATGCCGAGACCCTTCAGGAACTGATGAAGGATGCAGTTCATTGCCGTTTGCGTGCATTGCCAGGACTATCGGTGGGAGTTACACTGAGTGGAGGGCTGGACTCTTCCGCTGTTGCCTGCATTGCAGCACGAAAACTGCAAACCCAGGGAAAGCGCCTGTTGGCGGTTTCTTCAGTATTACCCCTCAACCATAAAGGAATTGAATCCGACGAACGCCAATACATCCGCATGGTATTGGAACAGGAACCAAATATCGACATCCAATATGTAACAGCTCCCAACGCCGGTCCCTTTGATGATCTGGAAATTTTTTTCAATCAAACTGAACGTCAAGGAAACTGTTTCAACTATATGGATCACGCACTCAGATGTGCTGCTCAAAATCAGGGCGTTTCACTGCTCTTGAGCGGTTTAGGTGGAGATCATATGGCATCTTTTTCCGGTCGGGACTCACTGTTTCGTTTGACGGAAGCGTTTAAATGGGGAAAAGCCCTTGGCCTGGCTCATCAATTAAGTCAGATCGAGAATCGACCGTTATCCCGTATATTAAAACAAAAAGTTATCCTGCCTTTCCTTCCGCTATGGTGCTGGAATATCATTCAAAATAAAAAGAAATTGCCGGGAATAGATATGGAAAACACACCTGTCAATCCGGACTTTGCTAAAACCTACGGTTTTCAACCAATGATGTATAAACGGAACGCCCGACATCTTGCCCGGGATTACAATAGCCGTATTTTGTCCAAAATAAGGATCGGTAAATTTATCGTAGAACCAGAAAATATCCACAACGCTTATCTCGGATTGACCGGACTTTTTCCATTTTTCGACAAGCGCATCACTGAATTTTTCCTGGCAGTACCCCCTGAGCAATTCCTGGTGGATGGGTGGCCACGCAGTCTTTTTCGCCGTGCAATGGAAGGTATTCTACCGCCCGCAATTCAGTGGCGAAAAGGCAAAAACGCCTACACACCCGATTTTCATCGCCGGGTTAAAACTTCGGAAAAAGAGATAATGGCATTCCTGGATACCATAAAAAAAGATAACTTTGTACACCGGTATGTAGATGTCGAGCGCATCAAAACACAATTAAAGCACGTCCGTCCGGTTAGATCAGGGCCGGAGCATTGGGAAGGTCAAACACAACAAATCGTGGTGAAAGGCATTGTGTTAATTAAATTCCTGTATTGGCTGGAGCGTCAAAAGTAATTTTAAAAAAAACAAAAAGGATATTTAAAAAAACTTGACACTTATTTTTTTATTATGTATCATACCTTATAGAATATAAAAAAGGAGAGCAAGATGAGTGCAAATGAAACGAAAAAGTCTACTGAAAAAAAAGAGTGGGAAACACCGGACTTAACAGTTCTTGAAATCGAATTGGAAACTATGGGTGGCGCACCTCCAGGAAGCAACGACGGCACCGGGTACAGCTAATACCGTATTGAAAAACTCTCCAGATCTCCCGGAAAATGGGTTGCTCTTAATATCATTCCCCCCCGGTACAGTTAGATATCAGTGGCTATTTGTGCCGGGTTATGTGAATGGCTCAATGTGTGATCATTATCCCATAGAAATCAGGTGCTTCCACTGTGAAGCCCTTTAGTGGGTAAAAAAATCATTACCCGGTTATGACTTGATACAACCCCCAGTGCGGACCCGCATACGGGGTGTTGGGAGGGCGGGAGAAAAAACCGTCTTTACCCGATAACAAATGCTACCACCTCTACTCGTCTTAGACTTCGTTCCAGTGATAATTTAAATACACCATCTCCTTGGCACAAACAGTCTCAATGCGGGCACGAGCCTTCGAATCCAGAACCTTGCTGTAATGCTCCCGGTTTTTCCTATGGCCACCCTTTGCATTTGGAAGGACAATATCTTGCGGCAAGCACAATTTGTCTTTGAGGAAGGCTAAATGATCGTGAAGCTCCTCGTAACGCCCAACGAAGTCTATCGAAATATGATCGTTTATTGTATAAATACCCCAATTAGACAGGAGCTCTACTGGCGCAGATTGCAGATACTCCCCAATCCCGGGTCGAGGCTCGGATGTGCTCCAGTAATAACGACTGATGGCTTTATCGAAAGGATTACGCTCAAAGCAAAACTTAAAGTAGCTACTCCACGCTCCTTTACCGATATTGTTCCGAATATACTGAGCCACTGAATGGTTACTGAATCTTTTTCGATGCCCTCCTGCCAAAAAATTCAGCCAGTCTATCTTGTCGTAATAGCGTATGGGTATCTTGTAATTCTGCGGACCGGGAAAACCCAATTCCTGACGTATTCTTTCGTCTTTCTTAGAGATGGGCGTAATGACGTCATTGCTATCACAAAACCGAGATAAAGCAATCTCAATGCTCGTGCTTGCTGTTTTCCGTGTCTTAAGGAAAATGAACCTATATCTGTGATTAATGATCATGACTTCCCCCGCCCCATAAAGTGGACCCCATGTCAACACTGTTTTTGGCTATTTGTAAGCTACACATTAAAGTGATTTCGGATTCAACACCATGTTTTTTTAAACTCAGTCTTGCCCCCCGGTTTCCCCTCCCCCGGAACCCTTAACTCGTTAAGAGACAAATGCAGCGGGCTAAAAATTCCGGGACAGCAAAAACTAAAATCTACTTTTTTTATTTAACTACGCGACGGATATAATCCCACCAGTGCAATACAAAAGTTAAGCGTCAAGCAGGGCTGCATGTTTTCGTGTGCTTGGCTTGCACCTGCCGTTGCAACGGCACTGGAAGCAAATTGAGCAACCAGAGGGAGAGTGGGGGACTCTTTATATAAGTACCCCTTTTGGTCATCAAAATGCTTCCCCAGATAAAGTCCAGCCGGTTCTTCTGACGTGGATGGACTTTTTGTCACCATTATATTGTGACTGTGAGAGGGTATCTGGGCTTCAGTCAGTTCCGTTGTAGATAAGCCCCATCTCTCCCCTAACCGACGACTCGTTAACCCCGGGCCTCGACCCGGATGCATCGGTGTTCGTCCCTGCAGGTTGGGTAAAGCCAATGTTGACCGGCCGTCGCCACCATAGACGGTACCTATTAATGCAAACAGGGCGGTATTGTTTGCAATGGGAAGCAATTGACCATCGCAACAGGCCCAGCCACGGGGAGCAAAGTCATAGGGAAATATTCGTACTTCCGCGATAAATGGTTCAGACATGGTTTTCTCCTTACATTTTTTTAATGGCGGGACGGGTAAATCCCAACCAATGCAATGATGAAATTGATACAAAGAGATGGCATTAGATTACTGTGCGGCCCGCTGCCGCCAGCGTTCTGGATTGTGTCGGTGATCAAATTTACCTGTTTCGAAGGGTCATCAGATTTTGGTGCATAGAACAGGTCGCCTGGGGGCCCTTTGGCAAAAATCTTCTGGCTTAACGCAGTATCCGTGGCATTCTTCCTGCTGCCCATAAATGAATGAGAGTGAGAGGGGATTTGATTGGTGGTGAGGATGACCGTTTCCGAACCGGTTTTTGAACCAAGTTTTCGCTCACTTAGCCCCGGCCCCGTACCCTGGTGTGTAGGAATCCGTCCACGCAAATCCGGCAAGCCGAATGTAGAGATTCCGTCACCACCGTAAATGGTGCCCAATAACGAAAAAAGAGCATCGCTTTGTGAGGTACTTGACAATTGTCCGTCACAAAATGCCCAGCCACGGGGAGCAAAATTCCCCGCGAACATTCTTATTTCACCTACAAATGGTTCAGACATGTTTTTCTCCTTATTCTTCCGAGGCCTAATTGCGCGATGGAAATAGACCTAACAGTGCAATACAAAATGTAAGCGTCAGCATCGGTTGAATATTATTATGGGGTTCACTCCCACCCACTGGGGACTGAACAATAACACCTGCATTCAGTGATACAAGGTCGGCCGGACTTCCGTATACCGGGTCGTTCGCGTCCTGTGAAGTTGCAAATGCAGCCTGGTTAGAACCTTTAGGTACATCGGCAACTTCAGAGGTTCCCATTGCCGTATGACTATGTGCACCCAGCTCATATTTATTGAGAGTCACTTTTTCCACACCATATCTTTGACCAAGCAAAAGATCATCACTTTTATGAACCGGGACACGACCCCGCAAATCCGGCAATGCAAAAGATGTCCTTCCGTCACCGCCAAATCTAGTACCAATCAGTGAGTATAATGATTGGTTATTGTTGATAGGTAAGACTTGTCCATCGCACATGGCCCAACCCCGGGGTGCGAAGTTAAAGCCAACAATCTTGATTTCACCAATAAATGGTTCGCTCATATTGCCTCCTTTTTCATAGTGATATCTTGGTGTTTTTTATTGCAAGAACAAATATTGCTTGAAATGGGTTTTTCAAAAAAATGCTTTGGGGAGCAATTTATTGGGTCATTTTTGGGCCTAGAAATATTGACCACAACAATCTCCCTGATCGATCTTGAGAACAAATCAAAGGTGGTCAGTGAGTAAGCCGGATATGAATGACGATTCGAACGCCCCATGCTTAAAGGATAAAAAACCGGGCAATGTCGACTAAACCATTACCCTATAGTCGTTTGTTTTTCATTTACGAACGGGCAGGGTATAAACCGTCCAGGGCTATGCAAAAACCGAAAACCAGGTAGGGTTGACGGTTTTCGTGGGGATGACTTGAACCTGCATTTGCCATGGCCCCGGTTGAAAAAGTGGCGTCCAGGGTGGGGTTCTCTTTATAGAGAAGTCCCTTGGCATCATCGAAATGTTTGGCAGGGTAAAGGCCGCCCGGGTTATTGGTCGTGGGTATATTTTTGGTTACACTCAACCCATGGGTATGTGCCGGTATCTGGCTTTCGATAAGGGGTAATGCCTCGTAACCACCCTTTTCGCCAATCCATTTGGAGTAGAGTCCGGGACCTCGACCATGGTGCATGGGGGCTCGGCCTTTAAGGTCGGGCAGGCCAAAAGTGCTTTGACCATCCCCCCCATACTCAAGTCCTAAAATTGTATATAGCATCACATTCTGCTGGATATCCACCAATTGACCGTCGCAATAAGCCCAATTTCTGGGTGCAAAACTGTACGGAAAAATTCGGATTTCACCGATAAATGGCTCTGCCATGAGTTCCTCCTTTTAATTCCTGGGGGGATAAATCCCATCCAGCGAGATAATAAAACTGACACACGTGTAAGGCATCAGGTTCCAATGGGGCTGATTACCGCCTGCCGGCTGTACGGTACCTTCGATTAAGTTGATTTGCTTATCCGTAGCCGCAGGGGCATAAAACTTGTCGGTGTCCGGGGTTTTACCCAATACTTTCCCATTTAGGCTATGACTGTCAGAGGCCTGGCTTGTGGCACAAAACTGATGATCATGGGACGGCATCTTTTCAACCGTAATGAATTCAAGTTCCGTACCTGTTCTTGTTCCAATCGGTCGGTTGGTTAAACCAACACCGTGTCCCATGTGAACCGGAAGTCTGCCACGCATATCGGGCAGGGCAAAATTGGTGGTGCCATCTCCGCCATAGTCGGTTCCCAGCAATGAATACAAAGACTCGTTATCCTGGATATTTACCAGCTGCCCATCGCACATTGCCCAATTACGTGGAGCCCAATTGCCTCCAAACATTCTGATTTCACCGATATATGGTTCTGCCATAATCTCCTCCTAAATTCTTAGTTACGTGAAGGGAACAAGCCGTCCATGGCAATAGAAAAATTGATTACCTGGATGGGCTGTACATTGTTATGGGGCTGCCCACCGCCTTCAAATGGTGCGATTACCCCGTTTTCCATAGTCACTAAACCGGCGGCGTTGCCATAAACAGGATCATCCGGGCCTGGTGACGTAGCAAAAGAGCTTGTCGAGCTCCCTTTAGGAGTATCTCCATTTGCCGTGGTTCCCTTCACTGCATGGGTGTGAATCGGCAGCTGGGTATGTGCCAGCGGAACCTGCTCAATACCGCCCTTCTGACCTCGGTAATAACCGATCCCCATATGTACGGGTACGCGACCACGCATATCCGGCAGGGCAAATGTAGTTTGGCCATCTCCACCAAAATTAGTTCCTATCAACGCATATAAGGAATAGTGCTGCTCAATTGGCAAAATCTGCCCATCGCACTGTGCCCATCCCCTTGGTGCGTAATTAAAACCAAACATCTTGATTTCACCAATAAACGGCTCAGACATAGTACCTCCTTTAATTGATTAAATTTACATCGTCCATGAATGTTTCTTGAATTTTTATACACTCTTCGCATAATGTATAATTTTTTGTCACGCGTCAACCATTTTATCTGATTATAACAGATTTGGGGGCCTGATGTCGGGGACGGTAAAATAGGCTGGAAATATTAATCCTTTGTGACAAAGTTGAAGCGCCCAACACAACTTTGGGCTTAGTCACAACCTCGGCCACCTTGGGTTGGGGTCAGGCTTGCGTTATTGAGGCTTGTATTAAGAATATTTTTTCTGCACAGGCACTTGTCAAAAGTAAAATAACATAAGCCTGACTGTGATGGAACACCAAATTATAAGGATTGTCCGATGTTATGAGCAAGCCCCAGAAATTATCAAAACAGGCGATTGATTCAAGAAAAACCTTTTTTTCAATTCGCAAAAAGTGTAAATATCATACATTTCGGTAAGAGTCTGTACAAGAATAGGGGTACAAAAATAGGCATCCTTACATATGGTCCCAAAGGTAGTTTGCAGTCTTTGGGGGAAAAGCCCCTGCAAATGGGAAATGCTCTAAAAAAGTGCAAAGTACTTTTGAATGATGTCCAAAACCAAGGTCATTTCTTTGAAAAAATCAATTACGCTCATGATGAAATTTTGTAGAACCCCCCTTGCGGAACAGCTTTTCTACAGTGAGGTTATCTTTTGGCTCGCCCTCTCAAGGATTGTCATACTCACACTGCCGTTTAAATGGATTGTGCCCTTGCTTGGTCAGCACATGGCCAGCACCAATGAAGCCAGCTCAAAAATCACAAGGCAAAAATCCATCCGGATCGCACGGGCCATACGCACTATCAGCGAGCATATGCCATGGGAGTGCAAATGTCTTGTGCAGGCCATGTCAGGCAAAATCATGCTGGGCAATCGGAAAATTGCAACAACTCTCTATCTTGGGGTGTCAAAAAAAGAAAACGGGGGTCTCAATGCCCATGCCTGGCTGCGCATGGGGGAATTTGTTATCCTCGGGGGTGGTGGGCTGGAGCGGTTTGCCGTGGTTTCCACATTTGCCTGACATTGCCGGCGGAGGTGCTCCGCCACAGAAAAGGTGGTAAGGAGCGAATCGCCACCCGGTCCTATATCGAATACGGGCATCCATGCTGGAGCACAATCCCGTATCTTGGGGAGCTTTCAATTCCCGTATCCGGATTATTCACCTTGTCCGGCATCCGGTGTTAACATGTTGTTCGTGGTTTAACCGCACCACATCAGCCCTGGAGCCAGTCCCGGGTTTTCCTATGATTTCATCAGGGTTTTTAAAACATCTTCCTTGCCCAGAATACCCACCACTTTGCCATCTTGTACCACGGGAATGGTGTGAAAATGTTTTTCCACCATCAGGGCTGCAATGTCACTTACGGGGGTGTCCGGGGTGACTGTGACGGGATCCGCCACCATGGCCTGGGCCACGGTGCTGGCGGAGATTTTTTTCATTTCCTTTTCCAGTTTTTTGGATGAAGACAGCGGAATAATTCCGTCCAGGAAGGTGAGTATGGGGGGGAGTGATATGTTTTTCTGCTGAAAAATCAGGTCGCTCTGGCATAGAATCCCCTTGAGTGCCCCGGTTTCATCCACCACCGGTACGCCGTTGATGTGATTGTTTAAAAGGATTTCCACGGCCCGGCTGATGTCCGTGTCCGGGGTGACTGAGATGACGTTTTTTTCCATGATCTGTTTGGCTGTTTTCATTTTTAATCTCCCTTGGGTGTGGGGTTTGCCGGTACGGGGTATGGGGTGCGGAGTATCAGGTACCGGGACTTTATCTGCAGTTGAAGTATATACCCCCGGTTGAAAAATCGCAATTAAAGGTCTTTAACTCCAGCAATTCTAATTTTAGAGCAATATGGGTTTAATACCAGGAAAATCACAAGTTTCATCAACGTGAATCGGGCTTGGTCACAGCATGGGCCACCCGTCACATTTGGTGGACGAACGGGGTCAGGCTATGTGGTATTAGAGCCTGAGTTTTTATCAGGCTCTATGATTTTGTCAAGAACCTGTGTTTAAAGGTAAATTTAAACAAAAGCGTCAGTAACGCAAGCCTGACCCCTCCCTGATTAAGCGTCAAGCCGGGAAAGTGGGAATGCGCCCTCAATGAACTCGCCTGGAAACCATGCTTGGAATTGCTGCTTTAACTCTGGTCCTGCTGATCCAGAAAGGCATGGAATTCCAGGTCATAGATATAGAGCAGCACCAGGGTAAGACCAAACACCATGGGACCATACAAAAGACCGGTGAGCCCAAAATAATTAATTCCCCCCAGGATGGAAAAAAAGATTAGCACGGTACTCATGTCCGCAGATCCCTTCATGAAAAGGGGCCGCACCAGGTTGTCGATCATCCCCACCACCACCACCGACCAGATCACCATGAAAATGCCATACCCCCAGGAGCCGGAAATAAACAGCCACAAAGCCGCAGGTACCCAGATAAGGGCAGTTCCCACCACGGGAATCAGGGAGGCAAAGGCCATCACCGCCCCCCAAAATACCCCGGGAAGACCACAGATGGTAAAGGCAAGCCCCCCGGCAATGCCCTGGGAGGCAGATGTCACCAGGGTGCCAAGCAGTGCGGATTTGGCAACGGCCTTGATTTTATTGACCACGATGCGTTCGTGGGCACTGGAAAGGGGAATGAGGTGGGAGATGTGCTGAAACCTTTTCTCCTGTTCCTGGATGGTAAAGAAAAATACAAAGCTCATGAGGAAAAATTTCCCCACCACCGAAGAAATATTGCCGATGAGATATTTGCCCTGATTCATCAACAGTTCCCCGGCATTGGAGGAAATGGTGATCATGACATTGTTTAAGTCAATTCCCTTTAAGAGGCTTACCTGCATGTATTCCTGCCACAGGGCCAGGATTCTGTCCACATAGGGAGACTGGATAAGCTTTTGAATATTTCCCTGGGACACCCACTGGTTAATGGCATTAAAGGAAATAATCCCCTGCTTGATAACGGCCAGAAACACCAGGGTCAGGGGAATGATGATCACCATGATCAAAAGCAAACAGGATATAAAGGCGGCTGTTTTTCTTCTTCCTCTGAATTTTTTTTTCAGCCATTGATATACAGGGTTGCATAAAACGGAAAGAATGATGGCTATAATAACCGGGTCCAGATAGGCCTTCATCATCTGGTAGGTTAAAAAAAAGGCCATGAACAATAATAAAAATAGAAAATAGTGGGCAATGGTCAGCTGTGTTTTGGGAGTGGAATGCTGGTGCAAAGGTTTTCTCCTTTATCTGCCTGTCCCCATATGTGCTGGGCGGCCCAGGTTGGATTTCCAGGGCTTGGTCATAACATGGGCCACTTGTCATAAGTGTTGGGTCAACGCAAGCCTGACCCTTCCCCAAAATGGCCCATGTTGTGATCAAGAGCGATTTGCATCATCCTCTGTCAAAAATTGCGGCCAGGGCCATGGACAGATGTGTTACGGCCAGGGGAATATCCCAGGCGGTCTTGTCCCGGAGACCCACCGGGTTGGACCCGGAGCGGATTTCCAGGAAGGGCACGCCATATCGGCAGGTCACCTGGGCCGATGCCATTCCCTCCATGGCCTCCATGACAGGGGTATGGGTCTGTTCCAGTTGTGTCACTGTTTTCGGTGCGGCCGTGATGGTGGAAACGGTTATGAATGGGCCGGAAACCACGGGGCAGGAACGGGGGTAACGGAATTTGAGGGCGTTTTTACCCGGCACGGGACGGCCCGATGAAAAGGCTTCTGCTATCATTTCTCGGGTCGATTGTACAATCCCCGGGTGCATGGCCACCTGTCCGTCACCGGCCTCCATGGGGCTGCCGGTGAGGGAAAAGGGCAGGGGGGTAAGGTCATGGGTGCCGTCGGTTTTTTCCACCCCGTTGTGGATACAGGTTTCCGCCGTGGCAATGCCGATGCCGCCCATGGTAAGACCGCTGCTTTTGAAAAAACCGGCAATGCCTGTTTGAATGATAAGCCCGGGGCGGTGGCAGGCCAGATGGCTGCCAAGGGCCATGGCCGTGTTCACCATGCCGGGACCGGTGAGAATCACCTTGAATGTCCTGGCATGAAATCGGGCCGTGATCACGGAGCCCCCCCCATGGTGTCTTCTTTCCTCCGTCACTGTGCACAGGCTCAGAAAAGGAGCAATCTCCATGGGGGTTGCCACGGTAATGAGCACATCACCCATAAGTGCATCACTCATCATGGGGTGTGGTCTGCTTTATCTCCCGGCGCATGGCTTCAATGGTGGCACTGTAGTCCGGGGTATTGAATATGGCGGAACCGGCAACAAAGCAGTGGGTGCCGGCCTTTGCCACATCGCCGATGGTATTTGGTGCCACACCGCCGTCCACCTGTATGATGGCCTTGCTTTTTTTTGCGGCAATGAGTTCAGACAGTTCCCTTATTTTTTCAAGACTTGAAGGTATAAAGGATTGTCCCCCAAATCCGGGGTTCACGCTCATGATCAAAACAAAATCCAGATCGGCAAGTACCCATTCAATGGCGGCAAGGGGGGTTCCCGGGTTCAGGGCCACACCTGCCCTGATGGGAAGGCCTTTATCGTTTTTGGATTGCTTGATCAGTTGAACGGTTCGGTGAAGATGTGTGCATGCCTCGGCATGGACACAGATCAGATCAGCTCCTGCGGCGGCAAATGCCGGAATCATCTGGTCGGGTCGTTCAATCATCAGATGAACATCCAGAAGCAGGTCCGTGGCCCTTCGGCATGCTTTTACAATGATGGGCCCATAGGAAATGTTGGGCACGAACTGCCCGTCCATGACGTCGATGTGGACCCAGTCGGCACCGGCGGTTTCAATGTCGTTCAGTTCTTTTCCAAGTTTTGTGAAATCTGCAGATAGAATGGATGGTGCAATGATGGCCATTTTTATTTTTTCCTTTTTATATGAAAATGCCGACAGCAGAGCCCCCAGTGGCCATCCGGTCCGGCCCGATGGGACCCAAAAGGCCGCCGATGGTCCCGGGCCGGATGGGCGTTGGGGACGGCATATTACCATTTTCAATTTTCGTTGCGGCAGGTGGTTACTGCCGGCAGGTTGTCTTTATTTTTTTCGGTGCAGGGCCACGGCAAAGAAACCGTCCATGTCCAGGGTGTGGGGCCAGGTACAGAAAAATCCATGGGAGGACACCGGGTCATTTTTCCGGGGACCATGCCCCAAAGGGTTTTTCATGTCAATGGTAAATTCGGGCCGACGGGCCAGAAAATCATGGATCACCGTTTCGTTTTCCCGGGGTTCACAGGAACACACGGCATAGACCAGGGTACCGCCGGGGGCCACCAAGTCGGCGGCATTAAAAAGCATTTTCTCCTGCCTTACGGCCAGCCTGGCAATGTCTTTTTTGGTCCGCTTCCACTTGGTATCCGGATTTCTTCTGAGTACTCCGAGTCCTGAACAGGGGGCATCCACAAGTACCCGGTCAAAGGGGCTGTTAAAGTCCAGGGTTTCGGGTTTGAGCAGATTTATTGTCCGGGTGGAGATGATGTCAAGCCCCAGGCGCTGCATCTCTTGTTCAAGCTGTTTAAGCTTGCAGGGATCGGTGTCTCCGGCCACAAGTTCTCCCTGGTTTTCCATGAGCTGGGCAATGTGTCCGGTTTTCCCCCCCAGACCTGCGCAGGCATCCAGAATCCGTTCCCCGGGCTGGGGATTTAAAAAATGCGCCGTCACCAGCTGGGCCGCTTCATCCTGGACCTGAAAATCCCCTGCCTTGAAAGAATCCATGTCGTGGAGGGCCATGGAAGGGCCTTTCAGGCTGATGCCAAGATTGCTTGTGGATGTCTTCCATGCATGCCCTGCCTGGGAGGCCAGGGTTTCCAAAAGGGCCTCCCGGCTGGTTCTAAGGGTATTTACCCGCAGGGTGATGGGAGGAATGGTATTGATGGCATCCCCCAGGGCCAGGGTCTTTGCCATGCCAAATCGGGTGATCCATCTTCTGGCAAGCCACAGCGGCAGTGATTTCTCAACGGAAACAAAGTGTTCCGGGTCTGTGTCCGGATTCGGAGGGGCAATGGTCTGCCATTTTGTGGCAGTCTTTCGCAGCACGGCATTGACAAATCCT
Organism: uncultured Desulfobacterium sp.; assembly: GCA_963674605.1. Classification (GTDB taxonomy): domain Bacteria; phylum Desulfobacterota; class Desulfobacteria; order Desulfobacterales; family Desulfobacteraceae; genus Desulfocicer. The sequence goes on along the minus strand of OY771474.1, from coordinate 1,663,248 downwards.
GCGGCGCCTTTATGAATATGAAATTTTGCCACGGTCACTGCGGTATTGACGGCGGCGGAAACGGGGATTTTATCCATGTGGATGATTTGAAAAAGTGCCATGCGCAACAGCCACATGACTTCGGGGTCCACCTGCTGCAGTTTCTTTTTCGAAAAGGGGGCAATGATCCAGTCCAGATGTCCCCGCCATCGCAAGGTGCCGTAAATAAGGGCATTGGCAAGGGATCTGTCCCGCCGTGAAAGGCTGTCAAAGGCCATGGTAAAGGCCTCCAGGGTCTGATCCAGGGTCTTTTGGGAAGTGGTGCTTTCCTTTAATACCATCCATGCCAGTCGGCGGGGTTCCTGATCCTGGGTGCTGCTTGTTTCTATACCCATTTGTGTCATTGGGAGCGTTTTAACCTTTATTGTGGCAGGTGTTTACTGCCATGTATGTTATATGAAAAAGAAAGGTGCTATGTTTTGGGTACTTGGTACTGGGTACTGTTTTTTGGGGTGCTGGGTGTTAACCGCAACTACTTTTTCATTATTCGTTTTGGCAGGCGCTTACTGCCTGCCATGTGAGTTTTATATGAAAAGGCCGCTTTCAAGTCTACCTCAGCTGAGCCCCTCCCCCGATGGGCAATAGGAACCGGACAATCGAGCTGTCTACAGTTCCGGTCCGGGACCATTGCCCGTCGGGGGAGGGGCGGCATAATGCCATCGGACCTGCCCATTCGGAGCTAAAGGCGATCAGTCCATTTGCCCTTCCGGTCGTTAAGAAGCGCAGGCTGTTTGAGGATAAACCTGCCCGCAGTTCCTGCGCTTTAGACCGGCAGGGCAAATGGGCAGCCGACGGTCCGGGGCCGGTCCGATGGTCCGCCGGGGGTGGCATAATACCATTTCCCCTCAGTCAAAATCGGCAAAACATTCGCCGGTTTCAAGTTTGTTTCCCCGGAGGAAATCCTCGGAGCAGAGACATTTGCCCGAAGCTCCCTGAAGTCTTAAAATGGCCAGGGCGCCAGAGCCCGTGGCCACCTGGATTTCGTTGCAGGAACAGGAAAACACGGTGCCGGGTTTATGGTGGGTTTGGATGTCCAAGGGGGCGACTTCAAGTATTTTGATGCGTTTTCCCCCCAGAAACCCATAGGCCCCGGGCCAGGGGGTCATGGCCCGGACCAGGGCATGGATTTTATCCGATGACAGGTTCCAGTCCACGCACCCGTCGGTTTTTTTCAGCAGGGGGGCATGGGTGGCCAGGGCATGATCCTGGGGTTCCGGAGCAATAGTGTTGTCGGCAAAGGCCTCAAGGGTTTTAACAATAAGATCCGCCCCCATGGGAGCCAGGCGGTCATGGAGGGTCTGGGCCGTTTCATCCGGTGCGATGGGGGTGCGGGCTTTAAGCAACATGTCCCCGGTATCAAGGTCCGTGTCCATGATCATGGTGGTGACACCGGCTTCTTTATCCTGGTTTAAAATGGCGGCTTGTATGGGGGATGATCCCCGCCAGGCCGGCAGAAGAGAGGCATGGATATTGATGGGATATATGCGCGGGATGTCCAGGATTTCCCGGGACAGTTTATGCCCAAAGGCCACCACCACGAAAAAATCAGGCTGAAGGGCCAGAAGCCTTTCTCTGATGTCAGACCCCTTCATGCTTTCCGGTTGAAGGATGTCAAGATTGAGATCACAGGCTGCCTGTTTCACCGGGGGGGGCATTTTCTTTTTTCCCCGGCCCCGGGGTCTGTCCGGCTGGGTGACGACCAGGGAAATGTGATGGCCGGCGGTAATAAGTGCTTTTAGGGGGGGCACTGCAAAATCAGGCGTGCCCATGAAGATGATGTTGAATTTTTTGTTCACCTTTGCTCCCTTTTGCTCAGCTTCTTGCGGTACATGTTGCGTTTCAGGCGGCTGATGCGGTCAATGTATAATGTTCCGTCCAGGTGATCAATTTCATGCTGCATGATCACCGCCTGAATGCCGTCGGTGGTGAACTCCAGTTGTTTGCCTTCCGTATTCAGTGCCCGCACAGTGACTTTTTCATGGCGTTTTACATCAGCACTGTAATCGGGTACGCTCAGGCAGGCTTCTTTTTCTGAAATAATGCTGCCCGAGGCCTTGATGATCTCAGGGTTGATTAATGCCCTAACATGCTTTGTTTCCGTGGAAGATTCCCCTTCTGTTTCCATACCGGCATCGGGATTATATACGATGATTCTTAAATTACTGCCCACCTGGGGGGCGGCAAGGCCCACCCCTGGTGCATCAAACATGGTTTCTGCCATGTCTTCAATAAGTGTTAGAATCTGTTTGTCAATTTTTTCCACCGGTATGGCCTTCCGGGCCAGAAAAGGGTCAGGGTATTCAAGTATATTTAAAATTGCCATTATCTCTCTCTTTTTGTCCTTTTATACAAGGCTTATGTCGGATTCCAGGGTCTTATTCTGTTGCAAAAACGATTTTAACAAAAGACCCTGAAACACAACATGAGCCAAAAATAATACTCAGCCATTCGTTGTAATCAATCCCTATAAAGTCAGGTCTGCCAGAAGCTTCCTTGCATGTTCAATGTCTGCATGGATCTGGGCGGAAAGGGCCTCAATGCCTGAAAATTTTATTTCATCCCGGAGTCTTTTTACCATGTTTACCCGGATACGGGTACCATAAATATCCCCGGAGAAATCAAGAATATGAACTTCAATGGTGAAAAGATGATCATCAAAGGTGGGGCTGTACCCGATGTTGGCCACCCCGTTAAAGGTACCCTTTACGGTTTCCACGGTGACGGCGTATACTCCCATTTGGGGGCAGAGTTCATCATGCAGTTTGATGTTGGCGGTGGGAAATCCCAGCTGACTGCCCCCCCGTTCCCGGCCTTTTATCACCTTGCCCCGGATCTGGTAATACCGACCCAGGAAGGGTTTTGTTTCATCCACCCGGCCCTCCATGACAAGTTCCCGTATGTGGGTGCTGCTGATTCGTTTGGGTGCCGCATCTGATCCCTTGATCCAGTCGGGGATGATCACCTCAAACTGGTAGTCAGCGGCCATTTTCTTAAGGAAATGAATATCTCCTTCCCGGTTCCTTCCAAAGGTGTAATCGGGTCCCACCACAATGGCTTTCATATTCAGTCGATCAAGGAGAATATCCTTTACAAAATCATGGGCGGAAATGGCGGCAAAGGTCCGGGTAAAGGGAATATAGACAAGGGTGTCCATGCCCGTGGCTTCAATGAGTTCTGTTTTTTGATCTTTTCTGGTGATCAGCGGGGGACCGTTGTGGGCTAACACCTTCAGGGGATGGGGATCAAAGGTCATGGCTATGGCAGTACCGTTGATCTGCCGGGCGACCTCAATGACTTTTTTAAAAAGGGCCTGGTGGCCCTTGTGTACGCCGTCAAAATTACCTATGGTGATCACCCCGTTTTTAGGAGGTGTTTTCAGTGAATCAATATCTTCTATCAGTTCCATAATTCCCTTTGTGTTTTTTTGAAATAATACGCTTGACAAAGCCCAAAAACACATATATAAACCACCTATCTTTTCAAATCAATCCTTTTTCTGGGTTGGTTTTCAAAGGGCCGAAGTGGCGGAATTGGTAGACGCGCTAGTTTCAGGGACTAGTGGATGTATGTTCGTGGGAGTTCGAGTCTCCCCTTCGGCACCAATTGAATTCAAAGCCCCTGTCCATAATTTTTGTGGACAGGGGCTTTTTTCGTTACGGGCTCGGTAAATAACGCAAGCTTGACCCGTCTTTCATAATCGTCGAATCGGAAAAATAAGGGCTTGGTCACAATATGGGCCACCCTAGGGAGGGGTCAGTATGGAGGCCTTGCCCCCCCATCGTTACCGTAATTATGGTCCGGGTACAGGTGGTTGACCCTGAAATAATTTATACAGTGCCTGGGTTCCTTCGTTTTCACTTCCCCGGGCAGCCATCTGGTCATACAGGCCGGCAGCAAGTTTTAACCCCGGAGTTTCAAGCCCCATGGCTTGTGCAGATTCCAGGGCGATCCCCATGTCTTTTATAAAATGCTTGACGAAAAAGCCCGGAGAGAAATCTTTATTGATAATCCGGGGAGCCAGATTGTTCAAGGACCAGCTGCCGGCGGCGCCCTGTCCGATGTTTTCAATTACTTTTTCCTGGTTAAGTCCTGCCTTTTCGGCATATGCAAGGGCTTCACACATGGCCACCATGCCGGCCGCAATGGCAATTTGATTCACCATTTTTGTGTGCTGTCCGCTGCCTGCAGGACCCTGGTGATGGATGTTTTTTCCCATGCATTCCAGTATGGGCAGTGCCATTGTAAAGTCAGAGGGATCTCCCCCCACCATGATGGACAAGGTGGCGTTCCGGGCACCGATATCTCCCCCGGTCACCGGTGCGTCCAGGCAGTGTATTTTCTTTTTCAGCCCTTCTTCATATATGTTTACTGCAAGGTCCGGACGGGAGGTGGTCATGTCCAGTGTGATGGTTCCGGGACATGCAGTTTGAAAGATACCCTGGTCTCCCATATAAATTTGTTTCACATCTTCGGGGTAGCCCACCATGGTGACGATCACCTGGCATTGTTTTGCCAGCAGGGCAGGGGAATCCTGCCAGACGGCACCTTGCTTGCAGAGCCCCTCTGTCTTGGAGCGGGTGCGGGAATAAACCTGCAGGCCATATCCGGCATTTAAAATATGGCGGGCCATGGATGCCCCCATGACTCCGATTCCAATGAATCCCACGGTGGTATTTTTATTTGAAATCACTTGTGATAGCTCCTTTTTCGGGCCTGACATTCAAAAAAAAAGGCAGATCTCATGGGCAAGCCCAGGTAAGTTTATTAATAACGCTGTATATATCGACTTAAAGGTTGACTTGGCTTCGGTTTTATTGTAGAAAGCTCCCCATTGTAATAAAGCTTTTTGCTTTTGTTGCAGGCCGAAGTGGTGGAATTGGTAGACACGCTAGACTTAGGATCTAGTGCCGCGAGGCGTGGAGGTTCAAGCCCTCTCTTCGGTACCATTGTAAATTAAAAGGTCTTGCAGGTATTGATACCTGCCGGGCCTTTTTTTTTATCCCCATAACCGGGCTTCTTCCCGGTCTGGCAGATGGCTTACTTGATGATATCCCCCGTCAATACCTCTGCTGTGGAATAAATAATTCTTACCGTGGAAGCTGTGGCTTCGGTGTGAAGCACCATCACCGTGCCATTTTTTAAAAGGGGCAGGGGGGCCGATTTCTTAAATCCTTTGTCCGGAGTCGTCCGGGTTTTATAAAGGGTGTATATATCACCCGGCCTGACCCCTTTTTGACTTCCGGCATCCATAAAGGCGATGCTGCCCTCGGCAAGAAGTTCATTGTTGTCCTGGGAGCAGATCAATCTGGCCTGTATGGGGCGGGGGGAAGGGGTTCTGGTGATTTCGTTTTCCAGAGGGCGATAGGCCATGAGGGTATCTCCCGGAGAACATGTTCTGAAGGCACGGTCTATAACGGCCCGGGTATACTCCTTGGTGTTTTCAAGGATGGTCACCGTGGCCTTTACGGTGTGTTGAATTCCCTTAAATAGGGTGTCATCATATTTCAGGGATATTTCTTGGGTTGAACAAATGTGATAGGCATTGCCGGGAATGAAATTGTTTTTTTTAACGGGATTGATAAACAGAATATCACCCTCGGTAAACAGCGTTTTATCGCTCTCTGCCATGATAACATGACCCAGTATCGGCTCTGCAGTTTCCTTTATGAACCCTGGATACGCAACGGATTCCCGATGTGGTGGGGGGGGTAAGGGCAGGGCGGCTTTGGTTTCCACCATGGGCGTGTGTACTTTTTCCGGGGGCTGGGCCATGGGCATGGGATCAGACGGCAGGGCATCGGTCAGGAAGACTTTGATTTTGTTTCCGGGGTAAATCAAATGGGGGTTTTCAATCTGGTGGTTCATCTCCCACAATCCCGGCCAAACCCACTGGGATTTGTAAAATTTTCGGGAGAGATCCCACAGAGTATCTCCCTTCTGAACGGTATAATAAAAAACAGGCCCCTGGGCGGTTTCCATCCGTTCCATGCCCGGCATTAAAGGTATTTCATCAGCTGCGCTGCCGGTGAAGGGCAGTAGCAGGAAAAGAATGATTACCATGGCCCCTGTTTTTTTCTGCATGCTGTTGTCCCCCCTGGATATTATGGATATAAAAAATGATTTTTTTGCGGTCAACCGGGAAAGATCTGTATTTCTTGGTGGGCCATTCCCATTTGGCCGATATTCTTATATGGCATTTTTGTGCAATTGATTGTCATGCCCATCGCTGATGAAGCTGTGATGGGGAAAATGGGAATGCACTGTTTTTGATCGTGTTCGGTGACAGTTCCCCGGAGTTCATATTTAAACCGGGGGTACCTTAAATGTCAAGCCATCTTGTGTTCTGCTTCCGATTCCGACATTATGCCCCCCCCCGATGGGGAAAATGGGAATGCACCCTCCGGGGAGCCAAAGGGGGCTTTAATTTTTGTCAATACAGGAGAAAAAATGGACCATAAATTCACAGATCTTTTTTTTGAGGCAAACATGTTGACCGCTCTGCCCCGGTCGGGCTATCAGTTTCTGGGTGCAGGACAGGAGACTGTGGCGGCCCACAGTTTTATGACGGCATTTATCTGCCTTGCCATGGCAGACATGGAACCAGGCGTTGACGGAAAGAAAGTTGTTTCCATGGCCCTGGTACACGACCTTGCCGAAGCAAGAACCGGGGATTTAAACTATGTGCAGAAACAATATGTCACCGCACGGGAGGACCTGGCCCTGTCCTGCATGGCAAAGGACTTTCCCTTTGGAGAGGCTCTGGGTGCCCTGGTGAAGGAATTTAACCGGGGGGAGACAAGGGAAGCACAATTGGCCCGGGATGCCGATCAATTATCCTTTATCATTGAGCTTAAAAAACTTCAGGACATTGGGGTGAAAACCCCTGAAAAATGGTTGCCCCATGTTCTGGATCGCTTAACCACAGACACAGGTCAACGTCTGGCAAAAACCCTTATGGCATCCAGTTGGGATGACTGGTGGCTTAATAATTACAGCGAATGATGTGTGGTTCGGACATGTTCCGATGCAATATCAGTCTTGAAAAAAAAACACGGCTGGTATAATCAATTAGGTTCATCTTTGACATCCTTTATTCTATGGATGTATGATGATCAATGTTGTTGATAACAGGATCTGCCATTCCGGGGTGGGGTCAGGCCCTGGTTGGCGGCACTTTTATCTCAATTTACCCTAAACAGGTAGTTTGTAAAAGTGCCGCAGACAAAGGTCTGACCCCGTGGGACCACCAATTGTGACGGGTGCCCCATCTTGTGATCAAGTCCTGATAAATGATAGACGTGGTCCTAAATGATGAATGAAATATCATGGAGGAATGGAAATGTCAGATGGATGGCTTTTCCAAGCCAATGGAATATAAAAATGATACAGAGTCTGGAAGAAATAGCACAACGGCTGAATCTGAGCATTGAAACCTTGAACCGGTGGATTCGCCAGGGAAGGATTCCGGTGAGCAAGACAGGTGACATGGGAATGTTCCATGAGGCAGAGCTTAATAAGTGGGCAGCCAAGCAGGAAAAAATAATCAACACCTGCGAAGATTCGGACGGAGTGGGGTGTCTGTCCTCGGAATTTGTTCTGGTCACTGCCATGGAAAAGGGCGGGGTACATCATGGTATCGGGGGCACCGATAGAGATTCGGTGCTCCATGCATCGGCCTGTCAGGTACCAGGCCTTTCCCCCGGGCAGCAAAAAGGGCTCTTTGAGCAGTTGCTGGCAAGGGAACAGCTGACCTCCACCGGCATCGGCCAGGGAGTTGCCATTCCCCACCCCCGAAATCCCCTGCGGGAAGGGGTAAAAATTCCCATGGTGGTCACCTGTTTTCTTGAAAACAGCATTGACTTCAACGCCATTGATGATCTGCCGGTATCCACCCTTTTTCTGATTTTAAGTCCGGCGGTGAGCTGTCATCTCAACTTGTTGTCCCGGCTTTCCTTCTGTCTCCGGGACAGAGCCTTTATGTCCCTTGTTAAAACCGGGCCCACTGCGGATGCGCTTTTGGAATGTGTTCAAAAAATGGAAGCCCAGATTGAAAAAAAAGGGGTGTAGGTAAAACATCATGAAGCAATTCATATCGTGGCGCCATCCGGCACGACTGCTGCCTTTTCGGCGTGATGATCGCATGCTGCTCATTGTCATGGGAATAATCGTGGGAATTTCAAGCGGGCTTGCGGCCTTGGGGCTGAACATTTCCCTGGTTTTTATGCTGGAAACCCTTCACCACTGGCGACACCACTGGTGGGCTTTTCTTCTGCCTGCCGCCGGAGCCATGCTTTCATCGCTGTTTTTGGAGAAAGCCATGAATGAAGGGGCCGGGCACGGGGTCCCCGAGGTGATTTACAGTGTCTCCCGGTATGGGGGGCTCATGCGGTTTCGATCCAGTATTTCCAGGCTGGTAGCAAGCTGTCTCACCATCGGCAGCGGAGGATCTGCAGGCCCTGAAGCCCCCGTGGTCATGAGCGGGGCGGCCATTGGTTCCAATATTGCCAAGTTGTTTTATTTGAATGATCGGCAGCGGGTCACCCTGGTGGGCTGTGGAGCGGCAGGGGCCATTGCCGCCATTTTCAATGCTCCCCTCACCGGTATTATTTTCACCATGGAGATTATTCTTGGCGAGTGGTCCATGGTCAATATTATTCCCATTGCCGTGGCAGCGGTGTCCGGTGCTGAGATCAGCCGGCTTCTGCGGGGCAACAGCATTGCCTTTGAGAGCAGCGGCAGTTTTCACATCGGCAGTGTGGATCTTGTGGCATGCCTGGGCCTTGCCCTGGTGGCATCCATGACGTCCTTAATTCTCACCCGCATGCTCAGGCGTATGCACGGGGTGTCTTCCCGGGTATCCGTGCCCAAATGGGTCCGTGCTGCCATGGGGGGGGCTGCGGTGGGGCTTCTGGGGTTTCTGGTGCCGGATGTTCTGGGGGAGGGATATCATGCCATCCATGCCATGATACAGGGCAATTTTACAACCGGTCTGACCATTGCCGCCATTGCCTGTCTGGCCAAGATCCTGGCCACATCCCTGACACTGGGCTGGGGGGGGTCCGGGGGTATCTTTGCCCCCTGTCTGGTCATCGGCAGTTTTGCCGGGCTTGCCTATCATCGGCTCCTGGTTTTTTTCATGCCGTCGGTGACCTGGGTTAACGAAGGCTGTTTTGCCCTTCTGGGAATGGCCGGGATGATCAGCGGTATTCTCCAGGCCCCCTTGACGGGGATCTTTCTAATCCTTGAAATCACCGGAAGCTATGAGGTGATGCTGGCGCTTATTATCGTATCTGCTCTTTCCACCACCATCACCCACTATTTTGAGCCGGCATCCTTTTATCTCAAGGATCTGACGGAAAGGGGCCAGCTCTTGAGACCGGGCACCGATGCCAGGGTGCTTGCAGACATGACCATCCGTGAGGTCCTTGAAAAAGACTGTATCTCTGTGCCCCCGGATATGCTGCTCCGGGAATTTCTACATGTTGTCAAGCGTTCCACCCGCAACTATTTTCCCGTGGAAGATCCGGACACCGGTTATTTTCTGGGAATGGTGCGTTTTGACCATGTCCGGCCCTATATTTTCAATACAGTGATGTATGATGCAGTGCTTGTGGAACAGATCATGGATGCCGATGTGGAAACAGTTCATTACGATGATGAACTGGCTGATGTGCTGCACAAAATGGATGCCACCCGGTGCTACAGTCTGCCGGTGGTGAGCAATCACAGGTTTGTGGGAATGGTATCCAAGGCCACCTTGCTTGATAAATACCGGGACGAACTCAAGGTGCAGACCACCCAGCGCATGTGATTTATAAAAAAGGTACCCATGGGTGCCGTCATCTTTATTGAATATCCGAAATATGCGGATCAGGAGGACAGGTGGAGACAACACTTTTTCACGTTTTCAGAAACACCCCCTTGGGAAGAGAGATTTTCATGCAGTCGCTTTATTTCTGCAGGGGAATCAACGCATCCATTGTTGTTTATATTCCCGAACATACTAAATTTCTGATGTATTTTGATAATGATGTGGTGCAGGTGGATCTGGATGAATCCTATCGCACTGCCCCTGCCACGGCAAAGGCCCATGCCCTGGAACTTGCCCGGGAAGCGGAGCTGGACCCTCGGTTTGTCCGGCCTAAAAATTTTACGGCGTCCACCCTGCCCGACCTGCCGGTGGATTTTGATTTCATGTGCTGCCCCCGCAGCGTCAGTGATCTGTCATCCAAAATCAGTCTGGGTCACATTGGCCCCAAGGTCCGGCGCATTATCAATGCTGCTCGGTTTCCTGTGTTGATTCCCAGCTGTTTGTTCAAGGAATGGCAGAGCATCCTGGTTTTTTTCGGGGGATCGGTGAATGCGGTAAAGGCATTGAAGCTGGGTTTGAGGCTGGGCCGGGAAACGGGGAAACCTGTGGATCTGTTCACCCAGGCCGACGGCATGCCAAAGGAATCCTTTGAAGAGATTCTTGTGAACCGGGGCATGGACGAGGAAGTGTCCCAACGGGTGCGTACCTGGCATTTTTTTGAAACCGGCAGCTTTGAACACAATCTTTACAGCGTTCCCCACAATGCCCTTACCGTGATGGGGGCCTATGGCCATGGTCTGGTGCGGGACATGCTTTTTGGCAGTACCATGGAGACCATCCAGACCCATCTGCCAAACACCATGCTCATTGCAGGCCCCAATTACGTGATGCCCCGGTAATCGCAAGACTTTGGGGGCTGTGACTGACCTGCCGGGGTATGTATTGTCTTGTTTAATCGGCCACCGGGTAAGTGCTGTTGAGCTTTTTAAGCTCCATGGCGGCAATCCGTCGGACATCCTGTTCCGGAACCCCCTTTATCATGCCGGGGCAGGAACCGGCCATGGCCTCCCAGTTTTCCGGATGATCCAGAAGGGTTTTAATAAAAGGCCAGGCCCGGCACATATAGGGTTTCACCGCATGAATAGTGCAAAGTTTATCAAAAAAAATGCATTTGCCGTCCTCTGCCAGGGTGAGCACCGGCCGGGAACCGGACATGTCGCAGTAGCGGGGTATAAATTCCTCGGGATCACAGCCGATGAATCGGGAAATCCGATGAATATCTTCTGTGGTGACATAGGTGCCGCCAAATCCTTGGCAGCATTCCCCGCACTGGGTGCAGCTGAAAATGTCATCCCCTGTGTTCAGTTTAAAATCCATTTCGTCCCTCCAATGCCCGCTGTAATGTGACCTGATCCACAAAATGCAGATCACCCCCCATGGGAACCCCCGAGGCGATGCGGGTGATGCACACCCGGGAATGCTGCAGTTGATCTGAAATGTAAGCGGCGGTGGCCTCGCCTTCCACATCTGTGCCCGTTGCCAGTATGATCTCCCGGGTGGTTCTGTGTCTGGCCCGGACCAGCAGTTCTTTTATGCGGATCTCATCGGGGCCGATGCCGTCCATGGGTGACAAAGCCCCCCCCAGGATATGATAAAGACCTGAAAACGCCCCTGATTTTTCAATGGCCGCCATGTCTGTGGGGTTTTCCACCACGCAGATGATGCTGCTGTCCCGGGTGGGATTACTGCAGATGCGGCAGGTGGTCCGGTCGCTGAGTCCGAAACAGGTGGCACACAGGGTGACGTTTTTTTTCAGGGCCAGGATGTTGTCTGCAAGGGATTTTGCATCACTGTGGGGGGCATGGAGGATGTGAAGAGCCAGCCGTTCGGCGGTTTTACTTCCTATCCCCGGCAGGGTGGCCAGGCTGTCCATGAGTTTTACAATGGATTCAGGATAGTAGTTCAAGGGGTTACATCAGGCCCGGAATGTTCATGCCACCGGTGAGTTTGCCCATTTCTGCCGACACCATCTCCTGGGATTTATTCAATGCGTCGTTGACGGCAGCCAGTATTAAATCTTCCAGCATTTCCACATCTTCGGGGTCCACAACTTCTTTTTCCAGGGAGATGGAACTGATTTTCTGGCCCCCTGTGGCCACCACTTTTACCATTCCGCCCCCCGCAGAGACTTCCACGGTTTTCAGTGCCAGCTCTTCCTGCATTTTGAGCATTTTTTTCTGTAACTTCTGGGCCTGTTTCATCATGCCACCCATGTTTTTCATATCATATCTCCTTTGTTTTATTTTAATTGAATATCAATGATTTGTCCGCTGAAAATATTTACGGCTTCGGTGACCAGCGGGTGGTTCATGGCCTCCTGTTTGAGTTTTGCCGGGCTTGTGCCCTCGGAGGCTTCAAAAGCCGGGTTGCTTTGGGGTTCTATGGGTTCATTGACCACCAGGCGGTGGGCTTCTCCAAAGTAGTTTCTGCAAAGACCTTCAATTTCTTTGGTCTTTGACTGGAGACGATTAAGTTCAAATTTGTTGTGTCCGCAAAGGGTTACACATATCTGATGATTTTGGATGTCGCTGCAGTCTGCCTTGGAAAGAATGGCCCCAAGCGAGGGGGAGGTCGATGAGAGCATGCCCAAGAAACCTTCCCATGTTTTTTCCCCGGAGGACGGGGGGGCTTGTGCCGGAACTGTGGTTTTTTTCTGGGAAGAGGGCATGCCCGGGTCATAAGTCGTTGGATTTATCTGTTCGTCGGTGTTCCAGGTGGACAGGGGGGGGGACATGTCCGGGGCCGGCTGGTTTTCTCTTTGGGGCTTTGCCATGGTGTCTTCATGGTTTCCACCATCGGCATAGGATATGGACCGCTCATTGCAGCAGGCAGTTCCATGGGAATCGGACGGGGCCGTCTGTTTGTTCAGAGACGGCCGGAGGTCTGGGCCGGAGATTTGCGACGGATCAATATTTCGTGCCAGGAGATCCAGCCGGGTAAGTATGGTATCCATGTCTGTGCCCGGGCGTATCTGGATGAGCTGAAGTAATATGGTTTCAAGGGCGGTTCGGGTGTGGCTGGAAAACCGGATCAGGGATTCTTCCTTTAAAAGCAGGGTCAGCATCTGGGACAAGTACACAGGGCTGCCCGGCACCACCATGGCGGTGAGTTGTTCTCTGTCATGGGCGCTGATGTCAGAAAGGTTGTTGGTGTCGGTGCACAGTTTCACCACCAGCAGATTTCTGAACAGTTCCACCAGACCTGAATAGACTTTTTTCAGATCAAAGCCCAGATCCCGGACCCTGGAGATATTGTGGAGAATGGAGCTTCCATCCCCCTTGAAAACAGAGGACGCCATGTCAAAAAGAATTTTTTTATCAATGATGCCAAGGTTGTTAAGCAGATGATCGTGGGGAATATGGGTGTCGGTGCTGCTGGAGATCACCCGATCCAGCAGACTTAACGAATCCCGCATGGAACCGTCGGCCTCAGATGCAATCAGGCTGCAGCTTTCTTTGGAAATGGTGAACCCTTCCTGTGAGGCAAGCCATTCCAGGTGGTTGGCGATTTCTGTGAGACCAATACGGCCCAGGTTATGCCGCTGGCACCGGGACAGGATGGTGATGGGAATCTTATGGGGTTCGGTGGTGGCAAAGATGAAAAGCACGTGGTCCGGAGGTTCTTCCAGGGTTTTAAGCAGGGCATTAAAGGCTGCCGTGCTGAGCATGTGTACTTCATCAATGATATAGATCTTGTGGGGGGATGACACCGGCATGTAGGTGACATTTTCCCGGAGTTCCCGAATCTGATCAACGCTGTTGTTGGAAGCACCGTCAATTTCAAAGACGTCGGCGGCATTGCCGGAGGTGATGGCGGTGCAGGATCGGCAGACATTGCAGGGCACCGGTATGGGGCCTTCCTTGCAGTTCATGGCCTTGGCAAGAATTCTGGCAATGCTGGTTTTACCGGTACCCCGGGGACCTGAAAAAAGAATGGCATGGGCCACCCTGCGGGACAGAATCGCATTGGAAAGCGTCTGTGTTACATGGGGTTGTCCGATAACATCCTGAAAGGTCTGGGGTCTGTATTTGAGGGCTAAAACGCGATAAGACATGTTTCCCGGGAAGTGCAGAAAAAGTGGCGGAGAGAGAGAGATTCGAACTCTCGGTACCTTGCGATACACACGCTTTCCAGGCGTGCACCTTCAGCCACTCGGCCATCTCTCCGCATGAATAATGATGAAAGGGTAGATATCCTTTTTTGTCGGCCCTGTCAAGCATTAAACATAAATTGTGGCAAATCGGATTTGCTGCAGCAACTGTCTGCGGTGTGCAGATAAAGAGGTGGCAGGATTGAAAAGTCACAGTGCGGGCATTTTCTGGCTGTCATTATAAACAGTTTGGCCTTCTGGGTCTTTCGGGGGTGGATGAATTTAAGCGTGTCCGGTGTCAGCCCTTTTCCTGGAAGAACATTCATAAGTTCCGGCAACCGTCCCACGGGGTAGATGGTGTGAAATATGCCGTTGGGTTTTAGGAATTTTGAGGCGCTTTTGACAAGGGTTTCAAGGGTGAGGGTTATTTCATGTCGGGCCATGGCCTTCTGGGGGTGGGGGTTAAGTCGGCCATGGTTTTGTTTCTGGTAGGGGGGGTTGGTAATCACCATGTCCTGGGAGGCCAGGTATTCCGGGGTGAGCATTTCGGCAATATCAGCATGGTGCACCACAATTTCTTTTTCCCGGTGATTGATCCTTACATTTTCCCGGGCGGTGAGGGCAAGATCTTCCTGGATTTCCACGGCGGTGATGGTGAGGTTCGGTGTCTTATGGCATAAAAGAAGGGGTATAATCCCAACCCCCGTGCCGATGTCCATGATGCACTGTCCGGGGCAGGGGCGGGCGTGGTCCGAGAGTGCAAAGGGATCCATGGAAAAGCGGTAGCCGTTTTCAGGTTGACGGATCTTAAGGCTGCCATTAAAAAAATATTCAGTTGTGCAGGGCTGCAATTTTGAATTTCATCTCTTTGACAAGGGGGGTGCCAAGGGCGTGATTCAGGTTTGACATCAGGGATGCCTTAAGAAATTTGAGTTGGTGCATCCACACGGAGCTGGAGACATGGACAATGAGGATGCCGTTGTTGAACGCGCCGGGTTTTGCGTTTTGTGCAAGGGCATCTCCTGCCACACTGTTCCACAATTCCCAGATGGCGGTCATGCCGGTGTCTGCACTGGGTCTGAAATCCTCCAGTGCCTGGTTCAGGATGGTACCGATATGGGTCAGTTGGGTTTTCATGAAAAGAAGTCTATCATTATATATGTCAAAATGTCAATGCAGGGGGTGCGGGTCTGAGGCATCTGTTTTTTCCTTGAAAATATGGGGAAACCATGTAGAATAATGGATTTAATAAATGGTGGGGCGTAAATATTCGGCCGGCATCGGGATTTGTCACAACATGGGCCATCCGTCACAGTTGGCGGGCCAATGGGGTCAGGCTTGTGACCAAACCCGCCAGTACTCCATATTCACCCATTTGGGTCAGCCTGCATGGCATTGATGTGAGGCGCAGTCCCAAATACGCAAATCTGGGGTTAACCATTTGTTGCTTTAAATGGCTATTTTGTTATTATTGATTATTTGAAAGTTCGCGGATCATCCTGAACAGGTAGTGGCGGGTATGGGTTCAGGGGGGTCTATATTTGGATCTGACTTTAAGTGAAAACGGGAAACTGACTATGAACTGGGATTGGGATAAGCTCAGAGAGAAACAGGAGCAATACGAGCAGAAGCGTTCGGGTGGAGGGCCTGGAGTTCCCAGGCCGCCCCAGATAGATGAACTGTTGAATCGATTCAAAAATTTTAAATTCCCCGGTGGGATACTTCTCATTGTGGTACTTTTTTTTCTTTTCTTCGGCAGTTCGATTTTTTTCACCGTGGGTATTGATGAGGTGGGGGTGATCCAGCGGTTTGGTAAATACAGCCGCATTTCCCAGCCGGGTTTGAATTTTAAACTCCCCGCAGGGGTTGAAAATGTGACCAAGGTGAAAATCAAGCGGGTTTATAAAGAGGAATTTGGTTTTGAGACGGTGAAGGGTTATGACAATGCCCGTTTTTCCAACGATAATACCGATACCGGGGCTGCTTTGATGCTCACCGGGGATCTTAATGTGGCGGTGGTGCCTTGGATTGTTCAATACAGGATTTCTGATCCTTATAATTATCTGTTCAAGGTTGAAGATGTCCGTTCCATTCTCCGGGACATGGCCGAAGCCACCATGCGGACGGTGGTGGGGGATAGAAGCATCAATGAGGTGATCAGCAAGCGAGAAGAAATTGCCGTGGCCGCAAGAAAGCGTCTCCAGGATGAAATGATTCAGGCGGAAACAGGCATTCACATTGTCACCATTGAGATGAAAAAAACCAACGTGCCAGAGCCGGTTCAACCTTCCTTTAATGAAGTCAATGAAGCTGTCCAGGAAAAAGAGCAAATGATCTATAAGGCAAGGGAAGGCTACAATAAAGCCATTCCTGCTGCAAGGGGCGAGGCACTTCGTTTGGTAAAGGATGCAGAGGGGTTTGCCCTTGACCGGGTGAACAGAGCCCTTGGTGATGCGGCCCGTTTTACTTCAGTGTATAAGGAGTATGCCAAGGCCAAGGATGTCACGGAGAAACGTCTTTATCTGGAAGCCATGGGAGATATTCTTCCCCGGCTGGGTGCTAAATTTATCATAGATGCTGATCAGAAAAACGTGTTGCCGTTGTTGAATATGGACACCACAAGATCCATTGTGCCGGCCATAAAATCGTTACAGGAAGGTGGGGTGAAATAATGAATAAAGTAAAAGGAATTGCAGCCGTTGTGCTGGCGGGTGTCATGTTTGTCCTGCTGACCTCGGCCTATATCGTGGATGAGACCGAGCAGGTGGTTATTACCCAGTTCGGGCGTGTGGTGGGGGAACCTGTTGTTTCTCCGGGCCTGAATTTCAAGGTGCCCTTTATTCAGAAAGCCACCTACTTTCCCAAGAATCTCCAGGAATGGGATGGTGATCCCGGTCAGGTACCCACCCGGGACAAGACATTTATCTGGGTGGATACCTTTGCAAGGTGGAAGATTGTAGACCCTGTGAAGTATTTTCAGACGGTGAACAATATGGTGACGGCCCTGGGACGTCTGGATGATATCATTGACCCTGCGGTGCGAAACTTTCTGACTTCCTTCCGGCTGGTGGAAAGCGTAAGAAACAGTGATCGACCCATGGATACCTTTGAGGAATTCAGCGATGAGTCCGAAGGTCTGCAGGAATCCCAGTACAGAATCAAGGTGGGGCGAAGTGAAATTACAAGGCGGATCATGGTTCAGGCGCAGCCCAAACTTGAGCCCTTTGGCATTGAATTGGTGGATGTTAAAATCAAGCGCATCAATTATGTGGAAAAGGTTCGGGATGCTGTGTATGGTCGTATGATTGCCGAGCGTCGTCAGATTGCAGAAAAGTATCGCGCAGAAGGAAAGGGGGAGGCCAGCAATATCCAGGGTGACAAGGAGAAAGAACTCCAGCTCATCCGGTCGGAAGCCTATCGCAAGGCTGAAGAGATCAAGGGTGAGGCAGATGCCAAGGCCACCCAGATCTATGCTTTGGCCTACGGAGCAGACCCGGAGTTTTATTCTTTTTTGAAGACAATGGATGTCTACCGGACAGTACTGGATAAATCTGGAACATTGGTGCTTTCAACGGATTCTGAGTTTATGAAGTACTTTAAAAGTTCAAAGGGCTTATAATAAAAAAAGTGGGAAGTGGAAAGCGGGGGGTGTGATGACTCCACTCCCCGGTTCCATACCCACTCTATGATACCAGACTTTATTTGCCCTTGCGTCTCTGATGCCGTGTTCTGGCAAGGAGTTTTCGATGCTTATGTTTTCTCATTTTTTTTCGTCTCTTCTTGATAACGCTGCCCAAAAAATCACCTCCTTTACAGGAATTGTAAATATCCATAGTTAATGTCAATCCTGTCTTTATAGCATATGGATTCAGGGGATGTCCATTGATTTTTTCAGGCCTGATCATAACAATGGATACCCTGTGTTTATCTTTCTTTCCTGGGGGATCTGTCATGTCCGATGATAAGTTTTTTAATGAAAAACAGCTGTGCCTGGTGCAGGAGGCAGTGAGTGTGTCTGAAGATCTGGTCAGCAACCATTACAAAATGTCCTCGGCCCAGTGGATTCGCAGTTGCTATGAGGTCAAAACGGCAAGGGATCTTGATGTCCAGGAAAGGGTGTGTGGTCCCTTTGCCCAGGTGGTGGGATACCGGGCTCAGAAAAAAAACGGATGCCTGGGTTCTTCGTGTTTCGATTTTTACAGAATATGTATTCAGGACCAGGCTATTTTATCCGTCATTGAAAACCAGGCAGGCCTGCTGAAATTTTTTCCCTTTCTGTTGTACATTCTTGTCCATGAGCTGGTTCACATTGTGCGGTTTGCAAGGTTTCAACAGATATATGATTGTGCCTCCGAAGCGGACTGTGCCATGGAGGAAGAGCGCCTTGTTCATGAAATCACCTTTAAAATATTGAGGGGTACCACCGTGGCAGGTATGGAGCAAGTATTTGTATATTATAGAAAATGGCGTTGTGTCGAAGAAAGATAGTCGTGTTTCTAAAATTTTTTGACCACTCCTTGACAAGGGGTAAAGACTGACTATTTTATCATTGAATTTGAAATGGCTGAAAACCAAAACATGGAGAAAAAGTTAAAATGCCGATTTATGAGTATGAGTGTAGTGAGTGCGGGCAGATCGAAGAAGCTTTACAGAAAATGTCAGATCCTCCGCTTTCTACATGCAAACACTGCCATGGAAAACTTCATAAAATTCTTTCCCAGAGTTCTTTTCATCTGAAGGGTTCGGGCTGGTATGTCACCGATTATGGCGGAAGCACTTCCAAGGCCGACGCTTCGTCGTCTGTGGGGAAAACATCCCAGAGCGCCCCTTCTGCCTCATGTGCCCAGAAATCAACCAAGGTGGATGCTCCGGGTTCAAGTGCGTCTGAATAGTCATTCAAAACAGTATGTAAATAAAATAACAACAGGCTTTGTTGAGCGAGACGATACGTGTCATGCCTCACTGATTTTACCGGTGTTTCATGTGTGTGTGGAGCTGTTTGAACCGTGAGGTGCCGGTGCATGCATGGCCTGATATCGTTAAACGCTAAATACTTAAATATAAACTTTATTCTAATAAAAGGAGAGAAAACACCATGAGTTTAAGACCGTTACAGGACAGAATCCTTGTTGAGCGTATGGAAGAGACCACAAAAACCAAGGGTGGCATTATTATTCCGGATACTGCCAAGGAAAAACCGGCCGAGGGTAAGGTTGTTGCAACTGGAAATGGCCGGGTGGGCGAGGACGGCAAGCTGATTCCCATGGATCTTAAGGTGGGTGACCGCATTCTTTTCAGTAAATATGGCGGAACAGATGTGAAAATTGACGATCAGGACTACCTGATCATGCGCCAGGATGATGTGCTGGGTGTTATTGAATAAGTGTTCTGTCCGACATCCCATGGGATGTTTAAAGCGCATGGCAGTAAATACCTGTCATAAATTAAGATTAAAATGCCAATGATTCCAATCTATTTTGGATGGCGTTTTTTCATAAAAAAAATCTGAAAAATATATAAATACATGGAGGCCCTGATCAATGGCTAAAGAGATTAAATATGATGCAAAAGCCCGCGAAGCAATGCTCAAAGGTGTACAGACCCTTGCAGATGCAGTAGTTGTAACCCTTGGACCCAAGGGTAGAAATGTTGTCATCGAGAAATCCTGGGGTTCCCCCAATGTCACCAAAGACGGCGTTACCGTGGCCAAAGAAATCGAGCTTGAAGACAAATTCCAGAACATGGGCGCTCAGATGGTAAAAGAAGTGGCCAGCAAAACCAGTGACATGGCCGGTGATGGTACCACCACTGCAACGGTTCTGGCCCGTGCCATCTATGAGGAAGGTCAGAAACTGGTTGTGGCCGGTAACAATCCCATGGGCATTAAACGCGGTATCGACATGGCCGTGGCCAGCATGGTGGCAGAACTTGAAAAAATGAGCAATCCCACCAAGGATCAGAAAGAAATTGCCCAGATCGGCACCATTTCCGCCAACAGTGATGAGACCATTGGAAACATCATTGCAGAAGCCATGGGTAAGGTTGGTAAAGAGGGCGTTATCACTGTGGAAGAAGCCAAATCCATGGATACCACCCTGGACGTGGTTGAGGGTATGCAGTTTGACCGGGGCTATCTTTCTCCCTATTTTGCCACCAACGTGGAAAAAATGGTTGCTGAACTTGATAATCCCTTTATTCTCATCTGCGACAAGAAAATCAGCAGCATGAAAGACCTGCTCCCGGTACTTGAAGAAGTGGCCAAAATGGGTAAACCCCTGGTGATCATTTCCGAAGATATTGAAGGCGAAGCCCTTGCCACTCTGGTTGTGAACAAGATTCGCGGTACCTTGAATGTGGCGGCTGTAAAAGCACCTGGTTTTGGCGACAGAAGAAAAGCCATGCTGGAAGACATTGCCATCTTGACCGGTGCCCAGGTGGTTTCAGAAGATGTGGGTCTCAAGCTTGAAAACGTTGGCGTCAATGATCTTGGTCAGGCCAAGTCCGTTGTCATTGACAAGGACAACACCACCATTATTGACGGTGCCGGTTCCAGAGAAGCCCTTGAAGGCCGTGTGAAGATGATCCGTGCCCAGGTGGAAGAAACCTCTTCTGACTACGATCGTGAGAAACTCCAGGAACGTCTGGCAAAACTCATCGGTGGTGTGGCTGTTATCAGTGTGGGTGCTGCCACGGAAACCGAGATGAAAGAAAAGAAAGCCCGCGTGGAAGATGCTCTGAACGCCACCCGTGCCGCCGTTGAAGAGGGTGTTGTACCTGGTGGTGGTGTGGCTCTGGTTCGTGCAAGCGCTGGACTTGCTGCCCTTACCGGTGACCAGGAAGAACTGCTTGGCATCAAGGTTGTGGCCCGGGCCATTGAAGAGCCCCTGCGTCAGATCTCCAACAATGCCGGCGTGGAAGGATCTGTTGTTATCAATAAGGTTAAAGAAGGCGAAGGTTCCTTTGGTTATAATGCCAGAACCAATGTCTACGAAGACCTCATTGCTGCCGGTGTCATTGATCCCAAAAAAGTGGTTCGGTTTGCCCTGCAGAATGCAGCCAGTGTGGCATCCGTCATGCTGACCACCGAAGCCATGATTGCTGAAAAACCTGAAGCCAATGCAGGCGCCGGCGGCGGAATGCCCGGTGGCGGCATGGGCGGCATGGGCGGCATGGGCGGTGGAATGCCCGGCATGATGTAATCTTCCCAACTGATTACCTTGTGACCCAAGCATGATTGTAAAACCCCTGTGCGTACCTGCACAGGGGTTTTTTTTATTTTGAAACTCAAGCTCTGCTTGACATGGCAGAACACCTAATATAGCATTGACAGTGGTTTAAACGTCACATGTAACGGTTCTTTTCCCCACGCATTAAAATGGAGTAATGATATGAGTCCCGAATCCGCTGGTGTGTTTCACATGCTGACCAGTGCAGGTCTGGTGGTTAAACTGGTGCTGCTGCTGCTGTTGTTTTTTTCCATCACCTCCTGGGCCATCATGTTCATTAAATATCGCTATATTCGAAAGGCCCATCAATCTTCGGTGGCCTTTATTGATCTTTTCTGGCAGTGCAGAAACTTGGGAGACGCCTTTGCCCGGGCAAGATCACAGAAATCAAGTCCCGTGGCCCGGCTGTTCATGGCAGGTTACATGGAAATTAAAAAAAGTGGTGACGGAGAAAACTTGCCCGGCGACATTCCTGCAGGGGCCGATGGCGTGACGGGGTTTCAATTGATGGGAAGTGTAAAGCGAGCATTGCGACGTTCCATTGATGTGGAACTGCGCCGGCTTGGGCAGCTGGTTCCCTTTCTGGCCACCGCCGGTAATACCGCTCCCTTCATTGGCCTTTTCGGCACAGTGTGGGGGATCATGAACACCTTCCGGGGTATTGGTCTTAGCCAGTCGGCAAGCCTGGCGGTGGTGGCACCGGGTATTTCAGAGGCCCTTGTTGCAACGGCAGCAGGGCTTGCAGTTGCCATTCCAGCGGTGATTGCCTATAATTATTTCATCAGCCGGATTAGGGTGATGGACTCCGAACTCCAGGGCTTTGCCGCAGATTTTTTAAATTTGATTGAGCGGGATATTAAACGCAGCAAGGGGGCATGATGCAGTCTGGTTTCAATCGTGATGATCTGGTTTCTGAGATCAATGTCACTCCCTTTGTGGATGTGATGCTGGTACTGCTTATTATTTTCATGGTGACGGCACCCATGATGGTCCAGGGTGTGGATGTGAATCTGCCGCATGCTGCTGCTGCACCCTTGGAAGAAAAGGTGGAACACCTGGTGATTACCGTCAGGCAGGACGGCCAGGTGTATTTAAATGAGCAGGCGGTGGGGGTGGATTACCTCACCCGCAAGCTGGAATTGATATTAATTGACATGGGTGCAAGGGACGTCTATCTTCGGGCAGACAAAGATGTCCCCTATGGTCGGGTGGTGGACATCATGGCCCGGATTAAAAAGGCCGGTGTCTCCAATCTTGGCATGGTGACACTTCCGGAAATCAATGAACCCTCCTGATTACATGCCATGAAACCATTCCAGAAACATACCGGTGCATCCGGTCGGGAACAAGGTCCTTCACCGGATAGTAAAGACGTGAAAAGTCAGTTCAGTCCCCTGATGTTTGGGATTTCCATGGTGTTTCACTTTATCCTGTTTGCGGTTTTTTTTTTGATTCAGGACATGGTTCCGTCATCTGTGGAGCTGCCCATGGTCAAGGTTAATCTGGTGTCCCTTGACGCCGGCGATGTGTCCGGAGATGTCTCCGGTGGAGCCCCTCTTGTGGACTCCCAGACTGCTGAGGATGTACCGGAACCTCCTTTGGAAACGGTCGCCCAGGAGTTGCCCCCGGAGCCACCTGTGTTGCCCGAACCCGTTCAACCGGTGGCCTCTGTGGCAGCAGAGCCGCCCCCTTCTCCGCTCCCGGCAACCCCGAAGGTGCCCGAACCGGAACCCGTCATTGACGTTCCGGTTAAAATACCCCTGGTGGACAAAAAGCCCGTTACTAAAAAAGAGACACCCCGGCCGCCGACCTCTCCACCGGTTAAGCCTGCACTGGTTAAGCCTGCACCGGTTAAGCCCAGACCGGTTGACCCCCCGCCCCCGGAACAAAAGGTGTCTTTGAAAAAGAAAACCTATCGGCCCGAGGCGGTGATTGCCAGTGCCAAAAAGCAAATTGCACAATCGGTGAAAAAACAGGATGAAAATTCACTGGATACGGCATTGACAAGGCTGCGCAAGAAAGTAGCCACCCAGACCAGCAGCCAGGGCGGTTTGTTTGGTGCCCGGGGCGGACCGGTGAGCGGATCTGCTGACAGTAACCGTGCCATTGATCTGTATAACCTTGAGCTGATGTATCGGATACAGCAGAACTGGGCTTTTAACCGTCAACTTGCCGGGGGTAATGATGCCATGGAGGTGCGGATTCTGATCAAAATTTTAAAATCCGGACAAATTCGGGACATCTGGTTTGAAACCCGGTCTGGAAATCGATTTTTGGATGAGTCTGCACTGAAGGCTGTCAAAAAATCCAACCCCCTGTCACCCCTGCCAAGGGGGTACAATACCTATGATGTGGGCCTTATTTTTACGCCCTCGGGATTAATGTGATGGGGTTTACAAGGTCGGCCACTCTGGGGAGGAGGGGTCAGGGCAAAGGGAAGGGATGAGGAGGAAATACATGGCATACCCCAAGGCGGAAAAAATACTAAAAAATTTTAAACGATTTTTTATGTGTTGCATCATCGCTGCATGGGGCCTTGGGCCTGAAGTTGTACATGCGCAGCATACCTACATTAATATAAAAGATCCGTTCATTCGCAAGGTGCCCCTGGCCGTACCGGAGTTCAAGTCCTTTGGCACCGGAGGACAGGCCCCGGGTTATGGTGCGACAGCCCGGTCCATTCTGGTGGAGGGCATGATCTTCACCGGATATATCAACGTGCTTGATCCTGCGGGATTTCAGGAAAATCCGGCAGTCACTGGTATCACCGGTGGCGATCTTCATTTTAAAAAGTGGACCGCCGACGGGGCAGAGCTTCTTGTTACTGGCGGGATTGCCGAGCAGGACGGTGCTATCCGTCTGGAATTGCGTTTATTTGATCCCTTTAAGGAGAGGCTTGTTCTGGGAAAGGTCTACACCGGACAGCAGTCGGATCTGCGTACAATGGTGCATCGTTTCTGTGGGGAGATCAATCTTTATCTCACCGGAAAAAGAGGGGTGTTTGGCAGTCGTATTGTGTTCGTTTCCCGGGTGGGGCAAAACAAGGAGATCTTTATCAGCGATTTTGACGGCCATGCCCCCCGTCAGGAAACCAACCATAAAAGCATCACCCTTTCCCCCTGCCTTTCCTGGGATGGTAAGTGGCTGGCATACACATCATATGTAAATGGCAAGCCCGATATTTTTATCCGAAACCTGAAAACCCGTGCACTTACCACCATTGCCTTTGATGGAATGAACATCACGCCGGATTGGGTGCCGGGGAAACTGGAGCTTGCCGCCACATTGAGTCTGGATGGAGACCAGGAAATTTATCTGCTTTCCGGCAAGGGTGAGATTATAAGTCGACTGACCCGCAGCTGGGGTATTGATGTGTCGCCCCGGGTATCTCCGGACGGTACAAAGATTGCCTTTGTTTCCCGTCGGGGGGGCACCCCCCAGATTTATGTTAAAACCCTGGCCACCGGTGAGGTGATGCGGGTAACCTTCCAGGGCAAGTACAACACCTCTCCCTCCTGGTCGCCTTTGGGAAATCAGCTGGCCTATGTGGGGGTGGTTAAAAATGAAATTGATATTTATGTCACGGACTTCACCGGAGCCGGTGCTCTGCGCCTGACCCGTGAACAGGGGGACAATGAAGATCCGTCATGGGCACCGGACGGCAGTCTCATTGTATTTTCATCCACCCGGGAAGGTTCTTCAAAAATTTATGTCATGACGCCCCGGGGAACCGATGCCCGGAGGCTCATTGATCTGCCCGGTGAGCAGACTGATCCGGAATGGTCTGCCGGTGAAGGCATTGATTAATACGATGTTGTGACCAAATCTCTGAAGTTTTAATATGACAAACAACAAGTTAACCGATGAAGGAGGTAGTATGGGAAAAAAGGTGATACGAAATCTGGTGGTGGTGATGATGGTTGCAGGCCTTGCTTTGACAATGTCCTGTGCCAAGAAAAATATTGGCGGGGACACCGCGGCCCTGAAGGTCAATACATCTGAAATCTCCCCAGAGGAGGCCGCACGCAGGGCAGCCCAGGAAAAAGCAAGGCTGCTGGAAGAACAGCGACTCCAGGAGCAGGCACTCCAGGAAGATGCCGCCCGGCAGCGTAATCTGGAGATGTCCGCCCGGGAACAGTTTGAAAACCAGGATGTTCTGTTTGACTATGACAGCGCCGTGCTTTCCGCCGAGGCCCGTTATCTTCTGAAGATCAAGGCCAACTGGCTGGAAGTCAATGCTGCTCGTAATATTGTGGTCCAGGGGCATTGCGATGAAAGGGGTACCACCGAGTATAACCTGGCTCTGGGAGACCAGAGGGCCTCTGCCGTAAAGGCCTTTCTCATGGATCTTGGCATTTCCGGTGCCAGAATTACCACCATCAGTTATGGTGAGGAAAAACCCCTTGATCCAGGGACTGGCGAAGCGGCCTGGGCCAGGAACAGACGAGCGCATTTTGTGATTTTGTAAAGGAAAGTGTATGATGACCAGGTATATCTTTCAATTCCTTTTGATGGGATGTCTGGCAGTAATGTCAGGATGTGTGTCGGATCAGGATATGGTGATGCTTGAAAACCGGGTGAATTCCCTTGAAATGGATAATGCCCGGCATCTGGAAAAGCAGAAAACCTATGATCAGAAGTTGAACAAAGAGTTTGCGGAAATGGCGGGGCGTCTTGGCACAAATCACCAGATGACCCGGGAAAAATATGCTGAGCTTAATGCCTCTCTGGCTCAATTCCGGGATGACATCCTTGCCTTGACCGGGCGTGTGGAAACCCTTGAATTCCTGATTTCCAGGGATGGCGGCAGCTCAACGGCCGCGGCTTCCAATGAACTGAAACGCCTTGACAATGCCATTACCCGCAATTATCAGCGACTTGTGGTCCTGGAGGCCCATCTGGGAATGGAACCCACGGATACTGCTTCGGCCACTGACACGGGGCCGGCGGATACCTCCGAAGGGGAGGGGGGGATGTACAATGCCGCAAAGACGCTTCTGGACAACGGAGACAATGAGGGGGCTCGAAGTCAGTTTAATGCTTTCATAAAGGCCTTTCCGAAATCTTCCAATGCCGATAATGCACAGTTCTGGATCGCTGACAGTTACTACAGGGATAAATGGTATGAAAAAGCCATCCTGGAGTATCAGAAGGTCATTGAAACTTACTCCACCGGAAATAAGGTTCCGGCGGCCCTGCTAAAACAGGGCTATGCCTTTGCCAATCTGGGGGAAAAGGGCAATGCCCGTTTGATTCTAAAGGAGCTGATCCGGAAATATCCCGGTGCCGGCGAGGCAAAGATTGCGGCAGAAAAACTCGATGCTCTGAAATAAGGCATGGTGCCGGCCCCCATTGGCTCAGCTGTTATTGAGGCTGCTGGATGTTAAGATTGTATCCTGGCCATGGCTTTGGGCTGCAGGCAGGTACCATGGAAAGGCGTAAATGATAAAGGTAGTGGGAATTGACCCCGGGCTTGCCGGCACCGGCATCGGCATGGTGCAGGGCCGGGGCACCACCTTGTCCGCTTATGAATTCGGCAGTATAAAAACCACACCGGACCAGGGGCTTGTGGAACGTCTGGAATGTATTTATGAAAAAACCCTTGCCTATCTGTGTCGCCAGAAGCCCGATCTTGTGGTGATCGAAGATATTTTTTCCCTGGGGAAATACCCGGCATCGGGCATTACCCTTGGGAAGGTCACCGGGGTGCTGCTGCTGGCTGCAGGCCGTGCAGGTGCCCGGGTGGAAGAGCTCCAGGTGCGGGAAGCCAAAAAACTGGTCACCGGCTCGGGTGCGGCGGACAAATATCAGGTGGAACGCTCGGTGCGTAATCTGCTGTCCCACCCAGGGGCCATCCGCCCCTTTCATGCATCCGATGCCCTGGCCCTGGCCCTGGCCGGTTTTTTCCGGAAGGCTTCCCGGTTTTGATACGCCTGACCCTTCTATGATTAAGCGCGAACCGGGAAAATGGGAATGCCCCCGGTCTTTGTGATCCATGGTGATTGAAAGAAAAAGGATTTAGAAAAAATAGATGATCGGATACATGGAGGGAACTATTTTACGCATTGCCGAAGAGGGCATTCTCCTGCTGGCGGGGGGGGTGGGCTATGAGATTCTTCTTCCCCTTTTTGTGCTGGAAAAGATGAAAAAACGTTCACCGGAAGAGACGGTGTCGCTTTTTATCTATTATAACCAGACAGAAAGACAGCCGCGACCGGTGCTCATCGGATTTGAATCCGAGGCGGAAAAAGCATTTTTTCAGCTGTTTATTTCCGTGGATGCCATTGGACCCTTAAAGGCGGTGAAGGCCATGGACCGCTCGGTGTCGGATATTGCCCGGGCCATTGAAGACCGGGATGAAAAGCTTCTGGCCACCCTTAAGGGTATTGGTAGGCGTACGGCCCAGAAGATCATTGCCGCACTTCATGGCAAAGTGGCTCTGTTTGTGGAACAGGGTGACGGCAAGGCCATGCCTGTGGGTGTTGGAACAACGCCCTCCCCGGAAGGAGGAGTTTCTGATCAGGTGGCGGCCCAGGTGGTGGATGTGCTGGTGCAGCAACTGGGCTATGCTGCTCCCATTGCCCGGAAGATGGTCAGTTTTGCCATTGCAGAAAAACCCGGTATGTCAACCCCTGAAGAACTGTTTGATGCAGTGATAAGGAGCGCCGGATCATGACATCGGATGATGATATTATTGCCTTTAGCTCCTCCCAGGATTCCCTTGTCACCTCGGGAAATCACCCTGTGGACGGGGAGATTGATACCAATGTCCTTCGCCCCCGTCGTTTTGTCGACTATGTGGGACAGACTGAAACCGTTGAGACCCTTAAAATTGCCATTGCTGCAGCCCGCATCCGGGGAGAATCCCTGGATCATGTGCTGCTCCACGGCCCCCCGGGCCTTGGAAAGACGTCCATGTCCCATATTATCGCCACGGAAATGGGGGCCGCCATTACCATAACGTCGGGGCCGGCCCTGGAAAAGGGCGGCGATCTGCTTGGCATGCTGACCAACCTCGGGGATGGGGATTTTTTGTTCATTGATGAAATACATAGAATTCCCAAAACCGTGGAGGAATTTCTCTATCCGGCCATGGAGGATTTTGCCGTTGATTTTGTCTTTGACAAGGGGCTCCATGCCAGAAGTCACCGATACCGCTTAAAGCAGTTCACCCTGGTGGGGGCCACCACCAGGGTGGGGCTTTTGTCTTCTCCTTTGCGGGATCGGTTCGGGCTGTTTCGAAACTTTGATTTTTATGCTCTGGAGGATCTGGTAACCATCGTCCAGCGTTCGGCCACCCTGCTTAATGTATCCATGGACCCGGATGCCGCTGTGGAGCTTGCCATGCGCTCCAGGGGAACCCCCCGCATTGCCAATCGCCTGCTTAAAAGGGTGAGGGATTATTCCCAGGTGAGGGCCCGGGGGCAGGTTACCCCGGAAACCGTCCAGGCGGCATTGCGCCTTGAAGGTGTGGACAATATGGGCCTTACCCCCCTGGACCGTAATTATCTTAACACCATTATTAAATTTTACCGGGGGGGGCCGGTGGGCATTGAGGCCGTGGCGGCCACTCTGCAGGAGGAAACAGATACCCTGGTGGATGTGGTGGAACCCTATCTTCTGAAAACCGGACTTTTGCTGCGTACTTCAGCTGGACGCAAGGCATCTGCAAAGGCCCATGAGCATTTGGGGGTACCCTTTCAGAGGGAGCTGTTCTGACCAAAATAGATCTTGACATTTTTCCGGGAATGGGTTAGTTAGTTCGAATTATTTTATAACAGGAGTGTGAAAAATTGAAAAAATATACATATAGTGCGAAACGATCTGATAATGCAGAAAAATGGTGCGTCATTGATGCCACCGACAAAGTTCTGGGGCGAATTGCCTCGGAGGTGGCCTCCAGGATCAGGGGAAAAAGAAACCCCCTTTATACGCCCCATGCCGATACCGGTGACTGGGTGATTGTCATCAATGCCGATAAAATTCGCCTTACCGGAAATAAATGGGATCAGAAGGTTTATTATCGTCATTCCGGATACACCGGTGGTATCAGGGCCACCAGCGTAAAAGAGATGCTGGAAAAGAACCCCGAAGATATCCTTCGAAAGGCAGTGCGGGGCATGCTTCCCAAAAACAGACTGGGACGTAAACTCAATGGCAAGCTGCATGTATATGCCGGTGAAGAACATCCCCATGCGGCACAGAAACCCGAGATCGTTGAACTATAATTGAAGCAAGATAAGGAACGGGTAGTGATTTATGGAAAATGAAAACGTATATTACGCAACTGGTAAGCGTAAAAGCTCCATTGCCAAAACATGGTTAAAGCCGGGAAGCGGCAAGATAACCGTCAACAACAGAAGTGTTGAAGATTATTTTGTTCACAATGATGCCAGGGAAATGCTGGTCTCTCCCCTGGCCATGACACAGAACACAGATGCCTTTGATATTACCATCAAAGTGCTGGGCGGCGGCATCATGGGCCAGGCCGGAGCAGTCAGGCATGGTATTACCAGAGCCCTTGTCATCATGGACCCAGATCTGAGGGGCACGCTCAAAAAAGCAGGATATCTTACCCGGGACTCCCGGATCAAAGAGCGTAAAAAATATGGTCAGAAAGGTGCCAGAGCCAATTACCAGTTCTCCAAGAGATAACAGCTGGTTTACATGGACTTTAAGGAGCAGGCAGATATTCACTGTCGGCTCCTTTTTTTTTGCCTATGAAAAAAACATTTCTTTTTTATGACATTGAAACCACCGGCCTGCACAAGGCCTTTGATCAGATTCTCACCTTTGCTGCCATTCGAACTGACCTTGACTTAAGGGAGCTGGAAAGAGTTTCCGTGGTGGTGCAGTTGCGCTGCGATGTGGTGCCCTCCCCCGGGGCCTTTACCACCCACCGTCTCAGTTTGAAATCCCTTGCCCGGGGGGTATGCGAATACCAGGCAGCCCGGCATATTCATCAACTGGTCAATGCTCCGGGCACCATCAGTGTGGGGTACAACACCCTTGGATTTGATGACGAATTTCTGCGCTTCACCTTTTACCGGAATCTTCTGGATCCTTACACCCATCAGTATGCCAACGGGTGCGGGCGCATGGATATTCTTCCCCTGGCAGTCCTTTATCGGTTGTTTGCCCCCCTTGACATTCGCTGGCCCGTCGATGGAGACGGTGCGCCGAGCATGAAGCTGGAGCACATCAGCCGGGACAATGCCCTGGTTACCTCCGGCCGTGCCCATGACGCCATGACCGATGTGGAGGCCACCCTGGAACTGGCCCGTAGGCTTTTTGTCAGACGGGATATGTGGGATTTCTGTCTGAATTTTTTTACAAAACCCGGAGAATCCCGGAACATGGCACGTCTTGAGCAGCATGTAATAGGCGAAACCGGTACTTTTTGTCTTGGCATCATGGTATCGGTGGCCTTTGGCGGACAGCGTCAGTACATGGCACCGGTGCTTGGCATTGGGGCCTCCCGGGTGTATGCTAATCAAACTCTGTGGCTGCGTCTGGATCTTCCCGGTTTTCCCGGCGGTGCAAACGAACCTGAATCTCCGGACAAGGTGTTTGTCATTCGTAAAAAAAACGGAGAACCCCCGGTGATTCTGCCCCCCTTGGATCGCTTCCGCAATCGACTGACATCTGAACAGCTGGCCCTTGTAACACAGAACCTTTCCGCCCTTGCCGGGCACCCCCAATGGTTTTCCCGCTTGATAGAATATCACAGGGATTATGCCTATCCCCTTGTCCCCGATGTGGATGTGGATGCCGGGCTGTATCAGGATGGATTTTTTTCATCGGGGGAAAAAAGAGAAATGACCGCGTTTCATCTTGCCGGTGAAGGACAGCGCATGGCCCGTGTGTGCAAGATGAGCCATGCCCGGGTCCGCGCCCTTGCTGCAAGGATAGTATTTCGAAATTTCCCCCGGGAGATCCCTTCTGAAGGATTATCTCAAACAACGGGGTTCAATGAGGTTGATTACATGGAACAGGTTCGGTGTGTGCCCGGGCATGAGCCCATCAAAGGATTTCGAAATGAAACCCGTTACGGAGTGGTTCAGGCAAAGGAAGAGATAAAAAAGATGCTCACCGGAGAAGAATCAGAGGTCTTTGATGATGAGCAGATCGCATTGCTGGAGGAGATTAATCATCATATAACCCACATGTCCTGTCGGACACAACGAAGATAGGGGCGTAGACGCGGAGCCAATTGGCATTATGCCGCCCCTCCCCCGACGGGCAATGCTCCCGGACCGGAACTGTAGACAGCTCGATTGTCCGGTTCCTATTGCCCATCGGGGGAGGGGCTCTGCTGAGGTAGGCTTGAAGGCTACCTTTTCATATAGAGGGGATGTAACCAGGTTATGGCCGGATATATGGTGCATGTGTGTGCAGGCAGGTGGGCGGAAAAAGTAAAAAGAAACTGGCTTGTAGGCGATGCCGGTTAAACGATGATGGAAAAAGCGGCTGTGCCCAGGGATGCGGACACTTTCCTTGGGCACAGCCAGAGACTTGATGGTTATTTTACAGCGTCTTTCAGTGCTTTTCCCGGAATGAACTTGGGAACGTTGCGGGCCGGGATGTCAATCTCGCTTCCGGTCTGGGGATTTCTTCCCTTTCTGGCCTTTCTTTCAGTGGTTTTGAAGGTGCCAAAGCCCACAAGGGTAACGGTTTCTTTTCCCGCAAGGGCGTCGGTGATGGCGGAAAGTGCACAGTCCACGGCTGTCTGGGCTTCTTTTTTGCTGTTCAGGACTTCAGCTACTTTGTTGATGAGGTCGCCTTTATTCATCTTTTTATTACTCCTTAAATTTTGCAAATTGACACCATAAAACATGGGGGATCAGCAATTTGCGGTCTATGATAACGGGTTACACCGTTGATGCCATGTAAAAAAGACTTGTCTGGGAACGTTATGTGACGTTGGTACCCGGGATGGCAGGGCTTAAATTGTCCCGGGTGCTTTGTAAGTACCGTGGTTACTGCCTTTGTGTCAAGTAATTATTGTGAGCCCCGTAAAATATGGCAGGGGAGACAGGACGGTTTCATTGATCCATTTTCCGTATTGGGGAATCCGGTGTAAAGGTTTTTAGAGAATTGCTCATAACATTAACCAGCTGTTAAATTTGCTTGGCCGGCCGGGGCGTTCAATAGACCCATCCACTGTACCATTCAATGAGTTCCTGGCCCTTGAATATGTAGATAATGGCACCCGCGGACAGATAGGGGCCAAAGGGAATTTTTAAGCGGAAGTCTGCACGGCGGCTGATGGCCATGGCAAGACCTCCGGCAAGTGTTCCCCCTAGGGACCCTGCAAAGATGGTGAACAAAACTCCCTGCCATCCCGTGGCTGCTCCGATCATGGCCAACAGTTTAATGTCGCCCCCGCCCATTCCTTCCTCCTTGCGGATAAAATGGTAAACCAGTGCCACCACATAAAGGCTGCCGCCCCCGGTTAAAACACCGATAAGGGCCTCCTGCCACGGGTGGATTCCGCCAAGGACTGTGGCCAGGGTAAAAACAGGGATACCGGGAAGGGAAAGACTGTCGGGGATGATCTGAAAATCATAATCAATGAAGGATATCACAGCGAGGGTGCAGATGAACAAGAACCACACGGCTCCCTGGACAGTCATACCGAAATGCCATGCGGTGATCATGGCTGCCGCAGCTGTGAGAGCCTCCACCCCGGGATATCGCATGGAAAAAGGTTCCCGGCAGTGTCTGCAGCGTCCTCTCAGGATCATATAGCTTACAATGGGAACATTGAGATAAAACGGGATGGGGTGGTTGCACAACGGGCAGGAGGATCCGGGGAACAGGATGGATTTTCCCCGGGGAATACGATAAATGCATACATTAAGAAAACTTCCCACCAAAGCACCGAATATGCCGGTGATTCCGATGATGATATGTGGAACGATGGTGTATGGGGGCATGGCAGAAAAATCCTTGTTTGAAGGTTCAGGCTTGATCACCATATGGGCCGTTTTGGGGAGGGGTCAGGCTTGGGGTATTGGCATGACCGGTGCTTTTGACCTTTTCACAGGCTGTGGTCAATAACGCCAACAACACAAGCCTGACCCCGTTGCCCACAATTATGACGAGTGGCCCATGCTATGACCAAGCCTGAAAGTTCTTTACTGACTTAGAGAAAATTTACGCCACTGTCAACACTTGTGTGGCACGAAAAAAGTATGCCGCTGCCGTTGTAAAGAAAAAAAAATGTTTTATTGTTAAGATCGAATTGATATTCATGTAATAAAAAGGAGTTCAAATGGCGGAAACCGATATGGACGATCTTATTGAAATAATAGAAAAAGAAACAGACATCAGTGAAATACCCACATCCCTTCCCATGATGCCGGTGAGGGATGTGGTGGTGTTCACCGATATGCTGATTCCTTTGTTTGTGGGAAGGGATAAATCCATCAAGGCCGTTGAGGCCGCATCAGACAGTGACCGTTATCTTTTCATGTCTGCCCAGAAAGTATCCGATGATGAAAACCCCGGAAAAGACGATGTCTACCATCTTGGAACCGTGGGGCGGATACAAAAGATGTTGAAACTGCCGGATGGCCGGATCAAGGCTCTTGTTCAAGGCATCACCAAGGCCCGAGTGGTGAAGTTTGAACAGGAAAAGCCCTGGTTCCAGGTGACGGTGGAGATGGTCAAGGATAAAGAGATCGATACCCTTGACATTGAGCTTGAAGCCCTGATGAGAAATGTCCGGGACAGCAGTGAGAAAATCCTGGCCCTGCGCGGGGAGGTCTCAGGGGATGTGGGCATGCTGCTGGATCAGATTGAATCTCCAGGAAAACTGGCAGATCTGGTGGCCTCCAATTTAAGGTTAAAGGTGGAAGACGCACAGAAGTTGCTGGAAACCACCGACCCTGCCCGGCGTCTTTTAAAGGTCAATGATCTTCTGGCCCGGGAGGTGGAGCTTTCCGCCGTGCAGGCCAAGATTCAGACCAATGTCAAGGATGAGATATCCAAAAGCCAGCGGGATTATTATTTAAGAGAGCAGGTCAAGGCCATTCACCGGGAACTGGGTGACAATGATGAGAAGATGGCCGAGGTAAAAGAGTACAGCCAGAAGATCAAAAAAGCCAAGATGCCGGAGAAATGCAATAAAGAGGCATTAAAACAGCTCAAACGTCTGGATCAGATGCACCATGACTCCTCCGAAGCGTCCATTATCCGCACCTATCTTGACTGCATTGTGGAAATGCCCTGGAATAAATCCACCAAGGATTTCCTTGACATTGAAAAGGCGGCCCAGGTACTTGAAAGGGATCATCATGGTCTGGAAAAAGTGAAGGAACGCATCCTGGAATACCTGAGCGTCAGAAAGCTTAACCCTGCCATGAAGGGGCAGATCATCTGCTTTGCAGGCCCTCCCGGTGTGGGAAAAACCTCCCTGGGTCAGGCCATTGCCAGGGCCATGAAACGAAAGTTTGTCCGCATTTCCCTTGGCGGTATCCGGGACGAGGCAGAAATCAGGGGCCATAGAAGAACCTATATCGGTGCCATGCCCGGCAGAATTCTCCAGGGGCTGCGCCAGTGCGGCACCAACAATCCCGTGTTCATGCTCGATGAAATCGACAAGCTGGGCAATGATTTCCGGGGGGACCCGTCCTCTGCCCTGTTAGAGGCCCTGGATCCCGAGCAGAACACCGATTTCAGTGATCATTATCTGAACATGCCCTTTGATCTTTCCAAGGTGCTTTTTGTGCTCACGGCCAACCGCACGGACACCATTCCGTCGGCCCTGCTGGATCGCATGGAGGTAATTCAGATTTCCGGATACACCCGGGAAGAAAAGGCCGTGATTGCAGAGCGTCATCTGTTTCCCCGTCAGTTGAGGGAAAACGGGCTGATTCGACGCTCCATCACCATCACCTCCGGTGCCATGGATACCGTTGTTTCCGAGTATACTCTGGAGGCGGGGCTCCGGGATCTGGAACGAAAACTTGCTACCATCTGCAGAAAAATAGCCAGAAAGATTGCCGAAGGTCAAAAGGGAAAGTTCCAGATAACCAAAGCTGCATTACAGAAATATCTGGGGCCGCCGCTTTTCCAGCCGGAATTGGACCAGGAGGAGAGCCAGGTGGGTCTTGTCACCGGTCTTGCCTGGACCGAAGTGGGGGGAGAACCTCTTTACATTGAAGTGTCCCTTTGCCACGGCAAGGGAGAACTCACCGTAACAGGACAGATCGGTGACGTCATGCAGGAATCGGCCCGGGCCGCATTTACCTGCATTAAAGCAAGTATGGATGACCTGAAAATTGATCGGGAAGAATTTGAAAATAAGGATATTCATATCCATGTCCCGGCAGGGGCCATTCCCAAGGATGGCCCATCGGCGGGGATAGCCATGGCCACGGCCCTGATTTCCGCATTCACCGGCAAGATTGTGAATAACAAGGTGGCCATGACAGGTGAAATCACCCTGAGGGGCAGAGTTCTTCCCATTGGGGGTCTTAAAGAAAAGGCCCTGGGTGCCCTGCGGGCCGGTATTAAAACCATTGTCATCCCGGAAAAGAACAAAAAAGATCTCCATGATCTTCCGGCCGGGGTGAGGCGGAAAATTAAATTCATTCCGGTGCGGGATCTTTCCCAGGTGCTTGAGGTGGCCTTTGTTGCCGACGGCAATGCATCAACATAAAAAAGAGGCGACTCTTCCATGAAAATACTTGCGGTGGATACCACGGAACAGGGGGGAAGCATTGCCCTGGTGGACAATGGCATACCTTTGTGTGACCGGTATGTTGCCGGTTTGAAAAATCATGCAGTGACACTCATGCCCCTGGTTGAGGACATGCTCAAAGAAGATGCCGGCAATGGCCTTGATGATCTTGACGGGTTTGTGGTATCCCGGGGTCCAGGAAGTTTCACGGGGCTTCGCATCGGTATCAGCATGGTAAAAGGGCTTGCCCTGGCCACGGGTAAACCCGTGGCCGGTGTTTCCAGCCTGGACGGCATTGCCTGGCAGTTGAGCCATGCCGCCCTGCCCGTGTGTGCCATGCTGGATGCCCGGCGGGGGGAGGTGTACTGTGCCATGTATCAGTTTAAAAACGGTGAATTGATATCAAAGGGTGAAGAAAGAACCCTGTCCCCAAAAGATGTCCCAACCCTGGCAGGTTCTGCGGCTTTATTTGTGGGATCAGGGGCACTGGTTCACGGCCCATGCATTGCTGAGGGTATGGGGAAAGGCGCTTTTTTTGCTCCGGTGTTTCAAAGCCATGTCAGTGCCCTGGCCCTGGCCCATGTTTTTTTCCATGATCCCGGGGTGTGTCTCAGGGATCCCGGGGAACTCATACCGGTGTATCTTCGACGATCAGATGCGGAAATCAATTACAACAAATAGCCTGGTTAGAATTGCCGGGGGATTGTTGACAACCTGTATATCGTCTGGTACTATTTGTTTTTTGATTTAAGCCCAGCTGGATTTCCCCAGGGGAAAAGGAACAGGAAAATACGGATGAAATCGAATGGATGGCCGGATAAGGCAGGCTTTTTTATAGCTGCTCCCGGCTTTAAATATATTGGCATTGCCGGTGTGATCACCGCCATGGTCCTGTGGCTTGGCGGTTCTGTTTTCGGCCTGACGGCCTTTTTTGTGTTTGCTTTTGTATGTTGGTTTTTCCGGGATCCGGAACGGAAAATCCCCACGGATGTCAATGCGATTGTGTCTCCGGCCGACGGCAGGGTAATAAGCATTGAAACCCTCACCGATTCCGGCGTTGTTGATGGATCATGTCTGCGGGTCTGCATTTTCATGAATGTTTTTAATGTTCATGTTAACCGGGTTCCCATGGACGGCGTGGTGGAAAAGGCAACCTATTTTCCGGGAAAATTTTTTAATGCATCCCTGGACAAGGCATCTGAACACAATGAGCGCAATGCCCTGGTCATCAAGACGCCGGGGGGAGCCGTTTATGGTGTGGTGCAGATTGCAGGACTCATTGCCCGGCGTATTGTATGCCGGGTGCAGCCGGGTCATCGCCTGGAGCGTGGTCGTCGATACGGAATGATCTGCTTTGGTTCCCGCCTGGATCTTCATCTGCCGCTGGATACCGATATTGCTGTGACCGTGGGTCAGAAGGTCAGTGCAGGCTCGTCCATTGTGGGCTACCTCAGCCGGGAAATGAACCCTTGAAAACCCTGTGAATCATACGCGTTAACTGAGAACCAGCCCTGATTTTTTCTGCCTTATCGTTGAACATCTGTTATGCGGTAAGGCGTTGTTTTTTGATGAAGAAATGGAGATAATAAACGTTGGAGCAAATACCAATTACCGTTGAAGGGTACAAGACCCTGAAAGCAGAACTTGAAAGACTAAAGACCATTGATCGTCCGGAAAATATCAAGGCCATTGAAACGGCCAGGGCCCATGGAGATCTGTCGGAAAACGCCGAGTTTGATGCTGCCAAGGACCGCCAGTCTTTTATTGAGGGCAGAATCGGGGAGCTGGGATACAAGCTTGCCAGTGCCAAGGTGATTGACCCTTCCACCGTGGCCAAGGATTGTGTCCGTTTTGCATCCCGGGTTCTTTTGGAAAATCTGGACTCGGAAGAAATGGTGGAGTACATGCTGGTGGGCCAGGAAGAATCAGATATCAGCCGGGGACGTATTTCCATCAGTTCTCCCCTGGGAAAGGCCCTCATCGGAAGAAAGCCCGGTGATGAAGTCGTGCTCCAGGCTCCTGCCGGCAAAAGAAGTTACGAAATTATCGAGATTCTATAATAAATACCTTGGCAAGATCCCTTGCCACAATATAAGTTGAAAGAGTAGAGTGCTCTGATACCCAGTAACCATAACTGCTTTTTTATATAACGGGCATGCCCTGTCGGACACAACAAATATAGGGTCGTAGACGCGGAGCCAAATGGTATTATACCGCCGCCCCCCCGACGGGCAATGGGCCGGACCGGAACTGTAGACAGTTCAATTGTCCGGTTCCTATTGCCCATCGGGGGGGCGGCTCTGCTGAGGTTGCCTTGGAGGCTGCCTTTTCATATAACATATATGGCAGTAAACACCTGCCACAACGAAACTTGAAACTCTCATCATTGCAGCACCTTGGATGGAGTTTCATATAGAACAGACATGGCTGTAATCACCAGCCATAACGAAAAACGAAACTTTTATGATTCCAGGACCTTGGACGGAGTTTTGTATAAAAAATACACGGCTGTAACCATAAGCCGCAACGAAAAATGAAACGCCTATGATTCCAGAATTTTAAGCTGGGTTTCATATGGAAATAGAAACAACTTCATCAAGTCAGTGGGGAGGTATATCCGTGGCAAGAGTAACCATAGAAGATTGCCTGAAAAATGTGCCCAGCCGGTTCGCACTGGTGCATATGGCGGCAAAACGTGTAAGGCAGGTCAGTGAAGGGGGGGAGTTTCTTATTAAGCCTGCCAGAAATGAAGATGCGGTGATGGCATTGCGGGAGATCGCAGCCGGGCGGGTAATTATCAAAAATTCCGGAAAAAAAAGGTAGCGTTTCATCCAGGCATTTACCCCTCACATGGACCGTAAGGTCAATCATCTCATGGGCAAGGCCATACATGACTATGGAATGATCCGCCACGGTGACCGACTTATGGTGGCAGTTTCCGGTGGCAAGGACAGCCTGTTCATGCTCAATTCCCTGGAAAGTTTCAGAAAAAGAGCGCCCATTTCCTTTGATCTGGTGCCGGTGCATGTGGATCCAGGTTTTGACAAGGGTTTTGCCCGGGATCTTGAAGCTCTGGTCACAGGTTTTTCCGGAAGTATGATGGTGAGATACACCGACCATGGCCTCCGGGCCCATGGCAGCGAAAATCGGGAAAATCCCTGTTTTTTATGTGCACGCCTGAGACGGGCATCCCTTTTTGAGATGGCACAGGAACAGGGGTGTTCCCGGATTGCATTGGGGCACAATAAGGATGACCTCATTGAAACGCTTTTCATCAATATGTTTTTTTCCGGCCGCATGGGTACCATGGTGCCAAGCCAGCCTTTTTTTGATGGAAAGCTTACGGTTGTCCGACCCCTTGCGTATGTTGAAAAAAAGGATATCGTCCGATTGGCAAAACGGTTGATGTTTCCTGAGTTTATTAACCCCTGTCCCAGTGATGGTCAATCTAAACGCAGTGAGATAAGAAAGATGCTCCAGGAGATCTACCGGGACAATTCTCATATAAAAGGCAATATTTTCAGGGCCATGGGAAATATTGAAGCAGATTATCTGTTAAAGAAGAGTTTATGATTGATATTCAAAAAATGAGGGATTATCGCAATATCCCCATCGACAAGGTCGGCATTAAGGGACTTCGATATCCCATCAAGGTCAGGGACAAGAAAAGCAGCGGGCTGCAATCCACCATTGCCGAAATAAGCATGTATGTGGATCTTCCCCACCAGTGCAAGGGAACCCATATGAGCCGGTTTGTTCAGATGCTTCATGCCTTCCGTTCCCAGGTATCCCTGGAGTCCATCATGACCATTCTGGAAACCATGAAGACCACCCTTGAAGCCACTTCCTCCCACATTGAAATTACCTTTCCCTATTTCATTGAAAAGCAGTCACCTGTGACGGGCTCCAAAGGATTGATGGACTATACCTGTTCCATCATCGGTTCTTCCCATCCCAATGAAAACAGGGATATGATTTTAAAGGTGGCGGTTCCCATCACTTCAGTGTGCCCCTGCTCCAAGGAAATCAGCGATTTCGGTGCCCACAACCAGAGAGGAGAGGTTTGTGTCAGCACCCGGTTTAAACGCTTTGTGTGGATTGAGGAAATCATTGAACTGGTGGAACAGGCGGCCTCCTGTGAGGTGTATTCCGTACTGAAAAGAGAGGATGAAAAGCACGTCACTGAATTTGCATACAATAATCCCAAATTTGTTGAAGATGTGGTGCGGGATGTGGGTAAAGTTTTATTGGAAGATGATAACATCACCTGGTTTTCCGTCAGTGCGGAAAATTTTGAGTCCATCCATAATCACAGTGCCTATGCCTTTATTGAACATGGAGATCCCGGATACCACGGAGTTCTTTCCAGCCCCCTGTAAAGGCGGTGCGGGTATTTTTTAATGTTCCGTTGAACCCGGACAGATGAGACTCTGGATCAATACATGTCCAAGGCTTGCTCATAACATGGGGCAGCCCTCACATTTTCCAGACCGACCTGATCAACACCGTGGACAGGTTCCGCGCTGCGCGCTCCACCCATCCACGGCGTTGAAGCCGACTGCAATTCTCAGCCTTGAAAAGAAATAAAAAGCCATTTTTTTCAAGGCCTGGGAATCTCGCGGCTTAACACAGTCCGGTCCGTTATATTGCGTCTAAAAACGTCCATTCCACGCAGCGACCTTTGCCTGCAGCTTTTTCTTGATGTCATCACAGCTCCTTTTTTCCTGGTTCACCATGATGACAAAGGGGTAAAGATCCTTCCTCCGACCCCTGAAATATCCGCACAGGGTACGCACCCCCTTTAAGGTCCCTGTTTTGTAATATGTGCCGTGGCTGTATCGCATCAGATTGTGGTGGGGCTTAAATGCTTGCAGTATTTTAAGCATGGACCGGGGGGAAATCCGGTTGTGCCGTGAAATCCCCGAGCCCTCTTCCATCAAAAAGGAATCAATACCACGGCGGGCGGCATGCCCCACGACCACCTTGACTGCCTTGCTCAGATCTGCCGGAGCACCTTTTTTTATCAGCCCCATACTCAGAAAAAGCTGATTGGCCATGAAGTTGTTGGAGTAATAAAGCAGTTGTGATACCACCTGTTCAAGGTCATGGGGCGAAATCCAGGTGAAAATCAATTCATCTGTGCTCATCACCTTCCCGGATGTCACCGTATGTCCTGTGTGAATGCCTTCCCTTTCCAGAAAATATGCAAGTAAATGTCCGGTATACCGGGCCTCTGTGCCCCGGGGCAGGGGGATTCGACCCTGTGTCAGGCTGCCGGCCCTTTTGTCAAGAATATCCCGGGCAAAGTCCGTCAGAGGGGTTTCCGGCTCTGCACTGACCCATGTTCCGTTGGGGTTTTGAGTATTTTGTGGGAGGGGGCTGCCTTTTTGGGGGTGGGTTTTCCTGTTTTTTTCTTTGCTGTTCCAGGTTTTAAAAGATATTGTGTTAAAATTCGTACAAAGCGCACCCACAGTGGCATCATAAGGATTAAGGGTGGTGGTGGTTCCGGGGATGATGATGTCCTGTTCAAAGGCGGAAGCATCCACCACCAGGCCCTGGAGTTTAAATATTTTTGCTGCCTTGAGGATATTTCCCAGATTCGTGGCCATGGTATGGATTTCCCGGGAGGTTAACAGGGGATCTCCCCATCCTTTGATTTTAAGATTTCCATTATGGTCCAGGAAGAAATCCGTTTTAAAATGAAAGCCGGGCCCCAGAAGATCCAGGGCCGTTAACGATGTGAGTACCTTCAGCGTTGATGCAGGAATAAAGGCAAGGTCTGCATTTTCTTCGTAAATGACATGCCCTGAGGGATCGGCCAGAAGAATTCCCACAGGGGATGCGGTTGTTCCCTTGGCCATGGCCGGTTGTTCCAGGCACAGGATGCAGACACAGAGGTAGATCAGAAGGCATAATTTCTCCTGTATCTTTGGGTGAAAAGAGCGGTATTTCGTCATGAATGTCTTGAATAAAAGCATAATGTATATTAAACATGAATCAAGCTTAAAATCAAACCCCTGACTCAGTGCTTCGATTTTTTTTTGGGGTGTGTGCTCAGGGTCTGTCTGGGCTTTGATCTGCCAACCCCAATGTTGCGTTGAATGAAAAGGAGAATTTATGATTGTACCAGTCATCCTGGCCGGTGGTTCCGGAACCCGACTGTGGCCCCTGTCCCGGGGGTTGTTTCCCAAACAGCTCATTAACCTCATTGATGAATATTCAATGCTTCAAAACACCCTGATAAGGACCATCGGCATGCCGGAGGTGGCACCCCCGGTGGTGATATGTAACGAAGATCATCGCTTCATGGCTGCAGAACAGATGAGACGGGTGAGGTGTAAGGGAACCATTCTTCTGGAACCGGTGGGCAGGAACACGGCCCCGGCCATTGCGGCGGCGGCCCTTCATGTTGCCCACCGGTATCCCCGGGCTACCCTGCTCATATTACCTGCGGATCATGTCATGGAAGATATTGACGCCTTCCATGGAGCAGTGGCCGCCGGCAAGGCCCTGGCCGATGCCGGGGAACTTGTTACCTTCGGTATTGTGCCCACCGGCCCTGAAACCGGATATGGATATATCAGAAAGGGTGCATCTTTGTCCACTGGAAAGGGCGATAAATCCTCCGGATTTGCCCTGGATCGCTTTGTGGAAAAACCGGATCTGGAAACCGCCACCGCCTATGTGTCCTCGGGTAATTATCTCTGGAACTCGGGCATGTTCATGTTTCGGGCCGACACCGTGGTGGAACAATTATCCCTTCATGCACCGGACATGGTCACCGCCTGCCGGGCCGCCCTTGAAAAAGGCGGTGAGGATCTTGATTTTTTCAGGTTGGACAGAGAAGCCTTTGAATCGTCCCCATCGGATTCCATTGACTATGCCGTCATGGAAAAGACGGACCACGGCGTGGTGATTCCCCTGAATGCCGGCTGGAACGATGTGGGCTCCTGGGATGCCCTGTGGCAGACCGGGGACCGGGATGCGCATCAGAACGTGCTTAAAGGAGATGTGCTGATCAATGATGTGAAAAACTGTTATCTCAACGCAGAAAGCCGTCTTATAGCTGCCGTGGGCCTTGAAGATCATGTGGTGGTGGAGACCAAGGATGCGGTGCTGGTGGCCCCCCGGAATCGGGTTCAGGAAGTGAAAAAACTGGTGGAAGCCCTGAAACGCCAAGGACGGTCCGAGGTGACCACCCACCGGGAAGTGTTTCGACCCTGGGGGTCCTACGAGACCATTGATCTGGGCACCCGGTTCCAGGTGAAACGTATCACGGTGAAACCCGGAGCCAAGCTGTCTTTACAGAAACATTTTCACCGGGCCGAGCACTGGACGGTGGTATCCGGCACCGCCATTATCACCAAGGGTGAAGAAGAAATTCTGCTCCGGGAAAACGAGTCCGTGTACATCCCGCTTGGGTATGTTCATCGCATGGAAAATCCCGGTCGAATTCCCCTGGAGCTCATTGAAGTGCAGTCCGGCAGCTATCTCGGCGAGGATGATATCGTGCGGTTTGACGATATCTATGGCCGGGAAAAGAAAAGGGGGTAAGGTATGTCCCAGTTTCCAGGTTCATTAAAAGGACGTCTGATCATGGCCATGCCGGGTCTGCCGGATCCTAATTTTTCCCAGAGCGTCACCTGCATATGTGAACACAATTCTTCCGGAGCCCTGGGCTTTATTATTAACCGGGTGCACCCGCTTCTCACCATCCGGGAGCTTTTCTCCGACCTGAAAATGCCCCTGGTGGATGATATGGATAAAATGCCTGTTTACCTTGGGGGTCCCGTGCAGCCGGGGGCGGTGTTTGTACTCCATGGTACGCCCTTTGACTGGGAAGGATGCATACCGGTGACCCGGGACATCGGTTTAAGCAATACCCGGGATATCCTCATGGCCCTGGGCCGGGGCCAGGGACCTGAACAGGCCATGATTATTCTGGGGTGTGCGGGGTGGGCACCCATGCAGCTGGATGCGGAAATGATGGAAAATTCCTGGCTGGTGGGAACCTTGTCCATGGATATTTTATTTAAAACCCGGGTGGAAGCCCGATGGGAACAGGCCATGATGCACATGGACATGGATTGGGGCGCGTGAACAGGGCATATGAAACAGATCCGGGACCAGAAGAAAT
Source organism: uncultured Desulfobacterium sp. (assembly GCA_963674605.1). Lineage (GTDB taxonomy): Bacteria > Desulfobacterota > Desulfobacteria > Desulfobacterales > Desulfobacteraceae > Desulfocicer. The sequence goes on along the minus strand of OY771474.1, from coordinate 1,619,196 downwards.
TATGACATCTTCCCGGGAAAGCACAAACTACCATGGTGCCCATGGGGCAATTGTGGATGACATTATCCACATTGCTGACAAGTTGTCGGCACTTTTTGAGCACATGAAAATCATACCCGGCATGTACGACCATGGGGTCGCCTTTCAGCACGGAATCTGTGCCCGGATGTCCCATCAGATCACCTCCGGTCTCATTCGCATTGCCGTGGTGGGGGCCATAAAATCAGGGAAAAGCACCTGTGTCAATGCCCTTGTGGGTGCGGAAATTTTAAAGAGAGGGGCCGGGGTCATCACCGCCATGGTCACCCGGATACGTCCGGGAACCACCTCCGTGGCCCGGGTGTTTTTGAAATCCTGGGATGAGATCAACGAGGTTTTGAGGCGTTCACTGGTCTTGTTTCCGGGGCATCTGGTTCCTGTTGAGGGGGTGAGTCCGGAATCCTTTGATCTGAGAAGAAAAAAAGATCGTCAGTTTCTCCGGGCCGTGTCCGTGCAGTTCGGGGGTGGCCAAGGGCTTACCCCCCGGGGGCTGCAGCCTGAATTTGTGCGCATTCGCCAGGCCCTGGATGGCTATGATCGGGTCCGTCATCTGGTGCAGGCCGATCCTGTGATCCTCACCTTTGACGGCGATGATTTTAATGGTCATCAGCTGTTCACCGGTGACGGTGCAGCCGCTTTTTTTGCCGATGACGTGCTGCTGGAAATACCCGGTGCGACCCTTGCCCGGGGGGTGGAACTGGCGGACTGCCAGGGCAGTGATTCCACAGATCCCTGTCATCTGGCCCAGATCCAGGATTATCTGGTTGCTGCCAATCTGATCATCTATGTCATCAGCAGTCGCATGGGACTGCGGGAAGGGGACCTGGTATTTCTGCACATGATCCAGGAAATGGGCCTGATGGATAACATGATCTTTGTGCTTAATGTGGATATTGGAGAGCATGGATGTCTGGAGGACCTTAAAAGCCTGGAAAACCAGCTTAAAAATGAGCTGGCATGTGTGCATCCCCAGCCCCGTGTTCACAGCCTTTCCTGTCTTTACACCCTTTATGGTGCCCTTGGAAACCGTCTTTTACCGGTGGACAGGGAACGTATCCATCTCTGGGAGCAGGTGCCGGGGCTCATGGCCCATACCCGGGGGGAAGAAAAGCTTTTTCTGGCCCACCTGAAACAAAAAATCCAACAAGATCGTTTCTCCCTGATGGTGGAAAACAATATCCAGCGCATGGGGGTTGCCTGTGCCTTTGCGGGAAGTCGGATTCAGATGTTTTTTGATCTTTTATCCCGGGACCAGGAGCGGGTCGATCATGCAATGAGGGAATTTAAACGTATGAAAGCCCAGGGGGAAAGCTTAAGGGGCATGGTCCGGAAAACAACCCTGGCCGCAGCAGAAACCCTGGAGACGGAAATCCGTGCCCGGATTCATCGTTTTTTTCATCCCCGGAAAGGCGATCCCGGTCGGGGCATCAGATCCTTTATTCAGAGCCACCCCATGGACACCGGCAACCGGGATGATGTGATGGCGGCATCGGGATTTAATCAGGCATTGTACAGCATGTTCCAGGGGTTCCGCACCGATCTGGATTTTTACATGACCCGTCGTTTCAATCCCCTGGTTACGACCTTTATCCGGGAACAGGAAACATACCTGGCTGCCCATTTCATGTTTTTGTATGATACCTGTCACATGGATACCCGGACACTTTTAGCAGAGCTCTCCGCCGGGGACAATGCCCGAAATGGGGCGGATGTCCCCGATATTCTGCCGGAAAAACAGATGTCTCCGGTGGACATTCCCGCCGTTAAGGGGATTCTTGGCCTGGAGCCCCCCCGGGCAAAACTGGCCACGGCCTACAGTGCCCGGATACGCATGGATGCAATGGCCGGTCTGGGTCTGCATTCCCTTGTGGCCATTGTGTCCAGACTTGTGCAGAAACCCTTTGCGTCGCCTTTTTCCACCGCCTTTGCCAATGGGGAGCGCCGGATTCGAAAAGAGGCCCTGCGCTGCATGACACTTCATTTAAAAAGCTGCGGGGATGCCCTGGAAAGGGATTATTTTTTAAAATTAATCCATGCCGTGTCCCGGGATTTCCAGGAAAAAATGATGGCGGAGTTTGAAGGCGGAGACCTTGAAATGTCCAAGATTGAGGCCCTGGTGACAGCGGATTACACAGAAAAGCACCAGCGTCGTCAAGGTCTGGAAGCCATGCTTCAAGATCACCTGCGGATCACCAGTGACATGGATGATTTGCATATCCATTATCCCCATTGAGGGAGTTAATGGGCATTGGATGCTGGGGCGCTTGTGGGTGGGCGCATTCCCATTTTCCCGGTTTGACGCTTAATCAGGGAGGGGTCCGGCTTGCGTTATTGGCGCTTTGTCATGACGGGGATTCATGGTATCATGATGTCATGAAGCCCCGGGATGTATCCAATCTAAATGGGCGGCTTGCTCACGCCATCGGCCATGTTGGTGAGGGGTCCTGCTTGGGTTATCGGCATAATCGTTGGTTTCGGGGGGGCAGCGACTGTGATCGATAACGCCAATAACACAGGTCTGACCGTTGGTCCAACAATTATGACAACTGGTCCATGTAATGATCAAGTCCCGAAATGCTCTAAGGAGGTTCCAATGAACATTAAACGTATTCTCTGCTGCGTGGATTTTTCTTCCAATGCCGACAAGGCCTTTGAAACGGCATTGGACCTTACCCGGAAGTATGATGCTCAACTTCATCTGCTCCATGTACTTCCCCCGGTGATAAGTCCCTTGATCACCGACATTGATCTGGTGGTACCGGCGGAATCTTCCACGGTTCTGGTGGAAAAGCTGGCCGATCAGATGATTCACACCTATGGGCAGCGCATTCCGTCGTCAACGGATCATGTGCTCCGGGTCCGGGAGGGCCATGTGTCATCGGAGATACTTCATTATCTTGAAGTGGAAGAAATTGATCTGGTCATTGTGGGTGCCTACGGGCTTTCGGGCATGGAACTTGTGCTTTTCGGCAGTGTGGCCAAGCGCATTGCCCATAAGGCCGGCTGCTCGGTGATGATCGTCCGTCATGCGGACACGGCATAACGGTGATGCCATGGGAAGCAGATAACCATGATACGAAAAATTATTTCCGGTGGCCAGACCGGGGCAGATCGTGCGGCCCTGGACACAGCCATTAAATTTAACATGGAACATGGCGGATGGGTTCCGGCGGGCAGAAAATCCGAGGACGGGGTGATCCCTCCGGTGTATCACATGGATGAAATGCCAACGGATGACCATGCCCTGCGCACGGAACAAAACATCCGGGATTCCCAGGCCACAATCATTATTGCAAGGGGTCCCCTTGAGGGAGGATCGCTTCTCACCCGGGAACTGGCCCTGACCCTTAAAAAACCCCTTTGTCACATTGATCTTGATGACATGGATGAATTCCAGGCGGCAATGATACTCCAGAATTTTTTCAGGAGCCACCCTGTTCAGGTTGTTAATGTGGCCGGGCCCCGGGCCAGTCGGGATCCGGGGATTTACTGGTCGGTGAAGGGTATACTGGAGACCCTTATTTTCATGGAAATGATGGAGGATACCCCAGAATCCATTCCCACCGAAGATACCCTTTTAATGGAGCGTCGTCCCCAGGCACGGTGTGTCACCGTGGAAGAGGCTGTGGCATTCATTGCCCATGATCTGAATCTTCGCACCCGGTGTATGGTGGCGGCCATGGACCGCCGGACCATCGCCACATGTTATTTTGCCATGGCCGATACCATCAAGGTAAAGATGGGGCTGGATAGTGGTAATGATGAACTTCTTGCCCATTGCGCCAAAAGGGCAGGGATAAATCAGCTGACCCCGGAGGATGCCGCCATGGTTATTTTAAAGGCCCTGAAAGCTCATCTGGAAGTGGATCATGTGCTGCGGGTGGTCACATGATTCCCATTCGTGATACCACCTTGTCCCGCACTGTGCCCGTGGCCACCTGGACCATCATGGGTATAAATACCCTTGTTTTTCTTGCCCAATTCCAGATGGGGCCGGAGGCCCTGGAGCGCTTTGTCTTTGTTTACGGCCTGGTGCCGGCAAAGTTCACCGTTCCAGAAATTTCTGCCTGGTTTTCCATGTCCCATAAGCTTTTTTCCTTTCTGTCCTATATGTTTCTCCATGGTGGATTCTGGCATTTTGTGGGCAATATGTGGTTTCTTTATCTCTTTGGGGATAATGTGGAAGATCATCTGGGAGCCCCTGCCTACATCGGCTTTTACATTGCAGGCGGCATTGCCTCGGCCCTGTTTCATTTTCTGCTTAATCCCATGTCCCCGGTGCCCACCATCGGTGCCAGCGGTGCCATTGCCGCAGTGATGGGAGCCTATTTTATCCTGTATCCCCGGGCCAGGATTCTAACCCTTATTCCCATTATTATCATCCCGTGGTTTGTGGAAATTCCGGCCTTTCTGTTCCTGGGATTCTGGTTTATCATGCAGTTTTTCAATGCCGCCGGCAGCAGCGGCGGGGCCGGTATTGCCTGGTGGGCCCATGTGGGGGGATTTGTGGCCGGGGTGCTTATGATTCGATGGATACCAGCTGGGACTGCCGCCGGCTTTGGCACACAACACAGGGTGGCCCGGATGATGCAGCGCACCACATCGCCCAAACTCCAGGTGATTCATGCCTTCCCCATCCCAGGCACCCTGGACCTTGCGGGCACCCTGGAGATCACCACGGTGGAGGCCCTGGCCGGTGCCCGGAAAATTGTCAATATCCCCTGGGGATTTTATAAAAGAATTTACCGGGTCACCGTTCCTGCCGGGGTAAAGCCCGGTGCCCGGCTGCGCCTGGTCGGAATGGGACAGACCTCCGGACCCCATACCCGGGGGGACATGTATCTTAAAATTGAGATCCGTCATGGATTCTAAATCCATATTCAAATGTTTTTTTGTTACCGGTGCAGGGCTTTTGATTCTGGCCCTGGTGGTGCTGCCCCTTGTGGTGACGCCTCTTACCCAGTGGGGGATTGACAGGCTCATCGCCTCCCGTCCGGGACCAGGTGCCCTGAAAGTCAGTGTTCGGCACATGGGGCTTAGCGGTGCCGCCATGGGGCCCATCCGTCTTGGCAGCCATGCACTGGCCGATGCGGTGACATTGGATTATTCTCTGTCCGGACTCGTACAGGGGCGGCCAGGTCCTGTGCGTATCTCCGGGCTTAATATTAAAAGTATCCTGACGGACCAGGGCATCCACTTCCCCGACGTGGAGTTGCTGTTTCCCCGGGACCAGCCCCTCCCATCGTCTGCTGTGCAGGGGGAAGGGATATTCCCCCAGGAGCTGCTGCGCCATTTTCCCCCTCGGGTGGATGTAACGCATTCCCGTTTTGCCATGTTATTTAACGGCAGAAACATTGATATTCCCTTTGATCTGTCTGTGAAAGTACCTCCGGAAAAAAAAGATATCTCCCTGGATTTTTATCTGTCTTTGCTGGGGCAGCCCGTCCATGGCGGAGGGATATTCAATTCTGCAGGCGGTGTGAAGCACCTTGAGCTGACTGCCGGGGACATGGATTTCAGTGCCTTCAACGACCTGTTGCATGCATGGCTTCCCGGGATGAACCTCGGGGAAAAAGGCGATGTAACCATAACCGGCAAGGGTCCGGGATCGGTTGACATACGGGTATCCCGTATACGTATTGATGGGCCTTTACCCCTTCGCCTGGGCGAGCTTGTGCTGACCCTGACCCATGGCGGACAAATTTCCCCCAGGGAAAGCCTTTTCCCCATGCATGGGCGGTTTTCCTTTCAATTGAACAGAGACCCCATGCCACCCCTTTTGGTGGGCGGTGAAGTGATGATGGACCGGGAAGGAAACTGGCAGCTCACTGTCATGGACCGGCACCCGGACCATGCAGAACAGTTTTTTCGATATGGAGACATGGAGATCCTTCTGGGCCGGGGGCTTGGATTTCAGGTCACTGCCAGGGGCAAATCCCGGGCAGGGCAGATCCAGGTGCAGATGCTTGCCCGGGACCTTTTGTTTCAGAATATTCCCTTGCCGGTGAGCCTGTCCCGGCTGCTTGTCAACGGCACCGGAGACTTTGATTTTTCACCCGGGGGCAGGGGACTTGCCATGGATTTGAATACAACCCTGGGGCGTGTGGAAGGAAGATCTCCTGAACTGCAGGTGAATTTCCCCGGGGTGAACCTTGGGGTTGCCCTCCGTGTGGATCGCCGGGGAAACCCGAGCCTCATCGGTGCCGTAAAGGCGGAAAACGGCAGTTTTGCCCGGTTGGGAACAGCCACCCTGAAGGTGTCGGGGATTCATTTGAACCTTCCCTTTTCCTGGCCCCTTAAAACGGCGGCCCCCCTGGGTGCTTTCAGCGGAAAAGATATCTCCTTTAACGGGCATTCCCTGGCTTCCATGGGGGGGGAGATTGCTCAGACCACCAGGGGGATCGGGGTATCCGGCATGCTGACCTTTCCTTTTTTTGCGCCTGCTGCGCCCCCGGGAGAAACGGTCGGTTCTGTGGCCGTCAATTTTCCCCATGTGAGTTTTACCCTGAACCTGCCCCTTTTACCCCCGTTGTCATCTGGCATGGAGCTGACATGGCAGATGCCCGGGTTTTCCATTACCCATGACATGGTCCATAAAACCGGGCTTATGGACCCGGATACGGTCCTGCCCTTATTTAATGCCACCCTGGCAGCCCGGGGAAAGGTGGTGGTGGGAGGGGAAAATCAACACAATCGATTGCAGGTGGATGTAAGCCATGGCACCCTTGCCACAACGGACAATTCCCTTGAAGTAAACGGTATCAATGCAAGCCTTGTACTGGATGACCTGCCCCTTGTCAGAAGTGCTCCGGGTATGGTGGTGACCATGGATTCCCTGCGGTTTAATAAGATGTTGCTAACGGATGCCCACATCCGGTATACCATTGAATCCCAGACGGATCTTCTTTTGGAAAAAGTGTCTTTTAACTGGTGCGGGGGGGAGGTGACCACGGGGGCCACACGGTTTTCCTCCGACGTTGATGCCTATCACATGCGTTTATTCTGTCATCGGTTGCGCTTTGCCGATCTTCTGCAGCAGGTGGGATCATTTAAAGCCGTGGGGGAGGGCAGTCTTAATGGTCAAATTCCCGTGTCCTGGGTCAAGGGAGACCTTTCCTTTGACAATGGTTTTCTTTACTCCACCCCGGGTCTGGGGGGGACCATACAGGTGACCAACACCGAGGTCCTCACCGCCGGCATTCCCGTTAATACCCCCCAGTTCGGTCAGATGGACCTGGCCCGGGAGGCATTGAAAAACTACACCTACAAGTGGGCCCGGGTGGGCTTTAATACCCGGGGAGAGGATCTCATGGTGAAACTGGAATTTGACGGCAGCCCTGAGAACATTCTGCCCTTTGAATATAAAAAGAACATGGGGGGATTTGTCCGGGTGGATGCCGCAAGTCCTGGATCACGGTTCCAGGGGATCAAGCTGGATGTGAACCTGAGCCTGCCCTTTAACCGGGTGATGAAGCTTGGCAATAGATTGAATAATCTGTTTCATTAACAAAGGAGGTGTGAAGCGTGTTCCGAGTTGTTTTTACGATATTGATGTTGTGGTGTTATCCTTTTTCTCCGGTGTATGGGGAAGATACACCCGCTGATCAGAATAATATTGTTGTGTCCGCCGATGAGAAAAGGGCAGATCGTTCCAAAGAGATGCTGACATCCATCATTGAATTGAAAAAAACCCTGGCCGATCGCATCAAGGATAAAAAGAAACAGCTGTCAGACAGCACTTCGGACATGGAAAAGGAAAACCTTAAACAGGAACTGGCCACCCTGGACCGGCAGCTGGACGATGCTGTGGCGGATTTTGAACGTATTGCAACGGGTATTGACATTGATCTGTTCACCGAAAAAAAGGAAGAGACCTTTAACTGGCAAAACGAGCTGCTTTCCCTGGTGGAACCGGGTATCAAAGAGTTGAAGCATTTTACCTTGAAGGCCCGCCAGAAGGCTAAGTTAAAGGAAGATATCCAGACATATGAGCGACTGCTGCCCGTTGCCGGGGATGCCCTTAAAAATATTGATGCACAGCTGGCGGAAACAACAGATAAAGGCGTAAGAACAGAACTTAAAGACCTCCAACCTGAATGGCAGGGGATTGTGGAGCAGCTGGACAATCGGTTGAAGGTGGCAAAACTTCAGCTGGACACCATGAAACAAGAAGAGCAATCCCTTATGGAATTGTCTCGTACTTCTGTGCGGGATTTTTTTAAGACCCGGGGACTTTACCTTACTCTGGCCGCAGGGGCCTGTGTCATGGTCCTGCTGCTGCTGCGTCTGTTTTATCGGGTCACCATTAGAACGGTGCCGGGTTTTAAATCCGGGTACCGGCCTTTTTATGCCCGGCTGGTGGATCTTTTGTTCAAGGTTATGGCGGTGCTGTTCAGCCTGATGGCCCTGATTCTGGTGTTCTACCTGGCCGAGGATTGGGTGCTTCTCAGTCTTACCATTATTATTCTGCTTGGCCTTGGCTGGGGGGTTAAAAGTACCCTGCCGGGCATGTGGCATCAGAGTCGACTGATGCTCAACATCGGGGCTGTGCGGGAGGGGGAACGCATGGTGCTGGACGGAGTGCCCTGGCTGGTAAAGCGCATCAATGTATTCAGTGAGATTGAAAATCCGGACATGGGCATCAAGCTGCGGGTACCCATTGAATTTCTTATGGGGAAAACGTCCCGTTCTTTCAAGCCCGAAGAATCCTGGTTTCCCTGTCGTAAGGGGGACTGGGTAATTTTGGGAGACGGTACCCGGGGAAAGGTGACAAGCCTTTCCCACGAGATGGTGGAACTGGTACAGCGGGGGGGCTCCCATAAAATATATCAGACCGGAGATTTTCTGGGCCAGAATCCCCTTAATATTTCCCTTAATTTCAGACTCAAGGTGATGTTCGGCATCGGATATGAGCACCAGAAAGAGGCAACTTCCAGCATTCTGGAGGTGACCCGGACCTATCTTTCCCAGGCCCTTGTAAAAGAGGGGTATGATGCCCATCTTGTAAATCTTAATGTGGAATTCTGCCAGGCCGGGGCATCCTCCCTGGATTTTGTGGTCATCGCCGATTTTGACGGTGAGGCAGCTCCCCTGTATAATCGTTTAAACCGGGCCATCCAGCGCTGGTGTGTGGATGTATGCACAATAAACGGCTGGAATATACCCTTTCCCCAGGTAACGGTTCACAGAGCTTAGATTTTTATATAACGGGCATCTCCTGTCGGACACAACAAATATAGGATCGTAGATGCGGAGCCAAATGGTATTATACCGCCGCCCCCCCCGACGGGCAATGGGCCCGGACCGGAACTGTAGACAGCTCAATTGTCCGGTTCCCATTACCCATCGGGGGGGGGGGCGGCTCTGCTGAGGTAAACTTGAAGGTTATTTTTTCATATAACGGGCATGTCCTGGCGGACACAACGAAGCATGAAACGCGATAACAGAGGCGACCGGGGCAGGTATTGCCCGGAGCGGATTAAATGGCAGCTTTTAGCATGGACGCTGAAAAAGCTGCCATTTTCCTGCGAGCAGTCCATGGACGGGCTGCGAGGCTCGAAGAGATGCGCATGCATACATGAGCTGATGGTAATACCTGCCACGGTCGCCGGAATGGAACGAGTTTCATATAAAAAAAAAGGAGACATGATTCATGAGATGCAGAATGTTTATACCGGGCATCATGCTTTTGGGTCTGGCTGGGGCCCTGACCCCGGGATGCAGTACCCAGCATGAGGTGACCATGGCCCCGGTGGAGGTCAAGCCCATCCACATCACCATTGATGTCAATGTCAAGGTGGACCGGGCCCTGGATAATTTCTTTGATGATATTGATGCTGCAGAGCAGGAGATCAAAAAATAATGTCCGTGAACGATTCTGGACGATAAAAAACTAAAGGCACATGTTGGATTCCAGGGGCTCACCTGGGATGAAACCCATGTCCTTTTTTTGGGTATATTACAGGAGGGAAAAAATGGATAAGAAAAAAATGTTTCGCATGGGATTTCTGCTGGCCTGTTTTTTTGTGTTTTTCACGGCTGGTGCGTTTGCCGATGATGTAAAGGCACGCATGAAAAGCAGACTTCCGGAGATTGTAAAATTAAAGGCCCAGGGCCTTGTGGGGGAAACCGCAAGGGGCTATCTTGCCCATGTTACCTCATCGACAGCGGGACGCGATATTGTTGAGGCAGAAAATGCAGACCGCAAGTCCGTGTACGCCCTCATTGCAGGTCAGCAGGGCGTCAGCATTGAAAAGGTTGAAACCCTGAGAGCCAGACAAATTGTAGACAATGCCAATGCCGGGGAATTTCTACAAAAACCCGATGGTACCTGGTATCGAAAATAAAAAAGGGGCCTGGTCACAACACCTCCCCCAAAATGGACCATGTTGTGACCAAATCCAAAAAAAGAATTGACATCACGGATATCCGAGTATACTTACACTTGTAAGATATGAAGGGCAGAAGCCCTTTATGGGTAAAGGGCAGAAGCCCTGTCGGTATTATTATGTGAAAAACTGGCTACTGGGAATCCAAATTCCACATGGTATCCATAAAATAGTTTTTCATTGTTTGTTATGGCAAGGGATCTTGTCATGATGCTCATAAAAAATACCGGTGAAAAGCAAATTCATCGGTCAAATTCCCAGAAGTTAATCCGGGGATGATATATGAAATGAAACCACGAAGGTTCTTTCCGTTCTCTTGTCTTGTGTGATGAGTGTTCCGGGGGCTTTGGTGGTTTTTTTGTTTTAACCCACCAGATTATTATAACGGGCGGATCTTGTGCCCAAACCTGTTTTTACCATGGAAACTGGAATATCAAATTTAAGGAGAGAAAACCATGAAGTATCGTTTAATGAAATCCATCTGTGTTGCTGCATTTCTTGTTTTTTCACTGACCTCTTTTGCCTCAGCCCATTTTGGCATGGTTATCCCCTCAGACAGCATGGTGATGCAGGATGATGACAGAACCCTGAATCTGATGCTCTCCTTTTCCCATCCCTTTGAAGGGCAGGGCATGGAACTTGCCAAGCCCGCTTCTTTTTTCATGGTGAAAGAAGGCAAAAAGACCGATCTTCTGGAGTCCCTTGTCAATGCCGGCGTCATGGATCATGCTGCCTGGACCACGCGTTTCCCGGTGAAAAGACCCGGAGCGTATATTTTCTGCATGGAACCTGTTCCCTACTGGGAACCTGCCGAGGATTGTTTTATTGTCCATTATACCAAAACAGTGGTTGCCGCCTATGGTCAGGAAGAGGGATGGGACGGCGAGGCTGGGCTGAAAACCGAGATTGTTCCCCTGTCCAAACCCTATGGTCTTTATGCCGGTAACCTTTTCCAGGGCATTGTAAAAGTCGATGGTAAAGCCCTTCCCTGGGCCGAGGTGGAGGTGGAGTACTACAACGAGAACAAAAAGGCGGTGGCACCCACGGATTACATGGTGACCCAGACCCTCCACGCCGATGGTAACGGTGTTTTCAGTTATGCCCCCCCGGTTGCCGGGTGGTGGGGATTTGCAGGGTTGAGCACCTCTGATCAGAAGATGGTCCATGACGGCATTGAAAAAGATATTGAACTGGGAGCCGTTATCTGGGTACAGTTTCTGCCATGGCAGGCAGGGGAATAACCATGGGCAAACAACCTGGGCTTAATGCCATGTAAGCCCCCGGGAAAAAAGTGCAACCCGGGCGATTCATTCCGGCATCAAGGATGGCCCGGAAATTTTTCATAGCTTGGAGTCAGAAAAACAGGTAAAAAGAAAGGAAGGAAGATGCATATTTCAGAAGGTGTTTTATCCGGCCAGGTTATGGCGGCGGGGGGGGTGCTGGCCTTTGCCGGAACGGCCGTGGGCCTGAAAAAACTTGACTATGACCGCATGGTTCATGTGGCCATTCTTTCCTCGGCTTTTTTTGTGGCTTCCCTGATTCATGTCAACCTCGGGCCTTCCAGTGTTCATCTTATCCTCAACGGCATTGTGGGACTTTTGCTGGGATGGGCCGCCTTTCCCGCCATGCTGACGGCCCTGCTTCTCCAGGCGATTTTGTTTCAGTATGGGGGGATAACGGCCCTGGGGGTGAATACGGTGATCATGGCCCTGCCGGCGGTGATTTGTTACTATCTGGTGGGACCCCTTACAAACAGGAGTCCTCAATATACCTTTGTGGCAGCCTTTCTGGCCGGTGCCGGCAGTGTGGGGCTGGCGGCCCTGGGGCTGGGATCGGCCCTGTATTTCACGGAAAAAAATTTCCTGGAAGTTTCCATGCTGGTGATGACGGCCAATTTGCCGGTGATGATTATTGAAGGCATTGTCACAGGGTTCTGCGTCACCTTTCTTTTAAAGGTGTATCCTGAAATCTTTCCCCGGAGAGATTGAACACCCGGCCGGGACCCCAGCTTTGACTTTTAGGGACTTATCACATCATATCGGTCTGCTGTACCGCCCCCCAAAAAAGTAAGAGGGCACAGGGGCGCATTCCCATTTTCCTGGTTTGGTCACAATATGGTTTGTTTGTCATAGTTGGTGGGGCCAACGGGGTCAGGCTTGTGTTATTGTGATTTTGTCAAGAGCCTGTGTTTAAAGGCAAATTTAAACAAAAGCGCCAATAACGCAAGCCTGACCCCTCTCTGATTAAGCGCGAACCGGGAAAATGGGAATGCGCCCGAGGGCACATCTGTCCAGATATTTTATATGAAACTCCGTTCAAGGTGCTCCAATGATGAGAGTTTTAACTTTCGTTGTGGCAGGTGATTACTGCCATGTGGGTTTATATGAAAAGGTAGCCTTCAAGTCTACCTCAGCAGAGCCCCTCCCCCGATGGGCAATAGGAACCGGACAATCGAGCTGTCTACAGTTCCGGTCCGGGACCATTGCCCGTCGGGGGAGGGGCGGCATAATGCCATTTGGCTCCGCGTCTACGACCCTATCTTCGTTGTGTTCCTCAGGACATGGCAGTTATATTATTAACCAGAATCTTTACCGGGGAGGATCTGAGAAATGAGAAAAAGAACAATAAATAAAAAAACAGGGCAGGGGGCAGGTGCGCTCCTGCCGGGAGGTGCTCTGGGACTTGTCCTGGTGGCGTTTGTGGTGATTCTCATGAACACCCCCCCGGCATGGGCCCACAAGGTATATGTTTTTGCCTGGGTGGAAGCGGGGATGGTGTACACCGAGAGCAGTTTTGGGGATCAACCGGTGCACGGCGGGGCCATTGAGGTGGTGGATACGGCCAATCGGGTGGTGCTCCGGGGCAACACCGATGACCAGGGAAAATTTAATTTTCCGGTTCCTTCGTCAGTGACCTCGGATCTTTTGATCAAACTTGATGCAACCATGGGCCACCAGGCCCAATGGAAACTGACCCGGTCTGAACTCATCGCAGTGGGGGAAAAGGCAGAGCAGCAGCTCAGTGAAGCCATGACAAAAAAGGCCCATCTGGAGGCAAAGCCGTCCATGGTGGCCGTGGCCGGCGGTATTGCTGTTATTTTTCTTATCTGCGGTATTGTATCTGTTATAAATAAAAGAAGGAAACAACAAAATGGATGAAACCCTTGCCCGGCAAGATTCGTGGATGCACCGCATGGACCCCTGCGTAAGGGTGGTAACAGCGGTGATTGTTTCCTTCAGTGCCGCTTTATGCCATGATGTGAAAATTCTGGGGGGACACCTGCTGATATCTCTGGTGCTTGTGGCTCTGGCCAAGCTGCCCCCGGGAGCGGTTTTTAAACGCTTAAAGCCCTTGTTCTGGTTTCTGGTGATGATCTGGCTGGTGATGCCCTTTACCCATGAGGGTGAGCCGCTGGTGCTGCTGGGATCCTTGACCCTCACCCGTCCAGGCGTGATGCTGTGCGTGAACATCACCCTTAAGTCCGTGACTATTCTTTTTTATTTCATGGCCCTTGTGGCCACCATGACCGTGGCCACCCTGGGCCAGAGTCTGCATTGCCTTCATGTGCCGGAGAAAATGGTGTTTCTACTACTCATGACCTATCGCTACATTGCCGTGATCCAGACGGAGTATCACCGACTGCTGCGGGCCGCAAAATTCCGGGGATTTGTGCCCGGCACCAATATTCATTCCTACCGCACCTATGCCTATCTTGCCGGCATGCTGTTTGTCAGGGCCTCCCGCAGAGCTTCAAGGGTGTATGATGCCATGCGTTGCCGGGGGTTTAACGGTGAATTTCATACCCTTGACACCTTTTCCCCGGGCGTGGTAAATCATCTGTTCCTTACCCTGGTATCCGTGACCGCCCTGGGGCTGGTTCTAACCGAAACCCTGTTGATGTGAATTTTGATGATACGTTTTAGGGGGTGACCCCCGGCCCAGGATGGCCGATGGTGTGACCAGGCCCCATAAAATGTGTCTTTAAATGAAAGCGAATAGACTGTGACCCATGATTTCCCTGTGATCCAACTGAAAAATGTCTCCTTTACCTGGCCCGGTGCTGCCGGACCCACCCTTGATGATGTAAACCTCACCGTTGAAAGCGCCGATCGCATCGGCATCATGGCCCCCAACGGCAGCGGCAAGACCACCTTGTTTCACACCATCATGGGGCTTTGTATCCCCGATACCGGCACCATTGAAGTCCTGGGAAAACCCATGAAAACAGAAAAAGATTTTCAACGGATTCGGTCCCGGGTGGGGCTGCTGTTCCAGGATGCCGATGATCAGCTGTTCAGCCCCACGGTGATTGATGATGTCTGTTTTGGGCCTTTAAATCTGGGATTTTCCCCGGAACAGGCCCTGGAGCAGGCCAGAGCTGTTCTGGATCGACTGGGAATTACCGCCCTGGAAAACTGTATTACCCACAAATTATCCGGGGGGCAGAAACGGCTGGTGGCCCTGGCTGCGGTGATGGCCATGGACCCGGAACTGCTGCTTTTGGACGAACCCACCGCCGGGCTTGATGCCGGGGTGAAAAACACCCTTGCCGATACTCTGGTTTCTTTAACCATTCCCTACATTGTGATTTCCCATGAGTTTGATTTTATATCAGCTGTGACCAACCGGATTTTTTCCATGGAAAAGGGACGGATTTTAACCGATGATGAGGTGCATATCCACCAGCATGAGCACATGCATAAACTGGGGAAATACCCCCATAAACATGTGTGAAGTGACAGTAAATAATTCGGGCTTGGTCACAGCATGGGCCACTTTGGGCTGGAGTCAGGCCATAAGGCACACCTGACTCCTTTTGAATCAGCAAATTCCGAAAGGTGACCTAATACCGATAATGGTCGGGTTTATAGGGCCCCTCTATAGGTACGCCGATGTAATCGGCCTGTTGCCGGCTCAACCGGGTAAGCTTTACCCCCAATGTTTCCAGGTGCAGGCGCGCCACCTCTTCGTCCAGTTCCTTGGGAAGGGTGTATACCTTTTTTTCCAGATCTTCCTTGGCAAGCTTGATCTGGGCCAGGCATTGGTTGGTGAAACTGTTGCTCATGACAAAGCTGGGGTGGCCGGTGGCGCATCCCAGGTTCACCAGTCGACCTTCTGCCAGTACCACCACGGATTTTCCCGATGAAGCCAGGGTCCACTTGTCCACCTGGGGTTTGATGGTGCTTTTCACGTTTTTCTCATTGCCTTCCAGATGGCTCATCTCAATCTCATTGTCAAAATGTCCGATGTTGCAGATGATGGCCTCATCTTTCATCATGTCAATGTGCTCGCCCCGGATGACATGGTAGTTCCCCGTGGCCGTGACAAAGAGATCTCCCTGGGGGGCTGCCTCTTCCATGGTCAGTACCTGGAAGCCTTCCATGGCGGCCTGCAGCGCGCAGATGGGATCAATTTCGGTGATGATCACCCGGGCACCATAGCCCTTCATGGAGTCGGCACAGCCCTTGCCCACATCTCCAAATCCTGCCACCACCACCACCTTGCCGGCCAGCATGATGTCCGTGGCCCGCTTGATGCCGTCGGCCAGGGATTCCCGGCAGCCGTAGAGGTTGTCAAATTTGGATTTGGTCACAGAATCGTTGACGTTGATGGCCGGAAATAAAAGTTCCTTCCGGGAGGCCAGATGGTAGAGGCGATGAACACCGGTGGTGGTCTCTTCGGATACGCCTCGGATATTACCAGCAATTCTTGTCCATTTTTCAGGATCATCGGCAAGGCTTTGCTTCAGACGTTCCATGAGACAGATCTCATCGGCACTGCCGGTGATGTTATCAAGCAGGGAGGGATCTTTTTCCACCTTGACGCCCTGGTGGACCATCAGGGTGGCGTCCCCGCCGTCATCCACAATGAGATCCGGGCCGGAACCATCGGGCCATGTCAGGGCCTGTTCTGTGCACCACCAGAATTCTTCCAGATTTTCTCCTTTCCAGGCAAACACGGCGGCTGATCCCTTTTCAGCAATGGCGGCGGCGGCGTGGTCCTGGGTGGAGAAGATATTGCATGTGGCCCAGCGCAGATCTGCACCCAGTTCATACAGGGTGTCAATGAGCATGGCCGTCTGTATGGTCATGTGCAGACTGCCCATGATTTTAAATCCCTTGAGGGGTTTGTCCGCACCATATTTTTTCCGGATGGCCATGAGGCCGGGCATCTCTTTTTCCGACAGCTGCATGTCCTTGTGACCATGCCCGGCCAGGGAGATATCCTTTACCTTATATTTAAGGCCCGGGTCCAGGGCCATCACTGTTTTTTTCATTGTCTCTTGCATGGGGTTGTTTCCTTATCTTAAATAAAGGCCACAGCAGGTGAACCTGCCATGGCCGTTTCACTCGATGTTTAAGTCTTTTCTGCCGATTTTGCGAGAACGGGGTCAGGCTTGTGTTATGGGCGTTATCGACCAAAGCCGGAGCGAATCCTAAACGCAACCGATAATGCCCATAACGCAAGCCTGACCCCTAACCTTTTTTATATGAAAAGGTAGCCTTCAAGTCTACCTCAGCAGAGCCCCTCCCCCGATGGGCAGTAGGGACCGGACAATCGAGCTGTCTACAGTTTCGGTCCGGAACCATTGCCCGTCGGGGGAGGGGCGGCTTAATGCCATTTGGCTCCGCGTCTACGACCCAATATTCGTTGTGTCCGCCAGGACATGTGGGTTATATCAATCTAAAAAAATGATCATCGGGCTTGGTCATAAGATGGGCCATTCATCTCAATTGGCGGACCAACGGGGTCAGGCTTGTGTTATTGTGTTTTTGACAAGTGTCTAAGAATAAAGCTAAATTCAAACGAAAACGTCAATAACGCAAGCCTGACCCCTCCCCAGGGTGGCCCATCTTGTGATCAAGCCCTGATCATCGAGTTTCAGTGTGAACCAATAAAGTATCAGAGACCGGCTTTTACCTTGATCTCGGCGGCTTTGTCGGTGTGCTCCCAGGTAAAATCGGGATCATGACGTCCAAAGTGGCCATAGGCCGAGGTTTTTCTGTAGATGGGCCGAAGCAGATTTAAGGTCTTTATGATGCCCGCCGGTTTCAGGTCAAATACCTCTTTTACAATTTCCACGGCTTTTGTTTCTGAAATTTTGCCGGTGCCCTTGAAATCCACCAGTAGAGATACGGGTTCTGCCACGCCAATGGCATAGGCCACCTGGATTTCACACATGTCCGCCACCCCGGAGGCCACCAGGTTTTTGGCAATGTAACGGCCCATGTAAGAGGCGCTTCGATCCACCTTGGAGGGATCCTTACCGGAGAAACACCCACCGCCGTGGCTGCCCTGTCCGCCATAGGTGTCCACAATGATCTTGCGACCGGTAAGCCCGCAATCCCCCATGGGACCGCCAATGACAAATTTTCCCGTGGGGTTGATGAAGAACCGGGTATCGCCGTCCATCATTTCCGCCGGGATAACTTTTCGGATGACTTCTTTGATGATGGCGTCCTTGAGATCTTCGTGTGTCACGTCGGGTTTGTGCTGGGAAGATACCACAATGGTGTCCACCCGGTGGGGCTTGCCGTCCACATATTCAATGGTGACCTGGGATTTACCATCGGGTCTTAAAAAATCCAGTGCCCCGTTCTTTCTCACCTGGGCCAGTCGCTGGGTCAGCTTGTGGGCGTAACTGATGGGCATGGGCATGAGTTCCGGGGTCTCGTTGGTGGCAAAACCAAACATAAGCCCCTGGTCGCCTGCGCCCTGTTCCTTGTGAAGTCCCGCGCCTTCATCCACACCCTGGGCAATGTCCGGAGACTGGTGATCAATGCTTGTGATCACAGAACAGGTGCGCCAGTCAAAGCCCATGTCCGACGAGTGGTACCCGATGTCTCTGATGGTTTGCCTGACAATTTCCGGCATGTCCACGTAACAGTCGGTGGTAATCTCCCCGGCGATCATGGCAAGACCTGTGGTGACGAGGGTTTCACAGGCTACCCTGCATTTTTTATCCTCGGCCATGATGGCATCAAGAATACTGTCGGAAATGGCATCAGCTACTTTGTCGGGATGCCCCTCGGTGACAGATTCAGATGTGAACAGAGAGGAATTTTTTTCCGTCATGGTATCTCCTTTATAATATCACATGTATAAATATCCGAATTTATTTTGAATGTGATGTGAAATGTAAAATTATTCTGTGTATATCGACTCAATAGAGTATGTCATGGTGAATTTTTTGTCAATGATTTGGAATGATATCATAATCATGCATGTCTGGTTTGAATTTTGGGGCCTGGGCATAACAAGGGGGACTTTGGGGTGCAATCCCATTGTTCCGCCAAATGTGATTGCCGGCCCATGTTGTGAGCAGGCCTGAATTTTTCCCGGGCGTGGATAGACATGCTTTTTTTACCTATTGACTCATCTGTCTGCCATGGTAATATTAATTCCCTTTTTTAAGAATCTCAACTTTCAGAATGGGGTCAAGCTTGTGACCAAGCCCTAAAAACATAAGGCTGTTGTCAAAACCATAGAGCCTGAAACAAACTCAGCCTCTAAGACCACATAGCCTGACCCCGTTGACCCATGAACTGTATAAAAATACCAATTTTAAAATGAAGTCTGAAAGTTGAGTTAAGAATTATGATTCTCTTTTACAATACAAATTTAAATAGCAAAAAATCCAAATAAGGCAGGTGGCAGCATGGTGGAAATAAACAGGGCCAAACCCCTGAAGGGAAATCGAATAACCGGTGTCGGATCGGCCCTGGTGGATCTTCTGATCCATGAGAATAATGAATTTTTAACGGAACTTGGCAAGGAAAAGGGAGGCATGACCCTTGTGGAAAGCCGGGACATTGACGCCATTCTGGAAAAAGGGGCCAGGCCCCCTGTGGTGGTGCCGGGTGGTGCCGCCTGCAACACCATTGTTGGGGTGGGAAAGTTAGGGGGAAGTGCCCGGTTCATCGGACAACGGGGGGCGGATGATCCGGGGCGTTTTTATCAGGATGCCCTTGAAACATGTGGCGTGGACCCGGTTTTTTATACATCAGCCACCCCCACAGGCCGGGTGCTGTCGGTGATCACCCCCGATGCCCAGCGTTCCATGTTCACCTGTCTTGGGGCTTCCACGGAACTTAATCCCGAAAGAATAACACCCGATCTGTTTAAGGATACAGGTATTGCCGTCATTGAAGGCTATCTGCTGTTTAATCCCGATCTCATGACCGCCTGCCTGGAAAGTGCCACAGAGGCCGGGGCACTCATTGCCCTGGATCTGGCCAGTTTTGAGGTGGTGAATGCCACAAAACCATTGCTGGAAAAAATTGTTGAGACCCATGTGGACATTCTCATTGCCAATGAAGATGAGGCCCGGGCCTACACCGGCCATGAAGATGAAGACATGGCCCTGAATCTCCTGGCAGCCCAGGCCCCCCTGGCAGTGCTGAAAAAAGGTGACCGGGGCAGCAGTCTGGCCCATGAAGGCAGGATCATTGAGATTGCCCCTGAAACTGGAAATTCAGCAAAGGACACCACCGGTGCAGGAGATCTCTGGGCAGCAGGCTTTCTGTTCGGCCTGGCCCATGGCTTTTCCCTGGAAGACAGCGGACGTCTGGGGTCACTTCTGGGCTATGAGGTGTGCCAGGTGGTGGGTGCCCATATCCCCGAAGATGCCTGGCAGCGCATTCACAGTTTCACGGCACAGAGGAAGTGCCTTTGATTCCGGTTCTTTATCGGCATGTTTTCAGGGAGATTATTTCCCCCTTTGGGGTGACCCTTTTATTTCTCACCTTTGTCTTTGTGATGACACGGATTCCGGACATCACAAATATGGTGGTGAACTACAATATGGGGATTTCTGCGGTTTTTTTGCTGGTGATGTATACCCTTCCAAGGTTCATGGAGTTTACCCTGCCCATGTCCGTGATGATCGGCGTACTGCTGACCTTCATGCGCATGTCCGCTTCCAATGAGATCATTGCCCTTAAAGGCGGGGGCATGACCATTTACCGATTGCTGCCCCCGGTGGCTTTTTTTTGTATTCTGATGACCCTTGTCACCCTGTGGGTGACGGTGTGGGCCGTGCCCTGGGGTCGTTATTCATTCAGTGTCAAAGGTGCAGAAATGGCCCGGGCCAACATTAATGTGGCCTTAAAGGAACGGCAGTTCAACGTCCCCTTTGAAAATGTGATGATCTATGTCAATGCCATTGACATGAAAAGCGGTCGTCTTAAGGATGTATTTATTGAAGATGGCAGAACTCCGGATACGGTTAACATAACCGTGGCAAAAGAAGGTTTTTTGATATCCCGGGTCAATGAAGGGCTTTACACCCTGAGACTTGAGCATGGCATGATCAACCAGGTGGGCCTTGACAGGGGGGCTGCCCATCAAATTCAATTTGATACGTATGATATTAATTTTGAGGTGAAAAATCCGGATATCCAGACAAATGGAGAGAAAAGAGAGCTGGATGAAATGGGTCCAAAAGAGCTCTGGTCGGTTATAAAAGATACGAAAATGCCTTCCGAAGAACGCAATGCCGCCCGCATGGAATTCCATGAAAAATTTGCCATTCCCTTTGCCTGCCTGGCATTGGGACTTCTTGCTCTGCCCCTGGGGCTTCAGTCCATGTCCTCCCGGCAGGCATCGGGATTTGGTCCGGCCCTGTTTTTGTTTATGGGATATTACATGCTCCTGGCTCTGGGCTGGTCCGCCGGAGAAACCGGGGGATACCCCGCCATTGTGGCCATGTGGCTGCCCAATGTGGTCATGGGCGGCATTGCCGTTTATCTGGTTCGCCGGGTTGCCCGGGAACGTTTTTTGCAATTTCCTTCCCTTTCAACCTTCTGGAAAAGGGGAAAATGATGGCCATTTCCACCATAAATAAATACTGGATGGGACAGTTCCTGCGGTTTTTTTTCATGGTTCAGTTTATTGTGCTGGCCATTTTTATTACGGTTGACTACCTGACCAACCTGAATAAATTCCTTAAATCCGGCATTTCCCTTGTGGATGCCATGGGGTATGTGCTGCTTAAGACCCCCTTGATGTTTGTGCAGTTCACCCCGGCCGGGGTGGTGCTGGCTGTTATCGTGGTATTTGGTCTCATGAACCGCAGCAACGAACTGATGGCCCTGAAAGCCGGGGGGGTCAGTGCTTATTCTCTGGTGAAGCCTGCGGTTGTGGCCGGAATACTTTTGTCTTTTGCCATGTTTTTTCTGGGTGAAACAGTGGTTCCCATAACCATGACCAAGGCCAACCATATTAAATATACGGTGATTAAAAAAAAGCACCAGGTCCATGCCACCCGGGAAAATATCTGGATCCGCAGCAATAAAACCATTGCCCATTTTAAATTTTTTAATCCCGTGGACCGCACACTTTCCGGGATTACCCTCACCCGCATGGACGAGCAGTTTAATGTGATTGAGCGCATGGACGCACGGTCGGGTGTGTACCGTGAAGGGCAGTGGTATTTTTTAAAACTTTTGGTTCAAACATTTTCCCCGGGAAACCAGGGGGGGGCGGTTGCCATGTATGATGAAAAGCAGGTTGCCATGGATATTCTGCCCGAAGACCTGATCCAGGTGGTGAAAAAAACCGATGAAATGCGTTTTTCCGAACTTGCGGCCCATATCAGGAAGGTGGAGCAGGAAGGATATGATGCCACTACCTACCGGGTGGATCTTCTGGGAAAAACGGCTTTTCCCTTTATCTGTCTGATCATGTCCGTCATGGGGGCCGCCGTGGGCATGCGGTCTTCGGTGAAGGAGAATCTGCCCCTTGGCATTGTTTTTGGTCTTGCCATGGCTTTTTTATACTGGATTTTGTACAGTTTCACCACATCCCTTGGGTATGGGCGCATGCTGCCCCCTGTTGTCAGCGCCTGGGCTGCTAATTTTCTGTTTTTGGGTGCGGCTCTTTTTTATATGGCCCGCACGGAATCCTGATAAGCTGTGAAGACCCTCCCCATGCCGCCCCCGACATTCACCCGGATCGTCAGCGTCTTTGCTGTGGACATTTCCACATGACCCACATGTCCTGTCGGACACAACGAAGATAGGGTCGTAGACGCGGAGCCAAATGGCATTATGCCGCCCCTCCCCCGACGGGCAATGGGCCCGGACCGGAACTGTAGACAGCTCGATTGTCCGGTTCCTATTGTCCATCGGGGGAGGGGCTCTGCTGAGGTAGACTTGAAGGCTACCTTTTCATATAACATACATGGCAGTAAACAACCGGCACAACGAAAATTGAAAAAGCAGTTGCTATTGATACCCAGAATCTACTTTTTCACATAAAAACATAAAAAAATTTGAACATCGACTCATATGCTTAAATCATGGTTGCAAAAACTGGAAGCCCGCATCATTGACATCAGCGGTCGGGAGCACAGGGCTGTTTTTTTTTCCCTGGAAACCGTTCTTTTGCTGATTTCCCTTGTGTATGAGCGGGTGACCCGCTTGAGGGCCTGTTTTTATGAATGGGGGCTGTTAAACTCTTATCGGCTTCCCTGTCGGGTGATTTCCTTTGGCAACATTGTGGCCGGGGGCAGCGGAAAAACCCCCATGGTGATGCATGTAGCCTCCCTTTTACGTGCCATGGGGCTTGATGTGGTGGTGATCACCCGGGGGTATGGGGGGACTGCCGGAAAAAATGGGGCCGTTGTGGGCGATGGGCAGGACTGTTTCCTTGGACCCGAAGCTGCAGGGGATGAACCGTATATGATGGCCTGCCGGAAACAATACCCTGTCATCGTAGACAGAGATCGGGTCCGGGGGGCAAAACTTGCCATGGAACGGTTTCACCCCCATGTGATCCTGCTGGATGACGCCTTTCAGCATCTTCGCATTCACCGGGATTTAAATCTTGTGCTTATGGATGCAGCAAGGCCCCTGGGCAATGGGAAACTGCTGCCTGCCGGTCGACTTCGGGAAGGCCCCCGTGCCGTAAAAAAAAGAGCGGATGCAATCATTTATACGCGCTGTTCAGAAATTCATGAACTTCCCGGGGGAATATGCGATTTTGGAAAACCTGTGTTCATGACACGGCATGTGCCGTTTCTATTCCGGTGGGTTGGTTCAGAAATATCTCCCCCGGATAAGAGTGATATTGCCTGTTTACGGGGCAGAAATGTCCTGGTGTTTTCCGCCATTGCCGATAACCAAGGATTTCGTCGTTCGCTGGAAATCCTTGGGGTGACGGTGATGGATCATTTATGTTTCAGAGATCATCACCAATTCAGCCCGCAGGAGATCCGGCAAATGGGTGACCGGGCCGCGGATCTGGGGGTTTCCCTTGTGGTTACAACAGAAAAGGATTATGCCCGGTTGGGCTCCCCGGATGTCTGGCCTGTGGCGCTGGCTGTAGTGGGGGTGACAATTGAATTTTGCGGGTTTGAAGACAGGTTCAAACGTCTTGTGTGGCCATTGGCCGGCCAGGGGGGGGACAACTGATTCCCTGGGTCCGAACTTCACAACGGCAATGGTGTCCTTTACTGGGGTGATCATGGTGGCGCAGAGCTGTACTTACCGGACTTTTACCCAAGGCCTGTCATCCACCCCTGATCCTGCGAAAGAGTTTCTCCTGGACCTGTTCAGGATGAATGCTGTCCATGCACTCAGGCTCCGGGCATTCCCGGCGGTTGCAAGGTGAGCAGTGCGTGGAAGAACGGATTACCTCCCCCCCATAGGGTCCGGTTCGTCGGGGGTTTGACGGTCCAAACAGGCCAAGTGTGGGTATGCCAAGGGCCACGGAAAGGTGCATGGGGCCGGTGTCGCAGCTGACCACCCCGCAGGCGTTGGATAAAAGTCCCGTCAATTCCCAAAGGCTTGTTTGTCCTGTCAGGTTCAGGGTTGGACTTTCAGCATGGGCTTCCACCCGGTTTCCCCGTTCCACATCTTCAGGACCTCCGGTGATAACTGAGATCATTCCCGTTTTTTTATGGATTTTGTCCGCCAGAAGGGCAAAATTTTCCGGCTTCCACAGGTTTGCTTTTTTGGTGGCCCCGATGTTAAGGACAACGTAGGATCGGGGCAGGGATATCCTGGAAAAGGGACGAACGGTAATCCCCCATTCAACCGGTGACCAGGGGATTTTGAGATGGTCGCAGAAATCAAGATACTGCTCCAGCATGTGCTTTCCCGGGTCACCGGAGGCAATGCGGGTAAAAGGAAAGAGCCAGGTGAATTCCTTGCATCTTTTTCTATCAAATCCCAGTCTTTGAGTGCTTCGGGCCGCCATACAGAAAAAACCCGATTTCAGGGTGCGCTGGAAATCAATGGTGAGATCAAAGTGTTGGCGGCGAAGGGTGTTAAGGGTTTTAAACAGGCTGTTTTTGTCGTGGCGGTCAAAAATAATGGTATGATCCACCGCCGGATGATCCATAATCAGGGGCAGACTTAAGGGTGCCACCAGCCAGTGGATCTTTGCATGGAAATGATTTTTCAGTCGGATAACCGCCGGAAGGGTGTTGATCACGTCCCCCATGGCTCCTAATTTGACAATGAGAATTTTCATATCTGCCCCTTCTGATTGGCGGTGATTCCGTCCCTGGTAAGCCTTTGCCATCCCAATAGACCCCTTTGGTCATTGTTCCGGTTGATATTTCCAGCGGTTGTGCAGCCAGAAATATTGATCCGGGTATTGGTTTACCATTTTTTCAATGGCCCGGTTATAGTTTTGGGTATTGATCTGCAGGCTCGTTTCTTCATCCCCCGCATCCACAAAGGGAATTTCCGGTTCTATAACAATGAGGTAGGCATCCCCATTCTGGATTAAAAACATGGGGACCACTGGTGCGCCGGTGTCCCGGGCCAGTCTTGCCATTCCTTTGTTGGCATAGGTCCTGCGTCCGAAGAATTCAATGACGGTTCCCTTATGGGCCTTGGTGCTCTGGTCCATGAGAAGCAGGGCTGTTCCCTGATTTTCAAGGGTTTCAATGATGCTGGCCAAGGCTTTTTTTAAAGGAAACATTGTGCCCCCGAATCGCTGGCGAAGATTGGTGATAAAACGTTCCAGGGCAGGGGATCTCAGGGGTCGAAAAACGCTGGCCCCCTTATGCACAAGGCCGGTGTGGGCATAAAAAAAGGGAAACAGCTCCCATGAACCCACATGGGCGGTGAGAAAGAGAACTCCTTTTTTTTGCCGGGACGCGGCATGATAATTTGCCATTCCAGAGATGGTGAACCATCGGGAAAAATGTTTAAGTTCAATGGTTCTGCCCCAGGCAATCCGGAAAATAATCATGATGAAATGTCTGAACACCTTCCGGGCCATGTCATGGCGTTCCCTGCAGGTCAGGTGCTGCCCATAGGCATGGGTCAGATTTTCCAAAGTAATGCGGCGGTGTCGGTGGTCCATGCGAAACCAGATGTTGCCCAGAAAACCGGCAATGGATTTGCTCCAGGATTTAGGGAGCAGGGCAATGGCTGAAAGGAGGGCCAGGATCGCATGGTAAAGCAGTCGGTCTCTTTTTCGGTTCAGTTGTTTCAACGTGGGACATCCTGTTTCTGAAAGTTTTTCATAATAGTTGTGTCGATTTTCCATAATTTTTCAATATGCCTGGGTATTCACTGATCCTTTTGAGCAGTCCCCGGTGTTTAAAGAGGCATCGGACTTTGTCAGCCCAAGGTTATTGATAAAATTCGATCTTTCGACACAACGGATTGAAATAATTCATATTTAAAGCTTGGTCGTTCCAGATTATTCTGTCATGCTTCTTATATCATATTCTTTTGTCCAGAAACAGGTAGAAAAATGGGTCTGATCCGTCCGGGGAAAAAACCGTGGGCGAGAATTGAAATTAATGGGAAGTTAGGTGAAAAATTTACAAAAATATGGTACTTGTTTCCGCTGCAGTGCAGAGCAATACCCATACAGGTGCGGAAGGACTGCTCCAGCATCGTTTACACCTTCGGTAATTGAACATGTCCCTTCTTGGTTGACGGGCCATGCTTTGGCAAAAGATTATTCAGTATCATGGGGATGGGATGGAAAAAAAATTTACCCTTTCGGTTATTCTTATTACCAAGAATGAGGCTGATCGTCTGGAGCGGTGTTTGTCATCCATACACCCCCTTGCCGATGAGATCATTGTTTTTGACAACGGTAGCCAGGATAGTACCCTGGAAATTGCAGCACGGTATACAGAGCATATTGTCCAGACGGACTGGCCGGGATACGGCCCTCAGAAACAGAGGGCTCTTTCCAAAGCCCGGTGTGATTGGGTGCTCTCCATAGATGCCGATGAAGTTGTTTCCCCCGAACTTGCCCAGGAAATTATTGCCGTGTTGAATCAACATCCCCGGGAAGCTGCATTCAGAATTCCCTGGGCGGTTATTAATTTTGGAAAACAACTGAATTACGGCAACAGCGCGCGCAGTGTAAAACGCCTGTTCCGGCGGGAAGGTGCACGCTTCACCGATGCCATTGTCCACGAAAAGGTGATACTTCCTAAGGGAAGCCGTGTGGGCAGACTCAAGGGACGACTGATTCACTATTCCATCCGGGATTTTGAACATTATCTGACCAAAAATCGCACCTATTCATGGTTGGGCGCCAGGAAACGTTTCAATGCAGGAAAAAGGGGCTGGGGTCTCCCCGGGGCCCTTTTTCGTGCCATCTGGGTCTTCTTCCGATGTTATGTTATTCGGCTGGGGTTTCTGGATGGGCCGGTGGGATTTCTGGTGGCGGCGATGTACAGCCAGGGGGCATTTAACAAATATGCGGGCCTGTGGACTTTACACCGTATGGCAGAGCGCAATGAAATCGACAGGCGTTGACCCCATCCCATGGATTGGCCTGATTCTGAAAATATCCCCGTCGACGGCGAGAAAGGAAATGCTGAAATAATGAAAAAATATCTTCTCTATGTTTCCCACCTTTATGCCTTTGCCATTGTACGTCCCCTCCAGGAGGAAATCCTTCGTCAGGGGGGATGTGTGGCGTGGTTCCTGGCGCAGAAACAATATATCCCTTATATGAAGAAGACTGAGCATTTACTGAAAACAGTAGACGAGGTCATGGCGTTTCAACCGGATGTGGTCTTTGTGGCCAGCAATGTGGTGCCGGACTTTTTTCCTGGGATCAAGGTACAACTCTTTCATGGCTTTAATGCCCTGAAACGGGATGCTTCCCGGGGACATTTTAAAATCAGGGGTTTTTTTGACATCTATTGCACCCAGGGGCCGTCCACCACCATCCCTTTTAAAGAACTGGAAGCTTCCCATGGTTGTTTCAGGGTTATGGAGACCGGGTGGCCCAAGGTGGACCCTTTGTTCCGGTGTGATAAGGAGGGGGATGGGAGTTCAGAAAAAACATCAGATCTCCGGCCGGTGGTGCTGTTTACCTCCACATTTACACCGGCCCTGAGTGCGGCCCATCGAATTTATGATTCTGTGGCGGCCATGATGGGCGAAAAAAAATGGCGCTGGATCATTACTTTTCATCCCAAGATGGACCCGGAGATAATTTTAAAATACAAGCAGCTATGCCGGAAACACCAAGCACTTTTCTATGAGGGGGATGATGTAATGCCGCTGCTGAAACAGGCCCATGTCATGCTGTCTGACACATCATCCATTATTTCCGAATTTATTCTCCAGCGAAAGCCGGTGGTGACGTTCCGTACCCGGGTTCCCGGGGAACATCTTATTGATGTCACCACCCCCGGGGAGATCAGGGGAGCCATCAGCAATGCCCTGGACCGTCCGCCTGCTCTGATCTCCTCCCTGGATCGTTATATTTCCCACATTCACCCCTATGATGATGGTCACTCCAGTGCCAGGGTGCTTGCAGCTGTGGAGCGTTTCCTGGCCTTGGAGAAAAAAAATCTGAAACCGAAACCCCTTAATTTGATACGCCGGTTGAAAATGCGTCTGAAGCATCGCTATTATAAATGGTGAGTCTGAAAAAAAATTCTGGTTTGTCGGGATCTGCCCCCTATCTCAATTTTCTTGTGGCAGGTGGTGGATGCCGTGCCGGTTATAAAATAGTCCTGGAAAATTGCCTGAAACCCTGGGGTGGCCTTTTGGTTTCCGGCTATAAGGTGAAAAAATATGAAAATTGTTTTTGATGTTGCCCATCTCTATTATCTGCCCCAGTATCTCTCGGTTTACCGTATTCTCCGGGAAAGGGGAGTTGACTGCATGTTTGTGATTTACCGAAACGAGGCCATGGATGATCTCATCCAGCGGGAGGTGCATCAACTTGATTTGCCCCATATGTTTGTGGTTTCGGATAAAGAGGCTCTGGAATATTATCGCACAGGCCATGCCCGATGGATCATTTTCGGAAATGCCTTTGATCATATTGATCAGATCCCCCCCGGCACCCAAACGGCTCTGATCAACCATGGGGCAGGGGTGAAATCCGTGGGCTACCATTCGGGAATGAACCGCATGGATGTGCGTTTTGTGGATGGTACCCATCATTTCAGGGAGCTGAAAAAAGCCTATCCTCATGGGAATCAGGTGCTGGTGGGATTTTCAAAGATGGACCCCCTCATCAACAATACCCAGCCTTCCCTTGATCTTGAAAAATTGGGCCTGGATCCAGAAAAACCCACCCTGCTGTATGCGCCCACTTTTTATCCCAGTTCAATAGAACTTTTTCCGGACAATTTCCCCCAGGATTTTGAGGCCTATAATATTTTGGTGAAATTTCATTTTTTCTCATACCTTAAAAAAAGATACAGAAAACAGATACGAAAATTGAATCTATGGAGCCGACATAACAATGTGTATGCAGCCAGCCCCGATGAATACTCCATCCTTCCTTTTTTAAAAACAGCGGATTTGTTGATCAGTGATGCCTCTTCCACCCTTTTCGAGTTTGCCGCGTTAAACAAACCCGTGGTGTGGTGTGATTTTCTGAAATTGCGCTGGACCTACAGGGGACCCTTAAGATTTCGATATCTGAAACGCATGGATACTAAATTGTTTCAATATCGTGACATTGCAGTCCATGTGGGGAAATATGATGCGCTTGGCAAAACCGTGGAGCAGCAGTTGGCAGATCCCGGCGAGTTTGAGGCAAAACGGCTGGAATATACCGACATGCTTCTGGGGCCCCTGGATGGCAGAGCTTCCATCCGGGTGGCGGATTATCTCCTGCAGCATGGATAGGGGGCTTGACCCCTCCCCAGCATGGCCCATCTTATGACCAAGCCTTTAATCAAGACAGATTTAAAAAAAAATGAGATTGAGTTGAATCCTGACCCTGCTGGAATACTGGGCTATGTTGGGCCATCGAGTGGGGGGCGGATATGGTGATTCCCCCCGGAAAAATTCCATGACAAAAAGGTTAAGGCTCCTTTTCATTGAAGAAGCGATAAAATGGCTATCGGTTGAGATATGCATTCAGATCATCGGGGGTACCCAGTCCATGCATCTGTTCCGGATCAATGTGGAACACCCCGATTTTTTTTCCCTCACGGATGATGTAATTGTAGGTGGGGCAGGTATAAAATTCATTGTTGACACGCTCATCTTCTATTATCATGTCAATGGCGGCATCCACAAAATAGTGTCCCCGGGTAAAGAGATATATGCCCACCGTGGCAATGTCGGAGATGGCTGTTTTTTCTTTGACCTCCACCACATGATTGTGGCGGTTCAGCCTGGCAAAGGACCATTTGGGATCCCTGTTTCGGTCCACAAAGGTGAGTATGGAGCCGTCAAGCCCGCGTTTCCTGGAATCCTCAATAAAATCAGCCATGGACAGGTCCACCAGCTGATCGCTGTTGGCAATGATCAGGGGCGTGTCATTGTTGATCTCTTTCCTGGCGAACAATACGGTGCAGGCCGTGCCCTGGGTGAGGCGCTCCACGGGGATGAACCTTGCATTGTACCGGGAGCGAATGCGGTCAACCAGGGAAGCCTGATCGTCCATATGCTTTTTTCTTGCAATGAGAATAAAACGTGCATCCGGGCAGGCAAGGTTGTCCAGTACCTGCTCAACCATTGTTTTTCCGTTGACATCTATAAATGGTTTGGGGGTGGTGTAGCCGGCAGCTGCAAAACGGCTTCCTTCTCCGGCCATGGGGATCACAATGTTAATCATTGAGGTTTTTTCCTGTTTTCATAGATTTTGATTTTTTCAGGGGTGTAAAATGAGTGATACTTTTCACCGTCAACGGTATAGATACCCAGGTTGCGTTTTTCAAGGATCAGCTCATTCAAAGCCGGGGCAATGTAGTAGGCACCGTTGACACTGGCGTCCTTTCTGATCATTTTCATGGCTGCATTTACAAAAAGACGGCCCTGTCGAAAGTAGAACAACCCGGCAATGGCGTGTCTGCTCAGAGGTTTTTTCTCGGCAGTTTCCATGATGTGCTGCTCTGTATCCAGTCGTACATAGGACCATCTGGGGTGGACAGCTTCAAAAACGGGAACCCCCGCATCCAGCTCTTTTTTTCGAAAGCTGTCGAGCATGGTGTTGAGATCTTCCCAAAAAACCTGGTCACTGTTTGAGATGATGAGTTCATCGTCATTGTTGATATGTTCAATGGCCAGAAGGGCGCTGCAGGCAAATCCCTTTGTCTCCCGGGCAATGGTAATGATTTCACACTGGCCATGGGTGAGCAGGTTCAGGACATTGTCCAGATGATATTTTCGGCACTCCTCGCGGTTCACCACAAAAATAAATTTGTCGATGAGGTCAATGGTTGAGAGATTTTCAATGACATGCTGGATCATGGGTTTTCCATTGATCTCAACCAGGGGTTTGGGATAATGGTAGGCTTCTTCATCAAAGAAGACACTTTTTCCCGCCATGGGAACCAGAATATTTGTTTTATGCATTTTCAAAGCCTTTGATATGATTCATAATGTTCTGGTAGTTGACATCTTCAACGGTATCGACTTCCATGACGTGGGCCTTGCTTGCCCTGGCCGCTTGAATGCCCTTTTCATTGTCCTCCACAATCATGCATTGATCGGGGGAAAGGTGTAGTCGATCCATGGCAGTTATGTACATCTCCGGGTCAGGTTTAGGATGGCTTACATCCTGGTTTGAAATAAAAAAGTCAACATAGGGGGACAGAGCTGCCTTTTCCAGCATCACTGCCACGGAGTTGCGGATGGCGTTGGAGCACACTGCAATGCTGTAATTTTCGTTTTTCAGTGTTGACAGGGCGTACTCATGGTAAAATCTGGGCTTGCACCGGACATGAACTATCTCCATGGTGTATTGTTGCTTCATTTCATAAATAAAGGGATGCAGGTCCTTTGAAAGGCCCTGTTCCATTGTCAGCATGTCCAGTTTGCGATTGGTGGGAAGGCCATCGTAGGTTACCAGGTGATCGTAACGGCTGATTTCCATGCCGAAAAGGCCCAGGGCCTTATTCAAGGCATCATAGTGCCAGTCCTTGGCTTCTATGAGGACGCCATCCATATCAAACAGTATTGCTTTAATTTTGCCCATTGACATACTCCGGATGTTTGGCATAAAGGTCGATCTTTATATTTTGCCCATGCAAAATTCGGGATTGGTTACAAAAACGGTCGCGTTTCACCGTCTCTCCCCGGGGGGAGTGGGAGTTCAATTTTAATGCTCCGTGGGACTCGGGGTTCTAATTGCCCATGGGCTGCTTCAAGAACGCATTGAATACCCCATGCGGTGGCAGAGTAAAGTACCCATGACGGTGGCGTTAATGTACTAAAATATGATCAAGGGTTCAAGCCATGTTTGAGGATAATGGCCTGGTGCTCTCCTCAATTGTCTATGGCATATTTTTTTAAGCCGTTTTTGCAGAAAAACCGAGCTTCGGATTTTTTTTGTTTGTATAGTGCCCCACTGATTTTCCATGCCCTGCTGCGGTTCCCTGTTGGGTGATAAAGGTGGTATTGGATTGCCTTGAACCGCAGGGATCTGAAATGAACGCCGGCCAGGGCCAGGCGTCGCTTGATATCTGTGTCTTCACCATACAGTGGAAGGGTAAAATCTTCGTCAAACCCATTGATTTTTTCCATATCTTTTTTTGAAACACAAAAATTGCATCCCAGAATGTTCCTGCGGGAGGAGGTTCGGATAAACGGCAGATACAGCCCGTCTTCCAGCCGTTTGCTCTGGGTCATTAATAACCGAAGCGGTGAGAGACATTCAATCCTTTTTGTCTGCAAAAGCCACTGGGTCGTTTTTTGATCCAGTCGGACCCTGCGGCCAAAAAGACAGGTGTTCAGGTGGATGTGTCGAGCATATTCAGAGAGGAACCGGGGGTGTAGAATACAGTCGCCGTCGATGAAGATCAGGTGTTCCCCCGTTGCTGTTTTAATGGCCTTGTTCAGGATTGAGTTTTTGCGAAATCCTGCATCCACCTGGGATACATGGTGTATGACAAAGGCAAATTCTTTTCTCTTTTGTTCAAGAAATTTTCTGACCCTGTGGCAATTATCATCCTCGGCGATGATGACCTCAAAGTTGCGGTGGGATTGCCGCTGGATGGAGGCGAGCACCAGGTCCAGAAAATTTATGTTCTTGTATACCGCCACAATGAGAGAAAGCTTTTTTTCCGCTGGTGGCATTTTTTCAGTCAGCGGTGCTGGACTTTGGAATGTCCG
Organism: uncultured Desulfobacterium sp.; assembly: GCA_963674605.1. Taxonomy (GTDB): domain Bacteria; phylum Desulfobacterota; class Desulfobacteria; order Desulfobacterales; family Desulfobacteraceae; genus Desulfocicer. The sequence goes on along the minus strand of OY771474.1, from coordinate 1,586,249 downwards.
TTTGTTTTGCATGGCAGATCTCCATGAAGAAGCATCCCATGAAAAGGGTAAAAAAGAAAATTTTACCTCCATAGGAGAACAGGTCAGTATGAAACAACTGGGCCACTGCAAATCCACAACAACCAAGCAGGGATGCCAGAATGTATGTTTTTTCAGGGGGGGCACAGTGCCCCAGGGTCTGTATGAGTTTGGTTGTCAGCACCCCCAGACTCAGTAGAAACAGGCCGGCTGCAAATATCCCTGTTTCAATGATCAACTGCAGATAGCTGTTGTGAAAATCTTTGGAATGAATTTTTGCAAGGTAAAATCGTTTTTGATATTCATCGGGTCTGCTGGTAAAAAAATCAATGAAAAGCCCCCGTGTGTTTTTGACGCCGGTGCCAAAGAATAAGCGTTCTTTGGCAAAGTCAAAACCGGCTTTCATGATGTGGCGGCGGATTGAATTGGATTCATAAGGCAGGGGGTTCACCAGCCCGTTGTTTTGTTCTGCAAGGGCCTGGGGAAGACGTTTCTTTTCTGGTGAAACATCTGTGAAGACCGTTACTATGGAGTAAATTTCAGTTGTGATCTGAAAATAGAGATTGGGGGAGAACCGATTCAGTGTCGCAAGGGAGATAAGGATCATGATCAACAGAATCGGAATCAGGCTGCGCCGGAAAAAAAGAGCCCCAAGCATGACGACCAGTGAAAAAGCCATCCATGCGCCCCGGATGCCCGTCATCACCATGGCCCACATGAAAACAGTGAAAAAAATGGTCATGACAGCCCTGACATGCCATGGAAAATAGGGCAGATTCTTCTTTTTAAGAAAAAGAAATGTAAACAATACCAGGTTGACCAGCATCAGAGCGTCGGCGCATCTGCCAAGTTTCTGGAAACCGTGAAAGAATCCAAACAGATTACCCTCCATGGTGAAAAGTCCATAGCTCACGGAAATCATGGCGGATATGCCAATGGCAAAAAGAGCCTGGTTTAGCTGCCTGGTGCGGGTTACAAAGGCCGCCAGGGGCAGGGGCAGTATCATAAATTTGAACTGGTTCAGGTATTGTAAACTGTTTAAGGGGCCGGAATCGGAGAAAAAGCCCAGGAAGAGTCCTGTAACCACAGGGAATAAAAACCATTTAAGGTAGGGGTGTGTTGAAAGCAGATTGCGGTTAAAACATATGGTGTAATAACTCCATACCACAAACAGAGCCGCCCCGGTGATATTGCTGGCAGCTTTCCCAAGAAACATGGCAAGGCAGAACAGAATCACCATGACATACCCGGCTTTCTGAAGGTTTGTCCGGGAAAGTAGTTTTCTGCTGAAGTTGTGGGAATTTTGTAAAGCCTTTTTTATCATGGCCTGGATGCGCGTCATATATACCTTTATTTGCAAAGTATTCAGTCTAGGAGCAGGGGGGATATTTCCCGGGGCAGATGATACTTTGAAATGGCTTTCTCCCATCTGTTGTTCAGCAATTGTACTGTTTTTCGGAGAGAAAAGCGGGTAAATCGGGCCTTGTCAAAATCTATGATATAGGGCTTTCCGGCTGGGTCAATAATGACGTTGCCTGGATGAAGATCCACATGAAAAATTCTGTTTTCTATCAAGCGCCTTACCTGTTTTGAAATGATTGGCATTAATTGTGCGGCCCTTGCTGGATCTTCCAGGGCAATGCGGGTAAAGGAACGATGATCTTTGATTTGTCGGGTAATCAGCCACGCTTTGTAAAAGGGATATCCCCGGGTGATATGAATTAAGGGGTGGGGTACAGATACCCCTGCCCTGAATGCATGGCATAAAAAATCAAATTCGTTCCGACATCGGGTTGTGCCCAGTTTCAGATAGCGATCGTTGATGATTCGTGCCATCATTCCTCCGCGCTGGTAGGATTTAATGGCCACCGGGCCGGTTTCAGGCAGGGCCATATATATTACGGCGGTTCTGCCTTCCAGTGCATTGGGGGTGGCGTTTTCCCATGAAGAAAATGCCCGGGTCAGCCGGTTAAGGCTCTGGGGACTGAGTTTCACCGTGGACCCAATGGAAAACCTTCGGTAAACAGCTTTGTGAATACGAGGTGGATTCATGGTGTGAAGTATTTTGCCTCAATCCGGCCAATGTCTTGGGGCATATCCACACTCAGGGAGTCATGTTCGGTGACCACCACCTTGATGTCATAGCCATGTTCCAGTACCCGGAGCTGTTCGAGTTTTTCCGTTTTTTCAAGCAGGCTTTCTCCGAGGGTTGTGAAGGTGTCAAGAAAGGATTTCCGATAGGCATAAAATCCCAGGTGCCGGTATGTGGGAAGGTGGGCTCTGCCATCCCGGGGAAAGGGAATCCGGGAGCGGGAAAAGTAAAGGGCAAGGCCTTTTCTGTTAAAGGTGACCTTGACTGCGGAGGGATCTGTAAGCTCCCGGGGATCGGTGATCTCAACTGCCAGGGTGGACATGTCAAGGGCAGGGTCGGTGTCAAAGGGTGCAATGAGTTGATCCAGACATTCCGGAGAAAAGACCGGCTGGTCTCCCTGAATATTGATGATCACTTCGTGGGGGTGGGGGGTGAAAAAATTGCTGGCCTCCCACACCCGATCTGTTCCGGATCTCAGATCTCCACGGGTCATGACCGCCTGGCCACCAAAGGCGATGACGGTGTTGAAAATTCGGTCATCATCTGTCGCCACCACGACCCGGTCAATGGAACGGGCCTTTGCTGCCTGTTCATAGACCCGCTGTATCATGGGTTTTCCGGCCACCAGGGCTAGGGGTTTTCCGTTAAATCGTTTGGAACCATATCGTGAGGGTATTATGGCAAGAGGCATCTGTATGTACCTTATTTATTATTTTCTGTATAACCTACATGGCAGAGAAACTTTGCCGCAACACAAATCAACTCTTTTGTTATTTCAGTGTTTTGGGTGTTTTTTTATGTAAAGTCCGGTGCCCATCATAACCGAAAGTTGCATGTTGGATTCATAAAACAAACTTGATGACGGTTGGGATCTGTTCCATGGTGGGTTCTATCACAGGGCTCCTTTCCGGTGCAAGGAATATCTGGGATGGTTACGTTTTGGCATGTGGCCGGAGGTTTGGCAAATTTGTCAGTTTTTATTCAAACCATCTGTTTCCACAGTTGAAAATTTTATGAATAGGAGTCGCTCCCCCACGAATCTATCAAGATCGAGGACACAGAAATGGGGGTGTGGGCTACCAAAGGGAACATTTGTGATAAATATCCGTTTTTTTCCTTGAAAAAATGCTGGTTTGGTGGTAGCGCCATAACAGGGCTATCACCACCAGCCACACCGAAAAATTGAAACTCTCATGATCACCGTCCATCTGGACGGAGTTACAATATGGTATCAATAACCCCGGGCTGCTAAAACCTGACTGTCCTTTAGACACCGGCTGCTGTTCAAATAGGATTCACTGAACGCCCGGACGTATTGAAAATCTACAAGTTTCATATAGAAAATATGGGGGGGTAACATGACAACATTCATAGGAGCCGTGGACCAGGGCACCACCAGTACCCGTTTTATTATATTTGATCGTAAAGGTAATATTGTGGGCCTTGATCAAAAGGAACACCAGCAGATTTTTGAGCGGCCCGGATGGGTGGCCCATGATCCCATGGAGATCTGGCACAACACCCGGGAGGTCATTGCCGGAGCCCTTGACAATGCAGGTCTTGCCGGCACCGACCTTGCCGCCATCGGTGTCACCAACCAGCGCGAAACCGTTGTGGTGTGGAATCGGCACACGGGCCGGCCCTTTTACCATGCCGTGGTGTGGCAGTGCGCCCGCACCGATGCCATCTGCCGGAAACTCATTGCCAAGGGCGGCCAGGATCGGTTTAAGCACAAAACAGGTCTCCCCGTGGCCACCTATTTTTCCGGTCCCAAGATTCAATGGATTCTGGACCATGTGCCGGAAGCAAAGGCTGCTGCCCTGAAAGGGGATGCCCTGTACGGCACCATGGACACCTGGGTGATCTGGAACCTCACCGGTGGTATCAGCGGGGGGGCTCATGTCACCGACGTCACCAATGCCAGCCGCACCCTTTTAATGGATATCCATACCCTTGCCTGGGATGATGAAATTCTTAATATTTTGCAAATTCCAGCATCGGGACTTCCCCGCATTGTACCTTCTTCGGACAGTCAGACCTGGGGCACCACCCTGAAAGAGGGTCCCCTGGGGGCAGAGGTGCCGGTGTGCGGAGATCTGGGGGATCAGCAGGCGGCCCTGTTCGGACAGACCTGTTTTGAACCCGGGGAGGCCAAAAATACCTATGGCACCGGGTGTTTTCTGCTTTTAAACACCGGTACCACGCCCACGGTGTCCACCCATGGACTTTTAACCACTTTGGCATACCGGGTGGGGGATGAAAAACCTGTGTATGCCCTGGAGGGTTCCATTGCCAATGCCGGTTCCCTGGTACAGTGGGTTCGAGACAACCTTGGGCTCATAAAAGAAGCCCGGGACATTGAAGCCCTGGCAGCAGCCGTGACGGACAATGGAGGGGTTTATTGTGTGCCGGCCTTTTCCGGTCTGTTTGCCCCCTACTGGCGTTCCGATGCCCGGGGGATCATTGCCGGACTCACCCGCTATGCCAATAAACATCACATTGCAAGGGCCGTGCTGGAGGCCACCGCATACCAGGCAAAGGACATTGTGGATGCCATGAACCTGGATTCCGGGGTGGAACTCACCCGCCTCAAGGTGGATGGGGGCATGATTCATAATCGGCTTCTCATGCAGTTTCAGTCAGATATTTTAAATGTGCCGGTGATTCGACCCCGGGTGGCGGAAACCACAGCATTGGGAGCCGCCTATGCCGCAGGCCTTGCGGTGGGATACTGGTCCGGCATGGATGATCTCAAGGCCAACTGGGAGATCCATGATACCTGGGAGCCGGATATGATCGCAAAGGATCGGGACCGCGCCTTTGCCGGCTGGAAAAAAGCCGTTGAACGGACGCTGAACTGGGTGGATCAGGAGAGGGATTAGAGATGCATCTGGTATGACGGTTCTCTCCTGAAGAAGAGAACAGACAATGAAAATGGCATGATGCCGCTCCCGACGGGTGCCCCCTGATGGTGCCCCGAACCCTGAACCAACGGTATTCAGACCTTATTGGAGGCCATGGTGTGAACAATCCTTACATCGTTAATGTGATTTTTCCCGTTATCATGGCCATGCTGGCCGTTTTCGTGTATGCCCACAATCCCGGCAGGCTTCAGAACCGTGTGTTTCTAATCATCGGGGTTTGCGCGGCCCTTTTGATCCTGTCCATCTTCATGGCTTTTTTCTATGCAGAAGCCCCGGGTATTACCACCCTGTTGAATCGCACGGCCGTTATTTTTACCCTGTTTCAGGTGGCCATTCATTTTTATTTTTCAATGATTTTTCCGGTGATGCGAATTCAGCGCCCCCTTGTTGCCCTGGCGGTGACCTGTGGACCTGTTCTGGTGCTGGCCCTGCCGGTGATCTTCACTGATTTTTTTGTTAAAACCATGGTGATCCGCCAAGTGGATCACCAACTGGTCATGGTCCGGGAGACCGGGATCTTGTACAAGGGCCTTTATGCCCCATTGGTGATGACTTATATTCTTCTGGCCTGTGCCATGTTTGTCCGTCAATATCGCGGTGCCACCACAGGTATTGCAGAAAAACAGGTGCTTTACACGGCTCTTGCCATGGCCGGGGGCGGGGTGGTGGTGGTTCTTTCGTGCATTGTGCTGCCCCTTCTTGGCATCACCCGGTATTACCATGTGGGCCCCCTTTTCATGGCCCCCCTCTATGTCACCATCATGGCCATCAACATTGTTTCCCTGCGGGCCATGGACATTGATCAGCTCATGGCCAAGCTTGTGCTGTGGGGTCTTTCCATTCTTGTTATTACCGCCCTTATCGGGGTTGTCGTGGGGGAGATTTTGACCCATTCCCATCGGTACAGTGTGGCCGGGGGCACCCTGCTGATGCTTGCATGTTTCATGGCGGGGTTTGTTTATATGATGGAGGTTCAGCCCCGTATCGGCAGATGGCTCCAGCGAAAATCCCGTGGATATGCCTTGACCGTGGATCAATTTCACAGCAGGATTCTTCTGCTTAAAACCGTGGCTGAGCTGGCACAATTGATCTGTAGCACCATTGACGCAGTGCTGGAACCTGAAAATATCTCCATTTTTCTGCGGCATACCGGCAGTACCCGCTTTAGCCTGAAAAAGGGTCATCACTATGATGGGCCTGCCGTCATAGATGTGGTGCAGGATCACTTGGGAAGCATTCCATTGTTTGACATGGTCATTGAGAAAGAGCAGGTGCTCCACCAGAAACAATATGACATATACCGGGAAACGGGGAAAAAGTATTTTGCAAAATTTAATTGTGTCATCACCATCCCCATCATTTACGAAGAAAAGATAATAGGGGTGATTAACCTGGGTCCCCGGACCCGGGGATTTTACAACCGGGCGGAAATAGCCTTCCTGGAAAAACTCATGGGCGGTATCAATGTGGCCTTTTCCAATGCCATGCTTCTGGATCATATTGAAAGCATGAATACAGCCCTGACACGTTTTGTTCCACAAAAGGGGCTTGAACTCATGGGGCATGAACAGATCATTGATGTACGGCTCGGGGATTGCGTGCAGCGGGAGATGACCATTGTCTTCTGTGATATCAAGGGGTTCACTGCTCTGTCCGAGCAGATGACGCCCCGGGAGAATTTTCAGTTTTTAAACACCATATTAAAATGCATCAGTCCGGTGATCAGGGGGCATAACGGCTTTATTGACAAATACATGGGGGATGCCGTCATGGCACTTTTTCCGGGATTCCCCCGGGATGGAGTTAATGCCGCCATTGGTATGCTCAGGAGCTTGACAGCCTATAACCGGAATGCTGGAATGGACGGAAACTTTCCGGTTCAGGTGGGTATCGGTGTTCATACAGGCATGCTGATGCTTGGCACCATTGGTGAAGAAAAACGCATGGAAAGTACAGTGATCTCCGATGCCGTGAATCTGGCCCAGCGCATAGAGCGGATGACCCGTTTGTTCGGGGTGTCCCTTATCATCAGTGATCCCGTGGCCCGGGTGGTGGGCAGGGATGAAACAATAGACATCCGACATCTGGGCCATGTAAAGGTCAAAGGGAAAAAAATGCCCGTGTCCCTTTATGAACGATTTGACGCGGACCCTGATCCCATAAGAAAACTCAAACGGCAAACCCGGGCTCTTTTTGAACAGGGGGTGTCGCATTATTTTTGCAGTGAACGGTCCCGGGCCCTGAGGTGTTTTGAAGCGGTACTGGCCACGGGACTTGAAGACCCTGCCTCCAGGGCCTATCTTCAGGGCCATGAACGGCTTTTCATGGCTGTCCCCGGGGTGCCTGGTGAAAATATACCACCCATCCAGTGCAATATAAAGAATTTTTGAGCAGATAATGGAGACATCAGAAACCCATGGGTTTCTGATCCATTACCCTGCAAACCCGTCAATAAAGTTCATACCGAACCAGTCGGCCATCAAGTCCCCCGGCCCGGATGGGTTTACGAAACGAGGCCTTTAATCCCATGAACTGGATATAATCGGGATCACCAAAATAAATATAGGCAGTGGAGCCCTTGCAGCGCTGCTTTAAAAAATCCCCCAGCTGCCGGTGGAACAGTTCCAGGTCCTGATCCTTTCCCAGACGGATACCATAGGGTGGATTGGCCACAATGAGACTGTTTTCAATGGGGGGGAGGTTGTTGAAATCCATCTGTTCCACCAATACGCGGTTGCCGTGGTGCATGCCCATCAAGTTGGTGCGGGCCGCATCCACGGACACTTCTGAAATATCACTGCCACGGATCAGTCCCTGGTCAATATCCACGATGGCATCATCGGCGGTTTTTTTCACCTGACTCCAAAGGTCCGGGTTGAAATCCGGCAGCTGCTCAAACCCGAATCGTTCCCTGAAAATACCGGCGGGAATATGTGCCTGTGACATCAGGGCCTCGCATAAAAGGGTACCGGACCCGCACATGGGATCGTACAGGGGCTGGGTGCCGTCCCAGCCGGACATGCATATGATGGCCGCAGCCACGGTTTCCTGCATGGGGGCCGCCACGCTTTCTTCCCGGTAGCCACGTTTATGAAGAGATCCCCCCGAGGCATCCACGCTGATGGTGGCCTGGTCATGGCGGATGTGAAGATTGATGAGAAGATCCGGGTTCCGGGCATCCACGTTGGGCCGTTTACCGCATCTTTCCCGGAAATAATCCGCCACGGCATCCTTCAGACGAAGGGCCGCAAACTGGGAATGATCCATGGCGCTGTCCGACACATTGGCTGAGATGGCAAAGGTCTGTTTTCTGGACATGAGTTGTTCCCAGCGGATGCGCTTGGCCTGGCGGTACAAGGTGTCGTCATTATCGCAGGCAAAGTTGACCAGGGGAGCCAGTATCCGGGATGCCAGGCGGGTGGCGTAATTGATGTGGTAAAACACGGGTTTTTCCGCTGTAAAATGGATGCCCCGCTGGTCGGTTTCAATGCCGGTGGCACCAAGCCGGGAAAGTTCCGTTGCGGCAAGCTCGATGAGTCCTTCTGAAACCTGGGCAAAATACCGGGCATTCTGCTGGTAGAGAAATCCCGTGGCGTAGCGTTTATGTTCGCCGGCCCGTTTTCGGATGATTTTTTTCCGGGGTGTTGAATCAATTCTGTTCATGGTTTTTCACTGGATTTAAGGGTTTTTATGATGGTGTTCACGGCCAGGTCTGTTCCACCCTGGTACCGGCGGATATAACCAAGACCGACGCTTGCGGTCTGCTGTCGCTGGGGGGGCATCTCAAGAAGACGACACAGGTGGTGGACCACGGTGTCGGTGTCCGAAGCCCGGGTCACCACACCTGCGGTGAAAAGGCCCTGTCCCACCCAGTTGAAATTATCAAGGTAAGGCCCGGTCACCGTGGGTACACCGCACATCACCGGTTCCATGAAATTCTGACCCCCCAGAGGTTTGAGGCTTCCCCCCACAAAGGCGGCAGTGGCATGGCCACAGGCGGCCTTGAGCTCACCAAAGGTGTCCCACAAAATGATGGAGCCGGGCAATACCGGGGCAGTGATGGTGGAGCGAAGCTGCCAGGGAATTTCCATTTGGGAAAGGCACGCCTGCCAAAAGGAGATCCGATGCATATGCCGGGGGAACAGGCCCACCACCTGATGGGGATGGTGCTGGAGAATACGCACAAGAATATCGGCCACCTGGGATTCTTCTTCCATGCGGATGGAAGCAAGCAGGGTAACAGGGGTGTTGGGGGGGAATGGATGCCGTGGCAGGGGAGTGTTCCATGGCTTGTGGGTCATGTTTCTGGGGATCAGCGTGTCAAATTTAATGTTGTGCATGGTATGGATGGTGGATGCCGGAAAAATTTGCCGGAACCGCCGGGCATCTTCACCGGAAATGGGCAGGATGATGTCCGGGGCCAGGGTTCGACACAGCCGGGGAAAATGCCGATACCGGGAAACACTTTTTTCTGAAAGCCTGGCGTTTACCATGATAACGGGAATCCGGCGGTGTTTCAGGCAGGCAAGAAGGCCCGGCCATAATTCGGTTTCCAGGAGCACCATGACAGAGGGACACACCTTTGCCACCGCATGTTCCATGAGGAACGGGGCGTCAAAGGGAAAAAAGGAAATTTTAACATAAACATGGGGATCAATGTCCGGAGACGCCAAGCCTTTTTCCAGAATATCCATGCCCTGGATGGTGGTGGTGGTGATAAGGATGGTGAGGGGGCGGTGGAAGGTGATGGCACGGACAAGAGCCACGGCCAGATAGGCTTCCCCCGCCGATGCTGCCTGTATCCAGAGGTCTGCCTTGTCCAGGTGCTTAAAGTTTGTGCGCTGGTGAAAGCCCCGCCGCAGTCGTGTGTTTTTTTTCAGCCATGGCAATGCCAATTTCCACGCCAGACCATAGAGTCCAAGGCCCTGATGTAATTTCCCCCGATGTCCCATGCCACCCCTTGTCTCATATTTTTTTAATATTGACAACAGTTCTTATTCCATTCCATAATGAAAGGCTTATGAAAACCTTAAATAAAAATACAACACTTCCCCGGGAACGGGTGCTTTTCGGGCTTATTGTCCAACATTGGCAGAAGCTGTTGCTTGCCATGTTCTGCATGCTGATTGTGGCCGGTGCCACCTCTGCTTCGGCCTATCTGGTCAAGCCCATGCTGGATGATATCTTTGTTAATCGGGACAGTTCCCGGCTTCTTTTGCTGCCCGGTGCCGCCATTTTGATTTTTTTCTTAAAGGGCGCCGCCACCTATGGGCAGCAATACTGGATGAACCATGTGGGGCAGCAGATCATAAAGCGCCTTCGAAACATGCTCTATGATCGCATCATGGACCTGCCCATGGCATTTTTTCACCAGGAAAAGACAGGTACCCTCATGTCGCGCATCACCAATGATGTGAACATTGTCAAGGGGATGGTGTCTACGGCCGTTGCCGGACTTCTGCGGGATCTTTTTACGGTGATCGGGCTTGTGGGCGTAATCTTTTACATGGACTGGAAGCTTGCCATGGGGGCCTTTATCGTGCTGCCTGCGGCATTTTATCCGGTGGTGATTTTTGGTCGAAGGGTGCGTCGTTTCAGCACCGGATGTCAGGAAGCCATGGCCGATCTCAATGTATTTCTCCATGAAACCTTTGCCGGCAGTAAGATTGTCAAAACCTTTACCCGGGAAGATTACGAGAAAAAACGTTTCCATGACAAGTCGGAACTCTTGTTCAAGCTGGAGATGAAGTCGGTGATTGCCAAGTCGTTGTCCTCCCCTGTTATGGAGTTCCTGGGGGGGATCGGCATTGCCTTTATCATCTGGTTTGGTGGTTCCCGGGTGATTTCCGGGGCATCCACCACGGGCACATTTTTTTCTTTTCTGACGGCGGTGATGATGCTTTATGCCCCGGTCAAGAAACTTGCGGCCCTGAACAACACCGTCCAGGAGGGCATGGCCGCGGTGGCCCGGATTTTTGAAATCATTGATCGTCCTTCGGAGATAAGAGAGGTGTCTTCTCCCCTTGCCCTCCAGGGATCCGCCGTGGAGGTGATCTTTGACGGGGTGGGGTTTACCTATGACCTTGATGAAGAAAAGGTGCTGACAGACATTGATTTGACGGTGAAGCCCGGGGAGGTGCTGGCACTGGTGGGCATGAGCGGCGGAGGGAAAACCTCACTTGTGAATCTCATCCCCAGGTTTTATGATGTTACGGCGGGGGCCCTTTACCTCAACGGGCGGGATGTAAAAAAACTCGGCATTAAATCCCTGCGGGAAAAAATTTCCATTGTCACCCAGGAACCGGTGCTTTTTAATGACACCGTTGCTGCCAATATCCGGTATGGTCGCGCATCGGCAACGGATGAAGATGTCCAAACGGCGGCAAAAAAAGCCTTTGCCCATGACTTTATCATGGGATTTCCCAAGGGCTATGACACCCTTATCGGAGAACTTGGCAGTCGGTTGTCCGGTGGAGAAAAACAGCGCCTTTGCATAGCCCGGGCCTTGATCAAGGATGCTCCCATTCTTATTCTGGATGAAGCCACCTCTGCCCTGGATTCCCAGGCCGAACAGGTGGTTCAGCAGGCCCTGGCCAATCTTATAAAGGGTCGTACCACCTTTGTCATTGCCCATCGCCTGTCCACGGTGGATCATGCCCACCGCATTGTGGTGCTGGAAAAGGGGCGGATACGGGAGCAGGGCACCCATGAAGAGCTCATGGCCCTGGAGGGGAAATATTACACCCTTCGCACCATGCAGAACCCGGGAGAAGTCCTGGGATAATTTTTTTATAAAAGGAGAAAACAATGGCGGTTTCGGAAGAATTGCTCAACATACTGGCCTGTCCCCAGTGCAAGGGGGATATTTACCTGAACGGGGAAAAGAACGGTTTGATCTGTGATAAATGCCGACTGGAATATGAGATCCGGGATGATATTCCCATCATGCTGGTGGAAGAAGCAAAGGTGCTTGATAAGTGAGTACCCCGAAAAAACCCGATGCGGCACGGCTTGTCATCAGCGTGTTCATGAACGATAAGGCCCTGTTTGATGAACTGTTGCCGGTTTTGGAAACGGCATTTGGTCCGGTGGAACAAAAAAGTCACTGGTTTGATTTTGATTACACCGACTATTACAAAGGGGAGATGGGGAGCCCATTGTTCCGGCGCATGATTTCCTTTAAACAGCTCATTGCCCAGGACGATCTGGCCCGCATCAAGGAGACCACCAACGCCATGGAAAAAAACTGGGCGGTGGCGGATCGGCGCAATCTTAATATTGATCCCGGCTATCTGTTGCTGTCCCGGTTTGTGCTGGCCACGGGCAAGGATTTTTCCCATCGCATCTACATTGGCCGGGGCATCTATGCCGAGGTGACCCTGATGTTTAAAAAAGGCAAATTCCAAACCCTGGCATGGACCTATCCAGATTATGCCTCCGACGAGATGACGGATTTTCTGTTGTCCGTACGCCGGGGATATGTGGCGGAATTGAAAAACGGAGCCTGACCTTTCCCCCTTGGCAGATGTTGTGACCTGGCCCGTCAGGCCTGATCCCGTTTCTGCACCTTCCTGTGAGCTTATTTATGACAAGGCCCGAAAAGGCTGAACAGCCTGTAAATTTAATGGAGTTTTAAATATAAAATGATTAAAAGCATGACAGCCTTTGCCGAGGCCAGCCACACCGTGGCACCCATCACCTGTAATGTGGAAATAAGAACCTACAATTCCCGCCATCTGGATGTGGCCCTTTATCTGCCCCGGGCCTTCAGTCGCCTGGAGGAGGGGATAAAAAAACAGGTGGCCCGGTACGTTGCCAGGGGGAGGGTGGAGATCCGGATAAATCTGGAAGAGCAGGCCACAGATACCCCCCTGTTTCAGGTGGATCTGCCCCGGGCCCGGGGGTATTACAAGGCCCTTTCCACCCTGCGGGATGAATTTCAACTCAACGACGCGATTACCCTGGATCAACTGCTGGAGGGGCGGGACATGATCCTGGCAGCAGAAAAAGAAACCGATGCCGATCAGGTGGAGTCTGTGGTCACCCGGGCCGTTGACATGGCGCTTGCCGGTCTTGACGACATGCGCACCGTGGAAGGCCGGAACCTGGCCCGGGATCTGCTGGCCCGCATGGATGACATTGAAAGCCGCATGGACGGCATAGAAGCCGATGCCGCTGCCCTTCCCGAGCTGTACCGTCAGCGCCTGCTGGACCGCATGGAAACCCTCACCCGGGGGGTGGAAGGTTTTGATCCGGTGCGCCTGGCCCAGGAAGCGGCCCTGCTGGCCGACAAGAGTGATATATCAGAAGAGATTGTCCGGGCAAGGAGCCACATTCAGCAGTTCCGGGATATTGTCGATGCAGATGAGCCTGGTGGACGAAAGCTTAATTTTCTCATCCAGGAATTTAACAGGGAGTTTAACACCATGGGTTCCAAGTCCGGGAAGGCGGCCCTGTCCCACACCATTGTGGAACTAAAGTCCGAACTTGAAAAAATCCGGGAACAGGTACAAAACATAGAATAGACAGGTGAAAAAAATGGATAAAGAACTGTTAAATCTGGGCTTTGGCAGCACGGTGGTGGCAAGGCGTGTGGTCACCATACTGGCACCCAATTCATCTCCCATGAAACGACTTAAAGATGAGGCAAAGGATGAAAAACGTCTCATTGATGCCACCCACGGCAGAAAAACCCGGGCCATGGTGGTGACGGACAGTAACCATGTGATTCTGTCTGCCATCCAGGCCGAAACCCTGTCCCAGCGGTTTCTCTTGGTGGGCAAAGAGACAAAGGAGAAGAACGAATGACCTGTGCATGCAAGACGAAAGCCCAGGGGGAGAAAAACATGTCCGAAACCCGGACCCACCGGGCAGGGCTTTTTGTGGTGTCTGCACCCTCCGGGGCCGGTAAAACCACCCTTTGTACCCGGATGCTTGAAATGTTTCCCAAGCTTTCCTATTCCATCTCCCACACCACCCGGGCGCCCCGGGGCAATGAAAGGGACGGGGTGGATTATTTTTTCATCACCCCACAAGCCTTTGAAGAACGTATTGAGCAGGGTGCCTGGGCCGAGTGGGCCCAGGTGCACGGCAATTATTATGGTACCTCCCGGGCCTTTATTGCCCGGCAGCTGGAACAGGGAAATCCCCTGCTTCTGGACATTGATGTCCAGGGTGCCCGGCAGATTCGAAAGACATATCCCGGGGCCATCAGCATTTTTATCAAGGCCCCATCGGTTGATGTACTGGAGGCCCGCCTTCGAAACCGGGGTACGGACACCGATGCCGTGATTGCCCATCGCCTTGAAAATGCCCTTGTGGAAATGGCAGACATACCTCTTTTTGACCATGTCATTGTCAATGACGATGTGGATACGGCGGCCCGGGAAATGGCAGACATTATCTGCAGGGCAGGTGCTGCGTGACATCCCCCCATGATATGGAAAACCGGAAAAAAAAATCTGCCGGCAGAAGACCCGGCACTGCCCGGAAAACTCATGGGAATGCTTCCCCTGGCGCAGGTCGGAAGCTCCTTTTAAAAAAACAGATCCCGGTTCAGGGACATGGGCTGGAGGCGGACCAGGAGATCCTGGCCGGGGTGCACTGCATCCGGGAGGCCCTGAAGGCCGGAAAGCGAAGGTTTCATCGCATTCATCTTACGGACACCTCTCCCCGGGATCGGCTTCGCACCATTGTGGAACAGGCCGCAGAGTTGAATATCCCCGTGGAGGTCCTTTCTTCCGAAGCCCTGGATATCCTGTGTCCGGATGTGAGACACCAGGGAATTGTGGCCGTGGTGGGGCCACTGCCCCTGATTCGGGCGGAAACCGCCCTATCGGAAATGGACAAGGTCACCGGCGGTTCCTTTATTGTCATCCTGGAATCCATGGAAGATCCCCACAACCTGGGGGCCTTGATCCGCACGGCCCTTTGCGCCGGGGTGGATCACATTGTTTTGCCCCGGGATCGGGCAGCCTCTCCCACCCCTGCGGTGTCCCGGGCATCGGCCGGGGCCATGGAGCATGCCTCCATCTGGAGTGTTACCAACACCACCAGTCTGATCCGCTCCCTGAAAAAACGCGGGTTCTGGGTGGCAGGTCTGGATGCCGACGGTGAGCAGTCGGTGTTCCAGGCGGATCTCACCGGAGATATTGCCCTGGTGGTGGGGGGGGAACACAAGGGTATCCGTCCCCTGGTGAAAAAAGAGTGTGACTTTATCCTTTCTCTGCCCATGGCCCGGGGGGTGACCTCCTTGAATGCATCGGTGGCCGGGGGTATTGCCATGTATGAGGTACTCAGACAACGCAATGATGCCCGGAAACCTCAATAAATAGATGCGTGCGCTTGCCCCCCTGGTTGATGCTGTCCGGGACACCCTTGCCTACCTGTGGAACACCGGGGTGGATCAATTGTTTCCCCGGAGGTGCATGGGGTGCCGGGTGCTTGTACCTTCAGATTCTTTCCGTGGTGCCGGGAGATCAGCGTCCATGGCAATGGGGATGAAATCCGGAGACCTGGTCGACGATGTGTTCATCAATGAGCAATTTTATCTGCTTTTATCTCCTTTTTTCTGTGCAGAGTGCATGGCCGGGGGCCTTGTACCCCTGGCGTCTCCCCGGTGCCGTCGATGCGCCGACGCGCTTGCCCCTGGAACGCCCTGTGGTCAATTGTGTCGGACCTGTGCCGGGAGCCCTCCCGTCATTGGCCGGGTCCGGGCCGTGGCTGGATATGGTAAGGGGCTTCTTGATGCCATTCATCTGTTAAAGTACAATGGCAGGATCGGCCTGTCCCGGCCCCTGGGCCAGCTGTTGTTTCTGACCTTCTGCCGTTATTTCTCAGATCAGAACATTGACCTGATTGTGCCCATTCCCCTGCACAGATCCCGCATGGTAAGTCGCGGATTTAACCAGGCATTTTTGCTGGTGCAGCACTTTGAAAAAAAATGGCGTCACTGCCATGGAGTAAAGCCCTGCTGGAAGGTGGATTACCCCTTGCTCAAGCGATGGAGAAACACTGCTTCCCAGACCGGGTTTAACAGCCGGGATCGTAGAAAAAATCTGGAGAACGCCTTTGTTGTCACAGCACCGGATCGGGTGAAGGGCAGGGCAATTTTGCTGGTGGATGATGTGTACACCACCGGGTCCACCTGCCTGGAAGCGGCCGGGGCATTGCGTCGGGCCGGGGCCGCATCCGTGGATGTGCTGGTGCTTGCCCGGGCGTGAGTATGCAGGAAATCGTGTTACAACGAATATTGGGTCGTAGACGCGGAGCCAAATGGTATTATGCCGCCGCCCCCCCCGATGGGCAATGGTCCCGGACCGGAATTGTAGACAGCTCGATTGTCCGGTTCCTATTGCCCATCGGGGGGGCGGCTCTGCTGAGGTAAACTTGAAGGCTACCTTTTCATATAAAAAAAACGGATGTACATGAAAAATACAAAACTGATTGAAAGACAGGCAGTGGCCGGTGTGGGGCAGTCCCTCCGGAGCCAGGGCCGAACCATTGTATTTACCAACGGCTGTTTTGATATTCTCCATGCCGGGCATGTGTCTTACCTGCAGGAAGCTGCGGACCAGGGAGATGTACTGGTGCTGGGCCTTAATTCCGATGCCTCGGTGGGTCGTATCAAGGGGCCGTCCCGGCCGGTGATTTCCCAGGAGCACAGAAGCTTTGTGGTGGCGGCCCTGGCCTGTGTGGATCATGTGGTGATCTTTGACGAACCCGATCCCGGTGACCTGATCCGGGAGCTGCGGCCCCATGTGCTGGTCAAAGGGGCCGACTGGGCTGAAAGCGATATCATCGGTGGAGATATTGTAAAGCAGGACGGGGGAAGTGTGGTGCGCGTTGCCCTGGAACCGGATATTTCCACAACCATTATAATCGACCGCATTGTTGGACTTGCTCACAGCCTGACCCCTTCCCAAACAACAAATACAGGGTCGTAGACGCGGAGCCAAATGGCATTATGCCGCCCCTCCCCCGACGGGCAATGGTCCCGGACCGGAACTGTAGACAGCTCGATTGTCCGGTTCTTATTGCCCATCGGGGGAGGGGCTCTGCTGTGGGCACTCCGGCGTCCCAATTATTATGATGACCTGACCTCGTTGTTGCACAATCGGTCAGTTGCGTGGAAAGGATGTTTTTTATGGATATGATTCAATTAAAGTCCCTTGAAGGCCAGCCGGGCCTTGTCCACGGCATTTTTACCCGCAGGTCAGGGATGAGTTCTCCGCCCTTTGATAGTCTTAATGTGGGGCTTTCCACAGGGGACGACCCGGATGATGTCCGGGAAAACCGCAGGCGCATTGCCCGGCATCTGGGCTTTGAAACAAGCCTTTACCTCCATCAGGTCCACGGCACCGAGGTGGCGGTGGTGAAAAAGCCCCCTGATCCCGCCGTCCATCTGATGGCGGACGGTGCTGTTACCAACATTGCAGGCCTGCTTGTGGTGATACAGGTGGCGGATTGCCAGGCCGTGGTGATGTATGATCCGGTAAAAAAGGTGGTGGCCAATGTGCATTCGGGCTGGCGGGGCAGTGCGGGTAATATCATCGGCCGGGGGGTGACGGTGATGACAGACCGGTTTGGCTGTGATCCCAAAGATATCCGGGCCGGTATAGGACCGTCCCTGGGCCCCTGTTGTGCGGAATTTATTCATTATGAAACCGAACTTCCCCGGTCTTTTCTGCCCTACCGCCAGGGGCGGCATCATTTTGATTTCTGGCGTATCAGCCGGGATCAGCTCCAGGAAAAGGGCATTGCGCCCCATCACATAGAAACGGCGGATATCTGCACCCGGTGCCGTGCGGATCGGTTTTTTTCCCACCGCCATGAACGACCCACGGGCCGATTTGCCGTGGCTGCAGGCCTATTACCCCATTAAAGGAATGAAAATATGACAGCAAGCGAAATCATAAGACTCACCGAAAAGGTAAAGGCGGCCGGTTGAGCGGCCAAAATTGATCCAGGGGCACTGGATCGCATTGTGGGAGGACTTAAAGCTAAGCTTCACCCGGATCTTATTGTGGGCCTGGGAACCAGTGATGATGCCGGGGTGTTTCGCATAACACCAGACATTGCACTGATACAGACCCTGGATTTCTTGACCCCGGTCACCGATGATCCCTATGCCTTTGGTCAGATTGCCGCGGCCAACTCTTTAAGCGATGTCTATGCCATGGGGGGGACTCCCCTGACGGCCATGAACATTGTCTGTTTTCCCAGTGAGGATCTGCCGGAATCGGTGCTCCAGGAGACCCTCCAGGGGGGACTTGACAAGATCCATGAGTCCGGAGCCACCCTGGTGGGGGGGCACAGCGTGGATGATCCTGAATTTAAATATGGATTGTCCGTCACCGGAGTGGTCCATCCGGACCGGGTGCTCACCAACCACGGTATCCGCACAGGTGACCGAATACTTTTAACCAAGCCCGTGGGTACCGGTATTGTGGCCACGGCGGTGAAGGCAAAACTTGCCGATGCGGCCACCACCCGGGAAATGGTAAAAATTATGGCCACCTTGAATCGCGGGGCTGCAGAAATCATGGCCCGGTTTGATGTGGGGGGCTGCACCGATGTCACCGGGTTCGGCCTGGCAGGACATCTGCTGGAAATGGCCCGGGGGGGACGCAGGCATATTTCTCTTTTCACCCGGGAAGTCCCCATCATTGCAAATGCGAAAATCTGGGCTGCCATGGGCATGGTGCCCGGCGGGGCTTATCGCAACCGCAAATACAGTGAGCCGGGCATGGAAATTCCGGAAACCATGGATAAAATACTGGTGGATCTGATGTTTGATCCCCAGACATCGGGGGGACTTCTTGTCAGTCTTGGAAAAAATCAGGTGGATGAATGCCTTTCTGCAATGAAGGACAGCGGTATTGGTGCCGCCCTGGTGGGGGAGGTCATGGGGGATCACACCTGCGGCAAAGTAACCCTGGTATAATTTTTTTTGACATTGACTTGGTATGAATCATGTGCTAATTCCACTTAACAAAGTGATCTTGTCCGTTGGTACCCGGTGGGTGCCGTGATATGATCCAAAAAGAAGGTACCATGAAAAAAGAGACATCAAAGACCATTCGGGAACTGGCCTATTACAGTAGTCTCGGGCTTTCCGTGGCCATTTCCATTTTTATCGGGCTGTTTGCCGGGATCTGGCTGGATGGTAAATTTGATACAAAGCCGGTTCTGACCCTGGTGGGTCTGGGGCTTGGCATTGCCGCCGGGTTTCGAAACCTGGCCATGGCGGCAAAGAGGAGCCGAAAGCTGTAGATATATGAATATTCATCAGCGAATGATCAAATTTGTGACCACCACCAACTGGTTTCTTTTTGTGGTGGGAAGCCTTCTGGGGTTTATTAATACCCCCTACTTGTTTGCCATGGGTATTTTAACCGGTGCACTTCTGGTAACCCTGAATTTTCATTTCTTAAGGCACACCCTTTACAAGGCCCTGGATCCGTCACGGGGATCATCGGCACGATCGGTGATGGGGGTGGTGCTTATCAAGTATTATATTCGATTTGCAATAAGCGGAATTGTGATATTCGCGCTTATAAAAGGAAATATTGTTGATCCGTTGGGTCTGATTCTGGGCCTCTCGGTTGTGGTTGTCAGCATAATGGCAGCAACCACGCTGGAATTAACAAGACTTATTTTTAAGGAGGCGGTCTAAGGTGGAACATCCATATCTATTTTTTGTAAAGCTGTTCGAGTTGATTGGTCTGGGCCATTTTGCTCATACCAGTGCACATGTGATTTATATGTGGGTTGTCATGGGTATTCTCATTGGTTTTGGATGGCTTGCGGGGAAAAATCCCCAGCTGGTGCCGGCACCGGTGCAGAATGTCTTTGAAGTTTTGATTTCGGGACTGGAAGAGTTCATGGTGGGTATCTGCGGCGAAGAGGGTAGATGGCTTTTCCCCCTGGCGGCAACCATTTTTCTTTTTGTTTTTCTGGGTAACCTCATCGGTCTTGTTCCCGGATTTTTCCCCCCCACTGCCAGTCTGAATACCACCGCAGCCCTGGCACTTGTCACGGTTATCTGGACCCATGTCATTGGTATTAAATATCATGGTGCCAACTACTACAAACACTTCATCGGCCCTGTGTGGTGGATGATTCCCATCATTCTGCCCATTGAGCTCATCGGTCATGTGGCCAGAATTCTTTCCCTCTCCTTCCGTCTTTTTGGAAACATGATGGGACATGAACTGGTTCTGGGTATCCTCTTTGCTCTGGCAGGTGCGTTCTTTGCTCCGCTGCCCATCATGGCTCTGGGTATTTTTGTGGCCCTGGTACAGGCCTTTGTGTTTTTTCTCCTGGCCGTCATGTACTTCACCGGTGCCATGGAACACGCTCACTGATATAACGGCCACGGGCAGACCGTCTTGGGTGGGATAAGCTTCCACCCACAACTAAGATTGAAAATTTTGCCTTGTTTGTCTGGACTTTATTATAACGGGCATGTCCTGGCGGACACAACGAAGCATGAAAATGGTAATATGCCGGGCCCCTCCCCCGACGGGCAATGGGCCCGGCCCGGAACTGTAGACAGTTCGATTGTCCGGTTCCTATTTCCCATCGGGGGAGGGGCTCTGCTGAGGTAGACTTGAAGGCTACCTTTTCATATAAATGAAAAAAGAAACAAGAACCTTTGTTTTGATATAAGCGATTTTTGTTGTGGCAGGTTGTTCTGGCACAACGTTTGGGTAAAATGCGGGGACCTGGAAGAAGCCGCAGAAACATTAATTTATTTTAATCAGCTAGAAGGAGAAAACAAATGGATTTTTTTACCGCATGTGTATGGGCAGCTGGTGTTGCTATTGGAATCGCAGCTTTCGGTTGTGGTATTGGTCAGGGCATGGGCGTTAACGGTGCTGTTCAGGGTATTGCCAGAAACCCTGAGTCTTCAGGTAAAGTAACTGTAACCCTGCTCATCGGTCTTGCCATGATCGAGTCTCTGTGTATTTATGCACTGGTTGTTGCACTGATTCTTATCTATGCACATCCCCAGGCTGCAGAATTTGCAAAGATCGTTGCGGGTCACTGATCCATACACGAGTGAGATAGTTTTTGCATGACAAAGGGCGTTAATGCCGGTTATCCGGTGTTAACGCCCTTTTTGTATTTAGGGCTTGGTCATACTTGGGCCACTCGTCATCATTGGCGGGCCGACGGGGGCAGGCTTGTGGTATTAGAGCCTGGATTTTTTTCAGACGCTATGGTTTTGTCAACTATCTGTGTTTAAAGATGAATTTAAACAAAATCGCCAATAACGCAAGCCTGACCCACCCCAAACTTTGCTTAACCCACAATTTCCATGTTGTTGAAAAAATGGCCGATCTCAAAGGCTGCTGTTTCCGGGGCATCAGACCCGTGGACCACATTTTTTTCAATGTCTGTGGCAAAATCCCGTCGGATGGTGCCTTCTTCGGCATCCTTGAAGTTGGTGGCTCCCATGAGTTTGCGGTTTCTGGCAATGACATCCTCGCCTTCAAGTACCATGGCCACAATGGGACCGGAGGTCATGAACTCAATAAGGCTGTTAAAAAAGGGGCGTTCCTTGTGCACGGCGTAAAACCCTTCTGCCTGGTTTTTTGTCAGCTGCATTTTTTTCATGGCCACAATTTTAATACCGGCGGTTTCAAAACGTTTGATCACTTCACCAATGATGTTTTTGGCAACACCATCGGGCTTGATCAATGATAATGTTCTTTCCATTTTTTTATCCTTATATAGTTAAAGGGTTGATATAGTGTGGAGGACTTACCAAAACTTATGGGGTAAGTCAACACCTGCTTCTCCGGCCAGTGCGGGTAAGGCTTGTCCGGGTTGGAGAATAAGCTTGCGTACTTTGCGTAACGCCTGGCTCAAGATTAGAATTGCGGGTGGTTCTTGACAATTCTTTCCCATGTGGTTAAGTTAAAGTCAATTCGGCGAATAGGGCGCTGAGGTAACACCAAAAAAACAAGGAGCATTCATAATGATTGACATGACCGATGCTGCAAAAACGCAGTTGGAAGAATATTTCAGTGGCAGGGAGCCTTCTCCCATCAGGATCTTTCTAAACTCCGGTGGCTGAGGCGGACCATCACTTGCAATGGCTCTGGATGAGCCAAAAGACAGCGATGATGTGTACGAAGTGAAGGGTTACAAACTGGTTGCGGACAAGACTTTCATGCAGCAGGCCAAAATGATCAAAATTGATTTCACAGGTATGGGTTTCAGCCTGGATTCCAAACTTGACCTTGGCGGATCAGATTGCGGCAGCTGCGGTTCAACCGGTTCCTGCTGTTCATCATAGCACTCATCAGGTCTGAGACCTGATCCCCGCATAATAAAAAAAGGCGACTCCTCCCATTGTGGGGTTTCGCCTTTTTTTTATTGCCCTTGCAAGCACCAGGCAAAAATGATATTCAAAAAGTTTTCATGTAACATAAACTGTACGGGTTCTGTTGACAGGGGCACCTGATTTTGTCCGATTCGGAAAATTTCCGGATTCGCGGCCTTGGGTTCCATGATATGCACATCGTTTGGAAGGAAAAATCCATGGGTAAAACAATAGCTGAGAAAATTTTTGAGGGACATCTGGTGGACAATCCCTCCGGGGATATCCAGGTGATTCGCCTGGATGCGGTTTTCTGCCACGAGATTACAACCCCCATTGCCATCACCGATCTCATGGCCCGGGGAAAAGACCGGGTGTTTGATGCCACAAAAATCAAGGCCGTCATTGACCATGTCACTCCGGCCAAGGATTCCAAAACCGCCCTGCAGGGCAAGATTCTCCGGGATTGGGCCCGGCGGCATGATATCACCGATTTTTTTGACATCGGCCGCAATGGAGTGTGTCATGCGATCTTTCCGGAAAAGGGATTTGTCCGGCCCGGATACACCATCATCATGGGGGATTCCCACACCTGCACCCATGGGGCCTTCGGGGCCTTTGCCGCCGGTGTGGGCACAACCGATCTGGAGGTGGGTATCTTAAAAGGGGTCTGCGCCTTTAAACATCCTCTTTCCATGAAAGTGAACATCACCGGAACACTTCCCTGCGGCGTGTTTGCCAAGGATGTAATTCTGGGCCTCATCGGCAAAATCGGCGTCAACGGCGCCACCAACCGGGTGCTGGAATTTTCCGGCAATGTGGTGGCGGCCATGACCATGGATCAGCGCATGACCCTTTGCAACATGGCTGTGGAGGCCGGTGCCACCAGTGGTATCTGCGCCCCGGATGCCGTAACCGTGGATTACCTCTGGCCTTTTATCAAGGACGAGTATGAAACAAAAGCGGCAGCACTCACCGCATTCCAGGCCTTTGCCCCGGATGCCGATGCCGTTTACAGCCAAGTTATTGATTTCTCTGTCACCGATCTTGTACCCCAGGTGACCTTTGGTTTCAAACCCGACCAGGTCAAACCCGTGGCGGAAATGGCCGGCACCCCCATTGATCAGGTGTACATCGGCTCCTGCACCAACGGCCGGTTTGAAGATCTGGAGATCGCCGCCGGTATCATCGACGGTAAACAGATCCATCCCCAGGTGCGGGCCATTGTCAGCCCGGCCACCCCGGACATATACAGCCGGGCCCTTTCGGCAGGACTTATAAAAAAATTCATGGATGCCGGGTTCTGTGTCACCAATCCCACCTGCGGGGCATGCCTTGGCATGAGCAACGGCGTACTGGCGGATGGCGAGGCCTGTGCCGCTACCACCAACCGTAATTTCAACGGCCGCATGGGAAAGGGCGGTATGGTACATCTGATGAGCCCTGCCACGGCAGCTGCCTGTGCCCTCAGTGGCACCATTTCCAATTCCCCGCTTTTTCAGCCAGAAGGAGATAAGTGATGAAAAATTTCAACGGCACCGTCCTCTTTCTGGACCGCTCGGACATTAACACCGATGAAATCATACCGGCCAGATACCTGACGGAAAGCACTAAAATCGCCCTGAAATCCAATCTTCTGGAAGACCTGGTGCTGGAGGGGTTTGATCCCGCCCGGGACATAGATGGCAAGGCTGTGGTTGTCACCCGGGACAACTTCGGCTGCGGTTCCTCCAGAGAACATGCCCCCTGGGCCTTTGAGGTCAACGATATCAACCTTGTCATTGCATCGGGGTTTGCACGGATTTTCCGTCAGAACATGTTCAACTGCGGCATGATGGCCATTGAGCTGGATAAAGATGTCATTGACGGCATTTTTTCAGATTTTTCCGGTAAGGTGACCACCCTGGACACCGACATTGACAGGGGCCTTTTTACCCTCAGTGCCGACGGTCTTTCCCGGCAGATTCCCTTCTCCGTCAGTGATTTTGATCTTTCCCTGGTCAAGGCCGGGGGGTGGGTTGATTTTGCGGATCAGAACTATTAAAAACAGCCACCGGTCCGGGGCCGGTATTACGCTATCTTCATACTTCGCTGTGTCCATCAGGACATGGCGGTTTATATGAAAATGCAGCCTCCAAGGCAACTTCAGCAGAGCCGCCCCCCCGATGGGCAATAGGAACCGGACAATTGAGCTGTCTACAGTTTCGGTCCGGGCCCATTGCCCGTCGGGGGGCGGCGGCATAATACCATTTGGCTCCGCGTCTACGACCCAATATTCGTTGTGTCCGTCAGGATATGGCAGTTATATGGGAACCATCGACAGGGGAAAAAACAATGAAAATAATCGAACCCTATTTTGAAATACTGCACATGGCCCAAGAAGAGGAGGTGTACCGCCTTCTGGAACTGGCGGCCCGGACCTGTTACAAGTCCGAAGATAAGATTGCCCAGGGCACGGCACCGGACCTGCTGCGACGATTGATGAAAACCGGCCATGAAAGTGTCATTGAACATATTTCCGTTTCCGTTCGCATTGTGTGCGACCGGGGTATCACCCATGAGCTGGTGCGCCATCGCCTGTGTTCCTTCTCCCAGGAAAGCACCCGGTACGCCAATTACGGAAAGGAAAAATTCGGCAGGGAAATCACCGTAATCCGTCCCTTTTTCTGGGCGGAAGACAGTCCTGAATTTGAGGTGTGGAAACGTTCCATGGAAGCTGCCGAAAAGGCATATCTGGCGCTTCTGGACATGGGTGCCCGGCCCCAGGAGGCCCGCAGCGTGCTGCCCAACAGCCTTAAAACAGATATTGTCACCACGGCCAACATCAGAGAGTGGCGTCATATCTTTAACCTGCGCTGCTCCAAGGCCTCCCATCCCCAGATCCGTCAGATCATGCTGCCCCTGCTTGCTGCCTTTTACCAGCGCCTGCCCGTGCTCTTTGAAGCCCAGTATGAGAAGTACCAGGCAGATATCCACACTTTTGATAAATAGCGTTTGTAGCGTTTGGGGTCAGGCTTGGCTTATTGGTGTTTTTTTATATGAAAAGGTCGCTTTCAAGTCTACCTCAGCTGAGCCCCTCCCCCGATGGGTAATCGGAACCGGACAATCGAGCTGTCTACAGTTCCGGTCCGGGCCCATTGCCCGTCGGGGGAGGGGCGGCATAATGCCATTTACCATTTTCAATAGTCGTTGTGTCCGCTAGGGCATGTGGGTTATATGAAAAGGTAACCTTCAAATTTACCTCAGCAGAGCCGCCCCCCGACGGGCAATAGGAACCGGACAATTGAGCTGTCTACAGTTCCGGTCCGGGCCCATTGCCCGTCGGGGGGCGGCGGCATATTACCATTTCCATCATTATTTGTTGTGTTGGCAGGCAGAAATGACGGTTATAAGAAAAATCAGCACCAAAGGTATTAAGTAAAAATAACATTTACAGTTTCACTACTGATTTCATTCTTATTATTGAAAAGAATAACACACTCATGAATAGGTTATTGATACTTGTTGCCAAAGCCTCCACACCAGACCGTCTGGGCAGGTTTGATATTCCTTTCTTTAGTCGGGCTTGGTCACAACATGGGCCACTTTAGGGTGGGGTCAGGCTTGCGTTATTGGCATTATCGTTGGTTTTGGCTTTTTCACAGGCTGTGGTCGATAACGCCAATAACACAAGCCTGACCCCGTTGGCCCATTAAATGTGACGGGTGGCCCACGCTGTGACCAAGCCCCTTTAGTCTTTAGATTGGGTGACCAGAAGCAGGCCGGAGGTAAGGGTGATGCTTGCCGTTGATGCGGTAAACCGGTTGCTGATACCCGTGGAATCCCCCCGGAAGAGGGTGGCGTTTAAGAGGGGAAAGGCAAGGCCGGTGAGGGTGATGCCACAAACCTTCCGGGACACGGGAAGGATGGATACAAAGGTGTTGGGACGGTTTTCAAGGGTGATCTGATCCCGAACCAGGTGCATCTCATTGTGATCATCCACCATGGAGCAGGCCACCCCCATGGCGGAAATTTTCTCCATGAGGAAAATATTGGCCAGGGTGTGGTCCATGCGGGTGCCGGTGGTGCCAAGAAAGGTGATGTGGGTTGCCCCGTTGTCCACGGCCCATCTTGCGGCAAGCTCGGTGTCCGTGTAATCCTTGTCCACGGGGTGCCGGATAAACAAAACACCGGCAGCTTCAAGATCCCTTTGATGGGATGGCTTGATGGAATCCAGATCCCCCATGACCACGTGGGGTACAATGCCCATGGCAGCCAGGTGCCCGGCCCCACCATCGGCGCACACCACCCGGTCTGCCCGGGAGACCATAGATGTAAAGATGCCGGGCTCCCGCAGGGTGCCGCCGGCTGCAACAATGACTTTCATTTTTTTACCCTGGATACAATCATTGGTTAATCCTTACTATCCAAGCAATTTTCAGACTTTTGGGACATCAGTGGAAACCTTTCCGGTTCCAGCCAGAATTTTGCCTCACCATTTTCACAGTGAACATGTACATGTGTTCTTGTCTCTTCTCGGGAGAAGAAGAAAAATCGATAGCCTTTTTCCCGTAATATGG
This sequence comes from uncultured Desulfobacterium sp., assembly GCA_963674605.1. Taxonomy (GTDB): domain Bacteria; phylum Desulfobacterota; class Desulfobacteria; order Desulfobacterales; family Desulfobacteraceae; genus Desulfocicer. The sequence continues at coordinate 1,559,324 of OY771474.1, read as the reverse complement.
TTGGGCTCATGAATAGATCCCTGATATTTGCATCGCATCATTAAAGAATAATAGGGCTTGGTCACAAGATGGGCCACCCTGGGGAGGGGTCAGGCTTGCGTTATTGACGTTTTTGTTTAAAATTATCTTTATTCTTAGATACTTGTCAAAAACACAATAACACAAGCCTGACCCCGTTGGCCCGCCAATTGAGAAGAATGGCCCATCTTGTGACCAAGCCCGAATAATAAAAACAACTTGATTATCAAGTATAACTCAATTTGGTGTAAGGAGCAAGGTGGAACCCTGACAATCCCGGGCCGGATCGGTGGGGTGTGGGGGACGCAGGTTACCATTTTCATTATCGCTATTTCAGCAGCCCGGCATGGCCGTTAAAGGGAACAGCTTGATTAGTTCTTGACAATTTTGTCTGGTTTGCCTTAGATTGACTGTTTACAGTTTTTATGGGCCTGTGGTCAACATCATCTGTGTGGAGCGTCTGCTTTACCGCAAAAAAAATGAGGTCCATATTTAATTGTTGGGGTTTGTTCACAACCTCGGCCATTTTTTGAAATAACACAAATATAATCGATACACCCCAGTGTGGAGGACAGATGGACTATAAGAAAACGTTGAACCTGCCGGTGACCAAGTTTGCCATGAAGGCAAATCTTGCCAACAAAGAACCCGGCCAGCTGAAGGAATGGGAAGAAAACGGTCTTTATCAAAAAATGCGCCAAGCCGCCAAGGGACGTCCTTCTTTTATTCTCCATGACGGCCCTCCCTATGCCAACGGCCATCTCCACATCGGTCATGCCATCAATAAGATCTTAAAGGATATCATCATCCGCTCCAAACAGATGGACGGATTTGATGCCCCCTATGTGCCGGGATGGGACTGCCATGGGCTGCCCATTGAGCACAACGTGGATAAAAAACTGGGCTCAAAGAAAAAAGACATGACCCCGGTGGAAGTACGCCAGGCCTGCCGGAAATATGCCGAAGGGTTTGTGGATATCCAGCGGGAGGAGTTCAAGCGTTTTGGCGTGGCCGGCGAGTGGGAAAAACCCTATCTCACCATGAACAACGCCTACGAGGCCCGCATTGCCAAAGAGTGCGGTGAGTTTGCCTTAAGCGGCGACATGTTCCTGGGCAAAAAACCCATCTACTGGTGCTGCTCCTGTGGGACGGCCCTGGCCGAGGCGGAGATTGAATACCATGACCATGGATCACCCTCCATCTATGTGAAGTTTCCCTTAAAGGATGACATCAGCGATCTGGTGCCGGCCCTGAAAACGGAACCCTCCGGACAGACAGCCTCCATGGTGATCTGGACAACCACCCCCTGGACCATCCCCGCCAACCTTGGCGTGTGCCTGCATCCGGATTTCATCTATGCGGCGGTAAAGACCCCGGATCAAGGCGTGATGATCGTGGCCCGGGATCTTGTGGAAAAGGTCATGGCTGAATTTGCCATTGAAGACTACACCCTTCTGGGGGAAATTGAGGCAAAAGACCTTGAAAACAGACGCTGCAATCATCCCATGTACCACAGGGATTCCCTGATTATCCTGGGGGAGCACGTCACCCTGGAGGCCGGTACCGGCTGTGTGCACACCGCCCCGGGCCATGGTGCCGATGACCATGTGGTGGGCCTTCGTTACGGCCTTGAACCCTATTCTCCGGTGAACGACGGCGGATGTTTCACCGATGAGGTGCCGGATTTTGAGGGCCAGTTTATTTTAAAGGCCAACCAGGGCATCATTGAAAAGCTGGAAAGCCTGGGGGCACTGGTGAAGCATTCCCCCATGACCCACTCCTATCCCCACTGCTGGCGGTGTAAAAAACCGGTGATTTTTAGGGCCACCCCCCAGTGGTTCATCTCCATGGACAACAAGGGACTGCGCAAGAAAAGCCTGGAAGAAATCGACAATGTCAACTGGATTCCCGGCTGGGGCAAGGCCCGGATTTATTCCATGATCGAGCACCGCCCGGACTGGTGTCTTTCCCGCCAGCGCTCCTGGGGGGTTCCCATCCCGGTGTTTCACTGTGAGGACTGCCGGGAGGTGTATGTCACCAGAGCATCCGTGGATAAAATCCATGCCCTGTTCCTGGAGCATTCTTCGGATATCTGGTTTGAAAAAGAGGCCCGGGATCTCATGCCCGAAGGGGCTGTGTGCGCAAAATGCGGTGGTGCCAACTTTCAAAAAGACCATAATATCCTGGACGTGTGGTTTGATTCGGGTGTGAGCCATGCCGCCGTGCTGGAAGAAAGGGAAAATCTTCGTCGACCCGCCGACCTGTATCTTGAGGGCAGTGACCAGCACCGGGGATGGTTTCATTCCTCCCTTCTCACCGCCGTGGGCCGCACCGGCCATGCCCCCTATAAATCCGTGCTCACCCACGGGTTTGTGGTGGATTCCCAGGGGAAAAAGATGTCCAAATCCGTGGGCAATGTGGTGGCCCCGGAAAAGATCATCAAACAGCACGGGGCCGATATTTTAAGGCTCTGGGTGGCCTCGGCGGATTACCGGGATGATGTGAGAATTTCAGACAACATTGTGCGCCAGCTGTCCGATGCTTACCGTCGTATCCGAAATACCTGCCGGTTCATGCTGGGTAACCTGTCTGATTTCAACCCGGACACCGATCTTCAACCGGTGTCGGCCATGACGGACATGGACCGGTTTGTGCTGCACCGCCTGGCGACGTTGATTGAAAAATCTTTGAAGGCCTATGACAGCTACGAGTTCCACACCATCTACCATGCCATGCACAATTTTTGCGTGGTGGAGCTGTCGGCCTTTTATCTGGACATCAATAAAGATCGGCTTTACACCTCCCCCCCGGCGGACACGGCAAGGCGCAATGCCCAGACGGTGATGTATTATCTGCTGGACGGCATCATCCGGGTCATGGCCCCCATTTTGCCCTTCACCGCAGAAGAGGTGTGGACCCATATGCCCGATTTCAAAGGCAAGGCCGAAAGTGTCCATCTCACCCAGCGCCCCCAGGTGGACCCTGCCTGGAAGGATGAAACCCTGGGACGCAGATGGCAGAAAATTCTGGATGTCCGGGCCGAGGTGACAAGGGCCCTGGAAGAGGCCAGAACCGCCAAACTCATCGGACATCCCCTGGATGCCGCCATTGCCATCCATGTGGCTGACCCCGATGTAAAGGAAATCCTGGCGGGCTTTGGTGCGGATCTTCGGGATATTTTCATTGTCTCCCAGGCAACACTTCTAAATGCCCCGGTGGAAGACGGTTTTCACAGCAAGGAGATTGAAGGCCTGTGCGTGACGGTGGTAAAGGCAAAGGGCGATAAGTGCGAGCGCTGCTGGCGATACGACGACACCACCGGACACAGAGAGGATTTGCCCGGTACCTGCAGTCGGTGCGCCGGTGCCCTGGATGTCATTGGGGTCGAGGCATAATCACCCATGACATGGATGGAAAAAAAGACCTTCAAGCGCCTTGTTATCATTGCCGGGACAGTGATGGTGCTGGATCAGATCACCAAGGCTGTGATCCTGCAGCACCTGGCCCTTTATGACAGCATCCCGGTGACCTCTTTTTTCAATATCACCCATGTGCTCAACCCCGGCGGAGCCTTTGGCATGTTTGCCCAGCAGTCCGCCGGGGTGCGTCAGTTCTTTTTTCTGTTTGTGTCCTCGGTGGTGTCCGTGGGCCTTTTGTGGTTTTATCATAAGGTGTCCCGGGAGTTTGTATTCTTGTCCATGGGCCTTGCCGCCATATTCGGCGGGGCCGTGGGCAATCTTATTGATCGCTTTCGGTTCGGCCAGGTGGTGGATTTCCTGGACTTTTATATCGGCAGTTACCACTGGCCTGCCTTTAATGTGGCCGACAGCGCCATCTGCATCGGTATGGGCATTCTCTGTTACCACGTCCTTCTTAATCGTATTCCTGATATATAAGTAAACCGGGAGGCATGGCGGATGCACAACACACAATGGGAATAGCATGGGCGCATTCCCATTTTCCCGGTTCGCGCTTAATCAGAGAGGGGTCAGGCTTGCGTTATTGGCGCTTTTGTTTAAATTTGCCTTTAAACACAGGTTCTTGACAAAATCATAGAGCCTGATAAAAAAACTCAGGCTCTAATACCACATAGCCTGACCCCGTTGGCTCCACCAACTATGACAAACAAATCATATTGTGACCAAACCAGGAAAATGGGAATGCGCCCAATAGCATTGTGCCGCCCCCCGGACCGCCGCAGCGACTCCGCTATTCCCCAGCAACCAGTAACCCAGTACCCAGTACCCAGAACCCATAAACCCATAACCTCCCAAGACTCAATTCAGGAGCCACCCATTGCATCCCATTCTATTTAAAATCGGCAGCATCACCCTGTACACCTATGGACTCTTTGTGGCCCTGGGATTCATGAGTGCCATCTGGTTTGCCTCAAGGCGAGCCGTAACCAAAGGCGTTGCCATAAAAAGCCAGGAGATCACCGATCTTTTTCTGGTGATTCTCGTCTCCGCCATTCTGGGGGCCCGGCTTTTTTATGTGATTCAGAATTTTTCCCTTTTTTCAGCCCATCCCCTGGACGTCTTTAAGATCTGGAACGGGGGCCTGGTGTTTTACGGGGGATTCATGGTGGCCCTGGTGGCGGCCATGATTTATGTTAAAAAAAAGGGGTTTGACCTGTGGTCCACGGCGGATCTCCTGGCCCCGGCCATAGCCCTTGGCCATGCTGTGGGGCGGCTTGGCTGTCTGTTTGCCGGGTGCTGTTATGGTAAGGCCTGTGACCTTCCCTGGGCCATCACCTTTACCAACCCCGAATCCCTGGCTCCCCTGAACATTTCCCTGCATCCCACCCAGCTTTATGCCGTGGCATCCAATCTGATCATATTTGCGGTGCTGTTGCTCGTGGATGGAAAATCAATTTTTTCCGGGGCACTCTTCTGGTTCTATATTCTGCTGTATGGTATTTTTCGATCGGTTCTGGAAATTTTCCGTGGGGATGACCGGGGGGAATTCATGTTCCAGGTGATTTCTCCCTCCCAGACCATCGGCATGACCATGGCCCTGGTGGCACTGATCATGCTGATGTGGCTTTATGGCCGGTCCAGGCGGTGATCTGTGGCGGAAATTAAACACACAGAACTTTCCCAATGGCTTAAAAATACCCCTTCTGGGGATTTGCCGCCGGTGTATCTCATCCATGGTGAGTCCTTTTTGTGCCGTAAAGTCTTTGATGGCCTGCTTGATGTTCTGCTGCCCCCGGACCAGCGGGGGCTTGGGTACGATTTTCTGGATGGAGAGGACGCCCGGGTGCCGGTGATGGTTCAGCGTCTGGCCACCTACTCCATGCTACAGGATCGACTGGTGGTGGCGGCCAAGGAAATGCCTTTGTTTTCCACGGATCGTCAACCGGGCTTTGCCGCCGATGATCTTGATGCTCTGCAGCAGCTGATGGAAAAAGGTTTTCCTTCCGGGCATTATCTGCTGGTCACCACACCTTCAGCGGACAGACGCCGTACCCTTTTTAAGGCCTTCAGCACCTGTGGTCTGGTGGTGGATTGTTCCGTGGCCCAGGGCAATCGCAAGGCTGACAAGATAGAGCAGACAGCCTTGTTGCGTACCCTCATGGAACAGGTGCTGGCACCGGTGGAAAAGGGCATTGACGGCCAGGCCTTTGCCCTGCTTACGGATCTTGTGGGATTTGATCCCGCCACCCTGGTGGATAACCTGGAAAAACTGGTGGCCTTTATCGGTCCCCGGCCCGGCATTACCGCAGCTGATGTGCGTAATCTAGTGGAACGTACCCGAAAGGATGCCATTTTTGAATTCACCAATGCCGTGGCAGATCGAAATGCTGCATCTGCATTGTTTTATTTCCGATCCCTGACCCATGAGGGCACCCATCCCCTGCAGTTTTTAAAGGCATTGACCAACCAGATGCGAAAAATCACCCGGGTAAAGGCATTTGTGGTTGCCTGTGGTGTGAAGGGCGAAATGGTGTGGCATCCCGGGCAGAGTTATCAGCAGTTCACCCGGGTGACCCTGCCGGTACTGGTGCGGGAAGATGAAGCCATGATTGCCCGTCTAGCCAAATGGGAGGACGCGCTGTCCCTGGAGCAGGCCGGCACGGGTTCGGAAAAAAAATCCGGGGCAGGTAAAAAAACAGGGAAAGCTGGTGGCGGTAAGAAACCAGGGTCAGCGAAGAAAGCCGCCGGTGCGAAAAAGAAACCTGGCACCGATCTTTTCCTGGCCCCCAATCCCAAAAATCCCTATCCCATTTATCAGACCTTCTTAAAATCCGACGGGTTCAGTCAGAGGGAGTTGATCGGCATTCTCATGGATCTGGCGGATCTGGACCATCGCATGAAGTCTTCCACGGATCACCCCCATATTCTTCTGGAAAATCTTATTATCGGGATCTGTACGCGGATGCTCCATGCGTCCTGACCCCATCGTAGCATTCCCAGAATAAAAAAACGGCCATTCTGAAGAGAAAGGCCGTTTTTAAAATCCGCTGAAATTTACTGAAACTCAGGCGGGCATCCCATATTGGTTAACGCCAGGGCCAGGGATCAATCCCGGGCATTGAGTTCGCTGAGTGCCACCCATTTTTTGTGGGGAATACTGGTGATATTGTCAAGATCCGTGTTGGGAATCAAGCCAATGTTGGGGGAGGCAATGTATACCACCTGGGTTTTTCCGTGGGATGTTTTTTCCTGGCCGCCATCCTGAACAGCGATCAGTCGTCCGATGAACTTTTTTGCCTTGTCACTCAACGCATCTTCATTTTTGGGCTGATATATGGCTTCATAAAACATATTGCATCATCCTTCCACGAAATGGTCTTAGAGGGTCACTGGGAGATCCCGTCATTAGGACGGTACGTTGGGCATAGTACCTGTGACAGACAAATGTGTCAATAGAGAAACAAAGGGCATGTATGACTTTCTTCACCAATGAGATCTGCCGCCAATGGCCTTATCCGCTGGTGGGTCAGCGGGGACAACTCTCCTTGATTTTACCGCTACCGGGGCACAGCTGGTCGGCCTTATAAGAGCTTCTTACAAAGGGACCGGCGGCAACGGTGGTAAATCCCACCGATTTTGCAAAGGTTTCCAGCTGTTTAAATTCTTCCGGTGTGTAGTATGCCGCCACGGGAAGATGGTCCCTGGACGGCTGGAGATACTGGCCGATGGTGAGAATGTCACATCCATGGGCGTTTAAATCCCTTATGGTCTGCTCCAGTTCTTCCCGGGTTTCGCCAAGGCCCACCATGATACCGGACTTTATCGGTATGGGGCGGGCCGGGGGGGGATTGTTCGGTGCGTTGCCGGTGAGGGTATCGGCATGGGCATTTCTGCCCATGCGGGAGGCCCGCTGTAAAAGGGTGAGAGATCGCTGATAATCCGCTTCGGGACGGGCTTTTTGATACAGGGCGGGAACGGTTTCTATGTTGTGGTTCAACACATCGGGTCCTGCATCCATCACTTGTTGAAGGTTCGCGGCATTTCCCATAAAATCGGGTATGAGTACCTCCACCCGGGTATTTTCCGGCAGCAGGGTTCTGATGTCATGTATGGTGGCGGCAAAATGACCGGCCCCGCCGTCGGGTAGATCATCTCTGGTCACCGAGGTGAGCACCACATAGGACAGCCCCAGTTCCAGGGCGGCTCGGGCCACCCGTTTGGGTTCCTGGGGGTCAGGCAGGGGCGGGGCACCCGGGGTGACGTTGCAGAATCGGCAGTTTCTTGTGCAGTGGGATCCCAATATCATGAAGGTGGCCGTGTGCCTGGAAAAGCATTCCCACATGTTGGGGCATTTTGCCTCTTGGCACACCGTTGTCAGCCGGGCACCTGCCAGCAGGTGTCTTACCTTTTCGTATTCCGGTCCCCTGGGCAGGGGGCGTTTCAGCCATTCGGGTTTTCTTGTTTTTATTTTCATTGTTACCGAACCAATCGTTTTTTGGGGGTTTGCTCATCACATGGGTTACTGTTGAGGTTGCCTTGGGGGGGCTTGGTCATAAGATGGGCCACTCTTTTCAATTGGCGGGCCAACGGGGTCAGGCTTGTGTTATTGTGTTTTTGACAAGTATCTAAGAATAAAGATGATTTTAAACAAAAACGTCAATAACGCAAGCCTGACCCCTCCCCAGGGTGGCCCATCTTGTGACCAAGCCCCCCAATGGCATTGGTGAGGGAATGGAGGAGATGTGATTTCGCCCTGTCCATGGACACCGTGGCACCCTGATCATTTTTTCTGGTTTCCCTTTCCAGGGAGGTCATGGAAACCCCGGCAAGGCCGCAGGGATTAACCCAGGAAAAGGGGGTGAGATCCAGATTTACGTTCAATGCCAGTCCGTGGAAGCAGATGCCCCGGGTAACGGACAGCCCGATGGACCCAAGTTTCCGGTTTTTTACCCAGATGCCATGGTTTACCTGGCTGCGGTGGGCCGTCACCCCGGCATGGGCAGCGGTTTTGATCATGATCTCTTCCAGCAGATGGACAAAATCAGCCACCCCCATGCCGGCCCGGTTCAGGTCCATGATGGGGTACACCACCAGTTGGCCCGGACCATGGAAGGTGATGTTACCCCCCCGACCGGTCTGCACCACGGGTATCCCCCGTTCCTTTAAAAAGGCCTCGGATACCACCAGATTTTCCCGTCCCCCCCGACGACCCAGTGTAAACACCGCCGGATGCTCCAGCACCAAAATAATATCTTGTTTTCGGATACCGCTCTTTTTCTCCTCCACATACCGCTGCTGCAGATCCAGGGCCTCCTGGTAATCCATCAGCCCCAGATCCATTATTGGGGTCAGGCTTGGCTTATGGGCGTTGTTTGTCATTCGTAATACCTTTTTAGGGGAGAGCGGATCGGGAGACCTTGTTTTGTTGTGTGTATCCTGACATGTGGGTTATATGAAAAGGCAGCCTCCAAGGCAACCTCAGCAGAGCCGCCCCCCCGATGGGCAATAGCAACCGGACAATCGAGCTGTCTACAGTTCCGGTCCGGGACCATTGCCCGTCGGGGGGGCGGCGGTATAATACCATCTGGATCCGCGTCTACGACCCATTATTCGTTGTGCTGCAAGGACATGCGGGTTATATCAAATAACACCAATAAGCCAAGCCTGACCCCTCTCTGACTTTATCCTCGAAGCACCGGTTTTCGGGCGGCAGTTACCTCATCCAGCCGGGACACCTTGGGCAGATGGGGTGCTTTTTTCAAGATTTCCGGGGTTTCCTTTGCCTCTTTCACCACCGCCTTGAATGCCGCAATGAACTGGTCAAGGGTCTGCTTGCTCTCGGTTTCCGTGGGTTCGATCATGATGGCCCCGTGCACCACCAGGGGAAAATAAATGGTGGGGGGATGAAACCCGTAGTCCATGATGCGCTTGGCCATGTCCAGGGTGGTGATGTCGGTGTCCACCTGATTTTTGTCGGTGAACACGCACTCGTGCATGCAGGGTCGGTCATAGGGCAGATGAAGATCGTCCTTAAGACCTGCTTTGATGTAGTTGGCATTGAGCACGGCGTACTTACTCACATCGGTGAGGCCTTTTGCCCCCATGGACCTGATATAGGCATAGGCCCGGACAACGATGCCGAAATGCCCGTGAAAGGTGAGCATGCGACCAATGCTATCCGGGGTATTGTGCACCAGTCGATATCCATTAACTGTCTTTTCCACCCGGGGCACGGGCAGAAAGGGGGCAAGCTCCTTTACCACAGAGATGGGGCCGGACCCGGGGCCGCCGCCGCCATGGGGGGTGGAAAAGGTCTTGTGCAGGTTAAAGTGAATCACATCAATGCCCAGATCCGCTGGTTTGACAATGCCCATGATGGCGTTCAGGTTGGCCCCGTCCCCGTACACCAGACCGCCCTTGGCATGGACGATGTCGGCGATTTCCCGCAGGTTTTCTTCAAACAGCCCCAGGGTGTTGGGGTTGGTGATCATGATACCGGCGGTGTCTTCATCCATTACCGCAGCCACGGCCTCCGGGGTGAGTATTCCTTCAGGTCCGGAACGGATGTTCACCGATTCATAGCCGCAAAGGGAGGCCGAAGCCGGGTTGGTGCCGTGGGCCGTGTCCGGGATGATGATTTTAGAGCGCTGGTGCCCCTGTTTTTCGTGCCAGGCGTGGATCACCAGCATACCGGCCAGTTCCCCGTGGGCTCCGGCGGCGGGCTGCAGAGTGGTGGCAGCCATGCCCGTGATTTCTGCCAGGTATTGTTCCATGTGATAGAGCAGTTCCAGGGCACCCTGGGAGAGCTCATCATCAATCATGGGGTGGGCTCCGGCAAACCCCGGCCGGGCCGCCTGCACATCATTGATTTTGGGATTGTATTTCATGGTGCAGGACCCCAATGGGTACATGCCCGAATCCAGACCAAAGTTCCACTGGGAAAGCCGTGTGTAATGCCGCACCACATCAAACTCACCCAGCTGGGGCAGTTCCGGTGCCGCTCCCACAAGGGCAGGATCAAGTTCTGCAACGGGTACATCCCGGGTGGGGATGGACACGGCACAGCGGCCCTCACGACTCTTTTCCCACAACAGGGCTTCCTTGAATATCAGTCCGCCGGTTCCGGTGGTATCAGCCATGTTTCACCTCCTTGGCCAGATCTTCCATGTCCTGCCGGGAAAACACCTCCGTGGCGCAGAACAGGTAGTGGTTTTTAAGGGCAGGGTAGTAGCACTCCAGGCTTAATCCGGCCAGGATGCCTTTTTTCTTGAGTGCCTGGCGTTTTACCCCATAGCCCTTTGGGGCCTTGAGGGCAAATTCGTTGAAAAAGGGTCTTTCAAAGGCGATTTCAAACCCCGCATCCACCAGCAGATCCCGCAGAAAAGAAGCCTTGTCATGGTTGATCTGAGCGATTTCCCGGATGCCGATTTTACCCACGGTGGCCAGATACATGGCTGCGGTGAGGGCGTTTAATCCATTGTTGGAGCAGATGTTGGAGCTTGCCTTTTCCCTTCTGATGTGCTGCTCCCTTGTGGACAGGGTGAGGACAAATCCCTCTTCTCCGTTGGTGTCTCTGGTGCGGCCCACCAGACGACCGGGCAGGTCCCGAACATATTTTTTCTGGGCCGTTAAAATACCAAGGCCGGGTCCGCCAAAACACTGGGCAATGCCGAAACTTTGGCCTTCTCCGGCCACAATATCGGCCCCGAAGCTGCCCGGGTTTTTTAAAAGACCCCAGGCCAGGCCCTCGGTGAACGAGGTGATAAAAAGAGCGTTCTTGCTGTCGGCCATGGTCTTTACCCCGGCCAGGTCTTCAATGCAGCCCAGGAAATTCGGAGACTGCACGGCCACGGCGGCAATGTCGTCCATGGCGGCCACGGCGGCAAGGTCTGTGGTGCCGTCACCGGCCATGGGAATTTCCACCATTTCAAATCCCGCCGGGGCAAAATAGGTGTTGATCATCTGGCGGTGGTGGGGATGCACCAGGCAGGACACCGCCACCCTATTGACTTTTTTCTTTTTTCTAAGGGCAATGAGCAGGGCTTCGGTCAGCGCCGTGCCGCAGTCATAATGGGAAGCGGTGGCCACTTCCGTGCCCAGCAGCTCCGTGATCATGGTCTGGAATTCGTAGATGCCCTGGAGGGTACCCTGGCTGATTTCCGGCTGATAAGGGGTGTAGGCGGTGGCAAATTCAGATCGACTGATAAGGGAGGGAATCACGGAAGGAATGTAATGGGGATAGCTGCCCGCCCCCAGGAAGATTTTGTTTCTGGGAAAGGCGCACATGGTGGATGACAATTGGTCCATGTGGGCATTGAGTTCCCATTCCGTGAGCGGGTCGGGAAGCTCAAGTTTACCGTTTATCCTGAATTTCTCCGGGATGGTTGCAAACAGATCCTCCAGGCCGGCATGGCCGGTTTTTTGAAGCATCTGGGCAATATCCTGCGGGGTATGTGGAAGATAACGCATGGCATTTATCCTTATCCTTTCAGCATCTCAAGGTATGCTGCTTTGTCCATAAGGTTGTCCATTTCAGAAGGGTTGTCTGTTTTTATTTTCATGATCCAGCCCCCCTGGTAGGGATCATTGTTCACCAGCTCCGGGGCATCTTCCAGCGCGTCATTGACCTCCACAACTTCGCCGGAAACCGGGCAGTAAAGCTCGGAAACCGCCTTGACGGATTCCACTGTGCCGAACTCTTCACCCTCATCAAAGGAATCTCCCACCTGGGGCATTTCCACAAATACCACCTCCCCCAGCTGATCCTGGGCATAGTCGTTGATGCCCACGGTGACCACATCCCCCTGAATGGATGCCCATTCATGATCTTTAGAATACTTGATATTTTCCGGCAGATTCAATTCATTGATCTCTTTCATTTTTGGTATCCTCCCTGTGTAAAATTTGGGGTCAGGCCTGGCTTATTGGCGTTATTATTGAAGTACCTTCATATGACAGGTAATCCTGTCATAACAAATAATGAAAACGGCATGATGCCGCCCCCAACGTTCACCCGTTCCGGCTCTGGACCGTCGCCGGCCCCTTTGTCCTTCCGGATTGAAATGAAGTCAGAAAACGATCAATTTTCTGTCGGGCCGTGCGGTGGGGACGAACATCGGAAACCACTGTAACATTGATTCTGCGTTTTTTCTCCTGGAGCACCAGTTGGGTGCCCGACGTCAGGGGCTGATCCACCCGGATAAAGCCGCAGCTGATACCCCGGGCTTTGAAATCCCCTGGCAGATCCGGCGATGCAATGCTTAATATATGGCCATCATGCCACCCGATGGCCATGTCCGTGGCACAGGTGAGCACGGTTCCAAGCACCGTACCGTTTTCATCCAGCACCTGGGACCCGGGACCGCTGGACACTTTTTTAAGATTTTCTCCGGCAAAGGCAAGGGTATAAAAGGTGTCTGCCGGGTCCAGAAGGGCCTGATCCCCCAGAAATGATTTGGTAAATCCCCTGCCGTTGGATGTCAGGGGCAGGGCAAACATCCAGGGATGATGTATGAATTTCCAGTGCCCCATGTCCTGGTGTGACAGGGGCAGCATGGCCCCGGCCCGCAGGGAATCTCTGGCCCCCAGACCGCAGGCAATGACATCAAAGTCGGCCCCGGCTGAAAGCAGATCTTTCCACAGATCCACAACTGCGCAGGGGGTGATGAAAATTTCAAACCCGAACTCCCCGGTGTAGCCCGACCGGGACAGCAGAATGGGCGTACCGCTTTTCAGCCGGACGCCACCGGAAAGGGGGTTCTTATCATCAAAATGGCCCTTGAAGGAAAAATAGGACATGTTTTTAAAAACGGTATCCGGGTCTTTGATAAGTTTCCCCAATACCCGGGCCGCATGTCTGCCCTGTATGTCCACTTTTCCAAGGCTTTCGGAAAGATCCTGGATGTCAACGGTGCCATTGATTGCACAGCCATTGTTTTTTTCTTCCCGTCCGTCAGAAGCACCAGCAGCAGAAATGGCCCGGAGGTGGTCGGCAACGGTGGTGCCCATGCCGGCATTGACACACACCATGTATTCATCCACTCCAAAACGATAGACAATGGCATCGTCAATGACATGGCCCTGTTCGTTTAAAAAAGCCCCATACGTACATCTGCCATTGACAAGCCCGGACAGATCCCTGGTGTGGCAATACTGCAGCAGATCCCGGGCACCGTTGCCTGTGACCATAACCGAGGCCATGTGGGAGGTGTCAAAAATACCCGCCGACTGGATTACGGCCAGGTGCTCGGTTTTTACACCGGTTTCATACCAGAGAGGCATGTCAAAGCCGCCAAAGTCTGCCATGTTGGCACCATGATCCCGGTGCCAGGGGTTCAGGGGTGTTGTTTTTATTGTTGTTTCCATGATCTCCTCCTCCTGGCTTCATGTTGCAGATTATCATTGACCGTGCTCCATGGCAGCAGCACCATGCACCGGGAGACTTGACCCGGGGAAACATTTTATCTGGAGACTTTTAATCGTAAATATTCGGCCTGGTAATGTAAGTATTTGAGCACTGCCTCATATTCGCCTGAGTGGGGCTGCGTAGTATACTAATGTTGTGTGAGCAGACCCAAACAGGTGAAGATGGGGGGCTGACCGGCTGTTTGGGGCTTGGCCACAGCATGGGGTGGGGTCAGGCTTGCGTTATTGACCCCGTTGGCCCAGCAATTGTGACAGGTAACCCAAGTTGTGACCAAGCCCACTGTTTGCTTATAATACATAGGGAACTTTGAGATTATAGGCCTTATAAATCACAAAGGTCTCCACGGTATTGATTCCCTGGACCTTGGAGATCTCGTTGGTGTAGAATTCCAGAAGTCCGAATCCCGGCTTGAACAGCACCTGAATGATCAGGTCGTATCGCCCGGTGACCACGCTTGCGGAAATCACCCCCACAAGTTTTGAGATCTCCTCTCCCTTTTCCACCAGATTGGCGGCGGAAAGTTTGATACCGATGATTACCGTCTGGTGTCCGGGAAGACAGGAGGGGTCAAACAGTCCGCATATTTCCAGGACTCCTTCCTCTTTTAGTTTGTTCACCCGGGTACGCACCGTGTTTTCTGTTATGTTCAGCTGGTCTGCAATTTTCTTGAACGATTTTCTGCCGTGGCGAAGTTCTTTGATAATCTCAATATTTACATCGTCAATTTTCATGGTAGTCTAAATCTCTGCTCTGAATTAAGGAGAACAGCAAATATGCCGCCCTCGAGTTTCTATTTAATGGGTTGTGGTGAAATTGTCAATTAAAAATAAATAAATTTATGTAATCATCAAATTAAGATCGATTTTTTTGAGTTTTGCCCTTTGTGCGGCCAATGTTAGTTGTGGGTAGAACGAATGTTAAATATGGAAGTGTACCGTTCCCAAGGGGCGCTGTATATGTCCCGGCACAGTTGATGGTATTTTTACACTGCCGGTCTATTTACACTGCCGGTCTAAGGGCCAGGAAGTGAACCGGCAGGGGATGTGACCAAGCTCTGATAGTGTGACCAATCCCCAATGGATTGACTCCGCAGCATCTCCTTGATTTTAATGCATGAGCAGTGTTAAATAACGATGCGAAAACAGTGAATTGTGGAAAAAATGAATTTGATCCTGTAATTTTATCAATTCTGTTAATTTTGTAAAGGGGAAAATCAGATGGTGGAAAAAATAGTGATTATCGGTGCAGGCCCCGGGGGATATGTGGCTGCCCTGGAAGCCGCCCGGCGGGGAGGGGATGTCACCGTGGTGGAAAAGGCCCATGCCGGGGGTACCTGTCTCAACTGGGGCTGCATTCCCTCCAAGATCATGAAAACCTCGGCGGATCTGCTGGTCAAAACCCGGGAGGCAGCTGCCTATGGCATAAAAATAGATGGTCCCGTTGCGGCGGACATGGCGGCCATCCTGGCCCGGAAACAGCAGATTTTAGACAGCCAGCGCAAGGGCATCATCAGCCTGCTTGAAAAGGCCCATGTGAAATTTGAGCAGGGCCGGGGATATATAAAAGAACAGGGGGTGGTCTCCGTGGCCGATGAAAAAAGCTGGGAAAAAGAAATTCATTATGATCGTCTTATCCTTGCCGTGGGCACTGAACCCCTTAATATGGCGGACTTTCCCTTTGATGGGGAGCGGATCTTATCCAGCAATGATCTGTTGAGCATTGATTATATCCCACGGTCCATTGTCATTGTGGGGGGGGGCGTTATCGGGTGTGAATTTGCTTGTATTTTTTCCGCCCTGGGTGCTGAAGTTACCATTGTGGAGGCCATGTCCCGGCTGTTGCCCCTGCCGTCGGTGGATGAGGCCTGCTCTAAAATTCTTCAGCGGGAGATGAAAAAACGTAAGATTAATTTCATCACCGATCAGGTGGTGGAAGGCGTGGCACATACAGCAGGAGGTCTTGCCATTACTCTGGGGATTTCTCCCTTTGCTGATGAAAAACGAAAAAAACGCATTAAACCTGTGACACCCATGGCGGACACCATGGCGGTGTGCATCGGCAGATCTCCCCTGTCCGGGGATCTGGGCCTTGACAACATTGGCCTTGATCTGGATGACAGGGGATGGATTCCCGTTAATTCGGGCATGGAGACAAAGGTTCCGGGGGTGTTTGCCATCGGGGATATTCTGGGGCCCCGGCACATCATGCTGGCCCATGTGGCTTCCCATGAGGGTATGGTGGCTGCAGAAAATGCCCTGGGGGGCAGGGCGGTGATGGATTATTCGGCCGTGCCCGGTGCCATTTTCACCATGCCGGAAATCGGTAATGTGGGCATCACCGAGGCCCAGGCCCGGGAGCAGGGCATTGATTATACCTGCGCTGCTGTTAATTTTCGTACCCTTGGCAAGGCCCAGGCCATGGGAGAGATTGCCGGAGAGGCCCGCATTGTGGCAGAAAAAGCCACGGGGAGGGTGCTGGGGATGCACATCATCGGTCCCCATGCCACGGATCTCATTGCCGAGGGCACCCTGGCCGTGAACAAGGGGCTGAGTGTCCGTGACCTTGCCCACACCATCCATGCCCATCCCACCTTGAGCGAAATTATTTTTGAGACGGCCCTGTCTGCCGTCCAGTAATTGGGAATATTGGGGTCAGGCTTGGCTTATTGGTGTTGTTTAATATGGTGAGCATTTCCTTTAAAAACACCCATAAGCCAAATCAGACCCCATTCTTTCCAATTTTAACATTCGGTTTGACAAAAGATCGGTTTGTATTACTTTATGCGCATGAATAAAAAAACTCATGGAGGAAACGCATGAACCCCGAAAAATTAACCGTCAAGTCCCAGGAAATGATCCATTCCGCCCAGGCCCTGGCCCAGAAATATAACCACACCACCATTGAGCCCCTGCACCTGCTGCGGGTGATGCTGGAGGACCGCAAGGGGGTTCCGGCATCCATCATTGCAAAAATAGGCGGCAGCCTGGACGGCGTTATAACTGCCCTGGATGCTGCCTTGACCCGCCAGGCCAAGATAACCGGCAGTGCACCCCAGATCTATCTGTCCCGGGAGTCCCAGTCTCTTTTTGATGTGGCATTTAAAGAAGCCGACAAGATGAAGGATCAGTATGTCAGCCTGGAACATCTGCTGCTTGCCATGGCCGATGCCAAAGGCTCCTGCGCCGATATTTTAAAGGCCCAGGGTATCACAAGGGATGCCATCTTAAAGGTTCTCCGGGAGATCCGGGGCAACCAGACCATCACCGATCAGAACCCCGAAGAAAAATATCAGGCCCTGGAAAAATTTGGTCGCAACCTCACCGAACTTGCCCGGGCAGGCAAGTTGGACCCGGTCATCGGCCGGGACGAGGAGATCCGCCGTATTGTTCAGGTACTCTCCCGGCGGCGCAAGAACAACCCGGTTCTCATCGGTGAGCCCGGGGTTGGCAAGACCGCCATTGTGGAGGGCCTGGCCCAGCGCATCATTGAAGGGGATGTTTCCGAAAGCCTTAAAAACCGCCGGGTGATTGCCCTTGACATGGGGGCCATGCTGGCCGGTGCCAAGTACCGTGGTGAATTTGAGGATCGTTTAAAGGCGGTGCTCAAAGAAGTGGAGGCCTCCGAAGGGGAAATTGTGCTGTTCATTGACGAGCTCCACACCGTGGTGGGAGCCGGGGCCGCCGAGGGTTCCGTGGATGCCTCCAACATGCTCAAGCCCGCCCTGGCCCGGGGGACCCTGCGATGTGTGGGAGCCACCACCCTGGACGAATACCGCAAATACATAGAAAAGGATGCGGCCCTGGAACGCCGGTTTCAGCCGGTGCTGGCCGCCGAACCCACGGTGGAGGACACCATCTCCATTCTCCGGGGATTGAAAGAAAAATACGAGGTGCACCATGGGGTGCGCATAAAAGATTCGGCCATTGTGGCGGCGGCCACCCTGTCTCACCGGTACATTGCCGACCGATTTCTGCCGGACAAAGCCATTGATCTGATAGACGAGGCCGCCTCTCGCATGCGCATAGAAATTGACAGCATGCCCATGGTCATTGACGAGGTCCAGCGCCGCATCACCCAGGCGGAGATCGAGCGCCAGGCCCTGAAAAAAGAAAAGGATGATGGCTCCCGGGAGCGCCTTGAAAAGCTTGAAAAGTCCCTGGCCGACATGAAGGATGAGATCCAGCCCATGAAGATCCATTGGAACATGGAAAAGGGCTTGATCCAGGAGATCACCGCCATAAGGGAGCAGATGGACCAGGCCCAGACCCAGGCCCAGGTGGCAGAAAGGGCAGGAGATCTGGCCAAGGTGGCACAGATCCGGTACGGCACCATGGAGAGCCTTAAAAAATCATTGGCTGATAAAAAAGCAGAACTGGATAAGGCCCAGAAGGAGCTTCGCATGCTCAAGGAAGATGTGGAAGAGTCCGACATTGCCGATGTGGTGTCCGCCTGGACCGGTATCCCTGTGTCGCGCATGTTAAAGGGCGAACAGGAGAAGCTCATACAGATGGAGTCCCACATTAAAAAGCGGGTCATCGGCCAGAAAAAAGCCATAGATGCCGTGTCCAATGCCGTGCGCCGGGCCCGTTCCGGCCTTCAGTCCCCGGATCGACCCATCGGTACCTTTATATTCATGGGACCCACCGGGGTGGGAAAAACCGAGCTTGCCAAGGCCCTGGCCGAGTTTATCTTTGATTCCGAGGCCGCCATGGTGCGCATTGACATGTCCGAATACATGGAAAAGCATTCCGTGGCCCGGCTCATTGGAGCGCCCCCGGGATATGTGGGCTATGATGAAGGCGGTGCCCTCACCGAGGCCGTGCGGCGAAG
Organism: uncultured Desulfobacterium sp.; assembly: GCA_963674605.1. GTDB lineage: Bacteria > Desulfobacterota > Desulfobacteria > Desulfobacterales > Desulfobacteraceae > Desulfocicer. The sequence goes on along the minus strand of OY771474.1, from coordinate 1,540,631 downwards.
ACCCTATTCTGTGCTGCTCTTTGATGAGATAGAAAAGGCACATCCCGATGTGTTCAACGTGCTGCTTCAGGTGCTGGATGACGGCCGCATGACAGATGGGCAGGGCCGCACCGTGGATTTTACCAATACCATCATCATCATGACCTCCAATGTGGGGTCCCGGTTTATCCAGGAGGCTGCCGGTATCCGCTCGGATGTGGGTTATATTGGTGCCATGGATCATGATGCCGGGGGCGGTGAAGGCACTCCTTTCCATGAAGGAACGGACAGCTTCCGGAATCAGGGTATCGGCGGCACGGGTGCCTCCCAGGGACAAGGTAATACCCCGTCTCCCACAGCGGAAAAAGACCGGATGCTCCAGGCAGCCATTGCCCGGGCCCTGAAGGATGCTTTCAAGCCCGAGTTTTTGAACCGTATTGATGAGATCATCACCTTTCAGAACCTTACCATGGAAGACATCAAGGCCATTGCCGACATCCAGATCCGTCAGCTCAATGCCCGACTGGCTGCACGAAAAATCCAGATCACCCTGGACGAAGCTGCCCAGACGGCCCTGGCCCGATCCGGTTATGACCCGGCCTTTGGGGCAAGACCCCTGAAGCGCACCATCCAGCAGCAGCTGGAAAATCCCCTGGCCCTGGCGCTTTTAAACGGCACCATCAAAGATGGCCAGTCCATAACCGTCACCGCGGGTCCGGATAATACCTTGAAACTGGCTTCATAATAAATTTGGGGTCAGGCTTGGCTTATTGGTGTTATTTGAAAAAATAACACCAATAAGCCAAGCCTGACCCCATTTGTATTTGTATGCCGCCCCCAACGGCCATCCGGTCCGGCCCGGGAACCGTCGGCGGCTCTTTTGCCCTGCCGGTCTAAAGCGCAGGAACTGCGGGCAGGTTTGTCCTCAAACAGCCTGCGCTTCTTAACGCCCGGCAGGGCAAAAGAGCTGATCGCCTTTGGGTCCGATCGGGCCAAACCGGATGGCCGTTGGAGGCTCTGCTGTCGCTGGTTTGAGACAGCCTTTTCTTATGAATAACACCAATAAGCCAAGCCTGACCCCACATCCTTCCTGATGTATCAACATGATTCTTGCCTTTGGATTTGAAATATTATAAGTTAAGTTATTTCAGATACCCCGATTTAGAAATGAAGATAAAGGAATAATACATGAAAAAAACCGTCATCAGAGGCACCGGTCGTGCCTTGGCCCCCCGCCTTATCACCAATGACGATCTTTCAAAGATCATGGACACCACGGATGAATGGATTCAGCAGCGCACCGGCATTCAGCAGCGCTACTGGGTGCCGGAAACCGGGGAAATGGGGGCATCGGATCTGGGCCTCACCGCCAGCCACAAGGCCCTGGAAAAGGCCGGATGGCAGGCGGATGACATTGATTTTATCATTTTTGCCACCCTGAGCCCGGATATTTTTTTCCCGGGTTCCGGATGTCTGCTGGCCGACAAACTGGGGTTGACGTCCACCCCGGCGTTGGATATCCGTCAGCAGTGTACAGGTTTTCTTTACGGGCTTGCCACCGCAGATGCCTACGTTAAAAGTGGCCTTGCCAATAAAATTCTGGTGGTGGGTGCAGAGGTGCATTCTTCGGGCCTTGATAAATCCACCCGGGGCAGGGACGTGGCCGTGATCTTTGGTGACGGTGCCGCCGCCGTGTGTGTGGAAGGCGTGGACACAGACGAAAACATCGGGGTTCTGGCATCGAGTCTCCATGCCGATGGCCGGGGCGCGGCAAGCCTCATGACCGAGCTTCCCGCCTCCCGCCTGCCCGAGCGTTTTCCCAAGGGTCTTGCCATTGATTCCGAGCGGTATTACCCCACCATGAACGGCCAGGCCGTGTTTAAAACCGCCGTTCGCAAACTGCCCCAGGTCACCCGGGAAACCCTGGAAAAGGCCGGGATCACCATGGATGACATCACCATGGTATTTCCCCACCAGGCCAATCTTCGGATCAATCAGGCCTATGCCCAGTTCATGAAAATTGATGAATCCCGGATGTTTAATAATATCCATAAATACGGTAACACCACCGCTGCCAGTATTCCACTTGCCCTGGATGAAGCCCTGGAACAGGGTGTGGTGGGCAAACCCGGCGATACCATTTTGTTTGTGGGGTTTGGAGCCGGTCTTACCTGGGGCGGGGTTGCGTATCGCTTTTAGAACCTGCCCGGAACTCATTTTGAATAGCGATTATGGGAAGATCCCTAACCTGGACAAGCCAAATCCAAAAAACTGGAAATGATATACCATGGAATTAAATCCGGTTAAAAACAGCGTGGAAATCCTCATGGAACGGGGGGTTAAAATGCCCCTGCCCGCCACGGTGTACATCGGTCCGGAGGTGGATATTGACCGCATTGCAGGTAATAACGTCACCTTTCACCCCGGCACCCGCATCATCGGCAAGAACACATTGATTCTGCCCGGAACCGCATTGGGAGAAGAGGCCCCCGTCACCGTGGATAACTGCTACATCGGTGCAGACACCCGGCTTAAGGGTGGTTTTTTCCAGAATGCTGCCTTTGCAGGCAAGAACAGCTTTGGCTCCGGTGCCCACGTCCGGGGGGGGACCATCCTGGAAGAAGAGGCCAATGCCGCCCACACCGTGGGGTTAAAGCAGACCATCCTTTTTCCCTTTGTCACCCTGGGCAGTCTCATAAACTTCTGCGATCTTCTCATGTCCGGAGGTACCAGTCGGAAAAATCATTCCGAGGTGGGCAGTTCCTATATCCATTTCAATTATACCCCCAATCAGGACAAGGCCACCCCTTCCATGATCGGCAATGTTCATCAGGGGGTGATGCTGGATCAACCCCCTATTTTTCTGGGGGGGCAGGGGGGGCTTGTGGGGCCTCGTTCGCTTGCGTTTGGCACGGTTACGGCAGCCGGTACCATCTGCCGCGCGGACCAGATCCATCCGAACAGACTTGTATATGGCGGTTCATTAAAGGCTGGTTCCATTCCCAATTCCAGAAAAGTATTTGGGGATATCAAGGGGATATTTGAAAAAAATTATGCTTATATTAACGGGCTGTGTGCCCTGCTGGCCTGGTATGAACAGGTACGTTGCCTTTTTGTGTCGGATGTTCTGTCCCGGGAACTTCTCAAGGGCATGCAGTCTACCCTGAAGGAATGCATTAAAGAGCGTATCCACAGACTGGACGGTTTCTGTAAAAATTTTCTGCGTTCCCGGGAGACAATGCCGGGAACGGCAGATAAAAAAGCCTCTCCCCTGATGGATTCCCATTATGCCCTTCTCAACACCTGGCCCGATGTCCGGGAACAAATGGAAGCCTTTGCCCTGGCTCCCCGGTTTTCCAACGCACCGGAATCTTTTTTAACAGCAGTGGAACATGGTATCCAAAGGTGCGGTGCCGATTATGTTACGGTGATTCAGGCGCTGTCTCCGGATATGCGTAATCTTGGTATTACCTGGCTTGAATCTCTTGGCGCTGACTTCTGACAACAATGTGAATTCCAGCTTGTGTTATTGATAGTTTCTTTTGAAATAAAGGGCTTGATCATAAGATGCTTCACCCCTCACACTGGGTGCTCAACGGGGTCAGACTTTAATAGGACATGGACTGAAGGATAACAATGGGAAAGCTCTTTGGAACCGACGGCATACGCGGGGTGGCAAATCAATACCCCATGACAGTGGATGTGGCCATGGCCACGGGCAGGGCCGTGGCAGATTTTATAAGACAACAGAGAAAAAACAGCGCCATTATTGGCCGGGACACCCGTCTTTCCGGCACCATGCTGGAAGCGGCTCTGGCAGCCGGTATCACCGCAGAGGGTCTGGATGTGTCACTTGCAGGGGTAATTCCCACACCGGGGGTGGCCTTTCTGGTTTCCCGCACGCCCGGGGCAGGGGCGGGCATTGTCATTTCCGCATCTCACAATCCCTACCAGGACAATGGGATAAAACTCTTTACCGGGGATGGGCATAAACTCTCTGATGAACAGGAAAACGCCGTGGAGGCACGGGTGCTGGAGCTGATTTCCGGTGGACGTGCCAGTGGCGGGTCTGACTCCCCGAATGTGTCCCCGGCCGATCCGGCCTCCCCGCCGGAACCCGGACGGATTTGTACCCTGCCCCATGCCCGGGAAGACTATGTTGCGTTTTTAAAACAATGCATCACCCTTAATAACACCAATAAGCCAAGCCTGACCCCATTGGTGGTGGATTGTTCCAACGGGGCGGCATCGGGGGTGGCAGAAGATGTGTTTAAGGCGTTGGGGCTGGATGCCCGGTTTATTCATCATACTCCCGATGGACGAAATATCAATGAAGCTTGCGGGTCCCAGCACACCGGAGATCTGGCAGTTGCCGTGAAAAAGCACAATGCCCGGGCAGGCCTGGCCTTTGATGGGGATGCCGATCGCCTCATTGCCCTGGATGAAAACGGTGTACCGCTTACCGGGGATGTTATTCTGGCCATCTGTGCCCGTCACGCTGCCGCACAAAAACAACTGCCCCATAACCGTGTGGTGAGCACGGTCATGAGTAACATCGGTCTGGGGCTTGCCCTGGCAGACCTTGGGATTGACCATGAGATTACCGGGGTGGGAGACCGCCAGGTCATGGCAGCCATGCAGAGATCCGGTGCCACCATGGGGGGCGAAGATTCCGGTCATATGATTTTTTCCAATTTTCACACCACAGGTGACGGTATTCTTACGGCCCTGCGACTGCTGTCTGTCATGGCAGAAACAGGAAAACCCCTTTCTGCGCTGGCCACGGTCATGAAGGTATATCCCCAGGTATTGCAGAATGTTCCGGTCAGTGCCGACCGTCCTGATTTCATGGCCATTGCGCCCATTGCCCGGGCCATAAACGCCGCGGAAAAAACGCTGATCGGACAGGGTCGTATTTTGGTGCGCTATTCCGGTACCCAGCCATTGCTGCGGGTGATGGTGGAAGGACCCGATCCCCTGCAGACCCAGGGGATCTGCAGCAATGTCTGTGAGGTAATTGCCGATTGCATGGGGGTGTGATAACTTTTTTTATAAAAAACTTGCAAAAAAAATATATTTATACAATATCTAAAGATAAACATTTGATAAAATGTATCATGTCTGACTCCGCCGGAAATCGGCCGATATTGTGATTAAGTTTTGATTAATCTTAAATTGTTTTTTTGTTTCTGCAGCCCCAGACCAATCTGTTCAATCTCAGCCCCATAAAATTGAAAGGCTTGGTCACAACATGAGCCAAATTGAATTCTTAATTTGACTTTATGTCTGATAATGATAAGATATCGAACTCAAGCTTCAGGCGTTTTTATATCCCTTTGGATTTTTAATGTGTTTTTGCCAATGGGTCTGGATTTATTTTGTTGTGATTATGTTTTGTAATCCAAAGGGCGGAGCTGTATCAACGCAGTTTTTGTTTTCTTGATTTTTTTTGTAATTTCCGGTACTTTAATATTTCTGAGATCTTTGAATAATACGTGTGGTTAAGATTTGGCATCAATAAAAACAAGGCATTACAGACCGCACTCCTGAGGAAAGAAGGGGGTATGCAAAGCGCTCCTATGTTTGATATACACACCCATATTCTGCCCGGCATTGATGACGGTGCCGCCACCATGGAAGAGGCTGTTGCCATGGCTCGCATGGCGGCTGCGGAGGGCACAACCGCCATGGTGGCCACACCCCATACCTGCGACGGGGTATACAATACCCGGAAGGCGGACGTAATTGATGGATGCCGTGCGCTGAATGAAGTGTTGGTGCAACAGGGGGTGCCTGTGCATATTCTGCCCGGCCAGGAGGTGCGTCTTACTCCGGAGTTGCTGGATCTTATAAATGAAGACCAGATACTGACCCTTAATAACTCTAACTTCCTTCTCATTGAACTCCCCCTGCAAGTGCTTCCCCAGTATCTGCCGGAGATGGTGAGACGGATCAGATGTTTGGATCTCATACCGATCATTGCCCATCCTGAGCGTAATCCTGCGCTCATGTCCAGCATGTCCATGGTGGAAGAGCTTCATTTCAGGGGGGCATTGTTTCAGGTTACAGCCGGCAGTTTCACCGGACAGTTCGGTCGAAATGTTAAAAAGCATGCCGCGCGCCTTGCCGGCATGGACGTTGTTGATTTTCTGGGTTCGGATGCCCATTCCGCCACACATCGAACCCCTGCCATGGCCAGGGGCATGGCTTTGTTGAATAAAATCACCGGAGACAATGTGTTTCGGCAATATTGTGAATTGACAGCCATGGTGGCACCTTTAAATAGCATGGCTTGAAAGAGAAAGTAATCGGGCGCATCTCCTTTTCCCGGCTTGACGCTTAATCAGGGAGGGGTCAGGCTTGCGTTATTGGCGCTTTTGTTTAAATTTACCTCTAAACACAGTTTCTTGACAAAATCATAGAGCCTGATAAAAAACTCAGGCTCTAATACCACATAGCCTGACCCCGTTGGCCCCGCCAATTATGACAAGTAGGCCATATTGTGAGCAAAGCGGGAAAATGGGAGTGCGTCCAAGTAATCCCAAAAAAGAGGATCTAATCCAGGAGTGAAACTCAGAAGTACGTATTGCAACATATAGATTTAAGGAGGGTGGGAAGATGAAAAAAGAATGTAAAAAAAGAGTGGTCCTGATTATGGCAGTTGCAGTGGCAATGTCGTGTCTGCTGTTTTCAGGGGGGGTGTCCGCAGCGGATGGAGTGGTTACAAACACGCTGTCGGATGGCACGTTGGTTGTAACTGAAACCGTCACAGCAGGTGATGGTTCCGTGGTGGTTACAGAGACGTCTTACGTGAACGGTGTGGCGGTGAAACAGACCATCACCCAGACTACAGTGGTTGAGGAGATTGTCCAAAATGATGATGGCACCACCTCAACAAGGGTTACAGAAACGGTTAACGTGACAACCTACACCCCCAATTCAGATGGGACCACCAACGAAGAGGTGTCGGGAACTGTCACGGTAACCCTTATTTCTCCTGATGGTGATGCTGAGATAGTGTCCACAACAGATCTGCAGACCAGAAATAACACCCTTGATCAGTCCATTGACGTCATTGCCGCCGCAAATGCGACGCCACCTGTGTTTCCTGATCAGCCCCAGGGACCTGCGCCTTCTGTACAGCCCCAGGGATTTGACGATGATGATACGCCTGACATTCAGGAGATCATCACAATTGAAGATGCCGAAGCCGGCAGTCCGACATGATACACTATGAAACTAAAGACGTCTCAGAAAAAACAAAAATTATGGAGAAAAAGATGCTGAACAGGAAAAAAAATATTATATTCGCCCTGGCGTTATCTTTCCTCATGTCCGGCGGTTTTATCCAGGATGTTCGGGCAGAAAGGATGACTGTTGTTCCGAAGCTTGACTTAGATTACCGCCATGATTCCAACTATTTTAAAGCAGAAAACAATGAAAAAAGTGTTGATGCGTTTGTCATTCGTCCCGGGATCAGTTTGGGATATGTGACCGACAAAGGCAGTTTGACCCTGGATTATTCTCTGGATGTGAACCAGTACAGCGGAGAGTCCAATATTGACGATTACGACTACACCGGACATCTGGCAAAACTTCTGGGCAAAGCCCAGGTGACCGATCGCCTTTCCATGGGGATAGAAAACGCTTATATCAAGACCCGAGAACCTGCATCTTCCGATGAGTACACCAATGATGTGGCCCGGGATAAATACTCCCTCAACCGTTTTTCACCCAATGTGTTTTACAGTTTTGGTGAAAAATTCGGCATTGGCGCGAAATATACAAATCTTATCACCGATTACTCGGAAGGTATCAACGAAGATTCCGATGAGAACCGGGGAACATTTATTGCGAGTTACAACCTTAACCGTTCCACATTGCTGGAGTTGAACTATCAGGTGTGGACCAGGGATTATGAAGGCGCAACTTCGGATTACACCTCCAATCAGGTAATGCTCAACCTGAAAAAAACCTATAAAAACTTTGCTTTAAAGGCAGGGGCCGGGTATCAGGAAAGGGATTTTGATCTGGCAAGCCGGGAGGATTTTGACGGCATGACCTGGGCACTGGGGTTTAAAGGTCAGACGGGTTCCAGTGATGAATTCGCACCTAAAAGCTGGCTGGACGTCGTCTTGAGCCAGAATTATAACGACGCCGGTTCCGGAGAAGTGTATTACACCGCCACAAAACTTTCTGTAATGGCAGGCCATACGTTTCTGGAGCGACTTGACCTGATCCTGAAGGGGCTGTATCAGAACAGTGATTATGAATACAGTAACCGGGAAGATGATAAGTGGTCCCTGGCATGTCGTGCCAACTATCGATTTAATGATATGTTTTCCTTTGCTCTGGAACCCGGTTATGAAGCCAGGGATTCCAATGAAATCGGAAGAGACTATGACAATACCTATATTCTGTTCAACGTAAAGGCTCAATATGACCTTGGCGGCAGAATGTAGACCATTTGTGAAATCACTTGCTCAACTTTCGGTGTGGATTGATTAAAGCTGGGTGAAACAAAAAAATAAACCGGCATGGAAAGTGCCCGATTCGGGCGGCTCGTCCCCACTTTCCATGCTTTTTTTGTTCTTATGATAAGTTTTATGTCGGCAGGGACGCAGAAGTCCTTGAAATAAACGGCTCCAGGGTGTCCTATGACAAATGAAAAAAATATAAATGATGGAAACCAGCCTGACCAGGATGTCTGGAAGATCCACCTGCTTTTATGTTACCCCAAACGGGTTATGGCATTTGTGGTGCAGGCGGTGTTTGCCATAATGATCTTATCTGGTGGTGTTTCCACGGTTTTTGGAGCAGAGCCTGGTGGGTCTGCCGATTATCGACTGGGGGCCCAGGATGTGATTCAGATAACCGTGCTGGCCGGCGGTGAGGTGCAGGTGTCCACGGAGTTGGTGGTCACCGGCAGTGGCGACATCAATATGCCGCTGGTGGGCAGTATCCGGGCTGTGGGGCTCACCCAGGAGGAACTGGAACGGGTCATCCGCAGTCCCCTGGGACGGGACTATTTTGTAAACCCCCAGGTTCAGGTACAGATAAAGGCCTATCACAGCCTTCAGTATTTTATTTCCGGTGCGGTGAAAAATCCCGGAATGTTTGAGCTCAACTTTCATCCCACCATCATGGATCTCATTGCCAAGGCAGGCGGCGCAGCCGAAGGCCGGGGAAACGTGGCCTATATACTCCGGGGAGCCAAGGGGACTGACACAGGCGAACTGCTTGCCGGCACAACGGATGCCGATGTCCTGGAAAATGCCATCATCAAGCGGGAGCCCATCCGGGTGGATCTGCTCAAACTCCTGGATCAGGGGGATATGACAGAAAATATTATACTGGAGTCCGGGGACACGGTTTATATTCCCCTGAATAAATCCTTGAATCAGACCTTTACCAAGATATATGTGGAAGGGGAGGTGAAATCCCCCGGAGTGTTTGATTATCAGCCGGGACTTACGGCTTTCAGTGCCTGCATCATGGCCGGCGGGTTTGCCAAATATGCAGCGCCCAACCGGGCAAGGGTGATCCGTAACACAGCAGACGGAGAGCAGGAGATTTTTAAGATAAATCTGGAAAAGGTCCAGCGGGGAGATAAACCTGATTTCCCACTGGAGCCCGGTGATCGCATTTTCATCCCCGAATCCTGGCTTTAACCCTTCTGATGAACGCATTGGGGTCAGGCTTGGCTTATGGGTGTTGTTAAACTAACAATTCCCATGAATCAACCTTTCCCCCAGTTTTGACTGACCGGGTCTAATACCCAGTACCCAGTACCCAACACCCTTATCCGTTCTGGAGTGATTATGGAAAACCAGTTCCACCAGCGACAGTTTCAGGAGCAGCCTTTTTCCGAAGAGATGTTTCCGGAAAAAGAGATTCACCTGTCCGAGTACATCGAAATTCTGACCAAAAGAAAAAATCTCATTATCCTGTTTTTTGTTCTGACCGTGCTTGTCACCCTTTTCTTTACCTTTAAGACCACGCCCATCTATCAATCCACGGCCCAGCTGATCATAGACAAAGAGCGAAACACCTCCCCCATCACCGGGGAACGCATGGAGTTTGAAGGATATGCCTCTGAGACATTGACATTTCAGACCCATTTCAAGCTCATTAAATCCACCCCGGTGATTGAAAATGTGGTGTCGGCCCTGCGTCTGGACCAGATGAAAGAAGAAGCGCTGGAGATCAGTCCCATACGAAACCTTATTCGCCAGCTCAAGGAAAATGTAAAACTGCTCTTGTCCAGCACCGATGATACCAGCATGGAAATGCAATTTCCCCTCGTTGATCCGGCAAGGGAGAAGATTAACCGTCTGATCAAAGGGCTTCAGAAAAAAATAGACATTGAAGAGGTGAGAAACACCCGGCTTTTAAATATTTCCGTCAAGGACAAAGACCCTGTCATGGCCGCAGATCTTGCCAATGCCCTGGCAAGGGAATATATCCGATTCAACCTTTCCAATCGGGTGGAATCTTCCAAGGATAACCTGGACTGGCTCAACAACGAGCTGTATCGCTTGAAGAAAAAGCTCGAAGATGATGAGCGGGCCTTTTTTGATTACAAGCAGCAGTCCAAGCTTTTTTCCATGGAAGGCAAGCAGAAGGTGGTGGATCAGAAAATCTCAGAATTCAACACCAAGTACCTGGAAGCCCGAAACCAGCGCATGGAACTGGACTCCAAGATTTCCGAACTCCAGAAACATCTGGAAAGCTCCCGGGGACTTGCCAAGGTGCGATCCCTCTTAAACAACTCCTTTATTGAAAATCTTTATAACAAGATCAACGATCTTGAAATTGAATACTCCAAGCTTTCCAAGGTTTACAAATCCAAGCATCCCAAGCTGGTGCAGCTCCAGAGCGAGCTTGCCAAGAGCAGAACCCGCATGAACGAAGAGCTTGCCAAGGAGCTTGCCAATCTGAAATCACAGCGCACGGTGCTCAAAGCCCGGGAGGATGTGCTGGAGAGAACCATCGGAGAGTTCGAGCAGGATGCCCTGGATACCAGCGGCAAGGAGCTGAAGTACACCATCCTCCAGCGCAACGTAAACACCAGCCAGAACCTGTATGACATCATGGTGACCCGGGTGAAGGAGTCGGATATTTTAAAAACCAGCGATACCTCCAATATCCGTGTGGTTGAAAATGCTGCCATTTCCCCTGTTCCGGTGTCTCCCAAGAAAAAACGGAATTTGCTGCTGGGTATGGTTCTGGGGCTGATGGGCGGCGTGGGGCTTGCCTTTTTCTTTGAATACCTGGATCAGACCCTGAGAACAGAAGAGGATATCCAGAACTATCTCAACCTTCCCGTGCTTTCCGTCATTCCCGAAGCCGATAAAAGCTCCGGATATGGATACACCTATGGAGCCAGACGATGAAATTATTCAGTAAACAAAAAAATAAGAACGCGGATTTGGAACTGCGTCGAAAAAACCTTCTGACCGATTTTCCCACGGGCTCCCGGTATGCCGAATCCTATCGTAACCTTCGCACCAACCTGTATTTTTCCGCCATGGAAAAAAACCTTCGGTCCGTGGTGGTTACAAGCACTGTCCCTGCCGAAGGTAAAACCAACACCGCCATAAACCTTGCCTTTACCATTGCCCAGACAGGAAAACGAACCCTGCTGGTGGATGCCGATCTTCGAAAACCCCTTTTAACAGAAATGTTTGACAGAAAAAGGCTTATCGGGTTTACAGATCTTGTGTCAGACACATTGGGCACGGAAGTTACCTCGGGAAATCTTGCCCAGTACGCCATCGGGGATATTCTTAAGCTTATGAAATACCAGAAGCGCACCGGGATTTTGAAGGTGAATGCTTCGGAAAATCAGCTCACCTTTTATCTGATCAACGGCAAGATCACCGATATCTTGTGGAATACCTGTCCCCCGGCCCGGAAACTTGTGGCCCAACTGATGAATCAGAAAAAAATCACCAGAGAAGATGCCGGTATTGCCCTGGAGCATCAGAAAAAAACCCGACAACGTCTGGGAGATATTTTTTATACCATGGGTTTTGTTGCCAGGCCTGAACTTGAGAAAATACTTGGCATGAATGCCCTTGAAGCCCTGCGTGTGGCATCTCTCATGACCCAGGGCAGCTTTGAGTTTAGGGCTTTAAAAGAGCAGGATGTGAAATCCGCTGTTGCGCCCAGCCTGGATTTTGAAAAACTTTACCGGGACTTTTTCGGCCAGGGCGATGAGCTGATTTATATCAATAAAGCCATTGATGATGCCGTTTTCTCAACGGACACGGAAAATCTTTTTTTGCTTGCTTCGGGTAAAATCCCCCCCAACCCTGCTGAAATCATTGGTTCGGATAAAGCCGAGTTTCTCATGGATGTGCTCCGGCAGCGTTATGATTTTGTGGTGGTGGATACCCCCCCGGTGCTGCCGGCCACGGATGCTCTTTTAATGGCCCCCCGCACCGACGGTGTTCTTCTGGTGGTGCGTTCCGGGCATACCAATAAAAAGGTCATTAAAGAGGTGGTGGAAAAATTTCGCACGGCCAAACTGCCCATCCTGGGCGTACTGCTGAACCGTGTGGATGTTAAAAAAGGCGGTTATTACTATAAATATTACCAGAAGTATTACGCTGCCTACTATGGTAAGGAAGCGTAGGGGGCTGGCCCTAATATGAAAATAACGCATCTTGGAGCAAAAAAATGTGTCACCGGTTCCTGCCATCTGGTGCAGGTTTCGGGGATTAATATTATGGTGGACTGCGGCATGGCTCAGGGCCACGACCCGGAACTGCCCCTGGATCAATTTCCGGTGCACCCCCAAGAGATCGACTATCTTTTTCTGACCCATGCCCACATTGATCACATGGGCCGGGTACCGGACCTCATTGACGCCGGGTTTAAAGGAGAGATCCTCTGCACCCACGCCACCCGGGCACTGCTGCTGCCCATGCTCCACGATGCGCTCTCGTTCACCGGCAGGACGGATTTGCAGATAAAAAAACTGGAACAGGCCATTGACGACCTTGCCTGGGGCTTTGAGCTGCACCAGGAATTCACCCTGAAAAAGAAAATCAGCTTTCAATTGTATAATGCCGGACACATCTTAGGCTCCTGCTTTATCCGCCTCACGTTTCCCCGGCCAAAGCCAGAAGCCACCCCGCACCCAAACCTGACTCCCTCTCAAAAAGAAGACAACGGCCCATACACCATCATCTTCTCCGGGGACCTCGGCTGCACAAACACCCCCATACTGCCAAATCCTGACCCACCGCCATCCTGTGATCATCTGATACTGGAATCCACCTATGGAGACAGAAACCACACCAGCCGAAAAGAGCGCATGGCCACCCTGAAACAGCTTTTGAAAAAAGCCCTGGCAGACAACGGCATTGTCTATATCCCTGCCTTTTCCCTGGGCCGCACCCAGGAGCTGATTTACGAGCTGGACCGCATCAAAACCCGTGTACCTGTCTTTATTGACTCTCCCCTGGGCCTTAAAATCACCCAAATTTATTCGGATCTTGAATCCTTCTGGGATGATGAAGCAAAGGCCCTGAAGGCCGCAGGAGACCACCCCCTGGATTTTAAAAATCTCTACAGCGTGGAAAAATACAGGGACCACAGGCAGCTCATGGAGATGAAGGGACCGGCCATTATCATTGCAGGCTCGGGCATGTGCACCGGCGGCCGCATTGTGGATCATCTGACGCTGGGGCTGGAAGATCCCAAAAACGATGTTTTCTTTGTGGGATACCAGGCCAAGGGCACCCCGGGCCGCCGCATGATGGAAAAAAAGATCCCGGTGAAGGCGGCCATCCATACCTTGTCCGGTTACTCTGCCCATGCCGATCAAAATACCCTTGTCAACTGGGTGAATTCCATGCCCAAACCCCCGGGGAAAATAACCTTGGTTCACGGCGAACCCCATGCCCAGAAAGCCCTGGCCATAAGGTTGGGACTGCCTTGATAAAGCGAAGGGGGGCAGGTTTGTGTTATTCGGTATTATCTACAACAACCTCCGCGCAACCGCATCCCTTCAAGGATAATGCCAATAACGCAAGCCTGACCCCAAGAAAAATTAGGATTGAATCTCATATGAAAAAAGCACTGATAACCGGAATTACAGGTCAGGACGGCGCCTATCTTGCCGAGTTTCTTCTGAAAAAAGGTTACGAAGTCCACGGCATCAAACGCCGCGCATCCCTGTTTAACACAGATCGTATTGATCATCTCTACCAGGGACCCCACGAAGCCAACCGGCGCTTTATTCTTCATTATGGAGATTTGACCGATTCCACCAACCTTATTCGTATTCTACAGCAGGTGCAGCCCGACGAAGTATACAACCTGGCAGCCCAGAGCCACGTGGCCGTCTCCTTTGAATCCCCGGAATACACGACAGACACCGACGGCCTCGGCACCCTGCGCCTCCTGGAGGGCATCCGCCTCCTGGGCCTGGAAAAGAAAACTCGCTTTTACCAGGCCTCCACATCCGAGCTCTATGGCAAAGTTCAGGAGATCCCCCAGACGGAAACCACCCCGTTCTATCCCCGAAGCCCCTATGCCGTGGCCAAGCTATACGCCTACTGGATCTGCGTAAACTACCGGGAAGCCTATGGCATATATGCCTGCAACGGTATCCTTTTTAACCATGAGTCCCCCGTGCGCGGCGAGACCTTTGTCACCCGCAAAATAACCCGTGCCCTGGCTCGCATCAGCCTCAACCTTCAGGATTGCCTCTACCTTGGTAACCTGGATGCCAAGCGCGACTGGGGACATGCCAAAGATTACGTAAAGATGCAGTGGCTCATGCTCCAGCAGGACCAGCCCGAAGATTTTGTCATTGCCACAGGCGAGCAACATTCGGTGAGAGAGTTTGTAACCATAGCCGGCACCAACCTGGGAATAGACATTAGCTGGGAGGGTACCGGCATAGATGAAAAGGGCATCGATACCAAAACCGGCAACACCATCGTGGCCGTGGACCCCAAATACTTCCGCCCCACAGAGGTGGAAACCCTGCTCGGCAACCCAGCCAAAGCCAAAGAAAAACTCGGCTGGACACCAAAGATCTCCTTCAAAGACCTGGTAACAGAAATGGTCCAGCAGGATCTGGAAGACGCCAAAAAAGACAACCTATGCCAAACCCACGGATTCAACACCTACAATTACAACGAATAACAAAAAACAGCCAAATTCCACCGAAGCCCAAGGGGTCAGGCTTGTGTTATTGGCGTTATCCACAATAACTTCTGCACAACAACAACCTTAAAGGATAATGCCAATAACGCAAGCCTGACCCCCCTTTGAAATAACGAAAGCCCCCATACTTTACCCCCCAATAACACCAATAAGCCAAGCCTGACCCCATATGAACTGACCCCATATGAAAAATTCAAAAATTTATATTGCCGGACACAAAGGCATGGTAGGCTCAGCCATCCACCGCTGCCTAACCGCCAAAGGCTACCAAAACATCATCGGGAAAACCCACGCCGATTTGGACCTCATCCGCCAAAAAGACGTGGAAGATTATTTTGCCCAGGAAAAACCAGATTACGTGGTACTGGCCTCGGCCAAAGTAGGTGGCATAGGTGCCAACAGCACCTTTCGGGGACAGTTCATCTATGAAAACCTTATGGTCCAGTCCAACGTCATCCATGCGGCCCACACCCATGGCGTCAAAAAACTCCTGTTTTTAGGCTCCAGCTGCATCTATCCCAAGCTCGCTCCCCAGCCCATGAAGGAAGACGCCCTGTTAACCATGCCTCTGGAGCCCACCAACGAGCCCTACGCCATTGCCAAGATTGCCGGTATTCGCATGTGCGACGCCTACAACCGCCAGTACGGCACCAATTTCATCTCTGCCATGCCCACCAATCTCTATGGCCCCGGGGACAATTACCACCCGGAAAATTCCCATGTGCTCCCGGCCCTGATCCGGCGCATGCACGAGGCAAAAGAGCAAAACGCCCCCAGTGTAACCATCTGGGGCAGTGGCACCCCCCTGCGGGAATTCCTCTACGCCGACGACCTGGCCGAAGCCTGCGTGTTTCTCCTGGAAGCGGTAAACTACAAAGACATCGCCTTTGAAGATGAAAGCGGCACCATCCAGGCCCACATCAACATCGGATCGGGCAAAGAGATCACCATCCGTCATCTGGCCGAGACCGTCAAAGGGGTGGTGGGATTTAAAAACAAGCTCATCTTTGACATCACCAAGCCCGACGGCACCCCGAGAAAACTCATGGATTCCACCCGGCTGATGAACCTTGGCTGGAAACCCAGAACAGATTTGGAAAAAGGCATAGAACTCGCTTACAAAGATTTCTTAGGTCAGCCATAACCCCCATGAAGATACAACGCATGCCAATTTTAAGGACATGGCTCATAGACACCAAAAACTGCGGCATAGCAAAGCGCCTGTGGCGCTGGGTAACCACCGTGCGGTAGTGGGAAGTCATTGAAAACTGTGAATATTCTCTGCCCAACGGCGGCCCGCATCATCATCCCCAAAGGCTTTCTGTTTGACAGTGCCTCCATCCCCCCGGCCCCTGTGGGGCGTGCTGTCACCCACCGGTCTGCTGCTGGTACCCGGGCTGATCCACGATTTCGGGTACCGCTATGACTATCTTTGGGCCAGGGAAGCCGACGGAACCCTGTACAAATACGGCAAGGGCAGGGGCCAGCACTTCTGGGACGGCATCTTCAAGGGTGTGGGCAAGGCGGTGAACGGCATGGCCGTCATTGATACCCTGGGCTGGGCCACCCTCTCCGTGGCTGGATGGTGGGCCTGGCGGGGCAATCGCAAACGAAATGCCCCAGAACTGCTACCCTGAACCTGAGTTGATTTGGAGGAGACATTATGAACCGTGACAAGTAGTTTTATAAAAAAACTGACGGATCAACTGACAACCCACGAAGGCCTGCGCCTGAAACCCTACCATTGCCCGGCCGGTAAGCTCACCATCGGCATCGGGAGAAACCTTGAGGACAAAGGCATCAGTGAAAAAGAAGCGGTGATGCTCCTGGAAAATGATATTGAAGAGTGCATTGCGGATTTAGAAATCGTTTTCCAGGGATTTGATCTGCTGCCGGAAGCGGCACAACTGGTGCTTGTGGATATGCGGTTTAACCTGGGGCCTGGTCGGTTCCGGCATTTTAAGAAAATGATTGCCGCTGTTAAAGATTAGGATTTTGCCAAGGCTGCTGCGGAGATGAAGGATTCCCGGTGGTACCGCCAGGTGGGCCGTCGGGCAGAGCCCCTTGTAAACATGATGACCAACGCCTGACCCCACTGCCTCCCTTAGAATTCTGTTTTTGCCGCCCAAAAGTGGGTTTTAAGAGATAAATTTGAACAATTTTAAAGCAATTAACTGTTAATAACAGGTATTTATCGGGGTCAGACTCCGACATACCGACATAGAGGATTGAAAATGAAAGCAGTCATTCTTGCCGGTGGTTTTGGAACCCGCATCAGCGAAGAAACTCATCTGCGCCCTAAACCCATGATCGAAATCGGGGGCAAGCCCATTCTCTGGCACATCATGAAAATATATTCACATTATGGGATCAACGATTTCATTATTTGTCTGGGATACAAAGGCTATTATATTAAGGAGTATTTCGCTAACTACTTCCTGCACATGTCCGATGTAACCTTTGACATGTGCAAGAATGGCATGGAAGTACACAACAATCATTGTGAACCATGGAGAGTCACCCTGGTGGATACGGGTCAAAATTCCATGACCGGGGGGAGGCTCAAACGTGTTGCCCCATACCTGGATAAAGACGAACCTTTTTGTTTCACCTATGGTGACGGGGTAAGCAACGTGGATATCCAGAAACTGGTTGCCTACCATAAGGAAAAAGGCCTTCTTGCCACCATGACCGCCATTCAGCCCCCGGGCCGCTTTGGTGCTCTGGATATAGACAAACAGGCATTTATCAGACAATTTAAAGAAAAACCCAAGGGGGATGGCAATTGGATCAACGGCGGGTTCTTTGTCCTTTCTTTCAAGGTTATTGATTACATTCCCGGTGATACAACCGTGTGGGAGCAGGAACCCCTTGAGGCCATTGCTGCCAAGGGTCAGCTTGCAGCATACAAACACGAAGATTTCTGGCTGGCCATGGATACCCTGCGGGATAAGACAAAACTTGAAGAACTCTGGGAAAAAGGCAATGCCCCCTGGAAGATGTGGAAAAAATAGATGGTTGATACCGTAAAAACATTACTTGCAGATACCATTTTGTTTGGTGATATCTATCGGAATAAACGCGTGCTGGTGACCGGGCATACAGGATTCAAAGGCTCATGGCTGTGCATGTGGCTTAAAGGCATGGGGGCAAATGTTCTGGGGTATTCCTTGCCTCCAAATACAGATCCAAATCACTTCGCCCTGCTGGAACAACAGATGGAAATAGAGTCCGTCCTAGGCGATATTTGCGATCTGGAAAATCTCAAACAAATTTTTACCAATTTTCAACCAGAAATCGTCTTTCATCTTGCAGCCCAACCCATTGTTCGTCTCTCCTACTCCCAACCCATTGAAACCCTGCACACAAATATCATGGGAACCGCCCACGTTTTTGAAGCCTGCCGATCAATAAATTCTGTGCGGGTCATCATTAATATCACCAGTGATAAATGCTATGAAAACCGGGAATGGGTCTGGGGGTATCGTGAAAATGATCCCATGGGGGGCTACGACCCTTACAGCGCCTCCAAAGGATGCGCTGAACTGGTGGCCTCTGCCTACAGAAATTCATTTTTTAACCCTGACGAATATGGTAAAACACATCATATTTTACTTGCTAGTGTGCGTGCAGGCAATGTGATCGGTGGCGGTGACTGGGCCAAGGATCGTATTGTAACGGATATGATGGAAGCTACAGCCAAGGATAAAAAGCTTTTTATAAGAAGTCCCAAGGCCACCCGTCCATGGCAGCACGTACTTGAACCTCTTTCCGGCTATCTTCAACTTGGGCATAAACTCCTTGAAGGAGAAAAGGAGTATGCCGAAGCCTGGAATTTTGGTCCCAATGACGATGGAGCCATTTCTGTAATCCAGGTTGTTCAGGAGATGCAAAAAGTCTGGAATAAAATTGAATATCAAGTTGAGGAAAATAAACATAATCTCCACGAAGCAGGTCTGTTAAAGCTGGATTGTTCCAAGGCCAGGATGAAACTTAACTGGAAAGGGCTCTGGAGTGCACAGAGAACATTTGCTAAAACCGCAAAATGGTATAAAGAATATTATGAACAGAGATCAATCATAAGCACATCCCAGCTTAAATCATATGTTCAGGATGCTATAAATACCGGCAGTTCATGGGTTGAAAAAAGAAAATAAATTTTAAGCAGAGAGAAAAAATTAGATATGGTTTCACCAGATACATTGAAACAGGAAATTCTGGATAAAGTTAAAGAATATTACATGCTTGTGCACGGCCATAAAGAGACGTTTGTTCCTGGAAAATCCAGAGTAAACTACGCTGGCCGGGTCTTTGATGCATCAGAAATGTGCAACCTGGTGGATTCGTCTTTGGAGTTCTGGCTGACCTATGGCAGATATTCCAAAGAATTTGAAAAAAGGTTCGCCGGATTCTTGGGAATTAAATATGCTTTTCTTGTAAATTCTGGTTCTTCTGCTAATCTTCTGGCCTTTATGACGTTGACTTCGCCCCTTTTGAAAGAGAAGGCCATCAAACGCGGTGATGAAGTCATCACAGTTGCGGCAGGGTTTCCCACAACGGTTGCTCCCATAATTCAATATGGAGCCATACCCGTTTTTGTGGATGTAGATCTGGAAACCTTTAACATAGACGTAACCCAGCTTGAAACAGCCCTTTCTCCAAAAACAAAGGCTGTCATACTTGCCCACACCCTGGGTAACCCCTTTGATATCCATACAGTAAAAGCCTTTTGTGATAAACATGGACTGTGGCTCATCGAAGACAATTGCGATGCTCTTGGTTCGAAATATGATGGTAAATACACAGGCACTTATGGTGACATAGGTACAAGTAGTTTCTACCCTCCCCACCATATGACCACGGGGGAAGGCGGAGCTGTTTATAGTGACAATAAATTGCTCAAGAAGATCATTTTGTCCATGCGCGACTGGGGAAGGGATTGCTGGTGCGAGAGCGGGGTAGACAATACCTGTGGCTGCAGGTTTTCCAGGCAGTACGGTACGCTACCATTTGGATACGATCACAAATACGTGTACAGTCATTTCGGGTACAATTTGAAAGCGTCGGATATGCAGGCGGCCATCGGCTGCGCTCAGCTGGACAAGCTGGAAATGTTTACTGCAAAGCGTCAGGAGAATTTCAAGACCCTTCGTGAAGGGCTGGCAGATCTGGACCATATTTTTCACCTCCCTCAAGCTACTCAAATAAGCAATCCCAGTTGGTTTGGATTTTTTCTTACCCTGAAGGATGGGGCTCCGTTTAACCGGAATCAAATCGTAGAGCATCTTGAGGCTGCCAACATTCAGACCAGAAATCTGTTTGCCGGAAACATCACTCGGCATCCCTGCTTTATGGACTTGAAAGAAGGCAAGGATTTCAGAGTTGCCCGGAAGTTGGAGGTAACGGATAAAATCATGAATGATAGTTTTTGGGTCGGAGTGTATCCTGAGATGCAGCAGGATGCAGTTCAATATATGCTCGATACTATCAGAACCTTTGTTAGAACCCCAAAATAGGAGCTTATTGTGGGAAACGGAAAAAGAAAAAGCATTCTACTGACAGGTGCGACAGGTTTTCTGGGCAGCAATCTCCTGCGGGCTTTTTTGGATAAAGAGTGGGACGTCTCAATCATCAAACGCAGCTTCTCTAATACAAGTCGTATCCATAACTTGTTACCCAAGATATCCTTTCTGGATATTGATATAGACCCATTGGAGTCGATTTTTGATCAAAGATCATCGTTTGATGCAGTAGTCCATACTGCAACCTGTTACGGCCGCCGTGGTGAAACTGCATCCCAAGTCATGGAAGCCAACCTTGTTTTCCCTCTTAAACTTCTTGAAATAGCCGCCTTTTTTAATACACCCGCCTTTTTTAATACAGCCACAATTCTTTATTCCTTCTTGAACATCTATGCACTTTCCAAGCGACAGTTCGAGGACTGGGGCAGGATTTTTTCATGCCAGAAAAAGATTGGTTTTGTAAATTTAAAACTGGAACAAATATACGGGCCAGGTGACGACGATTCAAAATTCACCACCTTTATTTTTGAAAGCCTGAAAAAAAATGTTTCTCGAATAGAGTTGACTCCTGGAGAACAGAAAAGAGACTTTATTTATATTGATGACGTGGTGAGTGCCTATATTCTTTTACTGGAAGGGTTTAAGAAAGAAAATGAATTTTCGGAATATGACATTGGAAGTGGGAAGGCAGTTTCCATTCGTGAGTTTGTTGAGTGTGTAAAAGAAATTTCAGGTTCTAATAGTGAATTGATTTTCGGGGCAAAGCCATATCGGGATCATGAGACTATGCTTTCAAATGCAGACATAGAGAAACTGGAGCTACTTGGTTGGTCCCCTTGCATTCCTTTGCGTGATGGAATTTTGAAATCTTTTTAGGTATGCGAGGCTGAGTGTTTTAATTGAACGAGAATAAAAGAATAGCTAAAAATAGTTTAGTCCTTTGTATAAGGCTGATAATTACAACTTTTGTCGGGCTATATACCACACGATTGGTTTTTATAGAGTTGGGTACTGATGACTATGGGCTATACGCTGTGGTGGGTGGGATAGTGTCGATGATGGGCTTTCTAAGTACTGCCATGCTTGCAACATCTTACCGCTATATATCTGTTGAGATAGGTAAAGGGGATAATGGAAATCCTAATAAAGTATTCAATACTGCTTTCATAATTCACTTAATATTAGCTCTCATTTTTATAATTATCGCAGAAACAATAGGTGTTTGGTATATAAAGAATTGTCTTAATGTAACATTGAGTAAAGTACCTGACACACTTTTTGTATTACATTTTACAGTAATTGCCACCGTTTTTTCGATTGCCAGTGTTCCATTTCAAGGATTAATAACTGCTAAAGAAAAATTTTTAGTAAGAGTATCTATTGAGATTATAGGAGCTTTTCTTAAATTGGGATTTGTTTTGCTATTGATACTCTACGTTGGCAATAAACTAAGGGCCTATGCGATAATAATGGCTATAGTGATAGCCCTGCCGTCACTTATATTTTTTATGTATTGTTGGATTAAGGAAAAAGAGGTTGTTAGGTGGAATTTTAACAAACAAAAATCAGACTATAATGATATGTTTAGCTTTACAGTTTGGATTATGATTGGGACAATTGCCCATATGAGCGTCAGGCAGGGGGGGGCTCTTATTGTTAATTTGTTCTTTGGAACGGTGCTTAATGCAGCCTTTGGAATTGCTTCACAAATTTATAATTATACTATGATGTTTGTAAGGAACCTTAGCCAGGCAGCAGTACCACAAATAATGAAAAGTCATAGTAGCGGAAATTCAGAAAGATCTTTAACATTGGTTTATAAAATTTCAAAGTATGCATTTTTTATCATGCTGATACCTGCTATTCCCATACTTTTATCAGTGGACTCTATTTTATCTTTATGGTTAAAAGAAGTTCCTGAGTTTACAAAACAGTTTACTGTATTGATGATAATAAATGGGCTTATTGGTGTGCTAGGCAGTGGTTTTGACGCAGCAATACAATCCACTGGTAAAATTAAAAAAGCTCAAATATGGTATAGTATAATTATGATATCAACTTTACCTATAGCCTATTTAATGTTTGCGTTGAGATTTCCGCCATATGCGATTACTATAGTTACGATGGTAGCTACGATAATTAATTTGTTAGTCCAGATTGAAATACTTTCAGGGCTGACAGATTTCAAGGTAGTGGAATATTTTTCTAATACAATTAAACCAGTTTTTTTTGTGTCAATGATTACAGTTCTTCAAGTTTTTTTAAGGGTGTTTTTTGGACAAGATTTTTTTGATCTGATTATTTTCTCATTTATATCTGTTGTTTTAAGCCTTTTTACAGTTTATCTGGTTGGCTTAACGAAAAATGAAAAAAATATTATCAATAATTATTTGATTAAAATAAAATTATTAATAATTTAGAAGTTAAGAGTCGAAAATCTGAGAGCCTTTTAAAATATTACTTCCAAGAGCTACGCCTGGGGTGTCTAAAAACCCGCTTTGCCCCATTTTTTGTTCGGTTTTTGGCCTGCCAATATCGATTAAAATGCTTATCCTGAAGGGCTTTTCAATAATTATAACAAGGTACTAAAATGTATTTAGAGAATAGAAAACCTTCAATTTTAACCCCAAAAAATAATTCACAAATTATGACTGAATCGGCAGTACTTTTTGTGACATTCGCTCGACCAGATTACGCCAGACAAACTTTTGATGCAATAAAAAAAGCAAAACCTAAAAAGTTCTATTTTTATTCAAATAAGGGGCGAGTTGATAAACCTGATGAGTTAAAAAGGAACGATCAGGTGCGTGCGTTCATTGATGAAATAGATTGGGATTGTGATCTGAAAATTTATTTTAGGGAAGAGTATGTAGATGTCTATACATCCCTTTGGGGTGCTTATGATTGGGTATTCGACAATGAAGAGCAAGCCATTATTTTGGAAGAAGACTGTCTCCCATCCTTAGCATTCTTTGATTTTTGCGATCAGCTTTTACCAAAATACAAAGATGATCAAAGAGTATGGGTAATAAGTGGAAATAATTTTATAGAAGGTTATAATCCGAATGGCTATGATTATATTTTTACCAGATATCCATATCAGTATGGATGGGCATCATGGAGAAGTCGATGGGTTAATCTTGAAAGAAAAGCAATCCCTTGGAATGAAATGATAAATTATGATCTTTTTTATCAACTATTTCCTTCAAAAAAACAAGCTAAATATCAAATTGAAAAAGAAAGTAAAATTATTTCATTTATAAAAAATAAACCAGCGTGGGATTATATTTTTGGTTTGAACATTAAAATGAATGGTGGATTTGGAATTGTGCCCACTATAAATTTGGTGAGCAATATAGGTTTAATAGGTGAACACAATTCTGGAAATCATAGCGTTTTTCATGTTAAGCATACCTCGAACGAAGAGTCTTATATGATAAAAAACGAACCAATATTTATTTTGCCAGATTATAAATATGACCAGTTTTTTTTTAAAAAAATATATCTTTCAAATACATTTATACATAAAAGATTAAAAAGAAAAATAATTAAATTATTTAAAATCATTTTTAAAATGCTGCTGTTTTTTAAAAAAACAATTAGGAACATATAAATATTAAAGTAAAGTAGTTACTTATAACGCTTTGAAATGGATAGATCGTAAGCGCTCAATAAATCCCATCTAACACATCATGGCAATGGCATAATAATCCCCAGCTGAGAGAAGAAGCATTATGCCATGATCGGAATGAATAAAACATCAGTTATGAACCGAGGGGCCTGCCACTTGGAATGAGTCCAAGTTTTGGGGCAGCAAGGCAAGGTAGTTAGCCTCGGTTATGGTATCCGGCAATTTTTAAAAGACATACTGGAAAGTACCAATAGGACTCTGGCCGTACTGGTAATTTCGCTACCTCCTTGAAAAATTTCCTGAGGCCATGACTGAGGATGATTACTGGGTGCTGTTGTCTCAATCTCAATATCTGGATCGCCCCCCCCTCAGGCCATCTGTATAAAATATCCACTAAAGTGCAAGGGTTTAAGATGAATTGCATATTGCCTAAACTAACAATTCCCGATAGGAAATCAACCAAGAAGTTTAAAGTCTCTATCGCCCTATGTACATATTTTGGGGAAGTATTTATTAGAGAACAACTACATAGTATTCTGAATCAGACACACTTGCCGGATGAGATAATTATTTGTGATGATGGGTCAAAAGATAAAACTGTTAAGATAATTGAAGACATAATCAAAAATACAAGCGTGTGTATTAGGGTTTTTGTTAATGATGAAAACATCGGTTTTATCAAAAATTTTGAGAAAGCAATAAATCTTTGCCGAGGTGATATAATTTTTCTTAGCGACCAAGATGATGTATGGTTTCCTGAAAAAATCAAGACAATGCTCGAAATTTTTATAAGGAATTGTAACCTAAATCTTGTTTATAGTGATGCTATTGTTGTGGATGAAAAACTTAATTGTAAAGGAGTAACGGTGTTTGCAACACGTAAAAATGCAAAACTTGAACAGGGTCAATCTCGAAGTATACGTAATGTAATTATGAATCCCGATCTAAAGGGCTGTTTAATGGCTTTTCGAT
Organism: uncultured Desulfobacterium sp.; assembly: GCA_963674605.1. GTDB lineage: Bacteria > Desulfobacterota > Desulfobacteria > Desulfobacterales > Desulfobacteraceae > Desulfocicer. The sequence goes on along the minus strand of OY771474.1, from coordinate 1,515,341 downwards.
CAGATCTAAAAAAAATTATTTTGCCTATTCCAAAGGATGCTCAATCTGTCGGATGGGGTCATGATCACTGGATAGCGCAGATATCTTATGCAGTAGGAGGTGTATACGCTATAAATTGGCCTCTTATGTATTATAGACGGAGTTCTCAGAATTCAGGTGGTGATATATACTTAAATGGTAAGCAGAATAGGATAGAAATTATAAATATAGTCTTATCTGCAATAAAAATGATAACAACAAAACAAAAAACAATTGAAAATAACGCTTTATTGAAAATAAAGCGTTATCAATTGATGTCTAATAGATTAATTGAAATTAGAAATGTTCGTCTATTTCATGAGTGTGATCTAAAACTTTTATCAAAATATATTACCGAATATCAACAAAATATATTTGCTTTTCAAAAAAGAACTGCATTGCGAAATATTGTGCGGCCTAGACGATTTTTGATTGCAGCAAAATTATTATTTTCGGGCTATTATAGCAAATTTTTCAGAGGCTTTTCATCGTTTATGCGAGATATTTTTTTAACTTGATAACATAAGAACTCTCATTTTGGATATATAATATCAGATTCTTATGGTGAATTTGCTGAGATTGTTATTTGTTACTGTCAATGAGACAAGCATTGGGTAAAAAATCAATCATTCCAGACAGAGATGTTTGCAAAACCATATTCCGTATGCTTACCAAGTTAATATGAGTTTTTTTTATTATTTAAAGATGGAGCATTTTTACGGGCCAGTGCATGATGTAAATAAATTTACATCATGCATTATTCGTAGTTGCTTGGATAATATTTCAAATCTGCCTTTAACTATGGGTGAACAATTACGTGACTTTATATATAGTAGACGAGAGCTTTGCAAGAAAAGCATATTTTCCAGGATTTTAAAACTGCTGTAAAAAAAATTAAAAACCTATAAAATGATAGTAAAAAAATGTCGAAAAAATATCTTATTTGAAGCAAATTTGAACGAATTTTATTCGATTTTGTTTTCGATTGTGCTCTTCTCACCGATTTCCGGTAAGAGGACGCACCAATGCCCTTAAACAGGAACGACATCCATGATTTTGGCCCCTTTCTTCAAATTGAATGCAAATTGCCTGAACATGATGTCTATTGCGTTTTTTAAGATGGTCGTAAATCGAGCTCTATCTCCTTTATCATGTAAGCAGCTGATGCCAAAATATTGTTCCACTATGTATCGAATTTTTGAAATGGATTTGTTCCTTGAGATCTCCACCTCGGTCAATTTGGCGTTGATGTTGTCTTTTCGCATGATCCCATCCTTGATCTGGTTCAGAGCGAGAAATTCTCGATTTGGAGCACCGGTGTAACCTTTGTCGGCATAAGCTGTTTGGATCTTATCTTTGGTATGCATACTGTAGATAACTGCCTTGGGAAAATATTTGGAATCATGGTGTGAAGCCGGTGTCAAGAATGTGGAAAGGATAAAGCCATTTTGAGTGTCCACGGAGGTATGTTCTTTTAACCCATAGTGAGGTTTGTCATTTTTCACAGTCCAGTCAGACTCAAGATCCCTGGAGAATTTTTTGGGATTGCCTTTTCTGTCAAGCTTCCCTTCAGGGGTTTCAGCTTTCTTGATAATTTCATGAAGCTTGTCTTTGGGAGCCGGTTTGCTAGCAGATTTAACAAGCCTGGCGTCTACAGCAACCCCTTCATTGATGGAGAGACCTTTTCGATGAAATTGCTTGAGAAGAGCACTGTTAATTTCGATCATGGCTTCTTTCGGCAAGCGGCTGCGGAATCGTGAAAAAGTTGAATGATCGGGGGAAGGCTGATCCAATGGTAAAGCAAGGAACGATTTAAATGAAATGCGGTCATTGATCTGGCTTTCAAGTTCTGGATCAGAATTGATTTGAAACCATTTTTGAAGGAGAAAGCATTTGAAAAGAAAAAGCGGAGAATATGCTCGTTCACCTTCCTTGGATTTGCCGACTGGGTAGTGTTTATAAATAAGTTTTTCAATGGGATTCCAATCGATAGTTTTTTCAATCTGATTTAGAAAAATATAGGTTCGATTTTTATCAGAGTGATTTTGGATAGCGATGTCAGCAAAGGAAAAATTCTGTTCAATCTTTTTGTATGCCATAATGCCCCCTATTGAATGAAGTTATAGTGATATATATAACATAAAAACACAATTAATTCAATACTATATGTGTATTTTTTTAAGATTTTACAACGACTTGGGGTAAAAAAAACTAGCGCTACTGGTGTGCAAGTTAGGCCTCAATCAGTGTAGTCGTGCAAAGCTCTCTAGACGTAGTTGCTGCTTTTGACTGTATTCTCAATAAGAAAATTCATAACACACAAAGGCCCCCCTTCTTTTATTGAATATCAGGTTGGTAGTGGTGTTATAGTCTCAGTAAAGGATTTTGTTAAAGCTGTTATTGCTATATGTCATTCAAACACACTGCCCAATTTCAGTGCTTTGCCCTATTGCAAAAACGAAGTGATGGAATCTATTGCCGATATAAGTGGTCTTTCTACTCTTGGTTGGGAACTGGAAGTTGGCTTGTTTGAGGGCATTAAAAAGAGTATAATCGATGAGAGAATGAAATATTAAGAATTTATTTTGGAAATTTAAGGTTTAAATGAAACGAGTCAAGGTTCTGAATATTACAACATTATATTCTCCATTTCAAGTTGATATCATAAATGATTTTCCTCAGGGACAGAATGATATTGAATATCATGTGGCGTTTACAATTCTTTCTACTGTGAAAAGGGGGACTCATTGGCAGGCAGGTATTTCATCAATCAATAATTTTGTCCATTCTATTGATAAAAATGGCGATGAGAAATATCAATCAAGATGGGCAATGGATTTGATTGATAAATTAAAACCTGATGTTGTGATTTTTCCTCGTTGGCGGGGAATGGTTTTTAGTTGCTGTAAAAAATATGCCATCCAAAATGGTATGAAAGTGGGTTTTTGGGGGGAACCCCCTAATTTTTTACTTCCCAGGGTTGTTCAAATTATTTTGGCTCGGCTTGCAAGTTTTAGGCTTAACGGAGTTGATTTTGTATTTACGATCGGTGATAGGTGTGAAAAATTCTATAAGACCAGATTTAATGATTATAAAAAAGTTTATTCTTTGACATATGGTCAGGATCTTAGTGAATTTTTATCTTTGCCTCGTCATTATGACTCTTACGGACATAAAAAAATTAAATTCTTATTTTCAGGTCAAATGGTAAAGAGACACAATCTTGATTTGATAGCAAAGGCCTTGAAATATTTGTATCGAAAATATCCAGATTCTTTTGAGTTTATTTTGGCTGCAAAAGGTCCGGAAGAGGTTTGTTTTGAAAAAATAATTCATAGTCAGCCCTGTCTCAAGGATATAATTGTATATGATAGGGAGTATAAAAATTGGAATGATAGAATTCGACCTTTTGCCCTTGCAGATGTTTTGATATATCCCACAAGTCATTCAGGATGGGGGTTAGTTATACCTGAGGCCATGGCAGCAGGTGTTGTTGTGCTTTCATCTGATAAGGCAGAAGCTTCAAGGTATTTCATCAGGCATGGGATTAACGGTCGTATATTTAAGCTTAGTTTGAAAGGTCTTGTGCAGGACATGGAGTATTGCCTTTTAAATAGAGATGAACTTATTCAATATTCTAAACAATCACGAATTGACTCTGTCTATGGGACAAGTAAATATGTGGCAGAGAGACTGAATGAGTTGCTTGTTAAACTTTTTTCATGAAAATTTGAGAACAGATTTTCTGAAGAACTAAGGTTGATGGTCTCGCAAAGAGAGCTTTGCAAGAAAAGCATATTTTCCAGGATTTTAAAACTGCTGTAAAAAAAATTAAAAACCTATAAAATGATAGTAAAAAAATGTCGAAAAAATATCTTATTTGAAGCAAATTTGAACGAATTTTATTCGATTTTGTTTTCGATTGTGCTCTTCTCACCGATTTCCGGTAAGAGGACGCACCAATGCCCTTAAACAGGAACGACATCCATGATTTTGGCCCCTTTCTTCAAATTGAATGCAAATTGCCTGAACATGATGTCTATTGCGTTTTTTAAGATGGTCGTAAATCGAGCTCTATCTCCTTTATCATGTAAGCAGCTGATGCCAAAATATTGTTCCACTATGTATCGAATTTTTGAAATGGATTTGTTCCTTGAGATCTCCACCTCGGTCAATTTGGCGTTGATGTTGTCTTTTCGCATGATCCCATCCTTGATCTGGTTCAGAGCGAGAAATTCTCGATTTGGAGCACCGGTGTAACCTTTGTCGGCATAAGCTGTTTGGATCTTATCTTTGGTATGCATACTGTAGATAACTGCCTTGGGAAAATATTTGGAATCATGGTGTGAAGCCGGTGTCAAGAATGTGGAAAGGATAAAGCCATTTTGAGTGTCCACGGAGGTATGTTCTTTTAACCCATAGTGGGGTTTGTCATTTTTTACAGTCCAGTCAGACTCAAGATCCCTGGAGAATTTTTTGGGGTTGCCTTTTCTGTCAAGCTTCCCTTCAGGGGTTTCAGCTTTCTTGATAATTTCATGAAGCTTGTCTTTGGGAGCCGGTTTGCTAGCAGATTTAACAAGCCTGGCGTCTACAGCAACCCCTTCATTGATGGAGAGGCCTTTTCGATGAAATTGCTTGAGAAGAGCACTGTTAATTTCGATCATGGCTTCTTTCGGCAAGCGGCTGCGGAATCGTGAAAAAGTTGAATGATCGGGGGAAGGCTGATCCAATGGTAAAGCAAGGAAAGATTTAAATGAAATGCGGTCATTGATCTGGCTTTCAAGTTCTGGATCAGAATTGATTTGAAACCATTTTTGAAGGAGAAAGCATTTGAAAAGAAAAAGCGGAGAATATGCTCGTTCACCTTCCTTGGATTTGCCGACTGGGTAGTGTTTATAAATAAGTTTTCAATGGGATTCCAATCGATAGTTTTTTCAATCTGATTTAGAAAAATATAAGTTCGATTTTTATCAGAGTGATTTTGGATAGCGATGTCAGCAAAGGAAAAATTCTGTTCAATCTTTTTGTATGCCATAATGCCCCCTATTGAATGAAGTTATAGTGATATATATGACATAAAAATACAATTAATTCAATACTATATGTGTATTTATTTAAGATTTTACAACGACTTGGGTAAAAAAAGTAGCGCTACTGGTGTGCAAGTTAGCCTCAATCAGTGTAGTCGTGCAAAGCTCTCGAGTTTTTACAATTTCTTCAGGATACATAGATCCTTGAAATACAGGACACCCATGCAAGTTTATGAGAGCTATCAGCGCGGTGAGGCACTCAATATTCGGGAAATAAGAATATAAAATTCATTTTTCCTCCCGCCTTGGCCTATTTCCCACAAACGTAGTTATAAAAAAATAGGTCAAGGGGGAAGGAGATCAGCTATAAAATGAGCGGTTATGGAAAACCTACATCCAAAAGAAATCTACGAGATAAAACTCTCCATAAAAAAGGGGTTGACCCGAGTCAGGCTTTTTTTATTGTGTTTTTTTTGAAAAATCATCTGATGTAAAGGATAAAAAACGCAATAATGCACCCTCAGCCAACACCGAAAGTTGAGATAATAAAAAGAATAATGGGTGAGTTGTTGAAGAGAATATGGGATTGTTGTTAAATGGAGTTGTTTTATGAATGTTAAACATGTTGTACCTATAAAGCGAAGAGAAACTTTTATTGCAATGGTATTGTCAATCGCGCTTTTAGCAAGTATGTCACCTACGATTATTTATAAGTACAATTTTTTTTATCGGCTTGCATTTCCAGTTGCTGGACTCGTTCTCATTATTCTAAAGAGAAACGTTGTCAATATAATTATGTCTCGTAATTTTCGACCCTTAATGCTATGCTTGATTATATTTACATTGTTTTTTATAATTGCACCTGAAAAATATGGGAAAAATTGTTCTATTACCTATATGCGCGGTTCGATTTTGTTCATTTGTGGGTTTATTCTACGCAACAATCCTAAATATTTTCTGGGCTTTGTTGTTGCTATTTGTGTCATTTTGGTTGTACTATCATATCAAATGATGGGGGGGGGGCTCACAAGCCAACATTTTTTTAGTAGGAGTGTTTTCATTTTGGCGGCAGCAGCCAATATGGGATTAGGTTCTAGTGAAGGATTTAAAGAGGTTCTAACAAATTTTGTGTGGTATATATCCTTTGCAGGTTTGTTGCTGGCATCACTATTTGACTCCAAATCAAAATGGTTACGATTTGTTTCCGTAAGTCTTTTTTTGAGCATCCTGTTTTTTAGTGTGAGATCTATGTGGACAACCCCTGTGCTGATTTTAGTTTTTGGCTTTGGGATTATAGTTATATCTGTCGCAAATAATCGTCAGGGTCGCATTTCTGTTAAGCAGATCCGAAAATTTTTTATTGCTGGTTTGGCGGTATTTATTGTCATTTCAATAGTTGTGACTATTTCCAATCAATCTACATCTGGCGAAGCTGAAGTCAAATTTAATCAATTAAATCTTATTTTTTCTCGGCTTATACTGGGTCAAGGCAATTTTTCAGAATGGGACAGTGCTACAAGCGGTCGTTTGAGGATTATCCCTTTGTCTGTCAATGCCTTTCTCGATTCTCCATTAATAGGTGGTGGTAACTTTTTCAAAATTTCAGGACATTCAGCATTGATAGATGCCTTTGCCAAATTCGGTCTTTTGGGCGGTGTCCCGGTTGTACTAATACTTATTTTTTACATGAGACTTGCGCTGTCCTTGGCCAAAAAAGAATTAGAATTTCCATATACAATGTCCGCTTGTTTTAGCTTGTTTACCATGTTTTTTGTTATAAGTTTTCTTAACCCCATCTTTATGACGGCTAACAGTGAGGGGCTTTTTTTTGTAGTCGCAGGATTTGTCAGTGGACGAAATTCACTATGAGTATAGTTGATAAAGAGGGAATATAATGAAAGTTATTTGGTTTTGTAATCGTCCAATGAGCGATCAGGCTGTAAGTGGCAGTGGCACTTGGTTAGGAGCCATGGCAGAAGGGCTGCTGGAGACAAAACAAATTGAACTTGGAGTTATTGCACAGGGGCAGGTAAAAAAAATTACTCGGCACGATTGTGGAGCGATTCAACAGTGGATTGCGCCTTTGACGTCATCTTTGGGATGTAACGGATTGCCTGCCGCTTCGCTCGTCCAGGAAATAGTTACAGCAACGAACGAATTTTCTCCTGACTTGATACAGGTGTGGGGTACGGAAAATAATTGGGGGCTTTTGACAGCTCGCGGTCTTTTAGACTATCCTTCGCTTTTGACTGTACAGGGCTTAAAATTTGCTATTTCAAAAACTTATTATGGAGGATTGTCATGGCCTGAATTGTGTCGTTGCGTTGGGATAAAGGAGGTTCTTAAAAAAAATACAATATGGCAAAGAAGGAGAACATTTAAAAGTAGCTCGCGCTATGAGAGCGAGATTATCCAAGGACATCGTTTTATCGAAACGCAATCCCCATGGTCGACTGGTCAGGTTCTGGCCGTGAACCCATCTGCAGAAATTTTCGATACAGAAAGAGTGTTGCGTTCAGCTTTTGTCGAGAGCGTTCCGTGGCACCCGCCTGAAGGTGCTACAATATTCTGTTCTTCAGCATATTCTTCCCCATTTAAAGGACTGCATGTTTCTATCCGGGCCTTAGCAATTTTAAAAACCCGTTTTCCAAACGCATCAATTCGCATCGCCGGAATGCATCCGCAAAAAGGTCTACAGAAGGATGGTTACGTTGGATGGCTTAATCATTTGATCAATACTCTGGAACTTCAGGATGCTATTGAATGGCTGGGACCCATATCTGCGGAGCAGGTCGTTTATGAACTCCAAACTGCATCCCTTGCTTTAGTCCCCAGCTATATTGAAAGCTATTGCGTAGCTATGGCCGAAGCTATGAGGGTTGGTACACCGATAGTTAGTGCTTTTACAGGGGGTACATCGTATTTAGGTTCCGACGAAGAAACTTGTTTGTTTTTTCCGCCTGGAGATACTGCCATGTGTGCTTACCAAATGGGCCGTGTCTTGAGCGACCAGGAATTGGCAAAAAAACTTTCATGCCAAGCAAGAGAAACCGCTGCTGTACGGCATAATAAAACAGATGCAATACAGAGACAGATCAGTACTTACCGCAAGGTTTTATGTGCAAAACAATAAAAAAGTATTTCAGATTTTGGGTTCCATTATAAAAAGAGAGCTTTGCAAGAAAAGCATATTTTCCAGGATTTTAAAACTGCTGTAAAAAAAATTAAAAACCTATAAAATGATAGTAAAAAAATGTCGAAAAAATATCTTATTTGAAGCAAATTTGAACGAATTTTATTCGATTTTGTTTTCGATTGTGCTCTTCTCACCGATTTCCGGTAAGAGGACGCACCAATGCCCTTAAACAGGAACGACATCCATGATTTTGGCCCCTTTCTTCAAATTGAATGCAAATTGCCTGAACATGATGTCTATTGCGTTTTTTAAGATGGTCGTAAATCGAGCTCTATCTCCTTTATCATGTAAGCAGCTGATGCCAAAATATTGTTCCACTATGTATCGAATTTTTGAAATGGATTTGTTCCTTGAGATCTCCACCTCGGTCAATTTGGCGTTGATGTTGTCTTTTCGCATGATCCCATCCTTGATCTGGTTCAGAGCGAGAAATTCTCGATTTGGAGCACCGGTGTAACCTTTGTCGGCATAAGCTGTTTGGATCTTATCTTTGGTATGCATACTGTAGATAACTGCCTTGGGAAAATATTTGGAATCATGGTGTGAAGCCGGTGTCAAGAATGTGGAAAGGATAAAGCCATTTTGAGTGTCCACGGAGGTATGTTCTTTTAACCCATAGTGAGGTTTGTCATTTTTCACAGTCCAGTCAGACTCAAGATCCCTGGAGAATTTTTTGGGATTGCCTTTTCTGTCAAGCTTCCCTTCAGGGGTTTCAGCTTTCTTGATAATTTCATGAAGCTTGTCTTTGGGAGCCGGTTTGCTAGCAGATTTAACAAGCCTGGCGTCTACAGCAACCCCTTCATTGATGGAGAGACCTTTTCGATGAAATTGCTTGAGAAGAGCACTGTTAATTTCGATCATGGCTTCTTTCGGCAAGCGGCTGCGGAATCGTGAAAAAGTTGAATGATCGGGGGAAGGCTGATCCAATGGTAAAGCAAGGAACGATTTAAATGAAATGCGGTCATTGATCTGGCTTTCAAGTTCTGGATCAGAATTGATTTGAAACCATTTTTGAAGGAGAAAGCATTTGAAAAGAAAAAGCGGAGAATATGCTCGTTCACCTTCCTTGGATTTGCCGACTGGGTAGTGTTTATAAATAAGTTTTTCAATGGGATTCCAATCGATAGTTTTTTCAATCTGATTTAGAAAAATATAGGTTCGATTTTTATCAGAGTGATTTTGGATAGCGATGTCAGCAAAGGAAAAATTCTGTTCAATCTTTTTGTATGCCATAATGCCCCCTATTGAATGAAGTTATAGTGATATATATAACATAAAAACACAATTAATTCAATACTATATGTGTATTTTTTTAAGATTTTACAACGACTTGGGGTAAAAAAAACTAGCGCTACTGGTGTGCAAGTTAGGCCTCAATCAGTGTAGTCGTGCAAAGCTCTCCAATCTTTTTGTATGCCATAATGCCCCCTATTGAATGAAGTTATAGTGATATATATGACATAAAAATGCAATTAATTCAATGCTATATGTGTATTTTTTTAAGATTTTACAACGACTTGGGGTAAAAAAAACTAGCGCTACTGGTGTGCAAGTTAGCCTCAATCAGTGTAGTCGTGCAAAGCTCTCCAGCTTTCTTGATAATTTCATGAAGCTTGTCTTTGGGAGCCGGTTTGCTAGCAGATTTAACAAGCCTGGCGTCTACAGCAACCCCTTCATTGATGGAGAGACCTTTTCGATGAAATTGCTTGAGAAGAGCACTGTTAATTTCGATCATGGCTTCTTTCGGCAAGCGGCTGCGGAATCGTGAAAAAGTTGAATGATCGGGGGAAGGCTGATCCAATGGTAAAGCAAGGAACGATTTAAATGAAATGCGGTCATTGATCTGGCTTTCAAGTTCTGGATCAGAATTGATTTGAAACCATTTTTGAAGGAGAAAGCATTTGAAAAGAAAAAGCGGAGAATATGCTCGTTCACCTTCCTTGGATTTGCCGACTGGGTAGTGTTTATAAATAAGTTTTTCAATGGGATTCCAATCGATAGTTTTTTCAATCTGATTTAGAAAAATATAGGTTCGATTTTTATCAGAGTGATTTTGGATAGCGATGTCAGCAAAGGAAAAATTCTGTTCAATCTTTTTGTATGCCATAATGCCCCCTATTGAATGAAGTTATAGTGATATATATAACATAAAAACACAATTAATTCAATACTATATGTGTATTTTTTTAAGATTTTACAACGACTTGGGGTAAAAAAAACTAGCGCTACTGGTGTGCAAGTTAGGCCTCAATCAGTGTAGTCGTGCAAAGCTCTCCAATCTTTTTGTATGCCATAATGCCCCCTATTGAATGAAGTTATAGTGATATATATGACATAAAAATGCAATTAATTCAATGCTATATGTGTATTTTTTTAAGATTTTACAACGACTTGGGGTAAAAAAAACTAGCGCTACTGGTGTGCAAGTTAGCCTCAATCAGTGTAGTCGTGCAAAGCTCTCCAGTAAAAAAGGAAAGATCGTAATGTTTAAAAAGAAAAAACTTCTTATTAGTGGTGGTACTGGAACATTTGGCAATGCGGTTTTAAATCGTTTTTTAGCTACAAATATTGAAGAGATTCGAATTTTTTCTCGTGATGAAAAAAAACAAGATGACATGCGAAAAGAATATGCTGACTCAAAGTTGAAATTCTATATCGGCAATGTGCGAGATCAAAGCAGCCTGATAGATGCAATGTCTGGGGTTGATTTTGTATTTCATGCCGCAGCATTGAAGCAGGTTCCTTCCTGTGAATTTTTTCCGGTTGAGGCGTTGCGAACCAATGCTATTGGTACCGAAAATATGCTTAGTGCAGCAATTGCTGCCAAGGTTGAACGGGTAATTGTTCTGAGTACTGACAAAGCTGTTTATCCCATAAATGCCATGGGTATTTCCAAAGCTATGATGGAAAAAATTGCCGTAGCAAAGTCCCGTGTGGCTGGGGATGACACAACCATTTCCATCACACGTTATGGTAATGTGATGGCCAGTAGGGGATCGGTCATTCCTCTATTCATTAAACAGATTCAAGAAGGCTTGCCATTAACAATTACCGACCCCGCCATGAGCCGATTTATGATGACCATTGAGGATGCAGTCGATTTGGTGATATACGCTTTTGAAAACGGAAATCCAGGTGACACTTTTGTTCAAAAAGCCGCCGCCTGCACCCTTGAAACACTTGCCTTATCATTGAAAAAATTATTGAAAGTAGATAATCCCATAAAAATTATTGGCACCCGTCATGGTGAAAAACTTTATGAAACATTATTAACCCGGGAAGAGATGGCAGTCGCAGAAAATTTGGGTGGTTATTTTAGGGTACCGGCAGATAATCGTGATTTGAATTACTCCCAGTACTTCAGTGAGGGACGTGAGGAAGTAGCATTAAATCTGGATTACAATTCCCACAATACAGCCCAGAAAGATGTGGATGGGATGTGTGAATTGCTGCTGAAATTGGAATGTGTGCAGATGGCATTGCGAGGGGAAAAAATGGAAGTTTGAGGTATGAGGTTGCACCAATGAGTAACGGATAAAAGATAATAAATTTCTGAAAGGATATAGATGAAGAAGATATTGGTCACCGGGTCAAAAGGATTTGTGGGGAGAAATCTTTGTGCTGTTTTGCGTCAGCATGAGGATATGATCTTATATGAATATGATGTGAACAGCAAAGCGGAAGAGCTTGATGATTTTTTAGCTGAAAGCGATTGCATTATCCATCTTGCAGGAGTGAACAGGGCAAAAAATCCCGACGAGTTTGAATTCGGCAATACCGGTTCCATTGATGAAATTTGTCTCAAGTTAAAGTCAATGAATCGTTCACCAAAGATTGTGCTTTCTTCCTCCATCCAGGCGGATCTTGATAACCCCTATGGCATAAGCAAACGTCGAGCAGAAGAAGTCCTCCAGAAATTTTCAGAGGAGACCGGCGCAGAGTGTGTGGTACATCGTTTTAAAAATTTATTTGGTAAGTGGTGTCGGCCCAACTATAATTCTGTAACCGCAACCTTTTGTCACAACATCGCAAATAACCACCCCATTCAAATATCTGATCCAGGCCACGAGATTGACCTGACACACATTGATGATGTGGTAAAAGTTTTTATTAATGATATAGAGTCAAAAATACCCGGGTTTAGATTTTCAGCCACCTTATTATCCACCCGCATCACATTGGGTGAACTGGCCGCAAAGATTAAATCCTTCAGGGATATGAGAACCAATTTGCTATTGCCAGAGATTAACACCGAATTTGATCGAGCCCTTTATGGAACCTACCTGACCTATCTGAATGAGAAAAACTTTGAGTATGGCCTGGACATAAAATCAGACCAGCGGGGCAGTCTCGTAGAGTTTGTAAAATCCCCAGCCATGGGGCAGATATTTGTCAGCCGGACAAACCCTGGAGTCACACGGGGTGATCACTACCACCACACCAAAACAGAAAAATTTTTGGTGTTAGAGGGGGAAGGAGTAATTCGTTTCCGGCATATAGAAAAGGATGAGATTTTGGAATATCCGGTGCGTGGAGAAAATTATCAGGTTGTGGATATTCCGCCGGGTTATACCCATTCCATAGAGAATACAGGCAAAGGCGTTTTGGTGACACTGTTCTGGGCAAGTGAGATATTTAATCCTGAAAAACCAGATACCTGTTTTGAAAAGGTCTGATTGGCAATGAATTACATTTACTTGATGATTCATTTTTGCAGTCCCTCTGTTTGGATAAATAGGCTCAGGTGATGATTTGTTATTTTGTGGTTAAGAAAAGGCAAACATGAATAAACTTAAAGTAATGACAGTTGTAGGCACCCGCCCTGAAATTATCCGTCTCTCCAGGGTCATGGCAGCACTGGATAAATATATGGACCAGATAATCGTCCATACCGGCCAAAATTATGATTACGAGTTGAACCAGGTCTTCTTTGATGATCTGGAACTTCGTAAACCAGATTTTTTTCTGGAAGCTGCTGGTAAAAGCGCTTGTGATACAGTGGGGCAGGTTATTGCCAAGGTGGATGAAGTGTTGGAAAAGGAGAAACCCGATGCCCTCCTTGTGCTGGGGGATACCAATAGCTGCCTGTCCGCCTATGCCGCCAAACGCCGAAAGATTCCCGTCTTCCACATGGAAGCCGGGAATCGCTGTTTTGATCAACGGGTACCCGAGGAGATAAACCGTAAAATCATTGATCACATCAGTGATATCAATATGCCCTACAGCAACATTGCCAGGGAGTACCTGCTGCGGGAAGGTCTTCTGCCGGATCGTATTATCAAGACCGGCAGTCCCATGTATGAGGTTTTGCATCATTACATGCCCAAAATTAAGGATTCCAATGTGCTTGGTCGTTTAGGGCTTGAGCCTGGCAAGTATTTTGTTGTCAGTGCCCATCGTGAGGAAAATATTGATGCCCCAGAGCAATTTTTCAAGCTCATAGAGATTTTAAACCAGTTGGCCCAAACATATAAACACCGTATAATCGTTTCCACGCACCCCCGGACTCGGAAGCGCATGGATGCAGAAAAGGTTCAATTGAATGGTTTAGTGGAGTTGATGAAGCCATTGGGTTTTAATGATTATGTCAAGCTTCAGATGCATGCCAGGGCGGTGCTGTCAGACAGCGGCACTATCAATGAAGAGAGCTCTATCTTGAATTTTCCAGCTTTAAATATCCGCAATGCCCATGAAAGGCCAGAGGGAATGGAGGAGGGGGCGGTGATGATGACAGGGTTGGATTTGGAACCTGTCATTCAAGCCCTTGAAATTTTAACCGACCAGTCAAGAGGAGATAGTCGACTCTTGCGATTGGTAAGAGATTATAAGGTACCTAATGTTTCTGAAAAAGTTCTAAGAATAATTTTAAGCTATAGGAATTATGTGAAGAGAGTTGTTTGGAATGAACGTAAGTTCTCAATAAGTCCGGGCAATCACTGATTTTTTACAACCACAAAGACTTGAAACCAAGCTGAATCGTTCTTATTATATTGTATCAAATAATAGTTGTAAAATTTCATGCACTGGAGCTCTCATGGTTGTAAAAATTCCTAAAATTGAAGACATTCCTGTAGAAGAGCAAACCCCTCTGGTTTTGATGCTCCTGGAATATCTCAACCTGCTTGCTGAGGAAAACCAGGCTCTCCGTGATGAAATTGCACGCCTTAAGGGACAAAAACCCAAACCAAAAATTAAGCCTTCCGGCCTTGAATCCCGGCGCAAAAACAAATTTCAAACACAAGGCAAGCGGCCTGGCTCTGCCAAGCGTCATAAAACAAAAAATCTGAAAATACATAAAACCATCAAGATTTCACCTGAAGATCTCCCCCTTGGGAGCATCTTTAAAGGGTATAACGATTTTGTGGTCCAGAGACTCCGGCTTGAACCTTTCATTATCAAATATCTACTGGAAAGATGGGTTTCCCCGGATGGCCGTTCATTCACCGGAAAACTCCCAGAAAATTTGAACGGCGGGCATTTCGATTTGGAATTCAAACGATTTGTCCTTTACCAGCATTATCACTGCCATGTCACACAGCCCATATTACTGGAAGCATTACATGATATGGGATTTGAGATTTCCGCAGGGCAACTGAGCAATGAGAGCTTTGCAAGAAAAGCATATTTTCCAGGATTTTAAAACTGCTGTAAAAAAAATTAAAAACCTATAAAATGATAGTAAAAAAATGTCGAAAAAATATCTTATTTGAAGCAAATTCGAACGAATTTTATTCGATTTTGTTTTCGATTGTGCTCTTCTCACCGATTTCCGGTAAGAGGACGCACCAATGCCCTTAAACAGGAACGACATCCATGATTTTGGCCCCTTTCTTCAAATTGAATGCAAATTGCCTGAACATGATGTCTATTGTGTTTTTTAAGATGGTCGTAAATCGAGCTCTATCTCCTTTATCATGTAAGCAGCTGATGCCAAAATATTGTTCCACTATGTATCGAATTTTTGAAATGGATTTGTTCCTTGAGATCTCCACCTCGGTCAATTTGGCGTTGATGTTGTCTTTTCGCATGATCCCATCCTTGATCTGGTTCAGAGCGAGAAATTCTCGATTTGGAGCACCGGCGTAACCTTTGTCGGCATAAGCTGTTTGGATCTTACCTTTGGTATGCATACTGTAAATAACTGCCTTGGGAAAATATTTGGAATCATGGTGTGAAGCCGGTGTCAAGAATGTGGAAAGGATAAAGCCATTTTGAGTGTCCACGGAGGTATGTTCTTTTAACCCATAGTGAGGTTTGTCATTTTTTACAGTCCAGTCAGACTCAAGATCCCTGGAGAATTTTTTGGGGTTGCCTTTTCTGTCAAGCTTCCCTTCAGGGGTTTCAGCTTTCTTGATAATTTCATGAAGCTTGTCTTTGGGAGCCGGTTTGCTAGCAGATTTAACAAGCCTGGCGTCTACAGCAACCCCTTCATTGATGGAGAGGCCTTTTCGATGGAATTGCTTGAGAAGAGCACTGTTAATTTCGATCATGGCTTCTTTCGGCAAGCGGCTGCGGAATCGTGAAAAAGTTGAATGATCGGGGGAAGGCTGATCCAATGGTAAAGCAAGGAACGATTTAAATGAAATGCGGTCATTGATCTGGCTTTCAAGTTCTGGATCAGAATTGATTTGAAACCATTTTTGAAGGAGAAAGCATTTGAAAAGAAAAAGCGGAGAATATGCTCGTTCACCTTCCTTGGATTTGCCGACTGGGTAGTGTTTATAAATAAGTTTTTCAATGGGATTCCAATCGATAGTTTTTTCAATCTGATTTAGAAAAATATAGGTTCGATTTTTATCAGAGTGATTTTGGATAGCGATATCAGCAAAGGAAAAATTCTGTTCAATCTTTTTGTATGCCATAATGCCCCCTATTGAATGAAGTTATAGTGATATATATGACATAAAAACGCAATTAATTCAATGCTATATGTTTGTTTTTTTAAGATTTTACAACGACTTGGGTAAAAAAACTAGCGCTACTGGTGTGCAAGTTAGCCTCAATCAGTGTAGTCGTGCAAAGCTCTCGTGTGCAAGTTAGCCTCAATCAGTGTAGTCGTGCAAAGCTCTCGTGTGCAAGTTAGCCTCAATCAGTGTAGTCGTGCAAAGCTCTCAGTTAATTATCACATAGGGCTAAGCTGTAAAGGGAAGGATTTGGCGTTCACCCTTGACAAGGCACTTAAAGATTTTGGGATACCCAATGAAAATCAATTGGTAATAAGGAGTGACAATGGCACCCAGATGACATCCAAGGTTTTCACAGAACATGTGCAAAACTTTGAAGAGGATCAGATCCTCCATGAACTGATCCCACCGGCAACACCAAATAAGAACGCGCATATTGAGGCATTCAATTCAATATTGGAAACAGAGTTTATCCAGCCCAGGTATTTCATGACTTATGGACAAGCATATACGGAATCCGTTGATTTCATGAGTTTTTACAATTTCTTCAGGATACATAGATCCTTGAAATACAGGACACCCATGCAAGTTTATGAGAGCTATCAGCGCGGTGAGGCACTCAATATTCGGGAAATAAGAATATAAAATTCATTTTTCCTCCCGCCTTGGCCTATTTCCCACAAACGGAGTGAGGAAGTCAAGTCAAGAAAAAAATCGGGGGGTCCCCGCCCCTGAAAGGGGTGGGGTGCCGATTTTTTTCTTTACTTGCTGACGAACGTAGTTATAAAAAAATAGGTCAAGGGGGAAGGAGATCAGCTATAAAATGAGCGGTTATGGAAAACCTACATCCAAAAGAAATCTACGAGATAAAACTCTCCATAAAAAAGGGGTTGACCCGAAACTTAGGACTCTATGGTTCGTTCACAAAAACAAAAATCAATGAAGAAGTCACAAAGAATTGCTGTTGTAGCAAATATACGGTTGCCAGTTCGAGATGCCGGTGCACGTCGGGTTATGTCAATCGTCGAAGCTTTTACAGGCTTGGGTCATCAAATAGGTCTCTATGCACCATGCCCTCGAGAAAGACTTAACCGAGAGGATTTTGTTGCGGGTTGTACCTTTCATTGGGGTGCATATCCAAGCAAAAGTTTACAATGGTGTTTGCGTGATCGTCGTGTTCCATTGTGGATACAGGCACGCGCAAGGATATCTTGGATAGGACAAATTCTGGGTGACGTTATTCGTCGTAAATATGATTGGATTTATTTTTATCAACCCACCCCTGAAACTCTCTTTATGGCAGCTTTCGTGCGTTTTGTTGGACTGCATATTTGTATTGAGCAGGTGGATGGAATAAAGTATACATTACCCAAGTTTTCTTTTTTCGATTTCTTATATTATTTGATGTATAGAAACTCTACAACAATTGCAAAGCGTCTTGCTGATCAAGTGATTGTTATCAGTTCGATACTGGAGACAGAAAGCAAGGGGTGCCGCCGTGTGATGCGTGTTCCTGCGTTGGTAGATTGTATTCGCTTTCAAGACGGCAACAGAAAAAAATTTCGTAACCAGCTGTCAGGAATACGCAAAAAACGTTGGGTCGTCTACACGGGTTCTCTTAATTCACCTGCTGGATTTACGATTCTTATGACAGCTATGAGAAAAGTGGTATTGAGTGCCCCTGATGCCCATTTAGTCTTTGCTGGTCCTGCACCATATCTATCGGAGTTGCCGACAGTTATGATTGAAAAAAATAAACTTAAGCAATCTGCCGTTTACTTAGGGTTGCTAAATCAACGGGAAGTTATAGATCTTCTTGCAGCAGCGGATGTTTTGGTAATGCCAAAAGCTTCTAGTACCGTGAATGATGCAGGTTTTCCTACAAAATTGGCAGAATATATGGCTTCGGGTACGCCTGTAGTTGCCACGAAGGTTAGTGACATTGGTGAATACTTAATTGATGGAAAGCATGCTTTCCTTTGTCTGCCCGGAAATGTCAATGCGTTGGCCAACGCCATAATAACTGCTCTTGATGCAACACCTGAAACTATGGATGATATGAGTAAGTCTGCTCAGCAACTTGCCATGGAAATATTTGATGTAAATGTGAATTGTTGCCGAATTATTGAGGCTATGGATAGCATTTAGAGGGAAGGCTGTTGGTGTTATGAAACGGCTGCAATTATGCATCTTTTTTTATACAAACATGAAATAACCTTTAAAATAAGATGAATGTATTAATAATCCACAATGCTGGCGATCCAAACCTTCCATCAGGTGAGTTGACTGTAGTTAATGATGAAGTCAACGCGTTGCGTAGAAAAGGTATAAATGTTTATCTGTATGTTATAAGGAACGACGTAAGTCGTGAATTGTTTTCTAAAAAAGCCTTGATTGCTGGTATTAATATTTTTTGGTCGTTTTCTTTTTTTATGAAAACGAAAAAGATGATTGATAAATACCGGCCAGATATTGTTCATTTTCACGGGATTCTACCTTTATTAACGCCTTCTGTTTTTTATGCTTGTAGGAAAAAAGGGGTTCCTGTTGTTCAGACACTCCATAATTTTCGGTGGATTTGTGTGGAAGGTGGGCTATTTAAAGATGGTCGATACTGTGATATATGCGTTAAAAATACGGGGTTTCAGGGAGTGACCTACGGATGCTCCAGAGGTTCAAAGTTGATAAGTTTTTTGCTATGGCTTGTGAATCTTATTTATCGTAAATCAGGCTTGCTATATTTATGGGTAGATAAATTTATTACTGTATCTGAATTTGTAAAAAACAAATTTATAGATGCTGGTTTCCCTGTGGAAAAATTACAGGTTAAATATAATGCAGCTCCTGTTCTTCCTGTTGATGAATTGCTATCAGTAAAAAAGATAGAAAGAAGCGGTCTAACCTTTGTTGGAAGAATAGCACCCGCCAAAGGAACAAGGATAATTAAGGAAATTATCCGAAATATTAAATTGCCGGTCAATATTATAGGTGACGGCCCAGATCGTCAGTTTTTAAAGCAATATTGTCAAAGCTATAGTTTAGATCATGTGAAGTTTTGGGGGCAGATTCCTCATAACAAAGTTCTTAATATTATATCATCATCGCAATGCGTGGTTGTTCCATCAATATGCGGAGAGACTTTTTCACTTGTGGCTGTGGAAGCATTATTTTGTGGTATTCCTGTTATAGGATCAAAACTGGGAGGCCTTGTTGAGTTAATAAGCAAGTCAGGAGGAGGTATTCTAGTAGATCCTGAACATCCTGAAGCTTTTGTTGACGTCATCCATAAGCTAATGAAGCATCCGTCAAAGATGTCCCAAATGGGGGTTCTTGGCAAGAAATATGTTCAAGAAAAATTAGTTCCTGAGATTATTACGAACGAATTGTTGCAAATTTATAAAGAGGTGATTGATGAGAAAAACACGAGGAAATGATGAAGATTCCAAATATTAAGTTGTCTGATTCAGAAATGATCATTTGCGAAATCTTGGCAGGGCGTGTGCCAGAGATGGAGAAGAAAGAAGCAGCGCGGCGGTTTTTGGAAGCTTTTGAGGATAAAGAGATTCTTTTGTTGGTGCAGGCCAATGAGCTAAGTTCTGTCGTGGCACATGTATTAATGGATGTTTGTGGGGTTGAAAGAGTCCCTGTGCATTTGCTTCAGGTGCACAAGGAAACATACCTGCGCATTTCTGCTTATTTAGATGAGCTTGATATGATTGCTGGATGTCTATCTGCTGAAGGAATAGATTTGGTTGTGCTGAAAAATGGTGGTATTGCACGTGGGATACACCCTTGTCCAGGTTGCTCTCCAATGGGTGATTTAGACGTGCTTGTAGAAAAACATCATTTTCGAATCGCTCATAAAATTTTATTAAACCATGGATATCATTTCGAATTTCGAAGTCCTTTGGAAGATGCAGAACTAAAATCTGCTGAACAGGGAGGGGGTGCAGAATATTGGAAAATTTTGCCTGGAGGTGAAAAATTATGGTTTGAACTTCAGTGGCGTCCCGTGGCTGGCAGATGGATAAGACCGGATCAGGAGCCTGATGCAAGCGATCTGATGAGTAGCTCTGTTTTTATTCCTGGAACTGACGTCAAAATACTTTCTCCTGAAAATAATTTGCTTCAGGTTGCATTACATACTGCAAAACATACCTATGTTAGAGCCCCTGGTTTTCGGTTGCATCTGGATGTGCTTCGTATTGTGCAAGGCCAATCGATAAATTGGGATGTTTTTGTGAAGCGAGTGTTGGAATTACAGGTGAGAACTCCAGTCTTTTTTTCTTTACTAATACCGAAATTGTTTTTTAAGGCACCAATTCCTGATGAAGTGATAGGACTTCTTAAGCCCCAACAATGGAAGGTAACGCTCATATTAAAATGGCTTCAAAAAGCAGGCTTTTTTAATCCTGATGAGAAGAAGTTCAGTAAAATTGCTTATATTATTTTTACAGCATTATTGTATGATGACTTGAGCGGGTTTTGGCGCAGTATTTTTCCTGACAGGGAGTATATGACTGAAAAATACAATGTAAGAAAAAAACATAATTTGTTTGTTTTACATTGTAAAAGGTTAAATGATTTGGTTTTTAGAAGGGCCAGAACGTGAATAAAAATAAGTTTAAAATGATTTTTGAACCAGGATGGCTTATCGTATTCAGCGGGCTTGATAGTGCTGGCAAGTCTACGCAGATTGAACTGCTTCTTAATTTTTTGCTGGAACATGGAAAAAAACCTGTCTACTTATGGAGTAGGGGGGGATATACAGGCCCTTTTAATTTTCTTAAGTCCTGTCTTAGAAAGATCCTCAAAAAGAAACTTCCGCCTCCTGGACGGAATGAGGATAGGGAGAATGCATTTAAGAAAATATGGATTAGAAATATTTGGTTAATTTTGGCCATTTTTGATTTGATCCTTGTTTATGGAATTTATATTCGAATAATAAAATTTTTTGGTAGGTGCATAATTGCCGATCGCTATTTGGGGGATACTTGGATTGATTTTAAGTTAAATTTTCCAAATGCAGAAATTGATCAATGGCCCTTATGGAAAGTCCTTAAATGGATTACACCCAAACCAGATGCTAGTTTTATGCTGTTAATTGATGTGGATGAATCGTTGCGAAGATCTCTACTTAAAAAGGAACCGTTTCCAGATTCAAAAGAAGTCCTTTATAAGCGGTTGGACATGTATAAAGGAATTTCGTGTACGCAAGGGTACAAGAGAATAGATTGTTTGCAAGTACTTGAAAAGATACACAATGAAATAGTTGAAACCATTTCATTGAAATCATAATATTAAGAAATTCGGGACTCCTGATCTAATGCGTATAAGTCTCCTTTTGCAACGTGAACCTTTTGGTAAAATAATTGAGCAAACGCTTTTAGTTTTTTTTCAAAAGCACTTTGAGCAGAAAATTTCTGTTAAATGGTACTCAAAAAAAAAGTATATACCTTCTAACAGTGGTCAGATTTGGTTCTGCAATCCCTACACTAATACAATATTTACAGCAGCCGTCAAACAGAACGCTCTTCAGCCAGCATTAAACGAGTTTTCAAGGAGCCGGATCTGGTGGCGACGACCTATTCAAAAATTATATGTGTTTCTAGCATCCTGCCGTTTTAGCAGTTCATTTCTTGCACCTTATGCGATTTTAGTTTCACCCCCAGTCAACGAATCTGAAAACTTTGTGATTCTTGGCGGTAATCATCACATTCGTTTAATTGATTCTAAAACAAATCAGTGCTTTGTTATCTGTAAGTCTGGATTTGATAAAGATATGATGGCTCTGGATATCAATATACGCCAACAACATCCATATTTACCAGCTCCTAAAATCTATGATTATGATCGTGATTTTACGTGGTATAGCGAATCTTTTATAACAGGAACACCGATAAATAGACTTGAAAAAATCAATCGTGGTGAAATTGCATTAAAACAGGTTTCAATGGCCCTGAAAAAATTATATGAAGAAACCTTAGAAGATTATTCATTGGTTCATTATTCTGAAAGCGTAATGGATAGAATTGAGATCGCATTGGAACAAAATAGCCGTTTATCATTAAATGAAAAACGGCTATTCTGTTCTGTATTAAAAGATTTAAAGCAAATAGTATCTACTTCCCAAAACAATATGGTTCCAGTGGTTCAAAGCCATGGGGATTTTCAACCTGCAAACATATTGCTTGATGAAGAAAAATCCTGGTTAATTGACTGGGAGTATACCAGGAAGAGGCAATTCGGATATGATGGCTTGGTCTTTTTTCTTGAATCACGTTTTCCCGGGGGGTTGGCTGTTCGGGTTAAGAATGCCTTAATCGGTAAACTCATGGTTGATAAAAGTCTTTTTGGTTTTGATTGGGCTGATAAGGAAAAAAGACGGATTTCTTTGGCCCTGTTTTTGTTGGAAGAAATTGATTTACACTTAATGGAAAATGCTTGTCCCATGATTCATACAATTGACAAGGGCTTGTTTGTTTTTATTGAACAGGCTGCCATTGCAACAAGAGATTTGATGGGTGATTGAAATATTGAAGACCGAAGGTAAAAAAAACAAAATTGTTTTTTTAAATCAGATGGCTGGCCCTTTGTTCAGGGAGTTGGCTGAAGATTTATCCAGGTGTTGGTCTCCGAGTCTTTTATTTACAGGGCATCCGGATACAGTCGGTATATCCTCTGGCAAGCATCTGCTGATTAAAAAAGCTCCGGGTTACAACAGACGTTCAATTTTAACGAGATTGTTTTCATGGCTCTTATATTTTGGGGCATCTGTTCGACTGATGGCCAGTCAGAAAAGGGATACTCTTTTTTTTATTGTGAGTAATCCTCCTTTTTTGGGGTTAGCGGGTTTAATGTTTAATCTGCTGTTTGGGCATCCATATATTATTCTTGTTTACGATGTTTATCCGGATGTTCTGGTCAATACCGGTAGAATTAGTAATGGGTTGTTTGCAAAATGCTGGGATATTTTTAATTGCTTTATCTATAAGCGTGCCAGCCTGTTGATGACCATTGACAATGATATGGCTGTTAATTTGCAGAAAAAAATGGATCGGTCAGGGCTTAGAAAAAAGAATGTCATCGCAATAGCACCATGGGCCGATGTGGATATGATCAAGCCTGTTTCTAAAAATCAGAATGATTTTGTCCAGCAATATGACTTAAACTATGAGACTACCGTTTTATATTCTGGGAACATGGGGCATACCCATCGCATAGAGCCACTTTTGGATGCAGCAAAGCAATTGGAGTGTTTTCCAGGCATTCATTTTCTTTTTATTGGGGAAGGTGTCAAATACAAGCTGGTTGAAGAATTTATCTTCAAAAATAAATTGAAAAATATTACCTTGTTGCCTTTTCAGCCAGAATCGGTTTTGCCTCTTTCAATTACATCTGGAGATATTGGAGTGGTGGCCTATGAACAAGGCACACAGGGCTGTATTTTACCCAGTAAAACCTTTTATTATATGGCTGCGGGTCTTGCTCCATTGATAATCACCGATCAAGCAACGGAGCTTACTGATCTTGTTCGTGAGCAAAAATGTGGGATTAGTGTCTCCAGTAATGATATTGATAAACTTGTACAGAGCATAAAGGAGCTCCATCAGAATCATAAAGAACTTGATGAGCTGAAAATAAATGCAAGGAAAACAGCGGTTGATTATTTCTCCAGAAACAATACCAATAAGTTTGTTAAGGCACTGAAAGAGATTGGAATATAGGATTGCAGGAATTTTATTTGGATGAAATTAAAAATATATAATCAGTTAAAGCGTGTTATAGACTTTATTTTGACCGCACCTGCTTTCATAGTGTTGTCACCGTTGTTTTTTATTATCGGTGTTTTGATCTTTTTTACAATGGGGTTTCCCATATTGTTTAAGCAGAGACGCCCCGGATTAAACGGCAGACCATTTTACATGTATAAGTTTCGTACCATGAATGACAAAAAAGATGATAAGGGAAATTATTTATCTGATGCTGATAGAATGACCTCCTTGGGTTATTTTCTTCGTTCCACCTCTTTGGATGAGCTACCGGAGTTGTTCAATGTGCTGAAGGGGGATATGAGTCTTGTGGGGCCAAGGCCGTTATTGATGAGATATATGGACAGATACACCCCGGAACAGGCGAGGCGTCATGACGTTAAGCCTGGTTTGAGTGGGTGGGCACAGGTTAATGGCAGAAACACATTGTCTTGGGAAGATAAGTTTAATCTGGACATTTGGTATGTAGATCATAAAAGTATAATTTTGGATATCCAAATTATTTTAAAAACAATTTTAAAGGTTGTCAGGCGTAGTGATATCAGTGCCGATGGCCATGCAACTATGCCGGAATTTTATGGAACTAAAGAGGTGTAAATAATGATTCGCATATTGATTTCATCGGCCGGAAGAAGAGTAGAATTAATCAATTGTTTTCGTGCCGCTGCAAGGATACAATCCATTGATTTGCAGATTATTGCCATTGATATGACACCTGAATGGAGTCCGGCATGCCAAGTGGCGGATATTGCGGTTCCTGTGCCGCGGTGTACTGCTGAAAATTATCTGGAGGTTGTTTCAGGTATTTGTGAACAACATCAGGTCGATATGATTATTCCCACCATTGATACTGAACTGATGCTGTACGCTGAAAATCGTGAGAAATTTGCAGTAAAAGGAACCAAAATTCTGGTTTCACATCCTGACTTTGTTGCAGTTGCAAGGGATAAGGGAAAAACTGCATATCAGCTGAAAACCCATGGTATTGCAACGCCGGAAACCTGGAGTGTTGATACTTGTCTCAATTCCGATAGCACTTTTCCATATCCATTAATGTTAAAACCCATAGATGGGTCTTGCAGTGCTGGGATTGCTGTTGTTGAATCAAAAGAAGCCCTTGAAAAAATGCATGTTGTACCGGATGCATATATTTTACAGGAGCTTTGCCAGGGGAAAGAGTACACAATCAATGCATTTTATGACCATAATGGACAGTGCATGGCATGTGTGCCCCATTATCGTAAAATGGTGAGAGCAGGTGAGGTTTGTTTTGCAGAAACTATAAGAATTCCTGAATTCACTACCACTGCTGAAAAGCTTGGGGATATTTTTTCTGGTATCTGGGGAACCATTTGTTTTCAAGGGTTTCAAAATAATGCCGGTGCTGTTCAGGTATTTGAAATTAATGCCCGTTTTGGGGGGGGGTATCCAATATGTGATCGAGCTGGAGGTACTTTTACCAAATGGATTTTACAAGATCTAAATGGTCAAAAACCCGATTACCATAATGATTGGCAGGAAGGTGTTCGAATGATGCGTTATGATGCGGCCGTTTTTACACAAGCCAGATAGGGGGGCATGCTTGCTTTACGTATTGGATATGGACGACACCCTTTATCTTGAACGCGATTTTGTCAGGAGTGGATTTCAAGCGGTTGATCGTTGGTTAAAAGAAAAGCATGGAATAGATAACTTTTTTGAAAACGCCTGGCGATTATTTGAAGAGGGAAGGCGGGGTAATATTTTTGATTTGGCGCTTGCAGAACTTGAAGGTGTAAAAGAGGTTCTTGTTCAACAGATGTTAGACGTATACCGCTCCCATGAACCCGTTATTTCTCTTTTGCCCGATGCTTCTGAATTTTTTTCAGCACATGTGCCTGAAGACCTTGCAATCATCACGGATGGTTACCCCCATGTCCAGTGGGCCAAGATAAAAGCGTTACAACTGGATAGATTGGTGGATCAAATTATAGTTACCGGTGATTGGGGACAAGCCTTCTGGAAGCCCCATCACCGTGCTTTTATCCAAATAAGTCAAGGGCACGAATCTTCTGAGTGTGTTTATATCGGGGATAATCCAATGAAAGATTTTAAGGCACCAGACGCGCTTGGCTGGATGGCATCCATACGAATGAGGCGAAAGGGATCTTTGCATTATAAGTTGGAGACCCCTGAGAGTTGCATTGAGGTCTCTTCTTTTGAATATTTGAGGGTCTGACCCCGTTAATTTTTGTTTTTATAAGGAATATTACCTTAAAAATGGGCAAAAAGGCTCTTGGCGTGTACTTTTTGATGCCGAAAAGGCGCTTTTAAACAAAAGCTGGGCTCAGACTTGGATTATGAGT
The DNA here is from genome assembly GCA_963674605.1 of uncultured Desulfobacterium sp. GTDB lineage: Bacteria > Desulfobacterota > Desulfobacteria > Desulfobacterales > Desulfobacteraceae > Desulfocicer. The sequence goes on along the minus strand of OY771474.1, from coordinate 1,489,076 downwards.
GTTGTTGGGGGGGTAAAGTATGGCGTTTTTCTTTCACGGCGGTTGCGCCACCGTGAATTTTGTTTGATGGGAAAATTCTGCCCTCTGGATTAGGTTGTTTATTATGAAAATTGATCAAACTCGAATATCGTGAAGCGTACAAAAAATGGAAAAAGGTAACGTATAAATCCATGAAAGATAGAATATTTTTATCTCCACCGCATATAGGCACTCTTGAACAGCAATATGTAAATGAGGCCTTTGAGAGCAATTACATAGCCCCCCTCGGCCCCCAGATAAACGCCTTTGAAAAAGAATTTGCCGAATACACCGGCATAGAGCACTGCGTGGCCCTGACCAGCGGTACAGCCGCCATGCATCTGGCATTAAAAGAACTTGGCGTAGGCCCGGGCGATGAAGTAATCGGCTCCACTTTAACCTTTGTGGGCAGCCTCAGCCCCGTGGTATTTCTGGGTGCAACCCTGGTGCTGGTGGACTGTGATCGCAACTCCTGGAACATGGATCCGGAGTTGCTGACCCAGGCCCTTGAATCTGCCAGTCAACGGGGGAAATTACCCAAGGCCGTGGTGCCGACAGATCTCTATGGCCAGTGCAGCGACTATGACCGGATCTTTGAAATCTGTGAGGCTTACGACGTGCCCGTTGTCATGGATGCCGCCGAGGCCATGGGTGCTCGGTATTTAAGTAAAAAAATTCTAATGACAGCTAACCAGGGGGCAGGGGACAACCCCCAGCGCTGCCATGCCGGGGTGGGTGCCCGGGCCGCTGTGTTCTCCTTTAACGGCAACAAGATCATGACCACCTCCGGCGGGGGCATGCTGGCCTCCCATGACAAGGCATTGATTGATCGTGCCCGGTTTTTGTCCCAGCAGGCAAGGGACCCCTTTCCCCATTACGAGCACACCGAGATCGGGTTCAACTACCGCATGAGCAATGTCCTGGCCGCCATTGGCCGGGGGCAGCTTAAGGTGCTGGATGACCGGGTGCGCCGCAAGCGGGAGATCTGTGCCTGGTATGAGAATGCCCTGAAGGATGTGCCGGGGGTGACCTTCATGCCCCAGGCCGAGTATGGGATTCCCAACCGGTGGCTCACCGTGATTCTCATCACCCCGGAGCTGTTTGGTGCGGACAGAGAAGCCGTGCGCCTGGCCCTGGAGGCGGAAAATATTGAGTCCCGCCCCGTGTGGAAGCCCATGCATCTCCAGCCTGTGTTCCAGAAAACCTATCCCTGCCAAGTGGTGGGCGGCACCGTGAGTGAAGATTTCTTTAACCGGGGGTTGTGCCTCCCCTCGGGCACAGCCATGGATGAAGAAGATCTCCACCGAGTAGTAAACATTATATTGGGGGTCAGACCTCGCTAAAATTTTGTTTTTATAACGTTTTATCAGGTATATTGCCTTTAAAGAGAGCATTCACATGTTTGTTCAACTGAAAAATGTTAATTTTTATGTGATTTTTTTTATTGATCTGCTGCTTTTTTCCCTGTCGTTGATCTGTGCCTATCTCGTGCGGTTCGAGTTTGTGATGACCCAGGGGATGTTGAATCAGTTTTTTCATCTCCTGCCCTTTGTCCTGACGGTGAAGTCTCTCAGCTTTTTTTTCATGAAGATGTACAAGGGCATGTTTCGCTATGCCGGTCTGGCAGATCTGTGGCGCCTGGCCAAGGCCGTGGGTATTTCCACCCTGATGCTGCTGTCAGGTGTGCTGCTGCTCCATCGGTTCCAGGGATTTTCCCGGGCCGTCTTTCTCATTGATGCCGTGCTGACCCTGCTCTTTGCCGGTGGGCTTCGGCTCTTTATCCGCTATATCTTCAAGGAATACATGGCGCACAAGGGCGATGGCAATGCCTTGCCCCTGTTTAAGATGGATAAAGACAAGATCCCGGTGTTGATTTACGGGGCGGGCAGCGCCGGGGAAAAGCTTTACCGGGAGATTTCAGAAAACCCCCGGCTCAGGTACCGGGTGGTGGGGTTTGGCGATGATAACCCGAGCAAAAAGGGCCGATCCATCCATGGGGTGTCTGTGCTGGGGGGGGTAAAGGATATCTGCGACCTTAAGGTTACGCACAAGTTCAACCTGGTGCTCATTGCCATGCCCTCTTCCACCGGTCGGCAGATGCGGGCCGTTGTGGATGAATGCAAGAGCTGTGATTTGCCCTTTAAAACCCTGCCCGGCATGGGCGAGTTGGTGGATGGCAAGGTCAATGTCAAGGTGCTGCGGGATGTGAGTTACAAGGATCTGTTGCGCAGAAAGCCTGTGGAGCTGGATTCGGAAAAGATTTCAGGCTACCTCAATGAAAAGGTGGTCCTGGTAACCGGGGCCGGGGGCAGCATTGGAAGTGAGTTGTGCCGCCAGATCATCAAGTTCAATCCCCGGCAGTTGATCATGCTGGATGCCTCCGAACCCAATCTCTACAGCATCCAGATGGAGCTAAAGCACCGGGCCGGGTACCAGCGGTATGCCACGGTGCTGGGGCTGATCCAGGATGAGGCGTTGATTGACCGGGTGATGCGTCGGTATGAACCCCAGGTGATCTTCCATGCTGCTGCCTACAAGCATGTGCCCATGCTCGAACGAAATCCCTGGCAGGCGGTGAGCAACAATATCCGGGGCAACCAGGTGGTGCTGGAAAAGGCCATTCAATATGGGGTGGGGCATTATGTGCTGGTCTCCACGGATAAGGCGGTGCGGCCCACCAATATCATGGGGGCTTCCAAACGTATCTGTGAACTCATCCTCCAGGCCCATGTGAATATGTGTACTGGGGAAGAAAATATGTGTACTGGGGAGGAAAGCGGCACCCAAAACCCAGCATCCAAAACCCAGCACCCACTACCTAAAACCCGCATGATGGCCGTACGCTTCGGCAATGTGGTCGGTTCCTCAGGCTCGGTGATCCCCCTGTTCCGGGAGCAGATAGAAAGGGGAGGGCCGGTGACGGTGACCCACCCCGATGTGACCCGGTTTTTCATGACCATCCCCGAAGCATCACAGCTGATATTGCAGGCCGGTGCCCAGGGCCAGGGCGGCGAGACCTTTATCCTGGAGATGGGCGAGAGCATTAAAATTGTCGACATGGCCCGGGATCTCATACGCTTGTCCGGCAAGGTGCCCGATGAGGACATTGAAATCCGGTTCACCGGGTTGCGCCAGGGCGAAAAGCTCTACGAGGAGCTGATCACAGAAGGCGAGGGCATCGTGCCCACAAACCATGAAAAAATACTGGTGCTAAAACCCAATGGCGACTGGAACGGCCACGGCACCCAGGAAGCCTACCACAACTGGCTCATGGCCCAGCTGTCCGAACTCTACGCCGCCGCCGCCATCCACGACATCTGCGCCATCCGCAACAAAATGCAGACCATCGTCCCCGAATTCAAGGTCCAGGACAGCCAGTGTGTCCTGTGATGTGGGGTCAGGCTTGGCTTATTGGTGTTATTGGGGGGTAAAGTATACGGGTTTTTTCTGGCCTCAGATCTGTTGCGTAATTTTTGAAAGCCCTTTGGGAGTTTTTCCCGACAGGGCTTTTTTATATTTGACAGCAGTACTTCCCTTCGGTACTGTTTGATAAAGCAGCCCGGATTGTACATGTGCTCAGGATGTGGACGCATTATGAGTAACGTAGAATCAGGGTTGTGATTCTAAACAGCCTGACCCTGCCATGCTGGCTGATTCAACGATTTGTGGCATCCTTGCCAAGGCCGTGGCCATCTCCACACTCCTGCTCATAACTGGCGTGCTCGTGATCCATCGCTTCCAGGGATTTCCCCGGGACATATTTCTCATTGACGGGGTGCAGACATTGATGTTGGTCGGGGACAGTGGTTTGTTTGGGTCAGCCCCCATAAAAAAGGTAAATTCATGAATGATAATTGTAAAATTGCAGTGGTGGGACTCGGCTATGTCGGGCTTCCCCTGGCCATCCATTTTGGTGAAAAATTTGATACGGTGGGTTTTGATCTCAAGGAGAAGATTGTTGATAACTGTCTGAAAAAGCAAGATCCCACAGGAGAAGTCAGCCGGCAAGATTTTGAGCGGGCAGGGCGGTTTACGCCCACGTCTGATCCCACCATGCTGGCGGATGCCGACTATATTGTGGTGGCGGTGCCCACCCCCATTGACCGGGCCAGACGTCCGGATCTTGGGCCGGTGGAAGGCGCTGCCCGCACCGTTGGCCGGCACATGAAAAAGGGAAGCATTATTATCTTTGAGTCCACGGTTTACCCCGGGGTGACCGAGGAGCTTTGCGTGCCCATTCTGGAGAAAGAATCCGGCCTGACATGGAAGACCGATTTCCATGTGGGATATTCCCCCGAGCGCATCAATCCCGGGGACAAAGAGCACACATTGACTAAGATTGTCAAGGTGGTGTCCGGCGACGATAAAGAAACCCTGGGCAAGGTGGCTGACCTGTATGAATCCATTGTCCTTGCCGGTGTGCATCGCACCGAGACCATTAAAGAAGCCGAGGCCGCCAAGGTCATTGAAAACACCCAGCGGGATTTGAACATTGCCCTGATGAACGAGCTGGCCATGATTTTTGATCGACTGGGCATTGATACCAAAAATGTGCTGGAGGCGGCAGGGTCCAAGTGGAATTTTTTGAAGTTTTCCCCGGGCCTTGTGGGCGGTCACTGCATTGGGGTTGATCCCTACTACCTGACCTTCAAGGCCCAATCCGAGGGCTATCATCCCGAGGTGATCCTGGCGGGTCGGCGCATAAATGATAATATGGGCCGGTTTGTGGTGGAAAAGACGGTGAAGATGATGATTAATTCCAGCCAGAATATTAAAAATAACCGGGTGGGGGTGCTGGGGCTTACCTTTAAGGAGGATTGCCCGGATCTGCGCAATACCCGGGTCATTGATATAATTTCTGAGTTAAAAGATTACGGTGCGGATGTGCTGGTGCATGATCCCATGGCCGATGCTGCCGAGGCACGGGCCTATTATGACGTGGAACTGCAGCCCTGGGAAAAAATGACGGATCTGGGTGCCTTGATCATTGCCGTGCCCCACCGTCAGTACAAAGAGATGTCTGTGCCGGACTTCACCGCCTGCCTGAATAATAAAGGCTGCTTAATAGACGTAAAATCCATGCTGGACATGGACGCCGTCAAAAAAACCGGCATCAACTTCTGGCGCTTGTAGTGGGGTCAGGCTTGGCTTATTGGTGTTATTGGGGGGTAAAGTATACGGAGTTTTCTGGCCCGAGGCATGTTGTGTAAGACAGTGTAGTGAGTCGGGGATTATTTATAAGCAGAATCATGGTCCGGATGCAGAGACAATACCCGCATCCATAGCTGATCGCGATATGCAATCGCCCGAAATCCTTTGCTTATTCGGAAAGTGTATAGTCGGCATCCTTTCGGACCTTTTTGGGACAGGATTGTTTCCCATTTTAATCCGCGATCTGAATAAACCTGCTGCCATGTCATGCCTGTCAATTTTTTAAAGGTATTGAGGATATTTCGCTGGTGATTTTTTGTGAGATTGAAAAGAGCCCGCTGGAATACCGGATTATTCAGATCCAGGCGTATGGGGATGTCTGCATTCTCAGATATCATTAAATCAGATCCTCCAGCTGGTTCATGTCGGTTTCTTTGGGAGGATTTTTTTCGGCCCAGGTAATGGCTTCCTTAAGCTCACATTGAACGTCCGATGCATGAATCCATTTCTCATTATCAGGAATAAAACGCCCCAGTTTCACCAGCCAGACACCCGTGTCCACCTCGCTTAACATTACGGTCTGCCCAGCAAATTTCTTGCCCAGCGAAATCTGTCCGCTACTGCCTACAGTTTTGATAACATCCATGGTTGCTCCTTGGGTTGATATTATGAATTTATGATAGCACTAATGCATGAAATGTCAAGTGATGGCGATGGCCTGACCCAGATAAATTTTCGATTTTATAGGAAATATTTGCTGAAATATGGGCAAAAACGGCCTTAGAGCAGCAATTGGGGTCAGGCTTGGTTTATTGGTGTTATTGGGGGGTAAAGTATACGGTCTTTTTTGGGCCTGAGACATGTTGCGTAATTTCAGGCACATCTTGATCGTGATGAGTGTTTCTGATTCCGAACGTTATGATGTGACGTGTAATTTTTTCTCTCTCGTCCATTGGAAGGAGGTATATCTCTTTTATTACTTGCTTTGCTGTTAACATGTTGATCCTCTGTTCATGCCAATCAGCACCGGAATTATTCAAAACTTAATACAAGCCTTTTACCAAGGGCAGCAGCAGCCTTATCAAGCATTTTCAGAGTTGGCGAATTGTGAGGATTTTCAAGACGCTTGACCGAAGGCCATGAAGTCTCAAGTGCGCGGGCCAACTCTGCCAGCGATTTACCCTCCCGCGCCCTGCGAACAAGTAGAGCCGCCTGCACCTTCACGTCGGGAGAAATTAAATAAATATTTTTACCGGTTATGTTGGAAGGTTCTGGAATTTCCTGTTCTTCATCAAGGCGGTATTCCATGGTGAGAGTGAGAACTTCAGAAGCGTTAAAAAGTGCTTCCTCTATAGTTTCTCCCTGGGTTATTGCCTCTTCGATGTCGGGAAATGAAACAAAGAAGATGCCGTCTTCTTCTTTCGTTATCTGTACCGGATATTCGATTTTCATTTTAGCTTTACTCCTGTTTGTTTTTCGATTGCCTTTAAAAGGCCACTTCCTATGTCTTTCTTGCCATGGACCGGCACAGAAATTGTTTTTAGGCCATTAGATAATAAATGGTGGCTACCTCGTACTCGAACAATTTGCCAGTTGTTTTGCCCTAATATTTTTATTATTTCCTTTCCATTCATCTTTTTATAATATATCAAAAAAAGTATATTGTCAATATGGCCGGGTCTGACCCCAATATAAAGAGGAGGTTGTATGGCAAGAAAACCGAGGATCCACTATCCTGGCGCATTTTACCATGTGATGCTTCGTGGCAATGCCAAGCAGTCCATTTTCAAGGGGCCGGAGGGGGTGCGGCAGTTTGAAACCATCCTCGGGCAGGGCTCAGAAAACTGCGATGTGCGGATTTATGCCTATTGCTGGATGCCCAATCATGTGCACATGGCCCTGCAGGTGGACCAGATACCTCTGTCTAAAATGATGCAGAACCTCTCCCAGCGATACACCCGCTGGTTTAATAAATATTACGATAGGGTGGGACATCTGTTCCAGGGGCGGTACAAGGCGATACTGGTGGATGGCCAGGGATATATGCTTGAGTTGATTCGATATATTCACCTCAATCCCGTGCGCGCCGGGCTGGTTGCGGATGCGTTGGAATATGAAAACAGCAGCCATGGTGCATATCTGGTACCGGATCGGGCACCTGATTGGCTCTGCGTAGATTCGGGATTGAAGTTTTTTGGCCCCACAGAAACAGCGGCCCAGGCCCGGTATCTTCATTTCATGGGGGAAACGGTGGCCGATGAGAGCCTTGACATGCTGAGAAAGGGTAATCTCCAGGGGCGCATTCTGGGGGACGATGATTTTGTCCGCAAGGTCATGGACACCGTGGGTGAATCCCAGGTTTCCGAGCTTGGCCTGAAAACCCTGACACGGGTGGTGGCGGAAAAGCTGGATCTGCCTCCCCACCATATTACCAGTGGCAGCAGGAATCGCTCCTATGCCGAGGCCCGGGCCATTATTGCGCTGCTGGCCATTGATTACACCACGCATGGCCTGAATGATGTGGCAGATTTTCTGGGAAGGGATATTACGACCATGAGTAAACAGGTGACCAAGTTGCGGGATCGGCGGACAAAGTTCGCCAGTCTGCATGACAAAATTGATCAGCTGGCGGCTGAAATAACACCAATAAGCCAAGCCTGACCCCAATTTGAAGGAGAAAAATGGAAAAAATCAGTTCAACAATGAGACATGCATCGTTTTTTGTGCTTTGTGTGCTGGTGGTGATGACACCCATGTTAAGGGGATCTGTCAACCTGTGGGCCGAAACATTGATACAGATGCTGGTGTTGACCGCTGGCGTTATGGTTCTGCTGGTGCGGTATGTTTTTGTGGATAAAAAAACTTCTGTTCATGCACTGGACCCGGCGCAAAAACCCCGGGAGGATGTGATTAAATCCAGGCAAGTTCCCCTGAAATCTGTCCATTCTGGAAAAAAAGCCCGTCCCAGGAAAAAATACAATTTAAAGATGGCCATGCTGCCCCTGGGCCTGATGGTGGGAGTCTCCGCCCTGTTCTCCCCCCATAAAAGCCTGGCAATGGAGGGGATGCTGACCCTTGGTGTGTGTCTGTTGCTGTTTTATGCAGGCCGTCAGACCCTTCGTTTCCGCAACGAGCAGCGCTGGATGGTGTATGTCATCATTGGCACGGCTTTGTTTCTGTCTTTTTTCGGTATGCTTAAACTTTTTGACATGGGCATCCCCGGACTTTGGGAATATCCCGAGATTTTACGCCCCAATTCCACATCTCTTTCCGGGCCCTATGTCAACCGCAATCACATGGCGGGCTTTCTGGATATGGCCATTCCCATGATGCTGGGTCTGTTTCTCACAAGGGAGCGCAGTCCGGAGATGCGTTTGGGAATGATCTGCCTGGTGCTGTTTCTCATTGTGGCCCAGGCCATGACCCTGTCCCGGGGGGGCTGGACCGCCACCGTGGGGGCCATGGTATTTATGATGATGGTGCTGCTGTTCCGCAAGGATTTTCGACACAAGCGGGTTTTGGTTTCCATTGTGGTGGGCATTGCGGTGGTGGGAACGGTTTTGCTTGCCAGTACCCCGGTGGTGCAGCGCCTGAACACCCTCATTGAAAATGATGCGGCGGACAATCTGGAGGGGCGGATTCGCATGTGGGAGGGGACCCGGCAGATGATCGCCGATAATGCTTTAACAGGCACAGGTCCGGGAACCTTCACCGAGGCCTATCCGGCATATCAGGAGCCCGGGGCAGCCGTGCTTGCGGTGTATGCCCACAATGACTATCTGCAGTTCATGGCAGACTGCGGGGTGTTGATTATACCGCTGATGGCTTGGTTTCTGTTTCTGTTTTTCCGGGCCGGGTTTGCAAAGATGAGCAACCGCAGCCGACAGATCCGGGGAATAACCCTGGGGGTCATGGGCGCGGTGGTGGCCATTCTCATACACAGCTTCAGCGATTTCAACCTGCATATCCCCGCCAACTTCGTCCTCTTCACCCTGTTGGCCTCCATGATCTAACGGGGTCAGGCTTGGCTTATTGGTGTTATTGGGGGGTAAAGTATTGGGGATTTTTTTTAAATAACACCAATAAGCCAAGCCTGACCCCAATTTTATAGTTTGGATTGGATGACCTTGTGCAGGATGTTCTGTACAAAGTCTTTCATGTTTTCCGTGGCGTAGTTGGTGAGATAAAATTCTTTTCTGGCGGCAATGTCTTTATCGGTTAAAAGCTTGTCAATGCCCTCCGACAGTATCTGGGTAAGGTAGGCTTCCTCGGTGATGTAAAGATCCAGCACAGCAAGGGTTTTTATTTGAAAATTGCCTAATATTGTGGGTGGTTTATGGTAGAAAAAACCCGACTGCCGTGGGCGGGGATAATCCTTTAGTCCAAAGATGATGTTGGGAGATGACGGATTCACAATAAACCTCCTTTCCGTGCGTGATGGACAATGATTATGGTATAAATCACCTGAAAAATCAAATAGGGCACAAACACCAGAAGGCGCATGGGGCCGGAGATGTGGATCATCCATATCGCACCGAATCCCTGGAGCACTGCCACCATCCAGTAAAAAACAGTTACCTTGAAATGGGTGAACCCCAGCCGGTTAAACAACTGATACAGATGGGTGCGGTGGGCCTGAAACACGTTTTCACCCTTGAAAAGCCGGCGTATAAAAGTAAAGCTGGTATCATATATAAAATGAAACAGCAGCAGGGGCATAACCAGCAGCGAGGTGTGGGCATTGTCGTACAATGAGGCAATTATCGGCAGCGTGGCAAAGGTAAAGCCCAGAAAAGTGCTGCCGATGTCCCCCATAAAAAGTTTTCCCCGGGGAAAATTAAAAATCAGAAATCCCAACACCCCGGCCATGATGGTGTAAGAAACCATGTAGGCAAAATTACTTCCCTGAAACCAGGTGATCACACAGAAAAAACCTGCGGCAATGATGGCATTACCCCCTGCCATGCCGTTGAGTCCATCCATGAAATTATAGGCGTTGATCATGCCCAGCATCCACCAGAAGGTGATGACATATCCCGCAATGCCAAGGGTTCGGTTGGTGAACAAGGGCATCCCCGGGGGGAAATCCACCCGGTGAATGATGATCCCGGACCCCATGACCACAACAACGGCAAATATATGGGTGGCAAGGCGGATGTAAAAGGCCTTTTTTTTCAGATCATCGTACAAAGACATGCCGGCAATGAGCAGGGCACCAAGGGTAAAACCCAGAAAAAATTTTTCTGCGATGATGGTTTTACCATCAAAAAGATACAATACCAGCATGCTCAGAAAAAAGGTGAATACAATTGCAATACCCCCGATGGTGGGGGTGGGTTTCTTGTGGGAGGATCGGCCGTTGGGGATATCCAAGATCCCCTTGGCCTGGGTATATTTGATCAGGCCCAGGCTGATGATGGCTGATACCAGAAAAAGTGCCATGGCAAACACAATGTGACATGTCAGATTAAAAGGAAACATGCGGCTTTTTATCTTGAATTGTCATTGCGGTCAAGATAAAACAGCCATGATTCTTTGTCCTGGCTGCTGTTACAGCCATGTATTTTATATAAAACAGACAGCCCATGGGGTGAATTGAGGTGTGTGTGACAGTGTCAGCCAGGTGTTTGACAAGTTTAAATAAGTTCAGGGCTAATCCTGAACTAATTATTATTATAGTGATTTATTTTGTTTTGATGGCCTGGCTGCTGGTCTTGTTTTTCTCCCGGTATGAGTACCAGAAGGGCCTCCGTGCCCATGAACTTGAGCACTATGACGAAGCGGCTGTTCATCTTGCCCGGGCCCAAGAGATATTGCCCGCAGGCCTTGCTTCTGTTTTGGCCCCCCGGGATCTGTTCCGGATTCATACGGCCCTGGGAAAGGCCCTGTACCAGCAGGCCATGATCCTTGCCGATCAGTCAGCGGTGGGGATGGACCGTCGCCGGAGCCTGGAAGCTGCCTATCAGCTGTTTAAAAAAGGCCACAATTACCTTAAGGCGGCCGTGGCCCATGATCCCTTGAGCTATCGAACGGCCTTCTGGTACGCCAAGGTCACCGATAAGCTGGCAGTTCTTCATTCCTATTTCAATCCCGGGGTTAGCTCCACTACCTACGATGCGCTGCCATTGTTTCAAAAAGCTGCCCTTCTTCGTCCCTCGGGCATCACCGTTCGATATGAACTTGCCCATTATTTTCATCGACACCGGATGCCCCATGAGCTGCAGCAGGTTGTTAAAAACATCGGTGCCATTTATCCGTCGGCCCATGCTTATCTGAAAAAACAGGTCTGGTTTGACCCGGATGTCCGGGCCGTTTTCCGTCAGGGCTGTCTGCTTGCCCTTGCCACTGACACCACTCCGCGGCAGACCCTGTCCATTCTTTCTTCCATGGCCATGGAAGACGGTGATGTGAAAACCGCCATTGAATATTATCAGAAAAGCATGGCATACCAGACCCATACCAACTCCGCTTATACCTATCGGTATCTGGCAGGTCTGTATCTTAAACAAAAGGATATGGATAAAAGCTTTGAGCTGTTTTTAAAGGCCCTTGGCAGGTCCGGAAATCTGGAAACAGAATACACAGCCATCTACAACCAGTTCCGGGCGGAGAAGTTGTTTGATGAATTCATCAATTTTGCCCGGTATGTGGAAGAAAAACGCCGCCACTCCCCGGTGGGGGAGATGATCATGGTGCGCTGTTTCATGGACATGGGACAGCTGGAGGTGGCCAAAGCGCGACTGGAGCGCATCATTGACAAAAAGCCCACGGCCCATGCCTGGTATCTTCTGGCCACCCTGGCCGAAAAACAAAAGGACTGGGATACCATGGAGATTGCCGGTCAGCGGGCTACGGTGCTGGACAGCAGCAACAGTCATTACCATTACTATTTCTGCCGGGCACTGCAGCGCATGGGAAAGCATGAACAGGCAGAAACGGCCATCACCCACGCCATTGAAACGGTGAAAAAGAAAAGCGCCGGCTATTACAACCACCGGGCCTGGATCAGGTGGACCCTGAAAAATTATTCCGGCGCCATTGAAGACTGGCAGCAGTGCCTTGAACTGAAACCTGACACCAGCGGGTATTACTTCAACATCGCCAGGGCCTACCACCAGCAGAAAATGGAAACAGATGCCCTGAATTACGCCCAGCGAGCCCTGGAGATTGACCCGGTAAATAAAACCTACCAGGACTGGATCATGAAATTTTGATCAATATTGGGGTCACCAACTATGACAGATAAACCCTATTGTGACTAAACCGGGAAAATGAGAATGCACCCCAGGACGATGGTATGGGACCGCCTGAACCCCGAAAATCTCCACCGGTGGCGGTTGAGCTTCAGTGGGGTTCTTTATTGACTTTTTGCCCGGATACCTATATTGAAGGGGACAGGATTGAAAGTGAAAAAGAGTAAAAAACAGTGTACGTTAACCATGGAGTTCATACCGGGGCAGCTGTTGAACGTCAGGAATCCAGAAGTACTAGTCACTTTGAGACCCTGACATCCCACTTCTTCCGGTCAGTAGAAAAAATTGATAGATTTTAAAGTATTATCACGTAAAGTGACATTGGTAAATCCGCTGGGGCTCCATGCCAGGCCGGCTGCCATCATCGCAAAGATTGCCCGGACAGCAGAAAAGACCATCTGGCTTGGAGACCGGAACTATAAGGCGGATGCCGCCAGCGTCATTGATATTCTCTCCATCAGTGGAACAATGGGAAAAACCTTTGTTCTGGAGGCTGAATCGGAACTTGATCTCCCTCTGCTGGATCGCATCGAGGCCGCATTTGAAAACGGGTTTGGAGAATTGACGGATGGATAAAGCGGAACCAAAAGACTCAAAAGAAGTGGTGATCCGGGGCATTGGCGGTGCACCGGGCATCTGCATCGGCAAGGCCTACCTGGTGGACAGAGAGGGCGTTGACCTCATCAAGCGCTATGCCATTGTGGAACGGGACATTCCGGCCGAGGTCAACCGGTTTAAAAATGCCGTTAAAAAAGCCAAAGATGAGCTTAAAGCCGTGGTGGAGTCCCTGGGCGAAGAGTTTTCCAGCCAGGTGGACATCCTGGAGACCCATCTGGTGTTGTTCAAGGATAAACTGCTTTACGGCAAAACCATTGAATCCATCACCCATGAGCGCATCAATGCCGAATGGGCATTGAAAAAAGTCACCCGCCAGGTAAAGAACATGTTCCAGCGCATGGAGGATGATTACCTTAAATCCCGGGTGGCGGACATCTCCCAGGTGTCCGAGCAGATCATGCGTCAGCTCATGGGTGCCCAAGACATCAAAATATCCGACATCCGCATGCGGGTGATTCTGGTGGCCCATGATCTTTCCCCGGCGGACACCAGCCAGATTCAGCTGGAGCACATCAAGGGCTTTGTCACCGACCGCGGGGGCCGGGACTCCCACACCAGCATCATTGCAAAGTCATTGAATATTCCGGCTGTGACAGGCCTTGGCACCGCCACCATCAATGTGCAGAACGATGATATTCTCATTGTGGACGGCTCTTCCGGCCTGTTGATCGTCAATCCCGAAGAAGACACCCTGTTTCAGTACGAGGAACGCCGGGCAAGGTATGAGCAGTACCGGGCCCTCATCGCCCGGGAAAGTCATCTGCCCTCTGTCACCGTGGATGGCCATGCCATGAAACTCATGGCCAACATTGAGCTGGTGGAAGAGGTGGTGTCCGTCAGGGACAATGCGGCCCAGGGCGTGGGGCTGTTTCGAACGGAATTCATTTACATTGACCAGAAGCGATTTCCCACGGAAGAAGAGCTGTTTGAACGCTACCGGGAGGCTGTGGAACTCATCGTTCCCCAACCTGTGACCATCCGGACCCTGGACATCAACGGCGACAAGGTGCTGCCCTATTTAAAGAACATCCGTGAAGAAAATCCCGCCCTGGGCCTGCGGGCTGTGCGATTTTCCCTCCAGCGCCCGGAAATTTTTCTCACCCAGATCCGGGCCATCCTCCGGGCTGCGGCCTTTGGCAATATCCGGCTGCTGATTCCCATGATCACCTGTGTGGAAGAGATCCTTGAGGTTCGGCAACTCCTGGATCGGGCCATCATGGAGCTGACCCGGGAAGAAATGGTGTTTAACAAGGACATTCCCCTGGGCATCATGATTGAGGTGCCCTCTGCTGCCATCATGGCCGATCGACTGGCTGAACATGTGGATTTTTTCAGCATCGGCACCAATGATCTTATTCAATATTCCCTGGCCATTGACCGCAACAACCGCCAGGTGGCCCATCTGTACCGGCCCTTAAACCCGGCAGTGTTGCGGTTGATTAAAATGGTGGTGGATGCGGCCCACAGCCGGAACATTGTGGTCACCATCTGTGGTGAAATGGCCGGAGACCCGGTGAATGTGCCGGTGCTCATGGGGCTTGGTTTTACAGAGTTGTCCATGAACCCCGGGTCCATCCCCGTGGTGAAACAGGTGATTCGAAAGCTTGATTACCAGAAGGCTTGTAAGGTGGCGGAAAAGGTGTTGACCATGGATAAAACCGAGGAAATTTATGAGTTCGTCAAGGCCTCATTCCCGGATATCCTGCAATAACCCGGCAGTATCATTTCAAAGGCATATTTTTATTTTTCCGATTTGAGGTTTAACCATCGACGGGCTCAGATTTGCGCTATTGGCATTATCGGTGGCTTTGCATTTGCACAGGATTTAGTCAATAACGGTCATGTCCTGTCGGACACAACAAATATAGGGTCGTAGATGCGGAGCCAAATGGTATTATACCGCCGCCCCCCCGACGGGCAATGGGCCCGGACCGGAACTGTAGACAGCTCAATTGTCCGGTTCCTATTGCCCATCGGGGGGGCGGCTCTGCTGAAGTTGCTTTGGAGGCTGCCTTTTCATATAAACACCAATAACACAAGCCTGACCCCTTTTGCCAGAACCCAGTACCTATAACCAAGCACCCAGTACCCAAAACCAAACGCCCACAGGTAAAAAAGACCAATGGAATCCGATCACATAAAGATAATTGCAACCAATCGCAAGGCACGGCACGAATACCATATTTCCGATGAGGTGGAGGCGGGCATTGTGCTTGCCGGCACCGAGGTGAAGTCCATCCGGGAGGGCGGGGTGAACCTGAAAGATTCCTATGCCGACATTAAAAACGGCGAGGTGTTTATCCGTCAGCTTCACATCTCCCCCTACAAGCACGCCTATTATGATAACCATGATGCGCTTCGTACCCGGAAACTGTTGCTTCACCGCCGGGAGATCAACAAGCTCACCATTAAGATAAAAGAGCGAGGCTTTACCATCATCCCCTTGAAGATCTACTTTAAGAACGGCAAAATCAAGGTACAGCTGGGCCTTGCCAAGGGTAAAAAACTCTATGACAAGCGGGACAGCATAAAAAACCGGGATATGCAGCGGGATATGGACCGGGAGAAGAAAAATTATTAATTTGAATTGTCGATGTGACAGCCAACCCTGTCATGGAAGACAGTCATGACAATCCAAGTCCAGGGGAGTGTATGCAACAAAACGAATTACCCATAAAACCGGATGAAATCATCGATATTCTTTTGCGTTACCGGTGGCTGGTGGTTATTCCGTTATGCATCACCCTTTCGGTGGGCTTATGTTTGTCCCTGATTATTCCCCGGGTCTATTCCTCTTCCACCACCATTCTGGTTCAACCACAGAAGGTACCGGGGGCCTATGTGAAATCCCTTGTCACTTCAGGCATTGAAGAGCGCATCAGTACTATTTCCCAGCAGATTTTGAGCAGAAGCAACCTGGAAAAGATCATTGATCAGTTTGGACTTTTCCAGGGGGATGAGGGCAGGGATATGTATCTGGAAGATAAAATAAGGGTTCTCCGGAAGCGCATTAAGGTAACTATTACCCAGGACCGGAAGGGAACAGATGCCTTTGCCATTTCCTACAAGGGAACCAAGCCTGAACGGGTGATGAAAATCACCAATGCCCTGGCCAGTTTTTACATGAATGAGAACCTGAAAATCAGGGAAGCCCAGGCCGTGGGGACCAGCGATTTTCTGGAGGCGGAACTGGAAAAAACACGCCAGAAACTGGTGGAAAAAGAACAGATCCTGTCCAACTATCGCTCTAAATTTATGGGAGGCTTGCCCGATGAACTGGAATCCAATTTAAGAACCCTGGACCGACTGCAGCAGCAACTCACCGATCGTCAAAATATGCTCCGGGAAACCAGAAACAATATCTCCAGCCTTAAATCCCAGATTGCCCAGATCAAAGAACTTCGATCCAGTGTGAGCCACCAGGCCGGCGCTTTGCATATCACCGAAACAGGGGACAATTCTCCCCCCAGTGATCCTGTCATTCGGCTTGCCCGGGCCAGGCGTGAACTTGAAGATTTACTTTTGCGGTATACGGATAAACATCCCGATGTTCTAAAACAGCGCACTGTCATTGCAAGGCTGCAAAAGATGGTGGAGGCTGAAGAGCGGTTGAATACCGAAACCGATACTTTTCCGGTGGACACGCCTGATACCGGGATAAACCCTGCCTGGACAGCTGTTCAGGAGGAAAAAATTCAGCAGGAGATACAGCTCAATCAACTGAAAAATGAGGAGCATCAGGCCCAGCGGGATATTGGTGATATTCTGCGCCGCATGAAAATATACCAGCGCCGGGTGGAAGAAACCCCCCAGCGGGAGCAGGAACTCCGATCACTGGAGCGTGATTACACCAATATCCAAGGAATATATAGCTCGCTTTTGGATCGAAAGCTGGAGGCTGAACTTTCTGTGAACATGGAAAAAAAACAGAAGGGTGAACAGTTTCGTATTCTGGATTTTGCCACATTGCCCCAGCGTCCCATTTCTCCGGATGTGAGAAAATTCTTTATCCTTTCCTTTGCTGCTGGAGCCGGCTTAGGGGGCGGCATTATTTTTCTTCTGGTGTTTTTTGACCGAAGCATTCGACGGGACGAAGAAATTGAAGAAGTTGCCGGACTTCCCATTTTGGCCAGTGTGGCTCCATTGAAAATACCGGGAAATCAGATAAATAAACGCATTCAATGGCTGCTTTTTTTTCTTTTTGTGAGCTATTTATTTCTACTCATGGGTGCTTTTGGCTTTGTTTATTTGACGGGCGTGGATAAAATTTTAGAATTTTTCTAAGGAAAATGTAAAATGGGAAAAATTTTTACCGCACTTAAAAAATCAAAATATGCCGGTGGGACAAGGGATAAAAAAAAACCGGAGGCCCCTCCCCCAAGGGCGCCACGACCCCGGAAAAAAATTGAAAGAGAAGCTGCTGAGGTTTTGTCGGATTCTGCCCCTTCTGATGTTGCTGCGCTGCCTGATGCCCTTGCGGTGCCTGATGCCCCTGTGGTGCCGGATCCCGCTTCAGTACCTGTTGCGCCTGCAGTGCCCGATGGGTCTCCGGTGTCTGATACCCCGCCACGCTCCCATGCGCCGTCACGGACCGATGCGTTTTCCGATGTTGATACCCCGCCACGGGTGGACGCCTCTTCCGGGCTTCTGGAAATCCGGGAACCCCATAAATCTTTGATTGCTTATAACAAACCCCACTCCCCCGAGGCGGAACAGTTCCGGATGTTAAAAACGGCCATTCTTTTTCCTGATAAGGGGGAACCGCCCCGGACAATCATGATCACCAGCAGCGCTGCCGGAGAGGGAAAATCCTTTGTTGCCGCCAATCTTGCCGTAACCATGGCAAACAGCATTGATGAGTATGTTCTTCTGATGGATTGTGATTTGAGACGCCCCACCATCCATAAGATATTCGGCCTGCCGGACAATACACCGGGCCTTACCGAATATCTGACCCGGGGTACCCCGCTTCCCCGCCTTTTAAAAAAAATCATGCTGGATAAATTGACTATTCTTCCCTGTGGTACCCCGCCGCCGAACCCATCTGAACTTCTTTCATCGGAACAGATGAGAAAACTGCTGCAAGAAGTGAGGGCCCGGTATCAGGATCGCTATATCATCATTGATTCACCTCCACCCTACGTGACGGCAGAGGCCAATGCCCTGGCACGTCAGGTGGATGCCATCGTTATTGTAGTGAAAACCGGATATTCTAAAAAAAGTGATCTCAAAGATCTTGTGGATACCTATGGCAGGGAAAAAATCCTGGGGGTGGTGAAAAACTATGCAAATAAAGTGAAAAATTATACCTAGGGTTGATTCGTGTCTGCTCAGGTCACTCCTCTGGCCGGCCCACCATGACCTCTGGCAGATATTATGGCCAAATCTTGTTTTTGAAAGTCACTATCAATGAAAATCGTATGTTGCGAACCATAATCTTGAAGGCATGAAGATTATACAACGCTCTCAATATGTTCTGATATTCTAAAAGGAAATCACAGATGCTGGATATTCTTAAACAGTACCATCCTGTTAGAAATATTCTATTTTTCATGTTTGAAGGGCTTATCATTTTTTTTTCCATGGTGTTGTCTTTTTTTTGTTTGACGCAAAGCTATTGTGTTTTCTCTGATTTGCTGTTGTTATGCCGGATCTTCGGCATTACGGTGATCTGTCAAGTCTCTCTTTATTATTTTGATCTGTATGACTTAAATGTTTCCAACTCGGTGCCGGAAATTATTATTCGTCTGCTCATGGCCCTTGGCAGTGCCTCCATTGTCCTTGCTTTTATTTACTGGCTGTTTCCCATAACAATTGTGGCGACCATGGTCTTTACCCTGGCCATTGTGTTTTTGATCTTAATGCTTCTTGTGTGGCGACTTTTATATATCCTTGTATTAAAAAAAGGATGGTTTAATGAAACCATTATTGTGCTGGGCTCAGGCAGCCTGGCCATGGATATTCTCTGTTATATAGATGAAAACATTGATTGCGGTTACACCGTCACCGCCGTTATTCCCGAAGCCACCCATCAAATTCTTGAGCGATATGTGGCGGACAAATTTTATTTTCTGAACGGGAAAACCAAGCTTTGCGATATGGTGGAACGGTTCGGAGTTCATAAAATCGTGGTGGCCCTTAAAGATAAACGGGGCAGCTTCCCCGCAGAGGATTTGCTGCTTTGCAAGATGTCCGGTATTGAGGTCCTGGAGGGCAATACCTTTTATGAGGCATTGACCGGCAAGCTTCTGGTGCGAGAGATTAATCCGTCCTGGCTTATCTTTTCCCGGGGGTTTCGGTATTCAAGGGTTACCCAATGCTTCAAGCGCATGGGGGATATGTTTATATCATTTCTGCTGCTGGTACTCTTGTTTCCGGTGGGTGTTATTGTCGCCATTCTCGTAAAGTTTGATTCCCCGGGGCCGGTGCTTTTCAGCCAGGAGCGGGTGGGAAAATATCGTAAGGTGTACACCATGTATAAGTTTCGATCCATGGTGGAGGATGCAGAAAAGTACAGCGGGCCTGTGTGGGCCCAGGAAAATGATCCCAGGATTACCCGCATGGGACGGTTCATGCGATGGTGTCGTCTGGATGAATTGCCCCAGTTGTGGAATGTTTTTATTGGTAACATGAGTCTGGTGGGGCCCCGGCCCGAGAGAAAATATTTTGTGGAACAGCTTGAAAAGGAAATTCCTTATTATATGGCCCGGTTTGAGGTAAAACCGGGTATCACCGGATGGGCCCAGATCCTGTGTGATTATGGGGCTTCAATGGAAGATACCATTGAAAAACTGGGGTACGATCTTTTTTATATTAAGAATTTATCCGGTTTTCTTGATATCATTATCCTTTTGCGGACCATTAAGACCGTTCTGTTTGGCCGGGGAGCAAGGTAACAGCCAGGTATGTTTTAATGCCCCTTGATTATAACATCGCCCAAGCCTGACCCCATTGGCCCGCCAATGATGGCAATTATCGGGTCAACGACAACAAGCTTAAGCCTTTGAATTATTTTATTGTCCTTTTTGATACATCATGGTATCTGGAGATGTGATCATAGCATCGGTCGGGCAGTGGCATGAATTCGGGAGTATCTGTCATCTGCCGCCGGGCCTGATTACTTGTTCTGGTTTTACCTGAATGTTTTTCACATTTATTATCTGCAGCACTGCCGGCCGGGCCAAAATCCCTTGTCTTATGTAATTCAAAGGGCGGAGCTTTGTGATACGGTCAATGGTGAGGATAAAAAAGGAGAAAAAAATGGGAATGACAAAAAAGATTGTGTGGGGGATGGGGGTGTGGTTTCTGATAACGACACATATGGCCATGGCCGGCCAGACGGTTAAATCCGGCTCCACAGTCAAGTCCGATCATTCATATACCATCGGCCATGGAGATGTGCTGAGAATTTTTACCTGGAAAGAACCCGATCTTTCCGTGGAAGCGGCAACGGTACGTCTGGATGGAAAGATTACCTTTCCCCTGGTCAATGATGTCCAGGCGGCGGGGCTGTCTCCCATGCAGCTGAAAAAAATTCTGGAGGATCGCCTTGCAGGCTATGTGGAATCCCCCATTGTCACGGTGATGCTGATCCATCCGGTGAGCCAGCGATATTATGTGCTGGGGGAGGTCCAGCGCATTGGAGAGTACCCCATAGAAAAAAACATGACCATCATGCAGGCCTTTGCCGTTGCCGGCGGGTTTACCCAATGGGCCGCCAAGGATGAAATTCTTTTGATCCGCAGGGTGCAGGGTAATGAGCAGGTATTTCGAATTAATTATAAGGGGTTTTTAAAGGGAAAGGGCCTGGACAATAATATCCGTATCAAGGCGGATGATACCATTATTGTGCCATAAAAGAAAGGTAGCGCCTCATCACGTTTGGGGTGGGGGCAGGCTTGCGTTATTGACGCTTTTGCTTAAAATCTTCTTTATGCAAAGGCACTTGTCAAAAACATAGAGCCTGATAAAAACTCAGGCTCTAATACCACATAGCCTGACCCCGTTGGCCCACCAATTGTGACAGGTGGCCCAAGTTGTGACCAAGACCTAAACACAGATAATTGCGCATCAGAACCGATCTCAATTACACGAATCCGCAAAGACCCAAAACAGCTTCTCAGGCTGAAAAAAGGGGAATGTACATGTCCAGAGCCGTCACTGCGTTTTTTGCCTGTATGGTGGCAGGCAGCCTTCTGTTTTTCTTGAACATTGAAAAAGCCGTGGGTGCCTTGAGAACGGTGTTTTATCCCATTCTATATGTGTCCGGGCATTACACCGACAATAAAGATCAGACCGAACTTGATAAACAAGAGGAATATTACACCACCTACGGTACGGCCTTGTCCTTGCGGTTCATCCAGGAAAATTCCACGGTGACCCTGACCTATAATCCCGAGTACAATGACCGTAGCACCATTGATGATGAAGAAAACTCCCTGGAGCACAACGGATCTCTCCGGGCGCATGTCCAGGCTTCCCCCCGGGTGATTATGGATTTGAGTCTCAACTATGATGGTCATGACAGTGATGTGGCCAATGAATCCTGGGAGCACACCGGCAGGTTTACCACCACCGTGGATTTCAGTGATAGAACCCGAGCCGAGCTGGGGTTAAATTATGCCGAGACCTATACACGTCGTCAGTTTTCAGGAGAATACCGGGAGTATACCGATTCCGGTGGATCGGTGGAGCTGACCCATCAATTTGGTCAGCACAATAAGGTGGGGCTGTCTCTTGATTATACCACTGTGGATTATGAACCCCCGATGATGGATGATTATCAGGAATACAGTGCATCGGCTTCCCTGGCATACTGGTTTTCTAACTTGTGGGGCATGGATGTAACGGCAGACTATGAAAAAACCGATTACGATTTGCTGGATACGGTGGTTGATACCTGGTCTGGAAATATCAGGCTGCTGCGGCGGCTTTCCCCTTATTTTCTGGGTTACTTTAAATATGAGCATATTTACACCCAGCGGGAATTGTACGATGTGAACATGTATATTCCGTCGGTGGGATTTGACTGGAATGTCACCGAAGACGCCGGTGTGTCCCTGGGGGCCGGGTATATCTTTCAGGACTGGGAGGAAGAAAATGATGGCCGTTTCTTTGTGGATGCCAATGTGTTCAAAGGAGTTGACCTGAGTCGAAATGCCCGGATAGTTTTCACCGCCACCAGCGGTATTGATCCCACCAGTGATGATGCTTCGGAATTGGGGTTCCAGGTGTACTATCAGGCCGGATTCCTTTTGACCTGGCAGGCCCTGGAGACCTTGTCCATGGATCTTCGCGGGGCGTATATCCGGGATGAATTCATCGACCCAGGGGTGAACCGCGAGGACGACACCTGGCAGTTGGGAGCTGGGTTAACCTGGTCTCCCTGGCGCTGGGGAAGTGTTCTTTTCTCCTATTCCTATGAAAATTATACCACAGATTCCCTTGTACGTGAAGATTATCAGGAACATCGGGGAACTCTCACCTTTCAGGTGCATCCGACCTTTAACAGGCAAGAACAACCGCAAGCCACACGGGAAAGCCTGGAGAGACGCATTTACAATGACTGATACCATACTGCTCACCGTTGATGTGGAGGACTGGTTTCAGGTGGAGAATTTCAAGCCGTGGATTTCCCGCAGTACCTGGAATGGTCGGGAACTTCGGGTGGAAAAGAATTGTCACCGGCTGTTGGACCTGTTTGACAGGGTGCCGGAGGGCAGGGTACGGGCCACGTTTTTTATACTGGGCTGGATCGCCCGGAAATGCCCGGATCTTGTGAAAGAGATCGCAACCCGGGGCCATGAGGTGGCCTCCCATGGTTTTGACCATGAACTTTGTACCGCCATGAATCCCCAGGGTCTTTTTAATGACCTGGAGAAAAGTCGAAAAGTTCTTGAGGATCTCACCGGGGACCGTGTGGCGGGGTATCGGGCCCCCAGTTTTGCCATTAATGACGAGATCCTTCAAATTATTGAAAAGAGCGGTTATCTCTACGACTCAAGTTATAATTCCTTTGACAGGCATGGCCGGTACGGTGCGATTGATACGAGCCGGGGGCAAAGGAACGGTATTGCCATTAAGCTTTCAGATAATTTCCAGGAACTGCCTGTGAGTAATCTTGTGGTGGCAGACCAGACCATTCCCCTGGGGGGAGGCGGATATTTCAGGTTATTTCCATTTTTTCTTTTAAAGCAGGGGGTCCGGGCCATATTAAAAAAACAGGGTGCCTATGTTTTTTATGTACATCCATGGGAGCTGGATCCCGATCAACCCCGGGTTCATGCTGCATCCCCTGGCTTCCGCTTTCGTCATTATGTGAATCTGAGCAATACCGCCATCAAATTAACAGCCATGATAAAAGCGTTTGATCATTGTACCTTCGCCACCTGTTCACAGTACCTGGGCAGTGTTTTCAGCGAGGGCTATCCATGACACAACAGCCATTGAAATCAATAAAAATGACTGATTCAGTCTCCACGGGAAATTCCTTTGACAAGAAAATCGGTATCACATCTGGGGAGGGGCAGTCCCCCGGCAGGGGAATTTTTTCATGGGGCTTGCTTGCTATCGGTGTTTTGTTTGTATGGGTATTCTACCCGGTGATAAAAGAATTGATGCTGGCGTGGAATGAGTCTGAAGAATACTCCCACGGTTTTCTCATTGTGCCGGTGAGTCTATGGATTATCTGGATGAAACGGGATCAGCTTAAAAATAGCCCTTTCATTCCCTGGACCGGGGGGCTTGCCATCATCATCATTGCCCTGGTGTTCCATGTTCTGGGAAGTTATGCCGCCATACTTACCCTTGGTCCCCTGGCCATGATTTTTTTAATCCATGGCATGGTACTTTATTTTTTTGGTACTGTCATCTACCGCACGATTCTGTTTCCCTTGCTGTTTCTATTTCTTATGGTGCCGATTCCCTCCCAGATTTATTCCGCCATGACCATTCCATTGCAGCTGCTGGTTACCCAAATCAGTACCTTTATCTGCAGTATCGTGGACATCCCTATTCTGCGCCAGGGTAATCTTATCCATCTGCCGGAAAGAACCCTGCAAGTGGTTCAGGCATGCAGTGGGCTTCGTTCCATCATGGCGTTGTCGGCATTGTCGGCCCTGTTTGGATATCTGGCCTTGGATACGCCTGTTTTTCGTACCGTTTTGTTTTTAAGCAGTATTCCCATTGCCATTGTTATCAACATTGTTCGGGTGGTGCTTATGATCATGGGCTTTTATTTTTTTGATTATGATCTTACCACGGGCGTTACCCACACGGTGATGGGGCTTTTGATTTTTTCCATTGCGTTGTTGTTGCTTTATACTTTATCTATGGTGTTTTCCATGCTGGAGATTAGAGCCATGCGCAAAAAGGTTGCAGATGATGCATAAAATGATCGCCATGAAGGAGGTATGTTCGAGGGGTGTAATGAAGGTATTGGTGGTCTGCGTCTGCCTGGCTGCTGCAGGGCTGATGATTCAACTCAGGACTCTCCCTGAAATGGAGGTTCGGAATCAAACTCTGCATAACGCCATCTCTAACATACCAGGGTGGACAAAGGTCCATGATATTCTGCTGGGCGATGCCTTGGTTTCAGAACTGGAGCTGGATGACTACTTAAATGCCGTATTTATAGATCGCTCCTGCTCAGTATCTCTTTACATCGGGTACTATTACACCGCCAAAAAAGTGGGGGCGGCCCATGATCCCCTGGTCTGTTTTCCCGGTCAAGGGTGGAAGGTGACCGATCGTCACCAGGGTGAAGTAGAAATTAATACCCTTCCCGGTACCCGGCTGTCCTATTCCGTCATGACCGGTCAGCTGGGATCCCAAAAGGACTTGATTTTGTATTGGTTCCAGGCCCATGATAAAACCAGTTCCGGTACCCTGGGCCAGAAGCTTTACCTCTTATGGAAACGTATGAAAGGAGAGGGTGAGAATAACGCCTTTGTGCGCATCACCGTTCCCTTTGGGAAAGCTGACCCGGAGGGTATAGAGGCGGTGGCTCTGGATTTTGTGAAGGAATTTTATCCTGTTTTTCTGGCGTTTGTATTAAAATGATTAGATATTTGTCTGTGATATAACATCTTCGCCAAATTTATAATCGGTTTTAAATTATCTGAGCTCAACACCATATAATGCGTTCATAATGCATCCGAATTTCAATATATGGGTTTAAATATGGACTGAAAGAAAATTGGCAAGGGCATTGGTGATATGGTATTATTTGTTTTGACATAAACAGTGTTTTGATTCGTGTTTGCATCATCAACAGTTCTATTCAGCTGCCCGGGGAATATGGTCGTTTGTGGGAAATGTTGGCTTATACAATCCCCAGCAATTGGAAAATAGAAGAAATAAGAGACGTGACAATGATTAAAACTTTAAAATTACTCAAATATCAGTTCCAGGATCGCTATGGTAGACTTTTGCTGGTCCACTGGATGATTCGGGAACTGCCCGGTGTTTTTGGTGAACGCATTCGTAGAAAGATGTTGGGAAAGTACTTTAAGCGATGCGGTAAAAATTTGATAATTCATGTGGGATTTCGATTTCGGGGGATTCATAAAATTGTGGTGGGGGACAATGTACATATAGGGGTGGATTCCTTTATCCAGGCCAGTGGCGGGCTGGAAATGGGGGATGATGTAATGTTGGGTCCCGGAGTGAAGATCTGGACGGTTAATCACCGGTTTGAAAATCCAGATATCCCCATATATGACCAGGGGTATGAACATAAGCCTGTGAAGATCGGCAAGGGTGTATGGCTGGGGGCCAATGTATTTGTACTGCCGGGTGTAACTATTTCTGAGGGGTGTGTTGTGGCGGCCGGCAGCCTGGTGGGGATTAAACGATATCCCCCCTATTCTATTCTTTCGGGAAATCCTTGTCGAGTCATTGGAACTCGCCGGCGAAACAATGATTCGGTGTTTAAAGGGTAAGCAGGTTGTATAACCCCGGGTTATTGAGATCTTACAAATTTGGGAGTTCCGTGCTGGTGAACAGCAAAGTTTTTTCGTCAATAAAGCAGGGTGAAGGATGATGTTTGAGTGTCTTTTCTGGGGAAGTATCAGCATGGTTATATACATTTATATGGGATATCCTTTATGTGTGTGGTTTTTGTCTGCAGCGTATCCCAACGCCATTGAAAGGGGGAGGATGCTCGATCGCCGGTCTGAAAACTTTCCCATGGTTTCCATTCTGATTGCTGCTTACAATGAGGTAGATCACATTGCCGCCACTCTGGAGAATAAGCTGCAATTGACCTATCCACGGGAGCGTTTTGAAGTTCTGGTGATTTCTGACGGTTCCACCGACGGTACCGATGAGATTGTAATGTCATTTGCCACTCGTGGTGTGAAGTTGTTACGACAATCGGTTCGCGGGGGGAAAACGGCAGCCCTTAACGCCGGAGTTGCAGTTGCCAGGGGAGAGATCCTTGTCTTTTCTGATGCCAATTCTCTTTATGAATCACAGGCATTGAGGTGGCTGGTGGAAAATTTTTCAGATCCCACAGTGGGATATGTTACCGGAAAGATGATCTACGTAAACGCTGATAATTCCCCGGTGGGAGATGGCTGTTCCGCCTACATGAGGTATGAGAATTTTCTTCGGGAAAAGGAGACTGCCGTGGGGTCAGTGGTGGGGGTGGACGGTGGTATTGATGCTGTGAGAAAGGCTCTTTTTCAGCCCATGCAACCGGATCAGCTGCCTGATTTTGTATTGCCATTGAAGGTGGTTCAACAGGGATTCCGTGTGGTCTACGATCCTCGGGCCATTCTGTGGGAAAAAACACTCAATGTGGCTAGGGATGAATACCGCATGCGGGTGCGGGTATCCTTGAGGGCACTGTGGGCGTTGTACGACATGTCTTCGTTACTGGTTAATTTTAAAAAAATAGGCTTTGCCTGGCAGTTGTGGTCCCATAAGGTTTTAAGATACCTTTGTTTTATATTCCTTGCCATGGCTTGGACTACTGGTGCCTGGTTGAGCATGTTCCGGGGGGGGGGATATGCTTTGTTGTTCATTTGTCAGAATTTAGGCTATCTGGGGGCCTGGATGGCCCATGAACTCTCCAGAAAAGGGAGAGACCCTGGTTTCCTTTATCTTTTTTATTATTTTGTACTGCTTAATCTGGCAGCTGCCCACGCTTTTTTTAAATTTATTATGGGAAAAAAACAGGTTCTTTGGACCCCCCGAAAGGGTTGATTGGGTTTTTAATACTTTCACCATTGTAGCATGAATTAATAATGATGGGTTTAAAAGTGAGTTTCACTCTTTTGAGATATAAGGTGGCAACATGAAAAAACATGGACTTTTTTTAATCATCTTTTGGGTGGGTCTTTTGATTTCTTTTGAGAGGGGGAGCATGGCAAACAATGTCAAACACACTGATCTGGGTCTGGACAAAGTCTCGCCTGAAAAATGGGAAAGCTTGGCGGCTCAAGGAATTTTTTTCGGCCATCAGTCGGTGGGAAACAATATCATTGACGGCATGGTTGATATCCTTAAAAGAGAATCTGGCATTAAAATAAACCCCCAGGAGGTGGTTTCGGGGGGCGACATACGAGCGGGCCTGTTTGCCCATGCCCGGGTGGGAAAAAATCGGTCCCCGCACTCAAAAATGGTTGATTTTACCAGATTTGTTGATGAGGGTTTTTCCAATATAGATATTGCATTTTTAAAATTCTGCTATGTGGATGTTGACAGAGATACCTCCGTTAAAGAGTTGTTTCAGGAATATCGCAATACCATGGAAAATTTAGGAAAAAAATATCCCCACATCACCTTTGTGCATTTTACGGTTCCTCTGAAAGTGACAAATGACTCCTGGCGAACCAGTCTGAAATCTTTGTTAGGACGAAAATCCTGGGAATATGCCGACAATATCCGGCGTAATGAGTATAATCAACTTCTTAAGGAGGCTTTTGAGACAAGTGCCCCGGTATTTGACATAGCTCTTTTTGAGGCCATGGCAGCTGATGGCAAACTTTCCAGTTTCCGGGAACAGGGAAAAGAGTATCTTGCCCTGCAAAACGCTTATTCCAAGGATGGTGGCCATCTCAATGATGTCGGGCGACGGTGGATTGCGGCCCATCTGCTTGTTTTTCTGGCGGAGTTGCAACCGTAATTTTGTTGATGGAGGTGATAAATGGAGATGCCCGTGGTAAGTGTAGTCATTCCAGCCTATAATTCAGCACCTTATCTGAAGGAGACCATTGCAAGTGTTCAAGAACAATCCTTTCAGAATTTTGAAATAATTATAGTCGATGACTGCTCCCAGGACAACACCTCAGGTGTGGTTCAAAAATTTAAAAGCCCTAACCTGCATTACCATCGTCTCCGAAAAAATCATGGCGGCCCCTCCCTTCCCAGAAATGTGGGAATATCAATGGCAAGGGGGCAATATATTGCCTTACTGGACGCCGATGATCTTTATTGCCCTGGTCGATTGAGCGCGGCTGTTTCTTTTCTGGAGCATCATCCTGATGCAGGCTTAGTGTTCACCGATGAGATTTGTTTTGATGATAGTACCGGTCGAGACTTGAAGCGTTTTTTGCATGGTTACGATGTGTTCTGGGCACTTCCACGGGAACAATCGGAAATAAAAATAAATATGGGAAGAGATAACTGGATTATTCCCTCAAAAGCAGCCTATGGTGCGCTATTTTTTGAAAATTATATCATGCCTTCCGGTGTAACACTACCACGTAAGGTATTTGATATCGTAGGTAAATTCGATGAACACCTTACCAACGGAGATGACTGCGATTTGTGGTTCCGAATCGCCCAGCGGTTTCCCATCGGATTCATTCACATGGATGGTTTCCGATACAGGGTTCGGGAAAACAGTATTTCTGGTCGGGGGCCAGTTCTTGCTGAAAATCGATCCCGGGTAATTCACCGCCAGTTGAAAAAAGATTTGCCCCGGCCATTGAGACAACAGGGACGTCGACTTATTTCTAAAAATAATTATGGAATTGGTTATGACTTCCAGCAACAGGGAAATATGAAAATGGCAAGGAAATATTATTTAATGAGTTTGGGCACTTATTGGAACTGGCACGCCCTTAAAGGTCTATTGATTTCTCTGATGGGAGAAAAATTATATTTTTCACTGAAAAAAATGAGAGTTTTCCAGTGATGTCAGGACAATCCGTGAACGATTAAAGTTGCCGCTTGTTTGGGCTGAGGTTTAACTTTCGTTGGCTAAATTCTGCAAATAGAAATTGATCTTTGGGAATGAAAATGATTAAGGTCGCCTTTTTAATTGATACGATCAGTTGTGAAACATCAGGTACTGAAAAACAACTTCTTGAAATTTTAAAGCGATTGGATCGCTGTTCTATTTCCCCCGAACTCATCTGTTTATATGAATCCATGTGGATGAAAGAACATATTTTTCCCTGCCCTGTTCATATTTTGGGATATAAGGGCTTTTTAAAATTTAATTTCCCATGCGTTGTTAAAAAATTGGCAAGGCTATTTGAAGCACGGGATTATCAGATAATACACATCTTTTTTGAAGAGTCCATTTTTGTTGGGTACCTGGGAACTTTTTTGAGCCAAAACTGTCCAGTTCTTCTTTCCAGCCGAAGGGATATGGGGCTTGGAAGGGATAACAAACCTTGGTATCATCGATATTTTCCATTGATTCTTCCGTATGTCAATCGAAAGTTTGACGGTATTGTCGCTAATTGCAGGGCTGTTCGTAGATTTGTATCTCAACGGGAGAAAACACCTGCTGAAAAAATTCAAGTCATATTTAACGGAATTTCCATCCCCCCTTTTAAAAAGACAATGCCAGGGCTTATTCAAACCATGGCACAAAATGTAGTTCGAATTGGGATGGTGGCAAGCTTGACCCCTGTAAAGCGTCATGATTTACTTTTTGATGCATTGGCACAACTTATGGAAAATGAGCATGTGCACCCGTTTAAAGTGTTTTGTCTGGGGGAGGGATGGAAATCGGAAGCCCTCAAGCAACAGATAAATAAACTTGGCTTGACAGAGATTGTTTATTTTACAGGCGCTGTTAATAATGTCTCAGACTGGCTTTATTGTTTGGATATTGGGGTGATTTGTTCTGATCGTGAAGGCTTGTCCAACGCAGTCATGGAGTATATGGCCTGTGGTCTTCCTGTTATTGCAACCTCTGTGGGTGGAATCCCCGAATTGGTGGATAATAAAAACGGAGTGTGTGTGCCTTCTGGTAATGTTACAGCACTGGCGAATGCTTTGAGATTGCTTATTAATGATGAAACGCTTCGAAAAAAGATGGGAAAGGAATCGTTTCTAAAGTTGAAACGGACTTTTTCATGGACGCGTTCTCTTGCAGACTTGGAAGGTTACTATAATAAAATGCTTGCAAAAAAATATTGAGGCTTTTGGAGCTACTCATAACATGGGCCATATTAGTGAAGTGTTTCTAAACATAAAAATTAACCTTTATCATTACAGTGCCCTGTGGTGAGCAACATTCTATTTCCTGTATAGTGGCCCAACTTATGACCAACCCCGGACTTTTCCATTGTGCCTTTCATATTTGAAACACTTTTTTTATCGAGTTACATTCTGATTGTATTGTCTTTGTATAAGAAAAAATACAGAATGTAAGGAGTTCTGCTTAGATATATCGGTGGCTGTCAAGACACTTGTCGCATTTTTTGAAAATTTATTCTCTTACAACAATACGTTTTCGGTACTTTCGTGGTAGCCCTTCTCCCCGGCCCTGCCAAGGGTCAAGATGAACGATTTGCAATCGCCCTTGACAGGGCCGGGGAGAAGGGCTTTTCGGTAATAACGAGATGATTATCATCATCTCGATTTAACAATCGATCTTTGATAACTGAACGATTGCCTCTCATCCTGTTTGTCTGAATCCATCGGGAAAGTGCTCACTGCCTTTAGGGTCGGACTCAGTTTTAGGTGGGTTGAGCCAGACCGGTCCTTTCGGCTCCCAGTTGCGGGTGTTTCCACTCCAGCGTTTCGGGCATTTTTGCTTTGCTTCCCGATAAAGTCGGTCCCGGTTTTCAAGGATGTCCTTGTCCTTAAAGTTTTTATATGATGAAAAATAAATTAGACATAGCTGTTACCAAACGCGTGTTGGCACGATATTCTTTTTTTAAAGGATTTCTGGATTCTTTTTCGCTGATTCCCCAAAAATTAAAAAATAATAATGCAGTTTTTCAAATAGGAGAGAGAAAATGGGTGATAAAGCAATATGATCCTGAGGAAATTAACGAGCGTTTTCAACTTTCGCACCAGTTTCAAAAGCAAATTTTTAATTTTGGATTTCCCATACCAAAATTAGAGATTACGCAATGTGGTGATTCTCTTGTTAGAGAAGGAAATTTGTTTTATTCGGTCCATCAATGGGTATCTGGTGTCTCTTTATTACCCTTCATGCAGAATATATCTGTTCATGAAGAAACTATTTTGGAAGTGGCCCAAGCCACTGGAAATCTTCACCGCCTCTCAGGACAATTGTTTGGTCATATTAAAAAAGATGCCTTGAGTATAAGTGCTGGGTTTTTATTTAAAAAAGCTCGTCTCAATACAGATACTCTTTTTTCGAGGAATGGATGGCGCATTTCATTTTTTAATCAACTGCGCTTGAAATTCAGGAAAAATAAATTTGATCGTTGGATACTTCGTCGATTGAGTAGACTTTCTATAATTGCAAGTAAAATAGAGTCCTTAACACCGATTTATGATTGTTATTTTAATAGGATGATTCCCATCCATAACGATATTGGCTGGGATAATCTAATTTTTGACAAAGAAAATAGACTTCTTGCCATGATTGATTTTGATAACTTGATAGTTGGCCCACAGGTTTATGAGTTGGGGGGGGCAGCTATTGTTATTTGTGGGCCTGATAAGGCCGCAATAGAAAAATTTATTGAGGTTTATTCAAAAAGATCTGGATTGGTATTTAATCATGATGCAATTATGATTTCCATGGCTATTAAATGTTTGGGTTCAATCTTGTTCTCTGTTCAATTTTATGCAAATACGCCTGATCACCTGAGTAGATATCTAATAAAATGGTGTTTATACCTTGAGATGTGTCTTGAATTTGTAATAGATGAAATTCCAGGTTTTTCTTCGATATAGCCGCCAAGGGCGGACCGAAATTATGGAGCCGGATTCGCCCGTAACGAATCATGAATGTAATGTTAGGCATGCCTATGTTTTCTTATAAATATGGCATACATGTAGTCGAGAGTGTTTCATGGTTCTAAAAACCATATTTAAATTGATAATTCTTATGAGGTAAGAAATTATGAAGTTTAACCCTGTCAACGAACATTCTAATAAGATCTTTGATAATCCGTATGGAGTACTTCTTTCTATTTTATATGAAATGTCATGTTTTTCTATGTTTATCAAAAAAATGAAGTTTTTATGCCATAAGAATATGGTTGTTTTGTCTGTTCTTGTGATAGGGTTAACTACCTATAATTATGCAGATTGTGCTGAAGTCGCTGGAATAAGTTTTGCTGATAATGCTTTTGCAGATGTAATTTTGTCTACAGATTTTACGGGTACTTTTGGAGTTCAAGACGGAGCAATTGCTCTCTCTTTAGAAGATTGTGTATTAGGATCAAATTTAAATACTTGGATGGAATATGGAGCGCATAATTTGCTTCCTGGAGAGGACGGTGACTATAATAGTGATGCGCCTCCTACTCAGTATGTTGAAGTTGGTTTTTTGGATAATAATGTTTTTAATGGGCCTGGAAATGATATGGCCTTTTTTGAGGTCGGAACTGCAAATTCAATACTTGTAGCGCTTGATCTTGAATCATTACAAAATCCCTATAACATAAATAGTAGAGCAATTGTTGTTGAAACAGTATGGTTATCAGAGTTTGGTATCAATGTGGGATATGTGGATTTGTCTGATTTAGGGGTAGCATGGGGTGAGACAATTGATGGGGTTTTTGTTTCATCTGCCTTGGGTGAAAATGGTGAAGTATATTGGAATGTACCGGGTTTTCCCAATTGGGGGGTGCCTGAGTTTGCATCTGTTGGAGCGCTATATACGGAACTGACAGAAGAATTCCATCAGGTAGATGTAAGGATAAATAACGGCAGTGATGATGTAGAAGAGGGAGAAACCGGCAATATGTTGTTTACAAGTTCCGATCTTGAACTTGTGGATGATGCAGCCGGAGGCGGTAATCAGACGATAGGGCTTCGTTTTCCCGGAATTGACATACCCCAGGGAGCGTTGATCACCAGTGCATATATAGAGTTTGAAACAGATGAGACAGACTCCAGGCTTACATCCCTGTCAATCACAGCACAGGATAGTGACGATGCATCCGCCTTTTCTTCATCCAGCTTTGATGTGTCAAATCGACAGACAGTGAATGCATCAGTCATTTGGAATGATGTAACCCCATGGGATGTGGTGGATCAAAAACATCAGTCTTCTGATTTATCATCAGTTGTACAATCAGTGGTTGACCGAGCGGGTTGGTCAGAAGGCAATGCCATTGCATTTGTGATAACCGGTACTGGATTGAGAATAGCAGAAGCCTATGAAGGGGAGCCTGGGGCAGCACCGATTCTTCATGTTGATTTCAGTCTTGCTCCGAGGGTGAATAAGGCTCCCCAGGTTCAGTCTGGTGAAGATTTTATAGCCTCGGTTTCTTCAAGGGTTAACTTATCCGGTAGCGTATCTGATGATGGATTGCCAAACAATGATCTTACAATATTCTGGAGTCAGATAAGCGGACCCGGTACGGCCACATTTGATATAATTGATTCTGTAAACACCCCTGTCTACTTCAATACCGCCGGAACATATGTGTTGCAGCTTGAAGCCGCAGATGGAGAATATACAACATCAGATACAGTGACGGTCACCGTAACCCCCCCAGACACAATATCTCCATCCATACCTTTAAATTTATCAGCTGTAGCCGTTTCAGGAACACAGATTGATCTATCCTGGACAGCATCAACAGACAATGTATCTGTGATGGGATATAAAATTTATCGAGATTATGCGGAAATCGCAGATATTGCCGGCACAACATATAATGATACTAACCTTGGTTCATCAACAACCTATAATTATAGTGTACAGGCTTATGATGCATCAGGAAATTTATCCGAAGAGACGCTGAGAGTAGAAGCAAGGACATTTGAAGAGACCCATCAGATAGATGTCAGGATAAATAACGGCAGTGATGATGTAGAAGAGGGAGAAACCGGCAATATGTTGTTTACAAGTTCCGATCTTGAACTTGTGGATGATGCAGCCGGAGGCGGTAATCAGACGATAGGGCTTCGTTTTCCCGGAATTGACATACCCCAGGGAGCGTTGATCACCAATGCATATATAGAATTTGAAACAGATGAGACAGACTCCAGGCTTACATCCCTTTCAATCACAGCACAGGATAGTGACGATGCATCCGCCTTTTCTTCATCCAGCTTTGATGTGTCAAATCGGCAGACAGTAAATGCATCAGTCATTTGGAATGATGTAACCCCATGGGATGTGGTGGATCAAAAACATCAGTCTTCTGATTTATCATCAGTTGTACAATCAGTGGTTGACCGAGCGGGTTGGTCAGAAGGCAATGCCATTGCATTTGTGATAACCGGTACTGGATTGAGAATAGCAGAAGCCTATGAAGGGGAGCCTGGGGCAGCACCGATTCTTCATGTTGATTTCAGTCTTGCTCCGAGGGTGAATAAGGCTCCCCAGGTTCAGTCTGGTGAAGATTTTATAACCTCGGTTGCTTCAAGGATTAACTTATCCGGTAGCGTATCTGATGATGGATTGCCAAACAATGATCTTACAATATTCTGGAGTCAGATAAGCGGACCCGGTACGGCCACATTTGATATAATTGATTCTGTAAACACCCCTGTCTACTTCAATACCGCCGGAACATATGTGTTGCAACTTGAAGCCGCAGATGGAGAATATACAACATCAGATACAGTGACGGTCACCGTAACCCCCCCAGACACAATATCTCCATCCATACCTTTAAATTTATCAGCTGTAGCAGTTTCAGGAACACAGATTGATCTATCCTGGACAGCATCAACAGACAATGTATCTGTGATGGGATATAAAATTTATCGAGATTATGCGGAAATCGCAGATATTGCCGGCACAACATATAATGATACTAACCTTGGTTCATCAACAACCTATAATTATAGTGTACAGGCTTATGATGCATCAGGAAATTTATCCGAAGAGACGCTGAGAGTAGAAGCAAGGACATTTGAAGAGACCCATCAGATAGATGTCAGGATAAATAACGGCAGTGATGATGTAGAAGAGGGAGAAACCGGCAATATGTTGTTTACAAGTTCCGATCTTGAACTTGTGGATGATGCAGCCGGAGGCGGTAATCAGACGATAGGGCTTCGTTTTCCCGGAATTGACATACCCCAGGGAGCGTTGATCACCAATGCTTATATAGAATTTGAAACAGATGAGACAGACTCCAGGCTTACATCCCTGTCAATCACAGCACAGGATAGTGACGATGCATCCGCCTTTTCTTCATCCAGCTTTGATGTGTCAAATCGACAGACAGTAAATGCATCAGTCATTTGGAATGATGTAACCCCATGGGATGTGGTGGATCAAAAACATCAGTCTTCTGATTTATCATCAGTTGTACAATCAGTGGTTGACCGAGCGGGTTGGTCAGAAGGCAATGCCATTGCATTTGTGATAACCGGTACTGGATTGAGAATAGCAGAAGCCTATGAAGGGGAGCCTGGGGCAGCACCGATTCTTCATGTTGATTTCAGTCTTGCTCCGAGGGTGAATAAGGCTCCCCAGGTTCAGTCTGGTGAAGATTTTATAACCTCGGTTGCTTCAAGGATTAACTTATCCGGTAGCGTATCTGATGATGGATTGCCAAACAATGATCTTACAATATTCTGGAGTCAGATAAGCGGACCCGGTACGGCCACATTTGATATAATTGATTCTGTAAACACCCCTGTCTACTTCAATACCGCCGGAACATATGTGTTGCAGCTTGAAGCCGCAGATGGAGAATATACAACATCAGATACAGTGACGGTCACCGTAACCCCCCCAGACACAATATCTCCATCCATACCTTTAAATTTATCAGCTGTAGCCGTTTCAGGAACACAGATTGATCTATCCTGGACAGCATCAACAGACAATGTATCTGTGATGGGATATAAAATTTATCGAGATTATGCGGAAATCGCAGATATTGCCGGCACAACATATGCAGATATTGCCGGCACAACATATAATGATACTAACCTTGGTTCATCAACAACCTATAATTATAGTGTACAGGCTTATGATGCATCAGGAAATTTGTCCGAAGAGACGCTGAGAGTAGAAGCAAGGACATTGGAAGAGACCCATCAGATAGATGTAAGGATAAATAACGGCAGTGATGATGTAGAAGAGGGAGAAACCGGCAATATGTTGTTTACAAGTTCCGATCTTGAACTTGTGGATGATGCAGCCGGAGGCGGTAATCAGACGATAGGGCTTCGTTTTCCCGGAATTGACATACCCCAGGGAGCGTTGATCACCAATGCTTATATAGAATTTGAAACAGATGAGACAGACTCCAGGCTTACATCCCTGTCAATCACAACACAGGATAGTGACGATGCATCCGCCTTTTCTTCATCCAGCTTTGATGTGTCAAATCGACAGACAGTAAATGCATCAGTCATTTGGAATGATGTAACCCCATGGGATGTGGTGGATCAAAAACATCAGTCTTCTGATCTATCATCAGTTGTACAATCAGTGGTTGACCGAGCGGGTTGGTCAGAAGGCAATGCCATTGCATTTGTGATAACCGGTACTGGATTGAGAATAGCAGAAGCCTATGAAGGGGAGCCTGGGGCAGCACCGATTCTTCATGTTGAGTTTAAACCTTAGGAAAGCAAACTTATTAACCTGAACAAAGATAAAAATTTAAACACTGATCGTTTCGAGACTGAGACGCGTTAAGGAAAGCCCTTTGTATCAACACCTGGTCACGAGCAGATATATAATAAACTCAACTTTCGGACTTCATTTCAAAACTGGCGTTTTTATACAGTTCATGCGCCAAGGGGGTCAGGCTTGTGTTATTGTGCTTTTGACAACAGGCTGTGTTTCAAGTCAAATTGCAATAAAAGTGTCAA
Organism: uncultured Desulfobacterium sp.; assembly: GCA_963674605.1. Lineage (GTDB taxonomy): Bacteria > Desulfobacterota > Desulfobacteria > Desulfobacterales > Desulfobacteraceae > Desulfocicer. The sequence continues at coordinate 1,451,856 of OY771474.1, read as the reverse complement.
TAACGCAAGCCTGACCCCACCATGAAGGGCGAACACCGAAAGTTGAGTAATAAAACGGTATCTATCTCTTGTTGAGATGTGTCTTGAATTTGTAATAGGCAAAATCCCAGGTTTTTTGTTGATATAAAAGTTTGATGAATGAAGATCTTACTGATGGATTTGATATAGCATTAAAAATGTCTTTTGCAGAACAACTGAAAATAGTTTTCAAACATGGTGTGATCTACAGTGGGGCCAGTATTCTTGGCAGACTGGTGGGTTTTGTAATGCTGCCGGTGTATGCCCACTACCTGCGTGGTGAGGGGTACGGCATCATCGGCATGATCGACGTTTTTTTATCCGTGTTTGTGGTTTTTGCTGGTTATGGTATCTCCAGTGCCATGCGAAGAATTTATTTCCAGCGTGAAGGTGAAGTTGCCCGAAAGCAGCTCATATCAACGGCAATGATACTTCTTTTCGCCATTGTTACTGGAATGAGTCTGTTTTGTATGCTTTTCAGCGACTTGATTGCCTGGTTTGCCTTTGGAAAGGAGGGGATGGGGTTGGTGATCCAATTATCTCTCCAGACCTTTATCGCTACGATGACCTGCCAGAATGCCGAGGTGTATCTACAGATAGAGAAACGCTCCATCCTTGTTTCGTTTCTGTCGTTGGGCCGTCTGGTTCTTGGCCTTATACTTAATATTTACTTCATTGTTTACCTGAAAATGGGGATTTATGGTTACCTTTATTCGGGGGTTATCTGTGGATGGGCAGCTACATTGGTCGTTCACGGGCTTGCTTTTGCCAGGGCTGGATTTCAGTTTAATTTAAAAGATGCCAGGGAACTGTTGAGATATGTCCTTCCCCTTCTTCCTGGGGTGGTGGCCAACTTGATTGGAAACAACGTTAGCCGTGTGATTCTTCGAAGTTTTTTAGGGCTTACCATGCTGGGTGCCTTTGAAATGCTATTCAAATTTGCCACATTAATCGGGGTATTGGTGACGGTTCCCTTTATGAAAATATGGAGTATTCAACGACTGGAAGTGGCCGATGCAAAAGAAGGACCAGATTCAATTGCAAGGATGTTTACTATCTTTTTGTCTATTCTTATTTTTGTCGGTCTTGTTTTTGCCGTTGAAATTCCAATTTTGTTGAAGTTATTGACGCCAAAGGAATTTTGGCTTCCAGGTTATATTGTTATCATTGCTGTCACTTCCAGAATTTTGTTGGCCAGTTCACAACACCTTAATTTTGGACTTATTTATGCAAAAAAAACCTTTGAAATTGCCAAAATTAATATCATAATGGCGGTGTTCAACATTATCTTTTCCTTTTTGTTGATTAAACTGCTTGGATTGTTTGGTGCTGTTCTCCAAGGGGCTCTGAGTAATTTGATCACATGTATCCTTGTGTTTCAAAGGGGTAACCCCTATTATCAAATCTCCTTTGAGTGGGAGAAAATTATTAAATTGATATTGCTGGTGATTCCCATTTACTTGGGGATAGACTTTTTTTCTATTTCTTTGGTTCCGGGGATGGATCTTTACTTATCACACGATATTGTGCATGGATTGGAAAATATCTTACGTTTTTGTCAACTGGAGACTGTCCTGGACTGGAAGATTGTTTCAGGCCTTATTGATAATTTATCCGACGTAATAGATTGCTGTTTTAAATTTGTATTTTGTTTTTCGTTCTTGGTTGCCTTGATACTCACCGATATATTGCCTCGAAAGCGGGTGGCTGTTATGCTTCAAGAAAAACGTTTTTTTGTAACTATGAAGTAGTGCCCCTGATTTTTTTTACAAGAAACGCCATCGCACTGTTTGTAATGATTTGAATTTCAATTTTTGTTATGCTTAATGTTTACGGTCATTTAGTTTGTATTCCATAAATAAGTATTATGGTGAGTGGTGTTAAAGATGAAATTCGACGTTGTCAGGAAAAATTTTTTTGAGCCCCTGTATTATAAAAGGGCTGGTAGTCCCCGCCTGGATTATTGGAAAATTCTCGAAAAAACACAGTATTATTCCTTGGAACGGCTCAAAGAAATTCAGTGGCAGCGCCTGCAGGCGCTGTGGGAGTTTGTCTGGAAATATAACGAATTTTATCAGAGACGATTTGCTGATGCCGGATTGACAAAAAAAAGCCTTCAGTCACCTGATGATATCTCAAAACTGCCGGTGCTGACCAAGGCGGAAGTCCGTGCCCACACCAGTCAGATGATCTCATTTCCTTTTTCCAGGGAAAAACTTCACCATTTTAAAACAGGGGGGTCCACTGGAAGGGCGCTGGATCTTTTTGTCACGGAAAAATGTAGTGAATTGAGAAATGCCTGTGCCCGTCGTCATGATCGGTGGACAGGATGGGAACCTGGCCAACCCATCGCTGCAGCGTGGGGGAATCCGGAACTTCCGGTAACGCCAAAGAAAAAAATAATTAACTCCCTGGTTCAACCCTATATTTACCTGGATACCATGGCAGTCTCAGAAGCATCGGTCACCCGGTTTATCCTGGAGTGGAAAAAAACAGGGCCTACCCTGTTATTCGGACATGCCCATTCCCTGTTTGTGCTGGCACAGTATCTGGAGCGGATGAAACTTAGCGCACCGCATCCCGTGGGCATACTGTCCACTTCCATGATGTTGCTGCCCCATGAACGGGCTAAGATCGAAAAGGTTTTTGGCTGCAGAGTGATTGACCGTTACGGATGTGAAGAGGTGAGTCTTATCGGTTGTGAATGCCGGAAACATGAAGGCATGCACATGAACATTGAGCACCTTGTGATAGAGTTTTTAAGGGAAGATGGCTCCAGTGCCGGTGTGGGAGAACCCGGTGAGATTGTGGTGACGGATCTGATGAATCATGCCATGCCCTTTATCCGCTATCGGGTGGAAGATGTGGCCGCTTTTCTGGGCCAACCCTGTTCTTGCGGGCGAGGGTTGCCCCTGATGGAAAAGGTACAGGGCCGTGTGGCTGATTTTCTCATCAAGAAAGATGGTACCCGTGTGGCTGGGATTTCCCTTATTGAAAACACCCTGACTCGCATTCCCGGCATTGATCAGATGCAGATCATCCAGGAGAGTCTGGGCTGTTTTCGGTTGAATGTTGTTCCCGGCAAAGGGTATGGTCTGGACAGCGCCAATGCTTTGAGGGGGTATTTTGAAGATCTGTTTGGCCATGACGTTGTGGTCAACCTCTGCCAAACAACAAAAATTCAACCGGAAAAATCGGGCAAGTACCGATTCTCCGTTTGTAGAGTTTCATAACTGATCCTTATGAAAAAGGAGGAATCGTTGGTGCCTGCTGTTACCGTAGTGATTACCTGCTATAATTATGGCCATTTTCTGGCGGATTGTCTTGAATCGGTTCTGAACCAGACCTTCCAGGGATTTGAGATTATTCTGATTGATGACGGTTCCACCGACCACACCGCAGATGTGGCAGCCCGCTATTCAGGTGATCCCCGACTGAAATATATCCGGCAGGCCAACCAGGGACAGGCCCGTGCCAAAAACCGGGGCATCCAAAATGCCCGGGGTGGTCTGGTGGCTTTTCTGGATGCTGATGATCTGTGGGAGTCGGAAAAACTGGAAAAACAGGTGGCTTTGTTTGGGGATGATCAGGTGGGAGTGGTGTATAGTCGGGCCAGATATATTGATGCCCATGGCGCTGATCTCAACAGGGCGATCGAATCCTTCGGGGTTCATTTAACTCCCCGCCGGGGACATGTGCTACCCTATATGCTATTTGATAATTTTGTTCCCTTTTCATCGGCCATGGTACGACGGGATCTGCTGGGGCAGGGGTTCAACGAAGAGTTAAAAATGGCCATCGACTGGGAGATGTGGCTCTACCTCTCGCTGGATTGGAAATTTGATTTTGTTGATGAAAGTCTCATCACATATCGAATGGGGCATAGTGGGCAGATGTCTCACAATGTGGATGAGCGGTTTCGATGCGCGGATGGCATTCTGGAACAATTTCTTAAAAATCATACTCACCGGCTGGAGAAAGGGTTCATAAATGACCTGTTTGCTCACAAATATTATTTGCGGTGGATATATTATTTTGAAAGGGAGCCTTCTAGGGCCAGGGAATTTCTGAAAAAAGCGGTTGGATATAAAGTTGATCCTCTTTTGATCGTCAAGACTCTGGCCCGGAGGTGGCTCGGACCGTTCAGGGCAAAGGTATAGGTCATGGAGGAAGATGCCACATCTCAGGGAACGACGATGAATTTGAAAATTCTCCATATTATAGACAGCGGTGGCCTTTATGGCGCTGAGATGATGCTGCTTACCCTGGTGGAAGAGCAGATCAGATCAGGCATGAAGCCTCTTGTCGCCAGTATTGGAACGAAAAAAATATATGAAAAACCCTTTGAAACAGAAGCCATAAAGCGAGGCATTGAACTTATAAAGTTTCGGATGATGCCCGGCCCCAATATCATGGGAGGGATGAAAATTCTGCAGTATGCCCGGAAACAAGGGGTTCATGTGTTGCATTCCCATGGGTACAAGGGAAATATTTTGCTGGGCTTTTTGTTGAACGCTCATCGACGGTTACCAATGATTGCCACCGTCCATGGCTATACCAGCGCCCTTGGGTTTTCAAAAATGAGAGTATACAAGTCTCTGGATCTGCTAAGCCATCAGATGATCGACACTGTTGTGCTGGTGAACAAACGAATGCGTGAACATCCTGATTTGAAGAAGCGGAAAAGGGTAAAATACCATGTTGTGAATAACGGCATTCCCATTGAACGGAAAAAAACTGATTCCCCATCCAATGCTCCCATCCCCCGGGAGACTCATGACCTCGATTCCCGGATACGCTCGTTCTGTGCTGGAAATGGGCTTGTCATCGGCACCATCGGGCGGCTTTCAAAGGAAAAGGGATATATCGATGCCATTAAGATGTTGTATCTTTTAAGAAATGAGAAAAAAATCGACATTAGTCTTGTGATCATCGGGGAGGGGACTGAAAAAACATCTCTGGAAGGCTGCATCTCAGCCCATGGGCTGTCTGGACATGTAATGATGCCGGGATATATAAAAGATGCTGGAAGGTTTATGCCGCTGTTCGACGTGTATATTATTTCGTCATTGTCTGAAGGATTACCCATCACTTTACTGGAAGCCATGCAGGCAAAAATTCCCATTGTTTCATCACATGTGGGGGGGATTCCGGAAGTGCTTGATTTTGGCAAAGCTGGTATCCTTGTGCCTCCCGGCTGTCCAGGCCTCATGGCTGAATCAGTATTTTCGCTTTTACATGATAAAAAAAAATCTAAGCAACTCATTGATAACGCGTACATGAGATTGATTTGTGTTTATTCAAGTTCAACCATGGCTTCAGCCTATTTAAATCTTTACAGAACATTGGTCTGCTGATGCCCCAGGGTACGAACAGATCATAATTGTGTGGTTGTTCAGCAACATTAACCTAAGTTCTCAATAACTCGGGGTGGGAAAGTCTGTTTACCCTTTTAATTTTGAGTGCTATTTAAAAGGAATCCTTGAAGCTCAAGGCTTATTGAAAACTTAGACATTAACGATTACCCATGTTGCTTTGTTGTGATTAATCATGAATGGGTCAGTCCTGAAAATTGGGTTGATATAAAATAAGGTAGTGAATATGTGCGGAGTGCTTGGATTCTATTATAAAACATCCCCGTTGGATTCAAAGGATTTCGTTGACAAAGAGACGCAATTGTGTTCACAGATGCTCAGCAAACTGCGCCTTCGCGGACCGGATGAGCAAAGTGTAACCGTATTTGGCAATGCTGTTTTAGGACATAGCCGTCTGAGCATTATTGATCTCAATACAGGCAGTCAGCCGGTTTACAACGAAGACAATACCATTGCCGTCATTTTAAATGGAGAAATTTATAATTTCAAAAAATTAAGAAAAGAGCTGATTTTAAAGGGGCACCAATTCAGGACCTCGTCGGATACCGAAGTTTTGGTGCACCTTTATGAGGAATTCGGTGAGGGCTTTTTTTCTAGACTCAATGGCATGTTTGCCATTCTCCTTCACGACAAAAAGGAAAATGTGTTTCTGGTAGCCCGTGATCGTATGGGCGAAAAACCGCTTTTGTATTGGGACTCAGAGCAGAAGATCATTTTCGCATCGGAATTAAAGGCGTTACTGAGGCATCCGGAAATTCCTGCCGAGCTGGATGCCGATGCCCTGGCCCTTTATTTCAATTCAATGTATGTACCGGCTCCCTGCTCCATCATCTCCGGCGTAAAAAAAATCCCCCCGGCCCATTACATGAAGTTGAAGGGTCAAAAGAAGTCAATGGTCAAATACTGGGATCCCCGGATTCAGGTAAACTGGTCCTTTTCCGAAAATGAGATCACTGAACAGTTTATTGAGCTGTTTTCAGATGCTGTTCTCATCCGTAAGGTGGCCGATGTTCCCATCGGCATATTTCTGTCCGGTGGGATAGATTCCAGTGCTGTCACGGCCATTATGGCACACCACTCCAAAGAACAGATAAAGACCTTTTCCGTGGGGTTTGCCGATGAGGTAGACGAACGACCCTATGCACGGGTGGTTGCAACGAAGTATAGCACCGATCATACGGAAATTTACATTGATGATAAAATTGAAGATGTTGTGCTGGATGTTCTGGCTTATTATGATGAGCCATTTGGTGACTCTTCAGCCATTCCGACCTACCTTGTGGCAAGGGAAGCGCGTAAGTACGTTAAAGTGGTGCTCACCGGTGATGGTGGGGATGAACTGTTTGCTGGCTATGGCTCCTATCTGGATCAGAGATATCTGCGGGGGGGGCGTTATTCCACAAGAATTTTCAAGGAACTGAATCGGTTTGCCTTGCAAAAGTTTGGATTCAAGGGATTTGACGGCATCTATTCCAGAGATGGCAGCCCCGGGGCGTGGGACTATTGGCACCGGATACGAACCATTTTAAGTGCCGGTGAAATTAAGGCGTTTGCGTCAGGGTATGATGTGGATTTTGCAAAATTTTATGCCGAAAATACTTGGCTCAATCTCAAGGACAAAGATCCCCTGACCCTGGCTTTTGGCCATGATCTTAATTTCTACCTGCCGGATGATTTGTTGAAAAAGGTGGATATGGCTTCAATGAAAACAAGCCTTGAATGCCGGGCTCCTTTTCTGGACCACCGCTTAGTGGAATTTGCCATGTCCATTCCCCCTCATCAAAAGGTGCGGCAGGAGCAATTGAAGTATTTTTTAAAATCCGGGCTCAAGGGGTATCTGCCCGATGAGATTCTTTACAGAAAGAAAACAGGGTTTGGCGCACCGGTGGCATCTTGGCTGAATTATCAGTTGAAAGAGATGGCATGCGATCTTCTGAAGCCGGGGTGCCGGTGTGAGAATTACGTTGATCGGGAAAGTGTTATCACCTTGATGACATCTTTTTATGAACATAAAAATCAATCTGATTTCAGGCTTCCCTTAAAATTATGGCTGCTGTTTGTTCTGGAGTTGTGGCTGAAAAACTATCTGCCTGAATAAAGATTAGATGGACTGAAAAAATTTTAACAATGCACCGAGGCTGCCGGATTACACCTGACTTCATGCGCTTTTGCAGATATGGGTGAGTTGTGGCATCCATTTTCAGGGGAAAAATTTTCAAGGGACAACAGTGACACCACCGACAGCCATAAACTGGGATGAATATTTACAATTGGTCAGGGGAGATCTGCTGCGATACGGCATGGATTTAAGTAACATCCTGGGATGTCTGATCAAGCACATCGGGTTTCGATATACTTTTTTTATGCGCAGTTGCAGATTTCTGAAGGGAAAAATCTGGTTGTTTCCTTTGTTTGTCTTTGCAAGGCTTATCCATGGCCGGTTAAAGATAAAATATGGTATTGATATTCCATACAACACCTCAACCGGAGCTGGGCTTTACATCGGACATTATGGAGGCATTGTGGTGAACCAGGAGGTTGTTCTGGGTAAAAACTGCAATATTAATCACGGCGTCACCATTGGGATTTCATTTGGGGGCAAGTCCCCGGGATGTCCCAGGATTGGGGATAATGTTTTTTTCGGTGCCGGTTGTAAGGTTTTTGGAAATATTACACTGGGAGATGATGCTGCAGTGGGGGCGAACTGTGTTGTGACCCGATCTGTTCCCGATCACGGGGTTGTGGTGGGCATCCCCGGGAAGGTTATTTCTTATAATGGCTCCGCCCATTATGTGGTTAATCGGGTGTGAACACATCAATACCCAAGGGTAAAATGGCAAGCATAACTGAACTGAAAAATCAATATCCATCGATAAGTCTGCCGATGACACTTTTTTTCAATGCATATGTGATCATATGGTGGTTGGAGGTGGGCAAGCGGGTCTCATTTCTGGGCAACATCCGCATCGAATTTATCTCCGGGGCCATATTGGCATTTGTGGCATTTTTGAGATACACGTCTGGCAACCATTCTGCAAAATACCATTCCCTTATTCCCCGTGCCATCTTGATGTATCTTTTTATTTTGAGTGTCAGCCTGCCTCTGGCCATTGATTTTGATCTTTCGTGGAAAACCTTTATAGATAAAAACATTAAATTTGCCATGATGAGTTTTTTTATTTCCCAATTTGCACTTTCCCCGCGATATTTGGGTTATTTTCTTTTGAGCAGTTTCATCGCTCTGATGAAGGTTGGACAGGAGTGTTTTGTGGGAAAGATTACCGGCAGCATGGTATGGGAAAATCAGGGCATTCCTCGCCTTCATGGAAGCCCTGGTACCATGTTCGGTCATCCCAATTCCCTGTCGGGAAAGTTTGTCAGTTTTCTTCCGTTTCTCTGGTATGTTTATCCGGTAATACAGTCCAAGCTCATGAAAATTCTCATTGGGGTCCAGCTGATTTTTTCCATTAATATCATTATTTTTACCGGCTCAAGAACGGGATATGTGACTTTTATTGCCATGTGCGTGCTGATTTTTTTAAAGTCTAGATATAAACTTCGGATATTTCTGTTTTTTTGCGTAGCAGGAATGATGTTGGTGATCAATCTGCCAGACCATTACAAGGCCCGATTTCTCTCCTCATTTAGCGGAAAAGAGGCGGAAGGACAATCAAAAGATGCCAGAATCACCTTATTTAAGGACTCTTTGACGGTCTTTATTAATCATCCACTTGGTGTGGGGCTTTATTGTTTCCCCGTGGCGCAGGAGAGAGCTGGCCGAAGAGCACAGGAGACCCATAATCTGTATACCCAGTTGCTTGCGGAGACAGGTATTCAGGGTTTTTTGTTTTTTATTTCATTGCTTTATGTGATTCATAGAGAGCTCAAAAGGATTCAAAACGGGTTGCGCGTATGCATTGAATCCTTAGGGAACTTTACATCTGGGGGCGATGAGAATATGGAACACCTGGTGTCCATGGAGGTAAAGTCCAATACCTTTATGATTGCTGTGTCAAATGCCCTTTTGCTTTTTATGTATGTTAGACTGGTTCTTGGGTGTTTTGGACATGATCTGTTTGAGATATACTGGTGGGTGATGGCGGGCTGTGCCATGTCTTTACTGAAAATGCTTTCCATTGCTGAGGCCAGGGTGGCTGAAATTGAGTTGCTGGCGGAAACAGGTGAGGTCAAATGAGCGACACAAAGCCATTTAACGGAATCAATACCATCTGGATCGCCTGGGAAATACACAGACGCACCCGGGAGCTGTGTCAGGCCATGGGTATTCGTCCGTTTCTTCTTTCAAGCCATGCCCCGCGGATTGTGAGACATCCGATGTTTGTATTCCAAACCCTTAATATTCTCCTGAAACAGCGGCCTGATATTCTGTTTGTCCAAAATCCATCTGTTTTACTTTCTATTATGGTCTGTTTTTTGCATCGTTTTTTTAAGTACCGATTGGTGATTGATACCCATAATGGGGGACTGTTGCCGGAAGGCAATGTGCTGAGGCGATTGGGCGCTATTTACGCATTTATTAACAGGCAAGCCGAAATAACCATGGTAACTAACAGGCAACTTGCAGCCTTGGTCACTAAAAATGGTGGAAGAGCTGTGGTTTTGCAGGATAAAATTCCGGTTGTTCCATCTGTTGATAAAAAAGAGTTGAGTGGCCGGAGAAATGTGGTTTTTATCTGTACATTTGGTGCGGATGAACCTGTTAAAGAGGTAATAACAGCAGCTTCTCTTTTACCTCGCTGGGTAGTGGTGCATGTTACCGGAAAAGTGAGCGGACAGGCACAAGAATATCGTGCTTGGGCTCCGGATAATATTATTTTTACTGATTATCTGGAAGAAAACGCCTACTGGAGACTCCTGATTTCTGCAGATGTGGTAATTGATCTGACCAATCGGGCAGATTGTCTGGTGTGCGGTGCCTACGAAGCGGTTGCAGCTGGCACCCCCTTGATACTTTCACGATTTGATGCCCTTGAAGACTATTTTAACAAGGGAGTCCTCTTTACGGATAATAATTCCAGGGACATAGCAGACACCATTTTGAGGGCAATTGATCGGCTGGATGTGTTGAAAAAGCAGATTTCGGAACTGAAGGCTACGTTGGAAGAAAGGTGGCAGACCAGCATGGAAGAGCTTGTTGCCAGAGTCAAGCACTGACATGATATTGTTTTTTTATATCAATATTAATTTTAATATAAGGGGTGAGAATAATGATGCTGATAAGAGTTATTTTCTTTTTGGTTTTTTTGGCTTGGACAAATGCCCTGGCCGAACCTGCCATTGACAATATGAGTGGTTCATTTACTTCCGGTGACACAGCTACCATCACTGGAAGTCAGTTTGGAAGTCATGACCTTAATATTGAGTGGCGCGGTAATGAGATAGAAGCCGGGCAGGCGGGAACTATTCTCACCTCCCAGGGTCGGTGGTACTACGAGAAACAACCCAACTCAAGCTGGGCAGCGCCTGTGTACAGCACAGCCCATGCCCACAGCGGAAAGCAGAGCCTTGAAGTTGACCTGACATCCAAATGGCAGGGTGCGCTCCGTTATGATTCCGGTACCGGTGTGGCCCCCGATAGCAGCCTGTTTGTATCCTGGTGGGTATATCTCTCCGACATGGTTGGAGATGGGCAGTGGAAAATGTTTCGGATTAACTGGCAGAATGATATTCAGGATGATTATCCCCAGATGGTCATGTTTAACTGGTATAATGCAAATCAGCTTATTGTGCGTCCCGGGCCGGAAATATCATCTAATACTAAATACGTATATCCATCCTATCCTGATGTTTCAGGAAAGTGGTACCGTATGGATGTGATTATTAAAGAGAGCAGTCTTGGACGCGATAACGGTTCTTTGTCCACCTTCACCCATGACCCGGAAAGCCGTATGGCTGTTAAGCGTTCAACTCTTTCCAATATCATGACCTATCACAGTGGAGATAGGCGGCACAGATGGTTTTTATGGCAGAATTACGTGGGCAACGGCATAAATTCCCTCAAAGTTTTTCTGGATGACATTTACATACAGACAGGTACCCAGGCAAGGGTGGAAATAGGCGATGATGATAACTGGGCGGATTGCACTTGGCGAGAGATTCAAGTTCCCACCTCATGGACTGATAATTCAATCTCCTTTCAGGTGAACAGTGGTGCTTTTACCGATGGTCAGACGGCTTACTTGTTTGTTGTTGATTCTGATGGGAATCCATCTGCCGGTCAGCCCATCACCATCGGTAGCGGCAGCCGCTCCACCACAGTTCCGACACCACCGACAAATCTTAAGATTCAGTAATCTCCTGAAAACAGTGCAGTTGTTTTTAAAGGAGAAACAAAACTATTATCTGAAAGAAATGTTTGTTCATGGCATCAATATATGAAATTAATTCAATAATAAAATCTGTAATTGTGTGATAATGTATTCAGATTTGAGGGGGTAGGGTATGATACGAAAACTTGTCATAGTGTGGTTGATGGTGCTGACAGCATTGTCCATTAATCCATCATTCGCTGCGGAGGATTCCATCTTAACCTGGGACGTATCCACCGGTGATGTGACTGGGTATAAGATTTATTATGGAACCTCTGCTGGTAATTATTCCTATAGTCAGGACGTTGGCAACACAAATCAATACGCCCTGGACACATTGACATTGACTCCAGGGACAACCTATTATTTTACGGTCAAGGCCTACAACAGTTTCGGGGAAAGCGAAACCTCCAATGTGGCCACCTACGTGGTGCCCCTTGCCGGAGATACCACACCGCCGTTGCCACCCCAGGGCTTTTCGGCTGAAATAAGTGGTTCGGATGTGAACCTTGGTTGGCTTGCCGGAGAACCTGATATCCTTGAATACCGGGTATACTATGGTACATCAAGTAGGAATTATGGACTTCCTGCAAGTGTCAATGGAACTGCGTACACCATTGCTGGGCTGGTGGCAGAAACAAAGTATTACTTTGCTGTAACTGCGGTGGATACCGCAGGAAATGAAAGTGGTTATTCAACTCCGGAGATTTCTGTGGTTCTGCCGAGTGCAAGTCCCCAATCTGTTTCAGAAAGTGTTCAGGTGGATGTTCGGATCAGTCAATCCATAGATGATATTGAAGAACGTGTGGGTGACGGTCACGTATTTGACACCAGTTCAGATCTGGAACTGGTGGATGATATGGATAACGGGGGTGGGCAGATTGTTGGCCTTCGTTTTCAAGGAGTTATTATCCCCCAAGGTGCAACGATTGACAATGCCTACATTGAATTTGAAGTAGATGAAACATCAGATAATGCCACCTCCCTTACCATTTCTGTTGAGGCATCAGATAATGCAGCTGTCTTTACAAACGATGCCAGGGTCTTAAGCAATAGACGGGTGTCAGAGTCATCTGTTCCATGGAAAGATATTCCTTCTTGGAGTCAGACTAATGAAAAACATAGAACTTCTGATATTTCACCACTTATTCAGGAGATTGTGAAACGAAACGGGTGGCAATCGGGGAACGCCATGGTGTTCATTATTTCTGGTAGTGGCTATCGTATTGCAGAATCCTATGATGGAGAACCGGCTAACGCTCCTTTATTGCATGTTTCATATTCAAGTGGTTCAACTTTATCTGTTGAAAATACCCCTTCAGCAGAATCCTTGGTGGAACCTGAAGCAAGTTCTAGCCCGGATACCCAGTTACCTGTTGTTACCATATCAACTCCTACATCAGAAGATAATTTTCAGGTTTCTGTTTCAACAGTAGATCTGGAGGGGACTGCCACAGACAATGATATACTTTCTTCAGTCACTTGGATAAACAGCACTGGCGGCAGTGGCACCGCATCCGGCACAGACTCCTGGAGTGTTTCTGGAATTAACCTTATGGAAGGCAGCAATGTGATTACTGTCAAGGCCCAGGATGCCGCTGGCAATGAATCCACTGACACCCTCACCGTGACCTATACCCCCCCGGCCCCACCCGCACCTGCCCAGTGGACAGTTTTGACTAATGATGATTTCGAATCCGGCTGGGGCAGTTATGTTGACGGCGGAGGTGACTGCACCCGCTATGCTGGAAACTATGCCCACCAGGGCACCTATGCCGCTCAGATTCGGGACAACAGTGGTGTGGCATCCTCATTTTACTCTGCCCAGGGGGTGAACCTTGATGGACCCGGTTATACGGAGCTTAAGATTGAGTTCTGGTTCTACCCCAGGAGCATGGAATCCGGGGAGGATTTTTTTGTTGAGTATTATGACGGTTCTCAGTGGAACACCGTGGCAACCTATGCTGCCGGGTCAGATTTCTCCAATAATTCCTTTTACCATGAAGAGGGCATCGTTCTTAAAGAGGGGGCTCCCTATCCCTTTCCCACCGCTATGAAGTTGCGTTTCCGGTGCGATGCCAGTGGCAATTATGATTTTATCTACATTGATGAGGTCATTGTGTCCGCCCGCTAAAACCTATGGACAAACAACTGCTCTGATCCACCGATATAATGGATCAGAGCAGTTTTTCACACTCCTTTTTATTTATTTTCCCATTGGCATTTTTAGGAAGCTGCCTCACCAGCCTGATTTCTCCAGGCAGCTTATATTTGGGCAGCAGTTTTGAACAGCATGACAAAATCTCCCGGGCTGGGGTGGCTCTGTCCTTTGCCACGGAAAGGGCAACAAGCCGGGACCCCAGAAGGGGATCCGCCTTTCCCAGTACCACCACCTCCACCACCAGGTCCGTTTCCATGAGGGCATCTTCCACCTCCTGGGGACTGATGCGGTGGCCTCCCACCTTGACGAGACTGTCTTTACGGCCTTTTATAAAAATAAATCCTTCTTCATCCATATAGCCCTGATCACCGGTGTGATAGCCGTGGTGATCCAGGGCTTTTTTTGTTGTTTCAGTATCCTTCCAGTATCCCTGCATGATATTATCACCGCTGGCCACCAGTTCACCGGTTTCACCCGGTGCCACTTCTCTTCCTGCATCATCCAGAATTTTAATGCGAACGCCGGGAATGGCCTTGCCAATGGAATTCATTTTGGATTCCAGGTAACGCGGTGGCAGCCAGGTTAAGCGGGCCGATGCCTCTGTGGCCCCGTACATGATGCAGATGTCGGTGTGGTCGGGCAGGGCCTTACGAAGCTGTCGTTTCATGGCTCCGGGCATGTGACCGCCTGCCTGGGTACAGCATCGAAGGGCAGTCAGCTGATCCTTGGATGCTTTAAGGGGAGAGCGATGGAGCAGATGGGCATATGTGGAGGGGACTCCGGAAAAAAGGGTGACCCGTTCGTTGATCATTTCGGTGATTACCTGGGCGGGAAAGGCGAACCGGTTGTTGAGAACAACGGTGCCACCTGCCCTGAAAAGGGTATTTAATAGGGATTTTCCCATGACATAAAAAAAGGGGAGTACCACCATTTGCACATCCCGGTGGTCAAGTTCCAGGTACTGACAGATGGATGCGGTGTTGGCGGTGATATTTTGATGGGAGAGCATGACCCCTTTGGGTTTTCCGGAGCTTCCCGAGGTGTAGATGATGCTGGCAAGATCGGAAGAGATGATCAGGCGTTCAGGGTTGGTTTTTTCCCCATTCTCCAGTGCCATGTGCCACGGGGTCACTTCAATGTGGGGCAAGGACCATGATGTTTTTAAATCATGGAGAATCATCATCTTAAGGGATTCTTTTGTAAGTTGGCAGGCCTGGAACAGGGGTTTATATTTGCCGGAAGAGATGATTGCTGCAGGTGCCAGTACTTCCACGAGATAGAGGAGACCGGCGGGTTTGAGATCATTGCTCAGGGGAACGGCAACTGCCCCGGCCTTGAGGATGGCATAGTAGGCAATAACATACTCGGCACAGTTGTCCATCAACAGGACCACGCGGTCTCCGGTCATTAAGCCGCTGTCAATAAGAAAGTGGGCCAGTTGATTTGAGGCGGTGTTGATATCTCTGTAAGACAGACGCGTTGTGCCATGGACCAGGGCTGTTTTTTCCGGAAAAAGGGAGGCACTGCTTTCAAGATGGTGATGTACAAACGATGCCATTAATATCCTCCTGCTATCCTTAATCATTCATAAAATTTTTTTTCAGCACATCATGTGTGCTGTTAAAATTTAAAGCATCACATGCTGTTTGGAGAACCAAGGAGCTGGACACAGTAAGCACCACGGTTCACGGCGGCGAAGTCGCAGCGAACAAGACCTTATGATATATGATCTTTATAAATTGGATTAACGGTTTGATGTGGTTGCTGCTGTGACCAAGTCTTGAAAGGACATGGATAATTGTTTTCAGGAGTTGATGGTACTCCTGGACAAAAATTTCTCCAGGTTGTCCAGGGAATCCAGATTTTCCGGGATGATCTCGTCATCGGCAATGGAAATTTGAAAGGTCTCTTCCAGAAAATCAATCAGCTCCAGAACCCCGGTGGAGTCAATGATGCCCTCTTCCAGAAAAGAGGTGTTATCTTTAAGATCTCCTGTTTCACCGAACAGAAAATTATCCACAATGAATTTTCGAATGGTTGCCTTGGGTGTGTGGGACATGGACCGGGGTCTCCTTGTTTTGGGTAATGGTTATTTTTTGTGAAGAGATTTGGTTTTTTTGAGGCTGGTGACGGATAAAGAGATCATGGAGAAGCTGGGTGGAGAGAATTCCCACCAGTGCCATGTTTTCCCGTTCGCTTAAGAGCGCTCCATTTTGATGGCGGCATTTTTCCACCAGACGGGTTGTTTTTTTAAAATCAAAATATCCGGTCTCGTTCATTGCCGTTTCAGACAGCAGCAGGCGGACATATTCCTGACGGGGGGTGCCCAGAAATGCGGGACTGATGGGGGCTCGGTAGGGCTGTTTGGGGCGGTTAATAATCTTCCGGGGGACCTTGTTTCCGGCGGCTTTTTTTAAAATATATTTTTCCGTCATGCCGTTGATTTTCAGATGGGGGGGCAGGGTGGCTGCAAATTCCACCACCCGGTGGTCAAGGAAGGGATAGCGTCCCTCAATGGAGCCTGCCATGGACATGCGATCCCCCTGGGATGAGAGCAGGTAATTGGGCAGAAAGGTTTTCTGCTCAATGTACTGTGCCCTGGACAGGGGATCCCGGGCCATGAAACCGTCCGGCAGAAAAGGGATGAATCGCTGGATAAAATGTTCAAGGTTGAATGGTGTTGATAGAAAATCTTTGGAAAAAAAGGTGTGGGTATGGCTGGTATTTTCCCATCGTGTACGGTGGGATGCCGTAGGAGAGTCCAGATGATCCATCCCTTTTTTAAAAAAGGTCTCCAGGTATTTTGTGGCCCTGGCATTGTTCTGGGAGAAAATGTAGGGGTACAGTTTTTCCAGAAGGCGGGGGCGAATCTGTGATTCAGGAAATTTTGCCCAGAAGCGCAGGACCTTATCCTCTTTAAATATATTGTATCCTGCAAAAATCTCATCTGCGCCCTCGCCGGTGAGGATCACCTTGAGTCCCGACCGTTTTACCTGTCTGGCCAGGTGCATCAGGGGAGCCGGTGCTGTTCTCAAAAGCGGGGTTTCTGCGTGGAAAATAACCTCAGGGAAAATCTCACCGATATCCCCATGGGAGCAGCTGGTCTCCTGGTGGTCCGTGCCCAGAAAATTCACTGCCTTTTTCTGAAAATGGCTTTCGTCATAGGCAGGGTCGGAAAATCCCACAGAAAAGGTTTTTAACCGGTTGTTGAAGTGCCTTTTCACCAGTGCCGTGATATAGGTGCTGTCCAGTCCGCCGCTGAGGTATGCTGCCACCGGAACATCTGCCCTGAGGCGAATGCGGACGGCATCTATAATAAGCTCGTTGAGCTCTTCCACCCATTGGTCTGTGGATTTTTTTGTCTCCTGCACAGGCCCTGGGATCTCCCAGTATTGATGGATGGAAAGACCTTGTGAGGAAAACCTGGCATAGTGGCCGGGGGGTAACTGAAAAATGTTTTTAAAGGCCGTGGCCTTTCCCACAGGAGCCCAGCAGCAAAAGATGTCAGAAAGGGATTGGGAATCCAGCTCCCGGGAGATCGTTTTGTCAGCAAATAATGCCTTGATCTCCGATCCGAATATAAGACGCTGGTGGTGGAGATGATAAAACAGGGGGCGAATGCCCAGCCTGTCCCTTCCCAGAAGCAGGGCCCGGGTCCTGGTATCCCACAGGGCAAAGGCAAACTGTCCGTTGAGATGAGCAAACATACCGGTGCCAAAGCTCTCATACAGATGAACCAGAACCTCGGTGTCTGTCTGGGTATAGAATTGGTGTCCCATGGATATCAGCAGTGTCCTGAGTTCAGGGTAGTTGAATATTTCGCCATTGAAAACCAGCCAGATGGATTTGTCTTCATTATGAATGGGTTGATTTCCACCGGAAAGATCAATGATGCTCAGGCGGACGCTGCCAAGTCCTGCAGGGCCCTGGGTGAAAATTCCTGCGGAATCGGGGCCCCGGTGTTGCAAACTGGCCAGCATGGACGAAAGCAGTGGGATTTTATCTTCAGGGGTTTTGAAATTGAGAATTCCGGCAATTCCGCACATGGATGTATCTCGCTTGCGTTGGTTTAGCGTAATGTGAGCAATGTGTTTTGTCATCGGGGCCGGTTTTTGAGGTCGGCCGTTGGGATTACTGTGGGTACCGATGGCGTTCACACTGGATTTAATGCTGACATTTGACTATAATAGAGATGCGATGGATTTGTCAAACAGATGTGACGCGGATTGTAAAAAAGGAGGGGGGATATAGTAAAACAGCCATGCTTTTCATGCTCAAAGGGTCCTTTCCCTGATTCTGAAAAAAATGGCTGTCTGTAAAAAACGTGTCAGTTATAAATTCTTTAATTTTCTAAATTAAACCTTATCTTCTTCACAAGTACTCAAGTTTGAATGTGGCCTGCCCGTGGTAATTAATTATATCATGGTTTGCTGCTGTATCTTTTTCCTTCCCACCACAGCCAGCCCGATCAGTCCGATTCCAAGAAGACACATACTTGCCGGTTCCGGAACGGGGTTTGCTGCAATCAGTTGATCTTGAGCGCCTCCCAGATTCAAGACCTGAACCAGGCCATCGTTGGTCCAACCGCCTTGTATGGCTGTTCCTGCCATCCCAACCCATGTATCCATCTGGTGCCCAACACCGCGTCTCCAGGAAAAATAAGAGTCGTCTTGATTCAATCCGTCCCAAATGAGATTCTGAAGAGCCATTTGACTTGTTGCGCTGGAGCTATCATAGCCATCCAGGCTATTATTGCTGAAATTCCAGTACAGCCAGGCAACCTCATTGGTAAGTGTTGCACCGGATGTGGTTGTGTCGGAAATGCCGGTTATGGTGTAGGGGGTGTCTCTGCGTATGGTCTGGCTGGTTTCTACGCAAAATGATGACCATGAGAAATCTGTTCTATTACCCCTGTCATCCAGCAGTGTCCAGGTGAATTCTCCCCCGTTCCCCACATAATCTCCATCCCAGATAACCTGATCTCCAACATTGACATCAAAGTCATAGGCACTGACATTGGATGTCAAACAAAGGGTAAAGAGAATCAGAAATACGCTCAAATATTTTTTCATGTATAACCCCCGTTATTATAGTTTGAGTTTGTTTTGCTGATTTTTATATTATATCTCATATTAAATCAATTAAAGCTTTTGGTCTATCACCCAAAGGTATTAATTTGTATGATTCTTGGTTGCGGATGCCATATATGTTGTGGGCAGAACGATGCCAGAAAAAGGCCTGACTGTGGCGATCATATGAAACATTATTAAAAAAGCAAAGTTTGTGCCCCCTCGGTGTGCCGGGAATGGTTGATTCTGAAAAAATTGTTATGGGCCACTTTTGAGATGGGGCTGACTATCCTTAACTTATGGGCACGTTTATTTGAATTGGTTTCTAAGTAAACACTGGCGCTTGATAAAAACATGGGGCATGAAAAAAACTCAGCCTCTGATCCACCAAGATTTTTATCATGTCTGGTCGAGGTGATGACCAGGGCCAAGTGAGTATGTAATTTGTTTCACATAATGAAAGACAATAGCACAATGTTTACATGCATGGTGAGTATTTTTTTTCATACAGCCATTGGCAATGGGGCACACCGGCTTGGAATAATCATTGCTTTTGGAAAAAAAATTTAATAGATTGTTCGTAAAAAAACAAAGCAGAATTTTCAAGGAGCAATCATGATTTAAACGTTTTAAACGGAGGTACTCTTTTTTATGCCGACATACCGGTGTAAAATCGTCACCAGTGACGGCCATATGGTTGAGCGGATGATTGTCGCTGATACCGTTGAACGTGTCAGGGCGCAATTGCTTAAGGAGGGGACTCACCTTGTGAGTGCCGGTAAAAGCACTGGCAAGCAATCATTCTTTTCTCTTAAATCCCAAATTCGCATGAATCCCAGGTTGTTTTATGCCTTTAATCAGGAATTTTCCGTGCTTTTGAAAGCCGGATTGCCTGTGGTTGCAGCCTTTGACAAGATCCTTTCCCAAAAAAAGCACCTTCAGGGTTTTTATCGTCTTTTAAAGGAAATCAGGAACGTTATTGCTTCAGGTGAGTCTGTTTCCGGTGCCATGGGAACTTATTCTCATGTTTTTTCTCCCCTTTATATTGCCTCTCTCCGGGCCGGAGAATCGGGGGGGGACCTTTCCGGAGCCATATCAAATTACCTTTCATATACCCGAAAAACCGAGGCCCTCAAACAAAAGGTGAAGGCCGCTTCCATCTATCCGTTGATTTTATTGGTGTGTTCTTTTTTTGTGGTTGCGTTTCTGATTCTTTTTGTGGTGCCTGCCGTGACGGCTTCCTTTGTGGAGACAGGCACGCAATTGCCTTTTTTTACGGCGGTTCTGCTCCGTATCACCGATGTTGTAAAACAGGGATACGGGTTCATGGCCATGGGATTTTGTTTAATTTGTGCGGTGAGCTATTTTTTCTTGAAGTGGGAAAAAGGTGCCCTGATATTTGACCGTCATCTTCTTAAGTTTCCTCTTATCGGAGAGGTTGTTATCTGTTATGCCATGGCCCGGTTTTCTGCGACCCTGTCCACCTTGCTCTCAAGTGGAACTCCCCTGAACAATGCCGTTAAAATTGCATCTGATCTGGTGGGCAATCGGTATTTGAATCGGTGCATTATCAGGGCACTTCATGGGCTGGAACAGGGAACAGGTTTTGCAGATTCTTTGGAGCAAACAGCTGTGTTCCCAGATATGGCCATCAGCATGATTGCCGCCGGAGAAGAAGGGGGAAGCCTTGAATCCGTACTCATGGATATGGCGCAATTTTATGATACGGATGTTGAAAATAAGTTGACCATGATTACTTCTTCCATTGAACCGTTACTTATGGTATTGATGGGTGCGGTGATTGGTTTCATCGTCCTCGCAATGTATATGCCTATTTTTCAAATGGCCGGAACCATAGGATAAAAAATGCCTGATCGTTCCATCATGAAAAGAAAAATGATCGGAGAAATTGCGGTTGAGCTGGGTTTCCTGACGGCAAAACAGGTGGATATCGTTTTGTCCCGCAAGGGGATTACCGATCGTAAAGTGGGAAAGCTTTTTCTGGATCAGGGCATGCTGGATGATGAGCAGTTGGCAAAAATTATTGCCGTGCAGCATGGGTGTCGATATCTTCCCTTTTCCCAGATGAACGATCCGGAGATGTTGAAACTCCTTGCCATTGAATTCATGGTCAGTAAAAAGATTCTTCCATTCCGTAAGAAAAACAGGCATCTGGATGTTGCCGTTGCCGATCCCATGGATTTCCTGAATGCCATCGATGAAATGGAGATGCTTCTGGATTATCATATCTCCTTTGTCATCGTCAGTGGAGAAAAATTGCAGAAATTTCTCCAACGCCTGGATATCTCCCAAGATGTGCTTGATATTTCTGAAGAGATGCGTCTTCCCATTGTCAGGGAATCGAACAACGGTGAGTATGAACTGTCTGCCGAGCGGGTGGGTTCTGCGGAAAGTCCCATTGTCAAACTGGTGGATTCCACCATCCTTGATGCCATCAACAAAAAAGCAAGTGATATCCATATGGAGGGCAGCTCCCGGGGGATGCTCATACGATACCGCATTGATGGCATGCTTCATCAGGTGACCGAACCCATTGATATCAAAAATCAAAATTCCGTTATTTCCCGGTTAAAGGTCATGTCCGAGTTGGATATTTCGGAAAAACGGGTACCCCAGGATGGGCGGTTTAAGCTTAAAGTCAAGGGACGGTTTGTGGATTTCAGAATCTCCGTTCTACCCACCATTTTTGGTGAGGATGCTGTTATCAGAATTCTGGACCAGGAACGAATGGCTCCCTCATCCGGCAATTTGAGTCTGGACGGTATGGATCTGCCAACGTCGGAGCTTTTACGTCTGCGTCGTCAGATTAAAGCGCCCTATGGAATGTTTCTCATGACTGGTCCAACGGGAAGTGGAAAAACCACCACGCTTTACCGAGCATTGTCAGAAGCAAATTCAAAGGATACCAAAATCATCACCATTGAAGACCCTGTGGAGTATCAGTTGCCGGGGATTGTTCAGATTCCGGTGAACCAGAAAAAAGGCCTCACCTTTTCCAAGGGCTTGCGGTCCATCCTTCGCCATGATCCGGACAAAATTTTGGTGGGGGAAATCAGGGATGCTGAAACCGCACAAATTGCCCTGCAGTCGGCCTTGACCGGACATCAGGTGTTTACCACGGTTCATGCGAACAGTTCCTTTGAGGTGATCAATCGGTTTGTTCATATGGGCATAGAGCCGTACAATCTTGTCTCTGCAGTGAACTGCATTGTGGCACAGCGATTGATTCGATGCCTGTGCACCTGCAAACAACCACAAAAGATTTCTCCGGAAACGCTTGTGGAATCAGGACTGAATCCAGATAAGCATCGCCATAAAACCTATTATAGCGCCGTTGGATGTGAGCTGTGTAATGGTACCGGTTACAATGGTAGAAAGGCCATCATTGAGCATGTTGAACTGGATGGTGACATGAGAGAGATGATCGTGAAAAAAGTATCCACTTCGACCCTTGCCCGGCATGCCCTTAAAAAGGGGGTTGTTTTTTTACGTTCCGCCGCATTAAATGAGGTGTGGCAGGGAGAGACCACCCTGGCGGAAGCCAACCGGGTGACTTTCATTGAGCAGGTGCTTGACGCATGAAACTGTTTAAAGGCAAAAAAACGGCTGTAGGTATGGAAATTTTTGATGGGGGCCTGAGGCTGGGGCTTTTTTCCCGGAAGAACAGCGGATATTGCCTGGAGAAAGGCGTTACCTTATCCCTGCCCGAAGAGGCCCTTAACATTTCTTTTAAAACACAAAATATTCAGGATCCGGAGGCGTTTAAAAAAACCGTTAAAAAAGGGTTGAACTTGTGCCGCTTCAAAGGCGGTCGGCTGGGCATCTGCCTTCCCCATGAAACGGTAAAGTTGACGATTCAGTGCTTTCAGGAACTGCCGGAGGACATTCCAGAGATAGACGCACTTGTTAGATGGTCGGTTACTCGGAATCTGGCGTTTCCAGCCCAAGATATGGCAATCTCTTGGACGTCCATGGGCCGGGATGCCAAAAGAGGTCAGGTCCTGCTGGTGGCCATGATGTCCCAATTGGTGCTGGCCCAGTATCGAAAAGAAATTCAGAGTATAGGTGCTGTTCCCATGGGTTTTTCCCCCACGGTTATGAATCGGTTTAATCTTTATGTCTCGGCCCTACCGGTGACGGGCAGTTGTCTCTATTTGGCATTGTCAAAATGGGTTGTCACCCTGGCAGGGTTCATTGAGGGTGTCCCCCTTTTTTTTAAAACATTCAGAAAGGGCTTTTTGCATGGAGGGATGGATCGTCATGGTCGAGATATTTCCCTGATGCTGGATCATTGCTTCATGAGCTGCCCCGGTATTCTGTTTTCCCGTGTTTTTGTGGATTTACATGGTGTTAAGGTTAAAAATCTGGAAGCCTTGCTTCGGGAAAAGGGTATTGGCCACGTGACGATCTTGAATCCGTTGGATTTTATTGACCTAGGGGGGCAGTTTTTTGATACGGATGAGGCATCCCTGTTTACCGCAACCGCCACTGCGGCGTTTGTTTAGAACTGATGTGTAAAGGGAGAAATGAGAGAGCATGAAACCCGTCGAACTTAATTTCCAGACACGGCAGACCTTTTTAATCCGCCTGATGGGGCCGGCAATGATATGTTTGCTTTTGTTTGCCGGAATGCTGACTTTGCTGAACACGGGTGCTTTTTTTTCAAACCGATCATATATCAATAGCCTTGCAAATCAAATTGAACAAAAGAAACAGACCCCTGAAAAAAAATCGCGTGGAAGGCTTCCAAAACCATACACTCCCCAACAGCTTGAAAGGTTGAAGTCGGATTTTCAGTCCCTTACACGTATCCTGGAAAAGGATATGTTTCCTTTATCTCAACTTCTTGATGTCATTGAGACGGCAATTCCAAAAAATATTGTCCTCAATGAATTGTCATTTTCCAAAGGCGCATCGTCATTGCTTCTAAAGGGAGAATCTCCGGATGCAGTCAGTGTGGCAGTTTTTCTTAACGCCCTTAAGCGTTCCAGTCGGTTCACCATTGATTTTAACAGGGGATCGGTTATCGGTGGGAAAGGGTTTTCTTTTGAAATCATAGCACATTGGAAACGCAATGATATCCAACGGTAAAAAAATCATATTTGCAGCCATGATGCTGATCTTGTGCAATGGGATTTTCTGGATGACGGTGGTCAGTCGGCAGGAAAGACGGATTCAAGCCCTGGAACATACACTGGCTTCACAGCGTATTGCTTTAAAACAGATACCTTCGGGTTCCGCAGCTGATGATAAAAAATGGGAAGCGATCAGGGCGGATATGGACAGGGTTATGGATACAAGGGTTCCCCATATTTTTTTATTGCCCGAATATGCGGGTCGGATTGCCGAAAGCCTTCAAAAAAGCGGTCTGTCCATGACCGGCAAAATGGTATTTCAACCGGCAACCGTATCTGAACCACTTGGCCTGAACCGTTATGGAACCGTTATCACCGTGTCTGGTGCCTATCCGCAGTTTAAACGATTCCTTGCCGACCTGCAAAATTTCCCGGAAATTATTGTGCTTGAAGATATTACCCTTACCCGATCTGTGGCCGGAGAGTCCGGAGTGACCCTGTCCCTGGTGATTGATCTTTTTTTCAAGGGGAATCTGGATGGATGACCGTAAACGGAAAATGATGTTCAGCCTTACACTGTTGGTGTTGCTTGCGTCGGTGGGGTATCGTATCATGCATCCCTATGTTCAGCCCCGGGTGGACAGCTTAACCCATACAGGCCGTATGCCCATTACCGGAAATCCGATTTCTTCCCCTGAAAAGAAATCAGGTGGGGGGGTAAAAACACAGGCATACAGTAACCGCATTTTTGATCAATTCTTTAATCAACCGGTTTGTTCAGGGGAGATTGTCAACGATGTGTTTGCCCTTCATCTCAGGGAAAAACCGCAGACAACTTCTTCAGATAAAATCGCACATGGCCTTTCCGGTGCATCCGGTAAGACGCCCCCCGTGAAGCCTGCACCATCGACTTCCGATCTACTTAAAAAAACCGTGGATTATCTTTTGTCATTTACCTTTCTGGGGGGATTCCAGCGGGGAAATGAAAAAGCGGTATTTCTATCACGGGGCAATCAGGTGCTGGTTGCCAAGATCGGAGACCGCATCAATGGAAAATATCTCATAAAGGCCATTGAGGATAATGCCATTACAATCCAAGCCCTTGATATAAATGAGACCATACATCTTGATATGAGGGAGTTCAATGATAAACAGGAGTAAAATTTTAAAAGACTTACTTGCGGCACTGATGGTGTTGTGGGTGGTGATGTCGGTGCAGGGATGTGTTGCCACACATTCTCCAGGAAAAGACATTTCCCAGGCACCGGAAGTCATGGATCTTGATTCTCGGGTGGCCTGGTACACTCAAGCTCTGAAAAAAAAGCCGGACGATCCTGAACTGCTTTTTAAAATCAATCGTTCAAGGCAGGAAGCATCCATGGCTCATCTGCAGACAGCGGAGACATTGATTAAAAAGAAATTCCTGAGGGAGGCCATTGCTGAGCTGCAGATGGCCATCGCCTTTTACCCTGCCAATACCCGTGCGGTGGAGCTGATTTCCAGGGTTAAAAAGATGAAAGCATCTGTGTACCACATGGAAAAGGCAGAGGCCCTGGTTAAACAAGGCGCCTTTTCAAAGGCTCTGGATTCGTATAAGAAAGCCGTTGAGCTGGATCCTGCTAATCAACGGGCAAAAAATGCACTGTTGCGGTATAAAAAAGAAGACCTTGTCTTTTCTCACTATCTCTTGGATCTTAAAAAAGATGCTCCCATTTCTCTTAAGTTCAAAAAAACCCCTTTGATGAATGTGTTTGAAATTCTGTCAAAAATTTCCGGCATTAATTTTATATTTGATAAGGATGTAAAGGAAAGCCCGGTAACGCTTTTCATGACAGATATAAAGATTGACAAATTTATAGAGGTGCTTTTACAGACCAGTGATCTCAGGGCCAGAACCATTAATGCGAACACCCTCTTGATCTATCCGGATACCCTGGCCAAGGCCAAGGACTATGAGGATCTGTTTGTGAAGACCTTTTATTTGTCCCACCTCACATCCAAAGATGCCGTTGCCATAATTTCAAAGATTTTTAAAACAAAGGACATTGTGGCCAATGAGACCTTGAATGCCATCACCTTGAGGGGGAAAAAAACAGATGTTGACATGGCCTGGAAGATTATCCAGGCCAATGATCTGGCCCCTTCTGAAGTGGTTCTCAACGTTGAAATCATTGAGGTGAGTCGATCCAAGGAGAAAAATCTGGGATTGTCTTTTTCAGACAGCATTACCATGGGGGTGAGCGAAAAAAGTGCGGGGATTAACTATTATGAAGACTCAAATTTTGGCTTTGCCGGGCTGGGTTCTTTGGATGACATCGGAAATATTACAAGCAAAGAGCTCTATCTGTCGCTGCCCACTGCCACTTTGAATCTTCTCAAGCAGGACGCCGATACCCGCATTCTTGCCAAGCCACAGATTCGTGTGAGAAACCACGGTAAAGCCGCCATACTCATTGGAGAGAGGATTCCCCTGAGGTCCAATCGCAAGGTTCAGACCGATGGTTCCATTACCTATGATTTTCAGTACCAGGATGTGGGAATTAAATTTAATGCGGAACCGGTGATCACCATGAACAATCAGGTAAACCTGAATTTAGTTCTGGAGATCAGTTCCCTTGGCAGTAATGTGGGCGGGACGGATGATCCCCAGTATGCCATCCGGACCAAATCCACCAGTACGATTCTGACCATAAATGATGGAGATACGGTTATTATGGGAGGCTTGATCCAGGATGAAGATCGGGGAACGGTGAAAAAGGTTCCGCTGCTGGGGGATATCCCGGCCATGGGTAGGCTGTTTTCCAATCGGTACAATGAAAATGTGGAAACCGATATTCTGATGACCATTACCCCAGTGGTGATACGAAGTCAGGATTTGCCGGAAAAAGAGGTGATCGGTTTTTGGTCGGGCAGTGAAAAAACATCTTCCACCACCCCGCCATTTGGTCAGG
This sequence comes from uncultured Desulfobacterium sp., assembly GCA_963674605.1. Classification (GTDB taxonomy): domain Bacteria; phylum Desulfobacterota; class Desulfobacteria; order Desulfobacterales; family Desulfobacteraceae; genus Desulfocicer. The sequence goes on along the minus strand of OY771474.1, from coordinate 1,424,857 downwards.
GGGATGGGGATAAAATTGTTTATAATGATTCCCCGGATAAGGATTTTTCCAGGGCTATTAAAGAGGGAACTTTCCTGCCCCATGATCCTTCTTTTACCGTTCAGGTCAATGCCTTTGAAACAGAAGTTGAAGCAAAATCCCGTGCCCTGGCCCTGGAAGAACAGCAGTATTCGACCTTTGTTAAACAGGTAGAGATACCGGGGAAGGGGACCTATTATCGGGTGTTTGCCGGGGAATTTTCCAGCTTTATGGATGCAGAGCAGGCGGCACTTGAAATGCGATCCAAAGATGTTTTTGCCGAAGATGTTTTTGCGGTGGACAGGGCTTATGTGTACGGGCAATGAGAATCCGGAGAGAATTTCATGATGCACAATAATGCGGGGCATACTGACGGAATAGCCGGGGGACTTTTTCGTAGTATTCTGGGGGTCACCCTGATTGAACTGATGGCCACCCTTACCATCATTTCTATTCTTTCCACGGGAATCATTCCGTTGTCCCAGGTGATTTATAAAAGAACCAGGGAACTGGAGTTGAGAAATGATCTGAGACTGATCAGAACAGCCATTGATGAATATAAACAACTGGTTGATGATAAGATTATTGCCGTTGGACCAGGCAGTTCCGGTTATCCTGAAACCCTGGAATTGCTTGTGGAGGGGGTGGATCTGAACCAGGCAAGTAAGGTTAAAAAGAAATTTTTACGGCGCATCCCCCCTGATCCCATGACGGAATCGGGGGTGTGGGGCCTTCGCTCTTATGCCGATGCACCGGATTCCAGGATTTGGGGAGGACAGGATGTATATGATATCTACTCCCAGAGCGACAAGACGGCCCTGGATGGTTCCCTTTATCGGGAATGGTAATATCATCAGATGCTGGGGGAGGTATACGATGAATAGACGGGGCTTTACACTGATTGAACTGCTGACGGTCATAGCCATTGTCGGCATCCTTGCCACCATAGCTACCCCCAGTTTCCAGAAATCCATCATAAGGGCCAGGGAAGCATCCCTCAGGCACACCCTTTTTGTCATGAGGGGGGTTATTGATCAATACTACAGTGATCATGGCAGATATCCCGATGCCCTGGAGGATCTGGTGACGGAACGCTATATCATGGATGTTCCAAAGGATCCTTTCACCGGCAGTCGAGACTTGTGGGTGCTCATTGCCCCCACCGGGGATGCTGTAACCGGTATCTGGAACATTTACAGCGGCAGTGACCGGATAAGTCTTGACGGAGAGCCTTACAATGAATGGTAAACTTTTTCTTAAAAGAGGATTTCAGCTTTTTTCCCACAGGGGGTTTACCTATCCGGCGGCTCTGGCCTTAATTGTGATTACATCCATTTCCCTCATGGGTGTTCAGAAATACTGGCGCACCATCATGCAACGGGAAAGGGAAGAGACGCTTTTGTTCAATGGGCTGCAGATTCAAAATGCCATTTCGTCTTATTACAGGCATGGTCCCGGGGGAAATCCGTCTTTTCCCCACAGTCTTAAGGTGCTTTTGGACGATCCTAGGGCCGGGAGGACTCTGCGGCATCTCCGGCGGCTTTATGCGGATCCCATGACACCTGATGGTCAATGGGGATTGGTGCTGGACGCTCGGGGTGGGATAAAAGGTGTTTTCAGCAGAAGCACCGGAAAACCCCTGAAGCAGGATAACTTTTCTTCAGCATGCTCCAATTTCAAAGATAAGAAAAAATACAGTGACTGGAAGTTCGTCTCTGAACCGGGAAAGGGAGGGTAATATGCGGATATCAAGACTGTGGGGAGTTAAGGCGTTGTCTGTAGTATTACTGACAACGGGGATGGTATTATTGTATGTTGGCGGGCATGGCGTAGGCGCATCGGATATCACAGATCAGTTCAGTGAGAAATATAATTCCCTGGTACCGGCCCCCAACAGTTCGGTGGGTTCAGACTATCTGTTTGAGCAGATTGCCCTGGGAAGTGAGTATACCGTGCGTATGCTGGATTTGATTCGTGAGCAGAATAATAGTTTAAGCGATAAATACGATCGAATCCTGGAAAAATATGACCTCATGGAGGCCCAGAATAAGGAAATTATTTTTCTTTTAAAAAAAATGGTTGAAAAGTGATTCTGCAGGGATTGGATTTGCGCAGTATTTGCAGGTGCTGTGATCAATCCCCAGGATTTTTTATCCTTCAATTTGCTTTATAAAGACCTTTGCTTGGGGCGCCATTTTAAAGTTTTTGTTCAGACTCAGGGCCTTTTTAAAGGCATCCAGTGCATCCTGGGCATCCCCTCTGCTGAGATAGGCTTCGCCCAGATGAAATAAAACTGTGGGATTATTCGGATTACGTTTAAGACTGTCACGAAATTCACCAATGGCACTGTCCATAAGGCCTTTCTTAAAATAAACCAGGCCCAGGGTATCCATGACGGCAGGATCTTCTGGAAGGACTTCCCTGGCCACCCTGGCCCATTGAAGGGCCTGATCAAAATCATCGCTTCTTAAAACCAGAAGGTAGGCAAGATTATTGGCCGCCGGCGCATATCGAGGATTTATCGCAAGGGCTTTTCGGTAATTTGCCTCTGCAAGTTTGAACTGACCATCGGCATCATAAAGAATTCCCAGAAGCATGTGGGGCACAATGATGTCGGGATTTTTGTCTAGCACAGCTGTGTACTGCTCAATGGCTTTTTTGATATTGTTGGTCTTGACGTAAATGCGGGCCATGGAAAAATAGGGTTTCAGATAATCGGGATCATTTTTTAGAGCGGTTTCATAGGCTTTCAATGCCGTCTTTTCTTGATTTTCAGCAAGAAAGACTTCAGCCTTGAGGCTGTAAAGCGTGGCCATAATTCGGGGGGAGTGGCCCGCAATTTCCATGTGTTTCTGGATGAGGCTGAGGGCATGATCATTTTTCTTTTGCTTGATGGCATTTCTCACAACAAGCGTTAAGGTGTCCATGCGGGTGCTGTCCATGGTAAGTGCCCGGGAGAGATAAGATGCGGCCTCATCATATTTCTTCTCATAGGAGTAATATAGTCCTGTGAGATAATATCCTGTTGGGTTTTCAGGTGAAATTTTGGTAAGTTTCATGAAGCCTTCAAGTGCTTTATCCCCTTGTCCTGCTTGCATATCGCAATTGGCAAGAATTTCCGTTGCCGGATAATTGTCAGGCATCACATTTAAAATTTCCAGGGCTTGGTGACGGGCAAGATCAAAGGCGCTGTCTTTATAGTATAGTCCTGCCAGATATTCCCTTGCCTTGAGATTTTGAGGATTGAAATCCAGAGATGTTGACAGCGCGGTTATGGCCTTTCTGGTTTTTCCAAGTTCCATAAAGCAGACCCCTTTCAAGAAGTGAACCCTGGCTGCCTCCGGTTTTTCTTTTTCAAGGCGGTTCAAAAGGGGCAAGGCCTCATCAAGGGCTTTTTCATGAATTTTAATTTCAGATTTAAGTAGCAGAGCTGCAAAAAAATTGGGTCTTGCTTCAAGTATGTCCGAGACAATTTCTTCGGCCTGGGGGAGTCGTTTGTTTTTGAAATGAAATTTTGCCAGGGTGTTTTGTAGAGAAAGATTTTCCGGTTGAATGGCCACGGCCCGGGTGTACATTTCCAGGGCACGGTCATCCTTTCCTGTGATATCATAAAAGCCGGCTGCAGCAATAAAGGGTTTGATGGTTTGAGGTGCCAGTTCCATGGCCTTGAGATATGCTTTTTCAGCCAGGGATTCCTTTTGCATACGAAGATAGAAATTGCCAAGCATAATTTGGGGATCCGGATTCTCAGGGTTGGTTTCTGAGGCTTTGACAAGTTCTTGCTCTGCTTTCAGGAAGTCTTTTCGGTTCACATAAAAGCGAATCATATCCATCCGTGAGGAGAGATTGGTTTCATCCATGGATATGGATTTCAGAAGCAGTGTTTCGGCTTCGTCGTATTTTTTTTGTGATACCTTAATTTCTGCCAGTTTGCGGTATGCGCTGTAATTGTCTGGTGTCAATCCAAGGATTTTGTAAAGAATGGATTCAGCCTGGGTCATTTCGTCTTTTCGAATAAGTATCTGTGCTTTGAGAAACAATCCTTTTGTATTTTCAGGGTTCACTAGAATGGCTCTGTCTGTTTTCTTTTCAGCTAGTTCTATCTGATTGGACAGGAGTAGAAAGCCGGCTGTTTTTAAAAGGATATCTGTATTGTCCGGATCCAATGTTTCTGCTCTGGCATAGGCCTGAAAGGCTTCTTTTGCATTGCCGAGTCGAATCATGGTTTCTCCCAGTTGATACCATGCCGTGGCGTTTTCCGGGTCCAATTGCGTAATATTTAGAAATTCAATGCGCGCTTTCTGGTATTGTTTTTCGGAAAAATAATTCATCCCGTTTTTGAGGTGTGATTCAATCTTTTCCTGTTCTCCCTGGCATCCTGCCAGGATGAACAAACACATAAGAACTGGAAGAAGCGCCTTTGTCTTGAAGTACATACATCCTCCGCTGGGGGTGAATAACAGCTTGAAATTTAATCTATTTTATACTATGTATCTATAATTCAAAAGACGTGAAATTATGAGATTACTTTCTGAATATACAAAATAAACTATCAATAGTATGGCATGGGCGAAAATGTCAAACAAAAAAGGCGGCATATCTGTGAAAAGACGAAATCAGAATTCCTTTGAAATGGGGGAGATTTTGATCTGTATCGGTGAAAAAAGGTCATGTTAGAACCACTTGTGGGCGTTAGCAGGCAAATTGTTCAGATCCGGGAGTATATAAAACGGGTGGCAGACACCTGTCTGAGTATCCTGATTACCGGAGAAACAGGTGTGGGAAAAGAGGTGGTGGCACGAAGACTTCATCAATTATCTCCCCGGAGGAGCAAGGCCTTTGTGCAGGTAAACTGTGCGGCCCTACCGGAAAATCTTCTGGAAAGTGAGCTGTTTGGTCATGCAAAGGGTGCCTTTACCGGTGCCCAGAAAAATCGGAGAGGTAAATTTCAGATCGCCCATGAAGGTGTTTTGTTTCTGGATGAAATAGGTGACATGCCCCTGGGGCTCCAGTCCAAGATTCTCCATGTACTTCAAGGTGGAAGGTTCTCACCCCTGGGAGCCGACAGGGAAGTGCTTTCAAATGCCTGGGTGATTGCAGCCACAAATTTTGATCTGGAAGTTCAGATCGCTTTAAAAAAATTTCGTGAAGACCTCTTCTATCGGCTTAATATTATTAAGATTCATGTGCCGCCTTTAAGGGAAAGGCCTGAAGACATCCCCCCCCTGGTGACACATTTCATGAATCGCTATATCAAGCAGTTTTCCAACAGGAAAATTTTGGCCCCCGATGATGAGGTGATGTCGGTGCTGTGTGGTTTCCACTGGCCTGGAAATATTCGTCAGCTGCAGAATGCAATTAAAAAGCAATGCGTGATTAACGATTGGCCCCAGGTAATTGATGAGTTAAGCCATGGCATACCCCCGGGGCAGGAGATGATGCCGGGAAAAAAAGCATTGCCAATGTTGGAAACAATTGAATTTTCAGCTGTATCCGATTCTGTACGCCCTGCCCCCTTTCCCTTTGTTCTCTCAGAAATTTTTGACGGGACAGATATCGGCAATGAAGAAATCTCTTTGAAAGATATACGTAAAATTGTTGTTCAGCGGGTGGAAAAAGAGGTTATTGCCTATGTGCTTGAACAGACGGGGTGGAATCGGATGAAGGCCTCAAAAATTTTAAAGATCAGTTATAAAACCATGCTGACAAAAATAACAGAACTTGGCCTACTACCTCCATCACAGCAGTGATTATAACCTTTTGTTAGGCGGGATATTGCTGTTCAGGGGAAGAATGGTGCAGGTGTGTAATCATTGTCGGTTGGTAATGATGTAGTTGTCAAGTATCATCATCTGTGCCAGGGTCAATGTTCCAAATTCAATGCCTCTTTCCCTCATGGGAGCATTGTTGTTTTTTCCATTGGGTTTCACGGGGCGATCGCTGATGGTTCTGAAGGGAAGTTTGCTGACATAAGCGTTTGTGCTGCTCAGAAAAAGATGGTTTTCCACCGGATTCTCCGGTGTTATTTGTGTGTCAATATAACTGAATAAGAGTCCCCCCCGGCTGATATTTTTTATCTGGCCTATCTTAAATGAGTTTGGACTGATGGCGGCATAGGCGCCCTGTTTTAATTCCACTCTCTTGTGTCTGCGGCGTTCCCTGCCAAAAGCAGGTTGTTTAGATATGTTCATGGCGGTTCTCCTGGTACTTAAGCAGGTATGATAGTCAAAGATTATATCCATGCCTTATTGCTTTTTTACTCAGGGGGTATTCACATTTTTCCGGTTAAATGTTTAACCAGCGTGGGGTCACGCCTTACTAATTATAACAAACAAACCCCATTGTGAGCAGACCGGGAAAATGGGAATTCCCCCTTTACCCCTTTTTGTGCTGAACGGACCCTGTTGGCCCACCAGATTGTGATAAGTGGGCCATGTTATGACCGAGTTTTTTTGTATTCATCTGCCTTTGCCGAAAAGCACCTCGCGGATGGTCATCAGAAAAATATGAAGATCCAGGTGCCAGGAAAGGTGTTTTACATAGTAAAGATCATAATTGAGTTTTTCTTTACTGTCTTCAAAATTTTCTCCATAGGGGTAATTTACCTGGGCCCATCCGGTCAGTCCGGGCCTGATGGCATGGCGCAAATGATAATAGGGAAGTTTCTTTTCAAGCTCCCTGACAAATACCTCTCTTTCCGGTCGTGGACCCACAAGGTCCATGTCCCCCCTGAAAATATTAATGAATTGGGGTACTTCATCCAAGCGAATTTTCCGGATGATGCCTCCCATTCGGGTGACTCGCATATCATTTTTGGATGCAAATATTGGACCGGAATCTTTTTCCGCCATGGCCGTCATGGATCGGAACTTGATCAGGCTGAATTTTTTGCCGTTCCTGCCGATTCTTTCCTGGAAGTAAAATACCGGCCCGGCGGATTCCAGTTTTATCAGCAGGCCTGTTATCAGCAGGATCGGTGAAAGTGCAATCAACAGAAACAAAGAGATAATCAGCCCCAGGATTCGTTTAAAAGCAAGGTGTAGAGACGTTCGGTAAAAACCCTGTTCAAAGATAAACCAACTGGGTTTGAAAAAATCATCAATGAGGAGTTTTCTCTGGGCGGTCTCATAGAACTGGGTGCCTTCAATGACCCGAATATTTTGGAATTTGCATTGCAGAAGTTCCCGAACCGGCAGTTTTCCCCGTCGATTTCTCAGGGTAACCACAATGGTGTCAATTGCATGGTTCGGCAAAATGGATTCAAGGTTGTTCATGGTATCCAGGACCGGAACATTCTGGATGTTTTCTCCCACTTGGGAAGAAAGCGTGGTGGCAAAACCAACCACCTCAAATCCTACGAATTTTTTTTTCCGGGCTTCCTTTATTATTTCCGTTGCCTGGGTGGTTATACCCAAAATTAGAATTTTTTCACGATTGTGGGACAGACAATAAAAGACAAAGACCCGAAAGATGCCGATTGTTGTAAAAATAAAAACAAGAGAAATGAGCAGGTGCCCATTGGTTAATAAAATATTATGTAAAAATAAAAATAAGGTTGCCATGGCAAAAAGTGTGAAAAAAAAGGCCGGAACGATTTTTTTCAGCAGGTCTGACAGATAGATGAATTCCGTGGGCATATAGAGGTTGTGGTTTAAAAGGGCGATTATGGTTATCCCCATAAACACCGCTATGGTAAGGGTTCCTCCCATGCTTCCCGGATTAAGGCCGGGAGGCTTACAGGATAAAAGAGAGCTGTAAGATAACAGAGGGGAGATAATCCCGAAACCAACGTAAATGATCACTAGGTCCACCAGCATGATGCTCAGTGTTCCAAAGGGGGTGCGGGTTGAAAAAAGAATGGATCATTCCTCCATATGTTCAAAAAGTTTTATTCTGTTACCACCCATTATTTTGGCGGAAACAAGGGCCGTCTGGGCTTTTTCCATGAGGGTTTCCGGGGTGTCTGCGTCCAGAGGAAAGCCGGAAATCCCGCCGCTCAGGGTGATGGGCGTATCCAGGTTCAGGCGCATTTCATCGGAAATGTTTTTCACGGCACCAAGAATTCTGTTGGCAATCATTAATGTGGAAGACTTGGATGCCTGTAGCAAAATAACTCCGAATTTTTCTCCGCCGATTCTGCCCACTATATCATTGGAACGGACATTGGCTGTTATCTTATCTGCGATGAAGCGAAGCATCTGATCTCCGGCATAATATCCATGGGTTAAATTAATGTTGTTGAAGCGATCCACATCCAGAAGCAGCAGGGCAATGATTCCCTTCTTTTCCCGTTTAATACGGGTGAATTCTTCGTTCAGACGTTTCCACCACAACCCATAATTATATGTGCCGGTAAGATTGTCGGTGTAGGTTAATTCCTGGAAACTTTGGCTTGCATGTGAGGTGCGGATGGTTTCACCGGCCCGGCTGCAGATATTTTTCAGCAGTATCTCCTGTGTCTTTTCAATGATTGGTTTCTCGTTATTGAATAGCAGCAGCTGGCCATGACTGGCTTTTTTTTCTCCGGTGGAGATCATGGGGAAAACCACGATAAATTCTTCTCTGAACAAAGAGGCAGTCTGGACAAGAGATAAATCTGCTTTATTGAATATTTCCATGAAATGGGGAGAGTCTGATACCTTTGCCTCTATAGAAGGCATTACCTCTTCATAGAGGTTTCGGTAGTTACCAGGGTCAAATCCATATCCCAATACCAGTTCAAAATACTTCGATTCTTTGTTTTTCAGGAAAAACACCCCTTTTTTTTGAATGCCACTCACATCCGTGATGATCTGAAAAATGTAGTCAAAGACAATTTTCAATTCCCGAAGCGTATTGTATTCCCGGAAAATGTTCATCATGTAAAGCTGGGATGGTGGAGAGTGGTGGGATGGTTTTATTTCGGTATTGATGAGGTGTTTGTAAAATTGCGTAATAATATTTTGGGCCAGTTGTTGCTTTTCAGCCAGTTCCGATTCTGACACGTCCATGGCATTAACGTTGATTGTTCCAATGGCACCATGGCCCAGTTTAAGGGGGATAATAAAGGAGTTATCAATCTCTTTTCTGGTAAGGTCTTCCGTATTGACAAGTGTTCTGCGATCTTTATGAATTCCTTTGATGTAAAGGGGAAAACCATCGGTGGCTACCTTGCCTGCCACACCGGTTCCAAGACGGACCCGGGTGGTTTCGATAATTTCTTTTTTCAGTCCCCTTGCCGTTTGAATGGTCAAGTCTGGCGAACTTCCATCGGTGAGCATTATTGATCCACTTTTGCTTTTCATTACATCCAATATGACATCAAGCAAGAGATCCAGAAGATGCTGGCAATTCAGATCGGGCAAAGTAGGTTCCTTTCCGTTCAAACGGTTCAAGGTTAAGATCAAAACCGATGGCTGAGTCTATGAGATCACGCTTATGGTTTATGATAAAAGTCTGAAAATTGCAAGTATTCCGGGGGTGTTTCTCTGAAATAGTGTGTTTTTATCATTCTTACTTAACAATATACCTTCGCCAATTAGATTTGGCTCATGTTGTGTTTCAGGGTCTTTTATTAAAATCGTTTTTGCGATGGGGTCATGCTTGTGTTATCGTCGTCTATTTATACAAACCCAACCCCCCAATGATAATACAACCTAAATGTTGCAAGTCTGACCCCAACCGGATAAGACCCTGGAATCTGACATGAGCCTTAGATTTTTAATCAGCTTGCCAGCCATATGATTTTTTTTTAAATCATAAACACACAATATACATAACCTTGTGATTCTGATCACAAGCAAACTCTGAAAATTGGCAAAGATATTGCTTGAGGGGCCTTTTAAAATACTGCTTGTGAATTTGACACACTTTGGTTATGTATAAAAAAATATTTTTTTAAAAAACTTTTGAAGATTCATTGAATGGGTGCCCGTTATGTATCTTTCGCATTATGGATTAAAGCGCAGTCCTTTTCAAATCACATCGGATCCCAGATTTTTATGGTTGGGAGAAACTCATAGGGAGGCTTTGGCCGCCTTTAAATACGCCATCTATGAAAACAAGAGTTTTCTGCTTTTAACCGGGGATGTGGGCTGTGGCAAGACCACGTTGATAAATTCTTTTGTAAATCGTTTGAATGATACGGTTCTTTTTGGTGTTCTAAGTGACCCTGGACTTTCATTGTTAGATTTGTTCAATCATATTGCCTTTCTTTTTGGTTTGGATCATAGATTTCAATCCAAGGGTGAGTTCATTATTCAGTTTACCCGGTTTCTGAATAATGCATATAGGGCAAAGAAAAGGGTATTGCTTATTATTGATGAAGCCCAGAGGTTGAGCAATGATATTCTTGAAGAGATCTGCATGCTCTCCAATATCGAAAGGCAAGATGCCAAATTAATAAATATATTTTTTGTGGGCCAGGATGAATTCAGGCAGATTGTCTCCCAGCATCCGAATCGATCATTGAAGCAGAAGCTTACCTTTAGCTGTCGTATCATTTCTCTTGATGAATTGGATCTGGAGAAATACGTTCAGCATCGTTTGAAAATTGCCGGGACAACGGCATCTTTGTTTAATCCGGATGCGTTGAGCATGATATATCGATACTCCGATGGCAACCCGCGACTGATCAATATCCTCTGTGATCTCTCCCTTTTGACAGGATTTGTTCAGGAGAAACACATTATTGATGGAGATATCGTTTCAGAATGTGTGGAGGAGTTGCAATTGGTCCCATTGGTTGGAGAGAGGACACCGTCAACTGATGAACTAGCCCAGTCGTCCCTGAGTGATGAAAGTGCGCCCAGCGTTGAAAAGACCGGACCATTGTCGGAATTAGTGAAAATAAAGGAGAATGAATCGGCATTTCCAACACCTGCAGTGGTGGATGGGGAAGAAATCACTTCTGCTGTTGTGGATGGGGAAGAAATTGCTTCTGCTGTTGTGGATGGAGACGAAATTGTTGAAAATAAAGAATCTCAAGGGATAATAAAGAAAGATATAAAAACCAATATTTCGGAAATTAACGGTGATGACTTTGAGATTATTAACGATAGTACTGAAGATTCTGAAATGTCCCAGGATGTACAGGAAGTCCCCCCGGAGAAAACACCTTCCCTTAAAAAAGAAAGGTGGGGGAAAATTAAGCGTTATTTAATGCTGATTGCGATGATTTTAATGCTTGCATTTGCGTTTATATTCTTTTATGCCCCTGAAATGGTATCTGATTTTATAGATTTCTCGAAGGTAAGCTAAATATTTGGGAGGGGGGTGAGAGGATAAAATGAATATATGCCCATAGCAGAAAAAAAGGTTTGAATTTCTACCCGTATTCTGTCGGACCAAGAAGAAGTTTTTTTAAATTATTGTTAATAAATTATTAATAAATGGTGGAGGCGGCGGGAATTGAACCCGCGTCCGAAAATAGTCAGCAGTGGCTTCTACATGCTTATCCTGATCTTTAAATTTAACCGGTGGGTCTCCTTCAGGAGGGATACCCTGCGGCATAGTCTGAAAATTTTAACCGGACAAGGGCCAGACACCCTTATGCGGCGGTCCCACATAGTCGACGTCCATTATCGAAACCTGCGGGAGGGATCTCGACTGAACGGAAGCTGCCTTTAAGCAGCTACAGCGTAATTATAATCGTCTGCGATTACTTTTTTTTCCGCCTATTTTACGAGTTGGCAGAACGCTCGGCATGCAACCAAAAGCCTCGTGATTTCCGTCGAAGCCTTTACGCCCCCAGATTTTAAAAGATCAAAGTTATCTCTGCCGATCATTAAATCATCAACAGATCCTGCGGCATCAATAACTGGCACCAATATAACCCCTTTTACAATGGAAGTCAATGTCTGGCCAATGAATATGTTTTGCATGGGTTGATCATAAGATGGCTATCCCCCCAAAATGGCCCATCTTATATTCCCCCCCGTTTTGAAGGATGTAAGATACATCTCTGTGGTTAATTTGGAGATGATCATAACATGGGCCAGGCGTTATAATTGGCGGGCCAATGGGCTCAGGCAAGTCCCATGGCAATTTCAAGTTTCTCAATTTCCATGATCAACTGTTTCTTTTCCTCTGATGTCAAATCTGCTGTGGCAAGCCTTCGTTGAAGGCCTGCCAGGATCATTTCCTGTCTGTATTCATTGCAGGTATATTTGCCGGAAGTATTTTTCGGGGGGACAGAATATGTCATGATGATGGATTTTTACTCCTTTAAAGGTTATTATTCGATGTTCAAGTGTTGCTTAAATTTGAACTTCGAGCTAGATGTTCATGGGATGCCATGAGCACCCCCGGGTGTTGTTGATGAAGCCCACTGTTTTCCACCCCCTTTTTTCAGGAGAAAACCATGGGAGCCGGACAGGAAAAAATAGATGCCCTCAATGCCAGAATGATTGATCTTGGCATCCGAAAACAAGATATCCAGGAGCGGTTCATTAAATCTTCCGGACGTGGGGGCCAGAAAGTGAATAAAACCAGTTCAGCTGTTTTTTTGCGCCATCTTCCCACGGGCATAAGCGTGAAGTGTGGCAAGGCCAGATCCCAGGTTCTGAATCGCTTCCTTGCCCTGAGACGTCTGGTGGATGCCGTTGAAAAACATTGCACCGGAACCCCCACTGCCGAAGATATCAGACGCTTAAGAATCAGAAAACAGAAAAAAAAGAGCCGGAAACGCAGTGAAAATAAATACGGGGGGCTTGTCTGATATGGGCTTGGTCATAAGATGGGCCATTCATCTCAATTGGCGGACCAACGGGGCCAGGCTTGTGTTATTGTGTTTTTGACAAGTATCTAAGAATAAAACTAAAACTAAATTTAAACGAAAACGTCAATAACGCAAGCCTGACCCCTCCCCAGGGTGGCCCATCTTGTGACCAAACCCTCTGATATCTTCCCAAAGTGGTCCATGTCACCTAAGGCCCTAAAACCTGACACCACTGGTCCGGCAACTGTGACGATTGGCAGATCTTGAGTTCCCCCCCCCATTCCCCGCTAAAAAGCCCCCAGCTGACATGGTTTGATTTTGATCCCCATTTTTTCGCAGGCCGAAGAGACATGGGATCTTCTCATATGGAGATTTTTGGCAATATCCCAGCATTCAAGGCAGCTGAGACGATTGTCTTTTGCCTGTTGAACAATGGCTTCCTCTAATTGAGGAGAAATGCTGACATGCTGATCAAGATTTTTCCGGGTTCCCTGTTTTTCCCGCTCATATCCGAACAGCCCCAGGATACACCGGGTTAACCGGATTTCAAGGAGGTCCGCCTGGACCCCCACCACCGAAGGGGAAAGCTTAAATGATGCGGCAATGGCATGAACCGCGGCACAGGAGATGCGGCCTGCCACGGCTTTTTCGTTAAGGGCCGTCACAATTTCCGGGGACAGGGTCTGCTGTGTATGTTTCAATGCGTAATGGGCTGCGCTGTTTTGCTTCATGATGTTAATATCCTTATATTTCTGCGCACCGACGGGTGCGGTTTCAGTTAAGTTTGCTGGTGATTTTAATTTTTTGTGCCAAGTGGGTGCAATAAATGAAAATAGACGGTCATGTTTCCGTCTGATTCCATGGATCCACCAAATTCTAATGAGTGGCCGATGTTATGGCCATGCCGGTTTATTTTTTTGACACAGTTCTTTTCTTGGTATATAAAGCGGTTACTGGTGTTTCATTTTCGCAATCATAAAGATTGAGAATAAACGCATATAATAGTTTAATTTTCAATTTTTTGAAAGGATAAACGCATGAAGTTGACGGGAAGAATTGCCTGTGAGAATTTTCACATGATATACATTGCCTCCTGCGGTGAGGGAATCAATGCCTATCATCTTGTCCAGAGTGCCCTGGTTCAGTTCCCGGAAAACGATATCACCGTGGTTAAGGCTCCCCAGATTCGTTCCAGATCCCAGGTGGATGACCTGGTGGAAAAGGCCACCAATACGGAAAGCATGATTGTCCATACCATGGTCAACACTGAACTGAGAAAATACATGACCCGCAAAGGGCTGGAAAAGGGTGTTGTGACCATTGATCTCATGGGGCCGGTACTGTCGCGTATCAGCAGTTTCCTGGACAGCGATCCCATTGAAAAACCAGGGCTTTACAGGCAAATTCATAAAGTGGACCTGGACCAGGTATCGGCCATAGAATTTGCCCTGGCCCACGACGACGGGGTGAACCCGGAACAGCTTGACAAGGCGGAAATTATACTGGTGGGGCTTTCCCGGGCTGGTAAAACGCCCCTGTCCATGTATCTTGCAGTCCTTGGCTGGAAAACCGCCAATGTTCCACTGGTTGTGGGGGTCCCCATGCCCGGGATATTAAAAGAGATTGACCGCCGGCGGATCATTGCACTGAACATTAATGTGGAACAACTCATCGCCCACCGGAGAATGCGTCAGGAGACCCTGGGAACCCGGGATATGTATGCCTATGTTTCCCGGGAGGACATTGAAAAAGAAATTAATGATGCCCGCAGGCATTATATCACCCATGGGTACTCCATGGTGGATGTGAGCAATAAACCCATTGAAAACAGTGCAGAGGAGATCATTGAAATGATCACCCGGAGGTTTAAAGCACAGGCCCATAAAAGATAGTATATTGTGACCTGGTCCTGCCGGGTCATGAACGGTAAAACCCCATTGAATGATAAACTTAAGGCAATAATACAGATGCAATATGACACCATAAAACAGATGCTCAAGACAAAGTCCCGCCGATGGCTGGTAACCGGCGCCGCTGGTTTTATCGGTTCCAACCTGGTGGAAGCCCTGCTGGGGTTGGGGCAGGAAGTCACCGGCCTTGATAATTTTTCCACGGGATTTCAGCATAATCTGGACCAGGTAAAGACCGCTGTCGGCCCGGACAAGTGGCAGCGATTTTCCTTCATTGAAGGGGATATAAGGGAGCTGGGCACCTGTGCCACCGCCTGTTCGGGACAGGATTTGGTGCTTCACCAGGCGGCCCTTGGCTCGGTGCCTCGATCGGTGGCGGATCCCTTGCTTACCCATGCCAACAACATCACAGGCCATCTTAATATGCTGGTGGCCGCCCGGGATGCCGGGGTAAAACGCTTTGTCTATGCCGCGTCCAGTTCCACCTATGGGGATCATCCAGGGCTTCCCAAAAAAGAGGAAACCATTGGCAGGCCCTTGTCTCCCTATGCGGTCACCAAATACGTTAATGAGCTCTATGCCGATGTGTTTAAACGCACCTATGGGCTTGACACGGTGGGACTTCGTTATTTTAATGTGTTCGGTCGTCGGCAGGATCCCCACGGGGCCTATGCTGCGGTGATCCCCCTGTGGTTTTCCGCCCTAATCAAGGGCAGCACCGTTTACATCAACGGTGACGGAGAGACCAGCCGGGATTTCTGCTACATTGATAATTGTGTCCAGGCCAATATCCTGGCGGCCATGGCACCAGAAGGCCAGGGGGTCAACCGGGTGTACAATGTGGCCTTTGGCCAGCGCACCACCTTGAACGGGCTGTTTGATCTTATCCGGGAACGGGTGGGAATAAAAATTCCCACAGCCCTTTGTGCCACACCGGTTTTTCGTGATTTCCGGGCCGGGGATGTTCGCCATTCCCTGGCAGATATATCCAGTGCAGAAAAATATCTGGGGTATTGCCCGCAGTTTTCCGTCACCCGGGGACTTGATGAGGCATCCGCCTGGTATATGGATAATCTTGTTCCATCCGAAGGATAAAAAATGGACATGGGGCCTAAAAAAAACAGCTCCTTTGCAGATTAGGTGCTTAAGGAGTCAGATCTTATTGAATTACCGTTTATTAAATCCGGGCTGCTGGATTTGATGGATACCGCCCCGGGAAAATGGTAAATTGAAAAATGCTGATTCCCTTATCTCTGATTTTCGTGTTATTTGGGCAAGAGAATCAGAAATTCTTTTGGGTTCTGGCTTGTCCAGGTTTTGTGGGGGTACTGGGATTAATTATGGCGCAATTATTAGGTGTTTGCGTATTGAAAATCATGAATTTTAACATAAGGCCGTGATGAGCCAAAAATGTATGGTGCATGGACACCCGCTACCCAGTACCTAACCGAGTTATACAATAAAAAAATAAGGAATATATAGTGAATATAACCATAGTAGGCACCGGATATGTGGGCCTTGTCACCGGGGCCTGTTTTTCCGAAATGGGCAGCACCGTCACCTGTGTGGATGTGGATGAAAGAAAGATTGAAAATCTTAAAAAAGGTATATTACCCATCTACGAGCCGGGGCTGGAAAGCCTGGTCATTGAAAATCACAGGGAGGGTCTGCTTGAATTCACCACCTCCCTTGAAGATGCGGCAAAGGACTGCGATATTTTTTTCATTGCCGTTGGCACCCCCCCGGACGAAGATGGTTCTGCGGATTTGAAATATGTGCTTCAGGTGGCAGAAGACATTGGGCGGGTGATCAACCGATACAGCGTGATTGTGGATAAATCAACGGTACCCGTGGGAACCGCGGACAAGGTGAAAAAGGAAATTCAGAAGGCCCTGGACCTGCGGGGCAGTGATCTTGAATTTGATGTGGTGAGCAACCCTGAGTTCTTAAAAGAGGGCGCTGCCGTAAGTGATTTTTTAAGTCCGGATCGTATCATCATCGGGTGTGACAGTCCCCGGGCCATCACCCTCATGAAACGCCTTTATGCCCCCTTTTCCCGGAACCGGGACAAGCTGATCACCATGCAGGTCCGGGATGCTGAAATGACCAAATACGCAGCCAATTCCATGCTGGCCACCAAGATATCGTTCATGAATGAGATGGCCGTCCTGTGCGAACGGCTGGGGGTGGATGTGGAAAATGTCCGCAGGGGTATTGGCTCGGACCAGCGCATCGGGTATTCTTTTATTTACCCCGGGTGTGGTTATGGGGGCTCTTGTTTCCCAAAAGATGTCACGGCCTTGATTCGCACCAGCCGGGATGCAGGAATTGAGCCCCACGTGCTGTCATCGGTGGCCCACAGAAACAGCCTGCAGAAGGAAATTTTGGGTGAAAAAATCAAGGCCCGGTTCGGCCATGATCTCACCGGGAAAATTTTTTGTGTGTGGGGGCTTGCCTTTAAGCCCGGCACAGATGACATGAGAGAAGCACCAGCCATTGTGCTTATCCATCAGTTGTTGGCAGCCGGTGCAACGGTGCAGGCCTATGACCCCGTGGCCATGGACCAGGCCCGCCTGGTATTTCCGGCAGCATTTTTTAAGGACAACAGCTTGCGTTTGTGTGACGCATCCTATGATGCATTGAATGATGCGGATGCTCTGGTGCTGGTAACGGAATGGAAGGCCTTTCGACAGCCTTCATTCCAGGCCATGACAGAGGCGATGCGTCAACCGGTTATTTTTGATGGCAGGAATCTGTATGATCCTGTGGAGGTGGCGGAGCATGGGTTTGAATATCATGGTATCGGCAGAGAGATGGCCGGAAAGTTATCAGGGGAATAAGCGGCTGACATGAAATATTTTCCCATCAGAATTGTTGCCTTGTGTATTTTATTGACACCGGTGTTTTATACCGGCACCATTTCCCTTATTGAGAGAAGTTGCGTGGGATGGTACCAGCAGAAAATTGAGAGCTGCATAGGTGAAGACACCCAGATGCTCATCAACGGTGCCATGGGTGTCAGTGAATCCATTGAAAAAAATATCAACCTTTTTCTTGAATCCGATGTGTGGGTAAAGCGATTCGGGCTTCAGCTGGATATACTTGTGTTTGCCAATGAAGGGGATATTTTATATCCTTTTTTTCCGGAAATAACCTCCGAGGGCATGGATATTATCAATGACAAGGTGTTTCTTGGCATTGCCCGCCATAACTACACCATTTTAAAGCAGGGACTCACCGTCAAGGTCACTCCGCGATTGCACCATGGCACTTTGGGCGCCAATCTTATTCTGGCGGTTTATATGAGCATTGCCATGGGTATTTTCGGGATTTATTATCGCAGGGGCATGGGAAAATCCATCCAGGAAAATCGGGAAAAGAAGAAACGTTTTGCCGCACTGCTGGTGGATGAAAAAGTCCATAAAAAAAGTCTGGTTATTTTAAAGAAAGAGCGTGCCCGTCTACTGCAGAAAATGAAGGACTTGAGGGAAAGCCATCAGGATGCCCAGAAACGGGCCAGCATCACCGAAGAAGAAATGTTTGACGAGATTGTGTCCCTGGAAAACCGGCTTGCCGAAAATGTGGAGCTGCAGAAGGACAAAACCTATGAGATAGAATTGTTAAAAGACAAGCTGAAAAAGTATGAGCAGAAAAAAGGCGGGCAAAAGAAACAAAAAGGGCTTGATTTTACAGCCAAGCGGTTTGCCGTTCTTTATAAAAACATTGACATGAACCGCCGTGCCATGACCGGACTGCTGGATCTAAGTGATGAGCTCCAGATCAAGGCCGAAGAGGTGGTGCACCAGCTCAATGAAAATCCGGATAATGTGGTGGTGAAACGAAAGGTGTTTGCCGGAAAAAAACACAAGGCAGCCTCCTTTGAGGTATTGTTTTCCTACAACGGCAGGCTTTATTTCCGACAGGCGGAAGACCATCGCATTGAGGTTCTGGTCATTGGTACCAAAAACTCCCAGGACAAGGACATGGAGTTTCTTCATCGCAACTGAAAATCTTCTGGGGTTTCCCACAACATAGGTACAGAATTTATTTCTGTACCTATGTTTTTGATTTTCATGTTCAGACGTTAATAATCCATGGGGGTCATCCCCACTTGATGGCTGCCTGGGCCGCCGCAAGCCTGGCCACGGGGACCCGGTAGGGTGAACAGCTCACATAGGTAAGTCCGGCCCTGTGGCAGAATTCCACAGAGGCCGGATCGCCACCGTGCTCACCGCAGATACCAAGTTTGATGTCCGGCCGCACGGATCTTCCCTTTTCAACGGAGATTTCAATGAGACTGCCCACCGCTTCCTGGTCCAGGGTTTCAAAGGGGTCAGCATCCAGAATGGCATTATCTATGTAGTCGTTCATGAAAGACCCGATGTCATCCCTGCTGAATCCGTAGGTCATCTGGGTAAGGTCGTTGGTGCCAAAGGAGAAAAACTCGGCATGCTCGGCCATTTTGTGGGACATCAGGGCCGCCCGGGGAATTTCGATCATGGTGCCGAATTGATGATCAATGGCATCCAGTTTATATTTTTCCAGCACCTGTTTTTGGGTGGCAAGTGCCAGTTTTTTTGTGAAGATCAGCTCTTTTTCGTTGCATGTCACCGGTACCATGATCTCGGGAACGGGTTTCTTTCCTTCTTGGATTAGTTCTGCGGCAGCTTCCAGGATGGCACGGATCTGCATGACACTGATTTCCGGAAAGGTGATGCCAAGCCGCACCCCCCGATGCCCCATCATGGGGTTGGTTTCAATGAGTTCCTCACTTCTTTTGATGAGTTCTTCAAGGTCAATGCCGATCTCCCGGGCCAGGGCTTCCTGCTGTTGTTTTTTCTGGGGTACAAATTCATGTAAGGGGGGATCCAGCAGCCGGAAGGTGACGGGTTTGCCGTCCATGACAAGCAACGTGGCTTTTATCTCTTCTTTGATAAAGGGGAACAGTTCGTCAAGGGCGCTTTCCCGTTCATGCAGGGATTTACTTAAGATCATTTTGCGAAGCAGAAAAAGAGGTCTGTCCGAATTGGGTCCGTAAAACATGTGCTCTGTTCTGAAAAGGCCGATGCCTTCGGCACCAAATTCCAGGGCCAGGGCCGCATCCTTCGGGGTTTCCGCATTGGTTCGCACCTTCAGTTTACGGTATTTGTCCGCAGCTGCCATGAATTTTATGAATTTGGGGTTGGCCGTGGCATCCTTCATGGGGATGGCTCCATTATATACCAGGCCTCTGCTGCCGTTCAGGGTAAGCACATCGCCCTCCTTAAAGGTATTTATGCCCACCTTCATGGTGCGGTTTGAAAAATCTATGTGTATGCCGCCGGCCCCCACAATGCAGCATTTTCCCCATCCCCTTGCCACCAGGGCTGCATGGCTTGTCATGCCCCCCCGGGCAGTTAAGATGCCCCGGGCCGCCCGCATGCCTTCAATGTCTTCGGGGTTTGTCTCTTCCCGGACAAGGATAACCTTTTTACCTTTTTTCTTCCACAGCACGGCATCTTCCGAAGAAAATACGATCTGCCCCACAGCTCCCCCGGGTCCTGCGGGAAGCCCCTGGACCACCACCGGTGCGGTTCTTTCCGCCTCGGGATCCACCACGGGGTGAAGCATTTCATCCAGTTGTCTGGGATAAAGCCTTGTGATCATGGTGGTCTCATCGATCATGCCCTCTTCAAACATGTCCATGGCCATGTTCAATGCTGCGGTGCCGGTGCGTTTTCCCACCCGGCACTGGAGCATGTAAAGGGTGCCCTGCTGGATGGTGAACTCAATGTCCTGCATGTCCTGGTAATGGTGTTCCAGGCGTTCTCTGATATCACACAATTTTCGGTAAATATCGGGCATGGCCTCTTCCAGGGAGGGCAGGTGACCATTGTGGTCGGATCTGGTGTCGTTGTTCAAGGGGTTGGGGGTGCGAATACCGGCCACGACGTCCTCTCCCTGGGCATTGGGCAGCCACTCACCGTAAAATTTATTACTCCCTGTGGCCGGGTCCCGGGTGAAGGCCACTCCGGTGGCAGATTTGTTCCCCATATTACCAAATACCATGCTCTGGATGTTCACCGCCGTGCCCCAGCTGTCCGGGATATGTTCGATGCGACGGTAGGATACGGCCCGTTTGCCGTTCCAGCTTTTAAAAACGGCAGAGATGGAGCCCATGAGTTGTTCCATGGGATCATCGGGAAAGGGGTTGCCCAGCTTTTCCTTGATTTTCTCCTTGAATTTTTTGCAAAGAGCTTTCATTTCATCGGTGGTGATTTCCGTGTCCGTGTCATAGGCCTGGTCATTTTTAAGGTCGTTTAAAAGCATCTCCAGGTGAAGGCGAATGCCCATGCCGTCGGCGGGCTCCATTCCTTCGGCCTTTTCCATGACCACGTCGGAATACATCATGATAAGACGTCGGTAGGCGTCATAGACAAACCATTCATTGCCCGTCTGCCGGATCATCCCCGGAATGGTAGCCGGGCACAGTCCCACGTTCAGCACCGTTTCCATCATGCCGGGCATGGAACTTCTGGCTCCGGATCGACTGGATACCAGAAGGGGATTGTCCGGGTCTCCGAAGGTCATGCCCATGGCCGCTTCCATGGTGGCCATGGCCTCCTTGAGTTCCTGGTGCAGTGACTCCGGCAGTTTTTCTCCGGCGTTGAAATAGTCGGTGCAGCATTGGGTTGAAATGGTAAATCCTGCGGGTACGGGTAAGTTCAATCGTGCCATTTCTGCAAGGTTTGCCCCCTTACCCCCCAGAAGATTTTTCTGGGAAGCATCTCCTTCTGCGGTGCCATTACCAAATTGATAAATATATTTTTTCATGTATCTCCTATGTAAGGTCTATTGTCTGCATCTAATATAGAGTTTTTATCAAAATCTAAAGCTTAACAACAAAAGGGGGAGACAAGTCAAGCTTAAAATTTGTTCGTACAGCTAATAACGGCAGTTGTGTATATAAAAATTATGGTGTTGTTTTCATGTTTTGTGATATATACATTTGCTATGATAACCATTGAATCCATATCCAAAAGCTTTGGCGGTCAGGTGTTGTTCAGCAACGCCGGCCTGCAGATCAACCCCGGAGAAAAAGTGGGGCTGGTGGGGCGTAACGGCCACGGAAAGACCACGCTGTTAAAGATGCTTACCCACGGAGAAGCGCCTGATGCCGGGCAGATCCAGATCCCCGGTGACTATCGTCTGGGGTATCTCACCCAGCACATTGCCTTCACCGGCAATACCGTTCTTAAAGAATGCATGGAGGGATTGCCCCCCCATGAGAAGGACCACAGCTGGAAGGCGGAGAAAATTCTGGCAGGACTGGGCTTCTCCGATGAAGACATGCAAAGGGATCCCGGCTCTTTTTCCGGGGGATTCCAGGTACGTCTGACCCTTGCCCGGGTGCTGGTGTCAGATCCCGATCTTCTGGTTCTTGATGAGCCCACCAACTATCTGGATATCACCTCCATTCGCTGGCTTACCTCTTTTTTAAAAGTGTGGCCCCGGGAAATTCTTCTGGTGACCCATGACCGTGGGTTCATGGACGGCGTGGTAACCCACATAGCCGGTATTCACCGGGGTGTTATCCGGAAGATCCAGGGAAATACGCAAAAATACTACGAACAGATCGCCCAGGATGAAGAAATCTATGAAAAAACCCGGATGAACGAAGAAAAACGTAAAAAAGAGATGGAGCTGTTCATCACGCGTTTTAGGGCCAAGGCCCGGCTTGCCGGTATGGTGCAGTCCCGCATCAAGGCCCTGGCACGCATGGAAAACAAAGCAGGCCTTAAAAAAATTGAATCTCTATCCTTTTCTTTCAGGGATCAGCCCTTTGCGGGAAAACAGCTCCTGATGGGGGAAGATCTTTCCTTTTCCTATGATCCATTGATTCCTTTGATAAAAAACCTCACCCTGACGGTGCAACCCGGGGATCGCATTGCCATTGTGGGTAAAAACGGCAGGGGAAAAACCACCCTGTTGAAACTGTTTTCCCAGATGCTTACACCCGTTGTCGGAACGGTGAAGTACAATCCCGGGGTGGAGATGGGTTATTTTGAGCAGACCAATGTACAGTCTTTAAACCTCAGTGCCACGGTGGAGGAGGAGATGCTCTATGCCCATGAAGATCTGGACCGTCAGCAGGCCAGGAATATCTGCGGGGCCATGATGTTCCAGGGCGATGATGCATTGAAACACATCGGGGTCTTGTCCGGCGGGGAAAAAAGCCGGGTGATGCTGGGCAAGCTTCTGGCCCGGCCCCTGAATCTGCTGCTTCTGGATGAGCCCACCAATCATCTGGACATGGAGACCTGTGATTCTCTGGTCATGGCCCTTGATAATTTCAGCGGGGCCGTGGTGCTGGTCACCCATAACGAAATGTTTCTTCATTCCCTGGCCAACCGCTTGATTGTATTTAAAAATAATCGCATTGATATTTTTGAGGGGACCTACCGGGAATTTCTGGAAAAAGAAGGGTGGGAAGAAGAAAAAAAACCTGTGACGGACAAAACAGACTATGAAGAGGATGGTCCATCGGATGGGGGCAGGCAGATGTCCAAAAAAATGCTTCGCAAGCTCAGATCCGAGATTGTTTCCAGGAGATCAACTGCTCTGGGGGGGCTTGAAAAACGCATTGCCATCACAGAGCAGACCATTGAAACCCGTGAGGCCCAGTTGACGGACCTTCATGCACAAATGCAGACAGCAGCGGAAAATCAGGATGGAAAGCAGATCGAGTCCCTTTCCCGCAGTATTGCAAATTGCCAGAAAGACATTGATGACCTTTTTTTACAGCTGGAACAGGACATGGACGAACTGGACGACAAAGGCCGGGTGTTTGAAGAAGAACTTGCACAAATTGATGGGAGGTAGTCTCCGTTGGATAAACGAAATATACAGATGATATGGGGTGCCATGCTGGTGATGGCAGGTCTTGGTGTGTTTTATCGAATTCCCCAGGTAATGCCACGCATTCAGGAAATGGAAGCCTTTGTCAATGCTGTTTCCATCATTCGATTCTGTTTTTATTTTCTCGGGGTTCTGCTGGTGTATGGCGGGGGCAGAAAGCTGTATGAAAATTATAAAAAAAAATAGGGGTGAATGCCCATGGTCAATGCGATTCAGTCAAGAAAAGCAAGTGGAAAGACCCGCCTGAAATCCACCATAAAGGATCAATCCGGTGCCGGCAGGATTCGCATTGGTGAAATACTTTCCAAGGAAGGACAGATAACCAGTCTGCAGTTCCAGGCCGCCCAGAATCAGCAGAAAAAGAGCGGGGGGCGGCTGAGCAGTATTTTGTTGCGCATGGGGCATATTGATCCTGAGACCATCATTAATGTGCTTGGCAGAATGTACAATTACCAGGTGGTCCGCATCGGTGAAATGAAGCCCAACAAGAAGGCCCTGGAAATGCTCCCCTTTGAGAAAGCCCGGGAATACATGGTCTTTCCTCTGAATTTCACCGAAGACAGTTTTTCCATTACCATGACCGAGCCCACGGATACCAGTGCCGTGGAGGCCCTCCAGGAAATGCTGGGACGCTCGCTTAAAGTCATGGTTTCAACGGAAAACGATATCATTGAGGCCTACCGGGATTTTTATAAAATCAGCGAAGAGGTGTACAAGGAATTTCTGCATTTTGAGGAAGAGGTTGACGATGAGCCGGTGACCTCGGTGGAGGATTTTGGTTCCCTGGTGTCCGAAGCCGCCGAGGAACTTGAGGTTCAGACCACGGATGATCATAACTACGATGAGTTCATGGCCTCGGATGCGCCCATCATCAAGCTTGTGAACGGTATTTTAATCAAAGCCATCAATGACGGGGTCAGTGATATCCACATTGAACCCTTTGAAAAATCCCTCCAGGTGAGATATCGCATGGACGGGTCCTTGTACAAGGCCATGAATCTGCCCCTGTCCATTAAAAACGCCGTTATTTCCCGCTTGAAAATTCTGTCGGAACTCGACATTGCCGAGCGGCGCATCCCCCAGGATGGACGTATCAAACTGCGGCTGGGCAGAAATAAGGCCGTTGATTTCCGGGTATCCACCCTGCCCACTCTGTTTGGTGAAAGCGTGGTCATGCGAATTCTGGACCAGAGCGCCCTGAACGTGGATCTTGCAAAACTTGGCTTTGAGTCCGACACTTTTGAATCCATTCGCCGGTGTATTAACATGCCCTATGGGCTGCTTCTGGTCACAGGCCCCACCGGAAGTGGCAAAACCACCACCCTGTATTCCATTTTAAACCGCCTGAACCAGGAAGATACCAAAATTCTCACCGCTGAAGATCCGGTGGAGTTCAACTTCCGGGGCATCAACCAGGTGCCGGTGAAGGAGAGCGTGGGCATGACCTTTGCGGCGGCCCTGAAATCTTTTCTGCGTCAGGATCCTGATATTATCATGGTGGGGGAGATCCGGGACATCGGTACGGCGGAAATTGCCATAAAGGCCGCCATGACCGGGCATCTGGTGTTCAGTACCCTCCATACCAATGACTGCCCCTCCACCATCGGTCGACTCATTGACATCGGCATTCCCTCTTACATGCTGGCATCCTCGGTGACCATGGTGCTTTCCCAGCGCCTGGCAAGGCGGTTGTGCCCGGAATGCAAGCAGGTGGTCACCGGTCATGACCCCCAGGAACTTGAAATGCATGGATTTTCCAAGGCGGAAATCCCCACTCTCAGGATCATGGGCCCCGTGGGTTGTCCCCACTGCAACGGCACCGGATACAAAGGCAGGGTGGGGCTTTATGAACTCATGGAGGTGGGGGATGAGGTATCCAAGGCCATCAATGCCGCAGTTCCCGAAGATCAACTGAGAAAACTGGCCATCCAGGAGGGGATGACCACCCTGCGGGATGCGGGCCTTGAAAAAGTACGCCAGGGGATGACCTCCCTGGAAGAGGTGCTCAAAAAGACCACCATCACCAAGGAGGCCCTGCCCGCCTACCTGGTGAATCCCGATGTGGAAACCTATGAAGATCGGGATGTCATCATCCGGGAAGGCAATACCGACACTGATTTCTATAAGTTGGTCCGGGGAGCTGTTTATGTGGTCAAGGGGGGTAAAAAAATTGCCGAGATTTCCGAGCCCGGGGAATATTTCGGAGAGATGGCAGCCATCACCGGAGAGGCCCGGTCGGCATCCATTCTGTCCAAAGGGCGCTCCATAATTAAACGTTTCCCCGGTGACAAACTCATGGATGTCATTGAAAAATATCCCGAAGTGGCCAAACATCTTTTCACGGTGCTGGCCAATCGTCTCAATGCCACGGATCGCATACTGGTTCAGCGTCTGGGGGGCGGGAAACCCAGACCTTCTTAAATTATGAGCTCTGTTTTTTGGGCGGGTGATAATACCGCTCTTTTTCACTGTAAATGCATCCGCAATACTGCTGGCGATACATGCCAAGGGTTTTGGATGCCTCAATGCCCTCCTTCCAGCCCGTCCTGAAATCCCGGTAAAAAAAAGGAATCCCCATTTGTTTCCCGATGGATTCACCGGTTTTTCTGATGCGTTCATGGTTCTGGAATCGGCTGTAGAGCAGGGTGGATGAAAAGGCGTCAAACTTTCCCTTGCGGGCCACCCGGGCCGCAGCACTGAGGCGATCATGGTAGCAGAACCGGCATCTGTCCGTTTCCCGGAAGGCCACGGCCTGAATAAAGGCCTCCAATTCATAGGTGTCCTGGCAGATCACCCGGAACTGTTCCTGGTCGGCATATGTTTTCAGGGTCTCCTCCCGCCGGAGACATTCGGTGTAGGGATGAATGTTGTGTCGGTAGAAAAAACCCATGATATCAATGCCTTCTTCCCGGAGCACCTTCAGGGGGAAAATGGTGCAGGGGCCGCAGCACATGTGAAGCAGAATCTTCATTCCCGGCTCCCGAAAATAGCGGTGCCGATTCTCACCATGGTGGAGCCTTCTTCAATGGCCACCTTAAAATCGCCGCTCATGCCCATGGACAGATGTTTTAAATCAATGCCGGGGATGTTTTCCGCCCTGATGGTGTCCAAAAGTGCTGCCAGGGCCTTAAAGTAAGGACGGGCACCCTCCGGATCATCAAAAAAAGGGGGCATGCCCATGAGACCTGCGAGATGGATATGTTCAAGGCCTGCAATATCCCGGGCCAGGGCCAGGGCCTGGGATGCAGTGGTGCCGGATTTGGATGCTTCATCGGCGATGTTGACCTGCAGGAGAATGGCCTGGCGTTTGTTTATTTTTCCGGCCTGTTTGTTTATTTCCCGGGCAAGCTTCAGAGAATCAACGGTGTGGATGAGATCAAAGTATTTCACGGCAAACCTTGCCTTGTTGGTCTGCAGATGGCCAATGAAATGCCAGGTGGCAGGGCTGTTTCCAATGGTGTCAATCTTGTCCACCGCTTCCTGGATATAATTTTCCCCCAGAAGGGTTACCCCGGCCTTTATGGCTGCTGCCACGGTGTGGCTGGATTTTCGTTTACTCACAGCCACAAGCTCAATGGTTTCAGGATTTCTGCCGCAGGCCAGTGCGGCTGTGCGGATTTCGTTTCTGATATGGGCCAGTCGTTGTTCAATGGATTGCATTTATTGATCAAAACTCCTTATGACATTTTCTTTAATCAAGATTTCAATGACCTCGCACACGGGCAGACCCACCACATTGGTGTAGGAGCCGTGGATACCCCTCACCAGAAAGGTGCCAAGGCCCTGGATGGCATAGGCGCCCGCCTTGTCAAAGGGTTCGTTGGTGGAGATATACCAGTTGATTTCCGCCGGTGTCAGTGTTTTAAATTCAACCTCGGTGGTCACGTGGCAGGTGATGATTTTTTTACCGCCGGGGCTGCACAGGGTAACGCCGGTGAACACCGTGTGGGTTCTGCCGCTCAGCTGCCCAAGCATCTGCCGGGCCTGGTCTGTGTCCGCCGGTTTTTCAAGAAGGGTATTGTCCACCACCACGATGGTGTCGGCACCAATAACCCAGGCGGTGTCATGATATTTTGCAATGTCCAGGGCCTTTTCCCGGGAGAGTCTTTCCACATAGGTTCGGGGTGTTTCTCCGGGTTGCCTTTGTTCATCAATGTGGGAAGGAATCACCGAAAAAGTGATGCCCGCCTGTTCCAGCAGATATTTACGCCGGGGGGACTGGGATGCCAGTATGATTTCATTGTTATGGGTTAGATGTTTCATGGCAGCGCATGTTATCAGACCCGCCGGAATATGACAAGAGAAGTCAGGGGCTGTTCACACCATTGTGCACCCGTTCATGGATAGTAATGACCTTAAGCCCAGGCCGGATGGCAGGCGATGTATTCCCATTTTTCAGGTTTTCTTACAATATGATTTGATTGTCATCGTTGGTGGGGTCAACGGGCTCAGCCCCTGTGAATCCAAGGCGTTTTCGGTGAATTTAGCACTTGCAAAAAAAACCGGTATGTTATATGAAGGAACAGTTTTTTTGCCTGGGTGGCGGAATAGGTAGACGCAAGGGACTTAAAATCCCTCGGAGCATAGCTCTGTACGAGTTCAATTCTCGTCCCAGGTACCATTCTTTCAGCAAGGCTGATTTTTAACTTTCCGGGGTTCCTTCATCCCCCTCCCATGGTTTTGATTTGACATCAGGATTGCTGAGTTTTTAAAGGATTTCGACCCACCTTCGGAATCCTTTTTTTGTTTGTTCCCTGGCCTTCAAAACAGGGGGACAAGATGTTATCCCTCCGGAGTCATCGGCGTTGTTAAAACCTCAGAAAGAGATGTAAACAAATATGCAGAAAATAGAAATAAATGGCGGACGAAAACTTCAGGGGGAAGTCACCGTCAGCGGTGCCAAAAATGCCGCATTGCCCCTTCTGGCTTCAGCCCTTCTGGTGGCCGGAAAAATGGAATTTACCAATATTCCCGATCTCATGGATATCCAGAGTATTCAGCTGCTTTTAAAAGATCTCGGGGCCCATGTGGACAGCCATGATCATGGGGTTACCATAGACGCTTCCGGGGTTCACAAGGTGGCGGCGGAATATGATCTTGTCAGAAAAATGCGGGCTTCCATTCTGGTGCTTGGGCCCCTTGTGGCCCGGTTCGGCCAGGCCCGGGTATCTTTACCCGGGGGGTGCGCCATTGGTGCCCGTCCAGTGGATCTTCATCTGAAGGGGCTTAAAGCCATGGGTGCAACCATTGAAATAGACCATGGCGATATCATTGCAAAGGCGGATCGACTCCGGGGAAGTGAGATTTATTTTGATATTCCCACGGTCACCGGAACGGAAAATCTCATGATGGCAGCCACCCTTGCCCGGGGCACCACCTTGTTGAGAAACAGCGCAAGGGAGCCCGAAATTATGGCACTTGCCCAGGCATTGAACGACATGGGTGCCGATGTCCAGGGGGCTGGAACCGCCGTGATTAAGATCAATGGGGTGGAAAAGTTGAAACCGGCCAGAATCCGGGTGATTCCCGATCGCATTGAAGCGGGCACCTTTCTGGTGGCCGCTGCCGCCACCCGGGGGGATGTCCTGGTAAAAGGGGCGGACCCCGAACACATGGGCGGCATTATCAGCAAGCTGAGACAGACCGGAACCCCGGTGGAAATTACCCCCCACGGGGTCCGGGTGCAGGGGATGGAAAACATCGGATGTGCCGACATTAAAACCCTGCCATATCCTGGCTTTCCCACGGACATGCAGGCACAGTTCATGGTGCTGATGTCCCTGGCCCGGGGCAATAGCGTGGTGCACGAAACCATCTTTGAAAATCGGTTTATCCATGTCAATGAACTCCAGCGCATGGGGGCGGATATTTCCCTGGCCGGGGGTAACTATGCCATGGTTCGGGGGGTGGCGTATCTGTCCGGTGCCCAGGTGATGGCCTCGGATTTAAGGGCCAGTGCATCCCTTGTCATTGCAGGTCTTGCGGCAAGGGGGACAACAACCATCAACCGGGTGTATCACATTGACCGGGGCTATGAAGCCATAGAGAAAAAGCTTGCGGCCCTGGGGGCAGATATTCGACGGGTATGATTGCCCGGGGAGTTTTACCATGGGATGATATTGAAAAAATTGAATTGTCCCCCCCTGGTTCCCCCGGCACTGCTGTTAAGCCTTGGCATTCTGGTGGGCTCCGTCTGGGGGCCATGGGACCATGTTTTTATCTGCCTGCTTATGCCCGTGGGCTGCCTGGTTTTCTTCACGGTTCTTAACCGCGAACCCTGCCCATGGTTGAAGGCCGTGTTCTTTTTTCTGGTGGGCGGGGCGCTTATTCAACCCGTTGAATTTCACAGTCCTTCCCCATCCCATATTCTCTCCCACAGCAATCAGGGTAAATTCTGGGTCTGGGGCAGGGTGGTCACCCTGTTCCCCGATCAGGGAGCCATCCAACGCCTTGTGCTTGAAACCACCGCTGTGGGAAGAACCCGTTATGATCCCCGGCTTGCCACTGGACGTATCCGCCTCACGCTCAGAGGGGGAAACCATCCCCTTCAATATGGAGATCATCTGGTGGTTCAGGGCCGCATACGTGCCTTTCGCAATTTTGCCAATCCCGGCGGTTTTGATTATGTCCGATTCATGAAACACAAGGGACTTCAGGCCTCCCTTTATGCCCGGGGACAGGATCTTTTTATTGAACCCTTTGTTCCCCCCCCTGGATGGACAACTTGCTTTATCCATGGGGTGGCGGCCCTGCGAAATTCCTTTTCCCAACAGATCCATGCAAGGGTGAAGGATGCCGGTGCTGCGGCCCTGCTGGATGCCCTGGTGCTGGGAAATCGTCAGCAGCTGTCCCTGGACCTTCAAAATATATTTGCCCGCTCCGGGGCTTCACATATTCTGGCCATTTCAGGCCTCCATCTTTCCATTGTGGCCTCCCTGTTTTTTTTCCTGTTCCGGAAACTTCTTTCCCATTTTACCCCGTTTCTGATCCGGGGGCTGGACCGCAAGGGTGCTGCCCTGATGACCCTTGTTCCCCTGGCGGGATATGCCCTGCTGTCAGGATTTTCTCCGGCCACCCAGCGGGCCCTTGTCATGGTGGCAGTGGTGATGGCTTCCCTTGTGATGGAACGGGAAAGTATCACCTTAAATGCCCTGGCCGCAGCGGCCATTGTTATTTTGCTGTTTAATCCGGCAGCACTTTTTTCCATCTCCTTCCAGCTTTCCTTTGCGGCGGTTATCTTCATTGTTTCAGGTCTTGATCTTGCCCGGCGCCGGGGGTTTCCAGGTTTCGGACATGTGCTTTTGAACAAAGCTGTACTTTTTTTTATGATCTCACTCCTGGCCATTGCCGGAACCCAGCCCCTGGTTATGCGCTGTTTTAATATGGCAAGCCCCGCCGGATTGTTCACCAACATTGTCACCATTCCCGTTGTAGGGTTCGGGGTCCTTCCCCTGGGTCTTGTTTCTTTGCTGATGTTTTCCTTGTTTCCGGGGTTTTCCAGTGCCTGTCTTGTCCTGGCAGGCAAACTGGCCATGCCATGCATTGCTTTTCTTGCCTGGGTGTGTGAACTGCCCGGTGCTTGGGTCAGAACGGTAACACCCGGGCTTTTTTATGTGGTTGCCTGGTATCTTTTCATGGGGGGCGTTTATGTATGGTTCCGCAATGAGGCACGGAAAATGGGAATTTTCATGCTCATGGCAGCGGTTTTAATATTTCTTGTCCACGGGGCTGTGGATGTACGTAAAAGATATTTCACACAGACCCTTGATATTACCATGCTGGATGTGGGGCAGGGCAGCAGCTCCCTGATCCGATTGCCCGGAGGAGCATGCTTTTTGGTGGATGGAGGTGGGTTTTCAAGCAATGAGGTGTTTGACACGGGACGGTATCTGGTGGCTCCTTTTTTGTGGAGACAGCATATTCTGACCCTGAATGGGGTGGTGCTCACCCATCCGGATGCAGACCACATGAACGGATTGTTGTTTGTTCTGGAAAATTTCAGGGTAAAGGAGTTGTATAAAAATGCAGATCAAGTGGATAACCGGGTATATGAAAGGCTCATGGAATTGACCCGTTCCCGGGGTATTGGTGTTCACCAGGTGAACCCCGGGGGAGAGATTCTGGTACCTGCCCGGGATGTAACCTTTCGGTTTTTACCCGGGTTGAATGACATCCATGGAAATATGACAACATCAGGGAGCAATGTGAATAACAATGCCCTGGTGATGAGTGTGAGATTCCGGCGGTTTTCCATGCTTTTTACCGCTGACATCATGGCCCAGCGGGAGTCGCAGCTGGTGGTCTCCCGGGGGCCTGATTTGAAAAATACCCTTCTCATGGTGCCACACCATGGCAGCAATACCTCAAGTACGGCTGTTTTCCTGGATCAGGTGCAGCCAGTGGCGGCCCTGCTCTCCTGTGGATGGCATAACCGCTTTAAATTTCCCCATTCCCGGGTGGTAAAGCGATATCAGGAGCGAAATATTCCCCTGTACCGCACCGACCGGGACGGGGCCCTGCACATTGTTTCCAATGGCATCACCTGGCGCATTGAAACCACCCGCGGCCTTGGTCACAACATGGGCCCTTTTGGGGAGGGGGCAGGCTTGCGTTATTTGCATTATCGGTGATTTTGGCGTTTGCACAGGCTGTGATCGATAACGCCAATAACACAAGCCTGACCCCGTTGACCCCACACGTATGACAAGTGGCCCATGTTATGACCAAGCCCCCACCCGCTAAATGGATTGCTGCATGCCCCGGGGATGCCCGGTGCTGCCCGCATAGCGCAGAAAGGGGATTATGACCCGGTTGGGATTGCCCCCCAGTCCGTCATAGGTGATGCTCACCATGGGAATTCCGCTTTGTTTTTCAATGGTGGCGGCCATGGCTTCGGTGACAAGGCCCGGGCAGCAGAAGGACGGTGTGGCCTGGACAAACAGCGCCAGGTCCGGGTGGGCCTTCAGGGTGTAATGAACTTTTAAAATATTATCCATGGATTCCCCGGTGTGCTCCGGCAGAATTCCATACCGGGCCAAAATTGTTTCAAAGGGATCATCGTAGGTCGGATTTGGCTCTTTTAAAAGGGGTTCAAAATATTTGTAATACCGTTTTTCCATGAGTCCCATGGCCGTGAGCAGGGTTTTGTTGGTCAGGAGGCTTAAGTATTTTCCTTCCTTGAACCATTTTCTGAAATAGGGATCAGCAATCATCTTTGCAAAACGGTAATAGGGGGTGGTAACCACCTCACCGCCATTTTTTTCTATGAAATGAATGAGATCCCGGCTCATCACCGCGTTATCTCTAACATAAAAATCACCAAAAATGGCCACCTTGGGTCGCCCGGGTTCAAACCGGGTTTCAATGTGTTTAAATGGCCCAAGAGCTTTGGCCAGGGCCTTTTCCTTGGATGTGTTTTTTTCAAAGGATTCCCTTATGACAGCCACGGCACGGTCAATGAGATTATCTGTTTCTCCCTTATGGCACTCATAGGGTCGGATGCTGCATCCCAGGCTTCGGATCAACCCGCCGAACATATATGCAAAATAGGCGTTAAGGGAGGCTTTTATGGAAATCTCACTGTAGAGCAGTTCTCCTCGGTATACGCCTGCCTGTTCCAGACCTTCCCCCATGTCCGTCAACAGGGTTTTTATGTGGTGGGGATAGAGCTTGATGTTGCAGGCAATGTCGGATTTACTCATCCACAGTACAGTGCGGGCTGGATCCAGCTTATGATTCAGTATGGTCTGGGCGTAGCCTGAGGCAATGGCATTTAAGGGGATACACTGGCCGGTGTTGGTTTTCAGACTTTTTTTGATGGTATCGGAGGTTTCCTCCATGAGGAGGGTGCGATACCCTTCCCCCCGCAGTACCCCCGCCAGAAATTCACCGATGATGGGGTCCCAGTTGGGCATGATAATGGTTTTATCCGTCAGTGTGGTTTCCAGGCTGGGATTTATCTGGGAAAGGCAGACTTCCGGGAGCCTATTCCCGTTTGTGGCGTGATTTCTGAATGCCCGCACCGCAGCCTCAATGCGGGTTTCATATCCCACGCTGGAATCATGTTCATCCAGCTCCAGCACCAGGTAGGGTTTTTGGTGGGCCTCCATGATCTTCTTGAAATATCCCACGCAAAAGGAATCCGGGGAGCATTTAAATGAGGTGATGAAAACCGGAAACAGATTTTTCGTCCGGGCTGCCACCAGGCTTGCCTTGAGGATGGTGGCGGCATGCTCCCAGTGAATTTCCTGTAAAAGAGGGGAAATTTCATCAAAACTGTGGTGATTCAGATCCAGCATGTCCTGGAAAAAGGCGTTGACCTTCATACCGGCAAAGATATCGGGAATTCCGGCATTAAGGCCCTCGGACAAAATGGTGTAGGGTCTGCCCACAAGCAGGACATCAATGTCCGTGGCACGGTTTTGCTGACGGGTCATTATGGCTCTTAGCTGCTGTGCGGCACCTTTTTTCCATTCAAGGGCCTTTTCATGGGCCGAAGCGATGTCAAAGAAACTTAAGTTTGCCCCGGGGATTTTTTTAAATTCCCGGTAAAGCTCCATTTTGGTGTTAAACCCGGAGTACAGGTATTTAACCACCGGGGAGAGTATGCGGCTGTTGTCAATTTCCGTAAGGGATGCAATGACTGAAGGGACATACTGGGTGTAGTAGCAGTATTGACGTCTTGTTTTTTTGTCCGGGTTTCGGTTTTCAAAATAATAGGGCAGAAACACCCAGTCCGCCTTTTCAAGCAGATCTGCCACATGACCATGCATGGCCGCCATGGGGGTGCAGAATTCCGCTGTGGCAATGGCCCGTCCCCGGGTCACCGGTGCTTTCATTTTTTCGCTGGTGATGGTTTTAACGCCCAGATAATTGAAAAAGGTTTTCCAGAAATCAAGGTCCTCCATAAGATGAAGCCCCGCCGGGATTCCCACGGTGAAGTCTGATTTCACGGGGGTGGGATGGGGCAGGGTGACCCCTTTTTTACGGGCACGTAATAGATGAAAATGATTTTTTCTGGCCACAAAATGATCGGTGCTGTAATCCCTGCCGCACAGAAATCCAAAGGCCACGGTGTCGTTTTCAATGGTTACAATGGTCAGTTTGCAGTGGTTGGTGCACAATTGACAGGTTTCCCGACGGACGGGAAGTTTCTGGTTCCATAGTTTAAATCCCCGGAAAGCAGTTCGGGCCGGAACCTGGTCTTTCAGGGTAAGAGCCACCCCGAGGGCGCCGGTGAGGTGGCAGTAGGGAGACACATGGATGGGTTTTTGAAGGCGCTGTTCAAAGGCCGCCACCAGCGCTTTGTTCTTGGCAGTGGCTCCCTGGAAAAGAATGGTGCTGCCGATCCTGGCTTCGGTGGCCACCTTGGTCATATAGTTATCCCGCACTGAATGCAGGGCTGATGCCAGTACTTCATCCACGGTGTAGCCTTCGGACAGAAAGTGGTTCATGTCTCTTTCCATGAAAACGGTGCAGCGATCGCTGGAAATTGGGGACCGCACCGACTGGGCTCTTTGGGAATAGTCGGCAAGGGGACAGTCGAGTTTGGAGGCCTGCTCTTCAATGAAGCTTCCGGTACCGGCGGCGCACACGGTGTTCATGAACGAAGAGGTCACCACTCCGTTTTTCATGGTGGTGAATTTGGCGTCCTGGCCCCCGATTTCAATGATGGTGTCAACGGTGGGGGTCAGCTCAAAAGCGGCCCGGGAGTGGGCCGTGATTTCATCCAGCACCAGGTCGGCCCCCATGATGGCCCCGGAAAGTTTGCGACCGGACCCTGTGGTGCCGCATCCTTTAATATCAATGGTCAGTTGGTGGGTGGTGATGAAGGTATCAATGGATTTGAAAACGGCCTGCACGGCCTGGACCGGTCGGGAGGCGGTGCGGGTATAAAATCCAGCCACCACCTGTCCGGTTTCTGTGATAATAACAGCCTTGGTGCTGGTGGAACCCACATCCATACCCAGAAAACAATGGGAACTGTCCATGTTACCGGGTTCCATGTAAATGTCGTTTTCCACATTGTTTTCAATAAAATGAGTCCCCTTGCTGAAGTCAGGGTAGGTGGAAAGGCTCAGATCCAGTTCCGGAAAAAAATGTTTTTCCTGATTCCGGCGCTGGGCGGTCATGATATCATCCATGGTGATATATCTGCGGGACCCGGGCAGGGGCATAAGCCCTTGGCGAATATCATCTGCCAGACACAGGGCTGCTCCCATGGCACCATACAGATGGGCATCTTCATCGCTTATCAGCGGGAGTTCAATGAGGCTCTCCAGATGCTTTTTCACCGAAAGATTCCGGGAAACACCGCCGCAGAAAAGGATGGGTTCCCGAATTTTTTTGTCCGTAAAAAGGGTGTTGGTAATGTTCCTGGCAAGCCCCCGGCACAGCCCATCACAGATTTGGGGTACACTAAACCCTTCCTGCTGGGCATGGATGAGGTCGGTCTTGGCAAACACGGCGCAGCGGGTGGCAATGTCAGGGATTTCCTGATTGTTTTCAAAGGCGGCCCGGCTCAGTTCCCCGGGGCCGGAAAGACCCAGGCGGGTGGACTGCTGATCCAGAAAACTGCCTGTCCCTGCGGCACAGGCAGTGTT
Organism: uncultured Desulfobacterium sp.; assembly: GCA_963674605.1. Taxonomy (GTDB): domain Bacteria; phylum Desulfobacterota; class Desulfobacteria; order Desulfobacterales; family Desulfobacteraceae; genus Desulfocicer. Next base: position 1,388,732 of record OY771474.1, on the reverse strand, counting down.
GTTCCGGGAACCGGTGTAGTTGCCGGCATCATCAAACAGGCTGAGGCTGAATTTTTCTCCCCCCACGTTTAGAATGGCCCCCGGGGTGCCGTGGCGTTCCTTTGCCGTGCGGATAATGGCCACCTGCTCGTCATAGGCAGCATCCCGCTGAATGGTGGTGGGGGTGGATGCGGTGACGGCAATGGCTGAAATATCTGTGAGATCAAGTGGTTCAATGGCTTTTGCAAGTGCCCCTGAAATGTCTCCTCTGTGGGTGATGGCATTTTTATGAAAGGAATTTCCGGCAGAATCAATGGCCGCAACGGATACGGATACCGATCCCACATCAATGCCAAGAATATTGAATACGGATGCCATGGTCAAATTTTCTCCTTTATTTCATTCCACAGTTCAATAACGCCCCTGTGCCATCCTTCAATGAAGAGCCGGGCGTGCTTGTTTATTCCTTCCGGGGATACGTCCATCAGGGGATCCTTTCCGGTGATCCCTGAAAAATACATTTCCATGCGGGGGTCAGAAATCATGCCCGTTACCGGTGTGAGATCAAGGACGTACATCAAATCATCATAATGGGCATTCTTGGCCCATTCAATGCCCTCAAGTCTTCCATTTTCAGAATAATTTCCTTCGGACTGCATTTTTTCATACCGCAGTCGCTCAATGATATCCACCATGTCATGGTCCTCCTGCAATCGTTTCTGGAAGGCCTCTTTTTTGTGGATGGCATCGGAAAGCGCATCCTGGAACATCTTGGAAAGGTTAAATGATTTTCGCCATTCTTCCATTTTTTCATGGAGCATGTCCGGGATGCTCAGGGTGATTTTTCGTGTCATGGGGAACCTCTGATGTCCGGGTGAAAATACTGGAAAGCCCGTGAAGCTGACTCATGCCGACAGATATAGCGTGTTCCGGTATTAAGCCCGTATAAAGTTTAAATGTTGCGTGTTACTATATTGAATACGTATTGTAAAACGCTGTAAGTGTCAAGGGGTATCTTACCGCCTTAAGTCTTGGTGTGTCGTATTTCTCCGGCAGGTCTATGGACTGAACACCCCCGAAGAACGTCAAAAGCCCGTGAAAAAAATGCCAAAACCTTGGACATATTATCAATGTATGGTTATAGTAGACCTGCGTAAATTTTGTCATGGAATTGCCCGTCATTGTTTTGGAATTTGAACGTGTAATGATGTGGGGTTGGTCATGATATGGCTATTTATTTGATGGGCCAATACCAAGTGTGCCCATGGTGTGACCAAGCCCGATTTTTATTGGCAGGAGCAGGTACTGGGTGTTAATAGCAATTTTTTGTTTGTTGTGCTTGCTGTCTGAAGCCATGTGGTTTTTTTTGTATGAAAAGGCAGCCTTCAAGTCTACTTCAGCAGAGCCCCTCCCCCGATGGGTAATAGGAACCGGACAATTGAACTGTCTACAGTTTCGGTCCGGGCCCATTGCCCGTCGGGGGAGGGGCGGCATAATGCCATTTACCATTTTCAATATTCGTTGTGTCCGACAGGACATGCCCGTTATATGAAATAAAGGTTTGAGATGATAAGAAAGTACATTGAATATCTGGGAAGGAGTACCATGGGGCTGGTGGAGGGAACCGGTCGTACCTGCCTGTTCATGGCCATGGGCATTGTTCATATATTCACCCTTCCCTGGCAGGTGTTCAAGGTGGTGGAACACACCTGGTTCATCGGCATGAAATCCATGGGGGTGATTATCCTCACCGGTATCTTCACCGGCATGGTGCTGGGGCTTCAGGGCTATTATACCCTGGTGAAGTTTGGCTCCGAAGGCATGCTTGGCTCCGCCGTGGCCCTGACCCTGATCCGGGAACTTGGACCCGTGCTCACCGCCATCATGGTGACGGCCCGGGCCGGATCTTCCATGGCGGCAGAGCTTGGTGTCATGCGAATTTCCCAGCAGATTGACGCCCTGGAAACCATGGATATTGATCCGGTGCGGTTTCTTTTCAGCCCCCGCATTGCCGCAGCTGTCATCAGTTTTCCTTTGCTGACGGCCCTGTTTGATGTGCTGGGTATTTTCGGGGGGTATATCACCGGCTCTATGATGCTGGGAATAAATCCGGGTATCTATGTTTATCGGGTCACGGAAAGCGTGGTCATGGCAGATGTGACAGGTGGATTTGTGAAATCTCTGGTTTTTTCCCTGGTGGTGACCACGGTGTGCTGTTCCCGGGGGTTTTTTACACATCTCCAGGTGGGTGGGGGATATGGTGCCAAGGGTGTCAGCGCCTCCACCACCAGTGCCGTTGTGACATCTTCAGTTTTGATTCTTTTTTTTGATTATCTCATCACCTGGCTGTTGCTTTAGCCGGGACTATGTATGAAGGGGGAGATGCGTCTGTGACAACACCTTTGATTGAGTTTGTGGACGTAAAAAAACGTTTTGGAGACACCCGGGTCATGGAGGGGGTGAATCTTTCCATTTACCGGGGACAGATCACCGCCGTCATCGGCAAGAGCGGCAGCGGTAAAAGCGTGCTGCTCAAACACATCATCGGCCTGGAACAGCAGGATTCGGGAAAGCTATTTTATGACGGCAAAGATATGGCTGGCATGGACCGTTCCGCCCGCAGAAAATTTAAAAAAAGAGTCAGCTACATGTTCCAGGATAATGCCCTTTTTGATGCCATGACGGTGTTTGAGAATATTGCCCTGCCCATTGTTGAAAAATCGGCACTTTCCAGGGGCGAGGTCAGACAACGGGTGATCACCCGCATGGAACAGCTGGAGCTTTTCGGCATTGAAGACAAGTACCCGGCCCAGCTGTCAGGCGGCATGAGAAAGCGGGTGGCCTTTGCCAGAGCATTGATCACCGATCCCGAGGTGGTGCTCTTTGATGAACCCACCACGGGCCTTGATCCCGTCAGAAAGCAGAGTGTACATGACATGATCAAGGCTTACCAGGCACAATTCGGATTCACGGCGGTGGTGGTCAGCCATGAGATTCCCGACATTTTTGACATTGCCCAGCGGGTGGCCATGCTGGATGAGGGAAAAATAATTCTTCAGGATAATACACGGGAATTTTTGAAAACCCGCCTGGACACGGTTATAAATTTTATAGAGGGAAAGGAAGAAATCAGTGGCTAATCTAAACAGGAGATGGGTTGAATTTTATGTGGGGGTGTTTGTTATCATCGGAGTGGTCTGCTCCGGCTATCTGCTGGTTACACTGGGAGATCTTGAGATCGGTGGCAGTAAAACCTACCGCATTGATGCCTATTTCAGCAATGTGGCAGGCCTTAAAGCCGGGGCCACCATTGAAATGGCGGGGGTGGAAATCGGCCGGGTGGTATCTGTTAACCTGGACACCAAAAAGCTTCTGGCCAGGGTGATCATGGGTATTCACAAGGAGGTCATCCTTGCCGAAGATGCCATTGCTTCGGTGAAAACCTCGGGTATTATCGGAGATAAATATATCAATCTTTCCCCCGGTGGTTCCACCATGACCCTGGAGGATGGCGACACCCTTTTTAACACGGAATCCGCCATTGATATTGAATCTTTGGTGAGCAAGTATATTTTTAACAAAGATCCGGAGAAATGATGCATCAAATGCATGTAAGCTTATAAGAATTTCTTAGCAGAGTGGCGGAAATTATGACCAACCCCGAAAGGATTGATATGAAAAAGTATATTCAAATGACGGTTATGGTTGTGTGTATGATGTGGTCTTTTTCTTCCTGGGCACTGGAAGATGGCCCCCGACAGGTGCTGGAAAAGGGCGTCAACGATGTTTTATCCATTCTGAACAACCCTGCCTACAAAGAGCAGACCAATATAAAACACAGAGATAACCTTCTTTTTGACAAGGCCCGGGAGCTGTTTGATTTCAACTCCTTTGCCATGGGAGCCCTGGGACGCAGCTGGCAGCGATTTTCACCAGCCCAGCAGGAGGAGTTTATTTCTTATTTTTCCCGCCTCATCGGTGAGACCTATTTTGCAAAAATTGAAGGGGAAGCCCTGGCGGATCTTTCTGTGCGCTATGTAAACGAGGAATTGCTTGCTCCCACAAAGTCTGGGCGGCAGCGGGCCGATATTTTCACCGAGGTATCCCACAGCGGGGTAATTACGCCGGTGGATTATCGCATGCTCAAACCCCCCCATGGCGTGTGGAAAATTTATGATGTAAAAATAGAAGGCGTAAGCCTGCTTGGAAATTACCGGGAACAGTATCGTGAACGATTCATGGACAGTCCCGATGATCTTATCCGGGAAGTCCGGGAAAAGGTGGAAAATGAAAAATAAGCTGATTTTATACGTACATAAAAGCCGTGGTGCCCTGGTTCAGACAGGTATTTCAACTGTGGTGATCCTGGTGGTTCTGATGGGAATTTTCAGCTCCCCGGCCATGGCGGGTAAATTGCAGAACGCAGCTGTGGAAGAAGACGATCTGTTTGCGGAGTATGAATCAGAAACAAAAAAGTCGGTGGTGCCAGATCCCCTGTACTGGTTTAATTATGGCATGTATGCGTTCAATGACAAGCTTTACTTCTGGGGATTAAAGCCCCTGTCAAAGGGTTACAGGGCGGTGACACCCCTGGTGCTCAGGCAGGGTATTCATAATTTTTTTAATAATATTCTTTTCCCGGTACGCTTTGTGAACAATGTGCTCCAGGGCAAATTTACATCGGCGGGTCAGGAATTCAGTATTTTCATGGTCAATACCATGGGAAGCCTTGGCTTTTCCCGCATTGCCCAGGACCAGCACGGGTTTAAAGATGCAAATGAAGATCTGGGACAAACCCTGGGAACCTACGGGTTGGGCCAGGGATTTTATCTGGTGTTGCCCCTTCTGGGGCCCTCGAGCCTGCGGGATCTCACCGGCAGTGTGGGGGACTATTTTTTAAGTCCCATAGGATACCTTGAGTCCACCGAAGCCTCCCTGGGCCTAACTGCCCTGGACACTGTCAATGACACCTCCCTTCGCATCGGAGACTATGAGGCCTTGAAGGAGGCAGCCTTTGATCCCTACATTGCATTAAAAGACGCCTATCTGCAATTGCGGCAGAACCGGGTGGAACAATAAGATGCAAAGAATCGAAGAAACCATGCCCCCCATGGGCCTATTTCCATTTTCCAGGTCTCAGGCTTAATTAACGACGGGTCAGACCTTGAAATTAGCACTTATTTTAAAAAGATGCGTGGCAGGCAGGTTAAGAATGTCTGTCACGCCGGTGTCCCGGGCAATGGTTTCAAGGCTGTGTGCAATGATTTCCCTGGAGGGTGCAATAAAGGTGAACCAGATATTATAATGGTGGTCCCGCATGTAATTGTGGGTCACACCGGTGTAAGCGTTCACCGTTTCGGTAAAAAGGTTTACCTTGTCTTCAGGGACACTGGCTGCGCATAATGTGCTGAAAAAGCCCAGTTTATAGGGACCGAAATTACCACCAATGCGCCGGATGATGCCGTTTTTTTTAAGGGTTTCCACCCGATGGAGCACTTCGGCTTCCGTGAGGTTGAGTTCCTGGCCTATTTCCCGGTAGGGTCTGGGGTCAATGGGAAAATGGGTCTGTATCCGATTGATTATTTTTCTGTCAGTGGAATCCATGCCGGTGGGGGCTCCATTTGTTTGTGTGGGGGGCTTGTTTGTGGGAATTTCCCATACAAAAAAAGGCTCTGCATGGAAACGCAGAGCCTTTGGGGATGATCAGAAAATGATCAAAGATCAGAAACTATACACATCCAGTGGGTTTGGGAAGACCGGCCATTTTGCATGCGCCCTTTCCAGGTCCTGAGGGGAACAGTTCATAGATGTGTTTGAGTTTGTATTTGGTCAACTTGGAAAGTACCCGTACCATGGGGGCAATACCATTTTTCTCATAGTAGTCCTGAAGAACGTTTACAACTTTCCAGTGTTCGTCATTGAGTTCATCAATACCTTCCTGCTGTCTTACATATTCAACCCAGTCATTGGTGAAGCTTTTGTAATCAAGCAGGAATCCATCTTCATCTACTTCAAAGGTTGTTCCATTCATCTCTACGCTTGCCATTAAACTACCTCCTGTAAAAAGTATTATTTCATTTCTATAAGTAAGCTTGCCGTCTTATCTTTAGAATTTACATTTTTCAACAATAGCCCAGTCAGTTTCTCTTGTCAATATATAGATGTGGGCAGTTGTTAAAAAAAATGACGGTGTTATAAATAAGCCATTACTCAATGTTTAAGTTTTTGTCTGGCGGTTTTGAATGAGCACGGGCAGGTTTGCTTTATTGGCGTTATCCACTACGTCCGGTGCTGACCCGAAACGTCCTTTGTAATGCACATAACCCAAGCCTGACGTCTTCTCCACAAATGAAAAAAAATGACCATCGAGTCTTTAAAAATGAGTATCAGTACTCCCTCGGAGTCTGGTTCAAGGCGGCAAGGGTGAAAACCGGTCCGTCTTTGCATACCAGTTCTTTGCCGATATTGCACCGGCCACACATGCCGATGCCGCATTTCATGCGGTTTTCCAATGACATGATGATTTGATTTTCTCCATAGCCCAGAGACTGCAGGGCGGGCTGGGTGAACTTAATCATGATGGGGGGGCCGCATACAATGGCAAAGGTGTCTTTGTCTGCCCGGGGGGCTTTCTGTTCCACAATGGTGGGAACAAACCCCACATTATAGGCCCAGGCAGGATCATCACAGCCGTCAACGGTGATGTGCATGTTGATGTCGTCTCTTTTTTCCCATTCAAACAGTTCATCACGGTACAGGAGCATGCCGGGGGAACGGGCTCCGTAAACCACATCAATATTACCAAAATTATCCCGGTTGTCCGGGTCCAGCATGTAGACAATGGACGCCCGTAATGTGGTAAAGGCAAACCCGCCGCCGATGATCACCAGATTTTTCCCCTTCAGGGTGTCCCAGGGATACCAGTTGCCCATGGGACCCCGGATGCCCATGATATCCCCCACCGCCATGTTGTGCAGGGCCGTTGTGACCACACCGGTGCGAAACACCGTGAATTTCACAAAGCCTTTTTCCGTGGGAGAAGAGGCAATACCAATGGGGATTTCACCCTTGCCGGGGATGGAAAGCATGGCAAACTGGCCTGCCTTATGGTTGAATGCTGTCTCATCCTCGGGGTTTAAAAAGGTAAAGGTAAAGGTCTTTAAAGATTTGTCTTCGGTTGCAACCTCAATGTCAGCAATGCGAACCGGGTAGGGCATATAGGGATTATCCATTCTTCCTCCTCTATTTCTGTGGCTCGTAGGCGTTCATGATGTTGCACACTTCCCGGATATCAATGTTCACCGGGCAGGATTTGACGCATCTGCCGCATCCCACACACATGGTTCCCCGGTCGTACTTGTCCAGGAAATATTTTAATTTGTGCATGAAGCGCTGTCGCACCCGCTGGGTTTTCTCCCCCCGGGGGTTGTGCCCGGAGCCGTGGAGGGTAAAGAGCGGGGACATGCAGGAGTCCCAGTTGCGGAATCGGACGGAGTCATTGCCCTTTGTTTCATCCTGGATGTCAAAACACCAGCAGGTGGGGCACACAAAGGTGCAGGTGCCGCAGTTAATGCAGGAAAAGGCCATATCTTCCCAGAAGGGAGCCTGGTGAAGATCCAGCAGGGATTTTTCCCTGAGATTGTCCGTGTCCACCCGGGTGGTGATGGCCTGTTCTGCTGCCTTTTTCAGATCTTCCATCTGCTGGATATCACCGGGGGCTGCTTCCTGGTCAAACCCGGCAGATGCCATGAAGGCCCGGCCTTTATCGGTGATGACTTTGGCAAGATATGCGGTGTCTGTGTCCACCAGAAGTACATCCAGTCCCTTTTCATCAAAGGGCCCCGAACCCATGGAGGTGCTGAAATCAAACCGGGAGGGGGTATTCACGGCAAGGCCGATGAAGGTGGTGGCATCATGGGCATCGCACCAGTAGGGATCGCGATAATCTTTGGTGTCAAAGTTGAGCTTCACCAGTTCAATGGCAAGGGCATCAAATGGTCGGATGCCGATGACGGCCCGGGCAGAATAATCCGCACTGGGGCGTTCCATGATATGATGATTCTGTTTTGAAGCATCAAGGGTGGTGGTCAACAGCTTTTCCGTCTGGGGAAACAATGTTGACTTGGGGGATAACACCGTGTCCACACCGGTCATGTCCGGCTGCTGATCTCCCCCAAGGGGGGCAAAACAATAATTTTCTTTTATTTTAACAGGACCAAAGAGCTGGTAACTCTGCCGGGCGTTGTCCATGCCCTGGGTCCATTGGTTTTTATCTATTTTTATGACTTTCATGAAGGTCCCCTTGTGGTTATTTAATGAAATCGTTGGGGTCATCAGGGGCAAATGTGTCCAGGGGTGGACGCTTGCTGATGTCCAGCCCGGCTTCCCATCCGAACAGCTCTTTGGAATCCTTGACAAGTTTCCGGGTGAAGGCCCGGACATGGATGTCCATGGGGCAGGCGGCCTCGCAGGCACCGCAGTCGGTGCACCGTCCGGCACAGTGATAGGCCCGGAGAAGATGAAAGGTTTTGATGTCGGTGTCGTTCTGGCCTTTGCCCACCCACTGGGGATTGGATTCATCCACAAAACAGGTGGGGCAATAGCACAATGGACAGGCATTGCGGCAGGCATAACAGCGGATGCAGCCCTTTAGCAGATCGTCAAAATAGTTCCATTTTGTATCGGTGTCCATGGCTTCAATGGCATTGACATCTTTAAACGGGTCTTCCAACACTGGTTCTGTTACAGTTTCTCCCACCAGATCATCATAAATCACGGGATTTCTGTGGGTGCAAAGGGCACAGTTGTCCCGGAGATGGTCTTCCCTTTCAACTTTCACCTCGGCCTGGGCCGATGCAATGGTCAGGGTATCTGCAGCTTCCGTACAGGAGATGATTTCATCCTTGAAAAGGGCCTGGAGTTCTTTGGGGTTCACCATGCCCTTGCAGGGCACCCCGATGATGTGAAGCTGCTCTCTTTTGATCTTGTTTTCCACGATGTGATTGACAATGTTTCTGCTGTCACATCCCTTGGCAACGATGCCGATTTTTTCCTGGCGATTGGTGAGATAATTGGCCAGGTTGAGGGTGCAGTGACTGTCCCATACCAGTTCCTGGGCCTGCTTTTGTGTTCGTGCCAGAAAGGGTACCGTGGCCATGGGGACGGTGCCCCGGCGGTAACCGATTACCACATCCACCTGTCCTGATTTCAGCAGGTCAACGGCAAGCGCTCTGATCTGTTCTGTGTAGCTTTCCATGTAATTCTCCCTAATCAGACCCTTTCACAAGTTTCGTGTTGGGGCCCAGTGCTTCAACGGACTGGGCCACTTCCCTGGCCACAGCGGCAAATTTCGTGGCCTCGGCAGAGGATATCCATGAAAATTGAACCCGATCTTTTTCCATACCCATGTGTTCCAGCAGATTGGCCATCATGGCAAACTTACGACGTGCATAGTAATTACCTTCCAGGTAATGGCATTCGCCGGGATGTCAGCCGGAGACCCACACACCGTCTGCCCCTTCCCGGAAGGCGGACAGGATAAATTTCGGACTCATGCGCCCGGTGCAGGGAATGCGGATGATTCTTATGTTTTCAGGGTATTGCATGCGGCTTACCCCGGCAAGATCCGCTGCGCCGTAACTGCACCAGTTACACAGGAAGCTCACAATTTTGGTTGTTTTCTTTTCTGACATATTGGTCTGTTCTCCTTTACGCATCATCCATGCCTGTGGGTGATGCGTAATTTCAAGGTCTCAACGTTTCTGTGTTCACAAAGGTGTGATGGGGTCAGTCGCTGGCGATTATGCCCTGGTCTGACCCCCTTTTGAACCGCCGTGGGGTGTCTGGGCGGTTATTAACCCCTTCCTTGGTGACATGGTTTCCGTTATTAAACCGCTTCGTCCAGGGAAAAAATCTGGGCAAATATCTGATTGTTGTCAAATCCCTTCAGGTGCAGGGCACCGGATCGGCAGGAGGCAACACACAATCCGCATCCCTTGCAAAGCACCGGGTTAATCTCTGCCTTGCCACTGAACCGTCCCTCAAGGACAAAGGAGGGTGCGGAATAGGGGCAAATGGAGACACATACACCGCAGGAACTGCAGTTCATGGGGTTCACCTGGGCCACGGTGCCGCTGGTGTGCACCGTTTCCCGGGCAAGCAGTGTCACGGCCCGGGAGGCGGCTGCCTGTCCATGGGCCACGGCTTCATCAATGGGTTTGGGGTAGTGGGCAAGGCCGCACAGAAACACCCCGTCCGTTGCAAATTCCGAGGGACCCAGTTTGGCGTGTTTTTCCACAAAGAACCCGTCTTCATTCAGGGGCACCTTAAAGAAGTTGGCCAGGGTTTCATCCCGGTTGGGCACAATGGCCGATGCCAGGGTTAACAGATCCACCTGGATTTCCAGGGGCCGTTGCAGTACATGGTCCATCACCGACACCACAATGGTCTGGTTGTCAAGGCTAACCACCGGTTTGGTGTCCAGGGTGTACCGGATGAAGATAATTCCCTGTTTTCTGGCCTTCTGGTAGATGTACTCCCGCTCTCCGTAGGTTCTGATATCCCGGTAAAGAATATACACGGCCATGTCCGGATTTCGTTTTTTCAGCTCCAGGGCACTGTCAATGGAGTGGGTGCAGCACACCCGGGAACAATAGGGTCGATGGGGTTCCCTTGATCCCACGCATTGAATGAAGGCAGCGGCATTCACCTTTGCAAGGGCAGGATCATTTTCCTTGAATTTTCTGTCCAGCTCCAGGCTGGTTAAAATCCGGGAGTCCTGTCCATAATGGTACTCTTCGGGTTTGCTTTCATGGGCACCTGTGGCCAGGATTGCCACCCCGTGGTTGAGTTCCGTCTGTTCTTGCCCGGTACCCAGTGTGGAGACAAAATTGCCCACAAACCCGGAAACGTTTTTCAGTTCCGTGTTCATGTGAAGGTGAATGCGCTGGTTTTCCTTTATCTTGCGGGTCATCTGTTCCAGGGAATCTGTAATGGATTCTCCCTGGAAGGTCTGGAAAAGATGGTTGGCCTGGCCGCCCAGGGTGCTTTCCTTTTCCAGGAGATGGACCTCGTATCCCTGGTCGGCAAGATTTTTTGCCGCTGTCATGCCGGAAATACCACCGCCCACCACCATGGCGGTCTGGTGAACAGTGAGTTCCGCTTCTTTAAGCGGTTCCATGAGGGCCACCCGGGTGACAGACATGCGGATGAGATCCTTGGCTTTTTCCGTTGCCAGGGCCGGGCTGTTCTTGTGTACCCAGGAGTTCTGGTTTCGGATGTTGGTCATCTCAAACAGATATTTGTTGAGCCCCGCACTGATCATGGTTTCCTGGAACAGGGGTTCATGTGTTTTGGGGGTACAGGCTGCCACCACGATTCTGTTGAGTTTCTCTTCCCGGATAACCTGGACCATGGTGTCCTGGGTGTCCTGGGAACAGGTGTAAAGGTTGTCCGTGCAATAGGTGACATAGGGCAGGGTGGCGGCATAGTCCCTGACCGCCTTGACATCCACCACCCCTGCGATGTTGGAGCCGCAGTTGCACACAAACACACCGATGCGGGGACGCTCGCCCACCACATTGGTTTCCGGAATAACTTCAGGCACCTGGGTCATGGTGTTGCGGGAGGCTGCCAGAAGGGCACCCGCCGCCCCTGCCGCCGCGCTGGAATCCACCACGGACTGGGGAATATCCTTGGGTCCCTGGAAGGCACCGCACACAAAGATACCTTCACGGCTGGTGGCCACGGGGGTGAAGCTTGATGTTTTGGAGAAGTTGCCCGGGGTCAGCTCAATGTCGAGCATCTTTGCCATCTGGACCACTTCCGGGGCTGTTTCAAGGCCCACGGAAAGAACCACAATGTCAAATTCCTCTGCCTGTATCATGCCGTCGTCATTGACGTATCGAAGGCTTAATGCGTCGGAATCATGGAGGGTGTCCACTGAATGAATCCGGCTTTTAAGGAAGCGTACCCCCTGGCTTTTTGCCTGGTCGTAGTAGCGCTCAAATCCCTTGCCGTGGGTTCGGATGTCCATATTGAAAATGGTGCATTCCAGACCATCCCCGGCGTGTTCCCTGGCGATGACCGCCTCTTTGATGGCGTACATGCAGCACACAGAAGAGCAATAGGGGTTGTCGCAGCGGTTCATGTCCCTGGAACCCACGCACTGGAGCCAGGCAATCTTTTTGGGCTCTTTATGGTCAGAGGGTCTCACCAGATGGCCCTGGGTGGGGCCGGATGCCGACAGCAGCCGCTCAAACTGCATGGCCGTGAGCACATTGGCAGATCTGTCATAGCCGTAATAATCCAGTCCCGAGGGATCATAGGGTTCAAATCCCGGGGAGAGCACAATGGCCCCCACGTTAATCTGTTTTTGTGCCGGTCTCTGGAGATGGCTTTCCAGGGTAAGGGCACCGGCCCCGCAGGCCTTGACACACTCCAGGCATTCGCAACACACCATACAGTCAAGGCAGCGACTGGCTTCGGTGATGGCGGCTTCTTCGGTGAATCCCAGTTCCACTTCAGTGAACCCCTGGGTGCGCTGGGCAAGGGGAATGCGATCCATCTTCTGTCGGGGGGTGGTTTTCAGGTTGTCTGGAATCTTATTGTAATCTTTTGCTGCGTATTCAATGGGTTCACGGCCTGCCTTCAGGTCTTCACCATTGAGGTAGCGAATCATGGAAACAGCTGCTTCTTTTCCGGCGGCCACGGCATTGATGGCAATGGAGGCACCGGTATTGGCATCTCCTCCGGCAAATACGCCCCTGCGGCTGGTTTCAAAGGAGATCTCATCGGTGTCAATGTTGGCCCAGCGATTGATCTCAACCCCCGTGGAGGTGTCCAGGCAGGCGCTGTCGGTGCGCTGGCCAATGGCGGGAATTACAAAGGAAACATCCAGGGTGAAATCACTGTTTTCCACGGGTACCGGACGTCTTCTGCCGCTGGCATCGGGTTCGCCCAGTTCCATTTTAAAGCAGGTGATACCAACGGTTTTTCCATTCTCACCCACCACAGCCCGGGGGGCTGTTAAAAATTGAATGTCCACTCCTTCTTCCAGAGCATCTTCAATTTCTTCGTCCCGGGCGGGCATTTCAGCTTCTGTTCTTCTGTAAAGGATACTGACTTTTTCCGCCCCCACCCGCAGGGCCGTTCGGGCTGCATCAATGGCAACGTCGCCGCCACCGATAATGGCCACATGGCCATGGAGCCGGCCAAATTCTCCCAGGGCCACTTCTTTTAATAATTTCACCCCGGAAATAACCCCTTCAAGGTCTTCGCCGGGAATCCCCAGCTGCATGCCCTGGTGGCATCCGATGGCCAGGTACACCGACTGGTATCCCTCTTCCATGAGGGAATCCACGGTGAAATCTTTTCCCAGGGCCGTGTTGTATTTTATTTCAACGCCGGGGCGGCGGGTGATGAAATTGATCTCATTGTCAAGTATTTCAGGGGGAAGACGATAGTCCGGGATACCCACCTTGAGCATGCCGCCGGCTGCGGGCAGTGCCTCAAAAATGGTGACCTGAAGGCCTTCGTTGGCCAGAAACCAGGCAGCCGTAAGTCCGGATGGACCTGCACCCACAATGGCCACCCGTTCGTTGCGGGGTGTTACCTCAGGGATGTCAAGGGTATTTAGATCCACCTGGTCTGCAACAAAACGTTTTAAGGAGCAGATGGATAGCGGGCTTTCCACCTCCTGCCGACGGCAGGCATCCTCACAGGGGTGGGGGCAGATACGCCCGATGGAACCCGGCATGGGCAGGTTCCGGGTGATGACCTCCAGGGCCTCTTTGTATTTTTTTTCCCGCACCAAGGCTACATATCCATGGGCATTTACCTCATTGGGGCAGGCATTGGTACAGGGGGAACGATCTTTTTTGGTGATGGAAAATGCACCGGGAACCGCCTGGGCGTAAGGTCGCCAGGTGGCTTTACGATTTCCCAGTCCCTGTTCAAACAGGCTTGGCAGGGTGACAGGGCAGGCATCGGCGCATTCTCCGCAACCGGTGCACTTGGCGGTGTCTATGTATCGGGGTGTCTGGTTCAGGGTCAGCTGGAAATCTCCGGCTGCTCCTGCGATGTGTTCGATCTGTGATAATGTGACTAACTCAATGTTCAGGTGCCGGCCGACCTCGACCAGTGTGGGTGAGATAATTCACATGGCACAGTCATTGGTGGGAAAGGTCTTGTCCAGCTGGGCCATGGCCCCGCCTATGGAAGGTCCCTTTTCCACAAGATAGACGTAATAGCCTGAGTTGGCAAGATCAAGGGCGGAAAGCATTCCGGATATGCCGCCTCCCACAACTGCTACGGAACCGATTGCCGTGTTGGTCATGCTTTAAATCTCCTGATTTTGTTTTTTTGATGACAGCAAATGCGGACTTTGTTCTGACGTTTTGCCACCATGGACTGTTAATTATGAGTTTGAGCTTGAAATGTTGAATTCCAGTTGAGTTTAAACGCTGAAATAAAGGTTGTCAATATAATTACAAGAAAGAAAATGAATTAAATTAAGTGTTTTCCGGGTTTGTTCACAGCATGTGCCACCCGTCGTATTTAGTGGAGCGACGGGGTCAGGTATGTGTTGTTGTGCTTTTTGCAACTATCTATGTTTTAAGGCAAATTTAAATAAAGGCGCCAATAACTCAAGTCTGATCCTATCCTAAATGCGGTGCGGCCGATGTCTTTTTTTACTTGTCGATGCAAGTGAAATACCAGTGTGCTGTTTATTTTAAAATTGCAGGGCCAGCACATTCAGGATCAAGGTGTATGTAATTGTTTTTTTAAGTGTAAAAAAATTATTTTTTTTGAAAGGCATGGGATTTTTCCGCTGGGGCCGGCAAAATTTCACTGAATCCGAGGGACTAAATGACCCGTTCGGTCCGGAAGAATGAGTCATTTAATGATCAACTGCCTGCCCCCATTGCCCGCGCTTTGATCCCAGACCGAGGTGGCCGATCTTGGGATTAAATTCTGGGTGGCCATGTTATGAGATTCCCATTTTTTTTGTTTTGAAAGATCATCTCCATGATGATATGAAATACAGATGGAAAAAAAAATAATTGTGATATGCGGTCCCACAGGGGTTGGTAAAACCGGGTTTGCCATTGCGCTTTCCACTATTTTCAATGGGGAAATTGTGGGTGCGGACTCCATGCAGATTTATCGACATTTTGATATTGGAACGGCAAAGCCCGATGCAGACGAACGCCGTCAGGCTCCCCATCATCTTGTGGATTTTGCCGATCCCCTGGACCATTTCGATGCCGCCCGGTTTGTATCCCTGGCAGATGCTGCCATTGATGATATTCTCTCCCGGGATCGGTTGCCCATTGTGGCCGGGGGAACGGGGTTCTACATCAAAGTCCTGCTGCACGGTCTGTTCCAGGGACGCACCGCAGATGAAAAAATCATTGACCGCCTGGAGGCGGAAGCCGCCGGCATGGGAGCAGCCATTCTCCATGAACGGCTCATGGCGGTGGATCCTGTTGCTGCTGCCCGGATACACCCCAATGATCGATTTCGGGTGGTGCGGGCCCTGGAGGTATTTGAGAGTACAGGGCAGCCTCTTTCCCATTTTCATACAGAGCATCGATTTGCCCCCTGCAGATACAAGGCTCTGAAACTGGGATTGACCATGGATCGGGAACGCCTGTACAAAAGGATTAATCACCGGGTGGATCTCATGCTGGAAATGGGGCTGGTAAATGAGGTTATAGAGCTCAGGCAGAGGGGATACCACTGCCGTATTAAAGCCATGCAGTCCATTGGATACCGCCATGTATGCGATTATCTCAATGGGCAGACCACCCGTGAAGAGATGGTTGTTCTGCTTAAACGTGATACCAGGCGCTATGCCAAACGCCAGTTTACATGGTTTCGAAATGAGAAAGACATGATCTGGGTTGAGCCGGATCAAGTTGCAAGGGCCGCTGACTTGGTGGCTCAATTTATGGAACAAAACGACGACAACCCCATGGGATGATAAATGGAAGGTGATATGGCTGGAAAAAGATGTACAGAAATGTTTGTGTGCCTGATGCTTGCCGGTGTGCTGCTTGCCTGCGGGTGTGCCAAAAAACAGGTGACTTCGGGGCCAATATCCCCCCGGCCCCTCCCCCCCGTTGTGCAGGAGGGCAAACAATCTCCAGATAAAGGCCCGGCTGAAACATATACGCTGTCGGCCCTGATAAAGCGGGGGAAACAGCTGGCCGGGGTGGGCAACTATCGTGCGTCTCTGGATGTTTACGGCACGGCCCTGACCCGGGCATCGGCCCGTGAGATGGCGCAGATCCTTGAGCTTGTGGAGCAGGTGCTGTTTAAATGCGATGCGTCCCTGCTCCAGGAACTCATGGGTGCAACGGATCATCACATCCCCCCTTCCATGCTGCTTTATTCCTTGGGTTACCGGTATGCAGCCCGGGGCGACAAGGATCGCTCCCGGGAAATTTTACAGTCCTATCTTCAGCAATATCCCCGGGGCCGGCGAGCCGAAGATGCAAGGCAGCTCATGGAAATTCTTGCTGTAAAAAAAGAAGAGGGGGTTAAAATAGGGTGTCTGCTGCCCCTTTCCGGAAAATATGCAGTGTTTGGTCAAAGGGCGCTTAAGGGGGTTCAGGTGGCCCTGGCACGGTTGATTCCCCGGTACGGGGACCGCATTGTTCTGGTGGTGCGGGATACCCAATCCGATGATCAGGTTGCGCGTTTGCGCATGCAGGAACTCATATCTGCCCGGGTGATGGCCATTGTCGGTCCCATGGTCACTGCCGTGGGTGTTGCCGATCTGGCCCAGACCCATGGTATTCCCATGATTGCCATGACCCAGAAAGAAGAATTGTCCCGCAGAAGAGGGTATGTTTTTACCAATTTTATCACGCCTGCCATGCAGGTGGATTCCCTGGTGTCCCATGCCATGATGCATCTCGGGGTAAGGCAGTTTGCCGTGCTTCATCCCCGGGATAAATACGGCATGGCTCTGATGCAGCTTTTCTGTCAACGGGTGACGGAAATGGGGGGCTCGGTTCAGAAGGTGGTGGCCTATGATGGGGGGCAAACAGATTTTTCCCGGGAGATTAAACGGGTTGCCGGATTTGATGATCCCCGTCTCCAGGCCACCCTGCGACGCGCACAAAACCAGGCTGCACAGAGCGGCGCCGCTGGTGGCAAGGCAGAACCCATTGTCAACTTTGAGGCAATCTTTATTCCCGATGGCCCCTCCCGGCTGGCATTGATCCTGCCCCAGCTGATTTATAATGATGTAACCGGTATTCATCTTCTGGGGACCAATATCTGGCATCAGGCGTCATTGATTCAACAGGCTGGAGATTATGTGAGAAATGCCGTTATCACCGACGGTTATTTTGCCGACAGTCGTCGACCGGAAGCAAGACAGTTTAAAGATCAATTCATGGCCATGTTCGACACTTCCCCGCAATTTATTGAAGCCATTGCCCATGATACCTTGTCCATCCTGGTGGAAACCGTTATGGATCCTGCCGTGACCTCGCCTGAAACCCTTAAAGACGCCCTCACCGGCACACGGATTTTTGAAGGGGCCACGGGAAAAACCCTGTTCGACAGGGATGGGCAATTGCACAAAGAGCTTTTTTTTCTGACAGTGAAAAACCGAACCTTTATGGAAATCATTCCCTAAGCCGGAGGGTTTACCAGGGAGCCCTGGCCCGTGGCTTCCAGTACAGACTGCCACAGCCTGCCATGGGGATCCACCTGTTTTCTTGTGCCCGCCGATGCCTCCATGGGAATGTGCACATAGTGGTTGTTCCAATGGCTGATAAGAAGGCCGGTTTTGCCTGCCATCCCCGCATGAACGGCGTTTCTGCCCAGAAATCCGCAGTAGACGCTATCATTGGAATTGGCGGGCAGGCTTCGGATCATGTAGCTTGGGTCAATGTACTTCAGGGTGATGGGAATTTGTTTTTCATCAAACCACTTTGTGATTTCATTTTTTATGAAGATGCCGATATCCTTGAGCTTGATGTTCCCCGAGGGATCATACTCGATGGCCTGGTCCGTGAAAAATTTCTGTCCGGCCCCTTCAGCCACCACGATAACGGCGTGTTTCCGTTGGGTGATCCTGCTTTCCAGGGCCGATAAAAATCCCGATGCACCGTAAAGATCAATGTCTATTTCCGGAATGAGCACAAAATTGGCGTCCTGCTGGGCCAGGGCCGCCGTGGCGGCCAGAAAACCCGAATGCCGCCCCATGAGTTTTATAAGGCCGATGCCGAAGGGGTAGCCCGCCGCCTCGTTGTGTGCTCCTTTGATGGCGCAGGTGGCAATGTCAACGGCGGTGTCAAACCCAAAGGATTTGGAGACCAGAAAAATATCATTGTCAATGGTTTTGGGTATGACAATGACGCTGATTTTCAAGTTCCGTTCTTTTACCTTGTCGGCAATTTTCTTGCCTGCCATGAGTGTGCCGTCCCCCCCCACCATGAAAAGAATACCGATACTCATGCGTTCCAGACAGTCCAGTATGGCATCCATGTCCTGGGTGCCCCGGGAGGAGCCCAGAACCGTGCCCCCCATGTCCATGATCTGGGAAACATAGGCCGGCGTCAGGGGTACGGTGTCGTGGCCGTATCGGGGGATAAATCCCTGCAGTCCGTATTTCATGCCGTAGACGTGCCGAACTCCGTAGCAGTGGTGGAGTTCCAGAAACACCGATCGGATAATATCGTTGAGACCGGGGCACAGTCCGCCGCAGGTGACGATGGCGCATTTGAGCTTGCTGGGGTCAAAATAGATTTTTTTCCGGGGGCCTGCCTTTTCAAAACTGGGGATGGTGCCGTGGTTTTCCAGGTGTGCGGTGATTTTATCCGGGTCCACCGAGTAGGATATTCGATGGTGATCGGATACAAATTTCTGGGTGTAGCCCCCCTGGCTGCGGCTGGCAAGGGGCGAGTCAATGGCCGCATCCCCCAATGTGTCAATGACGGTGATCAGATCCGTTGTCTGCATGGTCCGTTTCCTTTTTTCCTTAAAATAAAGGGTCCTTAACCCTGAAGGTGTCCGTTGGAAAAGGTAAAAGCGCCTTTGCCCAGGATATCGTGCAGGTGCAGTATCCCAAGCACCCGACAGTTTATGTCTGTGACCGGTAAAATAGTGATCTGTCGTTTTTCCATGATGTTCAGGGCCTGGTAAAGGGGTGCATCTGCTTCAATGACAAGGGGAGAGCGTGTCATTACCTCTCCTGCGGATAAATGGTTAAATCCCTGGGGGTGTAAAGCCGCCAGATGACGGATGTCACCGTCTGTGATGATCCCCGTGAGTTTTTTTTCTTTATCAAGCACAAAAACAGCCCCCAGGCGAAACTGATCCATTTGCTCCACGCCCTTTAAGAGGGGATCTGCCGGTGATACCCAGGGAATTTTGGCGCTTGTGTACATGATATCCCCCACGGGAAAGGACAGGCGTTTTCCCAGGGCACCACCGGGGTGGGAGCGTTTGAAGTCATTTGTCCCAAAATGTTTTTTATCAATCAATACAACGGCCAGCGCATCCCCCATGGCCAGCTGGGCCGTGGTGCTGCAGGTGGGTGCAAGCCCCAGGGGACAGGCTTCTTTTTCCACCCCGGTGTCAATCACCAGGCTGCAGAAGGATGCCATGGTGGATTGGGGATTCCCGGTGAAAGCGATCATGGTGCATCCCATGTCCTTGATGGACGGAAGCAGAAGGTTGAGTTCTCCGGTTTCCCCGGAATTGGATATGGCGATGAACACATCTTTTTGCGATACCATGCCAAGATCTCCGTGCATGGCCTCCACGGGATGAAGAAACATGGCGTTGGTACCCGTGCTTGAAAGGGTGGCCACGATCTTTCTGCCGATGAGCCCGGATTTTCCAATGCCGGAGATAATCACCCTTCCCGAGGTGTTGCAGATCACCTCCACCATGCGGTCAAAATCCGCACCGATTTTCTTTGTCAGGTTTAAAATGCTTTCCGCTTCGAGGCGCAGAACCGCCACTGCCTGTTCTGTGGCCATGCTTTTTTTTTGTTTCATTTATATCCATTGTCTTTAGAGGGAATTACATTGGTCACCCATCATGAATGTCGGGCTTATGCACAATCTTGCCCATTCTGGGGATGGGGCAGGCCCATATACTGAACCCCATTATTAATATGTTAATTCATAAAAATCAAGACTTGTTGCCTCTGATGCGCCCCGGGGTTTGCTGAAATCCGTTTCCGGGAATGTACTATACCGCATGGAAGGTCATGAATCGATATGTTGACATAATTTTAAATTATGGTATAGTGATTTGCTCAAAAAATATTGAGTTTACAATTACAGGGCGGAAACCCGACTGGGTTTCCATTATTTTTTTTTGCCATAATGATACGGGGTTAATACAACATGATTTGTGATACTGTAAGAAAGGGTGACGAGTGTGTTTTCATGGCCGCAAACGGCTGTAAATATATTGGCGGTGCCTGCAAACCGGTGATTGAACAATGCGATGGCTGCCAGCGGGTTTCCGAGTATGAAACCGGTAAATTTTGTACTGCTGCGCCGGATCCGGCATTGAAATGGAAACTTGGAAACTGCAATATGGCCACCCATGTGAAAACAGTTGTGGAAACCAAGAAACAGAAAATCAACCCCATCAAGGCATCCAAAAGAAGATAGTCTTGATGCTGGATACCATTGGGCCATGGCAGCTGCACAGAAAATCTCACAGAGGCTGTCGTGTCCAATGGCGTTTTTTCCCTTCCACCATTCCCGTCGCTGGTATGGTATGATGCTTAACCGTGGACTTTTAAAAAAAACAGGAATGATGTGACACCATGAACGTGCTGGCAGAACAGTTAAATACTGCTATCAGGCAATCAAACCCATATATATATGATATGCTGTCCTGCATGGGAAAAGCCCTTTTTTTCCCCCGGGGAATATTAACCCAGAGTGCAGAGGCAAAACAAAAGGCCCATAAAATCAATGCCACCATTGGTATTGCAAAGGAAAAAGGCCATGTGATGGGCCTTGGTGCCATAACCACTCCCGTGAAAGGACTGGCTCCGGATGATTATCTTCCCTATGCGCCTTCCTTTGGACTTGCCCCCCTTCGTGAACGGTGGCAGCAATCACTTTTCCAAAAAAATCCATCCCTTGATGGTCAATGCATCAGTCTTCCGGTGGTGACCTCGGGGATTACCCATGCTGTGAGTGTTTTTGGCGATATGTGGATTGATCCCGGTGATGTTGTTATTCTCCCGGACATGATGTGGGGTAACTACAATATGACCTTTGGCGTCCGGAATCAGGCCCAGGTGGTGACCTACAACACTTTTAATGCCGATCTCACCGGCCTGGATCTTGATGCCTTTGAGGCTGCCGTGACCGCCCGGGCCGCCACCGCAGAAAAGGTGATCACCGTTCTTAATTTTCCCAACAATCCCAGCGGGTATGCCCCCACCCTTGCAGAAGCGGAAAAAATCGTTGCCATTTTACTTGATATTGCCCAAAGGGGTACCAATGTGGTGGTGGCCTGTGATGATGCCTATTTTGGCCTTTTCTTTGAACCGGAAACCATGAAGGAATCGGTTTTTTCCCTTCTGGCAGGCAGCCATGAACGCATTGCCGCCATCAAGCTGGACGGGGCCACAAAAGAGGATTACGTCTGGGGTTTAAGAACAGGCTTCGTCACCTATGGTTTTTGTGCAGGCCAGGAACTTGAAGCCCTTTACGGGGCCATGGAGCAGAAAACGGCCGGGTGCGTCCGGGGCAATATTTCCAATGTGTCCCACCTGGGTCAGTCCCTGATTCTAAACGGGATGAATCATCCGGGATATGAGGACGAAAAAAAAGAAAAATTTGATATTTTGAAAAAACGGGCCATGACCATTAAACAGGTGCTCACCGATGAGATTTACCAGGACCACTGGGATGTGTATCCATTTAATTCCGGCTATTTCATGTGTATTCGCCTGAAACATGTGGATGCGGAATCCCTGCGCTTGCATCTGCTTGATACCTATGGCGTGGGGCTTATCTCCATCGGTCATCAGAATATCCGGGTGGCATTTTCATCCATGGAAGAAAATGAGGTAAAAGAGCTGTTTGACATCATACTGAAAGGGATAAAAGATCTCACGTGATGATGATGCCTTGAAAAAACGGGGGCTGGCCACAACATCGGTCAGCCCCCATTGGCCGCCAAGCATGACGGCTGGCCAATTTATGTGAACAGGCCCAAAAACGTGATCACCAGGTCTCAGACAAATAAAATGATGACTAAAAAAGGAACGTATCGGACACGATTGATCCAGTGGTTTTCATCTGGAGAGATCGCCCATGCCGGTCGGTGGTTGTTTCGGTTTATTCTCATCGGAATCATTGCCGGAATGGGTTCTGTTTTATTTCATTACCTGTGTGAGCTCGGGGTACACTATTTTCTGGATCTCATGGCCGGTTATCGACCGGGTACACCGGCCGGAGAGCACCATTTGTTTGCCCCCACGAATACCCCCTTTAATCGTTGGATACTTTTGATTTTGCCTGCTGCCGGGGGGCTTGTCAGCGGTTTTCTGGTGTACACCTTTGCCCCGGAAGCAGAGGGGCACGGCACCGATGCCGCCATTGAAGCCTATCACCAGAAGGGGGGCTATATCCGTGGCCGGGTGCCCATCATCAAGACCATCACCTCTGCCATTACGTTGACCACGGGCGGTTCCGGCGGCAGGGAGGGGCCCATTGCCCAGATTGGTGCCGGGTTCGGATCCTTCCTGGCCACTAAAATGCATCTGTCCGACCGGGAGCGGCGTATCATGATGGCTGCCGGTGTGGGGGCCGGTGTGGGAAGTATTTTTCGCGCGCCCCTGGCCGGGGCATTGTTTGCCGCCGAGGTGCTGTACCGGGATCCGGAATTTGAAGCTGATGTCATCATTCCCGCTGGAATTTCGTCGGTGGTGGCCTACTGCATCTTCTGCATTGTATTCGGCTGGGGATCGCTTTTTAATTCGCCTGCCTTCAAGTTTCAAAATCCCCTGGAGCTTGGCCCTTACATGGTGCTGGCACTGGTTCTGGTGATCACCGCGGTGTTTTATATCAAGGTTTTTTACGGGGTTACCCACCTGTTTCGGCGATTTCGCATCCCCAATCATTTTAAGCCCGCCATTGGGGGGCTTATTACAGGTATTATTGGTTTTTTTCTTCCCTATACCCTGGCCTTTGGATACGGCTATGCCCAGAAAGCCATTTTCAATGAGGTCTCCATTTCCATCCTTTTTGCCCTGGCCGTGGGCAAGATTCTCACCACTTCTTTTTCCATTGGTTCCGGGGGCAGTGGTGGGGTGTTCGGTCCCTCCGTTGTCATTGGCGGTGCCATGGGCGGGGTGGTGGGTAAATTGTTTCACCTTTTTATTCCCGGCGTGGTCACGGCCCCCGGTACCTTTGTCATTGTGGGCATGGCCGGTTTTTTCACGGCGGTGTCAAACACCCCCATTTCCACCATTATCTTTGTCAGCGAGATGACCAATTCCTATCATCTGCTCTTGCCAAGCCTTCTGGTGTGCTCCATCTGCTATCTCATTTCCCAGCGCTGGACCATCTATGAAAAACAGGTGAAAAACCGGGTGGATTCCCCGGCCCATGCCGGGGAGTTCATGATGGATATTCTCCAGACCATGAAGGTGGGAGATCTCATGCACCTGGTGAAAAATGTGTCCCATGTGCGTGAGGATATGCCCTTTTCAAAATTTAAAAAAATATTTTCCGCCACCAAACAGCATTATTTCCCGGTGATGAACCGGGACAACAGGTTCTGCGGTATTTTTTCCAGCACCGATATCCGGGAGGTGATTTTTACCATTCACCTGGAAGACCTGGTGGTGATGAGAGATATCATGGTGTCAGAGATTATTGTCACCACAGCTTCTGAAGATTTGAATACGGTGCTTTTGAAATTGACACAGAAAAACATTGATGCCCTGCCCGTGGTCAAGGAGGATGATCGTGGAGTGTTTATGGGGCTTCTTTATCGCCGGGATGTGATTAATCATTACAACCGGGTGATTCAGAAAATGCGGGAACCAAAGGATAGTCCACTTTCATGAGAAACAGCCCCTTTGCCGGGGCTGTGGCCGGAGCAATGCGTCGATCCCGGGCCTTAAGAATGGTCTGGAATTCCTGGGATGTTAATTTCAGAAGCCCTGCCTCCACCAGGCTGCCCATAATATTTCTCACCATGAATCTTAAAAATCCATTTCCTTTTATTTTAAATACCAGCCGCTGTGCATCTCCGGGCTTAAGGGGCTCCACCACGGCCTTGTAAATTTGTCGAATGGTGTGGGCCCGGGGACTGCCGGCCCCCTCAAAGGACTTAAAGTCATGGGTGCCTGTTATGAGACCGCAACAGCGATTCATGGCATGGATGTCCAGGGGCCGGGATATGTGCCATGAAAAATTTCTGCCCACAGCACAGGGGTCTTGCCGGTTCAGGATGTGATAGTGGTAGGTTTTGGCCGTGGCGTGGAACCGGGCATGGAAATCATCGGGGACCTGCTCAATGTTTTGGATGACAATTGGGCCTTTCATCATGCGATTAATTGCCCGCTTGATATTCCTGCCATCCATGGTTGTATCTGCATGGAAATTGGCTGTCTGGCCCATGGCATGAACCCCTGCATCGGTGCGGCCTGAACCGGTAATGCCAATATCCTGATTCAGTATAATGGACAAGAGTCGTTGCAGTTCACCCTGGATGGTCAATTGCCGGGGCTGGATCTGCCATCCGGCGTAAGGGCTACCGTCATATTCAATGGTGATTTTGAAATTTTTCCGGGTGGGGGACATGAAAGACCTGGAAATGCAGGTGAAAGGTTACAGTCGGTTGCACGGCACATTGGCCAGCATGATCTCAAAATAATCGTCCATGAGCTCCTTATACTTTTCCTGGGGGTAATCCTTGCCGCAGTCCCTGCAGCTTAAGTACACCCGTGTTCAGGAGTGCTTCAGGATCAGTTGCCCCTGGCAATGGGGGCAGTTTACCTTTAATTTATCCATACTTCCATGTTTCCTTATGGCTGTTTTTCTGTTAAAAGCCGATGTTAAGGTTCCGGCTTGATCATCGAGCAAAGGATTTTTTTACAATAATGCACCATATGCAAAAGTCAAACAGGGAGATGAAAATACAATGAAAGGCTTTCAATTCAACGGCATTGCCGCCGGGATCAAGACCAACGGCAAAAAAGATCTTGGTATTATTTATTCGGAACGGCCCGCATCCGCTGCGGCCCTTTTTACCACCAACAAGGTGGTGGCGGCGCCGGTGATACTGGGACGGGAGCGCATGGCCGCAGGACTTTGCCAGGCCGTGGTGGTTAATTCGGGCAATGCCAATTGTTTCACCGGAGAACAGGGATATAAAGATGCCCGGGAAACCGCCCGCCTGGCTGCAAAAGCCCTGGAAATTCCGGAAACCCTGGTTATGGTTTCTTCCACCGGGGTCATCGGTGCTCCCCTGCCCATGGAAAAAATGAAGGCGGGCATTCCCCTTGTCATTGAAGACATGAAAAAGGACGGAGCCGCTGATTTTGCCGAGGCAATTCTCACCACGGACCTTGCCAGAAAGATGGTGAATAAAACCTGCACCATCAAAGGGCGCACCTTCACCGTGTGCGGATTTGCCAAGGGTTCCGGCATGATCCGTCCCAATATGGCCACCATGCTGGCCTTTGTGTGCACGGACCTGGATATTTCCTCATCCCTTTTAAAAACGGCCCTTCAAAAGGGATGTGAAAACTCCTTTAACCGCATTTCCGTGGACGGGGACACCAGCACCAATGACATGGTCATTGCCATGGCCAACGGCATGTCCGGGGCGGTTCTGGAAGACAGCGACGATGCACTGGAGTTCCAGAAAATCATGGATGAAATCATGCTTGTTCTTTCTAAAATGATTGTCCGGGATGGTGAGGGCGCCACCAAGCTTGCCCGCATTGATGTGCGGGGGGCCTTATCTCCGGAGGATGCCTTTATGGCCGCCGAAGCCATTGCCCATTCCAACTTGGTGAAAACCGCCCTTTACGGCGAAGATCCCAACTGGGGAAGAATCACCGCAGCAGCTGGAAGATCCGGTGCCATGGTGGACCCCGACAAGATGGACCTTTTCTTCGGAGATGTGACATTGGTTAAAAAAGGAGTGTGGCAGGGGGTGGAGGCAGAGAAACAGGCTGCCCAGATCATGAAAAATGATGAACTTGAGATGGTGCTGGATTTGAATCTGGGGCAGTTCAGTGATTTTTTCCTGTTCTGTGATTTTTCCGAAGACTATGTCAAGATCAATGCCGATTATCGCTCATGATGAGATTGCAGAAATTTTTATCCCGGGCCGGGGTGTGCTCCCGACGTCAGGGGGAGGTATTTATTTCCCAGGGGCGGGTGATGGTGAACGGATCGGTGGTTACCCAGCCGGGTACCCAGGTGGATCCGGCCATGGATGTGATTACCGTTGACGGAAACAAAGTGGGGCTCAGCCCGGAAAAAAAATGGTGTTACATTGCCCTTAATAAACCCGTGGGGGTGATTTCTTCCTGCGTGCGCCAGGGGAAGGAACCCGTGGTGGTGGATCTGGTGGATGTACCCCGGCGGATTTATCCCGTGGGAAGACTGGACAAGGATTCCTGCGGGTTAATCCTGCTCACCGATGATGGGGATCTTCACAACCGCCTTTCTCACCCGTCTTACAACCATGAAAAAGAGTACAGCGTTACAACGGTGCAGCCGGTGAGCCGAAGTGCCCTGGAAAAAATGGCCGGAGGCATTGTGCTGGACGGTAAAAAAACCCGCAGAGCAAGGGTGTGGCGCACCGGTTCCCATGGATTCAAGATTGTGCTCAAACAGGGGATTAACCGGCAGATCCGGCGCATGGTGAGTAAAACCGGCAATGAGGTGGCTCATCTAAAGCGTTTGCGGATGGGCGCTGTGAATCTGGGGGCCCTGGCCGAAGGTGCCTGGCGGCATCTCACCCCGGAGGAGGTCCGGGCACTCCAGTCCTCCCCGGGGAAGTGAGACCTACAGAGTATCGAGTCAGATATTAAAAAAATGAATTTTTTGTCTTACAGGGCCTGGATGCCGATGGCTTTTTTCACCCGGTTCAGCATGGGAGCGGCATATTCCCGGGCCCGGAGGGCGCCCTGTTTTAATATGGCATCAATGTCGCCAGGGGATTTTATAAGTTCACTGTAGGCATCCCGGGGGCCTTTGAGCACTTCATTTAAATGTTCAAACAGCTCCTGCTTCATGGTGCCCCAGCCAATGCCGTTGCGGTATCTTTGTGCCATGGCAGCGGTTTCTTCTTTGGTGGCAAAGGCCTTGTAAATGGCAAACAGGGTACAGGTGTCAGGGTCTTTGGGCTCTTCCGGGGCAAGGGAGTTGGTCTTGATCTTCATGATCAGCTTTCTTAATTTTTTTTCCGATTCAAAAAGCGGGATGGTGTTGTTGTAGCTTTTGCTCATCTTGCGTCCGTCAAGGCCGGCCAGCACCGCGGTGTCTTCATCCACCACGGCTTCGGGCAGAATAAAGTGCTCTCCAAACTGATGATTGAATCTCCCGGCAATGTCCCTTGTCATCTCCAGGTGCTGGATCTGATCCCGTCCCACGGGTACCTTTCTGGCATTGAACATTAGAATGTCCGCGGCCATGAGAATGGGGTAGCAGAACAGTCCCATGGTTATTTCCTTGTCCAGATCCTTTCTGCCGGCAGCCTCGTTGTCTGCCACGGCGGCCTTGTAGGCATGGGCACGGTTCATGAGACCCTTGGCGGTCATGCAGGTGAGGATCCAGGTAAGTTCCGGGATTTCCGGGATATCGGTCTGGCGGTAAAAAATGGAGGTTTTGGTGTCCAGCCCCAGGGCGATCCAGGTGGCGGCCACTTCCAGGGCTGATTTGCGGATACGTTCCGGTTCCTGGCATTTGATGATGGCATGGTAATCGGCAAGAAAGTAATAACATTGTCGGTCTGGTTCCCGGCTGGACTGGATGGCGGGACGAATGGCCCCCACATAGTTGCCCAGATGGGGGGTGCCTGTTGTGGTAATGCCGGTGAGATGGTCTGCATTTTTCATGGTCTGCATCTTAATAAGCGTTCCTTTGGAAATAATGTACTTTGTGTGGCGTTCAGGGACCCAGATTCTGTTGAATTGCCGATTAAAACGTCCAGGCTTGATTACAGTATCTGCCACTGCAAGGAGGGGCAGGCCATGTGGCGGTTGCCCCATATTGTCATCAATCCCCTGAAATTTACCCTGATAAAACGGTGGATTGAAAATTTCTGGCTTGGTCATAAGATGGGCCACCCGTCACCGTTGACGGGCCAACGGGGTCAGGCTTGTGTTATTGGCGTTATTGACAACAGCCTGTGCAAACGCCAAAGCCAACGATAATGCCAATAACGCAAGCCTGACCCCACCCCAAAGTGGCCCATGTTGTGACCAAGCCCAAAATTTCTGGCTTTCTTATTGTTGCCAAACCCGGATTATCAGAAACCCCGGCGTTTATCAACAGATTTGTCCCGGGACAAAGGGGGCGGCAGATGGTGTTTCTTCACAAATGCCAGCTCTGCGTCCTTGTCCGGCAGACGTCCATCAAGTTTTTCATCCAGCACGGACCGGATGATGGTATTAAATATCGGACCTGGTTTCAAGCCCATGGCAATGAGGTCCCGGCCCTGGATTTCAGGGCTGATATCTTTAAGCTGGGTGTAATAAACGGAGACTGCTTTTTTGATTTTTTCATTTTTGGTGCAGGCCATGATGTAAAGAAGATGTTCGGGTTTGAAAATATGGATCAGGGCGTAAAGGCCGCTGTTGCTGGGGGGGAAACGATGCTCCAGAATGTACAGCCGCTCTTCGGCCTTGAGGCGATCTTTTAAAATCAATTTTGTCTGGGAAGGGGACAGCCTGAGCCGGAAGCAGATGTCCTGAACCACCTTGAAGGGGCATTTACGGATTATCACCATGAAATAAATGGCCCATCCCATGCACGGGGTATCAAGGTAGAGAAGATCATGCCAGGCAATAACCTTCTGTACAGCCCCCAGGTTCTCAATGACGGCATTGTCAAGGATCAGGGATGGATGAATCACCTTTTCCAGATGATACTCCCGAAGGCTTTCAATGGCCGGGATGGGGTTGTCTTCTTCAAGGATTTGTTGGAGTTCGGAAAATACCCGTCGGCCGCTGAGTTTTCTGAAGAAATCAAATTTCACGGCGTTGCGGATGAGGTTCTGGGTCATTTTCCCGATGGTGAAATCAAACCGGTTGGCAAATTTGATGGCCCTGAATACCCGGGTGGGATCCTCCACAAAGCTTATGTTATGGATGGTGCGGATGGTTTTATCCTTAAGGTCCCGCTGGGCCCCGAAAAAATCAATGAGGGTGCCAAAGGCATTCTTGTTAAGCCGGATGGCAAGGGTGTTTATGGTGAAATCCCTTCTGAACATATCCCGTTTGATGGAGCTCATTTCCACCGTGGGCAGAGCCGCCGGGGCATTGTAATACTCGGTGCGGGCCGATGCCACATCAATTTTAAATCCGTCGGGCAGCACCATCACCGCCGTTCCAAATTCCCGGTGGATATTGCATCGACCGCCTTTTTTCTCAATGAATTTTTGTGCAAAATCAATGCCGTCTCCTTCCACCACCACATCAATGTCTTCACTTTTGCGGTAAAGCAGCAGATCCCTTACAAAGCCCCCCACCACAAAAAGATTCAGACCCAGGGCATCACCGGCAGTGCCGATTTCCATGAGCAGATCACCTATGGCAGGGTTCAACCGTTCTTTGATCAGATGGGATACATTGCGCTGTTTGGCATTCTGCTGGGTGGTGACAAGGCCATGTCGGGAGGCCTTTTCATCCTTGCTGCGGCGAACCAGATAGTTCAAAAGATCGGTGCGGGTGATGACCCCGATGACCCTGCCGGCCTCCATGACGGGCAGAAGCCGCTGCTTTTCATCCATGATGCGGGCTTCAATCTCCATAAGGCCCGCCCGGGGGGAGATGGTGGAAATTTCCGTTGACATGTATTCGCTGGCGGGCAGGTGTCCCAGCTGGTGGTAGCCTGTTTTTTCAATGATCTGCCGGGTGATGTATCCGGTGATGTGATGGGGATCATCCGATGATACCAGAAGGGTATTGACATTGCATCGGGTCATCATGATGCCGGCATCATGGCAGGTCATATTGTCCCGGATGATAAGAGCCGGGCTGGACATCAGCTCTCTGGCCATGCTGATGGGGGTTACATGGGGTTTGAGAATTTCAATGAGTTCCTGCTCCACCTGGGCCAGGGTTTTGTCGGTGATGGCTGCCGATGCTGCACTGGCATGCCCCCCACCGCCCATGGCAGACAGGATTGTCCCTACATCCACCTCCGGAATACGGCTTCTGGCAATGACGTTCACCTTTGTTTCCATAAGTACTATGGCAAAAAAGACATCCAGATTGTCAATTTTCATAACCATCTGGACAATGGTGGCAATATCTGAAATATATCCAGGGGAGCAAATGGTGGAGATATGAATTTCCACCCCGTTGATGGTGTGGGAAATTTTTTCATTGAGCAGTTCGTTGAGCCAGGCCACCTGATCTGTGCGAATTTCCTTGGCCGTTAAATCGGCGATGGTGTTGAGATTGGCACCGCAGGACAGAAAAAAAGCGGCTGCCAGGAGATCTGCTTCGGTGGTGGCAGAGAAGGTGAAAGACCCGGTGTCCTCATATATCCCAAGGGCCATCACCGTGGCCTCCTCCGGGGAGATGGCAATGGATTTTTTCCGGATCAGCCGGGCAAGAATGGTGACGGTGGCGCCGGTGGCCTGGACGTGGGTAACCGTTCCCGTGATATCTCCTTTTTTGTCCGGATGATGGTCATAGATATGAATTTCCACGTCTTTTCTTTTTAAAAGTTCGGCCACGGTGGGGATGCGATGGGGCTGTCTCGTATCCACGACCACCAGTGTGCGGGTCTTGGAAAAGTCTATGTTTTTCGGGCTTTCCATGTTAAAAAGGTAGCTCACAGAGCTGATGAAAAAGTCCCTGAGGCTTTTTTCCTGGGAGCCTGGAAAAATGACCACAGACTCGGGATATAATTTCTGGGCGGCCAGCATGCTGGCTATGGCATCAAAATCCGCATTGACGTGACTTGTGATAATGGTTTCCGGCTGGATTTTTTTTTCTTTTTTCAAGCGATGGCGGCTCCTTTTAATGCGGGTTCGGATGTATTGCTCATTTCCATGGCTGGGTGCTTATTAACATTTGTGGTCGGGAAAACCAAGGAGATCCTTGCATTGGAATGTCTGGAAGTCAACGGATTTTATAAGGAGGATAATAACGCATGACCCTGTATCTCTGGAAGGGTAAGAATCCCAAGAAAAAGACAGTTAAGGGTGAAATGGAGGCTGAAACCGTTGAGCAGGTTCGCGCAAATCTGCTGCGCAGAAAGATCACCGCCACATCCATCAAAAAAAAACCCAAGGATCTGCTTGAAAATGTTTCCTTCTTACAGCCAAATGTTACCGAAAAAGACATCATTATTTTTTCAAGGCAATTTTCCACCATGATTGATGCGGGGCTTCCGTTGCTTCAATGCCTTGACATTCTCCAGACCCAGCAGGAAAATCCCACCTTTAAAAAAATATTGAAAGAAATTAAACTTTCAGTTGAAAGTGGGGACACCTTTGCCGATTCCCTTGGTAAATTTTCCCATGTGTTTAATGATCTTTATGTGAATATGGTGGCCGCCGGTGAAGCCGGTGGTATTCTTGATATTATTCTGAGAAGATTATCTGCCTATATGGAAAAAATGGCCAAACTGAAAAAACAGGTCAAGGGGGCCATGACCTATCCGGCCATCACCATGGCCGTGGCCATTGTGGTGGTGGGTATTATCCTTGTGTTTGTTATCCCTGTTTTTGCCCAGATGTTTGAAGGCTTCGGTTCTTCTCTGCCGGCCCCCACAATGATGGTGGTGAACTTAAGTGAATTTGTCATCGGAAAGATCTGGTATATCCTGGGAGGTGCGTTCCTGACCATGTTCAGTATAAAAAAAATTTATAACACCAAGAAAGGTCGGATCATCATGGATGATCTGTTTTTAAAACTGCCGGTTTTCGGCCTTTTGATCCGCAAGGTGGCGGTGGCCAAATTCACCCGGACCATGGGAACCATGATGTCAAGCGGGGTGTCCATTCTGGAAGCCCTGGAAATTGTGGCCCGGACGGCGGGTAATAAAACCGTTGAGTTTGCCGTTCTTGATGTCCGGTCCGCCATCTCAGAGGGCCGTTCCATGGCTGATCCTCTGCTGGAAAGCGGGGTGTTCCCCTCCATGGTCTGCTCCATGATTTCCGTGGGGGAGTCCACCGGTGCCCTTGATATCATGCTGGAGAAAATTGCAGATTTCTATGATGAGGAAGTGGACCAGGCGGTGAGTAATTTAACGGACATGATAGAGCCTTTTCTCCTGGTTTTTCTTGGAGTGGTCATAGGCGGACTGGTCATTGCCATGTATCTTCCCATCTTTAAAATGGCCGCTGCCATCGGGTAATGCATCCATGAACATGCATCGTACAGACCCCGGGGAAATGAAAGGACGTATCTGGTGGCTCATTGCCTTTCGAATGGTTTTTGCCGGGGTGCTTTTCGGGGCCACACTGCTTTTCTGCGCCGGTGAATCCATTGCCTTTACCTCCCGCCCCTTTATCTTTCTGGTGGGGATTGCCCTTGTTCTTTTCCTGCTTTCCGCCATTTACGCCCTGTTATTGAAATTCTGGGGTGCAAGCCAGTGGTTTGTATATGGCCAGGTGTTTCTGGATACGGTGACGGTGACCATTATTTTGTTTTTAACCGGTGGTTTTTCCAGTGTGTTTACCTTTCTTTATCTTTTGGTGATCATCGGGGTGAGCATGATCCTGCAGCGAACGGGGAGCCTTGTGGTGGCGGCGCTTAGCAGTGTTCAGTACGGCTTGATGATTGACCTGGAATATTACGGGATCCTGGTTCCCCTTGGCACCAGTGGAGATCTGGCCTCGGCCTACGCCTGGACCCATATCATCTATCGCATGGTGATTATCATGGCGGCTTGCTTTGCCGTGGCTTTTCTGACGGGTATGCTGGCGGTGCAGACCCGTCGGGCCAGGCATGAACTTGCCCTCATGGAAAGACATTTAAAACGGGTGGAAAAGGTGGCGGCCATCGGTGAACTGGCAGCCGGTATTGCCCATGAAATTAAAAACCCCCTGGCATCACTTTCCGGTTCCATTCAACTGCTTAAAGAGGATCTTTCTCCGGGCAGTCCCAATTACCGACTCATGCAGATTGTGCTTCGTGAAACAGACCGGTTGAGTAAGCTGGTGACGGATTTTCTGCTCTTTGCCAATCCCCATCGCTTGGATTCAGAACGGATCCGCCTGGACACGGCGGTGCGTGACACAGTGGCCCTGTTTGAGCAGGATGAGCTTTGCCGGGGCCGTATTATTATTCATGTGCAGGTGGCCGGGCCGGTCCATATATATATGGATGCCGGACATCTTCGCCAGGTGCTGTTTAACCTGTTAAAAAATGCTGCAGAGGCCATTCAGGGTCCGGGCACCATTTCCATTCATCTGGCTGCACCGTCACAGAAGACGGCCAAACTTCACATCACCGACACCGGGGGCGGCATGGAACCCGGAGTGCTGGCCATGGTGTTTGATCCTTTTTATACCACAAAAAGCCATGGTACCGGTCTGGGACTTGCCATCACCCACCGTATCATGGAAACCCATGGGGGGATGGTGGATGTGACAAGTGTACCCGGGGAGGGAACCCGTTTCAGCCTGATTTTCAAACTGACGGACAACAAACAAAATCTTGACACTGTGCCTTAAAATGGAGTAGTTAATGAAGATTTTTCACACTTGATGGTCAAGTGGTTTTATGTTGCTCTCCCCTTTCTGGATTGTGCGGATATGAAAAATTTGACCCTGAGTGACACTTAACCCATTTATGCATGTAATGCGGGAAATATAATAAATCATGGAAGACTCAAGCGCACTGCTTAAGGCAAGAAAAGACAAGAATCAGGAACTGGCGGATGCCGGTGTACACTTATATCCTAATGATTTCAGGGTGTCTGACACCGTTGGTATGCTCCAGGCTATCGCCGAAACTGCACCCGATACCCTCGGGGAACACGGGCGGCAATTTGCCGTGGCCGGTCGGATGATGGCGGTGAACAGTTTTGGGAAATCGGCCTTTATTAGATTTAAGGATCGAACCGGACAGCTCCAGGCCTATGTGCAGAAAAATAAGGTGGGCAATGACACCTATGCATTGTTTAAAAAACTCGATATCGGTGATTTTGTGGGTCTGACGGGTATTCTTTTCCAGACCCGCACCGGGGAATGGACACTGCTTGTAAATACCCTTCGTCTGCTGTCCAAAGCAGTGCGACCCCTACCCGAAAAATTTCATGGTATTAAAGATCCGGAAAAGCGATATCGCCAGCGGTATCTGGACCTGATCATGAACAGCAAGGCCCGGGAAATCTTCACAAAGAGAAGTAAAACCGTGAGCACCATGCGTCGTTTTTTTGAAGACAGGGATTTCATGGAGGTGGAAACCCCCATGATGCAGCCCCTTCCCGGTGGTGCCGAAGCCACCCCCTTTAAAACCTGGCACAATGCCCTTGGCATGGAACTTTATCTTCGCATTGCACCGGAACTGTACTTGAAACGTCTGGTGGTGGGGGGATTTGAAAAAGTATTTGAAATTAATAGAAACTTTCGAAATGAGGGGGTATCCACCCGGCACAATCCTGAGTTCACCATGGTGGAATTCTACCAGGCCTATGCCAACTATGAAGATCTGATGGATCTCACCGAAGAGATGTTCAGCCACATTGCAAAACAGGTCACCGGTTCCGACACCATCACCTACCAAGGGGAAACCATTTCTTTTGGTGGAAAATGGCGACGGATTTCCATGATGGATTCCCTGGTGGAAATCGGGGGGCTTGATCCCGCCGTTTTAAATTTAGAAGATCCCCAGGGCATGCTGGAACACGCCGAAAAACATAATATCAAGATGACCAAGAAAGAACGTCCGGGCAAGATTTTAACCAAACTTTTTGATACCCTGGTGGAACCCAAACTCATCCAGCCCACCTTTATTACGGGGTATCCTGTGGAGGTCTCCCCCCTGTCCCGGAAAAGTGAAATCAACCCTGAACTCACCGATAGGTTTGAGCTGTTTATTGCCGGCAGGGAAATTGCCAACGGCTTTTCCGAGATCAATGATCCGGTGGATCAGTATGAACGTTTCCTGGGCCAGGTCTCCCAGAGAGAAGACGGAGACAGTGAGGCCCACATCATGGATGCAGATTACGTGGAGGCCCTGGAGTACGGTATGCCCCCCACGGCGGGCCAGGGAATCGGCATTGACCGTCTGGTGATGCTGTTGACCGACTCACCCTCCATCCGTGAGGTCATTTTGTTTCCCCACATGAAAAAGATCATCTGATCCATAATGTCATTTGAAACCTTCATAGCCGGCAGATACCTGAAGGCAAAAAGAAAAGAAGGATTTATCTCTCTTATCACCCTGCTGTCCATTGCCGGAGTTACCCTTGGGGTCATGGCCCTGGTGATTGTCATTGCCGTCATGAGTGGTGCGGAAACGGAGTTTCGCAATCGGATTCTGGGGGTGGAACCCCACATTCTTCTGATGGATGCCTCGGGAAATTACCAGGATATGGATGGCCTTGAAAAGCGTATCATAAGTATTGACGGAGTGACGGCGGTGTCTGCCATGGTTTTTACCCAGGCCATGATTAAAACCGCTGTTGGCCTTTCCGGGGCTGTGATCCGGGGCATTGACCCCCATGGCCAGGTCAGTCTGATAAAGGGCTATACCCGGGCCCAGATGGAGGAACGACTTGTTGCCGGTGCCCCGGGCGGAGTGCTGCCCGGCATTGTGCTTGGCCGGGAACTGGCAAAAAACATTGGCGTCTCCCCCGGGGACACCCTGGTGTTGATGTCCCCGGGGGGGATGATTTCTCCCATGGGGTACATGCCCTCCCTGAAACGTTTCAGTGTCACCGGGGTATTTGATTCCGGCATGTACGAGTACGACAGTTCCCTTGCCTGGGTTCATATTGATGAAGCCCGCAAACTTCTGGGAACAAAATCCCGTATTTCAGCCATGGGGGTGTGGGTGAAGGATATTTTTTCCGCAGCCCAGGTTAAGGACACCCTTGTGAAAGACCTTGGTTACCCCTATTATGCCAAGGACTGGATGGAGATGAACCAGAGCCTTTTTTCCGCCCTGAAGCTTGAAAAAACGGCAATGTTTATCATTCTGACCCTTATTATTCTGGTGGCGGCATTTAATATCACCAGTGCTCTGATCATGATGGTCATGGAAAAAACCAGGGATATTGCCATCTTAAAGGCCATGGGAGCCACCCCCGCCATGATCCGAAAAATATTTATTTTTCAGGGAATGATTGTGGGCATGACCGGCACCTTTCTTGGCACCCTTTCCGGGGTGGTTATCTGCGTGGTACTGAAAAAATATCATTTTATTACCCTGCCGGCGGCCTATCCTTTTTCCACCCTGCCCATACAGCTGGAATATCTGGATGTGTTCATGATTGCCTCGGCATCCATGGCTCTTTGTTTCCTTTCCACCCTGTATCCCTGCCGAAGAGCAGGGGCCATGGACCCGGTGGAGGCCCTTCGATATGGCTGATGAACAAGAAGAAAAACTCCTGGTATCGTTAAAGGGGATATGCAAGGGATTTAAGACAGCAGATGCCACCATTAATATCCTGGAGGAAGTGGATTTTTCCATCGGCCGGGGGCAGACCATGGCGGTTGTGGGACCATCTGGTATCGGAAAATCCACCCTGCTTCATATTCTGGGTACCCTGGACCGACCGGATCGCGGCAGTATCTGTTTTAACGGCAGTGAGGTCCTTAAACTGGGTGAAACGGCCCTTGCCCGGTTTCGAAACCGCAGCATCGGGTTTGTCTTTCAGTTTCATCATCTGCTCCAGGGGTTTACTGCCCTGGAAAATGTTATGCTTCCCTGTCTTATAGACCAGCAGTCACCTGACAAGGCAGGTATCCGTGCCGCGGAAATCCTCACACGGGTGGGACTGGATCACCGTCTGGCCCACAGGGTGGAGGACCTGTCCGGGGGGGAACAGCAGCGGGTGGCCATTGCCCGGGCACTTGTATTAAACCCGCCCCTTCTGCTGGCAGATGAACCCACAGGAAATCTGGATAAGGAGAACGGCAGGGCCGTACACGAGTTGCTTTTGCAGCTGAACCGGGAACTTGGCATGACCCTTGTGGTGGTGACCCATAATCCGGAACTTGCAGCCATAATGGACACTCGGGTGACCCTTAAACAGTGTCAGGTGGTTGCTGCCATGTAGGCTTTTTTTATAAAAGTTAGGTACTGGGTTTTGGGTGCTGGGTGTTAACAGCAACGGCTTTTTCAATATTCGTTGTGGCAGGTGGTCACTGCCATGTGGGGTTTATATGAAAAGGTAGCCTTCAAGTCTACCTCAGCAGAGCCCCTCCCCCGATGGGCAATAGGAACCGGACAATCGAGCTGTCTACAGTTCCGGTCCGGGACCATTGCCCGTCGGGGGAGGGGCGGCATAATGCCATTTAGCATTTTCAATATTCGTTGTGTCCGCCAGGACATGCGGGTTATATGAAAAAGAGCTGACACAAGTCTTAACCTGTGTGCCACCGGATGACTGGGGTGGCAGAAGTTGAAACCAATCCTAAAAAATGGATGTGATATCATGAAGACATGGATACAAAAAGCGGTGGTTGGGTTAATATTGATTGCTGTGGCCATCTTGCCTGCAAATGCCATGGGTGCAGATAAAAAAAGCGTTGGCATTTTTCCCTTGAAGATGTTGTCCGAACAAGATAGCGGACAGCTTGGTTCCCGCATTGAATCAATGATTTCAGAAAATATCGTGGCTGAGGGTGCCCTTGTGACATCCATGACATCCCATGAAGATATAACCCTGGTTGACGATTCAATCCTTCAGACCATAGGGCTTCGTCAGGGGGTGGATTATCTGCTGTGGGGAACGGTGTTTATCACCGGCCAGAAGATCAGCATGGACGTGAAGGTTAAAGATGTAATTGCCGGCACCGCTCCGGTGTCTTTTTTTTCCGAGGCCCAGGGGCTGGAAAATCTTTTTTCCGCCGTTAATTTGCTGAGTACCCAGATATCAGGTGAGGTTTTTAACCGAAAGCTCATTGAAAAAATAAGTGTCAAAGGCAATATCCGCATTGAGGCGGATGCCATCATAAAAATGGTGCACACCGCCGTTGGGGATATCTACAGCCCGGAGCGCCTTAATACGGATCTTAAGTCCATTTACGGCATGGGCTATTTTGATGATGTCCGTATTGAACGTCAGGACTATGACAACGGTCTTGAAATTATTTATGCTGTTGATGAAAAACCAAGTGTCCGAAAGGTGAAGTTCCAGGGTAACCG
The DNA here is from genome assembly GCA_963674605.1 of uncultured Desulfobacterium sp. GTDB lineage: Bacteria > Desulfobacterota > Desulfobacteria > Desulfobacterales > Desulfobacteraceae > Desulfocicer. Next base: position 1,350,223 of record OY771474.1, on the reverse strand, counting down.
CATATATGAAGAGCAGGAGCTGTTTGATGTGATATCCACCAGCACCGGTTCTATCTTGAATATTTACAAGTTGAATGCCGATGTGTCAGCAATTCAGACCCTGTACACGGATAAAAATTATCACAACTGTGATATCAGCTATGAGATGAAAGGCCTTGAGAATAATCAGACAGATATTGTTTTCACCATTAAAGAGGGCAAAAAGCTGCGCATTGAAACCCTGGTGCTGGAGGGGAATACTTTTTTTGACAGGAAAAAACTTCTCAAGCAGATGAAAACCAGTGAACAAGGCTTCTGGTCTTGGATTACCTCATCTGGAGATTTGGATCGCAATGAACTGGCCCAGGATGTATATCGCGTTGAATCCTTTTATAAAAATAACGGATTCATTGATGCCAGGGTGTCTGATCCGGAGATTGAATTTCATGAAAAGGGTATTTCCGTGAAATTTAAGATCCAGGAAGGAGATCAGTTTCACATTGGCGACATTGCCTTTAAAGGTGATCTCATTGACCCGGAATCGGCTTTACTTGAGGCTCTGACCTTTAAAGCCGGGGATCTTTATTCCAGGGATCTGCTCAGAAGCAATATGCTTTCACTCACTGACCGCTATGCTGACAAGGGGTTTGCCAATGCCGATGTGGCCCCATCGGTGGCAAGGGATGTTGAAAAAAAGCAGGTTAATATTTTGTTCAGCATCCACAAGGGTAATCCCGTCTATTTTGAACGGATTCTTATTACCGGAAATACCAAAACCCGGGACAAGGTTATCCGCAGACAAATCACCGCCCAAGAACAGGAACTTTATTCCCTGTCCAAGATTCAAAGAACCACTGCCAACCTGAGGCGCATTGATTATTTTGAAAATGTGGAGGTCAAGCCCACCCGGGGAAGCAGTGAAGACAAGATGGATCTCAATGTGAACATCACGGAAAAAGCCACGGGGGCCTTCAGTTTTGGCGGTGGATACAGCAGTGAGGACAATCTGTTCGGGATGATCTCCGTGTCCGAGCGAAATTTTCTGGGCAAGGGTCAGATTGCTTCATTGAAGGCGGAGGTATCCGGTTCTTCCACCAAATATACCTTCAGTTTCACAGAGCCTTGGCTGTTTGATATCCCGCTGTCTGCCGGTATTGATCTTTACAACTGGGATAAAGAGTACGATTATTATGACAAAGACAGTCTGGGGGGAGCCTTGCGCTTCGGGTATAAAATTTTTGACTACACCTCATTGGGATTTAAATACGGATATGAGGATTTCACCATTGAAAATGTGGAAGAAGATTACACCGATGTGGATGCCGGTAACTACGTAACCAGCAGTATCACCACTTCTCTTCGCTATGATTCCAGAAACAGTGCCTTTAATCCCACCCGGGGATCCGAGCACAGCGCTTCGGTGGAGTATGCCGGGGACTGGCTTGGGGGCGAGATTGATTTTACAAAATACATTGTGGAAACCGGCTGGTATTATCCTCTGTTCTGGAAGTTTACAGGTTTTCTCCATGGACGGGCCGGATTTCTGGATGACCGGTCCAGTGATGACATTGAAATTGATTATGAGCGGTTTTATCTGGGGGGCATCAATTCCGTCCGGGGATATGACTGGCAGGATATTAACGCCACTCCCGAAGGAGAGACAGAAGAGCGGGGCGGTGAAAAATTTGTCCAGTTCAATGCGGAAGTTACTTTTCCCATCATTGAGGAAATGAAGCTTGTGGGTGTGGTTTTTTATGATGCCGGGGATGCCTATGAAAAGAGCGAGGATATCGTGTGGGACGATCTTTATACCAGTTTTGGTGGGGGTGTCCGCTGGTATTCTCCCATGGGGCCCATCCGCATTGAATACGGCAGTATTTTAAATGGCAAGGAGTACAGCGGGGGAAGATGGGAGTTTTCCATGGGCGGCACCTTTTAAAAGAGGTTCTGGTGTATTCCTGTGCCGGATGTGCAACCCAGATTTTTAGATTTGACTATTCAATAGTATAAACAGTGGAGGACGTTATGAAAAAAACAGGTATGGCGATGTTGCTGACAGTGGTTTTTCTTCTGTGTACCGTGGGAGTTACCCTGGCCGCCGGAGGATTCAAGCTCGGAGTGGTTAATTTCCAGAAGGTGCTTTCCAGTTCAAGTCCGGGAAAGATGGCAAGCGCGGAGATGAATCAGAAGGGCAAGGAAATGGAAGAAACCGTAAAAAAACAGGAAGAAGAGCTCATGGAGCTGCAAAAGACCCTGGAACGGGAAGCTTTGGTCATGGGCAAAGAAAAAAGTGAACAAAAACAGCGGGAATTCCGCATCAAGGCCAATGATTACAAGACCATGAAGGCCGGTTATCTTAAAGAGTTCAAACAGATGCAGGCCCGGTATTTTAATAAAATCAAAACCGAAGTACTGGCCCTGGCACAAACCCTTGGTAAAAAGGAAGGATTTGATCTTGTCCTGGAAATCAATGAAGGGGGCGTAATGTACTATAAAGATACCATTGACATCACCGACCAGCTGATAGAAGCCTATAACAAAACGGCGGCAGCGGCAAACTGATGGTACTCTCAGTTGCGGACATCGCAGAAAAATTTAATGCCGTTGTTGTGGGAGATGCCGGCCGGAAAATCCATGGGGTGGCTGCCTTTGATCAGGCAGGGCCCAAGGATTTAACCTTTGCCGTGGATGCCGGCTGCCTGAAACAGCTTAAGACCTCTGGTGCCGGTGCAGTTATGGTGCCTGAAAGCCTTTCTCTGCCCGTATTGGAAGCTGCCGGTGCCACCTTTATTGTTTGTGAACACCCTAAATTGTTTTTTTTCAAGGTGCTGTCCTGGTTTCATCCGGAAAAAAGACCCTCTCCCGGCTGTTCCTCCCTGGCCGTGACGGGTATGGATTTTACCTGTGGACAGGATAATATTGTGTCCCCCCATGTGTTCATCGGGGACCATGTCACCCTGGGCCATAGGGTGTGGATCATGCCGGGGGTTTTCATTGGGGATCATGTGGTAATCGGTGATGACACAGTCATTAAACCCAATGTAACCATCATGGAACGAACCCGTATTGGCTCCGGGGTGCTTGTGCATTCCGGTACCGTCATCGGAAGTGACGGATTCGGGTTCACCCCCAGTGGCGATGCCCATGAAAAAATTGTCCATGCCGGGTTTGTCCAGATTGATGATAATGTGGAAATCGGTGCCTGCAATACCATTGACCGGGGCACCATGGGGCGTACCTGGCTTGCCACCGGGGTGAAGACGGACAACCAGGTTCATATTGCTCACAATGTCAGCATTGGTCCCAACACCCTGATGGTGGCCCAATCCGGCATTGCCGGCAGTACCATCATTGGAGCCAATGTCATCATTGCCGGCAAGGCCGGTATTTCCGGACATATCAAGGTTGGTGACGGTGCCATTGTGGGACCGGGTGCCGGGGTGACCAAGGATGTACCCCCCGGGGAGATTGTATCCGGCGTTCCGGACATGCCCCATAAACTGTGGCTAAAGGTGGGACGCATCCTGCCGCGACTGCCTGAAATGAGAAAATTGCTGCTCTCCCTGGAGCGAAAGATAAAATCCATTGAGAACCGCATTGAAACGGAGTGATCCCATGATTCATCCCACGGCCATCATTGATGCCGAAGCAGAAATCGGTCCCAATGTGACCATTGGCCCCTATGCCATTGTCAAGGGCAATGTCACCATTGGTGCAGGCACTGAAATTGGTCCCTATACCACCATTGACGAGTATGTCAGTGTGGGGCCAGATTGTCGTATTTTTCAATATGCCTCCATCGGGGCAGCCCCCCAGGATCTTAAATATCATGGAGAAAAGACCTATCTTAAAATAGGCAGAGGTACCATTATAAGAGAGTTCGTCACCATCAACCGGGGGACGGCCTTTGGCGGAGGCTACACCGAGGTGGGTGAAGAAAATTATCTCATGGCCTATACTCACATTGCCCATGACTGCAAAACAGGAAAGCAGGTGATTCTGGCCAACAATGCCACCCTGGCCGGACACATTGAGCTTGGGGATAACGTCACCGTGGGGGGGCTTGTGGCTATTCATCAGTTTGTCAAGATTGGTGAGCATGCCTATATTGGAGGAAAATCCGCGGTGGTAAAGGATATTCCCCCCTATGTGATTGCCGCAGGGGACCGGGCAAGCCTCCATGGCCTGAACAATGTGGGCCTCAAACGTAAGGATTTTTCCAAATCAACCCTGCTCAGCCTTAAAAAGGCCTATCGCATTGTATTTCGCATTGGTCTTACAGTGAAGCAGGCTTCGGAGCGGGTCCGGGCAGAGGTGGAACAGATTCCGGAAGTGGTTAATTTTATTCAGTTCATTGAACGTTCCAGCCGAGGCGTTACCCGATAAATGGAATCCATTGGTCTCATTGCAGGGGGAGGGCAGTTTCCTTTGCTGTTTGCCCGTAAGGCCAGGCAGCGTGGAATAAACGTACACGCTGCAGCCTATGTCAATGAAGCTTGTGCCGGGCTGTCAGATGAGGTAACCTCCATTCAATGGCTGCATCTCGGCCAGGTGACAAAACTCCTTAAATATTTTCGAAAACAGGGGGTAACCCGGGCCGTGATGCTGGGTACCGTTAAAAAGACACGGATATTCACCGATATCCGGCCCGACTTAAAGGCCCTTGCCTTTATTGCAGCCATGGGACATACCCATGATGACGGCATACTGAGTACATTTGCAGATCTTCTGGAAAAAGAAGGCATTACCATTTGTCCCTCCACCTTCCTATTGCCGGATCTGCTTTCCCCCAAAGGCTGCTGGACCCGGAAAAAACCGGGCCGGGCCGCCAGAAAAGATATCCGAACCGGCTGGCGAATGGCAAGGGGCATCGGGCAGATGGACATTGGTCAGTGTGTGGTGGTGTCCAATGGCACCGTGCTGGCCGTGGAGGCAGCCGATGGCACTGATGCCACCATAAGGAGGGGGGGCAGCTTAAGCTCCGGGGGGGCAGTGGTGGTAAAGCTTGCCAAGCCCCACCAGGATCTTCGCTTTGATCTGCCGGCATCGGGGGTGGAAACCATCCGGGCCATGGCTGAATCCGGCGTGGACGTACTGGTGCTGGAAGCGCAGAAAAGTCTGTCCTTTGATCGCACCGAGATGATTCGCCTGGCCGATGAAAAGGGGATCTGCATTGTGGCCATGGACGAAACAGAGGGGGTGTCATGAGGAGAATCCAGGGCAATGAATTGCCTTGTTGCCGGGAAATTTTTTTAAAAAAGTATTAATTATATTTGAGGCCACATGAAAAATGCCAGGAAAATAATGATCATTGCCGGAGAACCTTCGGGGGATCTGCACGGGGCCAATGTGGTCAAGGCTTTGAAAGAAAGACACCCGGATATTCTTATTTCCGGCATCGGCGGGGATGCCATGGCCCGGGCCGGGATGGAACTGCGATTTCACATCCGTGATCTTTCCGTCATGGGGGTCACCGAGGTACTTTTCAAGATGCGAAGTATTGCCGGAGTGTTTCGCGGCATGGAGCGTCATCTGGCACAATGGGTACCGGATTTGCTGATCCTCATTGATTATCCCGGCTTTAATATTAAAATGGCTGGTGTGGCAAAGGCCATGGGGATTCTGGTACTTTATTATATATCCCCCAAGGTATGGGCCTGGAAGCAGTCCCGACTGAAAAAAATAAAAAAAAATGTGGATCATGTGGCCCTGATTTTTCCCTTTGAGGTGCCCCTGTACCGAAGGTGGAAAATTCCCCATACCTTTGTGGGCCATCCCCTTCTGGACTGCCGTGATTATGCGGTCTCCCATGTGCCCGGTGTCAAGGATGGAGACTTTGTCATTGGTCTTTTACCGGGCTCCAGAAACAGCGAAATCGACATGCTCCTGCCCCCCCTATTAAAGGCATCATTGAAAATAGTTAACCGGAACCCCCGGGTTCGCTTTCTTCTTTCCCGGGCAGATGCTGTGGATAAAAATCGTTTTGATCTGATTCTAACGCGTCACAGCGCCCACCATCATTTCCAGGTAATCCCGGGGGATGTCACCCCGGTACTGACCCAGGCAGATCTTATCATCGCTGTATCGGGAACTGTGACATTGGAGGCGGCGCTTTTCACAGTTCCCACCATTATCGTCTATAAAATGTCCCGGATCAGCTACGCCCTTGCCCGTCTGTTTGTCCGGATTCGTCATGCGGGGCTTGCCAATATAATTGCAGGCAAGGAAATCATGCCGGAACTGCTCCAGGACAATGCCAGCCCGGACAAAATAAGTGATACTGCCCTTCATCTGCTGGAGGGGAACCTGCTGTTGTCCATGCACAGACAACTTCAAATGATTCCCATTCTGCTGGGCGGCAAAGGGGCTTCCCGGCGGGTGGCAGCCCTCGCCCTGGAATTGCTGAATCCCACATCAGAGCCCTGATTATTGATTCAAATTCCTTGACAGGGTCACCGATAATTGTCATAAATAAAATTATCTTAACTTTCGCTGTTCGACTTTCAGGATGGGGTCAGGCTTGCCTTATTGACGTTTTTGGTAAATATTCGGCTTGCTACTGTAAATGTTTGGCCAGTGTACCATATTCGCTTAGTTGGGACTGCGTGCCATACCATTGCTATGTGAGCAGGTCCAAATGAGTGAAGATGGGGTGCTGGCTGAATATTTACCGTTTTTGTTGCAATTTGTCTTAAAAAAAAGGCTGTTGTCAAAACCACAATAACACACGCCTGACCCCGTTGATGCATGAACTGTATAAAAAAAATAATTTTAAAATGAAGTCCGAAAGTTGAGAAATATCATTTTTTGTTGCATGTATCCTTGGATTTCGCTTAAATAAGGTCTGTGATATCGCAGGTTTGCTATAGTATTCGCTGAAATTTTGCGCTTAAGTGTTGGCGAACGGGTCTGGCTTGTTTTATGGAAGGTTGAGGCTTTTATCAGGCTTCATGCTTTTTTATATGAAACTTAATCCAAGATGCTGGAATAATAAGAGTTTCATTTTTATTTGTGCCTGATGGTTACAGCCATGTGGCTTTATGGCAAACTGCTTATTTCTAAAAAGCCCAATGAAACACGCCTGTCTTCCTCACGAATCAATCAAAACGGAAAGTTGAGTTGCTCGTGAGTTATAAACTCTCATTTTTCAGAGTGCCTGTGCTGTTTTGAATTTTTATTCAATACAGCCTATATTGAGCTACTTGGAGAACTTATAACTGTTGAGTATATTATTGGCTTAATTTAAAACCCATAGGGAGGAACCATCCATGAAATGTTTGAAAACCGGTTTGACCGTCATGCTCGCCCTTGCCCTTTTATCATCCACTGCGGTTATGGCAGGAACCCTTGATGACGTCAAGGCAAAGGGATATATCCAGGCAGGCGTTAATGGAGATCTGTTCGGATTTGGCAAGCCCGATGAGAAAGGCGAATGGAAGGGACTGGATGTGGATACGGCAAGGGCAGTTGCCGCCGCTGTATTCGGCGATGCCACCAAGGTGAAATTTACCCCGCTCACAGCCAAGACAAGGTTTACTGCCCTTCAATCCGGCGAAATTGATGTGCTTACCCGTAACTGCACCCAGACCCTTAGCCGGGATACGGCCCTGGGGCTTGATTTCTGCCAGGTCAATTTCTACGATGGCCAGGGCTTTCTTATTCATAAAAAACTGGGAGTAAAGAGTGCCAAAGAACTGGATGGTGCCTCTGTGTGTGTCCTTCCTGGAACTACCACCGAACAGAATGTGGCGGATTTTTTTCGTGCCAACGGTATGAAGATGAATCCAGTAGTCATTGAAAACACAGCAGAACTTGCCAAGGCTTTTTTTGCCGGCAGATGTGACTGCCTCACCTCTGATGCCTCCCAACTTGCAGGCACCCGGGCCGTTGCTCCCAATCCCGGTGATTACATGATCCTGCCTGAAGTTATTTCCAAAGAACCCCTTGCCCCTGCTGTTCGCCATGGTGACAATCAGTGGAAGGATATCGTCAATTATTCCGTACTGACCATGATCAACGCAGAAGAACTTGGTATTACATCCAAGAATGTGGATGAAAAACTGAAGAGCTCCGATCCCAAAGTGAAACGTTTCCTGGGTGTATCTCCGGGAAACGGAAAATCCCTGGGCCTGGACGAAAAATTTGCCTATAACATCATCAAACAGGTGGGAAATTACGGCGAAGTATTTGAAAAAAATGTGGGAACAGATACCCCGCTGATGATTGAACGAGGCCTCAATGCCCTGTGGACCAATGGGGGCTTAATGTATTCTCCTCCGTTTAAATAAAGGTATCCAACGGGATCAGGGCTTTTTACACCTGATCCCATCATACCTGGAATACAGGTCGATATGTGGATATTTCCCCAGACATTGTTTTTTACAAAAGGTCGCCATGGACAACTTGTCTTCTGAAAAAACATCCTTTTTTCGTGATCCCGAAAAGCTGGCTCTTTTATATCAGTTTGTGGTCATGGCGGGGGTGGCTGTGCTGGCATTTTATCTTGTCAGTAACACCCTGGCCAACCTTGAGAGGCAATCCATTGCCACCGGTTTTGCCTTTTTTGACAAGGAAGCCTCCTTTGAAATCGGCGAATCGCTGATTTCATATTCTGCAGCGGATTCCTATGCCAAGGCTCTTCTGGTGGGGGTGTTAAACACCCTTATTGTGTCTTTTTTCGGTATTGTGCTCACCGTGATATTGGGTACGATTCTGGGGGTGGCCCGCCTTTCGTCCAATTGGCTGGTTTCCCGGTTGTCTGCCATTTACATTGAAGTGTTCCAGGATATACCGGTGCTGTTGCAGCTTTTTTTCTGGTACGCTTTTTTCTATGAAATGCTGCCATCCCCCCGCCAGGCCTTCAATCCTTTTTCCGGTTTTTTTCTGTGTAATCGTGGCATGATTTTCGGGATTCCCCAGTGGCATCCTGCCCATGGGTATATGGCCGCAGCATTTGTTATGGCAGGTATTATCGTTTTTTTTCTTAAAAGATGGGCCACAAAAAGACAGGAAGCCACGGGGCAAATTTTTCCTGTGTTCAAGGTTTCCGTTCTTGTGCTTCTGGGGTTGCCTGCGCTTGTCTGGTTTCTTGCTGGAGCCCCCATGGAAATGAATCTTCCCCGGCTTTCTGGGTTTAACTTCAAGGGCGGGGTCAGCGTCAGTCCGGAATTCAGTGCTCTTTTACTGGGGCTGGTTCTTTACACGGCGGCCTTTGTGGCCGAGGTGGTCCGGGCCGGTATTCAGTCCGTGAGCAAAGGGCAGACCGAAGCGGCTTTGTCCATTGGACTAAAGACCGGTCAGGTTCTTAACCTGGTGGTTCTCCCCCAGTCCCTGCGGGTGATTATCCCACCATTGACAAGCCAGATGCTTAATCTTACCAAAAACAGTTCCCTGGCCGTGGCCATCGGGTATCCTGATTTTGTTTCCGTGGCCGGTACCACCATCAATCAGACGGGTCAGGCCATTGAAGGGGTCGCCATGATCATGGTGGTGTACCTCATATTCAGTTTGTCAACCTCCGCGTTCATGAACTGGTATAATAAAAAAATCAAACTTGTGGAAAGATAAAAAAATCATGGAAGCCAAATTTCAGCAGTCGAACATTCCCATGGTGAGACCCCCTGCCACCAGTGTGGGGGTCATCGGATGGATTCGAAGCAATCTTTTTAACGGTCCCTTTAATTCTTTGCTGACCCTTGTGGTGCTTTACCTGTTGTGGATCAGCGTACCGCCTTTTGTGCAATGGGCCTTTATAAACAGCGTCTGGATGACCCCAAGTGAGGGGTGTCGTAACATTGACGGTGCCTGCTGGTCGGTTATTCCTGCCAACCTGCGGTTCATTATTTTCGGTTTTTATCCCCATGATCTCCAGTGGCGACCCCTTCTGGCCATGGTGATTCTGGTGGTGCTGCTTTTTTACAGCCAGGATCGCAGGCGCTGGAAAAAATCATTGCTGTACCTGTGGGTCTGTGGCCTTGTCATCATGGGCTTTCTGATGAAAGGCGGGGTGCCGGGGCTTAAATCCGTGGAAAGCTCCCAATGGGGAGGGTTACCCTTAACCCTTCTTTTGTCGGTGTTCGGCCTTGCATCTGCCTATCCCGTGGGCATAATCCTGGCCCTGGGACGGCAATCCCGAATGCCGGTGATTAAATCTCTTTGCGTGGTCTACATTGAACTCATCCGAGGTGTGCCTTTGATCAGTCTTTTGTTCATGTCCTCGGTGGTATTTCCGCTGTTTTTACCCGAAGGGGTGAGCATTAACGCCATTTTTCGTGCCCAGGTGGCCATTATCATGTTCACCGCCGCCTACATTGCCGAGGTGGTGCGTGGCGGTCTCCAGGGAATGAACAAAGGCCAGTACGAAGCCGCCGATGCCCTGGGGCTCAATTATTTTCAGACCATGCGTCTGATTATTTTGCCCCAGGCCCTGAAAATTGTTATTCCACCTTCTGTGAGTATTCTTATTTCGGCCTTCAAGGACACTTCCCTTGTGGTGATCATCGCATTGTATGATCTTTTGAAAACCACCCAGTCCACCCTGTCTGACCCCAAGTGGATGGGGTTTTCCGCCGAAGCCTATATTTTTGTGGCCCTGATTTATTTTGTCTGCTGTTTTTTCATGTCCAATTACAGCCGCAGGCTGGAGCAGGAGCTTAACAGAGAGTTGTAACTGCATGCAGCTCGAATGGCAGGACATCCTGAAAACGGCAATATACCGTCTCCGAAGGGACCATTGAACCGACCCCGGACCGTCGCTGGGCAAGGCCAGAACAAACCAGGAACCGGCTCTGGAAAATAATAACCATAGACATTTGGATAAAACCCATGAACGATACCCAGACAAAAACGCCTGAAATTGATCAAAATTCCGATATTATACAGATTACCGACATGCACAAGTGGTATGGGGATTTTCATGTCCTTAAAAATATCTCGCTCCGGGTAAAAAAACAGGAGCGCATTGTTATCTGCGGCCCCTCGGGTTCTGGAAAATCCACATTGATCCGGTGCATCAACCGCCTGGAAGAGCATCAGAAGGGTAAAATTGTGGTGGACGGCATTGAGCTGACCAACGATCTTAAAAATATTGAAAAAATCCGGGCGGAAGTGGGCATGGTCTTCCAGCATTTCAATCTTTTTCCCCATTTGACCATCCTGGATAATTTGACCCTGGGTCCCATCTGGGTGAGAAAAACCCCCAGAAAAGAAGCCGAAGACATTGCCATGTATTACCTTGAAAAGGTACGCATTGCCGAGCAGGCAAAAAAATATCCCGGCCAGCTTTCCGGAGGGCAGCAGCAGCGGGTGGCCATTGCCAGAAGCCTCTGCATGAAGCCCAATGTCATGCTCTTTGATGAGCCCACATCGGCCCTTGATCCTGAGATGGTTAAAGAGGTTCTGGATGTTATGATCAGCCTTGCCAACGACGGCATGACCATGATCGTGGTGAGCCATGAAATGGGTTTTGCCCGAAGTGTGGCCCATCGGGTACTGTTCATGGATTATGGTGAAATTGTGGAAGGTAATACCCCCCAGGCCTTTTTTGATAATCCCCAGCATGACCGAACTAAACTTTTTTTAAGTCAGATACTTGATTAAATGGCATATTGCTTTATTCTTAAGTGATTAATTTCGTGTTCTGACGGGAAGAATGTATCCGTTGATATTGCACAATGCAATGCTTAACAGGCCCAGCATCCCGGTGGATGGTAAGCGCGGCGTCATACCTTAAAAGTTTGATGCCTCTGGTAAAAAACGATTATAAATCAGGATGGTATGACCAGCCAGTTGACACTCTTGTTGATGTGCATCATTTTTTCAGCTTTTTTTTCATCCGCCGAAACGGCCCTGTTTTCCATAAGTAAAATCCGTGCACTTCATCTTGCCAAAGAGGGCAAGCGGGTTGATGAAATTATTTACAGGATGAAACAGGATTCCCACAAGCTTTTATCCACCATTCTTATTGGTAATAATCTTGTAAATATCGGCGCGTCTTCCCTGGCTACAGCCCTTGCCATGGATACCTTTCAATCCAATGCGGTTGGTATATCCACAGGAATCATGACATTGATTATCCTTGTGGTGGGAGAAATTTTCCCCAAATCCTTTGCGGCCCGGAACAATATTTTTGTGTCAAGGGCGGTTATTATTCCCTTGTTCTGGATGTCAAAGGCCTTTTATCCCCTGATTCTGGTTCTAAATTTTATCCCCAAATTGCTTCGAAGTGTTGATGGGGCCCCTGCCGTCACCGAAGATGAATTGATGACCATGGTGGAAGTGGTGGAAGAAGAAGGGGAGATAAAAGAGGAAGAAAAGGAATTTATTTCCAATATTTTTGAATTTGATGATACCAGTGCATCGGAGATCATGACACCCAGGGCAGACATGTACGTCATTGATATCAATGATCCCCTGGACATTAAAACCATTTTAAAATCCGGCTTTACCCGTATTCCTGTGATGGATGGACACATAGATAACATCATTGGTGTGTTGAACATTAAGGATCTTTTTGCAAGCTACCATGATACCTGTGAAAACCCCATGGGAACCCTGGATCTCCATGAGATCATCCGGGATGCCTATTTTATTCCGGCATCAAAAAAACTTGATTCCCTTTTGCATGTTTTCAAGCGCATCAAGATTCACATCGGCATTGTGGTGGATGAACATGGCGGAGTTTCGGGTATTGTCACCATGGAAGATGTGCTGGAGGAAATTGTGGGTGAGATCAGTGATGAAACTGATCGTGTGGATCCCCACATTGTTACTTTAAACGGTCAGAAGTGGATTGTGCTTGGTAAAACGGAAATAGATGAGATCAATAAGGCCCTGGAGCTGTCCATACCTGAATCCAGCGATTATGATACCTTTTCCGGATTTATTCTGGATAAACTTGGCCGAATTCCCAAGGTGGGTGAAAGTATTAAAATCGGTAAATACACCGCCACCGTCAAAGAACGGGAAGGCAATCGTATCCGAAAGTTTGTTTTTAAGGCCCTTTAATAAAACAGGCTTTGGCCCATTGATCCCCCCGTTGCGTGGGGTGCTCCATGCAGAAATCAATCCCTGGCGGTGGGATCAGGCCCCAAAAAAATAACTTGACAGGAAAAAGCTCAGCATATAAATAACATAACCCATGATGACTCATTTTTTTGCAGGTCGGTGTTTTTTTTATTTCTGGTTTTATTTTAAAACCGGTCTGCAGGCGGTGCGTTTAAAAGAAAATTGAGTTAGATAAAAATAGCAAAAATGAGCCGCAGCAGACCTTAAATAGATGGTCTCTGCGGCTTTTTTTATGGAAAAGGGCTTCAGGGATAAAGGTTTCCTGCAGCCCTTTTTTATTCTGGAAAGGAGTGGTCCCATGGAAGAAAAAAAACAAGCAATTGAACGGCAACTGGCTGAGTTGAGAGCCCGCATTGATGTCATTGATGCTGACATCCTGGGCCTGATAAACCAGCGCCTGGGCATTGGAAAGGAAATTGGCAGGATCAAGGATCAGCAGGGGACCGGGGTGCTGGACCAGGGACGGGAAAAGCGCCTTCTGCAACGTCTGGCCAGGATCAATGACGGCCCTGCCACCGAAGATCTGGTGCGTTATCTGTTCAATGTGATCATGACGGCCACCCGGGAAATCCAAAAGGCCAATCGGATTTCTTTTCTGGGACCCGTGGGCAGTTACACCCACATTGCGGCCCTGAACCTGTTTAGCCATTCGGGTAAATTCATTGAACAGGGCAGTATCCGGGATATTTTTCTGGAAATTGAGAAGAAAAACAGTCATTACGGTGTGGTACCGGTGGAGAATTCCATTGAAGGCGCCGTGAATCATACCTTGGACCTGTTTTCCGAGTTTGATGTATATATCACGGCAGAGCACTATGAACGGATTTCCCATGATCTGTTATCCCTTTCCGGGGATATGTCTGCCATCAAAACCATCTATTCCCACCCCCAGGCCCTGGCCCAGTGCCGGGGATGGCTTCGAAAAAAAATGCCGGGCATTGAAACCGTGGAGGTGAGCAGTACCTCTCGGGCTGCCGCGCTGGTGGCGGAAAATCCTTTGGCCGCAGCCATTTCCAGCAGAAGGGCTGCCCATATTTACGGCCTGAAAGTGGTGGCATCCCGCATTGAAGATCATGTCAGCAATATTACAAGATTTTTGTCCATCGGTCGCGAGAAAAAAGCACCCACGGGTAATGATAAAACCTCCATCATGTTTGCCACCTCCCATGTTCCCGGGGCGCTTTTCATGGCCTTGGAGCCTGTGAAATTGGCCGGGCTGAATATGGTGAAGCTGGAGTCCCGTCCCACCAGACATCAGAACTGGAGTTATTATTTTTTCATGGACGTTGAAGGTCATATCCAGGAAAAAAGGGTGGCGGACACCCTGTCCCGGATGAAACCCCATTGTCTGTACTTAAAGGAACTGGGTTCTTATCCGGCAGGAAAGCCGGCTGTGGAGGATATTCAGCGATGATCGCCAATACTGCCACCGATCTTTATGCCGTGTTCGGCAATCCCGTGGGCCATTCTCTGGGACCCCTGATGCACAATACCTGGTTTGCCCATTGCAATGTCAACGCAGTTTATCTGGCCTTTGCCTTGAAAGATATCCGCCGGGGAATGGATGCCATGAGGACCATGAATATCAAGGGTGCTTCGGTGACCATTCCTTTTAAGGAAAAGGTTCTTGAATGCCTTGACGGGGTGGATGACATGGCAGCAGACATCGGTGCCGTAAATACCGTTGTTAATCGCAATGGCCAGCTCTGGGGCTACAACACCGATTGTGCCGGTGCAGTGGATCCTGTAAAACAGATCTGCGATCCGGCAAATAAAAATGTTTACATACTGGGGGCCGGTGGGGCGGCCCGGGCCGTGGCTTTTGGCATGGTCCGGGAAAATGGTCGTGTTTTTATTGTAAACCGCAATAAAGACCGGGGGCAACGCCTTTGTGACCATGTAAGGGGAACCTTTGTGTCCTGGGATGATTTTACGGGAAAAGATGCCGATATTATCATTAATACCACCCCCTGTGGCATGGTGCCGGACATCCATTCAAGCCCGGTGAAAAACAATGTGTTCCATGACGGCATGGTGGTGATGGACATTGTGTATAATCCCCTTGACACCCGTCTGCTTTTTGACGCAAGGGGTGCCGGCTGCACTACCATTGACGGTCTTTCCATGTTCATACACCAGGGTGCCCATCAGTTTCGTCTGTTCACCGGACAGGAACCCCCCCTGAATTTAATGAAAAAAACCCTAATAAAAGCGATGAAATGTCAATGAAATCCATAAATAAAAGAAAGATCTCCCCTGGAACCGTAACCATTCCGGGTTCAAAAAGTATTTCCCACCGCATGTTGATCTGTGCAGCCCTGGCCCATGGCACCTCCATTGTTAAAAATGTATTGGAAAGTGAAGATCTAACCCATACCCGGTGCGCGCTTTCTGACATGGGGGCATCCATGACGGTGGCCGATGACGGCACCATAACTGTGCAGGGGGTAAACGGCAGGCCAACCCCCCATGGCTCTGACATTTATCTGGGAAATTCAGGTACCTCCATGCGCCTTCTGGCTGGGGTGGCGGCCCTGGGGGATATGCCCTATGTGCTCACCGGAGATCAACGCATGCAGGAGCGTCCCATGGGGGATCTGCTGGCGGCATTGCAGATGATAGGTGTAAATGCGACTTCCCGGAAAGGAGATGGTACGCCTCCGGTGTGCATCCAGGGCGGCATCAGAAAAGGGGGAAATGTGATCCTGGACTGTTCCCAGAGCAGTCAGTATCTGTCATCGCTTTTGATGATGGGGGCGGTGCTTGATCAAGGCCTTTTCATCACCCTTCCTGCTCCGGCAGTATCATCTCCTTACATTGATCTTACCATGGATATCATGGCAAAATTTAATGTGAAGGCTCGACGGCTGGATGATACTCACTATGAAGTTCCCGGAGGGCAGACCTATGTGCCCGGAAATTTTTCAGTGGAGCCGGATCTTTCCAATGCCAGTTATTTCTGGGCCGTGGGGGCGGTGACCGGTCAACAGATCAAAGTGGCGCACATTAATCAATCCTCCCTCCAGGGGGATATCCGGCTTTTGGAAATTCTTAAACAAATGGGGTGCTTTGTGACCTGTGATGCCGACGGAATAACCGTTTCCGGTGGAGATCTTTCGGCGGTGACGGTGGATATGTCCGATATCCCCGATGTGGTGCCCACCCTTGCTGTTGTGGCCTGCTTTGCCCGTGGGACCACAAGGATCAACAATATTGCCCATTTGCGCCAGAAGGAATGCGACCGAATTTCTGCGGTTGTCTCCCAGTTGAAAAAACTGGGGGTGGACGCCCGCCAGGGGGACGACTGGTTGTCAGTGACGGGGAATGATTCCATGGAGGGGGCAGTCATTGAAACCTTTAATGATCATCGCATTGCCATGGCCTTTGCCATCATCGGTTTGATGGTAGAAGGGATTACCATTGAAAATGAGGGCTGTGTTGCCAAGTCCTTTCCCGGTTTTTGGGATATTCTTGATCAGTTATAACTCTCCATGATCGTGTGGGCACAACGAAGCATGAAAATGGCATTATGCCGCCCTCAACGGTGGATTGTTCCGGCCCCGGACCGTCGGCGGCCCTTTTGCCCTGCCGGTCCTAAATCGCAGGAACTGCGGTCAGGTTTGTCCTCAAACACCCTGCGCTTTTTAACGCCCGGCAGGGCAAAAGGGCGTATCGCCTTTGGGTCCGAATGGGCCGGAATACTCCATTGTTGGGGGCTCTGCTGTCGATATTTTTATTTTAATAAGGAGGGGAACATGGCAGGAAGCAGTTTTGGAAAAGTATTTCAGGTGTCCACCTGGGGGGAATCCCACGGGCCGGCCCTGGGTGTTGTGGTGCAGGGGTGTCCACCGGGCATTACCTTAAATGAAACAATTCTCCAGAAGGCACTGGACAAAAGAAAACCGGGGCAGGGGAGCACCAGTACCAAGCGAAAAGAGCCGGATCTTGCTGAGATTCTTTCCGGTACCTTTGAAGGGGTTACCACCGGAACCCCCATCAGCATTATGATTCGAAATCAGGATGCCAGATCCCGGGATTACCAGAAAAATGCAGCTGCCTTTCGTCCGGGGCATGGGGATATTACATACCAGGCAAAGTACGGAATACGGGACTGGCGTGGAGGGGGCAGGGCCTCGGCCAGGGAGACAGCTGCCAGGGTAGCTGCCGGTGCTGTGGCCCAGGCATTTCTGGATACCCATGGGATAAAAATTGACACCACCACCCTGGCCCTGGGAGGGGTCTGTATTGAAAAAAGGGATATGGATCCCGCCGCCAATCGCCTGCAATGCCCGGACTGTGATGCCTTTGAAAAAATGGAAGCCAGGATTGCTGAAATAAAAAAACAGGGAGATTCCCTGGGTGGGGTGGTTGAAGTTGTTGCCCGGCATGTCCCCCCCGGGCTGGGGGACCCGGTATTTGATAAACTGGACGCAGACATTGCCAAAGCCTTTATGAGCATTGGCGCGGTAAAGGCCGTGGAGATCGGTGCTGGATGCCGTGCCGCCGCCATGACTGGGTATGAAAACAATGATCCCATTACGTCGGAAGGGTTTGAATCCAACAACAGCGGCGGCATCCTTGCCGGCATTTCCAATGGAGAGGATATTGTGGCAAGGGTTCATGTTAAACCCATTCCATCCATAGGCAAATCCCAGCACACCGTGGATGAACAGGGTAACGAAGTCAGCCTTTCCACCACAGGCAGGCATGATATTTCTGCTATTCCCAGAATAAACCCGGTGTGCCGGGCCATGCTTGCCCTGGTCCTTGCCGATCATCTGTTGCGGCAAAAATGCCTCCAATAATCTCGCTTTTTGGGGACTTGCTGTTTTCCGGGAGAAGGATTTTAAAACCTGATTCACAAAAACATAAGTGAAATAAACCATAAATTCAGAGATATATGAAAAAAGTGGTTTGTTTGTGAAAAAAGTGTTTGACACGGATCAGGTTTTCATGTAGTTTTTGCGGGTCTTGTTGAGACGGCAACGCCGCAACCAAACAGCGCGGCAAGTTTCGGCAAGATTTTTTGTTTGAAAAAAATAAGAAGTACGGATCTTGAAAATTTGATCTTTGAAAACTGGTTAGTGAATGAATTAAGAGTTAAAGATGTTTTAAAGTGCAGCAAAGCACATTAAAAAACATTTAAAAGAATTATAACTGGAGAGTTTGATTCTGGCTCAGAATGAACGCTGGCGGCGTGCTTAACACATGCAAGTCGAACGAGAAAGTCCTTGCTTGCAGGGACGAGTAGAGTGGCGCACGGGTGAGTAACACGTGGATAATCTACCTTCAAATCGGGAATAACCATTCGAAAGGATGGCTAATGCCGGATAAAGTCAGGTGGTCTTTGGATCATTTGATGAAAGGGTGCCTCTGATTTAAGCATCTGTTTGAAGATGAGTCCGCGCACCATTAGTTTGTTGGTGGGGTAACGGCCTACCAAGACTGCGATGGTTAGCTGGTCTGAGAGGATGATCAGCCACACTGGAACTGACACACGGTCCAGACTCCTACGGGAGGCAGCAGTGAGGAATTTTGCGCAATGGGGGAAACCCTGACGCAGCAACGCCGCGTGAGTGAAGAAGGCCCTTGGGTCGTAAAGCTCTGTCAATGGGGAAGAAGTTATTATGTGTTAATAGCACATTTTATTGACGGTACCCATGAAGGAAGCACCGGCTAACTCCGTGCCAGCAGCCGCGGTAATACGGGGGGTGCAAGCGTTATTCGGAATTATTGGGCGTAAAGGGCACGCAGGCGGTCCTGTCAGTCAGATGTGAAAGCCCGGGGCTCAACCCCGGACGTGCATTTGAAACAGCAGGACTTGAGTACGGGAGAGGAAAGGGGAATTCCTGGTGTAGAGGTGAAATTCGTAGATATCAGGAGGAACACCGGTGGCGAAGGCGCCTTTCTGGACCGATACTGACGCTGAGGTGCGAAGGCGTGGGTAGCGAACGGGATTAGATACCCCGGTAGTCCACGCAGTAAACGTTGTATGCTAGGTGTAGCGGGTATTGACCCCTGCTGCGCCGCAGTTAACACATTAAGCATACCGCCTGGGGAGTACGGTCGCAAGACTAAAACTCAAAGAAATTGACGGGGGCCCGCACAAGCGGTGGAGCATGTGGTTTAATTCGACGCAACGCGAAGAACCTTACCCAGACTTGACATCTTGAGAATCCTTTAGAAATTTAGGAGTGCCTTCGGGAGCTCAAAGACAGGTGCTGCATGGCTGTCGTCAGCTCGTGTCGTGAGATGTTTGGTTAAGTCCAGCAACGAGCGCAACCCTTGTCTTCAGTTGCCAGCACATAATGGTGGGAACTCTGAAGAGACTGCCCCGGTTAACGGGGAGGAAGGTGGGGATGACGTCAAGTCCTCATGGCCCTTATGTCTGGGGCTACACACGTGCTACAATGGTATGTACAACGGGCAGCCAGCCAGCGATGGTGAGCAAATCCCTTAAAGCATATCCCAGTCCGGATTGGAGTCTGCAACTCGACTCCATGAAGTTGGAATCGCTAGTAATCGTGGATCAGCATGCCACGGTGAATACGTTCCCGGGCCTTGTACACACCGCCCGTCACACCATGAGAGTTGATTGTACCCGACGTCACTGGGCCAACCCTTCGGGGGGGCAGGTGCCTAAGGTATGGTTGATAATTAGGGTGAAGTCGTAACAAGGTAGCCGTTGGGGAACCAGCGGCTGGATCACCTCCTTTCTAAGGAAAGAAATAAAAAGACATCTTGAATAATTAATAAGTTCACTGACCAGCTTTGAGAGATCAAAGTGTTGGGCCTGTAGCTCAGTTGGTTAGAGCGCACGCCTGATAAGCGTGAGGTCGATGGTTCGAATCCATCCAGGCCCACCAGATCTTTTATGCTCTTTGAAAATTTGTTGTGGTAAATTATAATATGTTCAACACAGCGGCATTCTTATTAAGGATGAGCTGTTTTGTGGCGAGATAAGGTCAACCGCAAGGTTGAACTTATGAAGTCAAAATATATTTGCACTAAAGCGTTTAAACTTATTTGTGGTTTTATAGTGGCTAAGCTATAAAGGGCAAACGGTGGATGCCTTGGTGCCAGGAGGCGAAGAAAGACGTGGTAAGCTGCGATAAGCTTCGGTTAGCTGCTAAACAAGCTTTGATCCGGAGATTTCTGAATGGGGCAACCCATCATGGTTAATACTGTGATACCATAGCATGAATACATAATGTTATGGGGCCAACGGGGAGAACTGAAACATCTTAGTACCCCCAGGAAGAGAAAGTAAAAACGATTTCCCCAGTAGCGGCGAGCGAACGGGAAACAGCCCAAACCTGCCATGTGTGATAGCCCGAAGGCGTTGCATGTCAGGGGTCGTGGGATCTGTAGTGTGTCTGTTTCGGAAGGCACGAAGAGTTACAAAATCAATTGTTAGCAGAACGCTCTGGAAAGGGCGGCCATAGCGGGTGACAGCCCCGTATGTGAAAGTGATTGATCTCTTATACAGACACCCAAGTACCGCGGAACACGAGAAATTCTGTGGGAATTTGCGAGGACCATCTCGTAAGGCTAAATACTACCTGGCAACCGATAGCGTACCAGTACCGTGAGGGAAAGGTGAAAAGAACCCCTGTGAGGGGAGTGAAATAGTACCTGAAACCGTTTGCTTACAAGCAGTGGGAGCTTTGTCATTTGACAGAGTGACCGCGTGCCTTTTGCATAATGAGTCAGCGAGTTATTTAATGCAGCAAGGTTAAGCCGACAGGTGTAGCCGTAGCGAAAGCGAGTCTGAACAGGGCGAGTAAGTTGCATTGAGTAGACCCGAAACCAGGTGATCTATCCATGTCCAGGGTGAAGCGCGAGTAAAATCGCGTGGAGGCCCGAACCGTCACAGGTTAAAAACTGTTCGGATGAGGTGTGGATAGGGGTGAAAGGCCAAACAAACCTGGAGATAGCTGGTTCTCTCCGAAATATATTTAGGTATAGCCTCACAAGTTTCTTATCGGGGGTAGAGCACTGGATGGGCTAGGGGTCTCACCAGATTACCAAACCTAACCAAACTCCGAATACCGATCAAGTTAAATTGTGGGAGTCAGCCCGCGGGAGCTAAGTTTCGCGGACGAGAGGGAAACAACCCAGACCGCCGGCTAAGGTCCCTAAATCTATGCTAAGTGGTAAAGGATGTGGAAATGCCCAGACAATCAGGAGGTTGGCTTAGAAGCAGCCATCCTTTAAAGAAAGCGTAATAGCTCACTGATCGAGTGGTTCTGCGCCGAAGATGTAACGGGGCTCAAGCATAGTACCGAAGCTGCGGAATGAAATTTATTTCATTGGTAGGAGAGCATTGTATACGTATTGAATCATCATGGCGATGTGATGTGGAGTGTATACAAGAGACCATGCTGACATGAGTAGCGATAAAGGGGGTGAGAAACCCCCTCGCCGATAGCCCAAGGTTTCCTGAGTAAAGCTAATCTGCTCAGGGTTAGTCGATCCCTAAGCCGAGGCCGAAAGGCGTAGGCGATGGAAAACAGGTTAATATTCCTGTACCACCAAGTTATCGTTTGAGAGAAGGGGGGACGCAGGAGGGCAAGTCATCCGTCTGCTGGAATAGGCGGTTCAAGCTGGTAGGCTGAAAAGACAGGAAAATCCGTTTTTTCATAAGGCCGAGAAGTGATGAGGAGGGATTTATCCCATAAACTGACTGCACCCATGCTGCCAAGAAAAGCCTCTATCGAGATAACCGGTGATCGTACCGTAAACCGACACAGGTAGGCAGGGAGAGTATCCCGAGGCGCTTGAGAGAACCCTGGTTAAGGAACTCGGCAAAATAATACCGTAACTTCGGGATAAGGTATGCCCTTAACTGTTAGTGGACTTGCTCCACAAAGCGGATGAGGGTCGCAGAGAAATGGCGGTAGCGACTGTTTACTAAAAACATAGGACTCTGCAAAGTCGCAAGACGAAGTATAGGGTCTGACGCCTGCCCGGTGCCGGAAGGTTAAGGGGATTTGTTAGCGCAAGCGAAGCATTGAACCGAAGCCCCGGTAAACGGCGGCCGTAACTATAACGGTCCTAAGGTAGCGAAATTCCTTGTCGGGTAAGTTCCGACCTGCACGAATGGCGTAACGACTTCCGCACTGTCTCAACCAGGGACTCAGCGAAATTGGAATGGCGGTGAAGATACCGTCTACCCGCGAAAAGACGGAAAGACCCCGGCACCTTTACTACAGCTTGACATTGGATTTTGGGATATGATGTGCAGGATAGGTGGGAGACTTGGAAGCAGGCACGCCAGTGTTTGTGGAGTCATCCTTGAAATACCACCCTTCATATTCTATGGTTCTAACGTTGGCCCCTGATCGGGGTTACGGACAGTGTCTGGCGGGTAGTTTGACTGGGGCGGTCGCCTCCCAAAGAGTAACGGAGGCGCGCGAAGGTTCCCTCAGGCTGATTGGAAACCAGCCATAGAGTGCAAAGGCATAAGGGAGCTTGACTGCGAGAGAGACATTTCGAGCAGGTACGAAAGTAGGTCTTAGTGATCCGGCGGTTCTGAATGGAAGGGCCGTCGCTCAACGGATAAAAGGTACGCCGGGGATAACAGGCTTATCGCCCCCAAGAGTTCACATCGACGGGGCGGTTTGGCACCTCGATGTCGGCTCATCACATCCTGGGGCTGGAGCAGGTCCCAAGGGTTTGGCTGTTCGCCAATTAAAGTGGTACGTGAGCTGGGTTTAAAACGTCGTGAGACAGTTTGGTCCCTATCTTTCGTGGGCGTAGGATATTTGAAGAGATCTGTTCCTAGTACGAGAGGACCGGAATGGACAAACCAATGGTGTTCCTGTTGTCGTGCCAACGGCATTGCAGGGTAGCTAAGTTTGGAATGGATAACCGCTGAAAGCATCTAAGCGGGAAGCCAACTTTAAGATAAGATATCCCCTCTATTTATAGACTGAAGACCCCTTGAAGACTACAAGGTTGATAGGTCGGGTGTGTAAGCACAGTAATGTGTTCAGCTAACCGATACTAACAGGTCGTGAGGCTTAGCCACTTCCTAAACCCAAATAATTTTAAACGTTTTACTGCAAATATATTTACTTGAACAACAACATATGATAACTACTGCAGCGAATTTAAATTGATATTACAGTTTAATTCGGTGGCGCTGGCAAGGTGGGTACACCCGTTCCCATCCCGAACACGGAAGTTAAGCACCTTAGCGCCGATGGTACTGCACGGGCAGCTGTGTGGGAGAGTAGGACGCCGCCGAATTAATTTTTTATAAAGGCCCTGATCATTATTTTATGATGATCAGGGCCTTTTTTTTTGCCTTTCAATTTCACCATTGGAGGCTGCTCTTAATAAAATATGAAGTTGTTTTCATATTGACGCGCGACACTAATGAATGAGACAATAAAATTCTTTGTCCATCATGAACGACACGATAAATGCCCTTTTGTTGTGAGCCTGTGTGCATAACTTAGAATTGCTGCGCCGGTTGTGAGCAGTGTTTCCCTGGATAATGCAACTCCGGCGAGCTTTTATGCCCATGTTCCTTCCAGGAAGATGTATTATGATATTGCATTGGCCCTGGCAAACAGTGATTTTCATTATTTTGCCGGTGGCGGGTTATTGGATGTTGAAAACCGGTGGGATGGCTCTGGGAACAGTTGCCACGGGATATAAAACTGATTTCAAGCTGCTTGGATACCAGAAAAAATCATTTCAAGGGGTTAAAGAAGATATCTTCAATCGGCTAAGCTCAATGGAAATACCTCCCTCCTTTGAAGAGATACTTCCCTTGATCATATCCGCTTTTGGTCTTGGGCCCGGGGACGTAAATTTTGATTTGTCGTCCATGGAGATGGATATGTTGGAAACTGCCTATGGGAAAAGTGTTAACTATA
The DNA here is from genome assembly GCA_963674605.1 of uncultured Desulfobacterium sp. GTDB lineage: Bacteria > Desulfobacterota > Desulfobacteria > Desulfobacterales > Desulfobacteraceae > Desulfocicer. Next base: position 1,326,290 of record OY771474.1, on the reverse strand, counting down.
TCAAGGAAAGAGGGGATTTCATATCCCATGAAAAGAACAGCTCTATCCCCAATAAATTCAATATCCCCATAAGGACAGAAAAAAATGTTCTTCTGCCGATGAAAAAACTTCTTTTCTTTATGGCAGGGAAGATTCACTGACGGTTACACTTACCAGGATATTGAATTACCGGGCGGGCATTGGCTGGACCACGTTCAGTTACACCGGGGTTCCGATTTTAACCTCGGCAATTGGCCCGGGCCATGAGGTTTTTTCAGGCATGTATGATAATATCGACATTGGCAAAAAGATAATGGCACTTATGGGCATGAAGTAAAAAATGGGGTCTGCTCAAAACATGGGCCAATTTAGGGTGCCCCCCTTGGCCCATAAATTGTGACGAATGGCCTGTGTTATGATCTGGCTTTCAGGCAGATCATAAAATCTTCCATCTGATAAATGCACAGCCCATCTGCCAGAAGTATCCCGTCCGCCGTGACGGTCATGGTTTCTTTATCGGCCTCTTTAACGTGAACCTGAAGTTCAATATGTTTGCCCCCCGGGGTGATCTGACCTCGGTATATCCATTTGTGGCTGTGGGGGGGCATGCTTACCTGGTATTTATTGGGGGCAATTTTCCATGTTTTAAATGCAAAATATTGCATTACCTGTAAAAAGGATTCCACCCCCAAAGAGCCCGGGCAAACCGGATCCTGGTAAAAATGGGCCTTGAAAAACCACTCCTGTGGGTCCACAATTTTGCTGGCCCTGATATATCCTTTTTTATATTTTCCTCCCCTGGGAAGAAAAATATCCATTGAATCAATCATTCTTAAGGCTTTTGCCGGCATTTCATCGGGAGCATCCTCGGTGGTATCCCCGGGTGTTAACGGTGCGGTATCTTTAAACCGTTCCAAAGAAGCAGATTTTTTTTGTTCATCGGTCAATTGAAGGGCAAAGGCAGAGTTCTTAATGCCGGTCTGATTGGAAAGGGAAGCCTTGGTGAAAAAACCAAAGTTGGTGTGCCCTTGGTAAAGCATTTTTCCATTGTTGAGCACCTCCAGATCAAAGTCCTGGATGATCAATCCCCCGGCCTTTGACACCCCGGTGAGACGGCTTCGCATGGTCAAGGTTCCCATGGTGCGATGGACCGCAGACAGCAGTTTAGCTTCTCCCCCCAGATTCCTGAAATAGAGCCTGTCTTCACTGTGCAGGGCAGAACCCGCATAGGCTGCAAGCCATCCACAGGGTTGAAGGGCGATTTCAAGGAGAATACAAAAGGGAAGTGTTTCTGATCTTGCTGCCTTGAAGTACCAGCCATCTTCGGGCATATTAAACTCTGCCTCAATCCATCCCCCCGGTTCCATGCGCCAGGCTGGATGGTCGCTTTTTATCACCCGGTCCATGAAAAAATAAGGAGGCCCCGGGAGTCGGGCAATTTCCCGCTTTTTATCAAAAATCCGGTAGGGTTTTCCAAAGGCCTTTGATGGATCACCCACGGCAAAGGCAAGGATTTGTTCCCTGGAAAACAAGGCCTTATCCATGGCAATGGGCATAACCGTTCCCGTTTTTATTGCACTGGCAGATGTTTTCAGGCCATTGCCTTGGGATGCAGCGCCCTGGGCTGATTGTTGCCCAGGATTCTTCTTATCCATGGTCTGCCCGGAAGAAGATAAAACAGATGGAGCCTTTTTCTGCTTGAATTTATCCCCCAGGGTGGGGTCCATCACCGCCTCAAATCCCGTTATGCTGGCAAGCACCTTGCCCTGTTCATCAATAAAGGTGAAATATCCCTTGATATTGTGGGTGCTTTGCTCATTCACCGTCAGGATAATGGTGACATCGCCGTCGTGGTCCATCATACCCCGGTAGATTCGTACATTGGCGATGTACGTGGGAAGACACACCATACCAAGGGTTTCATGGCACCAGATGATGGCAGCCTGGAAAGCGGAATCCATGATCAGGGGATCCAGTATCCATTCTTTCCGGTGGGGGCAGGCCATCCAGGCACCGGGAGCCGGTGCATGGGTTGCCACCACTTCAATGCCCATGGCGGAACACCCCGCAATGGTTTTTATGCCATGAAGATCCCGGCCGTGGAACAGGATGTTATCATATATCTTGTCCACAGACAGCTTACTTGGGGGCAGGCTTATTTGCCGGGAGCGATCCAGAACCGGTGGCGAGGGCAGATGGGTGTCCAGCAGGATATTCCCATTGGCGTGCATGGTGGTGTTTGTGGAGATAATTTCTCCTTCCACCATGAAGCCCGCAGCAGTGGGGCTGCATTTTCCCACCTTAATATCAACGGCTGTTTCCTTTTTTCCCGGTTTTATTCCCTTGAGGACCCGGACCCCATCCATTCCCGTACATACAAGCCCGGGGTGGGAATGGGTGGCTGCATGGGCCAGCCATTCCATCATCAAGGCAAAGGGAACCACCGGCTCCCCAGCAATGGTGTGGGAGGCCAGCACCGGACAGGATTGAAGACCGATCATTTGGGTCATTACCGTTGTTTTGCAAAGGCTTGAAGGGTGGCTTTTTGCCTTTGTCGGAACAGAGGTCTGCTTTTGATGATGGGATTGATACTTGTTGTTTCCGGGACCAGGGGATGAGTCCTGGGAGATAAATCCCCCCACAACCACCTCAACCGACCCGGGATTTTCAGATGTCATCTCCTTCACCAGCATGTCTGCGCCGGTTTTAAGTTCAATTAGGGGAATTCCCCTTTTATGGAATTCTTTTTTAAGGGAGGGAGTGACCATGCCGCCTTCCCAGGGTCCCCAGTTCATGGAGACAATTTTGCAGCTGGGGTGACGCCGGGCAAGACTCTGGGCCGTTTTATTTAATACCTCATTGGCCATGGCATAGTCCACCTGGCCGGTGTTACCGGCCCTTGCTGCCACAGAAGAAAAGAGAATTAAAAATTTAAGGTTTTCCGGCGGGCAGGCGGCCAGAAGATTTGAAAGCCCCTTGACCTTGGTTTCAAATACCTGTTCAAATTGTTCAGGGGTTTTATCCTGGATAAAGCGATCCGCCACCACACCGGCCCCGTGAATAATTCCGGTGATGGCCCCGTGTCTTGTGTTTATATCCTGGATGAGAGTCTTGATTTCTTTTGTGTCCCGTATATCCACGGAAACATACTGAACCCTGGCTCCGGCAGCTTCCATCAGGGAGATATTCTTATTCATCTCCCGGTTGGCTGATAATTGGCGAAAGGCCTTTTCCAGCACCGCCGGAGTGGGGCGCTGATCTTTAAAATGGTGCGTGAGCATGGCTTTTTTAATTTCCCCTTCATTGTAAAGGGGTTTCAGCCACTGGGGTTCTGGGGTGGGGAGCGCAGATCGACCTGCAAGGATAATGGTGGGTGAAAAACAGGTGGCAAGTTCAAGGGCACATTGGGCCGTGACCCCCCGGGCTCCGCCGGTGATGAGAAAAACATCTTTTGGGGTTACTTTTGCATCCCCCTGGATTGCAGATGCTTCAATGCTTTGGGGTACCACAACGCCCTGGGCACTGATCCCCATTTCAACGGGACCATGGGCGGTCATGAGTCCAATAATGGTGTCTGCATGGGAGATGGCAAATTCAGGGTCTTCGGGTAGATCAAAGGCCGTGCAGTTCACCTTGTCCCATTCCAGATCTGCGGTTTTAGCAAGACCTGCAAGGCCGCCGCACAGGGGGTGGTTCACAGGGTTTGAGCCAAATCCCAGGGCACCATCCATAAAGGAGATGGTGGTGAAAAAGGCATGTTGGTCAGCAGCTGCCCGGCAAAGGATTGCACCGCTTTTTTGAGCCAGAAGAAAAGCTTTTTTCAGAAAATCGGCACAATCCATTTGTGTTTTACCGGGGATCAACACAAGGCCTGCCATGTCTGTGATGTCCTCCTGATCCAGCAGGGTATCCAGGGACAGACATTCTGCCTGTATCGATTTTTTTTCCAGGGCATTTTTTAAATGAAGGGCAATGCCCTGGTCATCCTGGGTCAGATATATTTTTTGACCTTTTTTAAGGGCAATTTTCCCTTTGATGGCGGTGTCAATGTCATCCTGGGGGAGATATTTAAGAGATATGACCTGTCTTAAGGCTTTTTTTTTTAGCCCCGTTTCCCCGGGGGAATCGGATGTTTCTGATTGATTTTTAACCGCTGCCATCATGGCGGGAGGTGATTCCGGGATGTCTAATGTTCCAGTTAGCGGAGCCATGGCACTGTCTTTTTCCACGGCAGCTGGTGATAATGTTGCGGCAATCTGCCCCAGGGTTTTAAGTTCTGCCATCTCATCGGAGGAGATGGTTGCCATTTCAGGCAGGGACTCCTCCAGCCTGGAGAGTATCTCCACCCGCTTGATGGAATCAATGCCAAGATCCGATTCAAGATCCATGGTGGGTTCCAGCATCTCCACGGGAAATCCCGTCAGTTCACTGATGGTTTTTGTTACCACGTCCATGACGGGTAAGGGCGGGTTGCTTTGCCCCGAGGATGTCTCTTTGGCCCCGCCGTTGAGGGGTGCCATGGGTCGGGGTGGTGCCTGGGCCGGGGCGTGGCTGTCTTCCGGTGCAATGGCTTCCATCACATCTTTCAAGGTTTTCAAGGTTCCCATGTTGTCCGGAGACAGAGTGCCTGCCTGGGGAAGCACTTTTTCCAGTTCTGACATGATTTCCACCCGTTTGATGGAGTCAATGCCAAGGTCGGATTCCATGTCCATGTCCATGTCCAGCATTTCTTCGGGAAAACCGGTGAGACGGCTGACACAGGCCATTATCAGGGCCGGAATGTTTTCTTGATCTTCCCTGGAGACCTGTTCTTTCTTTTGGGTGGTTAATGCCCCCGTGTGGACCGTGGGGGAAGTCTCTCCCGGCATATATGACGTGCTGGATGGGGCAGCCACAGATGCTGTGTGAACGCCTTTTTCAGGAATATAAGGCGTATTTGCCTGGCGGTGCTGACCCTGGACACCGTGGCCATTGTTTCCAGTTTCATTCTCCCCGGGGTGGGGGATGTATGTATTGGCCACTTGCGTACCATCCCATTGTCGAGGTATGGCAGCAGGTGCAGGCGGAACATGGTTCACCATGGATGGCTGTTCAGGGGGTGCCACGGGATGGTTGCCTGTGGGATATTGAAAATAAGGGGTGGGCGCACCCGCCGTCACTGTGGTCACGGTGTCCGCAAACATCCGTGTCTGCTGCATCATATTCTGGAGTGCCTGGCTGGCTGCTGTCTGGGTCTCCAGAAATTTTTCGTGGGCCCGGGCCGTGCCTGCCTGGAGTTCCTGCATGGATTCAAGCCCCTTATGGACCAGCTGCATGGCATGGTAGGCCATGGATGTGGGAACATGGGACGGCATGGGTGTTGGTGAAGTCTGGCATTCAGATGCGGGAAAATGATTCCCATGGTCAGGGCAGTGCATATCAGCTCCTTTGGCCCCCGTCCCGGTGAATGGTTGGGGACGGCAAGGTGTGGTTTTCCCCGCATCCGGGCATGGATTGCCAGGGGTGGAGTGGATTCTTTGTTCCAGGGCCGGGGAATTGGGTGTTGTTAATGATGGTGTCTGGAAAGCGGGTGCCCCGGGTGATGTTGCATTCCCGGGGGAGGACAGGGGACTGTCCCCGGTATCCATGGCAGGAATTTCCGGTGATTTTTCTGTTGCAGAACCGATTTCCATGGGGGGCGATGGGGGAATATCGGTGAAGGGAGCCGGTTGCACATTGGCACCGGAGATGGGTATTCTCATCATTTTCTTTTCCGGTTTGAATCCTTTTTCTTCCCATTTGTCGAGTTGAACAGGATAGCCCGCCGCAGCAAGGGCGCAAATTACCCCGGCAAGATCGGCAATTCCCTGTTTTTTCCCGCAGGAGGCATCCAGGGCAAGACGCTTATGGGGATGATCCTGGAGAATATTACGGGTGAGACCGGAAAGAACAGTTTTGGGTCCCACCTCAACAAAGGTGGTGATGCCGTTTTCCACCATGGCCCGGATATTTTCCACAAAATGGACAGGGTTCAGAAGTTGTCTGCCTAAAAGATCCCGGGCCTTGTCAGATTCTTTGGGATACACATCACCGGTGGTGTTGGAAAACACCGGGATTGATCCGGGGGTTAAATCCACCGATGCCAGAAATTTTTCAAAGGGCCGGGCTGCATGCTCCACCAGATGGCTGTGAAATGCCGCTGCCACGGGAAGTTTTACGCATCGCATCTTTTTTGCCCTGCACGCCCTGGATGCCCGTTTGATTTCTGCTGAGCTGCCTGACAAAACACCCTGGTCAGGGCTGTTTCTGTTGGCCAGAATCAGATCCAGATGTTCATCCAGAATAAGGGCTTCTATTTCATCCAATGGGGCTTTAACCGCCAGCATGCTGCCGCAGTCTTCATTGCTTGTGGCATCCTTTGCCATGTATTTTCCCCGGGCCACGGCCAGGTTGAGAAAATCTTCCGGGGTAAGCCATCTTGAGGCGCAAAGGGCAGACAACTCTCCAAAACTGTGGCCACAGCTGGCATCGGGTGTAATGCCAAAGTGTTCCAACACCCTTGACATGGCAAGGCTCACCGCGCCGATGGCGGGTTGTGCAATGTCTGTGCTGCGAAGCATTTCTTCCGAGGCAGCCTTGTCCCGGATGTGGGATGGCGGAGCAAAAACAAAGTCACTGAGACGATGCCCAGCTCTATTTTTATTTTGGGCAAAAAGGGTGTCTGAGGTTTTTAACGTCTCCATGGCCTGGGGAAATATTGCACAAAGATCCCGGCCCATGCCCACATACTGGCTTCCCTGGCCGGGGAATAGAAATCCAAGCGTTTTTTCCTGCCAGGGGTGACATCCAAAGAAAATATCCCCTTGTTCCCAGTCAGCCGTATGGTTTTGTGCTAACTGCGTCATGGCCTGCTTGATCTTTTCACGGGGATCATGGGATTCTTTTAAAATCATCACAAGGCGAAGGGCAGCATTGCAGGAAAAGTGTTCCCGCATCTGGGCGGTTTCCCATGCCATGTACTGTGAGCGTTCACCAGCATCCCACGTATCATAATCGGCCAGGGTTTCCAGAAAATTTGACATGTCGGCCTGGAGAGCTGCCATGTCGTTGGCACAAAAAGTGGCCAGCTGGATGGAACCATCCCATGAAATATGCTCCTTTTGTGGGGTATACTCCTCCAGAACCGCATGGAAATTGCTGCCCCCAAATCCAAAGGCGCTGACCCCGCATCGCCGGGGGCGGTTGTTCAAGGGAATCCACGGCTTGGATTGATCATTGAGATAAAAACCCGAGGCGTTGAGATTTAAGTCGGGATCAGGTTCCCCGGCCTTGAGGGTGGGGGGAATTACCTTGTGGTGAAGGCTTAACACTGCCTTGATCATGCCTGCCACCCCGGCGGCGGCCTTGGTGTGGCCGATCATGGATTTAACGGTGCCAAGGGCGCAATGGGGACGGCCATCTGTGGTGGACATGAGTTGTTTCAAGGCGGTGAGTTCAATTTTGTCCCCCACCCGGGTGCCGGTGCCGTGGGCCTCAATGAGTTCCATGGTGTCAGGGGAGATGCCCGCCTCTTTATAAGCCGCATTCAGTGCCCGTAATTGTCCCGGGGCATGGGGGGCATAAATGCCGGCGGTTTTACCGTCACTGGAGGTGCCAATGGATTTTAACACTGCATAGATGCGGTCCTTGTCCCGCTTTGCATCTTCCAGACGTTTTAACACCAGCATGCCGATGCCTTCACCCAGCACGGTGCCGTCGGCATCTTTGGAAAAGGGTCTGGCATCGCTGGTGTGGGATAGTACGCCGGTTTTGGAAAAGCACATGTGCATGAAGATGTCATTGAGGGTGTCCACCCCTCCGGTGAGGGAAATATCGCACTTGCCGGTCTGAAGTTCCATACAGGCCGTGTGGATGGCTCCCATGGAGCTTGCGCATGCTGCGTCCACCACGGTGTTGGTGCCTCCCAGGTCCAGACGGTTGGCAATGCGGCCTGCCACCACATTGCCAAGGAGGCCGGGGAAGGAATTTTCCTGCCATTTTGTGTGGCCCCCGGAGATGCGTTCCAGGATTTCCCGGGACTTTTCCGGAGGAACTCCGGAATCTTTTAACGCCTTTTTCCATACGGGATGGCTAAGCCGTGCACCCAGGGGAATTACCAGTTCCTGGGTGCCGGTGACCCCCAGAATGACATTGATGCGGTGACGATCAAAATCAGTGTCCCTGCCAAGACCGGCGTCCTGTAATGCCATTTCCGCCACCATGAGTCCCAGCAGCTGGGAGGTGTCTGTGGCTTCAAGGTTGTTGGGTGGCATGCCGTATCGTGCCGGGTCAAAGGACACTGCAGGGATAAATCCCCCCCGGCTGCAATAGGTGTGATCCGGGGTGGCCGGATCTTCATTGAAATAATCTTCAAGCTTCCAGTGGGTCTCTTCCGGAATTGTGGTGATGGCGTCTTCTCCATTGAACAGGAGGCGCCAGTATTGTTTCAATCCCCCGGCACCCGGAAAAATACAGCCCATACCGATGATGGCCACCGCATTATTATTTTGCAAAATCCCTCCCTTTGACATAGGTGGATGTTTTTACTTGTTTCATATAACCCGCATGTTCTGTCGGACACAACGAAGGATGAAAATGGCATTATGCCGCCCCTCCCCCGACGGGCAATGGTCCCGGACCGGAACTGTAGACAGCTCAATTGTCCGGTTCCTATTGCCCATCGGGAGAGGGGCTCAGCTGAGGTAGACTTGAAGGCTACCTTTTCATATAAAAAAAATAGGGCTTGGTCACAGCATGGGCCACCGGTCACTGTTGGTGGGCCAACGGGGTCAGGCTTGTGTTATTGTGCTTTTGACAAGTAACTGTGTATAAAGACAATTTTCAGCAAAAGTGTCAATAACGCAAGCCTGACCCCACCCCAGGGTGGCCCATCTTATGACCAAGCCCAAAAAAATGTTCCGTCTGCCCCATATATTAGGTGAAACATAACTGTTTATGGATGATTTTGGCAGAAATGGGGATCATTTTCACAAAAATTTTACATTGCATGAATAATTGACATGAGACTGGATCTGTCCATGGGCTGAAACCGGGCGGCATCAATGGGTACGTCACTGCACTGGGTTGAAAGCCATGCGGCCCGGGTGCAGATGCAGGCTCCAACAAGCAGGTTCAGGGCAATGTCCGCCACATACCGGTTTTCATGATTCTCCAGAAAGCTGCCCTTTACCCATTGGTTAAAGGCCCCCATGGCCGGACCGCACCAGATCTGGTAGTCCATTTTTCGGTTTGCCTCACCGGTGATGGCCCAGCGGGAGGCCTGCCCCAGGTAAGAGCGAAACACCAGGGCCATTTTGTACCGGGGATCTTGTTCGGCCCGGTGTACTTCCTGGATATTCCTCTGGACAAAAAATTCCCGGGTGCTCTGCCAGGTCTCCTCAAAGCTTGCCTGGAGCATTTTCTCTTCCACCTCCTGCTGCAGGGCAGTCGGTACGGCATCAAAGGAAGGGCAGGTTTTGTAAATGTTATATAATTTTTCCGCCCGGACGGAAAACATGGTTCCCCGTTTCAGTACCTGGACCCGGGCACCGATTTCAAACATGTCCGCCGCCGGAGCCATGGCCACATCTGCCTGTTCTGCCCGGGCCAGAAGTTCCTTTACCCCGGGGGAGGTACCCGATTCCCGGCACGACTGATTGACAGAACCGGTGAGGACATAGGCGGCCCCCATCTGGAATGCCGCAGCTGTGGACTCGGGGGTGGAAATACCCCCGGCAAATCCCACACACAAGGGTTCCGGGTATTGAAATTTTTGATTATACGCATCCCGCAAGGAAATCATGGTGGGAAAAAGGGAAATGGCCGGTCGATTGTCGGTGTGTCCCCCGGAATCGGCTTCTGCGGTGAGATCCTGGGCCATGGGGATCTCCTGGGACAGATCTGCCTCTTCCGGTGTGATCAACCCCTGTTGCAGCAACTCCCGGACCATTTTTTCCGGGGGGGGAGAAAAAAACTGCCGGGCCACTTCAATGCGGGAGACCTTGGCAATGATTTTGTTGGGGATGTGGATGGTGCCGGAATGGTCCCGGTGAATGCCCTTGAGCCGATAATATACCAGGGGCAATGTGACGCGCATGAAGGCGGCGGCGCTGATGCGGTGGACATGGTGCTTTAAATAAAGGTTCACCGTGGCCATTTCCATCTCCGGGTCCCCGTGGGAGTGGATGAGATTGCAACCAAAAGGAAGATCGCCAAGGGAAGTGTTCAGGTGCTGTACTGCATCTTCCACCCGGGCAAGGGAAAGGCCCCCGGCACCGAAAAATCCCATCATGCCCTGCCGGGCCATGGCCTCCACCATTTCAACGGAGGTGATGCCATTGGCCATGGCACCGGCGATGTATGGGTATCGAAGGCCGTGGCGATTTTTAAACCCATGATCCCCCAGCTGTTCCAGGGTAAGGGGTGGGGCCGATGCCTTTATGGGAAAGCCTTGGGGATGTTCGCCTGCATATCCATCCGGGGAATTCATTTCTTTAAGAACGGCCACACCGCCCCGGGCACCTCCGGGTGTGCCGCCCATGTCAACAATATAGATGGGGTGGTGAAGGGCCATCAGTGACTGTCTGATACCCTGGGCGCCTTTCACCGGGGCATCTTGTCCAGGGGTCCACCATCCCCGAAAATCAGGAGTTTGATATGTCATGGTTCATCTCTCTTATTGCCTTGATTTTCGCACTTTTTGTTGTTCATGAAAAAGACGAAAGGATGCGGCATATTTTGTATGTTTTTATAAGAAACTCCGTTCAAGGTGCTGCAATGATGAGAGTTTCAATTTCCGTTGTGGCAGGTGATTACTGCCATGTGGGTTTATATGAAAAGGTAGCCTTCAAGTCTACCTCAACAGAGCCCCTCCCCCGACGGGCAATAGGAACCGGACAATTGAGCTGTCTACAGTTCCGGTCCGGGACCATTGCCCGTCGGGGGAGGGGCGGCATAATGCCATTTGGCTCCGCGTCTATGACCCTATCTTCGTTGTGTCCGCTGACCGACATGACCGTTATTTAAAAACCTGTTAAATAGCATGATTGTTGGCCTTAATCAATTGGGGGGGACTATAATATCGGCCAGTCGACATCTTTGGCGGGGCAATGGGATCGGGAATTTCACTTGAAAAGCGTCCTACCCCCGGGGATGAAATTTCTGGTGCATTTCAGAGAGGTAGGTGCTGGACACATGGGTATAAATCTGGGTGGTGGAGATATCTGAATGCCCCAGCATGGTCTGCACGGATCGAAGATCCGCCCCGCCCTCCAGCAGATGGGTGGCAAAGGCATGGCGGAAGGTGTGGGGATAAACATTGCCGGGAATTCCGGCAATGCGGGCATATTTTTTGATTATTTTCCAGAATCCCTGCCGGGTCATGGGCTTTCCGGCTCGAGCCACAAAAAGATAGCGACTGGTTTGGGTTTTTAACAGCTGGGGTCTTCCCCGTTCCAGCCAATCCTGGGTTCTTTCCCGGGCATGGGAGCCTATGGGGACCACCCTCTCTCTGGAGCCTTTACCAAACACCTTCACAAAGCAGGCGTTGAAATTAATGTCCTGGACCTTCATGTTTATGAGCTCCGATACCCGGAGGCCCGCTCCGTAAAGAATTTCCAGCATGGCAGCATTGCGAAGCTCCCGGGGTTTTTTAAGATCCGGCAGTTCAAGCAGGGTCTTTACCTGGGCAAACCCCAGGATATCAGGAAGGTGTCTGCCGGTTTTGGGGATGTTCATGGCATCGGTGGGATTGACGGTGATGCGGTTTTCCTGGATGAGAAATTTGAAAAATCCCCGCACCGATATGAGGTGCCGGGCCCGGGAAGGAGCCGACAACCCGGTTTTTTTAAGATCCACGATCCAGGCCAGAAGCACGGTGGTGTCAATGTCCTGGACGGTGGTGATATGATTTTCGGTAAGGAAACGGGTGAACCGGGTCAGGTCCGCCCCATAGGATTCCAGGGTATTCTCAGCCAATCCCCGTTCCAGGGAAAGATGTCCAAGGTAATCGTCCATGGCCAGGTCAATGTTCACTTCAGGATTCCATGGCCCGGGTTTTAAGGGACAGGGCGATCCGTTTGCGGGGAATGTCCACTTCCATGACGGTGACCCTTACCTTCTGATGAACGCTGACAATATCCGACGGGTTTTTCACAAAGTGATCGGCCATGTTGGACACATGGACCAGACCGTCCTGGTGCACCCCGATGTCCACAAAGGCACCAAATGCCGTGACATTGGTGACTATGCCCGGCACCACCATGCCGGGAACCAGATCTTTGATTTCATGGATATCTTCGGCAAAGGCAAAGGGAATAAATTTCTCTCTGGGGTCCCTGCCCGGGCGTACCAGCTCTTTGGCAATGTCTTTAAGGGTGGGCATTCCCATGTCCGAGGTTACGTATTTTTTCAGATCAATGGATGCCACCAGGGCATCATTACCCACAAGCTCCTTAACGGTCACCCCCAGATCCGTTGCCATGGTCTGGACAATTTTGTAGGATTCCGGGTGAATACCGCTGGCATCCAGGGGATTGGTGCCCCTGGGAATTCTTAAAAAACCTGCGGCCTGTTCAAAGGCCCGGGGACCCAGGCGTGGCACCTTTAAAAGCGCCTGCCGGGTTTTAAATGGGCCGTTTTCCAGTCGGTACTGCACAATGTTGGCGGCAATGGTTTTGTTAAGACCCGCCACCCGGCTTAAAAGCTCTTTACTGGCGGTGTTTACGTCCACCCCTACCTGGTTGACGGTGTTTATCACCACATCGTCCAGGCACTGGTTTAATTCCTTCTGGTCCACATCGTGCTGATATTGACCCACACCAATGGATCGGGGGTCCAGCTTGACCAGCTCTGCCAGGGGGTCCATGAGCCGCCGTCCGATGGACACCGCCCCCCGCACGGTGAGATCATGGTCCGGGAACTCCTCCCTTGCAATGGGGGAGGCTGAGTATATGGATGCCCCGCTTTCATCCACCAGGATCACCGGAATCTTTTTTGAAAGGTTCAATGCGCTGACAAAGGCTTCGGTTTCCCGGCCAGCAGTGCCGTTACCGATGGCAATGGCCTCAATGTCATGGGTGGTTATCCATTCCCTGATGACCTGTCCTGCCTTTGCAGCTCCTGATCCCAGTGGAAAGATCACCGTGTGATCCACAAGGTTTCCCTGCCTGTCCAGGCACACCATTTTACAACCGGTCCTGAACCCGGGGTCAATGGCCAGCACCGCCTTCTGTCCTAAAGGAGAAGACAATAACAGGTTTTTCAGATTTTCGGCAAACACCTTGATGGCCACGGCATCAGCCCGCTCTTTCAAGGTTTTTAAGGTTTCGTTTTCCATGGCCTTTCCCAGTAGGCGTTTGTAGCTGTCGGACAGAGCCTGGGCCATGTGGGGTGCCGATTGAACGGAGTGATTGAGAAATTGTTTTTCAAGCAAAGCCATGGCTTTTTCTTCAGGGGGCAGGGCATGCAGTGTGAGAATGCCTTCTTTTTCCCCCCGGAGCATGGCCAGAATGCGGTGGGACGGAGCCTTTGATCCGGGTTCGGACCATTCAAAATAATCCCTGTATTTAACACCTTCTGTCTCTTGATCCTTTTTCACCCGGGTGGTCATCTGCGCCTGGTTCAAGAACAGGTGACGCATGGCTGTACGAACGGCAGGGGTTTCATTGATGGTTTCTGCCACAATATCCCTGGCTCCGGCCAGGGCCTCTTCCGGGGAGGTGACCCCCTTTTCCCCATCCACAAATTTTTTTGCCCTTTCCATGGGGTCCCCTTTTTGAAACGACAAAATAAATTCAGCCAGGGGCATGAGTCCTTTTTCCTTTGCCATGAGGGCCCGGGTTCTCTTTTTGGGCCGGTAAGGCTGGTACAGATCTTCCAGTTCCGCAGGAGTGGCGGCGGCTTTTATCGCTTCTTGCAGCTGGGGGGTTAATAATTCCCGGGTGTCAAGGGAGTTCAGGATGGTCTCTTTTCTATCCTGCAGTGCCTTAAGGTGTGCCAGGGCATCCCGGATGGTGGTGATGGCCACCTCGTCCAGGGAGCCGGTGTGCTCTTTTCGATATCTGGCAATGAAGGGAATGGTGGCCCCCTGTTCCATGAGGCCCGCCACGGCGGCCACCTGATCTTTTTTTAAACCCGTCTGCTTGCTGATGGTATCGAACATGGTATGATGGATCCTTTTTTTATATGAAAAGGTAGCCTTCAAGTCTACCTCAGCAGAGCCCCTCCCCCGATGGGCAATAGGAACCGGACAATCGAGCTGTCTACAGTTCCGGTCCGGGCCCATTGCCCGTCGGGGGAGGGGCGGCATAATGCCATTTTTATTATTAGTTGCAGCAAGTTGAATGACCGTGATCATTGTTTAAAATTTTTGCCAGAAATTTTCCGGTGTGGGAAGCAGGTACCTTTGCCACAGCTTCGGGGGTACCGCAGGCCACAATGGTGCCGCCGCCATCACCGCCCTCGGGTCCCAGATCAATGACATGGTCGGCATATTTAATGACATCCAGGTTATGTTCAATGACCACAACGGTGTTGCCATAATCCACAAGCTTACTCAACACCGACAGCAGGCGGTTGATGTCATCGGTGTGAAGGCCGGTGGTGGGTTCATCCAGGATATAAATGGTGCGCCCGGTGTTTTTTTTGCTCAACTCTCTTGCCAGTTTGATGCGCTGGGCCTCCCCGCCGGACAGAGTGGTGGCTGCCTGTCCGATTTTAATGTATCCAAGCCCCACATCCACCAGGGTCTGCAGCTTGGTTCTGATGGCGGCGATCTTGTCAAAGAATTTTAGGGACTGATTGACGGTCATATCCATGACCTGGGCAATGTTTTTTCCCCGGTATTTGATCTCCAGGGTTTCTCTGTTGTAGCGCTGGCCCTTGCATACATCACAGGATACGTAAACATCGGGCAGAAAATGCATCTCAATTTTGATGATACCATCCCCGGTGCAGGCCTCGCACCGCCCGCCCTTGACATTAAAGCTGAAGCGACCCGGCTTGTAGCCCATGGCCCTGGCATCCGGGGTTTTGGCAAAGAGCTCACGGATATGGGTGAAGATGCCGGTGTAGGTGCCGGGATTGCTCCGGGGGGTTCGACCGATGGGGGACTGGTCAATGTGAATAACCTTGTCCAGATGGTTGAGACCCTCCACACCGGTGTGTATGCCCGCAGGCATGCGCGACTGATACAACCGGTTGGACAGCAGTCGAAACAGGGTGGTCAGAACCAGGGTGGATTTGCCGGACCCGGACACCCCGGTGACACAGGTGAAGCATCCCAGGGGAAAGTGTACATCAATGCCTTTCAGATTATTGCCGGCAGCCCCCCGGATCACAAGTTCATGGCCGTTGCCCCGACGTCTTTCCGAAGGGATTTCAATACGTCTGGCACCGGACAGGTAGGCACCGGTGAGGGAATCAGGGGTTTTCAAAAGTTCCTGTGGGGTTCCTGAAAACACCACATTCCCTCCGTTGATGCCGGCCCCGGGACCCATGTCAATGATGTGGTCCGAGGTGAGCATGGTTTCTTCATCATGTTCCACCACCAGCACACTGTTTCCCAGATCCCGAAGATTTAACAGGGTGTCCAGAAGCCTTTTATTGTCCCGCTGATGGAGTCCGATGCTGGGTTCATCCAGCACATACAATACCCCGGTGAGTTTGGAGCCGATCTGGGTGGCCAGGCGAATGCGCTGGCTTTCCCCGCCGGACAGGGTGGTGGCCGAACGGTCCAGGGTGAGGTAGTTGAGCCCCACGTTTTTTAAAAACGCCAGTCGCTGGCTTATTTCCCGGGTGATGTGCCGGGAGATGATCTGAGCCTTGCCCGGAAGGGTCAATTGGCTGAAAAAAACAAGGGCCTTTTCCACGGACAGGGCGGTGATGTCGGAGATACGCTTGTCCGCCACCCGCACCGCCCCGGAGGCATTGTTTAGTCTGCTGCCCTGGCAGTGGGTGCAGGTGGTGAAGTTCATGTAGGCCTTGATTTCTTCCCTTGCACCGTGGGAATCGGTGTCATGGTACCGGCGTTTCAGGTTGGGAATGATACCTTCAAACTTTTTTTTGTAAATCACCCGGCGGCCCTGTTTCTCAAAATAAAAAGGAATTTCAGTGCGCCCGGATCCGTGGAGCAGCACTTTCTTAAACTTTGCAGACAGTTTGGAAAAAGGGGTATAAATATCCTCGCCGTAAAAACCGGTGAGGGCATCAAGAAATTCCGCAAACTGAACCGAATCCCTTCCATCCCAGGGGGCCACGGTTCCCTCTCTCAGGGACAGGGCCTTGTTTGGCACAATGAGATCCGGGTCAAACTGTGTCACCGCACCGAGTCCGTCACAGTGGGGGCAGGCCCCCTGGGGGGAATTAAAGGAAAAGCTGGCCGGGGTGAACTCGCCATAACTGATGCCGCAGACGATGCAGGATGCCTTTTCACTGAAAAGACTTTCCCGGTTCCGGGAAAGATCCATGAGTTTTACAATGCCGTTGCCGAAAATAAGTGCCGTTTCCAGGGAGTCGGACAGTCGTTTTTCCATACCGGATTTTATGACAAGACGATCCACCACCACATCAATGGTGTGTTTGATGGTTTTTTTAAGCTCCGGGACATCTTCCACGGCATACATTTCATCATTGATTCTGATTCTGGCAAACCCTTCTTTTTTTAATTTCTCAAGGGTTTTGAAGTGGTTTCCCTTCTGGTTTACAATCACCGGGGCCATAACGAGGATACGGGTGTCATGGGGCAGCTTAAGTACCTGGTCAACCATCTGGTCTATGGTCATGGAGGTGATGGGTTGGCCGCACTGGTGGCAGTGGGGGGTGCCCACCCGGGCATAGAGAAGTCTTAGGTAATCATATATCTCCGTGACCGTCCCCACAGTGGATCGCGGGTTGTGCCCGGCACTTTTCTGTTCTATGGAGATGGCAGGCGAAAGCCCCTCTATTAAGTCCACATCGGGTTTTTCCATCTGTCCCAGGAACTGTCTGGCATAGGTTGAAAGCGATTCCACGTATCGGCGTTGTCCTTCGGCATAGAGGGTGTCAAAGGCCAGGGTGGATTTGCCGGAGCCGGACAGCCCGGTGATGGTGACAAGCCTGTTTTTGGGGATTGAAAGACTGATATTTTTTAGATTGTGTTCCCTTGCACCTTTAATAATAATGTGGTTGGAATTCATGGTTGATGGGGTCCGGGGTTGAAAGATCATGTGGGGCGGCACATTTTTGCCTGGAGTGCTGCCATTTTAATGGCCTGGACCAGGCTTTCATGATTGGCTTTATCCTGCCAGGCAATGTCATAGGCGGTGCCGTGGTCCACGGAGGTGCGGATGATGGGCAGGCCGAGGGTGGTGTTTACGCCGTCATGGAAATGAAGCATTTTAAAAGGAATCAGGCCCTGGTCGTGGTACATGCACACCACACCGTCATATCTGCCCCTGGCGGCATGGAAAAAAAGTGTATCCGGGGGATGGGGGCCGGTGGCTTCTATGCCTTCATCCCGGGCCTGGGCCACCGCCGGGATTATGAAATCCCGCTCTTCCGGGCCAAATAAGGAATCCTCTCCGGCATGGGGATTGAGACCGGCCACGGCCACGGCGGGATGATCGATGCCGAACCGGTGTTTCAATGCATGGGCTGTGATGCGGATGGTTTTGAGGATATTGTCAATGGTTAAGAGTTGACTCACCCGGGACAGCGGTTCATGGATGGTTACAAGCACCACCTTTAGTGTATCCCCTGCCAGCATCATGGCATAGTTTTCGGTGTGTGTGGCATGGGCGATGAGTTCCGTGTGTCCATGGAAGGCAGATCCTGCAAGTTTCATGGCCGTCTTTGTTATGGGACATGTCACCATGGCATCAATGCTGCCATGGCTTGCCATTTCAACTGCGGTGTCAATGTAATCTATCATGGCCCTTCCCGTGGCGGCCGTGGGGTGCCCCGGAGTCAGATCTTTTATTGAAAGTTGAGACAGGCAGATAAGGTTGATAAGCCCAGGGGTATAAAGGGCCTGTTCCGGCCTTTTAATCTTCCGGATTTCAAGGGTGGTGCCGGTGAGCTCAATGGCCCTTGCCATCATGCCCGCATCCCCGAGAACCACGGGAAGGCATGTCTGTGAAAAATCAAAATTTTCAAGGGCACCGGCAATGATTTCAGGGCCGATACCAACGGGATCTCCCATGGTGACGCCGATGACAGGATGTTGTTTGTTCATGATTGACACTCTTTCCATTTTTATGTCCGGCACCAGCACTTTGGCATGGTACCTGATTATGATCAGCTGGTTAAATATAGTACTCACCCGTCACTGGATGGTCAAGTTTTTTAGACTGGTTTTTGCGATAACTTGTGTGAAACCACCGGAACCACGGTGTGATTATTTGATTTTTGTGAGTTTGGTGAAAATCAAAGAAATTAATAGATATTGGCAGATTTGGAGAGAAAAGGAAAAACTGAGAGGTGCAATTCATATGGCGGATGTTAAAAAATACCATGAAATAATAGCCCCTTATGCCATTGGGCCTAAAATCTGCAAATTGGATGTTTCACGGGTTGATTTTCTTTTAAAACAAGTGCTTATTGTTTTGTTTTTTTTTAATGCCTGTCTTGATTGAATACAGGATCATTGAATTTGACTGCAAATTGACAATGGAATAAAAAGAAAACAATCATTATCCGAAAAAAGGGAAGGGTGTTCTAACCTGCCAGAATTGATTTGATCGGCAAAAAATATGCCGTCGAGATGTCTATATTTGGAAGTGGTTCCCATTATGATCATGCTTGACAGATCCGGGTTTCCTGAACAACACAGGAAAACCTAAGGTTCCTGCCCGCCATACATTAATCATAACCTCACAGATTTTAAATATAAATTGCCCGGGACGGTCATTGGAGTTCTATGGAGTCTTTTTGGAAAAAAGTTAAGTTGAAAATGAAGGGGTTGCTGCCGGACCACAGTTACAGGATGTGGGTGGGGCCCATGGAGTTTGTTTCTGCCCGGGAAAATATCATCATCCTGTCATGTCCCAATTCCTTTTCCCAGCGACGGGTGAAGGATCATTACCTTGCCGGTATTGAAAAAGAGTTCCGGTCTCTCGGGGTCAAGAATGCCTGCCTGGAACTCCAGGTCCATGATCCAAAAGCCGCAAAACGGCTTCCGGACAGGGGCGGTAAACAAAAATCTTCCCGGATTCAGGCCCTGGATGTTTCCGTGCCCCCGATGGCACCGCCGCCTCGACTTCCCCGTCAGCTCACTCTGCCCGGACTGGCTAATCCCTTTGATTCCGGGCGCTTGTTAAAAAAAAGCTACACATTTGATAAATTTGTGGTGGGCAACAACAACGATTTTGCCTACTCTGCATCCCTTTCCCTTGCCCAGGGCGGGGGCAATGGAAATGGAGCGCTTTATCTTGTGTCTGACACCGGGCTTGGTAAAAGTCATCTCTCCCAAGCAGTGGGACACCACGCCATCCATCAGGGGGTGACAGATAAAGTTTTTTACGTGACGGCGGAGGACTTTACCAACGAGATGGTTTCCTCCTTGAAAAATAACCGAATCAACAGCTTCAAAGAAAAGTACAGAACCCGCTGTGATGTGCTCATCCTTGAAGATGTTCATTTTCTGTCCGGAAAAAGCGCAACCCAGAATGAGCTTGCCATGACATTGGATTATCTTTTGGATGCTGAAAAAAAACTCATTTTCAGCGGATGCTATCTCCCCGGGGAAATTCCCAAGATGAATGAGCAGTTAAAGTCCCGTCTTAGCCTGGGGCTGGTTACCCGGATTGATGCACCGGATTTTAAAACCCGGGTGAAAATTTTGAGAAAAAAGGCGGCCATGGGCAACACCCCCATGCCCGGAGAAGTTATTGATTACCTTGCCCAGGAATTGTGTGACAATGTTCGACAGCTGGAAAGCGGGCTTTCCGGAGTTGCCGCCAAGGCATCACTTCTGGGAGAAAAAATTGATATAAATCTTGCCAGAAGCGTGCTTTCCAATATTTCACGCAGTAAACAGCAGATCACCGTTGATGCCATAAAAAACCTGGTGTGCAGGGAATTTAAAATTGCCGAGGCAGATCTTGTTTCTGCCTCCAGAAAGAAAATTTTTGTTCAGCCCCGGCAAATCGCCATTTATCTGGCCCGGAAATATACTGATCAGCCCTTGAAAAAAATTGGCAAAAGCTTTAACCGCTACCATGCAACCGCCATTTATTCCATCAATGCCGTGGAAAAAGCCATGAAAAAACAGGGCAGCTATGCGGAACAGATGAATTACCTGTATAAAAAAATTGAAACCGTCAAGGCCTGATGGCCGGGGGGGATGATTAAGAACCAGGGGGAATAAGATGGGAATGCGGGCAGCCGATGTGGACGCATTGGAAAGAATTGTGGGCCTTGACGGCCTGGAAAGGGGCAGTGAAGAGCTTTTCTGTCATTCTTACGATGCCACCGGGCGCTCTTTCCTGCCCGATGTCGTGGTGTTTCCGTCAACCAGCGCCCAGGTCTCCCGGGTGCTTAAACTTGCTTCGGAACGTCATTTTTCCATTATTCCCCGGGGTAATGGTTCGGGCATGACAGGTGGAAGCCTTCCCCTTGAGGGGGGGGTGGTACTTGCCATGGGTCGCATGAATCGTATCCATGGCATTGATCAGGATAATTTCACAGCCAGCGTAGAACCGGGGGTGATCACCGGAGATTTCCATAAAGCCGTTGAAAAAAAAGGGCTTTTTTATCCTCCCGATCCGGCAAGTTCGGCCTTTTGCACCCTGGGGGGAAATATTTCAGAGTGCGCCGGTGGGCCCCGGGCCGTTAAATACGGGGTAACCCGGGATTATGTGCTGGGCCTGGAGGCGGTGCTGCCCACGGGGGAGATTATCCACACCGGGGTTCGGACGGCCAAGGGGGTTGCAGGCTATGATCTTACACGGCTCATCGTGGGGTCTGAAGGCACCCTTGCCGTGGTGACCCGGATGATGCTGCGTCTGATTCCCCTTCCTGAAAAAATTAAAACCCTGTCCGCCTGTTTTGCCGATATGCACCAGGCCGCCCGCACGGTATCTGCCATTATCCGTCAGGGCATTGTGCCCCGCTGTGTCGAATTTCTGGATCAATCTTCTCTGAAACTGGTACAGGACGTCCTTGGGCCTGAGGTTATTGTACCCGGAACCAGAGCGCTTCTGATCCTTGAGGTGGACGGTAAAAAGGACATGGTCAAGGCCGCCGCCCATGAACTCAAATCCCTGTGCGTCGCCATGAAAGCCATCAAGGTGGTGACGGCCCGGGGGCCCGGAGAGGCGGCAGAGATCTGGAAGGCCAGAAAGGCCCTTTCTCCACTGCTTTATAAACTGGCACCCCATAAAATCAATGAAGACATTGTGGTGCCCATCAGCCGCATTCCGGACATGGTGGAATACATTGAACAGCTTCAAATACAATCAGGCTTGACCATCGTCAGTTTCGGGCACGCCGGGGACGGCAATATTCATTGTAATATCATGTATGACAAACGGGATGCAGGCCAATGTCACAGGGCACAAAAGGCTGTGGATGCTCTTTTTGATCGGACTTTGAAACTGGGGGGAACCATCACAGGTGAGCATGGGGTGGGAATTACAAAAAAAAAATACCTTGCAAAGGAAATAGGTCCGGTGGAAATTTCGTTGATGAAGCAGATCAAGCAGCTGTTTGATCCTGAAAACATACTGAATCCTGGGAAGATTTTTTAACCAGGGTCCTGCCTTCTTGGAAATCCGTTCCTGGATTTTTGGGATGGATCGCCATATCGTCCAATCCGGGGGTGAGGTCGGGCTTGGGTTACCGGCACTCAGCTGAACCCGTTGCTACAGCAATTGTGACGGGTGGCCCATGGTGCGATCTAATCCTGATTTTTGTAACCGGGAGGGGGATTAAACGCATCCGCTGCTTTTAATACAGCAGCGGTGTCAGATGCCTGATTATTGCATTCGTACCGGAAAATAATTGAGTATCAGCAGCTCTTCAAAGATATCAATACCGGGGTTATGGGTGTGCTCCAAAGCACATTGGATGGAGGCGGAGCAATAACGGGTGCAAACCTCATCTGTTTTGCAGAACTCTCCAAAACAATCCAGGTTATCCTGTGAGTCCTCCATGGTTGTGTCATCTGCAAGATCCTCAACAATACGTTCAAATTTCATATTTATTCCTGTGTTTCCCGGGTCTGATAGGGTTTTTCTGTGATCAATTCATATATCATGGATTCCAGGCGGCTTACAAGGGGTTTAAGGGTTTCCCGTCGGGTGGCGGAAATCCGTATGCCCTGGTTGAGCAGCCACGGGTTGTCAAACTGGCTGATGTCCATGAGGTCCTGTTTATTAAATACAAACAGAACGGGCAGGTGATCCAGGGAGAGCTTTTTTAAAATCTGCTCAACGGATTGAATCTGCTGCTGATATCTTGGGTTGCTGATATCAACCACATGGAGCAGAAGATCCGCTTCCTCAAGCTCCTCCAGGGTGGCGTGGAAGGCGTCCATTAATTCATCGGGAAGATCCTGGATAAATCCCACGGTGTCGGTGATGATAACCTCGATATCTTTGGGGAACCGCAAGCGGCGGCTGGAGGGATCCAATGTGGCAAAGAGCTTGTTCTCAGCTGTGATGCTGCTCTGGGTCAGGCTGTTTAACAGAGTGGATTTTCCCGCATTGGTGTACCCCACAATGGAGATCACCGGCACCCCTTTGCGGTTGCGCCGGGCCCGCTGCTGGGATCGCTGTTTTCTTATTTTTGAAAGGTCCTTATTGAGCTTTGCAATGCGTTCCCGGACCCGTCTTCGGTTAATTTCAAGTTTTGTTTCACCGGGACCTCTGCCACCGATGCCCCCGGTAAGTCGGGACATGGCCGTGTTTTTGGTGACGAGGCGGGGCAGCATATACTGCATCTGGGCCAGTTCCACTTGGAGTTTACCCTCCCGGCTCCTGGCATGATTGGCAAAAATATCCAGGATAATCTGGGTGCGGTCCAGTACCTTCATTTCCACAAAATCTGTTATGGATCGGATCTGGGAGGGTCCCAGTTCCCGGTCAAACACAATCATTGTGGCGTGCTTCTGTATGGCCTGTATGGTGAGTTCGGCAAGTTTTCCTTTGCCCACCACAAACTTGGGGTCAATTTTTTTTCGTCTCTGGATGGCGGTGTCAATGACCTGGACCCCGCTGGATCGACAAAGTTCTTTGAGTTCCTCAAGGGAGGCCTTTGCCTCTTTGGGATTGTCCGTGGTGACATGGATGAGCAGGGCTTTTTCCATGCCTTTTTCTGCTGTGTACAGGGCATTAAGGCGGGTTAATTCCGATTCCAGGGCCTTGATTACTGCCGTGCAGTCCATGGCAAGACCATCTGAAAATATGGGCGGCATCACCTCATAGGGTATTCCCTCCTCCCGTGGAAGAATGTGCCCGGAGTAAATTTTTCCGGGCTCCCCCGTGGGAGTTACGGTGACGGCGGCCATGAAGTCCAGGCGCAGCAGTGCAAGGTCGGTGAGATCGTCCCGGGAAAGGGGATCATCCTTTAAATGGGTATGTATGCACCGAATGCCCTTGAGCTGGCCGGGCAGGGCACGGTAATCCGGGGTGTCCGGGATGACAATGCCATGGGCATCCCCGGCAATGACATGGACGGTTTTCCCGGACCGGTCAATGAGAACCCCCACCTGCCGTCCAATGTCGTGGGAGATGGCTGTAAGTTCCCGGATCTGCTCTTTAGAGATGAGATATTCAGGTTCGGTGCGGTGGAGGTATAGATTTTCCAGCTGCCTTATCTGGGTGGCCTTGAGGCCTGCGATATTGCCGATGATTTTTTTCATGTGGCTCTTTGGTTCGTTAGAAATCGGGGGTTAGGATTTGGGTACTGGGCATTGAGTGTTTTTTAGCGGGTAACTGAGTTTTGCATGGATCTTTGTCGGGATCGGCTTATTTGTCATGATGGTTATTCGTAATTTTGGTATGAGCCCGTTGCCAGCTCTTCAAACCGGGTGTATGCACCCACAAAGGCCATGTGGGCCGTTCCGATGGCACCGTTTCTGTTTTTTGCAATAATGATTTCGGCCTTGCCTTTGTTGGGATTGCTTTCTTCTTTGTTGTATACCTCATCTCTGTATATAAAGGCAATGATATCTGCATCCTGTTCCAGGGCGCCGGATTCACGCAGGTCGGA
Organism: uncultured Desulfobacterium sp.; assembly: GCA_963674605.1. Taxonomy (GTDB): domain Bacteria; phylum Desulfobacterota; class Desulfobacteria; order Desulfobacterales; family Desulfobacteraceae; genus Desulfocicer. The sequence goes on along the minus strand of OY771474.1, from coordinate 1,302,104 downwards.
CATCAGCGGGCGTTTTTCCGCCCGCTGTTCCAGCATGCGGTTGAGCTGGGAAAGGGCGATGACCGGAATTTCAAGTTCTTTGGCCAGGGCCTTTAGTGCCCGGGAAATTTCGGCAATTTCCAGGTCCCGGCGGTCGGAATGAAAAGGAGCCTTCATCAGCTGAAGATAATCAATGATGATAAGTCCCAGGCCTTTATCCATTTTCAGACGGCGGGTCTTGGCCCGGATTTCCATGGCGGTGATGTTGGGGGTGTCATCAATGAATATGGGCACCTCGTTGAGTATTCCTGCGGCATCCGTGGCGTTCTGCCAGTCTTCCTGGCTGATAAATCCGGTTTTTAACCGATTGGAATCAATGCGGGCCTCGGAGGTGAGCAGGCGCATGGACAGCTGTTCTCTGGACATTTCCAGGGAGAACACCGCCACAGGTACCCGTTCTTCTATTGCCACATTGCGGGCCAGGTTCAGGGCAAAGGCTGTTTTTCCCATACTGGGCCGGGCCGCCAGGATAATGAGATCTGATTTCTGCAGACCCGATGTCAGCTGGTCCAGACGGGGATATCCTGTGCTTAGACCGGAAAGACCGCCACTGGATCCCTGGCGTTCTTCCAGCATATCAATGTTGAGATTGATCAGATCCCCAAGGCTTGCAAAATTCTTGCTGGACTTGGATTCTGAAATATTGAATATGGCGTTTTCTGCAAAATCAATGATATCAACCACATCCCCCCGATCTTTCATGCAACGTTCCACAATGGCCGTGGCGCTTTTTATCAGGGTGCGAAGGGAAGCTTTGCCCTGGATGATCCGGGCATAATGAAGGGCGTTGACGGCCATGGGGGCCGCATCGGCAATGGAGGCAAGAAAGCTTGCTCCGCCGATGTCTTCCAGCTCATCTTTTTCTTTGAGCCGGGTGGCCACGGTGACAAGATCCGCAGGCTCATCCCGGTTAAACAGCTCAATGATGGCATGGAAAATCTTTTCATGGGCTTTTTTATAAAAATCCTCTGGCTTAAGGATATCCACCACGTCAAGCAGAGTGTCATTGTCTATGAGAACGGCACTGAGAAGGGATTCTTCCGCTTCCAGGTCGTGGGGAGGGGTTTTGTTTAGCAGGGGATCAATATTTTTTTGTCTGGGATTTACCATGGCATTGGGATCTTCGGGGGTTATATGATGAGTGAAAACGGCTCAGGTAAATCTTTCAGCACTTTTGTGCGATAGGTTTTTGACATCAATACGTCGCTGTGGTGATGTTAAAACAAGTTAAAACCTCCCCCTCCGCTGGCATAAAGACCAAGGGTGGAGAAGGGTCTGGGCCTGGTGTTGGGAAGTCTTGCAAGATAATTAAAGACCTGGGAAGGCCCGATGAGGCAATATTCGTGTTTGGTAATCTAAGTGTCTGGGCAGTTCCCCATATTTGTTTATTTGAGCCTGCATAGCCTATACTGATGCCATGTGAGCAGGCCAAAATGGACAAATATGGGGTGCTGACCGAATATTTACTCTTATTCTGCTTTATCTTCCGGCATTACCTTTACGGTGATTTCCGGTTCAACATCTTTGTAAAGTCTTACAGGCACCTTATATTCGCCTGTTTCCTTGATGGGTTCCACAAGGAGGATGGAGCGACGTTCAATGATAACGTCCTGGGCATCCAGAGCAGCCTTGATGTCATGGGAGGTGACAGAACCGTAAAGTCGAACCTCTTCAAACACTTTGGCTTTGATGATGCATACGATGTCCTTGACTTTTTCTGCCATTTCCTGGGCCAGTTTTTTCTCTTTGGCAATTTGAAGATCAAATTTGGCCCGGGCCTGCTCAATCACCTTGCGGTTCTGGGGCGTTGCAGCAATGGCCTTGCCCTGGGGAAAGAGATAATTTCTGGCATATCCCGGAGCAACTGTGCATTCGGAACCCACAATGCCCAGTGTGTCTATAGTTTCTTTGAGTATAACTTTCATTTTAACCTCCGATAAAGGTTCAGTCTGTTGTCAGACCGTGTTGTTTTTTTAGGGGGATGGACAAAAAACCATGCCGGAAGTTAATACGTCGGCAATTGTGTTTCAGGCTGATTGTCCTCTCTTATATCAGTTGTCCCAGGCTATTTTACGGTGGTTTCGGTGATGTCTATTTTCCTGAAATTAACCCATGTGTCAAAAAAACCAAGTCCCACCACCAGCAGCAGAAAGATCTGCTGAAGGGCAATGATGCTGTAAATGAAAATTTTGAGCATCCGTGGAAAATTTCTTTTTTCAAAAAAGAAAGAAACAATGGCAATGCCCTGGAAAAAATAAACAGGCATCAATACAATCAGGAAATTCAAACTGATAATCTTTAATGACCTGGCCGGAAAAAGCAGGCAGATGCCAAAGGCGATGACCAGCCATACCAGATGTTCCGGTGCCTTCCACCGATTAAGGTGGGCAAGTTGGGAAAGGTGAATCCCTTTGCCGGCAAGGATTTTCCTGATGAAAAGAATATTGCTCCAGATGACAACCAGAAGCATGGAGATGATCAGTGATGGAAGAATCCGTACCAGAACATATTTTATGGTATCCATGGAATCGGCAAGCATGTCCATGTTTTCCTGGGGAATTCCCATATTGCTGTACAGCTGCATGGTCAAGTCAAGGTTGGCTCCCACATAGGTTGACACCATGGGAAGAAGTGCTTCTCCCGTGAATAAGCTGTGGGCAAGAACCAGGAAAATGCAACCTGCAAGGATCGTAAGCCCCGTGTAAAGCCCTATTCGGGTAACGGAAAAGTTTCTTTCCATGCATTCACCCATCATGAAACCAGTGAGAAAAAGAGCACCGTAAAACAGCGTATCAATGGACAGTTCCCCCGAAGCCGTTGCAATGACTCCAAGTACCAGCGTGGCAATAATCGCACCGGGTGTCCTGCCCAGCTTCAGCCGATAAAACAGAACCGGCATGGGCAGCAGCATGGCCATTATAAATCCCAGCAGAGGGAGGTAAATGGTGATCGATACGATTACCAGGCATGCGGATACACCAGTGAGAATATCTCTCAATGGGCCGGTCCAGGAGTTGGGGGGGTGGGGTAACTGATCCATTATAGTCGCTTTGGCAGGCTAACTGAGTTTACCTACATAGGGCAGAAAGGCGATGGTTCTGGCCTGTTTGATGGCTGCCGATAATTTTCTCTGATGCTTGGCGCAGGTGCCGGTGATACGTCGGGGGATGATTTTTCCCCGTTCCGTGATAAACGGTCTCAAGGCCTTGGCATCTTTATAATCAATTTCAAGGGTGCTGTCTGCGCAGAATCTGCACACTTTACGGCGCTGGAAAAATCTTTTTTTTGTGTTTTTTTTCTGGAAAGCCATGATTAATTTTCCTCCTGTGCGTCGTCGGCGGTTTCAGTGTCTTCCGTGGTGTCAGCCTCTACGTCTTCGGTGGCTTTTTCGGTATTTTCCGTTGCGGGTTTTGCTTCTTCTTTGGATTCTGCCGCTGCGGCAATTTCCTGTTCCAGATCGCTGGGATTTACATCTTTTTCCAGCAGCACCGTCATGAATTTCATGATTTTGTCATCCAGGCGGAAGTTACGCTCAAGTTCGCTGACAAGTGCACCGTTGCCGCCATAGGTCATGCACACATAATGACCCCTTGCTTTTTTCTTTATTTCATATGCAAGCTTTCTATTTCCCCAGTCATCAAAGTCAACCAGGATACCATTTTCCTGTGCCAGCAGATTTGTGAATTTGTCGAACAGATTTTTTCTTGCATCTTCCTGGAGATCAGGATCTGCAATAAAGATGGTTTCATACCTTCTCATGTACGCTCTCCTTGCGGATTACAGCCCCGTTTTTTGTACGGAGCAAGGATAAATCGAGTGAAACCGGACCATCCGGTTTCCGTGTCGGATCGTGTTATGCCCTCAGGGGGCACCTGTGGTTTGTATTTTAGTACCGGATGTCAGGCATGGGCTCAGGCCAATGCCTTTGAATAAATACAAACAATAATCTTATCATCCTATTGTTTGCAGGTCAAGATTGTTTTTTGGGGGGTGCTCCCCTTGGCCCCGGCCTATGACAAATAAACCATATTGTGATCAAACCTGGAAAATGGGAATGCACCCAAATGGGTTGTTTATGATTGGGATTTCAGGTTCTCCAGGGTTTCCCATCTGGCGTACAGGGAGTCCACCGTTTCCTGGGCTTTTTGAAGGTTGGTGTACGCCTTTGCAAGGGCTTCGGGATCTTTCATTGTCTCAGGGGCCTCGGCAGTCTCCTGAATTTTTGTCACCTTTGCCTCGGCCATGAGAATTTTTTCCTCCATTTGATCCAGCTCATACTGGTGTTTGTAAGAGAAGCCTGTGCCTTGTTTTGGTGGAGAGTCAGGGCCTTTGCGGGAACGGGGTGCTTGTTTTTCCTGGGGGGTGGCCAGTGGTTTTATCTGTTGTTTAAGGCATTGGTTGTAATCTGCAAACAGGTTGGCCCCTCCTTTTCCGTCAAGAAAAAGGATGGTGTCTGTGACCCGGTCAAGCAGAAACCGGTCATGGGAAACGATGACCACGGCCCCGGGAAAGTCCATGAGGCTTTCTTCAAGTACCTCAAGTGAAGGGATGTCAAGATCATTGGTGGGCTCATCGAGTAAAAGGATATCCGCCGGTTGCACCATGAGATTGGCAATGAGGATACGGGCCTTTTCCCCGCCGGAAAGCCGCTTGACAGGAAGGGTCAGCTGGTCCGGAGTGAAGAGAAATCGTTTGGCCCAGGAGACAATGTGAATGCTTCTGTTTTGAAACATCACCGCATCCCCTGCCGGTGACAGAGCCTCTTTCAGGCTGGTTTCCGGGTCCAGGCGGGATCTTGTCTGGTCAAAAACTGCCACTTTTAGGTTGTCCACCCTTTGCAGGCTGCCGGTGTCCGGGGCTGTTTTATTTTCAAGGATGTTCATGAATGTGGTCTTGCCGCTGCCGTTGTTTCCCATGAGCCCCAGACGGGTTCCCGGGGTCAGTTTCAGGGTGATATCCTGAAACAAAGTGCGTCCCTGTATGGATTTTCCCATGTTCCGGCAGGTCATCAGTTGACGGGTTTTTCGCTGGGTGCTATCAAAATCAATGTCCAGTCGGCGGGTGCGCAGGTTCATGCGTTTAACCATGGCAAGTTCGGCTCTGAGTTCCTCTGCCTGATCAATGCGGTACCGGGCCTTGGTGGATCTGGCCTTGGCACCCCGGCTGAGCCATTCGGTTTCCCGGCGCATTTTGTTGGACAGGATGGTTTCCTGACGACTCTGGGCCTCCAGAAAATTTTCCCGCTGGTCCCGGAAGGTCATATATCCCCCGGACACCGACAGGTGCCCATCGGGATAACACCGGCCAAGTTCCATGATGTCTGAACATACATTTTCAAGGAAACACCGGTCATGGCTTACCACCACAAAGGCAAAGGGTGGTTTTTTCAAGATATTTTCAAGCCAGAGAATGCTTTTTATATCCAGATGGTTGGTGGGTTCGTCCAGGAGCAGCAGATCCGGCTCCAGAATAAGAGCCCGGGTGATGGCCAGGCGTTTTCTCCATCCGCCGGACAGGTCCCGGCATTTCTGGGTTTCATCGGGGAACTCTCCCAGGCCTGTGGCTCGTTTCACCCGCCGGTATCGTTCCGGATCATCCACAGGTTCCTGGCTCAATGCATCAAAGAGCGTCTGCTCAATGGTTTTGTCTCCATCCAGGATATCTTCCTGGGGAAGGTATGCCATGCGGGTCAGCGGTTTTATGTATTTTTCCCCCCGGTCCGGAACATCCTCGCCTGCGATGAGTTTGAGCAGGGTTGATTTTCCACTGCCGTTACCGCCGATGAGGCCTCGTTTTTCTCCGGCCTTGAGATTAAAGGAAAGGTCATCAAATATGGGAACGTCTCCATAGGTTTTATGGAGGGATTTATAGCTTAAAAGAAGTGTCATGGGTACCTGGTTATGGTGTTTTTTTTGTGGAGGCCGGGGTGTTGTGCCCCTGATATCTTTTGATCATGCGGGCCACAATACCGACAAAAAGGGCAAGTCCAATGAGGATAATAAAGGATGCAGAAAAAAAAGTCATGACAAAGAAAATGGGGTCTTTGAGTCCATAGGCGGCCACAAGGATATTAATGCCGAACAGGGTAAATAAAATACAGATAAGGGAAAGGACCGTCTGCAGGGGCCACCAGTAGTAAGTTTTTATCATTATTGTCGTTTATTCCTGAAGGTCTCAGTGTTGTATCTGTTGAGCAGCATGTCCGTTTTATATGAAAACGCTGCCTCAACGTATCGACAGAAGAGCCCCCAACGGCCATCCAGTCTGGCACGATCGGAGCTAAAGGCGATCAGCCCTTTTGCCCTGCCGATTGTAACGAAGCGCAGGCTGTTTGAGGACAAACCTGCCCGCAGTTCCTGCGCTTTAGACCGGCAGGGCAAAGGGGCCGCCGACGGTCCCGGGCCGGACTGGATGGCCGTTGGGGGCGGTATTATGCCATTTTCATGCCTCGTTGTGTTTGTCAGGAGATGCGGGTTTATATGAAAATGTGGGCTTGATCATAACATGGGCCACTCGTTATAATTGTTGGTTCAACGAGGTCAGGTTTGTGTTATTGCCATTTTCATGTTTGGTTGTGTTCTCTACGACATGTGTGAGTTATATTATAGATCACCTGAAGTGTAAAGTGCTTTGGATTTCAAGGTCAGGGGTGCCGATGTTCTGGGTAGGTGCTTTGAAGTTTGATGGTTGCATTTTTTTTGATGGTTTTTCGGAGAACAGAAGAGGGGGGGGAATGCGAATTCTTTTAATAGAGGATGATGACAAAATTGCCGAGTTTATCACCAGGGGGCTGGATTCCGCCGGGTATGTAACCGACCGTGCCGTGGATGGTTTTGACGGCTTAACCATGGCACGTTCCGGTGACTATGATGTGCTGGTGGTGGATGTGATGCTGCCGGAACTGGATGGCATCACAGTGATTGGTAAGTTAAGACATGAAAAACTAAACACCCCGGTGATTATTTTAAGTGCCAGGGACAAAGTAGATGACCGGGTCCGGGGATTGGAGGCCGGGGCCGATGATTATCTTACCAAGCCCTTTGCCTTTACGGAGCTTCTGGCAAGAATCCAGGCCCTTTTACGCCGGGCCGGGGGAAATGTGGAGCCCACCCTGCTGTCCTATGAAGATTTGAGTCTTAATTTGATTTCCCGGGAGGTGAAAAGGGGGGTGGATATCATTGATCTTCAGCCCCTGGAATTTTCCCTGTTGGAATATCTTTTGAGAAATAAGGAACGGGTGGTGTCTAAAACCATGATCATTGAGCATGTGTGGAATTATAATTTTGATCCCATGACCAATGTGGTGGAAGCCAGGGTTTGCCGCCTCCGGGACAAGGTGGACAAAGCCTATGAACTGAAGCTGATCCACACCGTTCGGGGTGTGGGTTATGTTTTGCGCCGGGGGTGATTCCGGTCCCGGATTCCAGGGAAACTTCGGGTCTGTCCCCATTGGCCCGTCAACTGTGACGGGTGAGCCTTGTGGTGAGCAAGCCCCAAAGTGGCGATGTTATGGTTTGGCCCGACAAGATAGATACCAAGCCTGAAACTTGATCATTCAGTGAAAGAAGGAAAAATAATGCGGGTTCCAAGAGTGTTTCATACCCTGGCTTTCCGGTTGACCCTCTGGTATGCCGGGATTTTTGTTGTTTCTTCGTGTGTGGCATTCATGTTGTTTTATTTTCTGGTGTCCCGGACCATTGTGACGCACATGGATGATGAACTGGGCGGGGTTGCCGCGCGGTTTTCCACTATTCTTTCGGTGCAGGGAATTCCCGGAATTAAAAGGCTTGCGGCTCTGGAGGCCCGTGCCGCCGGAGAAAAAAAGGTTTTTTTTCGTCTGCTGTATGCCGATGGCGAGGTGTTTGCATCCTCTTATATGGCCTATTGGGAACGAATTCCCATTTCAAAATTAACCCTGGAGCGTCTGGTGAGCACAACGGCGGATGTATATGACACGGTTCATGTGAAGGGACAGAAGCAGGGTATCCGGGTGCTGTACCACATGGTGGGCAACGGGGTGGTGCTGCAGACCGGTCTTTCCATGGACGCCTATTCTGGTTTTTTCAATGCCTTTGGTGGGGTGTTCATCGGTGCCATGGTTCTGGTGATTCTGTTTTCCGCCGTTCCCGGCTGGTTCATGGCCCGAAAGGCATTGGCTGGGGTGGCCGCTGTTACCCGGACGGCAGCGCTTATTTCCGGGTCCAGGTTGTCTGAACGGGTGCCGGTGACCGGACATCAGACGGAATTGGATCAGCTGGCCACAACCTTTAACGGCATGCTCGACCGCATTGAAAGCCTTGTGAAAAGCATCCGGGAAATGGGGGATAATATTGCCCATGATCTAAAAGGGCCGGTGACCCGGATTCGGGGGCTTGCCGAGGTGACTCTGGTGCATGGTACAAGTCTTGATGAATATCAGGCCATGGCAGGTTCCACCATTGAAGAGGCCGATCGACTGCTGTCCATGGTCAATACCATGCTGGTGATTGCCAGAACCGACAGCGGGGAAGGACAGTTTCATATGGCGGCGGTGGATATTGGTGAGCTGGTGACAGAAGCATGCCAGCTGTTTTCCCCCCTGGCAGAAGATGGCGGCCTTGTGCTGGACAAGGTTCTGGGGAAAAAAATGACAGTATGGGCCGACCGGGGGATGATGCAGCGCTGCCTGGCCAATCTGCTGGACAATGCCATTAAATATACACCCTCCGGGGGCAGGGTGACGGTGTCTGTGAACCCCGGAAAGGCACAGAAGGTTGAAATCAAAGTCGAAGATACCGGTATTGGTATTGCTCCTGAAGATTTGGATCGTGTGTTTGATCGTTTCTTCCGGGCTGATCCGTCCCGGAGCTGCGGGGGCACAGGTCTTGGATTGAGCCTGGTCCGGGCTTTGGCCCGGGGACATGGGGGGGATGTTCTTGTGACAAGCGTTCCGGGGCAGGGCAGCGCATTTACCCTTGTGTTGCCCTTGTCCCAGAATGGACAGGAGGGGGCAAGTTGACCTCCCTTGGCCCGGCTGTTCTGAGTCCAGGTCGATTTTATGGGCACCATCGGCTTTTTTGCATGTATTACCAAATGGTAATGTTTAAGTCATTTAACCATCATCTTTGTGCATTATATTAATTCCATTAAAGGAAAAAGGGATTGATTCTATTTGCTGCTGCCCCTGACAATTCATGGTGCATCGGATAGGGAAGGATCCCCATGCCATGGAAATGGCTTTGTTATTACTTGAATAAGGAGGGTGTTATGAAAAATCTAAAAAAGCAGATGATGGTTATTGCCCTGGCGCTTACCCTGATGGTGCCGGTGATTTCCTTTGCAAGGGTGAATATGGTCCCTGCAGACTTCAGTCAGTTGGCCGAGGATGCAAGACCCGCGGTGGTGAATATCCGCACCGTCAAGACCATACAGGGCGGGGGACGGGTATTTAATCATTTTTTTGGTCAGCCCTTTGATGAACGGGATTTTTTCCGGCAGTTCACCAATCCTTTCAACCGGCGGGGACCTTCCCGGGATTACAAGGAGAACAGCTTGGGCTCCGGTTTTATCATTGATCGGAAGGGTTATATTGTGACCAATTACCATGTCATTGATGGAGCCGATGAAATCCTGGTAAAAATGTACAATGATAAAGAATATGCTGCCACGGTGGTGGGGGGGGACCCCAAGACGGATCTGGCCCTTATCAAGATAGATGCCAAGGGCCTTGTACCCCTGAAGCTTGGCAATTCCGATGATCTCAAGGTGGGTACCTGGGTGGTGGCCATCGGCAGTCCCTTTGGGCTTGAACAAACGGTGACGGCAGGTATAGTAAGTGCCAAGGGACGCATATTGGGTTCCGGTCCCTATGATGATTTCATCCAGACCGATGCTTCCATTAATCCGGGTAACAGTGGGGGACCTCTGCTCAATATGGACGGCGAAGTCATTGGTATCAACACTGCCATTATCAAATCCGGCCAGGGCATCGGTTTTGCCATTCCATCTGATCTTGCCCGGGGCATTGTAAAGCAGCTGCAGGATTCCGGGTCCGTTACCCGGGGGTGGCTGGGGGTGGCCATTCAGGATGTGACGCCGGAACTTGCCCAGTACTATGGTATCAAGGCCACGGGGGGAGCACTGGTGGCCCAGGTATATGATGATAATCCGGCCCAGAAGGGCGGTATCAAACCCGGGGATATTATTGTAAAGGTCAATGACTTCCAGATTAAATCCAGTCACGATCTGTCCAGTGCCATTGCCGGATTCAGTGTGGGAGAAAAGGTGGTGGTGACCTATATCCGGGAGGGGCAGACCAAGCAGTCAACGGTGACCCTTGACAGGAGAAGTGATGATGACCACCTGGCAGTTGGTGGCAGCAATGGATTTGATGAGCTGGGAATGAGATTTGCTTCCACAACGGACGAGGCGGCACGACCTTATGGGTATGCTTCGGGGACAAAGGGGATCGTGGTGGTGGAAATTGAGCCGGGAAGCAAGGCAGATCAGGCCGGCATCCGGGAGGGAGACCTTTTAAAAGAGGTCAACCATCGGCCCATTGAAACACAAAGGCAATACCTGAAAGCCATGGAGACTGTGCGCAAAGGGGAACTATTTCAGCTGCTTTTCAGGCGGGGAAATGTCAGTTTCATCGCTGTTCGATTGACGCGTTGATTTGATAACGGGGAGGGTGTTGTACGCCTCCCCATTTGTATTGAGTGGGGGTCGGGCTTGCATTATTGGCGGTTTTGCTTAAATTTGCCCTTAAATACAGGTGTTGACAAAAGCATGAAGCCTGATAATAAGTTCGGTCTTGGATATCACAAGTCTGACCCCATTGCCCCGCCGATTGTGATGTGTGCATCATCTTAGGTTCAACTCCATGCCTGACCCATGCTGTGATCAAGCTTGGATAGTGTTGCTTTATTGGTCTTCATCTGGTGCTGCCCAGATGATGTGGTCCCGGTTGATGAACAGGGTCTGGTGAAACACCGGGATGTCATTGGCCTCTTTTTTAACTGAGACGGAAAAAAGTACAAGAAACCGTTCCGGATTTTCTGTGACAAGGTCGCTGACCCGTTCATAGCCCGGGGTTCGATTGAGATTTACATGGCCTTTGACGTGGGTGCCGTCTGTGAGTTTTAAACGGACCACCCGGCTGTCAACTTCTCTGTTGATGGGTTGTGTGTGCTCCATGTTGGCATCCTCCTGCTCTTTAGTCGTTTTACCTTCCCTGCTTGTGATACTTTAGCGAATTCTCGTGGTTTGGACAATCTATAATTATGACAGCTGGTCGACGCTGTGCCCAGCGCTCATGATTCTTTTTGAAGAAACCCAAACGAAAAAAGGGTTGACACCATGAATGGTATCAACCCTTGAAACGCTTGTGTGTGGCGGAGAAAGAGAGATTCGAACTCTCGATGGAGTGTTACCCCCATACTCGCTTAGCAGGCGAGCGCCTTCAGCCACTCGGCCATTTCTCCACATTTTTAATGCCTCTGTTCAGAAACAAAATAATATTTTGTTTCTGATGGCGGAGGAGGTAGGATTCGAACCCACGAAGCTTTGACACTTAACGGTTTTCAAGACCGCCGCCTTCAGCCGCTCGGCCACTCCTCCCAACAGATCTGAAGGTGTATATCATGTTGTTTTGAGCAGGTCAACACCCAAATTGTTTTTTTTGCTTTCCAGTTTACTTTACTCAAAAGGGCATTGAATGGTTGACAGGGGGTGAAGTTCCGCTATATTAGAAGGTTTGTTGTAAGTGATTAGAATTTTGTCTTTGATTATATCCATTGAGCCTGATTTCACTTCTTTGAGATGAGCTTGTCCCCAGTATAAAATATACGCAACTCGTTTGTTTTAATTCGTTGGTGATAAGCTTGGGGATCGGCGGTTCAATGTTTGCAGATTTATTAATATTCAAGGGAACTCAAAAAGTCCGAGTTAACAACCAGGGAGAAAAAAATGAAACAGAAATTTACCTTCATCATTGATGAAAAAAAAGAGAATATTACGCTTCAGGAGGCGGGTGAGGCGGATCCCGGTGCCTTTATAAGTGTCCATGAAGAGCGCTACTCCTATGAAGATATAAAAAATGCCCTGGAAGGGGGGCAGGATCTTTTTATTGAGACCCTGCGTCGGAAAAATCTTTTTCCTCCCTTTGATCTGAGTGTGAAAATGTTTGAAAGTCTGAAAGACTTTTTAACCGAGGATCATGGGGACAAGCTTGTTATAGAATATGAGGATATTGAAGCCTTCCCCAAAGAGCATGAAGAACCAGAGGAGGTGGATGACGCAGACGTGGACGAGCTTGAAAGTCTGCTCAAGGATGAAACCGAAGATCTCACTGAAGATGACATTAAAGAGATCGACGGAGATGACGATACGCCCAGATTTCAATTGGACAATAACTCTGAGCATGAGAATTGATTATACAATGAAGAAAAAAATAAAAGACATTCTTGTGGGTGCTGCCCGACGGGCATTTGAAGCTGGTCTCTTGAATTCGGATGCTCTGTCGGATATGGAAATTGAGGTGCCCCGCCATGACAATCATGGCGATTTTTCCTCCAATGTTGCCATGGTTTCGGCCTCGGTGCAGAAAATGGCCCCCCGGAAAATTGCCGAAGCTCTGGTATCCCATGTGGACGACCCCCAGGGAATCATTGAAAAGTGTGAGATTGCCGGTCCCGGATTTATCAATTTCTTTTTAACCCCTTCCGCCTGGCATCCCCTTATTGCAACGGTGTACGAAAAAGACCAAGAATTCGGGGCAGTTGAGGTGGGGAAGGGTAAAAAAGTTCAGGTGGAGTTTGTCAGTGCCAATCCCACAGGCCCCCTTCACGTGGGTCATGGCCGGGGAGCTGCTGTGGGGGATGCGGTGGGTAATATCCTTTCCTTTGCGGGGTATGAGGTGCAGAAGGAATACTACATCAACGATTCCGGCAGACAGATCCGAACGCTGGGGCTTTCCGTGTGGCTTCGATTGTGTGAGGCCCAGGGCCGGGAGCTTTCTTTTCCAGATGACTGCTACCAGGGGGAATACATCCGGGAGATTGCAGCTGAAATTATCACCCTCATGGGGAAAGATATCACTGAAAAGGAAGAAACAGAAGGGATTCAAATCTGCGCCCGATACGCTGCTGATAAGATTCTAGCGGGTATAAAAGAAGATCTGGCCGCCTTTGGTGTCTGTTATGATCAATGGTTCAGCGAGCAGAGCCTCTATGATTCAGGTCGGGTACAAAAGGCCATAGAAACCTTCCGGGAAAAGAAAGTTATCTATGAAAAGGATGGTGCCCAGTGGTTTAACACCGAAGCTTTCGGGGATGAAAAAGATCGGGTGGTGGTGAGACAGAACGGGATCACCACCTATTTTGCCTCGGACATCGCCTATCACATGGAAAAATTTGAAAGGGGCTTTGATCGGGTCATTGATGTATGGGGGGCAGATCACCATGGATACATTAACCGTATAAACGCCTCCATTGACGCATCGGGGCTTTCCAGTGATCGCTTTGATGTGATCCTGGTTCAGCTGGTGTCTCTTTTAAGGGGTGGAGTCCCGGTGGCCATGTCCACCCGGGCCGGTGAGTTTGTTACCTTAAAGGATATTGTGGATGAGGTGGGCAGAGATGCGGCTCGTTTTCTTTTCTTGAGTCGCAGTTATGATTCCGGTCTTGATTTTGACCTGGAGCTTGCCAAACAGCAGACTAGCGAGAATCCGGTGTATTATGTTCAGTATGTTCATGCCCGAATTGCCGGTATCATGTTGAAGGCCGTGGAGCAGGGGATCTTGAAAACCAATGAAATGTCCTGGCAGACCATTGATATTTCCTGTCTCACCGAAGTCGAGGAAATTAAATTGATTAAGGCACTGGCCGCATTCCCGGAAGCCGTGGAAAAAAGTGCGGCCACCCTGCATCCCCATGTGGTTTTCACCTATCTCATGACCCTTGCATCCACCTTCCATGGATATTATAACCGCCATAAGGTGATCACCGATGACATCACCACCACCCTTGCCAGACTCTGTCTTGTGGGGGCGGTTAAAAAGGTGATTCGAAATGCCCTGGCCTTACTTGGCGTGTCTGCACCGGAAAGGATGTAGGGTATATGTTCGTCCGGGTTGTCATGGTGTCCATGGGGCTGTTTTGCCTTTGCGGCATCATGTTCTTCACCGGTGTTATGGTGGGGCGGGGAACCGCCCCTGTTCATTTTGACACCCGTCCACTCCAGAAAAAACTGGCGGAACTGGCCAACAGGGAGAAAAGGGAAAATCCTCCAGAAAAGACAAAGCTGGCCTTTTATAATGAATTGAAAAAAAAGGTTTCAACGGATTTTTCTCTGTCACAACCGCCCTGGGAAAAAAAAGATGATGGCGGTTCGGACGGAGGTGTTCCGGCCATTGAAGTTCCGGATCTTGGGGCATCCCAGGGACTGGTTCCCATGAAAAAGTCCTTGAAAGCCAGCACCCGGGTCGTGGAATCCACTGAAACTGAGATGAATCAAGGATTACAGGACCAGGATACATTTCCTGGAAATGGAAATACTCCGGTTCAGTTACCAGAAAGGTTTGAAAATAAAGCCGTTTCAATCTCACAGGAGGGTGCCTACACCATCCAGATATCCTCCTTCAGACAGCTTCTGGATGCCATTAAGCGTATGGAAACCCTCAAGGTAAAGGGTTTTAGTCCCCATCGTTCCATTGCGCTTGTGGACGGCAATGTATGGCACCGGGTGAGGGTGGGGACATACCCGGACAGTGTTTCTGCGGAAAAAGCCCTAAAGATCCTGGAATCCCGGGGTGTTTATGGCATAATTATACAAAAGGAATAAGAATGAAGATCACCAGAAAAGATATTGAATATATCGCCCATTTGTCACGACTGGAGGTGGATGATACCCTTGTGGATAAATTTGCCGATCAGGTGAGCCGGATACTGCAGTACATAGATAAACTCAAAGATGCCGATGTGTCCGGGGCGGAACTCATGTCCGGGGCATCCATGGATCACAATGTATTCCGGGAGGATATTCCCCATACCCCGCCGGGCCCCGACATTACCCTTGCCAATGCCCCGGAGCGGGAAGATGATTTTTACATAGTGCCCAAAGCGGTGGGGTAGAGGAGAAGAAAAATGAAATTTCATGAACTGACCATATCTGATGCCAGAAAACTACTGGACACAAAGGAGATCTCCTCTGTGGATCTTGTCACGGCATTTTTAAAACGCATTGATGACTGTGATACCGATCTTAAAGCCTTCATCACCGTGGATGAAAAAGGTGCCCTTGAGGGGGCAAAAAAAGCCGATGAACGCCTGGCTGCCGGAGAGTCCACGCCTCTTCTGGGTATTCCCCTGGCATTGAAGGATCTGCTTTGTACCAGGGGGCTTGCCACCACCTGTGCCTCTAAAATCCTTGAAAATTTTGTGCCCCAATATGATGCCACCGTGGTGGAAAAAATTAGGGATGCCGGGGCCGTGATTCTTGGAAAAACCAATCTGGATGAGTTTGCCATGGGGTCTTCCACGGAAAACTCCGGTTTTCACATCACCCGGAATCCCTGGCATAGGGATCATGTGCCCGGCGGTTCCAGCGGCGGATCTGCGGCGGCCGTTGCGGCCCGGATGTGTACGGCCTCGTTGGGGACTGACACCGGAGGGTCCATCCGTCAACCGGCCTCCCATTGCGGTGTTGTGGGGATTAAACCCACCTATGGCCGGGTTTCCCGGTTTGGCCTGGTTTCCTATGCATCGTCCCTGGACCAGATTGGACCCATCACCCGGGATGTCCGGGACAGTGCCATCATGCTCAACGCCCTTTGTGGTCATGATCCCAGAGATACAACTTCGGCCAATGTGGATGTGCCGGATTTCACAGCAGCCATAGATGCTTATACTGCCCAAGGGCTCAAGGGCATGACCGCCGGGATTCCCAAGGAATTTCTTTCGGTAAAGGGGCTGGACCCCGATGTGGAAAAGGCGTTTTATCATTCGGTGAAACAGCTGGAATCCCTGGGCGTAAACATGAAGGAAATTTCCCTGCCCCACACGGATTATGCCGTGGCCGCCTATTATGTCATTGCACCCTCCGAGGCCAGTTCCAACTTGGCACGGTTTGACGGGGTGCGGTTTGGCTACCGGGATACCAATGCCGCTGAGCTTATTGATATGTACAAAAAAACAAAATCCAAAGGCTTCGGAGATGAGGTGCAGCGCCGCATTATTACCGGCACCTATGCCCTTTCTGCAGGGTACTATGATGCCTATTACGGCCAGGCCACCAAGGTGAGATCCTTAATCCGTGAGGATTTCTCCCGGGCCTTTGAATCCTGTGATATCATTGTATCTCCGGTGGCTCCCACCCCAGCCTTTAAGATAGGTGAAAACGTGGATGATCCTCTGACCATGTATCTCACAGATATTTTTACCCTTTCCACCAACATGGCAGGTCTTCCCGGCATTTCGGTTCCCTGTGGCCATGCAGAAACAGGATTGCCCATCGGGTTTCAGATGATGGCCGGCCGGTTTGATGAGATGGCTCTGGTGCGGGCGGCCTATGGCCTGGAGCAGGCACTGGATTTGAAGAAACGATTTCCAGAAATGGGATGATCGGCTCTGAATTCGCAAAGGTTTATGTGTGTTATTGCCAGTGCCGGGCTGGCCCGGGATCAGCGTTGCAATTCAAATCAGTGGGAGGTGTCAGGCTTGGCTTATTGGCATTATTGTTAGTTCCGGCCTTGCTTGGATCGTGGTCAATAACGCCAATAAGCCAAGCCTGACACCGTTTTCCCGGAAATCAGTCCAAAAACTTGATCATTGACTGAAAGGAGGTTCGAGATGACTACATTACAACCCCAGGGTGAAAAACTTCGAAAGGCAGTGCAGTGGGTATCTGAAGAAAAACAGAAAAATACAGAGATATCTGTTTCTGCAATTGTGGATCAGGCCTGTGTCCGGTTTGATCTGAGCCCCGAGGATTCGGAATTTTTGTTTCGGTTTGTGAAATCCTCCCAGGAAGGATGATATCATGGGTGATATCCGCGTCCTTCCCGAACTGATCACCAACCAAATTGCCGCCGGAGAGGTGGTGGAACGTCCGGTGTCCGTGGTGAAAGAACTCATGGAAAATGCCCTGGATGCCCATGCCACCCATATCCGGGTGGAGGTGGACCGCGGAGGGCGGGATCTCATCCGGGTGTCCGATGACGGGGACGGAATGTCCCGGGACAATGCATTGTTATGCATAGAGCGTTATGCCACCAGCAAGATTGCCACGGCAGACGATCTTTTTTCCATTGCCACCCTGGGCTTTCGGGGGGAGGCTCTGCCCTCCATTGCATCGGTGTCCAAGATGACCATCACCACCCGGGAGAAGGGGGCAGACTATGGCACCCGGCTTTTTCTAAGCGGGGGTAAACTTATGGAAGTGTCTGAGATCGGTGCACCTCCCGGTACTGTGGTGGACATCAGAAATCTTTATTTTAATACCCCGGTGCGTCGTAAATTTTTAAAGACCGTCAACACAGAAATGGGGCACATCGCCGATGCCTTTGCTGCCATGGCCATGGGGGCCGTGGGGGTGGGGTTCTCTTTGATTCACAATGGACGTCTGGTTAAGGATATCAGCTGTGATCAGGCCCTTGATTCCCGGGTGGCATCGGTTCTGGGAACAGATGCCGCAGTGCAGCTTTATTCCCTTGATCTGCAACTCGATGATCTTGGAATTAAGGGCTATATTGCCCATCCTGCCCACACCCGATCCAGTTCCCAGCGTATCCGGCTGTTTGTCAATGGGCGCATGGTGACGGACAAAGGGATGGTGTCGGCCCTTCTCCAGGGGTTTCGCGGCAGGATCATGAAAGGCCGTTTTCCCATGGCTGTGGTGTTTCTTACCCTGCCCTTTGATGGGGTGGATGTTAATGTGCATCCGTCAAAACTTCAGGTGCGGTTTGTCGATGAAAAAGGGGTGTATCATGCTGTTCGCCGGGCGGTGTCTGATGCTTTGGTCCTTTCCGAGCAGAAAGATACTTCCCTGGTATTAAAGGAAATGCCATCAGCCTTGTCAACTCCCCGGAACTTGTCATCTGTTGATGTGCCATCAGCAGAATCTGATTATGGATTTCAATTGCCGGATGACCAGGGTGGGATTTCTCAGCCACAGACATCGGTGAAAGAAGGGCGGCCTGGTAACCCAATCCAAAACAAGGTCAACATTGACAGCGATTCCAGGGCAGTTCCACCATCACTTTTTCAATGGGGCCGTCCTGGCAATGCTGAAAACCATCAGAAAGACCCTTTTCCTGATATTGAATTACCTTCGGAAAATATCCAAAAGCTCCCTGGGGAGACTGGGAAAAATTTTTCTGATGATAGTCTTGATATAAAAAAAATATCATCAGATGGGATTAAGATAAAGGCTGGCCTGGAAGACCTGCCGGTGGAACTTGCTTCAGTGGAACCTGAAAATAAACAGGAGAAAGCCATTTCTTCCCCTGTTGATTTGGTTTTGAGGGCGGATGCAGCAAATTCAAATACGTCAGATGCGCATTCCATAAATTTGATGTCCGGGCCGGCATCCCACACCCGCATTGTGGGGCAGGTTCTGGGTACTTACATTGTCATTGACACCCTGGAGGGGGTTGTATTCATTGATCAGCATGCGGCCCATGAGCGCATTGTCTATGAATCGCTTAAAAAACGATCTAAAACCTTCAGGCCCCCCTCCCAGCATCTGCTGGTTCCTGAAGTTCTTGACTTGAATTTCTCCCAGAGTGCGTTATTGGAAAAGATGATCCCGGCCCTGGGTGAACTTGGCTTTGACATCGAGCCCTTTGGGGGTACAACCTTTGCCTTAAAGGCCGTTCCTGCCATCATCGATCATTGTGATGTAAGGCAATTGATTCAGGATATGGTGGATGGCATAGTGGAGTCAGGGCTTGAATCAGGGGATGACACCCTTCACGGGGAGGCCTGGCTGGAGGATTGTCTTGTCCTCATGGCCTGTCACAATTCAGTGCGGGCCAATCAGACCATGAACGAAATGGAGATGGCAGATCTTGTCCGTCGTCTGGATGAATGTGAGAATGCTTTTTATTGTCCCCATGGCAGGCCCATTCGGGTGGTGTGGTCCCAGCGGGATTTTGAGCGGATGTTTAAGCGGGTTGTTTGAGTATATCGCTTTTAAGTTAAAAATTTTGGCAAGAAAATACAAAAAAACAGAGTGTTTTCAGCTGAGCGCATTATCTTACTGGGAATCTGGGACTAAACATAAGGAACTCGGCTGTTTTTAATTTGCCGCTTTCCCGGTTCCCGGGGTGGCATTTATAGAATGGGGTGTCCCGGGCTTGATACATGGTAAATCAATGAAATCTGAATTCCTAAAAAAAGGGGATCGAAAAAAATTCGATCCCCTTATACAATCATATTACAACTTCAAGTTCAGAAATAATTTTCTGCTTAGAAATTAACCTGAAGTCTTGCAACCATGATTTCCTGCTCTTCAGTAAACATGGGGGTTGCACCATCTTCATCATAATCTGAGTAGAAGTAGGCAAGAGCAAGTTCAGTGTTGGTGGCCAGCATGTAGGATGCCCAAACGTTGAAGGAAGTAATGTCATCAACATCTGTTACACTGTCTTCTTCGGGGGTGAAGTAACCAACCTTGGCACCCAGAGAAAGACCGTCCATTACTTTGAAGGCACCAAACAGGGTGATACCCTGAACACCAGCGCTGTCGCCAGTGGGATCAAAGGGGCTGAACCAGTTTACGTTGCTGTCAAACGCGGTTACATCAGCATCAAAGGGGGTATTGGAGGACATGGGAACAAAAGATGCCCAGTCACAGATATTGGTCAACTGTACTTCGTTGGCATCGTCGGTACCCAGAGCGTAGAGAAGTTCTGCACCCATGCTGAAGGCATCCGTAAGATTGGCACTGCCCTTGAGGTAGAACTGGGTTCCCATGTAATCAATGGCGCCGGCAGCCGTATCGCCAGCGGCAAAATCAAGTTCTGCTGTCAGGTCAACCATACCAAGCTTGGCGCTGCCGTTGAAACCAAACATTGTCCGGGAATCATCAATGGCAGTTCCATCATCTTGTGTAATGGCATACAGATTAGTGGAAAAAGCATCTGTGTCATAGCTGAGATTCATTGCATAAAAATCGGTATCTTCGTTGGCACCATCATCATTCAGACTTCCGTTTTCATCGACTTTTCCATAAATCAAGGAAACCTGTACCGGGAGTTTCAAGGTCAGTTTAGCGGCTGTTGCATTGGCATCCAGTACTTCCATAATACCCAGAGCCAGAAACTGCTGTCCAACTCTCAGGGACCACATCTCTTTGTCAATGTTGAGAAAACCACGATCGATATCAAGTTCAGAGCTGTCACCAGTACGGGGCCGAACAACATATCCAGGACCATAATTCAGACCCCAGGAGCCTTCTCCGTAATCTGCTCTCATCTCAACATAAACATCATCTGCAACGTTGATCTTTGTACCAATTCTGAACCGTTGATCAATGTTGCTGGTTTCGTCACCGTTGAGGTAGTTGTTGTCCCAGGCACGAACCCGGAAAGATCCATACAGGGAAACCCTGTCATCAGCAAATGACGGTGCAATGAACATCGCCACACATACCACTGCAAGAATAGCAATAGCCAGTTTTTTCATCTTCGTTTTCCTCCTACAAAAAACTAAGGTGATTTCGCTCTATTTTAAGCGAATAATTAAATGTTGCCGGGGCATAATCCGAAAAGTATAAAATTAAATTATCTTATAAACTCGGGCAAATTTTCCCTTAGCAACTGCTTGTATGGATGATGGTTCCTGACGTCAGAAAACACCATGATAACCCATACTGCTCAATACCGATATCAGCACGCGAAAAAGATGTCAAGGAATAAATGATTTGTTTCCCGGTGCAGTCAAAACATTGTCTTCATAAAAGTTATGATATTTATCTAACATTGGTTTTTAAAAGTTCATAGGCTACAAGGACGCTGCTGGCCTGGGACATTATTGTGGTGCCTTCCTTGGT
This sequence comes from uncultured Desulfobacterium sp., assembly GCA_963674605.1. GTDB lineage: Bacteria > Desulfobacterota > Desulfobacteria > Desulfobacterales > Desulfobacteraceae > Desulfocicer. The sequence continues at coordinate 1,281,035 of OY771474.1, read as the reverse complement.
AATTGTTGCAACCAGCAGTTCTTCAAAGCCGTCTTTGTCAAAATCACCAATAACAAAGTCGGATATACGCCCGGGCAGAGGTGCTGTTTTCCAATTCAGGTGTAATCCCATATCTGTCCAGGAGCGAGACTCCAGGAACCCCCTGTCAAATTTTCTGAATTTACTGAAAAGACTCATGGCCACATCGTGGTTCCTGGCAGATATGATTTCAAGTGCACCGTTTTTGTCAATGTCGTGGATTCTGGTGCGAAGGGGGAAAAATTGTAGCTGATCGTCATCTTCTGCATTGTCCTTGGGGAGCATGAACCCTGCAAGGGTTCCACCGGAGGGTTCCGGATTACGACTCAGGGATTCCCCTGATTTTCCAAACACAGTAAGGTGTTCTGCCGTATCATAACCTGCCGTGGTTGCTGTCCCATTGCCACGGATGTCATCAACACAAAGACCCATGACATTGGCGGTTTTTCCTTTTAAAATTCTGCTTGCTGACACATAGTCATTGCCCTTCCATTGCATTTTGTATACAGGTGATGTGTGGATACCGGCATCCCTTTCCCGCTGTTTTTGTCCCAAGAGCAGCACCTCACCGTTTTGTTGTTTTGAAATCCGGTAATACCAGGGGGAATTTTTTACGATGGTGCCGTAGTTTCTACCGTTGTATTCCACCACAAAGGATGTAGCCCGGTCCTGTTCCGGGGAAAGACTGGAAACAAAAATTTCCGGTATCCCATTGCCATTGATGTCGCCTGTGTCCAGTCCTATATGGTGGGATAATTTGCTGATGGGAATTTCGGCGGTTTTTACCAGTCGATTGTTTTGCACTTGGTAGATAATTATGGATTCATCAGTTAAAGCTACGGTTTCCAGAATCCCGTCATTGTTCACATCACCCAGATCCATGCCCAGGATGCGAAGAGGAATGGGCCTGCTTTTCCAGAAACCACTGGTAAGTTGACGGGAACTGTCAGTTTGAAAATTCGGATTAACGGCAGATTTTCCCTGGGTTGCTAAGGCTTGCGGAGCCAGCAACGGATTGAGTGTCTGCTGGGGGGGGGGCGACGACGACTGGGTGGGCTGTGACAGGGCCGTGGCACCACCAGCGGAAAGCATCTGACGATGGAACACCGTTTCATTTATAGTTGTTGCAAACCGGTTGATTTCAGGAATTACCCCTCCCAGATCATTGGTTTGACCGAAAAAAGAAACCGGGGCCATTTTGCCGGTGATGTCCATCATTTTTGCATCAATGCTTGCACCCTGGCCGAGGATGGTCACGCTGCCGGTGATGATAAAATCTGCTTTCAGCTGGCCGCCGGCAAGCAGGGCAAGGCTGTCGTCTTTAAACCGGCCCAGTTTTTTTACCGTGGTGTTGACAGCGGATCTGTCTATCACCGCCACCTTATCCTGCCATGCAAGGCGTGAACCCAGCATGTCCTGGATGCCGGTTTTCAGAAATTCAAGATTCTTTTCCGCGTTGATCTGAAAAGGTAGAATCATTACTTTCACAGGATTCGCAAACACCGAACCAATGGAGAAAAAAAGCACGGCAATGATGATAAATGGGGCTAGCCCCATGAGTTGGTATGTTTTCTTTTTCAAAAGAGACTCCTGTTTCATGGTCAATGCTAAAAAAATCAGGGTTGCGCATCCCGTATAAGGTGTGATGCACCATGATATCCTTTTAAGTAGGCAACTCTGAAATCAAGTAATGACAAATCATTATGATGATTTTGCAGATTTGCTGCTCCTGGGTTTTGAGTGGTTAAAAACTTTAAATTTATACACATTCTCCTGCCTTCGTGCAAGACAATTTTCCCTGGCTGTCCGGGGAGGAGAATCACTTTGATGAAGATTGACAATTGACCATGGATTCTATAGGCTTTTCTCACATTTGATTTCGAGTTGAAAAATAATTAACCACAGGTGAGTTGAATGAAAAAAAACGGTGTAAAAATGTTTATGTCGGGCATGGCAGCAATGATTTGTTTCGCTGGGTTGGCAGCGCCCTCAATGGCGGAGGTTTCTCCCCAAAAAATTGCTATATTTCCCTTTGAAGTGATTTCCCGGGAGGATCAATCCTTTATTGGAAAAGGCATGGGGAAAATGCTTTGTACACGGGTGGGGCAGGGGGGTAAAATTCAAGTAAGGTGCCTGGATAAACCCTTTGATCGTTTTGGTTTATCCATGGACGATGGGCTTATGGATGCCATTGCCCGGTCAGAATCATTGCAGGGTGTGGATTTTCTGCTCATGGGCAGCATCACCATTGCCGGTAATGCCGTGAGTTCCGATGCAAGGCTTGTGGATGTCATAGGAGAAATGGATACTGTAAATATCCATGAATCCGGCACCGGGCTTTCAGATGTCATGCGCCATGCTGTCGGGATTGCAGAAAAAGTCAGGCGGGTCCTGGCCGGTGGAAAGCTGGCCGTGGACAACATTCCTGCTTCCATCATAAATTCTGTGGAAACAGTTGTTGTGCCCGCTGGGGCAGATACCCGGACAGGGCAGGAAACTTTGTTGACATCGACATCCTTGACTGCCGATAGCCCCGTCCCGGGGAAATCTGCTGCTGCACCGCTGTTTGTTTCTCGTTCCATGTCAGGCGAAATCACAGGGCTTGTCGTTGTGGATATGGATGGGCACAAGGAAATTGCCGTCATTGAAACACAGCAACTCACCGTTTTTTCCTGGCAGAATCAAAATCTGGTGAAAAAGGCGATTTTTAAGGGGAAACATTATCAAACCTTTGTGGGAGTGGATGCCCTGGATACCGATGCTGATGGAAAGGATGAACTGTTTATAAGCGTTCTGGATCGCAAGCATCAGCTCAAATCCATGGTTATCAAAGACATGGGGGGCAAGCTTACCGTTGTTGCCCAAGATCTTCCCTGGTTTTTTCGGGTGGTTAAGATTGATGGAAAAAAACAGCTGATGGGGCAAAAAACAGGCCGGGACCAGCTGTTTTGGGGAGAGATTTACGCACTTTCGTTTGATGGTCAGCATCTCGTTAAGGGAGATGCGAAGATGGCCGGTAAGGGGGGGATTTTTGGGCGAAGTCTGGGGCATCCGACGGCAAACGCTGCTTTGAAAATGGTATGGTTTGACAATGACGGTTACCTTAATCTGGGAAAAGAGACTTTTGAGAAAGAATGGAGCAGTGATGGTTCGTGGGGTTCCAGCGCTCTTTTTGTCACCTATGACCAGGGAAAAAACGATGTTGACCAGCGGGTGTATCTCAATTCCCGGGTGGCCTTTGAGGATGTTGACGCAAATGGACAATCTGAGATTATTGCCGTGGTAAACAGCGATATGTCCAGGGGATTTCTATCCGGTTTCAGAAAATTTACCCGGGGCTATGTTTCCATTTTGGAATGGAAAGGTGATGCCCTTGTAGAACAATGGCACACTCCGGAGGTTTCCGGGTATGTTGCGGATTTTTCCCTGGGGGATATGAACGGAGACGGACATGTTGAAGTGGTGTATGGAACGGTTGTAAATGTCGGACGGATCATTGGGAAGTCTAAAAGCAATATTGTGGTACGATCAGTGGGAATGATTGATAAATAACGTTGTTTACAAAATTAAAACGCTTGACAATGTGTCGGCCGTGTGTTTAGAAAATATTATTATTAAAATCGTCCTGCCATTCTGCTCATTAATGGGTTAAGGGTTCATCTGGGCGAAATTAAAATCAGCCACGAAAAATTAATCAAAGAAAGGAGGGGCAAAGAAGGCCGGTCTGATGAGATCGGTGTGAAAATCGGCTTTGCTGTTTGTAAGGAAAAGGAAATGGAAAAAGACTAAGGAAAAAGGAGAAAAGGATGAAAAAAAGGATTTTGGCAGCCGTGCTTTTTTTTGTAGTGGTCGGATTTTCCCTTCCCGCCATGGCCCTGGATGTGAATTTCAGTGGTGAATTTTATGTGGAAGGGATACTAAACACATCAGAGAATATGCTGGAATCTGACAAAACAAGTGATTATCGTCAGATGCGCCTACGGGTGAAAACAGATTTTAAACTGACAGACAAGTTGTCGTTGACCACCCGGTTTGATGCCCTGGAAAAAGTGTTGAGTTCCAATGATTCCGCCTTTGACAATGTTTCCGGTGGAAAAGGCTTTGATGACGATATTGATGATGATAATATTGATTTTGACCGGGCCTATATTTCCTACATCAGTCCCATAGGTTTGTTTCAGGTGGGTCGTATGGAAGGTGTCACCTGGGGAACCTCTTTTTGTGATGATGAATCCGATACTGACCGTATCAAGTATGTACTGCCCATTCCCATGGCCGACGGAAAACTTTATATCGGTGCAGTTGCGGAAAAAGTAACCGAGAATGACAAGGGTACAGAGTTCAGTGATTTGGATAATGACAAATACTATATTGGTATTACCTATAAAACATCGAATTATTCCACGGGTCTTTTAACAGCATTTTATAATTTTAAAAGATTTCAAGATCCAGGGCAGGCCTTTGCAGGGGTTAATTTCACTGAGGCATATGAAAATAATGGTTCCAGCTCAGATTTTAAAAATTATGTGGCGACAACGGATGGAGCCACAGACAGTGCCGGCTCTTATGGGGCATGGTATACTGCAGGTGCATTGGCGTATAAGACGGCTTACATAACAACCCTTCAATCTGGTGGATCTGCTGCCGCTGCACAGCAGGCAGGTGGAGCAGCCGCAGTTGCAGCCGCTGGTATGGACTGGCTGAACTCAGGCGTTGATAGTGCTTCGGCCACAGCTTTTTCTGAACGAGGTAAAACCACGGATGCCCAGGTATTTTTGCTGGCTCCTTATTTTAAAGGCAGTTTTGGGGATTGGGCGTTTGAAGCAGAGCTGGATTATGTCTTTGGAACTGCATCCTATGATGTGCCCGGTGCCAAGGATCGTGACCTCAAGGCCTTTGCCTATTTTGTGGAAGCCAACTATGATTATGGTCCGTTCACCTTCCAGGGTGGTTTTGCTCATTCCATGGGTGATGCTGATTACACCGACGACGAAATCGGTTCCATGGGCTATGTCTCACCCGGGCTTGACTGGGCAAGATTGTTTATTTTAAATGCCGATGATCATGGCATGAACGCTACCCTTGGCAATGGGGTGGGTAACCATGTTGGAGATGGATTTGCAACGGCCTCCACTGCCATGTGCGACGGATATCAGATGTTTTATGCCGGTGCTGATTATGCGGTGACGGATTCTCTTTCCCTTGGCATCATTGGCGCAATTTCCAGAGCAGATGAAGTGCCGGATGGACCGGGATATGATGATGACCAGGGAATGGAAGTGGATCTGAGTCTTACCTGGAAGATCACGGATAATCTGGTTTATACCGGTATTGCCGCTTACCTGGACGGTGGTGATTACTGGACCACGAGGTCCAGTGGCGGCGTGAAAAATCCTGATATAGATCCGGATATTTATGCGCTGTATCATAAATTGACATTGACTTTCTAAAAGTCCTTGGCCATTTGATTGTGTGATAAAGTTTACAAAGGGTCTTAAATCCGGATGTCAGAATTGGATTTTAAGACCCTTTGGGTTTTTGTTAACGCCGTTGCTTGGTCACAACATGGCCACTTTGGGGTGAGGCCAGGCTTGCGTTATGGATACTTTTATTTGTGTGTATTTCTTTAAATACAGTGTTTGTCAAAAGTACAATAACACAAGGAACGTTATGACTAAATTCTGAATTTTTTATTGTGAGCGCATTATGATATGAGATGGCGCAAACCAAGAGGCAGCGACTCAGCATTTCTTAGAAAGGCCTGTCATTTTTTTTCACGTTTATCGGCATTGACTTCATCCAGATTCTCCGGTATCTCAAGATCCATTTCCTCATCTTTATCTTCGGACCAGTGTTTTGATTTTTTCCAGAATTTCCAGAAAGGAGGATTTGCATTTTGATCGGGATCCTCCACCTCCACCTCCACCTCCTCTTCTTTATCTATTTCCGTTGTTGATATGGAGAGAATAGGGCCATTGGTCTGTTGGATCACCTGATCCGGATAGGAAGGGGGGGCTTCTTTTTCCCAGAATTTCCAGAAAGGTTTTTTTTCTGCTTCTACTTTCATGGGAATTTGGGGGATGAGTGTTTCCGGGTTTGCTCGGGTTAAATCCTTTTTTGTGATATTTTTTTCTGTACCTGCTGTGTTAACCCGTCCTGGGGTTTCCCGGTGAAACACCTGGAGATTGATTTCATTGGCAATGCGGTTCATTGCGGTAATAATGTCATCTTGGGAATTCGCCTGGCTGAAAAAGGTGTGAAGGGGGTAAGAAGCCTTACTGGAATAAACCTTGGTATCCAAGCTGAGGCTGCCAGCAAATTCTGTGATACTCCCGGTAATAATATAGTTAACCGACGCGTTTTCTGCCACGGCCTTAATCAGGGCATCACCGGATAATGTCCGGGCATTATGGATTTTATCAAGAATGGTTTTCCCCGGAACAATTATTATTTTCTCCTTTTTGGCAATGCGTGAGGAGAGCATATGGGAAATGCCCTCCTGAATATAGGTTAAATCTTTTTCTGCGTTCATGGTAAAGGGAAGAATAGTCACCAGCTGCACCTGGGCCCGGGCAGACGTTGGAAATATCTGGCAACAGGTGATTACAATAAACAGAAAAATAACTATGGCTACTGATTTTGATAAACGGAACGGTTTCAAAAAATCACTCCTGGCTATTGGGTGCACTCCTGATTATATAATGATGGAATTGGGGTCAGGCAGGGTGGGGTCAAAATGTACGGCTTCCATCCATCACAGTTGTTGTTTGAGAAGTTCAGTAACCACCTTCGGATCTGCCTTGCCCCGGGTTTTCTTCATGATCTGTCCCATGAAAAAACTGAAAAGTTTTGTTTTTCCGTTGTTGTAGGCGACATGTTCATCGGGATTGGCTTCAATGACAGCGCTCACAACGCCGGCAAGTTCCGACTGATCTGACACCTGCTCAAGACCCTTGGCTTCCATGATGGCAAGGGGGCCCTTATCTGAATGGCTCATCTCTTCAAACACGGTTTTTGCCGTTCCGGCATTGAGCCTGCCTGCCTCCACAAGACCAAGGAGCTCACCAAGGGCTGTGGCCGACACCGGGATGGTATCAATGGCAAGGCTCTGACTTTTTATCAAACCCAGCACCGGCCCCATGATCCAGTTGGCAGCCTGTTTTTTGTCTTTTACATTGGCTGCTGCTGTTTCGTAGTAGTCTGCCAGTTGCCGGGAGCCGGTCAGCACTGCGGCATCATAGTCTGACAGATCATATGTATCTATAAACCTTTGTTTTCTGGCATCTGGGAGCTCCGGCATATCTTTTTTCACCAAATCGATCCACGCTTCATCTACAATAAGCGGAACCAGGTCAGGATCAGGAAAATACCGGTAATCATGGGCATCTTCCTTGCCACGCATGGAGCGGGTGACATTCTTGTCCGGGTCCCACAGCCGGGTTTCCTGAATAATGGCCTTGCCCGATTCCAGGACATAGGTCTGCCGCTGGATTTCATGCCGGATGGCTTTTTCCACATGTTTGAAGGAGTTGAGGTTTTTTAATTCCGTACGGGTACCAAAGGCTTCCTGGCCCACGGGCCGTAGGGAGATATTCGCGTCGCATCGGAAACTGCCTTCTTCCATGTTGCCGTCACAGATATCAATATATTTTAAAATGGCGTGGAGCTTTCTTAAATAGGCCCCGGCCTCTTCCGCCGAGCGCATGTCTGGTTCGCTGACAATTTCCACCAGGGGAACGCCGGTGCGGTTAAGGTCCACCATGCTTACACCCCGTCCGGGATCATGGATGAGTTTTCCGGCATCTTCTTCCATGTGAATCCGGGTGATACCGATGCGTTTGGGGCTTGCTCCTTCGGGTTCCACCATGAGGTGACCGTGTTCTGCAATGGGAAATGCGTACTGGGAAATCTGGTAGCCCTTGGGAAGATCCGGATAAAAATAATTCTTGCGGTCAAACCGGCTTTCCCTTGCAATGGTGCAGTCGGTGGCAAGGGCACTTTTAATAGCAAAGGTGACGGCGGTGCGGTTTAAGACGGGCAGAACCCCCGGCATGCCGGTGCACACCGGGCAGGTGTTGGCATTGGGGGCGGCCCCGAAGGTGGTGGGGCAGCTGCAGAATATTTTGGTTTTTGTTTTAAGCTGGGCGTGAACTTCAAGTCCGATGACAGGTTCAAAAAGCATGATTAAAGTATCCTGTTTGTGCCTGGTTTTAACTTCGAGTCCCGGTCAGTTGGCTTATGCCCCGGGGACGGCTTTTGCGTGGTTGTTGCTTTAATCCCTAAGCCTTCAATCAGAATGTCAAAGGGAAATGCCAATAAACGTACCACAAATCCAAGCCTGACAAGCTTTGCAGGTGATAGAAGCTGCAAACCAGGTTCTCTTGTGTTTTTGTGCATTGAAGGCCGTATTGATTGTTTGTCAACCTCTTCTTATATCTCCGATGATTTGTTTTATCAATACTAAATTTTGTGCTATAGTCCATGGATTTTGTGGGATAATCCATGGACATACCTGACCCTTGCCTGGGATTGTCAATTATTAAAAACGGGGTCATCAAGTGATAACAGGATAAGCGAGGCAGGTAAGTGAAGTTTTTTTTGTGTGTGATGGGGATGGTGATGATCATTGAGGGCTTGCCCTATTTTGCCTTTCCTGAAAAAATGAAACAGGTGATGACAGTGGTGGCAACGCTTCCTCACAATGGTTTGAGGCGTTTTGGCGCAATTTTGATGCTGCTGGGGCTGGGGGTGGTTTACCTTGGTAAATGTGTGCTGTAATGTATAAACTTTCAGATTATGTCTATCATCTTCCACCGGAACAGATCGCCCAGCAACCTGTGGATAAACGGGGGGACTCCCGGCTTTTTTGTCTGGATCGGGCCACCGGGGATATTGTCCACCGTCGGTTTGACGAGCTGGCCTGCCTGTTAAAGCCAGATGATCTTCTGGTCATCAACGACACCCGGGTCATTCCCGCACGCCTGAAAGGCCATAAAGAAACCGGCGGTCAGGTGGAGGTGCTGATCATAGACTACCGTGCCGGCATGACCTGCCTGGAACAACAGGGCTATTTTGAATGCGACTGCATGATCCGGGCATCCAAAAGCCCGAAATCAGGGACCCGACTGATTCTGGGGGCTGGTATCACGGCCCGGGTGGAAGGTTCGGTTTCTGGGCTTTTCCGGGTACGCTTTTTTTGTGACACTGATTTCCGGCAGGCCCTGGAAGCCGCCGGAGAGATTCCGCTGCCCCCCTATATTTATAGAAACGGCACAACAGATGCCCAGCGGGACCGGGAAAATTATCAGACGGTGTATGCAAAAAAAGAAGGTGCCGTTGCCGCCCCAACGGCTGGACTTCATTTTACCCGGGATCTCATGGCTGAGCTGGAAGAAAAAGGAATCGAATTTGAAAAAATCACCCTGCATGTGGGCCATGGCACCTTTGCCCCGGTGCGGGTGGAGGATATCCGTGATCACCAGATTCATTCGGAGTTTTTCTCCATTTCTCCGGACACAGCTAAATGTATTAACCGGGCAAAAAAGGAAGGTCGACGGGTCATTGCCGTGGGGACCACCAGTGTGCGTACCCTGGAGTTTTGTTCAAAAGAAAACGGACAACTGCTCCCGGGCAGCGGCATGTGCGACCTTTTTATTTATCCCGGATACCGGTTCCGCATGGTGGATGCCATGATAACCAACTTTCACCTGCCGGAATCCACCCTGCTTATGCTGGTATCAGCCTTTGCCGGACGAGACACAATGCTCCATGCCTATAAAGAGGCCGTGGAAAACAAATATCGATTTTTCAGTTATGGCGATGCCATGCTGCTGGAGTAAAAAAATGCTGACCTTTGACATTGAAAAAAAATCCATGGACTCCCGGGCCCGCACCGGCAGGATCATCACCGATCATGGCGAGATTCCCACCCCCATTTTCATGCCCGTGGGAACCCTTGGCTCGGTGAAGGCCGTGTCTGTGGAGGAGTTAAAGCAGTGTGGTGCCAGGATTATCCTTGGCAATACTTATCATCTGTACCTAAGGCCCGGGTGCGGGGTGATGGCCCACATGGGCGGACTTCATCGCTTCATGAACTGGGATCGGCCCATACTCACGGACAGCGGCGGCTTTCAGTTTTTTTCCCTGGCAAAGCTGGCAAAATTCTCCGATGAGGGGGTGAATTTTCAGTCCCACATTGACGGCTCCCGTCACCTGTTCACCCCGGAAAAGGCCGTGGACATTCAAATGGTGCTGGGATCTGACATAATGATGTCCCTGGACTGGTGCATTCAGTACCCCGCCACGGAAAAAGAAACCATGACGGCCCTGGAAAAAACAACCATGTGGGCCCGGCGGGGCAGGAATCACTGGCTGGAAAAAGGGGGCGTAAATAACTTGTTTGGCATTGTCCAGGGAGGAATGTTCCCCCATTTGCGAAGCTTTTCCGCAGAACAGTTGATTGAGCTTGATTTCCCTGGATACGCCGTGGGGGGATTAAGTGTGGGGGAACCCACGGACATGATGTATGAAATGGCCGATCACACAGTGCCCCTTCTGCCCTACGACAAACCAAGATATGTCATGGGGGTGGGAACCCCGGAAAACCTTGTGGAGATGGTGGGCATGGGGGTAGATATGTTTGACTGTGTCATGCCGTCGCGCAATGCCAGAAACGGACAGCTTTTTACCTCCAGTGGCACCATAAACATCTCCAATGCACGGTTTGCCATGGATGAAAAGCCCGTGGACGACACCTGTACCTGCCATGTGTGTCAAAATTACTCCAGGGCTTATCTGCGTCATCTTTACAAAAGCAGGGAGTTGTTATCCTATCGGCTTAACACCATTCATAATCTTCATTATTACCTGACGTTAATGGAAGATATCCGCAAGTCCATCCGGGAAGATCGGTTTTCTGCCTTTAAAAAAGATTTTTTTTCCCAACGAACCAGTGATATCTGAAGCCATGTGCATCCATGGGTTTCAGGTAATGTGTGAACAATACCCAACAGTCATACGTTCTCTATATTGCCACCATATGCTGTATTTAATAAATTGTTAAAAACAATACATGCAGTATGAACAATGAGGGCTTATGGCTTACGACAAACGATAACAAGGAGCATGCTATAGACAATGATTGCATCCAGAATTGAACAGGCCATGACAACATCCTCATGGATTCGTAAAATGTTTGAAGAGGGCACCCGCTTAAAGGCTATGCACGGGGCGGAAAATGTATTTGACTTCAGCCTGGGAAATCCCAATCTCCCCCCCCCGCCCGCTTTTCATGAAGCACTTCAAACAGCTGTTGCCCAGGGGGAAAAAGAGGGGCATGGGTATATGTCCAACGTTGGGTTCCCCCATGTGCGTGAGGCCATTGCCCAAACCATGAAAGTTCAGCAGGCAGCGGAAGTCACTGCCGATGACATTGTGCTTACCTGCGGGGCCGCAGGTGGCTTGAATATTGTGTTGAAAGCCTTGCTCAATCCCGGAGAGACCGTGCTGGTGCCCGCGCCATTTTTTCCGGATTATCTGTTTTACGTTGCCAACCACGGTGGAAGTCTTAATACCGTTGCCACCCGGGAGGACTTCACCCTGGATCTGGATGCCGTTGACGCGGCCATCACCGAGAAAACCCGGGTGATGATCATTAATTCCCCCAACAATCCCACCGGACAGATCTACTCCCGGGAAAGCCTTGCCGGCCTTGGCGCATTGCTTGAAAAAAAGAGCGCAGAGTATGGTCGGGAAATTTATCTGGTATCCGATGAGCCCTATCGTAAAATTGTTTTTAATGACACCGAGGTTCCCCCGGTGTTCGGGTGTTATAAAAATGCCCTGGTGGTGACCTCTCACTCCAAGGATCTGTCCCTTGCCGGTGAGCGCATCGGGTGTGTTATTATTCATCCGGAGCTTACCTATAAAAATGAAATGCGTGGTGCTCTTACCATGGCCAACCGCATACTGGGATTTGTCAATGCCCCGGCCCTGATGCAGCGGGTGCTGCCTTTTCTGCAGAAAAGCAGTGTGGACATTGATGCCTATCGTCGCAAGCGGGATATTTTTTGTGATGGCCTTGCAGATGCCGGATATACCTTTACCGTGCCCCCGGGGGCTTTTTATATTTTTCCCACCACTCCGGTGTCCGATGATGTGGCCTTTGTAAAGGCCCTGCAGGAGGAGTTGATCCTGGCCGTTCCGGGGACTGGATTTGGGGGACCCGGACATTTCCGGCTGGCTTTCTGCGTGGCGGATGAGGTTATAAAAGGTGCATTGCCGGGCTTTAAAAGGGTGATGGACCGCTTCTAAATTAAATATTTACATAATCTAAGGGAATCAGAACAAATCAATTTAGCGGTAAATCCGGCTGAAAAATCCATATGTCTAAGTTTGGGAAAAATAACCGGTAGATTGAAGGCTTTTGAGTCTCTAAGGAAGGTGGTCGTGCATGAAATGGGAATTGCCCAGCAGATGCTCTCCATTGCCCTGGGGGCCATCCCCGGTGATCTGCCGGACCCCAGGGTGGAACGCTTGAACCTGCGGGTGGGAAGACTGGCCGCCGTGGTGGCGGATAGTCTGTGTTTCTGTTTTGAGATAATTTCAAAAGACACCTGTCTTGAAGGTGCTGAACTTGTCATAGAAACCATTCCGGTTAGGGCCAGATGCCGGACCTGCCTCCATGAGTGGGAAGTGCCTGATGTGGTGTTCACCTGTCCTTCCTGTGAGACGGGTGAAATTGAGATCGTTTCCGGCAGGGAACTTGAGGTAGCCTCCCTGGAGATTGCGGATTGAAAACATGCAGCGTGGTCACAGCATAGATTGTTCGTAATAATTGTTGGGCCAACAGAGATCAGGTTTGTGTTATTGTGCTTATTACAACTATTTGAGTTTCAAGGCTGATTTAAGTAAAGGCGCCAATAACGCAAACCTGATTCCATCCGGATAGGACCCTGAAACACAACATGGCCCTAAACTTTTATGGGTGGGCGGGTGTTGTGAGAATTTGAGATTTGGCGTGGATGCAAAAGGAGTGTATAATATATGGAAATCAATATTCAAAAGAGGGTACTGGAAGCCAACGAGAACATGGCGGATAAAAACCGGCGGCTGTTCCGGGAAAAAGGGGTGTTTGTTCTGAACCTGATGAGTTCTCCGGGTTCCGGAAAGACTGAAACCCTTTGTAAGACCCTGCGCCGTCTCATGCCGGAAGTGGTCACCGGTGTTATTGTGGGGGATATCTGCACCAGAAATGATGCTGACAGGCTGGAGGCCACCGGGGCTGCCGTGGTCCAGATCAACACCGATCAATTCGGCGGCGACTGCCATCTGGCGGCCCATCTCATTGAAAAAGCGGCCCTTACCCTGGATCTTGCGGCCCTGGATCTTCTCATTGTTGAAAACATCGGAAACCTTGTGTGCCCGGCGGAATTTGACATTGGGGAAAATGCCAAGGCCGTTATGTTAAGCGTAACAGAAGGAGAAGATAAGCCCCTGAAATATCCCCTGATGTTCCAGGTGGCAGATGTTGCTATCTTAAACAAGATCGATTTGCTGCCATACCTGGAGCTGGATGTTCGGGAGGCGGTGGGAAACATGAGAAAAGTTCATCCCGGGTTGACGGTGTTTGAGCTGTCCGCCAAAACCCAAGCGGGTATGGAGCCCTGGGTTCAGTGGCTTAAAACCGCCGTGACCGATAATCGTCAGGGGGGAAGTGGCACTTGATTTAAAAAAGGGTTCTATCAGGTGCTATCGGGGGTGCATTCCCATTTTTGTGAAAACGGTGGGTATGCAATTTAAACATGTCCTAATACTGGGTTACAGGAGGGGTCATGATACGAAAAAGAGCGCAATTTGCCGGTTCCTGGTATCCGTCGGATGCCGGGCAATGCCGACGGGAGATTGAGATGTTTCTTAAAGGGCTGGAAAATCTGCCCCGGGCAGGCGTTAGCTGTGGCATTGTACCCCATGCCGGGTGGTTTTTTTCCGGAGCTCTTGCATGCCGGGTGATGGCTTCTCTGGCAGAAAAAAAATCCCCGGATCTGGTGCTTATCTTTGGAATGCACATGCATGAAAATCAGTCTCCCCGTATATTGTCCCGGGGGGGCTGGGAAACCCCCCTGGGAAATCTTGATGTCCATGATGATTTTGTCCGGGAGCTGGCAATAAGGGTTAATGTTCAGCTGGATACCCCGGAGGCTTTTCCCGGGGACAACACCATTGAGGTGCAGCTGCCCCTGGTGAAATATTTTTTCCCCAAGGCCTGCATGGTGCCGGTGGGAGTGCCCCCTTGTCCGGTGGCGGAAAAGATCGGTGAGGCGGCGGTGGGCGCTGCCCGTCATCTGGGGATTGACATGGTGGTGGTGGGTTCCACGGACTTGACACACTATGGGGAAGACTTCGGGTTTGCTCCGGCAGGTATCGGTATCAAGGCCCGGGAATGGATGGAAAAGAAAAATGATGCCGCAGCCATGGATGCCATGCGGGCCATGGATGTGAACGAGATCCTTTTCCAGGGGCGGCAGCGCCGGAACATGTGTTGTGCCGGGGCCGTTGCCGCCACAGTGGCAGCGGCCCGGGCACTTGGGGCCATCAAGGGAAATGTTCTTGGATATGCCAACAGCTTTGACAAAAGTCCCGGCACCAGTATGGTGGGGTACACCGGGGTGTTGTTCGGGTAGATATCCGGCCAGTCCCCGATCTTTACTTCTTGGGGCCGGCTTACATAGTACATTGGTATGCAGCGCGGTCTCAAACGGGCCAACATGGTGCGCTGTCCGAACATTTACAATGTCAACCCCAATATTGATTTATTCGGCCTGAGATCGAACATACTCAAGGGCTTTTTCAATGCGTGAAAGGGTTTTTTCCCGGCCCAGGGCCAGGATCATTTCAAAGATGCCGGGGCTTACTGTGGTGCCGGTGAGGGCCACCCGCAACGGTTGGGCAATTTTGCCAAATTTAAGATCGGTATCTTCCATCACCTGTTTTAATGCATCCTCAAGCTGTTTTTCCGTGAAACCGTCAAGGGTGCTGAGATATTGAAGGGTGAGTTCAAGGGGCTGAAGGGCCGCTTCCTTTAAAAATTTTTTGGCGGCCTTTTCTTCAAGTTCAATCTCTTCTTTGAAATAAAATGCAGCACTTTCCGCCATTTCCACCAGGGTTTTGCTCCGGGGCTGGAGGGTTTCAATGGCCAGCTCAAGGGATTTATCTTCTTTGGTCTTAATGCCCAGTTTTTCAAGGAAGGGGATTAAAAATGGGACCAGTTCACCCGGGGTTTTTGCCTGGATGTGCTTGCCGTTCAGGGCCAACAGCTTGTCCATGTCAAACATGGACGGCGATCTGCCGATGTGCTCCAGGGAAAACTTTTCTATGAGGTCCTGGCGGGTGAAAAACTCCTGATCTCCGGAGGACCAGCCCAGCCGCACCAGATAGTTAAGCATGGCATCGGGAAGGAAACCCATGTCCCGGTATTCACTCACGGACATGGCTCCGTGGCGCTTGCTAAGCCGTGCCTTGTCTGATCCCAGCACCATGGGCACATGGGCAAACAGAGGCAGTTCTGCTCCCAGGGCCTTGTAAATCAGAATCTGTTTGGGGGTGTTCACCAGGTGATCATCCCCCCGGATGATGGTGTTGATGCCCATGGTGATGTCGTCAACCACCACGGCCAGGTTGTACATGGGGCTGCCGTCACTTCTCTGGATGATAAAATCATCCAGCTCACTGTTGGGAAAGGCGGTGTTTCCCTTTACAACGTCTTCCACCACGGTGGCACCGGCGGTGGGTGCTTTGATGCGTACCACCCTGCCGGGTGCCGGGCCAAGGTTTTTATTCCTGCATTTTCCGTTGTACATGGGTTTTTTCCCGGCGGCCCTTGCTTCTTCCCGCATGGCATCCACTTCTTCTGCACTGCAGTCACAATAATAGGCGTCACCGTTATCCACCAGTTTCTGGATGTATTCCTTATATATATCGTAGCGCTGGGTCTGGAAGAAAGGCCCCTGGTCCCAGTCGATGCCCAGCCATTCCAGGGATTCAAATATGGCATCCACGGATTCACTGGTGGATCTTGCCTGGTCGGTGTCTTCGATTCTTAAGACAAATTTCCCGCCTGTTTTTCGGGTGTAGAGCCAGTTAAAAAGGGCCGTGCGTGCTCCGCCGATGTGTAGATACCCCGTGGGGCTGGGGGGAAAGCGTGTGATGATGGGTTCCATTTTATCTCCGTTTTTTATTGTATGTTTGTTTTTTATATGAAAAAGCGGGTACTGGGTTCTTGGTGCTGGGTATTAGTGTACCCTGCTTTTTCAATCTTCATTGTGACAGCTTGCCCTGTAATGGGGGCTTGTATTGAGCTCGAATCTTCAGGTGGCATTTTTTATCACAGCAGGGGGGGTTGGGCAAGCCGGAATCAAGGGAAATGATTATTTTCTTGACAAATAAGTGGATTTGATTTAAATATTTTTGTTTACTGTGACAATGGTGTTTTATATGAATTTTTAGACAAATTAGATAGTTAGGAGAGCATAAAATGGCAGTTCCAAAGCAAAAATCATCCAAGAGTCGTGGCCGGAAAAGACGTACCCATCAGAAAGTGGCGGTTCCCACCCTTTCTGTTTGTCCAGAATGCCAGGAAGCCAAGCTTCCCCATGCAGCCTGTCCCGAATGCGGTGCCTACCGGGGAAGAAATGTGAAAGCTGTTGTTGAAGCTGAAGCATAATCTGAAGTCATATTCCTGTGGCGTTACCACCTCTTAAAAAAGGAGAAACCGCTGGCCCATGAGTGTCGCAATAAAAGTAAAGAAGATAATCGCAGAAAAGCTTTCCGGTATTGACGTTGAAGATGTGGTTCCGGAAGCATCCCTTGTGGATGACCTTGGTGCCGATTCCCTGGCCTTGGTTGAGCTGATCATGTCCATGGAAGAAGCCTTTGATATGGAAATTGACGATGATGATGCCGGAAACATGGTGACGGTGCAGGATATTATCCAGTATGTAGAGGCCAAATCATGAGCCATGCAGATATGTCCCTTTCCGGGGTGCAGAATCCGGATGCAATCATCATCGGCAGTGATCATGCCGCCTTTGAGCTGAAAGAAAAGCTGAAAACTTTTATCCTGAAACGAGGTATTGAGGTGGTGGATGTCGGCACCTATGATGCGGCATCCGTGAACTATGCGGATTATGGGAAAAAAGTGGCGGGTGCCATATCAGATAAGATTCATACCCGGGGGATTTTGCTTTGTGGCACCGGCCTTGGCATGTCCATGGTGGCCAATCGCTTCCCCAATGTCCGGGCAGCCCTTTGCAGTGATATCTTTTCTGTTCGCATGAGCCGACAGCACAATGATTCCAATATCCTTGTGCTGGGAGGACGTCTCATAGGTGATATTCTTGCCTTTGAACTGGTCCGGGAATGGCTTGAAACCCCCTTTGAGGGGGGGCGACACCTGGAACGGATTTCTACTTTTTAGTGCACCCCGGATGGGAGAAATCTGAATTCGGGGGGCAATACCCAAGGTATTGCAATATATAATTTATGAAATGATGTGAAAAAATATGGAGATGTAAAGATGTCCTGCATTGAAGCAGTTGATCCTGATGTGGCAAGGATAATAGCAGATGAGCGATTACGTCAGGAAGAGGGGCTGGAGCTCATTGCTTCGGAAAATACGGCCAGCAACGCCGTTATGGCTGCCCAGGGATCGGTATTGACCAATAAATACGCTGAAGGGTATCCGGCAAAACGGTATTATGGCGGTTGCGTAAACGTGGACAGGGCAGAAGCCCTTGCCATTGATCGCGCCAAGACCCTTTTTGGTGCAGATCATGCCAATGTGCAGCCCCATTCCGGATCCGGGGCCAACATGGCCGCTTATTTTGCACTGCTCAAGCCCGGTGATACGGTTCTGGCCATGGACCTTTCCCATGGTGGACATCTGACCCACGGCAGCCCGGTGAGTTTTTCAGGACGGCTGTTTAACTTTGTGCATTATGGGCTTTCCGCCCACACCCAGCGCATTGATCTTGATGAAGTGGCGGCCCTTGCGGCAGAACACAAACCCCGATTGATTGTGGCCGGTGCCAGTGCCTACCCCCGGATACTTGATTTTAAAGGGTTTTCCGACATTGCCAGGGCAAACAATGCCCTTTTGATGGTGGATATGGCCCACATTGCAGGTCTTGTGGCTACGGGTCTGCATCCGTCTCCTGTTCCCTTTGCTGATGTGGTTACTTCCACCACCCATAAAACCCTGAGGGGTCCCCGGGGGGGATTGATCCTGTGCCGCGAGGAACTTGGGGCAAAAATTAACAGTCAGATTTTCCCGGGCATTCAGGGTGGTCCCCTCATGCACATCATTGCAGCCAAGGCAGTGGCCTTTAAAGAGGCCCTTGATCCGAGTTTCAGAGAATATCAAGGGCAGGTTGTCAAAAATGCCGCTGTGCTGGCCCAGACATTGATGGCCAATAATGTCAATCTGGTCTCCGGTGGAACAGACAATCATCTCATGTTGGTGGATCTGACCAATAAAGATCTTTCCGGTAAGGATGCGGAAAAGTTGCTGGGTCTTGCAGGTATCACCGTGAATAAAAACGCCATTCCCAATGACCCCAGAGGCCCCATGGTCACAAGTGGGATTCGTGTGGGAACGCCGTTACTCACCTCCCGGGGCATGGGAGAGGCGGAGATGAAAACAGTGGCCCAGTGCATCTGTGATGTGCTTGACAAAAAGCTGGAACCCGTCACGATTAAAGCCCGGGTGCTGGAACTGTGTCGACAGTTTCCCCTGTATGACAACCGCTGATGATGGAACCCGTGGTTTCCGCCCGGCCGTCGTGGAACGCCTATTTCATGGACATTGCCCATCTTGTGGCCACCCGTGCCACCTGCATCCGGCGGCGGGTGGGGGCGGTGCTGGTAAAGGACCGGCGGATCCTGTGCAGTGGGTACAATGGTGCACCCACCGGAATACCACACTGTGATCAGACAGGGTGTCTCCGGGCAAAGCTCAATGTCCCCTCCGGAGAAAAACATGAGTTGTGCCGTGGGGTTCATGCCGAGCAGAATGCCATCATCCAGGCCGCCTGCCATGGTATTTGTGTGAAGGGTGCCACCCTTTACTGCACCCATCAACCCTGTTCCATCTGCACGAAAATGATCATTAATGCCGGGATTGTAATGGTGTATTATTGCCATGGATACAACGACACCATGTCCCTGGAGATGTTCAGCCAGGCCGGGGTTGAGCTGGTTCAACTGACAACAATATAAACCGTGTGCCCCCGGAACACCGGCATGCAAGATTGTGAGGTTCTGAAATGAAGTGTCCCTATTGTGGAAAACTGAACAGCAGGGTCATTGACTCCCGGTTGAGTCGGACGGAACTTGAAATTCGCAGACGTCGGGAGTGTCAGGAGTGTCTTCGCCGGTTCACCACCTATGAAAAGGTGGAGGATGTGCCGGTGATGATCATTAAAAAAGACGGACGTCGGGAAAGTTTTGTCCGACATAAGATCCTTGCAGGCATTAAAAAAGCCTGTGAAAAAAGAACCATTTCCATTGACCAGATGGAGGCGGTGGTTGACGACATTGAGCGGGACCTGAGAGATAACAGTGAAAAAGAGGTGCCGTCCCGGGAACTGGGAGAAAAAATCATGGCCCGTCTCCATGCCATGGATGATGTCGCCTATGTGCGTTTTGCGTCTGTGTACCGAGAATTTAAGGATGTGGACGATTTTATCAATGAGTTGAAACGCCTGACCCCCAAAAAGAATAAAATGGACGATCTGCCTTGAAAAACAAAGAAGTGCACATGAAACGAGCCATGGAGCTGGCTGAAAAGGGCCGGGGATTCACCTCCCCCAACCCCATGGTGGGAGCTGTTGTGGTCAAGGATGGACGCATTGTGGGGGAGGGCTGGCACCGGGGTGCAGGCCTTGCCCATGCAGAGGTGGAAGCCATCAATGATGCCGGAGAAAAGGCCCGGGGCGCCGATATCTATGTGACTCTGGAGCCCTGTAATCATTTTGGCAAGACTCCCCCCTGTACCCGTAAGATCCTGGATGCCGGTATTGACCGGGTGTTTATTTCCGTTGTGGACCCCAATCCCTTTGTAAAAGGCGGAGGCATTGCTTTTTTAAAAGAAAAGGGCATTGAAGTTGAAGTGGGCGTCTGCCGGGATGCCGGAGAGACTTTGATAGAGGATTTTATCTGGTACGTCAAAAACCGTAAGCGGCCCTTTGTAATTTTAAAATGCGCCTCCACTCTGGACGGGCGTATTGCCACCCGAACCGGCGATTCCCGCTGGGTCACCAATGAAAAATCCCGTGCCCATGTTCACCTGCTTCGCCACAGCGTGGACGCAATTCTCATCGGATCCGGCACCCTCGCCGCCGACAATCCCTCCCTGACATCCCGGGTGGAGGGTATGGAGACCCGGGACCCCCGACGGGTAATTCTGGATTCTCAACTTTCCATTGATCTTACAGCCCGGGTCATCACCGGACCTTCCAATGCAGACACTATTATAATGACCGCCATGGATGCACCTTCCCATAAACGCAAAGCCCTTGAAGCCGCCGGTGTCACTGTGGTGGCGGTGGGCCAGGCTCCTGGTTCTGTGGGGCTGGACCTGGATGCAGTGATGGAGAGCCTGGGAGAAATGGGTATCATGAGCCTTCTGATTGAAGGTGGAGGCAGTGTGATGGCATCGGCCCTGGCTGCCGGGGTGGTGAACAAGGTGATGTTTTATCTGGCCCCAAAAATCCTGGGAGGAGATGACGGTATCCCCGTGTGCCGGGGCCGGGGTCCAGCCCTGATGAAGGATGCATTTTCCATGGACCGGGTTGACATGATGCGCTTTGATGATGATTTTCTCATTTATGGCTATTTGAAATAGTCCAATGACACCCTTTGACAAAACCGGGGAAAAATATGTTTACTGGCATTATTGAATCTGTGGGAACCATTGCAGCAATTAAAACCCAGGATCAGGGCAAGGTGCTTACCATTGACACGGATATGGATCTTTCTTTGTGCCGTATTGGAGACTCCATTGCGGTGAACGGTGCCTGCCTCACCGCTGTTACCCTTCAAAAGCACACCTTTTCAGTGGATATGGCCCCGGAGACAGTCAGCAGAACCACCTTTAGCAAAAAAAAGCCCGGGGACCGGGTGAACCTTGAAAGAGCACTGAGGTTGTCCGATCGACTGGATGGCCACCTTGTGTCGGGTCACATCGACGGCACCGGCACCATATTGTCCATACAGAAGTTAAGCAATGCCGTTATTCTCAAAGTGGGGGTATCTTCTGCCCTGGCCGGGGAAATGATTGAAAAAGGATCTGTGGCCGTTGACGGTATCAGTCTGACCATTAACAAGGTAATGGACAATGCATTTGAACTGAGTATTATTCCCCATACCGCACAGATAACCACCATTGCATCCATGAAGGTCGGTACCCTTGTAAACATTGAAACCGACATGCTTGGCAAATATGTCAAGCGATTTCTTCACGCTGGTGTTGTATCGGGAAAACGCACCGTGGGTGGTGGCCTCAGCATGGATCTGCTGGCCAGAAACGGTTTTATATAAAGACGTATAGCAGTTTACACTGCTGTAACGAAGATTGAAACGCCACGGATATCACAAATTGGTATCCACTGATTGCATTAAACAGCGTTTCCTTTAAAAGTTAAAAGGAGTGAAAATATTCACAAATGCCGCAAATAACAATTGAACAGGCCATTGAAGACATAAAAGCCGGTCGCATGGTGATTCTGGTGGATGATGAAGACCGTGAGAACGAAGGGGATCTGACCATGGCCGCCGAGGCGGTTACCCCGGAGGCCATTAATTTCATGGCCACGCATGGTCGAGGCCTGATCTGCCTTTCCCTGGCCGGTGACATTGCCGATCGACTGGGACTGTCCATGATGGTGGAGGACAACACATCTCCCTATGAGACAGGATTCACCGTTTCCATTGAGGCCAAAAAAGGCGTCACCACAGGTATTTCTGCTGCGGACAGGGCCACCACCATTCAGGTGGCTGTGGCCGATGGTGCCACTGCCAATGATCTTGTCCGTCCGGGGCATGTTTTCCCCCTTAGGGCAAGGGATGGAGGGGTAATGGTGCGCATAGGCCAGACCGAAGGTTCCGTGGATCTGGCTAAACTTGCCGGACTCAAGCCCGCCGGGGTTATCTGTGAAATCATGGATGATGACGGTACCATGGCCCGCATGCCCTCCCTGGAAAAATTCAGTGAAAAACACAATATCGGCATCTGCACGGTGGCGGATCTGGTAAATTACCGCTTGAAAACGGAATCTTTTGTGAGAAAGGCCGCCCAGACTGTTATTCCCACCCATTTTGGTGGGGAATTTAGAATAATTGCCTATGAGAATGATCTGGATAATCTCACCCACATCGCCATGGTCAAGGGAGAAATTGACCCCGAAAAGGCCATTCTGGTGCGGGTTCATTCAGAATGTATGACCGGGGATATTTTCGGATCCATGCGGTGTGACTGCGGAGATCAGCTTCACAGGGCCATGGAACGCATGGAAAAAGAGGGAAGTGGGGTCATCTTGTACCTGCGCCAGGAAGGGCGGGGCATTGGTTTGGTTAATAAGCTCAAAGCCTATGAACTACAGCGAAAAGGATGTGACACCGTGGAGGCCAATCTCAAGCTTGGGTTTGATGCGGACATGCGTGATTACGGCATTGGTGCCCAGATGCTTGCGGATCTCGGGGTTCGAAAAATGCGGCTGATGACCAACAATCCCACAAAGATGGTGGGGCTTGAAGGCTATGGCCTGAGCGTTGTGGAGCAGGTACCCATTGAGGTGGGCTCCAATAAATACAACAAGGATTACCTCACGTGTAAACAGCTGAAAATGGGTCATTTGCTTAAAATGTGTACCCCTGATCTTAACGAATAACAGGGTAAAGGATGAAAAATGCCACGTATAATTGATGCCGGACTGCAGGCCGGTGGTAAAAAATTTGGAATTATTGCAGCGCGATTTAATGATTTTATAACGGAGCGCCTGGTAAATGGAGCCGTGGATGCCCTGGTGCGAAGCGGAGCTGCAGATGAAGACATTACCCTGGTAAAGGTACCCGGTGCCTTTGAAATTCCTTTGATTGCCCAAAAAATGGCAGATGCAGGCGCCTATGATGCCATTATCTGTCTTGGGGCCGTTATAAGGGGAGCCACCAGCCACTATGACTATGTCTGTGCCGAGGTTTCCAAGGGCGTTGCCACGGTGGGCCTGGATGCCGGCATCCCCGTGATTTTTGGGGTGCTCACCACAGATACCATTGAACAGGCGGTGGAACGTGCCGGAACCAAGGCGGGCAATAAGGGGTTTGATTCGGCCATGGCTGCCATTGAAATGGCCAATCTCATGGTGGATATGGGCGGGGCGCAATAAGCATGGGGGAACGCAGGCAGGCAAGAATACTCGCCCTACAGGCCCTTTATTATGCGGATGTGGACAAGGGTGATCCCCGGGAACTGCTGGATCTTTTTTGTGAACACTTGGCAGGTTCAGTCATTGAAAGTGTGAATCCACTTTTTTTTCAGCTGGTAAACGGTGTTGCGGAATACCTGGGAGAACTGGATGATCTCTTGAATAAATATGCCACCAACTGGCGGGTGAGCCGGATGTCCGTGGTGGATAGAAATGTCCTTCGCATGGCCATTTATGAGTTTCTGCACTGCCTGGACATTCCTGCCACGGTTTCCATTAACGAGGCCGTGGATATCGGTAAAAGATTCGGTACCCGGGCATCAGGACCCTTTGTCAACGGTGTGCTTGACCGTATTCGCCTTTCTGAACAAATTGCCTGACACTTGATAAAGCGATAAATGGAGGAATTTTTGTGATTATAGAGAAACGTGAAGTGGGACCCATCATGGCCAATTGCTATATATTGGGCTGTGAAGAAACAAGACAGGCCGTGGTCATTGATCCCGGTGCCGAGGCGGATGTCATTCTCACCACCCTTGCTTCCCTGAAATTAAAGGTTAAATACCTTTTAAATACCCATGGTCATTTTGATCATGTGGGGGCCAACCGGAAAATGAAGGATGCCACCCAGGCCCCCTTGATGATTCATCAGGCAGATGAACCCATGCTGGCGGATCTAAACCGGGCCGCAGCCTCCTTTGGACTTTCCGCTGAAAATTCCCCCAAAGCAGATGCTTATCTCAATGAAGATGAAGAGATTACCTTTGGAAAGATTACCCTGAAGGTGATTCATACCCCGGGCCACTCCCTGGGGGGGGTGTGTCTTTTCACCCCGGGTCATGTGTTTGTGGGAGATACTCTGTTTGCCGGTTCCATCGGCAGAACCGATCTGCCCGGTGGAGATTATCAGCAGTTGATTGATAATATCCGCCAAAAACTATTCCTTCTTTCCGATGACACTGTGGTTCATCCCGGCCATGGACCTGAAACCTCCATTGGCAGAGAAAAAAAGATAAATCCCTTTCTTCGATGAACAGGAGAAAGGCTCTAAGAGTGTCATGACATCATTAAATGCACTATTGAAACGACTTCCTGGCATCAATTCGCTTCAGCGGGAGTCTCTTTGTCTTTCCACATCCCTGGATGAATTTGCCCGTCCCCTTGCTTCCCGCCAGGGGACGGTGCTGCTTCTGAGCGGTGGCACCATGGACAGCGCCCGGTACCATATCCTGGCCACAGCCCCATGGCTCACCCTGGTGTGTCATGGAAAAAGGGTTGAGATCCGACTGCCCGGGGAAATATTTGTATTTTCCATGGATCCCCTGGAAGCATTGTCCGCCATTTTATCCTTTTTCAAAGTGTCCTGTCCCCAAGGTACCGCACCGCCGGTGGCATCGGGGCTTTTCGGGTATCTATCCTATGATCTGAAGGACTGCATTGAAACCCTTCCCCGCACCTGCTCCCCCCGTAATCTTCCGGATCTGTTCCTGGTGCTCCCTGCGGTGGTGGTGGTTCATGATAAGATGACGGGCAGCACGGATCTGTTTTCTCCTGTATTATCTTCCGGTACGGAATTTGGAGAAATGGCTGCTTATATTGATCATCATCGCAGAAATATCCTGCACGGTGCCACCGCCGATTCTGTAGACGCGGTGCACTTCTTTGGGGATTTCCAGAAGGAAAATACCCCCGTGTCTTCAGGGCTGTCTGACAACACCGGGACCTATGCCATTGATCCTTCGGGCTTTACCTCCAATTTTACCCGGGAGTCTTATGTGACTGCGGTGGAACGTATTTTGTCATATATCCGGGCCGGGGATATCTACCAGGTGAACCTGTCCCAGAGATATGAAACCGGTTTCCAGGGCGATGCCTATGCCCTTTTCCGGGATCTTTATCGCCGCAACCCGGCCCCGTTTTTTGCCTTTGTCAATGCCGGTGATCATCAGATTGTTTCCACCTCCCCCGAGCGATTCATACAGCAGACAGGTCGATATCTTGAAACCCGTCCCATCAAGGGCACCCTTCCCCGGGGGAAATCCCCGGATGAAGACAATGCCCTGGCAAGGGAACTTACGGAGAGTACCAAGGATGAAGCTGAACTGTCCATGATTGTGGATCTCATGAGAAACGATCTTGGTCGGGTGGCAAGGAGTGGGACCGTTAAAGTTACGGCCCACAAACGCCTTGAGCCCTATGACAATGTATTTCATCTGGTGTCCACTGTCACCGCCGAACTTGACAGTGATCTGGATACCGTGGATCTTATTCGGGCCACCTTCCCGGGAGGTTCCATCACCGGGTGTCCCAAAATACGTTCCATGGAAATTATAGATGAACTGGAGTCGGTACAGCGCCATGTGTACACCGGTTCCCTGGGATATATCAGCTTCCATGATACCATGGATTTATCCATAGCCATTCGCACCGCCACCGTGACCGGGGGGAAAATCAATTATTCCGTGGGCGGGGGCATTGTGTTTGACTCCATCCCGGAAAAAGAATATGAAGAGACCCTGCACAAGGGTAAAACCCTCATGGATACCCTGTCTTCAATGGGGGCAAGTGGATATGAAAGGCCGTTGCAAGCTTGGGTTAACGGTTGTATGATCTCCCAGGACAGGGCAAAAATTCAGGCCCTGTCACCGGGGGGGCAGTATGGTGCCGGTATCTTTGAAACCATACGGGTACAGAATGCCGGGCCCTGTTTTTTCAAAGCCCACATGGATCGATTCCATGCCAGCTGGGAAGCTCTTTTTCAGACACCCCCCCCGGACATTTCCTGGGATATCATTATTAAACGCCTGATAAAGGCCAATGATCTCACCGGGAAGGTGGCCGCTGTTAAAATCATGGCTGCCATGGGCCAGGTTCCCCCGTCGGGGATGGCGGGTGCCACGGATTTCCTGGCCGTGTTTGTACGGCCCTATGCCCATCGCCTGGATCTTCTGGGTCAGCCCGGACTTCGTCTAATAACCTATCCTTTTTACCGTCACACCCCCCTGGCGGATCACAAAACCCTGAATTATTTTTTCTATGACAGGGCCGGACAGTATGCCAGGGCCCATGGGGCCGATGAGGCCTTGATCCTCAACCCGGATCAAACCCTATCAGAAACCTGTACAGCCTCTCTTCTGGCCCTGTCAGGTAACAGCCTTTATCTGCCCATGTCTGCCCATGTTCTTCCCGGGGTGACCGCTCGTATGGTCGCTGAATGTCTTGAAAAACAGGGCTATGCGGTGGGCATCAAAGAACTCACCATGACAGATATCCAGGCCATGGACCATGTCTGTGTGGCCAACGCCCTCATGGGAATTGTGCCGGTGCTTTCCATTGATGGTCATGGGTTTACCCCGGCCATAGATCTTTGTCGTCATCTCAATGAACAACTGCATGGAGGCGGTATGGATTAAAACCCATGGGTGTTCATTTTCCTTGACCCTTAACTTTACACAATCCAACGGGAGGAATTAAGATGAAAAACATCAAATTTCTTTTTCTTGGGGGCCTGGTTTTCATGGCCCTTTCCATGCCTGTGTGGTCCCTTGAAACCAAAGCGGAGTCCCAGGCTGACGTCCCTGTTCCCGTGGCGGAAATTGCTGAGCCGGAGTACCGGTTTGATGCGGTGCCCGAAGGAACCAAACTAACCCATGCCTATGTTATCCAGAACAAGGGGACAGTCCCCCTTGAAGTGGTTCGGGTGAAAACCGGTTGAGGTTGTACAGCTGTCTCCTACGACAGAACCATTCCCCCGGGTGGGGAAGGAAAAGTGAATATCGCAGTTGCCACCGCCGGATATGGTGGAAAAACCCTGAGTAAAACCATTCAGGTCTATACCAGTGATCCCATTCAGAAAGTCATCTCTTTAAAGGTGACAGGGTCAGTGGAAAAAACGGTTGACATTGAGCCCAATGTGGTGCGTCTCACCGGCAAGGCCCAGACAGAGTTGAAAGCGGTGGTCAAGGTGGTTCCCATGGAAAAATATCCTTTTACCATCAAAGAATTTTCTGTTAAAAATGAAAAAAATCTGGAAGTGGTGCTAACGGCCCCCGGGAAAGGAAACCTGGCCTGGGAGATCATGGTCACCAATAAACAGAACCGTCCCGGCAGATATTTTGACATGATTACCCTTGTCACGGACAGCAGCCTTCAGCCGGAAATAAGAATTAACGTGTTTGGCAATATCCTGGAATGAATATAAAATGCAACAGATAAGAGCGGTGGTCTTTGACTGTGACGGGGTAATGTTCGACACTTCCGGCGCCAACGAAATGTACTATAATAAGGTTCTGGCCCATTTTGGCAAACCACCCCTTACCCGGGAGCAGTTTGTCAAGGTACATATGTTTACGGTGAAAGAGGCCCTGGAATACCTTTTTCCTGAAATGGACTCCCTGGATGCGGTGTACGTATTTATGGGATCCATGGGATATGCCCAGTTTATTCCCCACATGAAGCGGGAAAAGGGCTTGAAACGACTGCTGACAGCCCTTAAAAAACATGGCATGATAAGGGCGGTTGCCACCAACCGGACCAATACCATGGAAGCGGTTTTAACCGCCCATGACATGGAAAACTGTTTTGATCTGGTGATGACGGCGGCCAATGTCGTTAAACCCAAACCCTCCCCCGAGCAGTTGGACATCATCATGAAAAAGTTTTCCCTGACTCCGGAACAGATGCTTTTTGTGGGGGATTCTCAATATGATCAGATGGCTGCCAAATCGGCCGGGGTTTCCTTTGTGGCCTTTAAAAACAAGGCGCTTGAGGCGGATTATCATGTGGAGACCATGGCTGAAATCGGTAGCCTTGTGGGGATAAAACAATAATTATTCTTGACAAAAAGTGCAATCATTATTAGTTCATGGTAGGCATTTGAGTACCATGGTGTTTTTTATCATCGAAGATGGAATTTGCATAAATGTTTGGTACAAACATTTATTTTGGTTAATATTATATTAAGGAGAGTTAGTAGTTATGTCTAAATTAGTTGCACCCCACGGTGGAAAAGGACTTGTTTGCTGTAAACTCGAAGGCGCAGAACTTGAAGCAGAATTGAAGAAAGCTGCTGGTCTGAAAAAAATTGAAATCAGCTCCCAGGTTAAAGGCGATCTTATCATGCTCGGCATCGGTGGTTTCAGCCCCCTTGACGGTTTCATGACAAAAGCTGACTGGAAAGGCGTTTGCGCAGACTTCCTCCTTGCCGATGGTACCTTCTGGCCTGTTCCCGTGATGCTGGATGCTGCCAAAGATGATGCCGCTGCCATCAACCTTGGTGACGAGATTACCCTGGAAAGAAATGGCGAGATCTATGCCACCATGAAGGTCACTGAAAAATTTGAGATGACCGAAGATGACAAGAAATGGGAATGTGAGAAGGTTTACAAGGGACACGGCGAAGAGTCTGCAGACGATGTGTTCTGGAAAATTGCCATGGAAGATCACCCAGGTGTTCAGATGGTCATGGCCAGAAAAGAATTCTGCCTTGCCGGTCCTGTAAAAGTACTTTCCGAAGGCGAGTTCCCCGAGAAGTTTAAGGGTGTATATCTGACCCCCAAAGAAACCCGTGCCATCTTTGACGAAAGAGGCTGGGCCAACGTTGCTTCCATGCAGCTTCGTAACCCCATGCATCGCTCCCATGAGCATCTTTGCAAGATCGCCCTTGATGTATGTGACGGCGTTCTGATTCATTCTTTGATTGGTAACCTCAAACCCGGTGATATTCCGGCAGAGGTTCGTATTGAGTGCATTGACACCCTGATCAAGGGTTATTTTGTTCCCGAGCATGTGGTCAACGGCGGATACCCCCTTGACATGCGTTATGCCGGTCCCCGTGAAGGCCTGCTCCATGCCACCTTCCGTCAGAACTATGGTGTTAACAAAATGATCATCGGTCGTGACCATGCAGGCGTTGGTGATTTCTACACATTGTTCGAGGCCCAGGAAATTTTTGACACAATTCCCATGCCCGAAGAACCCGGTAAAGCTCTTCTGTGTGAACCTCTGAAAATTGACTGGACCTTCTATTGCCACAAATGTGATGGTATGGCTTCCATGAGAACCTGCCCCCATGGTAAAGACGACAGAGTCATTCTTTCCGGTACAAAATTGCGTCATGCCCTTTCCAACAACGAGGAAGTTGTGGATCACTTTGGTCGTGAAGAAGTGCTTGTCATCCTGCGTAAATACTATGCAAGCCTGACAGAAAAAGTTGAAGTCAAGCTCCAGAGCCATGCAGAAGGCTCAAAGATGTAAGGTTGTTTGCCTTGAAAGTTAGGTGTTAAAATAAAGAAGAGGGGCTTTTCCTTGTAAAGAGAGAGCCCCTCTTTTTGGTTTTCATCAGGCCTGTGTTCAACTATTTATGGCTGCGTCATAAAATTTAAAACCTTACTTACGAATTACTGGAAATCAAAATGGTGAGACCTGTAATAAGCAGAAAAGTCGGCTATCATCCGGAAGTCAGCTATTTTAAACCCAGAGGAATTCCCATGCTGGACCTTGAGGAGGTGGTGCTCACCGTGGATGAGCGTGAAGCCATCCGTCTGGCGGATCTACAGGGACTCTCCCACGAAGAAGGGGGCGAATTAATGGGGGTTTCCCGGGCTACCTTTGGCAGGATATTGAGAAATGCCCGTCGTATTATTGCCGATGCCATCATTTCAGGTAAGGCCATTAATGTTCAGGGCGGCACCTACGAAATCGTGGTAACCCCCCGCCTGTTCTGCTGTGACAGCTGCGGCCATGAATGGGAAGAGGAACCCGGGACCGGTCGGCCTGAAAACTGCCCTTTATGTGGAGATGATGATATCCTGCGTCTTAAAACCAGCTGATAGCAACGGCATCAATTTAAAATTTATTGGGTTTTCCGGGTAAGGATGTTTACAGGGTTTCTGGAGTAAAGGCCACCACCTTATCAATGCTGTCTGCATTGGCAAAAAGCATGACAAGACGATCAATACCCAGGGCAATACCAGCGGTGTCCGGCATATGTTCAATGGCTGACAAAAATTTATAAGGTATGGGTGTCAGGGGTTTTCCGGCCGCCTTTCTCAGGGAAATTTCCTTTTTGAAGCGTTGCTCCTGCTCTACTGGATCGGTGAGTTCCGAAAATCCATTGGCCAGTTCCATACCGGCTATATAAAGTTCAAATCGCTCTGCAATCGCCGGTGTTCCGGGTTTCAGCCGCGCCAGGGCCCCCATGGCGGCAGGATAATCAAAAAGAAAGGCGGGACTCCCCTCTCCAAGCCTTGGTTCTATGTCAAAGGCCATGATTTCGTCAAACCTGTCTGTTTCAATGGCTTTTTCCATGGAGATTCCCCCATACACTTCAAATGCCCGGGAAACGGTGATAAACTGCCAGGCCGTGTCCAGTGAGATGGTCTTGCTCCCATAGGTCAGGCTGTTTTGTCGGCCAAGGGTCTTGGCCACATATCCAATGAGTTCCCGGGTCTGATCCATGAGTTCCCTGTAGGAATTTTTCGCTGTGTACCATTCAAGCAGGGTCATTTCCGTGAGATGCCGAGGGCTTCTTTCTTCCTTTCTGAAACATTTACAGATCTGAAAAATTTTATCAAACCCCATGGCTGCCAGGCGTTTCATGCAGATTTCCGGGGAGGATTGCAGATGCCATCCCTCGGAGGTAAATCCGTCAATGTGGGCCTCGGGGATGGGTACCGGTATTCTTAAGGGGGTTTCCACCTCAAGATATCCGTTTTCAATGAAAAATGCCCGGATGGCCTGTACCACCCGGGCACGTAAGATTAAATTTTCGTGCTTCCGGTTTTGCATTTTTTAAACTGTATCCGTTTTTAAAGCTACGTTGCCAACCCTGGTATTAATTGCCGGGTGAAACGATGTAATTGTCCTGGGATTTATCCTGAAGTATTATTTTGTCATATTTGTTTCTGGGGCTATTCTCATACATTTCATAGCCCTTTTCCCGGCAGATGGGGCAGGCATATTGGGGAATATGGACAGCCATCACCCGGAAACCAGGCATGGCAGTGGACTCCACCTGAAAACTGCCGCCGCAGTCCCTGCAGATTCTTATTGTTTCCTTTTGTCTTTCAAGAATATTATCGGTGTCGTAGTAGATTTCCCGTTGGCGTTCCTGCATGCTTCCTGGTTTTCCGCTTGCCTCCCGCATGGTATGACGATTTGCCCAGTAAGAGTTTATAATGTTTACGGTTTTTTTGATTTTTTCCGTCACATGGGGGGCCTGTTTTAACTTTTCCGGGTTGTAATTGGGTTCCACCACCCGGGAATAGTCAAGTCCTGCCAGGGCCAGAATGATGCCAAGATTGACGTAGGGAAGCGCTCCTTCAATGGCGTAGCCCCCCTCTAAAACCGCAATGTCGGGTTTCAGCAGACGGGTCAGATCTGCGTAGCCCTGGGCGCAGAATTTCATGTTGGTCAAAGGATCTGTGTAGTGATTGTCCTGGCCTGCGGAGTTGACTATAATATCGGGTTTGAATGCCTCTATGGCCGGCAGGATGGTGTTTTCCAGCACATACAGATATCCTTCGGTGGCCGTTCCCGGGGGGAGGGGGATGTTCAGGTTGGAGCCCAGTGCATTGGGGCCGCCAAGTTCTCCTGTGAACCCTGAACCGGGGTACAGGGTTCTGCCATCCTGGTGAATGGAGATAAACAGGGTATCTGGATCATGCCAGTAGATATCATTGGTGCCATCACCATGGTGACAGTCGGTGTCAATGATGGCGACCCGTTTTACATCATAATGTCGTCGGATATATTCCACCATGATGGCTTCCATGTTGATGTGACAAAATCCCCTGCCGCCATGACTGATGCGCATGGCATGGTGTCCCGGAGGGCGCACCAGTGCAAATCCGCGCTTGATTCTTTTTTCCATGACCGCTTTGGCAATGGCAACGGTACCCCCTGCACTTATCAGGTGAGATTCCGTGGTGATGGTTTCCTCATCCGGGATGCAGATGTGGGTTCTTTGAATGTCCTGGTGGGTGATCAGATCCGGTTTGAGTTCCACGATTCCCTCAATGTCAAAGATTCCCTCTTCGGTGACCTGGTCCTGGGTGTACAAGAGTCGTTCTTCCCGTTCCGGGTGTGTTGGATCAATGGCCCAGTCAAAGGCTGGAAAAAACACCAGGCCGGTTTTGTGTGCTGCCTTGAGCATTATATCCCCTTTTATATCTCCGGGTTGATGGTGCAGTGATGACAAACGGCATCATAGGCTTTGATGAGTCCGGGCTTAACCTGCATTTTTACTTTGAATATTTTTCCCCGGGGCGAAAAATTTCGCACTATGTTGAATTTTTGATATTCAATGATTTCCACGGCCATGTCTTCTGTGGATGCACCAGATTTAAGTGCTTTTTTGCGCAAAAGATCGTGGGTGGTCTCCACGGCATCCTCTTCGGAAAAGGTGGGGGGGATTTTAATGGTGAAGTCTTCTTCCGGTGACATGGCTTTGCCCTGTTCTGTGTCTGCCAGCAGAGATACCTCACAGGTGGTCCGGGCCAGGGCGGCTCCGATGGCATTGGCAACGGCACTTTCAGGAATTATTTTCGTGGGAATGCCGGATATGGCTTCAATTTCTTCGGCAAAATAGGGGGCTGGCCCACCCAGCAATAATATTTGCCGGGGATTAATGGCGTACCCTGCCAGAAATTCATGTACGGTGTAAACCGGTTTTGTGTTGATGCGATGGACCAGAGCCCGGGCCTGGTCCAGAATCATGGTGCAGGTTTTTTTAAAAATAGCCTGAGCCGTTGCTTCGGGGCTGATGTTTAATTCTTGTGCAATGGCTTCAATCCCCTTTTGGGCAAGTAAATGATCGCCGGTGTCCATTTTTTTCAGAAACACCAAGGCGTCGGTGGGGGTCGGGCCGGGGCCGCCAAAGGCCATGGCCGGACCCAGCCTGTCCGGTCCGATCCTTAATTTGCCTCTTTCCACCCGCACACGGCTGTCGCCGCCGATGCCCCGGGAATAGGTTTTAAGGGATCTAATGAGACTTTTATATTTCCCCCTTCTGATACCCAGGGGTTCCAGCAGGGGCACCTTGTCCACCAGTATGGCAATGTCCGTGGTGGTACCGCCGATGTCAAGCACCATGGCATCCATGTCTTCCGGGGCATGGGCAATGGAACCCATGACACTTGCGGCGGGGCCGGAAAGAATGGTCTGGCCTGGAAAGGTCATGGAGGATTCAAGGTTCATGGTCCCCCCATCGGCCTTGAGGATCTGGATGGGAATTTTAAGCCCCTCCTGTTCCAGGGAGTTTTTAACAGCATGGAAAAAATCCCGGTGCATTTCGTACACCGATGCATTGAGGTGCACTGTGGAAATTCGTCTGGGAAAATTGAGGTTCCCCGACACGTGGTGCCCCAGAAATATGGTTTCAAACTGATCTTTGAGCAGATTTTGAATTTCAATTTCATGGGTCGGATTGCGCACCGAAAATTTGCCGATGACACCAATGATGGAAATATCTTTTTCCTTCATCTCTTTTGCAATGGCAAGTATTTCTTTGTGATCAAGGGGTTTTCGTTCTCTTCCACGGTGATCAATGGAGCCTGCCACAGCATGGTAATGGGCATCGGTGCGATACCATTCAGGATCAATACCGGGGCCGGAAGAGACGATGATACCAACGGTATTTAGTTGTTTTTGAACAATGGCGTTGGTGGTGAGGGTGGTGCTGATCACCACTCTTTTTATGCTGCCGATGGGTATATCTTGAAGAAGGTGATTAAATCCGGTAAGCACGGTTTTAAACAGATTTGATCTGTCCGTGGGTACTTTTATCTGTCGTAGAAGTCCCTGCTTAGTTAAAAGGACTGCATCTGTATGCGTTCCGCCAACATCAAGTCCAATGATCATGATCCATTCCCGGGATTCCTGGGCACACCATTTCATTTTTGTACCAGCACCATGGAGAAAATGAAATGATACCGGTGCGGGCAGTTAACGGTTCTATACGCTATTCAGTGCCTTTGCTTAAAACAGGCACTATGGAAGGTTGTATTGCATCCGCCTGTGGTGTGTTTCAGGGACCTCTTTGTGTTAAAACGGTTTGAAGAATTAAGAAACTCAGCAGCGTTTAATCCAGACAAGGTTTAGAAAATGTATAGATGTCTGGGGTTTATCAACAGTGATTAAAAATAAGGGCCTGGTCACAATCTGGGCCGGTTTGAGTCAGGGGCGGGGATCCGGTTGAGTGGGTATGAGCCGCCCGGGGGCCGGCAATGCATTATTGTACTTTTGTCCATGGATGGGATCTGGAACGAAAAAAAAGAATAAAAGTGCAGCACCTTATGCCTGCCCAGCCAACAATATGGCCGAATGTTGGAAACAAGCCAATTTTTTAAATTGAAGATAGTCAGAAAAAACCTGGGTTGTCAATCTAATTTTTGAGACAGGGCAAAGGCCCTTTTCCATTGGTGAGAGACCATGCTTCATGGAAAATCAATGGCAGTTCTTTGGGATCTGAGCCTTGATATTTTTGATGAATTGATATAGATAAAAAAACAATGTTTATCACGTAGAACAAAAAAAACACCCCGGGTTTTCCCTTGGCAGCCTTTCATATGCCCGGCCATATTGTTGACAGGGCAGGGGGTGATCATAAGTTGGACCACTCGTCATTATTGGTGAGCCGACGGGGTCGGACTTGTGACATTGGAGGTTGGGTTTTTTTGTCAGGCTTTGTTTTTTTACAAGAACCTGTGTTTTAAGGTAAGTTTCAATAAAAAAGCCAACAATGCAATCTTGAACCCCACCCTAAAGCGGTCCATGTTGTGATTAAACACGGCTTTTTAATATCTCGTCAGTCATAAGTTCTCCGATTTACCACCACATAATGTGCTACTTTAAATTTTTAAACAGCATATGCAGTATGGAAAATGAGAACTTACGACTCATGAGTTAATATTTATTTAAGATTTAAAGGAGATAATAATGGCCATTGCAGACTGGAAAAAAGAGGGAAGTATTGCCGTGCTGACACTGAGTAACGGTGCCAATACCCAGAACCTTGATTTTGCCGTCAGGATGAACGAAATATTTGATGAGGTACTGGCAGATAAAGATATTTATGCGCTGGTTATTACCTCAAATGACCCCAAAAATTTTTCCCAGGGGATTGACATTGAGTGGTTGGGACAAAGACTTCAGGAAAAGGATTTTGAAGTCATCAAGACTTTTATGTACGCCATGAATCGAGTTTTTAAAAGATTGCTGCAGATGCCTCTTCCCACCATTGCCGCCATTAACGGACATGCCTTTGGCAATGGTGCCATGCTGGCCTGTGCATGTGATTTTAGATTCATGAAAAAAGATCGCGGGTTTTTCTGTTTTCCCGAGGTGGATATCAGCATCCCTTTTCTCCCGGGAATGATTGCCTTTGTCCGCAAGGCCATGCCTGAGTATAAGTTCAATGAACTCAAGCTCACCGGCAAACGCGCGGGAGCAGATGAGCTTGCAGCGCACCATGTAATCGAGAAGGCCAGTGAAAATCTTGAGGAACTCATGGCCGATGCCATGACCTTTGCCGCTGGTTTTCAGAAAAAAAGGGGCATTTTCGGGGAGCATAAAAAGCGGATGCACAAGGCTGTCATAGAGGTGATGGAAACAGAGGACAAGGTGTTCATCGACACCTTGAACCTGTTTATTTCAGAATAGAACGTTTGGGGCGCATTCCCAGTTTATACGGGCTAATGTTGCCCCAAACGTCCAATTGATCCGGCCCTGGAGTGAGTTCAGCTTATGGGAATTTCTAAGAATAAGTGTTCACGAAGAGAACCTTGGAAGTCGCATGGAAATAAATAGCACGTCTTGATTTTATAACACTATGTTTTCAAAATGAAATAAAATTCAAGTTAGGTCATTTGTTGCTGCATTATTGCGTAACATCTGAAATCAGACGCTGACCGGATCAAAATTCAATGTGGCAAAATAATCCTCCACCGTTTCTTTTCTTCGAATGAGTTCCACTCTTCCATCTGATCTGAGCAGCAGTTCCTGGGGGCGAAGCTGACCATTATAATTGAACCCCATGGCATGACCATGGGCCCCGGTGTCATGGATAATCAGCAGATCTTTTTCCCGGGTCACCGGCAGAGTCCTCTGTACTGCGAACTTATCATTGTTTTCGCACAGGGCTCCCACCACATCCACCACCGCGGTTTCCATGGTCTCATCTTTGCCATGGATGTGGATATGATGATAGGCATCATACATGCCCGGTCGCATGAGGGCGGACATGGAAGCATCAACACCCACATATTTTCGATAAATGTCCTTGTGATTGATAACCTGGGTGACCAGTGCGCCATGGGGGCCTGTCATGTATCTGCCACTTTCCATGAACAGTCTGGGTGCCCAGCCGTTTTTGTGTTTAAATGTTTCCATTAATTTAAAAATGTCCTTGCCCATGGCAATGACATCAATCTCAGGCTGGTCCGGGCGGTAGGGGATGCCAAGGCCTCCCCCAATATTGATGAATTCAAAGGTAATATCCAGAGTCTGAGAAATTTCTTCCACCATGCCAAGGAGCATGCGGCTGGTTTCCACAATATATTCAAAATCAAGTTCATTGGATGCAAGCATTGTATGCATGCCGAATCGGGTGGCCCCCCGGTCCATGGCCTGGCGGTAAGCATCTGCCAGCTGTTCATGACTGACCCCGTACTTTGCCTCAATGGGATTGCCGATGATTTTGTTGCCCTTTCGACGGGGACCGGGATTGTAGCGGAAACAGATCAGTTCCGGCATTACAGGTACCTTGGCGATGAGGGAAATATCGTCAAGGTTGAGAATGGATCCCCCGTCCTTGGCTGCCGTTAGAAATTGCTCCTGGCTGGTATTATTGGAGGTGAACATCAGATCTTCCCCCCTACCGCCGATTTTTCTACCCAGCATCAATTCCGGGGAGGAGCTGCAGTCAAATCCAAATCCCATCTCTTTCATGAGGGCCATGATGCTTGGATTGGGAAGGGCTTTCACAGCAAAATATTCCCGGAATCCTTGCAATTGTGAAAATGCCTGGTTTAGATGTTTACCGGTTTTTTTTATGCCGGCCTCATCGTAAATATGGAAAGGGGTGCCGAACTGCTGGACAGTTTTTTCAAGTACAGCTGAGAGTCGTTGTTCAAAGTCCCTGGACATGGGCATGGTAAGTCTCCTTGGGTTAAGGGGTGGTGATATAGGTTTCCGGCAAAGGAATATTTGCCGTTTCTTTAAACGTGGAAAGAACGATGGCAGTTTTTGTCCGGGCTACGGATACCATGGGATTTATCTGGGTATTTAAAAGTGTTTCAAGGGCAGATGTGTCTGCAATTCTGGCCTTGACCATGAGACCGTCATCACCGGCAATGTAGTGCACTTCCTGTATGGAGGGCAGCGCGGCAAGTTTTTGGGCGGTTTCTTTCATCAAGGCATCCCGGGTGAGACGGATGTGAATAAAAGCGACAAGTGATCCACCGAACCTGTCGGGATTCAGTCGAACTTCATATCCGTCAATGATGCCCCTGGCTTCCAGTTTTTTAATACGCTCCAGAACCGCCGAGGGTGCCATGCCGATTTCCCTTGCCACTTCTACATTGGGAACTCTTGCCTTGGTCTGGAGAATTTTTAAAATTTTAAAATCAATATGATCCATCGGGCCTCTTTTGTACATGACTTATGCCTGATTGTTTCGAGCCATTGATCTTGCTGGATGACCAACGCTGTAATCAGTCTTGAGCCTTCTTTAATGGGGGCGGGGTAAAAAAAACAGCCGACCCAATATAGAGGAGGGGGTGAAAAAATAATAAATCGAATTATATTCTCTTGTATTTGCCAAGTCAAGAATATTATTCGTTGATATAAGGATTGTACAGATAAATATTCATTATTTAGGGTTAAAATATTGTGGGTAAGCCGATTTTTTTACATTGATAAATGGTGGTCCCTTTAGTATATTGATTCAACCAATGGAAAATATAGCCCAATAAAGCCCGAACCGCTAACAGGATTTCTTGAATATGATGGAAGATGACAGCCGAACCACCATTCTGGTGGTGGACGATGAAGAAGGTATCCTCGAAATAACGGAGGAGTACTTCGCACGGAAGGGGTACGAGGTGTTTACGGCCCGCAACGGTCTGGAAGCCATGGCTATTATTGACACCGGCATCCGCATCGGCTGCTGTTTTACGGACATTAATATGCCCGTCATGGATGGCCTTGAACTGGCCGAGCGTATTCGTAAAAAAGATGCCTCTTTACCGGTGGTGGTGATGACGGGATTTCCCTCCCTGGAAAACTCCATTGAAACCCTTAAAAACGGTGTGGTGGATTATCTGATCAAACCCGTTAATCTGGAACAGATGGAATTGAGCCTGCGTCGGATTTTAAGGGAGCGTGAACTGTTTGTGGAAAACCTGATTCTACGGCAGGAGGTGCAGCGCCAGGAACGTATCAAAGCGTTGAACCTGGAACTCACGGCCAAGGTGGAAGAGGTGAATCTGTTAAATAAAATCATGGATGATTTTTCTTCCTTTAATTCAAGCCATGACATCTTTAACCGGGTGGTGGGCCTTGGACTTGAGGTCAGCAGGGCCGATGAAGTATGTCTTTATATTTATTCAGAGGCTGGGGACAATCTGTTTCCCATCACTGCTTCCGGCCTTGAGGATGCCTGTGGAAAAGGGATGCACCAGGAATTAAAAAACATGCTTTTATCCACCATTGCCGAGGATAGCCCGCTTCTGGTGGCCCAGCCCATGGATGAAATTGTGTTCTGCGGTATTCGTTCTTTCATGGCAACTCCCTTGAAAATCAGGGACAAGGTGTTTGGCATTGTCACCGCTGCTATTTTAACCGGTGATGGCAGGTTTACGGAAAAAGATATCTTTTTCCTTAATTTTATTTCCCACAAAGCCGCATCCGCCATTGAAAATACAGCACTTTATGAAAATATTTATGATAACCTTTTTGCCACGCTGTACGCCTTTGTTGCCGCCCTTGAGGCCCGTGATCCTTACACGCAGAGACACTCCCGACGGGTGGCAGAGGTGTCTGTCATGATTGGTAAAGAGCTTGACTGCACCGATGAAGAACTGGATGTGCTTCAATTTGCCGGGCATCTCCATGATATCGGCAAAATCGGCATACGGGATGATATTCTTCTCAAGCCCGGACGTCTGACCGATGAAGAGTATGAAAAAATCAAGGAGCATCCCACCATTGGTGCTGATATAGTCAGCCAGCTGGGGCTGTGGACAAAAGAGCAGGAAATCATTCGCCATCACCATGAGTTCTATAATGGTAAGGGATATCCAAAGGGTGCTCGCGGAGAAGAGATTCCAAGGCTGTCAAGAATTTTATCCGTTGCGGACGCCTTTGATGCCATGGCCTCGGATCGGGCTTACAGAAGAAAAATGAGTAAAGAAAAGGTGCTGTCAATCATTAAGAATGAGTCGGGTAAGCAGTTTGACCCGGATGCGGTGGCAGGATTTTTAAAAATCAGTGAAAAGGCATGGAAAGGCAGCAGGGCCCATTGAGTCTTGAATGGGCAATTTGGTTTTTTTAAATAAAAAATAGAATCGATTTAAAAACCCCTTGACACCTGATGACAATGGTGGTAAATCGTATTTGTTTTTAAGTGATCGGGGCGTAGCGCAGTCTGGTAGCGCACTTGTCTGGGGGACAAGTGGTCGCTGGTTCAAATCCAGCCGTTCCGACCAAATAGAATTTAAAGGGCTATGGTTTTTACCATAGCCCTTTTTGCGTTGTACGCACCTTTGGCCACAGGTTCATGGACCATTGATCTTGTCCATTAAACTTTTTTCTGTGGAAATGGCTATTTATAAATCTGTTCAGAGGCTCACCGGACAGGAAAAACTGTTCGTTATCCTCACCATTCCCTGAACCGTTCACCATGTTTCAGGTTTTCGAGAATATTGATACCCCAGGCCAGCAATCCACCCCTCCTCCCATGGATGTGGCTGTCGGGTGGCATCCTTCATATCAGCCCCCAATTTGTAGCGTTATCCGTTTTTTGCAATCATCAGAAGCTTTTATTTTGATTGTGAAAAAAGATCCTGTTTTTGTACATTGGTTTAACAAATAGGTCCCTAATCATTATAAAAAAACACCATTGCACCTCACAATAATGTTTGCTATAAGAAGTTTAATAAGCTAATATTTTACACCATAGATTATGGATCAGGAAGGTTCCCGAGGTGATATTGGGTACAATGATTATAGAATCTAGTGAGTTGCAGACTCTAAGGGGAGTTACTATTTTGCCAATGAATAATTATGTAAAAAAAAAGATTCGCAAAGGTGTATCATTGCTTCTGGTGTTTCTGGCAG
This sequence comes from uncultured Desulfobacterium sp., assembly GCA_963674605.1. GTDB lineage: Bacteria > Desulfobacterota > Desulfobacteria > Desulfobacterales > Desulfobacteraceae > Desulfocicer. Next base: position 1,240,203 of record OY771474.1, on the reverse strand, counting down.
GACTTCTTTTGACCCACTGTGGCGGGAAAGAAGACCAGATGTATTCACAAAAAAAACTGCCCTATGCCTTGGATGCGCTTGAGCCCGTGATTTCAAAAAGAGCCATGGCGCTTCATTACTACAAGCACCATGCAGGGTATGTGGCAAAAACCAATCAGCTTTTGAAAGAAACCGGTCTTACCATCACCTCTCCGGTTACGCTGTTGCATGAAATAAACGGGAAAGAAAACTATAGGTCTTTATTCAATGCATTGGCCCAGGCCTGGAACCATGAATTTTACTGGCAATGCCTCAAACCTGACGGAGGAAACATACCCCAGGGAAAACTTCTTGATAAGATCAACCACTCTTTCGGCACTGTGGCGGCTTTTAAACAACAGTTCGTGTCCGCTGCAACCTCTCAATTCGGCAGCGGTTGGGTCTGGTTGGTGAAAGAAAATGACGGGCTGACAATCCTCACCACAGCCAATGCAGACTCTCCAGTGGCCCATGGGATAAAACCACTACTTGTTGTGGATGTCTGGGAGCATGCATATTATCTGGATTACATGAACAGACGCAAAGACTTCGTACAATCTGTTCTGGATAATCTGGTCAATTGGGATTTTGTTCAGGAACAATTTGCTTCTGCTGAGAAACTACCATTAAAAAAAAAAGATGAGCAAAAAACAACAACATCTATTTGTCAAATTGATCAGTTTATAGATGCGGAAACTTGTGGGGGGTGTCACTCGGATATTTACATGCAGTGGGAAAACTCACTGCATCATTTGTCACACAAAGATTCAATATATAAAAGTGTTTCTGATTATTTCCGTGAAGACTTGAAACATCCGGATGAAATTAAGGAAGCTGAAGCGTGTGTGAAATGTCATACCCCTGTTGGATTTATTACCGGATATCCCACCAAATCCTCAGACGAGAGAAGAAAAATTCCAGAACGTGCCCAGATGGGTATTCAATGTGATTATTGTCATTCCGCCACAACAGCGCATAAAATCTACAATAATGGCCTTCAAATTGAACCTGGAAACGGGGAGGATAATCCTGGTATCAAACGAGGTCCATTTAAGGATTCCGAATCAGATTATCATGGGGTTGCCTATTCTGAATTTCACACAAATTCTGAAATTTGCGGCACATGCCATGATGTAAAGCATGTGGTCTTCGGAACCGATTTGGAAACAACCTACACAGAATGGAAAAATGGCCCTTATAATTCCAATGAGTTGAATAAGCGCACAACTTGTCAGGGATGTCATATGTACCAACGCCCTGATCTCCCCGCAACAGGAAGTACCGAAAGACCCAAAAATCCGGGAATGGCATCGGATGATGGTCCGGAAAGAGAGCATATCTTTACGCATTATTTTGTTGGCGCCAATGCCCACCTGCCGAAATTGAATGGGGACATGGAGAAAGCCCAAATGGCCATATCCCGGCTGCAACACTCAGCCGCCCTGTACATTGATAAAAAACAACTGGATCAGCACAAATTGGTAATAGAGGTTAAAAATACTGGTGCTGGCCATTATTTGCCCACCGGTCTTACCGATATCCGTCAGATGTGGCTTGAGATTGTGGTAACGGATAAGTCCGGTGGGACGGTCTTTGTTTCAGGTCTGAAGGATAAAAACCAATACTTACCGAAAGATACGATAATTTATAATACAATTTTCGGTGATGGCAAAGGAAATCCTGTTGATAATATCGCCAAAGCCCGTGAGATACTGAAAGACAGAAGGATACCTCCTAAAAAATCATTGATTGAAACCCTTGAATTACCATCAAAGAAATTAAAAGGGGGGGAGATTAAAGTATCTCTTTTTTATCGAAGCGCTTCTCAAAAATTGATCGACACCATCAAGGATAAAGAAAAACATCTGCTTCCCATAATAAAGATGGCAGAAATAAAAGTTGAAATTTAAAACAATTTTTATAAAGCTGTAAAAAAACAAAGATGTCTGATAAATTTGTTTCGCTCATAATATGCTCCTCAACTCCTTGTTAATTTGGCAAGTCATCAGAGTATAGATTAATTCAAGCAGGAATAAAAAATGAATGAATGTAATAATCTCGATGATCCACTAATCCAAAAACTTCACACCGTCATTAAATTTGCCGTAAAAATTCTGGCTATAATCATGACGGCTGTGATCATCTGGGGAGTGGTAGATGTTTGCTGGGTCCTTTATAAAGAGCTGATGACACCGCCTAAGTTTCTATTGACAATCAGTGACATACTTGCCACTTTCGGGGCTTTTATGGCCGTTCTGATCGCCATTGAGATATTTGTTAATATCACTATTTATCTGAAAGAGGACGTCATCCATGTCCAAATTGTTATGGCAACTGCACTGATGGCCATTGCCCGGAAGATCATCATTCTCGATTTCACCAAAATCAGTTCAGACTATGTCTGGGCAATGGCAGGTGTGATATTTGCCATGAGTATCGGTTATTTCCTGGTATTGGAATCATCCAAAGAAAAAATAACAAAGTTAAACCGCATATTTTTTGATGATCATAGTCAAGTGCAGAAGGATAAGGAGAAAACCTGACTGAGCAGATTTCAAACCATCGAACAGTAGGGTCGTTAACCTGAGCATGTTTTTTACATGACTGGCGACAAGGAGCATGACTTTAGGAATGACTCCGAAATAACTTACCCATATAATAAAAAAAGAAATGAAAAAAATGACTAATATAAAAAAGTGGATGACCTTCATAATCGGCTCGTTTTTGATACTCGGTATCCTGATTGCTGGTGTAAAATTTATATTCGTGGATTTTTTTGTTGACTTGTGGTGGTTTCAAACCCAAGGGATGACATTATATTACATCCTGAGAACCTTCTACCCATACCTTGTACTTATATTTTTTACGAGCATCTTTTTCGGCATCTTTTATGTCAACTTCAGGGTTGCGTCCAGAATTATCGGATTTACAGATAAAGAGCCTGTTTTCAAAGAAAAAAAATGGTTGAAATATGTCAACCACGCATTGCGAAACATGTACCTTATTCTTTCCTTTGTGATGGGATTGATAATTGCCATACCGATTTTCAGAGAGTGGGAAAATTCGCTACTGTTTCTCTTTGGCAATAATAGTGATGTTGTAGATCCGCTGTTCGGCAAGGACATCAGTTTTTACCTTTTTTCTCTCCCGATCTATCATCTGCTCCAGAAAGAAATTCTTACCGTAATGACTCTGATGCTGGCAGGCGTCCTGTTTATTTACTGGTACAAGGACGTTTCCACGCCCATTGAATACCGCAAGCCACCCAAGAAAGCACATTGGCACACCAGTATTCTGGTGATATTGATTTTTTTGCTCTTGTGCTGGGGATTTATGTTGGAGCGCTATGATCTTTTGTATGAAACCGTGAACCTTCCTATTTTCAAAGGTCCCGGCTACATAGAAATGAATGTTACGCTCCCCCTTATATGGCTTACGATGATTTCCCTGTTCCTGACGGGTGTTTTCCTGGTACTCAGATTCAACAAAATCGTGGGATGGAAGCTGCCAATTATCTTTTTCTCGATTTTTGTTGTTGCATTGATCGGAAAAAATGTTGGGACATTTGAGGATGTAATTCGAAAATACATCGTGGCGCCAAACCAGATAGCGCGTGACAGGGACTACATAGAGGCAAGTGTAAAATCTACCCTTGCGGCTTATGGACTTGACAAAGTCGAAACCAGAGATTTTGAAATGAAATCGGATGTGGTCTTCGATGCCGATGATCCCAATGTCCTGCGCCGTTTACGTAATATTCCAGTATGGGACAAGGATGTACTTAGAGGGGTTTTTGAGGAACTTCAAGGCATACGGACATATTATTCATTTCCAAACATCGATGTCGACCGCTATCTAATAGATGGCGATTATCGGCAGGTCTATCTCGGCGCAAGGGAAATAGACAAATCAAAACTGCCCGAAGTCGCTCAAAACTGGATTAACATTCATCTTCAGTACACCCACGGTCAGGGGGTGGCAATGATTCCAGCTGCCCAGGCTGGTGATGAATTCATGACCTGGTTTATCAAAGATATCCCCCCTAAATCCGACATCGGATTATCCACCGATCAAACAAAAATTTACTACGGACAAGAGGATAAGCCTTACGCAATCGTTCCAAATGCTGTGGGAGAAATCGGAGAGGGTCAGAACATCGTCCATTACAATGGAACGGGCGGGGTGGCGGTCAACTCACTCTGGCGTAAATTTTTACTGGCAAACTATTTCAATGATCGAGACATTTTTTTTACCACCAAAACCAACAGTCAGAGCAGAATACTATTTCGACGAAATATTACAGAACGAATTCTGCATATTACCCCCTTTCTAAAACTGGATCAGGATCCCTATATCGTAGCCACACCAAAGGGGCTCTTCTGGATACAGGATGCTTATACCACGGCATCCAATTATCCAATTGCATTGCCATACAAAGAAGAAGGATTTAACTACATTCGCAATGCGGTAAAAGTCGTGGTTGATGCCTATAATGGAAATGTCTTATATTATCAAGCCGATTCCAGCGATCCCATCATCAACGCGTACAGCAGGATGTATCCTGGAATGTTCAAGCCATTGACTGAGATGCCGGCATCTTTGAAACAACATATTCGTTATCCTCGAGATATCTTTTCCATTCAAATGTCCATTTATGCAACCTATCATCAAACGGATCCGGAGCGATTTTTCAGACAGGAGGACCTCTGGATGTTTTCCAAGATTGCAATAGGTAGAGAATTCTTCCCAGCTGCTCCTTATTACCTGACTTTGGATTTATTAGAACAGGATAAAGATGAATTCCTTTTGTTTCTCCCCATATCCCCCTTTGGCCGGGACAACCTGCGGGCATTGATGGTTGCGAGAAGCGACCTTGAAAATTATGGAAAGATTTATGCTTACCGTTTTCCACGTGATCAACAGGTGTATGGACCGGCACAGGTTCATTCTCTGGTGAATCAGGATGTCGTGATTTCAGAACAGTTCTCGCTGTGGGATCAGAAAGGCTCCGAGTTGGTATTGGGAAATATGATAATTGAACCGACGGGAGGAGGTGCGCCGCTCTATATCCAACCGGTTTACCTCCAAGAGGAAGGGCCATTGAAAATACCACAAATAAAGCGGTTAATCATGTCTTTGGAAGATGTGGTTGTGATGGCACCAAGCCTTGAGGAAGCAGCGGTGAAGCTAGAACAGGAATTACGTCGAAAATCCGGACGTCCGGAGATACAGGTTCCGGTGTCACCGCCCACCCAAATTCAAACAATACCGGCAGATGATGTAAAAAACCCGAAACCTGATATGGACAATGAAAAAGAAACACCTGCCACCCCCACCCAGTCGAATGTAGGAGGTTAAAATGATTGAAATTGTTGAAAAGATGCTAAACCAGACTAAGAGTTATTTAGAAAAGGGCATGGGCAAACTTGAGGAATTGCTAATAGATGAGGATATCGGGCGAAGTTCAATGGTATTGGCTGCATGTATTTCAGCCGTTGATGGAAGCATTACCGAAAGCGAAGTCGCAGAGACAGAAAGATTTATAAAGGACACAGAATACTTTGAAGAAAAAAATCATGCAAAACTAATTAAAGAGTATCGAAAATGGTGCAACCATTTTATAAAACATCCTGAAGATGCCCTTGCCGATGCATTTATAGAAATCACGCCCTTGATAAATCGCCCCGAAGCTGTAAATGCTGTTCAACTCGCTTATAAAATTGCAAAATCGGATAAAGATTTCACGAAACGTGAATTAAAACTCATCACAAGAATATGCATTTTTCTCGGCGTCATCTGTGATGGTGAGTTTGAATGTGTTTTGAAAGATTGAAAATTCGGCAGTTTTGCCGAGTGTTTTTTAAAGCCCGCCCGGACCGGATCCTTCGGCTGTCCAGAAAAATGAAAAGCCCTATGAAAATTTTTTTCATAGGGCTTTCTTTTTTTATTTATGGCTTTGAATCAGGGGGAACCAGGTGTTTGTTTATGAAAATAATACCCATAATCCTGGTCTGACCTCAACTTATCAATTTGATTCCAGTTCGTGGATGTCCGGATGGGAGTGCATGGATCTCAAGAATTGTTCGGTTCTAAGGATCAATCGTGTGTTCAGTACCCGGGCGGCCTGCTTCATGATAAAATATCCCATGGAGTGGTCCTGGTCCATGAGGTCGAGCAGGGCGTTTTTGTGGATGGCATAAACTGTGGCCGATTCACTGCAGATAGCCGTCATCAGCCGTCGGGGTTCATATAAAAGAACGGACAACCCAAAGGATTCTCCTGGGTCCACGGTTCCCACCGTTGCAATGATATCTTCGGAAATCTTTTGTTCCAGCAAGATTTTTCCTGATTTTACCATGAAAAAATTGTCAGCAGAATCTCCCTCATTAAAAATGATCTCACCGGATTCAACGGTCCATTCTTCGGTAAGAGGTATAAATTTTTCAAGCATTTCATCGGTGAGAGATTCCAGAAATTCATCTTTTTTTAATTCAGACTTGGTTATCATATGGTCCCCATATTGGATGTTGTTTTGTTATAAGGGCGTCAGAGCAAATTATTAAGCAAAAAAGTACATTGCCACGATCATCAATCCGGCACAGGCGGCAAATATGCCAATGGGCGATGTCCCGGTGCTGAAGGCCTTTTCCACATCCACGTCACGCGGAACAAGCTGTGAGGATGGTGGCTTCTCATCCGGGCCATGATTTATGGCGTTGGCACGCAATATAGGGGAAAGCAAGCCGTTGGTGAGTTTTGCCGTGGCATTGACGGCAAATCCATTGATCTGTGCCGTCAGTGTTTTCACAAAAATAAGGTCACATACACTGTTGATGCCATTAAAAATCCGGGCACAAAGGGCTTCCACAGCGTTAAGGGGCTTTCGATAGAACCAGTCAAAATCAATGTTGATGGCCCGCATTTCCGCCGGGTAAATCCCTGACAGCAAGAGCAGGGTGAATGCCAGGGCTGAGTAAAACAGCAGCTCTGTCTGGGTGACGATGTGGGACAGGGTATATGGCTCATAAGTGGCCGCATAGGGAAGAATGCTGTAGAGGGGTTTATAAAAGGTGCCGTTGAAGATGCACAAAAAGGCGGCAAGGCCCATGGCAATGAGCATGTGGGGGGGGGCTTCTTTCACTCGGTGACCGGCATCATGGCCGAAAAAGGCAAAAAAGGGAATCTTGATTCCCGCATGGTGGAATACACCGGCAGAGGCAAAGAGCAGCACCAGCCACACGGCGATCATGTGATGGTTGCCCGCAGCGGACATCACCATGGATTTACTCACAAATCCGCTGAAAAGGGGAAATGCCGATATGGACGCGGCCCCCACAATACAAAAGGCCGCAGTCCAGGGCATGGATTTATAAAGACCTCCCAGATCCGTGGCATTGATCTTTCCGGTGCGGTACATCACTGCCCCCATGGACATGAACAGGAGACCCTTAAATAAAATATCATTGAATGCATGGGCCACAGCCCCGTTGATGGCAAGCTCCGATCCAATGCCGATGCCCACCACCATGAACCCCACCTGGTTTACCAGACTGTAGGCAAGTACCCGGCGAAGATCATTTTCAATCACCGCAAAAAAGATGGGAAAGGCCGCCATACCAACTCCAATCCAGATGAGGAGTTCGGTGCCGGGATAGGCCCGGGCCAGGGCATAAATGGCTGTTTTGGTGGTGAATGCACTTAAGAAAACCGTGCCGCCAATGGTGGCCTCGGGGTAAGCATCGGTGAGCCAGGTGTGCAGAAAGGGCCAGGCGCAGTTGACGCCGATGCCCATGAAAATAAACCAGGAGGCCGCATCGGTGAGCCCGATGAATCCAAATTTGATGGAACCGGTTTTTATGACCATCATGACAATACCGGCCAGTAGACTTAATCCGCCGGTGACATGGACCAATAAATATCTAAACCCGGCTGCGGCGGAGGCTTTGGTTCCCCTTGCCCAGATGAGCATCACAGAGCCCACGGTGAGGGTTTCCCAGAAAACAAAGAAGGTGAACAGATCCCCGGCAAAGATGGTGCCAAGGGCCGCTCCTGAATAAATAAAACCCGCCACATATTCAAGATTCTTTTTCACATGCAGGATGTAGATGATGGTGATAAAGGAAATGATGTGGAAAATATAGCCAAAGGCAAGGCTTAAACGATCAATCCTTACAAGGGTCAGGGTATAATCCAGAAAGGGCAAGGTCATCAAGGTTCCCATGGGGATGGAAATCAAATTGATGAAACCCACCACCGGCAGGAGTACCACATATGTGGATCTTGCTTTTCCGCTGAGAAAGGGAACCAGCAGACCACCGATGATGAATATGAATGCCGGGGGGATACAGACGTTATTCATAATAATCCTCCTTTCGTTTCACCAGGGGCCTCAGTATGAATCTGGAGACCAGCACCAGTAAAACGCAGGCCACAAATCCGAAGATGGCATAAAAGACCGGCCAGTTTTCCCAGGGGAAGTGGGCATGTTTATGAACGAAGAAATCCAAGATAAAGAGAATCACCACAGAGGTGAAAAAAATGGCCAGGAGCCGCTTCACATTTTTGGGATTGTCAAACATATGCTTTTTTTCATTTTTCATGATCAGGGCATCATCCTTATCGCCTTTGTAACGGCCAAGAAATATTGAAAGCTTTCCATGGGGATTCAATACGTTAATAATTCTGCGCGTTAAACACCCGGAAATATTTAAAATGAGCTTAAGAACACCACACCAAGGTAGAGAACACTCAAGATAAAAACCACCAGAAATACGGGTTTGTATCCGGGAACTGCATCGTGTTTCAGTTCAAATTTTTCTTCGTTCATAATTTATCCTCCCAGTATGTTTTGGACGGCCAGCTTGGCCAGGTTGAGAAAAGGCTGGGGATAGAAAAAGAGAACAATGGAAATACCGGCGGTGATGACCAAGGGTACCACACACCAAATGGGGGCCTCGTCCACTTTATCCTCAAACAGCATTTCTTCGGGGCTGCAGAAAAAGGCGTTGTAAAACACCGGGAAAAAGTAGGCTGCATTTAAAAATGAGCTGGACAGCAGCACAAACAAAAAGGCGATCTGCCCGGCTTCAATGGTACCCAGTACCAGATACCATTTGCTGATGAATCCGCCGCAGGGGGGAAGGCCCACCACACTTAAAGATCCAATGAGAAAGGCTGTCATTGTGATGGGCATGCGTCGACCGATGCCCTTCATTTTACTGATGTACTTGATGCCCGTGGCGCAGAAGATGGCACCGGCACAGAAAAACAGGGTGATTTTGCCAAAGGCATGCATGGCAATATGGAGCATGCCGCCTGTCATACCTGATTCTGACAGCAGGGCCACCCCCAGAATAATATAGGAGAGCTGACCAATGGTGGAAAAAGCCAGTCGCCGTTTAAGCTCATCCTGGGACAGGGCAATCATGGAGGCCACTATAACGGTGAAGGAGGCAATGATACAGACAATGAGGTTGATATTGTATTCGGCCAGCACCCCGGTGCCCACAATGCCTGTGAACACCCGGACCACACTGAAGGCACCTACTTTTACAACGGCAACGGCATGTAAAAGGGCACTGACTGGGGTGGGCGCCACCATGGCAGCCGGCAGCCAGGAGTGCATGGGCATGATTCCCACCTTGGCAAATCCAAACAAAAACATCAGACTCAGCACCAGGGCCGTACCCGAGGTGACATGGCCTGCCATTACCCCATGGCCGGTGAAGTCAAGGGTTCCGGTGAAGTGGTAGGTGATCAGCATGGCGGGCAGGGCAAAGCCGATGGAGCCGCCAAGGATGTACAAGAGATATTTTCTTCCCGAGCTTCTGGCCTCTTTGTCCTGGTGATGGGTGACAAGGGGGTAGGTGGCAAGGGAGAGCATTTCGTAGAAAAGATACATGGTTAAAAGATTGGCAGAAAAAGCCACCCCGATGGTGGCGGACAAGGCCACGGCAAAGAAGCAGAAATACCGGGTCTGGCTGTGCTCGTCAAGGGCTCTCATGTATCCGATGGAATAGATGGAGGTCACAATCCACAACGACGATGCCACCAGAGCAAAGAGCATGCCAAAGGCATCCACCCGAAAGGCAATCCCCAGATTGGGAAATACCTGACACACCGTGTATTCCACCACGCCTCCGTTTAGCACCAACGGAAGCATTGAAAGCACCAGGGCAAGCTTGATGGCTGCCGCAACAAAGGTCCATGATTCCCTGATATTCTGTGATCGGCTTGAGATAATACAGGGTATGGCAATCAGAGAAACAAGAACGGCCAGAAAGGGCTTTACAGAGAAGACGGTTTCCATTGGCATATTAGATCACCCCTGTCGGTATGGCAAATTGAATAATATTGGTAACGATTGTTCCTGAATAGAGCCCCAGAACAATAAGGGTCATGGATGCAATGAGAAATGGCACCAGCATGTCCAGGGGGGCCTCTTTAATGGCAAGCACCCCGGTGTAATGATGACTGTTTCCATGGCTGCCTCCACCATGGCCGTGGCCTTCGGTAAAGGGCTCAAAATAGGCAATCTCAAACAGTCTGAAAAACAGAACCGCATTCACAAGGGAGCTGAAGATCAGGGCGGCCACAAAAAGATAGTTGCCCGCCTGGATGCCCCCGGATATCAAATACCATTTGCTGAAAAAACCGCAGGTGGGTGGCACCCCCACAACGGACAGAGCAGCCAGGACAAAGCCTGCCATGGTAAAGGGCATTTTCGCAAACAGTCCCTTGAGATCACTGCGGGATTCCCCGCCTGTTTTCCAGATGAATATGCCCGCAGCAAGGAACAGAGCCAGGGTCATGGCCGCATCATTGACAATGTGGAGAATGGCTCCGGATATTCCCAGACGGTTGCCCAGGAAAAATCCCCCCACCATGTAGCCCACTTCAGCAATGATGATATAGGAGAGCATTTTTTTAACATTTTTCTGGGCCAGGGCCGACAAAGAGCCGAACACGATGGTGACAATGGCCAGCAAAACAATAAAGCCACTGACATCCAGGTGCCCAAAGGTGTATTCCGGGGTGAACACCGTCATGCAGATGCGGACCATTATGTACACGGTGACCTTGGTGGTCAGAGGGGCAATAAGCCCTGCTGATACTGAGGTGGATTGGGAGTAGGCTTCTGGCAACCAACCGTGAACGGGAAAGAGGGCCATCTTTACGAAAAGCCCGGTGAGGCAGATGATAAAGGCAAACAAAATCACCCCGGACCCCATGTTCTGGGGAATGATAGTGGCAAGTTCCGCCATGTTCAAGGTACCGGTGGCAATGTAAAGGTAACCAACCCCCAAAAGATAAAAGGTGGCCCCAATGGTACCAAGGAACAGATAGTTGAGGGTGGCAAGGGGTGCCCGGTTGTTGCCAAGACCAATCAAGGCATACCCGGACAGGGAGACAATTTCCAGAAGCACATAGAGATTAAATGCGTCCCCGGTGGCTGTCATGCCGATGAGTCCAGCGGTGAACAATACATAAAGAGCGTTAAATGCCCCTGCTTTATCCTTGAACTCCGAGATGATGTTTTTTTTCTGGGCCACAAGGTTAAGGGTGGATACCGCAGTTATTATCACAAGAACAAGGGCGCTCAGGTGATCAATGATATAGACAATGCCCATGGGACCGGCCCAGCCAGCCATTCTGTATTCCATGGCAATACCGGTGGTGATCACTTGGATCAACATCAGAACGGCACAGATAAACGAGAATAACAGCGCTGCAACGGCAATGCGAAACGGGGCTTTCTGGTTGATCCAGCCGGATCCGGCGGTGACAAGGGCCGCCAGAAGGGGGATCACGATGATTAAGGCAGGCAGATGACGGGTCATGGGTTTTATCCGCTCCTCAGCTGTTGGTTAATTTCATCTTCCTCCACGGTGCCATAGGTATTATATACCTTTATGGCCAGGGCAAGGGCCACACCAAGGGTGGCCACGCCCACCACAATAGCCGTGAGCATGAGCACATGGGGAAGGGGATTTATGTAATGGGTAACATTGACGGCGTCCATGGCATGGGCCACTATTTTTTCTGCCCCATGGGCAGCAGTTTCCGGGGAGGCATGATGCTCCAGAATGGGAATGGTTGCCCCTCTTTTACATCCAATGGAGACATAAAACAGGATAACGGCCGTCTGGAAGATAGTCATTCCAACAATTTTTTTAATGAGATTGTTTTTGACAATCATGGCATAGAGTCCCACCATCATGAGGATGATGTAGGCCACATAATTTGCCTTGGCAAGGACAAGTGCGAATATCGATTCCATATCAGAGTCCCTCATCCTGTTTTCCGGCAGAAGACAGGTTGTAATAGATCCAGATCATCACTGCAGTCACCGCAACGGCCACTCCGATTTCCACCATGAGAATTCCATGGGATCGGGCCATGACGCGATCGCTTCCAAACAGGGGTGCAAGGGCACTGTAGTTGAGAAAGACCTCTCCAAAGATCAGGCAAAGGGCACCGGTGCCGGCATAGATAAAGACCCCGGTGACACTCAGGAGGGCCGCGGTTTTTTCGCTGAAACTCTTTATGGCAGCTCGTAAGCTGTGGGAGATGGCAAATAAAATCACCGAAGCCCCCATGAGAACGCCCCCCTGGAACCCGCCGCCGGGGCTGTGATGGCCATGGGCCACAACATACAGGGCGAAAATCTGGATAAAGGGGATAATCAGGCGGCAGGTGCGGCTGATGATAAAGTCATAGGGGACCCAGTTGGCATCCATGCGCTGGAACACTTCAGAATTTCGGGGGAATTTATCCCCTTCCATGCGAAGTGTCACCCCGGTGGGCTCATGGCGGTAATATCGATGGGGGACCTTTTTTCTTTCAATCCGCAACAAAAGAAAACAGGCCAGACCCGCCGTTAAGATCACCGTGGTCTCAAACATGGTGTCATACCCCCTGTAGTCGGCCAAGACAGAGGTGACGATATTGGGTACGGCTGTATCTTCCATGGTGTGTTGGATAAAATAGGGGGAGAGATGGGTGGATGCCGGGGACTCCGGATCCCCCCAGTCGGGGAATTCCATGGTGAAAAACATGAGAAGCACCCCGCAAAGCAGTATGGTCAGTTTCCCAAGAATTTTCAATCTTTGGTCCTCCTTGTTGTGTGAAATACCGCTGCAACACAGAAAACAGTGCTGACGCCAGCGCCCACAGTGGCTTCGGTAAAGGCCACATCCACAGCCCCCATCACGGCCCATATCAGGCACAGAAGAAAACTGTAAGCCCCCAGAAGCAGGGCTGCGCTTAACAGATCCCTTACCGTGATGGCTGCAACGGCGCATACAATAACCAGTAAAAGAATAATCAGTTCCAGTTGCCAGATCATGGGGTGTCACCTATGCGGGTTAATTTTTTTTGGTCCATGGTTTCAGTCCTGCACGTACACCGGCATCCACAATGGCATGGGTTGCCGTAGGGCTTGTGATGAATACAAATACCACAATGAGAATAATCTTCAGGGCGGACAATAAATTTCCCAGGGTAAACTCATGGACCACATACAGGGCCAGGCCCGCCATGGACATAAAAACCCCCATGGTATCGAGCATGCCGGCGGCATGGAGCCTGGAGTAAAAATCGGGCAGCCGGATCATGCCAACGGAACCGCCGAAGAAAAAGACAAAGCCGATAATAATCAGTAAAGCAGATATCCAGATTATCATTTCATCTCCTCACTTAACCCTTTTCGTTTATGAAAATATCGTGAAGCAGCAATAACGGCGATAAAATTAAGCAGCGCGTAGGCAAGGGCGATATCTATGAACATATCCACCCGGTTAAAAATAAATCCGATCATGATCAAAAGAACCGTGGTCTTGCTGCCAATGGCGTTTACACCCATGAATCGGTCCAGAATCGTGGGGCCCATGACGGCCCTGTAAATCGGTACACCCATGAGTATGGTGAGAACGATGGCTGAAAAGAGAATAAAGTTGTCCATTATTCACCAAAAATTTTGGCAACCCGTTTTTCCATATCGCCGGGAAGGGGGGCTGCGGATTCATTGTCAATGGCGTGTATCGCCATATCGCCGTATGTGGTAGCGGCGACGGTGATGGTGCCGGGGGTCAGCGTGATGGAGTTGGCAAAGGTGACCAGCCCCATGTGTGATTTGATGGTGCTTCGAAATTTGATGATCTGAGGATTAATACGACTGTGCATGTCCCGACTCAGGACAAGGCGGAGAACATGAATGTTTGCAAGGATGATCTGCCATATAAGCCATGGAATATACTTGATAAAGCCAATCCACATCTTTGTAACGGTGATCATGTTGGGGGCTGTGATGAGAAAATCTGCAGCCATCCACGCCACTAGGCTGCAGGAAATGACCCCCAAGGTAAGGTGAAAGAAATCAAATTTTCCGGAGAAAATCATCCAGAAAAGGAACAAAATAAAGAAATTTGCAAGAACAATTGATTTACGTCGCGTCTTTTTCAAAGTAAAGCTCCATGTTATTGGGGTTAGAATGGCACCAGAATACTGAAGCGGAATTACTTATTTTATGACTTTTGAAAAAATGATGACTAATCCTTATTTAAAAAATTGGAAAAGGTCAACATTTTTTTTGAAAAAAAATCATAGCAATGTGAGGTTCCAGTTCCATAGTCCGGGCCTTTGTTTTAAAGAAATTTCTTTATTTACAGGTTCTTTCATTGTTATGAAATAACGATATCCCGCCTGGTATAAAATTTCTTTCACAGGAGTTAAATTTAATCGCCAACCAGGAAAAATCCAATAATTATTTTCTCTTTTGGAAATCCATGCAGACTCTCCCATGGGACTTGAAAAGGGAAAGTCCGGTGAAATTTCCGGGGAAATAATTCGCGATATGGCAAGGGGCCAGTTTCCTTCCATGACCACACCAAGGGGAAGGGGGCTTACTCCCGGCAGGGCAAGAAAGTCATTTTGGGTTAATTCCGGACTGACAAAAGCTCCGGAAAATCCCATGTCCCGGAGTATGTGTAAATGAGGGCCATTTGCAATATTGCAGAAAGGGCCTGCCCAGAGATTGAGCTTTTCAGGGGTGTCAAAAAGGGCAATCTGCCAGGGAATATTCAAGACAAAATGGCGGGCATGGCGCTCCAGGGCCAGATCAATGGCCATTTTTAAATTTTCTTCTTCACCGGGCCACAGCACCGGGGGCAGAAACCACCAGGTCTGTTTGATCTTTTTTCCGCTTTCCCTTTTCACCGTTGACAGGTCCAGCCACCGAGCAATGGTTCCCGGTGTTCGACCCACGGAGGCGGATCTGAAAAGGGTAATATCCCGGAGGGGGGCATTTGCCACGGATGCCGGTATAAGATTTTGCTGTCCCTCTGTTTCCGGGGGGATATCGGCGGGTCTTATGTCTGGAGGGCTGAACCTTTCAAGTTCACCGGCAAGATTCTGGATCAGGGCCTGGACCTCGGGTTCTCTTCGATCCACAATAAATGCCGGTGCGCCCTTGGCCGGTCTGGGGCCTTTGCCGGGCTTTAACACCAACTTTCCTTTTTTGGGAATGGGGCGGGTGATACGCTGGATCAGGTGCCCCTTGTCTTCTTCATACCCCATGCGCAAGAGATCTCCGTTCAAAAGCGGTTCCCGGGTGATCACATGGGGTGTATCTCCCTGTTTTACCCGTCCAATGAACAGACCTGAGCCGGTTTCTGCATCTTTTTGCAGGGGGCTCTGGGGGCGCTGGGAGAGTAGATTGTAGTGGGTTGCAGGTCTTCCCATGGCATATTCCAGAAATGACAGGGCAATCTTTTTCTGTTTGGGCTCATGTCCATGATCCCGAAGCATTTTATAGGCTTTCACCGTGTAAAAAACATAGTGGGGGCTTTTTTTTCTGCCTTCAATTTTCCAAGTGCTGACCTGGGGGATTTCATTTAGCACTTTAACAAGCACATCAGCGGAGAGATCCAGACAGGAGAAGTAACGCTGTCGGTTGTTTTTCTGCCGATACATGCGTCTGCAGGGCTGCACACATCTGCCCCTCAGGCTGCTTCTGCCCCCGAACCAGCTGCTCCAGTAACATCGGCCGGAAACCCCATAGCAAAGCGCCCCATGGATGAACACCTCAAGATCCAGGTCTTCGGGTGTTTTGTCAGCCATGATCTTTATTTCGTCAACGGTCAGTTCCCTTGGAAGGACCACTTTGCAAAAGCCCATTTTTTTTGCCGCATCAAGGCCCATGGGAAAGGTGCAGTTGGACAGGGTGGAAAGGTGAAGTTCTCCCTTGAAACCCACATCCCTTGCAATGGCGGCCACACAGGGGTCCTGTATAATCAGGGCATGGGGGTTGACATATCTGGTAAGTTTGGTCAAAAGCCGGCGCACCTTATCGGTCTCCCCCTGCTTGACAAGGGAATTGAAGGCCACATGCATTTTTACGTCCTTGTTTCTGGCCAGGGCATTGAGCCGGGAGAGTTCTTCCATGCTGAAATTGCCTGCTTCCATGCGGGCGGAAAAAATTTTCAGACCGCAGTATATGGCATCGGCACCGGCGGCAATGGCAGCCAGAAAGGCATTCTGGTCTCCGGCAGGTGCCAGAATTCGGGGTTTTAATCTTTTGTTCATTTCCTCTCATACCATTTGTTCGGGTTTAAGGTGTAATGCTGCCGGGAAGATGGGAATGCGCCCGGATACTGTTACATAAAAAGGATGTTGTGCTCACCCTGTGCTCACCCCCTGATGGACACTGGGCAAGGGTATCTGTTTTGTGGTTAAGAATCAATAATTTTGTTGGGGGGGCAACATCGCGTACTCATTATAATGGGCCGGTTCGATCACCCGTCGGGGGCTCAGCTGTCTATGATTTGAGGTTACATTTTTGTATAAACTGCTGGGCCAATGGGGGCAGGTTTGTGTTGTTTGACTTTTAACAGCAGGTTGTATTTATGGAATGTTTTTTAATTAAAAAGCCCATCCCCCTGAACAGAGGAACGGGCTTTTTTCTCTTTTATGTGTTTGCTGGAATCAGCGAGCAGACATGAGAATTCTGCCAGGATCAGACAGGATAATCATTTTTATCCAGCTCACCGTTTTCAGTGACAATGTGATTGATCAGATCCAGGCTCACCAGGTCGTGGGAATGGGTGGTCATGGAAAAGTCCATATTGGCACTGTGGGTATTTTCTTCTTCCTGGTAAATGTACTGATCCGTTGATGCCTTGTGGGAGTAGTGAAGCGTGTTGGCAAAAAGATGTACCGGAATACCATTAAGATGACAAAGGCTTACGCTGCCTGCGGTACCGGTGGGTGCCACAATTTTTCTGTCCGATGTGATGGTCAGGGCACCGACAAACATTTTGGTGGCACGGTCAATGTGGTGGCTTAGATTGTAGGCCGGCGCCACAATGTGGTCAATGTCGTTATCCCGCAGGGCCTGGATGATCTGCCGGGTTCTGTCCCGGTTGTGTTCAAGGATAATGACTTCAAAACGCTTGTTCCATTTTTCCTTGGCCTGGACCAGGATGTTGGTTACCACGGAACTGGGGGAATGGACAATGATGACGTCATGGTTGTTGATGTATTTCAAGCCATTTTCCGTAACCCTTGCGGCATTGTCCTGGAACTGCTTGATTCTTTCCTGGAGGTTTGCAATGGTTTTCTCCCGGATTTCTTCCAGATCCATTTCCGGTGTCAAAATTTCCCCCATCTCCTTTTCAAACCGTTCCAAAAGATGGATCAGGGGAATGATTTTAGGCTGGGAACTCTTAAGTGCTTCTGCCAGTTCAAAGTAAAGGGGTTGCAGCTGGTCTTTGGTGCATTTGAGCTGACGGATGGACTCAATGAAGCTGTTTAAGGACAATACCGTCATCTGTGCAATACCCTGGACATCGCCAAGGTTTCGAAGCAGTTTGTACATATTTTGTCTATTTTTATCATTCATAAGGATATCCATAGATAGAGGGTGAGAAATGCTGAGGCAATTATCAGTGTCATGATGGTGATGGCGGCACTGGCCTTCATGAATTCAAGAAAGCTGATGTGCACTCCTGCCTGTTTGGCCATGCCAACGGAAACAATGTTTGCCGAGGCACCGATCATGGTCAGGTTACCACCGAAACACGCACCCAGAGCCAGGGCCCACCAGAGGATATTGTTGGGAATGGGATTGACTTCCAGCATGAGTCTTACGATGGGAATCATGGTAATGGTAAAGGGGATATTGTCCAGAAAACCAGATACAATACCCGATACCCACAAAACGGTGAGTACCATGATATATGGATTGTCCCCGATTCTCAGAAATACCTTGTGGGCCACCCATTCAATGACGCCCTTGTGTTCCAGAACCCCCACCAGGATGAAAAGGCCGGCAAAAAAGAGTAGGGTACTCCACTCCACCTCTTCAAGCATATGCTCCACGTCCACACCGGAGATGGTAAATAATACCATGGCCATGAAAACAGCCACAACCCCCGGGGACATTTTGGTGACTGTCTGGGTAACAAAGAGCAGGATGGCAATTGCAAGGCAGCTTAAGCCTTTTACCAGAAGTTTTTTATCAATGCGGGTGTTGAGAAACTCAACCTTGATTTTTTCCAGCAGCAGCTGAACAGAAAAAAGCTTTGCCAGATTGTTGTCAATGGGTTTGAATTTTTCTTTGTTGGTGAACCAGATAAAGAGCAGGACGGCGAAAAAAGAGATAATCACCGGAATGATGAGGTTTCCAATGAACTGGTTAAAGGTCAGTCCCACCTTGGAGCCGATGATGATGTTTGGGGGGTCACCGATAAGGGTGGCAGTACCGCCGATGTTTGAAATAACCGCCTGGCTGATGACATAAATCTTGGGGTCCAGACCCATTCCCCGGGTCAGTTCAATGATGATGGGAATGATGATAAGAACGGTGGTGACATTATCGAGAAATGCCGAAAGAACCGCCGTTACAATGGAAAAAAGAATTAGTATTTTAAGGGGGTTGCCCTTGGTCAATTCTGCAATCCTTACGGAAAGAATTGAAAAAAATCCTGATTTCCTGAGTACAGCAACAATGGACATCATACCCAACAACAACATGATGGTCTCAAAATCAATCAATGACGCCGCCGTGTGTTCATCCACAACATGCATGATCAAGAGAACCATGACGCCCAGGAGCGCTGATACTGCCTTGTTAACCAGTTCAAAGGTTATCAGGGCGTAAACAATTAGAAATACAATAATTGGTACTGTCGCACCTTCCATGACAAATCCTTTTTGAGAATACTCCCCTGGGTCAGTGGTATGGCCTCTGGGAGAAAAATCGGTTAGCGGTGGTTAAACCGTTTCAAAAATTTAAAAAATGAGTCTCATTGTAATATCGGTGATTTCAAAGGGATGGGCAGGTCGGACTTGCATTATTGTGCTTTTGTTCTTGCCCGTCCTATTTTGCACCGTGTTTATACAACAGCACACTAAAATAAGTCCGACCTGCACCCCCCCCTTGTTCTCAGGTGGTCGATATTGCAAAAAAAGCCTCATAAAACATTGACCGCGGCGCAGCCTTCAGAATCGATTAAAGATTGTTCGGGAACAGAACTCATCTTTAAGCAGGGTTCAGG
The DNA here is from genome assembly GCA_963674605.1 of uncultured Desulfobacterium sp. Lineage (GTDB taxonomy): Bacteria > Desulfobacterota > Desulfobacteria > Desulfobacterales > Desulfobacteraceae > Desulfocicer. The sequence goes on along the minus strand of OY771474.1, from coordinate 1,220,629 downwards.
TGCCACGCCGGGAGTTCCTATACTCTAAAAACACCTTAAATGCAACGATGAGGCGTATTTATTTTTATGATCCGGTTCATCGGCACTTTCTGGAATATTTTGATTTTAAGCGGAAATAATAACTTTCAATCCGGTCTTGTTGGACTTGGTTGCAACTTGGGCCATCTGTCACAATTGGTGGGCCAACGGGGTCAGGCTTGTGTTATTGTGTTTTTGACAAGTGCCTTTGCATAAAGAAGATTTTAAGCAAAAGCGTCAATAACGCAAGCCTGACCCCATCCCAAAGTGGCCCATGCTGTAACCAAGCCCGTCTTGTTCAACTGGATCTGATTTTGATATTTTAAAAGCGTTGGCCCTTGTCTTGACCATCCCGGCCCCCGGCAAAAGCAAATAAATATCGCTGGCATCTTGCATACTTGTGGGAATTGTGGTTTTATCCTGTCCATGGAAAAAAAAAGAAATCATGGTGGAAAAAAAAGAAAAAATGGGATGACTGGTTTTGCTTCCATGAAGCCTGGGGCGGACAGCTGTCTTAGACCCGTATTTGAGAAAATCGGTGTGCCCCACAGCATTCCCTTTTCTCCGGATCCCTTCCAGGAAGAAGCCGTTGGGGCCATCGCCCAATGGGATTGCCTGGTAACAGCCCCCACCGGGGCAGGTAAAACATGGATTGCGCAAAGTGCGGCCCGGAGGGTTATAGGCAGAGGAGAGCGGGTGTGGTACGCAACCCCATTAAAGGCCTTGACCAATACTATATATGCCCAGTTCATTGCTGAGTTTGGGCAGGATAAAGTCGGGATACTCACCGGTGATAAAAAAGAAAACGGGGATGCCGATATTATCATCGGCACCACAGAGATTTTAAGAAATCAGCTCTATGATGCCATGCACACTGGGGAAGATCTTGCCTGCAGCCTTGTGATCTTAGATGAGGCCCATTACCTGGGGGATGCCGAACGGGGAGTGGTGTGGGAGGAGACGCTTATCTATCTGCCCCAGCGGGTATCTTTGCTTTTGTTGTCCGCCACCATCGGCAACGCCGATCACATTGCCGGATGGCTTGAATCCATGCGGGGAAAAAAATGTCAGGTAATCCAGGAGACCCAGCGTCCGGTTCCCCTGTTTCCTTTATTTTTTCATCCATCGGGTACATTAAATCCCCTGTTGAAAGAAAAGAAAATCCCCGGGAAAAACAGGGTGCACAGAAATGTGATGGCATATATCAAGGCAAAACAGCTGCCGGCCATTTCCCTGCCCGGTCGCCTGCCCCAGTTTGGTGAAATTTTAAAGGTATTAAAGACCTATGATCTGCTGCCGGCCATATTCTTTTTAAAATCCCGGGTGGATTGTGACAGGGCCATCGGGCTTTGCAATGGAAAAATCCTCAAGCAGGACCCTAAAAGAAAGGCCCGTCTGGCAGAAAGAATACAGGAACTTGTGGGAGATAATCCCCATCTGGCAGGCCATGACCAGCGTATGCACATGGAGAAATTTGCCGTGGGATCCCATCACAGCGGTCAGCTGCCTGCCTGGAAGGTGGTGGTGGAAACCCTTATGTCCGAAGGGCTTTTAGATGCCATGTTTGCCACGTCCACCGTTGCCGCCGGGGTAAATTTTCCGGCAAGAAGTGTGGCTATTTTAAATTCCGACCGGTTTAACGGGGTCTCGTTTCTTCCCCTGACGGCCAGTGAGTTCCAGCAGATGACCGGCAGGGCCGGGCGAAGGGGCATGGATAACATCGGGTTTGCCATTGTCATGCCCGGTAAATTTATGGACCTTAAGCATGTTGCAAAAATGGTGACGGCCCCCCCCATGGATGTGAACAGTCAGATTAAGATAGACTTTTCCATGGTGCTGAACCTTTTACTTTCCCATACGCCCCCCCAGATTCACGAACTTCTGGAAAAATCCTTTGCATCCTATTTGATTTCCCTTGGAAAACAGGGTCGTCAGGCCAGAAAAGAGTATGGCTACGGCTTGAAATATCTGTGGCAGGATTTTCTGGCCCACCTGGATTTTTTAAAGGAAGAAGGCTTTGTAACAGCGGAGGGAGCTTTGACCGAAACGGGGGAATGGACTTCCCAGTTGCGCATGGATCAACCCCTGATGGTGGCCCAGTGTCTCCGCCAGGGACTGTTGCCAGACCAGGATCCTGTGATGCTGGCGGCGGTGATGGCGGCCTTTGTCAATGAGAAAACCTTTGATGATGATGCCCTCCTGGGGCATCGGCTTCCCAAACGTCTGACCCGGGAATTTGTAAGGTTAAGGGAAGCGCTTTTTCCCTTTGCGGAAAAATTACAGGCCGGTGGATTTTCTGCCCCCAATCTATATCTCCAGCCAGCCATTCCGGTTTTTTCCTGGGCCATGGGGGTGCCCTGGGATCAGGTGGTGGACGCTTCTGTGTTTGCCGAGGGCGATCTTGCCCGGTTGATTTTAAGAACCGGTGAAAATTTAAGGCAGCTTGCCGGGGTCAGCGGGCCATTTCCCCGCATTGCGGAAAACGGGCGGGAGGCCATTGATATGATTTTCCGGGAACCTGTGATATATTAGCTGGTGAATGGGTACTGGGTTTTAGGTGCAGGGCGCTAAGTCGTCTTGTAGTTTTGGTTTTTTTTATTAGAAAATAAAACCTCTGGGCAACCTCAGCAAAGTCCCCCCCCGGGGGGGATAATAGGAACCGGCCAATTGAGCCGTCTACGGTTCCGGGCCGGGCCCATTGCACCTCGGGGGGCGGTATAATACCATTTTGATTTTTACCGCGCGTGTTAAAAAACAATGGAGGCAACAAAGGGATGTTGTCACCTTTATCAAAGTTATATTAAGGAGTTTTAAGTCATGTCGGAAGATACAAAAAAAGTTATTTACTCCATGATGCGGGTGAGTAAGTATTATGATAAAAAGCCGGTGATCAAGGATATCAGCCTGTCCTATTTTTACGGAGCTAAAATCGGTGTGCTGGGACTCAACGGTTCCGGTAAAAGTTCCCTTTTAAAAATCATGGCGGGCATTGATACCGAATACAATGGAGAGACCATCCTTTCCAAGGGATTTTCCGTGGGTTACCTGGAGCAGGAACCCCTTCTGGACGAAGATGCCACCGTAAGAGAAATTGTGGAGCAGGGGGTTCAGGAAACAGTGGATCTCATGAATGAATACGAAGCCATCAGCGAAAAATTTGCAGAACCCATGTCCGATGATGAGATGGATAAACTTATCCAGCGACAGGGGGAACTCCAGGAACAGCTGGATCATCTGGAGGCATGGGATCTGGATTCCCGGTTGAAGATGGCCATGGATGCGCTGCGCTGTCCCCCCGAAGACATGTCTGTAAAGCTGATATCCGGCGGAGAAAAACGTCGGGTGGCCCTGTGTCGTCTGTTATTGAAGCAGCCTGATATCCTGCTGTTGGATGAGCCTACCAACCATCTGGATGCCGAGTCCGTGGCCTGGCTGGAACACCATTTAAGTCAATATGCTGGTACGGTTATTGCCGTAACCCATGACCGTTATTTCCTTGATAATGTTGCCGGCTGGATACTGGAGCTGGACCGGGGTGAGGGAATTCCCTGGAAGGGCAATTACTCCTCATGGCTGGAACAGAAGGGCAATCGCCTGAAAAATGAGGAAAAGCAGGAAAGTAAGCGCCAGAAAACACTGGAACGGGAGCTGGAGTGGATCAAAATGTCGCCCAAGGGGAGGCGTTCCAAATCCAAGGCCAGATTGAGTTCCTATGATCAGCTTCTAAAGCAGGACAGCCGTGATCAGGAGCGGGATTTGGAAATTTTTATTCCCCCGGGACCCCGCCTGGGAGACAAGGTGGTGGTGGCAAAGGGTATTGCCAAGGCCTTTGGGGAAAAGCTTCTGGTGGAAGACATGAACTTCATTCTTCCGCCCGGTGGTATTGTGGGGGTGGTGGGACCAAACGGGGCAGGAAAGTCCACCCTGTTCAATATGATCTCCTCAAAAATATCACCGGATAAGGGTTCAATGGAACTGGGAGAAACGGTGAAGCTTGCCTATGTGGATCAGGAGCGCAACATCCTTGATCCTGACAAGACCGTCTGGGAGGTCATATCCGGGGGCAACGAAACCCTTCTGCTGGGAGGGCGGGAGGTGAATTCCCGGGCCTATGTGTCCAAGTTTAATTTTTCAGGTGCGGACCAGCAGAAAAAAGTAGGGGTGCTTTCCGGCGGTGAGCGTAATCGTGTGCATATGGCCCGGATGCTTAAAGAAGAAGCCAACCTTCTTTTGCTGGATGAGCCCACCAATGATCTGGATGTGAACACCATGCGTGCCCTGGAAGAGGCCTTGGAAAATTTTGCCGGATGCGCCATTGTCATCAGCCATGACAGATGGTTCCTTGACCGCATTGCCACCCATATTTTGGCCTTTGAGGGGGACAGTCAAACCGTGTTTTTTGAGGGCAGTTATTCCGATTATGACAAAGATCGAAAGAAACGGCTGGGCATCAAAGGGGATCAACCCCAGCGTATTAAATACCGTCAGTTGACAAGATAGGCCAAAGGGTGTCCCTTTCCATTAAGCCAACGGCGATACACAAGATAAATCCTGGTCTCCGGGATATACATCTGGCTGTGCTGCTGTTCGGTTTTTCCGGGCTGTTCGGAAAATTTCTCCTGTGCAGCCCGGTGCTCATTGTTTTTGGCAGGACGGTTTTTGCCTCCTTGTTCCTTCTGCCTTTTTTTTTCTTTCCCGGCAACAAAATACCAGCCCCCCGGGGAATGTTTATTATGCAGGGGGCCCTGCTGGCCCTGCACTGGTGCACTTTTTTTATTTCCATCCAGATTTCCACGGTGGCAATGGGGCTTTTGACCTTTTCCACCTTTCCTGTTTTTGTCACCTTCATGGAGCCTTTTTTTTTCAAGGAAAGACTGGGCTTTAAAAATTGCGTGGTGGCTCTGGTGGTTTTTGTGGGGCTGGTGATGGTGATTCCCTCCTTTGATCTTTCAAGGCAGCCTGTACAGGGTGCCTTGTGGGGGGTGACATCGGGATTTACCTTTGCCCTTCTGGGCCTTGTAAATCGAAAAAATGTAAAAACCATTCCTCCCCTGACGGTCTCCTTTTACCAGAATGTTTTTGCCGCATTGTTTCTGATACCCTGGGTGGTGTTCCTGGATATCGATTTTCCCACCCCCCGGGAAATTTTTCTGCTTATCCTTCTTGGGGGCCTTTGTACGGCCCTTTCCCACTTTTTGTTTATTAAATCCCTGGTTCATATCAAAACCCGCACCGCCGGGATTATTACCGCACTGGAACCCCTTTACGGGATTTTACTTGCCATGATTTTTCTGGGGGAAGTTCCCGGAATGCGCACCGTTGCCGGAGGTCTTGTTATTATCGGAGCCACCTTTGCGGCAATGCACAGCCATGAACCCTGAATATCTGTATGGAATCTCTGGTGGGTAGAATCACTGTTTGGCTGGTGATTAATTGCGTAATGTCTCAGTTTTGAATGCATTAATCTGCTTATTTTTAAAAATATGATAATTATTTCCTTATAAGCCGGAAGGTTGTGTGATTGACGAAATCCATGGGTGTTTAAAAATGAAATAATTAATTCATTGAAAAATGCCCTTTTATGGACTATATAAACCAATTCGGTTGAGTTGTGTTATGGGAATACAAAATGTTTAAGGACTCCATGAAAACAGATCCACGCACGGTAAAAGAAATTGCAAGACGTCGCACCTTTGCCATCATAAGTCATCCCGATGCCGGGAAAACCACCCTGACGGAAAAACTTTTATTGTTTGGCGGTGCCATTCAGCAGGCAGGTGCTGTCAAATCCAGAAAAACAGAACGCAAAGCCACCAGTGACTTTCTCTCCATTGAGCAGGAAAGGGGTATCAGTGTGTCCTCATCGGTGATGAAATTTAACTATAAGGACTATGAGATTAACCTTCTGGACACCCCGGGGCATAAAGATTTTTCCGAAGACACCTATCGGGTGCTTACGGCGGTGGACTGCGCAGTGATGATCATTGACAGTGCCAAGGGCGTGGAACCCCAGACCCAGAAATTGATGGAGGTGTGTCGCATGCGAAACACCCCCATTGTGACCTTCATAAATAAGATGGACCGTGAAGGCATGGAGCCCCTGGACCTGTTTGCAGATATTGAAGAAAAACTTCAGATTGAATGTACGCCCATCACCTGGCCCATTGGTATGGGAAAGCGGTTTCGGGGGGTGTACCATCTGGAAAAAAAAGAGTTGGGGCTTTTTTCCCCGGGATACAGCCCCCGGGACGGGGACGGGGTCATGATAAAGGATCTCAACGACCCCATTCTGGATCAGGAGCTGGGTGATCAGGCCCGGGAACTCCGGGATGATGTGGAGCTGATCCGGGGGGCCGCAGATCCCTTTGACATGGATTATTATCTCAAGGGGTCCCAGACCCCTGTTTTTTTTGGCAGTGCCATTAACAATTTCGGTGTTCGGGAGATGCTTGATTCTTTTGTTAAAGTGGCACCCCCTCCGGGGGTCCGCCAGGCTGCCACCCGGGAGGTTTATCCGGAGGAACCCGGTTTTTCAGGTTTTACCTTTAAAATCCAGGCCAACATGGATCCGGCCCACCGGGATCGCATTGCCTTTTTTAGAATCTGTTCCGGACGATTTAAAAAGGGAATGAAGGTGCGGCACCACCGCATTGGAAAGGATGTGATTATTTCCAATGCCACCATTTTCATGGCCCAGGAGCGAAGCAATGTGGACGAAGCCTTTCCAGGAGATATCATCGGTATTCACAATCACGGAACCATCAAGATCGGTGATACCTTCACCGACAAGGAACCCTTGAAGTTCACCGGTATCCCAAGCTTTGCCCCGGAACATTTTCGTCGGATTATTTTGAAAAATCCCATGAAAACCAAATCCTTGCAGAAGGGATTGACCCAGCTGGCCGAAGAGGGCACCATTCAGGTTTTCCGCCCCCATATCAACAACGACTATATCATGGGTGCCGTGGGTATCCTGCAGTTTGATGTCACCATGGCCCGCCTCAAGGCAGAATACAGTGTGGATGCAGATTCTGAACCTGTGGCCCTTGCTGTGGCCCGGTGGATTACCTGTGACAAGCCGGAAATAAAGAAAAAATTTATCAGTCAGAATGCCGCAAGCATTGCCGTTGACTCAGAAGGATGGGTGGCTTTTTTAACCACCAGCGAATATCAACTCGGCTTTGCCATGGAAGCCTGGCCGGACATTCAATTTCATAAAACACGTGAGTATAATTAAGGTAAATATTCGGCCAGCACTCCATATGCACTTCTTTTGGCCTGCTCACATGGCATTGGTATGCGCTAAGCAGTCCCACATAAGCGAATCTGGGGCACTGGCCAAACATTTACATTACCAACCCGAATATTTAGGAATAAAATAAGGAGAATCGTGTCATGACGGAAAAGCGTATTTTTAATTTTAATGCAGGGCCTGCCGCATTGCCCCTGCCGGTGCTTGAGGAAATCCAGGCCTCTTTTTTAAATTTCAAGGGAAGCGGAATGTCCATCACCGAAATCAGTCATCGCTCCCCGTGGTTTGACGACGTTATCAATGATGCCGTGGCTCGGACCAAACGGCTGTTGAACCTGGATGAGCGCTTTCATGTGCTCTTTCTCCAGGGAGGGGCCAGCCTTCAGTTTGCCATGATTCCCATGAATTTCCTGGGAGAGGGCAAAACCGCCGATTATGTCAACACCGGCACCTGGTCCACCAAGGCCATTAAGGAGGCGGGCATACTCAACAAGTCCTATAATGTGGTGGCCTCCTCAGAAGATAAAAATTTTTCATATATTCCCGGTGACATTGCCTTTAATCCCGAGGCTGCCTATGCGCACATCACCTCCAACAACACCATCAAGGGTACCCAGTGGGCATCCTTTCCTGACACCGGTGGTGTTCCCCTGGTGGCGGATATGTCTTCGGATATTTTCAGTCGGACCCTGGACATGGACAAGTTCGGGATGATCTATGCCGGTGCCCAGAAGAACATCGGGCCATCGGGCACCTGCATGGTTATTCTTCGCGATGATCTGCTGAAAACTGCAGAAGAAAACCTGCCATCCATGCTCAAATATAATACCTATGCATCCAAAAATTCCATGTACAATACCCCGCCGTGTTTTGGTATCTATACCATTCAACTGGTGTTGAAATGGCTGGAAGAGGAGATGGGCGGACTTGAAAAAATGCAGGTCCACAACGAAAAGAAAGGGGCATTGCTCTATGATTTCATCGATGGCAGTGATTTTTACCGTGCCACCGCAGAAAAGGGCAGTCGTTCGTTGATGAACGTCACCTTCCGTCTGCCCACCGAAGACATGGAAAAAGAATTCATTGCCGCTGCCACACAAAAAGGCCTTGGTGGCCTTAAGGGCCATCGCTCCGTGGGCGGATGCCGGGCATCCATTTACAATGCCGCCACCATGGAGGCAGTGGAAGCACTGGTTGATTTCATGACATCTTTTAAAAAAGAAAAATAAGCATAAAAGGAAAGCGTTGAGATGAAGGTTCTTGTAAGTGATAAACTGGGTGAGGCAGGACTTGAAATTTTCAGGAATGAAGAGGGTATTGAGCTGGATGTAAACACCGGGCTTTCCCCGGATGAGCTCAAAGCCATCATTGGTGCCTATGATGGCCTTGTCATCAGAAGTGCCACAAAGGTGACAAAGGAAATTCTGGAAGCGGCAACCAACCTTAAGGTGGTGGGCCGGGCAGGTATTGGTCTTGACAATGTGGATATCCCCTGTGCCACCAAGCACGGTGTGGCCGTGATGAACACCCCGGGTGGCAACACAGTTACAACCGCCGAGCATGCCATTGCCATGATGATGGCTCTGACCCGGAATATTCCCCGGGGAACCTCCACCCTGAAGGGATCTTTGTGGGAAAAGAAAAATCTCCAGGGCCGGGAGCTTTTTAATAAAGTTCTTGGCGTCATTGGTTTTGGCAACATCGGCTCCATTGTGGCAAGTCTTGCCCAGGGATTGAAGATGCAGGTGATTATCTATGATCCCGCCGTCACCGCCGAGCACATTGAAAAACAGGGCTTTGAAAGCGTCACCCTGGAAGAGCTTTATAAACGATCCGATTACATCACCATCCATGTTCCCAAGATTGAAAGTACCACCCACCTGCTCAACAAGGACACCTTTGCCATGATGAAGGACGGTGTCATGGTGATCAACTGTGCCAGGGGCGGCATCATCCAGGAACAGGATCTTTATGATGCCATTGTTTCAGGTAAGGTGGCCGGGGCGGCCCTGGATGTATTTGAAGTGGAACCCCCGGTGGATAATCCGCTGTTGACCCTGGATCAGGTTATTGCCACCCCGCATCTTGGGGCATCCACCCAGGAGGCCCAGACCAATGTGGCCGTGGCCGTGGCCAACCAGATCATCGCCTATCTCAAGCACAACACCGTTATCAATGCTGTGAATGTACCTTCGGTAACCGGCGAGCTACTCAAAAAGTTGGCACCATTCCTTTATCTGTCGGAAAAAATAGGTGCCATGCACGCCACCATGGCCAAGGGACCCATCAAGGAGATTTCCATTGAATATGCCGGTAATTTCTTTGATCTGGATTTAAAACCGGTTACCCTGGCCGCTGTCAAGGGCATTCTTTCTCCCATGGTACCAGATGAGGTCAATTCTGTTAATGCAACCTCCCTTGCCGGAGAGATGGGCATCAAGATTTCTGAAATCTCCAGCCAGGAAAGTGCCCATTACATTAACCTTATTCGCATCCGGGTGGTGTATGAAAATGAAACCAACCTCATTTCCGGTACCATCTTTGGCAAGGATGATGCCAGAATCATCCGTATTAATAAGTTCCGTCTGGAAGTGATCCCCGAAGGGTATCTGTCTTTGATCCATAACAAGGATGTCCCCGGTGCCATTGGTAGCATCGGTACCTGCCTTGGGGAGCACAACATCAATATTTCCCGCATGATGGTGGGCAGAGAGGATGACGGTGATCGTAACATCATTTTTATCCGTACGGATACCCCGGTTCCGGAAGCTGTGTGCAAGGAACTAAGGGCCCTTGATAAGGTGCATTCCATCATCAACTTTGAGTTATAATTGCGTATTTGATTTTTAAATATGTATTTGCACTGCCGGTATTCCGGCAGTGCTTTTTCCCGGCTGCGGCGGGGCCGTCCCTCGGATCAATGCCAGTCATCAGGCCCTGAACCCGGGCACATTTTTCCTGTCATGGCGGCCCGGTCAGCGAGGGCAGGGTATGAATCTTATTTTATTGTTTACAGACGATTATACCGGGCCGGACCGGGTCCGTCTCCGGGGCAGACGTATGATCCATATCCGGAAGGTGCACCGGGCCCGTCCCGGGGATGTATTAACGGTGGGAGTTCTCAACGGCAAAATGGGAACTGCGCAGGTCCTTGAAACAGGTTCTGATTATGTGGATATGGCGGTGCTGTTGGACAGCTTGCCGCCGCCGCCTTTGCCGTTGACCCTGGTGCTGGCCTTGCCCCGTCCCAAGATGCTTCGACGGATATTGCAGACCGTTTCCAGCCTGGGGATCAAGGATATCTTTCTGATCAACACCTGGCGGGTGGAAAAAGGATTCTGGACCAGTGCATTGCTGGAACCGGCCGCCATTGAAAATGAGTTGATTCTGGGTCTTGAACAGGCCCGGGATACCATGATGCCCACGGTGCATCTGCGACGATTGTTTAAACCCTTTGTCACGCAGGAGCTTCCCGGGCTTACCCCGGGAAAACTGTGCCTCACCGCCCATCCCGGCCCCTGGGATGCCTGTCCCCGGCAAATTGCCTGTTCCTGTATTCTTGCCATGGGTCCGGAGGGCGGCTTTATTGAAAGAGAGGTGAATTCCCTGGCAGACACGGGCTTTGAAACCGTTCATCTGGGAGATCGCATCCTTCGGCTTGAAACAGCAGTCCCCTTTGTTATTTCCCGGCTGTATTCATAAGAAAAACAGGATGTCGCCATGATCAGCGAACCCCAGTCTTTTTTACCCCTGGCAGCCGGGGATACCATCGGAATATGTGCGCTTTCCGGTGCCTTTGAGCCTGACATCTTTGAGCAGGGAATCAAGATCCTTGAACACATGGGCTTCCGGGTGCATGTTCCCCGGGGCATATATGCCCGGAAGAGATACCTTGCCGGTGACGATCGTCACCGGGCAGACATTCTCAATGCCCTGGCCGCCATGACAGAGGTGAAGGCCATCATGTGTGCCCGGGGAGGATTCGGAGCCATGAGGGTTTTACCCCTGCTGGAATTTGATTTTCTCCGGAGGCACGCTAAACCCTTTGTCGGCTTCAGTGATGTCTCGGCTGCCCTTGTCAGTCTTGGAAAGCGTGCGGGGTTTCCGGTGATTCATGGGCCGGTGCTTACCTCCCTTGCCAAGGCGGACCCCCTGACCTGTGACAGCCTGTACCGGGCGCTGACCACTGCCATTCATGACCTGCCCGATATAAAAGCTCCAAACGGTGTCACCCTGACCCCGGGGATGGCCCGGGGTATGCTTTATGGGGGAAACCTTGCCACCATCTGTCATCTTTGCGGCACCCCGTTTCAACCTGTATTTTCCGGCAATATTCTTTTTTTGGAAGAAATCAATGAACCCGCTTATAAAATTGACCGCATGTTGACCCAGATGCACCAGTCAGGTGTGTTCCAGGGAATAACAGGCGTCATTATCGGCGGCTTTCAAAACTGTGGTGATGAAAATGTCCTCCATGAACTTTTCCATGAGCACCTGGGGCATGTGCCTTTGTTCTGCGGTGTCCAGGCGGGCCACGGCCATGTTAATGTCTCCATGCCCATGGGTATTCCGGTGGTGATGGATGCACAAAAACATACGCTTTCCTGGTGCGCAAAGGACATGCCATGACATCCATTGATGATTTCATGGTCACAGGGGTCAGGCAGGGGGTGTTTTCCGGCGGGGTGCTTTGGGTGTCAAGGAAGCATCGGACGGTGTTTCACAGGGCCTATGGCAGGCTCAGCCTGTTCAGTTCTGAAACGGTGACACAGGATACCTGCTTTGACCTTGCATCTTTGACCAAACCCCTTGCCACTGCCCTTGCCGTGGCAAAGCTTGTGCAGTCCGGTGAGATTTTTCCGGCACAGACACTTGGAGATCTTGTGGACTGCCGGGGATATGAAGATAAAAAAAAAATCTGCATTGATCAATTGCTTAGACATACCTCGGGGTTTCCTGCCCACAGCCCTTTTTATCACTCGCTTGTCAAGCTTCCCTTTGAGGCGCGCAGGGAACATCTTCGGAATCTTATCATGGCTGTGCCGTTAACGGCACAGCCTGGAGCACGGCAGATCTACAGTGATCTTGGATACATGGTGCTGGCATGGATCATTGAAAAAACCACCGGTATGCCTCTGGACCGCTTCATGGATCAAGCTTTTTTTTATCCCCTTCATCTGGATCTTTTTTTCAGGCCCCTGGGGAAAAAACATGTGAATCGGGGTAAAAAGCGTTATGCTGCTACGGAAGCCTGTCCGTGGCGGAGACGAATACTTTCAGGCGAGGTCCATGATGACAATGCCTGGGCCGTGGGGGGAGTGGAAGGGCATGCTGGACTGTTTGGCACGGCCCGGGCCGTGGGAACGCTCCTTGGCTATATGCTGGACGCAATTCATGGGCACAGCACCGGAAAAATACCCGGAAAAGTGCTGGGGCAGTTCATAAAAAAAGAATCTCACCGGGAACGGGTGGCCGGGTTTGATACCCCTTCTGTGACGGGTTCCTCCGCCGGCAGGTACTTTTCCCACAATGCCCTTGGGCATCTTGGGTTCACAGGCACCTCTTTCTGGATGGAACCTGATTCATCCATTGTGGTGGTATTGCTCACAAATCGGGTTCATCCCAGCCGGGATAACCTGAAAATAAGACAGTTTCGCCCCCGGATACATGATCTTGTCATGGAAAAATGGGGAGATATTTCTGCCGGTGGAACTGCAATACCATAAATCTTCAGTTAATGTATACCCCGGGCGGGCAAGCCAAAGTTGCTCTTGTAAATTGTTGGTATTTCTGTTAGCAGGTAGTGTTTGATCATTATTTTTACATATGGACTTAATTTATGGGCCAATTTGGAACCAGGCCTGAATTTATCAAATATATTCATGGGAAAGAGGTAATATGAACCTTATAATTGATTCTGTTCTGGGTGTCTTCTCAAGTGACCTGGCCCTTGATCTGGGGACTGCCAATACGCTTGTTTATGTCAAAGGCAAGGGGATTGTGCTGAGTGAACCATCTGTGGTGGCGGTGCGCACGGACGCAAGGGGGGGGAAGAACAGGGTCCTTGCCGTGGGGGCCGAGGCCAAAAGAATGCTGGGCAGAACCCCTGGCAACATCGTTGCCATTCGGCCCATGCGTGATGGTGTTATCGCTGATTTTGAAGTCACCGAGGCCATGCTCAAGCATTTCATCCGCAAGGTACACAATAACAGACGCACCCTGGTAAGGCCCCGCATTGTCATTGCCGTTCCTTCGGGGATCACCCAGGTGGAAAAAAGGGCCGTGCGCGAATCCGCCGAACTTGCCGGGGCAAGGGAAGTGTTTCTCATTGAAGAGCCCATGGCAGCAGCCATTGGTGCGGGACTTCCGGTGACGGAACCCACCTGTAACATGGTGGTGGACATCGGTGGGGGCACCACCGAGGTGGCGGTTATTTCCCTTGCAGGTATCGTCTACAGTAAATCCATCCGGGTGGCCGGAGACAAGATGGACACCTCCATAAAACAGCACATTAAAAGAAAATACAACCTGCTCATTGGTGAAAGAACCGCAGAGACAATAAAGACAACCATTGGCAATGCCTATCCCGATTCAGACAGTTTTGAAACCATTGAAGTCAAGGGGCGGGATCTGATTTCCGGAATTCCCAAGATTCTGACCATTGATTCCGAGGAGATCTGCCTGGCCATTTCCGAACAGATTGAGGCCATTGTTGAAACCGTTAAAATTGTTCTGGAGCAGACTCCACCGGAACTTGCCGCTGATATTGTGGACAGTGGTATTGTGCTCACCGGTGGTGGGGCACTTTTGAAAAATCTTGATAAACTTCTCCGGGAAAAGAGCGGACTTCCCATTATTGTGGCGGAAGACCCGTTGACCACAGTGGCACTTGGCTGTGGCAAGGCCCTTGACTCCATAGAGATCTTAAGAGAGGTTGTCATCGACTGAGGCCATGTTTTCTAAACGATTCATACTTGTGATTGTTGCCGTTTTTATTATTCTGGGAAATCTTGTTTTCCTGGCGGTGGGCAGTCAGGACGGCATTGCTGTGGGGCCTTTTGAACGTCTCACCATTGCCATGGTGGCTCCCTTTCAAAGGATGGTAAGCACAACCGTGGATGCCATTCAGGACGTCTGGACTGTTTATATTGCATCCATATCTGCGGCCAGGGAAAATAAAGAGCTTAAAAAGGCCCTGGCCCAGGCCAAAGCGGATCAGAATCATTACCGGGAGCTGATTCTGGAAAATGAGCGTTTAAGAAAATTTATTCATTTCAAGGAAACCGAATCCCGGATCATGGTGGCGGCCAAGGTCATTGCCAGGGACCCATCGCCGTGGTTCAGTACCATGATGATAGACAAGGGAACCGACGAGGGGCTTTTACGGGGGCTTCCCGTTGTGGCCGCCGAAGGAATTGTGGGACAGGTGGTGGCGGTGTCCAGCCGATACAGTCGGGTGCTTCTCATCACCGACCGGAACAGTTCCGTTGATGCCCTGGTGCAGAACACCCGGGCCAGGGGAATTGTCCAGGGCGATAACACGGATATTTGTTTTTTTGATTATACCCTGAGAAAAGAAGTGGTTGCCGTTGGTGATCACATTGTGGCATCCGGCCTGGATCAGGTGTTTCCCAAGGGGCTGAGCATTGGAACCGTGGTGGATGTAAAAAAAGAAAATTCTGCATTGTTTCAGCATGTCAAAATCAAAACCAGTGTGGACTTCAATACTCTGGAAGAGGTGCTGGTTTTTGTGAAACAGGCCCAACCCACTGAAGTCGCGCTCCCATGACTGTGCTTTTCTATCCCATTCTTTCCCTTGCGCTGGTGATTCTTCAAACCACACTGGTGCCTGAAATTCGGTTTGTTACCAATTGTTTTGATCTGCTTATCATCAACGTTCTCTATGTCAGTCTGTTTACCTCAAACGGCTTTCTGGTGCTTTATATGATGGTGCTTGGCTGGATCATGGACAGCCTTTCCGGGGCACCCTTCGGGTTTTATATTTCCTGTTATGTGTGGATCTATGTGTTTGTGCAGATACTGAGACATGTTATTCATGCAGGAAATTTTATATTCATTCCCGTGATCAGCGTTATTGCCATTTTCATGGAACATGGATTTTTCATGTTCATCCTTCTGGTGAAGCAGGAGGGCTGGTCTTTTTCTTCCACGGACTTGTTTTCCATGGGGCAGCAGGCCATTGTGGGTTTTTTCATAATTCCGTTTTCTCTTTGGCTTGTTCACGGGTGCAAAAGCCGTTGGGATAAGAAAATACAAAGTCTATCAGGTGAAAAAATGGGAATCAGGAGAGGTAGGTAAGGGTGTCTGAATATGTCAAACCACCGGGCAGGGAATGGCTTAAAAAACGCTTGATGGGTGGCACCATCTGCGTATCCGTGGCTTTTTCCATTCTGCTTGCCCGTTTTGTCTATCTCCAGGTGATCAAAGGCGAGGTCTATCGGCATCTATCTGCCAATAACTGTATCCGATTGCAGAGTATTCCTGCGCCCCGGGGATTGATTTACGATCGTAATGGCACCATTCTGGTCGATAACCGTCCTTCTTTTGATCTTAAAATCATCTTAAAAGATGCCGACCCTGTGGAAGAGACGCTTTTACGTCTTTCCCAATTGATGCAGGTGCCCCTCCAGGAACTCCAGGAGCACATTGACAATCGGGGGATGCAGTCTAAATTAAACCCCCTGCTTTTAAAACGAAACATCTCAAGGGATCAGCTGGCAGTGGTCAAGGCCCATGCCTTTGATCTGCCCGGGGTGATCATCGACGTTGAGCCCCGACGCAACTATATCCATGAAAAATGTGCCGCCCATGTTCTGGGATATCTGGGGGAAGTCAACGGTGAGGAGATCAGAAAAAGCAAATATCCTGACGTGAGAAGTGGTGACGCCATTGGCCGGGATGGGGTGGAAAAAGAATTTGAAACGGTGCTGCACGGAAAAAGAGGGGGACGTCAGGTGGAGGTGGATGCCACCGGCCGCCTGGTGCGGGTGTTAAATACCGTGGATCCCGTGCCGGGTCAGAATATTTTTCTGACCATTGATCTGGAACTCCAGCAGGCGGCGGAATCCCTGCTGGAGGGCGTGTCCGGGGCTGTGGTGGCCATGGATCCTGCCACCGGCGATGTGCTGTGCATGGCCAGCAGCCCGGCATATAACCAGAATGATTTCATCGGCGGAATTTCCCATAAAAAATGGCAGGCCCTTCAGCAGGACCCGGGTCGTCCCATGACCAACAAGGCCCTCCAGGGAGAATACCCACCGGCATCCACCTACAAAATTGTCACGGCCATTGCAGGGCTTGAAGAGGGTGCCGTCAACATTCATACGTCCCGGTTCTGTTCCGGACGGCATAAGTATGGCAATCGTATCTACCGCTGCTGGAAAAAATGGGGCCATGGTGATGTGGATATCATCGGTTCCCTGGAGCAATCCTGTGATGTTTATTTTTATAATGTGGGCCAGGATGTGGGGGTGGATACCCTGGCTCAGTATGCCAGGGGCTGCGGTCTTGGTAAACCCACCGGCATTGAGCTGCTAAAAGAACGTTCCGGGCTGATCCCCACGGCTGCCTGGAAGCGCAAACGATTTGGCGTGTCCTGGCAGGGGGGGGAAACCCTTTCCATTGCCATCGGGCAGGGGTTTAACCTGGTGACGCCCCTTCAGATGGCGGTACTCATTGCCGCTGTGGGCAACGAAGGCACCTTGTACCGTCCCAGAATATTAAAATCCGTCCAGGGCAGCCCGGGGGAGTCTCCGGTGGAACAGATACCCGAAATCACCGGGGGAATCCCCGCAGGAAAAGAAACCCTGCGCATTGTCCGGGAGGGACTTTTAAGGGTTGTCCACGGCAAACGGGGGACCGCCAGATCGGTGAAGATAGACGGGGTGACCATGGCCGGCAAAACAGGAACGGCACAGGTGTTCAGCATGAAGAAAAAAGATCGGGATCGCAGCAAGGATGACCCCCTGGATTATCTGCTGCGGGATCATGCCTGGTTTGTGTGTTATGCACCGGCGGAAAATCCGGTGATTGCCGTTTCCGTGATCATTGAGCATGGGGAGCATGGGGCCACGGCTGCAGCTCCGGTGGCCAGCCATGTGGTGAAAACATGGTTGGAGCGCAGTGGTTATTTTGAAAATCAGGAAAAACAATGATGGGGTACCCAGCGTCCTGCCCCGGGGGACGGAAATGGAGGCAACATGTTTGATCGAAGGCTTTTTGAATATTTTGACTGGGGACTTTTTGTATTGACTGTTCTTATTTGTTCCCTGGGTCTTGGGGTGCTTTACAGTGCGGTCACCGCAGGTGATGTGCCTGGAATGGATATGATATTTAAAAAACAGATTATCTGGATGGGGGGAGGGATGATATTTATGATCTCTTCTTTTCTAATTCATTACAAGTTCATCGACAAGGCCAGTTTGATTATCTATGTTGTCTGTGTGGCACTTCTGGCGGCGGTGCTTGTTTTTGGAAAGCATGTGGCCGGTTCCACCAGATGGCTTGCCCTTGGTCCCTTCACTGTGCAGCCATCGGAACTGATGAAATTGTCGTTAATTATTGTGCTGGCATCGGTTTTTTCCACCTGTGTCACCGAAGAAGGTCTTGGATTTCATGGATTGATCAAGCCGGGCGCGCTGCTTGCCATTCCATTTCTTTTTATCCTTAAGCAGCCTGATCTGGGTACGGCCCTTCTTCTTTTGTTCATAGCCGCATCCATGACCCTTTTTGTGAATGTGCAAAAAAAAGTATTTTTTTCCTGTGCTGCGCTGGCCGCCGCCGCCACCCCCCTTGTGTGGATGATTTTAAAGGATTACCAGAAAGCCAGAATTATGACCTTTCTTAATCCGGACAGAGATCCCCTGGGGGCCGGTTACCACATTATCCAATCCAAGATCGCCATTGGTTCCGGCATGATATTTGGGAAAGGGTATCTCCAGGGCACCCAGAACGCCCTTTCTTTTCTGCCGGAACAGCACACGGATTTTATTCTTTCCGTCCTTGCTGAAGAATGGGGGTTTGTGGGGTGCTGTGCCCTTTTGATGTTGTATTTTTTCTTTCTTCTCTGGGGGTTTAACATCGCCTATGGCTGCAGGGACATGTTTGGCTCCATCCTTGCATTTGGTATTACCATTATGATTTTCTGGCAGATTTTTATTAACATTGGCATGGTCATGGGCTTAATGCCGGTGGTGGGGGTTCCCCTTCCTCTCATCAGTTACGGGGGGTCTTCGGTGATTACCAATATGGCGGGCATCGGCCTTTTAATGAACGTGAGCATGCGGCGTTTTCTGTCTGGTTGAAAATTTGTAAAAGCTATTCTCTTTACGGATGTGTTTCACACAATATTCAAGAAGCCCAATTATTTGGATGTTGACAAAAATTCATCGTGGTGATACTCAAATTTCGATTTACTTTGTATTTAAAGTTGCCGGTAATCATGCCGGGCAACTGTATGGAATATAGGTTAGTGAATTATTTTTTAATTATTAACTGGCGGAGGGAAATGTATGGTTAGTGTTGATGGGTCATTGTTTATTCAGATCATCAATTTCCTTTTTCTCCTGTACGTGCTCAACCGGGTACTGTTCAGGCCTGTTCGCAAAATGCTCCTGGATCGACGGGCAAAGATTGAAGGACTTCAAGATGGCGTTGAAGGGCTTTCATCCGAGGCTGTCCTCAAGGACAAAGAATATGCGGAGGGATTGAAGGGTGCAAGGGCAAAGGGTCTGAAACAAAAAGACCTTTTTGTTGAAGAGGCATCCCAGGAAGAAAAAGAGATTATTGAAAGGATCAACAAGAAAGCTCAGGCCAACCTTGCTGAAATTCGTGACCAGGTTGCCACTGAGACCCGGAAGGCTCAATCTGCTCTTGAACAGGAGATTGGAACCTTTGCCAGGGCGATCGGTGAAAAAATACTGGGGAGGGCGTGCTGATGAAGATTGAACGGTTTATACGGAAACATTCCAGGACCATCATTCCTGCAGCAACGACCCTTTTTTTTGTTTTTGCCGGAATTGCCTTGGCTTCAAGTGGTGGAGAGCATGGTGCAGCCGCTCCCAAGGGCTGGATGGCCACAGACACCTACAAGGTGATGAACTTTGCGGTGCTTGCCATTGTGCTGTTCTACATTGCAAGAAAACCAGTGGCTGAGTTTTTTTCTTCACGGGTGAAGGCCATCAAAGAAGAACTTGCCGATCTTGAACAGAAAAAAGCAGCTGCAGAGAAAAGCCTTGCCGGGTATGCCGAAAAAATGGCAAGCCTTGACCAGGAAACTGAGAAGATTATAGAGACCTATGTCAAGCAGGGCGAAGATGCCAAACAGCGAATACTTGCCGAAGCGGAAGCCCAGGCCGCCAAACTTGAAGAAACTGCAAAAAGAAATATTGAGCAGGAATTCAAGGCTGCCAAGCTGAAACTGCAGCAGGAAATTGCTGAAAAAGCCCTTGAACAGGCGGAGTCCCTTGTGAAAGAGTTGATTAATTCTGAAGATCAGGACCGTCTGGTTGATGAGTATCTGGACAAGGTGGTGGCATAATGAAAAACATATCTATTTCACGGCGGTATGCCAAGGCATTGATGCTTATCGGCGAAGAGGATGGCAATGCAGATCAGTATCGTAAAGAGCTGGATGAAATTGTGGAACTCTTTGACACCAGTGTTGAACTTGAAAAAGCTGTAACCAATCCCTTGTTTGACAAGAATGACCGGCGGAACGTGTTGACATCCGTTCTGGGAAAAACCTCTTTTTCCAAAGTGATGAAATCCTTTCTGGTCTTGTTGTTTGATAAGCGGCGCATCGTTTTTCTAAGGGATATCAGTGAGTTTTATAAAAAACTTACAGATGAACTCAACGGCGTGGTTCATGCCACCCTGGTATCGGCCACAGAGCTGTCCGCCGAGGCCACAGAGAAAATAAGACAGGGCCTTGCAAAACGAGTCGGTAAAGAAATTATTCTGGATGTTGAGCAGGATGCCGAGCTCATTGGCGGAATTGTGACCAAAATAGGCGATCTTGTGCTGGATGGCAGCGTTAAAACTCAACTGTTCAATATGAGGGAATCATTAAAAAGGGGTGAGAGAGTCTAATGAAAATAAGAGCTGAAGAAATAAGCCAGATTATAAAAGAGCAGATTAAAGATTTCGACAAAGAGGTTGAGCTCAGCGAAACCGGGGTGGTACTGTCTGTTGGTGATGGTATTGCCCGTGTGTACGGCCTTGAAAAAGTAAAAGCCATGGAGCTTGTGGAGTTCCCCGGTGGCGTTCTTGGTCTGGCTCTGAACCTTGAGGAAGACAATGTTGGTGTTGCCATCCTGGGTGAAGATAAGAAGATCAAGGAAGGCGACGTTGTAAAACGTACCGACCGCATTGCATCTGTTCCCGTTGGCGAGGCCGTTCTGGGTCGTGTCGTGTCCACCACCGGTGAACCCATTGATGGTAAGGGTCCCATTGATTCCAGCATCACCATGAACATGGAGCTTGTGGCTCCAGGTGTTATCGCCCGTAAGTCTGTTCATGAACCCTGCTACACGGGAAGCAAGGCCGTTGACGGCATGACCCCTGTGGGACGTGGCCAGCGTGAGTTGATCATCGGTGACCGTCAGATTGGTAAGACTGCCATTGCCGTTGATGCCATCATTGCCCAGAAAAACACGGACATGAAATGCATCTATGTGGCCTGTGGTCAGAAAAAATCCACCGTGGCCCAGGTGGTTGCAGCCCTTGAAGAGCACGGTGCCATGGAATACACAACTGTTGTTGTGGCCTCAGCATCTGAGTCAGCGGCCATGCAATACCTGGCTCCCTATGCCGGATGCGCCATGGGTGAGTACTTCCGTGACAAGGGTGAGCATGCCCTGATCATTTACGACGATCTTTCCAAACAGGCTGCTGCCTATCGTCAGGTTTCTCTGCTCTTGAGACGTCCCCCGGGACGCGAGGCTTTCCCTGGAGATATTTTCTACAACCATTCCCGTCTGCTGGAACGATCCGCAAAGCTTTCCGATGATCTTGGTGCCGGTTCCCTCACCGCCCTTCCCATCATTGAGACCCAGGAAGGTGACGTATCTGCCTTTATCCCCACCAACGTTATCTCCATCACCGACGGTCAGATCTATCTGGACAAGGGGCTTTTCTTTTCCGGTGTTCGTCCGGCCATTGACGTTGGACTTTCCGTTTCCCGCGTGGGTGGTGCAGCCCAGTGTAAAGCCATGAAACAGGTGGCAGGTACCCTGCGTCTGGACCTTGCCCAGTACCGTGAGTTGGAAGCCTTTGCTGCATTCGGTAGTGACCTTGATGCCGCCACCCAGCGTCAGCTCACCCGTGGAGAACGACTGGTTGAACTCTTGAAACAACCCCAGTTCAGGCCCCTTCCCATGGAAAAGCAGGTGGTGATTCTTTTTGCGGGTACCAAAGGCTATATAGACAAGTATCCCAAGGAAGCGGTGAACAAGTACGAAAGTGGACTTTACGATTTTATTGACAATAGATTTCCTGAAATTTTCACTGATCTTGTGGAACAACAGGCAATCACCAGCGATATCGAAGCCAAACTGAAAAAAGCCCTTGACGCCTATGACGAAGAATTCAAGGCAGCTCAGTAATAGAGTTGTCTGATTTTTTTTTCAAATAAAGTGAATATCATTTATAAACAGGCGTAAAAGGGAAATATTATGGCAACCTTAAAGGAAGTCCAATTAAAGATAGGTAGTGTAAAAAAGACCAAGCAGATAACCTCTGCCATGAAAATGGTCGCTACTTCCCGACTTCGCGGTGCCCAGGCAAGTATGGAGGCGTTTAAGCCCTATGCGTCCAAATTTTCCGAAGTACTGGGAAGTATTGCAGGTAAGGCCGGTGAAGATGCCAGCCCCCTGCTTGTTTCAAGGGAAGAAGTAAAAAAAGTCAATATCATCCTGTGCACATCGGACAGGGGACTTTGCGGTGGTTTTAATGCGAATCTGATCGGAAAAGCAGAAAAGTTTGTCAATGAGTCCCTCCAGGGCAAGGAAGTTACTTTTACCTGCTTTGGGAAAAAGGGTCGTGACTGGGCCCGAAAAACACCCCATGCCATTGAAGATGAATATCTCGGCGTTGTGGGCGGACAATTTGATTTCAGTGTGGCATCCACTTCCGGACAGAAACTGATAAATAATTTTCTTGAAGAAGCTGTTGATGAAGTATATCTGGTATGTTCTGATTTTAAAACCCTGGCCCGCCAGGAAGCGGTGATAAAGCAGATCCTTCCCATTCCTCCCATAGAAGTTGCGGAAGCGGATGGTGCAGCAACAGAGGACGGGGTATACCTGGCAGAGCATATCTGCGAACCCTCATCCGATGAGTTGCTGGGGGAAATGCTGCCCAAGAATATTTTTATTCAGATATATGATGCGCTGCTTCAGACCTCAACCAGTGAGCATGCCTCCCGGATGAGAGCCATGGAGAACGCAACCAAGGCATGCGAAGACATGATCGATGAACTGCAGACCATCTTTAACAAGACACGTCAGGCAGGAATCACAGCAGATCTCATGGACATTGTCGGCGGTGCTGAAGCGCTCAACGGATAATCATACCAAATATAAAAAAGCAAACAGCTTTAACAGGAGGAATACATGGCTGAAAATATAGGAAAAATAGCACAGGTGCTGGGTGCTGTTGTTGATGTTAGATTTGAACCTGGAAAGCTTCCCCCGCTTCTTACGGCTCTGACGCTGACCAACCCCGTTATCAATGATGAAGCCGATAACCTGGTCATCGAAGTGGCCCAGCATCTGGGTGACAACGTTGTAAGATGCATCGGTATGGACGTCACCGATGGTCTGCAGCGGGGAATGGAAGTAAAGGACACCGGCGCTCCCATCATGATGCCCGTTGGTGCGGCCTCCCTTGGTCGGGTACTCAACGTTGTGGGTAAACCCGTTGATGGGCTTGGCGACATTGATCGCTCCAAGATGCTGCCCATCCATAGATCGGCTCCTGCATTTATCAACCAGGACACCACTGTAAGGGTTCTTGAAACCGGTGTTAAGGTAATCGATCTGCTTGTTCCCTTCCCCCGTGGTGGTAAAATGGGAATGTTTGGTGGTGCAGGTGTTGGTAAGACCGTTATCATGATGGAAATGGTAAACAACATTGCCATGCAGCATGGTGGTATTTCCGTGTTTGGTGGCGTTGGTGAAAGAACCCGTGAAGGTAATGACCTTTACCACGAGATGAAAGACTCCGGCGTTCTTCCTAAATGTGCCCTGGTATACGGCCAGATGACTGAGCCTCCCGGAGCCCGTGCAAGGGTTGCCCTTTCCGCTTTGACCTGTGCTGAATACTTCCGTGATGAAGAGGGCCAGGATGTGCTTCTCTTTGTTGATAATATCTTCCGTTTCACCCAGGCCGGTGCTGAGGTGTCAGCAACCCTTGGTCGTATGCCTTCCGCCGTTGGGTATCAGCCCACACTGGCCGTTGACATGGGTGAGCTCCAGGAGCGTATTACCTCAACAGATAAAGGTTCCATCACCGCGGTGCAGTGCGTATATGTACCTGCAGATGACTTGACTGACCCGGCTCCTGCCACCACATTTGCCCATCTTGACGGTACTGTTGTACTTTCCCGTCAGATTGCAGAGCTTGGTATCTATCCTGCGGTGGACCCTCTGGATTCCACCTCACGAATTCTGGATGCTGCCTACATTGGTGAAGAGCACTATCTTGTGGCAAACACCGTGCAGCAGACCCTCCAGAAATACAAAGAGCTCCAGGATATCATTGCCATTCTGGGTATGGATGAGCTTTCCGATGAAGATAGAATCACGGTGCAACGTGCCCGTAAACTTCAGAGATTTCTCTCCCAGCCCTTCCATGTTGCTGAAACCTTCACCGGTATGCCCGGTAAGTTTGTAAAGGTTGAAGACACTGTAAGATCTTTTAAAGAGATCATTGATGGAAAACATGACGATCTTCCCGAAACAGCATTCTACATGGTGGGTTCTATTGAAGAGGCCGTTGAGAAAGCTGCTAAAATGAGTTCAGATAACTAACTCAAGGGGGATAAAATGGCTGAGAATATATTTCTGGAAGTGGTCACCCCCCAAAAGGCGGTGGTCAGTGAAGAAGCTCAGATTGTGGTTGCCCCGGGGTCGGAAGGTGAGTTTGGCGTGCTGCGTGGCCACACCACTTTTCTTACTTCATTGAAAGTGGGAACCCTGCGTTATAAAGATGCCTCCGGTAAGGAAAGGTATTTGTTTGTTAACGGCGGATTTGCCGAAGTGCTCCCCAACAAGGTCACCCTGCTTGCAGAGTCAGCAGAACGCAGGCGTGAGATTGATGTGGATCGTGCCAAACAGGCAAAGGATCGTGCTGAAAAGCGAATTGCCGGCAAAGGCGATGACATTGATCTTGTCCGTGCGGAAGCCGCACTGAGACGGGCCTTGCATCGGCTGGACATTGCCTCTGTGAGATAATGTAGCCGTATGAAATAATCTGTATAATACACAGATGTTTGAATAAATACAGGGGTGCTCTTAAGTTGATTTGGGGGCACCCCCTTTTTTTAGGCTTTATTCGCGTATTTAATACTACCGGCTGCTCCCTCGGTTGCATGAAAATCAGATTTATGGAATGTTATCATGGGGCTTGCTTGTAGTACCCCTGGCCAGCTTGGTGAGTTTGCCGGTACCACGGGGTCAGCTTTGTTTTATTGGCGTTATCTGCCAACGCCTGTGTGAATCCAAAACGTCATAGATAATGCTAATAAGGCAAGCCTGACCTATTGCTCAAGTAATCGGGGTTAAAACCGGCCCCCGTATTGATGATGCCGGAAAATGAGAAGAATTTCCTTGATATTGTCTGGAATGAATATGGAAAAAATAAACTGTTCTGATGTGGGCGCAATTATTCTGGCTGCGGGCAGGGGAACCAGGATGAAGTCTGATCTGCCCAAGGTTCTCCACGAAATCAATGGCAAAAGCATGATTCACTGGGTGGTCTCCTGTGCTGTGTCACTTTTGGAAAAACATGTGGTGGTGGTTATTGGTCACGGTGGAGATCTGGTCAAAAGAGCGGTTTCCCGGAAATTTGATGTGCTGTTTGCCTGGCAGGAGGCACTGCTGGGTACCGGGGATGCCGTGAAATCGGCATTGCCTGTGTTGCCGGATGATGTGACTGACGTTTTGATCCTGTGTGGGGATGTCCCCATGATTCAACCAAATACCCTTGCTGATTTGATTGGTTTTCATCGGCAAAAAAAAAACCAGTTATCTCTTTTGGCTGTTCGGGTGGATAATCCCACGGGATATGGAAGGGTGGTTCTGGATGATGCGGATCAACTGGTCTGCATTCGGGAAGAAACGGATGCAACTCCGTGTGAAAGAAAAAACAATTTGATCAATTCAGGAATTTACTGCATAAAGAAAGAATTCCTGATGTCCGCCATAGATCAAATTGATTCGCATAATGCTCAGCAGGAATATTACCTCACGGATCTTGTTAAAATTGCCGTGGTAATGGGTGAACGGGCGGGTTGTCTTTTGGGAAACACTGCAAGAGAGATCATGGGGGTCAACACCTTGGAAGATCTTCAAATGGTGGCCCGCTGTATGGCTGAAAAGCCCAATGAATTGTCTTGACTTTGTTAAATGGTATGAATTATAGTTAAGCTAAATATTGTGAGGTTCAGGGAATGGAAAACGAGTTGTTAGAAGATAAGTTTAAAGATATTGACGAGAAAGTCGATTTTTTAATAGAGCTTTGTCAGACACTTCAGCAGGAAAATGAGGAGTTGTTGACCAAAGTAAAGGCCCTTGAGGGGCAACTTGCTGAAAAAAATCTGTCTGAAGAGCACTTTGTAAAAAAACAGGCAGCCGTTCAATCAAAGATTGATGGCCTTTTGACTAAACTGAATACCTTTTCAGAGACGTCTTAAATCAGAATGTCCCCAGGGGAAAATGGAGTTCCAATTAATAAAGAAGCCTCAGTAGTGGAAGAAATTGTCACCATAGACCTTTTTGGCAGGCAATTTCAATTCAGGACGGATAAACCGCTTGAAGATTGTGAAAAGGTTGTTGAAAAGTTAAAACAATACGTCTCCCAGGCTGAAGAACAGACCCATAATACAGCCTCGGTGCAAAACAGAGTCGTAGTGTTACTTCTTGCAGGTATGAATCTGGCAAATGATCTTGTTGCAACGGAAGCTGAGGCCTTAAAATTCCATGACCGTGTGGACCGTAAATCGTCTGATCTGTTAAATAAATTGAATGTGTTTGTATCTAATAACGGATAAATCAAGGGAATTGTCCTTTAAAAATAAACAGAAACACCCCTGCGCTACTTGTGATTGCTTAGAGTGCTTTGCCTAACGCTACACACAAGGGAGTTCACCCTGGTACTGGTGTGCATGTTCCACTTGTATGGAAAAGCCTTAAGGTACCCATATGAACGCCCGACCTTTTGAACTACTGGTTCAAAGACATAAGCAACACGGTATGTGTGGGGGTTGTATCTGCGTGGAAGTTTCTGGATCTTACACCAGAAATTCGCTTTCCCTTGGCAGCATGACGGGTCCTTTTCCTGTCCACTGCCTGTTCCATCTTCATCTACTCCCTCCTTTTTTATTCTCCTCAAAATAATATTTTTAGCATGAACCTCAGTGGTCCAATTATGGTTGTTGACTGAGTTGCCAGAAGTCTAACTTTCTGAAATTATATCAATTATGGTTTTTATTCTCTTGGTTTTAGAAACCTGGCCCCCGTTGGCCCGCCAATGGTGACGGGTGGCACATCTTATGACCAAGCCCAACATTCGAATTGCTGATTCTTCCTGCACTTGTTGAATATGTTTGAATTTTTCAGCGTTTCTTTTTTTATAGCATGGAGAAGTGTAAAGATATTGTAAATATTGGGTTTAATATGTAAATGTTTGACCAGTGCTCCAGATTCGCGTATTTGAAACTGCGTAGCATACGGATGTTCTGTGAGCAGGCTAAAACAAGTGAATCTGGGCTGCTGGCCGAATATTTACAAAGATTTTCATGATAATTGTCTGATATCAAATAGTGAAGGGAGTAATTAATGCAATATACTGTGTTGTTTTTTTCACTGGTGACCGCAACCGTATCCGGATTTGGGGTGGCATACTGGTTGACTCGGAAAAAGCTTGAGGTTCGGGTTGAGGAAGTAGAAAGAGAGCAGGCTCGCCTCCTTGACGATGCCCGGAAAAAAGCAGGAAATCTCATAAAAGAGGCACAACTGGAGGCCAAGAGTCGACTGCTTGAAATGAAAAGTGCCTTTGATTCAGAGACGGATCAGGCAAGGGCTGAGCTGAAAATTGAAGAGCGTCGCATTTTGACCCACAGTGAAAGGCTGGATAAACGCAAGGAGCAGTTTGAAGTCCTTGAGGCTGAATTAAAACGATCGGAAAAGAAAATTCAGGAAAGATTAATAAGTCTGGATGAGAAAAAAGCCGATTATCAGCAGTTGCTTTCCGACACCCGAAAAGAGCTAGAAAAGGTGGCAAGCCTGACATCGGAGCAGGCCAAGGAAATATTGCTTAAAACCATGGAAAATGAAGCCCGCCACGAGGGGGCAAAGCTGGTAAAACGTATTTCCAGTGAAGCCATGGAAAAGGCGGATAAGGAAGCCAAGAAGATTATTTCCACAGCAATTCAGCGATATGCCGGTGATTTTATTGCTGAACGCACGGTTTCCGTGGTGCAGTTGCCGGGGGATGAAATGAAGGGGCGGATTATTGG
Source organism: uncultured Desulfobacterium sp. (assembly GCA_963674605.1). GTDB lineage: Bacteria > Desulfobacterota > Desulfobacteria > Desulfobacterales > Desulfobacteraceae > Desulfocicer. The sequence continues at coordinate 1,192,601 of OY771474.1, read as the reverse complement.
GCGTGAAGGTCGAAACATCCGGGCGCTGGAAGCTGCCACCGGCATCGACCTTATTATTGATGATACCCCAGAAGCGGTTATTTTGTCCGGTTTTAATCCAGTGCGAAGGGAAGTGGCCAGGATTGCCCTGACCCGGTTGATTTCCGATGGCCGAATTCATCCAGCACGCATTGAAGATGTGGTGCAGCGGGTCACCGACGAGGTGGATATCACCATTAAAGAAGCAGGGGAGCAGGCGGCTTTTGATCTGGGCGTTCATGGGATTAATCCGGAATTGATCCGGGTGATCGGTAAGTTAAAATTCAGGACCAGTTATGCCCAGAATGTGTTGCAACATTCCGTTGAAGTGGCATTTCTGGCTGGCATTATGGCCGCAGAACTGGGGCTTGATGTGAAACTTGCCAAACGAATGGGGCTTCTCCATGACATTGGAAAAGCCGTGGATCATGAGGTGGATGGCCCCCATGCCCTGATTGGCGCCAAGCTTGCCAAAAAACATGGTGAGTCCGACGAGGTGGTTAATGCCATCGCCGCCCACCATGAGGATCAAATGCCGGCCACTGTGTATGATTTTCTCGTTCAGGCCGCAGATGCCCTTTCCGGGGCAAGGCCGGGTGCCAGAAAAGAGACTCTGGAAAACTATATTAAGCGGCTTGAAGAACTTGAAGGACTTGCCAACTCCTTTGATGGGGTTTCAAATACCTATGCCATTCAGGCGGGCAGGGAAATCCGAGTGGTGGTTGAAAGCAAGAAAATATCAGATACAGATGCCGTTTTACTCAGCCGTGATATTGCATCCAAGATAGAGGAAACCCTGACTTTCCCAGGCCAGATCAAAGTGGTTGTTATTCGGGAAACCCGGGCGGTGGAGTACACCAATAAATAATAAAAATAGGGGCTTGGTTATAACATGGGCCACTTTGGGGTGGGGTCAGGCTTGCATTATTGACGCTTTTGCTTAAAATCTTTTTTATGCACAGTTACTTGTCAAAAACATAGAGCCTTATAAAAACTCAGGCTCTGATACCACATAGCTTGACCCCGTTGGCTCGCCAATTATAATGAATGGCCCATGTTGTGATTAAGCCCCAATATACTATATTATTGCCCTTGATGGGTGATACATGACCGGAATGGGAATATCGAAAGATCTGGGTGTAAGATAAACTGTACAGGAATATATAAAGTAAGGAGAGTGATACGGAAATGGGGGTTCTTGAAATTTTAAAGGAACGTGGTTTTGTTGAGGCGGTTACGCATGAAGAAGAACTCAAATCCTATCTTGATGACGGAAAAGCCACCTGTTACATAGGGTTTGACCCCACCGCTTCAAGTCTCCATGTGGGAAGCCTGGTCTGCATTATGGCCCTTGCCCACATGCAGCGCAATGGGCATCGCCCCATAGGGCTTGTGGGTGGTGGAACGGGTCTTATTGGAGATCCCAGCGGTAAGACGGAAATGCGAAAGGTCATTACCCAGGAAGAGATTGACATCAATCGGGCAGGAATTCGGAAGCAGCTGGCCCGGTTTATTGATTTTACGGAAGACAAGGCCCTGCTTCTGGATAATGGCGAATGGTTGAAGGGACTTGAATATATCCCGTTTTTAAGGGACATCGGCCGCCATTTCAGTGTCAATCGCATGGTGAAGGCAGAAAGCTATAAAATGCGCCTTGACTCGGAAGATGGTTTAAGTTTTATAGAGTTTAACTATATGCTCCTCCAGGCCTATGATTTCATGGAACTCTGCCGCAGGCATGACTGTCGTTTGCAGATGGGGGGCAGTGATCAATGGGGAAATATTGTGGCGGGTATTGATCTGGTTCGAAGGACCCACCAGAAAAAAGCCTTTGGCATCACCTTTCCATTGATTACCACCAGCAGCGGCATAAAGATGGGAAAAACCCATAAGGGTGCCGTGTGGCTGGACCCGGAGCGGACATCTCCCTATGAGTATTATCAATTCTGGGTTAACTGTGATGATGCCGATGTGGCAAGATTCATGGCGCTTTTTACCTTTATGCCCATGGAAGAGATCGAGGCCATTAAAAACATGGAAGGGGCATTGTTGAACAAGGCCAAGGCCATTCTTGCCTGGGAGGCCACCACCATCGCCCATGGCAAAGACCAGGCTCTGAGTGCCTATGGTGCCTCTGCTGCCATGTTTGGTGTCCCGCAAATACCGGATGATATAATTCCTTCCAGCACGGTGCCAAGAAATGGCATGGGAGGGCAGGAAAACGGTGGAGATGCATCTATAGGCATGGCTATGGAAATAAAATCCCCCCATGATGGGGTTCCAGGCAGCACCTACGACAAAGTGCTGATGGATAAAGGTCTGCCGGCCGTGGATCTTTTTGTTGAGGTGGGCTTGTGTAAATCCAAAAGCGATGCCCGACGTCTCTTGAGTCAAGGGGGGGGGTACCTCAACGACGAGCGTATTGAAGCCTTTGATCAATTGATCACCACATCCGATGCTGGAAACGGAGAAATTCTGCTCCGGGCCGGCAAAAAGAAATATCATAAACTTATTTTGAAATAATGAAAATTTAAGTTGACAAGCTGATCCTGTTTCTATATAAATCGTTCTCACCTGCAGGGAACACGCCCGACGGTTCCCCGCAGGTTTTTTTGTGACTGAGAAAAAAGTTTTGAGGTTGCAAAAAAAAGCTTGACAAGAATTTTTGTGGGGCGTATAAAGATCGGGTTTTGTGAGTCGCTCCGGCGTCTTCAAATAAAAGAAGGTTTGATCTTTGAAAACTGGTTAGTGAATGAATTAAGAGTTAAAGATGTTTTAAAGTGCAGCAAAGCACATTAAAAAACATTTTAAAAGAATTATAACTGGAGAGTTTGATTCTGGCTCAGAATGAACGCTGGCGGCGTGCTTAACACATGCAAGTCGAACGAGAAAGTCCCTGCTTGCAGGGACGAGTAGAGTGGCGCACGGGTGAGTAACACGTGGATAATCTACCTTCAAATCGGGAATAACCATTCGAAAGGATGGCTAATGCCGGATAAAGTCAGGTGGTCTTTGGATCATTTGATGAAAGGGTGCCTCTGATTTAAGCATCTGTTTGAAGATGAGTCCGCGCACCATTAGTTTGTTGGTGGGGTAACGGCCTACCAAGACTGCGATGGTTAGCTGGTCTGAGAGGATGATCAGCCACACTGGAACTGACACACGGTCCAGACTCCTACGGGAGGCAGCAGTGAGGAATTTTGCGCAATGGGGGAAACCCTGACGCAGCAACGCCGCGTGAGTGAAGAAGGCCCTTGGGTCGTAAAGCTCTGTCAATGGGGAAGAAGTTATTATGTGTTAACAGCACATTTTATTGACGGTACCCATGAAGGAAGCACCGGCTAACTCCGTGCCAGCAGCCGCGGTAATACGGGGGGTGCAAGCGTTATTCGGAATTATTGGGCGTAAAGGGCACGCAGGCGGTCCTGTCAGTCAGATGTGAAAGCCCGGGGCTCAACCCCGGACGTGCATTTGAAACAGCAGGACTTGAGTACGGGAGAGGAAAGGGGAATTCCTGGTGTAGAGGTGAAATTCGTAGATATCAGGAGGAACACCGGTGGCGAAGGCGCCTTTCTGGACCGATACTGACGCTGAGGTGCGAAGGCGTGGGTAGCGAACGGGATTAGATACCCCGGTAGTCCACGCAGTAAACGTTGTATGCTAGGTGTAGCGGGTATTGACCCCTGCTGCGCCGCAGTTAACACATTAAGCATACCGCCTGGGGAGTACGGTCGCAAGACTAAAACTCAAAGAAATTGACGGGGGCCCGCACAAGCGGTGGAGCATGTGGTTTAATTCGACGCAACGCGAAGAACCTTACCCAGACTTGACATCTTGAGAATCCTTTAGAAATTTAGGAGTGCCTTCGGGAGCTCAAAGACAGGTGCTGCATGGCTGTCGTCAGCTCGTGTCGTGAGATGTTTGGTTAAGTCCAGCAACGAGCGCAACCCTTGTCTTCAGTTGCCAGCACATAATGGTGGGAACTCTGAAGAGACTGCCCCGGTTAACGGGGAGGAAGGTGGGGATGACGTCAAGTCCTCATGGCCCTTATGTCTGGGGCTACACACGTGCTACAATGGTATGTACAACGGGCAGCCAGCCAGCGATGGTGAGCAAATCCCTTAAAGCATATCCCAGTCCGGATTGGAGTCTGCAACTCGACTCCATGAAGTTGGAATCGCTAGTAATCGTGGATCAGCATGCCACGGTGAATACGTTCCCGGGCCTTGTACACACCGCCCGTCACACCATGAGAGTTGATTGTACCCGACGTCACTGGGCCAACCCTTCGGGGGGGCAGGTGCCTAAGGTATGGTTGATAATTAGGGTGAAGTCGTAACAAGGTAGCCGTTGGGGAACCAGCGGCTGGATCACCTCCTTTCTAAGGAAAGAAATAAAAAGACATCTTGAATAATTAATAAGTTCACTGACCAGCTTTGAGGGATTAACCCTTCGGGGGCCTGTAGCTCAGTTGGTTAGAGCGCACGCCTGATAAGCGTGAGGTCGATGGTTCAAATCCATCCAGGCCCACCATTGTGGGGGATTAGCTCAGCTGGGAGAGCGCCTGCCTTGCACGCAGGAGGTCAGCGGTTCGATCCCGCTATCCTCCACCACAATTTGTTCTTTGAAAATTTGTTGTAGTAATTTTATTATATATACAGCTGCGTTAAAGAGTGATTTAACAGGGTTTGAAAACACAATCTCTGAACTTTTTACAAAGCTGTTTTTCATGGGCCATACTAAAAAGAATCCATCCTTTTGGTAATGTACATGAATTGAATATATTTGCACTAAAGCGTTTAAACTTATTTGTGGTTTTATAGTGGCTAAGCTATAAAGGGCAAACGGTGGATGCCTTGGTGCCAGGAGGCGAAGAAAGACGTGGTAAGCTGCGATAAGCTTCGGTTAGCTGCTAAACAAGCTTTGATCCGGAGATTTCTGAATGGGGCAACCCATCATGGTTAATACTGTGATACCATAGCATGAATACATAATGTTATGGGGCCAACGGGGAGAACTGAAACATCTTAGTACCCCCAGGAAGAGAAAGTAAAAACGATTTCCCCAGTAGCGGCGAGCGAACGGGAAACAGCCCAAACCTGCCATGTGTGATAGCCCGAAGGCGTTGCATGTCAGGGGTCGTGGGATCTGTAGTGTGTCTGTTTCGGAAGGCACGAAGAGTTACAAAATCAATTGTTAGCAGAACGCTCTGGAAAGGGCGGCCATAGCGGGTGACAGCCCCGTATGTGAAAGTGATTGATCTCTTATACAGACACCCAAGTACCGCGGAACACGAGAAATTCTGTGGGAATTTGCGAGGACCATCTCGTAAGGCTAAATACTACCTGGCAACCGATAGCGTACCAGTACCGTGAGGGAAAGGTGAAAAGAACCCCTGTGAGGGGAGTGAAATAGTACCTGAAACCGTTTGCTTACAAGCAGTGGGAGCTTTGTCATTTGACAGAGTGACCGCGTGCCTTTTGCATAATGAGTCAGCGAGTTATTTAATGCAGCAAGGTTAAGCCGACAGGTGTAGCCGTAGCGAAAGCGAGTCTGAACAGGGCGAGTAAGTTGCATTGAGTAGACCCGAAACCAGGTGATCTATCCATGTCCAGGGTGAAGCGCGAGTAAAATCGCGTGGAGGCCCGAACCGTCACAGGTTAAAAACTGTTCGGATGAGGTGTGGATAGGGGTGAAAGGCCAAACAAACCTGGAGATAGCTGGTTCTCTCCGAAATATATTTAGGTATAGCCTCACAAGTTTCTTATCGGGGGTAGAGCACTGGATGGGCTAGGGGTCTCACCAGATTACCAAACCTAACCAAACTCCGAATACCGATCAAGTTAAATTGTGGGAGTCAGCCCGCGGGAGCTAAGTTTCGCGGACGAGAGGGAAACAACCCAGACCGCCGGCTAAGGTCCCTAAATCTATGCTAAGTGGTAAAGGATGTGGAAATGCCCAGACAATCAGGAGGTTGGCTTAGAAGCAGCCATCCTTTAAAGAAAGCGTAATAGCTCACTGATCGAGTGGTTCTGCGCCGAAGATGTAACGGGGCTCAAGCATAGTACCGAAGCTGCGGAATGAAATTTATTTCATTGGTAGGAGAGCATTGTATACGTATTGAATCATCATGGCGATGTGATGTGGAGTGTATACAAGAGACCATGCTGACATGAGTAGCGATAAAGGGGGTGAGAAACCCCCTCGCCGATAGCCCAAGGTTTCCTGAGTAAAGCTAATCTGCTCAGGGTTAGTCGATCCCTAAGCCGAGGCCGAAAGGCGTAGGCGATGGAAAACAGGTTAATATTCCTGTACCACCAAGTTATCGTTTGAGAGAAGGGGGGACGCAGGAGGGCAAGTCATCCGTCTGCTGGAATAGGCGGTTCAAGCTGGTAGGCTGAAAAGACAGGAAAATCCGTTTTTTCATAAGGCCGAGAAGTGATGAGGAGGGATTTATCCCATAAACTGACTGCACCCATGCTGCCAAGAAAAGCCTCTATCGAGATAACCGGTGATCGTACCGTAAACCGACACAGGTAGGCAGGGAGAGTATCCCGAGGCGCTTGAGAGAACCCTGGTTAAGGAACTCGGCAAAATAATACCGTAACTTCGGGATAAGGTATGCCCTTAACTGTTAGTGGACTTGCTCCACAAAGCAGACGAGGGTCGCAGAGAAATGGCGGTAGCGACTGTTTACTAAAAACATAGGACTCTGCAAAGTCGCAAGACGAAGTATAGGGTCTGACGCCTGCCCGGTGCCGGAAGGTTAAGGGGATTTGTTAGCGCAAGCGAAGCATTGAACCGAAGCCCCGGTAAACGGCGGCCGTAACTATAACGGTCCTAAGGTAGCGAAATTCCTTGTCGGGTAAGTTCCGACCTGCACGAATGGCGTAACGACTTCCGCACTGTCTCAACCAGGGACTCAGCGAAATTGGAATGGCGGTGAAGATACCGTCTACCCGCGAAAAGACGGAAAGACCCCGGCACCTTTACTACAGCTTGACATTGGATTTTGGGATATGATGTGCAGGATAGGTGGGAGACTTGGAAGCAGGCACGCCAGTGTTTGTGGAGTCATCCTTGAAATACCACCCTTCATATTCTATGGTTCTAACGTAGGCCCCTGATCGGGGTTACGGACAGTGTCTGGCGGGTAGTTTGACTGGGGCGGTCGCCTCCCAAAGAGTAACGGAGGCGCGCGAAGGTTCCCTCAGGCTGATTGGAAACCAGCCATAGAGTGCAAAGGCATAAGGGAGCTTGACTGCGAGAGAGACATTTCGAGCAGGTACGAAAGTAGGTCTTAGTGATCCGGCGGTTCTGAATGGAAGGGCCGTCGCTCAACGGATAAAAGGTACGCCGGGGATAACAGGCTTATCGCCCCCAAGAGTTCACATCGACGGGGCGGTTTGGCACCTCGATGTCGGCTCATCACATCCTGGGGCTGGAGCAGGTCCCAAGGGTTTGGCTGTTCGCCAATTAAAGTGGTACGTGAGCTGGGTTTAAAACGTCGTGAGACAGTTTGGTCCCTATCTTTCGTGGGCGTAGGATATTTGAAGAGATCTGTTCCTAGTACGAGAGGACCGGAATGGACAAACCAATGGTGTTCCTGTTGTCGTGCCAACGGCATTGCAGGGTAGCTAAGTTTGGAATGGATAACCGCTGAAAGCATCTAAGCGGGAAGCCAACTTTAAGATAAGATATCCCCTCTATTTATAGACTGAAGACCCCTTGAAGACTACAAGGTTGATAGGTCGGGTGTGTAAGCACAGTAATGTGTTCAGCTAACCGATACTAACAGGTCGTGAGGCTTAGCCACTTCCTAAACCCAAATAATTTTAAACGTTTTACTGCAAATATATTTACTTGAGCAACAACATATGATAACTACTGCAGCGAATTTAAATTGATATTACAGTTTAATTCGGTGGCGCTGGCAAGGTGGGTACACCCGTTCCCATCCCGAACACGGAAGTTAAGCACCTTAGCGCCGATGGTACTGCACGGGCAGCTGTGTGGGAGAGTAGGACGCCGCCGAATTAATTTTTTATAAAGGCCCTGATCATTATTTTATGATGATCAGGGCCTTTTTTGTTTTATAACGGATAATTACATATTTTGCCCAGATAGTTTTCAACCTGGATTGTTTTTGGGGAACGGGATTTCACATAGTCCGGTAATAGAGGAAGTTTGCCTGCACCGCCGGGAAGATCAATCATGTATTGGGGGATACACATGCCCGATAATCGTCCCCGCATCTGTTTCATTATTTCAAGCCCCACACTGATGTCTGGACGGAAATGGGCCGTGCCAGCAACGGGGTCTGGGTGATGGAGATAGTAAGGTTTGACCCGGATTTCAAGGAGTCGGGCCATGAGCGTGCTCATGGTAACTGCATTATCATTTACTCCCTTTAACAGAACGGTTTGACATCCCAGGGGAATACCCGCATTGGCCAGTTTTTCGCAGGCATTTGTTGATGCCGGTGTTATTTCCCGGGGATGATTGAAATGTGTGTTTAAATAAAGCGGATGGTATTTTTTTAATATCAGTATCAAATCGTCGGTGATGCGGGAGGGCAGGGTGCAAAGGGTTCTGGTGTGAATCCGGATGATACGCACATGTTCACAGGCTTTCAGGGCAAAAAGTATCCTGTCAAGCTGTTCTGTTCCCAACAGGAGTGGATCACCGCCGGATAGAATCACCTCATTGATGGCTGGATGCGCCTTGACGTATTGGATACCCTCCTCAATTCTGTTACTGCTTTTTTTCCCGAAATGAAGATTTTCTTCCCCTACCTTACGTTTTCGCATGCAATGTCGACAGTACATGGCACAAAGATTGGACACCAGAAAAATGACTCGTCCCGGATAGCGATGGATAATGGCCGGTACAGGAGACTGGGGTTCTTCGGCCAGGGGATCTTCCACATTTTGTTGATCAGAAAGTTCCGCCACATCGGGGATGGCCTGTTTCCACAGGGGATCATTCATATTTTCAATTAAAGAAAGATAATGGGGAGATATCAACATGGGATATCGACGGGTCACGCCTGCCAGTGCTTTAACATCCACATTAAACCGTTTTGGGAGCTGGGCAGGTGTCGTAATTGCCTGTCCAAGCTGGGACCTCCATGTTTTCTCTTCTGGGATTTGTCTTGCTTTTTGATCTTGTTTCAATTCACTTTTTTCCAATTATTTTGTTGCCTTAAAGGTGATTTTAAAAATACTGGCTGAACCTATTCTTTTTGATTTTGGGTGTCAATGTGTTTTTTATATGAAAAAGTAGGTACTGGGTTTTAACAGCGACTGTTTTTTCCTTGTTCGTTATGGCAGGTGCTTACTGCCATGCGGGTTTATATGAAAACGCTGCCTCAAAGTAGCGACAGCAGACCCCCCAACGACCATCCGATCCGGCACGGGATCGTCAGCGGCCCTTTTGCCCTGCCGGTCTAAAGCGCAGGAACTGCGGACAGCTTTGTCCTCAAACAACCTGCGCTTCTTAACGACCGGCAGGGCAAAAGGCCTGATCGCCTTTAGCTCCGATCGTGCCGGATCGGATGGTCGTTGGGGGCGGTATTATGCCATTTTCATACTTCGTTGTGTCCGCCAGGACATACGGGTTATATGAAAAAGGCGGTTATATGAAAAACAGATCCAGGCTGGCTTTTCCATTGATCCTTGGACTTTGTTTTTATCATGGGGCATGGTATGAATAATTTTATACGGTTATTTTAAGGAACATTTAAATTTGGAAATTCAACATGAACCAGGGAGAATTAATGTGAAATTCGCATGCCTCGTTCTGCTTTGCGCTTTTGTATGCTCGGGATGTGGTGAAGAAGACGAACCCGCAATTAAAGTGAATTTGAAAATAAAAGAACATACCATCCTGAAAAATGAACCCGATACACTCACCTATGCATATCTTCCCCAGTATTCCCACACCGTTTCTTATACCCGCCATCATCTTCTTGTTTTATACCTTCGAAAAGAGACGGGATTGAACATTAAACAAATATTTTCTGATACCTTTGATCAATATATGTACATGGTGGGGCAAAATAAAATTGATATTTCATTTTCCAATCCATTTGTTTATGTCAAAATGGCCCATCGATACGGTGCAAAGGCCTTTGCTAGAAGTATAGAAACCATCGGAAGAAAAGACTTCAGGGGGCAGATTATCTGTAGAACGGATAATACTGCCATTAAAAGCCTGTCTGACTGTGTTCAAAAGCGGTGGATTGCCGTTGACTCAACCTCTGCCGGTGGCTTTCTTTATCCCCTGGGTTATTTTCTGGATCATGGCATTAAAAGATCTGATTTCAAAGAGATCTCCTTTGCCCCCGGTCCCGGGGGCAAACAGGAAAAAGTGGTCCTTTCCATCTGTGCAGGTAAATATGATATCGGCACTATTCGTGAGGGTACTTTGGATGTGGTGGTGGGAAAAATTGACATGCAGCAGATACGGATTTTAGCCATGACACCTCCCTATCCTGGTTGGGTGTACGCTGCCCGGAAAAACCTGGATAAAACTATTGTAGAAAAAATACGCCGGGCTTTTGAAAAGCTTGACATAAATAATGACAAGCATCGAAAAATATTGAATGCTGCGCATTTTGTTAAGATTATTCCTTCCATGGATTCTGATTTTGACTCGGTAAGACGATTGGCCACCAAGGTTGATATAAGTCTTGGTCCGTAATTTTTTCGGACTTGGTCATAAGATTGACCACTCTGGGGAGGGGGCAACCAACTGTGACGGTTGGTTCATGCTATGGGAAGGTCGCCAGTGTAAATTGGCTTGATTGTTCCAACTCGTTGTTCAGTGTGCTGCGGCGCGTGTCAAACCCATTCTCAACCCGGCATTTCAGTGCGCCGCAGGTGCAGTGAATAAGCATATTAGGGTGGCAGAGATGACGTTTTGCTGACATTTCTTATCCCGCCTAAGGAAACAATGAAATTGATGAAACCCGGATTTAGAAAGAAAATATATACAGCTTTTTTTTCTCTGCTTTTAATTCAGGGGCTTGTCCTTTTTTTCTGGGTCAGCCATGTCATGAAAATATCATTACTTCAGGAAATAAAAAATCGTGGTGTTTCCATTGGAACCACCCTGTCTGCCCGCATGGTGGAGCCCATCCTGGCCATGGATTTTTTGCGAATGCGGGTACTTCTGGACGAAACCGTTCAGCTGGAACCGGATATTTTTTATACCTTTGTGCTGGACGGGGAGGGGCAACCCCTGATTCATACATTTAAACAGGGATTTCCCACCCAATTAAAAACCCTGAATGCGGTATCTGATGATCATAAGGGTTCCATGCAGCTTTTGGATACCGGGGATCAGCTGATTTATGATTACGCGGTTCCCGTGGTTGTGGATGCCCATCGTCTGGGTACCTTGAGGCTGGGTTTTTTGAGAACCCGGGCGGAAAAGGCGGTCAGTAAGATCATGGTTTCTGCGGTGGTCACCATCGCTTCAACCATATTCATTGCCGGGATTATGGGTACCCTGCTTTTGAATCCCATGACAATAAGTATTAAAAAGCTACATGATTCTTCGGAGCAGGCATTGCGGGGAAATTTGGATGTGAGAACGGCTCCCATGCTGGGAAAAAACTGTTGGGACATTATGAAGTGCCATCAAAGTCAATGTCCGGCGTATAAGAATTATCATCACCGATGCTGGTACATGGCCGGTACCCTTTGTCCCACCTGTGTGGAGGGTGAATATGCCAAAAAAATTGATTCCTGTCACCAGTGTCAGGTTTATCGAAAATGCTCTGGAGATGAAATCCAGAGTCTGGCTGAAAGCTTTGATGCCATGACCCTATCTTTAAAGGGAAATCTGTCCAGTCTTAAAAATGCCGAGGTTATTTTAAATGAACAAAAAGCGCGCCTTCAGACCATTCTGGATGCCATCCCTGATTTCATATCCCTACAGGACCATAAGGGGAGATATGTATCTGTGAATAGAGCTTTTTGTGATATGTTGAATAAAAAAATAGAAGATATTGTGGGCAAACTCAACGAAGATCTGTTTCCCCCGGGCCTTGCACGGCAGTACAATAAAGAAGATAGAGAGTTGTTTAAATCCGGCCTGCCTTTGATTAAAGAAAATAAAATCAAGGATGAAAAAGGCGTTTCATGGCTGCATGTGGTGAAGATTGCTGTTTTAGATGCGGATAATCGGGTGGGGGGGCTTGTGTGCAGTGGCAGGGATATTACAAAGCTTAAAGCCGTGCAGGAGCAATTGACCCATGCCCAGAAAATGGAGTCTGTGGGACGCCTGGCCGCCGGGGTTGCCCATGAGATCAACACCCCATTGGGGATTATTCTGGGCTATGCCCAGATTCTTCTGGAAGATGTGGAAAAAGAGGGGCAGATCCATGACGATGTGGCCACCATTGTCAAGCAGACCCGAATCTGTTCCAAAATCGTGGCGGATCTGTTAAGTTTTTCACGGTCCCGGGAAAATATTATCAGTGAATTTGATATTCATCATGCCATTGATGAGGTGCTTGATGTGATGTTGCATACCTTTGAATTAAATCATGTGGGTGTGAAGCGCGATTACTATCTCGGTCCTTTGAAGATGAAAGGGGATAAGGAAAAGTTGAAGCAGGTGTGTATGAATCTGTTCAACAATGCCTTTGATGCCATTGAACAAGACGGCATGATATCCATTCACACCGGTTTGGGAGCAATGGCAGATGAGATAATGATCTCCATCTCTGATACAGGGCATGGCATTAGCAGGGAAAATATTGCAAAGATTTTTGAACCCTTCTATACCACCAAAGGACCGGATAAGGGAACCGGACTGGGGTTGTCAGTGACCTTTGGCATCATAAAAGAGCACAATGGCAGAATTGATGTTTTTTCTCCGCCTCAGACAGAAATATACCATGGTGGCAAGGGAACCCAATTTGTTGTCAGTTTACCCACAGGACTGAATCCTACTTGAGAGGTGCCGGAATTATGAATAAGATTTTACGAGAAAAGGAGTCGTAAATGGCAAAGATTATTGCACTGGATGATGTTCTGGATGCGGTTCAGCTGATTAAACGAATTCTTGAACGAAAGGGACACACATTGATTCCCTTCACAGAAGAAGAAGATGCCATTGGATATGTGGAATCCAATGCCGTAGATCTTGCCATCCTGGATATTAAATTGAAGAAAATGAGTGGGGTTGAGGTGTTGCAAGAATTAAAAAAAAGATCCCCGGCCCTTGAGGTGATCATGCTCACAGGATACCCCACCATTGAAACTGCCCGGGAGTGTTTAACCCTTGGGGCTGCAGAATATTGCGTCAAACCCATTGATAAGGATGAACTTGAAGAAAAGGTGGCCCAGGTGCTGGGGGAGAAGATGTAAAAATGGTCCCTTTGGTGTATGGACATTGTGCTGGAATATTTTTATATTGTAAGTAACTTATTTAAAAGTATAAGGTTCTTTATCTCTAAGCTTGCCGAGGTAAGCATTTTACGTAGATGTAATCATTTGCCTGGAAGACTAAACTTGAAGGATTAAAAGTAATAACATGAATATGTTTTTGAAGGGGGCATGGTTATGAAAAGACACTTTTTAATACGCATACTGACGTCAATGTTGTTTTTAGTTTTCTTTTGTTCATCAAGTGTATTTGCATACGATTACGGGTTTGATAATATTACAAACAATAATGCAGGAGACGCTGCCATAGCTGAGACCCAGCTATCTTTTGCCGTGACAGGTTATTCATCTACACAAGTTGAATTTTTATTTAAAAACATAGGGACTGAAGCATCCAGCATTACTGATATTTATTTTGACGATGACATCCCGTTGATGACTTGGAGCGAATTTTCACAGATGGACACGAACGTTGTCTCTTTTAATGAAGGTGCTAAGCCAGGTAATCTACCTGGGGGAAGAAGTTTTGATTTTTCATCAAATTACAGCTATGATTCAGATTCGCCAACCCAACCCAATGGCGTTAATCCAGGAGAAGTCTTGGGTATTGTTTTTGATTACACCGATGGCTATGGCTTGGAACAGATTATTGCCGCCTTGAACAATGGTTCCCTTAGTGTGGGCATCCATGTGCAGGGGTTTGACTCAGGAGGTAGTGAAGGATTTGTTTCAGCATCTTCAAGCAATCCCGTTCCAGAACCTGCTTCCATGGTATTGCTGGGCATCGGTCTCATGGGAATTGCTGGCATTTCACGAAAGAAAGTTTTGAAAAAATAGTTTTGAGAAAAATAGACACATTTTTTTAGATCACTCCGAAAGTAATTGTTCCTTTTGGAGGAAATATTCCTGAAAAATGGGATCCATTGGCGCTGACAAGTGCAAAATAAATGATCCCCAAATATAGATTCGCTTTTTGTTTAAACTTTGGATTAACCCCATTATTGTGAATATGCCCCTGATTTTTATCATGTCAGGGGCATATTATTTTGGGGCTTTGTCATTACATCGGCCAATTATTCTCTTAGGTTTTGCTGTTTACCATCATATGATGGAAATATTTTTGAACAAATTTACCGGAAATGGTATCTGACACAGAAAAGGCCAGGGCTTTTTCCGGCAGAAAATGTCCAGATAGGGCCAGGAATATACTGCGGGAAAGTTCATCCAGCATTTCCTGAAAATCATGAAGATCAGATTCCCCACCAACCCCATAAAACAGACATCTTGCAGGTCTCATGTCGTAGATTTCGCATGCTGTGCCTTTATTCAAAGGGCATAAAGGCGTTTTTTTTGATCCATCCACCGCTTTTTGTATTAATATTTCCCGTTGGGCTGAAGAAAAATACCGGTTTATTCTGGAATAAAGGTAAACCACTTCCATGAATGGAATTTCAAAGGGTTCCTGGCAACAAATATGTGACCCTTTACCACAGTGAGTCTGTTTTTCCGTTTTTTCTTTGTTATGATTTTCCATCTTGTGAGTCATGTTTTCAAGCAAAGCCTCATAATCTGAAAAAAAACGGCTTAAATCCACCCCTTTTTTCATTTCCAGGGAAGCCTCCCTGATCTTCAAGGTACCTGATTTTTTCCCATACTGTTTCAGCAGTTTCCATTGACAATAATTGGAGGGATTGGCCCGGGAGCATTTTAATTTTTTTTTGGCAGCCTTCAGGCCCATCCCCCGGCGGATCATGTAAGAGGTTATAAAAGTGCCGGTGCGGCCGATACCATGGCGGCAGTGCACCAATACTTTTTTCTCCAGATAAATAGCCTCGTCCAACCAGGCCAGGGCTTTTTCCATGTCTTCCATTTCAGGGATATCCTCATCCCATATGGGAAGATAATAGACCTCAAAACCAGCACCTTCCTCAATTTCATGGAGATCGCTGAACTCTGCGCACAGATTTACAATGGCGTTAATGTCCTGGGCTTTGATGGAATCCAGTGCCTCATAGGAGGTGGGGGCATATCCCACGGCAAGATTGTCTGTGATCCACGTTAATTCGTAAGCTGACATCTATATCATTCCTCAGGCCCATGTTGTGGCCAATCTCTTGGGTTATGGCTGGTTCCTGAAATCATAGCGTCCCGCCATGAATTCATCAATTAGAAAGCCCATGTCATGATCTTTTTTAAGATACATATCCATGAGCCTGGTTGCCCCCAGAAGCCGCCCGATCATATCCAGGGTTTTTTCCATTGTTGACAGGTCTGCATGTCGAAATTCACCGTCCACAAGGTCGGACTGAACCGTGACAGTAAATCCCAGGCGGTTCAGAACACCTTCAATGAAAGTAGTCCGCAGTTTTCTTCCCCCGGGCTCTCCCCCTCCGCCTGAAAATCTGAAAAGAATATAATTATCCTCTGGCAGGTCTGTGCAGATGGTATCTAAAATAATAAAATGATAGCCAAACCGAAAGTTTATATTCACATACTCCGCTGAGGCAACGGCGTAGCTGCCAAATCGAGGGGAATCCGCAGAGATAATTCCCCCTGCCATCACAATTTTATCGTGGGTTTCCCAATCGAAATGAGTGGTTTCGGACCAGTGGATTCCAGGCCTTAAAAGTCCCTTTAAGACCCATTGCATGGGAAGGCTTGTGATTTCTTCGGGGGTAATGGTTGAGCTGTTTTCTGGATTTGCTGTAATTGCCTGTCCCACATCCAGGAGATAAAAAAGCATGGGGATGGGGCAGACAAGTTTTTTGGCGGCCCTTGTGGGTCGACCTTGTCTGTTTCCGGTAAAAAACATCTCTTTCACGGCTGTTTCATGGGTAAACCGGACAATATCGTGCAGGGATCGGCAACCCCCGGGGGCAAAATGGGGGGATTCAGGATCGGTGAGTTTTAATTTCGCTGAAAAATCAATCACGTATCTTAATTTGAGCATGAATGAGCTGTTTTTAAAAAATCTCTCATTGGCTGGGGGACGCTCAAGCGGTGTGCTGGATGATGATGGGTGGATGCCATCATATACCATTCCCCTGTCTGCATCCACAGTGACTCCACGTCCATGGATGAGGTGTTGAAATCCATGTTGCACATTGACAATGGCCGGTACCCCAAATTCCCTGGCAAGGGATGAAAAATGGCTGGCAGTGCTTCCCGAAGCCATGACCACTGCGGCCATTTTTTCAATGGCGGTGACAAACCGGGGAGGTGCATGCCGGACAACCAGCACTGAACCCCGGGGCATATCCTCCAAATGGGATATTTCAGTCAGTCTGTAGACAGAACCTGATGCAATGCCCGGGCAAACCCTTTTTCCCCCGGAGCAGAGAATGGTATGCGCTTCTTTTTTTCTTTCCCGGGGATGTCTTGGCTTTTTATCTCCTTTGGTCTCCATGGCATGCATGTGCAACGGTCTGGACTGAAGTATAAAAAGCCTGCCCGATGTATCCTGGCACCATTCAATGTCCTGGGGATGCTTAAAATGTTTTTCCAGGGAAAATCCCCACCTGGCAAGGGTCACAAGGGCAGGATCATCAAGGGAAAGTTCATTTCTTTTATTTTGGGGACTTTCAATTGTACATGTTCCGGTATTAAAATTATTTCTTATATTTGGGGTCAGCCCCATTTGAGTTTGTTTTTTACCGCAGGTTGCCTGAAAAATAACCCCTGGATTTTTCCATGATATGCGGATCTCATCGGGAGATACACCGCCATCCACAAGAAGTTCTCCCTGTCCCCACACCGAATGGATCACCAGATTGTCTGATGTTGGTGTTTGAATGTCCCTGGTGTACATTACCCCCGAGGCCCTGGAGTCAATCATTTCAAGAACCAGAACAGCCATGGGGGTTTCCGTATCCAATATGCCATGATTGATTCTGTAAAAAAGTGCCCGGGAGGCATATTTGCCGGCAATGATTTTTTTATAGCTGCCGGGTATATCTGTTGGATCAACGTTTAATAATGTGTGATACTGCCCGGCGAACGAGGCAATGCCATCTTCTTTTACAGCACTGCTTCGAAGGGCGATGCGGATATCCTTTTTTCGATTTTGCCCCAGTTTTGTGATGGCTTTGTCCATGGCCATTTCAATTTCATGGGGTACAATGCCCTTTAAAATGAGATGCTGGATCTCAGATGCGGTGCGTTCCAGGCTGGTGGCATCACTGATATTCAGGGTGGCCAGTTTTTCATTAATGGGCGTTTGTAAATTATTGTACGCCAGGAAATAATGAAACGCCCGGGTGGTGATGACAAATCCATCGGGGGTGGGCAGATGAAGTGCCTTTGCAAGATGTGACAGATTAAATGCTTTTCTGCCCACCATGGCCTCATCAAAAAAGGCTGCTTTGTCAAAAGAAACGGTGAATGGAGCAGCACATTCAACTTCCGGTGGGGCCAGGATGAATTGTACATAAAAATCAAATTTTTTGAAATAGGCATGCAGATCCCGGTATCTTGATGGACACATGGTTAAAAGCGCGTCAACCATGCCCGAAACCGCTTGGGAAAATTGCCCATAGATTTTTACAACCGCCTGGAAATCATATCGTTTGTGATGATAATAAAGATCCTCCAGGGCGGCCAGATGTTCATGGGCGGCCTTGTCCTGGGCCAGTAACGTCTTAAAAGCCTCATATTTTTCTCTTAAAACCGTTTCCGGAGAAAATAATTGATATGTCCAGTATCTGAATAGATTTTTGATTAGCATGGTCTATTCTTTCACTTGGTGTTAGGTCTTGATGAGAAGCACCGAAGGTTTTTGAGGGTCAAAAAAAATGTGCATCCAAACGGGCGGGTGTTATTATCAAGTCCGATGATGGCGATTTATGATCAGTTCTGAGTGGGTAACTGGATTTTTCGTCCCGCTAACATACCGGGTGATCAAGCCAAACCAAGAATATCACTGAAGCTAAAAGAATACAAGTCCACCCCAAATTGCCGGAGGGAAATCTGCCGGCTGGACTAATTATGGTTGAAATGATAAGTAGGGCAGGATGTAATCGTTGATGCCTTGCCGAAATGAGAATTCGGCCTAAGAAAAACAATTTGTTGGGATGATATAATGGAAAGATTTCTGGTAATTGTGTTTTCCGCCGCCATTGGAACGGCCTTTTTTGTCTGGTTTTCCCATGCCATAAAAAAACAATCCATGCAAGACTATGTCATGTCCCACCAGTGGCTGTTGCATCCCAATTCAATTTGTTACTGGCGCACAGTCATGGCTGTTCTGGGATTTGGGCTTTACTTTTTTTCCTCCTGGCAGTCCCTTGGCATATTTATATTCACCTTTGCGGCCATCCTTGACGGTGTGGACGGGGTCGTGGCAAGGGGGTGCAATCTGGTTTCCCGATGGGGTGAATCTCTGGATCCTCTTTGCGATAAATTAACTTATCTGCCGCCATTAATCGGGTTTGCCCATGGGGGCATTCTGTCTGTAAAACTGGTGTGGATACTTGTGGTTATCGAGTTTGCAGGTCAGTTTTTTGCCCGACATCTTCTGACAAAGATGAATTTTTCCGGAGCGGCCAATAACTTTGGAAAAATAAAGGCCATCATCTGCTTTGCCCTGGTTATTTTATGTGCATTAATGGATGAAAATCCGGGCATTATAAATATTGCCGACGGGGTCCTCATGTCCTGTGTCATCCTTGCCTTTGCATCGGTGGCCTTTAAATTTATCCCCAACCGACTCTACGCCGATATTCTGTCTTCTCTGAACTTCTGCTGTGGCGTGATAAGCCTGATATTGACATACCAGCATCGATTTGCATGGGCCATCTGCATCATCATTGCCGGGCAATTGTTTGACCTGTTTGATGGGCGCATGGCTTTGAAACATGGGGGTACCAAATATGGTCCTTATCTGGATGACATCGCTGATTTTGTTAGCTTCGGATTGGCCCCTGCCTATGTGGTTGTCCAGAAAAGCGGTACATTGGCCTGGGCAGTGGGGGCAATTTTTATTTTTGGGGTGGCCTTTCGCCTTTACCGGTTTGTGGCCATGGATAAAAAACGAACGGATATACCCGAGGGAATATTCAACGGGCTGCCCAGCCCTGCGGGGGCATTGATTGTTCTTGGTGCTGCCCTTATTTCACCGCCGGTGATATTGTGGGGATTAACAATGGTTTCGGTGGGCTTAATGGTGAGTCATATACGGTTTGCTCATTTTGGGCGAGTGATCCTTAAAACTATACCAAAACCGGTTTTTTTCATGATTTGTGCATCCATCATTGTCTTGCTGGCCTTTATCCTTAAAACAAAAAATGTCCACATGTTCGGATATCTGATTCTGGGGGCTGTTTTAAGTTACATGGTGGTGGGTCGGAAAATGTCATAAACAAAGGCTTCTTCAAAAAACGCGGGCTTTGCACAACATCAGCCATTATGGGGAGTGGGTCAGGCTTGTGTTATTGGCATTATCGTTGCTTTTGGCGTTTTCACAGGCTGGGGCGATAACGCTAATAACACAAGCCTGACACCGTTGACCCAACACTTAGGGAGTCAGAGCTTATTGATTTACCATTTATCAAATCCGGAGTGATGCATCCGATGGATACCGCCCCGGGAAAATGATAAGTTGAAAAATGCGGATTCCCTTATGACGACATGGTCCATGTTATGTATTGTATGACCAAGCGCCAACCCCATTCATCAACACACTCGTACATCCATCAGGAATAGTCGTACACCCCTTTACCGGTTTTTCGGCCAAATCGACCGGCCCGGACCAGTTTTTTCAGGTAGGGTGCCGGCATATATTTATCTCCCATTTCTTTGTGAAGCCCTTCCATCACCAAAAGCAGGGTGTCAAGTCCGATGAGGTCCGACAAGGCCAGGGGGCCTATGGGATGATTGCAGCCCAGCACCATACCCTTATCTATGTCCTCCGCCGATGCCACGCCTTCCCCCAGCACCAGAAACGCCTCGTTGATCATGGGGCACAGCACTCGGTTTACCGCAAAGGCAGGAGCTTCCTCCACCACAATGACCTCTTTGCCCAGGCTTTTGCCCCATTTTTTAGCCATGTCCAGGGTTTCTTTGGATGTTTCATGGCCGTTGATGATTTCAAGAAGCTTCATCACCGGTACCGGATTAAAAAAATGGGTACCGATGAACTTGTCCGGGCGATGGGTGATGGCAGCCAGTTCCGTGATGCTTAACCCCGAGGTGTTGGTGAAAAAGAGGCAATGATCCGGTACAATGGTTTCAAGCTGGGCATAAACTTCTTTTTTGACAGCCATCACCTCGATGATCACCTCCACCACAATGTCTGCCCCGGTTGCGGCCTCGGTGAGATCCAGACAGGGCGTGATGCGCCCCAGAACTTTATCCATGTCTTCCTGGGTCATTTTCCCTTTTTTGACATTGCGTCCCAGATTTTTCCGGATGCTGTCCATGCCAGTGTCCACAAATTGCTGTTTAATGTCCCGGAGTGTCACATCATAGCCCGCCTGGGCGCATACCTGGGCGATGCCGTTTCCCATGAGACCGGCACCCAGCACGCATATTTTTTTTATTTCCATGATACATCATTTTCCTTTCTGAGTTCTATCCTCCATATGAAGGATAGAACCAGTGTTTGATTAAAAAAGTTTTTTGTAAGAATCTCGCATATCCCGTTTTAAAATCTTTCCCGTGGGGGTTTTGGGCAGTTCATCCACAAACATGATTTTTTTGGGGATTTTAAAGGAGGACAGATGGGCCTTGCAGTGGGCCATCATTTCTTCTTCCGTGACCACTTTACCGGCCCGGAGCTTGATTACGGCCACCACAGCTTCCACCCACTTGGGATGATACACGCCCACTGCCGCCACTTCCTCCACGTGGGGATGGAGATACACCGCCTCTTCCACCTCCCGGGAAGCCACATTCTCCCCACCGGTTTTGATCATATCTTTTTTTCGATCCACCACGGTGATATAGCGGTCTTCGTCCAATACTCCCAGATCTCCAGAGTGGAACCAGCCGCCTGCCATGGCGGCTTCTGTCTTGTCCGCTTCCTTAAAATACATGGTCATGGCATGGGGACCCCTGCCGCAGATTTCACCGGGAACATTGACTTCAAGGATTTCATTGCCATCGGGATCTTCGATTCTTGATTCCATGTGAAGACCGCCCATGCCAGCGGAGCCGATTTTTTCCATGGCGTCTTCGGCCTTTAAAATGGTGTGGTAGGGGGCAAGTTCCGTCTGCCCATAATAGTTATACACCCCGGCATCGGGGAATTTTTCCAGAAGCTCCCTTAAGATTTCCCGGGGCATGATGGATGCCCCATAATAGCATTTCACCAGGCTTGATAGATCATACTTATCAAAATCGGGATGACGCAGCATGCCTATCCACACCGTGGGCGGAGCAAAGAACATGGTGGCTTTATACCGGGCAATGTTTTTTAAAATCATGCCGATGTCCGGCGACATGAAAATGTTGGTGCCCCCCATCCAGAACACAGGATTCATGAACACATCCCGCTGGGCACAGTGATAAATGGGCAGGGCATTGATGTTGATATCAGAACTTTCATATTTGCCGTCAATGATGGCACCCATGTACTCTGCAATTAGTGCCTGGTTGCTGATGATGACCCCCTTGGGAAGGGATTCTGTTCCGCTGGTGTAGGTCATCTGGGCGGGATCTTCAATGCGAAGGATCACATCGGGCTCGGTGTCGGGGTAGGGGGTATACCAGTCATCAAAGTTTAAAAAAGCCTCTGAAGGAACCTGCTCCCCGGCCCCCTGGTTGGACCAGATCAGGGTTTTCACCGTGGGCATCTTGTCCAGCACATCCTTTACCTGGGGATAGAGGGTGTCTTCCACAATGAAGACCTTGCTTTCCGAATGGTTGATGCAGTAAGCAATGTCATCACCCTTTAAAAGATAGTTCACGGCAAGGTATATGGCACCTATTTTGGCACTGCCCATCCAGGTCAGCACGTGGTGATGGGTATTGTGGGCCAGAATGGCCACCCGGTCATACTTTTTAATGCCGAGATCACTAAGGGCATTGGCCACCTGGTTGCACTCTCGTTCAAGGGCTTTGTAAGTGCGGGTGATCTTATTGAACACCAGGGCTGTTTTGTCCGGGAAATGATAGCTGGTCCGTCGAAGCATGTCTGCAATGACCCATCGGTTGGTGCGATTGTTGCGCTCCATGATGAATTCAATGTTTTCTTTGTTAATAAGGTTGTATCGTTCCTTGTCCGCGTTTGAAAGGGGTGCTGATGTACCTGGCATGATTTTATGCCTCCTTTTAAAATTGCGACCATAAATGCATGGCAGGACACCTTGATTAATCGAGTTCTCCTGGATCAGTCGAGCTGTCCTGCGTGGATATATCCTTTCCTAACGTGCTGGGCCATGATCCCCGGCTTTGGTTGTCCCGGGCGGGAAAAGGTCAATGGTGCACCGGGATCAAACATCCATTAATTACCTGCCGGGCCAGATTTTTTTGCCCGGCAATATGACTCTACAGGTAAAAAATTACAACATTTCAATGGCACAGGCCATGGAAACGCCGCCGCCGCCGCACAATGTGGCGAGGCCCAGGGATTTTTTCTGGTGTTTCATGGCATAAATCAACGTCGTCATGATACGGGCACCGGTGGAACCCACCGGATGACCCAGGCCGATGCCGGAGCCATTGACATTGGTGATCTCACGGTTGAGCCCCAGTTCTTTTTCACATCCAAGGTATTGACCGGCAAAGGCTTCATTGACTTCCAGAAGATCAAAATCCGTAAGGGCAAGGCCGCTGTTGTTTAACATGTTTTTAACCGCAGGTACCGGCGAAAGTCCCATTACCGACGGATGACATGCGCCCCGGCCCACGGCCTTGATGCGTGCAAGGGGAGTTAGTCCCAGTTGTTTTGCCTTGTCTGCCGACATGATGACCATGCCGGTGGAACCGTCGTTGATACCACTGGAGTTCCCGGCGGTGACCTTGCCGATTTTGGGAACAAAGGCCGGCGGCAGGGCTGCCAGTTTTTCCATGGTCATGCCGGGACGAAAATGTTCATCCTTATCAAAAATCAGGGGATCTTTTCTTTTCTGGGGGACTGAAACCGGAACAATCTCTTCTTTAAAAAGCCCTTCATTGGTGGCTTTTTCTGCAGCATTGTGGCTTCTTAATGCCACTTCATCCATTTCCTGTCTGGTGATACCAAGGTGCTGGGCTATGAACTCCGTGGTGTGTCCCATGATGTAGGGCTTGCCAATGAACATGCTCAAGGGTGCTTTTGTTTCATCCACGGGACCATCTTCCGGATGGGGGATGATGTGGGAACCGCAATGCAGGGCATGGATCATATTGTCCACAAATTTATGGTCCTGGAGGCGGCAGCCCCAGCGGGCAGCCGGCACGGAATAGGGGACACTTGACATGTGTTCCGTACCCCCGGCCAGGATGACGTCGGCCATGCCTGCCTGGATCATGGCCATACCGGAAATGGCGGCTTCCATGCCGGAAATGCACACTCGGTTAACGGTGACGGCGGTGACGGTATCCGGGATGCCCGCCAGAAGTGACGCCACCCTGGCAGTGTTCAGAGTATCGGCGGATTCAATGCAGCAACCATAGCGGACATCGTCAATGATAACGGGATCAATCCCTGCCCTTTTGATGGCTTCTTTCATGGTGATGGCTGCCAGATGGGCACCGCTCATATCCCTTAGGGTGCCGCCAAAGGCCCCGATGGCGGTTCGGCATGCGGATACGATGACAACTTCTTTCATGATAATCTCTCCTTATATTTTTTGTTTAAAACGCATTGTCATGGATGATAATGCTCGGGCTTTCTTCGGCAAGAATGCCGTTTAGTTTTCCAAGGGTCACGGGGAGCATGGTTTCAATAAAAAATCGCGCAGCCATGAGTTTACCATGGTAAAAGGCTGCTGTTTTATCCGTTGCAACTGCCTCGGTTACGGTTTTGCCCTTTAGGCGTTTTGTCAGTGCCGGAAGGGCAGCACTGGCCCGCCACAGGAGCATCCAGGCCATGATCAGATCTCCTGCAGCATCCATCAGGGGGTGGGCCACGGCAAAGGCCGATTTGAATTGGGGCGATTGTATGCTGGCGGCAATTGCCATGGCTTTGTTGTAAAACGTATCGGCAACATGATCCACCTGATTTGCCATTTTTTCAAGTTCTTTATACTGCCTTGCCTTGTTTGTAACTTCTTTGATTTCCGAGATCAGGGCCGTCAGGTGGGCACCTTTGTTCATGGCGATTTTTCTTCCCAGAAAATCCATGGCCTGGATGCCGTTGGCACCTTCGTATATGGAGCATATTTTGCAGTCCCTTGCCAGCTGTTCCATGGGATATTCCCGGGTATAGCCATATCCGCCGAAAATCTGCATGCCGTCAATGCACACATCAAATCCTTTTTCACTGCAATAGGCTTTGACAACGGGGGTGAGGATTTCAATGAGCCCTGCATAACGCTTCTGCTCTTCCTGGGTATCTGCGCAGTGTTTCTTGTCAAAACAGAAGGCCGTAAAAAGTGTCAGGCTTCGCATGCCCTCCACATAGGCCTTCATTTTTAAAAGCATTCGTCGGACATCCGGGTGAGCAATGATGGGCACCTGGGGAGCACCGGGCTTTGCACTGTCTTCCAGTGCACGCCCCTGGAGGCGACCTTCGGCATATGTTAATGCATGCAGGTAAGCACAGGAGGCATGGGTAAACGCCTGGGTGCCGACTTCCAGACGTACGTCATTCATCATATGAAACATGATGGCCATGCCCTGGTTTTCTTCACCCAGGAGCCAGCCCCTGCATTTGCCGGCGCTGCCAAGGGACATGCTGCAGGTGGGGCTGCCGTGGATGCCCATTTTTTCTTCAACTCCGGTACACACCACATCATTGGGTTCACCAAGGCTACCGTCTTCGTTGACCCAGATTTTGGGAACCAGGAAAATCGAGATGCCTTTGGTGCCATCCGGGGCACCTTCAATTCTTGCAAGCACCGGATGGATAATGTTTTCAGTGAGATTCTGCTGACCATTGGTGATGAAAATCTTGTTACCGGTGATGGAATAGGTACCGTCGTCATTTTTCACCGCCGATGTGCTCAAAGCCCCCAGATCGGATCCTGCCTGGGGTTCGGTGAGCAGCATGGTGGCCCCCCACTCACAGGTGTACATTTTTTTTAGAAAGAGTTTTTTCTGTTCCGGGGTACCGAAGAGATCCACCATTTTTCCGGCCCCATGTCCCAGAATGGCGTAGGTCATGAGGGTGTAATTGGCACCTATCATATATTCCAGTGCCGCCTGGGCCACTATGTGGGGAAGCCCTTGACCTCCGTATTCCGGGTCCTCCGTGAGCGCCCCCCATTCGCCCTCCACCAGAAGTTTATGCACCGGGCGAAAGCATTCCGCTACCTTTACGTCGCCTTTGTCAAAGAGGACACCCTCTTTATCGCACAAAGTGTATGTGGGCAGTATTTCCTTGACGGCAAGATTTCTGGCCTCCTTTATGACCATATCCGCCATTTTTCGGTTCACATCCTTGTAGGCACCAGAGTCAAGGATGCTCTGGGTGTTCAGCTGTTCGTATAAAACAAACTCAATGTCCCTTCTGTCTGAAATTACTTCTGCCATGGTTATTTCTCCTGGATGATTCAATAAGGAAAGGTTTATGAAAACTGGTAAATAATATTTACTCACCCTGTTTTGTCATGTCAAGTAAAAATGCATTAAGATCTATATTTTCAACCAATTCAAGGGGAGAGTTCCATGGAAGGAATCAAAAAGAACTTGAATCTGCGGCTCACACCGGGTATTGAGGTGAAAAAGGTATTTTGATTAATCTCCAAAAAAGGATCACAGCCCATGCACGAAAATTCCACTGCCAGGATACAGGGCGTCATGACCGCGCCCCTGGATTTTTGCGGTCTTATGGATGATCTGCCCCTGGGTATTTCCATCCTGGACCTGGATTTCAGGATTGTTTTTGTAAACCATGTGTTTGAAGCGCTCACAGGCTATTGTGTTTCCGATGCCCGGGGATTCCCTGCTGCCATGTTGTGCGAAGTCGTGATTGTGTTATAAATTGTCCCGGGTTGTCGGTGACCCGTGGGAAATCACCCATCTGTATTGAAAGCGATATCATCACCCGGGATCGTCAGCGTCTTCCGGTGCGCATTACCGTGGCGCCACTTGTGGATGTGGACGGCACAGTCACCGGTTTCATTGAGACCCTTGAAAACATTCGTTCCATGAAACAGGACCGGGGCAAGAAAAACAAAGCCTACAGTTTTTCAGACATTGTGGGCAGAAGTCCCCAGATGGAGAAACTTTTTCAGACGGTTCCCATTCTTGCCCAGAGTGATACTTCCATTCTCATCACAGGGGAGACGGGTACCGGTAAAGATCTGGTGGCCGAAGCCATTCACCAGACTTCCACCCGGGCTGCGGGCCCCTTTATTAAAATCAACTGTGGCGCATTGCCGGAGACCCTGCTGGAGTCGGAAATTTTCGGTCACCAGAAGGGAGCCTTCACCGGAGCTGTGGAAAATAAACCCGGCCGGTTTCAACTGGCCCACAATGGAACCATTTTCCTGACGGAAATAGGTGATCTGCCCGTTCCTCTCCAGGTAAAGCTTTTGACTTTTCTGGATGATAAAGTTATTTACCCCCTTGGCAGCACCAAAGGATTTAATGCCAATGTCAGGATCATTGCCGCCACTCACAGGGATCTTGAAACCATGGTAAGGGAAAAACGCTTTCGCCAGGATTTGTTTTTTCGCCTTAATGTGGCCCGAATACATCTGCCTCCCCTGCGGGAACGGGAAGGGGATATCCGCCTTTTACTGGACCATTTTGTGAATTTTTTTTCCAGTAAGCTCAATAAGAAAAACAATCGCTTCACCCCGGATGCCCTGGCGATTTTGACTCGATATGATTATACCGGTAATATCCGGGAGCTTCGAAATATTGTGGAATATGCAGTGAATATGGCAGGGGAAAAACCCATTGAACCGGATCATCTGCCCGCCTATTTGTTTGATGAGGCCAATACCTTTATCCCCGTTGTGTCTGATATTACCCCCCCACCAGACCCCCCCCGTTCCGAAAGGGGAACCGCTGCGGTACCAAGAACCTGGGCCGGTGCAGAGCGGGAAATGATCCTGGATGCCTTGATACAGGCAAAGGGAAGAAAGCAGGCTGCCGCAGAGATTCTGGGCTGGGGGAGAAGCACGCTGTGGCGGAAAATGAAACAATATGAAATAAAATAAGCCTCTCTGTTTTTAAATGGACATGAATCATTGTGAAACTATTTGACAAGATAAGCAGGGCGGGTTTATATTGTTTGAAAATAAAATTTCAGCTTATAACAATCACATCCCATGTGAGAGACAATCCCCATGATCAAAAAAATTCTCATTCCCATTGCCGGAGATGATGTGGCTCCCCGGTTTGATCTTGCCACGGAGGTTTTGATTATCATTGTCTCAAAAAACAATGCAATTGAAGAAGAACGCACCATTGTGCTTCCCAGGGCCTCTGCTGAGAAGCTGTGTCATCTTATTTTGACGGAACATATCCATGTGGTGATCTGTGGTGGCATTGAAGATGAATTCTATCAGTTTCTTCGATGGAAACAGGTCACCGTTTATGACGCTGTCATTGCCACCTGGCAGGAGGCCTTTGATGGTTTCCTGCAGAATCGTCTGGCATCGGGCAGTATTTTTTACACTCGAATGGTTGAGGGTAGGCATGTTTAAAAATTTCAGAATAAGCAGTTTTCTGGATAGAATCTACAATTCCAGAAAGGGATCCGCAGAGTATTATATTGTGCTTCGCAGAATTATTATCACCACCATGATGATTCTGACCACGCTTCCCCTGGGCATCATGATTATCATCAATCATTTCCAGTACCGCAATCATCTGAGAAATGAGCTTATCGCGCCCATTATTACCATGGCCAACAAAACCAAGCATTCCTTTGAACTGCTTCTGGAGGCACGGCTTTCCACGGTACGGTTCATTGCCACGGCTTACACCTATGAAGAACTGAAAGATTCCCAGAATATCAAACGAATCCTCTCCTCCCTTAAAAATGAATTCGGCGGGTTTGTGGATCTGGGACTCATCGGTTCCAATGGCATCCTTGAAAGTTATGCAGGACCCTATCCGTTGCTGGGTAAAAATTATGCCGATCAGACCGCCTTCCAGGAAACCCTGATTAAAGGAAAATACATCAGCAATGTTTTTCTGGGCCATCGTAAATTTCCCCACATTGTAGTGGCGGTCCAGCATCTTAATGATGATGGGCAGACCTGGATTCTAAGGGCCACCATAGACACGGATCAATTTGATAACCTTATCCACAGCATGGGACTTGATTCCAAAAGTGATGCTTTTCTGGTGGACAATCAGGGAGTGCTTCAGACCAATTCAAAGCTGTATGGCAATACCCTGGAAACGTGTCCGTTTAAGATCCCCAGCAATCGTTTTGAATCCCATATTTTTGAAACCGAAGCCCCGGACGGCCAGAACGTACTTATTGCCAGTGCGGGTTTCAGTGCCGCCAATTATACCCTGGTGCTGGTTAAGCCCAGATCTGTGGTGCTTCAATCCTGGTATGCCCTTAAAACAGAGTTGTTTGTGGTTTTTGTCATCGGGTTCAGCTTGATTCTTCTGACCATTATTCAGATAACCAACAGCCTGGTGCGACGTCTCAAAGAGTCCGATGAAAAACGCGAAAAGGTCATGGATGAATTACAGCACAGTCAGAAATTGTCATCTATTGGCCGTCTGGCAGCCGGAGTGGCCCATGAAATCAACAATCCCCTTGCCATCATCAATGAAAAGGCGGGACTGGTGAATGATCTTCTGGATTATTCCGAACCCTTCAGTAACCAGGCAAAATTTAAATTGCTGGTTTCTTCCATTCTCCAATCCGTTGACCGGTGCCGGACCATAACCCACAGGCTGCTTGGATTTGCCAAACGCATAGATGTGAAGATTGAGCCCATGGATGCCAATGTGGTTGTAAAGGAAGTGCTTGGCTTTCTGGAACGCGAAGCGCTTTATAGAAAAATAGATATCCGTCTGAAACTTTTTGAACAACTAAATACCATTGACTCGGACAAGGGGCAGATTCAACAGGTGCTTTTAAATTTGTTGACCAACGCCTTTGCTGCTGTGGCGGATGGCGGTGTTATACGTATTGAAACGGAAAATTTCAGGGTCAGCGGGGTCAGAATTACGGTGAGTGACAATGGCACCGGGATCCCCGATGATATTATTAAACATATTTTTGATCCGTTTTTTTCCACCAAGAAAGAAAAGGGCACCGGCCTTGGCCTTTCCATTTCTTATGGCATTATTGACAAACTGGGTGGCACCATAAACGTATTCAGTAAAGTGGGGCAGGGTAGTGATTTTGTGATCACTCTTCCCAAAAATCCAGAACATTCACCGGAGGATGATCATGACCAAGAAGAGCATCAAGATACTGCTGATTGATGATGAAGAAGAATTTGCCAACACTCTGGCCGAGCGTCTGGAACTCAGGGGATATGAAACCCGAACCGCTGCGTGTGGCGAAGATGGACTGGACCTTCTATCTAAAGAACGCTTTGACATTGCGGTTCTGGATTTAATGATGCCCGGAATGAATGGACTTGACACGCTGCGTCGCATCAAATCTGATGCGCCGGATATGCCGGTGGTGCTGCTGACAGGGCATGGTTCCACCAGAGAGGGTATGGAAGGCATGCGCCTTGGAGCCTTTGATTATCTCATGAAACCCCTTGATATCAAGGATTTGACCCAGAAAATTCTCAGTGCAGTGGCTGTGTCTGATGGAGTAAAAAAATGAGTGAACAGGATTTTTTAAAAACCCGTTTGTTTGGTAAATTGACCGCCTCTGCCACCCATGAGTTCCAGAATGTTCTGGCCATCATCAAGGAAAGCGCAGGACTCATGGAGGATGTACTGGCCTTTACCCCCATGGAAAATGCCGACATTTTGGAAGAACGTCTGGGGATGCCCCTTGCCACCGTAAAAAAACAGGTGGCAAGGGGTGTGGAACTGGTTTCCTGCCTTAACGGATTTGCCCACACTGCGGACCAGGCCCGGATGCAGGTGGATGTGGTGGCACTTTCCAGAAGGCTGGTGCTGCTGACCCGTCGATTGGCGGCAAATGTGGGTGTGGAACTGGTTCTTGAAGAAAAGGATACGCCGATTTATCTCACAGTTGATGCCATGCAGCTTCAGCTTTGTATGTCCTGTGCCTTGGAATCTCTTTTTAGCGTTCTGCCGGCCCGGGCCGTTATCTCCCTTGTTTTTCAGGGTACAGGCTCTCTGTCTTGCGCGAGATTCGGTGTAGCCCATCCAGACCAGCCCCTTCCCGGAGATTTGCCCGGACAACTTTCTGAAAGCCCTTCCTGGCCTGTTCTTATGGAGGCGGCAGCGTTAATCGATGTCCGTCCCGAAGCCAATGACACGGGTATCAATCTTTTGTTCTAAGGTATCCGCTTAATTCCAGGGGTGTGTTGTCCATGGGCTACATGGCCGGTTTTGCCGGATCGGGGGAGGGGCTCTGCTGAGGTAGACTTGAAGGCTACCTTTTCATATAACATACATGGCAGTAAAAACCTGCCACAACGAAAAATGAAACTCTAATAATTGCAGTCCTTTAAACGGAGTTTTATATAAAAAACCACATAGTATTAGTGGGCCAAGCACTCCCAAATGTGCAAAGATAGGCACTGACCAAACATTGGCAGCCCCCCACCGAATGTCTATTAACGAAAAAATGAAACGTATATGATTCCAAATATTTATACTGTGTCTCATATGAGAAACTGAAACATCAAGTAAAAACACCGTGGGTGCTTTGGTTCCCACAGCCCCGGTTTTTATCTGTCCCACCTGCCTGCCGTATCTATCCATTGAACCAAAGAGCCTTTAATGGTTTTCCCAAACGGCTCTGCTCATAAACCAAGGGCGACGTCACCCCCAAGAGAGCCCATGTTTTGACCCGGCCTTCCAAATCAATTGCCACTATCATCTCCCCCCTATCTTGCAAAGTGTTCTATTGTGTTTCATAAAGATTCAATCGCCATTATTTAAAACGTTTATTTTTGTTTCAATATGGTTTTGGTCTTGTTCGTGTATATTTGTTAGTATCTGTTTTTGTTTTAAATATGTGTGTTGGCACGTCTATTGCTATACATGTAAACAACACAGGCAATAAACACAAGAGATAAAACCTGGCCTGTGAGAAACGAGAACAGAAAGACCTTTTGATATAATATGTATGGCAGCAACCCCCCTGCCTCAACGAAAAATGAAATCCCCATGATTTTAGACTGTTGGACGGGGTTTCATAAAAAACATTAAGGAGGATATCATGGCGATTATCTCAATAACCGGCGCATTGTTTACCCATTCCGACCAAACCGTTGCAGAACTTTCATCGACATTGGGATACAGTGTGGTTACAGATCAGAAAATCATGGAAGAAACTGCCCTGAACCAAGGCATGAATCCGGATAATATTCAAAAAGTTGTGGATTCCAAACAGATTCCCTTTAATGATTTTACCCATGAAAAAGAAAAGATTATTGCTGGCTTGAAAAAAACCATGGCCCATCATGTTCTTGAGGGAAATGTTATTTTCCAGGGTATGCTTGGTCACCTTGTGCCTAAATGGGCCACCCATGTTCTTCGGGTTCTCATTGTCACGGACAAGGAAACACGTATTCAGAACGGTATTTCTATTTTGAATAAAGCTGAAAAGGAAGTGACACACATCGTTAACCAGGCCGATAAGCAGGCCATTCTCTGGGTAAACGGCATCACCGGAAAAAAAGCATGGGATGAGTCTTTGTATGATATTGTGGCCCCTTCGGATAAACTTACAGTTTTTGATACCGTTGCCTTGATCAGAGAGCATCATGACACCCTGGCCACCATGTCCAAAGAACTGGTTAAAAAAGAGGCGGAAGACTTCATGCTGGCAGCAGAAGTGGAAGTCGCTCTTGCCACCACCGGCGGTGGACTCATGGTGTATGCAGACAATGGCAATGTGGTGGTGACCATCGATAAAAACGTGCTGCTGCTGTCTAAATTCAAGCAGAAGATCACAAACATTGCAGAAAAAGTGTCCGGTGTGAAGTCCGTGGAGACCAAGATCGGAAAGAACTATTATAAATCCGACAGTATCCATAATTTTGAATTTGAGACCCCCCTTCATGTGCTGCTGGTGGATGATGAAAAAGAGTTTGTGCAGACCCTTTCCCAGCGACTCCAGATTCGCCAGATAAACAGCGATGTGGTTTACAGCGGTGAAGATGCCCTGGAAACCGTTCATCGCGATGGGGCCGAGGTAATGGTACTTGACCTTAAAATGCCCGGCATTGATGGGTTCCAGGTTCTTAGGGAAATAAAGAAATCAAAACCCGACATTGAGGTGATTATCCTTACCGGTCATGGCACGGAAAAAGACAAGGAAACCTGCATGGAGCTGGGTGCCTTTGCCTATCTTCAGAAACCCGCAGACATTGATCTGCTGGCCGAAACCATGAAACAGGCCTACGAAAAAATAAATCTTAAAAAACAACTGGCACGTGGTGATGCCGGTGAGGACAGTACGATAAAATAACAATTCACTATTAAGAAATGGGGAAACAAAATGAAAATTAAAGTATTGATCGTGGACGATGAAGTTGACTTTGCTAAAACCCTGGCTCAGCGGCTGGAATTGAGAGATTTTTCCGTAACCCCTGTTTTTTCCGGTAAAGCAGCCCTTGAAATTGTAGAAGAAATTGATTTTGATGTGGTTGTTCTGGACGTGCAGATGCCTGAGATTGACGGTCTTGAGATTCTTAAAAAAGTTCGCAAAGTGCTTCCCCTCACAGAAGTGATCATGCTCACCGGCCAGGCCACTGTGGATAGCGCCATCAAAGGCATGAAGCTTGGGGCCTTTGATTTTCTTTTAAAGCCTGCGGATACTGATCTGTTGGAAGAGAAAATCAAAGAGGCCCACGGCATCAAAATGCGCCATGAGGATCGTATTCGAAAGGCGGAAATTGAAAATATCATCAAACAGCGGGGGTGGTGATCCTTAACATTCAAAATGTACTCCTTGAATTGTTTGTTAAACGATGCACTTGAGGTGTGCGACTTGTCTTAACTATTTGAAATTTCATTGATTGCGAATGTGAAAGAAATATATCGGGAGATAAAAATTGACAACACAAACTTTGGCCCAGAGTGGCTCAAACATTGACTGGAAACGACTTTTTTTTCTGATCCTGGGGCTGGTCCTCTTCTTTGGGGTTAATTTCAGTCCAGCCTGGCCCGATGCGGTGGACCCCACAGGTAAACATTTTCTCCTTGCACCCCAGGCCAAGGGTGCCCTTGCGGTTTTTCTTCTGGCTGGTATCTGGTGGGTCTTTGAAGTCGTACCCATTGGTGTCACCAGTCTGACCATTGGCGTGTTGCAGGTGCTTTTTATGGTCCGCCCGGCAAACAAGGCCTTTAAAGATTTCATGGACCCGTCGGTACTCTTTATCTTTGCTTCCCTGGTTATCGGTATGGTCTTTACCAAGACCGGATTGACAAAGCGCCTGGCCTATAAAATGCTCTCCATTGTGGGGGAAAAAACCTCCATGATTTATCTTGGATGTTTTGTGGTGACGGCGGCCCTGACCCACATAATGGCCCACACCGCTGTGGCGGCCACCATGTATCCATTGCTGCTCACCATCTATCACATGTATGCCGATGATGATACCCCCACAAAGTTTGGTAAGGGCCTTTTCATAGGTATGGCCTATGTGGCGGGTGCCGGTTCCATTGTAACCTTGCTGGGTGCCGCCCGGGGCGCTGTGGCCCTGGGATTTTATAAGGATATCGTGGGAACGGAAATTTCCTTTTTTGATCTGAGTTTTTTCATGTTTCCCATTGGCTGGATCATGGTGTTTGTCCTGTGGGGATTTTTCATGATCTTTTTCAAACCGGAAAAGAAAAGCATTCCCGGCCTGAAAGAAAAAGCGGTGCGCCTGAGTTCAGAGATGGGACCTCTTACGAAAAATGAAATTCTGGCAGCGGTTATTATTTTTTCCTGTATTGCCGTCATGTCCCTTCGTTCTTTTGTGCCCATGCTGAAACCCGTTGATAAAACCGCTATTATTCTGATTTCAACCATTTTGTTCTTTGTCCTTGGTATCCTTGATTTAAAGGACCTTGAATCCATTCCCTGGAATATTATTCTGCTCTTTGGTGGTGCCATGAGCATTGGATTCTGCCTCTGGGAAACCGGTGCGGCAGAATGGCTTGCCATCAACTGGCTGACCATGTTCCAGAATTCCCACTGGTTTGTCTTTGTCATGAGCATTGCCTTTTTTGTCATGATCATGACCAATTTTATCATGAACGTTGCCGCCATAGCCATATCGTTGCCTGTTGCCCTGGTGATCGCTCCTTATCTTGGGGTTTCCCCCGAGGTGATTGTGTTTGCCTCTTTGGTCACGGCAGGTATGCCGTTTCTGCTTCTGGTGGGGGCGGCCCCCAATGCCATCGCCTATGATTCCAAGCAATTCACCACCGGTGAGTTCTTTAAATATGGGATTCCGGCAAGTATTATCCTCATGATTCTGGTGGGGATTTCCGTGGCTGTTATCTGGCCGCTCATGGGGATGCCCATTCTGGTTCATTGATGAACGATTAAAATCCAGGTTAATGACGACCTTGTCCCGGGGCAGGGTCGTTTTTTTTGAGAATACATTGCATTGGCATGGTGCAGTCTGATCTTAATATTCGTTTTAATCTGATTGACATTTATTTCAAGGGGTGTATAAATTAAAGGTTTGCAACCAAAAAATAAGGGTTTGGTGGCGGCAATGGGTTTCCAGTTGTGGGACAAGGTTGTCATTTAAGCCCTATAAAAACATATGAATTTAATGTGATATGATGAATTAACCCTTGGAAATTAAAATGAAATATGATGTTGTTATTGTAGGGGGGGGGCCGGCGGGCCTGTTTGCTGCTTATTATCTCATGGAACATACTCACTTGAAGGTGTTGATGATTGAGAAGGGTAAGGCACCCCTGTCCCGAAAATGTCCCAATCATACCCTTCAAAAGTGTGTGGGATGCACTCCCTGCAATATTCTCTCCGGTGTTGGGGGGGCAGGTCTTTATTCAGACGGAAAACTTAATTTTATCCCCCGCCTGGGTAAAACCGATCTTACCCAGTTCATGTCCCAGACAGCAGCCCAGGAACTCATTGACGAAACGGAAACCATATTCACCCGTTTTGGCATGGATGGTCCGGTGTTTCCCACCAATATGGACGCAGCCCGGGATATTCGAAAGGATGCCAAACGATTTGGAATTGATCTTCTGCTCATCAAACAAAAGCATCTGGGAAGTGATAATCTGCCCCGGTACATTGATGACATGGCAGATTATATCCAGAAAAAAGGGTTGACCATACATACCTCGGAAACCGTGATTGATGTGGGGCTTGACAAGGGACGGGTGAATCGGGTGATCACAGACCAGGGGGAATACTTCACCGACAATGTGATCCTGGCACCCGGTCGCATTGGAGCCAACTGGGTGGGAAACCTGGCCCAGAAGCACGGCCTTGCCCTTTCCCAGCGGGGCATTGAAGTGGGGGTCCGGGTGGAGGTTCACAACGATATTATGGACGACCTTTGCAATATCATTTACGACCCCACTTTTTTTATCCAGACCACCACCTATGACGATCAGACCAGGACATTCTGTACTAACCAGGGGGGCTTTATTTCCCTGGAAAATTATAAGGATTTTGTCTGTGTCAACGGTCATGCCTATGGCAATCGAAAATCCAGCAACACTAATTTTGCCTTTTTGTCCAAGGTGGTACTCACCGAACCGGTGACGGATAACCAGGCCTATGGCGAATCCATTGGTCGACTGGCCACCATCATCGGGGGCGGCAAGCCCATTCTTCAGCGCTTCGGAGATCTTAAAAGAGGAAGACGTTCCACCTGGAATCGTGTAAAAAAGGGATATATTGAGCCCACCATGACCAATGTGGTGTGCGGGGATATTGCCATGGCCCTTCCCGAGCGGATTTTATCCAATCTCATTGAGGGACTTGAGACCCTTAATCTGGTGGTTCCCGGGGTGTCCAATGATGAAACCCTTCTTTATGCCCCGGAGATTAAATTTTTTGCCACCCAGATAGAGACCGATAATCATCTGGAAACTGCCATAAAGGGAATCTATGTGGCCGGTGACGGTCCGGGTGTGGCGGGAAATATAGTGTCTGCGGCTGCCACTGGCCTCATTCCGGCCAGAAGAATTATTCAAGGATCTGTATAGAACTCAGGCAATTATAATTTCTCAAATTTGCCGGCACTTAAAGTATTCTGCTAAAATTGAAAGCGGCATATGTGGCATGGAAAATTAGAACTCAGGATTCATGAGTATAAACTTTGAATGATTGGATTTATGAAGTATTTTTTAAACTAAACCCGCTCGTTTGGCCAAATTTGTTAGTAGAACACGTCGGATATTCAGGGACGTGATGGATGTTATTTTTAGATTATTAAGTAAGAAACCCGGCCTTGAATGATGAACTGTTACAGGGCCCATGGAGAAATATATGGATGTCATGGCATATTGTCCTGAAAAAGTATTTACACCGGAAAATGCAGTCAGGCATATTAAAAATGGAAGCAGGGTGTTTATTGGCACCGGATGCGGTGAACCCCAGCAACTGATTAAAGCCATGGTGGATGACCAGCGGATTCAAGATATCGTGGTATATCAGATGCTTTCGTCTTCATTGGCCAAGCATATGGATGATGAAAGCTTTTTAAACCGATTCAGTCTTAAATTGTTTTTTATCAGTGTATCCATGCGTCAGGCGGCCTTTGAGGGGAAGATTGATTATGTTCCGGTGTATCTTTCCCAGATCCCCCAGATTTTTTATTCCCAGGAGATTGGGTTGGATGTGGCACTTATCCAGGTGAGTCCTCCGGATCGGTTCGGGTTCTGCAGCCTTGGCATATCCGTTGATATCACCCTTTCCGGCATGCAGAGTGCAAGAACGGTGATAGCCCAGATTAATCCGGATATGCCCCGAACCTGGGGTGACAGTCTGGTCCATGTGGATGAAATTGATTTTCTGGTGGTGCACCAGGAACCGGTGGTGGAAATGCCCCCCCAGGAGAAAAACAACAATGTGGTGGAACGCATTGGTCATTATATCAATCAGCTGGTGGATGACGGGGCCACCATCCAGGTGGGATTCGGGCATCTGCCCAATGCCGTGGTTTCTTTTCTGGATAATAAAAAGGATCTGGGACTTCACACCCAGGTTATCACCGATGGGTTGCTGCCCCTTTTTAAAAAAAAGGTGATCACCAACCGCAATAAGTCCTACCTGCCGGGACGGGCCGTGGCTTCCCTTTGCATGGGAACAAAGGAACTCTACGACTATGTACATGATAATCCCATGTTTTATTTCAGATCCTCGGAATTTGTTAATGATCCCAATGTGATTGCGAAAAATGATAATTTTATTTCCATCAGCTCGGCTCTGGAGATGGATCTAACCGGGCAGATATGCACCGATTCCAAGGGCTATCTTTTTTACAGCGGTATCGGGGATCAGGTGGATTTTATCCGGGGAAGCGCGCTTAGCAAGGGTGGATTTTCCATCATCGTCATTCCTTCCACTGCCCAGAATGGAAAAGTATCCCGCATTGTTCCCCATTTAAGTGAAGGGGCCGGTGTGGCCACCACCCGCGGAGACATTGATATTGTGGTCACGGAATACGGCATTGCGGAACTGCGAAGAAAAAGTATTTACCAGCGGGTCATGGAGCTTGCCCAGGTGGCCCATCCACGGTTTCGCCAGCAACTCATTGAAGAGGCAAAAAAAAGGCGGTATATTTTTCCGGATCAACTGCCCCCCACCAGTCAGGATCTTCTTTTTCTGGACGACTATCATTATTCGATGTCTCTGCCCATGGGGAAAAACATCAGCTTCAGACCGCTTCTGCCGTCGGATGAATTTGAATCCCGGCATTTTTTCTATTCCCTCCAGGAAAACACCATTTATTACCGATTTTTTCACAAACGCAAAGTTTTTTCACGCAAAATGCTCCAGGGACAGTGGGCAAGTGTGGATTATCGCAGAAATATGTCCATCATCGGGTTTCGCCAGCTTGGCAAAAGGAAACAGATCATCGCCATTGGTTCCTATGCCGAGGTGGACAGGGAGACTGCAGAGGTGGCCTTTTTGGTCAAAGAAGAGATTCATGGACTGGGCATCGGTTCAAAACTTCTGGATATTCTGGAAAACATTGCCAAGGAGAATCAGTATAAACGCTTCACAGCAACTGTGCTTGCAGAAAACAGAAAGATGATTCATGTGTTCCGCAATCGTTACCCCCATGCAAAGATCAGTCGCACCGGGGGCAGTGAAGTGGAGATTGAAATGCCCTTTGATCCTGAAGTTAAGGTTTGAAAATAGCACGCCCCCTGATTGTTCAAGGGGCGTGAGAGATGAATTGGACTATTTTTTCTTGGAACTCAGCTCAGGGAAATCCCAGTAGAAAAATTCGTTGCTTGCAGGGCCTTCACCCTTTTCTTTACGGGCGACTTCATTTTCCCTCAGTTCAATACGTCTTATTTTACCACTGATGGTTTTGGGAACCTCTGTGACAAATTCAATGATTCTGGGAATTTTGAATTTGGCAAGGATGTCGATGGTGTGCTGGAAAATTTCCAGGGCCAGTTCTCTTGAGGGCTCAAATCCCTTGTTTAGAATCACATAGGCCTTGACCAGCTGATGACGTTTGGGATCAGGGGACCCAATGACTGCGGCTTCACCAACGGAAGGATGCTCCACAAGTGCACTTTCCACCTCAAAGGGACCCACCCGGAAATCAGAGGATTTGATTACATCGTCGGCCCGGCCCACAAACCACCAGTATCCGTCCGTGTCAATGGAGGCCCGGTCACCGGTGTAATAGTAGTTGTCCACAAACACCGATGCCATTTTTTCAGGGCTGCCTATGTATTCGGTGAACAGGCCGATGGCACGCCATTTATCAAGCTTGACAACAATGTGGCCTGGCTCATCCGGGACGGTGATCTCTTTTCCTTCATCGTCAACCAGGGCCACATCATACATGAATGAGGGGTATCCAAAGGAACCGGATTTCATTTTGCCTTTCATCCATGGGGGGTTACCGATCATGGCGGTGGACTCCGTCTGGCCGTAAAAATCACGGATTTCAGTGCCAGTGGCTTTTTTCCATTGGGTGATAACCTCGGGATTCAGGGGTTCTCCAGCACCAATGGACTGCCGCAGGGAAGACAGGTCATATTTGGACATGTCCATGTTAATGAACATTCGCCAGGCCGTGGGGGGGGCACAAAAGATACTGACCTTGTGTTTTTCAATGGCTTCAAGATATTGTTTACCATCCAGAACGGTGAAGTTAAAACCTGCAACGGTTGCACCCACGTTCAGGGGACCAAAAAAGCTGCTCCAGGCCCATTTGGCCCAGCCGGGGGCGCTTAGGTTGTGGTGAACATCCGTGGGCTGGATGCCGGTGAGAACCGAGGTGGAAAGATGGCCCACTGGATAAGAAGTTGCGGTGTGTCCCACCCGCTTGGGCAAGCCGGTGGTGCCGGAGGTGAAGAAACAGAAGATGACATCGTCTGCTTTTGTTTTGGCGGCCTCTGCGGTTTCTGCCTGTTTTTCAAGTTCGGCATAGCTTACCCAGCCGTCTTTGTTACCCAGTACGATTTTTATTTTAGGGCTGGTACCGGTTTCTTTAAGGGCTTCATCCATGAGATCCGTGAACTGCTCTGCACATACGATGCAGTCCGGCGCATAGGATTCAAACCGGTACTGCAGCTCGCGCATGGTCATGCTGGTGGCGGTGGGAACATTTACAAGCCCCCCCTTGACACAGGCATAGGTGGCAAACCAGGTTTCGGGAACAATGGGGTTCATCATGTACATATTGTCCCCTTTTTCCACACCCGCACCCCGCAGGGCATTGAGACACTGGTTCGCCCTGGCAGCAAACTGAGAATAGGTAAAAGATGCCTCTTCCTTGGTTGCGATATCCGTCCACAGCAAGGCCGTGTGATCGCCACGTTCTTTTACATGGAGGCCTTCAAAAATTTCTTCAGCCCAGTTGAAGTATTCAGGAAGTTCCATGAAATTCAATTTTTCAAAGAATGCTTTTGCAGCGGTTTCTTTGGTTTCGTTGTCTTCCATCATGTTGATTTCCATGACTTCTTTGTACAGATTTTCCATGGCCATAGGTTCACTCCTTGGGATTCCGGTTGCGACAGCGTGTCGTTACAATGAATATTGCCTGTGATTATACTTTGTTGGAGCCAGTTAGCGGAAGATGACTGTCACCTGTTTTGTCTGTTCCGAAACTTCAGATATGCAGAATCAGCAACTTAAGTTTGCAAGGGAAAATGACATATAAACATTATGCCCCAGCCCGATGCGTATGATTAGAAAAAATATAAAAATTTTACGGAGATAAGACTTATTAGATTTTCCTAACGAGCGCTCAGTCTATCTATGATTATGATGTATAATTGAATATTCTTTATTTTGTCAAAGACTTTTTTCAGGTTGGTATATTTATAAAGTAAATGGGGTTTATAATTTGAATTTTATTGAAAGCAAAGGAGGGGGGTTGTATTTGTTGTGGAGAGCGTTTTGAGAGGCTTTTTATTGAAATACAAACTGTTATTAATCTATGATCGGATTTTAAATCTTGGCAAAGATGGTTAAACCCTCCCCTTTATAACGGGGAGGGCAGCGGGCATAAGATGGGAGGGTTAGCCGATGAAAGCCGCTTCGGGAATCTCCATGACCGGTTTGTAATTGGTGATCAGGCCATTCATTTTGCCCAGAGTGGTGGGAATCTGGCAGGTGATGAAATAATCAGCCGTGGCCACCTGACCCTGGTAATAGGCCACATCTTTTTTCTTGGCCTTTTCAATTTTGGGTGCAGCCACCACGGCCCGCCACAGGTGAAACCATGCCATGACCACATCGCCTGTAACATCCAGGAAGGGATGGGCCGCTGCAAAGGCATTAAGTACCTGATCCGACATGGCGGCCATGCCCATGTGCATGGCAACTTCACCCAGGCGGTTTACGGCAATTTCACATTTTTCCGCCATGGGCGCAAGGGACTCGATTTCCTTGGCCGCTGCGATGGTTTTATTCATCTCACCCAGAAGATCCATAAAGGGCCGCCCCTTGTTCATGCCAAGTTTTCTGCCCAGAAGGTCCATGGCCTGGATGCCGTTGGTGCCTTCATAAATGCTGGTGATTTTGCAGTCCCGCAGCAGTTGTTCCTGGGGATATTCCCGGATATATCCATATCCACCGTACACCTGGATTCCCTGGGCGCATACTTCAAAGGATTTGTCCGTGCAATAGGCTTTAAGAATGGGGGTTAACAGTTCAATCAGTCCTGTATGGCGAGTTTTTTCTTTTTCGTCTTCTGCCAGGTTCACCTTGTCAAAAAGAAGACCTGTGTAGTAGAGCAGGGTACGCATGCCCTCCACATAGGCCTTCATGTTGATGAGCTGTCGTCGGACATCGGGGTGTTTGATGATGGAAACAGATTCGGGATTTTTATCAAACATTTTTAAAAGGTCCGTTCCCTGGATCCGTTCTCTGGCATAGTTCACGGCGTTGATATAGGAGGCCGTGGCAAAGCCGAATCCCTGCATGCCAGTACCCAGTCGAGCCTCATTCATCATGACGAACATGGCCTTCATGCCCTTGTTTTCTTCCCCAAGGAGCTCTCCAATGCAGGGGCCCTTGGCACCAAAGGACAGGGATGCCGTGGTGTTGCCATGGATGCCCATTTTCTTTTCAATGCCGGTGCACTCCACATTGTTGGATTCCCCGGGGGTGCCGTCTTCATTTATCTTGTACTTGGGCACCAGAAACAGGGAAATTCCCTTGGTGCCGGCAGGAGCTCCTTCAATGCGGGCCAATACAGGATGAACGATGTTGTCCACCATATCCTGGTCCCCACCGGAGATAAAAATTTTATTTCCGGTGATGGAAAAGGTGCCGTCGTCATTTCTGACGGCAGTTGTGGTTAAAGCCCCCACATCGGAACCGGCTTCGGGTTCAGTCAGACACATGGTACCGCCCCATTTGCCTGTGTAAAGGTTGGCAAGATATGTTTTTTTCTGGGCCTCGGTGCCGAATTCCTCCACAAGCTTGCCGGCCCCGTGGGTGAGTCCCGGGTACATCATAAATGCACAGTTGGCACCGGTGAACATTTCTCCTGCTACCATGGCAAGAACCTTGGGCATGCCCTGTCCGCCATATTCGGGGTCATCACACATGGCCACCCATTCACCTTCACAAAAAAGTTTGTAGGGTTTGTGAAAGGATTCCGGTACATGGACCTGGCCGTCTTTGAGGATACAACCGATTTCATCCCCATCCGTCTGGGTGGGAAGGATCTCTTTAATGGCCAGGTTCCTGGCTTCGGTGATAACCATATCAATGGTTTTTTTGTTGAAATCTTCAAAGCGTTCATGTTTGGAAAGATCTGCGACATTGAGCATTTCATGAATTACAAAGTCCTGGTCCCGTCTGTCCGCGATGTGTTGTGCCATGGTTAATTCTCCTGTGGGGTTTTGTTGCCGGCA
The DNA here is from genome assembly GCA_963674605.1 of uncultured Desulfobacterium sp. Classification (GTDB taxonomy): domain Bacteria; phylum Desulfobacterota; class Desulfobacteria; order Desulfobacterales; family Desulfobacteraceae; genus Desulfocicer. The sequence continues at coordinate 1,149,483 of OY771474.1, read as the reverse complement.
ACGCCGTTCAAAAATATGTTAAAAATCAATTCAAGTCGTTTGTGGTGGCTTTCTTCATCATCCGCTTCAAACAGGGATGACCAGGACACGGAATGGGCAATGTCCGTGAATAAGAGGGCCATCTCCCGTGGGGGGTAGGATTTGAACTCACCGTTATTCCCCTGCTCAAATGTTTTTTGAAACAGAGATACCATTTTGTCATTCATCCGGTTGACCTTTTCGTTGAGCTTGGGAAGCAGGACCGAATCAATGGTGCTGCGCTCGGATATATAAATGCGGATGAATTCATTGTTTGTGCGGTAAAATTTTGATTTGGCAAACAGAAACTGTTTCAGTTTTTCCGTGGGAGAAAGGTCTGGTTTGATGCTGATCTCATAGAGAATATCCCCCAATTTATGAACCCGTTCCATGACAAGTTCATGGTAAATCTGTTTTTTGCTGGAGAAATATTTATATATGGTTCCAAGGGGATATTGGGCGGCTTCGCTGATCTGGGCCATGGTGGTGCCATGAAAGCCCTGGGCCGCAAATATGGAAAGGGCCGCTTCCATGATTTCCCGTTGTCTTCTTAAGTCATCCCGTTCTTTTCTTGAAATATCCATTATATAATCTCCATTACTATTTCAATGTTAGAATGTATATTCTATTTTTTAATTTAAATTGTCAAGGGATTTTATTAATCACCGGGAAGTAGCATTTTATTTTGGTTGGCTTGGTCAGTGAATTTTTTTTTAGAAAATGAAAAAATTGCCCTGCCATGGGCTCAGCCTTGTATTATTGGCAAGGCTGGGATAAAAAACAAAAAAATCATTGAGCATAATCGGAATCTGATGGCAATCAAAAGGAGCTGGAATTAGAATCAGATTTGTTAAAATATAACCTGGAAGGTCAAAAATATAAGGAAAAACATGGACGTAAAATTAATACTGGCTCCGTTACAGGGGTATACCGATGCGGTTTTCAGAGAAATTTATACCAATCATTTTTCAGGTCTGGACGAAGCCCTGGCCCCCTTTGTCTCCACCATGGGGGAGCAGCGTCTCAAGCCTGCCCGCATCAAAGACCTTTTACCTGAAAACAATCCCAACCTCCCGGTGGTTCCCCAGATTCTGGGCAATGTGGCAGCAGATTTTATTTTCATGGCCCGGCACCTCACCCACTATGGATACGATACCATGAACTGGAACATGGGGTGCCCCCATTCCAAGATTGCAAAAAAGAAACGGGGTTCAGGCATGCTGCCCTGGCCGGATATGGTGGATGCCCTTCTTTATGATGTTTTTTCCTCCGGGGTGTGCAAACTGTCGGTGAAGGTGAGACTGGGAAGAAAGGATAAGGATGAAATTTTCAAACTGCTGCCGGTGTTTGAAAAATATCCCCTGGAAGAGATCATTGTTCACCCCAGAACCGGGATACAGATGTACGAGGGGGATGCCGATATTGATGCCTTTGAACGGGTGAGCCATCACACCGACCACTGCCTTGTGTATAACGGCGATATCACCTCCCGGGATAAATTCCAGAGGATTCAAGATCGGTTTCCCAAAATACACAAATTCATGATCGGACGGGGAGTACTGGCCGATCCTTTTCTGCCCGCCAGAATCAAGGGACTTTCCTGGGATCACACCCGGGAGCTTGACATTATAAAGGCCTTCCACGATGAGCTGTTTTACACCTATTCGGAAAAATTTTTTGGTCCTGTGCATGTGACAGGCCGCATGAAGGGATTCTGGGCCTATGTCGGTCCCTCATTTAAAGACAGTCGAAAGCCGCTGAAAAAACTCTTGAAGGCCCGGGACAGGGAGGCATACAAACTGGCGGCAGATGCCTATTTTGCCTCATCTCCCCAGTATTGCCCGTTTCCTTAAATTTCTCGTCAGTCCTGGGGTGCATTCCCATTTTTCCGGTTGGGTCATAATATGGTTTGTTTGTGAATGAAGAAAAAATAACCCCTTAATTCCTTTTCTTCCGTGGCCCCAGAGCTCTGCCGCGTCCTGATTTCCTCTGGGAGGGGGGTGAACATCGTTCGTCCTTTTCCATGGTGTACCTGACCCCTTCCCAGCATGGCCCATCTTATGACCAAGTCCACCTGATCACAATATCGGCCGTTTTGAAGGTCCGTGGATGTCTGGATGGATGGTGTTAAAAACACTGTTATATTGATTGCTTAAGCGTCTGGATGAGATGTCATGATCCCGGGATTCTGTCCATATTGCAATTGATATTCCTGAATGAGGCTTTTTTTTGTCAAAAACTGAAAATTAAAAAAACTTTTGACCCATTGTGCGGTTTGGGTTATTGTCTTATCAAAGATTCATAATAACATGTTTATCCTTTCTGTCACTTTGTCCTATTCGTTTCCAGCATTTTCCATTTTGGTTTTCTTTCTAACGTCCACGGGCCATAGGTGTCAGAGTTGTAATGCATGCCCCTGTCGCTCTTTGGGTGCGGGGGACATGGGTTTTATCAGGGCCGAATCATAACGATAAAAAAATAACAAGGATGCCGCCAGGGCAAACTTGCTCTCCTGCCTTTCTTCTGAGTCAACTTGAGAAGTGATGAACTGACCGCTGTTGTGATCAAATACCCGATGACCATATTCTCCGGGATGATCCGTGGCGAAAACAGATATGCTAACCCTCTTGCAAAGGAGTCACCATGACGGATAAACAGGCAGTCCCCATTTTTCTCCAACGGGCACGGGTGGGAATTTTTGTTCGCAGGTTCATGTTTTTATTCTTTGTTTTTGCAACGCTCTACAGCCTTGTGGCCATCATTTATTCCACCAGGGTGATCTACAAGGTAAAACTCAATTACGCCATGGTCATCGAGCAGTTAGACGGCACAAGAAAAGCGGTGACCCAGGTGGGATGGCATGCCAGGCTGCCCTTTTTCACCCGCATAGAGCAGGATGTGCCCCTGATGAACCAGAGCCTTTACCTTGGCGACAGCATGGAACCCATGCGCATTATTTCCAAGGAAAATGTGGCCCTGTGGACCTCGGCGGTGCTCACCTACCGCATCAATAACTTGAAAACCTGGGCCATTGAAAATCTTTCTCCCCGGCACCTGCTCCAGGGGGATTTTGACGGCATTGTCAAGGATATTCTCCAGGCCCAGAAGGTCAACAGCCTCATCAGTGATCGGGAACAGATCAAAGAGAAAATCTTCAATGCATTGAAATCCCGCCCCATCAATGAAAAAGGCCCCACCCTGGAAGAAAAATACGGCATGGAGGTGGTCAGCTTTGTACTCCGGGAAACCAGGTTCGGGGACAAGCTGGTGGAGGCCACGGAGGAGAAAAAGAGAAGAGAACTCATTGCCGAGGCTGCCAATTATGCGGCGGACCAGGAAGCTGATCGCATTCGCAAACTGTACAAGGCCTATCTGGACAGTATCAGTTCGCTCCAGAATGCCCTGGGGGGCAAAGAGCAGGCGATCAGAACGGATCTGCTGCAGTTTTTAACCCAGCAGAAATGGGCCACGGCCTATGCAAACCAGACCGGGCAGAAAACCTTTGTGATCCATGACAGTCGGGTATCTCCCGGCCTGACCCTTCCGTCGGAGGCGGTTTCACTCCCTCCCGTGGAAGCTGGCAATCCACCGGATAAACAATAGGAGGGGGGGGTATGCCAAGGCGGCTGACCAAAGAAAAGACCCATATTCGTCTTCCGGAAACGCAGATTAAGCGTATTGATGCCCTGGCAGATTCATGGTCCCATGAGACCCGGGCGTTCATGAGGGCCCGGTTGAATCAATATCAGCCAGGCTACCGGATATTGAAATGGATGAAGGCTTTTTTTTCGCACCTGTTCTTTCTGCGGGGAAAAAACAGGCGCATGCATGTATTAAATGATCCCGACATCCTCACGGACTGGAAAAAACGATTCAAGTACTCCGGAGAAACCCATCCGGCAAAGTCCTGGAATAAAATCATTGAAAAAGAGTTAACCCCGGCGGAACGAAAGTATCTGCTTGCCGTTCTTGACACCCATCTAACGGATATCCATGTGCCGGTGGAGGTGGAAACCATTATTGAAAAAATATACAGAGCCCATATTAGAAAAGAGTATTTAAGCGGGCAGGATGTGCCCAAGGCCCCCCTGCTGCTGGTGGAGGGTTCAAGCGGCAGTGGCAAAACGGCCACGGTACAGGAGGCTCTGGACAAAATTATTTTCAGGGACGAGGTGGTACCAAATATTGACTGGCGGGTCAAGCGGGATGAAATCCTGGCCCGGCACGGGATTTTTACCAGCCTGGAACAGGTGGACCCGGAGTTTGCCATGGCCATTGCCATGCGACGGGTCCGGCGATTTTATCGACGTCTGTCCAGGATTCCCCTGGTAAACCGCATATTTAAAAAAAGAATCATGGAAAACCTCACCCATTTTGAAGAACGGGGTATTGTGGTGGACTATTCCACCATCACCCCCAATGATTATCAGACCGCTTACGCAGGCGAACCGGGCAATCTTTTTCGAAAGGCCATGGGACACCCCCGGGTCACGGCCATCCGCCATGTGGAAGAGGCCCACAGTGCCTTTGGCAAGGCTGAAGCAAGGGAAATGGGGGCATCCGGCCAGCAGCGTTCCCTTATAGACACCGCCAATATTGTGCTTGATGAGATTATGAGTGGCACAAGGGATTGTTTTATTGTGGCCACCACAGACCAGGCCCATCGGTTTGATCCCTCCATTTACCGGCGTTTTGTGGAAAAGGGTAGAATCATTGATGTGTCCGAGTACTGGATGAACCCCTTAAATTTAAAACAGATTGTTTTGCTGGAATTGAGACGACATAATCTCACCATGGACAATGGGGGGGACACCAACCCCCTTAATCGCACCGTGGAAAAAATCTATGCGGTTTTCCGGGAACGCAGCTTGAAGGTGACCCCGGCCTATGTTCGCAAACTGGTGGAGTCGGTCATTGATATGAAATCTGCCTTTGAACCGGACATGCTTGACGACCCCTTTCTGGTGAGGAGCGCCTTCCAGTTGGTGGCCCGGAATGTGTACGGAGAATTGTATAAAAAAGTGGTGGATCGCATGGATAGAAATGCCCCCTGGGAGGAATACGTGGGCAACATCAAAGATAAATTCAGTGAAATGGCTAATAATTGTTTCACCTATGGGGTCAGTGAAGACAAGGGGGTTGTGCTCACAGGTCCTCCGGGAAGCGGTAAAACCTTTTTGGTGCGCACCTGGTTGAGTGAAAGCGAACATGTCCATGACATTGCCACAAGCCCTGCGGCCCTCCAGGACCCCACCAACCCCATCCATGGGGTGGTGGCCAACCTGGATCGGGTATACGACATTGCCAAAATGATTGCACCGGCGGTGGTGTTTTTTGATGAAGGGGATTCCCTGGCCCCCCGGCGAAGCCCATCCGGGGGGGCGCCCTCGGACGCGGTGACCAATAAATTTTTAAGCCTCATTGATGGTGAAATCCCCTTGAACAAGGTGTTCACCGTTTTGACCACCAATCGACTGGATATTCTGGACCCGGCCCTGATTCGTTCCAAACGCCTTAAAGTACTGGAGGTTTCCGGGCATCTAAGGCAGAAGGACATTGCCGATATTATCAAAAAACAGTTTGCCGCCATTACCCACGGTCGGCAGATTTCCGTGGAACGGATCATTGAAACCGCCCAGGGTATCTGCAATACCCCGGCGGATTTTTCGGCATTTACGGAAAAGGCCATTGCCCTTTGCTCCACCGAATACAAGGTGCTCATGAATCTGAGGGATCTTAAGGATTCATCGGAAACGGATAAAATCAATTTTATTAAATTTAATTTTAAAACCCTCATGGGTATACTGGATGCTATGAAGGCACCGCCCCTGCTCAAGGCAGAGATAAAGGGTGACCCCATTCATTTTGTAAGGCGCTACGCCACCATTTTAAAGCTTGCCGAGCGCATAAAAAGTGAAAAAGAGTACCCCATTGGGCAGTCCCATCTGGAATCCGCCCGCAAGGAAATTTCCCAGAGCCCGGTGCGTAAAGGCAGTGTACAGCTCAACGAGTTTCTGGAAGCAGAACTCAGTCAGGAACCCCAGGTGGGCTTCATCATCGGGGTGGGTGCCAACGAGATGACGGGCATTCTTTTACCCATTGCCACAAGTTTAACCAGCCGTCTGAAACAGGAACATATTCTGGTGACGGGGGCAGTATCTTCTCCGGCAGACAGTGCAGCCCAGATGGATCTGGCTGTGCAGATGACCCGGCAGTCGGCAAGGGAGGCCCTGACCATGGTGAAAAATTATCTTCAGGAGCTTTCAGGTGATATCAATATTGCAGGGCTCTTTGAGGACTTTCTTAAACGCTATGCCATTCATCATCAGCTGCTGTCTGCCTCTTACAATGTGGGGGGGCCATCGGCGGGGTATGCCCTGGCACTTAATACCCTGTCAGCCTTGTTGAGAATTCCGTTGTGCAACGATTTTGGCATCACCGGTGCCCCCTGGACCAAGGGGGTGAGAAAGGCCGAAGTCGGGGGATCTGTCATCATTGGTGGTCATCGTAAAAAAACGGAAAAAGTATTGCTCCACCTGCGGCGAATGTACATGCCGCTGCAGAACTACAAGGACCTGGAGCCGGAATTTCTGATGGGTTATTGGGCAGCCGGAAAGGATATTATTGCCGTGAGCCATTTTGCGGATCTGATCCCCGAGGTTGCGGCCCTGGGGGGGGGGCAGGATGAAAAACGAAATGCATTGGTGGAGATGCGCATCCGCATTAAATCCCAAGCCTATCATGGGGTGAAACGCAATCATGAGATGTTGAAAAAAGAAATTGTTCAGGGGAAAAAAGAATTGAGGGAAATACTTGAAACAGAGATTTTAAGCAGGCTTGACGCCATCAAACAATATCTTTTGGATGTGCACAGGGACCGGTATCTGGCCCATGAAAAAATTTTTGAGATCTATCATCACCCGAAATGATTCAAGGTGTTTTTTTTATATGAAAAGGTAGCCTTCAAGTCTACCTCAGCAGAGCCCCTCCCCCGATGGGCAATAGGAACCGGACAATCGAGCTGTCTACAGTTCCGGTCCGGGCCCATTGCCCGTCGGGGGAGGGGCGGCATAATGCCATTTACCATTTTCAATATTCGTTGTGTCCGCCAGGACATGCGGGTTATATGAAAACTCTGCCTCAAAATCACCATAAAAAATCTGATCATTGGGTAAAAGGTAAGGAACGTAAACAACCGCCGGTCTGAAAGGATCAGGCCGGCGGTGTGAATCAGTTAATCGCTGAATGGAAAGCTAAATCAATGACCTTCATGGGTGTAAAAGGGCCATTTGTGGAAAAACCATTCGTTCCAGAGCAGTGGAATAATCCACCAGAAATTCCATACCAGGGATTCACCATGGGTGAATTTGTGTTCCCAGTGGGGATTACCAAGAGCCCATTCGCCCCAGCCTGTGTAGTAATAAATCATGTAGCTGATGGCGCAGAAAATCATGACACCAACGGTTCTGAACCAGAAGGCACCCCAAGAGTCTTTATCCGCCATGGGAACCATATCATCAAAATAGTGATGCCAGATAAGAAAGGGAATCAGAGTAAAACCGGCGATCTCAGCAGAGTGGTACCACAGGAATCGAAGGAGTTCCGCGTCCTGGGGTTTTGCTTCTTTCAGGTGATGAATTACATCATGGGGTAGCCACAAAGGAGCGATACGGATGCATATAAGCGCCAAGATGTAGCCAAGGATGACGTTGATGATAAAGGAAACAATCCCTTTCCAGGGCTGGGGCAGGGTGATGATGCTCCAGGGTTTCATGCGCCAGACGTTGGCGGTCATGAAAAGAATGACGATCATCCATTCCCACCATCCAAATACCCAGTGAAGATGTGTAAAGTCCGCAATGCCTCCCCACCAGGGGGTGTTAAGGCCATAGGATGCACCCAATGCCTTGCCAAATACAAGTCCCCAGAAGGGAACGATGAGAACCGTGTAAAATATCAGTGTCCAGAAGGAACACCAGGCAATTTCTGTCAATCCTGCCTGGGGCTGGGTAAGGTCACTGGGACGCACGGGCCATTTACCAAATAGAATGGTGACAAAGGGATAACTGTAAAAACCGATCAACACAAAACATACCACAGCACTTTCTGCAAAATGCTTGGCTTCCATGCCGGCCAGGTCAATATTTCCGGTGAGACCCGCCGCCGCCATGGCCTCCAGGTTGCTCTGGCTTAAAAAGTTAAAGCCCAAGCCTAATATTTTGTAAAAAACGATGTGGATAACAAACCACACCAATACCAGATTGACAATGGTTTCCACCAGCCCCCGGGCGGGCTGGGGTAACTTTTCAAAGGGCCAGTCCCCCAGAAACATGTGCTGATAAAGGCCCACCAGAATCATCATGGCAAGGTACATGACAAAGGGATAGGGAAATAAGCCCACCGGTCCTCTGGGATCACTGAATATGTACCACAATATCCAGGCGATTGCCGTGAAACAGACAAACGAAATAATTCCGGTCAAGGGTTGGCCCCAGCGGGCTGTTAACTCACCTGGAACCGCTGTTTTTTTTTCTTCTTTGATTGAACTGCCGGATTGAAAAACACCTGCTTCTGCCATACTTTTCTTCCTCCGTTGAATGTTAATAGGGTTCTCCACGCTTAAAATGGTGTGGTTTCTCCCCTTTCATCGACGACAACCATAGACTTAAATTATGCCTTTGGGGGGCTGTGATTTTGATGTCAGTCCCCCATGGAAGCACTTGGTCAACCGGGACAGGATTGTACTTATTTAACGATATTCTCGGAATTGTCAGAATAAAAAAGTAATAAAAAAAACTTGAACTTGTGTTTTACATCCGCTCAATGTCTGCTGGTATCAAGGAACGCAAATTGCTAAAGAATATTTAAGATTGAATGTATAATTCACGGGGCTTCATTGAGCGAGCGCTCAATCTTCTACGGAATTTACTTTATCCGCTTGTCTCCTCATTGTCAATAAATTTTTATTGAATCTTGATTTTTATCCTTTTTATTGTGTAACTATTTGTTATAATGGTGTTATTGTCTTTATTTCCCCCGGGCCAGATAATTCATGAACAGGTCTGGATGCACCCTGGAAAAACGATCAAAATCTCCCATTATTTCCATTCCGGGAACCATGGCCCGGACCACAGGAATCTGCATGTCCTTTCGGGTGATATCCACGTAACAGGGCGGGGTTTTCCAGGATACGAGCAATGCTTCAAGCAATGCAAGGTCCGACGACGGGCTGCCGGTGGTGAAATCTGGAAGATTTTCATAACCCACCAGGGTATAATCGCCACGGAAATTCCGGGAAGGAAGGCTTTCCGGAAACGGGTAAGGGGTTTCTGTCAGGGCCGATATTATGGCTTTGCGGGCATTTAAATGGGCTGCAGTGCCCTTGTGGATGACCCCGTCCATGCCCTTTACAAAACACTTGCAGCAGGGAATGCCGGATGGCGGGGTGATGTCCTGGAATAATACATCAATGCCAAGCGAGCGATAGGATTCCAGAAGGGCACCCAGGCGATCCTCCCGGGCCACCAGACGAAAACAGGTGGCAGGATCAAAGGGAACAGTGCTTTCCTGATGCCTTTCCAGTACTTCAAGAAGGGCAGAGACTTTGGCCTGATCCAGGGTATTTCCAGAAGCAAGTCCGGTGGAACCAAGTCCGGAGAAAAGATCCACTTCATCAAGATTCAGAAAAAGAAACAGGGTCTGGGCAGGTACCCACACTGTTTCTGACCCCTGGGGACCGGGACGAACTGCTTTCACCCAGTAAAGGGGTTCCTCCCGGTAATGTACCTCCAGGGCAAGTTCCCGGGGATGTATTATGGCTTTATCCTGGTTTTCCAGGGTGGAGGCTGAGCCGTAAATCAACGGAAGTGGGGTTTTTGTCCCCACTATCTGATTGTCGGCCACAGACACGAAGGAGGCGCATCTTTCCACGATTTCCATGGAAAGTGAGGCCCTGGCATCATCTAATGTCAGGCCTTTGCCATAACTTGTCTGGGTACCGGACAGGGTAAATTGATGACGGCCGCTTTCTGTGCAGGTATTGAATTGCCATTTTCGAAGCAGTGCAATGGGGCTCAAGCTTGATTGATGCCGCATTTCCGGCTCCATAAGTATCCCTGCCGATGCCAGTTTTTCCAGGGCCGTTGCCGTGGTTTTTTCCGCTGATAAGTCTGTCTGCGTGGTATCTGAAGAAATATGGAATTTATGGATATCCTTTATTTCCAAGCCGTCTGTCACTGGGGAACGACATTCACCGGCACAGATAAGGGGCAGTTTGGGTTCAGCCGGCGGGGGAAGCGGAGCATGGTTATTTATATTGTCCCCGAACAATTTAATCCATTGGCCATGAAGTCGTCGGTTGGGTTCCAGGGCCCATCGCAGATGAATAAGAGGGGAATGTTCTGCCAGTTCTTTGATACGCTGTTCAGAAAAATAATCCCTGGCTTTTCCCATGCCGCCTGTCAGTAGAAGATTTTCACATATGAGGGCCAGCAAGATAATATTATTGTGCCGTTTTGCCTGGTGGAGATGGGTCTTGATTTCCTCAGATGGAATATCGGAAACAAGATCCAAGGCTGCCCGGTGGAGAAAACTGTCCATGGGAGATTGTTTCAAACGGGTCAGCATATCATCCAGAAACGAAATATTTTGGGGCACTGCCTGGAAATAACCGGAGGCGGCCTGGGTTTTTGTTAGAGTTAAAACATAAGACAGTTTCTGTATCATGGGCTTCCTTTTTTGGGTTATCATAGCCCCGGGTGTTAAAAATGCCCGAGGTTGTGATCAATCCCATTTTTCTATTTTATATGGTGATGGGATGATGTCGAGGGGTTCGATCTGCCAATTTTCAGGTGGGATATATACCACGAGGTCGTATGATAGTTCAAACCCTATGTGGTAATAAGGCGACAATCATAAGTTCTCATCGTGGTGTGAGTCCTTGGCGTTATCCACTGAACCCGAAAGTGTGACACCACCCCCAAGTGGTCCATGCTGTGAGCAAGCCCAAAATTTGAACATCGAGTTAAAGCCGGGTCGGTATTTTATAATTTTTTTTTAGACCAGTGTGTGTTATTATAATTTGTTTGAAATTAATTTTACTTGAAATGGGGGAATACACCCTTGGAAAATGATGTCATATTGATTTACGTTGATGATCAGCCCGTAACCTTCGCACGAATTGAAGATATCCGGCCCGATATAAAGAATGGTTGGTTTGTCATTAAACTGCTGATGCTCCAGATTCCTTTGCAGGTGGTCTCCTGGATTCTGAAAGCCGACTATATTAATGGGGACTCTTTTTTTATGAGTGGGCAGAAAATGCGCATGGAAAAGGTAGTCTGCCCCGTTGACGAGGAGTTTCCGGCACTCCAGGAGAAGGATCTCGTGCCGGAGGAGGCTTTACCAGGAAAAAAAGAGGAAGAAAAGAGGACTAAAGGGGAAGTTTTATCCTTTGCCCGACATCAACAGCTCAGAAATAAAGATTGATCAAACGGGTGTGTGTTATGAAAATAGGTTCCTTGGCGTTGCGGGGACACACGGTGCTTGCCCCGCTGGCCGGTGTAACCCATCTTCCCTTTCGCCGCATTGTAAAAAGCTGCGGGGTGTCCCTGGTTTCCTCCGAGATGGTGAGTGCTAAGGGACTTTTGTATGATTCGTCTAAAACGGCTAACCTTCTTAAAACCATCCCTGAAGAAAGACCACTTTCCGTTCAGATTTTTGGCGCAGATGTCCATGCCATGGCCCATGCCGCTGATATGATAGGTAGTTCCGGCAGGGCAGACATCCTGGATATTAACTTTGGCTGTAGCGTAAAAAAGGTGGTTAAAACCGGTGCTGGTGTGGCTTTGATGAAGGATGCCGGAAATGCTCGGCGGATATTGACGGCTGTGCGAAAGGTGCTTACTATTCCGCTGACAATAAAGATTCGTTCCGGCTGGGACAATTCCGGTGACCAGGCCCTTGCCATTGCCACCATGGCACAGGATTGCGGTGTGGATGCCATCACCATTCATCCCCGCACAGCGCATCAGGCCTTCCGGGGAGGGGCTGACTGGTCCTTGATTCGCAAGTTAAAACAGCGACTTTCCATTCCGGTCATAGGCAATGGCGATATCCTCACAGCCCATGACGGTATACAGATGATGGAAACCACAGGATGTGATGGGGTGATGGTGGGCCGAGCAGCCATGGGTAATCCATATATTTTTACTCAGATAGAGTCCCTGGCGGCTGGCAAACCACTGGAAATACCTTCAATGGCCCAGCAGTTTGATCTCATGCGAGGTCTGGTGGATGCCTGTGTGGATGGATTTGGAGAGGCGGTTGCCTGCCGGATGATGAGAAGTCGTCTGGTATGGTTTGTAAAAGGGTGGGATGGATGCAGTCATTTTAGAAGAAACCTTACTGGTATTACCTCCCGTGACCAGGCCCTTGCACTGATTGACGCCTATGAGCACAAGCTTTGTTCTTTTTGATTCGCCGTTCAAAAAATCTTGACATAATGGATTAAATTATAGATAAAGAAAGACTTGAGTTTGCAGGGCACCTTTTTTTTGTAAATTTTGGTACCACATCTCTTAAAATAAAAAATCTATTTAGATATCGTTAATGAACACAGAAAAAAACGGCGTATTGCGTCGTGTAAAAAAGAAGTAAGGAGAGTTTTTATATGAACGATTTTCTTCAGAGCCTCAGGGGAGGACAGAAGGATAAACGCACCCCTAAAACCAGGCGGGGCGTTGACAATAATACAAGTCCACATTATAACCAGCCCCCCAACTATCCGGGAGGGTATCAGAATCCCCGGGGCGGTAATGTGAAACGTGTTACCAGAAGCAATTCTCCTGCAAAATACCCAGTACAGGATATGGATATTCCCGTGCTGAATGATGATTTTGCAGAAAGGGCGCTGGATGTGCTTGATGGTTTTTTGAAAAACCAGGAACGGCTTGTGGATATACAGCAGAGACGAATTCTCATAGAGGAACGAAAAGCCGATGCCCTGGAAGAAATTCTGGAATATCTTCGCTCCACCGCCATGGAGGGGGAAACATTTCAGGGCTATTCCGCTCCGGATCGGGACCTGGTCTCCGGGACATATCCGGTTGAACCGGGTATGCCGACAGACTGCTGCGAAAAAGAAAATATCGGCAATGTAGATATCCCTTTCCATAAAGGGGTGCTGGATACCAGACAAGGGCATGGGGAATCTGGAATGGCATCATCGCCATGTGAAAAGGATCTGCCTGTGGAGGATTTGTCACAGGAGCCCCCTGCAGATCTTTTTTTTCAGGAATCCACAATTACTTCCCGGAAAAAAACGGTGCCGGAGAAAAGGGCTTTTATTAAAAAAGTAGATTCTTCCAAGTCTGAATCTCCCAAAAAAATGTCCCGAGTTACCGGGACAAAACAGGCTAATAAAGAAGTTAAAGTCATCAAACGTGCCCGGGCTGACAAGGCAAAGGCGGTACAGTCTCCGATTATAACCCATGAGCCTGTGGCTGCGGCCCCAACTGATGTTGTCGACGGCATTCTGCCCCGGGAAAAAGTGATGCAGATCATTGAAAGTATGCGTGAAAAGGGTGCCACATTTGATCAGGTTGCAAAATATCTGGTGGAAATTAATCAGCCCACCTTTTCCGGTCGCGGGGAATGGCATGCACAGACCGTGCATCGCCTGTGTAATCGCAAGAAATAGCAGTTGCGTGCCATGGCTTAAATGCCATTGCGCTTTTTAGGGCTGTGGGGCTGTTTTTTCGGGACTGGTCGCAACCTGGGCCACCCGTCGCCGCCCCACCCCCAAAGTGATCCGTGTTGAGACTAAGCCCTTCTTTTTCTCCGGGTAGAAGGCGAAAAGGGAGGTTGAATTTTTCTTTATTGATCCCGGGTTTCGGGGATAGACAGGGTTTTCATGTAGGCTTCCCACTCCAGGGGCAGCATCTGTTTTTTTTTTGAGTTGCAGTCCTTGCAGCAGGCAACCACATTTCCTTTGACGGATTTTCCCCCCCGGGCCATGGGGACGATGTGATCCATGGTCAGTGTCTTTGGGGGGAAGGTTTGTCCACAATAATAGCAGACGCCCTGGGATCGTTTTCGCTTCCACCACTGGCTGTTTCGCAGTTCCCTAGCCTTGCTCTTTTCTTTTTTGAGCAAGGTCTCATCCTGGGAAAAGAAGTAGGACATGTCCATCATAAATTAATACCCGAATTCCTTCAGAGCCTTTTCATTCTGACTCCAGTTTTTATTCACCTTTACAAAGAGTTTTAGCAGTACTTTTAAGCCGGTCATACGCTCAATATCTTTTCTGGCCTGGGTGCCTATTTTCTTGAGCATATTGCCCCCCTTGCCGATGATGATGCCCTTTTGTGAATTTCTGTCCACATGGATACTGGCATGGATTTCGATGAGACTTTTTTCCACCTTGAAAGAATCCACAGACACGGCAATGGAGTAGGGAATTTCCATACCGGTCAGTCGAAATATTTTTTCACGGATCATTTCCCCCGCAATGAATTTTTCCGTCATGTCCGTTAAGGTATCTTCGGGAAAGAGCCTGGCCCCCCTGGGCAGATGTCCTTCAAGCTCGGAAAGCAACGTTTCCATGTGGGTGCCATTTTTGGCTGATATGGGTATAATTGCCTTGAAATCCAACAGGGGAGAATATTTTTTAATGACTGGCAGAACCCTGTTTTTTTCAATACGATCAATTTTGTTAAGCGCCAGAAGAATCGGTTTTCCCGTTTTTGCAAGTTGTTCAATGATGAGGGTATGTGAGTCTTCTTTACCGGAGGTAACATCTACCAAAAGAAGGATGGCATCCACATCCTGAACGGCGGCAAGGGCCTGGTCCACAATTTTGCGATTGAGAAGAGAATTGGCTTTATGAATCCCCGGCGTATCCATGAACACCATCTGGGCCTGGGGACGTTCCACCACCCCTAGTATTCTGTCTCTGGTGGTCTGGGGTTTTTTTGAGGTGATGGATATCTTTTGGCCGATGATTTGGTTTAACAGGGTTGACTTGCCGGCATTGGGGGCACCGATAATGGCAATAAATCCCGATCTGAAATTGTTGTTTTCAGCTGTTTCCATTTGTGTATCCTTGTTCTTTTCTGCAAGATTCCCCGGGAATGCTCTGGGATTCTGCAAGGCTTTCTTCTTCCGGGGGCTCAGGGCAGATAAGGGCGGTTATTTCGTTGAGGACAATGTCTTTTCCCTGTCTGGTCTTGGATGAAAAGACGATGAGCGCCTCTCTTTGTCTTCCCAGTTTGCGACTTAAAATTGCCAGGCGCTGCTGCTGTTTGGTCCGGGACAGTTTGTCGGCCTTGGTCAGTACAGTCAGAAAGGGAATATGACGTTTTTCAAACCAGTCCATCAATTCAAACTCTTCTTTGCCGGGATCTCTTCTGATATCAATGAGCAGGATTACCCCCATGAGATTATTTCTGACAGAAAGGTATTTGTCCACCATGGGGCCCCACTGGGCCCGAACGGTTTTAGAAACCTTGGCATAGCCATATCCCGGCAGATCCACAAAGGAGATTTCTTCGTTGATGGTAAAAAAATTTATCAACTGGGTACACCCTGGCTTTGAGCTGGTTTTAACCAGGTTTTTCCGGTTTACCAGGGTGTTGATCAGTGAGGATTTGCCCACATTGGATCTTCCGGCAAAGGCAATTTCCGGAAAAACAGGTTCTGTGAACTGGGCAGGTTTGGTGGCACTTTTAATGAATTCGGCCTGTTTAATAATCATGAGGATTCCTTGAAATAGGTTTCCAGGCGATCCAGGCCCTCTTTTAAATTTTCCATGGAATTGGCATAGGAAAAGCGAAGATATCCTTCACCGTTGGCACCAAAGTCAATGCCCGGGGTCACCCCCACATGGGCCTTGTCGAGGATGTCAAAGGCCAGGGCATAGGAGTCCATTGAGATGTGTTTTGCATTGGCAAATACATAAAAAGCGCCTGTGGGCTCCACGGATATTCCAAGCCCCATGGCCTTGATGCGTTTTATCATGTATTGGCGGCGTTCATCGTACTTTTCTTTCATGGCCCTGGTTTCTTCATGGGCATCTGTCAGGGCGGCTGCGCCGGCAATCTGCATCAGCGAATTGGCCGAGATGAAAAAATTCTGCTGAAGAATCTGCAGCGGGCGGATGAAATAGTCCGGTGCAATGAGGTATCCCAGGCGCAGGCCGGTCATGGCAAAGCGTTTGGAAAATCCGTTGAACACAAAAGCGTCATCAGTGATCTCCAGAATGGAGTGTTCTCCGCCTTCGTAAACCAGGCCGTGGTAAATTTCATCGGAGATAATGCAGATGTCTCTTTTTTCGGCCAGGTCATGGATCTGTCTCATGCGATCAAGGCTGATGACCTGGCCTGTGGGGTTGGACGGTGAGTTTATCAGGATGGCCCTTGTTTTGTCCGTGATCTTTTTTTCAATGGCTTCGGGGGTGTACTGGAACCCTTGGGTTTCAAACACCGGCACGTTCACCGGTACCCCCTGGGCAAAGCGGATGAAATTGGGATAACAGGCATAGTGGGGATCTGAAATAATGACCTCATCGCCGGGGTTGAGCAGAGCGGAAAAAAGCATGAGCATGGCAGGGGATGTGCCCGATGAAATAATGATTCTGCCGGGGTCCACAGTTACACCATATCGTTCCTGGTAATGATCTGCAATGGCCCGGCGCAGGCGGATGTCCCCCAGGCTGTGGGTATACCCGGTTTCATTGCAGGAGAACGCCCGGGCTGTGGCAGTCTGTACGCATTCGGGGATGTTGCAGTCGGGTTCTCCCACCTCCATGTGAATCACATCAATACCATTTCGTTCCATTTCATGAATTTTTTCAAGAATTTCCATGACAATGAACGGGGTGATTTCCCGGGTTCTCTGGGCCGCCTTGATTGGTTTCATTTTTAGAGCACCTTGTTCAGGGGGTATTCGATAATGCCTTGGGCACCTTCCCGGATGAGTTCCGGAATAAGGTCTCTGGTGACACCGGCGTCCACAATACTCTCAACTGAGAACCAGTTTGACTGGTAAATGGATGCCACGGTGGGTCCATTAAGGCTGGGAAGCAGGGCAATTACTTTTTCCATTTTGTCTTCAGGGACATTCATTTTAAGTCCCACAAGCTTATCTGCCACAAGGGCACTCTGGAGAAGCAGGGCAATCTGTTCAATTTTTTTTCGTTTCACCGGATTTTCCCAGGCTTTTTTATTGGCAATAAGCTGGGTGTTGGTCTGCATGATTTCATGAATTACCTTGAGATTATGTGCCCGGATGGTACTCTCGGTTTCGGTGATTTCCACAATGGCATCGGCAAGGCCTGAAACAATTTTCGCCTCGGTGGCCCCCCAGGAAAATTTGACATTGACATCAATGTTGCGTTCTTTGAAAAAGCGACGGGTGAACTGAACCAGTTCCGTGGAAATGGTTTTGCCCTGGAGGTCTTCCAGGGTCTTCATGGGGGAATCTCCGGCAACGGCAACAACCCACCGTGCAGGTCTGGCACTGACCTTGGAATAGACAAGGTCGGACACCACATGGACATCGGACTGATGCTCTGCAATCCAGTCTTTTCCGGTCAGGCCGGCATCAATGACACCGCTTTCCACATTAATGGACATCTCTTGGGCGCGGCACAATGCACATTCAATGGAATCATCATTGATGTCCGGAAAATAACTTCTGCCGTTTATGTTGATTTTCCAGCCGCTGCGACGAAAAAGTGCCACAGTGGCCTCCTGAAGGCTTCCTTTGGGAATACCCAGTTTTAAAATATTTTCCATTATTTATATACCTTTTGGGGATCAAATATGATGGGTTCGACAATCTCAATGGTGTCTTTGTCATTTACTTTTCTGAAAAAACAGCTGCGATAGCCTTTATGACAGGCTGCCCCTCCTTTCTGCACCACCTTTAGCAGCACCGTGTCATTGTCGCAGTCAATGCGGATCTCCTTGACAATTTGCTCGTGACCGGATGTTTCACCCTTTTTCCACAGGGATTGGCGTGATCGACTGTAATAGGTGGCCATGCCCGAGGCAAGGGTTTCTTTCCATGATGCCTCATTCATGTATGCCAGCATCAGGACGTCACCTGTTTCAAAATCCTGGGCAATGGCAGGGATAAGACCACCGGTTTTTTTGAAAGCAAGCTCTATCATCAGGGTATCTCCTTTATTCTGGTTCATAAAACCTTTATTCTTAACTTTTTACCCGGAAGATGTCAAACTTTTTTCATGTCCTGCAGGTGGTTTCCACGGATGTAGGGCCGATTTCATGGTTCTCTCACAGGGGAAAAAGAGACTGAATCACTTAATTTTCCCAAGGTGGTATCATCCATGACATCACCCAAGGTTCCCTGCTTGCCATGGTCTTTTTTATCTGATAAGTATTCACAATGGATTTAAGATCCGGCATACGCCAAAATTAAAATTAGGGCTTGGTCACAACATGGGCCACTTTGGGCTGGGATCAGGCTTGCTTTATTGACGCTTTTGTTAAAAAATTCCTTGAAACACAGGTGTTTGTCAAAAGACACAATAACACAGGCACGACCCCGTTGGCATCTTATGGCCAATCTCTTAAATAAGAGCTTGAATATAATATCTAATAAAACAGCAGGGATCAATGACAGATACAGACAATATCAGATCAGACAGATCTGCCTCGCAAATACGAAAGCAGCGTGAAAAAAAGAGCCCCTCCGGTCTCTTTGCCACCCTGTTCAAATGGATGTTGATATTTGTTTTTTCCGCAGGCGTACTTGTGTGCGCCGCCGGGGCTGGATTTTATTTTTACATCAGCAAGGATTTGCCCCAGATAAGCAGTTTAAAGGATTACCGTCCAGCCACGGTGACAACGGTATTTGCCGATGACGGCAGAAAAATAGGCGAATTTTTCCGGGAACGACGTATTGTCATTCCGTTGAATGAAATGCCCCAACACTTGAAAAATGCTTTTATTGCCGCTGAAGATTCCCGGTTTCGGGAGCATGGCGGAGTGGATTTTACCGGTATCCTGAGGGCTTTTTTTAAAAACGTGCAGGCCGGAGCCATTGTCCAGGGGGGAAGTACCATCACCCAGCAGGTGACTAAATCTTTTTTTCTCACCCCGGAGCGTACCTATGAACGCAAGGTAAAGGAAGCTATTCTGGCCCATCGCATTGACCGGCATTTTTCCAAGGATGAGATTCTGTTTCTTTATCTCAACCAGATTTATCTGGGGCATGGGGCCTATGGCGTGGAGGCAGCTGCGGAAAATTACTTTGGTAAGCATGCAAAGGATCTTGATCTTGCCGAGTGTTCCATGTTGGCAGGTCTTCCCCAGGCCCCCAGCAAATATTCACCATTCCGTCATTATGACCGTGCCCGGCAGCGACAGATTTATGTGCTTAACCGTATGAAGGAGGACGGCTATATTGACAATTTAGCCGCCACCGGGGCCATCAATAAATCCCTGGATATTCAGCCCCGGAAAAACTGGTTCATTGAAAAGGTGCCCTGCTACACGGAGCATGTCCGACGATATGTGGTAAAAAAATATGGTGAAGACGCCCTTTACGAGCAGGGGCTTCAGATATACACAGCCGTAGATATAGAGTATCAGAAAATTGCCCGGCAGGAGGTGAAAAAAGGCCTTGTGGAATTGGATCGACGTCAGGGGTTCCGGGGGCCCATTAAAACACTGGCACCGGATGCCATTGAATCCTATTGCCGAGCCGCTGCTGCTGAAATGCACAAGGTAACCCCGATACCCGATGCGGTGTACCAGGGCGTGGTCACGGGATTTGAAAAAAAGAGTAAAAATACCCTGGTCCGGGTGGGAAATTTCAATGGAATCATACCCGTAAAAGACATTGAATGGGCAAGAACCCCCAACATAAAGCTGGCCCCCTGGCAGAAGAAAATCAGCCGTCCGGAACAGGTGTTTTCCCCCGGGGATGTCATCACCGTCCGGGTGGTTACCTTGGATGAAAAAGCCAAACGCTGGGTCTTTTCCCTGGAACAGGAGCCCCTTGTCCAGGCTGCTTTGTTGAGCATAGAAACCGGCACGGGGTTTGTAAAGGCCATGATCGGTGGAAGAGATTACAAAGATTCCCAGTTTAACCGGGCCATCCAGTCACGCCGTCAGCCCGGTTCAAGCTTTAAGCCCATTATCTATGCGGCGGCCCTTGACAAGGGCTACACAGCCGCAAGCGTGATTATTGATTCTCCTGTGGTGTTTACCGATGCCAGTAAAGATTACACATGGAAGCCCCACAACTACAAGGATACCTTCCATGGTCCCACCCTGTTTCGTCACGCCCTTGTCAAGTCACGAAATGTGGTAACGGTGAAAATTCTCCAGGATATCGGCATTGATTATGTGCTCGATTATGCAAAGCGACTTGGCATC
Organism: uncultured Desulfobacterium sp.; assembly: GCA_963674605.1. Taxonomy (GTDB): domain Bacteria; phylum Desulfobacterota; class Desulfobacteria; order Desulfobacterales; family Desulfobacteraceae; genus Desulfocicer. Next base: position 1,129,060 of record OY771474.1, on the reverse strand, counting down.
ACCTCCCCCATTGCCAGGGATCTTTCCATTTCCCTTGGTTCTTCCGGGACCTCCCTTCTGGAAATCGTGGGAGTCTACACCGTGTTTGCAAACCAGGGATATCGCATTGAACCGCTTTTTATTACCAAAATTCTGGATCGGGACGGCAATGTCATTGAGCAGGCGGAACTCAAAAGGGAAAAAGTCATTGATATGAGTACGGCCTATATCATGACAAGTATTCTGGAAAGCGTGGTGACCTCGGGCACCGGATGGCGGGTCAAGGCTCTTAAACGCCCGGCTGCCGGAAAAACCGGTACCACCAATAACCTCCATGATGCCTGGTTTCTGGGCTATACCCCGGAGTATGTCACCGGTGTGTGGGTGGGATTTGATAACGAAGCCCCCCTGGGAAAAGGAGAGACCGGTTCCCGCACGGCAAGCCCCATATGGCTGGGGTACATGGCCGGTGTGCTGGAGGGAAAACCCGTTCGTACCTTTAACGCCCCCGAAGGTGTTGTATTTGCAAAAATTGATGCTGTCTCAGGGCTTTTACCCAATGCCGCTTCTGCTGAAACGCTTTTTGAGTGTTTCAAGGAGGGAACAGTTCCCACAAAGGTTACCCCCAGCTCCAAAGTCTTGACGGAATCAGAAGATCTGTTCAAGTCGGATTTTTGATTTTTGCATGTTTCATCTGCAGAAGATGATCAATCCCGGAACCAAGCTTGCGCCCTTTGCTGCTTCATTGACAATGTTGCCCCCGGGTCTTAGCTTCTAATCTGAATTTTGCAGCCTGTATTGTGCTTATCTGTATCGCATGTTCATGCTTTGTTGTGTCCGTCAGGACACGTGTGTTGTATAAAAAGGAGATTAAATATGGCTTTTGAAACCAAAGAGGAAGTGCTCCAGAAAATTCTGGACATGCCAAAGCCCTGCTGTCCCCATTGCAATCTTGAGATGGATCTCTGGGAAGTTCCTGAAATAAATTTCAGTGATGGCCTGGGATGGGGAACCCCATATTTGTTTGTGTGTTTTAATGATGAGTGTCCCAGCTATAAAAAAGGATGGGAAGATTTAAAGGAAACCATGGAGTATCACGCTTCCTACCGATGCATCAATCAGCCTGGAAATGATCATTTTGATTATATGCCGGTGTTCAGTCCCATGGGTGGGACCGGTCAGAAACTGGACACCGAGGCTCTGGTGGCAAGAGATGCACAAAAAGAGGCGTTGAAGGTAGGGTTTTCCATGTTGACGGATTTTTATATGTCCAAAGACTGGGATGAAATTCTTAAAGTGCTTCTGGACCCCCTGAAACCTGCAAGGGTAAGATTTAAAGCCGCCGAAATGGTGGGGGAATTGGCAGACACAGAGGCCATTGAGCACATTGTCAATCATAAGTTTCCCTCACCACTGCTTCAGGAGGCCACCGCCGAGGCGGTAAAGGCCATCCACGCCCGTCATTATACAAGGGAATGTCCCTTTTGTGCCGAGATTATAAAAAATCGGGCAACTGTCTGCAGGCATTGCGGCAAAGACGTTCCCAGGGCATAACCTTTTAAAACAAGGGGCTTGGTCACAACATGGACCAGCCCTTGGTGGGGGGCAGGCCTGACTCCATCACAAGTCCCGCTGTATCCACCAGGGTTTCAAAGGAAGCTTATTACCATGGCACGTTTTTTAAAGAAGCGTCATCAGAGCAAAGGCCAAAGTCCCGGTTCGTTGATTTTCATTGGTCAGAAAAAGACGGATTCAGTCCAAATACGGGTAATTGATTACGATGCCGGGAGTCTGACGGAAAAGCAACTGTCAGACATCAAAGATGGTTCGCATTTTAAAGAAACGGACACAGTCACATGGCTTAATATAAATGGCCTTCATGACACCGAAATTATCAAGGATGTGGGGCATGTATTTGACCTGCATCCCCTGGTAATGGAGGATATCCTGAACACGGGACAGCGACCCAAAATTGAAGAGTTTGAACACTATATTTTCATTGTATTGAAGATGATCCGGTATGATGAGGATTCTGAAATGATAATAAACGAGCAATTAAGCCTGGTGCTTGGGGAAAATTTTTTGCTGACCTTCCAGGAACAGCCCGGCGATGTGTTTGATCCTGTTCGGGAGAGGATCAGAAGAAACAAGTCCCGGATCAGGGGTTCCGGGACGGATTATCTTGCCTATGCCCTTCTGGACACGGTGGTGGACAATTACATCTACACCATTGAGCTCATGGGAGAGAAAATTGAAGACCTTGAAGAAGAGGTGCTTTCCGGGCAGGATCCATCCATTATGGAAAAAATTAATGGGTTCAAGCGGGAAACCAATTATTTGAGAAAGTCCATTCGTCCGGCCAGGGAAGCCATTCTTCATATGTCACGCAGTGACAGTCAGCTGTTTGCAGAAAAGACACTTCCCTTTTTAAAGGACCTCCAGGACCTGATTAATCAGGCCACGGAAGCCATTGACACCTACCGGGATCTTTTGACAGACCAGCTTAATATTTATAATTCGGTGATGGCAAACCGCATGAACGACATCATGAAGGTGTTGACCATATTTGCCGCCATTTTCATTCCCCTGACCTTCATTGCCGGCATCTATGGAACCAACTTTGAATATCTGCCGGAGCTGCATTATAAGTACAGTTATTTTATTTTCTGGGGGGTGCTTGTTGTGCTGGCCGGTGCCCTGCTTGTCTTTTTCAAACGAAAGGGATGGTTCTGACCTCCCTTACTGGTCGCACTCATTTTCTTCTTTTTCAATATTATAGGAGCGGAACAGAATCATTTCCCGCTCCTTTTTCTTTTCAGGAAAGGAGCTTTTTTCCATGGTTCGCAAATGCTCAGCTGCCCATTGCCTTGTGGGAACGGAGTCCATGCCCTCTCCTGCAGGTTTGCCGGTTATGACATCTCTTACCAGGGCATCTATTCCATTGGTGGAGACCGAAAAGGGTATCTGGTGTTCATACACAAGCCTGGCTCCGGCAAGAATTTCCCGTTCATAAGATCCAAGGGAACCTGCAATGCATCGCACCGCCATGAAGGGCTGATCTTCACAGAATACCACCAGATCAAGGGTGGAATGGTAGGGCTGGCCCTGGAAGGTAACGGTGATGGGCTCGTCCACCCGGATTTCCTGTTTTGAAAAACCCTTGATATCCACCAGAATTTTTTCAAACAGCTGGCGGCTGCCTTCGGCTCCCACGTCGGGAACGGCTTTACCGGTGATGTAATCAATGAGAATGTCTTCCATGTGACCTCCTTGGGTTGGATACAGGGCTTCCTTCCCCGGTGCCTGGAAGGGAGAGGGAAACCCGGGTTTTTGATATCAGAACAGGGGGGTGCCGGTCATTTCCTCGGGAATGGGAATGTTTAATACCTTCAGGACCGTGGGGGCGATGTCGCCGAGAATGCCTTCTTTTAAACCGGTATGCCGGTAATTTTCCCCTGCCAGGATGAATTTCACCGGGTTCAGGGTATGGGCCGTGTGGGGGGAGCCATCGGCATGAAGCATCTGTTCGGCATTGCCGTGGTCGGCTGTGATCATGGCCGTTCCACCGGATTTCCATATTTCCAGGACCACCATTTTCACACATTGATCCACGGTTTCGCAGGCATTGATGGCTGCTGACAGAACCCCGGTGTGTCCCACCATGTCCATATTGGCAAAATTTAATACCATGAAGTCAATGTCGCCGGATGCGATACGCTCACAGGCTTTTACGGCAACCTGTTCAGCGCTCATTTCCGGTTTTTGATCATAGGTTTCCACCTCCCGGGGGGAGGGCACCAGGATGCGTTCTTCGCCCGGAAAAATCTTTTCATTGCCCCCATTGAAAAAATAGGTGACATGGGCGTACTTTTCGGTTTCTGCAATTCTGAGCTGGGCTAAGCCCTGGTCACTGATTTCTTCACCCAGGATATGGGTCAGGTGGCGGGGGGGGAAGGCTATATTCAAGGTAAAGGTTTCATCATACTGGGTCATGGATACAAAGGATGCCATGGCCGGAATGTGTTGCCTGTGAAATCCTGTGAAATCATCTTCGGTGAGTGCCCGGGTGATCTCCCTGGCACGATCGGCCCGGAAATTGAAGAAAATCAGGCTGTCTTCATCCCGGAAGGTGCCGGGTGATACGCCCGGTTCAGGGATGATGTGAATGGGTTGGATAAACTCATCTGTCTGATCCGCCTGGTAGGCCGATTCCATGGCCTCAACGGGATCCGAAAATAAGGTTCCCTTTGCACGGGTGTAGAGATCATAGGCTTTTTCCACCCGTTCCCAGCGGGTGTCTCTGTCCATGGCATAGAACCGACCGCAAAGGGAAGCAATGCGGCCCACGCCTTTTTTTTTTAGATGGGCTTGAAGCTGTTTTACAAAGGTGATGCCGCTTTGGGGGGAGGTGTCCCTGCCATCAAGGATGGCATGGACGGCAACATCGGTTAGACCTTTATCGCAGGCCATGTCAATGAGGGCCATAAGATGCCTGATATGGCTGTGCACACCCCCATCGGAGAGCAGTCCTAAAAGATGCAGCGTCTTTTTTTTGTCCCTTGCATGGTCCATGGCATGGGACAGGGCTGGGTTGGAAAAGAAGGTCTTGTCGGTGATGGCATGGTTGATGCTCACCAGATCCTGGTAGACCTTTCTGCCGGCACCAATGTTCATGTGTCCCACTTCGGAATTTCCCATGACGCCGTCAGGAAGCCCCACGGCATCACCAAAGCAGGAAAGTCGGGTCACAGGAAATTGGTTTTCCAGCTCATTTAAAAAAGGCATCCGGGCCTGGAGAACGGCATTGCCTTTTTTTTCAGTCAGGGAACCCCATCCATCCAGGATGATTAATGCATTGACGCTTCGTTTATCTTCCATTGCGCACCTCTTTCATGTTCGGATCTGTCTTCAGTCGTTTTTTTCAAAGGAAGAAATGTCCAGCCTGGGGGCATCGGCCCATAGTCCTTCAAGGTTGTAGAATTCGCCGGATTCCCGGTCAAATACATGGACCAGTACATCACCGAAATCAAGCAGTGCCCAGGAGCCTTCCTTGATGCCTTCGGTGCCAAGGGGCATGTGTCCTTTGGCCTTTATCTCAATGTAGATGTGCTCGGCAATGGCGGTGACCTGGCGGGCGGAGGTGGCTGTGATGATAATGATGGTATCGGTGTAGGCGGTGAGTCCCCTGACATCCAGAGCCACAACCTTTTCGGGTTTTCGTTGAAATGCAGCGGCAAGAAATGGCATTGCGTTTCCGGCAGCAGTAAGGTCTTGGGTCATGAATAAAGTCCTTTTTTTATAATGATGTCTTCCACAGGTCCGGGGACCAGTGAATGAATGGATTGATTTCTTTTGATTCGGCTTCGAACAAGGGTGGATGAAATTTTAATTTCCGGGGTTCGGCAGATATGAACTGTTTTTAATTCAGGGTGGTGAAAACGCATGGATACATCATCAAATTTATAGGCACGGCTGACCTGAAAATCCAGAAAGGCGGCAATCTCTCCGGTTGCTTTTTTTTCTCCGGCCCGGGTCATGAGAATAATATTTATTCTTTTAAATATGTCAATGGGCTGCTTCCATGAGCCCATGTCAAAGAAGGCATCTGTCCCAAGGATGAAGTAGGGGTCTGTTTCAGGGGAGGCTTCGTCAAGAAATTGCCGGATGGTATCAATGGTGAAGGAGGGCCCGTTTCGTCTCAGCTCCAGGTCGGACACGCACAGTCCGGGAATGGCTCGCAGGGTCTTTTCGATCATTTCAAAACGATCCCGGGCCGGTGCCAGGTTCTGAAAGGACTTATGGGGCGGAATGCCGCAGGGAATCAGATGAATCAGGTCAATGGCAAAGGTTTTCCTTACGTGGGAGATTACCTGTATATGGCCATTGTGAAGGGGATTGAATGTGCCTCCGAATAAGCCCTCTTTCATGTATACCTTCTATTGCCTGGTGTGTCCCTTGCCTTTCACCACAAATTTGGTGGCAGTGAGTTCTTCCAGTCCCATGGGACCAAAGGCATGGAGTTTTGAAGTGGAAATGCCGATTTCAGCTCCCAGGCCCAGTTGCCCGCCGTCGTTGAAACGGGTGGAGGCATTGACCCCCACCATGGAGGAATTCACCTGGCGGATGAATTGATCTGCATGGGCTTCATTGGTGGTGACAATGACATCTGTGTGGTCGGAACCATACGTGGCAATGTGATCCATGGCCGCTTTCATGTCCGGCACTACTTTTACGGCAAGGGTAAGATTCAGATACTCGGCATGCCAGTCAGCTTCCACGGCCGGCACGGCTTCCGGAAAACCGGCGCAGGTGCGTTCACAGCCCCTTATTTCAACCCCTGCCTTGTGATATTGCGCCAGCATGGGGGCTAAAAAAGTGTCGGCTGCCTTTTCGTGGATCAGCAGGGTTTCAAGGGCGTTGCACACACCGGGGCGGTGGACCTTGGAATTAAAGCAGACGTCGAGGGCACTTTGCATGTCAAAGAATTCATCCACATATACATGGCAGACCCCTTTGTAGTGTTTGAGTACCGGCATGGTGGCGTGGTTCACCACGTAGCGAATCAGGGCTTCTCCCCCCCGGGGGATGACCACATCAATATAGGCTTCCTGTTTTAAAAGATGGGTGACGGCTTCTCTGTCGGTGACTGGCAGTATTTGGACGATTTCCCCGGGAAGGCCGGTTTCCGTGAGGGCCTCCTGGATAATGGATGCCAGAATGGTGTTGGAGGAAAAAGCCTCTGATCCCCCCCTTAAAATGGTGGCATTGCCCGCCTTAAGGCACAGGGCAGCGGCATCAACGGTGACATTGGGACGGGATTCGTAAATCATGGCAATGACCCCCAGGGGAATCCGCATCTTGGCAACCTCAATACCCGTGGGACGGTTCCATGTCCGGGTAATATTGCCCACCGGGTCCGGCAGGGCAGCCACTTCGTTTAACCCCTGGATCATCTGGTCAAGGGTCTGGCGGGTGATGGTCAGGCGATCAAGCATGGCAGAAGACATGCCCTTTTCCCGGGCGGCCTTGAGATCCAGGGCATTTTCATGAAAAATAGCCTGTTGCTGTTCATGGAGTTTTTGTCCAATTCGTGCCAGCACCTGATTTTTGGTGTCTGTGTCTGCGGTGGCAATGTGACGGGCGGCCTGTTTCGCCTTGATGGAAAGGGATTCCACCATTGATTGGTAGCTCATGATGCCTCATCCTGTTCGTAGGTAATTGCAAGATTGTCCCGGTGTATCACTTCAGCATAGGGGCGTGACAGCTGGAGCACATTGCAGATGGCGTCACTTCGATGGCCCATGATGCATGCAATGTCCGTTGAAGAATAATTGACCAGCCCTTTTCCGAGAACCTGATTGGTGTCCGATTTTATTTCCACCGAAGCCCCTTTGTTGAAAGCCCCATTAACCGAGGTGATTCCGATGGGCAGAATACTTTTTCCCCGGTTGAGAATGGCCCGGCTGGCACCGCTGTCCAGATGAATTTCTCCCTGGGGTTTCAAGCTGTAGGCGATCCAGCATTTACGGCTGTTCAATCGTTTTTTTCCGGGAACAAAATAGGTACCGTCAGGGGCACCGTTGAAAATGCGGGATATTATTCCCCATTGCCGGCCAGGGGCTATGATCATGGGGATACCGGCCCGTGCCAAGCGTTTGGCTGCCTGGAGTTTTGTCAGCATTCCCCCGGTACCAAGGGTCCCCGGTGCACCTGCGGCGGCCTGTTCCATCTGCCGGGTAATCCGGGAAACCACGGGAATCAGCTTGGCATCACTGTGCTCCCGGGGATCTTTATCATACAGGCCATCGGTGTCAGTGAGATTTATCATGAGGTCAGCATCCATTAAAAGGGTGATTAAGGCCCCGAGGTTGTCGTTACCACCCAGTTTCATCTCTTCGGTGACGATGGTGTCATTCTCGTTGAGTATGGGAATGATGCGCCAGTCAAGCAGAGTGTTTATGGTGTTTCTGGCATTTAGATATCGCTGCCTGTCCGCCAGGTCATCCCGGGTGAGCAGCAGTTGGGCCACCTTGCAGCCCATGGTTTCAAAGGCCTGCTCATAGGCAAGGATAAGCCCCGCCTGTCCCACGGCCGATGCTGCCTGTCGGCCCTTGATATCGTCGGGTTTTTTTGAAAATCCGATTTTTTTGACACCGCAGGCAAGGGCCCCCGAAGAGATCAGAATCACTTGGATCCCCCGGGATGCCAATGTGCCGATGTCATGGCTTAAATGCTCAATGGTCTCAAGATTCAGCCCATGGGGTAAAGATAAGACTGCACTGCCGACTTTAATGACAATTCGCCGACAGCTTTCCAGGGTCATGTGTCTGACGCTATCCATCTGTTTTTCCGAGTGTGTCCGCAAGAATCTGTTTCAGTTTTTCGGTTCCCTGTCCTGTGGCTGCCGAAAGGGTGATTACATCATTTCGACCCGATGCCTTGATAAAGGCATCGCATTTTTCCTTTGCCCCTGTGAGGTCTGTTTTATTCAGGACCAGCAGTTGGGGTTTTTGGCCCAGAGCCTTGCTGTACTGCCTCAGCTCGGCGTTGATCAGGTGATAGGCTGTCAGGGGGGAGTCCGGGTCAATGGCGGATGAATCAATGATATGAACCAGAATGCCGGTACGTTCAATGTGTTTTAAAAACTGAATGCCAAGCCCCACACCCTGGTGAGCACCTTCAATGAGCCCGGGTATATCTGCGATGGCAAAGGGTTCGCCATAGTCGGGTTGCACCATGCCAAGGGAGGGTGCAAGGGTGGTGAATGGATAATCGGCAATCTTGGGTCGGGCCGAGGACAGGCGACTGACCAAGGTGGATTTGCCGGCATTGGGAAGGCCCACCAGCCCTACATCTGCAAGAAGTTTCAGTTCCAGGTGCAGGTTGAACTCTTCTCCTGGCATGCCCGGTTGGGCATGTCTGGGGGCACGGTTGGTGGAACTTGCAAAGCGTTTGTTGCCCCGTCCACCAATGCCGCCCTTTGCCAGGATGAATTCCTGGTCGGGTTCAGTGAGGTCGGCAATGAATTCTCCAGTGTCTGCATTAACTACCAGGGTGCCGGGGGGCACAGGTATTACCTGGTGCTCTGCATTCTTACCATGCCGCATCCTGCCCATTCCCGGGGTGCCGTTTTTGGCACGGATTATCCGCTGACGGCGCAGATCAAAAAGGGTTCTTTTGCTCTGATCTGTCCTTAGAATAATGCTGCCGCCGTTCCCGCCATCACCACCGTCAGGTCCGCCCCGTTCTATGAACCGTTCTCTGCGGAAACTTACGCATCCGGGTCCACCATTACCGGACCTGACGTAAATGGTTGCTTCATCTATGAATTTCACGCTTCATAAACGCAGACTCTCTTCTTGTCGCGGCCCTTTCGTTCATAGGCCACAACCCCATCGATCTTTGAAAAGAGAGTGTAATCTTTACCCATGCCCACATTCTGACCGGGATGGATTTTGGTTCCAAGTTGTCTTACCAGGATATTGCCTGCAACTACGGTCTGTCCGCCATAGACTTTGATGCCCCGTCGTTGTGAATTACTGTCGCGACCATTCTTTGAGCTGCCGCCTGCTTTTTTATGTGACATATCTGTCTCCTTGTTGTCTACGCCTGGATGGAATCAATTTTCACAGCGGTGAAGGCCTGTCGGTGACCTTTCATTTTTCGGTAACCTTTCCGTCTTTTGTACTTGAATACAAGCACTTTTTTGCCCTTGCCCTGCTCAACGATATGGGCTTTCACGGCAATCTTGTCAAGATCATCACCGTTCAGTGTCAGGTTTTCACCGTCGGAGTACATGAGGACATCAGCAAATTCAATTTCAGATCCTTCCCCGCCTTCAAGCTTTTCCACCCGAAGCAAATCGCCTTCTTCCACCTTGTACTGTTTTCCACCGGTTTTTATAACTGCATACATATGCATTGTCTCCTTTGTGTACTTATCTTATGTAACCATTGCGCCTAAATCCCGAATAATAGGGTAACCCCCTTGTTTTGTCAAGATAAAAAACAGATTGCAGGGCTCCGGGGCAGGGTCAAAACGCTATTGAGTTGGGGGGAAATTCTGCAGCAGCAGGCTCATTTCCTGGCTTGTGGTGGCAAGGGAAGGCGGAAGCTTTATGTCCCGGGGGAGAGACACGCCTTCGGGGCGGGACAGTGACAGCAACTCAAATACCCTGATATTACCCACTTTGGGTGCGTCCTCGGGTACTATGATTTCATTGACCTTCACCGAGTTACACATGGCCTTCATGGTTTTTTCTGAAAGCAGTATGCTGTTGGGGCTGCGCTTGGTGAGTTCCTGGATGCCGAACACGGAGTTCACTGCATCACCGATGACGGTGTAGTCCATTTTTTTGTCAAACCCGATATTGCCCACCACCACCTCTCCTGTGTGAATACTGATGCCCATGCTCAGTTCAATAATAATTTTAGCATCAATTTTTTCTTTAAGCTCCGTGTTGATAGCCGCCAGGGCTTTTTTCATTTCAAGGGCCGCACATACGGCGTTGTCCGCATCGGAAACCGTGGCAAGGGGGGCGCCGAATAGGGCAAGAAATCCATCCCCCAGATATTTGTCCACAATCCCTTTGTGGAAAAAAATAATTTCCCCCATCACAGAGAAAAAATGGTTCAGTACAAAAACTGTTTTCTGGGGACCTATGGCATTGGCAAGTCTGGAGAAATTTCTCAGATCAATGTTTAAAATGGTGACGGTTTTGAGTTCTTCCATGAGGTGCTGTTCATGGCCGGCCCCATGGACGATGCGATTGACAATTTCCTTGGGTACAAATTTCTGGAAAATCTGGCGAATGCCCTGTTCCTGATCTGCTCTGAGCAGAGTTTCCTTGTAAAGCCTTGAATTTTCAATGGCGATGCTCACCGATGAGGCAATGGCCTGGAGCAGTTGCTGGTCATCGGCCATGAAATTACCATTGGTTTTATTTAATACCTCAATGACCCCGATGACTTTCCCTTGGGAAATCATGGGTACGCAAAGTGTCGATCGGGTGATAAACCCGGTGACATCATCAATGGCGGAAAAAAACATGTTGGAGTGCTGCACGTCATTTTCAATGACGCAATCCCCCTTGGCCGCCACATATCCGGCAATTCCCTGGCCCATTTTTATGGTGAAATCAGTTGTTTTTTTGATGTTTACATTAAAGGCTGTTTTGACCCGCAGCAGATCTTCCTTGTCCATTTTGTCCTTCTCAATGAGAAGAAGAGAACCCGCTTCAACCTTCATGGCTACCCGGATCATGTCCATGGTAAAGGACAGAACCTGTTCGATGTCAAAGGTTGATGATGCCAGCATACTGCCGATCTGTTTGATGGTGGCAAGTTCACTGGCCCGTTGCCGGGCGGATTGGGACAGGGTGGTCTTTTCCATGGCAAGGGCAAACAGATTGGAAATTTTCCGGGTCAGTTCCCGGTTTTCCAAGGCATCTGCATGGGTTTTAAAAATAAAGGCAAAGCATCCGATGAGCCTGCCTGAATTCATCAGGGGGTGAATGATGCCGGCATTGCCCCCGTGGCTTAAAAAAAGGGTTTTTTCAACAGCATTTTTCAACTCTTCCTGGAGATTTTCCATGAGAGTGGAGTCCCCCTGGATGAATAGGCGTTCCAGAATGGAATCTTTGCATGGATAAGTCTGTCCCCGTTGAATATCTGTGTTTTGTCTTGAAAAGAAATCCACAATGGAGACGGTGTCACCATGGCTGGAACTTTCGTTGGTCATCAACACTGCCCCCTGCAGGGGAAGGATATTGAGCGTGTCCTTTAAAAGATTCTGGTACAGCTCAATGTCACGCATGCTGGAGTTAACGGTGTTGATCAATCGGCCGATGACGTTTTCCGTGTGGATGGAATGTTCTATTTCCTTGAGAAGTCTTAAGTTCTCATAGGTAAAAGCGGCATTGGAGACCAGTGGAACCAGGCCTTCCACCTCTTCTGCTGTGAAAATACTGTCGTCGGATCTCCGGGACAGGGTCATGACCCCAATGATATCCCTGATGGTTTTGATGGGCATGCACACAAAGGATTTTGTTCCATACTGGGATTTGTTAAGCCTGCCCAGACGGGTATCCTTTTCAATGTTTTCCACCACAAAGGGTGCCTTGTTGATGACGGCGTATTTGGCAATGCTGCTTTGAAAATCAACGATGTCACCGATGCCAAGATGCTCCCCAAGCCCGATACTTGCCTTGGCCACAAAGTGTTTCTGGGGCGTGTTTTCAAGTATTAAAATTGATCCAATGTCCGCATTGGCAATGCGAAGTCCCCGTTCCAGGGTAACGTAGAGCAGTTCTTCGGGATCAAAGGTGACATAACAAAGGTCGGAAAGTTCCTTGAGGATGGCGATTTCGGAAACTTTTTTTTCCAGCTGGGAAAAGGTCTGATTGAGCTGTCTTTCAAAGAGGGTAAAGGATTTGGAGATATTTTCCACCTCATCCACCCCTTTGCGGATGCCGTTGGATTTAAATTCCTTCTCAAGTACCTGGGTAAATTTATTGGACATGGCGGCAATTTTTTCAAACACCAATCTCAGGGTAATGAATCCGGCAAGGGAACATATGAGAAAAAGTGCAAAAAAATGGGGCACATATTGATCGGACAGCAGATTGTAGGTGATCAGGAAGTAGAGGAGGCCAAAGGTGGGGATCAGGAAAAAGAAGCCAAAAATAATATTAAGTTTCTGGTAAAGGGATTGATCATGGTTGGTCGAATGGGGAAAGATAAACTGTCTGATCTTCCGGCAGAAACTTTGAAATTTATTTAACGGTTCATTCATTTTAATTTCTTCTTTCTGGGAAGAACCTGTTTAAAAGCGGGGTGTCCCCATAATAAGGACACCCCGCAGGGAATTACTGATTTTTAGAAGTTTTAATCAAATTATCCCCGTACCTCCTCTTTCACCGTTGTGGCAAGCTTGTAAAGGACGGTGAGAATCAGAAAACCGGTGGCAAATACACCGAGGCTGATGATGATCTCTTTACCCGTGGGGATATACTCCGTCACGGTGTGAAGGGGGTTTGGCACAAACCCGCCGGAGATCATGCCAAGGCTCTTGTCAATCCAGGTACCGATGATGATCATGACACAGGTATAGGGAAGCAGGGTCTTGTTGCTTCTGAAGGCCGGCACCACCATGAGGGCAATACCGATGAACATCAAGGTGATGGAAGTCCACATCCAGGGCACCAGGGCATTGTGACCATGGAGTCCAAAGAACAGGTACTGGATATGGGACATGTGACCGGGGATCTTGCTGTAAAAGACCACAAACACTTCACATAGAAAGAAGAAAACATTGGCAATCAATGCATAACATACAATCTTGGACAGGGTCTGAATGGCTTCCCAGCCCGGATCAAATTTGCTGATTTTCCGGATCAGATAGCAAAGCAGAATCAAAACGGAGGGGCCTGCCGCAAAGGCGGACGCCAGAAACCGGGGGGCCAGGATGGCCGTAAGCCAGAAGCCCCTTCCGGGGAGACCGCAGTACAGAAATGCGGTTACGGTGTGGATGCCGATGGCAAAGGGAATGGACAGATAGATCAAAGGGGTTGTCCATGCCGGTGGTTTTACCTGATTTCTCTCAGCTTCCAGTACCTTCCAACCAATGACAATATTAAGGAACAGGTAACCGTTGAGCACACACATATCCCAGAACAGCATTGAATGTGGGGTGGGATATAATAGCACATTGAGCATGCGGGTGGGCTGGCCCAGATCCACAATAATGAACAGCAGGCACATGATCAAGGATGCCACTGCCAGGAATTCACCCAGGATGGTGATTCTGTGGAATTTTTCATAGTCATGGAGATAATAGGGAATCACCACCATGACACCTCCTGCGGCAACCCCCACAAGATAGGTGAAGTTGGCAATGTAAAATCCCCAGGAGACATCCCGGCTCATGCCGGTGATCATCAGTCCGTTGAGGAACTGATCAATATAGATGACAAAGGCCACAGCCATGACAGCGAGGAGCAGCCCCAGCCATATCCAGTACTTTTTGCTTCCTTTAATAGCTATTTCAAGCATACGTGCCTCTCTTACATGATGTAGTAAACAGATGGCTCGGTTCCAAGCTCCTGTTTACGTCGGATTGCATAGTTTTCTGCCAGAAGTTCCCTGACGGTGGATGCAGGATCTTCAAGATCGCCCACGGTGATGGCCCCTTCTGATACTTCTGCACAGGCCGGTTGCAGACCCTTGGCTAGGCGTTCGGCACACAGGTTGCATTTTTCCACCACACCTTTGCTTCGGGTGGGAAAGTCAGGGGTTATCTCCTCAATGAATGGTCGAGGATCCCTGAAGTTGAAGCTTCTGGAGCCAAAGGGACAGGCAGCCATGCAGAACCGACAGCCGATGCAGCGATGGAAATCCATGAGCACAATGCCGTCTTCACGTTTAAAGGTGGCCTGGGTGGGACATGCCTGGACGCAGGGGGCGTTCTTGCAGTGGTTGCAGGTCACAAGGAAGGGCAGATGTTTGAACTTCTCCGCCAGAAACTCGTCTTCTTTGTCAGGAAAGGCGTGCTGGAAATGTTCTTCCCAGATCCATTTGATTTCCTGATCTTTATTGATCGGACGGAGGTTGGGATATTTCTCGGCATCGGGTTCATGGTTGAAATCGGGCACATTGTGGGCCTTTCGGCAGGCATGCACTATGTTTTCAGCAATTTCTTCGGTAATCTTGTTGGTGTCTATGACCATGCCCCAGCGCTTGGCTGTGAGGGCTTCGGGCTTTCTGGTTTTCACCGGTGCGGCGGATGAGCTGGATGACGCAACGGCTTTTATTGCCGGAGCTGCACCAATGCCCAGTGCAGTAACCCCCGCTGCTTTGAGAAAGCTTCTTCTGCTTTTTTTCATTGGTTAATCTCCTTGGATGTTGTGTGGCACTCCCAGCAATAGGGGTCCACAGAGGCATAGGTGTGGCATTTGTCGCAGAATTTTTCCTTGTCTGTGTGGCATCCCAGGCAGGACTCCTCACCGGTGGAAAGACTCATCTGAAAGGATTTTCCATTGGCGTTTTCATACAGTCTGTCCGCATCTCTTACCACGGAATCCCGCCATTCATCCAGCAGGGACATGTGGTTGGCCCGCATGTCATATTTATCCAGTACACATTTCTTGGCGGCTTTGGCCTTGTCTGAAAGTTCCGGCTCCGGTGCGGCACTGCTGCCGCCGATGTTGTACCAGAAAGGGAACAGTGCCATGGCAACAAACACCACAAGGCCCGCCATAATTGCATTTTTATTCATCTGCTTCCTCCTTGCCGGGTAGCGGTTCCATTCGCAGATCCATCTCTCTTTCCTGCTCGCCCGGCAGAATCAGGGCGTTTCCAACCAGTTCGTGGATACCATAGACTTCAACATCGGGTACCCAGTATTCCATCAAGGTGGACAGGGCCGCCCGGTCGATGGCACAGATGGTACCAAGGGTGTTGACGCCGAATTTTTCATGGACATATTTTACAGCATTGGCCCGGGGAAGACCGCCGGCCATTCTGAGCTCAATGTTCTCACCGGCGTTGAGACCCGCACCACTGCCGCAGCAGAATGTCTGCTCCCGGATGGTGTTGGGTGGCATTTCATAAAAATTATCGCACACGTTCTCAATGATATACCGGGGTTCATCAAGCAGACCCATGCCCCTTGCCGGGTTGCATGAATCATGGAAGGTCATGACCCGGTTGGCATTTCGGCTCTTGTCAAGTTCCAGCTTGCCGTGTTTGATAAGGTCTGCCGTGAACTCGGTGATGTGAACCATTTTGGTTGACTTTGCATTTTCAAACTTGGTTCCCGTGATGGGGTTCACCGGTTCTTCCAGAAAGTCGGCAGGGCCATTCATGGTGTCCATGTACTGGTTGATCACACGCCACATGTGGCCGCACTCGCCCCCCAGAATCCATTTGACGCCCAGGCGTCTGGCTTCGGCATACATTTTGGCGTTGAGGCGCTTCATGGTCTCGTGGGAGGTGAAAAAACCAAAGTTGCCGCCCTCGGAGGCATAGGTGCTCCAGGTGACGTCAAGGTCGTATTTGTCCTTGAGGTACTTGAACAGAATCATGTAGCCCTGGCAGGTGTAGGTGCCGGGATCTGCAAATACATCTCCTGAAGGGGTGATGAACAGAATATCTGCCCCTTTTTTATTGAACTGGGGAGCCACATTGACGCCGGTGATCTCTTCAATGTCTTCGGTGAAGAAGTCGAGCATGTCTTTAAAGGCATGGGGTTGAATACCCAGATGGTTACCGGTCTGGTAGCAGTTGGATACCGGGGTGGCGATCCAGTCAATGTTTAAACCCAGAAGGTTCAAAAGCTCCCGGCCCATGATGGTGATTTCTGCGGTGTCAATGCCATAGGGGCAGAAAACCGAGCATCTTCGGCATTCGGTGCACTGGAAAAAGTAGTACCACCATTCTTTCAATACATCCAATGTCAGGGGTCTGCCACCGCCAAGTTTTTCTCCACCGGGGATTTTACGCAGTAGTTTGCCCGCCGTGGTGAAGTCGTTACGGTACACAGATCTCAGAAGTTCAGCTCTTAGAACCGGCATGTTTTTCGGATCGCCGGTGCCAAGGAAAAAATGGCATTTATCGGCACAGGCGCCACATCGAACGCAGACGTCCATGAAAATTTTAAATGTTCTGAATTTTTCCAGACGATCCTTGATGCCGTTGTGGATGATCTCCTGCCAGTTTTCCGGCAGTTTCCAGTCATCCTCTATGGGATTCCAGGATCTGGCATTGGGCAGTCCGAGGGTTTCCACACTCTCTGCCTTTGCCGCGTAACAGTACATGCCGGGCCGGATCTGGACAGATTCACTCATCCAGCTGCCCCGGGAGGGGGTGTGATCTACCTTGTCCAGTAATTCATCGGGTGTAAGTTCGTCAGACATTGATTACTCCTTCTTATCCACTGGAAGTCCAGCTTCTATCATTTTTTCTCTGAAGTGATCTTCATACTGCTCATAGGTATGAATGTCCACAGCATAGTTCCAGGGGTTAATATGTCTCTTGGCACGGGTGTTGTTGGCCATGTTCCGCGTGGGGCTGAGGAAAATGCCGCCCATGTGCATGAGTTTACTCACCGGGAAATACATAAGCAGGATGCTCACCATGAAAACATGGGCATAAAAAAGTCCGCCCACGCCATCGGGGATGGTGGGATGAAAGGTGACAAGACCCATGGTGAAGGTTTTGATGCCGATGATATCTACTTTGGTGAAATATCTCATGGCAATGCCGGAAGCCGCAATGCCAATGATGAGAAAAAGTGGAAAATAATCGGATGCCAGGGAAATATAACTTACCTTGGCATCAAAGATGCGCCGGGCCAGCAGAAAAAGGGCTGCCAGAAGAAGCACCGCACCAGAGACAAAAAGGCCGGGCAGTCCCAGCTGAATGATGCCGTCAAAAAATTCCAGGAATTTAAGACAGGCAGGAACCGGCTCCATGAAAAACCTCAGGTGCCTGATAATCACCACCAGAAATGCGTAATGAAAGGCAAGGGCACCCACCCAAAGGAAAATTTCCCAGGAATAGGTCAGTTTGTTCTTTTCATTTCTGTTAAAGGCCGCTTTGGTATTGCGAAACAGGGATCTGAAAAGAAAAATTTCAAGAACCATGCGCATGAAAACCCCGGATGCCTTGTCAGGGTTGTCAATGCAGTTGTGTTTGATCCATGGAAGCGATTTCTGCTGTCCACAGGTTGTGGGAATCCGGAAGGGAACTGCGGAAGCGGCCCAGCCCATGACACGGCGCACAAAACCGCCAACAAAGGCGATGACCGCGACATAGGGGACTATTATTCCGAAGAACCACTGCATACCGGCTCCCTCAACCCCTGCATAAGCCAGCAGAAAAAGCAGCAAAACGCCTGCCAGGGGCAACATGTACTTTTGATTCATATTCCAACCACCTCACTGTTTCGGTTGTCTCAGATAAGTAATCTTGAAACAACCTGTTTAAGATTTGTCTGAGTCAAGGAGCGTTTCCTCCTTAATCTCTGTTACTAAACCTGCCCTTTCAAAGGCTCTGTGAATCCGCCTTTTGGATTCCGTTGCCTTTAAAAGGAATATATTTTCTCTGCACTTCATAAACCGGTTGAAGGCGGCCAGGGCAGTCTGGTCTATCTTTGCATCAAAGGTACTGTCCTTTTCACCGTTCAAGACGGTTTTTATAATCTGTTTGAGTTCAAAGACAAATCCCACAGCCTGGGATGCGGTGAAATTTTGAACAGCCCGGATGCGTATGACGGAATCCAGGGCATTTTCAATTTCATCGGCATTTATTTCTTTTTTGATCAGGAGTGAAAAGGTTTCTTCCAGGCTCTGGGCGGTGGCGCTTCCCACGGGGTTGTCAAATTTGTTTTTTAATTTTCCCAGGACCCTGGCGGTTTCCTGGGGGTAGGTATTTATTGTTGCCAGAAACCATTGGTCAATGATTGCCTTACGGTTCTGTTCAAGGGTCTGGTTAAAATCCATTTTTTAGTATTTTGCTCCGTTATCCCCTCGGCCGGCAAGGCGGTCTGTGGGAAATGATGAATATGTGTTGTGCATGAACGCGGACGTTGGTTCTGAAATTGAATTGATGATATTTGATCTATTGATTTTTATAATCAAAAACAAGCTCTTATCTTAAAAAAAAATCTGGAGAACACAATAAAAGCAGATCTGAGTTCACGCCCGTCGATCAACGCCAAGGGTTGAATCGTTAATTTAAGCGGTATAACCATACTGGAAATTTATGTCAAGGATAAAAGCGGGGCTGTATCAGTGGTGAACCAGTGTTCCAATACGCTGAAAAGGGCGTGGGGATCAGTGTTTCCCGTGAGTTCCCGAATGGCATGCATGGCCAGGGTGGGGGCACCGACATCCACGGTTTTAATCCCCGTGGCAGAGGAGATGGAAGGGCC
Organism: uncultured Desulfobacterium sp.; assembly: GCA_963674605.1. GTDB lineage: Bacteria > Desulfobacterota > Desulfobacteria > Desulfobacterales > Desulfobacteraceae > Desulfocicer. The sequence goes on along the minus strand of OY771474.1, from coordinate 1,110,151 downwards.
GATGGTACTGCCGCAGGGCATGTCACTTTTCATGACAAAGGTCTGTACCGGCACAAAAACGTCCCGGCACAATTGTTTGAACAGAGCACAGGACACGGCATCCGATGCGTAACGCATGGCGGCATTGACCTTTAATACCGGGCCCTGATTGACAAGGCATGTGTGTGTTTCGTCATACCTTTGGGCGTGGGCCGGGTGGAGGGCGTGTGCATTGTCAAGGGAGACCATGAAAGATCCGGCAAAGGCCCGGAGGCGTTGCTCTGTATCTGGTATCATCCGGGTGAGAATGTCCGTGACAAAGGATCCCCTGGCCCCGGCGGCGGTGTCACTGCCCACCTCTTCATGGTCGGCCAGGATGGCCATGCACGGCGTTTTTCCCCGGGCAAGGGCAATGCCGTTAAGGGCGGCATGGCATGACAGCAGATTGTCAAGGCGGGGGGCACTGATCAGTTCCTTGTTAAGACCGGTGTAAAAAGGGGCCTGGGCATCTGAAAAATAGAGATCAAAATCCAGAATTTCGCATATTTCATGGTCGGGGGCAGGGATGTGTTTTCCGGCATTGCAAAGCATTTCATGGAATGCCCCGGGTCTGGAAAAGGACCCGGTGAAAACAAGGGGCGGCAGATCCACCTGGGCATTGATGGTTTTTTTTGTGTTGGCCTCCCGGTCCAGATGAATGGGTAGGGAAGGAACCACGGCCACGGGGGTGTTTAGATTGATCAGACCGCTTGTGAGAACGTTTTTTCCGTCCTGATTCCGGCACCGGAGAATGACGCGGCCTGCCAGATTTAATCCTCTGTCAAACCAGGTGTTTAAAAGTGCTCCACCATAGACCTCAACCCCCAGGCGTGTCATGGTGGCGTTGGTAAGTTCCGGCTGGGGCTTTACTTTGAGGCAGGGGCTGTCGGTGTGAGCTCCGCACAGTTTTATGCCGGTGTCCCAGGGGCGTTGATCTCCGGTGTAAAAGGCGATGATGGCACTTTGATTGCGTACAACAAAGTACTTTGATTCTTTTTCAAGGTGCCAGGCCTGGGTTTCATGGAGTTGTGTGAATCCCTTTTCAAGGAGGATATGGGTGGCATTGGCAACGGTATGGAAGGGGGAGGGGCAGGTGTGAAGAAAATGAAATAAATCATCATTGAAATCGTTAATGTCCATTTGATAACCTTTTTTAAGGACTCAGCTTTCGGAAAGTCAGAGTTGATGACCGGGGTCTGCCAACTTCGAAAGCTGAGTGAAGGATTAACCAGAATATGGTGCCTTGGATCAGGTCAGGGAACCCTTTGTGCTCCGCATGAACCTCATATGATATCACATGTGCTTCATCAGTGGTAGTACTTGATTGCTCTGTTTTTTAAATCCTGATCAAGCGGTGAAAAGAACCTCCGGTTTTTTCCTGGTAATTCCTGGCAGGTAAAGGGAACCTGCTATTGCGGAGTGCCCCATTTCTTTTGGCGCAGATCAAATTCTTTGACAATTTCCCGGGGAAGGGTATTTTTAGGAGCTGCTTTCATCAGCTCAAGGGTCCTTTCACGCAGGCGATCGTCCAGAGTTGATTCCACTGAAGTGCCCGGGGCCTGTGCCTTTGTGCGCTGGAACAGTTCCGGATAAAATACATTCTTAAAATTTTTCATGGTGTGGGGCTCCATTAAAAAGGTTCCACCGGCACCAACCTTGTGGATGAGATCCAGGGCCAAGGTGTCCGTTGAGACATCGATTCCCTCCATGAATTTTTTAACCATTCCAAGTATTTCCTGGCCCATGACCAGGTGACTCGGGGAAAGGATACTTCCATGATCCAGCCAGCAATGGGTGTCATGCACCAGCCCGCCACCCACGGTGGCCATGACAAGGTCCTGCAGACTGCCTTCTGCAGCGGCCTGGGCATCAACACTTTTTGAGTCTGTGCATCCTGCGGTGCTGAAAAATGGAAGATTGTAGCGCTGGGCAAGCTGTGACATCCCCCCCACCATCATGGACATTTCAATGGCACCATAGGAAAACACAGTGGTTTTCATATCCATGACGGTGATAAATGAACCAAATACAAAGGGTGCACCTGGATTGATAATCTGTTGTAGAACAAGCCCGCTTAAGGATTCTGCACTACCCATGACAATACCGCCTGCCAGGGTGGCAGGAAAACTACCCCCCAGCTGCATGCCGGAATAATGAACAATGGGGATGCCTTTTTCAGCGGCAAATATGTTCTTTCCCACCAGGTGATCATCGTGGGTCAGCGGAGAGATGGTACAGTTAAGGGTGCCAAGCAGGGGGGCTTTGTTAAATTGTTCAAGGCCGCCTTCCTGGCACAGAAGTGCCATTTCATAAATTTCTTTAAGGCTTTCGGCATCATTGCATGAAACAATGACAGGTTTGCTGCTGTGTTCCAGGGCAATGCGGGCCACCCCCCTGTCCTGGATATCTTCCGGCAGATCCCTTGAAATGCCAAGGGTCATGAGCCAGTCATATTTGTCCAGGGTATCACAAAGTCTGGTCATGCCGATGACATGATTGCTTCGGCATTCACTGATTACGCCTGTGTCCGGATCAAGGTAGTTCACACAGTCAATGGTGGCACCAAAATACGTGTTGGTATCCTCAAGGGTGATAATGCGGCTATTGTCCCTATTGCTGAATTTAACGCTTTTGGGAGCTGTGGATATGGCCTTTTCAACCAGTTCCGGGGGGAAATAAACCTGGTTTGAATCGATTTTGCAACCGGCACCATCCAGAATTTCAAGTGCCCTGGGGTGTTTTATGCAGACCCCGGTTTTTTCCAGTACTTCCAGTGTTGCCAGGTGAATGGCTGAAATTTGTTCTTCACTCAGAATTTTCATGGAGGGGGTGAACTTTAATTCATCCACAAGCATGTTCTTGTTCATTCAAGATCTCCTTTTTTTGATCATCAGATAGCCTTGATCGACAGTGCGGTCAGGGGGAACAATATTAAATTTCAATATTGCTCGGTCATGGGGCTTTTATAAGACTTTGGTCACAGTATGGCCCACCTCAAAGTAGTCTATGTTGTGACCAAACTCCTTTTATATGTTTGCCTGAAATAGATGATTATGGTTAAAGCAAACAGTATGCCAATTGTTTGGTTATTTTTATATTTCTCTTAAGTATCTGGTTTTATAGTGTTCTTTTTTGGAACAATATGTTTTGGTTTGTCGGGGGAGGATTAAATATTTTTGATTGTACTTTTGTCAGGCAGGGGGGGGATTGTTAAAGGGGCGTTTGTAAGGGGGGATGCCCAGGGCTTTTTGTTGGAAAATATTTATAATATCAGAACCTTTTCTTCATGAGCTTTTGACTTGACTTTCCATTCTGAAGTGTAATAGAAAGATAAAAATTTTTTTATACATAGCCGTTTGCGCGGGCTACCATTAAAATAATGGTGTATTTCCATTTTTTCGGCTTGGTCACAATATGCTTTGTTTGTCATGATTGTCCGGGCCAAGGGGTTCGGGCTTGTGTTATTAATGCCTTGGGCATCGGTCCTTCCGGGGAGAGTCCAGGCTCCAACAGCACATAGCCAGACCCTGTTGGTTTGTCAATTATGAAGGGTGGGCTACCTTAGGATCAAACCCATAAAATACTATGATGATGACCGGACAATGGGAATGTCCCACCTCAGAATTAAATTTGAAATACAGGAGTGATGAATGACCTTGGATATTAAGCTGTTGCGAAAGAAGTTGGGTATTACTAATGACGTCAATATCTTTTCCATTCTGGCCGATTTGCATGAGGGAGTGATCATTGCCGATATCCGGGGGGAAATCCTTTACTACAACAAGGCCATGGCAAAAATTGATGATCTTGACATCTCCTATGCCCTGGGTAAAAAAATAACGGAACTGTACCGGCTAAAGGAAAAAGACTCCACCACCATGACCTGTATGAAAACCGGAAGAGCCGTTCTGAATAAAGTGATTGTCTATCGCACGCGTTTGGGAAAACTGTCCAATGTCATAAGTAATGTATTCCCGCTTTTCAAGGATGATCAAGTGGTGGGGGCCATCAGCTTTACAAAGGATTATCAGATGCTGGAATCCATCATATCTTCGGGAAAACCCTGTGCCGCGACTTCGGGGAAGGGGACGTCTCCCCGGTATACCTTTTCAGATATGGTGGGAAAAAGCGGTGGACTTCTCCATGCCGTTAAGACAGCGGAAATGGCATCTGATTCCCCCTCTCCCATCATGCTTTCCGGAGAAACCGGCACCGGCAAGGAGCTGTTTGCCCAGTCCATACATAACCACCGCAGGACATCAGCCCACAGGTTTATACCAATCAACTGTGCGGCCATCCCCGAAAATCTCCTGGAAGGAATTCTTTTTGGCACCTCCCGGGGGGCGTTCACAGGGGCCATTGACAAGCCGGGTCTGTTTGAACAGGCCAACTGCGGTACGATTTTCTTAGATGAGCTGGACTCCATGCCCATTGCCCTCCAGGCAAAGATGCTGCGGGTGGTACAGGAAAAGAAGGTGCGTCGGCTGGGATCCCTGGAAGAGATCGATCTAAATATTAAAATCATCAGTGCCGTGGGCAGACCGCCCCGGGAAATCATTGATTCCGGTGCCCTTAGACAGGATTTGTTTTATCGTATGGGGGTTGTTTTTATCGATCTTCCTCCCTTGAGGGAAAGAAGGGAAGACATGGCACCACTGGTGGATCATTTTATCCGGAAATTCAATATCACCCTGGGGAAAAATGTGGCAGGTCTGTCCCGGCGAGTGACTGCACTTTTTTCAAATTATAAGTGGCCGGGCAATGTCCGTGAACTTGAGCATGTGATTGAGGGGGCCATGAACATGGTCAATGATGAAATTAGCATATGTCTGAGGCACTTGCCCCATCATGTGCTAAATGCCCTTGGCCACCACGAAGATCAAGGAGGGGAAGTGGCCAGTCATGGTGGTCGGGGACAACTTTTAAACCCTGTGCAGGATGGGAACTTTGAAACGGGACATGCAAGACAGCCCACTCTTTGCGACATTCAGAATGCAAATGAACGCCATCGTCTGTGTGAGGCCCTTGAAAGCACCCGGGGAAATGCTGCAAAAGCTGCACGCATGCTTGGTATTTCTCCCCAGTCACTGCATTATAAATTGAAAAAATTTAAAATTGATCGCAAAAATTTTCTTGGAAATCAAAAATTTAATTGTCCCGATCAGGTTCAGAAGCCAGAAGAATGAATCAGTGTAAAAACATTTAAGGTGGTTTTTTTTGTTATGGTGTATTGTAATTTATGTTGTAAATTCAAGGGTTTTGAAAAAAAATATTTTTATTGATCAATAACATGTTGAATTTATAAAGAATGTGTGGTTAAGTGTAACAGTAAAGAAAATGAATGACCCCCGGGGGTGTTGCCGGTGGTCGGGGGGGCGTTTATTAACTGTTGTTTCATATGGCAATCATATGGACAGATGTTCTCCATTATATTCAACGCGAGGTGTTTGATGGCTCTCAATACCATGTCCCCTTTACATACAGATGAATGGCAACAGCTCAAAAACCATTTTCAGGATATGAAAGCGGTGCATATGAAAACGCTTTTTGCCCGGGATGCAGGACGATTTGAAGCATTTTCCCTGGGATTCAATGATATTCTGGTGGATTATTCCAAAAATATTCTCACTGAACAGACCCTGAGCCTTTTAATGAACCTTGCCCGCAAGATGGGGCTTGAAGATGCCATTGATAAAATGTTTTCAGGCCATGCAATTAACACAACGGAAAACCGGGCTGTTCTTCACATTGCCCTGAGAAATATGGAAAACACACCTGTTATGCATCAGGGCAGTGATGTGATGCCCGGTGTTAATAAGGTGCTTGCAAAAATGAAACGGTTTTCCCGGGATATTGATGCCGGAAAATTGAAGGGCTACACCGGAAAACCCATCAATACCTTTGTGAATATCGGCATCGGGGGGTCGGATCTGGGGCCGCAGATGGTCACCCAGTGTCTGGCACCATATGCCCGAAAGGGGGTATCCGTTCATTTTGTTTCCAATATTGATGCCACCCATCTTTTGGAAACCCTGAAAAAAACAGATCCTGAAACCACCCTTTTCCTGGTGGCTTCCAAGACCTTTACCACCCAGGAAACCATGACCAATGCCCATTCTGCCCGCCAATGGCTTCTGGGACATGCCGGTGGTGATGTCTCTGCCATTAAAAAGCATTTTGTTGCCATATCCACCAATGAAGCTGCTGTGGCGGACTTTGGCATTGATCCTGACAATCGGTTTGAGTTCTGGGACTGGGTGGGGGGACGATACTCTCTGTGGTCTGCCATTGGCCTGTCCATCGTGTGCTATGTGGGTTACGATCACTTTGAAGCCCTGCTTCGGGGTGCTCATAAAATGGATGGGCATTTTAAAAATAAGCCTTTTGAACAGAATATTCCCGTGGTGTTGGCATTGATCGGCATCTGGTATAATAATTTTTTTGGTGCTGCCACCGAGGCCATACTTCCCTATGACCAGTACATGAGCAGGTTCCCCGCCTATTTTCAGCAGGCCAACATGGAAAGTAACGGTAAAACCACGGATCGAAAAGGTGACAGGGTCTCCTATGACACCGGCCCCATCATATGGGGAGAGCCCGGTACCAACGGGCAACATGCCTTTTATCAGCTGATACACCAGGGAAGCCGTATGGTACCGGCGGACTTTCTGGCACCGGCCCTGACTCACAATCCCCTGGGGGATCACCACAAGATACTGCTGTCCAATTTTTTTGCCCAGACTGAAGCCCTGTTGTTCGGAAAAGACAAGGAAACCGTGCGCAGTGAGATGGAAGCGGCCGGAGAAAATCCTTCAACCCTGGAAATGCTGTTACCCCATCGCGTGTTTGAAGGAAATCGTCCCACCAATTCCATTCTTTTCAGGCAGCTGACCCCGGAAACCCTGGGCAGCCTAATTGCCATGTATGAGCATAAAATTTTTACCCAGGGGGTGATCTGGAATATTTTTTCCTTTGACCAGTGGGGGGTGGAGCTTGGCAAGGCCCTGGCCCGGAGGATTTTTCCCGAGCTTGTCACCTCGGCCCCTGTCACCACCCATGATTCTTCCACCAACGGACTTATAAATGCCTATAAGGCCATGATCCAAAAGGAAGACTCTTGGATGGGCTGAACAGATATGTGAAAAAAGAAGCATGTCTTAACATCTCATCAGTCATAAGTTCTCCGATGTGTCACAGCATAATGTGCTCCTTGAAAATTTTAAACAGCACATGCCGTATGAAGAATGAGAACCTTTGACTAGTGAGTTAACATTTATTTTTTAACAGAAAAGGTAGAGAATTCATATGAACACTGAAATTCTGACAATTCCCCAGGCGGCAAAGTTCTGTAGCGTAACCCGGATGACCATGTGGAGATGGGTAAAAGCCGGTAAAATCAAAAGTTTCGTAACACCCGGTGGGCATCATCGCATTGCCAAGAGTGATCTGGAAGATGCCCTGAGAGGGCATGGCATTAAATACATCAGCAGGCAGCTGGATGCGTCTCCCAGAATTCTTATTGTGGATGACGAACCCCTCATTGTCCAGGGTCTTCAAAAGCTGTTTACCCGTAAAAAATGTGAAGTCCAGACTGCATTGAACGGCTTTGAGGCTGGGGTTAAATCAAAGGAGTTTAACCCCGATCTCATCATCCTTGATTTGGTCATGCCCAAAATGGACGGGTTTGAGGTGTGCCGGTTCCTGAAATCCAATGAGTCCACCTCGCACATTAAAATACTGATTCTTACAGGATACAGTACTAAAGAGAACCGGGCAGAGATCATGGAGGCCGGTGCAGATGCCTTTATTGAAAAACCGGCGGACAATAAGGAAATCGTTCAAAAAACCAAAGAACTGCTCAAGGACATGAACTGGGTTCGGCTGAATCTTTAATGTGAATCCGTCTTCTGTCGGGCCATGGCAATCTTTGTTGCAATGGTCCGACACAGTTCTCCCAGTGCTCTGCTGTGGGCCATGGCAAGGGAGTCAAACCCTTCCCCGGACATAGATTCTGTGATTTCTGCTTTTTCCGATGCAATGAGTCGGGCACCATTCTTTTGATATAACCGCCATCTGGCAATAAGGTGTGACTCCTTTTCTGAAATCCCATCCATCCGAATCACTTCAATGGTGACTTGAAAATCGGGTTCGCTGCTGCGTTTCCATGGATATCGGACGATGCTGTGCGTGGCCAGCAGGACTGACAGGTTTTCCTGAATGGTCAGATATATCTGATCTGTGGGGTTACTGATCCATTGATCAAATTCACATATCTCAACCCTGTGGGGTGCTGGGCGGATCACAATCTGGGTGCGGTCAAGATATTTGGCAAGCTGCAGGGGGCCAATACCCACAAGGGGGACTGCCATGTCCCGGGGTATTGTCTCTGATACAGAAGCAAGGGCTTTTGTTTCCACCGGGGTCAGACTGTAATACCGTGTTGGCGGTGTGGACAGGCAGCCGGGAAGAAGTCCAACAGCCGGGATGCACAGAAAAACAGTCATGAAAAAAGAGATGAAAAACGGGTGGAATTTTTTTTTTTCAGTCAGCATTCCTTGTATTCCTTGATTTTAAAAGATAAGCAGGTACCTAAGTTAACACACAGTGATGTCGGGTAAAAACACCCCGGAATTATTGTTTGCCCTGGATCAGAGCTTCAGGATGTCGCTCCAGGTATTGGGTCAGATTGCGAAAGGCCCGGGCCGCATCGGACAGTTCTTCCAGGGTGCTGGTCAGCTGGTTCATGATAATGGAATCCGGATGGGAGATATCGTCCATTGCCTTCAGGGTTGTGGTGGCCTGTCCTGCGGTTTTCTGGAGACTTTGCGCCGCTTGCTGCAGGGCCTGGGAAATGGGTGTTATTTCATTGTTGACGGTGGTCAGCACCTCCTTTGCCTTTAAAACCGTGGCATCCATGTTGGTGCCCATGTGCTTTACCTGCTGATCCGTGGTTTTGACAAGGGATTGAATGTCTGAAAGTGAGGTGTGTACATGCTTGCCCATGGAGGTGATCTGTTGGCCGGTCCGCTGTATCAGGCCCCTGGTATCTGAAATGGTTGCTTCAATGGAGCGGGTCACGTCGGGAATTGATTTATCCACATTGCCTGCCAGTTGACCGATGCCTTCCAGTGCCCGGGTCAATGTCTCCGTCAGTCTGCCCATTTTGTCAGAATTCAGGGTGGTTTCCAGGGTGTTGATGATGGCATTCAGCTTTGCAAAGATATCCTGGATGGGCACCTGTTTTATCTTTTGGGCAAAGGCTTCAATGTCCGATTGAATGGTGGGAATTTCTGGAAATTCAGATGTTTTTTGGTGGAGAACCGCAGGTTTGTTTGGATGAAAATCCAGGGAAACCAGTAACTGTCCTGTTACCATGCTCTGAATTTCCAGTTGTGCTCTGAGCCCCTGTTTAATCAGAACATCGAGATTTTTGCCAAGCCCTTCCCAGGCATCTGCTTTTCCTGGAACCATGATACTTTCTTTTTTGATTTCAATGTAAACCGGGATGGAAAAAAAATTTTGCTGTGAATCGGCATGGATGCGGATTTCTTTAACCGCACCGATCTTTACGCCCCCAAGCACAACCGGGGACCCTATATTAAGTCCTTTGACGGAATTTTTAAAATAAAGAACATAGGTGTTTTTTTCCGATAGAAAGGAACCGGAACCAAAGATGGCAACTGCCCCCACGGTCAGGGCAAGGGCGATGACCACAAAGGCTCCGATCAGGGTTTTGTCTGGCTCTTTTTTCATTGAATTAATGGATCTCCATGAATGTTCTGGGCTTATTTATGATAGTGGCCGGTTACCACCCTGGTGGTGGACCAATGGGATCAGGCGTGTGTGATGATCAGGTCCAATGTTTTTTTCCGGGTCTGTTTTTATGGGTGCCGCTCCCGGCTGTGCTCTTCCCTTCTTTTCCTCCCCTCTGGTGAGAAACTTACTAATGGTGGGGTTGGCTGTGGTTTCAAGGAGTTCCCTGGGAGCCCCACCCCCAATCATGGTTCGGGATGTGGGATCCAGAAACACGGAGTTGGTGCCTATGGCAAAGATACTGGCAAGTTCATGGGTGACCACAACAATGGTGGTACCAAGACTTTCTTTCAGTTCCAGAATTAGATCATCCAGGTTTCGGGCACTGATGGGATCAAGTCCCGCCGAGGGTTCATCAAAAAAAAGAAGTTCAGGGTCCAGGGCCATGGCCCGGGCAAGGCCTGCACGTTTCTTCATACCCCCGCTGATTTCCGATGGATAGTGACCCTCAAATCCGGAAAGTCCCACCAGGGACAGTTTTAATTCAACCTGTTCCCGGATCTGTCCCGGGGAAAGCCGGGTGTGTATTTCCAGGGGCATGGCCACATTTTGTGCCAGGGTCATGGAACTCCACAAAGCACCGCTCTGGTAAAGAATGCCGAAGCTCTGCATCAGCTGACGTCTTGTTTCCGAAGGACTTTCCCAGAATTGAATCCCGTTGTAGGAAATACTTCCCCTGGCGGGCCGCTGCAGTCCCACCAGGTGTCGAAGAAGGGTGCTTTTACCGCAGCCGCTGCCGCCCATGATGATAAAAATATCTCCCCGGTTCACCGTGAAGGTCAAGTGCTGCTGGATGATTTTTTCTCCGTAGGCCATGGTGAGATCATAAACTTGAATGTGTGAGTTTGCCGGCATTTTTTAAATTCCAATGACATTGCATAAAAGGGTGATGATGGCCGTTGCCACCACAATGGCCACGATGCTTGACACCACGGCACCGGTGGTGGCCTCGCCCACGGCAGAAGCACTGCGGCGGCATTGCATGCCCTTAAGACAGCTGGCCATGGCCACCAATACGCCGAACACCATGCTCTGGAAAAGACCGATCCAGAAGCTGTTCAGGCTCACGGATTGCTGTGTCATGTTGAAATATTCCATGAAATTAAGGTCCAGCATGAAAATGCCCACCAGGAGCCCCCCGATTATCCCCATGAGATCTGCATACACGCATAAAAGGGGCATGGCAAGGGTAAGGGCCAGAACCCGGGGGAGAACCAGAAATTCAATGGGATTGATGCCAAGGGTTTTAAAGGCGTCAATTTCCTCGTTAACTTCCATGGTGCCCAGCTGGGCAGCAAAGGCCGCACCGGTGCGACCGGCCATGATCACCCCGGCCATGACAGCCCCCATGACCCGGATCATGGCAATACCCACCAGGCTTGCCACATAGATCTGGGCACCGAACATCACCAGCTGCACGGCCCCCACAAAGGCCAGGATAAGCCCCACAAGGCAGCTGATCAGACTTACAATGGGAAGCGCCCCTGCGGTGCACTCTCTTAGTACGGGGAAAAAAACAGACCCTCTTATCTTGCCCCGGCCACGCAGAAGATTGAAAAATGCCAGGGTCACCTCTCCGATGAAATTAAGAACTTCAAAAAATGCTGTGATCCCATTTGCCACGGCCGCACCGACGCTCTGAAACAATGGCTCCGGGGGCAGAGCCTCCTTGTGGAGTGCTTTGCCGTGCCCGGTGGTGGCAAGTTTGATAAGACGATTAACCCCCCGGGGAAGCCCTGTGGTTATAAGTCGGATTTGTCGTTCATCACAATGGCGTTGGATCTGGATTACAAGGCTGACCAGTGCGCTGTCCCATTGTTTGAGGTTGTCCGTATTAAAGGAAATGCTTTTAAGATCGGGGTGGGTGTTAATGCGGGCAATGATTTCGTCTGTGGATGCAAGGGCGTTATTGATGAGAACTGCAGTGTCAAGGCGGATGATCAATTCATTGTCTTTTGTGAGCTGGTAACCCAAATCCATGTGTATGGTATTGTCCTTGCGTGAAAATGTGCTTTGGGATTAATTCTGAACCAAAGGTACAATAGCGTGTTGATAAGGTCAACAAATTAAGAAGAAGCTGAAAAATTCTGATCGGCTTTTCCCATGGATCATGAAGCCCTCGACCGGGAAAATGGGGCAATGCGTCCAGGTGTTGTGACCAGGCGATCTTGGGGTTTGGTCACAGCATGGGCCACTTTGGGGTGGGGTCAGGCTTGCGTTATTGACGCTTTTGCTTAAAATCTTCTTTATGCAAAGGCAGTTGTCAAAAACATAGAGCCTGATAAAAAAAACTCAGGCTCTAATACCACATAGCCTGACCCCCTTGGCCCACCAATTGTGACAGGTGGCCCAAGTTGTGACCAAGCCCCGATCTTGAAATTTAAAGACTTGGTTTTACTGCTATGATATGATAACCACATTTTCTTGGAAAAAACGGGTATGGATTGTATCCACCCCAGCGGGTCGCCGTTTCCCACGGCTTTGAAAATGGCCTATGAACGGATTGTCTGATGAAAGGAGTGTAAATGGAAAATTTAAAGGAATCCCAGCGGGCCCGGGTGGCCATCCGGGAGTTTAAAACCATCACCGATTCCCTTGCCATCAGGGGATTTTATCGTCCTTCCGGTCGTTTCGGCAAAGCCCTTGAGGGGTGTTTGCGGGACTTGAGCCCGGAAATTTACGGCACCATGAACGATGCCAAAGTGGTGGAACTCAAAGGGCTTGAATATGTCATTGACCGGCTTCCCCAGGGGGTGGAAAAAAGCACCAAAATTATCCTCACCGATGAAGATGAATTCGAAAATACACCGTTCAAGCGTCTTGAACCCTTAAAACGCAGACGGGTTTCCTATCAGATCAGCCCCCATGAGTTTTGTTTCATTGTTTCCCGGGGCATAAGTGAAATTTATGACATCATCACCCACATGACTTTTTTAAACATCGAGGCAAAGAAAATATATCTTAAAATGCACGATGATTATGGAAATATCCGCATTGAATGGGAGCGCCTTGAAAAGGTTGTGGATCATGTGCCGGAGTTGTCCATGGAGGCCCTGGATTCTGCTCTGTGGAATTTGAGCATCATTCTTGGCAGGCCCTACCATGAGACCCGGGAAACCTATGAATATCTGGAAAAAAGTCGTATTGCCTCCCAGAGCAATACCGGGCTTTTTTCATTGATTTATCATCTGGGCAAACGCATTGAAAGGGAGGGTCTGGCCCGGGAGAATGCCCTTGTGATTTATTTTGCTCCCTCATTGATGAACATCATCGGGCACCAGCGTTATGGTAAAATATGGGCGGGCAAGATCAAGGCCATGATTTCCCAGATGGGGCTTAAGGACCGACCGTTGCACATTGTCAGTGCCAACATGCACAGTGTGGTCAATGTCCTTTATGGGTATGCCGCCCTGGCCGAGAAAAAACAAGGTGACGGGGATGATGACATATATGGCTTTTTCACTTCCATTAAAAATGAGACAGACACCATTATCTCCTTTGCTGCAGAAAGGGGGCTGACACTGTTGCCCGATGAATCGGGCTCCAACACCCATTGTCAGCTTATTGATACGGCCTTGCTGGACGATGTTGCCTGTCATCCCCTGTTAAAAATAAGTGATGGGGAGTGTGACAAAGACATGCCGGTGATCCTTGTTATGGATTATGCCTTCGGTGCCCAGGCCTTTGAGCTGATGGAGCAGTTGTTGAAACCCGGAGAGGACAGTACCGGCAGGTGGCCCTTGAATCTTGCATCCATCTCCATCATGGGAAAGGCCGGAATTCTCACCGGAGAAAAGGGAGATATTATGCTGGCCACGGCCCACGTGCTGGAGGGTACCTCTGATAATTACCTTTTCAATAATGATCTTGACCCCGAAGATTTTGAACCGGGCATTGCCATCCACAAGGGAACCATGGCCACGGTGCTTGGCACGTCTCTTCAAAACAAGGATGTCCTTGAGATGTTTCGCTCGGACTGGAACGCCGTGGGTCTGGAGATGGAAGGGGGGCATTATCACAAGGCCATCAACGCATCGGTGATCAAAGGCAATATCTTGCCGGATGTGCCGGTTCGATATGCCTATTATGCCTCTGACAACCCCCTGGTCAGTGGGAACACCCTGGCTGCCGGGGCCATGGGGATGGAGGGCATCCGGCCCACATATATGATCACCATGGTGATTCTGAAGAAAATAATGGCCTGCCGACACAACGAAGAATAAAAACGGCATTATGCCACCCCCCCCAACGGTCACCCCATCCGCTACCGGATCGGTTGACCGCCGGGGGCTCTGCTGTCGACATTTTCATAGAACCCACATGGCTGTAAACACCAGCCACAACAAAGCTTGGAAAAGAACAAATAAGGATAGTAAGAAAAGAACATTATGACGGATAATTTATATATCAGTGCCACCGGTCCCCGCAGTGGAAAAACAGCGGTGACCCTGGGGGTTATGGAACTGTTGCTGCGGAAAATTAATAAGGTGGGGTTTTTTCGGCCCATTGTCCAGGAAAAAAACGGGGTGAACAAAGATATCAGCCTTATGTCCTCCTGTTTTAACCTTAATATCCCCCTGGATCAGATGTATGGCCTGACAGCGGAGGATGCCACGGAACTTGCCTCCCACGGCAGACAGGAAGAGGTGTTTGAAATTATTATAAATCGCTATAATGCCCTGAAATCAAAATGTGATTTTGTGGTGTGCGAAGGTACCGATGCCCTGGGTGACACCGCTGATTTTGATTTTGACATCAACGGGGAAATCAGTAAGAATCTTTCGGCTCCGGTGCTTCTGGTGGCCGGTGCACAGGGGAAAACCGTGGATGAAACGGTGCAGGCGGTGGAAACGGCATCGGCATCCCTTGTGAAACGAAAATGTCGCACCATCGGCACCATTGTTACCCGTACCGATGGTTCGTCGGGTTGGGAGATCATGGAACGGCTTTCAAAAAATCCCCAGTATGAGAATCAGCTGCTTTACACCATTCCCGAAGAGCCGTCTTTGAACCGTCCCACGGTGAATGAGATTGTGGCGGCCCTGGATGCAGAAGTTCTGTGGGGAAAAGAACAGTTGAACCGCCATGTGTATCACTTCAGTATTGCTGCCATGCAGCTGAGAAATTTTCTGCCCAGAATCGAACATGGTGCCCTGATCATCACCCCGGGGGATCGGGCCGACGTGATTGTGGCCTGCCTGGCTGCGGTGTCTTCCAGGTTCCAGAAAAACATTGCGGGCATTGTGCTCACCGGGGGACTCAAGCCCTCAGGCCCGGTGGCAGAGCTCATTGAGGGCTTCCCGGGAATCTGCCCCATTTTAAGCGTTCAGGAAAACACTTTTCCCACAGCCACCCGCATCAACAATATCAATGCCGGTATTTTCCCCGGGGATAAACGCAAAATCACCCGGATTATGGCGGCCTTTGAAAAACATGTGGATGGGGAAAAACTGGCTGAAAAGGTTATCAAAACCCGTACCACCATCAAGACACCCCAGATGTTTGAATTGGAACTGATCCAGAAGGCAAAGGCCCATAAGCAGCACATTGTCCTGCCCGAAGGTGAAGATGAACGGGTGCTCCGGGCTGCAGAGATTCTGCTGCGGCGGGATGTGGTGGATATCACCCTGCTTGGCAACCGGGAAGAAATTGAGAAAAAAATCAATCGTCTGGGGCTTCGCATGCCCTCTGTGAAGATCATTGATCCCCCCAGCTCTGATTTTTTTGAAGAGTATGTTCAAAGCTATTATGCCCTGCGTGAACACAAGGGGATTACCCCGGAATTTGCCCATGACACCATGACCAGTGTCAATGAGTATGCCACCATGATGGTGTTTGCCGGGCATGCCGACGGCATGGTTTCAGGGGCCGTTCATAGCACCGCATCCACTATTCGTCCGGCCCTGCAGATATTGAGTACCCGACCGGAATGTTCCATTGTGTCCAGTGTGTTTTTCATGTGTCTGGAGGACCGGGTCCTGGTTTATGGGGATTGTGCCATTAATCCGGACCCCAACGCTGAAGAGCTTGCCGAAATTGCAATTACTTCGGCCCAGACGGCCAGAACCTTTGGTATTGAACCGGTGGTGGCCATGCTGTCTTATTCCACGGGATTTTCCGGTAAGGGTGCAGATGTGGACAAGGTGAGACGGGCCGCAGAGATTGCCCGGAAAAAAGCCGACACCATCATGCCGGGTCTCAGGCTTGAAGGTCCCATTCAGTACGATGCCGCGGTGGATTCATTTGTGGCCAAAACTAAATTGCCCAAAAGCGATGTGGCAGGGGCGGCCACCGTTTTTATTTTTCCTGATCTGAACACGGGAAATAATACCTACAAGGCCGTGCAGAGATCTTCCGGAGCCGTGGCCGTGGGGCCGCTTCTCCAGGGGTTAAAATACCCCGTCAACGATCTCAGTCGGGGATGTACCGTGACGGATATTGTCAATACCATTGCCATTACCGCCATCCAGGCCCAGGGTGCCAAGGGGATTTTGTAAAATACGAACGCGATGATCAAGCCCTGTTTTTTGCACTCGGCCACCCATGGGTGGTCGAGTTCTTCATGGTGCATACCTGTTTTTAGGAATTATATCATGCATCGTCAATCATAGGCTTTTTGCGTTGCCGTAGTTTTTTTCAGTCTTTGAGCAATTCCAAAGGTCTGTCTCCGCCGCAATAGGTGTTGGTGTAGTCCCTGAAGGCGACATGGTATCCCCATTTAAATCCTCTGACATATGCCTCGGAGTTTTGATGTCCATGGTTCTTGAGATGAGCTTTTACGTTGTTTCTTATCAGGTGCGGTAATTGTGTGGGATAATTAATGCACCTGTAATCCAGTGCATCCTGTTTTGCCGCAAGCTCACCGGCAGTGCTGCCCAGATAGTAATCGCCATTGGACGGGGGGGGTGCCATGTGGTGGCAGGACAGAGTAAAGAATAAAGCGGAAAAAATAATAAAAATAATGCTCTTTGAAAAATTCATGGCTGCCTCCTTGGAAAAAACAAACTTCTGTAACTGCTTTGCTCAAAACATGTGAGCTGGAGTGTCTGAAATTTATGAGATATAATGTAGATCAGAACAGGAGGAAGTCAACGGAAAAACAATCAAGTTTGGGAAATAACTGCAAGACCAAAACAAAAAGCCCTTTTATTCAAAGACCGAACCCCCCATGGGAAACAGGCCTGAAATAAAAAGGCAGATGCTGAAACTTTTATGTAAAACGGTCTTGTAAAAATGGTGGAGCTGAGGGGGATCGAACCCCTGACCTCATGACTGCCAGTCATGCGCTCTCCCAGCTGAGCTACAGCCCCACAATTCCAACAATATCAAAACTTATATATTGCTGCTGGTTCTACGGCAGTAAAAAAAATTTTTCTTGATGGTGGAGCTGAGGGGGATCGAACCCCTGACCTCATGACTGCCAGTCATGCGCTCTCCCAGCTGAGCTACAGCCCCCCGAAGAAAAACAAAACCTTAATAGTTGAAATCCTGACGTCTGTCAACATATATTTTAAAACTTTGTTGGTTTGCGATGGTTTTTTGAGAATATCCGCCAGGTACAGGAGCTGCTGATATTGCCATAAAAAACCGCGTTGCCAAGTATAAAGGTTGACACCCGATATGGGAACGGGTTAAAAATGCAGATTTGTAAACTGATATTTTTTCTCAATTATGACATAGCGTAAGGAGAGTATATGCTCAGGCTGATGCGTGAAAACACCGGATCATGGATTATTAAGATTATTCTTGGTCTGATTGTCCTTGTTTTTGTATTTCTGGGAATGGGATCCGTGGGATCAAAAAAGGGAAGTCAGGTGGCATTGGTGAACGACACGCCGATTACAATGGACGCATTCAGACGATCCCATCAGAATGTCATTGAACAGATGCGCCAGCGATTTGGTGACAATCTCAATGATGACCTGCTCAAAATGCTCCAGGTGAAGAAGATGGCCATGGATCGCCTTATTGAAGAACAATTGATCTCCCAGGAAGCAGATCGCCTTGAAATCATGGTGTCAGATGAGGAACTCCAGGCATCCCTTGTGTCCATCCCGGCATTTCAAAAGGATGGCAGCTTTGACCTCAATACCTACAGGCGGGTGCTGTCCATGAATCGACTCAGCCCGGAGACCTTTGAACCCACCCACAGAGAAACCCTGCGTCAGACCCGGGTAAGGGATCTGATACTAAATAATATCAAGGTGACCGACATGGAAGCCAGGGCATGGTACACCGAAAATGCCACCCAGGTAAGTATTAATTATCTGTTTTCCGATCCGGATCAGTTTCAGGATATCACCCCCACCCAGGATCAGATCCAGGCCTATTATGAAAAGAATAAAGAAGGTTATAAATCTTTGCCAACGGTGAAGGCACGGTATTTAAGGTTCAGTGCCGCTGATTTTAAAGGAAAGATAAGCATTTCTCCGGATCAGGTGGAGGCCTATTATCTTGCCAATGTCAGTGAATTTTCAACCCCTGCAAAGGTGGATGCAAGCCACATTCTCTTCCGGGTGGCAGAAGATGCCGATGAAGAAACGGTGAATGCCGTGGAAAAACAGGCAAAGCAGGTATATGAGAAGGCAATGGCCGGTGAAGATTTTATTGAACTTGCAAAGACATATTCCCAGGACGGCAGCAAGGAAAATGGCGGATACCTTGGGGCCTTTGAAAAACAGGACATGGTGGAACCCTTTGGGGAAAAAGCCTTTTCCATGGCGGTCAATGAAATATCAGAACCTGTCAGAACCATGTTTGGATGGCATATCATAAAGGTGAATGCCCGGTTTGAAGCCAGCACCCGTTCCCTGGAAGATGCCGGCAAAGATATTGAAAAAAAACTTGAAGATCTTGAGTTGAAAAATGCTGCTTAC
The DNA here is from genome assembly GCA_963674605.1 of uncultured Desulfobacterium sp. Classification (GTDB taxonomy): domain Bacteria; phylum Desulfobacterota; class Desulfobacteria; order Desulfobacterales; family Desulfobacteraceae; genus Desulfocicer. The sequence goes on along the minus strand of OY771474.1, from coordinate 1,091,444 downwards.
ACTGCTGCTTCCAAAGCCTTTGATGCCATCATTGATGGGGATGATCTTGAACAGGCAGGCCTCATTGCCGGCGCAACGGTTCTTGAAAAAGGTCCCTTTGATGCCACGGGGCCCCAGGACATGGGCGCCGATGCCGGGGCCTTTGCTCAATTTGCCCTGTCCCTGCCCCCGGGGGAAATCAGTGATGTGAAGGAAGTGGGAGATACCTTTTACATCCTTCGGGCCTTTGACAGAACAGAACCCGAAACTCTTCCCCTGAAAGAGGTAACTGCCAAGGTAAGCTCAGCGGTGAAAAAGCAGATGCAGGACGAAAAAGCCAAAGACACCGCAAAGGCCTGGCTTGATCAGGTAACCCCGGATAAAGGTCTTGAAGCCGTAGCAGCATCAAACACCATTGCCTTGAAGTCAACGGATCTCTTCGGACGAAGGAGCACCATTCCTGAACTGGGGCAAAGTCCTGAAATCATCAAGGCCGCCTTTGAACTGAAAGAAAATGCATTTTATCCCGGAGTGCTCAAGGGAAATGATGGGTATTATCTTATCTCTTTGAAAGAAAAAAAGGTGCCCGGGGAGGAAGAGATAAAGAAAAATATGGCGGATGTGATGCAACAGATCAAGTCCATGAAACAAAATGCCGCCTATGGGGACTGGATCGCTGCATTAAAGGAGAAGAGTACCATAGAGATTCAACCGGATATTCTGGACTGAAAGAGTTAAAACTCTTTCTATCTGTTTGTTCTTATTGCCTGGACTGTGGCTGAACTTTTGGTCCCTTCTGGTTTGTAAAAATAAATGAACTGGCCGGAGCGTATTGCTCCGGCCATATTTTTTGGGGAGTACATCTTCGGCCAGCACCCCATCTTCCCCCCATTTTGATCTGCTCACATGGCATTGGTATGCTGCTTGGTTCCAAACAGGCGAAGAAAGAGCCTGATCTTTCCCCAGGGTGGCCCATGTTGTGACCAATGCCTCATTTGCCAATTTGTCAATTGATGATTAACATGGCAATTGACCATGGGTCATAAATCGGATAATCGGACGCAAGCCTGATATCTTCTTCCAAGTGGCAGGTGGTATGGGACAAGCGCTTTTACTATTAATCACATCAGCCCGTGCAGGATGCGAATATATCCACTGGAGGCTTTGGCATGATGAATAAAAAATGGTTCATACTTTTGATGACTTTAACTTTGCCCCTGATCATGGGGGCGTGCAGTGGCTTGACTGGTAATCGGGATGTATCACAGGATAAGGTTTCCGGAAAGCTGTCCCAGGTGGACAAAGACTTTGCCGTGGAACTCACGGGGAATATGGCTTCGGACCCCGCATTGATACAAGGAACCCTTGACAATGGATTGCGGTATATACTGCTTAAAAATGCCACACCTGAAAATCGCATCAGCATGCACCTTGATGTTCAGGTGGGCTCCATGTACGAAGCCCACGGGCAGGAGGGCGCGGCCCACTATCTGGAGCACATGCTCTTTAATGGGCTGACCCATTACAAACCCGGAGAACTGGTGGAGTATTTTCAATCCATCGGTATGATGTTCGGCCCCGATGCCAATGCCCACACCGGGTTTTATGAGACGGTGTATGATATCTTTCTGCCTGCCAATGATGCTGACAGCATGAATAAAGCCCTGGGGGTGTTAAACGATTACGCCCAGGGTGCCCTGCTGTTGCCATCGGAGGTGGAGCGGGAAAGAGGGGTTATCCTGGCTGAAAAAAGAGAGAGGGATTCTGTGTCCTACCGGACCTTTAAAGCCTCTCTTGCCTTTGAAATGCCGGGTTCCCTGGTTTCCCGACGTCTTCCCATCGGCACGGATGAAGTGCTTGAGAAAATGGATCAGGCCCTGTTGAAATCCTTTTATGACACCTGGTATCGACCGGAGAACATGGTGGTGGTCATGGTGGGGGATTTTGATCCGGACCTGGCAAAACAGCAGATTATGAAAAATTTCACAGACATGGTTCCCCGGGCACCGGCAAAGCCATTGCCGGTGGACAACTGGACCCCCCATTCCGGTATTAAAGCCTTTTATCACCATGAGCCGGAGGCCGGTAACACCGAGGTGTCCATTCAGACGGTGAAAAAGGCTTCTTTTAAACCAGATACACTTCAGGCCTATTACCAGCGCACCGTTGAGGAGCTGGGGAACATGATTTTGCAGAATCGTCTTTCCCGGGCAGTGAGCCAGAAAAAGGCTCCCTTCTCCGATGCCGGAGCTTATTCGGGTACCTATTTTCGCAATGCTCATTTTTCGGTGGTTGCCTCGGAATCAGATCCGGATCAATGGAAGGACTCCCTGACCTTTCTGGAACAGGCCCTTCGCCAGGTGCTTGTTTCCGGATTTACCCCGGCGGAACTTTCCCGGGTAAAGGCGGAATTTATTCAATCCCTGGAAAGTGCTGTTACGCGATCGGAATCCCGGGATAGCGTTCGTATTTCAAGAAAGATTATTGCTCAGATTAATCGAAAAAGGGTGTTTCAGTCCCCTGAAAATGAACTGAAAATTTTAAAACCTTTTATTGATGATCTTACCACCGAGGATGTGACCCGTGCATTTCAGGCATTGTGGAAAGAGGACCATCGCCTGATAAAGGTCACCGGTAATGCAAAGATATCCGGGGAATCTGTTTCTCCGGAACAGGTGATCACAGACCATTATAAAAACGCTCTGGCCCTTGAGGTGACCCCCTGGGTGAATGACCGTGTTCTGCCCTTTCCCTATCTGCCAAGCCCTGGGACCATGGGTAAAATTAAGACCCAAAATATTGTCAGACAAGAGGGCATTGTACAGATTGATTTTGAGAATCAGGTACGATTGAACATGCGCCGCAGTGATTACAAGAAAGGTGAATTTGTTTTTAAGGTGGACTTTGGGTCGGGGAAACAGTCCCAGCCTATAAACTTGCCGGGCCTTGCCATGATTGCCGAAAATGTGGTCAATGAAAGTGGCCTTGGTACCCTGGATCAGGACGACCTGGAAACGGCCCTGGCCGGAAGGGATGTCAGTCTGGAGTTCGGCATGGAACAGGGACGTTTCTTTTTTTCCGGCAAGGCAGACGCAAAGGAGGCAGAGCTTGTGTTTCAGCTTCTCCAGGCAAGTTTTGTGGACCCGGGATTCCGGGAAGCCTCCTTTGAGCTTGCCCGGGAACGATACCGTCAGATGCACCGGGAGCTCACAGGTTCACCCCAGGGCATGATGGCCCTTGAGGGAGAAACCTTTCTGGCCGGTGGCGACAATCGTTTCGGCATGCCCGATCTTGAAGCCGTGAATCGCATGACCCTAAAAGATGTAAAGGAATGGCTTGCCCCCGCCTTTGCCCGGGCTCCCCTTGAAGTTTCTGTTGTGGGGGATATCAGTGAAGAACAGATTGAAACCCTGGCTGCAACCTATCTTGGTACCTTGCCCATGCGGGATCTTGCTCCGTACGATACCTCTGCACGAATACCGGGATTTCCCACGGGAAAGACCAAAACCATTGAGGTGGATTCCCAAATAAACAAAGGCCTGGTTCATCTGGCCTTTAAAACCGGTGATTTCTGGGATATTCGCCAGACCCGGCGGCTGAACCTGCTGGCCCAGGTTTTTTCCGAGCGCATGAGAAAGCAGATTCGTGAAACCCTCGGGGTTACTTATTCACCCCAGGCCATGAATGAACCCTCCCAGATCTATCCCGGGTATGGGGTGATGCATGCCACGGTGGCAACCTCCCCGGGCATGGCCGATGGGGTGCTGCATGAAATGGAAAAAATTGCCGATGATCTGGCAACAGATGGTGTCATGGCAAGGGAGTTGGCCCTGGTGCTGCCCCCGGTGCTCACCCATATAAGGGACATGCAGAAAAAGAATCGCTACTGGCTTAAATCCGTGCTGTCCGGTTCGCGTGCCCATCCCGAGCAGATTCAGTGGACCCGGGAGATTTATTCCGACTACAGTGCCATTACCCCGGAAGATCTGTCAGCGCTTGCCTCCCGGTTTTTAGGCCGGGAAAACCGGGCACGACTGGTTATTCTGGCCCGGTGAAGAAACGATTTTTGAATCAGGGGCGGGAAAACAGGGGCAGGCTTATTGCTTTACCTGTTTCCCCGCCTCTTTTTTTACCTGAAATTGTTTTGCATCCCGGTTTTTTGAAACCTTGTCCGGATCAAAAATCCTGCCGCTCATGGCAATGTAAACCCCGGGGGGCAGGCACTGCACTGCTGCAATGGCAGACCCCAGATTAAAGGTGGCATCGCTGGATTTAAATCCGGCAGGTTCCATGGCACCGGTGAGCACAATGGTTTTTTCCTGGATGGGTTTCAGGGCCAGGGCCGTATCCACCATGGTGTCCGTCCCGTGGGTGATTACAACAAGCGGTGCCGGATCAGCACATATGGCATCAAAAATGGTCCGCCGATCCTCCGGGGTTATCTCCAGGGAATCTTTTTTTAAAAGAGACACAACCTTATATTGAAAGTTTACCCGGGCGTCCTTTAAGATGTTTTTAATGGCCGGGGGTCCCACATGGTATTCACTGAGGGCATCAAAATAAACCTTGTCTATGGTACCGCCAACGGCAAAGAATTTTATTTTCATGGGAAAGAATCCTGTTTTTTTATGGGGTGATGGGGGGCTCCATTTTTGAAACAACCCTGTTCCAGGTGTTCAGGGAAACCTCATAGCCGAATCCCCGGTATTGGAGATAATTAAATACTTTTTTTCTAAGGGGTTCCATATCCAGGTGCTGCCAGGTCCTGAGCCTGGGCCTTACCGAGTTCCAGGCAGAGGCTTCCTCATCCACCTCTTCAACTATGTCATCAATGATATTTTCTTTAATTCCCTTCTGCCGCAATTCGCAGCCCAGGGCAAATCTGGATCTGGGCTTGTGCCGCTCCCTGCTTTCCACAAACATCCGGGCAAACTCCTTATCATTTAAGAGGTTTTGATCCATGAGTTTCCCAAGGGTGTTGTCAATGATCTCAACGCTTACTTCTTTTTTTGTTAAATGCCGCCGCATTTCCGCCACGCTGCGGGGGCGGGGAGCCAGAAATCTCAAGCAGATGTCGTATGCCCGGGCAGGGGTTATTTCACCGTTTTTTTCTTTTTTCATGATGCCTCCGGTATTTGGGGGCTGCCCCCATAGCCCATTCACTGTCACGCATGGCAGATATGATGAATAATTTCCGAAATGGAATCATTGCCTTTCAGATCCAGGACCGGTCCTTCCATTTGACCTCCAGGGAGGCCAGCATTTCCAGATCCCCTTTTCTTAAAATGGTATGCACCGTCACCGGAAGGTTTTCAGTTAAAGAAATCTGGGTGCGTGACACAATGTCATCTCCATAAAAGGCTTGTTTCTGAAAGATGACATCAATGATCCCGGGTCGGTACTTTTCCATAAATTCCCGGGGAAGGGTTTCAACGGCCCATTCCACGTAAATGGCGTTGTTCACATGTCGATTCATATCAAGATCGTGCATTCTGATTTTGAAAAACAGTTCAAAATCCACCCGTTCCAGGGGAGCTGGAGGTGCCGTGAAGGGTGTCTGGGGAAGGGAATGGCCCACCATGTCCGGGGGAAGAAATCTGTCCAGCCGCACCGGTCGCTGGGTGTTTTTATTCACCATTACCCAGGCCACCCGGGAGGTGATAAAATTGGTTTTCCCATCCGGGGGAGTCATGTCTATCTGACGAATTTCATAGAGATTTTTAAAGGAATGCCGGTGGGTGTGGATGGATATTGTGTCCAGCCACTGGGGATGGGCATGGATTTCTATGTGATAGCGATGGATTACCCAGGCAAAGCCATGCCGGGCCAGATCAAAGCCCGATACCCCCAGATATCGGGCATGTTCCGATGCCGTGTCCTGTAGAAAATTCATGATGCTGACAATTTTCATCAGCCCCTGGTCGTCCATGGTGGAATAGCCCATGGTGAACTGTTTTTCAAAGGTGGCTGTGGAGTCCCGGGTTTGATGATTATAGATCTTCAAGGGTCACCGCATGGATGGCATGGTAGGCAGGGGTTTCGTAAGGGTGAACCCGGACAAGTTCCTGGAGCACCTCTTTGAGAATGTCATCGGCGCACACCATATCCACCCGGGCCTCTTCTGAGTGTTCAATGATATTTTTTTCCCCTCTGAAGGGATCGCTTGCCGGCAATGGCCTGAATTGTCCTTGCCCCATGGTGTGCCAGGCGCAGGCGTCATAATTTCCTATTTTACCGGCCCCCTTCAGGAACATGGCGGTTTTCACCGGCTCAAGATGGTCCAGAGGGACGTAAAAAGATATCAGGTACATGATTTTTCCTTAACTTCTTTATAAATTGATTTTTTTTTATAAGAAAAGGTAGCCTTAAAGTCTACCTCAGCTGAGCCCCTCCCCCGATGGGCAATAGGAACCGGACAATCGAGCTGTCTACAGTTCCGGTCCGGGCCCATTGCCCGTCGGGGGAGGGGCGGCATAATGCCATTTACCATTTTCAATATTCGTTGTGTCCGACAGGACATGCGGGTTTATATGAAAATGCCGACAGCAGAGTCCCCAACAGCCCTGTCGTACCCAAAGGCGTTCCGTCTGGAAATAAGCAAATGATGAAAATTTATGACAAGCTGTGTTTTTTTTCAAGGAAGTTTTTCCAGCAGGGTCAGGGGCGTTGATAGGATATCCTTTAAAGTATTTATAATGCCCTTGGTGATTTCCACGGGAGAAAGTGCCATGACCACAGGGTCGTGGAAGGCACCCTTTGCCGTTATGGGTATGGACAGCAGATCTCCCTTAAACATGGTGTTGATGATGGGCAGTTTCTGAATCAGGCTGTCAACGGATTTTAAGGGGGAGATAAAAATGAGAAGATCCATGGTTTTTTCCAATGGATCAATCCATCCGGTGATCATCAGGGTCATATCCACGCCGTTAATCAATCCTTTTTTAATGTTAATTCGGCCTTTTTTCATCTCTCCTTTGATGATAAGGGTGCCATAGGCAAACCCATGCTGTACAAGATCCGGCAGTTTGCCTTTTAAAAGGCTTGAAACATTGATCACGGATAAAATCCGTGAAAGAAGGCTCATTTGGAATATTCTGCCCTCCCGGGCATAGAGTTCAAAGGGCCCCTGGCACTGGTAAACAAGTGCTGCAATCGGTGTGCTTTTTTTCATGGCGGGGCTGAGTCCGGGTGTTTCCCATGAAAGGGATGTTGTTTCCGCAGATGGGCGGGGAGCAGCAGGGGAGGGCAGCCCGGTGTCCGGAAATGTAATAGTGGAAGACAGGCTTGCCGTGAAATCGTATCTGCCTTCAATGAGATTCTCCGCTCCCATGAAGCAGCCAATAGATGTGTATAGATCTGCATTTTCGGCATGTGTTTCAATGTTGACCTTCAGGGTGTTTTCCTCCTGGCGGAAGATGCCGGTTATGGGCAGGCCACACAGATTTGATTCTTTTATGCTTAAGTGAACACCCTTTTGCAGAGGACTCAGCTGTAAGACAAGGGGGGAAATTTTAAAATCATTGTATTTAAGGGTGCTGGTATGGATCATAAGAGGGCGGGGCATCAGGTTTGAGTGGAATATGGATGGCAGCCCCGGGGCATTGTTGGAGGTTGGTTTGTTTTTAATGTCGCGATGATTTTTTGTGGGGCTTTTTTCCTGAAGGGCCAGACTGTCAGATTCGTTGTCACTTCCTGGAGTGAATTCTTTTTTATCCTCTTTTTTCAGTGCATTCAGGAATTTATTAAGGTCCAGACTGTCTATAAACAGGGTGATTCCCTGTTCCGGACCAGATGCAATGAAAACAGGTCCTTCACTTCCCGGCAGGCTTATTTTTCGGTTGGTGGCTGTGTCCGGTGCAAAGAATTTTTTAATGGTGGAAAGGGTAAGTTTTCCCTTAACATCAAGGGTGGATCCCGGGCGGTATGTCAGCGTGGTATTGGAAAGGGGGGGATCTTTTATTTCAACAGAGTTCGGGGTGATACTGGGAGTACCGGCCATTACCTTCATGGACACGCCCCGGGGAAAGGCGGCATTTGCCTGGAGTGCAATTTGCCTGTTTACTCTGTGAAGACTTGTATCTGTGATGACAATGGGAGTGTGGAGGTCTTTGAGCAGGGACTGCTGGGCCGGAGAAAAAAAGGTAAATGGACCCCTTCCCGCAATCAATGCCATATCATGAAGGGTTGCCGTTAAATCGCTCACAGTGAGGTCTTCAGGAAGTATATCAAAGCCAAAGTTAATATCAGAAATTCCCCTTTGGGGGGAAGTGTCGTAGATTGAACCTTCCATGAAATATCCCTTCAGGCCATAGTGCCACGGCCCTGGTTTGGAAACAGATCCCTCCAGGGTCAGCTCCTCCAGGCGCACCGTGCCCCGGGAAGATAACAGGGGGGAGACAAAGGAGGAAAGGTTCTTAAATTGAGACAGCCAGACAAGCATATCCTGGGCATAAAAATGCCCCTGGGCGGATCGCAGGTCAAGAGTATGGGGAGAAACAAGACTGATGTCTCCGGATACCCGGGATACCCGGCTTGTGCCGATGGTGCCCTCAAATTCATTTAAGGTGATATTGTCCTTGTCAAAACCAAACTTTTTTCCTTTCAGTTGAAAGGTTTTGCCGGGAAAGCGTTCATAGGTTCCAGATAGCTGGATGTCACTGCACTGAACACCCACATCAAGATGGCCTGGAGTTCGATTAAGTGTAAGAATTCCGTTGGCACTTCCGGCTGTTTTTTTTAAAAGCGTCAGTTCACGGGCAAGGTGGGTATCCGGAACCAGGGATTGAAGAACCCCGGGCAGTTCACCAAGATCGGTCGTAAGAAAAAAATCCCCGTTAAAGGGATGGTCCTTATCCAACAGATTCACCTGCAGGTGTCCTTTGTTCAGCCGGGAGCCTTTAAGCATTGCCTTGGATATCTGGGGCACCAGCAGGCCATTTTTCAAGATTACATCAGCTGTGACATCGGTTGCCACAAGTTCAGTGGCCGGGATGGCAATGGTTCCATCCTGTATTTTTCCCTTAATGACCATTTTCCGGGGATCAAAAAGGAATTTTCCCGCATCGTTTTGAAAATCAACGGTGATGTGGGGTACCTTACCGTCCTGTATGATATTGCACAATGCTGTGGCAATGCCACTGTTTTTTAGCAAGGTGGATGTCATGGCCCTCAGGGGGGGAATCAAAACCGTATCACCGGAGATGGAAAGGGTTGATCTATGGGTGTCTTTATGAAACCCAAGGCCAAAAACCATGGCCGGTGAATCAAATGCCATGGGAGCAAGATCCATGGTAAGCATTTCCGGTGTTTTTTGGATTTCAGCTTGAAATAATTTGGCCGAAATTATTTGTTCCGGGGTGGTCTTCAGTGAAATGTCAAGATATCCCCCTGTGATCTTAAGGGAAAAGCGATGTAAGGATGTGTAGGAAAAGTGCAGAGCAAGGTTTTTTAGGGTGGCCGTATCAAGCAATGCAGGGAAGGGGGGCGGTAAAGGCGCATCGCCAACCGGGGAAGGCAGCAGCACCATCTGTTTTAATACAATCTCACCGGTGAAGGGGCGCCGGATTTTGGATAAAAAGATTTTGAGATCAGGAAATAAAAGCGCTGTTTGAATTCCAAGCGATACATTGGATCCGGCGTGAAGGCGAATCCCGCCAAGGCGAAACCCGGGGCGGGGAAAAAGGGTTATGGCAATGTTATCTGCCATGATGCGTTGCCCCAGCTCCTGGCCGATGAGTTCAAAGGCTTTGGTTCTTACGTAATCGGTGTTGATGATCCGGGGCAGTGTAAGGGGCAGGCTTAACAGGATAAGCAGCACGAAGACAATGGAGCCTATTATTAGACGTCTTGTGCGACCTGGATTTGATCTTTCTGCCATGTTTTTATGGGGGGTGCACATGGAGTGAGGGCTCCTGGTGGATCTGAAAACCGGGGTATGGTGACTGGGGGCTTATTGCAACGCCAATCTCTGGTGTTTTTTGAATTGGCCGATGTTTCAATCAGGACCGACCATCCTTGATAATTTGCGGGTTATCAAGGATGATCGGGTGCTTATTGGTTGTAAAATTATCTTATTCCGTGCGGCTGGTTATTTCCACCACATGGTATCCAAAGTCTGTTTTCACAGGACCATGGGGTTTACCCACAGCTTCATTAAAAACCACCCGATCAAATTCCGGTACCATCTGGCCCGGGCCGAACTCACCTAGCTCTCCGCCTCTGTTGCCGGAGGGGCATTTTGAATGCTTTTTTGCAAGTTCACCAAAATCGGCACCATTGTTTATTTCATCAATCAGGTTCTGACATGCTTCTTCTGTTGCCACCAGAATATGGCGGGCGCTGGCCTTTGCCATGGAATACTCCTTAATGTTTATGGGTTCTACTGCGATTTCTCCGGGTTTTTTAAGCCTTTGTACGTCGTAACTGCTTTGATTTGTCATTACAGGCAGTGTTAAATGAAAATTTAACAACACATGCCGTATGAAAAATGAGAGGTTGCGAGCCGTCAGTTTAACGGGTTTAAAACCGGAAAAATAAATAAAATATCATATTTACGATAAAATTACCACTCATATCCCCTGGAAGAAGATATTTCAATGAAGTCCGCCATGAGGTGAGCTGTTTCTTCCAGCAGCAGATCTTCTTTATCATCATCATTTTTATGGGCATCTTCCAGTTCGGTATCTTTTTTTAAATCCGCCATCGATGCAATGGGGACAAGCCCCTTGGCCGTGCGGTATCGGTTTTCCAATGCCATTTCCTGCTGGTTAAACAAATCTATCTGGTTTCTGCGCTCTTTCTCATTAAGGGAAAGTTGTTTAATATTAAACATTTCCGTGGCACGGTTAAATTTTTGATTTAGATAGGCAAAATCAGGGTTGTGCCCGATGCGCTGGTAATGTTTTTTCTGCAGCAGGGGTAAAAGCGGTGCCATGTCCTGGAAGGGTTGGAAGTCGGCCCTGGGGGAGGTGTCCCAGGGCAGGGCATTGTCAAGGGCACTCTCTCCGATCTCTTTGCTGTTATAAAGCGGAGGATATTCAATGTCGGGAAGTACCCCTCTGTTTTGGGTGCTTTTACCGGAGACCCGGTAAAATTTTGCACTGGTGAGCTTTAACTGCCCAGAGCCAAGTGCCTGCATGGCCTGTACCGTGCCCTTGCCGAAGGTCTGGGTACCCACAATAATGCCCCGGTTATAATCCTTAATGGCTCCTGCAAAGATTTCCGATGCCGATGCACTCATGCGGTTGATCATTACCATGAGGGGCCCCTGGTAAACAATATCAGGGTCTGGATCATCCAGTTGGGACATATCACCGTTGCGGGACCGGATCTGCACAGTGGGACCGGATTTTATAAAAAGGCCAGTCAGTTCGTTCACCTCCTGGAGGGAGCCGCCGCCATTGTCTCTTAAATCCATGACCAGACCATCAATGTTTTCTTTTTTAAGCTCCTCAATTAATTTAAGTACGTCCCGGGTGGTGCTTCTATAATCTTCTTTGCCGTCTTGGTAGGCCTTGAAATCAAGATAGAAGGTGGGTAATTCAATGATACCGATTTTATAGGAGGCATCTGCCTGTTTAATGGTTCTGATTTTTTTGCGGGCCGCCTGTTCCTCCAGTTTTACCTCAGCTCTTTTGATGACAATGGTTCTGGCATGCTGGGCACCTTTTTTGTCTGCCGGAATGATTTCCAGGCGTACAAAGGTGTCCCTTGGCCCCCGGATGAGTTTCACCACCTCGTCAATGCGCCATCCCACGGTGTCTTTTATTTCTCCCTGGGTTCCCTGTCCCACCCCCATGATGCGGTCTCCGGGTTTAAGCTTGCCGGATTTGTCCGCCGGGCCTGCTGTGATGAGGCGTACTACTTTGGTATATTCATCCTCGGTTTGAAGCACGGCTCCGATGCCTTCAAGAGAGAGGCTCATCTGGATGTCAAAATCCTCTGAAAGCCGGGGGGGAAAGTATTGGGTGTGGGGATCAAAACTCATGGTTACGGCGTTCATGTAGCTGTTAAAGACATCTTTTTCGTCAACCTGGGAAAGCCGGATGATCCGGTTGTGGTAGCGTTTCTCAAGAATCTGCGTGATTTCATCCGGGGTAATGTCGTCAAGTTTCCGGGTGAGGATTTCATTTTTCAGCTCCTGATACCACAGGGTTTTTAATTCTGTTATGTTTTCCGGCCGGGGCTCATTTTTACGATCCAGTGAAAGGTTTTCCATTTTTGTGAAATCAAAGCGTTTTTCCCAGTCCGGGATAAGGCTTTTAATGTATTTCAGGCGTTGCAGGGATCGCTGTAAATAAACATTGAATATCACATAACCCGGATTCAGGTTCCCCCGCTCCAGGGAGTTGTCCAGCCAGTATTTGACCTGCTCAAACTCATGGATTTCGTTTTTGGTAAAAAGATTCCTGGCCGGGTCCAGGGTGGACAGATATTTTTCCAGAATTTTAGCGGACAGGGCATCATCGAGTCTTTTTCCGGAATAATGAAATCGTTCAAGGGATTTCACAATGGTCATGCCGGTGTAGGCATCCTCCCTGCTGTATGTCAGCTGGGGAAGGTCTGAGGGTTCCCTGGTTATGGATTCTCTGGTCGGGGCAGGGGAATTTGCACCATATCCGGAAGAAAGGGGAAGCAGGGTGAAAAAAGTCCAGGCAATAACCCAGATAAGGCGTGTTTTGAAGCGATTGTGCAATGGTGTCATGGTATACTCTTTTTTTATATGAAAAGGTAGCCTTCAAGTCTACCTCAGCAGAGCCCCTCCCCCGATGGGCAATAGGAACCGGACAATCGAGCTGTCTACAGTTCCGGTCCGGGACCATTGCCCGTCGGGGGAGGGGCGGCATAATGCCATTTTCTATCTTCGTTGTGTCCGACAGGACATGTGGGTTATATGAAAAAGCAGGTAATGGGTACGTGGTACTGGATTTGGCGCACCTTGCTTTTTCAATATCAGTTGTGGCAGAGGTCTACTGCCATGTAGATGATAAAGATCGGCCAGGAGGGCGGGCTGTAAAGCAGGACAGGCCCGGATCATGCATCTTCCTGGGGATAATCTTTGGGAAATTCAAGGCTGATTCTGCCGATCTTACCGCTTCTGAGTTCCCGGATGAGAATTTCAGATGCCTTCTGCCAGTTCAGTATGCCGCCTTTTTGTAGACATCCTCTCAGGGTACCGATAAGTTCAATCAGTTCATTGGCTGTGCCGGGCAGGGGGCTTTCAAGCTGATATCGTTCCTGGATAAGGGAAGGGTAACGCTTGAGCAGGTAACTTGCTGTAAAATGTGCCACCTCTCCATAGTCCATGGCCGTGTCGGATATGGCACCGCTGGCCGCAAGGCGACAGGCACCTGCCTGATTTTCCAGAATGGGCCAGAGAATTCCCGGGGTATCATAAATATCAATTTTGTTTTTTAACCCTGCCCGCTGCTGCTGACGGGTGATGGCCGGGGCATTGCCGGTTTTTGCAATTTTTTTACCGGCCAGGGAATTGATGATGGTGGATTTTCCGGTATTGGGAATTCCCACCACCATGACCCTTGCCTTGCGGGCCTTGTTTCGGGTGATGGTTTTTACGGCATCATCCACGGTTTTCCAGGTTTGTGTCTTGTCCGTGCCAGTGATGGCAACGCTTTTGCCCCCGAATTGTTCATTGAAATAGGACAGCCACAGGGCCGTGGCTTCAGGGTCTGCCAGGTCTTGTTTGTTGAGCACCTTTACCCGGGGCACAGATTTACAAAGTTTGTTCAGCAGGGGGTTGGCACTGGAGATGGGAAGTCTTGCATCCAGTATTTCCAGGACCACATCCACGCTTGGGATTACCTGTCTTAAAAATTCTTTTGTTTCCAGCATGTGGCCGGGATACCATTGTATAGCCATGGGTCAGTTGCCTTTTTTTTTGTTTTTCAATGCGTTTATTTTTTTTTCCAGATTTCTTATTTGAGCGGCTTTGATTCCTGCTGCAGTGTCCGCAGCAGGAAAAAGGTCAATGTCAGGGTCGGGTTTCAAATGGGGGGGTGCTGGAGATTGCGAGGACTGTCCCTGGGGCAGATTTTGCGGGGGGCGGGGCAGGAGGGGATGTGGGTGCGACGCTTCAAGCATTTCTCCGGCAGGGGCGGGATCATCCTCTTGGGGGGGCTGGTGGCGCAGGTACACATACATAAATGCAACTCCCCCCAGGGCACTTCCAAGGAATCCTCCCACGGCAATGGAGAAGATCATGTTCAGAGCAGTGTGGGCCGTGAAATAAGCATGAATGCTCCCCAGCACCACGCCACAGCAAAATAATATGATGGGTAAGGTATACATGCAGGGCAATCTATCATAATAAGAAACAGTAATAAATAGAAAAACAGGCCTTGCCTTCAGGAGACCTCACCTGGGTAATGGAGAATCCATTGACTTTGATGGGACGGGTTTCTATAATCACCTTTGCAATGCTTTCCATGTCAGGGCGTACCAAGCCTGAAAAAAAGTATTTTTTGATAAAAAGAGTGAAACCTGAAAACACTCCGGTTCCAATACAACAACCCTGGGCCGGTTTGGCCGTATTTAAGTCAAAAAATTGGTAGGTTTTTAATAAGCCCGGGGGGGCAAGCTATTGTTTTGAATCGCATGCCGGGTTTAAGGGGTTAATCTGGCCTTATCACCCTGGATTATTGAGAACTTGTAAAAATTGCGTTAAATATATTCAAGCCTGTTCAAAAAAAAGGGAGATAAAAAAAGCCATGAAATCCGTCGGTGTATATATAAAATTAATCGCTGTGCTGCTGATGCTTCCGGCCGGGGGTTTTGTTTCTGTGGCACATGGCAAGGATCTGCCTGATCTTGTTGTAAACTCCCGGTTGACCTCACCGGTTGTGCTGGCTGGCGAGACCCTTCCCTTAGATAGCCCCGGCATCAGGGAAGGCGTTGAGAAAGAGCTTTTGCTGGCTTTGTGGAATCGGTCCCAGGTGCTGTTGTGGATGAAACGCGCCTCCCGGATTTTCCCACCCGTTGAAGCCATGCTCAAGCAGGAGGGATTGCCCGATGATTTAAAATATGTGGTGGTGGTGGAAAGTTCGTTAAGACCCCATGCCGGTTCCAGCAAGGGAGCCATGGGCTACTGGCAGTTCATCGAATCCACGGCCCTGAAGTATGGATTGCAGGTGAATGACTGCGTGGACGACCGGCGCAATCTGTTACGATCCACCCGGGCCGCCTGTGCGTATTTTAAAAAACTCCATGAGCAGTTCGGCACCTGGTCCCTGGCCCTTGCCGGGTATAACATGGGTGAAAACGGCCTATCTGCTGCCATGGAATTACAGGAGGTGGATTCTTATTACGATCTATATCTATCGTTGGAGACCCAGCAATATGTGCTGAAAATCGCCGCAGTGAAGATGATTCTGGAGCATCCGGAGAAATATGGCTTTATTATGGAAAAAGATGATTATTATCCGCCTGAAGCCTATGATCGTGTCCAGTTTACCTCCCCCGGCCGGTTGAATCTTAATATTATTGCCCGGGCCACGGATACCGTGTTTAAGGAAATTAAAATGCTTAACCCGGAAATCAGAGGGTATTTTCTGTGTGAAGGCAGTTATGACCTTGCCGTTCCGAGGGGAAAAGCCAATGGCTTTAACAAGCGATTCCAGAAGCTGTTAATCACATGGAATAATGACGCCCACCAGATTTACCATGTGGTAAAGGCGGGGGAAAATCTCACCATGATCGCTGGCAGGTATAACGTCTCTCTGGTGGCATTGCTCCAATGGAATCAATTGACCTTTAAAAGCTATATCCACCCCGGGGATGTCCTGGTGGTGGGGTTCCGTGGTAAAAAGAAATAAAAGACTGCTCATAGTCTCAACACCGGTTTCTGCCTGAAGGGCTTGGTCGCAACATCGGATGGCCCATCGGGTATGATAGATTTGACTGAAAGTATCCTGTTTTGTGGTCCCCTTATGATATTTTCACTAAAACCATTGCACCATATGCACTTTCATCTTGAAGCACTCAATGGTGATTGTTCTGGTCAATACAACATTCGTATCAACAACCAGTGGCGTGTTTGCTTTTGTTTAACGGATGCAGGCGCAGAAAATGTAGGCCTTGTTCCGGAACCACGCTTATGCGTATGAAAACATCGAAATATAAGAGGGTTATATAAAATTCGAAGCCACTAAATATCAAAGGAGAAACTGCGTTAAAAAAATTGACAAACAAGAAAAATTTTGTTAGGAATTCTTTTTATAACTGCGGCTGAAGTCGCTGGCATAACTGCTGAATTTCAGAAAAAAGTCCATAGGTATCACCCCCGCTTTTGATAGCGGGGGTGGCATATAATAAAAAAAGAAAAAGGCCACGAAGGTCCAAGCACCCAAAAATGGGATGCTTCTTCGTGGCCTTTTTTTGTTAGTACTAAATGATGCCTGACGTGAGCCGGGTGCAACTTGAGTTTAAGAAAGGTCAGGTATGGAGGACGGTATTTCCCATCCCGGGTTTTCCGTCCCCCTAAAGGTGAAAAGTTTGCGAAAATCAGCGGATTCAGTCGTAAGACTTATGATAGATGCTCCTTTTCGTCAACATATGAAATATTAATCAAAAGGTTGGGTTGAGGAGGAAGAGAATGGAACGCTTAAAATGGATCGGTATTGTATTTATGTTTGCTGTTTTTGGATGCCCGTTATCAGGATTGGCACAGGAACAGGCAAAAGAGCCGTACACTCTGGGTGAGGTGGTGGTTTCCGCCACCCGGTCAGAGATTCCGGTGTTTGATGCGGCTCAAAGTGTTACAGTCATTTCCAACGAGGAACTTATGGCCTCGCCCTTTGATCGTGTGGAGGACATCCTGCGCAGTGTTCCCGGCATGTACAATTTTCGGCATTTTGCTTTACAAACAAACGGCATTGTAAGTCCATTAAAAATGCGTGGCGTGGGCAGTAACAGAATCCTGATATTGGTGGACGGGGTACCGCAGAATGACAATTTTAACAATGCCGTCGCCTGGGTGGCCTGGGGTCACATCCCAAAGGAAACCATCCAACGTATCGAAATCGTGAGAGGGGCGACTTCGGCGCTTTACGGATCAGAGGGGCTTGGCGGTGTGATCCATATCATTACCAAAAAACCCAAGACAGAGAGACAAACCCTGGTTCGTGGTGAAGCAGGAGCGGCTGACACTTATGGTGGATACGGCTACCACAGCCAAAAAATAAAAGATTTTGGTTTCATGGTGGCCGGCGGCTATGAGGAGAGTGATGGGTTTTATATGGTTGAAGATCCGGAGGCTTATGAAATTAAACGTTATCGAGAAGCAGGGAAAGTCCTTGGCAAGGCGACCTATGATATATCGCCCGGGTCCGATATATCGTTTGCAGCATTGTATTACGACCATGAAACCGGAAAGGGGCGAGCGTTTTTTTATGATGAGTTGGCTCTTGACCAATACTGGATGAACTACAGTCATGATGGGGAATTTTTTGATTTAAAGGGACTGGTCTACTTAAATCATGCCGACAAAACTGCTTATCAGGATACAGCAAACGACAACTATTCATCATTACTTAGAATGGAGGAGATGCCTTCCACCACATGGGGTGCTGACTTCCAGGGGACCATACCATTGGGATCACGCTCGAAGTTCACTTTAGGCGCCACTTACAAAGAGATCTCTTGGGATTACGATGATGAATATGTTGCCGGCACACGGGATGTCGGAGCAGAGGGCAAGCAGCGCTTTATCTCGCCTTTTGCAAATTTTGATTTTCGTTTCTTAGATGATAATTTGATTGTGAATTTGGGCGGGAGGTACGACTGGATCGAAACCTTGGACGGTGCCAACTGGGACAGCCAGGGCAGTGCGGGAAAATCCGCCTATGACAATACCTTTGACTCCAACACGGAGGGCAGCTTTTCCCCCAAGCTGGGTATTGCCTGGCATCCCGATGATAAAACAACGTTTCGGGCCTCCGGCGGAAAAGGATTCCGGACACCCAGCCTGTTTGAGCTCTACAAAGTCCACGTCCGCAGCGGCGGGACCTATTATCGTGAAGCCAATCCCGATTTAGACCCTGAGAAAATATGGGCCTACGATGTGGGGGTAGAGCGCTTCCTTACTGACAACCTCTGGGGCAGGCTGACTTTTTACCAGTCCTTTGCCAAAAATTATATAGGCGACCGCCTCATCGGCACCGGTACTTTTTCCGGGGGGAAAACCAGGTATGAGTATCAGTTGGACAATGTCAGTGAGGTGGATATTTACGGGGTTGAAACAGAACTGGAGTGGTATGCCTTATCCGAGCTCACCCTTTTTGCCAATTACACCTTCAATATTTCTGAGGTCAAAAAGGATGAGAACAACGCCAATCTGGAGGGCAATTATCTGCCCAACGATCCCCGGCATAATGTACATTTCGGATTCCGATACAACAATCCTAAAATTGTTAATGTTTCAGTGATTGCCAATTACTACGCTGATATTTACTTCGATAATGAAAATACCTTGAATGAAAGCGGCTATTTTACCCTTGATGCTTCGGTTTCCCGCAAGTTGTTTGATGGGTTCACGGCCTACGTCAATGCAGAGAATCTTTTTGACGAGAAATATGCCATGTTCAGGTCCCTTACCTCGGGTGATACTATTGCCCCAGGTTTAATTGTTACCGGCGGTGTAAAATTCGAATTTTAGAAAGGAATTGCAAAAAATGAAACAATGCTTAAAAATTATGATTCTGCTTGCCGTGACCGTGGCAGGAATGTGGGTGACAGCGACTTCTTCTTTTGCCCATTATCTTTGGGTCCAAGAAATGGACGACTCGTATGCGGTATGCCGGGGAAGTATTGGCGAACGCATTGATGCATACAACCCATCGTGCGTTACGCAAATTTTAGCTAATTCCCCCGACGGAACGGGAGTTTTGATAACCCGGACGAATGAAAAAGAGCGCGTGGTTTTTACCGCAAATGAAAAGCCCGCAATAGTTTCGGTGACGAGTGAATGGGGAGATCGCGTCAACACTACCCGGGGGAAAAAGCTGATGAGCCGACAGGCGGCTGAAGCAGCAGGTCTGAACGTAGTGAGCGCGTTTACATCCACGCAATTTTCGAAAACCATGTTGGCTCCCTCCAGATTCAATACCCAGTTGTTGGGATTGAGATTTGAGCTGGTGCCCCTTGCCGATCCCATGACTTTGGCACCAGGGATGCCGGCAGCGTTTAAGCTGTTGTTTGACGGCCGTCCCCTTGCTGGAATACCTGTCTTAACAAACTTTGACAAAGAATCCAAAACCGATGAAAACGGCGTAACGCAAATTGTTTTTGAGAAAAGCGGTGTGTGCCTGCTTTATGCAACCCACCAGATTCCTGCTGAAAAGAATTCCGGTTTGGATTTCTTGAAGTTTATGACATTTCTAATATTTGAGGCAAAATAATGAACCGGATGTATTTATTTGCCGTTTTTGTATGGGTAATGGCCATGCCTTTCAATGGGTTCGCCCATGGTACGGACTACCGCCTGATCAATAAAAATGCAGTGGTGGCTGCGGAATTTTTTTATTCGGACAAAACCCCTATGCGGTATGCGGAGATTATGGTTTTCAGTCCGGAAAACAAGAAAGTGGAATATCAGAATGGACGCACGGATCAGAACGGAAGGTTTGCTTTTCTCCCGGAAACACCTGGAAAATGGCAGATAAAGGTCGATGACGGTATGGGGCATGCGGTCAATGCAATTGTCTCAGTGAATTCCTTTAATTCAGAATCAAAAAATACGGGTGAAATTTCGAGTAAATGGCGGAATGAAATCTTGGGGAAAAAAGATCTCCTGTTTGGGGGCGTCCCCATGGGTATTAGAGCCGTTTTCGGGGTGAGCATTTTGATGAATCTCTTTCTGGGCGTGTATATGTGGAAACGCAAACCATAGTCTCAGTTTGGGCTTGGTCACAGCATGGGCCACCCGTCACATTTAATGGACCAACGGGGTCAGGCTTGTGTTATTGGCGTTATCGACCACAACCTGTGCAAAGGCCAGAAGCACCGATAATGCCAATAACGCAAGCCTGACCCCACCCCAAAGTGGCCCATGCTGTGACCAAGCCCCTCAGTTTTACAGCGGGTGGTACGTAGATTGTGGAATAGGCAAGGCTATCTCCCCGTTAGGCCATGAAAAAAGGAAAAATATGTTTCAATAGAAATTCTTGTGCCCTTGGCAGTCTTTTATATGAAACTCCGTCCAAGGTGCTGCAATGATTAGATTTTAAACTTTCGTTGTGGCAGGTATTTACTGCCATGTGGGTTTATATGAAAAGGTAGCCTTCAAGTCTACCTCAGCAGAGCCCCTCCCCCGATGGGCAATAGGAACCGGACAATCGAGCTGTCTACAGTTCCGGTCCGGGACCATTGCCCGTCGGGGGAGGGGCGGTATTATGCCATTGGGCTCCGCGTCTACGACCCATTGTTCGTTGTTTCCGCCAGGACATGCCCGTTATACAAAAGGTATCAGCACTTAAAGCAAATCGAGCCCACACAGGAACGAAGTTCATCAGCCGTGACAGCCTGGGTACCGATTTTTCCCACCACCACGCCGGCAGCCTGATTGGCGAGGCCAGCAGCATCCTCAAAGGAAAGACCAAGGGTAAGTCCCGCAGTAAAGATGGCAATGGCGGTATCCCCGGCCCCGGACACGTCATAGACTTCCCGGGCCTGGGTGGGGATGAGAAATGGCGGTGCACTGGTGCCGGCAAGACACATGCCCCGAGCACCCCGGGTTACAAGAAGGCGTTCCAGCTGAAATTCATGGCACACCGAGGCTGCCGTTTGTGCAAGGTCGGCATCGCTGTCCACCGGGCGATTCCCGGCCACCAGTTTAAGTTCTCCGATGTTGGGGGTAATGCAGGTGGCCCCCTGGTAACGTCGCCAGTCAATTCCCTTGGGGTCAATCACCACCGTGATATCCGCCGCCCGACACAATTTTATGATGGATTCCGTTACCCCGGGTGTCTGGAGGAGTCCCTTTCCATAATCAGATAGAATGACCCCCTTCACCTGCTGGAGCATGGCCGTTATTTTATCCATGAATCCCCCCACAGATGAGGCGTTAAGGGGGGTGATTTCTTCCTCATCAATGCGAAGCAGCTGCTGTTCCATGGCCATGACCCGGGTCTTGGTGATGGTCTGGAAACCCTCCTCCACAAGGAGGTGATGAGTGATCCGGTGTCGGTCCAGCAGGGTTCTGAGCTGCTGGCCTGCCTTATCGGTGCCGCACCGGCCCATGACACTTGCATGGCACCCCACGGCGTTGAGGTTCCGGGCAACATTGGCTGCCCCCCCCACCATGTATGTTTTGTTCTGCACATGGACAATGGGCACAGGGGCTTCAGGGGAAATACGCTCCACCTTGCCCCAGATGTATTGATCAAGCATGATGTCGCCGATGACCAGTATATGGACATCTGTCAGGTGTTGTATATTGAATTTCATTGGGGGATGCTTTTTTATTGGGTGAGATCTTTTTCTGATATTTTGCCGGATTCAGGCACCATGATGATAATGGGTTCGGGTTTTGTGGGAGAGTTTTTTTTTTTGTCTTTTGAATCGGTTTCCCCGGTTTTCCGTGATTTGGATACCACAGATTGAGTCTTTCCCTTGTCCATGGCAGCCAATGCCTTGGAAAGCCTGTTCTCAATTTGTTGTAATCGAGTTTCAACGGTTTTTCTGAGTTGGTCAAGACCGTTGGTGAGAGTCTCCTGACTTATTTTTTTCTTTAATTGGGTATTAAGGCTTTCCAGATCTTTCCCAAAGGTTTTCATGGTCATTTCATAGGAGGCCAGGCTTAAGTTCAGGCTCTCCATGCGGGAAAGATCCTTTTTGATGGTGGCTTCAAGGGCCGTTATTGCCCCGTTGAATCGGGTTTCAACGGCCCTTAATGCCTCGTTTAACTGGGTTTCAACGGTGGTCAGTCGCTGGGTGGTACTCTGTTCAAAGGCTTCGGCATTTTTTTGAAGCCGATCTCCGGTGGTGTTGATAATACCCAGGTTTTCCTTGCTGGTGCGATCAATGATGTGAATGGCTGCTTTATACTGATCTGTGGTGTGGGTCACTTCTTTTTTCAGGGTCTCCAAGGCCGCAAGGGTGTCCTCCCGGTTGGCCTTCAGCACGGATAATTCTTCAATCTGGGCTGTGATGGCAGGCAGTTGCTGTTCCTGGGAAAATTTCAACTTGGCCATTTCCACGTTCATGGCATTGATTTTATCTTCCATATCCTGGGTGATCTGTTGAATTTCAGTCTGACCGGAATCCTTGGCATCCACCACCCGGTGGTTGATATCCATGTAGGCATAAAAGACAATGGCACCGATGAGGCAGGGCAGAATAAATGAGATAATGGTGATGCGGTTTCCCAGTTTCTCTATTTTAAGTTCATTGAGTTCCTGCTTGTAAATGGATGCGGAAAGGGAATGGATGTCATCCTCTTTAGATATCTTTAATGTCTCCATGGATGGCGTGGCTCCTTAAAGAAGGGTTCCGGTCAGAGAATTTATTCCCACTCAATGGTTCCAGGGGGTTTTGAGGTGATGTCAAACACCACCCGGTTGACACCGTCCACCTCATTGATAATGCGATTGGACATTCTGGCAAGGAGGTCATGGGGAAGCCTTGCCCAGTCGGCGGTCATGGCATCAATGCTGTTGACTGCCCGGATGGCAATACAGCTGTCATAGGTTCTTTTATCTCCCATGACGCCCACGCTTTTGATGGGCAGCAGAACGGCAAAGGATTGCCACAGTTTTCTGTAAAGGCCGGCGGCCCGGATTTCTTCCAGGAGCAGGGAATCGGCTTCCTTTAAGATGTTCAGGCGTTTTTCCGTTACTTCCCCCATGATTCGAATGGCAAGTCCGGGTCCGGGAAAGGGCTGTCGCCACACCAGGTCTTCATTGAGTCCCAGTTCCAGGCCCAGTTGCCGCACCTCATCCTTGAAGAGAAACTGCAGGGGTTCAATGAGTTTGAGTTTCATTTTTTCAGGCAATCCCCCCACATTGTGGTGGGATTTGATAATGGAGGTGGGGCCGCCAAAGGCGGATTTGGATTCAATGATGTCCGGGTACAGGGTTCCCTGGCCCAGGAAATCGGCACCCTCTACTTTTTTAGCCTCGGCATCAAACACCTCAATGAAGAGACGGCCGATTTCTTTTCTTTTGATTTCAGGGTCAGTGACACCTTTCAGGGCATCCAGAAAGAGCTTCCGGGCATCCACAAACTTGATGTTTAAGTCCAGATGGCTGGTGAGGCTTTTTTCAAGATTTTCCTGTTCATTTTTCCGTAAAAGCCCGTTGTTCACAAAAATGCAGTGGAGATTTTTCCCAATGGCCTTGTGGATCAAAAGGGCTGCAACAGAGGAATCCACCCCGCCGGAAAGGCCCATGATGACCTTTTTGTCCTGGACGGCTTCCTTTATTTCTGCAATGGCAGTGGCGGCAAAGGATTCCATGTTCCAGTTTTTGGTGCAGTGGCAGACATCAAAGAGGAAGTTTTTGATCATATCTTTGCCCTGGTGGGTATGTTCCACCTCGGGGTGAAATTGCAGGCCGTAGAAATGATGTTCGGTGTCTGCAATGGCGGCAATCTCGGTGTTGTCCGTGGATGCGGTCACCACAAATCTGTCGGGCAGGGATTCGGTGGAATCTCCATGGCTCATCCAGCATTGCAGCTCATTGTCCATGCCGGAAAACATGGGTTTTGGTGTTTTGACCTTGAGTGTGGCAAAGCCGTATTCCCGTTTTGAGGATCTACCGATTTTGCCGCCCAGGGAGTGAACCATGAACTGCATGCCATAACAGATGCCCAGGATGGGAACCCCAAGTTTAAATATTTCCGTGTCAATGGTGGGGCTGTTTTCTTCATAGATGCTGGAAGGACCACCGGACAGGATGATGCCCTGGGGATTCAGACCCTTTATTCTGTCAATGCTCAGCCCGGCGGGTTCAACCTGGCAATATACCTCATTTTCCCGCACTCTTCTGGCAATAAGTTGATTGAACTGTGAGCCGAAGTCAATAATAAGTATCATAATTAATTTATATTCCTGAAATTTGTATGTCATTTTTATAGTTGAGGGGTACTCAGGACCTATGAACTCCCTGATTTACCAGCGTTTATATTCCGTCAACCTTTAATTCAAGGGCTTGGTGGATAAAAAACGGGATATCAGGATATAAATGTCAAGGTCCTTATGGTGAAATTTAAAATCCGCCATCTTTTCATTAAGGGCTTGGTCCACAACATGGGATACCTGCTACATTTGGTGGGCCGATGGGGTCAGGCTTGTGTTATTGTGCTTTTGGCAACTACCTGTGTTTCAAATTAAATATCAACAAAAGCGCCAATAACGCAAGCCTGACCCCCCACCAAGGGTGCCCATGTTGTGAACAAGCCCTTCATTAAATTTGCATAATGGCTCTATTTCTTATATAAAAACAACAAAAAATCAAGTTGTTTTTATCACACGGCATTGCCTATTGCCGGGAAATGTGGTTTATTGGAATATTTTAGCGCCCATGGCTGGACGTGCTTGGTGGTGCTTGTGTTTTTAATTGGGAGAAGGATGGGCAGGCTTGGCTTATGGGAGGATTAAATCCGATCAATGCGCGCCATAATGTACACCATAAATATCTGGCAAGAATGCCTGAGAGCCAAGCCTGACAATTGTTTAATCATGTCAACATAAACAAACGTGATCATCACATATCATTAAATAATTCGGGCAAATATAATTGCCGCAATTACGGACAGGAGAGAATAATGCATGACGCAAGTGATCTGAGAAAAGGACTTAAATTCCAGATTGATGGAGATCCATATATCATTGTGGATTTTCAGTTTAAAAAACCGGGCAAGGGACAGGCCCTTTACAAGTGCAAGCTCAAAAATATGATTACCGGAGCCCAGTTTGAAAAAACATTTCGATCAGGCGATAAATTTGAAGAGGCCACCCTGGAAGAAAAGGAGATGGAATATCTTTATGCGGAGCCCGGCAGCTATTGTTTCATGGACACCACCACCTATGAGCAGGAGTTTCTTGGCGCGGATCAGGTGGAGGATGTAATTGATATCTTAAAAGAAAACACCGTGTGTACTGTGCTGTTCTTTAACAACAAGGCCATTGGTTTGACCTTGCCTAATTTTATCAATCTGAGGGTGGTTCAGTCTGATCCCTGGGCCAAGGGCGACACCGCAACCGGGGATACCAAACCTGCCACTCTTGAAACCGGATTTCAGATCCAGGTACCTCCCTTTGTGGAGGAAGGTCAGTTAATTAAGATCGACACCCGGACCAAGGAATATGTGGAGCGGGTAAACGAGTAACTGAGACCTGACCCTGCATGATTGACCGAGCTATGAACACCTGATTTCATGCGTTGGTTTTTTTCAGCCCGATGTTGTAATAACCCACATGTCTTGGCGGACACAACGAAGATAGGGTCGTAGACGCGGAGCCAAATGGCATTATGCCGCCCCTCCCCCGACGGGCAAAGGGCCCGGACCGGAACTGTAGACAGCTCAATTGTCCGGTTCCTATTGCCCATCGGGGGGGCTCTGCTGAGGTAGATTTGAAGGCGACCTTTTCATATAAAAAACAGAATCGGGCTTACAATTCGTCAGTGATCAATGAAATGGCATACTCCCGGCCAATGGTTGCACAATACATGTTTATCTTTGCCTTGTTGCCTCTGTGTAAAATAACATCGCCTTGGATTTCCACCTGGTGAAGGCTTTCGTTAAATCCCCTTTTAATAAATTTTAAATACGCCTCTTTTAATGTCCAGTTCCTGAAAATTTTTTCGGGATCTTCTCCTGTGTTCTCCCTTTCCCGGGGGGTGAAGGCAAGTTTCATGAATCCCGTGTCCGGTGGCGGGCCGATTTTTTCCATGTCCAGTCCCAGGGTTCTGTCTTTATCACAGCACAATGCCACCGCCGCATACCTGCCGGAATGGGTTATGGAAATCTGTATTTCCGGATAAAGGGGCAGGAAAGGTGCGCCTTCATCCCGGTAAGCAATGGTGATTTCGCATGGGCTTACCCTTTTTGCTGTGGCAGATCCCACCATTTCTTTCACCAGACGTCGTCCGGCCATCCACTCAATCTGTTTTTTCAGGCTTTTAAAGCCGTTCACTGTCTCAAGTTCTGCCGGGCATAAAAAGGGCTGGATGAAGTCATCAGGGGTAAACCGCATGTACCGCCGGGTGCTAAAGTCATGGAAGCGTTCGGGGGCATGCATGGTTTTAAGGAATCCAGAGAAGGTTCTGACCTGGACGCAGATGCCCGGTTCCGGTTGCCAGTGGATGGTCTCATGGGGTGTTAATTGCAGCATTTTTTCCTGTGGATTGCGCTTGATGTTCAAGTTTATTCAAATAATTCCGGACCCTCTTTTAACAGAAAATCCAATGCCGTCTGCCGCTGGCTGACATCCTGGTTGCGCACCGCCATGGACATGGCCTTGCGGGTGCCCACAAAAACGGCCAGCTTTTTTGCCCGGGTAAGCCCCGTGTATAATAAATTTCTGTACAGCATTTTATAATGCTGGGTGAGCACCGGAATGATCACCACTTCAAATTCACTGCCCTGGGATTTATGGATGGTGATGGCCCAGGCCAGATCCAGCTCCATGATGTCATCTCGTTGGTAAAATACCTGGCGCTGGTCAGGATAAAAGGCAACGGTGAGGCTGGGTTCTGAGTTGTCAATGGCTATGATGGTGCCGATGTCCCCGTTGAACACACCCAGATCATAGTTGTTTCTTCGGTGGATCACCCGGTCTCCGCATCTAAAAATGCGTTGCCCCACCTTCAGCTGGGGTTTGCCTTCCATAAAGGGGTTGGCCGCGTTCTGGATCACCCGGTTGAGGTTGGAGGTGCCCAGGGAACCCCGGGTCATGGGGGAAAGAATCTGTATCTCCCGGTCCCTGCCAAAGTATTTGGGAATCCATGTCAGATAAAGCTGGGTCACCACGTCCAGGGCTGCATATCCATAATGAAGGGAGGACCAGGGGTGTACCTTTTTTAAGACCGCCGTGAGTTCCGCCACCCCGGAGTCTGCCCGGGCAAGGGCATGGAGGTCCACATGCTGGAATTTTTCCGGGATGGTCAGCTCCGTTTCATAGGGCCTGACGGTTTCGTTGATGCGAAATTCATACAAAGGCGCATCCTCACGCTCATCATCCCCATGGGTTGGATGGCCGTCACATGGATGATCAGGAAGGATTTCCTTGTCTTTATGGACATTGTCAGCTTTGACGGGTTTGTCTTTTTTTTGATTTTTACTTACGTTCAGATTCAGTGCTTCAGGGTCAGTACCGAGGGGGAGGCTGTCACCGGAACTTTCCAGATTGTCACTGCACAGGCGCTTTACCCGATCAATGAAGCGAAGCTGTTCCCCGGTGGCCTCGTCGGAATCCATGAACATGCAGTCGGACCCATCCTGCCACACGGAGGGCTTTTTAAAGGGGGATATCACCCAGGGCATTTCCCCCCGGTTGATCTGGTGGGCATACTGGATGATTTTCGATTCCCGGGCCTGGCGGAAAATCTGTGTGAGACGAAAGCAGGGCACGGTGTCGGCGGAAATAATGTCCTTTAACACATTGCCTGCCCCCACCGAGGGCAGCTGGTCGGCATCGCCGATGAACAGCACCCGGCTGTCCATGGGTACGGCCTTTAAAAGGGAGGCTGTCAGGCTGATGTCCAGCATGGAACATTCATCCACAATGAGAAAATCCGTGTCCAGGGGCTGGGACTCGTTCTTTTTAAATTCACCGCCCTTCCATTCCAGAAGCCGGTGGATGGTTTTGGCTTCCCGGCCGATGACTTCCCCCATGCGCTGGGCCGCCCGGCCCGTGGGAGCGGCCAGAAGTACTTTCAGGCCCATGGCTTCGGCAAGTTTCACAATCACCTGGGTGGTGGTGGTTTTGCCGCACCCCGGACCCCCGGTGAGGATGGAGAATTTTTCGCACACCACCCGGCCCACGGCCTTTGCCTGTTCATGGCTTAACTTTATTTCCCGGGTTTTGCAGAACAGATCAATCCAGCGCTGTATCCGTTGTAAATCTGACGGGGGCGGAGGACCCATGCCGGCCACCCGCCGGGCCACATAGCGTTCATCAAAATACAGGGAACGGGCATAATAACAGCGCATGGCGGTGGTGTGTTCCGTGGGCAGTTCCCGCACCATGAGCTGTCTTTCTTTCACCATATGATCCAGTAAAGTGCTCAGCTGATTTTCAATGTCAAGTTCCAGCAGTTCCTTTACTCTCTGGTTGATCTGGGTGAGGGTGAGATAGCAGTGGCCGTCATTTCTACCGGCTGCCACCACATAACGGATGCCTGCCATGATTCTTTGGGGGCTTTCTTTGTCAAGGCCGATGCTTAAGGCCACCTTGTCCGCAGAAAAAAAACCGATGCCGTAAAAATCATTGGCCAGGCGATAGGGATCCTGGGTGACAGTGGCAATGGCCTTGTCCCCATAGGTTTTGTAAATCCGCACGGCAAAAAGGGTGCTGATGCCGTGGGTCTGTAAAAACATCATCACCTCCCGGATGGATTTATGCCGGGTCCAGGCGTGGCGGATCATTTCCAGTTTTTTTTGGGCAATTCCAGGAATTTCGGTGAGGCACTCCATGCGGGTTTCAAAAATGTTGAGGGTGTCCTGCTTGAAGTGTTTTACGATTTTACGTGCGGTTTTGGGACCTACGCCCTTGATAAGCCCGGAGCCAAGATATTTTTCCAGGGCCGCCAGGGTGGCCGGTTTTTTTTCCGTGGCCACCACGGCCTGGAATTGTCGTCCAAATTTTGGATGAACGGTCCAGGCCCCCTCAAACACCATGGTGGCACCGGCAAATACCCGGGTCTGGTGCACCACCACCGTTTCCTGTCCCATGGAATTAAAGGGGGTTAGCTTTAGGATGGACCAGCCGTTGTCCGGGTTGTGAAAGGTCACCCGGTCAACAATACCTTCCAGGCGTTCCTGGATGGCACCGATGTGGGGAAGGCTGTTTACCATGCCTCGGCATAGGCGGTTTCGGTGTAGGCGGTTTCCATTTTAAATTTATGGCCTTTTTCCATGGTGGCAAGGTCCTGGAAGATCTTGCGGGCATCGGCGGAGTCGCAGTCGGCGGCCAGCTTCAGGTACATGTTCATGGCCTCTTCTTCATTTTTCATGGCAATGGCAAAGGCATCGGCCAGGGTCATGCCATCGGACACATCGGGTTTTTCAAGGGTTTTGGATATGCCGTAATCGCTGGTTGCCTTGAAATGGGAGCCGATGATTTTATTTTCCAGAATGTTGTTTAAAATTTTCTGGTGCTTTTTTTCCTCGTCGGCAAAGGCGGTGAACATCTCTTTTAAAAAGGTTTTGGTGGTCTTGGCCGCCACTTCTTTATAAAAGGTTTCTGCTTCTATCTCTTTTCCAATGGCGTAATTGATGATTTCTTCATAGGTATTCATGGGGGATGTCTCCTGTGTATATCTCCTCAAAGAAAATTAAGATAATGCCCGTTTGGTGCTTGTTGTGCAGTGCCAAATGTCATGGGTAATTACTGCTTTTTTCATATTTTACTATATCTGATTCGTGGTTTTGAAACAACTTTAATTTCCCTTATTTTTCCCAAAATGGGTCATGTTGTGACCAGGCCCTGATGCTCTTTGTTTTCGGCCTTGACCGGAATATCTGCCTGCTGTCATAATTGTCGGCTCAACCGCTTAAAGTTTGTGTTATGGTATAACCCGCATGCCCTGGCGGACACAACGAATATTGACAATGGTAAATGGCATTATGCCGCCCCTCCCCCGACGGGCAATGGGCCCGGACCGGAACTGTAGACAGTTCGATTGTCCGGTTCCCATTGCCCATCGGGGGAGGGGCTCAGCTGAGGTAGACTTGAAAGCGACCTTTTCATATAAATTAAAAAGGAATGAAAATATGACGACCTGTAAGGTAGGATTGGCACTGGGAAGTGGCGCGTCCCGGGGCTGGGCACACATCGGGGTTATTGAGGCCCTGCAGGATGCACAGATTCCCATTCACCTTGTGACCGGGTGCAGTGTGGGGGCTTTTGTGGGTGCCATTTACGCCAGCGGCGGCCTGGAACGGCTGAAAAAATTTGTCATCGACATGGACGGTGAAAGCATGTTTTCGTTTTCAGATTTCACCCTGATCCGCTCGGGGCTCCTGGATGGGGATAAAAAACTTAAGGCCCTTTTCGGCATGCACAGTGATAAAAAGGAATTTGAAGAGCTTGCCACCCCCTTGAAAGTGGTTGCCGCCGATATGCATTCCGGGGATCAGGTGGTTTTAGACAGTGGTGATCTGTTCAAGGCACTCCGGGCATCCATGTCTTATCCCGGGCTTTTTGCCCCTGTGTTTCACAAGGGCAGATGGCTGATAGATGGCGGGGTGGTGGACCCGGTGCCGGTGGGGGTTGCAAGGGCCATGGGGGCAGACATTGTAATTGCCGTGAATCTGGACTCTGAACTGGTGTCCCGTCGTCGTCAGCAGCAGAGAATAGAGGCAGATGAACCGATTCATCCGCCTCCGGTGCGCAACGAGTTTTTAAAGAATCTGGCAGCCCGTTACGAGGCCGCTGAAAAAATGATCCGGGAACGACTGGAACTGCAGAAAGAAAAAAAACAGACTCCCCCCGGCACCCGGCAGGTGATTAATGCCGCCATACAGCTCATGCAGGATCGCATTACCCGGGTTAACTTTGCCGTGAACCCCCCGGATATTCTCATTACCCCCCGTCTGGGAGACCTGAAAATGCTTGATTATGATCAGGTGGAACACTCCATTGAAGAGGGGTATATCGCCACCCATGGCAAGATCAATGATATCAAGCGGTTAATGGCGTTGCAGGAATCGGTATAGGGGTTAAACGTCCTGATTCCGCCTTGAACTGGTCACAACATGGGAGGCTTTAGGGTGGCTCAGGTTTGGGTTATTGGCATTATCGGTACTTTTAACCTTTGCACAGGCTGCGGTCGATAACCCAAATCTGACCCCTTGGGGTTACCCAATATGATGAATGGCCCATGTTGTGACCAAGCCCCCATTTTCTGACCACGAAGAAATTATTTGCTAATTATATGTTGATATGATCCTGTGTACTCCATGAAAAATAATCAAGACATATATGACATTTTATTTAAAACCCTTATTGCCACGCTGCTCCTGTTTTTTTTCAGTGTTCCGGGCGTTTCAGGGGGCACTGGTAACCAACAGGCAGTGCCTTCTGCCATATCCGGGGTACTGAATCTTTTAGATCATGATTTGTACCGGCACGGCACCATGCGCCTGGACGGACAGTGGCAATTTTATCCAGGGAGGGTTCATACGCCGGAGGCATTCTTAAATAATATGGCACCCGATTCCGGAGGATATTACACGGTTCCTAAATATTGGACGGCATACAAAGATCTTGCCCTTTCCCCGGAAGGGATCGTAACTTACAGGCTTTTAATTCTTGTGAACCAAAAAAACAGACCCCTGAGCCTGTTAACCCCTGAGATTTTCACAGAGTACAGGCTGTTTATCAACGGGGAGCTCATGGACAGCCACGGCAGATTTTCAGATCACGGTATCCGGTTCTTGTCCCCGCAAATTTATACCTTCCAAAACAAACGTGACACCATAGAAATTGTTCTGAACATCGCAAATAATAACCATGCAAATGCCGGCATTGGGCAGAGCTTTTTTCTCGGCAGCCCAGAGGCCATTCAAAAACAGCATCTTTTCAGCACGATTATTGAAATGGTTCTGGTTGCAGTGTGTTTATTTGCCGGAATTTATCATATCCTTTTGTTTTCCTTTCGAAGAAAAGAAAAAGAACTTTTTTATTTCGGTCTTTTCTGCATTTTAATCGCCCTCCGAACCGTGTCCACCGGTACAACCTTTATCACCCAGATGATACCGGAAATTCCCTTTGAAGCCGGCTCCCGGGTTGCCACCGGCATCATTCCGCTGTGTGTCATGGCCTTTCAGATCTATGCGTATTATTTTTTCAAGCCCCATTTTCCCGTTAAATCCCATGGGGTACTGTTGTTGCTGCACAGTGCCTATTTTATACTGTCACTGACGCTGTCCCCCATGGGTTATTCGAATTTGTATACGCCATATCTGTTGGTGATTGTTGCATCCTGTGTGCTTATCATTTGTGTCAATGGCTGCGCAGTGGCCCGGGAGTTTCAATATGCCGTTATTTTTCTTGGGGGATTCTTGTTTGTATTCGCAGGTGTTGCCAATGATATGCTTCATTACATGCAGGTCATCAACACGGGATATTTCCTGTCTCTGTGGTTTTCATTTTTCATTGTTGCCCAGTCTTCCATGCTTGCCATAAAGTTTGCCAATGAGCATCGGATGGTTGAAGCGCTTTCAAAAAAACTTCAGGCCGCGGATAAACTCAAAGACGAGTTCCTTGCCAATACCTCCCATGAACTGCGAACCCCGGTTAACGGAATTATCGGTATCAGCAATTCTCTGATTGACGGCATTGCAGGGAATTTGTCAGAAAAGGCTGTTTTGAATTTAAAACTGATTTCTTTAAGCGGTAAAAGGCTTGCCAGCCTGATCAATGACATTCTGGATTATTCAAAACTGCGACACAACGACATCTCCCTGGCTATAAACGATATTGATTTGAGACAGATAACGCAAGTTGTTTTAACGGTGGTCAAGGCGACCATTCCTTCCAAAAAACTGGATCTGATAAATGATGTGAAAAATGATTTTCCACCTGTCAGGGGGGATGAAAACCGGCTGCAACAGGTTCTTTTTAACCTCATTGGAAATGCCGTTAAATTCACCCAGGAGGGCCATGTAAGGGTTTTTGCACAGGAGTGCGATTCCTATATTATTGTCCATGTTGAAGATACGGGGGCAGGGATTCCAGCGCATATGTTTGGGACCATATTTGAATCATTTGAACAGGTTGACGGTACTGCAACCAGAACCTGTGGCGGTACCGGACTTGGTCTGACGATTACCAGAAAGCTGGTGGAACTCCAGGGCGGCAAAATCAGTGTCAACTCCGTTGAAGGGAAGGGGTCGGTATTTTCTTTTAGCCTGCAAAAAGGCAATGATGGCGCGGCACCAACGGAGAAATCATTCCCCTCCCGGACGAAAGATGTTTTTTTGCAGGAAAGCCAGCCAGAAGACAGTGACACCCCTTTTTCACCGTCAACGTGTGCGGATAAAAACAACAGTGAAAAAATCCTGATCGTGGATGATGACACCACCAATGTCCAGGTGTTGCAGAATTATCTTGTGTTGGAAAACCATCGGATTGTGTCGGCCATGAATGGAATGGAGGCCATTGAAATCCTTGAGCATCAGATGTTTGATCTGGTACTCCTTGATATCATGATGCCGCGCATGTCCGGCTATGAGGTTTTAAAGCATATCCGAAAGCAATATACGGCCTATGAGCTTCCCGTACTTATGCTTACTGCGGGAAAGCGCAATCAAGATGTGGTTGCGGCCTTCCAGTCCGGGGCCAACGATTACCTGACAAAACCCATTGACAGGCAGGAATTGATGGCACGTATCCGAACCCAGCTTTCCCTGAGGCATGCGGTGGCCAATGCCATTGAAAATGCAAATCTTGCCAACACCGATGCGCTCACGGGACTGTATAACCGACGTTTTATGATTCATTTTGGAAGTCGGGAGTATACAAATGCGGTTCTTCTTCATAAAGCATTGTCTTTGATCATGTTGGATATTGATTTGTTTAAGGGGGTTAATGATCAGTATGGGCATGCTGAGGGTGACAGGGTGTTGAAGCATCTTGCCGGAGTTATTTCAAAAAATGTCAGAGCCATTGATGTGGCTGCCCGATATGGAGGTGAGGAATTTGTCATTATTCTACCGGGAACAAACAGTGAAGGAGCAAGACGTGTGGCCGAAAAGATTCGGCAACTTGTGGAAGAAAGCCGTGTGGAGACGGCTTGCAATGATCACATTATCCAGTATACCATCAGTCTTGGGACTGCCTCCCTCAGTGATCCGGAATACGGTTTTGAGGATTTGTTAAATGAGGCTGATAAAATGCTTTATAAATCAAAGAATGAAGGGCGAAACAAAGTAAGCGTATCTCCCCATTTTTAAAACCAATTTTTAAAAAAACAAAGCAGGAGTTCTGCCCTGCTTTCTGTATGACGGCAATGTCGACCTGCCGACATAGTGAATAATGAAAATGGCATTATGCCGTCCCCAACGGATTTTGGGCAGGCCGGAGCCTGCCCGTTCCCACAGATCGATCATCATAAACATTTTGTCAATAATGCAAGTCTGACATCATTCCGTACCGTTTCTTTGTAGCCGTTATGAGACGGGTCTATCTGCCGGAAACACCCTTGCTGATTTTGTTATCCGCCGTCAGTTTATTGAGTTTTACCATTTGAAAATCCCTGAGCTTCATCAAGAAACTGCCCCCTTCATCCACAAGATCCATGTCATAGGTGTCTGTCTCATCGTCCGATGCCGTGCGGGTGGTGAAACACAGATAATTGGTGTTCTTATTTCCCCGGGCCATGAACTCAAGACTGCCGATCTTGTAGGGCAGCACCACATAGGAGTCGGTGAAAAACTCAAAGGCCCCGCCGGTCTGGAACATGCCGTCCAGAAGCACCACATCCGTTAAAAATTCCGGTGTGGCCCCCTGGGTGAAGAAGGGGGCATCACTTTTATGGGACAACAGGGTTATCAGGGTGGTTTTGTCAAAACTGACAATGTCATGGATGGACCGGAACAGGTTATCCATGAAAAGGCGCTGGGGGTGATAAATCTGATTGGCCAGCTCCTTGGAGTCTGCAACGGGGGTGAATTCCGGGATGGCGCGTTTTTCACCGGCCAGGGGCGCATCTTTTATGACAAGTCGGGCCTGGTAGTGCAGTTTGGGATCTCCCATGGCAACACCTGCGGGGGTTACAAACTGTGAGGTGATGGTACATTTCCATGTGTCGGCGCCCGCTTCCCGGGCTGAAACAAGGATGGACTTGGGTCGGTTCTTGAGCAGCTTGATGCCGTAGGGAATGGAAAAATCTGTTATCTGGGTGAGGTGTCCCGGTATTTTCCGGCTTGCCATGGCCGCTTCGGCCATGGTTTCAACCCCGGTGGCCCCCAGAAAAATGGGGGTGCCGTCCATGGCATGATCCAGAAGAAAGCAGTCCTTTTCTATGGAAAGATGACGGGAAAACACGGTTTCTTTATCCGTCTTTTGTGTCTGTCTGTCCAGAAAGGGAGCTGCGCTGAGCAGTGAATCCCGGTCAAAGGCCTCATCCAGCCCGGTGATGACCACCTCTGTGGTGACGGTGTCGGTCATTTCATCCATGAAAAAGTCAATGCCCTCCTGCAGGGGCAAAAACTTCAAGCCCCGTTCGGTGAGCACCTTTTTAACGGTGTCCCGGGTGGCCATGCCGGCGCCGCTCCAGGCGGTCCAGTCCATGACCTTGCATGTGAGATCCTTGTTTTCTGCCTGGGCTTTAAAAAGCATTTTGGCAAGCATGTCATTGGCGGCGGTGTAGTCGGCCTGGCCTTCGTTGCCAAATTTTGCCGTGACAGAAGAAAAACCGATGTGATAGCGCACCGGTTTGTCTTCCAGGGCTGTCATGACATTGCGGCATCCCATGACCTTGGTGTTAAATACCCGGGCAAAGGATGCATAGGCTTTTTTATCAAAGGGCATGCTCTCTTCAAGACCTGCGGCATGGATCACCCCATCCACCTTGTCAATCCCGGACAGAGCCTTTTCCACCGCCGAGGTATCTGCCACATCCGCCGTCACATAGGTCACGGTCACCCCCCGGGATCTCAGGGTATCAAGGTTCTGGCGGGAGGCCCGGATGGCCATGATGCGGTCGGTCTCATTTTTAAGGGCAACCGGTTTGGCACCTTTCATGGTTTCTTTTAACATTGCCATGATGGTGGCCGGTGTGGCGGCGGGGTCAAGGAAGCTTGCATCCACTTTGTCAATGGGACTTCTGGCCAGGATGACCAGGTTGGTTTTATAGGTTTCCACCACCCGTTGCAGAATCTCAAAGGTGATTCCCCGGGCACCGCCGGTGACAAGCAGGGTGTCCCCGGTTTTCATAAGTCCTTTACCGGTGTCCTGGGGGTGCTGTTCTTCAAGCTTCAGGATATATTTTTCAGCACCCCGGTAGCCGGTTTCCACCCGGGTATCATCAGAAAAGAGTTCGCTGATGAACTGTCCGGCAATGGCATCCAGGGATGCCAGGGCATCGGGGGTTGCAAAATCCACCATCTTCACCCGGGTATGGGGCATCTCCTTGGCAAGGCTTTTCATCATGCCGGAAATACCGGCAAAGCATGGCTCAATGGTTCCTGTAGGTACGTCTCCATGGGGAAAGATAACCGACTCCAGGGAGAGTGCCGTAAGGAATCGATCTTTTTGATTCAGCAATGTAAAAAATGCCTTCATGAGGTGATAAAAGGCATGAACATGGGTCTCCCCCGAAAGGGTATTGTTGGTTTTTTCCGAAAAACACAGATCAAGGGGTGCCAGATGAATAAAGCCTGCAATATGGTTATTGGTTTTAATAATCTGTTCAGCAGCGTCGTTTATGGAGGCCTCAGATGCCAGATCTAAAGGGAACACCTGGTGGCAGAAATCTCCGCTGTTTTTATTGGTCCCCAGTCCGATGATCCGGGTGTTTTTACCCAGCAGCCTGGCCGTTTTTTCGGCAAAACCCACATTGTCCAGGGTGATTACAACGGTTTTTCCGGAGAGATCCATGCCCCCTGGTATGGGAGCGGGTACCGGTTTAATGATGGGCACCAGACGTTTAATGTCAGATGGGGCCGATGCCTTAGAACCGGGTTCCTGGCCGGCCCTGGCAGTGGTTCCCGGCGTTTTTGTGGGGGTGCCGGCACCACCGGACGGGCCAGCGGAGCCATCTGGGGTGCCACCGTCAGGTCCCTGATCTCCGGCTGGCGGGGTGTCCGGTTCCGGAGGCGTGGCCTTGGTATTAATGTAATCGGCCAGCTTTGCAATGGTGTTTAAATCCCGTAACTTCAGATCTTCGGGCACGGGGAATCCAAAATGCCCGGCGGCCTTGGCAAAGATCTCCACCTGTTTAACGGTGTCAATGCCCAGATCGGCTTCCAGATCCAGGGTATCCTCCAGCATGTCCGTGGTGTACCCGGTCTGCTCGGCAATGATTTCCTTTACCTTTTCCAGGGCACCAGCCCCGGCAGATGCCGCCGTTCCAGGTCCACCTGCAGGTCCGGAATCCTGTGTGCCTGCATGGCTTCCAGTTTTGGTCCCGCCGCTTCCGGCACCGTCCGTGCCACCACCAGTCGGCGTGTCCGGTCCCTGGGGAGCAGCCTTGGTATTGATGTAATCGGCCAGCTTTGCAATGGTGTTTAAATCCCGTAACTTCAGATCTTCGGGCACGGGGAATCCAAAATGTCCGGCGGCCTTGGCAAAGATCTCCACCTGTTTAACGGTGTCAATGCCCAGATCGGCTTCCAGATCCAGGGTATCCTCCAGCATGTCCGTGGTGTACCCGGTCTGCTCGGCAATGATTTCCTTTACCTTTTCCAGGGCACCAGCCCCGGCAGATGCCGCCGTTCCAGGTGCAGGCCCACCTGCAGGTCCGGAATCCTGTGTGCCTGCATGGCTTCCAGTTTTGGTCCCGCCACTTCCGGCACCGTCCGTGCCACCACCAGTCGGCGTATCCGGTCCCTGGGGAGCAGCCTTGGTATTGATGTAATCGGCCAGCTTTGCAATGGTGTTTAAATCCCGTAACTTCAGATCCTCGGGCACGGGGAATCCAAAATGTCCGGCGGCCTTGGCAAAGATCTCCACCTGTTTAACGGTGTCAATGCCCAGATCGGCTTCCAGATCCAGGGTATCCTCCAGCATGTCCGTGGTGTACCCGGTCTGCTCGGCAATGATTTCCTTTATCTTTGACAATGCTGCGTCCGCAGAATCCCCTGCAGGAACCGCTGAAGCCGTTGAGGCATCTGCTGCCGGTGATGCGGCAGGTGCATCCGCCGATGTTCCGGTCCCATTGCTGGGGGATATCGGTGCGGAAACGGTTCGGGCAGCGGGTGTTTGAGTCCCGGCCGGAAATGGGGTTTTACCGTTTGATGCAGCCCTCTGGGAGGACATGGCTTCCGGCATGGACACCGATCCAGGAAGTTGGGCCTGTTTGCCGGATGCAGGCGCTTGGGTCCGGGGCAGAGCACCACCAGGACCCGGCACCACACAAAGGGTGTTGTCTATCACCTTGAGCTCCGGATTCACCGCCCCGGAAATTTTCTGGAGCCAGCGGGTGTACGCCGTATTGTCATCAAAGGTATTTTCCTCAATGCGTTTAATTAACAGAAAGGCAAAATGCGATCCAAATCCTGCGGCCAGATGCAGGCCATACTCGGATTGTATGGCTTTTTTGCCGCTGAAGTTCAATGCCTTGAAATGGTCCGGGATACTGGTGAGGTTGGCAATGGGCGGTGCCTTTCGTTTTTGAAGGGCTTTAACCATGACAACATCTTCAATGGCGGCTCCCAGTGTATGTCCGGTGAATCCCTTGGTGTTGGAAATGCAGATGTAATTGAGGTAATCTTTAAATGCGGTCTTTAAAGCGGTTACCTCGGCATCGGCACTGCCGCCCCGGGCCGGGGTATAGGTCTCATGGGACATGAACAGCAGTTTTTTGGCATACTCGCTTTTGGTCATCTGGTGCTGCTGTTCCATGCGGGTGATGAACCGGGTCATCTCCCGGGACATGTGGGGAACGTCAATGTTAAAGGTATGGTAGGCGCTGTTGGCCATATGGGTACCCAGTATTTCGGCCTGGCCGTTCATGCCCCTGGCCCTTACCCGGGCTGCATTTTCAATGACAAGTCCCACGGCACCGGCCCCCAGGATGGTTCCGTTTCTTTCGGAATCAAAGGGTTTGGCCGCTTCGGACACCCGTTTTTTCACCGTGGCTGCCCCCAGTGCCAGAAAGCCGCTGCCCACCCACTGGTTCTGGGCCGGGGATGTGGCATTTTCACCACCGATGACAATGACCCGTTTGCATCGTCCCACCCGAATCCAGTCCTCGGCCACACCAATGGCCTGGGTGGTGGAGGCACAGGCAGAGCTTAAAAGGGTGTTGGGTCCCTTGGCCCGGATGATCTGGGCCAAATGGGCCGCCCCCAGGGGACAGGCGTTCATGAGAAAATTTCTGTCAAATTTGTAGGCACCGAAATTTTCCTGCTTGCTTCCCTTGATTTTAAAGAACCAGTCGGTGATCTTTTCTTTTACCCCCATCTCTTTTACGTTTTCCATGAGATAAAAGTAGATGTTTTCAAATTCCTCATAGGGTTTTAAGTAAAAGCGATCATAGAGATAGCGTTCCATTTCATTTAGCAGGGTTTCATTGCTGGGCCACAAAGAGGTGATGATTACACCGGTTTCTTCCTGCATTTCCATTGGCAGGGCAAATCCGTCGGGGATCATTTTGCCACCCCCGGCGGCGGCTTCCTTGTACTGCATGACAAGGGGAATTCCGGCATCCTTTAAGGCCTCAATGCCTGCTGCCACGGCCAGGGCCATGGCAATGTCATACTGGGTTTTAATGCCGTATTCATCGGTGAGGCTGAAATACCCCAGTTGACCGGCCAGCTGGATGACGTCTTCGGTTCTGGTGATTTCCACAAACCGTGCATTGCCGTCGGGCTGTTTGAACAGCCTTGTGATGTTTTTGTCCGTGATGCGTTTCTGGTCTTCGATGGTTAAGGGTTCAATGAAATTGGTCCCCTCCAGAATCCGGTCAAAGTTATCTGCGGCAAACACCCGTCTTGCTTTGCCCGGCAGTCCCACGGAAACACCGGAGATGACAATGCGGTCGGTGTTAAAATCAAAGCGTTCCAGGGCATCCACGGCGGCTTCTCGTTTCTGACGGCGGAATTCATCGTGGAGCAGTTTTTCGGCCAGGGCACTGTTCTGGGCCTTGAATGCCGTAAAATCATCGTCCAGGGAGACGGGCACAGGTGCTCCTGCTCCCCCCGACGGGATGTCCATGGCCTTTTTTGCACTGCCCGGTACAATCATCTGCCGGTCATCCCGCTGTCGGGTGAAGATGCTGCTGTAGGATGCCAGATAGGCCTTGCAGGCCTCAAAGGATTTTATGTCTCCCTGGCGGCGATCCACGGTGACCATGGTCTGGAAATGGACAATGTTGATGTTCTTTAAAAGGTTGGCAAGTAACCGACCCGGGCCGATCTCAATGTAGTGGGTCCGACCGGATTCGTACACATATTCAATGGACCGGATGAACTCCACGGGCGAGGTGATCTGACGGGCCAGAAGATCCTTGATTTCCCGGCGGTTCTCCGGGTAGGGCCGGGCCGTGACATTGGAGATTACCCGGCCAAAGGTGGTGTCGTTAAAGGTGATGTTTGCCAGGTAATCCCTGAGTTTTTCAGCGGCCTCCTGGAGAAGCGGGGTGTGAAAGGCCGCCGAAAGATTGAGTTTTTTAAAGATGATGTTCTGGGCGGTGAGATATTGACAAAATGCATCAATGGCAGGGGTTTTGCCGGATACCGCCGTCTGGTTTTCTGAATTTTTGTTGGTGATGTAAATGTCCTGGATGCCACTTTGCCGGATAAATGTGGCGGTTTCCTTTTCATTGCGGAACACCACCATGATGCTGCCGGGGTGTTTTTGCGCCGACTCTTTCATGAGATCAGCCCGTTTGAGCAAGAGGCGCATGGCATCGTCAAAATTGAGCATGCCGCTGCAGAACAGCGCCGTGTATTCCCCCACACTGTGGCCGATGAAGCAATCGGGCTCAAACCCGCCGGCATGGAGTCGGTCAAACAGGGCCGCCGAAGACAGAAACACTGCAGGCTGGGTGTTTTCGGTCAGGTTAAGCCGGTCGTCTTCTCCGAACATCATCTCAAGCAACGAGTACCCCCGCTGCTCCACAAAGATTTCTTCCCCCCGGTCCATGGTGTTTTTGATGTCTGGATCACTGTCATAAAGTTCCTTCATCATGCCCGGGCTCTGGGCACCCTGACCGGACAGCAGGGCCACCATTTTCTGGTGTTTGCCATCCGTGGGAAAGGGGGCTGTGGTGGCCGGTTTCATGCGAATGGCCGTGGCCGGCGGGATGATGCGTTGACTTGTTTCCTTGGGGGCTGCGGCCATGGGGGGGGCTGCCGGGGAAAGAGCTTTTGTTT
Source organism: uncultured Desulfobacterium sp. (assembly GCA_963674605.1). Taxonomy (GTDB): domain Bacteria; phylum Desulfobacterota; class Desulfobacteria; order Desulfobacterales; family Desulfobacteraceae; genus Desulfocicer. Next base: position 1,050,245 of record OY771474.1, on the reverse strand, counting down.
CTTTGGACACCGAACCCTGGACCGGGATATCCATGGCCCGGGTGTCCCGGAGCATGGCCGGCAGCGGGCTTAAAATCACATGGCAGTGATTGCCGCCGATGCCGTTGACATTAAAGGCAAAGCGCATGGGTTCGCGCGGGGAAACCGGGGTGATCTCTTTTACCGGTTTGAGTTTTGTGCCGTTTTTAAGGGTGGTGTGGGCTTCATCGAGATACCGAAAAGGCAGCAATGTTCTGTTTTTGTTCATGAGCGCAAGCTTGGCCATGACCACCGCCGGGTTGGCCGCCTTGAAATAGCCGAACTGGGTTTTGACATTGCCGCACGACAGGTCATGGGTGAAGCACTTTTCCGCCACCTGTTTTTCCACCATGTCCCCTAAAATATTGGAAAAGGCGAACAGATCAAGATGCTTGACATCTTTTTTCAGTATGCCGCTTTCCGTGTAACAGGCGTTGATGGTGGAGACAAAGGTCTGTTCCGACGGGGCCAGCATATGGTCGGGGACACTGGATTTAATGGTGCAGTGGTTGATTTCCCCCAGGACTTCCATGCCCGCTTCTTTTGCTTTTTTAAGGGTGGTCAGGACATGTATGGCAGCGCCTTCCCCCATGGAGTAGCCATCGGCACGGTCGTCAAAGAACCGGGCCGTGTTTTCAGACAACAGGCCCAGGCGTTTAAAGGCCATGAGCACCACGGGGTACAGGTTGGCATCCACGCCGCCGGCCAGGACAAAATCCAGGTCTTTAAAGGCCAGACTTCTGGCTGCGTTGTTGATGGCCACAACGGCGGAGGCGCAGGAGGCATCCACCACATAGTTGGCCCCGTTCAGCCCGAAATGGTTGGCTATGCGGCCGGAAATGATGTTGGACAGCAGGCCCGGGGTGGTATCCTCGTTGTTTTCCGGAACGCCGGCCCTGATGGCTTCCAGCAGTGCCTGGGAGATCTCCCGACTTTTTTCTACCCCTGCCTTTTCATACCCTGCAATGATTTCGGCCAGAAGGCCTTTTCTCACCCGCAGCACGTTTTTGTTCTGTCGTTCCCCTGCAATGGTACCAAGGATAACCCCGGTTTTATTTCCCGGAGACAAAAAATTATCCAGCCCGCAGGAGGTGATGGCCTCATCGGCGGCATCCAGCCCTAACAGCTGGCCCCGTTCCAGGGATCTAACCGTTGTGGGGGGCATGCGGTACTTGATGTTGTTGAACTTGAAATCTTTGATCACCCCGGCCTGGATCATGGGCAGCCGATAGTTGGATTTTTTATCCAGTTCGGCATAGGCCGCGTTGTCAAAGGCGGATTCCGGGATGGCGGAGAGTTGTTTTTCTCCGGATTTCAATGTCTCCCAGAACTGAGCGGTATCCGGGGCACCGGGCAGGCGTACGCCAAGCCCTGCAATGACAATGCGGTCATCGTTGAAATCATATGCGGGATCAGTGAAAATATCCCGTGTCAGTGGTGCATAATCTTTTCGGTATTCTTCAATGACAATGTGATAGTTGATGCCGCCGAACCCATAGGAACTGACCCCGGCCTTGCGGGTCCTGTTGTCCGGCTCCACCCAGGGGGTTGCCTCTTCTATGATGTACATGGAAGAATTTTTGAGATCATGGTTGGGAGATAAGGTCTCAAAATTGGCATTGGGGGGCAGCACCCCTTTTTTTACGGCCTGAACCGCCTTGACAAGACCGGCAGCCCCGGCCCCGCCCAGCAGATGGCCGATCTGGGATTTCACCGAGCTGATGCCGGTTTTTGAGGTGCTGTATACCTGTTTCAGGGTTTCAAGCTCTGCCTGGTCTCCCATGATGGTGGAGGTGCCGTGGGCCTCCACAAAGGCCACATCGTCGGGGGTGACCCGGGGGGCCATGTTTTCAAAGCAGCGTTTCAGGGCAAGGATCTGCCCGTTAATGTTGGGGGCGGCAATGGCCTTTCCCCGGCCGTCGGAGCTGCTGCCGATGCCCTTGATGACCGCCTGGATGGTGTCTCCATCCCGCAGGGCGTCCTTCATGCGTTTCAGCACAAATACGGCAGCCCCCTCACCCAGGATGAATCCATTGGCCCGTTTATCAAAGGGAAAGGAACCATCCGCAGACAAGGCCCCCATTTTGCAGAATCCGATGAAGGATTCCGGGGCCAGGTGGGTGTTGACCCCCCCCACAATGACCTGGTCCCTTTCCCCGGAAAGCAGCTCACCCACGGCGGCATCCAGGGCCGTAAAAGAAGAGGCGCAGGCGGCATCCACGATGTAGTTGGGTCCCCGGATGCCCAGATGTCGGGCCACCCGGGAGGCTTCAATGTTTAATAAAATTCCGTGCACCGGGTCATATCCCGGATTGTTGCCCTCCATGCCGATACGTAAATGCTCCACCAGCTCTGCTTTTTCCGATTCGGTGAGGATCTCAAATTCCGGCAGTTTCCTTAACATGGACACCACTTGTGGAAAATGATATTTCAGCTGCAGCTCATTGCCAAGCTCATTGCCAAGGCAGGTGGCGATGATGACGGCTGTTCGCTGGGGATCTTTGCAGGCAAAGGACAGGTCCTCGTTGAGGTAGCCCGCATTTTCAACGGCCTGGTAGGCGGCTTCCAGCAGCATCTTCTGGCTTCTGGACAGTTTTGCGGCCTTGCCATCATCATAGCCGAACCGCTCCTGGTTAAATTGGTAGTTTTCCACAAGACCGGCCAGCATGGTGTAGGATCTGTCTTCGGCACCCTTGTCCGGATCATAGTAGAGATCCTTTCGGATTCTGTCATCGGGCATTTCCTTGATGGCATAGCGCTTACCCATGATATTGTCCCACAATTGTTCAGGATCAGCAGCTCCTGGCAGGATACACCCCATGCCCACAATGGCGATCTCATCGTTGAGTCGGTTTTTATGGGAGGAAAAAACCTCCAGTTTCCCAAGGTTTCTATTAAGGGTTTCCTTGTCCTTGAAGTACAGGCCATGGACATCGGGGATGGTCAGGGTTTTATGAAAATAAGCAAGGCTGTCCCCCACCAGAAAGTTTCCCTTTTCCTCCTGGGCATTGTCATCAAACCGGGTGTAAAATTCTTCTCCGGGGCGTTTGAAATCCGGCAGATAGCCTTTGGCACCAATGAGCAGGGAGCCGATGTTGTTTTTTTCAAAGGCCCGTTTACGTTCTTCCAGGGTTTTACCCTGTTTGATCATATCCTTTTCAAGACTCACCGTCATTCTTGCAAACTCCGTGGGGGCCGTGCGGGAGGCAAGGCCCACACTGGTGCCGATGACCACGGTTTTATCGGTTTTGCAAAGAATTTCCTGGTACCGTTTTTTCATGGCACCGGTTTCAATGATTTCTTCGGTGAACAGATAGGCGCTGCCCACCTGTAATCCGATCTTGACCCCCCGGGCCGCCAGACGGGCCGCAATGCCGGAAATAAACCAGGCGGCAAAACAGGTGGAAATCCCCCCGGCAAAGATCAGGCTGATGCCGGAAAGATCCATTTTCTCATCTTCCAGAAGTCGGGTGATGGCCGCATCCCACAGCACCAGGCTTGAAAGGGAGCCCACATGCCCCCCGGCTTCCTTGCCCTCAAAGATAAACCGGGTGCAGCCGTTTTCCATGGCATTTTTCAGCATGGACACCGATGGGGTGTGCAGATAGGTTTTGGTGCCCGCCTTTTCAAGTTCTATGATCTGGGAGGGGATTCCACCGGCAAACAGGGCAAAGGGTACCTTATATTTTTTCACCATGTCCATGTGTTTGGCAATGGCCGGGTTAAAGGCTTCAATGCCCACCAGGCCCGCCCCGAAGTTTTTGACCTGTTCGGCTCCTTTTTTAAGCATGGGCTCCGCCAGAAAATCCGGCAGACTTCCCACGGCCAGGAAGGGCAGGGCACCGGCTTTGAGCACCTGGGCGGCAAAATCGGCATTATCACTGATGTTGGCCATGGGACCCTGGATCAGGGGATAGGTGGTGCCATGTTCTTTGGCAAGGGGCGAATGGGGTACCACGGGATCAGAGCTGTCCACCCACTGAAGCTGTTCTCCTATTTCCTTAAAAAAGCCGGGGATCATTTCTTTAATGGAGGAGGCTATTTTTTTAAAGCTCTTGGCAAAAAGAGCGTCCTGACCCAGAAAAAACAGGGATTGCACGGCGCTTGCCTCTGCGTCATCAAGGGCGGTGCCGTTGGTTTTAATCTCCTGGTACACCCGTTGTTTTGCATTGTCCTGGTCGGACCAGAGGATGGCCTTTTCTTTGAGCTCCCTTGCAATCTTTGTCCCGAGTTTTGCAAATACCCGGATGATGAAGCCCGGATCGGTGGTCACCTCTATGGAATCACTTTCCACGAGATTTTCCAGAAGGGATTTGAAATTTTCCGCCACCGGGGATTCATCGGCCAGCCACACCTGACTGTCCAGAACCACACCGCTGACACCGGCGGCAAACATGCCGGATGCCGTGTTTCTGCCCACACCGCCGTGGATAAAAACGGGTTTCTGACTGTTTTGCAGATACCATTGCATGAGTATAAATGCAGAATACCCCGACACCCTGCCACCGGCTTCGTTGCCCTTGAGAATCAATGCGTGGGGATCTGCGGCTTCAATGGTGTCATTGATGTTGATGTCTTTGACTTCAAGGATGAGTTTGGTATCACCGAATCCGGAAAAAGATACAGGAGCATTGTCTCCGTTCACCGGAATGATCAGCACGTCCAGCTGATCAAGGCGTAGTTCTTTAAGCGTTTCAATAAGGGTGTCCCCGGGGCTCACCACCCTTAACCCGAACAGAACGCCTGCTTTTTCCAGCTGTTTTGCCCCGTGAATGATTTCATCTTCCGGCATGAACTCGGCATCAAAAACGGGTAGGCCACCGGCCCGGAATATTTCAGTGAAAAAACTTAAGGAAAAGACTTTTGTGGGGTTATATACCATCAAGGGTAGTTTTGAATTCAAAATTCGGGTTAGCATTTTATCTGGTTTCTCCCATGTATATTTTTTTATATGAAACTCCGTCCAAGGTGCTGCAATGATGAGAGTTTCAACTTTCGTTGTGGCAGGTGTTTACTGCCATGTATGTTTTTTATATGAAAAGGTAGCCTTCAAGTCTACCTCAGCAGAGCCCCTCCCCCGATGGGCAATAGGAACCGGACAATCGAGCTGTCTACAGTTCCGGTCCGGGCCCATTGTCTGTCGGGGGAGGGGCGGCATAATGCCATTTGGCTCCGCGTCTACGACCCCATCTTCGTTGTGTCCGCCAGGACATGCCCATTATGTCAAAGTAACAGGAATCTCATGTAAGCAAATATGCTGCCATTGTGAGTTTAAATATGAATTTAAAGCATTTTTACGGTTATTCATTTTATATGTTGCTGTTATTTAAATGGATTTTATGATTGCTCTGTGGCGGTTATGCTGTGTTGAATTTTTAAATTTTATATGCTAAATCAAAAAAACGTACATATGATGATCTGCTACATACATTTAATGCACAGGAGACCGGGTGGTTAAACCCATAAAATTAAGTAGTGAAGAACGGCGTTTCTTCAAGACCGTATACCATGCCGCCTTTGCCAATCCCTTTGGGGATCTGAGGGAAAAACTGGATCGGACCATTGCCGGACTTTTTCCTTCGGTTTCCCGCAGGGAAAGTGCTGATCGCTGTATTAAAGAAATTGATATCCGGATAAAACAGCTGGAAAAAGAAGGGCGGGCCACCCTTGATGCTTTCAGGGGGCAGGACCAGAACCTTATCCGGGTGGTGTTCCTTTTTGACATTTTTCATAAATTCCGGGATCAGTTTGATCATTTGATCATGGAACAGATCAACGCCGGGGATACCCCTGTAAGGGTGTCCTTTGCCCGGGAGGCCATGGCCATGCTTCACAAGCGGGGCTTTCCGGAAAGGTGCTATGACCATTACTTTGCCTTTTCCTTTCAGCTGCGCCGGGCGTTTTTTTTTATCTCCAACTCCCTTGTGGGCAGCAGTGCCTGCATGAAGGAGTTGAAACGTAAATTGTGGAACAATGTCTTTACCAGCAACATCGAATGGTATGATAAATACCTGTGGAACCGCATGGAGGATTTTTCCACCCTGATACTCGGAGAAACCGGTACGGGCAAGGGAACTGCTGCCATGGCCGTGGGCCGCAGCGGATTTATTCCTTTTGACAGCAAAAGAGGGTGTTTTGCCGACAGTTTTACCGGTACTTTTATATCCCTGAACCTTTCCCAGTTTCCCGAAACCCTGCTTGAATCAGAATTGTTTGGACATAGAAAAGGTGCCTTCACCGGTGCTGTGGAGGATTACCCCGGTGTGTTTGAGCGTTGCAGTCCCCATGGTGCCATTTTACTGGATGAAATCGGCGAAGTTCCCAATCATGTTCAGATTAAATTGTTGCAGGTGCTCCAGGATCGGGTGTTTGCCCCTGTGGGAGGGCATGAGAAATCCCGCTTCCAGGGCAGGGTGATTGCCGCCACCAACCGCAGTATGGCCGATATTGCCGGGGGAGGGGTGCTGAGGGATGATTTTTATTACCGGCTCAGTTCCGATGTCATTGAGGTGCCCCCCTTGCGTAAACGTATTCTCCAGGACCCCGGGGAGCTTGACGCCCTTCTGGCCTTCACCGTGGAGCGGATCATGGGAACTCCGTGTGAAGAACTGGTAAAAAAAGTTCTTGGTATGATTGAAAGGGAGCTGGGAAACGATTATAACTGGCCCGGGAATGTCAGGGAACTTGAGCAGTGCGTGAAACAGGTCATGCTCCGGCGGACTTACGAAAGGTTGCAGAAAAAAGGCAGCAACGGGATAAAACACCGGCTGATCAAGGGTATAAATAACGGAGACCTCACCGTGTCTGAATTAACCTCGGGGTATCTGCAGTTACTTTACCAGAAGCACGGGGCCTATGAAAAAGTGGCTCGGCGGGCCGGAATGGACCGCAGAACCGTTAAAAAATATATTGATGAACAGGGCAATTTTTGATGAATACCATAAGTTTGCCCAGAAACCGGATTTCAGTTTACAGGAACAAAATATCATGCTTAATTTTCTTCCCGGCCCGGTAAAGGGCGCATTGTCATTTCTATTCTACCTGATCAATACCATGGTGATGTGTACATTTATTTTCATTGTGGCCATGGTGAAATTTGTTGTGCCACAGCCATCCTGCCGGGTGGTGTGTGACCGGTTGCTCATTGGCATTTCAACTGCATGGATCAGTATCAATCTTTTTAATTCCCGCCTTTTCACCCGCATTGTCTGGGATATCCGGGGTGTGGATACCCTGGAAATGGAAGGATGGTATCTGGTGCTTTCCAATCATCAGTCCTGGATGGATATTCTGGTTCTCCAGAACGTGTTCCACGGCAGAATTCCCTTCTTGAAATTTTTTCTAAAAAAAGAACTGATCTGGGTGCCGTTTCTGGGGCTTGCCTGGTGGGCACTGGATTTTCCCTTCATGCGTCGGTATTCCCGGGCGTTTCTGGAAAAACATCCCCACTTAAAGGGAAAGGACCTGGAAAGCACCCGCAGGGCCTGCGAAAAATTTAAAGCCCTTCCCATCTCCATTATGAATTTTGTGGAGGGCACCCGGTTTACCCGGGCAAAACATGGGGCACAAAAATCCCCCCACCGGTACCTTTTAAAACCCCGGGCCGGGGGTGTGGCCTTTGTGCTGGGTGCCATGGGGGAAAACATTCACCGGGTTGTTGATGTCACCATTGTCTATCCCCAGGGTGCAGACAGTTTTTGGGGGTTTATTTCCGGGCGGGTGAACCACATCATTGTGGATGTGAAGTCCATGCCGGTGTCCCAGGATATGGTGGGAGATTTTTTTAATGATGCCTTGTTCAGAGATCGTTTCTGTCAATGGTTAAACGCACTCTGGCGGCAGAAAGATGATACGATACATCACCTTCTGGGGCATGTAGATCATAAACTATCACATGAAATCCCATCACAGCAGGCTTCCGTATCACCAGAAGACAGCCATCCCTGCCAGAAGAAAGTGGGCATCCACGATGAACTCAAGGTTGCTTCCCGGCAGTAGATAGCCGTTTTCGCACCGGACAATGAGATTTAAGAGAAGGGTGGGAAGAATGGCCAGTAGAAATCCCATGGAACCCGTGATCCCAAGGGTGGTGGCAATGAGAAGCATGACGGTTACGCTTGTCAGAACCGTTTTGATCAGGGCCAGGCTACGTTCTTCGCCCAGTATCAGGGGCAGGGTTTCTTTGCCGGTGATTCTGTCTCCCTGCATTTCCAGTACATTGAAAAAGGCGGTTCTGGCAAAGACCAGCCCCGTGGCAAAGACAAAGGAAATTGCCACGGCAGAAAAGGTAAAGCTTTCCATGGCTGGCAGAATGGATGTCACCGTCCCCCAGGCAGCGGCAATAAGAAGGGTCTTTGACCCGGGAATATCCTTTAAAGCCTTAAATCTGCTTACGCTTGGCAGAAACGAAAAGATGTCAAGATTATAGGTCAGTCCCAGAAAACTCATGGTCATAAGGATCATAAAGGCCATGGTGCTGTGGGAAAAGGAAAGCATTAACCCGGCACCGCCACTGACCAGGGCCACCGTGGTCATTTGGGATTTATGGGTTTCGTAGAATTGAGCCCGCTCGGGATGGTTGTACCGGTCCGAAGAGATGGTTAAAAGATTGTTTAAAATCTGCATGGACAATACGTAGAGTCCTGCAACAATGGCGTGGATTAGTACATGGTCCAGCTCCTGGAGGTAGGCGCAGGCAAGGGTGAGACACCCGGCACCTGCCGCCAGCAGCGCATTGGTTTTCAACAGCAGGTTTCGGACCTGGAAAAACACCCGGTTTTTTTTCTGCCCGGCCCGTATATGCTCTTCAATGGCCCGGCAGGTTTTATTGATGATCCAGTTGGGGGTGGATGCCCCGGCGGTGATGGCAATGGTGTCTGCAGGGTCAATCAATTGGTAATCAATCTCTGAAATATCTTCAATGTGCATGGAGGGTTTGCCCGTGGCCTGGGCAATTTGGGCAAGCCTTTGGGTGTTGCCGCTGTGTTTCCCCCCCACCACAATGACGGCATCGCTTTTTTCAGCAATTTCTCTGGTTTCCGCCTGGCGTTTTTCCGTTGAGTGGCAGATGGTGTCATGGATCTTGTAATGGGGGTGATTTTCAGCGATCCAGTGTTTGATTTCCTGGAATAAAGAAGTGTCCTGGGTGGTCTGGGCCACCACCACTGCCTTGTCAAAGGCGGGCAGGGCTTTTACCTCTTCCAGACTGGCGGCGGTGAAGCCTTTTTTCCCGGCATAGCCCAGAAGGCCTCGCACCTCGGGATGATCTGCATCGCCGATGATGATGGCGGTGTAACCCTTGTCATGGTGACGGCCGATGATGGTCTGGACCCGGATGACCCGGGGGCAGGTGGCGTCAATGACCTTAAAACCTGCGGCCTCAAGGGCAGTTTTATCCCGGGGGGGGACCCCGTGGGCACGGATGAGAATGGTTCCCTCTCCCTTTTCGGGAATATCCTTGATACTGGGGATCCCCTTTTCCTGGAGCATTTCCTGGACCTGGGGGTTGTGAATCAGAGGACCAAAGGTGCAGATGGGACCCTGGGTGCGATTGGCGGCATCCAGAACCATATCAACAGCCCGGCGGACCCCCATGCAGAAGCCGGCGGTTTTTGCAACGGTGATTTTCATGAAAGTTTGTCCAGAAGCTGGATGATTCGCTGGAATTCATCCTCGTTTTTAAAGCTGATCTCCAGTTTGCCCTTGTTTCCCTTTTTCTTTATTTTTACACTGGATTGAATTTTTTGGGTAAGGGCGGTGCACAGGGTTTCCAGATGGGTTTTTTCGGGGGAGGGGGGTTCCAGAACACCGGGTTTTTCCTTTATTTTTCTGATCAGCTGTTCCGTGGATCTAACGGACAGATCCCTTGAAACAACGGCCTCCCAGGCTTTGATCTGGAGGGCTTGTGTGCCTGCTCCAAGAAGCGCCCTTGCATGACCCATGGAAATCTGGTTTTCTGCAAGACTTTTACTGATGGGTGCCGGCAGTTTGAGTAATCTTAAAAAATTGGTGATGGCGGAACGGCTTTTTCCGATTTTCTGGGCCACCTTTTCCTGGGTGTATTTAAATTCCATGATGAGACGGTGGTAGGCTTCGGCCTCTTCCAGGGGATTTAAATTGGCCCGCTGGATATTTTCTATGATGGAAACTTCCAGCACCTGTTCATCGGAAAGATTTCGGATAATGGCTGGGATGTGGGTCAGATTGGCCCGTCGGGCTGCCCGGAAACGACGTTCTCCGGCAATGAGTTCGTACTTGTCGTTTTGCTTTCTTACCAGGACAGGCTGCAAAACGCCCTGCTCAATAATGGAGTCCTTGAGATTCTCCAGATCTTCTTCGGAAAACAGAGTTCTTGGTTGAAACCGGTTGGGGATAATATCATCTATGTCGCACATGAAATAACTGCCCGATTTTTTATCCATGGGCTGAATATCGGGAATGAGGGCAGAGATCCCTCTGCCAAGTCCGGTTTTTCTTACTTTCTTTCCTGTCATCTGTTCAAGAGTTCCTTTGCAAGGGTCAGGTAACTTTTGGCACCGGGGGAGCTGGCATCATAGGAGATCACCGGCATGCCGTAACTGGGGGCTTCTGCCAGTTTGACATTGCGGGGAATTTTGGTTTTAAAGATCATTTCCTTAAAATATTTTTCTGCATCCTCCACCACCTGGCGGGCCAGGTTGGTTCTTTTATCATACATGGTTAATAGGATTCCTTCAATGCGTAGGCTGGGATTGAGGGACATTTTAACCCGTTTGATGGTTTCAAGCAACTGGCCAAGCCCCTCCAAGGCAAAAAATTCACTTTGCAGAGGTACAATCACCGCATCTGCGGCGGTGAGGGCATTGAGGGTTAAAAGGCTCAGGGAGGGAGGGCAGTCGATGATGATGTACTTGAACTGCGTTGCCACTTTTGACAGCAGATCCCCCAGAATTCTTTCCCGGCGTGGTTTATCCATGAATTCCACTTCAAAACCGATGAGGTCCACATTGCATGGCAATATTTTGAGTTTTTTGATTTCCGTGTCACAGATGAGGGATGAAGGAGGCACCTCACCGATCAGGCCGTGATATAGAGATGCCGTCAGACTTGGCTTGTCAATACCAGTGGCTGTGGTGGCATTGGCCTGGGGATCGCAGTCCACAAGCAGGGTGTCTTTTCCTGAAATGGCAAGGGCTGCTGCCAGATTCACCGCAGTGGTGGTTTTACCCACACCACCTTTCTGATTGGAGATACTTATTGTTGTTGTCATAATAGTCCATTAAGGAAATAAAGGTGCCTTGGCCTGTTAAACATTGATACTCATTAATTTTTGTTATAACTGCCACGGGCAGACCGTATCCTGGATCGGCTCTGCCCACAATGAAAATTGAAAGTCCCTCCTGGGTTGCTGGGAGTTTCATATGATCCACATGTTCGCAATATCGGTTGCAATGAAGCATAAAAATGGCACGATGCCGCCCCCAACAGTCACCCGCTCCGGGCCTGCACCGTCGGCGGCCCTTTTGCCCTGCCGGTCTAAAATGCAGGAACTGCAGGCAGGTTTGTCCTTAAACAGCCTGCGCTAGGTTATAATCGGCAGGGCAAAAGGGCTGATCGTCTTTGGCTTTGAATGGGCCGGATCGGGTGACCGTTGGGGGCTTTGTTGTCGACATTTTTATATAAAAACATACATGGCAATAATCCCCTGCCACAACGAACAATGAAAAAGCCGTTGCTATTAACACCCAATACCGAATATCCAGCACCTGCTTTTTCATATAATGAATCAGCTGACTGATAACATAAAGTTCGTTTCAGCGCAAAAAAAATTTAAATTATTTGTTTTTTATTGAGAACATGTTAAAGAAAGACGATTTGATGCAATAGATAATACAATAAAACCGTGTAAGGCTGACAGGGCAAGGCTTTTCGGCTTTGAGGTTTTCATGAATTTTCATAAAAAAAAGTGATTAAAAATGAGGTGAAGGTTAATAAAAATGGTGGACAAGAACGTGGGACCGGATATAGCTGAAACGTTGGGTAAAGTGGATTCTCCCGATAAAATGGATGTGATCTTCAGGCAGTACATGGATGATGTCCAGTATGCCCGTCTAAAAACCATAAAAAATGTAGAAGTGCTCAAACGCATCGCCAATGCCATTGCCGTGTGTCGGCCCCGGTCGGTGTTTGTAAACACCGGCAGTGGAGACGATGGCCGCTTTATAAGAGATCTTGCTCTTAAAAACAAAGAAGAAGCACCCCTGGCAATGGAAAATCATACCATTCATTACGACCTGGCACAGGAGCAGGGCCGGATCGTGGATCGTACCTTTTACATAGCCGATGTTGATGAAGAGATCAGCAGTCTTGCCAACCGCATGGAACGTCAGAACGCCCTTGAGGAAATCAACATGCACATGGGCGGCATCATGGAGGGTAAAACCATGATTGTGGGCTTTTACATGCGAGGGCCTGTGGGGGCACCAGCATCCAATCCTGCTCTTGAACTGACAAGTTCCGCCTATGTGTCCCACAGTGCAGAAATTTTGTATCGCAATGCCTTTAACGGATTTGATCGGGAAGTGGAAAAACTGGGTCATTTTTTCACCAATATACACAGTGAAGGGCAGAATCGAACCGAAGATCTTCCCAATGCCCGGGTCTTCATGGACAGGCGCTACCGCACCACCTACAGTTATAACTGTACCTATGCCGGCAATACCCTGCTGTTGAAAAAAGGAAATCACCGCTTTGCCGTGGACAAGGCCGTGTATGAAAACCGGGGAAAAGAGTTGTCCGAGCATATGTTTATCACCGGTATTAAAGGCCCAGGTGGGCGGGTATCCTGGTGTGCCGGGGCCGCCCCCAGCGGATGTGGCAAAACCACCACGGCCATGGCCGGGGATTGCTTTGTGGGGGATGATCTGGCCCAGATGTGGATTGCCAAAGACGGATCTGTTCGCTCCATAAATCCCGAGTGCGGCATTTTCGGCATCCTTGAAGATGTGAACTGGGAGGGTGATCCCCAGCTCATGAAAAATTTGCGTAAACCCGGCACGGAGGTCATATGGACCAATGTGCTGGTGGATGAAGACAAAAAACCCCATTGGGTGGGTAATGGAGAGCCTGCACCGGAAAAGGGATTTAATTTCCAGGGGGAATGGTACAAGGGAAAGACCGATGCCAATGGCAAGCCGGTGCCCATCTCCCACCCCAATTCCCGATGCACCCTTGCTGCCACGGCATTGGATAATTATTCTCCGGAATCGGAAAATCCCGATGGAGTGGAAACCCGCATGATCACCTACAGCGGCCGGGACAGCGATACCATGCCTCCGGTGTGGGTGGCAAAAAATGAAGAACATGGTGTTGTCCTGGGGGCCTGCATTGTGTCAGCTGCCACGGCAACGGAACTTGGGGTCACCGGGGTTCGGCGGGCACCCTGGGCCAATGCGGCCTTTATTCCCGGTGCACTGGGGGATTATATGGATGCCCAGTTTAAATTCTTTGGTAACCCCGCCATTGCCCTGGAGAAAAAACCCGTCATGGCCGGTCTTAATTATTTTCTCACCGACGCAGCAAGGGGGGGGGACTCCAAAAAACTGCTGGGGGAAAAACGGGATGTAAAAGTATGGCTTTCCTGGCTGGAACGCTATGCCCACCGGGAGGTTAAAAGAATTGAAACCCCCATTGGACATCTGCCCCTGTATGATGATCTGAAGCTTCTTTTCAAGCAGGTCATTGACAAGGAATATCCCCATGAACTCTACATCAAACAGTTTTCCCTGTACGTTGATAATATTATAAAACGCCTGGATTTCCAGATTGATGCATATTCCCGGGAAAAAAATATTCCAGATACCCTGTTTAAAGTTCTCCATGGTCAGAAGGCAGAACTTATGCTATTAAGACAGCACAAAGGAGCCATTGTGTCTCCCCAGGATATGCTTTTTTCCTGATACGGTACTGCCAAATACTGCCGAACAAACAATCATGGCCAAGGGCAGGTATGTTTTTTTTCTATTAAATGCCGTCCAATGGATTGAAATTAAAGCTGTTTTATCTTTCATTGTGTCAGGTGCTTAGTGCCATGTGGATTTTATATGAAAATCCCGGCAAACCAAGGTGCAATACATGGATTGAGGTAGGGGCAGGAATCTGTTTCAGCCCCCATGCTGTGGTCAAATCAAGGGGCGCTTTAAACTTTGTTGGGGGTAACCCGGGTCCAGAAATACAGTCTGCACGTGGCAGTTATATAAAAATAAAACCTGATCATCATGTGAAATGAGGTGATTAGGTCTATAATCACAGATATATTGTGGGGATGAAGCACCGTAAAGGGGTTTCATCCCCATCTCTTTTAACATTATTTTTTAAAGAAACAGGTGATTGCAAATGGTAAAAATTGAGACCAGTATGGGTGAAATCCAGGTGGAACTGAATGCTGAAAAAGCACCCAAAACCGTGGAAAATTTTCTGGCATATGTGAATGCCGGACACTATGATGGAACCATATTTCATAGGGTTATTGATGGATTTATGGTCCAGGGCGGCGGCATGACCGAGGACATGAAGGAAAAGCCCACCAATGCGCCCATTGAAAACGAAGCTGACAATGGCCTTTCCAATGACGCCTACACACTTGCCATGGCCAGGACCATGGACCCCCACAGTGCAACGGCACAGTTTTTCATCAACGTTAAGAAAAATGACTTCTTGAATCACACAACCAAAACCCCCCAGGGATGGGGATATACGGTGTTTGGCAAGGTCACCAAGGGCCATGGCGTAATCAATAAAATGAAAGGCGTGGCAACGGGGAACAAAGGGGGACACCAGGATGTTCCTACCCAAACCATAACCATCTTAAAAGCCGAGGTCATAGACGCGTAAGTCCTTAATCGGGCTGCTTGTGTTTAAGGGGCTCATGCCTTATACCGGGGTCATTCCGATTTCATTGTTTGTTTTCTCCGGTGTCAGGTTCCGGCCTTTCTGAGCCGATGTTTGTAAAATAATACCCTGTTGCCAGCCTTTTCATCCATATCAGTGCCGCGGATTCCCCGCCTCCTTATATGGGTGAATACGCTAGAAGTGCCATCTCCTGAAGGCGGATAAGCATTTCATGCAATGGGGTATATTTCTTGTCCGCATTTCACGAAGCGTCATCCTTGATACATATCTCTTTCCTGATTCATCCACGGCCAATATGATAGCTGTTTTCACCACCCGCCGGATTGCATTTAATTGGGGTATTTGAGTCGTGGTAAATTTATTTGTGCTTGATAAATAGTATTTATTATATATGTATACCTTGTTTTGTGTTATGGGTTTACTGGGTGCATTTTTATTTAACGTCCGAGTTATATTGTCTTGTTGGCTTTGGGAAATTTTGCTACACCATCATTGTTGATATTTTTCTGAAATGTGATATTTCAGATAAGAAAATTTTTAGAGAAGCTTTGGTTTTCAATGTCTTGATCACAATACTACTTGCCTGGGGGATTGAAAATTCAACGCCTGGCAGATATTCCCGGTAAACTCGTTTAAAGGAAAGTGAATGGGGAATATAATTTTATCTTGATTTTATTGGTTTTATCTGGTTATGATCATTTACCAAAAACCTGTTACCCATGGCTTAAAAATTTGAGACACACTTAATGATGCGTCTCACCACATATTCTGAAAAGATTTTGATTGCAGGAGGTATAAATGTTTAAAATTGTCCACCGGGAAGAGATGGCGCAGGGGACCATCGTGTTGAACGAAATTGAGGCACCCCGCATTGCCGTCAAGGCAAAACCCGGTCAGTTTGTAATTCTTCAGGCCAATGAAACCGGCGAGCGGATTCCATTGACCATGGCCGACGTGGACCCGGAAAAGGGTACCATTACCATCATCTACATGATTGTTGGAAAGTCCACCACCCTTTTTGGGCAAATGGCCGTGGGCCAGGAATATTATGCGGTCATAGGGCCCCTTGGCAAAGCCACCCATCTTGAGAAAAAGGGAAAGGTGGTTTGTGTGGGCGGCGGCACCGGTATCGCCGTGCTTCATCCCATCACCCGGGGCCTGAAAGAAGTGGGTAACGAGGTCATCACCATCCTGGGTTCCCGGAATAAAGACCTGCTGATTCTGGAGGATAAAATGGCAAAGGTGTCAGACACCCTGCACATCTGCACCGATGACGGTTCCAAGGGGCACCATGGATTTGTCACCGACATACTTAAAGATGTCCTTGCAAAGGAAGATATCAGTCTGGTGGTGGCCATAGGTCCTGTCCCCATGATGAAGTTTGTCTCCATGATCACCAAAGAAAGCAATGTGGAAACCCTGGTAAGCCTGAACCCTATTATGGTGGATGGTACCGGCATGTGCGGCGGATGTCGGGTTTCTGTGGGGGGTGAAACCAAATTTGCATGTGTTGATGGACCCGAATTTGATGGTCATAAAGTGGATTACGATGAATTGTCCAAACGTCTCCAGGCATATCAGCCAGAAGAAAAACTCAGCATGAACGGATGTAGGTGTAAATAAGTTTCCTGCTGTCACAGGCGTTTTATTTTTTTTGTTTTGGCAACTATGCCCGTGTGGGCACGTATTTTATACTGGAGGATGTAATGGCAGAAACGAAAGTCAAAAAAGAGAAGACACCACGGGTGAAAATGCCTGAACAGGCACCCGATGTGAGAAATAGAAATTTTAAAGAGGTCCCCCTGGGCCTGACACCGGAAATGGCACAGCTGGAAGCCTCCCGGTGCCTGCAGTGCAAAAAACCCGCCTGTGTGGAGGGTTGTCCTGTGTCCGTTAATATTCCGGGCTTTATCAATAAAATAGCTGAAGGTGATTTTGCCGGTGCCGCAGGAGTTCTGTGGGAAAAAAATGCCCTGCCGGCCGTGTGTGGCCGGGTGTGTCCCCAGGAGATTCAGTGTGAAGGCCGATGCATTGTGGGTAAAAAAGACAAGCCCGTGGCCATTGGATATCTTGAGCGGTTTGCTGCGGATTATGCCCGAAACAGCGGTGAAGCCACACTTCCCAAGGTGGCACCAAAAACCGGTAAAAAGGTGGCTGTGGTGGGTTCCGGTCCGTCGGGTCTCACCGTGGCGGGCGATCTGATTGTCAAAGGACATGATGTCACCATTTTTGAAGCCTTCCATAAAACCGGCGGTGTATTGGTGTATGGTATCCCTGAGTTCAGGCTTCCCAAGGACATTGTGGGATCTGAAGTGGCAACCCTGGAAAAACTGGGCGTAAAAATTGAGACCAACAGTGTGGTGGGTACCACCCTCACCGTTGACGAATTGTTTGAAGAGGGGTATGATGCCGTTTATGTGGGCGTGGGTGCCGGATTGCCCCGGTTCATGAACCTGCCCGGGGAAAATCTCATCGGTGTTTTTTCCGCCAATGAATATCTTACCCGGACCAATCTCATGAAGGCTTATCTTTTCCCCGAATATGACACTCCGGTGGCAAAGGGTAAAAACGTGGTGGTATTGGGAGCTGGCAATGTGGCCATGGATTCTGCACGAACAGCCATGCGTCTGGGTGCGGATTCTGTAAAGATCGTTTATCGACGATCCCGGGATGAAATGCCCGCCAGGGCCGAAGAACTTCACCATGCCGAGGAAGAGGGTATTGAGTTTGTACTGCTCACCAACCCCACCCGGTTTTTTGGTGATGAGAACGGTCGTCTTGTGGGAATGGAATGTCTGAAAATGGAACTTGGCGAACCCGATGCATCCGGTAGACGTCGTCCCGTACCCATTGAAGGATCGGAATATCGCATGGATTGTGATCTGGTGGTGGTTTCCGTGGGAGCCAAGGCCAACCCGCTGTTGACCAACGCCACCCCGGACATCGGATTGAATCCCTGGGGAAATATTGTTGCCGACCCTGAAACGGGCAAAACCACCAAAAAAGGGGTATGGGCCGGAGGTGATATTGTCACCGGCATGGCAACGGTTATTCTTGCCATGGGTGCCGGTCGTGAAGCTGCAGATTCCATGCACAAGTACCTCACACTGGGATGGTGATATCACTGATATCCGACAAAAATTAGCTGTCGGGTAAATCAGGACTTGAAATTGAATCCAGCATGATTTACACATGTAGTTGAATGTATGAATCAGGATTTTTTTGAAAGGGAATTAAGAGCCGCAAATAGACACTATTTGTAAGACTTGCCGTCCGGCTCTTTTCCCTTTCTGTTTTTTTGTGGTGTCCGTTATTTTTTCTGAGTAAATTTACAGGGGCACTTCATGGAATGATAGTGGAAGGTTGTGTGCCCCTTGTACAACTGTGTAACCCAGGGGCATATGGCTGCAGTTATTTCTGCCTGGTTGATGGCAACGGGAGGTGTTTCAGTGCAGCTTGATAAACACCTTGTGATTCACCAGTGACAATGCGTAGATATATCCTTTAATAAATTTCTGATCCCCGAAAATACTCACCAGTCGAATCCCTCCCTCTTCCGGAATCACCGTGTCCACGGCTTCCATCAGCATCTTTTCCTTTTCATCTTCCACAAGGTAGGCTGTTGCTTCACACATATTTTTTACTCCTTAAGGCTCGGTTGAAAATCTTTGGCATACCTGTCAATGAGTTCATCAACAAGCTGGGGCAGGGGCGTTGAGGCAAGTCCCACAATGGACAGGTTCTCCTGGGTAAGTGGCAAAAGCAGTTTTTTTGCCGGTGACTGGGCAATGGCCTCAGCCATCTCCGGTGTCAGTTCCCCCATCATGGCGTGGGGCATGATGATGCCCACGGTTCCAACGATGAAGTCGGCTGTTTTCACTGTCTGAACAATGGCATTAATGCCCGATGCCCCCCGGTTGGCCCTGGATTTAAGCATCTGGGCCGTGGCAATGGCATTGGTGCCCAGGGCCAGAACTTCAATGCCCTCACCGAAGCGATCCTTGAGCTTACGGATAATGGTGGAACCGATGCCGCCCCCCTGGCCGTCAATTACACATATTTTGATTAATTTGTCTGAGTTCATGGTTTTTTTTAGCCTTGTCCATGACGATTGTCAAGGATTGTTATGGATGACCGGATCCGGTTTTCCAAAGGGTGGGCCATGCTGTGACCAGGACAAAAAGATAACGTCTGTTTTCAGAGCCTTTCTCTCCTGACCAGAGTTCAAGGATTCAGTGAATAGATGAAAGAACCGGCCCGGATTTTGGGAACAAATGGTGCTGCAAAAGCAGAAAGAATCAGTTGTCGTTCCATAAAATTTTTGTGCAGGTGCCTTCCCCGGGGCAGATTGTCACCTGCAGTTCCCAGCCGAACCGGAGGCACAGTCGAGAGACAATGCTCAGCTTCTGGTCAGGGCCTTTATTCGTACTTCCAGTCCCTTTAGGGCAAAGGGTTTCACCAGATAGTCGTGTCTGCCCCTGAATCAAATCCCAGCAATTTATCCTCCAGGGTATCCCCTGGCCGTGAGCATGATGACGGGGGTATGGGTGTCTGCCTCCTGGCGGAGTTTTTTACAAAGCGGAATACCGTCCATGCCCGGCAGCATGAGATCAAGGACAATGACATCATAATCGTGGGTCAGGGCCAGGTGCATTCCGCCGATGCCGTCCATGGCAAAATCCAGGAGATATCCCTTTGCTTCGAGAAAGTCCACCATGTTTTCCACGATGGCCGGATTGTCTTCAATTATCAACAGTCGTATGTTTTTATCCATGTATTTTTAATGCACATTGTTTCCCGTGTAGTAGTCAAAACGTTCCATGGCAAGTATTAAAGAGACCCTGGCAATGGCCAGATTTCCCAGGGCGCTCACAAGGTTGTTTTGAACTTCGTTGAGTCTTACCAGGGAGGCTTGTCCGGCAGCATACTCTTTTTCCACAAGGTTTCTCATCCGCTCCACAAGATCAGTGTTTTCTTTTTGAAGGATCAGCTGTTGACGGGTGGTGTTGATATCCTCCAGGGCAGATCTGATATCTGACATGGCGGTGAGTTTTGAGGATTCCAGTTCATTTTTCAACTCTTTTTTTGCTGATTCTGCTTCCAGGACACTGGATCGGGTGCTTCCTCCGGAAAAGAGTTCGAAATTAACGGTGACCCCTACAGCCCCACCCATCTTATCGGTGTCTGCCATGTCACTGAATGTTTCACCGGAACTTACGCCATAGGAACCGGTGAGGGAGACCGTGGGGTAATATCCTGCGGCCGCCATTTTGATCTTCGCCTCGGCGGCCTTTACCGCGTATGCTGTCTGGAGAAGATCCGGCCGCTTTGCAAGAAAGGTCTCCATGTCGTTGTCTTCATATGGAGGCGCTGGCATATTTTTATTTTCAGATATCCCAAGGCCGGTGTCGTTGATCTCCAGGGGCGCGATCTCCAGGTTTTGCGGAAGCTGTGCGTCGGCATATCCCAGAAGGGCGGCAAGTCCATGGCAGGACTCCTTTAAATCCTGCCGGGAGCTGATCAGGAAGGTGTTTGCCGTATTCACCTTGGTTCTAAAATTTAAAAGATCACTTAGTGAACCCGTCCCCGCTTTTTCCCTGGTAAGTGCTTCTTTTTCCTGCTGCCGGTTAAAGGCCATGTCCGATTCAGCGATTTTAATGTTTTCCCTTGCCAGCTGGATGTTCAGAAAACTCTGGGCCACGGACCAGGCCAGCAGTCGCTGGGCATCGTCCCGGGAGGCCATACTCATTTTTTTCCCATAACTGGCAGCCAGGGTGGTGTATTTTCTTAAGAATCCGTCAAAGAGGAGCTGGGTTGCCGATATTCTATTGGCGTACTGTTTCTCATTGTATCCATAGGTGGATGTCCCAGTATTTTCTGTATAATTCCATGTCGATGTGGTGGATATTGTGGGCAGATATGCTGCCCTGGCCTGGACAATGGCTTCCCGGGCCTGGTTCACCCGTTCCCGGGCTGCGGCAAGGGATGGATTTTTTTCAAGGGCCATCTGTTTTGCAGATATCATGGTGATCAACTCTTTACCCATGGCGCTGGAGGCGATAAAAAGTGTCATCAGCACCATGGGAATAATTGTTTTCAAGTGTTTTAATTTCATTGATTTTCTCCGCTATTTTCGTAAATATTCGATTAGTGCATGGTCAAGGCTAAGATTTAGGATAATGCATCTCTCAGAGCAGTGCAGCCATGACCTGTTCAGAATTAATTGTCCTAAAATTAAGATTTGACGTTGCACTAGTACAGTTTTGCATAAATTCCATTACGCTTATTGAAGCCTCTTCTTCAACTAAACCAAGTAACTGCATATCTGATATCATTTATGGTGGGCAAAAGACAGGGAATCAACACCAGGGTCAAGATGGTGGCAAAGGCCACTCCGAAAGCCAGGGATATACCCATGGGAATAAGCTGTCTTGCATGCTGGCTGGTCTCCAAAATTAACGGCATAAGTCCCCCGACGGTGCTGATGGAGGTGAGCATCACGGCTCTGAACCGTCGCACGCCCCCCTGGGACAGGGCATCAAAAAAGCCCATGCCCTGCTCCAGGTTCATGTTGACACGCTCAATCATGACAATGGCGTCATTGGCCTCCACCTTATCATTGCCCCGTTGAATTTTTACAGCCTCTTTGCCATAGTATGCCCCATACACCTGATCTGCGATGTCAGACAGGCTCAGTCCCAGGTATTCGGCTTTTTTTTTCAGGTGAAATTTGAGTTCATACTTTCCAGGTGCACTGTCGGAAAAGACCTGGTAAACGCCCTAAATGCTTTTCAGTTTTGCCATGATTTCACTGGCGGCGGATATGATCTGGTCAAGATCGTCTCCCTGGATGCAGATTTCAATGGGGCACCGGGGGGGGGCGCTGTTGGATGCTGAAAAATCAAGGGGCTGTGATAAGGGCGCAGGCCTGCCATTGGCATCCATAAGCATGTGGGCACTGATCAGGGAAGATCCCAGCATCTCCATGGAAGGTGTGGTATGAGCTGTCCCCCCGGTGGATGCGGCAGCCTCCACTGCCCCGGGAAATGTGGCGCTGAACCCCACCCGTTTCATCAAGGGGATGGTGATGGAACCAGTACCCACGGCATTTCCCGAGATGGAACCCATGAGTCCGCTGGCAAAAACAGCCATCTTGGCTGGCCCGCCGATCATTTTACCCATCATGGCAATGGAGAGTCGAATGATGAAATCCCCGGCCCCGGATTTGAGTTTGAGCTCAAGATCGACCACCTGTCATAATTGGCGAATACTCATAAGCTCCGGCAAAGCTTGTGACCAAGCCCGGCTTTTACTTTACACTGTGTTTTCGCAGTGCTACCAAATAAAGTTCGTATCAGTCAGATGTCTGACATCTGATTTTATAGTCAGAAAAAATATTTCCTGTCAATATAAAATATGTGAGCTGTTTAACTGTAAGTGATCCTTCGTAAAGCCTTGCCCCGAAGGGTCCGGTTCCCAAAATATCAACATTTTTAATAAAGGAAGTTCCATGCGTTATCCTGCCTACATTGAAAAAAAAATCGTTTTTCCTGATTTTTATCGGGTGAAAATAAACCATTCCCCCCGGGGACTTGAAAACCCCGTGGCCGTTTTGAATGCAAAGTTGCAAAACATCCTTCCCCGCTCGGGTATTAAACCTGGGCACACGGTGGCCATTGGGGTGGGCAGCCGGGGAATTGCCAATATTTCTGAACTGCTCACGGCCCTTTGCCAGGGTATCCGTGAAATGGGGGCATCCCCCTTTATTATTCCTGCCATGGGCAGCCATGGCGGGGCCACACCCGATGGTCAGGTCCAGGTGCTTCATAAACTTGGGATTTGCGAGGATGTATGTGGTGCCCCTGTTTTGTCTTCCATGGCGGTGGACAGGGTGGGACAGGTCATGGACGGGGTGCCGGTGTATTTTTCCCGGGAGGCCCTTGCCATGGATCATGCCATTTGCATCAACCGGATAAAACCCCATACAAAATTTAAAGGGCCGGTGGAAAGCGGGCTTTATAAGATGCTGTGCATTGGCATGGGCAAGCATAAGGGGGCTCTGACCTACCATAACATGGCGCTCAAGTATGGATTCTTTCCCCTGCTCAAAGCCATGGGAGATGAAATTGTCCAAAAAACCAATATCCGGTTCGGCATTGCCGTTGTGGAGGACTTTTTTGACCAGACCATGGACATTGAGCCTGTCATGGCCCATGAAATATTCACCCGGGAGCCGGCACTTCTTGCAATAGCCCGGGATCAGTTTCCCCGTCTTCCCTTTAACGAACTGGACGTGCTGGTGATTCAACGCATCGGTAAAGAGATCAGCGGTTCCGGCATGGATCCCAATGTCACCGGACGAACCTTTGATTTAATGGAAGACGATTTTTCAGACAGCCTCAAGGTGGGTCGCATTGCCATTTTAAACCTCTCTGAGAAGACCACAGGCAATGGCATCGGGCTTGGCAATGCCGACATCATAACAGAAAAGGTATTCAAGGGTCTTGATTATGAAAGCACCCTCATGAATGCCATGACCAGCATGTCGTTGAGAAAGGCCTTTATTCCCATCCGCCTGCCCAGTGATGAAAAGGCCATCCAGGCGGCCTTTACCACCCTGGGACCCCTGAACCCTTTAAATATAAGGGCCGTTATTATTAAAGATACCCTCCATGTCCAGGAGTTCTGGGCAAGCAAAGCCCTGTTGCCCGGCCTTGAGGCCATGGACACCGCCGAAATTCTTGAAAAAGTTGTCTTGGTCTTTGATGAAACAGGGGAATTGGAAAATATTTGAAAATTGAAAAATTTCCTTGACAGATAGCTGATGTGTGATGTATCAGATATCTATGAGTTCATCATGATATATCTGCACACGGGGCAGGTATCTTTACCCCCACATTTCCGGGGTAAAACAATATATATTACTTGGAGGGTTTGAAAAATGAAAATGACCACCGAAGAGGCCTTTGTAAAAGTTCTTCAGATGCACGGTATTGAACACGCTTTTGGTATTATCGGTTCTGCCATGATGCCCATTTCCGATCTGTTTCCCAAGGCTGGAATCACCTTCTGGGACTGCGGTCACGAAGGCAATGCCGGTACCATGGCCGATGGCTTCACCAGGGCTTCAGGCAAAATGTCCATGATGATTGCCCAGAACGGCCCTGGCATCACCAACTTTGTGACACCTGTCAAAACCGCTTACTGGAACCACACGCCTCTTCTTCTGGTAACCCCCCAGGCCGCCAACATGAGCATGGGCCAGGGTGGATTTCAGGAAGTGCCCCAGATGGCCGTGTTTGAGGACATGGTTGCCTACCAGGAAGAAGTACTTCATCCTTCACGGGTGGCAGAAGTACTCAACCGGGTGATTATCCAGGCCAAACGGGCTTCTGCCCCGGCCCAGATCAACGTGCCCCGTGATTTCTGGACCCAGGTCATTGACATTGAACTGCCCGTCATCGTGGATTTTGAAGCACCTGCAGGGGGAGAAGATGCCCTTAACCGTGCGGCAGAACTTCTGTCCAACGCCAAGTTCCCCGTGATTCTCAACGGTGGTGGTGTTGTTATCGGTGGTGCCATTAAAGATTCCATGGCATTGGCAGAACGTCTGGATGCCCCGGTGTGCTGCGGTTACCAGCACAATGACTCCTTCCCCGGAAGCCATCCCCTGTATACAGGTACCCTTGGATATAACGGATCAAAGGCTGCCATGCAGCTCATTGCCAAGGCAGATGTGGTACTGGCCCTTGGTACGCGCCTGAATCCCTTTTCCACCCTGCCCGGATACGGCATTGAGTACTGGCCCACAAAGGCAGAAGTCATCCAGGTGGACATTAATCCCAATCGCATTGGACTGACCAAAAAAGTATCCGTGGGTATTGTGGGTGATGCCAAAAAAGTGGCCACCGCCATTCTGGCAAAACTTGCTGTCACAGCCGGTGATGCAGATCGTGAAGCACGTAAGGCCACCATTGCAAAAATCAAAGCAGACTGGGCCGCAGAGCTTGCCGGCATGGATCATGAAAACGATGATCCCGGCACCACCTGGAACCAGCGTGCCCAGGCAGCTGATCCCGATAAAATCACCTCCCGCATGGCATGGCGCGCCATTGTGGATGGATTGCCCAAGGATGCCATTATTTCTTCAGATATTGGAAACAGTTGTGCCCTGGGTGCCGCCTACCCGACATTTGAAGAAGGCCGTAAATACCTGGCACCCGGTATGTTCGGGCCCTGTGGATATGGTTTCCCTGCCATTCTTGGTGCAAAAATTGCTAAACCCGATGTCCCTGTGGTGGGGTTTGCCGGTGACGGTGCCTTTGGTATCTCCATGAACGAAATGGCTGCCTGTGGTCGTGAGGAATGGCCGGCCATCACCATGATCATTTTCCGCAACTACCACTGGGGTGCAGAAAAGAGAAACAGCACCCTGTGGTATGATGACAACTTTGTGGGAACAGAGCTAAACCGGGATGTTTCCTACGCAGATGTTGCCAAAGCCTGTGGCGTAAACGGTGTCCAGGCCTTCACCATGGAAGAAGTTACAGAGCAGTTGAAGCTTGCTGTGAAAGCCCAGATGGAAGAAGGGAAAACCACCTTCATTGAAATCATGACCAACATGGAACTGGGCGACCCGTTCCGTCGGGATGCCATGAAAAAACCCGTTGCCGTTGCCGGCATCGACAAGGCGGATATGCGTCCCCAGAAGGATGCATAACTCCACGTCAGCTTCTGCATAGATTAGAGCAGAGACAGCAAAAAATCAGTAAAAAATAAAATGGGGTCAGGCTTGCTTTAATGCAGGTCTGGCCCCATTTTATTTTGAGACTTTGTATTTCAATAAGATATGACTCCTTGAAAACATTTTAACTGATTTTATCCGGCGTTAGATCGGCATGAAGGTTCTTATTGTATACGAGTATCATCTGGCAGGGCACGCCATGCTTTGCCTAAGTTTGCCTTGCGCAATTCCCTGGTTCTGATTACAATGAATTCATTGAATTTGTGGAGAAATTCGGCATCCTTGTATATTACATCAAAAGTACTTTACACTTTTCAGGAGCGGGCGTCAGAAAATGGCCATTCACCCCATGAAAGTGTAAAGTGGGGATGAAGGATGCCAGAAATTCGAATCAAAACAGTAAATATTCGGTTTGGTCATGTAAATGTTTGGTCAGTGCCCCATATT
The DNA here is from genome assembly GCA_963674605.1 of uncultured Desulfobacterium sp. Taxonomy (GTDB): domain Bacteria; phylum Desulfobacterota; class Desulfobacteria; order Desulfobacterales; family Desulfobacteraceae; genus Desulfocicer. The sequence goes on along the minus strand of OY771474.1, from coordinate 1,024,147 downwards.
CGCCTGTTTGGGGCTGCGTAGCATACTGATGCTATGTGAGCAGACCAAAACGCGTGAAGATGGGGTGCTGACCGAATATTTACTCAAAACAGATAAAATTAAGGTGCTATCTCATGGGAACTGAAAACAGGCTTGCAAAAGAAATTGCCCGGGGGGAAAGTAAAACCCTGGAGTTTAAAGAAGCCCTGCCCAAAGGGGATCAACTGGCCAAGACCCTTATTGCCTTTGCCAATACAAGTGGGGGCAAGCTCATCATCGGGGTTAACGATAACAGAGATCTGGTGGGATTGAGGGGTACGGATATTTTTGATTTACAGGATAAAATTGCCTCCATCGTCCACGATCTTTGCAGCGGCAGCCTGTTACCGGAAATATATGTTGCAAATCTAAAAGGGATTGAACTCCTTATCATTGAAGTGTCCCGGGGATCATTATTGCCATATTATCTCAAATCCAAAGGTCGTCAACAGGGTACTTACATCCGTCTGGGAACCACCAATCGTCCGGCTTCTGATGCATATATTCAGGAGCTGGAACGGCAACGTCTGAATATCAGTTTTGATGAGCAGGTGCACCGCAATCTGTCCCTGGGGGATCTTGATCTTACCCCCTTGAAAGAGCGTTTCCAACGCATGGGTAAACCCTTAACGGATGAAAAACTGCGTAACCTGCGATTGGTTAAACAGGAGCAGGGCCATGACTATCCCACCGAGGGGCTGCTGATTCTGTTGGGTGGTTATGAACATGTTGAAATAAAATGCAGCCGATTCAAAGGTAACACCATGGCGATTTTCCTGGACAAAAAAGAGTACCGGGGGGATCTTTTTTTTCAACTTGAGCAGAGTGAACTCTTTATCAAGAATCATCTGCATCTTAAGGCGGAAATCCTGGGTCTGCAGCGTACCGAAACATATGAAATACCCATACCCGCCATCAGGGAAGCACTGGTAAATGCGGTCTTGCACAGAGATTACAGTAATTTTGGCCGGGATGTTAAAGTGGGTATCTACGATGATATCCTGCGTATTGTCTCCCCAGGAGGGCTTCCCAACGGCCTCACCGAAGCAGATTTGATACAGGGACGTTCGGAAATCCGCAATCGTGTACTGGCAAGGGTCTTGAAAACACTGGGGTACATTGAACAATGGGGCAGTGGCATCGGGCGTATCAAGGCTTTGTGCCATGATGCCGGTAATGCCGAACCCCAGATCAGGGAGCGGGGTGATTTTGTGGATTGGGAATTTTATCGATATCCTCCACCACAAGACACCATCTCCAGCCATGGGGGGGGTATAAAGGAGGGTGGCTCAATGGGTGGCTCAATGGGTGGCTCAATGGGTGGCTCAATGAACAGTAAGGCCATATTGACCCAACGACAAAAGGAGATACTGGCATTGATATCCATGGATAATAAAATGCCCTATCGCGAAATGGCCAGAAAAATAGGCATCAATGAATCTGCACTAAAGAAACACCTTAATAAACTCAAGGCGGCGGCCTGTATCCAGCGGGTGGGCGGCACCCGGGGGCATTGGGAGATAAGGTGTTAAGAAGCGGTTTGCAGTCCATCCATATCTCATTTTCACCACCAAAAAGATGGTCAAGGGAACAGGGCTCGGCCTGGTCATGGTGTATGGTGCCGTCAAACATAACAACGGCTACATCACCGACATTATTTTCCGGCAGGAGGTACTGGATGAAGGGCTTTATTTCATCCAGAAACCCTACCACGGAGAAAGTCCACCAGGTGATTCATACAGCCCCGTGAATGCCACTGATGAAGGTCAATAAAGATCAGGGTCAATTTTGTTTTTGCGGCCCATGTCCCATCAGGGGCTTGGGCACAACGGTGGTCCGGCCGTCCACACCATCCAGGTTCCTGTTTTTTAAGGAGTATACAGGGTGACCAGACACCGGGTTTTTTCATCGCTCAGGTTTTTGAGCTGATGGGCAATCTGGGAATTATACTTCATGGATTCCCCGGGCATCAGGGTGTGGGATTTGCCGTCCAGGGTCAATTCAAGTTTTCCCTCCAGCACATAGACAAACTCCTCGCCTTCGTGGCGATAATCCACGGGTTTGTGTTTCTGCCGGGATTCAATGGTGATCATGAACACCCTCAGATGCTCATTTTCCGCCCCCGGGGTCAGGCTCTGGTAATGGTAATTGGCCGTTCGCCGGGTATAGGCCTGGGCCCTTTCACCTGCAAGCTTTGTCTGCTCCTGGTCATTTAAAAAGGTTCCGGAGTCAATGTCAAACACCTCGGCAAGCTTGATCAGCAATCCCACCGACGCCGTGGTCTGGTTGTTCTCCACCTCTTTAATGAACTCCGGTGTGCGGCCCACCGATTCGGCCAGAACCTCCCTTGTCAGGCCGTGGGAACGACGCATGCGGATCAATCTTGAACCAAAATCGCCCCCCTCCACGGATGCGTCGTCGGTGCCCATGGCATCGGCCAGGGATCGCAGGGATATCTGCTGAATCTTTTCGGTGAACACCGGCAGAAAAAGGTTTACATCCCCCACAATACCAATGTCGGCAAACCGGAAAATGGGGGCATCGGGGTCTTTGTTCACGGCCACAATGGTTTTTGCGCCGGTGATGCCGGCGGTGTACTGCACGGCCCCGGAGGTGCCAAGGGATATCAGCAGTTCCGGGGCAACGGTTTTACCGGTCTGGCCGATGAGGCGATCCTCGTCTATCCAGTGCCACAGCACCGGTGGTCTTGTGGCCCCGGTTTCAGCCCCCAGGGCAGCGGAGAGCTTCCGAAGGGCGGAAAATCCCTCAATATTGCCCAGACCTGCCCCTCCCACCACAATTTTTTTTGCGGTTTCAAGGCTTTTCCGGGAAGTGGATTCCCGACGACTGGAAAGAAATGTCATCCTGTTGTCCGGGACAACAGATGCTATTTTCAACGTTTCGGTTTCATTTCTGGGGGTGTCTGTTTCCTTCCGGGTAAAGGCCGTGGGCTGCACCGTGATAAATCCGGTGACACCGGGGTTTGAAAATCCCAGCCGGGCCATGACTTCCCCGCCATGGGAGGGACAAACCGCAACGATTTCTCCGGCATCATATTCAAAATCCATGCAGTCGGCAATCATGCCGGCATGGCACAGCACCGCAGCCCGGGCACAGATTTCCCGGGACATCGCATTTAAAGGAAAGAGAAATACACTGGGATGTTTCTGACACACCCCATGGGCAAGCAGGTGGGCTTCGGTTTCCGGCATCACATAGCCCTTTGCCGATGTTTCAATGTATAAGATCTTGTCTGCTCCGTGTTCAAGGGCCTTGTCTGCGGCAATGCCTTCCGGAACGGCTTCGGGGTTATGCCGGGTGTCTTTTTTAGTCACCACAAACACGGTTTTTCCGCCGGTTTTACTCGCCAGCTGCCTGGCCCCGGCCAGTACATTAAGACTGTTGTTGAGCAGGCCGGTGGTTCTCAGATCTCCATACACCCAGATTTCTTGTCCAGCCACATCACCCTCATTTGATTGAATATGTATGTCCGTTGTCATCGTTTATTCCACCAATCCTTCCTGTGACAGGGTCTGCGCCAGTGTTTCCGCTGCCTGGGCCATACTTCCGGTAATGAACCGGCATTGTTTCTGCTGCTTGTGGGGATTTAATGCCACAATTTTTGTGGGGGAGGCTGCAAGGCCGGTTTCGTGGACCCCAAGGCCCAGATGGGTATGATTCCAGCGCTGGATGGATTTGCTGTCAAAGGTGTTTTCAATTTCATAAAGACCCGTGTATTCATGGGTTATGTCCCCGGGGATAACACTCATGGCCGCCGGGCCGGACAGCTCGAACCGTTCCAGAAACCCATCTGCCCGCCGTTTCACCCGGGTGTTTTCGATGTCCGGGTCTTCTATGTTGTAAACGTTGGATACATAGGGAAGGTCAAGCATCTGGGCCGTCTGGGGACCCACATGACCGGTGTCACTGTCCGAAGACCTGGTACCAAAGAGCAACAGATCAAAGGGGGATAATTTGTCAATGGCCGCCGATAAAACCCTGGCCGTGACATAGGTGTCTGACTCCCGGAATAACGGGTCACACAAAAGCACCGCCTGCCCGGGACCCATGGACAGGCCTTCGTACAGGGCGGAACAGGCGGATTCCGGTCCCATGGAAACCAGGGTCACCATGCCGTCATATTTTTGGATCAATTGCATGGCCATGTCAATGGCCGGGCGGTCAAACAGGTTCAGGGTGGTGGTTTTCCGGGCACCGGGTCCCGGGGTCCAGGTTCCTTCCACCACCGCTTTTACACACACAATTATATTCAGTCCCATATTTTTTCCACACTTTTTTCGTATTTTAAGAAAGAAGATGCCGGGCAATCACCATGCGATGCACTTCGCTGGTGCCCTCGTAAATTCTTGTGATCCTTGCATCCCGGTAATATCGTTCCACGCCGTAAGCCTTGGAATATCCATATCCGCCATGGATCTGCACGGCCATGTCCGCCACCTGGCTTGCCGTTTCACTGGCCATGAGTTTGGCCATGGCCGCCTCCTTGGAAAAGGGCTGTTTCCGGTCTTTAAGAACCGCAGCCCGATACACCATGAGCCTTGCGGATTCAACCTTTGTACCCATGTCGGCGATCATGTTCTGGATGGACTGATGTTTGGAAATGGGCACCTTGAACTGGATGCGCTCCTTTGCATACTTAATGGCCTCCAAAAGGGCTGCCTGGGCAATGCCCACTGCCTGGGCTGCAATGCCGATGCGGCCGGTATCAAGGGCAGCAAGGCCGATTTTAAGGCCCATGCCCTCTTTGGCAAGCAGATTGTCCACGGGGATTTTGCAGTCGCTCAGGCGGATGGAACACACCGGGTTGGCCCGCATGCCGGACAAATTTTCCTTTTCTCCCACCACAAATCCCGGGGTGCCTTTTTCTGCCACAATGACGCTGATGCCCCGGGGACCGGCAGCAGGATCGGTTCTGACAAACATCACACAGATGTCGGCCACGCCGCCATTGGTGACAAACACCTTGTTGGCATTGACAATGTAATGGCCGCCGTCCCTGATGGCCGTGGCTTCAATGGCCGAGGCGTCGGAACCGGCATTGGGTTCGGTGAGGCAGAAGGCCCCGATTTTTTTGCCCGTGGCCAGGTCCGGCACAAATTTTTCATGATGAAAGGCGTTGCCAAAGGCAAGGATGGGATAAAGGGCCACGCTGTTGTGCACCGAGGAGAGCAGACCAAGGGCTGCCGCAGCCCGGGAGATCTCTTCAATGATGATGATGTAGCTCACGGCATCCATGCCGGCCCCCCCCAGTTCCCGGGGGGCCTGGATACCCAGATATCCGAGCTTTCCCATTTTATCCACCACCTCCCAGGGAAATCTTCTGTCTTCATCTATTTCCCGGGCAATGGGCATGATTTCCCGCTGGGCAAAGGCCCTGACTGAACTTCTGACAATGCGATGTTTTTCCGTTAAGAACGTATCCATAATTAATTACATGCAACTCCGAAAGTTGATGGCCCTGTAAAAAGTCCAATCATTGGTTTATTGCTGCTGAAACCTTATCAGCTGCAAGGGGGTGTGGGTAAAAATTAAACATCGGACTTTTTGCGTGGCCATCAAAGTTAAAATAAATTCAAGTCTGGTCATGGCATCAGGGGCGCTGGCAGACGTCAGGCCTGGTCATGGCATTTGCCATCCACCTGACCATTTCACCGGAGGGTCAAGGATGTGGCAAGGCCTGCCTGTGGTTCATAATCCGGCCAGTTCTCTGAACTTGGTTTCATCCAGGATGGTGACACCCAGATTTCGGGCCTTTGCAAGCTTACTGCCAGCAGATGCCCCGGCCACAAGAAAATCGGTTTTGGCGCTGATGGCCGACGTCACCCGGGCACCCAGGGTCTGCAGATGTTTTTTTGCCTCGTTACGGGTCATGGTGGACAACGTACCGGTGAGCACCACGGTTTTGTCCGCCAGGGGGTTTTCTTGCTCTGCCGAACTGCCCGGAAGCGTTTCTTCCCTGAGGGCTGCTGTGACATTCACCCCGTTGGTCAGCAATTGTTCAATGACCCGGCGGTTGTCTGCATTGGCAAAGAAATCATGCACCGCAGCTGCGGTTTTGGGTCCAATGCCGTCAATGCCTTCCAGGGTTTGTGTGGAGACCGTCATGATCTCTTCCAGGGTTTCAAACTGCCGGGCCAGCAGCAGGGCCGCATTTTCTCCGGTGTGATCAATGCCAAGGGCAACTATGAACCTTGGAAGGGAAATGCGGGCAGCGTTTTTCAAGGCCGCCACAATGTTGGCAGCAGACTTGTCTCCCATGCGATCCATGGCGGACAGCACCGGTTTTTCCAGGGTGAAAAGATCGGCAAAGGAGGAGACAAGGCCCCGGTCCACCAGCTGCTCCACCAGTTTTTTGCCCATGCCGTCCACATCAAAGGCCCCCTTGGACACAAAATGGCGGATGCGTTCCTTTATCTGGGCGCTGCAGGAAACATTGATGCATTTAACGGCGGCCTCGTCGGCCAGGCGTTGCACCCGGCTGTGGCACACCGGGCAGGCATCGGGCATGATAAAGGGTTTTTCTTCTCCGGTGCGTCGCTCAGTTATCACCTTCATCACCTTGGGAATCACATCCCCGGCCCGGATCACCACCACCTGATCCCCCACCCGGACATCTTTTCTGATGATTTCATCGGCGTTGTGAAGGGTGGCCCGGGAAACCGTTACTCCCCCCACAGAAACAGGCTCAAGCTGGGCCACCGGGGTTAAAATACCGGTGCGGCCCACCTGGATGATGATGTCATTGACCACGGTGGTGGCCTCCATGGCAGGAAATTTATAGGCAATGGCCCACCGGGGGCTTCGGGTTTTAACCCCCAGGGTTTCCTGTAATCCAATGTCGTCCACCTTGATCACCATGCCGTCAATTTCGTAGGGAAGCCTATGGCGCATGTCCTCAAGTTCCCGATACTGGCTTAAAACCTCCTGTATGGAAAGGTTCTGCCTTACCAGGGGATTTACCGGGAAACCCATGGTTTTAAGGGTGGCAAGCATGTTGCCATGGGACGCAAAGTCAATACCCCGGCAAAGCCCGATGCCGTAGACAAACATGGACAGGGGGCGGGAGGCGGTGATCCTGGAGTTGAGCTGTCTTAAGGAACCGGCTGCGGCGTTGCGGGGGTTGGCAAACACCGGCAGGTCTTTTTCCTGCTGTTTGCGGTTTAGCGCTAAAAAATCCTCCGCTTTGATGATCACCTCGCCCCTGACTTCCAGCACCTCGGGAACCGGCATGTCCGGTGGGGGCACAAGGCGCAGGGGAATGGCGCGGATGGTTCTGACATTATCGGTGATGACCTCCCCCACAACCCCGTCTCCCCGGGTGGTGGCCCGGATGAGAACGCCCCTTTCATAGCAAAGCTCCACGGCCACCCCGTCCATCTTGGGTTCCACAATGTAAGACACCGGGGCATTTTTTAATAATTTGAGCACCCGTTTATGAAAATCCAGGACATCCCCGTCGGAAAAGGCATTGTCAAGGCTTAACATGGGAAGGGAATGGGGGGCGCTTTCAAAGGCATCCAGAAGCGCACCTCCCACCCGGCGGGTGGGGGAATCCGGGGTGGAAAGGGCGGGGAATTTTTTTTCAATTTCCAGAAGCCGGATCATCATCCGGTCGTATTCGGCATCGGAAATTTCCGGTGCATCCGTGGTGTGATAAAGAAAATTATGGCGGTTTAATTCCCGCTGGAGGGTTAATGCCTCCTGCTTTAATGCATTGTCCATGGATTCCTCAATAAAAATTATTCGGGGGTTTATCAGGATATGGATCCGTTTACCCCGCTTGGTCCATCAAACGATGGGACCTGGTGACAACATGGGCCATTCCGGGGAGACCCCATTAATGCACTACCCTTGATCTTTTAGGGCTTGGTCACAATATGGGCCACTTTGGGGTGGGGTCAGGCTTGCGTTATTGGCATTATCGGTGCTTTTGGCCTTTGCACAGGCTGTAGTCGATAACGCCAATAACACAAGCCTGACCCCGTTGGCCCATTAAATGTGACGGGTGGCCCATGATGTGACCAAGCCCATCTTTTAGATTGTCACGCGATACCCAGGTTGAGCGCAAAAATCTATGATGGCATGGATCAACTGTTTCCGGGCATGGGCAAAGGGTTCAGATTTAAAAGCCGGTTTCCACCGGGTACCGGACAGATCATCTGAGACCACTAAAAGGGGAATCAGTTCCACCCCGTGGTGGGCCGCCACGGCAAAAAGAGCCGAACACTCCATCTCCACGGCCAGTGCCCCCCGGGAATGAAAAAAATCCACCTTTTGTCTTGTTTCCCGGTAAATGGCGTCCGTGGTCCAGATGCACCCTTTTTTAAAGGGTATTTTCTTTTCATCAAGAAAGCCTGCAATATTTTCGGCAAGACCCATGTCAGATGAGGGCGTGGCAGGGGGGGATATCACCGGAAAATCTTCGGGGGAGTCCATATAATTCGTGGAGGTGCCTTCCTGGGAAATGGCGGCATCCGGCATGAGAATATCCCCTATGTTCACCGTGGGTGAAATGGACCCGCACCACCCCATTACAATGATCTGCCGCACCCCCCGGGCAATGAGGGTTTCCAGGATCATCGCAGCGTAGGGGGCTCCCATGTAAGGACCGACAAAGGAGACGGTGTTCTCCATGACAGCTGCCTGTCTTGCCTTTTTTTTCGGGGCTTTGCCCTGGTTTTCCATGGATGGTGTTAAATGGTTCATGGATGCACCAGGATCATCCACCTGTGTGCTCCGGTCCGGGCATGCCCCAGGGGCCACCGGGGGTGAGAACAGCTCTCCCATAAAAAAAGGCCTGGACCGGGGCTGGCCCAGGCTTTTTTTGATATACCGTACATCGGGCACCGTGCTGACCATCACCGCAAGGGGGGGAAGATCAGGGGTTTTTCCAGTCCCCATGGGGGGTACCAGGGATGGACTATTCAGGTCCGACAACGTCGGCAAGCTCATCCTTTACCTCATCAATGATGTCGTACAGCCACAGCACATCTTCCATGGACAGACGGCCTGCCTTGGAAGGGGCACGGTCGGTGCCATCCTTTTTCTTTAAAATTCTGGGACCGATCTGCAGCTTTGGCTCGCCGCCGGCATATTGATGAATGGAGACCATCAACCCGGTCTCTTCACATTTCCACTCATTTAATGTTTTATCTTTTTCAGGATCATAACCTGCCATTTTTTACTCCTTAAATGCATCAGGACTGGCACACAGCTGTCCGCTGATGTTCGTATCTATTTTGATTAGTAAATGAAGCCATCGACATTTCGACAGCAGAGCCGCCCCCCCGATGGGCAATAGGAACCGGACAATCGAGCTGTCTACAGTTCCGGTCCGGGCCCATTGCCCGTCGGGGGGGCGGCGGTATAATACCATTTGGCTCCGCGTCTACGGCCCTATATTTGTTGTGTTCGCCAGGACATGCCCGTTTATATGAAACTCCGTCTAAAGCGCTGCAATGATTAGAGTTTCATTTTTCGTTGTGGCAGGTGATTACTGCCATGTGGATTATATCAACGTAAAATCCGCAATGTTCTGGAAGAGTGCGGCCACAGCACACAAAAGTCCCATGCGGTTTTGTTTTACCCTTTCATCATCCACCATGACCATGACCTCGTCAAAGAATCGATCCACAAAGGGTCTCAGGGTGGCGATTTTTTTTAATGCCTTTTCATAATCCCCGGCAGCAGTAAAGGCTTTTACCTGTTCCCCCACGGCCTGGCAGGCGGAATAAAGGGCTTTTTCCGATTCATCTTCAAACAGGATTTCATCCACAGTGATGCCTTCTTTGACATCTGCCTTTTTGAGGATGTTCACCACCCGTTTAAAGGCAATGGACAGGGGTTCAAAATCAGGTTCCCTGCGCATGTTATCAAGGGCACGGATTCTAAGCAGGCAATCTGGCACATTGTCAAAGGAAACAGCCAGGGCCGAATTAACAGACTCCCGGGAATGCCCCTGGTCCACCAGCATGTTGCCCATGCGGCCCTTGATAAAGGACAATACCTGATCTGTTACGGCAGCGGCTTTGTCTGCATCGTCCACATACAGGGATACCCCTTTTTCCACCAGGGCTTTAAGGGAAAAGGTAAAGCCCGCCTCCAGCATGATCTGGACGATGCCGATGCTCTGGCGGCGAAGGGCATAGGGATCAGATGCCCCGGTGGGAACCAGATCAATGGAGAAGCACCCGCAGATGCTGTCCATCTTGTCGGCCAGGGCAAGCAGTTTGCCTGTTTCCGATGCCGGAAGTTGTGCTCCGGCATGCACCGGACGGTAATGCTGTTCGATGGCTGTGGATACTTCCTTGTTTTCCCCGGCCTTTTCGGCATAAACCCGGCCGATGACGCCCTGGAGCTTGGTGAACTCAATGACCATCTGGCTTACAAGATCCGCCTTGCAGATCCGTGCGGCCCGGACAACATTTTCAAGAAGGGTCTCATTGCCGTCGGGGTAAATTACACCGGTGAGGTACTGTCCCAGTGCCTCCAGACGCTGGCGTTTCTCATACATGGAGCCAAGGCTTGCCTGGAAGGTGACTTTTTTAAGTTTCTCGGCAAAATCATCCAGGGTGGATTCCAGATCCACCTTGTAAAAGAACTGGGCATCGGCCAGGCGGGCCCGGATCACCTTTCCATGGCCTGCGGCCACCACGTCCATGTCCGTTGCCAGGGTGTTGTTCACGGCAATGAAGCAGGGCTTTAAAGCGCCGTTGGCATCGGTGAGGGCAAAGTATTTCTGGTGTTCTCTCATGGCCGTGATCAATGCCTCGTCGGGCACTTCCAGAAATTCCTCGTCAAATCTGCCCATCACAGGATAGGGATATTCCACGAGATTGGTGACAATGTCCACCAGCTCATCATCTTTTAAGATATGGCTGTCATGGGCCGCAGCTGTCCTTTCAATTTCCTGGATCAAAAGGGCCTTTCGTTCTTCAATGTCGGCAATAACCCCCTTGGATCGAAGCAGTTCCTGGTAGTCCTTGGGGGATGCCACGGGAAATTTTCCCGGATGCATGAAAAAATGGCCGAACACCTCGTTGGAGGCGGTGATGTCACCCACAGTAAAGGGAATCACCTTTTCTCCCAGAAGGGCGGTTAAAGAGATGATGGGCCGGGCAAAACTGATGGAAAGGCTGCCCCAGCGCATGCGCTTGGGAAAGGGAAGATTTAAAATTATACCCGGCAGGGCCTCGGCCAGGATGTCTGATGCTGACAGGCAGGGTTCTTCTATCACAGCTGACAGGTAGTCGCCCTTGTCCGTGGTTGTGGTGGTCACCTCCGAAAGGGATACGCCTGCTTTTTGTGCAAACTTTTCTGCGGCAATGGTGGGATTGCCGTTCTTGTCATATCCCACCCGGGCCGGGGGACCCATGACGGTGGAGGTTTTGGCCGTCTGGATGTCTGCCACCTGGTCAATGATCACCGCCAGCCGTCGGGGGGTGCCATACACCTTTGCGGCCCCATGGTTGATCCGTGCCCTGTCAAGGGCTGAAATAAGGCTTTCTTGAAATGCCGCAAGGGCAGGAACAATATATCCGGCGGGGATCTCTTCCGCGCCGATTTCAACTAAAAGATCACTCATGATTACACCTGTTTATCCTGTTTTAAAAGGGGATGCCCCAGGGCTTCTCTCTGGGCCACATAGGCCTTGGCACATTCCCTTGCAATGTTTCTGATTCTTCCGATGTACCCGGTTCTTTCCGTGACGCTGATAACTCCCCTTGCATCCAGAAGATTAAAGGTGTGGGAACATTTCAGACAGAATTCATAGGCCGGCAGCACCAGGCCCTGTTTGACAATGCGCAGGGCCTCGCCCTCATATTTTGAAAAAAGATCAAACAGCACATCGGTGTTGGCCACCTCAAAGTTGTAGGTGGACTGCTCCACCTCCTGCTGGTGGTAGACATCGCCATAGGTGATGGTGTCGTTCCACATGAGATCATATACGCTGTTAACTCCCTGGAGATACATGCAAAGCCGCTCCAGTCCATAGGTGAGCTCCACGGAAATGGGGCTTAATTCCAGGCTTCCCGCCACCTGGAAATAGGTGAACTGGGTGACCTCCATGCCGTCCAGCCACACCTCCCAGCCAAGACCCGAGGCGCCCAGGGTGGGAGATTCCCAGTCATCCTCCACAAATCGGATGTCATGGGCCAGGGGATCAATGCCGATGCATTTCAAACTGTCAAGATACAGTTTCTGCACATCGGCGGGGGAGGGTTTAAGCAGCACCTGGAACTGGTAGTAGTGCTGGAGTCGGTTGGGGTTTTCTCCATACCGGCCGTCGGTGGGCCGGCGGGAAGGCTGCACATAGGCCACCTTCCAGGGTTCCGGTCCCAGTGATTTCAAGGTGGTGGCATGGTGAAAGGTGCCTGCCCCTACTTCCTGGTCATAGGGTTGAATGATGACACAGCCCTGATCTGCCCAGAACTTTTGCAGATTTAAAATTACTTCCTGAAAATTCATAGTTTTTTCGCCTTTAAAGTATCACTCGTCCGTCATAAGCATTTCCAATCTGCAGTCACATCATGTACTGAGATTGTTTTTTTCAACAGTGCATGCGGTGTGAAGAATGAAAATCCACGACTCATGAGAGTATCATTATACCTTTAGGATCAACGGCCGTTTCCAAAAGGTGGGCCTGATCCTTGTTTATCAGTATCGACTGCCATTGCTGTCTTAATTTTTCCATGGTGGAAACCGCACCAATGGCCCAGAGACAGCCCCCGCCGCCGGCACCGGTGAACCGGGTACCGCATTCCATGTCCACAGCTGCCTTGAACAGGGCCTGACCGGTGTCATCCAGGACATCAGGTGTCATCTCCAGGCGGATGCGGGTTTCCTGGTTCATCAGCATGGCTGCCAGGTGAAAATTTTTTGTTTTCACAGCCGCTGAAAAGTCCGCTGTGAGTTTTACAATTTGCTCCCATTTATCACGATTCTGCCCGGAAAGGAACTGATTTACCCATCTTTTGTTGATATCACTGGAGACATGGGGGATGCCGCAATAGGCCACCAGAAGGTTGTTGTTGAGGCTTTTTAACCCATCATCATCGGAAAAGAGGGGCTCCTGTACAAAGGCCGGATGCCCATTTTCAACGGTCCAGCGCCACAGGTTCACCCCGCCGAATGCTGCGGCCAGCTGATCCTGCTGGCCGCAGGGCACCCCGGCCACACTGGATTCAATGTGATGGGCAATGGCGGCGGTGGGGCCGGGTTTCACCGGGCGTTCCAGGGCTGTACAAAAGGCTGCCGCCATGGCCACGGCGGCGGCGGAAGATCCGCCCAGGGCACTTCTCGGAGGAGAAGAAGATTCAATGTGCACATGTACCCCATGACCATTGAAAAACCGCACCACTGCAAACATCAGTCCCATGGGATGGGTAAAGGGAACAGTTTGTGCGTCAAACTCGGCACTTTCAAACCCCCGGGAGGATATTTTTATGTAGCCTGTTCGCCAGGGGGACAGGGTGACGGTGGTTCTCAGATCAAGGGAAATGTTGAACGTACCGGGGTTCAGGTGATTCAGGGGAAGGAAGAAGGTGCTGATATCCAGGGTGCCGCCAAGGTCAATACGGCAGGGAACAGACACTGTGATGCTTTTTTTTTCAAGTATGGTTTTAAAGTTCATCTGGATCTCTTATTTGGGATTGTAAAAAAATCAGTCCATAAGCCGACGGAGTACTGTCAGGCTTTTCATGTCCCTCCCAATGTGGAAGGGAATAAAGGCTTCCAGCAGAGCTGCGCCTTCTTTTATGGCCTCCGGGGAAACTTTCAATCTTTCTGCCCGTCCCATGTCCGTGGTATTGATCCAGAACAGCTGTTTTAATGTGCCCTTGGACACCGTGATGCCGTGGCTGATGGAGCCGGTTCCGCATCGGTTGCACACCAATCTGCCCTCTGCAAAATCAAAGGTGATACGACCCTGGGAAATCTCATCAATGGGGGTTTCACACATGCCGCAGCAGGAAAGGTTGGGGGCAAATCCGGAAATACCCATGAATCGTATCTGGAACAGAAGACTTAATACTTTTACATCCATGGTGTCGCCGTTTAATTGCCTTAACACATGGAACAGCAGATCATACAGTTCGGGTTCCTGCCTGCCTTCCTCCATCCAGGCGTTAACCATCTCCAGCCAATAACTGGCATACCCTGTGTGCACCGCATTGGTTCGAATTCTGGCAAAGGCGGTTTCTATGTCCACATTGTTTAAGATGGGCATGCTGTTTTTACGTTTTGGCCAGGTACATTGGATATTCATCACCGTGAACGGGTCCAGAGCCCCGGCAAATCGCTTGACGCTTAGCCGGGCGTTTTTGGCCATCACCGACAATCGGCCCATGGACCGGGTAAAGTAGGTGATAATAAGATCATGGTCCCCATACTCAATGCGGCGGATCAAAATTGCGTCCGTGGAAAAAGGTTTCATTTAAATACCCAACAGTACCGTTGCAATCATGAAATAGCAGTATACACTGACAATATCCACCGATGTGGTTACAAAGGGACCGGTGGCAACTGCCGGGTCAATGTTGGCTTTTTCAAAGAGCATGGGAACAAGGGAACCCACCAGGGCTGCCACGGACATGGAGGTGATCACCGCAAACCCCACGGCAAAGGCAAGCTGCAGGGAAAGGGCTTCCTGGTGAAAGCGCACCTTGGCCACGATTCCAATGAAAATACCATAGATAAGGCCCAGGATCATCCCGATGGCAAGTTCTTTTGCCACCACGGATACCAGATCTCCTGTGTCAATTTTTCCTGTGGCAATACCGCGTACCACAATGGTGGAGGACTGGGTACCGATGTTTCCCCCCATGCCCATGATAACCGGAATAAAGGCCGCAAGATATGCATATTTCTGCAGGCTTTCTTCAAAATTACCGATGATGAAAAAGGCGGCAAGCCCTCCCAGAAAACTGGTGAACAACCAGGGCAGACGGATGCGGGTACCCCGGAGCACTGTCTGGGTTTCAATGTAGTCTTCCCCCACACCTGCCATTTTAAGAATATCGCCGGTGGCCTCTTCACTGATGATGTCAATGACGTCATCCACGGTGACAATACCCACCAGGCGATTGTCATCGTCCACAACGGGCACTGCCAGATAATCGTACCGGGCCACCAGCTGGGCCACATCTTCCCGGTCGGTGTAGGTTTTCACCGACACGATGTCCCGGGTCATGAAATCTTTAAGGGGTTTTTCCGGATGTACCACCACCAGCTGCCGCAGGGAACTTACCCCCACAAGTTTGCCATAGGCGTCAATGACGTAGACATAAAAGGGCATTTCCACATCAAGAAACTCATTTTGCAGGGCCTCAATGACATCCCTTGCCCCCATGTCTTCTTTCAGGGCGATGAAGTCCGGCACCATGATGCTGCCGGCACTGTCTTCGCCATAGCTCATGAGATGCTCCACTTCCAGGGAGTCTTCGTTGTTCATTTTTTCCAGGATGACATCTGCTTTTTCTTCATCCAGATACCCCAGAAGCTCTGCGGCATCATCGGCTGCCATGTTTTCAAAGACATCCACCACCTCATCAATGGGCATGTGGTCCATGATTTCCAGAAAAACAGTCTCTTCCAGTTCGGAGAACAGCACCCCCTTTTGCTCCGGGTCATCCATGAGTTCAAACATTTTCATCCGGTTCTCACTGGACAGTTCACGAAAAACAAGGGATAGATCTGCTGCGTGGGTTTTTTTGATTATATTGAGCAGGGATTTAGTGGCACCACGTCTTAACAGGCGTTTGACACTTTCTGCAAGTATTTTATGGCGCTCTTTCTGCATTCTTTAACCTCTGTTGTATGGGTAATGGGTGTTGGGCAATGGGTGTTAGGTACTGAGTACTGGGTTTTAGGTACAAGTGCATAGTCAAGGCTAAGATTTAGGATTTAAATTCCGAAGCCTATGACACAACGCCGTCTTTGAAAATTGCCAATCTTAAAATTAAGCTTTGACCGTGCACCAGGTGTTGGGCCCTGGATACCTGATGTTCGATGGTGGGGCTTGAACGCAACATCGAACATCTTGGGAGGAGTCAGGCCTTTATTCTTGATGCCTTCGTTTGCGTTTGCCTTTTTATGCATCGGGCATGGTCAAGAGCATGGTAGCGTATAAAAGCCAGAGGCTTCAACACCACAGGCCTGGCCTTGTTGGCCCATCAATTATGTGTGGGTTCCGGCCGATGTTATGGTCAAATTTCGACATTGAATGCCTGGCCCGGGCCATTGCCGGACCGGGCGGTGGGTAAAGCGGGGCTATAACATCTGCTTGATGTGGGCTTTTTCCCTCAGGTCTTCAATCCAGGTATTAAACTTTTTTTCCACAATATCATCGTATAATTTTTTTCTGATCTCATCGGAAACCGCATCCAGGGATGTGCTGGAGCCATCATCAATGGTTTCCACAAAGAACATCTGGTAGCCCAGATCAGTCTGGATAAAAGCCGTGTGCTCACCGGCCGTGAGGTCTTTTACGGCATCGGCAATTTCCCCGGACAGGGCATCTAAGCCGAAAAGACCGATTTTTCCACCATCTGCGGCATTGGGGGCCTGGGAATATTGCCTGGCAACATCGGCAAAGGATTCACCGTTTACCAGGGCTTGGGTAACGGTATTGAATTTTTCCTGCACAAGGCCGTCCACGGCCAGGGCACCTCCTGCAATTAAAATATTTCTCAGATATACCTTTTTTGTTCCACCATACATTTCCGGGTGGTTATCATAATAGGTTTTAATATCCTGGTCCGTGATGATCACCTTGGATTTGACACTGAAATTGATTAACTTGGGCCGCAGGATTTCCTGGCGGATTTTTTCTCGATAGGCATCATAGGTCAGCCCTTCCTGTTTCAGTGCCTTTTCCAGATCCTCCTGGGTCATCATTCGGGAGCGTTTGAGCTGTTCAATGGCGTTGTCCACTTCCTGATCGGAAACGGTCATGCCAAGTTTTTTTACCTCCTGATCGGTTATTTTGCGATCCACCAGGTTTTTCAGCATTTCCTGTCTGAGATTAAACTGCATGGCTTCCATTTTTTCCTGGGAATATCCGGAGGTGGATAATTTCTCTTCATAGGGTCGAATGGCATTGTTTAATTCGGAAAGGGTGATGATGTCGTCGTTCACCACGGCAACAATGCGATCCACAATTTCCCCAGAGGCCATGGCAGGGATTAAAATTAAAAAAATCAAACAAAAATATACAAAGCGATAATTCTTTGTCATACCGGTTATAAGCTCCGTTTTAGTTGTGGATAGCCGATGTCAAGCCAGGTGTTGGTGTGGCCTGGCCCTGAAAGTCGGGGGGGGGGGCAGGCGCAAGACCATAAACACTATGTGTTAACATGGGCCACCATCTCTTTCAAGAATTTTCTGTACCAGATACGAATCAATTCACCCCGGCGGCAATAACCTTTAATGCCGTTCTGGCCTCCACCAGGGCTCGAGTGATTTTTTTCATGCGGCTGCCCACGGTTATTTTCAGGACATTCTCCGATGTGAATTCATGGGGCGGCACAATTTCTGATACCGCCCCGGCAAGCTTTGAAGGGTATTTCTGGTGAAGATCCGAAAATACCATGGAGATGGCGGTGGGGGTGATATCCATCTTTTTTACCCCGGCCTTGACGCTTAGCACCCGCAGCATGATCTTAAATAGCATGTTGACCCCTTCTTCAGGCAGCTTGCCGAAACGGTCAATGAGTTCCTTTTGCATGGCAAGCACCTGGGCGGGTTCGGTCATCTGGGACAGCCGTCGATAGATGGTCAGACGCTGCTCAATGGACTGGACATAATCTTCTGAAATATGGGCGGACATGGCAATGTTGATGTCCGGTTCCAGGGATTCAATTTTAGGCTCACCCTTAAGATCCGACACCGCTTCATCCAGAAGTTTTAAAAACATGTCATATCCCACGGCGGCTATGTGACCGGACTGGGCACCGCCAAGAGCGGACCCGGAGCCCCTTATCTGGAGATCCTTCATGGCAATCTGGAACCCCGAGCCCAGGTCCCGGTGTTCCATGAGAGCTGCCAGACGCTTTTTTGCATCCCTTGTAAGCCTGTTTTCATCGGGTACAAACAGATAGGCGTAGGCCTGGTCGTCCCCGCGGCCGATGCGTCCCCTGAGCTGGTAGATCTGGGCAAGGCCAAACCGGTCGGCCTTGTTGATGATCATGGTGTTGGCCGACGGAATATCAAGGCCCGATTCCACAATGGTGGTGCACACCAGCAGATCAATGTCCTTGTTGATGAATTGAAGCATTACCTTTTCGAGTTCATTTTCCGAAAGTCTGCCATGGGCCACCCCAAGTCTTACCTGGGGGACCAGTTTCTGCAGATTCTCCGCTACCTTGAAAATGGTTTTTATCTCATTGTGTATGAAAAATATCTGGCCGCCCCGGCCAAGTTCCCGTTTGATGGCATCTGCCACCACGGAATCATCATATTCTGAAATATAAGACACAATGGGCTGCCGATCCTCTGGGGGGGTTGATATGACACTGATGTCCCGCATGCCGGTGAGGGACATGTGAAGGGTTCTCGGGATGGGGGTGGCCGTCAGGGCAAGTACATCAATGGTGCTTCTTTTCTTTTTAAGGCTTTCCTTGTGTTTCACCCCGAATCGTTGCTCCTCGTCCACCACCAGAAGTCCCAGGGATTTAAAATGAACATCTTTCTGGAGAAGGCGATGGGTGCCGATGATCACATCGGTCTTGCCCGATGCAAGATTTTCCAGTATTTTACGCTGTTGTGCCACGGTTCTGAACCGGGACAGGGCCTCCACCGTCACCGGATACCCGGCAAAGCGCCGGCGAAAGGAATGCAAATGCTGCTCCGCCAGAATGGTGGTGGGCACCACCACTGCGGCCTGTTTTCCATCATTCACGGCCTTGAAGGTGGCACGGATGGCCACTTCGGTTTTTCCATACCCGACATCCCCGCACACCAGGCGGTCCATGGGGGTTTCATCCTCCATGTCGGTGAGGACATCTTCAATGGCCTTGAGCTGATCCGGGGTTTCATCATAGGGAAATGCAGCCTGGAAATCGTCATAGTATTCATCCGGGGCGCTGAAGGCGTACCCCTTGTTTACCCGTCGTTCGGCATATATTTTAAGAAGCTCCCCGGCCATTTTTTCCACTTCTTTTTTGGCCTTGGCCCGGGCTTTTCCCCAGGTTTTTCCGCCGATTTTATCCAGAAGCGGGGTGTAGCCGTCCACCCCCACATACTTTTCGATCATTTCCATTCTGTCCACCGGCAGATAGAGCCGGTCTTCATCCCGGTAGGAAATAAGGATAAAATCACCGGAAAGGCCTTCCATGGTGATGGTGCGAAGCCCCTCATACTGTCCCAGGCCATGCTCCACATGCACCACGATGTCTCCTTCTTTGAGCTCTTCCGGGGTGATGAAACTGGTTTTTACCCGGCTGGTGCCGGTTTTCCGGATTCTTTTTTTTGCTCCGAATATTTCCTGATCCGTGATCAGGGCAAGACCTTCTTCGGGGTGTACAAATCCCGAAGAAATATTGCCCACCACATGAAAAATACCCGGGGAAAGGGAATGGGAGCGGGGAAATTGATCCAGGCGCAGGGGCTCAATGCCATAGGGCTGCAAAAGGGAAACCACCCGGGTGGCCTGGACCTCGCTTGTGCACACCACAACCGCTGCCATGCCCATGTCCCGTTTTTCTTCCAGCCATTTGGCCAGGGGCAGTAAAATGTTTTCGTGGCGGCCTTCTCTTTTCAGCTCGGCGGACAGAAGGGCATTGTGTTTAAAACCGGGGTTTATCACCGTTGCAGATGGGGCTCCGGGCACTTTGCCGGCGGATTCACCGGCGGCGGGTATTTTTGCGCCAGTCTCATCGATAACGGGCAGGACGGCTTTGGGCTTCTGGATATCAACGGCCTTGAACGTAACGGTTTTTCTATTAAAAAACTGGTTGATGACATTGTCCCAGGTCATGTAAATGGATTCCGGGGCTACGCACAATCTTTTTTCCGATCGGGCGGTTTCAAGATTTTCCCGGGCATTTTTTTCAAACTGACGGGCCGCCTGCAGCAGCAGGTCGGGCTCATCCATGACAAAAAGCGCGTCGGTGTCCACATAATCAAAAAAAGCGTCCAGCTGCGGATATACAATGGACAGCATGCTTTCCATGCCGGGAAACCGTCCTTCTTCTTTGGTTCGATCCACGTATTCCCGCATTTTTGCCGTGCCGATGTCCGATTCCGATGCGGCCTGGCGCAACCGTCCCAGGACATGGGCAAGGGCGCTTCTTTCCAGCACGGCTTCACTGGCAGGGATGATGATGGCTTCTCTGAGTTCCTTTGTACCCCGTTGGGAAATGGGGGAAAAAAACCGCAGGGATTCCACCAGATCCCCCATGAGATCAAGCCGCAGGGGCAGGGCATAATTGGGGGAAAAAATATCCATGATTCCCCCCCGCACCGAATAATCGCCTGGTTCTTCCACAAGAGATGTCCGCTGGTAACCGCAGGCATTGAGACGTGCTATCAAAAGATCCCTGTCAATTTCCTCGTTATTGAGGATCAGTTCCTGGGCATCGGCAAGGGTTTTTCTGGGGATCAGCTTCTGCAGAAGGGTATCCACACTTGTCACCACCAGATGATGGGCACGCCCTGAAATAAGATGGTTGAGAACGCTTAAGCGTTTGGCGGCAGTGGCCCCATGGTAGGAAAGGGATTTAAAGGGCAGGATATGATACCCGGGGAAATAAAGCAGTCGTGATTTTTTTTCCGGCAGATACGGCAGAAAAAAGGAGATATCTTCCATGAACCGCATGGCTTTTTTATGGTCCGATACGATCACCACAACGGTTGTGTCCATGTCCCGGCACAGCTGTGATATTACAAAGCCTTTTTCTGCACCATTCATACCGGTGAGTTCCAGGCGGGAGTCGGGTTTATTGATCTCTTTTAAAAGGGTGTTTTTCATTTTTTTCTTGATTTTAGACGTCATAAGCATTAAAGGTAATCACACATTCAAATGCCGATGTAACTCAGTTGGTAGAGTAGCTGATTCGTAATCAGCAAGTCAGCGGTTCGACTCCGCTCATCGGCTCCAAGTAAAATAAAGGGTTTACAGTAAATCACTGTAAGCCCTTTTTTGCTTTTCAAGTCAAATTTGTCCATTTTTTACCCACTTTTTAATTCTTAATGGTTTCAAAATTTCCCCTCATATAACACCTGATAAGCCATTTCACAACATTGGGCATCAATCTTTGTGCCCGACACTCCTCCATCTCTTTCATGATTCATTGCCTTTCAGGTATCGGCGAATGAAGGCTTGGGCGCCACATCGGTCATTTGGGGGGGAAGGATCAGGCTTGCGTTATTGGCATTCTCGTTGGTTTTGGCGGACTTGATCATAACATGGGGCAGTCATCATAAATGGTGGACCAACGGGGTCAGTCCTGTGTTGTTGGAGGCTGAAGCTTCTATTAGGCTCTATGTTTTTGATAAGTGCCTGTATTTAAAAGGAAACTTAAGCAAGGGTATTAACAGCGCAAGCCTGGCATTCACCAATGGTAGCCCATGTTATGAGCAAACCCAAATCCATTTATTCTTTATAGAGATCCATCTCTGGAAAATGTTTTTTTGCACATTCCGGGCAGATACTATGGCTGAAATCGGCCTGGGAATGCCGATGCACATACACTTCAACTTTTTCCCAGTACCCCTTGTCATCGCGGATGTTTTTACAATAACTGCAGATGGGCACAATGCCTTTTAATGTTTTTATCTCTTTAAGTGCCCTTTCCAGGGATTCGTTTTTTTCAACCAGTGCCGCATTGATGCTGTCCAGCTGTTGGGTTCTTTTTTGAATGGTTGTTTCCAGATCCATCTGATGTTTGATCAGCTCCAGTTCCGCTCGTTTGCGTCGCTGTCTCTGTTGGAAGATCAATGTAAAGGTGAAAAGGGCAAGGATCAGGGTGCCGGCCATAACAAGGATATCCCGGATTGTTTCCCGATACCATTTTTTTAAAACATCTGATTTGGCATGCATTACGGCGATGTGATAGGGAAATACTCTGATCTGATAGGTTGAAATAACGGCATCAAAGTTTTCCTTTGTGCTTCGACCGCCGTCAATCACATTTTTTTGAAACAGGGATGAAAAATAAGGAAGGGTATGTACACTTGAGTTCGAACTGTCTTCGTTAAAATCAGAGTGGTTAAACCATCCGCTTAAAAGCTTTCCGTTGTTATCAAACAACACGATGGCATTGGCATCAACGCTGAGATAGTCATCGAAGTGATTATAGAAAAAGCGCGCATCAATGACGGCAGCCACAACCCCGATGAAATCACCAGTTTTCGTTTCAATGCGGCGACTCAAATAAATGGTTGTTTTTTTATCCGGGGAAAAATCCGTTTCAATGGCATAGGGCAACCATGCATCCCGGTGTTCTTCAAAGGAAGCCAGGTTGAATGCTTTTAATTCATTGATACTGAAAACCACCTTTCCCTGTGGGTTCAGGAAAATAATGTTTTCAACCTGGGGTAAAAATTTTATTTCTGTTTCAATAAAACGGAAAGCCTTGGATAAACTTCCTTTCTTATCATCTGATTGATCTTCAATCATTGAGCCGACGGATAAGAGAGCAAAATCCACTGTGTATATCATGTTGTATATGTTTTCTCCCATCAACTGGGCCTGGGCTTTTGATTTTATACGCGATTCATTGATATAGCTTTTTCTGTTTCGATAAATGGTGGTTGTGTTTACAACCAGAAAGGTTATCCCCAGAATAAGTATTAAAGCAATTACTGGAATGAATAATTTGTTTTCCGGTAAATCGGATGTGGTTTTATTCATTGGCATTTAATACCTCATCCATGTCCCGGACAAGTTCAGGATCAATATGAAGGGCTTTCACAAAATCAGGCTGGAAAACGAGAAGATCCTGGCGCTGTTTTTTTATTTCCCGATTGTCCGGTACCACAACTTTCACCCCTTTTTCCATGAGGATTTTCTTGGCCTGGGCCTGGGCCTCTGCGGCCTGTTGTCTGGCCTCATTCACATGCTGCTCCCAGGCATTTCTCAGAACCTGCTGGATCTGAGGGGATAACTTTTGCCAGAATGACATCCGGATAAGCGGAATATACTGGGGGAAATATTCCCGATCTTCAAAAGCGCTCTGGACACCTTTTTCCCAGAGCGCTGCACTGCGGATGGTTTCATAGCTTGTTAAAACGGCATCCACTCTGTTTTGCTGCATATGTTCCGGAAGGTCCGGCCAGGGGATAATCCTTGGAACAGCTCCCAATGCCTGTATCCTGATTTTGTTGGCAGTACCGCCTGCCACCCTTACCCGTAGGCCTTTAATGTCTTCATGGCGATTGATATCCCGATGAACTCCGAACAGATGGGCATGTCCAAGATCAAGCCAGCGCCCAAGAATCTTTACCTGCAATTTTTTTTCAATCCCGCGGTTAATACGTTCACCTATGGGGCTGTCAAGGATGGCATAATTGACTGATGCTTCTCTTCCATAAAACGTTGGAAGCATAAAAATACCGGCATTGGGCTCAAACTGCATCACATGCCATGTGCCGGGGACGGCCATTTCCACCTTCCCCTGTGCCAGAGACTGGATGATATCCCGATCCCTGAACAGGCTGGCATTGGAAAAAAAACGGACATCAATCTGTCCTGCCAGTTTTTGGCTTATGTCCTTTGCAAAACGGTTCACCGCCTTTGTCTGAACATGTTTATGGTTGTTTTCAACGGAAATTCGCATCCTGGGAAGTATTGTTGCCCCACCGGTCAGGGGGGGACCAAGGATAATCATGCACAGGAGTATGGCTGAGATATGGGGTTTAATAAGCATAAATCTCCTTATCCGGGTTGCTTTGTCAGTTGTCAAGAAGGTTCTGAACCACCGGTGAAATGCTTTTCAGGGTGATGGACTTCTGGTGACATCCCTTCGCCGGTATGAAAAACGGTGAGCACCGGAAAGTTACGTGAGTAAGCGACGATGTCTGAGATGGATTGATGGCTTTTTTTTCCGATGAATAGCATGTGACACCCGGGAATGTCAGACAGGTTATTGAGCAACCGAACTTCAACGGGTTTTCCTTTGATGGGCTGACGGGAACAGTCAGTTCTAAAGGGGGGTACAGGAAAGTTTACAGGAAAAAGAGGTGTTCAATGTAAAAGAGGCTTTCCCATAACCATGATCCGTCAAGGCATCATAAATGTCATTCATTCACAAATGAAAGAAGGAACAAATTGAGTTTATTTGAGGCATGGTATATAAAGGAGGTCAAAAAGGCAAGCATATTTCAGTTTTACGTTTACACCTTTTGGGACTGATTAAAAGTTCGGCCAGCCTTGGGTGGGGTCAGGCCCGATAAGCGGTTTTTCACGGGTTGGAAATCATTATTTTTCACACAAACACCTGATGAACTTTATTTGTTTGCTTGGTCACAACATGGGCCACCTAGCACAATTGGCGGGTGGCCCATGTTGTGACCAAGCCCCTATTTTTCTATGAAATGATTAGGAAGAGGAGCTATTCATGTGCCTGATTCTTTTTGCATATGGGATGGATTCCGACCATCCATTGATCCTGGGTGCCAATCGGGATGAGTTTTACCAACGGCCCACGAGCCCACTTTCCTGGTGGGAGGATCATCCCCATATTCTGGCGGGAAGGGATTTAAGGGGCGGCGGCACATGGATGGGGATGACAAGGGAGGGGCGATGGGCCGGGATCACCAATTTTAGAGATCCATCGGGTTTGAAATCACAAGCCCCTTCCCGGGGGGCACTGGTGACGGATTTTCTGTGCGGTGGGGAATCGCCCAGAACCTATCTTGAGGATGTCCACCAGAGAGCAGATGCTTACAACGGGTTTAACCTCCTTGTTGGAGACAGTACGGGATTGTTGTATTATTCAAATTATCAGCATGAAATCTGCCGACTTTCACCAGGTATTTATGGCCTGAGCAACCGTTTCATTGACTCTCCCTGGCCCAAGGTGGAGAGGGGTAAATCTGCATTGGCAAAGCTTATGGGGAAAGGGCAGGTGGACGATGAGTCCATTTTCAGCCTTTTGGCTGACCAATGGCGTCCACCGGATCATCTGCTTCCGGATACCGGTGTTGGCATGGAATGGGAACGTATACTGTCTCCGCTGTTCATCCACAGTGAGGGGTATGGTACCAGATCCTCCTCGGTGATACGCATGGAAAAAATGGGGCGGATACAATTTGCTGAACGCACCTTTGAGGCATTTGAAAATGGCGTGCGGACTGTTGACACGCGCAGATTTGAACTTGAAAACAGATAAAAAGTGGAGGCCGGTTGTCATAGACAATTACGCAAAGATTGTTCAACAAAATCTTTAGTGCTTGTACAATGATATCCCCCCTGATTGTTTGGAGCTGATTCAGGTCAATGAAATTCTGATTCAGCCCCATTGAGTAAAGATTTAGATTTTATTTGCTTTGGCATCCCTGAGCATGAAGTACACCGAAAAGATAAAGGCTATGCCCACAAAAAAGAAGGGTGCCCCCACCACAATGGCCAGGCTCTTGATGGCTTTAAATCCCCCGGTGAGCTGGAAGATAATGCCGGTGAGACCGATGACCACGCCCCAGAGAAGGCGCATGGAGATTTTGGGATTCTGCTGGCCTTTGGACATCTGCATGGCCACAAAAAAGGAGGCTGAGTCCGAGGTGGTAACGGCAAAGATGATGATGTTAAATAAAACTATGAGGCTTAACCACCAGCCACCTCGCATGTTTTCAAGGAGAAGATAAACCCCCATTTCCGGGTTGGACTGCACGCTTTCCCACAGGGGAACCGCACCGGTGATGTCCACATAGGCAGCTGTGCCGCCCCAGATGGAAAACCACAGAATTGCCAGCAGAAAGGGAACGATGATTACCCCGAGCATGAATTCACGTAAGGTTCGACCTTTGGAAATCCTGGCAATGAATCCGCCGCAGAAGGGAATATAGGAAATCCACCACAGCCAGTAGAAGACAATCCACCAGCCAAGCCAGTCCCGCTGTTCAAAATTGCCTGCGTCACTCCAGAAGGTGACCTTTAAAAGTCCAGTGAAATAATCGCCGCACATCTGGGTGATCATGTTAAACAGATACTGGGTCGGGGCATGTCCGAAAAAAAGAATGATCAGAAGTACCAGCCCGGCCAGAATCATATTGGTCTGGCTTAAAATCTTGATGCCCCGCTCAACACCCGTGGCTGCACTGATCACATAGGCCACAATGAGAACAAGCATTACGATCACTTTGCCGGGGTTGTCAAGGTGAAACCCAAAGAGTTTTTCAATGCCGAAGCTGATGGAGGCAACCCCGAGACCGATCATGGCGGCATTGCCGCCGATGGTGCCAAGGGTTCCGAGACCATCGGCCAGACGTCCCCAGATGCTGGTGTTGCAGCGATCCCCCAGGATGCCGTAAAGACCGGTGGCCACGGTCATGGGTTTACCCAGACGATAGGCCGGAAAGGCGATGGCCCAGCCTGCCACGGCAAAAAGCGCCCAGCCGTGGATGCCCCAGTCCAGAAGGGTCATCTGGATGGCCATGGGAACTCCGGCGGCTTTACCGGCAGCCCCCATGTCAATGACATGGGAGGACTGGTACAGATGGGTTAAGGGCTCTGCCACACTGTAAAACACAAAGCCAATGCCAAGACCGCAGGAAAACAGCATGGCCACCCAGGTGGCAAAGGAAAAATCCGCTGTGTCTTCATCTTTTCCCAGCTTCAGGTCGGCGTAGGGACTGAACATGAGATAAATGCAGAAGAAAAGGGTAACTCCCACCCCCAGCAGAAAGGCCCAGCTGAAGTTGAAAATTAGAAAATTTCGTATGGTGACAAGGGTGTTGGCGGTGCCGTCGGGGAATAAAAGCGCACAGATGAGAATGGCGACGAAGGATCCCAGCACCGGCCAGAACAGGCCGGCGTCATAGTCGCCCAGAATACGATCCATGAGACCGTTTGCGGATGGTGTAGGATTGCTATTTGCCAGGGGTGATTCCATTATGTCTCCTTAAATTTGGGGGCAATGGTGATGGGCCGCAGCATGCACCGTGATGACGGCATGGGCCACGTCCATGATGGATCACCTCTGCCTTGAAATACCCAAGGCAGAGGGTCTATCTATATTTTCGTTCATGGTCCGTCGACCAGGGGGGGGAATCTTCCGGCTGTCCCCCCGGTAGATGTTTCCAGGAGGATTATTTCTTTGCTTTTCTTTGTTTTTCTTCCCTGATATCAGCTTCCACGTTTTCTACAATGGAGCGCATCTGGGAGCGAACTTCATCTGAAAGGGGGGTGGGCTTGTGGGTTTTTAAAATATCCCGGGCCTTGTCCAGGGCCTTTTCGTGCATGGTCAGGCCGCCTGCGGCCTTCCATTTATCCCGGACTCTTCTATCGATGAGTTTGGGTTGTGACATGGATCTCATGTGCTGAAAGGTGTGCTTTTCAGTGATGAACTGATTAAAGGGTCCTACCTTTGAAATCAGATCCACTGCAAGGGTTTCCTCGTTGACGGGGATACCATTCACCACATGCTTAATCATCTGCGCAAATTCATTGTCCATGACCAGCTGGCCATAGTCAAAAGTGACCCCTGATTCCAACATGCCCAGGCCATAAATCAGATTGGCACCTGCCAATGCTGTAAGGAGACCTGTTAATGTTTTCTCATGGGCTGCCTGTCCATCGGGTACCTTGGAGTCAGCCTAACCACCGGCGACCCACGAGGGCAACAGATAGTAGGTGGACAGAGCCGCCACACCGGCATTGATCATGGCGCACTCCGGGGAGCCCACGGTGGCCGTTGCCATCCTCAGATCCAGGGGACAGGTGGAACTGCCGAACATCATGGGCGTTCCCTTACGCACTGTCTGACCCAGCACAATACCGGAAAGGACTTCGGCATTGTGGATCACCAGGGTACCTGCCAGGGTCACCGGGGCGGAGCCACCAGCCAGGGCCTGGGTCAATACATTGACAAGAACCCCTGCTCTTGCGCCTGCAATAATGATTTCCGTGCAGTCCCGGACCAGCTTCAAGGGGCTGATGGGGCAGGTGTTAAAGGAGATTATAGGGCGTTCCCTGAGTTTGTCATGCCCCCCCACAACGGCAGCTGCCAGATCAATGGCACCCTGCATCAGTTTACCGTTGCCGGCACCGTGGAAGCAGTGTTTTGTGGTGTTGGCCAGAAAGGCTTCGGCATTGTGAAGGGGCTGGGCGTCCTGGTTGACGTCATGGGCACCCACTGCCCTTTCATAGACGTCGATGCCGTCCAGGTAATCCACAAGGACGGCACTTTCTTCCACGTCTTTTTTTACGGTTTCCCGCAGTTCACCCGAATGGATATCAACTATGGAGATACCCTCACCAAAGTTGGTGAATCCCACCCGATTGTTGCCCAATAGATAGTCTTTTTCAGGATCTCTTCCGCACAGATTCACGGTGCCGGGGGCAGAACTGATGGCATCTTCCACCATGTATGGTGGAAATTTCACCACATGGGTTTTGGGGTCCACCAGGGCACCACCGCCGGCCAGGATTTCCCTTGCCTCTTCGTCTTCAAAATAGACGCCGGTGTGCTGGAGAACATCCAGGGTGGCCAGATGAATCTCATAGAGCTCATCCTGGGTAAACATGTTCAGGCTCAACCCTCCACTTTGAAGGTAACCTGCATGCTGGTTTCGTCTCAAAATCAAACCTCCTCGATTTTAAAAGTGATGGAGGCCTGGTTCTTATTTCCATACACAGGTGGGCATGATCCCACTTTTAAGAAAAATTCAAACCAGACCGGTTCTATGTTATTGTGGGGCTTGTTTACAACATGGGTCAGCCGTCATGACCGGCGGGCCCGTGTTTCGACCAAACCCTTATTGTGCCTGTATGAATTTTTTTAAGTCATCATCAATGTCATCGGAAATCATTTTATCGGGGCATTCGGCCAGGATTTGTTTGAATATTCCATTGGCCCTTGTCTCCACGTCCATGGCTCCTTTTTTCTGCCAGTCTTCATAACTGTCACAGCTGGAAACGGAAGGTGTCCAGAAATTTCTGCAGTGCTTCATGGTTGAAGGATGCATGAGGTAGGCCCCGCCGTGTCCCAGTTCATGGATGAGGCCTTTTGAAAAATCGTCGTCAAGGTTATGGATATCACCCACCGCCCGGGCCGCCCGGGCCATGATTTCATCGTCAATGATGAATTTCTCATAGGAGACGGTCATGATGCTGTCCAGAATGCCATAGCATTCATTGACCATGTTCACCCCGGCCATGGCCAGCATGAGATAGTTCTGCATGGTTTCATAACCGGCCTGGCAATCCACCGTCTTGGCATCGGTGAGTCCTGCCATGCACCGGGAGGGAATATCGTATATTTCCCGGGCCAGCTGAATACCCACCATGTTTATCTGGGTGGATTCCGGTGAGCCGGTGATATAAGAGGCGGTTTTCATGTTGGGGATGGCAGATGCCGGTGAATAAATAAACGGGGTGCCGGGATTGACCAGCTGGGAGAGCACAAGCCCTGCAAGAATTTCGGCATTCTGGAGGGTCACCACTCCCATGGGGCTCACCGGGGCTGTGACACCGGCCATGGCGCACACAAGCACCATGATGGGTTGTCCGTGTTTGGCATAGGCCAGCAGGGTTTCACAGGGGATCTCATCGTATCTCAGGGGACTTAAGGGATTTAGGGACACGGCAATGCGTTTTTGGGCAAGCACCTCATCCCCGCCGCCCAGGGATATCTTGATCATGTCAAACATCTGCCCCACTTCTTTCTGGGTACCCACATATCCGAAGAGCGGTTTGTCCGTGTGGGTGAGCAGTTCATGGAAGATATCCAGATATCTCTTCGGATGGGTGATATCACTGGGTTCCACCGGAATCTGTCCGTTGATGTTGCACACCTTGCTGTGCTGGGCCAGTTTGTAAAGATTTACAAGATCCGCCCTGGCGCCAAGACGTCTGCCATGATCCTGGTCCTGGATGTATATGGGGCCGTTGTTGAAGCTGACATGGATGCCTTCTTGACCCTTGCCCACCAGGATATTGTGCTCTGGGTTGCGCCCTGCCCACTCAAAGCTTGCCGGGGCCGATGCAATGGCTTTTTCAACCATGTCCGGGGCAATAAACACAGTCTGGCCCTGTACCCTGGCACCATGGGTCTTAAAAATTTTAAGACATTCAGGGGATTGAAATACGATCCCTGTTTGGGAAAGAATGTCCAGGGTGGCGGCATGAATGTTTTCCAGGGTTGTCTTGTTTACCAGTCTGAAAGGAGATGCAATGCTCATGGTGTCTGTTTCCTGTATTTCACCTGCAGGCAGCAGGTTTTGCCGTTAATTTTGGAGGGAAAGATTTACGGTTATCTGTCCCTTTGAATTCTGTTTTGCTGTGATACCATTTCAAATAGCATGCCAGAGTTTTGATCCATGGAGATGGGATGGCTTAAATAGATGCTGCAATGGTTTTTTAAGTCAGGCCGGGGCAGGTATCTGTCATGATGATAAAGCAGCGTCTGTTCGAGTAAGGGTATGAATAAATTATATTATCTTCTTTGTATGCATGGTTATCTGATTTTTTATGAAACGACAGAAGTTGTCCCTGGATGAGGTGTGGATAAAAAATAAGGATCTGCAGTGCATGACTTTTTCAAGGCGTTTTTGGATTTTTGAGATGTAATGGTTTTTCGAGAGTGTAACGCAAAGGGTGTGTAAGAGTTTACACTTGGATTGGGAGAGATGTTGGTGGGGGCGCCATGGCCTGCCTTACGGCAGGTCATGGAATGGTAGAATGGTAGAACGGGTCAGGCGTACCTATTCTTTCTCTGGTGGGGGATCTTCCAATTGATATTTTTCAAGTTTACGATACAAGGTGGGACGGCTAATACCCATGATACGTGCAGTTCTGGCTTTGTTCCAGCCGGTTTTTTCAAGGGTGTTTGCAAGATCTTCTTTCTCCATGGAAGGGGAGGTATTTCCCTGCCCTTGGCATGGCAGTGCACTGTCTTGAATTTCTGAAGGAATATGACCCATTTCAATTAGAGTTCCCCTGCATAGAACAAAGGCATGTTCAATGGCATGTTCAAGCTCCCGGATATTCCCGGGCCAGGCATAGGAGCAGAACAGCTGCATTACTTCGGTGGATACACCGGTGATGTCTTTTTTATACCGCTCCTGGAACCGGGTGATGAAATGAGCCACAAGCAGGGGAATATCTCCATGACGTTCTTTTAAAGGCGGCATTTTTATTTCCACCACATTGAGGCGGTAGTAGAGGTCTTCCCGGAAACGTTCCTGACGGACCTCCTCTTTTAAATTTTTATTGGTGGCGGCAATGATGCGTGTGTCCACATGTATGGGGGTTGCATCCCCCACCCGTTCAAATTCTCTATCCTGGATGACACTCAACAGTTTGAGCTGGAGCTTGGGGGTGATCTCGCCGATTTCATCCAGAAAAATACTGCCTTTGTCACACAGCTGGAACCGACCGACCTTGTCTTTTACCGCACCGGTGAAGGCCCCTTTTACATGGCCGAACAATTCGCTTTCCAGTAAGTTTTCAGACAGGGCAGAGCATCTCACCGTCACCATATTATGTTCACATCGGGCACTCAAGCCATGGATTTCCCGGGCCACCATGTTTTTCCCGGTGCCGCTTTCCCCTGTTATGAGCACCGTTGCATCCGTGTCCGCAAGGGCGCGGATCAAATCATACACCTTGTGCATGCTAAGGCTGTTTCCGATGATGCCGGCAAAGGGTGTTTCTTGTTTCATGCGATTTTCAAGGTAGTTCAGGCGGGTGATGTCTTTAATTACCAGCGCAGCTCCCAGTGAGCGCTGGTGGCTGCTTAAAAGGGGAGAGCAGGTGATGGAAATCACCATGGGGGCACCGTCGGTGTGGGTGAAGGCCTTTTTTTCCACCCGGATGGCTTCTTTTTTTTTCAGGCTGGACTCAATGATGTCAAGGCAGGCCATGAGGCAGGGGTTGTCTGTTTCATGGATTCGGCATCCGTTGAGTTTATTGGAATCTGTATGACAGATGCTGGTGGCTGCGGCATTGGATGCGATGATCCGCCTTGTGTTGTCAATGGTGATGATGGCATCATTGACACTTGCAAACACAGCCTCAAGGTGGTTTCGATATCGCTCTTTTTCCGCAGTGAGTTTTTCTTTTTCATCAATGAGCTGTTTGTTTTTCAAGGCCGATCGTGCCACCCGCAACAGAGAATCCTTAATGATGGGTTTGACCATGTAATCATAGGCCCCCAGACGTACGGCATCCGTGGCGGTGTCTATGCTGGGCTGTCCGGTGATCATGATCACCGGGCTGTGAAGCTTGAGTTCATTGACTTTTTCAAGGACTTTCAGACCGTTTTCATCGCCCAGGATGATATCTGTGAAAATGATGTCCGGAAAATGGGCCGTAATGAGATCCAGCCCCGCCTTGAGGGTGTCGGCACACCAGACCCGGTATCCATCGTTTGTAAGAAAGGTATTAAAAGAGTAGCGAATGCTTTCCTCATCATCAATGATGACCACCCGGGGGTGTTTGTTTTTTTCAATCATGGTTATTCCCGCTCAATAATGTAAGTTCTTGGGGGTTGGTCGTAACGCAGGCCTGGGTTTTTCCCAGAGTGGCCGATGCTATGTTCACCCTCGGTTTATTGTTTCATGGAGGGGAAGATCAATGATAACCTTTGTCCATTGGCCTTCGACACTTTCAATGTTTAAGTCTCCCATGTGCTCTTCAATGATGCCGTAGCTGATGCTCAGCCCCAGGCCGGTACCGTGGTCGGCGGGCTTGGTGGAAAAAAACGGGTTGCACAGTTTATCCATGATAGCCTGGGGAATGCCGCTGCCGTTGTCGGTGAAGGTGGTGCGAATTATTTTTTCTCCATCGCTTATAACAACATCACAGGAGATGATAAGTTCTTTTTCGTTCAGCGCATCTCCAAATTTTTGATTCAATGCGTACCGGGCATTGCCGATGACATTGAGGAAAATCTGCTGGATCTGGTGAACCACGGCATTGCATGGGGGGAGATGGTGGGATATTTCCCGTCGGATTTTGATGTGATCTTTTTTCACCATGGTTCGGGTCAGTTCCAGTACATCGTCAATGATGTCAGGAATGGACACGGGGATTTTTTCTTCACTGCCCGACCGGGCAAAGGACAACAGTTTGCTGACAATATTGGCAATGCGCATGCCCTCTGCAATGATGCGCTGGGGCAGTTCAAGGTCTTCCTGGGCCGTTCCCCGGGTGTCTTCAATGATCTGGGCATAGTTGATGATGCCGTTAATGGGATTATTAATTTCATGGGCCACCCCGGCGGCCAGCTCACCCAGGGCCGCCAGCTGGGCATTTCTAAGCACCTCCTGGCGCATGCGTTTTTTTTCTGCCAGGTTGCGGCACACCAGCACCACCCGACGGGGGGTACCCTCCCGGGCTCTCTGGACCACATTGCTGGTACACCAGAAATCCATGGTTTTTCCATTAACGGGGATTTTCAGTTCATTGTCACTTTCAATGCCCGTTAAGAAACAACTTTTGACGATGCATCCACCGGGATGCTTTTTCCCGGGGTAGAGCAGTTCAAAATATTTCTTTGTGTGGGCAAGGTCTCCAAAGAGGTCTTTTCCCTTGTCGTTGAGCCACACCACATCCCCGTTTTCATGGATCATCATCATGGCATCGGCCACGGAGTTAATGATGCCGGTGATTTTTTCTTCACTTTCCCTTAATGCCGTCTGGGCCTTATCCAGCGCTTCCACCCTGGATTTAATATTGGCAAAGGATGCCTTTAATGCCCGGGCCATGGAGTTGAACTGCCGGGACAGGGTTTCTATTTCATCTCCGGTTTTCTTTATGGTGATTTCGGTGAAATCCCCATGGGCAATACTGTTGGCTCCCTGGGTGAGGTCTTTGATGGGGTTCAGGGTCCTTTTAATAAAGAAAAACATAAGGCCTGCGGAAATGCCGCCCCCGGCCCAGAGAATACCGGTGAACAACCGAATGTAAAAAAGAATGAGCTGTTCAATGTCCGTCCAGTTACCCTGGGTGACCACCCCCCAGGCTGTTCCCGGCACCGGGGCAAATCCTGAAATAAGTTTAATGCCCGACGGGGTCTGGGAAAAGGAGGCCCCGGTGTATCCCTGAACCACCTTCTGCACCGCCTCCTGGTCCATGAGTCGTTTGCCCAGAAGGGAACTGTGGCGATGATAGAGCACCCGACCATTGCCATCCACAAGATACCCGAAGCTGCTTTTTCCCGATTTGAACTCCAGGACTTTGGTGTAGGTGGTGCCAAGGGTTGAGAACTGCACAGAGCAGATACCGGCCACCATCCCCAGGAACCGTGAGTCCTTGTCCAGGATGGGCACAGCAATGAGGATGGCATCGGTTTTTAAAAATTCATTGTAAAAGATATCAGAAAACACCGGGCGCAGATTTTTTTTTAATGTCTCAAAGTGGGCCGTGGATGGAAAGCTGTACCCGGTGCCGGGAATGACCAGGGGATAGGTCCACACGGCATTGCCAGACCCATTGAAGATGAAAATACCGCCGTCAAAAAAATGCAGCCGGGTTCTTGCCTGGGTCAGCAACGGGTCCATGTGGCTAAAGGACATACTTTTGCAGGCAGGGCTGTCGGCAATGGTCTGCAGAAAATAGGTATAGCGCTGCAGGTTTTCTGCCAGGCGAATCCCCGCAAGCTCGGCAAAGGCAGCATCCCTTTTTTTAACCACATCCAATGCACTGTTTTTTATGATCAGGTGGGAAATAAAAGGGACAATACTCACCACAAAGAGAAAGGGGATCAATGCCCAGAAAATGATTTTAAACGAGATATTTTTAAAAATTATCATTGTCAACGCTCAAGGGGATTTCAAGGGCTTCCAGAATATTGTTTCGGGCGCTTTCAGTGACCCAAGGGTACCATGAAGGACCGTAATTTAATAAAAAATATCGGGCTGAAGCCATAAAGTCGGTTTTTTCTCCGTTGCTTTGAAATAAGATGCCTTCCAGGATCTCAATGTCAACGGACATTTTTTTCAGCATCTCGACAACGTCAGGGGCTTTTTTCTGCAGGTTTTCATGGGCAATTTTGATAACGGAATTGTCCCCATAGGCACATGCTTGATCCACCACTTCATGGGGGGATACCATGGCGGCCTGGTTGACCCGGTACCACACATCCGATGAATAGGGCGGTTCCTTTAAAATATACCACCCATCGCTGGCCATGATGGCATTGGGCTGCCAGTAATATCCAAACACGGGGATATGCATGTCCAGGGCATTCTGGTAAATGGCCCGCAGGGCTTCGGGGGAAGAGGGTGATACCGTGTTAAAGTACTTGTCAAGCCCATAGGCCTTGAGCTTTACCTTGTTTATGTCCCGGCAGTTCCAGCCGAAAATACAATTGAAAAAAAGGCCCTTGGATGGATCTTCAGGATCAGGAAATTGCCGCCAGTACTTTTTCATGTCAAAGATGTTTTCAATCTTGTTTTCTTTGGCAAACCATTGGGGGATGATCCAGAATTGTCGTCCCGAATCGTAGAGAACGCCTAGGTTCATTACATTTCCTGACATGATGGCCTTTTCATACCAGACAATATTATTTTCCCGCCAGATTTCAAGGGAGATGTCAATGTCTCCGTCAATGATGCTGGAATGTACCTCTTTTATGGTGTTTTCCACCTTTTCCACTTTATACCCATAGCCCTTTTCAATGATGAACAGGGCAATTTCATTGTTGAGTTTCTGGATGTCAATCTGATCGTCGTGGAGGCGTATCACCGTGTTTTCCGGAGCGGGAGGGGTAAAACGTTCATACATGAATATGGAGGCAAAGCATATGAGCAAAAGCCCCGCAACGACGGGGAGCCGTCCTCGTGCTTGGCGGGGCCGGGATGAAATGCCTTTATCTGAAACTGTCATGGTCTGTCCTTTCAAAATCAGGGTATTGTGGCATCCTTCATTCTCGCTTTACACTTGCATGGGGTGAATGGTCATTCTGTGGTGCTCAACTTTGAAAACTGTAAAGTACTTTTGATGTGATATGAAATGTGCCGGCATTGTAATGAATGGACTTGGTTATAAGATGGGGCATTCATCACAATTGGCGGGGCAATGGGGTCAGGCTATGTGGTATTAGAGCCTGAGTTTTTATCAGGCTCTATGTTTTTGGCAAGTATCTAAGAATAAAGAATATTTTAAGTGAAAACTTCAATAACGCAAGCCTGACCCCTCCCCAGGCTGGCCCATGTTGTGACCAAGGCCTAATGAATTTTTACCTCATGTATGAACAGGTATCAGCAAAAGTGGTGCCACCCTGATTATTAAACTTTTTTATTTTTCGAATTTGAGGATGTGCCGAATTAAAATCCGGGTGTATTTTAAAAATATTGATAATAAAAGGCAGAATCTTGGCATCCCGTGCCGCAGCAGGTGTTCTTTAGCGTATGTGTAAATGTTTACAGTAGTGTAAAGAGGCACCTGTGTCAATGATTACATGTCTTGGTATTGGGGCTTGATCACCGTCTTGTCTTGCCCGGGAATGACGCAGGAGTGCCAATGAAAGTCACTCCGGCAATAAAGAAGCAGATGGTTCAAATATTGCTTGTTTACACATGATGGTGGATTGCATTGACAATGCGTGATGTATTAGATATCTTCCAAAATTTTAAAAAGCAGGTGCTGAGTACCTGGGTATTGTATGCTAACAGCAACAACTTTTTTCAGTCTTCGTTGTGTTCGCCAGGACATGCGGGTTATAAAGAAACAGGAGCAGGTGGATGTGATTATAAGTCTTTGTCTTTGTATGGCGGCCTTTGCCTTCAGTTTTGCCGGATTTGGATATGGCCTGGTAGCTGTTCCTCTTCTGGCTTTGGTTATGCCCGTGAAAATGGCCGTGGCCATTCAATTTCCCTTTTCAGTGCTCCTGGTATTGCTCAATACCTGGCGGTATGGACGTACCCTTCAATGGCAGGATTTAAAATCCCTTTTTCTGGGGGCGGCCATTGCCATTCCCGTTGGGGTTTTTTCCCTGAACTGGTTTCCCGAAATTGTGATGAAGCGTGCGCTGGCCGTATTCATTGTTCTAACCGTGTTAAGTGCCAGAAACAGGTGGGGAGAAAAAATGATTCATGGGTTTGCTTCCACTTCGCTGGGTGGTGCTGTGCTTGGTATCATCAGCGGTTGGTTTATCGGTGCCTATACCACAGGTGGCCCCCCGGCCGTTATTTATGCCACTGCCAGATTTGCCGATGCTGAAAAGGCCAAAGGTATTATGGGTATCTATTTTCTCGTCACCGACATTGTCCTGGTCATTCTTTTTTGTTTTACCGGTGTGCTGACCGCGGGTACTTTGGTGCAATCCCTTATGCATGCCCCCGCAGTGGTGGTTGGATTTCTTGTGGGGGCAGTTTCTTTAAAGCGGGTCAGTTACGGGGGGTACATGGTTGGGGTGCATGTGCTGCTCCTGATGGCTGCAGGTATGCTGTGGTTTGTGCATTGACGAATGGCAAGGATGCACGCAAACTGTGTTAAAAAATAGGCTCATGTCGGATTTCAGGGTCTTATCCGGTTGGGGTCAGGCTTGCGTTATTTGCATTATCATTGGGGGCTTTGGTTTGTATAACCCGCATGTCCTGGCGGACACAACGAATATTGAAAATGGTAAATGGCATTATGCCGCCCCTCCCCCGACGGGCAATGGGCCCGGACCGGAACTGTAGACAGCTCGATTGTCCGGTTCCCATTGCCCATCGGGGGAGGGGCTCTGGTGAGGTAAACTTGAAGGTTACCTTTTTATATAAAAACAGACGGCGATAACGCCAATAACACAAGCCTGACCCTGTCGTAAAAGCGATTTTAATAAAAGAGCCTGAAACACAACATGAGCCCAAAAATAAAGGGGGGATATGAGCATGAAAAATTCTGAAAAACAATTAAGACATACGCTTCAATCCCAGGATTTCAGTATGATTTTTGACGCCATAATGGCCCACTCCAAGGACGGTCTTTTTGTGGTGGATAAAACCGGTATTGTGGTCATGGTCAACCGGGCCACGGAACAGATGTTCGACTTTAAGGCCAGCGACATTCTTGGCAGGAATGTCAGAGATCTGGTCACCGAAGGTTTTTATAATCCGTCGGTGTCCCTTATCGTTATACAGAAAAAAGCCTCTGTGTCCCTGATCCAGACCACCCGGCACGGGAAAAAAATCCTTTCCACAGGGATTCCCATATTTGATGACAGGGGAGGCATTAAATATGTCCTGGTCAATGACAGGGACATTTCCCTTATTAATTCCCTGGCAGAGCGCCTTCACCCCGAAGATCTCCAGGCGGACGGTTTTCACATGGATCTTTCGGATTTTGGTGTGGCTGCAACGGAGCTTGAAGGGCTGGTGGTTAAAAGCCCCGTCATGGAAAAGGTCATCCGCACGGCGGTGCGGGCTGCCCGGTTTGATATTCCTTTGATCATCACCGGCGCCTCCGGGGTGGGCAAAACCATGATCGTCAAGCTGATCCACCAACTTTCAGAGCGAAGAAATCACCCCTTTGCCGATTTGAACTGCGGAGCAATCACCGAATCTCTCATCGAATCCGAACTCTTTGGTCATGAGCAGGGGGCCTTTACCGGTGCTTCCGCCACCGGCAAAAAGGGGTTGTTTGAGATAGCCGACAAAGGAACCCTTTTTCTGGATGAAATCGGGGAAATTCCCCTGGCAATCCAGGTAAAGCTCTTGAAGTTCCTTGAAAAAAAGGAGTTCATGCGGGTGGGGGGGACCCGGACCATATCCATTGACACCCGTATCATTGCCGCCACCAACCAGGATCTGGAAGCCATGGTGGCCGAGAAACGTTTTAGAAGTGATCTGTATTTTCGACTTAATGTGGTTCCCATCAGAATCCCTTCCCTGCATGAGCGAAAAGAAGAAATTATTCCCTTGGCCCATTATTTCCTGGATAAATTCAACCGGGAATTCAAAACTTTTAAAGGCCTTTCAGCTGCGGCGGAAAGTGTTCTTCTTGGCTACGCTTTCCCCGGTAATGTCCGGGAGCTGGAAAATCTCATGAAGCGGCTGGTTGCCATGACCGAAGGCAATGCTATCCAGGTGCGACACCTGCCTGAAACGATTACCGGCAAAGGGGCTGATGTCGCGCCCACGCCATCCGGCCCCATGGGCTACCAGGCAGAAATAACCAACTTTGAGATTAAAATGATCGTGGATGCCGTTAAAAAACACGGCAGCCAGCGCAAAGCGGCCAAGGCCCTTGGTATCAGCCAGTCCACCCTGTCTCGAAAGTTGAAAAACAGCGCCTTTCCCCATATTGTTCATTGAGCCTGCCCGGGCCCAGACCTGGGCCTTTGATTTATCCATTCCCGCTAAAAAAATATGATGCATCAGTACATCACTTTCATGGACAGTGATTCACGTGTACATCATAGCAGCGTTCGGGCTTCAGGAGTCTGGAGCGTTTTTATCGTTTTTTATTCCAGATATTGCCGATATGGAAAAAAATATTGTAAAAATTTTTTTCTCCCATCTTTTGAGCTATTGGCTTTAAGGGTCTTAAAATAAATCTGATTTTTGTTTTTTGTTTTGCTTCTTTCTCCATGAAAAAAGACTGCTCCTGGTCTTTTTATTCTGTGACAAACAAGTGTGGAACGGTTGTTGCTATTAAACCTTTCACATAAAAAATGAAGCGTTAAAAAAATACCTTTGCCAATGTTTAAAATGAGCCTTGAGCAGCATCACAAGGCTCAGTATGTTGTGTGTTTTCAATCTTAAAAACACATCATATACCTGGCAAGCGGATTAAAAATATAATTGGCAAAGCTACTATTAAAACCGTCCATATTAACTAATCAGGAGATTTACATGTCTACATCATTACCGACCCATGCACAGATCGTCATCATCGGCGGCGGCATTGTGGGCTGCAGCACGGCCTATCATCTTGCCAAAAAAGGATTCAAGGACGTGGTCCTGCTGGAACGAAAGGAATTGGGCTCTGGCACCACCTTTGCCGCTGCCGGATTGCTGGCCCAGCTTCGTCAGAACAGGGAAATGACCAACCTTGCCAAATATGCCATTGAACTTTATTCAAAATTGGGTGAAGAAACCGGTGTAAGCCCCGGATTTGTCAGAACCGGTGCCATTGGTGTCTGCCAGACCGAAGATCGTCGTCTGGAGTGGTTAAGGGGCGCTGCCATGGCCAAAGCCTTCGGCATTGACATGCATGAAATCAGCTTAAAGGAAGCGGAAGACATGGTGCCCTGCATGAGCACCGAAGGATTGATTTCCGCCTTTTATCTTCCCAATGACGGCCAGGTGGACCCCATTGGTGCCACCCAGTCCCTGGCCAAGGGAGCCCGCATGGGCGGTGTGAACATCATTGAGAACTGTAAGGTCACCGACATTAAAACAAAGAACAACACCATCACCGGCGTCAGCACCGAGCTTGGCGATATTGAATGCGAAATCGTCGTCAACTGTGGCGGCATGTGGGGAAAAAATATCGGCAAGCTTGTCAACGTCAGCATTCCGCTCCATCCGGCAGAACATCTCCACGCCATTACCACCCCCATCAAGGGGTTGAAAAAACATTTCCCCACGGTGCGTGATTTTGATGGGGTAACCTATTTCAAGGAAGAATCCGGCGGCATCCTCCTTGGCGGTTTTGAGGTTGAGGCCAAACCCTGGGGCATGAAGGGTATTCCGGAAAACTGGAAGTTCACGGAACTTCCAGAAGACTGGGATCAGCTGGAGGTTTTCATGGAGTGTGGTTATGAACGTTTCCCGGCCCTGGAGGATGCCCAGATCAGACATCTTCAGATCTGTGCCGAAAGTTTTACCCCGGACAATGCCTTCATGATTGGTGAGGCCCCGGGTGTGAAAAACTTTTTTGTGGGATGCGGCATGAACTCCGTTGGTATTGCCGGCTCTGCAGGCGTTGGCAAGGCTCTTTCCGAATGGATAGCCCAGGGTCACCCCGAAGAGCAGCTGTGGCCTGTGGATGTCAGACGGTACTTTCCCTGGCAGCGCAATGAAAAATACCTCCACGACCGGGTCAAGGAATCTGTGGGTATTCTCTATGAACAGCATTATCCCAACCGCCAGAGGGCAACGGCGCGCCCTGTCATCTGTTCCCCGGTCCATGATCGTTTGAAGGACAATGGTGCCTGCTTTTCCATGATCGCCGGATGGGAACGGGCCGACTGGTTTGCCCCCAAGGGCGTTGAAGCCGTCCATAAGTACGACTGGAGAAGCCCCAACTGGCTTCCCTATCAGAAGGAAGAACATCTGGCCGTACGCCATGGGGTGGGCATGTATGAGCTGTCCTCCATGGGTAACATCCTGGTCCAGGGCCGTGATGCCGAAAAGGTGCTGCAGAATCTTTGCACCAATGACATTGCCGTTCCCAAAGGCGGGGTGGTATACACCCCCGTGGTCAATGAACGGGGTGGATTTGAATCTGATATCACCGTTACAAAGATAGACGATGAGACCTTCTTTATTGTCACCGCAGCCGGTACCACCATTCGGGATCTGGATTATATCAAAAGAAGAATTCCACAAGATGCCATCTGCACAGCCACCGATGTGACCCACGGCTACAGCATGCTGGCCGTCATGGGACCAAAATCCCGGGATCTGATTCAATCATTGACCTCAGCGGACATGTCCAATGAAGCCTTTCCCTTTAGCACTGCCCAGGAAATTGACATTGCCTATGCCAGGGTGACCGCTGTACGAATGTCCTATGTGGGCGAGCTGGGCTGGGAACTTTATATTCCCTCACACTTTACCCTTGGCGTGTTCGATGCCATCATGGAAGCCGGAAAGAAATTTGATCTTAAGCTTGTGGGCATGCAGGCCGTCAACTCCCTGCGCTTGGAAACCGGTTATCGTCATTGGGAATCTGACATTACCCCCGACGAAAATCCCTATGAAGCCGGTCTTGGCTTTGGGGTGAAACTTGATAAGGGGGATTTCATCGGCAGGGAAGCCCTGATCAAGGCAAAGGAAGCAGGACTTGATCGTAAGATTGCCATGTTTGTACTGGAAGATCCCAGCATCATGCTTTATGGAAATGAGCCCATCTACCGCGATGGTGTCTACATCAACACTGCCACCTCAGGTGCCTACGGGTTTGAGGTGGGGGCAGGCGTTGCCATGGGGTATCTCCATAACCCCGAAGGTGGCAAGATCACCAATGACTGGATGAAAGCCGGCAAGTATGAACTCATGGTGGAAGGCAAAGGCATTCCTGCCAAGGTATTGCTGGGTTCTCCCTATGATCCCAAAAACCAGCGCACCAAAATGTAAAAATTTATGACAGCGATGCGGTGGATGGTTTTCCCGCATCGCTATTCTTCCCATGCTGTGACCAAGCCCGGAGAATCCTT
This sequence comes from uncultured Desulfobacterium sp., assembly GCA_963674605.1. Taxonomy (GTDB): domain Bacteria; phylum Desulfobacterota; class Desulfobacteria; order Desulfobacterales; family Desulfobacteraceae; genus Desulfocicer. Next base: position 981,635 of record OY771474.1, on the reverse strand, counting down.
ACAGGCGAATATGGGGCACTGTCCGAACATTTACAATACCAGCCCGAATATTTGCAAAATCCAGTACCTAAAACCCGGTACCCAGTACCTTATTTTTCTTATAGAGGAATTCAGCCGTGAATATAGTTGTTCTAATGAAACAGGTTCCTGACACGGAAGCACCGGTGGAAATCGCCGATTCCAACGTCAGCATTGATACTGAAGATGTAAAATGGGTGATTAATCCCTATGATGAATTTTCCCTGGAAGAGGCCCTGCTCATCAAAGAGGCCAATGATGGAAGTACGGTAACTCTTGTTACAGTTGGGCCTGATCATGTGGCCGAAGCCATCCGGGTGGCCTATGCCATGGGCGTGGACGAAGCCATCCACATCAACGATGAATTTGATGAAGACCAGTTTGGTGCCGTGGACCCCCACACCACTGCCACCATCATTGCCGCTGCCCTGAAGGATGTTGCCTATGACCTCATCATTGCCGGTCAAAGGGCCGTGGATGATGACAGTTATCTGGTGCCGGCCCTGGTGGCCCGGAAATTGAATCTTCCCATGATTTCCCTTGTGACAAAGCAGGAAATCGCTGGCGGGGAGATCACCTGTCAACAGACCATTGACGGAGGCATCGCCATTGTTAAAGCCGCTCTGCCTGCCCTTATCACCACCCAGAAAGGAATTAATGAACCCAGATATCCCAATTTTCGGGCCATCATGAAGGCCAAAAAGAAAAAGGTGGATGAACGGGAACTCGATGACATTGGCCTGGACCCTGCAGCGCTGGGCGTGGCGGGTGCCATGGTTAAAATAAGAGCCATGGAATTTCCGCCGGAACGGGGGCAGGGCAAGCTCATTGAAGGCAATTCTCCTGCAGAAAAAGCCCAACTTCTGGTGAAACTGCTTAAAGAAGAAGCCTGCGTTATTTAGATTTTCGATTTGGATAATAATGCCGGGCATCCGGGGGTAGGGCGGACACAGATTATCATATACCCCACAAGGGTTCCGGTTTAAAAAGTACAGGAGTATATATCATGGCACAAGGCGTAATGGTTGTAACCGAACTGTTTAACGGCAGTTTCAAGAAGGTATCCCTGGAGGCCCTGAGCAAGGGAAAAATCCTTGCCGAATCACTGGGGGAATCCATGGTGGCCGTTATCATGGGAGGCGATATTGCTGAATCGGCAAAATCCCTGGCAATATATGGTGCAGATACCATTGTCATGGCCCAGCACGCGGATCTTGAAGGGCACCGTCCCTGCCAGCAGCACAATGTGCTGGTGGATATCATCAATGACAAAGCCCCCCGCATGGTGCTGTTTGGTGCCACCCGCCAGGGCAAGGAATTGTCCGCCAACGTGGCTGCCACCCTTGATGTGGGGCTGGCCCAGGAGTGTCTGGCCCTTGACATTGAAGATAAAAAACTGGTGGCAAAACGCGCATTGTTCGGCGGCAAGATTATTGCCACGGTGGATATTATGGGAGCGCTCCAGCTGGCCACCATTCGTCCCAATGTTTTTGATGTCACCGAAAGCGCAGGCAACGGAACCATTGAAGATTTTTCCGTGAACATCGGAGATGTCAATGTTACCCTCATTGAAGAAAAAGTGGAAGCCTCCACCAAAATTGAACTCACCGAGGCCGATTACATTGTTTCCGGCGGTCGGGCCATGGATGGCCCGGATTTTTCCATCATCGAAGACCTTGCAGCCTCCCTTGGCGGTGCCGTGGGCGCCTCCCGGAACGCCGTTGATGCGGGCTGGCGTCCCCAGACCGACCAGGTGGGACAGACCGGCAAGGTGGTTTCCCCCAAGCTTTACATTGCCTGCGGTATCTCCGGGGCCATGCAGCACATAGCCGGCATGAGCACCTCTGATGTTATTGTGGGTATCAACACCGATCCCGATGCCCTTATTTTCAGATCTTCTGACTACTGCATTGTGGATGATCTGTTTGAAGTGGTGCCTGCCATCACCCAGGCCATCAAGAATCAGTCTTGAAAAATTTGACTATTATCCATGATGTTGGTGCTGTACTGCCAGGATAAAATCCACAGATGCATTGATTTATAACGGTCCATGTCCCTTAATTGGCGATATGGGCCGTTTCTTGGGCTTGGTCACAACATGGGGGCATGGGGGGGCAGGCTTGCGTTATTGGCATTATCGGTGCTTTTGTGCCTTTGCACAAGCTGTGGCAGGTGGCCCATGTTGTGACCAAGCCCAAATATTTCAATCAGAAAATGATATGACCGGCTATGGTAAAGTTGAAGCCTGTGTTTGTAAAAATCTTAAACCGATTGCCCATACCGATCAGGCAAGTGATATCCAGAAATTTAAAGATGATACCGGGTTGATTTTAAGATGTGGCAGGTCTGTTAATCTGGTCTGATAATTGACGTGTAATGCGTTGAAATTCAGAATTTATGGCCTTTACCACCCCTTCATATACCTCGCCGGTGTGCTCGTCCATGTACACCTTGGACACCTCTGTGGGCAGCACCAGAATGCGCTCATCCCATTGGCTGAGATGTTGACACAGGTGTCCTTTCCCCTCAAATACCTCATTTTCAGCCACTGTGGTGTCAATCCCATTGGGAAGACAGATGGTTTTAAGGCCTGACAGCCAGTTATGGATGTAAGGTTTCCATCTGGATTTATTCAACAGTGTCGTTCCCAGATTAAACACCGGCGGAGAGGAAAATCCTTTTTCTTGCTGTCGGGAAATATTGTAGGAATGAATATCCAGCACAATGCAGACATTAAATTTATCCAATAGATGTGTGACCACGGTCCCCATAAAGTCGTAAAACCGAGCGTGGTTCTCCAGGCTTTTGCGATTCATTTTCGGGGTGGGCTGGCTGCCATACACCTGAATCCCCCAGAATTTTTCCGGGGTGAGGGGCAATGCCAGATCCGGTGAGCGATTGAGATCGTACACGGCCCGGGATTCCAGCCCCCATATGGTGTTGGGAAGCCCTTTGATCATTTTTTCCGTGGCCGTGTCCTCTTCAAACAGCCGCTGGGCCGGTGGAATGACCATGTAAGGCAAGAGCTCCTCACGGACATGGTGACCGGCATGGATGGCTGTGGCAATGATGGGGGTGGAAAAATCAAAATCATAGGCAAAACCCTGTAAAGGGTCTGTTCCTGTGATGGTACCCTGACGGGTCATTTGGTTTTTTATTGAAGATAAATAAGGATGAGGCATGTGTTTTTCCATGGGCATGGGGTCAAGCTTTGGTTGACCCTGATATTGGTATTCTTGTTGGTGTCGGCCAGGGGGGGCAGGCTTGTGTTATCGGCATTATCGACCACAAGCTGTGCAAAGGCTAAAACCATCTATAATGCCAATAACGCAAGCCTGACCCCCATTGTTACTCCAGATTTGAGCCCGTTTGGTCTAAATGAGATTAAACCTTGCCAGGGCTGAGGTGACAATGTGGTTCACCAGCTTTTTGTAATCTTGGGCCTCATCGCCGGAGGCATGGTGCATGGTGAAAATCTGGGGACTCCAGCTCTTGACGGGTTTCAGGCCGGGGATGCCGTTGACCTCAATGATTTTAAGAACTCCATTGGCATCCATGCGCATGTCCGCCCGGACATGATCCAGGCAGTTAAGGGCTTCCATGGCCTGGCGGCACAATTCATTGGCCTGGTCGGAATAATTCCCGGCAGGTTTGATTTTGGTGGCACCCACCCCCCTCAAGTCACTTCTTAAAATGGGATATTTGCCGAAAAGTGCAGGGTCCACCAGCACCTGGCCGGGTAGAAATTCCTGGTGTTCGCCGTTGCCAAGCATTAACACCGTGTACTCATCGCCGGGCAGATATTCTTCGACCAGGGCCGGCTGGTCATAGGTGTCGTGGATGTGGGCCACCCGTTTTTTAAGTTCGTCTTCCGAATTGACCACGCTGTCGTCACTGATGCCAACGGATCTGGATTCATAGCTGGGTTTTACAAAGGCGGGGTAGGTAAGATCGGGTAACGGATCATTGCGATCAATCTGGTAATGATAGGGTACGGAAATGCCCTTTGCCGTGAGGATATCATGGGTGGCCGTCTTGTTGATCAGGGCCTTCATGGTGGCGGCATTGGGTCCGATGTATGGGATTTTTCTCTCATCAAAGATGTCGGCAAACCATTCACCGTCTTCGTTCAAGCCGATGGTGTCGGATTTGCTGTTGATGTAGTAAAGGCAGCTCCAGATGATATCGTATTCTTTTTCTTCAATGGCCGTGTAAAATTCTTCCATGTTGTTGACAAATGCGATTTCTGCGCAGTTGTCACCTTCATTAATGGCCTTGCATACCTCCTGGGTGACCGAAAGATCTCCCCAGCCCTGGGCGTCTCCGGCAGGGCCGGTGATGATCAGTACTTTTTTCATTTTTTTATCTCCATTTTTTTTTATATGAAACTTCGTCCAAGGTGCTGCAATGATGTGAGTTTCAACTTTTGTTGTGGCAGGTGTTTACTGCCCTGTATGTTTTTATATGAAACTCCGTTTAAAGGACTGCAATTATTAGAGTTTCATTTTTCGTTGTGGCAGGTAATTACTGCCATGTGGGTTTATATGAAAAGGTAGCCTTCAAGTCTACCTCAGCAGAGCCCCTCCCCCGATGGGCAATAGGAACCGGGCAATCGAGCCGTCTACAGTTCCGGTCAGGGACCATTGCCCGTCGGGGGAGGGGCGGCATAATGCCATTTGGCTCCGCGTCTACGACCCATTCTTCGTTGTGTCAGCGGGCCGAAATGGCGGTTATATTATATTACAGAAAACAGGGTCGGGTTCAGCTCATATTTGCCAAGGGCTGCCACGGTTTCAGGGGAAATCTTTTCCAGCAACCGGCGGTAGGCGTTAATGCGGGTGTCTTCCCAGGGAATCCTTGAAACAATGTGAAAATTGATTTCCGGGTGTTTCGTGATGGTTTTTTCCTGTTTTAAAGCCCGGCGGGCCATGGCTTCGTTGGGATTTAATATCGCCACATCTGTGGAGATATGCTTTTTCATGGCTTCCATGAAAAGATCCCGGCAATATCCGAAATGGGTGCAGCAAAGGGCAGCAAATACCCGGCCACCGGTTTTGCCCATCTTTGCCGCAGCTTTTTGCACATTGTCATCAATCATTTTGGGCACAAGGTCGCTGAAGGGGTTTCTTTCAATCTTACCTGCCAGGTCCACACACCCCTGGTTGAAGATACGATCTTTTTCAATGCCCATATGTCTCAGCCGCATCTCATGGGACCTTGCCGAGGTGGTCGTGGGGGTCCCAAAGATAATTACCCGGCTGTCCGGGGTTTGAACCATATTGTCATGGATCATGTCCGCCCCGTCCGCCACAATGCCGGTGACTTCAATGTCTGTTTCCCTGCTGAAGGGGGTTTCAGGATAAATCACTGAAAGGGTGTTACAGGCAATGAATATCCGATGGGGATGGTATTGTGCCATGGCGTTCAAGGCATTGTGAAACACCCGGGCCCTGGTTGCCATATCCGGGAAATGATTGTATCCGCGGTGGGATTCAGGCCAGGCATTGAAATAGATGAGATTGACACTTTTCCAGGGAGAACCCGTTCTCAGTTGATTGGCAATCTCGGTGAACACCGACAGACCCCCCAGCCCGGAATCCGTTACCAGGAGGGTTTGTTCTGCGGCAGGGTTTATTTTCGGCATTTGTAAAGCCCTGCCGGTTGTGTTTTCCTTTGTCCGGCTATCTATCATCTGCTTGTCTCCCCTGTGTTGTGTGCCGACTGGATGGCCGGGGACATGCCTGGGTCATCCAGGGTGCGGGTGAGCCATTCCCGGGTCAATTTTCTTGCCCAGTCCGGTGAGGATTCCAGAGTGCCTTCCACCATGCGGGACATGGCATCCTTCCAGTGGTGGAAATGCTGGAGGGTGGTGAGGCGGTTTCTGAACATGGCAGCTCCCTTTTTCGGGTCTTGTTTCATGCGGTTCATGAGCATTTCAATTTCATTGAAAAATCCATCGGTACCATAATTGTGTAGAAAACCGTGCCAGGCATCTTCAATGCCCTCCGGGGTGCCAAGGGGATCTGAAATTTCCTTCAGGCCTGTAAAAAAGCGTTCTTTGGCGGTACCCTTCAGGCAGGACACTCCCCTGTCATGGATTTCATAGGGGATCAGTTCCAGAGCCGGGGGCAGGTGTTTTTCCAAAACAAGTTTCACCATGTACCCCTGCTTTCGATGCACCAGGCGGGTATCCTGGTAAAATACAAAATTACCAAGGCTGTAGCACAGGGGAACCCCGTTATAAACGGAAACGCCCTGGGGAACATGGGGATGATGCCCGATGACCACATCCGCACCGGCATCGGCCATCTGTTTAAAGGCTTTGGTGACATAGGGAGGGGGAAACGGGATGTACTCAACCCCGCAATGGCTTATGGCAATGATGAAATCCACGGTGCCCTTCAGTCCTTTGATGGTGTCTTCCATAAGGGATAGATCCCAGCCCATGACCCCTGGTTTTGACGTGTCCGCACCGGTGAGATCTTCGCCTTCACTGAAGTTGACAAGGGCTATGGTAAGGCCCTTCACCGCCAGGATCAGTGGCTTTACAGCCTCCTCCAGACTATTTCCGGCCCCGAGATGCCGGATCTGATTTTCATCCAGTACATCAAGGGTCTCCTGGAATGACGCCTGACCAAAATCAAACATATGGTTGTTGGCCAGGGTAACCACATCAAAGGGAACACAGGATAACCCCTTTACATGTTTTGTTTCGCCCTTAAATACAGCGCCGCTTTTCCACACAGGCTGTCCGGTGTCGCTTAGGGGGGCTTCTAAATTGACAATGGAAAGGTCGGCACCGGACAGTAGGGGATAAAGATCGCCATAGATGGAAACCGGATCTGTTTCAATCAGGGGGCCAAATGCCCTTATGGGAGCCCAGTCTCCGGCGATGATCACATTTGCCCTGGGCGTATTCCCATCGGGGCGGTTCAGGGAAACGGGCAAACGGATAGCACCCGTTTGCCAGTCTATAAAAGGAAGGGGGGTCATAGGGATATTTTCTCCTTTCCGTGGGTATATCGGATGGGCATGCGCCGGGTGAGGGAAGCCACGATTTCATAGTTGATGGTGTTGCACAGATCGGCAATGTCATCGGCGCTGACTTCACAATCTCCTTCCCGGCCCATGATGGTCACCGGGTCTCCCACCTTTACATCGGGGACATTATGCACATCAATCATGGTGAAATCCATGCACACCCGTCCCACCACAGGCACCTTTACCCCTTTTACGATCATGCAGCCCCGGGAGGACAGCAGGCGGTTGTAACCGTCGGCATATCCGATGGGAACTGTTGCAATGGTGGTTTCCCGGGGGGTGATATGGGTGCTGCCATAGCTTACGCCAAAGTCCTTGGGAACCTTTTTTAAATGAATAATGGCAGAGGTGATGGACATCACCGGTTTCAGTTCTGCCAGATCATGGTCCAGCTCAATGGATGGCCAGAGCCCGTAAAGGCTGATACCGGCCCGGACCATGTTTAAATGGCTCTGGGGAATCTCCAGAATGGCGGCGCTGTTGGCCGCATGACTTAATGGGGGGCAGATACCCCGGGCATCCAGTCGTTTCAGGAGATCAGAGAAAAGAGCCATTTGACCCAGGGTGTGGGATTTATCCTGGCAGTCGGCATTGGCAAAGTGGGTGTAAATACCTTCCACAAACAGACCCTTCATGGCAGAAATGTTCCTGATTTCTTCCTGGGCCGGTCCATGCCCATCCACAGGGTGGGTCATGGAAAGGGCCGATGGTAGAATGCCCAGCCGGCCCATGCCGGTGTCCACCTTGATGTGTACCTTGATGGTATTGCCCCATTTAATGGCTTCATCTGAAATAATGCGGGCTGTTTCCAGGGAGGTGACGGTGGCCCTGATGTTATGGCTGCTCATGTAGGCGACCTGACAGGGCAGCACATCCCCAAACAGCAGGATGGGGGTGTCAATACCGGCATCCCTTAACTCCACCGCTTCAGATACCCGGGCCACGCAGAGAAAAGAAACACCGTTTTTAATCAGCGTTTTTGCAACGGTCACTGCCCCATGCCCATAGGCATTGGCCTTTACCACCGCCATGATCTGTGCTGATGATGCCGTGCTTCGGCGAAGTTGCACAAGATTATGGACCAATGCCGAAAGATCAACATTTACAGCTGTCTGCGGTAATAATGCAGCGTCAACGGGGGACATCAGGAGACCTTTCCCTGTCCGTAATCCGTGGTGTATTCCTTAAAAAGTGACATGACCTGGCGGGTTTTATCGCCGGGTTTACCGTCTGACACCACCATGTCGTCGATCTTGATCACCGGCACAATCTCTTTGTTGGATGCGGTAATAAACACTTCATCCATTTCTCCGAGTTCTTTCATGTCAATGTGGCGAAGTTCCAGGGTGAATTTGTCCTTGATCAGGTCCAGTACAACGCTGCGGGTGATGCCAGGCAGCATGGCATCCGGGGGGGTGATGAGGGTGTTGCCCTTAAATCCGAAAAAGTTGGTGGTGGTGCCTTCAAGTACCCGGTTTTTTCTGTCCACGTAGATGGCTTCTATGGCTCCCACCCGGTGGGCTTCCTGCTGGGCAAATACCGCAGAAAGATAGTTGGTGCTCTTGGATTCGGGAATGAATCGTTCCATGTCAACGGTTATTACGGCGGCACCATCGGTATACCACCAGTCGGGCAGTATGTATTTAGGAGTGACCATGACCATGAGTTTGCCGTTGCCCTGGGGGGTGACGCCGTCGGGACTGATGCCGCCGGTGTAAACAATGCGTATATTGGACTCATCATGGTGGGTATTTTTTTTAATGGTCTGGCGGACAATGTCGCAGATTTCGGCATTGGTGTGCTGAAGGGTCAGCCCGATTTCCCTGGCAGAGTTTTCAAGGCGTGCCACATGGGCTTCCAGATAAAAGGGACGTTTGTTGTAAGTGATCAGGAAATCAAATACCCCAAAACCCCTTAAAACAGTGATGTCTTTTGCGGACAGTGTTGCCTTGTCCTCCTCAACAAATTCTCCGTCAATGTAATAAATATCCACTTTTTTCTCCTTGTTGATCTGTTGGTGGTGTTTTTTTATGCCTGGATCATACCGCCGGCTTTAAAAATCGGCCAGGCCGATGGGGCGATAAAAGCCTGTTTTTTAACGCGTTCCTGTTTTGATGGATGAGATTTATTATAATCGTATACCATATCATGTCTTGTTTGGCCAATTATATTTATATGAAAAAACAAAAAATTTTCTTGACAACAATCTGATGTCTGATATTTTAGATATCATAAATTTTGTATCTGTTTTTAAAGACGTGGTAGTTGCCGGCTTCAGTCATTGACAAAATAAAAATGCGGTTGCCATGTCAGTGAAAACGCTGCACCGGTATCTATAAAATTTAAATAAAGGAGTGAGTGTCATGGGATCAAAAACGGATTGGCTTGAATATGATGTTGAAGAAATGGTAAAGGGCGATAGAGAAAGTCTCTGGCATCACCTGAAACCTCACAAATGCTTTGAAAATCAGGAGCAGATGATTATTGTGGAAGGTAAGGGGCTGCGCGTGACCGATATCCGGGGGAAAGAATATCTTGATGCCACCTCCGGCGGCGTGTGGAGTGTCATGGTGGGGTATGGCCGTGATTCCATAGCAGAGGCTGTTTGTGCCCAGCTGAAAAAAATGCCGTATTTCGCCGGTGTGTTCGGCAATATTCCTTCCATAAAGTTTGCCAATAAACTTCTGGAAAAACTTCCCCGTCTTCAGAAAGTGTATTTTTCCAACTCCGGCTCCGAAGCCAATGAAAAAGCATTTAAAATTGTGCGCCAGGCCTCAAAAATTGATCCTGCCCGCAAGGGAAAGGAAAAAATTTTGTATCGGGATCGGGATTACCATGGCACAACCATTGCCGCTTTAAGTGCCACGGGTCAGTTCGAGCGTAAAAATGATTATGGTCCCTTTGTACCCGGATTTGTGGAAGTACCCCAGTGTCTTTGCTATAGATGTGATTATAATAAGACTTATCCCGGATGTAATATGGAATGTGCCCATGCCGTTGAGGATATCATTCTAAAGGAAGGACCGGAAACCGTGGGTGCCCTGATTGTGGAACCCATCACCGCAGGCGGTGGTATTCTTCCGCCGGTGAAAGAATATTATCCCATTGTCCAGGACATCTGTAAAAAATATGGCGTGTGGATCATCATGGATGAGGTGGTGTGTGGTTTTGGTCGCACCGGTGAGTTCTGGGGACATAACCACTATGATGTGGACCCGGACATAGTCACCATGGCCAAGGGGCTTGCATCTTCCTACGAAGCCTTGTCCGCCACCGTTGTGAAACAGGAAATCTATGATATTTTCTTAAATGATCCGGCCAATGCCGATACCCGCATGAACTATTTCCGTGACATCAGCACCTATGGCGGATGTACCTCTGCCATGACCGCAGCTCTGGAAAGCACCCGGATCATTGAAGATGAAAATTTGGTGGAAAACAGTAAAAAGGTTGGAGCCTATCTCCTTGACCAGCTCAAAACCCTGAAAGATCTTCCCGTGGTGGGGGATGTCCGGGGTGTGGGCCTTTTTTGCGGCATTGAGTTTGTAAAGGATAAGCAGAGCAATACCCCCATAACCGAAGGAGAAATGGGTGCATTGATGGGTAATGTCATGGGGCAGGGTGTTATTGTGGGGCGGACCAATTCCAGTCTCCCCGGTATGAATACCATCATGAACTTTGCTCCCTGTCTGACCATCACCACAGAAGAGGTGGATGAAATTGTTTCTGCAGTGCGAGCTGCCATTCAAAAAACCTTTTCCTGTTAATTTTACAGTCACACGTTAGGGCCTTGATCATAGATCCCTCCCCAGAATTACAGATCGGGCTTCATAAGATGGGCCATTCATCTCAATTGGCGGACCAACGGGGTCAGGCTTGTGTTATTGTGTTTTTGACAAGTATCTAAGAATAAAGCTAAATTTAAACGAAAACGTCAATAACGCAAGCCTGACCCCTCCCCAGGGTGGCCCATCTTGTGACCAAGCCCTTACAGATCTATGATCAAGCCCCATTTCACTTGATCGGAGTCCCTTATGATGAATTTAACTTTTGGGCTTCAGCGTTGATGAAAGGGCGGGGTTGATTTCATAAAACCCCATCCTGTCTAAATCCGCCATTGCAGCATCAAGCTTTTTAATTGGCAGTAATTGTCAATTTTTAATTCCCCCCTTGACGGCAGCCATACAGTCAGTTATTTTCTACCGCACAAACGGCATCAGGCTTTTTGGTGGAAGTATCTTAAAAAGAATTGGGTAGCTAAAAATGAGTCAGAAATTGAAGGTTTTGTCTTTAAGTGAGCAGGTATATCAGTATTTAAGGGAGCAGATGAACTCCGGGGCATTTCTGCCTGGCTCCACCATCAATATCGGTAAGATTGCCGACCAGCTGGGTATCAGCAAAACCCCATTGCGGGATGCCTTGATTCTACTGGAGCTCGAAGGATTTGTGACCATACTGCCCCGCCGGGGGGTCCGGGTGAATGCCTTGACCCTCCAGGATGTTAAGCATATCTATGAACTGGTGGGACCTCTGGAGGCCTCCATTGTTCAGAATTGTTTTGACATGATTACTCCGGCCCACATAGATAAGATGGAAGCTTTGAATGAGAAAATGCTTCGTGAAATTGAAGAGAACAACTTTGAATGTTTTTTTCAGTCCAATCTTGAATTTCACAATGTGTATGTGGATCTTTCGGACAATGTATTGATTAAAAAAACCATTCTTCCGGTGAAGCAGCACCTGTACGATTTCCCCAGCAGAATTTATATCAGCGATTGGGAGAAACGAAACTGCAAAGAACATTTTGATTTTATTGAGTGCTTAAAAAAAGGCGATTGCAACGGTGCTGCCTCAGTGCTGAAGGATGTTCACTGGTCCTACACGGTTCAGGAGGATTACATTGTTAAATTTCATGCCATGAGATCGCGGGATATTGTAAAACAGAAAGCCAACCGGGAAAATGAATCGTAATTTATCAATGTAAAAAACGTGTAAAAACAGGAAAATAAAATGATTGTACTTGTTATCAATGCCGGCAGTTCTTCATTGAAATATCAACTCCTGGACATGGTGGAAAACAAGGTCATGGCCAGTGGCGTTGTGGAAAGAATCGGCGAAGATATGGGAAGCCTGACCCACAAAAAATTCACTGGAGCCGCACCGGAAAAATTTATCCGGGAAGAAAAAATCGCCGATCACCGGGATGCCATGCACTTGGTGACAGAGCTTATTGTGGATGCAGATGCAGGGGTTATAAAAGGCAAGGATGAAATTGATGCCATCGGACACCGGGTGGTCCAGGGAGGAGAAGATTTCCGGGCCGCCGTCATCATTGATGCCGATATTAAAAAAGTCATTGAACAAAATAACCCCTTGGCCCCGCTGCATAATCCCCCCAATCTCATGGGCATTGAAGTTGCAGAAGCTTTGTTCCCCGGGATTCCCAATGTTGCCGTGTTTGACACGGAATTTCATCAGTCCATGCCTGCTCGGGCCTTTCTTTATGCCTTACCCTATGAATTTTATGAAAAAATGCGGGTGCGGCGCTATGGATTTCATGGAACCTCCCATAAATATGTGGCCCGGACCGCAGCGGTCCACATGAATAAACCCCTGAACACCTTAAATCTGATCACCGTGCACTTGGGCAATGGCTGCTCCATGTGCGCCGTTGAAAAGGGGCTCTGCATTGATACCTCCATGGGCATGACCCCCCTTGCAGGTGTAATGATGGGAACCCGCACCGGGGACATTGATCCGGCCATCCAGCGCTATGTCATGGAAAATACCGGCATGTCCGCCGATGAACTGGACACAGTGTTTAACAAACAAAGTGGTCTTAGGGGCGTATGCGGCATGAATGATATGCGGGACATCCATGAGGCCGCATCAAAGGGAGACGGTCGTGCTGCCCTGGCCCTTGACATGTTCACCTATCAGGTGAAAAAATACATCGGTGCCTATATTGCGGCCCTTGGTCGGGTGGATGCCGTGATTTTCACCGCCGGCATAGGGGAAAATGACGACATTGTCAGGGCAGGGGTGTGCGCCAATCTGTCCGGGCTTGGCATTGAACTGGATGTCGAAAAAAACCAGGGCCGGATATCGTCTGCCAAAGCACTTCATACTGCGGACAGCCGGGTGCAGATCTGGGTAATTCCCACCAATGAAGAGCTGCAGATTGCCCGGGAGGTTATGGAAATTATCCAATCCTGACCCCTCCTCACAAGCCCAACAATGACAAATCACAAGGTAGCATTTACCATGCAAAAAACCCCTTCCCAAGACCAGGGAAGGGGCTTTTGCAATTGTACCTTCCCGTGACTGCCCGCATATTTGCGGTGGACTTGTCCTGGGTTATGGATTTTTCAGATATGCTTTGTTTCAGGCGGTTTTTTCCGGTCAGGCAGTTTTCGTTTTTTTCTTTTTAACCTCATCCGGTTTATCCTTCTCTGTGGTATTTCCTTCAGTGTTATCTGCCTTATCGGATTCCTGGCTCTCTTTTTTGGCAGCCTTCCCCGGCTTTTTCAAAGTTGAACCTTCTTTGTTCTTCGGGGAGTTCCCTTTTTTCCTGGATGAGGGTGGTTTGCCGCCCCTTAAAAGCTGGAGTACTGCGTCCTTGTTTCTGGCAAGGTGTAAAGAAAGCGTATCCAACTGCTCCGGGCTGATGTCCAGATTTTCCGTTTTTAAGAACTGATACAGATTGTCTGCAATATCCAGCATCTTATCATGGGCATCGGCTTCTTTTTTTGTGGTAAATGTCATTTTTTCGTCTCCGTCCCTGACCACGACATATTTAACGATGACCGCCATTTTTTACTCCTCTAATCAAAAAGTGCATTGACAAACAGGTTTGCATCAAAATCCTGCAGATCCTCAATCCCTTCTCCCACGCCGATATATTTCAGGGGGAGATCCATGGTTCGGGCCACCGAGGCCACCACGCCGCCCTTGGCAGTGCCGTCAAGTTTGGTAAGGGCAAGGGCTGTTATACCCACAGCATCGTTGAATAACTTTGCCTGGGACAGTGCGTTTTGTCCGGTGGTGGCATCAAGCACCATCAATACCTCATGGGGAGCCCCGGCCAGGCGTTTTCCCACGGACCGTTTGATTTTTTTCAGTTCTTCCATGAGATTCTTCTGGGTGTGCAGCCGGCCGGCCGTGTCGATGAGTAGAATGTCGATATGCCGTGCAATGGCGGCTTCCACGGCATCAAAGGCCACCGCTGCAGGATCTGAGCCTTCCCTGTGTTTTACCACCTTTACATTGGCACGATTGGCCCAGATTTCCACCTGTTCTATGGCTGCGGCCCGGAAGGTGTCTGCGGCGGCAATGAGCACCTTTTTCCCCTGGGCTGAGAATTTTAAAGCCAGTTTTCCAAGGGTTGTGGTTTTCCCGGTGCCGTTGACGCCCACCACCATGATCACCCGGGGACCAATGATTTCAAGTTCCGCCGGCGTATCCGCTGTCAGTGGAAACAAGGCCCTGAGTTCTTCTTTCAGAATGGATTTTAATTCATCAGCTGTTTTGAGCTTTCTGGCTTTTCTGGATATTTTGTCCATGATTTCCATGGTGACATCCATGCCCAGATCCGACATGACAAGGATTTCCTCCAGCTCTTCAAGGAGGTTGTCATCAATTTGTCTTTCAGCGGAAAACAGCTCGTTTATGTCGGTGAGAAGGATCTCCCGGGTTTTGCTGAGTCCTTTTTTAAGACGATTAAAAATTCCCAATGTTATTTCTCCAAACGATTTTTAAGTAAGTTATGACTTCGGCTTCTTCTTTATCATGCCTGTCATAAAGATTCAAATATCCATTGGGTCCATGCCCATTTTCCCGCTTTGGTCATAATATGGTTTATCAGTCATCGTTGATGGGGCCAACGAGGTCAGGATTGTGTTATGTTATCTTTTCACAACCTGGACAAAGGCCAAAACCACCGATAATGCCCATAGCGCATGCCTTGACTCCTCTTTGATTAATCGTCTAACCGGGAAAATGGGAATGCGCCCCATCCATTGTTCCATGGATGCATAATTCAAGGGGTAATTTCTTTACCTTTTTGAGTCAAAATTAGAATTTTCAGGTGGAAAGAGGCTTTACTTTCCTGCTATCTTCATATAGAGAGAATAAGGGTGGCCCATGTTGTGACCAAGTCCATTTGTTTTAATGTATCCTCCCAACTATCTGTGTTGCGACCAAGACCTTAGGATGTCAGAATATATTGATTTACCGTTCGTAAACCCCAGAGGGCCATTATCATGCCTGAGTTCCGGTCCTATTGAACGGTGGATTAAAAACTACTAAGTCCCCTATGTATCTGTATTGCGAGGCAAGATCACGCCATCGGGTTCCCGTTCTAATCAGCGGGTTTGTCTGAAATTGCCGGATGTTGTGATTACACCCTGTTGCGGCAAATTCTTTGCCGATATGTCTGTATCCAATTTCAAAAAGGAGGAATGTTTTATGAAAAAAAGTTTATCAGTTGTTCTTTCCCTCATTGTGGGAATCTTTTTCTTTGCAGGCTCCGCTTCTTTTGCAGCGGACATTGAACTTGCCCAGCAGTCAACCCTGGAAAAAATAATCAAGCAAGGGGAGTTGCGGGTGGGATTTGAAGCGGGTTATATGCCCTTTGAGATGACGGATCAGAAGGGTCGCTTTGTGGGATTTGATATTGATATCACAAAGGAGATGGCCAAGGCCATGGGCGTTAAATTTGTTCCCGTTAACACCGCCTGGGACGGCATTATACCGTCATTGATCACCGATAAATTTGATATCATTGCTTCCGGCATGACCGTTACCCAGGAAAGAAATCTTAAGGTTAATTTTGCCGATCCCTACATTATTGTGGGTCAGACCATTCTGCTTAATAAAAAGCATGAAGGCGCTGTTACGTCTTATAAGGACTTGAATGATCCCAAGTACATTGTCACCTCAAAACTTGGAACCACCGGAGAAATGGCGGTGAAGAGAAAAATTCCCAAATGTACCTACAAGTCCTTTGAAACAGAAACCGAAGGCGCTCTTGAAGTCATTAACGGAAAGGCTGATGCCTTTGTGTATGATCTTCCCTATTGCGTGGTGTTCATGGCAAACCAGGGAGAAGGCAAAGTTGTTTTTCTTGATGAACCGTTTACCTTTGAGCCCCTTGCCTGGGCCATTAACAAAGGTGATCCGGATTTCATGAATTTTCTTAATAATTTTCTGCGTCAGTTAAAAAATGACGGCAGGTATGACAAAATTTATAATAAATGGATTCGCTCCACGGACTGGATTAAAAACGTTCAGTAAGGGCATTTCCGACATGAAGTTGGGCGCACTCCAGGGTGTTCCCAACTTCATGTGCATGGTTACAAATATCCCCACCCTGTTCAGGTATTGGGGGGTGTTCCAACATCGGCCTTGCTCGATAACCATACTAACAAAAGCCCGACCCCGTGGGACCACCGACTGACCGGGGTGGCCCATGTTGGAATCAACCCCAGGAAATGCATACCTGACAGGGAGGGTTTACACCCGAACCGAATTGTTTTGAACGAAGGGAGTTCTCACTTATCATGGAATCCACTGCGTCTCTACTTCAGAAACAGCAGAAAAAAAAATATTACTCATGGGTGGCTGTCTTTTTTATGGTTATATTCCTGGGCATCGGCAGCCTTTATTATTGCACACTTCAAATTGATTATACCTGGCGGTGGTACCGTGTACCCCAGTATTTCTTTTTTAATGAGCAGATAGACGTGCGGTCCGATGTTGCCGGCACCATTGATACCATTGAAGAAACCGAAGAGGGTATCATCATTAGAATTGCCGGTGATGATGGCGAAAATGTTGATTACGCCTATCCTTCCAGGGATGTTCGGATCTATGAAGGGGACAGTATCTTTGAGGGGGATGTCCTTGGCAGCTACCATGAATGGCGGGTGGGTATTCTGCTCCAGGGGTTGTGGCTTACCCTGAAGGTCAGTTTTGTGGCCATTATTTTCGGTATATTCTTAGGGCTTTTTGCCGGTCTTGCCAGAATTTCGTCCAATCCTGCGTTCAAATGGCTTTCCATTACTTACATTGAGCTGGTACGGGGCTCCCCATTGCTGGTGCAGATTTTTATCTGGTATTTTGTACTGGGAACCCTTGTAAACACCATGCTGGCCCAGAACGGCATTAATCAGGTCCCCCCGCTGTGGTTTGGTGTGGCCTCCCTTGCCACCTTCACCGGTGCCTATGTGGCGGAAATCGTTCGATCGGGTATCCAGTCCATCCATAAAGGGCAGACAGAAGCCTCCCGAAGCCTTGGCATGACCTATGCCCAGAGCATGTACCATGTGATTCTGCCCCAGGCCTTCATCCGGATTATCCCACCCCTGGCCGGTCAGTTCATCAGTCTTATCAAGGACTCATCCCTGTTGGGCATCATTGCCATCCGTGAATTAACCAAAGCCACAAGGGAAGTTGTCACCACCAGTCTTCAGCCCTTTGAGCTTTGGTTTGTGTGTGCCATTCTTTACCTGGTGCTCACCTTTGCCCTGTCCATGTTATTACAATATCTTGAAAAAAGGATGATCCATTCATGATAGACGTTAAAAATATTTCCAAAGTGTTTCTGGTGCCCCACAGGGTGGATGCCCTTGTGAACGTTTCTGAAAACATTGCCAGGGGTGAAGTGGTGGTGGTTATTGGTCCTTCCGGATCTGGTAAAAGTACCTTTCTGCGATGTCTGAACCGTCTGGAGACCGCGGACAAGGGGCAGATTTTCATAGATGGTGTGGATATTCTTCATCCCAAAACCGATATAAATAAAGTGCGGGCGGAAGTGGGCATGGTATTTCAGTCTTTCAATCTTTTTCCCCACAAGACGGTTAAAAATAATGTGAATCTGGCCCAGAACGTGGTGCGCAAGCGTTCTGCCAAAGAGGCAGATGAGATCACCATGGCTCTTTTGACCAAGGTGGGCATTGCCGATAAGAAAAATGTCTATCCTGATCAGTTGTCCGGTGGGCAGCAGCAGCGGGTGGCCATTGCCCGGGCCCTGGCCATGAACCCCAAAGCCATGCTCTTTGATGAACCCACTTCTGCACTGGACCCGGAAATGATCGGTGAGGTGCTCGATGTCATGAAAGCCCTTGCAAGGGAAGGCATGACCATGGTGGTGGTGACCCATGAGATGGGTTTTGCAAGGGAGGTTGCCGACCGGGTTATCTTCATGGATGAGGGGAAAATCATTGAAGAGGGTACGCCGGAACACTTTTTTACTAATCCCAGCCATGACCGCACTAAACTGTTTCTGAAACAGATTCTTTAAAAATCCTGCGCTGCTACCAACTGCCGGATCGCCCCATGGCATGATCCCAAAATTTTTTAAGAGATAAACACCCATGAATGATGTGAAAACAAACGACCTTGATAGCCTTTTAACCCATCCTGAAATTTTACGTGTCATCGGCGATGTCAGCATGGAAACCCAGAACCGGCGCTCCTATGTGCCCCGACAGTGCGAAGTGTTTAAATCTGAATGCATTGTGCTGGAACCCCAGAAACAATATCTGTTTTCCCTGAACACAGAAGCCCGAAAAAAACTGCCGGACATTATAGATAATGATGTGCAAAAGCTTGTGGACGGTTCCCATGCAGAGGCCGGCCATAAGGCGTTTTTCAAGAAAAAAAGACGCATTGGTATTGTGTTTTCAGGGGGACCGGCCCCCGGGGGGCACAATGTGATTGCCGGTATCTTTGATGCCGCAAAAAAAGCAAATCCGGATTCCAGGGTATTTGGTTTCATACTGGGCCCCGACGGTATCATGGAACACCGGTACTTGGAGATCACAAAGGATCTGGTGGACCTCCATCGAAACATGGGCGGCTTTACCATGATAAAAACCGGTAGAAGCAAAATCGACACCCCGGAAAAAATGAAACTTTCCAGAAAGTCCTGCCAGAAACTGGGTCTGGATGCCCTGGTAATTGTGGGGGGGGATGATTCCAATACCAATGCCGCCTTTTTGGCCCAGGAACTTAAACCCCACGGTATTCAAGTGCTTGGTATTCCCAAAACCATTGATGGAGACATTCAGATCTCCACGGAAACAGGTGAGAGACTCTGTGCCATTTCCTTTGGTTTTCATTCTGCGGCCCGGGCTTTTTCCCATAACATCAGCAATTTATGCACGGATGCAAGTTCCGACCTTAAATACTGGCATGTCTGCAAGGTCATGGGCCGGGTGGCCAGCCACTTGGCACTGGAGGCGGCCCTGCAGACCCATGCCAACATGACCCTGATTGGTGAAGACCTTGCCGATTATGTGGATCAGGAGCGCATCCGGGCGGCAGAAAAGGAAGGTACCGTGGATTACACAGCCTATGGGATCACCCTTCGTCATCTGTCCCGGTTGATCTGTGATGTCATTGTGCGCCGGGCGGCCCATGGCAAAAATTACGGGGTAATGATCATTCCCGAAGGTGTGCTGGAATTCATCAATGAAATTCAGATTTTCATCATTAAGCTCAATACCATCATCGGCGATTATAATCAGATCCATGATTTGGATTTCCATGTATCCTTTACCAGCCTGGACGCAAAGCTTGACTATCTGAGGCGGCTTTCCCGGGGGATCAGCGAAAAGGGGGCCTCCCCCATCTGGAATGCCCGGGATGATGAGTTGTTCAATGATCTGCCTGCTTTTTTCCAGGAAGGGCTTCTGGTGGAACGAGATACCCACGGTAACTTTCAGTTTTCCCAGGTAAAGACGGAAAAGATTATCATGGATATGGTCAAGGATTATCTGGATATTCTCAAGGAAAAGGGTACCTATAAGGTGGGTATTGCACCGGATTTTTACAGACAGATCATGGTGGATGGCGGTCTTGATGCGGATAGGTATGGCCGGGTGCTGTTCAAAAATTATGATGAAACCGGGCATTTAATTGTAAAAAACACCATTATTTCCATGAAAACCCTCCGGGCTGCCCTGGAAGATGCCGGACTGCTTTCCCCGGATGATACGATTCCCGTAGCGGTGAACACCATCTATAAAAAGTCGGTGCCCAACTTTAAAACCCAGAATCATTTTTACGGGTATGACGGCAGGGGAACCAACCCCACCCGGTTTGACTGCAACTACACCTATAATCTGGGGCTCACCGCCTTCAGTCTCATTGCCAACGGTGCCACCGGACAGATGGCGGTGATCAAAAATCTGGAATATGAAATGTCCAAATGGGAACCCCTTGGTATTCCCATTGCCCGGTTGATGCACCTTGAAGAGCGCAAGGGAAAACTGGCCCTGGTCATGGAAAAAAGCATTGTGGAGCTGGATTCAAATGCGTTCAAGGTGCTCAAGCAGTTGCGGGATAAGTGGATGGCCGCCGATGCGGGGGGGGATCATTATCGAAAACCACGTCCCATTGCACTGGTGGAAGATGGGGATGAGAACCGGCCCATTACGCTTACATTGAATGCCATCCGATAGCTGGCCGGTTCCTCCTGTTGCCCATCGGGGGAGGGGCTCTGCTGAGGCAGACTTGAAGGCTACCTTTTCATATAAAAAAATAATGCCGGAAATGAATATGTCGTGTTCATCTCCGGCATTGTTTTTAGGGCTTGGTCATAAGATGCGTAACCCTGGGGTGGGGTCAGGCTTGCGTTATTGACACTTTTGTTGAAAATTGTCTTTATACACAGTTAGTTGTCAAAAGCACAATAACACAAGCCTGACCCCGGTGGCCCATGCTGTGACCAAGCCCTGTTTTTATTTGTTTTGTCCCGGGGGTTGATAGGTACAAAGCGGTTCCTGGGCAAGATAGTTCCCCGTGGCCTCAAAGGCCCGGGCCCTGCAGCCGCCGCACACTTTTCTGTATTCACAGATGCCGCATTTTCCGTCCAGGTTGTCAAAATTTCTGAGTTTGTTAAAAACCTCGGAGTTTTCCCACACCTCTTTAAAGGTGTTCTTTGTGATATCCCCGCACAGCACATCCAGAAATCCGCAGGTCTGCACCTCCCCGGTGTGGCTGATGAAACAAAAGCCCGTTCCGGCAAGACATCCCCGGGTGACGGCATCCAGGCCATGGGACTCAAAGGTGACTTTTTCACCATCTTCTTTGGCTCGCTGGCGCAGAATCCGGTAGTAGTGGGGGGCACAGGTGGCCTTTAACTGCAAGGACGTTTTATCCCGCTGGTCATAGAACCAGTTCAGGGTTTTTTCGTACTCCCGGGCATCAATTTCCTGGTCCACAATATATTTTCCCCGGCCCGTGGGTACCAGCAGAAAGATATGATGGGCCACGGCCCCCAGGGATTCTGCCAGGGAAAGAATTTTCGGGATTTCATCCAGGTTACTTTTGGTGATGGTGGTGTTGATCTGGAAATCCAGGCCCACGGATTTTGCATGTTCAATGCCGTTAAGGGCACCGGCAAAGGCTCCTTTAACTCCCCGGAAGGTATCGTGTCCCTGTGTGGTGGAACCGTCCAGACTGATGCTGATGCGCTTAATGCCGGAATCCTTCATCTTTCGGGCATTTTCAGCGGTGATCAGGGTGCCGTTGGGTGCCATGACCATTCTTAAGCCGATCTTTGTGCCATGTTGGGCAATGTCAAAAATATCGGGTCTTAAAAGGGGTTCCCCCCCGGTGAGGATGACGATGGGCTGGCCGGTCTCCCGGATCTGGTCCATAAGTTTAAAGGCGGCTTGGGTGTCCAGTTCATTTTCATACACATGATCTTCTGCCGCAGCCCGGCAGTGCACACAGGCCAGGTTGCAGCGTCTTGTGGTTTCCCAGGCAACCAGCCGGATGGCGTTCTTTGTGCCATGTCCGGCACCGGGATGTCCACCGCCATGGGGGTGCTGATGTGTCATCGTCCAAGTTCCCTGGCCGCTTCCATGGCCGCGTAGGTTAAGATGGTATCGGCCCCGGCCCGTTTAATGGACAGCAGGGTTTCCATGATCACCTTGATGCCGTCCACCCAGCCCATCATTTCCGCCGCCTTGATCATGGCATATTCGCCGCTGACGTTGTAGGCGGCCAGGGGCAGATCAATTTCCTGTTTCAGCCGGGCAAGGATATCCAGGTAGGGCAGGGCAGGCTTAACCATGATGATGTCAGCCCCTTCCTCCACATCCATGGTGGCTTCCCGCACTGCTTCCAGGGCATTGGCCGGGTCCATCTGATAGCTTCTTCTGTCTCCGAACTGGGGGGTGGAATCCGCCGCGCTTCTGAAGGGACCATAAAAAGCCGAAGCATATTTCACGGCATAGGACATGATGGGAATGTGTGAATACCCTTCTTCATCCAGTGTGCCCCTTATTTCTGCAATGCGGCCATCCATCATATCCGACGGGGCCACCATGTCGGCCCCGGCCTTGACATGGGACAGGGCTGTTCGGGCCAGAAGGTCCAGGGTGGCATCATTGTCCACCTTTCCCTTTTCCACCATGCCGCAATGGCCGTGGTCGGTGTACTGGCACAGACACACATCGGTGAGTATGGTCATGTCCGGAAGGGCGTCTTTAACTGTTTTAATGGCCTTCTGGACAATGCCGTCCTTTGCATAGGCCTGGGTTCCCAGGGGGTCTTTGCTGCCGGGAAGCCCAAAGAGCATCACTGCGGGGATGTTCAAATCTGCGGCTTCTTTGACCACCTTTACAAGATTGTCACAGGAGAGATGAAACTGGCCGGGCAGGGGGGCAATGGGATTTTTGATGCCCTTGCCCTCCACGGCAAACAGGGGCAGTATGAAATCATCCACGGAAAGACTGGTTTCCCGGATCATTCGTCTGAACGATTCTTTTTCCCTTAATCTTCTGGGTCTGTATTCAGGAAACAGCATGATCAATTCTCCTTTTTAATGTCATCGGCGGCTTTTTTGATCTCTTCATCGCTGAGGTAACAGGCTGGATCTTCATCCCAGGGATCTCCCTTGATGGACTCGGCCCGGGCCCTGAAATTACCGGCGCATATGGGAAGCCATCGGCATTCTTTACACCGGCCACCCACATGGTTTTTCTTGTCCTTCATTTTCATGAGAAATTCATTGGTGGTGTCGGTCCAGATTTCGGAAAAGGGACGATCCTTGATGTTGCCAAGACTTTTTTCCCGCCAGAACTGATCCGGGTGGACCTCTCCGTCCCAGCTGATGCATCCGAATCCCCGGCCGGAATTGTTTCCTTCATTCATCTGCAGAAGTTCCAGCACCTCGGCTGCCCTCTGGGGATCTTCATCAAGCAGTTTCATGTACAGATAGGGGCCATCGGCGTGGTTGTCCACGGTGAGAATTTCCTTGGGTTTGTTTCTGTCATGGAGGTCCCGGGTTCTTTCCATGATCAGATCCAGGGTTTCTCTGGTTTCCTGGTGATCCAGGTCTTCTTTGGCAATGTCAGATCCCCGGCCCGAGTACACCAGATGATAAAAACAGGCCCGGGGGATATCCATTTTTTCAAGCAGATCAAATATACCTGGAATTTCATGGACGTTTCGTTTGTTGATGGTGAACCGAAGCCCAACTTTTATGCCTGCTGCCTGGCAATTTTTAATACCCTGCATGGCTTTCTTAAAGGAACCCTTAAGTCCCCTGAATTTATCGTGGGTTTCTTCCAGACCATCCAGGCTGATACCCACATAGGAGAGACCGATTTTCTTCAGCACTTTAGCCTTTTCTGCGGTGATGAGGGTGCCGTTGGTGGAAATCACGGCCCGCATGCCTTTTTTTACGGCATATTCGGCATACTCTGCAAGACGCGGGTGGACCAGGGGTTCTCCGCCGGAAAACAGGAGTACCGGTACCCCGAAGGCAGCCAGATCATCAATCATTTTAAGGCTTTGTTCATGGTTAAGTTCGTTGTCGTAGGAGATGTCTTCGGATTGTGCATAACAGTGTACGCACCTTAAATTACAGCGTCGGGTCATGTTCCATACCACCACCGGCTTTTTATCTGCGGAGAACTGAAGCAGATGGGAGGGCAGCTGCCCCGATTGCCGGGAGTAACGCAGGGTATCCGAAGGTTCCACAGTGGCGCAGTACAGCTTTGAAATTCCAATCATGATGATATCTCTTTTCTGATAAGGTTTTCCAGAAAATTTTCATGTTCCATCAATGCTTGCCTGGAAATGAAAAATCTGTTTTTGTCGGATTTCTGGCGAATAAGGCTCAGTCCATCGTGAAAATCATTATAAAGTTTGGCCATGATTTCCTCGGATGCTATGTCATGTAAAATCAACTGTTCCATGAGAAAATCTATGGCGTCTTCCTCAAAAATAATATTCAGATCGTGTTTTTTGAAAAAGTTTAATTCGATGTCTTTAACGGAATCGTAATGGATTTTTATCTGTCCCACAGCTTTGCCAAGTTCTGTGATGTGACGGCAGAAGTATTCGGCCACCAGGGCATTGCGCTGGGGTGTCAAGGCAATGCCGTGCTCTTTTGAGAGGTTTTTTTGATTTCGGGTTAGGTAGGATTCAATGAAGGCTTTTTCCTGGTTTCGGGCAGTCTCATGGGCAAGATCAAATGCGGTTCTGTGTCCAGGGGACATGCATTTTTCAAGGTAGATTTCCGGGGCAGATATCACTTCGGGTGTGATGGTAAAACGGGTGACGCCGGAAGCGGGCAGGGCTTCTTCAAAGGGGATCAGTGATTCTTCAAGAACACTGACAAGGCCCCTGGCCCCGGTGTTTTCCCGGAAGGCCAGCTCTGCAAATTTTTCCAGGGCCTCCTCGGTGAAAACCGCTTCAATGCCATAGGCGGCAAAGTCCAGACGTTTACCAAGAATAACGGGATTGTTGGGCATTCTTAAAATTTCGTAGAGATCTTTCCGGGTGAGGGATTCCAGCACCGATCGGACCGGCAGTCGTCCGATGAATTCAGATTCAAATCCAAATTTGAGCAAATCTTCGGTTTTAAGGGCATTTAAAAGTTCATTTTCCGGAATATCCCGGGACAGTTCAGCCCCGAATCCGATGGCCTGGCTGGAAATGCGTTTCTGTACAATCTCCGACAGCCCGGAAAAGGCCCCGCTGACAATAAAGAGGATGTTGGCGGTGTTGACACTTTTTTTGGTGCGTTTGCCGGTTTTCTGGAAACTGTCCAGTTCCTGCATCATGGACACCGGATCATGGGGGACTTTCAGGTTCACATCGGTTTCTTCCATGGGCTTTAAGAGCGCCCGCTGGACCCCGGCCCGGGAAATGTCTGCTCCGTGCAGGTGGCGGGATGCGGCAATTTTGTCAATTTCATCGATGTAGACAATGCCGTACTGGGCCAGCTCAATGTCGTCATCGGCTTCTTTGACCAGATCCCGGATGAGGTCCTCTACATCACCGCCTACATAGCCGGTTTCTGAAAACTTGGTGGCATCTCCCTTGACAAAGGGTACCCCGATTTTTCTGGCAATGAGTTTGATAAGATAGGTTTTTCCCACACCGGTGGGACCCAGCATGAGAATATTGGCCTTTATGTTTCCGGTGATACTGCCATTGGATTCCGGATGCTGGTTCAGGTGACGGATGCGGTTGAAATGGGTGCAGATTTTGGTGGCAAGAACGGATTTGGCACGTCTCTGGCGCACCACATACTGATCAAGATAGGCGATCAATTCTGATGGGGTGATGGCAAAATTAAGCACCTGTTCTTTTTTAACGCCACTGGTTCCCCCGGCTGTTTTATCTTCCTGGGGCAGCATGGACGGGGAAAATACCTTTACTTTTCCACCAAATTTCTTGTTGAGAAACTCGCCAAGCTCTTTTTCTATTTTCCGGGGATCGGGTGTGTTTTCATGTTTTTCAGTCATAATTGAATTATTATAATCATAAAAAGGTGTAAATCAAGGTGTAAATCACAACAGCGCCCATACGAATGTCAGGTGCATGGTTAGGGCTGTTCTTTTTAAACAAAAAAAGCCACATACATCTAAATGTATGCGGCTCTTTTTTATATATGGTGCCGAAGGGGAGACTTGAACTCCCACGGGTCGCCCCACACGCCCCTCAAGCGTGCGTGTCTACCTATTCCACCACTTCGGCATAATCCTTAAATCAGTTACTGCTGTCTGTTGATACCGGTGCTTCTGTTTGAACGGGTGCTGATACGTTCGTCATGATGCTCTTGTCCGCCCGATGTCCCGCCGTGTAGGCAAGGGTCAGGGAAGTCAGCATGAAGATAACGGCAACACCAGTTGTTATTTTTCCCAGTACCGTTGCCGGTCCGGAACTTCCAAACAATGTCTGGCTGGACCCGCCGCCAAAGGAGGCCCCCATATCTGCGCCTTTTCCTGTCTGGAGAAGAACAATGAGAACCAAAAGAACACTGGCAATTACATGGATTGAGAGAATTACAGTTGTCATAAGTTATCAATCATATTTAATTATTTTAATGAAAGTATCTGCATCAAGACTTGCTCCGCCCACCAGTGCGCCGTCTATGTTATCCCTGGACATCAGGATTGAGACGTTATCTGGTTTGACCGAACCACCATATAGTATCCTGGTTGCATTTGCAAGCGTTTTTTCAAAAATATCCGTTATCAAAGAGCGTATATATCGATGGGTGCTTTCAACCTCATCCGGCGTTGCCACATTGCCGGTTCCAATGGCCCATACGGGCTCGTAGGCAATGACAAGGCCGCTCACCTCATCGGAAGAACGAAACCCTTTTAACCCATTTCGAATCTGTTTGTCAAGCACAGAAAATGTCTTTTCCGCTTTTTTTTCAGCATCGCTTTCACCGATGCATAAAATGGGGATCAGACCGGCCTGCAATGCGGCTTTTATCTTCATTGAAATGTGCTCATCGGTTTCATGGAAGTATTGTCGACGTTCCGAGTGGCCGATGATGACATAGTCAGCACCGGCAGTTTTGATCATATCTGCGGAGACTTCACCTGTGAAGGCCCCCTGTTTTTCATAAAACAGGTTCTGGGCACCTGTTTTAACAGGGCTTCCTGCAAGGCACTGGCTTACCAATGGCAGGGAAAGGAAGGTGGGGGCGATCATGATATCAATATCTTTTACATCCCCGGCCAGCTGTGCCAGTTTTTCTGCACTGGCCACAGCCTCTGGTCCGGTTTTAAACATTTTCCAGTTTCCAGCGATCAATGGTTTTCTGATCATCTAAACGGTTCCTTTGTTCTTTGTCACGCCTGTTCTTCTGTTTTTTTTAAAAATTCCTTGAAATTCAGGGAGTTATGATGAAGTTTATTTTTATTCCCGTCTGGTTTGATCACCCTTGAGGATGCCCGTGGCCTGGGAAATACTTCTTTTTCCATATTTTAAAATGATTTCAGTTGTTTCTATCAAGGGTTTATCTCCTCGGATATCCACGGCCTTCAGCAGGATGGGCAGGTTGACACCTGTCATCACCTCAACTTTACCCTCTTCCAGAAAGGAATAGCTCAGATTGGACGGGGTCCCGCCGAACATGTCTGTGAAAATAATGACTCCCTGATTATCTCTGACCTTTTTTATGCCCTTTTTTATTTTTTTCAGCAGCAGGTCCGGATTTTCCTTGATGTCAATGGAGATGGCCATGAGATTTTCATATTTGGTACCCATGATAAATTCCACTGTCTCAATAAGGGCTTTTCCCAATCCGGCATGGGTAACCACAAGAAGGCCTGTCATATGTTTGTTATATCCCTGTTAATGTCTCTGTGTGTAATATTGACTGCATTATCTTTCTGGTGCAGATGCTCAAAGAGTTTTCTGGCAATGGCAACGCTTCGGTGTCGTCCCCCTGTGCACCCAATGGCAATGGTCAGGTAGGCCTTGCCCTCTTTTTGATATAGCGGAATCAGAAAATCCAGGAGGGAGATGGTTTTAGAAAGAAATTGTGAGGCTTCTTCCGTGGTCAGAATAAAGGCTTTAACCTCTTTGGATTCACCATCAAGATGTTTCAGATCCGGCTCGAAATAGGGGTTTTTTAAAAACCGCATATCAAAAACCGTGTCCGCTTCCCTGGGCAGTCCATATTTAAAGCCAAAGGAAAGGATATGAATTTTGATCCTGGATTTTATGGCATCGCCTTCCTGGGCCATCTGTGTGATCTTTGCCTTGAGTTGGTGAACATTCAGGCTGGAGGTATCAATGATGCGGTCGGCGGTGCTTCTGATGGTGAGCATCTTTTCTTTTTCTGATCGGATGCTGGTGATGAGGCTTTTGTCATGATCCACCGGATGGTGGCGACGGGTCTGACTGTAACGGCTTACCAGTACATCTTCATCTGCCTCCAGAAAGATGGTTTCCGGATAAAATCCGCTTTCCCGAACCTCTTCCATGATGCCGGTGTAGTGGGTAAGGAAATTTTTGGCCCGCATGTCCATGACAAAGGCCAGTCCGTTGAGTTCCGAAGCATTCTGGACCGGCAGTTCCAGAAATTTTGGTAAAAGCGCCATGGGCATGTTATCAACGCAGTAAAATCCCGCATCCTCCAGTGCTGCCATGACGGTGCTTTTTCCTGATCCGGAAAGGCCGGTGATAATGTATATTTTTATGTTTTTCACGCATTCTCTCCCGGAATGGGGGTCGGTGGTTTACCCGCGTGATGTCTGTGATGAAGATCTGGCCGGGCAAAAGATCTGGTTTGAAGACTTTTGCCCGGCTTGTATTGTACAATGTTGTCAGAATTCGTCATCCACAGCATGGATGACATCAACAATATCATCCACGGACTGGGATTTCATTAAACGATCCTTGAAATCACTTTGTTTCAGCAGACGGGAAATCTGTGCCAGTACTTTCAGGTGACTGCCGGTGGAATTCTCCGGTGTAATCAGTAGAAAAAAAATGTGAACCGGTTTGTTGTCCAGGGAGTCAAAATCCACACCGCCACGACTGAGTCCAAATCCCACCACTATGGAATCAATGGCTTTGAGTTTTCCGTGGGGAATGCCGATCCCCCCCCCGATTCCCGTACTGCCAAGCTGCTCCCTCTCCAGCAATACCTTTAATATACTGTGATTGTCGGTATGTGCCATGTCGGATACTGCGGCTGCGAGTTCCTCCAGTACGCCTTTTTTGTCATTTGATTTCAGATCGGCAATAATGGCTGATCTGTGAAGAATCTCTGATATTTTCATGTAAAGTTACACCTGAAGTATATAAACAATTAGTTGCGGGGCTGTATCAGTCCCAGGTTTCCATCATTGCGTCGATAAATTACATTTACGCATTCTGTCCGGGCATTGCTGAAAACAAAGAAATTATCATCTCCGGCCGTGAACCGGACCACTGCATCATCC
This sequence comes from uncultured Desulfobacterium sp., assembly GCA_963674605.1. Lineage (GTDB taxonomy): Bacteria > Desulfobacterota > Desulfobacteria > Desulfobacterales > Desulfobacteraceae > Desulfocicer. The sequence goes on along the minus strand of OY771474.1, from coordinate 952,359 downwards.
ACATCCATGGGTTTTGCATCGATGGATTCCACCACCACCTCCGGCCCTAAAATAGCTTCCGGTGAAGGAGTGGCGGCTTCAGTATCGGGTATGGCCGGACTGACAAAGGCAATCTCTTCATCTTTAATACTTTGTTTGTTGCCGGACATGTGCTGTCTGCTTTTTTCTTTGCTCTTTTTGATCTGTCCCCGTAGTTTATCCACCAGGGTATCAATGGAAGAATACATGTTTTCAGATGATTCTTTGGCGTGGAGTTTCATACGATCACAGATCAGGGTTATTTCAGCAATATGTCTGATTTTTTCAACGGAAAGGACCACATTTGCCTCTGCGGGACTTTCCAGCATTTTGTCAAAGCGATCCATCTTTTTCTGAACATAGGACTTTAAGGCATCGGAAGGATCAATTCGTTTGAAAGTTACGGCTGTCTGCATAGTGTTACCTCCCTAATATTGTTTTCGTTTGCTGGATGGAAGAATGCAAAGCATTTCCCTGTATTTTGCCACGGTTCTTCTGGCAATTTCAATGTTGTCCTTTTCCAGTAATTCTGCCAGTTTTTTATCGCTCAACGGGTGCTGTGGATCTTCTGCCGCCACAAGGTCTCTGATTTTTTCCTTGACACTTTCAGAGGCCATGGCAGCACCGTTGGTGCGTTTGATGGAGCTGTTAAAAAAATATTTCAGTTCAAACATCCCCTGGGGGGTGTAGGCGTACTTGTTGGTGGTTACGCGGCTGATGGTGGATTCGTGCATTTCAATGTCTTCGGCAACGTCTTTTAAGATCATGGGTTTTAGATAAGAAACGCCCTTGTCAAAGAAATCCCTTTGGAACTTGATAATGCTTTCCATCACGGCATAGATGGTTTTCTGGCGCTGATGGATGCTTTTGATCAGCCAGGATGCCGCCTGCATTTTTTCATGGAGATAGGCCTTGGCATCCTTGGGTATTTCTGTGCCGTTGGAGATGGAATCCTTGTAATACCGGTTGATCTTAAGCTTGGGAAGTCCGTCATCGTTCATGACGATCTTGTAATCATCTCCGTCCTTGTATACATAAATGTCCGGCAGAATATAATGGGGTTCCTCCGAAGAAAATTCCCGGCCGGGTTTGGGTTCCAGGTACTTAATAACATTGACGCAGGAGATGACATTGTCAATGGAGATGTTCAGGGCATTGGCAATTTTCTTGTAGTTTTTATTTTCAAGGTTCTTGATGTGCTCTGAAATAATCCGTTCAAGGATGGGGTTGGTGATTCCCAGTCGTTTTACCTGGATGAGCAGGGCTTCTTTGAGATCCCGGGCGCACACACCTGGGGGATCAAAGGTCTGCATGGTTTTAAGAAGGGTTTCAACGGCTTCCATTTCAAAATTACCGGTCTGGGCAATTTCTTCAAGGGGAGCGCAAAGATAGCCGTCAATGTTAAGGTTGCCAATGATCAGGCTGCCGATCTGCTCTTCCATGGGGGTTGGGCCGTTCATGAGCAGCTGCCATTGCAGATGTGCCTCCAGGGTTGTTTTCTGGCTGGTGAACGCTTCGTAGTTGGGGGCCTCCTGATGATCTCTTTCCGTGTGAACGCGACCGGTGGAATTATATTCATTGATATAACTTTCCCAGTCAATGTCATCGCGGACCTTTTCATCAATGGTGACTTCCTTCAGGGGTTCTTCCTGGGCCGGGGACGCTTCTTCCTTATCCGTCCGTTCGGTCTCTTCGGGCAGTTCCGCCACCACTTCCTCAAGGGCCGGGTTTTCTTCCATTTCCTGCTGTATCATGCCCGCAAGTTCCAGGCGGGACAGTTGAAGCAGTTTAATGGCCTGCTGCAACTGGGGGGTCATCACCAGCTGCTGCGTCAAAGTTAGATTTTGTTGGAGTCCAAGTGCCATATCACAGTTTAAAGTCATCTCCCAGATAGATTTTACGTGCTAACTTACTCGAGGTGATTTTTTCAGGAGAACCTGATTCAATCACACTTCCCTCATTCATGATATAAGCGGTGTTGCAGACACACAAGGTTTCCCGCACATTGTGGTCGGAAATCAAAATGCCGATGCCTTTTTTTGTCAACTGCACAATGATCTGCTGAATGTCGGCCACAGCCAGGGGGTCAATGCCGGCAAAGGGTTCGTCCAGAAGGATAAAAAGCGGGTCTGTGGAAAGTACCCTTGCGATTTCAAGCCTTCTGCGTTCTCCACCGGATAGTACACTTGCCTTCTGTTCAGCCAGATTTAAAATTCCCAGCTCCTTCATCAGGCCCTCTGCCTTTCCGACAATATTTACCGGGGGATCGGGTAGAACCTCCAGTACCGCAGTGATGTTTTGTTTAACGGTGAGTTTTCGAAATATGGACGGTTCCTGGGGAAGATACCCGATGCCGTTTCTTGCCCTCATGTACATTGGATAGTCTGTAATTTCCTCCCGGTCAAGGAAAACCTTGCCTTCATCCGGTTTTATCAGGCCGACTGCCATGTAAAATGTGGTGGTTTTCCCGGCTCCGTTGGGACCCAGCAGCCCTGTTACTTCACCGTGCTTCACACAGATATTGACATCTTTAACAACCGTTCTTCCCTTATAAATTTTCACCAGGTGATTTAATGTCAACTCGGGCATCTTTATTTCTTTTCCGGTCCCATGGCAGTTGAGTTTGCATCAACGGAATCAAAGAATGCTTCCACCCGATTTGTGCCCTCGCTTTCCACCACCACCCGGCGGGTGTCCTGGTACAGGGTTATTTTTTTCCCGGTTACACGGCTACCGGCAGATACCACTGTGGGTGCGTTGCCGGTTAGAATGATGGTTTGCTCTTCGGGGGTGTAAACGGCTTTGTCCGCCGTTGCTTTTCCATCATTTTGAACCACCTGGACATTCCCCGAGGCAATGAGTTGTTTGATATTGTCAGCACCTGCTGCGGTGGTGGCAGTGACTTTCCGGTCTTTTTTTTCTGCCTCGGAATAAAGTATCACCTTTACATGATCGGCATGTATGGTGGCATCCAGTCGGGTTGCCACCACATTTCCTTTGAACTCCACTTGGGCATTTGCCTCATCAAACATCATGCTGTCTGAGGTGATGCGAACCTTTTCCTGCCGGGTATCGGTTGTTTTGTCTGCGGCTTGGAGCAGGCAATGGAACCCCGGAAGCATTAACATGGCAATAAGGCCCAGCGCAGTGAAAAATAAGGGTTTTATTTTTATCATTTACAAGCCCTTTGAATAGATGATATTTTTTTTATATGAAACTCCGTCCAAAGTGCTGCAATGATGAGAGTTTCAACTTTCGTTGTGGCAGGTGTTTACTGCCATGTATGTTATATAAAAAAAAGCTGTTAAAAAGAATCTTCGGCCACGGGCAGGAAGAATCCTTTAAAATCACCTGTGAGTCGGACCACATGGGTGTTTAAGTCCAGGGTGAGTTCATTGGCTGTCATTTCTGCCCGGGGACTGGTTAAAACCACAGGATTCAATGAATAGATTATATGTCTTTTCTTCTCATATTGCAACCGGTCAGTTTTAAGAACCTGGTCTTGATGGCGCACCACCACGGTGTCGGAAAATGTCATGTCGTGCTTTTCAGTATCCAGGGTTCCGGCCCGGGAAGTCAGATGAATTTCATCCCCCCCGGTAAGAAAGAAATGAACTGAAACATCTGTGAGAACAGCCAGGTGCTCCTGCTTTAAAATTCTGGCGGAGGCGGCTTCAAGGCTCCATTCTTTGATGCCGTTTCGGGTGGATGTCTGGTGCATGACACCAAGGGAAACAAGGGTTTTGGAATCAATGTCGATGTTTTGTATCACCGGGGCCGTCTGGGTGATGCGGTTAACCAGGTATAAAGACAAAAGGGCCACCACAACGCATGCCATGAAGACAGCAAGTATTAACAAAAGCCTGTTTCTGCCCTGCAGGCCTGATTTCATTTCAGAAATCCCTGGACGATTTTCAACCACAACCCTTTGGCCTTTAATATTTTTTCACATACTTCCCGGACAGCCCCCCGCCCGCCTTTGCTGTTGGTGGTGTAATGGGCAAGGGCAATAACCTCAATGGGGGCATCTGCCACCGTGATAAAATGATCCACGGCATGATAAACGGCAAGGTCCGGCAGGTCATCGCCCATGAACGCTGTGGCGCAGGCAGGAATACCTGTTTTTTTAATGATGGTTTGAAACGCCGTTAATTTATCTTTAACGTCCTGGTACACCATTTCAATGCCCAGATCCCGGCATCGCATCACCAGGGCATCGGATTTCCTGCCGGTGATGATACCCACCTTCACCCCGGATTTCATGAGCAGACGCAACCCAAGGCCGTCCCGGACATTAAAGGTTTTGATTTCCGCGCCTGTATCGGAATAGGTGATACTGCCGTCGGTCAAAACCCCGTCCACATCCAGTAACAGTAGCTGGATATCAGCCATTTTGTTGGTCTGTGTCATTGCATTGCCCTTTTAATTTTAATGAGGGTGGATAAAAGGGTTTCCATTTCATGGAGGGGGATGGAGTTGGGACCATCGCAAAGTGCCTTGTCCGGATCCGGGTGGGTTTCTATGAAAAGCCCATCGGCCCCGGCTGCCATGGCGGCCCGGGCCAGCATGGGTGCATATTGCCGTTCACCGGCAGATGCGGTGCCGCTGCCCCCCGGCAGCTGGACACTGTGGGTGGCATCAAAGATAACGGGTACCCCCATTTGTTTTATAATGGCCACGGATCGGAAATCCACCACCAGGTTATTGTACCCGAAACTTGTGCCCCTTTCGGTGATGCTCAGCTGCCGGCATCCGGCGGATTTTGCTTTTTCAATGATGTTTTTACAATCCCAGGGGGCCAGGAACTGTCCTTTTTTGACGTTGACAGGTTTTCCGGTGCGGGCCGCCGCCACAATGAGATCGGTCTGGCGGCATAAAAAGGCTGGTATTTGAAGAAAATCAAGCACATGAGCTGCCTGTTGCGCCTGTTCGGGCAGATGAATGTCGGAAATGATTTTAAGGCCCAGATTCTGTTTTATTTTGTCCAGAATTTCAAGGCCTTTGTCCATGCCGGGCCCCCTAAAAGCATCAAAGGAGGTGCGGTTGGCCTTGTCAAAGGAGGCTTTGAAAATAAAGGGGATGCCAAGTTTTTTTGTGAGTTTCTGAAGAACCCGGGCCACCTCACAGGTGGTGTCATGATTTTCAATGACACAGGGACCGGCTATGAGAAAAAAGGGCGGTTTGTCGCTGGAATCTGTATGCTGTAAAAATGAATTCATTTTTTATTTACCATGTTTCGGGTTTTTGATATTCACATGCGCCTGCCACTCCTTTTGGCACAACTTTTAAGGAGCTTGGTCACAACATGGGCCACCCTTGGTGGGGGGGTAGGCTTTCACTTTTGAAGCTTTCGGTTTGTTTTTTTATTGTAAATACAATATGTTATTAAAAGCGCAATAGCGCAAGCCTGACCCCATGGGCCCGCCAATTGTGACAGGCGGCCCATGTTGTGGCCAAGCCACAAAAGAGATTTAAGTGACATGAGCTGCTTACTACCTATATTTCCGAGGGGTAAAAGTCAACAATGGAAAAGACCTTGATAACTTGTGCCAGAGCTGCTATTTTATTTAGGTTTTTACCTTTTGATGATAACCTACTGAAAAGATTAGGACCTGTTAATGAGGAAATTCCTTTTTTTTATATTTGTTGTATTCGTGATTCTTCCCTGCGGCTGGTTGCTTTTTAATGAATTTGAGCAACAATATCCTGAAATTGATATGGTATTACCATCTGCGTATCTGAAACGATCCTATGAGATATCCACCACCGTCAGGGACCGGGGCACCGGCCTGAAACAGGTGAAAATCACCATTTCCCAGGGAGAGAAAAAAAAGGTATTACTGGATAAAAAATATCCATTCATGGGATATCAGTTCCTTTTCATGGGGGGAGGAGATCAGACGGAAACCCTCACAGTACCTGTGGAATCCTGGAAATACGGTATGGTGGACGGTGAGGCCCTTATTACCGTGGAGGCCTGCGATCACTCCTGGAACGGCTGGAACAGAGGCAACCTCACCATGCAGGAGCAAAAAGTTGTTATTGATACCCGTCCCCCCCGCATTGAGGTGCTCACGAAAGTCCATAATATTTCACGGGGGGGCAGCGGCCTTGCGGTATATCGTCTCTTTGAGCCTGATGTTCAAAGCGGTGTCCGGGTGGGAGATAATTATTTCCCCGGTTATTCCGGTCTGTTCAAAGATCCCCTTGTGTATGCCTCTTTTTTCGCCCTGAGCCATCTCCAGGGCCCGGGCACAGAAATTTTTGTCCAGGCAGTTGATGCCGCAGGCAACATGGCCAAAAGGGGCTTTTATCATTACATCCGGGAAAAACGATTTAAAAAAGATACCCTTAATATTTCTGAAAGCTTTCTTTCCCAGAAGATGCCCGAATTTGACCTTAAGGGAAAAGAGTTTGAGTTCACAAAGGCGGGCAATCCCGAGCTTGAAAAATTTATTTACATCAATCAAACCCTCAGAAAACAAAACATTGAAACAGTATTTGCCCCCCTGGCTGCAGGTTCGGAGCATGACATGCTGTGGAAGGGAAAATTTCTAAGACTTTCCGGGGCCGCCAACAGGGCTGGGTTTGCCGATCATAGAACCTACAAACATAATGGAAAGACCATTGACAAAGAGTACCATATGGGCATAGATCTGGCATCAGTGTCCAATGCCCCGGTGCCGGCGGCCAACACCGGCCGGATCATCATCACGGACAATATAGGTATTTTCGGTAATCTGGTGATGATTGACCATGGCATGGGGGTTGCTACCATTTATTCCCACCTGTCTTCCATCAGCGTGAAAAAAGGAGACAGTGTTAACCGGGGGGATATCATCGGGCGTACCGGTGCCACCGGGCTTGCCGGGGGTGATCATCTTCATTTCGGGGTGGCGGTGCACAATGTGTTTGTAAACCCCGTGGAATGGTGGGATATGTCCTGGTTGAAAAACAATATTATTGATAAAATCGAAGATGTAAAATCTCAATTATAATAAGGATCAGGTGTAGACATGGGCGAATTCAAGGTCAACAAGACCTATGCTGAAATTAATGCAAAAATAAAATCAGGTGACGCCGTTGTGGTGACGGCCGAAGAAATCATTGGTATTGTCAGGGAACATGGTCCGGTGGAAGCCGCGGCCCAGGTGGATGTCGTGACCACCGGCACCTTTGCCCCCATGTGTTCCTCCGGTGCTTTCATCAATATCGGCCAATCCAAACCTGTTATCAGAACCACCAAAACCTGGTTCAATGATGTACCGGCTTACTCTGGTGTGGCGGCCGTGGATTGTTTCCTGGGTGCCACCCAGGTAAGTGATGATGATCCGTTGAATAAAATTTATCCAGGTGAGTTCAACTATGGCGGTGCCCATGTCATCCATGATCTGGTGGCGGGTAAAAAAATTGAAGTGCGTGCGGAAAGTTACGGCACCGATTGCTATCCCAATCGAAGAATTGAGAAGACCATGTCCCTGTCCGACATGCCCCAGGCCATCATGTGCAACCCCAGAAACGGGTATCAGAATTATAATTGCGCCATCAACCGGGCCGATAAAATCAAATACACCTACATGGGTACCCTGAAACCGGGCATGGCCAATGCCAATTACTGCTCCGCCGGAGAATTGAGCCCGCTTTTTAATGATCCCTGTTTTAAAACCATCGGCATCGGTACACGGATTTTCCTTGGGGGAGCCCAGGGTTATGTCAGTTGGAGCGGCACCCAGCACAAAAGCGATGTGCAGCGGGCCCTCAACGGTACCCCCCTTACCCCGGCCGGTACCCTTTTTGTCATGGGCAATTTAAAAGAAATGTCTCCGGAATGGCTGGTGGGTCAGAGCATAAGGGGGTATGGGGTGTCGCTTTCCGTGGGGCTTGGCATTCCCATTCCCATATTAAACGAAGAGATGGCAACCTTTACTTCCGTCAGTGATGCTGATCTGTTCACCCAGGTGGTGGACTATGGTCATGATTATCCCCAGGGTATTTCCAAGAGTTATGGGCAGGTCAGCTATGCGGAACTTAAAAGTGGCACCATCATGATCCAGGGTAAAGAAATTCCAACAGTGCCTTTGTCCAGCATGATAAAGGCCCGCAAGATTGCCATGCTGTTGAAGGAATCCATTAAAAACGGCACCTTTCTTCTGGGAGAGCCCCAGCATTTGTTTTAGTGTTTTCTTATAACCCACATGTCCTGTCGGACACAACGAATATTGAAAATGGTAAATGGCATTATGCCGCCCCTCCCCCGACGGGCAATGGTCCCGGACCGGAACTGTAGACAGCTCGATTGTCCGGTTCCTATTGCCCATCGGGGGAGGGGCTCTGCTGAGGTAGACTTGAAGGCTACCTTTTCATATAACCCACATGGCAGTAATTATCTGCCACAACGAAAATTAAAACTCTAATCATTGCAGCACCTTGGACGGAGTTTCATATAAAAGCCCACATGACAGGACAGCCTGTCACAACGAAGAATGAAAATGGCATTATGCCGCCTCCATCGGCCATGCTGTCGGTACTTTGAGGCAGTGTTTTTTTACAAAAAATTAGGGACAAATCCCATTGAAAAATCAATCCAGCGCCCCGGCCGTCGGGGCAGAAAAGAAACCAAAAGGTGCTCTGCGGGAAAACATAGAGGCCATTCTCATTGCCATCGTGCTGGCCCTTTTTATCAGAACCTTTGTGGTGCAGGCCTTTAAAATCCCGTCTGGTTCCATGAAAGACACCCTGCTCATCGGGGATCATATTCTGGTGAGTAAATTCATCTATGGCGTTAAGGTGCCCTTCACCGACGGGTACACCCTGATTCCGGTGAAAGACCCCAAAAGAGGCGATATTGTGGTGTTTAAATATCCCGAAGATCCGGAAAAGGATTTCATCAAACGGGTGGTGGGGGTGGCCGGGGACACCGTTGAAATCAAGAATAAAAAACTCTATGTCAATGGAGAACTCCAGGATCATTCCGCCTTTGCCGTGTACAGAGATCCCCACATTATTCCTGCAAAGTTCAGTACCCGGGATAACCTTCCCCGGGTGACGGTGCCGGAAGATTCCCTTTTTGTCATGGGCGACAACAGAGACAACAGCCATGACAGCCGCTTCTGGGGATTTGTGAATTTAAAGGCGATAAAAGGGAAGGCATTTATTATTTACTGGTCCTGGAACAGCGATGAATTCGGTGTCCGCTGGAATCGGCTGGGACACCTTTTAAAATAACAGGAGAACTTGATTGCAATATCGACGGCTATCATCCATGACTCCGGGGTTGACCCACCCATTGTGATGGCCGGTTGAGCCTGTGATCAAGCCTAACAGGAACATTTATACCATGCGATTTGAACATAAAGATCTTCTGGATATTGCATCCCTTTCGTCCCAGGACATCACCATGATCCTGGATACGGCGGAGGGCATGAAGGAGATTAATAAACGACCGGTGAAAAAGGTGCCCACACTGCGGGGCAAAACCATAGTCCTTTTTTTCCAGGAACCCAGCACCCGCACCAAGCTGTCCTTTGACATTGCCGCCAAACGATTAAGTGCCGATGTTATTTCCATATCCACGGGCTCCAGCAGCATTGTAAAGGGCGAAACCCTTATTGACACCGTGAAAAATCTGGAGGCCATGAGCCCGGATATTATTGTCATGCGCCATTCTTCATCGGGGGCAGCACAGCTCATTGCCAGAAAATTATCCCCTTCCGTTGTCAATGCCGGTGACGGTCTCCATGCCCATCCCACCCAGGCATTGCTTGACATGATGACCGTGCGGGAAAAAAAGGGGGGGCTTGATGGTCTTAACATTGCCATCATCGGCGATATTGCCCACAGCCGTGTGGCCCGGTCCAACATTAACGGGTTTACCAAGATGGGGGCCACAGTTACTGTGACGGCTCCCGGCACCATGATCCCCAGGGGCATTGAAACCCTGGGCTGCCGGGTGGCCCCGGACATTGAATCCTGTGTGGAAGGGGCTGATGTGGTGATGATGCTGCGCATCCAGAAAGAACGCCAGGAGACTATCTTATTTCCATCGGAACGGGAATATGCCGGCCGGTTCGGCCTTACCCGGGAACGCCTGGCCCTGGCCCGCAAGGACGCCATTGTCATGCACCCCGGCCCCATGAACCGGGGGGTGGAAATTGCCAATATGGTGGCCGACGGTAAACGCTCGGTGATTCTGGAGCAGGTGACCAATGGCGTGGCATTGCGCATGGCAGTGTTTTATCTGGTGGCAGGAGGAAAAAAATATGCTGACAAGGATTAAGGGTGCAAGAATTGTGGATCCCGGCAATGTGGATGGGGAATACAGGGATATCATCATCCGGAACGGATATATTGAGCAATTAATTGATCCCGATGGCGTGTTTGAGCCGGAAGACGGTACAAAAATTGAAGAAATTGATGCCACGGGCATGATCGCCGTGCCGGGACTTATTGATCTGCATGTGCATTTAAGGGAACCGGGCCACGAATATAAAGAAAGCATTGAAACCGGTGCAAAGGCCGCCGTGCGGGGCGGGTTCACCACCATCTGCCCCATGCCCAATACCGCTCCTGTAAATGATAACAGTCAGGTCACCGCCTATATCGTGAACCGTGCCAAAGAACTGGGATTATGCCGGATCCTGCCAGTGGGTGCCATCACCCGGGGCCTTGAAGGCAACACTCTTGCAGAGTATGGGGACATGAAACAAAAGGGTATGGTGGCCATTTCCGATGACGGCCGGCCTGTTGCCGATGCAAGGGTGATGCGCCGGGCCATGGAGTATGCCAGCGGCCTGGGGCTTGCGGTGATCTCCCATGCCGAAGATTTATCCCTTGCCCGGGACGGTGCCATGAACGAGGGAATAACCGCCACGCGTTTGGGTATAAAAGGGATTCCCAATGCCGCGGAAAGCATCATGGTCATGCGGGACATCGCCCTGGCTGAACTCACCGGTGCCCGCATTCACATTGCCCATGTGAGCTGCGAAGAATCCGTGGATGCCATCCGTCACGGCAAAGCCCGGGGCGTAAAGGTAACCGCAGAAACCGCCCCCCATTATTTTACCCTCACCGACGAAGCCGTGGCCCAGTATGACACCCATGCCAAGATGAATCCGCCACTGCGAACAGAGAAAGATCGTCAGGCCATCATCGGTGGGCTGGTGGACGGCACCCTGGACATAATTGCCACGGACCATGCCCCCCATTCTCCCCTGGAAAAAGAGGTGGAGTTTGACCGGGCTGCCTTTGGCATTGTGGGGCTTGAAACTTCCCTTGCTTTATCCCTCGGGCTGGTGCAGGAGGGGAAACTTACCTTTTCCCAGTTAATTGAAAAGATGTCCAAAAATCCTGCGGCCATTCTGGGCGTTGACAATGATCTGAAACCGGGTAATCCAGCAGATATCACGATTATTGATCCCGAAGCCTATCACACCATTGATCCGGATACCTTTTTCTCCAAGGGGGTGAATACGCCCTTTGTGGGATTTAATGTAAAGGGGGAGGCGTGGATGACACTGGTTCAGGGCCGGGTGGTGTTTGAAAAGGATGCTCAGTAATAAGGTAGGGCTTGTTCACAACATGGGCCTCAGCCTCCAATAACGCAAGCCTGACCCCGTTGGCCCGCCAATTATAATGATGGCCCATGTTATGACCAAGCCCGAATTTAGCGAGGATGATAAAAATGTCGCATTTTGAAACGGCCATGCTTAATGGGAGCTTATGAACACTTGTTCCGCAAATATACTGGTGGTGGACGATGAGCTGAGCATGCGAGAGCTTCTGGATGTGATGCTCACCCAGGAGGGGTATGGAATTTTCCTTGCCAATAATGGAAAGCAGGCCCTTAAAATCATAGAAAAGAAGCCCTTTGATATGATTCTGTGTGATATCCGTCTGGGGGATCTCACCGGGCTTGATATCCTGCGGGCAGCCAAGCAGAAAGATCCGGAAACTGTGGTTATTATGATTTCTGCATTTTCCACCACAGCCGTGGCCGTGGAGGCCATGAACGAGGGTGCCTTTGATTTTGTTCCGAAACCCTTTAACACCACGGAGCTTAAGCGTTCCATTGAGAAAGGACTTGCGCAAAAGCGCCCCGACTGTAGCCGGGGTGCGCGCAAGCAAAAAGAAGAAGGCCATCCCCATTTCGGTAAGATTATCGGGGATAGTTCGGGTATGGCGCGCATTTATGAACTTATTCGCCAGATTGCCAATACTAAAACCAATGTTTTGATTTCCGGAGAAAGCGGCACGGGTAAAGAGCTCATAGCTCGGGCCATTCATGACCTAAGCGACAGAAAAGACAATGCCTTTGTGGTGGTGAACTGCGCGGGTATTCCTGAAACCCTTATTGAAAGTGAATTTTTCGGTCATATCCGGGGATCTTTTACCGGGGCCGTGTCCGATAAGAAAGGCTTGTTTGAGGCAGCCCACCAGGGAACTATTTTTCTGGATGAAATCGGGGAACTTACCCCCATGCTTCAGGTTAAACTGTTGCGGGTGGTGCAGGAGACCTCTGTCAAACCTGTGGGCGGCACATCGGAGATTCCCGTGGATGTGCGCATTATCTCCGCCACCAACAAGAAGTTGGAAAATGAGGTGATTGACGGCAATTTTCGGGAAGATCTTTTTTTTCGGCTTAATGTGATTCCCATCAAAGTGCCGCCGTTGCGGGATAGGGCAGGGGATATTAATCTTCTGGCCAATCATTTTATTGAAAAATATTCTGCAAAGATGAAAAAGGATATTTCCCGGATCTCCTCCTATGCCTTGGATTTTTTGAACCAGTACACCTTTCCCGGTAATGTGCGGGAGCTGGAGAATTTGATTGAGCGTAGTGTGGCCCTTTCTTCCACCAATATTATTCTGCCTGAAAGCTTGACTATTTCCACCCACAAACGTCGCCGGTGGATTGAGGGCATCAGGGATCGGCGCTTTGATCTGGAGGAGGTGGACAAGGGGGTGAATCTGGATGAAATTTTATTTTCCATTGAAGGGGCTTATCTAAGAAAAGCCATGGAGGTTTCCGGGGGAAATAAGAGCCGGGCAGCTGAGTTGCTGGGTATGAATTTGCGGTCTATTCGATATCGGCTTGGTAAGCAGGAGGATGTGGATGGGAAAGACGATTAGTCCTTTAGACACATCTTTTCCCCAAGAGGTTACCCCCCTGCCATGCTGAGCACCCCTCGAAGCACTTTTTTAAAAAAAACGCTTTCTTTTTTTATCGGATTGGTTGTTTCTGTTTTTTTTCTCCGTATGGCATTTAAAAATGTTCCCTTGGATGAATTAAGAAAAAGCGTCACCCAGATCGATTATTATTACGTGTTCTGGGCTGTCTTGATGGTTCTTTTCAGCTGCATTTTAAGAACCCTGCGCTGGAAAATATTGCTGTCCCATGATATTAATTTCTCCCTGTGTTTTCATATCTTGATGACGGGTTTTTTTTTAAACTGTATTCTCCCGGGAAGGGCCGGTGAAGTTGCACGCCCTTTACTGATCGCTCAAAAGACAACGATTTCTTTTCCCGGGGCATTGTCGTCGGTTCTCCTTGAACGTTTGTTTGATCTGTTCACCCTGCTGGTTCTATTTTCTTTTCTTATTTCCTGGATACCCATTCCGGAATCCTTGTCCTATACTTTTGGTGAATATCAGTTTAACAGTGCCTTGTTGATCACCCTTGTATGGTGGATGATTAAACTTTTTTTTTTCTTGCTGGGGTTTGTTTTATTATTGGCTTTTAAACACACAAAAGAAATTCCTGGCAGACTCATTTCTGTGGCTTTAAAACATGTTTCCATCTTTCCTGAAAAAATCGCTGATATCTTAAAACGTTTTCTGTTGAATCCCTTGACCATGTTCATTCATTATTTTAGCACAGGCATTGAGGCCATAAAAACGCCTGATGCCTTTATCTCTGTAATGGGACTTTCATTTGGCACATGGTTTGTACAGGCCCTGTCCTTTTTAATGGTGGCAAGAGCTGTACCCGGGATCTCAATAGGGTTTGTTGAACTGGCCTTTGTTATGGCCGTGATCTGTTTTTTTATTGCTATTCCATCTGTCCCCGGATACTGGGGGGTGTGGGAAGCTGGCGGGGTTTTTGCCATGCTTGTGTTTGATATTCCCCGATCTGATGCGGCTGGCTATCAGTTGATTAATCATGTGGCGCAGATTTTTCCGGTTATGGTGGTTGGTTTTTGTTGTGCTTTGTTGATTGTATTCCGGGGAAAGGCTTCTGTACCCAATTAAAATTCCGGTTTGGTGTCCAGAATCTTCCTGGGTGTTTTTTGTTTTAAAATTGCTGCCCAGTAGGAAGAAGAGGGGGGCCATTTTAAATTCGGTGTCCAGCTGTATTGAGTCTCCTTTTCCCCAATATTTACTAGGCCAACCATATCGTAATTTTTATTTCTGTACACTTCAAACCATTTAAATATCAGGTCATGGGAATCGGGCCTAACCAGCCATGAAAGCTGATGGCGTAAAAATATTATATATTCGGGGGGATTGGATTCTATTTCATAGATCATTTTCTTTTGCATCTGTAATGCAAATTCATGATTTTCCATTAAGGGGTACATGTAAACAAAACCCGTTGACGCGGGACGACCTGAGTAGAAATAAATCTGTGGTTCAGATCCAATGACAGCTATTTTGTCATTTTCTTTGGTATGTGCTTTTATGTATTGGCCGATTATAACGGACTCAGGAAATGGATTTATGGAATAAATCGATCTGAAGGCCTGTAACGGCGTCATTTCCAATAAAAATTCTTTTTGATGGTATATTGATATGGACGTACAGAAAAAAGCAACACTCATGAACAGGACTATTTTGGTGGTAATGTTTTTTTTTTTGCATAGCATTTCAATCAGGAAGTGCATTGCAACACCGGCGCATATGGAAGCTGCTGGGAGCAACAGGATGAAATAGTGGGGTCTAAAATAAAATCCTGGGCAGATGGAAGCAAATGAGAAAAGAACAAATAAGATTGTTAATATAGAATTTTTTTGTTTTTTGACAGTCCATGCAGACAATAACAAACCAATGATTGAAAAAATCCAGAACACTGACGCGGCCTGAAACACAGGGATTCCTCGATTAAGAAAGCCTGTCCATGCATACTGAAGTGGTAATTGACTGGAATAGGCAAGGGCATATTGTACAGTCCAGAACCAGAAGGGCGTGAACTGCCCTGATCCAGCATAAAGCAGGCAGGTGAACCCATAGGGGACTATTATACCAACGGCCAAATAAATTCCCCGTTTAAAAAATGAAAGTCTAAATATTTTGCCGTTTTCATTGTCTTTGAAGCAAAACCAGATGATTCCCAGCATGGCAAACAGAATACCATGCTGTTTCATCAATATTCCCATCCCGAGGCATAAACCGCTGACAAATAAATAAAAATTTGACTTGTATTCCATGCCTTTCAGCAGTAGATAGAGTCCGGCGGTTGAAAACAGTATTACAAAATGTTCTGCATTGGCAATAATCCCGTGTACGGACGCACCAAGGGAAAGGATTGAGAACGTTATCGCTGCAAAGATGCCCCCCCCAAGGGAGGATAGATGACTTCCCAACAGAAATAAAAACAGTATGGTCAGTGCATTGATAATAATCAGGGCAACGTGAATACTTTGCCGGGTTTCATCCATCAAAGCCATGATTAAGGCATATGAAGCATAGACTCCAGGGAGTTTCATGCTGTACATTTGGTCATAGGGGAGCTTGCCATCAAGGATGAGTTGTCCGGCGTAGGCATATTCTCCCTCGTCTCGCTCAAAGGGTATGTCAATGAATCGGTAGCGTATAATGGCAGTTGAGGTAATAATTGCCATCAAAGTTAAAACGGCTAATATCTTAACATGCGAAACAACAAAAATATTATTTCCTGTCATTTTTTTCAAAAGAACGAAACAATTTCGGAGAAATCATATTCATTTTTGCGAGTTTGAATTGAATAGCGGTAAATATACATCCGAAACCATAGCGGATACTTCTTTTTAAATTTATGGACGAGGCTTCAGGGAAATATTTTGTGGGACAGCTTACTTCAGCTATGATGTATTCAAACCATAACACTTGTGCCAACATCTGATTATCAAAAACAAAATCGTCTGAATTTTGATTAAAAGGAATTTCTTCCAGTAATTTTTTTGAAAAAGCTCTGTATCCGGTATGGTATTCGGATAGTTTTGCGCCTGTGAAGAGATTCTCCATCAGAGTCAGAAACCTATTGGCAATATATTTGTAAAGCGGCATACCTCCTTTAAGGGCATACCCCCCCAATATTCTTGATCCCAAGACACAGTCATATAACCCGTTTCCGATCATTGAAGCCATGGCAGGAATCAGTTTGGGCGTATATTGATAATCAGGATGGACCATGATGATAATATCCCCTTTATTTTCAAGGGCCAGTCTGTAACATGATTTCTGATTGCCGCCATAGCCTATATTTTCTGCGTGGGTGTAGATAATAGTTTTTTTAAATTCTCTGGCAATATTTACGGTTTCATCACTGCTTTTATCATCAACAATGATAACAAGGTCAACGATTTCCTGGGCCATCACCTCATCATAGGTTTTCCGTAAAGTCTTGGCTGCATTGTACGCAGGCATAACCACAATGATTTTTTTTCCTTTGAACATTAAACGTCTTAATCTCCATGACTTTTATTCTTTTTTCAGTAACCCCAGCGCTCTTTTGAGATTCTTTTCAGTATCAGGATCTCCAGGACTGATTTCCAAAGCCCTTCTAAAATGTGATACAGCCTCTTCCAATTTACCGGTTCTTGCAAATGCGACACCAATATTATTATGGACGTCTTTATAGTCCGGCGCTATTTTTAGAGCCAGAAGATAATGCTTAATGGCCGAATGAATGTCACCTGCCTTTGTCAGTAGATTACCTATTTGATTGTGGGCTATTTCTTTATGACCAAGATTAATCTCAAGAACCTTAGTATAATGGGACATTGCTTTATCCAAATCACCTGATTTCATCTGTAGATTTCCCAAGTTCATATGGGCTATTACATAATCCGGATTATAAAAAATGGCTTTTTCATAATAATTGATGGCCTTCTCTTTGTTTCCTGAATTTGAAAATATATTGCCAATATTTGTCAATATATTTTCATTTTCAGGGTCAATGTTCAAAGCTTTAAAATAGGATTTCAATGCATCATTATTTCTATCAAGTCTTTCATAAGCAAGTCCAATGTTACCAAGCGCCAGTAGATAATCAGGTTTTATCTGCAACGCTTCTGAGTAATGAAAAACCGCCGCTTCGATTTGACCAGCCTTCATCATTGCATTGGCCAGATTGTTGTGGGCAACATAATTATTCTTGGTAACATTGATTGTGTGCTGGAATAGGCTTGTACTATTTTTCCAATATTGAATCTGGTGAAAAGTCAGAATGGATAAAGCCACTGTTATAGTCAGAACCATGAGAATGGATACGGAAAAAAATGTTTTTTGGGATAGTTTTTTTGTGTAAAGCCAATGTTCAATGGCCCATACCACTAAAATATAAATGCCAATCATGGGAGTATAGGTGTATCTGTCTGCCATGCCTTGTGCACCTACCTGGACAACCCCAATGACAGGAAAGAGAATCCCCAGATACCAGAACCATCCGGTGAATATCCAGGGGTAACGCTTAAAAGTCAAGATTGAAAGCAATGTAATGAGTATTAAAAAAAGAGAGGCAATCATAAGGAAGGACAATTGAGGCATACCGGGATGGGGGTAAAATATGGCAAAATCAGTGGGATATACCATTTTAATAATATATTGGGTGTAGCTGATGATTGCGTTGGCCAGTCTGATCACAAGGGGATATAACTCAAAAGACCCCAGAGCTCCTCCTTTGTTCTGGGCATAAAAAGTAATGGCACAACTGGCGGCAGAAATTAGAAAAAAGGGAACTTTTTCTACAATTAGAAATTGCAGTGGATACTGTGATACTTTAAAATTATGATTGGCAGAACTTTTCCTCAACCGGTCCAGGGGCCAGTGATCAAGCAGGAGCAGAACAAAAGGAAAAGTCACACCCATTGGTTTTGCAAGCAGGGATAGAATAAAGCAAGCACATACAAGCAAATAGTTTTTTATGCCGGATTTTTTAACATAATGTATATAACTCCAGATCGCAAGCATCCAGAAAAAGGTGCTCAATACATCTTTTCGCTCAGATACCCATGCCACCGATTCCACATGTATGGGGTGCAGTGCAAAAAGAGCCATCACAATGAGGCTTTTCCAGTAAGCGCCACTCATTTTTTGGAGAACAATAAACAGCAGAAATGCATTGAATAAATGGAAAATGAGGTTGGTCAAGTGGTGTCCAAAGGGATTCATGCCGAATATTTGTATGTCAAGCATGTGGGAAAGCCATGTTAAGGGGTGCCAGTTTTTGGCATAGACAGCGGTGAACGTCCACTGTATATTTTTCGGTGTGACGCCATCGTTAATATGAAAATTTTCAGTTACGTATATATCATCATCAAAGTTGACAAAATCATTGTGAAGCACAGGAGTATATGCGATGCATACTAAAATTATTATCAATAAGCCAAATATATTTTTACTTAATATAAGTTTATTCATAATAAAATCAGACACCCCTGCGAGCTGAAAAGATCAGATTTGCTGCTGTAAAAAAAACAGCTATCCAGCAAATCAAAACAAGGGCACCTTCAAAGAATAATTGATGGGGTACTACTCGGGCGTAAAGGGCTTCAGCTCTAAAATTTAATGCTTCAAGATTGGGAAGGGTATAATAAATGATATTGAGTGTGTTTTTGAGGAATATATCCTGTGAGTTGGAAGCAAATATGTACAGATCTTTGCTCCAATGGCTTGTGAAATAGATACCGACCATAAACAAAGCCTGTAAAACTGGCGATGTAAAAGCGGCAAAAAATATAGTCATGGCCGCCAGTAAAATCCATTCACCAAATATGAAAAGCAGGGCAATTATATGCATTGTCGTTATCTGAACAGGAGCAATTTTAAATATCAGGACCGTAAAAAGAAAAAGCGACCCAAAAATGCACATCAGTACCAGAACAATACCCAGAAATTTGCCTGTTAAGAAAGCAAAACGTGTAACCGGTCGAGACAAAATTAAATAGACTGTGCGGCGTTGGTATTCCTGCTTAATGATATTGGCACCCAGATAGATTGTGGCAAAAAGACCCCAGGTACCAAACATCCAGAATGCAGCATTTTGAACGATTCTTTCCCGTCCCCCCACAGCCATTTCCCCCAACACTAGGGAAAAACATAAAAACACAAGGGCTGATCCCGTTAAAATATGCAGAGATCTATTTCTGATGGATTCACGCCAGACATTCACAGCAATGGCCCGAATTTGAAAAATGGTTTGCATGATAACTCCGATTAGGACTCTTTTTTAATATCTGGCATTGACTTAAACAACACCTCTTCAATATTTTCCTGAATAGGTTTTAGTGATATCAAGGAAATTATATTTTTGGATGCAAGTTCAATGACCTGATCTTTTTTATCAACAGGAAAAGAAATTAGCCAAGTACCATCCTTACGAAAGTCAATGTCAGTGCTTGAAATGCTTTGTATTAAATTGGGGTCTTTTAGTTTTGAAACCACGGCTTCATAGGATTTTATTGTACGAGGTAGGGCTGAGATTTCCCCTTTCCAGGAAATTTGTCCATCATTTATCAGAACCAGTCGGTCGCATAGGCGCTCGACATCGGATAAGATATGCGAACTGAAAAGTATTGTTCCCCCATTTTTTTTAAAATCCAGAAGAATTTGCTGCACACGGTGGCGCCAATAGGGGTCAAGTCCGCTCATGGGTTCGTCCAGAAGAAGTATGTCTGGCGAATGAATAAGAGCCTGGGCAACTCCTGCCCTCTGAAGTTGTCCTTTGGAAAGCGTTTGCATCAATTGATTTTTCAGTGATCTTAATTCAACCAATTCTAAAACTTCTATGGTTTTACTGGCAGCTATTTTTGATTTTATTCCTGACAACTCTGCCATCATTTGAAGCCACTCTTTGAGGCGAAGATGGGGATAGGCATATTGATTTTCAGTAAGAAAGCCGGTCAACGATCTTGCTTTTGTCAGATGGGCGGGAATGTTCCTAATCAGAACTTCACCAGTTTGGGGCTTTATGAGCCCGGCTCCAAGCTTTAGTGTGGTTGTTTTCCCAGCGCCATTGGGGCCTGCAAGTCCTGTTATACTGCCTTTTGGAACAGAGAAGTCTATGCATTTTACGATGGGCTTGATCTGCATGAAAAAGCCATGACGAATGGAAAAAGCAGATTCTCGCCATATTAGTTCTGAATTATTCACCTTTAATTACCTTTTGCAATTTTAACAGTATCTGGTGACGTTGTTCGGGATCATTGATGTGTTTAAGTGCTTCTTTTAAAAAAGTTATAGCGAGTTCCTTTTCTCCTGCTTCCAGAGCAAATGTTGACGCAAGACTTATAATGAAAGGGGGTGCTCCAGGAAGTAAAGATGCTTTATGTATTGATTTAGAGGCAGCAGATTTATCATTTTTAAACTGCCACTGATAAAAGCCCTTAAAAAACCACAACCGCCAATTGTCAGGATGGTTGGCAATTCCTTTTTCTATAAGATAGATTCCTTCTTCCACAGACTCCGCTTCAACAGGGAGAATAACAGAACCAAACAAATAAGGATCAATCCAGGAAGGAGAAATATCCGTTATGAGGTCAAGTAGGTAGAAGAGGTATGGAAATTTTTGGTCGGTGAGTGCATGTTCTCCAAAATAATAAGCAGTACGCAACCATAAAAGATCTGCTATAAAATTCGAATCTGCCGGGGCAAAAAATCGTGCGAAAGATGTGTTTATTGGGATATAGGTAAGGTTCGATCCTATATCACCATTTTCACACCATGGGCAATCGGGATTTTTTTCAAAAGTTATGAAACGAAGGTCCGCATAATGATTTTGGAGCAACAGGGTAATGAAAAATAAAGGAAAAAATAGTATGTTTCTGCTGAAAAAAGTCATGCAAACTCCATAGATAAAGAATAACATAAACACAATTTGTTCTTAATAAAAATACAGCAGATCATAATTTTTATTTTAAAAAATATATTAGACTCTGTTGAAATTTCAGCGTAGGCATATCAAATCGGCAGCAAAAATAACAAAATGCATATCAGGGAGTCTAAATGGTTCCCATATCAAGACCGTTTATCCCAGGCAGCATCCATGGCGTGATTGATAAATGGGAAATAAATAGAATCTGAGTCCCGAATTGCTTAAGCATTTTTCAAATCAAGAGAAAATTCGACGAAATTGTTTAAGCTTGGCAATAAAATACTCAACCAAGACATGTATTTGCATTGTAAAGCCATCTTTCGAGCGTCAAGCTTTGGTCATCCGCTTCAGCAAGGTTGGCCTGGGGGAACACCTGCCACACAGGCATATTCACGTACAATAGTACCGTCCATAATGCTTTCCATGTCTGAAGTGTTGGCACAATGAGCAACCTTCCAGTGGGTACCAGCACTCAGAGCGGTTTCTATAAACTTACGAGTGACTTCTTCAGTATTGATGTAGCTTCTCCTTTGCGTTTGAAGAAAAGGCACAACTGCACAACTGTTGTTACTTGATAAATTTGCGTTATCATAGTCTATCCATTTTGTATTTATATTAAAATGGACAACAACCCAAATATCAATACCGAGTTGAGGAGCGACCCACGTGGGTTGGCTGCTCCAACTCGTTGTTCAGTGTGCTGCGGCGCGCATCAAACCCACTCTCAACTCGGCATTTAGAGCGCCGCAGGCGCACTGACCATCGCATTCTCCCTCAGGTTGGCGATCGAAAAATGTGCTTCTGGAAATTGTTAGACAGCACATGCCGTATGAAGAATGAGAAGTCACGATTCACGAGATTTTAATACAAGTACGGTAAAAGATTATTTAACTACAAGCGTTAGTTGTGTTGGTAATAGAACCATTTTGGTCTATTGTCCAGATGTCCTCTTTACCATCAATAACAGCCTTTGTATGCGCTGTAAATTCGAGTTCATTAGCATTAATAAATGTATATGTGTATTTTGAATCGCTGTTGAAAGTAAATCCTATTTTATTTAAATTACTTCCGTATGTGTCATTTACTGCCCTGTAAGCCTCTTCACAAGATCTTAATATGGATAGATTCTTTTTTGCTTCAATTTGCTTTGTTTTACATATGAACTTCATAAAGTTAGGAATGGAAATAGATGCAAGAAGGCCTATTATTGCCACTACGATCATAAGTTCAATTAAAGTAAAGCCTTTGTTTCTTATCATTGTTAAAGACCTAATTAAATCTAATGATGAAAGTGATGAATTTGCATTTAAACTTTGGATAGTACGGTCACGGTGAACATAAAGCCCTGAAAAAAAAAGGAGCAACAGTTGTTGTCGCCCCTTTTTTCTTGAATTATTAAATATTGTCTATATTTAATTTTTATGCATATAAAATCAAAAATAGGTGATCAAATATGTATTAACTGCAAGCATTCGCTGTATTTGAGAGTGATCCAGCCTCGGTCATTGTCCAAGTATCTGTCGCGCCTGTTTTAACAGTTGTGCTTGTTGCTGTAGCAGTGAATCCAGTAGTGGTTCCAGTGGTTGAGTATGTGTATCTTGTGTTGCCGCTAGTTGCAAATCCGATTGCGGGCAAAGCATCTTTGTAAGTATCATATTCCGCACGATAGGCTTCCTGATTGGTCCTGATGGTACCAAGATTTGACTTCGCTTCACTTTGTTTGGCTTTGCATTGATAGTTCATAAAGTTAGGAATGGCAATGGCTGCAAGAATACCTATAATTGCCACAACGATCATCAACTCAATCAGGGTAAAACCTTTTTTGTTAAAAAAATTCATTTTTGTTGTCATGACGACTCCTTAAATTTAAAGATTAATATCTATACATTCACACTGTCTACACCTTATATGCATAAAAAGGGCCAAACATTATTAAACTGCATTTTTTTTTAAAATAGTTTTATGTATTTGATTTGTTATAAAAAAATATATATGGCTACCATGAGAATAAATTAAGTTGCTAAATATTTTTTTCTGTTTTTATGTAATGATTGACAAAAAATGTCAGTCTATGTGCTCATTAATATGGAAAATTTTAAACACTTTAAAAATTCTCTTTTTACGAGATATCATACATTAACATACTCGTTGCAACAGTCAATGAATAAAAATCAGGGCAATGTAGTTGCGTCTATGCTATACACCCAACTGCAATAAAACATTATTATGATGACTCTCAGGGGTGGGTCATAACATCCATATCGCTTGAATATTAATATTAGCACCAGGAGGCTGGGATGGCCAAAGTCCATTTTAATGAAGTGATATCCTTTTTGCTGATATTGGTTTTTACAGGCTTGATATACAGCAATACGTTTAATTCTTCGTGGCACTTTGATGATTTTGGAAATATTTTTCAAAATCCTAAACTTCATATATCAGATCTTTCCCCTGCTTCTCTTCTGAATTCCATGAAAGCCTCAATAAACGGCGGGTATTATAATGGAAAATCTTTTTATCGTCCTGTGGCGATGCTTTCCTTTGCAGTCAATTGGTACTTTGGAAAGAGTGATGTCTGGGGATACCATTTTGTAAATACGGTTATCCATGTTATCTCTGCTTTATTTTTATATCTTGCCACCTTGCACTTATTCAAAACAAAAAATTTAAAGAAAAGATATTCAGATAAAGCTTATTCCATTGCCCTTTTCTCTACCATAATATGGGTGATTCATCCCATTCAGTCCCAAGGTGTTACCTATATTGTCCAGAGAATGGCCTCCATGGCTGCCATGTTTTATATTATCTCCATTTATTGTTATTTAAAAGCTCGACTGGCAACATCAATAAGGGACCGTCTGCTTTTCTATTTCTTGTTGTTGTTGAATGGTCTTTTGGCCGTTGGGTGTAAAGAAAATGCTGCACTGCTGCCGTTGGCTATTCTTCTTATGGAAGTTATATTCTTTCACAAATTGGAGCAAATATCTTTCCAAAGAAAAATGTTTTTCGCACTGGGGGGTGTCTTCGGTATATTGTTTATAATTGGTGCCGCATTTGTGTTTTATAAAAATCCTTTTGGTTTTCTGGGCGGTTATGCTAACAGGCCATTTACTCTCTGGGAAAGATTGTTGACTGAGTCCAGAATTGTTATTTTATATTTTAAACAGATATTGTATCCAGTGGCATCAAATTATTCAATTGTACATGATATTAAGATATCCACAAATCTATTCTCTCCATGGACCACTTTTCCCTCTGTTATTGCAATTGCCTCTCTCTTGGGCATTGGTGTAGCAAATATTAAGAAACGGCCATTGGTGAGTTTTGCAATATTGTTTTATTTTGTGAATCATATTGTGGAGTCCACCATCCTTCCCCTGGAACTTATTTTTGAACATAGAAATTACCTCCCTTCAATGTTCCTTTTTCTTCCTGTTGCAGTGGGACTTAATAATGCGCTGAATTTTTATCGAGAAAAAAACCAGCTTATCTTTTCTTTGATTGCAATTGGCACAAGTGTTTTTTTGTTTTTGACCGGCTTTGCCACCTATTCCCGTAATTTTGACTGGCAGTCGGAAGAGACTTTGTGGAAAGCTGCCATTCAGACGGCACCTGGTAATCCCAGGGGGTATCAAAATCTGGCAAGCCTATACTATCAAAGGAAGGGGATGTATGACATATCTATTGCGTTAAATCAAAAAGCACTGACTCTGGAGGATAAAAATCCCGAATATTCCAAAATGGTTTCCTATGACAACCTCCAATTTAATTATATGCAGAAAAAAGAGTTTAAAAAGGCGGTTTATTATGGACAGAAGGCAGTAGAAGCATACCCGGATTCTAACAATGCCAGATATAGTTATATTGTCAGTCTCCTTTCTGTGAATCGATTGGAGGAGGCAGAAAAACAAGTTGATATTCTGATTGATGAAAAGAAGCGTCCAGATATTATTTATCTATATATGAAGGCCCATATATTGCTAAAAATGGGCAAAGTTCCCGAAGCAAAGCCATATATTTTAAAAGCATTTAAGGCTGCCCCATTGAGTCCTAAATCCCAGTTGTATCTGGGCATCTATCATTTCAAGGTTCATAATTATGAAAAAGCCAATCACTATATCAGTCTGGCACTTGATGGGATAACACCTGATGACCAGCTTTTTTTGTATTTTGTTCTGATTGAAAATGCTGAGAAAGCCCATAGGAAAGATATTCAGGGTCATTATATGAGAAAAATTCTTAAAAAATATACCCTTCCTGTGATTGTGCTTAAAATTAGGGAGTTGGAAAAAGATATATTTCCATTGGTTAGTCTTTCTTTTGAAAGTTTGGATAAAAATTTAAAATTGGCAATAACGACAGTTATATCTGGTTCGACCAAACAGGAGTTGTAGGTTGATTTTTGTCAACAAACCAGAGATGCCTGGTTTTTATTTAAACCCCAAGGCGTTTTATATGAGTACACTTGCCTTCCTTATTTTTTTGCTCTGTCTGTGTATAATCATACTAAGCCTTGTACCACCCATCAGTCGTGATGCCTTGGTGCATCATTTGGCCATCCCCAAGCTTTATCTGGAGCATGGTGGATTTTTTCCGCTACCCTGCATGTCTTACTCCTATTACCCCATGAATTTGGATTTGCTCTATATGGTGGCTTTGTATTTGGGGTCAGATATTGCCCCAAAATTGATTCATTTTTCATTTGCCTTGATGACATCAGTATTAATTTTTAATTATTTAAAAAAACGTATGGGCAGCACCTGGGGGCTTGGAGGCACTTTTCTTTTTTTGTCTGTTCCCATAATTATAAAGCTTTCCATCACCGTGTATGTGGATTTGGGCCTTATCTTTTTTTCCACTGCAGCTTTGTTATCTATACTTAAATGGATTGAAACCAAGTTCCAACTTAAATACCTACTTTTGGCTGGTGCCTTTTGTGGGCTGGCTATGGGAACCAAGTACAATGGATTGATCATTTTTTTTCTTTTGACAATGTTTGTGCCGTTCATTTATTCCCGTTTTAATAATCAGACTCCAAAGGTTGGAATAAAAGCCATTGGTGCTGGTTTGATTTTTGGATTGGCGGCCCTTGCTGTTTTTTCTCCCTGGATGATCCGAAATTATAGCTGGACCCGGAATCCTGTTTATCCTCTTTATAATAGTTTTTTTGATGTTCAGATGAATCCGGTTTGCTCTATTCGTTTGGAAAACATTAAGTTAAAGGAACCTGAGGAAAAAAATATAAATTTCGGTCGTTTTGCTTATCGAAAATTTATGTACAACGAAGAGTGGTGGGAGACTGCATTGTTACCCATTAGAATTTTTTTTCAGGGTAAGGACAATGATTTTCAATTGTTTGATGGACGACTCTCCGCCTTGTTATTGCTACTTCCACTATTTTCATTTATTACAGCTTGTGGCAAAAATGATTTATACCGGACTGAGAAATATGTTTTGCTGGCATTTTCTATTTTTTTTATTTTATTTGGAATGGCCAGCAGTGCGGTTAGAATAAGATATATTTCTCCTGCTGTTCCATCGCTTGTTATTTTATCCGTGTACGGCATGAAAAATTTAATGAGGTGCTGTCACAGCAGTCAATGGCTTTTTATTAAAAGAGTGGGCGCATTCGTGTTGCTGTTTTCAGTGGGGTTGTATATGCTTTGGAATAATGGTGGTTATTTGGTAGAACAATTTAAATATGTTCAGCCGTTTTCCTATATTTCCGGTAAGATTTCGAGGGATGCGTATATTAATAGATTTCGGCATGAGTATGCAGCCTTTCAATATGTTAATGAACATCTTCCTTTAGATTCAAAGGTGATGTTTTTTTATATTGGGAAGAGAGGGTACTACTGCGATCGGGAATATTTTCCTGATGAGGGTGGTAATATGAATTTTTTGTATGCTTTATTGCGTTCGCATAGCTCTCCGACAGGGATTAAGCAGGAAATTCAAAAAAGAGGTGTTACTCATTTAATGATTAATAATACTTTATTTAAACAACGATTGTATGCTGATTTGACGGAAGAAAAAAAGTCTTTGTTTTTAGATTTTATTACAAATTGGAGTGAAATGTTGTTTGATAAAAATGGTTTTTCTTTGTATAAAATTATAGAAAAGGATTATTTTCCCATGGATTATTGACTGAAACAGCGTCAATAATTCTTGTGGATTTGCAACCCTATTTGCCTAACCTCACCAAATTCAAGAATTCGCAACAATTTGAAATCCCTAACCCCGTATAAATAAAATAAAGTTTACGAGAAAAAATCTTCACAAAAATGGAGTCAACCCAAATCATTCAGACTTTTTTGAAATACTATGGTATGAAATATTGATGAAAAATGATTCTGTAGACATTGTTTTAGCGACATATGAAGGCGAAACGTATATTGATGACTTAATAAATTCAATATTTCTTCAAGATTATACCCCATTTAGAGTATATGCAAGAGATGATGGTTCTACTGATAATACTTTTAATAAACTCAAGAAATATGCGGAACAATTTACTCAATTTACTGTGATTGAGAATCAAGAACACATTGGAATCATAAAAAATTTTGAACAGCTTTTGCAACTAACAAAAAGTGATTATATATTGCTTGCAGATCAGGATGATTACTGGTTTTCAGATAAAATTTCTCGGTCAATCAGAGGCATAAGGAAAATCGAATCTCAATTCGGTTCAGATACACCAGCTCTTTTTTTTACAGATTTACAGATAGTTGATCAAAATTTACTGAAAATAGCAGATTCATTCTGGCAGTACAAGAATCTTGATCCGGAGATATCACAAGTTCTACATAAACTAATCGTTCGAAATGTATGCCCTGGATGTTCCATGATTATCAATCGAGCTCTTTTGGAAAAAACCTTGCCGTTTCCAAATGGAATTATAATGCATGATTGGTGGTTAATTCTATCTGCATTGGTTCTTGGGAAAGTAGCATATAGCGATACACCTACTATAAGTTATCGTCAGCATGGTAAAAATAGTATAGGAGCAAAAAAAAAATCAATCAATCAAAAAATATATAATTTATTATTCAGGTATAGAGACATGATAGATGAAAAGAATCAGACTCAATATCAGGCAAAACTCCTATTGGACCAATACAGTACTAATATGAAAAAGGAAGACCTTCAAATTCTAAAGGCCTATTCGAACTACAGAATAGAAAGCAAAATAATGCATAAGTATCGTTGCTATAAAAATGGTATTTCAACTAAAGGAGTATTGGGTAATATTGGTTTATATCTATTATTATGACGCCATATCAAGCGGCAGCTTGCTTATCACTATATGAATTGATGGTTTATAAAAAATAGGGTGCACCACTATGTGTGGATGTAAGTGAGATAGCAACTCCTTGAAAAATTAATGTAGGGCGGATAAGATAGTCATCTATGAAAAAAAACGACAAAATACAAGTAAGCACAAAATGCATCGAAGCATCATCGCCGTGGCCAGTTGTTTTATGTAGGGCTGCCTGTCCCCACCAAAGCATTGACAATAAATGTGCGCCGTAGTTCACAGCCAAATACAAGCTACAAATATTTTAAGATGCTGTCCAAATTTACTAAACAAGGTGATATCAGGCTATTATTACTACTACCGCAAATCCCTCTTCTTCCCCATTTTACCAATTGGCGTCATCAAAGACGGGAAGGTATTATAAAAGCGGTGCAATCCCAAAAAAGGGGACGCAAAAAGAAAGACGTTCACCCACTTGAAGCACAATTATAGGCAATGCTTAATTATGATCATAACATGCGTTTTTGTGGTATAGCATACCTTTCCAAGCGTTGAAGCTCTGCTTGATAAAGGGCGATATCTTTGCTCCACAGGAGTATGAATAGCTTGTATCCACGATGAAGTACTAAGGGAGTCAAATCTTATTGATTTACCATTTGTCAAATTCAAGTTGCACTATCCCATGGATACCGCCCATGGTAAAACGGTAAATTGAAAGCCGCGGACTCCCTAAGACACAGAAAAATCATATAAAACTTTTTTGAAAAATGTCATGGCTATCAATATTGATGGGGCTGTAAAAAGTCGGCTAGAAAATTTTTAATACGTCAGATATGGGGTAGAGGGTGTTTGGGCGCAATTTGTCATAGTTGAAAAGTAGACTTCGAACTTTTTACGAGCCCATCAAACCCAACTGTGGAAAAACACTGATATAATGTCTGGGATCTGGGACGGAAAAACACAATTTTGAAAATCCACAGTAATTACATGGTTACAATTGGAAATAGGTTAACTCGAAATGTTTTCTGGAGCCTGATTGGAAATGGGGTGCCAATCGTATTAGCTATTATTGCTATTCCGATTTTAATTAAATCTATGGGCAATAGTCGTTTCGCTGTACTGACAATTTCATGGATGGTTGTTGGATATTTCAGCTTGTTTGATATGAGTATAGGCCGGGCTCTGACTAAGCTTATATCAGAAAAATTGGCGGAGGGATTATATTCTGAAATTCCAGAATTGGTATGGACAGCACTAATCATTATGGCGGTCCTTGGTAATGTGGCAGCAATAATGATTTTTTTATTCTCTCCCCTGCTAGTTAAAAATATTTTTAATATACCAATTTTTCTTCAAATAGAAACACTCAAGATTTTTCATTTATTAGCAGTTTCCATTCCTTTTGTAATTAGTGCCAATGGTTTAAGGGGGATTTTAGAAGCTCATCAACGGTTTGACATAATCAATTTTGTTAGAATTCCAATGGGTATTCTAAATTATATTGGGCCATTGGCTATGCTGAATATTTCAAATTCTTTGACACCAATGATTGCGATCTTAGTGGGGACACGTATCGTATCATGGGCTTTATTTGTCTGTATATGCTTAAAATTTTTCCCCAGCTATTTCAAAAGGCGTAATTGTAATTTTTTTATTGTTAAGCGGTTACTTTTTTTTGGTGGTTGGATGACAGTCAGTAGTATTGTGGGGCCTATTTTACTATATTTAGGCAGAATATTTATCGCTATGTATATTTCCATGGAAGCCGTTGCATATTTTGTTACGCCATATGAGATTATTACAAAGTTATTGTTAATACCAGGCATAATCGTGACAGTGTTGTTTCCCATTTTTACTCAATTATTTCAGCAAGGCATACATGAGGTAAACTCCTTATATAAAAAAACCATGCTTGTCGTATTGCTAATTATGCTACCATTATCAGGACTTACATTTTTTTTATCTGAGATTGGTTTGGCTTGGTGGATTAATAAAGACTTTGCGATGAATGGATATAGAGTCGCTCAATTTTTATCAATTGGTGTGTTTATTAATAGTTTTGGGCATGTTGCTCAAGTTGTGGTTCAAAGTTATGGCCGACCGGATTTAACGGCTAAGTTGCATTTGCTTGAATTAGTATTGTATTTGCCCTATTTATGGTGGTTAATCGGCCTCTATGGAATTTCCGGGGCTGCAATGGCATGGTTAATAAGAGTCAGTTTCAGCACAATAGTGTTAACGTTTATTGCGAACAGGTGCGTATCTGAGTCTATTTCAAAAAAGTATTAAAAGGATTTTGATTTGGATATTAGAGATATAATTAAAAATCAATTGGTACAAGATGAATCTTTAATATGGCTTCTTAAAGGTCATGATCATTTCGAATACTCTGACGGTTTAAAGTCTGAAAAATATTTAAAAAAAGTTTTTAGTGAGGTAAAGGATCTAAGCAGTGGATCAAGAGAATTGGAAGAATATATAAACGATTGGCCGAGTGAATATCATTTAAGCCATAAACGCGCACAATTATTGAGTGGCTTTCGCTTCGATAAATCCTTTAGAGTATTGGAAGTGGGTGGTGGATGTGGTGCTATCACCCGCTTTCTTGGAGAAACCTTTAACGAAGTCATTTCCATTGAAGGTAGTCTAAAAAGAGCAAGATTGGCAAAGTTAAGAAATAAAGATTTGAAATCAGTTTCCATTTTATGTGCACCTTTTCAAGATCTTATATTTAAAGAAAAATTCGATATTCTTTTTTGTATTGGAGTTTATGAATACTCAGGGATGTTCATTGATTCTAGCGACCCTTACAACGCTGTTTTAAAATATTTTTATGATATGCTGACTCCCAGCGGAATTGTTGTTTTAGCCATAGAAAATCAATTTGGGTTAAAGTATTTCAATTCCCATAATGAAGACCATTTAGGTATACCATTTGATGGCCTGGAAGGTTATCATCGGTATGGAGATAAGGTTAGAACTTTTGGTAGGGAAGAATTAAACAATAAGCTTAAACATTATTTTATAGATACCAACTTTTATTACCCATTTCCTGATTATAAAGTTCCGAATTGTATTATAACTGAGGAATTTCTATTGGAGGAGCGTGCTGGTGAGTTGGTCTCACAGGTTCAATCAAGAGATTATTTAGGCAACTTCAAAAGTCGTTGGGATGAACCTCTTGTCTTGCTTGAATTGGCAAAAAATAAAATGTTACCATTTTTTTCAAATTCATTCCTTGTTTTGGCCGGAAAAGAAAGAATTAAAGGAGTATCCTTTGATCCAATGGCCGTTATGTTTTCATCTGACAGAAAAAAAGTTTATAGTATGAAGACCGAGTTCTATAAAGATGTTTCCGGAAGAATAACAGTTTCAAAAAACAAGCTAAATCCTTTAGAGAGTTCAGAGGAAAATGTTTTGCGTATGGTCGAGTCCATCTCACCCTGGATTGATTCCTATTCTCTACAGACCATATTACATATGAATTGTAAAGCTAAAGAATTATGCTTGTCTGATATTTTTTCCCCATGCAAAAAATGGATTGATTTCTTAATAGGGGTTGCTAACTATGAAAGTGGGATAAATTATTTAAGCGGTGAATATATTGATTGTATTTGGTCAAATTTTTACCCAAATGCAGAAAGAGATCCATTTATAGATAATGAGTGGATATGGAATGAAAAAGTAAAACTAAACGTGGTCGTAATAAGAGCTATTTATACGTTTTTATTTCAAAGTAAAAGGCACCAGAATGCAAATTGTCTGAAGACAAAAAAAATAAGACATTTAATATATAAAATAGCTAATGCGATTGGGGTTACGCTTTTGGCTAGTGATTTTGAGGAATTCATCGAAATTGAATCTAAGCTTCAATCAGTTGTCTTTGGTACATCTCAGAAAAATTATAAGATCTATCTTCGATTGTATTTGTTCAATAGTCGTACATTGCTTTTCTGGGGGCTTAGGAAAAAGATTGTAAAAAAATTAAACCATAGTTTGAAAATTTGGATTAAAAGAAGATTGTAATGGAGGTACCCCCCCACTGTTAGGATAGGTGGTCCATCTTATGACCAAGTCTTAAAGTTATTCAAATTAACGTGATTTGTTGGAAGTTTTCAAAAGGGGAAGACCATACCTAATCAGCATTTGTAATTTATAAGGCTTCAATTGAAAAAAGTTCAAAAGAGTTAGTAATGAAATCCTTCTGAATGACTGGATTGTTTTTCTTAATAGGGTTATTTTCTTAAAATTATAAATTACATTAAGAATTGCAAAATAATATATATTATAGAAAATTTTTCTATCTTTTTTAATTAAAGAAAGGAGGAGGCCTTCAAAAAAAAGGCAAATAATATGTAATGGAAAAATGATTTGAAAAATAGGGAAAGGATACCCCATTAGCATTACATAGCTTCTGTTTCTTTCGCTATAAGCCCTCCGCCAGATAGAAGTTTTTAGCTGTTTTTCAACAATTTTTCCACCGCCGATATTAGAGCCTACCCAATGATAAAAACCAGTTTCTTTAAGTGCTTTGACAGGATATCCTCGTAAATTGGCCATAAAACACAGATAAACATCTTCGCCCAATGTATGGAACCATTCGGGGAAACCTCCAATTTCATGCCAGATTTTACGGGGAATCCACAGACATCCGCCACTGACCATTCCAACATGCCGTCTCGAAGTATCGTGATTGGGAACAGTGTTGAGGAATGGGTCAAACAGATTCCCAATATCAATTCGTTGACCTGTTGCAGCGTTGTATTGTGCTGGTCCCAAGATTGCTGGTTCTTTTTGAGCCTCCCTGAACAGCATTGTTAAAGCATTTGGGAAAAGTTCGGTATCATTGTTAAGAAGCAAAACAAAATCACCTTTTGCCTTTTCTACCATACGATTATTGCTGATACAGAATCCAACGTTATCTTTGCTTTTAATTAATTGAACATCTGGGTAGTTTGCCAGAATAAAATCCACCGAATTGTCTGTTGAAGCGTCGTCATGGATGATTATTTCAAATGGAAACTGAAAGTTTTGAGATAAAATGGACTTCAGACAGGCATCCAAATAACCGATTCCGTTGTAATTGGCAATACAGACTGAACACACCGGATTAAAATAATTATTAGATTTCATTTGTTTATTTCATTAATATTCAGGAATTCATTACCTACATTCGTTAACCATATTTTTGAGGAGATATTCATAAAAACATTTCAAAACAGTTTCTTTAAGTTGTTCAGGAGCTCCCATTTCAACAAATATGATATTATCACTGATTCCTGAAAAAAGTTCACGGTTTGCAGAGTTCTCCCCTAAAATTGTTTTTTTCTTCATGGCTAAATAGGTAAATGCCTTGCCTGGGATAACCCTTTTTGCTTTTGGAATATCACTGCTAAAATGACCAGCTAAGCACAAATCAGACATTGCTATCAAGTCAGAGATGATGTCTTGAGCTAACCATTTAGATAGCCAGATGACATTTGATGGTCTTTT
Source organism: uncultured Desulfobacterium sp. (assembly GCA_963674605.1). Classification (GTDB taxonomy): domain Bacteria; phylum Desulfobacterota; class Desulfobacteria; order Desulfobacterales; family Desulfobacteraceae; genus Desulfocicer. The sequence continues at coordinate 918,520 of OY771474.1, read as the reverse complement.
TTTGTTAATTAGAGGCTTCAGTCTATCCATCGGTCCAACAAAAGCAAAAACGATATTTTCTTCATGAATCAAAGATGCTGCACAATTTAGTACTACTTCTACGCCTTGTAATGGATTCATAGCGCCAAAAAAAAACACTATAAATTTATCTCTAAAACAGCTTAATTTTTTTATTTTTTTAGGGTAATAGATATCTGTGTCAGCTTTTAAATATAAAACAGTTAGTTTTTGACTAGAAGCTAAAAATTTTTTTTTAAAATACTCTCCATGGGCTTTTGTATCTACAAGGATATGGTCAGCCAATGAAATCGTTAATCTGTCAAGCCACATTAGCAGAGATGATAAGATGCTTTTTTTGTTGATGACTCTTCTATCTTCAATCAGGGTATCATATAGTGATATAAACAAATCAATAATTATTGTTTTGTTTTTTATAAATGGATAAATAAGTGGCAGCAGTATCTGTGGCAGGCCCCCAATAAAAACAATGTCGTAATTTTTCCAGAGATACACAAAGCTTTTAAAATACACCAACAAAATTTTGCCAATATTTATAGGGGTGATTTTTTGTCCTTTGTTGGCAGTAATAATAGTCGTTCTTGAGGAATGTTTTTTGATTATTTCAATTTCCTGTTTGTTTCGCAAATATTCATAGTCTGAAAAAGAAACAAACAATACTTTTTTTTTAAAAATAATCTTCTCAATTTCCATAAATAATTCCTCAGGTTATGTCATTGCTACGGCAAAAAAACAAGGCTCATGTCGGATTCCAGGGGCCTATTCGGTTGGGGTTAGGTGTACGTTATTTGCATTATCATTGGGGGCTTTGGTTTGTATAAACAGACGGCGATAACGCCAATAACACAAGCCTGACCCCGTCGCAAAAATGATTTTAATAAAAGACTCTAAAACACAACATGAGCCAAAATCAAAACATCTCAGAAACCTTTATAAATCTTCATGGATTCCTGTGATTCCGATACGATTGTCGTGTGCAATTCGCTTTGTTTGCGTATCGGTGGTTATGGATTTTCACATAAATCCGTGATGAGTAACCTTTATTAAGCAATGGCTTTTACGAACGGGTTTTCTTATTGGGGGATTTGTCTTTTATTATATCTTGAAGCCTGAAATCCCCAGTACGTTCAAACCGCATCTGGCATATTTGTTCAGAAACAAGGCCCATCATAAAAACCACAACGCTGGTAACCAGAAGAAGAGCACTCATATTGGTAAACCTGCCGGAAGTAAAATAGGTGATCATGTAATGAAATATGCCCATCAGAAAAAGTGAACCACTCACCGGTAAAAAAATCCTCAAGGGTGAAAATAGCGTACATATTTTTATGATGATCATAAAAAAACGCACCCCATCCTTAAAGAAATTGATTCCACTTTTTCCCTTTTGTCGTTTATTGCTGGATATTGGAACGTATTTAACACTTCTGCCACTCCTTAGAACCGACAGGGTCAAGGTAGTTGGATATGAGTATGTATTGGGGAAAAGATACAAAAATTTTTTTGCCATTCCGGCGTTAACGGCTCTGAATCCGGAAGTAAGGTCTTTTACGTTGAATTTGGTGACATAGGAAGCAAACTTATTATAGAAAAAATTGCCCATATATCTGCCAAGGGATGCCTGGCCAGAAAAAGTACGCTGTCCCACAGCCATATCATAGGTTTTCATTTCTGCCAGGAGTTTTCCAATATCTTCAGGCATATGTTGCCCGTCACCATCCATGGTCACAAAGAGATCCCCGGATGCCACTCGCATGCCCGTTTTGATGGATGCACCATTGCCGATATTATATGGATGGGAAAGCACCGTTGCACCGGCTTGTTCAGCAATTTCAGCGGTGTTGTCAGATGAGGCATCATTGACCACAATGATTTCAAAATCAGGATATTTTATTTTAATACTTTTAACCACATCTCCAATGGATGCCTCTTCATTAAAAGCGGGGATGATGATGGATACCTGCATGGAACTCCTAAGAAAAATGTTTTTCTGATTTTCTAACAGAATACACCAGTAAACTCAACCATGGTTTTTCCTGCAGCAGTCGGATCAGAAACGTTGGGGTGGCGGTTTCGAACCAGAAATTCCGGAATTCAGCCTGCTTAAGATAAAGCAAAATATCAAAGGGATTGTAAACATCCTGCCCCAGCCAATTGTACTATGTTTTCACTTTGGTTAGATCCACATCCTGGTCTATCCAGTCTGAAAATACATCTTCCAGCTCATCTTGGGTATAGCCGCAGATTGCAGAACAATCCGGGCTGAGGGTAATGTCTTCCAAATTCTTCAGACCTCTGAAAAGGGATACCTTGCTTAATTTGGAACCCCCGGTGATGAACACAAATTCAATGTAAGGGGCCGCATCCTTGATTACGGAATAGAAGTTCCTTAGTTCCTCGCGAAGGGCAATGGCCATTGCCGTGTTGTCAATGTTATCCAGGATCGGCTTGTCGTACTCATCCACCAGTACCACCAGTCGACTGCCGGTTTTTTCATAAAGGGTTTGAATTAGCTCTGCAAAACGGCCTTTGCGGCTTGCCTTGTGATATTCAATGTTTTAAAAATTGATCAATCAAGGAGGCGGTTTCCTCGGGCTTATCCTCAAACAGATAATGCCCGGCATCTTCAAACAGATGCACCGGCACCCCAGAAAAACGCCGTTGCCAGTCCCTTAAAAAGGACAGATCAAACACAAAATCATGGCGACCCCACAAAATCATCATGGGGATGTTTTCAAGCCGGTGAAGATTATCTTCCACTGATTTCACCAGGGTATAACTTTCATCCCGGGGGCAAAGGGGAATATCCTGGACAAATTTCAGGGTGGCAATTCTGTTTTTCCATGAGTTGTAGGGGGCGATCAATCCGCTTTTTATCGGTTTTGAAAGGGGCCGGCGTGGGGCCATGTAAAGGGCTGATTTTGCAAAAACATTGCCTGCCTGGACAGCAGGAATGGCAAAGGGGGCAAGGTATTTTAAAAGCCACAAGCGCAGGGGAAATTTTTTTTCCCGGGGAAGAAAAAATCCCGAGGTGTTGGTGATGACAATGCGGTCAATGCGGTCCAGATGATCCAGGGCCCAGGCAAGGCCGATCATCCCACCCCAGTCGTGGACCACCAGGGTGATTTTTTCTTTGAGATCCAGGTGATTTATCAGCGTATCAAGATCCGCCACCCGGGATTTAAGGGTATAGCTGTATTCTTTGGCATCGGGTTTGTCCGAAAAACCGCAGCCCATGTGATCGGGCACAATGGTACGATAATTCGGGGAAAGGGTTTTCACCAGATGACGGTAATAAAAGGACCAGGTGGGATTGCCATGGAGCATGATCACCGGCGGACCGGCGCCTTCATCCAGGTAATAAAGACTATGGCCCTCTGTTTCCAGGTGATGGGGCGTGAAGGGGTAAAGTGGGGCAAATGCCTGCGTAGAAAGAAGCTTCCCATTAATAATACGTTCCATACGTTTCCTTATGTGGATGCCCCCGGCATCCATGACAATCAATTGTTGTGCATCTGCTTCTCACAGCGATCAAGTCGGGCTTGGTCATAAGATGGGCCGTTCATCTCAATTGGCGGACCAACGGGGTCAGGCTTGTGTTATTGTGTTTTTGACAAATGTCTAATAATAAAGCTAAATTTAAACGAAAACGTCAATAACGCAAGCCTGACCCCTCCCCAGGGTGGCCCATCTTGTGACCAAGCCCATCAAGTCTTATGATCAAACCCAACCCAACCCAAGCCAACCAAATTTTTCTATCCAAAACCCAGCCCCCCCATTTACCACTCAACACCCATCATAAGACAATTAAGCCCCGACCCGATACCCATAAACCCCACATAATCCCCGGGAACAAGAAACCCCCGTTCCTGGGCAATGGCCGCCGTAATGGGCAGGGATACAGAACCAATGTTGCCCAGATAGGGAAAGGTGGAAAAATCCCGTGCCGGATCAATGTTTAAAATTTTGTGAAACATCTTCTGGTGGGTGGAACCCACCTGGTGGCAGATGAATTTATCGGGCATGCCGTTGGGGATATCCATGTAATGGATAAATTCCTTAAAGGTTGCTCCGGCCAGGGCCAGCCCGTTTTCCAGCACGCCGTGGGCATTGGTGCGCATCTGCACTGTGGCATGGGTGGGCATGCCCGGTTCACTGAAGGTCCAGCGGCACAGATCATGGAACCGGTTGTCATGTTTCAGCACACCACCTTTTACGGCATGACGTCGTCCGCCATCATTTCCCAGGGTTCCGTCGGTGAGAAGGATGGCCGCCGCCCCAGAGCCCCCGGTCATGGTGGCAATGGTTGTTGTGTAAAACGGGATGCTTTTTTCCCGGTTGATCTCGTCAATGGTGGCGTCCACAATCTGCCGGGCAGTTTCGCAGGACACCACAAGGCCCGCCCGGATCTGGCCAAGCTCAATGGCATTGGCCACCTCCACCATGCCCGAAATCATGCCAAGGCAGGCATTGGACACATCATATACATGGGCCATATTGCTTATTTTAAGGGCATCGGCCACGGCACAGGCTGTGGCCGGTTCAAATCCGTCCCGGCCCACACCGCAGAACACCAGGGCACCCACATCGTCGGGGGATACCCCGCCTGCTTCCAGGGCTTTACCTCCGGCCTTTGCTGCCCCCTGGGCCAGGGTGTGATCCACATCCCACAGTCGTCTCTCCTTGATGCCCGTCAACACCTCAAGCTGTCCCATTTTAAAGCCGGAAGCCGAATAAAAGGGTTGAAGGCGTTCTTCGATTTCATCGGTGGTCAGTACGTGGGGGGCCAGTTCATAGCCCAGGGCATCTATGTAGACCTTTGAATATTTCATCTATTACTCCACATCAGTTCAATCTCCCGGCGGGAAAGGCCCACCAGCTTCATTCCCATGTTTTTATAAAGTACAATGCGATGGTCATCGGAAAACATGTGGGCATCTGCCACCACATAGGGTTCCGGATGGTAACCCATCTCCTTGATTTCTATTTCGTATCTGGCTTTTTTTGTCTCCGGGGTGACCGGTCCCCGGCATTTCAGGTCACTTTCAAGTCCTGGAATGATATCATAATGTACATCATTCCGGGGGGACACCCAGCCCATGCGCTGGGAGAAAATGCGCAGGGCGTGGGCACAGCATTCGTACATCAATGTGCCGGGCATGACCCTGTCATCCACAAAATGACAGGTGAGAAACCAGTCGTCGGGATGGATGTCGGCTTCGGCTATGATGCAGCCAAGGCCAAACCTGCCCCCAAAGGGATCAAAGGACAGGACCCGGTCAATGAGGTGCATGCGGTTCCCGGGCAATCTCATGTTTTTTCCCAGAAAAATGCCCTTGAATGCATTGCCAAAACAGGTTTCCAGATTTCCTGTACGAAGGGCCTCCACCTGATTCTCCGTGTAAGACTCTTTTTTAACCGGCACTGGAATCTGAAACGAACCGGTGCGTTTTTCCATTATGGTTTCTCGTTTTTTCAGGATGATTCCGCCGGAGTTTTCCACCTCCTGGGGGGTGAAAAATCCCGCACACCCGTCCCGCATGGAGATGAACAGTGTGTTGTTGATGTATCCCTTGTAATGGAAGAAAAAGAGATATACCTCTCCCTGTTTTAAAAATCGGTCAATTTCAATGTGATATTCTATGGTTTCCCCAGGGTGGGGCAGGGGACGATGAAAGGTTACCCGGGCATCCAGGAGTCGATACCGGCGGTGTCCTTTGACCTGATGGTCAATGCCCATCCAGGAACACAGAAACAGATCTGCCTGACCTGCCTCAATGGATATGGAAACCGGGGCTTTGCCGCCGTCCAGGTACCAGGCACTGGGTTTTACATCGTGCTGGGTGATTATTTTGCCGGGTCCCATGGAGCACATTTCCCCTTCAATGGACAGGATGCGGTCCACCAGCATCAGGGGTTCATCGGGCAGCCTTACCCGCACGGGATAGGTATCTATTATGTTAAATTTTTTCCCCATCACACTGCCGGCAGTGCCCACGGCAAAGGCCAAGCACTGGGAACGGTCAAACAGGGGGGGCACTGTTTTTCGGTCATCCCCGTCAATTGGAGCATTGATACGTATTTTTTCCATATGGTCTCTTGGCGGAAACCCTTCCGGGGCAGCATCACCCGAGTTGACCATGGTTGCGGCAAGTTGGGTGAGAGTTTTAAATTGCGCTTCAAAGGCCATGGTGTTTTCCCGGGACAGGTCCAGAAATTTCATGTGCGCACGGGTGGTTATGGCTGCGGATGAGGGAAAATGATGTGGTGATGGTGTTTCTTTTTCTTTTGGAAATGGCAATTCACCGGGCTTGGAAGGGGGTATCTTTTCATGCATGGCAGACTGAATTGCACCGGATTCAGCTGAGGGATATGGGGCTTGGGGTGTTTTTCTGTGCCGGTCTGCGTCAGGTAATCGCCGGGCTTGAGGTCCTGTGGTTGTCGGGGGAATATCCCTGTGGGTATCCAGGCGTGCGGAAGAAAAACGATGGGCCTTTAAAACAATTGCATGTCCTGGTAATTCAGCTGTGGGAATATCCCGGGAATGAAGGGGGGGCTGAGAGATGCTTTTTCCTTTATCTGAAAATGAAGATTTTCGTTTGTCTTCAAGGGGGAAAAAACCGGCAGGGGATGATTGCAGTATCATGTGGTTGCAGGCACCGTCCCGGGTGATACACGCCACACAGGCATGGGCTGTGTCATTTTTCTCCATGGCTTGGGCGATCCAGGTGATACCTGGGGTTGACCGATTTTCAGAAAGATCAGGGGGAAATATGGTCCCGGTGGGCCGAAGACCATGGTAAAGCCCAAGGGATGCTTGGATTGTTGAAATAAGACCGGAAATGCCAAAAGTGTGGCCCAACACCCGGTCGGTTTCTCCCATGGTTGCACCCCCATTGGTTTTTTCCTGGGAGTCATGGTGTTTTTTTAATATCCGGGATGCCATGGCTCGGCCCATGCCATGGCCCGACCCCATGTGAAAATCAATGTCGGCAAAAGAAAGGTGGCTTGCCTTCAGGGCCGTTTCAAGACTTGATCCATATGCTTTTTCAAGCTCCGGTGTGGTGGAGGGATTTTCAGCGGCCAGTTCCCCGCCGCTGCTGTCCGCTGTGCCGGTGATGACACTGTAAATGCGATCCCCGTCCGCCAGGGCTTTTTCAAGGGATTTCAGCACCACGGCGGCGGCACCTTCTGAGTATGGCGGAATCTGGTCTGAGCCAAATGTGCTTTTGTCGGCTTTTTCATTGCCGTTTTTCACAGAATTCCCAAAATTTGTGCCCTCCAGACACCGGGCCAGAAGGTGCTGGCGCAGATCCCCGGCCATGTCCACGGCTCCGCACAGAAACAGATCTGTTTCTCCGGCCCCAATGGCATTTATCCCCACCTCAATGGCCTTTATGCCCGATGCGGCATCGGCGGAAAGGGTAAAGCAGGGGCCTCCCAGCTGAAATTCTCTGGCAATGCGGCTGGCCACAATGCCCCCCAGTGCCCCCAGGGTTCTGTTGGCCGTGAGGGGCGCAAACCGCAAATCATGCCCGTCAGGTGGATGGAGCGATTGCGCTGGGGATGTGTAATGTTCGTGGTTTTGTACCCATCCAAGGTGAAAATCCGTGGCCCCGTGATCAAATTCAATACCCATGGCCGCTCCAAACCGTGTCCTTGGAGATTGATCCTTACCGGGGCGGGGGGCAATACCTGCATCCTTTAATGCGGCCATGGCGGCTTTGAGCATGATAAGATGCTGGGGAAGCAGATCCGGGATCTGATTGGGGGGGATATGAAATTCACCGGCAAAAGTTTTGATTTCATCCAGCCACACACCGTTGTTTTGCGCCGGTCCCTGGGTTTGATACAAGGCAGATATCCCTTCAGGGGAAATCATTAAATGGGAAAGTGTCTCAAGATTGTCTGCCCGGGGGGTTAAGAGGGCCATGCCGATGATGGCAACGGCATGGTCAGGATGGGAAAAGCGTCGTCTGTTTTTTGGGGATGAGGTTTCCATGGGGTGCCCGGAATGGCGTCCATGATCATGGCACGTCTTTTTATCCGCACAGTCAGAACCGTTTGCCTGGGCAGTAATTTTATTTATATTTTTAATTTCAGAGGTGTAATAAAAGGCGGGTGCTTCTTTTCTAAATTCTTCCACCAGTACATGGGCGTTGATGCCGCCAAACCCGAAGGCACTGACACCGGCACGCCGGGCTGGAGCAAGGGTTTTATTTCCGGAAAGGGACCGGGGCACCCAGGGTTCAGGATCGGTCTGAACCCGGAAGGGGGAGTGTGAAAGTGGGCTGTTTGTTGGTGGAGAAATAAAATTTAAAGAGGGAGGCAACTGTTTTGCCTTCATGGCCAGGAGGGTTTTGATAAACCCTGCGGCTCCGGCTGCAGTGAGAAGATGCCCCACCATGGATTTAACGGAACCGATGGCACAGCTTCCCCGGGTGATTCCGGCATTTTCCCATAGCCGCTTCATGGAGTTTAATTCCACACCGTCCCCCACCGGTGTGGCGGAGCCGTGGCACTCAATGTGCTGGACATCACCGGGGGACCATCGGGCCTGTTTATAAGCGGCGGCCATGGCCCGGATCTGCCCGTCCGAGGAGGGGGCCACCAAGTTGCCGCCAATGTCATTGGACCATCCGGCTCCGGTGATGACCCCGTGGATGGTGTCACCACAGGCCAAAGCGTCTGCCATGCGTTTCAGTACCACCATGCCTGTGCCTTCACCCACCACAAGCCCGTCGGCCCGGCTGTCAAAGGGGGCGCACCGTCCCGAAGGAGACAGGGCCTTTAACTGGGTGAATCCAATCTGGGTATAAAGGGAATCGGGCCGGGACACACCCCCTGCAATCATCATATCCGCCCGGCCAAGGACCAGCTGATCACAGGCAAGCTTGATGGCAAAAAGGGAAGAAGCGCAGGCAGCATCCAGGGTGAAACATCCCCCCATAAGCCCCATGGACCTTGCCAGCAGGGCCGCAGGCACAGAAACCACCCCGGCGGAAAGGGCATCAAACCTTGTGAGTGTCTGTCCCTGGTTTTCCATGATCACCCGCCATGCAATATCCGAAGTGCACTGGGTGGGTAGAGATATGGCGGCAAGGATTACACCGGTTTTTGCCTTGATTTCATCCGGGCAATAACATTGGGAGATGGCCTGTTTTCCTGCTGAAAGCGTCAGATGATGCAGGGGATCAAGCCTTAATAACAGTTCCGGTGTTACACGAAATCCATGGGGATCAAATTTAAACCCTGTGATGAGTCCCGCCCGTTTTGAGGCGGCGGTGTCAGGTTCATGGGTGGTGGAATGCACCTGTTCCGGTGGAAGTGCCCATCGTTGGAGCGGTACATCCTCGATGGCCTCTTTTTTTGCCAGGATGTTTTCCCCGAAGATATTCACATCGTGTGCCCCGGGGAAAATACCCGAAAGGCCCACAACAGCTATTTTATCTGTATTTGGAATCATAACCCGAAGGATATAATGGAGAAAAAAGGGAAATACAAGGGGAGCCTTGGCATATCCTGATTTTTTTGGGTAATTTGTACTGGTGTTAAGTTAGTATTCTTATTTATTTAAGCGGGTTATGCTTTGGTCTTCCTGCCCATTCGGCATTGTAAAATATTTGTAAAAAACATGAGTGGTCAACTCCCATGGACATGTCCGCAGTTCTTGTCCAGCAGGGCATTTATGCCTTCCACGTAGGCTTTGTTTTTGCAGGGTTTGGACAGATGCTCCAGACGATGATCTTGATCTTTCAGTGTTTTAATGGATTCCAGAAATTCAATGTTTCCGGAAATAAAGAGAACGGGGATGTTTGAATTTTGTTGTCGAATGTGGTGGTAAACGGCCATGCCGTTGTATTCCCCCGGGAGCATGTAATCCAGGCTGACAAGGTCATAGCTGTTGTTATCAAAAAGTTCCATGGCGGTTTGACCGCTGTGTGCCACATCCACCCTGTGATGGAAGGGGGATTGGGTTAATATTCGGTACTGCACATGGAAAATATCCTGTTCATCCTCAACCAGCAGGATGTGCCTGCCGTTGTGAATTGGGGGTTTTAATATTTCTTTTTTCTCCCAGCTTGTAAGCGGCTTTTCAATCACCGGAAAGGTGATGGTAACAGTGGTGCCTGCATTGATGCTGGAGGTTACCTGAACGCTTCCTTTGTGCTGGTGAACATATTTTTGCACATTGCCCATGCCATATCCAGTACCCTTCACATGGCTTGGGTAGGCACCGCTGGTGTCGTTGCCGCCTTTAAGGGTAAAGGCCGGATCATATATTTTTTCCAGGTGTTCCCGGGGAATTCCGCAGCCATTGTCCATGATTTTAATGCAGATGGTGTCTTCAAGGTGTTGGGTGCTGAGGGTGATCATGGGTTTTTTTGTCCGTCCCAGGGCATGAACAGCATTCTGCAGCAGGTTTACCAGTGCATGTTCCACCATGTCTGGATCAGCCAGCAGGTCGGGCATATGGGACTGGTATTTCTTTATCACCTGAATACCCTCCAGATCTTTTTTCATGAGGGCCAGTACCACATCGATTTTTCCAGCGATATTAAAGTAGGACTGCCTGGGTTCCTGTGTTCTGGCAAAGGCCACCAGGTTCCGGGTCATGCTTTTTCCCCGCATGGTCTGATTCAGGATCAATTCCAGAGTTTTGGTCATGGCCGAATTCTCACAGTCCAGGAGCATCAATTCAATATTACCCATGATGATGCCCAGAATGTTATTGAAATCATGGGCCATTTTACCGGCGACCTGGCCGATGAGAGCCAGTTTTTTTTGTTCGGATGCCTCTTTATGGGCTTGTATTTTATCCTGTTCCATCTTTTTGCGTTCAGTGATATCGTGGACCACCACCACGGCGCCCTTTAAGTGGTTTTCCTCATGGATAAAATCGCTGCTCAAAAGAACCGGCAATGCCTCACCATTTTTTTTAACAATATTAAACTCCACCGTTTTGGGAATTTTATGGCCGGCTTTCAGGAATTTTATACGTCCGGCAAAGTTTTTTTGACCGTCCTTATCCAGCAGATCAGAGGGATTCATGGTCAGAATTTCTTTTTCCGTATATCCGGAGTATCTGCACATGATATCGTTGACATTGATTATTTTCATTTTTTCAAAATCAATTTCATAAATGCCGGCCGGTGCCGTGGCAAACAGGTGGCGATATTTTTTTTCACTTTTCTGCAAAGCGTTTTCCGCCTGTTTTCTTTCAATGGCAATTGCAACCTGATGGGAAATAGCTGAAAGAATTTTTACATCCTTTTCCGTATAAAGGTTTGGGTTGGTATAACTTTGCACCGCCACAACCCCGATGATCTTTTCTCTGGAAATAAGCGGAGCCCCCATCCAGATCAGGGGGGCAGTTCCCTGGATTTCTTTTTCCGCCGAACGTTTTTTCAGAGTTGATTCATCCAGAAAAACAGGGGCTTTCCGGGAAACCACCATGCCGGTCAATGACTGGTTGATGCTGAAATCCCTGATTGGTGGGAAATCCTTATCTTGTTCATCCTCAAAATATGGAAAATAAAGGGTTTTTGCCTTAATATCCACCAGAGCAATGAAAAAATTGGTCACATCAATGATGGTCCCAAGGGCGGTGTGGATGGTGCGGTACAGTGCATTGAGGTCCGGAGTGGTGTTCACTGCATTGGCGATTGTGAAAAGTGCCGTGTTGATGGCTTCGGCCTGTTTTCGGGGGGTGATATCCAGAAAGTGGGCATGTACGGCGGGGTGGCTTTCATATTCAATGCGGGACGTGTAGGTTTCAACCCATCGAGTACCCATGGTTTTATGAATAATTCGATACTGCTGAATGGAAGGCAGATCCTGAGCCGCCAGACGGCATTTGAAGTTGTGCAGAAATTGGGCCTGATCATCGGGATGTATCAGGTTAACCATCTGCTGCTGGGACAATTGCTTCAACTCGCTGGGGGTATACCCGGTGATGGTTTCCATGGGGGCACTGATAAACGTAAATTCAATGGGGTTGTCCCGGGCAATGACCAGCCCCTGACGGGATGCTTCCACCAGTTGCCGGTATTTTTCTTCACTTTTTTTCAGACGGGCCTGTTCCTGGAATAATTCCCTTTCAAGAATCTGGGCGTTTAGCTGCATCAGTCCCATTACAAGGGAAATGTGAAGAAGGGTTATCAGCAGTAAAAATATTCCCTGGGCCGGAACATTGATCATGTAATCCGTTATTGCGTGTTGTGGAAGAAGATAATAGACTCCCCGAAACCCGGAGAGCGCGGCAATCAGTATCAGGGTGATGCAAAGCAGAACATTTTGTCTGAAATGGCTGTCTTTTATTTGAAACATGACCATCCGGGCATCAAGGGCAAAATACACGGCTGCGGTGAAGGAAATCAGGCAGATGCGTGCGGGGACATTTGCAATGACATAGGTGAAAAAAGGATTCACTGCAAAGGATAGGACCGCCATTATTGAAAGATGAAATCCAAAATTAATCTTTTTCTCCGCCATTGCGGCAAACCCCAGATAAATCAGACTGACGGACAGGTAAACCAGGGCATTGGCCAGAATAATGGTAATGATATCGGAAAGAATATGACGAAAGCTGATGAGAAAAAAACCGGTGGCTCCAGACAAAAGGCCCGCAGTCCACAAACCAAAGCCCCCGTATATTTTGCGATTTATTGCATAACACATCATGGAAATGCCGGAGATGAGAATGGTGGCACCCATAACCACGAACATGGTGCGAACATCAAGGAAAGTAATCATTTGCATAGATTTAGTTTTTTTCTTATACCATCAAGTTGATTTTTGGGGGCACCTGAAGGATGCCTGAACATCCAGGTTTGTTAATAACATCAGATATTAAGGAACAGCATGTCATGGAAATTTCTTTTTTTCCCGGTTATCTCATCGCCATCACCCTTTTGACCATTACACCGGGGGTGGATACCATGTTGATTATCCGCAACACCTCCCGGGGAGGCTTTAGGGATGGGGCGTTCAGCAGTCTTGGCATATGTTCTGGGCTTTTTGTTCATGCCGGGATTTCAGCCGTGGGTATTTCTGTTATTTTATTGCACACAGCCTGGGCTTTCATGGCTTTTAAACTGGTGGGGGCCTGTTATCTCATGTGGCTTGGGATCAATAATTGGAAGGAGGTGCTTTCCATAAAACAGCCGATACTCAAGCCCGGTTATGTGCCAGTGTCCACCGGTTTTAAACCCATGAGTTCATTAAGAGAAGGCTTTTTGTCCAACGTGCTTAATCCCAAAACAGCTGTTTTCTATATGGCTTTTCTGCCACAGTTCATCACCCCTTCGGGATCTGCCTTGATGCAGTCCCTGATGCTGGCCGGATGTCACTTTATGATTGCAATGATTTGGCAGTGTTTTCTGGCCATTACGGTGAATCAGGCTGGAAAATGGCTGCAAAAGCCCCGGGTCAGCCGAATCATGGGGGGGGTAACAGGCACCGTGATGATTGCCTTTGGTTTAAAGCTGGCCGTGGACCGCTAGCAGAATGTCGGCCTGTCGACACAGCGAAGTATGAAAATGGGGGCTATTTTCACATATAACCCCCATGGCAGCAAATATCTTACATGTCCTCTGCGATGGTAACTGTGCGGTCACCCAGCATATTAACGTAACTTGCCAGTTCATTGTCGTACCAGCCGTAAATTACGGTCTGGGTCACGGGTACATGGATGTTTTTATTTTCAAGTGTTGCAATGATGCTCTGGTCTAATCCCGGCACATTGGACAGATTTATATTGATCTCAGCTGTCCTGGTGTGGGTTTCATGGCCTTCAATGGTGGCGGCGGCCCTTGGCATGCCGACAATATCGCAGGACACGTTTTGTTTTTCTGTGTAGTGCAGATATCCCCGGGTGTCGTTCTTTGCTGCCTGCTGGTAGATGTTGTTGATGACATCCCGGCGGATGGGCTCGCCTGACAGATCTTCCTGCAGGTTGAGTACCAGAATAACAAGTGATCCCGTGCTGGTGGGGATTCGAACGGATTCTGCAATAAACCCAATCCGTTCCATTTCCGGGATAACCAGTCGAAGGGCATTGGCGGCACCGGTGGATGTCAGAATAATATTGTTGAGGATACTTCTGTTTTTTCGTAAATCCTTGGCACCTGATCCCGGCAGTCGATCCAGTACCTGCTGGGAACCGGTGGCAGCATGGATGGTGGCCATGGAGGCAGACAAAATTTTCTGGGGTCCCATGACATCCAGCATTGGCTTCATCATATGGGCAAGACAGGTGGTGGTGCAGGAGGCATTGGAGATAAGCACATGTTTTCTCGGGTCATACATGTGATCGTTAATGCCCATAACCGTTGTGACGGCATCTTCTGGCATGGCACCTTTCAGATCCAGTCCCTTGTCCTTGAATTTGAAGGGGGCAGATGCAATTACTTTTTCTGCACCACCTGCAAGGTGTCCCCGCAAAGCGCCTTTGGGGGTATCAGCCGGGGCAAGGGGGTCAAGAAACTGTCCGGTGGTATCCACCACCAGTTTTACACCATTGTCCTGCCAGGCAATGTCTGCAGGATTTCTGGCGGATCTAAGAAAAGTTACTTTCACTCCGTCCGCCATCATGGTACCGTCTGTTTCGTTGATGTCGGTGATAACCGGCTTGCCCTTGAATCCATATAGATAGGAACTTAAGAGTCCATAGGTGGAGTCTCGTTCCATGTAATGGGCCAGATCTTCCATGCCCTTGCCCACCTGTCGGCCCACATTGATGACAATCTCATCAAAGTATTTTCTGCCGATGTGGTGCCAGACCGTGAGTTTGCCGATGCGTCCAAAGCCGTTAATTCCAATTTTTCCGCCATTTTCGTTTAAATTCATAAATTGTCCTTATTTAATACTGTTAAAGAGTCAGTGGTTATTTGATTTTTTTTCTCCCCCGGTGCGGCAATGTCAATTTTACCTTTGAAAACACTGCCCTTGTGTCCGTCCATGCTGATGAAATCGCCGGTTTTCAGCAGAATATCATCAAATCGGCATTCTTTTTTGCGTTCGTTGCACACCATGTTGCGATATCCTACAACGCAGGTTTTGTTCAAACGATAGGCCACAATGGAGGCATGGGAGGTCATGCCGCCCCGGGCGGTGAGCAGTCCATCGGCTGCGTGGATTTCCCGGATATCATCGGGTACCGTGTCGTTTCTCACCAGAATCAGAGCGGTTCCGGGTTCCTGGCTGCGCCAGTGGCGGATATCCTGGAGACTGAAGACCAGACGACCGGACATGGCCCCACCGCTGACCCCGATGCCGTGGCCCAGGTATCGGCTTTCGGCCATGGCCCGGGCCTGTGAATGGAAGAGGGGTCTGGATTTTTTTTCCCGGATGCCAAGATCCCGGGACTGCAGAATATAAAGGTCCTCCAGACGGGGACCTTCAAAGGTGAATTCAATTTCCTGGGGGCTCCAGCCCTGTTTGTTGATAAGGGTGTCGGCCCAGGCCAGAAGCCCCTTGTATATGTCAGGGAAATGGCTTTCCAGGGTGGTGTCTGTGTTTCTCATTTCTCTTTCCTGCTGGGCAATGGAAATGGGAAAGGTGTTCACAAGGCCTGCTACGACGTCTTCTCCCTGATTTTTGCGTGTGAAATCGCCCCATAGATTGATCTGGTTCCTGGGGGAACGCGGATCATGGGTGATGATGACTCCGGTGCCGGCCCCTTTGGAAATATTGCCGAACACCATCTGCTGCACCGTCACCGAGGTGCCCCAATCCTGGGATAAGCCGATGATGTGGCGATAGGCCCGGGCCCGGGGGGCGTTCCAGGAATCAAATACCAGACGAATGGCTTGGAAAAGTTGTTTTAAAGGATCATCGCTGAAATGAGCCCCTTCTTTTTTAACTTTGTCCCGGTAGGCCAGGGCCACGGTTTTCATCTGGTCGTCGGAGAACAGAATTTTGTAGGGAAGGTTCCATTGCTTTTTAAATTTAAGGATGACGGCATCAAAATCATCCCGTTTCATGCCCTGGATCATGCCGATGCACTGAAGAAACCGACGGTAATTATCCCAGGCCAGCCATCCGTTTCCGGTTTTCTCTGCAATCCCCCGGGCGATGTCTTCATTGATGCCCACATCAATAAGGGTATCCATCATGCCTGGCTGGGAGATCACAGAACCACTTCGAACAGACAGCAGCAGGGGATTTTTCGGATCACCAAAGGTTTTACCTGTGGTCTTTTCCAACACCCCCAGGGCAGAAAGCACCTGTTCCCGGAAATTGGCCAGGGCCGGGGGATAGGAGTCTATGAGCTCCCGGTATCGAAAGGCCTCTGTGGTGATGATAAATCCCGGGGGCACCGGAAGGTTGCAGGCACTTAAAGTCACCAGGTTGTTTCCCTTGTTACCCAGATCCATGGCTCCCAGTATCCAGGATTTTGGTTCCGTTAATGAGGTGAGAATGCGTTTGGGATCATACATTAACAGTTTCTGAAGATGTTCCTGGGGAAGTTGCTTTGCCTGCTGGTGCAGGGTGGTCAGAATTTTACTTAAGAAAAGGTCCAGCTGCTGAAGACCCAGGGAGGTGGCCATGCGTTCCCGGTAAAACACCTCTGCCACCTGCTCGCCAACATTGGTCAGCCCATCTCCGGTGTCATATTTTTCTTTTAAAAGATCCAGGGGAATCCGTTTCAGGGCATCTTCCAGGTGTTCCTGGTGAACCGTATGAAAATAGTCGTTCATGATGTTCTGCACGGCCTTGGTCAGGTTCTGGAAAATATCAAGATACTGGGTGAATGAGAAACCCTGAACCTCCAGGGAATGGGTTAACAGCACCATCTGGAATTCATACTCCGATGAGGAAATACCGTCCAGTTTCAGGGCCGTGTAGAACATGCGCAGGCGGTTTCTGATCTTGTGCACCGTCACCTTGGTGATCAGGGTGAGATCCAGTTCTTCAATGAGTTGTTCAAAAAGGGGATTGACCATGGATTCCAGGCGGAAGGTCAAACCAAGAGCATCAAATTTCGGTTCATGGTAACTGCCGTAAAGGGAAGGGATGTCCGCCGTGAAATGACGTTTCTTAAAAATATCCTCCCGGGCTTCGGACTTGTTTGCTGACAACAGTTCTTTTTTAAGCAGGCCCAGATAATTTAAAAGTTTCTGCAGTCGGGCCTTCACCTTTACAGCGGGATTTTTCTGGGCATCCAGGGCATCTCTTAAAATTTTAAACCGGGGAATCCGGGCCGTGTTGATGTGGGCCAGGTACTGATTGATTTCCGTGCAGGATGGGGTGTATTTTTGATAAAGAAGGCGGTAAAGTCTGATGAGCAGCATCACCCGCTGGCGATCCACCTCACTTGCGTTGTCATAACCGCTTTGGTAAATGATGTCCTTAAGTTCGTCTTCGGGCAGATAAAGCAGATCTTTGGGGCTATCTATGCCGTTATTCATCAGCACCTGGGTGATTTCGTGGACCCCGTCAAGATAGCGGGTATCTGCGGTAATCTGTTCTATGAAATCCCCGGGTACATAGGGAAAAAGACCTTTTATCTGTTTTGTCTGCCAGAAGGCAAAAATGGCTTCGGTCATGGCTATGATGCGGTTGCTGCTCTCCACATGGATTCTTTTGCGGTAAAAATGTATTAAAATGTCCTGCCTCTGGCTGAGTTCGTCAATGCGGGTGGACAGATCCCGTATGGTGCCTTCTGCCCCGATTTCATTGTAATAAACAGGAAAAAGCCGGGTCAGCTGCTTTAAAAGGTGGTACACCGGTTCAATGGGGCTGTTTAAAAGGTTGGTGATGTCCCGGGGGAAAAGATCCGTATCTTTTATAAATACGCCACAGATGGAAAGATAAATGGTCAGGCGGGACATGAGGCTGATGGACCAGTGGGGATTCATGGAAATGAGTTCCAGCCATACCCGTATGTTTAAAAGGTGGGCATGGTTGGATTTTACCTGCCAGTTGTGTCCCACCCCTTTTATATCCGGGAACTGAAATCCTGAACTGATAACACATTTAATAAAGAATTTTACCAGATAGCTGTCTCCGGTGTTGTAAACCCCTTTTCCCATATTCAAAATGGCATTCAGGGTTGCCTCGGGAAAGGCCTGGGACCTGAGTTTTAAAATGGTAAATGTCTGGAGAATTAATTGCGTGATGTAGGGGCTGCTTTCATGGCCGATGAGCCACCTTAAAGTGGCGTTGATTTCCTTCAATGTGGCATCATGGATCATGGCAAGATCGGGGATGTTTATGATCTGAAACAGAGAAATCACCTTCCAATGGTTTCCCTGACGGCGGGTTTCCCCGGCTTGAAATAGCTGTCTTGGTAAATCTTTATACACAGATGTTATTTGGTTGAATTCAGGAAATTTCATTAACTGCAATGTCATGGCTGCATTGTGAAATTCATTGTCCTGCTTCATTTTTTTAAGTTGTGTACGGACCCGTTCCATGGATTCATGGGAGATGGGATCAAAAAGTGATTTCACGCGGGGGGAAAGTTCTGACTCACCCGTCTCTCTTTCAAAGGCGGTGAAGGGATCCTCTTCAAGGAGCCATGTGGTGCAGTTCATCCCGTGGTACCGAAACAGCACCCGGTTCAGGGGCTGCCACTGGCTGACCTCGGGGGAGGAAAGTTTTAGCATCAGAGCTGCCAGCCGGTTCAGGCGGTAGTAACTTTTTACAAACAGCAGAAAACGGTCGTCATTGTACTGATGCATGCGTACCAGGGATCGATTTATTTCCGGCATTATGGTTACGGCATCGGGCCCATATTCCCGGAGGATACGCTGGAGAAACTGCAGCAACTGGTCCACTGCTTCCTGACGGGTTTCTCGGATATCTGCGCATTCCACTGCCCGGTGAAATATATCAATAAAACCGGCCACAGCCCTTATACCAAAGGGGTGGGATCGAAGTATATTAAGATTGTCCAGGCAATATTTTCTGGCCTCTGTCACCAGAAAATCCCAGTTTCTCATGGGGTTGCACAGCTCTTTTAAAAACAGCGTCAGTTCCTGTCCAAGGGCAGGGTAGTCTTTAAAAACCTCCAGAAGGAAGAGATAGCGGGCTTCGATTTCAATGTGAACCCGGGTTTCCATCATGTTATCATGCCATGCCTTTGATTTTATTGCCACTACCGCTCCTGTCTTGAATCAACCATCTATTGTGCAAATTATGTTGGCCATGGTTCCGGGTAACGCATCCGCTATTTGCTGGGAATCCTTATGTTCAACATTATTTATTAGTGATAAAATGCCACAATGTCAAGGGATGTAACTGTTGGGCGGGCGCATTCCCATTTTCCTGATCCCAGGCTTGCGTTATTAGCATTATCGGTGGTTTTGGCCTTTGCACAGGCTGTGGTCGATAACGCCAATAACACAAGCCTGACCCCGTTGGGCCAGAATAAGCTCCATGGAATTGTATGATACAATGACGGGAGAATGGGAATGCACCTCTGTTGGGGATAATCACAACATCATGGGAGAAATTATGGAAAAAAATATCCAGGAAGAGAACAAGAAGGAAGGTAAAGGCAATGATCGGCAGCAAAAGGGTTTTTTCAATCGTTTTTTGAAGTGGATATCCAGGGGTACGGAAAAGGCCGGCCGCAATGGGAGTTTCTGCAATACCTGACGAAAAAAATGAACACGGGTATGCAGGCTGCATCCCAGGAAAATCCAGTGATAATTATCCTCTGTAACCTTTCTGTAACCCCCTTTGTGTTATTGCCATGTAATCAATAAGGTATTGAAGAATTGGGGCTTGGTCACAACTTGGGCCATCTGTCACAATTGGTGGGCCAACGGGGTCAGGCTATGTGGTATTAGAGGCTGCATTTTTTAGCAGGCTCTCTGTTTTTGACAACTGCCTTTGCATAAAGAAGATTTTAAGCAAAAGCGTCAATAACGCAAGCCTGACCCCACCCCAAAATGGCCCATGCTGTGACCAAGCCCAAGAATTGCAAGCATGGGCTAATTTAAAAGGGAGATGTAAGTACATGAAACTCGACAGAAGAGATTTTATGAAGTTTTCCGGTGCCACCGCTGCCGGTATTGCCGTCAGCGGACTGGGGTTTGACCTTAAGCCGGTCAAATCCCATGCCGGCATGCTGAAAACACGGTATGCAAAGGAAACCACAACCATCTGCTGTTATTGCGCAGTGGGGTGCGGTATTATTGTCCACACCAGCAAGCGGGGGGATGGTCGTGTCATCAACACTGAAGGTGACCCGGATCATGTCATCAACCGAGGGGCTCTTTGTTCCAAAGGATCTGCCATCAAACAGCTCACCGAAAATGAAAATCGACTCACCGAACCCATGTACCGTGCCCCTTACTCGGACAAGTGGCAGACGGTTTCCTGGGACTGGGCATTGGACAAAATAGCCGAGAAGGTGAAAGAAACCAGGGATAAGACCTTTGAAAAAACAAATGCCAAGGGTCAGGTTGTCAACCGCACCAGGCGCATGGCATCTGTGGGATCTGCGGCCATGGACAATGAGGAGTGCTGGATTTATCAGGCATTGATGCGCTCCCTGGGGCTTTTGTACGTCGAACATCAGGCCCGTATCTGACACAGCGCAACTGTAGCGGCTCTGGCAGAGTCGTTTGGACGCGGTGCCATGACAAATCATTGGATTGACATCAAAAACAGTGACTGTATTCTCATCATGGGCAGTAATGCTGCCGAGAATCATCCCATCTCCTTTAAATATGTGACCCAGGCCATGGAAAAAGGGGCGCCGCTCATCAGTGTGGACCCCCGGTTTACCAAAACCTCATCCAAGGCAGATATCTATGCGTCGTTACGATCCGGGACTGACATCGCTTTTCTGGGGGGCATGATCAAGTATCTTCTGGACAACAACCTTTACAACAAAGAATACACGGCAGCCTATACCAATGCCCCCTTTCTTGTGGATGAATCCTTTGGATTTAAGGATGGGCTTTTTTCCGGATACTCAAAGAATGAAGGGGATGGCCCCTCCATGGGCGGTTATAATAAGTCCTCCTGGGCCTTTCAGATGGATGACAAGGGCATTCCGAAAGTGGACAGAACCCTTACCCACAAGCAATGTGTTTTTCAACTCCTGAAAACCCATTACCAGCGATATGATCTGGACACGGTTTCCAAGGTTACCGGGACCCCCAAAGCTGATCTGTTGAAGGTGTATGAGACCTATTGTGAAACCGGTGCCAGGGGGAAAGCCGGTACCATCATGTACGCCATGGGCTGGACCCAGCACACAGTGGGGACCCAGATCATCCGCACCATGGCCATGATTCAGCTGTTGCTCGGCAACATGGGCGTTGCCGGTGGTGGCGTTAATGCCCTTCGCGGGGAATCCAATGTCCAGGGATCCACAGATCACTGCCTGTTGTGGCACATCTGGCCCGGCTATCTCAAAACCCCCAGTGCCTCCACGGACAGCCTTGAAGCCTATAATAAGAAATTTACCCCCAAAACTAATGATCCGCTGTCCGCCAACTGGTGGCAGAACTATCCCAAATATTCCGTGAGTCTTTTGAAATCTTTTTTTGGTGACAAGGCTACTTCTGAGAATCAGTTTGGGTTTAACTGGCTGCCCAAGACCGATGACGGCGGGGTTTATTCCTGGTTTGATCTTTTTGATGCCATGTATAAAGGCGAAATGAATGGTTTCTTTGCCTGGGGTCAGAATCCGGCCTGTTCCGGTTCCAACGCCTCAAAGATCAGAAAGGCCATGGAAAAACTGGACTGGATGGTCAATGTCAATATCTTTGACAATGAAACCGGCTCTTTTTGGCGGGGACCGGGGGCGGATCCCTCCAAAATAGCCACCGAGGTGTTCATGCTTCCGGCGTCGGTGTCCGTTGAAAAAGAGGGCAGTATCACCAATTCCGGTCGATGGATGCAGTGGCGTTACCAGGGGCCCAAACCCCTTGGCAACAGTCGCCCCGACGGGGATATCATCATGGAGCTTGGCCATCGCATCAAGGAAAAATACGCCACATCCGATGGGGTTTTTAAAGAACCCATAGCCAATTTAAAATGGGACTATGAAACCAACGGTGCCTATGATCCCCACAAGGCAGCCAAGGAAATCAACGGGTATTTTATTAAAGATGTGACGGTGAACGGCAAGTCCTTTAAAAAAGGCACCCTTGTACCCAGTTTTGCCTTTCTCCAGGCGGATGGTTCCACCTCTTCGGGGAACTGGCTGTATTGCAACTCCTACACGGAAAAGGGCAACATGTCCGCAAGGAGAAGCAAGAAGGATGCAGAAAATTACATCGGTCTTTATCCGGAATTTGCCTGGTGCTGGCCGGTGAACCGCCGGATTCTTTACAACCGGGCATCGGTGGACCCCAAGGGTCAACCCTGGGATGACAAACAGTGGGTGATCAAATTTGCCGGAGATGCCAAAGACGGCAAATATACCTCCAAAAAATGGTTGGGTGATGTGCCTGACGGTGGATGGTATCCCCTGGAAAATCCCGATGGAACAAAGCGTGATGATGCCAAACAACCTTTTATTATGAGAAAACACGGATTCGGGCAGATTTTTGGACCCGGCAGGGCAGATGGTCCATTTCCTGAACATTACGAACCCCTGGAATGTCCGGTGGAAAAGAATTATTTCAGCTCCCGCATGGTTAATCCCACGGCGGTGGTGTATTCCACCAAAGATGACAGTCATGCCACCTGTGATCCCAGATTCCCCTTTGTGGGTACCACCTATCGGGTGTCCGAGCATTGGCAGACGGGACTCATGACCCGGCCCCAGAAATGGCTCATGGAAATGGAACCCAATGTGTTTGTGGAAATGAGTGAAGAGCTGGCAGAACTCCGTGGAATTAAAAACGGAGAAAGGGTGCTGGTGGCCAGCGCAAGGTCCAAGCTGGAGTGCACCGCCATTGTCACCAAGCGCTTTAAGCCTTTTAAGGTCGGGTACGCCACCGTTCACCAGGTGGGGATACCCTGGCATTATGGCTGGCGATGGCCTTCCACCGGCACAGAAGAGAGTGCCAACCTTCTGACCCCGCCGGCGGGAGATCCCAATACCCGGATTCCTGAGACCAAAGCCTTCATGGTCAATGTGACAAAGCTTTAAGGAGAGGATGACACCATGTCAAAATCAATTTTCATAGATACAACCGTCTGTACCGCCTGCAGGGGATGCCAGGTGGCATGCAAGCAATGGCATGATCTGCCTGCAGAAGAAACAAAAAATATGGGGAGTCATCAGAATCCCCAGGATCTCTCCTTTGATACCTATAAGCTTGTCAGGATGAAAGAAGAGATCATTGATGGAAAACTTCAGTGGCTGTTTTTTCCGGATCAATGTCGGCATTGTGAAGAGGCACCCTGCCTTGAAACCGCATACGACGAAACCGCCATTTACAGGGATGATACCACCGGGGCCATTCTCTATTCCCTGGAAACCCGAAAGCTTGAGGCCGATGACATCATTGCCGCCTGTCCCTATGATATCCCCCGAAAGGCCGCTGATGGAACCCTGGCCAAATGTGATATGTGCAATGATCGGGTCCACAACGGGTTGAAGCCCGCCTGTGTTACGGCCTGTCCCACCGGGGCCATGAACTTTGGAGATCGTGATGAGATGCTTGCCCTTGCACAAAAACGTCTTGACAGGGTCAGGATCAGATATCCCAAAGCCAGGCTGTTGAATCCCGATCTGGTCAATGTCATCTATCTGGTGGGATTTGATCCGGAGCTTTATTCGGAATATGCTGTGGCACGTCTTACGCCAAGGGGTATGAGTCGCAGTGTGGCTCTTCGCAAAATGATGGGGCCCTTTGCAAGGATGATGCGCGTGTAATGTATTGGCAATCTGGGCTTGAAGGTCTGGTCACAGCATGGGCCACCCGTGACATTTAATGGACCAACGGGGTCAGGCTTGTGTTATTGGCGTTATCTTTTCACAGCCTGTGCAAAGGGCAGAAGCACCGATAATGCCAATAACGCAAGCCTGACCCCAGCCCAAAGTGGCCCATGTTGTGACCAAGCCTGATTTCAACAAGATGAGCCTTTCATATAACGGTCATGTCCTGTCGGACACAACGAAGATAGGGTCGTAGACGCGGAGCCAAAGGGCATTATGCCGCCGCCCCCCCGACGGGCAATGGTCCCGGACCGGAACTGTAGACAGCTCGATTGTCCGGTTCCTATTGCCCATCGGGGGGGGCGGCTCTGCTGAGGTAAACTTGAAAGCTGCCTTTTCTCATATAAAAAAAACACATAACAAGAAACAAGGAATGCCCTATGAACACCATGGACCAGATAAAACAGACCGCCAATGTGATTAAAAAGATTAGACCTGTTTACCAGCCCATTCTGGACTTTTACAGCCAGGTGTTTCTGGCCCAGGAGGAAAGCCGGGGTGAAATCATGTTGTCCCCCATTGTTATTGAACCTGAACCGCTTGCCTTGAAACAGAAAAATCAATTACCTTTAATTGATCCCTCAGATTTTGTAATTGATATGGAAGAGACCGCCCGGCTGTTTCTCAAACTTTGTGATTTGGCCCATGGACTGGCCCCGGAACTGTCTGAGGCCGCAGGTTTGCTGAAAAAAGCACTGGCGGATAAAACCATTGAACTGGAAAAGGTGGTAACCGCCATTTTGAATAACCAGGAAACCGTTCTGGCAGAACAGGCCCAAACGGCAGGGGTTCTTGTTCCACAACTTATGTTTTTTACCTATTCGGGCATGCTGCCAAGTATTCAGGCCTGTTCAGAACAGCTTGCAACCTATCTTGCCCCCCTGCCGGACATGAAAAAAAGCTATTGTCCCATCTGCGGCAATCAGCCGGACATGGCCTTTTTTGATGAGTCTGGCAAACGCCATTTAAAGTGCGCCTTCTGCAGCCATCAATGGGTTGTGGGAAGAATGGGCTGTGTTTTTTGTGAAAACACCGATAAGGACATGCAGCTTTATTTTTTCAGCGATGAAGAGGCCGAATACCGGGTCAATCTCTGTGATCATTGTCATCAATATATTAAGGTGGTGGATTTAAGGAAAATGGATCGTGCATTTTTCCCGGGCCTTGAGATGGTCTCTTCCCTGCACCTTGATATCAAGGCCCGGGAAAAGGGGTATACCAATGCCGCTTCTCCGCTCAATGCTGTCTGATACTATATACTGGAGAGATGACCATGAGATGTATTAAATTCATATGGCTGATCCTGCTGACAATCACCCTCTGGTGCGGTCCTGTTCTGGGGCAGACCGGTGAACCGGCACTTGATTTTTCGCTGTCTGCGCCGGAACGTGACGTCCATCGCCAATATCTGGGGCTGGAGAATGGGGAACCTTTTGTTCTGGGGCAGATCAAGGCAGATATTATTATTATTGAAATATTTTCCATGTATTGCCCCATCTGCCAGCGGGAGGCTGCCAATGTCAATACCCTGTTTTCCCTGATTCAGGCCCTGCCGTCCCAGGGAAAAGAGTCCGGTTGGTGGGTATTGGTGTCGGCAATTCCGCCTTTGAGGTTGATTTTTTCCGAAAGAAATATGTCATTGATTTTCCCCTTTTCAGTGACGGCAATTTTGTCATTCATAAAAAAATAGGAGAGGTCAGAACCCCTCATTTCTTTGGCCTGAAACGCAATGAAAAGGGGGATCTTGATCTGTTCTACTCCGGTCCCGGGGACGCGCCCCACCCGGAAGTTTTTCTTAAAAGCCTTTTGAAAAAAGCGCAATGATTTCATGTGATCATCATGGGGCGCATTCCCATTTTTCCGGTTTGGTCACAATATGGTTTATTTGTCATAGTTGGTGGGGCCAATGGGGTCAGGCTTGTGTTATTGTGCTTTTGACAACTACTTGTGTTTCAAGATAAATTTCAACAAAAGCGCACATAACGCAAGCCTGACCCCTCTGTGATTAATCCTCGAACCGGGAAAATGGGAATGCGCCCTTCGGTATCATCTAACCATCTATGGATCTGATTCCCAGACCAACGGGATCAAGACCAACACCGTCGTGACCTAACAAAAACAGGAGTGAAATAAACAGTCATGTCCATGATACATCGAAGGCTTGGGTCCCTGGTAGTATTCATGATTTTTGCGGGTTTCACAGGCCTTGCCATGGCCGGCTCCTCGGGATTTGGAAATAAAATTTTTGACCCGGGAAAATTACTGCCAGTGGACAGTCAACTTATGGTTCAGGTTGGAGACATGGCCCCGGAGTTTGAATTGCCCGCCGTCTCCGGAAAATCCATTGCATTAAAGTCTTTCCGGGGAAAAAAGAATGTTCTGATTTCTTTTGTTCCGGCGGCATGGACCCCGGTGTGTTCGGATCAATGGCCGGGCTATAATATTACCCGGGAAATATTTGAAGGGGCTGATACCATTGTCCTTGGTATCAGCGTGGATAACATCCCCACACTTTTTGCCTGGACCGGGGAGATGGGAACGCTCTGGTTTGATGTGTTATCTGATTTCTGGCCCCATGGAGATGTCAGCCGTCGCTATGGCGTGTTGCGATCCGACGGCATGGCGGACAGAGCCCTTTTTCTTATTGATAAAACCGGTAGACTTCGGTTTGTCCATGTGGGTGATATTAATGTTCGTCCGGATCTTAAAATGATTGTGGATGAATTGGAAAAAATAAATTTTTAAGGGTATATTCCAGGGTTGGAAAACTTCCCATTGGCATTCAGCTTTTTTGGAAAAAGCCGGCTGGGACTTCGGGTATACAACCCCTTTGATATTCTGATTTGTTCGGATCGTCATCATAATTGGTGAGCCACCACAAAGTGGCCTATGGTGTGGACATGCCCAAACGTGTCAAGTCTGATGATCAATATATTGGGGTAAATATACGTAAAAGCTTGTACCATTGCCCGGTTCACTGTCAAATATAATTATCCCGTTATATTGCTGCACAATTCCATGGGTCATGGACAGTCCCATGCCGGTGCCTTCCCCCCTTTTTTTTGTTGAAAAAAAGGGGGTTAAAATTTTGTCCTGGATACCTGTGGGGATTCCATGACCCGTATCGGCAACGGTTAATTTCACAAATTCTCCAGGTATCAGGCAGAGTTCATGGCTGACCTGATTTTCATCTATCTGTATATCCTCCAGGGTCACACTCAAAATGCCACCCGTGTTTTTCATTGCATGGAGAGCGTTGGTACATAAATTCATGACAATTTGATGGATATGGGATGGATCCGCTATTATCATCGCATTGGACTGTATGACTTTGTTTATTATAATATTTGCCGGTAAGGAGATAGTAAAAAGCTCAAGAGTTTCTTCCACTAACGGACGAACAAGAAGGGGTTTTGTTTTGGTTTCAGCTTTGCGGCTGTATGTGAGAACCTGTTTAACCAGTCCTTTTCCTCGGTTGGCAGCAGAGAGTATTGGTTTTATAGTGTTTTTCAGTGGTGAGTCTTCCGGCAGGTTGAACATCGCCAGGTCCACATATCCAATTATCATGGATAAAATATTGTTAAAATCATGGGCGATACCGCCCGCAAGGGTACCGAGTGCCTCCATTTTTTGTGATTGAATAAGCTGTCTTTCCAGCTGTTTTGATTCAGTTAAGTCCTGCCAGGTTTCAATGGCACCGTTTATATTACCGGCTTCATCTTTGAGTAAAACCGCTGATCCATAAAGCCATTTTCCGTTAATGCCAAGGTGCCTGCAGAAAATTTCCGTTTCGTATGCCCCTGCCATTGTAGATGACTTCTTGTATATTCCATTGCCGTGTTTCTGTATGCTTTTGCTCAGAGCATTATCCAGCAACAAGTCAGCAATTGAGTATGGTTGGGCATCATGAAATGCCTTGGGATGGTCTTTAGTTCCCACCATTTGAACTGAAGTTTTTCCTGTTAATGATTCACAGGCCCTGTTCCAATGGGTTACCACATGATTCTTATCAACCACAAAGGTGGGAATCGGAATGCCTTCAAGGAGGTTGTTCAGTATAAAATTATTTTGATGAAGTGATTTTGCCTTAACGCGTCTTCGTTTTAATAGCAAATTTGGAAATCCAATCACAAACAATCCACAAACAATGACTGAAGGAATCAATAAAGTATAATATCTCATATAAATTGGCTTTAACCTCCTGGAAACGCTACACTCTAAATATCTTCGGCCATGGAGACCATGCGTGGGGATGGCTCCAATGCTTTTACAGGAATCATATCGACAATATCCTGAAATGATTGAATTGATAAGCCCAGTGTATCCAATCTTTGGGGTAACTGGTCGGTATTTAGGCGTTCAACTTCTAATCCCAGATGAAACCTTGACATGACAAGGTCTGCCAGATAAATGATGTGGACAAGCGTTTTGTACTGGACCGCATTCTCAGGTCTGTGGTGATATTTTATGATCTCTTTCAGGGACTCCGGAAAACACCATTGCTGAGCAAGGAGACTTCCCGCATGGCAGTGATTGATTCCGAGAATTTTTTTTTCAGCTTCTGAAAAATCTTTTCCTTGTTCAAATAATTGTCTGTAAAATAACGGTAATGACTCTTGAATAAACTGATCCAGGAGTACTTTGCCGATATCATGCAATAACCCTCCGGTATAAGCAAGAGACATATCCGCTTTTCCTGTTTTTTCTGCAATTTTCTCAGCAATGATGGCGGTTCCCACGGCATGGTGATAGATTCCTCCTTTGCACAGGGAGTACCCCATACCTGTCTGATCAAAAAAAGTGTTTAAGGCAGAGGAAATTATAAATTTAACCAATGCTTTCTGCCCCAGATAGACCAATGCATGATCCATTGTTTCTATTTTTTTGCGTTTTTTGAAGAAAGCTGAATTGCAAAGCTTTAAGGTACGGGCGCTGAGTACCTGATCTTGTCTTATTTCTGTGCTGAGCAATGATGTATCATACGTGTCTTCATTAATAAGCCGCAGAATTTTTAATGCAACCTGTGGAATGGGCTGCAGTTTCTGCATGGAATCTTTGATCTCATCCACAGACGATATCCGTATATGATCCTTGGGGGCAGCATTTTCCAATACAATGGGGTCAATATTACATTCCCAGGTTTGCATATTGAGGTTTAAGGCGCAGGTGAAAAAACCTCCGCTTTCTGACTTTGTTATGCGGATTTGTTTTTCTGTGAGAAAATTCACAACACGTTCAATGGTACGCCCGCCAACATCAAATTCCAAGTCATGTTTATGCATTGGCCCCACAAGTGCACCACCGGCAACGCATGCGATGATATGTTTTGCTGAAGCTCCCAGGGCCAGCAGTTCCTCAAACAAAACAGGCAGTCCGGTTGTGGCATATTTCGAATAATCTTGGCTTTTTGCATGTGAGGGTGGCTTATCAAGCAGTATATGAATCATTCCGCCGATTTTGTTTTTGGGATCAAAAAGGGCAACCCCGACACAGGTTCCCAGCCAGGCTTTCAGTATTAAAGGCGCTGACTTACCAACATAGTAGCTGCCGGCGGGGACATAATGTTTTTCAAATCTATGCATGCTCTCCTCATTCGGGCAAGATTACAATCTTGAATAATTATCTGGATAAAATATGATCATACAGCCGCACCGTTCGGGCATCAGGTTCCGTTGCCAGCTCTTTTGATAAGATGTCCCGGCACTGCCTGAACAACGCCAGTGCTTTGGTTTTTCCTCCGGCATCGGCATACAGGATCATCAGGTTTCTGTAAGCGGCTTCAAAGCAGGGGTCCACTTCAAGGATGCGGTGCCAGGAGGCAATGGCTCTGTTCGTCTGGTCCAGTTCTTCATGGAGCCTTGCTTTTTTCTGCATCAATTCCATGAATCTGGCTCTGAAAAGATCCCTTTTCCGGGTCATCCATTCAATGTAGGGTTCTTCACTGAAATAATCGCCTTTGTATAATTTCATGGCATGTTCATAATACCCGATGGCGCTTTCAAATGCCTCCTCCTGCTCTTTTGCCATGGCCCTGGCTCCAGAGGCCATGAATTCGTGCACATCAAGACTTACAATATCTCCATCCAGGGAAACCAGGCCTGCCTTGTGGATAATATAGGAATAACCGAATTCTTTTTTGGGCTGGGGTTCCAGGGCCTTTCTCAGGCGGTGCAGATTTATTTTAAAATTTTTTTCCCCGGCCTTTGCCGTGGCATCGGGCCACAGGTTGTCAATGAGGATCTCCTTGGGTATATCCTTTGATCCATTGCATATAATGGCCTTGAGCAGCAGGATGGGTTTTGAACCGCCAAAGGTTCTATGGTCCAGGATTTTATCATTTCGCTGGATGATGAATTGTCCCAATGTTTCAATTCTGATCCGTGGCAGCAGTCTTTTGTACAATGGGTGCATATTTTTCAGGGGTTTGTCTTGATGCTTTTCCTTGTATTGGGTAAGAATTTCGTCCATGGTGTTCATCACCTGCCTGGGTTCTTTTTTTAGTAAAAGACCAAGGGGGTAGGGGGCAAGGGGGTGGAGTTTTCCATGGGCTGTCAGCAGCATCAGTGCCTTGATCAACATCTGTTCATCAATCAGGGGGAAAAAAGAATAATTTTCTCTGCAGGCTTTTTCATATCCCTTTTTTAAATGGTAAAATGCCGTGTCTGCATCATTTAGTTCCCAGGCGATTAATCCCAGAATCAAACAGGTTTCACAGGTGCACAGATCCGAAGAAATACTCTGGAAGTATTCCAGAACAGGCATCAGACGATCCCGGGCCTGGTCATAGGCCCTGTTGTGAAACAAGATAATTCCGGCTATCTGCTGGGTGAGAAAATAGTGGATATCTCCCTTGGGAACCTGATCCAGGGCCTTTAATGCCTTGTTGATTTCACCCTGTGCCAGGACGCAGGCATTTTCCCGGAGGTGACTTAAGGCTTTGATGCGGTGGGAAATACCATTGTAAAATTCGTTTCCCTCCAGGAGTGAGAAATCATTGAGATGCTCTGCCATCTGCCGGGCATCATTAAATCGCCCTATATACAAAAGATATAGGGCCTTTGCCTCTACAAATCCTGGATAGAGAAAGATCAAACCGAATTTATCAATGTCTGATTCAGACTGGCTCAAAAGATTCTTTGCAAGGTTAAATTCACCGTTTTTAATGGCAAAATCAATGTCCACAATACCTTTCAAGGCCCGATACTCAGGGTGCCTGCCTTCGCTGGCGAGGGTTTTTATCTTTGATAACATCTGCCGTGCATTGGCAAAATCCCCTGCCTGTACATACCCGAAGGTCAGGGTAATGGATGCATTGAGAACCAAATCTTCATTGTGTATCTGCCGTCCCAGTAATATGGCGTTTTTGCAGGCGGACATCCCTTTGGGGATGTTGCCGTCCCCGGCAATGTATCCCAGTCCTATTTCCTGCCACAGCAGGGCTCTGGCCCAGGGGTATCGATTTTTTCGGCCAATGCTCTGGAGTTGTTTTTCTCCTTTTTTGATCCACTCCCGTATTTTACGTGAAGGCTGACGAACAAACACCGCAGCTTCAATGAGATACCCCACACTTAGCAGTATACCCCGGACATCCTGGCTTTCTTCAAAAAGTGAAATGGCTTTTTTAAGGTCCCGGATATTTTTTTTTCCCCCCTGGATGCGCCGGGTCATGGTGCGGTAAAACAAAAGCCAGGGATCATTTTTGGTCATTTCTTCGGGCAGGGAATTTATCCATTTTTTCAAATGTGATATTTTTTGTTTAATGAGGTAATCGGTTCCCTTTATTTTAATGATGTGGGCAATTTCCGGAAAGGCACTGGATTTTAAAAAATAATCCATGGCAAGCTCGTGGTCTTTTTTATTCCAGTAAAATTGACCGGCTTTCCGGTTGAGCTGTTGAATGGTTTCATCTCCCTTTGTGTTCAATAGATCCTGTAATAAAAATTCCCGGAACAGTTTATGATATTTAAATGCCGGCCATTTACTTCCGGAATCAATGCGCTGGATAAAAAGGTTTCTTTTCTCAAGATCCCACAGCACATCAAAGGCGTCATGGGAGGCGGAAATATAATTTGCCACCTCGGGGTCAATGGTGTCAAGCACGGCGGTTTTCATTAAAAAATTGCGGATGACCGGGGCAAGGCTGTGGTAGATCTCCCGGGAAAAAAAATTGAAAACCTCCCATGTCAATCGTTCGGGAAGAGTGTCAATGTTGCTGAAACTGTCAAGGCATTGGGACACCAGGGCAAGTCCTCCTGCCCATCCGTCGGTGATTTTCAGGATTTTTTTAATATCATCGGGGCTCATTACAGGTTTTCCGGCAAAGAACTGCCGGGTTTCCGCCATGGTGAATGCCAGGTCTTTATTGGTCAATACCATGGTGTGCCCTTCCATCTTGAAAAGATTCAGGTCGAGCCGGGGCATGCGCCG
The DNA here is from genome assembly GCA_963674605.1 of uncultured Desulfobacterium sp. Lineage (GTDB taxonomy): Bacteria > Desulfobacterota > Desulfobacteria > Desulfobacterales > Desulfobacteraceae > Desulfocicer. Next base: position 886,215 of record OY771474.1, on the reverse strand, counting down.
GGACAGAACAAAGATTTTAAGCCTGTTAAAATCCTGATCAAGAATATGTTTGATCAGTTGAAAGCCAGAATCGCTTTCCTGAAGGGATTCGAAATCGTCCAGCACCAGGATCAGGGGGCGCGAGAGGTTTTTCAGCATCACGGAAAGACTTTCCATGTGACGCAAAAGCTCCCTGTCCGTGCCGCCCGTGCCAAGGGTTGTGTGGGGGATTTCGCCTGGGGATGCCATTTTCGGGATCAGGCTGTATGTTTCTTTTATACCCTGGAGTAAAAGATCAAAGAGTTTGGCATGTTCACCATGATCCTTGGAAAGATGAAACCACAGTACTTGTTCCCGGGATCGTTCCAGGTATGTGGCCACAAGGGTGGATTTCCCCTGGGCTGCCTGACCGGTGATCATAAAATTCTGCTTATGAAACTGGCTGTCCAGAATCCTGAACAGGCGCAGGCGCTGGACGGCATGGGAACTTTTGGGGGGACGGTTTGGGTTCATCTTGATACCCTTTTGAGGGTTAGTCCTCGGCCGGAGTTTCGTTTAAAGTTGCCATTTTATCCATACCGGTCATTTTAAATATCCGTGCATAATTGCAGGTCAGGTTTTCCATGACTATGGAAATATGCTGCTGCTTTAAGGTCTGCAGAACCTGCATTAAAAGGGCAATGCCCCGGCGGTCAATGGAAAAACTGTCATCCATCACCAGTTGAACCTCTTGAATATCTTTCAGGGATTTTGGGGAAATCTGTGAAAGAAAATATGGTTCTGCACCTGCCGTTAATTTACCTTTAATGGATATGATAAGCACTGCATTTCTTGTCGTTACGGTGAATTCTGCCGGGAAGTCACAGGGCAGGGCAATTCTTTTTTCTGCCCGGGCCAGGGCAGCATTCAATGCCTGACGTTCCACCGGCTTATTGATGAAATCAGAGGCATTTAAATCCAGGGCCTCCAATGCCCTTTCCATGTCTCCGTGCCCGGTGATGATAATGACCTGGGAGGCAATTTTTGTCTGTTTGATGCGGGAAAGAACTTCCAGGCCATCCATGCCCGGCATTTTGATATCCGTAAATATAATGTCCGGAGCAATCTGTTTGAAAAGTTCCAGTCCTTTTTCTCCATCTTCGGCAATGTATACATCATATCCATAGGCCGTTAAAAACAGTTTAAACATGGACAAGGTGGGTTTTTCATCGTCTATAACTAAAATTTTCATCTGTTTTTCCTTAAAACCGGATGATCAGGCCCAGCTCAACCATGAGCCGGGAAAATAATTTTAAAAATCGAACCAGAGCCCGGTGAACTCTCCACGTGGATGGTTCCATTATAGTCCTTTATGATGCCCTGGATAATGGAAAGTCCTAATCCTAATCCTTCTCCCATCTCCTTGGTGGTGTAAAAGGATTCAAATATGAGGTCTCTGTGTTTCGGGTCAATGCCGTTGCCGTTGTCGGCAATGGCAAGACCCACGGTGCGCTCATCAAAGAATGTACTCACGGTGATGACGCCTCTGTCAATATCTTTTTTTTCTTCGATGCGCTCATTGATGGCATCCCTTGCGTTGGTGACAAGGTTGAATATCACCTGTTCAACTCTATTGTTGTGGGCCAGCACCGGAGGGACCCATTGGGCAAGATCCAGAATCAGATCTATGTTTTGAAGGGTGATCTGCCGGCCGATGATTTTGTTCACCGCCCGGATGCAGTCATTGATCTGGATCACTTCCCTTGAAAAATCGGCTTTTCTGGAAAAGGTTTTGAGTCGTCCCACGATTTCAGCAGCCCGGGAGACCTGGGTACTGATCTGGGTTAACACCATATTCAGATCATCTTCTTTTACGATCTGCCCCCTTTCTTTCATCATGCACAGGTATTCACTGCCCATTTTGATGGCATTGAGGGGCTGATTGATTTCATGGGCAATACCGGCGGACATTTTTTCCAGGTTGGTCATCTTACTTGCCTGGATCAGCTGGGAATCCTTTTCTACAAGTTCGGTGATGTCCGTGGCTGCCACGATAAGAACCGGTTTGTTTCGATATTGCGATGGACTGGCATGGATATTGACGAATAGAAAATCTCCATTTTTTTTATAAAATTTCACCTTGGAGCTGATCACCATGGTTTCGCCTTCGGAATATTTGTGGGTAAAGGAGGTTTCATTGAGATCTCCAATGGAAAAAAGACTCATGCCAAGCAGTTCCCGTCGCTCGTAGCCGAACATCTCCGTGGCATTGGGATTGGCATCCATGATGCCGAAGGTTTCTTTTTTCACCACAAATATGGGATTGGGACCACTTCTGAAAAGGGCATGGTATTTTTTCTGGGATTCTTTTAACCGGTTGGTGGACAGTTTCAGCCGGGAGGTCATTTTTATAAACGAGTTGGTCAGCTTTGATATTTCATCCTCCCTGGCCCCGGGGTTTTGGTTGTTTTTAACCCCATCGTCCTCAAAAAGGATGTTAAAGTTTCCCCGGGTGATCTGATCTGTGTATCGGATCAGAGAAGAAACAGGCTTGGTGATGTGCAGGGCCAGACGGTGGCTTAGAAAAAAGAAAATAACCGTGACCATGGAAAGAAAACTTAAAAAAAGCAGGCGCAGATCGGAGATCAGTTTTTCAATGTGCCCCTTGTCAAGCCCTGCCTGCACAGACCCGATGGTGTAAATGCCCTCCTTCACCGGCACCACCACATGAAACATTGATTGATGGTTCACATCCATGCTGGTGATGTTTTCCCTTTCAATATCCTGATGCTTCACAAAGGTGGCAATGTTCGGGGGAAAGCCCGTGGTAAAGGTGTGGGCCAGGAGATTGCCCCGGTTATCACTTATGATGAGATAGGTGATGATATCCTTTCTGTTCCCCAGTTTTGCATCATAGGCAATGGCGGTGAGTTCCGCTCGGTTTTTTGTCAGGATATACACCCTGGCGCTGTCGGCAATGCCCTGGGCAATGCCGATGCCTCTTTTTTTTAACTCTCCGGTGAGACCTGTGATTAAAAGGGAACGGGTAAAAAGGGCAATGAAAAAACTCACCAGAAGAATGAATCCCAGGCAGGAAACAAAGATTTTATTTTTAAGGCTGAGGCGGTTGAAATGATTCATTTTATCAGCACCAGTTCTCCGTTGTGGATAATGGTGTAATAGACATCGTCAAGTCCCTGGTTGTCATTTTTCCCAAAGGACAGGGGGTTTTGTATGCCAAGGTCGTATTGATCGATGGATTCAATGGCCTTAATGAATTTTTCCCGGGTGATGTCCGCTCCGGCCCGGGTGATGCCTTCCACCAGTATTCTGGCGTTGAGATATCCTTCAAGCCCCACAAAACTGGGTCGGCTCCGGGGATAGTAATTTTTAAGCAATGCCAGGTACTCTTTTACCCCGGGCAGGGCAGGGGCATTAGAATCAACGGTGGGTGGGGGCACCACCTGGGTGACCATGACCCCTTCGCCATTTTCCCCCAGTCGTCTGGCCAGTTCCTTGGAGCCCACAAACGAGACATTGTGAAACAGGGGAGAAAAGTGACGCGCCCGGGCACGGTTGATGAATTTTGCACAGGAATCGTAGGTACCGATCATGATAACGGCCTGGGCATTGGAGGCAATGATTTTTTCAAGGCCAGCGTCAATGTCCAGGGTTCCCCGGACATAAGATCCCTTGGCCACCGGGACGAGCCCATGTTTTTTAAGAGCAATTTCCGTACCCCGGAGACCATCAAATCCGTATTCGTCATATTGATAAAACACGGCCACCTGATTTAATTTTTTTTCTTTCACAATGAAATCCACCGCCGCCCGGGTTTCCTGGTAATAGGAGGCCCGGATGTTGATGAGATACCGGTTCACCGGTTGTCGCAGGCGATTGGCCCCGGTGAACATGCCCACCAGTGGAATCCGGGCTTCATTGACAAGGGGGATGATCCGCACGGTGGTGGGGGTTCCCACATAGCAGAACAGGGCAAAAACCTTTTGTTCCAGAATCAGCTGCTGGGTATTGTAAAGGCATTGGGTGGGATTGTAGCGATCGTCCAGGGCAATGATGGTGATTTTTCTGTTGTGAATTCCCCCCGTTTCATTGATGTGCCGGATATAGGACATGGCTCCCTGGAGCATCTGGGTGCCCAGGTATCCGGCATGGCCGCCCAGGGCCAGGGAGGAGCCGATGCAAATTTCGTTTTCCGTGATGCCGTTTCTGTTTTCCGGTGCAATGTCCTGTTCCCGGGGGGGGGAACAGGCGCATAATAAAAGCATCAAAACCAGCCCGGAGCAAAGAAAAGATAACAGCGCTCGGGGGGGGAGTTTTGCCATGGGCCGTTATTCTGTAAAAAGGTTGCGGATGGTTTCCACCCGTTTTTTGTTCACACCAAAATCGGAATATCCCACCCTTGAGGCCGAGCGCAGGTGAATCACCTGTTGGTCCCCGGGGAACCACAATTCCATGTCATCCACAAATCCCATTATTTTTGACCTGAACGTTACATGAACGTAATCGGCATTTTCCGCCACAATATCTGCATTTTCCTGGTGTGAAATTATCTGTTTTATTTTTGCATATGCCGTTGCTTTGTCTGTGGAATATGTCAGGGGAAGAATTTTGTGTTCGTCGTTATTTTCCTGGCTGCTCACACAGTTGGGGCGGTCCGGGCAGGGCCGCAATCCCGCCGGGGTTAACCCGATTTCCGGGGTTTTGCACCCCATGCAGATCATCAAAAGTCCCGTCATAGGCAATATCCATTGTGTTATTTTCATTTTCCGGGTCCTCCTGGACGTTATAAAATGCAGTAATGCCATTTTTATTATTCGTTGTGGCCGCCAGGACATGCGGGTTATATGAAAGAATAGGCAAGCCTAATATTTTTTCATGCTTTGTTGTGGGCAGAACGAGATCAAAATAAGGTCCGCCCATGGCGGTTATATTGAAAACCCTCCCAGTTTGGTTTCAAGATATTCTTCAATGCCTTCCATGGCACCTTCTCTTCCCATGCCGCTTTCTTTCATTCCCCCAAAGGGGGCAGCGGCCGATGTGGGATTAATATCATTGATGCCGATGATGCCGAAGTGGAGCCCCTCAAAAAGACGCATGGCCCTGGACAGATTCTGGGTGTACACATAGGCGGCCAGGCCATAATGGGTATCATTGGCCATGGTCAGAAGTTCTTTTTCATCTTCATAAATAATGACAGGAGCCACCGGGCCAAAGGTTTCTTCCCGGTAAATCAGCATCTCGTCGGTGATGTCGGACAAAATGGTGGGGGCATAAAAATCTCCTTTATCAAGGCCCTCCTCCAGCATTTTGAATCCACCGGTGATAAGGGCAGCACCTTTATTAAGAGCATCTTTCACCTGGCGGTCCACTTTTTCAACGGCATCGGCATTGACCAGGGGACCAATGCTGACACCGGGTTGGGTGCCTTCCCCGGCCTTCATCCGGGACACCCGGTTTAAAAGTTCTGCCAGAAAGGGCTCTTTCATGGAAGAATGGACAAAAATGCGGTTGGGGCTGATGCAGGCCTGGCCGGTGTTTAAGAATTTTACCAGAGCAAGGCCCTTGGCCGCGTGAACCGGATCGGCGTCTTTACACACGATGAAAGGGGCGTGCCCCCCCAGCTCCAGGGATATCCGTTTCATTTGGGATGCGGCCCCCCGGGCCAGGTGTTTGCCCACCGCTGTTGACCCGGTGAAGGTCAGTTTTCGGACCCTTTCATCTGTGATAAAGACCTCGCCAACGGGGGCAGGATCAAGGGCAGTTACCAGGTTGGCAACCCCCGGCGGAAGTCCTGCCTTTTCCAGAATTTTGAACATTTCAATGGCACAAAGGGGGGTTGCTTCGGCGGGTTTGAGTACAATGGTGCAGCCAGCCGCCAGAGCCGGGGCCACCTTGCGTGTGATCATGGACACCGGGTAATTCCAGGGCGTGATGGCGGCCACCACCCCCACGGGCTGTTTCAACACCATGAATCGCTGGTCCGATCGTGCGGACGGAATGGTTCTGCCATACACCCGCTTGGCCTCTTCGGCAAACCACAGCAGAAAATCCGCCCCGTATTTTACCTCGTTGCGGGCAGCCTTGATGGGTTTCCCCTGTTCCTTTGTCATGACCTGGGCCAGGTGTTCCAGATTGTCCATCATCAATCCATGGGCACGGTAAAGAAATTCCGAGCGCTGGTGGGCCGTCTGGGCGGACCAGGTCCCGAAAGCTTCATGGGCCGCTTTAATTGCCATTTGTGCTTTTTTTGCGCCGCCGTCGGGAACCGTGGCAATGATGTCACCGGTGGCGGGATTTAATACGGTGAATGTTTCTCCGGTGTCTGATGTGGTCCATTGACCGTTTATGAACATGTTGATTCCTTTTTATATGAAACAGCAGGTACTGGGTACTGATAGCAACTGCTTTTTCATTTTTCGTTGTGGCTGGTGGTCACAGCCATGTATGTTTATATGAAAAGGTAACCTTCAAGTCTACCTCAGCAGAGCCCCTCCCCCGATGGGCAATAGGAACCGGACAATCGAGCTGTCTACAGTTCCGGTCCGGGCCCATTGCCCGTCGGGGGAGGGGCGGCATAATGCCATTTGGCTCCGCGTCTACGACCCTATCTTCGTTGTGTCCGACAGGACATGACCGTTTATATGAAAAAGCGGGTACTGGATCCCGGGTTTATATATGTATAAACTCACAAGAAATCCAAGTTACCCGCTTTTTTAAGGTTTGTCAAAAGCTGTAATTTTTTTATCTGGTCTTTGACGATGCCGTTTTTTTGACTTTTCTGGTATAGCGAGGAAAAAAAGCCCCATCGTGTGTCACTTCATGGCCGGGCGCAATCCCATTTTCCCGGTTAGACGCTCAATCACAGAGGGGGGCAGGCTTGCGTTATTGGCATTATCGCTGGTTTTGGCGTTTGCACAGGCTGTGGTCAATAACGCCAATAACACAAGCCTGACCCCGTTGCCCCACCAACTATGACAAATAAACCAGATTGTGACCAAACCGGGAAAATGGGAATGCGCCCTCATGGCCTCCCTATTCCTGGAGCTCCGAAATCTGCTCAAAGAAATCCAGGGACTCCGGATTCTTAAGGGAATCCTTGTTTTTTACTTCCTGGCCATGGATGACCTTTTTAACGGCCAGCTCCACCTTTTTCATGTTCAGGGTGTAAGGGATGTCCGGTACCTGGATAATCTTGGCAGGTACATGCCGGGGGGAGGCATTGTTGCGGATATCCTTTTTGATTTTTGCCACAAGATCGTCGGTGAGGGTCTGTCCTTCAGCAAGGGTCACAAAAAGAATCACCCGGACGTCGTTGTTCCAGTTCTGTCCCACCACCACGCTGTCCTTGAGTTCTTCCATCTGTTCCAGACGTCGATAGATTTCTGCGGTGCCGATGCGAACCCCGCCGGGGTTTAAGGTGGCATCGGACCGGCCGTACATTATAACGCCGCCCCGTTCGGTGACTTCAATGAAATCCCCGTGGGCCCAGATGCCGGGAAAGGTTTCAAAATAGGCCGAGTGATACCGGGAACCGTCTTCGTCATTCCAGAAGTAAATGGGCATGGAAGGAAAGGGCGCCGTGCACACCAGTTCTCCCTGCTGACCCACCATGGGCTTGCCGTCATCATCATAGGCAAATACCTTCATGGCCAAGCCCCGGCACTGGAGTTCGCCGGAATACACCGGGCCCATGGGGTTGCCCAGGGCAAAGCAGCCGTTGAGATCCGATCCTCCGGAGATGGATGCCAGCTGCATATCGGATTTTATTTCATCGTAGATGAATTGAAAATCTTCCTTGGAAAGGGGAGAACCCGTGGACAGTAATGCCTTCATGGCGGAAAGGTCAAAGTTTTTACCCGGTTTGACCCCGGCGGCTTTCAGGGCCGCAATGTAACCGGCACTGGTGCCGAACACGGTGATTTTTTCCGCTTCGGCCATGTGCCACAGGGCATCGGGTCCGGGATGAAAGGGGTTGCCGTCAAACAGCACCAGGGTGGCCCCGGTGGCAAGGGAAGCGGTCAGCCAGTTCCACATCATCCATCCGCAGGTGGTAAAGTAAAAGATGGTGTCCTCTTCCTTAAGATCCGTGTGGAGCATCAACTCCTTGATCTGGTGCATGAGGACCCCACCACCACTCTGGACCATGCATTTGGGAAGGCCGGTGGTGCCGGATGAGTACATGATGTAAAGGGGATGATCAAAGTCAAGCTGTTCAAACTTTATTTCTTCGGGTTTTTCAGCCTTGAAATCTTCCATCAGAACGGCATTGGGAAGCACACTGATATCCGGACTCTCATTGACATAGGGAACCACCACAATTTTTTCAATGGAGGGCAGTTCCTGGATGATACCGGCAATTTTTTCCAGGCTGTCCAGGGGTTTGCCCTTGAAGAAATAACCGTCCGCTGTGAAAAGAATCCGGGGCCGGGTCTGGCCGAACCGATCCAGTACGCCCTTGATACCGAAATCCGGAGAGCACGACGACCATACGGCCCCGAGACTTGTGGCGGCCAGCATGGCGATGATGGACTCGGGCATATTGGGCACAAATCCCACCACCCGGTCACCGGGTTTTATACCAGCCGCTTTAAGGGATGCCGCCACCCGGGAGGTCTCATCATAGAGCTGCTTATAAGTAAGTGTTCTTCTGATTTTATCTTCACCTCTGAAGATCAGGGCAAGTTTATCATCCCTTCTGCGCAGAAGGTTTTCTGCAAAATTGAGTTTTGCCCCTTCAAACCATTTGGCCCCGGGCATTTTTCCGGGATCATCAATGACCTGCTCATAGGGCCTGGAGGCTTTAATACCGGCAAAATCCCACATGGTGGCCCAGAAATCTGCAAGGTTATCCGTGGACCACTGATAAAGGTCGTCGTAGTTGTTGAAATTTTTATCGAATTTATCGTTGACCACCTGCATGAAGCGATACATGTTGGTTTGCTTGATTCGCTCCTGGGATGGCGTCCATAAACATTTTGCCATGATATGCTCCTTATTTACATGAAAATGCCGACAGCAGAGCCCCCAGCGGGCGGGCGGTCCGGCCCATTCGGAGCCAAAGGCGATCAGCGCTTTTGTCCTGCCGGGCGTTAAGACGCCCAGGCTGTTTGAGGATAAACCTGCCTGCAGTTTCTGCGCTTTAGACCGGCAGGGCAAAAGCGCCGCCGACGGTCCGGGGCCCGATCGTCCGCCCGTTGGGGGCGGCATCATGCCGTTTTCATTCTTTGTTGTGTCCGTAGGGACAAGTCCGTTTACATGAAAATGCCGCCCCTGATGTTCCCGTTTCGGTCAGGACACCCGTCGGGGCGGCATTATGACAGTTTCATTGTCTGTTTTGTCGGTGGCCGAGGGGGTGGTTATTCATAAAGAACGGCAAGAATGGTTGCCTTGCCCTGTTTTGCCATGATCTGGTGGGGTGTTGTGGACAGATAGTAGACACTGTCCCCGGGCCCCAGGTCAAACACTTCGTCGCCAATGTGCAGAAGGGCTGTTCCTTCGAGAACATAAATAAATTCTTCACCATTGTGTACGGAGACTTCTTTGGTGGGACTTTCTTCCAGCTGAACAATGAGGGCCTCCATGTGACGTCCCTGAACTTCCGGGGCCAGACTCATGTAAGTATAAAGATTTTTTTCTCCCTTGGGGGAGGTGGATCGGGAGATCTTTTTTCTTTGTTCCCTGCGGGTGATGGAGTAAAGTTTATCGCCCACCCCGGACACCAGACGTCCCAGGGCGCTGTCCAGGGCTCTGGATAATTTCATCACGGTTCCCAGCTGGGGTTTTACCACGCCTTTTTCAATGTTTTCCAGCCGCTCCTCATCAAATCCGGTGAGGTTGGCAAGGTCTTTCAAGGAGATGCCCTTTTTTTCCCTCAACTCTTTAATGCGTGTCCCCACCTCCTTGACATCTCCCTTGGGTCCGTCTTCGATATTACCGGTGAGGTCCTCAAAATAATCCACATTGATGTGGGGAGTCGTTTCCTCTTTTTTCATGTTCTCTCCTTTTTTATACCCATCCCTCGGGCAGCAACTGATCGGGTTTTTCACCCAGTTTTTCCTTGAGTTTTTTCAAGCCGGGTCTGGCATAATGCATGTGTCCTTCCTTCAAGGTTCTGCCGTTGATCATGGCCTCGCTTCGCAGGCGATGTCCCATGGTCCGCTCCAGCTGTTTGCCCAGCCAAAGGACCCGATCGACATCCCAGCCATGTTCGATGTTCATTTCATCCACCTGTACCAGTGTGTCTTCAAGGCAGATGAGGCCCACGTATCTCGGATCATCGTAATAGTATTCGCCGGTGCCTTTGATGGGTCTGTCGTCCAGGAAGTTCGCAGGCTGACCGCCCAAGCCGCCCAGGGTGGCTTCAAAATTTCGGATACCTGCCTGGAGGGCCGCCAGCACAGAGGCCGATGCCACCCGTTTGGTCTCGTGGAAATGGGCGATGTGGAGATTTACATCGGGCAGTTCATCCAGCACCATGGAGAAATAGCGATACACATCGGCTGCGGATGCACTGCCGTCATGGTCGGCATGTTCCACATCATGGGCACCGATGTCCAGCCAGCGTTTGGTGAATTTCACGGCATCTTTCATGTCCGTGGCCCCTCCGATGGGACTACCCCAGATGGTGCTCACCGTGCCGCACATTTTCATGCCGGCATCATTGCATTTTTTAATGCTGCGCTCACATTCCTTCCAGTAATTGGGAAGGGTGGTACCGGAATTGGCAAAATGGTGTTGTTCTTCGGTGGACACCATCATTAAAAGGCGGTCCGGGCCGATGCCCTTTTTTTTGAGTTCAATGGCCCGGTCCACAGCACCTTCCCTGATGGTGATGGCTGTAAAGCAGATGTCATCTACATTGATACCCCTCCGGGTACATTTCTTTTTAAAAAGATCCCCCCGCACATAGGTTAACAATTCTTCGGCATCGCGAAACTGGGGCATGAGATAGGGATTGCCCAGGTTGGTAACTTCTATATTACGGCATCCTGCAAAAATAAGTTCTTCCAGATAGAATTTTTTGGCTTCGGTGGAGATGAATTTTTCTGAATGTTGAAATCCATCCCGTACGGTTATGTCTCCAATGATTACTTTTTTGGGCATTCTTGGAAAAATTTTCCACATATCATATTCAGTCATAATAGGCTCCTTATGGCTTTTTAATAAAATCGGATGAATGGATACTGTCTTAATTTAAGTACTTGGTACTGGGTAAATGAGCTCTTGGTTTTTGGGCCGGATTTCAGGTCGCTGGGTCCGGGTCCGGTGCCTGGTGTCCGAATTTATTACCCGGCCCCATTGTTTTTGTTTGTTTTGTTGTGGCAGTTAAGTCTGCCACGGTTCTTTAATGATGCAAAGTGATTAAAATCTGAAATTACCAAAGGCAGGCTCGCCGATTTCCTTGAGCAGACTCACCTCAAAGCCCATGGCCAGCCAGTCCCGAATTTCAGAAAATTTAAGCACTCTGTCATTTAAAAGGCGTGCAGAACAATAGAAGGGGTGGGCTTCCCCATCGTATTTTTCAATCATCTTTTCCCGAAATGCGTCTTTTTCTTCCTGGGTCATGGGGTTGCCCGAGCGTTTTCTTTTGACCTCTTCAATGGATAGAAGCACTCCGGCCGCACTTTTCCCGCTCATCACCGAGGTGCGGGACCGCATGGTGGAAAAAAGGAAATGGGGGCGGTAGGCCCGGCCGCACATCCCATAATTGGCAGCCCCGTTGTCCGGTCCGATGACCAGTTGAATCCGGGGAACCTGGGCACAGGACACGGCCCGCACCAGGTCTGCCCCATATTTGCCGATGCCGGCATGCTCGGCTTCGGAGCCCACCATGAATCCGGGGGCATTCATGATAAAGAGCAGGGGGATTTTTTCCTGGCTGCATCTAACGATCCACTCCGTGGCTTTCCGGGCGGCTTCGTGGAAGATAATCCCAACACCGTTGGAGGCCACTACTCCCACGGGCAGACCTTTAATTCTTATCTTGCCGGTGAGGATGTTACTTGCCTTTCCCTCGGCATAATCTTTTTTATATTCCAGAAACACACTGCCGTCGGCAATACATTCAATGATGCTTCGGGTATCAATGCTCTGGCCGAAGTTCACCGGTATGTAATCGTAAATGGAGTCGGCAGGTACGGCCGGCTCCTGCTCCTGGTATCGGTGGAGGTGGGTGGTCTGGGGTTTGCTCAAGGACAGAATATCCCGGACCCGGGCCACGGCATCTGCCTGATCCGTGCACAGATGGTCTGCGCCGCCTGAAATCTGTGTGTGGGTTCTGGCTCCCCCGAGATCTTCGGCGGAAATGGTTTCACCGGTGGCCATTTTCACAAGGGGTGGTCCACCCAGGAAAGAAAAGGACTGCTGGTCGATCATGATGGATTCACAGGCCATAAACACAATATAGGCCCCGCCGGCGGTGTTGCCACCGGTGCTCATGGTGATCTGTTTCAGCCCCTTGGCAGACATTCGGGCCATGTTATAAAAAAGCGAACCAAAATGCTGATCATCGGGGAACACCTCCACCTGCATGGGCAGAAAGGCCCCGCCGGAGTCTGCAATATACACACAGTTGATGCCGCAATTTTCAGCAATGGCCTGGGCCCGCATGTGTTTTTTTAAGGTAATGGGAAAATAGGTCCCCGCCTTTACCCGGGAGTCATTGCCCAGAATCATGGTCCAGTTGCCGTGGATTTTACCAAGGCCTGTGACAATGCCGCCGCAGGGGACGTCGGGTATCCCAGGGTAATTCATGCCAAAACCCGCCAGCAGGGACAGTTCAAAAAATTGGGTTCCCGGATCAATGAGATCCTGTATCAGATCCCTCACCGGACGTTTGTTGTTTTTGGCCAGCCGGTCCACGGCTTTTTGTCCGCCGGGCCAGATGGCCTCGTATTGACGCTCGGCAAGCTTTGCTTCTTCATTTTCCCAGAAAGTTCTGTTTTCACTCATGTGTTTTTCACCTATTTTCCTTTGTAGACCGGTTTTCTTTTTTCTCTGAATGCGGTGAGACCCTCAGTTCTGTCTTCGGTGGGGATGGTGACCCGATAGGCATTGGATTCAATGGCAAGGCCTGTGGCAAGATCTGTTTCAATACCCTGGTTAATGGCATACTTGGCCATTTCTACGGCAATGGGTCCGGTTTCTGCAATCATGTTCGCCATGGCCATGCACTCATCCATGAGGTGTTCCGGGGGACATATCTTGTTGACAAGGCCTATGGCAAGGGCCTCATCGGCATCCACCCGGCGACCGGTGAAGATCAGTTCCTTGGCCTTGGCCACCCCGATGATGCGAGGCAGTCTCTGGGTGCCCCCCCCGCCCGGGATAATGGCCAGGCGTGTTTCGGTCAGGCCCATTATTGCAGTCTGGGATGCAATGCGGATATCCGAAGCCAGGGCAAGCTCTGTGCCTCCGCCCAGAGCAATGCCGTTTACAGCGGAGATCACCGGCTTGTTCAGGTGCTGTATGGATGTGAGAAGATTTCTGATGGTGAGGATGAATTTTTTTACTTCATCCTGGGACAGTGTGGCCCGTTCCTTTAAATCTGCTCCGGCACAGAAAGCCCGGTCACCGGCACCGGTTAGAATGACGGTGCGGATGTCCGAACGGTATTGCAGCGCATCCACCTGCTCTTTAACGGCATTTAGCATATCAAAATTGAGGGAATTCATGGCTTTGGGGCGATTCAAAGTCAGGACAACGGCGCTTCCCCTTTCTTCAGTTAGCAAAACAGTCTCACGATCCACGATTACCTCCTTCTTATTATGAAAAAGCGGTTAATGGGTGCTGTGTAGATGGGAATTACAAATCTCCACATGTCTATGCCGTGCTTTTTCATTGTTTGTTGGTCGTTATTTCAGGGCTTTTTTACAATATCTGCCAATGGCCGATTTTTGTCCAAGCCCTTTTTTAAATTTTAAAAATCATCAAGTAATGCGCATCAGGGGTTAATTTTCAATTGTTTCGGTTGCCATATCCCTTAATTTATATTTCTGAATTTTGCCACTGGCCGTGGTGGGATAATCGTCCACAAAAAAGACAAATCGTGGGATTTTATGGTAGGAGATTTTATCTTTACAGAATTCTTTAACTTCTTCAGATGTCGCTTTTTCACCTGGTTTGAGCTGAATAAATGCCGCCACTTCTTCCCCGTATTTTGTGTCGGGAACCCCCACCACCTGAACATCTTTGACCTTGGGAAAGTGGTACAGAAATTCTTCTATTTCCCTTGGATAGATATTTTCTCCGCCCCGGATGATCATGTCCTTGATACGTCCGGTGATCTTGCAATATCCGTTCTCGTCCATGGTGGCAAGATCGCCTGTGTGGAGCCAGCCGTCTTTATCAACGGCCTGGGCCGTGGCTTCTTCCATTTTATAATAGCCCTTCATGACATGATAACCACGGGTGCAAAGCTCGCCCTGTTCGTTGACGGGCATTTCTTCGTCGGTGATGGGATCAACGATTTTTACCTCCACATTGGGCAGGGCCTTGCCCACGGTGGATGTCTTTAATTCCAGAGAATCGTTGTCACGGGTCTGGGTGATGCCCGGGGAGGCTTCGGTCTGGCCGTATACAATGGTCATCTCCTTGGCACCCATGTCTTTTATCACTCGTTTCATGACCTCAATGGGACAGGTGGAACCGGCCATGACACCGGTTCTCAGGCTGGAGGTGTCATAGGTGTTTTTATCCATTTCCTCAAATTCGGCGATGAACATGGTGGGAACACCCAGCAGGGCGTTACACTTGGAGGCTTCCACAGTTTTGAGTACATCCACCGGATTAAAGGCCACCACAGGGGCCATGGTGGCTCCTGATACCATGCAGCAAAGGGTCCCGATGACGCATCCAAAGCAGTGAAAAAATGGGACGGGAATGCACATGGCATCATCGGGGGTCAGATTCATGCAGGTGGCCATGCTCATGGCATTGCCGATAAGATTGGTGTGAGAAAGCATGACACCCTTGGGAAAACCGGTGGTACCGGAGGTGTACTGCATGTTTATGACATCATCGGGGTCCAGTGAGTCCAGCCGTTGTTTGAGTTCAGCATCGGAAACCTTTTTCCCCATTTCCATGATCTCATCCCAGTTGTACATGCCGGGGATTTTATCTTTCCCCAGATAGATAACATTTTTAAGAAACGGCAGCTTGGGATTGTCAAGTTTACCGGGTTCACAGTCCTTGAGTGTGGGGCATACTTTATTAATGACCTTGAGATATTCATCCGCTTCCCTGACCCCGCCGGTGAGAATAATGGTTGTGGCATCGGACTGTTCCAGAAGATATTCCAGTTCCGCACTTCTATAGCTTGTGTTCACCGTCACCAGAACTGCGCCCATTCTGGCACTGCCGTATTGGGTATACACCCATTCGGGAAGATTGTTTGCCCAGATGGCAACTTTTTCTCCGCGCTGGATACCAAGTGCCATGAGACCCTTGGCAACCTGATCACAAATGCCTCGGAATTCCCTGAAATTATACTTGATATCCAGGGATAAATATTCCAATGCGCTGTTGTCCCCCAGGTTGTCAGCCAGCATGTCTACGATGTTACCAATGGTGGTTTTGCCTACTGTGATGTCAGGTTTTTGCATTTGATCCCTCTTTAAATAAAAAAAGTTAGCTCAGCACCCAATGTGTCTTGAAATAACGATCCTCTGAACTTCTGAAGTTCCTTCCCCAATATCAAGGAGTTTCTGGTCCCGGTAAAATCGCTCAACATTATACTCCTTCATCAATCCATAGCCGCCGTGGATCTGCACTGCATGATTGGCCACCCGGCCCATGAGTTCAGAACAATACAGTTTGGCCATGGCTGCTTCCTTTTCAAACGGGCGGTTTTCGCCCCTGAGCCAGCAGGCTTTGTACATAAGGTTTCTGGCACATTCAATTTCCATGGCGCAGTCTGCAAGCTTGAAGGCAATGGCCTGGAATTTTGAAATGGGTTGACCGAATTGTTCCCGGTCCTTTGCATATTTCAGTGCCAGGTCATAGGCTCCCTGGGCGCCGCCAAGCCCCATGGCACCGATGGAAAGACGTCCGCCATCCAGGGTTTTCAGCATCTGGTGAAAACCGTCTCCCCGTTTACCCAGAATATTTTCCTTGGGTACCCGGACATTGTCAAAGTAGAGCTCTGCCGTATTGGAGGCCCGCCACATCATTTTTTTATGCATGGGGACGGCCTTGAATCCCGGTGTGCCCTTTTCCACGATAAAACAGGTATATTCAGGTTTGCCGTTGTCGCGGGTACCGGTGATGGCCTGCACCGTGACGCCAAGGGTCATTTCGCAGGCGGCATTGGTGATGAATATTTTTGAACCGTTGATGATCCAGTCATCTCCATCGGGAATCGCCGTTGTTTTACTTCCTCCGGCATCAGACCCTGCTGTGGGTTCGGTGAGCCCAAAGCCCCACAGACCTTCACCGTTGCAAAGGGCTGGCAGATATTTTTGTTTTTGTTCTTCCGATCCGAAATAATAAAGGGGACCGATGCCGAGGGAATTTCCTGCAGCGATGGTGGCGGCCTGGGATCCGTCTATTCTGGCAATCTCTTCCACGGCGATGATGTACGAGATGTAATCCATTCCCTGGCCTTCATATTTTTCCGATACAAACATCCCAAAGAGACCTATTTCTCCCATTTTGCGAGTGAGTTCAGCCGAAAATTCTTCATTTTCGTCAAGTTCTCCTGCAATGGGTGCAATTTCTTTCTGGGCAAACTTTCTCACTTCTTTGCGAATCATTGTCTGCTCTTTGGTAAGGTCAAAATTCACCCTTCATCCTCCTTATAGTTGTGGTCAATGATGGCACCTTGAAATATAGAGGGGTATCGTCACGGAGATGTTCTCTCATATCCCAGGTTCGCGTATTAGAAAAGCATTTCTGTTGCATCTAAAGATAATTTATCCGAACGAGCGCTCGGTTGTTATGACGATACTATATTCGTTGAAGATCATTTGTCAAACTTTTTTCAACAAACATGAAAAATTTATTGAATATGGGTGGTCCTTCAATGATTGTGTTTGTTTGTCTGGGCAAGGAGGAGGGTGGGATATGCCTGTAATCCGGGGATCTTTGCGTATTCCAAATTAATGAAGGCTGTTTGGATAAAATATAAAGGGGGAGGGGGGGCTTGTGTTGGGATCTGCTATGTCTTAATGGGTGAGATTCTGGAGGGGATGGTGGGCAGGGCTTACCTGAATGGGCAAGCCCTGCGTTGTTATTTTCCTTTTATCCAAAGAAAATGCTGGGTAACCAGGTGACAATGGATGGAAACATGCACAAAATGGCAAGACTTACGACCTGCAACAGCACAAAGGGAAGTATACCCTTGTAAATATGCATCATGGTGTATCCTTCCGGTGCCACGCCCTTAAAGTAAAACAATGCGTAGCCAAAGGGCGGTGTCAGAAAGGAAGTCTGTAGGTTAACGCACATGAGCAGAGAAAACCAGAGGGGATCGAATCCGATTTCCATGGCAATGGGCATGAAGATGGGTACGGTGACCAAAAGGATGGCAGCCCAGTCAATGAACATGCCCATGATAAATACGATGAGCATCATGATGCCCAGTATGGCCCATCTGCTCATGCCGGATCCGATGAGTAGATCTGCCACCACATCGCCACCGCCCATGCTTAAAAACACCGTGCTGAAAAATTTTCCACCAATAAAGAGCAGCATGACCATGGAGGTGGTTTTTAAGGTGGCGTAGCTTGCTTTTTTAAGTACCTGGAAATTTAGCTTTCCGCTGATCAGTGCAAGCAGCATTGCTCCGCCGGCACCCAGACCTGCCGCCTCTGTGGGCGTTGCAACACCTGCCAGGATGGTTCCCATGACAGCAAGGATCAGAGCAAGGGGGGGAATAAGGGATTTCAGGGTCATGGACCATTTCTGGGCTGCAGTGAATTTAGAGGCTTCTTCTTTGGAAATTGGGGGGCCAAGTGTTGGATTTAAATTGCATCGTATGAAAACATAAAGAAAGTAAAAGGCAGCCAGCATGAGTCCGGGAAAGATGGCACCGGCAAAAAGATTTCCCACGGAGGTCTCTTTCATGCCGGTGAGTCCTCCGTAAACCACCATCATGATACTGGGGGGAATGAGAATACCCAGGGTTCCGGACGCACATATGATTCCGCTGGCAAGCTCTTTTTGATATCCTTTGCTGATAAGGGCCGGGGTGGCCAGAAGCCCCATGGCCACCACGGATGCACCAATGATACCGGTGGTGGCGGCAAAAACAGTACATACTATAATAACAGCCAGGCCAAGGCCTCCCTTGAGGCCTCCCAGGACCACGTACAGGGATTCAAAAAGGGCATCCGACACCTTGGATTGATCCAGTAATTGGGCCATCAGGATAAAAAGAGGGATGGCTACCAGGGTATAATTATTCATCAATCCCCAGGCATTGTTGGCAAACATGTCAAACAGCATGGGTATGGAACCACCGTTATCAATAAGACCGAACAAGGTGGCAATGGCGGCCAGGGTGTAGGCCAGGGGGTGTCCGAGTATGATGGCCAGCATAAGGGTTACAAACATTGCCAATGTCATGACTTCAAGACTCATAGTGTACCTCTTTAATTATTGCTCTTCAGGCGGTTAATGTCAGAAAGAAGGTTTGCAACGCCCTGGAGTAAGAGAAACAGGAAGCAGACCGCCATGAGAATTTTCAACGGCCAGATGGGCGGTGCCCAGCTTGTGGGGTTGAGTTCTTGGCCCATGGTTGAGTTGTACGCAAAAATAAAGGACCATATGGTCAGGCAGACCATGACAGGCATAAAAAAGAGCATATTAGAGATAATCGCTATTATTGTTTGCGTTTTTTTGGGCATATACGATGTGAAAATATCCACTTTCACATGGCCGTCATTTACATCTGTGTAGGCATTCCCAAACATGAAATGCAGCCCATATAGAAAAGTGGTTGCCTCAAACCCCCAGGTGGTGGGGGAATTAAACGCATATCTCATGAAAACTTCATAGACCACCACAAACAAAAGAGGATAGACCAGAAACGATGCAAGTTCTCCCTCCTTTTGACTGAAGTTGTTTAATTTGTTTGATATCGATTCCAGCATTATTAAAAATCCTCTGTCACAGTATTAATGGGAATATGGGGTCAGGGTTGGCTTATGGGTGTTATTAATAAGGGTCTGTTCAGGGGCAAACCTGCCCACATAATGCCCATAAGTCCAACCTGTCCCCTCATCAGGTCCAGCGTTAATATATCCGCTGATATTGATGCTCTGATTGCGCTGCAAGTTATCGTTTATCATGCTTGTCGTTATGATCATTGATCAAGGCAATCAGATATCTAAATTATATTTTTTGTTATTCGGTGGTTTTACCCTGGATGAAATCTTCGTAGGGCCATGGGGTTGCACCACCCCTTGCTTCTCTCCACACAGCATATTCATTGATAAAAGCTTCCTGGGAATCCAGGGCTTCTTTAACATCCGGATATTTGGCTTTTACGGAATCCAGGTAGGTTTTTGTCATTTTTCGGAATTCAATGACGGTCTCTTTGTCCATTTTAACGATTTCAACATTTTCTTTAAACATTTTCATTGCCTTGGCATTCAGGCTGTTGATCCAGTTGTAGCTCCACAGCTGGGTCTCTTTGGCACAGATATCAATAATCCATTTAAGATCTTCTGGCAGGGCATCGTAGGCTTTTTGATTCATGATGATGTCACACTGGAAACCAGGCTGGTGAACACCGGGCTGGATGGCATACTTGGTAATTTCGTCAAAACCCATGGGATAGTTGATGGCAGGTGTTGAATATTCTGCAGCGTCAATAACACCTCTTTCAAGGGCCAGATATACTTCGCCGCCGGGAAGCGGGCTCACAGAGGCACCCAGTTGATTCATGATATCCATGTACCAGCCCGGGGTCCGGATGCGCATGCCTTTAAAATCTTCCATTTTAGTGGCTTTTTTATTGGAAAAAAGTCCCATTTCCTGGCCGGTTTGGCCTGCAGGAAGGGCAAAAATTCCATGCTCGGCATAGAGTTTTTGCAGCATTTCAAGGCCACCTTTTTCATAAAGCCAGATATTATATCCTTCTGCATCAAGGCCAAAGGGTACAGATGCAAAGGCAACAAAGGCTTCGTTTTTGCCTTTCCAGTAAAGGGGGGAGCCATGGGCTATCTGGACAGACCCCATGGAAACAGCGTCAAAGGTCTGATTGGCGGGAACCAGTTCGCCTGCGGAAAAAGGTTTTATATCCAGGCGACCGGCAGAGGCAAGGCGGACACTGTCTGCAAAATGAACAGCAATATCGTAAAATAACAGACCCTTGGACCATGGCATGACCATTTTCCATTTGACCTTATCGGTGGATGGCTTAAATGAAACACGTTTGGCATCTTTATGACGGGGATCTGAGCCGAATTTTTCTCGTTTCCCGGCAAATGATGATCCCGTTGCCAGGGTCACTGTAATTAAACATGCGATGATCAGGGTTAAAACTTTTTTCATTTTTTTCTCCTCCAGAATAAAGGAATTTAAATAAAGGAAATAACTGCGCTCTGCAATTAGGACGTCGCCAATATGGAGAATCGGCTGACGGGTATCACCTGGGATGTTTTGCCCCCCTTCCCGGAGTATCTATGGTTCTCCGGCAAACCAATTTAAGATTTATCTCCACAATTATATTTTCTGACTTATGGTATGACCAATAATAAATGTAGTGACTAATGCTTGTCAAGAAAAAAAATATAATATTTGAATTTTATTAAAAACTCTGCTATTGTTTTTGAAAAACGTTAAAAATCAGGTGTTTTGGGAAATTGAGTTGTTTGAAGTTGAAATAGGTATGACCTATATTATCGATGGCGGTGAGCCCGGTAAATACGGGCGCTTTAGAGATTGGTATTACCAATACCAAGGGGAGGACGATGTGCAGGATAAATCCATTGTTGAGGAATTAAGAAACATTGTCGGCAAAGACAATGTGTTGACAGATGATGAAGATATGGTGACCTACTCTTATGATGCTGCGGTGCTTGATGCAGTGTTGCCCACAGCGGCGGTGATGCCGCAAAATTCCCAGGAGCTGGGCAAAATCGTAAAACTTTGCAGTGATCATCGCCAGCCCATGACCGTCCGGGGGGCCGGAACCAATTTAAGCGGCGGAACCATTCCCCATGACAGTGGTATTGTGGTGCTTACCGGGAAACTCAATAAAATCCTTGAAATCAATGAGGCTGATATGTACGCCGTGGTCCAGCCCGGGGTTGTTACAGCCACCCTGGCCGCGGCCGTGGAGAAAAAAGGTCTTTTTTATCCTCCGGACCCGGGAAGCCAGGCGGTTTCCACCATCGGTGGCAATGTGGCGGAAAATGCCGGGGGATTAAGGGGATTGAAATACGGCGTTACCAAGGATTATGTCATGGGGGTTAGTTTCTATGATGCCATGGGGGAACATGTGAAGTCCGGTTCCAGAACGGTTAAATGTGCCACGGGATATAACCTTGCGGCTCTTATGGTGGGCTCCGAAGGCACCCTTGGGATCATGGACGAAATTATTTTAAAATTAATACCCCTGCCCAAGGCCCGTAAGTCCATGGTGGCGGTTTATAAAACCATTGAACAGGCATCAGAAACAGTTGCTGCCATCATTGCCGATCGCATCGTTCCCGCCACCCTGGAATTGCTGGATAATTTCACCATTCGGGCTGTGGAATCTTACAGCAAGGCGGGGTTGCCCTTGGATGCCGGGGCATTGCTTCTCATTGAAGTGGATGGTCATCCAGGCCAGGTGGAAGAAGACGGGCTCCGGGTGGAGGCCTTGTGCCGGGAGCTTGGTGCTGACAGTGTCAAGGTGGCAGCAGATGAGCAGGAGCGGGATCGCATCTGGGCCGCCAGGAGAAGTGCCTTGTCTGCCCTTGCCAAATTAAAGCCCACCCTGGTATTGGAGGATGCCACTGTGCCCCGGAGTAAAATTCCCGCCATGGTAAAATCGTTGCAGGAAATTTCCAAGAAATATGATATCAGTATCGGCACCTTTGGTCATGCCGGAGACGGGAATCTTCACCCCACCATCCTCACGGACAAACGAAATAAAGAGGAATGGCACCGGGTGGAACAGGCCATTGAAGATATTTTTGACCGGGCCCTGGAGCTGGGTGGTACCTTATCCGGGGAACATGGTACCGGGCTTGCCAAGGCACCTTTTCTTGAAAAGGAGGTGGGGCGATCCTCCATATTGTTTTCAAGGCGTTTGAGAAATGCCCTTGACCCTGATAATATACTCAACCCGGGTAAAGTAACAGGAGTGCTTTGATTATGAATGACATGAAATCCCTGGCACGGCGTGTGAAGGAGCTTGAAGACCAGCTGGTGGTGTGCATCCGTTGCGGTACCTGTCAGTCGGTGTGCCCGCTTTTTGAGCAGACCCACCGGGAGGCAGATGTTGCCCGGGGAAAACTGGCATTGCTGGATGGTCTTGGTAAAAATATGTTTGATAATGCCAAGGGCGTGGAAGAGCGGCTCAATCGTTGCCTTTTGTGTGGGTCCTGCGCAGCCAATTGTCCAAGCGGGGTCAATGTGGTGGAGATTTTCATCAAGGCCCGGGCCATTCTGGCTGAATACAAAGGGCTGTCGCCGGCCAAGCAGGTGATTTTTAAAAAACTACTTTCCGATCCCAAAACCTTTGATTTTTTCACAGAGCTTGCCGGAAAGTTCCAGGCAGTTTTCACAAAAAAAGAGAAAAACCCCCAGGAGACCTCCTGTGCCAGGGTGATTTCTCCTCTTCTGGACAACCGTCATTTCCCCTCCATGGCAAAGAAGTCTTTCCATCGTTTGACCCCCCGCCTGAACACCCCCCCCGGTAAATCCGGGATTAAAGTGGCCCTGTTCACGGGCTGTATCATTGATAAGGTGTTTCCC
The DNA here is from genome assembly GCA_963674605.1 of uncultured Desulfobacterium sp. GTDB lineage: Bacteria > Desulfobacterota > Desulfobacteria > Desulfobacterales > Desulfobacteraceae > Desulfocicer. The sequence continues at coordinate 863,328 of OY771474.1, read as the reverse complement.
CGCATTGCCGATGATGTCATTTATGTGTTTAAACACCATGGCATTGGACTTTACATTCCTGATGGACAAGGGTGTTGCGGTATTCCGGCCCTGGCCTCCGGGGACAGAGAAAGCTTTACCAAACTGCTGGAGCATCACATCCGCCTGTTTGAGCGGGAAAAGTTTGATTATCTTATAACGGCCTGCGCCACCTGCACTTCCACCATTAAAAAATTGTGGCCCTCCATTTACGAGGGAAAAGACAGTGGTACCAGGGCAAAGATCCGGGAGTTGTCCGAAAAAACCCTTGATGTAAATCAGTTTCTGGTTAATAGTATTTCTCTTGGCCCATTGGCTCCAGACCATGGGAAAAAACGTGAGCGGGTTACCTATCATGATCCCTGTCATTTGAAAAAATCATTGGGGGTTTCAGAGGAGCCCCGGCAATTGATAAAGGCCTCAGGACATGAACTGGTGGAAATGGAGGGCGCTGACAAATGTTGCGGTATGGGGGGCAGTTTTAACCTGTACCATTACGGCATCTCCTCCAGCATTGGGAATTTAAAGCAGCAGAATATTTCAGCAACCCATTGTGATACCGTGGCAACAGGATGTCCGGCCTGTATGATTCAGATTTCTGATATGCTGGCAAAAAGTGGTGCACAGGTCAAGGTGAAACATCCACTGGAGCTTTATGCCGAATTTCTGGGGAAAAGGATGTCGTAACATTGAGTCAGGGCTTGGTTACAATATCTGCCATCGTTCTCGCAGCATCGGCAGAAAAAATTTGAACATGCAAGTTCTCAACAACTCGGGCTGAGAAAGCCCACTTATCCTTTAAACGCGGGGGGGGCATTCAAAATGGATTTTCAGAATACCAGGACTTATTGAGAATTTGCTTGAACATTGAGTGACACTCTGTATTTAAAAGTTAATTTAAAAGAAAGTTTCAATAACGCAAGTCTTCTCCCTTCCCATAGTGGCAGATGTTGTGATCAAGGCTCGAGTTGAACCATTGAAAAAAAATGTAATTTTGGATGTGAAATATTATGACTGTGACAATCAAGCCCATAAAACCCAAACGAATTTCAGATCAGGTTTTTGACCAGATTCGAGAGTTAATATTCCGGGGGACACTTAAACCCGGGGAAAAAATGATGCCTGAAAGGGAACTTGCCGAGGCCATGAAGGTCAGCCGTACCACCATTCGGGATGCCACCCAGCGACTGGTGGCCATGGGGCTTATTGTTCAAAAACAGGGCCAGGGCACCTTTGTTAAACCCTTTGACGGGGCAGCTGACAGCCCATTGGTAAAGGCCATGCAGGCCCAGGAGGCATCCATTGGGGATTTGCTGGAGGTGCGCATGGGCCTGGAATGTAATGCTGCGGCCCTGGCAGCAGCCCGGGCCGATGAGGGGGATTTAAAGGCCCTGGCTCATAGTATTGAGGAAATGAAAAAGGAGATTACCCAGGGACGTCTGGGAACAGAAGCTGACACTTCCTTTCACATGGCCATTGCCTATGCTGCAAAAAACCCTTTGCAGGTGTTGGTGATGCGTAATTTTTATGATTATCTTTTTTACGGGATCCGGGAAAATCTGGTGCGTCTGTATAAGTTCGAGGATAACACCGAAATTATTATAACGCATCACCAGAACATCATGGACAGTATCAAAAACAGGGACACCTACCGGGCCTATACTGCAATGAAAGAGCATATTCAGTTTGTCATGGATTTTTTTGGGGAGAAAAAAATATTTTGACCCGATATCGTGTGCTTTTATCTGCGGTGATAATGCAGCTTTGTCTGGGAGCCACCTACTCTTGGTCCGTTTATGTAACCGATTTAAAATCCATTACCGGTATCGGCCAGGCAGGGGTTCAGTTGCCGTTTTCATTCTTTTACTTTGTATTCCCCTTGACCATGGTGTTTGCAGGATCAATGTTGACCCGCATGGGACCCAGATTCAGTGCTGTGCTGGGTGGGATTCTTTTTGGCTCCGGCTGGATGATTGCAGGGTTTGGTGGGCATGCCTTTGGGTTCACCGTTGTGGGCATCGGTATCATTGCCGGTGCGGGGGCAGGACTTGCATATATTGTCCCACTTTCCACTGCCATTTTGTGGTTTCCAAAGCAAAAAGGGCTGGTCACCGGCATTGCCGTTGCCGGATTTGGTGGCGGGGCAGCCATTGTCAGTCAGGTGGGGGGAATGCTCATGACCCAAATGGAAAAAAGCCCTTTTCAGGTATTTTCACTTTTGGGTATGGTGTTTCTGGTGCTTATCTGCATGGCGGGAAGTGCCATGAAGGTGCCTGACAGTGTTGCCGATCAGGATGCATTAAAAAGCGGGGAAGACAATGGGGTTTCTGTTTCTGGAATGATATCACAACCCATGTTCCGCATTCTTTATTTTGCCATGTTTTCAGGGTTGGCCGCAGGCTTTGCTGTGAATGCCAACCTGAAGGAGCTTTATGCTGGTTCCGCCGGTGTCCATGTGGGGGTGCTTGCCGTTTCTTTGTTTGCCTTGGCAAATGCCCTTGGCCGGATTTGCTGGGGGGCTTTGTTTGATCGGGTTTCACCAGCCACGGCTGTGAAAGCCAATCTGCTGTGCCAGGCACTTCTGTTGCTTTTGGGATCTTTTTTTCTGGCATCCAAAACAGGTTTTTATATTTTTGCACTGGGAACGGGCTTTAATTATGGAGGTGTCCTGGTCCTCTATGCATCATCCACGGTTCTTTGCTGGGGAGATAAACGGATGGGAACCATTTATGGCTTGTTGTTTTCCGCCAATATTCCGGCGGCCGTTGCACCCATGGCGGCAGGGTGGGTCTTTGAACTTGCAGGGAGTTTTGTTCCGGCTTTTGCCGCCATTGGAGCCTTGTTGATGATTTCTGTTTTTCTGCTGCCTGCCTCTTTGAAGACTCAAAATATTACTCTGGAGGCAAGTCTGTCTTCAGTTGATACAATTCAAAATTAAGTTCTACCTGCTTTAATCCTTAACATGGACTCACCCATTTCTTAGAAAACTAAAATTCTCATAAAACTAAAAAAGCCCCAAAGCAATTTGCTTTGGGGCTTTTCTGACTGACTTGAAACTCATCAGATTATATGCTGGTAGCGATGCAGACTCTTAAACTACGCTTTTATTGCTTTAAAAATCAAATAATTGTATTCTGCATACCATAAAAGTACCGTCAAAAGTACCGTCAATTTTCTAAAGTGCTTTTGTCCCTCTCTGCCACTTTTTTAACGAGCCAATCCTCTATTTCGTCCTCCACCCATCCTGTTGTCCTGGGGCCGAGTTGAATGGGGGCAGGGAACGATCTCCCTTTGATCATTTCGTAAATTGTGGACTTTGCCAAGCCCGTCTTTTTAGCTACATCTTTACATCTCAGTATGTTCATTTTTACTCCTTTTTTAGTGCGTATTAATATATTGATAACTTTGATTTCCCCGGGGCAATACAGGCCACCGAGCTGGACAAACCCCACATCAGCCTTGCCAGACTCAATCAGTTTAATATTTTGGATTGTGCCGTCAGTGCCTTTTTCGATTGCTGGCAGATTTTAAATTTATGGCTTTGGGGTGTTTTAGAATTTCACCGTGTCCTCCTGGAGTCAGCATCCGGATCAGCGGCAAGTTCGTGCCTGGCGGTAAAAAGCGCTGTAAACATTTTGTCGTGGATATGTTTTATTTTCCATTCGGAGACCCGGCGGGAGTAGAAAAGAGGTGCGGTGGCCATCGGCAGGACCAGCCGACGGGATCGCCACAATGCACAGATGTTGAATGCCGCCCCCATGGATGGATGTGGCTTTTTACTCGTAGCTTCGCTTGAATTTATTTTGATTTTGGCAGGACAAACAGAAATAACCTGTGCAGGTACAGGGATTGCCCCCCAGCTGAACAGGCTATCATTTTGAATGATTAAATTTTGATGTGACATGTTCACTCTCCCTTTCAGGAGAGCTTTGAAAAATTACGTGACGGGTAAATGATTACATATCAAAGGTAATCATGCCAAGGGGCTATTTTGTTGCTGCTTGTTCTTTAAGCTCCTCAAGTGTTGTCATTCAGGCGTTGAAGTGAGGGCATTGTTTCCATATGGTTTGAATTCCGAAAATACTATCTTATATATTATTAAGTTGATTTTCGGTATCGTTTTACATAATTTTCAAATCCTGATATGTCCTTTTTCATATAAAACAGATATGTGGACCTGGATAATAAGTGTAATATACAGTTAAACAATAAATTATGAATGATATCTGGGTCCGGTAATTAACTTGTTGTGGTGCGACACGAGGTCGCATTATTGGCTGTTTGGCGGGCCGGTCGGTCCTGACCAAACCCGGCATTCTCCTGCCGGTACCCTAGGTGGCATGCGGTTGTCGGTGCATCCGGCAACGGTGTGAAGCCCAACCGACAAAGTACCGAATTCCGCAATTGCGGAAGGGGTGGAAGCCGTGAGGCGGATACCCTCCTGGAAGCCTCATTCCGGGTGAGGGCAAGGGTTTGGATGATATGGTCAAATTAATTGAATGTTCCTTAAGCGTCGTCAGGGAGAACAAGCTAAAGAGGCTGGTAAGCTTGGACCAAAAGGTGAGCGGTCAGGTTGCAGGTTTCGTAACTGCCTGCACGGAGATGTTGCGCCGCCGGTGCAGTGGGCAGGCCTAAGTCATCCATTAATCGGCAATAATGTGGAACGTGGAAACCCCGTATCCCTGCCGGGAACATTCGGCAGGTGAAACCGCAAGGCACACTGATGGGGGTGCGGGAGTAAGATGCAGGAAAAAGCGAAGGCCGTCTTGTAATGAGGCGGATACGGATTGAGATGGATCTATTGATTATCAACATTACCCGGCCCGAAAGGGAGCAGACGTCCGACGGGTGTGATTACAGACACATCCGGGCAGGTGTTTCTTTGCGAGATAATCTGGAGAATCTTTGAAGATGGGAAGGCAAATGACGGCAATAGCTGGTGCGCCCATCGGCGGTTTCAGGAACTGGAATTCCATTCACTGGAAGACCATTTATCAAGCTGTTAAAAGACTGCAAATGCGTATCGCAAAGGCTGTGAAAGTTGGAAGATACGGACGGGCCAAGGCACTCCAATGGCTTCTGACCCACTCTTACCATGCAAAGCTGTTAGCTGTAAAACGCGTAACATCCAATAAGGGGAAGCGCACGCCAGGTGTCGATAAAATCACCTGGAAAACTGCCAGGCAGAAATTGCTGGCAGCAGGCGGCCTCAAAAGAAGAGGATACCGGCCGGCGCCGCTCAGGCGTATCTACATCCCCAAGAAAAACGGCAAGAAACGTCCGCTAAGTATCCCGACCATGACCGACAGGGCTGTTCAGGCGTTGTATAAAATGGCATTGGAACCCATAGCAGAAACACGGGCCGACCACAATTCATACGGATTCAGGTCACACAGGCGATGTGCAGATGCCATATCCCAATGCTTTAATACACTAGCCAAGAAAGCCTCACCGGTCTGGATTCTCGAGGCGGATATCAAAGCCTGTTTTGATGAAATCAGCCATGACTGGATGATCGAAAATATCCCTATGGATAAGATGATTCTCTCCAAATGGCTGACTTCCGGGTTTATGGAAAACGGTAAATTCTTTCCAACAGGTCGGGGCACGCCCCAAGGGGGCATTGCCTCTCCGGTGCTTGCCAACATGGTGTTGGACGGCATTGAAGAAACTGCCAAATCCGTTGTGCCTAAAAGAGACCGGCGCAACGGCAAGGATATCAGTCCCAAAATCAATGTCATCCGGTACGCTGATGATTTCATTGTTACCGGTGCAACCCGGGAACTTCTCGAAGACAAGGTCAAGCCGGCAATAATCAAATTTCTTGCGGAAAGGGACCTGTCCCTGTCCGAAGAAAAGACTTTGATTACCCGCATAGACCGGGGATTCGATTTTCTGGGTCAAAACGTTCGTAAATATGACGATAAACTGCTCATTAAACCTTCCAGGAAAAATGTGCAGGCCTTCATGGACAAAATCCACGACACGTTCACAAAGCACCGGGGATCACAAGCCCAGGCACTGATTCATGATCTTAACATGAAAATACGCGGCTGGGCCAATTATCACAAACATGTTGTCTCAGCAAAAACGTTCAGCTATGTTGACGGGTACATATGGAATGAAGCGTGGCAATGGGTGAAACGACGTCACCGGAATAAAAGCATCCAATGGCTGAAAAAGCAATATTGGTCAAAGGGATCACAACCGGGACGATTCTCAACGGTGGTCAAAGATAAAAACGGCAACCCGAGAATCTACGAACTCATCAGGGCCTACAGCATACATATCCAAAGACACATCAAAATCAGAAGTGATGCGAATCCTTTTGACCCGGAACATCAACAATATTTCCGGGCAAGACAGGCAAAACCCAAGGTTCTTCCTGTCACAATGGTCGAGAAAATATGTAAAGAAATTACAGTAAATTTCAGTATTGGCAAGAGAATACAGCCGGGTGGCCCGGCAAGGCTTAACTTTAGAAATGCTTGAGCCGTATGACGAGAAACTGTCACGTACGGTTCTGAGGGGGGAAAGGAACTGAAAAGTTCCTGACCTACCCGATAGTTTCCAATAAGGAAAAGAATGGTCGATACAGAAGAAAATAAATCATCGGGCTTGAATAAGTCTGAAATATACAAAATCGTTCTTGATACAAGAAATATGGAAATAGAGCTGTTTTGGAAAAGATCAAACTATTTTCTTGTATTAAATACTGCTGTCGCCGCTGGTTTTTTCCTAAAAGCAACAAATGAGCATCAACTTATTCTGGGCATTTTTGGTTTTATAATATCTATTCTATGGTTTTTAGTAAGTTCGGGTAGTAAATTTTGGCAATCCAGGTGGGAGCGGAGGTTGCACATTGTAGAACAATCATTAAATCCCGAAATCAAACTTTTTTCATCAGACTGGGAAGAGATAAACCAAGATGTAAATGAAAGTATCGAATTTAGCAAACACTCATATATTAGAAAATGCTTAGACAAAATAGTCCTTAAGAAACCATCTGTAAGTTACATGATGCAGTTACTCTCAATTGTTTTCATTCTATTATGGGTCATCCTAATTATTGTAGAATTATTATCAAGCAATACTATCAAAGGGTTTGGGGAAAACATTATGTTCAATAATCTATTTCAATTTCTCAACCAAAATGCTGGTGCGTTTACTGTCGTTTTTACAGCAGTAGTTACTATATCTACGGTGGTTTATGCTGTTCTTACCGCTGTTTTGGTGTCAGAGACTAAAAAAATGCGAGAGGTTCAAACAGAACCTAAAATTGAAATTACACTACGTCCTTTAGAGACTGCGATAAATATTGTCAGATTACATATTAAAAATATCGGACTTGGTCTCGCCGAAAATTTAAAATTTATTCCAAGCGTTGTTTCTGGTGCTGAAGCAGCAGAAAACCTGCTCAATGAATTCACTGAATCAAACTTTTTCAATACAGGACTAAAATATTTCGGACCAGGCCAGGAAAAATATTCACATTATACACAAATGACAAAGGATCATGATCAGAAGGTTCAATCAGTGTTATTGTTTGAAATGGAATACAAAAGCGCTACAGGGAAAAAATACTCTGAAAAAGCAATAATTGATATGTCAGAAATGAAAGGGAGTTATCAACTTGGAAAACCCAATCTTTATGCAATCTCCCAAAGTATTGAAAAAATGCAAAAAGATATTGGGCACATTGTAAGTGGGTTTAAGAGGATCAAAACAGACACATATTCTCATGAGGACAGAGAGCGTGAGCATCAAAAGACAATGAAACAAATCGAAGAAATGAAATCAAAGAAAAAAACCTCATAACCACGGCATTAAGGGCGACGGCAAAAAGCCGCCGCGGCTTATGCCGGACGTTGGGCTTCAAAACACCAGCCTAAAATGTCTTTCGAAAAATAAATATTGACTTGCGTACCATAATTGGTACTATTGTTCAAATGGATTATAAATTCAAATTACAAGTGGCCTTTTACAAATCTGCGGCAGGAAATGAGCCTGTTCGTGATTGGCTCAAAAAACTTGATAAAGAAGATCGCAGAATAATTGGTAGTGATATTAAAACGGTCCAATTAGGTTGGCCTTTAGGGATGCCCCTGGTTCGCAAGCTTGAAAAAGGTTTATGGGAAATTCGTATTCAACTCGATAATAGAATTGCTCGTATCCTTTTTACTGTTCATACAAACATAATGGTGCTGCTGCATGGTTTTATAAAGAAATCCCAAAAGCTCCCTGCTAAAGATTTAAAAATTGCAAAACAGCGTATGACAAATATGGGAGGAGAAGATGAATAAACATATTGGAAGCAATTTTGATGATTTCTTGGAAGAGGAAGGATTATTAGCTGAAACTGAGGCTATAGCCATTAAGAGGGTAATTGCCTATCAAGTTGCAGAGTTGATGAAATCTCAAAACATGTCAAAGGTGGCTATGGCTAAAAGAATGAAAACAAGCCGTTCCGCATTGGATAGACTTCTTGATCCAAAGAATACATCCATAACGCTACAGACTTTAGAGCGTGCGGCTCATGCTATAGGCAAACGCCTGCGAATTGAATTTGCGTAATAAATAGCCCAACAAAACGCTGCTCGTGCCCAGATAAATCCGAATCGCTGGGAATCTTCTGAACAGGAGGATGAAATTCGATAGTGTTACCCAGTGGGTGAAAGTCCCACATGAACAAAGCTTAGCCGGCAGTTCATCAGTGAAATCCACAGGCAAAACCGGCAACGGCAGTCTGGTGCTGGATGGAACAAGATTGCAGGCTCTGTATTGAACTCCGAAAAATGTATAGTTGTGGTCCATAAGGATAAACCCTGCGTGCAGGGGGAAAGCCGACACGTTGTGGCGCGTGGAAGGCAGCAGACTTACAGTCGTTACGGCAAGCCTGTGAGTCACCACCGGGGTCTTAGACCAGGGCATGTTCTCAAAGGGGTAGCTCGGGAACTGGGGAGGTCCGGATGTCTCCTTTTGCAGAAACGGTGAGGTGGAAACCGTCCAAAGGGGTAAAACACCTGAGGCAGCAGGAATCTCTCACTCCTGCTGTCTGCAACAAAAAAGTGGGGGGGCAAATAAGGTACCGGGGGAGGATAGTTAATAGCGAACGAGCCCGGGAAGGACATGCGGAAGTCTTAGCTGATCATAATACCGATGTTCGGGGGACTGAAACCTGAACGGCAAGGCGGGGAAGTGGTGCCCGAAGCGACCCGCTGAAGGAAAGGAGAGGCAGGGTATAACGTTTTTCCGGAAGGAACTATGGGAGATACGCAGAGATCACAAACCATATCACCGGACAGCCGGAAAATTGCGTCGCAGACTGCTATGAAATCCAAGGGGAACACAAAAGAACGGATAGCCGAACCTGTGCCGATACTGGTGCCGGAGTCGTCGCTTACTCATATCAGATCACTGGCAAAACAGGACTTGCAGATGACGTTTACATCTCTGGCCCACAAAGTTGACCTGTTCCTGTTGAACAAATCGTTTCGTCAGTTGCGTAAGAACAGTGCCACCGGAGTAGACAAGGTCACGGTCGAAGAATACTCAGCCCACCTTGATGAAAACCTCTATAATCTGCACTTGCGGCTGAAAAGAGGTCAGTACGCAGCGCTGCCGGTGAAACGCATCTGGATAGACAAAGAAGACGGGAAAAAGCGGCCGATAGGCATCACGGCATTGGAGGACAAGATCGTCCAGAAAGCGGTGACAACCATTCTCAGTGAAGTTTATGAACCGCTATTTCATGACTGTTCCCACGGCTTTCGATCAAAGCACAGCCAGCATCTGGCCATAGCCGAGATAAGAGAGAAGTGCTACGCACTGAATACCAATTGGATTTTAAGCGCAGATATTACCGGACTATTTGATAACATAGACCATAACCTGCTCCGGGATGTAATCCGAACTCGGGTAAACGACAAAGGAATCCTGCGGCTGATCGGCAAATGGCTGAACGCCGGGGTCTCTGAGAGCGACATCATAGAGTACCCGGATAAGGGAACGCCCCAGGGCGGTGTCATTTCACCGATACTCAGCAATATCTTCCTGCACTATGTGCTGGACGACTGGTTTGCAAAAGAGGTTCAACCCAGGTTGAAGGGTAAAAGCTTTCTGATCAGGTTTGCCGATGACTTCATCATCGGATTTCAACTGGAATCAGATGCCAGAAGAGTGTTGGAGGTACTGCCGAAGCGGTTCAACCGCTACTCTCTTGAGCTTCATCCGACCAAGACACACCTGATAGCGTTCAGGAAACCGGCCCAAAAGGAAAAACCCCAGGGAACGTTTGATTTCCTCGGGTTCACCTATTATTGGGGCAGAAGCCTTAAAGGCAAGTGGGTGATCAAGAAGCAGACCGCCCGCAAAAGGCGCAATCGTTTCATGCGGATGCTGTGGCAGTGGTGCAGGAAGAACCGGCACGAATCCATACGCAGTCAGCAGGAAACGTTGTGCAGCAAGCTGATGGGATTTTATCAATATTTCGGAGTACGGAGCAATTTCAAGGTGCTGGAGGTGGTGTACGAATATGCTGCCGCAGCGTGGAAACACTGGCTGGGTCAAAGGCATCGGAACGGAAGATTGAACTATAAAAAGTTCAGCAGACTCCTTGCCGGATATCCCCTGACCAGGCCACGGATTGTTCACAATATCTGAATGGCTGCAAGGGTAGCAAAGTTATGCGCCAATCGGGGTGTCGCCTGATTGGTCGATGGCCCGGTAAAAAGGGCCGGAGTCGAGGAACCGTATGAGGGAAATCTTCACGTACGGATCTGTGGGGAGGGCGCCGGGTAACCGGTGCCTTTACCCGGAAGCCGACCCGGGGAGCTAGCGGCTTTTCGAAAGCTTCTGGTTTTCGAAAGAACTTGGCTTCGACAACCTGCTCGGCTGTATGCCCCGGTCGGCTGAGCTATCCGTTGTGCCCCTTTTTAGAATATAGGAACCTAAATTGAAAACTGCTTATCGATATATTCATGAAAGGATATATAAAAGGATCAAAACTGAAGGAGCGAGTGGTTGGAGTAGTGCGAAAGCAATTCAACAAACGAAAAAAATAGTTAAAGATGGATTGCTCTTAAGTAATATCCAAACTGGAAGGATACTTGAATTGGGTTGTGGCGATGGGAATATAATATTAAATCTCGAATTAGTAGGTTTCGAGTTACATGGAATAGATATTGTTCCGATAGCTGTCGATTGGGCAAAAGATAAAGCTAATTTTCAAAACAAGGAAGCTTTCTTTATAATTGGGAATGTAACTTCTTTACCATATAACAATGAAACGTTTGATGTCATTTTGGATTCAAGTTGTTCTCATTGTATTGTAGGTAGTGATCGTGGTGTTTTTTTTAACGAGACATACCGTGTTCTATCACCAAAAGGGCTCTTGGTTAGTGTATGCCTTTGTGGTGATCCACCTCTTGAACTTAGATCTCAGTTTGATCCAGTGACAAGATGTCTAATAAATAATGGTATCGCTGGGAGATATTATGGACAACCCTCAGGTATCTTAAAAGAAATGAAAAACGCAGGTTTTCACATAATTCAATGGTACTCTGAAAAGTTTGATGGTGTACAGGAAGAAATGGTTATTTGTTGTTCAAAACTTCAGTGAGATAAACCCATAAGAAGGAGGGAGCAATGGCAATCGACCAAACAAAAAAACTGGATCAAATTGGTAAGAGCGTCGATGATTTGAAAAAACAAATCAAAGAGCTAAAAAGCGAACTCGATAGTGAAGGCGTTCCAGATGAGGTAAAAGCCGAGGTTGCAAAAAAAATAGATGAAATTTTGATGCCGTGTTGTCGGTGTGGTGATATGTGGCAAAACAATTAACCATAGCCAGTTGCTATCTTCAGTTGAACGCAATTTTAAAATACACTGGTCAAGATAGTTCATCTGAAGATAGCCATATCAATTAGGATAATTACTATGGCAAAAACACCATTGTTCTCTCCCCCTTGCAGTGCTCGAGTTTTCGACGTGAATGGAGAGTTTTATATTTTCAATCCGGACACCCTAAAAATTTATAGTGTCCCAAAGAAGATTTTCAAAGAATTGAATACAGCAGATAATCTTGATTATTGTACAAAGGATGATTTGCATTTCTCTCTTAATGAATTCTTTCCATCAATAAATTCGAAAGTATATACAAAGAATTCAAAGACAGGTTTGTATGCTATTATATGTGTTTCAGATCAATGTAATCTTCGTTGTTCTTATTGTTATCGGCGTGACCAACGCTCTCCTCAAAATATGACACTGGAGGACGCTGAAAAAGTAGTTGAATGGCTTATAGCCCAAGACCGTTCCATTGACAGTTCTGAGCAACAATTAAATCTGATCTTCTTTGGTGGCGAGCCGCTTCTTTGTAAAAATGTTATCCAATATTTTTTAGAGGAAATTTCAAGAAGAGTTCAAAATTACAGTCCTCGATTCAGTATATCAACTAATGGGGTATTACTGGATAAAAACATTGCCACCCTTTTTAAAAAGTACGATGTCAGAGTTCAAATAAGCATTGATGGAAATAGAAATATACAAAACGCTCATAGACCTCATTTTGATGGCACCGGAACCTACGACACAATCGTAAACAATTTGCAGTACTTCAATTTATCTAACGATAGGGTTTCAGCAAGGGCAACAGTTTCAAAAAAAAATATACGTTTTTTTGAACAGATCAAACATCTGTACGATATAGGCTTTAAGCAGCTTTCACTTGGTTTTGTCGTAGATAGTGGAGGGGTAGATTATGACATACAACACGATGATTTGCCCACAATTAAAGCAGAGATGGATAAACTATACTCTTTTTTTATCGAAAGACTTGAATCAGGTGAAATCTTGAGGATTAATCCAGTATACGATCATTTTATTTTTTTAAGCCTGCGCTGGTCCCAGTACTGCTGTGGAGCGACCAAAAACGTATTTGCCTTTAATTATTCCGGAGATCTTTTTCCTTGCCAAAGGTTTGTTGGAAATAAAGAATTTCTGTGCGGTTCAGCAAGGTTGGGCTTGAATAAGGTTAAATTGAAAAAACTAAGAGATAACTCTTGTTTTAAGGCAACAGAAAATAGATGTAATTCATGTTGGATTAGAAACCTATGCGGAGGTAAATGTTATTTTCTTTCTACGACTGAGGCATTGCTTGATGAAGCACCAATGAGGTGTCTGCTTGAAGAAACATTATTGATTTCAGCTATTGAGAACTACATTTCAATGCGAAATAAAAATTTACCTTTACTTAAAATTTTAGCCGAAAATCCTGGCTCAAGTTTTATAGAAGCCGCTCTTGATAGGGAGCTGGCACAACAAATCAGTCAACCGGACCTGTAAAAGCTCCGTTTCACTCCGCTTTTACAGGCCGGTTACTTTGACGTTCACGGCGGCTGCGCCGCCGTGAAGTGTGACCGGCATGGTCATAAACTTGCTGGTGAAAGTCCAGCAACAGCCCTGAAAGGAGGGAATGTATAGACAAAGGCAAGGGTGCCCGAAGAAACTTTCCGGATCTGCCCGAAGAGGGAATACCCGGTGAAGGAAAGCCAATGAGGGATCTGAAGGAAGCCTGCGTCAAAATTGCCACCCAAACTTGGTGTGAACCTCTGGTAGGCCTTGCGGAATGGGCGAGATACCTTCGATTATCGAAGCCCTATATCCTTTCCGTAACTCCGTCGGGTAAAGGAGGTGGGTGGGCAAGGAAAGTGTATGATCTTACCCGGTGAAGAGCCGTCTGATCTGGGCCGTTGTAACTGCGACAGCCAAGCCCTAAGCGGAACAGCAATGTCTCCGTTATGGACAGAGGGTTTTCAGATGAAGCCATAGTAGGCGTAAAACCGGCAGCCGATGAAGATGCGGTGACGTATTTGAGGATAAAACTGCTGGAAAGTGACAGTGATGTTGGAGCCGAAGGGTGGAACATGTAACTGGTATACGTAAAATTCAGAATAGCGGTTGTCAGGAGTTCAGCCATGGGAGTTACCTTTGGAGGGAAACGTATATATCCTGTAACAACAAAGGAAATGCGGAACGATGAGAAAACAACCCAAAATGAAAAGCAAAATGAAGCAACGTAGCCTGTTCGTTGAAGAACGAAGTCTCTTCGAACAACTGTGTGATCAGGGGAACCTGTTGACCGGTTTTGAAGCAGTAAAAAGGAACGGCGGTGCACCCGGAGTGGATGGCGTGACCGTTGGTGAATTTCAAAGCCAAATAGACGAAGAGCTGACCCGGCTCCAGATGGATCTGGAAAGCTGGAGTTATAAACCAAGCCCGGTAAAACGGGTTGAAATACCAAAGCCCGGTAATGCCGGTGTTCGCCTGCTTGGCATTCCCTGTATCCGTGACAGGGTGGTGCAAGCTACAATAAAACACCTCCTGGAGCCGATAATTGATCCCACATTTTCCGATAATAGCTATGGCTTCCGTCCCGGCTACAGCCCACAACAGGCTGTTGAAGCGGCACAGAAGATAGTGCAGAACGGGAAAGAGTATGTGGTTGATATTGATCTGGCCAAATTTTTTGACCGAGTTAATCACGACCGTCTCATCTATTTGCTTTCAGGTCATGTGCCAGATAAACGCATTCTGCGCATAATTGGCATCATCTTGAGAAGCGGCGTGATGATAAACGGGACGATGATACTCACCAAAGAAGGAACGGTCCAGGGCAGCCCCTTGAGTCCTCTGTTAAGTAATGTAGTGCTTGATGAGCTTGACAAAGAGCTTGAGCAGCGTGGACTTGAGTTTTGCCGATATGCTGATGACTGTAATATTTTTGTCCGGTCGCCTAAGGCGGCAAGCCGGGTGATGGAAAGCATCAGCCGGTTTATCGAGCATAAACTCAAGCTGAAGATTAACCAGGATAAAAGCAGGGTCGGTCGATCCTGTGATGTCAAGTTTCTTGGAATGACGATCATCAAGGGGACGATAGCGATATCATCCCAGTCCATGAAAAGAGCGATGCAGAAAGTGAAAGAGCTGACACCTCGGGGAACCAACATAACCCTTGAGCAGACAATTCAAAGGATAAATAGCTGGTATATGGGATGGTCTGGATATTATCTGATGACCCAGTACCCAAACCAGTTTGCCTGTATTGAAGCTCATGTGAGGCGGCGGCTACGGGCTCGATTCGTGGATCAAAACAAGAAGCGTCGGTTTTTATTCAGGAAGCTTGTTAAGCAAGGAGTCTCCTGGAAATCTGCAGCTAAAACGGCATTTTCAAATCAGGGACGTTGGGCATTATCCAGGACAAATGCCTTACATTGCGCATATCCGAATCGGTGGTTCATAAACCGATACGGACAAGCGATAAGGTCAACTGACAGGATGAAGCATTGGTTTAATGTTCGTCAATGGATAAAGCTTGCATGAGGAGCCGTGTACGGACCCGTACGCACGGTTCTGTGGGCAGACGGGAGCCATTGGGCTCCCTCTGACCCGATTCGCGGTGCTGACTGCGTCCAGCTCCTTGTTCCGGCGCTCCGCGCCAGAACAAGGAGCTGGACCAGTCACCGTGAACCTCACAAGCAAACTGCGTTTGCTTGTGAGGTTCACTGTGCCGGTCAGCACCGCGATTAGCTGTAAAGACAACTATGGACAAAATTAAACAAAATTTAGATGTTTGGAAATCAAGCCTTTGCAAAAATCTTCCTGTTGGAGGCTTATACTCAAGAAATAAGGTGGCTCACAAATGGAAAGCACCATTCCGTAGTATTACGTTACGTGAATGCGTATTTTGGCGAATTCAGGATCTGTTAGAGCAGGCGTACACCCTTTATCAAAACGAGTATATACTAGGGAGTAGGATCCTTATTCTGTTGATTGAAATTTTGTGTTGTTAGAAGTTGAACCAATTATTTTGACTGGAACATGTCCTTTAATGGCCTAAATTCTCAAAACCCAATCAAAGTTTATGTCCTTTTTTACAACATTATGCTGACCACATTTTTAAAAGAGGATTCGCTACGCTCATCCGTAGTGGGTTTTTTTAGGCATGGGTGGAGAGCATTTATATATCTGCCATTGGCGGGTAGATATTCTGATCGGATTCTTTTGTTATAAGATTTAGTATTTTCTATGAGTTACGGAAATTTTTGATAAAACTAAGGAGGGGGAAGCAGAAAAAACTGCTTCCCCCCCAAGGGCATTTATATAAATGCTCCCCACTTCGGCTATCCCTCGCCGGGTTGCTCCCCAGCAGAGCCCGACTCCGTTTCACCGAAACTGTTATTTCGTGGTTATGTCTTCGGTACTTTTGATTTTCAACACCATGTCAGCGTCCACCGTTTTTTTGTCGCAAAACATGGCATAGGTTAAAGCTTCTTCACAGATATTGCCGATCAATCGTGGAAACCCATAAGAATATTCATGTATGGCAGCCAAAGCATCCTCGCCAAAAATGGGTGATGTGCATCCAGCCCACTTGAGACGAGAATCAATATAATAGACAGTATCTTTCTCCGATAACCCTGTCATATGATAACGCATTCTTATCCTCTGGCTGAAGGGTTCCATGACGGCGTAGCCCATCATGCGTTTTAAATCGGATTGCCCCGATAAAATGAGCAAAAACGGATCAAAGGAGTCCATTTTAAAATTCGTCAGCAATCTGAGTTCTTCAAGAGGTCCCTGTTTAAGCAAATGAGCTTCATCGATAATGAGCACTATGGTGCGTCCCCGTTGTTCTTTGGCATCCAGGAATTCTTTCTGAATCTGCTGGTAATTGGCGCTTTTAGTGAACTTGTTGTTCAATCCCAGCAATGCATTGATATGACGAAGAATATCACTCCGGTTCAGAGTGCTTAGCGGCGTATAAACCACCTTGAAAATGTTTTCATTAAGAGAATCGGCAAAGCGCCGGATGGTAATGGTTTTTCCCACACCTGGATCACCGGTCAGCAGCATGATACCGCCCCTGCGTTTCATGTATTCCAGCCGTGCAAGCGCTTCCTTGATGACCGGTGTATCAACCATATCTGCGGTGCTGATCTCCTTGTCAAAGGGATATCGTTTAAAGCCGAACCAGGCCGGCAGGTCTTTCATTTTTTCACCTTTGCGTCGGCATAAGATATAACCGGCTCAGATTGACAGGGTTTAAACGTCCTTGCATTTTGTCTTTTATCAACGAACTTGATACGCCCGACCCTGATATCCTTGTCATAGATATAAAGTTCCCTGTCATTATCCACCGGATGGCGGATATCCACACGCTGCCGGATGTATGCGGTGGGGACTTCATAAATATGCCCTTTGAAGCTGATGGTGGCATCATTGTTTACGACCCGCTCATGGCGGACAAGAAAAATGTCGTTCAGTTCATCCTTTGTGGGGCGGGTAATTTCCGTGTGGTTGCATGATCGGTGATAGCGGTCAATGGGCCGTTCATCAATACCGGAATGCACCCTGTGATGGTAGTCGTCATTGAGCCAGGCGGAAAAAGAGGCATTAAGTTCTTCCAATGTAGGTTTTTCAGTAAAATCGGATAAAAATCTATCCCTCACGCTTCTAAAAAATCTTTCTATTTTTCCGCGGGACGAGGAATCATAAGCTTTAGAATGGATCAGCGATATGCCGGACAAGGCACAACATTTGGCCAGGAAATCTGAGTTGAACGATGGGCCATTATCAACGTAGATGCGTTTGGGAAACCCAAATGCCAGAAAGGCTTCCTTTAACACCAGGGTCAATGACAAAACCGTTTCCGAAGGGGCAAACGCATGCCCGACGATCATGCGGCTGTGGTCATCAATAATTGCGCATAAGATGGCCTTGTATGTTTTTCGATTCAAGGTCACCGGAGGGCCATGCATGAAATCACACATCCAAAGACTGTTTACGTGATCGGTTTCAAAAGCGGTTCTTGCATCCCGACGTTTATTCCCGAATCTGAGTAACTTTTCCTCCTTAACGATCCTCAACAACGTATTGTAATGAATGAACGACGTGTCGGTCAAATGCTCCTGCATGAGCTTTTCATGAAGCCGTTTGACGGTGATATGGGGATAGGCCCTGCATGTCACCCGAATGGCGTCCATCACCTGTGGATCGGCTTTCCTGGGTCTGCCTTTATCTTTTCTGACTTTGGGTTTTAATCCGTCAAAGCCGTTTTTCCGGTATGCCTTGAGCCAGGATTTGAGTGTAGACACTTTGACCTGCCGGTTGCCATAGCGTGGAAAGGCATGGCGTTCGGCGGCCTGGGTGCGAAAATATTCATTTTGCACTCTTCCAGGCTCCGCCAACACCGGGCTGATCAGCTTGTAGCGGACCAAAGCAATCTGTTCACGGGTTTCGTTGTCCATAATACCTCCGATTGTTGTAATTTATACCAAAAATCGTTGTAATTATGACCAGCATAACTCATTGAAATAAAAGATGTTATCAATCCTGTGTCTCGGCGCCACATAAATCGGTATCTGTGTTGATGGTCCATGGGGTGGTCAACAAAGCAATGAACATTTTTCGTCCGAGGGAGACGATACTTTACGGTGACCGCATGCGCTCACAGGATGTTCTTCCAAACAACCATTTCCCGGTTTGAATGAAATGATATCGTATGATGGGGACTACACTGTGGCGAGTCGGGCAATCGCCGTCAGCGCCACTTTGAAGATAAAGAAAAATCGTTGTGATCATATCCTTTGGGCCGACCCGGCGGAATGTCGGCAGGGGAAATTCTTCATGAAGAACATGATGTCCTCGGAGAAAGCCGGACAGCAATAATACGGCCCAGGTCTGAACCAGATAGGGGGTGACCCAGCAATCCGGATCGAGTTTGAGCGTTGCACCATGGTAACCGAGCTGTCCCATTTTCTGGAAATCATATACCATGAGCAAGGCTCCGACTACGGCATCGGTCGTGTATTGATGGTAAGGAATTAACTGGCGGGGCAATAGGGAAAGGGTTCTGCCGGTCTTGACGCATAGAAACCTGGCAACCGGCACTTTCTCCTTTTTATAAGGGAAAAGCTCAACGGCATAACGATAATACTCTTTGATTGGCTTGCAGCAGTCTTCACCCTCGCAAATCAGACATTTCCTGCCAATATACTCCTGAAAACAGATGTTAAAAAAATCAGCTTTATATTCCCAGATGCTTGGATATGTGTTATCGAAAAGGTATTGGATATCTAATATCCTGTCAGGGGGTTGGGAAGGAGGTGTCTATTGGCGTAGAATGTTTCTCCTTTCCAACCTTTCCCTTTTTCAATGGTGTTGGTCAAAAATTCATTGTGACTTCCCTACATTAAAAAAATGACTATACACATATCAGCGGTTGAATTAATTTGCAATTTTGCTTTGAAAAGACGTAGAAATAATGTTGTAATCAACATTATTCGAAGTGCAATGGAAACTCTTGCAGTCTTGATTCATCTGAATCAGTTAACTGAAAAAGTTCTTTCAGATCAGTTGGATTTCCATGCCTTCTCAGATAAGACCAGCAAATTATTACTTGGTTCCCGCGATGGAACTACAAAGTATGATTCAATAAACATCATGACCATCCTTAGTCATTGTGAAAAACGATATCCAGGTATCTTAAAGATATATGCAACCTTATCTGAAAGTGCCCATCCTAACTGGGAAGGCATATGCTACGGTTACTCTAAGGTTGATTATGACAGTGATGAAACCAATTTTTCAAACAATTGGTCTGAGATGTGGTCAAAAAAACATGAAACACTAATGCTCCTATTGATGCAAATGTTCCAGAATGAGTATAACGACGTTTGGCCTGAGCTGTTTGATAGGTTAGAAGCCTGGATCGAAGCAAACGATGATCAACTTGAAGCCACAAAAAAAGACAGCTAACAATTGGCTTATGGCCGACCCCAAAAAGCTGGCCACGTCTTTCGTTCCTTCAACCGCCACGGCTCTCAGCTTTTTGGGTCGGCATAGCCACGCGTTAGCACAGCCATAACAGCACAAGGAAAGGTTCATGACGATTACGTCAGAAAAAATAACAAACTTATGTGAACAGTGGTGTTTATCTGTAAAGACTTCAAATGGAGGTCTGGCGATTGGTGGTAATTCTGAAAAATTCAGGCTTCTTGCTAATGGTATTAATTTCCATGAATTAGATCACCAGAGTTTAATGGCATCTATTCTTGGGTTATCTAGGGTCTTGCTACTGCCTGGATTGAATACGATAGTTGTACAAGATCATTTCGATTTATGGTCTTGGTGTGGAGAAATTATAGTTGGTAGTCGATCCGAATATTTTAGTCATGAAGAGCATGAAATTAAGTCATTGTTTCAAGCGTCAATTAGAGCTTCACTTGCAAATTGCAAAAAACCAGTAAGGTCTCGCGAAGAACATCGGTTGCAAACCGAAGCTGAACAAAATCTCCCACATCATGCCCGATATTTCCTGTATGACTCGTTCCTTGTATTGGCTTACATTAGTTTTCCATTACTTGAATCTACCCTAAAAAGGGTGGGTTCAATATATCTGAATATGGACGGCACTGTAAAAAATGCATTTCAAGTATTAAATCGAGCTGGTAAACCGAGAAAATATAAATCAGGATCACAATGCTCAAGTATCCGAGATGTCTTATATCTAGTATATGAAAACATCGCAGACTCCGAACTTAAGGCGTTATTAGATGAATTCCGAGCACACATCTCAAGCTTAGATGGTTCTGAAGACCCTTTTGACCTTATATACTCGTGGCGGAATCAATCGTTACACGGAAGCACAAATTTCCAAACTATAGGTGGTACTTTACTAAATTTATGTCTCGTTTTTTGTGTTTATAGTTTGAAAGATAATTACGAACAGCTGAGAGCAAGTATAGTATCGCAACTTGAGCGGGAGGCAACTCATGGGCATAAAGGCCCTTGGTCATTCTATCCACCATATTAGTGCTAACAAGCGCAAGCAATCGGACTTGGGTAAGCTGTCATCATTTTTGCAAAAAACCGCAAAAATACCGCCATCTCACCCAACCCGTTGTTGCGGGCGTTGGACGAAGCCCTTCGGGCAGACATGCAGAGAGAAAATTTACTTTTACCCAAGGGGAAATATTGTGTCAGACTCACCCGATAAATCGGGTTCGTCCAACAATTAAGTTGAAGCCGGACCGGACGTCGAGGGATTTTTTTTGCTGTGTGGCAGCCGCTTAACTTAAGTGTTAACCCAAGATCAAACTTAATGCATTGTAAAGTTGAATGGGTGCAGATGTGCAAATCAAATTTTATTGGAGATTAACTACCCTTCCCGGAGACCAAAACACCTGAAATAAAAATAGAGCACAGAATTAATGAACATTCAAGAGCTGAGCCCAGTCAGTGGTGTAAGCCTGGGATCGATGATTACATGCCCCCTTCCACTGCTGCTGTCCGGAAAGCCCCATGGCGGCATATCGCACCGAATGGCTCCCCATGCGGGTGTTAATTTTATCCAGGGCACTCATCAACTTCCGGGACCGCTCCCTGTCGGTGGTGTCAAACAGATCCAGCTGCACCTGACCTGCCCGGGTCAGGCTGGAAAACAAAACCCCCGCCTTTGTATAATATTTCCCGGGCTGAAAAATCTGCTTTAACAGACCCTTTCCCTGCCGGATCAGCTCCGGGGTGTTGTTGGAAGCCGTTGGAAAAACAGCCGTTTTAGAGTTGTAATAATAGGATTCAGATTTAAACCGGTTTGTCATCACATACACGGTGAGTGCTTCGGCAAAGCTCTCCTGATGCCGCAATTTTTCAGCTCCCCGGGTGGTATAAAGGGCGATCGCCTGGGACAGCTCATCAAGGGTGGTGGCCGGTGTTTTAAAAGACCGGGACACCGCCACCGATTTTCGCCTGGTTGGTCCGGCTTCCAGGGGATAACAGGATTCTCCGGACAACTCCTTCTGCATCCGGATCCCGTTGATGCCCATCCTGCGATGAATCATGGATGGAGAGGCGGCTTTAAAATCCAGGGCGGTGTTAATCCCCCGGTACTTGAAGAAAGGGGCCAGCCGTCGGCCAATACCCCAGACATCTTCAATGGCGGTTATTTCCAGAGCAAGGTCCCTGTATTTTTCCGGAGTGAGATCCAACACACCATCGGCCCTGGATGATTTTTTGGCAATCCGGCTGGCAATTTTAGCAAGGGTTTTGGTGGGGCCGATGCCAACGGAGACAGGAATTCCGGTATCTCTTTTCACCTTCCTCCGGATGTCCCTGGCATAATTTTCCAGGCTTGTGAAGGTAAAGCCCGTCAGATCCAGAAAAGCTTCATCAATGGAATAGATTTCCATGGCCGGGGTAAATTGGGCCAGGGTCTGAATCACCCGGTTGGACATGTCACCATAAAGGGGATAATTGGATGAAAACACACGGCCCCCGTGGCCTTCAACAATGAGAATATCATCCGGGTGGATCCCGGCATTGATCATGGAGTCTCCACTGACCCGCACAAAAAAGGTGGCGGCGGGATGTTTGACCAGGTGCCGGTTCAGGTCCAGGCTGCCCTCGATGTAATCTTCGGCAGGTGAGGGGAAACCGGCTTCCACTGTGGACATGTAAATAGGACAGCTTATAGTGGTGGTATCATCGACTGTATATAAAGATATATATTGGCTCCTCAATTCGTTCTGTCAGATGGCGGCTGAAAGTGTATACTCATATTTAATGACCTACCGTTTTTGAAAACACATGAATTACCACCACTCCTGAAATAATTAATGTCATCCCTATAATGGCCGGTGTGTCCGGGATTTCTTTGTACATCAGTGCCCCCACAATAGCGACCAAGACAATACCAATCCCAGACCAGACAGCATATGTGATTCCTATAGGTATTGTTCGCAAAACAAGTGTCATGAAATAAAATGCAGTGCCGTAACCGAAAAGAACAATCAGGCTTGGAATTAATTTTGTAAATTCAGCAGACGCTTTCAATGCGCTTGTCGCGGCAACTTCGACAATTATTGCTATGAGTAAATACAGGTATGCCATGAAATCCTTTTTAAGTTCAATTTTTTGCTCCAGTATTTCCAGTAAAACACCTGCTGTCCAGAGCTTCAATGATGTTGGAAAGATCGTTTATGTTTCCGGCCAATAAGTCTGGTTTTTAAACTACTCTACAACACTTTGAATGCATAGCGTTTTCTCCATAGCGTTTGTCCCTTCTCCCACAAGCTGTTCAAAAGGATAGCGCTTAAGACAATACAGCCACCAACCACGGTATACATACTGGGGACCTCGTTGATGCCGAAGATGGGCAGAGAAACCCAAACCACCCCGCCCACAACCTCAACCAAAGAAAGCAAGTTCAATTCCGCCGCCGAGAAATGCTTAGCGCCAACCGAAAACAGAATTAAGCCAACCCCGACCAATGAGCCATGGACAATGCTTAGCAAAATGTTCCGACTCGACATCAGGAGAGAGCCGCTTTGACTTTGTATAATGCAGGCAGTTAAAGCCGCACATAGGATTCCGGCAAGTGCGATGTTTGCAAATTGGGGTGCTTCTTTACGAAGCCGAAGGGTGACCGAAAAAATTGCGAAACCACATGCAGAGCAAAATCCAATGATAATCCCCAACACACCTCCCGCTTCCAATCCTTCAATCACCATCACGCAAATCCCAATAAGGGCAATTGTCATGGCAATCCAGGTAATTTGTCGGATTGTTTCTTTAAGAATTAAAATGCCCATAAATGCTGCAAGAAAAGGAGTGGTTGCAACCAGAAACAGCGTATTAGCAGATGTCGTCAAGGTGATAGACCATATAAAACAAATAAAGGCACACACTAATCCTAAAGCGCCTATAACCCCTGATATACCGATCCTTTTAAAATCATTAACGAACCGGCTCCTCTTTTTGGCCATAAGATAGCTACATAAAATTACAGCAACCGTCAGCCCCCTGAAAAACAGATATTGCCATCGATAATTTTGTGGATCGACCATGTAGCGAACGGTCAGAGCGCCGAATGACCATAATGTGCCGGCAATCAACACGTAACAGAGTGCTTTTGAATGAGTGGTTGTTGCCATAGTTCTTTTTCCATTTTGATTGTTTTATTGGCAGTTAAGCGGTTTTATAAGTCCGGATGTACCGTGAAATATGATAAGATGCCAGCATCATATCCTCTTTAGATAACAAGTCCGGTTGATTCTCTAAAAAATGAGGAAACGCCTTAGGATTTAAAACCCAAACGGATGATTTCCTGCCTTTGTCAGTTGATTCAACATACCAACCTGGAAACAAAATTACAGGCTTTATTGAATATTTTTTGCCTGTTGTTTCCAGCAAAAGATTTTTCAGCCAATTTGAAGCCGCATTGACCTGGGTAATCGGCCTGGTCAGGGTTCCATATTCTTTGAGAACCAGCTTCTCACCGTCAAATTTAATTGTAGGAGTTCCACTTTCCCCAAGTGCCCCACTGCCGGACTTGACATTAACAGGCTTGCGGGAGTTGTGGAAACGGCATCGGCATCCCAATTTTTTGTTTCCCAACGCCAATGGCTCCATGGAAACCATTCGAAAAGCAACAAATCACATGGACCGGGGCGGTGCTCAAAAGGCCATGAAAATTGTTGTTGCTGAATGCGGCATAAAAAAAAGTCTCCATCCATTCCCTTCGCCATAGCTATGCCACACACCTTCTGGAGCAGGGCCTAAGTCTTCGACATATCCAGGCACTTCTTGGCCATGCAAATCCCAACACGACCGCCCGTTATGCCCATATTACCGATGTCGTTGAAAAAGAAGGCATGACGACCATCAACAATCTGATCAACACCATTCATGTCGATTTTCGGAAGGTGTGATCATGCAACTCTCTACAATAATAGATGAATATTACGACGTCTTTTTATCCCTCCATGCTGATACCGTAGTTGTCCCCAATGCCAAAACCATGAGGCCGGTAACTGGATCGACCGGCAGCAAAATAAAATTTTGCCGGTGCATTATTTTATGGTCACCCTTACAATCCCCTGTGAGTTCAGACACATGGTCTACCAAAATCAGAGAAGGGGATACGGTCTGATATTTGAATGTGTGGCAAGCACATTGAGAGATTTTGGTCTTAACCCCAAATTCCTTGGTGCCGAAATCGGTGTTCGTTAGATTGTGCTGGAAACTAAAAAAGCCCCGACCGTTTACCGGCGGGGCTTTCATGACCGAACTGTATCTGTTCGGATTAGTATCTGGTAGCGATGCAGGGATTTGAACCCCGGACTCTGCGGATATGAGCCGCATGCTCTAACCAACTGAGCTACATCGCCAAAACTCGGCCTTTATACAATTGCTTGACTGTGTTGTCAAGTTTAAAATTTGATTTGGCTATTTTTTTTATTAAGGCCACTGATATTCAGGGCTTGGTCATAAGATGGGCCATTCATCTCAATTGGCGGACCAACGGGGTCAGGCTTGTGTTATTGTGTTTTTGACAAGTATCTAAGAATAACGGCTAAACTCAAACGAAAACGTCAATAACGCAAGCCTGACCCCTCCCCAGGGTGGCCCATCTTGTGACCAAGCCCGATATTCATAATCAGGAGATGGCTTTAACGTAAGCTATCTTGGTTTCGTGAGAGGCATCACCACAGCACTTATTGCTGGTCAAACTCCTTGACTGTCACGGTAAAATTTTCAAGATTATCCGGAAGCTTTGAAAAAACAACCATGAAGGGGCAGCTTTGCCCAGGGGCCAGGGATGATTTGATTGGTGCTGCGGGACCTGCCAGTAAGCCATTAATGGCCACCATGTCCAGCGTGGTTAGCTGCTGGTCTGAAATTGTGGTGCCACAAACAACGGTTTTGGACTTTATTTTTACTTTCTCCGTATTCAGCAGAGAAACGGTTACCTTGACATTGGTGCAAGTCACCTGGGAGGGATTTCGGATGTTTCCTGAGATAACAAATAAAATGCCCTCTTTGTTATTGGTTTCGAACCGTCCATTAATGGTTTTTTTGTCCGGCACCAGTCGCACCTGCGGGGGTGGGGGCGGCGGCGGGGTTACAAGTTCTGTCAGAAAAGGTATTTTGAGGTCTGTTATATAGGGTATGGATATTCCTGTCATAAGAGATGCAGCATGGGCACCGAGCAGAAGAATAATAATAAAAATAAAGAAAAGAAATAATTTTACAATAAATGAGGATTTCTTCTCAGTATCAGGGGGGAGTTCCCGGGAAATCTCGTCCAGCGGAGGGGCGGATACAATGGGAATATCATCTCTGGATTCGGTGATGAGCGTCTTTGCTTCCACGGCTGCCTGTTCTGTATTTTCTTCTGTGAATGGTCTTTCTTCCGGAGGAATCGCCTGGGAGTCTTCATCCTCCGTAGCAGGCATGGGAGTCTGATCATTTAAATCCATTTCCAGACGGATATCATCATCCAGATCATCCGTTGTGTCCGGGGGCAGGGTATCATCCTCCTCCAGAAGCACGGCCAGTGAATCATCGTCGGTATCCAGATCCAGTTCCAGGCTGAAATCATCATCATCGGTGGCCTGAGAGGTATCCCTGGGCAGGGTGTCGTCTTCCATTAAATCCGCCAGGGGATCATCAGCTGTGACATCATCCATATCCAGATCAAGTTCCAGACTGAAATCATCGTCATCAGGGGCCTGAGAGGTATCCCTGGGCAGTGTATCGCCTTCCATTAAATCCGCCAGGGGATCATCAGCTGTGACATCATCCATGTCCAGATCAAGTTCCAGACTGAAATCATCGTCATCAGGGGCCTGAGAGGTATCCCTGGGCAGAGTGTCGCCTTCCATTAAATCCGCCAGGGGATCATCAGCTGTGACATCATCCATGTCCAGATCAAGTTCCAGGCTGAAATCATCGTCATCAGGGGCCTGAGAGGTATCCCTGGGCAGTGTATCGCCTTCCATTAAATCCGCCAGGGGATCATCAGCTGTGACATCATCCATGTCCAGATCAAGTTCCAGGCTGAAATCATCATCGTCGGTGGCCTGAGAGGTATCCCCGGGCAGTGTATCGCCTTCCATTAAATCCGCCAGGGGATCATCAGCTGTGACATCATCCATGTCCAGATCAAGTTCCAGGCTGAAATCATCGTCATCAGGGGCCTGAGAGGTATCCCTGGGCAGTGTATCGCCTTCCATTAAATCCGCCAGGGGATCATCAGCTGTGACATCATCCATGTCCAGATCAAGTTCCAGGCTGAAATCATCATCATTTACAACGGGGGGGGCTGTCTCATCCCCTGTCAGATCGTCAAGATCCAGACTAAGATCCAGATCAGATTCGTCAAAGTCAAATTCATCTTCAGAAAAGTCCAGTTCCAGATCTGCGTCAAAGCCAATTTCATCACTTACCATGGAGGCAGGGGTGTCTGTTTCCATGGAAATAGGTGGTTTCTCGGAAAGGGCATCCTGTTCTTTAACGGAAATTTTGTCTTCTTCAACAGATGGCTTGTCCGGTGGCGCAGGTGTAGGTTTATCCGCCGGGGGGATATCTTGTTTAGGGCCATAACCTTTGGCAAAAGCAAGAAACAGGTGGCCGCATTGACTGCACCGCACCCTTGAGCCCTTCTGACTCAGAAGTGATTCATCAAGATTGAATTTTGCGGTACAGTTTTCACAGACGATAATCATGATTCACCCCTTATGAATTTGGAAATGTGCGCCGAAATCAGGATTGCGAATATCTATGTCGGCTTGCCATCAGGCTTCTTATAGTTTTAAATCAAAAATGGCGGGAAGATTTCGGTACTTCTGGTCATAGTCGAGCCCATACCCCACGATGAAGCCCTCTTCCACATTAAAGCAGGAATAATCCACTGCAATTTCAACGTCCCGTCGTTCTTCTTTATTTATCAATGCACATACTTTCATGGAACGGGGCTGGTAGGTTTTAAAAAATTTTAAAAGCGCCGACAGGGTACGTCCTGTATCCACGATATCTTCAACAATGAGAATATCTTTGCCCTTAAGGTCAAGGTCGGGCTCTTTGGTAAATTTGATAATACCCGTGGTGCTGGTGCCTGAATAACTTGAAACCCCCACAAGATCAACCTGATGATCAATGGTGACCACCCGGGTCAAATCCGCCAGAAATATGAATGAGCCTTTCAGGATACCTATGAGAACAAGGCTTTTATCCTCATAATCACGGGATATCCGAGCACCCGTTTCTTTTACCTTTTGTGCGATCTCCTCCTGGGAGATCATGGGAATAAGTGTCGTCATGGGTATCAGTTATAATCCTGTTTTTGCTAATTTTTCAATAAGTTTTTTCTGAGCTGATGTTAAATTATCCGGCATTGTGACATCAATGACCACAAACAGATTACCGACTTTTGTGGAATTCATGAAGGGGATGCCCTGTCCGGCAAGGCGCATGCGTGCCTTATGACGGGTACCAGGGGGAATTGTGATGGCAATGGTTTTACCCATGGGTGTTGAAATGTCCACCTTGGTTCCCAGAAGGGATTCAGATAATTTTATATTTTTGACAATGGAGACATCATTGTCCTCTATCTGGAACTGGGGATGGGGACGGACACTGGATTTGATCAGCAGGTTTCCCCGGGGGCCACCATAGGGACTGGGCTCACCTTTGCCGGGGACACGAATTTTTTTACCCTGGGTCATTCCCTTGGGAATTTTAACCGTGATGGTTTCTCTGTTTCCGGCATGATTTAGGTTGATGGTTTTCTGGGTGCCCGTGTAAATTTCTTCCAATGTCAGGTCGATTTCATACTCAAGATCGTTTCCTGCAATGGAACGCTGATGCCCCCCACCTCCGCGGCATCCGCCACCCTGGGCAAAGGGGTTGCCGCCCATGGAGGAGAATCCACCACCACCACCGCCAAATTGTCTGAAGCTACCCCGTGAACCGCCACCAAAACCAAATTCCTTTAAAATATCTCCGATATCAAAATTTCTGAAAATATCTTCCTGGGAGTATCTCTGCTGAAATCCCGCAGATCCGTATGTGTCATACTGCTGTCTTTTTTCCTTGTCACTTAATACGGCATAGGCCTCACTGATTTCTTTGAATTTTGCCTCTGCCGCCTTGTCATCCTTATTTTTATCCGGGTGATATTTCAGGGCAAGTTTGTGATATGCTTTTTTAATATCAGAAGCGGTTGCACTTTTTTCTACTCCCAGAACTTTATAATAATCTGTACCAGACATTGTTATAAATTCCTTATGTTATGTTGCATATTTTTTATATGAAACTCCGTCCAATAGACTGTAGTCATGAGAGCTTCAATCTTTGTTGTGGTTATAGTTATGTGGATTATATGGAAGGGCAAACGGTCCGCCTGCGGCCCGGAGCCGGGTGCCGTTGAGGGCGGCATAATGCCATTTCCATTATTTGTTATGTCGGCAGGCCGACATGATCGTTTATATAAAAAACAAGCAAGGTAAACATGACTGGCATGTTTGCCCTGCTGCTGGTTGAAAAATAAACTTCAATTGTAATGTGTCAACTCTGTGATCCGGTTTTCAGGCGTTTCCCTGTTCTGGTCAAGCCTGATCGGTGTTGGGTTCAAGCCCTGATTTGAACTTTATCTTCTTTCATTTACTATCAGGTGGTTTTGGATTTTCTAAGGGCTGAGATGCCCACCATGATCACAGAAAGCGCTGCCGGGGTCATGCCGTCAATGCGGGATGCCTGTCCCAGGGATTTGGGTATGATTCTGATAAGTTTTTCTTTCATCTCATTGGAAAGTCCGTGGATTGCATTGAAATCAAGTTCGGGGGGGATTTTGATGCTTTCCATGTCCTTGAATTTTTTGATTTCCTTGAGCTGGCGGGCAATGTATCCCTCATACTTGAGCTCAACC
The DNA here is from genome assembly GCA_963674605.1 of uncultured Desulfobacterium sp. GTDB lineage: Bacteria > Desulfobacterota > Desulfobacteria > Desulfobacterales > Desulfobacteraceae > Desulfocicer. Next base: position 833,540 of record OY771474.1, on the reverse strand, counting down.
TCCACCTGACGTTTTACCCTGTGGGTAATAAGCGTGGGCGGGGGGGCCACATGCTCCACGGTGGTATAATTGAGCTCTGCCCGTTTGAGCAGTTGATCCAGTTTTGCCCCGGTGGTAAGCGGTGTACTTCCCGATGCCTCAAGCCATTGATTTACATCCTCTGTGGGTTTTACAATGGTTTTTCTGATGCGGGACAATTCTTTTTTTGTGGCTGTTTTTACTTCCCGGGTGCGGGCGAGGGCGTTTTCATCCACAAGGCCCAGAGTGAAGCCTTTTTCCGCCAGCCGCAAATCTGCATTGTCTTCCCGGAGCAGCAGCCGGTATTCTGCCCTGGAGGTGAACATACGGTAAGGTTCCCGGGTTCCCCGGGTCACCAGGTCATCCACCATGACCCCCATGTAAGCCTGGGATCTGTCCAGGATAAAGGCCGGGCGTTTCTGGACTCTGCAGGCGGCATTGATACCGGCCCACATGCCCTGGGCTGCAGCTTCTTCATAGCCAGAGGTCCCGTTGATCTGGCCTGCCATGAAAAGACCGGATACTTTTTTTGTTTCCAGGGTGGGATGCAGCTGCTGGGGGTTTATATAATCATATTCAATGGCATAGGCGGGGCGCATGATTTCAGCGGATTCCAGCCCTTTCACCGAACGGACAATCTCAATCTGAACCTCCAGGGGCAGGCTGTTTCCAAGACCCGATGCATAGATTTCCTGGGTATTTACCCCTTCATGTTCCAGAATAACCTGGTGGCTTTCCCGCTCGGGAAATTTGACAATTTTATCTTCAAACGAGGGGCAGTACCGGGCGGACTGACCTTTTATAAACCCCCCATAAAGGGCGGAATGCTTCAGGTTCTTTCTTACAAGTTCATGGGTTAAGGTGTTGGTATTTCCCATGTAACTGCACAGCATGGGGCGGGTGATTCCCGTTGTTGCATAGGAAAACGGAGTGGGGTTCTCATCGGATTCCTGGCGGTTGAACACAGAAAAATCAATGGAGTTTCTGTGAAGCCTGGGGGGAGTCCCGGTTTTCATGCGGCCCAAAGTAAAGCCCTGGTGATACAGACAGTCGGCAAGGCCCACAGCCGCAAATTCCCCGGCCCGTCCGGCATCAAAGGATCTTGAGCCGATGTGCACCCGTCCCTTTAAAAACGTGCCGGTGGTGAGGATTACCATGGGGGCTGAAAATCCAAAACCGGTTTTGTCCACCACTCCCAGAACCTGATTGTTTTCCACCACCAGCTCTTCCACCATGGCCTGCTTGAGATCAATGTGGTTGTCCTTTTCAAGGGTGGATTTCATGATCTGCTGGTAGCGGTTTTTATCGTTCTGGGTTCTTGTGGATTGAACGGCGGGACCTTTTCTTGTGTTAAGGGTGTGATACTGGATGGCCGATGCATCGGATATCCTTGCCATGGCACCGCCCAGGGCATCAATTTCCTTTACCAGCTGTCCTTTGGCCATACCACCGATGGAGGGGCTGCATGGCATGGCGGCCACCTTGTCCAGATCAATGGTGATAAGCAGAACCTCACAGCCCATTCGTGATCCTGCCAGGGCTGCTTCACACCCGGCATGACCTGCCCCCACCACGATTATATCATATTTTTTTTTATAGAATTTCATGGGCAGTTAATATATATCTGCTCTGAACCAAGGTCAAGAAGAGATGGCTGACCCCATGGTTATTCTGTGGTTTTCATGGAGGTAAATTTCGGGAATATGTTTGAAAACATATGTAAATTCAATGCCATACAAATACAGGGAAGATGTGAAGCCAATTCAGATGAGAAGACGATATAATGATTATAATGCCTATTTGAAAGCATTGTTCGGGGAACGGGTTCAAAAGATTATTGTGGACACGGGGCTTGGATGTCCCAACCGGGACGGCACCATTGGCCGTGGGGGGTGTATTTACTGCAATAGCAAGGGCTCAGGTTCCGGGCTATGGCAAAAGGGATTGTCCATTACCCAGCAGATAGAGCAGGGGCGAAGGGCCATGGTCCGGCGGTACAAAGCTCGAAAATTTCAGGCTTATTTTCAATCTTATACCAACACCTATACCTCCTGCGAACACATGAAGCAGATGTTTGACGAGGCCCTGGCAGCCGAGGGCATGGTGGGAATGGCTGTGGGAACCCGGCCCGACTGCGTGGATCCGGAAAAAATTGAGCTGCTGGCCTCCTATGTGGATAAATATCTGGTATGGGTGGAATATGGTCTTCAATCCGCCCATGATATTACCCTGACCCGTATTAACCGGGGGCATGATTTTGCCTGCTTTGCCCGGGCAACACAGATGACACGGGTGGCTGGGATCAATGTGTGCGCCCATGTCATACTGGGGCTTCCCGGTGAAGACAAAGACATGATGCTTGAAACGGCCCGGAAAATTGGAGACCTTGGTGTGGACGGGGTGAAACTGCACCTGCTTTATGTGGTCAAGGGAACAGAGCTGGAGCGGATGTGGGAAAATGGAGCGTATCAGTGCCTGGATCAATTGGCCTATGTGGATATGGTTTGCGAGTTCATTGCGTTGCTTCCCAAAAATGTCATCGTCCAGAGAATCACAGGAGATCCCCATCCCGACGAACTTGCGGCGCCGGACTGGTGCCTGGATCGCACCATAACGTTTAAAATGATACAGGAAACCCTGGAAAAACGGGATCTATGGCAGGGAAAGGCCCTGGGCCAAAGTTCTGAAGGTCTGGGATTCTCTGCATGATAACATTTTCAATATTCGTTGTGTCCGATAGGACATGGCCGTTTATATGAAAAGGTAGCCTTCAAGTCTACCTCAGCAGAGCCCCTCCCCCGATGGGCAATAGGAACCGGACAATCGAGCTGTCTACAGTTCCGGTCCGGGCCCATTGCCCGTCGGGGGAGGGGCGGCATAATGCCATTTGGCTCCGCGTCTACGACCCTATCTTCGTTGTGTTCGACAGGACATGTGGGTTATAAAAAATGGAGAAGACGATTACCTGGGAAAACCCTGGGAATACCAGTTCGTGAAAACCCCACTTTTTTCCTGAACAATGATAAAGCACTCGGTGTCCGCCATGCGGTTGACCAGGGCAATGCCCTTTTGGGCTCCCATGACCATCAAGGCCGTTGCAAGCCCGTCGGCAAAGGTACAGGTGTCAGCCAGTACCGATGCGGAAACCACGCCGTTATCCACCGGGTATCCCGTTGACGGATCAATGATGTGGGAATAGGCTTTTTTATTCATCACCACAAAATTGCGATAGTCACCGCTGGTGGCCAGGGCCTGGTCCTGAAGTGAAATTGCCTGATAGACCGTTTGTTTTGACATCTGTTTGTCCGGGGTGGCGATTCCCACATTCCAGGGTCTTCCCGGTTTCTTTTCACCAAAACCTACAACTTCCCCCCCAATTTCCACCAGAATATTTTTAAATTCGTTTTCCAGTAAAAGCGAGGCCACCTGGTCCACCCCATATCCCTTGGCAATGGAGCCAAGATCCAGGCTGATATCGGGGTTTTCTTTGGCAAGAGTATTTTCTGAAAGGATGATTTTATCAAACCCTGTTCTTGCAAGGGCCCGGCGGATGGTGTCCTTGTCCGGTGCATTGCCGGTGGGGTTTTTTGTTCCGAATCCCCAGAGATCCACCAGGGGTTTTATGGTGCCGTCCCATGCGCCGCCGGTTAATCCATAAAGGGTCCGGGCCTGTTCCAGCACAAGGGCAAATCCTTGGCTTATCCCCATGGGGGTTGTTTCCCGGGACTGGTTGAAAATGGATATTTCACTGGTTTTGAGATACATGGACATGCTTTCATTGACTGCCTTCAGGCATGCATCTATCTGGTTTTTCACAATGGCACGATCTATTTTGTCCGGAGCTGATATTTTTATGTGATAAAAGGTCCCCATGGTTTTACCGCTGATTTCATGGATCTGTGCATCATGGGTTCCGGCAATGCCATTTATTGTTGATGACACCAGAATGCCTGCCATGGTAAATATCCCCAGATAACTTGATGCAAAATGATTTCTGGCGGAAAAAAACCGTCGGCATGGTTTATTAAAGGCCTGTGTTGCATTCAGGGCATTTATCAGCGTAAAAATCATGGAATAAATGTATTTTGTATGGCAACGCAATATCTGGAACATCATGGATCTCCATGACTCATTGAGTCTGTTTGATTTTGTCTTGATTCCGGGTTGCACTGGACTATGTAATGAAGCAACCCATGTTGATGTGATCACGGCCCGGATACGGCAATTAAAACCAGAACAGCAAACCGCTGAAAGCCCGGAGGCAGCAGCAATTTGCTGTTCATGGATTAAGTGATCATTTTCTGGAAACATATACCTGATTCTATCCCTACGGTTAAGCAACGCCAGAACCAGGCCGGTTGATTTTGCTATGCGACCTCAGTATCCGGATTGTAGCAGGTGCGGCAGCATTTCAGGCAGCGACCGGCTTCCCTTAATGCCTCTTCTTCGGGCAGCACAAGATCCACTTCAATCATGGAATCAATGCGATCCGCCACGGGAAGTTCCGGCATTTCAGCCCGTTTGATGGGGGTGACACCGGGAACCACTGTGAATACGGATTCTTCAATGCGGGCACTCTGCAGTGAATTGGGTACCGGCGTAACCTCTTTGCCCTTCAGGTACAGATCAATGGATCTGGCAGCCCGTCGACCGCCGCCAATGGCAGTTACCACAAGGGAGGGACCGGTTGCGGAATCCCCGGCCGTAAAAATATAAGGCACTGTGGACTGCAGGGTTTCAGGGTTGTTGTCAATGGTGGACCAGCGGGTGAGCTGCAGTTCGTCCATGCGTTTGGGTCCCCCGTCCTTGAATGCAGGGTCGGGTGCCTGGCCGATGGCGGTTACGATGGTATCCAGTTCCAGCCGGGTTTCTGATCCTTCAATGGGAACCGGACGACGTCTGCCACTGGCATCGGGTTCACCCAGCTCCATCTTCAGATATTCCAGATGGGTAACCTTTCCTTCTTTATCTCCAATCACTTTTGCAGGGGCAGCAAGAAAAACAAATTCAATGCCTTCATGCTCCGAGGCCACAATCTCCACCTCATTGGCGGGCATTTCCTTGCGGGTTCGACGATAGACCATGTAAACCTTCTCAACCCCAAGTCTAAGCATGGTGCGGGCACAGTCAACTGCGGTGTTACCACCACCGATAACCGCAGCTTTAGAGCCAAGTTTAAAGGTTTCTCCGCCCGCAGACCGGGACAGAAAATCAATACCGGTGTAGCACCCTTCAAGATCTTCACCCGGGATACCAAGTGCATAATCCTTCCATGCACCAATACCCATGAAGATGGCATCATAACCTGAAGCAACCAGGGAATCTATGCCGAAATCCACCCCCAGACGGGTGTTGGTGTGGGCTTTGATGCCAAGGTTTAAGATACCTTCGATTTCCCAGGCCAGTACTTTTTTGGGCAGACGATACTCGGGTATACCATATCTGATGATGCCACCCAGCTCCGGCATGGCCTCAAAGATGGTTACTTCATGTCCCACACGTCGTAGAAAATAAGCGGCACTTAAACCGGCAGGACCACCACCAATGACAGCCACTTTTTTACCGGTATCCGGAGCACACTTTATGGGTACCCGGGAGCCGGAGTTCATTTCATAGTCAGCGGCAAATCGTTTGAGCTGGTTAATGGACACCGGCTCATCTGCAAGTCCTCTTCGGCAGTCATTTTCACAGGGATGGGGGCATACCCGGCCACAGGAAAGCAGCAGGGGATTTCTCATGCGAATGGTCTGAACCGCTGCCAGATAATCTCCGTTTTTAATTTGGGAGATATACTGGGGTATGTTGATTTCTGCAGGACATGTCTGGGAACAGGGTGCCAGGGGGTCGTTCTGCTGGTTGAATTTCAGCAGTTTTTCCGACATGTTTTTAACTTCAATGATATCCTTGGGGCATGCTTTCTGGCAGGCACCGCATCCCACGCATTTGCTTTCATCCACCACGGGAAAACCATCTTTTCCCATGTATACGGCATTGAAATTACACGCTTTAATGCAGTCTCCAAGGCCAAGGCAACCCACCTGGCACTGGCGCTGGCCGCCATATATAAGCGCCATTGCCTTGCAGGAGGTTACGCCCTTATAATAATACTGGTTCTCCGCCCGATTTCCGCCATCGCACATGGAATAAGAAAGTTGGGTTTCTGCTACGCCGGGGTCCATCCCCATGATGGCAGCTACATTGGCAATGCCTTCAGTGCTGGAAATAACGCATACATTGGGGGGAGCCTGTCCGGCGACTACAGCCTGGGCCGCCGCACTGCATCCTGCGTAACCACATCCACCGCAGTTTGCTCCTGCCAGATTGTTTTCAATCATGGAGATTCTGGGGTCTTCGTATACGTAGAATATTTTGGATGCAAAGCTTAGAACCAGGCCACACAATCCACCGATGCCCAGCATAAAAAAGAGAGCTTCAGTCATAATAACCTCATTTTGTAATTTACAGTATATGGTTGAAACAAAAAAATCCGCTGATGATATAAATTCATCAGCGGATTTTGTTTAAACCATTCCTTTGAATGCAAAGAAAGAAAGGGCAATCATTCCAGCAGTGACAAGACCGATGGAGGTATCCTGCAGGGGTTGGGGAACCCTTGCTACGTTGATTCTTTCTCTGATTCCGGCAAACAACACCAGGGCCAGGCCAAATCCTATGGCATAGGCCAGGGAAGCCACGATGGCCTGCACAAAAGTGTATTCTTCATTGATGTTGATGAGGCAGACACCCATTACCGCACAGTTGGTGGTAATGAGGGGAAGAAAAATGCCCAGGCCAGCGTAAAGGGCTGGCATACTTTTTTTCAGGAACATCTCAACAAACTGCACCAGGGAAGCAATGACAAGAATAAATGATACGGTTCTGAGAAACTCAATGTTAAGGGGTTTTAGAAGGTAGTTATCCGTAATCCAGGTAATCATACCAGCCATAACCAATACAAAAACAACCGCCATGGCCATGCCTGTTGCTGTTTCCATTTTTTTGGAAGTACCCAGAAAAGGACAGTTACCCAGGAATTGCGCAAGGAGAATATTATTTACAAAAATACAGCTTATGGCAAGAACGATATAATCGCCCATTGGTATCCTCCTTTTTTATTTTTTACCGATAAGGTTCATTAGACACAACATCAACCCCAGGCAGACAAAGGCGCCAGGAGCTTCAACCATGAAAGTGAATGGTTGAAAATCAGGCCCAAAAACCGGATTGCCCAGGATTGTTCCACTGCCTAAACATTCCCTTACTGCACCCAGGGCACCCAGGGAAACTGTAAAGCCGATTCCCATGCCAAGACCGTCTGCAATGGCCAGATGGGGGGCATTCTTAAAGGCAAATGCCTCTGCCCGACCCAGCACGATGCAGTTTACAACGATCAATGGAATAAATATACCGAGCTTTAGAAACAATGGATAGGTATAGGCCTGCATCATCAGTTCCACAACGGTTACGAAAGTGGCAATGATAACGATGAAACAGGCAATTCTAACCTTGGTGGGTATGATATTTCTCAGAAGTGAAACCAGAAAATTGGAGCACACCAGCACAAATGTGGTGGCAATGCCCATTCCGATTCCATTTTCAACGGATTTTGTTACCGCAAGGACGGGACAGAGACCCAGAACAAGTCGAAACGGGGGAATTTCTGCCCACAGGCCCTTGGTAAACTCTTTTACCATGGATTGTGCCATAATTATATCTCCTAATTGGCCATCTGTTGGGTCTGTTTTTGAATTTCAGGTTTCAGACGAAGGTAAAGTTCCTGTGCCTGTTTTGCAGCCATGCATACGGCTTTGGAAGTAATGGTGGCACCAGACATGGCATCAATTGCACCGCCGTCGTTTTTAACTGCAAAAACCGTATCCAGACCCATGCCTGAAAACTGGGACACAAAATCCGGGTTATCCTTGGCCCGGGAGCCAAGACCGGGGGTTTCTGAATGGGTGGTGACCCATACGCCGATGATGGAATCGGTTTCGATGTTGACACCCACCATGAGTCCCACATCGCCGCCATACCCTTTGCCCTTTCCTTCAAAGACAACTGCCTGGGGTTTATTGTCGACTTTTCCCACAAAAAAGGTGATCTCTTTTTCGTTGTCCGTCAGTTTAAAACGATCCTGAAGGGGGTCATTGGAAACATCACTGAGAATTTTTTTGATGGCAGGTGCTTTCTGGAATTTCAGAACCTGGTTTTCAATTTTATCCTGGGTTCCTGTTCTAACGGCGGCCAGCATTCCTCCGGAAAAGGCACTGAGTACTGTCAGAACAACAACCATGCTTATCATCTCACGCATTGTTCACTCCCTTTCCCAAAGCTTTCGGTCTTATCATGTCAATGACCGGATTAATAAGGTTGATGATCAGAATCGCATAAAGGGTACCGTCTGCATAGGCACCAATATTTCTGATGAGGATTGTCATAACCCCCCCCATGATTCCGTAAATCAGCATGGGAATGAAATTAACCGGTGAAGATGAGGATTCCGGGGCCAGAAAGAAAACCGCCAGCAGGGTGTATCCGGTGAACAGATGAAACAGGGGGCCTGCATAGGCTTCAGGATTGGACATTTGAAAAAGTGAAGCAGTGATGACAATACCTGCAATGTATGACACGCATATTTCCCAGCGGATATAACCCCGGATGATGAGATAAATGCCGCCGATGATGAGACCTATTCCAAAAACGGAACCAATGGCACCCACCTGGTTGCCCATGAGAAGGCTTGAGTTTGAAAAAAGCGTTGCAGCGGAGGCTCCCTGGTGATCCAGGGCACCAAGGGGTGCAAGTGCTGTAAAATCAAACTGGTAGCTTAAAAGGGCTGCATCAAAGTCAAAGTAATGTCCCCAGGAAAGAGACAGGACGGCAATGCCGATAACCGCAGGGTTAAAGGGGTTGGCACCGATACCGCCGAATACCTGCTGTCCCAGAACCACAGCCACCAGTGTTCCGATGATCACCACCCACCAGGGGGCAGTGGCCGGCAGCATCATTCCGGTCAGCATTCCAATAACCGCAGCATTGTAATCACCGATGTTAATGGATTTTTTTGAAATAAATTGAAAGAGAGCCTCCCAGGCCATGGCACTGGAAATTGCCAGACATAGAACGCCAAGAGCAATCATTCCAAATTGAATAATCCCGAACAAAATGGCCGGCAACGCCGCAATCATGATGTTCAGGTTGGTTTCTCCGATACTGTCGCCATCATGCCAGAACGGTGCGTGGGATACGGTGAATTTGTTCTGCTTATGCATTTTCAGCCTCCGTTTCCATCTCAGCTTCCAGCATCAGCTGTTCGTGTTTTCCAAGCCTGATGTATTGAAAAATAGGCATTTTTGCCGTGCAAACATAACTGCAGAGACCACAGTCAATGCAGGCATCAAGGTCAAAATTATCCACCGCCTCCTGGTAGAGGTTGGCTTCCAGATATCGAACCAGCAGGTTGACCGGAACCCCGGCAGGGCAGATACGTACGCATTTGCCACAGTTAATACAGGGGTAATCCGACACCCCGGGAATTTCTTCGCGATCCTGCAAAATGATGGTGTCCATGTCCGGCTGTACAGGATGATAAAGGGTGTAGGCGCTGAAACCCTTCAACGGTCCACCGATGATGACTCTGTCCATTTCCTGGGCTTCAAGACCCAGCTGGGAAAGAATCCGGTGAATGGGGGTGCCGATGAAAGCTTTTACCCTTCTGGTTATGCCATCTTTACCGATGACGCTGACAACTTTATCAAACACCGGGGCTTTATCCTTATAGGAACGTGCCATGGAAAGCACGGCTTCTATGGACATGAAGCACACCCCCTGGGCTTCGCAGGTGCTGCCTGCCACCGGTGCAATTCCCAAGTGTTTTTTCATGATCATCTGGGGCAGGGTGGCGACATACTCCCCACTTAGCTTTATGGTGTTCATTCCCTGGAATGCAGACAGTTGAGCCAGATTTTTGGGAATGGCCATGTAAACATCGGTGATACCTGTCATGCTTTTCAGGATTTCCATGCCATCCCGGATGTCATCCATGCATTTTGCTGCAAGATATTGTCGGGTGGTGGACATCAGATCACTGTCCATGCCGGAAATGACAATCTTTTTAATCCCGGAATCAGGGGATGCCAGAAGTTCCAGTGGCGGAGCACCGGGCAGTGTTCTTAAGGCTCCGTCCGCCGAGGCAAGATCCGGTACATCTGCAAATGCGGAAATATCTTCTGTGGGTTCGTCCTTGCCGTCTTTTTCAAGGACAAGGTAGGTGGCGTTTTTTCCAAAATCGCCGGTGAAAGAAGCAATGGAAGTAATGGTGCCGGAGGTGGGAGCAGTTACATAACGGGTACTCTCTTTATACAAAAAGAGTCGTTCTCCCTTTTTTGCCGTGTCGCCCCTTCTGATACATCTTTCTTTTGTGCTGTCCAGTGCTTCGTCCAGCAAAAGTATCAGGCGGGGGGGCATGGGAATCATCTCCGGCTCCCTCGGACCTGGTTCAACCAGGTCACACTTGAGACGCGGTGTGGTCAATCCGATAAATGATCTCTTAATCATAACAAACCTTTATCTGGTGTAAATGGGTCCATGGTGTTTAAACCGGTTAGGGTAAATCCTTACGTGACAAAACGTAAAAGGGGTTCCATCATCGGGTTAAAGGGCATGGCATGAATTACATTCCACAGGGCCGGCTCCCAAATCATTGTGGCAGCCTATGCATTGTGCGTGGAATGCGTCCGTTCTTCCCGGCATACTCTCGTCACCGGTGGCTTCGTGACATTCACTGCAATTGTAGATTTCATCATCTTCAATGTTATGATGACAATCAAGGCATGATACATCATACTCCTGATGGCCGGCATGGGTGAACAGCACTTTGCCTGCGGCATTTTGAAACATCAGTCTTACCGGTTCTTCCGGAGACGGTGGGGGAAATGCCGCGTAGCAGGTGATGCCTGTGATGAAAAGTACAATTGCCAGAATTGAAGCGAATTTTAACTCTTTTTTCGAGGTCATGGTTCTTGCCTCATCCTTAATCGGTAAAGCGGTTAACAGTGCAAATGACGATACGCTAAACTCTAAGCTTACTATCCCAGAAAGGGACAATATTCAAGTGAAAAATATTTTTGGTTTTAAAAAATGTGTGTCAGAGGGGTTGACTTTTGTGGGTAATGCAATACGGATCGGCGGGGGTAATTACAGGCATTTTAATTATCCATGGAAAAGGCCCGGGGAGTGATTGTAACAGGAACGAATACAATGGTCCCATGGAAAAATTTAATGAGGAATGAAAAGGCAGAGGATGGGTGGCAGGGGGCAACCCATCTTCTGAAATCATGATCTGCTGCAGGATTCGGTGTTTCTGGCAAAGCGCACCAGAAAGGGTTTGAATTCTTTTTTATCTGCAAACCGGTTGTTGAACAGGCGCACCACTCCAAAGGAAAGACCAAAAAATACCAGACCCGCCAGTATGGATGCAGCCGATTCGTCCATGCCAAGGTCGGGTGCAAAATTTTGTCCCAGCACGGCGCCGGTGATAAGAAAAATCACAGGAAAGATGTAAAGGACAAAGGAAAGCTGCAACATGGGTGCAGAGTCAAATCCGATGACCACCCGATCTCCTGTTTTGGCATTTAAAGAGTTTTCCACCTGAACAATCATTTCCCTTGATTTTCCTCCCTCGGCGCAGGAGTCCTTGGAATCGCAGGAATCGCAGGATTTTGATCTGACGGTTTTCACCCATGCCATGGCCTCTGCTGTACCGGTGATGATGCCTTGTTCTGTTATCATAATAATCCTTTCTTTTATTGTGACGGGTCTATCCGTCATGGCTGATGTTTCATTCTTTCCGGGTGGGATTTGCCAGCCTGTCCGGAGGTAATGGGCACCCTGAAAGATGTTTGAAATATAGACTTTCAAAAAAAAATGTCAATCGGTTAATTTTTTTTCTTGACACAGGAAAGCTGTCGGGGTATAAGCATCGAGTCTTCGACGGAAACGGCCTTACGGCTGACCAACGAAGGCCTCTGCTCCCCAGTAGCTCAGTCGGCAGAGCGAGTGGCTGTTAACCACTTTGTCCGCGGTTCAAATCCGTGCTGGGGAGCCAAAAGAAAGCATGCATCATTAAAGATGCAACTCATAATAAAAAGGTCCTGGGTTTGAAATCCAGGACCTTTTTTGTGTTTTGTCAGGTTCCCATATCGGCCTTCCCATAATCCAAGGGGGGCATTCCCCATTGTTTTGCCTTAACTACAAGATTTTCCACCCTGGTGGAGTGGGGTGGGTTCAGGCTTGCGTTATTGGCATTATCGGTGGTTTTGGCGTTTGCACAGGCTGTGGTCGATAACGCCAATAACACAAGTCTGACCCCTTTGGGTCGCCGCTTTTGAGGCGTGACCTATCTTATGTCATCCACAGTAAGCCCCTGAAATTCAGCATTAACGAAGAAGTTTATACTCCTCCCCAGGAAATCCTTGATTCCTTATGGATTCTGTCGCATCATAGCGCCATGAGCTTTCAGATTTATAATCCAACCCGGTGGTACCTACATCCTGTGTTTATTTTTGCGTGCTCCATCATTGCCCTTGCCACGGCATTGATTCTAACCATTTATTGGTACATGGATATCACCGCAGCCCTTGAAGTGATCATTAAAAAATTTAACATTGACCCAGGCCAGATATTTCCTTCCAGAACCGGGATGACCATATTGGTTCTTACCCTATTAATTACAGTGGTGCTGGCCGGCATTTTTCTGGCATTTATTTATTATCAGCGCACGGTCCGGCTTTTTCGACTGCAGCATAATTTCATATACAATTTCACCCATGAGCTGAAAACCCCGGTGACCTCCCTGAAAATTTACCTTGAATCATTTGTGCGTCATCCGCTTTCTCTGGAGGATATTAAAAAGTATAGTCAATATATGCTGGCGGATGTGGCACGTCTGACGGAAAATATTAACAGCATTTTAAATCTTGCCCGCATTGAGAGTAGAACCTTTGGCGCAGAATCCACCCGGGAAAATCTGGTTGACCTCATTCAGGGCCTCTGTGATCAGAATCGCTCTTTATTTCGAAACTGCCGGATCACTGTGGAAAGCCCTTCCCCTGAATTTATATATCCTGTTAATATGCTTTTGTTTGAAATGTTGATCATGAATATTCTTTCCAATGCTGTAAAGTATAATGACAAGGCAGAACCCACTGTCCGCATTGTCTTCAGGTCTCGGAAACAGCGACTGATGATTGATTTTGAGGATAATGGTATTGGCATAGAGCAGGCGGAGATTAAAAAAATTTTCCGGAAATTTTATCAGGCCCCGGACAGTGGCGTAAAAGGGGTCAAGGGAAGCGGCCTTGGCCTGTATCTTGTGTTCAGTATTGCCCGCATCCATGGGTGGAAGGTGGCTGCCCGCTCCCGGGGAAAGGGATTTGGCGCTGTTTTTACCCTGTATTTGCCAAAGGAGGGGGGAGATAATATCAAAGGAAAAAATTTATGGAAAATGATCACAAAAAGCGTATCCTGGTAATTGAAGATGAGACGCACATTGCCGAGGGCATTCGACTGAACCTTTCCATGAAGGGCTATGATGTCATGCTTGCATTGGATGGTATTCAGGGTATTGACGCGTGGCGGTCCTGGCATCCCCATCTTATAGTTCTTGATATCATGCTGCCCATGATGGATGGCTTGTCTGTGCTTCGAACCATCAGAAGGGATGATGCAAGATTGCCGGTGCTGATTCTTTCTGCCAAAAGCAGTGTGGAAGACAAGGTCAAAGGCCTTCGTTGCGGGGTGGACGACTATCTTGCCAAACCCTTTGATCTGGATGAGTTCTTGTTGAGAGTTCAGCGCCTCCTGGAAAGGCAATCCTGGACGGTGGCGGATACCCCCTCTGCCGCATGTGCAGAAACGGATATTTTCAGCGGTGAAGAATATAGATTTGGTGATAATGTGGTGGACTTTATAACGGCCAAGGCTCGTTGTATTAACGGTGAAATTGTGTTGACCGAACAGGAGGTGATGTTGCTGCGGGTGCTCATTGCCAACCGGGGAAGGCCCGTTCCACGGGAACAGCTATTAAAGGCGGGGTGGGGGTATTCCAGCAGTACCACCACTCGCACGGTGGATAATTTCATGGTGCGGCTTCGAAAATATTTTGAAAAAGATCCAAAGAAACCGGTGTATTTTAAGAGCAGGCGCTCGGTGGGATATATTTTTGAAGGGTAGCCTGTGCATGGGTTCTTTTCATTATAATAGTCAGAATTATAATAGTCAGAGCGGTCACAACAGGATGTTTTTTTCAAATTCATCTTAAATAGGGAGTGATGAGATGGTGGCAAAAAAAAATTCACAAAAGCCCAGACGTAGAAGAGTTCCTTTTTTATTTCATGCCCCCCAGGCCAATGAAGTTTTTCTTGTGGGGGATTTCAATCAATGGAATATTAAAAAACACAGAATGAAAAAAGGAAACGATGGGATTTGGGAAAAAACATTGGTGATTAAACCGGGAATCTATGAATATAAATATCTTGTTGATGGAAGCTGGCAGGAAGATCCGGATCATCCCCGGAGTCTGCTTAATTCTTTCGGCACATACAATAATGTGCTCACCGTGGTGCTCCGGGATGAGAAAAAAAAGAGCAAATAGGGTGTGTTATTTTATTGATTCCGTAAATGTTCTGAAATAACTGCGCGCCAGCCTTTTTTAAGATCATATTCAGGGATAAAACCAAGTTCAGTTTGAATTTTCTGCCCTGACACCCCAAGACTTTCCATCTGTTTCTCTGCTGCCCTGCAAAATATGTTCAATGAGCGGATGCCGTTTTTTTTGTGATTCATGCGGATTAATCCCCGGATCAGCGGTTCAGGGATTCTTATAAAAAAAGGTTTTCTGCCAATGGCTTCGCACATGGCGTGGACAATTTCGTTGAAGGTGTGGGTCCATCCATCTGTGATATTGTAGATTTGTCCACCGGCATTGGGGTGTTCAAGGGCCAGAACGGCTGCCTGGGCCAGATCTTCGTCAAATATCAGAGTTCGACGGTTATCGCCCTTTCCCAGCATCACAAAGCCTCCTTTTGTTAAATAGCGGATTAATGTATTGTAATTGCCCTTCATGCCTTTTCCATAGACAGCTGCTGATCTCAGAATTACCACATCAAAATTATCCGGTGCCGTGTCGCCTGCTTTAAGCACAAGGGTTTCAGCCGCAACCTTTGAACGGGAATAGCCATCGTTGGGTGTGAGGTGGGCGTTTTCATCAAAGCAATGTTGGGAGTCGCAAATGCCATAGACGTTGATGGTGCTGAAGAAAACAAATCGTTTGACACCTGAGTAACGGGCCGTATGTAAAAGCAGTCTGGTGCCTTCTACATTGATGTTCCGGTAGGCTTCTTCCGGGGAGGCTCCCTTGGTATCATGGAGTTTTGCCGCAAGATGAAATACAGCATCTACGTTTTCCATGGCTCGGGAAACGGCCTTTATATCAAGGATATCTCCCTGGTATCGTTTCACTTTATTGGAGAAACCCTTGTAGTCCATGCAGTGACGGGAGAAAATTTTGACGCAATACCCTTTTTCCAGCAGTCTGTTTACGAGGGCAGGGCCAGCAACGCCGGTGGCACCGGTTATAAGGACGGTTTTAAATTTGTTTTTTTTCAAAGTTCACCCACCTATTCAGGGTGTAATGCAAAAGTTGGGCTTGCTCACAACATGGGTCGTTTTGGGGCGGGGGCTGGCGCCTTTATTCAAGCTTGCCTTGAAACACAGGTAATTGTAAAAAGCATAGAGTCTGATAAAAAACACAGGATCTAACAACACAAGCCTGGCCCCGTTGGTGTGTTAATTGTGAGGGGTGACCCATGCTGTCATCAATCCCCAAAAGTTGTTTAGTGCCCTGTCTGCTGGCAGGTTTTTGCAAAGCCTTTTAAAAGGGGGCACAAATAAAAAAAGGCTCACAGCCAATCAGCTGCGAACCCTTTGATTTCATAGTGGCTGGGTGATAAGGATTCGAACCTTAATTGACGGAGTCAGAGTCCGTAGTCCTGCCGTTGGACGATCACCCAGCAAATGATGAAGGTCTTATACCCCATGCCTTTGTATGAGTCAAGCCAATAATGCATAAAATCTGTTTTTTTCCATGAAGGCCTGTGATATTCTCAATATGTGTGAGTCGGTTTTCGGTTTGTGGATGATGTACATGGAATTTTAATTGGGCTGTTGGGGTAAAAACAATATCCCGACAAGACAGTCGGCCGGGTATGTTTTTTGACTGACACAGCCTTGGATTAAGGGAGGATACCATGACCATTAAAGTACTTATCAAAAGAGAAATTCCTGAGACGGTTTCAATTGAACTTGGTTTGATTTTCATGGAAATGCGGGCAGCTGCCATGCAGCAGAAGGGCTACATTGGGGGGGAAACCCTTCGGCGGGTTGATGCGCCGGAAAAATGTCTTATTATCAGCCGATGGCAAAGTATTGATGACTGGACAAGATGGCTTGTCAGCGATGAGCGCAGAAAATATCAGGAAAAAATTGATGCCTTGACGGAAGGAGAAACAAAATGTGAAGTGTATCAGAACTAAAAAAAAGTCAGCAGTATCCGCAGTCTGACATCGCTGGCAGAAAAAAGTAATTTTCTACAAAAAAGGCCCGCCCGGACTGTCATGGCAGTTCAAGTGGGCCTTTTTTTGTTTTGTTTGATGACGTTTTTTCTTGGACACTCCTGGTGAGTCAGGATTTAGCGCACCAAAAGGTGGGCATTGGGTTTTAACTATGTGAGGATGTGTCGTGGGTAGATTCTTCCTGAACTGCAGAATTTGCTGCTTCTTTATGGGATTCAGGTACGATTGTTTTTTGAGCATCCACTGATTCTTCGGTGGATTGGTCATGTACAGCCATTTCAGCTGGTTTTTCTTCTGGTTTGGCCATAGCTTTTTCTTTTACCCCATGGTTTGTCTTGTCTGCAGCCTGGAAGAAAAGTGCCCGGAACTCATTGAGCATTTCTGCGTCCCGGTCATCGGTGGCAAAACCGGCAGCGGTATCAATGGTGGCACGCAGCTTTGCAAGGTCCACGGATCCCTTTGCATTCAAGATGCCCTCTGCAAGGTTTACATAATGGAAAAAAGCAACGGGGAAGACCTCTTGCTGATTGTAGTAGGCTTTCTTTTTTCCAGTAAAGTCAATGCCTTCAAGAAAAGCAATTTTGTGTTTGCTTACAGGAGCAAAGTCGCCCTTCCATATTTCCATACCCTGGAAGGTATCTTTAATGTAATACCTGTTGGAATTGTTAAAGCTTGAGATGACAATCATGGCAATGACAAGGATGAAGCATATTCCTGCAAACATCAATGGTTTTTCCATGCATTTTTCGGCGGGTGTGATGGGGGGGACTGGGGGGGTGGTGTCTGAGGTTTCGGCTTCCATGGCTTCTTTTAAAGCAATTTCCTTGATTATCTGATTAATTTCCGCGGCTCTCTTTTTATCGGCTATTTCTTGTGCCTTTTTAGCAGCGGCTTCTTCTGCCAGTCGTTTTTCTTCAGCTAGCTTTGCCTCTTTGGCCAGTCTTTCTTCTTCGGCTTTTTTAGCAGCAGCTTCTTCTGCCAGTCGTTTTTCTTCAGCTAACTTTGCCTCTTTGGCCAGTCTTTCTTCTTCGGCTTTTTTAGCAGCAGCTTCTTCTGCCAGTCGTTTTTCTTCAGCTAGCTTTGCCTCTTTGGCCAGTCTTTCTTCTTCGGCTTTTTTAGCAGCGGCTTCTTCTGCCAGTCGTTTTTCTTCAGCTAACTTTGCCTCTTTGGCCAGTCTTTCTTCTTCGGCTTTTTTAGCAGCGGCTTCTTCTGCCAGTCGTTTTTCTTCAGCTAGCTTTGCCTCTTTGGCCAGTCTTTCTTCTTCGGCTTTTTTAGCAGCGGCTTCTTCTGCCAGTCGTTTTTCTTCAGCTAGCTTTGCCTCTTTGGCCAGTCTTTCTTCTTCGGCTTTTTTAGCAGCGGCTTCTTCTGCCAGTCGTTTTTCTTCAGCTAGCTTTGCCTCTTTGGCCAGTCTTTCTTCTTCGGCTTTTTTAGCAGCGGCTTCTTCTGCCAGTCGTTTTTCTTCAGCTAGCTTTGCCTCTTTGGCCAGTCTTTCTTCTTCGGCTTTTTTAGCAGCGGCTTCTTCTGCCAGTCGTTTTTCTTCAGCTAGCTTTGCCTCTTTGGCCAGTCTTTCTTCTTCGGCTTTTTTAGCAGCAGCTTCTTCTGCCAGTCGTTTTTCTTCAGCTAGCTTTGCCTCTTTGGCCAGTCTTTCTTCTTCGGCTTTTTTAGCAGCAGCTTCTTCTGCCAGTCGTTTTTCTTCAGCTAATTTTGCCTCTTTGGCCAGTCTTTCTTCTTCGGCTTTTTTAGCAGCGGCTTCTTCTGCCAGTCGTTTTTCTTCAGCTAATTTTGCCTCTTTGGCCAGTCTTTCTTCTTCTGCTTTTTTAGCAGCGGCTTCTTCTGCCAGTCGTTTTTCTTCAGCTAATTTTGCCTCTTTGGCCAGTCTTTCTTCTTCTGCCTTTTTAGCAGCGGCTTCTTCTGCCAGTCTTTCTTTTTCGGCCTTTTGGGCAGCAAGTTCTTCAGCCATACGTTTTTCCTCGGCTATTCTATTTTCTTTTGTTTGGGATGCTTCAGCTGCTTTTTCTGTTTCTACAGGCTGTATGGATTCACTGTCTGTTGTTTTTTTAGATTTTGCAGGTGTTTTCTTGGCAGCGGTTTTTGTCGCAGGCTTTTTAGCAGCGGTTTTCTTTGCTGTGGCAGTGGCCTTTTTTGTTGTGGTTTTTTTAGCAGTGGTTTTTTCGTCTTTTTTCTTCACTGTTTTCTTTTTTTTTGTTGCAGCCATGTTTCCCCTTTAATCAAAATTCAAATTATGACTCAATTTTCGGAACTGATTTTTCTCGGCGGGGTCCGGCTTGTTATATTAAAGCCTGTATTATTTGTTTAACAGGCACCATGCTTTTTATTTAAATTAAGTTTAAGCATTCATATGGTAAAAGGTTACAACAAAACAGGCCTGACACCTCTTCAGATAAAAACCACCCGGAAAGATGAGTTATGATGACTTTAACGGATAATCCTTTAAAATAAATACCGAAACATATACAATAATTTGATGTTTGTAAATACTTTGTTGGGACAAAACAAAAAGCTGTATTTATTATTGCTAATCTAACGGGTTAGCGCAAAAAGGATGATCGTGCAGAAAAAAATTCAACGACTTGGTACATTGATTAGGGAATATCAAGGTATTGCCATTGCTTTTTCAGGGGGTGTTGACAGCGCTTTTCTTGCGGCCATGGTAAAAAAATATATGAAATACAATGCAGTGCTGCTGACCCTGGATTCGGATTTTCAGTCAGATGGGGATACGGAGCATGCCATATATATGGCCGGTAAAATAGGGTTGCCACATGAAATTATTCCTTTTGATCCATGGTCGGACAAGGCCCTGGTCAAAAATGAAATAAACCGTTGCTATATCTGTAAAAACAAAGGGTTTTCATTGTTGCGAGCTGCCGCTGACAGGCGGGGTATTTCGACTTTGGCCCACGGTCTGAATACAGATGACCTGTGCGATTACCGGCCGGGGCTCAAGGCTGCCCATGAGCACGGGATTGTCTCCCCACTGGTGGATGCCGGTATGAGCAAGGAAGAGATTCGACAGGCATCCAGGGAAATGGGATTGGAAACCTGGAATATGCCTTCACAATCCTGTCTTGCCACACGAATCCCCTATGGGGAGTGTTTGAGCCGGGAAAAGATCATGCAGATCAAGCATGCCGAGGATCACCTGCAACTGCTTGGTTTTGAGGGAGTGCGGGTGCGCTACCATGGCCCGCTTGCAAGGATTGAGTGTAAAACCCAAGATATTGAAAAAATATCTTCTCCAGCATTCAGAAACAAGATTACAAAGGCTCTTCGGGCGCAGGGGTTCAAATTTGTTTCAGTTGACCTTGAAGGTTATGCCAGCGGACGGATGAATAGAATGCTGTCAGCCTGATTTATTGCGCCCCTATGATATAGTTGTCATATCCCATGGTATTTAATACCTCAGCCCCGTTTTCAGTGACAAGGATCATGTTTTCAAGCCGGATGCCCCCCCATTGGGGCAGGTAAATTCCCGGTTCCACGGTGACCACCATGCCGGGTTCAAGCAGGGAATCATCCATGGAAGAAAGCCGGGGGGCCTCATGGATGGCAAGACCCACGCCGTGGCCCAGGCCATGTCCGAAGGCGTCTTTAAATCGGGATTGGTTGATGTAATCCCTGGCAATCTTATCGATGTCACTGCATTTCATGCCCGGAACAATGGCATCAACAGCCATCTGCTGGGCCGTGTTTAATACCGAATAGGCCGCCTTGAAGGTGTCGTCCGGAGCCCCAATGACAAGGGTTCTGGTGGTGTCACTGCAATAGCCCCCCCATCTGGCACCAAAGTCAAAAAGAAGGGGTTCACCTTCCAGAAAGACCCGATCTCCGGGAATGGCATGGGGAAGAGCACTGTTTTTCCCCGATGCGGCAATTACTGGAAACGACAATGCATCAGCTCCGTTCTGGCGCATGAATTTTTCAAGAAGCCAGGCCGCTTTTTTTTCCGTCATTCCCGGATGAATCATGGTTCTGAGTTCAAGGAAAGATGTCTCGGCAATGGCCAGGGCTTTTTTCATTATTTTGATTTCATCATCATCTTTTTGAGTTCTTAGATGTTTTAATATATCATCCTGGGATTCAAACCGGCATTCAAGACCTGCCTGCCGGGTTTCTTCTATCATTTTATCATAAAGCGCATGGGTCAGTCGGGCGGATTCAACACCGATGATTTTGCTCCCAAGCCTTTCAAGCAGTCCGGGAAGTTCAACAGCCAGACCTTTTTTATAGCAATAAATTTCATAGCCTTCTGCTTCTTGTGCTGCCTGGGTTTCAAATCTTGAATCCGTTGCCAGCAGGAGATGATCCCGGGTGATGATCAATATTCCTGCCGATTCGTCATAGCCACCATCCACACCGGTGAATCCACTGAGATATCGCCGGTTTTCATCGGAAAAAATAATAAGGGTATCTGCCTGGGTTGCGGCCAGTTCATTTCTAAGTCCATGTAGTCTTTGTTCAATATGGGATTCCACTTTTTATCTCCTTTTGGGCATCCTTAAATATAACAGGTTCCAAGTTACTTTATCGGGCTTGGTCATAAGATGGGCCATTCTTCTCAATTGGCGGGCCAACGGGGTCAGGCTTGTGTTATTGTGTTTTTGACAAGTGTCTAAGAATAAAGATAATTTTAAACAAAAACGTCAATAACGCAAGCCTGACCCCTCCCCAGGGTGGCCCATCTTGTGACCAAGCCCACTTTATCTTTCTGGGGCAATAATACCCAAAAAATGGGATTATTGCTGCAGGAAGTGCAAGCTGACAAATGAAGGGGATGTCTCCTTATTTTTGAAAATACTTTATATCATCCCAATTGTCTTCTGAACAATTATTTCTTTTTTTTCATGGTGACAAATTTTTTTATTTATTATAGTTGTTTTTCTGTTAATTTCGTGGATCGCATGTGCTCATTGGTGTGTTTGCATGTTTGGGGTCTGATCACAGCCTCGGCCAATCGTCACAGTTGGCGGGCAAATGGGGTGAAGTTTCAGTTATTGTTTGTTTTCTGGGGAAATCAACGGGGCAGGGGTTTTGCAAGGTGGCTCGATCATGCCTGTATTATTGTTTTTTTTCTGAACACTCATGGCGTTGATAAAGGAGTGCAGGTGAAAGCATTTACAAAGACTCAAGTGCCAAAAAATGAATTTTTAAAAGCGCTTTACAAAGCAGTAAACTGGAAATTTGTATTGCACAAATTAAGGGAAAAACACAAGATTATTGTCAGTGATGAGCTGGCCTATGTGGATGGGGACTTTGTTGTCCATGACAATGGAGTTGCCTGTCGTCTTGACATTGATGTGACCATACGTCTTTCCGTGATCTGTGATAAATCGGGGAATTGTTTGAAGCTCAGCACTGCGAGTCCTGATTCGATACAGGAAATGGATATTTCTGAAAAACAGGAAACTGCCCGTGAAGAAATTCAAAATTACAGACGTCAGGAAATGGCCGCAATGGCCACAGGGCTTGCAGATATGATTGCCGATATCAACAACAAAACTTTCTGACTTTTAAAAAAGAAGGTATGATGTGAACCGATTATTTCGAGATGATGCATTAAAAGATATCTATAACAAGGTAAAAAAAGGCATTCGGTTGTCCCGGGAGGATGGTCTTTTGCTATATAAGACCCCGGATTTAAATGGGGTGGGGCGCATGGCCGACCATGTCCGACGTCAACGGCATGGTAACGATGCATTTTATGTGTATAACCAGCATTTAAATTATACCAACATATGCAAAAACCGCTGTCTTTTCTGCGCCTATGCCGTGGATAAAGATGATGACGGGGCCTACCTGTGGCGGATAAATGACATTGAAAAAAGGCTCATGGCCCGCATTGATGAACCCGTCAATGAGTTGCACATAGTGGGGGGGCTTCACCCTTCCTTGGATTTTGATTATTTCACCGATCTGCTTAAAACGGTGAAGCGTATCCGGCCCACGGCAAAAATTAAAGCATTTACCTCGGTGGAGATTGATTATCTTTCCAACCTGTCAGGGCTGAGTGTGGAAGACACCATTTCTGAGCTGAAAAAAGCAGGGCTTGACATGATGCCGGGTGGCGGGGCAGAAGTGATGAGTGAGCGGGTGAGGAAAAAACTTTTTCCCAAAAAAGTGCCGGGGCACCGCTGGCTGGAAATCATGGAGGCTGTTCATCGGGCAGGTATTCCCACCAATGCCACCATGCTCTACGGGCACATTGAAACCCTGGAGGAACGCGTGGATCATCTCATTGCCCTGCGGGAACTCCAGGACCGAACCGGGGGATTTTCTGCCTTTATTCCCCTGGCATTTCATTCCCAAAATACGGCCCTGTCCCACCTTCCCGCCACCACCGCCGTGGATGATCTGAAAAATATTGCCATTGCACGCCTGCTTCTGGATAATTTTGATCACATTAAAGCCTACTGGGTTATGATTGGTGAAAAACTTGCCCAGGTGGCCCTTAACTATGGAGCCGATGATCTGGACGGCACCATCATTGAAGAGCGTATTACCCACGAGGCCGGTGCCACTTCTGCCAAAGGCCTGACCAGGGACGACATGGAACGGATGATCCGGGATGCCGGTTTTGTCCCTGTGGAACGGGATACTTTTTACAATGTCCTTTGCCGGGACGGGGTGGCCGTTTCGGAAAACGGGACAACGGGGCATGGAGCCTGACATGAAAGCAATCGAATCCATAATTGACAAGATTTACCAGAATGTTCGCATTACAATAGATGAGGGATTTTTTCTTTTTAACCATGCAGATCTTTTAACCCTTGCCGGCATGGCGGAGCACAAACGCTTTGAACGGCATCCAGATCGCCTAATCACCTTTGTGGTGGACAGAAATATAAATTACACCAATATCTGCATGTCCGGCTGCAAGTTCTGCGCATTCTACAAGACCCCGGAAAGTGGTGAAGGGTATGTTATTTCCCGGGAAAGTCTCCATGAAAAAATTCAGGAAACTCTGGATCTCGGGGGTACCCAGATTCTTCTCCAGGGAGGCATGAATCCCCATCTTGAAATGAGCTATTATATTGATCTCTTAAAGGACATAAAAGCCAATTTTAAAATCCATATCCATGGTTTTTCTCCGCCGGAGATTGCTTATATTGCCGAAAAATCAGGGATGGACATTGCAGCGGTGGTGTCGCTGTTTCGGGAGGCAGGACTTGATTCCATACCCGGAGGCGGTGCGGAGATTCTCTGTGATGATGTTCGTTTAAAGGTATCCCCCAATAAATGCATGACAGGACCCTGGCTTGAGGTCATGGAAACCGCCCACAACCTGGGCATGAAATCCAGTGCCACCATGATGTTCGGCCATGCGGAAACTCCCCATCATATTTTTGAGCACATGGATAAAATCCGGCAGCTCCAGGATCGTACGGGCGGCTTCACCGCCTTTATTCCTTGGACTTTTCAGCCTGGCAATACCCGTATCCATCACCCCGGTACCGGGGCAGCCGTCTATTTGCGGGTGCTTGCATTGAGCCGGATTTTTCTGGATAACATTGACAATATCCAGGCATCCTGGGTAACCCAGGGAGAAAAAATAGCTCAGACCGCCCTGTTTTACGGGGCAAATGACCTGGGAAGCACCATGATAGAAGAAAACGTGGTGGCATCGGCCGGGGTGGATTTTATGCTGCCGGAAAAAGAATTGCGTCGCCTCATTGAAACCGCCGGGTTCACTCCCCATCAGCGGGACTGTTACTATAATCTGTTGTGAGCCCTCTTTGCTGAGTGAGATCTGGGCAGGCACACGCACAGGAAACCCTGATATAATGATAACACCCCCTCTTTTAATGGGTAAGATAGACTACATAAATGCATCACCCGTGTATTATGGGTTGGACCATGGATTGCTGCCCCGGTGGATAAATATGGTACCCAACCCCCCCGCCATATTAAATGGCATGATTCGGGAAAAAAAAATTGCCATGAGTCCGGTGTCATCGGCTTTTTACGGCATGCATCACAAAGATCTGCTGGTTCTGCCGGATCTTTCCATATCCTCCCATGGTGATGTCATGAGCGTTGTTTTAATGAGCAACCATAATCTTGATGAACTCCATGGTCGAAATATCCTTCTCACAAGGGAGTCTGCAACCTCGGTGTGTCTGGTGAAACTTATCATGGCCCAGCGTCATCTCGTGCCGGTGTATATCACCGGACGGCTGAAGACTGTTGAAGATGTGCCAGGAGATGTTGATGCTGCCCTCGTCATAGGGGATGCCGCCATGACTCAGCCCTGGGAATCCCGGTTTAAATACCGCTTTGATCTTGGCCGCTTGTGGCATGGGGCAACCGGGCTTCCCTTTGTGTATGCTCTGTGGGTGGTGGACAGGAGCTATGCAAAGAATCATTCAGAGGCCGTGGGGGCGGCCCTTGAGCTTTTTTATCGATCAAGGGCCATGGGGTATGAAAATATTAAACAGGTAATAAAAAACGGTGCCCGGAAACTAAGTCTTGATGAGGCCTATGTTGAGCGCTATTTTAAAGGGTTGATTTGTGATCTGGATGGGCCTAAAATTCAAGGTTTGACCCATTTCTTTGATTCCCTTTATCTCCATGGTATTTTTTCGGAAAAGGTGGATGTGCAATTTTTTATGCATGGTCAGACCCCATCAGCCCGCCAGATGTGACGGTGGCTATTTTATTCATCCCCTGACTGGCCAATGTTCTGAAGCGATGTCCAGGCAGGGAGTTACGCCACAAACCAGGAGGCTGGTGGCGGGGGTAGCATACCCGCCTGATGGGCCTTTTTAAAAAAAGACAGCACGGAGTGTTCTCCTTCTGACCCCAGATCCATGGAAAAATCATTCACATAGAGTCCGATGTGCTCCTGTATCACCATGTCATTTAATTCCTGGGCATGGTGTCGAATGTAGTCGATTCCTGCTTCCGGAAAATTTCTGGCATGGGAAATGCTTTGGCGGATCAGAGTTTCCACCTGCATGGCGGTTTCCCGGGGCATTTCTTTTTTTACGGCAATACATCCCAATGGAATGGGAAGCCCTGTATGATCTTCCCACCACTGTCCCAGATCCTGGATCAATTCAAATCCCATTTGTTCATAGACAAACCGGCCTTCGTGGATGATAACCCCCGCATGGGCCATGCCTTTTTTCACCGCAGGCATGACAGCCTCAAAGGGCATGGGGATCAGATCCGTTGCCAGGCCGGGAAACCGGTCTTCAAGGAAAAATTTAAACAAAAGACAGGCCGTGGTGCCAAGTCCGGGAACGGCCACCCGTATTTTATCCGGGGATGTAAGCGTTTGACCGGGCAAGGTGATCACAAGGGGGCCACAGCCCCGGCCCAGGGCCGCCCCGCTTCTTAACAGGCGATATCTGTCCCCAAGACTGCCCATGGCGGCAAAGGACAATTTGGTGATATCATAGGTACTTGTGGCAGCTTGCTGGTTCAGGGTCTCCACATCGGCTATGCTGGTTTTAAAACAAAGTGGGGTGGTGTCGATGAGGCCGTGAACCATGGCGTGGAAAATGTAAGTATCGTTGGGGCAACTGGAATAGGCAAGGCTGAGGGATTTCAATGTCATCTCCATATAATCTGGAAGGTAAAATAATGGGGCAAATTCCCCGGCGGAAATTGTATCCCCAAGGGCATTGACGGGTCAAGCCCTGTTCGGTTTAAAATTTTAATTTAAGGCAGGAATTTTGAGGTTGGTCGGAATTTTTAGGGGGATCCGTGTGGAATGATAAAATAGTGTTAAAAGCCGTTTGTGGTCTGATGTTGCCTGTTTTAATTTTGTGGACACCTGCAATGGCAAAGGAAATGTTCATTAATTTCACGGATGGACAATATGTTAAAGATGAATGGGTGGTCAGTCATGGCAGCATGTCGGCACGTTATATCCCCCATGAACGGCATCCGGTTTCATACACCATTCAAAGGCAAGCCGGCAGTAAAATAACGCGATTGAGCATGACCATGCAGCTTTGCACCACCATCGACGCTGCCAGAGCCAATGTGTACATTGCGTGCGGTGGCAGTAGAGACGGATTTAAAATCAACACCTATCCCCATGAGCAGTTATGGAAAAACACCCGCCAGTGGCAGATGCCTGACCATTGCCTGGAAATTTTAAATAAACGCGGAGAGCTGCAGTTGGTTATAAGTGTGAACTGGGATGGTCACGGGGTATTTCGTTTATCGGATTTAAAGATGGATGTGGAACAAAACGGGGCAGGAAATGAGCACAGAACGCCTTGATTTTGGAGGGTTCTTTTATATATATCCCCTGAAAACATCTTTCCCCTCTCCATTGGTGGGTTTGCTTCTCCCTCGTGGGGGTGACGTCCGGGGTACGGAGGGCATAAAAAAAGGCCAGCCTTCAAATAATACGAAGGCCAGCCATTCTTTTATGCTTACGGACAAGTTGTAAAGCAGCTTGTCTGCTCAGACGTTTAAGCCTGTTGAAAGTCTTGTTTGGCGGTGGTCGGGATGAGAAGATTCGAACTTCCGACCCCAGCGTCCCGAACGCTGTGCTCTACCAGACTGAGCCACATCCCGACATCCAAACGACGAGTATTAATAGTTTGTTTTTCAAGCATTGTCAATTAAAAATCAGTGTGACAGTGCAAAATTTTCAGAATGAGGGACTCCTTTGTAAAGAAAGTAAAACCTATGACAATGCCGGCAGACGGCTCTCTTTTTTCGACACCAGTGATCTTTATTACACAAGGATCCCTGAAGTATTAAAAGAAGCGATCCAGTATCATGGTGGCTTCTCTGCCGGGACCCACGGACAGAATTTTGATTTTTACTCCGGATAATTCTTCAATCCTGGCAAGATATTTTTTCGCATTTTCCGGTAATTGATCAAAATTTTTAAGCTTTGAGGTATCTGTCAGCCATCCGGGATGGGTTTCATAGACGGGTGTGCAGTTTTCAAGGGCTTTTATGCTGGCCGGAAAATGTTCCATGGTCTCGCCGTCATATTCGTACCCGGTACAGATCTTAAGTTCCTTAAGGTCATCCAGGACATCCAGTTTTGTGATGACAAGGCCGGTGAGGCTGTTAAGCCGTGCCGCATTCTTTAAAATCACCATGTCAAGCCATCCGCAGCGCCTTCTTCTGCCGGTGGTGGCACCGAATTCCGCCCCTTTCTTTTGGATGGCATCACCAATGTCATCAAAAAGTTCGGTGGGAAAGGGGCCGGCACCCACACGGGTGGTGTAGGCCTTGACAATGCCGATGATTTCATTGAGTCTGCGGGGTCCCACACCGGAACCACAGGCGGCATTGCCGGAAACGGTACTGGAGGAGGTAACAAAGGGGTAGGTACCATGTTCAACATCCAGGTGGGTACCCTGGGCACCTTCAAAAAGCACCGTTTTTCCTTCATCCATCCCTTGGTTTAAAATAACCGATACATCTGCAATGTAGGGCAGAAGACGATCCCTTAATGCCATATATTCCTTGATTACAGCTTTTGGATCAAGGATGGGAGCCCCAAAGTATTTTTCAAGGTAGAAGTTTTTTTCTTCCATGATGCCTGTAACTTTGTCGGCAAAAAAATCAGGATCAAGCAGATCTGCAAACCGGATGCCCCTTCTGGTGGCCCGGTCTTCGTAGCATGGACCAATGCCCCGGCCGGTGGTACCGATTTTATTGGCCCCTTTTTTGATTTCCCGGGCTTTATCGATCTCTTTGTGGTAGGGCATGATCATGTGTGCCCTGTTGCTTACTTTCAGCATGTCCGGGGACACATCCACCTGATTGTCCATGAGATAGTCCATCTCACTTAACAATACAACCGGGTCCACCACCACGCCATTGCCGATAAAACACTTTTTCTTCTGGAGGATTCCCGACGGTACCAGATGGCTTATGATTTCCTTTCCATCCACCACCATGGTGTGACCGGCATTATTTCCCCCCTGGAATCTCACCACGTAATCGGAAGATCCACTTAAAATATCAACAATTTTTCCCTTGCCTTCATCACCCCATTGGGTGCCGACAACTACAATGTTTGACACTGTTTTCTCCTTTTATTTCTAAAAAAGCTTCTGATAATATTCCGGGTTTCATCCTCACAAATGCCGGATACAACTTCAAGGTTGTGGTTGAGCCGGGCATCAGAAGCAAAATTATATAATGCACCGGCAGCCCCCCATCTGGGGTCAGGGGCACCAAAAACAACCCGGGAAAGCCGGGCATGGATCACCGCACCCATACACATGATGCACGGCTCTATGGTGGTGTAAAGGGTGGCGCCGCATAGGCGGTAATTGCCAGTTTCTTTTGCGGCATTTCTAAGGGCCAACATTTCTGCATGGGCCGAAGGGTCCGATCGGGTGATGGTTTGATTATGACCATACCCCAGGATATTGCCTTTGCTATCCACCACCACGGCTCCCACTGGCACCTCGTCCAGTTGTCGGGCCTTAACAGCCTCGGCCAAGGCCAGGTTCATGTATTCTCTGTCATTCATGGCCTATCTATATCCATTTATCCGGCTTAAGGTCAATTTAATTTTTAAAGGAAGATGAAAATAATTTAAAAAGATGTTGACATTTGTCGCCCGGAAATATATCTAGGAGGAGTTTGTGCGCCCGTGGCTCAGCTGGATAGAGCACCTGACTACGAATCAGGGGGTCAGCGGTTCGAATCCGTTCGGGCGTACCACTTTAAAATCAAGGGGTTACGGCAATTTGCTGTAGCTCCTTTTTTTTGGTTTTTTCCGTTTGTCCCCACATAGTCCCCACTTTCTTTTCAATGGGGACTGGAAATAAGGCGTTTTTTCTGGAAAACAAATCAAAGAAGCCTTTATGAAAGCATCCAGGAGACTGGACTCTCTTAACAAGGCATCAGTCCTTGGTAGATAGACTTTTCTCCGGTAATCCCCTGGTGATCATCTCCATCCTGCCCGGTGACACCCACCACGTTTCCCATTCCCTGCCGTCCAGCCATCACGCAATAAACCATAACTGTTTTCATAGATATTATTTTATCAATAGAGTCTTACGTCTGGTGGTACATGAATAATCCTCCATTTCCCAAATTCCTTTAGGAAAAATTCTCCAAAAAGTTCAGCAATGAGACACATCTGCGTATGGAGTCCAAAAACTCAGTCCCAGGTTCATGAAATGGGGATTATGACTCGCCCTTTGCAGTTACCATTGTAGGGCTCAGTCAAAATGATTGATCTCCTTTAATGGGGTTGTCCCCTGTTCATCTCTGATCTGCCATCGGGTTTCCCGATATCAGGGCATTAAGCATTTTTTGCATATTGTTTATCAGGGGGTGCATTACTGGGGATAAGGTCAGTTGTAATCTTGGCAAGTTAAAGGACGTGCTGTTATCGCATGCCCTTTGCCCAAATCTCCGGTCTGCCATAGGGACTTTTTGCAATCCCGTTGCAATAAGTCCAATAAGGTTTTTTTAACCGTCTTGTCCACTGCCCAGATGTGGGTATGCTTTTGACTGCTCAACTTTGAGCGGTGGCCACGGCATCCAGGGGAAGGAATTTTTCTCCACCCCTTTTTAATCTTACCCGGTGGTCCGGCTGCTCAAAATCTGAGCAATGGCCACGGCCTATGGTTTACATAGATCATCATGGGGGAAAACTAACGTCCATTTTGGGACATCAGCACATTATATAGTTTTAAGTAACAGTATTAAAAACCTGAAGTTGAACACCTGACACACCGTTATAGTGCATCGGCACCTTGGGGCACTAAAGGTCATCCCCC
This sequence comes from uncultured Desulfobacterium sp., assembly GCA_963674605.1. Taxonomy (GTDB): domain Bacteria; phylum Desulfobacterota; class Desulfobacteria; order Desulfobacterales; family Desulfobacteraceae; genus Desulfocicer. The sequence continues at coordinate 803,149 of OY771474.1, read as the reverse complement.
TCCAAATTTTGGGGGCACCGATTCTGATATCCTCCCAGGGTACGTGTGGTGCATCTGCATTTGAAAAAGATGCCCTTAATTTTAAGAAGATGTGTCCAACTCTGGGCAGATGTCCGACACCACGCCCCCAGATCACCAGGCAATGGGAAGAGGGATTACAGTTTTTCGGACCACATTATCATCCTGCCAGGTACAGGCACCATATTCAGAATTCATTGCCTTTCAGCCATCGGAGAATGATCCACACCTCTTTTCATAAATATTATTTTTTCAGGAGGCTCCTCGTGTCTGGCGGGGTGGTTTACCTGGCGGTGGCATGGAGTCAAAAAAAATCAAGGCTCCGGTGGAACATATCCTTGTTCAGGATCACCCGGCAGGGGGAATTAATCCCGCTGGAAATCCTTGTTGTGTTTCATCAAAGCTGATACCCGGGTAAAGGTGGGGATGTGTTAAGGGGGATTCAACTTAATATATTATTAACTTTGATTTTCTGTATTGTTTTACATAATTTGCCAATCCTGATATGCCTTTTTTCATATAAACGCAGGTATGTGGATCTGGACAATAAGTGTAACATACGGTTAGATAATAAATTGTGAATGATATCCAGCCCAACACAACAACTTGTTCAGTGCGCCTGCGGCACACTGAATGCCGAGTTGAGAATGCGTTTGACGCGCGCCGCAGCACACTGAACAACGAGTTGGAGCAGTCAACCCACGTGGGTCGCTCCTCAACTCGGCAGTTGCACTTGGACAAGCCTGTGAACTAAACATTGCTACGTCCCCTCTATATTTTTTCAAGCTCTTTCAACAAAATATCCAAGCGGGAAATGATTATTTCCATGGGTTCTTTTCCGCATCCGTGTAATTAATATCTTAATAAGTAGACTGAATTATTGGAATTGATAAGCATTGAACGATCAGAAACAGATTGAAATATACCAGACCGATGACGGGCAGACACAGATCCAGGTTCGATTGGAACAGGATACACTATGGCTGTCCCAGGCGCAAATGGCGGAACTCTTCGGCAAGGATACAGACACTATTGGACTGCACCTGAAAAACATCTACACATCAGAAGAACTCGATAAATCTGCAACTACCGAGGAATCCTCGGTAGTTCGTTTGGAAGGAAAACGCAAGGTTCGCCGTAAGATTAAATTTTACAATCTGGATGCGATCATTTCCGTGGGATACAGGGTAAATTCAAAAAAGGGGACCCGGTTCCGTATCTGGGCCACACAGCGTCTGAAAGAATACCTTGTCAAAGGGTATAGTATAAATCAACAGCAGTTCCATCAAAACGCTGCCGAGCTTGAGCAGGCAATAGCCTTAATACAGAAAGCTGCCAAATCGCCTTCAATGGAAACAGATATGGGGCGAGGACTGGTTGATATTCTCAGCCGATACACTCAGACCTTTCTTTGGCTGCAGCGGTATGATGAAGGGTTGCTCCAGGAGCCGGAAGGTCAATCCGGTGGAAGACTGCCTAAGCCTGACGAGGCCATGGCATCACTGATTGAGCTCAAAGGACAATTGAAAACCAGGGGGGAAGCCTCTGACCTGTTTGCAAATTCATCACGTTCAGACAGCCTTGCCGCTATTTTCGGTAATCTTGAGCAAACGGTCTTTGGTGAACCGGCTTACCCTACAATCGAAAGCAAGGCCGCCCATTTACTCTATTTTATAGTCAAAAACCATCCTTTCACGGATGGAAACAAACGAAGCGGCGCCTTTTTATTTATAGATTTCCTGAATCGGAACAACCGCCTTTTGAATGAAAATGATCAGCCAGTGATCAATGAAACCGGGTTGGCAGCACTTACGCTGCTGGTTGCAGAATCCGATCCAAAACAAAAAGACACCCTGATAAAATTAATAATGAATCTGCTGGCATGAATCCGGACACATATAGATTTTATAAGAACTTAACATGGGATGATCTTGTTGACTGGTTTGAGGACAGAATCGTTGACAGGGGACAGAAATATCAGAAGCAAGGCAGGGTTTCGGGCAGTCGCTTTTTCCGCTTTGAAAGCCTCTAAAAAAGAACCGGTCGAAAAAATGACCTGGACTCAAGGGGGGACGTCCTGACCGACACCCCTTCAGGGATCTGTTCCCGGGCCGCTGCCTCTTCTGTTATCTGATGGCCCCTCCGCTGACTTTGCCAAAGCTGATTCCCAAAAAAAATTGGATTAGTAGGCTCAAGGATTGGTGGAAGGATGGATGGGGGGAGGGGTCAACAAATCTTTAAATTATAGACATCTTTCCGGTGGCCTATTCGCACCACCAGAACCAACAAGACATCATCTTCAATGGAAGATATCACCCGGTAATTTCCCACCCGGTGCCGCCAATAGCCTTTCATATCGCCCTTTAAGGCCTTGCCGATTTACTGGGGATTGTTGGCCCTGGCGGTCATATAATCCAATATTCTCCTGGCAATGGGTTTGTCCAGCTTGGATAATTGTTTGGTTGCTGCAGGGGTGTATTTCTACCATGAAAACGGCCCCGGCCATTCTTTCATCGCATCATTTAAATCCAGGGCTTCACCATTTTCGAGTTCCTTGTACGCCTCAGCTCTGTCAGCTTCCTCAGAATCAGATAAAAATTCAAAGTGCTGAACACGTTTCAGCCATAAATTGAATTCCCGAATATCAATAACAGCTTTTGTGGGTGCATCTGGAATGAAGGAATGGAAGAAAGGCAAATTTTCAATATTGTGTTTTTCGATACTCATTTTTTATATCTCCTGCTTGTTTAGATATTTATTACTTTTGCTGGTGCCGGATCTGCTTTTTGAAAGATAGCCCCCAGGGTATCAGCTGCCCGGCGGTTGCGGTCCGGTGAAAGGTGGGTGTACCGTTCAGTCATTGTAAGGGAAGCATGACCCAACAATTCCTTGACTTCATAGAGTGGTTCTTGGAGACTTACCGGCATCCAGCATGGCCTTTTTCAGTCGTTCAATGTCAAAGGGGTTAATTTCTTTGAGAGTTTTCTGGCCAATGGTGGGGTTTATCCAAAGCCTGAAAAGCTGTTCTTCTGTGGCTTGGGTTTTTTCTATTTTTGTGTTCACGGTATCTGACACCGGGGTGCTTTGTGGCCTTCCATATTCCCATAATTTCAACCCGCCTAAAATATCATTTAAAAAGTTGTCCCCACTTAGTCCCCACTTTTTAGAGGATTATAGGGGTTTTTAAAAGAATTTAAAAGAAATAATACAAGGTGTTAATAGATATTATATCCTTTATTGTCAGGGCCTTAACGGTGTTTAAGGGTGCTTAAAAGAAAATATAAAAAACTGACTACAAATCAGGGGGTCAGCGGTTTGAATCCGTTCGGGCGTACCACTATAAAATCAAGGGGGATTATGGCATATATGGCTGTGATCTCCCTTTTTTATTTGTGTTTCCAGTCTTTCTTTGGTATTCGCATAATGTCGTTATGCACGGACGTATTCCCAATTTTTCCGGTTTGCTCACAATATGGTTTGTTTGTTATAGTTGACGGGGGCAACGGGGTCAGGCTTGTTTTATTGGAGGCCGAAGCTTTTGTCAGTCTCCATGATTTTATCAAGAGTCTGACTTTAAGGACAAATTTAAACAAAAGCGCCAATAACGTAAGCCTGATACTCCTCTGTGTAATCGTCGAACCGGGAAGATGGCAATGCATCCGCCATTTCTTTGCGTCAAGGCGGATTAACCGATTGATTGAGTTGATAACTCCATAATGCTGAATCAGGGCTTTCCACAATGAAAAAAGCCAGGAATCAAGAGATGACCCAGAAAATATATGTTTCCAGTGATAAAAAGGCAACCTTCAGTTGTCCCCAGTGCGGATTGGTGAAAGAAAAAGATGTCTCAAAATTTCTTGATATAAAAGCAACCGTGAAACTCAAGTGCAAATGTGTCTGCGGGCACACCTATCCCGTTGTGTTTGAGCGCAGGCGGCATATCAGAAAGGAAGTTAATTTTCCAGGTTCCTTTGTCCGGGGAAAGGAGACCGGCAACCTTTTTGTTAAAAATATTTCCCGTACCGGTCTTAATTTAAAAATAAATATTACAACATCTCTGAAGGTGGGGGATAAATTTGTGGTTAAATTCTCCCTTGGGGCATCGCCCAATTCAGAGGTGGAAAAAGAGGTCGTTGTCAGAAATGTGCTGCCTCCCATGATGGGGGTTGAATTTATTTCCAAGGAACATTATGGCAGGCTGGGGGCTTATCTGCTTTATGATTTTTAAGGGCCTGATATTGTCCATTGTCATGTGTGTGTTGTCAATATTGCTGCTTCCTTTTCTGATATGCCGCATCCCCGAAGATTATTTTCTGCATAATCCATCTGAATCAAATACCCATACATCGTCCCTGATAAAGGGGGGGAGATGCTTGCTTAAAAACATTGCCGGTTATATACTGGTTCTGGCCGGCATCATCATGCTTTTTGTTCCCGGGCAGGGGCTTTTAACCATTTTACTGGGAGCTGTGCTGATGGATTTTCCTGGAAAACGACGGTTGGAAAATCGCCTCATCGGAATTCGACGCATCCGGAATACACTGAACTGGATCAGAAAAAAGTACCACGTAAACGCCTTGAAATTTCCCTGAAGGAAGAAGTCCCTATGTCATGGTGGAGTTCCCTTTTTATCTTTATTCTCTATGTCTATATTTCCATCACTATTTTTTATCTTTTGCTGGACAACCGGGAGACGTCAACCACCCTGTCCTGGCTGCTGGTGTTTATTTTCTTCCCCTTTGGCGGCATTATTATTTATTTCCTTGTGGGAAGGGGTATGCGGAAAAAGGTGGGGCAGACCCTTGTGCGTCAGAATCTTGAAAAACGCATGCAGGATATTCATCAGTCCATTGTTGATCAACAGCAATCTGACATGGGCTGGATTGCTGAAAAATATTCGCTTTTTGAACATAAAAAACTCATGAGGCTTTTATACCATAATTCCGATTCAATTCTCACACGGAACACCGATATAAAAATATTTTTTGAAGGCAGAAATAAGTTCGATGTGCTTCTGGATGATTTTTCATCGGCGGTGAGCCATATCCACATGGAGTATTTTATCTGGAAGTCCGATGCCCTTTCCACACGGGTGCTTGAAGTTTTAAAGCATAAAATAGACCAGGGGGTGGATGTTCGTATTTTATATGATTCCATCGGCAACTATCTTTCCAGACGTTATCTTAAAAAAATAAGACAAATGGGTATAAAGATTTACCCCTATTATAATTTTCAGTCACCCTTGAAAATACATACCCTTAACTATCGAAATCACCGGAAAATTGTTGTTATAGACGGTGCAATCGGCTACATTGGTGGTATGAATATGGGCAATGAGTATATTGACGGGGGGGAACGATTTGATTCCTGGCGGGATACACATATGCGCATCAAGGGAGAGGCTGTCACAGTTCTTCAGGAAATTTTTTCCGTGTCATGGCTAAACACCACCAATGAGCTTATTGATATTCGTCCGGTTCCCATTGTCAATGACACAGGAGATCATCTGTTACCGGTTCAGATAACCACCTCCGGCCCGGATTCCAAGTGGGAATCCATTAAACAGCTTTATTTTCTGCTTATTTCTTCGGCCCAGAAAACCATATTTATTAATACCCCCTATTTTATCCCGGATGCCAGCATTGTCATGGCGCTTAAAACGGCGGCCTTAAGCGGCATTGATGTCAGGATAATGCTTACAGGGGTTCTTGATAAAAGACTTCCCTATTGGGCGGCGTTGACCTATGTCGGAGAACTGCTCAATGCCGGGGTGCAGGTCTATTATTATCAAAAGGGGTTCATGCATGCCAAAACCATTGTGGTGGACGGTACCTCCTGTTCTATTGGTACGGCGAACATGGACATGAGAAGTTTTGAACTCAATTATGAAATAAACGCATTGATTTATGACGAATCCCTTGCCAGGGATATGGAAGTTCGGTTTCAGGCAGACATGGCAGATGCCCGGCATTTCACGCTGGAAGATTATGCCGCCATCCAACGGCCGCAGCTGCTTCGCAACTCACTGGCCCGGCTTTTTGCACCATTATTGTAAGTATGAGGCAGTCCATGAACAAGCAATTTAATGATACATCTTTTTTTATTGAACTGGGTAAGCCCCTTGCAAAGGCCAGAACCGTGAAGGATACGCTGAACATTGTAATGTATCAGGTGGGGAAAATTTTTGAACCGGTGAACTGGTCGTTGCTGCTTAAGGATTCCAAAACCAATGAAATGGTATTTGCCGTGGTGGTGGGCAACCAGAAGGAACAGCTCCAGGGCATGCGCCTTCCCATGGGGCGGGGGATCGTGGGTCATATCATGGACAGCGGGCAATCTGTTATCATTGAGGATGTGGCCGGAGATGAGCGTTTTTGTGCAAAAATTGACCAGAGCACGGGGTTTAAGACCCGTTCCATCATCGGAGTTCCCCTGAAAACCGATGAGAAAATATTCGGGGTCATTGAGCTTGTAAATAAAATCAGCGGTGAGAATTTTACATCCATGGAGCTCACCGTACTGGAGGCCATTGCCGAATATGCCGCCATTGCCATTGAGCGCAGCTATTACCTTCACAGCCTTAAAAATCTGGCATTGATGGATTCACTCACCGGATTGAAAAACAGACTCAGTTTTGAGAAAGCCGTTAAAAACACCAGCTCTGCCCTTAAGCGCTATGGGATTCGATGCGGCATCCTTTTGGTGGATGTGGTTGATTTTAAACAGATCAATGAAACCAGGGGATTCCAGGCGGGCAACGATGTTTTGAAAACCGTGGCTGAAATGTTGAGGCAGACCCTTCGGGGGGTTGATGATATTTTTCACTATGGTGGGGATAAATTCATTGTTATACTTCCCCATGCCGGCAAAGAAGAGGTGGAACAGCTCCGGCAGCGAATGTTAAATCAACTGGCCAATGCCCATTCCTCGGACGGAAAAATTGCGTTTCAGGTGAGCGTTGTTGCCCATACCTATGACACAGATCATCTGGCGACCTTGATTGGTTTTGTTGAGAAAAAATTTCTTAAGCGGACAGGTACTGAAGAAAATGAAGGCGGGGGCATGGAAATGCATATTCATTCATGCCTTAATACAGAATCCCTGCAGCTGGACCAGGAACAGGAATTGAAGGTCGGTTTTCGTAAAAAAGTGTCTCTCACGGGGGACTTTAAACACTTTAATCGAAAAGTATTTGGACGCATCACCGTGCATGATGTTTCCATGCAGGGCATCAGCTTTGAAACTCGAAAACCCGAGGGTTTTGAAGTCGGAGATCTTCTGGATGTTAACTTTACACTGGATGATCGAAACAGAAGCCGGATTAAACGGCGGGTGAGTGTCCGCATTGTTGATGGAAAACGCATCACCGGGGATTATTACAATCCTCCGCCCCATGATAAACATCTGGGCTTCTATCTCATGGGATGAACGGGAACTTTTTCATGTAAAAGCCTGACCCCGGCTAAGAGTGGCAGATCTTAGGGAGTCAGCATTTTTCAATTTACCCTTTTCCCGGGGCGATCGCCATCGAATCCAGCCCCCCCGAATTTGATAAATGGTAAACCAATAAGATCCGGCTCCCTTAATGCTCAAGCCCGCATTTTCACAGATGTCTGGCTGATTGCCAGCGGCGTTAATAAATACCCCAGGTACCCTGGTGATAATATTTGTACAACATCGGTTGCCGGCTTGTGTTTATTCGGATATCTTCTTTTATATCAAATACCCCCTTGCCGAAATGAACCATGGATATCATGGCTTCTTGATTTATAAACCGGGTGTCTATTGCGTCAAAGGTAAGCTGTCCTGCCATTTTTTTAAGACTGTCTGCTGAAATCAGTTCCTTGTCCACGGCCAGAATCCATCCCCATTGACCCAGTGTGGGGATGGAATTGTGCATGGGCAGTGTCGTAAATCCAGCGGATTGGATTGTTTTATCAATGCATAAAAACGCCTTTCTGGCAAAAAAAGGACTGCTTGCCTGGGTGATCATGACGCCGCCCCGGGTGAGATGGGCTTTTACTGTGCGATAAAAATCATCTGAATAAAGATGCATGAGATCCATGGAATCAGGGTCCGGCAGATCAATAATAATGACATTAAAAAGGCGTTGGGTCTTTTCCAGAAAAGAGGTGCCGTCCATGTTTAAAACCGTCACCTTTTCATTGGAAAGTGAGTTGTGGTTAATTTCGCTTAATACGGGATGATCGGTGGCAAGGTCAGTCATCACCGGGTCCAGATCCACCAGGGTCAGGGAAACCACATCGGGGTATTTCAAAACCTCCCGGGCCGCAAGGCCGTCACCACCGCCAAGGATAAGGACGTTGTCATGGTTCGGTGTTATGGCCATGGCCGGATGTACAATGGGTTCGTGGTATTTTTCCTCATCATAGGTGGAAAATTGCTCCTGGCCGTTGATGAACAGCCAGTAATCCTTTTTCCAGCGGGTCATGACGATTTTTTGGAATTTTGTCTGCACCTCATAAATAATGGTGTCTTTGTATTTTTTCTGCTCACTGAATTGAACAATGTCATTGGCAAACCACAGGGCGCTGCCCATGAGTATCAGAACCATAAAAAAGGCGGTGACAAGGGTTTTTCTGTATGTGGTCAGCTCAAAAAAACGCCACAGCAGCCAGCCGGCCACCAGAAAGTTAATGGTCCCCAGAAGCACCGGGGTGTAGATGAACCCCAGCACTGGCAGAAATACAAAAGCAAATAGAATACCGCCAATGAGAGATCCGAAATAGTCCATTTCAAGGACCTTTGAAATGTTGGTGCGAAGGGCTTGATATTCACTGTTCAGGCGGGTGACCAGAGGAATCTCCAGGCCGATGAGAAAGCCGATGCCAAAGGCCAGGGGGTATATGATTATTTCCCGGGATTCCAGATGGGGAGATAATCCGAAACACACAATGGCAGACACGCTGCAAAGGGACGACAGGGTGAATTCCACCAGGACAAAAATATCCAGGAGGCGAAGTTTAAAATGGCGACTGTATGCGCTTCCCACCCCCATGGCAAAGAGCATGATGGACATGATCATGGTCCACTGAAAGGTGGCATTGCCCATGAGGTAGGTGGCAAGGGTGGACAGAACAAACTCGGCAACTATGCCGGAGCAGCCAGTGGCAAAGAGGGCGATTTGAAGTGTACGGCTTCTGGAGGGGTTAAACACAGACACCTGGGGTTAAATGCACCAGAAAACGATGAATGCCCCGGCAATATAAGAAAAGGCTTCCAGGTAGGCAGCCCCCACGTTGGGCCCCCGGGTTTCAATGGTTTTATCCTTTCTTAATCCGGTGATCTCGTCGGAAAGCTTTACCCCGGGAAGCAAAAGAGCGTCTGTGAGCATGCGGATAAAGGGCAGAGAGACAAGCCCGGTGATGGCATAGGCAAAGAATGTGGTGATATTATCGGTCCATGAGATAAAATCGCCTTCGGCGGCAAGACCCAGTACCACACCCATGGCAATGAGGGCGCCACTGAAGGCCACCCCGGCAGCCACATTGTCCTTTTCAATTTCCGTGTGGATATCAAATGGAAGGATGAAGTTGTAGACTTTGGACACGGCCAGTAAAAGCAGTTGGCCCATGGTCCAGAATACCACGGCGGTGTCCATGCCGCCCCCCACCCCGGATACGGCACCGTAAATCACGAATCCCGATGCCATGGAAGTACCGAACAACACCGCTCCGGTGCCCTGATTCCGGTCACGCAGAAGTTCATCCTTGATTTTAAAGCGGTAAAGGATAACCCAGTCGCACAGATAGGTGGACAGATTTAATAGCAAAATACTCAGAAGGCCATACCGTGTTAAGTCAATCAGGTCTTTTACCAGACCGTGGGATGGACCCACAATGGCACCCCCGAGGGCGATGACAAGACCTGCATAATACCCGGTAACGGCCAGGGAAACCGCGGGGTTGTCGTTTTCCACCAGTTCAATGTTTAAGTTGAAATCCCGGTGGAGAAGGTTGTAACAAAGTTTTCCCACATAAAAAAGAATGAAAAAAACAATAAAATAAAGAATGCCCAGAATTAATCCGTCAATGGTCATTTGCCGGAACCTCCTGCTCTGCTTCTCAGACCGGTTTTGGAGCGGCCGACCTTCTGATTTACCTTGCTGGAAAAGGAGGATTTCTTGGCATTCACCGAAGACATCCGGGAGGAATAAAAAGAAGGTCGTGTGGCTTTCACAATATTGCCAGTGGAACCATATTGTTTGTTGCTGCCAAAGTAGGGCTTACGGCTGGCTCTGTTGCTTTGATAGTTTCTGTAATCATTTCTGTGGATGGGGCTGTACCAGCCTCCGAACAGACTTGAAATCAGCGCATATTTTCCATAAAATTCCCAGAAGGAACCTCCACTGCTGTCTTCACGCCATCGGCCATATTTTTCATCACCCACAAGGGCATAGCCCGGAGGGGAAGCCACATCGTCAAAGACCCCCTCTTTTTTGGTCAGCAGTGCCATACCCAGAAATTCAATGTTGTTGTTGTAGAAGTCCTTGGGGACCTCAAACCACTGGGTTGTAGAAGATTCTTCGGGGAGCACCACAAGGTATTGATGAAAATAATTTTTTACAAAGGTGCCTTCTTCCTTCATGTTTTCAAGAATGATGGAAAAAGTGGGCTCATCTTTTAATGTCTTTTTCAAGGTTTCCAGGGGATTTTCGCCGGACCCGCCCCCGCAACCTGTAAAAAAAATGCAAAGCACTACCACAAGGGCAAGCTTCACAGAAAAATTACGGATATTTAAGGCATTGTGTGATTTCATAATTATTGAATTTAACAGAAACTTTTATGGCGGGCAAGTAAATATTTGCAAGTTTGATTACGTGCAATATCCGTTGCGCTTTTAACGGGTCGTTGTTATGGTGCCATGGTAAGTTTTCCGGTGTTGGAATCAAGCTGATTTTCCTCAATTCCGGAACCCAATCCCACAATAATTAAGGAGGATGCAGATGTTTACGTTGGACAATACGGTACTGCTGGTCATTGATATCCAGGGAAAATTGGCCACTTTAATGCATGAAAGGGAATCTCTTTTTTCATCCGTTTCCACGATGATCCAGGGAATGAAACTCATGGACGTTCCCATTTTGTGGGTGGAGCAGCTTCCCGACAAGCTGGGAAAATCCATCGTGGAGGTTTCCGAGCATCTTTCTCCGGACATCACCCCCATATCCAAACATACCTTCAGCTGCTGCAAAAATGTGCAGTTCATGGACAGGTTTGATGCCATTGGCAGAAAACAGGTGCTGTTGACCGGTATTGAGTCCCACATCTGTGTATACCAGACCGGCATGGCACTTCTGGAGAGGGGATGTGAGGTGCAGATGGTGGCAGATTGCGTGTCTTCCAGAACTGCACAGAACCGGCAATTGGGCATTGACCGCATCTGCCAGGCAGGTGGCAGCGTAACCAGCGTGGAGATGATCTTTTTTGAGCTGCTTCAGAAGGCCGAAGGCGATATGTTTCGTCAGGTGGTGAAGTTGATTAAATAATCCAGAAATTGGATTTGTTGTGACTAGGCCCGATTTGTTTACTTCACCCGGGGCCGTTGGTGGTAGCATGGGGGGCAGAGCTTCTGACCCCATACCGGGCAATCGTTTTTTTTATATAAACTCCGTCTAAAAGACTGTAATAATTAGAGTTTTGTTTTTTTGTTGTGGATGGTGGTTGCAGCCATGTATGTTTTTATATAAAAAGGTCGCTTTCAAGTCTACCTCAGCTGAGCCCCTCCCCCGATGGGCAATAGGAACCGGACAATCGAGCTGTCTACAGTTCCGGTCCGGGACCATTGCCCGTCGGGGGAGGGGCGGCATAATACCTTTTTGTTTTTCGTTGTGGCTGGTATTTACAGCCATGTGGGTTTATTCGAATCCATTCTGTCTGCTTTTGAGTTTTTCGAGGTTTTCCCTGGCAAAACCCAGGTCGGGATCAATGGCCAGAGCCATTTCATAAAAATCCATGGCCTTTTCAATCTCTCCCATTTCCCGGTAATTAGAGGCAATGCTGGCATGGTCAATGGCCGAACCGGGTTTTAATGCCAGCACCTTGCGAAAACAGGTTATGGACTCAGGATGACGTTTAAGCATGAAATAGCAGAATCCCATGAGATTGAAAATATCTTCGCGCTCATTGTCCAGTGCAATGCCTTTTTCAAGGAAGGTCAGGGCCTCCTGGTATTGTCCCATTTCTTTGAGACAGACACCGGCGTAAGAGCAGATGGTGGGAATATCCTGGTCTGTGGGGTTTTCCGTAAGAGCACATTTTAACTGGGCCAATGCCTTTTCCGGGGCATCCATGGCAAGATGACACAAGGCCTTGTAGAATGAAATGAAATACTGATGGGGAAGCATGTCTGAGATTTTTTCAAGTTGGGACAGGGCCGCCTCCGGGGCATTGTTTTCATAGATATGTTTGGAACAAAACATCACAACACTGCTGTTTTCCGCCCGTTCCCGGAAGCTTGTGCCCGGCACCATGATGTAGCAGGCCGGGACGTTGAGCTGTGGATCTGTGGTGTCAAGCACGATGAGTTCAAAGCCCATGCGTGACAGCTCGTGGGTAATAGCCTCTATTTCGTCCCTTATATTAGGGCTTGAAATATCTGGAAGTTCAGAAATTGGCACCATTGTTGCGTTGCCGTTTTCCAGGGGGGCCATAAGATAGTCTGCCTGGTCAAGGCTGGTGAACTTGGGCAGGCCGCTTGCCACATAGTTGGAAGGGGTGTTGAAATCACCTGCCAGCTGGGCCACCTCAGTTAATGCCCGGCTGAGCGCCTTGTCCGGGCTGGCTGCCGTACCCGCCGTCCATACAATTTCACTGGTTTCAGGAAAGGTGGAAGGATCATAGGCCAGAACCCCCACCGTGGGAATCCCTGTGTCCAAGCTGAAATCATGGATGTAAAACCTGATTCCGGCGGATCTGAACTTGGCAATGAGTTCCTTTGTGGAAGGGTTTGTAACCGAATTCGGGTCAATGAAGGGCAGTGGCTTTTTTTCTTTGCAGATGATGGCCGATACATGCCGTTCCACAATTTCACAGGCACCCTGGCAGATGGCCTCTTCAAGACAATTGCCCGCAGATGAGCCGTTGAACTCATTGATCATAAAAAACCAGTCCAGGGGGATATCCACCGCCTGGTCCCGGGTGATATTATAGGCGTTAACCCATTGAAGTGGCAGGGCTGAAAAAATTTTTTCGGATATCTCCCGGATGTCCGAACGATCATCCTGGACGGATGCCGCTGTCAGAGAAAAGGAAAGGGGGGCGGATACCGAGCTCCTGAGTTTTTTTCCGGTGTTTTCCGGGGCGGTTTTAAACCGGTAAAGACTGAATCGTTCGGCAAGCTCCATGACGGCACTTGCCTCGGCAAGGATGGGGGTTATGCCTTTTCCCATCTGCTTGCGGGTGCCGGTGAGAGCCTGGGCGTCGTGGCCGCATACGCTGAAATACACGGGGATGTCCAGTCGTCCGTTGTCAATACGCCGGGTTTCCTTTAAAATGTTGAGTCCCGCATTGATGGATTTGTGCTTAAAATTTTCAATGGTTTGTTCAGGGGACATGATTTTATCATGGTCTTGATTTTCAATCTTGTAGGCATCGGATAATTTTGATGTCATTATATTTTTAAAAACCTCTACTGGTTATGCAGTACAATTTTCCTGAGTTAACGAATGCTGTTAAAAAAACAGTTTGACACAGTATCTATTTTTTTTGTACATTCAAAAAATCCGTAATTCCATCGGATAGAGCGATGAACAACGAAAGGCTAAATATATTATAACTATTAATGCTTTGCAAGGCTAAATTCCATGGGTCGTACCGCATCACTGACAAGAGAAACCAGAGAAACGAAAATAGACATTAAGATTAACATTGACGGCACCGGGAAGTCCCGAATTTCCACTGGAATTGGTTTTTTTGACCATATGCTCACCCTGTTTGCGGTTCATGGCTTCTTTGATCTCACCGTCACGGTGAAGGGAGATCTGGATGTGGATTTTCATCACACGGTGGAGGATACCGGTCTGGTGCTGGGACAGGTGATCTCCAAGGCACTTGGGGATCGCAGGGGTATTGCCCGGTATGGTGCAGGAGCTGTTCCCATGGATGAGGCCTTCAGTCGGGTGAATGTGGATCTTTCCAACAGACCCTACCTGGTTTACCGTCTTCCCGATACCATTCGATCATCGGGACCCTTTGACGCCTATCTTGCCAAAGAATTTTTCCGGGCCTTCAGTGTCCAGGGCGGGTTGAATTTGCACATCTCCTGTGATTATGGTGAAAATGAGCATCATATAATTGAGTCTGTTTTCAAGGCCCTGGGCCGGGCCATGAGCGTTGCCTGTGGATTTGATGACAGGATCGTTGGAACCCTTTCCAGTAAAGGAGCGCTCTGAGATTTGATGCCCCGTTCTTTTTTACTCCGGCGGTTCGGCTGAATGTCATTGCACAATTTGCCAGAACAAAAAATGGGCTCATCCTTTGAAACATCATTGACATTCGGCCACCCGTAATTACTTTTAAAATTTTGTGATGTGCAGGTGCTGATCCTTCCATGCGTATATCTGAAGAAATCATTTCACAAATTTCAGCAGCCACCGATATTGTTGCTGTGATATCTGAATCGGTGATGCTGAAAAAATCAGGAATGAATTACTTTGGTTTATGTCCGTTTCATTCCGAAAAAACATCTTCTTTTTCTGTGAGCCCCCACAAGCAGATTTTTTACTGCTTTGGATGTGGTGCCGGGGGAAATGTGTTTTCATTTCTGATGAAATACCATGGCGTTTCTTTTCCTGAAGCAGTGAAAATGTTGGGCCGAAAATGTGGTATTGCCGTTGAAGCAGGACCCATGAGTCCTGAAAAAGAAAAGCACATGGCTCTGAGAGAGGGGCTTTACCGCTTAAACCAGCAGGTCCTGGTCCATTATGCAGATGTTTTGCGCCATACCCCTTCCGGGGAGCAGGCCATGCATTATTTGGAAAACCGGGGAATCACCGGCGATACCATGGAACAGCTTAACCTTGGATTTGCCCCGAACCAATGGGATGACATGGTGTCATTTCTGAAAAAAAAGAAGGTGTCCAAGATGATGGCCGAGGCATCGGGGTTTGTGCTCAAACGCAGGGACAAACCAGGATATTACGATCGCTTTCGAAATAGAATTATCTTTCCCATTTTTGATGTCACCCGTCAGGTTGCAGGTTTTGGCGGTCGGGTGATGGATGACGGTGTTCCCAAGTATCTCAATTCCCCGGAAACCCCTGTGTACAGCAAGGGTCGAATTCTTTATGGTTTTCATCTATCAAAGACCTATTGCAGACAGGAAGATACTGTTTATATTGTTGAAGGGTATTTTGATTTTATATCCCTTTTTCAATGCGGCATAAAAAATTGCGTGGCAACCCTTGGAACAGCAATGTCCCAATCCCATGTCAGGCTGTTAAAGGGGGCAGCATCCCGGGCAATTCTGGTGTTTGACTCCGACAAGGCCGGCATTAATGCCGCCAAAAGAAGCATTGGCACCTTTTTAAAAGAGGGGATGGATGTTCGCATTGTTATCCTGCCCCAGGGCCAGGATCCTGATTCCTTTGTGCATCAGAGGGGTAAAGCACAATTTGAAGCGTGTGCAGAAAGGGCCATGTCCGTGATTCCATTTCTGACTCAGTCCGCCGTGGAGCAGTTTGGACTTTCCGTGGAAGGAAAAATAAAGATTATGGAAGAGATGAAAACGCCCCTTGCCCGGGTGGAAGATCCTGCGGCTCGATCTCTTTATATCCATGAATTATCTCAAACCCTGGGTATTGATGAAACTGCAGTGCTTGAAAAGGTAAGAGCCGCTTTTCTGGAATCAACGGATGCCTCTGTTTTGCCACCTGCTTCCGGTCCCCACGGAGAGGCTTCCATGGGAACTGGCTTGGAGAATCATTCCATGCCAAGGGAAAAGCAGATGATATCCATGATGCTGCAGTTTCCCCAGATCAGGCAGGAGATTCTGAAAAGGGGGGTGCTTGACTGTTTTTATTCCCGGGAGCTCAGGGAAATTGGCAGGTATGTGCTTGAAATAGAAGAAAATGAGCAGATTGTGTCCCGGGTAATGGAAGCGGTGGAAACAGATGATCAGCGACGTCTGGTGGCATCTCTTTCCATGGTGGAAATTCCCGATGTGGACAATGTATATGAAAAATCCGTGTTTTTAATGAATAGAATTGTAAAGGTCTGGAACAAGAGCGAGAACAGACTTACATCTAAAATAAAAAGAGCAGAACAGGGCAGTAATTCCAGCCTTTCCTTTGACTTGCTTGAAAAACGTCAAAAGGAGATCCGGAAATTACGTGGCTATGAATGATAAAAAGCCTTTGGGGGGCATTTTTTATGGCAGCAGCGTCGGTTGAATCCAACGAAAAAGATACAATATCCAGAGAAGCGTTGAAGCAGTTGATTGAAAAGGGAAAAAATGAGGGCTGTCTCTCCTATGCCGAAATAAATGAAGCTATTTCCGATGATATAAAATCATCCGATCAGATTGATAACATACTGAGTATGTTTCAAAAATTGGGAATTGAGCTGGTTGATCTCGAAAAAGAAAAATCAAAGATATACACCGCCGGAGAAAAAAAGGGGGAAAGTCCCTCCGCCTCAACGGGTGCGTCCGGCATCTCCTCATCTGCCGACACCAAAGGCAAAAAAACTGCTGCCGTAAAGGGCAAACAGCCCCGGAAAACTGTTTTTACAGCAGGTGGGCCGGATGCAGACATGGAATTTGGTGCCGTCACCGACCCCGTCAAGATGTATCTCCGGGAAATGGGCATGGTAACCCTTTTGAGCCGTGAAGGGGAAATCACCATTGCCAAAAAAATTGAAGTGGGGGAGCGTGAAGTTTTAAAGGCCATGCTGGCAAGCCCTCTGACGGTGGTGAAACTCCTTGGCATCGGTGATAAAATGGAGGAGCAGAAGCTTCGCCCCAAACATATCCTGCGGGATGTGGATGAAGGGGATGGCATTGCAGATGAGGCCGTAAAGCTTGAAAAATTTCTCAGCACGGTCAGCGGTATCCGGGAAATTCATTTTGAAAATCAGAAAAACAGAGACCTTCTCATGGCAGGGGATCAGCCCCCTGCTGCTGCAAGAAAATTAAGAGATGAGATCCGAAATAACAATGAAAAAATATATGATTATCTGAAAGACTGGCGATTTGAATCCGGTATTCTGGATAATATTGAAAAAAGTCTTCGCAACAATATTAAATGGTTTGATACCATGGATGGCCTGCTCAAACGATGTTCTGGCACATTCAAGGCCAAGCGGGATGACATGTGTCAGAGCCTGGCTGATGCCGATGCCTTTGTGGCATGGGCCTGTGAGCAGTCTAATATTACCCGGGAACGTGCGGTTATACTGCACCAGGATCTTTGTGCAATTGTCGCCCAGATTGAACAGCGAAAGGATGATCTAAAGGGGGATGCCGCCTCCCTCAGAAAAATCATTAAAGGGGTTGATAAGGGGCGTGCCAGGGCCAAGTATGCCAAAAGTGAACTGGTGCGTGCCAATTTAAGGCTGGTGGTGAGTATTGCCAAGAAATATACCAACCGGGGTCTGCAGTTTCTGGATTTAATCCAGGAGGGCAATATCGGTCTGATGAAGGCCGTGGACAAGTTCGAATACCGTCGAGGATACAAGTTCAGCACCTATGCCACATGGTGGATCCGCCAGGCCATCACCCGGGCCATTGCCGATCAGGCCAGAACCATTCGCATACCTGTACACATGATTGAAACCATTAACAAGCTGATCCGAACCTCCCGGTATCTTGTCCAGGAGATGGGCAAAGAGCCCTCCCCCGAGGAGATTGCCGAAAAAATGGAAATCCCCCTGGACAAGGTGCGGCGGGTGCTGAAAATTGCAAGGGAGCCCATTTCCCTTGAGACCCCCATCGGAGAAGAAGAAGATAGCCATCTTGGCGATTTCATTGAAGATAAGAAATTCTCTCTGCCTTCGGAAGCGGCCATTAATCTGAATCTGGCCGAGCAGACAAGAAAAGTGCTTGCCACTCTTACCCCCAGGGAGGAAAAGGTGCTTCGCATGCGATTCGGCATCGGAGAAAAAGCCGATCATACCCTGGAAGAGGTGGGGCGAGACTTCACTGTTACCCGTGAACGCATCCGTCAGATCGAGGCCAAAGCCCTTAGAAAATTGCGCCACCCCACACGAAGCAAGAAATTAAAAAGTTTTATAGAGATTTAATCCTTGACAATATAATTGAAAATTATATAATTGCCGAGTTCTCCAAATGGGAGGGGCCCATAGCTCAGTCTGGTAGAGCCACCGGCTCATAACCGGTCGGTCCCTGGTTCGAATCCAGGTGGGCCCACCATAAAATTTTCGGTAGCCAATGGATGGTGCGCCGATACATCCTCTGCAGAAAGAGGTGTGGGATGCAAATGAAGAAAAAACAACAAACAGGATATATACATTTTATATGACTGTTGCAATATCTGAAAAGTCTGAGTAAATAAAAGCGTGGTATTCAAATACCACGCTTTTTTTATTTAGGATCTGGCGGTGTAATTTTTTTTGACCGGAATCCTATGATTTCAGGTGCCGGGAGGGGGATATGGCCGTAACAATTTGTGATTTTCTTGGACGTCTGGATGCTGAGATTCCCTTTTGTCTTGCCGAAAGCTGGGATAACTGCGGTCTCCAGGCAGGTCGCCCCGAAGCATCGGTGACAAAGGTTCTTGTGGCACTGGATGTGACCATGGATGTTATGGCCGGTGCATTGGCGTGGGGGGCGGATCTGGTATTGACCCATCACCCTTTGATGATAGCCCCCCTGAAGCAACTGGATTTCAGTGTTATGCCCGGATCTGCCATTGCCCTGTCCGCTGCTCATAATATTTCCATCATCTCTTTACATACCAACCTGGATAAAGCCCGGGGGGGATTAAATGATTATTTTGCCGGCCTGCTGGGCTTGACCCAAATTGCCTGCCTTCAGCCCTCCTTTGAAAACAATGAGGTAAATGGATGCGTGGAGGGCATCGGCCGGGTGGGGCACCTTGCTGTCCCGGTGACACTGGCGACCTTGGGAGAGCAGGTGAAAAAGATTTTCAAGGCAGGATATGTCAGACGGGTGGGATCGCCGGACATGATTGTGGACACCGTTGCCGTATGCACTGGCAGTGGTGAATCCCTTCTGAAAGATGTGTTTGATTCCGGTGCCCAGGCCTATGTCACCGGAGATTTGAAGTATCATGGTGCCCGTGACATTGAAGCATCTGGTATGGGGGCAATTGATGTGGGACATTTTGCATCGGAACACATTGTCATTGATCTTCTGCTGGAAAAAATCAATTCAATTTCGATGCAGGCAGAGCTCAATCTTGATGTAAAGGGGTATGAAGGGGAATCTGAACCGTTCGTTGTTCAATAATGGCAAGTGCCCCAAGTGATGACCAGGGCCATGAACGGTGAATCAATAAGAATTCGACTCCTTTGGATTATGAATCGGTGACATGTCCTTGATTATGGGATAAAAACGACGGAGTTTTAGTTACAATACCAACGCCACAGGGGAAAAATATGGCAGCAATTACTAAAAATGAGATGGATGTGCTGATAAGGCTTCAGAAGGCTGAGACAGAGACCGTTCGGATTTTGTCCTATCTTAAAGGCATTGACAGGGAAAAAGAGGCACTTGAGTCCAAGTTGACCGCTTTTGTGAAAGCCCTGGATAAGAAAAAAGAGACCCTTGACGCTGTTGTCAAGAAAGTTAAGGACATGGAGCTTGAAATTCAGACCACGGATGAGCGCATTAAAAAAAGCACTGAAACCTTGAGGCAGGTAAAGACCGACAGGGAATACCAGGTACTTCAGCGCGAAATAGACAACAATAAAAAACGTCTGGAAAGCCTTGAAGATGCTCTTCTGAAAATATTTGATGAAAAAGAGGCCCAAGAAAAGATTGTTCAGGAGCAACTGCTTGACCTGGATCAGGTCACGGCAAAAATAAGGTCGGAGCAGGCGGACATTGACCGCAAATGCGAAGACGATCGGGAATTGCTTGAAACTTACACCCAGCAGAAGGCAGATATCGGTGCCACCCTTTCCCCGGATCTATTGAAAAGCTTTGATGAAATTTCCGGAACCAGCGGTGGACTTGCCGTGGCAGAAGTCAGAAATGAGGTGTGCCGGGGATGCTTCATGAATATACCGCCACAGCTTTACATTGAAGTGCAGCGCGGGAAAGACTTGATTTTATGTCCCCAATGCAATAGAATCCTCTACTTCAGTGCTCAGGAATAAATT
This sequence comes from uncultured Desulfobacterium sp., assembly GCA_963674605.1. Classification (GTDB taxonomy): domain Bacteria; phylum Desulfobacterota; class Desulfobacteria; order Desulfobacterales; family Desulfobacteraceae; genus Desulfocicer. The sequence continues at coordinate 782,807 of OY771474.1, read as the reverse complement.
AAGACCTTGCCCTGACGGGTGAGGACGCACTGAAAAAAGTAAACATATACGGTGGAAGTAGACTATACGATCGCTGGATCTTAATTGATCTGGAGGAAAGTCCGAACACTGCAGGGCAGGACGCTCCATAACGTGGAGTCGCGGCAACGTGAAGGAAAGTGCAACAGAGAGTAGACCGCCGTGTTGTTTCTTTATTGAAACAACACGGTAAGGGTGAAACGGTGCGGTAAGAGCGCACCAGTTCTCCGGGCGACCGGAGAAGCTTGGTAAACCCCGTCCAGTGCAAGACCAAATAGGGAAGTGTTTGAGGGCTGCCCGTCCGAGCTTCCGGGTAGGTTGCAAGAGGTGTGCGGCAACGTACATCCCAGATGAATGATCGTGGCCCCGATGGCGGGTAACTGCCCCGGGGTACAAAATTCGGCTTACTGGCTGCTTTCACCGTATATTTTATTAAAATTGGGTTTATGTTGATCTTTACAAAGTACCCTGAAATTTAAACATGATCCTAAAATTTACATGAGCAAGTCGAATATTTACATTGAAGGATAGATAAGATGCTGTTGATTGAAGAACTTAAAGTTGAGGTGGGAGACAAAGAGATTCTGCAGAATGTCAATCTCCATGTACCCCCCGGGGAGACCCATATCCTCTTTGGACCCAACGGATCCGGGAAAACCACCCTCATGATGACCATCATGGGCTTTTCCGGTTACCGGATTACCCGGGGTAAAATCACCTTTAAAGGCGAAGATGTCACCTTCATGCCCCTTCATGAACGGGCCAGATTGGGCATTGGAGTTCTTTTTCAGCGTCCACCCACCATTAACGGTCTTACCACCCGCCGTATGGTGGAACTATGCGCAAGGGATCGTGAGGTGGATGTGGATAAGCTGTCTGCCTGCCTTCGATTTGAAAGCTTTCTGGAACGGGATGTGAATCACAACCTTTCAGGAGGGGAAATAAAACGTTCAGAACTGCTCCAGCTCATGGCCCAACAGCCGGATATGGTGCTCCTGGACGAGCCGGAGTCCGGTGTGGACTTGGAATCCATCGCACTTCTGGGAGAAAGCATCAATATCCTGTTAAATCGAGGGATAAAAAAGCAGCCTTCCTGTCAGAAGGGCATCATCGGAGAAAAACCCAAATCGGGTCTGGTGATTACACACACCGGTCATATCCTGGACTACATCACCGCAGATAAAGGTCAGGTGCTCTATAAGGGACAGCTGCGATGTTCACGCAATGCCAGGGAAATTTTGAAATGGATCAGGGAATACGGGTATGAGGAGTGTGTCGGATGTACAGCGTAAGTGATAAAACCATTGTTAACCTTTCTGACTTTACCAGCGATGCGGCCCACGATGAACATGCCTACATTGACCGTCTTGACGCAATATCAAAAATAGATGCCGATGAATTTGTCAAGGTGGGCATAGAAACCAATGAAGCTCTGAGAGCCGGCACCTTTATCCAGAAAAACAATGACCTTATACACTGCAGCCATTCCATGGAAGGGGTGGATGTCTTAGGTATGCCTGCAGCCCTTTCTCAATTTTCATGGCTTGAACCCTATGTATGGAAATTGTTGTCCCCGGAAAAGGATGACATGACAAGGGAGGCTGCCAACAGCCCCCTGCAGGGATTCTTTATTCGCAGCCACAAGGGTGTTAAAATAGAAAAACCCCTGCAGACCTGTCTTCATATTGCCCAGGATAAATTTTCCCAGAAGGTTCACAATATTGTCATTGCCGAAGAAGACTCCGAGGTTCATATCATTGCCGGATGTTCCACCTCTCCCCATCTGTCTTCCGGACTTCACATCGGCGTGTCGGAATTTTATGTAAAAAAAGGGGCCACCCTTAAATACACCATGATCCACGACTGGGGCGAAAACATTTTTGTTCGTCCACGAACAGCGGTGCATGTGGAAGAAGGGGGGGTGTTCATATCCAATTATATTTCCCTGAAACCCGTGGGTTCATTACAGTCCAATCCGGTCACCTATTTGGAAAAGGACGCCACTGCAAGATTAAACAGTATTCTGGTTGCGGGTAAAGACTGTCACATGGATGTGGGATCTGTGGTGGAATTAAATGGGGCCGGTGCCAGGGCGGAAATTATTTCCCGGGCCATTGTGGCCGGGGGAACAATTATTTCCCGGGGCCACATAAAAGGCAAAGTGCCGGGGGTAAAGGGGCATCTTGAATGCAAGGGACTTATTTTAAAGGAAGGCCTCCTTCATGCCATCCCCGAACTTTCAGGCCTTGTACCCGGCGTAGAAATGTCCCATGAAGCCGCGGTGGGTAAAATTGACAAAAGAGAGATAGAGTATCTCATGGCCCGGGGTCTCACCGAAGATGATGCGGTTTCCACCATTGTTCGTGGTTTCCTCAATGTGGACATTGAGGGATTGCCCGAAGAGCTGGCCCGGAAAATGGATCAGGCGGTGAAGGAAACTGAACAGGACATGATGTAAGGGATAATAAAAGAAAAAATCATGACCCTATCGTGCGATATTTCCTTCAGGGAAAAAGCAAAGCTGTTTTCATTTGAGTATCTGAAGTGTCTCATGTCCGTGACAGAGGTGGAATCAGAAGCCTATCTGTTCACCAAAAAGCTATACTCCAAGCTCATCACTGCTTCGCACCTGCTGGAGGATTTTCTTGATTTTCATGGGGCCAAGAATAACCGGGAATGGGTGTTTTACAGGGAACTCACTGCAGCGGTGCGTCATCTTTCCCTGGCAGGCTATTCCCAGAAACATATTTACAACCGCATCGGTTTTTATGAGTTTGAGAAAAATCATGAAACCTTTGCAATGGAGTCCAGGGATACCCTGTTAATGATCCAGGGATCTTTGCAGTTGGCAGCGCCGGTGATTCTCCAGGAGGCGGTAAAGCTTGGCATAGAAATTCCACCCATGGGCTATGAACCTGGTTATTTCCCCGGGATTGCCACAGGGGATCAGCTGGAACACAACATTGATGACCAGGAAAACAGACGGCAACAGCAGCAGCAGAAAAATCTAACCATTATTGCCAGTGATTTTCTGGCCCTGGTGGATAAATTTGAACAATTTGCCTTTTATGAAAGATATCCCAGTACCAGGATACGGGAAATTGTACCGGAAAAAATCAATGAAGTGGAAATCCGGCGCTTTGAAATGCTGCTGCATAACCTTCAGTCCTCCTTTGATTCCTATGTGATTCATGGCGGATTTTTCCATGGCAACCGAAAGCTTAAACAGCTTCGGAGCCATTTTTCCATTGTTTTTCATATTCTCCAGGTTATGGGCCGTTTGCTGCATTTCTATGAGCGTCATCTTCATGATGTGGAATATAAAGATGTGTACAAGAGCGTCAGTGAGGCATTAACCGAACTCATTGATCCTGATGTGTTGCTGGACCGGGCCGTCAATTACTGCCTGTTTTATGCTTGGCAATTTCTTTCCTCGGGGAAACGCTTGGCCTCTGAAGTGCTCAATGAAAACATTGATCGGGGCAGGATCACCGTGGGAATTCCCCAGGAAAGGGGGTTTCATTCCCGCCCCAGCCTGCTGGTGGCCAAGATTGTCCAGTATTACGGTGGGGAGGTGGAACTTTTGGTGGGAGCGGACCGTTTTGATGCCTCAAGCGTTCTCGATATCCAGTGGGCCGGGGGAAAAATCAAAAAAGAAGAGGTGGAGCAGGTCTCCTTTGAGGGGGACTCCAGGGCCCTTGCCGACATTAAAATCCTTGCCGGTGTTAATTATGGTGAAGATCTCATTGGCAAAGGGGTCCCCCTTCCCAAAGAGCTGTTTTACCTGAGATAGGGCACAGATATGTCTCAATCCAGGGTGGCGGCCATAATTGTGGCCGGGGGAAGTGGTCAGCGCATGCAATCGTCTGTGCGCAAGCAGTACATGATGCTCAAGGGCCTGCCCGTTGTGGTGAGAACCCTTCATTTTTTTGCTGCCCGGAAATTCATTGACACCATTTTACTTGTGATTCCCCGGGCCGATGAGACTTTCTGCAGACAGGAACTTCTGAATCCCCATGGCCTTTCTGAAAGGATTATGATGGTTTATGGGGGAAGCCATCGCCAGGTATCGGTGAAAAACGGTCTGGATGCTCTGAAGGATCAGGGTCTTTCCGGAAAGGATGTGGTGCTGATTCATGATGGTGTTCGACCCTTCGTGAATGCCGATATGATTGAAAATTGCATTGAAGGTGCCCGACGTCATGGAGCCTGTGTACCGGCCATTCGCGTTGTGGATACCCTGAAACGGGTGGATGATCATGGAAAGGTGGTGGACACGGTGACCAGGGAAAACCTTTACCAGGTTCAGACCCCCCAGGCCTTCCACTTTGACCTGGTGTTAAGTGCCCATGAATATGCCCTTGGCAGTGGTTTAATGGGAACAGATGACGCTTCCCTGGTGGAGGCCATGGGAAGATCGGTTTACATTGTGCCGGGTTCTCCTGATAACATAAAGCTTACCACCCCAGGAGATATGGGGCGGGCGGAATCCATTGTGTCTCGTCTTTGAACAATAATGCTTACAGAAGGTGATTGGATATATGCTGTCTGTGTCGCAATGGCTGAACAATAAAAATGGGGAGAAAATTTGGATTCTGAATTAAAAATACGGCGTTTTATTTCCTTGGACATCATTTTTTTATTTTCAGGGGTCAGTGCCTGTCATCAACGCTTTTTGGGATTCATGTCCGGTTTTTTCTCAACCTTTATTTTTTTGTCAGTTTCTGCCGTTTTTTTTTGTTGCCCGCTTGCTTCCCATGCGACTGATCCCCTGGCAACGGCCATGGCCGAATATCTGGAATGCTATCCCCTTGAACTGTTGAGTTTCAAAGATCAGAAACCCTCTGCCACTTCCCGGAATTTATGCCTGGCGGTGATTTATCATAAAAAGGGATTATCTCCCCTGTGGGTCAGCGCCCAGGGTCCGAAGATTCGGGCCGCCATTATTTTGGAAACCCTTAAGAAGGCCGATGAGGAGGGCTTGGACCCCGTAGATTATGGGGTGCCCCAGATGGAAACTCTGTGGCATTTACGGGAGCCGTCATCCCTGGCCCGGCTGGACACCCTTATCACCTTTAATCTGATTAAATACATCCATGATGTCAGTCGTGGCCAGATAAAGCTTCGGTATATAGAACCCCTTTTGTTTGCCGAGGCCGGAGATGTTGATTTTGATCCTCTTGCCACCGTGGAGAAAGCCCTTTCCGTCCCTGACCTTTCCGCATATCTTGCCACACTGCCCCCGGCCCACCGGCATTACACGGATTTGAAAAAAGCCCTTGAAAATTATAAAAATCTGGCCCGTCAGGGGGGCTGGGAAAAAATTGCTGCCGGTAAAACCATCCGACCCGGTGATTCTGATCACCGTCTGCCAGCCGTTGTAAAACGTCTTGCCATTACAGGGGATATTGTAAGTCCCGTTGAATATAAACCCATGGTTTATGGGGATGATCTGGTGCCATCCGTGAAAAAATTTCAGGTTCGCCATGGTCTTTCTCCAGATGGTGTGGTGGGGCCTGCAACCCTTGCGGCACTCAATATCCCCGTGCACAGTGCTGTCCGCCGGATTATGATTAACATGGCCAGGTGGCGATGGCAGGAGCATTCTTTGGGTGAAAAATATATTTTGGTGAATATTGCAGGCTTTAATCTGTCCGGGTTTGAGGGGGAGCAGTTGAAAATTCATTTTCCCGTGATTGTGGGAAAATTACAGCATCAGACCCCGGTTTTCAGTGACCGTGTGATGTACATCGACTTTAACCCTTATTGGAATATAACCCCCTCCATTGCCCGCAACGAAGAATTGCCTGCTCTTCGTAAAGATCCCCGTCATCTGGTGAAACGGCACATTCGACTGTTTTCCAGCTGGAAATCCGATGCCGTGGAACTGGATTCCACCACCATGGACTGGCATAAGATTACCCGGGGGCAGATGTCCGGCTTTAAACTTCGCCAAGACCCCGGGCCCTGGAATGCCTTGGGAACCGTTAAATTTATTTTTCCAAATAAATATGATGTGTACATGCACGATACCCCCACACAGAATCTTTTCAGCCGCAGCACAAGAAATTTCAGCCATGGCTGTATACGTGTGAGTGATCCCCCGGGCCTTGCTCTGTTTATTCTTTCCGGTGAAAAATCCGGGTGGACCCGGGAGAAAATCAAAACCATACTGGACTCCGGCAAACGAACAGTTATTCGACCGGAGAGGTCTGTAGCCGTGCACATAACCTACCAGACCGCATGGGTTGATAAAGATGGATTAATTTGTTTCAACCGGGATATCTACGACCGGGATAAGAAACTGGGGCAAGCGCTTTTCCCCGGAGATGTGCTGAATTGACAAACCATTTTTCTGTGATTCAAATAATTGATAGGTAGTATCTGATATTGGGACGGAGACGGGGCTGAGTTGCGGACATGATTTCCAGCTCTGTCTGAACATCGACTGACACCTAAAAATAAGGATGGAGAAAAAAGCCACAGCATATGAATACCAAAACAACAAGACGACAATTTCTGAAGGTTTCAGCCGGGGTGGCGGCGGGTCTTTTTATCGGTTCTCCGCTGGTATCTCTGGCAAGTACGGGGGGGCGACGCACCCTGACTTTTTTTCATACCCACACCGGGGAATATCTCGATATTCGTCACACCCCGGGAATCCGATCCGCATCCAATCAACGCAAGATCAATGATTTTTTGAGGGATTTCCGAACTAATACCATTCATCCCATTGATCCCGGTCTGCTTGATATCATTATGGCTGTTCAAAATCGGGGAAAAAGCCGGGGAATCATTGAGGTGGTTTCCGGTTACCGTTCACCGGAAACCAACCGTAATTTGAGAAAAAAAAGCTTGGGGGTGGCCAAAAAAAGCCTTCACATGGAAGGCCGGGCCATTGACATTCGCATCCAGGATTTTTCCACCCGTCATTTAAGGGATGTGGCAGTTCATCTTGGTGCCGGTGGCGTGGGATATTATCCCAAATCAGATTTTGTTCATCTGGATACCGGAGACTGCCGATCCTGGTAATTTCCTGGTAGTTGATTATGACCACCACCGTGTCGACCGGTCAAATTGCCAGGTAATTCGTTGTTGCGACGCCGGTGCTGGTTTCAGCACCAGTATACTGCTTTTATCCACCTTTTTTCGGCGTCCCCATATTCGATGTTCAAGTTGTTTATGCCGATTTTCCGAGAACGGAGTCAGGCTTGTGTTATTGGTGTTGTTGACCGAAGCCGGGGCTAACCCGAAACGCGACCGGATAATGCACATAGCGCAAGCCTGATTCCTCCCCGTTACGTGATCATCGAGTTATAGTCTACATTTGTTTGGAAACTTATCCTCAAAATGGAGTCATTGCTCCATAAAATGAAATACGGAATGTAAGGGTATCCCTTATTTTTACCTTATTTCATCGCAGACTTTTATCGTGAACGGATGTTTTTGCGATATGGTTTGACACTCATCCTCCCCATTGGTATATTCAATTCAGGTGGCCGACGACAGGAGTCATATCCCACCATATAAGCATAATTTCATGGTTCAGCGATTCCACTGCAGTGTTTAGTCCATCAACTAATACCGTTTTCATCAAGCAGGTTTTCCGTCATTTACTTTATATATGATCGGCAGCAAAAACCTTGATGCTGCCCGGGGAGGAAGCAATGGATGCTAACACCACTTCAAAAACACTTTCCTATCACATTGAACTGGTAAAAACAGAAAAAAGGACCTTTGAGGATTGTTTCCAGGGGGTGTCCCGCATGATTTTAAGCAGCGGAGTGGATAAAATCACCGTCAAAGGCCGAACTACCTATCATTTTGATCTTTTCAGCAAAGGTAAAAAACACCTTGTGGGGATGTACGACGAAATTAACAGTTTCGTGTCCTTTGTGAAAGATGCCTCCGAAGGGGGATCTTCCCGGGAAATGGCCTTTGTGCTGGTGGGTGAACCGGGAAACGGTAAAACCTTTTTTGTTGATTATCTTTGTGAAGCCTATAGAAATTTTATTTTCAAGCCGGAAAATCGTAAATATACCTTCCGGTTCAGAGGTCTTGATCAACTGGAAGGATATGGCAGGATTTCCACCATAGAATCCCAGACCTATGAAGATCCCATGATCCTTGCCATGGGACTGCATGAAACCCAGGCAGCCTCTTTGGAATATCTTGGTGCCATCTATGGTTTCTCGGACAGGGAACTTGAGGCTCTCACTGGAAAATATCGTCCGCTTGGGGCCTGCTCTTCCTACATCTGGAACCAGATCCGGGAGTTTTGTGATGGAGATATTGAGAAAATGCTCTCCTTTGTGGAGGTGGTGCCGGTACCCATGATTGAGAGCATGGGCACCTTGACCGGAAAATATCCGGCCAAGGATAAAATAACCTCTTCCGCTGTGGACCTTCTGGGGGAGGAATCCATCCAGAGATTGCTACACATAACCGATACCAACAATCCCTACAGGTTTGATCTGAGGCGGGGTGCCCTTGCCCGGGTTGCCGGGGGAGGTATTCATTTCAGCGACGAAATCTATAAAAACAAAAAAGATCTTGTTCAGGTTTACCTTGGGGTAATTCAGAACCGAAATATTGAAATTGATGGTTATAAATGGCCCATTGATACCCTGATTGTGGCCACCAGCAATAATTCTGAGTTTAACACCTTCCTGGCAGAAAAAGAAGAAGCTCCCATTGTGGACAGGTGCCGTCTCTGCTATGTGGCCCACAACACCGATTATAAACTCCAGAGTGAACTGACGGCCTATGCCATCGGCGGGGATGTCAAAACCACCCTGAACATGGAAAAACTCCACCAGGATCCCAACCTCAATTATGCTGCATCGGTGGGAGTGGTGCTCACCCGGCTGCCAAGATCGGAAAAACTCACCCCCGTGGAAACCATGAAGCTGTCCGCAGGGGAGGTGGCCGGAGAAAAGAGTTTAAAGACCCTGTCTGAACTCATCGACACCCTGAACCAGGACACCGACATCACCAAGCGGTTCGGTCAAAAAGGGTTGGGACAACGAAATCTGGGGCGGGCCATCCAGCTGCTTTTGGAGAGTTCCGAGACCAACGAGGGCACCTGCATGTTTGCCCTGGATATTTTCAGAACCCTGGAAAAGGTGGTGCTGGACTATGTCACAGAGCCCGGAGATCGCACCAAGTTCATGGAGGATCTGCATACGGCCCGGGGGCTTTACCGGGAACGTATCATGACCGAGATATTCAATGCCTACATGGATGAACCCCTGGCCATTAAAAAAGATGTCATGAATTATGTGAACATGATCATCGGCATTGATGCCGAGCATTTGGGGCCTGACATGATGTGGAAATATAAAGATCCCCAGTCCAATGAACTTAAATCCATGAAAATAGATGAGCGTTACATTAAAAATGTTGAGGAACGTCTCGGGCTTAAAACCGACGAGCAGCGATCTTCCTTTAGAAACACCATTCGAAAGATTTACGGGCAGAAGATCTCCGTGGACCCCAATTATGATTTCATGGACAATCTGGAACTTGTCAAGGCCATCACCGACGTACGCCTTAAATCTGACATTGCCGGGGCCGGCAGCCTTGTGGGTGCCCTTGCCAATCGTACCAATGAAGAAAATAAGAAACTTCATGACCGGATGATTAACACCATGATGGATAAACTGGGATATTGCAGCACCTGTGCCCAGAAGACCATTGAATATTTCTGCAGTCAGGAGGATGATAAATAATGATAACCCTGGATGAACTCCTGGAAAGGGACCGGAAGCGGGAAGAGGACGGATTTAAACGCAAAATCCGTATTGGCCGTATTGTTAAACCTGTCCAGGGGGGCAGGGAAAGGATCATTGTTGTACCCACCACGGTGGAAGAAAAATTTGTTCATGATGAAATCAACCTGGACGAAGAGGGCGAAGCCCAGCCCACCGGTGGCACCGGCACCGGAGAAGAGGGGGAGGTTATCGGCGAAGAGCCCATCCGTCCCCAGGAAGGAGAGGGCGAAGGCACCGGGGAAGGTGATGGTGAAGGCCCGGGGGAGGGCAGCGGGGGCGAACATGAATTTGAATCCAATGCCTATGATCTGGGAAGAACCCTGGCCCAGGATTTTGAATTGCCTAATCTTGTGGATAAGGGAGGAAAAAGAACTCTGGTGCGGTATATCTATGACATGACCGACCGAAACCGGGGATTTGGCCAGATCCTTGACAAAAAAGCCACCATGAAACGTATTGTGCAGACCAATATCAGCCTTGGCAATATCCCCGATGTGTCTGATATTGATGCTTCCAGATTCCTGGTGGCACCGTCTGACATGATCTATCGGGTGCTTTCCCGGGAGAAGGCCTATGAATCCCAGGCCATGATATTTTTTTTAAGGGATTACTCCGGGTCCATGGGGGGAAAGCCCACCCAAACGGTGGTGTCCCAGCATGTGATGATTTATTCCTGGCTGTTGTACCAGTACGAAAAACAGGTGGAAACCCGATTTATTCTCCATGACACAGATGCCCGGGAAGTGCCCGATTTTTATAAATATTATTCCTACAAGGTGGCCGGCGGCACCAAGGTGGTGTCCGCCTACCGCATGGTCAATGAAATAGTGGAAAAAGAAGGTCTTGCCAGGGACTACAATATTTATGTTTTCCATGGCACCGACGGGGATGACTGGGACACCGATGGGAAAGAGGCGTTGGTGGAACTGGAAAAAATGGTCACCTATGCTGCCCGTATCGGCATCACTGTTGCAAAGCACAATTATGCCAAAGGCAAGGAAACCGAGGTGGAAAAATACATTGCCGGTTCGGGACTTCTGGAAAAACATCCCCGTAACATCCGTATGGATGTCATGGCGGAGGATGCTGAGGACAGCAGGATTATTGAAGGCATTAAAAATCTTCTGGGCAATTAACATTTAAAATCAGTCTTGATCACACCCCCCGGCCATTTGGGGAGGGGGAAGATTATTATGACCGGACCGATGTTGTTATTACACGCCAGTAAAAAAAGATAGGCTTGGTCACAGCATGGGCCACTTTGGGTTGGGGTCAGGCTTGTGTTATTGACGCTTTTGCTTAAAATTTTCTTTATGCAAAGGTACTTGTCAAAAACATAGAGCCTGATAAAAAACTCAGGCTCTAATACCACATAGTCTGACCCCGTTGGCCCACCAATTGTGACAGGTGGCCCAAGTTGTGACCAAGCCCAAAAAGATCATGGCGCATAAAGGATCGTCAGACGGCTGACAAAGGGGAGGTTCACCATGGAAATTGTTGATCAGCATGTAAAGGCCATCATGGAAGGATGTAAGGAGCGGGCAAGGGATGCAGGCCTTTGTTTTGAGGATGAGTCCCTGGAATATATCGTCACCAATCGGGACATGGTGGAATTAAGCCCCAAAGTGATGATGCCCACCCTTTACGACTACTGGGTGCATGATGTCAGGGTGCTTTCCGGCAAGGGAATGTATGAACTTTATCCCAACAATCCCTACGAGACCGTCATCAACACCCGCCCTGCCATTTCCTTTTACAACGATAATAATCCGGACTGGCTCAATGTAATGATCTTTTACCATGTGCTGGGGCACATTGATTTTTTTCAGAACAATCTTTTTTTCCAGCACACCTGGGACCTTGATTTTAATGGTCAGGCCCTTGCAGATAAACGCCTTATTGCCCGATATCGGTCTGAAAAGGGGCGATGGGTGGATTATGTCATTGAATTTGCCAGGGGAATCGATAACCTGGTGGGATATCACGACACCGTTTCCCGGACCACGCGAACCCACCGGCCAAAACATCTCACCGCAATTGATTATTATTTTGATATTTTTCTCCAGCGGGAAAAAGGCCTGTCCCATAATGAATACCTAAAAGAGATTGAACGTTACAATGAAGCACTGCCCACCCATCTCCATGACATCGAGGACCATTTTTTTATTGATGTGCGGATTAAATTTCCCGAGTTTGATGCCTTTTATAAACGATATCTGGAAAAAAAGGACCAGGGTCGACCCGATGTCATTGAATTTATCATGGAGCACTCCGCCTTTTTGAATAAGGAGGAAAACAAGTGGATGAAATCTGTAATGGCGGTGGTACGGAAAACTTCGTTGTTTTTCCAGCCCCAGATTCGTACCAAAATAATGAATGAAGGTTGGGCTAGCTACTGGCATGAAAAACTGTTCATGAAAGATGACAGAATAAAAGGCCATGAGGTTAATTTTGCCAAGGTCAACGCCGGTGTTACGGCCATGCCCAAGGTGGGTCTGAACCCATACGCCCTTGGCATGCGCCTTTTTTATCACATAGAAAAAATGGAAAACCGGGGCTGTTATTCCCTGGAATACGATCTGATCAAGGATGAGGTCAAGCAAAAACGTTTTGACACCAAGCATGGCGCGGGCCTTGATCGCCTTTTCTCCATCCGGGAAAACATGTGTGATTTTACCTTCATTAATACCTATATTGACCAGGAATTTATGCATCGGCACAATTTATTTGTGACGGGCAAGCGTCTGAACAGCCAACGCAAATCATGGCAGTATTATGTTAAATCCAGAAGTGCCAATGCCTATCGTGACATGGTCATTGACACCCTGTATCACCCTCCTGTCATAAAGGTAAATGTGGAAAAGACCAACCAGGGGCCCCTTTATCTGGAACACAGCTTTGAAGGCAAACCCCTTAAAACGGACTTTATTGAAAATACCATGATGGGCATTGAGTATCTCTGGGGTCGCTCGGTGCGCCTTGAAACCAGCGAACCGGTCAAGCCCTCCACCCCCCAGCAGCGCTATATTGATTTCTGGAGTCCACCTGCACCTGCCGGTGCATCAGCAGGAACCCCGAAAAAAGAAAAGGAACCAATGGAATGGAAACGGGTTCTGTATGTGATGGAAAATAGAAAATTGTTGAAACGGGGGATGTGAGAATGAACAAAGAAACCCTTGGCATGGAAAACAATGAACAACGGGTGAAACAGGCCCTGGATTTTCTCAATGGTGATATCGGCGAATACGAAAAATTCAAACCCATTACCTTTACCCAGTACCTGGACATGGTGGCGAAAAATCCCTTTCGGACCATCCGCAATATTTTCCAGGTGTTCCATGACATGATGATATCCCACGTGGATAGAGTGGAAGCCTTTGAAGAACTTGATGATCTGAATATTATCAATTATGACTGCAGCCGGCTTTTTGTGGCTGACTCGGAAAATCCCTACTTCACGGATCGGCTTTTTGCCAATCGTCTGATGAAGCACATGGAGGGCCTGCGCCATGGTGCCCAGCAGAATCAGATTTATATTTTTCATGGTCCCCATGGCTGCGGTAAGAGTACGTTTTTAAATAACATGCTTAAAAAATTTGAAAGCTATGCCAACAGTGAAGAGGGTATTCGGTATGAGATTGTGTGGCGACTTGATGTCGATAAACTCGGGGATGGCCGGGCTGCCGAGACCACTTCCGCCATTGAACGTCTGGTGAATTTGATCGATCATCCCCATGGGAACGTTTCTGAAAAAGTCACCGAGGCCTGCATTGCCCCCGGGTTTCATTCAGAATACATAGAAATTCCCTGCATCTCCCATGATAATCCCATTTTGATTATTCCCAAAAAACATCGACGGGATTTTCTGGATAAACTGGTTCCCAACGATGAATTTAAATGGCGACTGTTCAAGGAAAAAGAGTATGAATGGGTTTTCAGCCTTGAGCCCTGCACCATATGTGAATCCATTTTCCAGGCACTTCTGGAACGACTGGGGTCACCGGAAAAGGTGTTTGAGATGGTCTTTGCCAGGCCTTATTATTTTAATCGACGACTGGGCACCGGGATTTCCGTGTTCAACCCTGGGGATGTTCCCTTAAAGCAGAATGTCATGAGCAATCAAATGCTCCAGAACCGTATCAATAACCTTTTCCGGGACAGTAATCTGATCAACTATATCTATTCTCGGTTTTCCAAGACCAATAATGGTATTTATGCTTTGATGGACATTAAATCACACAACGTGGATCGCATGGTGGAATTGCATAATATCATCAGTGAGGCCGTGCACAAGGTGGAAGATATTGAAGAAAATGTGAATTCCCTGTTTCTGGCCCTGATGAATCCGGAAGACAAAAAAAACATCCGGGATTTTCCTTCCTTCACCGACCGCATCAGATATATCAATATTCCCTATGTGCTTGATATTGAAACGGAAATGAAAATATACAACAATATTTTCGGTGCCCATATAAAAGATGCTTTTTTGCCCATGGTCATGGACAATTTTGCAAGGATTATCATCTCCTCCAGGTTGAAACCCAAGTCCGAAGCCCTTGTGGACTGGATTAAAAACAGCTCAAAGTACAATCTTTACTGTGATGAACCATTAATGCTTCTGAAGATGGAAATATACGCAGGGCATATTCCCGACTGGCTCAATGATGACGATCGAAAAGCCCTTGACAGCAAGGTATGGCAGAAGATTTTCAAAGAATCGGAAAATGAGGGTAATTACGGGTTTTCCGGCAGGGATTCAATCCGGCTTTTTGATCAGTTTTATTCCCTTTATGCCAAGGAGGATGTGTTGATCAACATGCCGGTGCTGTGTACGTTTTTTAAGGCTGTCATCAAGGATTATCCTAAAATGGTTCCCGATGGATTTCTGGATTCTCTGCTGCGCATGTACGAGTATAACGTACTGCAGCAGGTCAAGGAATCCCTTTATTATTACAATGAGCAGCAGATCACAAAGGATATTAAAAACTATATTTCAGCCCTGACCTATGAGCTGGGTACCGAAGCAAGATGCCTTTTCACCGGCGAAGAAATTAATGTGACGGAGTCCTTTTTAAGTTCCATAGAGAGCCGTCTTTTTGCCGAGGGGATCACCATGGAAAAAAGAATTGAAATGCGCAATGATGTGCTTACCCAGTACACCACCCATGCACTTCCCCGGGAAATCATGGTGGAAGAAAAAAATATCATAGAAACCCGTCTTTTTATGAGCCTTTATGAAAGATATGTCTTTAACTTGAAAAAACGTGTTTTGGAACCCTTTTTAAGCAATGAAAACTTCAGGCGGGCCATCAGGGATTTTGACACATCGGATTTTAAAACCTATGACAAACGTATCCGAAGTGATGTGAAATTTCTCATTAAAAATATGGCAAAAAAATTTCAATACACCGAACAGGGGGCCAAAGAGGTGTGTATTTATGTCATAGATTCCGAGCTTGCCGGTAAATTTAAGTAATATCCAGCACAATTTTCAATGCCTCCAGGGCGGCAATATATCCGAATATACCGCTGATCATGGAGAGACTGCCCATGGGATTGCGTTGCCTGCCACTGTCAAAGAAGTTGGCTTCGGTTTCCCGGGAAACCGAAGCCTTTTCCACTATTTCCGTGGAATAAACGGTGTGTATGCCGGAGTCAATACCCATGCGCCTCAGGCGTTTTCTCACCGTCCGGGCCAGGGGGCAGGCCATGGTCTTTGAAATATCTCCGGTGGTAATGGCTGTGGGGTCCATGCGCCGGGCGGCCCCCATGCTGGAAACCACCCGGATGTTTCGCTGCACCAGTTCAAACAGAATATTGACTTTTGGATTCAGGCTGTCAATGGCATCCACCACCACGTCCGTGGGGGAGTTAAAGACCTCATCAAAGGTGTCTTTATGACACAGGGTATTAAAAACTTCCACGTTAATGTCCGGGTTGATCTGCAATAGACGCTCTTTTGCCGCATGGGTTTTCAACCGACCCACATTGGGTTCAACGGCCAGGAGCTGGCGGTTGAAATTACTCAGGCCGATTTCATCAAAATCCACAATTCTTAATGTTCCCACCCCGCTTCGGGCCAGGGCCTCAATGGCGTGGGAACCCACGGCCCCAAGGCCGATGACGGTTATGGCTGCCTTTTCCAGGCGATCCATGGCATCTTTTCCCAGGAGCAGTTCCGTACGTTTAAATTTTTCTCTGTTAAATCCCATTTCTTCCTGTGTGGCGAGGTGTTCTGTTGTTTTTTTATATGAAACTCCGTCCAAGGTGCTGCAATGATGAGAGTTTCAACTTTCGTTGTGGCAGGTAATTACTGCCATGTGGGTTTATAAGAAAAGGTAGCCTTCAAGTCTACCTCAGCAGAGCCCCTCCCCCGATGGGCAATAGGAACCGGACAATCGAGCTGTCTACAGTTCCGGTCCGGGCCCATTGCCCGTCGGGGGAGGGGCGGCATAATGCCATTTGGCTTCGCGTCTACGACCCATTATTCCTTATGTCCAGAAGGACATGCCCGTTGAGGGCGGTATTATGCCCTTTTTTATTATTAATTGTGTTCCCAGGCAGACATGGCGGTTATGCAAGCCGGACATGGCCAAGTCCCGGTGAATCTGCCGGATAAAGTATCCCGTTTTTCAGATGAAATAACCCGGAAAAAGGATCATTGAGCAGGTCCAGGTGGCCATCCAGATCGGCAAATTTAATGTTGGCACGGCTGAGCGCAAAATGCAGACCCGCTGAAATCCCCAGGGCACATTCATCCAGGCACCCGATCATGACCTCAAGTCCTGCGGCCTTTGCCACGGAATTGATGTGCTGGGACTCAAACAGCCCCCCCACCTTCATGAGTTTGATATTGATCATGTCAATGACATCGTTGCTGGCAAGCCGAAAGGCATCCTTCAGGGTTTTAAGACTCTCATCTGCCATCACCGGTACGGACACCGCCTGGGTGACCCGTCCCAATCTTTCATCCACTTTCTGACTGGTGGGTTGCTCAATGATTTCAAGGTTGGCGGTTTTGATACTCTCCATGAAATTCACGGACTCTTTAAAGGTATATCCCTGGTTGGCGTCAAACCTCAAAAGAAATTCTTTTCCCAGTTTTTCCCGCAGTTTTAATACCTTTTCAATGTCCTGGGACAGATCCAGGCCCCCCTTGAGTTTAAGGATGGAAAACCCGTTTTTGAGATGTCTTTCTGCCTGCTCCAGGGTTTCATCAAGGGAAAGGATGCCGATGGTAATACTGGTGGGAATTTTATGGCGAAAGCCCCCCAGCAACTGATACAGGGGAAGGTCGGCCTTGCGGGCCATGATATCATAAAGGGCCATATCCACCATGGCAATGGTGGAAGAGGCCTGGGGGATGATCTGCTTTAAATCATGGGTGATCCGGGCGATGGAAAACGGCGGGCGGCCCTTGAGCATATCCTTGACAATGGTGTCCATGGAAAGGATTACATCTTCGGGACTTTCGCCGGTTACCGTTATATCCGGGGCCGCACATCCCCAGCCGGTGAGGCCTGTATCTGTCACCAGTTTCAGGATAATGTTGCTGGTCTCGGTGACAGTCTCGTAGGCAATGGTGTAGGGCATTGCCAGGGGCATATCCATCCGAAAGTACTCTATTTCTTTTATTTTCATATCAGTATCGGTTCTGGTAAAGCTTGTCGGATGGCGTGTTTTTAATGGTTTCCACAAAGTCGGTCATATTGCGGATCATGATTTCCCACATTTTTCTGCCCTTTTCAGCGGTGCCAAGGGTGGCATTCCCCATGACGCCGGATGCGGACAGGCGCTGGGTATGCACATACCAGCTGACCCCTCTGTCCGAAGAAAAATCAAGATATTTATTGTCCAGATCCAGGGTGTGATCCTCTGCTTTTTCCATGTCCACAAGTTCCGGCCGCACTGCCAGGGCCGTGCTGGTTTCTATTTCACCGGCATGGATATCATTCTGGGTGCGGGTCATCTTGTAAATATCCACATCACTTGTTTCACCGGTTTCCACGCAGACAAAGATCCGTGCGTCCCGGTTGATCATCTGGGCCGCATAATTCAATGTGGGGGCATTGTCTCCGTGACCGTTGAGGATGACAATTTTTCTGATGCCATTGTGGGCCAGGCTCATGCCGATGTCATAGACAATGGCGGAAAGCGAGTGATTGGTTACGCAGATGGTTCCCTTAAAATCACTGTGGTGGTAGGAGACCCCATAGGGTACCGGTGGCAGTACAAAGGGTTTGGGGTCCTGGCAGGCTTCGGCCACTTCCCTTGCCATGTACACGGCATCAAAGTAATCCAGATCAACGGGCAGGTGGGGTCCATGCTGTTCGATGGCACCGCAGGGCAAAATGGCGGTATCCACAATTTTCAGTCGTTGTGCAAGCTCAGGCCATTTCAGGGTTTCCCACATATACTCCGGGGGGGTGGTTTTGGGTTTCATTTTTCATCCATTTTGTAAGGCACTGCCATTAAAAAAGTTTTATCCAGTTCAATATCTTTCCAGATACGCCCGTTTTTTTCCACGGCTCCGTCGGCGTATTTCTCCACAAGATTAAACAGGGGACGACGAATGTAAAGGGGCAACTCCTCCAGACGGCTTCTTTCTTTATCAAATCGAACGCAGGTGATCTCCTGATGCTTTCCAGCCATCTTTTTTGTGTGTGCATTGGGCGTTATCAGGTGCTTTGTGAGTAGAAGATGGTATAAATGGGAGGCATCACTGTTGATCTGCTTGATGGAGTGCTGTTCCAGTGCGGCAAGTCCCCGGGTAATCTGCTCTTTGGTGTACCCGCAGTGCATGGGGTTTTCATCCAGGGCTTTAAGCATGCCGATGATGCGGCGGCATTTTTCACACCTGCCACATGGATGCATTCGCTCATTCTCCTTATGGGCGGCATGACACGATATCTGGTGGCGTTGAAGCTCCGGGTATCTTTGGGTCAGCATTTTCATGATGAGCAATTCAGACATGGTTCTTAAAATTGAAAACTGGTTGATGTGCCAGCCTTTGGCTTGATAATACCGGGTCATGGCATTGTCAAAATATCTGCTCTGATCGTAGAGACCGTTGTAATGGCTTATCCCTGCGGTGTTTCCTTTTACGGTGGTGTCGTATTCATTGCCGATGAGGATATTACCGATGCCCTTTTTCCGGACAATGGGCAGCACGCCGAACAGAAAAACCGCCACCGTCCAGAGGCGGATGGGATAAATATCAGCCCTTATGTCGGCATGGTTTGCCCGGATAAAGGGCAATTGTTTCAGCATCCAGTTAAATACCCGGTCACTGTTGCACCAGGATTTCTGGGTGTTAGGTTCGGTGTTTTTAAAATGCCTGTATGCATTCACCGCAGAAAACCAGTGCCGACCGGCTTCATTGATGAACACGGGAAAGGCTTCTCCGATTTCATTGATGATGCCATAGGTTAAAAGACTGTCCTTGCCGCCGCTGCTGAGAATGGCGTATTGGTCGGGGTTTGTTTTTTCACATGCGTTGTCCGGTGTCAGTCCGGCAAATTGGGTGTTGGAAAACACGATTTTGGATTTTGTATATCGGGTGCGTTTTTCAGGTATCAGCTCGTTGTAAGGAGATTTTATAAATTGGTTTTTTATCAGCAGCTTATTGGTTACAATCTCCCGGGAGGTGTTTTCCATCATATCGGAAAGAAATTTCTTGTCCGCCTTGTCATACAGCCCATCCAATTCAATGGTTTCAAAAAAAAGACCATAGTTTAAAGCCACCTGGGCCAGCATCATGGATGCCAGATTCACATCACTGGCATCTTTCCGGTCAAAAAAGGGGTGCTCATAGGAATAGATCAGTTCACAGGATTGTATTTCCCCTGAAAGGTTTTCAACAACATACCGGGCTTTAACCTGGTCAGGCTTTATCTGAATGTCTTTCACACAAAGTTTTTTTAATACCAGAAAATCGTCAAGGGATATCATTTTACATGGGTCCTTAACAGGTTTATCAGCGCGTCTGCCCCATATTCAAGCACATCAAAGGCCGGTAATCCCGTTTCTTTTGTAATCCGGGCGCAGGCAGGCAGTATCTCATCACTTTCCAGGCCCTCGTGGTTCACGGTGATGGCAACGACTTTTTTACCCGAGATGGTTTCAATGGCATTGATCTGTTCGGTCAGGGAATGAAGCCGGTACCCGGGAAATCCGTCATACTCCATGCGGGTGGGGGCATGCTGGAGGATAACAATGTCCGGACGGCCTGCGGCAAGGATTTCAAATCCCCCGGGGTAGGCCGGGTTCATGAGACTGCCCTGGCCTTCAATGAAGATCATGTCCGGGGACTCGTTTTTCCAGGCTTCGTATACCGCATGCTCAATTTCCCCGGAAACAAAATCATTGATGCAGCTGTCCATGATCATGGAATATTTTGCCCCCTGCATCCATGCTGTCTGACCTGTGCCCACCATTTCTGCCTTCAAGCCTTTTTTCTGTGCTTCATGGACCAGTATCCATGCCGTGGTACGTTTCCCAATGGCGGAGTCGGTGCCAAGAACCGCTACTTTCAGGCAATCTACCTTTTCAATCTTGCCGCTGAAAAAGTGCAGTTCATCCCGGTCCGGGGTCCGTCTGATGTCCCGCACCCGGCAGTTGTTTTTTTCAGCAATGGTCATGAGGGTCTTGTCTTTGTATAAAAAATCGTGCAGACCACTGTCCACATGAAGCCCCCTGGTAAGGGCTTCCTTTATGGTTTCCTTTGCTTGGAAAGAAAGTCGTCCCCCGTCCGGGGCAAGGCCCATTACCACTGTTTCGGGGGTGTTTCCCGGGGAGAACTGTGCCATGGCGGCAGCAAGGCTGTCAAATATCAAAATCCCGTTGGGTCTGTGGTCCAGCACCATTCCTGCGTCCTGACCGGCATATTTCTTATCAATGACCCCCATCACCTCGTATCTGTGGGTGAACCGCGTAAGCCCATGGGCGGTTTTGCCTTCCGGCGTGTTAAAGGCGCCATCGGCATACACAAGGGCTTTTCCGTCAATTGTCTCTTTCATGGCTTAATATTTCCCTGTTAAAATGGCGACATATCTGTCGTTGGCAAATTCACTCTTTCCATGTTTTTCCAATAGGGCAATGAGTCCGGCAGTGGAGGCCGGCAAAATTCGGTATCCCTCTTTTTTATGAAGGAATGTGCTCATTTCTCGCATTTTCTTATCACTGATGTGCCCGGCATCTCCCTTGCTTTCCCGCAGGGCGTAAAGGGCTTCATCTCCGTCAAAGCTGTGCCAGTTAATCAGTGGTTCATTGATGGAGGTTTCAGTTATCTGTGCCGGATCAATGTCTTTGCAGTTTTCCAGATCCGCCTTAAATGAGGTGATAATGGGGTTTTTTTTAGCAGCAGAACCGGCAATGAACATGGGTATCCGCGAGGTCTTACCCCGTTTGTAAAGGCTTACAAACCCCCGGTAGACACCCGCCAGAAGCGTTCCGTTGGAAACAGGGGCGGCAATGCATTTAGGGGCATCATGCAGTTGATCGTAGATTTCATGGGCGATTCCGGCATAGGCTGATATCTGCAGGGGGGTATTGGCTCCCCCTGGATTGGCATCATACCATTTTTTTTCCCGGGCACGTCTGCTTGATTCCACAACGGCATCTTCATAAGAGCCCGGCAGTCGGATAATCTGGGCATGGAAGGTTTCCATTTCCCGGATGCGTTCTGTGTGATAGGTTTCCGGGATGAAGATTTTACATTCAAGTCCTGCAAGGGATGCGGCATAGGCCATGGCCACGCCATAATTTCCGCAGGTGGCAAGGGAAATGACTCGGTATTCGCGACGGAAGGCATCATGAACCTGGGCAAAGGCAATTCTGTCCTTCTGGGTTCCGGACGGGTTGTCCCCTTCGTATTTTATATACAGCTGACGGATATTGAGTTCCCGTTCAAGGTTTCGTGCCCGGTTTAAAGGGGTATCTCCGACTTCCATGCTGATGATATCTTCAAAGCTTTCAATCCTGTCCACCATGGATAGATTTTGATCTTTGACAAATTCACTTAACTTCTGCACCTCTCTGGTTGTTTTGATTTCAACGGATTTCACACCGTCAAGCAGACGCATGACCATATTATAGATATTACCTTTTGTTTGTGATGGATGGGATCTTGTTCATAACATCAGCCATTGGGTTATCCCTCGGGCAGGTCTTATCCCCAAGCCCTGATTGGGTGCAGCTGGATTATTGGTTGCCAGAACAGCTGATAATGCCAATAACTTAAGCCTGACCCCATCCCCAGGTGGGCCATGTTATGATTATTTCCTTAATTCTTGATACCCCATGATCAGAAAGATAGCAAGGACTACAAAAGCTCCCCGTATGAACGATTTCGGGAACTGCCTATCTCCCCCCGAGGTGTAAGCATGCGAGGGCATAAGGGGGGGTAGATTCAGCTGGCCCAGCTTTTGCTTGCACCCTGGCTTGGGGATATGTTAATTTGAAAATTTTTTTGGAGCATCACAATGATTCATTTGACAAAGATATCAAAGCAATATGGGGATCAGATCCTTTTTAAAAATGCCGGTATGCAGATTTTACCCGGGGCACGCATGGGGCTTGTGGGACCCAATGGCGCTGGTAAGACAACCCTTTTTCATCTGATAACCGGGGCAGAAGCACCGGATGAAGGGGAAATTTCCTGTTCCAAAAAAACGAAAATCGGTTATTTTTCCCAGAACGTGGGGGAGATGTCCGGGCGGTCTGCCATGGCCGAAGTCATGTCGGCGGCCGCTGATGTGGTGATGCTGGGTAAAAAAATGAAAGAGATGGAAGCGGCCATGGCAACCCCCATGGATGACGAGGCCATGGCAATTTTGCTGGAAAATTATGGGGAAGCTGCCGAGGCCTTTGAAAATCGGGGGGGGTATGACCTTGAAACCCGGGCACAGACGGTGCTCACAGGGCTTGGCATAGGCCCGGCAGACTACACCCGCCCGGTGGAATCCTTCAGTGGTGGGTGGAAAATGCGCATTGCCCTTGCAAAAATACTCACCATCAGCCCGGACGTTCTGCTCCTTGATGAACCCACCAACCATCTGGATATGGAGTCCATTGTCTGGCTTGAGAACTGGCTGATCAATGATTTCAAGGGTGCACTTTTAATGACCTGCCATGATCATGATTTCATGAATAAGGTGGTTTCCAAAATAGTTGAAGTGGCCAATAGAACCGTCACTACCTATGGGGGCAACTATGATTTTTATGTCCGGGAACGGGACATCCGCATGACCCATTTGCTGGCAAGCTATAGACGACAGCAGGAGATGCTGGCCAAGGAGGAAAATTTCATTGCCCGGTTCAAGGCCCGGGTCTCCCATGCGGCCCAGGTTCAGTCCAGAATTAAAAAACTTGAAAAAATAGAGCGCATTGAAATTCCGGAACAGCAGCGGGTCATGAAATTTGAATTTCCAGCTCCCCCCCGCTCCGGGGATGATGTGGTTATGATTGATAACCTGGCCAAAGCATGGGAGGGTGCCGATGGAACGGTTAACACCGTTTTTACCGATATTTCAGGATTGATCAACCGGGAGAATAAGATTGCCGTGGTCGGGGTCAATGGGGCCGGAAAATCGACTTTTTTAAAGATTCTGGCAGGAAGGACAGAACCCACAAGGGGCAGTGTAAATATTGGAGCCGGTGTGAACATCGGCTATTTCAGTCAGCATGCCATGGAGCTGCTTGATGCTGAAAAAACCGTTTTTCAAACCGTCCAGGATATCTTACCCCTTGAAGGTATTGGCGTTATTCGAAGCCTTTGTGCCGCCTTCCTTTTTTCGGGAGATGATGTGGATAAACAGATAAAGCACCTCTCCGGCGGGGAAAAAAGCCGGGTGGTTCTGGCAACACTTCTGGGGCAACCCATTAATTTTCTAATCCTTGATGAACCCACCAACCATCTGGATATTCAATCCCGGGAGATTTTGCTCCATGCCCTTAAAAAATTCACCGGCACCCTTGTGCTGGTCAGCCATGACCGCTATTTCCTGCGCAGCCTTGTGGATCGGGTTCTGGAAATGGATCATGGTAAAATGACCGATTACAAAGGCGATTATGAATATTACCTTTCAAAAACCGGTCGGGATCACAGGGAAGTATGATTCGGAGCCATTCCCACTGCCCACCGGCACCGCGATTCGGCAAAAACACGAAGTAAACCGCCAGTAAGATTTTTCATAAATCGTCAAGCTATCATTGACTGAAGAACAAATAGGGCTTGGTCACAGCATGGGCCACTTTGGGGGGGAACAGGCTTGCGTTATTGGCGCTTTTATTTAAGTTCACCTTGAAACACAGGCAGTTGTAAAAAGCATGGAGCCTGATAAAGACCTCAGCCTCCAATAACACAAGCCTGACCCCGTTGGTCCACCAAATGTGACGGGTGGCCCATGCTGTGACCAAGCCCAACAAATACAAACAACGTTGTTGATAAGCACATGGACTAAACTTTTTTCATGTTTTGACCTTGAAAATGGCCTCGGAAGAGGCAGATTCAAAGCAAAATAAGGCATTCTTCATATCAGCTACAAAGTACTTTACATTTTGGGAGCAATACTTCCCGAAAAACAGGATTCTTGCTCCAAGAAGTGTAAGTTGGTAAAATGAAGGATACCCAAAATAAAGAGAAAAAAATCTGTCCGAGCACTTAGAATATGCATGACTTCGCTGGCAAATAAGGAAGGAGGAAACCACTATGGGAAAGATGTCTTGTTTGGTTGTCTTGGCAGCGCTTTTGTGTCTTTTCCTGTCCTTTGCCCATGCCGAAGTATTGCCGTCAACGCCGATACAAGTTCTTGTTCTTTACTCCTACCACGACGGTGTTCCCTGGGAGCAACTTGCGGATAAGGGCTTACGTTCAACCTTTGCCTCTATGGTCAAGGGGCCTTTGTTCCTTAATGTCGAACATATGGATCTCATTCGGTATACGGATGAAAACTACATCAGCAGAATCAAAGAATTGTATCGCCTTAAATATGCGAACAAGAACTTGGATGTTATCATCTCCATGGATGTCGAGTCCATAAGCTTTCTACTAAAGCATGGTAATGATATTTTTCCAGATGTACCGATCATCTTTGCCTCCGACGATCAGCCTTTTCTACGCCGGGAAGCACTCCCGCCAAACATCACCGGTATTTTCCGTGGTGAAGATTACGGTAGAACGCTTGATCTTGCCATTAAAATTCAACCGGACACCAGAAATGTCTATGTTATTTCAGGAACGGCTTTGACAGACCGTCTGGTGGGCGAAAAGGCAAGAGCGGCACTACAGGTCCAAGAAAACAGACTCAACATCCATTATTTGTTTGATTTATCGATGGAACGGATACTCTACGAGGTTGCCCACTTGCCAAAACATTCGATTATTCTTTACTTGATTGTTCTCAGAGATGCCGAAGGTGAATCTCTCATTTCTCGTGAGGTAGTCTCCCTGATTTCCGAGCAAGCCAATGCCCCGGTTTTCAGCCTCTGGGATACATATATGGGATATGGCATTGCAGGAGGCCTTTTGACAAGCGCCGAATTGCAGGGGAAAAAGGCGGCGGAGCTGGCGCTCAGGATCCTGGGTGGTGAGAACCCGAATACCATTAAACCCATGATGCTCGAAAATATACCCATCTTTGACTGGCGACAGCTGCGCCGTTGGGGAATAAGCGAAGAACTGTTGCCGCCCGGTAGTATCGTCCGATTTCGGGAATATTCGTTCTTTGAGCAATACAGATGGAGGATATTGGGAGGGGCGCTCATCATATTTGCCCAATTTGCCTTGATCGTTTACATCATCATCGTCCTCAGGCATCTAAGGCTGGCCCAGCTCCAATCCAAAGAGAGCGAACGTAAACTCCTGACACTTCTGGGCAATCTGCAAGGCATGGCCTACCGCTGTATGGGTGATCGGAACAGGAGCATGCTGTTTCTCAGTGAAGGGTGTCATTCGTTGACCGGTTATGCTCCTTTGGATTTTATTGAGCATAGAACAGTAGCATTCAATGATTTGATCCACCCCGATGACCAGGAGTATGTGCGTATTCAGATTCAAAAGGCCATTGAACGAAATATGCCCTTCAAGCTCAGCTACCGTATCCGGACGACATCGGGAGAAGAGAAACATGTTTATGAACAGGGGGTGAAAGTTGCATGCTCCGGGGATGGTACTCGGGTGCTTGAAGGCTTTATCACGGACATAACCAACATGGAGCAGGCAAAAAAAGATCTGACCGAAAAGATGCACCTGCTATCTTTAAGCTCCGAGGTTGGCACAATCTTGTCAAGAGGAGGACCTATGGCGAATACCCTGCAGCATTGTTGTGAATCCATAGTCCATCACCTTGATGCTGCTTTTGCCCGGATATGGCTGATCAACGCAGATGAACAGGTTTTGGAATTAAAGGCCAGCGCCGGTTTGTATACCCATATCAATGGTGAGCACAGTTGTATTCCAATTGGGAAAAAAATGATCGGCTTCATCGTTGAAAACAAAAAAACGCTCTTTACCAATTCCGTTATAGGAGAGCCTCTTATCCATGATCAAGCGTGGGCCAAGCGGAAAAACATGGTCTCCTTTGTCGGCCAGCCCTTGATGGTTGCGGAAAAAGTTATTGGGGTGGTGGCTGTCTTTGCACGTCATCCCTTAACGGAAATCATGATCAAATCCTTGGTTTCAGTGGCGGACGCAATTGCCATTGGAGTTGAACGTAAACGTTACGAGGAGTCTCTTTCTTCCAGTGAGACCCGGCTGAAAACTCTGGTCAAGACCATCCCTGACCTCTTCTGGCTGAAAGATTCCAACGGGGTCTACCTGGCCTGCAATTCGAGGTTCGAAAAATTTTTCGGGGCCAAGGAGTCCGAAATTGTGGGAAAGACCGATTACGATTTTGTGAGCAAGGATATTGCCGACTTTTTTCGTCGGAAAGATCAAGCCGCCATAGTGGCCGGAGGTCCTTCCATGAACGAAGAGGAGGTGATATTTGCCGATGACGGTCATCGAGAAATTCTCGAAACCATTAAGACTCCTATGATTGGCGATCATGGAAGGATTGTAGGCGTGCTTGGAATTGCTCGTGATATCACGGAACGGAAGAAAGCCGCCGAGGTTAAAGATGCACTGGAAAAACAGCTGCGCCAGGCCATGAAAATGGAAGCCATCGGCACATTGGCGGGTGGGATTGCCCATGACTTCAATAACATCCTTTCGGCTATCTATGGCTATACCGAACTTGCCAGGGAAAATTTTGAACAACCGGACAGTCTGCGGCAGGATCTTGAACAAATCCTAAAAGGGGCGGAAAGGGCTAAAAATCTGGTACGGCAAATTCTCACCTTCAGTAGAAAAACCGAGCAGGAACAACAGGCCATGCAGATTTGCCTTGTGGTCAAGGAAGCGTTGAAACTGCTACGTTCTTCCATTCCAAGCACCATTGACATACGGGAAAATATCGCCTCAGAGTTGTTTGTGCTGGCCGATCCCACCCAGATTCACCAGGTCGTCATGAATCTTTGTACCAATGCCTACCATGCCATGCGGGAATCAGGTGGTACCCTTGGTGTTGCATTGAAAGACATCAAGATATCCGAGGCTGGGGAAATTCCCGAACTCACACTTGCCCCGGGCAGATACCTTCAACTCGAAATAACTGATACCGGAACAGGCATGGATGAAGAGACAAAATCAAAGATCTTTGAACCATACTTTACCACCAAAGGACTTGAAGAGGGGAGTGGACTTGGCCTGGCGGTGGTCCATGGCATAGTGGTGGGCCATGGCGGTGGCATAAATGTCTACAGCGAACCAGGACGAGGAACTACCTTTCATGTTTATTTTCCAGTATATGAAGGGGAAAATGATGAAATATTCCCTGCAGAACAAAAAACCCCTTTATCGGGGGGCAACGAAGCAATCATGCTCGTTGATGATGACGTCACAATCATCGAAATCGCCGAGAGGATACTCGTCGGGCACGGGTATGAAGTAAATTCATTTACCAATGGGGTTCAGGCCTACCAGGAACTGCAACAGCACCCGGACAAATACGATCTCATCCTCACCGACATGACCATGCCGTTCATGACCGGTGCGGAGCTTGCCAGGAAGGCTCTGGAAATCTGCCCAGGCATCCCGGTTATTCTCTGCAGCGGCCATAGTGAATTGATTAATCGCCAAAAGGCCATGGCCATGGGTGTCAGGGAGTATTTTGAAAAGCCGCTGAATAAAAGACAGCTTTTGGAAAACGTCAGGAAGGTGCTCGATAATCCAATTCCTTAGTAGGCTCTCAGAAACAAATGATCTTTCTTTTTGTTAGAACATACTAAATTAAAAAGGAATATAAATTAAAAACCGTATCTTTTATTTTGATGCGACTGCTTAGACTACAAAAAAAGGCCATCCAGCTAAGCCGGGACAACCTGTAAAATCAATGGCTTTGATAGCCTTGATATGCATGGTCAGCAAAGCTTAAATGTGTCCCGCTTTATGGCCCATGTTATGATCAAAGCCGGCAAATGGAAATAGGCCCGTATGATTACTTTCCTTTATGGGGGCAATCATTGAAAATGGGACTGGCGCACACGGCGCAGACGGATCTGTCAAGCCTTGAGACAATTTCAGAAATGGCCGTGTGTTTTGAGTCAAAGATATTTTTTTCTCCGATGTCGTTGAAATAATCCCCCTGCCTTAAAAAGTGGATAATCTCCCGGTTGAGGCTGCACAAAAAAAGTTCTTTTTTCATGGCCCTGCGCCTTTCTGCTTCCTGTAGCAGCATCATGGCTCCGGATACATCAATATAGCTGATCCCGGCCCCCACGATGAGCAGGTTCCTGGGTGTATCCCCGTCAATTTCCTCAAAAACCTGGGCAATATGGCTGGCGGCACCAAAAAAAAGAGAACCGTCAATGCGAATAATTTTCAGCTGGGGGCATTCGGGAAACTCGCCGGAAATATTTTCTATCATGTGTCGTCCCGGGGCCGTGGGGTCCGGTACAATGGATTCAATGCGGGGATGTGACATCCTTGTCAGATATATGGCAAGGGAGAGAAGCACCCCTGTGTAAATGGCAAATTCAATCTGAAACAGAAGGGTGCCGCAAAAGGTGGTTAAAAGTACCATGGATTCGGAACGGCTGCTTTTAAAGATTTCCCGGATGTGGTGGACATCAATGAGCTTAAAGGCCACCAGCAGAATGACACCTCCCATGGCAGACAGGGGAAGCCATGCGGTGAGCGGGGCGATTAAGACAATGATGGCACCAAGGAAAAGGGCCGAAAAGATACTTGAAAGAGGGGTTTTTGCACCGGACTCGTAATTCACCCCGGACCGGGTAAATGATCCGGAGCTGGCATAACTTGAAAAAAAACTGCCCACAATATTGGAAAGCCCCTGGCCGATGAACTCCTGATTGCCGTTGATGTGCTGCCTGGAATGCATGGTGATGGACCGGGCAATGGATGAGGCTTCAATTAGACCCAGAAGTGCCACGGCCAGGGCACCCGGTGCCAGCAGTCGCAGGCTGTCCAGGCTTAGATCAGGCCTTGACAGGGGGGGGAGATTCCCGGGAAGGGACCCCAGGAGCCTTACTCCGTGGCTGTTTCCCCCGATAATAATGGACAGGAGGCTTCCGATGATCATGGCAATGAGCAGCCCGGGCCACTGGGGTCGCCAGGTTTTTATAATCCCCCCGCAGATCAGGGTGGTCAGTGCTATGGCCAGCTCGTATTCGTTGGTCTGGCCGGTGGATTTTATGATAACCGCCCAGCTGGACAGAAATGAAGACCCATTGGGAATGTCAATGCCCATGGCGTATTTGAGCTGACCGGTGGAAATAAGCACTGCCGCACCAGCGGTGAATCCCACAATCACCGAATGGGAAACAAAATTAAGCACCGTTCCCAGCCGTGCCAGGCCAAAGGCCATCTGAAATACCCCGGCCAGGAAGGTAAGGGACAAAACCAGGCTGATGTAACTTGCAGAACCGGGTTCTGCCAGGGGACTTAGGGTGGAAAAAACAATGATGGACAATGCCGTGGTGGGGCCACTGATTAAATGCATGGATGATCCGAAAAGGGCCGCAATAATCGGCGGGATAATGGCAGTGTACAAACCATACTCAGCCGGCAGGCCTGCCACCATGGCAAAGGAGACTCCCTGGGGCAGGACAATAAATGCACCGGTGAGTCCGGCAGCCAGATCTGCCCGTAAGGTGGAAAAATTGATCAGCCCCAGCCATTGCAGAAATGGGAAGAATTTGACACGCAGGGGTATCTTTCGAACCGGAAGGACTGACGGGGATGAAATTTTCAATATATCCACTCCTGTGATTTAATATTCTGGATTTATTTCAAATTCCCGAACGGGAAAGGGGGAATGCGCCGGATCATAATGGCGTTATGATCCGGCTCTCTTTTTATGCATTCCAGGGGAATGTATAATTGAGATGGTATCGCTGTTGCAGCTCATCCATTTGATTCTGCAGCACCTTGGGAACCGGGCATCCATATTTTTTTCGCTGCTGCCAGGCCAGGTATTCCTTTTCCCCGGCGGTGTAAATACGCTCTTGTCCCGGGGCTTTCTGGGAATTTCTCAAGTCCCGGCAGATGCTTCCGGCAATTTTCTTGAACAGGTCCAGCCCGAGAAAATGATCAATATCAATGGCCATGAAAAAGTGTCCAAGCAGTATGGGAACTTTTTTCCCATTCTCATCCGTGCCATTGAGCATTTTAAGATACTTTCCATCCTGCAATGCCGCCGAAAGGATTTCCACCACCGTGGCATAGCCATAGCCTTTGAAGCCTGCGGTTTCTTCTCCCAGGCCTCCCAGGGGTGCCAGGGCCGCTTTTCCCTTGGTCAGGTCAATGAGCACCTGCTGGGTATCGGTTCTGGTTTTCCCATCCTCCCCAATGACCCAGCCCGGGGGTAAATCTTTTCCGGCCCGGCCATACACTTCCAGTTTGCCCCTTTGGGACACGGAGGTGGCACAATCAAGAACAAAGGGGAAGGCCTCATCCGTGGGGCACCCGAACACCAGGGGGTTGGTTCCCAGCATATTTTCAACGCCGAAGGTGGGGGCAATGGACGGCCGGGCGTTGGTGCCGCTCATGCCGATGCATCCGGCTTTGCAGGCTTCCAGCACATAATAACCGGCAATGCCGTAATGGGTGGAGTTGCGCACGGTCACCATACCAATGCCATATTTTTTGGCCTTGGCAATGGCCATGCTGTTGGCTTTTTTGGCAATGACATGCCCAAGCCCGTTGTTACCATCAAGCACCGCAGTGGTCTGGGTCTCCTTGATGACATCTATTTTGGTGATGGGATTCTGGGTGCCTGCTGCCATGCGGTCAATGTAAATGGGCTTGAGTCGACCAATGCCATGGGAATCAATGCCTCTTTTGTCCGAGGTAATCAGAACCTCTGCTGCGATTTGTGCATCCTCTTCCGGAACCCCTTCTCCCTTGAGGGCATCCACCATAAATCTTTCCAGGGTTTCAAAGTCCATCCATTCACAATCAGGGTATGCGTCGATGTAAGACATTTCAACCTCCTGTTCCAGGGTTTGTTTTCAGGGCAGATCGTATATAGGGGACGTCATAATGCAACCGGCCCCATGTATCAGAAGAGCGCCTGAAAATAGCGTGAGCATTCGGTGATACTTCCCGTCGATGAAGAGGGTATTCTGTATGGGCAATATTGTATCACCGCTCTTTTTTTGTACGCTTATGCAAGCGGTGAGTCAAGGAAATATATGGAGAAATTATCATGCACAGATCTGGTGATTGACGTGTAAAAAAGTTGACGTTTTTGATAAACGGTGTCATAGAATAAAATTTTTTTAAAAGTAGGGCAGGAGTCGCAGTGTCGTTTAAAAAAGGGCAGCGGTGGATCAGCCGCATGGAGCCGGAACTGGGGTTAGGGACACTCAGTGCAGTGGAAAACAACGGTAGACGGGTGCATATACATTTTAAGGCAAGCGGTGTGGTGCGGCAATACGCCATGGAAAGTGCCCCCCTTGAAAGGGCCTGTTTTTCTCCGGGGGACAGGATCACCTTAAAGGATGGCCTTTGTATCACCGTGACGGCGGTGGACACCGTGGACGGTCTGTTTTACTATCATGGCCAGGGCCGGATTGTCTCAGAAGAGATACTGTCTGACACCATGTCCTTTTCCCGCCCCGGAGAGCGACTCTCCGCAGGTTTGTTTGATACCACCAGAACCTTTGATCTGCGCCTCCAGGCCCGGGTACTTCAGCACCGATACCGGCGATCCCCTGTCATGGGATTCCTGGGGGGACGGGTGGAATTGATTCCCCATCAGTTTTACATTGCCGGGGAAGTTGCCGCACGTTATCTGCCACGGATTCTCCTGGCCGATGAAACAGGCCTTGGAAAGACCATTGAAGCCAGCCTGATCCTGCACCGACTGCTCTTGAATGAGCGGATCTCACGGGTGCTGATCCTGGTGCCGGATTCCCTGGTGCACCAGTGGTTTGTGGAAATGTACCGGCGGTTCAATATTTCTTTTTCCATTGTAAATGATGATTTCACGGCCTGCATGAACACATCTGGTAACCTTTTCATGGAAAATCAGCTGTTCCTCTGCCCCATGGATTACATGGAAAAGCATTCTTCTTTAACACGCCATGCCCGTGATGCCGGATGGGACATGGTGGTGGTGGATGAAGCCCACCATGTGGACCCCCATGGCAGCACCCATGCATTTTTACAGCGCGTGGGTAAGGGGACTTCCGGCATGATGCTGCTTACGGCCACCCCGGAGCAATTGGGCATTGAACGCCATTTTGCCCACTTAAAGCTCCTTGATCCCCATCGCTATACCAGCCTTGAAGCCTATCACAGGGAATCTTTCAGCTATGAAAACACCGTAAAAGAGATAAACCAGGACCTTGAAAAAAACAGAGACACGGACAGCGCACCGGACAAGGATCTTGAAATCCTGCTGGACTGCCATGGACCGGGGCGGTCAATTTTTAGAAATACCCGGGCCGTGATAAAGGGCTTTCCCGTTAGAAAGGGACGATGCTATCGCCTTGAGCGGCAAAACGAAGTCCCATGGCTTGCCGATTTACTTCAGCGTTTAAAAACCCAGAAGGTGCTTGTGATCTGCAGTACAAAGGAACGGGCTTCAAACATTGCCCAAGCCCTGAGGGAGGTGATGAGCCTTAAGTTCACACAGTTTGATGAATCCATGACCCTTCTGCAGCGCGATAGAAGTGCCGCCTGGTTTTCCGAAAAAGAGGGTGCCCGGCTCATGATCTGTTCCGAGATCGGCTCCGAGGGGCGGAACTTTCAATTCTGCCATCATCTGGTGTTATTTGATCTTCCCTGCAATCCCGAGCTTCTGGAGCAGCGCATTGGACGGCTGGATCGCATTGGTCAGACCCGGGACATTGAAATCCATGTCCCCTATTTAAAAGACACTTCCCAGGAGGTTCTGGCCAGATGGTACATGGAAGGCACCGGTATATTTAATGGACATGTCAACGGGCTGTACCAGATATATGATCATTTCAGGGAGCGGTTAACGCGTCTTTGCAATGACTGCGACGGGGGAAATGTTTTTGATGGGCAGGCCCTTGAGACGCTCATTGAAGAAACCCGGGCCCATGCCCGGGAGATTCAGGATACTCTGTCCCGGGGAAGGGACCGGCTTCTGGAGCTTAATTCCTTTCGATCCCGTCCGGCCAGGGCCCTTGTTGATGCCATTGCCGCCCAGGATAACGATGTCACCCTGGAACGCTTTCTCCTGGCACTTTTTGATTTTTTCAATGTTTCCCATGATCAATTCATGCCACGGACCCATGCAGTCACCTTTGACATGGCCCATCCGTCATTCCCGGTTCCCGCCCTGAAAAAAGAGGGCATGACCATCACCTTTGATCGAAATATTGCCGTCACCCGGGGGGAGATGGAGTTCATCACCTGGGACCATCCCCTGGTCCATGGTGTCATGGAACTGTTGCTTGGCACCGAACAGGGAAATTGCAGCTTTGCCCTGTACCGGAAAGACGGTGACTTTCAATTGCTGCTGGAAGCCGTGCATGTTCTGGAATGCATAACACCGAAATATCTTCACATGGATCGTTTTTTGCCGGTTACCCCCATAAGGGTGGTGGTGAACCATTTGATGGAAGAGGTGACACCTGACTGGAACTGGGATGATATTCACCTTGAACTCACCGATGAAAAGAGTGCTTTTCTCCGTGAATATCCCGAAATAAAGGAATCTTTGCTGCCGGGAATGATCCGGGCATCTGCCGGGGCCGTTGAAAGACAGTCAAAACAGATCATTGAAACGGCCAGAGCGGACATAACCCATACCTTGGGAATGGAGGTACAGCGCCTGGAGCGTTTACAACTTAAAAATCCTGCGGTGACAGACACAGAGATTGCCATGGCCCGTGCAGCCCTTGAAGCGCTTGAAACTGCCCTGTCAACGGCCAGGCTGCGTGTGGATGCCCTTCGCTTGATCCGGGTGGGGTAGGTGACGGATAATGTTAAACACCTCAATGGTCAGGGCTGTGAAACGTTTTGGATGACCCGGCCGATCATATTGTCAATATATCCATTTTTTTTAAATTGTTTTATTCTCTGGTTTATCAACGGGATATATTTGATATATGGGGATTTCTTTGAGAAGGCAAAATGCAGATTTACAACATCAATGGATCGGGGCAGGGCATGTATTTTATTGTCATGCCCCAGCCGTTTCAGTTCAATGAAAAATCCATATTTGGGGCCAATGGCATAATCCCCCCGACCGGAAAGGAGCATTTTAATGATTTGTTCATAGCTGGCGATTTCAGTCAATGTCAGCCTGGGAAGAAAGGTATCAAAGCGTTGGCCTAAACTGTCCCCCCTTTGCATCAGGCCCTTCTTTCCCATTAAATCTGCGTCTTTGTTAAAGGCAAACTCGCTTCCTTTCAGAACAAAAACAACTGTGGGAACATCCACATAGGGAACGGTGAATGCCATGAACCGGGCGCGTTCCGAAGTATAAAAAATGGTCAGTATCATATCCAGGTTGCCCGATTTCATACCGGCCATGGCCCGGGCCCAGGACATTGGCAATGCTTGGATTTTTATATTCATATTACTCAATAAATCGGTGATCAGGTCAACGGCGGGTCCGGTGAGGGTGGCGCCCTGATGTCGGGTCCAGATGGAAGGAGGTGCCGATACCCGAATGACCTCACTGGCATACGCGGGCTGGATTAAAAAAAATGCGGTGACAACCGTAATCCATATTTTTCCCATGACATTCTCCTCACCTGTGGGGTGGTCCAGACTTCCCGATGACCCATCAAATTATGACGGCTGACCGATGAGCAAGCCCCGGAAAGCACTTAACTAAATTATCCGGATCATGTATGGTGGCCTTATGACTGACACGTAAGGTAAATAACGACTGAACACTGACGGCCGTTCCGGGGGCTGAGGTTGATGATCCGACTTGACCATGGTAACAGAAGAGATGAAAAAAGACACAATATTTAAAGAAAAAAAAAATCCGGTACCGCCCTTTGAATTCAATGAGAACGTGGCCCAGGTTTTTGATGATATGATAACCCGTTCCGTGCCCCTGTACAAAGAGTGCGTCCATCGCCAGGCCCAGCTGGCAGCTCGGTTTTATCAGAAGGGAACCCGGATATATGATCTTGGATGCTCCCATGGGAATCTGGGGATGACCTTTCACACCCTCATGGCAGATGCCGGCTTTGACATGGTGGCGGTGGACAGCTCCCAGCCCATGCTGGATCGGTATGCAAGTCGGTTAAAAGAAAAAAAGGCACAAAGTTCGGTCTCCCTTGTGTGTGATCTGGTGGAAAACGTTGCCATTGACAATGCCTCGGTGGTGGTTTTAAATCTCACTCTGCAGTTTATTGCCCCCCACCGACGGCAGGCCGTAATGCAAACCATTTATGATGGGCTTTGCCCGGGGGGGCTGCTGCTTCTCACTGAAAAAATTATCCATGAAAACAATGAAATAAATTTACTCCAACAGCACTATTATAAAAAATTCAAGCGGGAAAACGGTTATTCTGATCTGGAGATCAGCCAGAAGAGAGACGCTCTGGAGGATGTTCTTGTGCCGGAAACATTGGAAAAACATCGGCAACGTCTGCACGGTGCCGGGTTTGTCAATATGGATATCTGGCTTAAATGGTTTAATTTTGCCGCCATGCTTGCCATAAAATAGGTAAATATTCGGTCAGCACCCCATCTTCTCCTGTTTGGTCTGCTCACATAGCATTCGTATGCTACGCAGCCCCAAATAGGCGAATATGAGGCACTGCCCAAACATTTACATGATCAAGCCGAATATTTACTAAAATTAGGATACCTGTTTAATGATTCCGCACATCAGCCTTGAATTTGAAAAAGTATTTATTGAACAATTAAATGAACCCCCTTTTAAAGACGCCCTGAATACGGCATTGGACAGAAAACGGCATCTCTTTGAAATTCCCAGGGGAAATATCTTAAAATATGCCACGGCCCTTGAAAACCTGCCCGAAGCCATCCCGTCAACCTGTGATTTCCTTTCTGATGCTGTGGGGGTGGGAACTTCCCTGGATATCAGCAGTTCTGACAGCGCCGCTATGGAAGCGGCATTGTACCAGATGTGTCCCTGGCGTAAAGGTC
This sequence comes from uncultured Desulfobacterium sp., assembly GCA_963674605.1. Taxonomy (GTDB): domain Bacteria; phylum Desulfobacterota; class Desulfobacteria; order Desulfobacterales; family Desulfobacteraceae; genus Desulfocicer. Next base: position 746,345 of record OY771474.1, on the reverse strand, counting down.
CCTATAAGTTGTTTGATATTTCCATTGACACTGAATGGAAAAGTTTTATCAAATGGGATCGTTTGGTAAAGCACATTGCCCCCCTTCACCGCAGACGGATTTTAGACATCGGTTCCAGCAACGGTTATTATATGTTTCGCATGGCCGCCTTTGATCCGTCCTTGGTGGTGGGGCTGGAACCCCAGCACACCTTTTATTTTCAATACCTGGCCCTGCAGAAATACCTTAAATTATCCCGGGTGGTGAATCTTCCCTTTACCTTTGATGAGTTTCCCGTGGCCCGGAATTATTTTGACACCGTTTTCTGCATGGGGGTGCTTTATCACCGGAAATCTCCCCTGGAAATGTTAATAAAAATCCATGATACCCTTAAAAAGGGTGGCGAACTGGTCCTGGAAAATCTCATCATCTGTTCCACGGAAAATATCTGTCTTTTCCCGGAGGATCGATATGCCAAAATGCGAAATGTATTTTTTATCCCGAGTATTCCGGCCATGACCTCCTGGTTGAAACGCACCGGATTTACCAATATCCGCTGCATTGATGTGTCCCCAACCACTCCTGGTGAACAGCGCAAAACCCCATGGATTCAAACGGAATCTTTAAATGATTTTCTGGACCCGGCCGATGCCGGCAAAACCGTTGAGGGCTATCCTGCACCGGTGCGGGCCATTTTTCTTGCCAATGCAGGATGACAGGTTGTGACCAGGCTCCAGGTGGGTGTATTCCCATTTTCCCGGCTTGCGCTTAACCAGAGAGGGGTCAGGCTTGCGTTATTGGCGTTTTTGTTTAAATTTGCCTTTAAACACAGGCTCTTGACAAAATCACAATAACACAAGCCTGACCCCGTTGGCCCCGCCAACCATGACAAACAAACCATATTGTGACCAAACCGGGAAAATGGGAATGCGCATTCCCAGGTTTTGATGAGGTATAATTACACCCCATGAATATTTTACGGAAAAAGGGAAGTATTAGGAATCGATTTATACTGGGCCTGGTCATGGTGGTCACCCTTATTATTATTGTTTTCTCATCGGTGTTTGTGCTGTACAATATCACATCCATTAAAAAGGATATTCACGGGCGGCTTGATAAACTAACAGAACTTTCAAAGAACAGCCTCTCCAGTGCCCTGTGGCAGTATAACCGTGAGTACGTCAATGACTATGTGGACGCCCTTTTTTTCTATGAGGATATTGTCCATGTCCGTGTCAGGCAGGATAACATGGACATAAAAATCCGGACGATTCCCCGTTATAAGGACATGGATATCTCATTTTTCAGGGGGAATGATCAGTTCATCCATAAAAAGGTGTCCGTGTTGTACGACACCGTGCCCATTGGTGATGTTTTTATTGTGATGACACTTGAGCGTGTGAAAAAGCAGATTCTCGTCACCAGTCTGTACACCTTTGTTTTGATCATGGTCATTGTATTTTCCATTATCATTACTGTCATTGTGTTCTCTGAAAAATTTTTTTTTACCCCCCTTTTCAGCCTGGAACAATCCATCAGGGAAATTTCCACGGGCAATATTGACGCTCCCATTGATGTTTCCGCAGCCGATGAGCTTGGAGAACTGGCTCGCAATTTCCGTGGGATGATTGAAAACATAAAGGTTGTTACGGCCTCCAGGGATGAGCTTAACCATGAAGTCGGTCAGAGAATAAAGGCTGAACGGGCATTGCAGCAACACAGGGATCACCTGGAAGAAATTGTTGAAAAAAGAACCAGGGAATTAAAGCTGGCCCAGGAAACCCTTGTTAAAAAAGAAAAACTGGCCACCATTGGTGAATTGTCCGGTAATATTTCCCACGAGTTGAAAAATGCACTTGGGGTGATTGACAGTTCGGTTTATTTTCTCTCCATGGTATTGTCCGATGCCGATGAAAAGGTAAAAAAACATCTGGGTCGTATCAAGTCCGCTGTTGTAACCAGTGACGGTGTTATTCGGAGCCTGGCCCATCTGACCCGGGTGAGCACACTTGAATTTAAACCGCTCAATGTGATATCCGTTATTACGGATGCCATTGAATCGGTGAATCCGCCGGAGACCATGGGGGTGAAAACCCATTTTCCCGCAGAAGCGCTCATTGTTTCGGGAGATTGCGATGCCCTGTGTCTCTCTTTTAAAAATATTGTCAAAAATGCGGTGCTGTCCATGGAGGGGAAGGGGACGCTCACCGTTATGGCAAAAAAGAAAAATCCGGATCAGGTGTGTCTGACCTTTTCCGACACCGGACCCGGCATTGACAAGCCACTCCTTGAAAAAATCTTTGAGCCCCTTTTTACCACCCGGGCCAGGGGAATGGGATTTGGGCTTTCCATTACCAGGAGCGTCATTGAAAAGCACCATGGCTGCATCACCGCAGCATCGGAAAAGGGCAGAGGGGCTACCTTTTTTATAACACTTCCCATCTGTGAGCATCCCCTCTGGGAAGGATCATACTCATAGGTGCATTCCCATTTTCCCGGTTGAGTCTCAATATGGTTTATCATTCATAGTTGGTGGGGCCAACGGGATCAGGCTTGTGTTATTGGCGTTATCTTTTCACAGCCTGTGCAAACGCCAAAACCAACGATAATGCCAATAACGCAAGCCTGACCCCTCTGTGATTAAGCCTTTAACCGGGAAAATGGGAATGCGCCCCATATCCATTTCATAAATCTGTATAACTGCCACGGGCAGACCGTATTCTGGTCCCGGCCTGCCCACAACCAAGTATGAAAGTAATGTTAGGCATGCCTACACTTTCTTATAAAAAGAGGATACTATGTCAGTTAATTTAAGAATTGCCGTGGTGGATGACGATAAAAATCTGGCAGAAAATGTGAGGGATATTTTTGAACTGGCTGCCTACCAGGTGTTTGTTGCCAATGATGGCAAGCAGGCCCTTGCTCTTTTTAAACAGGAAAAAATTGATCTTGCCTTTGTGGATGTGAAACTGCCCGACACCTCGGGCCAGGAACTGGTGAAAAAATTGACATCCCTGGCCCCGGACACCGAATACATCATGATCACCGGGAATGCCTCCCTTGAAAGCGCCATTGCCTCTGTAAACCTGCCCCGGGTGATCGGTTATGAAATCAAACCGGTGAACATGGAACGACTGCTGGCCTTTGTGTACCAGGTGGCCACCCGTAAAAAGGCCCAGATGGATGCCCATGAGAACAGAAAGGCCCTGCAGACCCTGATGTCCAACCTGCCGGGTATGGCCTATCGGTGCAAAAATGAACCCCAATGGACCATGAAATTTGTCAGTGACGGCTGTGAACAGCTCACCGGATATACCCAGGATGAGTTGCGAAATAACCGTGTGAGGGCCTACGGTGATCTTATATGTGAGTCCCATCGAAAAAAAGTGTGGGAAAGGGTGCAGAAGGCATTGAATGTAAAGCATCATTTTGAACTCAGGTATCCCATAATTAATAAACAGGGTCAGGAGAGGTGGGTCTGGGAAAAAGGAATTGGGGTGGTGTCCAAGGAGGATATGCAGGGCATTGATTTCATAGACGGGTTTATAATGGACATCACCAAAGAAAAAAATATGGAGTCACAGCTGCAGCAGGCCCATAAAATGGAGGCCATTGGTACCTTAACCGGTGGCATTGCCCATGATTTCAATAATATTCTGGGTATTATTCTGGGCAATCTGGAACTTGCCATGGATGAGTTCCCCGACTGGAAACCGGCCTGGATTAATTTGCAGGAGATTAAAATGGCCACCTTCAGGGCCAGGGATGTGGTCCGTCAGCTGCTCAGTTTTACCCGGAAAACCAAGAGTCAACAAATGCCCATTGAAATCAACGAACTTGTCAGGGAATCGGTGGCCTTGCTGCGGGCATCCATTCCCACCACCATTGACATCCGGGCTGACATTCCCGATGCACTGCCCGCCATTAATGCCGATGCCACCCAGATCCAGCAGATTATTCTCAATCTCACCACCAATGGGGTCCATGCCATGGAAAACAGCCAGGGGGTTTTAACTTTGTCTCTTAAAGCGGTGTGTCTTGGAAATACATGCGAAACCCATCCCCATTTTCAAGGAATGCCCCATGGTCAGTATGTTCAGTTGGTGGTGCGGGATACAGGGCCGGGGGTTGACCCTGCCATAATGGAAAAAATATTTGATCCGTATTTCACCACCAGGGAGGTGGGCAGGGGTACCGGATTGGGACTGACCGTTGTGAAGGGAATTGTCAACGGCCATGATGGCGCCATTACCATTGATTCCACACCTGGCAAAGGAACTGCAGTTTATGTCATTTTCCCGGCTGTTCCCCATGCCCCGGTGGCATCTGTCTGCGTTGAAGATGACCCACCGGGGGGACAGGAACATATTTTAATTGTGGATGATGAACCCTCTTTGCTTAAAATGGTCCGGAAAGTACTGCAGCGCCTGGGATACCAGGTGACCACCCATGAAAATCCCCAAAGCGCCCTGGATCAATTCACAAAAAACCCCGGGGCCTTTGACTTGGTCATCACAGACATGACCATGCCCAAGCTTTCCGGAGATGAGCTGGCAAAGGCCCTGCTTTTTATACGTCCGGATCTTCCCATTATTTTATGCACCGGTTACACCGACCGCATCAATGCCCTGGCTGCCGGAAATCTGGGGATTAAAAAATTCATTGAAAAACCACTGGAGCGTCGTAAACTGGCCGTTGCGGTGCGTGAAGTGCTGGATGATGCCCCGGTATGAGTGCTAAGAACGGCCCGGTCCGCCGGGATGTTCGCCCCCGGGGCGAAGGTTTCAGTCCATTAATGGGCGGGGCAGCACGCCGCATCGTTCGGCGATTTCAGGCATCATGTGCTCCCATTCAATGGCCATCATATGAACCCCGGCAATGCCCTCCATTTCCTTGAATTCTTCCACCTGTTCAATGGCAAATTTGATGCCTTCCTCGGCCTGATCTTTTTTTTCTACGCCTTTCAGGCGTTTAATGACTGCATCTGGTACATCCATGCCGGGAACAAATTTTTTCATGAAATTAGCCATGCCCACATTTTTCATGGGGGTGACCCCGGCAAGGATATAACATTTTTCATGCAGTCCCATGTCCACGGCCCGGCGTATGAACTCCCGGAATTTTTCCATGTTGTAGATGCACTGGGTCTGGATAAAATTAGCCCCTGCTTCAATTTTAGCGGCCAGGCGATACACCCGGTAATCAAAGGGATCTGCAAAGGGGTTGCATGCTGCCCCCACAAAGAGTCTGGGACGGACATCAATGTCGTCTCCATTGGCAAATTTGCCCTCATCGCGCATGGTGGTCACCAGTTTTATCAGCTGCATGGAGTCAATGTCATGGACGTTTTTGGCCTGGGGATGGTTGCCGAAGGTCTGGTGATCCCCGGACAGGCACAGCATGTTTTTAATGCCCAGGGCATGGGCCCCCAGAATATCGCTGGTGATGGCAAGACGATTTCTGTCCCGGCACACCATCTGGAAATTGGGCTCCATGCCTTCATGCACCATGAGGTGGGACGCGGCAAGGCTGGACATTCTCACCACTGCGGTCTGGTTGTCGGTGATGTTCACGGCATCCACATTGCCTTTAAGATGCTGAAATTTTTCCACAAGGTGTGCCACGTTGGCCCCCTTGGGGGGACCGCACTCGCCGGTGAAGGCAAAATGTCCGGCGGTGAGCACTTTTTCAAGGTTACTGCCTGATTTCAGATCGGTCATGGGGTGTTCTCCTTATCTATACTCTCTTTACAATAATTTTAATTGCCGTTGTTCCGGGCAGCTCATTGGGGGGCGCGATAACGGAGCCCCCCATGGCCCTCCTAACCGCAATGTCCGGAAGTAAAGGGGGGTGGCATCATGCCATTTCCTTATTGAACCAGCTCTTCCCGAATGCTTTTCCGGGGACCGCCATCCCTTGAAGACCGCCAGTCCCTTAAATCTCTGACCTTTAAGAGATCACCCAGCTTTCCCAGCTCCATTTTCTTTGAGACAATCAGATCCCAGATGCATTGGGTGTCGGTATTGATTTCGCACTTGCTTTGGGATGATCCCCCGCAGGGACCATGGAGCAGGCTTTTGGCGCACCGGGCAATGGGGCAAAGTCCCTCAAAATCATGGATAATACAGGTGCCGCAACCGGCGCATCGTTCTTCCCAGATGCCATGGGCCACGGCTCCACCGTAAAAGGTGGTGTTCACGGCGGGGAAAAATTTTTGACCGGGGTAAGCTTCGGAGAGAAACTGGGGGCCCACCCCGCAGGCCATGGAGAGCACGGCATCGTAATTGTTGATATTTTCCTTTAACTGCTCCACATATTCGTTGTCACACTGGCGTTCAAGCAGGGTGGTGTCAATGTGTATGGGCAGGTTCTCTTTTTTCCGGGCAATGTTTAAAGACGATGCCAGGATCTCCACCTCCTTTAAGCCCCCTGTATTGCACACGGTGACACATCCCTTGCATCCCACAATGAGGATGTTTTTCTGCGCCTCGATCATCTTCAATATTTCCGTCAGTGGTTTGCGATCGGCTACTATCATGGTTCACCTCTATGATTTATGGGTACTGGGTGTTAGGTACTAGGTATTAGATTCTTATCTCTTATTTTCGTGTTATTCTGCCAAGAGAATTAGAAACCCTTTTGGGTTCTGGCTTGTCCGGGTTAGCATCCTGGATGCTATGATACCGGGGCCTGGGCCTTGATGGGGGTGGGGCCGAGTTCCCGGATTTTTTGTGTCATCTCATGGGCGATTTCGGCAAATCGTCCCCCCTGGGCCGACGAAAGATTGTACATTTCCAACCGTTCCGGCTCCATTCCGATTTCCGCCAGGATTTTTTTTACATAAGCCACTTTTTTCCGGGTTTTGATGTTTCCGGTGAGGTAGTGGCACTCCCCCTCCAGACATCCGGCAACGTAGACGCCGTCGGCACCGTCTTCAATGGCGTTTAACAGGTGGATGATATCCACCCGTCCGGTGCAAGGCACCTGCAGCACCTTTACTTCACTGGGATAACTCAATCGCATGGAACCTGCCAGGTCCCCGGCTGCGTACGCTCAATATTGACAGCAGAAAGCGATGATGCGGGGTTCAAAAGAATCCGTCATGGGTCTCCTCCTTATGCCACATTGAAAAGGGCATGGGTTTTGGCCAGGATCTGCCGGTCGGTGAAATGGTTCAGGGTGATGGCCTTACCCGGACATTCGGACACGCATAAGCCGCAGCCGTGACACTCTCCGGGCTCAATCACGGCATATCCGTCCAGGTGAATATAGGGAATTTCATAGGGGCAGGTGCGCACACAGGTGAGGCAAACCGCACATTTTTCCGCTTCCACCGTTGCCACAATGCCCCCCACCATGATGTGATCCCGGGAAACGATGCGCATGGCACGGGCCACGGCCGCCGTTGCCTGGGCAATGGTTTCTTCCACGGGTTTGGGAAAATGGGCAAGCCCTGCCACAAAAATACCGTCCGAGGCAAAATCCACGGGTCGAAGCTTGGCATGGGCCTCCACCAGAAATCCTTCGTCGTTCACCGGTATTTTGAATGTTTCAAACAAGGCCTTGTTGGTGTGGGGTACAATTCCCGATGCCAGTACCAGAAAATCCGGATGGATGGTGACGGGCAGTTTCAATACATGATCCAACACCGTCACCTTGATGGTGCCGGCGTCATCTATTTTCACCCGGGGCATTTTTTCAAGGTCGTACCGGATGAAAAGGATACCCATCTGCCGGGCCTGCTGAAAGAGATCTTCCCGGAACCCATAGGATCTGATATCCCGGTACAGGATAAACACCCGGGCCTGGGGTCTTAAGGTTTTAACCTCCATGGCACTTTTCAGGCTGTGGGTGCAGCACACCTTGCTGCAGTAGGGATTTTCATTGTTTCTGGAGCCCACACACTGGATGAACACAACGGATTTGGTTTTTTTGATTTTGTCTGTCTCGTATTCCAGCACCTTGTCCATTTCCAGATGGGTCAGGATATGGGGGTGCTCTCCATAACAATATTCATGGGGTTTATATTCTTTTGCACCGGTGGCGATGATGGTGGCCCCGTGTTCCACCGCCTCCTTGGATGAAAGGGTGGTGATGAAATTGCCAAGGCTGCCCGTGGTGGATTTCACCTCGGTGTTTAAAAACACCTTGATCTGCGGGCTGTTTTTGACCTGGTGGATGAGATTGTCCACATAGGGCTTTATGGGCTCGCCCTGCCAGGTGGATCTCAGGTCCTTTGCCACCCCGCCAAGCACCGCGTCTCTTTCCACAAGCCATGCCTGATATCCCTGGGCCGCAACGGCCAGGGCCGCTTCCATGCCGGCAATGCCGCCCCCCACCACCAGAACGGATTTCTTGATGGACAGGCGTACCTGGTGCAAGGGTTCCACATAGGTGGCCTTGGCCACGGCCATGCGCACCAGATCCTTGGCCTTGCGGGTGGCCCTTTCGGGCTGGTTCATGTGCACCCAGGTGTTCTGATCCCGGATATTGGCCATTTCAAACAGGTATTTGTTCAGACCTGCGTCCCTGATGGTCTCCTGGAACAGGGCCTCGTGGGTCCTGGGCGAACATGATGCCACCACCACCCGGTTAATGTCCTTTTCAATGATAATATCCTTGATCTGCTCCTGGGTATCCTGGGAGCAGGTGAACAGATTGTCCTCCACATGCACCACATAGGGCAGGGTGGCGGCATAATCGCGCACAGCCGGGACATCGGCAATGCCACCGATGTTGATGCCGCAGTTGCACACAAATACGCCGATGCGGGGGGGCATGCCGGAAAAATCGCGTTCCGGGGGCAGTTCCCGGGTTCTTGTGAGGGTCCAGCGCTGTTCTGACAGCAGTTTTGCGGCCATGGTGGCCGTGGCCGAGGCTTCCATTACGGACATGGGAATGTCTTTTGGTTCCTGGAATGCCCCGCACACAAAGATGCCTTCCCGGGTGGTGGTCACCGGGGAGAGATTGCGGGTGTGGGCAAATTTGTGGTGGTTTAATTCAATGCCCATCACCGTTGCCAGTTCCTCGGCCCCGGCACAGGGGGCAAGACCCACGGACAGCACCACCATGTCAAAAATCTCCTGGGCCGTGGAGCCCGCTTCCGTGGCATAGTCGATGCGCAGGCCATGGTCTTTCATGGGAAAAATGGAGTGAATGCGGGATCGAATGAAGCGCACCCCATTTTCATCCTCGGCCCGGATGTTGTACTTATCAAACTCCTTGCCATGGGTTCTCATGTCCATGAAAAAAATGGCCGTGTCCAGGGGGTGTTCACTGTGCTCCTTGGCAATGACGGCCTGCTTGTTGGCGTACATACAGCACACCCCGGAGCAGTAGCTGTGATCGCCCTGGTTGATATCTCTGGACCCCACGCACTGGAGCCAGGCAATTTTTCTGGGTTCGGTTTCGTCCGACGGGCGCACCAGGTGCCCGGCATGGGGCCCGGATGCGGATAAAAGCCGCTCAAACTCAATGCTGGTGACAATGTTGGGGGAGGTACCATATCCATAGGTTTTATAGGGTTCGGGATTAAAGGGTGTGAAACCCGGTGACAGGATAACGGCCCCCACATGGATTTCATGGATTATGGGGATCATGGCATGGTCCACGGCCCCGGCAAGGCAGGCATCCACACAGGCCATGCACTCGGAGCAATAGCCGCAGTTGAGGCATCTATCCGCTTCCCTTTGTCCCTGGATTTCTTCAAATCCCAGTTCCACCTCTTTAAAATTGCCCTTACGTTGTGTAAGACTCAATTCCCGAATACCGGACCGCTGCTGCCGCACAATGTCCGGGGACAGCGGGGTATAATTCGCCATTTCCGTTAATTGTTTTTTGTCTGAGCCCAAAGCAGTTCTGCCCGCCTTCATATCTTCACCGGCAAGGTATCTTTCAATGGATTCGGCTGTTTCCATGCCTGCAGCAATGGCGGCAATGGCCACATTGGGACCGGAGGTGAGATCCCCACCGGCAAAAATCCCCCTTCGACGGGTTTCAAAGGTGATCTCATCCACCTCGGTGGTGCCCCATCGGCTGATGGAAATGGTTTTATCCGGGGAGATGGACGTGGTGTCCGGGGTTTGTCCAATGGCCAGGATGAGCTGATCAATGGCAATGTCATACTCGCTGCCCGGGATGGGAACGGGGCGCCTGCGTCCGGATTTGTCCGGTTCACCCAGTTTCATGCCAAGGCATTTTAATCCGGTGATGACCCCGTCCCGGCTGATGACCTCAAGGGGGGCAGATAGATATACAATATCAACCCCTTCGGCCTCGGCGGCAACAATCTCTTCCTCCCAGGCAGGCATTTCCTCCCGGGTCCGGCGGTAGAGGATGGTGGTTTTTTCAGCCCCCAGGCGCACAGCGCTTCTTGCCACATCAATGGCCACATTGCCTCCGCCGATGATGGCCACCTGTTTACCCACCCGGGTGGTGCCGGTTAAATTCAATTCCCGTAAAAAATCAACCCCCTGGCGCACATTGTCCATATCTTCTCCGGGGATGCCAAGGCCAATGCCTTTGTGGGCACCAAGGGCCAGGAACACGGCATCAAACCCGTCGGCTAACAGGGAATCAATGGTGAAGTCCTTTCCCAGAGCGGTATTAAGTTTGATTTCAACTCCCAGCTGGGTGATGACTTCAATGTCTTTGTCCAGGATATCCGGGGGCAGACGATGGTCGGGTATGCCCACCCGGAGCATGCCGCCGGGCTTGGAAAGTCCCTCGAATATGGTGGATTTTATGCCTTTACGGGCCAGGTGATAGGCGCAGGAAAGACCGGCCGGGCCGGAACCGATGATGGCCACTCTTTTTCCTGTGTCCGGTGCACAGTTGATTTCAATGGTTCTTGCATCATATTGATCCGCTGCCAGGCGTTTCAAATCCCGGATGGCAATGGGTTCATCCACCTCACACCGGCGGCAGGCATTTTCGCATTCATGGGGGCATATACGGCCCAGCACCCCGGGAAGGGGAAGCTGTTCCATGATGATCTCCAGGGCTTTTTTGTAATTACCCTGTTTCACCATCTGCACATAGCCCTGGACATTGAGTCCGGCGGGGCAGGTGAGCTTGCAGGGTGCCCGATCCCCCTTGTCAATGGCAAAGGCACTGGGCATGGCCTGGGGATAGAGCTTGAAGGCCGCCTTTTTGGAGGATAATCCCTCATCAAAGGGGTTGGGAAGTTCCACCGGGCACACGGAATCACACTCGCCGCAGGCCGTGCATTTTTCCATGTCAATGAACCGGGGGGCCTGGGTGAGTTTAACGGTGAAATCACCGGCACTGCCCTCCACCGCCGTCACCTGGCTCATGGGCATCAGCTCAATGTTTAAGTGACGGCCCGCCTCCACAAGTTTGGGGGAAATAATGCACATGGAACAGTCATTGGTGGGAAAGGTTTTATCCAGTTGGGCCATGACACCGCCAATGGCGGTATCCTTTTCCACAAGATAGACAAGATAGCCTGCGTCGGCAAGGTCCAGGGATGCCTGGATGCCTGCAATGCCGGCGCCGACAACCATTACAGATCCCGTTGGGTTTCTGGTCATTATGTATCCTCCTTTTCAAGGCCGTGTTCCGCCAGATCAGGTCCCAGATAGGTGCGTTCGTTTTCCCCGAGGATGCCCATGGCAAGGCAGATGATGGTCCACAGGTGGACGGTGTGATACTTACCGCCATAATGATGGCACATGTCTTCAATCTGGGCATGGCAGTTGTGGCAGGGGGTGATGACATAATCGGCCCCGGTTTCCATGATCTGGTCAAATTTTATTTTTCCATAGGCCCTTCGTTGTTCCGTGTGTCCTGCCTGGAGGGCACCGCCGCCGCCACCGCAGCAGAAGTTGTTGGAGCGGTTGGGGATCATGTCGATGAAATTTTCTTCCCCCACCACGGTTTTGATGACAAAGCGAAGATCATCCACAATGTGATCGCTTTCTATTTTTCTGGCAATGTTGCAGGGGTCCTGCACGGTGAATTTTATCTTAAGGTCCCGGTTCCAGTCGGCGTTGACCTTTAAGGTGCCTTCTCTGATCCACTGGGCAAAGAGTTCAATGATGCTTTTAAGTTCAAATGTGTGGGGAATGTTGAATTTTCTCAATCCTTCCAGGATTGAATAATAGGAGTGGCCTCACTCGGTGTTGACCACCACCTTGGCCTTGATGGTATGTTCAATGTGATGGGCAAACTCCTCCATGATATATCGCCAGCCCTCATCATCGGCCAGAAACATGCAGTAGTTTTCCCCGCCCCACATCACCGTGGGGTAGGTCCAGTCCACGCCGGTGAGGTGGAGTACCTTCCATAACGGGCTCATCTCATCGGGTTCCGTCACCGGTTCCCGGGAGTTCTGGTTGAGCACCATGTGGGCACCCACCCGGTCGGCGGTGATGTTTAATCCACTGAAGTCGGGTTGTTCTTCCTTAATTTCTTCTGCCACATCCTCAATGGTGAATACAAAATCCTCCTTGGGAACCCCCATGGCGTTGCCCGATTTGATGTGTTGATCGCAGGAACCCCTTATGCCCTTGGGCCTTTTTTCCCGGGGCCAGGCGGCCCTTACATTGAAAATAAATTTGGGAATATTGATTTTCATGGGGCAGGCGGTGACACAGCGACCGCACATGGTACACACCCATGCCCAGGGATTTTTAACGATTTCATCGTCCATGCCCAACAGGAGCATGCGAAGAAATTTTCTGGGATCCATGTCATACTGCCCGCTGGCCGGACATCCGCCGGTGCAGGCACCACAGGTAAGACACAGATCAAGATTCGCGTCGGGGATACGGCTTGCCACCTCGTCTTTTAATTCACAGGTGAGCGCGTCAAGTGCAATTGACTCTGTCATTTTTCACCATCCCTTGTTATCTCAGTTTGGCTGCATCAAGATATTCACCCAGTTTGTCTTCACCGCCGATGGTGATGATGTGTACCCCCTGGCACAGATGCTTGAGTCCTTTAATCGTATCGGCAAAAAGCTCAATGCTTGCCCGGGTTTTATCCGGTGATTTCAATAGTTTCTGTACGGCCCATTCCGGAACCAGTCCGGATTTGAAATGGCGATTTAGAAATTTCGCCATGCCGCCGGTGCGAAGAATCATCACCTCGGCGATGACCGGTACCCCGAAGGTATTCACCTGTTTCATGAATTTTTCAAACTGATCCAGGTCGAAAATGGGGGTGGTGAGAAAGTATCCGGTGCCCACATTGATCATGTCTTCCATTTCATCCATGCCGCGTTTGGGAAGATTTTTTCCCCAGGGGGTTTCCACCCCGGAGCCCAGCATGAAATCCACTTTTTTGTCCAGGGGGTTGCCGTCAATGGTCTGGCCCTGCTTCATGTGTTCCAGCACCGATGAGAGTTTGCCGGAATCCACATGGAAAAACATGGACTCCTGGAGACTGTCTCCGGAAATACGATAGTCCTCGGTGAATACCAGGAGATTTTCCACCCCGGCATCATGGGCCAGGGTAAGATCCCGCTGGAGCTGAATCCGGTTCTTATCCCTTGTGGTGGTCTGGTAAATGGCATTGAAGCGATTTTTTTTAAGCAGATCGCAGGTTTGAATGCTGTCTCCCACCACGCCTTCAAGTTCCACTTCGGATATGGCAACCCCATCCACACGGCCCTTTATTCTGTTCAGACTTTTGATCAGTTCCTGGGGATCATCTTCCCCCATGGGGGCCTGTATTTCCGAGGTTACGACAAATTTCTTTTTTTCAAGTGAGTCTCTCAAGTTCATGGTGGGCCTCCTATTCTTTAAGTCCAAGCAGTCTTGCCACTTCGTTTTTCAACTGGGACAGGGGCAGGGGTTTTGACAGGCACAGATCTGCCCCATTCTCCTTCATCTGCTGAAATTTTTCGTCGTCCAGATAGGCGGACAGGACGATGATTTTGATGTGGGCGGTTTCTTCGGTGGATTTGATCTTTTTGCACACCTCGTATCCCTTGATGTCGGGCATCATGATGTCAAGGATCAGCAGGTCGGGTTTAAAATGGTGGACCTGAAGCCCTGCTTCAAATCCGTCCGAGGCGGAGATGACTTCATAATCAAATTCATCTTCCTCCAGGGACTGGACAATGGACTCCACGATGATCATGTCGTCATCCACCACCAGGATTTTTTTTCCACCGCCTTTTTCCCGGTCGTCGGGGATGGGAATTCCCTGATTTTCCATGAATTTTTCCAGATCTGTTTTTTTGATTCTTCGATGGCCGCCCACTGTTTTGTAGGCCTTGATGTGGCCTGCTTCCACCCAGTTGATGATGGTTTTTGATGAGACATTGCAGTATTTGCTTGCGGTAAATACGGTCATGGTGTCTTCCATGAATCGACCCTCCTTGTGAATGAATGAAATGATTACCCATGTTCTGCATGGGCCTTTGTGTTTCAGGGGCTTTTGTCAAAATCCTTGTGCCCGGGGCTGGTTTGTTGGTGAATGCATTTGCCGACCTTGGGTAAATGAGTGGCAACTGTCTGGTTGTAAACCAGGCAGTTGCCCCATGTGGCAATGCGCTGATTGAGATGGACAAAACAGGAAGAAACAGATCGTGAATCGCTGATTCAAAGGAATGTAAACCCGGGAGGATGGGGCCAGGCAGTGATCAAATTGGAAGTGAGTTTGGTATAGTTATTTTATTTATTATAATATTTGTTTGATGTCAAGTATAAAATTTGAATGAGTGAAAATAAAATATATATAATAAATAAAATAAATAGACTTCATTTTTACATTGCAGGGATTTTTCCTTTACCACCAGGCTTAACACGGGCGTATTCCAATTTTTCCGGTTTGATCATCATCTGGTTTGTTTGTCATAGTTGGTGGGGCCAACGGGCTCAGGCCAGTGTTATTGGCGTTATCCACTGAAGACGTCATCTCCAAAAAACGCAGTGGAATTTGCGGGGGTGGAGCATGGTAATAATGTCTTGACAACTTTACTTATTTGGTTGATAGTGGTTGCATTATTTTAAATGCAGCTGAAAAGTCTTGGCGGTATCAGGCATGTCCCCTGATACCAGCCGTTAAAATCAGCACTGCCTTGATGACAGGGAAATAACATGCTGAACACAGAATCACCTCTGCCACTGTACCATCAGCTGGCAGAAATTTTAACCGCAGAGATAAGATCCGGAGAATATCCCCCGGGATCAAGGATTCCTGCAGAAACAGGTCTTGCACAAACCTATGGCATCGGCCGTCCCACCGTTCGTCAGGCCGTGGATCTTCTGGTGAGAAAAGGCCTTGTCAAAAGACGGCGGGGGGCCGGCACTTTTGTGACTGAAACGGGAAATGATGTGGATTTGTTTTCCCTGGCAGGTACGTCAGCTGCTTTCCAGCGTCAGGGGATACCCATTGACATTCAACTTCTTTCTCCGGTGTGTCTCAAGGCGGTTACAGGGGACAGGGAAAACCCGTTTTCAGGGGGGCAAGCCTATGTGGTCTGTCGGTTGACCCTGGCAGAAGAACAGCCGGTGCTTTTGGAAAAGATTTATCTTCATCCCCGGCTTTTCAAGGGAATTGAGCACATGGATCTTACGGGAAAATCCTTGGCCCGGGTGGTGTCGGACACCTTTTACATGGTTCCGGACTGTGGCAGGCAGACGTTCCGGATTGAGCGTTTAAATCTTTTTCAGGCACAGGCGTTGCAGCTTGCAGAGGATGATCCTGTGATTTTGGTGAAACGATTTCTGGATTTTCCCCAGGCCATCAATGCGGTTTACTCGGAACTTTTATGTCGCACAGACCGGTTTGTTTTTTCACAGACCATTGGAGGAAATATACATGGATAAACGCGGATACTACGGGGAATTTGGCGGGGCATTCATCCCCGAAATCCTGGTGGCCACCTTTGATGATCTGGTGACCCATTTCAATGATATTAAAAATGACTCCAGTTTCTGGGAGTCCTATGTGGATCTCATGTCCACTTATTCCTGTCGGGCCACGCCCCTTACCTATGCCGAGAATCTTACAAAGCATTTTGGCGGTGCAAAAATTTATATCAAGCGTGAAGATCTCAATCACACCGGTGCCCACAAGGCCAATAATGTCATGGGCCAGGGGCTTCTGGTTAAAAAAATGGGGAAAACCCGGGTAATTGCAGAAACAGGGGCCGGTCAACACGGTGTGGCCACGGCCACCATGGCGTCAAAGTTTGGATTTGACTGCACCATTTACATGGGGGAGGTGGATGTAAAGCGCCAGCGGCCCAACGTATTCTGGATGGAGCAGATGGGGGCCACGGTGATTCCGGTCACAGATGGTACTCGCATATTAAAGGATGCCATCAACGAAGCCTTTCGGGACTGGGTAACCAATATGGAAACTACCCACTATGTTCTGGGAACTGCCTGTGGACCCCATCCTTTCCCTGAAATGGTGACCTATTTTCAATCCATCATCGGCAAAGAGGCCAGAAAACAGATACTGGAACGCGAGGGTCGGCTGCCCGCCCGGGTATATGCTTGTGTGGGCGGGGGATCCAATGCCATGGGGCTTTTCAGTGGATTTCTTTCAGACCCTGGGGTGGAATGTGTGGGGGTAGAGGCTGCCGGGCGGGGCCTTGCCACCGGCGAACACGCTTCCCGCCTCTGCACAGATGATGCCTCGGTGGGCGTAGCCCAGGGGTACAAGACCTTTTTCCTCCAGGATGGGGACGGGCAGATGAAAGAAACTCATTCCATTGCCGCAGGACTTGATTATGTGGGGGTGTCTCCCATTTTATCCCAGCTCCATGTGGATAAAAAGGCCCGTTTTGAATCCGCCACCGATGAAGAAGTTGTTGCCGCATTGAAGCTCACCATGCAGAAGGAAGGTATCATTCCGGCCCTGGAATCTTCCCATGCCTTTGCAGGCGCCTTTAGAGAAGCCGGAAATCTTTCAAGTGATCAGTGCATCATCATCAATCAGTCAGGAAGGGGGGACAAAGACATCTTCACGGTGGCCGATGCCCTTGGTGACCCCAAATGGAAAGCGTTTATAAAGGAAAAGGCAGGTGAATATCATGCTTGAGGCTTATATCAGAGAAAAAAAACGAAAAAAAGATATTCTGCTCATGACCCACATCGTGCTTGGCTACCCCTCCTTTGAGGCATCCATGGACATTGTGGCTCAGATGGTGGCGGCCGGGGTGGATCTGATGGAACTGCAGATTCCCTTTTCAGAACCCATGGCAGATGGACCGGTGATTTTAACGGCCAACCAGAAGGCCCTGGATGCCGGTACCCGGGTGGCCCAATGCTTTGAATTTGCAAGGGAAGCTTGCCGGCGCTTTGATATCCCTTTTCTGTTCATGACTTATACCAATATTTTGTTTAAATATGGCATGGACCGGTTTGCCGGGGATATGGCAGCAGCAGGGATAAAGGGGGCCATTGTGCCGGATCTTCCACCGGAAGAAGGTGATGAATACCTGAAAGCCATGGAAAAACAAGGGCTTAATCCTGTATACATTTTCTCACCCACCACCACGGATGCACGTATGGCACTTCTGGCATCCAAGGGCTCAGGACTTATGTACTGCATGGCCCGGAAAGGGGTGACGGGTAAGGACACCACCTTTTCCCATGATATGGATAACTACCTTGCCCGGTGCCGGAAAGCCACAGATCTTCCCCTGGCCGTGGGATTCGGGGTCAAAGATAAAAAGGATGTGGATTACCTGAAAGGAAGGGCGGATATCGCCGTCATAGGTTCCCAGACCATTCGTATCGTGAACGAAGAAGGTATAGAGGCCGTGGGGCCGTTTATTCAACAGCTCCAATAAAATACGGGTACTCCTCCTCCGTCTCGTTTTAAAATCAATGTCAATGACGGTGGGCTTATTTATCCTTCAGATATTCAAGGAAAGCCGACATGGCCTGGGTTTCCTCCATGTTGCTTAGTTCCCTTCGTATACGGGATATTTCCTTAAGCTCTGCTTCACTCAGGAGCAGGGCTTCTTTACGGGTACCGGATTGATTAATATCAATGGCGGGCCAGATGCGTTGTTCCGCACAGGTGCGGTTAAGCATGAGATCCATATTGCCTGTGCCCTTAAATTCCTGGAAAATAATATCGTCCATGCGACTGCCCGTTTCCACCAGTATGGTGGCAATGATGGTAAGGGAACCGCCGTTCTCCGATTTGCGGGCCGCTCCGAAAATTTTTCGGGGGATCTGCATGGAATTAGCCCCCAGCCCACCTGTCATGGTTTTCCCATGGCTCTCAGTCTGGCTATTAAAGGCCCTTGTCATGCGGGTCAAAGAATCTATAAATACCACGGCATTTCCTCCCAGTTCCGCACAGCATATGGCCGTATGCAGGGCCAGACGGGTCATGCGCATGTGCTGGGAAACTTGCTGGTCAGCCGAAGAAAACAGGACATGGGCCTCCTTTAATCCTCTTTTAAAATCAGTGACCTCCTCGGGGCGTTCATCCACAAGAAGGATAAACACCTCTGTATCCGGATGATTGGTGATAACGGCATTGGCCATGTGGCGAAGCAGGGTGGTTTTTCCCGTTTTTGGGGGGGCAATGATCAAGCCCCGCTGGCCAAGGCCCATGGGAACAATGCTGTCCAGGGCCTTGCCGGTCAGATCGTCGGGTCCCATGGTCATCTGCAGCCGTTCATAGGGATTTATGCTTACCTGATCCTGCAACGGTACGGTGTTCAGGGTTTCTTTTAAGGGAATTCCGTTGACTGTGTCGATGCGGAGCAGTGCCATATTCTTATTTCGCGGGCTCTTTTTTTCTCCGATACCCTTAATAAAGCCCCCTTCACTGAGCTTGAAACGGTTGATCATTTTGTTGGGAACATAGGTATTTTCAGGAAGTGGCTGAAAATTATTTTCTATCTGTCTTAGAAATCCAAATCCCTGATCCATGATTTCCAGATATCCTTGTACGGGATTCACCATTTATCTCCTTTGCGGCGTTGTATTGTTCAGCTATGGTCACGTATGGATGGAAGGCAAAAAGGGGAGACATAAAATATAAGTCCCCTTTTGCCGTCATCCGGTTTCTATTCAGGAGCATTACGGTATACAGTACTTTGAAATATGATTTCGTCGTGTGTATATGGAAAGCGACAATGAACCCAGGGCTGGAAATTGATAGATTGCCATGGGGGTGGTGAAGCTGATTTCTTATCGATTGCTCTTTTTGGGTTACATACTAACGACAAATGCCTCGTGTGTCAAACAAATTGGAGTTCAAGAATCAGGTTTTGATGACAAAATGTGTATGCTGCTTTAATTGAAAAGAGGACATCCGCATTTTTCCAACGGCCTTAAAAAGCCTTGACAATGGGTTTGATCTGTGTAAAAGTTGAAAAAAATAAGGATAAATAATGTTGAAATATAGAATTAACTGTACCATTAATCGTTTTTTTATTTTCGGACGTTTCTTTTTTAGGAACGTCCATCCGGTATAGTTCCGTTTAAGGATCATACCCCGGGTGGACTGTAAAGTCTGCCCGGGGTTTTTTTATTTTAAGGCTCTGGGATAAATTCCCAGGGCCTTTTTTTGTTTTGACCCCTTTAAACCATGGTGGAAACTTATGAATGAGGATGGTTTACATAGCGTTAAATTTCTGGGCTTGTTCATAACTTGGAGTACTCGTCATTATTGGCGGGCCGGGGCCGGATAGGGTGCCGTTGTTTCCGACAGGATATGTGGGTTATAAAATAACGCAAATGGAGAAATGATCGTGATACTTGTATTGGAAAAAGAAATTACACAGGCAAAGAAAAATCAGATTAAAAGTGTGCTGGCCCAGCAAAAATGCATGATCCATGAACCCGGTGGCAGCGGGCAGAATATTTTAGGGGTTATTGGAAAATGCGATAAAGAGAATCTGCTTGCCATGGAAGGGGTACGGGATGTTGTACCCATATCCACCGCATACAAGCTTGTGAGCAGGCAGATGAAAAAAGAGGATACCGTCATCACCATCGGTGATGTGGAAGTGGGGGGAAATAAAATTGCCATTATTGCCGGACCCTGCGCCGTGGAAAGCCGGGATCAGGCATTGACCATTGCAAGAGAGGTGAAAAAATATGGAGCCGGCCTTTTCCGGGGCGGAGCATTTAAACCCCGATCTTCGCCATATTCCTTCCAGGGACTGGAAGAAGCTGGCCTTAAAATACTGGCAGAGGTAAGGGATGTCACCGGGCTGCCCGTGGTGACGGAGATCACTTCCCCCCTGCAGGCGGATCTCATGATAAAGTATGTGGATGTAATCCAGATCGGTGCCCGGAACATGCAGAATTTTGAATTGCTCAAATGTGCCGGTCGCATGGGATTGCCAGTGGTGCTGAAACGGGGACTTGCCGCCACCATTGAAGAGTGGTTGATGTCGGCTGAATACATCGCCTCGGAGGGCAATGAGAAAATTATTCTCTGTGAGCGGGGCATTAGAACCTTTGAGCCATACACCAGAAATACTCTGGATCTGTCCGCCATCCCGGTGTTAAAGCAGCTTACTCACCTGCCGGTGGTCATTGATCCAAGCCATGCCACCGGCATCCGGGAAAAGGTGGCTCCCATGGCAAGGGCCGCCGTTGCCGCAGGGGCAGATGCCCTGATGATTGAGGTGCATCACAATCCCGATGAGGCCCTGTCCGATGGTCCCCAGAGCCTTTATCCCATCCAGTTTGGCAGACTTGTCAGGGATCTCTATGTCATCGCTCCGGTGGTGGGCAAGCAGCTGAACCATGACTATACCACTGGAAGAAAAGACAGAAAAAATTCCAGGGAACTTATGGATCGCACCGACCGGCGGGTGGCTTACCTTGGAGAACAGGGCACTTTCAGCCACAAGGCCACCCAGCATTACTTCAATGAAGATGTGAACAGTTATCCCGTGCCCTCGTTCCGGGATATCTTTGAAGAGGTAAAACAGGGCCGGGCCGATTACGGCATCATCCCCATAGAAAATTCCCTGGCGGGCAGTATCCATGAAAATTATGATCTGCTGCTGGAATATGATCTCTACATCACTGCTGAATTTTCTTTGCGGGTGGTGCATAATCTGATTGCCCCTGCGGGAACGGCCCTGGAGGATGTAAAGCAGGTGTTTGCCCCGCCCCCGGCTTTCCAGCAGTGCCGCCGGTTTCTGGATAATTATCCTGACATTGATATGGTACCGGTCAATGCCACGGGAAGCGCTGTTAAACGCATAGCAGAATCGGGTCTGAAGGGGGCAGCTGCCATCGGCAGTGTGGAGGCGGCAAGACTTTTCTCCATGGCGGTGCTGGAAGAGGCCATTGAAGACAATCCCCGAAATTTCACCCGGTTTGGCATTATAGAAAAAGCCCCGTTAAAGCAAGGAGCTGGGAATAAAGCCTCCATTGTGTTTTCCACCACCAACAAACCCGGTGCCCTGTTCCAGGTGATGAAAATTTTTGCGGACAATGACATTAATCTGGTGAAGCTGGAATCCCGGCCCATCCACGGAAAACCTTGGCAGTATATGTTTTATGCCGATCTTGAGACGGATATCCATGGAGAAAAAGCCACGGCGGTGCTTGCCACCATTGAGGAGAATACCGAATTTATGAAGGTACTTGGCAGTTATACAGTGAACGGATAAATATATAACTCAACTTCCAGTGTTCGCCTTTCATGGTGGGGTCAGACTTACGTTATTGAGGATTTTGTTGCAATTTGTCTTGAAACTCAGCCTGTTGTCAAAAGCATGGAGCCTGATAAAAGCTTCGACCTCCAATAATTCAAGCCTGACCCCGTTGGCTCACCAAATTGTGATAAGTGGCCCATGTTGTGACCAAGCCCACTGTATAAAAACGACAGCCTTGAAGTGAAGTTCGAAAGTTGAGTATATAAACTACATTCAGAAGCGTGTTCTGATTCGAACCCGCTCCTGGATCGTATCATGACACAGAGCCTGCCACCGGCAAAAGGATGGTAAAGGTGGTACCTGAGCCCAGTTTACTGTCAACGGTGAGGTCGCCTTCATGATCTTTGATGAACCCGTAACACACCGAAAGCCCCAGGCCCACTCCCTTGACACTGTCAGTCTTGGTGGTGAAAAAAGAATCAAACACCTTTTCCAGGTGCTCAGCCTTAATTCCCGTACCCGTGTCGGTGATGGTGATCTTCACCTTTTTTTCCAGGGAGGCAGTTGTGATGGAGAGGTTTCCGCCGTCGGGCATGGCATCCATGGCATTGGAGATCATATTTAAAAATACCTGGCGCAGCTGATCTTTGGATGCATGCACCCGGGGAAGGTTCGTTGCCGGGTTGAATTTAAATTTAACGCTGTTTTCCCGGAATCTTTTTTCATACAGAAGAATGATTTCGTCTAAAACCGTGTTTAGGTTGATATTTATTTTTTCCTCCTGATCCGGCCGGGAAAAGGAGAGCATTTTTTTCAGCATGTCGGCAAGGCGTACGGTTTCAGAAAGGGACATGTCAAGGAGTCGTCTGCGTTTGTTGCCGGGGGATATTTCGGTTTTCATGAGCTCCAGGGTATTCATAATACCAAAGAGCGGGTTGTTGAGTTCATGGGCAATCTGGGAGGTCAGCCGCCCCATGGCTGCCAGTTTTTCCGACTGCAGAAGGTGCTGCTGGGTTTCCCTTAAGGTCCGCTCCATTTCAAGGCGGTTTCTCAGGTCCACAAAAATGCCCACGGAGGCCGTCTCCTCCCCCCTTTCATTGTAGAGAATACTGGCAGACAGGGTGCCTTCCAGGTCTTCTCCATGGCGGTTTACAAAGGTGATGGGATAGGATTTGAGTTTTCCCTTTCCTTCGTTTTCCGTGGATCGCATGAGTTTCATCACCTGTCTTGCCACCCCTTCGGGATAAATATCTGCGATGTTCATTTTGCCTATGACCTCATCTGCAGCATACCCGAAAGTCTCTTCAGCACCCTGATTCCAGATCAGTACCTCTCCTTTCAAGTCCGCCGCCATGATGGCATTGGGGTTGCAGGCAATGATCTGATCCAGAAAATCCAATGCTTTCCGGGTGCGGGCTTCCATGGTTTTACGCATGGACTGGTCAACGACAACCCCCTCATATCCCAGTACATTGCCATTAACATCATACCGGACATGGCTTGTGAGCAGAACCTGGATGACATGGCCGTCCCGTCGTCTCCACTCCAGTTCATAGTCCACCACCCGGCCGTTTTTTTCCACCTTTGTCTGGTATTGCCTGCGGATTTCAGGTTTTAAGTAAAGGTCCGTGGCAATGTCCATGGCGAGGAAATTATCCTTGTCGGTGTATCCGAGCATTTTAAGAAGGGCCGGGTTGACATCCAGAAACCGTCCTTCCTTGCTGCTGATGAATATGCCGCATCCGGCATGGTCAAACAGACGCTTGTAATCTTCTTCGGAGGATTTAAGTTTTGCTTCCTGCTCCCGTGTGCTTGTAATGTCCCGGTAGATGGATAACTTGGAGCGGCTGCCGTCCCGGTTGGTCACAGGCAGTTCAATAAGGTTAAAGGTTTTGTTCAGGTGATCAATATGCACTTCGTGGTGGTGGGTTTCTCCCTTTTCAAATACTTCATTGTACCGGCACCAGCTACACCTTTCGGGGGTGTGGTTGATTACCTCGTGGCATTGTTTCCCTACATTGTCTCCGAACAGAGAGATCATGGTGCTGTTCATGTATTCAATTTCATGGTTGGCATTGATGATGTATATGCCGTCTTCAATGGCTTCCAAGGCTTCAATCAGTCGTGCGGTGTTGATGTTTGGCATGGCTGTCTCCTTGTTTGAAGGAGGACGGGGGCTGACTGATAATTGGTCATGTAATGGCTGCCCTCTTTTTCAAAAACCACTACCCCCTCCATGAATCCCACGGTGCCGTGTTCTTCATGGGAAAGGCCCAGTTTGAATTCTTTTAAGGGAAAGAGATTCCAGTCGTGGGACACACATATGGCCATTTCTCCCGATGAAATACTGTCAAGGCGTTTTACCATAAAATCGGCAATGGTATCGGCGGTGTGTTCCGGGTTGCACATAACGGAGTTATCAATTTCTAAGTTAAACCAGGATCGAAGAAAAGCAGAAGTACCCACCCGGGTCATCATGGCAATGGCTTTGTCCAGATCCTTCACATAAAAGGGTGCCAGTTCTTCGGCCAGAATATTATGATCACTGAACACACCGTGGGCCTTGATATACCCCTTATCCATGACAAAGGCGGTTTCAATGCACCGGCCAAAAAAACTGGAAAAAAAGTGGGGGTGAAGATTTACCGGCAGCCAGGTACCAAGATCAAAGGCATGGGTCTTTCCTTCCGGTGTCAGACCAAGAAAGGGTTCTTTTGAGCTGTCTTCTCCGAAATAACGGTGGGAATGGCGCATGATGACGGCCATTTTATCAACGCCCTCATCCATGAGGGCGGTGATGGTGTCAAGGGTTTCCTGGTGTCGCATTTTATCTTTGGGTCTCATGGTGAAGTGGGGATTCCTTTTAAGTAAGCTGATTGCGATTCTTCCAGAAGCGGTCTGAAAAAAACGGGGGTATCAAGTATTAAGGTTGAATGAATTTCATTCGTTATGATATATCTTCCTATACAAGACTGCAACCATAAGGTGGGCGCATTCCCATTTTACCTGTCTTGGGCTTAATTGGTCGATGTTCAGGTTGTTTTATGTTGATAAAAATTGAGGGCTTGGTCACAACATGCGCCAAATGGGGGGTGCTCAGGTTTGAATTGTTGGCGGTTTTATTTAAATTGTTTTTAAATGCAGATGGTTGACAAAACCACAAGAACACAAGCCTGACCCCGCTGGTCCGCCACCGATGACGAGTGGCCCAAATTATGCCCAAGCCCAAAATTGAGAAGGGGTCATGGAAAAAAAAATTAAAATCATAGGTGCACCCATGGACTTCGGGCAGCTTCACCGGGGGGTGGATATGGGGCCTGCCGCCCTTAGATACTCCGGGCTTGTTACGGCACTGAGAAACCTCGGGTATGAGGTGGAAGATTCCGGAGATGTCCTGGTGCCGGTGCGGGACCAGGGAACGGACGAGGTTCCAAAGAACTATCTCCCTGAAATCACCCGGGTGTGTCAGCGGGTGTATGATGCCGGAAAACAGGCCGTAAAGGAGGGATGGGTTCCTATTTTTCTTGGGGGAGACCATTCCATTGCCACCGGAACCGTGGGGGGGGTATCCCATGACAGGTCAACGGGACTTATCTGGCTGGATGCCCATGGGGACTTTAATACCTCGGAAACCTCTCCCAGCGGCAATGTCCACGGTATGCCCCTGGCAGCACTGATTGGGGAAGGGGATGCCACCCTTGTCAACATTGGCCGCAATGCAAGTAAAGTGGAACCGGACCAGGTGGTTCTCATCGGTATCCGGGATTTGGATGTAAAGGAAAGACTTCGTCTTAAAGATTCCGGCATAACCGTCTACACCATGCGTGACATTGATGAGCAGGGCATCAGTGCCATCACCCACAAGGCTTTGATGAAATTTGTTCACATGAAAAATATCCATATCAGCCTGGACATGGATGTCATGGATCCGGCCGAAGCCCCGGGGGTGGGCACTCCTGTACCCGGGGGACTAACCTACAGGGAAGCCCATCTTTTCATGGAAATAATTGCCGATTCGGGAAAGCTTGCCTCCATGGATATTGTGGAGATCAACCCCATTCTGGATCAGGCCAATAAAACTGCCCGGCTGGCCGTGGATCTCACCGTCTCGGCCATGGGGAAAAGAATTTATTGAGCCTTTTTGAATACATTGAAGCCCTGAAAAAATATAAGGAACTGGGGCCGGACATTGTGTGTCATCGTAGCATTCCTGCCAGGGCTGCCGTTTATGTCCCGGAGGATTTCAGCCAGGCGGATTCATCAAAAGCCGTTCTGACCCGGGCGGGCATACACCGGCTTTACGCCCACCAGGAAAGGGCCATGGGACAGATCCGAAAAGGCTTACACACGGTGGTGGCCACTCCCACGGCCAGTGGCAAAAGTCTGATCTATAATCTCCCGGTGCTGGAAGCCCTTTTAAAAGATGCTCACACCCGGGCATTGTATATGTTTCCGTTAAAGGCCCTGGCCCGGGATCAGCTGGGAAGTCTGCAGCAGCTGTTTGATGCCGTGGCCCTTGACCATTTCGGTGCCGGTGAATTCACGGCGGCCGCCTATGACGGTGATCTGTCTGCCCATGAACGGACCCGCATCAGACATACGCCTCCCAATGTTCTTTTAACCAATCCGGAGATGCTTCACCTTGCCATGCTTGCCCACCATGGGCTGTGGGAAACCTTTTTTAAAGATCTTAAATTTGTGGTGGTGGATGAGGTGCACACCTATCGCGGGGTGATGGGCTCCCACATGGCCTGGGTGTTCCGGCGGCTTCGGCGTATCTGTCGTCATTACGGCAGTGACCCGGTGTTTATTTTTTCTTCTGCCACCATTGCCAATCCCAGGGAACTTGCATCGGACCTCACCGGACTTAAGGTGGAACTTATCCATGAAAGTGGAGCACCTTCGGGAAAAAAAGAGATACTTTTAATGGGGGGCATGGCCGGGGCCGCCCACACGGCCATACAGCTCATGCATGCCGCCATCCATCGCAACCTGCGAACCATTGTATACACCCAGTCCCGGAAAATAACCGAGCTTATTGCCATGTGGGCAGCCCAGCGGGCGGGCAGCCTGTCTTCCAGAATAAGTGCCTACCGGGCCGGCTTTCTGCCCGAAGAGCGCCGGGACATTGAAGAAAAACTGGCCAGCGGAGAGCTTCTGGCTGTGGTGTCCACCAGCGCCCTTGAGCTCGGCATTGACATCGGAAATCTGGACCTTTGTATTCTGGTGGGGTATCCCGGGTCCATCATGTCCACCTGGCAGCGGGCGGGCCGGGTGGGAAGAGACGGCGGGGATTCCGCCATGATTTTGGTGGCCCATGAGGATGCCCTGGATCATTATTTCATGAACAACCCGGATCATCTTTTTGATATGCCCCCGGAAACGGCGGTGATCAATCCCTTGAATCCGGTGATCATGGCCCGTCATCTGGAATGTGCCGCAGCGGACCTTGCCCTGGTTGCCGGGGAAGAAATGGTGCAGACCCCCGGGGTATCTGATGCCCTAAAAGCCCTTGAAGGGGATGCCACCCTTTTAAAAAGCGCCGATGGAAACACCTGGTTTGCCTCACGCAAAAGCCCCCATCGTATGGTGGGACTCCGGGGAACCGGCAGCACGGTGCCCATATTTCTTTCCGGTACCAGGACGCTTATTGGCAGCGTGGACAAATTCCGTGCTTTTTACGAGACCCACGAAGGAGCCGTTTATTTACACCATGGCAACACCCATGTGGTGAACCGGTTTGATCCGGATAAGGCTATTGTGGAGGTGTCTCCTGAAACCGTGGGGTATTACACCCGGGCCAGATCAGTGAAATCCACGGAAATTCTGGAAGAGACCGCCCATTGTTTTGTGTGGAATACCCGCATGGGCTTTGGAAAACTGCGGGTCACCGACCATGTCACAGGTTATGAGCGAAAGGCGGTGGGTTCCGGTAAGTCCCTTGGTATTGTCCCCCTTGATTTTCCGCCTAACACCTTTGAAACCGAAGGCCTTTGGATTGAGATTTCCGATGAGATAAAAGGGTTCATGGAATCCAACCGGTACCATTTCATGGGGGGAATACACGCCATGGAACATGCGGCCATCGGTATTCTTCCCCTGCTGGTGATGACGGATCGCAATGATCTTGGCGGGATTTCCATTCCATTTCATCCCCAGATTGCCCGGGCCGCCGTGTTTATCTATGACGGCACCCCGGGGGGCGTGGGGCTTTCCCGGCAGGCCTTTGCCCATGGCCAGGCTTTGATGGAGCGAACCTTCAATGTCATTGTCACCTGCCGGTGCGATAACGGTTGCCCTGCCTGCGTGCATTCCCCCAAGTGCGGGTCCGGTAACCGGCCCATTGATAAAACTGCGGCATTAAAAATCCTTGAACTGATGAAAAAAACGACGGTTAGGGCAAATACACCGGGACCGGTAACCCGGGTTATGGGATGTGTGGGAGAATTGGTGTCTTCCATGAAACAAAAGACCACGGGTGGAACACAGGAAATAAACCAGAAACATCAGGATACTTTACCAGGCTTTGGTGTTCTGCCGGAAATAAAAGGAGAAAAACTGCGCTATGGTGTGCTTGATCTGGAAACCAGGCGATCTGCACAGGAAGTGGGGGGGTGGAACCTGGCCCATGACATGGGTGTCAGTTGTGTGGTGGTGTATGATTCCCATGCCCATGTCTTTAAGGAATACCTCCAGGAGGATGTGCCGATCCTGGTAAAGGATCTCGTCGAGTTTGATCTTGTGGTGGGATTTAATATTATGGGCTTTGATTATAAAGTGCTGTCAGGATTGTCGGATTTTGATTTTTCCACTCTTCCCACCCTGGATCTGCTGAAAAAGGTCCATGGAAAGCTGGGCTATCGCCTTTCCCTGGATCGACTGGCCCAGGAGACACTGGGAACAAAGAAAAGTGCCGACGGCCTGCTGGCACTGAAGTGGTGGAAGGAAGGCAAGTTGCGGGAAATCATAGATTACTGCGTCCAGGATGTCCGGGTTACCCGGGATTTGTATCGGTTTGGCCGGGACCATGGGCATCTGCTGTTTCGAAACAAGGCCGGTCATCAGGTGCGCCTGCCGGTGAAGTGGTAAGGGGCACCATTGATTCATCAGTTGTGACAACTGGCCGATCTTGTAATCACGTCCTCATTTTCATTATTTCAGGACTTGGGCCGGGCAGTTATTTTTTTTGTGAACAGCCGGATCTCCTCAATGTTGAACCATGAGCCGGTGGCAATAAAGACAGCAATAAATACCATGGTGGTGATCAGGCAGATGGCAAGTGCCCCGGTGATGGTGGCAGGATTTAAAAAGTGGGACAGAGGGGTCGCCAGATTTAAGAGCAGCCATCCAATGCCCGTACTCAACACGGCCATTTTAATGAAAAAAAGGTAAACGGTTCGTCCCCCATGGTTGTGGCTTTTTTTGTTCCACAGAAAAAACAGAAGGCCTGTCTGAAAGGTGGCCCCAAGGCTCAGGGCAAGGGCAATGCCCATGGCCCCCATATAGTGCATGAGTCCATAAAAAACCGGCAGACTCATCAATACCGCAACTGATCCCGCAAGGGCGGGAAACCAGGTGTTCTGGATGGCATAATACCCCCGGACCACCACGGTCTGGGCAGCAAAGGCCACTGTCCCCGCCATGAGAAATGGAAGTACCCTGGCCGTAAGTCCGGTGGCTGCGGCATCAAATTGTCCCCGCTGGAAAATAAGAAATACAATTTCCCGGCGCAGCACCATGAACAGTACGGACACGGGAATCACCAGAATGAGAAATTTCAGGGTGGTATTTAAAAGGTTGTTGAGTTCATCCATTTTGCCCTGTGCGGCCAGTTTTGCCATGAACGGGTAGGAAGCCACCCCCACGGCCTGACCAAAAAGCCCCACCAGTATAAACATGATCCGAAGGGCATAGTTAAGGGCAGCAATACTTCCCGGTTCCAGAAATGAGCCGAAGTATTTCAGTAGAATTTCCGTGGAAAAGGTCATGGTCAGCCCCACCATCAGGGGCAGAGTCAAAAGAACATAACGGATGAAATCAGGATGGGTAAGGCTCAATATAGGGAAAAGTTTCATGCCGCATTTCTTTGCCCCGATGTACTGCAAAATAAAATTACCGGCAAAGGCGCCGCCCAGCACCCCCCAGGCAAATCCTTCCATGCCCAGGCGTGGCCCCAGAAAAAGTCCCCCTGTGATAATCCCCAGATTGTAGATCAGGGGGGCCAGGGCCGGAATCATGAACTGTTCCCTTGCAAACTGAACGGCCATGAAAAGACCGCCGGAGAAAAAGCACATCTGGGCCGGCATGATAATTCGTGTCATGCGAACGGCCTTTTCAAATAAAATCGGATCTTTAAGTCCAGGGGCCAGCAGCGAGACCAGCTGGGGGGCAAAACAGAAGGCAATGATCAAAAGGATGAACAGCAGACTGCCAAAGGTATTTAAAACAATGGAGAGAATTTTCCATCCGCCCTCTTGGTCCTTCCGAGCCAGGTAGGCGGAAAACAAGGGAATAAAGGTCACCGATAAAAAACCGCTGGCCACAATGTGATTCAGGATTTCAGGGATGATAAAGGCCACCTGGTAGGCGTCCACACCTCCTCCGGCACCGCCTGCATAGGCAATGGCCATTTCCCGGCAAAGCCCGATGACACGGCTGGCAAACACCGAGGCCATCATGATAAATGAGGCCACGCCGACTTTTTTCAGGGTGCCTTGTTTAGATGTCATCTTATTTCCTTTATCGGGGTGCTCATCACATCTGCCAGTCCTCATAACTGGTGGCCTGTTTGCAACATGGGCCAGCCGTCGCAGTTGACGGGCCAATGGGGTCAGTTTTTTGTGATTGGAGGCAAAGGCATTTATCAATGCGCATTTGCCGGAAGGTGTAGCACAATGAAAAACGAAATAAAAGAAAATTTCGGATGAGCATTTGCTCTGCCTTTCAGGTTTCTTAAAAAAAATCAGGGCCATCTGACATTTAAAGCCACCTAAAAAGGTTTGACTCATTGCTTCTATCAACTTATATAACACTGATGTTCCGGCTGACAAAACGAAGCATGAAAGTGGTATTATGGCACCACCAAAGGCCGTCCGATACGGTCCGGGACCGTCGGCGGTCAATTTGGCCTGACGGACTAAAGCCCAGGAACTGCGGGCAGGTTTGTTCTAATACAGTCTGTGCTTCGTTACAATCGGCAGGCCAAATGGGCTTATCGCCTTTGGCTTCTGATGGTCCGGACGGCACGGCTGCTGGGGGCTGTGCTGTCGGCATTATTATGAATTTGAGAAAAACGCAACCGGAGGAAAAATGGAGATAAACAAGTTTACCTTTCTGGGAATTTTGTCCTGGATCTGCGGTCTGGGCATTGTGCTGTTTCAGGCAATATCCCGGGCTGTGGACAAGGACAGTCAATGGACAGGCCTCTTTCTGGGAGGAATTGTCGGGGATAAGTTGGATGGATTGGCTGAGAAAATTCCCATGGAGGCGCTCCAGACAGTATTTAATTATATGATGTATGAACTGCCCTTTTATCAGCTGTTGCTGTTGCTGGGGGTTGTTTTTTTTGTCCTTGGAATGTGTTTTAAAAAATAAGCAGGTCAGTAATCAATCCACAGCTGGCTCAGTGCATGATACCGGGAGGAAAAATGGAAGAAAAATATCAAAACAGACCTTTGACACGCCGGCAATTCCTGCAGTTATCCGCCATTGCCGGTGCCGGAGCACTCACCGGATGTGCAGTAAACCCGGTGACCGGGGAAAATCAGCTGATGATGGTGTCCCGGGAGACGGAGATTTCCATGGATCAACAGCAGTCTCCCCATCAGTTTTCTTCTGATTTTGGAATCTTGCAGGATCATAATATCAATGGCTATATTGCCGGTATTGGCAATAAACTGGCATCAAAGACCCATAGACCGGACATGCCCTATTCATTCCGGTGCGTCAATGCCACCTATGTCAATGCCTATGCCTTCCCCGGGGGCAGCATTGCCGTGACCCGGGGTATTTTACTGAAACTTTCCAATGAGGCAGAACTTGCGGCCCTGCTGGGTCATGAACTGGGACATGTCAATGCCCGTCACAGTGCAGAACAGATGTCCAAGGCAAGTATATCCTCCCTATTGATCGGGGGTGTTTCCGCGGTGATCGGTGCAAAGAGTTCCCAGCTGGGAAAATTGGCCCAGCAGATCGGCATGGTGGGACAGGGGGCGTTTCTGGCACGGTACAGCCGGGCCAATGAGCGGGAAGCAGATGCCCTTGGCAATCAGTATATGGTGTCGGTCGGGTATTCCACGGACGGGTTTGTGGGGTTGATGGCACTGCTTAACCGCATGAACGAGGGGCACAGCGATGCCGCAGAAATGCTTTTTTCCACCCATCCCATGAGTTCGGAAAGATATGAAACCGCCATTGCCATGGCAGGGCGGGAGTATGCCCACACCCGGACATTTCCCCTGAACCGGGAGCGGTACATGGATACCATAGCCCCTTTGCGGGCCAAAGAAAAACTCATCACGGCCCTTCAGGAGGGCGATGCCTTCATGGCAGGAAAACAATATGACAAGGCCCGGCAGCGTTATCAACAGGCCGTGGCCATGGATGGCAGGGATTATGCGGCAAGGGTGATGCTGGCCAGGTGTCTTCTGGTACAGAAAAATTACACAGACGCTTATACCCATGCAGGAGTGGGTCATGACATTTATCCCGCCGAAGGTCAGGCCTGTCATGTGGCAGGGTTTGCAGCCCTTCAGTTGAAAAAATTTGACTCCGCACTCAATTATTTTAATATCTATGACAAGCTGCTGCCCGGTAATCCCGCCATCCTGTTTTTCAAGGGCTATGCCCTGGATGGGATGAATCAGATCCAGCCTGCGGCAAGCCAGTATGCGGCCTATCTTGGCAAGATTCAGCAGGGTGATTATGCGGCCCACGCCTACAGTCGCCTGAAGGCCTGGGGATATATTAAAAATTAATGATGGACGTGGATCTTGAACAGATGCTGCATTCCTGCCGGGTGATGACTTTTGCCGTTGCATGGCAGGAAGGTGCCTGGTCCTCACCGGTTTATTTTTTGTATCGAAAAAAAAACTTTTATTTTTTTTCAGGTCCGGACAGCCGTCATATCAGGGGAGCCATTGAGAACGGGGGCAGGGCAGGGGCTTCTATTTTTGCCGATGCCCTTTCCTTTAATGAAATAAGGGGTCTTCAAATGGAGGGAATAATTGAACCCATGGGGACAAATAAAGAAGCCCTTGGTGCAGCCGTGGCCTATCTGAAACGTTTTTCCATCTCCCATGGAACACACAATGCACTTTACTTTATAGAACAGCAGTATCGGGCACGTTTTTATAAATTTGTTCCCCATCGTCTTGTCTATTTGGACAATCGGATTGCCATGGGATTTAAAAAAGAACTGGAGATGTGAATGGGATTTAAAAGCCTTGGGGCATGTGTTGATTTTCTGGAAGAAAAAGGGGATCTGGTGCGTATCAAGAAAAGCATTGATCCCAATCTGGAAATGGCGGCAGTGCACAACCGTGTTTTTGCCGCAGGGGGACCTGCAATTTTATTTGAGCAGGTCAAGGGCAGCAGATTTCCGGCGGTGTCCAATTTGTTTGGTACCCATGAAAGAGCCTTGTCCATCCTGGCACCGGATCTGGAACGGGTCACCCGCCTGGTGGGGCTTAAATTTAATCCGCTGCAGGGACTTTTTTCTCCGTCATCGAGTATCAAGGCTTTAAATGCCCTGGTTCATGCCCTTCCCTGGCAGCGTAAAAACGGTCCGGTTCTGGAAAATCAGTGTCATCTTTCCGATCTTCCGGCCATTCGCTGCTGGCCCGGGGATGGAGGTCCCTTTATCCTTTTGCCCCAGGTGTTTTCCATGGATCCGGACAGCCCTGGTATTTTACACTCCAATGTGGGCATGTATCGTATTCAGATGGGGGGCAATGACTATGTGCCGGACAGGGAAGCGGGCCTTCATTATCAGATTCACCGGGGCATTGGTAACCATCACACCCGGGCTTTGAAACGGGGAGAATCCCTTCCGGTTTCCATTTTTGTGGGGGGGCCACCGGCCCATACCCTTGCAGCTGTCATGCCTTTGCCCGAAGGTTTGCCCGAAGTTGCCTTTGCCGGGGCCCTGGCAGGGAGACGCTTTCGATATGGCAAAAGGGGGGATGCCGTTTTTTCCCTGGACGCTGATTTCTGTATCACCGGGCGGGTGACACCGGGCCGGACTAAAAAAGAAGGTCCCTTTGGTGATCATCTGGGGTATTACTCCCTGGCCCATGATTTCCCCGTTCTGGAGATCACCGGGGTTTTTCATAGAAAAGGGGCCATCTGGCCCTTCACCGTGGTGGGACGTCCCCCACGGGAAGATTCTGTTTTTGGAAAAATAATCCATGACATCACAGCCGATGCTGTTCCCAAAACCATTCCTGGCGTTACTGCTGTCCATGCCGTGGATGCCGCCGGGGTCCATCCCCTGTTATTGGCCAAGGCCATGGAACGCTATGTTCCCTATGAACCCAGACAGCCCCGGGAACTTCTTACCCATGCCGGTGCCATACTGGGCTTCGGGCAATTATCCCTTGCTAAATATCTTCTTATCTGCGCCCACAACGATAGGCCGGATCTGAATATCTCAGACACCATGGGCTTTTTTATTCATATGCTGGAACGCATTGACCTGACCCGGGATGTCCATTTTTTTACCGCCACCACCATGGATACACTGGACTATTCCTCCCCGGAGTTGAACCGGGGATCCAAAGTGATTCTGGCAGCTGCCGGAGAGAAAAAGCGCGATCTTTTGAGATATTGTCCGGATGAACTGACCCTTTCCCCACTCTTTGCCGGGGCAGAGCTGGCAGGACCGGGTATGCTGGTTGTCCAGGCACCGGCATTCAAAGATTATGAAACGGCCCGACAGCACATGGATGTGCTTGTCCGGGATCTGGAAAATCAGCGGTTTTTCCAGCGCCTGCCCCTGGTGGTGGTGGCAGATGATGCCGTGGGCACCGCAAAAGATTTTGACACCTTTTTGTGGGTTACCTTCTCAAGGTCCAACCCTTCCCATGATATCTATGGTGGGGAGAGTTTCACAACCTTTAAACATTGGGGATGCAAGGGGCCTTTGATTATTGATGCCAGGATAAAGCCCTTTCATGCACCGGTTTTGGAACCTGACAGGGGCGTGGAGGCAAGGGTGGATGTCCTGGGGCAGCGGGGAGGACCCCTTCATGGCATCATCTGATGTCTCAAGAACCGGAAAAATGGGAATGCCTCCCATACCAATGTCAATGGATGCTCACATTGAAAAAGATGCAAGCGTTATCCCCTGGGATGCGAATACCTTGATTTCAGGGGTGTGAAATAAAATTAAAAAGCCAGATGACGGCCGGATCCATGTAATGGCTAAACAGGGTGATCCCCTTTATTTTCATGCTTAAAAACAGTCCCACCACCAGGTACGGTGATAACTTTGCAAAGCCTTTTCCTGCAATGCTCATTTTAATTTTATCCGGAAAAAAAAATGCCAGTACCGCAGCACCGGCCAGGGGGGGTAATGGGATGATATTAAATACAAAAACCATGAGATTGACTGACACCACAATGGAAAAGACCTGGTCGTCCATCTGCCATTTTGCCATGATCCATACAATACTGCCTGCAATGCCTGCCAGAATCAGATTGGCACAGGGGCCTGCCAGGCGAACCATCATGTAATAAAATTTTTGGTGGTGAAGTTTGTTTCGGTCAACGGCGATGGGTCTTGGCCAGCCAAAACCTGCGATGATGAAACATAAAATTCCCGGCAGACTTAAATGGAAGAGTGGATTGAAATGAAATCGATCCCGGGCATCCTTCTGGATATCGCCAAGTGCCGTTGCAGCAAAGGCCTGGGCTTCTGCGTTCACTGTGATGGATAAAAGAACCGCCACCAGAAAAATAATGGCCTGATCAAATTGAAAATGGGAGAAATCCAGAATAAATGGAATGGGTATGAGGGTATTGGCAATCATTTTATTATCTTTCTCCAGTGACCCGTTTAGGGCTTGCTCATAACATTGGCCGATTGTCATCATTCAGTGGGCCAATCTGACCCCACCCCCAATTGGACCATGTTGTTATCAAAGCCGAAAAAAAATCCCTGAAGGCTGGCCATGCCGTGTGGTCCGCCTTCAGGGGGAATTGAGAGGATACTAACGTGTTTTGTTAACAATATTCTTGTCAGTCATAAGGTTTTTAATCCGTCACCCCATAAGGTGTTCCTTGAGATATTAACCGGTAAACTGTGGTTTGGTGGTTATCCGGGCAAGAAGAACACCCACCACCAGAAGGCCACCGGAGATGTAAAATGCCAGATTCAGGCTGCCGGTGACATCCTGGATGACACC
Organism: uncultured Desulfobacterium sp.; assembly: GCA_963674605.1. Classification (GTDB taxonomy): domain Bacteria; phylum Desulfobacterota; class Desulfobacteria; order Desulfobacterales; family Desulfobacteraceae; genus Desulfocicer. The sequence continues at coordinate 710,393 of OY771474.1, read as the reverse complement.
GCCAACCCGTGCCATGAAGAAACCAAGGCCCCAGCCGATGAAGACCAGACCATAGTTAAAGCCCAGGTTCTTGGCCCCGAAAAAGTCAGCTGTAAAGGATGGCATCAATGATAATCCACCACCATACTGCCAGTAAGCAACACCAACAACCAGGAACAGAAGGAACAGGTTTGCCGTGGAGATGACAAAGGGAAGGGCAAACAGGCACAAGGCAGAAACGCCGCAGTTGAGGCAGTAGGCATTGAGGCGACCGATTTTGTCAGAGTAGTAACCGGTGCCCACACGTCCCGAGGCGTTAACAAGCCCGCCAAAGGAGACCAGAAGCCAGGCATTGGCCATGAAAAAAGGCATATCCTTTGCTGTTTTAACCATTAAACCCTTTGCGGAGCTGATAATCAGAAGGCCGGACTGGGTGGTGAGAATAAACATGAAGACCAGTGCATAAAACTGCCAGGTTTTCATCATGTCACCGGCTTCCCAGTTATGGGTTTTTTCGGTGGCCTGGGTTTGTCCTGTTCCAAGTTTTGCAGTGGGAGGAACATATCCTTCGGGGGGGGTTTTAAGCATCTGGCCCGCGATGACCACCACCACGGCAAAGAAGGTACCCAATGCCACAAAACTGCCGGTGACGCCATAGGCGTCAATGAGTTTCTGGCCCAGCCACCCGATGTACAGAGCCGCGCCGCCATATCCACCTACAACAAGGCCTGCGATGAGCCCTCTTTTTTCAGGACCGAACCATTTTAAAGCTGCCGGTGTGGGAGCCGCATAACCGATGCCCATGCCGGCACCGCCCAGAATACCAAAACCAATGATGAGCCCGGTATAACTTTTCATCATGCCGGCAATGATACATCCGGCGGCCAGCAGAAGCCCTCCCACAGTTGCACCGAATTTCGGGCTGATTTTATCCTGAATTCTGCCGCCGGGGATCATTAACAGTGCAAATACAATAACGCACAGGGAAAAAGGTGTTGCCGCCTGGGCATTGGTTAGATACACCCAGCCTTCATTTATGCCGGTCATGGCTTCACCGGCTTTGTCTACATTTACAAGAGCAGATTTCCAGATGCTCCAGGCATATAGAATGCCAAGACAGAGATTAATCGCTGTACCTGAAAAGGTCGTTATCCAGGCCTGTGTTGGGACTTTTTCAATTGTATGTGTACTCATGCGTATCTCCTTGTTGTGTGAGCAGGTGAAACGATCATAGGTAACGACAAATCGTTTTCTCCGCTCATATTTTTTGCTTGCTACCTGTTTCAGGTGGCCTTTGCACCATAACCAATGCGACCCAGACTTTCTTCTATTTCACCAAGAATGGCTGGATCATCTATGGTTGCAGGTGCCTTGTATGCCTTTTTATCGGCGATGCTTCGCATGGTGCCCCGCAGAATTTTACCGGAGCGGGTTTTGGGCAGTCGTTTGACCACCGTTGCTGTTTTAAAAGCGGCCACTGGACCAATCTGCTCTCTGACCATCTGTATGGCCTCTTTGACGATTTCAGCATGATCCCTTGTGACACCGGCGTTTAAGACCAGCATTCCAAGAGGCACCTGACCTTTAAGCTGATCTTCCACACCCATGACGGCGCATTCTGCCACATCGGGGTGGTTGGCCAGCACCTCCTCCATGGCACCGGTGGAGAGCCTGTGACCAGCAACGTTTATGATGTCGTCGGTGCGGGTCATGACATAAATATAGCCTTCTTCATCAATGTATCCGGCGTCGGCTGTTTTGTAAAATCCCGGGAATTCTTCCAGATAGGCTTGCACATATCTGTCATCGTTCTGCCACAGGGTGGGCAGGGTTCCTGGGGGCAGGGGCAGTTTCACCACAATGGCACCAATATCACCGGGTTTAACCGGGTTACACCCTTCATCCACCACCTGGACATCCCAGCCGGGTACCGCCTTGGTGGGTGATCCGGGTTTCACAGGAAAATGGTGCAGGCCTTCACAGTTGGCGGCAATGGCCCAGCCGGTTTCTGTCTGCCACCAGTGATCAATCACCGGTACATTGAGTTTTTCTTCGGACCAGTGCAGGGTATCAGGATCTGTTCTTTCCCCGGCAAGGAATAATACCTCAAATTTTGAAAGATCATAGTTTGCAATCAATTTACCCTGGGGATCTTCCCGTTTAATGGCCCTGAAGGCCGTGGGGGCCGTGAACATGCTCTTTACATTATATTCTGAAATCACCCGCCAGAAGGTGCCGGCATCGGGGGTACCCACCGGTTTTCCTTCAAAAAGGATGGTTGTGGCACCTTGGAACAGCGGGGCATATACAATATAAGAGTGACCCACCACCCATCCGATGTCAGAGGCTGCCCAATAGACATCCCCGGGATCAATGGTGTAAATGGCTTTCATGGTCCATTTCAAGGCAACCATATGCCCGCCGTTATCCCTTACAACACCTTTTGGCTGTCCGGTGGTTCCGGACGTATAAAGGATATACAGGGGATCTGTGGCTTTTACGGGTACACAGTCATGGGGGACTGCATCCGCCATGAGTTTAGCCCAGTCAAAATCCCTGCCCGCTTTTAATTCAGCCGTCTCCATGGGACGTTGAAAAATAATGGTGGCATCGGGTTTTGAGCTTGACTGCTCAATGGCCGCATCCAGAAGGGGTTTGTAAGGGATTTTCTTTGTTACTTCAATGCCGCAGGATGCGGAAATAATAACCTTGGGTTTGGCATCGTTGATGCGGGTGGCAAGTTCATTTGCTGCAAAGCCCCCAAATACAACGGAATGCACTGCACCAATACGGGCACAAGCCAGCATGGCCATGGCTGCTTCGGGGATCATGGGCATGTAAATGATGACCCGATCTCCCTTTTCAACGCCTTTGGATGCAAGCACACCGGCAAATTTTGCCACTTCGTCCCTTAACTCTTTGTAGGTGTATTGTTTTTTAGTGTCGGTGACCGGGCTGTCGTAAATCATTGCGATGGTGTCACCGTTTCCATTGTCAATGTGCAGATCAAGGGCATTATAACAGGTGTTCATTTCTCCGCCGGAGAACCAGCGATAAAAAGGTTTGTTAGTATCGTCCAGCACTTTATCCCATTTTTTATACCAGTGGCATTTTTCGGCAATGGGCCCCCAGAAGGCTTCGGGGTCTTGAAGAGAGAGTTCATATGCATCTGTGTAGAGGTTTGACATTCGTTATGGTCCCCTGTGTATCAGATTAGAGTGTCAGCCGGCAATGTATAAACGGAGTTAACATTGCCGGCCTGTTAAAGAAAATATCAGCTTGATCTATTTACTTCATAAACGGGCCGTCATTGCCTGTCAGGCGTTCTGCACCATGTCTTTTATGATTTCAACAACTTCAGGGTTTGCAAGGGTCATGACATCGCCCACATCCTTGTTGTTGGAAATAGATCCAAGGACCCTTCTCATGATTTTACCGGATCGGGTTTTTGGCATATCCGGTACCAGCCATACTTTTCTTGGTTTGGCGATTTTGCCGATCTGATCGCAGATGGCGTCGGAAATCTTCTGAGCCAGTGCTTCGCTGGGTTCATTTCCAGGTTTGAGCGCTATGTAAAGATCTGGAACTTTTCCTTTGATTTCATGGGCCACGGGTACAACCGCTGCTTCTGCGACCTCATCCACAACAAGGGCTGCAGATTCTATCTCCTTTGTACCCAGGCGATGGCCTGATACGTTGATAACATCATCAATTCTGCCGAGGATTCTGTAATACCCATCTGCGGATCGGGTGGCTGCATCGCCCGCCAGATATGGCCAGTCACGCCAGTCCTTGCTGTCAGGATTTTTACAGTATCTTGCAAAATAGGTGTCAACAAAGCGATCCCTGTCGCCCCAGATGGTCTGAAATTGTCCGGGCCAGGAGTTCTGGATACAAATGTTTCCTGCGATGCCAGGCTTAGTGATTTCGTTGCCTTCCTCATCATAAATTATGGGATGAATACCTGGAACCCCGGGACCAGCACTGCCGGGCTTCATGGGTTTTATGCCTGGTATGGTGCTGCACAGGAAGCCGCCGTTCTCCGTCTGCCACCAGGTGTCAACAATGGCTGCTTCCCCTTTGCCGACTTCCTTCTGATACCATTTCCATACGGCAGGTTCGATGGGCTCTCCCACGGTGGTCATGTGTTTGAAATGATAGTTGTATTTGGCAGGCTCATCCGGTCCGATTTTTCTCAATGCACGGATGGCGGTGGGGGCGGTGTGAAAAATATTGACATCCAGTTCCTGGGCGATTCTCCAGGATCTGCCTGCATCCGGATAGGTTGGAACCCCCTCATAAATGACAGTTGAAGCACAAAGAGACAGCGGGCCATAGACAATGTAAGAATGGCCCGTGATCCAGCCGATGTCAGCCATGCACCAGTATACATCTTCCGGATGGATATCCTGGATGTATTTGGATGTTCCGGTTACATATGACAGGTAACCGCCCGTGCTGTGCTGACACCCTTTGGGCTTACCTGTGGTGCCACTGGTGTACATCAGAAACAGGGGATCTTCAGAAAGCATTTTTTCCGGTTCAATGCGTTCTCCATAATAGTTTTTCAATACGGTGTTGACGCTGTAATCACGACCATCAACCATGGGGGTGTCTGAAGAATATTTGCCTGGATATCTTTCCCATACCAGGACTTTATCAACTACCTGGCCACCGTCTTTGGCGATTTTTACGGCATTATCCGCATTGACTTTATGGTTTAACAAGGTTCCGGCCCGGTAATATGCGTCCATGGAAATAAGTACCCTGGACTGGGAGTCCACAATTCTGTCTGCACAGGCACTGGGGGAGAAACCTCCGAAAACAACGGAATGGATGACTCCAAGTCGAGCACAGGCCAACATGGTAATTGCAAGTTCTGCTGTCATGGGCATGTGAATGGTGACTCTGTCGCCTCGTTTTAAACCTGCGAAATCCCGAAGCAGGGCCGCAAACTCATTTACTCTGACGTAGAGTTCCTGGTAGGTAATATGATCAATTCTTTCGTTTTCGGGTTCCGGTACAAAGTGAATGGCTGTTTTGTTCTTATTTTTTTCAAGATGGCGATCAATGCAGTTATAACTGGCATTGATCAGACCGCCCTTGAACCACTTCCAGCAGGGCGCATCACTTGTGTCAAGGACTTCATCCCAGTATTTGTACCAATCCAGCATTTCTGCATACTCAATAAAACAGTCCGGGTAATTATCCAAGCTGAATCTGTCATAAATTGAAGGATCAGTGACATTGGCCTGTCCGATGAATTTAGTTGAGGGATAGTAGTACTCTTCTTCCTGCCAGTGTACCGCAATCTGCGCCTCTGTGGTCTCTTGAATTTCTTTGTCGCCCATTTATTGTCTCCTGCATTTTAAAGTTTAAATAATTAAAATTCCAAGAAATCTGTAAATTTTATGCTTGCCATCACCTCCTTTATAAAGCAGTTTATTTTATTTGTTTGGGGAAAGTATTGTGTGGGCTTGATCATAAGATTTGGCCACCCGACACAATTGGTGGAGCAAAGCGTTTTTTCTTGTGTTATGCTCCCCTCATCAAGCACTTTTTTTTAAATGCAGATTTACATAAAAGTGCCCTGACTCAAGCCAGGTCCTGCCCCAGAGTGGCCGATCGTGTGATCAAGCCCTATTGTGCATTTCGATGATCCGCTCCTTGTCTGCCTGGACCAGCCGGGCCGGTGGGCTGGGAACGGAATCATGAAGTATTATCATTTCGGTTCCCCGGATGATGCTTTCCCATGAAATATCTAAACTTATCGGGAAATACATCGCGGATTAGAGATGAAAATTTTTAATTCATTATATCAATATAGTTTGTTCTCAATTTAAAGAATGCGAAAAAAGTCATAATGGAATCTGATTCCTTTGTTGATAACTTTCAACATTATAATAAGGAATGGAATGATAACATGGATTGATCGTTTTTCAACGGTAGTTCATGTTCTTTGGTGACTTTTCAAGTAGAATCTTACCGGTTAATCGTCGGTATCGGTTGAAACTGAAAACGGTAACAGCGCCAGAAGCGAGGACAAGAAAAAACAGCTTGAAATCTGTAATGTGTTTTATACTGAAGCGGATTCATATCGTGATTTGACTATAAAAAGAAATAACTGTTTAGTCAACACAAATTTTTAAAAAAAGAAATAAATTTTTACCAGAATAAATTTGATAACTCAAGATATTTTAGGTAGTATCTTCATGGTTTGAATTATCTGTGTAAAATACATTATTATGGAGAAATAAAAAAACATGAAAAATCCCGTTGACAACTATTGGATGCACCGACTTGAACAGGTAAAGCAAAATCTTGAATCCAATAATTTTGAAGTATTTATTGCGGACACCCCCGGGGATGCCAAAGATCTTGTTCTGGATAAAATCATACCGGAAATCAAGCCTCAAAGCGTATCCTGGGGTGGTTCCATGACCTATGTGGCCACCGGTCTTTTCCATGCATTGAAAGATGCAAAGGATATGGAGGTGTTAAATACCTTTGATAAAAGCCTTCCCATGGAAGAGCAAATGACCCTCAGGCGTAAATCGCTTCTGGTGGACCTTTATATAACGGGGACCAATGCTGTGACCGAAGCCGGTCAACTGGTCAACCTGGATATGATCGGTAACAGGATCGGTGCCATTACCTTTGGCCCCAGAAATGTCATTATATTTGTGGGTAGAAATAAAATTACCTGCGACTTGGATGATGCCATGTATCGCATCAAAAATTATGCCGCACCGGTGAATACCATGAATCTTGATAAAAAAACACCCTGCAGGAAAACCGGGTTCTGCCAGGACTGCAAAAGCCCTGACCGCATCTGTAATACCTGGACCATCACAGAAAAATGTTTTCCCCCTAAACGGGTGAAAGTGATACTGATAAATGAAGATCTTGGCTTCTGACCTGGGATTTTACTTTTCCCATGACGGAAATCGGGGGAGGCCTGATCGCATCAGGGGAAAAAATCAATCAGGGCGATGTGATGACCCAGCCGGGTTTTGACGATACCCGGTGGTTAAGACGGTCAAATCCCATGTCCATATCCAGGCGGTCTTCACTGGATATGGATTTTCTTTTTGGCTCATACCGGTTTGGGAAGGTGGGGAAACCGGTGCTCATGGATGAATGTCAGGTTTACCCTGCGGGTTCTGGGACCGTCAAATTCGCATAAAAAAACGCTTTGCCAGGTTCCCAGCATTATGGAACCATTTTCAATGGGAATCATCTGAAAAGGTCCCATAAAACTGGTTTTAAGGTGGGCGGCGGAATTGCCTTCTCTGTGACGATAATTGGCGCTCCAGGGAAAAAGGGTGTCAAGGGTGTCAATGATGTCCTTCTTTACATCGGGATCAGCATTTTCATTGATGGTGATTCCTGCGGTGGTGTGCATGGAAAAAATATGGACCAGCCCGGAATCCATTCCGGCTTCCGTCACTGCCCGCTGAATATCCTGGGTGATATCAACAAGCTGGGTGTGTTTTTTGGTGGTAATGGTAATGTGCATATTTGTGCCTTTTTATCTGGTTTTTCATGACCGGACCGAGGGGGAGGCCTCGGCCTGTAATACTTATATGTTTACATGAAAGGAATCCCTTTGTACAGCAGGTTGATGGGTTCTTGATATTGACAACACTTGCTTTTTCATTATTCGTTGTGGCTGGTGGATACAGCCATGTAGGTTTATAAGAAAATTCTGATAAATCACTAAGGATTTTCAATCTTTGTTGTGGGCCTGACGGATCAGCACATCGTTTTGCCCGTGGCGGTTTATATGGAGATGTAATGACAAAACCATTTAATCCATGGCATTTTGTTTTTGTAACCCTGCTTGCCATGGTTGCTCTTTTTATACTTATGGGCTGTGGCAGTGATGAACCTTCCAGTTCCCATGGGGTGGATGTCAAGGTTGCCCCTGAATCCACGGAAAAGCCCCATGGAAACACGGAAGGTGCGAAAACAGCGACGAAAAAAACACCGGGAAGACAAAGATCTGATTCCCATGATGTAAGGGCAGTACTGCCGGAGGGAATTATCTGGCTGACCAATAATAGTGATCCTGTTTTCTCCTCCTCTGATGCAGTGAAGGGCGGGGTGCTGCGATCGGCCATTTTAAGTTTTCCCATGACCTTCAGAACCGTGGGGCCGGATGCCAATGGCAGCTTCAGAAGTGCCATTTTGGACAATCAATTGTCCCTTGTGAATATTCATCCTGACACCGGAAACATCATCCCGGAGCTTGCCACCCACTGGGCCTTTGACGATGATAACAAGACCATGTATTTCCGGTTGAACAAAAATGCAAGATGGTCCGATGGTCAACCGGTGACGGCAAGGGACTTTGCCTATACACTTACCTTCATGCGTTCGGAACACATCGTGGCTCCCTGGTACAACGATTATTATACCAGGGAAATTGAGTCGGTTACGGTTTTTGATGATTATACACTGGCAGTGAAAAGTACCAAGGCCCAGCCGGATCTTTACTTACGGGTTGCCATTGCCCCCACCCCGGAACATTTTTTTGGTACCTTGAATGAAGATTTTATCCATGATTACAATTGGAAAGTGGTCCCCAATACCGGCGCTTATCAGATTTCTGATTTTAAAAAAGGAAAGTACATTCATTTCAGGCGAAAACAGAACTGGTGGGCCGGACAGTTGAGGTATTTTAAAAACCGGTTCAATGTGGATAGGGTCAATTTCACCGTCATCCGCGATTTTAACATGATGTGGGAGTATTTTAAGAAAGGACAGGTGGATCTATTTTCCCTGACCATGCCCCAGTACTGGTACAATCGCTCGGACACAGATGTCATGAATAAGGGATATGTCAAACGCATCTGGTATTTTAATGATACCCAGCAGTCGGCATCAGGGCTGTGGCTGAACTGTGACAAACCCGTTTTCAAGGATATCCTTGTCCGGTACGCCTTTGCCCATGCCATGAACGTGGATCGGGTAATTAAAAAGGTACTTCGGGGGGACTATTTCAGGCTGGATCAGGCCTATGTGGGGTATGGTGATTATACCAATCCCGACATCAGGGCCCGGGATTTTTCCATTGAAAAGGTGGAAAATCTCATGACCCGGGCCGGATGGCACCGGGGCAGTGACGGTATCTGGCAGCAAGGGGGCCTGCGGTTTTCCGTGGAGGTGACCTATGGCTTTGAAGGACATACCCCCCGCCTGGTGGTGTTAAAAGAGCAGGCCAGAAAGGCCGGTGTGGAGCTGCGGCTCCAGAAACTTGACAGCACCGCCGCCTTTAAGAAATTTCTGGAAAAGAAGCATGATGTGGCCTGGATGGGATGGAGCACCTCCCTTCGCCCCTCCTACTGGCAGAGCTGGCACTCGGACAATGCCCACAAGGCCCAGACAAACAACATCACCAACACCGATGACCCTGAACTTGACCTGCTTATTAATCAGTATCGGGACAGCCTGGATGCCGAGCAGAGAAAGAAACTTTCACGGCAGATTCAGACCCTTATTCATAATCAGGGTGCCTTTGTTCCCACCTTTATGGTTCCCTATGTCCGACATGCCTTCTGGCGATGGCTGCGCTTACCTGAATTTCATGGCACCAAGGTTTCTGAATCCTTGTTTGACCCCTTTTCCCCCATGACCGGGGGCCTGTTCTGGTTTGACCGGCAACGTCATGATGAAACCCTGAACGCCATGAAAAAAGGGATAACCTTTCCTCCGGAAACCATCATGGATACCCACTTTAAACCGGGAGGACAGGGTGAACGATAAGGTGTCATTAAACCCACATAATATCGGATCTCCGCTGTTGAAGGTGGAGGATCTTGTCACCGCCTTTGACACCGAAGGGGGCAGGGTCCATGCCGTGGACGGGGCCTGGTTTTCCATGGACCGGGGCAGTACACTGGGGATTGTGGGGGAATCGGGGTGTGGAAAGAGTGTCACTGCGCTTTCCATCATGTCTCTGCTTCCCCGACCATCGGGGAAGGTGGTGTCCGGCCGCATTGTTTTTGACAACCAGGATCTTTTGACTCTTTGTGCGGCAGACATGCAGGCCATCCGGGGCAGGCGCATATCCATGATTTTCCAGGAACCCATGACGGCGTTAAATCCAGTGCACCGCATCGGTTCACAGATCAATGAGGTCTATGAGCTTCATTTCCCGGCCATGATTTCCAGAGATCGGCACAACGCCGTGTCAGAAATGCTTGTAAATGTGGGAATTGCCGATCCGTTGATGGTCATGAAAGCCTATCCCCACCAGTTGTCCGGGGGCATGCGCCAGCGGGTGATGATTGCCATGGCCCTGGCATCTTCCCCGGACATTCTCATTGCCGATGAACCCACAACTGCCCTGGACGTCACAGTTCAGGCCCAGATCATGGCCCTTATAAAAGATCTGCAGAAAAAAATGGGCATGGCAGTGATATTGATTACCCATGATCTTGGTCTTATTGCAGAAAACTGTGACCATGCCGTGGTGATGTATGGGGGACGGGTGGTGGAACGCTCGGCGGTGAGAGAACTTTTTACCCATCCGCTTCATCCTTATACCAGGGGCCTGATATCATCCATACCGGGTCTGGCCGGTGTTCCTAAATCCATTCTTCCAACCATCCGAGGACGGGTTCCTTCCCTTGATAAAATGCCCCGGGGATGCCGATTTTCCAATCGATGCCCCCAAGTGATGGAGTTGTGTCACACGATTTGTCCCAAAGAAATCCGGGTGAAGGACAAGGGACATTTTGCATCCTGTCATCTTCTGGAGGAAATCTAATGCCTGATCTCATGGTAAAACAGAATGGCTTAAATGGGATAAAACCTCATTCAGACACCGATGCGGTTTTACGTGTTGCGGGGTTGACCAAACATTTTCCGGTATCAGGGGGCCTTTTTTTAAGACAGACCGGGGTGGTGCATGCGGTGGATGATGTCTCTTTTGGTATTAAAAAGGGCCAGACCCTGGGGCTTGTGGGGGAATCCGGCTGTGGAAAGACCACCCTTGGTCGGTGTATAATGGGGCTTTATCCCATAACTGCGGGGAAAGTTTTTCTCCATGGCAGGCAGATTGCACCGGGGAATCCCAAATGGCTTAAATCCATGCGCCTGCAGATGCAGATGATTTTCCAGGACCCCTTTGAATCTTTGAATGCCCGGCATACCGTGGGGGAAATTCTCAGGGAAAAATATATCATCCATGGTAGAAAAGAGGGGAGAAGCGACAAAGAAATCGGGGAACTTCTGGAACGGGTGGGGCTGTCCGGCGATGATGTCAGCCGATTTCCCCATGAATTCAGTGGTGGCCAGCGCCAGCGCATTGGCATTGCCAGGGCCATCAGCCTGAATCCCCAGGTGATTATCTGTGATGAACCGGTGTCTGCCCTGGATGTTTCAGTGCAGTCCCAGATTCTTAATCTCATGGTGGCCCTGCAGCGGGAAATGGGATTGACTTATCTTTTTATTTCCCATGACCTTGCCGTTGTCAAACATGTGTCCGATCGCATTGCTGTTATGTATCTTGGCAGAATTGTAGAGGTAGCCCCGGCCCAGATTCTATACGAAAATCCTTTGCATCCTTACACCCGGGCACTTTTGTCGGCCATACCTCTGCCGGACCCCCTGGCCAGGAAAGAAAGGATCATTCTAAAGGGGGAAGTGCCTTCCCCGGAAAATCCGCCGCCGGGATGTAGATTTCATACCAGATGTCCCCGGGCCATGGATCTGTGTCGACAAAGGGAACCCCATCTGACCCTTTCCCCAAACGCAAAAAATTCACAAACAGATGCAAATGCCTCACAACAAGACCTTCACCATGTGGTGGCCTGCCATCTTTATACCCCTTGTACATAGCCGGCAGCAGAAGAAACGGCAGAAAAGGTGACGGAGTGTAAATTACTGGTCGGTTTCCTCTGCCTTTTGCTTGTATCCACAGCCCTTGACGGGGCATTTAAATATTTTTCCTTCTTTTTTGGTTTCTTTTTCCACCAGATAGGGTGAATCACACTGGGGGCAGGGGATATTGACCGGTTTGTCCCAGGATGCAAAGCTGCAGTCCGGGTAACGGTTGCATCCATAAAATATCTTTCCCCTGCGGGAGCGTTTCTCCACAATGATGCCTTCACAGCCTTTTTCCGGGCAGGTTATGCCGGTTTCTTTTCCGGGCTGATCCCCAAAAACAGATTCGGTGTGCTTACAGTCAGGGTATCCGGTGCAGGCAAGAAATTCACCATATCTGCCTTCTTTTTTCACCATGGGTTTTCCACATTTATCGCAATCCTTTACCTTGGTATTATCCACCTTGGTTTCATGGATTTCAATGTTGCCCTTTTCATCCCGGGAATAGTTACTTGAAAAGGTGCATTCGGGGTATCCGGTGCAGGCAATGAAATGACCATTTCGACCCATTTTAATATTAAGGGGTTTGCCGCAAAGGGGGCACACAAGGTCCGTGGCCATGCCCACACCCTTGACACTGAGCATATTTTCCCGGGCATATTCAAGTTTTTCTCTGAAGGGGGTATAAAACTCATGGAGAACATCAATGGCCCGGCTGGTGCCATTTTCAATATTGTCCAGATTGTTTTCCATTTTTGCCGTAAATGTGGCATCCAGAATTTCAGGGAAAGACTCCACCAGCAGATCATTCACAATGAATCCCAGTTCATTGGGGATAAAGTATCGCTTTACAAGGTCCACATACCCCTTGTCTCTGATGGTGGTTAAAATGGAGGCATAAGTACTGGGGCGGCCGATGCCGTTTTCTTCAAGCTCTTTTACAAGGGATGCCTCGGAAAACCGTGGGGGCGGTTTGGTAAAATGCTGGGCAGGGAGAATTTCCTTCACAGTCAGAGTCTCGTTTTCCGCCATTTCCGGCAGCAGTTGTTTTTCCTTTTTTTCCACGCTGTCATCGGTGTTGTAGAGGGCCATGAATCCCTGGAATTTAACAGTACTGCCCCCCACGGTGAAGGTGTAAACCCCTGCCTGGATGGAGATGGTTTTCTGGTCGATGAGGGCCTGGGTCATCTGGGAGGCCATGAAGCGTTTCCAGATAAGATCATAGAGCTTAAACTGATCCTGGGAGAGAAAGGGCTGGACCTTGCCCGGGGTATTTAATACCGATGTGGGACGGATGGCCTCATGGGCGTCCTGGGCCTTGTTTTTATTTTTAAAATACCGGGGGGATTCCAGCGCATACTCCGGGCCAAATTTTTCCCGGATTAACCCCTGGGCTGCCAGTGCTGCTTCTTCGGCAATGCGTGTGGAATCGGTACGCATATAGGTGATAAGACCTTCCGGGCCACCGGTGCCGATTTCAATACCCTCATAGAGCTGCTGGGCCACCATCATGGTCTTTTTGGCGGAAAACTTCAGACGGTTAATGGCATCCTGCTGCAGTTTACTTGTGATAAAGGGGGGTAACGGGGTGCGTTTGATGGTTTTTTTTTGGATTTTATCCACCACAAAGGCAAGCGTTTCCAGATCTTTTACAATGGCAGCAGAGGTGTCACCATCGGGGATGACAACCTTGTCTCCATTTTTTCGAACCAGTTGGGCCACAAAAGGCGGGGGATTGTCCGGGGCGGACAGGTCCGCCGCAATGGTCCAGTATTCCTGGGGTTCAAAGGCCCTTATCTGCCGTTCCCGGTCACAGATGATTTTGACGGCCACGGACTGGACCCTTCCTGCACTGAGTCCTCCCTGGACCCTTCGCCAGAGCAGAGGAGAGATCTGATATCCCACCAGTCTGTCAAGGGTTCTTCGGGCCTGCTGGGCTTCGTATCTGTCATAGTTGAGATCCATGGGATTTTCCAAAGCATCGGTGATCCCTTTTTGGGTGAGTTCATGGATCAATACCCTGTAAAAGGATCGTCCCTTTTGTTTTAAAATATCCGCAGTATGGAATGCGATGGCCTCCCCTTCGCGATCAGGGTCAGGGGCCAGATAAATGGTGTCGGTATCTCCGGCTTCTTTTTTCAGAGCCTGAATTACCTTTGATTTTCCCTTGATCTGAAGATATTTTGCCTTAAAATCCTTGTCTATATCAATGCCCAGTTCTTTCTGGGGCAGATCTTTGATATGCCCGGCGGTGGCAGCAACATTAAATGTTTTTCCGATATATTTTTTAAGGGTTTTAACTTTGGTGGGGGACTCGACAATTAAAAGTGGTTTACTCACGATGTTTCCTCTACGACAAAAAAATAATTTCCTGGTGTTTGTGTTACCACACCCTTCAGTTCCAGGCACAGAAGTGATGCATTGACAACCCCTGCATCAAGACCGGATTGTTCGATGATGGTGTCAATGTGAACGGGGTAGGGCCCCAGACAGTTGAGAATCTGCTGCTCGGGCGTGTCCGGTTTAAAAACATACCCCGGGGAATCGTTTGGGGCATTTTCGGGGCTGGAAGGTGGGGCCGGGTGGATCATGTGGCCCAGTTCTTCAATGACATCCAGCTCATTTTCCACAAGTTTTGCACCCTGTTTCAACAGGGAGTGGGTACCGGTACTTTGAAAGGACTGTATACTGCCGGGTACGGCAAAGACCTCCCTGTTATACTCAGCGGTGAGTCTGGCTGTGATAAGAGATCCGCTTCTGGCGGCGGCCTCCACCACGATGGTTCCGGTGGACATGCCGGCGATGATGCGGTTTCTCATGGGAAAATGACGGGCATCCGGTATACTGTCAATGGAAAACTCTGAAATAACGGCACCATTGTCAGCAATGTGGTGGTACAGTTGTTTGTTTTCTCTGGGGTAGATGGTTTTTAAGCCGCATCCTAGTACGGCAAGGGTTTTTCCCCCTGCTTTCATGGCCCCTTTGTGGGCGGAGGTATCAATGCCCATGGCCATGCCGCTGACAATCTGAAAACCCTTCCGTGCAAGGTTATGTCCCAGCTTGAATGCCGTGTGATTCCCATAGGCGGTTGCTCGTCTTGATCCCACAATGGCGATGCAGGGCGCAATATTGTCAAGGGTTCCAAGGTAGGTCAGGAGGGGAGGTGGATCTGGAATGTGTAAAAGAAGCGCCGGGTAATGGGGATCATGCATGGCTGCAATCTGAAAACCACCCCGCTCAATGGCCCGGATTTCATCATCGGGTCGATGGTTGCGGTTTTGTTTAATACCTTTAACAATCCTGGGGCTCATGCCTTTGATTTGTCTGAGGTCATGTTCAGGTACATTAAACACCGTTTCTGGTGACCCGAAGGCCTCCATGAGGCGCTTAAAAAGCACGCTGCCCACTCCCGGGACATTTCTCAGGGCAAACCAGAATCGATATTTATCAGTCAGCGCGGACATCTGGTATATTTTTCCCTGTTATGATGTTCATGGACCGTTAAGGTTTGCACTCCTTGAATATAGATAATTCCATTTGTAAATATTGGGCGTGGTCATAAGATGAACCACCCGTCATAATTGGCGGGACAATGGGGTCAGGCTTGTGTTGTTGTACTGTTTTTAACAGCCTGTGTTTAAAGGCGAAATTAAGTAAAAGTGTCAATGATACAAGTCGAAATTTTCCTCCGCATGGCCCATTTTACGACCACCACGCCCTAAATGTTGAGTTTGATATGGTAACGGTGTGGTCAGAGCCCCATATTCGCCTGTGGGGGTCTGCGCAGCATGTGAGCCGGCAAACCAGAACAGATGAATATCATGGGGCGTTGACCGAATATTTACCCCCAATTTGCAAGAAAATTAACGATTCTTCCTGTCCGTTAAAAGGACAATGGGGCTTGCAACAAAGATCGAGGAATAGGTACCTACAATTACGCCTGCGATCATTGCAAAGGCAAAATTATGGATAATTTCTCCCCCCAGAAACAGCAGGGAAAAAAGCACTATCAACGTGGTGAGTGAGGTGAGTATGGTACGACTCAAGGTCTCATTAATACTTTTGTTGATAATTTCAGCCATGGTCAGTTTCCGTTGGTGGATATTGTTTTCCCGGATTCTGTCAAACACAATGATGGTATCATTGAGGGAGTACCCGATGATGGTCAGCAATGCGGCAATAATGGGCAGTGAAAATTCATAATCCAGTATGGAAAAAAGCCCCACGGTTATAAATACGTCATGGATGAGGGCCACAATGGCTCCCATGGCATATTTCAGTCCCAGGTACCAGAACAGCACCAGGGTGACCACCAATGCCGCCGCTATGAGAATGGGCATGCTCATGTTAAAGATGGACAGAAAATAAACCGCCGTCATTAAAGCACCTGCCGTCACACCGGAGAGCACCCATTTCATTTCAAATCGACCTGAAATGTAGATGGTGATGAAAAGCAATGAATAAAACATGGCCAGAAGGGCTTGTTTTCTCAGATCCTTTCCCACCTGGGGCCCAACCATTTCCACTCTCCGGATTTCCGGGGCAGAGCCTGTGGCATTTTCCAGAGCTTGGGTAATGGCCTGGGAAAATCCCTGGCCGGTCATATCCGGATTGCTGGTGCGGATGAGAAACTCATTTTCTCCGGGATCTCCGAAATGCTGCACCGAAGAGTTGGCAATTCCTATCTGATCAAGGCCCGAACGAATATCCTGGGTGGCGGTTTCTTTTTCAAATTTAACCTGCACAAGGGTGCCGCCTGAAAAGTCAATGCCGTAATTGGGGCCGTTATGAATGACAAGGGAAATGATGCTGATAATAAGCAGTGTCAGGGACAGTGAAAATCCCAGTTTCCGTTTCCCTATAAAATTAAATGTGGTGCCGGGTTTGATAAACTGCATGGATGTTTATCTCCTTATATACTGAGTGTGGGGGTCTTTTTCCCGGACAACATCATCTCAAAAATACTTTTTGAAAGGACCAGGGCGGTGAAAAGACTTGCAAGAATACCAAGTCCCAGGGTAACGGCAAATCCCTTTACAGGGCCGGTGCCGAACTGAAACAATACCACCGCAACAATAAGTGTTGTCACGTTGGCGTCAAGGATGGTGAGGGCAGCCCTTGAAAATCCAGCCTGGACCGATGCTGCAGCGGTTTTTCCCGAAGCCAGTTCCTCCCGTATTCTCTCAAAAATAATAACATTGGCATCCACCGCCATACCGATGGTGAGAATAATGCCCGCAATGCCCGGCAGGGTCAGGGTGGCCTGGAAAGCCGCAAGTCCGCCGCCGATGAGCAGAATATTTGCCACAAGGGCAAGGTCTGCAATGAGACCGGCACCCTTATAATAGATCACCATGAAGAGGATCACCAGAAGACCGCCCACCATCATGGACATGATTCCCATGCGAATGGAGTCTGCTCCCAGGGTGGGTCCAACGGTTCTTTCCTCAATGATCTTAACCGGTGCCGGCAGGGCACCTGCCCGCAGCACAATGGCAAGATCCCTTGCCTCTTCCGTGGTGAAATTTCCGGTTATCCTGGCTTTACCCCCGGCAATGCGATCCTGGATAACCGGTGCGGAATAAACGGTTTTATCAAGGACAATGGCCAGGCGCTTTTTTATGTTTTCTCCGGTGATGCGTTCAAATATCCGGGCACCTTTTCGGTCAAATTCAATGCCCACATAGGGTTCGTTGAACTGGGAATCAATCATTACCCGTGCATCGGTGAGGGACCCGCCGTCAAGCAACACCTGTTTTTTGATGAGAAAGGGCACTTTGGAGACCTTTCCGGTGCGGCTGTCTTCCTTGGTCTGGTATAACAGCTCTGATCCCGGCGGAGGGGTACCCTTGGTCGCGGAAGACATGTCTCCGGTTTCATCCACAAGCTGGAAATTAAGCTGGGCGGTTTTGCCGATGAGATCCTTGGCCCGCTGGGTATCGGTGATGCCGGGCAGCTGGATCTGAATCCGTCGGTCACCCTGGAGGCGGATGTCCGGTTCGCTGACCCCGAATTCATCAATGCGGTTGCGAATGGTTTCAAGGGCCTGTTCCGTGGCCATGCGCTTGATGTTTTCCGCCTCTTTGGCGGGAATTTGAAGCACAATTTTCTTTCCCTGGGGAACCGTAACCGTGGAAGCGATTTCCAGCGCATTGAAATCATCCGTGACCAGTGCGGTAAAGCCTTCTATGTTTTTATCCCCGGCCAGTGTTGCCGTAATGGTGTTGTTACTGTTGCGGGTGATACCAAGGTGCTTGATTTCCTTTTTTCTCAGCTCCTGTTTCAGCTCATGCACGGTGCGTTCAACAGTTGTTTCAAGGGCCTTCTGGTTCTGAACTTCCAGGACAAGATGCATGCCGCCCTGGAGGTCAAGACCCAGATTGATTTTTTTGTGGGGCCAGCAGTCAACATAAAAGGTTGGAAGAACATATACAAGTGCGGCCAGCATGATCACTGCGGTAAGCGCGCCTTTCCATGTGAATAATTTCAATCTTATTGCTCCTGAAATGGCGGTTTTTATTTATTTTTCTTGTCTTTTTTTGACTCAGCCGGGGCATTGCCCTGGAGGGTGGCACCCACATTCCCCCGATTGATTTTAATTTTAACATTTTCTGCTATTTCAATGGAGACCGTGGTATCCCCAAGGGAGATAATGGTGCCATGAACCCCACCAGATGTAATGATACGATCCCCTTTTTTAAGATTGTTGATCATGTTCTGGTGTTCCTTGGCTTTTTTCTGCTGGGGTCTGATAAGCAGAAAATAGAAAATAACGAACATCAGAATAAGGGGTACAAACGCTGTAAGTCCACCTGCCTGTCCACCTGCTGCACCAGCTTGTCCCATTGCAAATGCTGTGTTGATCATGATAATAAAATCCTCCTGATTTAAATGCGCCTGTTTATTTAAGGTTGCTTTGCGGGAACCTGGTTTACCTTCTGGTTACACCGGATTCTGGCCGCAATGTTATAGACAATTCATAATTTATGCATCACACTATTTATCAATGGCTTCTGATGATCATCCCACTGCATTTTCCCGATTAATTGTGGATGAGCACTTGTTTTTTTAAGGATCATTGATTTCCCATGGGGTTGATCATAATATTTAGTCAGTCGATATCATTGGCGGGTCAATGGGGTCAGACTGATGTTATGACCAAGCCCGTTCTCCAAATGGGCTGTTTAGTGTGCGACTGTTTGAGATACACAAAAGTTAAGATTATGTCAAGGTTCAGCTTGTGGGGGATATCGATCCTGAATAATTAATAATACTGCCCTTGATCATAGTCTTGGCCCCGCCGGTTGCGGCTCCGACACCCTTCCCACCGGGAGTACCAAAACATTAAAAACATAATCGGGGTTGCTCACAATCTGGGCCATCTGTCACAGTGAAAATTATTTGTCACAGCTGATGCGACTTTCTCCCCAGAGGATTTCATCACAGGCGTTGATGGTGATGGTGACCTCTCTTTTGAGTTCAATATCATGGATTTCTTTTCTTTTTTTGTTTAAAAGATAGGCAGCCACCTCCGGCGGTAGATCCGCTGTGAGGGCGGTGACACTGCCCTTAATGGTTTTAAGATTAAGCTGCCGCAAAAATGCAAGTCCCAGATTTTCCACGGAGGGAATCATGCCGCGTCCCTTGCAGTGGGGACAGGTTCTGTAACTGCCAAAGGTAATGGAAGGGCGCAGACGCTGCCGTGACATCTCCACAAGTCCAAAACCGGATATGCCGCCCACTTTGGTCTTTGCTTTGTCGGATTTCAGATGTTTTTTCAAGGTCTTGGTGACATCCGCCTTGTGTTTTCTTTCTTTCATGTCAATGAAATCCACCACAATAAGCCCCCCCAGATCCCGGAGTCTCAATTGCCTTGCCACCTCTTCGGCCGCCTCAATATTGGTGTGGTAGGCGGTCTGTTCAATGTTCTTTTTGCCGGTGGATTTTCCTGAATTGACATCAATGGCCACAAGGGCTTCTGTCTGGTCAATGACAATGGCACCTCCGGATTTCAGGGATACCTTGGGTTCAAAGATGGAGGCTATCTGCTCTTCGAGCTGATGTTTTGTGAAAATGGGTTTTTCACCCTTGAACAATTTTACAATATTTTGCTTGCCGGGGGCAATAACCCCCATGAAATCCTTGACTTCTTGGAACACCTCTTTGTCATCTATCAGAATTTCCGTGATATCATCGGTGAAATAGTCCCTTAAGGATCTAACGGCAAGGTTCTGTTCTTTATACAAAAGGGAGGGGGTGGTGCTTTCAATGGCCTTCTGGTTGATGTTTTTCCAGGCCCGCTGGAGATATTTCAGATCGTTGGTGAACATCGTTTTGGTGGCATCTCTGCCGGCTGTTCTGACAATCAGGCCGAACCCCTCGGGTATTTTCAGTGATTCTATTATGCCCTTGAGGCGTTTTCGTTCCTCTTCATCGGCAATCTGGCGGGAGACCCCCCGGGTGGTACTTCCCGGCATGAGAACGGATAATCTGCCCGGCAGGGAGATAAAGGTGGTGAGCATGGCCCCCTTGTGCATGATGGGGTCCTTGGTGACCTGTACAATGAGTTCCTGGCCTTTTTTCACCAGGTTGGTGATTTTTCGGTCCCCGGCGTCATTGTCCAGGAAATAATCACTGTGAATTTCATTGAGTTGCAGAAATCCGTTTTTCTGGGTGCCATAATCCACAAACACGGCCTGAAGACTGGGCTCCACCCTTGAAATAGACGCTTTGTAAATATTTCCCTGGGTCATTTCCCGTGCGGCTGTGTCCAGGTGAATTTCTTCCAGCTTGTTTTCTTTAATGGTCACGATTCTGCATTCATCCGAATCATGCGCATTGATTAAAATTTTTCTTGTCATTAAATCTTTCTTGCCGCCTCCATGGAAAAAAATTGTTTTATGGAGATTTTCAAGTATCGGGGTTTGTTGCTTTTTTGTGACCCTGTCGGCTTTGCCCCCGGCATATTCCGGTGGGTGCCATTGCTGTAAAAAAAGCAAAGAATATATCATGGGTCTTGAAAAGCCCCGATGACAGTTGAAATCTCTCTTCTGACGGATGCTGTCTGTCTTTTGTATGGTTATATAAACCGGCGCTCCGGTATTGTCTAAAAAAATAAAATGTCTTTCTGCACACAACAAGTATTCGATTGACGCCGCCAAGTCAAATAAATTATGATCGGCAGGTTGTATCATCCTTGCTATTTCATTCATATTGTGCCATTTAATGTGCTTTATTTGCCCTTGTACTTGATGGGCCTGTTTTTTTTAAAAAAGCGCCCCCCTTAAGGGATTGTCCGGATAAAAAAACGGAACATCATCAGTCATAGAAATTGGGGCTTTGATGCGGGTTTCAGTCGTCCTGAAAATTTTTCAGGCACCCCCCGTTTACACCGGGGCGACGGTTTGCATTATCCCCCTGAAACGCATAGTGTCCGGAGGTTGACATATAATCATGGAAGATCGGTACCATCCTGAAGCAGTAGAGACAAAATGGCAGCAATATTGGGAATCCCAAGGTGTTTTTACCACAACTGAGGACAGGTCAAAGGATAAATATTATCTTCTTGAAATGTTTCCCTATCCGTCCGGTAAAATCCACATGGGCCATGTTAGGAATTATACAATTGGCGATGTGGTGGCCCGATACAAAAGAATGAAAGGCTTTAATGTGCTTCATCCCATGGGATGGGATGCCTTTGGGATGCCCGCAGAAAATGCGGCCATTGACAACAATACCCATCCGGCGGCCTGGACCTATGACAACATGGCCACCATGCGCCGTCAGCTCAAAAAAATGGGATTCTCCTACGACTGGAACCGTGAGATTGCCACCTGCCGCCCGGAGTATTACCGGTGGGAACAGTGGCTGTTTCTCCAGATGCTGGAAAAACAGATGGTTTATCGCAAGGAATCCTATGTCAACTGGTGTGAACATTGCCAGACCGTCCTTGCCAACGAACAGGTGGAGGCAGATCTCTGCTGGCGGTGCAGCCAGCCGGTGCAGCAGAAAAAACTGTGGCAGTGGTTTTTTAAGATCACGGATTATGCTGAAGATCTCCTGCTTCACTGTGATGAACTGCCCGGATGGCCAAATAAAGTCACTCTGATGCAGAAAAACTGGATCGGCAAGAGCCTTGGTTCTGAAGTGTCCTTTGATATTGAGGGCATGGAGGCAGACATCAAGGTGTTTACCACCCGCCCGGACACCCTGTTTGGTGCCACGTTCATGTGTCTTGCCCCGGAACATCCCCTGGTTGAAACCCTGTCCGCCGGCACAACACAGGCCGATGCCGTTCAGGCCTTTGTGGACAAGATATCCCGCCAGGATCGCTCTGCAGATGCCCTGGAAAAATATGAAAAGGAAGGCGTGTTCACCGGTGCCTGGTGCATCAACCCGGCCAATGGTCGACGCATGCCCGTGTTCACCGCCAACTTCGCCCTTATGGGATATGGCACCGGTGCCGTTATGTCCGTGCCGGCCCATGATCAGCGCGATTTTGATTTTGCCCGGAAATATGACCTTGACATCGTTGTGGTGATTCAACCGGAAGGGGAGACCCTGAACGGTGCCACCATGGCAGAAGCCTACACCGGGGAAGGACTACTGGTAAATTCCGGCCAATACGACGGTATGGACAATGGTTCAGCCATGGCCGAAATCACCCAATGGCTTGAAAAACAGGGAAAGGGAAAACAAACCGTCAGCTTCAGGCTCCGGGATTGGGGTATTTCCCGCCAACGGTACTGGGGAACGCCCATCCCGGTGATTCATTGTGACAGCTGCGGCGTGGTGCCGGTGCCGGAAGCGCAATTGCCGGTGACCCTGCCCGAAGATGCCGATCTTCTGGAGAACGGCGGATCTCCCTTGCCCACCCTTGATTTTTTTGCTGAAACCACCTGTCCTGTGTGCGGCAGACAAGATGCCCACCGGGACACCGATACCATGGACACCTTTGTGGAAAGTTCCTGGTATTTTGTCCGCTATTGCAGCCCACGGTGTGAAACGGCCATGTTTGACCCCGATGCCGTCAAATACTGGATGCCCGTGGATCAATACATCGGCGGGGTGGAACATGCCATTTTGCATCTGCTTTATTCCCGGTATTTCATGCGGGTATTAAACACATTGGGACTCATTGATTTCAAAGAGCCCTTCACCCGTCTGCTCACCCAGGGCATGGTGTGTAAAGAGACCCTGACCTGTCCCGAGCATGGATATATCTTTCCTGAGGATGCCGTTCCCGCCGGAGATGGGTTTGAATGTTCAAAATGCAAGCGTGACGTTGAAGTGGGACGGGTGATTAAAATGTCCAAATCCAAGAAAAACGTCATTGACCCCAACACTCTCCTTGAAAAATACGGGGCGGATATCACTCGTCTTTTCTGCCTGTTTGCCGCGCCACCGGAAAAGGATCTGGAATGGAATGATGACGGGGTGGAAGGCTGTAACCGGTTTATTAACCGGGTATGGCGTCTGGTTTCTCTGTGTAAAGAGGTTTGTGGGGACATCCCTGTGTGGAACGGTCCCATGGATGGGTTGTCCGATGAAGCCAAAAACCTATACCGCAAGGGACATCAGACCATCAAGAAAGTCACCGATGACATTGAAGACAGCTTTCATTTCAATACGGCCATCAGTGCGGTGATGGAGCTTGTCAATGCCATGTACAGTGCAGATCTTGAAACCGCTGACGACGGCATGAAGGGTGTTGCCGCCTTCTGCATGGAAAACATAGTCCTTCTTTTGTCCCCCATTGTGCCCCATTTTGCCGAAGAACTGTGGCAGCAGATGGGTCATGTGCCCAGCATTGTGGATCATCCCTGGCCCACGTACCGGAAAGACGCATTGACAAGTGACGAGATGATCATTGTGGTACAGGTAAACGGCAAGCTCAGATCAAAATTTACCATTAATGCAGACGCCGATGATGAGGCCATAAAGGCTGTGGCCATGGCCGATCCTGCTGTGATAAAACACATTGAGGACAAAGCCATCAGAAAAGTGATTGTTGTGAAGAAAAAACTTGTCAACATCGTGGTGTAATGATGAACAAACACTTCTGTCAGATAATAAAGGGGCTTTTGCTCCTGGTTCTGATCCTTGGGGGGGGGTGCGGCTATCGCATGCAGGGAACGGCACCCCTGCCCGGGGGAATAAAGGCAGTTCGCGTAAACCTGTTTGAAAATCGCAGCAGTCAGTCCGGTGCGGAAAACGTTTTTACCAATGCTTTTATCAATGAATTGTTGAAGAAAACCGATGTTCGGGTGTTGAAGACCGCCACAACAGGTGGGGTGGTAAAAGGGATTATTCGTTCTGTTTCTGTGGGGGATCTGACCCGGTCATCGGACGATACCGTCCTTCAGGGACGGGTCAGTGCCACACTGGATCTCTTAATGACGGATGCCGACGGGGTTGAACTATGGGCGGTAAAGGGGTTTGCCGGTAATGAGATTTATACGGCATCCAGTTCCAATGTCACCAATGAGGCTGCACAAAAGGAAGCTGTGGCCCAGATTGCCCTGAGATTGTCTGAAAAACTGGTCAGTGCCATGAGTGATCAATGGTAGTGTTGTAGTGTTTTCATGGTACAACACGGCCTGATTTTCTGTGCCTTTTGGGTAGCGAAATCTTTTATATGAAAAGGTCACTTTCAAGTCTACCTCAGCTGAGCCCCTCCCCCGATGGGCAATAGGAACCGGACAATCGAGCTGTCTACAGTTCCGGTCCGGGCTCATTGCCCGTCGGGGGAGGGGCGGCATAATGCCATTTACCATTTTCAATATTCGTTGTGTCCGACAGGACATGCGAGTTATATCAAGCTCCGTCCAAGGTCCTGCAATGATTAGAGTTTCAACTTTCGTTGTGGCAGGTGCTTACTGCCATGTATGTTATATTCTAATGGAAAAAGAACCTTAAAAAGCACCAATGGAATTGAGCTGCGCGGTACTATTGCTCAGGTGTTAAAATTCCGACATGAAGAGAGACCCCCATCAAAAAAAAAGGCGCATGAAATCAGGGAAATAACAAGTTCCCGATTCATGCGCCTTTGATTCTTCTAAAAGATGGCTTTTAGTTCAGAATTCTGGACAGTCTTGAAATTTTACGAGCAGCGGTGTTTTTATGGATAACTCCTTTTTTGCTTGCCTTGGCAATGCAGGCCTGGGCACTCTTGAAAAGAGCCTGGGCATCCTCGTTTCCCTCTTCTTCGGCTGCAGCACGGACCTTTTTAATGGCTGTGTTCATGGCGGATTTTGTTGATTTGTTTCTAAGACGTCTGTTTTCACTCTGTTTTGCACGTTTAAGTGCGGATTTATGATTGGCCAACTTGTTTTGAACTCCTTAATTAATATGATTAATTTAACAGTAAATCCATAAGTTTTGAAAAAATTATTTTATTGGGGTTCGTGTTTTTTGTCAAGGAAAAAGTGATGATACCACATGAAAATACAGGGTTTTCCAGGCTGTTTCCCGGAATTTTCACCATTGGCTCAGCCACACTTGTAAGTCGTATTCTTGGATTTGTCCGGGATGCCATTGTGGCCATGATTCTGGGTGCCGGGTTTTATTCCGATGCTTTTTTCATTGCCTTCAGGTTGCCCAACCTGCTGCGGAAATTTTTTTCCGACGGGGTGTTGACCCTGTCTTTTATCCCCGAGTTTACCCGGTACCGCAGCATGGGTGGCAAGGCTGCTGCCTTTGACATGGCACGGTCTTTTTTCTGCATCATCTCTTTTGTCGGAGTGCTTGTGGTGGTGACCGGGATTTTATTCACCCCGGGTCTTATTGCCGGTATTGCCCCGGGATTTATACCCCACCCCCAGAAATATGAGCTTACAGTGGCATTGACCCGGATCATGATGCCCTATCTTGGAAGTATTTTTCTCATGGCAGTGTGCATGGGGATATTAAACGGAATGGGGCATTTTGCTGCGCCGGCGGTGGCACCCATATTATTTAATGTGGTGATTATTCTTTTTGCCCTGATTTTGTCCCCCTTATTTTCCGCCCCGGCGGTGGCCCTGGCCTGGGGAGTAACCCTGGGGGGAGTTATACAGCTTCTTCTCCAGCTGCCCTTTATTCATGCCCGGGGATTTCGCTTTTTTAAACGATCCCGTTTTCTGCACAAGGGCGCAATCCGGGCTGCAAAGACAATGCTGCCGGCCATGGTGGGTGTGGCAGGCTATCAGATTAATGTGCTCATGGCCACCTTTATGGCATCCTGTCTGGGAGATGGCAGTATTTCTTACCTGTATTATGCCGATCGACTGGTACAGTTTCCCATGGCTCTTTTTACCGTGTCTGTGTCCACGGTGATTTTTCCCCGGCTGGCCATCAATGTTGCCGCAGGTAGGGGAGATAAGGCTGCAGCACTTTTTTCCCGGGGGCTGCAGGCGGTGTTTTTTCTTACGCTTCCGGCCATGGCAGGGCTGATGGTTTTAAGTAGGCCCATTGTGGCACTTCTTTTTTTCCAGGGCGCATTTCATATGCAAGCAGTCCTTGAAACCGCCTCTGTTTTGTTTTTTTTATCCATGGGATTGGCCGCCTTTTCGGGTACCCGGCTGTTTGGTACCCTGTTTTACGCATTTTCAGATATTCGGACACCCTGTGTAGCGGGTCTTTGTGCCATGGCCGTAAATGGGATTCTTGGCAGTATTCTGCTAAAAACCATGGGTCACAGGGGACTTGCCCTTGCTTTGTCTGTGGCTGCATGTGTGAATCTCATGATATTGCTATGGAAAGCCGGTGGATATTTCACACCTGGTACTGGTGGGCAGTTGATGCGTTTCAGCCTTAAATCTCTTTTCTTTTCCGGTGTCATGTATGGGGTAGTGGATTGGGTCTTTTTTTATGTTTGTCCGGGACTCAATGCTGGAAAGATGTCGCTGCTCATGGGGATATCTGCTGCCATTGTGGTGGGTATACTGGTTTATATCTGTCTTTTTTTAGCGTGTGGCCGGCGGGAGTGTCGCAGAATGTATGGTTGGATCAAAGGAGAAATTTGAAATTATGAAATTGAATGCTTCCGGGTTTTACCTTGCCGTTGTGGCATTGATGGTGCTGGCCGTCTGGATGGTCTGGGGGGATAACGGGTTCAACTCTCTGGTGGGCCTAAGAGAAGAAAAGGCCCGGATACTGGAAAAAACCCGGGAAATTGAAGCGGAAAATCGGGGTATTGAAAATATTATTGCCCGCCTGCAGCACGATGGAACCTATATTGAGCATCTGGCAAAACATGGGTTTGGACTGGCCCGGAAAGAGGAATTTATTTTCAGATTTGCCTCCCATGCCCCAGCCTCAAAAGACACCGGGGCTGAGGTTACCATGCCGTGATATGGGACTTGAACGTGCATTGAGTTCAAAGCAAATTCTGGGACTTGCCCACACCATCGGCCATTGCTGGGAGGGGGCAGTGCAGGGGATGTGCTCAGGGATTGATAAGGTTACGCAGTTTTCCAGAGCATTTAAAGGTAACCACCCGTCGGGCAGGGAGGTTCATTTCTTGGCTGGTGGCCGGGTTACGCCCTTTTCTGGCTTTTTTCTCATTGACACAGAATTTGCCGAATCCGCTGATCATGACATCTTCGCCCTGTTCCAGGCTGCCTTTGATAATTTCCAGAAAATCCTCCATGATTTTATATGAAGTGCTCCTTGAAAGATCGAGTTGTTTTTGAATTCTTTCTGTGATCTCCGTTTTAGTCAATGCCATGGTTTTGTTCTCCTGAATCATGAATCAAATAAGTCTCTAAATTATATATATAAATATCATAATAATCCAGCAACGATACTTTAATTCCAGACCGTTTGTCAAGGGAATTGATGGGGGATGATATCAACCTTGCTTTATGTTGAAATTTACCCGGGCGTGGCGATCTTATGGCCGGCCCAGCGATGATCATCCCCTGTCGGCGGATAGATCAGGCATTCATTTCATAGGCATCGGCCATGGACAGAACCTGCTGCCATACCCTGTTAAATCGGTTTATGTCTGTCACGGGTTTTCTAATGATCTTCAAAGCAAGTTCCATTTGTTTGTTTGTGGAACTGCCCTTGGTGTAGAGTTGAAGGGCATGTTTTGAAAAATCCTTTACCATGAAATCAAAGATTTGATCCACAATATCATTGTCAATGTTCATCAGCAGGGCGTTTTCAATGATCAACTGCCCATATACCACCAGTGCAAAGAGTTCGCCGAGGATCAGGAGAAAATCAATATCTTTTGTCTGCGCTTTTTCCGGCGGAGCATTGATCAGAAGATGCTTAAGGGCATTGATCTGCTCTTTGAAAACTGCAATGTTGGGAAGATCCATCTGATCATAGGTTTTTTGAAAATCGTGAAAAATTGTTTTGGAAAGGCCCCGGGTGGTTCCCTGATCAAACAGGAAATCATCATTGGCCGGTCCATGGACCAGGGGAATTTCGGGCATGTCCCCCGGTGCGAAAAGATAATTTGCCATGAATTTCACCACAAGGGCCATGTTTACGTGCACGGTACCTTCAAGCTTTGGAAGCCCGCGGATCTCAATGGCTGCCATTTCAAAATAGGTATCCTTTTCAAATCCCTTGGCGGCAATGACATCCCATATGAGGTTGATCACCTCTTCTCCCTGGGTGGTGACCTTCATTTTTGTCAGGGGATTATACAGCAGATATCGTCTGTCATCCGCCGAGGCGGTGCGCATGTAGTCACTGTTTCTTGCGGCAAAGAGTTTCATGGCCATGAGCCTTGCCCATGCTGTTGTCATCAGTTCCTGTACATGGGGAAAATCTGTTACCATCTTTCCATAAAGATTTCGATGGTATGCATGGGTGATGGCCTCATAAAAGGCATGGGTGCAGATGCCGATGGAGGCCCAGCCCAGATTGTATTTTCCCACATTAATGGTGTTTAATGCACTGTCCCAGGCATGATCTCCCCGGGAAAGGATGTCCGATGCGCCCACCGGGTATCCGTTGAGACTGAATTCTGCCACATAGGATTGATTGGAGATGATGTTTTTTACCAGGGTGTAATTTTCATGGCTCGGATCTGCGGTGAAAAACACATATTCATCGGTGTCGGAATCCTTTGCAAACACGGATACCAGACCGGCCTTGTTGGCGTTTCCAATGTAATATTTGCCGCCGTCTGCCACAAATTTATCATCGGTGAGGGGGGTCAGTGTCATGTCGCTGGAATAAAGATCAGCCCCGTGCTCTTTTTCTGACAAACCAAAGGCAAAGATTTCACCCTGTTCCAGTAAACGGGCTGTCTTTTTTTTCAGGGCTTCGTTTTTTCCCATCCAGATGGGCCCAAGGCCCAGAATGGTGACTTGCCAAGTGTACCAGTAGGGCAGACCATAAAATCCGAGGATCTCATTGAAACAACAGTTGCGGCAGGTATCCCATCGACATTCTTCATCGCCATATTGGGAGGGAGTTAAGAGCGTGTAGAAAATTTTCTCTTGTTTCACAAAATCAAGGAAATCCCCATACCATTCCTTGGCGTGGTAGTCTGCTTTGAGCTTTGTTTTTCCCTTGTCTTCAAAAAAGGCAATGGTTTTTTTCATGATCAATGCCGAGGCAGGATCAAGATGATCAAATGTCTCTTTTTTGGGATTTAGCAGTTTCAAAATATTCTCCTGAAAGTATTTATTATTTTTATAAACAATGTTTACATGAATAATATATATTTCTATCAGGTGGAAAGCTTTGTCAAGTCATTTTTAATGACTGCCACGGTCACACCAGCCAGGGAGAACGTTGGCAGTTTTTTCTCTGCCGGAGTGAAACCCGGAAACCGGGGATAGGTTTATCCTCAAACCGCCTGCGCTTTTTAATGCCCGTCAGGGAGGGTAAAAGTTGTGTACCAATGGACTTGTTGGTGGCCTGTGTTACTTTAGAAGGGTTTTAATGCTTTCTGAAAGTGCATTAATGGAAAGGGGTTTGGACATAACCATATCAATGTCTTTGCCGTCACCCCGGGACATTGCCGTGTGACTGTCAAAGCCGGTGGCAAGGATAACCGGGGTTTTGGGGCTGATTTTTTTTATTTCGCTTGCCAGCTGGGTTCCCTGGAGATTGGGCATGGTTAAATCGGTGATAACCAGTGAAAAAGAAGTTGGATCTTTTTGAAAAATACTCAGGGCTTCGCTGGGTGACTGCAGGGATACAGCCTGATATCCAATTCTTTCAAGCATCATTTTACCAAGATCCACCAGCATTTTTTCATCATCCACAAAAAGGATTTTGCCTTCTCCGGTGATGATATTTTTCTGATCTTTTTTGTCTTCCGGTTCATCGGGAAAACCGGGAAGATATATGGTAATCCGTGTGCCTTTTCCCGGCTGGCTGTCCAGGATAACAGCCCCCTTGCACCGGGTGATAATGCTGTGCACCACGGAAAGTCCAAGGCCCCGGCCGTCCCCTCCCTGTTTGGTGGTGAAATAGGGATCAAAAATTTTATCCCTCAGATCCGTTGACATGCCTTTGCCGTTGTCTTTGACTTCAATGATGACATAATCCCCGTGGGGTAGATTTAACGTGGCGGTGGGGGTGTAATTTTCTGCGGTGAGAGATATGTCGCTCATGGTGACCGAAATAATCCCCTGGTTATCCTCCATGGCCTGGTATGCATTGGTCAAAAGATTGGTGATGATCTGATAAATCTGGTTGGGTGTTGCCAGTACACGTCTGGTTTTCCGGGGAATGTCAGTGTTGATGATGATGGAAGAAGGAATGGTTGCCCGGAGCATCTTGAGCTTTTCCTTTACCACGGATGACGGATTGATGGGGGCTTGGGGGGCACTGGGATCATTGTTGGTTTTCAGTCGGCTGAAATCCAGTATCTGGGCGGTCAGATTTTTTGCACGATTACATCCATCAATGATTTGACGGGTGTAATGGACGGTTTTGGAATTACCTGTTACATCCATCTGCAAAAGCTGGGTATATCCCAGGACAACCCCCAGAATATTATTGAAATCATGGGCAATACCACCTGCCAGGGTGCCCAGTGCTTCCAGGCGCTGTACCTGGTTGAGCTGGGTAATGAGTCGTTCATTTTCTTTTTCAGAAAGTTTATATTCCGTGACATCTCTGTCAATGCCACGGTATCCCCGTAGGGTTCCCCGGGCATCCAGAATGGGACGTCCATTGGTCAGAAAGCAGAGGTGTTTTTTGTTTTTATGTCTTTTCCAGATTTCAATGTTTTTAAAGGGGAGTCGGGCGTTGGTGCGATGGGCAATTCGTTTTTGTGCAATGGTTTCTGCTTTATTGTTAAGAATTGCTGAAAAATGAATCTTGTTGAGTTCATCCATGGTAAATCCGGTTATTTCGGTTACATTGTCCGAAACATAGGTGTATTTACCATGGCAGTCCATTTCCCAAACCAGATCCCCGATGCTGATGGTGATTTCTCTAAAGCGCTGTTCGCTTTCAAGGAAATGATCTTCCATTGCCTTTTTTTCATCCAGCTGCAGGTGCAGTTTCCAGATGTGGCTGTATGATCCCAGGGCCGTTGCAAAAAGGCTGTGAATTTTCTGCTCATTTATATCTGAATACAGGCAAAGGGCGTGGATATTATCATTATCCAGTATTTCCTGCTGTAAATCTGCATAAAAATCATCCATCAAAACAATGATTTGAATTTTATCGTTGTTCAGATTTTTTCGGATGAAATGGATCAGCCATCGGCCATCGGTGCCCATCTCCCGGGAAAGGGAAAGCAGGGCCACCTGGATTTCGGGGTTTTCGGACAGCAGGGGCTGGGACGTCTCAACGGAGTGAGCATGATAAAGAAAGAGCGGTTTGTTTCTAAAAACAAAATTGGAAAGAAGGCTTTGAAAAAAGAGGTGATTTTTTTTATCTGCATCAACCACCAGCGCCTGCCAGGTATCACAGAGAGAAACGGATGCAGAATCAAGTGTGTTGTCTGCCCTTGAACAATGTTGTTCCTGAATGTCAGAAGCCATGTTTTTTCTACCTTTATGCCCGATGGTCAATAATATCAATTGTATTGGCTTTGTTTATAATTAAGGATGCCAGGGGTTTTGTCAATGTAATTTTTGGGGCCCTTTTCCAGGGGCATGGAACAGCTCGAGGCATTTATATCTTTTCCTGGTCCTGGAAAATAATTGACACCCGGTGCATCTTCCATTAACTATGGGTTCACTTTGTAAGACTGGATTAATATTGGGGGGCAGCCCGGTTGCAGCTTTAAGTGGTTTCTGTGGCCGATGATGTCGTCTTATTCCCTTTTTTTGCCCCTCCAGGGCATGACCATTATATATAACCCACATGGCAGTAATTACCTGCCACAACGAAAATTGAAACTCTCATTATTGCAGCACTTTGGACGGAGTTTCTTATAAAATACCTATGGAGAAATTATGGAAAGCATAAAAGCATTGTCCGTGCTTGATGGAAGATACCAGCGACTCACCGGAGAACTGGCGGATATTTTTTCTGAATATGGATTGATCATACACCGGGTTCAGGTGGAAATTGAGTGGTTGAAATTTATTCTCACCGATCTGAAGCTGGCACCTTTTGATGACAGCCGGGTGAAGGATATTGATGCCGTTTTAAATGAATTCAGCACCGCCGATGCCCTTCGGATCAAAGAAATTGAACGTACCACCAACCATGATGTCAAGGCCGTGGAGTATTTCATCAAAGAAAAATTGGCCGAAAAAGACCTTGATGACATCGGGGAATGGGTTCACTTTGCCTGTACCTCCGATGATATCAACAATACCGCCTATGCGCTCATGCTGAAAAAGGGCAGGGACATTGCCACAGATCTTCTGGCGGATCTTGTTAAAGCCATCGAAGAAAAAGCCCAGGCCTACAAATCCGTTCCCATGATGTCCAGAACACATGGACAGCCAGCCACCCCCACCACCGTGGGAAAGGAATTTGTCAATTTTGCCTGGCGGTTCAACCGAGAGGTGAGCATATTAAGACAGGCCACTGTGCAGGCCAAGATCAACGGGGCTACGGGCAGCTACAATGCC
This sequence comes from uncultured Desulfobacterium sp., assembly GCA_963674605.1. Classification (GTDB taxonomy): domain Bacteria; phylum Desulfobacterota; class Desulfobacteria; order Desulfobacterales; family Desulfobacteraceae; genus Desulfocicer. The sequence goes on along the minus strand of OY771474.1, from coordinate 677,586 downwards.
CATTTTTTTGTGTTTCCAGAAATTGACTGGATCTCTGCAGGTCAGCGATTTCTCACCCGGCATCTTGAACTTGAACCATTGCTTTACACCACCCAGATCAACCCCAATGCCTCCCTTGCCTTTATTCTGCATGCCCTGATCCGTTCCGCCGCCGGGGTTATGGACCTTGACAGGGACATGTGGGGATATATTTCCCTTGGCTATTTCAAACAGCGCCTGAAAAAAGGCGAGACAGGTTCCTCCACCATGCCCCATAAGGTCAACCCCATTGATTTTGAAAACAGTGAGGGAAACATGGGCATGGCCATTGCCATGATGGAACACATGGCCGTAAAACTTCAGAAGTCTCGATTTCAGCGGGATCTGACAGACAGTACGGTGTTAAGAAGTCTGGGTTCCCTTTTCGGATATTATATCATCGGCATTAAAAACTGCATGAAAGGCCTTTCCAAGGTGGATCTGAATAAAACGCTCCTTGCACAGGATCTGGCGGCCAACCAGGAACTTCTGGCAGAGCCCTTTCAGACGGCCATGCGGGTGTTTGGAGAATCCAATCCCTATGAGCGTCTCAAGGATCTCACACGGGGTCAGAAAATAGACAAACATACCCTTGATGTATTTGTGGACAAGCTTGAGAAAGTTCCCATGTCCTTTAAAGAGCGCATGCGGCAATTGACTCCGGATACCTATACCGGTCTTGCAGAAAAACTGGTGGACACTTATTTCAACGAAAAAGGGCAGGCATAAACCTAACCTTGACAAGCCAGAACTAAAAAGATTTTCTGATTCTCTTGCCAAAATAACACGAAAATCAGAGGTAAATATTCGGCCAGCACCCCATCATCTTCACTCATTTGGGCCTGCTCACATAGCAATAGTATGATAGGCTGTCCCAACTAAGCGAATATGGGGCACTGACCAAACATTTACAGAACCAAGCCGAATATTTACAATCAGAGATAAGAATCTTTTTTGATAGGGCGCTGATAAGCGCCTAAAGATGCCTGAAGCCTAGTCCATGGGGCCGGACAGCACCTGCCGGGGCTTTGCACCGTCCGAAGGCCCCACAATACCCTTTTTTTCCATGATATCAATGATTCGGGCGGCCCGGTTGTACCCCACCCGCAACGCCCGTTGAATACCGGATATGGAGGCCTGCCGGGTGGCCATGACCACTTCCAGGGCCTCGTGGTATTTTTCATCGTATTCATCATCCCGATAGTCCTGCTCCGGTTCCTCCTGCTGTTCTGTGATGACATCAAACAGATATTCCGGGGACTGCTGGGCTTTGAGAAAGGAGGTGACGTCAATGAGTTCCTCTTCTGACAGATAGGTGCCATGGACCCTGGTTAGCCTCGCTGTTCCTGGGGGTACAAAGAGCATGTCACCCATGCCCAGCAAGGTTTCCGCCCCGTTGGAATCAATGATGGTTCTGGAATCGGTCTTGGAAGAGACCTGGAAGGAGATCCGGGTGGGAAAATTGGCCTTGATGATGCCGGTGAGTACATCCACCGAAGGCCTTTGTGTGGCAAGGATGAGATGGATGCCTGCGGCCCTGGCCATCTGGGCCAGTCGGGTAAGGGACAGTTCCACATCCCGGGAGGCAGTCATCATGAGATCCGCCAGCTCGTCAATGATGATGACAATATAAGAAAGCGGGTCCGGCAGTTCTTCATGGCTGATTTCCGGGTTCCCATTCATTTTTTTCATTTTTTGGTTAAACTGTTCAATGTTTCTCACCTGGTATTTGGCCAGAAGATCATATCGTCTTTCCATTTCCCGGACCATCCACTGGAGGGCAGTGGTGGCTTTTTTCATGTCCGTTATCACCGGGGTGATAAGGTGGGGGATATCATTGTATAACGAAAGCTCAATGCGCTTGGGATCAATCATCAGAAATTTGACTTCATCGGGGTTGGCCTTGTAAAGAATACTGGTGATCATGGCGTTGAGTCCAACGCTTTTGCCCGTTCCCGTGGCTCCGGCGATGAGCAGGTGGGGCATGCTTTCAAGCTCCACCACCACCGGGTTGCCGATGATGTCTTTCCCCAGACAGATGGGCAGTTTGGAGGTGCTGTTGATGAAATCTTCGGAGCTGACAATGTCGATAAAAGGTACTATACTCTTTTTCAGGTTGGGAATCTCTATGCCCATGACATCTTTTCCCGGTATGGGTGCAACTATGCGGATGCTGTAGGCACTCAAGGCAAGGGCAAGATCATCGGCAAGATTAACTATTTTGCTGATTTTAATGCCCGGGTCCGGCTTGTATTCAAAAGTGGTGATCACAGGTCCCGGGGATACCCCCATGACTTCGCCCTTGATGCCGAAATATCCCAGCTTTTTTTCCAACAGCTCGGCATCCCGACGAATGCTTTCATGATCCACCTCTGTTTTGCTGTTGATGTTTTTCAAAAACTTCAGGGAGGGCAGTTCAAAGGTTTCCGTCATGGAATCTTTTTCAGGGGCAGGGCTGTGGAATTTGGTCTGGGAATAGTCCACTGCCGTGTGTATGGGGAAACTGCCCATGGATTTCGGGTTTTCATTGCAGGGAGTCTCTTCTTTGGGAAATGTTGTGTCTGCTGGTGCTGCCGCTGCTGCTTGTAGTGTTTCTGATTCTGCTGGCTTTGCTTCAGGTGTTGGTACGGCTTTTTCTGATTCAGCAGTTTGTTTTGTCTCAGCTTCGGGCATTTCCTTTGTCTCTGATGCGGGTGTTGCTTCATTTATTATTTCTGATGTTTCTTGAAGTGGGGGTGCATCCAGAGGGCTGGCGGGAAGGTCTCGTACCTGGGCAGGTTTGTTTGAGTTTGCCTGTTCCAAAGGGATGTCTGTTATTTCACTGCTGATGGTGGCAGACTGGGAGTCCTGCGTTAACTTTTTTCCCCCGGAGATGGACGGTGCTTCCGGCGTGGATTCTGCTTCAAGTGTCGGTGTGGACTCGTTGATGGGTTCCGGTGTCTGTGGGTTCCGGGAGACTTGAGCACATCGGGTCGGACGGGTCAATGCTTCGTTATTTTCGGCTCCAGTGGAGGCTTCTGGGCTTTCTGTTATTTGGAGTTCAGGTTTTGATGGCTTTTCTGCATCGGGGGGGCTGTCCGCTCCTGCAAATTTTTCCAGGCCGGCTGTATTGTTTGATTCTGGTGTGTTTTCCGGTCCGGAGATTTTTTTCATCTCCGATGTTTTCTCCGGCTCAGGTGTTTTTGCCACTTCAGCGGATCCTGCTGGTTGTTCGATATCCTTTATCTGCGCTGAGTGGGAAAGATCCGATGGCTCTGGCACCGGGTTTTGAAAAGGGTCTTGGGAAAACCGGGCAACGGGATCGGACAATAAATTGTTTATCTGCTGCAGATCATCAATGATATCAGATTCCAGGGGGGGGGTAATGCCCTCTGGTTGGACATCTTCGACTGGTTTGACCTCTTCGATTTCAGGCACCTCATCTGATTTGGGAGGCTGCAGAGGAGGTGTCTGGGCTAAAGAAGCACGGATTTTTGTACGGGAAAGAAACTGGGTTTTTTCTTCCAGGGTTTGGTTCAATGTATCCAGACGATCCTTTAATTCAACATATTTCTTGCTCAGATTCAGGTTGGCAAGTAACACAAGCACATGGGGATTGATGGCTGCGCCTGCATTGATGAAGGAGTCTTCCGCCTTTATCATTTCAGAAACCATCATCTGGGCAATGCGGTGGATATTGTCCGTGGTGCCGGAGTCTTCCATTTTAAAACTATACTCACCACAGATGGACCGGATGGTTAATACGTCGTTGTCTATTTTATAGCTGTTTTTTTCCAAAATATTCACTCGATATCAACTTGTCAGATGGTTTAAAAAAGGTGTCCCAGCCTGTAAAGGGGGTGCCTTTATCCAGTTACCCCGGGTTAAGGATTGGCGGATGTTGTTATCAAGCACCAATGGGGTTTCGGGTTGAACAGGTTCTTCATAACACATTTTAAGTAAAGGGTTCAATTCTTATAATATGGATGGGCCATTGGCACCATATCTGAAAAAAAGCCTGCAACCCATCAACTCCCAAAATTAAAAAGGAAAAGAAAGGTTTTGAAAAAACATGATACGCCGGAATCAGTTCAAATTGACCGGCTTGAAATCATTTATCAGGACAACGATATTGTTGCCGTTAATAAACCGGCAGGAATGCTGGTGCATAAAAGCGCCATGGACCGGCATGAAACACGATTTGCCCTGCAGATGACAAGGGATCAGATCGGCCGGCGGGTATTTCCCGTTCACCGTCTGGACAAGCCCACCTCAGGGGTTCTGCTGTTTGCCTTGAATCCGGGTGCTGCCCGGAAGCTTGCTATGCAATTCCAGGAAAACCAGGTGAAAAAAACCTATCTGGCCGTGGTCCGGGGTTACCTTCAGGGTACAGGCACCATTGATCATCCCCTGAAAAATATAAAAAGGGTACGGGCAAATCATCCATCCTCTGGATACAAAAGCCGTCCATGCATGGGCTCCCCCTGTCCGGACGGGCAAGGGAGTGAGCTAACTCAAGCCACTGAAAACACAAACTCTTTTCAAAAAGCCTTGGAGCGTTTGGAAAAAAAAACTGCAGGATTGCAGGAGCGGCCAAAGCAGAGGGCCGTCACCGATTACGCCGGTATTGCAACGGTGGAACTGCCCATGTGTGTGGATAAATATCCGTCTTCCCGATATTCCCTGGTGGCGCTTTATCCTGGAACAGGACGTCGGCATCAGCTGCGGCGGCATATGAAGCATCTCTCCCATCCCATTGTGGGAGATACCATCTATGGCAAAAGCTGTCACAACGATTTTTTTAAAAATCAATTCCAGTGCAGGGGATTGCTTCTTTGCGCCTTGAACATCCGTTTTGCCCATCCGGTGAGCGAAAAAGAGATGGTGTTATGGGCAAAACCGGACATTGGGTTTCAGCAGATCATGGTACATCTGGGCTGGCATGATGCGATCAGACATTTCTAAATTTTAATGATTTCCGGTGTTCTGCCGCAATGTTCCATGAATTTAATAAGATCGGCGGGGGCAATGGTGGTGGTGGCCGTATTCACCAGCGGATGGAAATTGAGAAGATCGTTTTCCATGAGATCCTGGTCCAGTATGATTTTAACCGGTTGGTCCTGGATGTTGATCACGGCAAAGGGAGTGACCGCACCGGGAATTACTCCGAGCACCTCCATGAGTAATTCCGGCTTGCCAAAGGAAGGGCTTTTGGCCCCTATTTTTTTTGCCAGCTCTTTTATCTGAATGGGCTTGTCTGAAAGGGTGACCACCAGAAACAGGTTTTTCTTTTTATCCTTGAAGAACAAGTTTTTGCTGTGAACCCCTTCAATGCCGTCGTGGTGCATGTCTGCCTCTTCCACGGTGAACACAGCGGGGTGTTCATGGTTTGTGTATTCAATGCCTATATTTGATAATACTTCCAGTAATTGATTTTGATCTTGCAGCATGGTTTTCCTTCTTTCTGGGGTTTAATTCCTGTTGGCGAACTGAATCCTGTGATCCAGCCGGTTAATTCATGGTATATGACCACCGAGTATGTATCGTTGTGCCCATGGAAAATCAAGTCATTCTCTTTATTTTTTTTGTAGCTGGATATTGACTTGGTAAAACAGGCCAACTATACTAATCTTTAAATTTTAACCTGGGGATGGAGAGCCCCCCTTGATTACCATGAATTATTGCCGACTCCTACCGGAATGAAAAATCTGTCCGGTAGGGGTTTGTTTTTTTTAAAACCTGCCATAAAAGGTTTGGGTCCGTTGAACAATGCTCCAGGGGAAGGACTCAAACGTGCAGAAGAAAACTGGATTGTTGGCTCAAAGGAGTTGATACCGTGTTGCAGAAAATAATGTGTATTGCTTTTGGGGGTGCCCTGGGAGCCCTTGCCAGGTACGGCATGGCCGGTGCTGTTCAACGCTGGGCCGGGTCTGGATTTCCCTGGGGAACGGCGGCTGTGAATATACTTGGCAGCTTTTTGTTCGGCATACTCTGGGCCTTTGCCCTTGGCCGGGGAAATTTTAATGCCGATTTTCGAGCGGTTATCTTTGTGGGTTTTCTGGGCTCATTCACCACTTTTTCCACTTTTATTTCTGAAACCGGTCAGTTTCTGGCGGATTCCCAGATGCTCATGGGGGTGGGGAATGTTGCGTTTCAACTGCTGGTGGGGACGGGCGTTTTTTTCATTGGCATGGCTTTGGGCCGATCCATATAACCCACATGTCTTGGCGGACACAACGAAGATAGGGTCGTAGACGCGGAGCCAAATGGCATTATGCCGCCCCTCCCCCGACGGGCAATGGTCCCGGACCGGAACTGTATACAGCTCGATTGTCCGGTTCCTATTGCCCATCGGGGGAGGGGCTCTGCTGAGGTGGACTTGAAGGCTACCTTTTCATATAAAACTGCATGGCCCACCCTGTTTTGCAGACAAGGAAAAGAGGACAATATAATATATGCACACTGAGATGGAACTGATTCGAATCTACATTGGCGAGAGTCAGAGAGCAGGACGCAAACCCCTTTATGAAGCCATTGTGGAAGAAGCTCACAAACGGGGTCTTGCCGGTGCTACAGTGACCCGGGGCATCATGGGTTTTGGTAAAAACAGCCAGATCCGCACCTCAAAAATTCTAAGACTCTCCGAAGATCTGCCCCTGGTCATTGACATTGTTGATGAACCCCACCGCCTGGCCGAGTTTATGCCGGTGCTTGACACCATGGTCAAGCAGGGGCTGGTGATATCAGAAAAAATCAAGGTTTTGATCAATCGTCATGCTTCTCCGACGGGGGGGGGAACTGTTGCTGGTACTCCGGTCGTAGGTAGTGAAAAGCCGGTGACGGTAACCACAGAGGAGATCCATATTTATACCGATGGGTCCGCCATTGGAAATCCCGGTCCCGGTGGATATGGTGTTGTTTTGATGATGGATGGAAAAACCATGGAATGTTCCCAGGGGTTCAGCCATACCACCAATAATCGCATGGAAATGCTTGCGGTGATAACGGCCCTTGAGAAGATTCCGGAAGCCCACAGAAAAAGAAATGTGGTGGTTCACAGCGATTCTCAATATACCATCAACGGCATCACCAAGGGATGGGCAAAAAGCTGGCAAAGACGTGACTGGAAAAAAGCTGATGGCAAACCGGCATTGAATCCGGATTTATGGAAACGAATGCTTTCCATCACCGAACAATATCCGAACGTGACCTTTAAATGGGTCCGGGGCCATGCCGGTAATCCCCTCAATGAACGGGTGGATCAGTTGGCTAACACCGCTGCCCGCAGTAATGCGGGAATGCTGACGGATGAGGGCTATATCCGCAAGTAAATGAAAGGGATGGCCCATATTGTGATCCAACCCAAATGAAAAATAAAGATTCAAAATTGGATCATCAGGTAGATAATGATTTAAAGGAGTTGAAAAAAATGCCCAATGCGTGTGATTTAAAAACAGGCCAGGTGGTGGAGATAAACGGAGAGCCCCACGTGGTAAAACACATCACGGTGAAGTCTCCCACGGCAAGGGGGGCTGTCACCCTTTACAAGGTGCGTTTCAGCAACGTAAAGACCCGACAGAAGTATGAAGACAGCTTTAAGGGAAATGACATGCTCACCGAGGTGGAACTTCTGAAAAGATCGGTGCAATACCTGTATCCCGATGGCAATCTGCATGTGTTCATGGACAAGGAAGATTATAGCCAGTACATGGTCTCCACCGAAGACATAGAAGATGAGCTTGTCTGGATCACCGATGAAATGGAAGGGCTTCTGGCCACCATCATTGATGAAAACATGGTCTCCCTTGAAATTCCAAAATCCCTTGTTTTTGAAGTGACGGATACGGCTCCGGGGATGCGGGGGGCAAGCGCAACGGCCCGTACAAAACCCGCCACCCTGTCAAACGGGGTGGAGATCCAGGTGCCGGAATACCTTGAACCCGGAGAGATGGTAAAGGTCAATACAGAAACCCGAAAGTTCATGTCCAAGGCGTAATAAAATGAATGATGAACGGCTGATGGACATTGAAATCAAAATTGCATTTCAGGAAAAGACCATCAAAGACTTAAATCAGGTGGTGTATGAGCAGCAGCAGGAGATTGAACGTCTTCGTGCCATCTGTGAGCTTGTCTTGAAGCGTACCCGGGCCTTTTCTGATTTTATTCCGGGAAGTGATGGGCCTGCAGATGACAAGCCGCCCCATTATTGAAGATTGATCCCATCGGCGTAAAAGTTCTCAATAGGGCAGGGCATTCAGGTGATTCTTTTGAATATCCCTTGGGTTTAAAGGCCAAAGCGGGCTTTATCACTCCCCCCCCGGGGTTATTGAGAACTTACCCGTTGGTCACCTGTGATGATGGGTGGCCGATGGGATGGCGATCAAGCCGCCTTTTTAAGCATGGCATCCCGGATTTTTGACACTTCTGAATTGCTGATATATTCGTCAAAGCTCATGAGTCGATCAATAACCCCGGCCGGGGTGATTTCAATGATGCGGTTGGCCACGGTATTGACAAACTCATGGTCATGGGAGGTGAACAGCACCACTTCAGGGAATTTCACAAGGCTGTCATTTAAGGCGGTGATGGATTCAAGATCCAGATGATTGGTGGGTTCATCCAGCATCAGGGCATTGGAGGCCGCAAGCATCATCTTAGAAAGCATGCACCGCACCTTTTCTCCACCGGACAGCACCCCGATTTTCTTGGTGGCCTCTTCCCCTGAAAACAGCATGCGTCCCAGAAATGACCGGGCAAAGCTTTCGCCTTCGGTGGGGGGGGCAAACTGCAAAAGCCATTGGATCAGGGTGCAGTCTCCTTTAAAAAAGGAGCTGTGTTCCTTGGGAAAGTAGGATTGTGTTATGGTAACGCCCCATCTAAAAGTCCCACTGTCGGGTTCCAGCTCTCCTGCCAGAATCTGGAACAAAGTGGTTTTGGCCACACTGTTATCCCCCATGAATGCGATTTTATCCCCGCCGTTTACAGTGAAACTCACATCGTTTAACACCTTCTCCCCATCAATGGTTTTGGATATATTTTCCACTTCCAGAATCACATTGCCGCAGGAGCGTTCCGGGGTAAAACAGATGAAGGGATATTTCCGGGAGGACACCGGCATGTCTTCAATGGTGAGTTTTTCCAGCAGTTTTTTCCGGGAGGTGGCCTGTTTGGATTTGGAAGCATTGGAGCTGAACCGCTGGATAAAGGCCTTTAATTCATTGGCCCGGTTGGTCACCTTTTTATTTTCCGCCTGTTTCTGCTTCAGGTTCAGCTGGCTTGCCTGGTACCAGAAGTCGTAGTTCCCCACGTACACGGCAACCTGACCAAAATCAATGTCGGCAATGTGGGTGCACACCTGGTTCATGAAATGCCGATCATGGGAGACCACAATCACCGTGTTCTGGAACCGGTAGAGGAAATCTTCCAGCCAGGCAATGGATTTGATATCCAGGTTGTTGGTGGGCTCATCGAGCAGCAGCACATCCGGGTTGCCGAACAGGGCCTGGGCAAGGAGTACCCGGACCTTTTCACCGCCTTCAAGCTCCTTCATTTTTTTGCCGTGCAGGGATTCGGGGATGTCCAGGTGATTTAAGAGCACGGCAGCTTCGGGTTCTGCATCATAGCCGTCCATTTCTGCAAATTCCACCTCAAGTTCGCCGGACCGGATGCCGTCTTCTTCGGAAAAATCGGGTTTGGCGTACAGGGCATCCCTTTCGTTCATGATGGTGTACAGTTCTTTGTGCCCCATGATGACGGTGTTTAACACGGTTTCTTCATCAAAGGCAAAGTGGTCCTGGCGTAAAACGGCGATGCGCTCCCTTGATCCCACAGACACCGTTCCTGAATCCGGCTCAATGTCTCCGGACAGAATTTTCAAAAAAGTGGATTTTCCGGCCCCGTTGGCCCCGATGAGTCCATAGCAGTTACCCGGTGCAAATTTTATGTTAACGTCTTTAAATAAAACCCGTTTGCCATAGGCCAGGGTGACGTTGGTTGTGCTGATCATTTATGTTTTATTCCCTTAAAAAAGTGTAAAGCGATTTTGATGCCCTTGGTTGCAGCATCCTTTATAAAATAAAAAAAATCACAGAACAATGATTCTGTGATTTGAAAATTTTATTAAATATCATGTTTTTGAATAAAGATAAATGCTTATTATTTTAGATCATGTTCTGTTTGAGCCATTGGTGGCGGGCGATGTTATGATATTAAGCCCGTTTAATTTAATTTAAAGCAACATACCCGTTTATTGACGCTCAGACAGTAGTGTTAAACGAAATATTCACAGGTGTCTGGCTGGAAATTTTTTAAATTTATTATTGTGCGATCATTCAATGTTTGACTGGAAACAGCCGAAGAGTTAATTCAAAAAAGGAGTCTAAACTCTGTGCAAATAAGTGAAGATGTGTGGTGAATCAAACTTGCTTTTTGTTTTGGGTATGAAATTTGCTTAAATAGAAATGGTGTGGAATAATTAAGTGTAGCACATGAACGCCTCAATAGATGTTGTGCTGGATAGAACGTTTCTGCTATACAAACATGGGATTGGTAAGCTTGTAAAAAAAACAACCAACAAAATTTTGAACATATCTTGTTGTGGCTTTCTACGGCGGTACATCCAAATATGATGTGGTCAAAAAATGTAATCGAATTTTTTTTGCAAGACTTTCAGAATTGCGGTAAAAAGCCATGTAACCTACAGGGCGGAGCTATATTTTGATTCCATATGGACGACAATTTATTGACGCAGCAGATATCCAGTCTGTTGTGGATGTTCTTCAATCCGACTGGTTGACCACCGGACCCGGAATATCTGCATTTGAAACGGAGTTTGCCAAGACCGTTGGGACTCGATATGCCGTGGCCGTTTCCAGCGGCACTGCCGCATTGCATTGTGCCATGTTTGCCCTGGGGATAACTTCCGGTGATGAAGTCATTGTAACGCCCATGACCTTTGCTGCCACGGCTAATTGCATTGTCTACCAGGGAGGGGTTCCGGTTTTTGCTGATGTATTGCCGGATACACTCCTCATTGATCCGGAGCAGGTGGAAAAGAAGATTACCTCTAAAACAAAAGCCATCATTGCTGTGGATTATGCAGGACATCCCTGTAATTGGGATGCCCTGAAGCAGATTGCCCATGATCATGATTTATGGCTTGTGGCAGACAGCTGCCATGCCCTGGGAGCAACCTATCATGGGCTTAATGTGGGAACCCTTGCCGATCTATCCACCTTCAGTTTTCATCCGGTCAAGCATATCACAACCGGGGAAGGGGGAATGATTACAACGGACCATGAAGGATTTGCTGAGCGCATGCGCTTGTTTCGAAACCATGGAATTGCAACGGATCATCATCAGCGTGAGCAACTTGGCTCGTGGTCCTATGAGATGGTTGATCTTGGGTTTAACTATCGCATAACGGATTTTCAGTGCGCCCTGGGGTTGAGCCAACTGAATAAATTACCATTGTCTCTCCAGAGAAGATCTGAAATTGCAACAAAATATGACGGTGCATTTGCTTTATTGGACGGTGTGGCCCCCCTTGGAAAAGACCCGGAGATTACCCATGCATATCACCTTTATGTCATAAAATTGGCACCGGAGATTGTTCTTCGGACCAGGGAACAAATTTTCCATGAACTTCGAAACAGAGGGATTGGAGTAAATGTACATTATATTCCCGTGCACCTTCATCCCTATTATCAGAAGAAATGGGGAACCAGGCCAGGGGACTGCCCCAGGGCGGAAGCGGCTTATGAAGAGATTTTGTCATTGCCCATGTTTCCGGGATTGACGGAGGATGAAATTTCACTGGTGATTGAGCCGTTTCATAGCGTTTTAAGAACATATTAATATAGGCAGTTTCATCGTCCGGCCTTCATTTGGGTTTAAACATCATTCCGGAATAAATTATCATTTCCTGTCCAGAGACGAAATACTCAAATTCAACTAAGCGCTTGAACCATGATAGAATTTACCGAGGATGACAAAGTAGAGTGAATGAAGACAATCACACCCTCTTCCAAAGGAGAGCATAAAATGCCTGACAACCTTAATCCGCCGCAAATCAAATTAGGGGACAAATACATAGGTTCAGGAAATCCTACATATATGGTTGCAGAAATGTCCGCCAATCACGGTGGGGATATTGAACGGGCAATTGATATGGTCCATGCTGCAAAAGAGGCTGGAGCCACTGCCGTCAAACTCCAAACTTATACGGCGGATACATTGACATTGGATTGTCAAAATCCATCGTTTTATATATCAAAAGGACCTTGGAAAGGGCAAACCTTATACAGCTTGTATAAATCCGCATATACGCCTTGGAAATGGTATCCTCGTCTAAAAGAAACCGCCGATAAAATTGGTATTTCCCTTTTTAGTACACCTTTCGATGAAACCGCCGTTGACTTTTTAGTTAAAATGGGCTGCCCGGCGTTTAAAATTGCTTCATACGAACTGATTGATCATGCTCTTATAAAAAAAGCCGCCTTAACGGGTAAACCACTTATTATTTCAACGGGAAAGGCGACACTATCAGAAATTGACGAGGCCGTTCGGGTGGCCCGGGTCCAGGTTCCACAAAACATAGTTCTACTGAAATGTACCAGCAGCTATCCGGCACCTCCTGAAGAAATGAATCTTAGAACCATCCCTCATCTGCAAGGCTGCTTTGGGTTGCCGGTTGGGCTTTCAGACCATACCAATGGTATTGGCACGTCTATTGCGGCCGTTGCTTTGGGCGCCTGCATGATTGAAAAGCATTTTATGCTTGATCGCAAACTGGAAACACCGGACAGTTTCTTTTCTCTGATCCCTGAAGAATTCAAAGCTATGACCGATGAAATACGAAGCGTAGAAAGGGCCTTGGGTGGTGTGACTTATGAGGCAGAACCAGATCTGTCAAGAAGGGGATTATGGGCATATCGTGACATTAAGGCAGGGGATAAAATTTCGAATGAAAATATAAAAAGTCTTCGCCCGGGTGGCGGGATTTTTCCCTCCTTTTTTCCGATGATCAAAGGGAAACGTATAAAATATAATATAACAAAAGGGTCCCCCATACTTTGGGAGCATATCGAATAGTTCGCATCTGTTTATGCTAATGGGTTAGATAATGAGAGGAGAAACATTCAATTTGGCAGATTTTTTTATTTTAGAACAGATGATCAGGGACATGTCCAGTGCTTCAAGTCTGTATAGACCTTCTGAATTTTGGAAAATATGTTCAGAAAGACTTATCAAAGAATTGACCGCGGAGGGGATTGAAAAATTCCGCTCATTACCAGCCTCGCTTGGTTTTTTTGTTCCTACTTATTCATACCCCCGGTATTTATCCGATAAAAAAAGATACGCCCCTGTCAAAGATGCAATTGATAAAATAGTGGCACCCAACAAACTTTTTACCATAAGGCTTGATGATCTTTTGGAAGGGAAAATACATGCCCTATCCGATTATCGGACTTTTATGGCAAGCATTTCCAAGGAGCCTCCCTATACGGACAGGGTTTCAGAAAGCGATATCGGCTCTCCCGTGGAACAATTTGAATTTGATGGCAGGATGTTTTCAAGATCATTTCTTAACTATCTTTTGGGATTAAATTTTCTAAAAAAAAATATCTCTGGCCAAAAGATAAATACTATATTGGAAATCGGCGGTGGTTTCGGAACATTGGGAGAAATCCTGCTGGGGGATGAACGAAACGATTGTTTTTATATTGACATTGATATTCCCCCTTTGGCGTATGTGGCATATTGGTATTTAAAATCCGTCTTTGGTTATGAGGCCATAGGCGGATATGATGCCTTGAGAGTCAAAGAGCCGCTGAAGATTTCTGACCTTAGAAAAAAATACCGGGCCTTAACACTGTGCTCTTGGCAGCTCCCCCAATTAAGAGGAAAAATTGATTTGTTTGTTAATTTTATTTCCTTTCAAGAAATGGAGCCGGATATTGTTGAGAATTATTGCTCCCATGTTATTGCCCTATCTCCGGAATTTATATTGCTTAGGAATTTAAAAGAAGGCAAAAGAAAAAAGGATAAGAAGCATTCCATAGGTGTTGTAAACCCCATATTGGGGGAGGATTATGATAAATATTTGCCTGGCTACAGATTGATTGATTCTGACACAAAGGTTTTTGGATTTAGAACCGAAGACGGTTTTCACTCAGAATTAAGGCTTTACAAACGGTATTAATCTGAGAAGTCAATGAAGATAACTTTGTCTAATACAATAGTGATAAAAAGGACCGAAAGATGACAGAACATTCTTCTGGTCAAATTTCCCCGGTGGTCATTCTGATTCGACCTTCCATTCAAGACTGGGAAACATATTATTTTCCCCATCATGGGACCGAGCTTCCGGGTACCACTCTTTTCAAGCAGGCAGCTAAGGCTGGCCATGTGCCTCCGATAGAGCTTAAAGACTGGTCAAATGTTGCCTATATCAACGATGATGCTGATATGCCTTGGATAAGCCATGAATTTAAAAACTTTATGGTTAAAAGCCGCCAAATAATCGTGGATATAAATAAAAAATTCACTGGAAAAAAAGGCGCGGTTACAGATAAAGACCTATTACCATTAAAAGAACTATTTTCATAAAATGCCCGAACACAGAAGACATACATTCTTTTCTTTCTGGAGCTCGTTATGATAGTTGCCATTATACCTGCCAGAGGAGGAAGCAAAAGGATTCCAAAAAAAAATATAAAACCGTTTGCAGGTGTTCCGCTGATGGCCTATGCCATAAATGCGGCAATTCAGGCTGAACTCTTTGATGACATCATTGTTAGTACAGACTCAGAAGAGATTGCAGCTATCGCGAAAAAATACGGGGCATCCGCCCCCTTCTTAAGACCGGCATGCTTGTCAGACGACCATACGCCGACAGCGGCTGTGCTTAAACACACAATTCACTGGTTACAGGCAGCGGGGAAAAAGATAGAGGCTTTTTGTTGTGTATATCCAAATCCGTTTATCTCACCGTCAAACTTAAAATCCGCTTACCGGGTGATGAAAAGGAATAAGGCTTCTGGTGTCATTCCGGTCACGACTTTCACCTCACCCGTATTGCGGGCATTAAAAATGACCCACGGGAAAAATCTTGAATTTTTATTCCCGGATTACGCATCTTGCAGGTCCCAAGACCTGCCGGGGATTGTACACGATGTTGGTCAATTCTACTGGTGGGATTGTAAGGCTTTTTTGGCTTTCAAACATCCGACACTTGAAAAAAGAGTTCCCTATCTCATACCACGCTACCTTGCCCAGGATCTTGATACGCCGGAGGATTGGGAAACTGCACAAAGACTTTTCAACGCGATAATAAAAGACGGGAAAGTTCCAGAATCCGTTTTCCAGAAAAAAGAAAAACGTATCCTGATTAGATGTGATGTTTCCGTAAAAACAGGATTTGGTCATCTTAGAAGGTGCATGGCATTGGCCAGGGAACTTCTTACACAAGGCACCTTCATACTCTTTTTATGCAGATGTGAGTCTGCGGAGGATTTTCAGGAATTGAATTCTCTGGGAACCGAAATAGAACCACTTCCTTGGTCAGTTTCCCCAGAGTCGGATGCATTAAAGATCATAGACCTGTGCCGCATCTACAGCATTGATACCGTTATTGTTGACCATTACAGAGCAGACCGGAGTTACCAGGAAATGCTGTACTCCAATGGAATAAAATGGCTGCAATTTGACGGATGCAAGAGAGAAAAATTGTATTGCGACTTTGTATTGAATCCAAGCTTTGCAGCCAGTGATTGCGATTATAATTGCAGAATAGATCCAGAGAAAACAAAATGTTTAATCGGACCTGAATTTGCATTCCTCAGGGAGGAGTTCAGGAAATGGAAAGGTAAAGTGCCGTTCAAACCGGTTGTCAACACCATTTTGTTTTCCTTTGGCGGTGGAGATGACAGGGGTGCGACCCGTTTTTGTCTTGAAGCAACCTGTGAGCTTGATCCGGCGATCAAAAGGCTCGTCCTTGTGTCAAGTTATAATCCGAACCTTGATGATTTAGTTAAATTCAGTAAAACCTATAGCCGTTTAAATATAGATATCCGTATCAATGAAAGAGAAATAGCCAAATCTATTGCAATGGCAGATATCGGCTTGATATCCGGAGGCACTACTCTTTTAGAAGCGGCGGCCATGGGACTTCCATCATTAATCATACAGATTGCGGACAATCAGAGCCTTAATGCCAGAGCCTGTGAGAAAAAAGGGGCAGGAGTTGACTTGGGGGATATTCAATCGCTTACCCCTGAAACGATAATGGTTCAGCTAAAAAAACTGATAAAGAATAAGCCCTTGAGACAAGGCATGGCTAAGAAAGGCCCTGAACTTGTGGATGGATACGGTGTAAAACGTGTTGCTCAGGTTTTATTAAACCAATGAGGTTGTGATCCTATGAAATCCGATATCAAAAGCCTCCCTCTGTATTTTTTAGGAAGTAGAAATTATGTAAACGGCCTATCACTTTTTGAAGAGATGCTGAAAGCCTATGAAAAAAGATTCGGAGTATCTTCACCCATTGACAGAATTCAGAATTTTAAAGTAAACTCTTCTGTTACCCATAATTGCCGCTTGCTAATTACTGAAGACAAAAGGAATAAATTCTATGGAGAGAAGAATTCTTCTTCAGCCTCAATTGATTTATTAAGGAATGACGGCAAAGAAATATATTTGCGTTTATATGAAGAGCGTGAGAACCCGGTAAAAAAAAAAATACCAGATTATGACCGGGGCTTATATATTAAGAAAGAGCACTTAGAAAAAAACAAAATACAAACGGTGATTCTTCACAATATAAGAGACAACTGCTCTCTGGTTCGCGGTATTATAGAGGCCAATTTCAGATATTGTGTAGCCCAGGCACAAAAAATGGGAATTACCAATGGAATTTCATGGGCTTACATGAAAAACTTGCCTTGGCCGGCTTCAATGGTCCCCAAATCGACAATAAAAATAAGATTCAAGAAAAAATCCTTATTTTATTCCACAAATATTTATATCATCAGAAAGCTGTCCATTGATTCCATTGATCATAATTATGGAACAGAAATTTGCTTTTTCTTTAACAATCCTTCCGCCGCAAGGAGACCGTCTCTATGAAATACATGGAACAAAATTATCCCAACTTATGGAAAGTGATGAGCCATATAGGAAATTTATCACCCTTTCAGAAAAAAGCCATTTTCAGATTGGCGGAAACCTCTGATCAGCGTTTTTTTGAGTTTGCAGAAAGCGTGGTTCAGCGGATGCTGGAAGTTGTAGATCGTCAAGATGGATTCGAATATATTGCAAAAACTTATCTTTGGTATACGAAAAGCATCCGCGTGGAAGAAATGTACTTCAGTAAAAAAGGTGAATACCGATACAAAAACTATGATGAAGTATATGAAAAAGTATACGGCCGGGATGATTATATGATCGACTATGTAGTGGGTCTTGGCATGACACAGATCTTTTGGAAAAATCATTGGGAAATTTTTAAATTTTTTCTTGATGTATTTATCCCCAAAGTGAAAAAATATAAATCCGGTGCTGAGATAGGAGTGGGACATGGTTTGTTCCATTCGGAATTCCTCCGCGGATGTCCAGACATGACTTCCCGGCTTTTGGATGTAAGCCCGTCGTCACTGAAAACAACATTAAAAATGATTGAAGCCACCGGAGTGAATCCCAAACGGGCAACCCCTGTTGAATGCGATATTCAAAAAGACATTCCCATTGATGACGACTCACTGGATGCACTGCTTATGGGGGAATTAATTGAGCATATCCAGAATGGCGATGCAGTTATGTTAAACCTGGCAAAAAAATTAAAAAAGACCGGGTATTGCTATTTCTCAACTGCCGCCAACTCTCCGGCCGAGGATCACATTCTTCTTTTCAAGACCATTGATGAAATCAGGTTTTTTATTGATAAATGCGGATGGAAAATTATTGATGAACATATAGGAACATTACGCCAAATGAGCGTTGAAGAGGCTGAAACAGGTGGACACAATATCAACTACGCGGCGGTTCTTTCCACAAAAAATGAGATTTAAAGGAGAAGCTGATGGGTGACCTAAGAAATAAAACAATAAAGATTTTTTCCCAAATAATGGAGGTTGACGAAACCTCCGTAACTGATGATTCAAGCCCGGATAACGTTGCAGGATGGGATTCCCTCACCCATATCGAATTAATATCAGCCCTTGAAGAGGAACTCTCTATCCAGATCAGTCCGGAAGACAGCATTGATCTGGAAAATTTCCAAATGCTTATTTCTTTCATAGAGCAGAAAGCGGGATAAGGACGAATAAAATGGATTTTCCAAACCTTGATCAGCTTCTTTCCAAAGAGGTATATACTTGTGATAAAAAAGAGAAAAGCGAACTGCTTCTGAATGCCGTAAAAGAAGTGAGCCAGCATCATTTTGAAAGATGTCAGCCCTATCGAAGATTTTGTCAAAAAAAAGAATTTGAACCGGCTACATTGTCCCTTCTAAAAGATTTGCCTTATCTTCCGGCATCCATTTTTAAAGATGCTCTTTTATTGTCTATCGCGGAAGAAAAAATTTTTCGCACAATTAGTTCCAGCGCGACCAGCTTTGGGAAGCCGAGCCGCATTGTTCTGGATAAACAGACAAGCAAAAGGCAGTCCAAGTGTTTTAACAAAGTGGTCCTTGAACGCCTGGGTAACAAGAGAAGGGAGTTCATCATATTGGATACCCCTGAATCCATTGGCCGAAATAATCAGATCACGGCAAGAAGCTCAACAATCCGCTCTCTGCTTTTTTGCGCGGGAAAAACAGACACCTGTGTAAACGAAATTGACGGATCACTGGTTCTTGACGAAGATAAAATTGATTCTTTACTGCAAAATGCCGAAGAAGAAAAGACCCAGGTGGTTATTTTCGGTTTCACATATATTTTGTACTCATATGTGGTTAAACGGCTGCTTTCGACAGCAAAGAAATACCGGTTAAGCGGAGGCAAAATCATTCATATCGGGGGCTGGAAAAAACTTGAAAGCGAAAAGGTCACACCAGAAAAACTCATGGAGGACTGTTCAAAAGTATTTGGTGTCAATTCAGATGATGTGATTGATTTTTATGGTTTTACAGAACAATCGGGAATGATCTATCCCACTTGTGAGGCTGGTTTCAGACATTCTCCCGTCTGGGGGGATATTATTATTCGAGACCCACTTACCCTGCAGCCCATGGATATAGGTCAGAAAGGCCTAATGCAGTTTATCACTCCGATTCAGACCTCATACCCGGGCCATTCGGTTCTAACGGAAGACATCGGGTATATCCAGGGGGTTGACACCTGTACCTGCGGAAGAAAGGGAGCTTTCTTTAAAGTATTGGGAAGGGCTCAACATGCAGAAGTCAGGGGATGTGGAGATATCATGGCGGAGAAATTTGCATAATGAAAGACAAGGTAAATGTCGATTTTTATTTAGGCCGCCGCCTAAATGAACAAATCGGAATAAAGGAATTGCTGGATTCAATATCAGCTGCACCATCTCTTCTTCCATGGCCCACGGAAAAAATCATCCTAATTCTTGACGAATTCAGTAAATTGTTATTGGATAAAAAAAATTCCTTACACCA
Organism: uncultured Desulfobacterium sp.; assembly: GCA_963674605.1. Lineage (GTDB taxonomy): Bacteria > Desulfobacterota > Desulfobacteria > Desulfobacterales > Desulfobacteraceae > Desulfocicer. Next base: position 657,965 of record OY771474.1, on the reverse strand, counting down.
GAGATATCCGGATTCGGGCCTGCCTTACATTGCGGCATGGTGTAGAAAGAGCAATATCACCCAAGTGCTTGAAAACAGTTTCGGGTCGATCCAAGCTTTGGATCAATACAACACCCGGGTGAATGGAATCATAAAATCTTATCGCGCCTTTCCAAGGGGGCTTGCCGTTCACTGGATGGCCGGCAATGTTCCCACCATAGGTTTTCTTTCACTCATTCAAGGGCTTCTGACAAAGAACAGAAATATTATCAAGGCCCCTTCTTCGTCGTCAGATACCCTGCTCGCCGATCTGCTTGATCATCTATCTACGGTAGGATGCGATAATACCTATTGCGGGAAAAATTTAACCCAGTCCATTGCCGTTATTCGATACGACCATTCTCGTACAAAAGTAGGCGAGGCTCTTTCAAATCAGGCGGACATCCGAATTTTTTGGGGAAGCGATCAGAGTGTTGCAAAGCTAAAATCCCTTCCTGCTAAATTGTCTTCCACAGATATAATCTTTTCAAACAAAACCTCGTTTATGGTAATTGACCATAGCACTCTGAAAACGGGCAATCTTCAGAAAATTGCAAAGCAAGCCGCCATAGACATTTCGGTCTTCGAACAAAAAGCTTGTGCTTCTCCTCACACCCTATTTCTTGAAACGACAGAAGATGAAGATCTGGATACCTTTGCACATCTTCTGCTTCAAGCACTTGGAAATACTTTAAAGATTATTCCCAAAAGAACACCCTCCTCAAAAGAATCATCTGCTATTCTAAATTTACGGACACAGTATGATATGTTTCATAAAGCATGGTATTCAGACGGTCTTGAGTTTACCATCTTGTCCGATACTGACATGAAATTCGGCCCCCCTGTTGGAAATAGAACCATGTTTATCCGCAAAATTGATAACCTTGAAAAAATTGCCGATATTCTCCCGGATAACATCCAAACCGTTGGTATCTTGGCTGAACTTAGTCGATTTGACACTCTAACCGCACTTTTTGCCGAAAAAGGTGTCCAGCGATTTGCAAAAATTGGCACCATGACTCATTTTGAAATCCCATGGGATGGGTACTTTCTCCCCCAATATCTGGTTAGATGGGTTTCGCGACAATAAAGGGTGGATGATGAAACTGTCAGATTACTTCGAAAATCATATCACTTTAGTTGATAAATCATTTTTAACCTTGGGATATGTTGATACAGAATCGCCTTATACGCTTGCCTATTGTGACACAAAATATCATATGGCCGCAGCGCTTTCGAACAAAAATATTACCGCCTTAATCACCCGGCACGACCTGGCTGACCAAGTCGATGAGAACAGGGGAATTGTCGTCTCAAAGGAACCTAGGAATTTATTTTACACACTCCACAATTTGCTGCTGAAAACAAGTGAAACCTATGGAATGAAAGTAAATGCTTCCGGATACGGAAGCGATTGTTCGATTCATCCAAGTGCCGTGATTTCAACAAATGCCAGGATAGGACGTCATGTAATCATATCTGAAAATGTAGTTATCAAAGGCGGGACAATTATCGGTGATCACTGTTTCATTGATGCCGGTGCAATTATCGGCGCAGAAGGACTATTGTATTGTTACGATGGGAGTCATCCCATGCGCGTTGCACATGCCGGGGGAGTTATCATAGGGAAGTATTCATCCGTTCTTGCCGGTGCAGTCATTGTCAAATCCGTACATGAAAGTTTTCCAACACGAATCGGTGATTATTCCATAATCGGTGTACAGACCAATATCGGCCACGAAGCGGTTATCGGAAACAATTGTGTTTTTTCAAGCAATTGTGTTGTTGCCAGAAGGGTGTCTGTCGGGGAGAATGCATTTGTCGGCCCATCTTCAAGCATAAGGGAACACGTTAAAATCGGTAAAAATGCCAAAGTTAGATTAGGCAGCGTTGTCGTGAAAGATATTGAAGAAAACAAAGAGGTGTCAGGGAATTTCGCCATTGATCATCAAAAACATCTCATCGAATTTACACAAAGATACCGCAGGAAATAAATTCAACAGCACCTTGATGAAATATTCCTTTTTCGTAACTGTTTCTATGCTTAGGGTCCGTTAAAAAACAAACTATGCAAAAGTCTCTGACGGAGGCGTCCCCAGTCGGGCAATAATTACTACATATAGATGGTTAATTTCTTAACGGACCCTTATCGTTTGACACCATTTCTATTAGATCTTTTGCCGAAAGCCAGGACGAATTAATATCACTGGAATAGATAAAATTTTCAGCCATGGGTGTACAATCGCTAGTTTTATTGCTTTTACACCCTGGATGATTGGGTAAAACGATATAAAAATTTTTTGTCTTTACAGTACGTCGACCCTCTTCCTCATTGATCAGCACCTCATGTATTTTTTCTCCTGGCCTTATACCGATTTCACGTTGTTCACATCCCGGGGCAACCGCGTTGGCAAGATCAGTTATCCGCATACTGGGAATCTGTGGAATAAAAATTTCACCGCCCTGCATGGCTTTCAGTCCACTCAAGACAAGTTCCACTGCCTGTTCAAGGGAAATCCAGAAGCGTGTCATACGTTTGTCGGTTATGGTAACATAGCCTTGGCTTTTCTGCCGTCGAAAGAGGGGAATCACACTTCCCCGGGAACCCAGCACATTTCCATACCTTACAAGACTGAAACGGGTGGGGCGATTGCCGGAATAGGCATTGGCATGGATGAACAGCTTGTCCGAGCAGAGTTTGGTTGCTCCGTAAAGATTAACCGGGTTCACCGCCTTATCTGTGCTCAGGGCCATGACATAAGGGACTTTATTGTCAAGGGCTGCTTCAATGATGTTGGTTGCCCCGAGAATGTTGGTTTTAACCGCTTCAAAGGGATTATATTCACAGGCGGGCACCTGCTTCATGGCCGCCGCATGGATAATAACATCAGCTTCCCGACAGGCTTCCTTTAGCCGATTTTTGTCCCTGACGTCCCCGATAAAAAAACGCAACCGGTTGTCTGATATCTCTTCCTGGAGATGGAATTGCTTTAATTCGTCCCTGCTGTAGATTCTGATGGCGTGGGGGTTATGAGTTGCCAGGGCTGTTTTTATAAAAGCTTTACCAAAGGATCCGGTTCCTCCAGTGATAAGGATTGTCTTATTGTCCAGGGAAAAAATATCAGTTTTATGTGAGCTCATCAGAACACCTTATTATAAAAGCATTTAAAATAACTATAAATTTTTCATAAAAAACAACAGTCCTGAATAATGCCACAAAACGAAGATTGTGCAAATGTTTTTTTGGTTTTAACATCCCCCATATGAAGGACAACAAAATGTACCCCTTCTTGAAATGATGCTACATGATATGGAAAAAGCCCCAACGAGGATGGTTTTCATTCTGAACTGAGGGTTTATCAGAGAAAAGATAAGGGGCTTTAAAAAAAAATTTAAGTTTTGACTGACAAGTGCCGAAATGTTGTTTAATGAAAAAAGAAATCGGGTAATTGGGAGGTGAGGAAATGGCCCCCCAAATCAAATTTCATTAAATCGTTTATCTACTGGCAGGGAAGCCGGTAAAAAACAAAATAAAAATTCACGGAGGAATTCAACATGGCACTTACAATCAACAGTAATATTACATCTTTGAACGCCCAAAGAAACCTGAATAACACAACAAATTCCCTTACAAAATCTATGGAAAGACTTTCATCTGGCCTGCGCATAAACAGCGCAAAAGATGATGCCGCAGGACTTTCCATTGCCAATCGAATGAGTTCACAGATACGCGGACTGGACCAAGCGGCACGAAACGCCAATGACGGTATTTCCATGGCACAGACCGCAGAAGGCGCCATGCAAGAAGTAAGTAACAACCTTCAACGGATTCGTGAGCTGTCCGTCCAAGCTGCAAGTGATTCCAACTCAGCAAGCGACAGAGCAGCTCTCAATGATGAGGTCACACAGCTGGTGGCTGAAATTGATCGAGTGGCCGAGACCACCACATTTAACGGTACCGCATTATTGGACGGCTCATTTGGTAGCAAATCAATTCAGGTTGGTGCCAACCAAGGTCAGACGATTAATGTGTCCATGACCAGCGTCAGATCTAATTCCCTGGGTGTGGGTTCAGACTCAAGCTATAGTGCGTCAATGAGTGGGGCACTGATAACATCTGGTACTGCACTGACTGCTGGTGGAATTGCAATTAATGGTTACCAGGTGGGAGCAAGTACCAGTGACGGAGTCTCGTCTGCAAGTGCTTCTGGTAGTGCAATCGCAAAGGCCGCTGCAATAAATGCGGTTAGTGGGGATACCGGTGTCACAGCATCCGTTCATGCCACAACATTGCAGGTTACTGCTGTTTCTGGGGCGGTTGCTAGTGCTGGCATTACAATTAATGGCGTCGCAATAGATAATCTAACCGCAGTAGCAGCTTCTGGTGGCCATACAAATGCTGGCGAGATGGTTGCTGCCATCAATGAAGTTAGCTATCAAACTGGAGTTACTGCATCACTTGATAGTTCTACTGGTGGAGGATATACTTTAACGGCGGCGGATGGCCGAAATATAACCGTAGCAGTCACCACTTCGGGAAGTAGTGGGCTAAGCGCTGGCACCACGTTCGGATCAATCAGTCTGTCTTCATCTTCTGAGGATGGTATTACCCTCACTGGAACACAGGCGACAGCAGGAATTATTGGGCTTGCTGCAGATACCGTAGCTGCAACAGCCAGTGCTGGTGCTGGCGTTTCTTCACTTGATCTGACTACTCAGTCTGGAGCAGCAGATGCCATTAGTATTGTAGATTCAGCCTTGGCCACCATTGACAGTGCACGAGGTGATCTGGGTGCCATTCAGAATCGGTTTGAGTCCACCATCGCTAACCTGCAAAACGTTTCAGAAAACGTTTCTGCAGCTCGATCTCGAATCATGGATGCCGACTTTGCTTCAGAAACGGCTGCCATGACTAAGGCACAAGTAATGCAGCAAGCGGGTACTGCAATGCTTGCCCAGGCAAATCAGCTGCCTCAGTCTGCCCTCAGCCTGCTGCAATAAACAAACCCCAAATGGCTAAAATGATTTAAATTGAAAACGATAAAACCTAACCTGGGCAAGACTCTCTTGAGCGGAGTATATCTTTAAAATGTCCAGTATATGGGTATATTTTAATCGGGGTTAACCCGAATGATCATAAAAAGGCTTCGGATTCTTTTCGAGGCCTTTTTAATTTTTAATCAGGTCTTTGACCATTTTGTAGACCTCGCGAGCGGCCTCAAGTTGACCGTTTTTTAGGTAAGAATCACCAATCTTTTTTAAAAGGTTAATTTTATCCAGAGATACCATTACTCCCTGTTCATAGAAAATGATTGCGTCTTGAAATTGCTCCATTGAATGTAGTCTGTCCCCCCAAATTTCCCAAGTGATGGCATATGAATCGTCTAAGGACACTGCTTTGTTGAGAAATGAGAAGCCTCTTGAAAACTCTTTTTTGATAAAATTAATTTCTGCTGTTATTGCGAAAAGTTCAGGGTTATCTGGTGTATATTTAAAGGCGGTATCAATATCCTCTAAAGCGCTGTTGAGATCATTTTTTGTGATAAGCAACCATCCATGATGCCGATAGAAATCAGCAATTTGATTGTCGGTGAGACATTGACATATATTGGGGTTGTTTTTCAAACTATTTTGCCAAAGCAAAATAATTAATTCAACGTCATCAAGGGCATCAGAGTTCAGTGCCGATTTGATTTTAAATAAATCCCTGATTGCCAGATTATGAATTTCCTGTTGAAGTTTTGGATGATTCCTGCAATATTGAATACCTTTGAACAACATTTTCCTGGATATGATTGAGTCTGATTTTTCATTGTGTGGGGGAGCATACCCCATATCAAAATAGCAATCCCCCAGCTCTCTGCGAAATTTTTCAATATGATTTGCCATTGAAGGTTCTATGGCCTGTGATTTTTGAAAATAAATAGAACTATCATCAAATCTGGATTGTCTGAGAGCTATGGCACCCATATAAAAAAGGCCTTCTTTGTGCTGTGGATCCATTTTTAGAAGTTGTTGGAGGACGGGTTGTGCCATAACATAGTTGTTGGATTTGAAATAGAGGTCCGCCAGTTCAAAAAGATTCTGTTGTCTTGTTTGTTCTGAATGGATGTTTTGCAATATTTTTTTTTCTTTTTTTTGATGATTGAGAATAGACGTCAATCTCTGCTTAAAAAAAAGTAAAACTTTGGTGCGTGCCCTGTTCAGTGAAACGATTCGTTCGAGATTTTTTAGAAAATTAAGATAAAAATTTTCAGGCTGCCTGGCATTAGGGCTTTTGATTTCATGGAGAAGTCGCTGACTCTTTTTGACGTCTTTCATGGTCGCCTCTTCAAGAAGTTCCCATATATATGAAACCTTTCCATTGTCCATATTTTTTTCAAGATTTTCAGCGGTATGGATTTTTTTTTGCAGATCTATTGGAAGGTCTGCATTGCATCTAAGGAACTCTTGCCTGTGTTTTTTTCTTGCCTGTCTTAGAATGTTAAGGATTAACTTGTCGTATTTATTAACTGTTTTTGATAAGGTATTGATATTTGTTAAGGTTTTATCAAGATTGATTATAATGTTTTCAGATTTACATGGGGTCAACTTCAAGAATTTTTCTTTCAGGTGAGTTGTGGTGTTATGATTTGTATTGCAAATATTATTAACGACGTTTTGAAATGTAATTACTTCAGTTCCCGTGATGTGCGCTCCACCTTCGGTGGCATTATAATAAATATGCTCTGGATTTTTAGCTATGACCTCTTCAAAAAAGATTTTAAAATTGAGATAAGAACGATGTGATGGAACTTCGCCACCATGAATACCTTTTAACCAGATGGTATTAGGATCTTTTCCATAAGTTTCCTTTTTTGATGACTCTGGATTATTAAGAACAATACCGGATGCGTGATCCTTATTTTCTGAATAAGCCAGATCCTGACCAATGAAAATAATGGGGGAACAACCCATGGTAATTGCGGCTGTCAGGTTTAAATGGGCAGATGTTCCGGAGCCAGATGTTAATCTTTTGCCACCCATCATTTTGTTCATCCAACTCTCTATTTTTTTAGATGAAAATGTCCAGAAAATTTTTGATGCTGGAAAAAAATGATGAACTTCTGGTGTGACATATGGCGCGGCAATTAAAGAAATTTCATTCGTTTTAACGGCACAATCGGAAATTTTTTCATAGTTTATTTTTTGAGGATCAATGGCGGTGATAAAGTCTGGCGAAACGCCATGGGACAGCAAAGCCGGTAAAACTGAATCCACTGCAATAATGATGGCCTTATTTTTTATTCTTGGTAATAAGTGAATGTTTTTATCAAGGGATGGCCCTCCTGCCACCAGAATTGCAGGTATCCCGGCACAGCATCCCGTAAGATTTTCTAAAAGAAAATGGTGCTGAAATGAGTGCAGTAATGTTAGCCGATTTTCAATAAATCTTTTTCCAAACAGTAGATCAGTTGCACCCACAATACTTTTGCTGCTTATGTAATCAAATATTTTTTTATCAAGGGTTTGATACTCCATCTTTCGATATTGATAAGAAAATAGGTGTTCAAGCTTATGAGTGTCCTCAAGCTGAAGGGCTTTGTTGGCTGGTTCAAGGATCTCCATTACATTGGGATGGGAGTCAAAGGATAAAATAAGACGTGTATCATTAAGTACTTTGGAATAGTCTAAAACCTTTAGTCCCTGTTTGAAGATGCCAGGTTCCAGATCAAAAACAGCCAAATGCCGAATTTTTGGGCGTTGTTCCAGAAGAGCAGAGATCATATAACCAAGCCCCATACCGATGAGTACCACCACACCGGTGGAATCTTCGGGCACTACACTTAATGCATCTCTTATTTCGATTTCGGGGTTGTTAGGATCATGAAGCGTCTTAATGCCATCTGGCGTTGAAATTTTTATATTGGGCTGTCCGTTGGGGGTGAGAAATAATTCTCCCACAGGTGTACTCTTCTCATTTTCGATCAAGGTCCAAATTTGTGGATGGTATTTTTTGAGCAGTTTTAAATTGGACTGGTAAAAATCAGGCAATTCAGTCGTCATATCGGTATGGTCCTTAATGTTATGCATTTTATTTTTTTGAATTAATATTTGGATTTTATCATACAGTTTTCAAAAGTGAATTAAAAGCAGAGATTTTTTAAGTAGTGTTTACATGGAAAGATTAAAGTTTTTGCTCCACATGCCGATAACATATATGTTAGAATAGATTTCAATTTTGCTTCTAACTTCGGCCACTATAATCCGTCTTTAAAATATCCACGGTGGCTGAAGGTAACTCTATGTCTGAATTATAAAGCTTTAAACAACAACCATGCCACCAGGGTGTAGCCCTGAGAAGGAGCGATCATGAGCCTTTCAGTCGGAGGTCTTGCATCGGGTTTGGATACCGAAAGTATAGTTTCCCAGCTGTTAACCATCCAACAGCAACCCATAGTACGGCTTCAACAGCAAGAAGCCGCATATCAGGTTGAGTTAACCACCTATGGGAGTATGCAGGGATACCTTGATTCGCTATTGACGGCCATGGAGGCTTTCGATACAGAAGGGGAGATGCTCGCCTATTCCGCCACTTCCGGAGATACGGATCTCTTTTCGGTTACAGCTGATGAGGATGCCGACTTAGGCTCATATAATGTGACTGTACAACAGCTGGCTGAGTCTCACAAACTCACCAGCACCGCTTTTACCGAGGGAGAACTGGTGGGGGAAGGAACCTTGCACATCAATGTGGGGACGGATAGTACCGCAACAGACATTGCAATCTCTGACACCGATACCATTGAGGATGTGGCCCAAGCCATAAATGACGCCGATGCGGGAGTACAAGCGGTTGTTGTATTTGATGGTACCGACTATTTTTTAACATTAAATTCAGAAAAAACCGGCCTGGATAATGTCATCAGCCTTACCGTCACTGAAGCTGGAACAGCACCCGGTGATCCTGAGAATTCCGATACCACGGGCCTGTCCCGTCTGGTATATGACGCAGTGGGGGGGACCACAAATCTTAATAATACCCAGGATCCGGCCGATGCGATCTTAACCATTGACGGGGTGGCGGATATCCACAGGGATTCCAACACCATTGATGATGTGCTACCGGGCGTAACGCTGACCCTGAACTCCGCACCTGATGCCCCGGATAATCAGTCAACTCTGTCGGTGACCACCAGTGCCAGTGCGGTTACCTCCAAAATAAATGGCTTTGTCAGCGCCTATAATCATGTGCTTGAATTCATGGAGGTTGGACAAGCATACAATTCTGATACCGGTGTTGCAGGTATCCTAATGGGAGATCCCACCACCAACAGTATCAGAAACAGTTTAGAAAAAATGGTTTCAAACGCTGTTTCAGGAATCAGTTCATTTAGCCGGTTGGGAGATCTGGGCATTGCTTTAAACAGCGAAGGACGGCTTGAGGTCGATTCTGATGTTTTAAACACTGCATTGGAAGATAACTTTGACGATGTTATTCAATTTTTTACCCAGTCAACGGAAGGGTCTGAAGGGTTTGCTGTTCGTATGGTGGCAAAACTGGACGGAATCCTTGACAGTTCCGGTGGGGTTTTGACTGCGCGTCAGGATGGTATTCAAAACAGTATTGACAATATTCAAGATCAGATTGAACGAAGCGAAACACGCTTGACTACTTGGGAAATTCGTACCAGGGCTCAGTTCAATTCCCTGGAATTGCTGCTTGCCCAGTATCAATCTACCGGGGATTATCTCAGCCAGCAGATTGCAAGCATGCAGAACTTGAACAGTTATATCGCCAAGAGATGATGAATTTGTCCCCCCCCTTGAGCTGAAGAAGACTCTGGGGGGGATTTTTTAACCAGATCAAACTTCTTGGGCCCAGGAGTCAAGCTTTTCCATAACTGCATCAAAGGTGTCCATGGAAATATTCGGCAAACTTCCCCCCAGTGCATCCGATGCCATCTGAAATCCTTTTTCAATGCCGGATTTAATCTCCGCCAGTCTTGACGGGTCATTCCCCCCCAAAGAGATGGCCATCTGTACAATGCGATCAGACGTCTTTTCCACCCCCCAATACCCATCTTCAGAAATCAATGATTGGGCCTCACCTGGGGTCATGTTTTTCAGATCAATGGAGGTGTCCCCTGCCGCAATTCGGGTGGACAGTCCCTGTTCCTTGAATGTATCAACAATCATTTGACGCACATCAGAAAAATTTGACGTAACACGTCCGGATGTTTTGTTGACACTGTAAGTTCCGGTTTCAGAAGGTTGCTGATTCAAAATGACGGTATCCCCGGAGAACGATGGTTTTTGCTCTGGTGTTTCTGTGGCTTTTGCCTTTGGAGTGGGTGACAGGGATGACTTTTGATTTTGGTATAGCCTTTGTTGGTTCATGGTGCTTACATCGTTGATCATGGTCTTCTCCTTTGTCAAGATTGAATTTCCGGGAGATTTTCTTTGGGCGGCTTTAACGTCACCTTTCTTGAATAATTTCAACCGCTATGGGCTCAAAGCCGTTGCCCGGGACTGGTGTTTCGCAATTTCTTGATCGGATGCCTATTCACTAATATATAACCTTCTGATAATCCAGGTAATCCAGTAATTACAAAAAATCTTCGGGTCCGATCCCCAGCAGAAACTGGCAGCATTAAAAATACAGGGGGCATAAAATGAGCCATTTATCATATTTGATGGGCCAACGGGGCCAGGCCTGTCTTATTGTAAATTAGGCAAGGACTTGTATTTAAATGAAAATTTAAGCAAAAATATCACTGGCACAAACCTAACTGCCTAACCCCACCCCAAAGTGGCCTATGATATGATCAAGCCCAAAATACATATTCAGTATATCGGCATGTTGACGAGGATCTTAATAAAAAAAATGAAAAATTGAGTCTGACCCGGGGTGTCCAAACCATTACACTTCCTTTGCTCAAGTTTTGGAATTCCCATATGAATCTAATCGATAATCGTCCCGTTGCAAAGCCCGGCCCTCGGCAAGGAGTTCCACTACCCTTGCTGGATTTGGATACTTATTAAGAATTGCGTTGAAACAGATCTCCAGATCACGCACCAATCGCATTAATTGGATCATAGAATTCCTGGGATTGGTCATTAATTCAGGGCACAATGGTTTGAAATAGTCGCATATAATCCTATATAGGCCCTGGCACTGTCATCCCAGGTAAACATCTGCCCCATGGCCAGCTGCTGCATCCGGCAATACAAGGTTGGATGATCCAGATAAAGACACACAGCCTGTTTAAGAGCCACATAACAGCTTTCAGCGTCCGGGTTCATGAAGCTTATGCCTGTGGCCGTTGTTTCAGCTGTTTCTTTATCAGATATCTCTGGATTTTCTGTGGATTTAGACGTATTGATTCTGGGCCTATGACCGGGCTTATGATTTATTGATGCATCCCGGGGAGCATTTCCATGGTCCCCATCAAGCCCCACAACAGTATCCTTTAACCCCCCGGTTTCACGGATAATGGGAAGCGTGCCATAGGCCAGACTGTACAGCTGATTTAATCCGCAGGGTTCAAACAATGAGGGCATCATGAAAAAATCAGACCCAGCTTCAATCAAATGGGACAAAGCGTTATCATACCCATTCACAAAACTCATCTTGTGGGGATAACGGTTTTGAAGGTGATGAAGTCGGGAACCATAATCAACATCACCGGAACCAAGCAGCACCAGTTGCACCGGCGCATCTTCATACAATAAGCGTTCCAGTGCCGGAATAAGATAGTCAAATCCCTTTTGGTTCACCAGCCGGGCGATGAGTCCAAGCAAAGGAATATTGCCGTTTTCCGGAAGCCCCATTCTTGCCTGCAGGGCTTTTTTGCAAAGGGCCTTACCCGCCATATTGTCTGCGGAAAACCCATGGGGGAGATAGGGATCCGTATTTGGATTCCATTGACTGTAATCACATCCGTTGAGAATCCCCGTAAAATGGTCCTTTCTCTGTCTCAGATATCGCCACAGACCATGGGAGGTCTCAGACTCAAGAAGTTCCCGGCAATAGCCCGGGCTGACCGCATTGACGGCATCGGCATACATGATGCCGCACTTCAGCAGATTTAAAAGCCCGTGCTCTTCCATGAGTTCACTGGTAAATCTTTGTGGATGGATGCCAAGGGCATCAACCCATGCGGGATCAGATTTTCCCTGATAGGCCCCGTTATGCAGGGTCAAAAGGGATTTTGCCTGGGCCATGCCGGGATGGTGGGCATAGTGTTCTTTCAAATAATAGGGGGCAAGGGCGGTCTGCCAGTCATTGCAGTGCACCACATCGGGTACCCATTTTTCATAAAGGCATTGTTCCAGTGCCGCTTTGCACAGAAAGGCAAATCGGAGGGGGTTGTCCTGATAGGCATAGGAACCGTCATCATAAATGCCGTCCCGGCTGAAAAAATCGTGGTGCTCAATCAGCCGCACCCCAATGCCTTGAACAGAAATAGGGTGTACAAGGCATCCGTACCGGTCCCGGTGGTTGAGGTTAAAATAGAGAGAGTTTTTTTTTATTGCCTCAGTCCGGCCAGGGGTTTGCTGTTTTGCATCTGGCATTTTAATAGCGTGTGAACCGTCTGAGGAGGGGAGATGGGCAGGGCAAGTCTCAGGCATGGGGAGAGGCAGTATAACCTGTTTATACTTTGGCAGAATGACCCTGACATCATGGCCTGCAGCAATAAGGGCTTTGGGCAGTGCAAGGGCGAAATCTGCCAGTCCACCGGTTTTGATTATGCCGTCCATCTCCGCAGTGAGCATCAAAATTTTCATCAATAAAACTCCAGAATTCAGCATCCTTTATTGCTCAGTTTACACATGACAAACCATAGTTGCCGTTTGCCGGGGGGGACCTCAAAAAAGATGTGAAATCAATTAAATCCCACCATGGCCCCTTTGGGAATAACCACAATACCACTGTCGGACACATGGAAGCGCTGTCTGTCCAGTTCCGGATTTTCGCCAATCATCGTGCCGTCGGCCACCGTCACCTCCTGGTCCAGGATGGCTCTTTTGATGCGGCATCCTTTTCCAATGTCCGTGTTGCCCATTAAAACGGATTCTTCAATGCGTGAGTGGCTGTGCACATGCACCCTGGGTCCCAGAATGCTCTTTTTGATTAAGGCGCCACTTATGATGCACCCTGCAGACACCGCAGAATTGATGGCATGGCCGGTTCTGTCTTCATAGTCATGGATAAATTTGGCCGGTGGCACCGGTGGATGGTAACTTCTCAAAGGCCAGTATTTGTTGTAAAGATCAAAGGGGGGGGTTACGGAGATCAAATCCATGTTGGCTTCGTAATAGGCGTCCAGGGTTCCCACATCCCGCCAGTATCCCCTGGAGGTTTCGGGTTCTCCCCGGATTTCGTTGGTGGAAAAGTCATATACGTAGACATTGCCCCCTGGCACCAGCATGGGGATAATGTCATGGCCGAAATCATGCATGGAGGTTTCATTTTCGGCATCAAGCTGCAGATAGTTCACAAGGGTATCGGCATCAAACACATAGTTTCCCATGGAGGCCAGTACATGGGTGGGACGATGGGGCATGGTTTTGGGATTGTGTTTGGGTTTTTCTTCAAACCCGATCATTCTTCCGGTGTCATCCACCTCTATAATTCCGAACTGAGAGGCCTGGGCCACCGGTACCGGGATGGCGGCTACGGTTAGTTCGGCATTTTTACTTCGATGATAGTCAACCATCTGGCGGACTTCCATTTTATAAATGTGGTCCCCCCCGAATACGCACACCACCTCAGGGTCCTGGGTTTCAATGAGGTTCAGATTTTGATAAATGGCATCGGCGGTGCCCTTGTACCAATGTTTTCCTGTTCGCATCTGGGCCGGTATGGGATCTATGAATCTTCCGGTTAACCCAGTGATCTGCCATGCCTGGCTTAAGTGCTTCATCAATGAGTGTGATTTGAACTGGGTGAGTACATAAATCTGAAGGAGGTCTGAATTGACAAAATTGTTAAGTACAAAGTCAATAATGCGATAGCCGCCGCCAAAGGGAACGGCCGGTTTGGCACGCAGTGTGGTGAAGGGATACAGACGGGTCCCTTCACCGCCTGCCAGAATCATGGAGAGAATGCCTGACAAAATAAACCTCCTTATGTGTGGGGCTTGGTCATAACATTGGCCAGCCATTATAATTGACGGGTTTAGTCATAATATGGGGCACTCGTCATAAGTGTTGGGTCAATGGGGTCAGATTTGTGACCAACACCAGTTTTATATTCAAGCGGACATTCTAAAGTGTTCAACTGAATAAAGTCAAGACAATGAACAATTTTCGGCATTAAAAGCGAACTGGAATTTGCCGGGGGCGCTTTTAGTTTTGAGTACGCCTGTTCCCAGGCATTGCCTTGACTTTTTCGGGCTTGGTCACAACATGGGCCACTTTGGGGTGGGGTTCAATTTTTTTACCGCTTCAATTTTTTCGACCTCTTTTATAACGCTGGACCTGGATAAAATTGTTTGTTATTCTCAATTCTCCAGGGATAACGTAAAATTTGGGCTTGGTCACAACGTGGGGGCATTTGGGGGAGAGGTCAGGCTTGCGTTATTGGCATTATCGGTGCTTTTGGCCTTTGCCCAGGCTGTGGTCGATAACGCCAATAACACAAGCCTGACCCCGTTGGTCCATTAAATGAGACGGGTGGCCCATGCTGTGATCAAGCCCGCATTATCGTTGATTTTGGCCTTTGCATAGACCGTTGTCGATAACCCCAATAACACAAGCCTGACCTCGTTGACTCGACACTTATGACAAGCGGCCAGCAATTCTAATTATGGCTTTAAAGCGAATCCTTTGATGTGTAACTTGCTGAAATCACATTGATGGAAATTGTCATTCCATTGGCTTTAAACGAATATGGTTCCATAATTAGAATTGCTGACAAGTGGCCCATATTATGACCAAGCCCAAAAAATATGACCAGCCAAGGCAAAATGATGGTGACTGCAGATATGATTATCCCCCGGAATTCAGGAACAAATTTATTCCTTTCAATGATGGCAGCTGCCCTGTGCCTATGCTTATTTTTGTGGGTTTCTCCGGTTTATGCGGCTCAAACCAATGGGGTTGAAAATCCAGAGATGGACATCCAGAAATTGCTGACATCCCAGGAAAAGGACTGGCTTTCCCTGCACCCCATCATCCGCATGGCCGGACCCAGGGCCTTCCCCCCATTTCATTATTATAATGCAGATGGTACCTTGCAGGGCATGGCAGCCGATTATATATCTTTTGTTTTTGATAAACTGGGGGTGCAGCTGAAAATTCAACCCAATCTTTCCTGGCTCCAGGTGCTCGATGGCGCACAAAATAAAGCCATTGATTTAATCGCCTGTTCTGCAAAAACCGTTGATCGACAGGCCTATCTGGAATTTACAAACCCCTATCTTTCGTTTCCCCTGGTGATCATTGCCAGAGCCAACGCCCCGTTCATGGGGGGACTTCAGGATCTTCATGGGAAAAAAGTAGCCTTTGTGAAAGGAGCTGCTGCCTTTGAATGGATCTCTGGTAAAAATATATCTGTGACACCTTATTTTGTAAAAACACCCCTGGAAGCCCTGGAGGCCGTTTCCTTCGGTCAGGCCGAGGCCCACATCGATAACCTGGCAGCAGCAACTTACCTGATACAAACACAGGGAATGAATAATTTAAAAATTGCGGCCCCCGCAGCTTCGGAAAATTATCATTTACACATGGCCGTTCGCAAGGACTGGCATCCACTGGTTTTAATTATTAATAAGATTTTGGACAATATGCCGCAACAGCGGACCATGGACATCCGCAATAGATGGCTGGCCGTAAATAATGACACCGTTGTTGCCAGAACAACGGTGATGAAATGGTTTGTGGGCTTGTTGTGTGTTGTTACTTTAATTTTTTTCATCATTTTGCTGTGGAACCGACGCCTGGGCAGGGAAGTGAAAGAACGGCAGCTGGCCCAAAAGGCCCTCCTGGACAGTCAATATGAATTATCACAGCGCACCGACATGCTTTCTTCGATTTTTGAAACCGCTGCCGAAGGGATCTGTGTCTGCTTTAATATTGACGAATTCCCCTTTGTTTCTTTTTCCCACTGGAACTGCAAAATGGAGGTCTTGACCGGCTATACCATGGCCGAGATCAATAAGCTGGGCTGGTACCAGGCCCTGTATCCAGATGAAGAACTCAGAAAAAAGGCCATTGCCCGGATGGTTGCCATGCGCCAAGGGGATAATATCAGCAACGAAGCATGGGAGATTGTTACCAAAAATGGCACCAAAAAACAGGTCCGCATTTCCACCTCCATTTTAAAGGCCACGGAGGGCAGGGTGTTTGTGCTGGCCATCATGCATGATATCACCGATCAGAAACGCCATGAAGCAGCGCTTGTCTCGTCCCGGAAAAAATGGGAAAATATTTTTAACGCCGTGGGACACCCCGCCATGATTCTGGATCGGAATCATCGCATTGAAATCGCCAATCTGGCCACATTAAAACTCACAGGACTGACCCAGCATCAGATCAAGGGCAAGACCTGCCATGTGCTTTTCCATGGTAGTGCACATCCGCCGAACTGCTGTCCCATGAAGGCCTTGCTGGACAATGGGACGGCTGAAACAGTGGAAATGACCATGGAAACATTGAACGGTCATTTTCTGGTTTCCTGTACACCGGTGCTGGATGAAGACGGGAAAATTGATAAAATTATTCACATTGCAACGGATATAACTGAAAAAATCCAATTGGAACATCAATTGCGTCAGTCCCATAAGATGGAAGCTGTGGGTACTCTTTCCGGTGGCATGGCCCATGAGTTTAACAATATTCTTGGTATCATCCTTGGCAATGTTGAACTTGCCATGGAGGATATCCCGAAAGGGAATTCCTCCCATACCTTTTTGTCCGAGGTGCGCAAGGCAAGCCTGCGGGGAAGGGATGTGGTCCGGCAATTGCTTAGTTTCAGTCGCAAAACCTCCCACAAAAAAAAAATTGTGGATATGCGCTCCTGTGTGCAGGAGACGATTAAATTATTACGGGCATCCATCCCCACCCAGATTCAGTTCAGCGAAAATATCACCTCACGCAATCATACCATCATGGCAGATCAGACCCAGATACAGCAGATGGTCATTAATTTATGCAATAACGCGGCCCATGCCATGGAAGACAATGGCGGAATTCTGGAAATTGGCCTGCACAACCAGACCATTACCCAACCGGAGTCCTATCTGGGTCAAATCCTGGAACCGGGGCAATATCTTCAATTGACGGTGTCAGATACCGGACACGGTATTTCCCATGATATTATAGAGCATGTGTTTGATCCTTTTTTCACCACAAAGGCCGTGGACAAAGGCACCGGTATGGGGCTTGCTGTGGTCCATGGCATTGTCAACGGGCATGACGGGTTTATCAAGATAAATAGTGAACCCGGCCAGGGAACCACTTTTTTTGTTTATTTTCCCATCACCGAAGTTTTTCCCCATGCGGTTGAAAAAGCAGATAGTGTTTTCCCCACGGGTACCGAAACCATCCTTCTGGTGGATGATGAATCGGCTATGGTTAAAATGAATTGTCTGCGACTGCAGAGACTTGGATATAAGGTGGAGATTTCCACCGATCCAGAAGAGGCGTTGGAGATGTTCAAGGCCCATCCACATAACTTTAATCTGGTTATTACAGATATGTCAATGCCGCGCATGACCGGGGAGCAGTTGATCCGGGCAATGATGGACATTGAGCCGGATATTAAAACCATTATCTGCACCGGATACAGTAAAAAACTTGATAAAAAATCAGCCCTTGAGATGGGTGCTTGTGACTACATTATGAAGCCCATGGATTTAAGCCGACTGGGGGTTACCGTTCGTAATGTGCTTGATACCCCGCCACCTTCAAAAAGGATTCCCTTACGTCCATGATTAAAAGATGCCGATGATTTGAAAAAGTAACGGCATTGACCGAGATGCCCCTGGAAAAGGCCATTGTAAGACAAGAACAGGCCCTGATGTTTTATGTGCCGGGACAGTGTTGCGCTGCTGTCCCGGCACATTTGCTTTATTCATCGCCCATTTGTTTCAGTTCATCCTGAATGGCTTTCAGCTCTGTTTCCAGTTGCTGGGCCCTGGCTGATAGTGATGCCCTGGTGGCCTGGGGAGGCGGTGACTGCATCCAGGCAGCTCCTCGTCCCATTCCCATGCCCCGTCGGGGGCGCTGGCATCCCTGTCTTCCCATGCCCCGCCCCTGACCATAACCAGGAGCATTCCATCCCATGTTGCTGGCACCGCCATCCTGAGCATAGGTGCCGGTGCATTGTCCCATGCCTCGTCCGGTCATGGGGCCTTCATTCATGGGGCCTCTTTGATTAAATCCAGGCATAATATACCTCCTTGTCTGATGTGGTTGTGACTTATGGTTACCACTGTTTTTCCGGGTAAATATTCGGTCAGTAACCCATCTTCACCTTTTTTTGGCCTGCTCAGCTACGCAGTACCAAACAGGCGAATATGGGGCACTGTCCAAACACTTACAATACCAGCCCGAATATTTACTTTCCCGGAGTGGGTGAAACCTTAAATCAGGTTTTAAATCTTCAATTTTTCTGAACTTTCAGAATCATCTGGCGCCACAGCTTCCGTTGCCTTTGCCGCCGCCCATTCCCCGACCTCGGCCGCCATCTTTTTTGCGGCAACTGCCATCTCCCTTGCCGCCGCCAAGACCGCGACCTTGCCTTTTGCCTTGGCCTTGGCCAGTACCGCGTCCTTGTCCGCCACCGCCATCCTGGCCTGTACCGGTGCCCGAAGGGGGGGCTTTGCGAGTCTGTTCGTCTGTTTTATTGTTCTCAGCCATGATATTACCTCCTGATGATGTGATCTGTGTATCTTTTGGTTCGGCCATGGCACCCCGTCGGTGTCTGTGCCTACCCCCGGCATTATCTTGTTTTCCGTGGCCGTTCCGAATTTCATAGCATCCCCCCCCGACCTTGAGATGAAGTCCTTTTATAAGGGCTTTGGAAAGGGTAAATCGACCTGATCTGAGCACACGACCAAAGGTTTGTCTGGAAACCCCCATCAATTTTGATGCCCGGATCTGATCAAGCCCTTCAAAGTCAATAAGGCGGATGGCTTCAAATTCTTCCAAAGAGAGGGTAACCTCTCCTTTTTCACCGACCTTTTTGGGTTTAAATCCGTCAACAGACGGCGGGGCATGTATGGTTCTGGGGTTTTTAGGCCTCGGCATGGGGTATCCTTATCCTTAAAATCCAACATGAATTGAAATTAAAAATCAAATGAGCATTTGTTTATAATATAGGGGCGGGGAAATGATGTGTCAAGGAAAATAATGGTCATATGACCAAAAAAATCATAACACCATAATGATCCAAGGGGGGGAATAGCACATTGTATTAAAAAGAGGTTGATCGCAACATCGGTCAACCATCATAATTGCGGGCCAACAGGGTCAGGCTTGTGTTATTGGCGTTATCGATCACAGCCTGTGAAAATACAAAATCACCGATAATGCCAATAGCGCAAGCTTGACCCACTATTTAAAAAACATCTAACAAGGGTTTCATGGGGCTATAAAGAAGACATGAATTCGCTAAAATCATCCAAATACGGGCCTTTGCATCAACCCATGAAAGACCCGTAAAGCCCCAGGCCATAAGCCACACTTGTAAAGGCATCGGCGGTTCTGATTTTATCTTTTCCCATGCGTTGTTCAAATAATTGCCGGATCAGGGGAATGTAAGAAGAACCTCCGGTCAGAAACACCACATCAATGTCCTCAGCCGTTAACTGAGCCTGCTTTAATGTTGCATCCACACATGCGTTGATGGCCTTTACTTTTTCCCGGATGAATCCTTCGAACTCATCCCTGGATAAAAGCTCATCAATGCAGATGCCGTAATCATTAAAATAGATGCGGGAGGATGGGGCCTGGGACAGTTCACATTTTGATGATTCAATGGACTGGAACAGCAGGTACCCATAGTTTGACTCGATAAGATTTTCCAGATTATCCAGAAGGGCCT
The DNA here is from genome assembly GCA_963674605.1 of uncultured Desulfobacterium sp. Lineage (GTDB taxonomy): Bacteria > Desulfobacterota > Desulfobacteria > Desulfobacterales > Desulfobacteraceae > Desulfocicer. Next base: position 637,912 of record OY771474.1, on the reverse strand, counting down.
GATCTTCATACCCTGCATTGACCTTGAGTTCTTTAATGTTTTTCATGGTGGTGGGTAATCGAAGTTGGGGAATGAGGTGCCATTGGGTTAGCTTGCTTATGACTATGGGGGAAAGTCCGAAAAAATTATCGCTCCATATGGATTTGACCTGTATATTTTTGCCGTAATAAGCGGCTACTTTTTCCCGCATGATCTGGGAATCAAATACATCCCCGCCGATGTAAACACCGCCCACAGACAAGATATCCTTTTCTCTCCGAGTGCTGGTGCTTCCTTTTTTTCCGGCTTTATGGATGGTAAAATCCGAACTGCCGCCCCCGAAATCTCCCACCAGCACCAGCTGTTCTTTGCCGTCCTCAATGGTGTTTTCATAGGCAAGGGCTGCGGCAATGGGCTCCAGCTGAAAGGTGATGTTTTTAAATCCGGCCAGTTCTGCAGCCTGAGTCAGTCGTTGCTGGGCAAGCGCATCTTTTTGTGGATCTTCGGAAAAAATCACCGGACGACCTAAAACCAGGTCCGACACCTCCTGGTTGATCAGTTCCTGGCCCCGTTCTTTCATGACCTTAAGAAAGATGGATATCAAGGCTTCCAGGGTGTATTGGGTACCGTAAATGGCGGTTTTGTCAAATTCCGTGTCCGGAAGAAATGTTTTGATGGACTGGATGTAGCGCCCATCCGCCTCGTTTTCAATGTATTTTCTCACCCCTTCATGCCCGACATAGGCGTTTGCCCGACCATTTTCTTTCAGAAAATAGAGAATGGATTTCAAAGAGTTGGAAATGGGATTATTTCTGTCAACGTCCAGCAATTCCACATTGCCTTCTCTGTTCACGGACAATGCCGAATTGGATGTGCCAAAATCGATACCAAATATTGCAGACATGGGTAACCTTTTATGATAGATGTTTTATAGTTTTATGGAATGTGCGCTTTTACCTGTGCACCTGGATCATTTAAAGCCGAGTAACATACATGATAATCACCATTGTGTACAGCACCATGTGTAAAAAAACGGGCATGTTGGCCTTGCCACAGCATGGGCAACTTGTTATGATTGTTGGGTCAGCGGGGTCAGACCTGTGTCATTGGTGTTGTCCCCACAGGCTGTGCAAAGACCAAAACCACAGATAATACAAATAGCACAAGCCTGACCCCTCCCCCAAATGGCCCATGCTGTGAGCAATCTCGACATTTTAAATTGTGGATTTAAAAAAATATTGAGGAGCCTGTATGGACAGAAAACCACGATATATAGCCATTTACATGGGTATTATAACAGTACTTATGGTATGGTTCCTGAGTTTGACAGGTGTTTTTAATTTTCCCAACGATATTTTTTACGACTTGTTTGTAAGGCTTACCCCCCAGGCCCACCAGGGTCCCAGAAAGGTTATTGTGATGGAGGTAAGCTATGAACAGCAGCAAAGCAGTGACAATGAATGGCGCATAATCCTGGAACGTCTTCAGAGTGCTGGTGCCAGGCAGATTATATTTTCTTTTTTTCCCCCAAAAGCATCTGACAAATTCTACGACAAGGCAGCTGTCATGGATAATGTTATCTTTGGAATGCAGGAATTGGAAAGACAAGACCAGGCCGGGGGTAAATGGTTTAAACCGATCCCGCCCCAGGCATCCGGCAAGAAAATAATCACGGCACCCTATGATATCCCCCCGGATCATTATGGTGTACATCGTCTGGAAAAAGCCTATTTCACCATCAACGATGAAAAAACCCCAGCCTTTATTGTGATGGCAGCCGCAAGAAGGGGGCAGTATGACCTGCCCGTTGATGAAATGTTTTACGTTAATTTCATGGGGGTAGCTGACAAACTTCCCAATATTGATTTTAACAGCATACTGTCCGGCAATGTTGTCACGGAACTTATCCAGGACCGGAGTGTCATCATTGGTTTGAAAAAAAACGATGCTTCTCCTGGTTTTCAAACCCCCATCCACTGGGGAGATCGAAGCATTTCCCTTGTGGAATATCATGGCTATGCATTGGATACCTTGATTGAACACAAATCCATCATGCAGTCCCAACCCCTGGTGATCTTGTTATTTATAATCATCGTTACAATTCTTGGTTTGACCACTTATACCCTGTTAAGTGGCACCTTAGCCTTTATCTGCACCGCCATGTTTTTTGTTCTCTCATTTGTTTTAAGCTGGTTTTTATTATCCTATCTTCTTTTCTGGCCCCCTCTTTTTGAAGTTATTGTAACCGAAGGTATCCTGCTTAATTTCATATTTTTAAGGGCTTATATATCAAAGAGTGAAATATTAAAGGAGATGATTCTCACCCGTTCCAACCAGATATCACAGCGTTTTTTACCCACGGGTTTTTATGGTTCAAAGGACCATTGGTCCAGGGTGATCAATATGGTTAACCAGACCTTGAATCTTGAACGGGCTATATTTCTTGAAAAGGTAAAAGATGATCACAGGGTAAAGGAGATCATCGCGCTTAATACTTCCATCAATGACATTGAGGAGAGGCGCAGGGATTATGAGAGAACTCCCTATGCCACCGCCATTGAGGCAAACAAACCCATTAGGATTGATGTCTACTTTAAGACGGCCCGAAAAACCGATCAGCAATATATTGTGCCTCTTATTTTTGAAGGGCAGATTATGGGCTTCTGGGCCTTTGTTCTTTCTTTTCAGCAGGACGTAGAGAAATCCAATCTTATTCCCACCATCAGTCGTTTTGCCATGGAAATAGCCGAAATGCTGTACAAACGGGGCAGATGGAGCCTTGCCCAGGCAGGCAATAAAAAACTGGTGAATAAAATGTTGCGCCTGGAGGCAAAAGAGGATCTTTACCAGGAGGTAAGTAACACCATTCGGCTGCTGGGCCGCCGCCTGTCAGTTTTGGATCTTGTTTTTAACGCATTGGAATCTGCCATTATTTTATATGATATTTTTGGGCAGATCACCCATGTTAATAATGCCATGACCCGTATTTTAAAAACAATGAATATTGCCACCCCCCTTAAGATGACGGCCCTTGACCTTGCCATGGCGTTGACAGGTAAGACCGCGGAAGGCATGAGACATCTATTAAGTGAAATCATAGTCAACCACGAGAGTTTCAATTTACCGGTGAGTATTTCCGACCAGAATAAATCTTACATGCTCACCATGTGTCCATTGATTGGTGAGGAAAAGAACTTTGTAAAGGACGAAGCCTACCCCTTTGGCCTCCATGGAATCCTTTTTGAGTTGAATGATGTCAGTGAAATCAAAGATTTTGGCACATTGAAGTCCGATTTTTTCCAGCGAAGTAATGCCCGACTCAAAGACGGTGTGGAGTCCATCACCAACGTATGCATGATGCTTGAAGACGAGGACCTTGCCGGAGAACAAAAAAAGGGAATTGTTGAGACCCTGAAGGGCAAAAAAGACGATATCATGGATTTCATTACTGAACTCAATGATTACATGGGCAGAGATGTTTTTTCTGAAACCCATCGGGTCTTTCCTGTCAGTGTTTTCAAAATTATAAACGATGCCCTGGAAAATCATAAAGAAGAGGCAGAAACAAGACAGCTTTCCTTTGATCTCATGCCGGAAATCATGTCTGATCTGGTTCTGGCAAGCCCGGGGGATCTGAAGAAACTTTTCAGGTCACTTTTTTCCGTATTACTGAAGGATGCATATGATGAAACGGTGATACATGTTAACGTCCAGCGCCAGCAGGATCATCTTGTATATGTCTTGCGTAATTCAGGATATGGCATGCCCGATGAAGATTTTCAGCGTTATTTATCTTCCAATGATCTGAGCGATTCACGGGCATTTAAAACTATCCATGAACTGTCCTCTGCACTGAAAGTCTGGAAGGCAGAGCTCACAGGGACCAGCGGAGTGGGAGAAGGGCTTGAATTTCGTCTTAAGCTGAATCGGTTTGAAGACAGGCGGCAAACGGAGCAACATGCCTGATTCGTTCATACTGACCATATTCCCTCCGGGAAGTCTTGCCAACTCTGTGACAACCACCGTGTGGATTGGCGTTTGTGTAACCTGTTTTTTCAACCTTCGACTGGGCTGGGTATTAAGCGGCCTTGTTGTACCCGGATATCTGGTACCCCTTTTTATCATTAAACCCCTTGCTGCCGCTGTTATTGTGTTTGAAGCAGTGGTCACTTACTTTCTTGTGTGGTTTTATTCAGAATATCTTTCCCGTCTGGGATTATGGAGCAGTTTTTTTGGCAGGGATCGTTTTTTTGCACTGCTTGTGGTCAGTGTCCTTGTTCGGCTGATCTTTGATAGCGTTCTTCTGCCCCTGTTCGGTGATTATATGACCAACACCCTGGGTATTGTGTTTGATTATCGTAATAATCTTCACAGTTTTGGCCTTATTGTTGTGGCACTGCTTGCCAATCAGTTGTGGAAACCAGGATTCAGAAGGGGAATTATTCCGGCATTTACAACTCTTCTTGTCACCTATGTCATTGTTCGGTATGTTCTTATTCAATTCACCAATTTTAACATGGGCAATATCGTGTACATGTATGAGGATATTGCCTCTTCAATGCTCTCCAGCCCCAAGGCCTATATCATCTTGCTGACCACATCTGTGGTGGCCTCCCGGATGAATCTTCATTATGGATGGGATTACAGTGGTATATTGATTCCCTCATTGCTGGCCCTGCAATGGTATCAACCGGAAAAGCTTATCTATACCTTTCTGGAAACCTTTGTGATTTTATTTTCAGCGACCATGGTTTTAAGGTTACCTTTTTTCAAAGAAGCCAACATGGAGGGTGCCCGAAAAACGCTTCTTTTTTTTAACATCGGTTTTTTATATAAACTGCTGCTGGGCTGGGCCATTATCTGGTGGTTTCCCACATATAAAGTTGCTGATTTCTATGGATTCGGATATCTTTTAACAACACTTCTTGCCGTTAAAATGCATGATAAGGACATCGCCGTCAGAGTTACCAGGGCGGTGCTGCAGACCTCCTTTGTGGCGGTGATGGCGGCAAGTGTTATTGGGTTCGGGGCAACGTATATTCCCAATATACTGTCTTTGTCGGCGGAGTCGTCTGTGGTTGTTTCCGGGGTTAAAAGGGATCTGGGCCAGAGACGTTTAATTGATGTTTTAAAGCAGGACAGCGTGAAGCTGTTTTCCACCCTGGAAAAAAACACCTTTGTTCCCCCTCTGCCAAGGGATATGGAAATTTTTTCAGAGGCAATTAAATCCATTGAACGATACTTAAATTCAAGGGATATGGCTTCCCTGGAAAAGGCGGAAAAACTTCTAAGCCTCATCAATTATGCCCTTGTTACCGTGGAAGATCGTTATCTCTACCTTTATGAACAGGCACCGCGCAAGGGGTGGGGAAGCTATGTGTTTAATATGGAATTTCAAAATGCCATGGTAATTGAGGTGCCGGCTCCCCTGGATGAATGGGGCAGTCTGGAGGCCGGGGTCTGGCTGTTTTCTTTGTTTAATTCCAAAGCCATTGCCATTGGCGGGTCCAGTCTTAAAACCAATGATGACGGGGCATCTGATATTTTACAGACGCACTCAACACTGTTTTCCATGTTCCAGCGTCTCATGTTTAATACCAATATTCTGCAGGTCCGGGGACACACCGCCAGAAGCGTTCGGGTTCTAACCGGTAAACGAACGCCTCCACGCCTTGCCGATAAAGAACCCATAGATTCCATATTGTGGATTAAATCCGCACTGCCCCCGGGACTTGATCTTGTAAAATTAAAGAAAATCATCGGACCCTTTCACATAGAATGGGGAATATCGCCATTAAATAATACCCTGCGCGACACCGCCCACACCGGGTTTGCCGAGTTGATGCTGAACCGTCACCAGGCACTGAATTTAATGTTTAAAACGCCTTTTGCCGATGTGAATCTGCCCTCGGAGATAAGGGCACAAAGTATTGTGGGCTACCTCCAGGACTGGTTGCTCCGGGGGAAACACGAAGTTGCGAAAAAGGGCTCTAATCTATATAAACCCCCTGAATTTGAGGAACTTCTCTTTTTTGATCATGAAATTTTAACCCCTTTATTTAAAATATCCAGGGAGATGTATCTCGATAACACATGGGCCAGGGAAGCCCTGGATGAATTAAAAGCCTTGAACGCATCTGCTGCAGTGATGGGGTATGAAATTATCCAGTACCATCATATAAAATCCGGCCGGGATTACCTGATTTTATCCCAAAGAAATAATGTGCCTGAAAAGCGTTTCTGGGGACGATATATCTTTCGTCTTGGGCCTTCAACTCCCTATCTGCTGCAGACCCCCCGTCCTTTATCCGAGATAAATGTGTTTGAGTATTCGGTTGCGCTTTTTGAACGTATGAGGGCAAGATGTCTGATGATCAGCACCGTGCATCCCCTGGCCAATGAGGATGGTTCTTCGGATCTCTTGCGCATGAAAAATAAAGACAGTCTCTACTCCCTGGTAAGCCAGGTGATGATCAGGGAAAATGAGGAAAAACCCTTGATGATCGTCCAGTGCAGGGCGCTTGGTGTGAAACCAGATGTGCCCTTGCCGGATGCCGACGTTTTGTTATCCCTCAGATCTGGAGTTAAACTGTTCAGTGCCCGCACTCCCCTGACCCATGGTCTGATTGAATCTCTGGAAAAAGATGGACTTGTGGTTAAAATGGTGGATGGCTCCAGGGCCACAGCAGGTTACGAGGTGGGCAGAATTCCCCAGGCCATGTATCTGGATCATTCATTGAACAAAGAATTTGCCATTATATGGCTTTCACCGGTTTTAAGAGCACATTATCGCCAGCAGACAGCGAATACGATACATGAAAATCAGTTTCGGTCCCTGGGAATAGACAGTGTGGAAGCCGATATTTTCAGCATCATAAGTGCTGTAAAAAACTATGGGACTGGGCTTTCCCCTGGATATAAAAGGAAAATGCAGGCTTACATTGAGACCCATGATATTGTTTTGCTGGATAATATTATGCATGAATGGCCCGGACTGAAATATCGAAGGGTGATTGATTTTAACTCAAAACAGAGTTTTTTATGTGTATTCCAAAATCAGGAAACATTGGCTGCGGTGATTAACCTGTTTCCAAGGCAGATAGACAGCATACTTAGGTTAAACCCATCCCAGGTGGATCAAAACAAAATTTCAGATTATGTTAATGGAAGAATTTCATGGCTGGAGTGGAAAAAACAGTGAAGAAACAATTGCACACAGCTGGGATGTCGATTTTATTTTTTTTGCTTTGCCTTACCTGTGCAGAGGGTTCTGAGAGAAGTTATGGTTATACAGGCCTGAAGCAAAAAGTCTTAACGTATTTACAAAACCCAGAGGCCAGGGTAAGTCTGTGTTATATTTTGGAGAAAAGTCTTTGGACCGAGTTTTCCCTTCCCTGGGAAACGGACCGGGTAAAAATACTCACCAATGCCAATGTATCAAAAAAGGCCGTGGTGGACCCTGAAATCCCCATGAATTATGTCCTGGAATTTCAACTTCTGGACAGGGAAAATAAAATTATCAAGTCGGGGTTATATCATCAATATACCCAGATCACCACATATGGAGATCCTGCAAAGGGGGAGGAATACACCGCCGGTTATTATTTTAACGAACCCATGGTGCCAGGGGATGGCAGGGTTGTGGTTCTGGATTTTAAGGGCATACCTGATACCCGGAATTTAAAGATGCGTTTTCGCATCTCCAACCACGATGCCATTGTGTCCGATGTGGTGATGCGACTTTACTACCCTGACAAAACCACTGAAAGTAAGCTGGACCACACCTGGAAGAGAACGGGCAGGGAAAAAAAAGCCCACCTTTCCCGTTCCAATTTATATCCCGTCGAATTTCTCACAGAAACAGAACAGATAAATCTTATCCGGGAAACATGGCGTCCCCTTGCTCCCCGGGGGTCGGAGGGTAAAGACTATTTCATCCGAAAGCTTTATGTTTTAAAGGAAATTGAGGACACATCCGTGCAGCCAGAAGCGTTGACCAAGGGGGCTTTGCTTGACGAACACCTCCGGTTAACGATGCCCATTGCACAAGAGGACACAGGCCTGCGGTTTATGTTTTTTAAGGAAGATGTGACGCAAAAAGATACCCCGCCATTGATCAAGTTGAAATGGTTTGGGAAAGGTCAACAAACCCTTGGCTGGCATATCCCGTGGGATGGTGATCAGACCATATACCAAAAAAGGGTCTCCCCGGGAATCATTGAGTTGAGCTGTGACCAGGCGGTTAATGTATTGATATACGCCCTTGACACGGATCAGGAAACCCTCCCCGGCCAGAAGAGTGATATCACGCCTGTTCCCCTTGGGGTAAGAAGCTATGAGATGGATGTGGCTCACCCCATCACGTATAAAATATCCCATGCCCGGGGCTTTAAAACACCTTTTCGGGCAGGATTTAGAAAAAAGATGGACAGTTGGCACCCCTCCAGGGAAATAATACATTACACCTTTCTTGATAAAGATAAAAATGAGATCAGAAAAGAGTCCTGTACCATAAATTTTACCCCCTCATTTTATGATCGCTCCCTGGACAAAGGAATTAAAAAGGTTTTATCTGACCCCGCTTATCTTTATTTCAGGATTTCACCCAGGGTGTCATATATACGATTTTCGTCTTCAACGCCACTGCTTGTCAATGCCTATAACAGGTCCCCGCGCATGGTGAAGTTAACCCGTGTGCCGGAGGATTATCAGCCATCAACGCCTGGGGATGATGATAAGCAGATCACCTGGTTTCCCGTGGGTCCCCTGATGTCCCATGCTTTAAAGGCACCCGGGAGATCAGTTTTGTCAGCTCTTCAGCCCCGGCCCCCGGAAAGAGACCCGGATCTTTTTTCCGGTAATTTTAAATGGGAATCCTTTGAACCTGAAATAACGGGAAGGGGACATTATCTTCTGGTGCCCTCGGAAAAAAAATCATATCAGCGGGATGAGGCCCTTGTTTCCAACTTCAAGGAACTTCCTGTTAACCACAGCGTCACCGTGGATTTTAAATCACCTGGGAACCTGAAAGTGATGAGACCCAGGCTTGTATTTTATAATAAGGACAAATCCCATCCATTCAGCATAAAGATTACCATGGATGGCAACAACTATTATGAAGAAAATCTCATGGGCGCCACCGGACTGCTTACCCTTCCCCCGGTTACAGCCGGAAAACACAGGTTGATCCTCAAAAGTTCCGCAAAGATTAAATCCTTTGTCAACCTGATCCGCTCCGACGATGCCGGTCATCATCTGCGATTTGCCCACGCACTAACTGAAAAAGGTCTGGTACTGGATTATACCAAGGTGTCCCCGGAGGATGAGACCCTGTCCATGGCATTGTTTTTCCCTGGCATACACCCGGAACGATTGCAATTAACCGTTGAAATTGAGGCGTATACTTCCACGGATCAAGGCCCATTTAAGCATATTACCCTTTTAAAAAGGCGGTACAGTGTAAGGTCCGATAACAATGGTCCGGTTTATCTTTGCAATACATCCACTGCGGTGCTTGGCTCATGGCAGCAGTGCTTTTTTCCGGTGCGCTCGGATTTGCCACCGGGTAAATATAAAGTCAAAATTGTTCTGGAATCAGGACAGCAGGGGTATGTACTGCCCTACAGGGTTACTCCGGGAACCTATTCCCAGCGAAAATTGTTCAGGGAGGTAAAATTGTGATGCTGGAAAAAATAAGCATGTCTTTAGCAGGGCTTGATCATAACATGGGCCAGCCCCGTCACCGTTGGTGGGCCAACGGGGTCAGGCTTGTGCTATTGGCGTTATTGACCACAGCCTGTGCAAACGTCAAAAAAAACAATAATGCCAATAACGCAAGCCTGACCCCACCCCAACTGACCCCACCCCAAAGTGGCCCATGTTGTGACCAAGGCCCTTTAGCAAGAGGGCGTTTTATCCGCCGGGCTTTCATAACAAAAATAGATATATTCTTGTTGCTTATGCTTTTTTCTTTCTTCCAGGTAAATATCTCCTGTGGCAGTGATGCCAAACAGTTTCTGGAAGATTATAAGGCCAATGCAAAGGCCTACAACCACTTTGTTGCACCATCAAGCCGGGAGTTGCAACAGCTTGAATCTCTTTTTTACAAAATTTTGACGGGACAACGCGGCGAAGATATAAACCGGGCTCTTAAAGAACTCAATTTTTCCATCAAAGAGCTGGTGTTTAACAACCGCGTATTTACGCTCATTGCCGAAGATGTCGACCATAAAACCGGCCGGGGAATTTATATGTTTCCCCAGATAATCCAGGGACAGCAAGTGCTCATGATACCCCATGGATTTCATGATCTGTACACCAGCGACATTGGATTTCAACTGACCCTTGAGGGACATTTTGCGGCGACCTTGTTTAATTCGGTGCACCGCTACGGGCATAGGAAAAAAAATATCCCGGAAACAGCCCGGGAAGATTCCTCGGAAGATGAGATGGCAAAATCCCCAGAAAACTGGGACATGGCGGCCCGTCCAGATACCTGTTTCACCGCGTTTACCAGGGCCTTTGTGGTCGCCTTTCCCAAAGGCGCGCTGATACAGCTCCATGGGTTTTCCCAGAAAAAAAGGAAAACCCGGGAGGGGAGGACTTCCGATTTTATTTTAAGCTCCGGAACGGGCCAGGCGGGGGCAATGGTGACGGGGTTGGCCAATTGCTTTAAAAGGAAACTTCCCGGGACTGTCCGTGTTTATCCAGCCGATATTAAGGAACTTGGGGGCACACAAAATGTCATTGGGGCATCCCTGAGATCCTCCGGTCACCAAGGTTTCATCCACATGGAAATGAACCGCTCCACCCGGGAAAAAATGAAAAATGATCCAGGGTTGAGGCAATTATTTTTAGCTTGTATTCAAGGGCTTTAAACATATGCAGATAACCCAAAAAGCGTTTCTGATAACCTTGATGTCTGCTGTTGTCCTTTTTTTCATGGGGGAAATTCCCGGCCGGGCAGCTGTGGATCAAATGCAGCTGAATCTCTTAAAGCATTACCAGTTGCCCTTGAGATGGGACAATGTCCAGGACAAGGCCTGTTTACTTTCCGGGCCGGAACCGGCGTACAGCCTGGCGTATGATATGCATGTCATAACCCTTGATCCGGGAATGGCCGTAAAGGTAAAAATAGCTGAGAACAGGATGCTTCGGATTATTTCCCCGGATGCCTGTTCTTCCCTGGATCGACTTGAATTTTCCATATCCAATGGAACGGGTCTGTATCTGTTTTCCGGGGTTTCCATGGACCCGGACAGGCTTTCAGCTTTGATGGTTCCCCCCACAGATGATCCTTCAATATGCAAAATTTTTCTTCCTGCAAGTGCTGAATCCTGTTTTAAAATGGCTCTTTTTATCTCAAGACAGGACAGACTTGGAACCCTTGCTCCCTTTCGCACCATGATTCCTCTTTCCGGACGTTCTGTTTCTGTGTCACAAAAAAACACGCCGGGTACAGAGGCATTCTGGCAGGTAAATGCCAGTGCTTCTGTGAAGGCAACCCTGGAGGGACCTGCCAGAATTGCCATTGAAACACGTCTGTTATATTCCCCCCTTGAACAGTCCAGAAGAACACGATATTTTTTAGGGATTATGATGGATGACAGGCCCTTTACCACACTGGATTTTGAAACGCCCCCTGAAACATCAAAGCCCGTATTTGTGGATCATCAGCCCCGTGTGTGCGGCAGGGTTCAGCGGGCCATCATGCATATACCTGATGGAAAACACACCCTTGAGATTCGTCCCCACGCGGATGTTATTTTACGTGTTCTTCAACAGGAGGATTCGGATTATCTGTTCTCAAAATTAAATGCCCCTGAATCCTACGAAAAAACCCGGGATGAATTATTATCCCGGGATGCATCAATCCTTCCTTCCGGGAGCATTTCAGCACATTTAAAAAACAGCCAGACCACCATGGCTGATATGGAAAAAATATCCCGGAAGATTGTGCAAGATAACCACAGATCCCAGGGCGGGCTTTCCGGTGCGTTTCTCATGGATCAACAGGCAAAAAAACGCCCCGATGCCACCGGGATAAAACAGGTGGCCAATGAACTATATGCGGCCCACACCTTTTTTCGGGGGCTTTTGCCCTGGAAAAAGCCGGGAACTGACATTCAGAAATATTCTCGATTTATTCTGCCGCGACTCAAGCGGGAGCAGGACCGTTATATGACGGTGGCAGCCCAGCATGCAGATCAGCTCTACAATCTGGTTCAGGAAGGCAGTTTTCTGCAGATTCCCGGGGATGATGCCCATCCCCTGGTTTACAGGTTGCCAACAAGATCGGCCCCCTCAACGCTTCGTATCATGGTAACCCCAGGCAATGAATCCCAGGCTTTTTTTATTAAATTTCACAACACCCGGGCCCCGGGTGCCAATACCCGGAACTCATCACCCATCACCCATATTCCGTTGCAAAAACCCCCTTATTCCCAATTTGTTACACAAAATCCGGCAATCTTGACCCAGGACAGTGTACCTGGAAGCCAGAACCCGGAACCTGATTGTCTGCGTTTTATGGTGGAACCCACCTATGAAGTCCCAAGGGAGGCATTTCGAATCATTCCGGCAGAGGCCGGATTGACATTAAACATGCTTCGACAATACTTCAGCGGTGGCTTCATGCCGGAAAACAGCTTTTCAGGGGAAGCCCCAGCCGTGGACACATGGGATTTGCAGCCGGTGAACACCGGGTTGTACATGGAAAGGATTATAACCCCGGCCTTTGTGGAGCTGAATCTTCCCACCGGGGTGGATGGCTTTTCCATGTGGGGGCAGGGCGGCAGGGGGATGGTGGCGGTTCAGTACCTTGATTCAGTGCCATACCGCATGTCTGAATCAGCGTATCTCCAGGCAGTGAAAATTGCCGGAAGCCCGGCTGATATATTTGCTGAATTTACAGCCCAGCTTTCTGCTGTTCCGGGAGAAGCGTCCGGGCATAATATCCCTTCTACTCCAGGAGAAAAGGCCGGGGATAACACCCTGCAAGGTATTGCGCGACAAGATTTAAGAAATCACCAGCTTTCTTTGGTTCGCATGATACGATCACGGTACGCGCTTTTCAGTGCATCCCAGGGGGGATTTTTAATGCCTCTCCCCAAAAAAAGCATTTCAGACGCCGGCATAACAAAATTAACCCGGACGGCCCGTTTCCTGGAAAAGAACCAACAAGCCCTTCCCGCCCTGGAAAATTGGGCACAGCTGTTTCGGAACACAAGGGGTGCTGTGCGCCATGAAGCGGCTTTTAACATGGTTGACCAACTGGTATTGCTTGGTGAAACCTATTTTGCGGAGGCTTTGCTCAAACAGCTTTTTTTACAATCAGAAAAAAACATTTCAGACAAGGCTTTCCAGCGACTTGTTTTGTTCTATCAAAAGGGTCAGACAAACAACAGCCTTTTACCTCTCCATTGCGCAAGGGTTGTGCGTTATCCCACCCCCGGCAATCTTCGGGATTTGTCGGAACAATTGCTTGACGAAGGTGATTTCTTCCACGCCATGGTGCTGGCATCAATTATTCCCCCTCCATTTAAACCCACACAGCTTTTATTAAAAACCACAGGGCATCTGGGTTGGTTTAAGATGTATGGGGATCTGTTAAAGTCGTTACCTCTTCAAGAGGAGGTGCTCTTGTGGCAGGGTATGGGCCTTTTATACCAGAAAAGATATAAAGACGCCTGTAATTTGCTGAAACATGCCGGGGAAAAAGGCAAAGTGCTTAAAGTCGCTGTGTCAGATGCCCTTGACATTAAAGATATGCTTTTTTCCGGGGATAAAGACAGGAGAATTCAGGGCATCCTGGCCTGGGAATTCTGGTATACCCATCTGCCCGGTGCATATTATTTTCAGAATGCTTCAAAGGGAGTTGTGGATTATGATGGCAATGTAATGCTTCAAAGTCGGGCAAGGGACCTTTATTCAACGGCCTTCAGGGCCACACCGTTAAAATCGGTTAAGGCAAGATTTTATGGACCCTTGAAATTAAAGGTGTCAGTAAGGGTATTGCATGGGAGGCATGACACCCTGCCTGTGAATGGATTCTTTGTCATACGAAACAATAAAAAATTGCAGGAAATCCCCATTGTAAATGATCTTCCGGTGCAGGGGCTTGAAATTGTGGGTACAGATGTCCCCCTTCCGGGCCGCAGCATTACCCACGAACTCAGCCTTGAACCGGGCATAAATGAGATTGAAGTATACAGTGATTCTGTGCCGATTATTGCTGGATTTGAAATTTTAAGGCCAGGAACGCCCCTGGCATCAATACTTCCGGAGCTGAGGATGGACAATGTTGAAGCCATCTTAAAGGCAGATTTTAAAGCAACCTCCGGGCGTTTTTTGCATGCTGTAAAAAGCGGTCCCCTCTTAAACCTGGAGCTGTCCAAGCCAGTCCGGATCATGCCCGATACCTTGGACATGGAATCCATTTCCTGGGATGAATTTAAAAAAAGACGTCATGACCTCAGATCAAAGAACAAAGATTTCCAGGCAGATTTACCCGGTGAAAGAGAGCGGGTCTTTAAAAAGATGGCAGAACTTGTTATGGCCGCACATAAAAATCCTGATAATACGCTGTCCATGGAGGCAGAGGCCAGAAACTTATTTGCAAAGCATCCTCATTTGCCGGGATTAAAATCACTTCTGGAACAGATATCCATAAAAACGGCATGGGAGCCTGTGTCCATGATCCAGGCAGATGCCGGAATTGTCTCTGTGCCCCTTGAAAAATGGCAACCTGAATCGGACAGCCTTCGTGTTAGAAAAGCATTTTTTCCGGAGACCTTCATGGATGATCAGGTGATCAGCAAAAATAATGATCTGGTATTTTTCATGGAGAATCTTAAGCCTGCTTTAATAAAAGCCAGCATCTCCTTGATGGATATCCCCTTTTTGCAGCCAGCCCCCGTTAAATTTTTCTACCAGGTGGATGATCATCCCCCGGCATATATTACCCTTTTTCCTCAATTTCCCGATTACCGGTTTTCCGTCCCGGTTACAACCGGTTCCCATCGACTGACCCTGGGTATTGTGGAGAGTTATTCAAACCAGTTATTAAAGGTTCATTTCTGCGAAGCAAAATCCATGAGCCAGCCCTGTTCTGCCATTGAACTGGATCAAAAACCAAAACGTCTTTTTTATGCAGCAACCCGGAAAGAACCGGTAATGGTCAACATTCTGGGACCTGCCTGGGTACGCATTGATAAGGTTGTAAAAGGGGACACCTGGGTATGGTACCGACACATCAAAAAAGGATGGGAACGCCTTGTTTTAAAACCGGATAAAGATCAAACCCAGTGCCTGTTCCGTGTGCACCGAAGAACGGTGAAGGATCTTTTGCCTGAACCAAATCCCATAAGGCCTGTGAAGGTCAACTATGATATTGCCTCGATTCCCCATATTTCTTTTCAGTCTGCAAAACCGGTTAAACATGTCTGGTTTGACGATGTCTACCCTCTGGGAAAACAAGAAAACGGCACCTGGTCATTGACAGGAAAGTTCAAAAAACCCTTTACAATCCAGGAGGATAAGGATGCAGACACCAACGGGCATCTTTACGAACTGTCGGCATCGCATTATTATTATGACAATACACTGCCTGGATATTTTAAAACATCATTTCTGACTCGATTCAGGGAACAGGCAGGACCCACCCTTGGTGTTTTGGAAGATTTTTATTTTTATCCTGAAACAAGGGCCTTGGGTATTAATATTAACGCCGGCATTTACATGCAGGAACCCGGGGCTGATACCTTTGATCTGATAAAATCCGGTTCAGGAGAATATGCAGGTTTGCTCCGGGCCAGAATTTTCCAGAAAAGATCCCTTGGGCTGAAAGCCTTTCATACCCCTTCTTTTTCTCTGTTTGCCAGGGCCTTGAGCATGGATGATGAAAAAGCGTATCCAGATCATCGGGTGGACAGCGATGTTTTCAGCTCCTATAAAAATGATCACAAAACAGGAAGCAGTCTGTCTGACTACTGTGCGTTCATGCCCTGGCTGGATACTGTATGGTTTTTGCAGGGTGCCATCAACAGCAATGAAGATCTTAATCTTTTTGATCCGGATAATGTAAAAATGCAGGTGGGATGGAAACAGCTCCTGGGTAATTTGCAGACCGACCTGCGGTATCGCTATTCTTATTATTTTTCCGATGATAACAGGTCCGGGCCAATTAAGAGAAATCATCTGGATTTGGACCTGTTCTGGAATCACTGGACCCCCTTTCAACGACGGTTGAATCTGGGCCTTGAGCTTTCCCAGGATCTGGATAATAACGAATTATCCCTTGTTTTTTCCTTGTCCTGGTTTTTCAGCCAGGGGCGGGGCTTAACGGATATCAGACCGGGTTCTCTTGATTTTTATAATATTCACAGGCGCAATATCCCGCAACAAAATAATAACGGCATATGGAGCGACTAACAAACTCAATTTTCGGTGTTCGCCTTTCGTGGTGGGGTCAGGCTTGCGTTATTGACGCTTTTGTTGCAATTTTTATTAAGATACAGCCTGTTGTCAAAAGCATAGAGCCTGAAAAAAAACAGGCTCTAATACCACATAGCCTGACCCCGTTGACCCATGAATTGAATAAAAAAGCCAGCTTTAAAATGAAGTCCGAAAGTTGAGTAATAAAGAAAAAAATTACTTATGAGACAACTTGAAAAAGAAATTACCCGGCGTTTTGAAACCGATCTGTCCACATTGGATGAAAAAATCTTTAAGGATCAAATCGGTGAACTCACAAACGCATTGCTTAAAAGGGGTGAACTCAAGAACAGACCTGAGCATACCACTGAAAAATTTTGGCTCTCATATCAGATCATTGGTTTTCTGGTGGATACATTCAAGGGTGAGCTGGCGCTTATAAAATCATTGCAGAGCCTGCAGGCAGATTTTAACCAGCGCTTTGCATCGGCAAACACGGCCTACGAAAAAAAAGAACTGATACTGCAGTTTAACAGGGATTGCGGGGCATCCCCGGCCCAGATAAGAGGGGATAAACGCGCCTTTAAACGCTGGTTTGGATATGATGTGGTGATTGAACGATGCCATCGCAGAATTTCCAGGGCAGCGTACAGGATTGTTTTTATGCTCAACCGCCTGGGTGTCATTGTTGCCATGGCCATTGATGACAGCGTTGATGATATGGAAACGGAAAAAATCCTTAACCATATAAACATGGAAAAAACACTTAAACCGCTTTTGGCCTTTAATGGTGACGAGCGTGTGCGCATAGAAACCTTTCGATGCATGGCAAGAATCATCAGAACCCTTCCTTCCCAGATCCGGAAAAACACCATGGAAGAAGGGGTGGTCACTTTTATATACAGGGCCACCCTGGATATTCGCCAGCAGATATGGATTCAATGTGAGGCGTTTGACCTTTTGTCCCTGCTTGATCCGGAATCTTTTTTCCAGGCAGCCACCCGCCGCCTGTTTAATTCAAGCAGTGGGGATGATCTTTTTGTCCGGAGAAAAGCCCTTCAGCTTTTGTGTGATCACCTTGACAATGACAGGGAAATAAAAAAATTCATCCCAACCATTACCAGGGATATAAGCCCCTTTGTGAGGCAGGCCGTACCGCCGCTTTTAATATTATTCATTGTCAAGCACCCAGGGGAAAGTCAAGATGTTGTCTCCTGGTTGCGCCATATGATTTTAAAGGATATCTCGCCCCAGGTGCGGGCTTTTGCCATGGTTTCTGTGGGTTCATCCGGGAGCTTGATCAACTTATTTCCGGAGGTGGTGTCAGATCTTGTTTTTGATCATATGTCCATGGAAAAAGATCCCTTTGTTCTGCGAGTGGGATTTAAAACGGCAAATGATGTGGCACACCATTTAATAACCGCCGGAGAGCATGATAAAGCAATGGAATTTGTGGAAAGACAGATCCCTGTTATCTGTCAAATTCATAAAAGTTCAGACAGTCTCTCTGTCAGGCGGTGGGCTGCTCTTGCCCGGGAAAAATTGATGATTCTCATGGATGATCAGGCAAGAACACTGATGGAACGTGTGGAAGGGGTTATTTTTCGTATTAAACCTGGTAAAAAACGTCGCGTTCCAGGCATATGGTTTAAAGGGATTGAGGACAATAAAATTGGCAGAGTTCTTTCTGTGCTTGCCCAGGAGGATTACAGTCTGGGTCTTACAAGAAGCATAACCGGTACCTTGCTGTTCCGGGGGGATCTCTTTGGTTTTCGTCTATGGCGATTCCTGCACGAATTTTTATCATCATCTCCGGATAAAAGACAGGGGTTCAGCCATGTCACAGGAAGGAAATTCCATGCAGATTTAAGGGCACCCTCGGCCATTGGCAGTGAGCTTAGCCAGACAAAAGTACCCGGAGAACCCCTGTATTTTGATACGGAGTCAGGGTGGAGACCCTACCTTCCGCTGGTGGATGAAGCCATTTCGTGTGCCAGAAAAATATTTTCAAATAAGTCTGTTAAAATATTTACTTCCGAGGGGGTTACCCAGATGTCTTTCCCCCGGGGCATATTCAAGGGTACCAAGGCTTTTATGGTTTTAACATTTGGTTTTGTTAAGTACACCCGTTTGCGTAACTGGCATGAGAAGAGCCAGTCAAAGCCCGATGGATATATCAACGCTTTGAGAAAACTTGGATTTTCCATTACTTTCCAGGGATTTGAACATACAGATACTGGGGACACTGAAAAAGAGATCCGCCGTGAAAGGGATGAAGATCCATCTGTGGTAAGGTTTTTTTCCCAGGGACTTTTGTTTTTAACGCCGGATTTATGGAATCGCATTAAATACTATTTTTTTTCTGTCTATGAGAATTCTCTCTATGAACTGGGGCTTTTTGCCATGGTTCTCTTTGCCTTATTTATGCTTCGTCATCTCTATTTGAGCTACACGGTTTTAAAGGCCAGAAAAAAGATAACCCTTGTTATAGGGGGCTGGGGTACCCGGGGTAAATCCGGTGTGGAACGTCTTAAAGCCGCTGTGATTGAAGCCCTGGGCCATGGGTTTGTAAATAAGACCACTGGTTGTGAAGCCATGTTTCTCCATGCGGTTCCCTTTGGAGAAACCCGGGAGATGTTTCTCTTCCGTCCCTATGACAAGGCAACCATTTGGGAACACCATAATATGATCTGCATGACCCGGAAATTAAAATCAAAAATTTTTCTATGGGAATGCATGGCCCTGACCCCTCCCTTTGTTACGGTGTTGCAGCAGCACTGGACCCGGGACGATTTTTCCACCATTACAAATACCTACCCGGATCATGAAGATATTCAGGGACCTGCCGGTATTGATATTCCCCATGTGATGACCAATTTTATTCCCCGGAAGGGGACACTCATCACCTCAGAAGAGGATATGAAGCACATTCTCAGGGAGTCCGCACACAATAAAAAAACAGATATTCACTACACCGGGTGGCTGGAATCAGGACTTTTAACCCCCGATGTGCTGGGCAGATTTCCCCACGAGGAACACCCCAGCAATGTGGCCCTGGTCCTTAAACTTTCTCAACTGCTTGATATTGATACTGATTTTGCTGTAAGGGAAATGGCAGACCGGGTGGTGCCGGACATCGGGGCACTGAAGATTTTCCCCATTGCACCCATTAAAAATAGACGGCTGGAATTTATTAATGGCATGTCCGCCAATGAACGGTTTGCCACCATCAGTAACTGGAGACGAACGGGGTTTGAATCCCACGATTATGAAAAACAGCCGGGCACCATCATAAGTACTCTTGTAAATAACAGGGCGGACAGGATACCCAGAACCCGGATGTTTGCCTCCATTATTGTGGAGGATTTAAGTGTGGATTATCATTTTTTAATCGGCTCCAACCTCACAGGGCTTATGGGGTTTATCAACACCGCCTGGGAGGAGTACCTAGAGAAAATAAGCCTGGACTCCGGTAAGGCAGGTGATGCAGATTCTCCAATAGAAGTCTTCCGATCCATGGTACGCAGAATGAAAATACCATTGTCCTCCAGTATGATTGTCCAACGCCTCAATGCCATGTTGGCGGGAATTGGGGTGGAAGCAACTGAAAAACAGGCTCAGAATGCCCTGGCGGATTCCAGTATTATCATGGAAAAGCTGATGGCAGAACTAAGGCAGAAAGAGGGCGAACAGATTATAAAACATCTTGAAAAATGGAAAAAAGAATTAAAGTCAGTTGAATTATTTGAAGAGAAGCTTAAAGCCGAAAAAAACGCTGCAGAGCTTGATTCAGAATTTAAAATCTTGATCACCGGCTGGTTTAAGCAGAAAATAATAGCCATTGAAAACCTCCATGTCAGCGGGAATCAGATAGTTGATATTATCTGTAATCACACCCCTCCGGGTCTTTTGAATAGAATCATGGGAATGCAGAACATCAAAGGCCCGGGGCTTGACTATGTGTACCGGTGGCAGGCCTGGGAAAAATGTTTCCTGATCTGCCAGAAACTCATGAATGAAAGGGATTCCGCACTTTTTGAGCAGGGCTTTAACGAGTTGAGCGCATTTCAGGATTATGGCATTTTATGCCAGGATTATGTGAAGGATGTTTTAGCAAAGGCCGGACATATGCAGATTGCCCAGACAGAAAGATACCAGTCGGGTTTATCCCTGGTGGAATCCAACCTTGAAAATGCCATGGATGAAATTAAAGAGACCTTGAAAAGCACGGTTCCCACCAGGAGCATAAAAACAAAGATTGCAGAATTTCTGGAATCCATTCTGGATGCCGGAGATGCGGTGAAACGGCGTAAGCGTGCCAACTTGATATATAAAGATCTTGTCAATGAGCGTATCAGCCATGACAGGGCAGCCATTGAGCTGAAAAAACTCAATAAGCGTCAGAAGGGTGGATGGTTTTCGGTGTGATGGTTGCGTGCGATGAAACAATAACCTGTCAAGAGGAATCAGGAGATGGCTGTTAAAAAAAAATATCTGTTGGGGATCTCCGTGCTGGTTGTCATCCTTATTTTGTTTGGCATAACATACAACACCAGTCGGGTCATCACCGAACGCACCGTTGAAAATCATCAGCAAAGCATTGCCACGGAACTTGCCAAAACCGTTGAACTGTGGTTGAAACAGCATATGAATATCATTGATGCCACCTCCATTGCATTGCAGGAGATCTCCATCGGAGAGACACCCGAGACCAAGCGGATTTTGCAGATGGCCGCAAGGGCCGGCAATTTTGCCGATGTTTACATCGGACAGCCCACCGGGGTGATTATCCTGGGGGGTGACTGGATTCCCCCCAAAGGATATGACCCACGGATACGCCCCTGGTTTCGTAAGGCTGTCACAGAAAACCGCACGGCATTCACCAGCCCCTATCAGGATCTGACCACCATGAAAATGGTCATTGCCATTGCCAGACCTCTCTGGATTGACAATGAATTTGCCGGTGTGCTCAGTTCCGACATCATCCTTGATACCCTGAAAAAGAATGTCCTGAACGCAAAGATCGGCACCTCAGGTTATTCATTTATCATTGGCGCTGAGGGAACCATTCTGGTTCATCCCGATGCCGCCCTGGAGATGACAACAAAATTTCAGGCGCTGAATCCTTCGCTTTATGATGTTCTGGATCATTTTAAAAAAATTTCCACAGGATCTTATCATTACGTGATGGATGGAACACCGATGATTCTGTCCCATAGACGTCTGGCAGGCTCCGAGTGGTATCTGTGCACAACCGTGGAAAAAAAAGAGGCCTATACCCTGGCAAAGAACACTGCCATGCTGTTTGCCATGGGGGTGGTGTTTAAAATTCTAGGTGTCCTGGCCCTGTTGACGATTCTGGCAACCTTTGGCAGTGCCATTGCTTTTTTTATTGCCAGGCGACAATTTAATATCATTGTCAACAACCACAAACGCCTTTTGTCTGGTAAAGATGCGGACTTAAAAGATGAAATTACGCTCAGAAAAGAAATGGAAACCCGGTACCACACCATTTTCAACATGGCCACCAACGGGATTTTATTAAGCCGGGGAAATGTTTTCATGGAATGCAACGAAAAAGCAGCCGAACTTCTGGGCATGAGACGTAGAAAAATTGTGGGTAAAACCATGCTGGATTTTTCCCCCGAAAGACAACAGGACGGTAAAGAGAGCCGTTTTACCCTGAAGCTGATTAATCACAGGCTTATTTCAGACAGTCAGCAGAATTTTAAATGGTTTTTCATACGGGCCGATGGTACCCAGTTTCCGGCGGAGGTCAGTGTTAAATTGCTTCGGCTGGGCAATGATGTTATGACCCTTTACAGTATCTGGGATATTTCCAAGCGGGAAAATGCCGAACATCAGCTGCGACAAGCCCAGAAACTGGCTGCCATGGGGGAGATGATCAGTTCCATTGCTCACCAGTGGAGACAGCCCTTGAATGCGCTTTCCACCTATGTGGCAAGCATTTTACCGGCATTTTATAATGAAATGATCACCCGGTCCTTTGTGGAAAAACTGGTGGGGGAGGCCGATGCCCAAATTCAGTTCATGTCCTCCACCATCAACGATTTTCAGGAATATTTCAAACCCTCCCGGATCCAGAAGCCCTTTGAAGTTTTTGCAACGGTGGACAGCGCGGTGAAACTCATGAAATCCCAGTTGAACCACAGCTCAGTGATGCTTACCATCCACAAAGATCTTGGTGAGGAGGCTATTTTTGTTCTTGGGTATAAGAATGAATTTCTTCATGTGCTGGTGAATATTTTTGCCAATGCCAGGCATGCTATTGATGAGAAGCGGGCCGCCCTTGGTAAAGAAGAAGAAGGCCGCATTGATATCACCATAAAAAGAGACAATGTCGGTAAAAAGGATGATGCCTGTGTAACACTGGTCATAAAAGATTCGGGAACCGGGGTGCCGGGGCATCTGCTGGAAAAGGTATTTACCCCTTATTTTACCACCAAGGGCACTGCCACGGGCACCGGCATCGGACTTTATATGGCCAAAATGATTGTGGAAAAAGAGATGCGGGGCAGTATCACCGTTGATAACCATTCAACTGGGGCTCAATTTACCATTACTTTGCCGCTTTTTGAGAACCTTCTTCCATAACCATCCGATAACCAAAGGAAAACAAATGATTAATTTTAGTAACGCACAAGCAGACATCATAATCGTAGATGACGAACAATCGGAGCTGGATGCATACAGCTTTCTGCTGCAGGCCATGGGGGTGAAACATATCAAAACGGTGCAAGACAGCAGAGTTCTCATGGATGTCATGGCGGTAAGCTCCCATGCCATTGTTTTTCTGGATCTGAACATGCCCCATAAATCCGGAGAAGAAGTTCTGGCGGAAATAAGACAAGAATATCCCCATGTACCGGTGATTATCTGCACCGCAAATTCAGACATTGCCATGGCCGTGAAGTGCCTGAAGCTGGGTGCCCACGATTACCTGGTTAAACCCATCAATATGAACAGCTTTGGTTCTGCCCTGAGAAATGCCCTGGAAATCGGTTCTCTCAGAAATGAGATCATGACACTCAAGGGAATTCCCAATGCTGCCCAGCTGAAATTTCCCCAGTATTTTTCTTCCATCATCACCCGTGATGCGGTGATGCACGGCATTTTCCATTACATTGAATCCATTGCCGGAAGTGGGCAGCCGGTGCTGGTGCTCGGGGAAACCGGTTCGGGTAAGGAACTCATCGCAAAGGCCATACACGACGTCAGCAGGGTGCCGGGTGAATTTGTGGCTGTGGATGTGGCGGGCCTTGACGACACTTTGTTTTCCGATACTCTGTTTGGGCATGAAAAGGGTGCCTATACCGGGGCTGACAGCCATCGGTCCGGATTGATTGAACGGGCGGCCCAGGGTACTATTTTTCTGGACGAGATCGGTGATTTAAGCCGGGTATCCCAGATAAAGCTGCTGCGATTGCTCCAGGAGGGCATTTATTATCCCCTGGGATGCGATACCCCCGTAAAATGTCAGGCCCGTATTATCACCGCTGCCAACAGAGAATTGAATCAGTTTGCCGTTAAAAATGAAGAATTCAGGATGGACCTTTACTATCGGCTAAGCACTCATTTGATACGTATCCCGCCGTTGAGAGATCGTAAGGGAGATATTCCGTTACTGGCGGATCATTTAACAAACCAGGCAGCCCAGAGTATGGGCAAAGAGATTCTAACCGTAGAAAAAGCATTGCTGACCCTGCTTGAAAATCATCCCTTTCCCGGCAATGTAAGGGAATTGAAAACCTACGTGTACGATGCCGTTGCACAGTGCCACACCGGGCAATTGTCCGAAGATACGGTGAAAGATCGGATTCATAGTGAAAGAGGGGAGGTTGCAGCATCTTTTTCAGCCAGCAGTGATGGATTTACCCTGGCTTCATTTTTCGGCCATTTTCCCACCCTGGCCGAATTAACTGAATATGCCATTGACAGTGCCCTTGAAAACGCCAACTACAATCAGAGTAAAGCGGCGGGTTTACTGGGAATTTCCAAACAGGCATTGAGCAAACGTCTTCAAAAACGAAAAAATCGTGTGCCTGCATCAATGGCGTAATTGTACCGAACTAAAACGTCTGTTCCCTCCCCAGATTCCATGTTGAGATCATCCCCCCGATTTTCTGAAAAATTTGCCCATCCATGGTCAATAAAAGGAGATGGAGTCAATTAAAGTTGACCTTAGGCATTGACCTTGTCTATGAAAACAGATCTTAGGGACTTCATCATAATAAAACTACATACTCTTTCTGCACTCTGGGATGTAGTTTCACATAAAAACTCATATGACACAACAAAGATTGGAAATGGCAATATACCGCCCCCAACGGTCACCCGATCCGGCCCCGGACCGTCGGCGGCCCATTTGCCCTGCCGGTCTAAAGCGCAGGAACTGCGGGCAGGCTTGTCCTCAAACAGCCTGCGATTCTTAACGCCCGTCAGGGCAAATGGGCTTATCGCCTTGGGGTCCGAATGGGCCGGATCGCCGGATCGGGTGACCGTTGGGGGCTTTGCTGTCGACATTTATCCAGTACCCAACCCCCAATACATTCTCTCCTGACGGTCGTATGGTACGAAATTTGCTTTTACTCTTCCTGAACCATGGCATTCAATAAATATTGATCGTAGCGAAGGACTTTCTGGTATGGCACCGTGCCTGTGGAATTCATTTTCAAGCTTGAATTCCATGGTTTTCCTGTCTTTCCCCAGGTACATCCGGTGTCGGTAAACGGGTTTGCTTAAGCTCCAGGCAGCTGAAGCTAAAACCAGACCCAAAAAAACTTTTACTCAAGTGGAGAAAAAATTCATGGACAGAAAAATGTTTTGGAAGAGATGTGTGGGTACGATGGCACTGGCCGTTGGTATGGTATGTTTAACTTCCGGGCCGTCGGCCTTTGCTTCGGATCAAGTTGTTAAAATAGGTAATATCATTCCTTTGTCCGGCCCGTCTGCCACCGTGGGTGCCCAGGGCAAGAATGCAAGGGAGATGGCTGTGGCGGAAATCAATGCCGCAGGCGGTATTGCTTCCCTTGGCGGTGCAAAACTGGAATTGATTTATGCCGATTCAGAATCCAAACCGGAAAAAGGCGTGGGAGAAGCAGAACGCCTTATCAACACAGAAAAAGTAAACGTGTTAACCGGGTGCTGGAATTCTTCGGTTACCTATCCCACCTCCGCCGTGGCAGAACGGTATGGTGTGCCCTTTCTGGTGCCGGTTTCCGTTGCCGATAAAATCACCGAACAGGGCTTTAAAAATGTATTTCGTATCGCCGCCAAGGATTCCTGGTGGACAAGGGATCAATTTTCCTTTCTCAAGGACATGTCTGCTGAGTTCAACACGGAAATTAAAAAACTTGCCTTTGTATATGAAAATGGTGACTGGGGACAGGGCATTGCCGGTAACTGGGTAAAACTTGCAAAAGATGCCGGATACGAAGTTGTGTTAAATGAACCCTATCCGTCCACCACAACGGATTTAAGCCCGGTTGTTCAGAAAATAAAACGCGCACGGCCAGACGTGTTGATGCTGGTTTCCAATGCCGCCGATGCCATTTTGATCACCAATACCCTGGCCGAGTACCGGGTAAACTTAAAAGCCATTATCTCCTCCGGCGGTGGTCATGCAGATCCTTCTTTTATCAATGCCACCGGCAAAAGCGCCCAGTATTTATTTGACATTGTTGAGTGGGAAACAGATGTGAATAAACCCGGTGCCAAAGAAGCCAACGAAAAATACAAAAAACAATATGGACAGAATCTCACCGGTGAGGCAGTGGATGCCTATCTTGCCATGTACATCATCAAAGATGCCCTGGAACGGGCCGCCAGCCTGGACCCTGAAAAAATCAGGCAGGCCCTTGCAACCACCCAGTTAACCGATGGCCCAGGGATGATAGTGGGTTACGACAAAGTGGCCTTTGACGAAAAAGGTCAGAATAAAGAAGCATCTCTTGTCATGGTTCAGATAAACGATGTGGGTAAGGGCCTTGAGCGCATCACCGTGTGGCCCAAATCCGCCCGTCGTGCCGGATATACACCTGTATTTCCCAAACCCTGATATTTTGTTTCAATGATTGTTGACTGATATTATTTCGGGCTTGCTCACAACATGGGCCACCCGTCACAGTTGGCGGGCCAACGGGGGTCAGGCTTGTGTTATTGTAATTTTGACAAGACTCTGTATTTGAAGAAAAACACAAACAAAAGTGTCAATAACGCAAGACTGACCCCATCCCAAAGAGGCCCAGGTTGTGAACCCAGCCCATTATTTCTTATCAGGGATATGTCCATGAAATATATCCCTGATGCATCTTTTTAATACCTGTCTGGAGGCTTTTAAATGCTCTATTTTATTGAAGACACCATCAACGGCATTCTTATGGGCTCCATTTACGGATTGACGGCCCTGGGACTGACCATTATTTTTGGTGTACTGAAAGTGATCAATTTTGCCCATGGATCATTGCTGATGGTGGGGATGTATGTGGCCTACTGGGCGGTGACATTATCTGGTATGCATCCGTACCTGGCCCTGGTGATTGTCATTCCTGCCATGTTTCTGTTCGGGTACCTGCTCCAGGATATCGTCATTAAACCCATTTTCAAAGCAGAGAAAGATGTGCGGGAACCGGTGACTGTTATTATTGTTACCACGGGAATCTGGTATATCCTGGACAACCTTGCCCTTCTTATTTTCGGCCCCCAGTATCGCAGTATCCAGGACAATCCCCTGCGGGGTAAAATGTTTGAAGTGGGAGAAATGCTGATTTCCGCACCCAAGTTCTGGGGATTTGTCATTGCCATTGCCACGGCAGCCACGGTGTACTATTTTTTTCAATATACCCGTCTGGGCCGGGCCATCCGGGCCACCAGTCTGGACAGGGATGCCGCAAGCCTTGCCGGCATTAATCAATACAAAATCTATAACATTGCCTTTGGTATCGGTACGGCTGTTTCCGGTATTGCCGCCATTACATTGATTCCCTTTTATAACACCTTTCCCACGGTGGGTGTCTCCTTTGATATTAAAGGATTCATCATTGTGGTTCTGGGAGGGCTTGGCAGCATTGGCGGCGCTATTGTCGGGGGCATTATCATCGGGTTGATTGAGTCTGTGGGACCGCAGTTCATGACGGCCACCTGGACAGAGGCCATTGTTTACGGATTGTTTCTGCTCGTATTGTTTGTTAAACCTTCAGGACTGTTTGGAGAAAAAAATGACTGGTAATGAAACCCTTGCCCCTTCGGATAACCCTTCCGGCGGCAGTGCCGGGCGATCAAGCCTGATGGGCAGTAAAACGGCGGATCAGGGGTTTTCCCCACGGAAAAAAATTGAAGGCCTGTCCCTCCTGGCTGTGTTGCTCATTGCCTTTGGACTGCCCCTGGTCATGACAAGTCCCACCTACCTTCACATTGTTATTCTAATTTATTTTTATGCCTATCTTACCAGTTCCTGGAACATGGTGGGCGGGTTTGCCGGGGTATTACCCCTGGGACATGCTGTTTTCATCGGCACCGGGGCTTATACCTCCACCATTTTATCTCTTCAGTATGGGGTTTCTCCCTGGATCGGAATGCTTGTGGGCGGTGTGCTTTCCATGGGTATCGGGGTACTCATTGGTCTTCCCACCTTTAAAATGCGGGGGGCCTATTTTGCCCTTGCCACCATTGCCTTTGCCGAAGGTATGAGAGTGATGGTGGAAAACCTTGACTACCTGGGTCCCTTTAATCTCAATGGTCCCCGGGGACTTCAGATTCCCCCCTTGGATTTTGGTTTTGTTAACTTCATGTTCAAGGGAAAGGAACCTTATTACTATATTATTCTGATCATGCTCATCGGGGTACTTGCCCTTACCTGGATTATCTCCCGATCCAAGCTGGGATATTACCTCAACGCCGGTGGAGAAGAGCCGGAAGCCGCCATGGCCCTGGGGGTGAACGTGGCCCGGGCAAAGCTTATTGCCATGGCCATGAGTTCTTTTTTAACGGCTCTTGCCGGTACCTTTTATGCCCAGTTTTCCCTCTTTATTCATCCCAAGAGCATCATTTCCCTGGATCTATCCTTTGAGATTGCCTTTATTGCCCTCATCGGCGGCCGGGGTTCCATTGCCGGCCCTCTGTTAGGAGCGCTTTTGCTTCGCCCGGTGAGTGATTTTTCACGCATTTATTTTGGAGATGTGTTTCCCGGACTTCATCTGGTTATTTTCGGCGTTATTCTGATTCTGGTCATGATCTATCAACCAAGAGGCATCCAGGAACCACTGACCCGTTTTTATTACAGAATGCTTGACCGGTTAACGAAAAAAGAGCAGACAAAGGAGGGGGCATGAAGATACTGGAAGTGGAAAAAATGGTGATGCGCTTCGGGGGACTCACCGCGGTGGATTCCCTGGATCTAAGCATTGACGAGGGTGAAATCCTGGGGCTGATCGGGCCAAACGGTGCCGGAAAATCCACGGCATTCAACTGCATTGCCGGGGTGCATCCCCCCACTGAGGGAACCATTAAATTCAACGGGGAAAACACCCATAACCAGAGACCCTGGGATCTTTGCAAAAAAGGGCTTGCCAGGACCTTTCAGATTGTAAAACCCTTTGCCTCCAAGAGTGTGCTTTACAATGTCACGGTGGGGGCCTTTGCCACCACGGATAAAAGGGCCGAAGCCGAGGAAAAGGCCCTTGCCGTTCTTAAAGCCCTTAATTTTGAAAACAAAAAAGATCTCAAGTCCGGTGCTTTAACCATTGCCGACCGAAAACGCCTGGAGATCGCCCGGGCCCTGGCCACAAACCCCAAACTGCTTTTGCTTGACGAAGTCATGGCCGGGCTGCGACCGGGGGAGGTGGATGAACTGGTGGAGATCATCCAGGGCCTTCGAAGGTCAGGTGTCACCATTTTCGTCATCGAACATATCATGCGGGCCATCATGGCACTTTCGGACAGAATCGTTGTTATTCAATTCGGCAAAAAAATAGCCGAAGGCACCCCCGGAGAAATCGCTTCCAATGAAAATGTTATTAAAGCGTATTTAGGAGAAGAGTATGGCACTGCTTGAAGTCAATGATATTGATGTGTTCTATGGGGATGTGCAGGTTGTTTTTGATCTCTCCCTCAAGATCAACGAGGGCGAAGTGGTCAGCATCATCGGCGGTAATGGTGCCGGAAAATCCACGCTGTTAAGAACCATTTCAGGGTTGCTCCAGCCGGCAAAGGGCAGCATCACCTTTGACGGACATCCGGTGCATGCCTTGCCACCGGAAGAAATTGTCAACCACGGCATTATCCACGTACCCGAGGGCAGGCGATTGTTTTCATTGATGAACATCAAGGATAACCTCATTGTGGGGGCTTATAACCCCAGGGCCCGCCAGCATGAGGCCAAAACCCTTGACTATGTTTACGATCTTTTGCCCCGTCTGAAAGAGCGTTCCGCCCAGATTGCCATGACCCTGTCCGGGGGCGAGCAGCAGATGGTGGCCATCGGCAGGGGGTTGATGGGAATGCCTAAAATATTAATGCTGGATGAACCCTCCCTGGGTCTGGCACCGGTACTGATCAAGGAAATTTTTGAAACCGTGCGGGAAATTGCAGATCAGGGCACCACGGTTTTAATGGTGGAACAGGATGTCAATCATTCGTTAAGCCTGAGTGACCGGGGATATGTGCTGGAACACGGGCGTATCGCCATGGAGGGTCCGGCGAAAGAGCTTCTGGGCGATCCTCATATCAAAGAGGCCTACCTTGGCATTTGAACGAATTCAGCCTTTTGTGTCAAGTTACACTGCGCTGGTTTCCCCAGAGTCGCAGATGTTATAATCCCCCCCCCTTCTTTACATTCCCTCTGCCGGGTTTTATGCAGCTATGCATAAGGCCCGGCTTTTTATTTTCTTGTCATCGGCGATAAGCAGAAAGGGCTGTCGGGTCTGAATGCCTTTCCCATGGCATCTGGTTTCCGGAGAATTTTACTTCCGCACAATTCTAAATTTCGTTCCAAACCCCGTTTTTTGCAGGATTTCTTCTTGGAATTAAAATCTCTTTATTAACAAATAGTTAAGCCTATGTGGAACTGAGATGTCCGGGCATTGGTTCCAGGAACCTTAAGCTTTGGAAACATTGGACTTGATCGTATTTGATATTGAATTCAATCTCTATTACGGATGAGCCAGATTAACTTCCACACTGAATACCACACACTAAAACCTTTTAAATAAACACGGGGGAAACAATGTCTGGAGAATTGGAAATTCTAAAAAAAGGCACTATTTTCAGCTCCCTTGCACCGGCCGATTTGGAAAAATTGGGATCCATCCTGGAGAAATGGGATATCCAGGAAGGGGAGACGCTTGCAACGAAGGAAGAGCGGGCAACCTATTTTTTCATCCTGTCATCAGGAACCCTGCTCATCGCCATGGATGAGGGCAAATCTGCTGTTATGAACCGTGCCGGCGATTTCATAGGAATGGAACTTCTTTCTTCAAAGGGAAAATACATTAACAGCGTAATTGCCCTGGAAAACGGAGAAGTTCTGGCCATGAAAAGAGATGATTTCATTGATCTCATCCAGGAAGATTCCCTCTTGGCTGAAACCATCATGTACCATTGGAACTCATTTCTGGAAGAGAACTTTTCCTTTGTGGCGCAAAAGGAAATACCAGATACGGCTTATCAATACTAAACGGAGGTAAGATCTTGTACGGTTTAGAAGCAATCGCAACTAACAACGGCTGGGCCATCTCGGTGGTGGGCGTATCCATCGTCTTTACAGGGCTTATGCTCCTGTCCCTGTCCATCTCTCGGATTCATAAAATTCTGGACCTCTGGGACAACCGGAACGACATTCGGATTTTCCGGAAGAAAACGCAGGAAAAAAAGGAACCCGTCCTCCTGGTCTTCACCGAAAACAACAAGGAATCGGCGCGTCAATTTCGCCTGCTGATAAAAACCATGGATGATCCCTTTTCCCTTCAATGCCTCCTGTATCTGGCCCAGATCAGCGGTCTTGAACGTCCCCATTCAAGCCTGTGCCGTTTAATCAAAGCCGGGATCATCGAACCTGACCATCAGGGTAAGTATTTTTTTAACCGGGAAGCGTTTAAGAAATTCGCTTCATAGGCAAAACCATCCAGACAAGGAGCAAATAGAGGCAGACATATGGAGACTCTTTTTTTAGATTTTTTTCAGAACACAGGTTTCTTTTTGTGTGACTACCGCAACATCATCATGATCCTTGTGGGAATGCTTTTTATTTATCTGGGCATTGCAAAGGATTACGAACCATTGCTGCTGGTTCCCATCGGGTTTGGAATGCTCATGGGTAATATTCCGGTCTTCAAGGGGCTTGGACTTGGTATTTATGAAAGCAACAGCGTTCTTCATTATCTATACCTGGGCGTCACCCAGGGGGTGTACCCCCCGTTGATATTTCTGGGCATCGGTGCCATGACCGATTTTTCCACCCTGCTTGCCCGGCCGGTTCTCATGCTGTTGGGCGCTGCGGCCCAGGCAGGTATCTTCATCACCTTTCTGGGAGCACTGGCCCTGGGATTCACCCCCCATGAGGCCGCATCCATCGGCATTATAGGTGGTGCAGACGGCCCCACGGCCATCTTTCTCACGGCAAAACTTGCCCCCACACTCATTGGTCCCATTGCCGTTGCCGCCTATTCCTACATGGCCCTTGTGCCGGTTATCCAGCCGCCCATCATGCGATTTTTGACATCAAGAAAAGAACGGCTCATCCGCATGGAAGAACCCCGGGAGGTTACCAAACGTGAGAAAATACTTTTCCCCATCATCGCATTCCTGCTCTGCTGTTTTCTTGCTCCGGCGGCACTGCCCCTTCTTGGCATGCTGTGCTTTGGCAACCTGCTCAAGGAAGCGGTTGTAACAGAAAGACTTGCCGTGGCGGCAAGGACATCCATTATTGATTCAGTGACCATACTCCTTGGCGTCACCGTTGGAGCCAGCACCCAGGGAGACGTGTTTCTCACCACCAAATCAGTGGGGATTTTCTTTCTTGGAGCCCTGTCTTTCTGCATTGCAACGGCCTGTGGGGTTATATTTGCAAAATTTATGAACCTGTTTTTAAAGAGCAAAATCAACCCCCTTTTAGGTGCAGCAGGTGTATCTGCCGTGCCTGACTCCGCAAGGGTGGTCCAGGTGGTGGGCCAGAGGGAAGATCCCACAAACTTTCTTCTCATGCACGCCATGGCACCCAATATTTCCGGTGTCATCGGATCTGCCATAGCCGCCGGTGTGCTCTGGAGCTTTATGTCCTGAGTCCATGGGGGGACCGAACCCTTTTTGTTCCCCCCCAAACCTCCCAAAGAAGCTGAAATCAAAAGGTTTTGCAGCCAGTTCTCATGGTACTGGAATTCGTTAAGTTTTTGAAACGAACTCACATGGCCTTTCTGTTTCACTGTCCATGGATTAAGTGGCGCGAAGTTTTGAATAAGTGCCCAGGCATGTATGCTCAAATTGGCAGATTCTATAGTGTCATCAAAATACTGAGTGCTGAACAAATTGCGGTCCATCCGCTGCATTAACCTGTCAATCATGTTACTCGTTTGATGTGAGTCAGGAAAATCATAGGCTTGGGAAAACTGTGGCAGATTGTCCCTAAGTTTTTTGTATTTTGACACCGTTCGGAAAGCCTCCGTATTCTCTGTGAGAATGCTCCTTTGGACTCTGCCTTGAAGCAATTCCATAACCTGGTAGCCACATCCAGGAAATTCTCCTTGTGTTTTTTGCGTGAGCGGTCACGGATGCCTATAAAAATGTCTAAAAAGCAGGATATCACGGCTATTCCCGGGAATAATTTTTTCCAGCCCAACCAATCACCCAGCCTTCGGCTTTGTGCATCATCCGGATTCAGTGTTGAGATCCCTGATGATTTTTCCCCTATCACACTGGGGCGGCTTTTACTGGTACTAAAGGAGGTATGACATGTTCCTAACTTCCACAAATACCAAGGTCTACTTGTCGTTGGGTGCAACAGACATGCGAAAATCCATCGACGGCCTTTCCATTCTGGAAAGTGAGCATCTGGTACAGAATCCCTTTTCAGGCCATCTGTTTGTTTTCTGCAACCGGAGGCGCAACATGCTGAAAATTCTGTACTGGGATCGCAACGGTTTTTGTCTTTGGCATAAACGTCTGGAAAAGCATACCTTCAAATGGCCCGTCTCCATACGGGAGGTGATGACCATCGGTCAACGGGAACTTTCCTGGTTGATGGATGGGCTTGATATTCAAGAGAAAAAGGCCCATAAAAGCCTGGATTTTTCTGCTGTTTTCTCGGGCTTGGTCACAACATGGGCCACTTTGGGGGGGGCAGGCTTGCGTTATTGGCATTATCGGTGCTTTTGGCCCTTTGCACAGACTGTGGTCGATAACGCCAATAACACAAGCCTGACCCCGTTGGTCCATTAAATGTGACGGGTGGCCCATGCTGTGAGCAAGCCCGTTTTTTCAATTAAATAATTTTTAATTTCAGCCAGTTGTGATATAAGAAGCACATGATTTCAAAGGCTGAAAATATTTGTGATTTAGAACAGATAGTCGACTCTTTATTGAAAAAAGAGCAGGATTATCTGGCTGAAATCAAACTGCTTAAAGAACAGCTCAAATTTTTTAAAAATATGGTATTCAACCGTATAAGTGAAAAAGAAACGGTTGAAGATAAGCAGCTTTTTCTCTTTGAAATGCCCGAAGAGCTATTCCCCCTTGCCGAAAAAATGAATGATGAAGAACCAATCATTGAAGTTCCAGCACATAAACGAAAAAAAAGAGGGCGTAAACCCATTCCAGACAATCTTCCTCGCGTTGATGCCTTGCATGACATTCCGGAATCTGAAAAGTTATGTGAATGCGGCTGCATTAAAGAATGCATTGGCCAGGAAGTGTCTGAGCAACTTGACATTATTCCACAAAAGATTCAGCTCATCCGACATATCCGTCCCAAATATGCCTGCAAATCCTGTGAAGGCGTTGAGAGCAACGGCCCCACAGTTGCCATTGCACCCATGCCCGAACAGATCATTCCCAAAAGCATCGCCACTCTCGGTCTGATCGCCTATGTTCTGGTGGATAAATTTGTGGATGCCCTGCCGTTCTACCGTCAGGAAAAACAGTTTCTGAGGATCGGAGTGGAGATCTCCAGGGCAAGCATGTGCGGCTGGGCACAAAAAGTTGCCGCTACCCGTGAAACTTCGACCCTGACACTGGACTTATCCAGACTGTGGGCTGTCTTGTGTGCATCCAGCACCATAGGAGTTTTGACAAACGGAACCATGATGTCAGACACGGTGATACCATATTGCTCCAATTCGATATCCAGAGCCTCTGTCAGGGCACATACCGCATGCTTGGTAGCCGAATATACGGCCATTTCGGCAATACCGTATACGGCGGACGTCGAGGCCATGCTGATAATCCTGGCCCCGGGCGTCTGTTTCAGGTATTTCAAAGCACAGTGAATACCGTTGAGAATTCCCTTTATATTGATATCAATGGTCAGATGTTGATCTGCCAGGCTGACGGTCTCATTGACTCCCATTCTCAGAATACCGGCATTATTGAATAAGACATTCATTTTACCGCCGGTCTTTTCGGCAAATGCGTTAACGGTTTTCCGATAGCTTTCTGGATCTGTTACGTTCATCGTGTGAGAAAAACAATTATTGCTTCCAATTTCCGATTCAAGGGACTTAAGCCCCTGTTCATTGAGATCGGTGATGCCGACAAACCATCCCTTTTGGGCAAAGAATCTTGCGGTTTACAAGCCTATGCCGGATGCTGCACCGGTGATAAATATATTTTTCCGCTCCTTCATCTTTTTTACCTTTTTAAAACACTTCTTTTGCAGTTGCCTAAACCGGATCTGATAAGGAGGTGGGCATAAAAACCGTACCCAACCTCCCACCCCCCATATTAAATTTTTTGATGAGGTCATCGCCGTTTTTTTGACCGTGAAAATTAGATATTTATTTTTCACGGTTAGAGGTGGCCGAAATCCAGTCATGACAGTTTAGATCTATTTTATGCTTTTTCTAGGATATGGATACACATTGCGGCCTCTTCAAAACCAATATTGCCACCGCCGTTTTCAGCCAGGCCGATACGGGCATTTTCCACCTGCCGTTTTCCAGCCCCGTTTCTCAGCTGGAGGCCGATTTCGTAAATCTGGGCCAGGCCGGAAGCTCCGATGGGATGACCGCGTGTTTCCAGACCACCGCTGGTGTTGACCGGCTGTTTGCCTCCAAGCGTTGTTGCGCCGCTTTCAGCATAAGGTCCTCCTTCACCAAGAGGACAGAACCCCATTGCTTCTGTCTGATGAAGTTCGCCGTATGAGGTAGCATCATGAAGTTCGGCCAGGTTGATATCGTGCGGCCCCACACCGGCGATTTCATATGCCTGTTTTGCCAGGCGTTCCCCGATGTCTTCTCCATCAATCTTCCGATCAGTTCCAGATCCGAGAACCGAAGCCAAAATCTTTACAGGTCGTGGGGCAATTAGTTTTTTCAGATACCTCTCGGAACATACAATTGCTGCCGTGGCTCCGTCTCCAACAGGCGCACACATTGACCGGGTCAGGGGCCAGGTCACAGGGCTGTCAGCCAGCACCTCTTCAACGGTCATTGTATTGCGGTATTGCGCCATGGGATTGAGAGATCCGTGAAAATGATTTTTGGAACAGATGGTTGCCAACTGCTTCTGAGTGGTGCCGAACCGGCTCATATGCCATCTGGCACCCATTGCATAGGCATCCATGAACACACTCCGGCCCTGCCCGGGCGGGGTCTGACTTTCCGGAATGTTTATATCAAAGGTTTCATTCACTGCTGCGATATTCTGAAGATGGCTCTCAAAGTTTTCCACATCCATACAGGTGGCATAGGCCCCAAAAGATTTTGCCTTATCCGGATGGGTGATCTTTTCCGATCCCAGGGCCAGGGCAACATCAAACATTCCAGCGCGTATGCCAGTGTAAGCAAGATGAAGGGCTGTGGAGGCCCCTGCACAGGCGTTCTCCACATTGGTGACAGGTATGGCATCTATCCCCATGGAACGCAGGATTACCTGACCTCTTATGGAGTGCTGTCTGGCAAACATCCCCCAGAAGGTGTTTGAAAAATAGGCTGCCTGAATATCGGATTTGTCAAGCCCCGCATCCTGAAGTGCAAGGCAAGTGGCCTCATGGGCCATATCCCGTACACCCCTGTTCGGGTATTTTGTAAACCGTATCATTCCAAGTCCTATAATGTATACATCTGACATAATATGCTTCCCCCTTATCTGTACTTTTTCAGAAGACTGTGTGCAGCCGTAAGTCCCAACACCTCATTGGCTCCATCTTCGATCATGGAGGCTCTTGCATCTCTGAATATCTTTTCAACCGGATACTCTTTTGTAAGACCGTTGCCACCGAAAATCTGAACAGCCTCGCTGGCTACCTCAAAAGCGGTCTGGGTACTGAACACCTTTGATGCAATGGAGTATTGAACAGAAGGGGGCTGTGTGGAGAGATTGTATATCAGGGCAGATCTGGAGAGTGCCCGTGCTGCTTCAATTTTCATAAACATCTTAAACAGCTTGTCCTGGACAAGTTGATGCTGACAGATGGGAACACCGCCCTGTACCCGTCCTTTGGAATATACCAGAGCCTCTTCAAAGGCTGACCTGGCAACGCCGGTAAATATAGCACCCATAAGTCCGTTGCACATGGCCAACGTCATTTCCAGCATGTCGGTATAGATTTCCGGCCCTGCGATCATGTGACTCTGTGGGATTCGTACGTTGTTGAAATAGATCTCACCCTGGGGCAGTTCCCGCTGACCGACTTTATTCAGGGGGGTTCCTTTGGAAATGCCTGGCAGGTCCAGAGGAACAATGGCAATACCTCCACCGGTCATCCCTTTACCCATCATCCCCTCGCCTTTGAAAATCGTAAGATAGAGTGCTGCATGGGTGGCGATCGGAGCGTCTGACACCCATGCGGATTTCTGGCCGTTGATCACCCATTCGTCCCCATGCAATTCTGCCAACACCTCACCATGAATCCTAGGATCTTCAAAATAGGGGGTTCCTGGCATCAGCATATCAGAACCGTGGGCAGGCTCGGTGATGGCCCAGCATCCAAGCATATTCATATCTTTGTCCTGAATATAGGGAATCGTGAATTTTTCAATCAGTTCCGGCTGCTGACTCATGGCTGCCATAAGAGCAGGAAACATATCTACCCCAAGGGCAATGGCAAATCCGCCACTTGCTGCTCCCAGTTCTTCAAACATTATCTGCAGCTCAAGAGGTGACAACCCCATGCCGCCTAACTGTGCAGGAATATGGGCAGTATGATAATCCAGTTCCCTCATCTTTTTCATGCATTCCCAGAAGAGAGATCCTTTTTTTACGACATCTTCCGGATTTTGAAACTCATCCAGCTCCTTTGCCGCAGGACGTAATACCTTCTGTGCAAACTCCCGAATGGACAGTTTTAACTGAATTTGTTCTTTGGTCAGCTCTTTATTCAGATCAAGATAATTGAATCCCATGATTTTTCACTCCTTAAGTTTTAATATTATTAATAAATTATTCAATCCACTCTACTGAGGCTTTTCCCCGTGGAACCGGTTTGTCCTGTTTTATCTTGGGATAACCGACACATATGCTGGTCACCAGTTCATAAGGGTACTCAATGCCCAACCATTTTTTTACAACTGGCGTATATTTTATCGTACTGGCGATAAAACCGACGTAACAGGTACCCAGTCCCAGGGAGTGGGCGGCCAGCACCAGATTCTGTGCGGCAATGGCGACATCCACATCCGGATGGCTGATACCCCTTGAATCCTTCAGGATATGAATGACCACCGGCGCATTAAAGGTAAGATTCCCTCCTGTCTGATTGACCTTTGTCATGGCCGAGATGGGTCTCTGATCCCATATATTGACTTGAAAAAGGCTCATCAGAGTTACAATAGGCTTTCTCCACCATGCGCCGTTTCCGGCATATACCCAGCGGATTTTGTCCAGTACTGCTGAGCATTTTTTGTCAATTCTGTCGGTGAGTTCCCGATTTGTCACAACTATGAATTTCCAGGGCTGGCCATTACCCGCCGAGGGGGCAAATCGGGCAGCCTCAATGATCCTGCTGATCATCTCTTTGGGAACCGCTTTTTTCTTAAACACCCGGATACTGCGTCTTTTGTAGATCACCTTTTCCGTTTCGGTCAGCTCTTGGGCAATTTGCTCAAAACCTGCAAATGGTTGTGAGCCGTTAAGAGGTGAGAGAGATGTCATATCCCCGAATCTGTCTTCAGGGGTCTTATATCTTCCTTCCAATACCCTGTATTCGCCCCTGACCCTGATACAACCCGCAGGGCAGATGGCTTCGCAGTTATTGCATCCGATACAGGCCAGTTCCAGAGCTTTCAGTCCGGTGGCATATGGAACCTTTCTTTCTTCATCCCACTGGATGCAGGAAGTCGGACAGGTTGTGCTGCACATGCGGCATCCTGTGCATTTTTCCGAGTCAAATTCAAACCGATATGCCTGTGTCGGCGGGAAATGAGCATTTGTCTTTTTTTCAATGAACGTCTGTTTCATTCCATTCTCCTTTTTTCCGTTCAGTTTCGAAAATCAGAGAAACGGAATATATTGGGGGCATCTTTTTTAAACTCATCTTTCAGGATGCGGGAAAGATTTTTTTCCGATACTGTTTTGGGGATTTCATTCACTACCTGGAGATATGAGGGGATTTCCGTGCCTCTCAGATTTTTTCTGCAAAGTTGAAAAATACTCTTTGGATCAACTCTATTACCGTTAACGGGAACCATGGCAGCCACGATATCGCTTTCCCCAGGGGCAGACGATGCTGCCGGAATGCCGTAAACGCAGATGTCGGTTACATCAGGATGCTTTGCAATGACGGCCTCAACATGCTCGGGCATAATAAAATCTCCGGCCCTTCTAAGGCCCCCGCCTTTGCGATAATCGAAAAACAGCCATCCTGCCTCATCTCTGTGGCACATGTCACCGGAACGGAGCCACCCCCCCTTGGTTTTCTTAACAGAAGCCTCTTTTTTACCAAGATATTCCAGCTCCGCTTTCTGACCGGCAGCCCTGCTGATGAGTTCCCCTACTTCTCCGGGGGAACATTCGGTGTCATCTTCCCGGACGATCTTAATCTCCATGCCTTCCAGGGGGTTCCCAAATGACCCCACAGGACCCACTCCCGGTGGTTTATGACAAAACCCCCCCTCGGCTGCACCGTACCATTCATGAATGAGAACATCGAAGCGCCTCTCAAATGTTTCCCATATGGTTGCAGGTGTACCCGCACTCAAGACAAGGCGGACAGGGTTATCTGCATCATTTTCTTTTTCGTGTTCACTGTAAATGCCCACCATCATCCCCCCCAAGAGAGAGAAGCTGGTGCATTGGTATTGTCGACAGATATCCCATATTCTGCTTTTGGTGAATTTCTGGCTGATAACCGAGGGAATCGCCAACAACAGGGAAGGGAAAAGGGTGACGGCCTGGGCATTGCCGTGGGTCAGGGAAAGACCGGTATAAAGCCTGTCATCTGCCCTATACTGGAATACCAATTTTGCGATTTTGGGAAACATTGTCATGCGGGAGCATTTGACAAGAATCCCTTTGGGATCTCCGGTGGTTCCTGATGTATATATGATCTCAAGGGGTATATCCACCTCATCATTCATCAGGTCAGGCCTGCCTAAATCAGGTCCTTCAAGAATCAGGTTCAGGTTCGGATACCTTCTTGTTTCAGGCACTTCAGAGCTGGCCTTGTAACTGACGCCGATCACCTTCATTTCAGGAAAATTGTTGATAACTTCTTCAACATTTTCCATGAATTCAGCAGAGAAAATAATCCCTTTGGCTTTTGAATCCTTCAGTACATATTTCAGACGATCCCCCTTTGTCCGGGGATCAACAGGTAAAAG
Source organism: uncultured Desulfobacterium sp. (assembly GCA_963674605.1). GTDB lineage: Bacteria > Desulfobacterota > Desulfobacteria > Desulfobacterales > Desulfobacteraceae > Desulfocicer. The sequence goes on along the minus strand of OY771474.1, from coordinate 597,515 downwards.
GACGGCTCCCAGGGCCGAAGCCGCATACAGGCAATAGATGAACTCCGGATGATTCAGCATGACAAGGGCAAAAACATCCCCTTTTCCAATGCCTTTTCCATGCAGTTCTGCAGCCAGTTTTCTACCCCTTTGCACGATATCCCCATAGGTCAGCACCTCATCCGGATATCTGCCGTTTTCAAAGGTGACTACTTCAAAGTCCGGCATTGTTTCTGCCTTATTCTCCAATTCCCAAGCAATGTGTCCCGGTACTTTACTCAAAGTCATAATTTTTCTCCTTATGTGATAATGTTGCCGTTTTGAATTATTCTTTCCGATATATAAAGCAATAGGTGTGCCGGAGAATAGTTTTTGATAACATACTGATTTTTAATAAAGTAATTCTTGTGATTTTCAAAATTTGACTTTATGGAAACTTTTTCATGTCTGTATAAAGACATTGTTAAGGCGTTATGTTATGTCTGTATAAAAACTTTTGCGTTTGAAGAGATTAATGAATCCGGAGGAGATATCTTATGAAACCGAATGGCGAATATAATGGAAAGAGTTATGATCATCCGGAAGAAGCGGCAAGGCTGGAAATTGATCTGGCCCGCAAGGCCCTTGGGCAAAATGACCGGGAAAAAGCCAGAGATCTGTTTTACGGCATAGTGACAAGGCTTTCAGGCGACCCAACGGCATCCAAGGGTTCTGTCGCCCTTTTTCTTTCTGCCTGCCTGGAACTCTCTGATCTCAGTTTTGTGCTGGGTAAAGGATTCGAGGAACTGATCATGTTTCTCCGAACCGCTCTGGAGACTGCGGAACAAATCGGAGACCGCCGTTCCCATGCACTGATTAATCTCCACCTGGGTCGACTTTTTTATTTTTCAGAAAGGCGTCACAAAGCCATGACAGCCTTTGAAAAGGGCAAATCCGAAGTAGAAGAGCTGGGAGATGAAGATATCCTGATCAGATCAGCCGAATTTCTGGGGCTTTATTATCACATACAGGGACTGTTCAAAAAAGCGATTCAATATTTTGAACAGGGCATAGAGAGCTTTGAACAGGGTGAGGCCATGCAGGTGAGAAACCCCTCCGCCCCCATATGGTTGGGGTATTGCGCCGCCTATCTGGGAGAGTTCCACCGTGCCATAGGAACTCTGGATTATTATTACCGCTTTTCCCTGGAACGGACGGACAGGTCCCTGGCGGCCACCATCCGGGCGGTTCTTGGAATTGTATTGCTGCATCTCAAAAAAAAAGATGAGGCATCTTTTCATCTTTCCGGCGCACTTCAGGAGGCTATAAAAACCGGCAATAGCCTGGCTCTCTATTTTACCCGTGGAGGATTGGCCTATTATCATCTGATGGAAGGCAGGCTCAAAGAAGCCCGCGACGGCCTGGTCCAGTGCGTTACTGAAGGGGCAAGTTCTGGCCTTATCCGTCAATATGCCTCACCCATGGTTTTTGAAATGATCTACGAATTACACAAGGCAGGTCTTCCTCCGGTTCCTGGGCTAAGTTTTCAACGGGAGATTCTCAGAATCATGCAGGAACCCAATCTTCACCTGAGGGGAGTTGCCCTGCGTCTCACTGCCATGGAGAAGATTGCAAAAGGTGAATCTCCGGATGCGGCAAAAAAAGAGCTCGAAGCCAGCGAAGACTACCTCATCCGTTGTGGAACTCCTATCCAACTGGCAAAAACCCGCCTTGAATTGGCACGCCTTAACCTTAAGGAGGGAAAGCAGGAGGAAGCCCGTCTGCTGGCCCGGAAGGCTCAGAAGAATTTATCCGGTTATGTGCAGGAGTTCTATCCTGATGACCTGCGCCACCTGATCTCCGTTAAAAGTGACACAGGAATTGACGCAGAGTCCCGTGAGGAGTTTCTGATCCGATTTATAGATATCATACAGGAGCTGCTGCCCGGTAATGATCCTGAGACTCTGCTGCATCGTGCGGTCAGGGCGACCAACCGCTATTTCGGAGCCGAACGGGGAGGTCTATTCTGGTTCGGCAAAGGCGGAAAGAAGACACCTGTGCTGCGGGCTGCCTGCAATATGACCCAAGGAGAAGTGGCATCGGAAAAGTTCCGTTCCAATCTGGCCCTGATATTCAAAGCCTATCGCGAAAACAGTGTTCAGACTGCCCGCCTGAGTGGTCATGGCCCGGGTACCCATAAAGAAAAAGTCATACTCTGCATGCCCTTTGAGGTCAAGGGAGAAGCACGGGGGGTGCTGTATCATGACAACTCATATCTTGGAGACTGCTTTGATTTTCTCAATAAGACGCAATTGGGTCGTCTGGCCCGTTCCCTGAGTTCCTATATTGAGCACATTCATGAGTTCACCCGTGATCGGGAAAGAATTGCCGTAACATCTATACTAAAGGCTGAAAACAGCAATTTACAGGAAATCATGGCCCAAAGCCCTGTTATGCTCCGGGTACTGGATCAGACAGACCGGATCGCCTCATCCGACAGCACAGTGCTGATCCTGGGCGAGACCGGAGTGGGTAAGGAGCTTCTGGCCCGGCGAATCCATACCGTGAGTCCGCGAAATGATAAGCCCCTGGTCATTATAGATCCCACAGTGATTCCTGAAAATCTGGTGGAAAGCGAACTCTTCGGGCATGAAAAAGGAGCTTTTACCGGTGCTGACAGTCAGCGGATCGGCCGTATTGAACTTGCCCATGGGGGAACGCTTTTTATTGATGAAATCGGCGAGATCCCCGGATCTTTACAGGTTAAACTGCTCCGGATCTTACAGGAAAAGACCCTGACCAGGGTCGGTGGAACCAAGCCGCTCTCTTCCGATTTCCGCCTTGTGGCTGCCACCAACCGGGATCTTGCCCGGGAGGTTGCGGCCGGAAGGTTTCGGGAAGACCTCTATTACCGCCTCAATGTCATACCAATAGTTCTGCCGCCCCTGCGGGAACGTATTGAGGATGTGCCGCTTCTGGCTCGCCACTTTCTGCGGCGGTATACTGTAAAATACAATCACCCGGATCTTGACATGACTCCGGCAGACGAAGCCATGCTACTGAAATATAACTGGCCTGGAAATATCCGGGAGCTTCAGAATATAATGGAACGTGCGGTACTATTATCCGACGGCCATCGTCCGGTACTGAATTTGCCGACGGGAATAGCATCCTATTCAAAGAATCCTTTTGAAGACATGCCCACCCTGGAGGAAATGCAGTGCCGCTATATCAATTACGTGTTGGAGAAAACAGAAGGGAAGATCAGCGGACCTGACGGGGCCGCTGAAAAACTGGGTATGAAACGGACAAGTCTCTATACCCGGATGAAAAAGCTGGGGTTACGGTAAAAGTCGAAACAAATCCAGCACCTTTATTGATTTTTGTCTCTCGAAAAACAGATAGCCGGTTAAACATTTTTAATGTTTAACCGGCTATCTTGTAGCTCGTATATTGTAATACTCAGGCGCTCTTGTTTTTCGGTTATCGTCTTAAGTGGGGCGCCTATTTTCAGCAAGTCATACTGTCTGTTAAAAATAATCCAGGGGATCATCACATGATCTATGGTTCCAAAAAGCAAGTTATGACAAATGTCCATATTTAAATCTTTCTTAAAAATATTTTCCCTTTGGCCCCTGATAATTATATTTTTTATAGCTTTATTTAGAGATGTTTTCTATTATTTTGTTGCTTTCGGATTCATGAAAATTTTTATTCGTCCTGAGCATTAAAACAAGAATGGTCGAATAATTTTTTTCATTATTGTAAAATTCAATAATTTTTAAGATTATTTCCTTTATTTTTCTCTCAAGGGCGTTTCCGTGCTTGCATCTCTTTAAGAATCCTTACACTTTTAATCATCCAATGGGATTATCCGATCCGGCCTTACATCCTTATAAATTGTGACTGCTCCCAAGGCTAAAGCCCTTGGGCTTCAAGTCGGCTTACGCCGACAGACTATCGCATCCCGGTTTCCGGATTAATTTACTTCCTGGTAATCCAAGATTTAGTTCCAAACATTGTTCATTACCACATATCCTCATAAGATTAAAATAATATTTAATAACAATCCGTTATGATTGTGGTTGGCTGAGATATCCGGGCTTTGGTTCCAGGCACCTTAAGGTTTGGAAACATTGAGCTTGATATTGTCTCACATTAAACTCAACCTCTTATGAATGAAGATTATCACATTTTCGAACTGATAATCCTTTCTAAAAAAATTATGTCTTAACACTTGATCATCGAGTAGCAATAATGACAGAGGCGGTTGTGGTATAAATATCAGCCTGATAGGGCTGGTTTCATGTATTATCATTACTTAAAAAGGTGATTTTATGAAAAAGAATATGCAGACAATTGACGGAAATACAGCGGCAACACATGTGGCCTATGCCATGAGCGAGGTTGCCGGCATCTATCCCATCACCCCTTCAAGTCCCCTTGGCGAAATTGCAGACTCCTGGGCTGCAAAGGGAAGAAAAAATATTTTTGGTCAGGTGCTCAATATCAAACAGATGCAGTCGGAAGCCGGTGCCGCCGGTGCTGTACACGGATCTCTGTCTGCAGGCGCACTTACAACCACCTTTACTGCCTCCCAGGGTCTTTTGCTCAAAATTCCCAACATGTATAAAATATCAGGAGAGCTGCTTCCCTGTGTTTTCCATGTCACGGCCAGAGCACTTTCAGCCCATGCCCTGTCCATTTTTGGAGATCACCAGGATGTAATGGCGGCCCGGCAGACAGGGTTTGCCATGCTGGCATCCTCTTCCGTCCAGGAAGCCATGGACCTTGCCCTGGTTGCCCACCTTGCAACCCTTGAAGGACGGGTGCCCTTCATGCATTTCTACGACGGGTTCAGAACCTCCCACGAAATCCAGAAAATAGAGGTAATTGATTATGAGGACATGGCCTCGTTGATGAACTGGGACGCCTACCGAGAGTTCAAGGAGCGGGCCATGAGTCCCGATAACCCCACCACCCGGGGAACGGCCCAGAATCCTGATATCTATTTCCAGGGCCGGGAAGCGGCCAACCTCTTTTATGAAAAAATTCCCTGCATTGTAAAGCGCTATATGGAGAAGGTGGAAAAATTAACGGGCAGGGCCTACAAACTGTTTGATTATATCGGAGATCCCCAGGCGGATCGGATCATTGTCAGCATGGGTTCAAGCTGTGAAGCCATTGAAGAGACGGTGAACCGTCTCAACAAGGACGGCGAACGGGTGGGACTTGTCAAGGTACGTCTTTACAGACCCTTTGACACCCAGGCAATGATGGAGGCCATTCCAGCCACGGCACAGACGGTTACTGTCCTTGACAGGACAAAGGAACCCGGAAGCATTGGCGATCCCCTATATATGGACGTGTGTACGGCCTTCATGGAAAGGGGCCAGGGACCCCGGATCATCGGTGGTCGTTACGGGCTTGGCTCCAAGGAATTTAATGCCCCCATGATCAAGGCGGTGTTTGACAACATGAAGTCTGCCGGACCCAAGAATCATTTCACCGTGGGTATCAAGGACGATGTCACCGACTCCTCCCTGGAGGTGATTCCCGGATTCAACCCCGCACCCCAAGGAACCGTTGGTGCGAAATTCTGGGGACTTGGATCCGACGGAACCGTTGGTGCCAACCAGAGTGCCATCAAGATCATCGGCGATAACACCGAAAAATATGCCCAGGGGTATTTTGCCTACGATTCCAAAAAATCCGGCGGGATCACCATCTCCCATCTGCGGTTTGGGGATGTACCCATCCAGTCCACCTACCTTATTAACAGGGCGGATTTCGTGGCCTGCCATAAATCCAATTATGTCCAGATCTATGATGTTCTTGAGGGTCTCAAAGAGGGGGGGACCTTCTTGCTGAATTCTGCCTGGTCCATGAAGGACATGGAGGCCAATATTCCCGGCGATGTCAGGCGAACCATCCATGACAGAAAACTTAAGTTTTTCAACGTGGATGCCGTAAAAATTGCAGGTGAGGTGGGGCTTGGCAACAGGATCAACATGATCATGCAGACCTGTTTCTTCAAGCTTGCCAATGTGATCCCCTTTGAAAAGGCCATTGAACTTCTCAAGGCCGATATCAAAAAAACCTACGGCAAGAAGGGTGACAAGATCGTCCAGATGAACATCGATGCCGTTGATAGAACCCTTGATAACCTTGTGGAGATAGACATTCCTGAATCCTGGGGTGCTGCATCGGGAACCATGAATCAGGCCGGCAATGCAGGCAGCTATGTCGATAATGTCATGCGTCCCATCCTTTCCCAGAAAGGTGATGCACTTCCTGTGAGCGCCTTTTCCCCGGACGGCCTTTTCCCCAATTCAACCAGTAAGTACGAGAAGCGCGGTGTTGCCATCAACGTTCCCCAGTGGATCGCTGAAGATTGCATCCAGTGCAACCAGTGCTCATTTGTCTGTCCCCATGCCGCCATTATTCCCATTGTCGCCACAGAGGATGAACTCAAGACTGCACCTGCAACCTTTGAAACCGTTTACGGAAAGGGTAAGGAACTCAGGGATTATAATTTCAGGATTCAGGTAAACCCACTTGATTGTCAGGGCTGCGGCAATTGTGCTGACATTTGTCCTGCCAAGGTGCCGGCCCTTGTGATGAAACCCATAGCCACCCAGACAGAGGCACAGATTCCAAACCATGCCTTCTCCCTGACGGTTTCGTTTAAGGAAGCCCTGGGTAAACGCCATACGGTTAAGGGCAGTCAGTTTTATAAACCCCTGCTTGAGTTCTCCGGTGCCTGCTCAGGATGTGGTGAGACCCCTTATGTAAAGGTCTTAACCCAGCTGTTTGGTGAGCGGATGACCGTTGCCAACGCCACAGGCTGCAGCTCCATCTGGGGTGGCTCTGCTCCCACAGCCCCCTATTGCACCAACAGTGATGGGCGTGGACCTGCATGGGCAAGTTCATTGTTTGAAGATGCCGCCGAATACGGCTACGGCATGATGCTGGCCTTTGACAATCGCAGAAAAGTACTTGCATCCACAGTAAAAGAGGCTCTGGATTCCGATATCAGCCAGGAGGTAAAAGACAATCTTGCGGGATGGCTTAACGCGATGAACAACGCCCAAGCCTCACAGCTTTACAATGACAAGCTCATGGAACAGTTGAACGGCAATAGCGGTAACAAACTCCTGGACAGCATTTACCAGGACAGAAATCTTCTGGTTAAAAAATCACACTGGATATTTGGCGGCGATGGCTGGGCCTATGATATTGGTTACGGAGGACTTGATCATGTGCTTGCCTCCGGCGATGACATAAATATTCTTGTAATGGATACAGAAGTTTACTCCAACACGGGAGGCCAGTCTTCCAAGGCAACACCCACCGGGGCCATTGCAAAATATGCCGCCTCCGGAAAGAAAATCGGTAAGAAGGATCTCGGCAGGATGATCATGAGCTATGGTTATGTCTATGTGGCATCCATTTCCATGGGTGCCAGCAAACAGCAGACCATGAAGGCGCTTGTTGAGGCTGAAAGTTATCCAGGACCCTCCCTGGTTATCTGTTACGCTCCCTGCATCAACCAGGGCATCAAAAAGGGGATGGGAAAGACCCAGCTTGAATCCAAGCTTGCTGTGGAATCAGGGTTCTGGCCTTTATACAGGTTCAATCCACTGCTTGAGGCAGAAGGAAAAAATCCATTCATTCTGGATTCAAAAGAGCCCGACGGCACCCTCCAGGAATTTCTGGCCGGAGAGAATCGTTTCGCAGCCCTTGAAAAGAGCCTTCCCGAAGAGTCAAAGCGGTTGCGGGCAAAGATTGAAAAAGAAGTTAACGATCGTTATGCAGCCTTGAAAAAACTTTTAGAATAGTAAGTAGGGGCTTGGTCACAACTTGGGCCACCTGTCACAATCGGTGGGCCAACGGGGTCAGGCTTGTGTTATTGGCGTTATCGACCACAGCCTGTGCAAAGGCCGGAAATACCGATAATGCCAATAACGCAAGCCTGACCCCAGCCCAAAGTGGCCCATGCTGTGACCAAGCCCGTAAGTAGCAAGTACTTGGACATATGTTTTTACTCAATTTAAAAAATAACCATGGGTAAAAGCCTCAGTCCAGTTACTGGCATCCTTCATTGTCCGTTTTACACCTTTTGAAGCAAGAATCTCATGTTTCAGAAATCATTCCCCCAGAGGTGGAAAATGCTTTTGAGGTCATATGAAGGATGTCCAGTTACTTAGATTTGCGGTACTCCAATGTTTGATATATTGGAGCGGGTTGAGGGGAGGGGTCAGGCTTGGCTTATGGACATTGTTTTTGGAGTTCCCGACTTGCATGTATGGGGATCAATAACGTCTATAAGCCAAGCCTGACCCCATTTTTTTCTAAGCGTCCTCCCTCATGGCACTGGTCAGGATGGTTAAATTTTCCTGATTATAACAGATTTGGGAGACTGGTGTCGGGGGCAGTAAAATAGGCTGGAAAGATCTATCTTTTGTGATAAAGTTGAATCGCCAAACACAACTTTCCCATGCAGAACATTGATGGGGTGATAGCAGGAAATTACAGAACCACGCCCCAGACTGAAAATCTTGAAGTCATGTGGTACCCTGATCCTGACAATCCACTTGTGTTGGAAGATAATGCGCCGGTCGAGGTTACCGCACTTCATGACACCATTTGAATTCTTGGAAACCTTGAATATTGTTTTTGAACAAGCCAGAGTCGGTTCCCTAAGCATTAATGACAGGAGACTGTTTTCATTTCAATATTCCAAGAAATGGTTGACATCACCTGATGCTTTTCAAATATCTATTATTTGCTTGATCTAATCAAAGGAAATGTATAAGTGTTTATATAAATAACTTTATTGTTTATCAACAGGCATAATACCGCCTTTTGTTGATATACTCAATCCTCTATAGTGATCTGATAAATTGAAAAAGGGAGGGCTGGAAAAAATGCTGGAAAAAACCTTATCTGCTTCTGCTTTCATTGTGAACGAATCCAGAGCCAGGGCCGAAGACCTGAGTTTGGATTCCTATGCAAAACTCTGGGTTGACGAGGATGTCCGTAAACTCTGGCGCAAATTTCGGGAGGAAGTCTATGGGACAGATCCCCAGGCCCTGGCCGTCCGGAACCGTTTTTTTCTCAGGGCCGTCAATGAATTTTTTAAGCAAAATCCCACGGGTATTTTTGTGAATATTGCTGCAGGTTTTACATCTTACCCATATTTGATGCAAAATCAGGTGGAAACCATTGAAATTGACCTGCCGGCCGTGATGGCGTACAAAACCAAAAAAGTCATTGAATTCACAAACCTGGGGTGTTTGCCCAAGCGGGACATTACCTTCCTGGCCGGGGACTTGAACACAACCCAGGGCATTGATGCAATTGAGCACAATCTGCGCGAGAAGATCAAAGACCGGCCCAGTTTCCTACTCCTGGAAGGCATTTCCTATTATTTAAAACCCTCTGCCTTTTCCCAATTTATGGCAGCGGCATCCCGACTTCAGGCCCATGGGTCGGAACTGTCCCTGGACTATTGGGAACCTGGGAATATGAAAAATGATATTTTTCTAAAATTCAGCGATTTTCTTGAGCGGCGGTGCAACCATCCCAGCAGGAATTACAACCTGATGACGCCCGTGAATATACGGTCCTTCCCCGGATATAAGGTTAAGCTGGAAACCGATGTCAGTGCTTTTGAACGTCAGATAGCCGATGCCCCTGTGCTCCAGGACTGGGCCACCCGGATTCCTGAAAATTTTGTGATCCTGGTCAGGGCCTGGAAGTGAGGATCAGGTGCAGCTGTTTTGCCCAGTGAGAGCACGGTTTCATATTCCGGCTTATGGGTGTCTTTAAATTTACCCTTTGTTTTGCAGATACCACCACAGCCCAATGGGCACGAATAACAATGAAATTTCACTTTTTCATTTTTAGTAAACACGTTGGGATTGGAGCTTTTGCTTTTGAAAAAGCCCCAGTCCGCACTGGAGCCTTTCCAGTTTTTAATGGGAGAATCCCCCATTTCAACACTGGCCTGGTTTATGGACACCGTGCCCAATTTTCTCAGCATTATTTTATACAAAAATCCATTCAGGGTGAAATCCCGCAAATTATCCCCTGTTCAAGGGCCTTGTCCCGTAGAAAAGCAAGTACGTCCACCTCTTTTATCCATGGTTGTTCAAGGGTTTCAATGGTGCCAGACAGCTGTTCAACTGCTTGGGGATCAAGGCGGTCAATGGGATGGGGCCAAAGCACCAGTTGGTTGGCCCCAGGGGCGTAGATAACCATGGGGCCCAACAGGCTCTTGCCCTGTTTATCAGTGGTCATCTTGCCCCAAACCTTGTTGCCTTTGATCTGAAACGCCAAGGGTGCAGGCATATAACCCAGGATTTCACAAAAGAGAGTTATACCTTGAATCACCCCATCCACTTGATGATTTTCAAGGGCCACCACGGCCTCCTTAAAAATGGCGGTGAGATCAGCATAGTCAAAGGTAAGATCCAGGGAACCGAGCAGATCCTGTTGAACAAAGGCAAGGGATTCTGCACGTCTGAATTTCACCACATCCTTGTCATTGAGAATTTTTATGGCGTTGCCCAGGTTTAACATCTCTTTCAGCGTAGGGTTTTTCCGAAGCAGAACATCGGCAAGGGTGGTTTCATACAGGGGCAGTTCATTGTCCAGTACAAGGATTTGAAAGATTCCCTCTGCTGCCAGGGGTTTGAGATAAAGATCCATTTCCCGCTCGCTTTGGTGGTCAAACAAAGACATGTCAAGGAGCTGTTTCATGGCTTTTTTATCCACCTTGGCACCGCTATCTGCTGTTCCAATGCTTTTGCCGACGATCCGGACAAGATCGTTTATGGTTATCCGTTTTAAAAGATTTTCCTTAAAACCCATGACACCTCCTGAAAGTTTGGCATTGATTATTCCATTTTGGGTGAAGAACCCGAAGCGGTCAAGGAAAGAATAATATTATATCTAATTAAACTTCCTCCCTGACCACCTCAAACAGGGCACGGGTCAGGACACTCAAATCTTCAGGCGAAATCACATAGGGCGGCATGATGTACACAAGTTTTCCAAATGGTCTTACCCACACTCCTTTTTTGACAAACCGTCTCTGGATCTCTCCCATATTTACCGGATTTTTCATCTCCACCACGCCAATGGCACCCAGGGTCATGTATCCCCCGGCGATTCCCTAATCTGCCCATGGGCTGCCTCGTTTAAAAAAGGATGATTGTATTCGTGGATTGCCGCCCACCAGGAGGACATACCGTCAATGAGTCGGGTGGCGTTGGCAAGCTCGATCCTGACGCCGGAGGCTCCCACCACGGGATAAACTTCCAGGGGATTCACCATGGAAGTGTAAGGGTGCCAAAGAAGATCCCGGTCTGTTTCTAATATCTCGTTTACATTCGTGATTTTTTATCTGTCAATGGAATAATATCCCCGGAGAGAATGCTGTGGCGAACTCCTTTTTCGTCTTCAAGAATCAGGAACCCATTGGAATCCACATCCTGGATGGTACCGGTGAGCGTTTTGTCGATCATCTCCACACGAAACTTCTTGCCGATGCTGTCGGACAGGGATTTCCACCGGGAAAGGAGTGGGGGAAAACCGTGATCCACCAGTGCATCATAATGGCCTTCAAAGCGTTCCAGGAAGAGTTGGGTTATTTTACAGCGGGAATGGGGCTGGCCCGATTCCACCAAAAGGGAGGAGGCTTTTTTTCTAAGATCCACTGGAAAAGATCTTCTGGGTGTATTGACATTTAGCCCCAGGCCGATGATCACATGGTTTACCGCATCCATATCAGTGCTGAGTTCCGTGAGAATTCCGGCCACCTTGCGTCCATTGCATAAAAGATCGTTGGGCCACTTTATTCTGATTTCAAGCCCTGTTGAATCTATCAGCGCCTCGGCAAGTGCCACGGCTGCAAGCAATGTCAGCCTTGACGAGTCCATGGGGGACATCAAGGGCCTTAAAATCATGGAGATAAAAACCCCCTCTCCCTTGGGAGAGAACCAGGTTCGGCCCTTTCTTCCCCGCCCCAGGGTCTGGCTTTCCGCCAGGACAAGGGTGCCTTCACTGGCACCATTATCGGCGAGGGTTCTGGCCTGGCTGTTGGTGGAGTCCGTTTCCTTGAAGCAGAGGATCTCCTGTCTGCCAAAAACCCTTGTATTAATTCCATCAAGAAGCTCTTCCGGAATAATAAGATCCTGGGGCGTATCAAGGCGATAGCCTTTTTTTGTGGAGGATTCGATCTCATAGCCCTTGTCCCGAAGGGCGCGAATATGTTTGGATACGGCATTGCGGCTGATGCCAAGGGTTTGGCGCATGATTTCCCCGGATATCCAGCAGTTTTTTTCAGATTTAAGAAGCTCAAGCAGTGTTTCTCTATTTCCCATCTTTTCTCCCAGCCTTGTATTGTCAGTGATTTTTGATCGCCGTTAACCAATAGATTGCTTGATTCATTCTGCATTGTCAACCAACTTGAAAAGTTTGGTTGACAATGTGGAGGGGGTTTGATTCACTGCACCAAACAAAAACGAAAAATTAAGAGGGGCTATGTTTAATACAACCATTTCAGGTTTTGCAAAAAAGATACTGGCCAACGGTGAGATCACCCGGGAGGAGGCCTTAAAACTTATCACTATCTCCGGGGCAGATCTGTTTGATATGATGGCCTGTGCAGGAAAAATTCGGGAAAAGCAGATGGAGAACCAGATCTTTTCATGCGCCATCATCAATGCCAAATCCGGGCGCTGTTCCCAAGATTGCGCCTATTGCGCCCAGTCCTCCTTTTATAACACCGGCATCACCACCTATCCCATGCTGGGGGTTGCGGAGATGACCCAAAGTGCCGTTCGCATGGAAGATGCTGGTGCAACCCATTTTTCCATGGTGGCAAGCGGATTTATGCCCAAAAGCCGTGATTTGGATACCATCTGCCGGACTGCGGAATCCATCAGAAGTACCACCCGACTCAAGGTGTGCGCCTCCCTTGGGGAGCTGACATTGCCCATGGCAAAGACTCTAAGTGATGCGGGGATCAGCAACTACCACCACAACCTGGAAACGGCGGAAAGCCATTTTCATAAAATCTGCACCACCCATGAGTACAGTTGCGATATCGCCACCGTAAAAATTGCCAAAGAGGCCGGGCTATCCACGTGCAGCGGAGGAATCCTTGGACTTGGGGAGACCTGGGAACAGAGAGTGGAACTTGCCTTTACCCTGCGTGATCTGGATGTTGACACGGTTCCATTGAATTTCTTAAACCCCATTCCCGGAACCCCCATGGAAGCAAGACCCCTTGTTACGCCCATGGATGCCCTGAAAAGCATTGCCCTTTTCAGGTTTATAAATCCCACCAAAAACATCACCATCTGCGGTGGCCGGGAAAAGACCCTGAAGGAGTTCCAGTCCTGGATCTTTGCGGCAGGGGCCAACGCCCTTATGAGTGGAGATTATCTCACCACCAGGGGCAGGAGCATCAAAACGGATATGGAGATGATCAAAGATCTTGGTCTCAGGGTATCGGTTTAGATGAAATGAGCAGTGAAGGTCTTTTCCCCATTCTTGAAAAAAGTGGGCAAATGCTTTTGAAGAAAATTTCCGGAGGCTATTTTATTTCAGAGGCAAAGGTTGCCAAGAGCCTGCTTTTCTTTTTGTCGGATACGGGCATTGGGGCTTGGTCACAACATGGGCCACTTTGGGGTGGGGTCAGGCTTGCGTTATTGGCATAATCGGTGCTTTTGACCTTTGCACAGGCTGTGGTCGATAACTCCAATAACACAAGCCTGACCCCGTTGGTCCATAAATGTGACGGGTGGCCCATGCTGTGACCAAGCCCGGGCATTGCCTTTAACGGGGTGAATCTTACCATGGACGGCGGTATGAGCTGCGGAAAACAACTATGATTCAGAGATACTCGGAGATACCTTCAATCTTCCGAGCTGGTTTTGCTGATGTCGCCTCTTTGATCAAGGCTTTATTTCCCATATCCCGAACCCATTCATCAGAAAGCCGAGCCGCTTCCAGAAATCCCCGGGCCCGCTCGATCTGCGTGATGGTAGCGGTCATATGATTGGTAATCGTGAATTTGGGGTTAAATGTTGTCATCTCACATCTCCTGCGCTCCATGCCAGTCATAACTGTTTTCATCTGCTTGAACCGTTAAGCTTTTCTTAATAGTTGTTCCTCGCTCTATATCGTCTTTTCCGATCACAAATCTCTCAATTCGTTTGCTATGAGGAGATTCCTGAAATTTTTGAAAACTCTTTGATGTTCATCAGTTTTTTTTCAAGGGTATAACGAAGGTTGAATGGTCGCGCTGAAAAAAATACAGCGGTAACATATTATCAGGTGATTGTCCGTCCCCGCTCTCGCCGTCCTTGTTAACGAGCAAAATACTGCGGCTCGTCCGCAGCATTTTACTTGTTGAAATTAAGTATGCTATCCCCGGAATTCCCCGGAATTCCGAGATAAGAGCTGGAGTTGGCCTACTCGGTGATGCCTTTGGGGTTGCTGAACCCCTTTTTCAGTAATAATCATGGTAATGCGGTCTGAGGGTACCGTGTCCTCCCGCGGATTGATCAGCTCCATGTCACGGTATACATCTGAGTATCCTTTTATTTTGGGCAGCCAGTTGATTTTTTCCCGGTTGGTTCCATCATCATAGCCCAGTTTCCCAATTTTACTGCTGTCTGAAATTACATACAGGGGTACATTATAAATACAGGCCAGGTCGGAAACCATGAGATGCCCGCAAGTATGGCCAAAATTTCCGGAATCCTCGTCAATGCCGTTGGCCCCGAATAGCACTTTTCCAATCTTCTTTCTTTTCATGAGATTAGCAACGCTGATGTCCGGAATAAAATAAAGGGTTTTAAACTCCATTGAGCGGCACCGCTTAACATATTGGAGCCCGTCATTGTAAATCATCTTATTGATCAGGTTGAACTGGGTTTTGCCCCGGCATTCCGCAATATAGATTTCTGTTTTCTCACGAACCTTTGCCGGGATGGATTCCAGTGCATGGATGACCATGGTGCTGTATCCGTAAATCAGAATACTTTCGCCATTCATGAGAAACGGTCTTGCATTCTCTTTTATCTGCAGGATCAGGTCTTCCCGGTCTTCTTTTCTTTTCAATACAAGAGTACGGATGTTTGTCAGCTTCTGCTGGGGGGTATCTGTTTTCCTATCCAGAATATCTGAGAGCCTGTTGCTCAAATTTCGAATCAGCGTATGGCAGGGCCTTGATTTCAGGACCGTTTGTATGTTTTCAAAATAGGACTCAACAAAACCGAGGGACTGGGACTGATCCATATCCCCGCTGGTAAACCGGTTCAGGGTGTCTAAAACCGTATTGTATGCCTGGCTGGCCGAGGAAATTTCTTCGAGATCGATATTGCTCCGGATGAGTTGCATTTGATTAATATAGGCCGCATCAATCTCTCCGGATGATTTATG
The DNA here is from genome assembly GCA_963674605.1 of uncultured Desulfobacterium sp. Lineage (GTDB taxonomy): Bacteria > Desulfobacterota > Desulfobacteria > Desulfobacterales > Desulfobacteraceae > Desulfocicer. The sequence continues at coordinate 582,095 of OY771474.1, read as the reverse complement.
CTCGACATCGTAGAAAAATGAAATCCTGCCTTTGGCCAGTGTATCCCTTACAATCAGCAGGCCTTCACGCATGTCTTCAATTAATTTTTCCGGGAATATCTCACTGAGGAACGAATCCTCAGGCGGGGTGTAGGCCAGGACTGTGATCAGATAATTGTCATAGTTGATGACGATGTCGTCAATCCACTTCTGTTTCTGCCAGTGGTACCGGTCCTCCCAGGACAGGCCGGGCGTGTGCATCAGTTCAAACAGGTGGTCATCATCCACTTCCACATCAAGGTGGGTGGCCAACGCCAGACGCAGGTAAGCCACCAACAGTTCAATGTCAATGTCAATTGCAAACTGTTCTTTTTTGGACCGCCCCTTGGGGATGGGAATACTTTTTCGATGATGGCGGCAGCAGAACTGAATCAATTCTTTATACCGGCTGATCCCCAGCACTTCATGTTTATTCTCAATGTATCGGATGGCCCGTTCATGGTGCATTTCCCTGACATGGAGCAAGAATCCATCCTTCATGGATTCTTTTTTCTGATCATCCTCACGGCCGAACAGGTCGGTAATCATACCTATTTCATGGAGCCAAACCGATGCCAGCAAAATAAACCATTCATAGGGCTGCAGTTTATTGTATTTATCTTCAGGAATTAATTTATATAATGCCTTTTCCACCTGCCGGTTGTGATTGGCATCATGCATGGGCGACCACCCACTTCCAGAATACCCTTTCCAAAGCTTGGCGACATGGGCTTCAATCTCTTTAAGCGCATCCAGGTAATTTGTATCCTTGATGATCTTTTCTCTTGTTTCATACAGGTCAGCCTGCTTTTTATCGTCGATTGACAGCGGTATTCGCCCTGTTTTTATGCCCCTGGTCTGAATCCCTTCCACGATCCGTTTTTGAAGTAGCGGCGGTACCCAGCCCTCTTTTCTGTCTAGGGAAAAATCCCGATCCCGGTCTATTTCATATATTTCAGCTCCCTTTAAAACCGAGGCACGCGGAAATACTTTCATGGTTTTATGCTTTTCATCCCGGGTTAGCTGAATGATGCTGTAGCCGTGAGAGCGGGTGACCTGTTTTCTCGATTTAGGCGTCTGATAATAACTCATGCCATAGAGTGATCTGCCGACCTGGTGCCGCCTTTCTCCGGCACCGCTGATACTGCTAATCTCAATTTTGGCGTCATGAACATGACCGTAAATATGAGAACTAAACCGCTTGGGTTTATAAATATCTGAATGATACCGGGTTTTGGACTGTTCATGATACCAGTCCGGCCCATGGTGGGTTAGCAGATAATTGAAATCAGACTGTTTGAGCCATTCTGACGGATCTTCATTGCAGACCTCGAACAATTGAAGCGGATTGATTTCTATTTGTTTATAAGCATTATCACCCAGATGCAAAAATGCGGAATTCAGACCGACCAAGCCGACAGAAATATCATTGTGCGCATATCTTGCACTGAAATCTCCGGGCATGATCCCCGGATGGATATCCAGTTTTGGCAGCTGCAGCCGGCTATCATACCAATCCGTGTATTCTTCAAAACAACTCTGAATCAGTCTGCCATGGGGATTGTCTGGAAACTTCTTCCAGAAACAGTGGTAAAAATCACTATCGGAAAAGTATTTTTCGACCATGTGTTGAGCCAGATAGTGCGATTCTGATTCCTTGTCCAACCGCTTGAGATCATGGTTTCCCGGGATACAGGCAAACACAGGTGTGCTGGAAAGTACCTCATCAAAAAATACCCACAGGTGATTGAGGACGTCTGACAATTCATCAAATTGATCCCGTTTACCGCTAAAGGTCAGGTCTCCGGTGAAAAGAACCAGATGGATCTTTCCTGATCCGGTAAACGGTGCCTCTTCGAGGGTTAGTCTGATGTCATCGTATAAATTGGCACGCATATTCTTGAAATGATAATCCGGTGAATCCCAGCCCAGATGAAGATCGGAAAAGTGCAGGATATTTAAATATTTTTCCATAAATTCTCCTTTGGTTATCAAACCCTTTATCTCATGGTATACAATAGATTCTATAGGCAATCTCAAAATCGTATTTCGATTGGCATTCGATCAGCCAGTTTGTTGCCGCCTTTGCCAGGTTCAGGTGTCATTCCAGGCTGATCAAATGGGCCGTATTTTTATCAGCCGTCCATTTAAGGTCAATACAGTAACAATAGGATATTTACAGCAGATCATTGATCCCTGCCTGAATCAAAGGTTGCATCGCGATATTATTGCAACCGGGATACTTGCGGTTCCGGCAGGAGTTGAGGGGTTGTATCCTCTCTTCAGGTGGCCGTAGCTGCAGATCTCCCAGTGGTTGCCGAACTCCACGAACCGGCAGTGTTCGATATCATAGGTGGTCTTGTGCAGCCGGTGTGTCTTTCTGAACTGCTCTCCGTACTTCCTGAAGATGTCTCCGGCAGCCATGACCAAAACCTTTGTCCCACATGCTTTTCAACAGCGTTTAAAGTTTGCTGGTCTGCTTGAATTTGCTTCATCCACCGTATAGGTTGAATGTAATCGCGGTGCTGACCGGCGCCGTGAACACCCGAGCTAACCTGCAGCGGAGCTGTTCCCGCTGTCAGCGTTCAGTGACTGGTTGTGTGCCGGGCACGGCACACGTCTTAAGGGTGAGCCTACACCTTAGAATCATGAAGGTCAAGGCAAGTCCCAGACCCAGCCTGATGGAGGCGGGTCGAAGACGCGAAGCCACGGTATAGTGTTATCACAACGGGGTACCGGTGACGGTGCTTCGGAAGGTAGTGGCTCCGCCGAGGCGGAACAGCACAAAAGTACGGGGCGACGTACAGGAATCGCGTCAGGCGTGCATTGTGGGACGAGCCTGCAACACAACAAGGTAAAGCCCTCTATCCATTATAAGCAATGTCCGTATACGCGGCGCTCACGTGCTGAAAGACGTGTGACTTACCCCGGGAGGTCTTCCATGTGCCCTGGGATGCTGCTTGCAGCAGAAATTGGCTGAAGGCAGGGCAACCTGCTTTGACCGCATGGAAGAAGTCAGCACAGGGCATAGTAGCCGGAGGAAATGAGCCGTGTTGAAACAGCACACGGAAGGACTCACCCCGGTGAAGGCCTGAACGGTGCTCGGACCGATAGGTACGGGTAAATGATAGAGACCAATAGGAGGTGTGTACTTATGGACATATTGCCACAGCAGATGGAAATGTTCACAGCGTCACATGTTACCGAAAGTCCGACAGAGCGTAACCGGCTCATGGAGTTCATCCTTGAACGGGGGAATATGTTCAGGGCGTTGAAAAGGTTTCGCAGCAATAAAGGGGCACCCGGCATTGATAAAATGACGGTGGACCAGTTGACGGGCTATCTGAAACGCCACTGGCCGGACATCAGGGAACAATTGCTCAATGGAGAATATAGACCGCAACCGGTTAAGAGGAAGGAAATTCCCAAACCTGGTGGAGGTGTAAGGCTTCTGGGCATTTCCACAGTTCTGGATCGATTGATCCAGCAGGCAATCAGCGAGGTATTGTATCAAATATGGGACCCTCACTTTTCTGACTCCAGTCATGGGTTCAGGCCGGGGAGGTCCCAGCACGATGCCATACTTCAATGCAAAGCCCACTTGCTGTAAGGGTATGCGCATACCGTCAACATGGACCTTTCCAAATTCTTTGACCGGGTCAATCATGACAGGCTCATGAGCCGTCTGGCAACCAGGATCACGGATAAGCGCGTACTTGGGCTTATGCGAAGTTAACGATTATGCAAAGTAAATCGCTAAAGTTACCAGATTCCCAGCACCTTCGCTAAATTTACTTTGCATAATGTCACGACTACTTCAGATCTGAAAGCAAATCAGCAATGCAGCATCCTTGGTTTCTTTTGTATGATGACAGCCCCGGAGTCCTCCGGGATCTGGATGGAAAGGGCCGTAAGAAAGGCCCTCACACAGGCAGACCTTCCCTTTGATAAAATTGATGTGGTATCCAGCCACGGCACAGGCACCCAACTCAATGATGCCATGGAGACGGCACTTATGGAACGCCTGTTTGCTGAAAAATCTCCCCAGATCATAGCCCTGAAGTCCTGGATCGGGCATCTTTCCACGGCCTGCGGCGTGGTGGAGCTTTCCATCTGTCTTTCCCTTATGAAAAAGGGGATTCTTCCCGCTATAAGAAATTTAAAAGATCCATCCTCCCCTCGTCTGAATTTTATGTCAAAGAACCGGGAAATTTCTTTTAACACCCTGCTTCTCCAGAATTTCGGGTTTGGCGGTCAAAACGCTGTCCTGGTGGTTAAAAAATGGAGAGAGTAGATATCAATACCCAAATTATTAATACCCAAATGGACGGTTTTCATCTCCTGACTTCAGTGACAGACCTTAATAAGAAGATAATTCGGGGAACGGCCGCTCTTGTTGACCAACCGGCCTTTGTGGTCACGGAGTCCCTGGCCCAGCTGGGAGCCCTCCATGTGCGGTGGCTGTGTGATTTCTCAAAACATGCCTTTTTGCTTAAAGTGGAGCGCTTCTTTCTTCCCGGAGAAAGCCGCATCTCCGGAACCTTGGAACTTTCAGGCAAGCTTGTGGTGCGTAGCCAGACGGCATTTTCCTACGATCTCACAGCGTCGGGAACCTGTGAGGCTCCTCTTCTGGGAAGATTCTTTTTTTCCGTAAAAGAATATGATGGCACCTTTAAAAAAGAGATTCTAAAAACAAGATACAAGGAGCTATTTCAATGTTTGAAAAGCGCTTCAGAGATCGTATAAATCTCCAGCAACTGGAGGGACTGCACCGCAATCCCCCGGTTATCGAAAAAAGGGAGGGTCGATTTGTAACCATCAAAGGCCAAAAGGTGTTGAGTTTTGCCTCCAACGACTATCTGGGGCTGGGGGCATCCCACCAACTGGCTGCCCAAGTGGGAAAACATTTTAAGGCTGGTGGTTCTTCCGCCTCCTCATCTCGTCTGGTGGCGGGCAACTATCAAACCATCTGCCGGGCGGAAAAAACCTTTGCCGATTATTTCGGGTATGAGGATGCTCTTTTTTTTCCCAGCGGATACCAGGCAAATTTGGCCATTCTTCCCCAGGCCCATGCCCTGGCTGCCGTGGCTGCCCTGGAGCTTGTGGAGCAGGCAGACAACGCCCGGAAAATAGTAAAGGATGTCAGTGAATCCATGGGCGAAACACTTGTCCAGGAAGGATTCCAGGTGTTTGGAAACGCCCATATCATATCTGTTCTCATGGGGGATGAGAAAAAAGCGGCACAGGTCTCCCAGGATCTTCTTTCCCGGGGCATCCTGGCTTTTTCGGCCCGTTTCCCCACAGTGCCCCTGGGAAAGGCAATATTGAGGCTGGGCATGACCGCCCTGCACCGGGACGAGGATATTAAAATCTTTGTAAATAAACTAAAAGAGGTGGTCTGAATGACTTTGTGTAAAAAAATTATGGTGATCGGAACCGATACAGATGTTGGAAAAACAGTGCTATCTCTCCTGATCATGCAAGTTCTGACGGCAAAAGGGAAAAATCCCTTTTATGTCAAACCCTTTCAGACCGGATGTGTCTGTCCATCAGATACCATGGGTGATGCGGCCTTTATCCACCGCCACACACCCGGGCTTGGCACCATAAACCACACCCTGATGACGGTGGAATGCCTGAAAGCACGGGGGATCATCCCCGGCGGTATCGTATTTATGGATACCCAACAAAATGGGAGGGTCTCAAAAATCATGATTCAAGAGAATATGGAGGCCGTGGAGAGATTCTCCGGTGTTCCCGTGGCCGGAATCGTGGAAAGTATCAATGATTTTCAGAATCCAGACCCCGATGCTTTAAAAACGGTGGATCGCCTGCTAAAATATTTCCATTTTTACTGACACCCTTTCACTGGGCCATTGGTGCCGATGATGGCTATATTTGTGATCCCACCCCACCTGGTTACCAGGATAATTTACTTCCGGCCAATACAATATTTCGTTCCAATTTTGTCCATTGCTCCCATTCTCAAATAATTATTTATGGCAATAATACCAAGTGTTTATATTCTTTAATATCTGAAGGTTAAGAGATTTGGTTCCAGGGACTTTAAGGTTTGGAAACATTGAGCTTGATATTGTCCGATAATGAATCCAATCCTTATAAATCCCGCCGCCCCCGCCGGGGCTCTGCTGTCGGTACTTTAATGCTGTATTCTCATATACACTGCCACGGGCAGACCGTATTGAGTATCTGGCCTGCCCACAATAAATATCGAAACTCCAGTTATTACAAATTGTTGGGCGGAGTTTTTTTTATATGAAAATGCCGACAGCAGAGCCCCCGGCGGACCATCGGACCGGCCCATTCGGAGCTAAAGGCGATCAGCCCATTTGCCCTTCCGGTCGTTAAGAAGCGCAGGCTGTTTGAGGACAAACCTGCCCGCAGTTCCTGCGCTTTAGACCGGCAGGGCAAATGGCCCGCCGATGGTCCGCCGGGGGCGGTATAATGCCATTTTCATTGTTCGTTGTGTCCGCCAGGACATGTGGGTTATAAAAAAAATATAGGAGTATCCATGATTGTTGCGGAGAGAAAACCCTTTGACGAGATCAAAAACATGGTCTCAGGCTACAAAAAAGTTCTGACCGTTGGATGTGGTACCTGTGTTGCCGTTTGTCTGGCAGGCGGATCAAAGGAGGTTGAGACCCTGAACGCAGAGCTGAACCTGGCTTTTGGCAAAGATAAGATTGAGTTCGGATCTGATACCATTGAGCGCCAGTGCGACATGGAGTTCCTTGCAGGGCTTGATGCAAAGGTCGGTGGGTATGACGCCCTTATCTCAATGGCCTGCGGTGCAGGCATTCAGTTCCTTGCACAACGCTTTCCTGACAAGCCCGTTTTTCCGGCTGTGAATACCTCGTTTATCGGCGTTAATCTGGATGTGGGATGGTATGAAGAAAAATGCCGGGCCTGCGGTTCCTGCGTGCTTGGGATGACCGGGGGGGTCTGCCCGGTTACCATGTGCGCCAAAAGTCTTTTTAACGGTCCCTGCGGAGGAACCAACCAGGGAAGTTGCGAGATTGATAAGGATCAGCCCTGTGCCTGGTACCAGATCCATGATCGTCTGTCTGCCCAGGGTCGACTCGACCAGATAATTGAGATCTCACCACCCAATGACTGGAGCAACCAGAAACCCAGAAAAGCCATTCAACCCGGCTATGAGGAGCGTGTCAAGTCCCTGGGGCAATGATCCACCAGTTTTGTGAAAACATTTACTATTTGAGGGAGAGATCAATATGAAATCAGGAAGTAACTTGGAGAGAATCCTTAAAGCTGGACACTTCGCCTTCACAGGGGAAGTTGGGCCACCACGGGGAGCAAATGTTGAAGCCCTGCGGGAAAAGGTTGCCCATCTCAAGGGAAACGTGGACATGGCCAATATCACGGACAACCAGACAGCCATGGTTCGAATGTCAAGCTGGGCCGCTTCCATGATCTGCATGCAGGAAGGGGTTGAGCCCAATTTTCAGATGGTGTGCCGGGATCGAAACAGGCTTGCCATGCAGGCTGATATCCTGGGTGCCTGTGCCCACGGTATTCGCAACATGCTCTGCCTTTCAGGGGATCACCAGCAGTTTGGAGATCATCCCCAGTCCAAGGGTGTGTTTGATATCGACTCCATGCAGCTCATCGCCATGGTGAAAAAGATGAGGGATGAGGGCACCTTCCTGGGCGGTGCCGATATAGATGTTCCACCAAAAATTTTCATCGGGGCCGCCGCCAACCCCTTTGCTGTGCCCTTTGAGTGGCGGGTCCACCGCCTTGCAAAAAAAGTGGCCGCAGGTGCTGATTTTATTCAGACCCAGTGCGTGTTCAACATGGAGAGAATCAGACAGTGGGTGGGCCGGGCCAACGATATGGGATTGACCGATAAGGTTGCCATCCTTCCCGGCATCACCCCCATGAAGAGCGTTGGTATGGCAAAGTATATGAAAAACAAGGTGCCTGGAATGGACGTTCCAGACCAGATTATCAAACGTCTCCAGGGTGTTGATAAAAAAATGGTTGCCGATGAGGGCATCAAGATCGCATGTGAGCAGATCGAAGAATTCAAAGAGATGAAGGGTGTTGCAGGGGTTCATCTCATGGCCATCGAGTGGGAACACAGGGTTCCTGAGATTGCAGAACGTGCAGGCGTATTGCCAAGACCTGAAGTTTAAAACCCATATGGTTAAAGATTTAAGGAGAAGGGTAATGGAAAAATTTGATATACCCAGGCTTAAAAATATTGTTGGAGAAGAAAATGTAAAGACGGATCCGGCAGATCTCTACATTTACGGTTCAGACGCCTCGGTTCATTCTGCCAGGCCCTGGGTGGTGGTGAGACCCAAAAATGCCCAACAGGTTCAACAACTCATGGCATTTGCAAACCAGGAAAAAATCCCCGTGGTCACCCGGGGCTCAGGTTCGGGAATGTGCGGACAGACCGTGCCGGTAAAGGGTGGCATCACCCTTGACATGAAGCGCATGAACAAAATTCTTGAAATCAATGCCCCGGATGTCTTTTGCAGGGTTGAGCCGGGTGTGGTGGATGATGATTTAAATTCTGCACTCAAGCCCTTTGGTGTCTTTTATCCCCCCACTCCTGCCTCCAGCAGGATCGCCACCATCGGCGGCGAGATCGGAAACAACGCAAGCGGGGTACGGTCTGTGAAATACGGGGCCACCCGGGACAGCGTCCTTGGCATGAAGGTGGTGCTGGCCAACGGAAGCCTTGTTTCCCTTGGGGCAAGGACAAGGGTGGAAGCCACGGGCTACCAGCTCCACAAACTTATTGTGGGATCCGAAGGCACCCTGGGGGCGGTGGTGGAAGCCACCTTAAGTTTTGTGCCCATCCCGAAGTTCAGGTGCCTTGGCATGGCCAACTTTGACAGGCTTGAGGATGCGGGGTCCGCCATTGCCGACATCATGGCAAGCGGAGTCGTGCCATCCATGCTGGAACTGGTTGACAGCGTTGCCATCAAGGCCGTTAACAAAACCATGGGCCTGGGTCTTCCCGAGGTGGAGGCAGTGCTGCTCTACGAGGCAGATGCCATGGTAAAACAAGCCGTGGATTATGAGATCAAGGCCATGCAGGATGTTTGTAAAAAACACAATGGCAAAGGGCTCACCAGCAGTTACGACCCCAAGGAGCGGGCCAGGATATTCCTTGGCAGGAAAAAACTTTTCCCGGCATTGTCAAAGTTCAGTGAGGTGCTGTCAAGCACCTCCCTTGCCGACGACATGGCCGTTCCCTACTCTAAAATGGCTGAAACAGCAAAAAAAATCCATGAGATAGCGGCCAGGAACAACATTATCATGACCGCCTACGGCCATTGCGGTTCAGGCTGCATGCACACCAAGATTCTCATGGAACCCACCCGCCAGGACCAGTGGGAATCGGCAAGAACTGCGGTGGCCGAAATTTATGAGTATGTCCGCTCGGTCAAGGGGACCACCTCGGCGGAACACGGCATCGGGATCTCCAAGGCATCGGCCTTCAAGGCTGAAAAAAGCGATAGCCTGGACCTGATGAGAAACATCAAAAAGGCCTTTGATCCCAACAACATTCTTAATCCCGGCAAGCTTATGGATGCCCATGAAGACTGGGTAACAGCAACTGATCTCAGGTATACGATTGCCTGACATTGACCTTGAACCTAAATGGAGCCTCTCCCATGGAACTACGAACGTTTGAAACAAAACACCTTGATAAATGGAAATCCACCCTGGACAGTTGTATCCGTTGCGGCTACTGCTACGAGCATTGTCCGGTTTTTAAAGACACACGATGGGAATCCAACGCACCCCGGGCCAAAATGATCATGGTCTATGGCTTGCTGTCAGGCAAGCTTGAACCCTCAACCTATATTTCAGACAAGCTCTCCTCCTGCTTTTATTGCGGGCGCTGCAATGCTGCCTGCTCAAGCGGTGTGACCCTCACCGATATCATCACCGATGCCAAACGTGATTTTCAGGGCACCCAGTTTGAAAGCCCCGGCAGCACCTCTGTCACCAACACGGACTGCGCCGCCTGCCTTGCCTGCGTCAGGGTCTGCCCCCATGAGGCAAGGGAATTTATCAACGGCAAGATCATCACCGACACGGTGAATTGCCAGAGCTGCGGTATCTGCGTGGATGTCTGCCCCAATCAGGCCGTTGCCACCAACCTTAGCTATGGCACCGACCGTTTTTCCCTCAACCAGGAGATTGGCACCTTTCTTGACAAGGAAAACGCCAAGGCCATCGTGTTTGGCTGCAACTGGTCCTATTACCCGGATTTTCAATCCTCGGTCATGGAGCCTGCAACGGACCCCGAGTACAAGATTCTGATCAACATGTGCGGTGGCCGGCTGGAAAAACCATTGCTGCTGGAACCCCTTCTCCAGAACGCCTGGGGCGTGCTTGTGGCCTGCTGCCCGGACGGGGATTGCGAGCACGACGGCAATGTCAAGGCAAAGAGCCATGTGGCAGCTCTCAGACAGCTTCTCAAAAATATGGGTATAGAGGAGGACAGGCTCCAGCTGGTGCAGATCGCCCATGGTGACAAGGCCGGATTCCAGAGTGCCGTTGACAGGTTCATGGAAACATTGAACACACTTGGTCCCATAAATAACCGATAAGGAAATGATCATGCAGATAAAGGTGCCCTACGGGAAAGATGGAGAAAAAACAGCAACCATTGGTGACCATCTTGATACGAAATTTCTTGAAGCCAACGAAGTTGAGATAAAGGAGCCGGGAATGCTCCTTAACCAGTCATTGGACGCCCCGGTGAACAGTCCGAGCATCACGGATTTTCTTGCAGATGCCAGGGATATTCTGGTGATTGTCAATGATGCCACCCGTCCCACCCCCACCAAACAGGTGATGGACGTCATCTACGATAAGATCGCCCATATTCCGACGAAGTTCATCATTGCCACGGGTGCCCACAGGGGTCCAAGCCATGAGGAGTATGTCCAGATTTTTGGACATCACTATGAAAATATCAAGGATGACATCCTTGTCCATGATGCCAGAAAATCCGAAGATATGGTCTTTCTGGGAAAAAGTTCCAACGGCACCGAGATGTATGTCAACAAAGCCGGGGTGGAAGCCCACAAGATCATCATCATCGGCTCTGTGGAACCCCATTACTTTGCAGGCTACACCGGCGGAAGAAAATCCTTTCTGCCGGGGATCGCAGGATTTGAAACCATTGAGCAGAACCACAAGCTTGCCCTGGTTCCAGAAGCAAGGGCCCTGGCCCTTGAGGGCAACCCGGTGCACGAGGACATGGTGGATGCCCTCAAGGTTGTGAAAAAAGAGATCTTTGCCATCATGACGGTGCTTGACAAGAACCACAGCATCTATGCCGTCACCGCAGGCGATATCCACGACTCCTTTATGGCGGCAACCCACAGGGCCAACGAGGTGTTTGCAGCCCCGATAAAAGAGAAGGCCGACATCGTCGTCTCCGTTGTGAAGTTCCCCGGCGACATTGATCTCTACCAGGCCCAGAAGGGCATAGACAACGCAAAGCTTGCCCTGAATGAGAATGGTATCCTGATCCTGGTGGCCAAATGCCGCTGCGGCATCGGCGGCAAGACCTTTGCAGATCTTCTGGGCAGCTGCGACACCCCCCAGGAGGTGCTTGACACCATTGAAAAGGGCTATAAACTGGGCTACCACAAGGCCGCCAAGATGGCAGAGATCGGCATCTGGGCCGAAATGTGGGCCGTGACCGATGTGGCACCGGAAATCATTGAAAAACTCCTTATCCGGCCCTTTGCCTCACTCCAGGAGGCCCTTAACAAGGCCATTGAGACCAAGGGAGATTCGGCAAAGATCCTCTTTCTCATGGACGGCGGCCTCACCGTTCCCATGGTTGACTAAAAAAAAACTGGTTTTTGAAAACTTGCATAAGAGCAGGTAGGGCCTTTCCGGTCCTGCCTGCTCTTTTTGTTTTATGAGCCAGGTTTAGCGAAATCAAGCTTGGATCTGTGCTGGATATTCCCTTTGGAGAATTATCCTTTCTTGACAAAGAACATCGTCATGGCTTACATCTATCTCAAATCTGGTATCAGAGAAACATAAATACAAACCAGGGACAGGGACCATGAAGATAAAAAAAGATTTGCGAGGGTTGCACCGGCTATCCATTAGATCAAAGCTTTTCTGGAGTTATTTTCTCACCATGTTTCTGACCATTTCCCTGGCAGGATGGCTCATGTCTTCGGTTATCAGAAATGCCCTGGAAACCAGCATTGAAAGCGAATTGTCCAATTCCACCACCACCATTCTGAACCTTGTGGAAAGTACCACCAATGCCGCCATAAAAAATCTGCTGCGGGCCATTGCTGAAAAAAACCTGGACATCGTCCGGGATTTTCATACCCGGTATCAACAGGGGGAACTCACTGAAGAGACGGCAAAAAAGCAGGCCCGCCAGGTGTTGCTCAGCCAGACCATCGGCAGTACCGGATATATATATTGCCTTGACAGCAAAGGAATCATCAGGGTGCATCCCAACAAGGCATTGGTCGGGGAAGATATTTCACGATATGCCTTTGTCAAGGACCAGATGCGACAAAAAGAAGGCTATATCACTTACGAATGGACCAGCCCCGGTGAGGAGAACTCAAAGAAAAAGGCCCTGTACATGGTTCATTTTGTTCCCTGGGACTGGATTATCTCGGTGTCTTCCTATCGGGAAGAGTTTATCCAGCTCATCAAGACCAGGGATTTTGAACAGAGTGTAAAAGAGCTGCGTTTCGGAAGAACCGGATATGCATATATTGTGGACGGCAGGGGAACCTTTCTGGTGCATCCCACCCTCCAGGGAACCAATATCACGGATCCTGGCAATGTCGACGGAAAGGAATTCATGCAGGAAATGATCCGTAAAAAAAACGGGCGCATTATTTACCGATGGCAGAATCCCGGGGAAAAACAACCCAGGGCAAAACTGGTAATTTACAATCATCTTCCCGAGCTGGACTGGATTGTGGCATCTTCCAGTTATCTTGACGAGTTCTATTCGCCCCTGGCAACAATCAACTATACGATTTTTTCTGTTGTTTTCGTGATTTTAATCCTGGCCTTTCTGATTACCTTTTATCTGGGCAAATCCATAACCACCCCCCTTTACCAGCTTATCAGTCATTTCAAAGTTGATTCCAAGGGCGATTTTTCCAGGCGATTGACCATTGACAGCGGTGGAGAGATAGGGGAGCTTGCCGGCTGCTACAACGACTTTATGGAACGGTTGGAGGGCTACCATTACAAACTTCGGATTTCAGAAAAAAATTTCAGGGGTATTTTTGAAGGGGCCGTGGAAGGGATATTCAAATCCACTGCCAACGGGTACATTGTCACGCTTAACTCTTCACTGGCCCTGATGCTGGGCTATGACACCCCTGAAGAATTGATGGCAGCCACCGATAACCGGGTGCATCCGCTTTTTGTGAAAAAGGGGGAACTCATGCACCTTTTGTCGGTGCTGAAAAATAAGGGACACCTCACCCTTTATGAGGTCAAGATGTATAAAAAAGACCGGACCCGTATATGGGTCTCCCTGTCCATCCGGGGAATCTGGGAACAGGGACGACTCACCTTTATTGAGGGCTTTGTCAATGATATCTCGGATCAGAAACGCTTCAGAAAAGAGCTGATGCAACGACAGACGGAAATTGAAGAAAAAAACATCATCCTTGAAGGACAGACTGCGGAGTTAAGGCGATTGAGTGCTATTAAGGATGATTTCCTGGCCATGACCACCCATGAGCTGCGAACCCCGCTCCATGGAATGATCGGTATTGCAGACTCCCTGATCCACGACGACTTGAATCCCCTTTCTCCCGGGGTTAAGGCGGATCTTGAAATCATCATATCAAGTGGTATGCGATTGTCCAACCTGGTGAACGATCTGCTGGTGGCATCCAGGCTGAAACAAAAAGAAATCAAACTGCATATCCGTCCCCTTGATCTTGGTAATATTGTGGATCTCGTTCTGGGCATTCATCGTCCGTTGATCCAGAATTTCCAGCTGACCCTTGAAAACCTGATTCCCGCCAAGACATTTGTCATGGCGGATGAGGAACGACTGCAGCAGATTCTCCACAACCTCATCGGCAATGCCGTTAAATTTTCCGATGGGGGCAAGGTGGTTGTATCAGCTAAAATTGGAACCCGGGTGGAGATAAGTGTTTCAGACACGGGTATCGGTATTGCAAAAGATAAAATGGAGACTATTTTTCTGCCCTTTGAACAGGGAGATTATTCGGCAACCCGCCAATACCCGGGAACGGGCCTGGGGTTATCCATTGCCCGGCAGCTGGTGATTCTTCACGGTGGGGACATCCATGTGAAAAGTGAGCCGGGCAGGGGATCGGTGTTTACCTTCACCCTTGCCGTGTCGTCGGATATGCCTGCCCGGGAGCGCCAGCCGGTTGCAAGAATCGTTGAGTTTGCCCCGGTGCCTGTGGATCTGCCTGCCTTGGAAAACAAAACCAAGGGCGCTCAGGAAATCGTTGTGGTGGATGATGATCCGGTGAACCTTCATATCGTATCCCGGCAATTGACCATGTCCGGGTACCACCCCGTCACCTTTACCACAGGCGCCATGGCCGTGGATTATATCCTTGACAATACCCCCTGTATGGTCTTGCTGGACCTGATGATGCCGGGCATGGACGGCTTCCGGGTCTGCGAAATTCTCCGGGAAACCCATGGCATGGACGAACTGCCCATTATCCTGCTCACGGCCAGAAATCAGGTCACGGATCTGCTCCATGGCTTTGCCAAAGGAGCCAATGATTATCTGACCAAACCCTTTTCAAAAAAAGAACTCATTGCCAGGGTTGAGACCCAGTTACGCTTGCTGGCGGCCAAGGACCGCCTGGTAAACCTTCGTAAATTCATGAATCGCATCGAAAGCTATGGGGATACGGATCATCTTTTCAAGGAGGTTTTTAATGCTATCATCCGGGAATCGCCATTTCAAAACGGCGTACTTCTCTACAATGAGAAAATCATGGCCACCGCAGGCAAGGGGCAGGATTTTACCCGAAATCTTCCAAAGCCAGCCCCCCATATGGATGATCCGGATATGAAAAACACCGACAGCAGGATTTCCCTTGTGACGGACAGGGATACAAAATGGATTTCCATCCAGGTCCGGGGTATGGAACAATACCGGATTGTTGTACAGCCGGAGACCACCCCGACCCGTGAAAACATGGAATATATTCGCAACCTGATCACCCAGGTGCGTATTATCCGAAGTGGGATCAACCGCTTCTCCTTTGATCCCAACCTGTCAAAGGAGATATATACCATTGGTTCCATGTTACAGGACATTTTATATATCCAGGCAGCCAGACAATACTGTGTGGTGTACACCGACAAGAAGACTGTTGAGCTGAGGCTGTCTCTTAAAGAGATCACGCTTCGGTTCAATGATGATCAACTGCTCCAGGTCCATAGATCCTACCTTATTAATCCGGAACATGTCACCTCCATAAAATTGTCCAAAAACAAGGGACTTGAGATATCTCTTGGCCGGGGCCGTGTCCCGGTGGGGGGCAGTTACAGGTCAACTATTGTGCATTCTTTTCCCGGTCGCGTCCCGCTTTCGGATTGATTTGCTTCCGGATAATCCGCAATTTCGTTCCAAATACCTTCATTATATAATATCCGCTAAAAATTAAAATGCTTTTTAATAACAATCGTTTATGTCTTGAGGTGCCACTAAAACAGGCACACTTTGGTTCCAGACATCCAGGGGTTTGGAAACATTGGGCTTGATCTCGCATGGCATTGAATTCAACCTCTATAAATGAAGATTGTCACACGTTCGTTATCGGTTAGAAGCATTTCAATCAACATATCATAATTGGGGACACAGCTTATGTTATGGACGGGATTATCACCGGATGAAGCAAGGACATATCTGGAAGAAAAAGACAAATCCAAGCGCGACAAGAGAATGACGATGACAGAGGCGGTCAAAGCCTTTGTAAAGGATGGCGACAACATCGGCGTCGGAGGCTTTGTAAACAGCCGCCAGCCGGTGGCCATTGCCCATGAAATTATCCGGCAGGGGAGAAAGGATCTTATTCTTTCCTTTCAGTCCGCAGGCCTTGTGCCGGATTATCTGCTTGGGGCAATGGCCCTGAAGCCGGACCATCTGTCTGTTCAGCGCATGGAATTCGCCTACACCGGCCATGAATATGCCGGCACCTCTTCCATGCTCAGGTACATGACGGAAAATGAACAGATCTTTATTGAAGACTGGACCAATTTCAGCATGTCCGCCCGATTCAAGGCCGGTGCCATGGGTATTCCGTTTATACCCATCCGCAGCGGCCTGGGTGGCGATATTGAAAAATGCAATCGTTCCCAGACCATCCAATGCCCGTTTTCCGAAAGAAATATCCTGGTGATACCGGCCTGCCACCCGGATGTGGGCATTCTCCATGTCCAGGAGGCTGATATCTACGGAAACTGCCGGATCAAGGGACAGACCTTTACCTGTCCTGAAATTGCCATGGCCTCCAAAAATGTCATTGTGACCTGTGAAAAATTGATAGACCACGAGATCATCGCCATGGATCCCACCCGGACATCCATTCCCTTCTTTGCCGTGGATGCCGTTGTTGAACTGCCCTTTGGGTCCTATCCAACGGTGTGCCACGACGTCCATTATTATGACAAGATCCACCTGGAGCATTTCAAGGGCCTGACGGATGCCTTTCGCAAAGGCGACCGGGACAGCCTGGCTGCCTATTACGATGCCTATGTTTTTGGCGTTGCGGATACGGATGAATTCATAGCTCAGATACCCTATGCTCAACTGAAATATGCCCGGCAGACTGAATCAAGAAATCTGGAATTGCAAACTCATTTAACACCGCCTGCTGCCTGATATATGGGGTTATTCGGCATTGCTCAAATTTTCTTTGCACTTTTTCAGACCATTCCCCATTTTCATGAAATTTTTTTCTAAAGAGTGTAACCCAACTTTTGGGACCATATGAAGGATGCCGTTTATTTAAGATTAAATTTACAGTTTCCCAGGAGATATTATGACGGATTATGCAACAGACTTTTCGCCCGGCGAAATGATCGTAACCGCCGGTGCCAGACAACTTGAAAACAACAAGGTGATTTTTGCGGGAACCGGATTGCCCATGGTGGGGATCACCCTGGCCCAATTAACCAATGGTCCGGGAATAATTCCGGTATTTGAAGCAGGTGCTGTGGGCCCGACATTGAACCGGGGCCTGCCCCTGTCTGTGGGAGATTCTCGAACCACAAGCCGGGCAAATTTTATCCAGGGGTTGAATTCCGCCTTTGAACTGACCCAGAGGGGCTTTATAGATATCGGGTTTATTGGAGGGGCCGAGGTTGATCCCTATGGCAATTTAAATTCAACCATGATTGGAAATTTTCCGGAAAATTATATGAAACCGGTTGTGAGGCTGCCCGGCAGCGGCGGGGCAGGGGATATGTCATGTTCCTGTACCTATACAATTCTCATTGTCCAGCATGAATCCCGAAGATTTGTGGAAAAACTACAGTATTGCACCAGCATCGGTCATATGGACGGATCAAAAAATGCCAGACAAAAAGCCGGATTGCAGGGAAAGGGCCCCAGACGTGTCATCACAACCAAGGCACTGATGGGGTTTGATGACGAAACCAAACGCATGAAAATCCTGGCAACCATGCCCGGAGAAACCGTTAAAAGCGTACAGGATGCCACAGGATTTGAACTCATGGTGGACGAGGATCTATATGAATTTGCTCCGCCCACCAAAGAGGAGATCCGCCTGATCCGGGAGGTCATTGATCCCACCCAGATTTTTTGCAAACGGTGAAGTTGAAATGATTGGAGTCCAGGGCCATATGAATGAAATCAACAAAAAAAGGATGGGTTGTTAATGGGAGTGATAGCAGACAAGATCAGGGACCTTGGTGAGCGGGAAAAAAAGATCCTTGGCATGGGGGGCGAAAAAGCCCTTGAAAAGCGGCGTGGGAAGGGAAAACTCAATGCCAGGGAACGGCTGAACCTTTTGTTTGACCAAGGAACCTTCCGGGAGGTGGATATGTTTGTCACCCACCGGTGCACTAATTTTGGCATGGAAAAAAAAGAAATTCCTGCCGATGGCGTTGTAACCGGCCATGGCAAGGTGGAAGGCCGCATCGTCTTTGCCTATTCCCAGGATTTCACCTCAAGGGCCGGAAGCATGGGGGAGATGCAGGCGGGGAAGATCTGCAAGGTCATGGACATGGCCATGAAGGCCGGTGCCCCCGTGGTGGGCATCAACGATTCCGGCGGCGCCAGGATACAGGAGGGGGTGGATGCCCTGTCCGGATACGGCGAAATCTTTTTCAGAAACGCCTCGGCTTCCGGCGTGATTCCCCAGATCTCCGCCATCATGGGACCCACGGCAGGCGGGGCTGTTTACTCCCCGGCCATGACCGACTGGATTTTCATGGTCAAGGATACAAGCTACATGTTCATCACAGGTCCCCAGGTGATCAAGTCCGTAACAGGGGAGGAGATCAGCCAGGAAGACCTGGGCGGTGCCATGACCCACAACGAAAAGAGCGGAGTGGCCCAGTTTGCCTGCGAGTCCGACGAGGACGCCCTTCAAAGAATCCGGCAACTGCTTTCCTATCTTCCCTCCAACAACATGGAGGAAGCCCCGTTCAAGGAGACAGAGGATGATCCCCACCGCATGGCTTTGGAGCTTGACACCCTGATTCCGGACAACCCCAACCAGAGCTACGACATCAAGGATGTCATCACCGCCATCGTGGACAACGGCGAGTATTTTGAGCCCCACGAGTACTTTGCCAAGAATATCGTAATCTGTTTTGCAAGGCTCAACGGACGGGTCCTTGGCATCATCGCCAACCAGCCCAACTTCCTTGCAGGATGTCTTGACATCAACGCCTCGGACAAGGCAACACGGTTCATAAGGTTCTGCGACGCCTTTAACATCCCCATGCTCACCATTGCCGACGTACCCGGTTATCTTCCCGGAAGCGACCAGGAGTGGAGCGGCATCATCCGCCATGGGGCCAAGCTGCTCTGGTGCTATTCCGAGGCCACGGTGCCAAAGCTTCTGCTCATCACCAGAAAGGATTACGGCGGATCATACCTTGCCATGTGCTCCAAGCATCTTGGCGCGGACATGGCCTTTGCATGGCCAAGCGCCCAGATTGCGGTGATGGGGGCAGCAGGGGCTGCCAACATCATCCATGCAAGGGAGATCAAAGGTTCGGAAGATCCCGTTGCCAAACGGGCCGAGAAGATTCAAGAGTATGAAGAGCTGTTCTCAAATCCCTATTGCGCAGCCAACCGGGGGTTTGTGGATGCGGTGATTCGACCGGCCGAGACCAGGACCCGCCTGGTGGATGCCCTGGAAGCCCTGGGCACCAAGCGCGAGATGAGACCTGCAAAAAAACATGGAAACATTCCGGTATAAGGTGGAGTCAATGGATATAAAAAAAATGGCCGCCGCAACAGCTGCGGTTATGACCTACATAAAGACCCAGGAGGAGAGCGCCTGTTTTGGTTTGTTCCAGGAGGAGACTCCGGATGCGGCACCGCTTCCGGCAGTGTATATCAACACCTGGGGTATGGCAGGCAGAGCTGATCAGATGCAGGGCAGAAGTCTGATGCAGATGGGTGTCTTCAGATAACTGCCGCGGACAGACCGTATTCTGGACCTGCCCACAACGAAAATTGGGGCTTGGTCACAGCATGAGGTGCGCTAAACCGAGTACCCAGTACCCATCAACCCAGCACCTGCTTTTTTCATATGAACATGCAATTCACCAGGGTTGCCGATGCTGCAACATGACAATGAATAGCCAATGGCTACACTATATTGATAGGAGAGTGTAATGAGTGAACACGGCAGAATAAACATGTGTGAGATTAATTGTGAAAAAGAGAGGCCCAAAGCCAAAAATCCCCTGATGATCGAGGATCTTTCCCTCAGGGACGGGCACCAGTCCCTGTTTGCCACAAGGGGAAGAACCGAGGACATGATCCCCGTGGCCGAAAGAATGGACGAGGTGGGTTTCTGGGCCATGGAAGTCTGGGGTGGGGCCACCTTTGACACCATGCACCGCTTTCTCAACGAAGATCCCTGGGAGCGTATCAGAACCCTGAAGCGCTACATCAAAAAGACTCCCTTTTCCATGCTGCTCCGGGGTCAGAACCTTGTGGGCTACAGAAACTATGCCGACGATGTTGCCAAGGCCTTTGTCAACCGGGCCGCTGAAAACGGCATGGACATATTCCGCACCTTTGATGCCCTGAACGATTACCGCAATTTTGAAGCGGTGGCTCCGGTTATAAAAAGCTGCGGCAAACATTTCCAGGGGTGCATCTGCTATTCCCTCACCGAGCCGAGGATGGGGGGCACCGTCTACACCCTGGATTACTATGTAAACAAGGCCAAGGCCCTTGTGGACATGGGTGCTGACAGTATCTGTATCAAGGACATGGCAGGACTCATGGCACCCTACGATGCCTTTGACCTTGTCAAGGCCCTGAAGGAAAACGTGGATGTTCCCATTAACCTTCACTCCCACTTTACCTCGGGCATGGCAGCCATGACCCATCTCAAGGCGGCCGAGGCCGGTGTGGACATCCTTGATACCTGCCTTACTCCTTACGCCTACCGAACCAGCCATCCGGCCCTGGAACCCCTGGTGATGTCTTTGATCGGCACGGACCGGGATACGGGTTTTGACATTGAGACCTTGGCCTCCATCAACGAAACCCTGGAAAAGGACATCCTTCCCAAATATCGTCACCTTCTGGACGACACCAAGGTGTCGGTGATCGACATCAACGTGCTGCTCCACCAGACCCCGGGGGGCATGCTTTCAAACCTGGTAAACCAGCTCAGGGACATGGACGCCCTTGACAGGATCGGCGAGGTGTATGAGGAGCTTCCCAGGGTAAGAAAGGAATTGGGTCAAATTCCCCTGGTGACCCCCACAAGCCAGATCGTGGGAACCCAGACCGTCAACAACGTGTTGTTTGATACCCCGGACGAGCGCTACAAGATGATCACGGCCCAGGTCAAGGATCTATGCTACGGTCTCTATGGTAAAACGGCAGTTCCCATTGATGCACAAGTTCAGAAAAAGGCCCTCAAGGGATATGACCGGGGAGAAAGTCCCATCTCCTGCAGACCCGCCGAGGTGCTCAAGCCCGAGCTTGAGGCGGCCAAGGCCGAGATCAAAAGCCTTGCCGTGGATGATGACGACCTCATCCTCTACACCCTCTTTCCTGTGACAGGCAAGAAATTTCTCCAGCAGAAATATGGAAAAGAAGCGGTTCCCGAGAGCACCAAGGCCATCACCCTGGAGGATGTCAAACGCCAGGCCGAGATTATAAAAAAAGCAAAGGCCGGAGAGCTTGTTGAAAGAAAGCTGAACGGCGAGTTACCGGAAAAGTCAGACTGCTTAAGGACCTTTAATGTCTTTGTGGATGAAGAGTGTTTCGAGGTTGGGGTTGACGAGGTCGGGGGTGGGCCGGTCATCGCCTATGCCCAGCCAGCCCAGGGAGTTCAGGTTCCGCCACCGCCTTCGGTTGCTGCCGCCGCTCCAGCTCCAGCCCCCGCACCCAAGCCAGCCCCCGCACCCAAGCCAGCTCCGGCTGCCAAGGCTGCAAAGCCGGCACCACCTGCTGCAAAGCCAGCTGCGTCAACCGGTGCGGGTGTCCAGGTAATGGCTCCCATGCCCGGTATGATCATCAAATACGAGAAGAAAGTGGGTGATGCCGTGAAAAAGGGCGACACCGTTGTGGTGCTCGAGGCCATGAAGATGGAAAATGCCCTGCCGGCTCCGGCCGACGGGGAAATCACAGCCATCAATTTTGGTCCAGGAGATTCCGTGCCCAAGGGAGAGATCCTTGCCGTAATCGAGTAGAACAGCTATGCGTTTAAAGCCATGAAAGGAGAATATATGAAGATATTAAAAATTGATCACCTGGGAATTGCGGTGAAGAGTATTGAGCACGGTAAAAATTTCTGGTCGGAGGTTTTGGGCATGGAATTCGCGGGAACAGAGACCGTGGAGGCCCAGAAGGTGACGACGGCGTTTCTGCCCGTGGGAGAAAGTGAAGTTGAACTCCTTGAATCCACCTCCGACGATGGCCCTGTGGCAAAGTATATTGAAAAAAAAGGTGAAGGTATCCAGCATGTTGCATTCAGGGTGGAAAACATCGAAGAGGCCCTTGGGGAGCTCAAAGCCAAGGGCATCCGACTCATTGATGAGACGCCGCGAAAAGGAGCTGGGGGGGCAAAGATAGCTTTCCTTCATCCCAAGGCGACATCCGGCGTACTGGTGGAGCTCTGCCAGAGGGACTAAGCAAATGCTATTGGTTTGATTTGCACGCCCTGTTGTCCTAAGAATTTTACCATTAATCGTGGGAATGGCGAATTGTCCTTCCCAATGAATGAGGACTTTTTCATGTCACAAAATCCTGATTTAAACGCCTGGAAAGAGCTTGCAACAAAAGAACTTCGGGGAAAACCCCTGGAAGACCTGGAGATCACAACTCCCGAAGGGATTAGGATCAATCCCCTTTACACGGCCAGGGACCTGGAACGGGTGGAGTTCATGGATAACCTGCCAGGGTTTGAACCCTTTGTGCGGGGCCCAAAGGCCACCATGTATGCGGGACGTCCCTGGACCATTCGTCAATATGCCGGATTCTCAACGGCCAAGGAGTCCAACGCCTTTTATCGTAAAAACCTTGCCGCAGGCCAGAAAGGGCTTTCCGTTGCCTTTGATCTTGCCACCCACAGGGGATACGATTCCGATCATCCCCGGGTATTTGGCGATGTGGGTAAAGCGGGTGTGGCTGTGGATTCTGTTGAGGACATGAAGATCCTCTTTGATCAGATTCCCCTGGATAAGATGTCGGTGTCCATGACCATGAACGGTGCGGTTTTGCCCATTCTTGCCGGGTATATCGTGGCGGCAGAAGAGCAGGGCGTAAAACAGGAGCAGCTTTCCGGAACCATCCAGAACGATATCTTAAAAGAGTACCTCACCCGGAACACCTATATCTATCCACCCACCCCGTCCATGCGCATCATTGCAGACATCATCGCATACTGTTCTGAGAAAATGCCCAAATTCAACACGGTGAGCATCAGCGGTTACCACATGATGGAGGCGGGTGCGGACAGCGTGCTTCAGACGGCATTTACCCTGGCAGACGGTCTTGAGTATGCCAAGGCGGCCATGGCCGCAGGGCTTGACATTGATGCCTTTGCCCCGCGACTGTCCTTTTTCTTTGGCATTGGCATGAACTTTTTCATGGACATTGCCATGCTCCGGGCGGCCAGGTTTCTCTGGGCTGAACTCATGGGACAATTTAATCCCAAAAATCCCAAATCCAGCATGCTCAGAACCCATTGCCAGACCTCGGGCTGGAGTCTGACCCAGCAGGACCCCTATAACAATATCATTAGAACCACCTTGGAATGCATGTCAGCGGTGCTTGGCGGTACCCAGAGCCTGCACACCAACTCCTTTGATGAGGCCGTGGGCCTTCCCACGGAAACCTCGGCCAGAATTGCCAGAAATACCCAGATCATAGTCCAGGAAGAGTCCAAGGTCACCTCGGTGGTGGATCCCCTGGGGGGCTCCTACTATGTGGAATCCCTGACCCAGAGCATTGTGGACGAGGTAAGAAAGATTTTAAAAGAGGTGGAAGACCTTGGTGGCATGGCCAAAGCCATTGAAACCGGCATGCCCAAACGCCGCATTGAAGAGGTGGCGGCCCGGCGTCAGGCAAGAATTGATGGGGGAAGCGATGTCATTGTTGGGGTGAACAAGTACATTATTGCCGATGAAAAACCCATTGAAGTTCTTGAGATCAGCGATGATGTTAGAACCGAGCAGGTGGCCCGTCTGGATCAGATCAAGAAGGACAGGGATGCCGGAGCCGTTGAAAAGGCATTGAAAAATGTAAAACAGGCTGCAGAAACTGATGCCAATCTTCTGGCCGCTGCCATTGAAGCGGTGCGGGCCAGGGCCACAGTGGGGGAGATATCCGACGCCATGGAAGAGGTATTTGGACGATTCGTTGCCACCACCCAGTGCATTTCCGGGGTGTATGCTTCTGAATTTAAAGACACGGAAATTATCACAGCCTTGAGAAAACGCACGGAAGACTTTGAAAAAAACACCGGCCGCAGGCCCCGTATTCTGGTGACCAAGATGGGACAGGACGGCCATGATAGAGGCGTTAAGGTCATTGCCACGGCCTATGCGGATTTTGGTTTTGATGTGGACATAAGCCCCATGTTCCAGACACCGGAAGAAGCCGCCCGCATGGCCGTGGAAAACGATGTCCATGTGGTGGGGGTTTCAAGTCTTGCTGCCGGACATAAAACCCTGGTGCCGGCCCTGGTTGCGGCATTGAAAAAAGAGGGGGCCGACGATATCAAGGTGGTGGTGGGCGGCATTATTCCCCCCAAAGACTATGATATGTTAAAGGCCGCAGGGGCCGTTGAAGTATTTGGCCCGGGCAGTGTTGTCACCGAGTGTGCCAATAAAACCCTGAACGCCCTGGGGGCTTGATGGTCATGGGAATTTACACAAATAATAACCATTTCGTCAGTTATAAATTCTCCAATTTACCACCACATACGGGGTTCCGTTAACATTGAAATGAACACAGGGGGTATGAAAAATGGGGCTTGGTCACACGCCTGACCCCGTTGGTCCACCATCGGTGACCGGTGGTCCATGTTGTGACCACGCCCGGAAAATGAGAATTCAGGACTCACGAGTAATTATCTAACAATAGTTAAGGATCATCATTATGAAGATACATGAATACCAGGCAAAGGAGCTTTTCAGAAAATATAATGTGCCTGTTCCCCAGGGCCAGGTTGCTTTTTCCCGGGAAGAGGCCCTGAATGTTGCAGATCTGCTGGGTGGATACCCCGTGGTTGTCAAGGCCCAGATACATGCCGGCGGCCGGGGCAAGGGCGGTGGGGTAAAGCTTGCCCCATCCCGGGAATCAGCCGGAAATCTTGCCGATGAAATTCTTGGCATGACCCTGGTGACCCACCAGACAGGACCAGAAGGCAGACTGGTTAAGAAGATTCTGGTGGAAGCGGGCCAGGACATTGTCAAAGAGCTTTATCTGAGCATGCTGGTGGACCGGGAAACTGCCAAGGTGGTTATCATGGCAAGCCAGGAAGGCGGCATGGACATTGAAGAGGTGGCGGCCAACACCCCGGAAAAAATAATTAAGATTTATGTGAATCCCCTCATGGGTATCCAGAATTATCAGCTGGGCGAGCTGGCCTTTGGACTTGCCATTCCCAAGGCTGCCAGAAAACAGTTTGCCGGTCTGGTGCGGCAGCTCTACACTCTGTTTGTGGCCAATGACTGCTCCCTTGTGGAAATAAATCCCTTGATTCTCACGGGAGATGACCAGGTATTGGCCCTGGACGCCAAGGTGGACATTGATTCCAATGCCATGTTCCGGCACAAGGATCTCCTGGAATACAGAGATCTTGATGAAGAAGATCCCCAGGAAGTGGAGGCCTCAAAATTTAATCTCAACTATGTAAACCTGGACGGCAATGTGGGCAACATCGTCAATGGGGCCGGGCTTGCCATGGCCACCATGGATATCATCAAACTTGCCGGAGCCGAGCCTGCCAACTTCATGGATGTTGGGGGCGGCGCCTCTGCGGACCAGGTGGAAAATGCCCTTCGCATCATCCTCATGGATGAAAAGGTAAAGGCGGTGTTGATAAATATCTTCGGTGGCATTCTGCGCTGTGATGTGTTTGCCGAGGGCGTGGTCCAGGCGGCCAGGAAAACCGGTATTAATATCCCCGTTGTGGTGCGCATGGAAGGAACCAATGTGGATGAAGGAAAGAAAATCCTTGCCGATTCCGGTCTGAATCTGACAACTGCTGTGGATCTTAAGGATGCGGCGGCAAAAATAGCGGCGGCAATATAAAACATCGTATATAACCGCCACGGGCGGACCGGGATTTGGGACACGGATTCGCCCACAACGAAGCATGAAAATGGTAATATGCCGCCCCTCCCCCGACGGGCAATGGTCCCGGACCGGAACTGTAGACAGCTCGATTGTCCGGTTCCTATTGTCCATCGGGGGAGGGGCTCTGCTGGGGTAGACTTGAAGGCTACCTTTTCATATAACATACATGGCAGTAAACACCTGCCACAACGAAAGTTGAAAATCTAATCATTGCAGCACCTTGGGCGGAGTTTCATATAAAAAATCCAAATATAAAAGAACCGTGGGGAGAATGCTGTGAGTATATTTGTAAACAAGGATACCAAACTTCTTGTGCAGGGAATCACCGGGAAAGAAGGACAGTTCCACGCAAGGCAGTGTGTTGAATATGGGACCAATGTGGTTGCCGGAGTAACCCCGGGCAAGGGAGGTCAGTACATGGACGGCATCCCGGTTTTTGATACCGTAAGAGCGGCCGTGGAGTCCACCGGGGCCAATGCCAGTCTTATATTTGTGCCGCCGCCATTTGGGGCGGATGCTATTATGGAGGCCGCCGATGCCGGTGTGGATCTCATTGTGGCCATCACCGAAGGCATCCCGGTGATTGACATGGTCCGGGTGAAAAATTTTCTGGCCACTAAAAAATGCCGCCTCATCGGACCCAATTGCCCCGGTATTATCACCCCGGGCGAATGCAAGATTGGAATTATGCCGGGCAAAATTCACATGGCCGGCGGACCTGTGGGTGTTGTATCCCGATCCGGCACCCTCACCTATGAGGTGGTGGATCAGCTCACCAAGCTTGGCATGGGACAGACCACCTGCATC
Source organism: uncultured Desulfobacterium sp. (assembly GCA_963674605.1). GTDB lineage: Bacteria > Desulfobacterota > Desulfobacteria > Desulfobacterales > Desulfobacteraceae > Desulfocicer. The sequence goes on along the minus strand of OY771474.1, from coordinate 555,214 downwards.
GGTATTGGCGGTGATCCCGTTAACGGTACCAATTTCATTGATGTGCTGGAAGCCTTTGAAAATGATCCCGATACCAAGTCCATAGTCATGGTGGGTGAGATCGGCGGTAATGCCGAAGAAGAGGCGGCCGAGTACATTAAAAACCACGTGACCAAGCCGGTTGTGGGCTTCATTGCAGGATTAACGGCCCCTCCTGGGCGACGCATGGGACATGCCGGTGCCATCATCAGCGGCGGCAGCGGCACCGGCCAGGCCAAGGTGGAAGCCTTTAGAAAGAACGGTATACATGTGTGTGAAAACCTTGGAGAAATCGGAGATGTGTGCAGGCAGGTATTTTAGTTGCATGACCAGTGACGCATAATTATTGGGATTGAAATGGACCTGTCGGGCCCGTTTCAATCCCTTACCAAACCCAAATATTATCTGTAATGGGTCATCAAGGAGGCAAAATGGAACGCTTGATAAAGAACGATCACGTTAAAAAAAGCCGGATACCGGCCCGGCTGGATCTTGCCCAGAGCGCCACCGGCCTTGTGCTGGGACTTTTCATGTGGGTTCACATGATGCTTGTGGGCAGTATTCTGCTGGGCAAGGGTTCGTTTAATTTTGTGGCAAAATTCATGGAGCTGTCTTTTCTTTCCGGCACGGGGAAAGGGTTTCCTGCGGCGGTTTTTTTTGCCGTGTCGGTTATTTTTATCCTTTTTATTATCCATGCCCTTCTGGGCGTAAGAAAATTTCCCATCTCCTGGAAGCAGCACGCCATTATCCGCCATCAGATGGGGATGATGAAGCACGGCGACACCAACTTCTGGTACATCCAGGTGGTGACGGGCTTTATCATGTTTTTTCTGGGCTCTGTGCATCTTTTCATCATGCTCACCCATCCGGGCCAGATTGATCCTTATCTGTCCGCCGACCGTATCATTTCAGGCAACATGTGGCCCCTTTATCTGATCCTGCTCATTTCCGTGGAGCTCCACGGCACCATTGGCCTTTATCGCTTGTGCATGAAATGGGGATGGTTCACCGGTGATGATTACCGGGCCTCCCGTGTGAAACTTAAAATGTGGAAAAAACGGCTGACCATTTTCTTTCTCACCGTGGGTCTTCTTGCCTTACTTGTATTTTCAGTCATTGGTATCCGGCACAAGGACCAGGTAGGGCAGCGTTATATGCCCCATGCTGCAGTGACCGCGGTGGATGCCGCCGCAGACGACGAGAAATCCGCAGAATAAAAAAAACGGGCTTGTTCACAACATCGGCCATTTTGGGGAGGGGTCAGGCTTGCGTTATTGGCATTATCGTTGATTTTGGCGTTAGCACAGCCTGTCGTCGATAACGCCAATAACACAAGCCTGACCCCGTGGACCCAATAATTATGACGGTTGGGCCATGATGTGATCAAGCCTAAAAAAACACACACGAGGAGCAACAGATGAAAGTTATATATACAGATTCACTTGTCATTGGTGGTGGCCTGGCGGGGTTGAGAATCGCCATTGCCGCCAAGCAGCGGGGATATGATTCCATCATTTTGTCCCTGATGCCGGCCAAAAGATCCCACTCCGCAGCGGCCCAGGGGGGCATGCAGGCAAGCCTTGGTGCCGGTATCAAGGGCGAAGGTGATGATGAAGAAATCCACTTTGAAGACACGGTAAAGGGCAGTGACTGGGGATGCGACCAGGACGTGGCCCGGATGTTTGTGAACACGGCCCCCAAGGCCATCCGCCAGTTGACGGCCTGGGGCGTTCCCTGGAGCCGGGTGAACAAGGGCAACAGAGACGTCATCATCAACGGTAAAAAGGTCACCATTACCGAAAAAGATGAAGCCCATGGGTTGATCACCTCCCGGGATTTTGGCGGCACAAAGAAATGGCGGACCTGCTACACCTCCGACGGCACCGGCCACACCATGCTTTACGCCATGGACAACAAGGCCATTGAACTTGGCATTCCCGTACACGAAAGAAAGGAAGCCATTGCGCTCATCCACGAAGATGGTGTGTGTTATGGGGCCATTGTCCGGGATCTGATCACCGGTGAACTCATTGCCTATGTGGCCCGGGCCACCACCATTGCCACCGGCGGGTATGGACGGCTTTATTCTGTTACCACCAATGCGGTGATCTCAGAAGGTATCGGTAATGCCATTGCCCTTGAAACCGGTGTGGCCTGCCTTGGCAACATGGAGGCGGTGCAGTTCCATCCCACGGCCATCGTGCCCGTGGGTATTCTCACCACCGAAGGCTGCCGGGGGGACGGTGGACTCCTTCTTGACAAGGACGGTTACCGATTCATGCCCGACTACGAGCCCGGCAAAAAAGAGCTGGCATCAAGGGATGTTGTGTCCCGGCGCATGACCGAGCACATGAGAAAGGGCAAGGGCATTCCCTCCCGGTATGGAGATCATCTCTGGCTTGACATCACCCTTCTGGGCCGTAAGCACATTGAAAAGAACCTGAGGGAAGTAAAAGAGATCTGCGAGTACTTCCTGGGCATTGATCCCGTCACGGAATACATCCCGGTACGTCCCACCCAGCATTATTCCATGGGCGGTATCCGCACCAAGGCCACCGGTGAAAGCCCCACATTAAAGGGTCTTTTTTCCGCCGGTGAAGCCGCCTGCTGGGACATGCACGGATTTAACCGCCTCGGGGGCAACTCCGTTGCCGAAACCGTGGTGGCCGGCATGATCGTGGGTGAATATGTGGCTGACCACTGCCAGAATAATCCCCTTAACATCAATACCAGGCTCATTGAACATTTCATGGACCAGGAAACTGCCAAGATCTCCACCCTGATTCAACGGGACCGAGGGGAAAACCCCTATGAGCTGAAAAAAGAAATGCAGCAGATCATGATGGACAAGGTGGGTATTTTCAGGAACGAAACCGATCTTACCCAGGCCGTGGAAGAGTTAAAGGTACTGCACCAGCGGTCCCAAAATGTGGCCCTTAGAAACAAGATCAGCTCCTCCAACCCGGAACTTGTGGAAGCCATAAGGGTTCCCAAGATGATCAAGCTTGCCCAGTGTGTGGCCTATGGCGCCATGCTGCGTAAGGAAAGCCGTGGGGCCCATGCCCGGGAAGACTTCCCGGAAAGAAATGACCGTGACTGGCTCAAACGAACCCTCACCTATTGGAAGGACGACAATGCCGATCTTCCCGAGGTGGAATACGAGGCCCTTGACGTCATGAAAATGGAGATGCCTCCGGGTTCCCGTGGGTACGGCGTGGACCAGACCATCCACCACCCGGACACGGAAAAACGGATTGCACAAATGGAAGAGATCAAAAAGGAAAATCCCGGTGCCGACAGGTTCAAACTGCAGCAATTGTTTAATCCCATTGAGATACCGGAGAAATTTAAAGGAAAGAACGAGCGCATCGGGAGGGGGTTTAAATAATGAGTGACCAGGAAAGAGTGCTGAAATTTAACATATTGCGATTCAATCCCCAGGTAAAGGGCGATACCCCGACCATGAAGACCTATAAGGTCACCGAAGCCCCGGGGATGACCATCTTTATTGCCTTGAACGATATCCGGGAAAACCAGGAGCCGTCGCTGCAGTTTGATTTCATCTGCCGGGCCGGCATCTGCGGTTCCTGCGGCATGGTGATCAACGGCAGCCCGGACCTTGCCTGCCGGACCCTGACCTCAAAATTTCCCGACGGGGAAATCACCCTTCTGCCCCTGCCGGGATTTGAACTCATCGGTGATCTGTCCGTGAACACCGGCAAATTCATGCGGGGCATGAGCGAACGGGTGGAGAGCTGGATCCACGACGATATGGCGGAAAATGTGGATCTGAATCGCCTGGAAGAGCGCATGGATCCGGCCATAGCCGATGAGATTTACGAGCTGGAGCGATGTGTGGAATGCGGCTGTTGCATCTCCGCCTGTGCCACCAAGCGTATGCGGGATGGATTCCTGGGAGCGGTGGGTTTCATGCGGCTTGCCCGGTACTATCTTGATCCCCGGGACAAACGCAGGGATTCTGATTACTATGAACTCATAGGCGATGATGATGGCGTATTTGGCTGCATGACCTTGCTTGGTTGCCAGGACTATTGTCCCAAGGATCTGCCCCACCAGACCCAGATCGCCTATCTTAGAAAAAAGATGGCCCTGGTTAAATAACCGCCACGGGCAGCCCTGATATTTTTACCCGGATCTGCCCGCAACAAAGCATGAAACTCTCTATGGAACAAAGCATGACTAAAAAAATACCAGATCTCTGCAAAGGACTCTGGTATTTTTTATGGATGGTTGTCGGGGACTGAAACTTTTATCAATGTCCACGCTTTTGACGAGGTTTCCCGCCTGAAGGGAAAAATCATCAAAAGAACCAATAATCCAAGCGTGCCTCATCCCCGATATGTCAATATAAAAAAATGATCCTCGAGTTGCAGTTCACAAAACAAACAAAATAGTGTAAGAAGGGATTTTGTTTTAACTTCGGCCATCCGGGGCGCTTGCTGGTATCGCCGGGGCAGGTAATGTGATCAATGTGAAAAGCCCTGATGGGTGGAAATAATTTTTCACATCGTTGACAGAGGTGAATATCACCAATGATGATACTTGACATGGAACTCCGTTTACGACCATTCTGATAATGGAGTTTGAAACCTTGTTGTGGCAATGGCTTTGCCGTGACTTTTTATATGGGGAAACAGTATGGTAAACTCGTTTCAGGAGCAGCTTCTCAAGGCCGGGCTGGTGACTAAAAAACAGGTGAACAAGGCCCAGCATGACAAACGGGTAAAAAAACAGGTGAAAAAAGGCAAAAAGGGGCAACAGGAAAGGCAGGAACCAAAAGAGAGCAGTATTGCCCGGGAAGAACGACTGGCCTATGAGGCACATAACAGAGAACTCAATCGCCAGCGCAATGAAGAGAGGCAACGGCGTGAAAGTGTCGCCCAGATCCGGCAACTTGTTTTGAAAAACAAGTTGACCCTGGAAGCCCGTGATGATGACGAGCCCTATCATTTTGTTGTGAAAAAACGGATTAAAAAAATGTTTGTCCCTTCAAAAATAGGTGATCAGATAACGAATGGGCAGATGGCCATTGTGAACCTGGACGGAAAATTTGAGCTTGTACCGGGCGATGTAGCCCGTCAGATAGCCCAGCGGGACCGCAAATGTCTGGTGGTTTTCCATGAAGAGACAACAGATGCTGAATCCGTGATGGATGTGCCATGAAAAGACAATCGTCTGAGAATTTGTGATAATCTGATGACCCCGTTTTTCCCGGAGTGTTTACCGAGAACGGGGTCATACCATTCATCGGGTATGAAATTTTATGGAGACATTGATGATGAAAGATGATCTTAAGGTTTTTGCAGGCAATTCCAACGTACCCCTTGCCCTGGAAATATGTGAGGCCATGGGCATTCCCCTTGGCCACCTTGCCATATCCAAATTTTCCAATGACAATATGCATGTACAGGTCCAGGACAATGTCCGGGAAAGGGATGTGTTTGTCATTCAGTCATTTACCCATCCGGTGAGTGACCACATCATGGAACTGCTGGTGACCCTGGATGCCCTTCGGAGTGCATCGGCAAGGCGGGTGACCGCTGTAATTCCCTATTTTTCCTATGCAAGATCAGACAAAAAGGATGCTTCCCGCATTTCCATTGTGGGGCGGCTCATGGCGGATTTGCTGAAAACCGCCGGGGCTGACCGGGTATTGACCATGGATCTCCATGCCGCTGCCGTGCACGGTTTTTTCAGTGTACCTGTGGATCATCTCACGGCAACCCCCCTGATCATGGACTATTTCAGAAAGCATCTGAACCTTGACAAGGTGGTGGCCGTTGCCACGGATGCCGGTGGTGCCAAACGGGTGGGCAACTTTGCAACCCGGCTTAATGTTCCCATGGCCATCATCGACAAACGCCGCGTAAGTGATACCCAGGTAAAGCAGGGACTGGTGGTGGGAAATGTGGTGGGAAAAGATGTTATCATCTATGACGATGAGATATCCACTGGGGGCACCCTTTTGGCCACCGTTGATACCCTTAAACAGGCAGGGGCAGGAAATATCTATGTGGGGGTCACCCACCCGGTGCTGTGCGGCCAGGCCGCTAAAAACCTTAAAAAATCATCCATTAAAGAGGTGGTAGTCACCAATACCGTTGAGATTCCTGAAAACAAACAGATAGATATTATATCCTGCATTTCGGTGGCACCGATTCTGGCTGAGGCCATCCGTCGAATACATACCGGCGAAAGCATTGGAGAACTTTTTCTTGACTGATGCGCTGTCCCGGCAAGACACCCATGCCGACGGCCCGGGACCGGATCCCATGACCGTTGGGGGCGGTATAATGCCATTAATGGATCTCTCATTGGATGTAATTTTTTATTCAAATATTGGGGATTTGCTTACCCATGGCAACCATACGCTGGTGCAGACTTGGGTGTGAGTAGTAAAAAAACACATAGGCGGGATGGGGTGTCAGATTGCTCAGATTATTAATGGACAGTTTTTTTAAAGCATTCCCCAGGGCTTTGGCACTGAAGTGCTTGCCGGCAAAGGCATCGGCCTGATACTCGTTTTTCCTTGACCAGATATTCATAATCAGGCCGGTTACCAGAGAAACAGGGCTGTAGAGCATGGCAAATGCCACAAGGCCAATATGAAAAACAGCCGTATCCACTCCCAGTGCCCGGGAGAAAACAGCTTCCCCTGAAAACAGTGAAAGCAGATAAAAAATCACCCCCATCTGAAACATGGAAATAAGGATTCCCTGCAATGTATGCTTTTTCTTGTAGTGTCCGATTTCATGGGCCAGAACAGCAACCACTTCATCGGTGGTCAGATCATTGATCAGGGTATCAAATAGTATAATTCTTTTTTTGCTGCCCAGACCGGTAAAATAGGCATTGGCTTTTGTGGAGCGTTTTGAGCCATCCAGCATGTAGATGTCTTTCACCGGAAAACTGACCTTGTGGGCAAACGATTCTATGGCGGTTTTAAGTTCTCCTTCTTCCAGCTTTGTCTGCTTGTTGAAAATCGGAACAATCAGGTTGGAGTAGAAAATGGTGAAGAATAGACTGATTCCCCCCACCATCAACCAGGCGTAAATCCAGAACATATCCGTGGTGCGGTGATAGAACCAGGTGATAAATGCAAGGATACTTCCCCCCAGAACGGCTGTGAGCAGCCACCCTTTGATTTTGTCAGCAATGAACAGTTTCCAGGTTACTTTATTGAATCCGAATTTTTCTTCGATGACAAAGGTCTGGTAGAGCCCGAAGGGAAGCCCGATAATATCCTGGGCAAGCATCAGAATACCGAAAAAAACCAGAGATTGCAGCGTGGGATTATCCGTGATACCGGCTGCAAAAAAGTGGACCCGGGCAAATCCTGAAACAGACAGAAAGGCAATTACTACCACCAGGCTGAAGGTTGAACTGATAAATGAAAACCGTGTGTTGGTCTTTTGATACCCTTGCTGTTTATCGTATTTTTCCGGGTCATAAAGCCCTTGAAGCTCTTCTGGAACCGGCTTTCCCATGCAGCCCGTGTTCAGGTAGTCAAGGGTGCGCTCAAGTGCATAATCCAGGAGCAGGATGCCAATGATGATGTAAAAAATGAGTGTTTCCATATGAGTATGAGCCCGCCGCATGGAAAGGTGGATCGAGATCGAATAAGCTGATTTCAGATATAAATTCAGTTGCTGGATCGATCTCGATTTGTACACGGTAATTGAAATCGTTGTCAAACAATGGGCATGGTGTTGCCCGCTTGCTTATGACACTTTGCGCTCATGGCCGGCCCATTCCCTGTCACGCAGTTTGAATTTTTGGATTTTACCTGTGGCGGTTTTGGGCAGTTCCTCAAACGAGATCTCTTTGGGGGCTTTAAACCGCGCCATATTTTCCTTGCAGAAATCAATAATATCCTGTGCCGATGGATTGGTACCGGGTTTTGGTACGATAAAGGCCTTGGGAACCTCTCCCCATTTGGGATGCGGAATCGCAATTACCGCAACTTCCATTACCTCCGGATGCTGGAATATGGTGTTCTCTATTTCCACGGTGGAGATATTCTCTCCACCACTGATAATGATGTCTTTTTTACGATCCATGATCTGGACATAATTATCAGGATGCATTACGGCAAGGTCTCCGCTGTGAAACCAGCCTCCCTCAAATGCGGTCTCGGTGGCCTCAGGTTCCTTGTAGTATCCGAGCATGACATTGTTGCCCCGCATCACAATTTCGCCTATGGTTACCCCGTCCCTTGGTACTGGTTTCATGGTTTCGGGATCGACCACGTCCATGTAAGTGGACACTACATAAGGAACACCTTGACGGGCTTTTAGCTTGGCCTGGTCATCGGATGAAAGATCATTCCATTGGGACTGCCATGCGCATTGGCTGTGGGGGCCGTATACTTCGGTCAGGCCATAACAATGCACCATTTCCACCCCGAAAGCCGCCATGTTTTTCAAAACGGTCGGCGCAGGTGGGGCACCTGCGGTATTTACCTGGAGACGATGCTTGATATGAATCTTGTCAGCCTCCGGATATGAGGTCATGGCGATCAAAACGGTTGGAGCGGCGCACATGAATGTCACTTTTTCTTTTTCGATCAGATTGAAAACGTCTTCGGCAATTACCCTTCGCAGGCAGACATGGGTACCGCCAATGGCAGTGATGCCCCAGGTGAAACACCAGCCGTTGCAATGAAACATGGGAAGTGTCCAGAGATATACCGTGTCAGGACTCAGGCTGTATTCAATGAGTTCGCCGATGGCGTTTAAGTAGGCACCCCGGTGATGGTACATGACCCCTTTGGGTAATCCGGTTGTACCACTGGTGTAATTAATGGCGATAACATCCCGCTCATCATCAACCGCGCAGCGGACCGGTGTGTCGGTTCCGGTGGTCAGAAACGCTTCATAATCCGGTCCGTCCAGGGGTGTTTCATCACTTTCATCGCAAATATTGACGTAATGGCTGACTTTAGGCAGACGATCCGTAATACCGTTGATCATCTCACCGAATTCGTTGTCCACGAAAAAAGCCTTGGCATCGGAATGATCAACAATATAGGCAATCTCGTCCCCTGATAAACGTATATTGATGCTCACCAGTGCGGCCCCGATCATCGGTACAGCGAAATGGGCTTCCAGCATAGGGGGCGTGTTCGGACACATGAATGCGACTTTATCCCCTTTGCCTATTCCGATGGCCATGAGCGCGGCTGCCAGTTGATGAACCCGGGTTTCGAATTCCTGGTAGGTATACCTCTGGTCCCCATACACAATGGCTGTTTTGTTCGGATAGACCGATACGGTTCGTCTCAGGAAAGTAACAGGGGTCATAAGGTCGTAATTTACACTGTTTTGCAGCATACTGCCTCCTTAAGGATTTTAGGGTCATGCCAAGAAAAATCACCGTCTGTTAAATCGGATTTTATGCTATCGTTTAATTCAATATCCGTGCCAATCAAGCCAAAAGCCCTAAAAAAAAGTGTATGAAGCGTGGCAAGGCGGCTGACAGTTCTCAACGATCCATGGTGGAAGGGGATGTTGCAAAGCGAATAATAAATATGGATGGGGCATAAAAGTCCCTTCTAGACAACAGATATCTGCCTATCTATTTGTATTAAAAGGGAATTACCGCAAAGGACATAAAAGCCCCATTAGGGGGCTATTCAATTCCATGGCGTTGAATTTTTCTGAACAGGGTTTTTCGGTTGATACCAAGGGCCGTGGCGGCCTGATTTCGTTGCCACCGGTGTTTAATCAATACATCGGTAATATGCTCTTTTTCAAAGGTTTTAATGGCGCTGCGCAGATTGTCCCGGTCACTTTCCAGCGGTTCCTTTTTGTCAAGTGTATTAATGGGCTCTGTACTATTATCCAGAGCGAACAGAGATGGATCCAGGGTATCAAATTTTTTCAGGGTTACGTACCGGCGCAGGGTATTACGCAGTTCTCTTACATTGCCGGGCCAGGAATACTGATTGATTTTTTCGATAATCTCCCCGGTCAACGGCGGCAGTTTTTCCCTGTTGTCATAGGTGTTAAAAAAATGATCGACCAGCAACGGCAGATCCTCTTTGCGATTTCTGAGCGGCGGCATATTAATGGGGACGATATGAATTCGGTAGAAAAAATCCAGACGTACATCTCCTTTTCGAACCTTTTTGACCAGATCCTCGTTGGTTGCGGCGATAATTCTAATATCGGGTTGTTTGACCTTGTTGCTGCCCACCGGCATGTATCCACCGCCTTCCAATACCCGCAAAAGCTTTACCTGTAATCCCAGGCCGATTTCGCCGATCTCATCCAGAAACAGGGTACCTCCATCGGCTGAATCCAGGTAACCCTGACGGTCAGCGCCGGCACCGGTGAAGGCACCTTTACAATAGCCAAAAAATTCGGACTCTAAAAGATTTTCAGGAATGGCGCCGCAGTTGACCACCACAAAGGGTTTATCCTTCCGGTCACTTAATTCATGGATGGTTTTGGCTGTCAATTCCTTGCCTGTGCCTGACTCTCCATAAACAATTACGTTGGCATCCACAGCAGCCGCATTGATGATCTGTTCATAAACCATCTGCATTTCTTCACTTTTACCCACTATTTCGCCGAATTTAAAACGTTCGCGTATACCAGTCTTCAGCAGCAGGTTTTCTTTGCGAAGGCGTTTTTGAGCCTTTTCCAGGGCGTCTTCCTTTAACTTTCTTTCAGTGATATCGATCCCCATTACATGAATTTTAGACCCCTGGCCATTTTCATCAAGTATTGGAGAATAAATGGCGTGGTACCATTTCCCGTTGGTTGGATTCTGCAGATCCTTTACAATACTTTCTCCCTTAATCACCCGGTCCATGGGGCACCATCTGCATGGGGCATCCAGATTATATATGGCTTTATGGCAGACATCACTCTGGAGGTTCCCTCCCACGGCCGTAATTAATGCCTTGTTCATAAAGTCGATATGGAATAGACTTGTGGCGGTATAAATAAATGCTGCCGTGGCCTCTATCATGGCGCTTAGTTTGGCCTCGCTCATACGAAGCGCCTGCTCGGCCTGCTTGCGGGAGGTTATATCTATAAACGATGCAATGCTACGTTTTTTGTCGAGCATGCTGACCTTGGCAAAAATATCTTTAGTGTGTCCGGATCGGTCGATTAGCCTGCATTCATATTCGTTGGGAATATCAGAACGCATTTCTCTACGGCCTGCATGATATCCTTTCATTCGATCAATATCATCCTCGGCAATAAACGCAGTCCATTTCATACGCCCTTCGATTTGTTTTCGGGGATAGCCGGTCAAGTATACAAACTCCTGGTTGACCATGATCAGGGTCATGTCCGCATCAATGATCATGGACGGCGCGCCGGACAATTCAAATGCCATGCGGTACTGACGCTCCAGATGGGAGCCATCGGCCGGGCCTTGTGCGCATTGCTGATTTTTTTCATTATGGGTTTGACTCTCTTTTTTCAAAGCCTTCTTGACTGCTATTTTGTTAACCATTTTTTTCCTCATCAAGCAGTGTTCGACAATATCAAGGTGTGTTGAAAATATTGGCATTTTAAATAACGAAATTAAGGCCTTATACCAATATCGATTATTTGGACATAATACCTTGAAACGATTGTCGATTTAAAAATACTTTTAAACACCCTTTATCAGAATTATGTTTACCCGAAAACATTTATATAACATATCCTTCCAGAGACCCATTCTCTTTGACATGAACCGGGTCTTTGAAGCCCATGTTGCGGGTAAAATGCGGCAGGTTGCTCAATGCGGTTATCAAAAAAGGCAATCCGGATGGGTGCCTGGAAAAGAGGTGGCAACCATGGCCGGGGCTGGGGCCGCCTGAGGTCTGGCAGTGCCCTTGTTGGCTTACGGTAACGTGGTGCTGAAACCAGGGACTGATATTGTGTTTCAAACCATTGAATTTGAAAAATCTCTGGAGGATGTGGCTTTTGGGGTTTGGTTGCAGCATGGGCCACCCGTCACATTTGGTGGACGAACGGGGTCAGGCTTGTGTTATTGTACTTTTTACAACTGCCTGTGTTTCAAGGATCTCCATCCTCAATGGACCCATGACCCTTTTGGAGGCCATGGAAAACACGGAATCCCTGATCACCGGTGCTGCTGATACCGTTGCCCGGTTTATTAAGCTTGGGTGTATTGTAAAAACATGAATACGTGGGGGAATAATGGATCAAGATGCATTGAAAAAATACCGATATTTTTTAAAGGACAGTATCAGAAAAAAAATTAACTTTCGGCACACCGATCAAAATCAGCATGTTCCAGCGCCACCCATTCAAAATGCCTGTCCGGCCGATGCAAAGCGCATTAATCTTCCCGGGCCGGAAGAATGGGAAAATATAGCACCCACTGACCTTACAAAGGCCATTGCCAACCGGAAAAGCCATCGAAAATACCTGGGGCAAAGCCTTTCAAAAGAAGAGTTGGCCTATCTCTTATGGGCGACCCAGGGGCTTCGCGAAGCCCCGGCCCATGGTCATGCATACCGCACAGTACCTTCCGCCGGGTGCCGCCATGCCTTTGAAACCTATGTTGCCATTTTTAATGTGGAAGAGATGGCACCTGGCATATATAGATATCTTCCCCTGGAGCACCAGCTGGTGTTTGAATTTTCCGATGAAATGCTTTCAGAAAAAATGATCCATGCCTCCCTGGGCCAGACCTATCCTGGCCGGTCGGCGGTCACCTTTATCTGGGTGGCCATTCCCTATCGAATGGAATGGCGCTATGGGCTTGCAGCCCATAAGGTGATGGCCCTGGATGCCGGGCACATCTGCCAGAATCTGTATCTGGCCTGTGAAGCCATTAATGCGGGGACCTGTGCCATTGCTGCATATGACCAGGAAGAGATGGACGAGTTTCTGGGGCTTGACGGTGAAAACGAGTTTGCCATGTACCTGGCCCCGGTGGGGAAAATTTGATCATTGAATGTCAACTTGCCGTGGGTACAGAAATTATCAACAATCCCTGCGCTAAAGACCCAGGTTGGAAAAAAATAGGGCGGATGGGGGGATCAGATTACGAATCGTTTTGTTTTTTTATGGTGAATCTGGGAAAAATGTTGATTTGTCCGAGCAGGTTTACTAAATGATGGTGGGCAAGTTGGTGGTTAACTTAAAACAGTACGGGGAAGAAATATGGGTGGTTTTTTTGGATGTGCGTCTAAGGTTGAGTGCAACTCGGAATTATTTTACGGGACAGATTATCTTTCCCACTTGGGAACCAAGCGGGGCGGGTTGGTCACCTATGGAGACGGTCGGTTTAACCGAAGTATCCACAGTCTTGAAAACGCCTATTTCAGATCAAAATTCGAATCCGAGCTGGAAAAATTAACCGGCTGCATGGGCTTGGGAGTTATCAGCGATACGGATTCCCAACCCATTATCATCCATTCCCACCTGGGGCAGTTTGCCGTGGTAATGGTGGGCAAGATTGCCAATCTGGACGAGCTGGCCCAGGAAGTGCTTTCCGAAAACATTCATTTTGCCGAAACCAGCCAGGGCACCATTAATCCAACAGAACTCACAGCCGCCCTTATCTGCCGGGGAACCACATTTGAAAATGGCATTGCCCATGCCCAGGAAAAGATCCAGGGTTCTTGTTCCATGCTGATTCTGACAGAATCCTGTATTTATGCGGCCAGGGATCGCCTGGGCAGAACCCCCATAATCATAGGGAAAAGGGAAAATGCCTATGCCGCCACTTCAGAATCCAGTGCTTTTTCAAATCTGGGTTTTGAGGTGGAGTATTTTGTGGGTCCTGGAGAAATCGTTTGCATGACCGCAGAAGGCATTGAGCAGTTAAAGGCCCCGGGGGACAAAATGCAGGTCTGCTCTTTTCTCTGGGTGTATTACGGGTATCCGGCGTCCACCTATGAAGGCATCAACACCGAGCAGGTCCGGTATAATTGTGGTGCCGCCCTGGCCAAGAACGAAACCTGCGAGGCCGATCTTGTGGCCGGAATCCCGGATTCAGGCATTGGCCATGCCATCGGATTTGCCAACGAGACCCGAATCCCCTATATGCGGCCCTATGTGAAATATACCCCCACCTGGCCCCGTAGTTTTATGCCCCAGAATCAGAAAATGCGGGATTTGGTGGCTCAAATGAAGCTGATCCCGGTGAAGGAAATCATCCAGGGTAAGCGGATCATCTTTTGCGATGACTCCGTGGTCCGGGGAACCCAGCTCCAGGACAATACCGAGATTCTCTATGAATACGGGGCAAAAGAGGTGCATATGCGCATTGCCTGCCCCTGCCTGATCCACCCCTGCAAATTTTTAAATTTTTCCAATTCACGCTCCACCCTGGACCTGGCCGGCCGTAAAGCCATCTATGACCTTGAGGGTAAGGAAGAATGTGATCTCACCGATTATGCCGTGGCTGGATCTGAAAAACATTCCCGGATGCTGGCAAGGCTGGTTGATCGCCTCGGCCTGACCACCTTGCGATACCAGACCCTGGATGACCTTGTCCAGGCCATTGGCCTGCCCAAGGAGAAACTGTGTACCCATTGTTGGGACGGTTCCAGTTATTTTAAATAGTGGTCCACAACGTCAGGCTTGGACCACGATCTGCCGGACATATAATAAGGATATTGCAATGAAATTGATATTATTGTTATTTGCTCTGGTGGCCGGGATGCTGGTGCCGGTCCAGGCAGTGCTGAACACGAAAATGGGGCGGGCCTTGGGAGATCCTGTGTTTGCGGCATTGATCTCCTTTTGCGTTGGTACGGCTTCTCTGTTTATCTATGCGCTTGTGGTCCAGATTGATCTTGGCAGTATCCGCCAGGCCACAGGCCTTCCCTGGATGGTATGGGCCGCGGGTTGTCTGGGGGCTGTTTTTGTGGCCGCCACCATTATTCTGACCCCCAAGCTGGGGGCTGCTCTGACCTTTTCTCTGGTGGTGGCCGGGCAGTTGTTAATGGCGGTTCTCATGGATCATTTCGGGTCGTTCGGCATCCAGACCCAGCCGATGTCCTGGATGCGCCTGGCCGGCATTGCTCTGATTACCGCCGGGGTGGTGTTGATACGAAGATTTTAATGTGGAAACTTTTTGGGGGCGGAATAATTTATGCGGTGGCCGCCCGCCGTTCCTGCAGCAATTCATCAAGCCAGTCCGGGTCCATTTTGGGAACAGAAGAGAGCAGAAGTTTGGTGTAATCCGCATGGGGCGGGGTCAGGATTTTTTCTCTTTCCCCCTGTTCCACAATACCGCCGTTGCGCATGACCACAATTTCATCTGATATTACCTTCACAGTTGCCAGATCATGGGTGATGAAAAGGTAGGAAACCCCCAGTTCGTCCTGGAGTCGCTGCAGCAGATTCAAAATTTCCTCAGCCACCAGTTGATCCAGGGCCGATGTCACCTCATCGCAGATGACAAGGTCCGGTCGGGCCGCAAGGCATCTTGCAATGCACACCCTTTGTTTTTCTCCACCGGAAAGCTCTCCGGGGAAACGATGTCTGTAGTCTCCCGGCAGTTCAATCATTTCCAGAAGTTCAGTAACCTTTTTCTTGTTTTCAGATCCTTTTATGCCAAAATAAAAGGAGAGGGGGCGGCCCAGAATTTTTCCAATGCGCTGCTTGGGGTTTAAGGCCGTGTCCGGCATCTGATAGATCATCTGCATTTTCCGGAGTTGATTTCGACGGCGCTGCCGAAAGGAAGTTGGCAGGGTTTCTCCCTGAAAGTTCACCAATCCCCGAAAGGGAGGCAAAAGACCGGTGATTACCCGAGCAAGGGTGCTTTTTCCGCTGCCGGATTCTCCCACCAAGGCCACGGTTCTGCCAGGCTTGATCTTGAGGGAGATATCCTCAAGCACGGATTTGTCCCGGCGACTGTATCGAGCCGAAACGTTTTTTATTTCAAGAAGGACTTCATCCTCCGGCGGGGCTGGGGATGTTGTTTGTGCACTCCTTCGCACCGACAATAGCTGCCGGGTGTAGGTTTTTCTGGGATTTTTCAGCAGCTCCCGGGTATTTCCCTCTTCCACAAGATGTCCATGTCTGAGAACCATAATGCGATGGGCAATCTGGGCCACCACCGCCAGATCATGGGTAATGTAGATGGCTGCCGTATTGTAATTACGGGTGATTTCCCGGATGGCGGAAAGCACTTCAATCTGTGTGGTGACATCCAGGGCCGTGGTGGGTTCATCAAACACGATGATATCGGGTCGACAGGCCATGGCCATGGCCACCATGGCCCGCTGGAGCTGTCCACCGGACACCTGGTGGGGAAAACGGTATCCGATACTTTCCGGGTCAGGCAACAGCAGATCTTGATAGATGTTAACGGCCTCCTGTTCTGCCTGGCTCCTGCCCATCAGCCCGTGCACCACTGGACCTTCGGCATATTGTGAGATCAGCCGATGGGCCGGATTAAAAGACGCGGCGGCGCTTTGAGCCACATAGGAGATGCGGTTGCCGCGTATCTCCCTGCTGACATGGGAAGGCGCATTGCGCAGATCCATGCCATCAAATTGGATTTCACCGGATGTGATCTGGCATCCCTGGCGTGTATATCCCATGGCTGCAAGGCCCAGGGTGGATTTGCCGGCACCGGATTCACCGATGAGTCCCAGTACTTCACCTTTGTCCAGGTGCAGGTCAATTCCCCGGATAATGGGTGTACTTTCGTCGTTATTCAAACCATCTATGTATATATTTTTCATGGTCAGTAGGTGTGTCATGTTAATCTTCCTTTTTTCGTATCTTTTAAATAGGGCTTGGTCATAGCATGGGCCATTTATCTTATTTGTGGGCCAACGGGGTCAGGCTTGTGTTATTGTGCTTTTGGTAATACCTTGTATTCAAAAGAAAGTTTAAGCAAAAGTGTCAATAACGCAAGCCTGACCCCCCACGAGGGGTGGCCCATGTTGTGACCAAGCCCTTTAAATATTACTTGATCATAATGGTGGCTTTTTTGCATGACCGTGAAAATATTATTTAAGCTGTTATTGGTCTTTCAACCCGCTTGCAATATTTAAAAACCAGTCTACAATCAGGTTGACTGCCACCGTTAGAAGTGCAATGGCGGCAGCAGGCCACAGTGGGGTAAAGATACCAAAGGTGATGGCACCGGCGTTTTCCCGTACCATGCTGCCCCAGTCCGCCGTGGGGGGTTGGATGCCAAGACCCAGAAAGCTCAATGCGGAAATGAACAGAAATACAAAACAGAAACGAAGCCCGAATTCCGCCACCAGAGGCGGCAGGGCATTGGGAAGGATTTCCTGTCCCATGATCCACCATATTTTTTCCCCTCGAAGACGGGCAGCCTCCACAAATTCTTTCACCGCGATATCCATGGCAACTGCCCTTGACAGGCGATAAACCCGGGTGGCATCCAGGGCCGCAATCACAAAAATCAGGGAGGGTATGGAGTTGGGCAGCACGGACAAAAGCATCAGGGCAAATATCAGGGTGGGAAAGGACATGATAATATCAACGGCACGGCTGAGCAGTAAATCCACCCATCCACCCAATGCCGCCGCCATAAAACCTGCCAGCGAACCGATGACAAAGGAAATAGCGGTTATAACAACGGCAATGGCGATGGTGTTGCGGGCACCATACATTAACCTAGTCAACAGGTCCCGTCCCAGATGATCGGTTCCCAGAAGATGATCGGCGCTTGATTCCTCCCACACGTCTCCTGAAATTTCGGTTTCAGTATAATTTGAGATGACGGGGGCCAGCATTGCCAGAAAAATATTAACTGCAATGATAAAAAGACCGATACGGGCGGTCAAGGGGGCTTTTTTAAACATATTTAAAATGGGCATGGGATATTATTCTCCTCAATGGGGCGCGCGCAGGCGGGGGTTACTTAATATAGACATCACATCTGCCATAAGGTTTAAGAGAATATATACGGCCGCAAAAATAAGGCCGCTTGCCTGCACCACGGGGATATCACGCTTGGCCACGGAGTCCACCAACAACTGACCCAGGCCCGGATAGACAAATACCACCTCCACAATTACCACGCCCACCACCAGATAGGCCAGATTCAGGGCCACAACGTTGATCACAGGAGACAGGGCATTGGGAAATGCGTGGAGAAAAACGATGCGTTTTTTTCCCATCCCCTTGAGTTTTGCCATTTCAATATATGGGCTTGCAAGTACATTGATTACCGCTGCACGGGTCTGTCGCATCATGTGGGCCATGACCACAAGGGAAAGGGTCAGCCCCGGCAGGATAATTGCGTGAAGTTTTTCCCACAGGGACATCTGGTCATGTATATTGGAAATGGTGGGGAATAGAGGGATCTGAACGGCAAAAAGGGCAATGAGGATATAGGCGATGAAAAATTCAGGAAAGGAAATGGCGCTTAAGGTGGTCATGGAGATCAGCCGGTCAAACAGGCTGTTGCGGTACAATGCAGCAAGTATACCCAGAAAAATCGACAGCGGCACAGAGATAAACGCTGCAGCAAAGGCCAGAAACAGGGTATTGGCAAAGCGCCAGCCGATGAGATCTGCAATGGGACGGCCATTGGAAAGGGAGTTTCCCAGGTCTCCCCGGGCAAAACTTTGCAGCCAGGTGAAATAACGGATATGCGGCGGCTGGTCCAGCTTGAGTTCCTTGCGAAAGGCCTCAACGGTTTCCGGCAGGGCCTGCTGTCCCAGGATGGATTCGGCCAGATCCCCGGGCAGGGCATCCACACCGATAAAAATCAACAGAGAAATGATGAACAGGGTGATTATTCCCTGGCCCACCCGTTTTAGTATAAGGGTCGTTAGTTCTTTCATAATGGTTTCAACTTTCGGTCTTGCTCATAACTATTTAAGATGGCCGCAGGGCCATGGCATGACAACGGCATGCCCCATAATGAACAAGTACCTGGTTTTTAACCTTTCTGTATAAATTGCAGGGCGTGATCATAAAATGGGTCTCTCAAACGTGAAATAATCGTATTAATCCGTTTGACATCGACCGTAGGGGTTTGATCAGGACGCGGAAAAAAAAGGATGGAATATCCCCAAAAAAAACAAGGGGGATATCTTTAAAGGGCGGGAAAGGTCAGCTGAACCAAAAGCGTTCGCATGCCCGGTGTGAGTCAGATTCCCACAGGCCGGACAGGGGGCCGTGGGCCACCCGGGTGTTTGAAGCTTCCACATAATCCTTGAAAAAGGGAATCACCGTTCCCCCTTCATCCCGGATCAGATACTGGCAGCGACTGTACATCTCTTTTCTTTTTTTATCGTCCAGTTCGGTCCTGGCTGCAAGCACCAGCTGGTCGAATTCATTGTTTTTAAAATGGGAATCGTTCCACTTGGCATCACTTGTGTAGGCCACGGAAAACATCATGTCCGGAGTGGGTCTTACACCCCAGTAACAATTACAGAAGGGTTTTTTAAGCCACACATTGCTCCAGTATCCGTCCACGGGTTCCTTGACAATTTTCAGATTGACACCGGCTTTTTTCAGCTGCTCTTTGTAAAGGGTGGCGATATCCAGAAAACCTGCGGTTTCTGCGGAGTGAAAGGGGATGATATTGCTTGCCAGGCCAGCTTTTTTAAAATGAAATGCCGCCTTGTCCGGATCATACTTTCGCTGGGGAATGGTGTCGTCATGGTATTTGTTCGAGGGAGAAATGGGGTGATCATTGCCCATGGTACCGAATCCCCTGAGAAATTGTTTGATCAGTTCTTCCCGGCTGATTCCGTACTTCAGAGCCATGCGAAGGTCCTTGTTGTTAAAGGGAGCAACATCCGTATGCATGGGCAGGGCGTACTGGTGACCACCTGGAACTCTCAGGATCTCAATGTCCTTGATCCTTTTCATTAGATGGACCGTTTTGAGTTCCACACGGTTCATGTAATCAATCTGGTTGGTTTTAAGGGCATTGGTGCGGGCGTTGGCATCTTCGATGACCAGGATTTCAACCTCGTCAAAATGGGCCCGTCCCGCCTTGAAATAATTGGGATTGCGTACCATGAAAGCCCGTACTCCCGGTTCCCATTCCTTAAGGATATATCCCCCGGTTCCGATACCCTTTTCCAAGTTATTTCCGGTGTCGTCGGAAGGGAAAATGGTCAGGTGATAATCGTTGAGGATATAAGGAAAATCGGCATTTCCACCCTTGAGATTAAAAATCACCTTGTCCTTTCCATCTGCCTTGATCTCCTGGATCTGATCAAGATAGCTTTTGGCACCGGATTTGGAATCCTTTCCCATGTGATGGCGAATGGAGGAGATAACATCTTCAGCTTCCATGGTTTTGCCATTGTGAAAGGTTACGTCCTTTCGCAGCATGAAGGTCCAGTTCGAGGCATCACTTGAAACATCCCAGCTCTGGGCCAGTTCCGGTATGACATTTCCCAGATGATCCACTTCCACCAGGTTGTTTCGAAGGGCATAATTGGTATGAATTTCAACCTGATCTGCCAGAA
Source organism: uncultured Desulfobacterium sp. (assembly GCA_963674605.1). Taxonomy (GTDB): domain Bacteria; phylum Desulfobacterota; class Desulfobacteria; order Desulfobacterales; family Desulfobacteraceae; genus Desulfocicer. The sequence goes on along the minus strand of OY771474.1, from coordinate 534,771 downwards.
GTGCAGGGTTCAGTGAGTCCGTGGTGTGACCACCTGCCATACCCATTCTGAATCTCCCCCCCCGTTTGGGAATCGGATCTGTTCCGGCAATGGCCCTTCCATGGGGCAGGAGCGGTGAAAAGGCAAGGGAGGCACCCAGCACCGCAGCACCGGATAAAAAGCGGCGACGGGATATTTTGAGTTGGTTTAAAAGAAAGTCATTGTTATCATCCATATTCATTTTGTTCTCCTTCTTTTGGAATGAGACTGTTAATACGAGATTCATCATCCGATGAATTTTTATTGCAAAAACCTGCAAAACATAACGTACTCTATTTTTTATGTCAAGCTGACATGAATTTATTGTTTTTGATACTTTGCCTGGGGCGAAACCCTCACCAAAAGGGCTTCAGGGGATTCATGGGAGATTGGACTAAAATTGAGGGAGGGATGTTTGGGTGACAATAATCGTCCCCCGTCATAATTGACGGGTCATCAGGGGGGCGAAAATCGTGAATGTGATCGGGGGTGCTATCCATGCAACGGAATACACCAGATCAATTAGGGCAGCACGGGGAGGATATTTGAAGGCGCACATCGAACGAGCAACATGATTGACAGGTTTATGCAACAAATGGACCGCCATTTATTCAGTACTCAGTATTTTCATGGCACCATGGAATCACCATGGAATCTGTAAATTTCAGCATACGTGCCTGGACTCTTATTCAAAATTTCGTGGCACTTAATCCATGGACGGTGAGTTGTTCTTGGTCTTGTCCCCGTCTTCAGAGTATTTGATTTTATGGGCTTGGTCATAAGATGGGCCATTCATCTCAATTGGCGGACCAACGGGGTCAGGCTATGTGGTATTAGAGCCTGAGTTTTTATCAGGCTCTATGTTTTTGACAAGTATCTAAGAATAACTCTAAATTCAAACGAAAACGTCAATAACGAAAGCTTGACCCCTCCCCAGGGTGGCCCATCTTGTGACCAAGCCCGATTTTATCAATCCCCAGGCTCAGCTCAACTGTCCTGCCAGGATGCCCAGGGTGATGGAAACGGCAATCCAGAATAACGACTTGATACTTCCGTTGAGGGTGATGCCATTGGCGCTTGATATTTGAACCCCCCTTTTGCCAAAATTCTCTGTGGTATCTGCGGGAGTCAGTATAAATATTAACATTTTAAGGGCTTTGCCCATAAGGCTGCAAACGGTCGTTGATGCATTCACATTGGGGGCTTGCCATAAAAATGAGCGTCGGGTTGATTCCATCATATCACCTCCTTGGTAATTTGCGATTCATTGTCCGGGACGTGATCACCTTGTGAATATTTGTCGCAGTGAGAGCCTGTCTTCAAAGTGCGGAACCAAGCCCCGTTTCTGTTGCTTTTATAAAAGAGATGATGTAATAAGTAAAATTATATGAATTTAACTATAGATTAAGTTTTGCTTATGATTCAGAATTTAGATCGGTTGAAAGTTTTTTACCATGTGTTTTCCAAACAGAGCGTCATGGCCGCAGCCAACACCCTTTGTGTGTCCCAATCTGCCGTGAGTCAGAGTCTTCAGAAACTTGAAAATGAAATCAAAACACCCCTGTTTACCCGTCTGCATAAACGCCTGATTCCCACCGCGGCAGGAGAGCGTCTGTTTGCCATTGTCAAGCCGTTCATGGAATCGTTGGAAACCTGTCTTAAAACCCTTGAAACAGCCAGAGAGCAACCCTTTGGAAACCTTCGCATCGGGGCACCGGTGGAGTTTGGGAAAACCTATTTTCCCGCCGTTGTGGCGGCATTTCGTGAAAAATACCCCAATGTCACCTTTTATCTTAAGTTTGGTGATCCAGGGACGCTGTTGCCAATGGTTGAAAAAGGGGAGATTGATTTTGCCCTGGTGGATGTATTCTTAACCCAGAATCGGTTTGCCGGAAATCTTGATATTTATTATTTTAATCCCGTTGTGGAGGAAGAGGTTATCCTTGCCTGTTCCAGGCAATACTATGAAGGTTTCGTTAAGAAAAACCATTCTTATAAACACCTTTTACAACAAAGCTTCATCACCTATCGACATGATGCACAGAGCATCAAAAGCTGGTTCAAACACCATTTTGATAGATACAACGTCCAGTTTAAGATTGTGCTCACCGTTGATAGTCACCAGGCTGTAATTTCTGCAATTAATCACCACGCCGGCATGGGCGTCATTGTATCGGATTTGGTCAAGGAAGAGATCCGGCGCGGCCAGATCATCCCCATAAGAACCTCAAAATCTGAGATTATCAATGAAATATCCCTTGCCATTTTACAGGATAAGGTTCCCACCCTTGCAGAAAAGGTTTTCCAAAAATTTTTGCTGGAAAAAATTCAATCATAGAGCATGTTATATTAATAACTCGTGAGTCCTAAGTCCTCATTTTTCATACCACATGTGTTTATTTCAACTTTAATGAAACTCATTATGTGGTGGCGAATTGGAGAACTTATGACTGACGAGTTCTGAAGTGATGCCAAGGAGCTTTTTCGTGGCTTGGTTGATACCAAGCACAGTCCCCTGGCCGTCACAGGTTCATATACTTTTCGAGGTTACATTTCCTGGTTGTCTGCCATCTTCAGCATCTTCACGATGGAAAACATATAGGCGATGACCACGAAAAAGAAAGGTGTTCCCACCACGATGGCCATGGTCTTGAGGGTATTTAATTTCCCGGTGGCCAGAAGGATCAGCCCGATGCATCCCAGGGCAATTCCCCAGAAGATCCGCATGGCGATGGTGGGGTTCGGGTTGCCTTTGGAGACCAGCATGGAGATGAAGTAGGATGCGGAATCACTGGTGGTCACACCGAAGCATACGATGCTGAAAAAGACCACCACGCAGAGGACTCCCCCCATGGGATACTGTGACAGAACCGTGTAAATGGTGCTGCCGAAATTGTTCTGGATGGCATCCCAGATGGGGGCGGCTCCGGTGACCTCAAGGTGGGTGGCTGAACCGCCCCAGATACCGAACAGGACAAAGGTCATGAGAACGGGAACCACGGTGGTTCCAAGGAAATACTCACGGATGGTACGACCTTTGGAAATTCTTGCGATAAAACCGCTGCAAAAGGGGATGTAGCTCACATACCACAGCCAGTAGAACACCACCCACCAGTTCAGCCAGCTGCGCTGTTCCCAGTTACCGTCCACAAAGTTTCCGGCGTCGGTCCAGAAGGAAAGCGTCACAAATTCGGTGACATAATTTCCGAAAGTCTGGGTCATCAGATTTAAAAGATAGCCCGTGGGGCCTACTATTAAAAGGTAAATCACCATGCCGATGCCAAGATAAATATTGATGAGGCTCAGGTATTTGATCCCCCGCTCCACCCCACTCGCTGCTGAAAGGGTGAACGCTCCGATGATCATGGCCATGGCCACCAGGGTTCCCGCCGAACCCAGTTCGATGCCGGTGATGTGCTTGATCCCGTAGGCAATCGACATGACGCCAAACCCCAGGGAGGCGGCGTTGCCCCCCAGGGTGGAGATGACACCCAGGATATCGGTGAGTTTGCCCCAAAAGCCGGTGATGGATTTTTCCTTGAGAATCCCGTAGAGACCTATTCCTAAGGTCATGGGTTTGCCCAGGCGGTAGGCAGGAAATGCGATGGCAAGACCGCCCACGGCAAACAGAGCCCAGCCGTGGACCCCCCAGTCAAACCAGGTGAGGAGCATGGCCCTGGGAACCCCGGCTGCGGTGCCCGCCGTACCGGCATCGATGGTCCAGGAGGACTGGTAGAGATGGTACAATGGCTCTGCCGTACACCACGTCAGGGTAGACAAGCCGAAACCTGCACTGAACATCATGGCAACCCAGGCAATAAAAGAAAACTCAGGTTCGTCGGTGTCTTTTCCAAGTTTCATAGACCCGTACCGGCTGAAACTTAACCAAACGCTAAAGAAAACAACGGCGCCCACACCCGTAAGAAAAGCCCAGCTGAGTTTAAAAATCAGCCAGTTGTTGATGGCTTCGAAAATATTTTGAGTTGCCTTGGGGTCCAGAAAAATGGCCACCATGATCATCAAAAGAAGTCCCACCACCGGATAAAATATTTTTTTATCGTACTTGCCAAAGACGGATTCTAAATTTTTTTTCATTCTAACCTCTTTCTGGGTATTGTTCGGTTAAAGTGTTTTTGTCTCGATATGTTGTGAAATAGATGATTTTACGACATCCGAGGCTTTGGGGTAGGCGCAACAATGATCCGGGACCACTATAACCTGTCCCTTGCATGGAGCGTCGGTCGGGTATGAGTTCCTTTAATTAAAAATTTATATTGAATTAAAACAGGGGCTTTTCATGGAGGTGACGGGTATTAAAAAACACGGCAGTACCGCTACTGCCGAGTTTTTTAAATATTAATTGCGATGGTGGTATTGCAATAACCCTATGCAATAACCTTACGTGGAAAGCGTTTTACATATGAAGATATATCGGGCCGGGCTGTTAAGCCGCGAGACTGGCAAGCCTTTAAAGAAAATGTTTTTTTATTTTCTTTAAAGGCTGAGAATCAGTAAGGCATCAGGCAACATAGTCGTCCGGGGCAAGTTCTCCTTTGCTATTCCATCCCCGCAGACGATAGTAATCTTGAAGCATTTGCTCCAGCTCTTCTTCAGTCAGCGGATTTACTGTGTTTTTCAGTTCCCGGTAAAGTCCCTTGGGCAGACGGTCATCTTTGGGCTGTAACCCTTCCCGGAGATTAAACTGCCTCACAATATTGGTAACGGCCTTGGCGTTGTTCTGTAATGTGGCCTTGTCCCCGTCAAATCCTGTTAGGGCATGAATCATCTCCCCTAACCCTTCCCAGGTATACATATCCCGATAAAAACGACACAGAGTCAGGGTATCAAACAAGGTCAGACGATCTTCAAAATCCAGAAACAGGTCCGCTTTTTCATTGATTTGATCCGGGGGAATCATCCCTGCAAGTTCGGGTTTGTAAAAGGTGGCCCGGAGGTGACAGGCACCGCGATCCGAGGTGGCATAGGCAAGCCCCATACCCTTTAATACACGGGGATCATATCCTGCAGGTTCCATTCCCTTGGTATGGACGGCTATGTCTTCAAGGCCCCAGGCAGCAGAGGCTTTTTTAATGCCCTGGGATAATACATCGCCAATACCGTTTCTCTGGGAGATATCATGGAGCAGCCGCACCGTGCCGTCCACGTCACCATAGCTGATATCGTAATCCACCACACCGCGCTCCACAGCCTCCATGGTAAAGGCACACAGATTGCCTGCGGTGATGGTATCCATGCCCAGGCGATCACATACATCGTTAAGGTGGCAGATTTCTTCAATGCTGTCGATCATGCAAAGGCCACCAAATGCGTATAAAGTTTCATACTCCGGCCCTTCAATTTTAAGACCGGCATGGCGACCGGATTTCACAGTGGTCAAACGACCGCAGGCCATGAGACATTTGGAACAGGCATTGGCTTTGACATCGCACTGGGAATGAAGCGCAGCGGCATTGATTTGTTCCCGGTGATCGCAGGTGCCCTGGGACCAGTATTTTGTGGGAAAGGCTTTGGCGTTGTTGAGCATGTCCACCATCATGGGGGTACCAAAGGTTTTGTATGCTTTAACGCCCGGGTTTGTTTTGCCTTCGGTGGTGATTCTTTTGGTAAGGGCCTTGACCTCTTCCGTGGAAAAGGGCACACGCTTTTTATCTCCGTAAAAGGCAATTCCCTTGATTTTTTTAGATCCTAATATGGTCCCCACACCGGTGCGGCCGGCGGAACGCCAGTAGTCATTTTCAATGACCCCGAACACCACCAGATTTTCCGCCGCAGGCCCAATGACCACAGCTCCCTTTTGTTTATATCCGGAAGGGGCGGCAAACCGTTCAATAACGGCATCCTCGGCGGCATAGGTTTCCATACCCCAGATATCTCCGGCATCATGAAAGGTTGCACCCTGGGGGCCAACGCCCAGCACCGTAGGGGTATCGCAGGCACCCCGGATGACCACTGCATCAAAGCCTGCAGCATCCACAGCTTCCGGGGTTTTGCCACCGGAATAGGATTCGGAGTAAAATCCGGTCTGGGGGGATTTGGTAAAGACACCGTACCGTGATGAGCCCCACACGGAACTCTGGGTGACAGGGCCGGTGGCAAATATAATATGGTTTTCCGGAGCCAGCGGATCAACCCCCCGGGGGTTCAAGCGGTACAGCAGCCAGGACGCTATCCCCTTACCCCCGAGGTATGTTCTGTAAATATCTTCGGGTATGCTTTCAATCTCATATGACCGGGTGTTCAAGTCAATGGTCAGGATTCTACCGTAATAGCCGTGCATGGCCTCATCTCCTTACTGATTCCCCGGGCCTTCCGGAAAAAAATGCTCCGGAAGACCAGCTGGATGGTTATGTTTTTATAAAATATAGTATTCATTCAGGATAAATATTCGGCTTGGTTGTGTAAACGTCTGGCCGTTTCCATATTCGTCTGTCCGGGGCTGAGCAGGCAGGCCAAAACAGATGAAGGTGGGGGGGCCCGTCGAATATTTACCAATCAGGGAGCGGGTCGGTGGGTGACATTAATTGGGTTATAATACAGTCGCAGCTCCCCGGGACAGTGCCTATCTTTTCTGTGCGATGAGCTCTTTTACCTTAACCACACCGTCCTGGGCATCCTCGGCATAGGCATCTGCACCAATTCGGGCAGCCCATCTCGGAGTACAGGGCGCACCACCTACAACCGTACCAAAACGACCTTTGTAACCGGCGGATTTCAGGGCCTCTTCCAGGCTTTTCTGCTGGTTCATGGTGGTGGTGAGAAGGGCGCTTGTACCAATGACATCCACATCATTTTCCACAGCTTTTTCAATGATGGTGTCAATATCCACGTCACGTCCAAGATCAAATACAGTAAGGCCGTTGGCTTTCATAAGTGATACAACGATACACTTTCCGATGTCATGGACATCACCCTTTACCGTTGCAATCAAAACCTTGCCTTTTTCCTCCTGGGCTCCACCTGTTGCAGCCAGGGCTTCGTTGATCACATCTGTGGCGGACTTCATGGCATCTGCTGCCTGCATCAGTTCGGGTAAAAACATCTGACCTCTTCCAAAAAGATCTCCAACGGTGTTGATTCCCGGAATAAAGGCGGCATTCATTAATTCCAATGGGTCTCCGCCGTCGGCAATTATCTTTTTGGCTATGGCCTCCACTTCATCTCTTTTCTGGGCCACCAGCAGCTCTTTTGCTTCCTCTATAAGTTTGGCATCAATCATTTTCTATTTTCTCCTAAGGTAAGAACTGCCGGGCTGTGATTTCAAGTTATGGAAATGATCCCAAAGGAATCATCCAGACACCTGAGGAGTACTGAAACCACAGCCCGGTATTTTATATGAACCGCCTGTCAGTTGTTCATACCGGTTTACAGACGGTTCAAAAGTCATATTAAACTAACAGCATCTGTTCCGGATTATAAAGATGTCCGTTTCCGGAATCGGTTGACGCAGTTGATGTTAAAATCAAGTTCCCGGGCAATGTTGAATTTGGCCTCAATTCCCTTGGCACAGCCTGGCATGGGGGTCATCTGACCGATCTGCAGATCCTCTCTGACTTCGGTCATGATGACGGGGTCTGTCAGGTCCGCCACGGAAACTTTCAATTTTTCAGCCACATACGCTTTTGCTTCCCAGGTTCGCATACCCCGGGACATTTGGGCACGAGCAACCAGATCTCCGGCTCCTCGCATTCCGCCCATGCCCGATGCATGCGCGTGGGTGATCGCCATTGCAACAGGATCACCCACGCCAACCTACAGTCCATCAAGTTTGCAAAGGCTTGTCATGGCTGCCGATGCGCGGGATACGGTGTCAATGGGCGGGTGATCGTTCACCGGTACCGCACCGACACCCATGCCCATGTTGGGATGGATGGGAATTTCTGCCACTTCGCCGCACGCCTTCATGAAGGTGACGGCCCGTGCCAGGTTCCAGGGGGTTGATTCTGTGGTGTTCGTGTTGACAACGGGTCCAAAAATAGTGGCACCTGCCTGCTTGGCCAGAACCACCTGATCCTGGGGATAGAGACCGGCCAGGCGAACGCCGTCAAATTCCAGTTGTCCGTGCATGCCAAGAATGAATTCTCCGGCCATGCCGATCTGGATGCAGATGTCGGGGTATTTTTCTTTGAGTTTTCTGCAGGCCATGAGGGATGCCAGGAAATCTGCATCACCGGCGGCCCCAACGGAATCGAGATTGATGCCGTCGGCTCCGGACTCGTACATGGCGGAACCTGTAAATACAATGTCCCTCACCGCCTCTTCAACGGTTTTTTCCAGAGATTCACGTGCCTCTTTGATTTTGCCGTTGGGCAGAAGTTCCGCAGGGTTGGGAAAGGGGCCATCTGGCTGGCTGTAAAGGCCCAGGTTGGGCATGGCACCGTAGAACAGTGGAATATGGGTGGCAAGCAATGCCTGCTCCATGATGGGCTGTTCCATGGTGATGATGGGTTTGATGGGTTTGTAGCTGTAGTCCACATGGCACAGCTCCATGGTGTCGGCACCCATGATTTTTTCATATATCTGAAGGGCCTGGATGCGATCAACATTAACGCCCACCCGCCGGATCTTGAGAGTACCGGCATCGTAGGTGAGGATAATTTCTTTACCGCGTTCGCAGCTGACAAAGCTGTGGGGGCTTGCCAGAATGTCGAACATGTATTTCAGGTCGTCATCGGTGAGAACGGGAACCTTGGCGCGATCTGCAGCATCTTCCGTACCTGCCTGCATATCCTCCATGAGCTCTTTTTCACTGAGCTCCACCGGGGTCCCGTCACCGTAACGGGTGAATATTTTTGACATTGTTACTCCTTGCTTTTCGTTAATGAATCAATGATAAATCACTATCTTATAATGATGCCAGGCCCTCTTCCATTATGGCGAGGCCTTTTTCCAGCTGCTCATCGGTGATCACAAGCGGCATAAGCACCCGGATAACATTGCCGTTGATACCGCAGGCAAGGATGATAAGGCCCTTTTCATAGCAGAATTTAACAAGTTTACCTGCGGTTGCTGCTGCGGGTTTTCCCTCATTGTCAACAAGGGTGATGCCGGACATGGCACCGATGCCCCGAACCTCTCCCACATGGCTGAACTCATTTACCCATTTTCCAAAGCGGGCCATCAGGGTCTCACCAATTTTAACCGCTTTTTCAACAATCTTTTCTTCTTCAAAAATCTCCATGACGGCAAGACCGGCAGCACAGGCAACGGGGTTGGCACCATAGGTACCTCCCAGGCCGCCCGGGTGCACAGAGTCCATGATTTCTGCGCGACCCACAACGGCACTTAACGGCATGCCGGCAGCAAGACTCTTGGCAACGGTCATGAGATCGGGTTCAACATCCCAGTGCTCCATGGCAAACATTTTACCGGTACGGCCCATGCCGCTCTGGATCTCATCGGCAATAAAAACAATACCGTGTTCCTTGCAGAGGGCTGCAAGTTCCTGGAAATAACCGGGAGGAGGTGCAATGAATCCGCCTTCACCCTGGATGGGTTCAGCAATGATGGCGGCAACGCTTTCAGGATCAATGCCGGTGATGAAGAACTGTTTCAATGCCTCAATATCACCAAAGGGTGCACGATAGATTTCCGGGGCAAAGGGGCCAAATTTCCATTTGTAGGGTTTCACCTTGGCAGTCATGGTCATGGTAAGGGCTGTGCGACCATGGTATGCATTGTCAAAAACAACAATGGCCTGACGTCCGGTGTAATAACGGGCAATTTTGACGGCATTTTCAACGGCTTCTGCACCGGAATTGATGAAAAGTGCTTTTTTGGCAAAGGTGCCGGGTGTGGCGGCACAGAGCTTATCGGCAAGTTTTACTGCGGTGTCATAGGGGTTGACCATAAAACAGGTATGGGTGAATTTTTCCGCCTGGGCCTTGATGGCCTCAACGACCTTGGGATGGCTGTGCCCCACGTTCATGACGGCAATGCCGCCGGCAAAATCAATGTACTCGTTGCCTTCCACATCTTTTATAATAGCGCCTTTTGCAGACTCAACATAGCAGGTGGTACCGCTGGAATGACCATTGGGAATGACCTTTGCCCGTAGTTCATGAATTTCCTGATTGGTGCTCATTGCTTCCTCCATGTAGATTTTCAGGGGCTTGTTACCCCGGCGAAGTTAAACCACTTAAAAGCGGTAAAATGATAAATGGGTGTTCTTTCAGGCATCTTTATCAACATAAAAAACTTGAACATCGAGTAATATTGTATGTATGAATGATGCCTTCGTTTATTCTTAATGTCTGAGATATGCAGCTTATGTGCCAAATTATTATTTTTATTTTATTGTAAGCAGTATGTGCTTTTATATTAGGCTGTTATATTATTGTTGGTGTGAGCGGGGCAGGCGGGAAGAATCTTCTTAGATTCTATATCGAATCTAAATGCAATGATTTGTCGGATGATAGGAATTTTTTTGATTCAAATTTGACTCTCGTGTTCAAAAAAGAGGGAAGAACCAAGGAGTAAAAACACCAAAGGCACAGGCCTGACAGCTTAACTGGGTTTATTTCCCTGTCCGAACGGCATAGGGTCGCACATATCTGGACAACCATTGAATGATTTCTTTGCGAATCAATTCCAGAGAACAAAAGGGCAGCCCAAATAGGCGTATATTACCCCTGGCTTACCAGCCCATGTTTTTTTAATTTTCTAAAAACCTGGGATTGGCTCATCTCAAGGGCTGCAGCAATGGCACGGGTGGTTCTGAATTTTTTAACCGCCCGGGCCAATAATTCTTTTTCATATCGAAGGATTTTTTCATTGAAATTATAGCTGTCACTTTTTTTTTCTTTTTTCCCAATATCCCCCGGGGAGGTATTGCCTCCTGTAATAGTGGTTTCAATCCAGGAATCAATAACGGGACCATCACTCATGACAACGGCCTTTTTTATGATGTTTTGCAGTTCTCTTACATTGCCCGGAAAATCATGGGACTGGAGGAGTGTGAATCCATGTGAATTTATTTTCCGTTTAAGGTTATATGTCCTGTTATATTTTTCCAGAAAGAACAGGGTCAATTCCGGAATATCTTCGGCCCGTTCCCTGAGAGGTGGAATTTGAATGGCAAAGGTGTTCAGCCTGAAATACAGATCCTGACGAAATTTTTTGTGCTCAATTTGGTCCAGAAGCTTTACGTTTGTGGCGGCAATGACAGTGCAGTCAATTTTGATGGGTTTTAATCCTCCGATGTGCAGGATTTCTTTATCTTCAAGGCATTTTAGAAATTTCGCTTGCATGGGGAGAGTCATTTCACCGATTTCATCCAGGAAAAGGGTGCCCCCCTTTGCCATTTCAAAAAGACCGATTTTTCCCTTTTCACTGGCACCCGTAAAAGCCCCTTTTTCATATCCGAAAAGTTCTGCTTCGATGAGGGACTCAGGAAGAGCTGCGCAGTTAATTTGAACAAAGTGCCCCTTTGCCTGGCGGGAATGGATGAATTTTGCAACAAGGCCTTTGCCGGTGCCGGATTCTCCCATAATCAGTATATTGGACACTTTAAGATCTGCAAGTTTTCGGCAGGTCAGGAGGATCTGCTGCATTTCTTTGCTTTCTGCTACAATTTCCTGATCTTTTAATTCCTGGAGGTTGAGCTGGCTCAGCTCATCTTTTATGCGGCTGCTTTCAATGCGGATCTGTTCCAGTTCTTCGTGGAGTTCGTTGAGCCGGGTCATGTCCCGCTCGTTGGTAATCACCATGGAAATGGTGCCGTTATTTTCAAATACCGGGGTGCCGGTGACCAGAAGTTGTTTTTTTGTCTTATTGGCTTTCTGGATGATGTTTATGGTGGTTTTTTTTTCCAGAACCTCCCTTGTCACGGAGCGATCCATTAAACCTGATTTAACAAGTTCGTCAACATTTTTTCCCACCACATCGCCGGCAGAAATACCAAGGAGTTTCTCCGTTGCCTTATTGATTCTGAGAACTTCTCCCAGGCCATCACAGATCCAGATACTTTCCGATGATGCATTGAGAATGGTTTCCAGCTGACGATTGGTTTTCTGGAGTTTGGCTGTCTGTTTTTCAAACTTCATCTCAAGTGTGTTAGACGTCTTCAATTGATTCCTCTGATTCCTTTTGGGTTAATCCATGAAGGTTCAACCCTTGATCACAAAAGTTGGGCTTGGTCATAATAGCATGGGACACCCGTCACATTTGCTGGTCCAACGGGGGCAGGCTTGTGTTATTCTCAATCATTGATTCAAGCGGTTTCACCGTAAGCATCACTTCAACATCGGGCCAGCGTTTATCAACCGGCTGTATGGAAGGTGGAGAAATTATTTTGCAAAACAGGCGGGTATCATCGCGAATACTGTCAAGATATACCGGGGTTGTCGTGATGTTGTTCAGGTTAAGCCCTGATGTGTCCAGCGGCAGTAATACCTGCAGTGTCCTGGGCTTGACTTCCATGGAGACAAGCTTTAATCCGTCAGGAAGTTTACCCACCAGCTGAGGGTTTATTTCCAGCTCTCTTCTGACACGTTTTGCAATGGTTATTTCCACATTTGATGGATTGACATCAATAAGACGCACACCTTTGGGAAGGCGGATATTATCATCATTGATAAGAAATGTCTGGGTGCCTTCGGCAACCTTGGCAAGATTTATTTTGACACTCAGTGCCGATGAGGATGCAGCATCCAAGTCAGATTTGGAACCGGCAAGGTGCAGACTTATTTCGGTTGCTTTTTCTCCTATCATAACAACATCTTCTGTGGTTGCCGTATATTCCACAGGCACTGTGATGATTTTTTCCAGCATTTCTCCCTGGGTGGGAATAATGGTTGCCCAGAAGGCAAAGGCAATGGCCAGACTTCCTATAATTTCCAGAGTTATGGTTTTATTTATTTTTCTTACAGGCCTGTCCAGCTGATTAGCGGCGGCATCGCTGCAGTGGGCACAGATGGATATAAAAACATCCTCTTCCCTGTCCATGACACGGATTTCTCCTTTGTGAAATACGGACACCTTGCCCCGTTCTTCTGATACCGTAACAATCAAGGCATCTGATTTTTCACTCAGACCCATGGCCGACTGGTGCCGGGTACCATACTCTTCTCCAAGTCTTCCACTTTGGGAAACAGGCAGGCGCACTCCAAATGAGGTAAACATGCCCTTATGAACAATGAGTGCACCATCATGACCAGGGGAGTTGGGATCAAAAATGCTCAGGATCAGGGGGACACTTGGCAGGGCATTCAAAGGGTAACCCCCATTGACCCACTGGCTGATTTCTTCCCTTTCCGGTATAACGATGATGGCCCCCACACGCTTTGCAGCAAGCTTCCATACACTCTCTGTAATAATCCGGGCAAAGGCATTGTCATGGTTGACTATTTTTGAGCCTCTGATGGATGCAGCTCTTTCAAATAATTTTCTCAACTCGGGCTGGAAAAGGATGATAATACCGATGACAGCCACATGACTGGCATTGCGGTAGATCCATTCAATGCCTTTTAATCCCATATAGCTTGAAATGATAAAAACAGCTGCTGCAATGAGAATACCTGTTACTATTTTCCAGGTTCCCAGGCGGATCAGTGTTTTGTATAGAAAAAAAAGTGCAGCTGCGATCAGTATAATATCAAGGATCGTCCGCCATGAAAGAATTTGAGCCATCATCTTGTTATCTTTTTCCCGTGGTAAGCCATCCCCACAACGAGATGTTGGGGGTCAATTATTTTTTTGAGTCTCCGGATTTTCTGCCGGATGGCCTTTGCCCTTTTTTGAATTTTGAGATATCCGTGGCCTTTTATAAAGCTGGTGCAGGTTTTGTCAAACACTGCAGCTATTGTGAACGAGCATATTTTTTCTGATTTTAATTTATTATAAGGGAGGCTGGGTGGAAAGACAACCTGAAAACCATGGAATTCCCGGGCTTGATAATAAGATGCGGCACCCGGCACTATTGACGGGGCAATTCTGATTGCATGAACTGTAATCTATGACATTGAGATCTAGTTGTGTGTTTGACTTCTTTTATGATATTTAGATTTTAAAGGTTTGATCACAAGATCTGCCGGCAGTCACAATTGGTGGACCAAGGGGAAAGAATGGGAATGCGCCCACTAAAGTTTGAGTCGTAATTCACTTGAACATCGACTAAAAGAGAATATGGAAGGGAAAAATAGATGTTAAATTTTTTCAAAAAACCATCTGGGGGTTCAGCGCTTTTTCCCAGGAAAAATATGGACAGGCATTCTGCTTCAAAAGATTTTTCAAGAAAGAGATCCCTTGCCCAGCGCCTCTTTTTTGACACCAGGGATCATGATCTGATAAAGATCGTCAACGATCTCTATGACAGCCCCATGTCTCTTGGATACACCAGAAAACTTTATTATCCTTTTTTTCATCCATTGGGTATCAAGGAGCTGTCAGAATCCAAAGGACTTCGCATTGCCTACTCCGTGGTGCATCTGCTTAACTCCCTGGAACGGGGGGATGAAGAGAACCGTATTCAGGCCTTGAAGGGGCTCCGGGATGAAATTATAGATACCAGCACAGGGCCCATGCCTCTGAATTCCGCCCGGGTGCTTCTGCAGCTGATGAAAGAACTGGTCCGTGCCCGGGGACATTATGGCCGTCAGCTGGAACTGGCCCATGATTTTCGGAAAACCGCGTCGGGCAAGCCCGGTCTGATTCGTCGGCAACTCCAGAAATATCACCTGCTGGAAATGCCGGAGGAATGGAACCAGATCACCTTTGACGACCACGTCCATGATGCCAATACCAAGGGCCGCAAAACCCCCACCCACCTTATAATGGATGCCTGGATAAAAGGTATTCGCAGGTTGCGGGTGATTTATTACCAGTATCTGGAACCGCGATTTGTGGCGGAAATTCTGGAAGCCGCAGAAATCATGGGAATTGAAACCCGCATCGGTATTGAATTCAGTGCCCGGTACCGGGATCGGTTTGTCTCTTTGATATGGGTATCAAGGGGATTTATGGATTCACAGTCTTTTTTGTGTTTTCTTGCAGAATCCCATGTGATTGAGTTCATGGAAAAGGGCAGGGCGGTTATGCAGTATCAGCAGAAATATGTGCTGCAGGTACTTGATGCCTTTAATCTTTATCACAGAAAGAGGTTTGTCTCAGAAACCGGTATTGATATTCCTCCCCTGGACCCGGTCCGTTTTTTGGCCTTTGTTTCGCCGGGGCAGGCATCCATTCTTCATCTGGGTGAATATATTTATCATCTTTGTGTCAAGGTGGTTACCAGCCGATTTTCCCAGGAAAATACCGGCACGGGTCTTTCTCCGGCATCGGATGCGCTGGTGATATCAGACTCCGGCAGGGAAACATCAGCATCCGGTACGAAAACATCACCCAAGGCAGGTAAAGATTTTTCCGCCAAAGGCGGTGTGACTGATCAACCAGTGAAAAAAACGGCAAAGGACTGTGGGGACGAACTGGAACATCTGACCACCGCCAGCATTGTTGCCCACTATTTTTCCCCAGAACATTATCCGGATATTCCCTGTCCCTGGGTTCCCTGTGATGGAGAAAATGTTCCGGAACGGTTGTCACTTTCCGTGGAAGAGCTGCTTTTCCAGATTGCCCAGATTCATTACAGTTTTAAAATCACCCTGAACCTTAGTAACTTGGAGGTGGAAGATGTCCTGGAACTGCTTTATGACAGCAACGGTCTTATCACCAGGCTGGAAATATTTAATCTAAAGGATTATGCCGCCGGGCACCATGATCACGTTTCTTCCATCAACGAATTACAGCAGGCCATCAACGACGGCAGCCTGATTCGCCTTAAACGTGTGGTAAGACATGTTATTCATCGCATGGAAAAGGCGAAATACATTGATGAAGCCGATCGTCGGGCCAAGCTTGTCACCATCCTGCATGACCTTGCCACATTCAAGAATTTATATAAGGGGGTTCCCTTAAAATCTCGCATGGGCAGTGATTCCACTGGACGATCGCTGCTTGCCTATGGTATGGGATTGGGTGTCATTGATTCCCTTCCCCAGCGGGCAAGAAGAGAAATTCAACGTAATGTTTCTTCCCGTCTGATTCTGCCCCTGCACATTAAAACCTATCCCAGCGTTACATCCATTCCGGTGAGCCACGCCAGTGGTGTCATGGGACGGGTGCTCAATTTGTTGAGTGCACTTCCGGGCCTGGATTATCTTGGAGCAAAAAAAATTAAAAAATGGATAGTCGAGGAATATTCCACCACCATGGGCAATCCTGGGAATATTGTAACCCTTGGTGGGGGACGTCAGCACATTCAGCAGGAACTTGCCCTTGCCCTTGCCCTTCCCCTGCGTGAAAAGCAGGATACCCCCCCCCGGAAATCCTGGGCAAATCTTAACACCGGAGTTAAGAACAGCCTTAAAGTTATTATCGGGTTTATTCCTGCATTTGCCACTTTTGCACTGACCAAGGACTGGTGGGTGCTTGCCTATTTCGGGGCTTTCATCTGGTTTGGTATCACGGGATTAAGAAACATTGTCCAGGCGGTTCTTGGAGGTGGCGGTATCATAAGATCTCCTCTGCTGCGCTGGAATGATTATGTCAGCTGGGAGCGGATCACGGATTCATTGCTGTTTACAGGGTTTTCCGTGCCGTTGTTGGATTATTTCATTAAAACGGTTTTACTCAATCATGGGTTGGGCATAACTATTTCAACTAATCCCACAGCCCTTTATGCCATCATGGCTACGGCCAACGGTATTTACCTTGCCAGCCATAATGCCTTCCGGGGATTTCCCCGGGCGGCCATCATCGGTAACCTGTTTCGGAGTCTTTTTTCCATTCCCATTGCCATTCTTTTCAGTGCCATCACCGGGGGCATCTTAAACGGCATCGGAACTGCAGGTGTTGAAAATATTCTGCAGAAATGGGCGGCAGTTATTTCCAAGGCAGCCTCTGACTTGGTGGCGGCATTGATTGAAGGCCCAGCGGATCGCGTCCAGAACATGGCCCTTCGGACCCGGGATTACCGACGTAAATTTTCTGAAATTCTGGAAGCCTATTCCAAACTGGAGCTTATCTTTCCCGATGCCGGAGAGCTTTCCCTGTTGGAAACCCCTGAAAAATTGCTTAATAATGCCAATTCAGAAGTGCGTGATTTAATGGCAGTTATCATCATTAATTCCCTTGATATGCTTTATTTCTGGATGTACCAGCCAAGAGCCCGCACCACCCTTCGGGAAATGATGGGGCGGTTTACCCCTGAAGAGCGCATGATCATCCTGCTCTCCCAGAAAGTTTTGGAACAGGAACAGCATGTCAGTCGCATGTTTGTGGATGGGGTCCTTGGCAGGAATTTTTCACGCCCCCTTTCCTTTTATCTCATGAGATATGAGGAATATCTTCATGATTTAAAGCATATGTAGGGCCTGATGCTAGACACGATGATCATATTTTGGGGGCTTGATCATGTCATGTGCCACTTTGCACCGTCAACTTTGACAGGTGGTCTATATTATGACAAAGCCCAGAATTTTTTGGAGAAAAATGAATATATTTATCATAGGCAATCCCATTGCCAGTGGGGGTGATGGGGAAAAACGAATTCGTGCCCTTCAAGCCATTCTGAAAAAAAGGGGCCATCATGTAACCTCCCATCTTACCCGGTTTCCCGGAGACGGAAAAGACCGTATAGCAAGGGTGGGCTCTGAGACCGACAGAATTGTTGTTGTGGGGGGGGATGGCACCGTTAACGAAATTATCAATGGCATTCCCGGAGGATTTACCACTCCCATTGTCCAAATGCCCACGGGGAATGCAAACCTTCTGGCAAAGGACCTTGGGTTTCCGGAAAATGCCATGCAGGTGGCAGATGTTCTGGAAAATGGCAGGACGGTGATGGCAGATGTGGCTGGGATGAACGGCAGTGATTTTATAATGGTTGCCGGTGCCGGGTTTGATGCCAGGGTCACCGAAGAAATGAAAAAAATACGGCGGGGCAGGGTGGGTAATCTAAACTATGTGGTGCCCATACTGCGTGCATTGAGACGTCCCCATCATGCTCTTTTTGATGTGAAAGTCGATGGTGTAAAATGTGCTCGGGGGGCCATGGTGCTTGTATGTAATGTGCGCAATTTCGGTGGTATCTGTGAGATTGCCTTTGAAGCAGCTGTGGACAGCGGGCAGCTTGATATCGTGGTTTTTCCCGTTATGAACCTGTTTTCATTGGTGAAGTATCTTCTTTTCTCAAAGTACAGCCGGATAACCCGTTTAAAAGGGGTACGTTATCTGAAGGGTAAACACGTTGAAATTGATTCCATAAAACCCATACCCGTTGAGCTTGACGGTGATTTTAATGGATGGCATTCCAATGTTTCCATTCAGTTGAAGCCGGGTAAAGTGCCTCTGATGGTTCCCTTTAGAACGTGTCATACCCCCAGAAGCGTTCAGGGGAAATGATTAATCATTTCCCCTGAGTTATTTCTCTTTATTTAACCCAAACTGGACAATCCGGAACCCAAAAGGTTTTCTGAGTCCCTTGCCGGAATAATACTAAAATCAGAGGTAATAATCCAATGATGCCAGAGAAGATTACTGAAATTTTTCAGTAAATGCTTTACCATACTGCTGACAGGCCTTGGCACCCTCATCGGTTTCCATTATACCTTCGGTGAGATTCAAAGGTCCCAGGGTGATGGTGTCCATTTTAAACACATACTGCATGGTATCAAATATCATAGGCGCAGATTCACCGCTGTGGGTGTGGGAACCAAAGGCCCCTGCTACTTTTCCGGCAAGGTTGGCTTTTTCCGCCAGAAAGAGAAATTGCTTCATGCCGGAGGTCATGTCTTTGTGGTAGGTGGGGCATCCAAAAATGTATCCATCAAAACCAGCTAATTCTTTTTCATTTTTGATGGCGGAGGTCTTCATCACCGTTGCTTCAAGTCCACCCATGCGAACGCCTTCTGCCAGATAATTAGCCATTTTTTCTGTCACACCGGTTCTGCTCACATAGGCGATTAAAACTTTTTTCATCTTTTGTCCCCCTTAATTGAATTGTTGCAGCCATAAATACCTGCTGTATGAATCCTTATCCGTGAAGAATTCTCTATGATTTTCAGATATGAATAGCAAAGGATGTGCCAATAATTGTATTTTGTTTTAATATCTTGGAATTTTTGTGAAAAATGTGCAGGGTGGGCTTTTGATGTTGGTGAAGAGTACCGCTGAAGGGAAAATGTGTATCAGACTTTATAAACAATAGTGTCTCATGAAACAGAAACGGTCCGGCAACTTCATACATGAATTAAACATTGCTCAAACGATTCAAATATTATGCTTATATAATAGTTGTCAATTCGTGTGTATTGGGTTGCCGGACCGTTCTGTGCATCAATGGGAAAGACCCATTATCTTGACCTCTTTTGCATGTAAATCAAAACTGCTCATGCAGTATAAAGAATAAAAATTTACGACTCATGAGAAATTAATAGATGTTAAGATAATGTTTCACTTCCCAGTCTGTAACGGAAATGCGATAGCTGTCCCATTCTTTATCTTTGTTAAAGACATATTTTTCAAATATATGATCTCCAAGGGTATTTTGGGCAATGGGACTTGAGATGAATTCGTTCAGCGCTTCACGCAGACTTGAGGGCAGGGCGGCTATGCCTGCTTCTTTCTTTTCTGCAGCGTTCATGGAAAAAATATCGCTGTTGGTTGGAGATGGAGGCGTCAGTTTGTTTTTAATGCCGTCCAGTCCTGAGTTGAGCATCATGGCAAAGGCCAGATAGGGGTTGCATGCCGGGTCCGGGCAGCGAACCTCAACCCTTGTGCCGATACCTCTGGAGGCTGGAATGCGAAGCAGTGCACTTCTGTTGGAAGCAGACCATGCAATGTAAACAGGTGCTTCGTACCCTGCCACCAGACGTTTGTAAGAGTTCACCAGGGGATTGGTGACGGCGCAGAACCCTTTGGCATTTTTCATGAGACCTGCAATGTACTGATAGGCTACTTCACTGAGCTTGAGGGGGTCTGTCTCATCGGCAAAGGCATTTGATCCATCCAGATTGAAAAGGGACTGATTGGTGTGCATGCCGGAGCCATTAATGCCGAAAATGGGTTTGGGCATAAAAGTTGCGTGGAGTCCATGTTTCTTGGCAATGGATTTTACCACCCATTTAAAGGTAAGGGTGTTGTCGGCGCAGGTGAGGGCATCGGCATATTTAAAATTGATTTCATGCTGACCTTCAGCCACTTCATGGTGGGATGCTTCAATTTCAAAGCCCATGGTTTCAAGGGTTTCAATGATTTCACGTCGGCAGTTCAGACCGGTGTCCTCGGGGTCCAGGCTGAAGTAACCGGCGTTGTCATCGGTCTTGGTGGTGCTGTTGCCATCGGCATCGAGTTTAAAAAGAAAAAATTCGGCTTCCGTACCCACGTTCATGGTGAAACCCATCTCCTTGGCTTCTGCCAGAACCCGTTTCAGGTTCACCCGGGGGCATCCGGTAAAAGGGGCACCGTTGGAATTATATACATCACATATAATTCTGGCGGCGGCAACCCCTGCCTTATTTCTCCAGGGAAGTACGCAGAAGGTGTTGTAATCGGGCACCAGGTACATGTCTGACTCATGAATGCGTGCAAATCCATCAATGGATGAACCGTCAAACATTATTTTACCATCCAGGGCCTTTTCAATCTGGCTCTTGGGTACAGCAACATTTTTCATGAAACCATTGATGTCACAGAATTGCATTCTGAAAAAATTAACGTTTTCTTTTTCAATGATTTTCAGGATATCTTCTTTTGTCATAATATTTCTCCAATTTTAAAGTGTTGTTTTTTAACGCAATGATCAAGTAATAATGAGGGGGGAAGGCTTGATCATTGTGTATAAAGTTATTTTCAATAATTTATTTTCTAACGTTGCAGATATTGTGCCATACCACCTTATAAACATATAAGTATCTGTTTTATATATGTTCAATCATATTGAACTTGTGGAGATATATCTGATTTTGATTACAAAATTGAATTTATAAGGCTCGAGTTATTTCAAGTTTGTAATTTTTTTTGTAAAAACCAAGGTAAAAACATATGCGGCAGGACAATGAACATAAAAGTGCACCAGGTGTTCGAAGGATTCTTTTGAGGGGCATTTTCTGGAGAATTTTATTTATTGAGGGCGTGCTGCTTGTTTTTTCACTTTTTTACAGGGCCATGACAGACCATGCAGATGCCATGGATTTATTCTGGTATGCCCTTCGCATCATTGGACTTGTGGCTGTAATTATTGTTTTTATGATGACCAGCCTCAGACGATTTCTCACACAAAAAATCATTGTTCCTTTGGAGCAGATTGACCTTGCCAACAGGGCATCACAACAGGCGACAGAGTCCTTTCATCCGGTGCTGCTTCCGGGTAATACACCAAGGGAGATTCAGCGGATTGTAAGTTCCCGGGATGATATGTTAAACAAAATACTTGAAGCTTCACGGGAACGCCTTAATTTAATTCGGTTTATACGCAAAACATTTGGCCAGTATCTTTCAAGCAAAGTGGTGGACCAAATTCTGGAATCTCCAGATGGGCCTAAAATTGGCGGCATTCGAAAAACGGTTACCGTTTTGATTTCGGATCTGCGTGGATTCACCCACCTTTCTGAAAAAAGAGATCCCCATGAAATGGTTCTTTACCTGAATCAATATCTGGAAAAAATGTCTGAAGTTATCATAAAATATGACGGAATTATTGATGAAATTATTGGAGATGCCATTCTGGCTGTTTTCGGGGCACCGGAAAGCCATGACAATGATCCGGAACGTGGTGTGGCCTGTGCCATTGAAATGCAGAATGCTCTTAACCATTTAAATCATACGATAGCCTTAAAAGGATTTCCTCCCATGGAAATGGGTATCGGTATTAATACCGGGGAAGTCATTGTGGGTAATATTGGATCTGAACTTCGCATGAAATATGGCATTGTGGGTGCCACGGTAAATGAAGCATCCCGCATAGAGTCAAATACAATTGGAGGAGACATTCTTATCGGAAAGTCAACCTATGATTATGTGAAGTCCATAATTACAGCGGTTCCCCCCCGGACTGTGATGATGAAAGGGATGAAAATGCCCCTGGTTTTTTATGGTGTATCCGCCATTGCAGGTGCATATAATGTGTCCCTTGATGTTGTTGTCCGGCCGGGAAAATCCCTGTCCATAAGGCTTCCCTTTCATTATTGGGTGATTCATGAAAAAAAAATGCCGGAAACCCCCTTGTGCGGCCACACTCTTTCCATAGATGAAACCCACCTGGAGGTCGTTATATTGCCGGAACTTCCCCTTTTTACGGATATAAAGCTGCAGTTTCAATTTTGCAGGCAGGTGCATTGCTTTGGTGATTTTTATGCAAAAGTGCTTGAGGTAAAACAAGATGGAAGCCATCTTGTAACCCGCCTTGGCATAACCACCATGCCCCAAACAGACAGGGATATGCTCCGGAAATGGCGTTGGGAAATGTTTAAATAAAAAGTAATCCATGAACAGGCGGGGTTATTTGTCGGTTTTTCTGTCAACATCGGAGCATACCCCACCCATTGAGATGGTTCACAACCCAAAGGAGTTCATTCTATGAAGATTCATAAAAAAGAACGATATCAGGCAGAGATCTCATTTTCAGACAAGATCATCCGGCAATGGATGCCTGTCCTTTGCCATCTGTTTGTTTTTGTATTTATCTTTGCACCCGGCATGGCAGAGGCTCTGGATGCAAGGGTTGTCAATGAGGCAGAAATGGAATTCATTCTGGTAAAACCAGGGATCTTTACCATGGGAAGTCCTGAGGATGAACCCTTCAGAAGTTCCAATGAACCCCAGCATCAGGTTCATATAAAAAATGCTTTTTACATGCAGACCACGGAAGTAACCCTTAAACAATGGTACCGCATCATGCCAAAGCAGATGTTTTCGCGGCGGAGAGGTCCAGATAATTTGCCGGTGACCCGGGTGTCCCACCATGACTGCAAGCGCTTCATCGGAAAATTGAATCGCCAGGGCAAGGGTACCTATCGGCTGCCCACGGAAGAAGAATGGGAATATGTCTGCCGGGCCGGCACCACCACGGCTTACAGTTTTGGAGATACCATTGACTGCACCAAGGCCATGTTCGCCAATAACAGCCTTAAGTGTTCCGACTGCATTGAGGTTTCCAAATCCCGGGGGTTCAAGTTGGATCTGCCCGCACCGGTGAAGAGCTACCCCCCCAACCCCTGGGGGTTTTATGATATGCACGGCAATGTCTGGGAGTGGGTGGCAGATGCATATCATGGATATTTGGCCCTGGATGATGGGGTACAGCCCGGCCGGGAAATTGCCTGGGACACCCGGATCAAAAGGGGGGGCAGCTGGTTTATGCATGGTCATTATTGCCGGAGCGCCAACAGGGCCTGGGCCCATCCCGGTGGAAAGTTTAAGACCACAGGTTTCAGGGTGGTTCTTGAGGTTGAGAAATGACAGGAAAATTTCTCAATATGTTCAAAGTTTATGAAGATGAAATTGTTCTTCTGCTTTGGACTGTGACGCTTCTATTTATCATCCGAAGCGCTGGAACCTTGTTGAATAATTTTGCCGAAACAGCCTTTCTAAAGCGCTATGGTGTGGAGTATCTTCCGCTGGTCAACATGGTCAATGCAGTTATCACTTTCTTTCTCACCGGAATTATAACGGCCTTCAGCGGTCGCATGGCCGCCACCCGTCTGCTTTCCTGGATATTTATCATATGTGGCATTTGTGTCACTGTTATCCGGATGGCCATTCCCTATGGCATTGACATTATCTATCCCATACTGTTCATGATGAAAAGCCAGTTTGAGATGCTCCAGGCCCTGATGTTCTGGAACCTGGCCAATGATCTTTATAACAACCGGCAGTCCAAACGTCTTTTTCCGTTGCTCACAGCCGGCGGAGTGGTGGGAATGATTTTGGGTAGTTTTATAACCCCCTGGGTGGCATCTGTGTTTCGCATGGACAACCTGCTTTATGTATATCTGACTTTGGCACTGGCAGGTGCTGTGGTTGTAAATGCCATGACTTCACGCTTTCCCACCTTGGTTTTTACGGAACCCAAAACCGGGGTTTCCAAGGATAGAACCCCCATGATTGAGGAGTTCAAACGCCTGGTTCCGCTGATCAGGGAATCCACTCTGTTTAAAATTGTGCTGGTGCTGACCTTCATGCCCAATGTGGTGATTCCCATCATCAATTATCAGTTCAATTATGCCGTTGATAGCCAATTTGCAAGTGAAGCGGGTATGATACAGTTTTTTGGCTATTTCCGGGGGGCCTTAAATATTATCAGCCTTTTTATTCTGCTGTTCGTGGGTAGAATTTACGGTCGATGGGGCATCTCTGTGGCCCTGATGTTTCATCCCTTTAATTATGCCATTGCCCTGCTGGGATTTTTATTCAGGTTTGATATCTTTGCCGCCATGTATGCCAGAATGTCCACAACGGTGATTCGCACCACCATTAATGTTCCGGCCAATGCCATTTTAATGGGGTTTTTTCCAGATTCTTATCGCGCCATGGTACGTCCCTTTTTAAGGGGAACCGTGGTGCGGTGTGCTCTTTTTCTGGGGTCTGGTCTGATTCTTATTTCCACCAACTATTTTCATCCCCGATATCTGACCCTGGTGGCCCTTCCCTTTGTCATTGCCTGGGCGGCTGCCCCCTTTGTCCTGAAATCGGCATATACCCGGATTCTGCTGGATTTAATGAAAAGCGACACCTTTGAACTCAAGCGTTTTGATGCCAGGCAGCTGGCCCAAATTTTCAAGGGAGGAAGAATTCAAGATGCCCTGGTCAATGCCTTTTTAAGAGCTGAAGGCAAGAACGCCTTGTGGTATGCCAGCCTGCTTAAACATTTTGGCATACCCGATTTTGATCGCCTGATCCTCAGAAAACTGCCATCCCAGGCGGACCATATAAAAATATCCCTTGTGAAAATGCTTTCCCAGACCCTGGATACACAAAGCATGAAAACGCTTCTGGCCCAGGCCCATCCGGATAAACCTGATTTTTCCATTGCGGCGTTCGGGCATCTGGTTCAATGTAAAAATAATTGTCGGATACAGGCTCTGGACATGGTTTCCATGGAAGATTATCTGGAAAATTCGAATTCAGAACTCCGGGGCCATGCCCTTGCCTGTCTCTGGCCAAAGAAAACAGAAACATGCGCAGCTATTCTTAATTCATGGCTGTCATCCCCCCATGACGAAGACCAGAGGGCAGGGGTGATCTGTGCAGGATTTGTGGGGGATGATGCCGTTGCTCCTGTGCTTTTGAACCTGCTTTATGGCTCTCCTTCGTCAAGCCTTATTGCCAATCTTCTGGTGTCTTTGTCCCGGCTTGGCGTGGAGGATATCAATACCATCCTCATACCTTACCTGACCCACGGGGAAGCAAAGATTCGAAAGGCAGCCATAACAGCCCTTGATATCAGTGATGAAACCGCCTTTCGCCATGGGCTGCTGCGGGTGGGGGACAAGGACACATCCATCAGGGAATTGGCCGGTGAACGGATTCGAGGGGCAGCATATCAAAACAACCGCATTGTGGTGGAATCCCTTGCCATACCCGATCGTCAACTGCGAAAAGGAATTTTTGATCTGCTGGAGCATTTGGACATAAAAGATGGTGACGTATACCATTTTGCCAGAAACGCACTTGAAAGCTGTTATCTTTATCTTGCCATGGGATTAAATGTGGGTGATCTTCCCTCCACCCCTGTCCGGGAGCTTGTAAAGATCCATCTCATGGAAAAAAAGGATTTAATTCTGGAAAATCTCATACGGGTCTTGGTTATCCATGATGGCACCGGTCGCATGAAAACCGCATGGAAGGGTGTTTTTTCCTCTGATAAAAAATACCAGGCCAATGCCATTGAGTTGATGTCGGATCTTCTGGACCGTCGATTATTTGCCATCATGCGGCCTCTGCTGGAAAGTCCCACACCTGCCATCGCCGTGATGGAAGGACGCGCCGTTGCCACCATTCCTAATTTTGATAAAAAAGGCCTTGATGTTTACAAGCGACTGGTATCGTCCGAAGACTGGGTGGATGTGGTCATGGCCCTTGATTTAAGCCTGGATGATCCTGGACGTCTGAGCCTTGAAGCCGTCTGGGAGGTCCATGATGCTTTTGCATCCCATCACATCATAAAGGAAATTGAAATGATTCAGCAAAAGAAAACCGCAGATATAAAAGGAGAGAAAGAGTCATCGGAAAAAGAAATTCCCCTTGCTGAAAAAATTATGCTTCTGCGGGAAATTGAACTTTTTTCAGATCTAAAGGTTGCCGAGCTTGCCGCCATTGCCGCGGTGACGGAGGAAAGTGCCTATCCTTCTGGTCAGCATGTTTTTAACCAGGGCGATGTGGGTGAAACCGTTTTTATGGTTATTTCAGGCCTTGTGGAGGTGGTGCGGGAGGTGTCTGACAATGAACGGGTGGTGCTTGACACCATTGGCCGGGGCGGAGCCTTTGGAGAAATGGCACTTCTGGATGATTCCCCGAGATCTGCCACCATTCAGACGGTGCAGCAATCACGGTTTCTCATACTTCATAAACAGGCATTCAATGAAACCGTCATGGAGTATCCCCGGATAGCGCTGCAGATTTGTTCCCTGCTAAGCCGGCGTATCCGGCACCTTCACAGTAGGATTGAACAATAGATTAAGTTTGAATATTCAGAAGCCCTTCAATGGTTTTAACCAGATCCATACGCCCCTGTTTTCTCAACAGAGGTAACACTGCCTGATAATAGGGCGGGCGTTTTCGGATGGTGATATCATATTTGGAGATCATATCCGGGGTGACATCGTTTTCCACAAAGGCAGCTGTCCTATCAAGGGCACCGATGGCCAGAAGTTCAATCATGGTGCGAACGCATTTTTCACACACCCCGCAGTTCAGCCGGTCCGGCACATTGGCAAGACATACACGGAAGTTGTTTAAAGCCACATCCCAGTCTGCCACAATTTTGATTTTGTCCAGCCGGGATTGATCGTGGTCCCGGTGGCGGATGCGCAGATCATGGCTGGAATATTCCGGGTCCCTTAAGGGATGGGAGGCGTTGGGGTGCAGGTAGGAAACATCATAACAGGAACCGATGTAAACCATGTGGAGCACCTTTGCAAAGGCATGGGAGATGGATGCCAGTACAGCGCCGAAAAAGTTCTCCAGCCACAAAACCCGGTCATCACACAGATGCCGGATGTTGGTGTACACCGGTACCAGTTCGACATCTGCATCATCGGTGATGCGCCTGATGGCCGTTACGGCCCGGTCGTACACATGATATTTCATGCCCCGTTCCACCACACCGCCGATGTCAAATCCGTGAATAAAAAGCCCGGTCTTGATTGATCCCGGATGGGAAGCCGGGTATCGAAGGCGATTGAGTCGCAGGGCCGCAAGGGAATCCATGCCCCCGGACATGACCATGCCGGCATGTCTGTTGTCAGCAAACAGGGCACGATCCAGTACACCGGTTTCAAGTTTCAGCGGGGTGTAAGCCCCATTGCTCCACACCCTGGTGATGGCCATGGCAATGTCAAGGCCTTCAAGCAGGGTGGGGCAGATCTTTTCATTCATTTTGATTCTGGTTTCATTAAAATGCATGGCCGGGATGAGACAGCCCACCAGGAAGGCGTGGGGGGTTAAAGACAGCTTTTCCCCTGTGGCATGTGGGGTTTTAATGAAAATGGTTTTTTCCGGGTGATCACTTTCTTCAAATTGTACCCGGGCGCTGATTTCGGTATATGTGTTGTCAGTTGTATGGGTGAGCTCGGATATGATCATTGGTTGTCTGGTTTCCTTTTTTTATATAACCCACATGTCCTGTCGGACACAACGAATATTGAAAATGGTAAATGGCATTATGCCGCCCCTCCCCCGACGGGCAATGGTCCCGGACCGGAACTGTAGACAGCTCGATTGTCCGGTTCCTATTGCCCATCGGGGGAGGGGCTCTGCTGAGGTAGACTTGAAGGCTACCTTTTCATATAAACGGGCATGTCCTGTCGGACACAACAAATATAGGGTCGTAGACGCGGAGCCAAATGGCATTATGCCATTTTCATTATTCCAGCTATATAATCAATAATTTTTCCTGCAATATCAATGCCCGTAACCCCTTCAAGGCCCCTGAAACCCGGGGAATAATTAACCTCCATGATATACGGGGTGCCGTCGGCAGACACAATGAGATCCACACCGGCTATTTCCAGATGACATGCCCTGGCAGCTTTTATGGCCATCTCTTCCCATTGAGGGGACAGATCAATGGAGTTGGCCTTGCCGTTCATGTGAAAATTACTGCGAAATTCATCTTCTTTAGGGGTTAAAGCCATGGCGCCGGCCACCTGGTTTCCCACCACAAGGATGCGCAGATCCCTGCGCTGATGTGGCGCAATAAAACGCTGTATCAGCAGACCCTTTTTCCCCTCCAGTCTTTTTTTACAAAGCCCTTTGATATCATTGCCTTGAGTGACCAGATCCACACCTTCTCCCCCCATGCCATCCATCTGTTTGACAATGACCGGGTAACCGTCCAGGCGCTTAATGGCCCGGTGAAATCCCGCTTCTGCGGTAATAAAAAAGGTATCCGGTACCGGTAGACCTGCTGCGGCCAGGGTCTGGAGGGTGATGTACTGGTTTCTGGCAATGGTGATGCCCTTCAGCCCGTTAATCAGGGGGATGCCAAGGTGGATGAACTGCCGGAGCAGGGCCAGGCCGTAGTCCCCCATGGGGGAGCCCTGGCGGGGAAGCACCACATCCGGCATTTGTGAAAGGTCTTCAATAAAATATTTAAACCTTCCCTGTTCAATGCCGGACAACATTCGGTAGGGATTGATCAGAATAGTTCTGTACCCCTTTTTTTCCGCCGCCTGGGTAAGCCGCCTGGTGGGGTGAAATGTATTATCATTGACGGTCATGATGCCGATGTTCATCTGGGTTACGCAATCCTTTTGCCTTTTGTTGTCAGCTGTCAATCATGGATTCCGGCATCCATATTCCCGCGGATTTACCCATCAGTTCACTGTAATAGGTCACCACTTTTCGGGTGTTGTTCCGGATGGCAATTTTCTGGGTGGCGGTATTGTCTTCACTGATGATGGAAAAAATTTTATGATCTTCAGCCCGGGCGGTTAAGCCTTCCAGAAGTTTTGCCCCCACCCCCAGTGCACGGTATTCCGGTCGTACCGAGGTGTATCCCCGCTCCAGAAAATGGGTGAAATCCATGCCTGATATATTGTTGATCCTTTCAATAAAGGATTTTCTTGGGCGTTTAAGACTGGAATTTCCCACAATTACACCATGTTCCATGGCATAGGCAATGAGAAAGGCCCGTTCCAGATTATAGCGAACCCATTTGGTGGCAACGGATCCACCGGCGGTCACCATTTTGCATATTTCATCCATATATCCCGGGGGCAGATCTTCGGGTTTCTGGAAATAGAATCGGATATCTTTTCCCAGGGCAAAAGCTGTGCCGGTGTCCATGTCCACCCGGACCGGAAAAAGTTCTTTCTGGGTATGACTTGTCAGATATAGTAAAATAAGAGCTGGATCGCCAAGGGCCTGCCACAGGGGAACTCCCGGCAGGGGGGTAACTGTGCTGTAGGGAATATCAATGCCAGGAAGTGTAAATGTGTCCGGCCCATGAACCTTTTCTTCTGCCGGGACAGATGAATGCATTTCATGGGAATGGGCAATGTTGGGATTGGACAGGATAAAGGAGATGAGCGCAGTGCTCTCCGGGGATAAGCTATCTGGATCAAACACAAAATGATTCCAGGTACCCTGTCTGGACAGTTGCCAAAGGGGACGGGTGTCCAATGGGAATTTTGTATGGGATAATACCACCCATTGAATGAAACCGGGGCGTAAAGTGCCAAGGTGTTTTTCCGGTAGCTGAAAGGTGTGTTCCTCTTCTTTGATCAACCGGGTGATACCCGTGGGAATATCTGTTTTACTGTTGATGGCCCCAAGCACCCGGAACAGGGTGTCTTCCTGTTTAAAGGGCAATTGAAAAAAAACAGCATCCGGTTTTGTGGCGTCAATGCCCTGGAGTACACGCATTATAAAAGAATCCGTCTCATCTTTTCCGCCGGACCTGACGGCGGGATACCATCTGAATTTCCCGGTGGTGTTTTTACCATAAAGGGTGGTATGACCTCTTCCAGGGAAACCCGGTCCAAGCGGGAGCACCTTACATACATCATGGCAAACGGCTGTGACTTCAACATGTGCCGGGGCTATAAACAACGGTGGTTTGTCCGGTGATTGGTCCGACTTCAGGGCATGGGGGGGGTGAATTAACAAAATGTTTTTTTTTGTGGGATTCATAATGGGAGTATGCTACTTTAATCGGTGCCGATTTTCAATACTTAACTCTATTTTTGACCATGCAACATCAGCCCCCCAGAGTGGGATTGTTTTTATTAACTATCCGTTATTTATAACTATTCATTAATTATATTTGAGAAGTAATAAACCAATGAAATCCTCAAAAGTTGGTTCTTTCATTCCACCCCCGCCGAACAGTGCCCAGGTTCACAATTTTCCCGCGGGTGGCCCAGGACAGATTGTATCCTTACTCATGAAAGAGGGAAAACTTACAGAAAACCAGATTACCTATGCCCTCAGAATACAGTCAAAACTTGAAACCCCCGGTACCCTGCTGGATGTGCTCAAAGAACTTGAGTATCTCACCGAAGATAAAATTTCCGAGGTTATTCGAAGAAATTACAGTGCTTTTCGCATAGGAGATCTGCTGGTTGAGCTTGGCCATATCACTGCCATGCAGCTCAAAACATCCCTGGAAGCCCAGGCCAGTGAAAAATCGGGTTGCAAGCTGGGTGAAGTGCTTGTGGCATATAATTTCATCCAGGAGAAACAACTCCTGGAAATCCTCTCCGTTCAACTGGGTGTACCACTGATTGAAGTTGAATTTGTGGATATAGATCTGGCCCTTATCACCGTGCCCCGTTTAAAATTATTCCAGGAATTTATTTTTCTTCCCATCCGGCGGGAGGGGGAAGCAATTCTTGTGGCATTTGCCGATCCCGGTAATCAACGGGGAATTGAAAAGGCAGAAAATATTTTTGAATGCAGGATCATTCCGGGTATTGCACGGGAAAGTGCCATCTTAAAGATGATCCATCGGTTTCAAACGGATATTAAAAAGGCTGTATCCACCAAAGAAACAGAAGTGTCCATACCCGAAATCGTTGATACGCTGATCTTAGATGCCATTGGGCTTGGGGTCAGTGATATTCACATAGAACCCCTCACCGACAGGTTGCGGATACGATTCCGTCAGGATGGGGTTTTGATTCATTACAAGGATTATCCCCGGGAAATCATCCCGCCTTTAAGCAGTCGTTTAAAGGTCATGTGCCAGGCGGATATTGCCGAAAAACGCAGACACCAGGGAGGGCGCATTGATTTTAAAGCTGAGGGGGAAGAGATTGATCTCCGGGTTTCCTTTTTTGTGACGGTGCATGGAGAAAAGATTGTCATGCGTCTCTTGAGACGTCAGGCCCATCTGCTCAATATTCAGGACATCGGCATGCCGCCCCGTATGTTGAATAGATTCCGGGAAGCGGCCCTTGACTGCCCAAGCGGAGTGGTACTGGTCACGGGACCCACGGGATCAGGGAAAACCACCACCGTGTACAGCTGTATCAATTACCTGAACAGGCCCGATGTCAGCATTGTGACCGCAGAAGAACCTGTGGAATACGTGGTGGACGGCATTGCCCAGTGCTCCATTGACCCCAAAATTAATCTGACCTTCAATGAGACCTTAAGGCACATTGTCCGTCAGGATCCGGATGTGGTTGTCATTGGTGAAATAAGGGATACCTTTTCTGCCCAGGTGGCTGTGCAGGCCGCCTTGACCGGGCATAAGGTACTGACCACCTTTCATACGGAAGACAGCATCGGCGGGCTTGTGCGTCTGATGAATATGGAGATCGATGTGTTTTTAATTTCCTCCACCGTTGTGTGTGTACTGGCCCAGCGGCTTCTCAGGAAAGTATGCCCCCACTGTAAGATGCCCTATAAGATAACCCCTGCGGATCTTCGCATTCTCGGGTATTCCCCGGCGGATATTCAAAATGGAAATTTTCAAAAGGGGTTTGGATGCAGTGAATGTGCATATACTGGGTATAAAGGACGCTTAGGGGTGCATGAAATGCTTATCCTTGACGAAGCTGTTCGTAATGCCATTCTTGAAAAAAAGACAAGTTATCAGATTCGGCATATCGGTATCGAATCCACGGGTCTTGTGACACTCATGGAAACAGGCATTGCCCTTGCGGCAACGGGTATCACCACCCTTCAGGAGGTTTTAAGGTGTCTTCCACGCCTGCACAAGCCAAGACCGTTGCCCATTATTCAAAATCTTCTGGGATTATAGAGAAAGGGATAAATGAAACAGGAAGCTTCATTGATCGAAATGGCAGAAGAATACATTGCCAGCGACAAAACCATACTTTTGCCATTTGACAGAAATGCCCTGCGTATTCAGCAGGAAGTGGGTCGGGAAGAGCCCAATCTTCAATTGGTGGAAAAACTCATCGTGTCTGATCCAGCCCTGACAAGCCAGGTGCTGCGCATGTCCAATTCTGCTTTTTACCGGGGTTTGAAAAAGGTCACAACGGTGCGCAATGCCATTAACCGCATAGGATTTCTGGAAATTGCCAATGTGGTGAGCCTCGTAACCCATCGAAAAAATTTTCAATCCGACAATCCCATGGATCAAGAGCTTTTGGCAAAGCTGTGGTCCCATTCCGTGGGGTGCGCCATTGGGAGTCAATGGATCGCACGCAAGCGCGGATTTGTCAACATGAGCAATGAAGCCTTTATCGCAGGTCTGCTCCATGACGTGGGCAAGCTGTTTCTGATCACAATATTTGATGATATTATTGCGTCAAAGCGGATTTTGACCCTGCCGTCTCCGGAATTGATCAGTGAACTCATGGAAACCATGCATGTGCAGTATGGTCATGCCCTTCTGGAAAAGTGGAACCTGCCCGATGTTTATTGCCAGGTGGTCTTAAAACACCACGATGAGACATGCGGGGATGAGAATATTATACTGCTGATGGTGAGGCTTGCCAATTTTGCCTGTAATAAAATGGGGATTGGCCTGCATGAAAATCCATCTCTTCTGCTTGCTGCCACCCCCGAAGCCCATTCTTTGGGACTGTCCGAAGTGGCATTGGCAGAACTGGAGATTAAACTGGAAGACTCCTTGAAGCTTACAATGTGAAGCTTACAGTGGATTTATGCCTGTTGTGACCAGTCCCTTATTTTTTTGATGGGATTCATCTTTCAAGTATGTTACTTTATTCACCACGGATATCCAATCCGGGCATGATCATAACCCTGGCCAGCCACCATAAGACCTGTACTCATCTTGTAAGCAGGCCCCAAAAGAAATACTGGAAGAGACTGAGCACCATATGAAAATAGCATTTTTAATGGACGATCTTCGCAGCATTGACCCCCAATGGGAAACCACCTCCCACCTGATGTACGAGTGCAACCAGCGAAGACACACGGTTTTTTTTCTGGAACCCCATGACCTTTATATCCGGGATAATCAGGTGGTGGCCAGGATGCGAAATATTTCAGTAGAACCGGATCTGTCCATGAAAGCCTACTGGGATGCCCTTGTCCATTGTCTTATCCAGGACGAGCTGATCTTTGAAACGGTGGTGGACCTGGATGTCCTTTTCTTAAGAAAAGACCCCCCCATCAATTATCAGGTCATGGAATTTTTAGGCCCCGTGTGCGACCGGGTGTTTGTCATGAACAATCCCATGGGTCAGATCAAGGGTAACAGCAAAGTATATACCCTTAATTTCCCGGATATTACACCCCAGACTCATATTTCAAGGGACCCCAAACGGTTGCGTCGGATTATTGACACTTTTGGGGGGGATATGATCATAAAACCCCTTCAGGGACATGGCGGGGAAGGGGTGATAAAGGTGAGCAACCGTGATCCTGAAAATTTAAATTCCCTGATCAACTATTATATCCGGGCCAACCGACCCTACCCCCAGCGCCAGCCCATAATGGTTCAGGAGTATCTTGAGAATGTGAAGCATCATGGGGATGTTCGGATACTTCTGCTGGATGGAGAGATCATCGGCGCCATGAACCGCAGGTCCGTGTCAGAAGATTTTAGAACCAATGTTCATGCCGGTGCCAAGGTTTTTCGCCATGAAATCACTCCCTCCCAGAAGGCCATATGCGAAGAGATAAGGCCTAAACTGAAGGCGGACGGCCTTTACTTTGTGGGTATTGATGTCATTGGAGACAAGCTTGTTGAAGTCAACTGCGTCAGCCCCGGAGGTATTCCCCGGATCAATCAGCTGACCGGCTTAAAGCTTGAATCAAAGGTTATTGATTTTATTGAACACAAAATTCGGACCTGATTACATCATCGAGATTTGAACATCGTAGCCAGCCGGGCCTGGGCTGGGTTATGACCTCTTTGATCCTGTTGATCCACCGATTGTACCTGATATGACAAAATCTCCAAAAATTCAAACGAATTGAATCCTGAAAGTTGAAACTTCCATGATGACAAAATCCAGACTGGCGTTTTCCATAAATAA
Organism: uncultured Desulfobacterium sp.; assembly: GCA_963674605.1. Lineage (GTDB taxonomy): Bacteria > Desulfobacterota > Desulfobacteria > Desulfobacterales > Desulfobacteraceae > Desulfocicer. The sequence goes on along the minus strand of OY771474.1, from coordinate 500,098 downwards.
AATTAAATCCATGGCCCGGGCCACACCCGTTGATGTTGAGGTATATAATTACCAGCGAAGGGCCTGGGTAAATGTTTTGGTTTTTTCCGTGTTCTGTCTTTTGATGATGGTGCTTTTTTTCTCCTGCCGGCAAACCAAATCCACAAATATGTTGACAATCGGGCTTCCTGAAGAACCCCGGACCCTGAATGTCTGGCTGGCAAGCGATGCCAATTCCTGGAAAATCCTTTCCCAGATTTACCAGCCCATGTATGTCCGGGACCCCGACACCCTGGAACTGATCCCCTGGTTGGCAGAAGACATGCCTGTGCTTGATACGGAAACCATGAGCTATCTGATAAGGTTAAAAAAGGTAAAATGGTCCGATGGTACGGCTTTCACCGCCCATGATGTGGCTTTCACCGCTGGTGTGTTTTTAAATTTCAAGGTGCCCCGGTATTACAGCCAATGGAAGGCCATTGATAAAATAGAGGTGGTGGATGATCACACGGTGCGCTTTTTTTTGAAAGAACCCTCGGCCATCGTTCTTTCCCGGGTATTCACGGCTCCCATGGTCTCCCGGGCACAGTGGCAGCCCGTGGCGGATGCGGCCCTGAAAACACAAAAACCCCTAAGAACCCTTCAAAATCATACCGTGGAAAAACCCCTTGGCACTGGCCCTTTTATGCTTTCTACATACCGCAAAGGCACCTTTGTCCACATGGAAAAAAATCCCTGGTTTTTCGGCACCGGCACCACCATTGCCCATCGTCATCTGGGCCCCTGGGTGGACGGGGTAATCTATAAAATGTACGGCACCAGTGATGTGGCTATCCTTGCCCTTCGAAAAGGAGAGATTGATATGTACTGGTGGGGCATAGAGCCGGGATATGTGGAGGATTTGAATCAGGCTCCGGACATTGAGCTTTTTCATAATCCCAAGAGTGCCCTCTACTTCATGGGCTTTAATTTAAGAAAGCCACCCTTTGACGACAGGATACTGCGCCGGGCCATTGCCACCCTCATTGACAAAGAGTTCATCGTCACCCGGCTTCTTCAGAATTATGGGGTGCCCATGCACTCCATTGTGCCGCCGGGTAACCGTTTCTGGCATAATCCTGATGTCAGCAGATACAGCGAGGGTATGAACCATAAACAACGCATTCAAAAAGCATACGGGCTGTTACAGCAGGCCGGTTATTCCTGGCAGGTTTCTCCGGTGGACCAAGATGGCAATCCACGGCAGCCAACCACCATCTGTCTTCCCAACGGTAAGCCCATGGAAAAAATTACGATCTTAACCCCCCCTGCCGATTATGATCCCAAGCGGGCCTTTGCCGGGATGATGATACAGGAATGGGTACGGGAACTTGGAATACCCGCCTTTGCAAAACCCATGTCCTTCAGTGCACTTCTGGACAAGGTCAAGGGAAAACACGATTTTGATGCCTTTGTACTGGGATACGGAAAATTGAACCTGGACCCCGATTATGTCCGGACCTTCTTTTATTCCAAGAATGACAAGCCCCGGGGCTGGAACATGAGCGGCTATAATAACCCTGTTTTTGATGCCCTTGCCGACAGCCAGCGCCTTGAAATGGACAAAGACAAGAGACGTGAACTGCTTCTGGAGATGCAGCAGATCCTCCTTGATGATCTGCCCTATATTCCCTTGTATAACCCAGATATTCTGGAGGTGTCCTCCCGGAAACGCTTTGATGGATGGGTGGAAAGTCTGGAGGGGATCGGTAATCTGTGGTCCCTTTGCATGGTAAAACCTGTAACTGCTTCGGGAGCTGAGAAACCATGAATCGTACCTTATTTCTGTTCAAAAAAGCGCTGGAGCTGTTTATTCTGTTTTTTTTGATCCTCACTGTTCTTTTTTTTCTGTTTCGATTGGCCCCGGGTGATCCTGTGACCCGCATGGTGGATCCCATGCTCACCCCGGAAGATGCCGCCCATCTCATGGAACAGATGGGCCTTGATAAGTCTTTGAGCACCCAGTACATGATTTATGTTAAAAATTTTTTTACGGGGAACCTTGGCTTTTCATTTCATTATGGAGAACCCGTGGCCCGGGTGATCCTGTCACGGTTGCCGTGTACACTTCTTTTATTCACCACCTCCACCCTGCTTGCGGCCCTGGCCGGTATTTTTCTGGGAAAACTGTCGGCCTGGAACAAGGGCTCCCGCCTGGATGGCATTCTTTCCATTTCTGCCCTGGTGTGTCATACGCTGTTTGTGCCCTGGTTTGCTTTGATGATGCTGTGGGTGCTGGGGTTTCAGGTGGGATGGTTTCCCTTGGGGGGCATTATGTCCCCGGAACTGTGGATAACAGACAGTTCCTTTATGGTGAAAGCCCTGGATGTGCTCCATCACATGCTGCTGCCCCTTTTAACCCTTTTTATCATCCATGTGGGCAGTTATCTGTTGTTGATGCGAAGCAGCATGCTGTCCGTGTTAAAGGAAGATTATATTTTGACGGCCCGGGCCAAGGGGCTGACGGACCGGGTGATCCGCAATGGCCATGCGGCAAAAAATGCCGCCCTTCCCGTGGTGACAAGTGTGGGGTTGAGCCTTGCCTTTTCCATCAATGGCGGTGCACTTACCGAACAGATTTTCACCTGGCCGGGCATCGGTCGGGAGTTGATCTTTGCTGTGAGCAACAATGATTATCCCCTGGCCCAGGGATGCTTTCTGCTCATTGCGGCGGTGGTTCTGTCTGCCAATCTTATTGTGGATCTGTTGTATGCGTGGCTGGATCCCCGAATTCATTATTAAAGTGGGTACTGGGTGCTGGGTTTTAGGTACTGGGTATTAACAGCAACTGCTTTTTCATTGTTCGTTGTGGCAAGATGCTAACTGCCATATATGTTTTTATATGAAAAGACAGCCTTCAAGTCTACCTCAGCAGAGCCCCTCCCCCGATGGGCAATAGGAACCGGACAATCGAGCTGTCTACAGTTCCGGTCCGGGCCCATTGCCCGTCGGGGGAGGGGCGGCATAATGCCATTTGGCTCCGCGTATACGACCCAATATTCGTTGTGTCCGCTGGGACATGCCCGTTAATGTAAATATGGATATTATGAAACATGACTTATAATTCTGGTTTTACCCAGCGGTTGTCATCCAGCTGGAAAATATTTATCAGGAATCCATTGGGAAAGGCAGGTCTGGCCCTTCTGATGCTGTTTGCTTGCATGGCACTTGCCAGCTTTGCTTTGCCCCTGATTGGGGAGATGTACGATCCCATGACCGGGGTGGACCCCATGGTCTTGCATTCCGTGGGACCCAGTGCCGTTCACTGGCTGGGAACTGACTTTATCGGCAGGGATATTTTCTGTCAACTGCTGGAAGGTTCTAAAATTGCCTTCATTGTGGGGCTGGCCTCGGCATTTATCAGCATTGTCATTGGCACCGTTGTGGGCATGGTGTCAGGATATGCCGGTGGCATTGTGGACATGCTTCTTATGCGACTGGCCGACATGGTCATGGTGCTGCCCTCCCTTGTAATTTTGCTCATTATTGCGGCCCTGTTCGGCCAGCTTAACATCTGGATGATTGTTTTTCTCATTGCCATTTTGCGGTGGCCGGCCGTGGCCCGGGTGATACGCTCCCAGACCCTTTCTTTGAAGCAGAGACCTTTTATTGAAGCCTCCCGGGTGGCTGGGGCCTCCAACATGCGCATTATTTTCAAGCACATCATGCCCAATGTGCTGCCCCTGGCCTTTTTGTACATGACCTTCCGGGTCACCTCGGCCATTCTGGTGGAGGCATCCCTTTCTTTTCTCGGGTTTGGTGATCCCGGCCAGATCAGCTGGGGCATGATGCTGCAGTGGGTGTGGAGTTCCGGTCATATGTTCCAGGCCCCTTACTGGCTACTGCCCCCGGGGATCTGCATCAGCCTTCTGACCCTTTCTTTTTACATGGTGGGCCGGGCCATGGACGAGGTGCTGGACCCCCGGTTACGAAAGGAGGGGAAGCCGTCATGACATTGCTCACCGTGGAAAATCTGACTGTGGGGTATGAGAGTGCAACGGGCATGATCAAGGCCGTGGATGATGTGTCTTTTACCATTGAATCGGGAGCTTCTCTGGGATTTGTGGGGGAATCGGGCTGCGGTAAAACTACCATCGGCATGGCCTTGATGGGGCTTCTGCCGGACAATGCCGCCATTTTGCAGGGTCGGATACTTCTGGGCGATCGGGATCTCACACGTCTGTCGCAGGATGACCTTAGAAAAATCAGGGGAAAAGAGGTGGCCATGATTTTCCAGGCCGCCATGAATGCGCTGAACCCTGTGGTCCGGGTGGGAGAGCAGGTGGCTGAAATGATTGTCACCCACCAGGACCGGATTTCTTCGGCGGACATGGATGCACGGATCAGCTCTTTGTTTGATCTGGTGGGTATCCCAAGGGATCGCATCCAGGATTATCCCCACCAGTACAGCGGCGGCATGAAGCAGCGGGCCGTCATTGCCATGGCCCTTGCCTGTGGTCCCCGTCTGGTCATTGCCGATGAACCTACAACGGCCCTGGATGTGGTGGTACAGGATCAAATTCTCAGGGAAATTTTAAAAATACAGGACTTGACCCATACCGGTTTTGTGTTTATTTCCCATGATATTGCCGTGGTGGCCCGGGTGTGCAGGCATATCTGTGTGATGTATGACGGAAAAATTGTGGAGGCCGGTACCCGGGAAGAGGTGTTTCAGACACCGATTCATCCCTATACCCGGCAGTTGCTTGGTTCTTACCTCACCCTTGATAATTGTAATAATGTCCGGGTGCCCGATATTAACGTCCGGCGGGATGAAAAAGGCTGGAATCATGGGTGTGCCATGGCCCGGGTGTGTGAAAGCCCCCTTGATGACTGTAACATCGGCAGTCCGGGATGGCGGGTTTTATCTCCCACCCATGGGGTCCGGTGTTTTAAAGAAAGCATAACCAAAGGAGCGTCATGGGGGAAATAAAAGAACAGCCTGATCCTGTGGTTGAACTGGTGAATATATCAAAAATTTACGGTCACAGGGATCACCTGTTTCATAAAGGGGCAAGGGATGTGGTGGCCCTGAAGGATGTCAGTCTTAAAATTTTCAGGGGAGAAATTTTTGGCCTGGTGGGGCAGAGCGGCAGCGGTAAAACCACGGCCGGGCGGTTGCTGGCACAGCTGGAAAAACCCACCCGGGGGGAAATCCGCCTGGATGGTCAGCCCGTGTCCGCATTGAAAGGCCGGGCACTGCAGGCATACCGAAAAAAGGTTCAGATGATTTTCCAGGACCCCTACCAATCCCTTAATCCCCATCTCTCCATTGCTGAAACAGTAACGGAACCCCTCATTGTCCATGGGGTGGGAACCCGGGAGACCCGGCGGGAAAAGGTGCTGGATACCCTAAAAGCTTCGGGGCTGGTACCGGCAGCTGACTTTTATGATCGATATCCCCACCAGCTCAGCGGGGGACAGCGTCAGCGGGTGGCCATTGCCCGGGCCATTGTGCTGGATCCTGAATTTATTGTGGCCGACGAACCCACCTCCATGCTGGATGCCACCATTGCCATACAATTATTTCAAGTACTGCTCAATATTCGCAAACGGCTGGGGATGACCTTTTTGTTTATTACCCATAATCTGGCTGCGGCAAATTATCTGTGCGATCGCATTGCCGTTATTCACAATGGTGCCATTGTGGAAACCGGCACCACCCGTAAGGTGATTGATTCCCCCTCACACCCTTACACCAGGAAGCTGATTGCAGCCCAGCCCAGATTTGATATCTGCCCTGTTGGGATCTGATCTGAACCCTCCCCGAAATGGCCCATGTTGTGACCAAGACCACAATTATTTTTTAAGATATTTGTTTAGCTCTTCTACTAATAAATGTATTGTCGTAGAAGGATTATGGTTATGTTTTAACCCTTTTATGCTTGAATATAGCTTCTTCGCATTGCTTATAGCATAGGTTTGCCCTTGGAGGGTATGAGTATCATCCGATAATTTTTTTAGTAAGCCATATATGTCAGGATCATTTTTTCTATATTTTTTGCCCATTCTCTTGGTGAGCATTCTTTTGTATTCTGAACGATCTATACTTGCGGTAATATAATCATAATGAAGCAAATACCACAACTCAAAGGCTTGATTCGAATATGCGATAGAAATTTTTATTTCTCTTTTTGTTTGCTTCTTAAATTTTTTGTTGAGTTTTTGTTCTTCAAATTCTATTTTATCAAAAGCTTCGTTGTAATTTTGTAACGGGAAATCATCTCTGTCAAATACACACCAAAGTCTTTCATAAAATGTATGATCATCAGCAAACCCTTTCCAAATTTCAATGGCTTCTGAAATTAAAGATATGGTATTCCTTCCAGTGCCAATTGTCTCTACCTTAATGTTGGTTACTGGAAAGCTTTTAAAGTATTTCACTTCAGTTTCAGAACCTTCACATATAATAAGAATGCTGTCTTTGTATTCTCTTGAATTTTTTTTCCGTCTTTTGAGTGCTCTTTTTTTTGTAAAATGATGGCAATCGTCGCTACCCATTATTTGTCTCCTGTTACAAGAGATTCAAAGTCTCCCAAATATGGGATGGCACCATATTTCCCTAATAAATAATCCTTATCATATGAAGCGTCACTACGAACTTTTTTGTAATCAAGGAGAGAGTAAAGTTCAGATTCGCCATATTTGTCTTTTTCAACAAAATAGATTTGGTCACGCCTTAAAGTTTTGGGATTCATGAGAAGAGTGTTGTGTGTAGCGAAAATTAATTGTCCATGTTTTTTATTTATAGATTTTGAATTAAAAAGAGAAATTATTACATTGCACAAAATTGGATGAAGTCTCGAATCAATCTCATCAATAACCAAAGTTAATCCATTTTTTAATGCATCTAATACTGGACCAATAAGAGAAAAGAATTTTTTTGAGCCATCGGATTCTTCTTTATCAAAATCAAGAGATTCAGTTCCAATTTCTTCTTTTTTATCATTGTACTTTTTATGATATGATTTGACAGAAAGGGTGTGTAGCTTTGATATGTTTTTCCCTTGTTTTTCCAAATCTTCTTTGATTTCTATAGGTAGTTCATTCAAGTCAACTGGTTCTTTTTTAATAGAAATATCTTCAACGCAAATATCAGCAAAACAAAGAGCTTTGATTATAAGTTCTTTCATGTCTTTCTCTGACATTAAACTAGCTGTAATTCCGTAAAAATTATCATCAGCAATAGATGAGAGATCTCGTAGTTGATGGAACCAACTCATAATGGAATCAGTTAGTTTTGCATTTTCACCTTTAATTGAAGCAACAAGAGATAAGAATAAAGTCGTTTTTCTAATTTTGCCTGTTGCTTTGTATACTTGTTTGCCTTCAAGGTATTTTTCACCAATTTGGATGTCATCTCCTAAACGTTCAAATAGCTTTGATTCTTGAGCAGTAAATCTACCAAAAAGCCACTCCGCTTGAACTCTTTTTTTATCTACCTGAAAACCATATCTAAAAATCACATCTTTTTTTTCATTTTTATAGTCTACTCCTTGAACTAAAAACGTAATCTCAAATGTTGACGGCTTTTCTGAACAACTACTGTTAAATTTAAAACAATTAACTTTAATGTCATCTCCAACCTGGCTTTCTCGCGAAGATCCAAAAATAAAGTATTTCATAAAGCGAATGGCAGCCAAAAAGTTGCTTTTACCACTCGCATTAGCTCCATAAATAGCCACGCTTGATAGAATAGAGTGTTTGCCTACTTTGATGACCGGGTCTGTAGATTCTTTTTTTGAATTTGAGGAAGATGCAATCATACTTAAGCATGTCTCTTCTTTAAAAGATAGGACATTTTTCAATCTGAATTCCAATAACATTTTAGCCTCCTTTTTTTTTTATAATATTTATTTTGCTTTATATAGTTCTTTATAACGAGATTTTATCACAAAAATCAATAAAATAATTATTAAGATGGTTTTATTCTATATGGGATCTTACAAGAATTTTGTAACCTTTTGTGGCTTATTGAAAAAATCAAATTTTTTAAGACACTGAATATATTAGAATCAGAATTCATGCCTAATTTTAATGCGTTTGCCCTGATTCAAGGAGGTCAAAGATTGAAGAATCTGGGCTTGATCACAAGATGGGCCACCCTTGGTGGGGATCAGGCTTGCGTTATTGACACTTTTGCTTAAATTTTCATTTAAATACAGACTCTTGTCAAAAATAAAATAGCACAAGCCTGACCCCATGGGTCCGCCAATGTGGCAGGTGGGCCATGTTGTGACCAAGCCCTGGATGCTTGATGAACTCAACTGACGAGGTGAAGTTGGAATAGTGCTGGAATATATGTTGATTGAAGCCGGGTTTAAATGTAATCCCCCTTCAATAGAATAAAATAAAGGAGACTTTTAAAATGAATTGATGCGGCTCATTTTTAATGACCATAAATGGTTCAATTCCTCATGCCCATTGACATCGGGCCCCCTACTGTTAGGATAGTTGTCACATGAACTGAAAAACTCTATTATAGAAATACAGGAGGAAGTTCATGCGATACACAACGGAACGAAGAGAAGCTGTACTCAAAAAAATGATGCCACCGCATCCCAGACCGATCAGCCAGTTGGCCAAAGAAGAGGGTATCAGCGAGGCCACATTATATAAATGGCGCCAGGAGGCCCGTCAGAAAGGCGTCCTGCTGCCGGATGCCGATACCGAACCGGAAGGATGGAATGCCCGGGACAAGTTTACCGCGGTTGTTGAGACTGCAGGGCTGAACGAGACAGAACTGGGTGAGTACTGCCGCAAAAAAGGCATATTCCCGGAACAGGTTCACCAGTGGCGCCTTGCCTGCGAGAGCGCCAACGACTGGGATAAACATGCCAATGCCAGGCTCAAATCCAGCCTGAAAGAAGATAGAAGGCGCATCAGAGACCTTGAAAAAGATCTGAAACGCAAAGAAAAAGCCCTGGCAGAAGCTGCGGCTCTTCTGATGCTGCAAAAAAAAGTCCAGGCGATTTGGGGGGACTCAGAGGACGAATGATCAGCGCCCCGGATCGCCGCAAAATTGTTATGCTGATCAATGAAGCCAGGCAGGCTGGAGCGCGCCTTGAACCGGCATGTGAGGTTGCTGGTATCAGCAACAGAACCTATCAGCGCTGGACCGGACAATCGGATGTCAGGGAAGATGGACGCCCGACAGCTGTCCGGCCGGAACCTGCCAATAAGCTAACCAGAGAGGAGACCGAAAAAGTGCTCAGCATCTGCCATGATCCAGAGTTTGCAAGCCTTCCGCCGGGACAGATTGTGCCCCGGCTGGCAGACAATGCCACCTATATTGCCTCCGAGTCTACCTTTTACCGCATCCTGCATCAGGCAGGTGAGCAGCATCACCGGGGCCGCAGTAGGGCGCCCCGGCACAGCCCTCCTCCCAAAGGGTTCTGTGCCACCGGACCGAATCAGGTGTGGTCCTGGGATGTGACCTGGCTGCCGTCTCAGATCCGCGGCATGTACTTTTACCTGTATATGATCGTTGATGTCTACAGCCGGAAAATTGTCGGCTGGGAGGTTCATTCTACCGAGAGCGCTGAACTGGGGGCCGCCTTTATCCACAAGGCTATCCTGGCTCAGGGGTGCATCTTGAAACCGCCGGTGATCCATGCCGACAACGGCGGTGCCCAGAAAGGATATACCATCAGAGCGAAAATGGACGCCCTGGGAGTGACAAAATCCTACAGCCGCCCCAGGGTCAGCAATGACAACCCTTTTTCTGAATCGTTGTTTCGGACTTGCAAGTATCGGCCGGATTATCCGGGGAAACCCTTTGAATCGATAGAGGGATCAAGGCAATGGGTAGCATCCTTTGTCCGGTGGTACAACTACGAACATCTGCACAGCGGTATCCGGTTTGTCACACCCGAGGACCGGCATACCGGCAGGGATAAAGACATCCTTGAAAATCGGGACCGAATTTATCGGGAAGCAAAGCAAAAGTGCCCGAAACGCTGGAGTGGGGGTACCCGCAACTGGGAGCCGAAAGGACCGGTCTGGCTCAACCCACCTAAAACTGAGTCCGACTCTAAAGGCAGTGAACACTTTCCCGATGGATTCAGACAAACAGGATGAGAGGCAATCATTCAGTTATCAAAGATCGATTGTTAAATCGAGATGATGATAATCATCTCGTGATTACCGAAAAGCCCTTCTCCCCGGCCCTGTCAAGGGCGATTGCAGATCGTTCATCTTGACCCTTGACAGGGCCGGGGAGAAGGGCTACCCCGAAAGTACCGAAAACGTATTGTTGTAAGAGAAGAAAATTTCAAAAAATGCGACAACTGTCTTGACAGCTACCGGGGCGAGACGACCGCGCTTCCGGGTTAGAAAAGTTATTTAGAGTTCATTCCTGAATCCCCGTTTTCTTCAAAAAAGGAACCATGATCTGCTGAACAAGATCAGCATACTGATCAACCGTTATTTTCCGGCGGGCATGCTTTTTATGTTTCAAATACCAGTCCTGGAGCAGGGCTTTGATCATACCGGCGCTGATGTCTGCATCGTGGTCCTTAAATGCACCGGTGGCCTGGCCTTTTCTGATGATGTCCGCAATGAAGTTTTCCGTGGCCTGGCTGCCCGCAACCAGCTTGTCCCGCTGGAGCCGGGACATGTTTTTGCTTTCCATGTAAGAAAAATAAAACCAGGGCTGCATGGCTTCACTTAGATAGAGGTGCACCTTTATAATTGTGATCAGCTGTTCAAGGGGGTCTGATTCAGGATCAAGGCAGGTATTCATGATCTGCATTACCGTGTTGCGCCTGTGGGACTGCATCTTATTTAACAGATCGTTCTTGCTTGAAAAATAGGCATATAGTGCCCCGGTACTCAGCCCGGTTTCCCGGGCCAGATCCCGCATGCTCATGGCCTGAAAACCCTTGGTGTTGCTTATTTTCAAGGCAGCATTAAAAATCTTTTCCAGGTTTCGGATAACGGTTTCTTCTTTTTTAATGCGGATGGCATCCTGATGGTGCTGAAAATAATCCTGACAGATGCTTTTCCGGGTGATTTTTATCTGCTTTTGAAAATCAGTGTAATTCATATTTTTTTACATTACCTGGGGGGTTGTGTTCCTTTGGTTAGAAAATCAGGAGATTCAAAGGCTGGGGCCGGATACTGGTAAAAGCCTTTACCTGATTTCTGGCCCAGCTGTCCGGCATCCACATGGGATTTGATAAATTCGGCATTTTTTAACGCCTTGGGGTTACCTTTCTTTTCCGCCCAATAGTGGGTTATTTTCCAGCAGGTATCAAGGCCCACGGAATCCATGATCCCAAAGGGACCTGCGGGGGTGTGCATGATGCCCATCCAGGCCCTGTCAATGTCTTCAATGGTGGCCACCTCTGATGCCGCAAGGGTCAGCGCTGCATCAAGATAGGCCATGAGCATGTTATTGAAAAGATAGCCGGGCTGTTCTTTTTTTAATACAATGGGAATCTGCCCGATTTTTTCCGCAAAATCAACCACTATTTGAATCATTTCACCATGGGTTCCGGCATGGGGCATGACATCCACGATGCGACTCAGGGCAATATCATGGAAATGAAGGGCCAGAAATTGTTCCGGACGTCCGGTGGCGTTTGCGAACATGGAGGGTACCAGGGAAGAGGTGTTGGTGGTGAATATGGTTGCCGGGGGACAGATATCGTTAAATCGGGCAAATAGTTCTCCTTTAAGCTTTGGGTTTTCGGGTACACTCTCGCTGACAATGTCGGCATTTTTTCCGGCTTTCCGTGCATCACTGGTGAGCACCATGCGTTCCCGGGCCTCTTTTGCCAGCGATGAAGAGATCCTTTTCTTTTTCACCAGACGTCGTGCCAGGGATTCAAGTCGTTGATCTGCTTTTTCAAGCATTTCCGGAAACAGGTCATAAAGCATTACATTGTACCCGCTCACGGCACATTGAAATCCGATCTGATGCCCCATGGTACCGGCACCGATAATTAAAACCGTTTTGATATCCTCACAGCGCATTTATCTTCTCCTTGTTGATGCTTTAATTTGTGGTTGATCACAATATGGGTCATTTTGGGGAGGGATCAGGCTTATGTTATATTTTTTCCGCTGCCTGTTCTAAAATCTTGACCGCATGGATCAAGTGCTTGAATCGTGGGTCCCGGGTCTGTCCATGGTAAAATCGATAATAAATCTGCTGGGCAATGACGGCCAGGCGGAACAGACCAAAACATAGATAAAAGTCCATGTTTTCAATGGTGCGACCGGAAATTTTTTCATAATGGGCCACCATTTCCCTGCGGGTCAGTGCCCCTTTAACATGGGTGGGGAGGCTTCGCATGGCCTGGTATTGCGGGGGATCATCTTTTTCCACCCAATACCCAAGGGTACACCCCAGATCCATCAGGGGATCTCCGATGGTGGTCATCTCCCAGTCCAGCACCCCTTTAACGATTAATGGATCTTTGACGTCCAGCACCAGATTGTCAAATTTAAAGTCATTGTGGATAATCCCGGAGATGGGTGAATCTTCTGGCATATGGGCTTCCAGCCATGTCATGATTCCTTCAAATTCCGGAGCATCGGGCGTTTTGGCATTGCGATAGCGTTTGCTCCATCCGCTGACCTGACGCTGGACATAGCCTGCTGGTCTGCCAAGTTCTGCCATGCCGATTTTTTCATAATCCAGGGAATGCAGTTGATACTGGATTTCCACATGTTTTTCAAATAACCGGCGGATCTGATCCGGGGATAGATTCAATTGGGGTGGGATTTCCCGGCGCAGTACTATCCCCTCCATCCGTTCCATGACATAAAAAGGACATCCCATGACCTCATCGGTATCACAGTGGGCAAGGGCTTCCGGCACATAGGGAAATACCGGTTTAAGGGCCTTTATAATTTTATATTCCCGGGCCATGTCATGGGCGTTTTTGGGCTTGGTGCCAAAGGGCGGACGGCGAAGCACCATCTGATTTTTTCCCACCTGGAGGAGATAGGTCAGGTTGGAATGCCCGCGGGGGAATTGCTGAATGCTTAACGCACCGTCAAGTCCGGGAAGGCTGTCTTTGAGCCAGGATTCAAGTCGTTGCTGGTCAAGGCCTTCACCTGGGCGGATAGCTGTGGGCTGGTCTGTGCAATCCATTGTTGTCTGTTCCTTTTTTTATTTTTTCAGTCAGCGCTTATTTCACTGTACGGCCCTGATATTGCTTTAAAATCTGTTTTGCCACAGATACTTTATGCACCTCATCGGCTCCGTCGTATATCCGGGCGGCCCGTTCGTGACGGAAGAAAAAGGCAAGAATGGTGTCATCGGTCATGCCAAGCCCGCCATGGACCTGCAACGCTGTATCAAGCACCTTCTGCATGACATTGGCCACCTGGAATTTAATGAGAGAAATTTCCTTTCTTGCTGCTTTGGCCCCCTCGTTTTCTATTTTCCATGCGGCGTGGAGAACCATCAGCCGTGCGCCCTGAATCTCTGCGGCACATTCGGCAATCCAGGACTGGATGATCTGTCGGGTGGCCAGGGTGTGACCATGGGGGGAAATAACCCTGTCTCTGGCCCGGGCGCACATCAGATCAAAGGCCCGGTTGCAGATGCCGATCCATCGCATGCAGTGGTGGATGCGTCCTGGACCCAGCCGTTCCTGGGCAATGACAAACCCGTGCCCTTCTTTTCCAAGGAGGTTCTCCCGGGGAACCCGGCAGTTTTGATACAGAATCTCGGCATGGCTGAAATAGTCGTCCCCGGTGTGTCCCATGACGGGAATATTTCGCACCAGATTGAATCCCGGGGTGTCACAGGGCACCAGAATCATGCTGGCCTGGTGGTAGGCATCGGCTTCGGGGTTGGTTTTAGCCATGACAATGGCAAAGGTGGCACCATCTGCGGCGGTGGTGTACCATTTTTGGCCGTTGATGACATAATCGTCACCGTCAATGACGGCGGTGGTGTCCATGAGCAAGGGGTTGGACCCGGCCTGGGTGACCTCGGTCATGGAAAAGCAACTTCTGATATCTCCCTGGATCAGGGGCATCAGATAACGTTCCTTCTGTGAGGGGGTGGCGAACAGGTCCAGTATTTCTATGTTTCCCACATCCGGGGCCTGGCACCAGAAGACAAAATGTCCAAGGGGACTTCGTCCCAAAGCTTCGGATACCAAAGCATGTTCCATGAGGTTTAACCCCATGCCGCCATATTTTTGAGGATGACAGGGGGCCCACAGCTCCATTTGTTTTACAAGTTTTTGCTTTTCCCGGAGCCGGGGCAACAGTTCACTGGTGGGACGGGTCAAAAATTCCGGTTCCAGGGGAATGAGTTCTTTTTCCACAAATTCATCAATCATTTTGATGATGATCTGCATTTTTTCAGATACGGCAAAATCCATGAGAACGCTCCTTGTTTTTATGGGAAGCAGGTACATTCAAGTCGGGTGAATCATTGGGCTTGATATACAATATCGGTTGTTTTGAAGAAGGGTCAGGCGTGGGTTATTTGCATTATCGCTGTTTTTGGTGTTTGCGCAAGGGGAAATCGATAACCTCAATCGCACAACCCTGACCCCGTTGGCTCATCAATTGGGACGCGTGGCCGATGTTATGACCAAGCCCGAATGATTTATGATCTGGGTAAATGGAATACACGTCCATGCATGCATATGTCAAGAAAAATATAACGATCGTTATAAATAAAATATAACGATCGTTCATTTAAATATTGACATGTGAATCCCCATTTTTTATGCTGTTTTAAATCTTTGATTTTGTCCATTGATGAAGGATAAAAACCATTCAGGACTTTAAAACCACAGGGCTTGATCATATACCCTGGGCCACCGGTCACAGTTGACGGGTCACCGGGATGACAGACGTGACCCAAAACCCAATTAGGCTATGGAGCAATGGTCTATAATTGCTGATGTGATCATGCCCGGTGTAAGGAAATTTCATGAAAATACTTGTATGCATCAAAGCTGTGCCTGAAAATCAGGAACCAGCAGCCCAAAAAACAGAAAACCGCATGAATCTTTTTGATGCCTTTGCCCTGGAACAGGCCCTTTTATTCCGGGAATCTCTGGGAGAAGGATGCATTGATGTCATCAGCGCCGGCATGGAGGGCGCGGCATCTGTATTAACCCGGGCCCTTGGCATGGGCGCAGATCAGGCCATACACATCAAGGCCCGGGAAGCCCACATGTTCGATGCATTTTACACGGCCTCACTCATTGCTGCCCATGCAGAAAAATCCGCCTATGATCTTATCCTTGCCGGTGTCATGTCCGAGGATCTCATGCAGTCTCAGGTGGGACCCATGGTGGCGGAACTGCTTTTAATGCCCTGTGCCACATCGGTGATTTCTGCTGAACTTTCCCGGCAGGGGGTGACCCTGGAACGGGAACTTGAAGGCGGGCTCAGGGAGTCCTGGGAATTTCCGCTGCCCTGTGTGCTCACGCTGCAATCGGGAATCAATACCCCCAGATATCCATCTCTTTCCGGTATGCTGCGGGCCGCCCGGCATCTCCCCCTGTGTTTTAACGCAGACGACCTTGGGCCACCGCCGGCAAGGCAAGTGATCAAACGACTGACGGTTCCGGAAAAAAAACGAAACGGCCTTGTTCTAAAAGGCACTCCGGAGGAAAAAGCAGTGGGCCTTGGCCGGATATTAGCGGAAAAAGGGCTTCTCAACAGGAGGAATTCATGAATAAAAAAATCTATGTCATTGCCCAGCATGACGGGAAGGGCATTTCTCCCATCACCCATGAACTGCTTGCCTTTGCCGGGAAGGTGGCAACCCTTCAATCACTTTGTGTG
Organism: uncultured Desulfobacterium sp.; assembly: GCA_963674605.1. Taxonomy (GTDB): domain Bacteria; phylum Desulfobacterota; class Desulfobacteria; order Desulfobacterales; family Desulfobacteraceae; genus Desulfocicer. The sequence goes on along the minus strand of OY771474.1, from coordinate 484,306 downwards.
GAACTTGTTCTGGTGGGGAACACTCTTTTTTCCCTTGCCAGTGACCTGGCAGACAAGGGCATTGTTGTCAATCTTCTTGATGTTGCAGATGACAACCGGATCTATAAACAGGCTCTGGGGGCTTTTTTTGGCCGACATGAATTTGCATGGATATGTACCGCCCACACGGCCCAGGGGATGGATTTTTCTCCGGGGCTTGCCGTTAAACTCGCAGCCGCCCATGTCAGCGGGGTGAAGGACGTTGAAGCGGAAAACGGGGCTCTTAATTTTCTTCGGGCCATGGAGAACGGAAAGAAACTGGCATGGGTTTCTCCGCTGACACAACGGGTGGTGCTGAGCATCCAGCCCGGGGCGTTTAAACCTCAGAAGCTGGACATATCAACGGAGGGGGCTTTGACCGTACACCATATTAAAAATTTACCGGTGACGGCGGGGGATGTTTCCTCAGACAGCTGCAAGGCATGGAAAAAAATCCGATTTAAAGGCGTAAAAAAAACCCCATCAGATATGAAGGGTCTGTCACAAGCCTCAGTTGTTCTGGCGGTGGGTAACGGTATTGGTTCCCAGGAAAATCTTGACATTGTTTATAAACTTGCCCGTTTATTTCATAAGTGTGCCGTGGGGGGATCCCGCATTGTGTGTGACAGCGGGTTGCTTTCCCATGGCCGGCAGGTGGGCATCACCGGGGCCGTGGTGGCACCAAGTCTGTATATGGCCTGCGGTATTTCCGGGGCTTTTCAGCATCTTGCCGGCATGGATCAGTCCGAATTTGTGGTGTCCATTAATAGAGATCCCACCGCACCCATGATGAACATGGCCGATGTGTGCATTGTGGAGGATCTCAACACCTTCCTTCCCATTTGTCTTGCAATCCTGTCTGGTGAAAAAAATGGAAACGGCATAGAATAATTCAGGCATGATCACATCATTCACCAGCCGTCATTATTGTCGGACCTGCGGGGTCAGGCTTGTATTCTGCGATTATTTTTGAGATAAGGGAATGCAAAAGAAATACAATGTCCGATGGATTGTCAAATCCCCCAACTTTTCACATCAAACACGAATGGAGATGCAAATGGAACAAGTCAATTTTGAAGGCAGAGTGGCAATCGTTACCGGGGCAGGGCAGGGCATTGGCAGAATGTATGCACTGGAACTGGCCCGCCGGGGTGCCCAGGTGGTGGTCAATGATCTTGGGGTTAGCCGGGATGGTGCCGGTGCAGATGCCTCTGCCGCTGATAAGGTAGTTGACGAAATTGTTTCACAGGGGGGGCAGGCCGTTGCCAGCCATGATTCTGTTGCCACCATGGCCGGTGGAAAAAATATTGTTCAAACGGCCATGGATACCTATGGAAAAGTGGATATTCTCATCAACAATGCCGGTATCTTAAGGGATAAATCCTTCATGAAAATGACGGAAGAGGAATGGGACCTGGTGGTCGGGGTTCATTTGAAGGGGGCATTTTGTGTCACCCAACCGGCAGTTAAAGTCATGAAAGAAAACAATTATGGCCGTATTATTTTTACGGCATCCGTGTCCGGGCTTTATGGTAATTTTGGCCAGACCAATTATGGGGCAGCCAAGATGGGGCTGGTGGGCATCATGAACACCCTTAAACTTGAGTTATCCAAATATGATATAAAGATCAACACCGTTGCCCCCAATGCCTGGTCCCGCATGACGGCGGACGTGTTTCCACCGGAATTTGAAGAAAAGATGAATCCCCAGTTCAACGCCCCCATGGTGCTGTATCTATGTTCTGAAGACAACACGGTTTCAGGCAATATTTACACCACCGGGGCCGGATGGTATGGCCGCACCGCCATTGTTTCCGGAGACGGTATTTGTCTTGGGGATGCAAAGCGGCCCATCTCCGTTGAGGAAATCAGGGATAATTTTGAGAAAATCTCAGACATGGAAAACAAAAAGGAGCATGACAGTGGCCTTGGCATGTTTGAGTATATGGGGCCGCTGCTGAGCTGATACATTCTTATTGATTCTTATTTTCCGGGGGGCGGGAGGCCATCTGTTGATTTCCTGACTGCTGGATGATGTAATCAAGCCCCCTTTTTTTTATGCAGCACAACGGTGGCCATCTGTTTTTTGCGCAGTCGCAGATTCAGCATCTCAACGGAGATGGAAAAAATCATGGAAAAGTAAATATATCCCTTGGGAACGTGTACATCAAACCCTTCGGCAACCAGGGTAAATCCCACCATGATTAAGAATGACAATGCCAGCATTTTGATGGTGGGATGGGTGTCCACAAATTCACCAATGGCCCTGGCGGCAAACAGCATGATCAAAACGGAAACAATAATGGCGATGGCCATGATGGAAAGATGCCGGGCCAGGCCAACGGCGGTGATGACCGAATCCAGGGAAAAAACCATGTCCAGAATGGATATCTGAAACAAAACAGCACTCAGTTTCATGGTGGCCTGCATCTTTGTGCTTTCCTCAACGCCTTCAAGGCTTGCATGGATTTCGTGGGTGGCCTTGGCAAGAAGAAAAAGGCCACCTCCGATGAGGATGATGTCTTTGCCGGATATTTCATGGGAGAAAAGGGTAAACCAGGGCGTCTTCAAGCTGACCACCCAGGCCACCGAGGCAAGCAGCGCCAGACGGGTCGCCATGGCAAGAAAAAGACCCGTGCGCCGTGCAAAGTTTCTCTGGCTTTCCGGTAACCGCCCCACAAGGGTGGAAATAAAGATAATGTTGTCTATCCCCAGCACGATTTCAAGGGCCGTTAAGGTGGCAAGGGCCATCCAGGCCTCTGCACTGACAATCCATTCAAACATCTGATCTCCTTAGGCTATATGTAATCTTCCATGCTTCATCTACTTATGATTTCAAGAGGCTATGAGGACTTATGAATCTGGAGTTACCCAGGATCAACTATCCTAAAATCAAGCTATGACATTGTTCTAGGTTTAATTTTTGGACTTTGTCAGCCATTTCCCGGCAGCGGGCTGATTGTGTTGTTTTGACTTTACTTCAGTCTCTATATCCGCTATTCCCTTGAGGCATCATTTTAAAATGATTCTATCTTTTTTTAGATCATTTCAATAAATCTTACAAGAGTTTGTAAAATCATAAGAAGGCTATTTTGAACAAACCAAAATCCATCATTTACAATAAGCTCATCCGCGACAGAATTCACCAGATCATCAGAAAAGCAGTTAAAACTGCAATCATCCGTGACATAATCGGCAAAAAACTCAAAGACGTCTTGGGGCAGAAAATTTTGGAAGAATCTTTTGAATGATTTTTGTTGTAATATAGAAAAAGAAATACGCATGATCTGTGAGACCATAAAAAGGAGAAGAGACATGATTAATGTAATCGCATCCATAACCATCAAAGAAGGCCGGATTCCGGAGTTTATTGAAATTTTCAAAGCCAATGTGCCGCTGGTTCTCAAAGAAAAGGGTTGCATTGGGTATCTGCCCACCATGGACGTGGATTCCGGCTTGCCTCCCCAGGAACGGGATGAGAATGTTGTTACCATCATTGAGCAATGGGAAACTTTGGCAGATTTGAAGGCCCATCTGACGGCACCTCACATGCTGACATACAAAAAAAAGGTTGAGGATATTGTTGTGGGCTTGTCCCTTAAAGTACTCCAGGCCATATGAATTTTTACAATCATTGAGGCAAATATATGAAAATATGCTTTTATGGGGTCGGCGGGGTAGGGGGATACTATGCCGCTTTGCTGACTCAGTATTTGAAAGAAAACAATGAAACCGATGTGTATTTCATAGCAAGGGGAGCCCACAGAGACCAGATTTTAAAGAATGGCCTGCTTCTGAAAAAAGACGGTGGAAAAGAACCGATTCTTGTTCATCCCCATTCCTGCACAGACACGGTTGATGATTTACCGATTTTTGATATCGTGGTGGTATCGGTAAAGGGCTACGACCTGGAAACCGCCACTCGAGATATCAAAAAAATCACAGATGAGAATTCTGCCATTCTTCCGCTGCTGAACGGGGCGGATATCTATGAGCGCATGCGGCAGCATTTAAGCCATGGCTGTATCTTCCCCGCCTGCCTGTATGTCAGCACCCATATAGAATCCCCGGGTGTTATTTTCCAAACAGGGGGAAATGGACAGATCGCCGTGGGCAGTGATCCGGAGTATCCGGAACACTCCCCTGAAAAATGGATCACGCTCTTTAAAGATGCCGGCATTCCCATTGATTTTTTTGAAGATGTGAACATTGAGATATGGAAAAAATATATTTTCATAGCCCCCTTTGCACTGGTGACAGCCACCTTTGATAAAACCATGGGTGAAGTGGTGGATGACCCGGATCTTGGGATGCTTGTACAAAATATCATGGAGGAAGTCTACCTGATTGCCGGGGCTCTAAATGTGTCCCTTCCCTCTGATATTGTGGAAACCTCTTTTTCCAAGGCCAGGCACTTTCCCTTTGAAACAAAAACATCACTGCAAAGGGACGTTGAAACTAAAGGAAGGCAAAGCGAATGGGATCTGTTTGGCGGCTCCATTGTTCGATATGCTGAAAAATTTCAAATTGCTGCCTTTCACACAAGAAAAACCCTTGATAAATTGCTCAATTTAATATGAAAAATGCGACATCAGAGCCCAACGGCCGTCATCAATAATTAAGGATCGTATCAAAATGGGATTACCTGTCATTGTTGGAATCAGTGGGGCAAGTGGCGTGATATATGGCATTGAAGCGCTTAAAGTGCTTGCACAGCTGGGGGTGGAAACCCATTTGATCTTGAGTCGGGCCGGTGAAGCAAACATTAAGATTGAAACAGATTATTCCCCTGAACAGGTGAAAAAGCTTGCAGGCGCGGTGTATGAACCCGAAGACATGGCTGCCGCCGTAGCCAGCGGCTCTTTTCTTACCCGGGGCATGCTGGTGGCCCCGTGCACCATTAAAACGCTTTCGGCCATTGCCAATTCCTACAGCAGCAATCTTCTTGTCCGGGCTGCAGATGTTACATTAAAAGAAAAAAGGCCCCTTGTGCTCATGGTGCGGGAAACACCTCTTCACAAGGGGCACCTGAATCTCATGTCCCGGGCTGCGGATCTGGGGGCAGTCATTCTACCACCCATGCCGGCATTTTATCATCAGCCCCGGAGCATTGAAGATCTGATACATCAGAGTGTGGGCAAAGCCCTTGATTTTTTAAAAATTGAGCATCATCTGTTCCGTCGGTGGGGAAATCCGGCATGATCACAGCATTGTTGTGCCCACTTTGGCAAAATCATATTGTTTCCACTGCAAACGCGGCTATGAATCGTCAATAGAATTGAGATTAAAAAGCAATGCGCCACCCGGCATTGGCAAAGGCAAACCGATCTTTGAAACGATTATAGCAGATGGCTGCGGCTTCATTGCCCGTGCAGTGGGAAACGGCAATTTTCTGTACCTTAAAACGATCAAAGGCATCCAGGGTCTGTTCCAGCTGTTCTCCCAGGCCCAGAAACCCCAGATGGGTGCCGCCGATGATGGCATGGAAGCTATCATGCCCGCTTTGTTTCTTAAAGTGTTCCATTACATTGACAATGCCCGAATGGGCACAACCGGTTAGAATGACGGGGCCTTTATCGGTTTCTATTAAAAGTGAAGAATCATCCAGAAGCGGGTCCTGGACGAACTCCTCTCCAATCTTCACCTTTAAATGCGCGTCGGGTTTCTCATAATCCGTCACCCGGGGCACCTGACCTGAAAAAAAGATCCCGGGTTCAATCTCTTCATATTCCCGTTTCAGGGTAAAATTAAGCCCCCGATTTTCTTCCAGAAACCGTCGATCATCTTTAATGCCGATGAAAAAACGCCTGGCGGTATCTCCCTGCATTATCTGGGCATATTTGGGAATAAAGATATCGGGGTGGGCAACCACATCCACCTTTTTGACAGGAAAAAACAGTTCTGACAACCCACCGGTGTGATCCAGATGGCCATGGCTTATAGCGATCTTGTCAATGCTTGTGAGATCCACGGACAGAACCCGGGCATTGTTTCTCAGGGTGAGGCCTTGACCGGTGTCCAAAAGCAGCTTTCTGCCGTTTTTTTCAACCAGTGCGGAAAACCCGTGTTCCCCTGTGATTCCCATCATTTGACTGGCAGTGTTTTCACATAGAATGGTAATGCTGGTGTTTGCCATCTTTGAGCTCCTTTTTTTTAAAAAATTTTGGAAAATTCCTTTGAAATTGATGTTGTTATCAAGCCCCTTTCTTATAGTGGGCATGCCTTGGCGGACACAACGAAGCATGAAACGCGATAACAGAGGGGACCGGGGGCAGGTATTGCCCGGAGCGGATTAAATGGCAGCTTTTAACATGGACGCTGATAAAGCTGTCATTTTCCTCGGAACACCCCCATGGACGGGCTGCGAGGCTCGAAGAGATGCGCATGCATACATGAGCGGAGGGTAATACCTGCCCCGGTTGCCGGAATGGCACGAGTTTCATATAAAAAAGGCCTGAAAAGAATATCAAAGGGTGTGGTTAAAAGCAATGGCTCTTTTCGGGCCAAAATCCGCCGCTCAAAGGCGGGTTTTGGCCATGGTAGGATGGGAATTTGGGAAAAATCAGACGTCCTCCCTTGAACGGTGGGCAGATCCATGGGATAGGCCTTGGCCTTCCAGGGACGGATGATCAAGACCCACTGCTCCTGTTTGTCTGACAATCGCTCAAAAAAACGGGCACCTTACCCACAACTTGTTTTAAGCGGTATATATTTTGCTTGAAATTCGCTTGAACGATTTTTGACCAATGTTTTTAATTATTATCAAGGAGGATGAATGGAACGCTTGATAGAGAATGACAAGGTAAAAAAGAGTCGGATACCGGCACGGCTGGATCTGGCCCAGAGCGGCACCGGCTTGGTGCTGGGGCTGTTCATGTGGGTGCACATGATGCTTGTGGGCAGTATTCTGCTGGGCAAGGGTTCGTTTAATTTTGTGGCAAAATTCATGGAGCTGTCTTTTCTTTCGGACACCGGCCATGGGTATCCCGCCGCCGTATTTTTTGCTGTTTTGGGGGTATTTACCCTTTTTATTATCCATGCCCTTCTGGGGGTGAGAAAATTTCCCATCTCCTGGAAACAGCATGCCATACTCCGTCAGCAGATGGGGATGATGAAACACGATGATACCAACCTGTGGTACATCCAGGTGGTGACAGCCTTTATCATGTTTTTTCTGGGGTCTGTGCATCTGTTTGTCATGCTCACCCATCCGGGACAGATTGATCCCTACCTGTCCGCCGATCGTGTGATCTCAGGCAACATGTGGCCCCTTTATCTCATCCTTTTGATATCCGTGGAGCTCCACGGTACCATTGGTCTGTATCGTCTGTGCCTGAAATGGGGATGGTTCACCGGTGATGATTACCGGGCCTCCCGCGTTAACCTCAAGATGTGGAAAAAACGGCTGACCATTTTCTTTTTGACCGTGGGCCTTCTTGCCTTACTTGTATTTTCCGTCATTGGTATCCGGCACAAGGATCAGGCAGGACAGCGCTATATGCCCCATGCTGCAGTGACCGCGGTGGATGCCGCCGCAGATGAAGCGAAACCCGCAGAATAAAAAAAACACACACGAGGAGCAACAGATGAAAGTTATATATACGGACTCACTTGTCATTGGTGGCGGCCTGGCAGGGTTGAGAATCGCCATTGCCGCAAAGCAGCGGGGGTATGATTCCATCATTTTGTCCCTGATGCCGGCCAAAAGATCCCACTCCGCAGCGGCCCAGGGGGGCATGCAGGCAAGCCTTGGTGCCGGTATCAAGGGTGAGGGCGATGATGAAGAAATCCACTTTGAAGACACGGTAAAGGGCAGTGACTGGGGATGCGACCAGGACGTGGCCCGGATGTTTGTAAACACTGCCCCCAAGGCCATCCGTCAGCTGACGGCCTGGGGCGTTCCCTGGAGCCGGGTGAACAAGGGTGACCGGGATGTTATTATAAATGGTAAGAAGGTAACCATCACCGAAAAGGCCGAAGCCCATGGGTTGATCACCTCCCGGGATTTTGGGGGCACAAAGAAATGGCGAACCTGCTACACCTCTGACGGTACCGGTCATACCATGCTTTACGCCATGGACAATAAGGCCATTGAGCTTGGCATTCCCGTGCACGAAAGAAAGGAAGCCATCGCTCTCATCCACGAAGACGGTGTGTGTTATGGGGCCATTGTCCGGGATCTGATCACCGGCGAACTCATTGCCTATGTGGCCAGAGCCACCACCATTGCCACCGGCGGATATGGCCGTCTTTATTCTGTGACCACCAATGCGGTGATCTCAGAAGGTATCGGTAATGCCATTGCCCTTGAAACCGGTGTGGCCTGCCTTGGCAACATGGAGGCGGTGCAGTTCCATCCCACGGCCATCGTGCCCGTGGGTATTCTCACCACCGAAGGCTGCCGGGGAGACGGTGGACTCCTGCTTGACAAGGACGGTTACCGATTCATGCCCGATTATGAGCCCGGCAAAAAAGAGCTGGCATCAAGGGACGTTGTATCCCGGCGCATGACCGAGCACATGAGAAAAGGAAAAGGCATTCCCTCCCGTTACGGTGATCATCTCTGGCTTGACATCACCCTTCTGGGCCGTAAGCACATTGAAAAGAACCTGAGGGAAGTTAAAGAAATATGCGAGTACTTCCTTGGCATTGATCCTGTCACGGAATATATTCCTGTACGTCCCACCCAGCATTATTCCATGGGGGGTATCCGTACCAAGTCCACCGGTGAAAGCCCCACATTAAAGGGTCTTTTCTCCGCCGGTGAAGCCGCCTGCTGGGACATGCACGGATTTAACCGCCTCGGGGGCAATTCCGTTGCCGAAACCGTGGTGGCCGGCATGATCGTGGGTGAATACGTGGCCGATCACTGCCAGAACAACCCCCTTAACATCAATACCAAGCTCATTGAACATTTCATGAAGCAGGAAAAGGCCAAGATTTCCACCCTGCTCAAGAGAGAACGGGGAGAAAACCCCTACGAGCTGAAAAAAGAGATGCAGCAGATCATGATGGACAAGGTGGGTATTTTCAGAAATGAAACCGATCTTGCCCAGGCCGTGGAAGAACTTAAAGTCCTGCACCAGCGTTCCAAGAACGTGGCCCTTAGAAACAAGATCAGCTCGTCCAACCCCGAGCTTGTGGAAGCCATAAGGGTGCCCAAGATGATCAAGCTTGCCCAGTGTGTGGCCTATGGCGCCATGCTGCGTAAGGAAAGCCGTGGGGCCCATGCCCGGGAAGATTTTCCCGAAAGAAACGACCGTGACTGGCTCAAACGAACCCTCACCTATTGGAAGGACGACAATGCCGATCTTCCCGAGGTGGAATACGAGGCCCTGGATGTCATGAAGATGGAGATGCCTCCGGGATCCCGTGGCTATGGTGTGGACCAGACCATCCATCATCCGGACACGGAAAAACGGGTGGCGGAAATTGAAGAAATTAAAAAGGAAAACCCCGGTGCCGATCGGTTCAAGCTGCAGCGGCTCCTGAATCCCATTGAGATACCGGAGAAATTTAAAGGAAAGAACGAGCGCATCGGGAGGGGGTTCAAATAATGAGTGACCAGGAAATAAAAACGGATCAGGAAAGAGTGCTTAAGTTCAATATCTTGAGATTCAATCCCCAGGTAAAGGGCGACAAGCCTGTGATGAAAACCTATGAGGTCACCGAAGCCCCGGGGATGACCATCTTTATTGCCTTGAACGACATCCGGGAAACCCAGGAACCATCCCTGCAGTTTGACTTCATCTGCCGGGCCGGTATCTGCGGTTCCTGCGGCATGGTGATCAACGGCAGCCCGGACCTTGCCTGCCGGACCCTGACCTCCAAGTTCCCCGACGGGGAAATCACCCTTCTGCCCCTGCCGGGATTTGAACTCATCGGGGATCTGTCCGTGAACACCGGCAAATTCATGCGGGGCATGAGCGAACGGGTGGAGAGCTGGATACACGATGACATGGCCGAACATGTGGATCTGGGTCGCCTGGAAGAGCGCATGGATCCGGCCATAGCCGATGAGATCTATGAACTTGAGCGGTGCGTGGAGTGCGGTTGCTGCATCTCCGCCTGTGCCACCAAGCGCATGCGCGATGGTTTTCTGGGAGCGGTGGGTTTCATGCGGCTTGCCCGGTACTACCTGGATCCCCGGGATAAACGTACCGATCCCGACTATTATGAGATCATCGGTGACGACGACGGTGTGTTCGGCTGCATGACCCTTCTGGGATGCCAGGATTATTGTCCCAAAGATCTGCCCCACCAGACCCAGATTGCCTATTTGAGAAAGAAGATGGCGTTGGTAAAGTAAAATGGGTGTTGATTTCATCCATGCCGGTTATGAAATCAACGGTTTGTGAGGCTGGTCATTTGTCGCCCAGCCGAAACAACGAATAATGGGTCGTAGACGCGGAGCCAAATAGCAATACGCAGCCCCCAACGGTCGTCCGATTCCGCCGGATCGGACGGCCCGGTTCCCTCATCAGAGGGAGTAATTGGGCTTAAAACCACTCCTGATCCTGTGCCTCACGCTGTATCCGTGCGGAAAGATCCCGGGTGAGTTTCAGCACCTTCACCGCATGTTCCAACCCCAGAGATCCGGTGCCGCAGCTTGGCGTTATCAAGGTCTGGTTTAATATTTTGGATCGCTCAAGCCCCATGTTTTCCAGTTGCTTGAGTTGTTGCAACCACATATCATAAAGGGAATCCGTGGATGCTGTGTCAATATATTCCGGGCTGGATGTGGGCACAATGCCCCAGGCCAGAATACCGCCCCTTTGGATAAATGTTTTTAACTCCGCTTTGTAAAGAACCAGCCGGTCAAAATACGAAAAAGCATCAAAATTTATAATATCCGTGCCCGATTCCAGTGCCAGTGACCAGTCACCATTGGCGCAGATATGAATCCCGGCAAGACCGCCCCCCAGGTGAATGGCATCAATGCAGTTGCCAAGGGATTCAATGATCTGTTCCCTGGTGATGCTGATATAGGTGGAAGACCCGAATCCCACCACCCCGGGTTCGTCCAGGAAAATAATGGGGGGGGTATTGCAGCCAAGGCCGGAAAGCTGCAGAACCTGCCACAGGGCTTTCATGGCAATCTGTTTGGTGACAATGTCCCGCATCTGCTCATCATAAAAAAGCAGTTTCCCTGCCTGGTCCTTGATGCCGATCCCCATGGTGATGGGACCTGTGACCTGGCCTTTGACTCCCAGGGGAAGTGGATCAAGGTCCTTGATGGTGTCCATGAATGTCAGGAATCCCCGGGCTGTTTCAGCTGTCAGGGCAAACCGGGAGGTTTCAATCAAAGCCGGATTGTCCATGATGGCAAGGTAATCCTGGTAAAAGTTGAGTACCTCCTGGTCAAAGGTTGCACCCTGGGTGTCAATGTACACATCTTTATTTTTTTTCCGGATCAGTCCGGGCATGCCCGGTGAAAATTGAACCACCATCCCTTCTTCCAGATGCCGGGGAAGTTGTACCCACAATGGAATTTCAGGGGTATAATTCAGCATGAGTTGGGTGGCTTTTACATGATTATCCATGGGAAGGCTGCCCACCAGAAGGGGTCGGCAGCGGGGTAAAAATTTATGGGAGGACGGGGCAGATAATGACATGACTGATGACTCCTCTTTCAGGAATTAACGATAAAAAATAATCATCAGTTAGTAGCACGGGGATCAAAGAATGGAAAGAATTCTTGGAAATAAGTGGGGTCAGGCTTGGCTTATGGGCATTACTATCTTGAGATTTTTCAGTTCGCTCATTTTTTCACAATCTTGAAATACCCATAAGCCAAGCCTGACCCCATTGCCACAGGTAATCCATGTTGTAACCAGGCCCATCTGCGATCCTGAGGCAATACTTCGGACAGTTTACAAAAACTGTCCGAAGTATTGAAAGGCTTAGGCTAAAAAACTCCGAGTCCCGGAATTCTTATTTTTCAAGCTTAAAGGAGACTTTGAGTTTCACACGATAGGCCACAATGCGATTGTCTTCCAGGCGCATATCCATCATGACTACCTCTGCGACACGGATATCGCGTACACTGTTGTCCACGGTGGCGATGGCGGTTTTGGCGGCATCTTCCCATGATTTTTCAGACATTCCAACAACTTCAATTATTTTGTATACACTGTTTTCCATAGACCCCTCCTTTTAGATTATGATTTCAACCTTCGACATTGGCGCAGATGTGACTTAAAGCCCACGACCTGAACGTGAAAGTTGAGAAATGATCTTCCATGTCATTCCGGGACGGTCATGCCCGTTAAACAAAAAATGATGCCATGGAAGAATGAATAACAAGGTGTGTCCGATATGGGTGAAACACCACTGAAGTCAGAGAGGAAATAGATCTGGTCAGGAGAATTGTTTAATCCTGAAAATCATCATAGCAGTTTAAATCCATACCTGTAAAGGGCAATGAGAAATTTTCTGGGATAAGGATATCTGATATTATTGTTCTTGAAACCACGGGCATGCAGTGATAATCTTTACGGGTTTATCTGTCTCGCAACTTTCAGGTATCACATACGTTAATCATTTTAGGATATGCTGGCCAGGATTTGCAAATGCACCATATTATTTTGATCCAGCCTCCGGTGGAGGATTTTTATTTTACGTTTAAGCGAAGTATTCCCTATGGGCTGGCAAGCATTGCAGCAAGTCTGATCAGGAAGGGATTTTCCGTGGAAATCCTGGATGCCCTGGCCGTGAAAAAATCCATGATTATTCCATATCCCAGGGAAATGACCTCCCTTGAAACCTGGTATGGTGATTCTGATATTTCTCATTTTTCGCTTTTTCATCATTATCGCCATTATGGGTACAGCTTTGAACACCTTGGTAAGATTGTCCGGGATAAGACCCCTTTTCTGGTGGGTATTTCCTCCCTGTTCACCCCCTATGCTGACATGGCACTTCAAACGGCCCGGATGGTGAAAAAGTTTTATCCCCATTGCCCCGTTGTGCTGGGGGGGCATCATCCCACCCGGTTTCCCCGGGAGGTATTGGACTGTGACAGTGTGGATTTTGTGCTCCGGGGAGAAGGGGAGGTGTCCATGCCCCTGCTTGCAGAAACACTGGCTGCAACGACAGGGGAAACAGTGTCGGGAAAAACGCATACATACCCCTCACACAGAACAGAGGAACAGGAAACCCCATTGGCCCAGGTACCGGGAATTGCCTTTCGCACCCGGTCCGGAGAATTGCACGTTTCCTCCACCGCCTGGATGCCGGATCTGTCTGTGCAGTCGCTGCCGCAACTGGATTTGATCAACCAGAAATTTTATGCACGAAAGGGCCGGGGCAGTGCCGTGGTGGTGGCCGGTCGGGGATGCCCCATGCAGTGCACTTATTGCTCGGTGGGGGCATCGTCCACCCATGCCCGATTTCGGCTGAGACCGGTGGAACAGGTGCTGGCCGAGATTAAATGTTCCGTGGATAATCATAACACGGGATTCATTGATTTTGAGGATGAAAACCTAACCTTAAATCACAGCTGGTGCCTTGCCCTGCTTTCGGGTATCCGGGAAATTGCCGATAATGTGGAGCTTCGTGCCATGAACGGCCTTTATACGCCATCTCTAAATGATGCCCTGGTGAAAGCCATGAAGCAGACCGGTTTCAGAACCCTGAACTTATCTCTTGGCTCCAGCTGCGCCATGCAGCTTAAGGCCTTTCGCCGTCCCGATGTCAGGGCTTCCCACGATCATGCCCTGGACCTGGCAGAGAAATATGGTATGGAAGCGGTGTCCTATCTCATTGCCGGTGCCCCGGGTCAGGCGGCGTTACAGTCAGTGAAGGATCTTTTATTTCTGGCATCCAGAAGAACCCTTGCCGGTCTGTCCATTTATTATCCTGCTCCGGGCAGTGTGGATTATGAAATTTGCCGGGAAAGGGGGCTTTTACCGGATAATTTTTCCCTGATGCGTTCCACGGCTTTGCCCATTGAGGACACCACCACCCGTCTTGCATCCGTGACACTGCTTCGTCTTGCCAGAATTTTGAATTTTATGAAATCTCTGAAGGATCAGAAAATACCGCTTCCCAGGGCCCACGCCTTAAATAGGAACGTGGATTTGGACCCGTCCCATCGGCAGGTATGTTCCCTGAAACTTGTCCAGGGGTTTCTCCACGATGGGCAAATAAGGGGCATCACCCCCGAAGGCAGGGTGTTTAAACATAAGATAGACCTTGAGCTGTCCCTTGCATTTGTTGCCGGATTGCACCGGACACAGATCCGGGGAACCCTTTAACGGACAGTCTATGAATTGTTGCGGGAACGGGGTCAGGCTTGTGATATGTGTGTTATAAATCAAATCCGGTGCAAACCCGGAACATCATGGATATGGATAATGCCCATAACGCAAGCCTGAGCTTTCCTCTAATGGTATCAACACAGTTGGCTGTCGATTCACTTTAGTCAAGCTCATGTTCTGCTCTGGGTTATCTTCTGGATTTCAGCCTCGGAAAGGCAGCGGCCCAGCCGGGCACTTTCATCCTTGATTGTCCGGGTAATCTGGGTCAGGTCCTCCGGCACAAAGGTAATCTGCTGTGCCTTCAGATATTTTTCAACAAGCCCCCTGCCGCACAATACATTCAGGTAATATTTTTCCGTAAGCCCCATGCCAAATGCCGTGTCGGCATGGGTTCCGGCCACATGGGTGTTAACGGCATCGCCAAAAAACGGTGTATTGTAAGACAGAAGGGACTCTCCGGTCTGGCGGGAACAGACATTGTTAACATATTCATAATATTTTCTGAACAGGTCGATGTCTTCAATTTTCAAGTTCATGGGGTGGTTCTGATCCCTTAGAATTTTCCCCACAGAAAAAAGATCGCCGATACCGTTGCGCTCGCCAATGCCAAGGGCGGAAACCTCCACCAGTGTGGCACCGGCAACAACCCCCATGACGGTGTTGGCAGTGGCCATACCAAGATCATTGTGGCAGTGAACGCTTATATTTGTGTTAGTGCCGGCAGACATTTCCACCATGATTTTCACCGCATCATGGAAGGTGTTGGGAGCCATCTGCCCCGATGTGTCCGGCACGGAAAGGATATCAATGGACAGGGTATGGATGAGAAAATTCCCATATTGTTCCAGAAAAGACCGGGGAGTGCTTCCAATGTCAAGCATGGCCATGGAAATGAGGGCTCCGGCTCTTCGAGACCGCAGGGCCGTCACCGTGTCTGTGATTCTTGCCAGGGATCTGTCTTTTGTTGCGGCATCATCTCCGGGCTGGATGTGGGCATGTAGATGAAACTGATTTATGCCGGTTTCAAGGAGTATCGGTACATCTCCGGGATGGGCCCTTGCCATGCCCGCCACCTGTATGTGAAAATTTTCTTTTATAACAATGTCCTGGAGATGGGTCACCGTATTTTTTTCACTGACATGGGCCGGGGGATAGCCTGCCTGGCAAATGTCCACGCCAAGTTTCTGCTGAAAGTTCAGGATTTGTTGTTTTTCTGCGCTGGAAAAGACAATCCCCCGGTGCTGCATGCCCTCCCGGAGGGTCTGATCCATGAAGATGATTTTTTGTGCTGACATGGATGTACCTTATTGGGCGCATTCCCATTTTCCCCGTCCAGGCTTTATTGACGATGGGGGGCAGGCTTTGCCCTACCTTATTTTAGAGTTCAAAAGTGGGGGGGGGATTGTCCAAATGAATTATGCAGATTCTTCCCGTTCTTCCAAAACAGTTTTCAGCACTTTAAGGGCCGTGTTCGCAGAGGGAACTCCCCCGTAAATGCTGGTTTGAAAGATCACCTCAGCCACTTCTTCACTGGTACAGCCCACGTTCAGGGCAGCATGAATATGAAGTTTCAGCTCTTCGGGCCGTGACAGTACGGCAAGGGCAGCCACTGTTACCAACTGCCTTGTGGGGTGGGGTATTTTTTCTCTGGAGTACATTCTGCCTGTGATGTAAAGGGACATGTCCTTTGCCAGCTCTTTGTCAAAATGCTGCCACAGGCCATAGGGTTTTTCCTCATTCTTTACGCCTTTAAAGTAAAGATTTGCCGTGTCTCTAGTGCGTTTTGCTGCTTCTTTGTCATCCATATGGTTCACCTTATTCCATTGAAAGGGTTTTGTCCTGAACTGCCAGTGCCCGCTGGGAGCAGATTTATATTTTTTTTGAAGAAAGTCACACCAGTGCAGGATTGTCAAGGGTTTTCATTATTATTATAGGTTGACGCATGCCATGAATCCGGCTAACTTTATAATTTGCGTTTCAGGCAGCCTTAATTTATTCTTCAGACATTTCAGGGGTGACGCGTGACAGAAAACAAAATACTGCAGAACAGCCAGGAAAAGACTTCTTTTCAATCCTTTCATGAGCTTATCGCCCTTCGAGTGGAAGAAATCCTTTTGATATCAAGCCCATACGATGCCTTTATCATGCAGGAAGACGGTCGGCTTTCCGAACGGATTATCCATGAATACCAGGGCTTGAACCTGAGTCGTCCCCCCCGATTATCCTGGGTTTCCAATGCGGCGGAAGCACTTGGCAGCCTTGCGAATCTGCCATACGATCTGGTCATTGTAATGCCCCACATAAGTGACATGGACGCCTATGCACTTTGCAGTAAAATAAAATCCCTTTATCCGGATCTGCCAGTGTACTATTTTGCCTATGATGCCGGCAAGGTGCTGAAAGATAAACAATGCTTCAATCGTGAGATCATAGACAGGACCTTTATTTGGGGGGGGAATACGGATCTGCTGCTGGCTCTGGTGAAGAGCCGGGAGGACAGCATGAATGTGGATAAAGATACTTCTCTTGCCGATGTGCGGGTGATGATTCTTGTGGAAGATTCTCCCTTGTACCTGTCTTCTTTGCTGCCCTATCTCTACAAAGAAATTGTCATGCAGACCCAGACGGTGATGGATGACTCTTTAAATGAACAGGAGCGTATCCTGAGGATGCGTACCCGTCCCAAAATCCTGGTGGCGGAAAATTACGAACAGGCATGGGCACTGTATGAGAAATACAAGCCCTATCTCATGTGTGTAATTTCCGATGTCCGGTATGAAAAACAGGGCAGGGATGATCCCGAGGCCGGGATTAAACTCTTGACAAGCATTCACCGGGAGCTTCCAGATATTCCACTTCTGATGCTGTCTTCAGAACCTGACAACCGAGAGCGGGCCGAGGCCATTCCCGCCTTTTTTCTGGATAAAAATTCATCCTCACTCCACGCTGATATCCGGTTTTTTTTTGTACATTACCTGGGTTTTGGAGATTTTCTGTTTCGCATGCCGGACGGCAGGGTTGTGGCCCGGGCATCCAACTTGCGAAGCCTTTCAAGCATTCTTCATTCGGTGCCCGATGAGTCCATTGCCTATCATGCCGATCTGAATCATTTTTCAAGGTGGCTTATGGCCCGCTTTGAGATGAAGCTGGCAGCTGCCATTCGCCCCCTCAAGCGGAGTGATTTTTCCAGTACCATGAATTTAAAAGAATCCCTGGCCCAGGCCATTCGGGATCGCCTTAAAATTAAGCAAAAGGGATTGATATCTGATTTTGTCAAGACAGGGTATGACTCGAACATTGATTTTGTAAAAATTGGGAAAGGTTCCCTGGGCGGAAAGGCCAGGGGACTTGCATTCATCTCCAGCCTGTTCCAGGAATTATCTGACATTCAGGATATGTTCCCGGATGTCAATATTGTCCTGCCACGTATTGTGGTGATCACCACAGATGGATTTGATGCCTTTGAACAGGAAAATGATACCCGGAAATTTCGAAGAGAAATTCATTCAGATGTGGAGATTGAAAATTATTTTAAAAAGGCAAATTTTCCAGAATGGCTGAGCAATGATTTAAGAACCTTGTTACGCCATACCGAAGGTCCCCTTGCGGTAAGATCTTCCGCCATCCTTGAAGATGCCCATTATAGGCCCAGTGCCGGAGCCTACAACACCTATATGTTGCCCAACAATCATCCCAAGATTGCCGTACGTCTGGAACAGCTGATCCAGGCCATAAAACTGGTGTATTCATCGGTTTATAAGGAGGCCCCCAGGGTGCTGGCCCGCAATACCATCTATCGTCCGGAGGAGGACAAGATGGCCGTGATTATCCAGAATCTGGTGGGAAGTCAGCACGGCCACCATTTTTATCCGGCCATCTCCGGTGTAGCCCAGTCCTATAATTTTTATCCGGTGGGATACATGAAACCGGAAGAGGGTGTGGCCCATATGGCGTTGGGCCTTGGCAAGATAGTTGTGGACGTGGGGGTGGCCATTCGATTTTCCCCAAAGTATCCTGAGTTTTTGACCCAGTTTTCCACGGTGGACGCTATTTTAAAAAATGCCCAGCGTTATTTCTATGCCCTGAGAATGCGGACGGAAAAAGAACCCTACATGACCTCACTGGACACCGAGCTTGAAAAGATTGACGTGGATAAGGCCCTGGATCATGCACCGGTGAGGCAATTCTCCAGCACCTATTTTCCCGAGGATGGGCGCATCCGGGACGTATTCAATAAAAAAGGGTACCCCGTGATTACCTTTGCCGGTATTTTAAAATTCAAGACCTTTCCCCTGGGTCGGATTATTTCAAAATTGCTGGAGGTGGGCAGGCACGGCATGGGGGGGCCGGTTGAAATGGAATTTGCCGTTGATTTTCATGAAAAAGCAAAGCCGGAGTTCTGTCTGCTTCAAATTCGTCCCATGATTGTCACCCAGCACACGCTGAATGTGAGGATCACCCCGGAAGAAATTAAACAGGCCGTCTGCTATTCAGACAAAGCCATGGGCAGCAGCCAGGAAACCCCAATCATCGATATCATATATGTAAAGCCCCAGGCCTTTGATACGGGCAAGACCATTGAAATTGCCCATGAGATTGGGTCAATGAACCAGGTGTTCAAACAGGAAAAAAGGAAATACCATCTCATTGGTCCGGGGCGGTGGGGTTCCACGGATCCTTGGCTGGGAATCCCTGTTAAGTGGGGGCAGATCACCCAGGTGGCAACCATTATTGAAACCAGCTCAGAAAAACTCAGTGTCGAGCCCTCCCAGGGCAGCCATTTTTTTCATAATATCACCTCCCTTGGAATCAATTACCTTTATGTTTCCCAGAAGGGAAAAAATATGATTGATTGGCAGTGGTTGAACAGCCTTCCGGCGCTAAAGGAAACCTTTTTTTTAAGACACATTCGCCTGGAGAAACCGGTCAGGCTTAAAATAAACGGAAAGGATTCCATTGCAGTTATCTTGAAAAATACGGATGACATATGATAGATGGGATCTGGGGTCACCATCTGTCAGTTCAGGCTGCCGGTTGGATTTGACGGATATTCTGATCAAGCACCGCCACCATAAATACCGGAGCATTGAACCATGGAATTTCCTTGCCATAAAGATATTTCATATTGTAAGGTTCATCAATGATCGTGACGGGTGGCCCATGTTGTGACCAAGCCCCAAAATTTATTGCACAAAAACAGAAGAATAACTACCCCCAGAATGACGGGAAAAGGAGAATGAAACAGGGTATGGATGACCATCAACCGGTTAACACCCCCCTTGTGGTGGCGCAACTGGCCAGTGTATTGCCTCTGGAAAATTATAAACATGTCTTGGAATTGTGTCGTCTGCCCCTGAAAAAGGGAAGGGAAAACCTGGTACTTAAGGCTTTGGAATTTGCCCATAAGCATCATGAAGGACAGACCCGCCGGTCCGGGGAACAGTACATCACACATCCCATTGCGGCAGCTGAAATACTGGCAGGCACCCTGGGCTTGAAAGATCCGGAGCTTATTGCCGCTGCCATTCTCCATGACATTGTGGAAGATGTCCCGGGATTGAGCATCCATGATCTTCGAAGCCGGTTTGGCAGAAATGTGGCGGCCTTTGTGGATGGGTGTACAAAATTGAAACTCTCCCGACTGAATGCCACCCAAAGTAAAGACCTCACCTATCAGAAGATGGTGTTAATGGCCAGCAAACACCCGGAGATTCTTCTGATCAAAATGGCAGATCGCATGCACAACATGGAAACCATCGGTGCATTGCAGGAAAACAGACGGCAACGGATCGCCCAGGAGACCATGGAGGTATATGCCCCCCTGGCTGCCAAATTGAATCTGTTTACCCTGAAGCGACGATTATATCACCTTTCCATTCAGCAGCGGTTTCCAAAGAAAAGTAAACGGCTGATGGGAATGCTCAACAAGTTCATGGAGTCCCGGGAAGTTTCGGACATGAAAATGGGCTTTGAGACCGTTTGCGCCGGCCTTCCTTTTCCTGTGATGGTAAAATCCCGCTTAAAAACGCTGTGGTCCCTGTATTCCCCGGCCAAAAAAACCCTTGAACGTGAAAATGCTGAGAACATGGTGGATTTCACCATAATCCTTGATACAGATATCATTCCGGAATGTTATCGGGTGCTTGGCATGGTCAATCAGCTGTATTCTCCGGTGCCCAAAAGCATCAGGGATTATATTGCAAATCCCAAAACCAACGGTTACCAGAGCCTTCATGTGCGAATCCTGTGTAAAGATCGAAAATATCTTGTAAAAATACGCAATAAAAAAATGGATCAGGTTGCCCGGCGTGGAGTACTTCTTCATTGGGATGATAAGGAAATGTTCCGGGAATATCGCCAGATGATCAGTGATGCACTTAAAAATATCGGTGAATTTCAAGGTTCCCCTGCCGGTAGAAAAAATTTGATCGGCCAGCTGTCCGAAGACCAGGAAATATTTGTGTATACCCCCCGGGGAGATATTGAATATCTTCCCCAGGGAAGTGTGGTACTTGATTTTGCCTACAAGGTACACACCACCCTGGGAGATCGCTGTAAATATGCCTGGGTCAATAATCTTCGGGTGTCCCCCGGGTACCAGCTCAGCGATGGGGATATGGTTAAGATTGTTACGGATAAAAAATCCCTTGGGGTGGGACCGGGCTTTGAACAATTGTGTAAAACCCCCAAGGCAAGGAATGCCGTTAACCGATATCTCCAGAAAAGACGCCGGGCCCATGCCATTAAAATCGGCTGGGATTTTTTATTGCAGGAGATGAATCGACATGGACTTCCCATCCATTTTCTTTATTCCCAGGCCATGTCGGATTTTTTGATTTATAAAAATTTTGAAAATCTGGATGCCCTGTTTGAAGCGGTGGGTCAGGATCATCTTCAACCCCGGGAAATTTTGTGGGAAATGGCATCCATTCTTTCCCAGACCGGACGAAAGGCAACTGAAAATCTTGGCTCCCGCAATTTCATCAATGTGGCCGAGGTGGAACCCGGGGTTCATAAATTTTCCATGTGCTGTAAACCTCTTCCCGGTCTTCCCGGCACAGTTGCCACCCTGAGTAAAAGGGGCGTTTCATTTCACCGGGATCATTGTCGGGAATACATGGCAAGCAGCAGTTATTCCGCTGAAAAAATTCTGGATGTTTACTGGGATATGAGTGGTATGTGGAAAGACCCTCTCCAGTTTAAATTATTTATTAAAGGGAAAAATGTGGGGGAATGTCTTAAACTCATTGCCCCGGCACCAGATGAGGTGACAATTCATCAAATTGAACAGACCGGAAACCAGGGCAAAGGGGTTACCATGAGAATTTCCATCTCCAGTTTTAATGCTTCAAGACAATTTTTTGAATGTTTTGAAAAATCCAATTACCATGTCGCCATAGAGGGGTATGGCAGGGACAGTATCAGCTTTTAAGGATATTTCTTATGGAACAGCAGACCTCATTATTGGTGGAAGCACTTCTGGCCTCCAATCGTCTGGCAGCCGAAGCCGTTGTTTCCGGATTAAAGAAACAGGTATCTTCAACTCATATCATTGAAACGGTTATTGTTCCGGCCTTGGAGCGCATGGGAAAGGGCTGGGAAGAGGGTTCGGTGGCCCTTTCCCAGATTTACATGGGTGGACGTATTTGTGAAAAAATGGTGGACGGGCTGTTGCCGCCGGGTGCACCGGATCGAAAAGATCAGCCCAGCATGGCAGTATGTGTGTTGCATGATCACCACATGCTGGGAAAACAGATTGTTTATTCTCTTCTCCGGGCTGCCGGGTTTGAGCTGGCCGATTATGGAAGTCTTTCCGAGGAAGCCCTGGTGGAACGTGTGCTGACAGATGGCATAAAAGTTCTTTTGATTTCGGTGTTGATGTTTCCCTCGGCGCTGAAAATTAAAACCGTTCGCCGGGAACTGGATAGTCTGGGGCTTGATGTGAAAATTGTGGTGGGAGGGGCACCATTTAAGTTTGATCCCAACTTGTGGAAAACGGTGGGGGCAGATGCCATGTGCAACACGGCATCGGGTGTGGTGCCGGTGATTGAGCAGATTGGGGGAGGTCCTTTCTCATGAGCCTTAAAAATATGAGTTCCCTTGAACGGGTATTGATTACACTGATTCCCCGGGAACTTTATTTGAAAACCGGATTCAAGGTGGCAAAGCAGACCCTTTCCCAGATAAACGGCCCCACGGCCACCCACCTGGCATCGGGGCGGGGGCTTGGTATTGTGGATGATCTTGCTGCAACCGGAACGGCCATCATGGGCACAAGCTCCCTGGAAGATCTTGCCCGGGTCAAGGCGGCATGCCGGGGAAAATTAACGGTACTGGGCAATCTAAACGGCATTGAGATGTGTAACTGGACCCCGGACCAGGCAGAAGATGCAGTGAAAAAAGCCATTGCCGCCGCCGGACCGGGGGGGGGATATCTGCTGGCGGAAAACCACGGGGAGGTTCCCTTCCAGGTGCCGGATGAGGTCCTTCTGGCCATATCCCGGGCGGTGCGTCGATGGGGATGCTATCCCCTGGAGTGGATACCGGAATCTTGATGGATAACCAGATTTCAGAATATGCCATGGCCCTGGACCTTCTGGGGGAGATGAACGATTGCACCAGTGAAAGACAGGCTCATGAACGCATCATTGATCTGTTCATCATGCTGTTTTCCCCCCAACACATCGTTTTTTTGTGTTACGGCCAGGGGGATCATCAACACACCGTATATGCACCGTTTAAACTGGAAGCACCGTGTGAAGTTGAACAGCGATTGGTGGCCTTTTCCGAGCGCCATGCGTTTACCGAATCAGGCACCGGATTTGTCTTTAAAATTTACTGCAATGATGCGCCCCTTGGTGTCATTGAAGTCGACGATCTTGCCTTTCCCCAGTATATGGAAAATTATCTTAATCTGGCACTTTCCATTGGAGATGTGTGTGGACTTGTTATTGAAAATGCCAGAAGGTATGAAAAGATCGTTGAACAGAAAAACGATTTGACCGCAATGTTGGATGAACTTCAAAAGACCCGGGATCAGCTGGTGGAATCAAAGAAAATGGCGGCACTGGGAACCCTGGTGGCGGGGGTGGCCCATGAAATCAATACCCCCATTGGCGTGTGCATCACCGCCGTATCGGCCATGCTGGACAGAAATAAAATCCTTGGCAAAAAATTTAATGATAAAACAATGAAAAGATCGGACCTCCTGGGATTTATGCAATTTACAGGTGAGACGGGTGGACTTGTTTTGAGCAACCTCAACCGGGCGGGGGATTTGATTAACGGCTTTAAGCAGGTGTCCGTGGATCAAATGACGGAACAGCTGCGCAGATTCAGCCTGGCCGCCTATTTGGATGATGTTATCAGAAGCCTGAAACCCAGGTTCGGGGGACAAGATTTTGAAATTGTGCTCTCCATTCCCGATTCCCTTGAAGTGAAAAGTTATCCTGGTCTTTATGCACAGATTTTGACAAATCTATTAGTTAACTCCTTTATCCATGGATATAAGGGGCGAAATACAGGTAAAATATTAATTTCTGCTGAAAAACAGGATGAGAATCTGGTGATTCAATATAAGGACGACGGTAACGGCATGACACCGGAAAACCTGGATCGGATCTTTGACCCTTTTTTTACAACCAGCAAAGAAACAGGTACCGGACTTGGCATGCACATTGTTTATAACATTGTCACCCAGAAGCTAAAGGGAACCATTACCTGTCGGAGCAGTCCGGATAAAGGTGTGAGATTTATCATTACCCTTCCTGGCCAAGGAGGAACTTGACGTGGGAGACTTAATGGATGATACCAATGAATTTCATGATCTTTTTGCAGATGATTCCGCCGATGATGCTGTTCCCGAGATAAGCTCTGATGCTATAAATTATTGGAAAATCCTTGTGGTGGATGATGATGAGGACATCCATATCGTAACCCGTCTGGCATTGCAGGATTTATGCTTTCAGGGAAGGAAGCTTGTTATCTTTGGTGCCCGTTCCGGTGCCGAGGCACGTAATTTCCTGATAAAGCATCCCGATATTGCCCTGATACTTTTGGATGTGGTGATGGAAGAGGATCTTGCCGGGCTTAATCTGGTGAGATATATCCGCAATGATTTAAAAAATCATACGATCCGCATTGTGCTTAGAACCGGTCAGCCGGGGGTTGCACCGGAAAGGGACGTGATCAATCAATATGAAATTGACGATTATAAAAGTAAAACAGAATTGACCTCAGAAAAACTGATTACAGTCATAACCGTGGGCTTGCGGACCTACGAGGCCATGCTCACAAAGGACCGCTATCAGGAAAAACTTGAGCAGGAAGTGACTCGAAGAACCGCTGCATTGCAGCAGGCCCTGGATGAAATAAAAATGCTTCAAGGCATTATTCCCATTTGTTCCCATTGCAAAAAAATCCGTGATGATGCGGGGTGCTGGAATCGGTTTGAGGCATATATACAAAAACATTCCGAAGCGCGGTTCAGCCATGGTATCTGCCCGGACTGTGCCAGACAATTTTACCCTGGCTTTGATTTGCCGGATGATTCATAATGATTCATAGATCATAAAATCCAGCGGAGAAATATTCATCATGTTTTATGCAGATCTACACAACCATACCACGGCTTCCGATGGTGACTATACCCCGGATGCCCTTATAACGTCCATGAAAGACCTGGGGGTTTCCGTGGTGGGCGTAACGGATCATGATACCGTGGGAGGGCTTGAAACAGCCCTGGAATCGGGACATGCTCTCGGGGTGGAAGTTGTACCCGGTGTGGAGGTGTCTGTGCGTTTTAAGGAATCGTTTTTCACCGGTACCCTGCATCTTTTGTGCTACTTTAAACCTGATCTGATCCGGGATCATGCATTTGTAACAACTCTGAATGCAACCCTTGGAAAGGGCAGGGGAGAAGCTCTGATCCGGACCCGGGTGGCAGAGATAAACCGTTGTTTCGGCCCGGGAAGTAAAGTTCCCCTGTTGTCAAGACCCATGACCCATGATGAAATTGCCGCTTATGCCCCTTCGGTTTCCCGGCGTCATTTTGCCATGGCCTTGAATGAAAAGCACGCAATTACAGATCCCCAACAGGTCAATTACATCATCGGCAATAAGAGCCCGGCCTATGTACCCTCGGGGATTGATATCTCAACGGTGGAAGCCTTTACATCAGCATTCCCGGTGATAACGGTGCTGGCCCATCCGGCGGCGGGTTCTTTTCCCGGTGAGGGGCATTACAGTGAGGTGCTCCCTCCGGTGGAAATCGTGGAGAGGCTGCTTCCCCGGTTTTTGGATATGGGACTTCATGGCCTTGAAATAAATTATCCGGGTCATACCCTGAATCAGCAGAAGATGCTTCAGGAATGGGCAGAACAATACAATCTTGTGGCCACAGGGGGATCTGATTGTCACGATCAAATCCATCGTCCTGCCGGGGTTGCAGGCATATCAAAGCACGAATTTGAAATTTTCAAATCCTGTTTTTGATCAGAAAATAAACTTAACTCCAAACCCGATCATCAACATTGACGTCCTAAAGTTGAGTTAACAGATTTACATTTAACATGAACCCATGTACAATAATTGAAAAATTAGGGCTACTAATTTGCAAGGATTTATGACTGATCCGTAAATTTTAAGGGCTTGATTTTTTAGGGAATTGGTAAAAGTTACCGGTGTTCGCTTATAATGAGGTTTGTACTGAAACGGGCTTGGTCACAACATGGGTCACCTCCCATAATTGGGGGGCCGATGGGGTCAGGCTTGTGTTATTATGCTTTTGACAAGACTCTGTTTTGGCAAGGATTATGCTTTTGACAAGACTCTGTTTTGGCAAGGTCCTGTATTTAAAGGAATATTTAAATAAAAGTGTCAATAACGCAAGCCTGACCCCCACCAAGGGTGGCCCATGTTGTGACCAAGCCATACTGAAACAATGGGGGAAAAATTATGAAAAAAGTTGTTTTAATTTTAATGCTTATCGCATCAGCTTTGTTCTTGCTTCCTTTTTCTTCATTTTCCATGAATATTGGAATGAACCTCAATTCTGTTTCAGACTGGTCCACAGATCATGTGTTTTTGGATGTTTTTAAAAAGGCAAGGACTTGGTGTACACAAAATATTGATGACTCCGGTCCTTGGAATACAAAACTTTCTAATGATATCCCCAAAGATATTAACGGGTGGCCGGTTCAAGTGCCTTTTTTATCCTCGGGTTCAACGATTCCACAGACAGTTCATACACTGGTGACCGTTGTTGAAAGTGGAACATATACGCTGACCTTTGAGGGTAAAGGTACTTTCACCATCAGGGGCTCCGGGGGTGTTCAAAAGACCATTAATTCAGACACGGATGGGGTTAAAACATTTGTTTTTGATGTTGCGTTGGGCACCAAAAATACAGGAACCATCTGGCTGGAAATTTTATCCACAGACAGCAGCGATTATTTAAAAAAAATTAGAATACTGACACCTGGTTATGAAGATAGCCCATCCAATGTCTTTCATCCGATTTATAAATCAAGATTGAGTAATTTTTCAGTACTCAGGTTCATGGATTGGGGCAGAACCAATGGGTCCCCGGTGTCCACATGGGGGGATCGCACAAAACCCGATACGTACACCCAGGCCGGTGACAAGGGTGTGGCCTTGGAGTATATGGTCTCGCTTGCCAATGATCTGACAAAGAATATGTGGATATGCATTCCCCATGAGGCCGATGATAATTATGTGGTCCAGTGCGCTCAGATGTTGAAAAATACGGTGAACCCCTCCCTTAAGATTTATGTGGAATATTCCAATGAGACCTGGAATTCCAACGCCTCCTTTCCCCAGACCGTGTGGGTCCAGGACAGAGGTCAGGCATTGGGACTGAACAATGACCGATGGAAGGCTGGTCAGATGTATGCAGCGCTGCGATCTGCTGAAATATGGAACATATTTAAAAACGTGTTTGGAACCGAGATGGATTCAAGGGTTGTAAAGGTTCTTGCCTCTCAGTCGGCGAATTCCGGAATATCGGAAATGCGCCTTGGGGTTTTTAACGACGGTTTTTTAAATCCAGGTGGGATACTTCCCGATGCGCTGGCCATTGCCCCTTATTTTGGAGGTCATGTGGCAGATGACATCGTGGATAATCATCAAGTCGATTCCATAAGCGTCGCAGATATATTAGCTCTGGCACAGCAGTCCATACAATCAACCCTGCCGGAAGAAATTCATGCCCAGAAATACCTTGCTGATGAATATGACCTGGATTTGATCTGTTACGAGGGCGGACAGCATCTTGCTGGAACTTTGGGCAATGAAAATAATAACACCCTCACAGAAAAATTAATTGCAGCCAATCGTTCTCCGGAAATGGGGAATCTGTATACGGCATATCTCACCCAGCTTCAGCAGTATGGGGTAAGCCATTTTAATAATTTTTCCTATATTGGGGTTTATAATAAATGGGGTAGTTGGGGAGTTTTTGAACACCTGTTTCACTCATTTGATGATGCTTTTAAATTTAAAGTTCTTAATACCTGGATTGATGAAGATCCATCTCCTTCAGAACTAGAGATTCCTGTGGAAGCCGGCTATACCCTGGTACAGTCAAACTTTGCAGGTGAGAGCCCCGCATTGAACATTCCATGGGGCCTTACAGAGGTGTGTCATTCAAATGTCCTGTATCATGGCTGGTCCCTGGGAGGTGGCGTAAGGCCCATTGACAATGATGATGTCCTTGCCTTTTCCATCTGTAATGAGAAACCATTGAGTTCCATTGATACTGCCCTTGCAAAACAACAGTATGCCGCTGTTTCCGTGGAGCCGGCCTCTGGATGGCTCATGAATCTTGCTGGTGCCACTGCCACTTTAACCATTCGTCGCCTGGATAATCATGGAGGACATCAATATGCTGTATTCTCCAGTGTCGAAGGCTTTAATAGTGGCGATGAAATTTTCGTTTCAGAATACTATGATTCCTGGAAAGTAAAGGATATTGAGTTGTCCTTTGAACTTCCCCAGGTGGGATACACGGCCATTGATGGCGTTATTGAGTTCCGTGTGTATCCCTTTCAAGCCCAGTATTGCGGTAAAAAACTTGGCATATCCGGATTTACCCTGAAAGGCGAAATTCATTAATCATGCTTCTTCCCGAAGCAAATAGAACAGTCAGGTTTACATTTTATTGCTCTTCAAGAAGTGGTTGTTTCAATCCCTCCATGGATAGTTGCAATAAAAAAGCATCGCACAGCTTATGCCCGGCTGCCATACTGTCAGATTATTTATGTTTATGCAGGAGGATATTTTCATGTCACATCTGAACCATCTGTTTTCTCCCATTAAAATCGGTTCCATGACGGTAAAAAACCGCATTCTCATGCCATCCATGAGTATTAATTTCGGGGTGGACGACAATTGCTACGTCACCGATCAGCTGACACAATATTTTGTGGAAAGAGCCAGGGGAGGTGTGGGAATGATGATGGTGGGTGGGGGCGGTGTGCACCCCGGTGGACAGGAACAACCGGATCTGCCCCTGCTCTATGACGACGGATGCATCCCGGCCCTGAAGCAGATGGTGGAAGAGGTCAAGGGTTATGGTACCCGCTTCGGGGTCCAGCTCATGCATGGGGGACGTCAATGTTATCTTCCCCAAAAGGTTGCACCCTCTGCCATCCCGGCACCTGCCGTGGTTAAAGGAGAGGTGCGGGCCCTTGAAATACCGGAAATAAAAGAAATTGTGGGTTGTTTTGGTGATGCCACAAGACGCTGCCAAGATGCGGGGTTTGATTTTGTGGAAATCCATGCCGCCCACGGCTATCTCATTAACCAGTTCATGTCCCCCAATGCCAATGTTCGCACCGATGAGTATGGCGGCAGCTTTGAAAACCGGACTCGGTTTTTCTTTGAAGTCATGGCAGATATCCGGGAAAAAACCGGACCGGACTTTCCCGTGGGTATCCGCATCAACGGCAGTGATTACATGGAGAACGGCTGGACACTTGAAGACACCGTACGTCTGGTGCCCTTCATGGAAAAAGCCGGGGCCGCTTATATCCATGTTTCTGCGGGGGTCTATGGCTCCACGGAACTGACCATCCCCTCCATGTATTCCCCCCATGGGTGTTTTGTACACCTGGCAAGGGCTGTAAAAGCTGTGGCCACGGTTCCCGTAATCACCGTGGGTAGAATCAAAGACCCAAAACTTGCCGACGAGATCGTGACAAACGGCGATGCCGATATGGTGGCCATGGGCCGTGCACTCCTTGCAGATCCCCACATGCCTGCCAAGGCCCTTGCCGGCAATTTTTCCGCCATCAGACCCTGTTTGGGCTGTTGCCTTGGCTGCATCCATGCCGTCCTTGCCGGGGAACCCGGTTCCTGCGTGGTTAACCCCGATGTGGGACGTGAAGCCCAGGTGAAAAAAGAAAAGCCTTCGATGTATCCCAAAAAGATTCTGGTGGTGGGGGCTGGCCCCTCCGGCATGGCTGCTGCACGGCTTTTAACCCTGAAGGGGCACCGGGTAACGGTGGTGGAAAAATCACCGGATACCGGGGGACTATTATCCCTTGCGGCCCGGGCTCCCGGCAGGGGAGAGATCAATGATATTCTCAATTTTTTCAGGAATGAACTTGTACGCCTGGGGGTAAAAGTTCATCATGGTATTGTTCTGGATGAAGGTGTTTTAAATAAATTTCAGCCAGATCATGTGATTCTGGCCACTGGCTCCATGCCGGACATGCCGGTGATAAAGGGGCTTTTCCAGACAGATATGAGGCTTGTTACAAATGTCGATATCCTTTCCGGAGAGGAGTTACCGGGTAGAAAGGTCATTGTGCTGGGCGGCGGCATGACCGGATTGATAACAGCTGACTTTTTGGGTGAGCAGGGCTGTGAGGTCCATGTGCTGAACCGTAAAAATCGGTTTGCTGAAGAAATGTCCGCCAATGATCGATATTATCTTAGAGAAAGCATTAAACAAAAAAAGGTTACCCTGTATAAGAAAGTGTCCATCAAGGGATTTACCCGGGATGGTGTCTCCTTTAAATCCCTTGGGGAGACCCTGTCCCTTGATGGGTGTGATATGGTGGTGATTTCTGAAAAACAGGTTTCCGTGCGGGAAATCATGACCTTGGAAGATAAGAGTTCCGCTGTTTTTCATGTTATCGGTGATGCTAAATTACCCCGGAACCTGATGTTTTGTATCAGTGAAGCCGAGGAAATCGGCAGATCTCTATAACGATCATGTCGGCCTGCCGACACAACGATTAATGGGTCGTAGACGCGGAGCCAAATGGCATAATACCGCCCCTCCCCCGACGGGCAATGGTCCCGGACCGGAACTGTAGACAGCTCGATTGTCCGGTTCCTATTGCCCATCGGGGGAGGGGCTCTGTTGAGGTAGACTTGAAGGCTGCCTTTTCATATAAAACATGCATGGCAATGGCCCATGCTGTGACCAAGCCCCAAAAACTAAAAGGAAGAATGATTAACCAATGAAAATCCTGACAGTGTCGGATGTGGTTGTCCCGGACCTTTATAAACGGTTTGATAAAAAAGCCTTTCCAGACATTGACCTTGTGATGGCCTGTGGGGACCTTCCCCCGGAATACCTGACTTTTTTGTGTCATTCCTTTGGCGGGCCACTTTTTTATGTGCGGGGCAATCACGACATCAGATATAATGAGAAGCCACCCCAGGGTTGTACGGATATCCACGGGCGCATAGTGAAACACCAGGGACTTAAAATTGTGGGTCTGGGCGGTTCCCGCTGGTACAACGGTGGCTCCAATCAATACACGGAACAGGAAATGAAAAAATATATCCGTACCCTTAAGTTTCCCCTGTGGTGGGGAAGGGGAGTTGATATTGTAATTACCCATGCATCCCCCCGGTTTATCCATGATGCCGAAGATCCCTGCCACAGGGGATTCAGGTGTTTTGGAACCTTTATTGATAAATATCGTCCCGCCTATTTTATCCATGGCCATATCCATCGAGATTTTGATTCCCCGGAGGAACGTATAACCCGGGTTAACACAACAAAGGTGATCAATACCTATGGTTACAACATCATTCACATCGATGATCCTGGGGTTCTTTCGTAAATTTTCGAGCAGAAGTGAACCGCTGCAAAGGCCTGCGAATCTTTTTAAAAACATGCAACGTAAAGAGGGTGCCTTTGACACAAAAGACCGGGGGGTGCAAACGGTTAAGGTGGCCCAGATCATTGGAAGTGTGGGGCGCTACCAGGATTTTGATGATCAGTTCCGCTTCCGGGCTAATAAAAAATCCGAGCGTTTTCTAAGCGTGCTGGAGGCCATGCGCACCGGCACTGTCCTGCCTCCCATAAAATTATATCAGATCAAGGATGAATACTATGTGGTGGATGGCAACCACAGGGTGGCGGCGGCAAAGCAGTTAAAGCACGATGAGATTTTGGCCACTATTCTGGAATTCATTCCTTCCATTGAAACCCTTGATAATCTTCTTTATAAGGAAAGAATGGCTTTTTCCGATGAGACGGGTCTGACCCGGATGATTAAACTTACGGAACCAGGACAGTATGCCCATCTTATCCGGCAGATCCAGCTGCATTATCAATATCTCCGGGGCGGTTCCCGGGGGGATGTCAGCTTTTTCAGCGCCGCCAGAGACTGGTATAAAACCATCTATATCCCTTTTTGTGCCATAATTAAACGGGGAGGATTGCTGGAACGGTTTCCCCATCGAACCCTGGCGGATCTTTATGCCTATATTTCTTCGGGATACTGGGAAAATAAAAAAAAATTAACCTATGGTATTGGTCTCAGGCGCATGATCCCCAAAAACATGGAGGAATTTCGATTAAAAATGGCTGAACTGAAAGAGTTCGAATATCCGGAAATGAAACAGGGCATAACCGCCTTTGTCCTGATGAACGTCAAGGGAAAACAGGAACTTAAAATCATGGACCGGCTGTATGCCCTGGCAGAGGTGGTGGAAATTCATTCTGTGCATGGGGATGCGGATCTATTGATTAAAATTCTGCTGTCCCGGGATCTGCTCAGTTCCGATGCCGAAGTAATTTCCCATTTTGTCCATGATAAAATGCGTCAGCTCAACGGGGTCATCAGTACCAAGACCCTGATTCCCGGAATGTCCAGAATTAAAGAGTGAAACATGACAATCAAGTATTGGCTCAACATACACCAAGGGAGATATTAAGTGAGTTTTAGAATAGGTTCCGGATATGATGTTCACCGGTTGGTTTCCGGACGAAAATTGATCGTGGGGGGGGTCACCATTCCCCATGAAAAGGGTCTTAAAGGCCATTCCGATGCAGATGTGCTGGTTCATGCCGTGTGTGATGCCATGCTGGGCGCTGCAGGAATGGGGGATATTGGGGAACATTTTCCCGATACAGATCCACGGTTCAAGGGGATTTCCAGTATTCTCTTAATGGAACACTGTCGGGATTTACTTAAAAAAAAAGGATGGGGGGTAGGAAATATGGACGTCACCATTTTTGCCGAAGCCCCCAGGATGTCACCTCACAAAAAGGAGATGGCGCAAAACCTGGCGGCGGCGGCCGGTATTATTGTGGATCTCGTCAATATAAAGGCCACCACCACCGAGGGGCTTGGCTTTGAAGGCCGGGAGGAGGGTATCGGTGCCCATGCCGTGGTGTTGCTGCAGCGTATGACAGCTATTATAAATTCAGCCCCGGATAATATCATCAACTCCCCGTCTTAATTGATGCCCTTGTGTTTGACAGATGGGGAGAGAGATAAAGCCCACAGCCTATGCCTTGATGGCTTATAAATTCCCATTACCGGTAATAAGCAAATTTAGAACCATGTCCAACATTGATCTTGACCAATGGGCTCTGAATGGATACACTTTTCCGATGTCGTGTGCATGGCCACAACATTAACCGTCTGTCGTCATTGACGGGAAGATGTTGTGCTCAACCCCGAAAGGGTAATAACTTCTATTAAAACCATGAAACGGGTCAAGGAACATATATTATGAGCTTAAGAATATACAATACACTGAACGGAAAAAAAGAAGATTTTGTTCCCCTGGAACCGGGCAAGGTGGGGATGTACGTGTGCGGTCCCACGGTGTATGACACAAGCCACATCGGCCATGCCAGATCCGTTGTGATCTTTGATGTGATCTTCAGGTGGCTCAAAGCCTCGGGGTATGATGTCACCTATGTCCGCAACTTCACCGATGTGGATGACAAAATTATCAAACGGGCCAATGAGCGTGGCATGACCTCCGCTGAGATATCTGAAAAATATATCAAGGAATTTCACAATGAAATGGATGGTCTTAATGTGCTGCGTCCCACCATCGAGCCCAAGGCCACCGAGCACATTGATGATATCATCGCCTTTATTGAACAACTCATAGAGCACGGCAAGGCCTATTACGTGGAGGGAAGTGATGTGTTCTTCTCCCTTTCTTCCTTTGACGGATATGGCAAATTGTCCGGCCGAAACCCCGATGACATGATAGCAGGAGCCCGCATTGCCGTGGATTCCAACAAACGTAACCCCATGGATTTCACCCTGTGGAAGCCGGCCAAACCCGGTGAACCTGCCTGGGACAGCCCCTGGGGACCGGGACGGCCCGGCTGGCACATTGAATGTTCTGCCATGAGCAACCGCTACCTTGGCCAGAGCTTTGATATCCACGGCGGTGGCAAGGATCTGATTTTTCCCCACCATGAAAATGAGATTGCCCAGTCCGAAGCTTTGTTTGGCAAACAATTTGTGAAATACTGGGTGCACAACGGGTTTGTGGACATCAACAACGAGAAAATGTCCAAATCCCTTGGTAATTTCACCATGATCAAGGATGTTCTGGAAACCTATCACCCCGAGGTAATCCGGTTGTTTTTGCTGTCCAAGCATTACAGAAGCCCCATAGATTACAATGAAAACTCCATGGATGAGGTGATCACCAGTCTGGATAAAATTTACACCTTTCTGGATCGGTCGGAAAAAGCCGGTGTGGATCTTTCCATATCTCTTCCTGCCGGGGAAGACTGGCAGCTCTTTGCCCAGGCCATGGACGATGATTTTAATTCCGCCCGGGGTATGGCCACTATTTTTGATACAGTGAAGAAAGGCAATCGCTTGCTGGACGGAGCAGGGGAAACGATTGCTCCCGGGGTGCTTACACAGTTGTCAGGCCTCTGTTCCGATCTGAAACAAATGGGGGAAATACTGGGTATTCTTTCCCAGACACCCACGGCTTATTTTAAAGGAAAGAAAGAAGCCGGGCTTGCCGGTGGAGACCTTGATTCTGCCATGATTGATCAGCTGGTGATGGAACGAACCCAGGCCCGCAAGGATAAAAATTTTGCCCGGGCCGATGAAATTCGTGCCCAACTGGATGAGATGCACATCATTCTTGAAGATGGTGCTGATGGTACCACCTGGAAATTTTCATAAAAAATCGGGTAGGGCGCATTCCCATTTTCCCGGTTCGAGGATTAATCACAGAGGGGTCAGGCTTGCGTTATGTGCGCTTTTGTTGAAATTTACCTTGAAACACAGGTAGTTGTCAAAAGCACAATAACACAAGCCTGACCCCATTGGCCCCACCAACTATGACAGATAAACCATATTGTGACCAAACCGGGAAAATGGGAATGCGCCCATCGGGTATCCCTCAAAATAGGTTTACAGCTTTTGAAGGATTTACCCCATTTGTAATGTTTTCTCCCAAAAGACTGTATAGCACTTTTGGGAGAATCTGATCTGACTTGCTATGTTTTAATATTGATAGGATCTCTGGACGGCTGATGAGGAAAACCATTGATTGAGCCAATCTCATTTTTATCCCGTTCAAACGTCGGCTCACTTTGGATATATTTTAAAATTAATTTTTCTGTGTTTTTTAAGGTTTCTAAATGAGAACGCTCATAACCATGAGATCCGTCAACCCCAAACCCAACCAGAGCGGTTCTGATATCGCTTCCTGCCTCAATGGCGGAGGCCGCATCTGAACGATAAAATTCAAACAAGTCTTTTTTTAACGCTATATCATTTTCAGCGCATAATCTTGCCAGTTTGTTATTCAAATGGTAATCAAAGGGCCCTGACTGATCCATCATTACAAGGGTTGTAGAATATTCATCGGTGTTTTGTTTGGGTGCAATCATGGCACTGTCAATGACAACCATTTCAGTGATATCGTTGTACAGCACTTCAGTTGCCCCAACTCCAATTTCTTCATTGATCGTAAAAAGCAAATGGCAGTCAACCGGCATGGTGATCTTGTACTGCATGATTGTTTTAGCAACAGACAAAAGTATGGCAGCACCGGCTTTATTGTCAAGATGCCGGGAATTGATATACCCATACGTGTCAATTTCAGGGCAGGGATCCACGGCTATGAAATTTCCCGGTTCAAACCCACTCTTTTCTAAATCATGCTTGTCAAAGCATCGGGCATCAATCCTTACTTCTGTTTGATCCCATGCTACTGGTTGTGTATCAATTTCATGGTTGAAGACATGTCCTGATGCTTTTAAAGGAAGGATCGTTCCACGATACTTTTCATTTTTAGTGAAAATAGTAACTCTGGCCCCTTCTGCAAAACGACTCGACCATGTTCCAATGGGCCTGACAGCAATTCTTCCATTGGATTTTAATCGGCTCACCATGGCCCCTAAAGTATCCAGATGAACGCATACTGCTCGATCAAGTCTATCTAATTTGCCGGGGATAGTCGCTCTTATGGCCCCTCGCCGGGTAACATTGTAGGGTATTTTGATTTTTTCAAGTTCATTGCATACATGGTGAACAATTTGATCAGTATATCCTGACGGACTGGGAATTTGAAGCAAAGAAATTAACTGATCTCTCAAATAGGATTCATCAATTTTCATAAAAATGTTTTCTCTATGGTTTCGGGAAAAAGTAGATCAATAAACCGCTCTGCGGTGGGTTGCGGTTCATGATTCGCAAGACCTGGACGCTCATTGGCCTCGATAAAGAAATAGTCATTTCCTTTGACATCGGGAACAATAAAATCCAGTCCGGTTACGGGGATATCAAGCGTTTGACTAATTGTTATCGCGGCTTTTTTGAGCACATTGGACAGCTCATCAGTGACATCATGTATTGTTCCGCCCGTATGAAGATTGGCGGTCTTTCTTACAACGGCCACCTTATTTTTTCCCAGAATTGAATTGTAATCATATCCCTGTTTTTTTAAGCATCTTAACGTTTCCGGATCATCCGGAATTTTGCTTTCACCGCTGGTTGCTGCCATTCGCCTGCGGTTGTGTTTTTCAATCAGGTCTGAAATGATATGACTGCCCGTACCAATGATGGTGGGCGGTTTTCTGACAGCGGCAGCAACAACTTTATGATCTATGACAATAATTCTTAAATCCTGCCCCTTAATGTATTCCTCTAACAGAACATCCGAACCAATCTGCTCGGCTTTTTTTATGGCACTATCAAGTTCTTCTGGGGTGGAAATATCCACACTGATGCCTGCACCCTGTTCGCCCCTGGCCGGTTTAACCACAACTCGTCCCACCATATTCATAAAGGTCATATCTGTTTTACGATCGATATGCATAATTTGCCTTGGCGTTTTAATACCAGCCTTCTGAACCAGCTTTTGTGTCAAGCGCTTATCATCACATTTTGTCATGGCAACGGCTGATGTCATTTCAGAAAGTGATTCCCTGCAGGTGATGCAGCGGCTTCCAAGACTTAGCTTAAATAACCCATATTCCGCTTCAAGGATATCTATAAGAATACCCCTTTTACGGGCTTCGTCCACGATGATCCTTGCATAAGGATTCAATCGTTCTACAGGTTCATTAAGGGGGACATACAATTGTTGATTGATGGGATTTTTTCTTTTAATACAAAATGCTGGAATCCGTTGAAATCCTAACTTTTCATACAGGTTTATGGCATATGTATTGTTATGCATGACACTAACATCCATGAAGGCTCGACCTTTTGTAAAGTAATGTGCCGCCATCTGCCCTACAAGACTGATGCCTACACCGGGAATACCAGCCTGGGGATCAACCGCAAGGGACCATAAGCTTGATCCGTTTTCAGGGTCGTTAAACGCCTTTGTGTGATCTATTCCAGTGACGATCCCAATTACCTGATCGTCATTCCTTCTCTTTGCAATGAAATAGGTTCTAAGTTTGTTTGCATGTTTTTCTAAAAGAAAACTGGGATCTGCCCCTTTCATATGGCACTTTGCATAAATAGCATTAACCTGTTGTGCTTCCTCTTCTCTTGAAAGCCGGTTTATTGAAAAAGCATTGCTTTTTTTTTGATTGTCATATCGATAATCATAATTCCATAACCGATAGGTGTGCGAAGGATCCAAGAATAATTTGTCCGGTGCCATGGATATAATAACATGGGGGTCAATCACATAAATTGCAATATCCCTGTTCTCATACCCATGGGAGCACATAGCTTCTACTATTTGATCGTTGGAATCGAATGTATGGGCAAATACCAGTCTACCCCATCCCATTTCAGAAAATGAATTTGAAGTCATTTTCTTTGTGGTGGGGGTTTCAATTTTTTCCCAATTCCTTAATGATTGACCATGATTTTTCTCAATTCTGTGCTTTGCTCTTTCCATTGAAATACTCCTTATATGCCATTTTGCTGCATCCAGAGTTCCAACAGTGCCACCTGCCATAATTTTGAACCTCTGAGGGGCGTAATATGAGCTTCGGGAGAATCAAGCAGTACATTAATATATTCATTCCTGATGATTTTTCTGGATTTACAGACATCACTCTTGAGAATGCTTGTCACAAAATCAAGGTATTTACCTTGTATGTATTTTAATGCAGGCACAGGAAAGTATCCTTTGGGCCTGTCGATTACCTTATTGGGAACGATGTCTCTTGCCGCCTCCTTAAGTATGTATTTCCCGCCTTTTCCAACTTTATATTCAGATGGAATTTTGGCTGCCAGTTCAACCAGTTCATGATCAAGAAACGGAACCCTTGCTTCAAGGCCCCAAGCCATGGTCATGTTGTCCACTCTTTTCACAGGGTCATCCACCAGCATAATTGTTGAATCAATTCTTAATGCTTTTTCAACCGGAGTTTCCGCACCAGGCAGAGCGAACTGTTTTTTAATATACTCGGATGTAAAATCTTCTCCCTGATATTTCTCATGGATAAATTCCTGGAGTTCATCATTGGTTCTGTCGCAAAAAACATTACGGTAATCCTGAAGGGCATCCTTGCTTTCCATCATCGGCGGATACCAGTGATAACCGCCAAAAACTTCGTCGGCCCCCTGGCCGCTTTGAACCACCTTGACATGTTTGGCCACCTCTTTACTCAAAAGATAAAAACCAATACAGTCATGGGAGACCATGGGCTCATTCATCGCTTGCACACAAGCTGTCATTGACGGCAACACCTGATCTGAATTCACTCTGATTTTATGGTGATCCGTTGCAAAGTGCCGGGCAATGAGATCTGAGTACATAAATTCGTCGCCCTGTTCGCCCCCTACGCTTTCAAATCCGATGGAAAATGTTTTTAAATCTTTTTGCCCCGCTTCGGCAAGTAAACCAACGATAAGGCTTGAATCCAGTCCACCTGACAGCAGAACGCCCACCGGGACATCCGCCACCAACCGCCTTTTTACCGCAGCCATCAATGCAGTGGAAAGATATCTCTTCCAGTCATCAAAGGTGTATTGTTCTTCTTCGCGGTCACGTTCAAAATTCAAACGCCAATAGGTCCACTGAGACATTGTTCCATCTTTTTTCACGGTCATGGTCGTTGCCGGCGGCAGTTTTCTTATGCCTTCAATCAACGTATAGGGTGCTGGGACAACTGCATGAAACGATAAGTAATAATGAAGGGCTTCTTTTGAAATCTCTTTTTGGATTTTGCCGGTTTTCAAGATTGCGGGTAGTGAAGAGGCAAAAATTAAACTGTTATGTGTTCTGTAAAAATACAATGGTTTGATGCCCAGGCGGTCCCTGGCCATAAATACACAATTGTTTTTTTGGTCATAAATGACAAAGGCAAACATACCGTTGAATTTTTCCACGCAATTTTCTCCCCATGCATGATATGCCTTGAGTATCACTTCGGTGTCGCCTTTAGAGTAGAACGTGTATCCCAATTGCTTCAAATCGGCCCGAAGTTTTTTATAATTATAGATAGCGCCATTGAAAACCAGTGTTAATCCTAAGTTGGGATCAATGAAGGGCTGATTGGATTCATCACTCAAATCTATAATTTTCAAACGACGATGACCCAATGAAGTCCATATTCCGTGATAAATATCTTCATAATCAGGTCCTCGTTTTGCCATGATTTTGTTCATAATCTTTATAGATTGGTCGTTTGCAAGGTGATTATTAAAAAAAATTTCACCACAAATGCCACACATATTATCTCCTGTTATTCGTATTAATGTTATTTTATATGAAACTCCGTCCAACAGACTCTAATTATAAGAGTTTCAATCTTCGTTGTGGGCGGAGCCTGATCCCAGAATGTTGTCTGCCCGTGTCAGCTATATAGATTCATTTTTATTTCTCAAGTGATTGAATGCACTCATATATAACCCAAGTAATAAAAATCAAAATTTCAAAAAAATATTTGGATTAATTTAAAATTCATATAGCTTTTTTTAGAAAAAACATATAGAGTTCTATGCATTTTGTCAACGTATAGTATTTTTTACGCACAAAACATAATGAAATTATAGCTATACTATCAATGATATGACTTCTATATTACATAGATAACTACCACTACAGCGACACTTTGCTTGTTTCACTAAAAATCAAGCGTCGGAAGGTGGGAAAACAGGTTTTAGAATTCTCTCTAAACAGGTGGATAATAAAACTGTCCCTGACTCTCTATGTTTTATCGTGTTAAATTAAGGGGTTGTTTGTAATTTGGTTCACTCGTCATAGTTGGCGGGCCGACGGAGTCAGTCTTGTGTTATTAGAGCCTGAGTTTTGTATCAGGCTTTATGCCTTTGACAACTATCTGTATTTCAATGCAGATTTCAACAAAATCGTCAATAACACAAGCCTGACCACACCCTTATGTGGCCCATGTTGTGACCAAGCACTAAATTGCTTAGAATAGAATGCAAAAAAAATGCACGCAGATAAGTATATTGTATGGATGTTTTAGGTTTAAGCGTAAAATAAATAGGATTGGAATGATGAATTTAAATGATCAACGATGCCGGAATTTGTTGGTGGCCTTAAGGAAAATCATCCAGGCCATAGACCAGCATTCGACCCAATTAAAAAAACAGTTTGGTTTAACAGGCCCTCAATTGATTATTTTACAGACGGTGGTGGAAAACGAATTGATCTCAGTTACCCAGTTATCCAAAGATGTCAGTCTCAGTCAGGCTACAGTAACTAATATCACGAAACGTCTTGAAAATCAGGGGTATCTGGAGCGAAATAAAAACACTACAGATAAACGTAGAATCAATCTCATGGTCACAGAAAAAGGAAAATCTATTTTAGAAAAAGTACCGCCGTTGCTTCAAAAACAATTTACTTCTAAATTTTCAGAACTGGAAGATTGGGAACAGCTGATGATAGAAAGTGCGTTCAACAGAGTGGTCTTGATGATGGCGGCTGAAAATATTGATGCATCCCCGATTATGATTACAGGTGAGGTGATCCAGACAAAGTCTGTTTAGTGTTATCTCAGTTCAATTCGGTGATTTTAGGAAAAGCGAAACAATGAGGATATCTAAAAAGTTGAATTTAAAAGAATTAGAACAAAAAATTAATAATGTTGACACGCTGCAAATTTTCACAACCGACCTCAACGGTCGCTCCGTTACCCTTCAGGTTCATGCAGGAAATGCTGAATCTTTTTTTAAAAAAGGGGTCGGTTTTGATGGAAGTTCTGTTCCGGGTTATGGTACCGTTGATAATAGTGATAAGCTCCTGATTCCCCTTCCAGAAACCTTCAGAGAAGTCCCCTTTGCCCAAGAAAATCTTGGTTTTTTAATCGGCAGGATAAATGAAGAGTATGGCGAAAGATCTTTATTGGATCCGAGGGGTTTGTTGGAGAGGGTTGTCGAGCAAGCTGAGGCCGAGTTTGGCTTTCGTTTTCTTACAGCCCCGGAGCATGAATTTTTTCTGTTGACTGGCGATGAGTTCAGCAAAGATATCCATACCGACAATGCCGGATACTTCCACACAGATCCAAGAGATAAAGGGGAATCTGTCAAGAAGGAGATTGTGGCGGTTTTGAAGCGGTGCGGGATCCAATTTGAAAAAATGCACCATGAAGTCACCCCTTCTCAGCATGAGATCAATCTTTCTTGCCTGGATCCCTTAAAAACTGCGGATCGAACGGTTTTATTTTCCTATATAACCAAGAGGGTAGCCCATGAGCAGAATCTACACGCCACATTTATGCCCAAACCCTTTAACGGTTTCAACCGGAATGCGCTTCACATTCACATATCCGCCCAGGACCTTGAAGGAAATCACCTATTCTACAAACCCAATGGATCTGACAACCTTAGTGAAACAGCACGATTTTTCATCGGTGGTATGATTAAGTATGCCAGGGAGACATCCATCATTATGGCAGCAACTTTCAATTCTTATAAAGCCTATCTAATCGGTAGGGAAGCCCCCATTGTTCGAGGATGGGGGCTCAAAAACCGTAGCTCCATGGTCAGGGTCCCTTATGCTGAAGGCGGAAAAGACACCAGAATTGAAATTCGGTCCCCGGATCCTTCTGGTAATATCTATCTGCAAATTGCAACCCTAATTGGGATGGGGCTTCAGGGCATTCGAGAGAAAATAGATTGTGGGAATCCTGATCTTGGGAATCTGTATAATACGAAGAACGCTTCTCACCTCATGGACACAAATTTTCTGCCCCGTAATATGTTTGAAGCGTTGGTGGAAGCCGAAAACAGTTCATTTCTTAAAAATTTCCTGGGAGACCCACTTTATTGCCAATACATATCACTTAAAACCGCTGAGTGGGAAAATTACCGAACCTTTGTGACCCCTCG
The DNA here is from genome assembly GCA_963674605.1 of uncultured Desulfobacterium sp. Taxonomy (GTDB): domain Bacteria; phylum Desulfobacterota; class Desulfobacteria; order Desulfobacterales; family Desulfobacteraceae; genus Desulfocicer. The sequence continues at coordinate 441,993 of OY771474.1, read as the reverse complement.
TGAACACAAAATGAATTTTCATATTTAGATTCTTATCTCTGATTTTCGTGTTATTTGGGCAAGAGGATCAGAAACGCTGTTTGCTTCTCTTGTCCAGGTTAGGATAGTCGGGATTGGTCATAGTATGGGCTCATCCTCCAGGAAAGCCCCGGAGGACATCAAGGAGGATGAACCTGTGCACGATTGTTAGATATTATCGCATGTAATATGGGATTACAAATTCATGTTATCTGTATATCTCGGTATACTTTTATTCTCCAATGGGTTTAATCATGGAGTTAAGGCTACTTCTTTTTGGGCCGGGGATTTCCCTTGGGTTTCACCTTGGCCCAGGTGTCCCGCAGGGTGACCGTGCGGTTAAAAACCAGATTGTCCGGCGCTGACTCCTTGGAATCCGTGCAGAAATATCCCATTCTTTCAAATTGATATGCCTTTTCCGGAAGTGCGTTCTTCAGGCTTTTTTCCACCAGACTGTTCTCCAGCACCACCAGGGATTCCGGATTAATATTTTTGGTGAAATCGTCGGTGTCTGCTTCAGGATTTTCAGTTAGAAACAACCGATCGTAAAGATTGATCCGGGCCGGAACAGAGCCTTCCCTGGAAACCCAGTGCAGGGTTCCTTTTACCTTTCTTCCGTCGGGGGAATCCCCGCCCCGGGTGGCAGGATCATAGGTGCAGATCAGCTCCACTACTTGGCCGGAATCATCCTTGATCACCTCTTTACAGGTGATGAAATACGCATACCGCAGTCGTACCTCACGGCCCGGTGCCAGGCGGAAGAACTTTTTGGGGGCATCTTCCATGAAATCTTCCTGCTCAATGTAGATTTCCCTGGAAAAAATCACCTCCCGTTTTCCCATTTCCGGTTTCTGTGGATGATTTGCCGCCTCCAGGGCCTCAACTTTTCCTTCGGGCCAGTTTTCGATGGTGACCTTCAGGGGCTTCAATACCCCCATTACTCGGGGGGCATGTTCATTGAGATCATTTCTAAGACAATCTTCCAACAGCCCCACATCAATGCGATTCTCCTTTTTGCCCACCCCAATGATATTGCAGAAATTGCGTATGGATGCCGGTGTGTAGCCCCGTCGCCGGATACCGGCAAGGGTGGGCAGCCGGGGATCATCCCAGCCCTCCACATGGTGGTTCTCCACCAGTTTCTGGAGTTTTCGTTTGCTTAAAACGGTATAATTCAGGTTCATGCGGGCAAATTCAATCTGCTGGGGATGGCAGGGGGCTGACACCTCATCCAGTATCCAGTCGTAGAGGGGGCGATGATCCTGGAACTCCAGGGTGCAAAGAGAATGGGTCACCCCTTCAATGGCATCGGAAAGGCCATGGGTGAAGTCGTACATGGGATAAATGCACCATTCCCCTCCTGTTCTGGGATGATCCATTTTTTTTATGCGGTAGATGATGGGGTCTCTGAGATTGATATTGGGGGATGACATGTCAATCTTTGCCCGGAGCACATACTCTCCTTCTTCAAACTCTCCGTTTTTCATGCCTTCAAACAGCTTCAGATTTTCTTCCACCGGGCGATTTCGATCCGGGCTGTTTTTCCCCGGTTCGGTGAGGGTTCCCCTGTATTCCCGCATCTCTTCGGCGGTAAGTGCGCATACGTAAGCTTTATCCTTTTTGATCAGTTCCACGGCAAAATCATAAAGTTCATGAAAATAATCCGAGGCGTAATGGATGGTGTCTCCCCAGTCAAAGCCCAGCCAGTGCACATCTTCAATAATGGCGTCTATGTATTTCTGGTCTTCCTTGGCCGGGTTGGTGTCATCAAAGCGAAGGTTGCACCGACCATTGAATTCTTTGCCGATGCCAAAATTAAGACAAATGGATTTGGAATGACCCATGTGCAGGAATCCATTGGGTTCCGGTGGAAACCGGGTGATCACAACTCCATTGTTTTTACCCTTTTCAAGATCTTCGGTGATGATGGTTTTAATGAAATTATGTTTGATATTTTCGTCTTCCATGGTGCTCCCTTATATATTTTAATTTGAATTTTAGAGAATAATTCTTACCATATTATAACCGGATTGACCACTGCATAATATGGTGGTAGGTATCATACTTCCGGAGGGTACTCGTACTTTTCATGGGCTTGCTCACAACATGGATCTGCCTTGACAATGGGCGGCTCCATGCTGTGAACAAGCCCCTTTTCCATCTTTTATTTTACTCAGGAGATTAATGGGTCTTTTTAAAATAAAATCACCGTTTCAACCCACCGGAGATCAGCCCCAGGCCATTGAATACCTTTCCCAGGGGATAAAAGCAGGCAAAGCTCACCAGGTATTGTTAGGAGTCACAGGTTCAGGTAAAACATTTACCATGGCCAACATCATTGCAAGCGTTGAAAAACCAAGTCTTATCATGGCCCCCAACAAAACCCTGGCGGCCCAGCTTTACAATGAATTCAAGCTGCTGTTTCCGGAAAATGCCGTGGAATATTTTGTCAGCTATTACGACTATTATCAGCCTGAAGCCTACATTCCCTCAAGCGATACCTACATCCAGAAAGATTCTTCCATCAATGAACTCATTGACAAGATGCGCCACTCCGCCACCCGGTCGGTGCTGGCCCGCAAGGACGTTATTGTGGTGGCCAGCGTATCCTGCATTTATGGTCTGGGTGCGCCCGAGGATTATCTGGCCCTGCGGGTGGAGATCGAACAGGACATGGAAAAACCCCGGGAAGTCCTTTTAAAAGAGCTGGTCAATATCCAGTACACCCGCAACGATGTGGATTTCCACCGGGGCACCTTCCGGGTCCGGGGGGATCGGGTGGAGGTATTTCCGGCCTATGAAGAGGATAAAGCCCTGCGCATTGATTTTTTCGGCGATGACATTGAAAGCATTGCCGAGATTGATCCCCTGAAGGGAACGGTGCTTCACCACATCAAAAAAACCGCCATTTATCCGGCATCCCACTATGTTACCAAAAGCCAGACCCGGAAGCGCGCCGTCAAGGCCATCACCGAAGAACTCAAACAGAGATTGGAATTCTATTATAAGGAAAACAGACTGTTAGAAGCCCAGCGACTGGAGGAAAGAACCCAGTACGATCTGGAAATGATGAACGAGATTGGCTATTGCAACGGCATTGAAAATTATTCCCGGCATCTCACCGGTCGATCCCCGGGAGAACCGCCCCCCACACTACTGGATTATTTCCCCGATGATTTTATTCTGTTTTTTGATGAAAGTCACATCTCTGTGTCCCAGGTGGGGGCCATGTACAAGGCCGACCGCTCCCGCAAGGAAACCCTTGTGGGGCATGGTTTCCGACTGCCTTCCGCCCTGGATAACCGTCCCCTTAAGTTTGAGGAGTTTAAGAAAAAGCCGCCCCATGTGGTGTATGTGTCCGCCACCCCGGCGGATTATGAAATGGAAAAGGCCGATGGCCGGGTGGCAGAACAGATTGTCCGGCCCACGGGACTTTTAGACCCTGTTCTGGAGGTGCGCAGTGCCACCACCCAGGTGGATGATCTCTACGAAGAAATTATAAAGCGGGTGGAGGCCGATGAGCGAGTGCTTGTCACCACCCTGACCAAACGAATGTCCGAAGATCTGGCCGAGTACTTTGCAGATTTTGGCATGAAGGTTAAGTATCTTCATTCTGATATCGGCACTGTGGAGCGCATTGACATCATACAGGATTTAAGGAAGGGCGTATTTGATGTCCTTATAGGTATTAACCTGCTCAGAGAAGGCCTGGATATCCCGGAGGTTTCTCTTGTGGCCATTCTGGATGCCGATAAAGAGGGTTTTTTAAGGTCCTATCGTTCTTTGATCCAAACCTTTGGCAGGGCCGCACGAAATGCCGCCGGCAAGGTGATCATGTATGCCGATCGCATCACGCCGTCCATGAAAAAAGCCATGGAAGAAACCCATAGGCGGCGTAAAATCCAGCGTGAGTATAATGAAAGGCACCACATTACCCCCGCCACCATTCAAAAAGATCTGCGCGTGTTTGATTACACCATGGAAAAAGCCATAACAAGCCCGGAAAACCGGATCCAGGAAGCCATGGACACCTATGATCCCAAGTCGGAAAATCTGTCTGACATCATAATGGGGCTGGAGATGGAAATGAAACAGGCCGCAGATGAGATGCGGTTTGAAAAAGCGGCGGATCTCCGGGACAAGATCAAAGAACTCACCCGCCTGAAGGAGTTGTAACCGGTTTTGATAAACAGCAGTCTGCAGGAAAAATACGCCATGACACCCGAGGTTTCCGGGGTTTATCTCATGAAGGATGCAAGGGACCGGATCATTTACGTGGGAAAGGCTGGAAATCTAAAAAAACGGCTGGGTGCCTATTTTGTAAAGACCACGGGCCATGATCCCAAAACCGCCATTCTCATTAAAAATATTGTTGATTTTGAGGTCATTGTCACGGCCGGTGACCATGAAGCCCTGATCTTGGAATCCACCCTCATAAAAAAACACAAGCCCAGATACAATGTGATTTTAAAGGATGGAAAAAATTATCCATGCCTGCGCCTGGACACCACTGAAATTTATCCGGCCCTCCAGGTGGTGAGAAAAATTAAAAATGATCAGGCCGGCTATTTTGGACCTTACTCTTCCTCCCACAGTGTCCGGCAGACCTTAAAGCAGGTCAACCGCATATTCAAGCTAAGAAAATGCAAAAAAGCGCAGTTTAGTAATCGTTCCCGCCCTTGTCTGCAATACCAGATCAAGGCCTGTCTCGGGCCTTGCTGCCTTGATGTGCCTCCTGCCGTGTACGCAGAAATGGTCAATGATGTAAAATTATTTCTAAAGGGCAGGGCCCCCGAGCTGATTGTGCGATTGAAAAAAGAAATGCGTCATGCCGCCGATGCCCAGGCCTTTGAGCGGGCGGCCCAACTCCGGGACACCCTGTTTGCCATTGAAAAAACGTTGGAGCGACAAATTGCCGTAGCCACGGACATGATGGACAGGGATGTCATTGCCTGCCATGGAGACCAGGGCAGGGCAGTGGTGACTGTGCTTTTTGTTCGATCGGGATATGTAACGGGGAACCGGCATTTTCATTTTGATATGACCTGGAACGGTGTTTCCGAAATCATGGGGGCCTTTGTCATGCAGTATTATGACAACCATACCTTTATCCCCCCCCAGATTCTGATGTCCCATGACGTGGAGGACAGATCCATTCTGGAAGCCCGGTTCACTGAAAAGAAGGGACGTCGGGTGCATCTGTTAATTCCGGAGAGGGGGGATAAAAGACAAATCGTGGACATGGCCCGGCTCAATGCCGAGAATGAATTAAAAACCTCCCTCTCCCGGAAGGCGGAAACGGATGCCGTTCTTGCCATGCTCCAGAAACTCATGGGCATGGACACGCTTCCCCGGCGCATTGAATGTTATGATAATTCCAATATTGCCGGCACTGATCCGGTGTCCTCCATGGTGGTGTTCACCGATGGCAGGGCCGACAAATCGGCCTATCGGACATTCATTATTAAACAGGTGACAGGGCATGATGATTATGCCTACATGACCGAGGTGCTCAGCCGACGATTTTCTCCAGACAAAAAAGAGCCTTTGCCTCTGCCGGATCTTCTGGTGGTGGATGGGGGCAAGGGGCAGCTTTCCATGGCCATGGCCGTGTTAAAGGATCTGAAACTCGACAATAAAATCCATGTGGCCGGTCTTGCCAAAAAAGATGTGGAAAAAGGGGAGGTACACGATAAAATCTACATTCCCCATCGTTCCAATCCATTGAACACCGGGCAGGCATTGAAGGCCCTTTATCTGCTGCAGCAGTTACGGGATGAGGCCCACCGGGTGGCCATTACCTTCCAGCGCAAACGCCGGGGAAAAAGAGCAGGGGGATCGGTTCTGGATGACATCCCCGGCATCGGTAAAAAACGAAAAAGCCTTCTGCTCAAGACCTATAAAGGGGTCTCTGCCATGAAGCAGGCAAGCATGGAAGAACTGTCAGAGCTGCCGGGCATGACGCGATCCGCAGCCCGGGCTGTGTTTGATAGACTGAAAAATCAAGCCTGAATATAGTGCCGGAAAAATGGTGATGCGCCCGGGATGGGAATACATCCCTTTGTCAAAAATGAAGGGTGGCTCCCATGGATGGCATGGGAGAGGATGTAAGTTTCTTTTTCAGAATGTCATAATACATCAGAACCTGACGTACATGCTTCACCGGTTCTCTCCCCCTGGCATAGCCATGCCGTGTTTTCTGATAATATTTTCGTTTGGTTAAGAGGGGCAGGGTTTTTTCAAGGGATGCCCATTTATGCGGATCCAGGCTGTCCGCCGCCGCCAGTTTCTGGGCATCCTTAACATGGCCGTATCCCACATTGTAACTGCCGATGGCAAAGAGCAGTTTTTCATTGGGATCTTCAATATCATCAAATCGTTTGTAAAGGGTGTGAAGGTATTTAACCCCGGCCCGGAGGCTTAAAATCGGGTCCAGCCGATTGGATATTCCCATTTCCCGAGCCGTGTTTTCCGTGACCTGCATGAGTCCCCGCACACCGGTAAAACTTTTTGCAAAAGGATCAAAATGGGATTCCTGGTACACCATGGCCGCTATGATCCGCCAGTCAAAACCATATTTGAACGCTTCCTGGATAATGTATCTTCGATATTTAGGAAAGCGGGTGTGCAGGCGCTGATGAAATTTTTTCACATCAAAATAATCGAAATTATCAATATCCCCGTAATACTTGTTGGAAAGTTTTTTATAATATCCAGTTTTATTAATGTGGTAAAAAAAATGATTGATGCGATCCAGCAGTCGTATTTCAGAGGGATTGACGGCCCAGCCAACGAATTCCACGTCCTGGATGGCAATGCCGATGACAATGTCTGGATAGTACCGGCGATTGATCTGGGCTATGTTGGAGTCCACCACTGTATATTTTATTGTTTTATTTGCCACCCTCTGAATAATTTCTTCAGAGGGGATGTTGTCCAATAACTTAATGTCAATGTCAATTCCGCTCTTCCTGATCGCCTCAAGGTGATGGTGGTAGGAGGTGTTTCTGCGGACATGGATGGTTTTTCCGGCAAGCTCTTCAAGGGTATCAATGCCGGGGGTTGATTTGTGATAGACAAGCTGCTGCTGAACCGCCATGTAAGGCTGTGAAAAAAGCAAGTTTTTTTCACGTCTCTCGGTGATGGTTAACGCTGCGCCGATGAAATCACCCTGCCCGGTTTCAAGAAAGGGCTCCATGCTGTTCCATCCCGGTGTCACCACATTCAGGTCCACATCCAGGAAATCTGCAAAGGCCCGAGCCAGTTCGTATTCAAAACCCATGGGCTGACCCCGGTAGAGGTGATAGGCATTGGAATTGTTGTCAGTAATAAGAGTGATTTTTTTTTGTTTTAGTATCCTGGAAAGTAGATCTGTGTCATCAATGGACTTTCCCTTATTAATATTAATACACACAGCCACAAGTCCGCAGATGAGAAGCAGAATAAGGCTCAGTAAAAAATATTCGGAAATATATTTTTTTATATCCACATCACCTCCTTTTCAGGGGGGCATAATTTTTTGATTCATTGGGCCGGTGGGCCTTCTCACGGCATGGGCCACCCGTCACACCTGGCGAGTCAACCGTGGCAGGGATAAAACCCTCCCCAATCTTGCTGCACCAGCAGGTCAGGATTGATCATTCTGAACAATATCCGGTGATTCAGGGGCAATAACCTCCACATCATTGACATTTTGAAAACCTCTGGGAAGTTTTCTGCCACGAAATCCCCGCTTACCCATGTAGTTTTCCTGGTTCCCCGGCTTTAATCGGAGAAAATGTTTTCCCGCATGAATGACCAGACTGGAGCCATGGGGAATTATTTTTAACAGGATGATTCGTTCACCCCCGGACATCTGGACTTCATTTTTAGGTATGCCGATAATTTTATTACCTTTCCCTTTTTCCAGCTTTGGCATTTCCTGGACGGGAAATAGAAGAAACCGGCCCACCGTGGTGATAACCGCAATAAGATCTGTTTCCGGATGGTGTATCCGTTGGGGTGTCATCAATTGGGCATGCTCTGTCAGATTGATGAGCACCTTACCGTTTTTATTCCGGGTGATCATGTTGGTAAAATCCGTGATAAACCCGAATCCGGTGTCGGAATATATAAAATAAAGATCATCATCATTTCCATTAACCATGGTGGAGATGGCGGCATCAGGCTTTAAAGAAAGCCGTCCGGTCAGGGGTTCACCCACCCCCCGGGCCGACGGTAGGGTATGGGCGGGCAGACAATAGCAGCGCCCGGTGGTATCAATGAACACCACCGGGCGGTTACTCAAGGTATGGGCATGGGCCAGCAGGGAATCGCCGGTTTTAAATTTCAGTTTTTCAGGATCAATGTCATGGCCCTTGGCGGACCTTACCCATCCGTTGGTGGAAAGAATTATGCTAACAGGTTCTGTGGCAATGACTTCTTCTTCGGAAAAGGCCTCGGCTTCCTTTCGTTCCCGCAGGGGGGAACGTCTGCCATCCCCGTGGATTTTGATATCCTGGCGGATTTCTTTTTTAATCAACCCCACCAGCTGTTTTCTGGAACCTAATGTTTTTTCAAGAAATTTTCGTTCTATTTCCAGTTCTGCCTGCTCGCCTTTGATTTTCATTTCTTCAAGCTTTGCCAGGTGACGCAGCTTGATTTCCAGAATGGCCTGGGCCTGGCGGGTTGACAGATTAAATCTATTGATCAGGGCGGTTTCGGGATCATCCTGGGTGCGGATGATTTCAATGACCTCATCAATGTTTAAAAAGGCAGTTAGAAGTCCTTCCAGAATATGAAGTCGGTCCAGGACCTGATCCAGGCGATGCTTTAATCGTTTGGTGACGGTATCTATCCTGAACTCCAACCATTCATGCAAGAAGGTCATAAGAGGCTTGACTTCGGGCTTGCCGTTTAAACCGATCATGTTCATGTTCACCCGGTAGGAGCGTTCCAGATCCGTGGTGGCAAACAGATGGGCCATGAGCGCATCAACATTGGTACGGGAAGATCGGGGGACAATCACCAGACGTGTGGGGGATTCATGGTCGGATTCGTCCCGGATATCCGCAACCATGGGCAGTTTCTTTGCCTCCATCTGACCGGCGATCTGCTCCAGTATTTTTTCCCCGGAGGAGTGAAAGGGCAGGGCGTTTATGACAATGTCCCCCCGTTCCTCAAAGTAGGTAGCCCTCATTTTGATGCGGCCGTTGCCGGTGAGGTACATTTCCCGGATTTCATGGCAGGGGGTTATGATCTCTGCATCCGTGGGGTAATCCGGCCCGGAGATATGGGTCATTACGGCATCCAGATCCGCCTTGGGATGGTCCAGAAGATATATGCAGGCATTGGCAATTTCAGTTAAATTGTGTGGGGGGACATCCGTTGCCATGCCCACGGCAATGCCCGTTGTGCCGTTTAAAAGCAGATTGGGAAGACGGGATGGTAAAAGTGCCGGTTCTTTAAGCGTACCGTCAAAGTTTGGTCGCCACTCTGTGGCACCGGCATTGAGTTCAGCCAGCAGCAGTTCACTGTACCGGGAAAGCCGGGATTCGGTGTAGCGCATGGCGGCAAAGGATTTGGGGTCATCCGGAGCACCCCAGTTGCCCTGGCCGTCCAGCAGCGGGTATCTACAGGAAAAGGGCTGGGCCAGGAGCACCATGGCCTCGTAGCAGGCAGAATCTCCATGGGGATGAAATTTACCCAGCACATCACCCACGGTGCGTGCGGATTTTTTGTATTTGGCCGTGGCGGAAAGCCCCAGCTGGCTCATGGCATAAACGATTCTGCGCTGTACGGGTTTGAGCCCGTCGGCAATATGGGGCAGGGCGCGGTCCAGGATGACATACATGGCATAGTTGAGATATGCTTTTTCAGCAAAGGCTTCAAAGGGCATTTTTTCAAAATCATCAAGCACCATGGGAGAAGGACTTGTCATTATTCCACCTCCATGAGGTTGCCATTTTCTTCGATCCAGCGACGACGGTCGGAGGCTCGTTTTTTACCAAGGAGCAGATCCATTATTTCAAAAACGCCCCTGGCTTGAACTGCTGTTTTATCGCGGCTCCCTGTTTCCATCTCGGCATCATCATTTACCAGTTCTTCGTCATCAATCATCTCTCTTTCCGACCTTGGGGATATCCTTTTATCCTGATTATCAGGAAAATGTGTGCCACCGCTATCATCCTTTGCCACGGTGAGCTGAACCAGACGACGGGTATCCGGGGAAATGGTGGTTTCTCTGAGCTGTAATGGATTCATTTCTCCCAGTCCCTTGAATCGTTGAACATTGATTTTTCCATGTTTTTTGCGGCGTTCAATCTTTTTAATGGTGGCTTCCTTTTCTTCCTCATCCAGGGCGTAAAACACCTCTTTGCCTACATCAATGCGAAACAACGGAGGCATGGCCACAAAAATATGTCCCTGACGTACAACTTCGCCGAAATGCCGGTAAAAAAGAGCGCATAGAAGGGTGGCAATGTGGAGCCCGTCGGAGTCAGCGTCGGCCAGGATACAAATCTTATGGTAGCGAAGGCCGGAAATGTCTGCCGTGTCCGGATCGACTCCCATGGCCACGGAAATATCATGGATTTCTTTGGAGGCCAGAAGCTGGGTGGGGTCTGTCTCCCAGGTGTTCAAAATTTTTCCCCGCAGGGGCATGATGGCCTGGAATCTCCGGTCCCGGGCCTGTTTGGCTGAACCACCGGCGGAATCTCCCTCCACCAGAAAAATTTCACACTTTTCTGGATCATTGGAGGTACAGTCGGATAATTTACCGGGCAGGGCAGGGCCGGCTGTGACGCGTTTGCGGGTGACTGTTTTTGCCTTTTTCAGGCGGGTCCTGGCATTTTCCAGGGCCGCGGCCGCAAGTTTTTCACCGATCACCGTGTTTTGATTGAGCCAGAGACTGAAGGCGTCCCTCACGGCGGAATTGACAAAACCGCTGCAGTGACGAGAGGAAAGCCGCTCTTTGGTCTGGCCTGAAAACTGCGCATCGGAAAGCTTTACAGATAAAATAAACCCGATGTTGTGCCAGATATCCTCCGGGGCAATGTGAATGCCCTTGGGTAAGAGATCATGGAATCCACAAAATTCTCTTATGGATTCCAGAAGCCCGGACCTGAATCCGTTTACATGGGTACCCCCCTGGCGGGTGGGGATCAGGTTTACATAGCTTTCACATAGATTATCCCCTCGTTCTGAACTCCAGTCCACAGCCCAGGAAACAGCTGCATCCTCTACCTTTTTTTCACCGGTGAAGGGTTCTCCAAGCAGGGTTTCACACCCGTCAAAGGATTCTATCAGGTAATCAAGCAATCCGTTTTCAAATTGCCATTCATCCTTTGTGCCGCTTTTTTTATCCGCCAGGGTGATCAAAAGTCCGGGACAGAGCACAGCCTTGGCTTTAAGGGCATGTTTTAAATTCTTTTTGGAAAAATTAGGTACCTCAAAATAGGAGGTATCCGGGTAAAAACGAATGGTGGTGCCGGTTTTTTTTGAATTTGTTTTCTTAACTATTTCAAGATCTTCACTCTTGAAACCATCTTTAAAAGTAATTCTGTACAGGGCACCATCCCGGAGAATATTAACTTCCAGAAAGGTGGAAAGGGCATTGACCACGGAAACGCCAACCCCGTGAAGACCACCTGAAAAATCATACTCTTTACTGGAAAATTTAGCCCCGGCATGGAGTCGGGTCATGATGAGTTCCACGCCGGATATTTTTTCCACTGGGTGGATGTCCACGGGCATGCCACGACCATTGTCACTGACTTCCAGGGAATTATCTTCGTGAAGGGTTACATCAATGCGGTCGGCATGGCCGGCAATGGCTTCATCCACGCTGTTGTCGATCACCTCGTGTGCCAAGTGATCGGGACTTGTGGTGTCCGTGTACATGCCGGGTCTGCGTTTTACAGGATCAAGACCTTTAAGTACTTCAATGGATTCAGCATTGTAACCACCGATGACACCTTGGTTTGTGTCGGTGTCCGTGGCGGTCTTGGATTTAAACAGCTCCATGGTCAGGGGGATAACTCCTCATAACTACCATGGGCAGAGCTGATTTTTCATACAGATCCACCCATAATTAAAAAAAATAAAATCCTGGTTTTTTCTTTTCGGATTTACTCATACATCGACCGACAATCTACAATACTTGAAAAATAAAAAAACAGCAGAAAATCACCCGACAAGGTGATTGTCCATCTTGTCGGGGATTTGTGCTGTCTTAATCTGGCCAGGTAAAGCGATTGAGAACAAAGGTATACCATGATTTGCCGGTATATTGTCTGGCAGAAATCGCCTGATGTCAGTGAATATATTTAGTCTCTTGATACGCCAAAAATATGAAGCAGCATGAGAAACAGGTTTATAAAGTCAAGGTACAGTGTTAAAGCACCCATGATGGCACCTTTTCTGACCATGGCACCACTGGCATCACCGGGCTGGGTGAGAGCCATTTGTTTAAGTTTTTGGGTGTCATAGGCGGTGAGTCCCACAAAAACAAAGACACCCACATAGGAAATAACCATGCTGAGTCCGGGACTTCTGAAAAACATGTTAATCAAGGATGCTATGATAATACCGATAAGTCCCATCATCATGAATCCGCCCATGGAGGTCAGATCTCGTTTGGTTACCATGCCGTAGACACTGCAGGCAGCAAAGGTTAATGCACAGGTGATAAAAGTGGTGGCAATGGATGATGCCGTGTAGATTATGAATATAGATGCCAGGGTGGCACCATTTAGTATGGAATAAACAACAAATAATGCCGTTGCTGTGGAGGCATTCATCTTCTGGACCCTGGCAGACAGATAAAACACCATGGCAAGTTCACCAATGATCATACCAAACAGAACGATCTGGTTACCGAAAATAATCTGAAGCAGTGTGGGACTGCTGGCCACATAAAAAGCGGTGAATCCCGTCAAAGCAAGTCCGATGGCCATCCAGTTGTAAACGCTGCGGATGAACGCATTGACGCGTACAAGTGATCCAGCCTGTGAAAAGGAAGAAGAAAGATTCATTGTAAATGTCTCCTGTTATTATTTTTATTAAATTAAAACAAATCTGAAAATCAGATGATTTAAATTAGCAGTGAAGTTTTTTTAAATCTTAAAAAAAGCCTGCCCATCGTTTTTTTATTTTCCATTGTCCTGTTTGAATAAAAATATAACACAGCCCTTGGACATTTCAACTTAAATCTGCAAATACAATTCCACCAGGATCTGCTGTTAGCTGGAGAATCTACTGTTATACAAATCTGGGGTTGATAAATTGCTGATAAATTAGAGAGTCGATGAGAAGTATGATAAAGGGCAGGGAAGCACACAGGATTTGGCCTCTATATTTTATGTTTAATAAAAAGTTAACATAATATATATTATAAGATAAGAAATGATTTTAAAATAAATGTTACAAATTATGTGTGGGCATATGCTGGAATTAATTTTAAAAAAATCAGTATCGGACCTCGGTTGAATTTTTTAAGCTTAAGCTTATTAAGTTTGGGTCTGCCCAAAACATTTGGAAATAAAGATTTTAAAAAAGCTCATGGCTCAGTCATGGGCCATGTATGCCCCCCATCAGATCATGTTTGGTATTGTCATTCCCCTCGGTCTGTTTTATAACTCAACTTTTACAGTTTACCGATGGACAACAAATTTCGGTGTCAAGAATAAAAATGGGACTTGATAAAATATCTCACCAGGCTCCCCAATAAAACGGATCGTTGATTAAGAATCCGGGTTCAGGTTTATCTGTGTTAATTTAGTTAGATTTTCATGCACCCCAAGGAAAAAAATGAACCGCACCAGCCCATCTCCGGAAATTTATACGGTTTCAGGTTTGACCCGTCAATTAAAGCAACTCATCGAGTCCACCTATCCCTTTGTGTGGCTCACCGGAGAAATTTCAAATCTGTCTGTCCCTGCATCGGGTCATTGTTATTTTTCCCTGAAGGATGATTCCGCCCTTATCAGTGGAGTTATGTTTCGTAACCAGCTCAAACGCCTTGACTTTAAACCCCAAAATGGCATGCGCATAACAGGCATGGGTCGCCTCTCGCTGTATGAACCCAGGGGCAGTTATCAGATTATTTTTGAACACATGGCTCCAGAAGGCGAAGGCCTACTACATGCACGCTTTGAACTGCTGAAAAAACAGCTGGGCCAAGAAGGTCTGTTTGATGCTTCCCACAAAGGCCCCCTGCCCTTTTTACCCTCAAAAATCAGTATTATAACCTCTCCCACCGGTGCTGTTATAAGGGATATTATCCATGTTTCCCATCGAAGATTTCCATCTGTTCATCTGGAAATTGTGCCGGTGAAAGTCCAGGGAGACGGTGCAGATGCCGAGATTTGTCGGGCCATACAGGCCGTAAATGAATGCGCCACCTCTCAGTTGATCATTGTTGCCCGGGGGGGCGGTTCCCTGGAGGATCTGGCAGCCTTTAACACAGAATCCGTTGCAAGGGCTGTATTTGCCTCCAGCATACCCGTTATTTCGGCGGTGGGACATGAAACTGATTTCACCATCTGTGATTTTGTTGCGGATTTGCGTGCTCCCACCCCGTCTGCGGCGGCAGAACTTGCCCTGCCGGAAAAAACAAAACTGGTCCGGGACATTCTGGGATTTGAAAATGCCCTGGTTTCCGGGCTGGACCGTTCGCTGAATCGGTTAAAAACGCGTCTTAACGATTTGAATTCAAGACTTAAAAGCCCCCGAGCACGCATGGATGATCTGCGCATGCGCCTGGCAGATCTGGACCAGCGACTTACCGGACAGATGGCCGGCAAACTGGACATGCATCGACAAAAAATAATGTGGTACACCAAAGCTCTTTCAGCGGCTTCACCCACAAAACGAATCTTTGATAGCAAGGAAACCTGCGGATTTTTAACCCGCCAGCTGGTCCGGGCCATGGCCGCGCACCTTGCGGCAGCGCGGGCTGGTATCCATGAACAGCATTCGAAACTGGGCGCACTGAGTCCCCTTGCCGTTCTTAACCGAGGCTACAGCATTACCCGGACCTGCGGACCGGAGCAAAAGATTATCACAGACAGCACAACAACCAAAAACGGAGATTCAGTCGAAGTCCTGCTTTCCCGGGGGCGGCTGATCTGTCAGGTGGAAAAACAATATGGCAAAAAAGAAAACCTTTGAGTCAACATTGACACAACTTGAAGAAATTGTCCGGGAGCTGGAATCCGGCACCCTTTCCCTGGAAGAATCCATTAAAAAATTTGAAACCGGTATGGCATGTTCCAAATTCTGTCTTAAGACCCTGGATGAAACCGAAAAAAAAATAACCTTATTAATTAAAAACAGCCAAGGAGACCTGGTTGAAGAGCCCTTTAACAATGAGTCCTGATTCATTTGACCTTCAAAAATACCTGACACAGAAGCGGGAAATCCTGGAGAATGCCCTCCTTAATATCCTTTCCCGGAGAGATGAACAGCTTGAACTCACCCGGGCCATGCGCCATTCTCTCATGGCCGGTGGAAAACGATTACGTCCGGTGCTGTGCATGGCCGCCGCCGAAGCATCGGGGGAAAACCCTCTGCTTGCCCTGCCCCCGGCCTGCGCCATTGAGATGATTCATACGTATTCCCTGATCCACGATGATCTGCCTGCCATGGATAATGATGATCTGCGTCGGGGTCTGCCCACTTGTCACAAAGCGTTTACAGAAGCCACTGCCATTCTGGCAGGAGATGCCCTTTTAACCCACGCCTTTACCGTTTTGTCCCGCCCTGCCCTATGTTTTGATCTTTTTCCCTCTGACCATATTTTACTTGAACTTATTCACATGGTGTCCCGGGCCGCCGGTGTGGCCGGCATGGTGGAGGGTCAGATGATGGATATGCTGGCCCCGGATCTGGACATGCCTGTGACTGAAGCCATGGATTATTTAAAAAAACTGCATTGGCTGAAAACCGGGCAGATGATAAAGGTAAGTGTTGAAGCCGGTGCCGTTTGTGCCGGTGCACCCCCTGCTGTGCGGGATCAGCTGGTCCTTTATTCTGAAAAAATCGGTCTGGCCTTCCAGGTGGTGGATGATATTCTAAATGTGGAGGGAGATGCTGCCATCATGGGCAAGGCAACGGGCTCGGATGCCCAGCATGATAAATTAACCTTCCCTGCCCTTCTGGGCCTTGAATCTTCCAGGCAGTTTGCCGCCAATCTTGTGGCAGAGGCCCGGGATGCACTGGCTTCTCTGGGAAGCAACGCCCGGCCCCTGATGGCCATTGCAGACTATATCATAACAAGAAAAAGATAAGTTTTTTCAAGGAGAATAAATCGGTGACCCTGCTTCAACAGATTCAAAACGGTGATGATCTCAAGGCCCTTTCCCGGAAGGAGTTACCCCTTCTGGCAGATGAAATCAGGCAGCGAATCATTTCCGTGGTGTCGAAAACCGGGGGACATCTGGCCTCCAGCCTGGGAGCGGTGGAGCTCACCATGGCCATCCACTATGTGTTTGAGCTGCCCAAGGATAGCCTTATCTGGGATGTGGGGCACCAGGCCTACACCCATAAACTGCTCACCGGACGTGATACCCAGTTTGATACCTTAAGGGCTTACAAAGGAATTTCCGGATTTACCAAAATAAGCGAAAGCCCCTGTGATGCCTTCACCGTAGGGCATGCCAGCACCTCCATTTCCGCCGGCCTTGGTATTGCCAGTGCAAAGCACCTTAAAAACGATCGATCCAAGGTGATTTCCGTCATCGGGGATGGTTCCCTCACCGCAGGGCTCGCCTATGAGGGCTTGAACCAGGCAGGGGATTCCGAACGGGATCTCATCGTTATCCTAAATGACAATGACATGTCCATATCCCCCAATGTGGGGGCTTTATCTTCTTTTTTAAGTAGAAAATTATCAGCCCACTCTCTCCAGAGCATGCGCAAGGAGTTTGGCCTGTTTTTAAAATCCCTGCCGGGCATCGGGGATGATATGTATAAATTTGCCAAACGTTCCGAGGACTCCTTTAAGACCTTTGTCACACCGGGCATGCTGTTTGAGGCTTTTAACTTTGATTATTTCGGTCCTATTGACGGCCATCGGCTGAACCATCTCATTGATATTTTGGAAAACATTAAAAAACACAATGAACCCGTGCTGCTCCATGTAATCACCACCAAGGGAAAAGGATATCCACCGGCGGAAAAAAATCCGGTTTATTACCATGGGGTGGGTTCCTTTGACGTTGAGACCGGTCACAGTCCCCTGGGAAAAAATAAAATTCCCACCTATACCCAGGTATTCGGCAAGGCCATGCTTGACCTTGCAAAACATGACGATCGCCTGGTGGCCATCACCGCAGCCATGCCGGAAGGTACAGGTCTTCAGGCCTTTGCCGATACCTTCCCGGAGCGTTTTTTTGATGTGGGCATTGCCGAACAGCATGCTGTCACCTTTGCCGCAGGCATGGCCTCCCGGGGTATGAAACCCGTGGTGGCCATCTATTCCACCTTTATGCAGCGGGCCTATGATCAGATTCTCCATGATGTCTGCATTGACGGGCATCCGGTTATTTTAGCCATGGACCGGGGGGGAATTGTCGGTGAAGACGGCCCCACCCATCACGGTCTGTTTGATTATGCCTTTTTAAGAAACATACCCAATTTGACCATCATGGCTCCAAAGGATGAAAAGGAGCTAAGATCCATGCTGGCGCTGGCCGTCAATCACCATGGTCCGATTGCCCTTAGATATCCCCGGGGCAGCGGAGAAGGTGTGGACATGGATGCCCCCACTCCATCCATGGAGATCGGCCGGGGTGAACTGTTGCAGGACGGTCATGATATTGTGTTGATTGCCGTGGGACGGGTGGTACAGGAGGCGTTGAAGGCGGCAAAGATTCTTGAAGAAAACGGAATTTCCGTTGGGGTAATAAATGCCCGGTTTGTAAAGCCCCTGGACAAAGATCTCATCCTTGACATGGCCCTTAAAACCGGAAAGCTTTTAACCATAGAGGAGCATGTCCTGGACGGCGGATTCGGCAGTGCCGTTCTGGAACTGCTGGCAGACAATGATGCCTTTAACTGCAGGGTTAAACGGGTGGGTATCAGAGATACTTTTGTGGAGCATGGTCCCCAGTCAACGCTTAGAAAGGCATATAAAGTGGATGCTGAGGCCGTGGTGACCGCAGTGAAGGAGATGTTGCGCCATGGCACAGACTGATAAACTGAGGTTGGATGCCCTTATGGTAGAAAAGGGGCTGGTACCCTCCCGGGAACGGGCCCGGGCCATGATCATGGCCGGCAATGTACAGGTGGACGGGTTGCCCGTGGACAAAGCCGGAATAAAAATTTTCCCCCACGCCCATGTGACATTAAAGGAAAAGGATATTCCCTATGTCAGCCGAGGGGGGCTGAAACTTGAACGGGCATTGGATGTTTTGTCCCTTGATTTAACCGGATACACCTGCCTTGACATCGGAGCTTCCACCGGTGGATTCACCGACTGCATGCTCCAGCACGGGGCAAAAAAAGTCCATGCCGTTGATGTGGGATATGGTCAGATGGCCTGGTCCCTGAGACAGGATGACCGGGTTAACGTCATTGAACGCACCAATATCCGGTACATTTCCTTTGACGCCATTGGGGAATATGTGGATCTTGTCACCATTGATACCTCTTTTATTTCATTAAAGCTGGTGGTGCCGGCGGCACGGCAGTTCATGAAGCCGGGAACACTGGTTCTGGCCTTGATCAAACCCCAGTTTGAAGCAGGCAAAGATCGTATAGGCAAGGGGGGGGTAGTTCGAGATCCCATTGTCAGGCAGGAAATTGTGGAAGAAATTGTCTCTTTTTTTGATGGACAGGGATATGATGCTGATCCTGTAATTGAGTCCCCTGTACCGGGCCCCAAAGGAAACATTGAATTCATTCTTCCCATGCGCTATGTAGAGTCTGGAGAAAACACAGTAAAATAATTTTCAGGGCTTGGTCATAAAATCGGCCACCTTCGGGTAGACACTTGGCATGCTGTCATCAGATCAACCCACCTGAGGTCGGTGAATGCAGGAGGTGTGAGAAAACCCGAATTTGAAGCTCAGCCAAAACTATCCTTGCATCATTGACATGAATTGATATATGTAAATTCTTGATTCAACTTAATTATCACTGGAAAAGGAGCTGTAATGACGGAACAAATCGCAAAATTGAGAAACATCGCTCTGGCAGGTCATGGGGGTGCGGGTAAAACTTCTCTGGCTGAATCAATGCTTTTCAGCGCCGGCGTCATCAAGCGTCTGGGAAAGGTTGAAGAGGGCAATACTGCCATGGATTTCCAGCCGGAAGAAGTAAGAAAACAACAGAGTGTCAGCAGCGCTTTCCATAAGTATACATGGAAAAAACATCTGGTCACCCTGATGGATACTCCGGGGGACCAAAATTTCTTTTCTGCGGCTAAAACATGTATTCCGGCTTCCGACGGTGTCATCATAGTCGTTGATGGCGTTGATGGACCAAGTGCCATGACAGAAGAAGCCGCCGCCTGTGTGGAAGAGTATCATCTTCCATCGGTGCTTTTTATCAATAAGATGGACAAGGAACGGGCCAGTGTGGAGTCCGTTGCCGCCACCTGCGAGAACACCCTGAAACGCAAAACCATCATTGTTCAGCTTCCCATTGGCCAGATGGATGATTTCAAGGGTATCGTTGATGTTATCTCCGGCAAGGCCTATATCTATGATAATCAGGGCAAGGCAACACAAACAGATATCCCTGCGGAAATGGCCGATGCCTATGAAGCTGCCCGGGAATCCTTTGTGGAAAACATTGCAGAACTGGATGATGATCTACTGGAAAAATACCTTGAGGGTGAAGAACTTTCCCAGGAAGAACTCAAGAAAACCTTTCGAAAAGGCATTCTGGCCTGTGAATTTTCTCCGGTACTCTGCGGAGCTGCCACCCGTCTGATCGGTGTGGATCTTCTATTTGATTTCATTAATTCCAGCATGCCCTCCCCTCTGGATAGGGGGGCCTGGACGGCCAAAGATAACAAGGGAGAGGCAGTGGAAATTGCCCCTGATCCTGATGGCCCCTTTTACGGCTTTGTGTTCAACACCATAGTGGACCCCTATGCGGGCAGGCTGTCTTTGTTTCGGGTGATTTCCGGAACCCTTGGTAAAGAGGGAAATTTTCTCAATGTAAATAAAAATTCCAAGGAACGTTTTACCCAGTTGCTGGAAATCCGGGGCAAGGAACAGGCCCCCATCACCGAAGCACATCCCGGTGCCATCGTGGCGGTTGCTAAATTGAAAGATACCTTCACCGGTGATACCATGAGTTCTGATAAAGAGATCATGTTTGATGCTCCTCAACCCATGCCGCCGGTTATTTCCTTTGCCGTTTATGCCAAAAACAAGGGCGAGGAGGACAAAATACATGGTGCCCTGAGAAAAATTCTTGAAGAAGACACCGGACTTATTCTCAAACGGGAAACCGAAACCAACGAAACCATTCTGTCCGGCCGGGGTCTTGTACACATTGAAACCACCATTGAAAAGATTAAACGTAAATTTAATGTGGAGATGGAAATAAAAACCCCCAAGGTTCCCTATCGGGAAACCTTTAAGAAAAAAATCCGTGTCCAGGGCCGACATAAAAAACAATCCGGTGGTCATGGTCAGTTTGGAGACTGCTGGATTGTCATGGAACCCCTTCCCAAGGGCGAAGGCTTTGAGTTTGTGGATGCCATTGTGGGCGGGTCCATTCCCCGGACTTATATTCCCGCCGTTGAAAAGGGCGTAATTGAAGCCAGCCAGAAAGGCTTACTGGCAGGTTTTCCCTGTGTGGACTTCAGGGTGACTGTTGATGACGGCAGTTATCACTCTGTTGACTCATCGGAAATGGCCTTTAAAATGGCAGGTTCCATTGCCTTTAAGAAGGCAGCGGAACAGGCAAAACCCACACTCCTTGAGCCCATTATGAAGGTTTCCATCGTGGTGCCCGATGAGTTCACAGGGGATATCATGGGAGATCTTAACTCCCGCCGGGGCCGGGTGCTTGGCATGGACACCGAAGGCCCAAAACAAGTGATCAATGCCAATGTTCCCATGGCGGAATTTTTGCGGTATGCACCGGATCTAAGATCCATGACCGGTGGCAGGGGTACTTTTACCATGGAATTTGATCATTATGATGAGGTTCCCGGCGATATTTCCCAGAAGGTCATTGAAAAAATCAAGGCGGAACAGGAAGAATAACAGGATCGATAATTGTTGGTTCCCTTTTAGCCCCCCGGCAGGAAAGATCGTCCGGAGGTTAAAAGGGGTAAATCACTACCAACGGCTTTTAGGGCGTCATCAGATTTTAATATACCATTTTCCCAGGGTTGTATTTATTTATATAGTGCAGTAACCCGAATTTTATAATGGTAAATCAATAAGATCTGATTCCCTTATGACTCCAGATGACAAAAAGGTGGCAGGCGTTTGCCTGCCACCTTTATTTTGGGGGAACCGGGTTTATTTATTTTCAGGATTTGCCGGTGATCAGGGCAAGTGCTTCCCGATATTTTTCGGCGGTGCGGCTGATTACATCGGTCGGCAGTTCCGGTCCGGGGGATTTCTTATTCCAGCCGGAGGATTCCAGCCAGTCACGGACAAACTGTTTGTCAAAACTTTTCTGGGCTCCGCCGGGGCAATAGGTTTTCTGGGGCCAGAACCGTGAAGAATCGGGGGTCAACACCTCATCAATCAGAATAATTTGACCATCCACCATGCCAAATTCAAATTTGGTGTCAGCAATGATAATATTTTTTGAAAGAGCCTTTTCAACACCTCTGTTGTATATGGCCAGACTGAGATCCCGGAGCTTTTCCGCCTGGTCTTTGCCCAGAAGTTTAACTGTGTGTTCAAAGTCTACATTGATGTCATGATCCCCCACCTCGGCCTTGGTGGAAGGGGTATAAAGGGGCTGGGGCAGTTTGTCCGATTCTTTTAATCCCGATGGAAGCGCAATACCGCAGACATGCCCTTCTTTCTGGTAGGATTTCCATCCGGACCCTGAAATATATCCCCGGACAATGCACTCCACGGGCAGGGGTTCGGCTTTTTTCACCAGCATGCTTCGTCCTTCCAGAATGTCTTTGTAGGGCTGGCACTCCGCCGGGAACTGATCCACATCATGGGCGATGAGATGATTGCCGATGAGATCTTCCATTTCTTTAAACCAGAAAACGGAAAATTGTGTAAGGACCTTTCCCTTGTCTGGAATACCATTGGGAAGTACCACATCAAAGGCGGAAAGTCTGTCCGTGGTAACCATTAGAAGGCTGTCTCCCAGGTCATAAATATCACGAACCTTTCCTTTTCTTACCATATTGAGATTTTTAAAATTTGTTTCAAGTACCGGTTGTGTCATTGGGGGGTCTCCTGGTTTTTCTGAATGCTAATTCTGTTGCTCCTGGTTTTTATGATGCGAGCAGTTCATACCATAATGCCTGCGTCTTTTCTACTTAAAGCTGATGAATAAATATTTAAAATCGACCGACCGGACGGACAACGGCATCTATTTTTAAATTATTTTTCACAATGTGCATTTTTTTTGTTGCCTGTTCAGATGTCTCAAAAATTCCAAGTCTAATAAGTGTCCATTTGCGATTTTTTTTGTCTTGCAAATTAAGTCTTCGAGGTTCATATCCATTCTTTTGGAGTTTCATAATCAAGGGCTTGGCATTATCAGGCTCAAGAAAAGCACCAAGTTGAATAGTATAGCCATGAAGTCGAGATATTATTGTTTCTGCTGGGGGTTCACTGTCTTGGGAAGATATTTTCGAAGACAGTGCTTCTTGTACTTCTGAGAATATGGGGGGAGTTTCAATCTGCTTTGTGTCGGAGGCAGGATTTGTGACGGTGTTTTTAACCTTATGTGATTCCAACGGAATAGCTTGTGTCGTCATGGGAGATTCGATAGTTTCCGACGGGGAGGATTCAAGTAATGCAAGCTGCTCTCGAGCATAAGTGTTATCAGAGCTCAACGATATAGCCTTCCGGTATGAGTCACGGGATGCCTCGAGATTATTTAATTTAGCAAAAAGGTCTCCCTGATAAGCAAGTGCCCAATATTCATTTGGGTTCCGTGTTAATACCGTATTTAAATCTTTAAGTGCATTTTCATATTCATTTAATTTTACCCATGAAAGAGCTCGATTAAAAAAGGCAGTATGATTTTCAGGATATTTTTTTATTTCTTCATTATAGTATTCAATGGCCCCACTGTATTTTTCCATATAATGATATACTACCCCAAGGTTGCTGCGGACACCTTCAAGCTCCGGGTCAAGGTTTAGAGCGCTGTTCAAATCCTCAATGGCCATATCATATTTTTGAAGGCTCAATCGTGCCACCCCACGATTTTTATAGGCCTTGGCATTGAAAGGTTCCTTTTCAATGAGTTTTGTAAACCAGAAAACAGCATCCTGATATCGACCTTTTTGAAACTCTGCAATGCCGTTATCAAACAGAGTACTGCCTGATTCTGAATACCCCGTGGTACAGGTTGAAAAAAGAAGCATAAAATGAATCAAAATTACTTTGTAAATCATGGTAGAATTCGCCTTTCCAAAAATTGTAGACTAGAATCTGAATTGATGCAGAATACTATGAACCCCAAAATTTTTCAACAGTCAGATTCTTCAGTGATTGAAGAACAAATTCAGGCAGGATGAAATAATCTTTGAAAAAAAAAATCTATATGTTATGAATCTACGAAACATTTATTATTTAATGCAGCGTCAATTTTTTTACCAGCTGAAAAAGAATTAAACCCTGCTTTTATCAAGGAGCACATGAATATGAGCAATAAAGATAACTGGGATTGGGATACCGGCAAACGTCTGGTGGCTGATCTTGAACCATGGCACACTGAATTTTCGTATATGGAGGAGCCCCGCATCAGTCCCAGCGGGGAGAGCATCTCCGCCATTGTAAAAAATGAAGATATGGAATACACCATCTGCTCCGGGGATGGTGATGATTCTTTTGTTACCTGGGAAAACAGTTATGATAAAATATGGAACGTGAAATATGGCCCTGACGGTCGGTTGTCTGCGTTGATTTCAGACACAGCGGAATGGACTGTGTCAACGGATGATGTCCCCTGGGAAAATACCTATGATTTTGTATGGAATATGACTTTTAATCCGTCGGGCAGTCATGTTGCGGTTTCCACCCAGAAAGAGCTGCAATACAACGCCATCATCAATGATATCCCCTGGGAAAATACCTATTCACGTCTCACCGACATGGTTTTGAGCCCGGATGGAAACCATAGTGCTGCCGTGGTGGAAGCAATTCCGGTGCTTGAGAGTGAAATTTTTAAATTCAGAAAAGGCTGTTATTCTGTGGCCGTGGACGGCGTTGCCTGGGACAGAAATTTTATGAACGTGTGGGATCCTGTTTTTTCAAAAGATTCATCCCAGGTGGCGGCATCGGTGAGAACCAATTACCAGGATTATTTCATCGCTGTGGATGGTAAAACCTGGAAAAAGCCATTTGCTTCGGTGTGGATGCCCCGGTTTTCCCCCGTTGATTCCGGGGTCACCGCCCCGGTGAAGATCGGTGGGAAATGGTTCCTTGCAAAGGATGGCGACATTGCTTGGGATAAGGGATTTGTACAGCTGTGGCACCATTTTTATTCCAGGGATGGCTTGAAAATAGCTGCCATTGTGGCCACTGACTTTGGGAAATGGACCATGGCCGTGGATAATGTCCCCTGGGACATCGCCTTTTCCCAATATCTCACCGATGCCGTATTCAGCGACGACGGCAATCGTGCAGCATGCGTATTTAAAGATGATAACAAATGGGGCGTTGCCGTGGATGGCATTGGCTGGGAAAATCGGTTTGACATGGCCTGGCAGCCGGTATTCAGCCCTGATGGTCGGCAACTGGCAGCCAAGGTAGAAAAAAACGGTGCCTACCATGTGTGCATTGATGATACCATTCTTAAAACTCCATACGAATATCTGGAATCCCCTGTTTTCAGCCTGGACGGTTCAAAATTGCTGATAAAGGGAATTGAAAAAAACAAATACCACAGAGAAATCATTTCGTTGAAAGGAGATCTGTAAAATGCATGCCCTTTATTCTTTTGTCACCGGCCCCTTGGCTTGGCTGGCTTTTATTGTCTTCATCGGCGGCAGTGGTTTCAGATTTTATTCTCTCTACACCCTGGCCCGGAAAAAAGACGGGGTGATTTTTGAATACATGAATCTGAAATTTGCCCTTCGTTCCATCGGTCACTGGCTGACCCCATTCGGCAGCCGTAACATGATCTTAAATCCCGCCATGACGGTTGTCACCTTTGCCTTTCACATTTGCCTGTTTCTGGTTCCAATTTTTGTCTTTGCCCATGTCATCATGTGGAAGGAAAGTTTTAATATCAGCTGGATCACCCTACCCGGCGTTGTGGCAGATGTCATGACCCTGATTGTTATTTTTTCCTGCGGTTTTTTTCTTTTCAGACGACTCATGCTTCCCGAAGTAAAATATCTGACCACCGCCGTGGATTATCTGATTCTTTTTATTGTGGCTGCCCCCTTTATAAGCGGATTCTGGGTATATCACCAGTGGGCAGGGTTTCCCACCATGACCATTATTCACATCCTTTCCGGTGAAATCATGCTGGCTGTCATTCCCTTTACAAAATTATTTCATATGTTTCTGTTTCCCTTTACCCGGGGATATATGGGGTCGGAATTTGGCGGGGTCCGCATGGCAAAGGATTGGTAGGAACTTTTTAAACAGCACATGCCGTATAAAGAATGAGAACTTGCGACTCATGAGCTGATTAACTGTCCCAGCCATATTTACAGGTAAATAATACGTCGGATGCCATTAATAAAAGGCTTTTCGACCGTAGAATTAATTTTTTTATATAAAAGAAGGTTGCCATGACAGAATCAAAGGCAGTCAAAGACACTGCCATAGAAGATCAGGGGATTATCAAAGGTGTTGAACAGCTTTCCCCTGAAAAAATAGAACGGGTGATCAACCAGGTGCTGGAAAGTGAGACCGGTGCCAGACTTAAAACCTATGTGGACACCTGTGTTCATTGTGGACTTTGCAGTGAAGGATGTCATTATTTCATGAGCCGGGACAGAGATCCCAGATATTCCCCGGCTGCCAAGGTCAAGCAGACCCTGTGGGAAATCATGCGCAAAAAAGGCAAGGTTACTCCGGAGTTCATCCAGAACGCAGCCGTGGTTGCCTACACACAATGCAATCTGTGCAAACGATGCGCCATGTACTGTCCCTTTGGCCTTGACATTGCCTATGTCATGTCCGTCATGCGCCGTATCTGCCATAAACTTGGCGTGGTTCCTCTGTATATCCAGGATACGGCCCATAGTCATTCTGTCACAAAAAATCAGATGTGGATCAAGGATGATGAGTGGGTGGATACCTTAATGTGGCAGGAAGAAGAGGCCCAGGATGAAGTTGAAAACCTGAGAATTCCACTGGATAAGGAAGGTGCCGATGTTTTTTATTCCGTCATTGGTCCCGAGCCCAAGTTCCGGGCCCAGCTTATCTACCAGGCAGCAGTGATCATGAATGCCGCCGGTGAAAACTGGACCATGCCCTCCATGCCGGGGTGGGATAACAGTGACATGTGCATGTTCACCGGTGATTATGAAATGATGGAGCGGTTGAAAAAAGCCCATTTTGAGGCAGCCGCAGACCTGAAAGTCAAAAAGATCGTCATGGGGGAATGCGGCCATGCCTTCCGGTCTGTGTATGACATGGGAAACCGAGCCCTGGGATGGAAGATGCCCCCCCTTGAGGTGATCCATGCCATTGAATATTACAATGATCTTTTTGTGAAGGAAAAGATCAAGATCAAAAAGAAATTTGACCGTCCGGTGACCTTGCATGATCCCTGCAATATCTCCAGGGGTCGGGGGCTGCATGACATGGCCAGAAATATTGTCAATTCCACCTGTAAAACGTTTATCGAAATGACTCCCAACCGCGAACACAATTACTGCTGCGTGGCCGGTGGCGGTGTCATCAACTGTGGCCCTCCCTTTAAAAACGCCCGGGTGGACAGCGGTAAAATCAAGGCAGAACAGCTGTTTGCAGCCAAGGCCCAAGGGGCGGAGGTGGTCATTGCGCCCTGTCATAACTGCCATGGGGGGCTTGAGGATATCATTCACCACTACGGCATTGATATGGAGCTGAAGTTCTTTGGGGATATTATTTACGAAATCCTGGAACTTCCAGAATAGGTCAAAGGAGATTTAAATTGAAAATAAGACCCAAAACCATTAAAATAGCAGCTATAATTTTCACCATAAGTGTTCTTTTCTCCTTTGCGGCCTGGTGTAATGACTGCATGGACATAAGTGCCGACGTCTTTGAAAATAATAAAAGGCCCTTTGTGTGTTTCCCCCATGATACACACAATGAAAATGCAGGCATTGAAGACTGCGCCGTGTGCCATCATGTCTATGAAGATGGGAAACTTATGGAAGGAGAATCTTCTGAGGATACCACCTGCGCCGAATGCCATACCACCAAGGGCGATTCAAAGCACATGGAACTGATCACCCGCTACCATGATCGCTGCCGGGGGTGTCATCTGGAACGTGAAAAAGGCCCTGTGACCTGTGGCGAATGCCATAAAAAGTAAAGATATTCTGAACACCGAATATAAGGGAGGCTGAAATGACAAAAAAAATACTGGTGGTGGATGATGATCCCACCATTGTGAAATATCTGATAAATATTTTTAATGATAATGGCTACGAAACCTGCTCTGCCAAAGAAGGTGGCGAGGCCTTTGAGGTGATGAAACGGGAAAATCCGGATCTCATTACCCTGGATCTTGAAATGCCCAATGGAGAGTGGGGGCCGAAATTTTTTCGCAGACTGTCCAAGCAGGAAAAATTCAAGAATATTCCTGTGATTGTCATCAGTGGCCTTGCCAGTCGACATCTGTCCATTGACAAGGCCATCACCTGGCTTTCCAAGCCCTTTGATCCGGAAAAACTGGTGGGGATTGTTAAAAATACCATTGGGTAAAATGAAAAGGGTACTTGTCGACTTCCTACCACAACTAAGAATGGGTCGTAGACGCGGAGCCAAATGGCATGATACCGCCCCCAACGGTCGCCCGATCCGGCCCGGGACCGTCGGCGGCCCTTTTGCCCTGCCGGTCTAAAGCGCAGGAACTGCGGGCAGGTTTGTCCTCAAACAGCCTGCGCTTCTTAACGCCCGGCAGGGCAAAAGGGCTGATCGCCTTTAGGTCCAATCGTGCCGGATCGGCTGGCCGTTGGGGGCTCTGCAGAGGTTGCCCCTTCTAATAAAAATCAAGCAACCCCGGGAAACTTAAGGAATAGATTTTGATGACCCCATGAAAAAAATAATCAGCCAAATACAGCACAGCCTTGTGTTCAAGCTCATATTGATCATGGGATGTGTCTGTCTTATGGCCATTGCCACCTGGGCATTTTTCAGCATACGGTATCAAAGAAACAAATCCCTGGATGACAGCACCGACATTGCCGATCGCATCAGTAAAACCATCCGTCTTGGTACCCACTACTCCATGATGCTCAACTCCCGGGACGACATCAACCAGATCATAAAGAACACCGCCACCCAGAAGGGCATTGAAAACGTCCGCATCACCAATAAACAGGGCGAAATCAAGTTTTCAAACATTGCTTCGGAAGTGGACTGCACCGAACCTATCACCTCCTGGACCTGCCGGGTGTGTCACCAGACCACCCCTCCCCTGGTTCGTCTTTCCCTTGCCCAGCGCCGACGGTTGTCCACAACCCCCACAGGGGAACGTCTTCTGGGTATTATCACCCCTATTTACAACGAACCCGGCTGCTCGGAAAGATGCCATTTTCATAACAGTGAAGATAAAGTGCTGGGAGCCCTGGATGTGGTTATCTCCCTGAAGGAAACCGATGCGGAGATCATCAAGTATGAAAAAAGCATTTTTCTTCTGGCCGTGGCCATCATCATCGTGCCTTCTCTGTGTATTTTTCTGTTTGTTTATAAATTTGTGATTCATCCCCTGCGTCTTCTCACAGAAGAGACCCGGCACATCACAGACAAGGGCGGAGGTCATCTGATTAAGACAGATCCCTTAAGTGAAATCGGTCAACTGTCAGCGGCCTTTGACACCATGCGACAGCGCATTTTTGATAATCAGATGGAATTGACAAAGCAGAAAAATGAATATCAGACCCTGTTTGAAAATGTGCCATGCCTTATCACCGTGCAGAATCGTGACTTCAAACTTATCAACTTCAACAGGGAATTTTATAATAAATACAATCCCAGTCCGGGGGATTACTGCTACCAGGCCTACAAGGGAAGAAATACGAAATGTGAAAACTGCCCCGTGGAAAAAACCTTTGAGGATGGTAAATCCCACTATTCCGAAGAGTTGGGTCGCGGGAGGGATGGCACCATGGAACACTGGATTGTCAGAACCTCGCCGGTGCGAGATACCCAGGGCAATATTGTGGCAGCCATGGAAATCAATCTGGACATCACCCAGCGAAAACTTCTGGAACAGCGGGCCGAAGCCTCTGAAAAAAAATATCATGCCATTTTTAATAATATTCCCAACCCTGTGTTTGTTCTCGATTATGATAGTCTGCATATCTTAAACTGTAACGAAAGTGTTAAACAGGTATACGGCCATGCTGAGGAAATGCTTCTGGAGCAACCCTTTACCATGCTTTTTGCGGATACCGATTCCCCGGCACCCCTTGATGATCCCCGGACCCTTGAAGAAACCATTCGCACCACCCGGATCATGAACAAGGTATGGCATAAAAAAAGTGATGGTACCATTATTCCAGTGGATATCTGGATATCCCTGTCGGAGTATCCGGGTCAGAAGGTTCTTCTGGTCACCACATCGGACATTACCCAGCGATTGGAAACAGAGGCCCAGTTCAACCAGGCAGCCAAGCTTGCCACCTTGGGAGAAATGGCCACCGGGGTGGCCCATGAATTGAACCAGCCCCTTTCAGTGATTAAAACATCTTCGAGTTTCTGCCGTTCCAAGATTGAGAAAAATGAATCCATTAAGCCCGATATTCTCCATCGCCTGCTGGTAAAAATTGATTCCAACGTGGACCGAGCATCCAAAATTATAACCCACATGCGCGATTTTTCCCGGAAATCTGACGCAAATCTTGAGCCAGTGGATGTCAACCTCATATTAACCAAAGCCTATGAAATTTTCAGCCAGCAGTTAAAGGTCCGGGGTATTGAGGTTACGTGGGATCTTGGAGAAAATCTGCCCCGGGTCATGGCGGACCCCGGTCGACTGGAACAGGTGTTTATTAATCTTTTAATCAATGCCCGGGATGCCATTGAAGAAAAGACAAAAATGGACTACCAGGAGGCCAGTCAGACCAAACGCATTCATATTCAAAGCGTTGCATCCGGGAATAATGGGCTAGTCATTGAAATAAAAGATACCGGAACCGGCATTCCCGAGCAGGTGGCGGAAAAAATATTCCAGCCCTTTTTCACCACGAAAGAGGTGGGCCGGGGAACCGGGCTTGGGCTTTCCATCAGTTATGGTATTATCAAGGAAAGTAAGGGGAAAATTAAAATCAAGGAAACATCTCCGGAAGGCACGGTGTTTCAGATCACCCTGCCCGGTGTGGCATAGATTTGAAAAAGGAATGCTATGAATTCTAATTCCAATGAAAACAGTAGCTTTCGGCAAGAGCATATTTTGCTGGTGGATGATGAGGAAGATATCCGGGACGTCCTCACCATTGCTCTGGAGGACATGGGGCATGGTGTTATAACGGCGGAAAATGGAATGGAGGCGCTGAAAAAATTCAAAACCCAAGATTTTTCCCTGGTGCTCACGGATATAAAAATGCCTGGCATGGACGGCATTGAACTGCTTAAAAAAATCAAGCAGGTATCTCCCGATACTGAGATCATAATGATCACCGGTCACGGTGATATGGAACTGGCCATTGAAAGTTTCCGTAATGAGGCTGTTGAATTTATCACCAAACCCGTGGATGTAAACACCCTTGGTAAAGCCATTGACCGAGCCCGGAAAAAAAGACAGGTTCGCCAGGGTATGAAAGCCTACACCGAAAGCCTGGAATCCATGATCCTTGAAAAATCAAAGGCCCTGGCAGGACGTTCCCCCCGGGGAAATTCACCTGAGGACATTCTGGAATCCATGGAAAGTCTTCCCTTGATTGTGTTTGTGGTGGACCGGTCTTTTCATATCAAAAGCAGCAATGCACTGTTTAAAAAAACCTTTGGATGTCATGCTAATTTTCCTGAAAGCGGTGATGACTCCGAGGTTTCAACCGCTTATTATTGTCACTTGGTTTGTCGAAACAGCGCCCTGCCCTGCCCCCAATGCCCTGCCCTGCATACATTTGAACATGGAAATTCCCAGCAGGCTGAAGTCAGCTACACCCTCTCCAATGGAGATCAACTGCCCTGTCTTGCCTGGGCCTCACCCATTGCAGTGGATGATGACGACACCGTATCAGAGGTCATTATCATGGCAACGGATATAAAAAAAGTGATGGACATTAAAGATCATTTGACCTCACTTGGACTCATGGTGGGCTCTGTATCCCATGGCATCAAGGGGCTTCTCACCGGTCTGGATGGCGGGGTGTACATGCTGAATTCAGCTCTGAAAAAGGAAGATCAGGACCAGGCCCGGGAGGGGCTTGAAATGGTGCAGCAGATGACTTCTAAAATCAAGAAAATGATTCTGGATATTTTGTTTTATGCCAAGGATCGGGAGGTACAAAAAGAGCCGGTGTCAGCCGGAGAGTTCAGCCTCGACCTTTTAAAAACCCTGGCTTCCCGGGCCGAATCCCTTTCCATTGAACTGCGATCCACCCTTCCTGCCCCGGACCTGACCTTCATGGCTGATATCGGGGCGCTTCATTCCGCTCTGATCAATATCCTTGACAATGCCATTGATGCCTGTGCTGCTGATAATACAAAATCAGAGCATTGTGTGGATTTAACTGTGTCATCCAACTCGGAAAGCATTATATTTACCATCACCGACAATGGCATCGGCATGGAAGAAAAGGAGATGAAAAAGGCTTTTAATCTGTTTCAATCCAGCAAAGGGAAAAGCGGTACTGGCCTTGGGCTTTATATTTCCAAACACATCATTGATCAGCATGGGGGAAGTATTGATGTGAGTTCTGAGAAAAGTACCGGCACTTCTTTTACTGTTGTTCTGCCCTTAGATTAATGGAATCTTTACATTTACAAATGGCGCGTTGAACTCCTTCTGAAAATTGATGGATTATAGTTCATATTTATAAAACTTAGTATCTACTTTCATGATTGGAAAAGCGCTTGGTAAAGATGTTTTAGAGATCTCATTAAAACCGTTTTTCTCATAGAAACGATGGGCCGCCAAAAATTTTGGTGTTGTACCTAAATAAATTTCTCTGATTTTATGTAATTGTGCCCAATTTAAAAGTGTGTTCAAAAGTGTGAGTGCAGCTTGATATTTCTTTCCTCTATATCCCTGGTTGACAAACATTTTTCTTAATGAGACCTGGTCATGACCAATATCAAGTAAGCTTATAGTCCCAATTACTTCTTTATTGAATAAAGCTACCCAAAAATTACCCTTGCCCTTTTGATAAAAGTCTTTGATATCGCAGAGGTCGGGCTGATCTGCCGCAGTGATATCAATGCCAAATTCCTTTTGCTGTATGTTGACTATAAGGCTCAGTATATCGTTCTGATATTTTATCGAAAATTCATCTATTTCAATTTGATTTGCATAGACCATATATAATCCTATTGTGTTAAGCATAGTGCTTTTATTGCTAATGCCGAGTTGAGTGGTACCTCAAACAGCCCTCCAAGTAGGGGCCAGCTTTACGCCTACTATGGCTTCATCTGAAAACCCTCCGTCCGCAGCGGAGACATTACTGGTCCGCTTAGGGCTTGGCTTTCGCAGTGACAACGGCCCAGATCAGACGGCTCTTCACCGGGTAAGATCATACGGTGGCATCATTTTTTTGATCACGGCTTCTTTTCTTTCGGGTGTGTATCGCATGAACTTCCTCCTGTATTTCTATAGTAGAGTTTTTCAGTTCATGTGACAACTATCCTAACAGTGGGGGTGATTGTCCGTTTCATAACAAAAAACTCTCCATTTCTTTTTTTTACTTAAACTTGAAACCTTTTCTCACTAAAAATGCTCTCATATGAGGGCGGAGGGGCTTACTCATCATCGTTGATATCTGAGGTGTCCACGTCTCATCTCTGGAACCACGAGAGCGACTTCGACGCTTGTACTATACATCTGCCTGAAAAAAACTTTGCAACTGAATAATGTTTGATTTGATAACTTCATTTAAATCTTCATAAATTTTTGCTTCACCATAGTTTCTCTCATGCTCTGCTATCAAACCGCCTACTTCGTTTTCTACAGATTTGCATACTTCATTTATAATTGATATCAGCAAGTTTGGTCTGATATTCATGTCCTTAGCAAATCTTTTAAAAGAATGCTTTTTTATTCGATCATGCCTGAAAGTTTGCCCAATCGACATTGCAAACTTATTGTCCAAAGGATAAACCTGAGTCGATACTAAGTCATAGAACGGTGCTAATTCAAAGCCATTGTTATGTAAAATAGAAAAATTTTTACCATGAGCATCATGATTACCAATAATATAATTAAAAACCATCATACGTATGAACAACAACCTATTTGTTGCACCTTGATTTGACAAATATTCATCAATTAATTCTCTGCATTCTAAAAAGCCGGGACCACCAGTCTCTTGATATTTTCGCTCAACTGGATATCCCATTGCTTGACAAAAATCCTCCTGATGAATACGAATAATTTCTTTGTTTACTTCAAGACGATCATATCTATCCACTACAAACAATTCATGGTTGCCAATTTTTATAATTTTTGAATTAGGAATCGTAAAACCTGATCGCTGTGCCAATTCCATACAAAGGGCTTCATTTCTCGGAATATCTGTAAAACCGGCATTTATTGGTTTGATGATATGCGTAGTAGCTGATCCTGAATTTTTCGGTAGATAAAACTGGGTCCCTTTAATATAAACCGGCAATTTGTCTTGTGCTCCGGCCAAAGAAAGTTTAGCGTGTCTCATTTCTGGATATAATTTATATCTTTCTGGATCCAGCAGTATTTTATCCAGAGTTCCTATCAGTTCTTGGGTAATATTTACGTATTTTCCAGGCGTAAAATCAGGTTCTTGATCTTCAGGTATGATAGAAAGAGCCCCTGCACAATCTTCTCCAAAATTTTCTAAAAAAGCATACGTATCTTTTTTGTCAAATCTATGACGGAAAGCCAATACTGTTCTTGTGTTGCTTTCCGGGAGAAGATTTTCAAAAAAAGCTGTGCTGACAGCCGGAGCAAATTTTTCTTTTTTACAAGGAAGTGAAAGAGAAACAGGTAACTCTTCTTTTTCAATCCAATCCTGAGAATATTGAAAGACGACCCTGCCATTTTTGTGGCGATTCAATGTACCGACCAATCTTTTATTCCATATGACTTGTAATCGGCTTGTCATTTTTCGCCATCAATTGAATTTGGTGTCACATATAGTTTTAGACCTAAAGCACGAAGTAATACAAAAGCCTTGTCCATCTGTATCGTCTCTTTTCCTCTTTCTACATCACTAATGAACTTCACACTTGTGCCCGTAATATCAGCTAAATCTGATTGTCTCATCTTTTTCTTTTTTCGGGTATCTTGAATGGCTTTTCCAAGGTATTTAACTAAACGGACACGGTATGGATATCCTATTTTTTCTTTCATACAAACCTCGACTTAACCGTACGGTTGAATACAATAGCAACTTGTTGTATTTCACCGTACAGTTAAATTTATTGATAGTCAAGATTTTTTCACCGAGCGGTGAAATAAGATTCAAGAAAGGCGATCACCTCGGCCACTTCACCGGGTGTCACCGCCGGCCCGCCGGGTAAAGAACAGATATCTCTCCCCACACCTCATCCGGTGTGATACCACGTTGCGCGGCTTCGACTTCGGCCGAGATCTCAGCCATTGGTGTTCGCACCCAGCCGGGCAGGCTGTTGATTACAACATTATTTCTACGTCTTTTCAAAGCAAAATTGCAAATTAATTCAACCGCTGATATGTGTATAGTCATTTTTTTAATGTAGGGAAGTCACAATGAATTTTTGACCAACACCATTGAAAAAGGGAAAGGTTGGAAAGGAGAAACATTCTACGCCAATAGACACCTCCTTCCCAACCCCCTGACAGGATATTAGATATCCAATACCTTTTCGATAACACATATCCAAGCATCTGGGAATATAAAGCTGATTTTTTTAACATCTGTTTTCAGGAGTATATTGGCAGGAAATGTCTGATTTGCGAGGGTGAAGACTGCTGCAAGCCAATCAAAGAGTATTATCGTTATGCCGTTGAGCTTTTCCCTTATAAAAAGGAGAAAGTGCCGGTTGCCAGGTTTCTATGCGTCAAGACCGGCAGAACCCTTTCCCTATTGCCCCGCCAGTTAATTCCTTACCATCAATACACGACCGATGCCGTAGTCGGAGCCTT
This sequence comes from uncultured Desulfobacterium sp., assembly GCA_963674605.1. Lineage (GTDB taxonomy): Bacteria > Desulfobacterota > Desulfobacteria > Desulfobacterales > Desulfobacteraceae > Desulfocicer. The sequence goes on along the minus strand of OY771474.1, from coordinate 406,389 downwards.
GCTCATGGTATATGATTTCCAGAAAATGGGACAGGTCGGTTACCATGGTGCAACGCTCAAACTCGATCCGGATTGCTGGGTCACCCCCTATCTGGTTCAGACCTGGGCCGTATTATTGCTGTCCGGCTTTCTCCGAGGACATCATGTTCTTCATGAAGAATTTCCCCTGCAGACATTCCGCCGGGTCGGCCCAAAGGATATGATCACAACGATTTTTCTTTATCTTCAAAGTGGCGCTGACGGCGATTGCCCGACTCGCCACAGTGTAGTCCCCATCATACGATATCATTTCATTCAAACCGGGAAATGGTTGTTTGGAAGAACATCCTGTGAGCGCATGCGGTCACCGTAAAGTATCGTCTCCCTCGGACGAAAAATGTTCATTGCTTTGTTGACCACCCCATGGACCATCAACACAGATACCGATTTATGTGGCGCCGAGACACAGGATTGATAACATCTTTTATTTCAATGAGTTATGCTGGTCATAATTACAACGATTTTTGGTATAAATTGCAACAATCGGAGATATTATGGACAACGAAACCCGTGAACAGATTGCTTTGGTCCGCTACAAGCTGATCAGCCCGGTGTTGGCGGAGCCTGGAAGAGTGCAAAATGAGTATTTTCGCACCCAGGCCGCCGAACGCCATGCCTTTCCACGCTATGGCAACCGGCAGGTCAAAGTGTCTACACTCAAATCCTGGCTCAAGGCATACCGGAAAAACGGCTTTGACGGATTAAAACCCAAAGTCAGAAAAGATAAAGGCAGACCCAGGAAAGCCGATCCACAGGTGATGGACGCCATTCGGGTGACATGCAGGGCTTATCCCCATATCACCGTCAAACGGCTTCATGAAAAGCTCATGCAGGAGCATTTGACCGACACGTCGTTCATTCATTACAATACGTTGTTGAGGATCGTTAAGGAGGAAAAGTTACTCAGATTCGGGAATAAACGTCGGGATGCAAGAACCGCTTTTGAAACCGATCACGTAAACAGTCTTTGGATGTGTGATTTCATGCATGGCCCTCCGGTGACCTTGAATCGAAAAACATACAAGGCCATCTTATGCGCAATTATTGATGACCACAGCCGCATGATCGTCGGGCATGCGTTTGCCCCTTCGGAAACGGTTTTGTCATTGACCCTGGTGTTAAATGATGCCACCATCAGCTTCAAAGGGCATATTTATGAAGTCCCCACCGCATACATCCGGCAGCGTGTGGATATCCGCCATCCGGTGGATAATGACAGGGAACTTTATATCTATGACAAGGATATCAGGGTCGGGCGTATCAAGTTCGTTGATAAAAGACAAAATGCAAGGACGTTTAAACCCTGTCAATCTGAGCCGGTTATATCTTATGCCGACGCAAAGGTGAAAAAATGAAAGACCTGCCGGCCTGGTTCGGCTTTAAACGATATCCCTTTGACAAGGAGATCAGCACCGCAGATATGGTTGATACACCGGTCATCAAGGAAGCGCTTGCACGGCTGCAATACATGAAACGCAGGGGCGGTATCATGCTGCTGACCGGTGATCCAGGTGTGGGAAAAACCATTACCATCCGGCGCTTTGCCGATTCTCTTAATGAAAACATTTTCAAGGTGGTTTATACGCCGCTAAGCACTCTGAACCGGAGTGATATTCTTCGTCATATCAATGCATTGCTGGGATTGAACAACAAGTTCACTAAAAGCGCCAATTACCAGCAGATTCAGAAAGAATTCCTGGATGCCAAAGAACAACGGGGACGCACCATAGTGCTCATTATCGATGAAGCTCATTTGCTTAAACAGGGACCTCTTGAAGAACTCAGATTGCTGACGAATTTTAAAATGGACTCCTTTGATCCGTTTTTGCTCATTTTATCGGGGCAATCCGATTTAAAACGCATGATGGGCTACGCCGTCATGGAACCCTTCAGCCAGAGGATAAGAATGCGCTATCATATGACAGGGTTATCGGAGAAAGACACTGTCTATTATATTGATTCTCGTCTCAAGTGGGCTGGATGCACATCACCCATTTTTGGCGAGGATGCTTTGGCTGCCATACACGAATATTCTTATGGGTTTCCACGATTGATCGGCAATATCTGTGAAGAAGCTTTAACCTATGCCATGTTTTGCGACAAAAAAACGGTGGACGCTGACATGGTGTTGAAAATCAAAAGCACCGAAGACATAACCACGAAATAACAGTTTCGGTGAAACGGAGTCGGGCTCTGCTGGGGAGCAACCCGGCGAGGGATAGCCGAAGTGGGGAGCATTTATATAAATGCCCTTGGGGGGGGGGAAGCAGTTTTTTCTGCTTCCCCCTCCTTAGTTTTATCAAAAATTTCCGCAACTCATAGAAAATACCAAATCTTATAATAAAAGAATCCGATCAGAATATCTACCCGCCAATGGCAGATATATAAATGCTCTCCACCCATGCCTAAAAAAACCCACTACGGATGAGCGTAGCGAATCCTCTTTTAAAAATGTGGTCAGCATAATGTTGTGAAAACGGACATAAACTTTGATTGGGTTTTGAGAATTTAGGCCATTAAAGGACATGTTCCGGTCAAAATAATTGGTTCAACTTCTAACAACACAAAATTTCAATCAACATCAGGCAGGTGAGCAGCATCACCGGGGCCGCAGTAGGGCGCCCCGGCACAGCCCTCCTCCCAAAGGGTTCTGTGCCACCGGACCGAATCAGGTGTGGTCCTGGGATGTGACCTGGCTGCCGTCTCAGATCCGCGGCATGTACTTTTACCTGTATATGATCGTTGATGTCTACAGCCGGAAAATTGTCGGCTGGGAGGTTCATTCTACCGAGAGCGCTGAACTGGGGGCCGCCTTTATCCACAAGGCTATCCTGGCTCAGGGGTGCATCTTGAAACCGCCGGTGATCCATGCCGACAACGGCGGTGCCCAGAAAGGATATACCATCAGAGCGAAAATGGACGCCCTGGGAGTGACAAAATCCTACAGCCGCCCCAGGGTCAGCAATGACAACCCTTTTTCTGAATCGTTGTTTCGGACTTGCAAGTATCGGCCGGATTACCCGGGGAAACCCTTTGAATCGATAGAGGCATCAAGGCGATGGGTAGCATCCTTTGTCCGGTGGTACAACTACGAACATCTGCACAGCGGTATCCGGTTTGTCACACCCGAGGACCGGCATACCGGCAGGGACAAGGATATCCTTAAAAATCGGGACCGAATTTACCGGGAAGCAAAGCAAAAGTGCCCGAAACGCTGGAGTGGGGGTACCCGCAACTGGGAGCCAAAAGGACCGGTCTGGCTCAACCCACCTAAAACTGAGTCCGACTCTAAAGGCAGTGAACACTTTCCCGATGGATTCAGACAAACAGGATGAGAGGCAATCATTCAGTTATCAAAGATCGATTGTTAAATCGAGATGATGATAATCATCTCGTGATTACCGAAAAGCCCTTCTCCCCGGCCCTGTCAAGGGCGATTGCAGATCGTTCATCTTGACCCTTGACAGGGCCGGGGAGAAGGGCTACCCCGAAAGTACCGAAAACGTATTGTTGTAAGAGAAGAAAATTTCAAAAAATGCGACAACTGTCTTGACAGCCACCGGCACCGTGAACCTCACAAGCAAACGCAGTTTGCTTGTGAGGTTCACGGTGACCGGTCCAGCTCCTTGTTCTGGCGCGGAGCGCCGGAACAAGGAGCTGGACGCAGTCAGCACCGCAATTCACGGCGGCACAGCCGCCGTGAACGACTGAACTCACTGGTTTTTACGTAGCGTAGCGGAGTAAAAATCCAGTGCAGTGCTTTGTGTACGCCCGGCATGGGCGTGAACTTATGGGGTGAAAGTCCCCTATACGTGAATCCTGTTAACAGAGTTACTGTTAACACAAGTATTAGCCGAAAACAAGGGCGGAACCGTGAGGAACCGTCTGAAGGAAGTTGGAGTGCAAAACTATGAGCCGACGAACAGAAACAGCATATAAGGCCTGGTCTCCGGGTAAGCCAGCACAACATGTCGAAGCCCAGGATTCAGGAGACAGGGTAAATGCTGCGGTTGTGTAGTGACAGTTCACGTTCTTATCCGGGGAGATCTGCTTTGCATGCATTGATTTTCTTTTGCAAAAACTCCCGGGCAGGACCATACCGGGATACCAAGGTCCAGGCATCACCGGCTGTTGCCGACGGTGATGAGATACAAACAACGGGCAGCACCTGCAAAAGAAGTTTCATTGCGCCTTTCAAGGTAACTTGGCAGGTGACAGGGCAGAAGTCAGCAGAGGTCATAGTAGCCAAATGCCGGGAGTAATGCCCCGGACATGGTGAAGGGCTGAAAGTCAGGAGCGAAGAAAAGGTATCCATTTGCTCTGTACATACAATGAATCCGAATGGATGAGTCGTGTATAGGCGCGTGATGGGAAAACCATTCTTCATGCAACTTACCCGGCTACGGCCCGGTACTCTTGATTAAACGCCCTGTGCGGACCCGCATGCAGGGTGTTGTGGGGGCTGGGGGATTAAAACCCCCGGCTACCCGATTGTGTGCCGGGCACGGCACACGTCTTAAGGGTGAGCCTACACCTTAGAATCATGAAGGTCAAGGCAAGTCCCAAACCCAGCCTGATGGAGGCGAAGGGTATAGTGTTATCACAACGGGGTACCGGTGACGGTGCTTCGGAAGGCAGTGGCTCCGCCGAGGCGGAGCAGCACAAAAGTACGGGGCGACGTACAGGAATCGCGTCAGGCGTGCATTGTGGGACGAGCCTGCAACACAAGGTAAAGTCCTCTATCCATTATAAGCAATGTCCGTATACGCGGCGCTCACGTGCTGAAAGACGTGTGACTTACCCCGGGAGGTCTTCCATGTGCCCTGGGATGCTGCTTGCAGCAGAAATTGGCTGAAGGCAGGGCAACCTGCTTTGACCGCATGGAAGAAGTCAGCAGAGGGCATAGTAGCCGGAGGAAACGAGCCGTGTTGAAACACTGCACGGAGGACTCACCCCGGTGAAGGCCTGAACGGTGCCCGGACCGATGGGTACGGGTAAATGGTTAGTGGTGAGTAAGGAGAGTGTACTTGCCCGCATATAGCAGCGGTCGCTGAAATGCGGGCAGCGTCTTTCTTCCAAAAGCCCGGCGTATCGGAGGGATAACTCACATCCGATATGCTCACATCAGCCGAACCGCCTTGGTACGCGATCCGTATGCCGGGTGGTGTGGGAGGGCTCCTCAGTGATGGGGAGTCCTATCCCGATATGTGGTTTACTTAGTTTGATTTATAATTTTCAATACAGGAGCATTTTTTTTACCATCAGGAATTATAGGCCTATCATTTCGCCTAATAACAACTCTATCAAGATCATTTTCTCCGATCTCCCAGGCATCTTTTATTGTTAAAGTTGTCTTTAATATACCCTTATCGAAGAGCGGCTTTATATCATTGCCAGTTTGAGAGATTTTTGCAGGATATAGCTTATATTTCTTAAGGCTGTTAAAAATACCTATCAAATTATTTAAGTTTTCAGGGCTGTTTGCATTCATTTCATGAATTCTTGAAGCAACTGTAAACAGCTTGTTTGGCTGAAGTAAATTGTTATCTTCTAAATTTGTGCTTATATGAACACGATACCAATAGGGATTGCGCTTATCAATCCCCTTTATGATGGTAATTCTTATCAAATCTAATTTATCTTCTCCGCCGAACTTCTTTATCCATTTATTAAAAATCTTTATGCCTGCATCAATATTTTCGTAAGCAAGAATTATCCCTAATCCTTCCTGTGGATGAAACAAAAATCCAAATCCCATCCATTTGGCCTTATCCCATAAAGGCACATCTATGACAGAATGTGTCTGTATTTCGTCATGACGGACTATTTCAATATCCTTTTTCTTAAAGTCTTTCTCTCTCTCTTCAATATCGTATTTATAAGAAATAGGAATTTCTCGTTTGGAGAGATATTGTTTTGAATTAAAATAGTTTTTCCACTCATAAAATAATAATTTGGGTACATCTCCCAATAAGTTTATCGTAAAATTTCTATGTTCAATAATTAAGGATAATCGTTCATGGACTTCTTCTTTTTTAAATAGATTTGACACGAAATATTCGATGTCTTTTGCTATAAAATGTTTAACCAAAATATCTGTAACTAATTTCAACAATGAATCCCAAATTAGACTTCTATTCTTTGTTGTAATATTGAAGCTTTCTACAGATATATTATATTCATAATCAATTTCATTATACTCGAATTCCAAACCAGGAATATCATTAACTTTTCTAAGATTGATAGCAATATTTTCAGTATGTGACATTAGCCCGCTCATAGAAGTAGCAAAAAATCCCTCCAAGAAAGCAAGTAATGTTTCAGCCGCTAATAATATTTCTATATCTTTTGAAAATTTTATAAGAAAATTGCATCCAAGAATGTTTGAAGACAAATGAAGTTCATCTTCTGAAATGAAAATAGTTTGGTGTAACATTTGCTCAACAAATGGTTGATTTGCAACCATTTTAAAAAAACGATCCAAGTCTTGCTCATTATTTATATCATCATAATCATTTAGTATTTTATCTATGTGGCCTAATTTATACAAAACTGTATTATACGATGAATAAAACTCTAAATTTTCTAATATATCTGGAAGATACTGAAGCTCTTCTATGTGTGCCGTATCTGTGTGAAGAATTCTTGTTGAAAGACAACCATCAGTCAACGCATCAAAGGGAATATCCTCTTTATTTTCATTCTCGATTTTTCTTGTACGATTCAATATAGAAAGCATTTCATACCAAGTGAATAGTGAAGGTAATCTCCCTATGAATAGTTCATTTTTAATTATTTCTTCGAGGCTTTGATAGATTCTCCTGTTTAGATTCCCACTTTCAGATATAGATCTAAATGAAAGAGCGCAGGCAGAGATGTAGCAATTATTCGAGGCCCAAATTAATCCTAATTCTCTGTAAGCCATACCTAATCCGAGTAAAACAAGGCACATCCCATCTTTAGACTCTTCTTTTGCAAGCTTCATTACGGCTTTGCCAAAATAGACAATACTTTCTTTGTAGTACTTTGAATTTAATTTTTGACCGCCTCTCCTAACGAAAATCTCACCAGATGCTAATTCCGAATATCTTTTTTCTGATAGCTCTGCCAAATTATCGATCAGCTCATCATATTCTGTATTGTCTGGGAAAATTCCACCCAATTCTTCAATGATTTGCTTAGTACTTTCGAAAGGATAATCTATGAATGATCTACTTTGCTGTAAAATATCTGAGAGTGTTCTGAAATAATCAGTAGGATTTTCTCTTTTATGGATGCAATGTGTTAATTCCAGTAATGTTTTATAAGTTTTAGCTGTTAATGCGGAATTTGGCTTTTGTTCATCATTTTCAAACTCTGCTAAGATATTGATTATTTCAATCCTTTCGTTTTCAATATCAATTTCGTAATCGGTTAGAGAACAAATTGTATTCAAAGATAGAGCATTTAACAGGTTAAAAAGATTGAAATATAGTTCGACATTCGAGATATCTGGATTTTTTGCTACATATTTTTTTAGACTTTTGTAATCTTCGACAAAAAGAGGGTAATCATCATACCAATTCAAATATGTCCAAGCTCTTTGATAGTATATCCTTATCCATTGCTTTGAATTGTTAACCTTCTTACAAAAACGAAAAGCTCTGTCAAACTTTCCTTCAACTTCATCTCGTGGCTTTTCCAGCATTCTTGATAATATGGCTGTTTCAAGTGCATCTTCTACCAATTGAAAGTCATACTCAAAATATCTATTCGGATTTGATATATTCTGCTCAAGTTTTTCAAGTTCTTTTAATCTATGGAAATCGTTTGTTCCAAGTTGTTTTTCTTTGCTTCTGTATACGTTTGAAAGATTCAAAGAATCAACGGCAACATCTGTAATATTGTTATTGTAAATATGTTCTAAAATCCACTCCCCATCAAGTATAATGATTTCGATATCAAATTCTTTTCCAAACTCATCTTGAGCATCTTTTTTCTTTTTACTTGAAACCAATTGATTAGTCATAAAATACACACGAGTATAGTCTCGTTTAGTTTCAACTATTTTTTTTATGTCTCCTTTAGCTTTTCCTTTCCATGCTTCTTTAGCACTGATTGCAAAAGCCCATTTTTCATTTTTATTCCAACCATTTTCTGGAATAAACCATCTGTCAGAAATTGAAGGTGATACGGGGTAAGTCTCAGAATCTGTTTTGCCATCACCACCTCCAGTCGGACCAACCTGCGGGACCAAGTTAGGAGTAATGTACTTTTCAGCGAGTCTTCTACATAATGTCTCAAACTCATCTTGTTTTTGATTTGTTGATATTTTACTTAATTCATATGCTAAAACTTCTCTGGGTAATAATGCTTCATCAATTATTTTAGAGTCTGAAAAATATTCAGGTCTCCTCATTTTATAGAATTCAGATGGTTTCACTTATTACCTCGATTTTTCACACATAATCGCGGTGCTGACCGGCACCGTGGGCCTCACAAGCAAACGCAGTTTGGTTGTGAGGTTCACGGTGACCGGTCCAGCTCCTTGTTCTGGCGCGGAGCGCCGGAACAAGGAGCTGGACGAAGTCAGCACCGCGATTCACGGCGGCGCAGCCGCCGTGAACAAGTAATTATCCAGTTTTTTTCTGTATAATCCTCAAACTAATAAAATTAAAAATTGAATATTGGGATAAGACTATTGGGAATTGCCACCATTTATATTTTATCAAACAACCGCTTAAGAGCCCCTAATGACGAGCGTATCAAGAAAAAAACAAAGTTACACAAATGCATATCAGTAATAAATATTTTTGACAAGCACAAAAAATATATGTAACTATTCATGAGTACAATCATCAATAACAGGTGTTAATTAATAGGGCATATTTGTCAATGATCCAAAGTCCTCCAGATATTTTAAATAAATACACCTTATCGCTTGTCCGTAACGGTTTATGAACCACCGATTCGGATATGCGCAATATAAGCATTTGTCTTGGATAATGCCCAACGTCCCTGTCTTGAAAATACCGTTTTAGCTGCAGATATCCAGGAGACTCCTTGCTTAAATCGGGTTTAGCATTTACATCAAATGGATCTTGGGAGTGGTTATGACGGAGCTTTCATGTTAGACAACATTGAAAAAAAGCATAAAAATGCCCAAAATGTATGGATAAATTGCAACTACAATGCATCTATAAAGGAAGTTGCCACAGCCAGATTTTTATCCATCATCATGGCTTCTGTGGACATCCCCATGGCAAGTCCAATGAGCTGGGGCAGGTAGATCACCGTAATGGAAAGGTCTTCATGGGTTCCCCTGGCAACGGCTTTCTGAAATCCTTCAAGGTTCATCTGGCACATGGGACACACGGTGACAATGGCATCTGCCCCCCGGGCATCCAACAGGATGTTTTTCACCAGCTCACCTGCCACCTCCCGTTTGGTGTTCATCCCCGAAGCACCGCAGCAGCTGGCTGCAGAGTTCCAGGGAAACACTGTGGCACCGCAGGCCTCAATAAGCGGGGTCATGGTGACAGGGTCTTCAGGATCATCAAATCCGGCATAGGGTCTCAGGCACTGGCATCCATAGTAGGGTGCAATTTTAAGTTCCTTCAGCGGGTTTACCGCCCGCTCTGAAATCCTTGCAGCCCCGATATCATGGGCCAGCACATCTAAAAGATGGCGCACCTTCCGGTTGCCGTTAATACGCAAATCCTCAACGGCCAGGGCCTCATCAATTTGATTGCTGAGCTTTTCGTCAACTAATCTTTCCTTCATGACCTTCTGCAGATTCAGGTAACAGGCACTGCAGGGCACCAGAATATCGCCGCCCTCCTTGATTTTTTCAGCCAGGGCAATATTTCTGGCCGGCAGCACAAAGGACAGCAGTTGACTCATGGATTCCGCAGCCGTGGCACCACAGCAGTTCCAGTCTTTGATGTCAACTAGCTGCACCTCCAGTTCCGCCATCAGCGCCCGGGTGGCGCCATCGTATTCCACGGCAGAACCTTCAAGGGAGCATCCCGGATAATAAATATATGTCATGGCTGTTCCTCTATTCTTATATTATTTTGTCCATTGGATCGGACTGGTGGAAAATATCCGATCTATTCATATTGTTCCTGTGCATTGCCCGCCTCCTTAAGATCCTCGATTTCCTTTACCTTTTTAAACAGTCTATCCAGGTTGGAATCATCTGGCCCTGATGGAAATTGAATGGCCACCTTGTTTTTTCTCATGAGCTTTAATCCGATACCGGCAAACTCAAAGGGCAGCAGAGGATTTTTCATGGCCATGAAATAAAGGGTCATGAACTCGGTTTCCCGGACCCGGCCATGGCGGCGTACACTTTCCATAAAACTGCCGTAAAAGGCAGTTCCTTTTTTATATCCAGGTGTTTTTGCTTTGAATGCCTGCTCCTTTAAAAGAGACATGATCCGGGTCAGGGGCAATCCCCTGGGACATCTTAAAGTGCAGTAATAACAAGTGGAACACAACGAAAATGTGGTGCTGTTAAATATATCTTCGGTGCGATCCATGAGCACCAGTCGCCACAGCTTCCGGGGGGGCATATCCATGGCAAAGGCATTGGGGCAGGATGCCGTGCATGTACCGCACTGCATGCAGGTGTTGAGTAATTCCTTGATGTGGGTGGTGGTGATCATATTTTCCTCCAATTAAATCAGTTCATGGCCGCATCAATGATATCCAGCATCTGCCGATCTTTAAACCCGTTTAAAAAAGATGCACTGGCCGGGCAGATAGCGGCGCAGGCTCCGCATCCCTGGCACATGACAGGGTCTACCTCCACCACCATGATTTCACTATTAAGGCTCCTTGCCCCATAAGGGCATGCCCCGATGCAAAGTTCACAAAGACTGCAAAGGGTGGTCTTGACACCTGCGGTTACAGTGGCCGCCTTCAGACTTGTTTTCTTCAATATGCGCAAGGCCCGCATGGCCGCGGTTTCGGCCGAGGCCATGCTGTCCGCCACGCTGCGGGGTCCCAATGCCATGCCGCAGGCAAAAAACCCTTCTTTAATGCTGTCTACGGGCCTGAACTTGTCGTCGGCCGATTGAAAAAAACCATACTCATCCACATCCGCTCCCGCGATTTCTGCAGAAGATGCAGCTTTTGAAGGCACCACGCCGGTGGCCAGCACCAGTCGCTGGGGAGAAATTTCAATGAATTCATGGATGATGGGTTCAAAAATACCCACCGTTACCCCATCAGTTTCCACACTTATCTCGGGTTTTCTATCCAATGTGTATTGGATAAATACAATACCCGCTTCCCGGGCCTGGTAGAAAAAAGGTTCGGTAAACCCCGGGGTCATCATATCCCGGTAAAGCACATAAATGTGCATGTCCGGATGTTCTTTTTTCATCAAAAGAGCGTGTTTCAATGCCGATGTGCAGCAGATGCGGCTGCAATAGGGTTTATTTTCATCCCTGCAGTCCACGCACTGGATCATCACCATGCAGTCCACCCCGTCCATGGCAGCGGAATTGTCCCCAAGGGACTGTTCCAGCTCTTTCAAGGTCATGATGGAAGAATGCTGACCATGCCCCATGGCGGAACTGACTGCTTCCTGTCCCCCCGTGGCCACAAGGGTAACGCCATGTTCAACGATCCTGACCTCTTGCGTTTCCGATTCAATGGTGGAGACAAAATGCCCTGCGTGGCCAAAGGTGTCCGCCAGGGTTGCCCCGGTTACCAGTTCTATTTTGGGATGGGCCGTTACTGCTTCAATTGTCTTTTTTACAAGCAGTGAAAAATCCCTTCCCGTAATGTCTTTATGGAGCCACAAAAGGTTTCCGCCGGGCTCCATAGCCTTTTCCACCACCACCACATGGACATCATTGTCCGCCAGAACCAATGCGGCGGTCATGCCTGCAATGCCGGCTCCCACCACCAGGGCGGTTTTTTTCACCTTTATGGGCAAGGTGGTGTCCGGGCTTCGATGACGAATACCGGTAAGCGCCATGCCCACCTGTGACCGGGCTGTTGCAACAGGGGTTTGAAAAATTTCCACCACATCAAAATAGTGGGGATGCAGGTGCATTTGAGCTGAAAGTTCCTTGATTTTTTTCAGAAAAAGATGGGGAAGACAGGCCCCCACCACCACCCGATTTACCTTCAGCGGGGCAACTTTGGACACAAGTTCTTCCCATCCTTCCCTGGTGCACAGATTTTTGGTAATGATGCAGTGGGATACATGGGGAAGCATATTAAAAGATGCTGCCATTTCCCGGACAGCCTTTTCATTATCATGGGCGGCACAGTGGCACAGCACCAGGGCCGTTGCCGGTGTTTCCATGGACACATCCCTGTATGGAACATTCTCTATTTCCGGCGAGTCGCCACCGGGTGATGCACTGTTATGAAGCAAGGTCAAGGCCCGCAGACTGGCAGAAGATGCATGAATCAAGGTATCATGGATATCCATGGGTCCGGAAAAGCTGCCCCCGGCAAATACCCCCTGCCCCGGTTTACCTGGAAATGACAGGGCTGGAAATCCCCACTCATTCAATGGAATATTACCCATGGCACAAAGGGCTGCCATGTCCTTCACCGGTCGGACTCCCACGGAAAGCACCACCATGTCAAACACCTCATCGGTCTTGTCCGTGAACATATCTGCCAGATAAATTCTCAGTTTTCCCAAGTCTTCATCCCAGCGAATGGAATGGGGGCGGGCCCGTTTTAAAATTATTTGGTGATCATTAATGGCTTTGGTCTTATAATCCTCAAAGGTTTTGCCAAAACAGCGCATGTCCATGTAATAAATAACGGTTTCAACTCTATGGGGAAATTTTTTATGCACAAGCGATGCCTCTTTCAGGGCGTGCATGCAGCAGATGGAAGAACACCAGGGTGCCCCATCCTGAAGGGTTCGAGACCCCACACATTGAATCCAGGCAATTCTCTCGGGGGGCTTGCCGTTGGAGGGACGAAGCAACTGCCCGCCGGTGGGACCGGTGCCGCTGATGATGCGTTCAAATTCCTGGGCTGTCACCACATCGGGATATACCCCATGGCCATAGGTGTTTTTTCCTGTGGAAGGTTCATAAAAATCCGTGCCGCAGGTAAAAATAACCGTGCCGGTTTCCAGGGTGACGGGGGTTGTCACCGGGGGTTTTGATTCCTGGTAAAGGGCATCCACCTTTGTGAGCACTGTGTCCGGCTCAAAGGGTTTTACAATGTACTCAAGGGCGCCCCTTGTGAGGGTTTCAACGGCGGTTTCCACCGTGGCATAGGCTGTCATCATGATGACTTTCAGCTTCGGCTGGATCTCTTTTGCCTTTTTTAACACCTCTGTGCCATCCATCTGACCCATCTTGATATCCAGAAACATCAGGCTGTAGTCGTTTTCCGGAATCATCCCAAGGGCCGTTGCGCCACTTTCAGCCATGTCAACGGCGTATCCTTCAAATTCAAACCATTCTTTCATGGAGTCCCGGACGATGAGTTCGTCATCCACCACCAGAATGCGAAAATTTTTACGGGGATCTTCCGGCAGGGTAATGGCATCCACCGGGCACACCGGCACACAGGCCCCGCATCGGGTGCAGGCATCCATGTCAATGGTGTAGGTGTTGGGAAGGGCATGGGGCAGCGGTAGATGGGCCGCTTTTTGCTGCCCTCTTTTCAGGTTGAATCCGTCGGGAATTTCCACGGGACAAACTTCGGCACAGGCCCCGCAACCGTTGCATTTTTCGGGATCAACAATTTGTATTTTACGGTTTAAATGGGCCGTGTAATGCCCGGGATCTCCCTCAAGAGTTTCCAGTGTGGTGGAAAGCATCACCTCAATATTTTCATGGAACAGGCCCCGCCTTAAACAGAACTGGGCCGACTGATCCCGTTCCACCAGGGGCAGCATGCGGCACATACCACACCCGTCACTAGGAAATTGATAATCCAGCCGGGACAGAATGCCGCCCATGTAAGTGGAGGCGTCTATCAATGTGACATGGTGACCGGTTTCGGCCAGATCAAGCGCCGATCGTATGCCGGCTATGCCTGCCCCCACCACCAGTGCGTTCCCTTGTTTGTCATTCATATATTGCCTCTTTTTTTTATATAAAATGCGACATCAGAGCCCCCAACGGTCACCCGGTCCGGCCCATTCGGACCTAAAGGCGATCAGCCCATTTGCCCTGCCGGGCGTTAAGAATCGCAGGATGTTTGAGGACAAACCTGCCCGCAGTTCCTGCGCTTTAGTCCGGCAGGGCAAATGGGCCGCCGACGGTCCGGGGCCGGATCGGGTGACCGTTGGGGGCGGCATAATGCGATTTACATGCTTGGTTGTGGGTTATCAAGAAATCCCAGTAACATCTTTAAATTCATTTTCCATGAAAATTGACAGGGGTGGTGCCTCATCCACATCTTTTCCGGCACTGTAGGCAAACCCTTTCTGGGCCTTTTCCCCCACCATTTTAAACAACTCGGCAAGGGGAATATCATTTGGGCAGGCATTGGAGCACTGCCCGCAGCCCACGCAGGAAAGTCCCATGTGAATCATTCGGGTAACATGAAAAAACAACGTATCCGCCGGCATTTTAAGTCCCCCCCTGGCCCTGGCCCATGCCTGGTATTGAAACGGCTCATAGTCCACGACATCGGTGTTGAATACACACTCTTTACAAAAACACACCGGGCAGGCCACCCGGCAGTTATAGCAGTTGATGCAGTCAGACAGATAATTACCAAGATCCGGCAGAGTGGCGGTGTGGGCAACAAGCTCCGTGAATACCTCCTGTTCTCTGGTTTTCCGGGAGGCAATGAGTTTTTTAATATCATCCCTGTTACCCTCCGGTGTGCTGGCTTTAAGGGCCATGGCTGAAAGTATTTCTGCGCCTTTTTCAGTGTTGCCCTTAAGGGTAATCCCCTTGTGTCCGGCATGAAAAAGGCCCACGGTTATGTCTGCATTTTCCGGCAAAGGTGAAGTGCAAATGGAACAGGCCGTGGCAATGTCGTTCTCCATACTATCCGCAGGATCAGCTCCCAGCCGACTGTCCAGAAATGTCTGGGTAAACTCTTCCCTTCCGGCAGCCCCTTTTTCCCTGAATGTCGTATTGGAAAAGGCCCCCGGGCAATCAAAAGAAATGATTACCAGGTTATCCCGGGTGGCTTGTTTGATTTTCACCAACTCCACAAAAGCCCGCAGTTCACAGGGGCGCAGAAAAACGGCCATGGCCTCCCCTGCCGCTTTTTTGGTAAGCCTTGAAACCAGCCGGGCACCGTTTAGGGGAAAGGCCGGTGAAAAAGGATCTGCCTGGTCCAGAAGGTCTGAGTCCGTTATCAGGGTGGGCATGACGGCATCGGTATGAACCGATCGCACCGGAACCAGCAGGGATCTGTCTTTTTGGTTCTCAAGAAAGGCCTTGAGAAAGGTCCGGGCCGCGGCAAGATGTGTGGATTTTTCTATTTTATAAATGGATTCCATGATCCCCTCTCCCTATATCACCTGTTTCAAGTCCGTGAGAAGCGGCCCTGCCGCCTTGATTTCCCTGACCATGGTATTAATGGTTTCAGCAAACTCAATGCCGTCACTGGCCCCGATCCAGGTGAGCCTGAGCCGTTTTTTGTCAATGCCAAAATTTTCCAGTACATGGTGGAGCAGTTTCATGCGCCGCCGGGCCTTGTAATTGCCGTTGATGTAGTGGCAATCCCCCGGATGGCACCCGGACACCAGAACGGCATCGGCACCCTGGAGAAAGGCCTTTAGTACATATTTGGGGTCCACCATTCCCGTACACATCACCTTGATAAGCCTTATGTTTTCCGGATATTTTTTCCGGGAGGTGCCGGCAAGGTCGGCCGCCGTGTAGGTGCACCAGTTGCAGACAAATGCGATGATTGTGGGTTCAAAGTTTTCCATTCAACTTCTCCTTTCTATATCTATATGCCAATGGCATGAATGGCGTCCATGACCCCATTGAGCTCACTGAACAGCTGTTTTTCATTGAAATGCCGCACCTGGGCGGCCCCACTGGGGCAAAATCCCGAGCAGGAACCGCAGCCCTTGCAAAGGGCCTCGTTGACAACGGAAACTTTTCTGTTTTCATCAAAGCTGATGGCCGTGTAAGGACAAAGCCCGATACAGGTTTTACAACCGGCACAGATGTCTTCATCTATGTGGGACACCGTGGAGGGAATTTCCACCTCTCCCCTTGCCGCAAGCAACAAGGATTTGGCAGCGGCCCCGGAGGCTTGGGCCACGGTGTCCGGGATATCCTTGGGACCCTGGCAGGCCCCGGCAATAAATACCCCGTCGGTGGCGGTGTTCAAGGGACCCAGCTTGGGATGCTCTTCCAGAAAGAATCCGTCTGCTCCCTGGTTGATACCCAGTATCCGGCCGATGTCCCGGGCATCTTTTCTGGCCTCCATGGCCGTGCACAGGATCACCATGTCCACCTCGGTTTTAATGACCTCCCCCAGCAGGGTATCTTCACTGATCACCAGCAGTTTTTGATCTGTTTCCGCATTATTCACACGCTTATCTGTGTCGTTATGGGCATCTGTCTGGGGGGCCTGGGAAATGGAAGCCACCTTGCCCCGGATAAACCGGGTTCCCTCTTCCTGGCACTTGATGTAAAACTCCTCATACCCCTTTCCAAAGCAGCGCATGTCAATGTAGTAATTATAAACAATGGCATCATGGCCTGCTTTTTCATGGATGAGATGACCATATTTAAGCGCATACATGCAGCACACCCGGGAGCAGTAGGTATGATAATTAATGTCCCTGCTGCCGATGCAGTGCAGGATGGCTACGCTTTTGGGGGTACGGGTCAGCTGGCCCTGATTGTCCCGGATGAGAATCTGTCCCCCCGTGGGTCCGGTGGCATTGCTTAAGCGTTCAAACTCCAGGTTGGTAAACACATTGGGAAATTTTCCATACCCATAGGGTTTCATGGGGGTAGGGTCCAGGGCATCAAATCCTGTGGCCGTTATGATGCTGCCCACCTGGATATCGATCAATTCATCCTTGTCATCGTGGTTAACAGCCTCGGGCTTGCAGACGGTGACACACTGCATGCATTCACAGCAGCCTCCGCAGTTAATGCAGCGCTGGGCCTCAATGCGGGCACTGACTTCATCCAATCCCAGGTCCACCTCTTCAAAGTTGGCGGTTCGAGATGTGGAATTCATCAAGACAGGTTTTCGGCGGGGAGTAATGACGGGATTGACCGGGAGATCTGACCAAGTGGGATCAAGTTCCGGCTCAAAAATACCAGGAAAATCTTTCACCATTTTCTGATGGATTTTCTCTTTAATCACCTCATCTTTTTCATTGTCCGATGCGCTCAACCGGCTATCAATGGCACACACCACCCGGTGACCGGCAGCCACGGCCTCCACCACCGTGGCAGGTCCTGACACCCCGTCTCCGGCGGCGTATACACCCGGTATGGTTGTTTCCATGGTTTCCGAATCCACCACAAAGGTTCCCCGGGCCGTTACTTCCATCGGGCTTTCCCTGTTCTGCCACATCGTGTCCACCCGCTGGCCAATGGCCGGAATCACCATGTCACAGGCGATGGTGAATTCTGAATCAGCTATGGGTACAGGGCGCCTTCGACCACTGCCGTCGGGGGGCCCAAGTTGGTTTTTCATGCATTTAATCCCCGTCACCCTGCCCGCTTCTTCACTGATCCCCACGGGGGTTGCCAGGTGCACAAACCAGATGCCTTCGTCTGCTGCACCGTTAATTTCTTCTGCTTCGGCGGGCATTTCTGCCTTACTTCGCCGGTACACCACGGTGACGGCATCGGCACCGGAACGGATGGCCACCCGGGCTGCGTCCATGGCCACATTACCGCCCCCGATGACCACCACATGTCCCGCAACCGGCATCTCCTGTTTTAAATTGATTTTTTGGAGAAACGCAACGGCATCCACTACCCCGTGAACCGTTTCGTTTTCAATGTTCATGGCCATGGGCAACTGGGCACCAATGCCAAGGAAAATAGCCTTGAACCCCTCTTCTTTAAGGGAATTAAGGGTAAAGTCCCGCCCCAGAGCCTGACCGGTTTTAAGGATGATCCCGGTGGATAGGATATGACCAATCTCCTGGTCCAGAATTTCCGGTGGCAGTCGGTAATCGGGAATACCCGTGCGCAACATGCCCCCCGGTTGATCCATGGCTTCAAAGATGGTCACCGGATATCCCTTCAATCTCAGATAATAGGCCACGGTGAGCCCGGCAGGACCAGAACCCACAACGGCGATGGGTGTATCTTTTTCAGGTAACTCCGGCAGTGGGCGTTTGTTTGCATCTCCATGGTCTGCTGCCACTCTTTTTAAATTTCTGATGGATATGGCATCGTCAATCAAGGCCCTTCTGCAGGCCGTCTCACAGGGATGTGGACACACCCGCCCCAGCACGCCGGGAAGGGGCAGGCGTTCCATGATAATATCTAACGCCTCCTGGTATTTTCCCTGCTTGACCATCTGAACATATCCCTGGACATTGGTACCTGCCGGGCAGGCTGTGCGACAGGGGGGCGTGGATTTTTTGTCAATGGCAAAGGTGATGGGCACCGCCTGGGGAAAGGCCCGGTAAATGGCCGTTCGTTTCTGCAGCCCCACATCCCATTCACTGGGCAGCTCCACCGGGCACACAGTGGCGCACTCGCCGCAACCGGTGCATTTTGAATTGACATAACGTGCCTTCTTGCGAACCGTAACCGTGTAATTACCGATGTAGCCGGACACCTCCTCCACAACGGAGTTGGACAAGAGATTAATGTGTTCATTCTGTGCCGTCTCCACCATTTTGGGGGTGCCGATGCAGGCGGCACAGTCCAGGGTGGGAAAGGTCTTGTCAAACTGAAGCATGTGGCCGCCAATGGTGGTGTCCTTTTCCACCAGCCAGGCGGTGAGACCGGAATTACCAATGTCAATGGCTGCCTGCATGCCGGCAATGCCGCCCCCCACCACCATTATATCGGGATGGATGGATACTTTGCGCTGGGCCAGACTCTGATGGAAATTCACCCGGGCCAGGGCCGCAGCTGCCAGGGTTTTAGCCTTTCGGGTGGCTCGGTCCCGGTCGTCGGTGACCCAGGACACCTGTTCCCTCACCGATGCCATCTGAAACTGATAGGGGTTAAGCCCTGTCCGGGCCAGAACGCTTTGGAAGGTTTTTTCATGGAGCCGGGGGGAGCAGGACGCCACCACCACCCGGTTCAGGTGGTAATCCCGGATATCTTTTTCAATGAGTTCCTGGCCAGGATCTGAACACATGAACTTGTAATCTCTTGAGATGACGACATTCTTAATGGTCCGGGCATAGGCTGCTACTTCTTCCACCCGGACCATGCCAGCGATATTGATGCCGCAATGACACACATAAAATCCGATTCTGATATTCATATTGATGCCCCTTATACTGCATATATTCGGGTAACAGGGAGATCAAGAATTGCTGAGTCCCTTGTGTTTTTCTATTTTTCTATAAGCAGATGAATTTGCTCTATCAGCTCATCTTCCTGTAATGGTTTTTCAAGAAATGGAATCTGGGATCCGGAAAAGAAAAGATTTGCCCCTATCTGTAATTTATGTCGGAAAAAAAGAACTTTCAGAGGGATGGCGCAGATAAACAGAACCGGTGTGTTTTTTGCGTGGGTCAACAGTTTCTGCATGCCCTGCTGGGGCACCAGTGCATCCATAATCAGCAAATCCGGTTTGCGCGCCAGAAATTTGCGCAACGCATCCTGTTCCTCCGATGCCAGACTTACATCAAAGTGTCTGTTTGTCAGAACGGTCTGAAGAAAGCCCCGGATATCTGCTTCCTGGTCCACAACAAGTATTTTTTTTTGTTTGTGATTCATGCTATTTTATGAATGCAATTTAGGGACCATTTTGTATTCAGAATTTTTTTATTTACGAAATTGTTCAGATTTTTTTGTAAGATACTATTTTTTCTATGTTTTTTAATTTGTTATAACCTTAGCATCGGGAAAAAGCAGCCCGGGGAAACTTAAAAGTATAGTGCGAATTGTCAGCTTGCAATGCAACTTTTAGCAATACTATTTGTTCAATATAGATATTATTTCTAACTCTTATTGCATTTTTATGTTGCATTAATTGGTATGTGCAATATTGTTTGCAACAATGCAATATCAGTGGCTGATCACAGCATGGGGCAGATGGGAAAAGGACCAAAATAATTTTTACTATGATGAAGAAATAAGCTGAAATTTTTTCATTTTTCGCCATAGTGTGCTTCTGTCAATGTTAAGGGCCTGGGCCGTGAGCCCTCTATGCCAGTTATATTTATTCAGGGTCTTTATCAACGCATCTCGCTGGGAGGAAATGTCCGGTTCAATTGTTTTCTGTAAATTTTTTGAAGGTTGTAAAGATTTGGATGGGGGGGATTGAAGGGGTAATGACTTGGTGGGTTCACCCAGAAGATAAGCCGGCAGATGCTCCGAACGAATAATATCATTCTGGCAGATAATAAGGGAATGCTCTAAAATATTTTCCAGTTCCCGGACATTGCCGGGATAAGGGTAGTTCAGCAGAAACTGCATGGCGGTTTCACAGATATCGGGCACCGGTTTTTCCATGGCCGCCGATTGTTTCCTTAAAATATGACGGATGAGAAGCGGCAGGTCCCCCTGACGGTGGCACAGGGGGGGCAGATCCAACCGAAGTACATTGAGACGGTAAAAAAGATCTTCCCTGAATTTTTTTTCCGCCACCAGATGTTCCAAGCGACGATTGGTGGCAGACAGTATGCGGATATCCACTTTCTGGGTTTTACGACTGCCAAGGGGATAAAATTCTCTGTCTTCCAGTACCCGCAAGAGCTTGGCCTGGAGAGGTAAGGGCAGATCCCCGATTTCATCCAGAAAGATTGTTCCGGTGTGGGCCTGGCTGAATCTGCCGGGTTTGTCTCGATCAGCCCCGGTGAAGGCCCCTTTAACATAACCGAAAATCTCAGATTCCAGCAGATTTTCCGGAATGGCTGCACAGTTGACTTTAATAAAGGGTTTTTCCGCCCGGCGGCTTCGGGAGTGTATGATTTTGGCCATGAGGTCCTTTCCTGTGCCCGTGGGGCCCTGGATGAGAATGGTGGATTCCGTTCCAGCCACCACCTTGACCATATCAAATAGTTTCTGCATCACAGGGGCCTTTCCGATCATGTGATGAAAATCATATTTGTGGCGTTTGACCTGATCCAGCTGATGCACCAGTGTCATGTCCTGGATGGCCGTCAATCCCCCGATGACCTTGTTTAAATTGTTGACAAGTGGAATATAGTCCACCGTCACGGGAATTTTTTCATCTTCGGAATTAACCAGGGTGCCTTTGATCCCGCTTACGGGAACCCCTTTTTTAATAGCCTGACGGATCATTCCCTTTCCCTTTTTGTCCCGGTGACCGAAAAGGGTGCAGCTTTCCCGACCCAGGAGTTTCATCCGGTTATAGCCGGATATTTTTTCCGCAGTGTGATTGAAAAACGTAATTAATCCGTTGCGATTCACGGTGAAAATTCCCATGTTCAGACTGTCCAGAATAATTTTCAGGCTCTGCTCTTCATAGTGGATGCGGTTGACCAGTTCGGAGTAAGGCGCATGATCTTGGAGAACGGACACGCATCCCTTTACATTGCCGTCAACATCCAGCAGGGGGGCTCCCACCCGGGTTACCCGATGCCTGTCTTGTGCTTCATCCAGAAATTCAATGTCCATGTCCCGGATATCCGCACTTTCTTTTTCATGAAACGGGCAGGTGGAAAAACATGGTATGCCGCAGAAAATTTCCTGGCAATCCCCCCCCATTATTTCATCGTCTTCCAGTCCGACGATGATTTTACCACTGGTGTTGAATTGTCTGATGCGGCGATTGGAATCAACGAGAAATACGCCGATGTTGAGATGATCCAGGATGGAAAGCCATTGATGATAGAGTTTCATGTCCATGGAAATTACCTTGATTACTCGTCAGTCATAAGTTTTTTAATTTGCCACCACACAAAGTGTCTCATTAAAGTTAAAACCGGTGTATGTGGTATGAAAAAAGAGATCTTATGACTCATGGTTTGATTATTAGAATTTTTGATTACAGCGGCAGATACAGGCTGAAGCAGGTGCCCTTCCCGGGAATTGATTCCACCCCCACCCTTCCACCATGTCCCTCCATGATGCCAAAGACAATGGACAATCCCAGTCCCACACCATAACCCTCATTCTTGGTGGTGAAAAACGGTTCAAATATGTGCTGGCGATTCTCCGGTGTAATGCCATGGCCGGTGTCTTTCACCTGGATGAAAACCATTTTTTCAGGGGCATCATATCCGGCGTTAATGTCCATCCTTCCCCCCTTGTCCATGGCATCCATGGCATTGAAGATCAAGTTGATCATGCATTGCTGGAGTTGGTTGGAATCCCCCTGTATGGTGGGGATATCCGAGGCAATATTCTGGTGCAGTTCAATGTTGCAAAGACGCATGCGATGCTGACTGAGCAGTACACATTTATGGATGAGATCCGCCACGGACAAATCCCCTGTCTTTGGTTCCGACTTTCGGGAAAAAGTTAAAAGACTTGAAACAATCTGAGAAATCCGCTGGGATTCCGATTCCATTAGCCCCAGATATCGGGAGAATTTTTCCTGGTTTTCCGGTTCCAGCTGTCCTCTTTTAAGGATGCGATTCATCAGTCGCGCATAATTTAAAATACCGGCCAGTGGATTGTTTATCTCATGGACTACCCCGGCGGACAGTCTGCCAAGGGAGATCATCTTATCCCGGTGAAGCAGCTTTGCCTGGGTAATGTTTGCCTGCTCCAGAAATGCGGTGTATTCCTTGAGTTTCTTTTTAGAGGTATAACGTACCCTGGCCCGGTTCAGGGCCAGATTCAGGGTTTCATCATCAATGGGTTTGGTGATGAAATCAGAGGCATCCAGATGAAGGGCTTTGATGGCATATTCCAGTTCTCCAAAGGCGGTCATCACAATGACCTCAATGTCATCAAATTCCTTTTTCAGGGAGGACAGAAGAGCAAGACCGTCCATTTTCGGCATTCGGACATCGGTGATGACAATTTTCGGGCGCGCGTTGCGGCAAAGTTCCAGCCCCTCAAGGCCATTGACCGCCGTGGTCACCTGATATCCCTGGTCCTGAAGCACAATGGAGATCACCTCCAGGATATCGGGTTCATCATCTACCACCACAATCTTCCACGATGTTTCCGGTGTCATTGCTTCTCCCTGTTATTTACCTGCCCGGGCTTTGGGTTTTGCCCGGCGGGTGGGCTGGGCGTTCAGGGGATTATCCGGCCAGTAATGCCTGGGATAGCGCCCCATTAAATCTTTTTTCACATCCACATAGGTGTTGTCCCAGAAGCTTTTCAGATCCCGGGTGATCTGCACGGGCCGTCCCGCAGGTGACAACAGATGAAGGATCACAGGCACCGAACCCCCGGCAATGGTGGGGGTATCTGTGCATCCGAACATTTCCTGGAGTCTCACGGGCAGTACCGGAGCCTCCATGCCGTTTTGTTTTTCCGGTGCCTGTGTATGGTGTCCCCCGCTGATTTTATTCCCACTGACCGGTTTTTTGTTTTTGTCTGCTTCCTGGGTGCCGATGGGGGGGTGGGCAGGAAGGGGTGAACCAACTGCTTCCCCATACACCAGAGGAATCCGGGAACCGCTGGGAACCGTGATGTGGGTAGGGGCATGCTCTTGAATTTGTTGTAGCTGGCTCCAGGTGAATCGTGATTCAAGGATTGTGCTCAGATCAAGATGTTTGAATCCGGAAACGGATGATATCCCCTCCAGAAAGGGCAGAAGCCAGGATTCCATGGAATCCAGAAGAAAGGCATCATTGATCGGTGGAAGATCAGAATAATTGCCTGTGCTAACAAGAAAACACACCCGGGCCTGCCAGGTTCTCAATGCTTTTGTCCAGGGAAGAAGGCAAAGCCCCTCTGACCTTATCCCTTCCATCATGGCCACGGCCACGCGGGAAGCATCCGGTTTTTTTAAAACAGATGTGGAAAGCACCAACGATCCATATCGTCGCTGTCGTCGGGCCTTGACGGATTTTGTATTGGGGTCCCAGCTGATGATGTCCTGTTCGACAATATCTTCAGGAAAATCGTTTTCCACCAGCAGCCCATCATGGGGTGCCCCCAGAAAAATCATGGCATTGTTTCCCTGGCCATCCAGCTGTGCGGCAACAATAAAGGACTCTCCAGCCAGGGGGTCCCGGGGATTTATCCTTGCTCCGGCTCCGGAGGCCATGAGGAAAAATCCCCTTTGACCGGGGCGGGCCATGGCAATTCTTTCGGGAAAGGCAAAGGAAAGAAGGGTGCCTGCCACGGCAAGGTCAACACGGTCATCATGGAAATTTTCTTTTCCAATACCTGCCCGGAGTGCCAGTTGCCGGGCTGTACGGCGCACCTGATCCACGGCCCTGGTATTTATGATCATACCGTTTTTTTCCAGGCTCTGTTCATATGGCAGTCCATGTTGATTTTTTGAAGCATCTCGATTAACCCCGGCATACAGTATTTCCAGTCGGAGAGTAATGTCGGCATCACCGGTACCCCGGGTAAAATTTATAATATCTCGATCCTGGAGCAGGGCGGCCATGTGGCAGGCCAGAACCCCATGCCCAACAGCCTTTCCCCGGCAGATCATATGGCCAAGGCGAGGATGAATCCCCAGCCGAGTCAGTTTTTTACCATGGCTGGTGATGGTAAACGCCTTATCAATAGCTCCCAGGCGGATTAAAAGATCCCTGGCCTGATTAAAGGTGCTGCCCGGGGGTAAATCCAGCCATTTAAGTGCCGAAGGATTGTGCACCCCCCACAGGGCCAGTTGAAGCACCAGATCTGCAAGATCTGTCTGGATGATCTCCGGTGCCGGAAACGGGGGTCTATGGACATGGCTTTCCCGGGACCATAGTCGATAACACACACCGGGTCCGGTGCGTCCTGCCCTGCCCCGCCGCTGGTCCACGGATGACAGCGGAGCTGTCACAGTTTCAAGACGATCCATGCCCCTGCCGGGGTAAAATCGTGAGATACGCATCAATCCCATGTCAATGACAATATTTACGCCCTCCATGGTGATGGAAGTTTCGGCAATGGCCGTGGCCAGTACTATTTTTCGATGACCACGGGGGTGCTTTAAAATGGCTTTATCCTGATCCCGTCGGGGAAGACTGCCATGAAGCGGCAGTAACTCCATGGAGGGGGTAAGTATATCTGAAAGGTCCGTGCGGATGCGTTTTTCCATATTTCTTATTTCACGCATGCCCGGAATGAAAACCAGGATATCCCCCTGTTCCCGGGTAAGGGCGTCTTTGATGGCCCACACACAGGCGGCTTCCAGAGCCCTTGTCTCCTGGATATGTCCGGGAAGGTATCCACCCTTGCCCGCCGGTCTGCCAAAGGTGCCCGGGTCCACATAATGGGTGGTTACCGGCCAGGATTTTCCCTTGGAAATAAGAATGGGGGCATTGACCAGAAGGGCCGCCACCGGTTCCGGGTCCAGGGTGGCTGACATTACCACCAGCTTTAAATCATCCCTCAGCACCTCCTGTATCTCAAGGCACAGGGCAAGCCCAAGGTCACTGTTTAAATTGCGTTCATGGAACTCATCAAAAATCACCACCCCTATGTCCTCCAGGGATGGATCGGATTGGAGTCGGGCCGTCAAAATTCCTTCGGTGACCACCTCAATGCGGGTACCTGCTGATATGTTTCGCTCCATGCGGATCTGATACCCCACAAGCCCCCCCACATTTTCCCCCATCCGGGAAGCCATGTATCCGGCTGCGGCCCGGGCCGCCACCCTTCTGGGTTCCAGCATCAGAATTTTTTTCTTGCCAAGCCAGGGGGCATTTAAGAGTGCCGGGGGCACCTGGGTGGTTTTACCGGCACCGGGGGGCGCCTGGATGACCAGGGCATTATTCCGGGCAAGGGTGGTGCAGATTTTCGGTAGTAGTTCATCTATGGGAAAGATATTTGTCATAAACATATTGGTACCATATTCTTAAGCGGTATGCCAATTTCTATTTGGGCTTGTTCCTGACTGATGCCTTTGCCAATTATATTTTTAATCAGTTTGCCAGCCATATGCTGTGCTTTTCAAATCATAAACCTACAGAATCTTGTGATCCTTATCACAAGCGCATTCTAAAAATTGGCGAAGGTATTGCCTGAAACAGGCTATTTTTAAAAGTGATGGCCTGGGTTCTTGAGCTCATTTGACGAGGTTCTTTGTCTGCTTGTTTTTTTATCAGTTTTTCGTTACATTACCATCAAAAAAAGGAGATCAATTCATGCTGAGCATCATTTCACCATCCAAAACCCTTGATTTTAAATGCAACCCCCTGCCCCGTCACACCCTTCCGGTATTGATGTCAAAAACCTGTGTGCTGGCAGATCACATGAAAACCCTGTCCCAGGAAAACCTGGCCTATCTTATGAATATCAGCCCCAAACTGACAGCGCTGAATTACCAGAGATATAAAGATTTTCACACCCCCTTCACCCCGGACAATGCCCGCCAGGCGTTGTCGGCATTTAAGGGGGATGTCTACCAGAATATTGACGTGGAAAACTACACAGATGAACAGATTGACTTTGCCCAGGATCATCTTCGGATTTTTTCGGGATTGTACGGACTGCTTCGTCCCCTGGATCTGATCCAGCCCTACCGGCTTGAAATGGGTATTCACCTGTCCGGTCCCTGGGGGAAAAAACTCTATGATTTCTGGGGAAAGAGCATCACCAAACAGCTCAAACAGGATGTGGAGGCCTCAACGGGGGACTCTGTGCTGGTGAACCTGGCCTCCCAGGAATATTTCAAAGCGGTGCACCCCCCGGTATTAAAAATGCCGATTTTAAATATCACTTTTAAAGAAAAAAAAGGGGATGCCTTCAAGGTTGTGGGCGTCCATGCCAAGTACGCCCGGGGACTGATGGTGAATTTCATACTCCAGAACCGCATTATTAAAACAGCTGATTTAAAAGAATTCACAGAATTCACAGAAAACGAATACGCCTTTAACCCGGATATTTCCACCCCCCATGAATGGGTGTTTTCAAGAAACAGCAGGGTTTAATGGTATTCTTCCTGGGATATCAAAATGGACCTACAGGAGATTGGTTTAAAAAAATGAGTCTTATCCGTAAAATAAATTCACTGCTCAGCATTGCTCTGATAGTCTTATTGACCACTGCACAGGCGGTGATCAGCGCTGAAAAACTCACCATCTTGTCCACCAATGATCATCATGGTCATTTCATGGCAAACCGCAATGGCGAATACGGCATGGCAGCCCGGATGACACTGGTGGAAAAAATACGCCGGGAAGTGGAATCAATCGGCGGCCATCTGTTGATTTTTTCTGGTGGCGACATCAATACCGGCACCCCGGAATCGGATTTTTTAAAAGCAGAACCCGACATAAAAGCCATGAATTTTCTTGGATATACGGCCATGGCCGTGGGTAATCATGAATTTGACAAAGGATTTACCGTTTTAAAACAGCAGATGGCCTGGGCAGACTTTCCATTTCTGTCCGCCAATATCTTTTGGGAAAAAAATCAAGAACCGGCATTTACACCATATGTAATTAAACAGGTGGGAAATTCACGTGTGGCAATCTTTGGTCTGTCCACTCCAGATACCCCCATAATGACCCGTCGTGAAAATGTGAGAGGGCTGATATTTAAAGATCCGGTTCCCGTTGCTGAAAATCTTTTGCAGGCACTGAAACCCCAAAGTGACATCATCATACTTGTAAGCCATCTGGGATATTACGAAAAGGGGAAGCATGGCCTGGAGGCCCCCGGGGATGTGAGTCTTGCAGGCAGGGTCAACGGCATTGATATCATTGTCGGGGGGCACACCCATAAGGCCCTCGCTGCTCCCTGCCGCATCAACAGCACCTTTATTGTACAGGCCGGTGAATGGGGGAAATATCTTGCCCGCACGGACCTGGAATACTCCCCTGAAAATGGTGTGGTCGTAAAAAATTATCAACTGATACCCGTTAATCTGGAAAAGAGCATTTCCGTCGCAGGCACCTCAG
Organism: uncultured Desulfobacterium sp.; assembly: GCA_963674605.1. Classification (GTDB taxonomy): domain Bacteria; phylum Desulfobacterota; class Desulfobacteria; order Desulfobacterales; family Desulfobacteraceae; genus Desulfocicer. The sequence continues at coordinate 378,296 of OY771474.1, read as the reverse complement.
ATAAGAGCAAACATCAACCGGTGTTGGAAAGAATTACACCCCATGCCGGAATGACAGCTCTGCTGGCACCCTATGTGTCAAAGGTTCAAGAACGATTTAACAGCTGCGTGGGTTCTGTGGACGGTCATTTTGAAGGTGATCGGGATGTGATTCGAAACCAGGAAACCAACCTGGGGAATCTGGTGAGCCATGCCATGGCCTCCATAAGTAATTGTGACATTGCCATTCAAAACAGTGGCGGTATCCGGGACAGTCTGCCAAAAGGTCCGGTGACCTTCCGGGATATTATCAAAATTAATCCCTTCGGTAATACCATTGTCCAGGTGACCTTAACCGGCAGCGAGCTTAAAACTTATATGAAAAAGGTGCTTTCATTTCCGGTGGGTCATGGCAGTTTTCCCCAGATCCGCGGACTCTGCGCCACACTTGATGGCGGGAAACTCGTTGATATTGAAGTTAAAGGAAAGCCGGTGGTGAACACCGATCTTTATAAACTTGCACTGAACAACTTCATTGGCACCGGGGGTGACGGTTATCCGGATCTGTCCGGCCACATTTCCTATGTGGATACGGGATTTACCATGGATCAAGCCGTCATCGACCTGTTTGAGCAGCGGAAACTCGTAACCACCCGGGAGTTCCAGGCGCAGAACTGCATTAAAAGATCTTTACATTGACCTGTCTGATCTGATATGAGAGTCAACTTTGTCTGAAAAATATCTCCATTCCCCGGTGTGGGACATGGGGATTTTACACCATTCCCACAGAAGTCCCCATCTTCTCCATAAAAAAGATCAGGAGTTTTCCTTAAATGAAAATTGGAATTGTTGGTTTGCCCAATGTTGGCAAATCCACCTTGTTTAACGCCCTCACCAAGGCCGGGGCCGAGGCCAGTAATTATCCCTTTTGCACCATTGAACCCAATGTCGGTATTGTCCGGGTTCCGGACAAGCGTCTTGATGTTCTGGCCAATCTGGGCAGATCAAACAAAGTAATTCCCACAGTCATCGAGTTTGTTGATATTGCAGGCCTTGTTAAAGGAGCCTCCAGGGGTGAAGGCCTTGGCAACATGTTTCTGGGGCACATCCGGGGCGTGGAAGCCATCGCCCACGTGGTCCGTTGCTTTGATGATGAAAATATTACCCATGTACATGGTGAAATAGACCCCGTGGGAGATGTGGAGACCATCAATCTGGAATTGATTCTGTCCGATCTGGAACTGGTGGAAAAAAGAATTGCTACCGAGGAAAAAAAGGCAAAGGGACAGGATAAAGAGGCAAAGATAAAACTTAATGGTTTTCTGAAAATAAAAGCCGTGCTTGAAGACGAGAAGCCTGCCAGAATCGCCGATCTTAACGACCAGGAAAAACTGCTGATTGGCCGTGAGACTCAGTTTTTAACCAGCAAGAAGGTGATTTATGTTGCCAACGTCAGTGAGGAAGATGTGGGAAATGCCAAGGACTGCCCCTATGTCCAAAAATTAAAAACCTACGCGGATTTACATGGAGACGGGCTGATTTGTGTGTCAGCAAAAATAGAATCCGAACTCTCTGAAATGGATGAGGATGAGGCCGCCATATTCCTGGGAGATCTGGGGCTGGAATCCTCTGGCTTTGAACGTCTTGCCCAAGAAGCCTATTCCCTGCTGGATCTTATTTCATTTATCACCACCGGAGAAAAAGAAACCAGGGCCTGGACCATAAAAAAGGGCACCCGAGCTCCCCAGGCCGCTGCTGTGATCCACACGGATTTTGAAAAACATTTTATCCGTGCGGAGGTGGTTCCCTATGAGGATCTGGTTGCGGCAGGTTCCTGGGCATTGGCAAGGGAAAAGGGCCTGTTGAGAACCGAAGGAAAGGGCTATGTATTCCAGGACGGTGAAGTGACGGTTTTTTTAACCAGCGCGTAAGCTGTCAAGGCCTGAAAAACCTGTTTCTCGTTTTATCCAATGGGGTTCTTATTGGGTGATCTAAAAAAAGGGGCACATGGGTCCATGCACCCCTTTCACGTCTGGATCAATCACCGGGCTGTGGCAATCCAGATGGTGTGCCGCCCCCCTTTTTTGTTGGGGCGGGCAAAAACCGTATGGACCTTGACCGAAAAGCCTGCGGATTTAAGCCTCCGGGTGAAGGGGGAACACTCACTTGCGGACCACACCGCCAGGACCCCGCCGGGGAGAAGGCGACGACGTAACAGTTTAAGCCCTGCTTCATTGTAAAGTTGGTTGTTGCCTTCCTGGGTCAGACCCTCGGGGCCATTGTCCACATCCAGGATAATGGCATCAACGGCTTGTTTTTCTTTGTAAAGATATTGGACGATGTCCTGTACTTCCACCTGGACTCGCCCCTCTTTTAAAGCATGATTACACAAATGGCCCATAAACACTTCATGCCAGTGAACCATGGCTGGCAGAAGTTCCACCTGGACAACGCTGGCATCGTGGTGCAGATGGGCAAGGACAGATGCCAGGGTAAATCCCATGCCAAGGCCACCGATAACCACCTTTGCCCCGGGTCGGTGGGCAACAGGGTGGCAGGCCAGCGTTCCCAGTGCCTTTTCCGATGCGCTTCTGCGGCTGTTCATTAACTCCTGGCCATCCACCCGGATGGAGTATTCCTGGTCCCGCTGGAGCAGAACAACTTCATTCCTGCCATCCGGTGTGATGGCGATATCCAGCTGTTTCCAGGGAATCATGAGGCCCCTTTGGATTTTAATTCAAGTAAGGCCACCGATTCAATGTGAAAGGTATGGGGAAACATATCAACGGGTTGGACTTCCAGCACAGTGTAGTGTTCCTTTAACAGAAAAAGATCCCTGGCCAGGGTGGCGGGATTACAGGAAACATAGACGATTTTTTCAGGGGCTATGTTGATCACTTGATCCACCACATCTTTGTGCATGCCCACCCGGGGGGGATCAATGATCATGACATCACATTTTTTATCAATTTCCGGCAGAACGGTTTTGATATCCCCCACATGGAAGGTACAGTTGGTGATGCCGTTCAAGGTGGCGTTTCTACCGGCATCGGCCACAGCACTTTCCACAATCTCAATACCGGTGACCCGGGCCGCATCTTTTGACAGCCAGATGGGAATGGTGCCGGTGCCGGAATAAAGATCAAGGACATGCTCGGTGCCGGTGAGGGCCGCATAATGGGACACCAGAGAATAGAGTTTTTCAGCGCCCCTGGTATTGGTCTGAAAAAAGGAGTTGGCCGACACCTCAAAGGTGAATTCTCCCAGATCTTCCCGGATGCAGCGTTCCCCTGCCAGAACGTTCTCGTAATCCCCTGTGGAAATACCGGCTTTTTTGGCCGTCACATTGTTCACCACCGAGATAATGGCAGGGTAACTTGCCATGAGCTGTTCTGCCAGGGGCAGGAGCACATCGTCGTTTTCTTCCTTTGTCACCAGATTCACCATCCAGTGGTCATGGGCAGAAGAACTTCTGAGCATCACAAACCGCCAGAATCCTTCATGGGTTTTCAGGCCATAGGCGGGAAGCCCCGATGCCTTGATGTAATTTCTGACATCGGATAGAATCTGATTTCCCAGGTCAGGTTGAATCAGGCATTCATGGATGTCCACCACATGGTCAAAGGTGCCCGGCACATGAAGTCCCAGACCAAACCCCTTTATGATATCCGGATCTTCCAGGTCTTCGGGGGTAAGCCAGCGGCGATCGGTGCAGGAAAATTCCATTTTATTTCGAAATTGAAAAATCCGGTCCGATGGTACCACATCCTTCACCGGTACATCCTTTAACATGGCGATGTGTTCCAGGGATTCAACGACATGATTTTTTTTGTATTCCAGCTGCTTTTCGTAGGGCAGTGCCTGCCAGCGACACCCGCCGCAGTATCCGGCATATCGGCAGGGCGCATCTTGTCGCATGGGAGAAGGCTCAATGATGGCGATGAGTTTGCCTTCGCCATATTTTTTCTTTTTTTTGGTAATCCGCACCAGGGCTTTGTCCCCGGGGAGGGTTCTGTCCACAAAAACGGGAAAGCCATCGGGTTTGGCAATTCCCTTTCCCCCAAAGGCCAGATCAATGATATCAAGTTCTGCTGTTTTTCTCTTTTTTATGCTCATGTTCCTGTTTTTTTAAGCCCCACACGTCAGTGGGAAAATAAAGATGAAAAACCCTGATATATTCCTGGCACATCCTTTTCTTTCCCGGTTTAAAAAAAAGAGCCTGATCATCGCTGTTGCTTCCTCTTTTTATTGCTGCTGCCAAGAGGTCATGCATGCGTGTAAACCAAGCCCAATAAAAGCTTGAAATTATAAAGCATGTATGCCATAAAAACAAGCATGAAAATACTACCTGTTGAATTCATGAGCCAAAATAAAAAAATTGTGGGGGAACTGCATCTCCCGGATGTTGAACAACCACCTGTGGTGGTGGGGTCCCATGGTCTGGAAGGCTCTATGAATTCGGCCAAGCAGACACTGCTTGCCCGAATACTTCCGGGATTGGGCGTGGCTTTCCTGCGGTTTGATCACCAGGGATGCGGTAACAGCCAAGGTGATTTTGTGACGGACACCTCCCTTAAAACCCGGGTGATGGATGTCATTCATGGCGTGGATTATCTCTGGGCCTTGCGGAAAACCCGACGGGAAATCATGCTGTTTGGCAGCAGTCTTGGCGGTGCCACCTGTATTGCAGCATGGAAGGAACTGTTGTCTTTGGGGGTTCATCCCAGAGGTGCCATACTGTGTGCTGCCCCGGTGGACAGTACCACCATAAAAAACATACCCACACAAGCCACAGCAGATCGCCCTGCCCTGCCCCTGAGTTTTTTCACAGAAAACCTGCTGTTTGATTTAACGGATACGCTGCCCCTGCTTGACCATGTGCTGGTTTTTCATGGCGATCATGACAATGTTGTCCCCGTTGAAAACGGCAGAAATATATATGAAAAAGCCGGTGATCCCAAAAAGCTGATTGTTCAGGAAAATGGAGATCACCAGATGTCGGAGGGTTCCCATCAGGCAGAATTTGAGCGGGAAGTAACACGGTGGGTAAAGGCCTGCTTTGAGAAAATAAAGCCATAAAAAATTTCGACAGTTGTGTCCGACAGGACATGCGGGTTATATAGCAGTAAATAAATGATCCACGGATACATCCTTCAAACAGGGATGAATAAGATCCTTATCCGACACCAGTGCCCTATTAAGATCCACCTGCCAGTCAATGCCCAGATCCGGATCATTATACAAGATGCCATACTCATCGCCCGGTGCATAATAATCCGAGCATTTGTAGGTGACGTCCACCACATCACTTAAAACGGAAAATCCATGGGCAAAACCTTTGGGCACAAACAACTGCTTTCTATTTTCATCGGAAAGGATGCACCCGGTCCACTGCCCGAAGGTTTCTGAGTCCTTACGCAAATCCACCGCCACATCAAATATGGTTCCCCGCACGGCATAAACCAGTTTGTCCTGGGGATGTTTCAGCTGATAGTGCAGGCCCCGGATCACCCCTTTTTCCGATCGGGAATGGTTGTCCTGGACAAACCGGGCCGTGATGCCGGCTTCCTGGTATCTACTTTCCTGCCAGGTTTCCAGAAAAAATCCCCGGGCATCCCCGAACACATCAGGCTCAATAACATAAACTCCTTTCAAAGAAGCTTCGGTGAAATGTACCGCCATCAGAAGAGTCCCTCTCCTTTGGGTCTTTTATCCTTTAAAAGTCCCATCAAATATTGTCCATAATCATTTTTCAGCATATCAGAAGCCAGGGATTTCAAGGCGCTGTCATTGATATACCCCAACCGATAGGCGATTTCTTCAATGCAGGCGATTTTCATACCCTGCCGGTTCTGCACCGCCTGGACATAGGCGGCGGCCTGCTGCAGGGCCTCATGGGTACCGGTGTCAAGCCAGGCAAATCCCCTTCCAAGCAGCTCCACCCGGAGTTGTTTTTTCTTAAGGTACACATTGTTGACATCGGTGATTTCAAGCTCCCCCCGGGGGGAAGGCTTCAGGTTTTCGGCAATATCCACCACTTGGTTATCATAAATATAAAGACCGGGCACTGCATAGGTGGATTTGGGATGAAGGGGTTTTTCTTCAATGCCCATGACCTGGCCCGATGGATCAAAATCCACCACACCATATCGTTCAGGATCCCTCACCGGGTATCCAAAAATGAGTCCACCCTGCTTCATGGTGACAGCTTCTTTTAAAACATCCTGCAGTCTGGAGCCATAAAAGATATTATCCCCCAGAATCAGGGTAACGCTCTGGTCTGCAATGAACTGCTTTGCAAGGACAAAGGCCTGGGCAATACCCTCGGGCCGGGGCTGCTCCTTATAGGAAATTTCAAGCCCGATGCTGGAACCATCGCCAAGCAATTCTTTAAACCGAGGCAGATCCACCGGGGTTGAGATAAGCATTATCTCCCGGATACCCGCCAGCATGAGCACGGAAAGGGGATAATAGATCATGGGTTTGTCGTACACCGGTACCAGTTGTTTACTTACAGCCTTGGTAATGGGATAAAGGCGTGTGCCCGATCCCCCTGCCAGAATGATTCCCTTCATGCATTTCTCCGTTTTATGGGATTTGATCACCAGCCTGTCTTATTGATGGTGTCATTGGGTTAAAGGCTGTGTGATGGGGATTTCGCCTTTAATTTTCATATGATGTTGTGATAAATCCCGGGTTATTTCATGAATTATAATGGGTTTTGATCCAGTCAAGATAGGCACCGGACTTGATTCGTTCCACCCAATCAAGATTATCAAGATACCAGGCAACACTTTTTTTAATGCCCGTATCAAATGATTCCTTTGGGGACCATCCCAGTTCTGTTTTGATTTTGGTGCAGTCGATGGCATACCTGAAATCATGGCCGGGTCGATCCTTGACAAAGCTAATCAAATCCCGGCTGGCAGTTACACCAGATGCCCTGTGGCCGGTATCATCAATGAGTGCGCAGATCCGTTCCACAATGTCCCTGTTTTCCATTTCACACTCACCGCCGATATTGTAGGTCTCGCCTCTCTTTCCCTTTTCCATTATGCACCAGATGGCATTGCAGTGGTCTTCCACATACAGCCAGTCCCGGATATTGGTGCCATCCCCATAAACAGGAAGGGGTTTTCCTTCCATGGCATTTAAAATCATCAAGGGAATGAGTTTTTCGGGAAACTGAAACGGGCCATAATTATTGGAACAGTTGGAAATGGTCACGGGCAAGCCATAGGTTTCATGGTAGGCTCGGACCAAATGATCCGAAGCCGCCTTGGATGCCGAATAGGGGCTGTTGGGCTTATACGCAGTGGTTTCGGTGAAATAGCCTGATTTCCCCAGGGTGCCGTATACTTCATCGGTACTGACATGGTGAAATAATGAGATGCTGGGCATATTTTTTCTGGCACATTCAAGCAGAGTGAATGTGCCCTTGACATTGGTGTCTATGAATACCTCGGGAGATAATATGGAGCGATCCACATGGGATTCCGCCGCAAAATGACACACCGCATCAATGCCATGGCTGGAAAAGATGCGGTCCATTTCCCGGGGATTACAGATATCGGCTTTTTCAAACAGGTATCGATCCGGAAAATCAGCCTGAATATCGTTAAGGCTTTCGGGATTGCCGGCATAGGTCAGCTTGTCCACATTAATGATCCTGCCGGTGAATTCGGATTTCGTTAACAGGTAGCGTATGAAATTAGACCCAATAAATCCGCTTCCGCCGGTTATCAGCATGTTTTTCATGGATGTCACCTGTTTAAATGCCTATTCTTTAAAGGATTTTTTGTAAAGTTCCGCCAGGGCTTTTTTTGCATCATCCGTGAGGTTCCGGGTACCGGTGCCGGCAAAGGTCTTGTGGCTGATGGTGGGACTTACCTCCTGCCATGAATTGTCAATCCAGGAAAACCATGCCTGTCGATCCTGCTCATAGACAAATACCGGACGGTTGAAAAGTCGTGCCAGTTCCACTCCCCATCCGGTACCCCCCTTCACAGTGTTGTCCGGGAGAATCCAGCCCACCACAAACACTTGGTATCCTCTGTTTACCATGTGAAAAATAGACTGAAACACCTTTCTTATTTTATCCACCCGGGAAAATTTTCTTCCCATGCGGGCGGATACGATGTCCATGCTGATGTCGCCTTTTTTCAGATCCTCCTCGGAAAGCATTTTCACGCCCCGGGTACGCTCAATATTGTGACCTTCAAAGGAAAAGTTTACCTCGTTGATACCGAACTGTTCTGCCAGTTTTCCAAATTCCGCCTCGGCTCCCCGGTGTCCCCCGCTGAACAGCGTAACATCTGAATTGTCGCTCATTTTTATTTTTCTCCTGTTTGATTGATAACGATCTTAAAAAACTCATATCTGACATAAATCAAGAAAAAATTCAATGGCTTTGATGCCTTTATCTTTGACAAAAGCCCTTTTCAGTAATAATTAATGTTTATTATGAAAAAACATGAAACTAAATATCTAAAAGACTACAGGCCCCCGGCATACTGGATTGACAGCATTGATCTCCAGTTTGATCTTTACGAGGAGGAAGTAATTGTTTCCTCTTTCATGAAGATTCGACGAAACAACGAACAGGCCGGGGAACATACTCCCCTGGTTCTGGACTGCAAAGAACCGGATATTATCCATGTGGTTGCTGGTGACATGGTATTATTGCCCGGTGAATACGAGGTGTCAAAGACATATTTTAAACTGAACAGGGTACCGGAGAATTTTACCCTGGAAATTAAAAATCGTTTAAAACCCCATAAAAACACATCCCTGGAAGGACTTTATAAATCAAGCGGCACCTTCTGCACCCAGTGCGAAGCAGAGGGTTTCAGAAAAATCATTGCCTACCCCGACCGCCCCGATGTCATGAGCCGGTTTTCCTGTGTTATCACCGCAGACAAAGGCAGATATCCAGTGCTGTTGTCCAACGGCAACCTGGTGGACAAAGGAGACCTTAAAGACAACCGTCACTATGTAAAATGGGAAGATCCCTTTAAAAAACCAAGTTATCTTTTTGCCCTGGTGGCAGGAGATCTGGTGTGCATAAAAGATCAGTTTACCACCTGCTCGGGGCGGGATATCACCCTTCATATTTATGTGGAAGCGGAAAATAAGGATAAATGCGACCATGCCATGAAGTCGTTAAAGCAGTCCATGGCATGGGATGAAGAGCGTTTCGGCCTGGAATATGATTTGGACCTGTACCAGATTGTGGCCGTGAATGATTTCAACATGGGAGCCATGGAAAACAAGGGCTTGAACGTTTTTAATTCCAAATATGTTCTGGCCCGACCGGAAACAGCCACGGACCTGGATTTCATGAATATCCAGGGCGTCATCGGCCATGAGTATTTTCATAACTGGACCGGGAACAGGGTGACTTTGAAAAACTGGTTTCAGTTAAGTCTTAAGGAAGGGTTGACCGTGTTCCGGGATCAGGAGTTTACCTCGGACTTAAATTCCCGGGCTGTGAAACGAATATCTGATGTGAAAAGTTTAAGAACCCTTCAATTTCCTGAAGATGCAGGCCCCATGAGCCATCCGGTGAGACCGGAGGCCTACATTGAAATGAATAATTTTTACACCATGACCGTTTACCAGAAAGGCGCAGAAGTCATTCGCATGATTTTTGAAATCCTTGGCAAAGAAACCTTTAAAAAAGCCCTGGATCTTTATTTTGAAAGGTTTGACGGACAGGCTGTCACCACAGAGGATTTTGTCCAGACCATGGAAGATGCCTCGGGGGTGGATCTGTCCCGGTTTCGGCTATGGTATTCCCAGTCCGGTACCCCCCGGGTGAGCATAACCCGTACATATGACAAAGATACCCGGCAGCTTTGTGTGACGCTTTCCCAGAAAACCATGCCGGATCATAACCAGGCCAATAAAGAAGCCCTTCACATTCCTGTGCGCTTTGGGCTTCTGGACAAAAACGGTAAAGAAATCACCCCGCCGGCCCAAAGCCTGCTGCAGCTGAAATCAGATGAAAACACCTGGGTGTTTGATAATGTTCCGGAGGGAACCATCCCCTCTTTGTTCCGAGGTTTTTCTGCACCTGTGATTGTAGACAGTGATCTGAGCCATGAAGAACTTGCCTTTCTCATGGCCCATGACACCGATGCTTTTAATCGCTGGGATGCGGCCCAGCAGCTTTATTTCCGGGAAATTGACAGACTTGTGTCCGCCGTGCAGAACCACAGCGAACTTGTGCTGTCTTCTCATCTGATGGATGCTTTTAAAAAGGCTCTTCAGGATACTGCCCAGGACGGGGCATTAACGGCAAAAACCATTACCCTGCCCGACGAGAACGAGATCGGTGAAAAATATGATATCATTGATGTGGATGCCATTCATACGGCCAGGGAATTTCTGAGAAAAACTATTGCCACAGCCCTTGAAACCCAGTTGCTGGACACCCTCAAAAAGTGTTCCAAAACAGATCCAAAGGACATTTCCAATGCTGCCATGGCGGACAGAAGCCTTGAAAATGCGGTATTGTTTTACCTGGCAAGCCTTGATACCCCAACTTATAAAAAAATGATGCATGATTATTTCATGTCCGCCGGTAATATGACCATGGAAATTGCAGCCCTGGCACTTTTATGTGACATGGAGGATGGGCAGGCAGAGGCGGCTCTGGATCAATTCTATCAAAAATGGCGCACGGATCTCCTTGTCATGGATAAATGGTTCAGTGTTCAGGCCGCGGCCACACGATCAGGTAGCCTTGAGCGGATAAAAGCCCTGTGTCAGCATCCTGATTTTAACTGGAAAAATCCCAATCGTATCCGTTCCCTCATCGGGGTCTTCGGCATGGGCAATCCCTTTGTGTTTCACCAGAAAGATGGGGAAGGGTATCGGTTCTTTGCAGATCAGGTCATTCATCTGGATAAAATAAACCCCCAGGTCACAGCCCGCATGGTGTCGGCCTTTAACCGTTACCGTCGTTATGATGAAGGCAGACGCAGCTTGATGCAGCAGGAGTTGCAACGAATTCATGCGGTTCCCGGGCTGTCCCGGGATGTATATGAGATTGTTTCCCGGGCGCTGGGCCAATGATAAATAAAACTTGAACTCCACACAGGCCAGCCCCCTCCCTATTAATGTCAATATCGGTGGCATTTTCATATAAATGGCATGTCCTGTCGGACACAACAAATATAGGGTCGTAGACGCGTAGCCAAATGGTATTATACTGCCGCCCCCCCGACGGGCAATGGGCCAAAATGGGAATGCCCCCTTTACTGATTGTCCACGGTTTCAATGAAGAAAAGCGTGGCTCCCACAGGAGCAAAGGACAAAAATAAAATGTTCAACCAGGGAATGAGAAAACAGATTCCAAATCCCAGATGAAACAAAAGGTTTTTTTTCAAATACCGAAATCTGTTTCCAAAGGTCTCCATGCGCCGGGCCGGTACCAGATCAGTGTTATCCCAGGCCAGAAAAACACCTGCTGCAAGGGCGGATAACACTGCAACCACCGGCCCCAAGGGGGTTAGAAAACCAACGATGGTTAAAATAAACATCAAAAACATGGGAATCATGGCCCGGGGAATTTCCTGACGGATCAAATGGAATAAGGTGGCCGTGAGGGATATTTTCCCACCAGGCCCATTTTGTCTGCCCCGGATCATGTTTTCCGTGATCCGGGACATGAGATCCATGATAAACACACAGAAAAAAAGCTGGGCAATGAGATAGGACACAAGGCTTGACACCATGGCCAGAAAAATGGAAAGAATCCAGGAAAGGGCCGTCCAGACATAGATCAACCATCCGGATTCCGGCATGGTCCATATCATGTTAAGTATTTCCCGATGCCAGACCAGGATGGAGCCCGCCAGGGCCATGGTGATGAAAACGACAATAATAAACCGCAACATCCCCAGCATCAAAAGTCTGGGGGTTTTTATTCCCATCCAGAGACCTCTTAAATTATAGATAATTCCCTTAATAAAACTCATTGTTACTATCCTTTATTTCTAAAATTAGATTTTATGTGTGCTCAGTTCTTTGTGCCGAAAACAATCGCCTGTATGATCGTTTACCATACCCACTGCCTGCATAAATGCGTAGCAGATTGTCGGACCGACAAAATTGAATCCACGTTTTTTTAAATCCTTGCTCATCATTTCGGATATTTTTGTTTTTGTCGGAATTTCTGCCATGGATTTCCATTGATTTTGTATGGGAATACCCTCAACATAACGCCAGAAATATGCATCCAATGAACCGAATTCCTCCAGAATGTCAATGACACCCTGGGCATTCCGAATGACCGATTTAATCTTGAGCTGATTGCGGACAATGCCTGAATCAGCTAAAAGACGGATTATATCCTCCTGGGAATAACTGGCAATTTTATGGCAGTCAAAGCCATTAAAAGCCTTTCTGTAATTTTCTCGTTTTCTAAGGATTGTCAACCAGCTCAGACCGGCCTGGGCACCTTCCAGAATAAGAAATTCAAACAGCAGCCTGTCATCATGGACGGGAACCCCCCATTCATCATCATGGTAAGCGACATATAAAGGATCTGTTCCACACCATTTGCATCTTTTTTTCATGGATGGTTCAGGGCGTCCAATTATTATCCTGGCATTTTTTGACATAATTTTCCTTTAACTCCCGGATAAGGGTTTCCATGGCCATGCGGCACTGCCCCTGGGTGGCATCTGGATCAAGCAGGATCGTGTCATAATCATTTTTGATCTGTAAATCATCAATAATCTCAAGTTCAAGACTTTCCTTGTCCGGACTTGGCATTTCCTTATCCACCAGTTCACAGCCCACAAGGTGTGCCTGTCTTCCCACCGCAGAACGGGCCATTTCCACCTGATTTTTTTCCATAAGTTCCTTCAATAGGTGCTCGTATCGGTCAATGGGATTGCGCTGACTGCCCGATGTTTTTGGATCTGCAGACCACCGCTCTATCTGTCTCTCCCCCCTTTGAAAAAGGGATGTCAAGGTTGCCTTTCCCAGGTAATGGATACAGGCGGAAAAAAATTCCCATGTTTCCACGGGGGGGGATGTGGGTTCTCTATTCATTGAATCCTCTACTTTGTTTTTTGCTGATGTTGCTACTAGGATCATTAAAAACTTCAGTCTTGATCATAAGTCATGGGTTGATTGCTGACAAGGTTTTTCCAAATGTCAAACTGTCTACCATGGACGCACCGGAAAGGCTTTTTTTCTGAAATCCTTGACCTTAAGTTTGAGTTTATTCCAAACATCCCCTGGCCCATATGAGTCGGGTCAAACCCATTGATCCGGATGTTTTGTATGACGCCCTGCTCAGCTGGTTAAAATTCGGTCACAGACAGCTTCCCCTGGAGATCCCAGGATTATCGAACAGAAAAATGTAATTATCCCGGACATCCGAAATCTGGACATGGCCAAGGGCTTGTGGATGGTTAAGGGAAACAAAAGGCTTTTTCTCAAGCTGCTGGTCGATTATCGTAAAGATTATAGGGGAATCTGTCAACGGCTGGAGAAACTTCAAAAGGCAGGTGACACCGAAACCCTCGAACGACTGGCGCACACAATCAAGGGCATGGCAGGAACCCTGGGGGAGGTTGTGGGATCTCTGTTCATTGGATTCTCATATTTACTGGCTTTTTATATTTTCAATTAAGCAATGGAAAGTTTATTTGGGAGATGATTAATTCCTATTCAATGAATAGCTATTCCCTTGAATACCAGTCTGACTACAGAATCATTTATAGCACTGAGTGCTTTCTGATATTCATTTATTATCAATACAGTGTTACATTTCAATGAAATCAATGAAATACCTTGACACGATTGCTTTATAGGAATACGAATTTATTAAAGAATACCAGGAGTATGGTTAAGTTTTAGGAAACTCATGAATAATGCAAGAATGTTTAAGGCATAGTTTTCGGGAATCGTTTTGATACTCACCCTACTGCTTGCCTATTTAGAAAAAACAGAGCATCCCAATGTAGAGGAGATTTTCATGCCTACCCTGATACTTCGTCTTAAATTTTTGTTGTTTGCTTTGCTAATTTTAGCCCTCCCCGCGACTCAAGATAGTGTCAGAGCATCCCAATATTTGCAGAAGTTTCGAGTGGGTGTATATGAAAATCCTCCAAAGGTTTATATCAACAATTCAGGGAAAGTAGCTGGAATATTTCCTGAAATACTCAAGATCATAGCTGATCGTGAAAAATGGGAACTGGAATTTGTCTCATGCTCCTGGAACGAGTGCCTGGAGCGATTGGAAAGCAATGACTTAGATATCATGTTGGACATAGCCTACTCAGAAAAACGAGGGAAAAAATTCTATTTTTCCCAAGAAAGCGTTTTTTTGAACTGGGCCACCATTTATACCCATAAAGATTTCACGGCAAACTCTCTTTTTGACCTCAATGGACGAACGATCGCGACGGTGAAGCAAGATATTCATACGGTTGGAGAAGGTGGTATTGAACACCTGATTTCAAAGTTTGAACTCGATACCCAAATCCTCCCTGTCAAAAATTACCATGAAGCTCTTGCGGTGGTTGAGGATGGCAGAGCTGACGGTGGTGTGGTCAATAGGCTTTTCGGGGCATTGACTGAAGGAGAGTATGAGATCAGCAAGACACCGATCGTTTTCAATCCGGTGCATCTCAAGTTCGCCTTCCCCCAAAAACAGAAATACATTGGCATTGCCAGGACGATTGACAAACACATCAGACAGTTCAAGGCCGATCCTAACTCCCTTTTTCATAAAATAATCAATTCGTATCTCTCCGGTGTTGACTTTGACCTTTCTTTTTTTAGGGAAATGCGATCGATTCCACTTACTGACGATGAAAGGCTGTGGCTTGCCCGGAACAAAGTTATCCGTCTTGGAGTAGATAAAGGATATGCACCGTACAGTTTTAGGGATGAAGGTGGTACCTATCAAGGAATTGCTGTGGACACCATTAATCTCCTTGCTCAGTATCTGGATGTCAAGATAGATATCATCGAGGGGTTGGAATGGCCTCAAATCATAGATTATGCCAGCCAGAGAAAACTTGATGCAATTCTTACAGCTGTGGAAACACCGGAAAGAAGAAAGATCCTCAACTTTACCGATATTTATTTGCCAACGCCACTGGTGATAATGACAAAGCAGGACAATCAGGAGATCCAGGGTCCGGAGGGTTTGAAGGGTAGGAAGGTGGCTTTGGTAAATGGATATTATTCCGCCGAAATAACATTGCAGGACCATCCGGATATTATCCCGGTAATGGTCCAAACACCGTTTGACGGATTAACAGCAGTCTCTACAGGCCTGGCTGATTGCTATATTGGTGTCATTGGTGTATGTGACTATATATCAAGAATCAATGGGATAACCAACCTCAAGATCGCAGCCCGCTATGACATGTTCATGTATGGTGAGAGGATCGCCACCCGGAAAGATTGGCCGGAACTTGCAAAAATTCTGGATAAGGCCCTGGGTGTGATTACCGAGAAGAAGCGGCTTGAACTCCACCAGTCATGGATTTCGGCTCTTACCGCGTTGGAAGGTCCGGCTCTGCTCCAGCATAAGAATGCCCTCACCGCCGAAGAGACCGCCTGGGTCAAAGAACACCGGAAAATCCTGCTGGGTGTTGATCCTGAATTTGCTCCGTTCGAATTTATCAATGAGGCGGGGCAATATACCGGTATTGTTCCTGAGTATCTTCATCTTTTGGAAAAACGGATTGGGTTGAGCTTCGAGGTGGCTCCCGGATTATCCTGGAAAGAGGCTGTGGAACAACTCAGGCAAGGTAAAATTGATATGCTGCCATGTGTGGGAAAGACATCGGAACGACAGAAGTTCCTCCTCTTTTCCAAGCCGTATATGTATTATCAGCGGGTTATCATCACCAGGACGGGCGCGCCGTTTATATCTTCCATTGACGACATTAAGGGCATGAGAGTCGCTGTTCAGAAAGAAACGTCTCACGAAGGCTATCTAAGGGACAATACAGAGGTTCAACCCACCCTGTATGCGACTTTGCAGGAGACATTAAAGGCCGTTTCAGATGGAAGAGCAGATGCCATGATCGGCAATCTCTCTTCATCCATTTTTTGGATAAGAAAGGAAAATTTTACAAATTTAAAAATTGCCGGACCGGTGAGTTATGCTTCAGAAGAGCTTCACTTTGCTGTTAACGAGAATTTGCCGGAATTGGTCGGGATCGTAGAAAAAGGACTTGCGTCATTGACGTCATTGCAACAAAAAAATATACGGGAAAAGTGGGTCAATGTCGAATATGAACCCGGTCTCGATCCCGGTAAGATATTTCGGTATCTTCTCCAAGCCCTTGCTTTGATTTTCGTGGTTATTGGTCTTATTTTGTTCTGGAATCATCGGCTGAAAAAAGAAATAAGCAAACAGACAAGTAAACTTGAGACAACCAATCGCCAACTCCTTTCAGAGATTCATACCAGAGAGATGGCTGAGGCAGAAAGAAAAGATATGCAGAATCAACTCTTTCAAGCGCAAAAAATAGAATCAATCGGCACGCTTGCAGGCGGAATCGCCCACGATTTTAACAATATCCTTTCATCAATTATCGGATTCACTGAAATTGCTCTGGATGACGTTGCAAAAGGTTCGAATGTAGAAGACAATTTGCAAGAGGTGTATAAGGCCGGGCAAAGGGCAAAAGATTTAGTCAAGCAAATTTTGACCATTGCAAGGAAATCGGATGAGGAAATAAAACCGATACTGGTAAAACCCATTATAAAAGAGGCGCTGAAATTTCTAAGGTCATCCATCCCGACTACAATAGAAATCCAACAAAACATAGCAAGCGAATCATCGATCATGGGAAATCCAACCCAATTACACCAAATCATCATGAACCTATGTACAAATGCTGCGCATGCGATGGAAGAAAGCGGCGGTCTGCTGAAAGTCGATCTTGAAGATATTAGATTTGAAAAATATGAAATACTTCAGGGACAACATCTAAAACCAGGTGAGTATATAAAATTGCGCATATCAGACACAGGTACCGGCATAGCACCAAATGTTATTGGGGCGATATTTGATCCCTATTACACCAACAAAGAGCCCGGAGAAGGCACCGGACTGGGGCTTGCTCTGGTTCACAGCATTGTTAAAAAATATGGTGGCATAATCGAGGTTTCCAGTGAATTGGGAAGAGGATCTGTCTTTTCGATTTACCTGCCAACTACGAAAATGAATAAAACAAATCAGCCATATACAAAAGAAGATCTACCCATCGGCTCTGAGAGAATTCTTTTTATTGATGATGAAGCCTCTATCGCCAAAATCGGTAGTCAACATCTTGAAAAATTAGGATATTCTGTCACCGCCATGACCAGCAGTAAAAAGGCACTCAATCTGTTTCAATCAAATGCTTATTCCTTTGATCTGGTTCTCACAGATATGACCATGCCGGGATTAACCGGTGACAAGCTTGCGGATGAGCTGATTAAAATTCGTCAAGACATACCTGTTATTGTCTGTACTGGATACAGCAAAAGAATCTCTGTCCAAACAGCCACCAAAATTGGTATTAAGGCGTTGGTTTACAAACCGTTGGATAGGACCGAGTTGGCAAAAACGGTTCGAAAAGTCCTGGATGAGGTCAAAGGCGAAAGTAGTGCATGATTATCCCCCCCGACTGTTAAATGGTACGCCAGGCAGGACTTGAACCTGCGACCTACGGATTAAGTTCTTTGATCTAAGCAACTGAAATAGTTACAGGGTGTTTTGATTGCAGTGCCGCCACCACAATTTTATGGAAGCATTTTTCAGCCTTCAACAGGTTGGCAATGGTGTTGCCGGTTTCCTGTGTTTTCTCATCATCGGCTTTATTGAGTAATGCCACACACCGCGAATCAGGGGCCTGGTTTTGGGCTTTTCGAATTTCAATGGCAAGCAGATCAGCCACGGCAGCTTCTGTGACAGGACTGTTCAAGGAAAGACCGGTTTTTTTTGAAAAGATTTTTGCCCGGTGAACATGGGTGTCGTCCAAAGGATGGCCAATGGCATCCAGACCGGCCACTATAATAAGGTACTTTGAAGTTTCAGGAACCACGGGTTCATGTTCAGCCGTGGCTTTCAACGGTTTGCGTGCAGCACCGTCCGCCTCAACAATGATCCAGTCAAACAGGCCGGATTGTTGAATTTGATCTATGATTTCAGGGGAAAATCCAACCAGTTTTTTAGTACGTTCGTCAATCCTGCCGGCGGCAGACAGGTGATGATGATCTTGTAATTCAGCGGTAAACTTTTTGAGCAGGGTATCAATGGATTGTGTGACCAGGATTTTTTTAGATTGAGAAGGAGCAGGCATAAAAAATTTTGTGGTTGTGGTGGTTAATATCCTAAGGTTCAATGGGCTGGATTCAAGCTCTTTTGCCAGTTTGAACATCAGGGTTGTTTTTCCTCCTGCCCCGATAATTGAGATGA
Organism: uncultured Desulfobacterium sp.; assembly: GCA_963674605.1. Classification (GTDB taxonomy): domain Bacteria; phylum Desulfobacterota; class Desulfobacteria; order Desulfobacterales; family Desulfobacteraceae; genus Desulfocicer. Next base: position 359,870 of record OY771474.1, on the reverse strand, counting down.
TGCCTTTTTTCTTGAGTTCCAAAATGGAATTAAGATCGGTCATGATAGTCTTCCTGGTGGCGTATGCTGCTCGGCCCTGTTTGGCCTTTGATGCAACGCAGTAGGTGGGCCAAAAGGCAAGCTGTTTCGTTCAAGTTATAAAATTTGCGGTCCTTAATTATATACTTTTAAAATTGCCTCAAGCACAGCCCCGCCAAGTGCTCTGGATTTATCAGAAAGGGTATGGCAAAATGATACCTCACCCCTGGGGTCAATATCTCCAATCTTCTGCCCCCTTCCAACCCGGGTTCCCGGTTTGATCAACCCCCTGATTACCCCTGAAATTTTAGCCGTGACCGGATGTTTGGCCACCATGGCGACAACCTGCCCCTTTGTAACTGCCATGCCGATATCGTATTCAGATTCAAAGGTGCCGCCCATGGGAGCCCTTAATATCCGCTCCATGGTAAACCCGTCAATATTGCCGGGGATACCGGTATTGGACAGGGCGGTCCCCTGATAGATCACCCGCCCCAGATTGTGGCCCCGGTGGGTTTCTATGACCATATGCACATCCTTTCCGGCTTCAAATCCGGGCCCCAGGCCAATGACCAGGGGCGCTTCCCCAAGGGATGTACCAAGGTTTTTTTTGGCAATGGTGGCGTCAATCACCACATGGGGGGATAACTTTTTGATGGCATCCCACTTCGGATCCTTGAGCACGGCAATGTGATGCCTGTCCCAGGTGGATTTGATCCGGTTCAGATCCTCAATTTTTTCTGCTGTAACTCCCTCCACTACCTTTGTATTGCAGTAAAGGGCTTCACAAAAAGAGACACTTCTTCGTATGGCCAGGGGCGCATTTTTTTCCATCATGAACAGGTTTTGTATATTGGCCTGGAACAGACGCCAGGCAATACCGGATGACTGCTCGCCCGCTCCCTTGATGCCGATAATAAGATCACTTATTTTAATATTATTTGATTTCAAGTGGGCATCTCCCATTTTTTCTCATTTACTGAAGAGGCCTTGGTCACAACATGGTCCACCCTGGGGAGGGGTCATGGGGAGGGGTCAGGCTTGCGTTATTGACGTTTTCGTTTGAAATTGTCTTTATTATTAGACGCTTGCCAAAAACACAATAACACAAGCCTGACCCCGTTGCCCCGCCAATTGTGATGAATGGTCCATCTTATGACCAAGCCCTCTGAAGAACTGCCATGGGCAGACCGTATTGGGGATTTGGCCTGCCCACAACAAATATTGAAAAAGTGAGGTGCGATAGCACCCAGTAGCCAGCGATCTTAATCGGATTCAATGCTTTTTTCAATGGCCGTAAAAATATTCTGGTACCCGGTGCACCGGCATAAATTTCCGGCATGGGCCTTTCTAATATCTTCAGGGCTTACATCTTTGCCCTTACATTTTTCCACAAAAGAGGTGGTGGCCATGATGAAACCCGGGGTGCAGAAACCGCATTGAACCGCCCCCTCATCCACATAGGCCTGCTGAACCTTTGACGGCTTGCCCTCCCTGGCTTCACCTTCCACCGTCCGGATCTGCTTTCCATCCACCCACAGGGCAAGGTAAATGCAGGAATCCACCAGCACATCATCCACCATGACCGAGCAGGCACCGCATTCGCCCACACCGCATCCTTGCTTGAGGCCGGTAAGCCCTAAATCCTCCCTGAGGACCTCGGCCAGGGATTTCCGGATATCAATTTGAAATGTTCTTTCCCGGCCGTTAACAGTGAAAGAGATTTGTCTGAAATGTCCACCTGTCATGATAATTCCTCCCCGGCCCGCTTCAATGCCTTGATTGTGGCCCTTTTTGCAAGTTCGGTAATGATATTCAACCGAAATTCTCTGGAGGCCCGCCAGGAGGTCCTGGGGGTCACCTCTTTGGTCACGGCTTGGGATATGTCCTCTATCAACCTGGATGACAGGGCCTGGCCCCTGGCCATATTTTCCGCCCTGGGGCAGCGCATGGGCACAGGCCCTGCCACACCAAAGGCAATGCGATAATCTTGTAACCTTCCGTTTTTTATTTTCAAATTAACGGCGCAGCCGATGGTGGCAATGTCCATGGCATTGCGCATGGCATATTTATAATAACAGCCAAACGCATGATCATAATTTTCCGGAGAAACTTTAATGGCTGTGAGAACGTCTGTGTGTTTAAGGTCCACCTTGCCCGGACCCAGGTAAAAGTCTGCAATGGGAATGTCACGGGCACCTTCAGAGCCCTGGACGGATAATATCGCATTCAGGGCAAATAAAGGTGAGGCGCTGTCAGCACTGGTAACGCCGTTGCAGATATTGCCGCCAATGGTGGCGATATTTCGAATCTGGGGACCGCCCACACTTTGTGCGGCATCCGCAAGCATGGGGATATGGGTGTTGATGATATCGGATTCAATCACCTGGGAGAAGACTGTACTCGAACCGATGACAATGGTGTTGTCCCCATCCTTTTTGATAAAATTCAGCTCTTTGAGGCCATGGATATCCACCAGGTGTGAAAATTGTTTTTTGCCTTCCCGAAGTTTGATCAATACATCAGTGCCGCCGGCGATGAGTTTTGCATCGGGGTTTTCTGTTAAAAGGGAGATGGCTTCTTTGACTGAACCGGCCTTTTTATGACTTGAAATGTCAAACATTATCGCCTCCTTTTTCATCAATAAGGCCATGGTCTTTGAATGCGGTGAACAGGGTGTGGGGGGACAGGGGTAAAGAGTTGATGCAAAGGCCTGTGGCATCCAGAACGGCATTTCTGATGGCCGGAGGGGGTGAAATCACGGGCGTTTCGCCTAAGGCCTTATTGCCGTAAGCCGAAGTTGGTTCAAAGGTTTCCACAAAATCATGGTGAATGGGGGGCACATCGGTGAATGTGGGAAATTTATAATCCAGTAGATTATTATTGTATATATATCCCGTCTTTGGATTAATGAGCAGCTCTTCGGAAAGGGCCGCTCCAATGCCCATGAAGGCGCCGCCGTGGATCTGCCCCCCGGACTGGACCGGATTGATGATCACCCCGGAGTCGTGGACACTGATCATCCGGTTGATTTTAATTTTACAAAGGGGGATGTCCACGGTGATATCCACAAAGGTACAGCCAAACACCGGGGCGTTTGTGGTGGCTTTAAAAGAGGCTTCAGCCGTAAGCTGGCAGCCGCGCTCCTTGTGATAAAAGCTGTCAATGGCCAGGGTTTTCATATCCATGACCTGTGCGTTTTTACGGGTATCCACGATATTGCCGTCCACAATATCCAGGCCGGCAACATCGGTATCTGTCATTGCTGCGGCATGGTCCAGTATTTTTTCCCGAAGATCCGTAGCCGCCCTGAACACGGCATTGCTCACCACATAGGCCTGTCTTGAAGCATAGGCCCCGGTATCAAAGGGAGTGACATCGGTATCCTGGGCCTGGACCACCAGGACATTTTCATAGGGAAAAGACAGGGTCTGGGCCACCATCTGGGCCACCACCGTGTCCGATCCCTGCCCGATTTCAGTGGCACCCACCATGACATGGACCGTGCCGTCCTGATTCAGGGCGATTCTTGCACCTGCAATTTCAACACACACAGGATAGGTGCCCGAGGCATAACTTAAGCAGGCCAGGCCCAGCCCTTTTCTCACCGGTCCGGTTTTAAATTTTTCATACTCTTTCTTTTTTTCATCCCAGCCAATAAAGTCTCTGCCCTTTATCAGACAATCGGCAAGGCCGCAGCTGAGTATTTCTTTGCCGGACAACAGATTCATATCACCCTGGCGGGCAACGTTTTTCAGCCTGAATTCAACGGAATCCATGCCTATTTTCCTGGCCGCATCCTCTGTGGCGCATTCAAGGGCGTAGATGATCTGGGGCGATCCATAGGCTCTCATGGCTCCCGCCACCGGCGTATTGGCATAAAGGGTCCGTGCATGGAAGGAGGTTGCTGCCCTGGGATATAGTGAGCTTTGCTTACTGCCGCCGGCAGCTGCAACGGAATGGCCGTGGGAGGCATATGCGCCGGTGATGGAAATGGCATCCATGTGCCTGGCCACAATGGTACCGTCATTCATGACACCTGTTTTAACATCAATATAAAAGGGGTGCCGGGTCCGGGTGCCGATAATACATTCCTCCCGGGACAGGTTGATCTGAACGGCCCGGCCATTCAGTTTAAGGGTCAAAAAAGCCACCATGGGCTCTAAAATAACATCCTGCTTATTGCCGAACCCTCCGCCGACAAATGGTTTTATTACCCGGATACGGCTCAAGGGAATATTGAGAACCTCTCCCACAATTCGACGTGCAATATGGGGAATCTGGGTGGATGAGACAATGATAATCTTATCAAGATCATCCATGTAGGCATGGGAAATATGATTTTCAATATGACAATGCTGGACCATGGCGGTGCGAAAACTGCCCTCAAGCACATGATCGGCCTTTTCAAAGGCCTGATCCACGTCATTGCCAAAGGTATAGGTGTGTTCACCTACAATATTGGATGACCCTTCATGGATCTGCCTTGCATTTTCTTCCAGGATATCTTCAGGAAGGATCAGGGGCTGATACTCATCATAGGAGACCTCAATAAGTTTGAGTGCTTCATTGGCCACCAGTTCGTTTTCGGCCGCGACAATGGCGATTTCATCTCCCATGAACCGGACATCCCGGGTCAACAAAAGACGGTCTGCCGCATCCTTATGATCCTCTGTCAGGGCCAGGGGGTGGCCGGCGGTGGGAAATTTGTTTTCAGGAACGTCTTTATAGGTGAATACGGCATGGACACCGTCAAGATTTTCAGCCTTCTTAACATTGATGGCGGTCACCCGGCCATGGGCAATGCTACTTCTGAAATATTTTGCCACCAGCATATCCGGGTGATAAAAATCTTCGGTGTATCTTGCACGCCCGGTGACCTTGGCCATTGCATCAACACGATTTACTGATTTACCGACTGCCATGATTTACCTGCCTCCTTTGGACCGCAAATTTTATAATTTGAGGGAAATGAACCCGTCTTTAAGGGACGAATAAAGAAATCCAAGTTTCACCGCATTTGCCAGATCAATTTTCTTTTTATTGTCTTGAATGGCCTCGATCTGGATCACCTGATTAATGTAGGGTAAAAGTCAAACAGGCCTGAACTCAATATCAACCTTGTAGCCCAGGGCAGCTGCATATTTTGAAATTGTTTTAAATGTGGGATAGGAAATGTTCTCACCGGATTCCAGCCTGGAGATATTGCTTTTATTGGTTCCCATTATCCCGGCAAGTTGTTCCTGGGTTACTCCCTTATTTATTCTCAACTTAATTAATTTACGTCGTAATTCAAACACTGGCCCAAGGGAGTCATATTCTTTTTTTACTGCTGGATTCTTCAATGCTTCATCTTTAAAACTTTCAAAATCAAGATTATCCATTCTTAACCTCCTTCATTCTCTTAACGACAAGATTCATATCTGTTTTGGGAGCGTTCATGTTATTTTTGATTATTGAGTGCAAGACGACTATCTGTTTTTCTTCAATCGAGCAGAAAAACGACCTTGCTATACCTTCACATCCTTTTGCTCTTATCTCAAACAGCCCTTTCCCCAGCGGCGCGGTATGTGGCCTGCCCAAGTCTGGCCCGAACTCTTTAATGAGCTTAAATGTCAGGATCAAATTGTCAACAATACCGGCGGGGAGTCCTAATGTCTGCTTTTTCACCTCATCATTATAAAATTTTATTCTCCAATTCATTGGTTATCAAGTTTGATAACTTATGTAAAGACTTTTTATCAATCATCCGGCCGCTGACCGTTGCATTGCCCAAAAAAAATCCTCCTACCCTCCACAAAGGGGATATGTCGGTAACCTAGTCATTACGTTCTCGCTATATCCTTCCAAGTTGAAACAGCAAAAATCAGTAAGAGCACTGGCCGGTAATCCCCATCGTTTCAAAACTGCTTTTCTCTGCTCATAACCTACCTCCTTACTCTCGAGAATATTGTTGGAATTGCTGGATATGGGATATCCATAAACATCTATTTCTATAGAAATAATATATACTTGAAGGTGGAGTAGAAACGCCTTGTGGAGGAAATGAGAGGGTGTTGATAACAGCCTGACTGGATATGGAAATAATACCGGAGATGCCATCATAATCAATACAATGCCTTTATAATAAGGAATAGACTGCCAATGCCTGTGGAGAGGGGAACACCGCGTAAATAAAGGGGCAACATGAACGACGGCAAAAGCTGGTTTGTCGAAAAATTTGAGAAGCTTGCGAAGGGAGTTGCATGAATAAATCAGCGGTTATATGCCGGTGTTACCCGACAACTTCTGCAATATGGCTTACCACACTATCCGTTGCAGCTCTGATTTCCCTTTCCTCCAGTCTCATTGAGATTTTTGACTTACAAAAACCCCGCCCAATAGACCAAAATCATCAAAATTTTAATTTTCGTTGTGACAGGCTGCCCTGTCATGTGGGTTATATAAAAACACCTTACGATTCACGAATAAATATGATAATTATCCCCAACGGTTTCCCCTATTGCCACGGAGATCATTCAGTGAGAGGGCATGTCGAAATCTGCTCAAGGATTGAATGAATAGCTCGCCAGTACAGCTCCTGTGCTGCGTCTTTGTGGGTACAGAGCAATAACTATTTTGATAAATACCACGACACTGGTGAGATCAAAGGATTATAAATATGCAACAACAAATATCTGAAAAAAGAAACCATCCCAGAACTGAACTTCACTCCTATCATTGTGTTGAAGTACAAACCCTGAAAACGCTCTTCAAATATCAATTTAAAATCTGGAACATCTCTTCCCATGGAATGTGTCTACTGGTTAAAAAAGATTCGAATTTTTTAAGCAAGGTAAATGTCGGGGAAATATTGGATGTTAATTACTTTCCTTCAGACCTTTCATGGCCCCCCGATGTTCACCAGACTAAAATCATTCACATCACCAGCGCAAACAATAATAAATTTACAAACCACTTTTTTGTGGGTCTTAAGATTATTAACTAAACTCCACAGGTTGAAAAACCTGAAGTAAGCCTTGTAAAAGGGCAAAGATACAAAACTTTGATCACAATATTGGCCACTTGGGGTGCCTCATTGAGAAAAGGCATGTGACTCATGGTCTACCATTGATGAAACTTGGTCTTATTTTGAAACTCAGTGGAAACCGAAATCATGGAAGGATGAATACCGATTTGTATTCACCAGAAAGAAAGTAAAAAAAACACAAAAAGGCTCCATTCAGTTGGATCTCTTTAAACCGGTCTGCCGGGAATACTTGTGCGGTTTTTTCCAATCAATCGTCCGGCCAGTGACCTCTTCGTTCAAATTTTGCCCATGCATATCCTTCCCAAAATAATGACCATGGGCAGCACCTTTCCCCACACGCCTCTCCATAAGGGGGCATGTCGGTAAGCCTCTCATTACGTCCTCGCTATATCCCTCCAAGTTGATAAAGTCTATCTCAACATAGTCTGAAAACACAGCCCCGCTGAACAGGATCAACACGCACCCTGACAAAACTCAGCAACAGGTTGATGGAGAGACACACATATCCGCAAAAAGGAGAATATCAATGTTCAAAAGACTTTTCAAAGTAACCGAATCAAATATCAATTCCGCCATAGACCAGTTGGAAGACCCCATAAAGATGACAGAGCAAGGTATAAGGGATCTAAAAAAAGACCTCACAGCAGCCATGGAGAGTCTGGCCCAGGTAAAAGCCATGGCCATCAGAAACAGAAAAGAGGCCAATGGAAAACAGCAACTGGCAGCAGACTATGAGAACAAGGCAAAGAAACTCCTCCTAAATGCCAGTAAAGGCACAATGGATACAGCAGAAGCAGAAAGACTGGCAACCCTGGCTCTGGAAAAACAGGCAGAGCTGTTATCGGAAGCCAAAAGACTCGGTGATGAGGCAACAGGTCATGAAACCATGGCAACAACCATCAACACAAGCGTTTCTAAATTGCGCTCCACCCTGACCACCTATGACAACGAGTTGACCACCCTCAAGGCCAGGGCAAAGACAGCGGCATCCACAAAGAAAATAAATGCCCAGCTCTCCAGCATTGACTCCTCTGGAACCGTTGCCATGCTGGAAAGAATGAAAGAAAGAGTTGAGGAAGAAGAATCATTGGCATCGGCCTATGGGGAAATCCTTGCCCAGACAGACACCACAGACAATGAGATAGATCAGGCCCTTTCAGACAAAACACCCAAGGGATCAGCCATGCTGGATGCACTCAAGAAGCGCATGGACATAGACAAATAGACCAAGCCATAGAATAAAAAGGCCATGTTTTCCCCGGCACCCCATACACACAAAGAAGCAATACGCCGGGGGCTGCTGGCCAAAAGATAAGAAATGTGGTATACTGATAAATTCTTAACGGTGATGAGTTTGAGAATTGGGTCAGAAGCCCGGTTGAAATAAGAAAAAAAACTAAAGCACCGGAGAAACAAAAAAGGCCTTCAACAAATTTTGCTGAAGACCTTTGATTTTAAATGGTACGCCAGGCAGGACTCGAACCTGCGACCTACGGATTAGAAGTCCGTTGCTCTATCCAGCTGAGCTACTGGCGCAAACAGGATGTGTATATATCAAAACCAATCGATCTGTCCACTAAAAAAAAGATTTACCATAAAAAAATTTTTTAATCGAATTTTATTTCTATTTGGTCTATGATGATACAAATTGTGCGCACCGCCTGTTTTTGAATGGCAAAGCCCACAGGATTACACTCGATAATCCGGTTTTTTTCAGGACTATTTGGGGAGAACGGAAAAAATATAAGGTTAAGAAAAGAATGGTTAAAAAAAGCGAAGCCAAGGTTAAACTAAAACCCCAGAAAGAAATAAAATCTGCAGTGAGAAGAGGGTATCTTACACCGGCGGATAAACGACAAACTGTTTCCAGTAAAGCTCTGGTGAAACTGGACCCTCTGCAGAGCTATCTTGCTGAAATAAACCGCTACAGACTTTTGACCCGGGATGAAGAAAAAGACCTTGGGACAAAGATCCAGACGGACAATGACAGTGATGCTGCTTATATCATGGTGACATCCAACCTGAGGTTGGTGGTAAAAATAGCCCTTGATTTTCAGAGAATCTGGATGCAGAACCTGCTGGATCTCATCCAGGAAGGCAACATCGGCCTTGTCCGGGCCGTGAAAAAATTCGATCCTGAAAAAAATGTGAAGTTTTCCTATTATGCCTCTTTCTGGATCAAGGCATATATTCTTAAATTTATCATGGATAACTGGCGACTGGTGAAAATCGGCACCACCCAGGGTCAGCGCAAGCTTTTTTTCCGTCTTAAAAAAGAAAAGCAAAAACTCATTGAAGAGGGATTTGATCCCCGGCCCAAACTCTTGTCCGAACGCATGGGGGTTTCAGAACAGGAAATTGTGGAGATGGACCAGCGCTTGGACGGCTGGGACCTTTCCCTTGATGAGCCCCTGCGGGACGATTCAGACACCGAACGTATTGAATTTATCAATGTGGATACAGATTCCACAGAAGAACGGGTTGCCAGAAAAGAAATTGAAGATATCCTTCACCTTCGGGTGAATGAATTCAAGCAGACACTGAATCAGCGGGAGCTGGATATTTTTGAAAAAAGAATCTTTTCCGATGATTCTTTGACTCTCCAGGAAATAGGGGAACTTTATTCCATCTCCCGGGAACGGGTCAGGCAGATTGAAAACAATATCATCAAAAAGATGAAAGAATATTTTAAGAATGAAATGCCGGACTTTGCAGCCTACGATCATTCCCAGGTGTAAAATTTTTACATGCAACCAAGACCTGCTCAATCCACAAGAGACATGACGAACATGAACAAAGCGTTTTTTCTACCCCTGGTGATTGTTGTTCTTATAATGGGGGGATGTGCCCGGCCGATTAACACACCCCCCTCCCCTGTCCCGCTACCCTCCCGCCAGCCGGTTACCCTGGTGGAGGAAAAAGACTCTGCCTATTACTTCTATATGCAGTCAGAAATTTACAGACAGAAGAAAATGTGGGACAAGGCCACATTTTTTTTACTGAAAGCCATCGCCATTGATCCGGATTCCATCTATCTTAATCAGGAACTGGTGGTGCTGTATCTTCAAACCAAATCCCCATCCAAGGCCATTGAAGTGGCAGAACGCATGGTTGAAACCCATCCGGAGAATGTGGTTGCCCTTTCTCTGCTTGCAAAAATGAATCTTCAGTTAAAACAGGATGCGGAAGCAAAAGCCATTTACCAGAAAATTATTCATCTTCAACCAGACAATGAAAATGCCTATATTGTGCTTGGCAGTCTTTGCATGGAGCAGGACAACTTGGAAGAGGCTTTCTCCCTTTACACAAGAATGGCCGAACAGTTTCCCAAGTCCTATGTGGCGCCTTTTTTTCTTGGCAGAATTCATGCAATGCAAAACAATATCGAATATGCGGAAAAGGCCTTTAAAAAAACCATTGAGCTCAATTCGGAACTGGTGGAACCCCGGTTTGAACTTATCTCCATTTATGAATCAGATCCCAGCAATGAAAACAGACTGTCTCCGGAAATAATACAGCTTTATAAAGAAATCCTTGTCATAGATCCCCGTAACATACGCGCTTCTCTGGAACGTCCCCTGTACTATTACCAGCATGGCAAAAAAAATCTGGCCCAGAAGCAGCTGGCGGAATTCGGACAGAAGCATCAACGAGAACCCGGTCCTTTCATGCTTGCAGCCAAGGAATTCATCGGCAACAAGCGATACAAAGATGCGGTGATTATCTTTACGGGTCTTCTTGCCGGAGCACCGGAAAACCCGGTCCTTCATTACCTGGCAGGACTTTCCTTTGATGCCGTACAAGACATTGATAATGCCATCTATCATTTTAAACAGATCCGGCCCGATGCCGAGCATTATCGAAAAAGCATCATTCACATTGCCTATCTATACAGCCAGAAAGATCAGCCTGAAAAAGCCATAGAATTTCTTTTGCAGAAACACCGGGAATTGCCCAATGATCCGGAGATCATCTCCTATCTGGCCTCCATCTACGAAGATTTGAAGCAGTATGCCAAATCCATTGAGATGCTGGATAAGGGCCTGGCACTCTATCCGGAAAATGCAGAAATGCTTTTCCGGGCAGGTATTATCCATGACAAATGGGGAAATAAGGATAAGTCCATCCGGATCATGCAGAGGGTTATCGCGTTGGAACCCGACAATGCAACGGCCCTGAATTACCTGGGCTACACCTATGCCGATCTGGGCATAGAACTGGAACTTGCTGAAGTGTTGATAAAAAAAGCCATAGAATTGAATCCCGATGACGGCTACATAACAGACAGTCTTGGATGGGTTTATTACCGCAAGGCAGATTACCCAAAGGCCATTGAGTATCTGGAGCGTGCCCTGGAACTGTCTTCCCATGATCCGGTGGTTGCAGAACATCTTGGGGATGCCTATCAGAAAGTTAACAAGCCTGAAAAAGCACTTGAAATATATAAAAAAGCCTTAAAAAAGGCCACCACCAACAAGGCGGATATCATAAAGAAAATAAAAACACTGGAACAGACCCTTCATGAATAAGTTTTCCACATCTGCGGTGCGGATCATGGCTTTTCTGCTGGGCCTGTCTCTTTTATCCGGGTGTGCCCTGTTGCCGGTCAGGCACCATAAAAAAGATTTAAAGGCCATACAGGCAGCCGATAAAGTGCGGCAGTTTAACCAGGAAATTATCACCTCCAGGGGTACGGGTCATCTTTTTCTCACCCGCAACGGCAAAACAGAAACCTATCGCATGGCCTGGGTGGCAAATTGGCCAGACTGCCTTCGCATGACCCTTTTATCGTCTGGTATTCCGGTGGAAACCATTGCCGCAGACGGAAAAACCTTAACCTTTGTTTCCCACACAGGAAGACATTCTCTCCACACCATGAACCAGCCCAATCCCTCCCTTAAGCCCATCCTTTCCCTGCCGGTGAAAGTTAAAGATATCATTGCAGTGCTTACCGGGAAAATTCCCCTGAAAGGGGGAAACAACGTCAGTCTGCACACAGCAGAAGACAATACTTCTCGGCTTGTTTTTAAAAACGGTTGGGGACTGCCCATGGAAAAAATATTTTTTAATGACACTGGCCAGGTCACAGATTACTGGAAGCTGTCTTCGGATGGCCCCCCTGTGATAAAATTGAACTATACTCAATTTAACCGCTTTGACGGTTACCCCATTGCGCAAACCACTGTTATGACAGACAGCCACAACCGGCAACTTGGTTTTCAAATCACTTCATTCAGTCCCAATATTATCATTAAAAACAAGGACAGACTCTTTCACTTGACAGAACCAGGATCGTGATAATTATTTGTAAGTTATGCGTCATAATGTCAGGGGCAGGACAGGTGGACTAAAAGCCTTTTATATGGTTTTTTTCTGATTTTCTGCCATGAACCGGACATAATGTATTAATTTTTATGTATTGATTTTTTGGACGTGGTATTTGATTTAAAAATTTACCCCCAGGGGGTGAAAATTGAAAATCACAACCACCCCGATTTTTTCAGGAGATGAAAAATATTATGCTTTACGACAGTGTGGATCAGGCAAAGAAAAAATCATCCGGATGCCCTTCCCAATCCAAACAGGCCAATCAACAGCAGGAACAGGAAGCGCAGATTAAAGCCTCCCTTGCCAAGATCAAAAACAAAATTTTTGTATTGAGTGGAAAAGGCGGCGTGGGAAAAAGCAGCGTTTCCGCCAACCTTGCCGCAAGTCTTGCTCAGAAAGGGTTTAAGACCGGCCTTATGGATGTTGATCTCCATGGTCCCTCCATTGCACAGATGTTCGGCATGACGGAATTGCTGGATATTTCCCCCAATCAGCTGTTGCTTCCCAAAAAAATCAATGACAACCTTAAGGTGGTTTCCATCCAGGCATTGATGCAGGATAAAGACCAGGCCATCATCTGGAGAGGCCCGGCCAAAACCGGCATGATCAAGCAGTTTGTGGGTTCCGTGGACTGGGGACATCTGGATTTTCTCATCATTGATGCCCCTCCCGGCACCGGTGACGAGCCCATTTCTGTTGTGCAGACCATCCCCGATGCCCAGGCCGTGGTGGTGACAACCCCCCAGGAAGTGGCCCTGGCCGATGTGAGAAAATCCATTTCTTTCTGCCGCACCGTTAAAATAAAAACCCTTGGTATTGTTGAAAACATGGGTCCCTTTAAGTGCCCCCACTGCGATGAGATCATTGAGCTCTTTAAAAGCGGCGGCGGCGAGGCCACAGCAAAAAAAGAGGGCTTGACCTTTCTGGGTTCCATCCCCTTTGATACTGAGGTGGTAAAATCAGGAGATGCCGGTTCACCCGTGGTATTGCAAAACCCGGAATCCACTTTTTCCAAGGCATTTACAACCATTGTGGAAAACATTACAAAACAACTGTAAACTATAATGGTGGTGCCATGAATGAGCTGACAGGGTTGATGAAACAGGGACTGGACCAGCGGGAACATGACCAGCGCTCGCCCCTGTCAGCGTTCAGTGATAACGCCACCAGACGTCACGCCGATACACACCAGACCCCGGATTATCGTCAGTCCTTTTGTGTGGATGCCGACCGGATTTTAAACTCCCTTGCCTATACCCGCTACATTGATAAAACCCAGGTGTTTTCCCTCATTAAAAATGATCATCTTTCCCACCGGGTACTCCATGTTCAGCTGGTGTCCAGAATTGCCAGAACCATTGGCCGGTATCTCGGCCTCAACGAAGATCTCATAGAAGCCGTAAGCATGGGACACGACATCGGTCACCCTCCCTTTGGCCATGACGGGGAACGCATCCTTTCCCGGTTGACCCAAAAACATGGTATCGGCTTTTTTCATCACAATGTGCAGTCCGTCCAGTTTCTGGAAAAAATAGAGCGGCATGGCCGGGGATGGGATCTTACCCTGGAGACCCTGGATGCCATTTTGTGCCACAATGGTGAAGTACACTTCCGACAGATAAAACCCCTTAGAAATAAAACCTTTGATGATTTTGATGCCACCGTCAAATGGATGAAAACCATGGAAAAGCCCGACCAGATGCCCATGACCTCTGAAGGGTGTGTGGTGCGTATGGCTGACACTATTGCCTACATCGGCCGGGATTTTGAAGATGCCATCAGACTGGGGCTCATCCTCCGGGAAGACCTGCCGGCCATCACTGCCTCACGTCTTGGAAACACCAATGGTACCATTGTGTTTAATCTTGTGACGGATCTCATCTCCACCAGCATGCAATCCCCCCAGGTGGGATTCAGTGAGCCCATATTTGAAGCTCTGCTTGCATTTAAAGAATTCAATTATCGCTGTATTTACAAAAATCCCCTCATTAAAAATCATCTGAAGGCCGTAGAAAACATTTATGAATACCTCTTTGAAATGTTTTTAAAAGATCTTGAAAAAGATAAGCTGAACTCAATGGTTTTCACCCGCTTTTTAAGGGGAATCTCCCAGGAATACCGTCAAACCCATACCCCGCCCGAAATTGTAAGGGATTTTATTTCCGGCATGACGGATTCTTTCTTTATCAGCCAGGCCCCGGAATCCATGAGACCCCGGCACATGGAGATGCCGATTCATGTTTAACAACAGAAATTATCGAGCCCAGGCACAACGCAAAGGGCTTGTGCCTTTTACCATCACCGTCAAGGAAACCAACCTGCACATTCAAGCGGACAAAGAACTTTCCCGGGAAGCCATAAAATCAGTCCTGACCTGTCGCGCTTACATTGAAAATCACATCCAGGTTTATCCTTCTTTCCTTACATCCATGGTTCCCCTGCCTCCGGTACCCCATGTTCCTGAAATCATAAGAGATATGATTGATGCGGGCATAAAAGCCCGGGTCGGACCCATGGCAGCCATCGCCGGAGCCATTGCCCAGTATGCAGGAAAAGAACTGATGGCCGTATCAAACCAGGTGATTGTGGAAAACGGGGGAGATGTATTCTTAAAAACCAGTTCCGACACCACCCTTGCCATTTTTGCCGGTAAGTCGCCCTTGAGCATGAAGGTGGGGGTAAAAATCGCCAACCGGGAAACACCCTTTGCCCTTTGCACCTCATCCGGCACCATCGGACATTCCACAAGTTTTGGCAAAGCTGATGCCGTCACCATACTGGCGGATTCCTGCACCCTTGCGGATGCCGTGGCAACGGCCCTTGCAAACCGGGTGAAAGCCGAATCTGATATCCAGGCGGTCATTGATTATGGAAAAAAAATTGGCGGTGTTCAGGGCATTATTGTCATCAAGAAGAAAAAACTGGGTGCCTGGGGAGACATGGAGTTGGTTGGCCTGTGAAAAAAGGCGCATCTCAGCCTTGCCTTTTCCTTGCAACACCGGGCTTTTCCTGATATGGAATGTAGGCTGTGAAGCATGGAACCACCCGATAAACCGTGTTCCGGGTACCAAGCTGAAAAGGTCGATATTGTGATCAACTCCCCGTTTTCATATAAAAGGAGATACCCATGTGTGAGTCAAACGTATTTTTAAAAAAACAAGATGGTTCAGAAACCCTTATAATGGAAAACGTTGCCGCCATCACGCCTTCTGGCACCAATACCTTTGTTTTAAAAGGCCTTCTGGGCGATCGCCAGGAGATAACCGGCAGAATTGAAGATATCAACCTGATGGCACACAAAATTGTGCTGGTTGCCATTTAAGGGTTGAACAATCAAGCGTTATCTTAAAAGCATTGCAACACTTAATCATCTACCCGTGTGCCGCGAAAAAACCTGGTGTTTTTTTGAGGGGATGCTGTTGTTCTCCAATGCCAAATGGTGGGGTGATTTCCTTTATCGGAAAACCTGCCATGAAGGCCTGGACATCGGCATGTACAGGGATGTTAACGACAAGATTGTCTGGGTCCGCCCCGAAGTTAAAGTTCCTGCCATGGCACCGGGAACCGTGCTAAATGTCTGCCAAGATTTTCTTGGAAAATCGGTGATTGTTCATTACCGGGAATGCCCCGAAAACCATTCCCGCTTTGTCATTATTTATTCCCATATCCAGCCCCTATCGGACATGTGTCCGGGCAAGACAATTATCAGGGATGAAATTCTTGGGAATATAGCAGATACCACCGGTAGAAAATCAAAGATTCCCTGCCATCTGCACATTTCCCTCATGGAAGTTGCCAATACCATTGACAACAACCGCCTGGACTGGAACCTTTTCACATCCCCTGCACCTCCGGGGGTAAATTTTTATAACCCATGGATGTTTAAATCAAAAGATTGATTATTTTGTTTAATAAAATGAAATGATTGAAAAAAGATTGATTGAAAAAAAAACACAGTTGATCTAAGATACAGATACATTTCATCAACAATTTTTCTGTTAATATATTAAACCAACCGGAGATGTCGAATGAAAAAATTTAAGCTGTTTTTGGGGTTGATTGTTGTGATTTTCATTTCGCTTTTGATCTATCAGAACAGAGCGTATTTCCTTGCACAACAGGAATTGTCATTCAGTCTTGGAGTGGAAACATGGCACTGGACAGCCCCGGCGGTTCAAAATATTGCATATATGGGTTTTTGCCTTCTGGTAGGCCTGCTGTACGCCGGTTTTGTCTCCATGTCACTAAAATTAAAAGCCAAAAAAACCCTGAAACGCCTCAATGCCGAAAATGCAGCCCAGCTTGAAGAAATCGCCAACCTGAAAACTGAACTGGAAAAATACGAGGCAGATCCCTATCAGAAAGAGTTGCTAACCGACACGGAAACCGATGATTTGGATGTGGACCCCGTTGAAACAGACCGGAAAAAAGAGGTGGAGGCGTAAAAGATCACAATATTGATCCTTATTCCCTCCTTATTTTTATTAAAGCCATGACCGAAAAAAAAAATACCCCCATGATGGAGCAGTACCAGCGCATCAAGGACAATTATCCCGATGCCATTTTGTTTTACCGAATGGGGGATTTTTATGAAATGTTCCAGGAAGATGCCCGTAAAGCTGCGGGCATCCTTGAAATTGCCCTGACATCACGAAATAAAAACCAGGACAATGCCATCCCCATGTGCGGCGTACCCTTCCGGGCCGCGGATACCTACATTGCAAAGCTCATTGAAAGCGGCTGCAAGGTGGCCATCTGTGAGCAGATGGAGGACCCGGCCCAGGCTAAAGGGCTGGTGAAAAGGGAGGTGGTACGGGTCATCACACCGGGCATGATCTTAAATGAATCCCTGCTTGACAAGGGGTCAAATAATTTTCTCATGGCCCTGGCCCTGGTGGATGGGTATGCCGGTCTTGCCTGTCTGGATATTTCCACCGGCACCTTTAATGTCACGGAAATCAGAACCCCCAACGGCCGAATCCCCGATGTGCTCATGGACGAAGCCCTGCGCATAGATCCCAGTGAAGTCCTGCTCAGCTCCCATCACCGCCAGGACCCTTTTTTCAAGCCCCTGCGCCAGGTCTTTGCCCATCGCCAGATCACCTGGCTTTCAAAGGATGCGTTTCTTCCTGCCACGGCGCGTCAGACCCTCATAGACAAATTTAAAACCCGAAGTCTGGAAGGATTCGGGTGTGATCATTTCTCTGCGGGCATCGGGGCTGCAGGTGCCATCATCCATTATGTGAAAGAAACCCAGTTCCATGACATTGATCATGTTTTTACACTTCGCCCCTATGTGCTGAACAGCTACCTTATTATTGATGATCGCTCCTGCCGCAATCTGGAATTATTAAAAAATATCCAGACCATGGATAAAAAAGGCACACTTCTTTCCATTCTGGACAAGACCACCACGGCCATGGGCAGCCGAACCCTGAAAAACTGGATTCGCTATCCCTTAAAAAACCCCAAAGATATTGAATTTCGACTCAGTGCCGTGGAAGAGGCCGTTACCGAAAATATCCTTCGAAAACGCCTCCGGAATCATCTTAAATCCGTGTATGATCTGGAACGCCTTGGCAGCAAAATTTCCATGGGCCATGGCAGTGCCCGGGATCTCATAGCCCTTAAAACCTCCCTTTTTAAGCTGCCCGATCTTTTTGCAGACTTGAATCAGTTCTCCTCCCCGCTTTACAGCGGGGTAAACATAAAGGATCGCGACACCGTGGCATCGGATCTAACCACCCTTGCCACTGTCATTGACAGGGCCATCCGGGAAGATGCCCCTCTGCCCCTTAACGAGGGCGGCTTGATCAAGGATGGTTATAACAAAGATCTGGATGAACTAATTGAAATGTCCCGGGACGGCAAACAATGGATTATCAGAAAAGGAATCAAGGAAAAAGAAAAAACCGGCCTGAGCTCCCTTAAAATCAAATATAACAAGGTGTTCGGATATTTCATTGAGGTCAGCAAGGCCCAGGCCGCATCCGTACCGGCTCATTATATTCGAAAACAGACCTTGGTTAACGCCGAGCGATTCATCACCGAAGAACTTAAGGAAGTTGAAATAAACGTGTTGTCCGCCCAGGACAAGCGTTGCGCCCTGGAGTATTCCCTGTTTGCCGAGGTGCGTCGTCTCATCGTGGACAAAACCGCCGCCATTCTAACCATGGCATCGTTTCTGGCAACGGTGGACTGTCTGCTGGCCCTGGCCGAAACGGCAGCAGAAAATCAGTATTGCCGTCCCGAGATAAATAAAGATCAGCGTATCACCATTGTGGATGGCCGTCACCCGGTGGTGGAAAAACTGATGAAGGGCGATCGATATGTGCCAAATTCCATTGAAATGGATATGGAAGAAAACCAGGTAATGATCATCACCGGTCCCAACATGGCAGGCAAATCAACAGTGCTTCGCCAGGTGGCCCTGAGCGTATTAATGGCCCAGATAGGCTCCTTTGTTCCGGCAAAAAAAGCATCCCTCTGCATTGTGGATAGAATTTTTACCCGGGTGGGTGCCCTGGACAATTTGTCCCAGGGACAGAGCACCTTTATGGTGGAAATGGAAGAAACCGCCAACATTGTCAACAATGTGTCTGAAAACAGCCTGGTTATTCTGGATGAAATCGGCCGGGGTACCAGCACCTATGATGGGTTAAGCATTGCCTGGGCCGTGGCGGAATACCTCCATGATCACAGAAACAAAGGCGTAAAAACCCTGTTTGCCACCCATTACCATGAACTGACCCGTCTGGAGCAGATTCATCCCCGGGTAAAAAATTTTAACATTGCCGTCAAGGAGTTTAAGGAAAACATAATTTTTTTACGCACCCTTGTGAAAGGAGGGACCAATAAAAGCTATGGCATACAGGTGGCAAGGCTTGCCGGCGTGCCTCCGGCGGTGATTGACAAGGCAAAATCCATTCTAAAAGCTGTTGAAAACGGGCTTTTACCCGGGGAGAACAATGATGCCCCGGATACTGAAGATGAGCCCGTTTCCCGCCAGATGGATTTGTTTGAAGAAAAAAAACACGAAGCGATTCTTGAAATGATTGCCGGCATTGATATCTCACGGATGACTCCCATTGAAGCCTTGAACCTGCTTAACACCATAAAAGAAAAGATGGATAACACTCAAATAGAAGCCGCATGCACATAAAGCCCTCCATAAAACCCCTTGTTTTGCTGTTACTGCTGGTGATTACCGGGTGGTTTATGCTGCCCCCTGCCCGCTGTAATGCGACCACGGCAAAAGAACAATATGCAAGTGGCAATCGCGCCTTCAGACAATTGCAGAAAAGTCCGAAAAAGCTCCAATACCGTGACAACTGGATGAAATGCATTGATAAATTTCAAAATATTTTTCTGACAATGCCCAATGATCCATGGGCACCTGCGGCCATGTACCGTTCTGCACAACTCTACCTGGATCTTTACAAGTTCTCCTATGCACCCCAGGACAAAAAAGAAGCGATTGACCTACTCCAGCGCACCAGCCGCAGATATCCCAAAAGCGCTTACCGAAACAGGTCGCTTAAGCTTCTGACATCCCTTGATGTCACGGCTGAGCCCGAACTTACAACAGCAGCTTCCACAAGAAGCTCTTCGGTTTCTCCCCCCGTCAATGTCAAAAGGGATCAGATTCCCCGGAAAAAAGCCCTTAAAAACAAGTGGAAAAAAAAGACCGGCACAACAAAATCCACTCCCATGACCGAATCTGCCCCCATCGCCAGTCAGGACGCAGTGATTACGGATATTCGTCACTGGTCTAACCCATCCTATACCCGGGTGGTCATTGATATTGCAAAAGGTCGAAAATTCACCCATGCGCTTCTGGAAAAAAATCCCACTTTAAACAAACCCATGCGCCTGTTCCTTGATATTGAAAACTCCCGTCTGGGCAAAAATATTCCTAAACATACCTACATCAACGATCATCTGCTCACCCAGGCCCGGGCAGGACAGCACACTCCCCACTCGGTGCGGGTGGTCATTGATATTAAATCCTTTGATACTTATAATGTCTTTTCCCTGAATGATCCCTTTCGGGTGGTGGTGGATGTTTGGGCGGCCAAACCCATTATTTCTGCTGTAGGTCCTTCCCAGGCCTCCAAAAAACCGTTTTCACCTTCCCCGACATCCCCCACCAATAAAGGTATTGTGCAACAATTAGCCCTGGGGGTTAAAACCATTGTCATAGACCCCGGTCATGGGGGCAAAGACCCCGGAGCAATGGGGTATCAGGCGGGGGTTAAGGAAAAAGACGTTGTGCTGAAAATTGCCAGGAAACTGGAAAAAAGAATGAAAGCTCGATTGGGTTGCAATATCATCATGACCCGAACCACAGACAAATATTTGCCCCTGGAAAGTAGAACGGCCATTGCCAATACTCGCAATGCCGATCTTTTTATTTCCCTTCACTGTAATGCAGCAAAAAACAGAAATCTCACCGGAGTGGAAACCTATTTTTTAAACCTTGCCACCGATGATGATGCCGTTAATGTGGCTGCCAGGGAAAATGCCACCTCCCGGAAAAACATTTCCGATCTGGAAGATATTCTCAATGGGCTCATGCAGAATGCAAAAATCAACGAATCCGGACGTCTTGCCACCCATGTTCAGGGGGCTATCTGCACCGGTCTTTCAAAAAAATACAAGTATATTCATAACCTTGGTGTGAAAAAAGCACCCTTTTATGTATTGTTGGGGGCCACCATGCCTTCCATACTTATTGAGACATCCTTTATCAGTAATAAAAGGGAATGCAGACGTCTGCTGAATGAAAACTATCAGAACTATTTATGTGAAACCATTATTGACGGAATTGAATCTTATATAAAGGAAACCAATCCCGAAAAATTTGTAAGTACTCAATAACTCGGGCTCATAAAGCTTGTTTAGCCTTTAAACGCCGGATGGTGTTTGAAATTAATACATGAATACCTGAACTGATTGAGAAGGTACAAAAATTTAAAGACAAGGCTTGGTCACAACATCGGCCAATCTGGGGATAAAAAACGCATGCCGGATCTTGCAGACTGCAAAAACATAGTGAAATTCAGCATGCGCTAAATTAAATTACCTTTTATCTGGAGCGTATTATGTCATTTGAAAACATTATTTTTGAGGTCCAAGAAAACATTGCCATCATCAGTTTTAATCGTCCCAAGGCACTCAATGCCCTGAACCATGCCCTGCTTCAAGAATTTAACACTGCCATTACTCAGATTGAAGAATCTGCAGATATCAGGGTTTTGATTCTGACAGGTGCCGGTGAAAAGGCATTTGTCGCCGGAGCTGATATCTCCCAACTGGCCCAGATGACTTCCCTCCAGGCCAAAAAATTTGCCGTTCAGGGACAAAAAATATTTTCCAGGCTGGAAAGTCTGCCCATCCCTGTCATTGCCGCCGTTAACGGTTTTGCCCTGGGTGGTGGAACAGAACTCTCCCTTGCCTGCGATTTTATTTATGCATCGGAAAAAGCAGCATTTGGTCTTCCTGAAATTACCCTGGGCCTTATTCCCGGATTTGGCGGTACCCAGCGCCTGGCACGTCTGGTGGGAACCAACATGGCAAGAGAGCTTATTTACACAGGTAAAATATTTCCCGCCGCAGAAGCAAAAGCGCTGGGTGTTGTAAATCAGGTCTTTGCCCCGGAGGACCTCATGGACGCTGTGATGAAAACCGCCAGAGGCATTGCGAAAAAAGGAAGAACCTCCTTAAGGGCCGCCAAGGAAGCCATTGGTGCCGGTAAGGATGTGGATCTTGAAACCGGATGTAAATTTGAAGCAGATGCCTTTGCCATATGCATGGCAAGCGTTGATGCCAAAGAAGGTACCAGTGCCTTTCTTGAAAAAAGAAAAGCTGATTTCAAAGGTACCCTGGAAAGCTAAATAATCGGCTGATCAATCCAATTTTTGTGATGGACTTTGGTAAATTCTTAATAACGCAGGATGATAAACGTTCTTAATTCTTTAAGCACCGGCTGGTGTTCAAAAGAATTCATTGAGTACCCCGAATTATTGAGAATTTAAAGACTTTGTCCCAAAGCACCAGCATTTATTGAGTTACTTAAGGGCATTGGGATTTTTTCCCATTGCCCTTTTAGTATTAAGAAAATTTTCAACCTTTACAGATTTGAATTTTCATTGTGCCAATGCTTGCACCCATGATAAAGAAGGGTAAAGCTCAATGTTGAAAATACGATGTTTACATTGTTTGTTTTCGCAAATCCGGTCATGAAAGTCCTGAAATTGAAACTGCAATATATATTGAAAAAAGAAGAAGAGAAGGAGAGCATTTTACCATGCCCATTTTTAACATGGATTTTGAAACAATGCCACGGGAGGCTCTGGAAGCGATCCAGTTGCGTCGGCTGCAAACCACATTGGAACGTGTGTATGCCACAGTCCCTTTTTACACACAACGCTTTAAACAAGCAGGTGTTAAACCCTCGGATATTAAATCCCTTAAGGATCTGCAGAGAATTCCCTTTACGGTAAAAAAAGATCTTCGGGACAATTATCCCTATGGCATGTTTGCTGTTCCCATGGAAAATGTGGTGCGCATCCATGCCTCCTCGGGTACCACAGGTCTTCCCACGGTGGTGGGATATACCAGAAGGGATATAGAAACCTGGTCGGAACTCATGGCAAGAAGCCTCGCCGCCGGGGGTGCCACCTCCAATGATATTGTCCATAATGCCTATGGATATGGACTTTTCACCGGAGGGCTTGGGGTCCATTATGGTGCCGAACGTCTGGGTGCCTCTGTGATTCCCGTTTCCGGAGGAAATACCAAACGTCAGATTGTCATCATGCGCGATTTCAAACCCACTGTGCTCACCGGTACTCCGTCCTACATTCTTCATCTTGCCGAAGTTGCTCAGGAAATGGGGATTTCCTTCAAGGATCTTAATTTTAAATGCGGTATCTTTGGTGCCGAGCCCTGGTCTGAAGACATGCGACACGATCTTGAGGAAAAACTCAATCTCAAGGCCATGGACATCTATGGCTTAAGCGAAATCATGGGGCCCGGTGTTTCCATTGAATGTCTTGAAGCCCAGAAGGGCCTTCATATTTTTGAAGACCATTTCATTGCCGAGGTTATCAATCCCGATACCGGTGAAGCCCTACCCTATGGAGAAATGGGCGAGCTTGTCTTTACCTCCATAACCAAAGAGGCCTTTCCCATCATCCGTTACCGCACAAGGGACATCACGGCCCTGAATCCCGAACCATGTGTTTGCGGCAGAACCCATGTGCGCATGAACAAGGTTTCCGGACGTACCGATGACATGCTTATTATCCGGGGAGTTAATGTGTTCCCATCCCAGATTGAAAGTGTGATTATGAAAACCAAGGATCTTCAACCGCACTATCAACTGGTGGTTGACAGGGTGGATAACCTTGATACCCTCACTGTAAAAGTGGAAATTGGTCAGGAGATGTTCTCCGATGAAATCAAGGGGCTCCAGGAGATGGAGAAAAAGCTTTCCATGGATATCAAAGAATATCTTGGGGTATCAGCAAGGATAAAGCTGGTGGAGCCCAAGACCATTGAGAGAAGCCAGGGAAAAGCCATCCGGGTTATTGATAACCGAAAAGCTTAATGCATTTGGGCCTGGTTCCAACTTCGATAACCATGATCGAAGTCAGAACCTGTTCCTTACATTTTTATAAAGGAGGTTTCAGATATGAGAGCCGAACAGATATCTATTTTTCTTGAAAATAAGGCAGGGCGCCTGGCCGAAGTCACTGCAATTCTTAGGGATGCCAATGTCAATATCAGGGCATTGTCCCTGGCGGATACCACGGATTTTGGTATTTTAAGACTCATTGTCAACAACAATGAAGTGGCTGAAAAGGCCCTTAAAGCCCAGGGGTTCACCGTGGGAAAAACCAATGTACTCGCCGTTGAAGTCGACGATGCCCCCGGCGGACTTAACAACGTACTTGATCCGCTTACGGCCCAGGGGGTAAATGTGGAATACATGTACGCCTTTGCTAATCCCCATGGCAAAAATGCCATCATGATTTTTCGATTTGATAACATTGACAAGGCCATCGGCATTCTGGAAGAACAATCCATAAATGTAATCAAGGGTGAGGATGTCTACAACCTTTAAATAATAAAACCTCCCTGAATCAAATTCAGGGAGGTTTTTATTTGTTCACCGGTAAAGGTGATTAAATCAGTTATTTACCCACAAAGGCAATGGAATGTGTGGGACATTTCTCAATGGCTTTTTCCGCACCTTCCACCTTTTCATAGGTATAGGCTGTGGCATCAAGGACGGCCAGGTCGCCGTTCATGGTGATAATGTCAGACACCCGGGTGCATGATTTGCATCCCATGCAACCCACATTACAGGCGCTTGTCACATCTTTGCCCTTATCTTTGTTGGAGCACAGAATGGCAGGAATCCTGTCTTCATTAAAATCCGCCATGGATATGATCATACGGGGACAGGCCCTGGTGCAGGCACCGCATCCCACGCATTTATCATAATCCACGGTGGCAAGCCCGTCTTCAATGTGAATGGCATCGTAATTACAGGCCAGCACACAGTCGCCAAATCCCAGACAACCAAAGGTGCAGTCCTGGATGCCGGCCACCAGATGGGCCGCAGCACACCGTTGTTCGCCACGGTATTCAGATTTTCCTGCCTTGTCATTGGTGTGGGCACCACAATGGACCACCGCCCGTGACGGGACAGCGTCTCCCACTTCAACGCCCATAATGACAGCCACCTCTTCGGCGCAGGCAGTCCCACCCACAGGGCATTTGTTCACCGGGGCATTGTTGGCCACAATGGCCACAGCATAATCACTGCACCCAAGAAATCCGCATCCACCACAGTTGGCTCCGGGAAGGGCTTCTGTTACCGCCTCCACCCGGGGATCCACTTCCACATGAAATTTTTTATTGGCCCAGCCAAGAATATACGACATGACAACTGCCATGAGCAGCATGGTTCCGGCAGCAATGCCAATGGTGACGACTCCAATCATGACAACCTCATCTCCTTTATAATAACCCTGGAATTCAACGGATGGTCAAAGGCATGGTCAAGGGTCATGACAGCGGCCGCTTCTTCTGCAGGGGTTGGGGTAATGGCTTTTCTGACGCCGGAATCAACACCGGTAAATCCCATGAATGCCAGTGCAAGGATGCCACCGATGATCATGGTGATGGCAGCGCCCTGGAAGGGCTTGGGAATATCGCACAGCTCAATTTCTTCCCGGATACCGGACATGATGACAATGGCAATGGTGAAGCCCACACCGCCGAAAAGGGCCAGGGTAATGGATCTGCCAAGATCCCAGGCGTCCTGGGGATTTTCCACACCGGCCACGTTGGCCATTATGGTCAAACAGGCAAACAAAATGGCGCAGTTGGTGGTGATCAGCGGGAGAAAAACCCCGAAGGAGTTGTACAGAGACGGATAAAATTTTCGAACATACATCTCCACAAACTGCACCGAAGAGGCTATGGCGAAGATATATACAATGTAGCTCAGTACGGTAAGATCAATTTTTGATGCGGTTTCGGCAGACAGAAAAAAGCCTGCAAAAAAAGAAGAAACCGGTGCGCCGGGGATCAGCACCATGGTGGTGATACTCCAGCTGAGAAATGCGGCAATACAAATAACAAAGGTAACGGCGCAGCCCATACCAAAGGCCATGTCCACCTTTTTAGAGACGCCGATAAAAGGGCAGATCCCCACAAAATAATACAGCACAAAGTTGTTTATAATGGCGGCACTAAGTGCTATGAGCAGAATATCTATGAGATAATTCATAACAACCTTTCCAGTTAAAAATCCATCGGTTGATCCGGTTTAATTACCGGCGTTTGCGCCCCTGCGCATTTCTATCCAGTTGACGCATCCCAAAAGCAGGCCCAATGTTATGAATGCACCGGGGGGCAATACCATGATGACCCAGTCCGGCCATACGGCCGGAAGTATGGGTATACCAAACAAACCACCGGTACCAAGCAGTTCACGCACAGCAGCAATACTTGCCAGGGCCAGGCCGAATCCAATGGATTGACCCACTGCATCCGATGCTGCCGTGAACACATTCTGCTTTGAGGCGCAAACCTCACATCGGCAGATGATAAGGCAATTAACGATGATCAATGGAATATAGGGTCCAAGGGTTTTGCTCATCTGATAAAGATAGGCGGCAAGCACCCGGTCGGCTATGGTTACAAAGGTGGCTATGGTAAGGGTGAAGACAACGATGCGAAGATGGGGCTTCAACAGCCCCCGGATGAGGCTTGTGACAACATTGGCACAAAGCAATACAAAGGCCACGGAGCAGGCCATGGTCATCGCCGGTTTCATGCCGTTGGTCACCGCCAGGGTGGGACACATCCCCAGCAGCTGGCGATAAACCGGATTTTCAGGCAATATGCCCTGGACAAATCTTTCCAGAGCGGTTGGTTGTTCAGCCATTGGTCATTTCCCTTTATATATTAATCTTTTTTGGTTGAAGACAATTCCGGTCTGATATCGGAAATAGTTTGATTGATAATACCGCACACAGACACCGATGAAATGGTGGCACCGGAAATGGCATCAATGTTGCTGGCCCCCTGGGATTTATCCTTTACCACCACCAGAGGATTTGTTGCGGGTTTATCAATAAACTGATCGCGCCACGCGGTGTCTGATATTTTATTTCCAAGCCCCGGGGTTTCTTTCTGGTCCAGGATAAAAAGTCCGGTGATATTCTCTGCCAGGGCATCAATACCCACAAGCAGTTCTATCTTGTCTGCATAGCCCTGGCCACCGGCCTTGGCCACCCATCCGGCAACGCTGTTATCCTGAAATTTTGCTTCATACACCGTGTAGAATTTCTTTTTATTCTTTTTACTTACTTCAATAATCCGAGACTGGATATTAAGGGTTTCACCCGATGCCGCAAGTTTCTGCGCGGCCTCAAGGCCCAGTACCACTTCGGGTACCTTTTCCATGGTCTCTTTTATTTTATTGGCTTCAATTTTGGGTCCCAGGGCTGCCTGGACCCCTGCCAGAGATATACCGAAAATCAAGGCAAGTGTCAGAACAAGCCATGCCTGGAGCAGATTGTTATTCTGGAACCGCTCCCTTTTTTCTGATGTCGTATCATCCATAAGTCTTTATTACCTTACATGCCCGGTGGGCAATTGAAAGAATCTGAAATTTTCCATGACCTTTGGTGCAGGATAATGACCTGTTTGTCTTAAAAGCAGGCATTTTTCTGCCGGGGTCAACATAAATCTCAACATTTCCAGTTGATCATGCCACCCCGGTGGGTTTGGGAATGGTCCATCTGTTGATCAGTGGGGTCATGGCATTCATGAGCAGCACGGCAAACATAACACCTTCGGGGTATCCACTGTAAAGACGGATAACCATGATCAATGCGCCGGTGCCCATGCCGAAAAGCCATTTTCCCTTGGGGGTAACAGGGCTTGAAACCGGATCTGTGGCAATGAAAAAACTACCGAATAAAAGTGCGCCCCCAAACAGCTGATGCAGAACAAAGGTGCCCCCGCAGTTGCCGGACAGGTCCGCCAGTGCAGAGATAACAACAACCGTTGAAAGAATACCGGCAGGGATTTCCCAGGAAGCGGTTTTTCTATAAAGAAGATACCCACCGCCAAGCAGACAGGCAAATGAACTGGTTTCTCCCAGGGAGCCGTTGGTGACGCCCACAAAAAGATCCAGAATGGAGGTGGCCACACCACTTTGTTTAAAGGCAGTCAATGGTGTTGCCATGGACATGGCATCAATGGTGCCGTCGGCATTGATGTAGGCAGAGGCACCCATGGCACTGGCAAAGGCGATCATGACAAAGGCCCGACCCACCATGGCCGGGTTAAAGATGTTCATTCCCAGTCCACCAAAAATGATTTTGCCGATGCCGATGGCCACCACCGATGCAAGAACACCCACATACCATGGGGCCGTACCCGGCAGAGAAAGAGCAATGATCATGCCGGTGACCATGGCGGAAAAATCGCCCAGGCTTGGGGTTTTACTTCTCATTTTTACAAAGATGAATTCGGCTGCCGCGCAGGCGGCAATGCAGATCACCAGCTGGGTAACGGCATACATGCGAAACACATAAACCGACATGACCACAAGGGGCAAGAGGGCGATGATTACATCGGTCATCATGCGCCGGGTGGTAAAGGTCTGATCGGACAGGTGCGGTGAGGGCGCCACATGGATCTTGATGGCCTCGTCGGCCATGCCCTGCCCTGTTATATCGTTTTTCTGAGACACGTTAATTCACTCCTTATTATAACCAGTCATAAAGAAGACTACTTCTTCATGGCCGCAACCTGCTGTTTTCCGGTACGAATCAGCTGGACAAGTTTAATGTTGGCCGGGCAGACATAGGTGCAGCACCCGCACTCAAAACAGGCATTGATATTGTATTTCACGGCAAGGGCCGGATCTTTGTACCGGGATGCCATGGCAAGCTTTGTGGGAACCAGGTTCATGGGACAGGCATCCACGCATCTGCCGCACCGTACACAGGCGGTTTCATTTTCCTTGGCCACATCTTCATGGGTCAGTATGGTGATGCCGCTGGTGCCCTTGGTCACGGGGGTGCTCAAGTCGGAAAAGGAAAAACCCATCATGGGACCTCCGGATACCACCCGGGCAGCTTCCTTTGTAAAACCACCACAATGATCAATCAATTCTCCGATGCTGATGCCGATGGGTACAAACAGATTTTTAGGTGTGGTAATTCCGCCGCCGGAAATAGAAATTGCACGGTGGGTCAGGGGAGATTCCTTGATCACAGCCATTCCAATGGCAGCAATGGTTCCCACATTACTCATGGCAACCCCCACATCAGAGGGAAGACCACCCAGGGGAACATCCAGACCCAACACGGCTTTCACCAGTTGTTTTTCACTTCCCTGGGGATATTTGGTTTGAACCACGGCCACCCGGATCACGGTCTGGGCTGTGATGCGACGAAGCTTTTCAATGGCAAGGGGTTTATTATCTTCCACGCAAATGATAATTTCCTTGGCAGACACGGCCCGGCCGGCCAGCAGCGCACCGGTTACGATGGCACCTGGAGCCTGGAGCATAAGACGATAATCCGGCGTGAGAAAGGGCTCACATTCACAACCGTTGATCATCAGCGTATCGATCATTTTGTTTTCATCCGGCATGACTTTTACGTGGGTAGGAAAGGCGGCACCGCCAAGACCCACAATTCCTGCGCCATGGATGATTTTTGAGATAGTGGCCGGTTCATAAATGGAAATGCAGTCCGTGGGCCAATCCGTGGCACTGAGCTTATCCCACAGCAGCTGGCCGGGATTTTGATCAACATCTGCTTTTATCTGAATTGCTTTCATCCGCCGGCCATTGGGCAGCGTCACCATCACAGGCTTTTGGACGGTGCCTGACACGGGGGAATGAAGCGCTGCAGAAACAAAAGATTTTCCCTTGCCCACAAGTTCTCCAGCTGTAACCTGTTGTTTTGGCTTTACAACAGGTTCACAGGGTGCGCCGATGTTCTGCAGAAGGGGCAGCACCACCTTTTCAGGCGTTGGTACCACTTCAATTGCTTTGTCGGCGGAAAAGAACTTGTTATCAGGTGGATGAATACCATGGGGAAACGTCCCCTTGCCGGGGAAACCTTTAAACCTGAATAAACCCATTTTCTTTCTTTACTCCAAACCTTGTTAATTGTTATTCATTGAGCACACCATGTAAGCTCATCACATTGAACTCGATGATCCAAATTTTTTATCCTGAAAATTTTTGAGAGGGTGTTAAAAAACGGGGGATCATCAAGAGTTAAAATAAAAGGCTCAAACCAAGAGTGATTAATAATTGGTTTGAGCCATGTATGCCCGCCTTGCTCTCTACTCTGATATATCAGATATTAAACAAAAACCAGATAAATGATTTAGGTATCACACCTTTTTTTATCAAGTCAAGGGTTAATCTTTGGAATCACTTGACCACCCAGACGGTAAGATGCTGGGCCAGCTTGAATATTTTTTCACCAACTCTGCCAAGCATGAGTTCTTTTAACGCGGTAAGCCCTCGTCGTCCCACCACCACCGTACCAAACTGCCCCTGCTCCACCTTTTCTATAATGGCATCGGTAAGGCTCTTTTTCCCTTCAAGAATTTCACATGCCACCCTGTCAACAGAAAATCCTGCTGCCATGAGTTCCTGTCTGGAATAATTGAGTTTTGTTTCTATTTCATCGGTTTCCGTGAGGTCCGCCCTATTTTTCTGAAGCCTGCTAACATGACACAGCAATACCTTGCAGGCAGCGGCATCCAGCATTCTCTTCATGTGATCCACAGCTTTGATGATGGTATTGGAGCCATCAAATGCAACCAGAAAATTGCGACTGTCCGGCAGTCCACCCACAACAATAAGGGGGATAGTATTAATTTTGTCCAGGAGCATGTTGGGGACATTGCCGGCAAGGATGTCTTTCAGGCGACTGTGTCCCCTTCTACCCACCACCACGGCACTGTAACCCTTCATGGATTCCTCCACAATATCGCGCACCACGCCATGAATCCCGTTCTGAACCTTTTTTTCAATGGCGGTTACCGGAAATCCTGCTTCCGTGAGAATGTTCTGGGCTTTATCCAGGCAGGCATTAAAGGCCTTGGCCTGGGTGGCCATGGATGCTCTGATATCAGGGGTTTTTAAGCTGAGGTTTAGTTCCTTTTCCATCTGCCAGAATGATGCTGGAATGTTTTTCCCCACATAGAACAGAACGACGTCTGTTGTTTCAACAGGAAAGACTTTTCCCACATAGCGAACTGCATCAAGGGCCAGATCAGATCCATCGTAGGCAACTAACAAGCGTAAATTCTTTTTGTCCATGCACATCCCTCCCCGCATTTGTTTGATTGAATGGAGACAATTTCTGAACATTACCTCATAACCTTGTATTTCTATACCGCATTACATGGTTTTCAAGCAAGTTTAATTTGGGTTTCAATTGCTTTAAAATCCCCTTTAGCTTCCAATGCGCAGGATCGGGTGTCTCTTGAGGGTTCTGTTGTGGAATTTTAAATAAAAAAACACCAGCAATAAGGCCGGTAAAACCTTGTTGCTGATGTTCATTAATTGTCAGTCAGGAGTTCTTCAATTTTACCACCACATACGTTTCATTACTCCACCGCCGGGATATTTTCTGCGAGCTCGGCATTGACAAGTCCAACTATCTTTGCCTCGTCACAGGCTACCGACCCCTCTATCATCGCATTGTAATCGGACATTTTAAAATTCCCCCAATAAAATATTGTATTTTTCCCGGATGGCTTTATCAACTTCCGGTGAAATATAGCCAGTTACTCTATTTGCAACCAGTTTTTTTGCTATTTTTACGGCATTCTCCCTGGCATCCATGCTGCCATTTTGTTCCCATTTATTTCGGCTTTTTTTGTCGGAAACACCATTGCTCTGATAATATTCCGTTCTCATATGCTTCATGGTATGGGGAGCGGTCATATAATTTCCTCCAGGTCCCACCGCTTTTATGACATCCAGAGCAAGATGTTCTGAATCCACCTCAATTCCCTTTAAGACTTTGCAGCAGTTGCCGATGATTTCATCATCAATGACATATTGCTCCAGGGCAACGGTGAGCATGGATTCGAGCATGCCGGCACTGTGGTGGATGTAATTGGAGCCTCCCATGGATGCAAGCACCGCTGTCAGGGCTTTTTCCCATCCGGCCTGGGCATCGGGCACCTTGGCATCGGTCAATCCTGATGAGTTGTAATTGGGTACTTTAACATGTTTGGACATCTGGTGAATGGCGGCATTCATCATGCCACACTCCACAGCGCCGCCCTGGTAACCCATGGTGGAAAGATTGGCAAGCCCGGGGATACCGCCATAGAGCAAGGGAGCACCGGCATGGGTCAACTGACAGATGGTGATGCCTGCCAGTTGTTCGGCATGTATCAGAGCAAGGGTTCCCGCCATTGTTACAGGGGAGGTTGAACCTGCCATGGGGGCACAGGAAAGGGCCACCGGGATCTGATTTCGATTGGCTTCCTGCATGATCAATGTGGACTGGGTACAAAGTTTCAGGGGGCTGATGGCAAAGGAGGTAATCACGGAAATAAAGGGTTTTTCCATGAATCTTTCCTTACCACCTGCCACGGCATGTATCAGACGCAAGGGTTCCCGCCATTGTTACAGGGGAGGTTGAACCTGCCATGGGGGCACAGGAAAGGGCCACCGGGATCTGATTTCGATTGGCTTCCTGCATGATCAATGTGGACTGGGTACAAAGTTTCAGGGGGCTGATGGCAAAGGAGGTAATCACGGAAATAAAGGGTTTTTCCATGAATCTTTCCTTACCACCTGCCACCATGGACGCAAGATCAATGACTTTATGAAGTCCTTCTTCATTATTTACACCGGACATAACATGTTTCTGGGTGGCTTTCATGCAGGTATAATACATGTTGATATCGTAATCATCTTCCTGGATATCCGTTGGTATGCAGGGACGAACCAGAAAATGGATGTTTTTAAGCTGATCCACCACCCGTGATACATCGTAAAGATCGGCAAGGGTGGTTGCCCTGGCCTGGCCTGTTTCAATGTCAAGAATTTTTATGGCAGCCCCCCCGGTGCCAAGATGAACCTTATCTTCTGTCAGATCGAGATCATGCTGGGTGTCGCGGCCATGCAGGACCACTTTGGAAGGTGCTTTTTCAATCACTTTTTCGATCAAATTTCTGGGAAATTTAATGCGACGGTTGCTGAAATCAACTTCTGCACCGTTTTGAGCCAGCATTTTTGCGGTATCATCAAGACCCTCCTCAAATCCCATTCCAATGGTTTCAAGAATTTGCAGTGATGCATTGTGAATGGTCTCCAGCTGTTCCTGGGAAAGGGGGCGATATTGTCCACCCTGAAAACCTTTTGAATCCATAATCTCTCCTTAAATTAATCCAAGAAAAAAAATTTGTTTGTCGTCACCAGAGCCCGGTGCCGGATCTTTATCTGTTTTTAACCCATGCCGTTCCATCCTTATCCTTAAAAGATATCAAAGGCCTGTCAGATATGTTTTATGGGGGACAGTTTTTTCAATGTCTTCTACGACAATGAGGTGTTGTAATTTCTATAAGATTGTTTCCTAATGACATCGTTTCATTCATAAGTCAAGAATAATGAAGCAAGACCTATCAAAAAAATGCAAATTCCTAAATTTCTTCCTCCAACCCTTAAAGATGGCAATAAAATAAAGATACGTGTATACATCATTTGAGTGAATAGAAATTGTTCAGGGATGAATTATAAAGAATTTACCCATTCCAGAGCCAGATACCTTAAGGGTTTGTGTGTCTTGCTTTGCAAATGAGCATATTGTGCTGGATTCTTCCTTCAATAAAAACACAGAATCAGGAGTTGTTTAAAAATTTAAAATGCAGTCCAACACCATACAGCAAAATGCGTCTGACCTGAAATTCTCCAAGGCCATTTCCAAGGGTTTCTATGAAGAGTTAACCGGATGGTTTACCAGAAGATCCCATCGACTGATACCCTTTGAAGATGTGAAAGAAAAATTGGATTTATGGTTTATCACAGATATCGGTATTCAGACGGTTCGCCTGGATGCCATCATCGGCAGTCAGGGGCGTTACCAGAATTTTACCCGCCATTTTTTTCCCAGAGAAGAAAGCCTTAGAAGCCGTTGGAAAGATATTGACGGGGTCATCGCATCGGGGAAAATTCTGCCCCCGGTCACGCTTTACAAGGTATGTGATGCCTATTTTGTCAAAGACGGGCACCACCGCATCTCCGTGGCCAGAGCAAAGAAACAAAACGCCATTGAGGCAAGAATTTATGAATATGACTGTGATGTCTCACTGAATGATAAAACAGACATCAAGGAATTGGCCATTCTGGAGACATATCACAAATTTTTAACCCAGACGGGTTTGAAAAAGCACCGAAAGGTGGATTTTCACATAACGGTTCTGGGGGGATATTCCTTTATGATGGAGCACATTCAACGCCATGGATTTTACCTGTCGGAAATGGAAAAAAGACATATCCCCATGGAGGAGGCTGCCCTGTCCTGGTATGATAAAATTTATGCGCCGTTGGTTGATCTCATCGCAAAAAACGGTATAATGGCATCATTTCCCCATCGAACGGAAACCGATTTTTATATTTGGATTGTCAAT
The DNA here is from genome assembly GCA_963674605.1 of uncultured Desulfobacterium sp. Classification (GTDB taxonomy): domain Bacteria; phylum Desulfobacterota; class Desulfobacteria; order Desulfobacterales; family Desulfobacteraceae; genus Desulfocicer. The sequence continues at coordinate 325,282 of OY771474.1, read as the reverse complement.
TACCGTAAAAAACAGCGTCGGGAAATGGTTAATCATGAGGATATTCTGCAGGAAGATGAAGCCAAAAACCTTGTGGATACGTATTCTCGAAAATATACTGGAGGATTTGTAAAAATGTTGGGGCGAATAAAGCGCTGGTTGGGATTGGTGGATTATCAATAACACAAGCCTGACCCCGTTGGCCCCGCCAAGTATGACAAACAAACCATATTGTGACCAAACCGGGAAAATAAAAGTGCGCCCGGTCTATGTTTTATGATGCCTACCCCTGACCTCAACCGGATAAAACCCTGGAATCCGACATGGGCCTAAAGTAATTTTCTGACCAAAATAAAATTGGCGAAAAGATTGGTTAATGCCCGGTGTTCTAATGATTTCACCGGGCATTTTTTAACACGACGAAGTTGCTGGGGATTTATTTCCTTTTTTTCACAATGAGTCCAACGCCTTCCAGCCAACTTTTGGCAACGGCTTCGGGCTTTTCGCCATTTATATTCACCCGGTAGTTCAGTCGGATCATTGTACCGGTGTCAAGGGAAGGCCCGATCTCTCCCAGGATTTTTGTCAGCTCAGGGTATGTCTCCAGAACTGATGCGCGGATAACCGGACAGGGATTGTAAATGGGAAAATAGCCCTTGTCGTCTTCCAGCACATAAAGATTATAGGCTTTTATTTCTCCATCTGCAGCAAATGCCATACCACACAATGCCTGGTCATCCCTGACGGCTTTTTTGCACAGGGGGGTTTCCATTTTCAGCACATTGGCATCGGGGATGTCTTTGCCGAATTCAAGCCCATAATACTCCATCATGCCTTTAAAGCCATCGGCTCTGGAATAAAATTCTGCATTACTTGAAACGGTCATTACACCCGGATTTTTCTTGGTATAATCCGCCCACTGGGACAGAGTTTTAATACCCATTTTGTCGGCAACATCGGCTTTCATGGCAATGGCGTAGGTACTGTTAAAAACACCCGGGGTAAGCCACACAAGATCTTTTTCAGCATCAACGGCCTTGACTTTGTTGTAAAGATCCGTAGCGTTTCTGACCACCTCCTTCTTTTTGAAAAAAGTTAACCAAGCCGTTCCGGTATATTCCATGTAAAGGTCAATCTGTCCCTGTTCCAGGGCCTCTCTGTTTACGTTGGTTCCTCCCAGGCTGGTTCGATCTTCAACCGGAATCTTTCTGTCCTTCAACAGCAGTACCATCATCTTTCCCAGAATCACCTGCTCGGTGTATGCTTTGGAACCAATCTTAACCGGGGCACCTGCCATGCTGGTAAGGGGTGATAACATAAAAACTGCGGCTGTGAGTGCAATAATCATTTTTTTCATACATCTTCTCCTTTGATAAATTTAAACGAACTTATGCTGACAATTGGTAATCATCCTGCAAAATACCCTTGCTGACGATTATTCTTTCCAGAAGCGCCAGGAGATAATCAATGGCCATGGCCAGTAAAGCAACAGGGACCGCCCCCGCTGTCATGATTCCCATGTCCACCAGTGCAATACCTGTAAATATCCAGAATCCAAGGCCACCGCCACCGATGAGGAATGCAAGGGGGGCTGTACCCACAATGATGGCTGAAGATGTTCGAATCCCCCCCATGATCACAGGCAGGGCATTGGGCAATTCAATTTGAAACAAAATCTGTCTTTTTGTCATTCCCATGCCCGTTGCAGCCTCAATCACGTCATTGCTGACCCCATCAATCCCCGCATAGGTATTTCTGACAATGGGGGAAACCGCATGGAAAAAAAGTGCAATCAGGGCAGGCACCATGCCAATGCCGGACATGCCAAGCGCCGGCAGAATACCATATGCCAGCGCAATGACCCCAAGGGAAGGCACTGACTGCCACACATTTACCACTGCCATGATCACAGATGCACTTTTTTCCATCCCCTTTCGCGTCATGATGGTTCCCAGCGTAACGCCCACTGTAATGGCGGCGGTCATGCTTATGAGCACAAGCACCAGGTGTTCCCCAATGAGTTTGAAGAATTCTGCCTTATTCTGGAAAGTATAAGTCCAAGCACCATAACTGCTGTATATCCAGCAAACAAAGGCAATGGTTACAGCAGCCGGTAAAATTTTTCTGAAAAGCTGAAAAAAAATAGTCACTGGCATGGGAATTATCCTTTCAGGGTTTTTTTGATATCATCTGTGCGAAGCCATCCAAGAACCTTTTTGTCATCGTCCACAACCACCAGAAATCCATAATCATGGGTGAAGATCTCCGACAGGCCATCTTTAAGGCTGGAATGGGATGGCAGCCAGGCCTTGGCCGGTTCCATGGCTTTTTTGACCTGAACATTTGGGGAAATGGAGGTATCCTTACAATTGAATATACCGGCAAATTTCCCTTGTTTATCTGTGGCAATGAGAAAATCCTGTCCAAGTTCCCGGGAGCGATTCAATGCCGTTTCAACGATTTCGCTTTCCAGAATCATCGGAGGATTTTTTTGCATGGCTTTTTTGACGGTGAAAAGATTCAGGCGTTTCAGTGTACGGTCCCCGCCCACAAAATCACTGACGAAACTGTTTTTTGGGTTCACAAGCATTTCTTCCGGCGAAGCAAATTGCACAAGATGCCCATCCTTAAGCAGGCAGATTTTATTTCCCATTTTAATAGCTTCGTCGATGTCGTGGGTTACAAACACAATGGTTTTTTTTACTTTTTCCTGGATTTTCAAGAATTCGTTCTGAAGGTGCTCCCGGTTGATGGGGTCAATGGCTCCGAAGGGTTCGTCCATGAGCATGATGGGAGGATCTCCTGCCATTGCCCGGGCCACACCGATGCGCTGCTGCTGCCCCCCGGACAATTCCCTGGGATATCTGTCTCGATAAAGATCCGGTGACAAATTCACAATTTCAAGAAGGCTTAATACTTTTTCTTCTATTCTACCCTTATCCCATTTTAACAGTTTAGGAATAATGGCGATGTTTTCGCCGATGGTCATATTGGGAAACAGGCCGATGTTCTGGATGACATAGCCTATTTTGCGTCGCAGCTCAATGGTATTCAGGCGGGCAACATTCTCACCATCAATGTATATTTTCCCGCTGGTGATGGAGATCAGCCGGTTAATCATTTTCATGGCCGTTGTTTTACCGCACCCCGACGGTCCAACCACCGTACAGATTTCCCCTTCTTCCAGGTCAAAAGAGAGTTCGTCCACAGCCTTTACATTTCCTGCTCCCGGATAAATTTTGGTTACGTCCTGGAGACTCAGCATGCTTCCCATAATATTATTCCTTTTATTATTTTAGGGCTTAAGTCACAACATCTGCCACTATAGAGATGGGTCAGGCTTGATTCTGATATTTTTTAATACAGTCTCAAAGCAGTTAAATGATCCATCAACCCCTGTTTTTATAAATTATTTTTATCCATTGGAGAGTGTTATCTTTAACCCGTCTGGGGTCAGCCAGTCTTCTGCCTTACCCAGAACCATGTCAGCGACAATGGCCAGAAGACTCATAACTAAAGCCCCCGCAATCACCGAGGAATTGGTGGATAACTGCAATCCTTCACTGACAAAGATACCAAGTCCCCCAGCCCCGATATAGGCGGCAATGGCTGCTATGGCGATGGCCATGACCACAGCTGTTCTGACGCCGGCCATGATAATGGGTGCCGCCAGGGGCAGTTGAAGCTGAATTAATAGCTGAAAATGGGTCATCCCCATTCCTTTGCCCGCTTCAAGGGTGGCAGGATCAACACTTTTCAAGGCAATATAGGTATTACGTATAATGGGCAAAAGAGAGTAGAGTGAAAGGGCTACCACCGCCGGAACAGCACCGATACCGATACCATTTACAGCATCCCATGCATTGTCAATGGAGGACAGAATTGGCATCATGAAACCAAACATGGCAATGCTTGGTATGGTGATCAGAATACTGGAGGCGTAGAGCACAATGCTCGCCATACCGGGATTGCGGGTAATATAGACGCCCACGGGCACACCCACTGCAATGGCAATGACAAGGGAAATGCTCACAATTCGAATGTGCGTCACCAGTTCAACCAGAATTTCATGGAGATTGTCTGCAAAAAAAACAAATGGTTCGCAGTAAAAAAATAATTTAACCAGGCTGTCGTATGCGGCAATGGTGAATACCACCATAAACAGGGTAAGCCAGAAGTCCGTTATGCTTTGCATATATCTGGTCAACACCAGCAATGTCACGGGCAGCGTTACAAAAAGGGAAACCCAGAATCCCCAAGTTTGAAGCAAAATGATTCCATCCAGTTTCGCAAGAAAGTTCACATAGAAATCGGCAAGGTAAATCAATATCGTAAGCGTAAAGAATCCGAAGAGAAACTGGTGTACCTCCTGTCCAAGAGAGCCCTTTGTATATTGACGACGAAAAAACCAGGCCAGGAAAAACAGAAAAAAGCCCAAAGCTGCAAATAACGCAAGGCCTGACAACCATGTCGTCAATTTTAAACTCACCGCTGTCATGAGAATTACAAAAAGAAAAATTCCCGGAAACGGGCTTGATTTAAAATTTTCCTCAAAATAGACCATGAAGAAGAGAAGTATGGAAAAAAGAGGCAATATCAGCCCCATTCTTAAAATATTATAGGAGGATAGAAAATCAATCTCAATATCCACAATATGGATGAGCAATGAATAAATGGAAAAGCCGGTGTCCTGTAAAAGGAATTCACCGGGAAACCAGGGGACAAAAAAACAGGCCATCAAGCTTGTCAAGGCCAATAAAATAAATCTGTCCGCCCACTGCCACCGAAAAACAGATTTATATTTTGGTTCTGAAATTTCTCTGTCACAATACCTGCATTTTGCAGAGTGCAAAGACAATTCCCTGTTGCATTCCGGGCAGATAGAAACGTCTAAATACATGGTTGGCCTCCAAATTGTTTTCTTGATGATAGACACACCTATCATGCGAAGCAAAACATGTCAATATTTATGCCTATAATTTTTATCATGAAATAATCAATTCATAGGCAGTTGTAAATCTGGTGTATTTCCATTTATTTTTCCGGCGACATGGGCCATGGCAAGTCGCAAAAAATTTATCAAAAGAAGCTTGCCGCTACTCCAGGGAGTGGAAATTTCAGGATGTCCCTGGCTCCCTATAATCAGTCGATTTTTGTGTTTAATAATTTCATTTACCAAATGTCCCTTTGAGTCAGTGGAGGTGGCGATCAGTTCAAAACCATCCGGAATAACACAGATGTTCCAGCTATGAAGCTTGGGAATATAAAAAGGATCATTCATACCTGCAAACAAATTGTCTGGTGCAATAATCTTAATGGGAACAATATCTCCTTCCATTAAATTTTTAACGTCCTTTTCATATGCGCCATGGTATCGCCCTGTGTTTTGTACAAAGGTTCTCTCTTGTTGGGCCGCTATCATCTGATGCCCTCCGCATACACCAAAAAGAGGGATATCCGTTTTCCTGATAACCTCCATTTCACCATTGAATTCAAACATGGGCATCATTTCCCACCAACGACTCTGACCTGTCAGAAAAATGGCAATGGGTTTATTTTCAAGATTCTCAAGGACTTCATTGTTAACCCGGGCATGATTAATCTGAACAACCCCAAGGGACCAGGGCAACGCTGCATGCCCTTCTCTGCCCAGAATTGCATTTTTCCAATCCTGTTTCTCATAATTTGAAAAACTCTGCTCATTGCGAATAATCATGACATATTTTCCGGGGGGTACCTGCAAAGGCGGCGGATCAGTTTTTTCATAAAAGGTTACCTCATGAACCGTTGGGGCATCCCCGGTCCATGCGGTGATCAAAAGCCTGAAAAAACGTGCTTTGACAGACCTCTCGCCCAGGTCAATCACTGCCTTGTACCCATGAAAACCGTTCACGGAAGTTCCGGGTATGTCGATCCAGTTTTCTTTATCATCGCTGGATTGCCAGACGTAATCCTCCAGTCGACCGGAGGTTGAAATGTTAGTCAACCCCCAGGCTTTGCAAGGCTTCTCATGGCTCCAGCCGGCAGGAGCCATGAGAAGCCATATGCGGGAAATACAAACGATTTGCCCCATATCAAAATCAATGGTGTAAACCTTTTCACCAGCCCTGCCCCGCCAGTGATTCAAACCCGATTCCTCATAGGCCTGAATACTGGCTTCACCTGTGCCACTGGATGCGATGATATCAACACAGTCAACCCGCTGGAATAAAAGTTGTTTATTCCATGTGGTATTTACACCAAACCGTGCTGTCAGGCCCCCAAATTCCGTGGACCATGGACTTTCATCGCCGTGCCTTTCCTGGCATTTAACCCGCCAGAAATAACGAGTATTGTCCTTGAGCGGATTTTCCAGCCTGAAACGCGTGGCATAAACTGTTTCAGGGATATTTTTATATTGCATGAAATTTTTTGTGTTAAAAAACGGTGAGGTATCCAGTTGAAGCATATAATTTCGTTCATCAAGAGATATTCCACCACTGTTTAGCCAGCTGAGAACGGGCCTTGTAGACGTGACCACATCATCCAGACGCGGAGCACAGTCATGGATGGGGGGAGAAATCCTAATATCACCGCCTGAAATATTTTCTTTTTTTTCATCAATCGCCATGTTAAACCCCTTAAATGACAGAATATTAAAATATTTGTGGTATAAGTATTCGACTTGCTCATATCAATGTTTGGGCAGTGCCCCATATTCGCCTGTTTGGGGCTGCCCGGCATACTAATGCTGTGCGACCAGATCAAAACAGGATAAGATGAGGTGCTGACCGAAAATTTACTTTATGCTAATAATCCATCTCAGCACATGCCGGGTAAAAAACATCCTAATATGGGGGTAACCAATTTTATAAATTTTGGAATTTCAATCCATTACACGATGACTCAAATAATGTCAATATTGATAGTTGCTGTTTCATAAATTATTTGTTCACCTGCCATAATATCATCTTTCGACTCAAGGTTCGCCATTTCGGACTTGCTCATAAGATCGACCGTACTGGGGAGGGTACAGGCCTGCATTTTTGGCGGCATTATTAAATTTTACCTTAAAATACGGGTAATTATTAAAAACACAAGCCCTGACTTCATTGACCCGCAAATTATGCCGGGTGGTCCATATAGTGACCAAGTCCGCCATCAGCAAGAACGGTACAGTGAAGGAAATGCATCAGCATCAAATCAACATCTAATGAAAGAACTCAATCATTTATTGTAAATATGTTATTTTTAATGTATTAATTCTGAAGAATATAAAGGCAGATGTCCGACAGTATTTCGGCACTTTGATTGGGACTGGTCACAACATGGGAGTGGGGTCAGGCTTTCGTTATTGACGATTTTGTAGAAATATGCCTTGAGACACAGATAGTTGTCAAAAATTTGAGCCCGTCGACCCGCCAACAATTACGAGTGGCCCAGGTTATGATCAAGCCCTTTTGATTTAATTGCTTTTTGATAAAGAAATGCAATAATAACAAAGGAAGACCAAATAAATGAGTTCAGATTCGCCCACACTGGAAAAAGTGATAAAAAGCACCACCCCCCACATGACACCCAAAAACAAAATCATAGCCGATTATGTTATGGAAAACCCACAACAGGCGGTGTTTATGACCACACGGCAACTTGCTTCTGCCAGCGGTGTCAGTGAAGCCACGGTTGTGCGTTTTGTACGTCAACTGGGTTTTGAAAGCTATGCCGTTTTCATCAAACAATTACGAAATCACATTGACACCGGGCTGACACTCATGGAGAGAAGCCGCATCACCATTAAAGCCAAAAATGGAGAGCAAAACGCATTTACCCGGCTGGTGACCCAGGAAATTGAGAACCTTTCTTTTCTAAGTAAAAACATGGATATGGACGAAGCAGACAAAATCATCACCCGCCTGTCAGAAGCATCACGGGTGCTGGTAATTGGTTCACGCCTTTCCTACTCGCTGGCCAACTACATGGGATGGACTATGACTAAAGTTCGGCAGGATATCACCATCCTCAAAGGCAGCGACCGCACCACCATTGACTGGCTGGCCATAGCCCCGGAAAATACGGTTGTGGTGATTGTGGCCACATCCCGCTATCCCAATGAACTGATACGGGTCGGTAAGATGGTCCGTCGACAAGGGCACTCCCTCATCCTTCTCACGGACAGCTCATCCTGCCCGCTTTTGCAGTTCAGTGATCATTCCCTGATTGCTCCCATGTTGACCATCCCCTTTCTTGGCAGTATCACTTCATTGAGCTGCCTGATCAATTATCTGGTCCACGCCCTGGCAAAGAAAAGGGGGGATGACCTTAATGAACACCAGGAAAAGCTTGAACAGGCCTACCTGGAAAATGATATTCTGTTCAATCTGGAAACCCGACCCGAAAAGCGATGATGACTTTGATTAATTATGGGTTTGAATCAAGAATCCTTTCATTCTAATGGTTCAGATTCAACCATAAAGGAGGCTCCATGAATGCCATAATTCCGTCATTATCAATCAAAGAACAACAAAAAATACACACTTACTCCCTGAAGATACTGGCCGAGGCGGGCATTCGATTTAATTGCGTATCGGCCCTGGAGCTGCTTTCCAGACACGGTGTTGAAATTCACAATGAAACGGTTTTTTTCAGTGAAAAAAATGTTGAAAAAGCCCTTTCTTCAGTTCCATCTTCCTTTGTCTGGCATGCCAGAAACAAACAGCACTCCATCACCATGGGTGAAGATTATCATCACATGGGACCGGGGTATGGTGCACCATTTATCATTGAAAAAGATGGAAACATGCGAAATGCCAACAAGGACGATTATGATAATTTCTGCAAATTGACCCACACCTCTCCGTATCTGGATTTTCTGGGTTCCATCATGGTCCAGCCAGCAGAACTTTCCGCCGAAACCGGGCACCTTGAAATGCTTTACAGCAATTTCACCCTGAGTGATAAACCAACCATGGGCAGCACCACCTCTTCCCGGGCAGCCCTTGATAGTTTAAACATGGCAGAAATTATTTTTAATACCTTGGATCGCCCTGTGGTTGTAGGACTTATCAATGCCCTTGCACCCCTGCAATTTGCCCATGACATGACCGATGCTCTCATGATTTATGCCGCAAAGGGACAACCGGTGATCATTCACAGTGGTGCCATGATGGGTTCCACAAGCCCCATCACAGAAGCTGGCACTCAGGCGATGCAAAATGCCATGAACCTTGCAGGCATTTGTCTTGCACAGTTGATTTGTCCCGGCACCCCCGTCATATATGGGGCAGGCGGTACCCCACTTGACATGAAAACAGGGGGATATACCATTGGATCACCGGAGGTTGCCAGAAATATTGCCGTCCATGCGGCCATGGGACGGTATTATAACATCCCCACCCGTGCAGGTGGTGCTTTCACCGATTCCCTGGCACCGGATTACCAGGCGGGTGCGGAATCTGCAATGATTCTTGGAGCAGCAGCCACCTCCGGGGTGAATATGTCTCTGCACTGCTGTGGTATTTCAGGGGCCTACATTGCCATGGGATACGAAAAATTCATGGCAGATGAAGAACTGTGCGGTATGGTTAAAAAAATGCTGGAGCCTGGTGATTATTCCCATGAAGCCTTTGCTCTGGATCTAATTAAAGAGATCGGAGCGGGCGGACAGTATCTTTCCCAGATGCACACCATGAAGCGATGCCGAACTGCATTTTTTCAGAATAAACTGTTTAATAAATCCAACCACGATAGATGGGTGCAAAACGGCAAAAAGTGGACCCATGAAACGGCCAATGAAGCGATGACAAATCGTTTGCAATCATATGCACCCCCCCCCATGGACAAGGATGTTGAAATTGCGCTGAAACAATACGTTGTTTACCAGCTGGCCCGTCAACTGTGATCAGTGGCCCATCTTGCTGACAAACACCCCCCGATAAGGAACGATGGAAAAAATATGAAACAGGAAGCATCACAACTGATAAATTTTTCTACCCGGGTAAGCTATGAAAATTTACCTGACAAAGTGATTAACCAGGTACGACGGGTGGTATTAGATACCCTGGGCTGCATGATTGCCGGTACCTGTACCGTGGTCGGTCAACAGATAACCCAGCTGGCCCAAAGTGCACGGCAGGCAGACGGCACCACTGTCATGGGTGTTAAAGAAAGTATTAACCCCACCATGGCTGCCAATGTCAATGGGGTCCTTGCCAACGTATTGGATGGTGACGACGGCCATCGCATGGCCAAGGGACACCCGGGCGGAGTCATTCTGCCGGCTACCTTTGCCGCCGCAGAGATGGTAAAGGCCAATGGACGACAGTTCATGGAAGCCCTGGTGGCAGGTTATGAAGTGGGCTTAAGATGCGGACTTGCCATTAACAGTGGTGAGACATATTATGGCTCCGGCAATTGGGTCAGCTTTGGAGCTGCCGCCGCAGTGGGGCATCTTGTGGGCTTAAATGCACGGGAGATGGAGCAGGCATTGGGCATCACTGAGGTTCAGACTCCCAACTGTCAGCTCATGGGATGGATTGAAGACCGCCGCATTCCCACGGTCAAAGAAGGTATGGGATGGTCCGCAGCCACGGGCCTGAACGCCGCCATGATGGCCAAGGTGGGTATCACCGGCACTTTGACCCTTTTCAGGGGCAAGGAGGATCTTGCAAAGCTCAATACCTGCGGAGATCATTATGAAATGGAAAATCTTTATTTCAAACAATATCCCAGTTGTCGCTGGACCCATAGTGCTCTGGACCTTTTGCTTGGCTTGATGAAAAAAAACAAACTGGGTGGAGGCGATATAAAAGGCATCCATGTGGACACTTTTTATTACGCATCTTTGCTGGACACCGTGGTTCCCGACTGCGTGGAACAGGCCCAGTACAGCCTCCCCTTTCTCCTGTCGGTTGCTGCCCTGGATGGAGAATTGACCCCCAGCCAGATGAAACCGGAACGATTTGTTGATGACAGGGTGACGACACTGGCACGGAACGTCACCCTGTCAGTGGATGAAGAGATACAAAAAAAATATCCCGTCAGCACCCTGGCCCGACTCACCATAGAGACAACAGCAGGGCAGACATTTAAAGCAGAGGCTGACAAACTAAAGGGGGACTGGAACTATCCCCTGTCAGATCCGGAGATTAAAAATAAATTCAGACGATTTGCAGGTGAGATTCTTCCTTTGGATACAGTGGAAGCGTTGATCCGGACCGTTTGGACGCTGGAAACCATGGAAAAGCCATGGGAACTGCTTAAAGTGATTTGAAAATCGCTTCAAGCCTGACGAATCCAAGCCTGAAATTGCATTCTCGTAAAAAACATGTTAAATGACGGTCTCTTTTTGGCAATCTGGGGTAATTCATAAAATTGAAATTCCTTGAATAATTCCACACCAGAAACAATTATTGTTAATAACACCTCACAGGTGCAGTTTTAATAAAAAGGACCTCCGCATGGGACCACACAAAGTAAGAGAAATGATGAAAAGAGAAGTCCAGAATGCCCAGCGGCGTTTCCGGCGTCAAAAGCAGAGAAACGTACTTGCAAAGCCCGGCATCCATGAAATGATCATTGTGCTGGATCACCTCAAGCCGTCTTATAACGTGGGAAAAATATTTCGCAGTGCAGATGCTTTTGGGGCACACCGGGTGGATCTTGTGGGCATTGATCATTTTGATCCGGCCCCGGGAATGGGGGGATTTAAAAATGTTCCGGCAAAATTTTACGATGATTTTGACGAGTGCTACCACCCCCTGATCCAGAGTGAATATACCCTGGTAATCCTGGAACCGGAAAAAGGCACCTCGCTTTTTAACACTGCCCTTCCCCGAAAAAGTGCCTTTGTGCTGGGCCATGAAGGATTGGGCATCAGCTTTGATCCCGATAAATACGACAATATCATGCGACTGGCCATTCCCCAGTTTGGAAAGGTGCAAAGCCTTAATGTGAGCATTGCCGCATCCATTGTGATGTATGAGTATGTCAAGCAACATGGCCAAGAATCATGAGACATAAGGACCCATGAATACCTAACCTGGACAACCCGGAACCCAAAAGGATTTCTGATTCTCTTGCCCAAATAACACGAAAACCAGAGATAAGAATCTGATAAGCGCCCAATGACCGGCATGGTCAAAACGCAAAAAACCTGATCCGGAATTGGATCAGGTTTTTTGTTTTGGGTTTTGATCCTTGATGATCAAATCACATAGGGGGCAGCCGGGCTGGCATTATTTTAAATTTTCCGGCTTGAATAAATCAGGGGCAATAACACCAATAAGCCAAGCCTGACCCCATTATCCGTTTAAAATATTTTTATAAAGACGCCACCCAGGCGGAGAATTTTTCTTCACCAGCAGGTTGCATGTTAAATTCAACACCACTGTCCATAAGGGAGTGAATCATATCTTTTCCATATCCCCGGGAACAAGTAAGGATCAGACCAGCCTTTTCGCCATCCTTGCAAAGAGTGATGATCTGGCAGGGCACATGGCAGCAGGGGCCCTGGAACAGAAACGGAGCTGTCATTTTGGGGTCAAGGAAATCCAGGTTTGTCACTTTTTCCATGAATGAAAAGAGATCCTTGCCCATGATGGCCACGCACAGGGTATTTTCCGTGGTCTCTGTGACAAACACATCCGTGGGACAATCTGCATCGTTTCCGGGCAGCTGAAAGACAGATGCCTGGATACCGTTCATGCGGTTGATCAATACCCCGCCTTCAAGAACTGACTTCCCAGGAACTTCCGGGATAGCCACGCCAAAGGGGGTTACAGCTGACAGATCCTTTGTCTGGACATCCAGGCGGGTTATATGACTTAAGTCCACAATGGACAGGCCCTGCCCTTCTCCGTCATATTCCATGGCGATGGTCCAATTGTCCCGGATTTCCGTGCGTTTGGGATATTTACCAAAGGACACCGGTGAAATTCTTTTTATGTCTACCATTTCTTTTTACCTCAACTCTTCATTCTTGTTCCGTCAGGATCATAAAATGGCATGGGAACCACCTTGCCATAGATACGTTTGTCGCCGCATTCATCTTCGTAGATTTCAAGCCGGGTACCCACCTTGGCAAGCTCTGATTCAACAAGGGCCATACCCACGGCCTCGTTCAAAGAAAAGCTGTCCCGGGCCGTTGCAATGTATCCACGCACCCGTGTATCCACGATGAGAGCACCATCCCGGGGCGCACGTCCCTTGTTTTCCATTTTGAATCCCACCAGCTTGAGACGGGTAGGATCATTTTCTGCCTGGCGAAGGGCCACGGCACCAACGGTTTTGGCTTCGGCTTTTTTACGATCCCACAAAAATCCAAGTCCCACATCCAGAAGGTTGGTCCGCTGCTCGGACTCCTGACCCAGGATAATATGGCATTTTTCCATGCGAAGGACGTTCTGGGCTTCCACACCAAAATTCTGAATGCCAAACTCCGCACCCGCTTCCTTGAGGATCTGCCACAGGGATGTCATGTAAGAAGAAGGCACATGGAACTCATAGGAGAGCTCACCCACAAAGCCCAGTCGCATGACCTTTACCGGGATGACATCTTTTATGACCAGTTCTTTATAACCGGAGTAAGGCAGGGCTTCATTGGAGACGTCTTCATCGGTGATTTTTGCAAACACCTTTCTGGCATTGGGACCGGAAAGGTTGATGACACCCATGGAGTCGGTGAGATTCACCATGCTGAAATTCCAGCCGTCATACCGGGTGTGATACCGGAACCATTCCACGGTCTGACCGGCCCGGCCGGTGGAGGTGGTGATGTAGTAATCATTTTCACCCACCATGATAACAACACCATCATCAATGACACAGCCGTCGTCGTTGCACATGGCGGAGTATTTCACCCGGCCGGGTTTGAGTTTGGACATGTCGCTGACATACATACGCTGCAGGGCTTTAAGGGCATCGGGTCCATGGAGGCGGAATTTACCCAGGGTGGAGCCATCCAGCATACCTACATTGTTTCGCACGTTTTCAATTTCTTTGCGGCAGGAATAATCCTCGGAAAAATATCTCACCCGTTCCCACACACCGATTTTACGCAAAATCCCCTTATCCGCCACTTGAAGTTCGTGGATGGGGGTTCTCTTGTGCATGGTGTGATTGGCACCGGCATAGGTGGCAATAAATGTGGGTACAATGGGTGCACGCACCGTGGTGGGTTTAACGGGCACACCGGCAAGGGCCTGGTATTTTGCCACATAAAGGGGCAGGTTGTGCCCGGGGATACCGCTCTGGCCCGGTCCAAGACCTGCAGATGAATATCGTTTTACAAGTTCGGGAACATCAAATCCGCTGTCAATAGTCTGCTTCACGGCCTTGATGGTGGTGTCTTCGTCAAAGCAGATAAAACTTTTTTTACCCTTTACAGGGGCTGTCACAAGCTTGGAGCCGCGCACGGGTCCGGGAAGTTCTTTCATGGCAGCTTCCGCAGCTTCCACATCGACGGTGGTGCAGGCTCCACAGGCCTTGGCGGCCTTTATCCCGGCAAGGGTACCGGAACATTCAATGGAAAAGGCATCGTTAAGTCCCAGGATACGACCGGCGGAAAAGGTATTTTCCGGCATCTCGTCGGCCACAAAAAAGCCGGTGAAATCATCGTGTCTCAGTTTAATCTGGGCCATGGTCAACGGACCGGTCACCGGGGTAAGCCCCGCAGAGGCCACCAGCACATCACAGTCAAAATCCCGGGAGATCATGCCGTCAATGGAGCTCATGGTCACCTTGTTGACCTGTTTCTTGCCATGGGCAACGGTGGCCACCCACCCCTTAAGAAGGAGAATATTTCGTTTGGCCAGTGCCAGTACCAGTTCGGGGTCCTGACCATCTTCACGCACATCAGCAACGCATGCGATCTTCATGCCCATGTCAAATAGATCAATGGCCGCTTCAAGGCCAAGATCATGCCCCACGCTGAAAACACCATTTTCACCGGCCAGAATACCATAATGACGGGCCATGCGAAGGGCACATCCCACCTGCATGACACCGGGACGTTCGTTGTTGTCAAAAAGCAGGGGGCGCTCAATACAGCCGGTGGCCACAATGACGCTGTTGGCCCGAATCTCCACATATCGTTCGTTAAAAGCGTCTTTATCCGTTCCCGTCTGGAAGCCAGTGACCAGGCAGTTACTGTACGCACCCACCATGGCGGTGTGTTTGAGCACCCGGATGTTTTCATGGGCTTCCACCTGCTGTGCCAGATCCCGGCCCCGTTGGTACAGGGCAATACCATCCTTATATTCCGCCATGCGATAGTCAAAGAATCCACCCAGCCAGGGACGCGATTCCATGATGATTACCCGAAGCCCCTTTTCAGCAGCGGCAAGAGCCGCGGTCATACCGGCGGGTCCCCCACCGATGACAACTACGTCGGTTCTGGGAAAAATCTCATCGAACTTGCCCGGCATGACAAAATCAGGACTGATTTCACCAAGACCTGCCGTTTTACGAATCTGTTTCATGGCGATGGGCCAGATGCGGGCGGGCTTGTGCATCATTTTATAATAGAAACCGGCGGGCATGGCCCAGTCCAGCTTGTCCAGGAATCCCAGCATATCGTTTTCGGCTGATCCCTTGACGTTCTGCTCCTTCACGGTCATGCCCTGTTTGAGCAGGGTGTTCTCCGTGCGTACATTGGGGATACCATCCACTTCCATCATGGTGTTACTGCATTCACCATCCAGGCTGTAAAGCCCCCGGGGACGATGGTATTTAAGACTTCTGGCATATATGCGGACACCGTTGGCATAAAGGGCGCTGGCAATGGTATCGCCTTCCACACCGGTGTAGGACTTTCCCTTGTAATTGAAAATTACTTTTTTTGTCGGATCTATTTTCAGCGTGGGCAGCTGATTAAATCGGGTCATCATTTGTCAGCCTCCGGACCTTTTACTTCAAGGTTGGTTGTTGTATCGCGATGGATGGTAAACCACGAACCGCAACCATCCTTGTGAAACCACCACTCTTTTTGAACGCCTGCAACACATTTATTCATATGTACATAGTCACACCAGGCTTCAGGGGTCAAACCTGCTTCTTCGGGTCTTGGTCCCTTGTCTTCCCCGCCATACCTGAACTCATATCCGTTTCTTTTACCGCATATGGGACATGTAATTGTTAACGCCATTTTTATATCTCCTTAAATCCCACCGATTAGTTATCAGGTGTATAGTTAACCAGTGCGGCGGTTTCACCCATGAGCTGATGATTTTCGTATCGCCTGTAGTTAAAGGGCTTGAGTATTTCCGGACACTTCTTTTCCGCCATGAACTGGGCCATGTATTTACCCACGGCGGAGCAGGATTTAAACCCGAAATAACCCCATCCGCAATCCATGTAAAACCCTTCAATGTGTTCATTACCGTCCATGATGGGAGCCATGTCCGGCGTCATGTCTGCAAGACCGCCCCAGATTCTCATGAATTTTACGCCCCGGAGACAGGGGAGAAACTCAGAAAGGGCTTCGGCCTGGTGCTTGATATAATGGGCGGTGTTCTGGGTGGTGTAGTTGGGCCATTGGTCCATGTGCGCGCCGGTGGCCACTTCGCCCTTGAGGGTCTGGTTGGCATAGCAGTGATAGGCACCGGAGGAAACCACATGGTTTAAAAGCGGTTTTAAAGGCTGGGTCACCATGGCCTGGATGGTCAATACACTGATGGGAAGTTTAATTCCCAGCATGCCGTAAATAAGGGCTGCAGAATACCCACCGGCGGAGATGAGCACCTGTTTGGTGTTTATGGTACCCCGGCTGGTTTCCACACCTGTGACTTTTCCGTTCTGGGTTTTAATGCCCGTGGCTTCTGTCTGCTGGTGAATTTCAACGCCATATTTATTGGCACCCCTGGCAAGGCCCCACACCACGGCATCATGACGAACAATTCCTCCCGGGGGATGGAACATGGCACCGTGGATGGGAAAGGTGATGTCCTCTGAAATATTCAGAGCAGGCACCAGTTCTTTGGCTTGTTTGGCATCAATGAGATGACTTTCAACACCATGGAACTGGGCCGTTGCAATGGTGGTGGTGGCCGCTTTCATGGCCGCTTCACTGTGCATGAGATTCAGGTTACCACAGTTGTTGAACATCAGGTTATAGTCCAGTTCCTTGGTGAGGATGGGCCATAACTTAAGGGCCTCATTGTACAAGGGGACATTGTACTGGGTTCTCTGGTTGGCGCGTACAATGGCGGTGTTTCTGCCTGCGCCACCAAAGCCGATGTAGTTTTTCTCGATGATGGCCACATCTGTGATGCCGTGTTCCTTGGCCAGAAAATAAGCCGTTGCCAGCCCGTGAAGTCCGCCACCGATGATTACTGCATCATAACTTGACTTAAGTTGGGTCTTTTCACCCCACATGGGTTTTTGTTTACTGAACATAAGCACTCTCTTGAGTTTTGTACTGTGATGTTATTCAAATACTGACTGTGCTTTTTATAGTCTATGGATTAAATCATGTCAAATTGTTTTTTAAAAAATGAGTAAATTTATTTCATAGAATTTTACAGTTGTTGACAAGATGATTATTTCCGACTATTTATACAGCGCATCACTTCATGAAGTCCGGATATTTTGATGGATTTGGATTGCAATAATTTTTGTCATGTGGACTTTTTCCCCAACTGCCGTCCGGTGTGCTGCATTCGGAGCCAAAAGTGATAATCGCATTTGCCCTGCCGAATCTGTCAGGACTATCTTTGACGGCTGTTGGGGGTAACACAATGCCATTTTAATCTTTGTTGTGTACGTGAGGATATTATCTTTTTTTTATATGAAACTCCGTTTAAAGGACTGCAATTATTAGAGTTTCGTTTTTTTGTTGTGGCTGGTGGTAGCAGCCATGTATGTTTTATATGAAAAGGTCGCTTTCAAGTCTACCTCAGCTGAGCCCCTCCCCCGATGGGCAATAGGAACCGGACAATCGAGCTGCCTACAGTTCCGGTCCGGGACCATTGCCCGTCGGGGGAGGGGCGGCATAATGCCATTTACCATTTTCAATATTCGTTGTGTCCGCCAGGACATGCGGGTTATATGAAACTGTGCCTGAAACATTGAAATAAAATGCGTTTTCCATACAATGAAATAAAACATTTCAATTTTACTGAAATTTTTTGAAAGATGAGCGATATGACTTCAAATTCTGTAATAACAACCATTTTAAGCAAGCTTGACTCTCTGACCCCCAAGGGTCGGATCATCGGAAATTATATTACCCAGAATCCCACCAAGGCGGTCTTTATGACCATAAAAGAACTGGCTGAGGCATGCAAGACCAGCGAAGCCACGGTGATTCGATTCATTGACAGCTGCGGTTATAAAGGCTACAGCGATTTTCAACAGGATTTAAAGGGGTTCCTGGATACGGGGTTGAGTCTTCTGGACAGGGCAGATCTCCAGGGGATAAACAAACCGGGAATGAACAGGCTGAACAATGTGGTATTGGATGAATTGAGTAATCTTCAATATCTCTATGAAACCATTGATATTAAAAAGCTGGAGCATGTGGTAAAAGCCATTGCGGAGAGCCCCACGGTCTTTGTGGCAGGATCAAGGCTATCATATACCTTTGCCTATTTCCTGGGATGGTCCCTCACACGTATTAGAAAAGGGGTTCAGACCCTGAAGGGCAGTGATACCACATGCATAGACATGTTGGCCAATGCCCCGGAAAACAGCCTTGTGGTTATGATTGCCACCACACGATATCCCAATGAACTGATAAAACTTGCCAAGCTCATTCGACGGGAGGGACACACCCTTGTGGTGATCACAGACAACAATATGTGTCCCATTATACAATTTTCCCACCATTGCCTTAAAATCCCCATCAATTCCATTGCCTACATTGGCAACACCTCAAATATGATGTGTATCCTTAAGTATATTGTTCAGGAACTTGCCAGTCGTCAGGGGGAAGCACTGCAGGAACACCAGAAAAAGCTGGAACAGGTTTATCTGGAAAATGATATTCTTTTTAACATACAAGGGTGAAAATCAGTTTTTATAAAGCTGATTTCAGGGCTTGTTCACAAGCACGATCGGCCACGCCGGAGTGGGGTTATATGGGATGGGTTCAGGCTTGCATTATTGGTATTTTTATTTATACTTACGGGCTTGGTCACAAGATGGGCCACCCTGGGGAGGGGTCAGGCTTGCGTTATTGAAGTTTTTGTTTGAAATTATCTTTATTCTTAGATACTTGTCAAAAACATAGAGCCTGATAAAAACTCAGGCTCTAATACCACATAGCCTGACCCCGTTGGCCCGCCAATTGAGAAGAATGGCCCATCTTATGACCAAGCCCAAACTTACCTTTAAAAACAGCTGGTTGATAAAAGTACAATAACACAAGCCCGACCCCGTTGATCAACCATTGGGACTGGCGCCAGATCTTGTGATCAAGCCCTGATTTTACATTGGAAGGTGTTCGACCAATCCCTCCGTTGCCTGCTCTGCCGAGTTCATCGCCAAAAAAACTTCCGGAGGGGAGATTTTACTTTGCCCTGGACTCCAGGATGTAGTTGTTGGTTCGTAAAAAAGGAACATATTTGTGATCATGGGTGCTGATATGCACAATAAGCCAATCCCTGAGTTCCTTGATCACGCCATAGGTAAGATTGTTTCTGTCCTCTGCCACCTGTCGGCGCAGACTCACTGTGCTTTTTATAAACCTGCGATGCTCCTTGGCATGGACGTCTGTCTCGGGATAACCCGCCTTTCTAAGGTATTCTTCTTCCTTGGAAAAATAATATCTTCCATACTCGGTGAGCTCTGCCACGTTGATGGAGCTGTCCTTTGCGTTGGCATGATCATCCTTTAGATCAATGAGCACATCAATCAGTGCAAATATCTTTTTCTGCAGCTCATCAATTTCCGGAATGTCAACGCTCAATGCCTCATCCCATTGAATTTTTTCAATTTTTTCCATAACAAAACTCCTGCTCTGACGATATCAAAATGATTTACATCTTTATTTTTTAAATTTACCCACAAAAAGTGTTGCCAGAAGTGCCACGGATATAAGCACGGCAACGGCAACGGTCATCCTTAATCCATTATCTCCAAACCTGGGATACACCACAAAAGGCACAAACCACAGATACAGAAAGCCATGAAGACATCCGATGGAAACAATTCTGATCAGTGCGTTTTTTTTCATGGCTTACAACAAATCCAGCAGTCGCTGATGGATATTGTCAAAACCGCCATTGGACATGATTAACAGCAGATCCCCCTGCCTTGCATGTTCCTTCAAGAACAATAAAATAGATTCTGAATCCTCAAAATAAAAAGCCTTGTTCCCCCGAATCTGGATGTCACTTACCAGTTGTCGGGTTGATAGACGTTGATTTTCGGGCACCTTGTCCAGGCGTGACGGTTTTCGGATGCAGATTATATCCGCATCATCAAAGGCAGCGGCGTAATCTTGTTGAAAAACATCACGCATGCTGGAATTGGTCCGTGGCTCAAACACGGCAATCACTCGCCCAGTTAAATAAAAAGGCTTCACCGCCGCAAGGGTTTCTTTCACCGCCGTGGGGTGATGGGCAAAATCATCCATGACGGTGATACCCTTCCTTACCCCCCTAATCTCCTGCCTTCTTTTTATGCCTTCAAATCGTTCCATACCCGAAAGAAAAGATGTGTATGGAATATTAAGGTTTATCAAAGCTGCCATGGCCGCAAGGGTATTCATGGCGTTGTGTCTGCCCATGAGGGGAGATATAACCTCAAATTCTTCAGCATTGTCTTTTTTAATATGAATACATGTCTGCCGGTCATTTGCCTTTCTATACCGCAGGGACCAATGATAAGCACCCTGTCCGAAATATTCAATGGTGCACTTGGCACCCTTCAGCGCATCATAAAGATTGGAGTCTGCACCATTGGCAAGAATGGTTGCACTGACGGGGATTATATTCACAAGGGATTTAAACGCCTCCTTGATGTGATCTAAATCCCTGAAAATATCAGCATGGTCAAATTCAATGCCGTTCATAATGATGATATGGGGGATATAATGGAGAAATTTTGGGCCTTTATCAAAAAAAGCGGTGTCGTACTCATCGCCCTCAATGACAATATATTCTCCCTTTCCCAGCCGATAATTGCTGTTGAAATTTTTTAAAATCCCACCGATCATGAAGGTGGGATCAAGACCGGCTTCCTGCAAAAGATGGGCAACAATGGCGGAGGTGGTGGTTTTGCCATGGGTTCCCGTCACCAGAATGATTTTTTTATCCCCGGCAACAAAATGGTTCAGGGCCTGGGGCATGGAACAATAGGGAATCTTATTTTCCATGACATACTGGGCTTCCATATTCTGCCGGGTGACGGCATTGCCGATGATCACAAGGTCCGGTGGCGGATCAAGATGGGAAGGGGAAAACCCGGAAAACAGACGAACCCCCTTCCCTTCCAGAAAGTCACTCATGGGTGGATAAACCTGATGATCGGAGCCGGTGACCTCGTATCCAAGATCTTTGAGCATGCAGGCCAGGGCACCCATACCGGTACCACAGGCGGCAATCATATGAATTTTATTAACATGGGCAGGGATGTGATTTCCCGAAAGATCCATATCAGGAAAGGCCTTTCATTACATCTGCTGCTGCAGATATGGTGGCATCTATGTCTTTATCCGTGTGGGCGGAGGAAACAAAAAAGGCCTCAAACTGGGAGGGCGCAAGGTAAATACCCCTATCCCGCATTCCTTTATAGAAGGCAGAGAATCGCTCCAGATTACTTTCCTTGGCCTCGTTGAAATTATGAACCGGCCCCGGCGTAAAAAAGAAACCGCCCATGGAACCCACATGTCCGGCACAAAAGCCGATTCCGGCCTCAGCGGCTGCAGATTTAAGGCCAGCCACCAATTTTTCGGTTCTGGCATCCAGATTTTCATAAAATCCCGGAGCTTGCAGGGCTTTTAAGGTGGCAATGCCTGCAGCCATGGCAAGGGGGTTGCCAGACAGGGTTCCGGCCTGGTACACCGGTCCAAGGGGTGCAATGTGGGACATGACTTCCCTGCTGCCTCCATAGGCACCCACGGGCAGCCCCCCACCGATGATTTTACCAAAACAGGTAAGATCCGGTTTAATGCCGAACAATCCCTGGGCCGAATTTTTGGCAACCCGGAAACCCGTCATGACTTCATCAAAAATCAGTAGGGCTCCATGGGTGGTGCAAAGGTTGCGCAGGGTTTCATGAAAGCCCGGCACCGGGGGAATCATTCCCATATTGCCGGCAATGGGTTCCACAATAATAGCTGCCACTTTGTTTCCCATTTTTTCCATAATGGCTGTCACGGCGTCAATGTCATTGTACAGCACAGACAAGGTATTTTCCACCACAGAGGCCGGCACCCCGGGGCTTCCGGGAATGTTCAACGTGGCCACCCCGGATCCTGCTGCCACCAGCAGGGTATCAGCATGTCCATGGTAGCAGCCATCAAATTTGATGATGATATCCCGTCCTGTATATCCCCGGGCCAGGCGCAGAGCGCTCATGGTGGCTTCGGTGCCGGAGTTCACCATGCGAATCATTTCAACCGAAGGCACAATTTCAGTCACAAGCTTTGCCAGATCGGTTTCAAGGGAAGTGGGAGCTCCAAAGCTGGTGCCGGTTTCCAGCACACTTTTTAATGCCTCAATGACGGCGGGATGCCGGTGCCCAAGGATCATGGGACCCCAGGAACCCACGTAATCAATGTATGAGTTGCCATCGGCGTCAAAGATTTCAGCGCCATCTGCCCGTTCTATAAAAAGAGGATCTCCCCCCACAGACCCGCAGGCCCGCACCGGGGAATTCACCCCACCTGGAATATACTTAAGCGCATTTTCAAACAGCGACTGTGATTTTTTGTTTTCCATGTTTTTCAACTCTCCATTAAAAAAGAATATTTGATATGTTTATATTTTTTTTAAAACCTTTGTGCCAGTTGTCGGGTTTGGATAGGTTTGTATATACCATCTAAATACGTCTATCATTCCCGTAAACATTTAAAATTAACAAAGCCATGGGGTCAGGTCAATATTTTATTGATTTGAAAAATAATTAAAAAACCATTTGACATCAAAATCAATAGCTGTTAAGTTCGCTTTGTTTTTGAGGGGGCCGTTAGCTCAATTGGTAGAGCAACTGACTCTTAATCAGTAGGTCGAAGGTTCGATCCCTTCACGGCCCACCACTTAAAAATCAAGGGTCTTCAGCTTTTTGGCTGAAGGCCTTTTTTAGTATTGTAGCAAAAATGTAGTTGATTTGTTGGGGCATTCCATTCTTCAAGTCCGCATTCCTGATCCAGTTAAAATAAAAAAGCATTTTTCTTTGATCAATTCATATTTTTTTTAGTCTTGGCCACCTTGCTTATTTTATGGTTTTTTCCCCTGGTCAACTTGGTTTCCTTCCCCCGGTTTTTTTCAAACAGTAATTTTTCTGAAGCCCCCTAAGCCCCCTAAAGCATCTGCGCTGTAATTATCTTAAATAAAAGAATATATTATCAATTTTGCAAAATACAAAGGGGTGCATGTATCAAAACGAGCACACCTAACGGAACAAAAAGCATTATTGGTATTAAAGCGAGTACACCCAGATAAGTTATTATTTTAACTGGTAATCTTAATAAAAAAATAAAATTAGGTGTACTCGCTTTGTTACATGCACCCCCTGAAGCCCCCCGATAGAATATAATGATTTCAGTTGGTTATCCCTGTTTTTTTCCATGGGGGGCTTGGGGGGCTTCAGAAAATTACTTTTAAAAAAGTTTTAAGATGGAGTTTGAGACACTCCCCCCTCATTTGAGACACTTTTTAGAAAAAGGATTCACCTGGGGAAAAAGATTGACCGGGGGCCGGTGGATCTTCGGATAAAGATTCACCTGGGGAAAAGATTGACCGGGGGCCGGTGGATCTTCGGATAAAGATTCACCTGGGGAAAAGATTGACCGGGGGCCGGTGGATCTTCGGATAAAGATTCACCTGGGGAAAAAGATTGACCGGGAGCCGGTGGATCTTTGCTTAGCGCCGTGTCCGGATCTTTGGTTAAATGTTTCAATGCTCAAGAAAATAACGAATCAAGGCCTCCACGCCATAACAATATATTGCCGGGCCATGACTGATCCAGCACAATAAATCCTGATCTTGTCTGATATCCACATGCCATCCCGGTGACTTCCACCACGGATAAAATCCAATACCATGAAATATAGGCAATGACCGGATACAGGCAAATTGTTCCACCGGTGAAAGCATGCCCTGTTTAAAATGAAAATCCACCGCCATCCCCTTATAATGGTAAGAGTTTTTGGAATGGCCGTCGGTATTCCAGGCCACATGAATATGTATGGGGACGCATGCCAGATGACGTAATTCATCCATTGACGGCATGATGTCGGGATGGAGTTTGTCAGGAGCCTTCACAAACTCACGTGTTTTAAAATATCTCAAATTATTTTCGTCAGCCATAAGTTCTCACCATGGTTTTTTTATTTTAGATAACCCACTGAAATCATTAAGCATGTCCCTTGGAAATCCATTGAGCCTGGTATAATGATTTCAAGATGTTATGAGAACTTATGACTCTGGAGTTATTTTCAGTTTTCATTTTTCATTTTTCATTTTTTCACCTTATCAAACGGCAAACCCGGCAATTCAAACGACAAAGGATTCCATTGATGGTCATAAAAGTCAGGCTGCAGCCTGCCCCGGATGCTTAGCAACACCAAGGCCACCTTTTACACAGCAAACCCACCAAAAAGCCGGAGACCATAATAAACCAGGAAAGCCCTTATTTTTGGCATGCCATCTTCAAGGCAGATGCGTTGTAAAATGCGATCTGCTTTTTTCCGGGCTGTTTTTTTTAAATGGCCATCCCTTATCAGCTTGTAAAGTGCATCATGGACAAGAGAACCCCTCATGAAATCAACGGTATCAATGGCCGGAGCTGACGGGCCATCCCAAATAAACCCTTTTTTTATTTTTAACTGTCCTTTTGTGTCCAAAAGAATGTGTAATGTTTTGATATTGGTCTTTGGGCGAATGGAAATTGAAATAAAATAATCCTGGGGTAATTTGTATTCATGGTTATGGAGCTTGTTGTAAAAAAACATTGTTTTTTTGATTTCATTTGGCATTTATTCCCTTTCAGATTTTCTGTAAAGTCGCTTTATTTGAGAAATTGTAAATTTTTCGTTAAGTTGCTCAAAATTATTGATAATATACATGGTGGTGATGATGTAAACGGCAAACAGGGCATTTAGCATCTCCTGAATGATATCCCACCATTTTATCAATTTTTCGTTATTGTCCTTTAAAAACCAGACGATTTCCATTGAGACCATGCTTATCATGATAACAATGGCAATAATGGGAATGGCCGCACAGATGCCGGGCAATTTGTTATTTGATGCCAGGACAAAGGAAATCAAACCATAAACGGCAGTGGCCAGGTAAATAAATATGTTGATCAAGGTCAGGTAATGGGAGATCTCCACCAAAGAACATTTTTTTGAAAAAAAATTGGCAAGGATCATGGAAAGCAATACCCCCCATACCTGTATTAAAATTCTTCCTGAAGTAATTTCCGGTTTCATTTTTTTAACTGGTTCCCTGTGTTGTGATCAATCGTAAAGCTCAATTTCACTTACAAATGTTATTTCCCCCGGTGCCCTGGGCATTCGTTGAAGTTCTCCCATGAAAATTCTATAAATTGAGAATTTCATTGCATCTTCATATTCTATGGTGTGATCCAATACCCAACCCAGCCAACTAACAGGTGCTTCCGGGGGAAGAGGAATATAACTGTTCAGGACGGTAACCTGGGTCCATGGATCAGTTATATTATTTTTCCCTTGTAAAACAACGGAGCCTGCCATGACTCGACTAAGGGTTTCTGAATATCCTGCCAGTTTAACTTGTCTGATGCGCCGTTGAGACGTAAAGGTGATTATTATTTCGGTAAAATAAGCAATTCCCTGGGGCTTGCCGTTAATTATTAAATCAATGGAGCCGTTGGTGATATCCGCTGCGGTTCCAGAAATAGTGTTATCCGGCGGTATGGGCAATTGATCATCTGTGATTGTGCAAACATTTGGATCGAATAGATTTATCTTTTTAGGAGGCTTTATGTTGACATGTCCAAATGCATCCATTCCGTCATAATCATACATATGGGGCCGTTCTGGATCGTTGGTGCAATTTTCGGTGAAAAAGACTTCAAAAACACCCTCTGTGTAATAGGAAAAGGCCTCATAATAATATGTTCCCGGCGCCAGGGTTAAATCAAAGGATGTCATATTAAAAAAAGAGACCTCGCCGCCTGCAATCACACCGCCTGTGGGGGAATTTTCCCTTAAAACAGTACGATGCTCAATGGCAGCTTTTGAGATGAATTGACAATGTTTTGGTTCGGTGAGGGTGATTTTCCATCTCCTTCGCCATTGCTCCGGTACAAAAAGCCCGGGATTGTCATCTAACCATACCTGTTTGATCCATTGTTCCCGGGGAAATTCAAGAATTCTGCCCGGTGAAACCGGAAAAGATACTGCCTCTGAAATTTCCGGTTTGTTTTGGGTGATCGCTGCCATGATGGCGTCATCATTGTTGGATTGCACATCCATGGCACCTTGAATTTCAATTGGATCTGTGGTGGTGCCGCAAATCGGATTAACCGGATCATGGTGGATAATAATGCCATGGTCATTCTTGGGTGATGTCCAGATGGTGCTGCCACCGATATTTTCCCAAGATGCACCTTGCAACCATATCGTGTGGGGAAATTGGGTATATTTTTTCTTTTTAAGCCCTTTTTCAAGAATATTGATGAATGTTGGGGATACGGGAATAAATGAGACCATTATGTCACCTCATTGATATAAGTAAGGCCGGTAGCTTTAAAAGCATACCGGCCTTGGGGTGAAGAAAGAAAAATGAAATGGGTGGAACAGGCGAAAAACAGATGGTCAATTAGGATGCTACTAAACCGGGGCGTTTTGCCCTCATGGCCGAAACGCTGGCACCATAACTGTCAAGGAAAGTGGAAATGGTGAGATTCAGGTCCATTTCATCTGCATTTTCAACAATGCAGACGGCAGCATCATCAATGTCATTGAAAATAAACAGGGCCTTGGTGACCGGACCGTCCTTGGTGTCCGGGGTTCCCTTGTAAACCACCGGGCCGATGTCGGAGCCGTCTGCCGGCTTGATTCTGCCGTCACAGACCAGGGGCCATTTTTCATCCTTGGCTCCCTCTTCTAAGAGCACGGCCTCGGTTTGAGTTTTGTCTTCAAAGTTCAAGGTGATTTCGGGCATGGTGTTTTCTCCTTGTGCATTATAAGGGGAATGGATGATTGCATTTTATCTGTATGTTTCATCCGGGATTTTTTAAAACATACTGACAAAATATTAAAAAAGCAAGCATTTTTTTATGTTTTCATGAATTATATATATAATATTTGCGCATATCATAAATATTTATATCTTTAATTTGGCAAGCACTTGATGTATAGAAGGAATCAACTTGCTATAAATGTTCAAACTCTATGCGATTAATAATGGTTTCTTCATCACATCCCCTGTGGCTTTTGCAAAAAAAACTGATGAATTCTTCAGGGCTCATGTGGGGCAAGCCTTCCTTTATAAGATCCTGGTGGTCAATTTGTTTAACCGGTACCTTTTCGGCGCTGATGATCCTTATTTGGCCCATTCGTTTTATTTTCTCCCCTTTTTTAAGTCCCATTGCTTTTTCAACGGCGTTGACAAGGTCACCAGGTTTTAGAAACCACCATCCGTTTCGCCTTGTGACGGTCTTTGTTTTGTCTCTCATTTGCTGGGTTGTTAATGCAAAACTCATGTTTCTTGGCATTGTTATATCCTTCCGCTCTATTCATGCGTGAAAAGTTCAAAAATTTCATCCCACATCCAAGCTGGCAAGTAGTCCAACAAGCCATCACGACTAATGGCCCTAATAAATCTTCTGCTAATCATTCGTCGTTCCATTATCCGCTCCCTTTTGCTCGACCTTTACAATTACGTAAGTTCTCAATAACCCGGGGTTATAAAGCCTGTTGAGCCTTTAAACGCCGGGTGTCATTCAAAAGAATTCTCTGAATGCCCGGACTTATTGAGAACTTACACAATTACTGATTTCAAACAGGTTCTGACCTTTGACGCGTCTTGTTTGCCGTATGCGCCACTGTGCCGCCTCAATTACAGATAATTCGTTACGGATTCTCACCGCCAGGTGCCGCACCGATGAAAATCGTTGCCGGATGTTGTATTTTTTGGCCAGAAGTTCAAAGGCCGATAATAATTCGCTGGTGGTCAATTCCATGGTTACGTTATCCGTTGCGCTATTATTTCCGTCAAAATGTCCCGGATAACCGTTAGCAGCAATGGCATTTAGATTAACGACGTGGTACTCATCCAACAATCCATTGGCGCTCTCCTGGGCAAGCAAATTGAGATACCGGACAATGATATTGGTTTCAAACATGATTTCGGTGTTTTCCTTGTCCTGCTGGTGTATCCACTCCGCCACGATTTCCTGTACCGACATGTTAAAAATTTGTTTTAAGCCAGGTGTTCTTTGTTTCAGTTCATCGGTTATCACCGCCATGCAGGCCAGGTGTTCATTTAATCGTCGCTTGCTGTGTTTGGGATGGTGCTTTTCAAGGTATCTGTAAATGTCTTCTTTTTTGCGTTGATAATCAGCTAAAATATGGGTGGATAACCGGAAAATAGCCGACAATATGATATCCCGGTGGGCAATGATGCCGTTTTCTATAACCATGCTTCCAAGATACCGTCCATTAAAGTATTCCTGATCAAAGGGTATGGTAATGGCGCGTTCGATGAGTTCGGGAAATTCAAAGCTCTCAATGCTGGTGGTGATGATCTGGGTAACGGTTTTTTCGTAAATATTGGCGGAATCGGTACCGCTTTTTCGTTTTTGCCGGGTGATTCCGGTGGCCACGCAAAGGAGGAAATCACGCCTGTCCGGTGTGATGTTATGAATTTCCAGATTATCACAGATGGTCACCGGATTTAACGCGGCATCGGTGTAGTCGGATGCCGTGGAACCCACAGTGACAAAGTTCTGACCATATAAAAGGGCGGTGATCATACCGGCGGTTTCGGTTTTGCCGCTACCCTGGTGTCCGGTGAATTTATTGATACCATGGGCCTTTGCCATGTTCAGAAACAATGAATTAACGATGAACGCCAGAATATAAATTCTCCATGCCAGGTCACAGGCCATGTTATCATAAAAAAGATCAAAAAAAAGTTGCAACCCCTGTTCCATTTCCGCGTCGGTCATGGGAACAAGGCTAATGGGCCGGGTTTTGGGGCTTTTTTGCAGGAAAACCGATGTGTCATTGCATCCGTTCATCAATACTTCAATGTTTCCCGGAGTTATCCTGATGATTTCGTTCTTTGGATTACACAGGTTGTAATATATGGCCGGGGTGACGGTGGAGCCGGTGGCACTGACCGTGGCATCTGTGTAAATCCATCCCCGGTGTTCGGTGTGGGGGGCTTTGTAATAACATTGGGCCTGAATGCTTTCCCAGATTACCTTGCTTTGTTTATCGGCATAATTAATGCTGCCCCGGGAAAGCTGGTACATGAGAGATTTAAAGGGCAGGTTACTGCCCACCACGTATTGATTCCCCTGGTAAATATATAAAATTTCCTCATCAATTACGAAAAAATCACCGATGTCCATTAACAATTCAAACACAATGTGGCCCACAATGTTTGATGAATACTTAAGCTCCCGTTCTTCAATGGTTTTCCGGTAAAGGTTCAGGCAGGTTTTCAATGATGGTGCCAGGGGGGCGGGCCGGGTGATACTTTCCAGTGTTATTGTTTTGCTGCTTGAAACAGCGGTGAATGGCTTTCCGCCGGTGGCCGGTGTTGCGGATCCGGGAAGGGGTGCTCTGTTTTGCCGGGAAAAATCCGGTGGAATATCTGTTTTTCTGATGGCCTCATCCACATCATTATATAAGGTGGCCGGATATCTGGCGGTGATCCTTTGGCTTTGGGGGGCAATGAGAAGGCGCAAGGTATCGGGCAGGGTGTAATACATCAATTCGGATTTGATTTTTTTTAACAGATTTTCCCCGGCGCTGTCATTGTCGGGAATTACGCACACGTTAAACTCACCGGTGGAAAGGGTGTGTTTTAAAATATCAATCTGCTTTTGGGAAAGGGTACCGCCCATGGCCCATGCGGTGTGGTTTATTTTATCCAGGGCCACCGCATCATTTTCTCCCTCCACTATATAAAGTATCTCACAAGAGGCATTATTTCCATATGTGGTAGTTTCATTGGGGGCCCCCTTATATAAGGTGTCTTTTTTTCCATGGGGTTTTTGGTGCTGGTTAAAAAAAGAATCACGGTTTCCAAGCTGCCAGGTCTTACCGGTGGGCCTTCCGGTTTTATCAATGCCCTTGCCTTTGAGGTGGATCACATCCCCGGTGGTGCCCATGGTGGGGTAAATCACCTGGTATCGGAAATAATCGTAAAGGGAGCCGTTATCGTTTTGGCGCACCAGTTTACTTTCAATCATTTCCTGATCCGTCACACCCTGGGCCTTTAAGTGGGTGTGAAGCTTGCCGTCGGCATAACCAAGCCCCAGTTTATTGATGGTTTCAGGGTGAAATTTTCGATAATGCAAAAATTGTTTAAAGCCCGGGCTTGTCCTGGCCGTGGTTCGATAATAGACCATGGCTTCATTGAAAATGTTTTCTTGGGAGGTTTTGCAGACATTTTGTCCGGTTTCACTTTTTGGGGCTCCAGAGAGGTTCTGTCCGGTATCTCTTGGTTGATTCATGGATGATGCCCGGGCAATGGGAATTCCTACGGATTGCGCAAGATCAAGGATGGCATCGGCCTTGGTTAAATTGTGTCGGATCTGGTGAAGTTCAATGATATCTCCGCCTTGATCGCAGGAAAAGCAATGCCATAATTGTTTTGACGGGGTTACCCTGAAACAATCTTTGTGGTTACACAGGGGGCATGGGCAGGTTTTTGTGTCTGATCCTGATTTTTTCAGGGTCACTCCCATGGTGGAAAGGTAGGATTCAAGGTCAATGCGTTGTTTTATGGTTTGGATGTTGCCGTTTGAATTATTGTTTCCCTTACCGTTTTCTTTTGCCTGATATCTTGCTGTTTGCTCTGTCATTTTTTCCCATTCCCCTTATTTTTTTTTAACTGGGCGATGGCTTCAAGGTTTTGCTCCAATATGGGATTTAACGGCGTTAAATGGTAAAGGGCCACAATCCCCGCATTTAAAAGTTTTTCATCGGTGCGGTATCTCCATCTTGCCTTGGCATCCCTTTGGCCTGTCATTTTATCTATGGTGGTGGGCAGATCATCTTGTTTGCCTATGCGGTTTCGTATTCTGGTGGTGGCATCCTGATTTATGGTTTGGGTATCCATTTTAGTTGCAGCTCCTTTAGTTTTTCAGCGTTGATATTCAGGTCCTGGGAAAACAGATGCACCAGCAAAGGTACGCGGTCAGATTTTGTAAAATTGTGTTTCAAGATTCGGTAAATATCCGCAGGAGTCCATTTAACGGAATCAGTGATGTTTGGGCTTTGGTTTGCGTGAATATTGGCGTCAAATGTGGTGATAATGGAATCAATGTCCGTGGTATCCGGCAATACATTGTCGATATTCACGGCGCTGATATCTTCATTGCCGGCAATACCTGCTTCCAGGTCTTTAATGAGTTGCTTTACACTGGGATCAAGAAAAACTTGGATTGAATCAATGGTTTCGGTTTCAAATGTTTGAATATTTGTGATGATTTCATCTTTTTTTCGGATGATTTCCTGTTTTCGGGCTTCTTTTTCCGTGGCCAGGGCCGTTGATTTCTCCTGTAGATAAGTAGACAGATTTATTTTTTTCTGTTTCAATGTTTCCATCAGGGCGATAAATAGAAGATCCCTTATTTTTCCTTCCATGTTTCCCTTGAGTATCCCCGGCAAACTGCCGTCAAGGGCCGTGATGAGACTTTTTTCCAGATTTGATAATTTCGTATGGATGGTGGAAAGGTGGGTGCTCATGCCGTCAAAATCAGGCAAGAAGGTGCTCATATCAAAGGCAAATGTGTTTTCTATCATCTGGACCTTGCAAAGATATTCATCCGGGTCAATCTGGGGGGGATCTGTTCGAAACCGGGAAAAATCAATGTTCAATCCATCGGGTTCGATGATCAATAATTTGTTTTCCAATTCTTGCCGGATACATTGAAGGTTGACACCGGTACCGCCGGTTTGATTTTCATTGAGTTCCTGCTCAATCATCCATAAAAGATTCGCTTTTTGTTCTTCCAATGTTAAATTGTAATAATCCAGTTGATTACATGCTGATGCCATGGCATTTTCCATGGTATCAATGCTGCCATTACAAAAAGAAACCAAGCCGTTTAAAGATTCAGACAGGGAAAGCACCTTTTCATAGGTAGTGGTTATACCGGTCTGGACGGGGGAGACTATGGCAAGCCAGGTTTCCATTAAATACATGGCGATCTCCACTTCCAGGGCATCAATGCGGAATTTTGCCGTACTGATAAGGGTGTTTAAATCAATCACCGGGCCTGCAAAAAAGGTATTTACAATGCTGATTGCCTGATTTTGGATCAATATGGATAAGTCATCCATGCAATCTTGTACTATTTGCTCAATGCGCTTTGTAAACGGAATACATGCCAATACCTGATCCACAAGCCCGGTTGTGTATTTTATGCCGTCGTCAATCCATGCTTCCAGGGCAAGAACCATTTCACTACCCATTTGAAACACCGCGTCCATGATTTCGTTGAGGAAATCACCGACATTAAATATTTGATCCAGAACTTTCTTGTTTTTTTCTTTCACAAACTGAACGATTTCATCATGAAATTTTTGCACATAACTACTTGCGCTATATCGCAAAAGCCAGAGCACTGCATTGGATATAATCAGGGAAATAATAAAACGAAAAAGCCATTTCCACACCGGCTTCAAAAGCTTTGCCATGGCTGAAAATATTGTTGAATACATGGTTATCCTCCTTTTAATGGTTTCCCTTCATTGTTTCAGCCCATCGGTTATCAGCGCCATACATGATAGGTGTTCATTAATTAGTCGTTCGCCTGGGGAAAGTTTATCCGGTGAAAATCTGTCCTGATGCAAAAGCCTTATCGAGTTTATTTCCATGATGCCTTTCATTTTGGCTCCTTTATTGTGTATTCGGTTTTTGAAGTTCCATAAGTAAATCAACGACATCCGATGTTTCCACCTGAAGATCACCGGGTACCAGGGCAAACAGGATGGCCATACGTTCAACACGAAAAAAATTATTGCAAAGAAGCCGGTAAACGTCCTGGATGATAAATTTATGTTTAAGGGGGGAGACTTTTCCCGGTTTCTGATGTGAAAACCGGTCGATTTCTTCAAAGGTGGCCATGATTTGTTCTATTTTTTCAAGATCCGGGATAAAATCCATGATATTTATGTCTTCATGGCTGATTTCTTCTTTGGCCTTTTCAATGGCGCTGGCAACCTTTTCCACATATCGTTCAATGGTGGGGGTTAGTAATTCAGGTACCTTTTCAACAAGGTTTAACTCCACCTTTTCAATATTGCCTATAATTTCATTGGCCTTTTCCATGATTTTTAGCTGGATATCATTTTGATATGTCATTAAATCGGTTTTCACACCGGATATATGGGTCATGAGGGCGTCTTTTTTTTGAATAAAAAGTTGCGTCATGGCAAGAACGATCAAAGGTCTTATCTCTCCGATCAGTTCAGACTGAAAAACCTGTGGAAACTGATTGATAAAATGATCAGACAAGGTGTGGGGTAAGCTTGTCAGATTATCATTTAAATCGTTAATCCGGGTTTCCAGGGTGATCAGACATGACCTTGCCGGTGCAAGGTCAATTTGCCAGTCCGGCATGGTGGGGTTAAATACAAAGGGTTCCGGGGTTACAAGGGAAAGGCGGTATTGATCATAGTCAATGTCAAGGGGGGATGTAAAAATCGGGGTAATGCCATTTAAAAGCGCAGAAATGGATTCAATTGTTTGATTGGCACCATCACCACTGCCCTGATATTGTTCAACCAAAACCGAAATATCGTCAATAATGCCCTGGGCTGTCTGGTTGTGATCCTCAATAATGGTTTTTTCATCGGTGGCCGCGGTTTCAATGGCGTTAACCCCTTCATTGTACCAGGCAAACCCGGCATAAACGGCATTAATAAAATTGTTGATGTGTCCGTTATAAGTTGCCTTTGCCAGGGTCAGTTCACTTTTTATGAATTCATACCATTGGGTAGTGGTTTGGTTAATCCCTTGTTCAATGGTAGTAAAGGCCGTGGTCAGGATTTTTATTGTTTCAATGGCTTCACCAGTTAAAACAATAAAAGGTGCCACTGTTTGAGAAACGAGAATACCAATGCTGTTCTTGGTATTTGAAACAAGACTTTGAACACAAAGATCAAGCCAGGCCCCAAACTGGATAAGATTTAAAATGATGGTGAATTCATCGGGCAAAAGCACATTCAGGGCGGATTCAACCTTTTCCTTGAATGTATTCAATATTTCTTCAAAAAAAGTGAATCCTTTATGAACCTTTTCAAATAACCAGCCTTCAATGGTATAAAGTTGAATTAAAAAGGCTTGATTCATATTTTTAATCGTATCCTTGACAATATCAGACAATTCAACGATCAAAAGCACCGCACAATTCGTAATAATCACCACAATGACCCTTGTTTGAAGAAATTTAAAAAGAAAAGACTGAATTTTCTTAAAAAAAACGGTGATAATTTTCATTTTTACCCTCCCAGATTTTTTACCTTTTCTGTTAAAGCTGCAGACCAGCTAAAAACGTTTTAACTGGCTGTTTTAACATGAATTTCACCCACGCTACGCCCCCGGGTGCGCCCCTGCCCGCCCCTAAGCGTGCCTGGGCATGATGTGCAGGCACGCACCCGCACACCTGCCCGCCCCCGGGCGTGCCTGGGCGCATATCCGGGCGTGTGTGCGCGGGCATTATGTGCGCCCGCGCCTGCACGTAACCGTGCCCGTGCCCGTGGGGAATTGGTCCGTGAAAATTGGGGAAGATGAATTCATTTTTTCCCAAGCCATTGATCAAGGGCCGCTCTGTGAAAACGTTTAGTGTTGGTGGTCTTGCTCACAGAAATCGGGATCAACCCACGGGAGACATAATTATTTAAAGTCCGGGGGTTGAGTTTGAGATATGCCGCCGCTTCCTGAAGGGTTAACCAGGGGGTAATTGTTGTTATGGGATCTGTACGTGGTGCGAGTTTTTTTGGCATCTTGATTACATCTCCATTACGTTTTATGTTATAGTAAGTGAAGTTAAGTGGCCTTGTGTGAATATAACAACTAATAAATCATGTGGTGCGACTATGTCAATAAAAAACTCTCTTGATGCGAATAAAATTATTCAAAGGGTAAAGGATGTGGTTGGGGTTAAAACCAATTATGAATTGTCAGAACTCCTCGAAATAAAGCCAAATACAATTTCAAGTTGGAAAAAAAGAGGCAATATCGACTTAAACAAAATAATCTCTATTTGCGAACATTATAAAGTTAGTACTGATTGGGTATTATATGGAAAAGGCGGGGAATGCGTACCAGCTGCAAATGATCCCACCGAAAAAATAATAAAAATGCTGGAATCAATGACTGATGAACAAAGGCGAGACGTACTAAAATACGTTGAAAAGGAAAAATTATGGGAAGAAGTGATCAAAAGACAAAAATTGGCATGAAAAATGAGAAAAACTATTTTTTATTTGGTTTGTTGTATGGTTTTGTCTCTCCCGACCCCCATATTAAATGAAAAAAGTAAATCTTTGCCCCCGAGAATCACAATAACCACTAAAAATTATTACCATGGCAATGTTCAGTCAAAGATTTATCATAAAAAGGGGTGCCGATATTACAATTGCAAAAATTGCATAGTCTTATTCAAATCGGAGGAAGATGCAAAAAGAGCAGGATACACTCCTTGCAAACTTTGCATCCCACTCTCCCCTGATCTCATCACACCAAAAACAGGAAAACAATAAAATGGCCACGATTTATAAGCGGGGAAAATATTATTGGGTATCCTACAAAGACAGAAATGGAAGGAGAATCCAGGAAAGCACAAAGTTAGGTGATAAAGCCGCCGCCGTGTGCATCAAAAAGCACTATGATGCTGTGGAAAAATCTTATTGTTTGGTGGGAACACCCCTCCAACAGGCAATTAGATTTAGCGATTGGTTCAATGAATATATACAGTTGAGGGAACACCGAAGGGCAAAAAAAACCATCGCAAACGATAAATTAGCCTATAATAGCCTGCTGAAATATCTCAACGGTGATAAATACCTGAATGAAATTAAGGAAAATGATATTGATCAATGGTATAATGAATTATTAAAGGAAAAGGCCATTGCCACGGCAAATTGCTTTTTAAGACATATCAACACATTATTTAACCAGGCCGTTAAAAAAAAATATATCCATCAATCTCCCTGCCATAATATCGACAAAGCCAGGGAAACCATAAATAAGGTGCGGGCATTGTCAGAAGCAGAAGTTCAAATTTTATTGGCATGTATGCCCCCAGTTTGGCAAAATTTAGTAAAGGTTGCTCTTTACACCGGAGCAAGGGCCGGTGAAATATGCCAATTTAAAAAAAAGGATGTGGATCTTGTACAACAAACCATAACGGTTTCAAGTAGCTCGACAAATCCCACAAAATCAAAAAAATTTAGAGTTGTTCCTTTTCCCCGTGCATCAATGGATTTTTTCCGGCAAATTATGAAGTTGCATAG
Source organism: uncultured Desulfobacterium sp. (assembly GCA_963674605.1). Taxonomy (GTDB): domain Bacteria; phylum Desulfobacterota; class Desulfobacteria; order Desulfobacterales; family Desulfobacteraceae; genus Desulfocicer. The sequence goes on along the minus strand of OY771474.1, from coordinate 288,471 downwards.
AAAAGAGTATCTCCTGCTTAATAATAAAGATGCCCCGTGGCTTGTTGACTGGATTTCACACGGATTTACAAAATTTTCTCAAAAATCCGGTGTTAAATGCACTTTCCATGATTTGCGCCGAACATATGGGGCGTGGTTGATTATGAATGGTGCCGACCTGGTGACGGTGCAAGAAAATTTAGGGCATAGTGATATAACCGTGACAAGAAATCACTATATCCACCTCATAATGGACCACAAAAAAAAGCAAGTGGACAAATTGCCGGTTATTTAAATTTAATGTAGCAGGATTGTAGCAAAACCAAGTGAATTTGTGTGAACCTGCATGATATTATGTATCACACATCAATATAACCTATTGTTTTTATTGATGTGTGAAATTTAGGTGGATTCCTCTTAATCAGTAGGTCGAAGGTTCGATCCCTTCACGGCCCACCACTCAAAATACTTATAAAAACAAAGGCTTGCTGTCAATATGATTGCAAGCCTTTTTGTTTTATATCTCAACCAACCTTTCAATTTTGCCCACTTTCTGCCCACTTTCAAAATAATGATAAAAGCATTAAACAGGTATAACAGAGGGGAATTTACCTTTCTACAGCCAGGCCCCCCCCTGTTTTTATGATTTTTTTTAACCGAACTGTTGTTTTGGGGGAGTGGCCTTGAGCAATCCCAAGATGTGTTTTTATGCTCCCCAGACTCTTCGCCCCAGGACAATGATAAAAACAACATCAATTCCTCATTAGGAAACACACTGTTTTTAGATCCTGTTCCTTCGTTGATGCGTGGAGATAGTTTTCCTGAAAAAAAGCTAAAAGGTGATTGCTCTAATTTGTCCGGAGTTTTATTTCTTCTTTGGGAAAAGGCAGAGATGAGATCCATAATTTTGGATTTTATTAAAAGTTTGCCGGAACAGGATATTTCAGACATAGAATTTTTTGAAGATCGGCGTGGTAAAATTTCCTTGGAATTAATTGAAACTTTTGGTGATAAAGAACGCAAATGGTCCGTGGAGTTGTTATCCGACGGCACTTTGCGTGTTTTGGCTATTGCAGCGGCTTTATTGTCGGCACCAGAAGGCGCAACCGTTGTGATTGAAGAAGTGGACAATGGTGTGCACCCATCCCGAGCAAAACAATTATTGAAAACAATGCGGGAGCAAGCGTCGCAAAGAAATATAAGATTATTGTTTTCGACCCATAATCCTGCCCTCATGGATGCATTACCTGATGAAGCATTATCTGATGTGGTTTTTTGTTATCGTGATCCGATACAAGGAGATAGCCGATTGATCCGCCTGGCTGACATTCAGGATTATCCGGGATTGGTTTCCCAGGGTCCATTGGGTGATCTTGTGACCAATGGAGTGCTTGACCGATTCATCAAATCCCCTGTTACATCGGAACAAAAAAAGAAAGCGGCCTTTAATGGTGAGGCCCCGTGGAAGACCAGCGAATTCCCCAAGAGCCGGGAGATAATGAATTGGATTGATTCTTTTCCTGATCTTGCTGGACAAAACAAATCCGTTACCAAAACTGGGGAAGGCACAAGTTTTGCTGATCTAAGTATCATCCAAGATTATAAAAAATGTATTAAAAAATTCAGCATGGCAGAAATTTTTATTTGGTCATTGGATTCTGATTTGAAATTCTATCACCATAGACCTCACCCGCGTCCATGAGTAGGGAAGCAATGCGCTTACTTCAATGCCTGGCTGACAATACTTGAGGAGCTTAAAGAACAAGCCGCACTAAAATAGCCCCTTGACACAATTACCTTTCATATGTAATCATTTACCTGTCACGTAATTTTCCGAAGTTCTCCTGAAAAGGAGAGCCTCCATGCAGCACCACAATTCAAATCAAATAAAAAGCCTGTTTGGACAGAACATACCTTCTGCATCGTACAGGCTTTTCTGCGTTTCGGCGTTCAGCCAACCCCACTTGACCTGGGGTCTGTTATCCAGCCCCACACAAAAACAAAAATATATTTCTGGCCGGAAGCCACGGTGGCATTGTTTTCTGTCCCGGAAATAAAGAAAAATAATGGGTGGGCTGATGAACCAGGTGGATATTGACATGCTGGCCGAAAAAATTACGATACGACTCAAGCCCCCTGGGAAATAGTTCAATTGAAAAAAAGGATTGACATGAAACTACCAGGTCATGTATATGACTCTACGGTCATTTATTGACCATAGAGTTTAATATATATACCGGGCGGTCATTGCTCCAGGAAAGGACCCCTGGTATTAAAAAACAGGGAGGGGGGTGCATGGCCAAGATCACCAGGAAAAAAGAGTTGTTGGAGAACATGATAAAGGAAGAGGTTGCAACAACGGTTCTGGAACTTATCTCCAGAAATCAGCCGATTACTATGGATATTATTGCGGCACAGTGCGGGGTGGCAAAAGGTACCCTGTACAATTATTTCAAGAATAAAAAAGTGCTGATAAACCATGTACACCAGACCTTAATAACTCCCAAGCTGGAACAAAACCGGGCCATATTTGAGTCTGATAATTCCCCGAAGACAAAACTGCATGATTTTGTCGATTCCGTATTCAATTTCCATAATGACTATCCCCTCTACTTTCAATTTATTCAGAGCCAGAGGACCGCATCTGAATTTGAGAAAGAAAAATTTAAGACTGTAGTCCACCCCCTGGTCCGACTCTGCAGGGAAGGAATCCGCAAAGGGGTGTTTGTGGATCTTGATCCGTTTGTGATGGCCTCAATGATTTTCGGCACGGTAATAGGTACGATGCAGACCTTCCATAACCGGGACGAGACATCCTGGGAGATGGATAAAATAAAGAAAGATGTCATCTGCCTTTTGGACAGGATGATTTTGAAGAAAAAGGAAAAACCATGAAAGTAAAATTTTTTTCAGGCCTTATTGCAGCGGCTCTTATGGGCCTTTGCTTTTTCTGGATAACAGACCACAGCTCCATGGCCCAGGCCCGGAACGAAAGCGCCGAAGCCACCCCGTCCCCCCCTCCGGTGGAGGTGAATGTTTATACCGTGCAATCAGAACAGATTGTGTTTACCCGTGATCTTCCCGGACGGACTTCCGCCTTCCAGGTGGCGGAGATCCGTCCCCAAGTGACCGGGATAATACTTGAGCGGCTTTTCATTGAGGGAAGCTATGTTGAAAAAGGGCAGCAGCTATACCAGATCGATCCGGACACTTACAGGGCCGCATACGATTCTGCAGCAGCCAGCCTCTCCGAAGCCCGGGCAGATCTTAAAGCCGTGGAGCCAAGGGTGCAACGGTACACAAAACTGGTTAAAATGGGCGGAGTCAGCCAGCAGGCATATGATGATGCCGTGGCAGGACTTGCCCAGGCCCGTGCAAAGGTTGCCGTTGCCAAAGCCAATCTGTCAACGGCCCGGATCAATCTTGACTACACAAAGGTGTTTGCTCCCATCTCCGGTCAGATCGGCAGATCCAGTGTCACCAAAGGTGCCCTGGTCACGGCCAACCAGTCAACTGCCCTTGCCACCATTCAGAACCTTGATCAAATTTATGTGGATGTGAACCAGTCAAGCAGTGAACTCATGCATCTGCGACGTCAGATGAAATCCCGTGACAGGAATCCCGAGGCCCTGCTGATTTTGGACAGTGAAACCCGGCCCTTTACCGCCAGTGGAACAATTATGTTTTCCGATGTGACCGTGGACCCGGGGACAGGCATGGTTCAACTTAGAATCCTGTTTCCCAACCCTGAGGGCGAACTCCTGCCGGGGCTTTTTGTCAGGGCCAGAGTGGAACAGTCCCGCCAGGAGAGTGCCATCACAATTCCCCAGCAGTCTGTTGTCAGAACCCCAGACGGCTCCACATTTGTCTGGACGGTTGATGTCGACAATACAGTTAAAATCCGCAATATTACCCTCTCAAAGGCCATTGGTGATAAATGGCTGGTGGCGGTGGGGCTTGTTCCGGGAGACCGGGTGGTTACCCGGGGAATTCAGAAGATCCGTCCCATGGCAAAGGTTACCCCCGTGGAAAACCAACCATCCAACAGTTGATAACAGGATAACAATATGTCCAGTTTTTTTATAGAAAGACCCATCTTTGCATGGGTGATTGCCATTGTCATCATGCTGGCGGGACTCTTTGCCGTCTTGACCCTGCCGGTGGAGCAGTATCCTAAAATTGCACCTCCCAGCATCAGTATCACCACTGCCTATCCCGGGGCATCAGCCCAGGTGGTGGAAAACAGCGTTACCCAGGTGATTGAACAAAACCTGACCGGGATTGATTACCTCAGGTATTTTTCCTCTGCCAGCGATTCCAGTGGTCAGTTGTCCATTACCCTTACCTTTGAGCCTGAAGCTGATCCCGATATCGCCCAGGTGCAGGTGCAGAACAAGGTCCAGTCAATCATGAGCCTACTGCCCCAGGAGGTTCAAACCCAGGGGGTTACGGTGAAAAAAGCCTCTAAAAGTTTTTTGCTGGTGGCCGGAATCTATTCAGAAGATGGCCGTATGAGCGGCGATGATATTTCCGATTATATCAAATCCAATCTGGCGGAAACCATCAGCCGGGTCCAGGGTGTGGGAGACCTGAACGTGTTCGGAGAACAGCATGCCATGCGGATCTGGCTTAACCCGGAAAAACTCCACTCCTTAAGCCTCATGCCTTCGGATATCAAGACGGCCATCAGGGCAAGAAATGTGGATGTCACAGCGGGACAGCTGGGGGGCTTTCCCTCCGTTGCCGGCCAGCAGCTCAATGCCTCCATATCGGTCCAGTCCAAACTTAGCACGGTGGAGGATTTTGAAAACATCCTGATCAAGGTGAATAAGGACGGCTCCCAGGTCAGGCTCAGGGATCTTGCCCGGGTGGAGTTGGGGGTTCAATCCTATAGTCGCGTCGCCAGATACAAGGGCATGGAGGCTTCGGCCATGGCCGTCAGCCTCTCCACCGGGGCCAATGCCCTTGATACGGCCCAGCGGGTCAAGGATAAGATCAAAGAGCTGTCGGCATTCATGCCCCAGGGACTCAAGGTCGCCTATCCCTACGATACCACCCCCTTTGTCAAACTCTCCATTGAAGAGGTGGTCAAAACCCTGATCGAGGCGATTTTCCTTGTCTTTTTCGTCATGTACCTGTTTCTGCAGAATTTCAGGGCCACCCTGATTCCCACCATTGCCGTTCCCGTGGTGCTCCTTGGCACCTTCGGGGTGCTGTCCGCCTTCGGGTTCAGCATCAACGTGCTCACCATGTTTGCCATGGTGCTTGCCATTGGGCTTTTGGTGGATGATGCCATTGTGGTGGTGGAAAATGTGGAACGGGTCATGGGAGAGACCGGCCTCTCCCCCAAGGAGGCCACACGGCAGTCCATGTCCCAGATCACAGGAGCCCTTGTGGGCATTGCCATGGTTCTGTCTGCAGTGTTCATTCCCATGGCATTTTTCAGTGGTGCCACCGGTGCCATCTACCGTCAGTTTTCCATTACCATTGTGTCGGCCATGGCGTTGTCGGTCATTGTGGCCTTGATTTTGACGCCGGCCCTTTGCAGCACGCTTTTAAAACCGGTTAATAAAGGGCATCACCAGGGGAAAAAAGGATTTTTCGGCTGGTTTAATAAAAGCTTTGATGCGGGCAAATCCGTCTACCGCAGGAGTGTGGGATATACAGCTTCCAGGGGGGGCAGATTTTTTATGGTCTATCTTATCCTTTTGGGCGGACTGGTTTACATGTTCAGGGAGTTGCCCACCTCTTTTCTTCCCGATGAGGACCAAGGATCAATGATGTTGATGATCTCGGCCCCTCCCGGTGCCACCATGGAACGAACCCTGGAGAGTATTAAACAGGTCGAAGACTATTTCCTCAACGAAGAGGCGGAGAATGTCGAGGGACTGTTCACGGTAACTGGGTTCAGTTTTGCCGGAAACGGCCAGAATGTGGGCCTGGGATTTGTGCAGTTAAAGGATTGGGATAAGCGTCACCGTCCCGACCAGAAGTCCGCAGCCATAGCCCGTCGAGCCATGAAAAATCTTTATGGTATTAAGGACGCCATGGTGTATGCTTTTATTCCGCCACCCATCAACGAGCTGGGAAATGCCACAGGCTTTGACTTCCAGCTGGTGGACCGGGCCGGAGTGGGCCATGATACCCTGGTTGCGGCCAGGAACCAGATGCTGGGCATGGCTTCCCAGAATCCCAAGCTAGTGGGGGTTCGGCCCAACGGGCTGTCGGATGTTCCCCAGTATAAACTGGATATTGACTATGAAAAGGCCGAAGCCCTGGGAATCTCCACCTCGGACATTATTTCTGTCCTCTCCACGGCCTGGGGAGCTGCCTATGTCAATGACTTCATGGACAAGGGCAGGGTAAAAAAGGTTTACATGCAGGGGGATGCACCCTTCAGGATGCTTCCGAAAGATGTGAGCAGCTGGTATGTCAGGAATTCAAGCGGAGAAATGGTCCCTTTTTCCTCATTTTCCACAGCCAGGTGGACCTATGGCTCTCCCAAGCTGGAACGATACAACGGCAGCGCTTCCCAGGAGATACTAGGTTCACCTGCCCCCGGGGTCAGTTCGGGCGAGGCCATGAAGATCATAGAAGATATTGCACAGAAACTGCCCACGGGTATCGGGCTTGAGTGGACCGGTATTTCCTATGAGGAGCGCACAGCAGGATCCCAGACAACGCTTTTGTATGCAGTTTCCCTTCTCTTTGTGTTTCTGTGCCTTGCGGCCCTTTACGAAAGCTGGACCATACCCCTGGCCGTGATGCTGGTGGTGCCTCTGGGAGTAATTGGATCAGTGGCGGCCACCCGCTGGGCCGGGCTCTCCAATGACGTTTATTTTCAGATTGCCTTGTTGACCACCATTGGGCTTGCTGCCAAAAATGCCATTCTCATTGTGGAGTTTGCCAAGGATCTCCATGAAAAGGGGTTGGATCTTATCACCGCCGCCATGGTTGCCTCCGAGCAGCGGCTGCGTCCCATTCTCATGACCTCGTTTGCCTTCATCCTGGGGGTTACGCCCCTTGCTGTGGCCGACGGTGCCGGCTCTGCCAGCCAGAACGCCATCGGTATCGGGGTGATCGGCGGCATGCTTGCGGCCACTTCCCTTGCCCTTATCTTTGTTCCTCTCTTCTTTGTGATTTTGGAGAAGATGACCCAAACCCGAAAAAAGGCCGGACAGGCCCCCAAAGAGGTCAGTTATGTCCAATAAAAATATTATGACAGCCTTGATGGCCGTTTTGATGATGATTACAGTCGGGTGCGTCGCTGCACCTGAGTACAGACAGCCCTTATTTCCGGTCGCTGATGCCTGGCCTGAAGAAAAGGCAGAGCCGCCGGCAGAAAAGAAGGTCCGCGAACCCGGCATCGGGGTTAGCATTCCGGTTGCCGACATCGCCTGGAAATCCTATTTTGAGTCAGCGTCTTTAAGAGAGCTGATTTCAAGGGCCCTGGACCATAACAGGGATTTCAGAATAGCCCTGCTCACCATTGAACAGGCAAAGGCCGCATACCGCATCACCAGGGCGGATACAGTTCCGGTGATCTCCGGCGGAACCTCTTTTAGCCGCCAGGGAGTACCTGAAGATATCAGCTCCTCGGGCAGCTCCTATGTTAGCTCCACACTTGGGGCCAATGTGGGTACCACTGCCTATGAACTGGATTTCTTCGGCAGGGTAAAAAGTCTGAACCAGGAGGCCCTTGAAACCTATCTGGCCACAGAAGAAGCTGCTGTAAATGTGCGCATAGCGCTCATCGCTTCCACGGCGGATGCCTATCTCAACTACCTTGCCAACAAAAAACTGCTTGCCCTTGCACAGGATACCTTCAAGGCCCAGGAAGAAACCTATAATGTCATCAAGTGCAGTTACGATGTGGGATCTGCCTCTCGGCTGGATTTGGCTCAGGCCGCCACATCCGTTGAAAGCGCAAAGGTTTCCATTGCCCGTTACACAAGGCTGGAAGCCCAAGCCGTGAATGCGGTAACCCTTCTGGTCGGTACCAGGGCGACGGATATCCTGGAAAGCAGTGAGACTATTGATACGGTAAGTTTCATGGAGGGACTTCCAATGGATCTGCCCTCCCGGGTGCTTCTGGAGCGTCCGGATATCAAGGCGGCAGAGCACCGTTTAAAGGCCAAAAATGCGGATATCGGCGCAGCCCGGGCCGCATTGTATCCCCGCATCTCTCTTACCGGAGCGGTGGGGCTTGCCAGTGATGATCTTACAGATCTATTGGGGGCGGGGGCCGCCTATGCTTGGAATTTTACCCCTTCGCTGTCCATCCCCATCTTCAACCGGGAGGGGCTAAAGGCAAATATTGAAAAGGCCACGGTGAACGAAAAAATTGCTGCCGCAGAATATGAGGCCGCCATTCAGACGGCATTTAAGGAGGTGGCAAATCAATTGGTGGCAAGAAAGACCTATGAAGATCAGATGAAGGCCCAAGATGCCCTGGTGGATGAGACCAGAAAGACCTACACCCTCTCACAGGCCAGGTATCTGAACGGGATTGACGATTTCCTGTCTGTGCTGGACTCCCAGCGCTCGCTTTTTGCAGCAGAGCAGTCCGCCATTACGGTACGTCAGTCCTACCTTGGTAATCTTGTTAACTTGTATAAGGTACTTGGGGGTGGACAGATGTAAACTGAGAAACCCTTCTTTGGCCCGCGTGTGCTTCTTCGGCTTGCTCATTATATTACGCCATCTAGAACATTGCGAACAGTTTCCAATAATTGTTTTCTGGGGATCGGTTTTTTTAAAATAGCCTTGATGTTAATTGTTGCTGTAGAACCATCCAATAATTTTTTACTGTACCCCGTACACAATATAATTGGAAGTTCCGGTCGGATTTCCAGAATTGACTGTGCAAGCTTATCGCCCGTTAAATGCGGCATGGTCATGTCGGTTATGACAAGATCAAATTCCCGGGGATTTGCTTTAAAAGCAGCCAATGCATCCAGGCTGTCGACCAGTGGGGTTACCTGATAACCAAACCGTTGCAGTATATTCTGGTTGAGTTTCACAATGGGCAACTCATCATCGACAAACAAGATTTTTTCCGTACCCCTGGGCAAGACTTGAGGTTTATGGGTTTCATAAACCTGTGTTTTTTTTGCAACAGGCAGATAAATAGTAAAAACAGAACCCTTTCCCAACTGGCTTGAAACAAGTATGGTCCCACCGCATGACACGATTATGCTGTGTACAATGGCAAGGCCCAGTCCCGTTCCTTCCCCTGCCTTTTTCGTTGTAAAATAAGGTTCAAAAATCAAATCCAGGATGTCCTGAGACATGCCGGAGCCTGTATCTGAAATCACAATTTTAATGTGATTTCCTGATTTCAGATCCGGATATTTTAAAACATCTACCTTACCAAGATAAATATCCTCCATCTCCACATAAAGTTTTCCCCCCTCTTTTTCCATTGCATGGGCGGCATTGGTAAAAAGGTTCATGAAGACCTGATGCATCTGGGCCTGGTTGCCCATAATAGACTCGCAGCTGGTGATATTTGACTTTATTTCAATGGTTGTTGGGATTGAAGAACGAATGAATTTAAGCACTTCTCTGGCAATAAGATCAATTCTTATGTATACCCGTTCCTCATCGCTGCGTCTTGCGATGGTGAGTATCTGCTTGACCAGGTCCTTGGCCCTGGTTCCTGCGGTGAGAATTTCATTGAGATCATCCTCAAGGGTGGAACCCTCTGGTGCATCTTCCAGGGCAATCTGGGCAAATCCGATAATGGATGTAAGAATATTGTTGAAATCATGGGCAATCCCCCCTGCCAGCATGCCAATGGATTCCATTTTCTGGGACTGGCGAAGCTGGGATTCAATGGCAAGACGTTCCGCCTCTGTGCGCTTATGCTCAGCGATTTCCGCCTCCAGTTCATCCGTGCGTTCCTCTAGTTCAGCAGTCCGTTCCATGACCATGGCTTCCAGTCGTTCATGATATTGTCGCAATTGATCTTCATTGTGTTTGCGCTTAAGGGCAAGCTCCACGGTGGCAGGAAGCGTTTTGAGGTAATTTCCATGGGGATCTTTAATCAGATAATCACTTGCACCGGATTTCATGGCCTCCACGGCGACTTCTTCATTTCCGGTACCGGTTGTAAAAATAACCGGCATCCCCCTGAAACTGCCAAATAATTCAAATGAGGTACCGTCACTGAGCATGTAATCTGAAATAATGATGTCAAAATCATTGGTTTTTAAAATTTTTTCAGCTTCGGTAACGCTTCCGGCAATAAGATAGTCATAGGAAAGAGTATTGATTTTGACAAATCTTTTAAAGGCCATTTGATCAACTTGATCGTCCTCGATTAAAAGAAGACGTGTTCTTTTACTATCCATTACTTGCTCCTGGAAGGCTTGTTCAGAATCATTCATCGGAGGCCTGATTACAAGATCGCCAGCCTTAGCAATTGGCAGGCCAGGGGGGCAGATGCTGTGATCAACGCAATTAATCAGGCAATTCGCTCAATGTCCAATACAGATCAATGGTTTTGACCACTTCAACAAATTTTTTATAATCAACCGGCTTGATCATATAGCCTGAAACCCCCAGATTAAAGCTGTCAACCTTATCTTGATCCTCTTTAGATGTGGTCAGTACAATAACGGGAATCCGTTTTATGGTGTCATCTTGTTTGGCTATTTTTAAAAAATCAATGCCGTTCATTCTGGGCATGTTCAGATCCAGTAAGATGATTCCTGGGGTCTGATTCTCAGGATCTTTCAAAAAATCCAACGCTTCCTCACCATTATTGACAATATGCAATTTATTAGTAATATTAATTTCTTTTAATGCCCGTTTAACGGTCATGGCATCCACAATATCGTCTTCAACCAGAAGAATGGGTTTAGAGCTTCTCATGGATTTCTCCTGTCTTTGGCAGTGTAAAATAAAATGTGGTTCCAGCACCAGGTTCAGATATCAGCCAGATGGATCCACCGTATAATTCGATTATTTTTTTAACCAGTGTCAGCCCTATTCCCGTATTTTCATGCTCATCTCTGGGAGTCAATGTCTGAAAAATTTGAAAAATTTTATCATGATATTTTTCATCAATGCCCGGACCGTTATCATATATACTGAATCTCCACCAATCGCCATCATTTTCACATCCCACCCGGATAATGCCGTCGGACTTGTCCATGAACTTAATGGCATTTCCCAAGAGGTTTTGAAAAATCTGTCCCATACGGGTGGGATCGCCCATGATTACCGGCAATTTATTTTCCACCGTTATTTGAATATTCTCGGGCGGGACAAAGATGTCTATGGTCTCTGCAATCACCATGTTTAAATCCAGACGTTCCTTTTTTTCCCTGGTCCGGCCAATGCGTGAATATCTCAGGATACCATCTATAAGGCTGTCCATGCGCTGGACTCTTTTGATGATCAAACGCATCTGCATTTTCCCGTCATCGTCAAAGAGCTGGGAGTAATCTTCAGAAATCCAGTGGGTCAGCTGGCTGATAGCCCTTAAAGGCGCTTTGAGATCATGGGATACGATGTAGGCAAATTCTTTGAGTTCTTTATTGGCCGCTGTGTATTCCATATTTACTTTCTGGAGTTCCTGCCTGGAGTTATTTACATCTTCAAGAAGATGGGTCAGGGCTTGTCTGGACTTTGCCATTTTTTCTGTTTTTTCTTTAAGTTCCAAAGTTCTTGTTTCCACCAGATTTTCCAGATGTTTTCGGTGGATTCCCAGCTCATCTTCAATTTTTTTTTGCTCTGTTATGTCAAATGAAATGCCAAGGGTTCCTGTCAAAGTCCCGTTACCATCATAAAGAGGATGAATGGTCAGTCGTGCGGGAAAATGTTCACCTGACTTGCGCACAAGCACAGTCTCACCGAAATATCCTTTGTTACCTTTTTTAAGCTTCTCCTGAATCATGGAAAAAGTTTTTATTTCCTCCAGAGAATGTAAGAGCGCAATTTGCTTTCCAAGAATCTCTTTTTCTGAATACCCGAATATTTTCTGGGCACCGGGGCTGAATCCCAGAATCTGGGTATCCTCACCGGCAAGGTCTGTGGTGATAAAGGCAACATCGTCTGCGGCTTCAAACACAGATCGTAAATGGGCTTCACTTTGCCGCATGGCTTTTTCCGCCAGCTTTCTTTCTCCTATTTCTTTTTGAATCTGCTCATAAGAATTCTTTAAATTTACCCGCATTTTGTTGATGGCCGTGGTCAGTATATCAAACTCATCATCTTTGCGGCTTTTTTTATTGCGTTTCAGGATGAAAGGCGTATCCAGGGTTTTAAGACCCATTGAACCTGTATAGTCGACAATGACATGAAGATGCCGGGCCACCAACACATAAAAGATAAAAAAGATAAACCCGGAAACAATAAAAGTTTTAATCGTCTGGGAAACAATGATGATCAAAGCTTTATTCATCAAACGGGCATACAGATCATCCAGGGTATAAATAACACGAAGGGTTCCCAGTGGGATTGTCTTGGAATTGTAAGTGTGAGATATAAAGAATTCTTTTGTTATTACGTGGTTTTCTTTGAATATTCCCATCTTTACGAGGGGTTCATTCTCTTGTACCACATCTACATACTGCATGTCATTTAATTTGAGCAAACCGTCAAGCTGTGTTTTTAAGAAATCCATATCCGACACCCAAAGGCTGCGAGTGATTCCCTCAAGGTGACTTTCTTTAATTTGATGGATGCTTCTATTAATGACGTCAAGTCCATACTGATAATCCATATACAATTGAATGACAGTTAAAATAAGGGTAATAACGGAACTGAACAGCAAAATATATGCAATAAATTTCCCAGCAATTCCCCAGCCTTCAACTGACAATTTATCTGAGTGCTCAGTTTTCATCATTTTTTCCATTTAATTGTTGGGCATGGCCACAGCCTGACTCCACCCCCTGCCTAAGTGGGGCATCCCGAGTCAAAGGACATCAGCAAGCAGCCTTTCATATGTACCGTCACTTTTCATGACTTTAACATTTCTTACAATCTCTGGGATTAATGCGGCATGGGTTTTATGGATGTACAAAAAAAGATCACTGACCACTATGGGAGGGCTCAATGCTTTTATGTCTGTATTTTTTTGAGTTTTTAAAACCTCCATGCCTGTACTGTAACCAAAAACGCCGACATCCGCCCGATCTTTTTCAAGTAGGATAAACAAAAGCTCCTCATTTTTTACAATGGTTTCTCCCTTGGCATCTTTCAATTCCCGCTCACAATTTCGCCAGCCGTTGACATACACCACATGATAATTTAAAAGGCTTTTCCATCCATTGATTTTAATATCCGTATTTTTTGAAAAAGCGACAATATGATTTTCAGTAAGTTTTTCCGGTACCTTTACAAGATTTGTATAAACTTTACTGATACCGTCCGTTCTTACAAAATTTCCATCTTCCGTGCCGTTATTGGCATTTAACAATGCTCTTTTGGAAGGCATGGAAATGATAATAAGCTCAATTTTCATCCTTTTAAAGCATTCTGTCAGCACGGCATTCATGGCCATGGAACGGGAATGGGCCTGATTATCAGCAGTGGTAAGGGTGATTGTTGGCTGTGCGATCGCACTGGATGATAAAAAAAGGACAAGCAAGATAAATATATTAAAGAGTTGGCATCCTGCATTTTTAAAATTAAATTCTCTGGAATCATAAACCCATTTTTCCAGGATGATTTCTCCAGAAATCCAAAGTACTTTTTGAATGGAGAAAAGGATGGGTAAAAGATTCATTGCTTATCTTCCTCCAGGGCATGGATCCTGTCCCTGAGTTCCTTGATTCGAAACTCTCTGCCCACAAAAAGATCATTCATTTGTTCAAGCTCTGCCACCTTTTCTCTCAGCTCCACGGTGCGCTCCTCCACTTTTTTTTCCAAATGGGTCCGATGGGCTTCAATCTCCTGTTTCGCCTGTTTCTGGGCTGTGATGTCCTTAATAATGGTAAGGGAAAACTCCCCCAATGGAACCATATAAAATTCACACCTTCTTCTGGTGCCATCCTTTCTGATCACATCCCATTCCTGCATGCCCGTATTGCTGAGTGTTGCCTGTGCTTTATCAATGGCCCTTGACCAGGTGTGCTTATTCTGCTCCCTGTACGATTCATCCGGGCAGGCACGCTTCCACCATTTTTCTGAGGTGTTTATTTCATCAAAAAAATAACCAAATTCCTCCATAAATTTCTCATTGTAAGACATGGTATTATCAATGGAATTGGTTATCATCATGGGCAAGGGAGATTTTTCTATCATTTTTTTAAATCGAGACTCACTTTCTTTTAAAACCGCTTCAAATTTTTTGCGTTCAGCTATCTCGTCCATCAGCTTTTCGTTTATATCATGTAAATCTCTGGTGCGATCTAATACCGTTTCTTCAAGCTGGATGGTTTGCGCAAAATGCAGTCTGAACAGCACCAGTAGAACCAGGATCAATACAGATCCCATTGACCATATGAGTATGCGTATTGCTCCAGGTGGATAGAGAAAGTCTTTTTTCAAAGCAAGTGACAAGGTCCAAAACGTGTCTGCGATATGGACTGACTGCTCCTGCCTGTATTGGGAGCTATCTCCTTTTTCCAGAAACGTGTTTCCCAACGCATCTGATATTGTAATGGAAAATTGAGCTAAGTTTGTATTTTTAAAAATTTCGTCAAGCAAATCGTTTACATTATAAACCCCAATGGCCAGACCAATGAAATGCTGCGAGTTGAATATGGGGGATCTGACAACAACGCCCATCCCCCCCTGGCGCAAGGCATAGGGGCCTTGCAGAACCGCTTTTTTTGAATCAATGGCTTTTTTCACATAGAGTCCACGGTCAGGGTCAGCAATCAACAACATGGGATTACTTATGGTAATTTCATTGCCTTTGGGTGGATAGCAGTATTTTACTCTCGTTTCAGGGTCTGCATATTGAAGCGCACGAATGGGAGGATTATTTTTCAGCATCAATGAAGCAAAGTATTCAAATTCACCGGAACTGGTATCAGGGTTTAGGGCAAAAAGTGCCCCAAGAGATTCCACGGCATTAAATCTTGATAAAATCGTCTGCTCCAGTCGATTCTTGTACAATTGTGCGGTTATGGCAAGTTCTGTGCTTTTCGCGGTCCGCCATTGTTTGACCTGCCACCACTCAATACCCACCAGTATGATAAAACCAATGAACCCGACCAATATAAGGAAAGAGTTTTCACGTGTATTATTTCTATTGAATAAAATCAATGGTGATTTTTCCTCTTCCGTCGCAATGTCGGCGGGGGGGCAGATCTTGTGATCAAGCCCATTATTTATCTTTCAACAAATTGGCCAGACCGGCAAAGGGATTATCCGAAAAATCCCTGTCTGAATCAAAATCTCCCCTGCTGGAAGGCGTGGTGTCATAGGCATCAGCAACCAGATCCCTGGAATGCTCATTCTCATGACAATAAATACACAACAGTTCCCAGTTACTGCCATCCGGGGGGTTGTTGTCATGGTTATGGTCTTTATGATGCACGGTGAGTTCTTTGAGATTTTTGCCGTTGAACTCGCGGCAACAATGACCGCAAATCCAAGGAAACAGTTTCAGTGCACGTTCCCGATAGGTATTTTCACGCTCTCTTTGGCTGCGGATCATTTCTGATACCTTGATAGTCCCTGATTTTTTGGGAGCCATTTTAATCTTCTCCTTTATTGTGATCCATAATTGTCATTGCATAAGTTTACCCATACTTTAGATAATTATCAAGCCCATTGTCCCTGGAACAATGAGAATAAGCCCCAATGGTGTTTGCTGACAAGCTTGAATCCTGTTGATATCAATGGCCTAATTCCTTGACACCTGTGGGGCGCATATAATAAGTTTTAATTTGGTATTGCTCACACCGGGTGTATCGTGCCAGGACTGACATATCGGCTCGGCAATTATGATCTATGGCCGAGTTTGTGACCAAACCGTTTTTTAAAATTTAAGGATATCCCATGAAAAGCAAAAAAGATATAGACGCCTTGACCCGTAGGCTGCAGGAGGTTGAAACAGCCATCACGGAAACAAAAAAACGTCTGCCGGCCCACTCCACAAAACCGCCGGTCATGATGGATTTGCTGGCCCTTGAAGATGAATACCACGAAGTATCATCTAAAATAAAATCCCTGAAAGAAAGCGAATAAAATACAGACTCATGATTAAAACTCAAACAGAACTCCCCCAGAGGTATGCGGATCGGGCCAGTGTAAACACCATACGGGAAGTATTTGACTATATCCGCCGGTACCGGGAAAAAACCTTTGTTCTGAAAATTGAAGACAGCCTGTTTGGACACCCATTGTTTCCGCTGCTGATGAAAGACATTATTCAGCTCCATGACATTGGTGTGCGCCTTATCATCGTCACCGGCACAAGGACCACCATTGCCAGAAATCTTACCGATGCTGGAATAGAGACATCCTTTTTCAATGGTATCCGCATCACTCCGGCCACGGTACTTCCCCATATCAAGCTGGCCGCCATGGAAGTGGTTCAGACCATTATCTCTCACCTTGCCGCCGGGGGTGCCAACGGCATCATGGGCAACTGGACCAAGGCCCGCTCACTGGGGGTTTGCAGCGGCATTGATTTTCAGTGGACTGGCCAGGTTGAAAAAATACGATCAGATATTGTCCATAAACTGTTGGCCCAGGATTTTATTCCGGTGCTGTACAACATCGGTCTCAATGCCAAGGGAGACTGCTACAATCTTAACTCCAATCAGATTGCCCGGCAGCTGTGCCTGGATCTTGACATTGAAAAGCTTTTCTTCATCCGGGCCAAGGATGCATTACCCACCACGGAATTAACCATTCCTCCGGGTGCCCAGGTGCACCCCAACGGGAAAATTTTTTCCAACATTAACCTTGACCATGTGGACTTAATCCTCCGGACAAATAAAGACAAACTGGACCATGAAAACCAGGAACTGCTTGACCATGCAAAGGCGGTTATTTCCCGTCCCAATGGTGTCAAGCGGGTTCATATCATTGACGGCAGAAAAGAGGGGCGTATCCTTCAGGAAGTCTTTACCAGCGTGGGCGGCGGCACAATGATTTACGGCAACCGGTACGCCCATATCCGCCAAGCCTTGCTTGACGACGTACCTGAAATTCTGCATCTCATGGATGGTTACGTCCAGCAGGGAAACCTGATCATGCGAACGGATATGGATATTAAAAATCAAATTGAAAATTATTATATTTATGAAGTGGATCAGGCTATCTATGGATGCGGAGCTCTGTACGAACTTGGGCATGGATGGGGAGAAATCGGGGCCATTGCTGTAAATACCGCTTATAAATCCAAAGGGGTGGGCCGGGGGATCATGCAGTATCTCATTGAAAAGGCCCATGAGAAGGAAATAAGAACCCTGTTTCTTCTCACCACCAAGGCGGCAGACTGGTTTTTTGAATTCGGCTTTACCCAGGGAAACCCCGAAGACCTGCCCGAGCATAGAAAAAACAATTACAACATGAAACGAAATTCCAGAGTGCTGCTGCTGCCTCTTTCATGATTCTGCAAAAAACCGAATATCCCTAGGCAATATTGTATGTCACTTCCAAAACTTTAAATCATGCAATGCAAAAGAAATGCCCGTAAATATGAAAAACCGAAATATAATCATCATATGTCTTATTTCCCTGCTGCTCGGGCTTCCAGCGATTTGCGCCGGGGATACGGATACGGGCATTGCACTTACCGCTGAAGAATCCGCATGGATCAATGAACACCACACCGTCCGGATTCGCATTGGCAATGCCCCGCCCTTTATGATAACCCATGGCAAAATAGAGGGGATTTCCATTGATTACCTGACACATATATTCAACCGCAACAACATCGCATTTACCTATGTCAGTGAATCAGATGTCACCTGGCCCGAGGCCCTTGACTATATCCATCGGCATGAGGTGGTGGATATGGTGCCCACTGCAAAGATCACCGAAGAGCGTAAAACCAGGATGCTTTTTACCGACGAGTACATCTTTGCTCCATGGGTGATATTCACCCGTACCCATGGGGATTTTATCAGCTCCATGGATGATTTAAGAGGAAAAACGGTTTCCGTGCAGGAAGGGTATGTCATGCACGAGAAATTGAAAAAAGAATATCCCGAAATTAAGCTCAAGGTCGTCCCCGCAAGCAAGAAAGATTTTGCGTTAATACCCATAGCGGATCTATCCACCGGACTGGTGGATGCCTACATCGGCAACCTGATCTTGACCACATACGTAATTCAAACCCGTGGATACACCAATATAAAAGTGGCGGCCCCCACCCCATTTGACAACCATAATCAGGCCATGGCCATCCGTAATGACTGGCCGGAACTGGTGAGTATCATCAACAAAACTCTGGCAGAGATGACGCCGACGGAACACGCTGCTATCCGTAATAAATGGCTGAACATCCGTTATGAATATGGAATAAACAAAGAGGAGGTATTCCGTTGGGTGGCCGGCATTGTCGGGGTGGCTCTGCTTTTTATTGCCTGGATGCTGTTCTGGAATAAGCGTCTCAAAGCGGAGGTGGAAGACCGGATCATAACCGAAGGTCGATATAAAAAAGCCCAACGCATGGGCAAGGTGGGCAATTGGGAATACGATCTGGTCACAAAACATTTCTGGGGATCTGATGAAGCCAAACGGATCTATGGTTTTGCCACGGAAAATTCGACATTTACAGTGGATGATGTTGAAAACTGTATCCCCGATCGGAAAAGGGTTCACCAGGCCCTTGTGGATCTCATTGAAAAAGACGTATCCTATAAACTGGAGTTTGAAATTCATCCTGCCACCGGATCTGAGAAAAAAGTCATTCAATCCGTGGCAGAAGTCATTAAAGATGATGCCGACAACCCTATAAAGGTAGCCGGGGTGATACAGGATATCACCTGGCAGGTGCATGCCAGACAAGAAAATAAACGCCTCGAACTTCAGCTGCAGCAAAACCGAAGGCTTGAAGCCATAGGAACCCTGGCCGGGGGAATAGCCCATGATTTCAACAATATTTTATATCCCATCATCGGATTTACCGAGATGTCCATGGAAGATTTACCGGAAAACCATCCGGTGAAGGAGAACCTTAAAGATATTCTCCAGGGTGCCAAAAGAGCCCGGGATCTGGTAAAACAGATCCTTGCTTTCAGCAGTCAGAGGCAAGAACCCTTAAAACCCTTACGCCTTGAGCCATTGATTCAAGAAGCATCAAAATTATTAAGAGCTACCATTCCTTCCACCATCGACATTCAGCAGGAATTAGATGACAATATTTATGTAACATGCAACCCCACGGAAATCCATGAAATTATCATGAATCTTTGTACCAATGCCTACCATGCCATGGAAGACAAAGGGGGCATCTTGAATGTATGCTTAAAAGAAGAGATACCTGAATCCAATTTAAATTTACCCCTGGGTGCGTATTGCTGCCTTTCCATAAAAGATACCGGTGCCGGGATTTCCCCTGAAATCATGGATCATATTTTTAACCCCTATTTTACCACCAAGTCTCTGGGGAAAGGATCCGGTCTGGGGCTTTCTGTTATCCATGGTATTATTAAAAATTATAAGGGTGCCATCACCGTTGAAAGTGAACCGGGAAAAGGCAGCGTCTTCAAAGTATACCTCCCCACGGCATCGCCGGATGGAGTCACCCCTGAAATGCATGATGATGAAGCCATTCATGCCACCGGCAATGGAAAAATACTATTTGTAGACGATGAGGAGGCCATCGTCAAATTGGGGGTTCTCATGCTTGAACGTATGGGATATCAGGTGACTGGTCAGGTCAATAGCCTTGAGGCCCTGGACCTTTTTAAATCAGCCCCAGATCAATTTGATCTCGTCATCACCGACATGTCAATGCCACGCATGATCGGGACAGACCTAGCCCAAAAAATAATGGATATACGCCCGGATATTCCTGTTATTATCTGCACCGGGTTTAGCGAGCACATTGACGAGGCAAAAGCCTTATCACTTGGTATTCGAGGATATATTAAAAAGCCGATTTTGCGTATTGAGCTTAGCTCTGCGGTTCAGGATGCTCTTGCTCAACAAGCCCTGGTCTAAGTCTCAGGAGGTTTCTTGTCGTTGCTATATAAAAAAAACAGAATTCGGATTATGGGTTGTGATGACAGCCACCGTACAGGAATGCCCACTTGTCATAATTGGTGGATCAAGGGGGCAAATGGAGGGGGCAAAGCAGATATACATGCCTGGAAGAAAGTGGCGGAAGTGCATGGGAATCGAACCCACCCGGGACGGTTTTAGCGCCCCACATCGGATTTGAAGTCCGAGGGCCCCACCAGTGAGCCGCGCACTTCCACAAAAACGATGATGTTTTCTATACCCAATGCGCTTTGGTTGTCAAGCCTTTTGTGGATTATGAGAGGGGTATTGCTGCAAAATCGGCTGGCCCCCATCGGTGCATTTCTTGGTGAAGGGTTTGGTATAAACAAATCACCTGTGAACAGTATGAGATGGGTGCATTACTAATTTTTCACAGTATCTGTATAAAATACCATTCGTTTATCATAGTTATCTCAAAAATAAGCTCCGTGGAATTCTAAGGTCGCATTTCCATTTTCCCGATTTAATCACAATATGATTCATTTATTGTAGTTGGTGTGGCCAAAGAGGTCAGGCTTGTGTCATTGGCGTTATGGACCACAGCCTGTTCAAACGCCAAAACAACCGATAATGCCAATAACGCATGTCTGACTCCCCTCTGACGAACTGTTGAACCGGGAAAATGGGAATGCGCCCGAATTCTATGATATAATGCCAGAAAAATGAGAATGCTCCATTTGTCTTTTTCAATGCGACCCACCGTTGACAGTGGTATGTTTATTGATGTAATGTAGAGTGTCAGCTATGTTATTATTCAAAACACCAGGGGCTAAAGCATGCCTCCAAAATTCTTTTTTCTCAAATAAAAATCCTGTCAAGCAAAGAATAACAACAAACCGTTTTTTTCAATGCCGAATAATTACAATAGTATTTCATACAAAACTGTAAGTTCTCAATAACTCCGGGCATCTTTTTGAATATCACCTGGTGTTTAAAGGGTAAGCAGGTTTTATGACCCTGGGTTATTGAGATTTTACATAGAACCACCAAGTCGGACCGCCGACACAACAAAAAGTGGTAAAGGGAAAAAATATGGATTTTAAAAAAAATATGGTATGGATTTTTGGCATCCTTCAAAAAGGCTTATTTTTTACTGCCGTTTTGTTTCTAATAGACCTGTGCACACAACCCCCGGACGTTAGAGCCAACCCGTCGGATAATATATTGCACTTCGGATATCATGTCAGCCAGATGGGAAATTTTGATCCCCATCTGGCAACGGCATCCCAGGACCGAATCGTGGCAGACCTTGTTTTCAACGGTCTCTTAAGGTATGTGCCGGGACAAGCAGATAAAATTGAACCGGACCTGGCAATAAAGATGCCGACATTCCATATGGAAAAAGGTAAACAGGTATGTCGCATTGAACTAAAACGGGGGGTAATGTTTCACCCAGGCCCCGGCATTCCATCCCATGAATTGACAGCAGATGATGTGGTCTATTCCCTGAGCAAATCAGCAGACATGAAGCACTCTGTCTATGCCAGCAACTATGCCGGCGTAACAGTTCACAAAAACGGTCGATACGCCATCGAAATCACAATTAATCCTCCATTATCAACGCTTTTATTCTTTTCGAAACTGACAAATTATGGTGGGGGATTTATTGTCAGTAAAAAAGCGGTAACAACAATGGGATCCAGAGAGTTCTCCAGACACCCTGTGGGTACAGGCCCCTTTGCTTTCAAACAATACCTGCCTGGCAGTAAGGTGGATCTGACTGCCCATAAAAATTATTTTAGAGGAACTCCAAAACTTGAGGGGATAGAATTTCACCTGATAACCGATCTGCAAGATCGGGAGGAGGCATTTCGCAATGGAAAAATGGATATCATCACAGGTTCCGGTGAAAACGGATGGATCAAGTCAATTGAAACCATGGACAACATAAAAATCGATACCCACGGGGTCGGCGAAGTAAATACCATTTTTTTAAATACCCGGGTAAGACCCATGGATGATATCCGGGTCCGCAGGGCCGTTGCATATGCCCTGAACCGTGACGAATTTCTGCGGGGAACAAGCCCACTTATTTCAGGCCCTGTTTTTTCCCCTGTACCAGAGGTGTTCATGCCAGGTGGTCTGTCACAATCGGATGTCTGCCAACTGGGCCTGGATTATCCCCAGAATCTTAAAAAAGCAAAAGAACTTCTCACCCAGGCCGGATATCCGGAAGGATTTTCCCTGGACCTGGTTACATCTGAAAAACGCCTCTTTCAAGTGAATTATCAGATTTTAAAAAAACAGCTTGCACGGGTCGGCATCAACTGCCGGATTAAGGTGGTGTCCCACAGGGATATGCACAAAAGCATCAGAAATTTGCAACACCCCCAACCCATTGTTATCTACGTTGCATGGCGGCCCAATGCAGATGCTTACCTTTCCCAGTTTTTTCACTCACACCTCATTCCCTCTGAGGGGCAAAAAGCAGGCACTAATTTTTCCTATTATGATAAAATTGATCAATTAATTGATGCTGCAAGGTTTGAAATCCATTCGGAAAAACAAATCCATCTCTGGAGTCAGGCCCAGATCAGAATTCTCAATGACATGGCCGCCCTGCCGATCATGTATACACTTCAAATGTATGTCCGGAAAGCCTGGCTTGATTATGGGCACCCCCTTGAATCAAGCATGGCACTGTATCCTCAGTTCACAGAAAAAACCTGTTTTGTAAAAGAGTAAAAAGAATCGTTCAAAACCCATGAGTTTTAATTTTTTTGAATTCAGGTTTTGTCATGGAAAAATCAATTGATCCGTGATGAGGCAGAAAAAGGAATTCCGCCCCGAGGCAAACAGCCATCCAAGGTGATTAAGACAGGACCCACAAAGAGCAATCCGCCACCTATGGCCGGGAAACCAAGTGAACTCATTCGATGGCCTCCCCGTCACCACACACCCCTTTGCCCGCTTAAAACAAATTGTTTCAAAGACCAGGCCATATGGATTGGCAAACACATGGCGGGACCCGCCCTGTTGAACGAATATTTCTGACAAATGAGTAATTATATTACCACATACGCTGCAGCGAATATGAAGATCATCCTCTTCTCCTTGCCTGGGGGCATTTTGTATTTCCAGCACCGGAGACAGATTTTGATGTTCATCTGGAGGGGCCTTTGATAAAAGTTTGAAAAACTGGCTGTGGCTTATTTCTTTCATAAATTATGATTTTATCAGAGCCTGCATGTAAATTCAATCATCGGGGAAAAAACTTCCCCTGCCCTCTGCCAAAATAAAAAAACTTGAATATGGGGTTTGACGAATATTTATTTCAACATTACTTTTCATTGGCACAAAGGCACAAAAAATGAAAGGGCTTGCTCACAAGATGGGCCTCCCGTCAGAATTGGCGGGCCAATGGGGTCAGGCTATTTGGTATCAGAGGGTGCATTTTTTAACAGGCTCTTTATTTTTGACAAGTAGCTGTGCATAAAGAAGGTTTTAAGCAAAAACGTCAATAACGCAAGCCTGACACCTCCCTATGACCAAGCCCAAAATAAAACTAACCATGACAAACAGGGCAACCCTTGTGAAATCGGAGCTGATGACTGTGCAGAAAACTAAAATATACTATGTGGATGGACATTTTGTTGAGGCGGACAAGGCAGTTATTCCCGTGGATGATCTTGCCATTTTAAGGGGACTTGGGGTGTGTGACCTCATGAGAACCCTTGGTGGCGTACCTTATTTTCTGGATGAGCACATTTTGCGAATTGAAAGCTCTGCCCGAAAAATTGGTCTGATACTGCCCTGGTCAGGAGAAACCATTAAACAAATTGTCCTTGAAACCCTGGAGCGAAATCCCGGTATGGATGAGAGCAATATCCGGGTAATTATCACGGGGGGCTCCAGCACCGACTTCATGACCCCCCAGGGCAGCCCCAGACTTATTGTGATGGTAACGAAAATTCCCCGCATTCCAGACTTTTGGTACTCCCAAGGGGTAAAGGTGATCACCACATTATCGGAACGATCCATTCCCGGAGCCAAGAGTATCTCGTACATTGCCGCAACCCTTGCATTAAAAAAAGCCCGGGAGCAAGGTGCCATGGAAGCGCTTTTGGTAGACCGGAACGGCTATATTCCGGAGGGAACCACCAGCAATTTATTTGCATTCATAGGCAATACGCTGGTAACTGCAGATACCGGGGTGCTTGAAGGCATCACAAGGAAAGTGGTTCTTTCCCTTGCCCAAAAAATGTTTCCCATTGAATTCAGAACCCTTCACAAGGACGAACTTCTCAAAGCCGGGGAGGTGTTTATCTCCGGTACCAACAAAGGCATTGTTCCGGTGGTGCAGATTAACGATACAATCCTTGGTAATGGACGGCCTGGTAAAAACACCCTGTCAATCATCAAGGCCCTGGCAGATCAGCAGTCAGGATTTAAACAATCAGAGGATGGCAGATCCGATATTTTGTCCACAAATCCCATGCCGAAAAGCTCCTCATAGACACGTTCCCTGGAGGTGGCCGCATTGGCGAGCACACCCACAAGGGTGTCCACATAATCATATACCGTGGCCTTCTCCTTACCTGGAGAAGGCCTTAAAATCCTGCCAAGGCACTGCATGAGCCTGCCGCTGAAACGAATGGGAGTGGTTAAAAAAAGGCTGGACAGCTGGGGAAGATCAAATCCTTCGGACAAAAGTGCAATTGTTGAAATAAGTATGGCAGAGGGACTTTTTATTAAAGACATAACTATGTCTTCTCGCTCTTTGGGGGGGGTGCTGCCGGTGAGCACAACAGATGGCCTGCCAAAATCTGTTTCAAGGATTTGTGAAAGTTCATGGCAATGCTCCCGACGATCAGATAATACAAGCTTAATCCCGTCGTTCTCATCGTCAGCGATATCATTGCATATCAGCTGATTTCGATGCCTGTCCTGGGAAAGCTCCTTCAGCATAAGGCTGTAATATCGGGCGGGATCGGTGATGGTTTCAAATTGTGTCTGACGCTGTATCACATGGGGCTTTATCAGATTACCCTCCTTAAACAGGCGCTCCCGGGGTACCTGATGACGCTGTTCACCCAGATGAAAATAAATGGATGCGGTCAATCTGTCCCGTCGCCAGGGGGTAGCTGATAAGCCCGTGAAAAATTTTGCATCAAATTTTGTTATGACATCGGTGAAGGTTCTGGCAGGACATTTATGGCATTCGTCCACAATAACATGCCCAACCTGATCCACGATGTCGGTCCATTTGTTCTTAAGTGTCTGCACAAGTCCCACCGTGACGATTTTTCCCGGTCTTAGTTTTCCACCTCCCATGATACCCACCTCATCAACGGGAATAACAAGAAATTGTTCAATGGCTTTTATCCACTGGTTCAAGAGCTCCCTTGTGTGGACAATGATAAGAGCAGGCTGCTGCTGACGGGCAATGATGGAAAGAGCCATGACTGTCTTTCCACTGCCGGTGGGGGCTGAAAGGGTGCCGTGGGTATGGCGGATCATTTCTGATACTGCACGTTCCTGGTAATCCCTGAGGAGGCCTTTAAACTTATAATCCACCGATGGCAGAGTCCGACGATGGTCTTTTACCTCCACATTTTCCCCATACTGTCTGCAGATCCGATAGGCACGGTCGGAAAATCCCCGGGGAAACAGAAGATCTCCATGCTCATCATTGATGTAAAAGGTGAGATTTTCAGGAATATTGGCCGTGTAGCGGCCCATTCTCCGGGCATCTTCGTATTTTGGATTATATAAAGTCAGCTGCTGTTTAATGGCGTTTGCTGTTTGCGCTTTAAACCCCTGCAAGGTGACTTGGTTTTTTAATATAAAATTCAATGAAGCTGATCCTCTCTTTTACTTTTCTGTGATGCGTGACCATAATTATTGATTATATTTGTAATTATTTCTCAAATAAAAAACAATTTCGTATTTATAAAATTTTATATAATTTAATTAATATTATTTTGTTATAATAATTTAGCTAATAAAACTTGCTTAATCAATTACTTACGCAAAAAAACATTAAATATATCTATTTGTGGAACAGACTTTGCTGTTACACCTATGATGCCAAAAATTCAAACACACATGGAGATAATATAATGAAATCAGCCGTTTTTAAATACATAAATAAATCTTGACAGATATATAAAATCTGATATTTTAGATATCATAACCCGTGTATGACATTGTGAGATACCTATCCTTCGGGCTGACAGGCCTTTTTTGAACGGGACAACAGGGCATTTAAACGCCATCCACAACAAAAAAATTACGCCAGGGGTATATCTGAAAACAATGTCGTATAAATCATCACCATTAACCAAGGAGCAACAACAATGAAGAATTTATCTGAATGGAAAAAACCATTTACCAGCCTGACGCTTTTAGCCATGATTATCGCATTCATCGCCATGCCTGTGTCTGCAAAAACCTGGAAAATAGCTGTGGGCGATGCCGCCGGCAGTGCCCAGCACGAAATGGGAAAAAAGTTTGCTGAACTCCTGGAAACAAAAACCAGCGGGAAATACAAGGCAAATCTCTTTCTCAATGGTCAACTCGGAAGTGAGCAGGATACGGTTAACGATTGTGCCATGGGCACACTTGATATGTCATTACTTGCCATCAATAACATCACCCCTTTTTCTCCCACCGTGGGGAGTCTGTCTCTTCCATATGTAATCCAGAGCCTGGAAGAAGCCGAAAAACTGACCCAGGGTGAAGTGGGAGAAACTCTTAAAAACAACACCATCCGGGATGCCGGCGTTCGTATTCTGGGCTGGACCTACACGGGATTTCGTGTCCTTACCAACTCCAAGCGCCCTGTAAAAACCCTGGAAGACCTTAAAGGTCTGGTTATCCGCGTTCCCAAGAATGCCATCATGATAGATTCTTACAAAGCTTGGGGCATTAACCCCACCCCCATGGCATGGTCAGAAACCTTTACCGCACTGCAGCAAAAAGTTGTGGATGGTCAGGACAATCCTTTTCTGACAGTGCACTCCATGAAATTTTATGAAATTCAGAAATATATCACCACGATTCGCTACATTTTTTCCCTGGAACCCCTCGTCATTTCAGAAGGTCTGTTCCAAGACCAGTCCAAAGAAATGCAGGATCTCCTGGTTGAATGTGGTAAAGAAGCCACCCTTCACAGTGCTGCACACCTGAGATCCTCCGAAGAGGCAATTAAAAAAGATCTCATTGACAAAGGCATGATCATTGATGCTGCTGCCGATGATGAAAAAGAGTGGATTGAAAAAGCCACAAAAGCAGTATGGCCCAAGTACTACGACAGCATTGGTGGAAAAGACAAGCTTGAGAAAATTCTCAACATACTGGGACGAAGCATCTAATTAAGGTAGTATCTTTTCAGATCCCTTATACTCGATGTTCAAGTTTTTTATATTGACATATAACTGGGAGGGGTCAGGCTTGTGTTATTGGCGTTATCTTCCAAAGCCGCGGCGAACCCGAAACGTCATCGACAATGCCCATAACACAAGTCTGACCCCATTCTCTCAAAAGCAAACAAAACAAACTTAAGCATCAAGTTATAATGAGAAACAAAAAAGGTTGTTCTACCTGCCAAGCTAAGTGGCACAATCTGTTTCCCTAGAAAGGAACCACCATGGAAAAAAAGCAACACATCATATTCAAACTTCTTGACAACCTGGAAAATTATATCTGCCAGGCCCTACTGGCAATTTTTGTGGTTCTCCTGTTTATCCAGATTCTTCTCCGCGAATTTCTCGAATATTCCCTTTCCTGGGGTGAAGAGCTGGCCACCTACATGTTTGTCTGGTTTGTATTTTTTGGTGCCTGTTACGCCTGCCGACTGGCGGCTCACAACCGGGTAACCTTTCAGTTCAAAATGCTACCCCGAAAAGTAGCCATGGGCATTGAAGCCTTCTCCGATCTCATCTGGGTGGCCTTTAACTGCTATTTCATCTATCTGAGCTACCAGTTTGTCTTTGTGAGAATGAATTCATTCTGGAAATCCCAGACCATGGGAATTCCCATGAAATATGTATACATGATTCTTCCCATTGCCTTTACGCTGATGACCATAAGAGTAATTCAAATTAATTATCTGAAACTGGTTAAAGGCATTGATATTCGAGATCCGGATGCCATTGAGGTGGAAAAAACATTGGAATCTGCAGCAGAAAACGGCAAAGACTCTTAATTCAGGAGAAGAATTGTTTTGGAAACAAACGTAGTTTATGTCCTTTTTGGGGGATTTATCGGCCTGCTTTTACTGGGCGCTCCCATTTCAATCTCTCTGGGTGTGTCGGCAATGGGGGCTTTTATCTTCCTTGACGATAACCCCATTAAATTGGTGCAGATCGCATTTACATCGGTTGGCTCTTTTCCCCTCATGGCTCTGCCGGCATTTATTCTTGCCGGTTCTCTCATGGAGGCTGCCGGGGTATCAAAACGGCTGGTCATCCTGGCAGAATCATTTGCAGGTCCCATCACCGGGGGTATTTCCTGTGCCACGGTTCTTGCCTGTATGTTTTTTGGTGCCATATCCGGTTCTGGACCTGCCACCACCGCTGCCGTGGGCATGCTTATGATTCCGGCTATGATGAATCGCGGTTATGACAAGGGATATGCCTCTGCCATCACTGCCTCATCCGGTGGACTTGGCGTGGTGATTCCCCCTTCCATTCCCATGGTTATCTTTGGTATTTCCGGCATGGGCATACAGGCTCCCGCCGAAGCGGTGGCAAAATTCGGTGCCTTTCAGACGGTGTCCATTCCCAAGCTGTTTGTGGCCGGTTTTCTGCCCGGGCTTGTGATTTCAGGCAGTTTGATGATCATGAACTATTTCTTATGTAAAAAACATGGCTACAAGGGATTAACCGATAAATGGTCCATTGCCACCATTGGCAATGCCTTTAGAAATGGTTTTTGGGCAATACTTGCTCCGGTGGTTATTCTGGGCGGTATCTACACCGGGCTGTTCACCCCCACAGAGTCTGCCATTGTCGCCATTTTTTATACGCTTTTTGTGGGTTTTGTCATCCACAGGGAACTGAAGATAAAAGATATCATGGCTGCCCTGGAAACAACCACCTGGCTTACGGGTCGGGTCTTGCTGATTTTATTCACCGCAACTGTTTTTGGACGGCTTCTGGTGGAAAATCAAATTCCGGCCATTGTGGCCGAGGCCATGCTGGCCTTCACCAATAACCCCTATCTCATCTGGGCCATGATTATTTTCTTTCTGTTGTTTGTGGGAATGTTCATGGAAACCCTGGCCACCATCATGATTCTGACACCGGTGCTTCTGCCTGTGATGTATAACCTTGGCATTGATCCCATTCATTTTGGCATCGTACTTGTATGCTGCTGTGAAATTGGATTTCAGACCCCACCGCTGGGTGAAAATCTGTTCATTGCATCGGGTATTGCTGATGTCACCATTGAAGAAATATCCATGAAAGCCATTCCCTTTTCCATTGTGGCGACCATGGCCGTTTTTCTCATTGCCTACGTTCCCCAGATTTCACTTTGGTTTCCCCAATTATTGGGATATTGATTTTTTTATAAGGAATCTACAATGACACACCAGGTCAAAAAAATTCTATATACAACGGACCTATCACAGAACGCACCACGGGTTTTTCAGTACGCCATTTTTTTAGGGAATCAATTCAATGCTCATATCACCAGTCTTCATGTTATTGAAGAACTCTCTTCTGAGGCAAAACTGGCCTTTTCCACTTATTTTGGAAAAGATATCCGCAGGGAACTTCTCATAAAACGAGAACAGGGCGTCATGGAAGAAATGAAAGGCAGATTAAAACGGCTGTGTGAAGCGCCCATGGAAGGCGGAGAAATTCTTGACCTTGACCGTCTCACCATGAAAATAGCCAAAGGGTATCCGGAAGAACAGATATTGAAAATTTCAACGGAAATAAATGCGGATCTGATTGTCATGGGTGCCCATGAAAAAGGGGTTTCCCACACCTTTCTGGGAACCGTGGCAAAACGGGTACTGCGACGATCCAGAATTCCTGTAATCATTGTCCCCCTGAGCAAAAAACGGGGATAATCGCAATCACCGGCCATTTGGAAAGGACGAATTTTATCGTTCCCCAAATGGCCGGTCACCTTCTTTAACGGCGATAAGCACGCCCTGATTAATTATCCAGTATCTTGCGAATGGTTTCCGCCAGCACAGATATTTCAAAGGGTTTCATTAAACAGGCTTCGGCCTTTACGGCTTCCATGTTTTCCAGCCGTGAACTGTATCCGGTGCAGATAATGGCCTTGACGTCAGGCTTTATTTCACGCAATTTTTCAATAAGCTGATCCCCAGTCATCTCGGGCATGGTCATATCGGTGATAACCAGATGAAAGGATTCTGGATTTTTTCTGAAAAAGTCCAGGGCCTTTTTGGGATTGGTTTCCGTGACGGGATGATAGCCCAGGCGTTCTAAAATCTGTTCCTCCAGTTTTATAATGTGCACATCATCGTCCACAAGGAGAATGGTTTCATTGCCTGTTTTAACACTGTTCACCGGTTCGGATTTTGGGGTATCCATGGTCTTGCCCCGGGGGAAATAACATTCACAGCTGGTTCCTTCATCTATTCTGCTGTAAATTTTAATCATTCCATCATGGGCCTTCATAATGCCGTGAACCACGGAAAGACCCATGCCCGAGCCTTTATCAATGGGTTTGGTGGTGAAAAAAGGATCAAAAATATCATCAATAATTTCTTCGGCAATCCCCTCCCCTGTGTCTGAAACCGTCAGACGAACATATTCACCTGGCAGTATACAAAGGTTCTGGGAACGAAGGCTTTTGGTGGTCAAAACATTTTCCAGTTTAACGGAAAGCTTTCCCCCGCCGGATTCCATGGCATGGGCGGCATTATTGCACAGGTTGATCAGAATTTGATGAATCTGGGTGGAATCGCCAACAACAGGATGGCAATCTTTTTGAATGCTTTCGTTAAACTGTATGGTACTTGGCAGGGAGGCCCGGAGAAAGGTGATGGCATTTTTAACTATTTTATCCATCTTCAAGGGCTGCATGGGGTGTTCATCCCTTCTACTGAAACTTAACAGTTGAGAGACAATTGATTTCCCCCGCAGGCTTGCCATCTTAATTTCATCAAAATAATGACGCCAGGATTCATCCCTGGAGATATCAGCAATGGCAAGCTCTGCATTGCCCAGGATTACCCCCAGAATATTGTTGAACTCATGGGCCACACCACCGGAAAGGGTTCCCACCGCCTCCATTTTATGTGCCTGGAGAAGCTCTTTTTCCAGGTTCTTCCGCAGGGTGACATCTTGAATTACACCGTTGATCTTTAAGGGATTTCCTTTTTGATCCCCCTCCAGTTCGGCAATGGTTATAACGCACTTGGGTTTTCCCGTATCCCGGGTAAAAATCTTGAACTCCAATTGATGGGCATCTTTTATCTTAACCTGCTCCATCATCGTCTTATGCACTTTTTTCTTTTCCGGTATACAGCCTTCCACCTCAGCCACGGAAAAGGAATCTTTCTCCGGATCAAATCCAAAAATACGTTTGGTCTCTTTGGATGCCCAGAATGTTTCTGTGGAAAGATGATATTCCCAGTTTCCCACCTTACCAAGCGCCTGGGATTTTTCATATCGTTTTTCGTTGAGTTTCAGAGCCTCCAGTGTCTGTCGTCTGACTTCAACCATCTGGTTGGCGGCCACGGCGATATCTCTGAATTCATCAAATGTCAGAGAATCCGGATCAATCTGTGCAGAGGTTAGAGAAGCTTTGTCAAAAAAATCAGAAAAGGTTTTTATCCCGCGGTGAACTTTGTGGGCCAGATGCCGTACCCAGAAATAACTGAACAGGGACATGATAAGGAAGAGGAAAAAACTTGAAACGAATTTTTTCTTGAAATTTTTGTACAATGCATTTTTCCGGGACAAAATAGTGCTGTCAATGGCATCAATATATAGACCTGCACCGATGATCCATCGCCATTCGGGAATAGTGCGCACATAAACAAGTTTGGGGGAGGGAATATCTGAATCAAGTTTATGCCAGGAGTATCTCACAAAACCATCCCCTGAAGCTCTTGCCACCCGATCCATTTCCTGAATAATCTTAACCCCATCGGGGTCGGTGAGATCCCAGAGATTTTCACCCCCCCGGGTAATGACACCATTGGTAAACAAAGGGGCTCCCCCATAAACACTGCCGAAAAAATATCCATCCTTTCCAAATCGCATTGTGGAAATTCGAAACAGTACATCCTCCTGGACTTCGGTTTTCATATCATCCACATAGAGACCCGTTCCAATGCCCCAGTCATAGGGCTTGAAATATTTTACATAGGCAATCTTTTCAAAACCAAGTGCATTTTCATCGGGCTTTGTCCAGGCGTATCTGTAATAACCCTGGGTATCCCGATGCAGGATGTCTATCATGTCCTTTACCACAAACTGGCCATTGGGGTCTTGGACGGACAACATATTACGGCCCTCCAGTTCGGGATGATCCGGAAAAAGCGTTTTAATGCCATCCATGGTAAAGGCAAAAAAATACCCGCTGCCATTGCCAAAGCGAACGGGACGCAGGGCATCCAGAATCATTTTTTTTATTTCCGTTTCTGATCGTTCCTCTTTATTTTGCAGATAGATATTGGTGGCAATGGCATGGGCTTCGTTAACCAGCTGTTGAATGTTCTTTTTCAGCCTGGCTTCGGTCTGAGTTTCCATGTACACAATATAATCAAGCGCCGTTGCCACTTGATTTTTAAGAAACTCTTTCTGGGTATCAACATATTGGGTTTTTAATCGCTGGGATTCGGAATTAAAGGCAGTGTATTCATTGAATATCCAGAACAGATATAAAGAACCTGTGGCCGCAAATATGACGGCAATCATATTGCGCAGGAGAAGTTTTCTAATGGTGATCATGCGATATCCCTTTATTTTTCAGCTTCCGGCAGGACTTATCCCCTCCTTATGTTTGGGAAAAAGGCCAGGTACAACACCATCACCCGGGAGAATGGTTCAGGGGGTGTAGCAGCGTTTATTTGTTTCAACCGGAGTTGTCATTAAACCAGAAAAATTAATTAAAATACTCAATTAAAGGGAAAAAAGCAATAAGGAATCAGCCTTAAATAACTTGCCCTTTTCAGACCACGCTTCCGTTCGACCTGTGCGGATAACACCATGCTAACCAGATTTGAAGCAGCATTCTCATGGTATTTCTAATCTAATAATACCAATTCAAGGCTAAATTTAATCTGCTTGCCTTGCCAAATGCTTCGAAAAATTGGGGCTTGGTCACAACTTGGGCCACCTGTCACAATTGGTGGGCCAACGGGGTCAGGCTATGTGGTATTAGAGCCTGAGGTTTTTATCAGGCTCTATGTTTTTGACAAGTGCCTTTGCATAAAGAAGATTTTAAGCAAAAGCGTCAATAACGCAAACCTGACCCCACCCCAAACCGGCCATGCTGTGACCAAGCCCAAAAATTGGTACCCGCACAGCTCGAAATATTTACGTTGAAGCCAAGCGCAGCCACGCCTATACAGTTTTACGTTCCAACAATTTGAAATCTTTATCCACCTGGTCCTGAATACTCCTTTGGTCTTCCTTTGTAAGATGTTTAAAACGAGATTGGAGATTCAAATAGGCATCCACCGGTAGGGTGCCCTGTTCATTTATGGTATAGGTGATGCCGTCTTCCACCTCGTACAGGGGAAACATATTGCACCGGGTGGCAAGACGGGCAATTTTAACGGCATATTCCGATGGGGCACCCCACCCCGTTGTGCAGGTGGCATAGACATGGAGAAAGCGGGTGCCGCCCTTTAAATCCCTTGCTTTTTTAAATTTACGCATGAGATCTTCGGGGTAGGCAATGTTGGCAGTGGCCGCATAGGGAACCCCATGGGCCGCCATGATTTCAATCATATTTTTTTTCCGGGTTTTTTTCCAGCCCTGGCCCGGCGTGGTGGTGGTGCGGGAGCCATAGGGGGTGGAAGAACTTCTTTGTACCCCGGTGTTCATATAGGCTTCATTGTCATAACACACAAAAATAATGTCATCATTTCGTTCGGCGGCTCCGGAAAGGGATTGGATGCCAATGTCAAAGGTGCCCCCATCCCCGGCCCAGGCCACCACCGTTGTTTTAGTGTCTCCTTTCATATCAAGTCCTGCCCTCACGCCGCTTGCGGTGACCGCCGCCGAAGGAAAGGCCGTATGAAGGATGGGGACCTTTAAGGACGACATGGGATGGGGACCGGAAATGATGGCCCAGCAGCAGGCAGGTATTACCAGGATGGTGTCCTTTCCCAGGGCCTTTAAGGCCAGGTTCATGGCAATGCTGGCACCACATCCGGGACAGCTCATATTTCCAGGTTCTGCAAAATCAATGTCTGGTATATTCAATTTTTGCATAGATAAAAGATTCCTATAAAATAAATGGGGGTCAGGCTTGGCTTATGGGTGTTTTTATGGCGTTCAACTTTTGGCTGTGCCGACTATCCCAAATCCATGCCCCCCACATTTTAATATAACGGTCATGTCGGTCAGCCGACACGACAAATATTGGATCGTAGACGCGGAGCCAAATGGCATTATGCCGCCCCTCCCCCGCCGGGCAATGCTCCCGGACCGGAACTGTAGACAGCTCGATTGTCCGGTTCCTATTGCCCATCGGGGGAGGGGCTCAGCTGAGGTAGACTTGAAGGCTACCTTTTCATATAAAAAAAACAAATTCAGGCTGAGCAAAAAATAAGATATTAGCCGGATTTATTTATGAGCCTGGGCGTTCATCCCCAGCCATTCACATCCGGCAGGGGGCGCTTGTCTGTCCCGGGTTTTAAAGTAGACCTCTGAAATAATTTCCGGGGTGATGTCCCTGCCCCCAAGTCCTGCTATATAATTAAATACCACTGGCCCGTGGTTTAAAGGCTGCAGAGCCCCTTTGATCTCCTGGGCAAAGATACCGCCGGACCCAAATGAGAAATTACGATCCAGCACCGCCACTTTTCTGGCATTTTTCAAGGCCCGGGCAATGAGTTTTCCCGGAAATGGCCGAAAGGTCTTGATTTTTAAAATCCCAAATCGTTCCCCCTGTTTTTCAAGATCCATCTGCACCTGTCGGGCTGTGCTGGTGGTGGACCCCGTGGTTACCAGTATGATGTCGGCATTCTGGCAGTTGATCTCCTCAATCATGCCGTACCGACGATGAAAAATAACGGCAAATTCATCTTCCACGGCATTGTAAATATCAAGGGTATGTTCCATGGCCTGATGCATGTTTTCTCTCATTTCCATGTATACTGCAGGCGGGGCCATCTGAAAAAGGGAAAAGGGATTATCCGGATCAAGGGCGATGCGGGGGGCGTAAGAGGGCAGAAAATCATCCACAAGACACTGTTCCGGGATATCAACCGGTTCAAAGGTATGGGAAACAAAAAAAGCGTCTATGACCACCATCACCGGCAGATTCACAAGCTCTGCCAGGCGAAAGGCAAAAAGGGTGGTGTCCAGGGCCTCCTGGCCGTTTTCGCAATACAGCTGTATCCATCCGGTGTCCCGCTGGGCAAGGGAATCGCTCTGATCCATCCAGATGTTCCATCCCGGTCCCAGGGCACGATTCACCTCCCCAAGAACAATGGGAAGCCTGGCCCCGGCTGCCCAGTGAAGCATCTCGTGCATCAGGGCAAGGCCGTGGGAGGAGGTGGCGGTGAAGGTACGAACCCCGGTGCTTGCTGCCCCCACAACGGCGGCCATGGCCGAGTGTTCACTTTCCACGGGAATAAATTTTGCCTTCATTTCACCACTGGCACAATGTTCAGAAATAGCCTCAATGATGTGGGTCTGGGGGGTAATGGGGTAGCCGGAGACCACTTCCACCCGGGCAAGTTTCACCGCTTCAGAAATGGCATGACTGCCTTCAATGACTTGCTTCATTTTTCCTCCTCCATGGTGATGGCGTTCCTTGGGCATTCCACGGAACACACCCCGCAGCCCTTGCAATAATCCAGATCAATCACCTTTCTACCGTTTTGCCGTGTGATGGAAATTTCCGGACAGAAAATTCGGCAATTCTCGCATTCATTGCAGAATCCGCACTGATAGCACCGGTTGGCCTCTTTCATGGCTTCCGTGTCGGTGAAGGTTTTTTCCACCTCGTCAAAGGTGGTCACCGCCGTTTCCGGCATCATGTGCCCAGGATCAATGCGGGGGACAGCAGTGAAATAATCCCTGTTAATTTGGCTTTCAGTCACCACATGACTTGCGTTATCTTTCCTTTTTCCCTTCAGGTATATTTCCATGGACAGGGCATCGCCCAACCCCACCCGGCAGCTGTTGAGAGTTTCTTCAAGTTTGTTGATACCGTTTTTAAAAAATACGCCAAGGGCAATGGCCGCCTCTTTACCCGATGCTATGGCATGGGTGACACTCTGTACGGGATTAACGCAATCCCCCCCATAAACAAAGGGAATGTCTTTTAAATCAAATTTAATGTTGGCAAAAGTAGTTTTCAGATCCGGTTCTGCCGGTTGCCAGGCCCCATGGAGGGAGGCACCAATACCTGAATAAATGTCTTTAAACTCCATGGTTTCCATGGTATCGTCAACGGGAATAACCCGGGTACGGCCATCTGTTCCTTTTTCTGCCACCGGTGTCATGCTCACAACTTTTAACTCAAACCCCCGGGCTGTTTTTTCCACAGCCACCGGAGATTTCAGTTCACGTATTTCAACGCCTTCCTTTTGCGCTTCCAGGATTTCCTCTTCAAAGGCGGGCATGTCCTGTTTTCTGCGGCGATACACAATAATGGGATCGGCCCCCAGACGTTTTATGGACCTTGCCACATCAATGGCGGTGTTGCCGCCACCGATAACAGCCACTCTGCCCTTTTGGGGGGGCACGATGCCGCGCTGGATATCCATTAAAAGCTGCAGTCCCTCCTTTACATGGGCTTCTCCATCAATGCCCATGGTAAGCGGTATGGTAAGGCCGGGGCTTATGAAAACCCCATCAAAATCGTCCTGGGCCCTGGAGAAAAAGGTTTCATCAAGGATATGGTTGTAATGAATGTTAATCCCAAGGTTAAGGATATTGTCTATTTCATGGTTCAACACTGGTTTGGGAAGCCGATGGGCCGGAATACCCCACTGCATCACACCACCTGCTCTATCCGTGGATTCAAATATGTCGCAGGCAATACCCAGCCGGGTTAAAAAATACGCCGCACACAGACCTGCGGGACCAGCCCCCAGGATGGCAACCTTTTTCCCGGTGGCGGGAACAGATGGGGCATCCAGGGGGAAATCTTCCGCCATGGCCCTGTCGCCAACATAACGTTCCAGGCATCGAATGGCCACGGCTTGATCCTGGCCTTTGCGATTGCAGGCGGTTTCACAGGTATGAAAACAAACCCTACCGCAGGTGGCAGGAAAGGGATTTTCTTTTATAATTGATCGGTATGCCCCGCGCACATCGCCGTTTGTCAGGCGCATGACAACTTCCGGAATATAATTGCCTGCTGGACAGGCAGCGCTGCAGGGAGCGGTTTTATTTTCATACACCGGCCGGGCAAATCGCCAGGAACCGGTCTTGTTTATTCTGGAACTTTCATGGGATTTTGATATATAAAGCGATACATTGTTTGTCAATCGCTGAATTTCGGGTTTTTCTTTGACAACTGTCTGGGATTCCATTAAACCTTCCTTGTTTTATTTCTGAAATGCCATGATCACTTTTTATACCATTGTCACCGAATCATAGGCCTGTCTGGCCGCCGTCACATTCTGTTCCTGCTTCACTGGTACCTCCTTTAATATGGCCTTTTCAATATATTTCATGTCCGGCATGGCCATCATCCGGGAAAAAGCTCCCAGCATGGCCGTGTTGATGATGGGGCGGGTCCGGCTCCCCAGACCATTTTCCAGAGCCACAGCGGCGGCATCCACCACAGCAACCCGGAAATCCTTGAAGGGCGACATGTCTTTCGGGGCTTGGGGAGAATTGATCAGGATCATGGCATTTTTTTTAAGTCCCCGGGTGACATCAATGGCCGTCAGAAGTTTACTGTCCATGATCACCAGATGATCCGGGGTATAGACATTGCTTCTTACAAGGATATCCGTTTTGGAAATTCTTAAAAAAGCTTCCACCGGTGCCCCCCGTCTTTCAACCCCGAAAAGGGGAAAGGTCTGTACCTGGTATCCGGAATCAAAAAAAGCCTTAGCCAGGGAGATGGATGCCAGTACTGTGCCCTGCCCTCCCCGCCCATGGAATCTTATTTCAAGCATACTGGATATCTCCTTTTGCAAGCCGGCTGTTTTTCAGCCATTAAATATTACTCTATTTTCAGTAAAACAAGTAAAGTATCGCTGCAATGATCAGTCGGAGCCTGGTCACAACATCAATCGATCCTGGGGGGCGTGATTACCGCCCTGATTTTTAATATGATCAAACTTGTTTATTCTAGTCAAAAAAACTATTGCTAATTAAGAGTGCTGTCAAGACAAAAAACAGCATTCCCTTCAATAATCCGGTCACACTATCCTGAAAGAAAATCAGCTTCTGTGATCAAGGCATTCTTATAATTTGTGTTTGGTGAAAAGAAGTGATAATCTTATTTTGTTTTAAAGTCAGGTAACTGGCGGATAAAGAATATGCTGGGATGCGAAGCCCAAAAGGCAGCTACATTCGTTGACATAAATAAATTTACCCAGAGGAGAAAAGACAAATGTCAAAATCAGAAGACTCAAAAAAAGATGTAAAGAAAAAACCACAGAAAACAGCCAAGGAAAAGAAACAGGCAAAGCAGGAAAAAAAGAAAAATAAATAAGGATGTAAAAGCTGTGGGGATGAGGTCAAGTGCCCAAACAGACACCTGACCTTATTCCCATAAAACCTTCGTGAAGAAATCGGGTCTATAAGAAAAACGCCCACGGGAATCCTGGTTTTAAATTAGCTGTCTTCTCAAGTCTCAGACCAGTCAAGAATCACTTTGCCCGCCTGGCCGCTGTTCATCACATCAAACCCCTTCTGGAATTCTTCCATATAAAATCGATGGGTGATCACAGGGGTGATATCCAGTCCTGACTGTAAAAGGTTGATCATTTTATACCAGGTTTCAAACATTTCTCTGCCGTAAATCCCCTTGAGGGTGAGACTTTTAAAAATCAAAAGATCCGTGTTCAACATCGGTTTATTGGCAAATATACCCAGCATGGCGATCTTGCCGCCATGGTTCATGTTTTCCAGCATCTGGTCAAAGGCAGACACCACACCCGACATTTCCATACCAATGTCAAACCCCTCATTCATGCCCAGTTCTTTTTGAATGTCTTTAAGGTTTTCCCGATTAATATTCACCGTGCGGGTGGCCCCTGTTTTTTTTGCCAGGTCCAGACGATAATCATTTACATCGGTGATCACCACATGCCTTGCCCCGATTTTTCCGGCAATGGCAGCGGCCATAATACCGATGGGACCCGCCCCGGTGATGAGCACGTCTTCCCCCACCAGATCATAGGAAAGGGCGGTATGGGCCGCATTGCCAAAAGGGTCCATGATGGCGGCCACCTCATCCTCCACCCAGTCGGGAATGGGATAGACGTTTATCTCCGGAATCACAAGGAATTCAGTGAAACAGCCAATGCGATTTACGCCCACGCCATGGGTATCGATGCACAGATGACGCTTACCTGCCCGGCAATTGCGGCAGGTACCGCAGGTGAGATGACCTTCCCCGGACACCCGCTGACCCGGCTGAAAATTTTTTACCCCCTCCCCTATTGCCACCACTTCTCCCACAAATTCATGACCGATGACCATGGGGGTTTTGATGGTCTTCCGGGACCAGGCATCCCAGTTGTAAATATGCAGATCTGTTCCGCAGATGGCTGTTTTTTTTATTTTAATCAGGACGTCCCCGGGACCAGGGGTGGGTTCCGGTACTGTCTGGAGCCATAGACCCGGTTCGGGTTTTGCTTTTACGATTGCTTTCATTTCATTTCCCGTTTGTTTTCAGGACTCAGCATATGGGTACTTGGTATCAATCAGGTTCTGGATGCTGGGTTCTGGGTTTTGGGTTTTCCTGCATCAATAATTGAATTCTTTTTATTGGGCTTGGTCATAAGATGGGGCATTCTTCTCAATTGGCGGGCCAACGGGGTCAGGCTTGTGTTATTGTTTTTTTGACAAGTATCTAAGAATAAAGATAATTTTAAACAAAAACGTCAATAACGCAAACCTGACCCCTCCCCAGGGTGGGCCACCTTGTGACCAAGCCCCTTTTATTTAATGACGCCCAGTTGACGTCCCACTTTTTTAAATGCGGCAACAGCTTTATCAATGTGGTTCCTGTCATGGGCTGCGGACATCTGGGTGCGGATGCGGGCCTGCCCCCTGGGTACCACGGGAAAGGAAAATCCCACCACATAAATGCCTTCTTTGAGCATTCCCTGTGCCATTTTCCCGGCAAGCACCGCATCCCCAAGCATCACAGGGATAATGGCGTGATCCCCGGGCACCAGGCTAAACCCCAGCTTTTCCATTTCAGCTCTGAAATAGTTGCTGTTCTCTTTTAATTTTCGGCGCAGATCATCGCCTTGTTTAAGTAATTCAATGATTTTCAGGGAGGCCGCCGCAATGGTGGGAGCCAAGGTGTTGGAAAAAAGATAGGGCCGGGACCGCTGCCGGAGCCAGGCAATGATCTCCTTCCGCCCGCTGGTATATCCCCCGGATGCACCGCCCAATGCCTTGCCAAGGGTACCGGTGATGATATCCACACGATCCTGGACTCCGCAGTATTCCGGGGTTCCGCCCCCTTTGTCGCCCACAAACCCTACGGCATGGGAGTCATCCACCATGACCAGGGCATCGTATGCATGGGCCAGATCACAGATTCCCTTCAGATTGGCGATGATGCCGTCCATGGAAAAAACGCCGTCGGTGGCAATGACAATATGACGGCACCCCTGGTCCCGGGCAGCCTTAAGCTGCACCTCAAGATCAGCCATGTCATTATTTTTATAGCGAAACCGATGGGCCTTGCACAACCTGACACCATCAATGATACTGGCATGGTTCAAGGCATCACTGATGATGGCATCTTCTGCCTGGAACAGGGTTTCAAACAACCCGCCATTGGCATCAAAGCATGAAGAGTAAAGAATGGTATCTTCGGTGTGCAGAAAATCGCTGATGGCTTTTTCCAGGGTTTTATGCACAGACTGGGTGCCACAGATGAACCGCACCGAGGCCATGCCGAAGCCCCAGGTATCAATGCCTTCCTTTGCTGCGGCCATTACTTCGGGGTGATTGGAAAGCCCCAGGTAATTGTTTGCACAAAAATTAATCACCTGTTGCCCCCCGGCAACGGTGATGTCTGCCTGCTGCTGGGAGGTGATGACCCTTTCCTCCTTATACAGGCCTTCGTTTTTTAAAGCTTCCATTTGTCGGGCGAGATCTTTTAGAAATGCTTGTCCCATGGTTTCTCCTTTTTTTCGGTATCCAGAGTTAAGCTTGGCATACAATCAATTGTCAAAGGTATGAAGTTTGATAAAAAACTCAGGCTGCAACAACACAAGCCTGACCCCATTGGCCCGCAAATCATGAGGCGTGGTCCACGCTATGATCAAGACTTAATTTATGCTTTTCCATAAGTTTGTACCAGAGACAAAATACATTTCGCCCCCAGTACGGGGCAAGCGCTCAAATAAACCCCATCTTCTCAAGGCACCCAAACGCTGAGAAAATAAGTCAACTTTAACACAAGGAGACATACGCCACCATGGAAAAAGAAAAGGAAATTCCACGCCGGGATCGACATGAATTGCCGGCACTAAAAGTCAACCTTGACTGCAGTCTTTAACCTGTTGTATATTTTGATTTATGAGACAAACATCCATATTCATATCTCTTATACTTTTTGTTTTGTCTGGAACCACGCAGGCTGCCCCGGATCTGGATTCATTCATCAAAAAATATCAACATGTAAAGATATCCCCTTCAATATACCAGCAACTTTCCCGTCATGAAAAACTGATAGAACACTTCAGCTCTCTACACTATTTTAAACCTGGGTATCGCGTTGATGCAGATTTCATTAGGGCACTTATAGTTGCAGAGTCCTCCGCCAACACAAGAGCACAATCAACAAAAGATGCCCGGGGCTTGACACAAATCATATATTCAACCGGACTACAGGCTGCCAGAGAATTGGCCAAAACCAGATATCCCTTTCATTATGTCTCCCAGGAAGAATTAACAAACCTTAAACCACACGATCTATATAAACCGGCAATAAACCTGCTGTTGGCATGCTACCTGATCGCAAAATACAATCTTCAGTTCAACGGACGGCTGGATCTCGTCGTTGCCGCTTGGAATGCGGGTGAAAAAACAATTAAAAATAATTCTCCGCCACCTTATAAAGAAACTCTGAACTTAATCGGAAAAGTAAATGGTTACTTTCTTTATCTGCTAAAAAAGAACAATAGAATTTCTTTCCAAGAATAAAGTCGTCAGTAGTAAATTGACACCATGGTTTATTTTATTTTTAGCTAAACCATTTTAATGTTCGGCAAGGAGGATTGAGATGCAAATTAAATTCGTTGTGTTTTTCCTGATATCATGGATTGTTTCCTTTTTTCCGGCAATTGTTATGAGTAAATCCATCCAGGAAGGCGGGGTCACGATTAATGTCAGCAGAGTTCTCACCGGGACCACCACCGGGACCCACTATTACGGGTATTCAGCGGGATCCATATCTCTGCCCCACAACCGGGGCGGAATGCTCACCTTCTCTTTGTGGAATGACATGCAGATTAACGGCACAGCTCATACCAATTTTTTCAACACGACCTTGGGGGGTAGTGCCATAAAGATCCCCAGTTATTCCACCAAAAATCAGTTATTGGAAGAGTACAAGGAATTTAAAGGCCAATGGGGGCCAGCTGGAATCAACCGTATAACCTTGGGCATTCCACCGGGGATATCCTCCTTCAGATTTCACAACGGGGGCAGTGCCACCGGTATCGAACTGTCTCATCTAAGGTTTACAGGAGGTTATACATTTCTTCCCAAAGGATACAAAAATGAACCGGTCCGGGCACCGGGAAAACCCATTATTCAAGTCGGACGCATACTCAAGGGAAGTAAAACCGGAGAGCTGTTTTACGGATATCAAAGCGGTACTATTTTTCTCCCCCATGGTTACGGTGGATACCTTACATTCAAGGTATACAACGACCAGCAGATGAGGTGCAGCTCTTTTTTGAATAAAATCAATATAACTGCCGGTCATCTCAAAGAGACCTTTACCCAGTATACCTCCTCACTGGATCTGGTGGAAGATTACCAGGAATTTAAAAACCAATGGGGTCCGGCCGGTGGATCCCGTGTCATTATCCAAGTGCCTGAAGAGGTAACTCAGGTTAATTTTAACAATTCTGGATCACAATCCGGCATTGAAATATCCCAGGTGACTTTTACCAAGGGTGCCCCACTGGTGTTTTCATTTGAAGAGCGGGTAAACCGGCGAGGTGCCGTGTGCAAAATTTTCGGCCGTACCCTGCATGACTCCGTTTCAGGTCAGGAATTCAGCGGATACACATCTGGCCGGGTACTCCTGCCCAACAATAAAGGAGGAGTTCTCTCGTTTAATTTCTGGAATGATCAGAACGTTGGAACCCCCCAAACCCACAATCAATTAAATATTACGGCTGGAGCCGTGAAATTAACGGTGAAACAAACCACCACCAAGGAGCAGAGGAATGGATTTTATAAGGAGTTCATGAACCAGTGGGGACCTGCCGGGGGCAAAGCAGTCAATG
The DNA here is from genome assembly GCA_963674605.1 of uncultured Desulfobacterium sp. Lineage (GTDB taxonomy): Bacteria > Desulfobacterota > Desulfobacteria > Desulfobacterales > Desulfobacteraceae > Desulfocicer. Next base: position 244,556 of record OY771474.1, on the reverse strand, counting down.
TGAAGATACCCGCAGGAGTCACCCTTGTTGAGTTTAATCATAACGGCTCCCAGACTGGATTTGAACTTAGCAATTTCATCTTTCGAAGTAATTAATAGTTGAACACTCCGCGTCTTTTATGACCTTATTGTTGCAACAAACGGGGGCAGGCTTTTGTTATTGCTCCTTAATTGCTAAGGATTGGAGGCTAAATGGAAATCTGTCTTCGCAAGTTGATCGGACTGGAGCCTATGAGTCTTGGTCTGGCATTGATTTTTCGTATTTATTCAACGACGAAAAAAGTATTTGAATTCATTTCTTGTTTAACAGGGTGTTTGTGCAAAAAATAAATTTTATGAGTGTATTTTGGCCCGGGAAAATCAATTGGCTTAGCATCATCTGGACATGGATTTAAAATGTGCGGCGATTGTTATTCCATTTATTTACTCATGACGAAGGGCAATGATCGGATCAACCCGGGCAGCCCGGGCAGCCGGATACAATCCAAAGATAATCCCGATGCCGATACTCACAGTTAAGGGTAACAGCAGGCCCGTGGGGGTTATAACGGTTGGCATTTTTGCGAACAGGGTGATCAGCCAGGGAATGGTTATACCCAGCGCAATGCCGATGAAACCGCCAATGGTTGAAAGAACCACCGCCTCAATGAGAAACTGAGTGATAATCTGACTACGTCGGGCACCAATTGCCCGGCGGATACCGATCTCCCGGATACGCTCGGTTACCGATGCCAGCATGATGTTCATAATCCCGATCCCCCCCACCAGCAGGCTTATCCCGGCAATGGAGCCCAAAACAATGTTAAAGGTCCGTTTGGTGGCCTCAGCCTGTTTGAGCAGGGCCAGGGGCACATTGATCTGATAATCTTTTTTCTTGTGAAACAGGGTCATCATCCGTTCAATGGCATCCGCCGTGGGTTCCACGTTGGCGATATTATTCACCTGCACAATAATCTGGTGAAGTTCAACTTTTTCTCTGAGCCGTGATCCTGAGGATATCTTCATGGTTATATCCCCGAAATAGCTTCTGGCCGTGGTGATGGGCACATAGGCATCAATCTCCTTGTCCGGGATCTGCATGGCCCCGCCCTGGCTGGTTTCACTTTTAATGATGCCGACCACCTCAAAGCTGTCTCCCCCGATCCGGATGGTTTGACCGATGGTATTGCTTCCGGCAAGTAGCTTTCTGGCCCCGAATTCTGTGAGCACTACAACGGCTGATTGCTTATCCATGTCCGCCTGATTGAGAATTCTGCCACCAAGTAGCTCTCTTGGGATCACCTCAAACCACTGCCGGCTGGTGCCCACCACCCGAAGTTCCAGTGAATTTTGTCCAAGTCTTGATTCCTTGCGAACCAGCTTCACCGGTACATTTTTTTTAATGGTTGAAAAGCTTTCCTCTATTCGTTCATGATCCTGATAGGTCAGGCCATAAATACTGAGAAAAGATCGTGTGGTGCTGGTGGATTCTTCTTCCAAAGACTTGACCGAAGAGATGATGATGTTGTTGCTGCCCAGTTTTTTGATCTGCTCCAGGGCATCCATGCTGGCCCCTTCGCCCACTGCCAGCATGGCCACGACACTGCCCACCCCGAAAACCACGCCCAACATGGTCAGAAAAGACCGTAATTTATGAAGCATCAGGGTCTGGATACCTGAAGCCAGTTCCCTGAAAAGTTTAATTTGGCGCATGATTTTTACCTTCAAATTGTTTTTCTTCAATCTGTTCGATAAGCCCGTCTTTCATGTAAATCCGGTTTTGTGCATATTCAGCAATGTGGGATTCGTGGGTAACCATGATAATGGTTTTGCCGGCGTTGTGAAAAGATGTCAGCAGTTCCATGATTTGCCGGCTGGTTTTGCTGTCCAGGTTACCAGTGGGCTCGTCTGCCAGAATCAGGTCTGGATTTGTGGCCAGGGCCCTGGCAATGGCAACCCGCTGCATCTGTCCGCCGGAAAGTTCTGTGGGACGGTGATTCAGGCGGTCCTCAAGGCTGACCATGGCTGCCAGTCCATGGGCATGGGCTGCACTTTTGGCCGCATCCCAGCCCAAGTAATAAAGCGGCAGCTCGATGTTCTGTTGAACGGTCAACTGGGGAATCAGATTAAAACTTTGAAATATAAAACCCAGATGGTTTAAGCGGATATCGCTTAAAGCATCATCTCCATGACCACTGATATCCTTTCCATTAAACAGGTACCTGCCGGTTGTCAGACGGTCAAGACATCCAATAATATTCATCATTGTGCTTTTGCCGGACCCGCTGAATCCCATGATGGCCCAAAAGCTTCCCCGGGAAAAGGATATATTGATCCCTCCCAAGGCTGAAACTTTCTGACTGCCCATGGTATAGATTTTATGGGCGTTTTCAAGCTTGACGACAATGTCCTGTCCCGTATGTGGTAAAATGGTTTCCATGGGATTATTCAGCCGCCTTTTGTCTGGTCCTTCGGCTTTTCATGTTTTTTAGCTCTTCAGGAGACATGTCGGATAATTTTTTCTTAGGTCCAACTTCAGAAGGACCACCATCCTTGTCAGATGCATCTTTTTCCGGCACCTGGTAATCCACTCCGGCGGTTTTAAGCGGTGGTGTCAGCAATACCCTGTCACCAGGGTCAAGTCCCTTGAGCACATGGATCATCCGGTTGTTGTCCATACCGGTTTCGACACTTCTGGGCTCAAACGCCGATCCATTATAAACAAATACCGTGGGGTTTCCGTTCACCCGCAGCACCGCCTGGACAGGCACAAACAGGACAGAATCATGGCTTTCTACCACAATTTTTGCCTGGCAGCTCATGCCGGTGCGGATGGCGCTGTCATTTCCGTCCAGAAATATTTGGGTGGTATAGACCTTCAGGTCTGGATTCATCCAGAAACTCTGGGCATCCGGCAGGGGGGAAATGTGGGCAACCTTGCCTGTAAATTGTTTGCCGGGCAGAGCATCCACGGTGACAACCACGGGCATACCCACTTTTACCTTTTTAAGGTTGGATTCATGAATGGCGATGGCGGCATTGCTTGAATTGGCTGTGGGCAGATAGATCAGTTCCTGGCGTTCCCTTATATCCTGGCCCTCCTGAAGCGGTTCGACATTGTGCCGAAAAGCGCCGCCCTGGGCACTGGTGGCATAGATGACAAGTCCGTCGGCGGGGGAGAGAATTTTTGTTTTCCCAAGCTGCTCTTCTATCTTGCTTAATTTGTCTCTTTGCCGCTGATCCTCTGCTTTTCTGGCTTTGAGTTCTGCCTCGGCCTGAACCACATCTGCCCTGGCCTTGCGGCGGGTACGCTCTATGGCCATTTGTGCCTGACTCACATCGCTCCGGCGCTGGGCAAGGTTTCGCTTGTAGGTATAATTGACCAGAAGATCCCGGTTGTTTTTAGCCAGCTCCAGATCCAAGGCTTTTTTCTTTTCCGACAACTGATCTGCCTGAAGCTCGATTAAAGAGATGTATTTTTCATCATTCAGGGTCTGGGACCATTTCAGGGTATCCCTTGCCCTGGTCAGCTCCTCTTCTGCCAGGGTGATCTCTGCCTGGGCCTTTTGAAGTTCATTGGGATACTCGCCGTCTATATATTTTTTCAGATCCTGTTTGGCAAATTCCAGGGTCAGGGCGGCAAGGTCAATGTCGCTTTTCGTCTGGTTTTCCACCACGGCAAGATTTTCAGTGGCATTGACATAGGCAGCTTCAGCATTCTGTACCTTGATCTCCTGGTCGATTTTTGCATCCACAAGGGAGCTGGCATCCAGTTCCACCAGAAGATCCCCCTTTTTAACCTGGGTTCCTTCTGCAATCAGATAAAGGATCGAGGTCTTTCCTTCAACCTCATTTTTAATAATGATCTGTTCCCTGGCATTGATGGTTCCTGACTCAACAATATCCACGGTAAGGGGGCCGGGTGTGACAATAAAGGTGGCAGATTTTGTTATATCAATCTTTGAATCAGTGGGTCTGCTCCCCCAAAAAAACAGGGCCACGCCAAGGCCGACAACAACAGCAACAGATGTCCAAATACCTATTTTATTCTTCAACATTGGTGTTTGCCTCCGGTGAATACTCCTGCCACAACCCCATATCGGTCACAACGAGAAGTCCCATGTCACGCTGGATTTCCAGCTCTGCGATTCTATAATTTACCCGGGCCGATGTCAGACGGTTCTGGGCTTCGAGCAGGTCATCGCGTGCTTCTAAAAGATCCCGGGTCTGGGCTCTTCCTGCATCCATAAACAAGGTAATGCTTTTAACACGTTTTAACGCAAGCAGCACAGACTTGGCCTGGATGACCAGGGTTTCCCGGGCTTCCAGCAGCTCCCTAAGCCGGCTGCGAATCTCTAATTTAATGGTGTCTTCAAGCATTTGCGCATTACGTACCGCCTGTTCGAGCAGGATAAAGCTGTTGCGGTAAGTCACAGCCTCGGCGGTTCTATCAAATCCAAAATCCAGGGTCAGCAGCGCTGAAAACACGCCTTTGTCCGTTCGCAGCCGGGCGTTTTCAAGATCAGCTGTGGTGATGGTTCGCCGTTCTCCAATGGCTGCAGACCCCAGGAAAGTAAGTTCTGCCCCCAGGGCATCTGCCGCCACCACCACAGCCCGTTGTGCATCAAATACCTTACCCGTAAGAACCTGCAGGTCATGCCGGTTTTCCAGTGCCATCTCAACAGCCCTTCGCTCGGGCAGCTCCAGGGGGCCAGCCCCCCTCTCCGGATCCACCGCAATACTGTTGAGTTCCTCCGGGTCCAGGTCGATGTCCGTATCCGGCGGCAGGCCCATCAGAACTTTAAATGTATCCATCTGTTTTTTGTATTGCTCCTGGGCCGACACCCATCCCTGGCGGGCAACCAGCTCGGTCTGAACCGACTGATCCACCTCAATCTCCTTGAGCCTGCCCGCTTCAGCCAGACGTCTGCTTCTTCGGGACGAAATCATTCTGCTTTGGTAATCTTCCCAGGCATTTTTAACCACATCTTTTTGTTTTAAAATGTTCAGGTAGTCCCTGGCAATGGACACGGCAAATTTTTTCTTGAACCGTTCAAACTCAAGAATGGCATACACCAGGTTTTGTTGGGCCTGCTGCATGGGCTCCGTTACAATGTGTCTGCCTGATCCTCTGAGCAGGGGAATGGAGATGCTGGCATCCGCCTTAATCCCAAAAGAGGAGTTGGTGCCTGAGGTAAGCAGGGTTGCCAGATCCACAGCCAGGGCTGAGGAAAGATTGATTCCGTTTTCCAATTGTCGGGTTCCGGTGATTGTTCCACTGTTGTGGGTCCCCTGCAGGGCAGGCGTCTGGGAGTTGTCCGAACTTACCATGCTCTGTATCTGACCGATAAGGCTGGTGCGAAAGGTATCCTGCTCAAGGTATAAAGCCAGGGCTGACTGAAATACGGCCTCTTTTTGGGTCATAAAATCAAAATTGTTCCGGGCACCGATTTGAAGGGCTTTTACAATAGAAATGGGAATCGGAGTGTTCAAGTCATAGGAAGCCTGCTTCTGGGAAGCAGCCGGGGCCGGATAACCCGCTTCAGGCCAATGGGCCACAGGCAGCAATTTATCCGAACCCAAAGAGGCAGGACCGGCAACCGGTAAAGAGGTATGTTCAAGTATCTGACGACGTAGGATATCGCTGGGCTTTTCAAGGCTAAAATCCGTTTTCTTGCCTAGAACCTGCCCCTGTTTTTCATTTATAATGCGCTGGGCCTCTTGGTCCACATGGATTCTGAAAGTCCCTGGGGTCTGACAGCCAGATAAAATTACGGCTGCACTCCATATCAATCCTGCTACCGTGTAAATTTTTATTTTCATTATATCCTGTATAGAGAGGGTTCTGACCAAATCCAGCGTGTTGGACGAAGGTGCTGCGCGGTGGAAAGGTACCATTGGACAGATGATGTCGGAGAATGTGAAGTTCAAGGAACCAGCGACGAGTTTTCCACTTGGATTCTCAATCGGTTGGCTTCAACCAATGCAGGAGAACTGTTGGCATAACAGTAAACACATCCATGGGCGCATGTGTTGTAACTGCCAATATCTTTACTGTAAATGCAATCGCATTCCTTTCTCTGCCCCTTATCCTTAAGATTTTTTGTTTTAAACTTTTTTCCATCAACGAACAGATTACCTTGTCGTTCATATCCGAGGAATTTTTCAAACATCACCCCCCTGCCCGGTGCATCGGTGATACGCAGTATCAGTTTATCATCAATACACCGGTTGCGCTCAATACCAAACCTGCCAAGGTCAATGCTCTCACCGCAGGTGGCAAGTTTCAGTCCCCAGGGTTTATTTATTTCACTGATTTTTCGGGCCATATCCATCATGGTGGCAGCGTCGAAATCACGATAACTGATTCCTTTTTTGTTCAGGTTGCTTGTTACTTTTTTATAATTTGTGATATCTACAAAACTGAACACCAGTTTTTCTGTAAAAGGATGAAGGAGCTTACCGACTCCATCTATTTTTGAAATAAGCCGATCCGGTTCTATCTGGTCTGTTAGAAGCAGGGGATCGAATCGCCAGATGACACACTTCTTTCCAAGGATTTCAGAAAGGGTCATAAAGGTTTCTATGCGCTGCTTCAGCTCTGGAACGCCGGGTTCAAACCCTTCTGCTTCATAGTCGTTAAGGGTAAATTGAAAATAACACGCAATACCACGTTCTTTCAGGTGTTTTAAAAAAGGGATCATGGGTTGCGGGTTCTTGGTCCAGAAAACAATGGCGCAGACATTGGCAAAGGAAACATACTGAGGTTTTAGCCGATTAAAGGGGTTAATCCACTGCACATAGCCCTTTTCAAGTTTATCAAAAAACCATTCGCTGTAGTAGGCAGGAATATCCGTTGCCCTGCTGGCGGATATAATCCAGGGGGCAATCGCCGTTTTTGATCCTTGGGGGGTGTCAATCCTTGTTGTGGGCCATTTGATGCTCATCAATACTCATTGCTTTTTCTCTTAGGACCTCGGTTAATTCTTCCCCTATCAATCAGGGGCAAAAATGACTGAACATTACCGGAATAAGTCACAGAACCCGTAATACCGCCCATGTACATTTTTTATTCTGACGGCTGGAGTACCGCTGCCAGTCGTACCAGCGCACGTCTTCATCCTTTTGTCATGTTTTCAACTGGCCCTGCCCATATGACACACCATTGCATCTAAAATCTCTGTCCAATATGCCTGCAAATTGGGCATGGCATGCCCCATTCCCTTGATTATTTTCAATTCAGCACCTGGGATTGCATCAACCGTGGCTTTTCCGCCTGCCAATGGAACCACCGGGTCATCATCTCCATGGATGACAAGGGCCGGGATGGATAATTTTTCCAGGTCTGCCCCTCTGTCTTTTTGGGTTAAAATGGCAAGGGTCTGTCTTGCCGTACCCTCCGGACAGAAAGAACGGTCATGGGATTGCCCTGCCAGGGTTCGATGAAAATCTTCGTCAAAGGGAACCCCTGATCCGGAAATAAATTTAAAATAGGCCACCATATGTTCAATGTAGGCATCACGATTTGATGGTACGGGTGACAGCATGAATTCCGAGACTTTTTGTGTCGGTTGATACTCTTTTCTGTTACCGGGATTGCTGTATATGGAGGTGAGGCTCGAAGTACGGTCTGGATAGTTGATTGCAAATGTCTGTGCAATAAATCCGCCCATGGACATCCCACATATATGGGCTTTTTTAATATCCAGAAAATCAAGAAGCCCGGCAGCATCATCTGCCATATCTTCAATACTGTAGGGGACTGAAGCTTCTTTTTTCATAAGACAAGCGCCGATGTTCTCCATGGTCTTTTTTAAAGTAAACTCCTTGAATTTTGTTGATAAACCGGCGTCCCTGTTGTCATATCTGATGACATGATATCCTTGATGTGAAAGTTTCATGCAAAATTCTTTTTGCCAATGAATCAATTGGCCAGCCAAACCCATGATTAACAAGACCGATGGGGAAGATTTCTCTCCAAACGTCTCATATTCTATCTGGATACCGTTCGTGGTTGCTTTTGGCATTATTTAACTCCTTTGGGTGTTTCATCGTCCATAACGTACAAAGGACTTTTATACAGTCCTGGGCCTCCTTGTAAAATGGTGGCTAACTTGATCTTTCTATTAAAACCACTTTAAAAAGGCAACAAGATTTGGCAAGACGCTCCGTCTTTCCGTACAGTATGTACATACAATCTTACGATCCAAGATTTGAACCATCAAAGATCAATGGTTTTTTTTGCAAAAAAAACCTAAGCATTCATTCTAATTACAACGGCCATCAAAAAAAAAGGCCTTTTGATTGCATTAATCAAAAAGCCTTTGGGGTTACAATTTAGGAAACACTTATTTTGAGGACATATCAATCTCGCACTTTTCATTCAAATGAAGCTTGAAAACGTAAATTGCCAGACCAATCACGGGAACAGCCAAGACAAACCCTATAATTGGTACCAAGGTGATTCCAATTATAATAAGCACCACACCAGCCAACATAAGTAATGATGCAAACATTAACTTAGATATTCTCTGGGGCACACACTCATTCAGTTTCATAATGTTCTCCTTATTTTTTTATAATAAAACACCGATCAATTGAAAATTTTTTCATGCTTTGTCGTGGGCAGAACGAGGTCAGATTAAGTTCCGCCCGTGGCGGTTATAAAAATTAAAAGAGATGAATTTTTTTATTGAAAAGCATTTATTTATAATTTTTAAGCTAAGGATAGCATTAAGAAATGCAAGGGCAAACAGCAAATTTTCCCATTTTTTTAAATATGGCAAGGGCTTGCGCTCTGGAATAACGGGACGTATTGAATATGATTTCAAGCCATTATAAATATTCATAAGAAAAGACCCAAAAACCCGGAGGAGCCAAAAACAAATCAGTCCCCTTTTCTCTTCTTTTCTCTTACTTGTCCCCTTTTCTACTCAGCTTCTTTGGGTGTTTCATCATCCATAACGTATAGAGGACTTTTTTTCCAGTCCTGGGCCTCCTGCTGATTTGATTTAGCTTTGATCTCACTCTTTACCCCGGATCAAAATTAAAAATCAAGCCTTGATACTCGATGACCAAGTTTCTTCTTAAGCACTTTTTTTAGGCGCCCAATGTCTAAATCAAAGTGTCAAACCAAGGCTGGCCCCATTCCAGAGTGGTCCATGTTGTGAACAAGTCCTAAAAAACTTCCAGATTACATGGTAAATGGTTCAAGGAAGAGAAAACCATAAAGACCATCTCCCTGGATCTGGGATAGGTCAATAATTATTTTTGCGTTAAATTTAAAATTTCCCTCGTTTGGGTCCAGTAATCTTTATCCGGCAAACCGGCATTGGCTGTGTCCACCCAATGATCCGGACGTAGCCCCTGCTTATGGAAATAGACCCCATGGGGGGACAGCAATGCGCTGTTGGTGACAATAATTGCAGATCCGTCGGTTAATTCAATCATTTTCTGGGACACACCCTTTCCGAAAGTAGTCTGTCCCAGGGAAACAGCTCTGCCATTTTCGGTCAGTGCTACAATAAAAACCTCGGCAGCACTGGCTGTCAGAGAATCCTGCCATAAAAGCAGGCGGGAGGTGAGATCCAATGGGGTATCGGTGACCTGGTAGGATTTTATTCCTGCCCGGGTCTTCATATCAATGATCTTCAACCCGGATTTTAAAAAAAGGGAAGCAGCATCAATGGCGGAAAAAAGATCACCGCCGGTGTTTCCCCGAAGATCAATGATTATGGAAGCAGATACACTCATTTGCTCCAGAACTTTTTTAAGTTCCGTTGCCGTATGATTGGTGAATCGAATAATCTTGATGACCGGAATTTCTCCGGTCAAAAGAAACTGAACTGACTCAAAGAAGATCTTTTGGCGAATCAGGGAGTGCTGTATAGGAGCGCCGGAAAAAGGTTGAACCGTCAGAGTAACAGAGGTGTTGGCTTCTCCACGGACCATTCCGGCAACAGTAAAAACCGATAAATTTTCTACAGTTCTCCCATCAACAAAGGTAAGAATGTCTCCATACACCACCCCACTTTTATTGGCCACCCCCCCGGGGTAAGGAACGCATACCAACCGGCCGGATCGATCCTTGAAAATATCCATGGCCACCCCTGCATACTGGCTGTTCTGGCCCTGTTTATAAACGGAATATTCCCGGGGTGTCAAATAGTGGGAAAACGGGTCAATCTGTTCAATATATCCGGCAATGGCCTTTTGAACCATTGTTCGTCCGGGTTCTGTTATGAGGGCATTCTCCTGCACCTTGACAATGGCTTCATAGAAAAGCAGCATGTCATTATTGCTCACCCAGGACGTGGAACCGGACTGGCTCCATGATACACCGCAAAAAGAAACAACAAAAAATAGTGTACCGTAAAACATCAATACCATTCGATGTAACATCCCATGCATCTCACATTCCTCCTTTTACAAGAAGCTGCAAAAAGATATTACCCACAATGCTTCTTTGTGTTGGAGATGCAAGGGAATGCTCTGTTTTTGTTGATAAAAGAACGCTCACAGTTGACTCAGCGCCTCGGCCTCTTCCAGCAGGCGGTCAATCTCGTTTTCCAGGCGGGTCACCTCGTTTTCCTTGGACTTGGTGTCCACCGGGTTGGTTCTGGCAGCTTCAAGATCTTTTCTGGATTTCTTCAGTTGGGTATTAATCTTCCAGAGAAGATGCTTCTGAGCATCAGTCTCAGTCTTTGCTACGGCCAGAAGTTTTTCAATTTGCAGGATATCCGAATCCAGGGCGGTAATCTTTTTTGCCAGGGCATCCCGTTCAAATTGTTTGAGAAGAATCTGTTCTTCCAGATTCGCAGTTCTTTTTTCTTCACTCATCTTCCGGATTTCCAGTTCATCTTTCCGGGCTTTTCGATGGGCAATACGCTCTTCATAGGCCTTGGGGTTATAACTTAACAAGCCTCCTTCCCTGGGATCATGCGTAGAGGCCATGCAACCGGACAGGATAAATACACAGATTAATATCAAATAGACAAAGCGACACTGCATTATAAGCCGTCTCCTATTATGATGGGGTAATAGCAGCCAACTTATACTGACATACGGCTGGACATGGACGCCAACTGTTCTGTATGAGTTTCAAGTTCTGCAATGTTGGCTTTAAGCAAGGCAATCTTGTTATCCAATGTTTCCTCATAGGTCTTTTGACTTTGATCTTTCCGGGCCTGGGCCAATACCTGTTCCTGATTGCTCAGCTCAAACCTGGCCCGATCTAATTTTTTCCGTGCATCGGCTAATTGGGTATCTACGGTTTTCTTTTTGGCCAGCAGCGTTTTCTTACCAGTTTTTTTCGCCTTATAAGCCGTCGCCAATTGACTGGTTTCTGTCTCCAGGGTCTCTATTTTAACCGACAATTCTTCATTGTAGGCAATGGTTTCCTGATTTGTCTCTTCGAGGCTGGCAATGCAGGCATCCAGCCACTCCTCTTCTTTTGCGTACTTTTGCTTTTCCGTTGCAACATGACGTCCATAAACATTGCCTGCAATACCTCCCACCGCAACCCCAATGGCGGCACCGGTGAAAGCGCCTTTCTTACCGCCCATTGCTGCACCCAGCAACCCTCCTAAAAGCGCACCGGCACCGGCACCAATGGCGGTCCCTTCAGTTTCAGTACGTTTAGCGTCATTCTCAATATTAGCGCATCCCATTATCCCGGGCAATATCATTGATAAAACAACAGCCACAGCGATCTTTTTTCTCATCACATACCTCCTTATAATTTTAGGGCCTGGTCACAGCATGGGCCAGCCGTCACATTTGGTGGAGAAACGGTGCCTGCCCCCTCTCCAAAGAGCCACATGCTGTGACCAAGTCCTCATTTTAATATTGCCAATTTCCAAAATTTGGAAGTGATCATAATACCGGCCACAATAAACCAGCCAAAGACCATGGCCTCCAATTATCAAGAGAGAACGGTGTTATGATCAAGCCAAACTGACGTTATAAGTTTGAAATCTTGGTAAAATCTCCTCGCCATTTTTCCTTGTTGGCACGTTTGTCTCTGTTAAAAAAAGAATAGTGTTCCCGAACCGTATTGAGAACCCTCACCTGCTCCACCGCCTTATGCTCAAGAAGAAAGGCAACATACCGTTCAAACCCTTTCTCAACGGCTTCGGTGGAGATGCTGCTCAACTGACGAAAGCTGTCCGAGTAAGTGGTAAGGGCATTGTCAATATTCTGGACCAGTTCTTCTCGACGTTGCGTGTAACTTTCCACCATTTTGGAACGTCCGGTTTTCCGGGCGATATCCAACAATCTGTCCAGGGTAGGCAGTTTTCGGATCTCCCTGAAGATAAAAAAGCCCCGTTCTGCAGCAATTTTTCCCCAGGCATATGCAGCATCCTCATCTGCCTGTTTTCGAATGAATTCTATGTCCCCCAGTGCCGCTTCAAGCAATCCCAATTCCTGGCGAAGCCCTTCAGATATATTTTTGCCTTGTTGAATCTCTTTCTTTATTCGGTCAAAATGGATAAAGGCATCTTCTTTTTTGACACCGGTCTGAGCACTGGTTGGGCTAATGGATACCGCTGCGGGCAGGCCTGCTCCTTTTCCCTTTCGATACGCTTCCCAGGCATCATCCAAACGGCTGGTGGTATTCCGATCCGCATAAATAATACTGGCAAGTACCAGTCGCAGTCCCATGGTGGGTTTTTGATTGGGTTTAAACCCTTTTTCAAAAGTTCCCATGTAAAAAGGCTCCTCGGTGCGGAGAGCAGACCGCAGCTTTTTCCCCGCGGTGAGGTAATGCCCCCCCCGTGCCACAAATCCCCCACTACGCCCCTGATAATACTCTATCTGGTAAAGACTGCCGGTTATTTCCGTTACATTGCCCAGCATATCATGGATCTTAAGACTGTTAGGCAATAAAAGCCCCACGGGTTTTACCTTATTATGGGAAGATGAAGGGCCGGAAAACCACTCGCATTTTGAAAGGTTCTCCTCATAGGGAAGCCTTCGATCAAAGTCATCGGGGGAAACCGTTGCCCCTCCTCGAACGGCAAATTCCCACTCAATCTCACTGGGAAGCCTGACATAGCCCACTGCGGTTTCATTCCGCGGCAGAGAATTGATGGCATTGGCAAACAGCCATTGATTGTAACGATCAATAAATTGTAATGCCTGAAAATAGGAAATGCCCGCCATGGGATACTGCTTGCCCGACAAGGCCTCTGGGTTTACATCGGAGGTTCCCATGACCGCTGCATATTGGGCCTTTGTCACTTCATATTTTCCCATGTAATATAACCAGTCGCTACCACCATCTTTTTCCCCCACAAAGGACCCGCCAAGAGCAACTGTTGTGGGATACTCCTTGAACCCGGAATCGGGGTCACCCACTTTGAATTTACGAAGGGCAAAAGGATCACTGCCCTCACCGATAAACACAGGTCGAAACACCATGCGGGCATTGTTGGGCATGGGTAGAATAAAATCCCCCTGGGCAGGTGCTGGATTGAATAAATCTTCGGTGGACACACCGGCACCAGTGGCAGATGTCACCGCCAGGAGAACAAGCCCCACCAGAATTGTTCCCCCAAAAAACAGGAAGGGTGCACGACAGACATGCCAGAAACAAAAAAAAATTGTTTTGTTGATCATTTTCCATTCCTTGAACCGTAAATATTCGGGTTAATCTTGTAAATGTTTGGCCAGTATTCCATATTAATCTTTATGAGAGTGCGTAGCATACTAATGCTATGTAAGCGGATGAAGATGGGGTGCTGGCCGAATATTTACCTTTAACCCAGTATTACTCATCCCGCAAGGCCTCAGCAGGCTCAATGCGGGTCACCCGCCATGCGGCAGTCCCCCCGGCCATAACCGCCACAGCCATGGTTCCAGCAAGGCATGCCCAGATGTGCCATCCTGCCAGTCGGCATAAACTCTCCTGGATCCCGAAATGGTCCTGGAACAAAAAATTAATCACCCATGCCACGGATTGGAAAAAACACAGAGCAACGCCAAATCCACAGACGGCAATAAGAATTCCCTGATAAATGGGAAAACGAAACAGCGCGGCACCGGAAAGACCGATGAGTCTAAGAATACTCAAATCCCTGCGTTTACGCTCCACAGATGCATAGAGACTTGCCATGAGCGAGGCAACTCCCCCCACCACTGCCACTGTTGCGATGAGCCAGAAAATAAGGCTCAGGTAGGTGTCAAGTTCCCTCACGTCCCGGATACGATCTGCCTGGGTGTGCACAGGAATTCCCTGTGATTCAAAATATTTTTTAAGGGGTGCCACATCGTCAATGGAGTCGGCATAAAGTCGAAATCCCGCATACCCTCGCCGTGAAAGAACAAACTCATCCCGCTGGTCATCATAGGTAAGATTACGATGCCGGAACAGGTTCAATACCCCGGCCAACCGGGCCGGAACAAAGGCAATGTTCTCCTCTGCAGTGAGTCCATCAATGGGATACCTTTCCGGTTGCACGGGAAAGGTCAGATCTTCCGTCCCCTGTTTCACCGTCAGCTGCAATTGGGTGGTCTGCAGATCCAGAGACTCTGGAACCATAATCCTTCGCCACAGGGTACTGCCGTCAGCTATGTCATGGGAGAAAAAAAACACTGGCCACGGGGGAATGGGAAAAAGTCCCAGATTAGAACCCTTTTCAGCAGACACAGAGAGGCTGAACAATGTCACATCCACAGGAGGGCTGCCAGGTGACTTGATTATCCGGGCATGAAGCCCATTCACCCAGGGAATCAATACAGCGTCTTTGCCACGAAGGCGGTAAGCCACTGCCTGAACACTGTCTTGTCTGGCTGGATTTTTACCGGTGGACAATAGATAAATGGGTTTTCCAGGGGTAATATGAACTCCGGCTCGGCCCCTAAGGGTGCTGGGAGTCAAAGACTCAATCCTGGTAAACCCGGTATTGGTTATCAGCTTAATCTCATCTATTTTATTCAGGGGCTTTGCCAGGATCACCACAAGCCCGTCATACAGGGGATACGCCCGGGGGGTGGTTCCCGGCCATCCATATTCTGGAACCGCCTGTCCGTCCTTGTAGTGCTCCACCGCCTCCAGCAGATCCAATGGAACATAAAGCGATTTTAACGTGCCGGCACGATCAGAAAGAATGTCTGAAACCACAAGATCTATTTCAGCCTTTTCATACCGATTTGCCTTTAATCGCTTAGTGGCAACGGTGAGTATCCTGCCTTTTTGAACCCCAAGGGTTGTTGCCGCGGCCTGGGTCAGAACACAGGCCCCTGGACCAGGAATGGCAGCGCCATTTTCCAGGAGAAGCCGATCTCCCTGTCCCGTGGGAATAATATCCATGGCATGGGTCTCATGATCTTCGTCTCCCATGTTGCCCTTAATCTTGACATCCACCGTGGCCGAAATCTGACGCGTTGCCGGAATCACAAACGATACATCCCTGCGCTGCTTCATGTTATCAAACCAGTCCCGTTGGAAAGATCTACTGATCATGGGCCGGATTTCCCTGTTCCGGGGATCTTCAACAAGACGGAGCCTGAGAAGCTCAATGGTTCCGAATTTCAGCCCAAACAAAATTAACAAAGGCGCAAGAACTGCTGAAACCGCCATGATCAGACACAGGGTGAGAATCCACTCATGGACCAGATCAGCACGGGACAGATTAAAAACAATTCCCCTGGCTCGGGCGCCACCGAGGCTCCTCATATAATGCTAAGCTCCTGCACGGTCATATTATCTCCTTTTCATTATCTTGACCTGGTTCATATACCCTGGATACGGTGTGATGCTTATTTTTTTTCTCCACTGAAAAGGTAATAATTCTGTCAACAGCATTGGTTAACAGCGACTCATTGTGAGTAACCATCACCAAGGTGACACCCATCTGACAGGTTAATTCCTTAAATTCATCCATAATCTCAATGGCGGTTAATTTATCCACGGCCGCAGTGGGCTCGTCTGCCAAAACAAAAAGGGGGCTGAAGGCAAGGGCTCTTGCAATGGCCACCCGTTGTCGCTGGCCTCCGGAAAGATGCTGTGGTTTTTTTGAAAGCTGGTCTTCAATTCCCAGTCTGGTCACAAGATTTTGGATGGTATCATCCTGTGCGACGTTATTTAGCCGACAGGGCAGCAGAATGTTTTCCTGGACGCTAAGAAACGGTAACAGCCCACCCGTCTGCAGCACATAGCCGATGTAACGTTTCCGAATGGCCGCGGCATTTCTATCCGAAAGCGCCGTTATATCCAATGCGATATCACGGGGAGAGGGCCTGAAGGTAAAGGTAGTGGCTTCAGTGGGTTTCAATACCAGAGCAAGCATATCCAGAAGTGTGGATTTCCCGCATCCACTGGGACCCACCACCACAACAAACTCTCCCCGCGCAATGGTCAGAAAAGGAATCTGAATTTCAAAATTCACACCCCCTTTTTCCCTCACCTTTCGAACCCCACGCATCAACAATACCTCTTCGATTGGCCTTGGCCTGTCAGAAACACGCATCGAATTTATTGTCTCCATCTAAAACCCAACTATTACTATCACTGTCGTGACATAAATTTAATTACGCTTCTTATCGTGATTATTTAAAAAATACGGAGTAAACGGTCACAAAAAAGCAACAAAAGATCTATAGTATAGCTGTACTCTTTTTTTGTTCTCCAAAAACAGTTTTCAGGTTTACGGAAGCAGCTCCAGGCTGATGGGGTACACAGCTTCATCCGGATCATCCCCTTCATTGAGTTTTATCCAGCCATCGGGGGCATCGTGGATGGCCACGTATGCCTGAATTCTGGCATTGAGTTCATTAAGAAATTCATCTTGTTCATCAATGGACCAGCTGGCCCAAAGCTCGTTGTTCATGTCCATGAGCCGACTTTTATAGGGGAGTCCCACCAGAAACTCCGGGATAAGACCTGTCTTGGCCATGGTTTTGGCATTTTTTATGAGATTGGGATCTCTGGCTGCTGTGGCTGCTGTGGCCTGGAGAGCATCAAAAAAAGCCTCTCCACCAATCTGACCACGCATACCTGCTGACATTACATCTGTGAGAACGGTTTTGAGAGAATCCAGTTGGCGTTTATTTATCAGAAGCCTCACCTCCATGGACTGAATGGCCGGTTCCATCATATCCTTATCAACGGCCCAGGCCACAATATCCCTGGGAGCACTGGCACCGGTCTGGCTGCCGATCCATTCCACCAGGGCCGCCTGGATCATGGAATCAATCATTGCACCGGAAGGGGTGTCAATGGCGGCTTCTGTAAGAAAGCCCAACTCCCCCTTGGCAACAGTTGTGGAAACAGGTACGGATTCTTCCAGAGCACCCAGTTCTCCCTGGGTGTTGTTGGAAACAGCCGGAATTGTCTCATTAAGGGGCATGTCTGTTGAAAGGGGCATGGAATCTCCTGCCGGGTCACCTGCTTGGGGAATCGTTGCCATCTGAAGATCATCGGTTGAAGTTCCGGCTGATGTTCCGGCGGTGGGATCCATACTACCCAGACGATTGGTGCCCTCCATGCTATTTACATCACCCACGGCATCCATGGGATTTCCCACCACCCTGCCCTGCTTGGCGGTATACAGGGCTCTGCTGAACTTTGATACCAATTCCGAGGTGATTCGAGAAAAATCATCCATATCACTTGCATTAACACTGTAATAGGATGGCTCAGGAACGCCTTTGTTCTGGCTCAATCCCATAAACTGTCGTTGGGCAGATTCATGAAATCGCTTGGCCCTGGGCTCTTTAATATGTAGAGAAAACAGATAAACGGATTTGTCGTCGGCAATACTTCTCAAGGTGTTCTCATCTAATCCAGAAAGATTCCATTTGTGTCCCAGTTCGTGTCCCGGGGCATCTCCCACCAGGACAATGAAGCGTAAGGCCTCAGGGGTCCACCTGGTAAGGTCAATGGCATCACTCATACCGGAAAACATATCTTCTTCGTAATCCACGGAATCAATGGTGGTGACCTCCACCCCGGCAAGTGTGGTATTAAATACATCAATGGACTGTAGTGAAGGGGTATAATTTTTTGTGGTGTAACCAATGCCCGGAATTTCATCCACAGGGTCACGATATCCCCAGATGCCAAAACGGATGGCGCCTGCCAGTTCTTTATCCTGTGTGATTTCATTGGAAACATTTCGGACCACGTCAAGGGTTTTTTCAATATACGGGCGCATACTCACTGTGGTATCCATGACCCAGACAATATCTATGGCCAGTTTTTTCAATATTTCCTCAGCTGCCATGGTGGAACTGCCCGTGGCCTCATTGAGATATCCCGTATTCGTTCGGATATCTGTCTTTTCCCTGGCGTTGGGACCTGATCCGGCAACCGCCGCCAGCCTGATGGCTCGTCCTTCACGCCCCCCGATCTCCATGGTCTGAAAATCCAGGATGGGCAGCAGATAAAATGATTGAGATATATCCACGGCTTTTTTGGGTTCCACGGAAATTACCGGGAAATCAGGGGCCACATTTCCGGTATCAATGGCGCTGTAAAGCGCTGATGCCTTTGTGATTCGTTCTTCCTCCGGAGCCGCCAGCAGATCAATTAAATCCTTTCGCTTTTCAAACATCAAAACCGGTTTTCGTCCCTCGGGATGGGTATAGGCCAGACACATGGTCTGTTTCCACTCAAATACATCATCGGCTTTCATCCAGCCAACCACCGTTCCACGATTGTCGCTTCCCACTTCGTACCAGGCATCCCCCAGTTCTATATCTTCCGGAATGGGTTGTGTATACACATAAAATGGCTGAAATGCAGGCACATTTTCCCTGACGATAACGCTGTCCTGACGTTTTTCAGTATAAACATTGGAAAATGACCTGGCCAACACCCTCAGGGGCAGAATCTGTTTTCCATCCAATTTTACCGGTGTCCTGTTTTCCAGAGACAAGCCGCCGGAAACGGTACTGAAAATCAGACCTAACGTGATAAAAAAAATTAACAAACATCGACTTCCCATGTTTTCCCTCCCTGAAAAAATATATTGATTCACAATTATCCTTAAATATAATATCTTAAAAAAGCGTATAAAAGGCAAAAAAATAAATCCAGGCAAAATTAATGCCTTGTGTTTTAAAAAAATTCCATCTTTCTTTTTATCTCTCAATCAAATATTCGGGCTTGGTCACAGCATGGGCCATTCATCTCAATTGGCGGACCAACGGGGTCAGGCTTGTGTTATTGTGTTTTTGACAAGTATCTAAGAATAAAGCTAAATTTGAACGAAAACGTCAATAATGCAAGCCTGACCCCTCCCCAGGGTGGCCCATCTTGTGACCAAGCCCAAATATTCTATTAAATATAGAGCAATCTACTTAAATAATAGCACAAGACTATTGCTCAATCATCAAGACAGGCCCCCTGCCCGAGGCCTTTGACATGACATATGAGCCATCGTCGCTGGCACCTTTGACGATCAGAGAAACAGGGGCACCGGGTCATGGTCCGGGGATAAGGGAGTAGACCCCTTGGTGTATCTGTCGGGAATGATACGAATGTCTTCCGCATCAAACCAGCCATGCCCCAGCATTTCCAGCCGAAAGCTTTTGGCACGTACTGCAGGCGCCAGAATTTTCCGATAAAAAGGAATCGATTTGCCGACATTTCCAAAAGACAATTGAGTCCGATTAATATTGGTATTTCTCAGTTCATCCACAACGATCCATTGCCCGTTTTCCTTTTGCAGCTTGATGACAATCCTGAAACCATCCGTGGTTACGTCCGTACTCGCCCGACCGATATATATTTCAGCAATATCCACCGAAGTTTCAAAATCACGTTGGATCCAGGCTTGCTGGTTTTGGGCCCCTGCCCAGCGGCCACCTTGGAAGACGTCTCCCCTGGTGTTGCGACCGTAAACGGAACTGCTCGATACCTTCCCGGGGGGTGAAGTTTCATGGCGGCCCGGTACAGTTTTTTTACTCAGCGTCCCCCCGGCAATGTCTTCGGTTTTTGCCATAAGGGTAATGCCATGAATCTCAGCAACACCATATTGGTCCTTACCATGTTTGGGCGCCTCCAACAGGTCCAACTGCACCTGGGTTACTTCCATATCGCCCAGAGCAAACCGGGATATGAACCAGCGCCCTGAAGGCCCCGGTACACCCTGTTTGACAGCCACATTGGATGCAGGATCTATGGCGCCCCCGTTCCATTCAGCCACATGCTTGCCTACGATCACGTTGAAGGTGCACGTTGCGCCTCCCCGGCCGGTGACCGTTAGCCTGAGCACGACTTTCCCTTGAAGGGCATTGCCCCACCATGAAAGATTGGCAGACATCAGAATAGATGCAGCCTTGATACCTGGAAGCGTCCAGGCAGCACTGTTTGGATAACAAACGCCGTCATTATTTGGGGATTTGCACCGGGTCAGCCAGACGATCGGTGCAGACTTACCGTTGTAGCCTGAAACCGGAATCCCATCTACTGCGTAAACCGATTCATTTCGTGCGTGATATGGCTTAATTTCTGATAGGTCGAGTTGGTAGTATTCAAGCGATCTTTTACGGTCATCCGGCTTTCTTACGTCCTCGCCATCCTTTCGGACGCTCTCCTCCTTTTGCTTCTGCGCTGTCTTTTGTATCTCTTCAGCCTTCTTACGCTTTTGCTCCTTTTTCTGTACTGCTTCTCTGTCTCTTAGTAGGCTATCGGCTTCCAATACTGGGGTATACTTGGGATGAAATTGCTTGAGCGATGCAAGGACCTTCTTGGCTTCCGGAAAATTGGAGGATTCAACCAGCTTCTTTATCTTTTCTACCTGCCGATCGGTGGCTTCTTTCTGGGTCTTCACCCTTTTTACCAGAGCCATGGCTTGCTGATCTGAAGGGTTTGCCCTGGCATGGCCTTCAGCAACATTTATGGCCTCCGACAGCCTGCCTTGAGCAACAAGGTCTTTTACCTCAGTAATCTTCCGGGCACTTTTTTCTTTTTTCTCCTGGTCTGCCTTTTTTTCCTTTTCCGCCAGCTTAATTTCTTCCTGTTTCTTGTGTGCTGCTTCCCTTTCTTTGAGCAGTCCCTCTATTTCCACAACCGTCGGGTAGTTGGGATAAAATTCCTTGACCGTGGTGAGAGCCTTTTTGGCCTCCTTAAAATTGGAGCCTTCTATCAGTTTCTTTATCTTCTTCAGCTGACGGTCGGTGGCTTCCTTCCGGCTTTTCCACCTTTTGGCAAACGCCTCAGCCTCAGGGTTTTTCGGATCCAACCCTTTTGCCTCTTCTATAAGGGCTATCCCTTCGTCAAGGAACCCTTCTTTTACCATTTTTTTTGCTTTTGAAATTTTATCTTGAGCCTCTTTTGCTTTGGGTGCTCTTTCTAATTCATCCTGAGAAACTGAAATATTTACAGTCCCAGAAGCGCTGCCTATCTCAGCATTATCCGAATTGCGAACCTTTACCGACACCTCGTAAGAGCCTGTCTGGCTGCAGTTGATTTTGATCTCGTCACCGGCCCCGGGTATTCCGCATAGACCTCTTGGTTCAACTGACCAGTCATACGTTGCTCCATTCAGCGCAGGAGTGACGGTGGCTTTCATGAAAATATCATGGAAAACAGCGAATTGCTGGTCCGGCACCTCTACAAGGCCCGGACATTTTCCGCCAAGCTGAGTATCGCATTTCCATATCCTGGGTTTGGGTCCCAAATATCTGGGCTCGCCGATCGAGACAGCGTAGGATTTTGCAGTAATCGTGAGACTTGCTTCTCCAAGATCATCCCCATTTCCTTTTGATTTGGCATGCACGGTCACTGTCACGGGTTTATTGTTTTTGGGCCTGAAAGAATAGATGCGGCTATTAGGGCTATTGGGAACCGGTCCGTGATTTCCGGCATCACCCTTGATTTCCCACCAATAACTGATGATGTCATCACTCATCTTAGGCGTTTCCTGTACGGTGATTAGCACCGTATCGCCAATGTACGGAGCAATTTTATTGGTGGTCAATTTGAGTTTCGGCTTCACAACATTTATCATTATCTGATCAGATTCGCCGATGGTCTGATACGTCTCTCCCATTTTCTTTAGAACCTGCACCCACATAGGAAAATTGCCTGTATCGGTGTATATTGCCGTTGTGTTGGGAGATGTCGTCTCAAAAAGTGGATTTTCATCATCGCCGAACTGAATTTCTGGATGTGGTTGCCACCTGAAAATTAACTCACCGGTTGCAGAGTTGGATCCTGATTTCACAATTGCCCTGAACGAGGCTTTGCTTCCCATTGGCAAAACATTCTCCGAAGGTGAAATTTTTTCTATCTCGACGGTGATTACATCCACAATCACTTGACAAGTTGCCGTTGCGGAATTGCCATCATCGTCAGTTACCGTAACTGAGATATCATGGGTAGCGGGTTGTCTTGTTTTCGAACATATAAAATTTTTATCTTCTGCCATGCCTTCGCCTAACCATGTTACTTTGTAGGGTGGAAACCCTCCCGCTACGTGTGCGGAAAAATTAATTACATCCCCGAGCTGAGCATGGACAGGACAAGCTTCAAAGTTTAAGTTTACCTTAAGCGGTTTTGCTTTTTTTCTGTTTTCATTTTTTGCTGTTTCCATCGCATTATTCAGTTCTGTCTCAGAAGGATTTTTGTTGCCATAAGCTGAAATATAACATTTTTTAACAGCATCCACACCGATGGGAATACGAGCACACCAGCTACTGAGGGGGCCCCATGCTTCACACTGTCCGGCACAATTGCCACTTGTGCGATAACCACCGCCCAGACTTCCGCCTGATCCAGCGCAAAGACAGTTGAGATATGCCAGTCGCTTATCCTCTTCGGTGGGAGGCGGCGTACATTCCTGCTCCAGAATCGGCTTGCTCCTTTCAATGCATCCCTCGGGCTCTTTGGCAATTAGAATCCTTGTCTGTTTTTTTACTTCCCTATTACACTCACTCCATTCCGAGTACTTGTATGAGCAGCTTGGAGTTGCCTTCTTCTTCGCTTCTTCCTTTTTGATGGGGACAAGATCGCCCTTTTCACCATTTAAAATTGTATCCTTACCGCCATTGGTGCCTGTACCATCACCATTGCTATGGCCAGATATTTGCTCGGCCGTCTTCACAATCACGGTATGGCTTCCTGTGGCAAGGATTTTACGTTCTGACCCGACTAGACCTGAAATTTCTGCCTCAATATTATATATGCCCGGCTTTGAGGATTTCGCAATCTGTGTATCTGTGGTGCTGGAAAGTGGCTTCCCGTTCACGCGCCATTTCCATTTAAGCTGCTTTATCGAACCTGTCTTTTCCTTTATCATTCCCTTAAAAGTCCCTGACTCTCCGGTTTTAAGCGTCACCGGGCCATTAATGGTCACCTTCACATCCACAAATGCACCTTTACAGTTCAGGTATTCATCACGGCTTGTTCCCATGATTTTTTTATATTGTTTTTCAAGCTTTGCCATCTGACTTTCAATGGCATCCTGGGCATCAGAATATACCTCATAGCCACCGGAACCAGGCAGGGAGGCAGACGACCAGGCATAACACGCCTCAAAATTCCTGGACAGTTTATCCCAGGCAGACGACGGCAGCCTGGAATCGGTAATGGATTGCTTTACCCGCTCAAACTCAGCATCCCGGCTGGCCATGGCAGCCGATTTTTTACCCTGCCACCGGACCATCAGGAGCTTAAGGTCTTGAGCGTGCACCAGAGCCACCTGAATCCTGGCAAGTTTTACGAACAATTCCTGTCCACAGTCCTTTTTCATATCAAAAGCTTCGGTCAGTCCGGCTGATTTGTGGATAGATGCGGCATCTTTCCTTGCCTGGCCGATCCCCTGGACAAGATACGCATTTTCCAGATCTTTCATCCTGGGGCCATCCACTTCCAAAAATCCTGTCAAATGGAAACTTGTGGGGGGATTTAATCCCAGCTCTTCCATTTTTAATGCAATATTCTTAATACGGTCTTGAATTTCTAAAAATCCATCGTAATATCGCTTTTGCAACTTCACCTGCTGCAAAGAGAGGCTATCACGGACCCAGGGGAAGGTGAAAGCCTTGGTGACAAAGGAACCAAAAGACTTGAAAATATCCTGGGTATTTTCAATAAGCGGGAGCCGCATTTGCTCCCCCAGGTCTTTCAGCTTTCGATAGATATCCAATGCTTGGCCTGTAAAATGTCTTGCCTGGTATTCCTTTTCCACGATCTGTCTGATCTGATCCAGTGCCTGTTCGGCCGCCTGATCCTGGATCCGCTTTAACTGGAGAAATATACCCAGTCCCACATCCCGGGAAGGCTTTCCGCCAGTCTCCAGGATCTTAGCTGCCAGTTGGCTGCGCGCAATGTTATATGGCTCCCTTAAAGTGGCATCCAGATCAAAATCCGGATAAATATTTTTAAAAGCCAGACGTAGTACGGGCACATTACTCTGGTTGGTGACAAAATACCGTTCCCCCCATTCATGGACCGACACTTGGATGCTGGTTCCTGAAAGTCCGATTTTGTAATTGAGATCCGGGGTATTAAGAAGCTGGTCAGGCAGGATCTCCCTTAATCCGGCCTGTTTTGTCCACAGCCCTTTGATCTTGCCTTGCTCAGACTCGAATTCACCGGAATCCAACCAGGCCTCAATCAATGCCTTTTCCCTGCTGATGTCCCAGGCAGATCCACCAAGGGACACCGTCACCATTCCCAGGCCGGCAATAAGCGCCGGGACCTGGCCGCCAGGTACAAGGCCGGCAGCACCAATGACAAGATAAGCACCAGCCATGGCCATTTTCTTTTTATCGCCTTCCAGGTATCCCTGATGCCCGTCCACCACTCCCTGAAAAAAATCGCCCACAATGGGCAGGTTTCGTGCGAAAGCCTCTGTCAGTTGCTGTTTTTCCGCTTCAGGTGACAGGTTTTTATCAATGATACCGTTCATCTCATATAGTGCCATCGCCGTACCCATGAACGTTTCCATGCGTAGATTTCCATCCATATCTCCAAAGAGCATCCGGTTGGTTTCTTTATCAATGGAAGACAGGGGAATGGCATTTTTTATGTAACGCCCCGCGATATTGGTCATTGTGCCCTGGGGCAGCCTTTTTTTGATCTTTGCAAACTCGTCAAACGCGTTTTTGCCAACGATGTCAGCCAGGGAATCAACAGCGGTGGTCTTTTTTACATAGTTCATGAGGTCAGCGACCTTGTCACCTGCTTTTGATAAGTTCGGATATTGGCTTTTCAAGCTGCTGACAAATGACGATGCTGAGTCCTGCATAGACAACAGGCATGCCGCACTCATTTTTTTTAAGGAAAGAGCGACCTGACCGGCACGGCCGGTAAGATTATCCAAACCTATGGTTTTATATTTACTGATAAAATATTCGAACTCAGTATCTGACAGAACTTTTTTCATGATAGATGCTACCATGCCCTGGGCCTGGGTGGCAGGTGCCAGCTTCCAGGAAGATTCCATATTATCCATAAGATCAGCCAGGGCATCAAAATAATTTTTATCAGTGAGTGCCTCAATTTGTCGTCTGACAACATTGGGGTCCTTGAGTTCCTTTAAACCATCCAGAAGGCCCAGAACCTTTTGATTTTTAGCAGACAGCCTGGGGCGATAGCCGCTGATCTTCTCAATTTCATCAAACACAGCATTCATTTTGGACATATCTTTCTGAACTCCCCGCCCTGCTTCCTGAATGGCAGCTTCAGGGCTGATCAGAGCCCCATGACTGCCTTCGGCCATTTTACGGAATTCATAAATTTTATTCTTGGACACATCAGCAGATTGCTCGATCAACTCTTTACCGGGTGCTTTGCCGCTCAGTACATCCAGGTCTTTGTATGCATCCGGGTGCCAGGCAGCGGTACCGGTTATAAACGCCTTTTTCGGGTCCATACGATAAGCACCGACATCCCGTGCAATCTCCACATATGCCTCTTCCAATGCCTGCTGCAGATCATCCAGATACCCTTTAGGTGTTTTGCCCTGACCCCGCAGTTCTTCCATAAACTTTTTTATTTCCTGGGGTGTTTTGGTCTGTACGCCTGCGTCAAGATCCATGGGGGCTGAGGCTGATTGCAACGATTTGGTGTTCTGAATGGGTTCCACTCCGTCAACTGCTTTACCAGAGTATTTTTTTTCTCTTAGTTTTTGCTTGGCCCTTTCGATTATCCGACTGTTCAGGGAATCGCTGCCCTTTTTCCAAACATCATGATAAAGCCTGCCGACACCAGGGTATTTATTTTTAAGCAGATATTTGGCCTGGTAATGCTGGGATATTCTAAAGGCCTGCTCCTGAATCATTTTCATATTCAAAGGCTTACGATTGAACGTCGCCCTGAATTGTTTGACAAGGTCTTCTCCTTCCTGGATCTGCATTTTAAACGGTGTAGCGGCCTGACTGTAAGGAGTGTTTATCGAAATCCCCAAAAAGATCAAAAACAATGCAAGGGTACGGGTTTTGAACATAAAAACCTCCTGAGGAATGGATTCCCCAACATTAATACTATCAGAATTTTATTACAACATTTTACTCAACTTTCAGTGTTGACTGATTCTTAAGGAGCAGCTTGCTTTATTGTATTTTTTACCATCTAAAACAAACCCGACCCCATTCACCATCGCTGAAGACCGAAAGCGGAGAAATTATATATATGATGACTGTACCGGCCTTGTGTATTCAACACCCTGGTCTGGTAGGCCTGACATTTCACTGATAAATGAATTTAAGTTGACATCATATATGGAGTTTATTATATCTTTGGCTCAGGTTGGATTCCGGGATCTTATAGCTTCAAATTTAGTATAATGCACTGAATTTATTAAAAATTAACCAAAGGTCTTGTGGATGTTGAAGCCATAAAGTATTCTTGTTAAATACAATGGGTTATCATCTTTTTAAGGAAATAAGACCCTGAAACACAACATGAGCCATATCTTTAATTCATCAGCTCAATTACTTACCATATTACTTTTTTACAATTCAAATGAATAATTTATGATAAGGAACAAATTCAGACGAGATCACCCCGTTGATTTGATCTCTACCTGCAGGATAGACACCTGGTTGACCGCGACAAAACTGACATCTGGTTGATTGTTATATTTGCGCATAAAGATGTTTAGGGAACACCACAGCTGGAAAAATAATAACAGGAGTCGTGCAGATGCAATTTAACCCAACAAATGCATATTTTACCGTTTTTCCGCAGAGGAAATTATACCAAAGCATAACAATGGTGGTAATCTTTCTTTTGCTCGGTTCCTTGAATGTCTGGTGCGAAAGCCCTCCCAATGTCATTCAACTTTTGCTGGTGCAGGAGGGACAAATCATCGCCCTCACCGAAGACAAGGCAGGTTTGTTTTTTTCCAGTGACGGTGGAAGAAAATGGTACCAGGCAAAAGGCCTTGATGATCTGTATCTTTACCATATATCAATGGATTATTCGGGAACTCTTTTTCTTTCTACTGCATCCGGGGTCTTCATTTCCACCAACGGTGGAGCCGACTGGTTCCAGGATAAAAAAACAAATAACGCCTTTATTGTGTTTACACCTGATGCCTCTTCCTGCCTCATAAAAAAATGGGGAGAAGGTCTTTTTCACGCTCCAGTCAGCTATTTCAAAAACAGGGAAAAAGCCCCTGCCGGGAAAGCCGATGTCCCTCTTCAACCCGTCCTGGGATTGCCGGAACCAACAATTCAGAGTGTGATTTTCACCCGAGACAATGAGGTGTTTGCCGGACTATTCGGTAAGGGCGTCTTTCGTTCTCTGGATGGCGGCTTATCTTGGTCTCCGGCTAATCAAGGGCTTGAAAATACAGATATCTTGACACTTTCTTTCCATCCAAGTACCGGTCTTTTTGCCGGCACCTATGGAGGTGGATTGTTCAAATGGTCAAAGGCTGCATCAAACTGGTCCCGGGTTGATCTGAAAATGCAAAACAGCATCATTACCTGTCTTGAATTGGGATCAAATGGAAAAATTATTGCGGGAACCCGGGAGGGGGGAATCCATCTGTCAAAAGATGGGGGCACCACCTGGATCACCCCTTTCAACACCCCACTTTCCGGGGGCAATATCCAGGCAATTGCCCTGTCTGGCAACACCCTTTGGGCCAGTGCATATGGAAAGGGACTTTTTGTCTCAAAGGACGATGGCACCACCTGGACTCCCAGACCTTTTGCCTATGTTTCAAAAATCTCACAACTGACAACCACCCCAAAGGGCCATTGGTACGCAGCTGTTACAGGATTGGGACTTTTGCAAAGCCGTGACCATGGAACCAACTGGACATCGGTGCCGCTGCCGTTTCCCCAGGAAGAACACATCTATCTGGCCTCAAGGGAAAATGATATATGGCTTGCCTCTCCCAGGAGCGGTCCATTTGTTTCCAGGGATGGGGAAGGCAGGTGGCAAAAAAAGATTCAAGGCCTCCCAGAGGAAGGAATAGATGCGTTAAGGGTATCACCGGATGAATCGGTTTTTGTCACATCAATGGATGGAAAGGGACTTTTCCGGCTGGATTTTATGGATACATGGGAAAAAATATCCGTTGATGACGGCCATGAATATTCTGCCTGGGATCTGTTGTTCCTGCCCAATGGAGAAGCCGTGGTATGGGGGTACAACGATGTCCTGTTTTCCAGGAATGGTCTGCAACAATGGCACCGGGAACGAATTCCCCAGGCTTTCAAAGCACTGTGGATAGATCAGCATACCACTGTGTGGACCCGCCGCATGATCAGCACCTTTGCCTTTTCCAACGATGGGCTGAACTTTCTGGATAAAGAAAAAGATCCTCCCCGGGATCAGTACACCTTTTTTGCCCAGTTGAATGCCCACCAATTTGCAGCCACGGCATCCAGCGGAGGAATTCATATTCTCCAAAGGGAGGGAAATACGCTTACTCCCATTATCCGATGCATTGAAAATAAAAAGGTTCTTTCCATGGCTGTGGATGCTTCTTTTCTTCTTATTGGTACAGATACCGGGCTGTTTATTTCCCAGGACCAGGGAAGTTCCTGGCAGCAAATAGAACTGTTTCCCTAAACAAAAGCAGTTAATTGAAACGTGACGTTAACCCCACAAAGGCCAGGCAATTTATGCGATTTTTGATAACCCCTTTTCTGGTATACATCGGCATATCTGTTTCTCTGCTTTTCTGGTGGCGACCTGCACCGGAATTACTTTCCGTGAAAACGGTGGACTGGGCCATGGAATACGAAAAGGAACACACACCTGCATCTGATAAACGTATGTGGGGGGCCATGGAAGTAGCCCGGGAATTCATCCGATCAAACGCCCCCCATCAGCCCCTTACGGAATTCATCGAAATGAAGACCCGGGATCAATTAATTCAAGGAGACAGTGATACCTGGCAAGAATGGTATGAAGATAATTTTACAAAAAAGCTTACACCAGCAGACAATCACACCTACTTCTCCCCAGATGATCCCCCCCTGGATCTCCTGAAAAAGCTTAATGGGTATCTTGAAATACGAATAAAAAATACCATTCGTTTTCTGTCTTACAATCGTTTGGATGCACGGGATATGGACAAAAGGGATATCCCCACATCTTTGAAATACCCCCTTCGTTCAGCTGCCATAATTCTTTTCCTTTCAACCATGGCTATCTGGGGAATCAAGCGAACCCGAAAAAAAAACTACGATCGGGTATCAGGGTGTACCGCAGGTACGGGATGTCGGTTTTTTCTGGGAGTATTAACCACGGGATTGGCCCTGCTGGCGCTTCCTTTTTTTTACTATAATGGCGAAGACGGATTTTGGGCATTGTTTATAGGGATTCTTGTGTTCTTTACGGGAATGGTGGGATTGGCTTTTTTCGGGGTACAGATTGCCGCGGTTCGCCGGATGATAAATGGGAAGGATTGTCTGGCACACTGGACCTACACCCCACTGGAGTGGGACGCATTTGTAAAATTGGAAATGAAGGCCCAAAGTGAGGCAAAATGGGGACTTCTGGGGTTGATCAGCATCATTATTGTGGTTGTGGGGGCGGGTTTCTGGCTGGTTATGCGAGACACCGCATCCCTATGGGTATTGCTATTTCTCCTGGGATTAATTGTGTTGCTCTGGGCAGTGGTGCTGCTGACCCAGAAATTGGCAGGGAAAAGGCTTAAACAATCTCCCGGAGAGGTGTTTTTGGGGTCATCCAGCGTATACGTGAACGGCATGGTTCACTCCTGGAATCTCATTGGGTCCCGTTTTGAATCTGTAAAAAAAATTGACGACCCATTTCCCATGCTGGAAATTGTTTATTCATACCTCATGGTGGCGGGCAATACATTGTACTTTTTCCGGCAATATGCCACTGTTCGTGTACCCATTCCCGAAAAAAAAGAAACCGAGGCAACGGCTGTTATCCAACGCTACAACTGGCGTGTCTAAAAAATATTTTTTTCAATTATAATATATAATTGGGAACAAATTCAGACAAGATCACCCCGTTGATATGTAACTGGAGTCATATTATGAAGTATCATGTAAATCTTATCTTATGGTCCATTGTACTGGCATGCCTGGCATGGGCCGCCCCCGTTCAGGCCAGCATGTCCCCGGGCCATCTTTACGCTGCCGTGGAAATCTACAAACAGATGCCGTCCCGGCTACAGGACTGTGTCCGGCGAAATTTCAATGCCTATCTGCTGGGTTCCCAGGGGCATGACCTTGCCTACTGGGCACCCAAATCACATTTGGTGAGATTTCTAAACAGCCCAACGGGGATCATTGATGAAATCAAATCCCCCACCCGCATGTACTACATGAACAACCCCGGCGCATTCCTGCACGAAGACGGTAAAACCGGTCAACTCATCATCAAAATGCTCGAAATAATAACGGAAAAAGATCGATTATATGGCGGGTATCCCTCAATGTATGATCCCAGAATGGCCTTCACTCTGGGCTGGATCTCCCATTACGTGGTGGACACATATATCCACACCCTGGTGGAACGCTACGGTGGGGTTTACGCAACTTCCAAGGGGAAAAGCCGTCATGTGCAACTGGAACTTGTGGAGACAAAACACCTGGCATCCACGCACCGGATTCCCCGGGTCCATTTTTCCCCGGACGAAAA
Source organism: uncultured Desulfobacterium sp. (assembly GCA_963674605.1). Classification (GTDB taxonomy): domain Bacteria; phylum Desulfobacterota; class Desulfobacteria; order Desulfobacterales; family Desulfobacteraceae; genus Desulfocicer. Next base: position 213,542 of record OY771474.1, on the reverse strand, counting down.
AGTATTTTCATTCCTTTCCAGGGCCCTTTCCGGGGTTCACCCCGGAGACAATGCATACAAGGGCAAATATGGAAGGGGACGTATTGTCTCCGATGGCGGTCTTATCCCAAAGTACACCATAACCCATGACTATATCCCGGCTGATTTTGTTGAAATGCTCTCCCACGGGTGCCTGATCATGAATGATGCCATGGATTGCTTGCGGGATTCCTGTTACACCGGTGAAAACGATTGTAATGCCTACGCAAAATTTGGTTGGCTGTGGGTCATGGGCACGGATCTGGTAAGCACCCAATGCTACCAACGTCTGATGGAGCCCATTGATATAAGAATGGAAAATAAACCAGATCGTATCCTTGCTCACATCACAGTCAAAGATTATGGGCTCTACGGTAAATTCTGCGTGGACTGGAACCGGGTTATGGCCCAAGCCATTGCACGTAATACCCGAATGCTGAGAATTCTTGACACTGCTTTTGATAATTTCAAGGGACGTCAGAAAACCTACGGTCCCACCCCACCCCTTCCCGGCTCAATTACAGCCCTCTTTCCTGATATTAATGTTTTAAGCCCGGAACAAACAGCAGACCTTCTGCCTGATGATATAAACGCGTATTACGATGATACCCAACGGGGGGATTTTTTTCCGATAAAGGAGCTTTTCTACGAGTTTGAACTGGGAAAACGCACCAACAAAGGTAAGGTGGCAATTAAGCATGTAGCCATGGAAGAGGCACCTGACAAAGCAGACAATCTTTTTCACGGCCTGCCACCATACTCCAGCAAAGCAGTCAGTCAGGTGGAACAGGGGGTTGCTTCCATACCCGGGTTTCTGCCCCAGACGTCCAGTTCAAAAAAGACCCTTCCCTGGCCCGGTACAGCCGAAATTGAAATTCTCCTGGAAGAAGGAGATCCACCTCCGGAAGATCTGGTGCTGAGAGTCTCCCTGACCGATGAAAAGCCCTTTGACCATCCCCTGGCAGCTGGCAAACCACTGTTTTTGGGAACCGAATTTGTGGAAGAAAAAGGGAAGATCTCCCTGGCTCTTCGTCTGCCTGGGGCTGTAACGGATGCATTTGCCGGCACCAGTTACGCCTTTAAAGCAGGTGTTCCCGCTTCAGCACTTCCCCAAAAACCTCTGTACGTTTGGAGATTCAGTGATACCGGTGAGCAACGGACTGACAATCCCACCATCACGCATTATTACAACAGTCCCGGGCAATATTATGTGGCTGTGTTCCTGTATGATAAAAAAAGCGGCAATCGACTGGGGGCGGGAAGTACCGTTGTGATGGTGAACGATGCCGCCCTGTCCAAGGAAGAGAGAGCCCAAATCCGTCAACAGCACTCCCAGAGAGAGGCCCAGTATATCGAGATTATTAACAGCCACCCTGGTAATGATCTTGAAGAAAAATTCCAGAGCTATGCCGGGAGTCAGGCCATGCAGGTCGGCAAGGGCAATGTGGATCCCCAGGATTTCGATGCCATGTTTGTTCACATCATGGAACAGGCCCGGGCAAGATATCGTGAGGAACAAGGAGAAGAAATGCCGCCGGCCATGGAAAAAATATATGGAAATGCTGTACGCCGGCAAATAGACCTTTTCAAGAAAGCCAACCAGGAGCCCCCACTGAACCTGTACAAAAGGGAGAAAAAATAATGAGAGGATCTCATCCCAACCAACTGAAATCAAGCCTATGTGCGTTCCTGATCATCCTGTTATCAATCCTTTACCCCCCCCTGTGTCAGGCAGCACCAGCCGACTGGAAGACCGAAAAATGGCAGGGATTTTCCGTTTCTATTCCCCCGGACTGGAATGTCGGTGACACCACCTACACCCAGGCATCGTGGAATTTCGGGGACACTGAAAACGGGAAATATGCTTTTTTCGGCATCTTTAAAAGCCGTGTCCACCCCCGGCAGATGCCCATGGAAAAGGGTGCAAGTCTCGTCCCCCAGGGAACGGTGATGATTGACGGACAACCGGCAACGAATTATGATATCACCTTCTCCACCGGTGATCGACGTCACCATCTCATCTGCCTTGATGAACCCGATTTTGAGGAAAACTATCTGTTTCTCATGGCAGGGGTGGTGGGCATGGATTTTCAGTCACACTGGCCCACACTCACCAATGTCATGGAAACCGTAAAATACAACTCCTCCCCACCCCCGGAACCCCCGCTTGACCCATCCCTTGACACAAAAACAGGCACACTGTCCCCGTCGTCAATTTCGCCCCCGGAGGATATCCCTTCATCCGAAATTTCCGACAGGCCATCAATGGGTCCTGGGGCCACTCCGGAAGGATGGAAACAGACCCAATGGCGTGGCTTCAGCCTTGCAATTCCCCCGGAGTGGGAAGCGTTGGGGGAGGATGACCGTGATGAAATGGCCTGGGGAGTGGTGGATAAAGAGAAAAAAACAGGGGTGACCTTTGCCATCGTATCCCAACGTAAATCCATTGCCCAGGAAAAATTGGAAAAATGGATGATTCTGGAAAAGGAAGAGCAGACATTGTTTCTGGGAAAACCAGCTAAAATGATTGAAATTTCAGGATCACCCGGCAAAGATCAGCCCGGCATGCATATCCTTGCCATAACCTTTGATGCCCCTGCCCCGGATGGGAAATACACTATTTTTGCAGGCAACGTGGCAGGAAAATCCTGGAAAACCAGCGAACCCATCATCCAAAAAATCTTTGCCTCCATCTCCGGCAATCCTGAACAAGGGGTTCTAAAGACCACCCCAAAAGAGGTGAAACCGTTCCAAATGTGGGATGTTGTAAGCCTTTCCCCTGCTCCGGGATGGACCACCTTTGGCGATAAGGACGGCAGGCTGTGGATGCCGGTCTTTAAAGAGGAACCCCAGGCCGTGTTCATGGTGATGCGGGGAGAAAAGGTGGACCAGACCCTTTCCAAAATGCAGATTGAGACCAAAAAACAAACCCTGGTGGCTGGTCAGGAGACCTCCTTTTTCACCGGTACCGTGACCTACTATAAAGCCCCTGTGAAGGTGTGGGTACTGGATCAGTGTCTTCCCGGTGGAGAGCGCCTTGGCGTTCTCATGGGAGGCACTGATCCAGACGTCTACCAGAAACAACTGGACACCATGATGGCAGGACTTTCATTTCACTTGCCTCCAAAGTGCGGTCCCTGCCAGGAGATGGTTACCCATAATCTCAACGGCATTTCTTTCAAGGCCCCCCGTTACCTGGCGACCCGGACATGGGAAAAACTGGGCACCATTGATTGCAAGGGGACAGACATAAAAACAGGTGCTGAGTTCAGTGTATGGCTGAAGATGAATAGTGTGAGCTATGCCAAAGAGTCAGGCGGGTATAAAGATGTGTTTCGGGTGGTAAAAAGGTTCATGGTTGGTAAGGCAGCAGCCACTGAATTTAACACAAGCATCGGAAAAGATGAAGATCAACATCTGTCACGGGTGGTTGAACTGGATCAGAAACTTACCAATGGTAAATTTCTCTACCTGGAATGTTATTGTAAGGATGCCCGGTATTGGGAGCCCCTGCAACCCCTCATGGGCTCCATCCTCTCTTCGTTGCAGGTGGACCCGTCGTTGCTGGCGGACAATGCAGGGCAATACAGAACCCAGGCATCAACCACAGAGCCCCTGGCCACTTCGGATGAAAATATATCCACGGCTGCAGCACCTGCCACAGTGGTTAAAACGCCTTCAGTTGCCCCAGATCCGATTACTGGAAGTCCCGCCCCTGTCCTGGGACAGCTGATCCGGAAAAAAGGGTTTGGCGACCTGGTAGGCCAGGGAGAAAAACCTGGTTTCAATGGCTCTCCGGATGTGATTCTTCGTCTGACCATCACTTCGCCGGAACGAACCATCACCGCCATGGCACTGCTCCTTCCAGAAAAAGAGCCCCTGTGGGATACCCTTCCAGGCAATCAGACCTGGCTGCTGGGAGTGGGGCAAAAAAACAAGCTGCTCAACAAGGCCAATGGTAATATCAGTCTTAACCTGGACAGCAAAGAACAGATGTTTGATCTCTACCTCCAGGATAAACACCTGTTTGACCGGGGTAAAACAGGCCTCATCTTGCGTATTACATTTGAAGATGGAACAATCTGGGAAACACCCCTGTTGGAAAAATGAAGAAAACCAACAGGCCGTATCAAAAAAACATCCACCAGGAGGCTATCAAGGTGATACCCGGCTCCAGAAGTTCAATATCCCGGGAAGTGGACAGATAGTTGCGATAGGACCGGTCAAACAGATTATCCACACCCACCATGAGTTCATGTCGAATTTTTTTCTTGGAAAACCGATAACCCGTTCGAATATTCATGGTTTCCCAACTGCCGCTTTCCATGCCGCCTGCAGGGACATCTTTCTGATCCGCCGCCCACACCATCTCAAGGCTGCCCCAGAAGCCGGTGCCGTCATCATACCGGGTTCCCACAAGCCCGTTCAGGGGCGGAATAAAAGCAAGATATTCGTGGGTGGTGGTGTCTTTGCCATGGGTAAAGGCAAGGGTTGCATAGGCGGACCAGGCCGGCAGAAACTGCCATTCCACGTCTCCTTCGGCCCCGAAAATCTCTGCTTCATTCACATTTTTCATGGTGCGAACGGTATCACTGGCTATGGTTTCAGTGATAAGATCTGAGAGATAATTGGCATAGGTGGCAATGCTGAACCCCAGGGTGTTACCCGTGTAGTGCAGTCCATATTCAAAGAAAAAGGATCGTTCCGGGTCCAGATCCGGATTGCCGAACAATTCCACCCCACCGCCCAGGCTGATGTATTTAAACCGATCCATGAGGTCCGGTGCCCGGTAACTGGAGGCAGAAATAAAGGTCATGGACCATCCGGGCACCATATTCCAGGTGATACCTGCGTGGGCGTTCCAGCTCACATCCTCATACTGATCTCCCTGGCGCACAAGGGTAACGGTCATGGCCGGGGACGGCGGATCAATCCAGTTGTACAGATCATTACTTTCCGCCCGGATATAATCCACCCGACCCCCAAAGTTCAGGGCACACGCGTCTGTGATCTGAATGTCATCTTCGACAAACACCCCGCCGGAAAGCTGCTGAAGTTCTCCCAGGGAGCTGTCCACACCGGTGAGTCCGTTTTTAAGGGTTTTATAGCGCTGGGAATCGCCGATGTCCCAGTTCCAGATGTCGGTGCCTGCCACCAGGGTATGGTCCCCCATCTCCATGCGGTTCTGCCATTTCATGCCCCAGGTGCGATGTTCTGCCCCGGGGCGATTTTGCGTCAGCGCATAAGTGGCCGGGAAATTATCAATCACCACCTTTCGTTCAATCTCCTGATAAAAAAAACTGGCCTTGGATTCCTTCAGACAGCTCTGCTCCGGGGTATAGGTATAGGTCAGGTTCCACAGAGAAAGATTGGCCTTGTCATAGGTGACATCCGGACCCGACGGCAGGGAAAGCCCCTTGCCGGGGATGCCCACATTACCGGCACTTGTGTGATGCACAGAAAACCTGGTGGCATTGAGATCATTCCATTTCATGCCCATGGCAGCCCTTGCATGGTAATCCCTGAACTGGCTGTTAAAAATCTCTTCCCCTGCCCCGGATTCGTAGCTGTCATGGTCCCGGTAACTGCCCGATGCATACATCCAGTGCTCCGGGCCGTTAAATGAGACATTGCCATAGGTGCCCACACCCTGGGGATTATCCGCATATGTCAAAGCGGTTTCACCGTGCCACGCTGGGCTTTTGGTAAAATCTCCCTTTTTGGTGATAACATTGACCACGCCCCCCATGGAGCCTGAGCCATAAAGCGCACTCACCGGCCCTTTGAGCACCTCAATGCGCTCAATGTCCCATGGGTCCACCAGCCCGAACTGGGCGTTAATGTCTGTTGCGGTATTCACCCGACAGCCGTCAATGAGAAACACCACACTGTTTCTGCCAAGACCCCGGATATTGATGGCTGATCCCCAGGGTGAATCCGAGGATTTATCCACCCCGGGAATACGCAATGTGGCATTGGTAAGGCTTACCGGTTGCTGGGTGAGCAGTTTTTTTTCATCAATCACCCCCACCCCGCCGGGGGTCTGGGAGATGCGACTGCCCGTTCCCCGGGCAGTGACCACCATGGGGTCCAGCACTACGTTTTCTTCAGAAAAGACATTTGCAGATCCTGGAAATACGATCAACAGCAGCAGCAGTTTTGTACAATACGTGAAAAATTTCATCTTACTGTCCTTGTTATCAAGAGCTTGATCAAATGTTATTTGATATCCCGCCCTATCCGGCGGCGGAAAGTCCACAGGATCCATGGGGAAAATCAATGACTGTGGGCAGCTCCAGGCGCTGAAATGGGCTGGACAATTGGGTTTCTTTAAATACAAACACCTGACGGGTGATCCGGGGCATTTCATCCAGATGATGGGTCACCAGCAAAAGGGTGATATCCTGATAACAGGTTCGAATATGGTCCATGATGGCGGTCCTGGAATCCACATCCATGGATCTGAACGGCTCATCCAGGAGAATAAGATCCGGCCTGGCAAGAAAGGCCCGGATCATGGCCACCTTGTGCTTCATGCCCCCGGAAAGGGCATGGGGATAGGCATCGGCCATCCCGGTAAGTCCGGTGACAGCCATCCATCGTTCATATTGCATTAACATCACCGCATCCACCTTGATGCCCTGGATTTTCAGGGGATAAAAGATGTTTTCCGCCACGGTTTTGTACCAGAAGAGTCCTGGCTCCTGAAAAACGGTGGTACGATTCCGGGCCGTCATGGCAATGGTTCCCGAAAAAGCCCGATCCAGACCGGATAAAATATGAATCAAGGTGGATTTCCCGGCACCGGACGGGGCCGACAGGCACACCCTGTCCCCGGCATTCAGGCGGAAACTTAAATGATCTATAACGGTGTGGCCATTGATGATTTTGGTAAGATCAGAAACTGTCAGCATGACATGTTTTCCCTGCATCAATCTGGATAAAGATATTTCTGGAAAAAAATCACAAACAAGGTGTTCACCACCACCTGAAAGCCCACCATTATCAAGAGTACCACCAAGAGATAAAAAAACACCGCTTCCATGTTAAAATAGATCCTGGCGGTGTTTAATAGATATCCGATGCCGTTGTCCGATGCGATGAACTCCCCCAGCAGCACAATTTTAAGGGCCATAACAAGCCCCAGCGTGGTGTTGGTTTTAAGGACGGGCATCAATGAGGGCAGGTAAAGATCTCTCAGCAGATGCCAAAATCTCCCGTTAAAGGAACGGATCACCCCCTCCAGCACCCGATTTCGCTTCATGAGGGTGTTGGCGGTGTTGATGGCAATAAAGGGGGTTGAAAGGATGACAATCATGCCCACCGGGGCCACACTGCCCACCCCGAACATCAAAAGAAAAATCACCCCCAGAATCAACCCCGGAATTACCTGGAACAGCACCAGCAGGGTCTCCACCGTGGCCGTGATGCCAAGGGTGAAAGAAGCAATGCCCATGGCGGTTCCAAGCGCAAAGGAAAGGGCAAAACCCGTTAAAATCCTGGCCAGGGAAATGCCAAGGTTTGCCATGAATACCCCATCGCACAGGCGGTCCAGATGCTGCACCACCCCCACCGGCGATGGCACCACATAAGGATCAAAAAAAACAGACAGCAGACACCAGATCCCCATGAAAAGTAAAAAAGCCACCAGGTTGTTCTGCACCGGTTTAAAAAAAAGCGTCAATGTTTTCATTGAGGGGATCGCCTATGCGTTGATAATACTGAGGAATGACCCGGTGCAAGGCGGCATTGTCCCACAGATGAAAATCCGTGCGCTCAAGGGCGCTTCGCAGAATTTTTGCGGAAAAATCCATATATAGCGTGGCTGTTTCCACTGCCGGGTTCGGATCTTTTTTAATGACCTGTATGGCCCGGCCCAGGGCCTCATTCAAGTTTTCAATCAGGGGACCATGGGTGTGGGCAAACTCCCGGTGTACAAAGGTGCCCACCTGGGGATAGCCATGGGGATTGCCGGTAAATCGCTCCCACTGGGATGTGTAGCTGAGGATATGAAAGGCCGGTGCAGGGCTGTTGGCACCCAACACCAGGGAGACAAAAGGTTCGGGCAGTGCGGCTGCCTGGATGCGATGGTGCAGCAGCATTGCCGTGGCTCCGGGAAACCCCGTGTATTTAATGTCTATGTCTTTCTTCCAGGTCAGGCCCGAGGACTGAATAAAAAACCGTGTCACCGCCTCCACCGGAGAACCGGGAAAGGGCAGATAAACGGTTTTTCCCCTCAGCTCCTTCCACTGGGAGACGGGGGTGTCCGTCACCAGCCAGGTCAGGCCCGACACATGGGAATTGATGATCTTTACGGGCACCCCCTGGCGCAAGAACCCCACCCCCACACAAAGCCCGGTGCACAGGATCTGGACATCTCCCTTTAAAAACAGGGCATGGGCCTGGGAATGATTGGTGAAAATCTCTACTTTTACCCCGGGCAGGGATTCCGCCGCCACGATAAAAGGGATGGCGGCCGGACCCGCAGGTGCATAAATAAGTACCGGCAGGGCCTCTCCGGCCCCAAGGCCAGGGCAAAAACACCACAACATGCCCAGGACAACCAGGCTTTTTTTCCAGAAACAACGATAATACAAATCAGCCCCCCCCCGTCAGGCACCTATCAGGTGCGCTCCTCAATTTCCTGCCAGATCTCTTTCATGGTGTGCTTCACCAGTCGCTTACGATCCGTGTAAGTGGTGTGCAGCAGCCGATGGGATTTGTGTCCCAGGGGTTTTTCCAGGTAATCGTCATAGAGTTTCTGGATCATGGGGTTGTTGTGGGATTGACGCACCGGGGCCTCTTTATCAATGGTGTACAGTCCCTGCTGACGTTCCAGGCGTGAGGCCTGGTAGGCATGCTTGCTTCTGGGCTGTCCGCCGCCGCCCATGCATCCGCCGGGACAGGCCATGATCTCCACAAAATGATAGGTGGATTCACCGGATTTAATGCGTTCCATGAGCTGCCCTGCGGCCTTCAGGGTATGGGCCACGGCAAGTTTTACCACTCCGATGCCTTTCCCAAGATCCACCTGGGCTTCCCGGATGTTTTCAAGACCCCGCACGGCGGTGAATTCCACCTGGGCAAGTTCTTTGTTCGTCACCACATTGTGCACCGTTCTAATGGCCGCTTCCATGACCCCGCCGGTGGTGCCGAAAATCACCGCCGCACCGGAGTAGTCCCCCATCCACTGGTTATCAAAGTTCGAAGGTTCAAGATCTGCCAGATGGATACCCTCCCGTTTTAAAAGCCGGGCAAACTCCCTGGTGGTGAGCACCACATCCACCTCGGGTCTGCCGTCCCGCATAAATTCTTCTCGTTTGGCCTCCCCTTTTTTGGCTGTGCAGGGCATGATGGAGATCACCCGCATGCACCGGGCATCCAGTGACATTTTTTCTGCCAAATAGGTTTTGGCCATGGCCCCGAAGCATTGCTGGGGAGACTTGGTGGTGGACACATGTTCTTTCATCTCCGGGTAATTTTTTTCCAGATAGTTGATCCAGGCCGGGCAGCAGGAGGTGAACATGGGAAGGGGCTGGGCATTTTTCACCCGCTTTAAAAGCTCACTGCCCTCTTCCATGATCACCAGATCAGCGGTGAAATTGGTGTCCAGCACCACATCGGCCCCAAGCAGTTTCAATGCCGTGATGATTTTACCTTCCACATTGGTACCGGCGGGCAGGCTGAACTCTTCACCCAGGGCTGTACGGATGGCCGGGGCAAACTGAAACACCGTTATCATATCCGGATCATACAGATAGTCCATGGCCTCTTCAATGTCATCTTTTTCCGCCAGCGCACCCACGGGACACACCAGAATACACTGTCCGCATCCCACACAGTCCGAACTGCCCAGGGGCAGATGATCCCGGACACTGATCTGGGTGGACAGGCCCTTTTCCGTGATGACAAGGGCATCCACCCCCTGGATTTCCCGGCACACATTCACGCACCGGAAACAGCGGATGCATTTACTCATGTCCCGCACCACCGACGGCGAGGAGGTGTCTCGGGATCGCTGGAGATAAAAATGGGGATAGTGGTACCGGGTCTGCTGAAGTCCCACAAACTGGGCCACGTCCTGGAGTTCACAGTTGCCGTGGCGGATGCAGCTGGCGCAGTCCTGGTTGTGATCTGCCAGCAAAAGCTCCACCTGCAGGCGCTGCATCTCCCGTACCCTGGGGGTCCGGGTCAAAATCGTCATGCCTTCTTCCATGGGGGTGGTGCAGGAGGTGACAATGTGGTGGGCGGAATCATTTTTTCGTTTCATGTCCACAAGACATACCCGGCAAGTACCCGGGGCATGTTTGATATCAGCCATTTCGCAGAGGGTGGGGATAAAATGGCCTGTGCGCTTGGCCACAGCCAGGATGCTTTCATTTTCCTGGAACTCAACCTTTTTACCATTGATAGAACCGATCATATTGGTAACTCCTTTATTGCTCAGTGATTACGGAATAGACCCGATAGCAGCGCATGCACCGCTGGGCTTCATGGTAGGCTTCCTCAACGGAAATAGGTTTTTCCACCTCTTCAAAAATCTGCTTTCGCACATCGGGGTCCAGCTCCCGCACCTTGACCCGGTACTCGTGCTTCACCGGAATGGTGACCCCCGAGGCGATCATGGGCTGAACATCGGCCACCAGCTGACTCATTCTGTCGTTGGGAAAAAAGCGGACCCGGCCATAGGTGAGATAATCGTCAATGCACCTTGCCCCCTGCTCTCCCTGGGCCATGGCCTGCACCAAGGTGGCAGGGCCAGTGACACAGTCACCGCCTGCGAAAACCCCTTTTCTGGTGGACATGAGAGAATCTTTTTTTACCTTGATGGTGCCCCAGCTGTTAAAAGCCACTCCGTCGTCGTCGGGGGTGATAAAGCCAAGTTCCACCTGCTGTCCAATGGCCGGAATCACATGATCAGTCTCCAGGACAAATTCCGAACCGTCAACGGCAGTTACACTTCTTCGGCCGCTTTCGTCAGGGTCTCCAAGGTTCATCTTCACAAGTTCCACAGCCTTGATGACACCCTCTTCGGAGATGATTCGGGTGGGATGGGTGAGAAAATGAAAGATTACCCCCTCTTTCTCCGCGGCCTCCACCTCTTCATGGTCTGCCGGCATCTCGTTTTTACTTCTGCGGTAGACAAGGTGCACCTCTTTTACCCCCATGCGAAGGGCCGAGCGGACACAGTCCATGGCGACGTTGCCACCTCCCACCACCACCATTTTTTCCCCGAGCTTCATGGGAATACCCTTGTCAATGTAATCGTGGTTGATGCGCAGCAGAAAATCCACGCCAAAATCGTATCCCTTGAGATGGGGATCTTCACCGGCGGCCCGGATCATCTTTCCCTTGTGGGTACCGATGGCCAGGAAAATGGCCTTGTATCCGTTGTTGAACAGCCCCTTTACCGTGAAATCACGACCCATGCGCCGGTTGTAGAAGATCTGTCCGCCCATGGTTTCAATGATGCTGATCTCCTTGTTAAGGACCGCATTGGGCAGTCTATACTCCGGAATACCAGTGGCGGCCATTCCTCCGGGTACGGATTTGGCCTCGTAGACATCCACGGGATATCCCTTGAGCAGCAGATGATAGGCAGCTGATATACCGGCAGGCCCGGTGCCGATGACAGCCACCTTTAAATCCGGATCCTTCTTTTCAGGGATGATATAGGAGGAGAACCATTCGTGGGTGACATCCTGTTCATGGTCGGCCACAAAGCGTTTGAGCACCTTGATTCCCACGGCCTCGTCCACCTGGGTGCGACGGCAGGCCATTTCGCAGAAACGGACACACACCCTGCCACAGGTGGCAGCCATGGGGTATTTCTGCAGGATCACCCCCAAAGAGTGGGTGAATTTGCCGTCCTTGATGTAATCAATATATCTTGGAACATCCACCTTGGAGGGGCAGGCCTCAATGCAGGGAGCCGAAACATAGGTGGTGCAGTGTTGCCGGGCCACGGGGGTATCTTTGAGAATCTCCTTTTCAAGGGTCTCCCTGAAATACTTGATCATTTCAAGGAGGGCCACGGTGGCGGTCTGCCCCAGGCCGCAAAGGGAGGTGGTGCGAACATGTTCTGCAATGGCGGCAATTTCGTCCAGCATATCAGGACGTCCATCCCCCCGGATCAGGCTTTCCAGCTTGGATTTGATAATCTGGGTGCCCACCCGACAGGGGGTGCATTTCCCGCAGGATTCCCCGGCCACCCGTTCCATATATTGCAAAGCAGCATCCAACAAATTGACATTCTTTTCAAAAATGAAAAAACCATGACCGCCAAAAAATGCCTTGATGGGATTACCTGGATTGAACTCGTCAAAATCGCTGAATTCAGGATATTCTTCAATCTCAAACACCTTTTTTTTGCGATTGTCAATGACGGCATTATCCCAGGCTCCGAAAATCACTTTTGCCATGTAAAATCCTCTCAAATATCTTTTGGCTCATGCCGTATTCCAGGGTTTTATCCGGTTGGGGTCAGGCTTGCGTTATTTGCATTATCATTGGGAGCTCTGGTTTACATAAACAGACCTCGAGAACACAAACCTGCCCCCGTCGCAAAAACGATTTTAACAAAAGACCCTGAAACACAACATGAGCCTATCTTTTTTATGAAAATCTCGATAGCAGAACCCCCAACGATCACCCAGTACATGTCAGCTTTTTTTACACAATGGAAAACCGTTTGAATTCAGAACCAGCATAGGACATCCATGGCATCAATCTTCCTGCCTTTTATGCTCATTGTTTCTGATACTGAAAACCGGTATGGGAGAATGACGGAAGACCTTTTCCGCCTGGGAACCAAACAGGGTTCTTGCAAGATTGCTTCGGCCTTTATTGCCCATGACAATGAGGTCTGCCTGCACTTTCACAGCCGTGTGAATGATCTCTTCAAAGGGGACACCCATGACGACATGAATGGTCATGGGGGGCTTAAAATCAGGACAATTTTCATCAATGAGGGTATGAATGGCGGTTTTACGTTTTTCTGTGGTGTTCTTTACATATCCTTCAACGTCAATGGTTCCGGAATAGTAGGGGGGAACCACTGTGGCAAAGCTGACATCCCGGCGGTTTATCACGTTGATAATGTGTATCTGAGCGCCGGTGTTTCCGGCAATGGTGACTGCACTTTCCAGGGTGTTTTCGGAATAATCTGACAGATCAATACAAACCAGTATTTTGTTTATTTTTTTCATGTTATTTGCCTCCTGTTTAATGTTTCTGTTTTTACAAACACTAATTTCTACAAAAGCAAATAGCATGCCATTTTTTTTAATTAAAAACTGCTAATGACCTTATGAAGGGGTTAGAAAAAATAAATTCTCGGGGGGATCATTGCAGAGATTATAGAGATCAGGCAAGTATGACAACCAGCAAGGATTTTCTTGCCCAGGCCATGGAAATCCCCCCCGGGCGTTGCCAATGCTCACTATAAAAAATCAGGGCTTGGTCACAAGATGGGCCACCCTGGGGAGGGGTCAGACTTGCGTTATTGACGTTTTCGTTTAAATTTAGCTTTATTCTTAGATACTTGTCAAAAACATAGATCCTGATAAAAAGCTCAGGATCTAATACCACATAGCCTGACCCCGTTGGTCCGCCAATTGAGATGAATGGCCCATCTTATGACCAAGCCCATAATGCCAATAAGGACAAATTATCGTTTCAACTCAAATCCGAAAATTCAATGAGTAAAAAACAATATTGGATTTGATCATAAAATATTTTTTGCATAAAGGTCTCTGGGTGTATATCATATATGCGATTACTCGATGTTCAAGTTTTTCGTTGGACTGTTTTGCAAGCCTGACCCCGTTGGCCCCACGAACTATGACAAATAAATCATATTGTGTCCAACCTGGAAAAATGGGAATGCGTTCATACATCATCGGCGAATCTTGAAAATGGTTTAAATATTATTTCATGCCAGGAGGCAGCACATGCAGATACCTTCACAAGCTACCATGCGGGAAAATGCAAAAATTCAATATCAAATTGACATACCGGATCTGGATTTTGAAACGGCAAAGAATCAGGTTAAAACCTGGGTGACACAAACCTATGGAACTGCCATGATTCTGTCATGGAAAGATGGCATAGCCGGCAAATCTTATCCCACATTTGAATGCGGAAACGGCAAAATTAATGTGCCGCCCTGGGTCTATTATGCCCGGACAAGGGGATCCAATCTCACGGTGGAAGTCAATGGGGGGGATTATATTTTTATGATACTGATTCTGTAAGGCCAAAAGCCGTTTTCGTAAAATTTTAGACAGCCGACAAAACAGGGATCATCTGATTAAAAGCAGGGGGAAGAATGTTTTTTTGTCAAAAAAGCGCATGGGCAAAGGGAAGAAACATTGCAGGAACAATTATAGTCATCGCTGTCATGATGAGTTTTCACCAGGTGCCCTGTCAGGCGGCGATATCCCCGGGGGATCTGCCCTCCGTGCTACAACCATGGGTGGACTGGGTTCTGCACGACAGGCAGCAGCAGGTAAACTGCGTTCCCCATTACAATGATGCCGACCGCCTTGAATGCAGCTGGCCCGGCCCCCTGCTTCTATTTTTTGACAATGATGGGGGAACATTTTCCCAGACATGGGATCTTCGCCACGACACCTGGGTGAATCTTCCGGGTCGTACCGGCCAATGGCCCTTCAATGTCCGCGTAAACAACACCCCTTCTTTGTTGATGAGCCATGCAAAGGCTCCGGCCCTTCATCTTTCTCCCGGACAGTATCATATCACCGGTGAATTTAAGTGGCAGACACTTCCTGATAATTTCCAGATTCCGGAAAGAACAGGCCTTTTTTCACTAAATGTCAATGGCAAGCCCATCCCCTTTCCCCAAATTGATGCCCAGGGGCGGCTGTGGCTGAAATCGCCCCAAAAGGCACAAAAACAGGCAGATGTCCTGAAAGTGGAACGCTTCCGAAAGATTGAAGATGATATCCCCCTCCGGGTTACGGTGTTCACCACTCTGGAAGTTGCCGGAAAAGCCCGGGAAATCACCCTGGGACCTTTGTATGATCCCGATGTATTTGTTCCCCTGTCCCTGGAAACCGATCTGCCTGCCCGGCTTTCCCAGGAGGGAACCCTGGATGTGCAGGTAAGACCCGGCAGATACACCTTCAGCCTGAGCTTGCGGTGTTTGACCCCCACAGATGCCCTGACATCCATGGAAACTCAAAATCCATATGCACCCGACCATGAAATCTGGTCCGTGGAACGCCGCCCTGAATTGCGCATCGTGGAGATTTCCGGGGTACCTGCCATAGATCCCCGCCTGACCTCCCTTCCCCGGGCCTGGCAGAATTTACCGGCATATCGCATGCTCCCCGGACATACCATGAAATTTAAAGAAATAAAAAGGGGGGACCCGGTACCGGCCCCCGATCGTCTAATCCTGGATCGTACCCTGTGGCTTCAATTTGACGGATCAGGCTATACTATCCAGGATAAAATAACAGGACAGAAAAACAGCGACTGGCGATTGGAGATGGATGCAGATATGGTGCCCGGAAAGGTGACGGTGGACGGAATGGAACAATTGATCACCAAAAGAGACGACACGGACAAACCCGGGGTTGAACTCAGAAAAGGACGATTAAATCTGATGGCGGAAAACCTTTTTGATCAAGGCATTTACCAGCTGCCCGCCACGGGGTGGGATCATGATTTCAATCAGGTAACAGGGCGTTTGCATCTGCCCCCGGGATGGAAACTCATCCATGCCGGGGGTATGGATAAAATCCCGGGTACCTGGTTGAAAAAATGGACCCTGCTTGATTTTTTCATGGTTCTTATTTTCACCATTGCCACGGCAAAGCTTTTTTCCATCCCCCTTTCCATTGTGGGTTTCTCAACCCTGGTACTGATTTTCCATGAACCCTTTGCCCCCCGGTATGTCTGGCCGGTACTGCTGGTGGGCATTGCCCTTTTAAGGCATCTGCCCCCGGGGAAATTGAGAAAAAGCATTAAGCTGCTTCATGCCACGGTGATATTGTCTCTTTTATTTACAGCCATTCCCTATGCGGTTCATACCCTGCGGGTGGGGATCTATCCCCAGCTGGAAAAACCCTGGATCTCCATGAACCCAGGCGCAAGCCATCAAACCCTAACCAGCTCCAAAGGGGCCAATGACATGGTTCAAGAATCCATGTCCGTTCAGGACGCTGAACCCTATCGCCTGGGAAGCCTTGACAAGGCCAGAAAAATGACAGCCCCATTCTTGCCCCAGAGTGCCCCATCGGACATTTCTGCCCCCCGGCCCATGAAACTAATGGTGGACCCCGATGCCATGACCCAGACCGGACCGGGACTTCCCCGGTGGCAGCCCTTTACCACGATTCCCTTTAGCTGGTCCGGTCCGGTGCAAGCCGGGGAAATGATCTCCTTTACCCTTATGGGGCCTGGAATGAATCGATTCCTGGCCTTTTTACGGGTGGGCCTAATTCTCCTTCTGGCGGCAGGATTGTCAGGGGTTTCCTGGAAAAACAAAACCGGTTTTTCCTGGATTGGTACCAGAACGGTTCATCGTACCAACCTTACAGCAGGGCTGATTCTGGTGTGTCTCATGGCATCTGCCCGACCCTGTCATGCCATGGAAATTCCTTCCCCGGAAATGCTGCAGACCCTTCAGGAACGGCTTCTGGAAAGAAATGACTGCTTTCCCGCCTGCGCCGATATCCCCGAAGTCTTTGTGCAAATTAACGCCCATGAACTGACCCTGACCATGAAACTAAACGCCCAGCTTGATACCATGGTGCCCCTGCCCGGTCACACCCGGCACTGGTTGCCCGGCAGGGTATTGGTGGATGGCGATGACAGCCGGGCCATTATCCGGGAAAACGAAATACTATGGATGATGGTGCCTGCGGGCACCCATGACATTGTGCTCCAGGGCTCCCTGTCAAAGGCAAACACCCTTCAGCTGCCCTTTGAACTCAAACCCCATCTAACCCAAATAACGGCCAGAGACTGGACGGTGCAGGGTCTGAATCCTGATGGAACCCTGGACGGCACCCTTCATTTCACACGAATTTCCACAAAAAATTCCCCCCGGGAAGAAATACTGGAAACCGGGGTACTGCCGGCCTTTGCCCGGGTGGAGCGTCATCTGATTCTTGGAAAGGAGTGGCAGGTGAAAACAACGGTTTACCGCACAACACCCCAGGGCAGCGCCATGGCTCTGCAGGTTCCGCTTATTACCGCAGAGTCGGTGAGCACCCGGGGGGTGACCGTGAAGGATGGCCGGGTTCAGGTGAATATGAATGCCGGTCAGACACGGTTCCAGTGGCGTTCTTTTCTTAAACCCATGGACACCCTGAGACTTTTCCACGAAGAAACCAGTGACTGGACCGAGGTGTGGACCCTGGACGTGGCCCCCCGGTTCCATGTGGAAACAAAAGGAATTCCGGTGATTCTCCACCAGGTGGACCAGCACTGGATGCCCACATGGCATCCCTGGCCCGGGGAAAGCGTGACCCTTGAAATCACCCGACCGGCAGCCATAAAGGGAAATACCCTTACCCTGGAAAAAAGCCATCTGGTGCTTCGCCCGGGCAAAAGAACCACCCAGGCGGAACTTTCCCTTGAAATGAAAAGCACCCAGGGCGGACAGCACCTTGTGGACCTGCCGGAAAACGCCCGGCTGGAAGAAATCAGCATTGACGGAAGGGTGCAGCTGATTCGCCAGGAGGGACGTTCCGTGCCCCTGCCCCTTTCTCCGGGAACCCGGAAGGTGGTTTTGAAATGGCGGGAATCCCGGGGAATGACCATGTTTTACCCCACCTCTGATATAAATCTTGGTCAGAACAGCGTCAATACCTCCATGGATGTATATCTCCCGGGTAACCGATGGCCGTTGTTTCTGGGGGGGGAACCCCTCACCGGCCCGGCCGTGCTGTTCTGGTCGATTCTGCTGGTGGTGGTGATCTTAAGTGCCGGCATCGCCATGACGGAACTTACACCGTTGCGCTTTCATTCACTTTTTCTGCTGGGGCTTGGCATGTCCATGAGCAGTCCTGGGGCATGTTTTTTTGTGGGGCTTTGGCTGGTGGCCATGAACTGGCGTAAAAAAGTCATTTCGGAAATGAGACTGTCTGATTTGCCGGACGACGGGAAGGTGAACATGGAACCAGCAAAAGCAGAAAAATCCCTGACCCGGAAAAATTTCAACCTCATACAGGTGGGCATGGGCATACTGAGCGTTGTTGCTGCAGGTGCGCTGCTGTCCGCTGTTGCCATGGGACTGCTGGGCCATCCCGACATGAATATCACCGGCAACGGTTCAAATGCAGATCTGCTCCGCTGGTACCAGGATATAAGTGGTCCAGTCCTTCCCGTGGCCTGGGTAATCTCCATTCCACTGCTGTGCTATCGCCTGGCCATGCTTGCCTGGGCATTGTGGATCTCCTTTGGAGTCATTCGCATGATAAAATGGGCATGGCAGGCATTCACTGCCCCGGTGATCTGGTACAACCTGCCCCGCAAACCCTTTCGACTGCGAAAAAGCAGGCCGGACGGAGAAAACACGCCGCCTGAAATCAAGTAAAGACAAATCATCCATCATGTATCCGGCTACCCGTCTGAGCCAGGAGAAGCTGTGAATTGTTCGGCTGTGACAGCCATAATATGCATGGCCATCACGGCTGAAACTTCTCCTGCTTTAAACGGGTAGCCATTTTTTTAAATTACGATTTAAAAAAATGGTTGACTTGAATCCTGAATCGTGAGTAAGTATTACTTACCCGACTAAATGTTGCAATGAATTCTGAATTTTCTTCACCATTTCTGATCATAATTTTAAATGAGCAACAGGGATAAAAATGACCCAGCACCAGCCACCCGGAAAAATAAAAATACTCAAAGCCCTATCTCTGCTTCTGGAACAGCATAATTTCAACGCCATCACCACCGCTCTCATCGCCAAAGAAGCAGGGGTTACAGAGGGATTGATTTACAAGTATTTCAAGGATAAAAAAGATCTTTTGTTTGAGTTGCTCGGAGAAAACATCACCCTGTTCAACCAGGCTCTCACAGCAAAGCTGAATAAAAAAAATACCGCAGTTGAAAAACTGAAAATCTTTATCACCACCACCACAAAAGCCTACCTGAAAAACAGGGTATTTGGCAGAATACTGCTTCTGGAAGTCAGAAATACCCCGGAATATTTTAAATCCAGTGCCCATGCCACCATGACGGCGCTTGAAACATCCATACATGACATAATCCTCGATGGAATTAAAAACGGTGAACTCCGAAAAGACATTGATTCAAGGGTGCTCTTAAAAACAATGGTGGGAGCCATTGAACATGCCATCCTGGATGCCATCATTTTCAACCAGGAAATAAACGCACCAGCCGTCACAAGTCATATAAATGAGATTATTTTCAAAGGAGTTGAACCATGAATCCCTCCCCTTCCCCTGAAGGTATTATCCAGAAGGCATTGAACCAGAATATATCCATTCTCTCAGAAAAGGATTCAGCTCTTATTCTCCATTCTTTTGGTATTCCTATGGTCTCCCACAAACTGGTATACACTCCCCGGGAGGCCCTTGACAGTGCAATATCCATGGGTTTACCTGTGGTAATTAAAGGTTGTGGCAGCGGGATTGCCCATAAATCCGAACTCGGGCTGGTGAAGACCGGACTCCAGTCCCCCAGCGCTGTGGAAGCTGCGGCAGAAGATCTTCTGGAAAAGGCGCCGGAAAACATGGAGGGTCTCCTGGTTCAACCCATGGTCCAGGGAAAGCGCGAATTTGTGGCAGGGATGTTCAGAGATCCCCTATTCGGGGCCGTCATTGTATTTGGCCTTGGCGGTATTCTCACTGAAGCGCTTCACGATGTGGTGTTTCGTCTGGCCCCCCTTTCCGATAAAGATATCATGGACATGGTATCAGAATTTAAAGGAAAGCTTCTTCTGGGTACCTTCCGGGGGGAAGCCTCCGTGGATTTAGAACTCTTGAAACAAACGTTAAAGGGACTTTCTGATCTGGCCATCCAGTGGCCGGAAATTCATGAAATTGACATAAATCCCCTTATTGCCACGGCCACGGGGAATTTGGCTGCGGTGGATGCCCTTGTTAAAGTCGATGAGCCGGCTCAAAAAGCAAACACGCGTCCCCCCGTTGATCAAAGGCAGTTGAGTGCCCTTTTTTTCCCCAATTGTGTTGCATTTATCGGGGCCTCGGCCACCATCGGCAAATGGGGAAATCTGCTTCCCAGCAATGCCATCAGCGGGGGGTACAAAGGCGATATTCACCTTGTTAACGCAAAGGGCGGCACCATTTTGGGCAGGCCGGTGTACAGGCAGCTGGCAGAGATAAAAGAGAATGTGGATCTGGCCGTGGTGACCATACCGGCAGCCCGGGTAATGGATCTGATTCCCCAGCTGGAGGCCAGGGGCATCAAGGGGATGCTGCTTATCACATCGGGGTTCAGCGAAACAGATGAAGCAGGTAAAGTCCTTGAGAAAGAAATTGTCAAGCGGGCCGCAGCGGCGGGGATTATTATCCTTGGCCCCAACACCATGGGCATATGTTCCCCCCATAAGAAATTTTTCTGTACCAGCTCCCACACCCATCCCCGGGCAGGCACCACTGCCCTGGTCTCCCAGTCCGGCAATCTGGGGGTGCAGCTGCTCAGCTTTGCCCAGACCCACGGGGTGGGTATCAGAATGTACAGTGGCTCCGGCAACGAAGCCATGGTCACCGTGGAAGACTATCTGGAACTGTTTGAGATGGACGACAAAACAAAAACGGTGGTGATGTATCTTGAAAGTGTCAAGGATGGACAGCGATTCTTCCAGGCCGCCTCCCGGGTTTCCAAGAAAAAACCCGTGGTGATGCTAAAGGGGGGACGCACCGCAGCCGGAGCCAGGGCCGCTGCCAGCCATTCCGGGGCCATGGCCACCGATGGGGCTGTGTTTGATGCGGCCTGCCGCCAGGCCGGTATTATCCAGGTACGTCAACCCATGGAAATGGTGGATGCCTCTGCGGTATTCTCATCCCTTCCCCTTCCCCGGGGCAACCGGGTGGGCATTGTCACCCTGGGAGGCGGCTGGGGCGTTGTGACCACCGATCTTTGCAATGAAAACGGCCTGGTGCTGCCCGATCTCCCCGATGTCATTATGGAAAAACTCAATGCCCTGCTCCCCGATTACTGGAGCAAGGGCAATCCCATTGATGTGGTGGGGGAATTTGACATTAACATTGCCCTGGTGGCCATGGAGGCCCTGCTTCAATGGGAAGGCTGCGATGCCGTGATTCATCTGGGTATTGATGGAAAACGCATCTTCGGTGACAAAATGCTGGAAAGCGTGGCCATGTCAGACCCCGGTTTTGACAGAAAAGAACTGCCACCCATGAAAAAAATACTCCTGGACTTTGACCAGGTCTTCAAAGACAGAACCAAAGAACTGCTAAGCCAATACCAAAAGCCCATCATCGGGGTGAGCCTCATGTCCGATGCCCATTCTGAAATGCTTCACGGCTCCCATGATGACAGGTACAAGGTGGTTCTTTTTCCATCACCGGAAAGAGCCGTGCGAGCCCTTTCGTGTATGTGTGAATATGCGAAAAATCAAACCTGAAAAAAGCAGGTGCCTGCTTCACAACATCGGCTACCAGTAAAAGTTAACGGGTAAAGGGGCAGAGATTGCGAGCAGGCCAAAATACCGGAAATGATTCATTAAGAGGCTGATATTTTTTCAGCAATTGCCCTGATGAAATCAGGTGTGGTACCGCAGCAACCGCCCACCACATCAATGCCGATTTTTTTAAGGCTCAGGATGTTTTCGGAAAAAAACTCCACGGTTTCAGGATAAATAACCCCGTCCCCCAGCGTCTTGGGGGCACCGGCATTGGGTTGAATCATGACAGGAACCTCAACACTGTCTCTGATGACCTTTGCCAGATCCACCATGGCATCACTTGCAAGGGAGCAGTTGGCGCCCACCACCGATGCCCCGGCATCCACCAGCTGGTTCATGCAGTCACCGGGCTTGTTTCCCATGAGGGTAAAAAAACCGGTGGGTTTCTGCTGAAAGGTCATGGTGGCAAAAATGGGCAGATCTGAAACAGAACGAATGCCCCGGATGGCGGCCAGAATCTCGTTGAGATCAAAAAAGGTTTCAAGAATAAAGAAGTCAACAGCAGCCTTTCCCATAAAGGCGGCTTGTTGGGCATAATGATGGGTGGCATCCGCTTGTGTCAACAGCCCTGCCGGTTGAAGCATTTCTCCCAGGGGACCCATGTCCCCGGCCACATACTGATCAGTTCCTGCAGCTTTTCTGGCAATTTCAACGGCGGCCACATTGAGTTTTTCAGGATCTGCGTCTATGCCCATTTTCTTAAGCTTGAAGGGGGATGCACCAAAGGTGTTGGCAGTGGCCACCTGGGCACCGGCATCAAAATAAGCCTTATGGATCTCTTCTATGACACCGGGGTTTTCAATGTTCCAAAGTTCTGAAACCTTTCCACCCTTAAGACCTGCAGCAATGAGCATGGAGCCCATGGCACCGTCAAATATCAACCCGTTATCTTTTACTTTCTCTAAAATTGTCATGATATTGTTATTTCACCTTTTTTATGATTTTTGAAGATGGCGCTCATACTTATAAAACAAACAGGCATTTGTCAAATGAAGGGATTCCCATTTTCCCGGTCTCAGACTTAATAATGCCTTTCAGATAAATTATCTTGACAAAGGCATTGGATCAAGATCATATATCCAACTTATCATATTTTTGATAAATTAAGGTTAGGAACTCATATAAAATAAGGGAGACTTTAGAAATGGATATATCCATTACCCGCACAGAACAGCCAGGAAAAAGGCCCGCTGACTCAGCACTGGGCTTTGGCACAATCTTCACAGATCACATGTTTAACATGGATTTCAATCCGGAAAAAGGCTGGCACAATCCGCGTATTGAACCCATGCACAATTTTTCAATTTCTCCGGCCACCATGACCCTTCACTATGGCCAGACCATTTTTGAAGGATTAAAGGCATACAAAACCGCCGCTGGTGAAATTCAGCTGTTCAGACCCCAGGAAAATTTCAAACGCCTGAACAGTTCCGCCAGAGGCTTGTGCATTCCGGAAGTGGACGAGGCCTTTGCCCTTAAATCCCTGAAGGAACTTCTCAAGGTGGAAAAAGACTGGATCCCCGAAACCATGGGAACCTCCCTTTATATTCGACCCACAGTGTTTGCCACCGACCCCTTCCTTGGTGTACGGGCCTCCAATACCTACCGGTATTTTGTAATCCTTTCACCGGTGGGCGCCTATTATGCCGCAGGCTTCAAGCCGGTGAAAATCTGGATATCCACGGATCATGTCCGGGCCGTACGGGGCGGGGTTGGCGAATATAAAACCGCAGGTAATTATGCGGCAAGTCTTTATGCCTCGGAAAAAGCAAAAAAAGAAGGCTATGATCAGGTATTGTGGCTGGATGGTGTGGAGCAGAAATACATTGAAGAAGTGGGTGCCATGAACATCTTTTTTGTCATCGACAACGAACTTGTCACCCCCATGCTCAATGGCAGTATTCTGCCTGGAATTACCCGAAACTCTGTTCTTCAACTGGGAAGAAAATGGGGCATGAAGGTATCTGAACGAAAAATCAGCATTGATGAACTGGCCACCGCCCACAAAAATGGAACCCTCACAGAAGCCTTTGGTTCTGGAACGGCGGCGGTTATTTCTCCGGTGGGCGAAATCCGTTATGGGCAGGATATCATGAATATCGGAGACGGTACCCCCGGTGAATTGGCCGTAAAATTCAATGATGCCATCACCCATATTCAGTATGGTCTGACCGAAGACACGGAAAACTGGATTGAAAAAGTGTAGTTCGCTTCAAGGGCAGACATTTTGTCTGCCCTTGTAAGGGGTGAGGGTTGACAACCTTTTTTTTTAATATTATTAATGACTGAGCGCTCGTTCAACCTACAAACAGCCAAAAGGAGTTCATAGATGGCAAAGTCAAAAAATGAACTGATTCCCATTGGAAAAAGAATCAAGCAGATTCGACTGGATAAAAAGCTGACCCTGGATTTTCTGGCCAATGAAACCGGTCTGTCCAAAGAATTTATTAAAACCGTGGAAGCAGGAAAAAAACGCCCCCCCGTGGGTACGCTGCTGCAGATATCCCGGGCATTGGGTGTGGACTCAGGATTTCTTCTGAAAGAACAGGAAGACACCGAAGCTGAACGAAAAGAAGCTTACACCAAAAGAACGGATAATTACGCCTATTCTCCCCTGACTCCGGGGGCGGAGAACAAACATTTAAAAGCCTTCCGCATCACCATTGAAGCCGGTCAGGCCCATAAGGGTGTCGGGTTTCAGCACGAAGGCGAAGAGTTCTCCTATGTCCTTAAAGGAGATGTGGAAATTACCGTGGGCGACAATGTTAACCGGCTGGGACCTGGTGACTCCCTTCATTTCAACTCCGCCATCAAACATGATTTGATCAACGTGGGTGATACTGATGCAGAGCTTATTGTGGTGGTATACAGTCCCTAACCAGAAAATTATTTTAGCAAAATACCAGAGATTGATACCCCGGCCGTCGGCAAATCCTCCCCGATAAAAGACGATACACACCGACAGCCCCCACCGTTCAGGTTGCCTATATTGAAACCAATGTGAACACTCAAGACTGCGTCCATCCCCATGAAAAGGAGACCCAGATGTTATTCAACCTCACCGAAGAACAATTAATGATTCAAAGCATGGTCAGGGAATTTTCCAGAAAGGTCATTGCTCCCACAGCCGCGGAGCGGGACAAAAGCAAGGAATTTCCCAAGAAAAATTTTAAACAGATGGGAGAGCTGGGCCTGATGGGTATGATGATTCCCCCGGAATACGGCGGAGAGGGAGCTGATACCATTTCCTATGTCCTGGCCCTGTCGGAAATCGCCTACTCCTGCGCCTCCACATCTGTGGTCATGTCGGTGCAGAACTCCATTGTATGTGAAAGTATTCTAAAATTCGGCACTGAAGCCCAAAAAGAAGAATTTCTCATTCCTCTGGCCTCGGGTAAAATCATTGGTGCCTTTGCCCTGACAGAACCCGATGCCGGATCAGACCCGGTGAGCCAGTCCACCACTGCAGTGCGTGACGGAGATGATTATATCATTGACGGCACCAAACGCTTTATCACCTCCGGTAAAAATTCAGGTGCCGTCATTGTCACCGCCAAAACCGATGAAAGTGCCGGCCACAGGGGTATCAGTGCCTTTCTACTGTCAAAGAAAACCCCGGGCCTCATTGTGGGGCACATGGAAGATAAAATGGGACTGCGGGCATCGGATACCACAGACTTGATTTTTGAGAACTGCCGGGTACCAGCCTCCTGTCTTCTGGGGAAGGAAGGCGACGGCTTTAAAATTGCCATGTCAGGCCTTGATGGGGGCCGCATCGGCATTGCCGCACAGTCACTTGGGGTTGCCCAGGCCGCCTTTGATGCCGCCGTGAAATATGGAAAAAATCGAAAGCAGTTCGGTTGTGCCATCATCAAGCATCAGGGCATCCGCTGGCAGATTGCCGACATGGCCACCCAGATTGAAGCGGCTCGGCAACTGGTTTTGTCCGCCGCTGCCATGAAAGACAGAAAAGAAAAATACACCACCCAGGCAGCCATGGCAAAACTCTTTGCTTCTGAAATGGTCAACCAGGTTACGGCCCGGGCCATACAGCTCCATGGCGGGTATGGGTTTACAAAGGATTACGAGGTGGAACGCTTTTACAGGGACGCCAGGGTATTCACCATTTATGAGGGAACCTCTGAAATCCAGCGTATTGTGATTTCAAATAATATTCTCAAGGACAAACGCAAACCTTAAGGTAAATATTCGGGTTTTTGTTGCAGGGCTTGGTCACAACAGGGGTCAGTGGGGTGGAATCAGGCTTGCGTTATTGGCATTATCGTTGGTTTTGGCGTTTGCACAGGCTGTGGTGTCAATAACGCCAATAACACAAGCCTGACCCCGTTGACCCGCCAACAATGACGGGTGGCTAAAATTGGGATCACCCTCCGTAAAACATAAAAAGCCCCAGGGACACATCTTGTTGTCCCTGGGGCTTTTTCTATTGTTCACATTAAAGATCAGCTGAAGGATTCAAAGATCTTTAAAGCGGCCTTCAAATCTTCCGGGCAGAAAACAAAAAGGCATTTTCCGTCGGAGTCGGACACAGAGCCATAAACATAGTTGATATTGACCTCTTCTTCCCCAAATTTTCGGGTAATTTTGGAAAGGGTGCCGGGGATGTTTTCCAGTTCAATGGCGATGAGATCCTTGGTATCAAAGATATAGTCTTTCTCATTGAGCAATTCAACAGCTTCATCGGGCTTATCCACCAGCATCCGGATAAGGGAAACCTCTGCGGAATCTCTTTTCACAGAGCTGTAGCTTGCCGCAGAAGCCAGCCGTTTAATGGATTTTCCCCTGGCCTCAAAGATGTTCTGGATATAACTTGACGCATCCTGAATGGTGATGGCATCCACATTGATACCGGCATCGCTTAATAGAGCCGTCAGTTTACCAAGTTCACCGGGTACATTGTTCATGAAAAGCGAAATCTCACGTCGAATCATACAACCCCCTTTAAAGTCAATTCATTAATTCCCCTGGCCTGTGTTGTGCTTACTCAGCCCAGGGCGATTTCCAGCCCTTTGTCAAAGGCAGCCATATTCAAAGGAATCAGCTTTGCCTTGGAAGCAAACTGTTCTTTGACACACTCCCTTAAAATATCAAGATCCACCATCTTGCTCCGGGCAGCAAAGGCAGCCACGGCAATTATGTTGGCACAACGGACACTTCCCACCTCAATGGCTGCATCGTTGGCGGGTACAATCAATTCATCCACATCATCCCGGCCACTTCTCACCGGAATCAGGGAACTGTTGATCATGATAACCCCTTTGGGTTTGACCACCGGTGCAAACTTTTCCAGGGAAGGCCGATTCATGGCCACCAGATGGGTGGGATTTTTAATAATGGGTGAACCGATGAGCCGGTCGCTGACAATAACCGTACAATATGCGGTACCCCCTCTCATTTCAGGGCCATAGGAGGGAATCCACATCACCTCCGAGCCCTGGTTCATGGCTGCATGGGCCAGCAGTTTTGCACTGAGCAAAATGCCCTGCCCACCAAACCCTGCAAACATCACTTCTTTTTGCATATATGCCTCCTAAGAAAGATTTTATTTCAATCATTCATGGATTTTACTTGAGACACCACCCTCATTTATCAAAAAACATGGGTTTATTTAAACGTTTTTTTAACAAGGGGCATTTGAGTTTCAGTAAAAATCCTTGACTCCCCTGTTTATTCAGGAGATTTAAACTCTCCCAGGGGATAATAAGGGAGCAGGGTTTCTTCGGCCCATTTCAATGAATCCTGGGGCGTCATTCCCCAGTTGGTGGGACAGGTGCTGACCAATTCAACAAAGCTGAAGCACTTGTTTGCCTCCTGGTATTCAAAGGCCCTTTTAATGGCTTTTTTAGCTTTGTTTATATACTTGGGTTTGAGCAGGGTCTGTCTTTCAATGTATCCGGGTGTGGCAAGGCTTGAAAGCAGCTCACACATGCGGATGGGCATGCCGGTTTTTTCCACATCCCGACCCGTGGGAGCCGTGGTGGCACGCTGCCCCGGCATGGTGGTGGGAGCCATCTGGCCACCGGTCATGCCGTATATGGCGTTGTTGATAAAAATGGTGGTGAACTTTTCTCCACGGTTGGCGGCATGGATAATTTCTCCCATGCCGATACTGGCAAGGTCGCCATCCCCCTGGTAGGTGAATACCATGAGGTCCGGTCTTACCCGCTTCATACCCGTGGCCATGGCAGGTGCTCTGCCGTGGGCTGCTTCCTGGAAATCACAGCTGAAATAGTTGTATGCCATGACAGCACACCCCACAGGGGCAATCCCCACGGTTCTGTTTCTGATACCCAGTTCATCAATTACTTCGGCCACAAGCCTGTGGGCGATCCCATGGGTGCACCCGGGGCAGTAGTGGGTATGTGCATCGGAAAGTGCTTCCGGTCTTGAAAATGTTTTTCCCATATTTAAACTCCCCGGTTTAACTGTTCAGCAACGTTTTAATGTGTTCTATGACTTCCTCGGGGGTGGGTATTTCACCACCACACTGGCCAAACCATTGAACGGGCACTTTTCCTTTTACCACCCGTTCCACGTCTTCCACCATCTGACCCATGCTCATCTCAATGCTCACCACAACCTTGCAGCCTGGTTTTGAGGCCGCATCATGGATGGCCTTTTCCGGAAAGGGAAACAGGGTCTGGGGCCTTACCATGCCTACTTCCAGGCCATTTTTCTTCATTTCATCAATGGCAGTCTTGCACACCCGGCTCATGGTACCATAGCTGACAATCAGGGCTTCATAATCACCGTCGGTGTTATAATTTTCAAACCTGACCTCTTCTTTTTTCATGCGATCATACTGGGATTTCAACAACAAATTATGGTCATTGAGCACCTTGGGATCAAGATAGAGGGATTTTACAATGTTTTTGGTGTCGCTCTTTCGGGTGGCCATGCCGTTGGTGGCCCAGTCATCCTTGTTGGTGGGGGGCACAAAAAGATCTTCGGGGAACTCCACAGGCTCCATCATCTGCCCGATCATACCATCTCCCATGATCATCACAGGTCCCCGGTATTTTTCCGCCAGGGGAAAGGCCTGCATGGTCATTTCCACAGCCTCCTGCACCCCGTCCGGGGCCATGACCAGCATGTGATAATCGCCATGCCCGCCACCCTTGGTGGCCTGGAAATAATCGCCCTGGGAGGGTAGAATGCCGCCAAGACCCGGTCCACCACGCATGATATTTACAAATACCGCAGGACATCTGGCACCGGCAATGTAGCTGATGGCCTCGCTCATGAGGCTCACCCCGGGGCTTGAAGAGGTAGTCATTACCCGTTCCCCGCAGGCAGCTGCACCAAAAATCATGTAGCCCACCGCCACTTCGCTCTCTCCCTGGACAAAGGTGCCGTTCACCTCGGGCAATCTTTTGGCAAGATATTCGGCAACTTCAGACTGGGGAGTAATGGGATAGGCAAAATAATTAAGGCAGCCCGCCCGGATGGCGGCCTCTCCGATTGCTTCATTTCCTTTCATTAATACCTTGGCCATCAGTTTTCCTCCATTGTTTTTTCAAGGGTTTCGTCACTGGTTTCACTAATGGTGATGGCCACATCAGGACACATCACACAGCACAATGTGCAGTGGATGCAGTCCTCGGGTCTTGCCTGG
Source organism: uncultured Desulfobacterium sp. (assembly GCA_963674605.1). Classification (GTDB taxonomy): domain Bacteria; phylum Desulfobacterota; class Desulfobacteria; order Desulfobacterales; family Desulfobacteraceae; genus Desulfocicer. The sequence continues at coordinate 184,215 of OY771474.1, read as the reverse complement.
AATATGGGAAAATATCCCTTGGCACTTACCGTTTTAGAAATTTCCAGAACATTCTTGGGACAGACGTCTTTACACAGGCCACAGCCTTTGCATCTCTCCGTATCAACAACATGTTTAAAAGCCATACGCCTTTCTCCTGTTAACTGCTCCGCCACCAGGGGGGAGGCAGCGTCCTCTCAATGGGTAATACAGGGCAGTGAATCCGTTCCAGATCCAGTTCATCCATCAATGCAGAGGTTGCGGTTATAAATTCCACCGGAATACCGGTCTGACGGGACAATTCCTGTACCAAATCATATCCTCTATAAATATCATGGGGGGTGGTGTGGTCAATGAGATTGGCATTACTCACCCAACCGGTGACCTTCAACTTTGAGGAAACTTCAATCTCCCCTTTTATTTTCAGGCACCCCTCAACGTTTTCCGTAAAAGGCCGGTGGGGATTCACCACCTGGAGCATATGCACCGATTTACCTGCCAGGCTGTCTGCCAGAGCTGCCAGAACGGTGACACCCACGTCATCTCCCCCGGCATCGATTATGGTAAGATCCGAGGTGGTTTTAATGATGCCGGCCACCTTTGGGGACAAAATGGGAAGATCCGCATGCATATATTTCTCATCGGGCAGGACAACATTAATACCTTGACGGATCAACGATTCCCGGGCCTCCCGGGTTCTGAAATAGGGGTTCACCAGATCAAGATCCACAATACTGACATCAAGGCCTGCCCTTCGACGGTGAAATGCCAGATTTACGGCTGTTTCCGATTTCCCACTGCCATAATTACCGACGATGATGACAATCCCTTTGGTTTCGATTTTTCTACTCAATTATCTCCCCTTGTTCCAGATCATAATCCAAAAATTGTGCATCCAGACATTTAATCAGAAACAAACCGTGTTTGCAAATCTTTTTCTTAATTTTTTGGTTCATATTGACACCCGGAAACCCTGTAAGTATATTTTGCAGATGAAAAGTTCATATCTGCATATAAATAAAAACAACCTGATGCTGCAAGTTTTAATCCTTCTTTCCATGGCAATCATTGCAGGGCTTGGCACCAATTGCATTCGTTCCGCCCCCCTTGCCCTGGTTCAGGACTGGTCCGTCAAGGCCAGATTGACCACTGCAGATGGAGATACTATGGCTCTGGATCTGGATCAGGCAATCCCCCTTTATAAAAACAGACAGGCCACGTTTGTGGATGCAAGGGATGCTTCGAACTTCCATAAAGGCCATATAAAAGGCGCTTTAAATCTGCCATGGCATGATGTTCAGGAACAATTCATGGCCGTGGCCCCCCGCTTGGACCCGGAGCTTCTTGTTATCACCTATTGTGATGGCGAGTCCTGCGCTCTGAGCCATGATCTGGCTTTTTTTCTCAAGGAGATGGGGTTTAAGGTCAAGGTCATGGCCGGGGGATGGGACGCATGGACAAAGGCAAATATGCCGGTAACCCAGGGAAAAAAAGGCAATCTTGATGGATAAAATTGTTTCCACCTTCAAAAAATCTCACCGGCCAAACCGTCAATGGGCACCCCCTGTAACAACCATTGTCTACCACATGGCACGATGGATACTGGGTTTGGTGTTTATATATGCCAGTTTTGATAAAATTATACATCCCCACGCCTTTGCCGTCATGGTAAACAATTATCAACTGCTGCCGGGGGAGATTGTAAATCTCACTGCCCTGGTATTGCCCTGGCTGGAATTGCTCATGGGAATCTGCCTGATCACCGGGTGGTTAATGCAGGGCACTGTCATTGTCAGCAATGTATTACTCTTTACCTTTACCATGGTCCTGCTTTATAATCTCCATCGGGGTCTGGACATCAGTTGCGGTTGTTTCTCAACCTCTTCTGAAAAAAACCCTGCCAACATGTTCACCATTGCAAGGGATAGTGGTTTTCTGCTGTTATCTTTTTATCTTTACTGGTTTAATTTTGTCCGTCTTAGAGCATCTGATAGTCGATCCGATAAAACAGATCCCACTCCATGAGACCGGCATTGACCAGATAGAGTTTTTTTGCCGTACGGACCATGACACTGTCAGAATTCTCGGAGGGGCAAATCCACCCTTCACATTGAGAAGATGTCCCACCATCAGTATCTCACACCCCACCACACCAATGAACATAGCGATGAGTCGATATTTTGTCAGTAATATATGGATGTTCAACTTTGGCGGAAAGGTTTTCACAAATTGATGAGAATATGGTACAAAAAGAAATTGTAATTGCTGTCAACAGTAGCGATAGGATATTGCCAGATATCAAAAAAATGGGGCTTGGTCACAGCGTGGGCCACCCGTCACATTTAATGGGCCAACGGGGTCAGGCTTGTGTTATTGGCGTTATCGACCACAGCCTGTGAAAAAGCCAAAACCAACGATAATTCCAATAACGCAAGCCTGACCCCACCCCACAAGCCTGACCCCACCCCAAAGTGGCCCATGTTGTGACCAAGCCCAAAAAACGATACGGAACGTTGATTTTTGCAGTGAAAATTTCTACGATATTCTATTTCGCAAAATTAATGCCAACCTCCATTTGCGGTCATAGAGTCACATACATACAACATTTTCATTCTTTAATTCTGACAACAGATTATTTCAGGGAGCCCGGATGATTAACGCAAAACCCATTTTAGTAACAGGAGCAACCGGCTATGTTGCTGGCCGTCTTATCCCTTTATTATTGGCAGACGGCTACAAGGTGAAAGCTATGGGGCGCTCCATACCCAAAATGGCCGACCGGCCATGGGGGCAAAATGAAAATGTAGAACTGGTTAAAGGAGATATCCAGAATATAGAGTCGCTAAAAAATGCGACTAAAGGATGCGGGACCGTTTATTATCTTGTCCATTCTATGATTTCCCAAAAAGGCAAATACCGAGATGCAGACAAAACTGGTGCAAAGAACATGGTTCTAGCAGCGGCAGAGGAAGGATTAGAACATATTATATATTTAGGTGGCCTTGGAGACATAAACCATAAAAATATCAGCAAGCATCTTATTTCCAGAAATGAAGTTGGCAAGATTCTCATGGAAGGGCCTGTTCCAACAACGGTTCTTCGAGCTGCCATGATCCTGGGATCAGGCAGTGCCAGTTTTGAAATATTAAGATATCTTACCGAGCGGTTACCTGTAATGGTCACGCCTAAATGGGTAAGTATGCCCACCCAGCCCATATCCATAACCAACGTATTAGGATACTTAAAAGGCTGTTTAGAATACCCTGAAACGAAGGGAAAAACATTCGATATTGGTGGGTCTGAGGTTGTGACATACCGGGATTTATTCCGTATCTTTGCCAAAGAGGCAAACTTACCAGAACCACTTATGATACCGGTTCCTGTCTTAACACCGAGGTTATCATCACTTTGGATTCACCTTGTAACGCCGGTTCCTGCCGCCATTGCGCAACCCTTAGCGGAAGGATTAAGCGTTCCCACCACTTGCACAGAAGACAGCATCAGCCAAATTATTTCCCAGGAGCTAATCTCGTGTTCTGAAGCAATTCGCAGGGCACTTGCGCCGGTCATCCAGGAACAGGTCGACACCTGCAAGGCTGATGACAGTAAAATCAAACACCCAGAAAGGTCACACTATGGCGATGCATCCTATTCAGGAGGGACCCTCTTTTCCTGCGGATATCAGGCGATTGTAAAAGGAGCTCCTATTGATCTATGGAAACTCATTGAAAAAATCGGTGGACGGACAGGGTATTATGGTGCAGATATATTATGGAAGATTCGCGGCATCATCGATAGCTTTGCCGGAGGCGTTGGATTATCCGACAGAAGTGGCTCGAGTAAAGTGCTCAGGGTTGATGATACAGTTGATTTCTGGAAAGTCCTTGAGGTAGCGCCTGAATCAAAACTGCTGTTACTGTCTGAAATGAAAGCCCCTGGGCAAGCACTTTTAGAACTAAGAATAGAGAACATGGATAAGGGGAAATGCCAAATTATTTTACTATCACGTTTTCTGCCCAAAGGATTAATCGGGCTTTTATACTGGTATGCCTTATATCCATTTCACCAATATGTATTCATTCAAATGTTAAAAGGACTGGTAACCGCTTCCGGTTTAAAATTGGTAACACAGCCGGGGAAATATTATCCGATCCGTTCAGATATGATCTCTGAAGTCGACAAATAAAACACACATGGCAGTAACCACCCGCCCCTAACTAAAATTGAAATCTCAATTATTTCAAAACTTTGGAAAGAGGTTTGTATTTAAGTTCAATCAAACTACAAAACGAGGTAAGCCCATGATCGAAACTATGTATCATTTATTGGAAAGTGTTGGTTTTGTTCATCCCCTCCACCCGGCAATGACCCACCTCCCCATGGGAATGGCCATGGGTGGTTTTGTCTTTGCATTGATTTTCTTTCTGTTGGAAAAACAAGAGTTCCTCCGCACGGCTTATTATTGCATAACCCTTGGCTTGGCGGGCATCATACCCACCGTTGTACTTGGCTTCACCGACTGGCAGTACCGGTTTGGCGGCGAATGGAGTCACCTCATTGTGATGAAAATGATTTTCGCCGTCCTCCTGTCTCTTTCCTTTATGACGGCCATTAAATTCTCCCTGAACAGCAAAGAGAATCCTAAAAGAATTCTGTTCATTTATGCTTTGTGCCTTGTATTTGCAACAGGTCTGGGGTTCATGGGTGGGAAACTTCAATACGGATAATTAACCAGACATCCAGACCCCATAGCGCAGCCGCCAGATAATGGCCGGAAGAACGGCTATGATTAAAAAAATTATTTGGGCCAGGATGATTTTTTTTGCTGCGCCACGGCAACGATCCAATGCCATCGGGTAAATGTCAGTGTGGTGTTTTACTAAAAAGGGAAGCATGAAGAGGGTACTCCCCTCCATTGCGATCAAGGCCATCCCGCCATAAAGCGGATAACCCACCAATTGATGCTCAGGAAGAAACAGGCACCATGGACAATGATGATGAAGCACTTCATAGTGATAAGCAGACAGAACATTGACCAGGACCAGGCCCGCCACCGGCAGCCACAGCCAGGTGACGGTGGCAAGTAGAGATCTTGCCCAGGGGCGATCATCCCCCCTTGAAACGCTTAAAGCCACAGACAAAATTAAAAGCAGAATATTAAAAACAATAAAAGCACTGACCCACACAGTGTCCCCCAGGCTGAAAATGCTTGTTGCCTGTTCCACGGTTGAAAACTGATCGTAAACAACGGCACAGCAATCCACCGCCTGGTATGGCCTGATACCGGCAAATGCTTCATAGGTTTTCTTTAAGGTTAATACAGCCAAAACTGGAATCATCAGAAACAGTCGGGCAGACGTTTGGGTCAGCGGCATCTCAGGGAGCCTTCGATTCAGTTTGTCCAGTTCATACCAGAGTTTCATCAACAATAACAAAAAACCGGTATATAACAGCAATCGAGTACTGCCGCTGGCTGACATTGCCTGACAGACGCCGGTTCCGCACATGGCACCGGGAATATCCTCGAAAAAGATATTGGCAATACCAAAGACAAGTAGCCCCCCGGAAAATAACGATACAAAAAAAGCGGCCCTTCCCAAGATGGATGCCCCTTCCGCCTTTGTCTCCAGGGACAACTGCTGAGGCTCAGCCACAAGGGGCTGCCAGTTCAATGCCGTGTTTACCCATGTGGGGCAAGCCACCAGCAATAGAAGTAATGCCATGGACTGCGTTGATATGATGGCCAGGAACAGGGGGTGCCAAAACATGATAAACCTCAGGAACTCAATGGATTGAGTACACCGTTTTCCAACCGGTAACACAGGGGGTTCTCCGGAAGCATGTCCAGGGTTAATCCATGGGCGGCAACGATGACAACCGCATTCCCACAGGCATGATCATACAGCAGGTCCATCATCTGTCTGCTGCTTTTGGCATCCAGATGGGCGAAGGGCTCGTCAGCAAATATAAATGCAGGCTGGTTGACGATGGCCCTGGCCATGGTTGTTTTCTGACGTTCCCCCCCTGAAAGGGAGCTGGCTAAACTGCCGGCATGGTGCAGCAATCCTACTTTATTAAGGGCTTCCATGCTTTGGCTGCGGCATGTGGACAGGGTGCGACCCAGGGGAATCAAAGGCAGCATGACATTTTCCAACACCGTCAAATCATAAAGAAGGTGATCGTGTTGAAAAACAATGCCCGCCTGCCGCCGCCATCGCTCCCTGTGCGGTCCGGTCCAGCGGGAAACCGTCTCATCATTTACAATCACCTCCCCCGATGTGGGGCGGGAAAGCCCTGCCAGCGTATTAAGAAAGGTGGTTTTGCCGGCACCCACAGGACCGGTGATAAGGGTTATTTTCCCCGGCTGAAACCTGGCATTTATCTTGTCCAGAACCCTGCGTCTATTTCCGTTGCCCATGGGGAATTCAACACATAAATCGTGGCAGGTAATTCCAGAACTCATCGACCACCCGCATCTTGGATCATACCATGAACATCGGCGGTGGCGCCCTTTAATACCGGCAAGAAAGCCGAGGCAATCACCGGTACCACCATCAAGGCGGTCACTTCCAGCACAACGGTTGCAGCCCCCGTTGTTTCCAGATAAAGCGATGGGGGAATGGTTTTCCAGCCAAGAAAAAAATCAGCCAACCAGCCTGCACCGGGTCCGTAAACCAACAGAAAAGAGAGACAGATACCCACAGCGGCCGAAGGCAGGCAAACAAACAGTTCCCGATACAGTTGAAACACAACAATATCACCAGTGGTCCAGCCCATTGCTTTCATAATGCCAAGATCCGATCGTCGTCCCATGGATTTGCGGGTGTTCACCGCAACCAGAAGGCACAAGGCCAGCACAGCAGGAATCACTGCGATGGTGACAAGGGCCCTGCCACGATTCCAACGGCCTGCAGAAAGCCCTTGGCTCTGCAATCTTGTGACACATTTCACCGGCCAGGGAAATGAAGCGATCAAGTCTGATAAGATGGCCTCCTGCTCATTGTCATGGAAAACGTCAATGGCCAGATCACTGGCATAATCTTTGGGAAGACCAATAAGCTGTCTGGCATCATCAGGATCCATCAGTACCAGATCGTGGGTAAATAGGCTTGTCTTTTCAGGCAGACGATCAATAACCTGATAGGTTTGGCTGAGCACCCCTTCCAATTGCAGGGTGTCGGCGGACAAACCGGTGGAAACCCCAAAACCGATGATCACCTGTCCCGGGTCAGGCAGTCGGGTCAACTGGTCAGCCAAGGCTTTGGACATTTTGTCTTTTAGTACCCCCACGATGGTCAACTGGCCCTGGGGACCATTGACCAGGCCCCATATTCTGGGCCTTACAGAAACGACCCCCACCACATTTTCTGCCACCCCCACCGACGTCTGAACCGGCATGGGACTAAAACCTGTGGCATCAGCCCGCCTCAGAATAATGGAAGGGGTGGATTTTAATAACGTGTTCAACGTATCGTGTACGGCCCGGGGAAACAGCAGCAGTGTCCCCAGAATTGCAACGGCCACTGTCAATGTGATGCCAAAAAGAAGGGCTTCCAAGGGCCGCCGCAATAGATCCCTGAAGGCCCAGATCTGCATGGTATTAAACATCACTTTTTTAATGGGATCTCTCCTCTTTCTGGTGTGAGGGGGCCGATCATCATGTCGTCCAGGGAAAAGCCCATCAATGGCAGGTGTGGACTGTGACGCCGGTCAATTGCCACACCGGCATAACCGGTATTTCGCAGCACATGCCCTGAGGGAACAATGGCAGGTGTATGGAGCGCTAAATATTTGATCCACACCTGTGTTGTTTGAAGGGAATCGCGGGGGGTATTGAGACTGAGTATGGTAATAACCGCAAGTGCGATGACGCTTACCAGGGTTATCGCCACAAGGCCATATGCGGATGTGTCTAATCTATCACAGGATGCACGCATCATTTATTCTGCCATTTTTCTGCCCGTCATTTCATACCACCTGTCATCGTTGAGCTCATTGAGCATCACCTGGGTTTTACCGCCGTGGCGTTTTTTAAACACCTTCAGGGTGCGTTCATCCAAAAGGGGCACAAGGGCGGGGCCCATGGGGCCAATGACATCCGAACCATATACAAATATCGTGTTGCGGGCGTCCATCTGCCGGCCGGAAAAGTATTCTCTAACGATGGGTCGTTCAAGCATGTCCCCTGCCGTGCCCAGGTATATTTCAGGGTGCATCCATGAGCGAATCATACAACCAACACTGCAGAAATAATAAGTGTCTTTGTTTTTCAACTGGATCGCGCAATTAAATTTTGGGTACCGGATGGCATTCATTCCGCAAACCGGACAACGGTCCTGGGGGCTTAACTGCATTTGCCCGTTTTCGTCCAGAGGCTTGTGGCCGCTTTGGGGATGTTTCCCGTCGGAAGCCGCAGCCGACCATCCAGGCAGTAACAGCATGGCAAATGCAAATAAAAGTGCAAAAACCATGGTACCCATGTCTTTCCTTGCGAAGGCTTTTAACAAATCCCCCCCCCTTTTTCATATAAGTGCCACGGGCAGACCGTATTCTGGCTCCGACCTGCCCACAACCAAGCATGAAAGTAATGTTAGGCATGCCTACACTTTCTTATAGAACCCGCATGTCCTGTCGTCGGACACAACGAAGATAGGGTCGTAGACGCGGAGCCAAATGGCATTATGCCGCCCCTCCCCCGACGGGCAATGGTCCCGGACCGGAACTGTAGACAGCTCGATTGTCCGGTTCCTATTGCCCATCGGGGGAGGGGCTCTGCTGAGGTTGCCTTGGAGGCTGCCTTGGAGGCTGCCTTTTCAACTCCGTTCAATCTTCTCTCCACGGCCAGACGCTCCCGAGTTGACGCAATACCAAACAGTCTGTACTATACGCCCAAGCAATAATTAACGCAATTCATTCATGACGGATCAATGGAACTTTTCGATTATGGACGCATCTTCCCTGTTCTCTTTATTTCTTCTGGGCCTGTCCGGAACCGGCCATTGCCTGGGCATGTGTGGTCCCCTTGTCCTGGCTTTTCCCGGCAAGTCAGGAAAATTTAATTCCCATCTTTACTACCATGCCGGACGAATTATCACTTACACATGCATTGGCATTGTGATGGGCAGTCTGGGCCTGGCACTGGCAAAACTTGCCTCTGTTACGGGGCTCGACTACCTGGGAACCCTGGCCCGCATACAATTGGTTTTTTCGTTGCTGGCAGGCATTTTTCTGGCTTTGTTTGGTCTTGGCCAACTGGGCATCCTGGGTCAGTCTGAATGGCTTATGATATCAAATCCCCAGATAATACCCGGTTACCGTTTTATTGTACGGGCAGCCTTTCAAAAATCCGATGGCTGGTTAATGGTCATTACCGGGATGTTCATGGGCTTCATCCCCTGCGGCCTCTCCTTTGCTGCCTTTTCAAGGGCATTGGCTGCCAGCCGACCAATGGAGGGTGGCGCGTTTCTGCTTGCATTTGGCGTGGGCACACTGCCAGGACTGCTGCTGCTGGGTACGGGGGCCTCGGTCATCGCCCGCCGCCACCAGCGTCACTTCGATATTTTTTCGGGGATGCTCATGATCGGCATGGCCGCAACCCTTATCCTGGATGGAATTGCAGCCCTTTTTTCGTAAATATTCGACCAGCACCCCATATTCACAGGGGGACAGATTTTAAATCTGTCCCCCTGCTCACATAGCATTCGAATGCTACGCAGTCCCAACCATGCGAATATGGGTCACTGGCCAAACATTTACATTGCCAACCCGAATATTTACCTTTTTTCATAATTGGGCTGATGCGACGACATTAAAGAAGATATTGCCATTCCGGCACAATTTTCTCAATGCTGACGTCTCCATAGTTTTTCACAGTGCCGCCGTTTTCAGCTGCAAACCCTGAGGCTTCATTCATCGAGTTGAAGGGAAACGCCTCATATCCCATGGGCCCGAAAACCTTGGAAGATCCCACAACATAAAATGCGGTCCGTCCACTGGTCCACATGCCGGAATTCCGATCCACCACCCAAATCAAAAAAGGCTTTACCGGCGTATCCACATATAGAGACTGGTTTCCCATAAAAGCGAATAAACACTGGGTCGAACAGAAGTGAAACGTTTTCCCATTTTTTATCTGCAGTTGAGATTTACCGTAGGGGTAGCGGGCCGGAAACATATTGCACACAGAGCATCTGTCAGTTGGGGAGGGTTCAACAATTTTACCCTTTTTAAGCTGCCGGGTCTTGATCATCTTGTTTTCTTTTAAAACACTGGATTTAGCCGTTGCAAGGGCGCTTTGGAAATCAATGAGGTCACCACCGCACTGTTGGGCAAATTCTGCGGCTTTTGTTTTGTCGTCAAAAACGATTTTGGAAACCGGACTCATGGTGCCTGCTGCAGGGGACCCCAAAACAACAAACGCCTGGTCTGCAGGTATCATTTTCCCAGGTTCGTGATAGACCGACAGCATAACGTCTGTTGGATTCTGCCCTGTTTTAACACTCCAGTCGGCCAGGCAATGGAAAGAGCAGACCTGTTCCACCCCCTGATAAGGAGTAAACTCAATCCAGGTTCGCGCCCACATTGACCGGACCATACCGCAAACCGGACATTGTCCATGAAATTGATTTTGTGGGGGTATAATAGGATGTGTCACCTTACAATCCATTGCGTTCACACCAGGGAGAAACAAAGACAGAGACAGAGGCGTTAGAGAGATGGTTTTTAAAAATTGACGACGCTTGAGTGATTTCATTTCATAACCTTTCAAAAGTTATCATAATTAGTGTTTGAACGGAAACTCACCCATCTGCGGCGTTGCTGCAAAAGTTCACCAAGTTATGGGATCGGGCCTCATGTACATTAGTACACTGCGGTTTCAAACTTTCTTGCGCCTTGCATATGGACAAGTTTACGCTCAAACACAGGGTTCCGGTCAGACACTAACTGTCCAATGGGCGGTGATTGAACGAAGGCCTCTTTTTATATCACATCGGCCAGGGCTTCTTCCAGATTCTCATATAGAAAGGTATACCCCGCATCCTGAATTTTTCTGGGCAGGATTCTCTTGCCTGTAAGCAACAACTCTTCGCCCATCTGCCCCATTGCAAGTTTGATGGCAACGGCAGGCACTGAAAAAAAAGTCGGGCGGTTCAGAACCGTTCCCAATGCCTTTGTGAACTGCTGGTTTGTTACAGGGTTGGGTGCGGTGCCGTTAACCGGCCCCTGAACTTCTCCTTGTTCAAGACAATGCAGTATGATGCCAATCAAATCATTGATATGAATCCAGGACATCCATTGGGTCCCCTGCCCCAGCTTGCCTCCGCCTCCCAGCTTAAACGGGCCTAACATTTTACCCAATGCCCCGCCTTTTCCAAGGACAATACCCGTCCGCAATAAACAGGTCCGGATGCCCAGGGGCTCTGCCCCAAGGGCAATGGCTTCCCATTCCCGGCAGATCTGGCTGGAAAAACTGTCATCTCCGGATCCTGTTTCGTCAATGGGCTCGTTGGTTTTGCCAATACCATAATATCCAATGGCTGAGCCGCTGATAAACACGTCGGGTTTTCGGTCTATCCGGGCAAAATATGCAATCAACGCCTTGGTTGTATCCAGACGGCTGCAGAGGATGCGTTGTTTTTGGCGGTGGCTCCACCGCTTGTTCACAATGGGTTCACCCGCCAGGTTAATGACGGCATCAAAAACAATATCATCGGTCAGCTGGCCCAAAGAGCCAATACCCTGGACAGGTGATTTGATTTTTTCAGGATGCCGGCTCAGCACCACTAAATGGTGTTGAGATTCCAGCAGACGGGAACAAAGGGCTGAGCCGATAAATCCGGTGCCGCCGGTAATGAGTATGTTCATTTTTTTTAAGCTCCAGGTTAAAGAATTCGGGCTTGGTCATAAGATGGGCCACCCTGGGGAGGGTTCAGGCTTGCGTTATTGACGTTTTCATTTGAATTTAACTTTATTCTTAGATGCTTGTCAAAAACACAATAACACAAGCCTGACCCCGTTGGCCCGCCAATTGAGAAGAATGGCCCATCTTATGACCAAGCCCAAGAATTCTCAGGTTGTTTGTCCCAGCCGGACAATCCAGCGGGTAAGGGCCGCCAACAGGGCAACTGACAACAGGCCGCCGCACCAGAGCGCGGCAAACCAGAGCCATTGCCGGAAGGTATCAGTAACTGGTTTCATGGGAACTCTTGCCCCGAAATATCCAGTAGCAAAAACCGGTATAGGCAAGTACAACCGGCAACATGATCACCGCCCCCACCAGCAGGAGGGACTGTGATTCCGGTGCGGCCGCGGCCTGGTGGAAGGTCACCTGGTATGGCACCAGCCAAGGCCAGGTACTGATGCCGATGCCGATGTAGTTCATCAAGAAAATCCCCTGAATCAGAAAAAATGGCCGGTATTCATTTTGCTGGCGAAGATCATGCCACAGTCTCCAGAACAGAATCATGCACGACACCGGCATGACCCCGAGATAAAAAAAGTTGGGCAGACTGAACCACAACGCCCGGATTCTCGGATCCATGATCGGCATGCAGAAACTCACCAGACCCATGAAAAAGGCCACATGCCAGAACAGATATCCGGTGCATCTGCGGGCCCACTGCTGGGTGACATCTTCGGTTTTCATGATCAGCCAGGCCCCCCCCAGAAGGGCATAACCGGCCACCAGGGCAACCCCGGTCATGACACTGAAGGCATTAAGCCAGTCAAAACCCCCCCCGCTGAAGGATCTTCCGGTGACGCTGACCCCCTGGACAAAGGCCCCCAGGATCATTCCCTGGGTCAGGGTGGCAACCAGTGATCCAAAGTGAAAAACATAGCCCCAGCGTTTTTTGGATCGGTCGTGGGCCTTGAACCTGAATTCAAAGGAGACTCCCCTTAAAATAAGTCCCAGAAGCATCAGAATGATGGGAATGTAGAACGCCGGCATCAAAATGGCATAGGCCAGGGGGAAGGCGGCAAAAAGTCCGCCGCCGCCCATCACAAGCCAGGTTTCATTCCCATCCCAGAACGGTGCAATGGATCCCATCATGCGGTCTTGACATTTTTCAGACGGTGCAAAGGGAAACAGGATGCCAATCCCCAGATCAAATCCATCCAGCAGCACATACAAAAAAATGGCAGTGCTGATCAAAGCATACCAGACAAGGGGCAGATCAATAAATCCTTGAAAACTAAACATGGTCTCCTCCTGATGCCTTTACAGCATCCGAAACAATGGGGGGGTGTGTAATGCCATGACCGCCGTAGGGTGTTTCCGTTTCAGCAGCCGGTCCTTTTTTGACAAGGCGGACGATATAATAAATCCCTGCACCAAACACTAATCCATAAATGATGATAAAGGCAAGCAGCGAAACCGCGACATGGATACCTGCCACCGGGGATATGGCCTCAGACGTTAAAAGGGAATTAAACACCATATACGGCTGGCGGCCTATTTCCGTTACAAACCACCCTGAAAGAACCGCAACGAAACCAGCCGGGGTCATCAACATGCACCAGCCCTGAAACCACGGGGAGTCAAACAGGCGCTTTTTCCAAAACAGCAGGAGGGCAAACACACCGGTCAGAATCATCATCATGCCAACCCCCACCATGATCCGGAACGACCAGAAAACAGGTGCAACCGGTGGCCGTCTGTCTTTTGGCCACTCTTTCAGGCCCTTGACCTCTCCGTCCAGGTGATGGGTGAGAATAAGACTGGACACCTTAGGGATTTCAATGGCAAACCGGGTGGTTTCCATCTGTTCATCCGGCCAGCCGAACAATACCAGCGGCGCCCCCTGCTGGGTCTCCCACAGACCTTCCATGGCAGCCACCTTGACCGGCTGCTCCTTGAACGTGTTCAAACCGTGAAGATCTCCGAACAGAAGCTGGAGCGGTGTCACAAATACCGCCATCAGCATGGCCATGCCGAACATGATCCTTGCCTGGGGAATGAATTTTTTGCGCCACAGATAAAAGGCGCCGACCCCGCTCACGGCAAAGGCGGTCGTCAGGTATGCCGCGATCACCATATGGATCATGCGATAGGGAAAAGAGGAATTAAAAATAACGGCCAGCCAGTTGGTGGGATAGTAAAGACCGTCATCGCCTATAAAAAATCCCTGGGGAGTCTGCATCCAGGAATTGGCCGACAGGATCCAGAAGGCCGAGACCAGAGTGCCTGCGGCAACCATCACCGTGGCAAAAAAATGCATCCTGGGGCTGACGCGGTTCCACCCGAACAACATGATTCCCAGAAAAGAGGCTTCCAGGAAAAAGGCGGTCAGTACTTCAAACCCCAGAAGGGGGCCGAGAACATTGCCGACTTTGTCTGCAAAGACGGACCAGTTTGTGCCGAACTGGTAAGAGAGCACCACCCCGGAGACAACGCCCATACCGAATGTCACGGCAAATATTTTCACCCACATCTGGTAGACATTCCTGTATGTCTCATCGCCGGTTTTCAGCCATCGCCATTCCACCACAGCCAGCCAGCTTGCAAGCCCTATTGTAAATGCCGGAAACAGGATATGAAACGATATGGTAAAGGCAAACTGAAGTCTTGCCAGCATGGCAGGGTCCAAGTGAAGAGTCATGAGATTTTCCTTTTGCTTGACCGATTAACCTATGCCAACGGCTGAACAAAACCCTTTTTAAGCGGATAAAATGATTTCTTGACTCAGCCATTGAGACCAAAGGATACAAATTTAAAACTATTAAAATCATTCTCCATGTAAGCTGTCAACACAAAACAAAGAATTAAATTCTAATTTTTTTATATGACACCCCGTTGAAATGGTTTATTTACTTGACATGATATGGCCTTAAACGTATCTATTGAGGGCAAGTCGGCACGGTAAGGTTGTTCTTGATTTCAGCATTGAAATAACCGTAAAAGAGTAAGACAAAAAGAGTTGGACTACGGCATTTCTCCGTTCCATATTATCTTTTGCTCGCCCTTTTGGCCATGAACCTGGAATTTTTCGGTGGGGGACTTACCCACCTGCTTTCACAGGCTACCCTACACGGATAAAAATAAGGATATTAAATTAATGGTATTTTCTTACAGCACCAATGCTTTTGTTAAATATTCTCTTTCCGAGGCTGTTAAATTAATTGCCCAGACAGGATTTCAGGGGGTGGAGATTATGTGCGACAGGCCCCATCTGTATCCCCCGGATGCAAACAAACAGGATCTTGAAAATTTCAAGCAATTACTTAAAGAGCTAAATTTGACGATTACAAATCTCAATTGTTTCACCCTTTTTGCCGTGGGAAATACCTGGCTTCCCTCCTGGATAGAGCCAGACGAATCAAGAAGACAAGAGAGAATTGATCATACATTGAACTGTCTGGATATCGCCCATTTCCTGGGAAGCCCGTGTATCTCGGTGCCACCCGGCGGACCACCGGTTGAAATGAGCCGGGACGCATCATTAAAACTATTCCGCCAGGGACTTGAAAAGGTAATTCCCAAAGCAGAGGCCCTGAACGTCTCCATACTTATTGAGCCAGAACCTGATCTTTTAATTGAAAACAGCAGCCAGATGAGTTCGTTTATCAAGGATTTTACATCTCCAAACCTGGGGGTTAACTTTGATGTGGGTCACTTTTACTGTGTGGGAGAGGCGCCTGAAGTTGCCCTTGAAACCCTGTTTGATAAAATTGGCCATATCCACATTGAAGATATTGCGCCCACAAGAAAGCACCACCATCTCATCCCCGGCCTGGGTGCCATAGACTATAACGCGTTTTTTAAACGACTCGGGGAACTCAATTACACCAAAGATGTTTGTGTTGAACTTTATACCTATACCGAAGCGCCCTGCGAGGCCGGTGTGAAAAGTATTGAGACGCTAAAACCTGTAATGGAAAAATATGGGTTTTTGGTTTAATTATGAACAATAAAATATCCTTACAAGAAGACCACACCCAAGAGACCATCGTCCCGCTGAAATTTGATCAGTCGTATCATTACCCGGTCTCCTTTACCCGTGATATTTTTAACACCAGCAATCCCCTTCTCATCAAGACTCTTGCCGTTGAAAACCAGACCCGGCCAAGGAAAATAGTGGTGATGATTGATGACGGGCTGACCCGCCAGAACCCACAAATCTTGAATGATATATCCCAGTGGTTTGAACACCACAGGGAACTTGTTTGCCTGGCCTCAGAACCTGTGGTGTTTCCCGGCGGTGAACAGGTAAAAAATTCCTGGGACCATGTACACCGGGCAACAAAGGCCATGGACACGGCTGAACTGGACCGGCACGGTGTGGTCATCGCCATGGGCGGAGGAGCCCTTTTGGATATGGCGGGTTTCAGCGCTGCCATCTTCCACAGGGGGATACAGCTGGTGCGAATCCCAACGACAACCCTGGCCCAGAACGATGCCGGCATTGGTGTTAAAAACGGCATAAACCAGTATGGTAAAAAAAATTGCATTGGCACATTTTATCTACCCGTGGCGGTGATCAATGACTATGATTTTCTGGAAACCCTGCCCTTTGAGCATTTTATCGGGGGGGTGGCGGAAGCCTTTAAAATTGCCTTGATACGCGATAACTCCTTTTTTTTATTTCTTGAAAAAAATTGTGCCTTGCTGAAACAAAGGGACCCAAAGGCCATAGAAGAGACCATTGAAAGATGCGCCCGGCTGCACCTTCATCACATCGCCCACAGCGGTGACCCATTTGAAACAGGGTCATCACGGCCCCTGGATTATGGTCACTGGTCTGCCCACAAGCTTGAAATGCTGTCCGGGTTTTCCATGGGGCACGGCCAGGCAGTGTCCGTGGGCATTGCCCTCGACTCCTATTATGCATGGCAACAGTCCCTGATTTCCCGGGCCGAACTGGACCGGATCATCACAGCACTGATAAATTGCGGTCTCCCGGTGTGGACCCACTATCTGGAGACCACGGACACTTCGGGGTGCCTTGAAATAGAAAACGGGCTTGAAGAGTTTCGGCAGCACCTGGGGGGCAGGTTGACGTTTACCATGCCCCATGGCATCGGGGAAAAATGTGAACGCCATGAAATGGATTTTAATATTGTGAGGAAGGGGGTGGCATTTCTTAAGAAAGCCTGCTGTGATCCGGGCAGAAACAACCGGATCACAGCAGGGGTCAAACAGCGGTGAAGCTCGCCAGATAGTTGACCATGGAATTTTTGCACAAATAGTAATTTCGGGTAATCGGGTTGTATGAAAACCCGGTGATATCAACCTGTTTTAATCCCGCATCAGAACAGGCACGGGCAAGTTCACAAGGCTTGATCAATGATGCCCAATCATGGGTACCCTTTGGCAGAAGCCCCAGAACATATTCTGCAGCCACCACAGCCAAAAGAAAGGACATCAGGTTGCGGTTGATGGTTGCAAAAATAAGGATACCCCCGGGATTCAGGGCATTTTTGCACGCCGTAATGACCGACTCATAGCTTGGCACATGCTCAAGCAGCTCCATGCACAGAATGACGTCAAAACCGGTTTCAGTGAACCGGGTGATATGTTCGATGTCCGTATCGAAATAGTGGATGTCAAGGTTTGATCGCTTTGCGTGGATCCGGGCAATGGCCGTCATCTCCGATGATGCGTCAATGCCGATGGTGGCGGCAGCCTGCCTTGCAATTCTTTCGGTGAGTATCCCGCCGCCGCAGCCCACATCCAGCACCCGTTTGCCCTTAAGATCTGTTTGCTGCATAATGTATTCAAGTCGTAAGGGATTGATATCATGAAGAGATTTCATCCTACCGTTTTCATCCCACCAATCTGTTGCAAAATCGTTGAATTTTTCAATTTCACTTGAAGAGATATTGTGTGTCATCCGGTTCCTTGAGAGTCCCTGTCTATGGTTTTATTTCAGGCGCTTTCGTGAATAATTTCTTGAAGTTTTCACCTGATCCGTTTATACTTTCCGTCCATGCATGAGTATTACAACCGTTTCTTCGGTATCCTGATACAGACATGGTATGCCTGTGGCTTTTTACTAAAAAAATCGGTTATCTACAACAATAATGTTTAATCGTCAATGCATGGGTGTGCCGGTGTCCCACGGGATGAAGACTTATTTTCAAGGCAGAGTTTGATGTTTTGTTCTATTTTTAGCGGGGTGGCGTTTGAAAAATGTAATGTCCTTTTATGACACGATAGTTCCGGAAAAACTTCAATTCTTTTTTGCCCTTTCGCGGACCCATCACGGCGTGCTCGACATGATGGCCCCTGTTTTTGCCGCCCTGGTTTATCTTGGGTATTTCCCTGATACGGGGATTGTTCTGGCAGGCGTTATCACTGTTTTTTCAGGGTATACAGCGGTTTATGCACTCAATGATATTGCCGGATACAAAGACGATAAAAAAAATATTCGCCCGGTGGATAAACAAGTAACCGACCTGGACTCCATCCTAACCCGACACCCCCTTGCCCAGGGGGTGATCAGCTTAAGATCCGCTGCGGTATGGGCAGGTTTCTGGACCGTCATGGCGGTGCTGGGTGCATACTATTTAAACCCTGTCTGTATTCTGATTTTTCTGGGCGGCGCGCTCTTAGAGATTATTTACTGCTTTTTATTGAAAATCAGTTATCTCAGGATTGTCATCAATGGGTTGGTAAAAGCAGCCGGTCCCATTGCTGCTGTCTTTGCCGTGGACAAAAGTCCCGATGCCCTGTTTTTATGTTTAATATTTGTTTTCTTTTTCCTGTGGGAAGCCGGGGGACAAAACATCCCCAATGATTATACAGACATAGAGGAAGATCGGCTGATAAATGCAAAAACGCTCCCGCTGGTATTTGGGCGGGACATTGCAAGTTCACTGATAATGGGGCTTCTGGCAGGCGCTTTATGTGTCATGACAGCCGTGTTCTTTCTGTCGCCAATTGATTTTAACTGGTTTTCATATCTGGTTTTCGGGACAGGCTCTTTCCTTCTATTGCTTCTGCCGGCACAAAAACTTCGGAAAACCGGTGAAGATCAAGCCGCAATGAATCTTTTCAACAAGGCAAGTTATTATCCGTTTTTTTTGTTGTGCGTGGTGATGATGAATTTATTTCTGTAAATTGGCAAGTTTGGATAGACTGTGGCGGGTATCTGTCTTGCCTGGGAGTAAAGTGACAACTTAAAACAACAATTTTTTCTTAACAAGATACTATTAGGAGGTGCTATTGTGAAAAACGCCAATTGCCCTAAATGTGGTTCTGGTGAAGTCTATTCTGGAGTTGACCTGATTGTTAAAGATGGACCCATCTCCAGCCTACTGAAAGGCGGACCTTTTGCCAGCAATTCAATTCCCATAAGCCTTACAAGCATGGCTCCCATCGATAACTACGTCTGTGTCAACTGCGGCTATGTTGAACACTATATCTCCGACCGTTCAAAACTAAAAGAGATCGCAAAAAAATGGGATAAAGTCTCCCCAGGTAAATCGACCACCGCTTCTGACGAATGATTATTTTAAAACTCTTTCTAAACGTTAAGCTGCTTTGGCGGTTTGTGTACATCCTCTACGTCGCAGTCTGGTATGGGATCAGGGATGTGACCGGCCGCGTTGCCCAGGCTGCGTCCAAGGTGCTTGGCGTTCCCAAAAAGAACAGGTATACTGCTGAGACCGAATTCCCTTCCCCCAGGATAATCCGCCTCTGTATGGAGCGGCTTGGTCCAAGCTTTATAAAGCTCGGCCAACTTTTGAGCACCCGGGATGATATTCTGCCTTCTGAATTTGTAAATGAATTCAGAAAACTACAGGATCAGGTACAACCCCTTCCCCTGACGGTGATTTCCAGTGTGGTGGAAAGGGAATTAGGCAAGCCCCTGACAGTCCTGTTTCATCGCTTCAATTCCGAATCCATTGCAGCGGCATCCGTGGCCCAGGTTCACGAGGCCTGGCTTTTTTCCGGGGAGAGGGTGGCGGTCAAGGTGATTCGACCTGATATCCTTCCCATTATCCGCAAAGACATCCGGCTGATGTACTATCTTGCACAGAAGATGGAGAATCGTTCTGAAAGATGCAGGATGCTGGGTGCCGTGAACCTTGTCAAAGAGTTTGAAAGGACCGTCTTCAACGAACTGGACATGTTTGTGGAAGCCGGCAATATTGAGCGGTTCAGAAATAATTTCAAACATACGCACGAACTGCATATCTGCAAAGTTTATCGTGAATTTACAAGCCGCTCAGTCCTGGTGATGGAGTACATCGATGGAATCAAGGTCGATCAGGTAGAGGCCATCAAGGCCGCAGGCATCGCCCCCGGAGACATTGGACTTATCGGCCTGAGATCCTTCTCCCGACAACTCATGGAGTTCGGCTTCTTCCATGCCGATCCCCACCCGGGGAACACCATTGTCATGCCCGATGGCCGGGTCAGTATCATCGACTTCGGGCTGGTGAGTTACGTGGATGATGACATGATGAAAGAACTTGCCAATATTTGCCTTGGGTTTGCAGATCACGATTATGATCTGGTTATGGATGCCCTGAAGGAGATGGGTCTCCTGGACAATAAAGAGATCCGGCTCAAGGAATTCAAAGCCGATTTGAAGGAGATCAGCGAACCCTTTTATGGCCGGTCTCTCCCCACCATTTCTGTCAAAGAGGTCTATGACAAAGTCATGCAACTGGTGCTCAAGCACCGGGTCGTCATGCCAAGGAATCTTTTGCTGATTTTCAAGACCTTTGTTCAAAATGAGGCCATTGGAAAAAAACTTGGCTGCACGTCAAGCATTCTTCAAATCGCCAGGCCCTATGCCGAAAGACTTCTAAAGCAGCGTTTTGAACCGGACCAGCTGTTCAAACGATTCAATGCTGATGCACGGAAAATAACAGGTCATCTTCAATCCATGCCGGCAAGCATCAGCGGGTTCCTTGCCAATGCAGCAGACAACAACCTTTCCATGGAGATTCGGCACACAGCATCCTCCACATTACAACAATCCCTGGAAAAAGGAATCAACCGGCTGATTGTGGGCATTATCATTTCTGCCTCCACCATTGCCGCTGCCCTGATTCTTAATTCTTCCCAGAAGCTTTTTGACATTGACCTTGGGTTTGCGGGATTTCCCGAAATTTCACTTACCGACCTCCTCGGCGTTACAGGGTATGTCATCGCAACTTTTCTCGGACTCTGGTTGATAATTTCAATCCTCCGCTCAGGGCGACTGTAACACCTGTTAGGTATGGGATTATGGTTTGTTTTTTGATTCCCGTTTTACCAGCAGCAGGGTATTGCATGTCACGGAAAGACTGCTTAAAAGCATGGCAGTTGCAGCGATGATGGGATTCAAAAAGCCGCTGGCAGCCACCGGGATGCTGATGATGTTATAAATAAGCGCAAATACAAGGTTTTGTTTGACTTTCCGGTTTACGCGGGTGGCAAGCGTTATAAAATCGATGAGCTGTACCGGGGTCTCCTGCATGAGGGTAATGGCGGCAACACCCTCCCCCGGGTTGAGGCCTGAATGAACAGCCATGGCAATATCGGATTGAGCCATGGCCGGCGCATCGTTTACGCCGTCCCCCACCATGGCAATCTTTTTGCCGGATTGTTTAAGCACCTTGATAAATTCGGCTTTTTCATGGGGCAGCAATCCGCCATGGGTCTGCTCTGCCGGGATCTGCACAAAGGTTCCGGCGGCCAGGGTGGATTTTTCAGCATCTCCTGAAATCAAAAAACAAGACAGTCCCAGTTGTTCAATATCTGCAACAAGCCTCTTTACGCCGGTTTTCATGGAATCTCCCAAATGGACAGCTGCGACAATGGTATCATCTAAAGATAAAAATACCGTTGATATGATCTGGGCCCCTTGCCTGGAACTGGAGACAAAAGAGGGTTCTGCCTGATTACTTTTATTCACAAAAGCCCTGCTCCCAAAACAATAGTTTTCATCCTGAAACCGGCAACTGACACCGTTGGAATGGTAAATGACATCTTCCAAATCAAGCAGCGGTATTCGTCGGGTCGTTGCGTAAGCGAATATGGTGTGGGCGATGTAGTGGTCCGACCCTTGTTCCATGGAATGGATAATTTCCCAGGCTTTTTGAGCTGAAAAACCGTTTATCGTGTCCATACCCAGCACTTTAAGCCGGCCCGTGGTCAATGTTCCGGTCTTGTCAAAAACGATGGTATCCAGCCCTGCAACGCTTTCAAACGCTTCAAAATCCCTTACCAGGATACCCTTTTTCCCCGCAGCAGACACCCCGGCCACAAGGGCAAGGGGAATGGCAATGCCAAGGGCGCAGGGGCAGGAAATAACCATGACGGATATCCCCCGGTTAAAGGCCTCATATGAGCTCAGCCCGTAAAACTCCCAGAAAAAATAGGTCATCACAGAAAACCCGATAACCGCTGGAACAAAAAATTTCAAGAGGTTCTCAAACCGCTGGGTCTGGGCTGTTTTTTCGGAAAGACTGTTTTCCATGATGGCAAGCATTCGGCCGAGAATTGATTCCTCACCCACCTTCACGGCTTTAACCTGGATCTTGCCGGAAATAATCCGGGTTCCGCTTTTGACTGTGTTCTGAAGACGAACAGTGACAGGTTTTGCCTCTCCTGTGATGGAGGACTCGTCAATGACGGCAGTGCCCTGGGTGACAATGCCGTCTGCAGCCAGGATCTCTCCTTCTTCCGCCAGAAATGCGTCGCCCGGGGACAATTGCTTTATGGAGACATACCGTCCCCTGGGAAAGTGCTCTGCACAGATTCTGACTTTCTGGGGAATCAGGGAAAAAAATCCCCACAGCCCTTCAGCAATTTTGTTTTTTGCGGACTGCTCCAGCATTTTCCCGGTGAGAATCAGCAGAATCAGCATGGAGGCGGCATCAAAATAGAGATGGATGCTTCCCTGGTAAAAATGAAACACGCTGTAAATATAGGTGGAGAAGGATCCGGTGGATATCAAGGCTTCCATTCCAGGCCATCCGGATGTAATACCCACAAGGGCCCGTTTGTGTATGGGATATCCGCCATAGAACACAACAACGGTGGCCATGATGAATACAGGCCAGGCCAGAAGCTGAACGGAGTGGGGTGTCAGCTCAATAAAGAATCCAGAATAGATGGCCCAGCTGAGCATCATAACGTTCATGGTTAAAAACAGGGCCACACAGATCCGAATAAATTCTTTTCTGTTTTTTTTGGGTGTTTGATCAAGATCAGCAGAAGGGTATCCCAGCTTTTCAATGGTGGAGTAAATTTTTTCAGGGGAGGTTTTTACAGGATCATACAGCACGCTTCCCCGGTCGCTGGAAAAATTGCACGTGGCGGTTATCACGCCCTTTGACCGGGCGAGCGTGTTTTCAATTATCCATGCACAGGCCGGACACCACATATTTTGAATCTGGAGATTAAGGGTCAGAAAATCACCGGAATCAATGGGAACCCTTCCATCCGTCCCGGATAAATCGTCGGCAGGGGGTTCAGAGTTTTTTTCCCAGGATGTTGACGTCTCTTTGGATGTGTCCGGAACAATACCTGCGGCAACACATTGCTTGTAAAGGTCGGTGTTCTTGAAATCCTTTGTATCTTTGTACTGATCGGATTCCATGAGCATGGCATGGACCATTTTGCAGCCCTGGCAGCAGAATATTTCTTTTGAGGTAGTTTTAGAAACCTTAACAACCAGGCCGCAAAGGGTGCACGGAACTTCTGTTTTCATTGCCTGCTCTTTTTTTATAACCCACATGTCCTGTCGGACACAACGAAGATAGAAAGTGGTATTATTCCGCCGCTCCCCCGACGGGCAATGGGCCCGGACCGGAACTGTAGACAGTTCGATTGTCCGGTTCCTATTGCCCATCGGGGGGGGCGGCTCTGCCGAGGTGGCCCTGGAGGCTGCCTTTTCAGATAAAAGATCATCAGCGGACGGTTTTCTGTATATGCCGGATATACCGGATAACCGCTTCCCGGCTTTCAACAGACATGGAGCTTGCCAGGGCAGGCGCTTTTTTGCCGCCATAGCTGATAAAGGCAAACAATTCCCCATCACTCATGGCGACGGTTTTCTCGCCAGCCAGGTCCGTGGGCAGGGGGGAAAAACTCTGTCCCACGGTTCCAAGCCCGTCCATATTAGGGCCGTGACAATGGGAGCAGAAGGCCTGGTAATCCTTTTCACCTTTGGCCAGCGTGGGCAGGACAGGCCCCATGGGTGTCAGGGTAAAATCGGTTTTCACCAATTCCCTTAACAATAATTCACTTTTTGTGTCGGCAATGGTTCGTTTATCCATTATAAGTTCCGGCTCCTCATGGGGCCGGACCACCGGGGTTTGATACATTCTCCCAGGTTTCAGGTTTGAATCATACAGGGTAATGACCGTATAGCCCCCCGTTAAAACCAGCGACACAAAAACGGCAAGAAACAGCACTTTTTTCATTTGGTAGTCTCCTTGGCGCTGACATGCTGACCCAGGGGATTTTTCTCATATACCGCATAGGGGGACTCTGAAGGAAGGCTTTTCACGGGCCGGTAATCCCAGGTAGGAACGCCTTTGTCCGCCACCACCACAAAAGAGAAATATCCAACACCAAGTATGATGGCAACCATGGCCATGATCCACAGCCAGGTGCGCAAAAGACTCTCTTTATTTTTGATTTTGAGTGTGTCCATAAGTTTATAATATAACCTCCGAAAGGCCGTAATACAGAATATAATAAATCGCCCACAAAACGGTACCGCCAAGGATCAGGGCAATGATCATTGGGAACGGACCGTCTGCCTTTTCTATGCCGTCGGCAAAGTGCTGGACGACGCTAAGGTTGGAGACCCTGGATCTGGGCCCGAGCATGGGCAGAACCCACAGGGTCACGCCAAACAAGACTGCAAAGATAAGGGTCAGAATGATCAGGGCAAGTACATGCTGGGTATTTAAAAGTTCGAAAAATCTCATTTGTCAATCCTTGGTTTTTGGCCTCTGTTTCGGGTTTTAAATCACGGCCTATCTGAAAAAAAGGGCATAGCCCACCAGGGCAAAGCTTGCCCCAATGGCTGCAAGGGCCAGGAAAAAGACACAATAGAGATCACGGCCGGCCTTGGCGGACGGTGCTGTTGCCGGTGTCGTGCTCTCCTCCATGGCCAGAAACCTTGCCCGCTGCTGGTCGGAGAATTGTCCGGTTTTCAGCGCCCATACAAACACGGCAACGCCGATAAACAGACCGGTCAAAATATATGCCACAAAAAACGGATAATACATGGATCAGCCTCTACAGATATTCAAATGGTTATTCATATGCGGCATCAATCCCCCTGGGTTCTTCATTGGCATCGATCTCGCCAATAAAATATTTGGCAATATAGTTTCCCACATCCCATATTTTTTCAGATTCCAGTTCCCGTTTAAAATAGGGCATGGCGGTGCCGGTAATCCCGTTCATGATCTGATAGTAGATGATCCCACCGCTGATGCCCCGGCCTTTGAGGATGGTGAAGTTCAACGGCGGCGGATACAGATAGGGCTGGGCCGGACCCATGCCGTCTCCCACGGGGCCGTGGCAGCCAAAACAGAAATCCTGGTAGATTTTTTCACCCCTTGCAAGGCTCGCCTCTGAGGCTGGATAGGGTGTGGGGATGTCGTGCCAGCCCTTGGGGACATTTGCATGAATCCATGCCACGTTTTCGTTTACACCCGACTCGTATGCGTCAATTGATCGTTTTTTCCAGAGCGTTTGTCTCTCCATTCTCAGGTCTGCATTCTTCAGCCCCAGGCTCTGGGTATATTGGATCAATATGTCTATATTGTCCTGCTTTAAAAATTGAAACGGTGGCATGATGGACAAGGGGCGGGTATATCTGGGGTTGATAAAATGGGCCTGATGCCAGTCATTGGGATGTTCTCCGCCTTCCTGGGACAGGTCAGGACCTGTTCTCTGGGAACCCAGTAGGATGGGGTAATCCTTCAGGTAATCCCCGGCCTGGGCCAGTCTTTCTGCCCCCAATCCCCAGTCCACCGATCGGATGGACTGGGTATGGCAGTAAACGCATCCGTTACTGATATAGAGGGCTCGGCCTTTTTCTTCCATGGCCGTCCGGGTTCTGAACAGATCCGAAGGAATGGTTTTACTGGTGTTGGCATAGGGAAGAAGGATGACCACTGATACAACAGCAACGAGGATAAGAAGGCTGCCGATGACAATGGCTGTGGGTGTCATTTTCATGGCGTTTCTCCGGGAGTTGAAAAGAGTGATCTGAAAATATTATAAAACCCCGACAGGGCAGATAGAAAAATTAACAGCCCCAGGGACGCCCTAACAATATTGTATATGTGGATTTGAGGAAGTACCCGGTACACAGTCTCACCGTTGAGCCAGGCATTGCCCTGGATGAGTCCGGAAATGGTCAGCACGATGGTAAACCCGACCACGCCGATCAATACCATCCAGTATTGGAAATTGGCCAGGAACGGACTGAAAAGGGGTTTGCCCGTTATTCGCGGAAGGATGAAATACATACCCCCCAGGGCAATCATTCCGGCAAACCCGAGGACACCCACATGGGCATGGCCCACCACCCAGTGGCTGAAGTGGGTCACCCGCTGGACATCGGGCAGGGCCATCATGGATCCCCGGATACTGACGATAAAATACATGATGGTCCCAGTGAACACAAATTTACCACCAATATCTTCACTGATCAGACCCAGCTTTCCCCTGGCCGTGTACCAGATATTGATGAGAAAGGCCATGACCGGAATCACCATGGCAACACTATCTACAATGGCAACCACCTTGAGCCAGGTGGGAACCGGCACCTGTAAAAGGTGATGGGTTCCGATATGGGTATAAATGACGATCAAAGCCCAGAAACCCAGCAGTGACAGGGTGTGACTGTACAGAGGTGCCCGGCAGACCTGGGGGATAATGTAATAGGCAATGGCCGCAGCCAGAGGCGTCAACAAAAGCCCAAACACATTGTGTCCGTAAAACCAGAGGAGAATGGCATCGGGAATGCCCACAAGGGCACCTGAGTCCGGCTGCCAGATAACGTTGCCCAGGCTGTAAGTACAGGTGGTGAGAAGAATCCCGGCCAGCACATACCAGACAGAGACATACAGGATTTTTTCCTGCCTGTTTTTCACCGTCATCATGAAATTAAAGAAAATCAAACTGAACGTAACGACGATACCCACATCAATGGGCCAGATCATTTCAGCGTATTCCCGGCCCTGGGTCAAGCCTGCGGCAAGAGTGACCACCAGGGCCACAAGGGCAATGTTCCATAACACAACAGTGAAGACACCCAGCCGTTCACTGTACAATTGGGTTCGCAGCAGCCGGGGAACCAGGTAAAACGAAGTGGCCAGCAGTCCCGGGGTAACAAACCCGAACAACACCAGGTTCACATGCATGGGGCGAAGTCTTGAAAAGAGGAGCCAGGCAATGTTGCCGGTTAAATCAGGAGCCACAAGTTCTATGGCCGCAATAAATCCTGCCAGGGTAGCCACCATCATCCAGACGGCAGAAGTCAGGCAAAAGCCCCTGGCTGTCAGGTATGTAGCAGTATCGGATCGGGTCGGTTTCTCAGGCAAAACAAACACTCCTATATTAGTTGTGACAGGAAAGCCAGCAGCCTAAGTTGGCTTTTTCCTTCCTGTGACATTGAATGCAAAACCCCATTTTAAATTCATGACGTTTAAGCCTGTCAGTTCCTGCAACGTCCCCGTGACAGGCTTCACAGTCGATCTCTTTTTTTATGTGGCGTTCATGGTTGAACATGACATGTTCGGGCACATAAAAAACCTTTTTCCACGGTGTGGGCGTCTTTGAATCAAAATAAGCATGTTCTTTTCTTATTTCCGGGTGATTGGGAATAATAAAGTTGTGGCAGTAAAGGCATTTTTCCACCGGCGGAATCCCGGGATGGATGGACCGGTCCACATAGGAATGGCAGAAACGGCAGTCAATTTTTTTGTTGCCGGCATGGAGCCTGTGGCTGAAAGAGATGGGCTGGGCTGGCCCTGCATCCACATGGGGCATGAGATAATAAAAATAGGCAAACATAAAAAGCAAAATAATCAAAGCGCTGAATACCAATAATTGGATTTTATTTTCTTTAACCTGGGCTGAAAAAGAGTGAAACTGAGAGACAAGGGTCAAGGGTTTGCCTTTTGTTCCCACCAGAATCACCAGAACCATCAGGGTTAAAAGTGTCAGGGATACCAGTATTATTTCCATTGACCCCCCTCCCCTGAATTTATTTTCAGTGCTTCAGGCAATTCTTTGAAATAGGCTAAAATGGAAATACTAAAGAGGCCCAAAAACCCAAGGGTAATGATGAGCTCTCCAAAGCCAATGGGAAACACAGCCGGATCGTGGGCAAGAAAGCTGGGTCCCAAAAGAAGAAAATGCTCGATCCAGAGTCCTGTCAGCACACATGAGCTGATGACGATCATGCACCTGGGGGATTGTTTTATTTTTCTGCTCAAAAGGATGATAAACGGCAGGATAAAGCAGCCGAGAAAGACGGTCCATGCCAGAATGCGCCATGGATGGGTCATGGTTCGTTCAATGATATAGGCAGATTCTTCGGGAATGTTCCCGTACCAGATAACCACAAACTGGGAATAGAAAAAATCCCCCCATACAATGCTGAAGCCAAAAAAAAGCGTGCTCATGTCAGCCAGCTGGGCCGGGGTCAGGGTAAAGGGAACCTTGGGGGTTAGGTGAAGAAGTGATACCAAAAGGATAATGGCACCGAACCCGGCAAAGATGGCTTTGATAAAGGTATAGGCACCAAACAGGGTGGAATACCAGTGCGGATCCGCGCTCATGACCAGATCAAACCCGATAAGGGAGAGGCACATGGCAAAGGCAAACATATACCAGCCGGCAAAAACCGTCATCCGTTGTTTGATGGTTTCAGGGTCATGGGAACTTTGTTCAAACCGCTTGAATAAAAATGTTTTCAGCCGGGTATTTTGGGGAGCCGTCTTTAATCTGAATTTAAGTGAGTGATACAGATAACCAAATCCAAGGCTGTAGAGAATCAAAAACGCCACACTGTCCCGGGCAAATAAAAAGGGAACATTCAACCACACTTCCTTGCCATGAAGATCTTGTCCCACCCATGGAAATACGTAATTCTGTCCGATGAAAAGAAGTATAAAAAGAACAAAGGAGACAGGAAAAAAGGCGGAAAAGGCCTCTGCAACGGCCGCAAAGGTGTGGCTCCATCTGGCCTTGGTAAAATGCATGAGGGTGGAAAATAAAAGTCCCCCGCAGGAGAGGACGGTAAAAAAAATGAAATTTGTCAGGTAAGCAAGCCAGGCTTTTTCCGGGTGACCCGTTGCTGCCAAAATAATGAAAAATAGAAATCCGCCTCCGGCAATGAGTGCAGGAATGAAGAACACACTCTTATTAAAAGGTGCTGAAGGTTTTGTGAATGCCGTGTCCATGAACGTCATTTGGTTTCCCTCTGTTTTTTTAAAGACCCTGTACGGTGGAGTAGATCTCTCAGACTGTCAGCATCTTCGGGCGTTGAAGCCACTTCAATACCATACAGAGAGCCTGAACATTCCGGGTCATAATTTTTTTCATAGTTTGGATCAGGAAGCCCCACCTGGGTCACTATGCCCAGCACATTGCCAAGCACAGCAAACAAAATGGTAAACTCAAAGGCGATAACAAAAAACGGTATCCAGGAAAGGATGGGCTTTCCACTGACAATGAGGTTCCATCGGGTGGACGTGAACACAGCAAGGGCAAATCCGGAAAAAAATCCAATGAGCCCGCCGGTCAGGGTAAACCACCCGATCCTGCTTTTTTTCCTGCCCAGGGCCCTTGCAAGGGCGTTGCTGGGAATGGGGCTGTGAACTTCCGTTACCTCAAAGCCCTTTTCCTGAATTTTTTCCACAGCAGCCAGGGTTTCTTCCTGGGTATTATAAAGGCCGGTGACTATGATGGCATCCGTATTCATGACTTACTCCGTTTTGTGTATCATTTCCTTCATCTCCGTCATGGAAACCGACGGCAGGTGCTTAACAAACAGCAAAAACAGGAAAAAGAAAAGACAAAAGGCCCCCACCATGATTCCCCCCTCAACCCATGTGGGGCGGTAATGCCCCCAGGCATTGGGCAAAAAATCATGGGCAACGCTGCCCGCGATGATGACAAACCGCTCATACCACATGCCGATATTGACAAAAATGGAGATGATAAACAAAGGGATGACATGGGTTCTAATTTTTTTTGATAAATACAAAAGAGGGATGACGGTGTTGCAGATCACCATGATCCAGTATTCGGGTGCATAATGACCAAAGGCCCGCCACCAGAAGGTTTCCATCTCAATGCTGTTGTGGCTGTACCAGGCAATGAACAATTCTGTGGCATAGGAAAATCCCACAATGATGCCGGTAAAAACAATGGTTTTTGCAATGCTTTCAAGTACATCCATGGTGATCAGCGCTTCGTACTTTAACATTTTTCTCAAGGGGATGCTTAAGGTCAGCACCATGGCAAGGCCTGAATGAATGGCCCCGGCAACAAAATAGGGAGCAAAAATAGTGGTATGCCAGCCGGGTATCACGCTAAGGGCAAAATCCCAGGACACCACGCTGTGGACAGAAATAACAAGGGGGGTTGCCAGACCCGCAAACAAAAGATAGGCCCTTGAGTAATTCATCCATTGACCGGTTCTGCCGGACCATCCAAGGGAGAGTACCTTGAAGATCTTTTTGCGTACCCCCTGGGACCGGTCCCTGATAATGGCAAGATCCGGGAGAAGTCCGGTATACCAGAAAAGACTGCTCACGGTGAGATAGGTGGAGATGGCAATGACATCAAAGATCAGGGGCGATTGAAAGTTGGGCCACAGGGTCCGCTGGTTGGGAAGGGGCAGCATATAAAACACCAGCCAGACCCGTCCCAGGTGGATAAAGGGAAACAGGCCCGCAATGCACACGGCAAATACGGTCATGGTCTCAGCAGCTCTTGCAATGGGATTTCTCCATCCTGCCCGGAACAAAAACAAAATGGCGGAAATCAGGGTGCCGGAATGGGCTATCCCCACCCAGAAAACAAAGTTTATCAGATAGGTGCCCCAGTGGACCGGTGTGTTCATGCCTGCCACGCCCACGCCGACAAAGATCTGGTAGGCCCAGCAGGAAGCCCCCATGATAACCCCGCAAAACAGCAGGGCGATGATGCACCAGTAGGCCTTTCCCGGACGGCTCAGCGTGTCCAGAACCGTGGTATTGATTGTTTCAAAGGTCAATTGAGACATATGTTTAAAACCCCTGGTTGAAGGTTCATAGTTCCTGCACCATTTTCTTGAGATATATAACGGCAGGTTTGGTATTCAGATAGCCCAGCACTTGGTAAGCCCGTGACTCCCGGGCCAGGATGGAAACTGCACTCTTCTTGTCCAGGAAATTACCAAAGGTCAGTGCATTGGCAGGACATGTCTGCACACATGCCGGCTGAACCTCCCCGTCCCGGATCTTACGGTTCTCATTTTTTGCCTGATTATGGGCTTTTTTAATTCGCTGTACACAAAATGAGCATTTTTCCATAACCCCTTTGCTTCTGGCGGTGACATCGGGGTTGAGCTGAAGGTTAAGGGGGGTGGGTCTTTCCCAGTCAAACCAGTTGAACTTCCTGACTTTGTACGGACAGTTCTGGGCACAGAACCGGGTACCGATACAGCGGTTGTAAACCTGGTTGTTGAGCCCTTCCTTGGAATGGTGGGGGGCGTACACCGGGCATACGGACTCACAGGGCGCCGCATCGCAGTGCTGACACATCATGGGAAGAAAAATCAGCCGTTCTTCACTGTTCTGGTCCTGGTATCGTTCAATTCGCAGCCAGGCCATTTCCCGGCCTTTTATGATCTGATCTTTTCCCACAACGCCGATATTGTTCTCCGCATAACAGGCGGCCACGCAGGAGTTGCATCCCACGCATTTGTCCAGATCCACGATCATTCCCCACCGGTAGCCCTCATGCTCGTGGGGCGCGTAAGCATCTCGCTTTTTATCGTATCCTTCCTTGGTTGGCAGGGTTAACGGGAACTGATTCATATCCAGGCCCCCCCCCTCTTTTTTTCCATGTTTGTCAGATTTGCCGTGGCCGGCTTCGCTGTGGCTGTTGGCCAAAGTCATGGACAGGGCAATTTTTCGTTTGTACTGGGACCGGCTGCCGTCTGTCTGGGGAAGTGCTTCCGCCTGGCCTGTCCGTTTAACCGAAGTGGGGGTGATCAGATAGGAGAGAAAATCAGAGGTCTCAAGATTGCCCGACAATAGATCAACTGGGTTGCTGCCGAATCCTTGGGCATACCGTCCGCAGGCATTGTGCCCCTGGCCCATCTGCATGACCATCAATCTTTGCGCAACGCCCTGGTAGGAGTAGACCGGGGCTTCAATGGCGTTATCGCCTGCTTCAATGGTCAGGATATCTCCATGTGCGAATCCAAGTTCTTTAAGGGTTTCAGGATGAATCATGAGCATGGTTTCCCAGGCAATACTGGTCACGGGATCAGGTATTTCATTGAGCCATGACTTGTTGGTCCCCCGGCCGTCATAGAGTCGAAGTGACGGAACCGTTAAAAATTTTAATTCCGGTTTTTCAGAGGGTTCGATGGCGTAAAGTGCCTTTTTAAGCGTCTTGATGGATCCAGGATCAAGGGGCGGTCTTGGGGCCCCGGGTTTGCTGTTGGAATGAAATATCCCGCCTGATTGAATTGTTTGAATGAAATGGGCTTTGCTCTTTTCAGGCATATTGGTATACAGGTAGTCGGCAAGATATTGATAGTAGTCCTCAAACTGACGATCTTTGTCTGACAGGTCAAGGAAAACATCGCCCATGGAAGGCGCCTGGGTGAGACGTCCCATGGCAGGCTGGAGGGTTGAAATGCATGCCGTATTGCCCGCATAACAGTCCCAGGTTTCCAAGGGCATCTGCACAGGAAAAACAAGGTCTGCGTTTTTGGATGTCTCATCCATGACATTTGAAAAACTGACCTTGAAAATCTCTTTGCGATTGAAAATCTCTGTTAAATCTCTGTTTTCTGGAAAGGTGAACAGGGGATTGGTATTATAAAACAAAAAGAGATCTGTGGAATCCGTAACAGCCGATTTAAAGAAATCAGCTGTTTCTTTTGCTGTCATGACCTTTTCAAGGGCATGCCTTTGTTCAAAATCATACAGGGATAGATCCTTGTCCATCAGAAGATTCATCAGGGTCACGGCCATCTCCAGGGCAAAGGAGGTGTCTGCCGTTGTGGTGCCTGTTGATCCCAGAACCAGGGGGCGGTGGGAAGCAAGCAGCGATTCGAGCAGGCGATTTTGATCCGCTTCCGGAAATCCGGTATATGCTTCAACTATTTCAGGCTTAAATGATCTGACAACAGCCGCAAGTTCTTTTAAAAACGGAGCAGGCAGATGATCTGTTTTTCTGGTTTTCAAAATTTGGCGGACCAACCCCAGGGCCACCATATATTCCGTTCCCGCAGTGACTGGGAAAAACGTATCTGCATTGGCAGCTGTCAGGGACATGTAAGGCCCGGCATGGACGAAAGTCCCCTTTGTACCGTCTTTAAGGTTGTGCATGGATTTGAATTTGCGGATATATTCGACCGGTGACAGCCAGGTCTCTACAAAATCCGCGCCAAATCCCAGGATAAAATCAGCTTTATCCATGTGAAAAGAAGGAAGCATGGGTTTTGAAAACAGGGCCTGATGGGCTGCCCTCAAGGCATCGTGGGAGTAGGGTTCATACATGGCTGCGGGACTTGCGCCAAAAGCTTCCAGGGTGGCTTCAAACAGGGCTAAAAGAGGGGCAGAGGTAATGCCGGTCAACAGTTTAACGCGGTTGCGTCCCTTTTCAGATGCGGCTTGCATCCGCTTTTTCAGAATATCAAAGGCTTTATTATAGGAGATGGGTTTAAACGTCTGCCCTGTTTTGAGTTGCGGCATCATCAGTCTGTCTGGATCATAAACAGATTGCAGGGCAGCCTGGCCCCGGATGCACAGTTTCCCAAGATTCACCGGATGGGCGGGATTCCCTTCCAGTTTAATGACCCGGCCTTCACGGTTTTTTGCAAGGATTCCGCATCCTGCCGGGCATTCCATGCAGGTGGAGGCATACCATACCGCTTGCCCTGTCACAAAATCTTCCGGGGCCGTTACCAGCGAAAAAATATTTTTGTCATAGTCTGACTTGCAGCCACAGGCAACAGAAATGCTTCCGATTCCGGCAGTTTTGAGAAATGTTCGCCTATCCATTATGCGTCCTTTTATCGTAACGGTGCTGATAGATTTTCATACATTTTTCCCATTCAGAGGCCATTTGAGTTTTCCGAATAAGTGGGATATTTGAGTCACCTGATCTTGAATCAAAGGGCCATGGCTCTGTAACAACTCAAAAAGCATCGAGCAAAAGCGATTGTCTTAATTTGTAAAAACGGCATCTAATATGTAAATATTCGGTCAACACTCCATCTTCTCCTATTTTGGTCTGCTCACATAGCATTAGTAGCATTAGTATGCTACGCAGCCCCAAACAGGGCAATATGGGGGTAATGGCCAAACATTTACATGGGCACGCCGAATATTTACTTTTAATTATCAGTAATAGATCTTTATTTTCTTGCTGAATGAATCACTGCGATGCCATTTGTCAACTTCTCAACTTTGATATCCTTAAAACCAATATCTTGTAAAATCAGGCTTAGCTCTCCGGGTAGTGGAAACGCGCGTATGGATTCGGGAAATGCAGTGTAGGCTTCAGTTGAGCCGGTGATGACTCCCCCTATTAACGGCATTATCCTGAACGAATACAGATCGTATAGATATCTAAAAAAAGAGTTGTCAGGTTTTGAAAATTCCAGACAACACATGGAGCCTCCTTTTTTCAACACTCGAAAGATCTCCTTGAAACCGGTTTCAAGATGGGTGACGTTTCGAATCCCAAATCCAATGGAAACAGCATCAAATGAACCATCCGGAAAAGAGATGCTTTCAGCATCTCCTTGAACAAAGGTTACCCCATTTATGGATTTTTTTTTCCCTTGCTCGATCATTTTCCGGTTCATATCGTACACAATCGACATACCTTTTTTGCCTGTTCGGGATGCGGACAAACAGGCCATATCCCCCGTTCCGCCGCATACATCCAGGATTTTTTCTTCCGGTTTGATCATGAGTGTTTCAACGGCCCTTCGTTTCCATGCATAATGAATTCCGCCACTCAAAATGGTATTCATCAAGTCGTATCGCGTGGCAATGGAATTGAAATGCCGGTTGACCCGGTGACGCTTATCGGATTCGGCATAGGTGGTAAACCCAAATTTTGCCGTCCGGGTTTCTGATACATGCCTTTCAAGTTGCTCTTGTCGCTTTTCTCTATCGTACCATTTGTCAATAGATAAGATCATTCTCTTGTCCGGGTCCATTTGATATTGATGTGAAAGATACTCTATCTCATAGCACTTGGCACAACAAATGAAAATGTTTTTTTATTTGCCCGGACGTCTTTTTGACCATGGGGCTAATGCAACAAAGACCTGTTGAAGATAGCAGATGGGTTCCAAGGATCAATAAATCTAAATATTCCGCCCGAAAAAATTTCCCATGGCCTTTAGGATTTTGAACCTGGTCGAAAAAACAAATTTCTGAATTGAATAATAATATAAAATTTGATAGATTATCAAGTCTTTTCGCTTGATGACCAGGCCACCCCAAGAATCCATGAGGTTAAACATAAAAAACGATTATGAAACAATTCATCCCACTGCTTGTACTGATTTTTTTTGCCGTCTCCACCGGAGCCACAGAAATGCCTGCACCGGCGGCTGCCCCCCCCATGCCGTCTCTGCCCCTGAACACCCATTCCCGAACCCTGGTACCCTTGACGGATCTTGTTGACACAGTTCTTCAGCACCAGCTTGAAGATGTGGTGTTCCGCACCCCCTCCTGGAAAAAGATGGTCCGGGACAAAAAAATGACCATCGGACTTGTGGACCTCACAGATCCTTCCCATGTCCTTTTTGCCAGTATTAACGGCAATGAGATGATGTATGCGGCCAGCCTTCCCAAGCTTGCCATTTTGTTAACGGCTTTTCACTGTTTTGAGAACAAACTCCTTAAGCAGACCCCGGAAATCATGAAAGATCTGAATCTCATGATTCGTAAATCAGATAACAGGGCTGCCACCCGCATGATAGAACGGGTAACCATGAAGCGCATCCAGGATGTCCTGACCATGAAATGCTATGAGTTCTACGATGAAACCTGTGGCGGTGGCCTGTGGGTGGGGAAAAAATATGCCAGCACCGGCATAAGAATGCCGGAACCCATGAAGGGGCTCAGCCATGCAGCCACCGCTTCCCAGGTATGCCGATTTTATTATCAACTGGCCATGGGCAAACTTATCAACAGGAAAAGAAGCCGCGAGATGCTTGACATCCTTGTCAACCCAGGACTGTCGCATAAATTTGTAAACACGCTGCACAAACTTGTTCCCCAGGCAAGCCTGTTTCGCAAATCAGGTACATGGAAGACATGGCATTCAGATTCCGTTCTGGTGTGGGGTCCCCAGTGGCGCCGCTATATTGCCGTTGCCCTGGTTGACAACCCCAATGGAGAAAAAATTTTAAGGCAACTTATTCCGAAACTTGAAACAGCACTTAAACAAAAAGCACACCTCACAAAAACCTCACAAACAGGCACAATTTTATCAGAGCTGAAAGAATATGTGCCGGTGGAAACCCTGTAAGCCTGATGAGCCTATCCAGAAACAAAAGAAACTGGTACAAACCGGGCCTGGATCTCATAACCCGGTTTTTTGATATCCGTGAAGGGGAACACCGCCGGTGTCTGTGGATGTTTACCTATCTTTTGTTGTTCATCACGGCATTGATGATTGTCAAACCGGTGAGCAATGCACTCTTTCTCAACCAGTTCGGTGCACGGCAGCTTCCCTTTGCCTATATGCTCACGGCCTTTTTTGCAGCTACTTTTTCATCACTCTATGCACTGATGCTGGAAAAAATTCCCCTGGACCAGCTGATGGAAAAGACGTTGTACGTGGCCATTTCTCTTTTGATGGTCTTCTGGATATTCATTCATTTTCAATGGATACAGGGGGTTTTCCTCTATCTGTTTTTTGTGTGGGTGGGCCTGTTTGCCCTGATATGTGTTTCCCAGTTCTGGCTGGCAGCCGGACTTTTTTTCAATGTCAGAGAGGCAAAGCGCTTGTTTGGTCCCATTGGGTCCGGTGCCATTGCAGGGGGTATCCTTGGCGGATATGTCACCAAGCTTCTGGCACCGACCCTGGGAAGCGACAATCTCATGGTGATTTCCATCATCTGCCTTTTCCTGTGCATTCTCATTGTGAAAAAGTTGTGGAAAATTTACGGGCCCCTGGAAGCCCAGATCCGTCCGGATTTTAAACCCCTTGATCCCCCGCCCCCCGGACGTCCCCTGTCCCGGATCATACACTCAAGGCATTTACGTCTTCTGGCAGTTATTCTGGGGATCAGTGTCATTGTTTCACGGCTTGTGGACTATCAGTTTAACTTCATCGTCACAGCCAACATAACAGACACGGATCAGCTTGCAGCTTTTCTGGGATTCTGGATGTCCAATCTCAACTTCATCTCTTTATTGATTCAGCTGTTCGTGACCCGGAAGGTGGTGGAGACACTCGGGGTGGGGGCCTCTCTTTTTTTTCTTCCCGTGGCCGTGTTCTCCGGTGCAGTGCTCACCCTGTTTCATCCGGCATTGTGGACAGCGGTAATGATAAAACTCAACGAAGGGGCCTTCAAGAATTCCCTGAACAAATCGGGCATGGAGCTTTTGTTTCTTCCCATTCCCCCTGCCATCAAAAACCAGACCAAACCCTTTATTGATATTTTTGTGGACAGCGCGGCCAGCGGCATCGGCGGGCTTGTGCTGGTGTTTCTTGTATTTGGAATAGATATCGCCCCGGCCCATATCAGCGGGGTGATTCTGCTGCTGGTCAGTGTATGGTTCATCCTGATTCGACGGGTTAAAAAGGAATATATATACGCCTTTAAAAAGAAATTTGACCTTGAACCCGATCCCATCCCCAATTTTACCGGGCATGCTGTGGACAGTACCACCACCATGGAAAGAATCATCCAGGGGCTTACAGCAGATGATGAACGCCTGATATTAAAAACCCTCCAGATGATCATCCCGTTTCACAGCGAGAGCCTGTCTCCTTTTCTGGTGACACTTTTATCCCATCCCCGGGAGATCATTCGCATTGAAGCCTTGAAACAGCTCTATTTTTCCAAAACGGTAAACGTCCTTGACCAGGCAAAAACATTCATTCAGGCGGGTAACATGGATCTCAAGACCGAGGCCATACGATATGTGTTCCACCATTGCCAGAACCGTGACCACGAACTGCAAGCCCTGCTAAAGGATGGGGACTTTCGTATCCGGGGAGCTGCCCTGCTTTGTCTGGCAAGAGAAACCCGTAAAAACCGTGTCATGAGGAAACGCTTCACCCCGGAGCGCCTCATTGAAAGGGCGCTGCTTTCCCCCATGACCGATCCCGAACAGCGGATTTTCACAAAAAAAATCTGCATCCAGGCCATCTGCACCGGTGATATTTATCCATTATATCCTTATCTTTACATTCTCATGAATGACCCGGAACAGCCGGTGGTGATAGAAGCCATCAAGGGTGCCGGTCAGACCTGGCACCCGGAATTCATACATGTGCTGCTTCCCTTTCTGGGCAGAAAACCGGTCTTAAGGGATGCGGCCATGGAGGCCCTGGCCTGTTATGGTCCCCGGACATTGGATCTTTTGAGTACCTGCCTTTCCAATACCTATGTGGCATACAATATCCGCAAACATCTCCCGGAGGTCATTGCTGCGGCCGGTGACCAGAAAGCCGTGGATACCCTGTCCCGCCATCTGAAACAAAAAGATCTTGGGCTGCGTTACGAAGTCATCCGGGCATTAAACCACCTGAGAATCAAATCCGACACCCTTTTGTTCACCAAGGTAGGCATTGTGCCGGGCATCAAGAAAGAAGCAAGGGATTACATGGATATGCTCATGATCCTGTACGCCCAGAAACATATGGTGCCGTCCCAGGATGTACCCATGCAACATCCCGGGAGGTCCCAGGCAAGGGAACAGCTTATAAAAGCCCTGGAAATGCGTCTGGATGCCGGTCTTGAAAGGCTGTTCCGGCTGCTTGGACTGAAATACCCTCCTGTGGAGATGTACAGTGCCTATAAGGGTATCCGCAGCCGGGACACGGATGTACGCATGAATGCCATGGAATTTCTGGATAATGTGCTGGATATAAACCTGAAAAACAGCCTCATGCCCATCATTGAAACCGGCAGCCTTCTTCTGGCGGAAGGGATGGTGCCGCCGCCGGAGGACGATATCCCCGAGGAATTTGATTCCTATGTTTCTCTGCTCCAGGGCCAGGACGACTTCCTGAAGGAAAAAACCCTCTATCTTTTATCTTTTTTTGCAGAGGATAGGTATATTCCCCACATGGCCATGCTCTTGAACAGTCCCAGCCGGGGGGTCAGACGCATGGCGCGCTTTGCCCTTGAAAAAACGGGTAAATTCCACATCAATTAACGACTTTCATCAAGGCTTCTATCTCTGTTCCCAGGGTCTGATGATCCACGGCTGAATTTTTCTTTAACACGTTGGTCATCAGGGTTACCATGTAGATCCTGCCATCCGGCGTTTCCACAATCACCACGGAATTCATGATGTTTTCCACGTTACCCATGTACTTTCGGCAGGTGAACCCTGCTTCGGTTCTGCATTTAAAAAGACTGCCCGACTTGAAATACACCGCGGATTGGGCCAGAGCCGGGGAAGAGGCATATCGAATCCGTCTGGCCGTGGTGTACATAAGGCGTTTGATTTCAAGGCTGGACCAGGGATCTACAATGCGCCCCTGCTCCATGGCCACCAGATATTTCATGAGCCCCAGAGGAGAAGCACTGCTGTCACCTTCCCCGGGGATTTTCTTTTTGCCCTGGCTGGTGAAAAAACTGCCAAGATGAAAGTCTTCCCGGGAAATACCTGTGGCCAGAAGAGGTTCGTTTACCACTGCGGCGGCCAGGGCAGAGAGTTCTTTTTTGGGCGAGGTGGTAAAAAAAGCATCTTCTGCTTCACGGGAGGGGGGATAAAGGGCGCCGAAATGCCGCATGAGCACCAACTCCTTCCACAGGGTGCTGGCCGCCGCGTTGGCGCTGGCTGAAATCATATGATCCGCCCATTCGTACAGGGAAAACGAATCCCCCTGGCGGATGGGACGACGGCTGACCTCTCCGGTGTCAGGAGAGAGAATCGGCACCTCATGCCCATCGGTTTCGATCCATGGACCGGCCACCACCAGGCGGTTTTTTAAAAGTGCCTGACGTTTTTCCACGGAATCCGGAAAAAGTCGCTGGAGTTCATTGAACAGTCCGGCGGCAATTGCAAGTTTTCCCACACTTCCCACGGCAAATCTGCGCCGGGCCTGGCGCAGGGCAAGCCTTGCCGGTCTGCCCGGGGTGATGTCAAGCAACGCCAGGGAATAACTCTCATCCCTGTTGGGAAAAAGACGTTCCATCTGGGCCTGAAGTGTTGCATCCACCAGGGATTCCGGATTTGAAAGATCAGAGACCGCCATATCCGGATGCAGGGTAATGGATGCCATGCTTCTGATGGCACCGGGCACAAGGCCTGGTCCCTGTTTTTTGCCCGCCAGCAACAATGCCATGGGTTTAAGCCGCCGGATGCCGGAATACTCAAATCCGTCAACGGGATAGGCAGATACCGTTTCCATTACAAGGCTCAAACCACATGCCAGCACCACTGTACACCATAAAAAATATTTCATAAAACACAACTCCTTCTTTTGGGCTTGATCATACATGGGCCACTCTTGATATGACAAAAAATGTCCACAACCCTCATTTCATTGACAATAATAGTCAGTTTGTTTATTATTATACCCTGAAAGCCTTGGTCATTAAATGGTCCCAGGAATACTGATTATGAAATTGTTGGATCAACCGGGCCAGGCATGTTTTAACAATAAGACTGAACCCGGTCTCTCAAAATCGGCAGAAAAAATTTGAACGTCACGTTATTAAGAATGCTATCGGTGAGTTTTTAAAAAATGTCAACCAAACAAGAAAAAGAGATAAACAATTATTTTCTAATTGTAGATGATCAGGAGCAAATAGCCACGATGCAGGCAATGATTTTGATCCGCAATGGTTATAAGAATATATATACCGTGAACAGCGGCCGGAAAGCCCTTTCCATGCTCAAACAATTTCCAATTGATTTTATTATCACAGATTGGCATATGCCAAACATGAGCGGAATTGAATTGTTAATTTCAATAAGGAAAAACCAACAGTATCAAAATATTCCTGTTTTAATGCTGACAGAGGAGATGTCCCAGGAAAAAGTGATTTATGCCATTGAAGAGGGGGTTGACGGATACCAGGAGAAACCTTTTTCCGAAAAGGCCATGCTCAAGGCCATACAGAACATTTTTTACAAGAAATCACATCCCAATGCCTTGCAATCTCAAAGACAGCGGCTTTTGTGCCTTCAACTGCAGAAAAAATATGATGAAGCGCTCTCATTAGCAACAGAAATTTTAAACACATCTGAAAGCATAGACGCACTGTTTGTTTCAAGTGAATGCTACTTTTACAAAAAACAGTTGAAAAGAGCCAAAGCGTATATTCAAAAGGCATTGAAAATTAAACAAGAGGGTAAATTCCTTAACTTGCTTGGCAAGATTTACATGGCTGAAGAAAAACCTGAAAAAGCAATTGCATATTTTAAAAAAGCAAGTTTAATGAATCCTTTGAATTTCAACAGAAAAATAGAAATAGGAAATGCATATCTCAAATTAGGACTGATGGATGAAGCCTCTGAAACCTTTTCTCATATAAAAGAGCTAGAGCCCACTGACCTTAAATTATATCAATATGGGATCAGCCTATCTTAATAGTGGGTATATTAAAGAGGCCGGTGAATATATAGACCAGGCAGCTGACCCGATTCCGGAAACGATTTCTGTTTTCAATGCCTATGCCATCGAATTAAGGAAAATCGGCGCATTTGCAGAAGCCATAACCCAGTACAAAAAATGCCTTGCAATCTATCCCAGACACCCCGTCATTCTTTACAATTTGGGAAAAGCCTGCTTTGAGCTGGGCAATTACAAAGATGCAAAAACAGCTCTTGAAAAAGCCATGGCGGCCAAACCAATGGATCAGGTTAAAAAGCTCCTGCTCCATGTGGAATCCAAGATTTGAATGGGGTGGACCCAGCAAGCCCGGCCCCCATCGTCAATGACGATTATGACCGGATAAGCGAGAATGCTTCCGATAACGCCTCCATTTTTCATGGCAACGGTGTTTGTGCCGTCAAAACAGCTGGGGACGACACACCCGCTTCATCGAGATTAAGCAGATAATTCAGGGTTCCTGCCCGTTTGTTTTCCACAAAGGGACGCACCTGGAACAATCGCATGGCACCGTTGATGAATCCCAGCTCAATGTCAAAGGGGCCGTCACCTTCAATGCCGGGGGTATGGGGCAATACGTTTCGGACGATTTTAACAAGCTCCCGAATCTGCCGCCGTTCTTCAGGAGTTAACACCGGCTGATCAAAGATAACCGCTTCCTTGTCCACTCCCCCGGACACAGGCAGCCGGGTGGCACGGCTTTCCCTTGCCGGGTACAAAAGCAGATCTGTTACGGCATCGGTCATGAGCCAGGTTTCAGCAGACTGCCCATCCACGGCCCCCCCGGCCCCCCGGCTGAAGGCTGCGGTTATATCTTCAGGGTCATTGGACACAATGCCATGGGTAATCACCACCCCGGATTTTTCCACGTTCACCGATGGCAGCAGCAAAATGGACGGGAACACGTTTTCTGGATTTTCAAGATATTTCTGACGCCAGAGATAACTTCTTTCCGTGTAGGGAGAGGCCCACACACTTCTGATACCCTGGAAAATCCGCTGCCGGTCCCGGACATTGAACAGGGTGAGATTCAATCCCGCACCGGTAAATCCCTTGATATCTTCCATGTTGGTATCGCTGCGGATGAAGACCGGCACGCTGCCAAGGGTTTTGCCAAGGCTTGCCTCAAACATTTCGGCAAGGGCCGTTTCAAATCCCGGTAGAAAGGGCATGGTTTCAATGGCTGCCTGGAGCCTGCCAAGGGTGGCAATCAGCTGGGTGTCGTCCATGGAAGAACTGCTCAGGGCTTTGGTTAAAAACTGCCAGTAGCTCATGGGCTGATCCGGCATTGTCTGGTCCATGTGGGCACGAAAAATACCAAAGGGAATGACAATGCCATTGACAACCTTATCCGGAAACAAAAATTTTAATTGACCCAGGTTTGCCGCCTTGGGTCCGCAGATTCGGCCGGAATCCAGTGCACGAACCTGGTCCAGCGGTTTCAGGGTCTTCTGGGTCAGATCAATTTTTTCCACGGGAACCCGGAAGCGATCCTGGGTCCTTTTCTTCTCTTTAATCAAGTCTTTTTCAAGGTTTGAAAGGTCCTTCACCGGCCGGAGCACCACCGCTCCCCGCTGGGATACGGCATAAAACATCTCCTGCCCGGCATAGTCTGCAAGGCTGTCCAGATTGTCAGCGGAGATCACAGCATTGGGAATGCCAAGATTTCTTGCCAGGAGCTGAACATGGGACACAAGATTGCCTTCGGACACGGTTAGCATGCCGGCCACGGGCTTTAACTCCGAAGGAATGGTTTTAAAAGCATATATTTTTTTTGAATCCACATTCAGTGTTCCGTGCAGCCCGGTGAAGACCTCAAGAATACCATGGGCCAGGCCGGGATTTAATCCCCGGATGCCCTGGGGCTTAATCCCGGTGGACAGCTGGTGGGACACCCCTGCGGCGGTCTGGGCAAATTTTGTCAGATCCCCAACGGCTTCACCCAGGGCCAGAAGCACCGAAGACCGGATGCGATCATCCACAAATCCAGGAGCCAGGGGTTCAAATTGAGCGTAACGGGTCAGTTCCGGCCCATAGGTGGATCGAATCATCAGCGCCCCCCAGTCCACCATGCGCCGGATCTGTTCCACCTTCAGCTGAAAGGTTTTAAAGGGCATGGACTCCTCCGAGGGACCCAAGGCCTGGGAAGCAGCCAGTGACCATTCCCACATTTCCATATATCCACACCCCGCAGCTGCCCTGGCCAGCACCGCACATTTTTCCATCAACGAAGCCAGGGTCCGGGGCTGCCACCGGGCAATGGAAGAAAACAGCACTTTTTCAAGTTCCAGGGAAAAATCCATGAGGGGAAGCCGGATACCCGGATCCACCACAGGAATCAGGGTACGTATTTTCAGCAGCAGGTCCGCTATCACTGCATGGGGATTTGGGTGTGACGGAGAAAACGCCTGATCTGAATGTCGGATATCATCCATGGACCGTCCAAGGCTTTTAATAAGTTCCGACAGTTCCGGAAGCTGGGAAAGCCTGCCGGACATCTGTTTTTCCAGACGTTCCAGCCCGGATACGCCATACACTGCCCCAAGGTTATCAATCAGAGAGGTAAACAGCGTACGCTGGTTATCGTCCAGCATGGGGCTGTTTTTTTCCACAAAGGCCTTGACTTTAACAACATCGCCTGCATCGGGCTGGCCGTGGAGTTTAATCCGCAGCGGCAGAAAACCCGGGATAAGGTCGGACAGGGTTTTGGATGTGGTGCGAATGGTCTGGAGACGGTTCTTATTCAAACCGGGGTGGGGAATCACCCGGCAGGCTTCCCGCACCATAAAAAATGTTTTCACCGGGGCATCATGATCGGTCAGCAGCCATTTTAGAAATCCCGCACCCCAGGCACTTTCATCCTCGGCCTGGAGGGCTCCCCGGTAATATCTGGCATTGCGGTAAATCCAACCGTCATCGGCCTGGAAAAGATATTGAATCATGGCGTACTGCTTGATGCGGGAGTGCTGGGCCGGGGCATCCCAGATACGATCATGAACGCTGCCCGCAAGCACCAAGTCCAGATAGATATTTTTCTCTTTTTCAAG
This sequence comes from uncultured Desulfobacterium sp., assembly GCA_963674605.1. Lineage (GTDB taxonomy): Bacteria > Desulfobacterota > Desulfobacteria > Desulfobacterales > Desulfobacteraceae > Desulfocicer. Next base: position 139,218 of record OY771474.1, on the reverse strand, counting down.
GCGTTTCACCGCCTCTTTTAAGAGCCCGTGCTGGATTCCCCCCGGAGACGCGCAGCGCTCCTGGGCACCAAGAATTCCACCGTCGGGGCAAAACCATTTGATTGCCTGGTAAGGCCCCCTTGTGTCTTTTTTCAGCGCCTCTATAAAGGTGCCCAATGGCTGTTCCGGCTGGGCTTTGACAGGAGTGGACAACATGCAACAGCCAGAAAAAATCACCCAGAATAGAAAACCAAACCTGAAATTTCCTTGAAAACCCATTTTACTTCCTCCTGAAATCTGTTTTTATGGAGAATGTATGCCCATTTGCCCTGCACGAAAGGCGAACACCGAAAGTTGAGTCATTGATGTTATCAATTCGGCTGAAAAGTGGTTCAGGCATTCTATCTTTACAAACAAAAGACTTAAAACACAGGCAAGAGAAGGAGAATGCACCTTTGATGGAAACGCTATTTTTTCAACTTGCCCTTGCCGGGCCATTGACGGGAGCCAGCCCCAGACAGAGAGGACTTTTTCCCCCGGCTGTCCGTTTTTTTGCCGGGCCGGGATGTTGAGCCAGATACCCGGCCTTTCCCGGAACCAGCCGGTTTCCCCGGGCCTGTGGATTTACCGCCAACTGACGGTTTACCAACGCCTGTGGATTTCCTGGTACCTGCATTTTTATCAGCACCTTCCAACTTGACATGGTTGCTTGATTTTCTACTGTTTTTCACTTTATTGCCCGGGGCGGATATGGCAGCCTGCTTCCGGGCGTTTCTTTGGTTTACCGTTTCTTTTAATGACTTTTCAGCCTTTCTTTCACTGGTGGGGTTTCTGGGGCGCAATAAAACAAAATCCGGCACATCACCATCCACGGTATAGCCTTTAACGGGCTGCCGGGGGATTTTTTGTTTCAGCAGTTCCTCAATGGCCTTTAAACTGGCATTTTCATGATGATTGACCAGGGAAACCGCCACCCCACTGACTCCGGCCCGGCCCGTGCGACCAATGCGATGGATATAATCTTCCGGAGCCCGGGGCATATCATAATTCACCACATGGGGTAAATTTGTTATATCAAGCCCCCTTGCAGCCACATCCGTTGCCACCAGGGTTCTTACCTCCCCTTTTTTAAACTCTTTTAATGTCCGTGTCCGCTGGGATTGACTCATGTTGCCATGGAGGGCAGCGGCACTGACTCCCTTTGCCATGAGCTTGTCCGTCAGTTTGTTTGCACCGTGTTTTGTGCGGGTAAAGACAAGTATCTGGGGCCAGTTTCCCTTGGTGATGAGATGAATCAACAGGGCACATTTATTGTCCTGCTCCACCAGATGTACCTTCTGGGCAATGGAAGCTGCTGCCTTTATATTGGGGGTCACCTCAATATTTTGGGGCGAATTGAGCATTTTATCGGCAAGTTGTCTTATCTGCGGAGTATAGGTGGCAGAAAACAACATGGTCTGGCGATGACTTGGCATAAGCTCAAGGATTTCAGAAATCTCCCCACTGAAGCCCAGATCCAGCATTCTGTCGGCCTCATCAAATACCAGAAATTCTATCAGGGACAGATCCAGATCCCTGTGGGAGGCCAGATCCAGAAGACGGCCCGGGGTGGCCACCAGAATATCAATACCCCTTCTTAAGCGATGAATCTGGGGATTTATGTTCACCCCGCCATACACCACCGAGCACCGCAGGGATACCCTTCTGGCGTAATCCTTAAAACAATCTCCCACCTGGAGGGCCAGTTCCCGGGTGGGGGTTAAGATAAGGGCCCGGGGGTGTCGACCACTGCCCTTGTGCTGACTTAAGATATGCACCAGCGGCAGGGCAAAGGCATCTGTTTTACCCGTTCCTGTCTGGGCCCGGGCAAGGACATCACGTCCCTGGATAATGGCCGGAATGACCCGGCTCTGGATGGGGGTGGGGGCGGTGTAGCCATTGGTTTTAACGGCTTTAAGCAGTTCGACCCGGAGGCCAAGTTCATCAAATGACATATTTTTCCCAAATAATTCATTAATATTTTTTTAAAAGCCAGCAAGAAAATCCCTGGGTCTGTAGACCAGAGGATATTGACTGGAGAAATTCAAGTGAATTTGAAAACATATCATAATCACATGGAAATGTCCCATTATTTTCGGGGCATACCCGGTGATTTTGATAGGTGTAAAGAAAAAAACATTTTTACTTTGAGTTCAATTAATATGATATCATCACTTGCAGTGGACGCGAAAAGATTCTGGAGCCTATCCTCCCAAGCATAGGGCACTTTAAATTCAATATGGATGGTCAAAAAAAGATGATGGAAAAATCAAATGATAACCAGGAAAAAAAGACTGCGGTCTTGTTTTCAGTTCAAACCCATGGCGTTTCCGATGAGGAGAACGATGCGTCTCTTCTTGAACTCAGACGTCTGGTGAAAACCATGGGCCTCGAAGTCGTGGCCACACTGACCCAACGCCGCCCCAAACCGGATACGGCAACCTTGTTGGGTGCAGGAAAATTAAAAGAACTTGCAAGATATACCGGCGGCACAGGCATTGTTGAAGGATTCAGCCGGAAATCAGAAGATGAAACCAACGACATGCTCGAAGATGATTCAGGCAACATGTTCACCGACTCCTATGAAGGGGGTGCAGACGATGACCCACTGGCAAAAGACCGCGTGCAAGCCAATCTGGTCATCTATGATGGTGAAATTTCCACCAAGCAATTGCAAAATCTTAAAAAAGCCACCGGCGTGGAAGTTATAGACCGAACCGGTGTGATCCTGGAAATTTTCAGCCGTCATGCCAAGAGCCGAGAAGCGCTCATTCAAGTGGAGATCGCCAAGTTGGCTTATTTGACCCCACGCCTGAGGGCATCTCACATTGGAGGGGATCGTCAAGGCGGCGGTATTGGATCGAAGGGCGCAGGAGAAACCTCCCATGAACTCGACAAACGTCGTATCAGAGACCGCATATCCGAATTAAAGTCGCGACTTGTTGCAATTCGAGACGAACAAAATAGACGGCGCAGCCGCAGAAAAGAAAATTTCCAGGTCTCTCTGGTGGGTTATACCAATGCCGGGAAATCCTCGCTGATGCGCAAACTCACCGGAAGCGACGTATTGGTGGAGGATAAATTATTTGCAACGCTTGATACCCGGGTAAAATCAATGCAGCCAGAGGCTTTTCCTCCGGTACTCATCTCCGACACCGTTGGTTTTATAAAAAAATTGCCCCATGATTTAGTTGCATCTTTTCAATCTACCCTTGATGAGGCACTTGCGGCTTCTTTGCTTTTAGTCACAGTGGATGCTTCCGATATGGATTTTCGATCTCAATTGGCTGTGACGCAATCGGTCATGAAAGAGATCGGTGGTGAAAAAATTCCCATCCGCTTAATCCTGAACAAAATTGATAAACTCACCACCGGGGAGATGGAAGTCCTCCGTCATGAATTCCCCGATGCCATTTTTATATCTGCCCATAACCCCGAGGATATCGCATTTCTACGAAAAAAAATTCTTCAGCATTTCGAGTCAAATATAATCGAAACCACCCTGGTAATCCCATATAAAAAAGGACACCTTTTAGGACAGTTAAGAAACAAAGCCAGCATCATCAAAGAATCCCACGACGAAACAGGAACTGAGGTAACATTCAAGACCTTCCCGGAAACATTAAACTGGCTGCAAAAAAATATGGGTTGAACCTGGGGAACTTATTTTTGTCGGCACATTTTTTTTTGCAGATTGTGCCGTTTCTCAACAGAACATAAGCCTGACCCCGTTGACCCAATGACCGAGTGCCCCATGTGTGAACAAACCTGTAAAATTAAATGAGCATGCGTTAATATCTGAGGATTAAGCAGCAAAAAATATTGACAAATTTTATAAAAAAACAGATCATAAAAGATGAATTTTTGTTACATAAAAGGAGAAAACCATGGGGAAAAAATCACTGTTAGGAATATGTATCCCATTGGGGATCATCTGTCTTTTAATGGGGTGCACTGACAAAATCGAACCCGGTACCACAGAATCAAGCCCTCCGGCAACCATCAACACCACTGTGGCCGTGGCTGCCATCAGTAATCAACCATTTATTTACGAGGCCCTTGGCACCATAACCGCCCAGAATTCCAGCACCTTGTCCGGTAAAATCATGGGCACTGTCAAGGCGGTGAACGTCAAGGAAGGCGATGCCGTAAGAAAGGGAGACACCCTTGTAATCCTGGACGAACGACAGGTGGCCGCAGGGCTGCGCCAGAGTGAAGCCGGTCTTGCCGAAGCCGGCAAGGCAGAAAATGCCGCCATATCTGCCCGGAATGCGGCCCAAGCCGGAGCAGATCTCGCAAAGGCGACCTACAAACGCTATGAAAAACTATTTACGGAGGAATCCGCCACCCGCCAGGAATTTGAAGAGGCCCAGGCCCGACACCTCCAGGCCCAGGCAGCCCTGGCCCAGGCCCAGGCCATGGTGTCTGCGGCCCAATCCCGGGTTCAGCAGGCCCAGGCGGCGGTGTCCGGAGCCGGTATTTCCCAAAAAGATGCCACCATCCTTGCTCCTTATGACGGCATTGTCACCGCCAAGATGATCAATGCAGGCGATCTTGCCTCCCCGGGTATTCCCCTTCTGACCCTGGAAAAAATCGGTGGTTTTCAGGTGGAGTTTCTGGTGCCGGAGCATCATATCCAGGCACTTCAGATGGGGCAGACCATGGAGGTCACCATCCCGGCCCTGGAAAATGCCCCCCCCATCATCGGTACCATCAAGACCATTGCACCCACAGCGGACGCAAAGAGCAGATCCTTTAATGTGAAAATGACCCTTCCTGAAAACACCATGCTCCGATCCGGCATGTTCAGCAGGGTAAGTATTCCCGTGGGAGATGGTGGGATGCTCTTGATTCCCGAATCCGCCCAGGTCACCCAGGGACAGCTCACCGGATATTTTCTGGTGGATGACGAAAACATTGCACGGTTCCGGCTCATGAGAACCGGAAGACACTTCAAGGACCAAATTGAAATTATCTCCGGGGTGAAGCCCGGCATCCGCTACGTTATTTCGCCCCCACAAGGGTTAAGGGACGGCATGAAAGTGGAGAGTGCATCATGACCATCAAACAAGGCCCGGCAGGTAAAATTGCCGCATTTTTCATTGATTCAAAACTCACCCCGCTGGTTATCATCGCATCCATTCTTCTGGGCATTGCAGCGGTGATTGCCCTTCCAAGAGAAGAAGAGCCCCAGATCATTGTGCCCATGATTGATGTGTTTGTACAAATGCCCGGAGCCAGTGTCAAAGAGGTGGAGCAGCGGGTAACCAAACCCATGGAGAAACTGCTCTGGGAAATCCCCGGGGTGGAATACATCTACACAACCTCCATGCCCGGCATGTCCATGGCTGTGGTGCGTTTTCTGGTGGGACAGGACGAGGAAGCCTCCATCGTAAAGCTTCAATCCAAACTCATGTCCAATTATGACAGAATTCCCACCGGTGTCAGCCCTCCCCTGATCCGTCCCAGATACATTGATGACGTACCTATCCTGGCTTTAACCTTCTGGAGCGAAGAGGTGGATGCCTATCAGCTCAGACGTCTCACCGCCGAGGTCGAAGACCTCGTGAAACGCGAACCCAACGTCTCAATCACCACCGTCATCGGCGGAGAGCAGCGCCAGGTGAGCGTTCAACTGGACCCCATCCGACTGGCCGCCTATGGGCTGGATGTGGAACAGGTGGCAAACCTGCTGTCGGCTGCCAACCAGGCGTCTGATTCTGGCAGTTTCCCCTCAAGGCAAGGGCAGATTGTCATCCACACCGGGGGACTTCTTAAAAATGCCCAAGAGGTGGGCCGGGTGGTGATCAACGTCTCCAACGGTCATCCCGTCTATTTAAGAGACGTGGCAGCCATTGAAGACGGCCCTGCAGATCCCGGGCAATATGTTTTCTTTGGCACCGGACCTGCCGCCGGGGAAAAAGAGATCCCGAAAGTGGATGCCTCCCGGGGTGTGTTCCCCGCCGTCACCCTCACCGTGGCCAAAAGAAAGGGCACCAATGCCGTGGGTGTGGCGGAAAAGGTGCTGGAACGGGTCCATGATGCCAAAGGAAGAATCATCCCGGACAACGTCCACATGACCATCACCCGTCATTACGGGGAAACCGCCAAGGAAAAATCCAACGAACTCTTGTTTCACATGCTCATTGCCGTGGTGTCCGTGACCATTCTCATCTGGTTCACCCTGGGCCACCGGGAATCCGGGGTGGTGGCCTTTGCCATCCCTGTCACCCTGGCCCTGACCCTGGCCACCTTTTATCTTTATGGATATACGTTAAATCGTATCACTCTGTTTGCCCTGATTTTTTCCATCGGTATTCTGGTGGATGACGCCATTGTGGTGGTGGAAAACGTGGTGCGCCATTACCGTCTTCCTGAAAATCGGGGCCGTTCAAAATTCACGGTGGCCATTGAGGCTGTGGATGAGGTGGGCAATCCCACCATTCTTGCCACCCTGGCAGTTATTGGTGCCATTTTGCCCATGGCCTTTGTGGGCGGGCTCATGGGACCCTACATGCGCCCTATTCCCATGGGCGCATCGGCGGCCATGTTCTTTTCTCTGCTGGTGGCCTTTATTGTGACTCCCTGGGCCTCGGTGCGAATGATCAAAGTGGAAGATGGCCAGGGACACGGCAGCCACCAAGGCCATGACGGTGACGACTGGTCCACGCGACTCTACCGGAAAATGATGGACCCGTTGCTCCACAAACCCCTGTGGCAGTGGGGCTTTTTACTCTCCGTGGCAGCTCTTTTGATTCTGGCCTGTGCCATGGTGGGGGTGGGCATGGTACGGGTGAAGATGCTGCCCTTTGATAACAAGAGTGAATTCCAGGTGATCCTGGATATGCCGGAAACCGCCACCTTGGAGGATACCACATCCGCAGCCATGGAGATGGGCGATTATCTGAAAACCGTCAACGAGGTGGTGGATTACCAGATATACAGTGGAACCGCCGGGCCGTTTAATTTCAATGGTCTGGTGCGCCACTATGATCTGAGAAAAGGGCCGAGCATGGCCGATATTCAGGTGAATCTGGCGGGGAAAAGCAGGCGAGAACAGCAGAGCCACGGCATTGCCAAACGGGTAAGAACACCGTTAAAGGCCATTGCCGACAAATATGGGGCAAGGGTTAAAATTGCCGAGGTCCCCCCGGGACCGCCGGTGTTGTCCACCCTGGTGGCGGAAATCTATGGCCCGGACTATGAGCAGCAAAAGGATCTGGCCCGTCAGGTGAAAGAGATATTTGAAACCACCGAAGGGGTGGTGGATGTGGACTGGTACATGGAAGAAGATCAGGTGCGGTACCAGCTGGACATAGACCAGGAAAAAGCGGCCCTGCACGGTATCAGTGTCAACAGAATCGCCAGAACCCTGCAGGTTGTGCTGGAGGGGCGCCAGACTGGCCTTCTCCACCAGCCCCTGGAAAAAGAGGATGTGCCCATTATACTCCAGCCAAGTCTTGCCACAAGGGCCGGTCTTGATCGACTGGGGGCAGTAAAAATCCCCGCCGCTGACGGCACCCTGTTGTCTCTGTCTTCCCTGATCCGGATGCAGGAGACCCAGCCGGATAGGAGCATTTATCACAAAAACCTCATGCCCGTGGTTTATGTCACCGCCGATGTGGCAGGGGCCAAGGAAAGCCCGGTGTACGCCATCCTGGAAATGTGGAAAAAAATTGATGCCATCTCCACAGCAGAAGGCTATGGCATTGTCCAGCACACGGCGGCCCTTCCGGAAAGTGATAATCACCTGTCCATGAAATGGGACGGGGAATGGCACATCACCTACGAGGTGTTCCGGGATCTTGGCTTTGCCTTTGGCGTGGTGCTGATTCTGATCTTTGTGCTGGTGGTGGGGTGGTTCCAGTCCTTTTCAACGCCCTTTGTGATCATGGTGGCCATTCCCTTTTCCCTCATCGGGATTCTTCCGGCCCACTGGGCCATGGGGGCATTCTTTTCCGCCACCTCCATGATCGGATTTATTGCCGGGGCGGGTATTGTGGTGAGAAATTCCATTATTCTGGTGGATTTCATTGAGCTCAGAATTGCCCAGGGCATGCCCCTGGATCAGGCGGTGATTGATGCCGGGGCGGTGCGGTTCCGTCCCATGATGTTGACGGCGGCGGCTGTGGTGGTGGGGGCGTCGGTGATTTTGTTTGACCCCATCTTCCAGGGGCTTGCCATTTCCCTCATGGCAGGGGAAGTGGCCTCTTTGCTGTTTTCCCGCATGACGGTGCCGGTGCTGTATTTCATGGATAAACGCTGGGAGGCGGCCCACGTCCATACATTGAATGCCAAGGAGGTAAAATGAGTTTGTTGATTAAAAAAGTGATGGGGTTATCCTGGGCCATGTGGATAATGGCAATATTTATAATGCCTGATCTGGGACTTACCGCAGAGCTGACCCTGGCCCAGGCGGTGGACAGGGCCATTGCCCATAACCCCGGGCTCCAGGCAGCTCAGTTCCAGAACTTTTCAGCCCGGGAGAAAATTATCCAAGCCCGGTCCGGTGCCCTGCCCCAGATATATTTTCAAGAACAGATCAATCGCACCACCAATCCCATGTGGGCCTTTGGTACCAAACTCAACCAGGAGTCCATCGCAGCCGCTGATTTTGCCACCAATCGTCTCAATAATCCCGATGCCATCACCAATTATTCAACCATGGTGGCCGTTAACTGGCCGGTGTATGACAGCGGTCAGACCTGGTATGGCGTGCAGCAGGCAAACCTTAACCAGAAGGCAACGGCTTTGTCCCAGGAACGCACCCGTCAACAGGTCATTGGCAACACCATAACCGCCTACAACAGAGCATTGCTTGTCCGGGAAAACCAGGCCGTGATCCAGCAGATCCTGGAAACAGCCAGGACCCACCTGAAACTGGTTCAATCCCGGTATGACGGGGGTTTTGTTGCAAAAAGTGATCTGCTCCGGGCCCAGGTTCACATTGCCGATCTGGAGCAGCAATTGTCAGAAAGCAAAAGCCAGACCGACATTGCCAAGTGCATGCTGAAAATCGTCATGGGCGGGGCCGGAAACCTGGATGACACCCTTACCACTCCTCTGGAAGCGGGCCTGGCCATGACGGACACTCTGGATGAATGGCTTTCCAAGGCCCTGGCCCACCGACCGGATTTTAAACAGTTGAAGTTTCAAAAACAAATTGCAGAAAAAGAAATGGATAAAGCCAGGGCCGGCCGCCTTCCCTCGGTGAGCCTTTCCGGAAACTATGAGATCAACAGTGAAGATTTCAACGACAGCGGTACCAACTACACCGTTGGGGCAGTGGCATCTTTGCCATTGTTCACCGGCGGGCGGATTTCATCAAGCATACGAGATGCTGAATTTAACCTGAAACAGATCAGCGCCATGCTCCAAGGCATGGAGCAGCGCATCTGCGGAGAGACCCGCCAGGCTTTTTTCACTGCCCGGAGCGCCTGGGAACGTATCCAGGTGGCAACAGCTGCCATCGGCCAGTCCCAGGAATCTTTACGCATTGTAAAAAACAGGTATAACAGCGGTCTTTTCACCATCACGGATCTGCTGGATGCTGAAGTTATGGTGCAACAGAGTTTGACCAATCATCTCAAGGCCATTCACGATTATCGGGCCGCCATGACCCGCCTTGAGTTGGCTTCGGGAAACTTGGAAATCAAATAGGTATCCTGCCTCTATTTGATTCAGATACGTGGAGGACGTCAAGTGGGGATATAAAAGGGCCTTTGCCACCCTTAATGATGCCTATAACGGCGGCGGATGATTTTGGGCCTGATGCTTTAAATGCGCCAGTACCATCCTGATATCACCATAGGAACAGGCAGTCCCCAGTTTTTCTTTAACGGATTTCAAAAACCCGCCGTGCACCTCGGAGGGGTCTTTGGCCTGTTCCTGGATTTCAACAACAGCTTTTTCAATGTTTTTTTGTTTTTCTGCACTGATGACCTTTTCAATGCCAAGCTTGCCTCTTTCCACAAAAAAGGCAAGATGACCCTGGACGGTGCTTTCCGCAAGCCCCCTTTCTTCGGCAATGCGGACCACGGGTAACCCCTTGGTAATGAACAAATCAAGGGTGACCTGGCGGGTATCGGACCCGCCCGATTTTCTTTTTACCGGTTTTTTCTGATCTCCCTTATCACCGGAGACATCTTCCGGCACCACCAGGGGAGGGTTTAAAATCACCGTTTCAATATTATGGGCCTTGCGGTAGGCCTTTACCATGGCTGTAAGCTCATCGCCATAGTTTTCAATGGTTTTAGGCCCCACCCCACTGATCTTTTTCAGATCTGTATTATTATCGGGCAGGTGCACCACGATCTGTATCAAGACCCGCTGGTGTAAAATCTGAAAATGGGCAACACCCAGCTCCTGGGCCTTTTGGTTACGCCATGCCATCATGGATCTGAACAACTCGGGGTGTTCAATGTCCGACTCACCATAGCTTGGGGATGCCTGGGTTTTGACTTTTTCCGGCATAAAATCAAGCTCCGCCACAGCCACGGCCCGCTGGTATTGGGCAGGAGAGAATCCATTTTCGCAGCATTGAATTCCTGCCCGCTTGACAATGATTTCCTGTTTAAGATTGTTCAGGGCATTAGCTATTTTTTTCCTGAGTTCTTTATTGTCCGTCTGCACATGCAGTTTTTCTAAAATATCATCAAAGCATTGGGAAAATTTATCCTGGAACCAGCCGGATGCCTTGGCAATGCGTTCCAATGTATGGCCATGGGATTCGGGCAGATGCCCTTGGGCAAAAATCCCCATCAACTGATGTTTAAATTTTTCACTTACAGCAAACACATCCTGCCAGGCCATGTGCCGCAACCCGGCAACATCGCTGACCCCGGAAACCTGCACCACCCGGGCATTACCCGTCAATAGCCCGGTGAGATAGTTAAAACGGCTCTGCAGACGTTTAAAATCAAAACACTCCAGCAGCAGATTCTGTTGAAAGGCCACCCGAGCAGCTTCCAGTTTTGCCAATGAGGGATGATTTTCCCGGGCCATGGCCAGAAAGGAAAGAATGGTGCCATCGGCATCAATCCCCCGGGCCGGGATGGGGGAGTTGAGCACCATGCCTTCAAGGCTTCTGCACCGGCTTAAGGCCACATACACCTGACCGTGGGCAAAGGCGGCCCCGGCCTCAATAACGGCTTTATCAAAGGTGAGGCCCTGGCTTTTATGGATGGTGATGGCCCAGGCAAGCTTTAACGGAAACTGCTTGAATTTACCAATGACTTCGGTCTGGATCTCCTTGGTCTCTTCGTCCACGGTGTATTTGATATTTTCCCACTCCACAGGTTCCACCTTTATGGAATCGATTTCTCCGGGACAGGATATCCAGATTTCCTCCGGGGACATGGAAATTATTTTACCAATCTTACCATTAAAATATCGTTTATCCGCCGATGTGTCATTGCGAAGAAACATCACCTGGGCACCTTTTTTAAGGATCAAATTGGCCGGGGTGGGAAAACTGTGGCCGGGAAACTCCCCGGACACCTCGGCTTCAAAGCCGGAAAATTTTCCATTAAGAGCGTTCAAACGATTGTTATTGATGGATTCTGCGGTGAGATTGTGAGTGGTCAGTGTAATGTATCCCTGATCCGGGTCCGGTGTGAACCCTTGTACATGGCGTTGGTTCAGGGCTTCCATGCCCTGGCTGTCCAGGCAGTTGTCCCGGACCTGATTGAGCAGCCGGATAAAACGGGCATCGGTCTGGCGGTAAATATGCTGCAGCTCAATGGAGATCAATTCCGTCTGGAGCAGGGCCTGGCTGCTGAAAAAATAGGGAGATGCATAATATTGCTGCAAAAGCCCCCACTCTTCCTGCTTGACCACCGGCGGCAGCTGGTGCAGATCCCCGATCATGAGCAATTGCACCCCGCCAAAAGGCCGCTCATTGCGGCGAAGGCGGCGCAGCAGGGCATCCACGGCATCCAGAAGATCCGAACGCACCATGCTGATCTCATCAATTACCAGCAGATCCAGGGATCGGATGATTTTGAGTTTTTCCCGGCTGAACCGAAACAGGCGCTGACGGTTTTGCTCCTGGGTTTCACTTCCCGGTACAAAGGGGCCAAAGGGCAGCTGGAAAAACGAGTGCAGGGTCACCCCACCCGCATTGATGGCCGCCACCCCGGTGGGGGCGGTGATGATCATCTGCTTGGCCGTGGCTTTTTCCAGTGTTTGTAAAAAGGTGGTTTTTCCGGTGCCTGCCTTACCCGTTAAAAACAGATTACACCCTGTGTGCAGAACAAACTCCCGGGCCAACTCCAGTTCTGGATTTTTCAGGGACGATTCACCCCTTTGCGTTGTTTCATTCATGATCTGAATATCTTTAAAAACCCAGAAAAAATCAAGAAAATTGTGAAAATATGGGTTCTTGTAACGATGGGGTCAGACTTGCGTTATTGGCATTATCGGAGATTTTGGAGTTTGCACAGGCTGCTATCGATAAGGCAAACAACACAAGCCTGACTCCGTTTCAAAAAAATAGGAGCACGCCCCAACATCAATGATAAAGGGGCTCAATCATAGGCATGTATTTATCAAGGGCAATATTCCTTTTTAATTTCATGGTTTGAGTCAACATACCATTCTCCAGGGAAAAATCCTCAGGTAGAAAGATGAATTTTTTTGGAATTTCATAGGAGCCAAAATTATTTTTTAAATCACTTATAATGGATTTTTTGATCAGATCTTGAACAATACTCGATGCCGCAAGCGTTTCAGGATCATTTTTAATCTTGTGTTCATCTGCAATATTTTCCAGGGACTCAAAATTGGGAACCACCATACAGATATTAAAGGGTCTTCCATCACCATAAATCAATGTATTTGCCACATAGGGGTTGAGTTTTATTTGTTCTTCAATGGCTGCCGGGAAAACATATTTTCCATTTTCAAGCTTATATTGTTCTTTGAATCTACCGGTTATATACAAAAATCCATCACTGTCAATTCGACCGCGATCTCCTGTTTTAAATCCGCCATCCTCGGTCATCACCTTGGCGGTTTCTCCAGGATTGTTGTGGTATCCATGCATAACGTTGGGACCATATACAATAATCTCACCGTCGTCACCGTGGGGCTCAGAGGACATTTTTTCAATGACCACGTTTACATCCTTGAGGGGTTTGCCCACACTGCCCAGCTTCATGGCCCCAGGACAATTCATGGTTACGGCAGGGGAGGTTTCAGACAGCCCGTAACAATCATAAACGGGAATACCAAGGTCTGAGAAAAAATGCCCGATCTCAACATTCATGGTGGCACTTCCCGTGATGGCTCCCTCAAGAAGACCTCCGAATCTGGCCCTGATTTTTTTAAATACAATTTTATCAGCAATTTTATATTTCAAGTTGGTAATGAATTCTGATTTTCCTTCCTGGGAAAGCGCTCGCTTTCTTTTGCTTGCATTGATTCCCATTAAAAATAATCTTTGGGGAAGCCCACCGGTCTCTTCCATTTTTGCCCAGAGCCCTGCATATATTTTATTAAAAACCCTTGGAACAGCAATCAGAAGTGTGGGTCTTACCTTTTCCATGTCTTCACCAATTGTGCTTACCTTTTCCATGAAGCCCATGGAACCGCCCACATTGATGAAATTATAAAGTTCAGCTGTCTGCCCAAAGGAGTGTGCCCAGGGAAGGATGGACAAGCTTCTGCAGTGCTCTCGGATCTCATTGGGGTAAAGTATGCTTCCGGAATAAAAATTGCTGCAAAAGTTTTTATGGGAAAGCAGCACCCCTTTGGGGTTTCCTGTTGTTCCTGAGGTATATATCAGAGAGGCAATGTCATCGGGATCTGGTTGTATGGATGGAACAATTTTTTTTGAACCCTGGCTTTCAAGGGCCTGCATGCTGAGTTCGCCACTGCCCTTGATGATATAAACATGTTCAAGCTCGGGAAGATTATTTTTTTTACTGAGAATTTTTTCCTGGATACTTTTATTTAACACCAGAAGAACTTTGATTGAACTGTCCTTGATTATATATTCCCAGGTTTTTTCCAGTTCTCTTTCATACATGGGAATAAAGCGTGCACCCAGGCCATAGGTTGCAAAGGCGGTAATGGCCCACTCGGTACTGTTATCAATAATAACACCCACGGAATCCCCTTTTTTAATTCCAAGGCCTGCAAGGGCGCTGCGCAGGTGATCTACCCTTTTGCCCACTTCAACGTAGGTGATCCAATCATAGTTTCCCTGGGCATTCTTGGTCCCAAAAAGTGGGTGGTTGGGGAATTGTTTGACACTTTCTTCAATCAGTTCAACAAGGTTTTCCGGGGCTTTGATTTGTTGTTTCAAGAGAACTCCTTCTGTTATCATCTCCAGGATCTCGGCACTGGGCTTGATCACAACATGGGCCGCCCGACACATTTGGCGGGAACTGGGTTTGATTTCTTGTGGTTTAAACCAATATCGTTGTTTGTATACTAACTAAAAAACAAATCTTCAAATCAAGTCTCTCAACAAACGTTTGAAAAGGAGCCGTTCTTCCATGGAAAAATCTTTCAGAAGATGTGTATTTGCTTTTTCTCTTTCCTTGATCAGCTCTGCTTTCATGCGTCTGGCTTTTTCAGATGGAAATATTCTTGAAATTCGGCGGTCTTCCAGGTCTTGTTCTTTTTCAATCCAGCCGCCTTGAACCATTCTGTCCAGTACACCAGACAGGGTGGCCTTGTCTAAGATAAGACTATTTCCCAGTTCAGCTGCGGTCATGCCGGGTTTGTACCACAACCCTTCAAGAACCAGGTGCTGCATATTCGTGAGTTTATAGGGTTTTAATCTTTTTTTAAAATCACCATGTGCTTTCTGGTAGGCCTTTCCTAATAGAAAAATCGTACAATCCGGTAAGTCTTTGGGTAATGTTGACATCAAATACATCTCCTTAGTATGCGAACTAAATATCAATATAAGAGTGAAGTCAAGATTTTTTTGGGGATCTCGCACTTTCTGCACAGATTTCAAAATCGGGGCATGTTATGAGCAAACCCCAAAATCATATTGACACCCTCATGGTGTTGTGGCTTTATGATGCTGTGGATGATTTGAGGTTACATTCTCATATAAGCCACATGTCCTGTCGAACGCAACGAAGATAGAGTCGTAGACGCGGAGCCAAATGGCATTATGCCGCCCCTCCCCCGACGGGCAATGGTCCCGGACCGGAACTGTATACAGCTCGATTGTCCGGTTCCTATTGCCCATCGGGGGAGGGGCTCTGCTGAGGTAGACTTGAAGACTACCTTTTCATATAAAAAAATTCAAATAAACTCGTTTTTATAAGGTATAATTACAGCCTGTAATACATAAAAAGGGCAGTTAAAATTATGAATTTAGATGTTGGTAATTTAGAACCACCTGTATTCAGACCTCCTTCGGAGTGGGATGCTTTATTAATCAGCGTTACAAACGGATGCACACACAGGTGTACATTTTGTTCCATGTATCTGACAAAAAAATTCTCAATGCGCAAGGATATTGAAGAGATCAAAAAGGATATTCGCAAGGCCGGAGAAATGTTCGGAACCCGGGCGGAAAAAGTCTTTTTTGAAGACGGCAATGCCTTTGTCGTGAAACCAGAAATCCTAATTGAATTGACCAGATATTGTTATCAGCAGCACCCGAATTTAAGGAAGGTCAGCTCCTATGCCCATGTCCAGGATATCCTCAAAAAGTCTGATGATGATTTAAAGCGGCTTGCCGACGCGGGTTTTACAATGGTTTACGTTGGCATTGAAAGCGGGAACGACCAGGTGCTTAAAGAATGCAACAAAGGGGCCACCCAGGATGATTATGCACTGGCGGCCCAGAAATGTCACCGGGCAGGCATTGACTGGTCCGGGATTTTCCTGCTGGGTCTTGCCGGAAACGATCCTGTAAAAAGCCGCAGCCATGCTGTTGACTCAGCAAAACTGATAAACCGTATGGCCCCCCACATGCCAAGGAAATGGTATATTTCCCCGCTCACACTGGAGATGACCCCGGGGTCTGAGATATTGGCACAAAATTTAAAAGAAAACTTCCATCCCTGTACCTCAACACAGATCTTAGAGGAGTTGTATACGCTGATAGAGCATACTGACGATGACCTCAAAGGATGTATATTCAACACCAACCATGCCTCCAATTATCTGAGCTTAAAAGGAGAATTGGGAAAAGATAAGAAAGACTTTTTATACAGGGTTGAAGCTGGTATTAAAAATCCGGCGGTGAGACGTCCCGAATATATGCGTGGATTATAAACTTTGCCGGGATAACCAATAAAAATAACGGGGCTTGGTCACAACTTGGGCCACCTGTCACAATTGGTGGGCCAACGGGGTTAGGCTTGTGTTTTTGACAAATGCCTTTGCATAAAGAAGATTTTAAGCAAAAACGTCAATAACGCAAGCCTGACCCCACCCCAAAGTGGCCCATGCTGTGACCAAGCCCAAATAACGTAAAAATCATGAAGATGCCATGCATTATCATTGAAGCATTTCCCGGTACGGGTTGAGTCAGGTGGCCAAGAATATCCTTGATAAGGATGACCGATTAAGGATGGTCGATTTTGAAAAAACAAAATTGGAACCCATTGAGATTAGAAAATGGTGCCAGAATTGTGGTCCTGGGGGGTGGTCCTGCCGGTGCCTTTTTTGCCATTCATCTGCTTAGGAGTGCCAGAAGTGCAGATCTGGATATCACCGTTACTATTATTGATGAAAGACTGACCCTTGATCTGGACGGAAATATCCAGGTCTTCAAAGGCTGTAATTTCTGCGCAGGCGTTATTTCTCCTCGATTGCAGGAAGCCCTTGCAGAATACGACATCATACTGCCCCAGGAAGTGGTGGCCGAATCTTTTTTCCATATATGGATACACGGATTCTGGAAAAATTTCCCCTTGAGGGTACCGGTGGGACAAAGGCTTTTTTCGGTATTCAGGGGAAGTCTGCCCCCTGATCGTAAAGAACTGTCCCAGGGCGCATCCCGGGGATTTGATGAATTTATTTTACGAAGGGCCGTTGGGGAGGGCGCAAAAGTTATTGCTGGAGAAGTGCTGGAGATTCATCAGTCTTCTCCACCTTTTCGAAACAAGAAAAATCTGGGTATAAGAAATCATAGGGGCTGTCTGGGGATACGCAAACCCTACCTGACCATAAAAACTTCTATGGGTGATTTTTTGTCCATTGAATCTGAGTTTGTCTGTATTTGCACAGGCGTTAATCACAACCGGGAAAAAAACAAAGAAAATTCATTTTGGAAATCGTACCGGCAAATCAATCCCCTGTTCACGCCTCCTGTGACAAACGCTGCGCTTATTTTTGAATTAAAACCAGGCAGAGAGTATCTGAAAAAATATATGGACAGGGAACTGTATATCATCATATCCGGTGCCGGATCGCTACCGCTACATCTTGACCACGTAGCTTTGATACCCAAGGGGGAATATCTCACGGTTGCCCTTGCCGGAAAAAGCGTTGATAAAGCCCTATCTCCCGAAGAAACCGATGAAATTATCCAAAGTTTTTTTTCTTTGCCCCATATTCAAACCATTCTGCCCCATATCAGTATCAAAGCAACCTACCCTGCCGGACAAAATCATGAAAACCCTGAAAACAAAATCCCTGGCATTTCAGAAGTCTTCCCTTCTTCTGGTACTCTCATCACCATTCCTGTGGCCTGCAAATGCAATCCCCACATGGCTGTTACACCGGCAAAAGAACCCTTTTCGGACAGGATCGCCATGGCCGGGGATTCCCTGGGATCACGTATTTACAGAGACGGTCTTTTCTCCGCCTTCATAAGTGCCCGTGCACTTGCAGGGACTATAATTCATAAAGGAGTGGACAAAAAAAGCCTCTCCCAGGGATATGGGCGGGTGTTAAAGTGGCTTGAAAGAGACAATTTTTATGGCCGCCTGGTGATGGGTGCGACACAGACTATCTTGAGCTCGCCCCTTTTGAGCCGTATTTTGTATCAGGCCTTTGCAACGGAGATGAAGTTTAAAGAAAAGAACAAATGGCCCTTGGGATCCGTACTCTGGAAGGTGGGCAGCGGGAGTGCCGATTACAGGGATATCTGCAGGGATATCTTTTCCCCGGCCGTTTTCTTTTCAATACTGACGGGCATACATAAAACAATCAGAAATATTCTTACGGAAATTTTTTTTGGTCTGAGCTGGGGCAATCGAGGCCGTTATCCAACGGTTATCATCAAGGAAAAACGTGATTATTTTAAAAAATCCATAGCAGAGCCCCTGGGAATAGAACTGGATGCATCTCCTGAGATGGAGCGAATGTATGCCATTAAGATAAGGGCCAGTGCCGGCAGGATTTTTCAAGAGCTGAGCAAATTCGGGCATCCAGAGGGAAAGTTTCTCAAACTTAGATTTGTGGCGGTCACAAACCTGACCGGCAAGTCGCTTCGGCAAGGCGCTGTTGTCCGTTATCGTTTAAAGGGTTTGCCCATCTCCATGGACATCCGCCTTGTTAAAATCCTTCCTGGAAAAGCCCTGCTGTATGAACCGGCAGAGCTTTTTACAAAGCGGGGAAAGTTGATTTTTGATATCGCACCCACAAGGGATGGAAACCATCGACTGATCATCTACACGGCCTTTAATTTTCAGAAGGGCAAAACTTTTTTTGGCAGGCTCTTCTGGACAGTGTTTAAACATTTGTTCCCGGATTATGCCCATGATGTGGTGTGGAATCATGCCATCTGCACCATAAAAGGGGAGGCGGAAGGGAATGGATAACCGCACCGCACCACAATCTGGAAGATGTTGTTAACATGGGATTCATCAATCAATTAAAATAAGGGATTGCCCGGTCAACTGCCGCAGCACACCTGCGGAAACACTTCCCAAAAGCCATCGCTTCATTCCCGACAGGCCGCGTTTTCCCATGACAACCGTTTTATAGTCCCTGCTGTGAATACGTTCCGTCAAGGTGGAAACCACATCGCCCTGGGAGATGATAATCTCCAGGGGAATCTGTACATGAAGATCGGCAATGCGCTTTAACTCTGACCAGCGTTGCTGCAGCTGGGGGGAATGGTTTGCTGCCACATGGACAAAATCGAACCGCAGTGCTTTTTTTCCCATATAATTTTGTTGCAAAAAACGCAGCATCAGCAGAGAGACATCAGAAAGATCCACAGGTATTATAACCCTGTTTTCATCAAATTGATGGTGACATGGAAGCTTTTGCTTGTGATGATCAGCGCCAAGGAGCATCATTACTTTGCCCCGCTCCCTGTAAAGCAGGCGTTCCCGCCAGAATTCCCCAGGATTTGAACAGAGAGCTATTCTGCCGTGATTACCACGGCGAATTTCATCAATAGCCGTTTTTTCCCATTCCTGATCTGATTCAATAATATTGTAATTGGATGGAATTTCAAGGGCTTCCCTGGAGGAGTTAAAGCTGTTTGGACTATGATGAAAGCGCTGCTGAATAAATTGTATGAATTTCAGTCGGGCAGAATCAAATTCCGAGCAGTGTTTTCCTTTATTTCTCTCATTGTCAGCAGTTTTCAGGAGAAACAGAATCGTTAAAAAGGGCATTTCTTTTTTCATCTGGGGCACCAGTGGCTGGGCCATCTTGAACAATTGCATCTCATCTATACTGGATATGATCCATAAGGTTCTGTTGTTCCGGGTGAGAATCTTATGATCCAGGGTTGTTCTTTCCTGATATAGTTGGGGCCAGAGGCGGCAGTTAAACCCCTTTTCCAGGACAACCCTCTTTAAACACCAATTACAGTTAATGCATTTAATTATTTTTTTGCCGGGGTATTTGGCCTTTGTCACCCATTGCGGGTCTGTGCGCAGGGGACGACCCAGACCGATGAGGTCTGCTGTGCCTTCACGAACCAGCTTGTCAGCAAGGGATGGGGTGGTAATTCTTCCGGATATGATGGTTGGAATACCCACCCTGGCGGTGAGTTTGGCCATATCGGATTCAAGGTATGCCGTCCTGTCCATTTCTTTTAAAATCTCCTGGGATAGTATGGAGTTATACGTACCCACAGAAGCGGAAAGATAGGCAATGCCCTCATTTTCCAGAAGGGTAGCAAAAGCCAGTGCTTCAGGAAGATCTATACCGTCCGGGACCCATTCCCTTAGAATCATCCGGAAACCCACGGGGAAGTCTTTGGGAAGTTTTTCTTTCACTCTTCTGACCACGTCCAGGGGAAATGCCCTGCGACCCTGAAAGTCCCCTCCAAATCCGGACTCAGGTGGCAGTTTATTGGTAAATGCGGAAAGGTACTGACATAGAAGATAACCGTTTGCACCATGGAGTTCCACCATGTCGAACCCGGCTTGATAGGCTCTGTAAGCGGCGTTGGCAAAATCCTCCATTACTCTGTCCCTGTCTTCGGCGGTCATGGCATCTCTCCAGTTCGCTGCCTGGCGCAGGAAGGCTCTTGTCAGGCCAAAGCGTTCTTCAAAGGGAAAGAAGTGCATGAAATCCTTTAAGGATTCTATGTTAAAAGTAAGGTGTTCGCTGACGATGGGGGAAGGCAGCATGGGGCGTTTTGTTTTGGCAAACCTACCGGCATGGTTCAGCTGGAGGCAGGCAATGGCTCCCTTTTGTTTGATGCGCATGGCCAGTCTGCTTAACCCTGGAATCAAGGCATTATGGTCCACCCTCAGGTTAAAACTGGAAACTGCACCATCAAAGGACACCGCTGCATTGGCAACAATAACCATACCCACACCCGAATCGGCCAGTCTTGAATACAACGATTCCATCCATGGACTGACATCACCGTTGGTGTGAGCAAAACCCGTATGAACTGGCAGGGCCACCAGACGATTCGCCATGTGATATGATCCCACTTTCACCGGGCTGAAGAGGGAGGTATAAGGATTATTTTCTGTTTTTTTATTTTGTGTCATGCGTGAATCTTCTCCAGCTTTCTGCTGGCGTTCCTGTTCTTCGGCCGGGGCCTCTTGAATCTTTTGCTACACCACCTCCACATAGCCTATCGGGGAGCCGGCATCAAAAATTTTGTTTTCCATTGAGTGTCATTTTATGCTGATTTCCGAATAATTATGAGGAATCGGAAGATAAAATGATATCATAGGCCGGAGACAGTTTCCATTCGCCATCTTTGTTCATCATATAACTTATATTCTTTGTGTGATCATCAACATTTTTTGTGACTGCATTGAAAACCATCCGGAGAAACTGGTGTTCTTGTCCGGCATAAGACATGCGAAGCATACGCATAGTATAGTCTGCTTTCATATCTTTGGCTATAGCTGATTCTGTGGCTCCAAAGAGGTTCATGTTTTCGGACTTGGTCATAACATGGTCCATTCATTATAATTGACAACCCCATGCTTTCTTTTCTCTGTTTTTTACTTGTTATGACTTGGCCACCCATACCCCTTATAAAAACACCCTAAAAAGATCCCGTCTTAAATGGGTAGACAGAAAAGCAACATGCTTGACTTCCATGGATATCAGGCATATTATTTTCAAAACTTAGAGTAAAAAAGTCTTTTTTGCACAATCACGTTACAATCCTGAACCCATTGGGAGACTTTCACAATTGGCCATACAACATCAGCTGTATTATTTTTTTAGGAGCACATTATGCGGCATCAAATCGCATATTCGGCGCCTGATAAACATTTAAGATTCCATGGAAACCAAGAATAAACAGACTTCACCCCAGCCAGAATTAATAATCACCCGCTGGAGTACCCACACCCATGTAAAAATATTTTGTTTTTTACTTTCCGCCACAATACTCATTATCAGTTTTGTCAATTCCCATTATTTTAGAGCCGGCTACAGTCCTACGGACCCTCTGACCACGGAAGAGAGAGCTTGGCTGACAGCCCATGACGGCAAAATCCGACTGGCCCCGACTCCTCACTGGGCCCCCATGGAATTCATTGATGAAAAAGGTCGTTACCAGGGCCTGGTTGCCGATTACATTCGGCTCATTGAACAAACTCTTGGGTTTAAATTTCAACTGGTAAAGGTGGACTCCTGGAACGAAATTGTTCAAAAAGCAAAAAAAAGAGAGGTGGATATATATGCCTCAGCCATGAAAACCCCCACTCGCCTGGAATACATGGACTTTACAGCCCCCTATTTTAATCTTCCCTATACCATTATCTCCCACAAATCTGTGAAGGATAAACTTACCCTTCAGCAGATGAACGGAATGACCATTGTCGTTGCACAGAGCTACGCTGTTAATGACTATTTAAAAAAAAATTATCCGGGAATCAAAATTATTAATGTCCACGATGAACTCCTCGGGCTGAAAATGGTCTCTTTCAAAGAAGTGGATGCCATGGTTGCAGCCCTTCCATACGCACTGCACGGCATTGAAGAGGCCCAGATTACAAACCTTCGCATCGTCGGAGTCACCGACCACGTCTCCGCCGAAGCTATTGGCACAAGAAATGATTGGCCCCTTCTCCACAGCATCATGGAAAAAGGGCTGGCCCAGATCACCGACAAGCAAAGAAGAGCCATTCATAAAAAATGGATCCGCCTGGAACCCAATAAACTTTATTACAACAAGGCCTTCTGGTATGTGACCATATCCATCTTTTCCATGGTATCTATCATTTCTCTTTTTACATTGGCATGGAACAGAGCACTAAAAATAAAGGTTAACCAACGCACCGAAGCACTTTGTTTCAATGAAATGCGCCTTAATGCCCTTGTAACCCTCAACGAAATGAGGGACTCCACCATCAAAGAAATCATTGAATATGCCTTTAAAGAGGCCGTTCGACTCACCAAAAGCCAATTTGGCTACCTTTCCTTTTCATACAATAACGGGGATACTTTTCAATGCATCCTTTCATATGAAAACCAAAAACTACACCACAGTGATACCATTGGATTCCCTCTTGACACCATCGGATTATGGGGAGATGCGTTAAAATTTGGCAAAGCCATCATTTCAAATAACCACGAAGACTCCAACTCACTTAAGAAGGGTATACCCCATGCTCATACAAACATCATCCGTTATATGAATCTTCCCATATTTGAGAGCAATAAAATTGTTGCCATCGCAGGAGTGGGTAATAAAAAAGTAGACTACAATGATTCCGATGTCCGGCAATTGCAACTGCTCACCGAGGGCATGTGGCGAATCATCCAGCGCAGGCAATCTGAAGAAATTATAAAAACAAGTGAACAGCGTTTCAGAGACCTTGTGGAATTTTCTCTCAGCGGTATCACCATCATTCAAAACAAAAAATGTGTCTACTACAGCCCCGAGTACAAACGAATATTCGGGTCGTTGTATCAAATCTTTGAAGATAGAAATTTTAAAAACATCCACCCCGATGATGCAAAAAACTTTCAACACTATCATGACTCAACTGTTAGTGGGAATAAACGGGCCATGGATCTTTCGTTCAGATTTTATACCAACCTGGACAAAACAGATCAGGACGTCATCAAATGGGTATACTGCCGCACCCATCTGATTAATTTCCAGGGAAGGGAATCTCTCATGGTGAATGTCATTGACGTTACCCACATTAAAAAACTTGAACACCTGTTGCATGTTCAAGACAAAATGGCTTCCCTGGGCCATGTAACAGCAGGGATTGCCCATGAAATCCGCAATCCCCTGTCCGGAATAAACATTTACATCAAGGCCCTTGAAAATTTCCATTCGCAAAACCAGGAGTCTGAACAGCTCCATGAAATCATTGAAGAATTGACAGCAGCTTCGGGCAAAATAGAATCTGTCATTCGACGGGTCATGGATTTTTCAAAACCCATAGAACCTCGATTTATACTCACAGATATCACAAAACCCATAGATGATGCTGTGAATCTTTGTCGGACCACCTATCGAAAATGTGGTATCACCATCGAAAACAATATTTTAACAAATCCCCTGCCCCCATGTTATGCCGAACCCCATCTCATAGAAGAAGTGATTCTCAACTTGATCAACAATGCCGCAGACGCCTTAAAGGAAATCGAAACGACTAAAAAAATCAAAATTACGACTAAATTGGAGTCTGATACGATACAGATCTCTGTGTCCGATTCCGGCCCCGGGCTTTCACAAAAGATAATTCGCCGAATTTTTGAACCCTTTTACACCTCAAAGTCCAATAGTACCGGCATTGGACTTAGTCTCTGCCAGAGAATCATCACGGACCATGGAGGGACTCTGGTTGCCGGTAACAGCCCTTTGGGCGGTGCCGAATTTATTATCAACATTCCTACCAAACCACGCCTCTCCGGGCCTGGGAAAGAGGTTTAAGATTTGATTTCATTTACTCTATATGTCGTTGACGATGAACCAAGCATCCGAAAAGGGATCGCCTTGACGTTAAAAAGCCTATATACCATCAAAACCTTTGAAACTGCAGAGGATGCATTAAAGGCCATGGAAGAGGATCTACCGGATCTGGTCCTCATGGACATCGGACTGCCCGGCATGAGCGGAATAGATGCCCTGGAGAAAATCAAAAAAAAACATCCCCATGTGATTGTCATCATGATCACCGCCTATGAAGATATCAAATCCGTCATTGCCGCAATGAAAAACGGCGCCCATGATTACATAACCAAACCCATTAAAATGGATAGCATGGAGGTGATCATTGCCAATGCCCTTGAAACGCTTCGACTTCGAAAGGAAGTACATGCCCTTCAACAGCAATTTTTAGAGGAAAAAATGCCATGTTTTATCGGAAAAAGCAAGGCGATCCATGATGTCATGGATTTTGTTGGTATGGTTGCCCAAAGCTCCGATGTGCCGGTTCTTATTCTGGGAGAAACCGGTACTGGAAAAGAACTCATTGCCAGTGCCGTCCATTACAGAAGTCCCCAATTCAAGGGCCCCCTTGTCACTGTCAATTGTGCTTCCATACCAAAGGATCTTGTGGAAAGTGAACTGTTTGGTTACACAAAAGGAGCCTTCAGCGGTGCCACATCTTCCGGAAAACAGGGACTGATAGAATCTGCGGCCAATGGAACCTTGTTTCTTGATGAAGTGGGTGATTTAAGTCTGGAAGCCCAAGCAAAACTACTTCGTTTTCTGGAAGAAGGTGCTTTTTACAAACTTGGTGGAACAACAAAAGTTCATGTCAAAACTCGGATTATCTCCGCCACCAACAGGAATCTTGACCAGATGATAAGTAAAGATTTGTTTCGCAAGGATCTCTACTTCCGATTAAGTGTCACCAAGGTGGAAATCCCCTCCCTTAATGAAAGACCCGATGATATCTTGCCACTTGCCAACCATTTTCTCTATCTTTTTGCAAAAAAATATCAAAAAAAAATCACAGCACTCTCCGCTGGAGCCAAAGATGCACTGATGAAATATAGTTGGTCCGGCAATGTTCGTGAGCTAAAAAACATAGTTGAACGGGGAGTACTGACAGGTAGCGGTCCCGAACTGTCTTTACAAAACCTTGGAATGGAAGATATCAAAATGGGAATCATTCTCCAATCCCATGGAGATGCATATCGTTTTCCACCCATTCCCCCTGCCGGTATTGATCTTCCAGGTCTGGAAAAAACCATGGGAGAATTTTACATCAAAGAAGCGTTTAAAATGGCGGAAGAAAATGAATCCAAAGCGGCGAAACTTCTCAACATCAACCATCACACCTATCGATACCGTCATAAAAAATTAAAAGAATAGGTACATATTGGCATCCTTGTATATTAAAAACAATAAAAAAAGGTGGCGTGGGGGGCACTCCCCACAACGCCCATAAAGCTGCTGACAGTCAAGCTCTTTCTTTAAAAAAATGGGAATTTTTGCTTCTATTCGCTATATTGATTTGAGCATCAAAATACGCTAAAAAGTATAAAGTTATTTTGAAAGATGTCCACATACTCTATGGGTGCATTCCCATTTTCCAGGTTTGCTCACGATATGGTTTATTTATCATAGTTGGTGGGGCCAACGGGGTCAGGCTTGTGTTATTGGCGTTATCTTTTCACAGCCTGTGCAAAGCCCAAAATCACCGATAATGCCAATAACACAAGCTTGCCCCCTCTCTGTTAAAGGTTGAACCGGGAAAATGGGAATGCGCCCTACTCTATTCTGAAAGCCTCATTCACATGGGGTTTGGATAAAACCTTTGACATCACAAGGGTGTGGGCAGCGCAACAATTTCTCTAATTATTTCTCTAATTATTTCTCTAATTATTTCTCTAATTATTTCTCTAATTATTTTTCTAATTTTTCCTAATCAGCATAACATGCTTAATTAATAACATGTTTTTATAAATTATTATTTTTTCAAATGATATTTTAGAATATTTATCAACAGACAACGCCTTCCATACCCTCTCCAGCGCAAAAGCATAACCACCTAATATAAAAGAGTATTCTCTGCAAGCCATTTCCTTTTCATCATCCTGGCATGGATCATGCTATCGTAATTATCATAAAGTGGGCGCAAGTAAGAATACGTAAATTTAATCAATTATTACCAAGGAGAAAGTAATGGCAGATTTTAACGCAATGATCCAAGCATTGGTGGGTTGTGACGGTGACAAACTGACCCGGATGATTAACGCAGCCATCGCAGAAAATGTTCAGCCAGTGGACATTCTCAACAAAGGCCTCATTGCCGGGATGGATATCGTTGGTGAAAAGATGGAAAATGGGGATATGTTCATTCCTGAAGTCCTGATGGCAGCCCAGGCCATGGGAGGTTGTGTTGAGATTCTGAAACCGCTTCTGGAAGAGGGAGATGCGGCACAGAGCGCCAATGTGATCATTGGTACAGTTAAAGGGGATCTCCATGACATTGGAAAAAATCTGGTCTCCATGATGATGGAAAGCGCGGGTATGACCGTTCATAACCTGGGTGTGGATATCTCACCTGAAAATTTTGTGGAGGAAATTAAAAATAAAAATGCCCAGATCGTCTGCTTGTCCGCCCTGTTGACCACCACCATGCCCATGATGAAACAGACCGTGGATGCCATTGTGGAAAGCGGCCTTCGAGACCAGGTTAAAATCATGGTGGGCGGAGCTCCGGTAACCCAATCCTTCTGCGACGAGATCGGCGCCGATGGTTTTGCCCCCGATGCAGGTTCCGCTGCCAAAATGGCGAAATCATTTGTCAATTAATTGGAAAGGATTATTTCCCCAAACAATCCTCTTATTTTTCTATTAAAGGAGATCAAGCATGACGCAATTTGTTGACACAATGGCTGAAAATGAAAGCAGTGGTAATTCACCATCCATCATCCTGCACCAGGATAGGATGCATAAGGTCCAGGGAATGACCGTGTGGATAATGATGTTTCTATATTTTTGCTTCTATTTTTCAAAGTATAATATGAGTGCCGCCACAAAACCCATTCAGGATGCCTTTGGTTTTACCAGTGCCGAATTTGGTATGGTTTTTACGGTGTTCACAGCAGTCTATGCCTTTGGACAATTTTTCAGTGGTTTTTTGGCAGACAGATATAATGCAAAGGTTATTATGCTTGTGGGGGTCACCGGCTCACTTGTGGCAAATTTCTTCTTTGGCATGAGCAGTGCTCTTAATTTCTTTATCCTCTTCTGGGGTGCCAATGCACTGGCAATGTCCCTTGGTTGGGCACCGGGTTGCAATATTCTATACAACTGGCTTCCCCCCAAAAGGTGGGGAATCTATATGGGATTTTTCTGTGCCATGTGCTATGCCGGTGGTGCAGTGGTTCTCCCCATATCGGCAAAAATCGTAAGTATCTGGGGGTGGAAGGGAAGTTTTTTTGTAACCCCCCTCTTTCTTGCAGCAACGGCAGTGGTTTTCTTTTTTCTAGTAAAACCCTCCCCTGAAGCCGCAGGTTTTACAACGGATTGGAAAACAAAAGGAAGTGCCAAAGAAAAAGTCAGTGGTTCAGATTATTGGAAAGCATTTTCCCATCCGAAAATGATCATGGCTTACATAACGGTAATTTGTGCCAATTTTGTCCGTTGGGGCCTGATCAACTGGATTGTAAAAATCCTCAATGAACCCCTGGACAGCGGTGGTTACGGATTAACCCTTGTCATTGCAGGGCTTGTGGGATCAATGATCCACTGGGGTGGTGCCTTCTTTTCCGTTGTATTCGGATGGCTCTCCGATAAAATATTCAAAGGGGTTCGCTGGCAATCAATTCTAATTGGTTTTGTCGTCAGCGGAGTTGCATTGCTGCTGCTTTCCCAAGGTCCGAAAATATTAAGTCTCCCGGCGGGAATGACATTGCTATGTACCCTCCTTTTTGTATCAGGCGGTGTTATCCAAGCGATTCAGGCCCCCCTTTTCAGCCTACCCGGCGACATTCTTGGTGACAAATTGGGCGCAACAGGATCCGGCGTCATGAATGGCTGGTCTTATGTCGGTGCATCTTTTTCCGGTGTTTTCCTGGGATGGATCATGGATAACTCAGGATTTATGGCTGGCATTCTCTTTCTGGCGGTTATCTGTGCCGTGGGAAGTGGACTTGCGCTAACCATCAAAAGGTGAAAAATCCCGGTCGTGGACATGCCTTCATAGGGAAAAATGCTTGTCATTAGCTTCTTAGGGGTAACCTTAGTTTCTTTTTGGGCAAAAGAATCAGAAAACCTTTTTGGTTCTGGCTTGTCCAGGTTAGGTATTGTCTTTAAAAGAATGGGCTTGTCTCTTTTCCAGGATGACCACGGCCGACTTCATTTTCTTGTCAGTAAACACTCCAATGTCATTGTTATATCTCCTTTATGGCCTAGTTCCACCAACTGGATTATGAAAAGGAAAAGGTAGTTACATATGAACAATCAACCTGGGTTTCCTAAAGTATTATATTCTTTTGTTGTGCTGATTCAGATCTTCACTATTTCCTTTTGCACCCTTTTTGCCATCGCAAAGGAGAATCAACAGGTCAGGCTATACTCCCACAATGACATTCGAGAAATGGAGCAATTGATCCCCATTGCAGAAACAGCCACAGGATTAAAGATCGAATTCATTCGTCTCTCATCCAGTCAGATCCTGGCACGTATCCGGGCTGAAGCACCTAATTTTGGAGCAGACCTTGTCTGGGGAATTCTCAACAGTGATGCCATTGAGGCTAGAAACAGTGGATTTCTTCATAAAAACAGCTCCAAAGAATGGAACAATATTCCTGATAACTTCAAAGACCCGGAAGGGTTCTGGTGTGGTTGGTCCTATTGGTATAATACGATTCTGGTCAACACCTCCCTTTTAACAAAAAAGAATCTCCCCTGCCCCACCTCCTGGGCTGACCTTTTAGACACCCGCTACAAGGGAGAAATCGTGGCTTCCAATCCTGGAACAAGTGGAACTGCTTTTTTGGCCGTTTCAAGTCTGCTCCAGGCAATGGGTGAAGATAAAGGATGGAGGTATCTCAAACAGTTGGATAAAAATATCGCCCAATACACCAAATCAGGGTCTGCACCGGCACATCTTGTTGCCATGGGCGAATATAGCGTTGGTATCACCTGGGATAGGGCAGCGCAGATTAAAAGAGATGCCGGCTTTCCTGTAAAAGAGGTGGTTCCCATGGAAGGTACGGGATTTGACCTTGATTCCATCATGGTTTTAAGGAATTGTAAAAACCTTGATAACGCCCTTCAATTGTCCAACTGGATCGTATCTGAAAAGGGGCAGAAAGCCTGTGCCAAAATTCGATCAAGGGTGGTCAACAAACTGGCTGCAACATCGGCTCAAAAGGAACCCAAGCTATTTTCATATAATGCCCAAGCCGCCGCCACTTCCAAGGAGAAAATTCTTGAGCAGTGGAAGGATAACTTCCGATGATGGCCGAAAATACTGAAAAAAATGCAACAGGTTTCCATACCCCCAGTGATGAAAAAGAAAAAGCCGGGTGCATGATACCTTCATTCAACAAATGCATTGATGGATCAAGGAAATGGATCAACAAATTGTCAAATTCGTCCTTTTCGATATTTTTAGCTCTATTGGTATTGTCGTTTATTCTTTTGCCCGTGTGTGCGGTTTTGATTAAAAGTTTTATCACCCCCCATGGCCTGGGCATTGGAAACTATCTTCATTTTTTCAAAAAAAGTTATTATTATAAGGCCTTAATCAACAGTTTGATTTTGGCAAGCACCACCACATCCATATTAAGTCTAATGGGATTTGTATTTGCATATCTCTCGGTGCGTGGTCCCCGGGGCATATCTCGTTTCTTTAAATTTACCGGCATGCTTCCCCTGGTTGCGCCGCCATTTATTTTCTCAATATCATTGCTATTGCTTGGCGGCCGGAATGGTATTTTGGCAAACTTTTTTGAAGCAGAGATCAATATTTACGGTTGGTACGGTGTCATCCTGGCCCAGGTGATCACCTTTTTACCCATTGCCTTTGTCATGATCGAAAATGTTTTAAAATCAATGGATTCTGACCTTGAAGATGCCGCATCCAATCTGGGAGCCAACCAGGGCATCATATTAAAAGATATCACCCTTCCACTTATTGTGCCAGGGATTCTCAAGGCGGCATTGCTGGTATTTATCCTGGCCATTGCCGATTTCGGCAATCCCATTCTCATCGGTGGAAACACCGCTTTTCTGGCCACAGATGCCTACCTGCTGTGGGTTGGGGAGAATAACCCTAATATGGCAGCGGTTTTTTGTGTTTTCCTTATCATTCCAGGAATCATTATTTTTACGGTTCATAAATATTATCTATCCGGCAGAGTGTACACAGCCATTCAGAGCAGACCCGGGGGAAGTACCCATCGTGCCATTTCTTCTCCCCTGCTAAATGCACTGCTTTTTTTCGCAACACCCCTGGTCATCATCATTATTCTGTGTTTTGGCATCATTGCCTTTGGTGCATTTACTAAACTTGTCATGGTCAATAACGCCTTTACTTTGGAGCATTTCTTCAAAGATATGGGATTACGTGCCATGGGAAGCTCCATCATATTTGCGCTGAACGCGGCAGCTATTGCCACTGCCTTGGGAATAACTCTCTCCTACCTACTCATTCGAAAGCAAATCCCCGTGGCGGGAATCCTGGAATTCATTTCGCTTATTGGTTTTGCCGTACCCGGTGTGGTCATGGGAATCGGATATCTTCTTGTTTTTAATTCCCCCCCATTGGCATTAACTGGCACGTTACTCATAATGATCCTGAATGAAGGTTTTAGAAATCTTGCCGTTGGGGTGGAGGCCGGCATTGGAAAATTACAGCAGATAGACATCACACTTGAAGATGCGGCAAGGGACATGGGAGCCGGGAGAATCAAAACTTTTTTTTCCATTATTCTTCCACTGATGCATGGTGCCATAATCACAAGTTTTGTATATACCTTCATGGTCAGTATGGTCACGGTGAGCGCTGTTATTTTTCTTATCTCCCCTGGAAAACAGCTGGCATCTGTCTATATCCTTTCCGTAGCGGAACAAGGCGAAATGGGATCTGCCTGCGCCATGTCCATGATGCTGATCCTTTTGACCATGGCCTGTTTGGGCTTACTCAAGATCATAGCACTTTTTTCAAAGAAAAATATCCAAACGAGCTGACAGACACCCGTTTAGCATTTATCGCCGATTACCTGTTTAAAATGAAAATATCTGGATCACAAAATGACCTACCATGCTCATTGCCTCTAAAGGAACCCATCATATGAACTTAGACAAAAACGCATTTCTTCGAATAAACAACCTGGGTAAACAATTTGAGGACGCAATGGCCGTTGACAATATCACATTTACTGCAAATCAAGGCGAACTGGTCAGTATTCTGGGACCCAGCGGATGTGGAAAAACAACTTTGCTAAAGATGATCGGTGGTTTTATTGAGCCTGATAATGGAGAGATCTTCCTCGATAAAGAGCAGATCAGCAAAATGTCACCCGATCAAAGAAATACCTGCATGGTATTCCAGAATTTTGCCCTGTTTCCCCACATGACTGTAGCGCAAAATGTGGGCTATGGCTTAAAAATTAAAAAGATCTCAAAGTCCAAAATCACACAAAGGGTCACTGAGTTGCTTGCAATGGTGCAAATGGAAAAATTATCCCATCGAAAACCAGGAGAACTCAGTGGCGGCCAGCAGCAAAGGGTTGCTCTGGCAAGGGCACTTAGTCTAAATCCCAAGGTGCTGCTGCTGGACGAACCATTTTCAAGCCTTGATGCGAACCTGAGGCAACGCATGCAAACGGAAATCAGAGCCATCCACGACAAATTGGGCATCACTATTATTTTCGTCACCCATGACCAGGAAGAGGCCATGTCCATTTCCGACAAAATTGTGGTGATGAAAAAAGGAAGAATTTGCCAGACAGGCTCCCCCACCGAAATATACCATAAACCCTTGACACACTTTGTGGCAAACTTTGTGGGCAAAGCAAACCTGTTTTCCGGCAATGTGGAATTTATTGATTCCAATTCAGAATTAATGGACATTAAAACCCCATGGGGATCTTTAAGCGTTAATCGGGAATACAAAAAGTTTACCCCGGGGGAGGCGGTGACACTTCTGGCCCGACCAGAAAGCATTCATATCCTGGGCAAAACACCCCAGAGGCACCCCATTAAAAACTGCTTTTCTGGAAGGGTCATCAGTACTCTGTTTTCAGGTGCCCATGTTCGATATCAACTGGATACCGGCAATGGAGTTATTGTCGCGGATCAAATCAGCTCCAAAAACAATGCCATCTATTGTGAAAATGACAATATTAACATCTCGCTCCCCCAGGATATGCATATACTCCATAACAACAACACGGTAAAGGGACTCCATTAAATCATGAATAAAATGGCCCTTTTAATGGTCCTTTGTGCAGCGGCATTGCACGCTGCTTGGAATTACCAGACGAAAAAAAGTCAAAACAAATTGGCATTTGTCTGGTTATTTCAACTGGTGGGTCTTGTTTTTTATCTTCCCGTTTTCATGGCTCACTGGCCCCGGGTTGCAATCCCCACCAAGGCCTGGATTTTCATTGTAGCCACCGGACTGATCCACGCTTTTTATTTTGGATTTTTAACAACAGCGTACGATGACGGAGACCTCTCCATGGTCTATCCCGTGGCACGGGGTACAGGCCCTGTTATTGTTTCCATACTGGCCATCTCTTTTATTGACGAGCAAATTTACCTTATTGCAGGAATGGGTATTGTTCTGATTACTTCAGGCATCTATACCCTTCATCTGCCATCCTTCAAAATGGCAACTTTTTTTACCCCCTTTACTACCATAAGACAAGGCGCAACCTTATGGGCACTGCTCACAGGTCTCACCATTGCCATCTATTCCCTCATTGATAAAATCGGAGTTACCCACGCTGATCCTTTTATATATATTTATTTTCTATTTTTAGGATCATGGCTTGCATTGTCACCCTATGCCTTTTTAAAAAAAGGATTTTTGAGTGCGGTAACAAAAGAGTGGCATCAAAACAGATTGATTATTTTACTGGTGGGTTTTTTATGTTTTTCCACCTATCTCATTGTTCTTTATGCCATGCAGATTGGCAAGGTCAGCTATATCGTTTCCGTCCGTGAATCCAGTATATTGATGTCGGTTTTATTTGGTATGTTTTTTTTAAAAGAACAATTAAACAGACAAAAAGTTATCGGGTCACTGCTCATATTCTGCGGCATAATACTCATTGGAATAAGCAAATAAACTATAATTTTTTATTCACAACACATCCTTATGCTTTGCGGATTGATAATGCGATCAAATTTTAAAAGGAGACCGACTATGACTCTTTATTAACAGCAAAAACAGCATTTTTTTAAAAAATAAAATCACACAGACACACATCAACTGGAGGAGATAAACGTATTATGGCTATAAGAGGATTTCAACCGGCTTCGATGCATACCAATGGCATCGGACTCAACATGTTTTCCAATGATGAACTGGACAGAATTCATCTGGCGACATTGGATTTGCTCTGGGACGTTGGCGTAAGGGTCGACAGTAATCAAGCCAGGGAAATTTTACATGGAGGTGGCTGTACGGTAAATGAAAAAAGCGGCATGGTAAAAATGCCGGCTTTCATTGTTGAAGATGCCATTAGAACCTGCCCCCCCACATTCAGGGCCTGTGGTAGAAATCCTGAAATGGATTTTATCTGCGAGAAAGATCGGGTGGGATTTGTTAATTTTGGCGAAGCCCCCCAGATGATTGATGTCCATACCAAGGAACTTAGAAAACCCGTAAAAAAAGATATTGATGAAGCAACAAGACTTCTTGACGCCCTGGATCAGGTGGATGTCTTTGAGCGCCCCCTGACACCCAGCGACATGCCCCAGGATATCACCTGTCTTTACAACTGCAAGTCCTTCCTTGAAAATTGCACCAAGCATGGCTACATAGGCATCAACACTGTTGAAAACCTGAGGACATGCTTTCAAATGGGAGCAGCCGTTGCAGGTGGAGAGGATGCGTTTAGGGAGCGGCCCATCTTTTCAACCACCTGTGACCCCATAAGTCCCCTGGTGCACTCGGCTGAAGCCTGTGACATTTTCATTGAAGCATGCAGGCTTGGGGTCCCCTCAAAAATTAATGCCATGGGCCTTGCCGGTGGTACCACCTGTATCAATCTGGCCGGTAGCCTTGTTTCCCATAATGCAGAAATTTTGAGCATGATCGTTTTGGGCCAGATGGTTCGAAGGGGGCATCCCCTTGTTTACGGAACTTCCACTGGTATGATGGATCTTAAAACCGGGCTTGCCACAGTGGGTTCACCGGAACTTGCCTTGTTCAGTGCCGCTATCGCAAAACTTGCCCAGTTTTATTCCATTCCCACATGGGCCGCCGGTGGTTAGGTGGACAGCAAAATGCCCGATGCACAGGCAGCCCACGAGTTTACCTTAACAGCCATGTTACCAGCGTTGGCAGGGACCAACCTGATTTATGGCATAGGTATGCTCGACAGTGGACTGACTTGGGATTATGCTCAGGCAGTGATGCAAAATGAAATGGTCAAAATGGTAAGAAAAACCATCCAGGGCATACCCATCACCGATGAATCCATCGCCTATGATGTGATCAAAGAGGTGGGGCCAGGTGGAGAATATATCACACACAAGCACACATTTCAAAATATGAGGCAGCAGTCCCAGGTTGATCTATTTAACAGAAGGACCAGGGATGCCTGGATCCATTCCGGTTCCAGGGAAATTGTCGATATTGCCTATGAAAAAGCCGTGGATATCATCGACAATTACAAAGTGCTTCCCATTGAGAAAAATACCCAGGCCGACCTGGACGCCATTTTTAATGAAGCCGAACACAAAAACAGCTTGAATAAAGGCAGTTGAGGGGATTTATTTTTCACTGCTAAAATCACACCACGAAGTGGCCGACGTTATGATCAAGCCTTGCTTTACCCATGCAATTTGAATGACAAAAAATAGAAAAAATCTCAAAAGAACTATCTTGAAGCAACCAAACTAAAATATTCAACTATAATAGAATTACCCAAAAGGAGTCGGTTACAAAAATGTTTAAACCTTATCAAATGTTTGATGGCCAGGATATAGATTCAATACACGAAGCATCCTTGGAAGTTTTGGAAAAAATAGGGCTTTTTGTAGATCACAAGGGCGCACAGAAAAAAATGGCCGAAGCCGGTGCAAAGGTGGATGCAGCCAATAACAGGATTTTTATCACCAAAGAACTTGTTGAGAATGCGTTACAAGTAGGTCCTAAAAGCTTCACGTCCCATGGTAGAGATCCGCAATTTGATCTTGAGGTGTCAAGTACTGCAACCCCTTTTATGCGTATGGATTGCGGCTGTATTACCTTCCATGACATGATTACGGGAAAGTCTCGCCGGGCAGAACTTAAAGACATCAAAACCGCCTCCATTCTGGGGGAGGCCTTCGAGCATATGGGAACAACCAGCTTCCTGACGGTCTCTGATGTCCCGGACCATGTTCATGATGTTGTGGTGGTGGCGGAAATATTAAAAAACAGCCGTAAACCATTTTGGATGTTGACCACGGATTCTAAAATCATTAAATTTCAGCTCAAGCTCTGTGAAGCCGTGGCAGGGGGATCTGAAGCGTATAAAAAAAGACCACTTGGATCCGGCATTCTCTCCCCCATCTCCCCCTTGAAATTACCCTACGATGAAGTTGAAAGGATGATGGTTTACGGAGAACACAATGTGCCCATCAGGATGCCTTTAAGCCCCATGAGCGGCGCAAATGCACCTTATACACTTGCCGGTTCAGTAGTGCAGACCAATGCTGAATTCTTGGGTGTATATGCCATGGTACAATCCATGTTCCCCGGATTGCCCATGTGGTATTATCCGCTGCTTCAAATTCTTGACATGCGTAAAGGAGCTGGTTATGCAAACTCTCCTGAAGTCCAGCTCATGTACGCCGCCCATTCCCAGCTGGCCGCAAAATATGACCTGCCATATACAGGAAGCCAGTCAAAGATTCTCTCATGCCAGCCGGACCAGACGCTCTTCCAATACGGCTCTTCACTGTTATGGAACGTCATGCAGGGGTATTGTGAAATCGGAAGTGCAGGGGGAGTAGACAGCAGTTCTGCGTTCTGCCCCCAGGTTGTGGCTGTGTGTAATGAGATTATGGGCTATGCAAAACGGATGAGAAACGGATTTGAAATAAACAAAGAGACCATTGGATTTGATGCCATTCTGCAGGGTTCCAAGACCGGTGAATTCATTTCAATCCCCCATACCATGCAGCACCTGCGTAAAGAAGAGCGATTTGTCAATTCCCTAATTGATCATACTCCCTGTCCTGAATGGCTTAAAGAACCCGTCACCTTGTTCGAAAGAGCGGATGCCATGGTAAACGAGGTATTGGCAACCCATGAACAGGAATTATTAAGTGATGATCTAATCAAAGAACTGAATGAAATATGTCTAGCCGCAGACAAGGAATTGTCCTAATATCAACTTCAAAGGCCCAAAACCATGATGGCTGACCCTTGATATCAGGGAGTCAGAAATTTTCAATTTACCACTTATATTTTTCAGACTTATATATATCTGCTTTTCAGCCTGATTTACAGGTAAATTGATTTGCTCTGACTCCCTAAGAAATGCAGCATCTAATAATACAAGCCTGATCCCGTTGGCCCATCAATTGTGACGGGTGCCCCATGTTATGACCAAGCTCCATCATACTTAAATTTGTGGTACATCAATGGACAAAACAATGCAAATCACCCACCATGGCCCAGGAAGCATCAAGCAGATCAAACATATCATTGAAAAGCACCATGCCAAAAGAATTCTTGCCGTTACTGGCAAAACTTCTTTTACCAAAAGTGGCGCTTCTATAGCTTTAAATGAGTATCTTGAAGGCCAGGAAATCATTCGTTTCTCTAACTTTGAAGTAAACCCCCGACTGGAAGATGCTCTTGCCGGTATAAAGCTGGTGGAACAGACAAAACCTGATATGATCATTGCTGTTGGTGGTGGAAGCGCCATGGATATGGGAAAACTCATTGCAACATTGTCGGCCCAGCCCCATGGTGATTTTAACCACATTATTAAAACCTGTGATGTTACTTGTAAAGGTCTTCCCCTTGTGGCAATTCCCACCACCGCTGGAACCGGCAGTGAAGCCACCCATTTTGCTGTTGTATATCTTCAAGGGAAAAAATACTCCCTGGCAAATTCCACTATCCTACCCGATTA
This sequence comes from uncultured Desulfobacterium sp., assembly GCA_963674605.1. Lineage (GTDB taxonomy): Bacteria > Desulfobacterota > Desulfobacteria > Desulfobacterales > Desulfobacteraceae > Desulfocicer. The sequence continues at coordinate 101,607 of OY771474.1, read as the reverse complement.
TGCCATTGTTGATGCGAACTTGACAGCAAACACCTCCCCCTACCAGGCAGCTGTAAGTGGCATGGATGCCCTGTGCCAGGCAGTGGAGTCCTATTGGTCTGTCAACGCAACAAAAAAAAGCAAATCATACGCAGGCCAGGCCATTGAAATGATTTTACCTGCCATAAGAGATGCTGTGTGGAAAAAGGATGAAGAGGCCCAACAAGCCATGGCCCTGGGTGCCAACATTGCCGGTAAAGCCATAAATATCACCAAAACCACAGCACCCCATGCTCTGTCATACCCCATCACTACCCATTATGGTCTTCCCCACGGTCATGCAGTGGCACTGCTCCTGGGCAATTTTTTCATCATCAATGATGCCGGAATCAGAACTCCAAGGGATGTGCGTGGAAGTGATTACATTGAAAATACCTTTAAAACAATCCATCACCTTCTGGGATGCAACAATGCCTTGTCCTGCGCAAAAGAATGGTATCAACTCATGGAAGATATCGGCCTTTCAGCAGATATATCAAAATTAGGGGTGGTATGTAAAAAAGATTTTGAACTGATTTTAAACAATGTAAACATGGAGCGATTGGGCAATCATCCAATTTATTTTAAAAACACTGATCTTCTCAATGTATTCATGTAAAAAAACAAGGTCTGGTTCAATAATGGCCTTTTAAATTCTCAGGGAGTCAGCACTTTTTAATTTACCATTTTCCCGGGGCTATATCCATATAGTGCAGTAACCCGGATTTTATAAATGGTAAATCAATAAGATCTGACTCCCTTATCTCTGATTTTCGTGTTAATTTGGCAAGAGAATCAGAAAAGCTTTTCAGTTATTTTTACGATCTGCAATTTCGGTCACCTTAGATGTTCCTGCAAGTATTTAAACTGAGATTGTTTTTCTTCCTGCAGGGCTTAAGTTGGCAGCGTTGGAAAAATATTTAGGAATTGGGTTTCAAAAATCATTCGGAGTATCTCTCTTTCCTGGACCGAATACTCAATAAAGGAACGGGACAATGGCGAAATAATTTTTCTGCATTTGATCCGAAAATCACACCTGCAAGATTCGTACGGCCTTTTGAACCCACCACCAGAAGATCTACCTGTTCATCCTCTATGACATGGATCAATTCCTGGAAAGGTACGCCGACACGAATTATTTTTTTGACGGAAAGATGGGTGAAGGATATTTCCTCAAGCAGTTTATCCATCTTTTGGATTCGTTTTAGTTTTTTTCTTTTTACATAGTCTTCAGCAAGCTTTTCAATGCTTTTTTCAATGATTCTGTCGAATTGTTTATCTGAAATTTCAAGAATGGTGGCCACATCTCTCTCATTTATTATATTAACGATAATCAACCCGGCCTGGCACTTTTCCGCCAAAGTGGCTGCATATTCCACAGTCTTTGGTGAAAAATCAGAAAAGTCACATCCCACCATGATTTGTTTTACGTTTACCATGATTTCCTCCCTGTACGTTTTTGCGTATAGTGGACCTAAAATATACAATTAGTTTCAGAGCCATTATCATGATGATTCTGCTTTTGGGCAGTTGTCACATGCCCTCAAAAGTGGCGTTTGCGATATCCAGGGGCCATATCACCTGAAAGGCGTTGTTCTTGATCTGCAGAACCAGTGTGCGCACGGTATTTTGCCGTTCAAATCCTTCATAGGCGTAGAACTTTACAGATCCGAAGGGCGTCATCATATAAGTTTTGTCCAGGGCATCCCGGATGTTTTCCGGCGCGGTGGATTCTGCCCGCTCCAGTGCTTCCACCGCCACCAGAAGTGCCGCGTAGGCCTCGGCACCATGATAATCTGGGGGAATTGCGTAATGTTTTAAGTAGTTGTCGTAAAATTGTTTTGCCCCTGGATAGGGAAGCTGGCGGGACCACAATGTTGCTGTAACCAGTCCATTGGCTGCCGTTCCGCATCTATCAATGAACTGCTGACTTGTGAAGCCACCTGCCCCACCGCACAGCAGGACATTAAGTTTCACTTCACGTATGGCTTTCACCAGTGCCACTCCATCATCCAGGCGGGAAACCATATATATTACATCGGGTGGATCCTCCTTTTGAAGTGCCAGAATGGCGCGGAAATAGGCCGGTTCTGTCCGATTTCTGTCATATCCGACGGTGGAGCGTATGGCAATGGCGTTCTCCTGGCAGAAATCCATCATGTGGGTGGCCCCATTGATGCCGAACATGCTGTTTTCATAAATGATTGACATGGATTTAGGCTTGATGTTTTTCATCCAGAAGGCTTCCAGGCCCCGGGTATATTCACTGATGGGGGGATTGAGTCGATACACATTTTTCCATCTTTTCCGGGTGATCTTGTCTGCCGAGGCAGTGCACACGAGAAAAGGCACATCCTTTGCGTTGGCATGTTTTGCCATGGCATAGGTGGGTGCACTGGTATGGCCGCCCACCAGCATTACCGCTCCGGCAGTATCCACAAGTTCACTGACGATCTTTTCCGCCAGTGTTTCATCGCCTTTGTCATCGGCATAGGCCAGTTCAATGGGGCGGCCATGGATACCTCCATCGGCGTTAATGGATTTCAGGGCCATCTCAAATGCATTTTTCATCATGCGCCCGTCTTCCATCTGTTTGCCGGTCAACGGCAGTGGCACGCCGATGACAATGGGATCCGCAGCATGGGAAGACATTGTGAATATCATAATCATTACGCTCGTAAAGATTAAAAGTCGTTTGATGCAGCTAAACATGTTGTTCTCCTTTGGACATCCTTCAAAAGCAGGTTACTCATTTCTGAACGGCCACAAATTTTTCGGGGCTTTTTCATCAGAAAACATGTCAACTACTTTTGGATAATATGAAGGAAGCCCTCCTTTGCTATTGAAAAACTTTTTATCCATACGGCCCCCTGGACTTGCTTTTGCTGTCAATGGGCCCAGGCCGGTAACACACCTGTCTCAATGCCGAATATCGCCGTTCCCACGATGAGGAACAGGGCTGTGATGACCACAACTCCAATAAGGTTGATCAACAGGCCGGCCTTGACCATTTCCCCTATTTTAACACGTCCACTGCCAAAGACAATGGCATTGGGCGGCGTGGCCACCGGCATCATAAAAGCGCAGGATGCGGAAAGTGTTGCCGGAATCATTAAAAGGAGCGGATTGGATTTCATGGCCACGGCCAGGGAGCCCAAAATGGGTAGAATCATCTGGGTAGTGGCTGTGTTGGATGTCAGTTCGGTCAGGAAGGTTAAGCTGGCGCAAATAACCCCGATCATGATCACGGTACTGAACCCGGCAAGCACCTGGAGTTTGTTTCCAATAAAATCGGCAAGCCCGGTAACCTGAAAGCCTTTTGCCAGGGCAAACCCCCCACCGAAAAGGATAACGATATCCCAGGGAAGATTTTTAAAAACCGTTACATCCATGAGTGTTGCCGATTTGGCACTGGGATTGCGGGTGGGAAAGAAGAACAGAAGAGAGGCCATGAAAATCGCCACCGTGCCGTCATCGATCAGTTTCGCATTGGGTAGCAGGTTTGACCAACCCGGTATGGTCACAAAACCCAGGACAAGATCTTTTCTAAAGACCCACAATATGGCAGTTAACACAAAAACAATGGCGACCACTCTTTCCTCATAGGTCATGGGTCCAAGGGCTTTGTATTCCGTATCCACAATCTGGGGGTCCACTTTGAGATGCTCCGGGGGCCGAAAGATGATCTTTGTCAACACCACCCATATAATAATGATCATGGTCACCGACAGCGGAACCGCCATAACCATCCAGATACCAAAGGAGATGGGCGGCGCTTCAGGAAATGAGAGCTGAAATGCCCTTTGCAGTACCAGGTTGGGCGGGGTCCCCACGAGGGTGGCCATACCGCCCATGGATGCAGCATAGGCAATCCCCAGCATCAGACACAGCGCAAACCTGTGGGTTTCTTGTTCACCGAACTCCTCTTCCATCTGCAAAATGATGGACAAGCCGATGGGAAGCATCATGATGGTGGTTGCTGTATTGGACATCCACGCAGACAAAAAGGCCGAAGCCACCATGAATCCGAAGATGATCCGGGAAGGGCCTCCGCCGATGGTTCGTATGGTCAACAGGGCCAATCGCTTGTGCAGCGCCCACTTCTCCATGGTTAATGCTATCATGAAACCACCGATGAAAAGAAAAATGGTGCTGTTAAAATAGATGGGGGCTGTTGCCTTTCCAGCCAGGATACCCGTCAGGGGGTAGAGGATCATGGGAAGTATGGCCGTGGCGGCCAGGGGGATCGCCTCCGTAATCCACCATACAGACATGAGCAGGGCGATGGCTGCCATGCGTGTCACCACCGGCTTTCCCGGGACAAAATCAATCGTAAGGATAAGAAAAAATAAAACAGGTCCCAATATCAATCCTGTCATTTGTACCTTGGACCGCTTGTATTCAGTCAATTCCATTTTATACCTCCTGTGTTGTTTGCTTTACACTTAGAGCCCTCTTAAACCGCCTGGGACAAGGTAGCTTCTTTATTTTTATATGAAACTCCGTCCAAAGTTCTGGAATCATGAGAGTTCCAATAAAAAGAAAGGGATTGGTCACAGCATGGGCCACCCGTCACACTTAATGAACCAACGGGGTCAGGCTTGTGTTATTGGCGTTATCGACCACCGCCTGTGCAAAGGCCAAAAGCACCGATAATGCCAATAACGCAAGCCTGACCCCACCCCAAAGTGGCCCATGTTGTAACCAAGCCCAAAAGAAAGGTCATTTGTTTCTGAGAGACTATTTAGGGAGTCAGAGCATATTGATTTACCGGCTACAAACCCCATGGGGACATTTGTTTCTGAATTTTACCCTGATTAAACGGTGGATTGAAAATTGCTAAGTCCCTTAGGACTCATGAGGTAAGATCATGGACATAGGAAAACAGGCGTGTAGTGGTCACCTGCAGGTTATCAGAGCACCTACAGCTCAAGCCTTCTGCTGGTAATTCTGAACCACAAATAATTATTACGAATCCAGTATTATTCTTACCGTCTTGGCAAAATCTGATTTGGTGTATGGTTTGTATACGAATGCGTTAATGCCAATATTCTTGGCAAGTTCTTCACTTATTTTTCGGCTGTATCCAGTGCAGAGTATGATGGGAATGTCTGGTTGTATTTTCCGTATTTCTGTTGAGAGAACGTCTCCTGTCATTGAAGGCATTGTCATATCCGTTATTATCAAGTCAAAGACATCCGGTTTTCTCTTAAATAACTCAAGGGCTTCAAAACTACTGGTTCGTGTAGTCACTTTATACCCAATACTCTCAAGCATCAGAGAACCCATTCTGGCAATTGGGGGTTCATCATCGACAAACAAAATACGCCCACCCCCCTGTACTATTAGATCGCCCTGCTCCTCCACCACCTCCACACTGTTATCTGCCGCAACTGGTAATCTTATTGTGAATGTGGTATTTCCCTGTTCACTTCTAACCTGAATATCACCTTGATAGCTCTTAACAATACCCTTCACCATTGCCAGCCCCAGGCCTGTCCCTTCACCAACTCCTTTTGTCGTGAAATACGGCTCGAAAATATTATCAATAATAGCCGGATCAATTCCAGGACCGTTATCGGTAATGGTGAGTTCGACATACTCACCTCCAGGCAACATTGAATTTTCTCTGTCCATATAGTTTTCGAGGAATCTGTTTTTCATCTCTATTTTCATGATCCCTCCTGATTCCTGCAATGAATAGACTGCATTGGTACATAGATTCAAGACGACTTGGTGCAATTGAGAGGCATTGCCATTAACAAGTGAAGTGCTTTTGATATTTGAGACAATGTCAATGGTGGATGGTGTCGAGGGGCGAAGTAATTTGAGCGTTTCACCGATAATTTCGCTCAACCTGACAGGTTTTATCTCTCCACTGGACTGGCGGGCAAATGCAAGAATTTGCTGAACGAGTTCTTTTGCCCTCATGCCTGCAATGTAGACCTCTTTCAAGCAATCTTCTTGAGATGAACCCTTTGGAGCATCTTCCATTGCAATTTCTGTAAATCCAATTATGGATGAGAGAATATTGTTAAAATCATGAGCTATTCCCCCTGCCAAAGTGCCTATTGCACTATTTTTTTCTGCCTGAATGATTCGCTTTTGAGAATCTTGGATTTGTTGATGTTGTGCTTCCAGTGCTTCTGCCATCTCATTGTAGCTTGTTACAAGTACATTCTCACTGACATCATCATCATGCATATTCTTCAGACGATAGGAATAATCTCCAAGTCTCACTTTATCGATTGCCAATTTAACTTTATTATTAACGACTTCAAGCAGCTTGTCTTTTGGATAAATTGAATAAAATATCCACTGTATTTCAGGTATTGTTTTATAAATAACATCATATTTTCTTCGTCCGTCAATAAAAATATCCATTTGTCCTGATTGGCTGGAAATCAATTTTTCCCTATCTATTGTTTTAAACCCTTCTCCAATTGAACTTATATGTTCCTGAAAAATACTGCCTTTTTCTTTATCGATCTTCACTTGTATATACGGATGAGTAATTATATTCCCTTGATAATCCGAGATAAAATTTTGCTGCTCTGGAATTTGTTGTTCATATGTCGCTTGATAAAGAGTTTTCATTGGCAGATCGATACTCCAAAGCCCCGCAAAAGTATCTCCCAAATATACCGGTATGGAAACTGAAATAATCAACCCCTCACCTGCATAGTCGATAGAAGGATCTGTCCATTTAATTTCTCGATTTGGATTGTTTTCCAAAGCCACCGAAATCCATGTGTGATAGGTTGACCAATCAAAATCAGGGGTTATCGCAGAAGACTGGTCTATAAAAGGGTACTGAAGAGCAACATTGTTTGAATCCTGGTAGTATATCCATGCCGAACCTGGCAGTCTTGATTTGATATTGGCTAAATAACGACCAATATTTCTATGTAAATACATACGAAAACACGCATTTTTGTCATGACGTAAATCAGGATGACATGAATAACTTATTGCATCTTTAGATAGTTTTCCTTGTCTGTGTTTCTCTAATGCAGAGATGCTTTGCCAAAACCCATCTTCACAAATCCCAAAGTTTTCAGACTCAAACCATTTATCAATATCTATTTGTTTGCAGGTTGTCTCGGTACATAAAAAGATGGACATTCGCCTTAATTCATACAAGACGTCATAATATCTCAGAATATTGGCCTTCAATAAAGAAACCGAAGTATCAACATGTAATTTTATTATTTCTATTTCATTCATGGCAAACATGCTCCCGGATAAATTCTGATTATAACGAATTTTGGGGGGGAGGCTATAATTTCAACAATGAAGCTAAAAACCTTAAAATCATAACAGATTCGAATTTAAAGTTAAGAATTGAAAGATTATAAGACCTTACCCTTTGGTTGTCAGCAACCTAATGAATGATTTAACTTAAGATGGATCAATGCGAGAAAATGGTGAATTTTGTTGTTGGCATTAAATAGATATCCTCCGAGTTCCGAGTTGTTACAGGGAAAGAAAAAATCAAGACGGATCAGCGATATCCGGATCCAGCTTATAAGTCCTGCTCTGGATCAGATCACGGTGCGAGTGACAGTCAGGTCACCACCGGGTCACTCATTTGACCGGCCTGAAAACGTGAAAGGATATTTTGTTTTTCGGGCTTGGTCACAAGATGGGCCACCCTGGGGAGGGGTCAGGCTTGCGTTATTGACGTTTTTGTTTGAAATTATCTTTATTCTTAGATACTTGTCAAAAACACAATAACACAAGCCTGACCCCCTTGGCCCACCAATGTGACAGGTGGCCCAAGTTGTGACCAAGCCCTGTTTTTCATTAAGAACCGTCAGAAAATAAACTATGCAAAAGTTTCTGACAGAGACATCCCGGTGGGGCAATAAATACTGTATGTAGATGGTTAGTTTTTTAACGGACCCTAATGGAATTTATCATACCTGATTTTTTGTTTAAAAAAAAGCCCCTCAAAAATAAAGATTTAACAATCTGCCCTAGAAGAGGAAAGCAATCTGTCATCCAGGTTTGAACTGAGGCAAACGCACTTGCGCAAACCAGATCAAGGGGTTTTCGGGATTCATGGGAAACAGCAGTTAAGGTACAGGAGGACATCCTGAAACAAATGGGTCGTTAAGGAAGGTCAGATTTTAACAGTTATTTGTTGCTACGCATCACAATTGCCATCTATTTCAATGAAAGAGAGACACCAGCACCTTCAAAAAAGCGGCAACGCTCCCCCTCGCAGGAAATTACAAAGCAAAGCGATTGTGCTGCATCGGGATGATTTAAGCGGAGCGAGCAAATAAAGTCTCGGCCAAGGCCTGGTAAAACTTTACCCCATATGGGATTGCCAGATCATTGAAATCGTACAATGTATTGTGTAAGGATGGGCTGTCTCCGTTTCCGATGAAAACAAAGGCCCCGGGAACCTGCTCAAGCATATAGGCAAAATCTTCACTGGCCATCGCAGGTGCCTGCAATAATTGCATTGACGTCAGTCCAAAGGTCTTTTCAACGACTTGGCAGGCTGTGTCAAATGCCTTTTCGTGGTTTGACAGCACAGGATACCCCGTTTGCCATTCAATTTCGACGCACCCGCCAAACCCCTGGGCAACAGCGCTGCAAAGCGATTTGACACGCTCAATAATATGAGCACGGCTTTCAGGATCTGAGGCCCGAAGGCTCATTTCAAGAACAGCCTCGTCAGGAATAATGTTGGAAGAAGAACCGCTGTGAAAGGACCCCACCGTAACAACACCGGGCTTGGCCGGGTTAATATTGCGAGCAACGATGGATTGCAGGGCTGTTACCAGGCTTGCCCCTATGAGAATGGGGTCAATGGTTTTCTCCGGCTGGGCCCCATGTCCGCCTTTACCTTTGATTTTGATTTGAGCTGCGTCAATGGACGACATGACAGGTCCTGCTTTTCCTGAAAATGTTCCCAGGCCAATGCCCGGCATGTTGTGCAGTCCGAACACCATGTCACAGGGAAATCGGTCGAACAACCCCTCTTTGATCATCATCCGGGCACCTCCCACATTTTCTTCTGCAGGCTGAAAAATAAAATGCACCGTTCCTTCAAATTCAGGATTCATGGCCATGGCCTGCGCGGCCCCGATGAGCATGGCCATATGTCCGTCATGGCCGCAGGCATGCATGCATCCTTTATGGCGGCTTGCATATGAGTGTTGCGTGGACTCCTCCATGGGCAAACCGTCCATTTCGGCCCGAAGCCCCAGTCGGAAGGGATGGTTGCCCCTTTTAAGTGTGGCCACAATACCTGTACCTGCGATTGCCGTTGTCACCTCAAGGCCCAGTTCCTCAAGCAGGGCGGCAATGAAAGCTCCGGTTTTGTGCTCTGAAAGCCCTATTTCCGGTATGGAGTGAAGTGTTCTTCTGATATCAATAAGATTCATTTTTTTTAAAACCGATGGAACCGGATTGATTCTAAAGACCGTTATTTTTTTTAACCCGCATGTCCTGGCGGACACAACGAATATTGAAAATGGTAAATGGCATTAAGCCGCCCCTCCCCCGACGGGCAATGGTCCCGGACCGGAACTGTAGACAGCTCGATTGTCCGGTTCCTATTGCCCATCGGGGGAGGGGCTCTGCTGATGTAGCCTTGAAGGCTACCTTTTCATATAAAACCCACATGGCAGTAATTACCTGCCACAACGAAAATTGAAACTCTCATCATTACAGCACTTTGGATGGAGTTTCTTATAAAAATGTAAGCCACTTGGGCGCCATTTCTGTTCAACGTATTTCATCAGCGCTCCTCATTTGATCCCAGCAGACCCAGGAATTGTTGCAGCCGCTCTGATTGTGGGTTATCCATCACCTGGTCAGGCGGACCCTGGGTATGAATAAGACCATTGTCCAGAAAAATCAAGTGGCTGGAAATTTCTCGAGCCAGGGCCATTTCATGGGTCACCATGACCATGGTCCTGTGTTCTTTCGCCAACTGCCGAATGACGGCCACCACCTCGCTGACCAGTTCAGGATCAAGTGCAGAGGTGGGCTCATCAAACAGCATGACAGTGGGATTCATGGCCAGGGCCCGGGCGATGGCCACCCGCTGCTGCTGTCCCCCGGACAGCTGTGCGGGATACTGATCCTCCTTGTTGAAAAGTCCAACCTTGTCCAGCAGTTTCCGAGCTTGGTCTGTTGCCTCCCTGCGAGACTGCTTGAGAATATGAATCGGACCTTCAATAATGTTTTCCATCACGGTGCGGTGATCCCAGAGGTTGAAATTCTGGAACACCATGCCTAAGCGGGCACGCATCCGGCGCAGCTGACCCTTATCAACAGGCACAAGAACACCGTTTTTATCTTTTTGGGTCTGGATGGCTTCGCCCCCCACCACGATGTCGCCTGCGTTTGGGCTTTCTAAAAAATTGATGCACCGAAGAAGGGTGCTTTTGCCCGAACCGCTACTGCCGATGATGGAAACCACATCTCCTGAGCAGGCATCAAAGGAAACGCCCTTGAGTACCTCTACATTTCCAAATTGTTTGTGAATATCCCTGACAGAGAGCGCAGGTTGATTGGTATCCATTAAACTTTATCCTTTCCGAAAACGGGTCAGCCGTTTTTCCAGCGGCCGCATAATACTGGTTAGTGTCACAACCACGACAAAATAAACCAGACCGCAGGCAATCAGGGGCTCGTAAACCTGGAGGCTCTGGCGCTGGATCACCCTGGCAGTACCCATCAGTTCAAGTATGGTCACAGTGGAGGCCAGTGCCGTGGATTTGAGTAAAATAATAAGATCACTTGTCAACACTGGCAGGCAATTGCCAAAGGCAAGGGGCAGGCGGACCCGCCAAAGAATTTGAAATCCGGACATGCCAATGGCTTCGGCGGCCTCGATCTGGCCCTTGGATATGGACTGAATCGCCCCGCGAAGGACTTCTGCGTTGTAAGCGGCCTGATTCATGCTGTAGGCAAACAATGCAAACGTGAGTCCCTGGCGCATATACGGCCACAAAAAACTGTGCCGGACCCATGAGTGCCCCATATATTGCCCAAGCCCATAATATATCAGGTACAATTGTACCAAAAGCGGAGTCCCTCGGACAACAAACATGAAGGCCGCAGCAGGCCATGACAACAACGGTTGTCCGGATAACCGAGCCAGTGCCAGAAAGGTTCCCATCACAAGCCCTGTCACCCCGGCCACCAGGGTCAGCAGCAAGGTTAACGGCGTTGCCGCCAACAGATCGGGCAGGCAGTTGATGATATTCAGTGCAAATTCATTCATGCCTGCCCCCTGTTCAAGCGCTTTTCCATCCAATACAATGCGACCAGGGATAAAATGGTAATCAACAGGAAAAACAAGGCGGTGAGACCATAAAAAAACCCGTATTCCTTGGTTGCAGCCGCGGCCCTGTATCCGGTTTGAAGCAGTTCTCCAAAGGCACCGAGAATCGAAACAATGGCGCTGTCCTTGGTAATACCCAGCCAGAGATTGCCCAGGCCGGACAGGGCATGGCGCATCATCTGGGGCATCACCACCCGTGTGAAAACCTGGGGGCCGGACATGCCGATGGCCCAGGCAGCTTCTATCCCGCCCCGGGGAACGGCTAAAAGCCCTGCCCGGATCACCTCGGTCATAAAGGCACCCGACACAAATGCAAGAGCGATCACAGCGGTCCAGAAAGGGCTGAACTGGAAATCACTGCCCACCAATCCCATGGACACCATTGCTTTTTCAGCCATACCGGCCACGGCAAAATAAAGGATGAGAATCATGAGCATCTCGGGCAATGCCCTGACCACCGTGGTATAACATCCTGCCACACCCCTTAATCCACGGGAGTTTGATAATTTAAACAGGGCAAACACAAGCCCCATCCCAAAGGAAATTACATAGGCGATAAATGAGATCTTCAGGGTCATGAAAAAGGCAAAGAAAAACTCATCACCCCAGCCCTTGGCCCCCCAGGCCATGTAGTTCAGACATTCAGACATTATGCAGACTGCGCTTTCGGAATCTGACCGTAAGGCCAGATTCCTTTTCTTCTATTTTACGGTAAAAAACCATTTTTCAACCAGGGCATCAAGGCGGCCGTCTTCTTTCAGCGCAGTCAGGGCCGCATCAATTTTATCCAGGGAATCCTTGTCTCCCTTGCGCACGGCATAGCCGATACCTTCACCCAGGACTACGCTTGTGGGCACCTTGTGTTTCACTTCATAATCGCCCCCCTCATTGGATGCCAGAAAGGTCTCCACAGGTTGCAGGTCCATGAGCACATAATCGATACGGCCGGCAGTCATGTCTGCCAGGGCGGTATCCGCAGCAGGATATGCCTTGGCTTCAATTTTTTTCAAATACTTTTCAGCATAAGAGGCTTGGATGGTACCGCTCTGATAGCCGATGATCTTGCCCTTGAGGCTTGCGACATCCACAATCATGCCATCACCGCCTTCACTTTTGCGGTCAGTGATCTGGGTGTTGTCGGATTTCATACCCACCAATACGGTGATGGCGTTGTAATAAGAGTGGCTGAAATCAACCACCTTTCTGCGCTCATCCGTAATGGAAAAGGCCCCTACGATAAAATCGATCTTGCCTGCGGTCAGGGACGGAATCAGGCCCTCCCAGGCCGTCTGGCTGATTTTGCATTCCAACCCCATCTCCTCGCACAGCGCATGGCTCAGGTCCGCCTCAAACCCTTCCCAAACACCGGCCTGGTTGATCTGGGTAAAGGGCATATAAGGTTCAGGGCTGAGCCCCAAACGAATCTGGTCGGCAGAAACTACAGGTGCCATGGCTGACAACACAAGCGCAAAACTGATCAGAATCCTTACAATGTTTTTCATCATGTTCTCCTTAATTTTTTCAGGGGTATTACCCAACAGCTGTGAGCTGTATTATCGGGTATATAATATATTGTATATATCTCATACTTGTGTCAAGATAATATTCAAAATATTACAGTTTACAAAATTGTATGTTTTTGTTATTAGGATTATCCACTTTTTTATATGAAAAGGTAGCCTTCAAGTCTACCTCAGCAGAGCCCCTCCCCCGATGGGCAATAGGAACCGGACAATCGAGCTGTCTACAGTTTCGGTCCGGGACCATTGCCCGTCGGGGGAGGGGCGGCATAATGCCATTTACCATTTTCAATATTCGATGTGTCCGACAGGACATGTGGGTTATATCGGGTATGGTCTGCCTGATCGTGGCTATTCACCCGGCAATCAGAATCTGAGAGACAGGCAGCTCAAGCCTCCATCCAGCTTTCTGAATTCTGATGTGTCCACAGTCATGACTTTAAGCCCGGCCTCCTCTATCAGCTTTCGGGTCTTGTCAAACCCCTCGGGTACGATCACATAGTCATTGACCCTGATACAGTTGGCGGCATATCCTTCATCTTCTGGGATTTCAATACGGGTGAAGCTGCGGAAGGCCTCTTTGTCCCTGAACTCGCCTGCCACCAGAAGGATGTTATCTTCCAGATAGGCCAGTCCTGTTTTCAAATGAAGCATCTCATCCATTTTTACCGCCGTCCCGGTCATCCCGTATTTTTCCAGGGCCGCAATGAACTGGTCCGTCCCTTCGGCATTGGTACGGTCTGAAAGCCCGATATAATAGTGGTCATTGACCATCATCACATCCCCGCCTTCCAGGGTGCCCGGCGCCTGAATCGTCTCGATGCGGTTGTAATAACTGCCCAGCACCCCCGGGATATCTTTTTCTTCTCCTTTGCGGGTGGGTGCCCCCGGGCTTGTGACCATGGCAAAGGCCCGGGTGCACACGGCCACATCCTCCACAAAGCATGAATCCGGGTATCGGTCATCTGCTTCCAGTACCCTGACTGTCACCCCGCAGGCCTTAAGGGCCTTGATATACTCCTGGTGCTGTTCCAGGGCCTTTTCATAGTTTGGTGCCCCGAGTTCCGGGGCGGATGTGATGCCCTGTACAAGCGTCGGGGCGGGTGTTCTGACAATAGCGTGTTTGAACATTGAATTTTACCTTATACATTGTAGGTTCTGATGATGTGGTCCACAATCATGGGCGTCCGGTAGAGCAGGTCTTGTTTTAAAACCCGTTCCGACGCTTTGTGGAAATCTTTTCCCCAGGGGCCGATGTTGATGCAGTTCATGGCCACCGTTTCAATCTGGTCAAATGGGATATGATAGTCCTGGGCCGCCATGTGATCCATTGCTGCCAAAAGTGTTTGTGCGTCCCCTGCGGGCATTGCGTAACTCAAATCGGAAATCCCGGTATAATAGGCCTGGTTGTCATATTCCTGGCCAAAGTGCCTGCGGGTAAAGGCACACACCTTTTCGCGAAGTTGTTCAGGCTCCGGGTTGGTCACCCCTGGGTAATAGGGCGGGCACAGCCCCACCACTATGAGGGGATCTTCGGGAAAAAACTCCCGGGTTCGCTCCCCAAGCTCCTGTTCAAGGGGAAGGGGTTTTAAAGGCGAAGGGGTTTTCCCACAAAGTTCACCATAGGGCACCACCCTGGGCTCCCAGGTGAATGAGGGCCAATTCTGCCCGATTTCCCGGGACACCTGGGCCCGCTTCCGATTGACCTTTGCAATATATTCGACCAGTATTTTTTGGCAGATGGTCATCATTTCAGCCATGACCTTTCCGGGTTCTGTGTGGAAGTTAAGAACATTGAACATGCCGTAGCAGGCCTCTGGAAAAGAAACATCATACTGGCGTTTTAAATCCCGAAGAAAAATCCAGGTTGGCGGAATGCTGGTCTCATTCCCGGCATGGTCCACAAACACATCAGACAGGTCCGTTTGCGCAGCAATGGCAGCCATCAGCCCTGTGGGATTGATCCCTTCAAGCACTTTTCCGACATGGGCCATGACCCCTCTGACATACACAAACAGATTCAGTTTCCCAATGGAACCCTGGCTGACAAGACCCCTTTCCGGGGTCAGTCGCTGGTGGGGCTCACAATTGATCATCAAGTTGTAGTCAAGGCCGAACCTCTCCTTGAGATGGCAGAGCAGCCCGACACCTGAGCGCATGCCGCTGCTCAAATTTTCTTCGTCCGGCAGGGCCAGAAGGATCAGTGTGGGAAGGGTCCGTCTCTGGTCTTGGCTCAATCGTGCATAGGTATCAAACAACGCCAGCTGAATGGCCCCCCCACCCTTCATGTCGGCGGTTCCCCTGCCGAAAAGCCATTGCCCTGAAAAAAGATCTTTTCGGGCCTCGGGGTCCAGCATATGGGGATCTGCCATGAGTGCTGTTTCAAGCCGGACCGGATCCAGGGCCAGATCTTTAAACTGACCGAAATTGTCTGTTACCACCACATCGCTGTGATGAATGAGAACGCAGGTTCGATCTGAACCCCCACGGATCATGGCCCAGCAGACCTGCCGGCCCAAAGTATCCTTTTCGATCCGCCAGGTGCCCAGATGGTCCGGGTTGTCCTGATAATACGGCAGGTGGTCCAGGTATTGCCTGAAAAACTCTGGCACCAGGGTTTCCCCTGGTGTACCTGTTATGCTCGGGATACGACAATAGGCTTTGAGCACATCAAAGATTTTGTGGTCCAGGCCATCTAATCCCTCCATACAGGACATGTCAGGCATGTGGGGCCTCCTGTTCCGTAAAAAGATAAATTTTTGCCCGGATAAGTGTAAACCCGGCATCCTTCATCTTCAAGGGCCTTTTTGATCAGGGGATTCCCGTCCATGACAAGACAGGTTTCCGGCGCAAGGGCCAAAACATTAGACCCCAGATTCTCATACTCCCGGTCATCAACTTCCATGAGCCGGATTCCCCTGTCCACAAGCAATTGTCTGAAAACCACAGGCATATACCTGGAGTAAACCACGGCCAGGCGGTCGCTGACCATGGAGATAACACTCATAAGGTGAAGACACTCGTCAACCCCGTCTGCATGGGGCATGGGCACTAAAATGTACTCATCAATCAGGTCCCGGGTAATGTTTTTGAACTGTTCCACGCCGGCCATATTGGTCCGGTATCCAAGACCGATGGCAACGGTTCGCTGGCCCAGCCAGACCACATCCCCACCCTCCATGAGTCCTGGGGCGGTGATCCGACCCAGGGTGGGCACCCCTGAAGCTTCAAGCAATTTCTGAGCTTCCAGGGCCTCCTTCTGGCGAAGCTCCTTGCCGGTATTGAAATAAACAGCCCCGTTGCAGGTAACCTTTAAGGCATCGTGGGTATAAATGGAATCCAGCCCCACATTGTCCGACTGGGGCAGATAAAAGACCGTGTCCACATGGTGGCGGATCACCGTTTCAAATTCACTGAATTCCTCCAATACCTTCTGATAGTCAGGTGCCTGTACATAGTTGAACCGCTGCCACTCAAGATTGAGATGAGCCTGGGAAATAAAAGCGGCTTCAGGTTTTTTGATCATTATGCTCCGGATTCTACCGGTCATGGAATGACATCCGTACATTTTCCCTCCGTTCTTCTGTGGTGTTGATCTGTATATTATATATTGTATATTATATTTTTAACAATACTGCAACACCTATGGATCTGTCAAAAAAGAGGAATCCTGTTTTGGGGTGATCAACAAAAAACGCTGCACAAAAGAACGAAGCGTAGGACAATTGGTGGGAAATCAGACGTTAAACCACGTCATAATCTGCATTTTGGGGGTGCCAGTGATAGCTCCGCATATGCTGTTCCAGTGCGGTCCCGGATTTTTGTTCAAACAGCTGTATGATAAAATTATGATCCGCGTTGGTCTCTTTGAGATTTTCCTTCAGGTCCGCAGACTCCTCCCCCATGGCATAGGATTGACGGATGAAGATTTTTTTCAGCTGCCTGATGACCCTGACCAGCTCCTGGTTGCCTGATTTTTGGACAAAGGTGTTGTGAAACTGATTTTGAAGTGAATAATAGGAGCGCATGTCGTCCGAGGCAAGTGCATTTTCCATTTTGTTGTAAAGGTGTCGCATGCCATCGAGATCTTCCGGAGTCATCCTGTCAACCGCCAAATCGGCAGCATATCCTTCAAGCACTCCCAAAAGGCTGTACACTTCCTTTGCCTTTTTTCTATCTACCTGCTTGACCACAAATCCTTTTCTGGGCATTTTTTCAAGATACCCCTCTGCAGCCAGTTGAATCATGGCCTCCCGAACCGGGGTCCGGCTGATATTAAGATCATCAATAACCATTTTTTCATTGATCTTGGTTTCAGGCTCAAGGGTGCCGTCATTGATTTTTTCTGAAATATACTGATAAACATGATCCTTCAATGATTTAAATGTGTCCATTCTCTATCCTAATAAATTTGAGTATTTAGGTTCGTTTGTTGAGTTCCCCTAACAGAAACTCAATTGGAATTTCTATCATACTTTAAGGAAGAATCATAATCAATCAACCACATTCTCAGGACCTGCCGGCTGTTTTTTGGGGCATGGCACACAGACGGGCAACCATCGAAAAATGCTGTCGTCCGTGGAAAACATGTGACGTCGGAAAGAATCCGTAAAAACATCTCCCTCAATGGATTCTTGCAGTGCTTTATAAATCATGATTTTTTCTACTTCTTTTATATGCGAAATTGAGATGGGCTGCCATGGCATCTGAAGCCTTCCGGCTGTTGCGTGAAGCAATGGCAAGGACGATACGGTGGTGCTGCTCTGTGGTTTGATGGTGCAGTTCCAAATCCTTTGGAACCTTGGTGTATATTTTATTGGCGGTAATGGTCCCCAGCCAGCTTAATATGGATCCCATCATGTGAATGAGAAAGGGGTTATGGGTGGCGGCGGCTATCTGGGTGTGAAACTTGACATTGAGTTCATATCCAATTTTCTGGGTCTCATTGCTGCGCATCTCCTGGACAATGGCCATGAGCGTCTCAATATCTTCCGGGTCTGCCCGTGTGGCAGCCGTGGCAGCAGCCCAGGTTTCAAGGACATTTCTGATTTCCATGAAGCCGGATAGAAACGCTTTGTCGTTGAACATCT
Organism: uncultured Desulfobacterium sp.; assembly: GCA_963674605.1. Lineage (GTDB taxonomy): Bacteria > Desulfobacterota > Desulfobacteria > Desulfobacterales > Desulfobacteraceae > Desulfocicer. The sequence continues at coordinate 83,668 of OY771474.1, read as the reverse complement.
CTTCCATGTAATCTTGTATGGGAGCCTGGGTAACGGATTTGACAAAGGTTCCATCCCCCCTTTTTTGCTCAACAAATCCAAGGCATTCCAGCTTGAGGATAGCCTCCCGCACCGAGGATCGGCTGACATTAAACAGAGATGTCAACTCCAGCTCCCCTGGTATCTTCTGCCCGGGTGGAAGTTTACCCGTGGTGATCAAGTCTTTGACTTGCTCAAACACCTTGTCACTGATTTTCTGCCGGGGAATTTTTTTGATCAGCTGCTGAATGTTTTTATCGTTTTTCATGGTATCCGTATTTATCCACAATGGCTTGTGGGTAAGAACTTGTGGGTAAGAATTGGATCTCGCATTTTTTGCGAGACCATCAATCTTGGGCTTTAAAACTTTATCTTTTACTTTACACTGAAGGGAGTCCGCGTTATTAAATTAGTAAGATGTCTGACATCTGATGTGATTTATATGCAGACAATTCGATGCTTGTCAATATAAAATATTTAACCTGTTTTCCCGGAGTTTTCATGCGATATCCCCACTATATTGAAGACGATTATATCTTTCCCTATTTTGATCGCGTACAGATAAACCATCCCCCCCAGGGCCTGTAAGATTCCGCAATGATTTGGGATTGCTCATCCAACTGATAGATAACGAGATCAACGGTTCCGACAATGAATGGCATGGCAAACACAAAAAACCTGCTCGTGATTCGTTGTAAATTTTCACATAAACCAGGAGCAGGCTCAACACCGAAAACAAAGGTATGGGTTAGGCAATTATCACCACATGTAGGGATTGTGACCCATAAAAAGAATCAGCATATTATGAATCGGATGGTCTGAATCAATCGAGATATGGAAGTCCAAATATGTTTGAGGCAGCGGTGTGGGGCAATTACTGAACACATTATTATAATTATCTGTGATCTGATACGTACCCGAAGGTAATGAGGTGCCAAAATCATAACGTGCAATGTCGGTGGTGGAATCATAGGCATCGTGGTTGAGTGGACGAGACCAGGAAGCCTGATCAAAATTATAGGTCGTAAAATTCTGCGGCGTATAGATCAGACCGGTTTCGACATTGCGCAACTGCAGAGCCTCCTGGCCGCTACCGACACTGGGTTGGTCCAGGTGAACTCCATTTAGGTGGAGGAAGGAATACATCTGCACCCAAATAATTAGGCCGCCGGTCTGATTTTGAAAGCCGGCAGCCAGCGACTGTGCAGCATGCAGAACCGTATTTTCCTCTTGATAATCGACAAAATAAATTTCACCGTCAAGCGTTTTACCTTGAAAATTATCCAGTGAAGCTTGGGTTTCGTTCAGCGCCCACCAAAGAGTTATTTGTTGTTCAACTGACCGAATAAAGAGCTCAACCTGGGGAGCCATGTTGTTCTGATATGTCTCCAGGTAGTGAATACTGTTGCCTTGGGTATCAGGATAATGATAATGTTCTGATTCGATCAGCAGGTTCAGTGCCTGGACCTGGAGGTTGGCCCAGTAATTAAATTCCTGGTTCAATTCGTCAAAATGTTTGGTTGAATAAGACTTCGAAAATACGACATTGCCCCACAATTCGAGAAGCCCTTGCTGTCCCGGCGAGGCGCCTGTAAGTACGGCGTTGATATGATTCAAAACAGTCAAAAGGTCCGCAGTATCAATCTTGTCAATAAGATCCCTGGCTTCGCTATCCACCCCCTCCTGTTCATCCGCAGCAGCAGCTGTGAGCCAGCCCATTCTTTGATCAAGTGTCTGAACAGTCGCTACATCGCTGTCTAGCAGCGCGGCATCTGTATTGTAAGATATTTTATCCTGCCCGGTCAGAATTTCCTGCACAGCAGAGTTGATTTGTGTTTTGAGTTTCGCAACCGATTGCTGGATGTCGTTTAACTGCGAATGCAGCTGGCTCATCTGGCTATTAAACTCTGCTGAACTCAATGGTGGATTTGGGGTGTCCTGTCCGAAAATCTTGCTTACCGCCCAACCAGCCATTTGCCCTCCAACCTCTGACGCCGCGCCTTCAGCGATTTTTTTAAGCAGGGATGTGGCTACACTGTCTTCAACATCCGTAAGGACATTGGCAGACTGTAATCCAAAAGAATGCACCTGATTATGCTCATCGACTTCGCCCAATAATTGTTTTAAAAAGATCTCCAAACCGCCGGCAGCAGTCATTTCAGTTACAAATATTTCCGGAACAAAGTGAGGATTGGTGTGGCGCAACTCGGTAAATATATCTATTTCTTCCGGAATAGTTAGAAAATCCTTGATGACGGTTTCGGTCGCGCTGCAATCAGCTTCCGGGTAGGCCTCTGAATAAGCAGCCGCAAGTGTTGTCACCGGATTTAGTTCATAATAGCTTTGCTCTTCATTGTATGTGCATATAACTGCCCGCAGGGTTCCGTAAAACATTTCGCCATTTTCACCGATGCTTCCATCCGTAACTTCTATCACAATCTTTTCCGCAAGATCCGACTCGGAAATTTGGAGATAGAATGTACCTAGCGCGCCCGTTACATTCTCCTTTTTCAGAATTTGATTACCATTGACATCATAGACACTCACCGTTGCCCCTACCAGTGGAGCATCCACTCGCGCATATCCTCTAACAGGTTTTTTATTCGATGTCGATGATCCTGAGTCACAGGCCGTCATTGTGAAAACTGCGGTGATTAAAACGACTATGGTAAAAACGGATTTTTTCATAGATTTCCTTTCCGGTTCAGAGTTGTGAAAAACTTTTTTGGTTATGGCTTGTCCAGGTTTGGTGATATATAAAAGGTTAAAGCACAAAGATTGATAATTAATTGATATAATTTGAATATCAACAAACAACCTGCTTGTAAATAAAGATTTATTTACTGACCGGTTCAATCCGCTTCATTTGATTTGTTAGGAAATTTCAAAAATAAATCTATCATCTTCTTCTGATGAAGTTTTCATTTGTCTTTCACTATGATAAGTGGTTCACTGCATGAAAAAAATATTTTAAACCAGTTTATACAATCAACCAGGAATTTTGCTATGTCAGTTAAAGAAAACATGTGTCCCAAATGCAATTCGCCCTATACCTATCCTGATGGCCCCCTGTGGATATGCCCTGAATGTGCTCATGAGTGGGTACCTGATCAGACTTCTGATACACCCTCGGAAGATGCGCCACGATTCCTTGATGCCAATGGTAATCCTTTGCAGGATGGAGATACCGTCACCACCATCAAAGATCTTAAGGCCGGGAAGGACACAATGAAATTGGGTACAAGGGTCAGAAACATCAAACTCCTTGATGACCCTGTAAATGGCCACGATATTTCTTGTAAGATTTCAGGCTTCGGCGCCATGTATCTTAAATGTTCTGTTGTTAAAAAAGCATAAAGGGAAGTTTTAAACATCAGAATATATTTTGTTCTTTGGCTATGCGTCCTGGTGGCAAGGCGCTTAGCCAAAGCCGGCATCCGATTCATGGCGGCCAGTTCCACCCCAAACCCGCAGCAATGACAAAACAGTGATGCAACCTAAGGTCATTGAAAACTCTCTGGGAACAATTTCACCTCCAGGCTTTAACTACTCCGCAAACAGACTTGCCAAAACGATTAAGATGCATTAATAGTCTCCATTGACAATTACAAGAATGAACAAGACTTTACCTCATCATTATCCAGACAGATGACAGGTTCCTGTTCATATAAAAATAGAGGAGAACCATGGCAAGACATCACCTGACAATTGAAAAAATCGGAGGCACCTCCATGTCACGATTTCCTGAAATCGTTGACAATATCATTCTCAAAGACAAAGAACATATATATGGCAGAATTTATGTCGTATCGGCCTATGCGGGTATTACCAATGATCTCCTCGAACATAAGAAAACCAATCAGCCGGGTATCTATAAACTCTTTGAAGATCAACAAAACTATCCGATTAAAATGATCCGGCTGCAGGAGTCACTCTACAAGCTCAACGAAACCTTCAGGGACATCGGGCTTGATGTTGAAGAGGCCAATAATTTTATTGGTGATAGGATTGACCAAGCCATAAACATTCTGCGCAGCATGGATAATGTTCTGGCCTCGGGATATGTCAGCCGTGAAGAGCTGTTGCTGGCTGCCAGGGAACTTTTGGCATCTCTCGGGGAAATGCACAGCGCCTTCAACTCTGCAAATATTCTTAAGAACAGAGGATACAACACCACTTTCGTCGATCTCAGTGGTTGGGATGACAGCCGTCAGTTAACCATTGATGAGCGCATAAAAGACAGCTTTGCCAAAATCAACCCCTTCTCCACAATTTGTTTTTCAACAGGTTACACAAAAGGAACAGAGGGGATAATGCGAGAATTTGACAGAGGATACTCCGAAGTGACGTTCTCAAAAGTCGCTGTGATTTTAGGTGCAGATGAGGCAGTTATTCACAAGGAATACCACCTCTGTTCAGGTGATCCACTGATCATCGGTGAAGAAAATGTCAAACCTGTCTGTAATACCAATTATGATGTGGCTGACCAACTGGCGGATGTGGGCATGGAGGCTATACACCCCAAAGCATCAAAACCTCTTGAGATTAAAAATATCCCTATCAGGGTAAAAAATGCGTTTGACCCTGATCATCCAGGAACGCTCATAACCAAGGATTTCATCGCCCCCAAGTCAAAGGTCGAAATTATCACTGGCTCCAAGGAGGTCATCTGCATGGAAATCCATGATACCAGAATGGTGGGAGAGGTTGGGTTTGATCTCCGTATCATGCAGATTTTTGACAAATATCATGTGTCTTACATCTCCAAAATGACCAATGCCAACACCATCGATTTGATCATTGAAGAGAAAGACTGTACTCCTCATTTTCTGGCTGAACTCAATGAGGCCATGGAGGAGGTCTCCACAAGCCCGGTGGCCATAGTCTGCGCCATTGGCTCAAATATTGCCCAACCCGGAATAATGGCTAAAGCGACACAGGCTCTGGCTGGCAAGTCCATCAATATTCTCGCGGTTTCACAGACAAACAGGCAGACAAACATGCAGTTTATCGTTGAAAGGGGCCAGTTCGCCCAGGCCCAGATGGCTCTTCATAGGGCACTGTGCGCTTGAAGCATTGATAATATATACGCATCCGCTTTTCTTGGCACCGCTTAACCGGTTTGGTGATGGGGTAAATAACAGTTGAATACCATTGAAACTCCCTCACCAACGCGGTGCTGAGCGCCGACTATGTGTCGTTCCCCCTGGACTTCAGTTGGCAAAGAAGCTGCCCGGGCAGCTCCCAGACCCGGAAAAGCCCGGAAAGATTCAGTGGGTGATGACAGATTAAATCCAGGGTCTTTGCGGCCTGCAGATCCTGGCTGTCCACAACCAGAACCCAGGCCCGGGCCACCAGGTGCAAAAAATTCAAATGGGGTTTATGAACCAACGCCAGGGTGTCGGCAGCAGCCCCCAGGTGGAATTTGGCCAATGGCGGATCTTTTTTCAAGCAGGCAAGAAAGGTCATTCCCAGGCTGGCCATGAAAAAGGATTGTCCGTTTTCCTGGGCCCGGATAAGAAAGGTTTCGGCACGGCCGGGGTGGCCCGATGCAATTAAGATGAGGCCCTTGAGGGCAAGGGCATTTCTGAACCGTGACAGGGCAAGACCCAAATCCTCTGAAATATCCAGGGCCAAATCGGTCAAGGCTTCAGCCCCGGCCAGGTCTCCTTTCAGCAGGGAAATCAGGCCCAGTTCCTCGTATGCGGCCATCATGCCCAAGGGTGCCCTGATGCGGCCAAAGAGGTCTGCAGCCTCCTGGAGGCGAAGGTGGCTTGATTCAAGGTTACCCTTGCCCAGTTCGCAGATCCCGATATTGCACAGAGTCCATGCTTTTTTAATCTCATCGCCTGCTTCGCTCCCAGCCCTATGGCCCTGCCAGAAATATTCCATTGCCTTGTCCATCCGGCCCTGGGCCTGGCGGCACAACCCCATGCGCACCGTCACCCAGAAGGCCTGTTCAATGCCGGGATACGCCTTAAGACTCAGGCCAAAAAGGCGGATGGCTTTGTCCCATGCATTTTCTTTCTGGGCCACAGCCCCCATCAGCAAAAGGGAAAATGCCCGGCCGGAACGGTCTTTTTGTTTTACGGCAAGCCTTAAACACTGCCCGGCCATCTCCTTGAGCTCTGACCCCTGCCGGGCAGAAAGCCACTGCCTTGCGGCCATATCCAGCCGGCAAAGGAGAATCAGGGCCATATCCGGGCAGGGATCGGTACGGGCCATTTCCATGACAAGGGCTTTGGCCGGTTGAAACAGGGGGCGGCTTTCATGGTACCGGGTATGCATGTCAAAATAGATGTATACACCCTTTGCAGCACTAAGCAGGGCAAAAAGATCTTTTTGGTCCACGGCTCTTTGCCATGCCTGGCGGATATTGGGAAATTCCGCATCCATGTTTCTGCGGCAGGCCAACATGGCCTCACCGATCAAGCCATGCTCATTTTCACGGGCCAGGTCCAGGTAATGGCGCTTATGGGCATCCAGTATTTCATCCTCCATGCCGGATGCCAACAGGTGTTTTCGGGCATACTGCCTCAGCAAAGGATGCATTTCAAAACGTCCGGTTTCAGGATCTGCCCGGAGAAGCGACTTTCTTACCAGCCCCGTTGTCTTAAGTGCTGTGGTTTCCGGGTCCATTCCCGCAACCCGGGACACCGCCTTAAGCTTAAAGCTATGCTGAAAAACGGCAAGCTTCATCAAAAGCTCTTTTTCTTTTTGGGTCAGACAGGACCAGGAGGTTTCAAATACCGCCGATATGCTCTGGTGACGTTCAGGCATATCCCGGATATCGGTCCTCAAGAAATCCAGGCTTTCCTGGATCCTGTCCGCAATTTCTCCCGGGGGGAAGACATCCATCCATCCGGCTGCCAGTATCAGGGCAAGGGGCATGCCCCCGGTCAGGTCGCAGATGCGTGATATTGCCTGAAAATTATCCCTGTCCAGTTTTATATCCGGCCTGACCCTTTCGGCTGTGGAAAGGAAAAGGGCAACCGCATCCCAGGTTTCTTTTGCTCGGCTCAGGTCAGCGGCCTTTTCACTGCCGGCCAAAAGAAACCTGGGACGGGAAAGGTCTGATACGCAGAAAAGATGTTCCCCTTCGAGCATGAGCCTGGTTCTTGATGTGACCAGTATTTTAAGAAAAGGGGCCTTTGCCAACAATTTCATAACAAGGCCTCCTGCCTGGGGCAAATGTTCGAAATTATCCATCACCAGCAGGACTTTTTTGTGCCCCAGGAAATTAAATATCTGGTCTTCCAATCCGGTTTTTCTGTCCGAGGCAAGCCCCAGGGCCTTGAGCAGTTCGCCGGCAAGTTCACCGGTTGACCTCAAGCCTGCCATCCCGATAAAAAACACCCCATGGGGAAAATAATCCATAAGATTTTTAGCAAGCTCCAGGGCCAGCCGGGTCTTGCCGATCCCCCCCTGCCCGGTCAGGGTAAGAAGCCGTACTTCAGGTGCTGCCATTAGTCCTGCCAGGGTTTTTATTTCATCCTTCCGGCCCACAAAGCGTGTGGACTGGGCCGGAAGCCTGACCCGGGGCAGGGTTGCGGCGGATTTGAACTCCTCGTTCCTGCCGGTTTCCCGGATACGTTCCCCAAGTGCCCTTGTCTCGTCTTCAGGCAGGACACCCAGTTCCTTTTCCAGCAGGGTTTTACATTTTTCATACTGGCGAAGGGCAACGCCGGGCTGTCCTGTTTTTGCATAAAGGCGGATCAACAGCCGCTGGGCACCTTCATCCAGGGGATCCAGGGCGGCCAGTTGCCGGGCATGGGAAAGCGCCTGTGAATATGCGCCCCGGCTCATCTCTGACCGGGTAAGGTATTCCAGGACTTCAGCAGCCCGCTGGCTTAGCCGTTCGGATTGTTCCATCTGCCAGTCCTCAAAATCCGGGGCATCTTTGAGAAAGAAGCCCGAAAGAAAAGAAGGCTTGCAGATATGGGCAGCCTCTTCAAGCGCCCTGATCTGTTCCGATCTGCCCTGTTCCGGTTTGATCTGCTTTGGGCTGTCCCGCTTTTCCCCTCCCTTGCTCCGGGGAAGCACGGCGGCAAGTTCCAGGAACCGGTTCACATCCACCTGCAGATTCTCATGGGACACAAAACCTATGGTCTCCCTGTCAATGTCCAGCCAGGACTTGCCCAGCACCTTTATTATGAGCGAAAGAGCCTTTCGAAGTGATGCCCTGGATTTTGCCGGATCGCTTTCCGGCCAGAACATGGTGGCCAGTTTTTCCCTGGAATGGGGTTTGGCGGTAACAGCCAGGTAGGCGGCCAATGCAACGGCCTTGCGGCGGCTGATCTTTACTGCCATACCGTTCACACGGAAACACGGGGGACCGAAAAATAAAAATTCAATCTGGGTCATGGGCTGTTTCTCCTGGGGAAAACGTATATTATTCCCCCGGATTTGGCAATTTTTTAATTTGGGACGGTGGTGTCACGCTTTTAGGAACAGAAAAGGAACGGTGGCCTGTTATTAAGGGCCTAATGGGTAAGATCTCAATAACCCGGGGTGATAAAGCCTACTTAGCCTTTAAACGCCGGGTGCTATTCAAAAGGATGCCATGAATACCCGGACTTATTGAGAACTGACCCTAATTGTCTGAAATTTTAAAAAGGAGATTTGCCAAATGATATCCCAATGGATTCTGCCAGCGTCCCTGACCCTAATATGCTGGGGCGTATGGAGCTTTATCCCCAAAATCACCACCCGGTACATCAGCCCAATGAGTGCCATGATCTATGAAGTCATCGGTGCCATCATTGTCGGGGTCGTAATTCTCACCCACCTGGATTTCAGGCCGGACATCAATCCCAAGGGCATTTGTCTGGCCGTTGTTACCGGGATCGTGGGCCTTACCGGTGCCCTTGGTTTCCTTTTTGCCGTCAAGTACCAAAAGGTGTCTGTGGTGGCCATGTTCACTTCATTGTCACCGGTGATCACCCTTATTCTGGGATGGCTGGTTCTAAAAGAACCCATTACCCTGAAAGAGGGGGTGGGCATTATCAGCGCCTTTACAGCCATCTATTTTTTTGTAAGTTAACTTTATTAGACCCGGATGAATATTCATGAGGTTTTAATGAAACCGGGTAAGACTTTTATCTACGGGAGGTCAGCATGAAAAGTACGATTGTGAAAAATCTCAAGCCAGAGTTCGAGCCGGTGGCAGTGGTTTGGAGCGACACCATTCCCGCCGATGCATTCCAATACAAAAATGGTAAATTCGGTTGTGTTCTCTATTTATTCGCCCATGCCAGCACATGCGGCAAAATTGCCGGCGGCAGTCGCGAGAGCATCATCTGCACAGGCGGTCGCGCAGCGTTGGGTTTTGGGACCGATTTCGATGCATCGGATGACCAGTTGGATCTGCATACCGCCTTGTTTAGTAAGGGGATGAAATCAGCAGAAAACAGGACCGCATATCAAGCAACAATAGAGGCTGCGCCTAAAAACTGGCGATCCATGTACGAGTATGGCGAGCGCAGGCATTGTAGTTCGGAATTGGCCAGGGAGTGGATTCTCCATGAATTTCCGCGCTACGATATTCCGTACAGGTACGTTCTGTTTAAACCTTTGAGCCGCACCTCTTTTGATGAGAATATCCGCACCGTCATATTTCCGGTAAATCCAATTGAGTTTTCAGGTCTTGTAACGCTTGCAGGGTCGGTCATGCAAGGGACCGACCCTGTTCGGGCTCCCCAGGGTCCGGATTGCTGCAGTATAACCGCTTTTGCCTATTCCGAGGCAGAATCAGCGTTCCCCAGGGCCGTGCTGGGTATGATGGGGACCGATGGGCGGGAGGTCATGCGCAGGCGTTTTCGAGACGATATCCTGACACTTACCCTGCCTGCGCACCTCTTCCTTCGGATGGAACAGGAGGCAGACGAGTGCATTTTTCAAATCCCTTCATGGAAAAAGTTGGTTGGGCGTTGATATCAAGAAAGCGGAACCCCATGATCTGGGGGACGAGCTTGCAGATCTTCGTGTCCTTTCGGCAAGCATGCGTCACCCAAGGTTTTTTCAGTGCTATAATCCAGGCATATTAAATTGATCCAGATCACTGTTTCACGCCAATTAAGCTCAATGCTTGAACACTCTTGAATGAAACTGTTCAAATGGGATATTTGGCTGAAAAAATGATTTGAATATTGTAACATAGCCTGAGCCTGCCGCTTGTGCGCTTTAAAGTGCGGCCAATACAGTCAAGCTGCCATTTCTGAATTGGTCATTGCGGGCGTTCTGGTAAGGTGTCGTATCTACCTTATCGGCAGTCTGTTGTATTATTTCGCGGGCTTCCGATTCAGTTAAATCATTGTTTGCAGACAGCAGCAGTGCGGCGGCACCGGCCACGATGGGGATCCGCTTTAAAGCCAATCAATACCCTGTCCGTGGGGATAACGGTTGTTTCTTCCAGTTTAAAAATCGTTGCAACCCTTGCGACATCAGTCTTGTATTTGTTGGAATTATGTCCCCCCGAATTTAGAAGATGCGCAGAAATTTTTTGGGATTTTTATCCACTATATTGGAAATTATGATTTGTTTTTCTTGATCTGACAGCTTTTTGGACCCGTTGACCGAGTTGACAAATCCTTGAAAATAATATTTATAGTTTGATTCGCCTTTACTGGCATACCCTTTTCTGTATGACTTGCCTGAGATTACCATGGGTATATCTGATCCCCATATCAGCTTATCACGGAGCTTGTAATTGGGGGTGCCGCTAATATCAAAGTCGCCTTCAGCATCTTTTTCAAAAATTTTCATCAGATTCTTCCGGTGTTCGGCTTTGTCATAATCGTAGGCTGAAAAATCAGCATAGGTATTCGGATATATTTTAAGCAGTTCAATGATAATGTAAGTCCAGCTGCTCTTATCTATCCGGAATGGTTCAAACATGTCGTCGGTCCCTGTTTCTCCGCCAAAGTGGGCAAAATTGATCCGCAAATTATTAAATTCAGGTTTTTTAAGAAGATTTTTCCAGTTCTCAGGTGTGGTATTACGGTCAAGTTTTTCCTTTTCTTTGCCGGCTGAATAAGACCCTGTTTGGCAATGAACTGTTATGGGGATATCCTCGTCGCAACACCAGGTGTAAAAATCTCTATACTTTGGCGGAAGGGAGGGTGGATTGGGATTGAATCCAATGGGCGGGTAGAGTTTTATCCCAAGAATTTTACCTTGCCCAAGATCTCTGATAGACGTTTTTCCAAGAGTATTGTTATTATTAAAAAAGGTTTTAAACCCATTCAGCCTTACCTTATCCGTTTTTTTAAGCTTTCTTAAATCCAGGCCAACAAAAGGGCATACCTTCATATTGGGATAATTGTTAAAATCTATAGCATTTATTGCACTCTCAAGACGTTTGAACTGTTCTCTGACAGAAGGTTCTTTGCCCATCTGTGCCTTCATCTCCTGTTCGAGCAGTATATCAAAGTCCATAACAAGCGGGGTGATGAGGGTTTCGGTATTATTCGGCTGGTCAAGCTGCCCTCGTATTTCACTCAGTATCATTTCAACATTTCGTTGCAAGCCCCTTTCAAAAAACAGGATAAACTCCTTGTACTCTTCTACCTTGTTTTTTATGGCGTTTTTTTCTACCAAAAGCTTTGGAAGAAGTAACAATACCCCTGCTGCGGCTTTTATCCTTCCCACGGTTCCGACGTTCACCTTATCCGTAAGTGTCAAATACATCGGGACATCTACGAAGTTAAAGGCATGGCAATGGCAATCAATAAAACTTTTCATCTTTCCCCCTTTTTTTGATTTTAAAAATTCCTGCCGGCCGGGCTGCTGTTAAAAAAAATATGACCATAGTTTGATTAAGGCGGCAAACACTGATCCGCTGACAGATACGAAAATGATTATCCGTAAAATACTAAACTCAAGGAAATTCCTGAAATCTTGTATAAACTGATTTAACAGCCTATTGTGGCATTTCAGGTAGGCTTTATACATTGATCATTGAGAAGATCCCTGTCGATTTTGACGATGATATCACCATCAATCTGGATCACAGTTTCCAGGGAAACCTCGCATTTATATTTTTCACCGGACAGTTCAGAACAGCCGCACAGGAAAATAGCTCCCTTTTTCCTGGATCCCTCATTTAACAATTCTTTAAAAAAGGCAGCTTTGAATCCTGTCTAGAAAGGCGCTTTCGATTGAGGCGAACAAGATGTAACGTATATATTAATTTTTCCCACGTTCTTTAAATTTCGCTCTTACCGTGTAAAACATTAAGCCAACTCCCAAGAAAATAATACCAAGCCGAAACATAAAATAACCCCTTTTAAATTCCCGGCACAACACTGGTTCTCTTAGTGTCTGTGATATTAAAGTAAGAACATTGGTAGCGTGAGAGTTTGGAGAAATCGTACAAAATCAGAAGGAGTGCCCAACGAATAGCAGACAAAGAGGAAGAATTAAATGAAGTAGGTCAAGTTGAATTCCATATGGAAAACAAATTAAGAGATATAGCCCATAACAAACACATTGTTATACCCAAAATACAAATTTGTCAAGACAGTACATTTTAAAATATAATATTTTGAGCTGTTTGCAGAAATAAAACCATTCAAGCCTGAATTGTTCCTCTTCCATTCTATTTCCTATAACGGGCATGTCCTGCTGTACAAAACGAATATACAAAATGGCATTATGCCGCGCTCCCCGCCCGGCCCGGAACTGCAGACAGCTCAATTGGCCGGTTTCTATTGTCCATCAAGAGGCGCGGCCTTAGGTAAACTTGGAGGCTACCTTTTCATATAAAGGCCTATTTTGCCCTCAAAAAGTGCTGTTTAAGGGGCTTTGGGGACATAAATTTAAGTCTTTCTCATATATTTTCAGTCGCTTAGTTTGGTCAGCCCTCATCTTACTGCATCTTTAAGTGTCAGGACTCAAACCTTTGTGGGTCCCCCGGCAAAACCGGGGGTTTATTTTTGATTAATTAACCTTTTAAAGTTCTTGACAAGGACACCTATACCAGATTTAAAAAATTAAAATTGTAGAATTGTGATACATGTATGAATTGTGGTACTACAATGTTTGAAATTATGGATTGCATATAATTTATAAAGGAAAAATGCCATGACAACTGATTCACTGGTAAAACAAGATTCAAGATTTGAAAGACCTGAGGCAAAAAAGAAATTAAATTTTGGGAAATCGGAAATTGGTCTTTTTGCTGGATTCATTGCAGCTATAGTTATATGGAATATTAATTTAAATGGTCTTTTACCAGAAGGACAAAAGTGTTTAGCACTGAGCTTAATGACTGTGATATTCTGGGCAACTGGTGTAGCCCATTCTGGTTATATTTCAGGAATTTACTTAACAGCTTTAGTTGTATTAAAAGTAGCTCCTTCTTCAGATGTATTTAGTCTTTGGACTACAGATACTATTTATCTGATCATAGGAGCTTACCTGATTGCCGGAGCTGTTAAGTCGTCGGGACTCGGTGAGAGAATTGGGTATAAAGTCATTCTTAAATTTGTTAGCACATGGAAAAATGTAATCTTCACAATATTTATTTTGACTTTTGTTTTAAGTTTATTGATTCCTCATCCATGGCCAAGAGCATTTCTGATCATGTCGGTTATGGGCGTTGTAATAAAGAGTGCTAAATTATCTAAAGAAGATTCAGTTAAAATAGGATTGACAATATTTGCATCGTCAGTTCCCATTTCATTAATTTTCCTTACAGGGGATAGTATTATCAATGTATTGGTAGTTAAGTTTTCAGGAATTGAATTAAGTTGGTTAGGATGGCTTTTATATATGGGCGTTCCAGCAACTGTTGCAAGTGTTCTTACATATTTCTTAATCTTGTCATTATTCAAACCAAGTGGCGATTTCAGTATCAATAAAGATGAAATCAAAGAAAAACTTACTGGACTGGGATCAATGTCAGAGATGGAAAAGAGAGCCTCTCTTTGGATTTCAATAGCAGTTGTACTTTGGATGACAGACTCAATACACGGAATTGCTTTGGGATGGGTAACATTATTAGTGGCAATGGGGATGAGTCTTCCAATCATTGGAAAGATATTGACCCCAAAGGATTGGAGCGGAGTTCCATTGCATGTACTATTATTCGTGACTGCTGCAATATCAATTGGGAAAATTGGTGGCCTCACAGGTATGAATTCATGGATTGCATCTGTAGTATTACCATCAAGCGTTCCTGCAAATCCATTTATACTTGCATTGTTGATTGCTCTGATAGGAATTTGCCTGCATATGGTACTCGGTAGTGTTATCGCTGTAATGGGAATTGCGATTCCTGCGTTGATATCTTTTACAACCGCTACCGGCATAAGTCCTTTAGTTCCGGCATTATTAGTATATTCATCAATAGCGATCCATTATGTATTTCCATTCCATCACCTTAACATGTTGGTAGGTTTAGGCGAAGTTAATGGAATGTATAGTGATAAGGATGTAATTAAGTTAGGGATCCCACTGACAGGTGTTGTATTTATAGTCGTACTTGTGGAAATAGTATGGTGGAATATTACTGGTTTGTTGTAAATGAGAATATCAACAAAACCTCGTCCCATTGTCAATGGGCACGAGGATTTGAGCCATTTATGGTCATTAAAAATGAGCCATACCGCACTTTTAAATGACCATTTTGGGCTCAATTTAACATGACCATCATCTCGATTTAACAATAGATCTTTGACAAACAGACGGCTTCATCCTGTCTGCCAGAACTTAGTGTGAAGGGCATTTTTCCCTGCAGAGACATCCTCAACTTTGGATGGATTGAGCCAGACCGGTCTCCAGTTACGTGTTCTTCCGGATCAGCATTTCGGGCATCTCTGCTTTGCCTCCCTTAGAACAGATAATCGACTCGTTATTGAAAAAAGAGCAAGGATATCTGGCAGAAATAAAACTACTTAAAGAACAACTCAACTTCTTTAAAAATATGCGGTTCGGCCGCAACAGTGAAAAAGGAACCGTTGATGATAAGCAGCTTTCTCTCTTTGAAATGCCCGAAGAGCAATACCCCCTTGCCGGGAAAATTGATGACGAAGAACCAACCATTGAAGTCCCGGCACACAAACGAAAAAAAACTGGGCCTAAACCCATTCCAGTCAATCTTCCCCGCGTTGATGCAGTACATGACATCCCGGAATCAGAGAAATTATGTGAATGCGGATGCATCAAAGAATGCATTGGTCAGGAGGTGTCTGAACAGCTTGACATCGTTCCACAAAAAATCCAGGTCATCCGGCACATCCGCCCTAAATATGCCTGCAAATCCTGTGAAGGTGTTGACAGCGACGGCCCCACGGTTGCCATTACCCCCATGCCAGAACAAGTCATTCCTAAAAGCATTGCCACCCCTGGCCTGATCGCCTATATCCTGGTGGCCAAATTTGTGGATGTCATGACCGAGGCAGACTACCTTGCCCTGCTGCCGCAAAATATGGACACATCCAAGTTGGCAGGAGCAACGGTTCATCATTGATATTTCATTGACTTCCTTCATGGCATAATGCCTATTCTCTCAAGTGAGGATTATTATGCCATGACTTTTTGACTGTTACAAGATGGGCTTCATTAAGCGCTTACAAGACGGATATGCACGTACCTAACGGTGTCGACGCCGATATTGGATTTAGCATGCAGGGAGCCGCCGTCAATGCTCATGTATACATAAAACCGGTAATGATGAGCGGATTTCGGCGTAAATGAAATGGTGTTGGTGGATGACTGGGTGAATTTCTTTTTTCCGTCATTGCAGCTGGAGTATGAGGCATAATGATGGTTGCTGTTGGTGTCAGTAACGCGTTTGTTCACGCCCTCGGTCGCATCCCAAGCCGCCACATGGTATTTGGCCGTGGCCTGGTCATTTCCAGAAGCGTCGGCATAGGCTTCAACATAACCGCTGACTTCAATGGAATAATCAATCACCAGCTTTTTCACCGGCAGGTTGGCATTTGCATTATAAAAGAAATACCCCCGCAATTCGGTCCATGCGGAGTATCCCATGCCACTGTTGGGGCAATCCCCTTTGAGGACGTAGGGCAGGTGATTGGCGCTGCCGCTGGTGCTGATGCCGTCTTTTTGGTCCACATCATGGGTCGTCCAATGTGAATACTTTTCCGTGAAATGGTTGACCGGGGTTCTGAGAAGAGCGGCCCCGCAGCCGTATGTGATCTTGCCATCCGGGTTGGGGGTGTAATCGGTATCGTATTTGCCCACAACCACCTTGCCGATATATTCTTTCTGGTCAATGGAAATATCATAGGTGCCGGGCAGAATCTCGTGGTCTTCCAGATTGGGAAGGCCGATATAGGCTTTATACTCATTGTCCGGGGTGACGGTTCCAGAGCCGGTCCAGCGATCATATATGGCGCCTTGAATGGTTACCGATGCCTTATGGCATGTCATGTATCCACTCACTTTGGTTTCCGGGGAGTAAAACCATAAAAATCCCGGTGGTTCATATTTGAATACATCCAGGTCCATGGTGGTGAAGAGTAGAAAGCGGATACCGAACCGGTCTTTGCCCAGGGTGGTAAGCCTGAAAAATTCCCCCCGGGCCAGAATATCATGTACCTCATTGGAAAACAGCGGCGTCCCTGATTTTGGGCAGATCTTGATACTGGACAGTGCCAGGCTCCAAACACTTGCCGTGAAGGACTCTCGGCTGAAGTTCGGATCTATAGGATCGCCCACCAAGGCGTTATATTGATCTGTCCGGTAATCCTGGATAAAACTGTCTGCAAGATTACTTTTTTGATAATTCAAAGTTTCAAAAATGATATTTGCGCCGGTCAGCTGCCATTTGAGCAGCTTAGACATATACAATTCAAATGAGATATACCCTGTGGCCAGGGTGCCATGCTTGCTTGCCACCTGATTCAGTATGATGTCAATATAATTTGTGGTCAGGGGCGTCTTGGATGAGGTGATGATGGCGTTGGTAATGGCCAGAACCTGGGCGCGGAGATTGTAATTGTTGTAAGTTGTAATATCGCTGTTCATGGCATTGCCATCCACACTGTCCGGGGTGTCGGTGCTTCCCACCCGTTCCCTGAATATATCGTGGCAGGCCTGGATGTTATTCACTGCGTCTGAGGGGTAGTTGATATCGTTAAGTAATGTGTGTTCCACAAGGTTCAATTGGGAAATGAGGCTTGAGATTTGATTTTCAATGGTCTGAATGCCTTGCAGAATCTTGGCCTGATTGGCTTTCATTTCATCCAGTTCCGACTGCTGGCCGTTGTTACCCCAGCCCAGGATGGCCAGGATGTGCCCCATCACATCGGACCCGATTTCTTTGCCGGCTCCTTTGATCAAACCTTTTAATACGGTGGAGATCATATCTCCGTAAAAGTTGGTGGCCTCTGTGGTGAGTGACGTGTTTTTTAAAGTCATGAGAACTCCTTTTGATGCTTTAAGTTAAGAAGATTTTCCTGGCATTGAAAAAACATGAATCCCAGGGTATTGACAATACTTAGGAGATTGATTGTCACGGGTCATTAAGGGACTGGCAGCCCGAGGCAAATGGAATCCGGACATTGTTGTTGTTTTCTTCCCGGTCGTAGCCCGCCATGGCGGAGAGGGCGGTGAGTCCGGCTACACCCGGGAACAGGTTAACCACTTCAATGCTTTCTTTGTCCCGGACTCGCTCCTTTGGGGGCATGCAGAGGTAAGGTGCTTTGGGTTGGTAGATCCTGTCCCGGGATTGTCAGTGAAATACTAGCACATGGCCGGCTAGGGAAATGTGATGCAAGCTTCCAGGGCTTCCAGTCCGTTATTTATCTCTTTTCCATTCATTGGGTCTCCTTTGTACCAGGTACTATGTGCATATCGGGAAAAACACGCTGATGCGGTACAGCCGCCGTGAACTAAGAATTCAGTAGTGGCCCTTTCTCGCCGTCCCTTGAAATGACGGGTTAATACTTTATTTCTTTATTGATTTCGTACTTTATCTAAAGTTTCACCACCCACACCATAATTGGCATCATCGTGCTCATTGATAATTACAGAAAAAGCAATTTTGGGAATAAAAACATGATATCCCAGTTACAACGGTGTACACATGGTTTAGACGGGACAAAAACAAACAAAAAACAGATAACCGGAAATCTCAACGAACTTTTTAGAGAGCTTGCTGACGCAAAGCTTGAGATAGCTGTGTTAAAGGACCTTTTAAAAAAAAACGAACCAGCTCTGGCTGAAAAGTTAGAAGTAGCTGAATCATACATTAAAAAAGGGCATCCGGTCCAGAAGATCATTAAATATACTTCTATTGCCAACTCGACATGGTATCAAAGAGATAAGCATATTAAGGAGTATGGCCGTCATAAAAATCCGGGAAGGCCCATACCAGGCTTTACAATCAACCCCGATGGCTCTGTCATACCGGATGAACTGATCATATCAGCCCTTGTAAACTATAGAAATCGTAAATAATTTGCCAATGGAGGTGGCTATCAGAACCTTACCCATTATCTGAGAAGGGATTATGGTTACACGTTCAATCCCAAAAAAGTTTACCGACTGCGCCGGGAACAAAACATATTATGGCCTCTCAAGAAGAAACGCCATACAAGGAGAAGTAAAATTGCAAAGTTTCTGACACTACAGCGACCCTTTGAGTTTAAACCGTATGGAAATTCATTTTTTATGCAAATAGCTAAATTTTCAAGGAGCATATATTGGAAGAACTGACGATAAAGCAATATCAGGAAACTGTTGACCAATGGGTAAACACCCTGGGGGTGCGATATTTTTCCGAGTTGACCAATCTGGGCATACTTCTGGAAGAGGCCGGTGAAGTGGCAAGGATCATGACACGGGTATACGGGGATCAGAGTTTCAAGAAAGAGGAATCCCATGATCTTGGGGATGAACTTGCAGATCTTTTATTTGTTATCTCCTGCATTGCCAATCAGACCGGCATAGACCTGACCCGGGCAGTAAAAAAGAATCTGGAAAAAAAGACCCAAAGGGATTCCCAGCGCCACATCAATAACCCTAAATTAAAATGTGATTGAAACATCCCTGGGGGCTGCAAGGCCACAAAACTTTTATAAAACCCTGGATGTATTCATGGGGCTTGGTCACAAGATGGGCCACCCTGGGAAGGGGTCAGGCTTGCGTTATTGGCGCTTTTGTTGAAATTCATCTTGAAACACAGCTAGTTGTCAAAAGCACAATAACACAAGCCTGACCCCATTGGCATATCAATTGTGTATGACCCATCTTATGACCAAGCCCTATTCATGAGAATTGATGGGCATCAGCCGGAAGAAGAAAAACGGAGGGGGCCTTGCACCCCCTCCGTCATAAGAGACTCAGAACTTATTAATTTACCGCTTACCAAATCCAGATCACTACATTTTACAGGTAATACATCGGGACAACGGTAAATTGAAAACTACTCACTCCCTAAAGTTAAAGATTTTTTCTTTTCAAGGCAATGGATATACAGATTGCTGCCCCGCCCCAGGTAATAACCAAGCCGAACACCATCATTATAACAGCGGATGTTTCCATATTAACTTTCCTTTGATTAACGGTTTGATTCAGCAGGGCTACCTGTTGAATCGGAACCCATTAATGTGGTTGTCTGAAGAATAAACCCGATCACTGCAACCATAACCACAAGAAACCAGCCAAAGTAAAAGAGGGCATCCACAGGATAGCCTTCATACCCGGTACGGATATCTCCAATAAGGTTGGCAATGCTCATGTAACCAAGAACCAGGGGAGTAATAAACTTCAGACAGAACAACCACCAGTTACCCATGGCGAAATCCGAAGTTTTATTGATGTGCTCCTGGAAAACTTCAAGTTTACAGATCCAGGACAAAAAGATGATTTCCACAAGACCTGCCGCAAGGACACCGAAGTTGTTGATAAAGTGATCCACGATATCAAGGATATAAAGACCGCTGTTGGTAGCAAATATTGTTCCGGAAAACAAGCCGACAATGCAATAAATTGTCACGGCTTTTTTCCTGTTCAGGTCAAACTTGCCCATGAGGGAAGATACGCAGGTCTCACAGATGGAAATATGAGAACTCAGGCCGGCAAATATAAGAGCCATGAAAAAAAGAGTCCCGAACAATGCTGGATTTGGCAGATAGTTGATGGCCTTGGGGATGGTGACAAATGCAAGTCCCACACCGGATTTAACAACTTTATCAACGCCCACGCCCTGATTCAAGGCCATATTACCGAGAACGGAAAAAACCAATATACCGGAAATAATGCTGAACCCACAGTTTGCAAAGGCTGTTATAAAGGCGTTATTGTTGATATCTGAATCCTTGGGAAGATAACTTGAATAGGTAAGCATAATGGCAAAACCGATGCTCAAGGAGTAGAAGAGCTGACCATAGGCTGCTATCCATACATTGATATCGAGAAGGGTCTTAAAATCGGGCTTGAACATCCAGTTGAGCCCCTCAAGGGAACCTGGCAGGGTAACAGCTCTCACCGTGATGATGATGACCATAACAAACAAGAGAGGCATGAATATCTTGCTGGCGGTTTCAATCCCCTTTTTCACACCCTTGAAGAGCACAAACCAACAGATGGTCCAGGCTGCAACAACAGATGCAAATATGGGCCATCGGATGCCACCCACATCAAGGGGACCGTCGGAAAGAGCTAAAAATTCTTTAAAAAAGAAATCTCCCGTGTCCGGTCCCCAACCCTGGTTAAAGGCCAGAAAAAAATAGGAAATGGACCATCCCACCACTGCGACATAGTAGATGGAGATAATAAAGGAGACAAGCACCTGCCACCACCCCAGCCACTCCCACCGTTTAGACAATTTTGCAAAAATCTGGGGAGCAGACCCACGATATTTATGACCCGCTCCAAATTCAAGGATGAGAAATGGAATTCCTGCGGTGAGCATTGCAAAGAGGTAGGGCACAAAAAAGGCTCCCCCTCCGTTTTCATAGGCCACATAGGGAAAACGCCAGATGTTGCCAAGGCCGATGGCAGAACCGATGGCTGCCAGCACAAAACCTGTCCGTGTTCCCCATTGTTCTCGTTGTTGCATATATACCTCCTGTTTTTCATATACATTTAGCAAAACAGGATTTTATACAGGATCTTTTTATGAAAGTCAAAATTTGATCCCTTAGCGTTTGTGGCTACCAACATAAAGCGGGACACTTAATGCTCTTGGGTATACGCAACCCTAAATCTTAGTCTTGACTATTCACTATACGTTTTTGTTTGATTGACTTTCCCTCCGGGAACACCTGTCAGGGTGGATTTGACAGGATTGTTATCCGGAGGAAACTCATATCCATGGATCAGCCCTTGTCCTTTGCCCGGATTTCGGCCCGTTTGATTTTCCCGCTGATGGTTTTTGGCAATTCTTCAACATAATCAATGATTCTAGGGTACTTATAGGGCGCCGTGGTCTTTTTTACAAAGTCCTGGAGTTCCCGGGTAAGGTTGCTGGACGGTGTGAAACCCGGTTTCAGCACCACGGTGGCCTTTACTGCCTGTCCCCTTAACTTATCAGGAATACCCGTGACAGCGGCCTCGAGAACAGCATCATGGCCCACAAGGGCACTTTCCACCTCAAACGGGCCGATTCTGTAACCTGAACTTTTTATCAGATCATCCACCCTTCCCAGGAACCAGAGGTAACCGTCCTCATCGGCCCAGGCCTTGTCGCCCGTGTGGTAATAGCCGTTGGCGCATGATTCGGCTGTTTTCTCGATTTCATTGACATAGCCGCTGAAGAGGCCTGTGGGTTGACTGTCACCGAGTTTGATGCAGATCTCTCCCTCAACCCCGGCAGGGCAGATTTGGCCTTCCCTGTCAAGAAGGTGAATGGTGAAACCTGGAACTGGTTTCCCAATGGATCCTGGTTTTGGCTCCATAAAGGGAAATGTGGCCACAAGCAGGGTGGTTTCGGTCTGGCCGTATCCTTCGAAAATTGAAAGCCCGGTTTCCTTTTTCCAGGTGTGGAACACGCTGTCGTTTAACAGTTCACCTGCCGTGGTGCAGTGTTTCAGGCTTGACAAATCGTATCGGGCAAGGTTTTCCTGGATGAGGAAGCGGTAGACCGTGGGAGGGGCACAAAAGGTGGTCACCCTGTGGTGGGAGATCATTTCAAGGAGGTCTCGGGGGGTAAATTTTCCCCTGAAGTCATAGACAAATACCGTGGCCCCCGCCATCCACTGGCCGTAGAATTTTCCCCACAGGGCTTTGCCCCATCCCGTGTCTGCAAGGGTGAGCTGGATGTCACCGGGTTCAAGATCGTGCCAGTAAACACCCGTTGGAATGTGGCCAAGGGGGTAGGTGTGGGTATGGGCCACCATTTTTGGATCGCCCGTGGTACCGGAAGAGAAAAAAATGAGAAGGGGGTCGTTGCCCCCGGCACTGTCCTTGGGTCGTGGAAAAATATCAGATGCTTGGCTGACAAGTGGGGCGTAGGGCTCCCAGCCATCTGTGGGCACGTTTTCCCCTACGCCGATAAACACCTCGAGGTCCGGACATTTTTCCCTGGCCCGGTCCACGGTGGGGACAAGAGAATCCTCGGCAATGATTCCCCTTATTCCGGCAAAATTGACCCTGTACTCCAGGTCTTTTTCCGTCAAAAGAAACGGTGAGGGGATGGCAACGGCTCCGATTTTATGCAGGGCAAGCATGGCCACCCAAAATTCCACCCTTCGATAGAGGATCAGCATTACCTTGTCTCCCTTGGTGATCCCTCGATTGACAAGCCCGTTGGCAAGTTTTGAAGATTGCTTTGAAAAAAAATCAAGGTCAAAATTGCGGCAGTTTCCCTGGTTGTCCACATGGATCATAGCCCTCATGCCAGGGGATTCCAGGGCCTTATGATCTATGAAATCAAAGGCGAAATTATAATTTTCAGGAAAATCTATTGAATATTTTGCAAGAAACTCGTCATAGGTTGCTGGGGCTAATTTGTCCATAAAAAGGGGGTCCATAGGTAAAGGTTTATACAAGCACATCAAGAAAAACAGCCTCTCGTTCATCAAGCCCGCGCATGGCGTGGGGAATGTGGGAGTTGAAATAGAGGCTGTCTCCTGGCTCCATGACAAGGGTCTCTTTGCCCAGGCAAACTTCAAGCCGGCCCGACAGCATATGTATGAACTCCTGCCCGGGATGGTCGTTAAAGGTGAGATCCTCCTTTGATTTTGGCGGAACAATTACCCTGAAGGGCTCCATGACCCTGTTTGAGAATCTGTGGGCAAGGCTGTGGTAGTCGTAGGCCTTGTGACGTTCAACCGCCATGATATTGTCTTTTTTAACCAGGGAGTAGCTGTGGAGGTGGGATTCATCTCCAGACATGAGGACCGTGGGGTCCAGGTTAAACGCCTTGGCAACTGAAAACAGGTAACTCACCGGGATATCCATGGTGCCTGACTCATAGTCAATAACGCTTTGTTCCGGCATGTCCACTCTTTTGGCCATTTCAATCGTGGTAAGGTCAACGGCATCCCTCAATCCCCGGAGCCGTGCGGCTATTTCCCCATAAACAGGGGTGTTATGGTTCATCGGATTTTTCCTTTATCGATTTCAGGTTCGGCTGCTTAAAAGTTACAGAATCGGAAATTTACCAGCTGGAGGGGGATCTGACAATAAAATTTATTGTTGACCGAAAGAAATGTTTGTGGACGGTCTTTTCCCAAGACAGGCATTGGTAGGTTTGACCGGAATGTCCTTTTTCCAGATTTACAGAACTCAAAGGCATGATTGAGGCATGTGACTCATGGTCTACCATTGATGAAACTTGGTCTTATTTTGAAACCCAGTGGAAACCTAAATCATGGAAGGATGAATACCGATTCGTATTCACCACGAAAAAACGCTAAGGTTATAAAACCTGCCTACCCTTTTAAACACCGGGTGGTATTCAATCCGTATTTTTTAAACAAATTTTTTTTGGCGCTAACCCTCCGTCTAAGTGGGCGAAGTTAGAACCAAGCCCGATGTTTATATTCGGCCAGTAAAATGCCCGGCAGGGAAAATTTTGGCAGAGAACCAAGGGAGATTTGTTTGTTGCCGGTAATGGCCTCAGCCGCCATTATTCCGCTGGCGATGGCCCCCTGGATACCTTCCCCCATATCAAGGGTTGAAAGCCCGGCCGCGTCTCCGACAACAAAGGCGTTGCCAAGCCTTGTGACCGGGTGTCGTTGGTACAGGTGATAGGTATGCCCCTTTGGTGGTGGGGGCGGTCTGTCAATCAGGGAAAGGTGCTGGAGTTTTTTGATGAATTTATGCCAATGGCCCATGATGGTGTTTCCACTGGTTTTCAGTTTCAGGCACTTGCCGCCGATGCCGATGTTCAACCATCCGTCCTGTTTGGGCAGATACCAGGCGTATCCGGGCAACCCGTGATCAAAGAACCACAGAAGACACCGTTTGTCCGGAGAGTTCCAGGCATACTCGCTTTCAAGGCCGACGATCCGGGTATTTTCAATTCTCGGATTTATTGGGGAAAAAAAAGTGTTGTACACCGGGCAGTGGGTTCCCCCGGCACCAATCAGATGTCGGCATTGGAATTGCTTGTCGATGAGATACCCGTCATCTGTTTTGACGATGGTTTTTACCCGATGGGTCACCACAGGCGCCCGGGAACGGGAAATCATCCAGTGATCAAATTCAACTCTTCTGACGGCATACTGCCGGGTTTTCACGGGCAGTTTAATCCCGAACACAGAATAATGAATCCAATCAAACCGGGTCAGAGCAAAGGGATAATCGGACGGGGAGATGCCCAGAATCTCCCACACCGACGGCTGTATCCAGCCGGCACAGACTTTGGGCCTGGGAAAGGGGTGTTTGTCCAGGATCAGCACCTGCTTTCCCAGGGCTCCAAGCTTCCAAGCACAGGCGGATCCTGCAGGCCCTCCCCCCACAACAATGGTGTTTACCTGCCTCATTTACACCGCTCTTAATTTTTGTAAATCCGGACGGGGTCTGCCGGGCCGGGTCATGACGATCTGCCAGAGCTGTAGGTCCCTGGAGCGAAATCCACCGGCACAGCTTAACAGATAGTATTTCCACATCCGGTAAAACCGATCGCCATAGGTGGACGAAAGTTTTGGCCAGGCGGTCTTGAAATTTTCCCACCAGGCCATCAGGGTTTTGTCGTAGTCCTCGCCCAGGTTTTGCCAGTCCTCCATCACAAATTGCCCCTCCATGGCTTTCCCGAGCTGGGCGATGGAGGGGATCACGGCATTGGGGAAGATATATTTTGTGGTCCAGGGGTTACAGGTACTGCGGCTGGAATTGCTGCCAATGGTGTGGATAAATGCAATCCCGTCCGCTTTGAGCAGACGGCGGGCCAGACGCATATAGGTGGGGTAATTTTTATATCCCACATGTTCCATCAACCCGATGGAGATGACCCGATCATATTTTCCCCGGGCTGTTCGATAATCTTCAAGCCGGATATCCACCGGCAGGCCTTGACACAATTTTTGGGCGAACCGGGCCTGCTCTTTTGAGATGGTATAGCCCGTCACCCGGACCCCGTAATTGTGGGCGGCATATTGGGCAAACCCGCCAAATCCGCATCCCAGTTCCACCACACTCATGCCCGGTTCCAGGTGGGTTTTTCGGCAGATCATCCGAAGCTTGGCCTCCTGGGCGGCATCCAAGCTGTCTGCATTTTCCCAGTAGCCACAGGTATACTGCATGCGCCGGTCCAGCATTTTTAGATACAGGTCATTGCCGATATCATAATGTTTTTTGCCCACAAGAAATGCTCTGTCAGGGGTCTGGAGATTGAGCATCCTTGCCTTGATAATATTCCAGGTGGTGTACCAGTCCCGGCGAAGCCGGCTCATCAGATCGACCCGCATCAGCCGGTCAATGAACTGGTCGATGGAGAGGCAGTCCCACCAGTTATCCATATAGGATTCACCCAGACCCAATGTGGTCTGACTTAACACCCTGGAATAGAAGGCATCATTGTGAACCTGGATATCGTAGGGCCTGCTGCCGTTCACAGTTATCCCTGCAAACTGCATCAGGGAAGAAAACGCTTCTTTTACTTTTTGATGACTCATCTCGTCCTCCTGTGGTTAAGAAGATGGCGTTCAAAAAAAAATAATCAGTTGATTCCAAGCCTGTTCCCATTTGATCAACTTTTTTTATTGGAAGCGAATCATTTTATGCGGTTGTTCATCCCACATTTTCAGCCGGATACAGCCAAGACTTTTTAACAATGTCAGGTTTTTTTTTGAGTTTTGGTACGGCATCATAGCAGGCCTTAAGTTGATAATTGGGAATGCCCGGGTCCATGTGATGGATGTGGTGGTACCCGATATTTCCCGAAAACCATTCCAGAACAGCCAGTCTGCAACTGAGGTAAACACCAATACCCCGAGAACAGACCCGACAAAGGTATTGACGGGTCTGGATTTGCAGAATTAATAGTCATGTTCTGCACAGATCATTTATGTAGCTGCAGCACTACCCCATTTTTCAATTATTCTCATGAACTATTTGAGGCAAGTCAGTCTGTATCCTGTTCTTTGAAAATCGACCATGCCAGTATCGAGGCGTACGGATAAAATTTTCGATTTTGACTATCTCCAAAGTGGATATTAATTATATCAACTTGGGTGTAAGCGGTTCTTTAAACTCCTTACTTGTTGCAAATAATTCATCGAACTGTCATTTTAGTCTTTTTTGTTTGCTACTTAAACTTACCATTAGGACAGCTCATTACCTACTTTTTTCTGTAAAACTTATAAAAAAATCTATTTCTGAAAAAGGCTCAGCGATTACAATAAATTTTGCTCCAGCAGGTGTTTTTCCCATCCCTTTCCCCAAAGATCTGGAATTGTCTCTTCAACGGGCATAATAGATTCATAGCGCATATTAAACCCATCAAAAATTTCGATCAACACATCTTTGTCCTTTGCGAGCCAGATACAATACCGTACCCCCTCCTTCTCATTAAAGTATGTCCGAACCCAGGTTGCTGACTCCACCTTCGCCAATTTATGCCAATTGGACTGCACCACCTTTAAATCCATATCCGAATCTTTGTGGACAGTCATAAATTGTCTCATCTTAGCCATTTCCAACCTCCTTTAATGTTACAATGGTTTAATAGGCATTATGCTACTGCAACACTCCCAATACTAAGGAGTTTGTTATAGAATCAAGATGGTTATGATTTAGTATATAGTGTTGCGAAACCCTTTTGCAAGACAAAAATTTATTAATTTAAAATAGACCCTGTCGTTAAATTTTTCTTGCTATCAATATTTTTAAAAACCAAGCACAAATGGGCTTGCCCCTGATCATGTAAATTAAATGATCACACCTGGCAGACGCCAATTAATTTGTCCGGTCGTATTGCCTCATTAACAAATCTTACCTTCAATCCAGACGGGTCAACCCCTTTTCAAGGGCAATGGCAAAGGCTTTATGGTACTCCTTGGGGGTAATTAATCTTGCAAAAACACCGGTGTCGCCAACGTCCCCACATGGTCGATACTAGGCTATGATATTGACATAGGTGCGTGGCGATATCTTTTTTGCCAGAAAGGCCATGACTTCACGGGTACCTGCTGCATTCTCCGGCAATACCAAATGTCTGATCTCGAAATTCTGGCAGAAACGACAAAGCAAATTACAATGCGAGAAAAAAATGGTACCGGAACCATGGCTGCCCACCAGAGGAGCCTCTTCACCAAAATGGGGGGGAGAAAACTTGCGACAACGGCCCTTTTTCCGCTTCTGCAGATGCCACGTTGTCCAGCAGATCTGTCCACCCGGCATTGCCTGGGACACATTGAATTTTGAGGGCTTTGACCATTTTACCCGGACTTATTGAGAACTTACTTTTGTTCACCACAAGATATCGTAATAACAGGATTTAATTTTCTAGAATTAAAAAACCATCACAAGATGGCCCATGTTGTGATCAAACCCAGAAAACTATAAAATATACCTTTATTACCAATGCCGAAAGTTGAGTTCACTAACCTGTAAGACCTGGCCTGGAAGCAGCCGTTTTCATCCTCGCCGCCTGTATTCCTATCACCAGAAGATAAATGAGGATGCCCAGGGGGAACAGATAGTATTTATGTTCCAGGGGAATTCCCAGGTGCAACGCAATGGCACCGGGATGAAACAGCACAAAGGAACCGGACAGAAACAGGGGAATCTCATACCACTTATTACGGCAAAGGCAAAAGTTCTGTGCAAAGCACTCAAAGGATGACATACCAATGAGGGCCATGGCAAATATCAAAAGGGCCTGGGGCCATGAGTTGATGTCGTGGAGAATCAGGTCTGGGTTAAAGATAAACATAAAGGCGATGACCGAGGTCCGGATATCATAGAGGAATCCCTGGATCCCCGTGGGTATCGGTTCTGATTCGGCAATGGCCGACGCTGCATAGGCGGCAAGCCCCACCGGCGGTGTATCATCGGCCAGAATACCGAAATAGAAGCAAAAAAGATGGGCGGCCATGATGGGAATGACATAATCATATAAAGCTCCCACCTCCACAATTATGGGTGCCGTAAGAGATGCCATCACAATATATGTTGCGGTTGTGGGCAGGCCCATACCGATCATAAGACTTGCCATGGCGGTGATGAGAAGTAAGAGAAAAATATTACCCCGGGCCAGGGTTTCCACCACACTTGAAATCATGCCCCCGATCCCCATGTTGACCACCCCTACAATAATTCCTGCAGCAGCACAGGCCAGGGCAACGGACATCATGTTCTTGGAGCCCTGGACCAGCCCCTGGAGGATTATGAACAAGGCATTTTTAATCCCGGTAAATATGCCTGCTCCATCCAGTCTGCTATTTCGTATCTCCTGGTAAAAAATCACCGCAAAAAGGGTAAGAATGGCCCTGTAGGCTGCCATGGAAGGAGAATGACGGTAATAGATCAGCTCAAACAGAAGAACGCCCAGGGGAATGAGATAATGCAGCCCCCCTTTCATGGTTTTCCTGAAGTTGGGAATATCCTTTGGCGCAAGTCCTTTGATGCCCAGCTTGGACGCCTCCAGATGGGTGATGCAAAACAGCCCGAAATAAGAAACAAAGGCGGGAATAGCAGCCGCTTTCACCACTTCGAGATAAGGCACATTCACATACTCGGCAATGATAAAGGCTGCTGCCCCCATTATGGGAGGCATCAACTGCCCGTCGGTGCTGGAGGCAACTTCGATGGCCGCCGCCTTTTTAGCCGGGTATCCGATTTTTTTCATCAAGGGAATTGTAAAGGGACCCGTGGTTACGATGTTTGCGATGCTGGAACCAGAAACAAGCCCGGTGGCACCACTGGCCACCACCGCAGCCTTGGCAGCCCCCCCTTTGTAACGCCCGAGAAACGAAAGGGCGATATTGGTGAAGAACAGGCCTGCCCCCGCCTTTTCAAGCAATGACCCCAGGAGCACAAAAAGAAAGACAATGGCAGAAGAAACCCCCAGGGGAATACCGTATATTCCCTCCGTTGACAAGGCTATATTCCCCATGAACTTGGAAAGAGAGACACCTTTGAACGCCATGATATCAGGCATCCAGGGTCCCAGAAAAGCGTAGGTGGTAAAAAGAACGGCAATTACAGGGAGTGCCGGGCCGATGATGCGTCGTGTGGCCTCCAGCAGCAGGACAACCAATATGGTACCGGATATTATATCCCTTGCAATGGGACGTCCGGCACGCATGCCGATCTCGGCATAATCAATGGCAAGATACAGGGCCGTCAACGCTCCCAGAACGGCAAAAAGATAGTCCATAAAAGGAATGCGATCCACAACAGACAGGAACTTAAATCTTGTGGTCTTTTTCTTAATACAGGGATTTAAAAGGAAAAGAAGGGCAATGGCAAAGGCCAGATGGACGGTTCTTTCGATGGTGGAATTTAAGATTAAGACATCTGCCAGGGCAAGCTGAAAAAGTGCCCATGAAACCGCCATGGATGTCACCAGTCGATTTTCAGACTTCCCCAACTTCCGGATATCTCCGGTTTCAATTTTTAATAAAGCCTGGGCAGATTTATATTTATTGTCATGATCATGCATAAAGCCCTCCTTAAAAAATTGGGGATCAATAAAAACATCGACCATTTTGCGAACAGGACCAGGCTTGCGATATTGTATATCAAATCTGAAATTCGGCAGATTTACGGCACCGTATGGGATGAAAATTGTAAGTGCTCAATAACTCCGGGCATTCAGGGCATCCTTTTGAATACCACCCGGTGTTTAAAAGGATAAATAGGTTTTATAACACCGGGTTATTGAGATCTTACTGAAAATTGAATTATTTGCAGCAGAGACGAATTAATAATGAATAATAATAGGGCTTGGTCACAGCATGGCCCACCAATTGTGACAGGTGGCCCAAGTTGTGACCAAGCTCTAATAATAATATTAAAATCCACTGTTTTTGTCAAGGCGCGGGCCAGTCCGGAAATAAGAGCAAAACATAGATAAGCTTGGAAATAAAAACTTTGAAAATCAAGCTCTTACAACAAAGCCGACCATCGGTAATATGGAATGATGCTTGACCGGAAGATGGAAGTTGGGTAGAATAAAAAGATATCGTCGCAACTCAAAACCAAATGACACCTGACCTGCTGACTGAATCCCTCCGGAATCTTTTCGTCCCGTCTCACAACGCCAAGACACCTGGTGATATGTGGTTAAAATATTTAAAGACCATAATCAAAACGGAGGATGCCATGAAAAAAAACATTTTACTATGTCTATATTTTTTAAATCTGCTGCTCTTTTCTTCTCTCGGTTTTGCCCAGGAGAGATTCGTTGACAATAAGGACGGAACGGTGACCGACACCCTTCTCAATGTAATGTGGGCAAAAACCGACAACCAGGGAGATATCAACTGGAGGGAGGCAAAGCAATGGACCTCCTATACATTCCCTTACACCCTGGAAAGCACGTATGATAACTGGAGAATGCCGACACTGGAGGAATTGAAGAGCCTTTATGAGACAGATTTATTGTATGAAGGTTACGAAACCGTCTGTGGACAGCGGGTTAAAATTGTGCCTGAAATTCAACTCTCCTGCGGCTGGATCTGGGCCTCGGAAATGAAGTTCATTGCGGCTAAACTTTATAATTTCCATCGCGGCTATTATTATTCAGATCGAATTGGGAAAAAAAGGGCCTATCGTGCGCTTCCAGTCCGGGATCTGGATTAGTTCATCGTGGCTACCAACATAAAGCGGAACGGTTGTGGCCATGGTTGCCGCGGATGCCGCCCCTTGCTTTAGAAAGGATTTTCTTGAGATTGATGGGGCCATGTTTTTTCCTGGCATGGAACCTCCTTATAACTGCCACGGGCAGACCGTATTGGGATACTGACCTGCCCACAACGAAAATTGAAACTCCTATCATTACAGCATTTTGGACAGAGTTTTTCATAAATGGATATGATAAACCGGTCATTCAATACGACCAGTCGTCTCAAAATGCATCCTTTTTTGAAAAATATTTATTTATTACCGATAATACTCCTTTTCTGGGCAAAGCGAAGGTGGGTTGTGACCGGCATGGTCATAAATATGAAAAACAATTTATTGCCCTTGAGGGGTGAATCCAACGGGTTATTGGAACCATAGCTCAAAAAGTCATTGAATGTCGTCATTTTCTCTTACCCCGTTAAAGGTAGTTGTTTATTTATTCGAGACCCACCAAAATCACCGGCTCCCCCGAGTGCATTTTAATTGTGGCTCATGTTGCGTTTCAGGGCCTTATCCCACGAGTAACTGAACTAAGGAATGAAGCAGGGCTTTACCACGCATCCTAACGTTATGAATAAATTCAAAAAAACCAAGATATATAGGGAGTTTTTCTTGTGATATCCCCACTCGTCTAACCGGTCATAGATTGCATATTCATCGGTGTAGACCAAAGAGCCCGGCAAGACCGTGGCTTTTATCAAAGCTCGATGATCTTTTGACGAACATTGGGGACCATCTGGATTACTACTTCTCCACATCGTTGGATCATCCCCAATATGGGAGGCTTCTCTGTTGCCAGCGTTCCCCGGCCACGAGCGCCTTTCAGCCTATTTCGGCGTCCTTCTCGGCCTTTTTCGGCAACGGCAGCTGGATTCCCTTTATGGCCTGCTACTACGTAAACCTCATCAAATTCAACCGTGCCCTGAAAGATTACATTCGGTTTTTTTTTACTACGCCTTCACGCAGTTGGGAAAGCATTCGATGAACGTCGCTATGGTTCAGATCCAACTCTTTTGCAATCTGTTCGTTAGACAAATTCAGTCCCATAAAGTAGAGGCAGAGAATCCAGAGTTTGAGTGGTTGATGATGTCCAGAAAAGATGGTGCCCGTAAGGTCATCGAAGCGCTTTCCACAACTTTTACATTCATAACGTTGTTTGGCGGGTCCTTTATGATCAAAACCTTTTCTGATAACCCTATGGTACTCACAAAAAAGACACGTTCTTCCTTCTGGCCAGCGCAACTCTCGAACCATACCATAACACTTGTGATCATCAATCAAATTTTTTATGTTTACCTGCACTTATCAAGCCCCGCTCATGTTTTCTCAAAATTTAAAGAGGCCCTTTACCACATCAGTAGCCTGAAACACAACATGAGCCAAAAATTATATAACCTGGTATTCTCTCCCCTTAAAAAAGAACTTGCCGGAAAAACAAACCTGTTTATCTCACCGGACTCTCAATTAAATCTCATGCCTTTTGAAATTCTAAAAAGTCCGGATAACCGATTTTTAATTCAGGATTATCTGATCAACTATATACCCTCCGGAATAGATTTGCTTGGGTTTAAGCAGTCCAAACAAAACCCTGGAAAAATTCTCATCATCGGTGACCCGGATTTTGATTTAAAAAAAGCCTCTTGCTCAGACCACCCCGAAACAGAAACTAAGACCATTCTGGACAGGGCGTATCAGGGACTCTCTTTTTCAAGACTCCCGGGAACAAAAAAGGAAGCAGAAGCGGTTTATTAAATTTTCAAGGATTCAGACCGGCTGATTTTCACAGGACAAAGAGCAGTTGAAAATGTGTTGTATGAGCATGAGAATCCCGCTATTCTTCATATTGCCACCCATGGTGTTTTCTTAACAGACAAGGGCCGTGAGTCCATTGATACAAATCTGTTTTTATGGTCAGGCATTGCCCTGGCCGGTGCCAATGAGTCTGCAAAGGCTGACTCCGGTTCAGAAGACGGGATTATGACAGCTGAAAAAATACTCGGGTTAAATTTGACAGACACCGGAATGGTCGTTCTTTCTGCCTGTGAAACAGGGATGGGGCAGGCAAAAGCAGGAGAAGGGGTATATGGTCTTCGCCGGGCATTTACGCAGGCAGGAGCACAAAGTATTGTGATGAGCATGTGGTCTGTTCCGGATAATGAAACAAAGGAACTAATGATTAGTTTTTATCGAAATCCCATGACCGGGACCATGACTAAAAAAGAATGCCTGCGCCAGGCCGCATTAACACAACTGAATCGGACAAAGGCTGTTTCAGGAACGGACAACCCTTTTTACTGGGGGGGATTTGTCTTTCTGGGGCAGCCGTAAAAAAATTATTCTCATGTGTTCGGCAGAAACTACTTTAAAGGTACCAGGTCGCGTCCAAAGAACGATGATTCATCCAGGGTTAACTCCATGATACTGTATTGAGAACCGCTAGGGGACAAATGAAATTGATGTCCTTTAAATGCGGTGTTGAGCTGATCGCTGAAAACAAAAAAAACAATATAATCCCCGGAGCCCATTTCTTCACTCACCGTTTTGGTTTCATTTGCACTGATATGAAATTGGGCGCATTCGGATATATTTAAATCCTCGGGTCCTTTTTTGAACTCCCAGTCGCTCTCCTTAGCAACAACGGCAAGGACTGGTGCATCACATTTGTTAACAATAGTTAGGTGGTTGCGGCTTTCATCATATTCTCCCAGGGTTGTAAAATTAGAGTAGGAAGAGCACTCTTCCTTTTCAATGGCCTTAAAAATTTTCTGTTTACCAAAGGAGAGATCAAGCAGTCGGATAGTTGCCCGGGATTTGAATACGGGATTTTGCTGCATCTTTATTAAAAGAGCCCTATCCGTCAATTTGTCAATGGTCATCAGCCGGATATTTTCATCCATAGAGTCATCCGCTGCAAAAGGCCGAACAACCTCTGAATCTCCAAAGGAAATCAATTTTTTAATGACTTCATGTTTTACGACTGAATCCAGGGGTTGGTTTAAAAGATTTAAAAGCAGGTCTTGATTATCAATTTTTAAGACGGCTTCGGCTCTTATCTCTTCCGGAACGGATGAAAATGCAATCTCGTTAACAAGAGCGTTGTTTTTTAATTGATAAACAGCTCTTGTTTTTATTGCAATTGGCAGATCATCATTTTTAATGAACGCCATTAAAATATCATCTGATTTGATTTTATTGAGGGCTGCGACTTGTGTCCAAAAATAATCACTTTGAAGAACAATGTCCGGCAGAAGGGATGGCTTTAATTCTGCGATATGGTCGAGCCCTTCATATCTGACATATTTATCGCTTGAATGTTGAACCATAAGTTCGGATAAAATTATCCGGGTTGTATCCGGGATGGTCTTTGTTTCCCGGTCAAGCTGAAAGGCCTGGAATGCGGCGCAACCCCTTAAGTCTTTATCTCCCTTGCTGAGCGCTGTGGAAACCAGCAGTTCAATCTCTTTGACAGAGCGGACGATTTTTCCCGAGTTTTCTTTATCCGATAAAATAATTTTTTGAATCACCTTGGGATCAGTCACTTTTTGTGCGGCAGCCAGCCTCACTTCAGGAGACGGATCATTGAGTGCCAGATTATTTATAATTTTCCGGCTTTCCAATTCTGAAATCGCAAGTAAGCGTTCCCGGGGGTTTTCGCTCCGATAGGCAGGAGCACATGCGTAGGAGACCAGCAAGAGTCCAACCAAAGCCATTATGAAAAATCGGTGTAATTTCAAATCAGCATTTCCTTTTAAAAATTCTGAAATATTATCCCACTCTGATCCAAGCACAACATTGTACCAATATCAGATCGTACAAAAATCAAACAAGAGAAAAATTTATTTTAACCGGTTCGACTCCCCCAATGGGTATCTGATCCTAAAACAAGCGTGTTCATTAAAGTTCGATCGTAAATAGATTCGACAATTCGAACAGATTACTTTTGAAACATAATTGAAAAAGAGCCAGAAAAAAAGGACGCGACTCCTCCTTAAACATTTGCGTTACAAATTTTAAGAATGCACACTTGGAACCGTCCTTTTGTGAAGAATTCACATTCTGTTTGAAGATTTTTAAAATTTCTATTTTTAACCACCTGGGCCTTTATGTTTTCCGGTTTTTTACGCTCCTTGGTCTTTATCACCCGTGGGGCTTTATCAAGTAACTGCCATTCTATTTCTGAAATATCACAGGCTATTCTTATCAAGTTTTTTTTTGGGCATCCATACCAAAAATAAAGGTACATCTTTCATCCCACTTGTCAAAATTGGTGGTCAGGTTAAAATCCGTATCTCCGCGCAGAATCACTTTGTCAAATGTAGGTGAGACAAGGTCAAGGGCCTTATCAATCCACTGGGCTGACCCAAGGTGGGACGGTGCATTTCCCGGTCGATTTACAATGTAAAGGGGTTCGCGGGTTTTATTTAATGAAATAATCAATGGAGCATAACCCCATATCCCCTTGTAAGAGATATCCATAATTTCATCAATTAAACCAATTTTTTGGGCCAAGAGATGAATAGCGCCAATACCTCCATGGGCTATACCTTGATAGCGACCATCCATTTCATAATGAATATTGGATGCCTGGAGTATGGGTAACAATTGCTCTTTCCAATTTCGTTTTTTAGTTCTTTTACGAATTTTTTGCTTGCGTTTGTTTAATTTTTTACCGATAATTCTCTTCACTCGAAATGTCCTTTTTTCTGTTATATTTTGTTTGTGGAAAATCACAATATACGCTGTAATTAAAGGCATTTCGAGCTTTTTTTGATATTTTAAAATTTAGGACACACTTGTTTTAGGATTAGCTCCTGAAATAAGTATTCCGGGTCATATTTTTGGCCCACAAGTTTTAATGCACTTTGTAGGCAAGCAGATACACAATCACCACAGGCCATGCAAGAATCTCGAAAAAACAGATGAGTGCCGTTCACAACACCATGGGCCTGTCTTGGGCATTTAGGGATATACTTTTTAACATAATTTACAATAGTTTGAAAAATTGGAGAGCAGGTAGTGGGTCAAGACACTCCGGGTTATGGCACCAGGCACACCGCAAGCTGCATCCATTTAAGAAAACAGTTGTTCTGATACCAGGGCCATCATCCAATGAAAACTTTTGGATATTGCTTGTTAATTCATCGTTCATTATAAACGTCTCTGTTCTTATGAGTATCTAAGTTTTCGTGTTAAAATAGCTGGTTCAATAAATTGTGCGTAGGATCTCAAAAAAATATAGCAGCCAGGAGTTACTTTGAAGAGCGCCAGCGCTTATAAGGCAGAGCAGGCTCTATTATCCCTGGTTATTGGTTACTTACAATTGTGCAGTGGTTTAAATTCAGAAAACTTAACTTCTTTTATTTAGTAACTTTTTTGAATTTGAATGCACCTTACTAATTGATACACCAATTGCCATACCAACTGATATACCAATTGTCAATATCTTTTGACGCGATGTCAGGGGTGATTTTTAAGGCTCAAATCATGGTGATAAATTAATATAGCGCTCTTTATATTCAGTCTTGCTAAGTCTTTTAACCATGAATGCAGTGGCACAGGGCTCAATCTTGTGTGTTGGCGATATTTTTAATGTCCGAGGTGATAATCGTCCTGGTAAGATGATTTATCTAATTATATTGTTCCACGTCTTGACTTGAGGTTTTGGAGGTAAAATGGAATCTTTTTTCTGGACCTATTTAGTGGCAATCACTCTTTTGACAATAACACCTGGAGTGGACACGGTGTTGGTCATTCGCAATGCCAGCCGGGGAGGTTGCTGTGATGGCGTTTTTACAAGCTTTGGAATCTGCTGCGGTCTGTTCATCCATGCCACCATTTCAGCTGTGGGCATTTCTGTGATTCTGTTGCAGTCAGCCTGGGCTTTTAGATCTCTTAAATTTTCAGGAGCCGTGTATCTTATCTGGCTGGGAGTCATGAGTTTGAAAAGTGCCACAGCTCGCGACATAATTTCGGGACCAGTTTGCTTAACTTTAAGGCCATATAATCCTTGGCGCTCTTTTATTGAAGGTTTTTGCTGCAATGTTCTAAATCCCAAAGCGGTTATTTTCTACATGGCCTTTTTGCCGCAGTTCATAGATCCTGCCAAGTCGGCACTGCTTCAATCTCTTTTTTTGGCGGTGGTGCATTTTGTAATTGCCATGATATGGCAATCATTTCTAGCCGGAATGGTTGATCGTGCCCGTGGTTGCCTTCAAAAACGGACTGCTCGGCGCACAATGGACGGCTTTACAGGCTTCATCATGCTTTTTTTTGGTATTAAATTGGCAATTGACCGGTGATTTGCCCAATACAGCCCGCCCGTGGCGGTTATATGAAAAAAGGTTGCTTTATATGATTAAAAACAGGCTTCATTATTACCATTTGACAAATGCCATCCTTTTGGGCACCCTGATCGCAAATATTCTTGGGGACCAGATTACACGTATTTTTCTTTCCAACCGAGACTCCGATCTTTCCCAGGAGATTATAACACTTGTTTCCTTTGTTGATTTTTATTATTTAATATTTGCCTGCCTTTTTGCAACCGTTGCCATTGTGTTTTATGAATTTCCCATACGCCATTGTTTAAAGAATTGTTACAAGGGCAGGCAATCTGATCCTGAAATGATGAAAAAGGCACAAAGAAGACTGCTCAACGAGCCTTATCTGATAATTGCTCTCAATGTTATTTTATGGGGTGTTGGTGCCTTTGTTTTCTGGTTAATTGGGAGCGGGGCGCCCCATATCGGAATCGCATGCGGCATGGTCACCGTTATTTTGGCTTTCTTTTGGGTCGAGCATGTTTCCCAGAAAAATTTGATTCCCATTTTTTTTCCAGAGGGCGGTCTTTCAAAGATAAAAGGTGCAAAAACCGTGGGCCTTGGGCTTCGTATCGGTGGGTGGCTTTCGGCGGTGTCGATTATTCCCCTGTCATTCATTTATATAACCACACGCTGGTTCCGGGAGCAGCAGAAATCAGGCCAGACAAGTCCAGAAGAGTTGCTGAATCATTTTCAGTTTACCATGCTCATGGAAAGCTCCTTGTTTATTTTGATGGCTGTGGGGCTTTCCATACTGGTTGCTAAAAATTTCAGGGCGCCTCTTCTGGAAATTGTCCGAACAATGATTCGTATTGAAAAAGGTGATTTTACGGCCAGGGCGAAGGTTCTAACCAAAGATGAGATCGGTTTTGTGGGAGAGACTCTCAACGCAATGGCAGAGGGCCTTGGGGAAAGAGAGTTCATAAAGGATACATTCGGAAGATACATCGACACAAGGGTGAGGGATGAAATACTTAACAGAAAAATTCCCCTGGATGGAGAAATAAAAGAGGCCACCATTCTTTTTGCGGATTTAAGAGATTTTACGCCCCTGGCAGCCACAACGCCCCCTAAAACACTTGTTCGGATTCTCAACGGATACCTTGATGAGATGTCCGGATGTATTCAGGCCCACCAGGGACTAATTCTCCAGTTCATAGGAGATGAGATAGAAGCTGTTTTCGGTGCTCCTATATATGAGCCAGATCATGTGTCTTCTGCCATGGGAGCTGCCATTGATATGCAGCATCGCTTAGAAAGATTAAATAGCCGGCATCTAAAACTCGGATTTCCCATACTGAAGCACGGCATCGGCATCCATACGGGCACTGTCCTTGCCGCCACCATTGGAAGTCGAGACAGAATGGCCTATTCCCTGGTGGGAGAAACAGTAAATATGGCATCCAGAATCCAGGGGCTGAACAAAAAGTTTCAGACTGATATTCTCGTGAGCCATGATGTAGCAATCTCTTTAAATGGCAAATTCCCTTTGAAAGCCATGGACGAAACCCACGTAAAGGGAATAGAAACTCCGGTTACGGTTTATACTCTTGATTTGTAGTGTGCTTTGGTGTCTGAGAATTAACTGGACAGGCAATGTTCATGATTCCAATGGAGCACCAGATTTCATGATAAAGTGTTTTGACAAAATCAAATCGGAACTACCCGGAATCATAATTGAATCCCGTATGGATGCAGATTTCTTCAATCAAGAGATCATTTTTTTGATGTCCGACAGGCGAATACAATTTACAGCGTCTGTACCTTTTTCCAGATTTACAGAACTCAAAAGCATAATTGAGGCATGTGACTCATGGTCTACCATTGATGAAACTTGGTCTTATTTTGAAACCCAGTGGAAACCGAAATCATGGAAGGATGAATACCAATTTGTATTCACCAGAAAGAAAGTAAAAAAACCACAAAAAGGCCCCATTCAGTTGGATCTCTTTAAACCGGTCTGCCGGGAATATCAATATAAGGTCATAAGGTTAACAAGTCTTTCCTGCACCCGATCCAAAAGTAATTTTGCCTGGTCTGGTTCTGCTTTCTCCTCGGCCAGATGGGTAAAAGAGTGGAGCAAAATTTTCTTTACATCCCATTTCCGGGCAAGCCATTTCGCATTTTTTACAAGTTTTGTCTCCGACGAACCACCATTTTCAATATCCTTTGGCTCCACATGAACAAAGGCAACCACAACACCTTCCTTTGCTTCCGGCCCAAATTCTGGAACATTATCAAGGATTTTGATTGTGGGAGTCCAAGCAAATTTATCACAATACCAGAATAGCACTCTCATAATATCACTGTAAGCCTATATTTTAAAAAATTAATAGAAGACTCCCAACTCTCGGGGAAGCATTAGAATCTGTGATTTTGATTTAACACATTGAATTTATAAAATAAGATACTGAAAAATCCAATCGTTGGAGGTATGGCTAATTAGCGAAAAACACAATAATATCAGATAGAACGGACTTAAAGGGTCAATATCAATAATAGCACCCAAAAGCAACCCGACATTTGCATTGTTGGAAAATATGAATCATAACCTGACAGCAGGTTGGAACTTCGTCCCTGCCGCTCTGCTAACAATACTCTGACCCTTTTGTGCCAGGGCCATGATATCTTTTTTATCCCGGATCAACCAGGCTTCAGACAGGCATTGTTTCTCATAAAACGCTCGGCCTGTATCACGGAGATGGAAAGCCGTTCAACATAATGGGATCAGCTCAATTTGCCAGACAGTGTCTGGCGTTTTGGATATTTGAACAGGGTCTTGCGCAGAACTTTTTGGAAATCCCTTTTTCCTGTGTACAAAAAGGGTCTGGGTCTTATACTTAAAAGGATATTCACGCCATGCCGACATGGCACAACCCCGGAGATACCTATGCCTGACATTCCCTTTGAACAAGGTCCCATCCGCCCGGTGGATGAAGCCGACAGCCTGCTCATCAGAACCACCAGGGGATGCCCCTGGAACCGCTGCACCTTCTGCTCCCTCTATGACAACTTTCCTTTTTCCATCCGACCCGTGGACGAAATAATCAAAGACATCAATGCGGCCCGGGACTACTTTGGAGATAACCTGAAATTTCAAACCTGCTTTCTCCAGGACGGCGACAGTTTTGTCATGGGAACAAAAGAGTTGATCCAGGTGCTGGTGGCCCTGAAAAAGGCCTTTCCCTCCCTCAAACGGATCTCCTCCTACGGCCGGGCCCAGACCATGGCCAAGAAATCCCCTGCCGCCATCAAGGAGATCTGCGATGCTGGCTTGAACAAGCTATACTGCGGCATGGAATCGGGTTCTGAAAAGGTGCTCAAACTGGTGAAAAAAGGGATAACCCAGGAGTCCATTATCCGTTCCGCTGACATGGCCAGGGAGGCCGGTATGGAAACCACCCAATTCATCATCATGGGCCTGGGGGGACAAGCGCTGTCCCGGGACCATGCCCTGGAAACCGCCCGCATCCTTTGCCGGATCAATCCAGACCAGATCCGGCTGCTCACCATCGGGGTCAGGGAGAGGTCAAAACTTGACCAACAGATGGCTCAAGGTCAGTACATTCTACCGTCCGAGGCCCAGATGATTGCCGAACAGCGGCTCATGCTGGCGCACCTGGACGGGGTGACCAGCCACTATGCCAATCACCACGCCATTGACCTACTTCTGGAGGTCAGGGGGCAGTTGCCCGGGGACAAGGAAAAACTGCTCGGAATCCTGGACAGATTCCTATCCATGGACAAGCAGGCCCAGAACAATTTCGTCCTGGGCCGGCGACTGGGATATTACCAGCGGCTTTCGGACATGGACGTCTCCATGAACCGTGACTTTGTCGGTAAAAAGCTGGAAACGATCAAGGAACAGGATCTTGAAGCCATTTTCCATGACCTTCGCAGGCAGGTAATCTGAAATAATTTCTAAACTGGTTAAAACTTTGGATAAATTCTGGGAGTTGTTCATACAATGGGGGGACACTTTACGCAATGCCAGCTCTTCACACCAGGCAGAATTGTGTCCTAAATTGGGGAGCCCAACAAAAGATTCCAAAGCTGATGTCCATACTGCTCTTTTGATGGGAGAAACGTCCCTGCATAGGGCCATTATATTCTCGATCATGCCACCGCCAATCGCCGGGTGGTCCGGGTCAATCGCGCTGGCATGGGGTATTTCAAACGCCACACAATGGACATGGGCTGACTCCCACTGTGGCGAACGTAGTTTGCCGGGCCAAGGAAGTAATAGGGGCAGGCAAAGGGTAACCCTGATGGATATACAAGGGTGTCTGTCCGTTCCATGAGAAGGGCCATCAACCCACACACTTCAGTCATCAACATCCCATTACTTTTCAAACGGGATAGGTTGCTGGAAAGCGTTTTTTCCGGAGGGGTGTTGCTCCAGATGGAAAAACAAAACAGGGTCAGCAGCTGTTTCATCCCAGGCTCCATGGCATCAAGGGACACTTCGCCCAGCTCCCCTTTTAACATGGATAAAAGCTGCTCCAGCTGCCCCGGATCATTGTGATGGCAGAACCGCCGCAACCCTTTGCTCAACACCTGTTCGTCGGGATCGCTGAAATCCTCTTTCAAACCAGCCAGCACACAAAGACGGGACCAGGAACCTTTTTTGTAAATATCATCCAGGCTCAGATGGTGATGATCCATGAATCATTCCAATGTCAAACCAAGACCCGTCTCCGCCTCAAATGAGGCCATACGGTTTACCATCTGGTTTTTATTGGCATGGGTCAGGGCTTTTTTGATGTTATTGAGTACATGACGTTGGGCCTCTTTTTCCATTTCAATGACACAGCCCGAGGGCAACGATGGAAAGGATGCCGCGATTTCATCTTCAACACGGGTTCTGGTTTTGCCCAACAGGGAACGAAAGCGAATCTCAAAATTAAACTTCTGGTGGCTCTGTCCAATGAAATCAAGGACCGTAAAATGTTCTTTTCCGTCACACAAACGCAACCCCCGTCCCAGTTGCTGCAAAAATACGGTTAAACTTTCCGTGGGGCGCAAAAACATCACTGTATCAATTTCAGGGAAATCCACCCCCTCATTGAAAAGATCCACCACACAGAGAAAATTCACATCGCGTTGTCTCAGACGCGTCACCGCGGTTTTTCTGACATCCCGGGCTGTGTTGGCCGTAAGGGCCATGGCCGGGATACCGGCAACATGGAACTTGTCCGCCATATAATGGGCATGGGCCTGGGAGACACAAAAGCAGATGCCCCGAACAGAGAAAATGTCCAGCAAAATTTCCTTTGCTTTTTCAATGATCAGCCGGGCACGGATATCATCACCGGTGATGAGTAATTTTTCAAGTTCATTGCGATCATAACCGCCCCGTTGCCATTTTAAATGGGAATAATCCACACAATCGCTGATGCAAAAGTATTGAAAGGGGGATAAAAGTTTCTGGTTGATGGCATCTGGCAAGCGGATTTCAGCACAGATTCGGTGATGAAACCAGGTCAAAATATTTTTTCCATCGGCCCGTTCCGGTGTGGCCGTCAGTCCCACCAAGATTTTCGGTTTAAAATAGTCCAGCAACCGCTGGTAACTGGGGGCTGCCCCGTGGTGAAATTCATCCACCACAATATAGTCAAAGAAATCCGGGGGTACTTTATCCCAAAGCTTTCTTGCGTTAAGGGTCTGCACCGAAACAAAAAGTTGCTCCAGATGTTCCGGCCGGTGGTTGCCCACCCACAACTCCCCAAAATTATGATCCCGCAATATGTTTCGAAATACGCCCCGGGATTGAACAAGTATCTCCTCCCGGTGGGCCACAAAAAGAAATCGTACCTGGTGGGGGCGATCAAAGGATCGTTTAAAATCAAAGGCTGCAATGACTGTCTTGCCTGTTCCTGTGGCCGCCACCACAAGATTTCTGTATCTGTGGTGCAACTCTCTTTCTGCTGCCAGTGTGTCCAGAATTTCCTGTTGATAGGGATAGGGAACTATATTGAAAAAGGAAAGTTCAATTTCTGATGATAATAGGCCACCTCCCCGTTCCTGGTTCAGAGCACGGTCCAGGCGTGGCAGTGATTCCACCGAAATTCGTTCAAACTCCCGGGATTGTAAATAGGTCTCAAAGGTGGCATTTATTTTTTTCCAGAGGTGGTCTGAACCCTGCTGGCAAAGCTTCACATTCCACTCCAGCCCATCGGTTAAGGCAGGATTTGAAATATTGGATGACCCCACATAGGCCGCACCAAAATCACTTTTCCGGTGAAATATATACGCCTTGGCATGGAGGCGTGTTTGCCGGGTGTTGAATGAAACCCGCACCTCGGTGTTGGGAAGGGTGAGTAGAAATTTGATGGCTTTAAGATCCGTTGCCCCCAGGTAGGAGGTGGTGATAACCCGCAGATTGCCATGCCGGGTGAAGGCTTTCAGCTCATCCTTGATGATCCTGATACCGCTCCATTTGATAAACGAGACCAACATATCCACCCCATCCGCATGGAGAATTTCTTGCTTGAGCTGGGAAACCAGGGAGGGATCACCGGATGTGGCCGTGAGCAATGCCCCGACAGACAGGGGTGTTTCCGGTCTCGGTGAATTGGCAAGGGGGTGAATTGGCAAGGGCTGGATCAAGGATTTGTAGCAGTCGTCTGCCGTCCGCGTCAATGTGTGCATGACCATTTTGATCCTTTTCAATAGAATTCCTGGCCGTGGATATTAGCTCATTACACACGGCAATCTGTT
The DNA here is from genome assembly GCA_963674605.1 of uncultured Desulfobacterium sp. Lineage (GTDB taxonomy): Bacteria > Desulfobacterota > Desulfobacteria > Desulfobacterales > Desulfobacteraceae > Desulfocicer. The sequence goes on along the minus strand of OY771474.1, from coordinate 39,398 downwards.
TTGCGAGCTTGTCACCTCCTTTGACCCTTGCCAGGATACGGGATAGATATTGCTCCATGTGCTGGGCCAGTATGATGTGGCTTTCTCCAGGATCCACCGGAGATGTGATGCTTTTTAAACCATTGTCCAGATTGTCCAGTTCTTTCTTCAGGGCCTGGGTGATGAGTTGTTCGTATAATCCTGATTGGATGGCCATGGGTTAATTTCCTGGGATATTCTGTGTTGTGAACTCCGTTTATGAAGGGTTAATGCTGCGGGTCAGGGGTGCTTGTAGCGCAGCGGAAAGCGTCACCGGCACCCGGCTTGTTAGTATTGATTTTGTATCATATCTTCAATTTTACCTGCAGCTTCATTAATATCCATATCATATAATTCCAGACAATCGTCTTCGTCAATTAATATATTAAAAGCCTTTTCAATGTCATGAAATGGAGGTGTGTCTTCTATTATATCGGGCGGACTGTTGTTTATTGACCACATACACGCCAATTGTTCTGATTTGGGAGGATTTTTATATCGCTTTTTGTATTTCATCAATATCTGAAATAGTTTTTTATAGATTTCTTTTTTTGAATAGCTCATCACTTATTTCACCTTTTTCATTAAGATGCTAACGCGGTGCCGGTCCAGCTCCTTGTTCCGAAGCGTAGCGCCGGAACAAGAAGCTGGACGGAGTCAGCACCGCGTTCACGCCGCGCAGCGGCGTGAACTTTGAACATCACCGGTGAAATCCGGTGCATGTTCCTTGTTGAATTCTCGTCCATCAAGGGTCAAACGTTTACTTGACCCCTTTTTCAAAGTTCTCTCGATAGAAAGCTAATGCCCCTTTTTATCAAATTTTGGGAAACGCAATTTAAGGCGGTCCACTGTTGATCGCCATTTTTGAGTGGTCGGTTTACATACAGTATTCTGGTTTCCAAACATCCCCAATTCTTGAATAGCCTCTTCAAACGTATTCGTTTCCAGCCATTTAATTGGAACGAAATATTCACTTTTTTCTTCGTTATCGGCAAATTCACGGTGATAAGTTCCTTGATTGAGAACTTCAAGCGCTGGAACAGAACCATTAGAAGTAGGTAGTAAAAAATCTTTGGCACCCTGGGCGTGCCCAAGCACTCGACCGACCCCGACAAACCCTTTACCAGGAATCTTTACCCACACTCTGTCTCCTTTTTTTAAAAGTTGAAGAGTTCTGCTGTACCATGCACCGCCACCACCACAAATAAAACCATACTTAACAGCTTCTTCCCATGAGCGGGATTCTCCATGTCCATAAGAGCAATAAAACTCTCCATTCCAGGGCTCCCAATCCCTTTTCTTGGATTTAGACGTAGCACTTTGTGTTTCAATGGGGTCCAAGAGCCATGTTCTACTTATGAATTGATTCTCACCGTTTGAAAAGACCTGAAAGAATAAAACGTTGATAGCCAAATTTCTGTCGTTAAGATAGCTAACTATTCTCTCGGTACTTGTATCAAGCTCTGCAGCTACAATAATTATTTGATGACTCTGATTGAGATCGTCTTCATCAAGCTTTTGACCAAATTTTATTTCAAAATCATCAGATAGATCTCGGCCTAAAGAAAAACGTCCATATATCTCGACAATTTCTTCAGGCTGAAGTTTTTCAACCCATGAAGCATAGTCTAAAGACTGCGCTACAACTTCTCGAGGTGTACGAGAACGCTTGAGTTCAATCAAAATCAGTGAACCGTCTGGCGCCAATGCCAAAAGGTCAATAATTCCTCCGTGGCCGGTATGCACTTGCCTACCAATAAGTAACCACTCATCAGATAACATTCGCGGTTCTTGGACTATCATATTTTCAAGTTCCTGCTCAGAAGCCAAATGGGACTCCTCCAGCATTTGTGGTTTTGCACCTACTTTCCAGAGGTATGTTTGAATTGGCATAAATATCACCTCAATTCAGATAGTTTATTTGCAAACAATTCTCTAACATTGGTTTTTAAACCTGAGTCCATATATCCTTTTTCGGGTGTGTCCCACTTTTTGCACAACACCATCTTTACATAAAACCACACGGAACCCAATTTCTTTCATGATCAACGGCAACCACCTTGTTAATTGATGTGAGTGAATTATGGGAATTACAATAAAAGCCCACTTTGAGTCCTCTGTGACAGAAGCGAATAAGGATATTTATACAGGATCCTTTATAGAAGGTAAGAAAACTATAATAGAATTTGACATGAGAAAAAGGGATTGGCAGGAAGCTTTGCAAACCAATTCCAAAATATCCTGGTATTCCAAAACATCTAAGGTTGACATCTATGAATTTTCAACATTTCACTGTCCTATTATTTACAGATTCACCATGGCTCGCGGATATTATAGTCAACCAGATGGCAGTCGTGAATATTTTACGACAGAGCCCTCAGAAGTATCAACTCACCACCATATGAGCAAAAACATAATAAGGCTTGCCTGCTTTTTAGCTGTCATTTGTGGCGTAACATTAAGGAACATAACGTTGATCTACACCTCTCTTTTTCAAATTCCAGTGAGCAAGTCATGCATAAAAAGATGGATAGATGAAATAGGTGCCGGACTCTCAGAAGATGATATTCTGCAAAAGTTAATAGATCAGCAAAAGCCTTGTGAATGCAATATTGATGGCTATTACCCCATGGGAACAGACAAATGTGTCATGGTTATAAAGGACGAATATGACAGAATTCTGATAACCCATGAAGCAGATAGTGAAAATGCAAAGGAAGCAAATGCCTTTTTAAACAAATTGAAAGATTTAGGATTGAATATCACTTATGTATTTTCAGACTATTCAAAAAGCTATATATCAGCAATAAAAGAGGTTTTTCCGAAAGCAAAGTTTCAGGCTGTTGGACGTCAATTACTTTGTCCGGTTCGCGTCAATTATCTTGTCCGGTTTTCCTAAGATGTTAAGACAAGAAAATCAATCATTTTTGATGGTCAGTATATTTGAACCCTGCACGCATCAAAATATCCTCTAAAATAATTCCGGGCTCTCCTTTTGCTTTTAATTGATCAAGCATCCATTTTTGGATGCGAACATTAACACGAACGCGTTTAAGATGTGGGGGCAACTTTGGCTTTGGTTTACCTCTGTATCCACCACGTTTAGACAGCATATCGCCACCTCATGGTTATGGTTAAAATCCTGAAAGGGTTGTCAATAGAGGATCTTAGAAAAGTGTGGCACGCTTTACAAAAAAAGTAGGCTATTTTCAGGTAAAATATTGGCACGCTTTGCCTGTCCCGCAGGGGAATATAAAAAGGAATGCAGTACAACAGCGGTTTTACACCTCATAACAAGCTGTAATACATAGAAATTAAAGTTTTGTTTTAACAAATTGACGTTCAACTTTTGGGCCATTGAAGTCTCCAGATGTTAAAATCTTTGGCTGTTCCTGGGCTTTTTTACTTTTTCATTCCAGAGGCATGAAAAAGTAAAAAAGATGAGTAACTCTCTGTAACCGGGCTGGTATAAAGCAATTGATTTGTCCACGACGTAATGCTAACTCTTTCTCGCTTAACCCCAAAAATTCTAACTCCGCGCCCGGAGAAGTAAAGAAAAAAATTGGTTCCTCCCAAAGGGTCCCTCCCATTTTTTTCTTGACTTCTCCGGGCGCTCCGTCCATGATTTTTTGTGGGGTTAAGGAGAAAATCTGTTTGGTGGCCTCAGCTTGCTATGTCGTTAATTCTCCTTGTGTTGGGCCAATAAAGGTGCAGCAAGTTCTTTGCCCAGATTTTGCTTGATAGCCTGTCTCTTACGATAACTGTCCGCATCAACATCAAAAATCATTGAATGATGAACCACCCTGTCAATGGCAGCAACAGTCATTGAGGTGTCTGTAAAAATTTTATCCCATTCGCCAAAAGGTTGATTTGATGTGATAATCAGACTTCCGGTTTCATATCGATGGGCAATCAGCTCAAATAGAACATGGGTTTCACCATGGGTTTTTTTCACATATCCCAGATCATCGAGAATAATGGCCGAATACTTATCCAGTTTTGAAAAAAACTGCTCCAACCTCAGCTCCTGCCGTGCTAACTGCATCTGTTGTACCAATGCCGTGGCTGTAAAGTATTTAACCCGAATGGATTTTTCAATCAATGCGTGGCCGATGGCGGTGGCCAGATGTGTTTTACCAACCCCACTGGGGCCAAAAAACAATACATTCATTGCCTGATCGACCCAGTCCTTGCTATTGGCAAGGGCATTGATTTCGTTCACATTGATATTGGAGACATAATCAAAGTTAAATGTTCCCAATGTCTTACCCAACGGCAGCCGGGATTCCTTTATAAATCTGGCTATACGCCGGCTATAGCGTTCATGGAGTTCCTGTTCACAAAGTGTGGCAAGGTATTTGGCACCATTCCATTGTTCTGCTTGGGCTTTCATAAGCAGGGGTTCCCATTCTTGGGCCATGGTGGACAGGCGCAGCTGCTTCAATAAGACAGGAAGAGTTGCAGTATGGCTCATGACACCACGCCCTCCACCTGGGAAAAGATTGGAATCAGGAGATTATAATCCTCTCCGGTGATATTGTGAATCTGTACATCGGGTATTGCAATTTGTTTGCTGTCAAATGTTTTCTCAAGCTTATGGAGGACCGGAAGTTCACTGTTCGCCTTCATTGTTAACAGATGACGGCCCAATGCCTCCTCACAGTTTGCACGATCGGCAAGGGCCAAAATGGCAACCATGGCTTTACAGGCACTGCGCGGCTCCATTTCATTGTCAAGCCACTTCCAGACGGTTTTATACGCCTCCGTCGGCAGGAGGTCATCACGTAACTGTGAGTATCTGAATGCCTGGGGCTTACGCTCAAGGCTTGAGATGACATGTTTGTAGTCCACATTCCGGACCCTCTTATTTTTTGAGGCATAGACTCTCTGTGTTGAAAAAACATGGGTCATCCCCAGATAAAGTTCCAATCTGTCATGGTATAGATGAACACGCAGCTTTTCTCCGATCAAACGGGAGGGCACGGTATAAAGTCCCCGTTTAATCCGTATGGTGCTTGATGTGCTCACGGCCACTACTTCTTCAGTATAATCAATGGTTTTACACAATGGCAGGGGCTGCAGAGAGGGCAATTCTGCTGTTATTTTATCCTGGTTATTATGATTCACCCTGTTGACAATATCATTGAGAAATTCCTGATAAGCCTTTACTGATTCAAATTCACTGGATCTACGCAATAAAATCGCCTGCTCTATGCGGTTTTTCATATGACCATGGGGGCATTCAATGCCTCCGTTTTCATGGCTTTTCCCTTTATTGTTACGTGTGGCTTTGAGATTGTAGTGAGAAAAAAGGGTCGCGTAGCGATTGGTGGCATCTTCCATGGCTTCCTTCGTCATATTCTTGAATGCCGCAGAAAGGCTGTCGGTCCGGTGTTCCAGAGGCACACCACCCAAACGCCACAGGGCATCTTGCAATCCTTCACTTAGGGCTGAAAAAGATTCTCCACCCAGAATCACCTTTATATGGCACCATCCACTATACGCCAGGCGGAAGTGGTAAAGAATATGGGATAACGGCTGACCGTTAACCGAGATGATCACCTTTTTTAAAGTGGTAAAGTCGGACAGCCCCATGCGGCCTGGAATCTGACGTTGCAGAAACATCACCTCTTTGCCTTTACCATATTGCGCTTTCCATTTTTTTATTTTTCGTTGGAATGTCCGCTCTTTTGAACTGCCATACTGACCTAGGTACTTGCCCTGCAAATACTCAAAAAGGGTTTTGGGTTTTAATTCCGGGCTTTTGATGAGCATGGGTACAATCTCTGATTCCCAGATATCGGAAAATGGATCTTGACGGGTACGCCAATGCCTTTTGGGCTTATTGCCGGGCAAAATTTCATTGTTTTCTATCCTGCGGCCTGACCTCTCGCTGATACCTGCTTTGGCTGCCGCTGTGATTTGTGCTTTACCTTGATTCCGTAATGACATGTAAATCCTTCTTTGGGTTTCATTGATGGGTACTCCCGACAATTATCTCTCCTTAAAGTGAAGGTTAAATGTCGGGGGTTTTATCACATCTTTAACCGGACAAGATAATTGTCGTCATCGGCCAAGGTAATTGTCGCACAATATTCAGGCTGATCATTTTCATACGACAAAGAACATATGGAAACATCTTAAAAAAGGGCTGCTTGAGTATAGACGAGAAATTAAATCAACCGGTGATAAAGAAAAAAATGAAAATCTTCTTGAGCTTGCCAGTCAACTATGGAAAATTCGGTGGACACTGTTGAAAAAGCCCTCCAATTTAAGCAGTGAAGAACGATATGAAATAGAGAGAATTGAGAATCAAGACACGGGCTTTATAAAAAACTTCCGTTCAATTATTCGGCAAATTGGAAATATATTTGATCATTCAAATACAGAGCTTCAGGCCAAAACAAAATTTAAAGATTTAAAAATTCTTGTAGAAAACGCTCAGAATAGCCATTTGGGAAAGGTTTGTACCTTTTTTGAAGAACATTGGGATGAAGCAATGCAGTATTTGAGAGCAAGAGGACTGTCAAAGTACAACCGCGCATCAAACTCAGAATCCGCCATGAGAATCTTGAGACGTCTGGAAAAAAATCATGACGGAATAAGGTCCGAAGTGACTCGGAAAAATTACATAAAAATATATCAAACAATAAAATATTTATCTGAAGAGTCCCGAACAATGCTGGATTTGGCAGATAGTTGATGGCCTTGGGGATGGTGACAAATGCAAGTCCCACATCGGATTTTTCCTTTATCGGTTTCAGGTTCGGCTGCATAAAAGTTACAGAATCGGAAATTTACCAGCTGGAGGGGGATCTGACAATAAAATTTATTGTTGACCGGAAGAAATGTTTGTGGACGGTCTTTTCCCAAGACCGACATAGGTAGGTTTGACCGGAATGTCCTTATTATTATAGGGATGAACAGACGAATTCCGTTCCTGAAAGTTTGATTCACCAGGTTCTGAACGGGCAAATAAGGAACTTGAATGGGTGCAAACCGGAGATTCCTTATCGGCCCGTGTATTGATTTCCTTTACTTCCTCAAGCAGGGAGTGGGGAAAAGAATGAAAATCAGACCTGCCGTGTGATCACTCATCTCCATCGGCAAACTCCAGTATATCGCCTGGCTGGCACTCCAATGCCCTGCAGATAGCGTCCAGGGTGGTAAACCTGACCGCCTTGGCCCGCCCTGATTTCAATACGGATAGATTCTGCTCCGTAATACCAATGATCTCTGCCAGTTCTTTGGATTTCAACTTGCGTTTTGCCAACATCACATCCAGATTAACAATTATGCCCATGCTTTACACCGTCAGCTGATTTTCATCTTTTATTTTACGCCCCTCATCCATAACCATGCCGATGAGCATAATAATACAGGCAACCAGCATCAGTTTGCCATGGTCTCTGCTGATACAGATTGCAAGGATCTTCTGGCCCGGCGGGTTATTGATAGTGGCTGCAAGAATCGTGACCGTTTCGTTGACAACGTCTGCGAACACCCCCCATAACGCAAGTTTCCCCAGCAGTCTGAACTGTTTTACATTTTCTGCCTCGAAACAGATCCCCCTCTCATAGAGGGAAAAAAGTGTTTTCAGGCTATTTAAGGCAAGCAGCATGACCACTATGGATGGCATTTCTCCAGCAAAGCCGATCACACGGCTGTTGACCTCAAGAAATGCCGAGCCACCGGCCTCAATGACACCTTCCTGCATAATCGTAGGCAGGTGGTTATAAAACAACCAGTAGGATATTGGAATGGCGGGTGAAAGATAAAAACAGACTTGAAATAATTTACGAAGCTTTCGGCTCATGCCTCTGATTTTCAGCTCATTTTCTTTGTGTTTTCCCATGGTGTCCCCTTTGTTTATCAAGATTAAATATTCCTTATTCGTGAATAAGATATCGTTAAACGATAATACATTATCGATATATAAATTCAATCCAATAAAAATGCAAGAAAAAAAGAGAAGGTTTTTTTCCTGATCCATTTGTTGCCGGCCCATCAAGGCAGGGAGCATGCATGAGATCATTTTGCCAGATCCCGTCTGGATGTTCTGATTTAAATTTAGGCCAATCTTTTTTTTTATAAGAAAGTGTAGGCATGCCTAACAAGACCAAAAAACGAAATTGGAAAGAGCAATTATTGCCCATGTTACAGGCATCCAATATTCATTATGAAATGGATGGTCGCTATCAAGCTATAGCCCATGGAGGTATTGGCGCGATTCATCTCTTGGCCCAAAAAATTGGTTTGATTGATGAAATTAATGAAAAGGTCAGTGTACTCAGTTGGGGGTACCCGCCTTGAGGATATTGATCTGTTAAGAAAAGATGGGGCGTGGCTTGATGCATTGCAAGCGGAAATTATTCCTGACTCGACAACTGCCGGTGATTTTCTAAGAAATTTTGGATCTGATGGAGGCAAAAAACAATATCCGGCAACGAATATTGAAAGAATAACCAGAAAATTTTAAATGTAGATGGTACCAACCTCAGGATCTTGTGGTAAATGCAAAGAGGGAATGTATATCTCTTACAAGGGGATATGGATTATGCGCCATTGATTATTTCATTAAATAAAACCCGCGAACCCCTTTATATTGTAAATCGACCGATCCCCGGAATAAAAAAGCCACAGCCCATGCCCCAACAGCATGGGCTGTGGCTTTTGGGTTAGCCCATCACGCCCGTTTGGACCAATATGTTACGAAGCCCTCGTTTTCCTTCCGGGTCAATCGCCGCAGACGGCCTGCGCGCATGGCCACATTCAAAGCCCTGGACTTCGACAGACGCTTTGAGTGATCCGGGAAACGGCAAGCCAAAGACCACCTCCATGATCTTGCAGAGTTTACGGTGGCACTCCCGGGCCTGTTTCAGGTTTCCATCTTGCTAGTAATCGTAAAGCTTGCGGCACAGGGCCGGAGCAACGGCTGCACCCACGCCCATGAACCCTTCTCCGCCGCAGCAGCCCACGATTTTGCACCGGCCGTCAGCCGCATCTACAGCCGTTTTGAACAGAAGCTTGCGCTCTTCAAGGGACATGGAGGGAAATTCACCGGAATTGCCGCCGATGAGGATGCCGTCCAGGCCATTTTCCATGCAGCAATTAACCTGCACGCCAATGTTTTTCACATCCAGGCTTTCGTCCCTGAGCATGGGCGTGGGCATGGCAGCATAGACACCGATTAGTTCCTTAGGAGAGTTAATGGTCCGGTTTTCAAGAAAATCTTTGGAGAACTTATGACTGGCGAGTTTTATAAGTACCCAAGCATAAGTTCTTCAACATTGGATTTAAATTCCACGAACAGCATTCGTGCAAAACAATGTTTTTCTAACAAAAAACATTTTGATATTTTGAGCCTATTGTGCTCAAACTTATTTCAAGTTCTTGTGTTAAATTTTCGTGAGAAAAATATGCACTAAAAGGCAAGCATTGATATTTGATAAATCTCCAAAGTATTTCGATAAGATTCATGGTACTGGAATTCGTTAAACTTTTGAAACGAACTCACATGCCCTTTTTGTTTCACTGTCCATGGGCTTGGTAATATGATGGGCCACTTTGGGTTGGGGTTAGGCTTGCGTTATTGGCATTATCGGTGCTTTTGGCCTTTGCACAGGCTGTGAAAAGATAACGCCAATAACGCAAGCCTGGCCCCGTTGGTCCATTAAATGTGACGGGTGGCCCATGAATAGAATTCCATAGTGTTTAGCAAAAACAGTTGCGGCTTTATCTTAATTTTTACCACAAGCACGGTCACGATTCTAACCTCTCTGAGAGCTTACCAACTACTTATTATTCTTTTAACACCAGCAAATCCCCCAAACCAGAAGCCCGGCGGGTCCGGCGCTTAACAGCCCAGTCAAAGGAACTTCCGTGGGGTTCCACCAGGGTAAACCGCGTACGCGCCCGGGTGATGCCGGTGTAGAGAAGCTCCCTTGTCAAAACCGGGCTTTGGGTATCTGGCAGCACCAGCACCGTGTGGTCAAATTCCGATCCCTGGGATTTATGCACGGTCATCACATACACCGTTTCAACGGTATCCAGACGCGAAGGCAGCACCTTTTTAAGACTCCCGTCCACCATGGGAAAGACCACCCGGTAGATGACCTTTTCCAGGGCAAAATCCCACACCGGCAGATAAATACCCACATCGCCATTCATCAACCCAAGGGTATAATCATTGCGGGTGACCATCACCGGACGGCCGGGATACCAGCCATCAATCCCGGAAATCAATCCAGCACCGGCCAGAATCCGGGCCACGGCCTGGTTCAACCCCTCCACCCCAAAGGGCCCCTTTCTCACCACGGCCAGCAATTGAAACTGCCCAAACAACTCCAGCACCTGTCTCAACCACAGGGTTTCTGATTCCTCGGTGACCTCCCCTTTCTTAAGAGAAGATCCGGCCACCGCTTCCAGGTAAACCCGATACCCCCCTGTTTTTTGCTGACCCTCGGATCTATCTGTGAATTCTGATCTATCTGTGAATTCTGATTTATCTGTAAATGAAGCTTTACCCCCTGCCCTGCCCTCCAGCACAACACCGTCACTGTCCAGCCCGTCAAGAACCAGGCGTTTAAAGGCCTTAACCTCCAGGGATTCCAGTCCCATGCGTTTTATGTCTATCCGATTTTCCAGGTCTTGCTGAAACAGGGCGCTCGCACCGTCCACATCCCCGGCATTCACAGCCCGGGCCAGGGCGCCGATGCCGCTTTTCTCCCCAAATCGATGGCTCTTCTGCAGCACCACAATATGCTCCTGCATGGGACCGGGCTTTCCCCGAAATTTTTTAAGGGAGTATCCCGTGTATTCCTTGGCCCACTCCATAAAGGCCTTGTCATACCGGGGTGGATCTGCATCCCGGCACAGGTCACCCAGCACGGCCCCGGCCTCCACCGATGCCAGTTGATCCTTGTCCCCCAGTAATATCAACCGGGCATGGGCTGGCAAGGCATCCAGCATGGCCGCCATCATCTCCAGATCCACCATGGAGGCCTCATCCACCACCAGAAGATCCACATGGAGGCGGTTCCGGCCATTGTGAACAAAATGCCGGGAATCCGGACGACTGCCCAGAAGCCGATGAATGGTGGTCACCTCCCGGGGCATGTGGGGTTTAATGTCATCGGACAGTTGATCAAGGGCACTTCCCATGGATTCTGTGAGCCGGGCCGCGGCCTTGCCCGTGGGGGCTGCCAGACGTATTTTCAAGGGGGAGTCTTGTTCCAGGGCCAGGGACTGGAGAAGGGCCAGAACCTGCACCACGGTGGTGGTCTTACCGGTACCCGGCCCCCCGGAAATAACGGTGAAGGCATTTCTTGCGGCCACCCCGGCGGCAAGACTCTGCCAGTGGATCTCCTTTCCCGATGCCTCCCTGGGGGATCTCAGGGAAGAAAAGGCCCAGCTCAATCGCCAGCTTAAATCAGCGGGTACGGGAAAGCGCCGGGCCATGAGCTCCTTTATGGTTCCGGCCACAAAACAGGTGTGCTGCCAGGATCGATACAGATAAAGCCGGTGGCTGTTTAATACCAGGGGCCGTTGCTGGGCATCCCGGGATACCAGAACAGAGTCCGTTAAAAACGCTTCCCAGGTTTTCAGGGTGAGTCCCTGGAGCACCTGGGAGGGCTTGTCCGGCAGATCCTCCCCGGTTTCTCCCTCGGGTGGCAGGGAAAGGGTGGCATCGGGATCTGCCAGGGCGATGGCAAGATCCAGGCACACATGGCCCCGCCCCAGCTGGTGGCTCACCAGGGCGGCCGCCAGCAATACTTCCCCGGATTCCTGGGGGGCTTCCCGGTTTAAAAACCGCACAAAGGCCCGGTCCAGGGAACGCATCCATCCTTTATTGGTCCATCCATCCAGAAGTTCAAACAATTGTTCCGGTGTCAAATTTATTTCCTTTTTTTCCCCTGAAAGAGTTATCCAGCCCTTCAATGAGTTCCCGGGGGGGACGTTCTCCATACACCCCGTTTCCCGTGCCATCCACGCCCCGCAAAAAAAGATATACGGCTCCTCCCACATGAAAATCATAGTCATAATCCGCCAGACGAGATTTTAAAAGGCGGTGAAGAGCCAAAGTATAAAGCACCAGTTGCAGGTCATAGCGATGGGATGCCATGGCATCTCCCATGGCTTGCCTTGTATAATCGTCGTTGCCCTCCCCCAGATAATTGGATTTATAATCCATCACATAATATTTTTCTTGAAACACAAACACCAGATCCATGAACCCCTTGAGCATACCGTTGAGCCGGCTCCATTTCAGCACAGGCCGCCGTACTCCGGGTAACAATGCATGGGTTACAGATCGGTCCAGCCTGGCGGTATCCACACGGGTGGCGGAAAACATGAACTCCATTTCCGCATGACAGGCGTTCCGGTCAAGATCTGACAGACACATACAAGGATCGGCCCCAGGGTCTAAGTGCAGGGGGGTTAAAAGCAGTTGATGGAACCAGTTTGCAAGGGGCTCCACCCACTCTTCCCAGCCATGGCGGGGACATACCAGGGCAAGATGTTCCTGGATGGCTCCGGGATTTCTGGCAACGGTGTCAAATCCCTGGTCAGAAGCCCACTCAAACAGATCATGGAGAAAGGTGCCAGGTTCAGGACCCCGGGCAAAGGTGTGGATGGACCGGGCAGGAGAGATGATGGATGAATCAATGAGCGTTTCAAATTGGGCCTCCATGAACTGATCTGCCCGGGCTGAGTCCGGAGAATCCGCCAGCATCTGAATCGGTGCAGCCAATAACTCCGGGTCCATGGAAAAGTCCTCTCCATTGTCTCCATCTGGATTGGGTTCGTTTTCAGCAGCCCCCGGGGGGGTCTCCAGGTTCAAAGGTGTATCCATCTCCACCGGGGTATTTCCTAAAGATGCTCCCGTGGAAGCGTTCTTTCCGGGCAAGCCTGATAAATCCGCCAGGGCACCTGCTCCCCCAGATACATGGATGTCCGGCATGGTGGCCCCGTCAGCAATGCCGCTGTAACTTGTGATGAACCACCGCTGCCACCCGGGATGGGAAAAATGCCGGGCCGGGGCAAAAAAGGCGCGGTTATCCCCGGGTGTCTCAAGCATATCCGGACATTCCGGTGCCAATGTAACGCAGATTTTGCTGCAGTCTTTCCCCATGTCATCCAGCAGTTGAAGAATATCCCGGGTGGATTTTTCCTCCCCCCCGGTGATCACATGGCCAATGCCGGAGCAGTGGAACTTATTGGTTTCTCCTTTTTTTAAAACCCGGCCCACAATCCCCATGCCCAGAAAACAGGCATGGCAGGCCCGGGTCATGGCCACATAAAGAAGCCTTAAATCCTCGGCCAGGGCCTCCCGGGCTGCCAGGGCCATGGCCTCGTCTCCGGGATTGATCCCCACCTGACGATGGCCCTGTTCATCGTGCCAGAACACCGGGGATTTACCCGTGGAAACCTTTCTGTGGCTGCAGATAAAGGGCAGAAACACCAGGGGATATTCAAGACCCTTGGATTTATGAATGGTCACCACCTTCACCAGTTTTTCATCACTTTCCAGGCGAAGAATGCCCTCATCAGAACTCGTGTCCGGTGTTTCAAGCTGCCGGGTGAACCATCGTATCACGGCGTGTTCTCCATCCAGGGACATGGCTTTGGCCTGAACCAGTTCCGCCAGATGCAGCACATTGGTAAGGGCGCGTTCCCCCATGGCGGAGGCCAGCAGACGAGCAGGCACTTTAAAATCACGCAGCAACGCCCGCACCATGGGAAGCACCCCGTTGTGGTGCCAGATAAGGTGATAGTGCCGAAACCGCTCCACTTCTGCCTCCCAGGCCAGTTCATCCACGCTCAGATTATCCAGGAAGGCAAAGGACAAGTCCAGCAAAGTCGTGCCCAGGGCCGCCTTGATGTATCCGGCATTGCCCGGGGAGGCACAGGCCCGCAACAGATACAACAGATCCAGGGCTTCCGGGGAATCAAACACCGAACGTTTATCGGACAGGTACACCGTGCGCACCCCTCGATTATCCAGGGCCTGGCGCACAGCTGCGGCTTCTGTTTTGTTTCGCACCAGAATGGCCATGTCCCCGGGGGTTAAGGGGGTGATGGTCTCCTGCGGGTCTTTAAATCCGCATTGGGGAGGGGACTGAGCGGCCAGGTTTAACAGGCGCACCATCTCTCCGGCGCAGACTTCGGCCATGTGGTGGATGTACCCCTTGTCTCCGGTTTTAGTGATGGGTTCTGCCTGGTCCTCCTTCCACAGGGTCAGGGGTCGGGGAAATTCATCCTGGACAAAAAAACGATCCTCCCTGCCCCGGGCCTTCACCGGTGCAAAGGGGATCTCATCGGCAAACAGAAACGGTCCCTGCTCATGGGCCGTGGCCAGGCCAAAAAAATAGTTCACTGCGGCCACCATATCCCCGGCCGAGCGATAATTGGTGTCCAGGGTGTAAAGACGCGCTGCGGCATCCCTGCGGGCCAGCAGATAGGTGTGGATGTCCGCCCCTCGAAAGGCGTAAATGGCCTGTTTGGGGTCTCCGATCATGAAAAACCCGGTGTCCGGCTGATCCAGATAAATGGTGCCCAGGGTGGCATATTGCACAGGGTCTGTATCCTGGAACTCATCCACCAGGGCCACGGGGAACTGCGTTCTTATCATCCGGGCCAGCTGATCATTTCCCGGGAGATGAATGGCCTGTTCCAGCTGGGTGAGGAGATCGTCAAAACCCACCAGGGCCTGGCGGCGTTTTTCCTGGTCCACCCGGGCTTTTATTTCACTTGCCCCATGGATATAAAGCGTACTTTCCAGATCCAGATCTTCCAGGGCGGTGTTCAGCTCATCCAGGGCCTCAAAGGCCACATGTTCAGGAGCCACCCCTTTTTTGGTTTTTCCGGCTTCCAGACCGGAACGGGATAATTGCGTCAAGGCTTTCTCATCTGGCAGTTCGCACTTCCCGGCAATCCAGGCTTTCATCTCGTCAAGCCATTTTTCCAGGGAGGCTTCCCGGTATTTATTGCCGTTGAGATGTTTTTCGGTCCTGGCCCGGCGCACCAGGTTCGCCACATGGTCAAAATCAGATGCCCAGCATTGCCGGGCCGTTGCAATGGCTGACTCCCTCTGCGCCAGAATCTCCCGGGGTTCCCGGGGGGGCTCGGGGTGACGTGCGCCCATGAAGGGTCTGACCTTTGCCAAGAGCTCCCGGGGGGTGGTTACAGACAAGGTGTTTAACACCATGGCAAGCTGGGAGGCAGGTAAGGGATAAAAGGTGGCCCGCCAATAGTCACAGGCGGCCTGTTCCATGAGTTGATCCTCCCCCGGAGCCAGTTCCAGATCAAACAGACTGCCACTGCCAAAGGCGTAACGCTTGAGCATGCGCTGGCTCCAGGAGTGGATGGTGAAAATGGCGGCTTCGTCCATCCATTGGGCCGCCTGGTCCAGAAGTCGGGCGTTCCCCGGCCATGCATCCGCATCACAGGTTTCACCCAGGCTTATCAGAAAATCATCGCCGGGGTCCTGGTGCCTGAAAAACGCCGCTGCCTGGGCAAGGCGGCTTCTGATGCGGTCCCTGAGCTCCTGGGTGGCGGCATTGGTAAAGGTGACCACCAGAATTTCCGGCGGGGTCAGGGGTCGCACAAAGGCGCTCTCATCACCATGCCCCAGCACCAGACGGACATAAAGGGCTGCAATGGTATAGGTCTTACCTGTACCGGCACTGGCTTCTATCAACCGGGTGCCGTGGAGCGGAAATGTCAGGGGATTTAGGGGGTGTACCATATTCAGGAAATTCCTTAAAATTTTTATAAATCGGGCAGATTTTCAAGCTTTATTGTGGGGCTTGGTCACAGCATGGGCCACCCGTCACATTTAATGGGCCAACGGGGTCAGGCTTGTGTTATTGGCGTTATCGACCACAGTCTGTGCAAAGGGCCAAAAGCACCGATAATGCCAATAACGCAAGCCTGACCCCACCCCAAAGTGGCCCATGTTGTGACCAAGCCCTTATTGTGGTATGAGCAAGGTTGCCATACAGGCTCTGCTCGTGTCCGTTATAGATCCAGGGGACTTTTAACCTCTTTGAGGGGCTTTGATTCCACCGTATGCGTATAGATCATGGTGGTACGTACATCACTGTGACCTAAAAGTTCCTGGATGGTCCGAATATCATATCCTGATTCCAGCAAATGACTTGCAAAGCTGTGACGAAATGTGTGGGCTGTGGCCTTTTTTGTCAACCTGGCCCTTGACACTGCATCTCGCAGGGCTTTTTGAACATGGGTTTCATGCAGATGGGATCGCCTTATCTCCTTGCCGTCTTTGGTTCTGGTTAAATTTTTTCCAGGAAAAAACCATTGCCAGATGAATTTTTTCCCGGCATTTTTATATTTTTTTTCAATGCTGTCAAACATGAAAGCCCCGTCATAACCGCTCCCAAGATCCATCTGATGTAAATGGTAAACCCGATCCATATGAGATTTAAGTTGGGGAGTCAGTTTTTCGGAAATGGGCATGGTTCGGTCTTTTTTTCCTTTACCATCATGGATGGTGAGAATCCCGGCATCAAAATTGAAATTATTAACCCTGAGATTAAGACATTCAACCAAACGAAGTCCGCATCCATACAATAATCCCACCACCAAATCATAGGGGTAAGCCAAATTTAAGAGGATGCGTTGCACTTCCTCCCTGGAAAGTACCACAGGGATATTAGGGAGTTTTTTTGCCCGAACCACACCATCTACTTTTCCAAATTCTTTACCAAGCACATGACGGAAAAAAAACAGAAGGGAGTTGAAGGCCAGATTCTGGGAAGATGCTGACACTTTTTTTTCCACTGCCAGATGAGTTAAAAACTGCTTCACATCTTGAGTATCAAGAAGGTCAGGGTTTTTAAAACAGATAAAGTGTTGAAATTTAATGGTCCAGCCACTGTATGATTTAAGTGTTTTGGGTGAATAGTGACGGACTTTAATTTCATTGGCCAATGAAGTCAATGCCTGGTCCCATTTTTTTTGGGACGAAACTGTCTGGGATACTTGATTGTCAACTTTATTTGGGGCTGGGGTATTGCGATATGGTTTTACCGTCTCATTTAATGGGGTAGCGTTGTTTCCTTTATTATTATCCCCTTGTACAAAAGCAGGAGAAGCATCTGTGTTCATTTCATAAAAGATGTGGATTGCTTCTGAAGCTTGTTTCAAATTAAACGAGCTCTGTTTTTTGGACTCAAGTTTGTTAATAAAATGGGGTAAACTTTTGGGGTTATTTTTGTTGAAATTAGATTTCACGCAAAAATCCCAATAGTATCGAAACCATTTAATAAAATAGGGTTGTTTTTGTGATGGTATAGATTGTTGAAGTAATGTGTGTTTGTATTTATTTAAAATATCTGGAGGAATTTGAATCATTGGCCGATAGCCCTATTGATTAACTCTTGTTATTGGGGATTATACTCATAAATGGTTACATACATATTTTCTTTATGCTTGTCAAAAATATTTTTTGCTGTTATGCAATTATTCGACTTTGTTTTTTTTCTTGAAATACGCGTCATTAGGGTTCTTGATCGGATGTTTGATAAAATAGGAATTATGGCAATTCCCAATAGTTTTATTCCATATTCAATTTTTGGCTTGATTCTTTTGGGAGTTATACAGGAAAAAAACTGGATAATTACTTGTTGAACAAAACCGCTTCGCGGAAGGAAGTCCAGCCACAGTTTCGTCCATTAATATTTAAACGTATCAACATAAATTCCCTTTATATTCAGCCCGTTTTGTTCCATCATTCTCCTGAGTACTACCCATAATTTTCAGGAGGTAAAAATGACAGAACTTCGACAAAAATTTGAAAGACACCTGACCCTTCACCGGCTTTCGCCTAAAACGAATGCTGCATACATGAACGCTGTCAAATCCCTTGCCGCTTATCATAGGCAATCGCCTGACAAACTTACGAATGAACAAATCCAGGACTATCTACATTATATTATCGCGGATCGAAAGCTGGCATGGAGCACATGCAACGTCCAGTTTTCAGGGATCAAGCGATTCTATAAACATGTATTGAGCAGGGATCCTAAGTTATCCATTCCACCTCGACCCAGGGAAAAAAAGATTTTCATGGCTTTGAGCCGGGAGGAAGTGGATCAGATACTTTCAGCCTGCAGCAATCTCAAACATTACACCCTGCTTCTTGCCGTTTACAGTGCGGGCCTGCGGGTCAGTGAAGTGGTAAAACTCCAGCCGATCCACATCGAAAGATCCCGCAGGATGATACGGATCGAACAGGGTAAAGGCAGGAAAGACCGGTATACGGTTTTATCGGATACCCTGTTGAAGACCCTTGAAGAATATTGGCGTGCCTATTGGCCCGACAAATGGATCTTTTTCGGCCAGACCAAAGCAAAACCTTTATCCATTGATGCGGCACAGCAGGTTTTTTTACAAAGCCAAAATGAAAGCGGGTGTTAAAAGGGGAAGGGGCATCCACACCCTGAGGCACTATGCCGAGTTCCGGACTATGCCGAGCCGATGATTTAAATCCACAATAAATCAACCTTTTTCCTCTTGTAAACTCGGCATAATTTCTTATGTCTTCTCCCAAAAAGCTCTATTTAAAGGAGGAGACATCATGACCAAATTCTTTACATATAACGACCTTCCTCAAGGCAAGTGTTGATTACAACATTATTTCTACGTCTTTTCAAAGCAAAATTGCAAATTAATTCAACCGCTGATATGTGTATAGTCATTTTTTTAATGTAGGGAAGTCACAATGAATTTTTGACCAACACCATTGAAAAAGGGAAAGGTTGGAAAGGAGAAACATTCTACGCCAACAGACACCTCCTTCCCAACCCCCTGACAGGATATTAGATATCCAATACCTTTTCGATAACACATATCCAAGCATCTGGGAATATAAAGCTGATTTTTTTAACATCTGTTTTCAGGAGTATATTGGCAGGAAATGTCTGATTTGCGAGGGTGAAGACTGCTGCAAGCCAATCAAAGAGTATTATCGTTATGCCGTTGAGCTTTTCCCTTATAAAAAGAAGAAAGTGCCGGTTGCCAGGTTTCTATGCGTCAAGACCGGCAGAACCCTTTCCCTATTGCCCCGCCAGTTAATTCCTTACCATCAATACACGACCGATGCCGTAGTCGGAGCCTTGCTCATGGTATATGATTTCCAGAAAATGGGACAGGTCGGTTACCATGGTGCAACGCTCAAACTCGATCCGGATTGCTGGGTCACCCCCTATCTGGTTCAGACCTGGGCCGTATTATTGCTGTCCGGCTTTCTCCGAGGACATCATGTTCTTCATGAAGAATTTCCCCTGCCGACATTCCGCCGGGTCGGCCCAAAGGATATGATCACAACGATTTTTCTTTATCTTCAAAGTGGCGCTGACGGCGATCGCCCGACTCGCCACAGTGTAGTCCCCATCATACGATATCATTTCATTCAAACCGGGAAATGGTTGTTTGGAAGAACATCCTGTGAGCGCATGCGGTCACCGTAAAGTATCGTCTCTCTCGGACGAAAAATGTTCATTGCTTTGTTGACCACCCCATGGACCATCAACACAGATACCGATTTATGTGGCGCCGAGACACAGGATTGATAACATCTTTTATTTCAATGGGTTATGCTGGTCATAATCACAACGATTTTTGGTATAAATTACAACAATCGGAGGTATTATGGACAACGAAACCCGTGAACAGATTGCTTTGGTCCGCTACAAGCTGATCAGCCCGGTGTTGGCGGAGCCTGGAAGAGTGCAAAATGAGTATTTTCGCACCCAGGCCGCCGAACGCCATGCCTTTCCACGCTATGGCAACCGGCAGGTCAAAGTGTCTACACTCAAATCCTGGCTCAAGGCATACCGGAAAAACGGCTTTGACGGATTAAAGCCCAAAGTCAGAAAAGATAAAGGCAGACCCAGGAAAGCCGATCCACAGGTGATGGACGCCATTCGGGTGACATGCAGGGCTTATCCCCATATCACCGTCAAACGGCTTCATGAAAAGCTCATGCAAGAGCATTTGACCGACAAGTCGTTCATTCATTACAATACGTTGTTGAGGATCGTTAAGGAGGAGAAGTTACTCAGATTCGGGAATAAACGTCGGGATGCAAGAACCGCTTTTGAAACCGATCATGTAAACAGTCTTTGGATGTGTGATTTCATGCATGGCCCTCTGGTGACCTTGAATCGAAAAACATACAAGGCCATTTTATGCGCAATTATTGATGACCACAGCCGCATGATCGTCGGGCATGCGTTTGCCCCTTCGGAAACGGTTTTGTCATTGACCCTGGTGTTAAAGGAAGCCTTTCTGGCATTTGGGTTTCCCAAACGCATCTACGTTGATAATGGCCCATCGTTCAACTCAGATTTCCTGGCCAAATGTTGTGCCTTGTCCGGCATATCGCTGATCCATTCTAAAGCTTATGATTCCTCGTCCCGCGGAAAAATAGAAAGATTTTTTAGAAGCGTGAGGGATAGATTTTTATCGGATTTTACTGAAAAACCTACATTGGAAGAACTTAATGCCTCTTTTTCCGCCTGGCTCAATGACGACTACCATCACAGGGTGCATTCCGGTATTGATGAACGGCCCATTGACCGCTATCACCGATCATGCAACCACACGGAAATTACCCGCCCCACAAAGGATGAACTGAACGACATTTTTCTTGTCCGCCATGAGCGGGTCGTAAACAATGATGCCACCATCAGCTTCAAAGGGCATATTTATGAAGTCCCCACCGCATACATCCGGCAGCGTGTGGATATCCGCCATCCGGTGGATAATGACAGGGAACTTTATATCTATGACAAGGATATCAGGGTCGGGCGTATCAAGTTCGTTGATAAAAGACAAAATGCAAGGACGTTTAAACCCTGTCAATCTGAGCCGGTTATATCTTATGCCGACGCAAAGGTGAAAAAATGAAAGACCTGCCGGCCTGGTTCGGCTTTAAACGATATCCCTTTGACAAGGAGATCAGCACCGCAGATATGGTTGATACACCGGTCATCAAGGAAGCGCTTGCACGGCTGGAATACATGAAACGCAGGGGCGGTATCATGCTGCTGACCGGCGATCCAGGTGTGGGAAAAACCATTACCATCCGGCGCTTTGCCGATTCTCTTAATGAAAACATTTTCAAGGTGGTTTATACGCCGCTAAGCACTCTGAACCGGAGTGATATTCTTCGTCATATCAATGCATTGCTGGGATTGAACAACAAGTTCACTAAAAGCGCCAATTACCAGCAGATTCAGAAAGAATTCCTGGATGCCAAAGAACAACGGGGACGCACCATAGTGCTCATTATCGATGAAGCTCATTTGCTTAAACAGGGACCTCTTGAAGAACTCAGATTGCTGACGAATTTTAAAATGGACTCCTTTGATCCGTTTTTGCTCATTTTATCGGGGCAATCCGATTTAAAACGCATGATGGGCTACGCCGTCATGGAACCCTTCAGCCAGAGGATAAGAATGCGCTATCATATGAAAGGGTTATCGGAGAAAGATACTGTCTATTATATTGATTCTCGTCTCAAGTGGGCTGGATGCACATCACCCATTTTTGGCGAGGATGCTTTGGCTGCCATACATGAATATTCTTATGGGTTTCCACGATTGATCGGCAATATCTGTGAAGAAGCTTTAACCTATGCCATGTTTTGCGACAAAAAAACGGTGGACGCTGACATGGTGTTGAAAATCAAAAGTACCGAAGACATAACCACGAAATAACAGTTTCGGTGAAACGGAGTCGGGCTCTGCTGGGGAGCAACCCGGCGAGGGATAGCCGAAGTGGGGAGCATTTATATAAATGCCCTTGGGGGGGAAGCAGTTTTTTCTGCTTCCCCCTCCTTAGTTTTATCAAAAATTTCCGTAACTCATAGAAAATACTAAATCTTATAACAAAAGAATCCGATCAGAATATCTACCCGCCAATGGCAGATATATAAATGCTCTCCACCCATGCCTAAAAAAACCCACTACGGATGAGCGTAGCGAATCCTCTTTTAAAAATGTGGTCAGCATAATGTTGTGAAAAAGGACATAGACTTTGATTGGGTTTTGAGAATTTAGGCCATTAAAGGACACGTTCCAGTCAAAATAATTGGTTCAACTTCTAACAACACAAAATTTCAATCAACACGCAGCATTTCAAGTACCCGACCGCTCAGCTCTCATTCAGCGTGTTCTCTCTATCCCGAGCAAACGGTATGAGCGCCCTTTGATCGATTTCCTCACCCACCCGGAGATCCTGGCTCTCCTGGCCGCACCGGATACCACAACCTGGACTGGACGCAGGGATCGGGGGCTTCTTATGCTGACCATCCAGACCGGTCTTCGTCTTTCCGAACTGATCCATCTGCGTCGCTGTGATATCGTTTTAAGCTCAGGAGCTCATGTCCGATGTTACGGAAAGGGCCGCAAGGAGCGCTGTACGCCTCTCACCAAACTAACTGTCGCCGTGATGAAAGCCTGGCTCCAGGAAAGAGGCGGATCGGAGAGCGATGTCGTCTTTCCCAATGCCCGTGGCACCAAGCTCAGCCCCGACGGTGTTCAGTACTTGCTTGCCAAACATGTGGCCCAAGCTCAAAAAGCGTGTCCCTCGTTAAAAGAGAAGCGGGTTTCACCGCATGTACTTCGACACACCGCAGCCATGGAGCTTCTTCAGGCCGGAGTAGACCATTCTGTCATCGCTCTTTGGCTTGGTCACGAATCTCCCGAAACCACTCACATTTACCTCCAGGCGGATCTGGCTCTCAAAGAAAAAATACTGGAAAAGACAAAACCACTGAATGTCAAAGCCAGTCGTTATCGCCCGAGTGATAAGCTTTTACAATTCTTGAACTCGCTCTAAACTCTGATAACCTATGCCGAGTGAATACTGCATAACTCATTGCTAATCAAAGGTGAAAAGTGATCACTCGGCATAGTCCGGAACTCGGCATAGTGACGCTTATGCCGAGCTCGGCATAAGCGTCACTGCTTTGCCACACACCTTCTGGAACAGGGAACCCGGACTTATGTCCTTCAGCAGATGCTTGGTCATAAATCCATCAGGACAACCGCCAGATATCTTCACATCAGTAATGATGCCATTTCCAAAGTCGTCAGCCCGGCTGACGCGATGGTTCAATGAATACCGAATGCTGCGAGAAAGGGTAAGTTCTCAATAAGTCCGGGCAATCACTGATTTTTTACAACCACAAAGACTTGAAACCAAACTGAATCGTTCTTATCATATTGTATCAAATAATAGTTGTAAAATTTCATGCACTGGAGCTCTCATGGTTGTAAAAATTCCTAAAATTGAAGACATTCCTGTAGAAGAGCAAACCCCTCTGGTTTTGATGCTCCTGGAATATCTCAACCTGCTTGCTGAGGAAAACCAGGCTCTCCGTGATGAAATTGCACGCCTTAAGGGACAAAAACCCAAACCAAAAATTAAGCCTTCCGGCCTTGAATCCCGGCGCAAAAACAAATCTAAAACACAAGGCAAGCGGCCTGGCTCTGCCAAGCGTCATAAAACAAAAAATCTGAAAATACATAAAACCATCAAGATTTCACCTGAAGATCTACCCCTTGGGAGCATCTTTAAAGGGTATAACGATTTTGTGGTCCAGGGACTCCGGCTTGAACCTTTCATTATCAAATATCGACTGGAAAGATGGGTTTCCCCGGATGGCCGTTCATTCACCGGAAAACTCCCAGAAAATTTGAACGGCGGGCATTTCGATTTGGAATTCAAACGATTTGTCCTTTACCAGCATTATCACTGCCATGTCACACAGCCCATATTACTGGAAGCATTACATGATATGGGGTTTGAGATTTCCGCAGGGCAACTGAGCAATATTCTCATTGAAGGGCATGAACTCTTTCATGATGAGAAAAACGTAACTTCTCAATAAGTTCGGGTAGGAAACGGTTTTTTGAAATCCCGACTCAATAATATCAGGTGGTTACAGAGATAACCAGCCTTTACTACCCGCACTTATTGAGAAGCTACAGAAAAACGACATCCTTGATACAGGCCTTTGTGTATCCTCGCATATCAATGTCGATGATACCGCTGCACGGCATAAGGCCAAAAACGGCTATTGCACCCATGTTGGAAACGATTTTTTTGCCACCTTTCACAGCACTGAGACCAAAACCAGGATCAATTTTCTCAAAATATTGCAGGCCGGGCGTACAGAATATGTCATCAATGCAAGTGCTCTGTCATATATGATCTCCCAGGGGTTACCCAAGGAGTCCCTCATCCTTATCACCACTCAATTTTTGAGCGTGTTTGAAAATGATGATGCCTGGCTGGACTGCCTCAAGACACTCGGTATTAAAAAGGTGCGTCACATCAGAATTATTACTGAAGGTGCATTGATCGGCAGTCTGGTCGCGCATGGTTTCAATCTCGACATGGTCATTGTCAGCGATGATGCCGGCCAATTCAATATCCTGAATCATGCGCTTTGCTGGGTCCATGCCGAACGTCTCATCAACAAGCTCATTGGCCTCACAGAAGAACAAAAACAGGCTGTACAGGACATTCGGGCTGAAATATGGGAATTATATGCCTCTCTCAAAGAATTCAAAGCACAGCCGGGTAATGAGAAAAAAGCCAGCATTAAGGCTAAATTCGATGCAATCTTCACTAAAAAGACATGTTTTGCCTCCTTGAACAATGCTTTGAAGCGCATTCACCGGAATCAGCGGAAATTACTCAGAGTACTGGATTTCCCGGACATTCCCCTTCACAATAATCTCAGTGAAAATGACATACGAGAATATGTCAAACGCCGGAAAATCAGCGGGTCGACCAGAAGTGATCTGGGACGACAATGCCGAGATACGTTCACAAGTTTGAAAAAAACTTGCCGCAAGCTCACAATCTCTTTCTGGGAATACCTCAAAGATCGATTGTCCAGAACAAATGAGATTCCTGATCTCTCTGATATCATCACCATTAAAGCGTTGCAATTGTCTGTTGAGCTGTGACTTGATTTTTCACTGACTCTTGCCTTCTTTGCCCGGACTTATTGAGAACTTACGAGAAAGGCAGCAAACCCCAATATGACATCGCCCCCCACTGTTAGGATAGTTGTCACATGAACTGAAAAACTCTATTATAGAAATACAGGAGGAAGTTCATGCGATACACAACGGAACGAAGAGAAGCTGTACTCAAAAAAATGATGCCACCGCATCCCAGACCGATCAGCCAGTTGGCCAAAGAAGAGGGTATCAGCGAGGCCACATTATATAAATGGCGCCAGGAGGCCCGTCAGAAAGGCGTCCTGCTGCCGGATGCCGATACCGAACCGGAAGGATGGAATGCCCGGGACAAGTTTACCGCGGTTGTTGAGACTGCAGGGCTGAACGAGACAGAACTGGGTGAGTACTGCCGCAAAAAAGGCATATTCCCGGAACAGGTTCACCAGTGGCGCCTTGCCTGCGAGAGCGCCAACGACTGGGATAAACATGCCAATGCCAGGCTCAAATCCAGCCTGAAAGAAGATAGAAGGCGCATCAGAGACCTTGAAAAAGATCTGAAACGCAAAGAAAAAGCCCTGGCAGAAGCTGCGGCTCTTCTGATGCTGCAAAAAAAAGTCCAGGCGATTTGGGGGGACTCAGAGGACGAATGATCAGCGCCCCGGATCGCCGCAAAATTGTTATGCTGATCAATGAAGCCAGGCAGGCTGGAGCGCGCCTTGAACCGGCATGTGAGGTTGCTGGTATCAGCAACAGAACCTATCAGCGCTGGACCGGACAATCGGATGTCAGGGAAGATGGACGCCCGACAGCTGTCCGGCCGGAACCTGCCAATAAGCTAACCAGAGAGGAGACCGAAAAAGTGCTCAGCATCTGCCATGATCCAGAGTTTGCAAGCCTTCCGCCGGGACAGATTGTGCCCCGGCTGGCAGACAATGACACCTATATTGCCTCCGAGTCTACCTTTTACCGCATCCTGCATCAGGCAGGTGAGCAGCATCACCGGGGCCGCAGTAGGGCGCCCCGGCACAGCCCTCCTCCCAAAGGGTTCTGTGCCACCGGACCGAATCAGGTGTGGTCCTGGGATGTGACCTGGCTGCCGTCTCAGATCCGCGGCATGTACTTTTACCTGTATATGATCGTTGATGTCTACAGCCGGAAAATTGTCGGCTGGGAGGTTCATTCTACCGAGAGCGCTGAACTGGGGGCCGCCTTTATCCACAAGGCTATCCTGGCTCAGGGGTGCATCTTGAAACCGCCGGTGATCCATGCCGACAACGGCGGTGCCCAGAAAGGATATACCATCAGAGCGAAAATGGACGCCCTGGGAGTGACAAAATCCTACAGCCGCCCCAGGGTCAGCAATGACAACCCTTTTTCTGAATCGTTGTTCCGGACTTGCAAGTATCGGCCGGATTACCCGGGGAAACCCTTTGAATCGATAGAGGCATCAAGGCAATGGGTAGCATCCTTTGTCCGGTGGTACAACTACGAACATCTGCACAGCGGTATCCGGTTTGTCACACCCGAGGACCGGCATACCGGCAGGGACAAGGATATCCTTAAAAATCGGGACCGAATTTACCGGGAAGCAAAGCAAAAGTGCCCGAAACGCTGGAGTGGGGGTACCCGCAACTGGGAGCCAAAAGGACCGGTCTGGCTCAACCCACCTAAAACTGAGTCCGACTCTAAAGGCAGTGAACACTTTCCCGATGGATTCAGACAAACAGGATGAGAGGCAATCATTCAGTTATCAAAGATCGATTGTTAAATCGAGATGATGATAATCATCTCGTGATTACCGAAAAGCCCTTCTCCCCGGCCCTGTCAAGGGCGATTGCAGATCGTTCATCTTGACCCTTGACAGGGCCGGGGAGAAGGGCTACCCCGAAAGTACCGAAAACGTATTGTTGTAAGAGAAGAAAATTTCAAAAAATGCGACAACTGTCTTGACAGCTACCGTCGCCGACATTTTCAGACATTCAGGACAGCAGTTTTTGGAGTCCTTTAGTGCCTCCCATGAACAAATAAAGGTCATGAACCGGATTATAACCTGCCGGACAGCAGCCTTGGGAGGGCATCTTGAGGTCTGCCCTGACTGTAATTATCAGCAGAACGCCTACAATTCCTGCAGGAATCGCCATTGTCCCAAATGCCAGGCCATGACCAAGGAAAAATGGCTGGATAATAGGGTATCCGAGCTTCTGCCAGCCACCTATTATCACCTTGTGTTCACACTACCTCACGATTTGAACCCTGTCATCCTTTGTAATATGAAGTTGCTGCTGGATTTGCTGTTCTCATCAGTCAACCAGACAATCAAGCAGTTTGCTGCCGATCCCCAATGGCGGCTTCAGGGCAACCCTGGATTTATTGCCGTACTTCATACGTGGAATCAGACCATCCTGGATCATTTTCATCTACACTGCCTTGTTCCAGGGGGCGTATTGTCAGAGGATAAAACCCAGTGGACCCCTTCCAAAAAGAATTTTCTTTTCAAGACGAGTTCCCTGGTAAAGGCGTTCAAGGGCATCTACATCAAAGGTCTCAAACAACTGTACAAAGATGGGGCTCTCAAGTTTCCTGGGGTTACCGCAAAGTACGGGACTCAATCCGGATTCTACCATTTGATCAAGACTATCAGGAAAAAAAAATGGTCGGGCTATGCCAAATCTCCCTGCTCAGGCCCTGAAAAGGTACTTGAGTATCTCGGACGCTACACTCACAGAGTCGCCATCTCCAATTACAGGGTCAAATCCTTTAAAGACTGTAGAGTGATATTTACCTGGAAAGACAGATCCCAGAACAATGCGACAAAGGAGATGACCCTTGATGCTGTGGAGTTCATCAGGAGGTTCCTGCTTCATGTGCTGCCCAAGGGATTCAAAAAAATAAGGCACTTTGGATTTCTGGCACCCAGATATAAAACTCGGAATATCGAACTGATCAGGAAGCTGATCAATTATGAGTGCAAACATGAAGACAGGCCTGCAGATGAGTCCATCGAAGAGATGATGCTCAGAATAACCGGTGTTGATATAAAAGCATGTCCCAAGTGCGGCAAGGGCCGATTGATAAGGCTTTACGAGCTGCTTCCGGTATATACCGGCTATATTGTGCCACAACAAAAGGAGGCTGCCTGGAATACCTCCTGAAACCGATCTTTGATCTGAGACAAACTGCGGCAACGACAATGGTTTCAGGCCATACCGGTGAGATGCGTCTTGAAACCGGCATTATCCAGTCAATTATTTCCTGTATCCGGAAAACAAAAGGGTATTTGGCAGATGAGACCTACAATTTTGACCCTTCTCCATAAAAATTACAAAAAGTCACGACAATTTTTCCTTGCACTAACATGCAGCAATCGATATAAACCCCATAGAGTAAACAATCGTTACCGGTTCTGACCAGCGCCACTGTTCAACAACGTTTTATCAATAATCCCGCTTACCGAAATCAACGATTCAGTAATAACTAAGGATTTTAGAGAATCTAATTGCCTTGCCTTCTCTGTGGGCGGGACTATTGATAAAACGCTTTTGGGCTTTTCGAGGTTGTTGGAATAATAAAACAGATAGGATAATGGCACATTCACATGGAACTAAAAAAATTAATAGCGTGGTTAGTATTTATCTTAGGCGCCGTATTATTGATTGGGGGCGTGTATGTATCAGCAATCAACATACAAGCCGATTCTAATATTAGTCTATTTGGCCAAAAGATTGGTACTGTTTCCGTAGGTGTAGCAATAATATTCATTGGCTCAATAATGGTAGTTACAACATTTAAAAAACTATTAGGTTTTAGTGGTGACTTATCAGTGGAAAACAACAGAGATACATTGGGGAGACTAACAGTTATCACACATGAAGAAAATGATGAGACAAAGGGAATTGGCGACGCGACTGTAATCTTATCTATTCCACCAGAACCTCAAAAAAAGAAGTCGGATTCAAATGGAAGTACGATTTTTTTCTTTCCGATTCATTTAGTAGGAACTTCAATAAAAATAAATGGATTTAAAGAACATTATAAAGTTGGCAAGCCCAAAACAGTTAAACTGAAAAGTAATAGTTTAATCTATCTTTGCCTTAATAAAGATCATCATAAACAAAATAATATCAAAGTGAATGATGATAATATTCTAAGTACCACAGAGAGTAATAACTATGGCGAGAAGATAGCCTTTTTATTGTTCGAACATTTGCAAAACAAGCCAAACAAGAGGAAAAATAGAATTGCGGCAGCAAGATTTCTATCTGAAAATTTACGCATATCTGAGAATTTGGCAGATGAATATATTCAAAAGTTCTTAAATAATAATTGGCTTAAATCAGTTGATTCAGGTAACAGAATTGAGCTTGCACCGAGAGCTTTCAAGATAAACTTTAATAAGGAGGCTTAAATGTCCAGAAGATCATTTAAATTCCAAGAACGCATTGCTAAGAATAAAGCTAATGGTATTTTAGATATACCTAATTTTGCGGTATTGAGGCATTGTTCTCCTCAAGATATGATTAAAAATTTTATAAAAACCTATGATGCAAAACCAGAAGGCGTATGTCTGCCTGTAATTGCCCCAGATGGGTTATTGTTCGAAATACAAGGGTTTGGCGAATTGTATTCAAAATACAGGAAGGTTTCTGATCATTTGCAAGATTTTCAAGACGTAGTTCATTCATTTTCCGAACAGGGTCTTGACATCTATCTATGTCTAACTCCAAAGATTAATTTTTTCTCAAGTGATTCTCTACATGTTGTAGATATAATAGGAAATGGAACTCCACAGTTATGTGTAAATAATCATTTAGCTCAAGAGTTACTGTCTGCCATTCTTGGAACAGCCATTGATTTAACATTAGAAACGACCTCTAAATTAAGAGGGAAATTAAAAGGAATCTGTTTAAACATAGTCGATATCTTAGGAATGGGGGGGGAAGGTAATAGAGTTCATTTAACATGTTTTTGCCCAGAGTGTGAAAGTTTTATTGAATCATATCATCCGGGGTTATTGAAATATTTTAAAACATTTCCAAATCCATGGAATTTATTGCTTAAAAGCTCGGGAACAGGAATGTCATATATTGATGACATCACATCAACTACTAAACCCGAGGATATTGTTGGACTCTGTCGTCAAAGAGGCTATGAGAAGGTATTTACGGATTATAGCACTTCTAACTTGACACAACACTCAGAGATTTTATTGAAATATCTTAAAACAAGACATGAACAAGTCCTTTTGTCAGTAGAAGCAATTTTTTCAGAAGCCTTAAATGGGATTAATGATAAGCCAATTAAGATTCTTCTATTAGAAGGTGCAAATTACGGATGGACATCAGGTTTATTTGTAGATTCAATTAATTCAAATTCTGGCAAAACCATAATTGATGAGATATGGATTAATCCATATAGTAATCAAATTTTAGAAAACCCTGTTTATTACAAATCATATATGTGGAGAAGATCCAGATACTTCATCGATAATTTTTTTGATATCTGTGCATCTGTTTCTAATCCAATTATTATGAGTACCACTGGTTTAGGTAGACTACCGAAAAGTGAAGTTAAATCAACCTTAATCCGTCGTTTGAAACAAGCTACAGGAACTTCAATGGAGGGTACATCACTTTCCACATTACCATCATTACATTCGGATGAAAAACAAAGCTATAGAACTGGTTTTGTGGGTGTAGGTTTTAACCATGATATAGGTAGTAAAATTATCGAAGAATTACAGCTGTCAGAGGGACTTTACCAAGAATCAGATCAAAGTAAAAGCTTTCCAAATATCGAATTGTTAAAAATGCTCAGTGATTCATTAGATCTTGATATAGAGAATAATGAAGACTAAGAATGGCTACTACAAGCCCAATCGGGTAGCCGGGGGTTTTAATCCCCCAGCCCCCACACCACCCCACAAGCGGGTCCGCATAGGGCGGTTCATTAAATTTACCGGGCCGTGGCCGGGTAATGAATTTTCACCCACTGTTCTTTGACAGATATCAGTCCTTGCTCAGACAGCCAATTATTGGTCATACCGGCTTGTGTCGCCATGGTTCTGGACAAATGCCATGGCCCTTTGCGGCTGAGCGATGTCAAGATGGCCTCTTTCTTGAAAGTACCCAGTTTGAGAAGATTTCGAACTTTGGTACGGGTATAGCGCCACTGTTTCCAGTAGCACATCCGTATCCGTCGACGGAGCCATTCATCTATTCCCGGAATGGGTCGGTAATACTCCGAAATTCCGTAATAGTTCATCCAGCCCCTTATATACTCTGCCATCTTCTTATATCGGTACTCCATGGAGACAAACCAACTCCTTCCGGTAAACTGACGTAACCGCCGCTTAAATTCCAAAAAGGATTTCTCACTCCACCTGATTTTGCCGCGTACAAACACAAAACCAAGAAAACCGCATTCTCCCACCGGTGCTACTTTGCTTTTCTTTTCGTTGACCTGAAGCCGAAGCTTACGCTCAAGGAATCTTTTGATACTGGGCATTACCCGATTTCCGGCCCTCAGACTCTTCACCATAATGATAAAGTCATCTGCGTAGCGGACAAAACGGTGGTCACGTCTTTCCAACTCCTTGTCAAGGTCATCAAGAAGGATATTCGCAAGCAGCGGTGACAACGGGCCTCCTTGGGGCACGCCTGTTGGCGTAGCCTGGAGGCACCTTTGGGATCAAGATGGTCGAGTTGGAAATCGGTGAAGCCTTGATCCAGTATCAGCCTTGCCACATCCATTGTGGGCAGCCAGTCGGGTTTCCGTATCAGGTCCTGGCGCGCCTTGAGATTTTCCAGGAAGGCCCGGTCCTTCTCAGGGTCCGGGCATGCACTTTTAAGGGCCTGCATACGGCTGATGCCGTCTAATTCGACCCGACCGGCATGGTTGATACCAGCGGTATAAGCGCGGACGACCTCTTCAACAGCACTTTTCACAAGATTTTCCGGGGTGCTGTCATCAAGGTTGATATTACCCACTGCCTGCTCGAACTTTCCGAACTCACCTTCAATGACTGCCTTGTTTTCCGGACGACCTGGCGTTG
The DNA here is from genome assembly GCA_963674605.1 of uncultured Desulfobacterium sp. GTDB lineage: Bacteria > Desulfobacterota > Desulfobacteria > Desulfobacterales > Desulfobacteraceae > Desulfocicer. The sequence goes on along the minus strand of OY771474.1, from coordinate 7,316 downwards.
CTGGTATCATTGTCGTTTCGGGTTCAATTGATTTTCTGAGCTTCTGATCGTTGTGGATAGGCTTGTTGTCATGAAGCAGGGCCTCCGGTCTACGTCCCATGAATCGGGCACTTTCTTCGCAGGCACGACGGACCCCTTCTGCCGTTTCTGTCTCAGTTACCACGACGGCGGTATGGCAACAAGTTGCCTGATCCACAATACCCTGCCAATTGTAAGCGCATTTTTCCTGGCTGGAGGTTAAATCAACCTTAATCTCCTTACCGTCTGTGACAAGCATCGTACCTGGTTGAAGCTTTGTGGTACTGCCTCTGTACCGAGGTGACTTGCTTTTACGTTTACTGATCATTCCTGTGATCTCCAGGACATTGCGTATCTGGTTAGGTGAAACATTGACACGCTGGGGTTCCTGGGTTAAAAAATCCCCCAAACTTCCTTGCCATCGGGCATAGTCTTCAATGATCATACGTGCGATATCACTGAGTATTGTGCGACAATTACCTTGGCCGATGACGACAATTATCTTGTCCGGTTAAAGATGTGATAAAACCCCCGACATTTAACCTTCACTTTAAGGAGAGATAATTGTCGGGAGTACCCATCAATGAAACCCAAAGAAGGATTTACATGTCATTACGGAATCAAGGTAAAGCACAAATCACAGCGGCAGCCAAAGCAGGTATCAGCGAGAGGTCAGGCCGCAGGATAGAAAACAATGAAATTTTGCCCGGCAATAAGCCCAAAAGGCATTGGCGTACCCGTCAAGATCCATTTTCCGATATCTGGGAATCAGAGATTGTACCCATGCTCATCAAAAGCCCGGAATTAAAACCTAAAACCCTTTTTGAGTATTTGCAGGGCAAGTACCTAGGTCAGTATGGCAGTTCAAAAGAGCGGACATTCCAACGAAAAATAAAAAAATGGAAAGCGCAATATGGTAAAGGCAAAGAGGTGATGTTTCTGCAACGTCAGATTCCAGGCCGCATGGGGCTGTCCGACTTTACCACTTTAAAAAAGGTGATCATCTCGGTTAACGGTCAGCCGTTATCCCATATTCTTTACCACTTCCGCCTGGCGTATAGTGGATGGTGCCATATAAAGGTGATTCTGGGTGGAGAATCTTTTTCAGCCCTAAGTGAAGGATTGCAAGATGCCCTGTGGCGTTTGGGTGGTGTGCCTCTGGAACACCGGACCGACAGCCTTTCTGCGGCATTCAAGAATATGACGAAGGAAGCCATGGAAGATGCCACCAATCGCTACGCGACCCTTTTTTCTCACTACAATCTCAAAGCCACACGTAACAATAAAGGGAAAAGCCATGAAAACGGAGGCATTGAATGCCCCCATGGTCATATGAAAAACCGCATAGAGCAGGCGATTTTATTGCGTAGATCCAGTGAATTTGAATCAGTAAAGGCTTATCAGGAATTTCTCAATGATATTGTCAACAGGGTGAATCATAATAACCAGGATAAAATAACAGCAGAATTGCCCTCTCTGCAGCCCCTGCCATTGTGTAAAACCATTGATTATACTGAAGAAGTAGTGGCCGTGAGCACATCAAGCACCATACGGATTAAACGGGGACTTTATACCGTGCCCTCCCGTTTGATCGGAGAAAAGCTGCGTGTTCATCTATACCATGACAGATTGGAACTTTATCTGGGGATGACCCATGTTTTTTCAACACAGAGAGTCTATGCCTCAAAAAATAAGAGGGTCCGGAATGTGGACTACAAACATGTCATCTCAAGCCTTGAGCGTAAGCCCCAGGCATTCAGATACTCACAGTTACGTGATGACCTCCTGCCGACGGAGGCGTATAAAACCGTCTGGAAGTGGCTTGACAATGAAATGGAGCCGCGCAGTGCCTGTAAAGCCATGGTTGCCATTTTGGCCCTTGCCGATCGTGCAAACTGTGAGGAGGCATTGGGCCGTCATCTGTTAACAATGAAGGCGAACAGTGAACTTCCGGTCCTCCATAAGCTTGAGAAAACATTTGACAGCAAACAAATTGCAATACCCGATGTACAGATTCACAATATCACCGGAGAGGATTATAATCTCCTGATTCCAATCTTTTCCCAGGTGGAGGGCGTGGTGTCATGAGCCATACTGCAACTCTTCCTGTCTTATTGAAGCAGCTGCGCCTGTCCACCATGGCCCAAGAATGGGAACCCCTGCTTATGAAAGCCCAAGCAGAACAATGGAATGGTGCCAAATACCTTGCCACACTTTGTGAACAGGAACTCCATGAACGCTATAGCCGGCGTATAGCCAGATTTATAAAGGAATCCCGGCTGCCGTTGGGTAAGACATTGGGAACATTTAACTTTGATTATGTCTCCAATATCAATGTGAACGAAATCAATGCCCTTGCCAATAGCAAGGACTGGGTCGATCAGGCAATGAATGTATTGTTTTTTGGCCCCAGTGGGGTTGGTAAAACACATCTGGCCACCGCCATCGGCCACGCATTGATTGAAAAATCCATTCGGGTTAAATACTTTACAGCCACGGCATTGGTACAACAGATGCAGTTAGCACGGCAGGAGCTGAGGTTGGAGCAGTTTTTTTCAAAACTGGATAAGTATTCGGCCATTATCCTCGATGATCTGGGATATGTGAAAAAAACCGATGGTGAAACCCATGTTTTATTTGAGCTGATTGCCCATCGGTATGAAACCGGAAGTCTGATTATCACATCAAATCAACCTTTTGGCGAATGGGATAAAATTTTTACTGACACCTCAATGACTGTGGCTGCCATTGACAGGGTGGTTCATCATTCAATGATTTTTGATGTTGATGCGGACAGTTATCGTAAGAGACAGGCTATCAAGCAAAATCTGGGCAAAGAACTTGCTGCACCTTTATTGGCCCAACACAAGGAGAATTAACGATATAGCAAGCTGAGGCCACCCAACAGAGTTTCTCCTTAACCCCACAAAAAATCATGGACGGAGCGCCCGGAGAAGTCAAGAAAAAAATGGGAGGGACCCTTTGGGAGGAACCAATTTTTTTCTTTACTTCTCCGGGCGCGGAGTTAGAATTTTTGGGGTTAAGCGAGAAAGAGTTAGCATTACGTCGTGGGCAAATCAATTGCTTTATACCAGCCCGGTTACAGAGAGTTACTCATCTTGTATACTTTTTCATGCCTCTGGAATGAAAAATTAAAAAAGCCCAGGAACAGCCAAGGATTTTAACATCTGGAGATCTCAATGGCCCAAAAGTTGAACGTCAATTTGTTGAAACAAAACTTTAATTTCTATGTATTACAGCTTGTTATGGGGTGTAAAACCGCTGTTATACTGCATTCCTTTTTATATACCCCTGCGGGACAGGCAAAGTGTGCCAATATTTTACCTGAAAATAGCCTACTTTTTTTGTAAAGCGTGCCACACTTTTCTAAGACCCTCTATTGACAACCCTTTCAGGATTTTAACTATAACCATGAGGTGGCGATATGCTGTCTAAACGTGGTGGATACAGAGGTAAACCAAAGCCAAAGTTGCCCCCACATCTCAAACGCGTTCGTGTTAATGTTCGCATCCAAAAATGGATGCTTGATCAATTAAAAGCAAAAGGAGAGCCCGGAATTATTTTAGAGGATATTTTGATGCGTGCAGGGTTCAAATATACTGACCATCAAAAATGATTGATTTTCTTATCTTAACATCTTAGGAAAACCGGACAAGATAATTGACGCGAACCGGACAAAATAATTGACGTCCAACAACTGAGATTGGAATCAATGGGCGGAATCGGCCGTTTGGGAGCGGGTATGTACGGTTGGACAGCATCCTTTCTTTTCCAGCCCTCCAATGTCGGATAGGGTACTTCGGACAATGTGCAGAAGCGTTCCAGGCACCCGGCCCACTGGTCCAGGTGATTGAGAACGGTACGTATGTACCCGGAGCTGTAGATCGTACGCCCACTTCTGTGTTGAACAAAGGCACCAGGATTATCCAGGCGGTAGTTCAAAAGGGCCACCTGGAGGTGCCATTCAGCAATGGCGCTGTCCAATGCAGGAACCTCCTGTGGCAGGGGCCGTCCGGCGGTAGCTGTCAAGACAGTTGTCGCATTTTTTGAAATTTTCTTCTCTTACAACAATACGTTTTCGGTACTTTCGGGGTAGCCCTTCTCCCCGGCCCTGTCAAGGGTCAAGATGAACGATCTGCAATCGCCCTTGACAGGGCCGGGGAGAAGGGCTTTTCGGTAATCACGAGATGATTATCATCATCTCGATTTAACAATCGATCTTTGATAACTGAATGATTGCCTCTCATCCTGTTTGTCTGAATCCATCGGGAAAGTGTTCACTGCCTTTAGAGTCGGACTCAGTTTTAGGTGGGTTGAGCCAGACCGGTCCTTTTGGCTCCCAGTTGCGGGTACCCCCACTCCAGCGTTTCGGGCACTTTTGCTTTGCTTCCCGGTAAATTCGGTCCCGATTTTTAAGGATATCCTTGTCCCTGCCGGTATGCCGGTCCTCGGGTGTGACAAACCGGATACCGCTGTGCAGATGTTCGTAGTTGTACCACCGGACAAAGGATGCTACCCATTGCCTTGATGCCTCTATCGATTCAAAGGGTTTCCCCGGGTAATCCGGCCGATACTTGCAAGTCCGGAACAACGATTCAGAAAAAGGGTTGTCATTGCTGACCCTGGGGCGGCTGTAGGATTTTGTCACTCCCAGGGCGTCCATTTTCGCTCTGATGGTATATCCTTTCTGGGCACCGCCGTTGTCGGCATGGATCACCGGCGGTTTCAAGATGCACCCCTGAGCCAGGATAGCCTTGTGGATAAAGGCGGCCCCCAGTTCAGCGCTCTCGGTAGAATGAACCTCCCAGCCGACAATTTTCCGGCTGTAGACATCAACGATCATATACAGGTAAAAGTACATGCCGCGGATCTGAGACGGCAGCCAGGTCACATCCCAGGACCACACCTGATTCGGTCCGGTGGCACAGAACCCTTTGGGAGGAGGGCTGTGCCGGGGCGCCCTACTGCGGCCCCGGTGATGCTGCTCACCTGCCTGATGCAGGATGCGGTAAAAGGTAGACTCGGAGGCAATATAGGTGTCATTGTCTGCCAGCCGGGGCACAATCTGTCCCGGCGGAAGGCTTGCAAACTCTGGATCATGGCAGATGCTGAGCACTTTTTCGGTCTCCTCTCTGGTTAGCTTATTGGCAGGTTCCGGCCGGACAGCTGTCGGGCGTCCATCTTCCCTGACATCCGATTGTCCGGTCCAGCGCTGATAGGTTCTGTTGCTGATACCAGCAACCTCACATGCCGGTTCAAGGCGCGCTCCAGCCTGCCTGGCTTCATTGATCAGCATAACAATTTTGCGGCGATCCGGGGCGCTGATCATTCGTCCTCTGAGTCCCCCCAAATCGCCTGGACTTTTTTTTGCAGCATCAGAAGAGCCGCAGCTTCTGCCAGGGCTTTTTCTTTGCGTTTCAGATCTTTTTCAAGGTCTCTGATGCGCCTTCTATCTTCTTTCAGGCTGGATTTGAGCCTGGCATTGGCATGTTTATCCCAGTCGTTGGCGCTCTCGCAGGCAAGGCGCCACTGGTGAACCTGTTCCGGGAATATGCCTTTTTTGCGGCAGTACTCACCCAGTTCTGTCTCGTTCAGCCCTGCAGTCTCAACAACCGCGGTAAACTTGTCCCGGGCATTCCATCCTTCCGGTTCGGTATCGGCATCCGGCAGCAGGACGCCTTTCTGACGGGCCTCCTGGCGCCATTTATATAATGTGGCCTCGCTGATACCCTCTTCTTTGGCCAACTGGCTGATCGGTCTGGGATGCGGTGGCATCATTTTTTTGAGTACAGCTTCTCTTCGTTCCGTTGTGTATCGCATGAACTTCCTCCTGTATTTCTATAATAGAGTTTTTCAGTTCATGTGACAACTATCCTAACAGTGGGGGCCGGGACCCGGCAAGGTCATCTGCCCTAATGCCTTATTTATCTGGGACTTTTGTTCGTATACCTGGGTACGGTTTACGCAGGCTTTCCTACAGATCTCGGTGACCGTTCCTTTCAGGCTGAGGTCTATCTGTGCGGCATTATCTCTTATTATAAGGTGCATGGCGATCATTGAAAGCTTGTTTTCTTTAAGTTCTTCTTGTATGTTCATGTCGGCAGGTTTTGTTTTGTGGTTAATGGCTTTCTGGAATTCAGTGCTTCAACCTTGCCGTTAACAGATGCGTTTTTAGCCAGATAGTAGTTGACTTCATACTCCTCCAGCAGGGCTTCAAACCGGGACAAGCCCTTCCATGAATGAAATGCTGAACCCCGATCCGACATGGCTCCCTCGGGCCTGCCATAGCGTTGTATCGAATCTTCAAGGCACCTGATAACCGGTTCTGCGGATTCGGCAGGGGCCATGGCCCAGCCGGGGATGAACCTGGAAAAATCGTCCTCAATGAACAGGACACAGGTCTTTTGTTTGTGGACGTAAAAATGATAGAAATCCAGGTGGTACAGCTCTCTTGGCCGATTGGCCTCATACCGGCCGGTGCGTTCCTTTCGCTTCAGTTTCGGAGGAAGATAGCCGTTTTCTTCCATGACATGGCGGACAGTGCCCACCGATACCTTAAATCATTTACGCTTTAGCGCCAGACGAACCTGACTCGGCCCGTATCCTGGATGCTCCCGCCATGTTGCCAGAATCTTGCGGTCACGGATTACAGCCGGGTCATCGTTCTTCGTTGAGGATTCATGCTCATTCGTATTGATATTGCGGCGTTTATCCGAACGCTGCCATTCATATACTGTGGTTTCAGCTACATCGAATTTGGCGGCGGCATCGGCTACAGAGCTTTTTTGGGCGTACTGCAATATTTCATCCTTCTGTGCTCGTGAATAGCGCTTGCCGCGCTTCGGGCATTTTTTCCGGGACTTTGTGCTGTTATGCCCTGCACTGTTCCAGTGTTCTACTTCGGACCGGCTGGTTGATTTTGTCTTTACTTCAGTCTTCATTTCGGCTATCTCCTTTATAGCTTCTTGCAGGAAATGCCGAGATATCAGCTGTTTTTTGTCAGGCTTTTTCCTGTCTTTTTCTATGTAAACTTATAGACTAAGACACTTATGTCAATAGCCGCCTCCGTTGGATTATTCAGCGGATCGCGCTGGATGGAGCGATCTGTTAGAGAGTCAATTGGTATGCCAGCTGCTTCCGGTATAATTGTTAAAAGGCATGGTGACCAGAAAGGCTGATGACGTCTCATACAAGCCGGAAAAAAAGGGATCACGTTTAGGTTCGACCCTTGATCAAATATATCTCAACGATGAACATGCTGACGGGTACACCCAAGA